>NZ_LMTJ01000001.1:0-28379 GCF_001510715.1 Bacillus sp. FJAT-29814
TGGCAAGAGCCCTGTTCAGTACAGGCTTCTTACCACCGAGAAATCAGCGTAATATTTTTGTCCAACTTTATGGGGTCAGATCACATTAGGCGGTTATTTTTTTACCTAAAAATCAAACATATGTTCTATAATAGAGATGAGGTGATATATGTGAAATTTATCCTAGAGGTTCATCTAAGTATTGATGGAACGGGCATGGTTTCAAGTGGACCGTTTAAAGCAAGGGGTAAAAGCGATATTCCAAGGGCGGCGTACCAATACATACAAGAAATAAAACGAGAAACCGGGTATCGTACAACGATTATTGAAAAAGTAATTATAAACGGAGAGGAAGACATAACCGATAGAATAACAGAAATAGAAAATCGAATGGAACCCAAAAGTTAAACCTTTCAGGTTAAATCTGATTTAGTTACGTGGATAAAAATGGTAAAATAAAGGTAAAAATCCTGCGGGGGACCATATCATGAAGGAAATACTGTTAAAATATATGAATGAATTTACTACCCTAAACGAGGCGGAAAAACAGAAAATCTCCGAGGCGATTAAGATCAAAGAATTTAAAAAAGGAAAAATCCTCCTTGCACAAGGAGATCTGCCTGTTGTTAAATGTTATTTCGTTTTAAAAGGGTGTGTTCGCCAGTTTTTTGTTGATGAATCTGGCAAAGAAGTTACTGCGAATTTTTTTACCGAAGAGCAAGCGATTCCGATAGTCAATGACCAAAACCAGGCAGAGCCTTCGAAGTACTCTTATACGAGTTTAGAAGATTCGATGTTGGTAGTTGGCGACTTCGATTCTGAGCAGGTGATGTATGACAAATACTCGCAATTGGAAACCATGACACGCAAAATGATGGAGATTAGCCTTCGCGAGGTACAAGATGAATTCGCCGAGTTCATCAAGTCGACTCCGGAAGAACGGTACAAATCAATCGTCAACAAGCGTCCTCAACTACTAAACCGTGTCCCCCAGCATCAATTGGCCAGTTATCTTGGAATGACCCCAGAGTCATTGAGCAGAATCAAAAAGCGATTAACTAAAGATTAGTAGTCAGCCACTTATAATCGCTTTTCCACCTTTGAAAAATTAGCCAAAATCCAAAGCTAAATTCACCTAAAAACATGGGTACACGAAGGATAGATTCTATGACAAAAGGGAAAAGAAACGGCTTCATTGACCTAAGTTAAGAAGAATCGAAGGGTGTTCTTTTTATTGGTGCAAAACGTATGATATTAAGTATTGAGGAGGCGAGTAGATGAAAGCGATTGTGTACAAAAGGTACGGTCCCCCTGAAGTTCTTTTTCAAGAAGAGGTAGAAAAGCCGGTTCCTAGAGAAAATGAAATCCTGGTAAAAATAAAGGCAACCACTGTAACAGTAGCAGATATACGGGCACGAGCTTTTTCGGTTCCTCCCGCTTTTTGGCTCCCTGCTAGGATCGCACTTGGTTTCAGGCAGCCGAAAAAGGAGATATTGGGAATGGAGTTAGCTGGGGAAGTAGAGTCCGTAGGGAGTAATGTGAGCAAGTTCAAGCAAGGGGACCAGGTTTTTGCAGCTTCCTTGCAGGGATTTGGCGCTTATGCCGAATATAAATGCCTCCCAGAGGATGGACCTATGGCGCTTAAGCCTGCCAATATCACCTTTGAGGAAGCTGCTGCCATTCCCATTGGGGCACGTACTGCCTTACATTTCCTTAAAAAAGCGAACGTTGGGAGCGGGCAAAAGGTACTAATCTATGGTGCTTCAGGTAGTGTCGGAAGCTACGCCGTCCAAATTGCCAAGCATTTCGGGGCAAGTGTAACAGCGGTATGCAGCACCTCCAATCTTGAATGGGTGAAACGATTAGGTGCCGACAGTTTGATTGATTACACGGTAGAGGATTTTTCAAGTACTGGTGAGAACTATGATGTTATCTTTGATACAGTAGGCAAGAGTTCATTTTCAGCCTGCATGAAATCCTTGAAAAAGGACGGTACATATATCAATCTCACAGTACTGCTCCCAGGAATTCAGATGATTAGGGCAAAAATGACCAAAGGCATAAAGCTGATCTTGGGCCAAAATGTACCTGAAACTTCCGATGCTCTCGTTTTTCTTAAAGAACTGGTTGAGGCGGGGGAGTTAAAAGTGGCCGTTGATAGATATTATGGATGGGATGAAATCGTGGAGGCTCATCGATATGTCGAGAAGGGACACAAGAAGGGGAATGTTGTGATAAGGGGCATTGAGCGCGAGGGGGGAACCACCACTCCGTGAAACGAGGGTGATTAACTAATGATGTTTTCTTTATCGTTTAGGAAGGATCTTAACGACCGAGCAGGGGGAAAAATCGTGGGGACGGTCGAATAGAAGGGCACTAAACGACCGAGCCGGTGGAAAAATCAAAGGGACGGTCGAATAGAAGGGCTCTAAACGACCGAGAAGGTGAAAAAATCGAGGAGATGGTCGAATAGGCCGGCTCTAAAAGACCGAGCCTGTGGAAAAATCGTGGGAACGGTCAAATAGAAGGGCTCTAAACGACCGAGAAGTTGGAAAAATTAGGGGAATGGTCGAATAGAAGGGCTCTAAACGACCGAGTCGGTGGAAAAATCAGGGGAACGGTCGAATAGAAGGGCTCTAAACGACCGAGAAGGTGGAAAAATCTGCGGCTCGGTCGAATAGAAGCACTCTAAACGACCGAGCCGGCGAGATAATCTTGGAGACGGTCGAATAGACAGATTAAGCTGAAAAATAATGAGTTCAAGCATCTGTTTTCGAAAGGGGGAGTTTCATTTTCTTAAAACCTAGTTGACAGGTAGGAATAATATGAATTATAATCCATTTAATAAGAACAGGAAACGGCGACAAATATAATACATGCCAAATTATCGGAAAAATGAGGGGGGAAACGGTTAATGAAAGAATTATATCCAGTATTGGATGGAGCAGAATCGTTTTTTATAGAAGGCAGCAAAGTTGGCATCATACTTTCCCATGGCTTTATGGGGACTCCACAGAGTGTAAGGTACTTGGGGGCAAAATTATCAGAATTAGGATATACCGTTTTTGCCCCGCGGTTAGCAGGCCATGGGACTCACCCTCATGATTTGGAGAATGCGACTTACGGTGACTGGATGTCTGACCTTGAAGCGGGGTATCAGTACCTTAAGGAGCGGTGTTCAACGATTTTTGTTATGGGACAATCGATGGGCGGGGCGTTAGCGCTTTGGTTGGCGAATAAATATCCAACTATTAATGGCGTCATCACGATTAATGCGGCGTTAAGTATACCGGATTATGAATATTTGGTTGGAAAAACAAGTCCCAGATTTCTCCCTGAAGGTTCACCCGATATTCGGCTGAAGGGTGTCCAGGAAATAACGTATGACAAGGTCCCGTTACGAGCGATTCATGAAATCCAAGCGCTTATGACAAAGACACCTACCATCATTCCAACCATCACACAGCCTATCCTTTGCTTTAAATCAATTGTTGACCATGTAGTGCCGCCGTCAAACACCGAGTATACTGTCGAGCATGTTAGCTCGATCCAAAAAGAGGTAGTGACACTTTATCATTCTTACCATGTTGCTTCGATGGATCATGACAAGGATGAAATCATTAAAAAAGCACATGCCTTTATACAGAAAGTCAGCGCAAAATCCACTACTCAGCAAATGGTTTTTTCATGATTCAAGATTTGTGCTGTAACGAAATGGGGGGCATAAAAAGGCCCCCCATTTTGCAGCAGAAAAACAGATTTTTAATTCGGCATAACCACTTCGACTAAGACAATCTCTTCCTGGCGGTGGAGATTCTCTTTAAGTACCACTTCAAATTCCTCTATGGTCTTAACCTTTTTTCCCTTAATGCCAAAGCTTTCAGCCAGTTGGACAAAATCAGGGTTTTTATAAGTGACACCATAGCTTTCTCCAAACCGCTTGTTCATTTGCTGTACCTCAAGCTTTAACATCGAATCATTCAAGACAATGATCATAAAGGAAAGCCCGAGCCTTTTGGCTGTCTCAAGCTCCGCAATATTCAAGACCGCGCCGCCATCACCAGTAATACAGATAACCGGATCATCAGGACAAGCCAGTTTGGCGCCAATCGAACCTGGAAGGGCAATTCCCATCGAAGCCAAACCGTTTGAAATGATGACTCTATTTGGTTGTTTTGGCTGATAGGTCCTCGCAATCGAAACCTTATGAGCACCGACATCTGAAATCAAAATTGTATTCTCAGCTGCGACAGCTTCAATACAATACAGAATTTGCTCAATGCTCAGAGGGCTGCCGCTTGGTTTGGACTGAGCATCGCTAATTTGATGGGCAGTCATAATTTTTTCCTTGAGATTTCCGGCAGGAACCCACGATTTTGTTGGGAGCCCAAGTTGATTAAGCGACTGGAGTGTCTTCTTGATATTCCCGACACATTCGATTTCGACCGGGTAATATTCATTCACTTCTGCAGGTAATGTGTCGATATGCAAAACTGGCATCTTACGATCGTTCCAATTTTTCGTAGGAGATTCCACCAAATCTAATCCAATACTAATGATTAAATCACATTCCTGGGTTCCGGCAATCACCTCATCCTTTTCAGCAAATCCAAAAGTAAAATAATTGAAAGAGTGTTCTTTTGGCAGTATTCCTTTTGCCATAAAGCTGTGCGCCACAGGCGCTTGCAATGTGTCAATCAAAGCTTGCAGCTCCTGGGTTGCATCCTCTCTTATCACACCATTCCCAACCAGAAGAAATGGTTTCCTACTGTTTTGGATGCGGGTACGGGCCGCCTCAATCGTCTCCACTGCAGGGACTGTTTGGGGCAAAGGCTGAACTGGAAGCGGTTTGGCAGAAATCTGCTGCGTTAAAAAATTCTCCGGCAGGACAACCGCCACCGCACCTGGTTTTTCCATCGTTGCCATTCGAAACGCGTTTCGAATGGTAACATGAACAGTTTGTGAATTCATGATCTGGGTGTTCCATTTTGTCACTGGTTCCGTTAGGGTAACGATGTCTAGATATTGATGAGATTCCGGATGATTCCGGGCAACATCCGCCTGCCCAATGAGAGCCACCAGAGGGGAATGGTCGAGTTGGGCACTGGCAATGCCTGTCATAAGGTTGGTAGCCCCGGGCCCTAAGGTAGAAAAACAAACGCCCGCTTTGCCCGCTAATCTTCCGTAAACATCCGCCATGAAAGCCGCCCCTTGCTCATGCCGTACATTCACAAATTGAATTTGGGTGGATTTGGATAAAGAATCAGCGAGATCAATCGTCTCCTTGCCAACAATACCAAAGACATATTCGACCTTTTCGGTTTCTAAACAGCTGATGATGAAATCGGATACTTTCATAATTCCTCCTTAAACGACGTCATTCATCCAAAGTCTACCCAGAATTAAACATAAATTATCAAAAAAATAGCCTCCTTACGAAAGGAGGCAAGTTAGTTATTCACTTCATCAAGCATCTGCTTAATATAAACCGAGGGCACAGCCGCCCCGATAATTTCCTTGGTGTCCACTTCCGGGTTTTGCAAGGTGGCAAAGATGACGCCGATCACTTGTCCTTCCTGATTGATCACCGGACTTCCGCTGTTTCCTTTATAAATCGGGGCTTCAATCATCAGGACGGGAACATCCCATCCAGATAACTGGATTGGGCTTTTCACCACGCCTTCATTGGCGATTTGCGAAAAGCCTAGTGGATTGCCGATAAAAAGAATGTTCTCGCTGTTCCACATTTCCCAATCTTGTTCTGCGGCAAGCGGCAAAACGGGCAAGTTCTTTGCCTTTATGTCAACAAGGGCAAGATCAAGATCCGGCCGGGTGGCAATGACCTTACCTACGTAAGAATCGCCGTTACGGAAATAAACATTTACCCGATTCGATTTTTCGACCACATGGTGGTTGGTGACTATTAACCCATCAGAAGCGACGTTAAAGCCAGTTCCCCTCACCCCGTCCCACTCCAGCGAGACAACAGACTTTTTGTATTCC
This sequence comes from Bacillus sp. FJAT-29814, assembly GCF_001510715.1. Classification (GTDB taxonomy): domain Bacteria; phylum Bacillota; class Bacilli; order Bacillales; family Cytobacillaceae; genus Neobacillus. Next base: position 5,983 of record NZ_LMTJ01000001.1, read on the forward strand.
TTCACTTCCGGTTGCTTGGACAGTTGATTTGATACTTTCACAAACCGAATCGCAGGCAAGTTAAATACATCAAACCACATGCCCAACGTGCTTATTAAAAGAGCAAACACAAGCAAAGAACTAATTATTTTGGCAGCAACTTTTCTGCGTTTTTTACTTTTGGCCTTCTGTTTTTCCCATTCGATTATTTCCTCTTCGGTGAGTGATGCTTCCCACTCTGGCGGTTCCTGATTTATATCCTGGTTTTCCTTGTCCAACACAATAGCCCCCATAAATGGTGATGATAGTTTTATTATAGCGGTTTGGGGTGGGGAGAGGGGGATGATTTTTTTAGCGAATTTCGTAAGTTGAGAGTAAAAGATGCTTATCCGAGAGTAACAGATGACTATCCGAGATAAAAGGTTCCTTATCCAAGAGTAAAAGATGCTTATCCGAGAGAAACCGTTTTGGTAGCCCTTATTTTTTCCTAAAGGAGTATCTTAAATTGTATAATACAATCAGAAATCATTTAGTCAGTTTTGTCAAAGCTGAAATGGGAAGGCAGGAGCGACATGAAGAACAAGAGCGTTATATTTTTTGATATAGATGGGACTTTATTGGATGAGGATAAAAAACTGCCAAGATCAACGAAAGAAGCTATTTTTACATTAAAAGAAATGGGGCATGTTGTTGCCATTGCAACAGGACGTGCACCATTTATGTTTGAGGACTTGAAAAAGGAATTGGCGATTGACACCTACATTGGCTATAACGGGCAGTACGTGGTGTTGGAAGGGGAAGTCCTGTATACAAACCCGTTAAAAATCTCCTCTGTTGAAAAATTAACCAGCGCAGCCTTGCAGCGGAATCATCCGGTCGTCTATATGGACCATGAAGATATGAAAGCAAATGTTCCGGAACACAAATATATCAAAGAAAGCTTTGAGTTTTTTAAATCAACCAGTTTACCTACATATGATCCGCACTATTTTAAGGGGCGGGATTTGTATCAAGCGCAGCTTTTTTGCGCGGAAGGGGAAGAGAAACAGTACGAGCAGGAGTTTCACGACTTTGATTTTGTTAGATGGCATCCTGTGGCAATGGATGTTGTCCCAAAAGGTGGCTCTAAAGCTAAAGGAATCAGCGAGATTGCGAAAAAACTTGGGTTTCCCCAAGAACATCTCTATGCCTTTGGCGATGGGCTAAATGATATTGAAATGCTTTCTATGGTAGAAAATAGTGTCGCCATGGGAAATGCAGAAGAAAAAGTAAAGGAAGTCGCCAAATTTGTGACAAAATCTGTTTCAGATGATGGCATTTTTCATGGGCTTCAAATGGTGGGATTATTATAGCCTATGGGGCCATAGTTATTTAAAAAAATGTATATGGATTGACAATCGTACCTTAAAAAAGAATCTTATTACAAGAATGGGGCAGCTTTGTTTAACAAGGAATTAGATGGTTACTGTCGAATTTGTAATATGAAGTTATAATACAGGCTTGCAGTAAGGATGATATTATTGAAAAATATAAAATTACGTTTGATTTGGATCATTCCTAATGTATTTTGTTATTTAGCGTTATTTGGCTTTTCAGCTTTTGTATTTGTAAATGCAGATGGTTTAAAAGAAATAAATAGATTATCAATATGGGTAATAATGATGATGATTCTATTCTTGGTATCAGTTTTCGGTAGTTTTCGGATATGGGTATGGATAAAAGAAGGAAAAATGTAATTAATCCTTATTGAACGGGCAGTTTAGTGGAAGAAGGGGCAGGAGCTTTTGCTATTTGTAGGGAATTTAAAAAGGTGACCAGAATGGTGAAATGGGAATGGGCGAGGCTTCACTATGCTAATATTTTGAGTTTGTGAAAATGTGTACTTAAACAAACTGGGTCTTTCTTTTAAGCAATAAATACACCTCATTATCTTAATTGTTCCTGCATTTTTTTATCTTTGCTGAAAATAATAAGTTCAGGGGTGATTAAATGGCAACTGCTAAAATCGGGGACAATATTTTATTTAAGCGTGATGGGGAAAGCCATGAAGGGACTGTTACGGTTGTAAGAGAAAATTCTGTTATTGTTGAGTACGGATACAATAAGAAGAAAAATGAACCTATTACAACCATAGTCAATCATAAAAATTATAAAATTACGAAAGCAACATCGTGAAAATTGTACTTAAAGAAACGGGTGCGTTCCTTTAAGACCCGGCTGCCATTACGGTGGCCATTTTTTATTGAACTTTTAAAAAAGTTTATTTTTCTTTTTTTAACGAAGGGGTGCTTTCATACAAGATCTAGTTGCTGTTATGGCAATCAAGTCTAATAAGGGTATTTTAAACCATACTCGCTCAAATTTCGATAGGTAATAGCGGCGGGTGGTATCGGTGATGGGGGAATAAACGGAACGACAATAGGTTTATACCATGGATTGTAGTGATGCAAAAATATGTAGTAAACCATTCATATCATCCTCTCATTCAAAGTTACAGTAAATTATGAGTGTTCATCTAAATATGTTTGGATGGATGCCTAGTTTATCAAATTATCAGCATTTTTATAAAAAGGGATATACCATCAAATGTGCAGTATAGTTAGTTGAAGAAGATAAACGAATAATGCGTATTTGACAAAAACTATGCAACAAAAAGAAAATCCAGTATCACTTACTGGACTTAGGTCGGGTTATGAATGATTGATAGCCGTAGATAACAAGAGCAAAACAAATGGATGTGTAAAAAATGTGTTTTGGTTTAAAGTTCACTAATTTGTAAACCTTTAATTTTTGAAACAGCCAATTTGCAGGAAAGGCAAGAAATACATCCATCAATAAATTAGCCAAAGAATACAACCAAGGCTTTCCGTAAGTCAGTTTAAAAATCCATATGGTTCCTATAAAGAATGGTCCAAAAATAAAGCCAAAATCATTAAAGGCTTTATTTAGAAGCCCGCCTTTTACTGTCCACCATTTAAATGGAACAGATAATATACTTTGTACTAAAGCCAACAATGATCCAAATGTTGCTACGGGCATATACTTTTTAAACTCATTTTTTGGAATGAAGAAAACAGATAACCAGGGTATCAAAAAGAGTCCAAATCTTATGAATGATACGAACATTTCTATACTCCTTAACTGTTTTCTTTTATGTTGCTTAACCCAGGAAAAGATATGCATTTTTTTATTGAAGTTATAAAACTAACGAAGCAGAATTGTTTGATAAGGAGGGAATGATTATAATTATTAGTATGATATCAAAAGGTGTGAAATAAAGAATGAATATAAAATATGAAATTATACCAATTGAAAAAGCTTACTCTTGTAAAGAGTTGTGTAATGAACTTATGTTTTTTCAAAAATCAAAGGCAAAAATTACACCTGAATTGTTTGATGAAATGAATTTTGAGACAAGGATGCTTTCTTCAATAAAAAGTGCAATAGACAATCAAATCGTGGTTGTAAGAGATGGTGACAAAATAGTTGGTTATGTTTATTCAAATATCTCTCCTAAAGAAGTCTACTCAAATGATTTCGCAACTTTTTTTGATCTTTCTTCAGTGAATAGGAACAATGTAGGGTGTTTATCTCAGTTTTATATAAAAGAGGAATATAGACGATATGGGATTGGTTCAGTGCTCTTTGATATTTCAATGAAATGGTTGAACCAATTTGATGATATAGAGGATTATTTTATTTTTGTTTCAAATGGTAATGATGCATTAGAATTCTATAAACGTAAAGGTTTTGTTGTTAGCCACAATATTTTGAATGGATTTATAACTGTTTTGCGAAACAAAAGATGACCAGATAGATAATTGTGAATGGGAAGAATTACTCTTTAACTAAAGGGTTGCGATGCTGGAACTTGGTGGATTTTGAAAGGGTTTAATTGCGTTATATAAAGGAGCTGCCTTAGCAGCTCCATACTTAGCTCAGAATGAAGCGTTAGTTCAAAAAAACTAGCCTTTTTAAAAAGGTTACTTTTTTTCTACATAACGACTATCCTGATTACGTTTTACATCCTCTTCGCTGATTTGAAAATATGCTGAAATTTCTTGATTGTCTGTTGGTAAAGGGAATTTTCTCCTTTTTAATGGTCCATATTTTCTTTTATTATAGGAACTCCACCACATCATTGAACCAGTTGCGATAGCAAATGAAAAAAAAGTAAACAACATTATTGAATTAGTGTTAGATAAATTTAATAGGTAAAAACGGTAATTTAGTCGAGTTTGAAAATGAAGGGATACATTATAAAGAAAAAGTAATAAAAAGAACCAACCAAATAAAGTAATCAAGAATTCAATAAAGGTTCTAATTCTAGACTGTTGAACTTTAATAATCATCTGTATTACACCGCCCCTTATTATAGATGCAATCCACGATCTGGACTTTCCCAAGTTGCATATTGAGGTTTATCTTTCTTTAGAATCTTTAGTCCTTTTGGTAAGGCTGCAATGACTAATAGAGCGTTGATATGCCAATAAATAAGAGGGTACCAAATTGCCCAAAGGAGGTAAATTAAGATATTTTTCTCGTAATTTTTTTCAATTAAAAGTGCTACAAAAAATTGCATCAAACAAATTAGTGATAAATAATTGCCAATCCAAAGTGTAGGTAGAACAAAAGAATGAAGGAATATAAATTTGAAAAGAGCCAAAAGTACAGAAGCAAACCATATAATAGCCCATAATATACTTAAAACTTGTTCAATATAGACGGGAAATAGTCTTCTTTGTCTCCTGTCTAGGAAGATGTCTTTATGACGCAAGATCACCTCAATTCCACCCTGTGTCCATCTTAATCGCTGTTTCCAAATTCCTCTGATCGTCTCAGGGACTAACATCCAACATAAAGCTTTCGGTTCGTATCGAACATCCCAAAACTTTTTCTGTAATTTCCACGTTACACCAATGTCATCAGTAATTAGATCTGTGTCCCACATACCTGCGTCTAACAAAGCCTTTTTTCTGAAGACAACAAACACACCGGATACAGTCATTACTTTTCCAAGTATTCTTTGAGTTCGTTTAATTAAGCCAATAATACTCGCGTACTCTACTAACTGAATTTTCGAAATTAAGCTTGTCCTGTTTCTAATACGGGGGTTCCCGGTTACAGCCCCCACTCTTTCTCCATTATGAGGGGTAATAAAATGAGGAATGATATACCTTAGTGCTTTTTTATCTAAGATCGCATCGCTATCTATCGTTGCAATGTATTCCCCTTTGCTTACGAGGAGACCTTGCTTTAAAGCATTAGCTTTCCCTTTGTTATTAACAACGTTAACGACCCTTAATTTGGGGTAGAGTGGTAATATCGATTGTAAAATAGAAATTGTTTTATCATTGCTACCATCATTGATCACTATTATTTCAAAATTGGGATAATCTATATTGGAAGCATATCTTACAGTTTCTTCTATTGTTTGTTCTTCATTAAAAGCAGGAATAAGTAATGAGATAAAAGGCAATTCATCATCCCTAAAAATAGGGTGTTTAAAATTTCTTTCCTTTTTAAAATAGTAAATCATACTCCCAGTAATCCAAATAATCCCCATTACCAGAGGATAATAAAATAAAAAAAGAGTAAAAATAGTTCTTAGCAAGTATAAACCCCTTTCCCAATTTCGACACAAAACTATATTGATAGGGATATTCTACAATTTTTCTTGTGAAAAATATACTATTAATTGACGGATTTTTGTAAGGGGGTAATAGTGAAAAGAGCAGTGTAAAATAATAGGAACTGAGGTGGTAGGAGATATGAAGATCAATAGAATAGATCATGTGAGTATAAACGTAAATGATCTTTCAGAGGCTAAAGCGTTTTTTCTTGATTTAGGACTTGAAGTGCAAGCGGAATGGGAGTTGGACGGAGAACAGTTGGACAGAATAGTTGGGCTTAATAATGTTAAAACGGCATGTGTAGGATTGGGGATGCCAGATGGTGAGACATGGATAGAGCTAGTCAAATTTTATACGCCGTCAGATGAAAAAGATATTCAGCAACCTTTTGCAAATACGCTTGGTATCCGACATATTTGCTTTGCTGTTGAAGATATTGAAGCTATTGTTGCAAAATTGAAAGAGAGGGGTATGGAAATCTTTAGTGAGATACAGCAATATGAAGAAAGTTATAAGTTATGCTACGTTCGTGGTCCGGAGGGAATTATTTTAGAGTTGGCGGAGAAAATCAGATAAATATTAAATCGGACTTTAAATGATTTAGATCTCAACCTTTAAAGTTTTCTTCTTAAACGATCGGGGCCCTTTGTTCAATAAGGATTTTAAATGACGACAGGGTATCTGTCGTTTTTTAGTTATACAAAATCAAGCCTATTCACACAAAATTGGCAGAAGCATAATTTTATTTTTTGATGGGTTCCCGTTATCCTTAGGGTATAGCGGCAAATGGAGGAAATCAGCATGAAAAAAGTATTTGCAGACATTATTCAATTTCGTGGTACACATTATGATTTTGGCTATATGCAGGGTGAACAGCTCAAGGATTCAATATTGGTCAGAAATCGGGAGCGGCAATGGAAAGTCCGTAAGCCACAGTTTCGGATTGATAGGAAAGAAACTGAAATGATTTTCCAAGAGTTGGCTCCTTCCATTTGGGAAGAATTGCTTGGGTTGCGGGATGCTTTGGAGTGGCCGGTAGAAAGGGTATTGCTAGAGTTCGGCGGATACAGAGTGAAAATCAATCCTTCTGGATGTTCCATTTATGTTGGGGATCATTATATGGTCCGAAATTACGACTACCATCCTAAAACCTATGATGGACGCTATGTGATTTACAAGCCAACGGATGGAGGCTATGCGACCATAGGAGTTAGCCAAAAAATTACCGGCCGAAGTGATGGAATGAACGAACAGGGTCTTGCAATGGGCTATACGTTCATGAACCGCAAACGTCCGGGAGACGGCTTTATTTGCCATATGATTGGCAGGCTCATCCTAGAACGCTGCGCCAACGCGAAGGAAGCGGTTGAACTTCTAAAGGTGATTCCGCACCGTGGGTCTTTCGCCTATACACTATTTGATCAAACGGGCGAGCCACCCGTTATTGTTGAAACCTCTCCAAGAAGAGTGGAATTCCGGCAAGGCTATGCGTGTACCAATCACTTTAAAATACTGACCGAAGAAAACCGTCATATTTTGGAGGATTCAAATAAGAGATTGCAAATTGTAGAAGAAAATCAAACACGTGGAATGAGCGGATTTGAAGCCTTCAGGCTTTTGAATGACACCGGTCAGGGCGTGTTTTCCAAGCTTTATGGCAGCTGGGCCGGAACAATCCATACCTCCGCCTATTTTCCAAGGGGATTGGAGTCCTGGTTTGTTCTAGGTGGCGACCAAGAACCAACCAAGTTTGATTTCTCCAAATGGTTACAAGGGGAAGACTTTCACTTCAAGAAAATTGAAGGAAAGGTCGATACGGATATTCCATTTCCTCATATGGAACAAGCTGATTGGTATAAATAAATGGAAAATACATAATCTAACGGCGATTGGAGGTGAACAAAATGGCAAACCGAAGAAATAATCAACAGAATAACGAAGGTATTGCAGAAAGTATAAAAAACACCGCGGGTTCCGCTTTTGAAACGGTGCACAATGCCTTAGAAGCAACAGAGAATATTGCGATGAAAACAGTAGATGCAACAAAAAATGCCGTTAATAATTTGGCAGGAAACATGGATGAAAACAGAAATAATCAGGAATGAAGTTGGAAAAACGCCACTTTTTTTATTTTATAATAAACATTAAATCTCTTACATAGAATGGCTATCAATTTGAATAGGGATTTGATAGCCATTTTATGTTTATACATAAAGGTCTAACATGCAATTGATTGCGAGTTTTCAAATTCGCTTTTCTTGAATTTGATTATTAATTATATGAAAAAAAGAAACATTAATGGAATAACACTAAAATTATAATGCTAACGATTATTTTTGTTATTGAAAAATTGACAAAAAAATACGATAATAAAATTCCTGCCAACTAAACTTTGGCGTTAAGGGAACTATTAAAGTTCATTTATCTTTGAAAGGGATGAATCCTATGGATAAAGAGCAATTATTGGAAAGCGCACGTAAGATAAAGGATCGAGCTTATATTCCTTATTCCAAATTCCCGGTGGGAGCAGCACTTTTATTAAAAGATGGTACGGTCATTAATGGGGTCAACGTGGAAAATGTTTCATTTGGCGCAACAAATTGTGCCGAGAGAACCGCCATTTTCACCGCCGTAGCAACCGGTTACAAAAAGGGTGATTTTCAGGCAATTGCTGTCGCAGGTGATACCGAAGATTATTTGCCGCCCTGCAGTATTTGCAGACAAGTTCTAGTGGAATTTTGTTCTCCTGAAATGCCGGTTTATTTAACAAATCAGAAGAAAGAAATCTTAGAACTGACGCTAAGGGAATTAGTACCTTATGCATTTACAGATTTAGATATGTAATTTTTCATACATAAAACGGTTAGTCCAATTTACAGGGATGACCGTTTTTTTATTTCATACCTTAATACCATACACAGCGTTTCAATTTTTTTTAAAAGAGACTGTTCCACGGGTGTCGTACTAATACCGAGGAATTCAGCCAGTTTTCTGATCGAGGGGAGCTTGTCATTGGCTTGAAGATGGTCTGTGGCAATTTCCCTTTTTATATGATTATAAATCTGTAAATAGTGGGGTGTATCGGAATTTAATAAGATAATCATAGTTAATCCTTTACTCTAGCTTTTAAGAAAATTGTAGCAGTGATTCTCAGAAAAATTAAGTGTTTTTTCCTATTTTAGGGAGCGTTCTATGGACGATTTTAAGGGAAACTTAAAGAAATAAACCAATGAAGCCATTTAGTAGTTTAAAAATTTTTTATTTAGTAATATAGTAGGATAATTGTGTCTTCTTAGTTCATCACATAATGGAGGAATCAAATTGAAATCACTAAAACGAATGCTCTATGAATTAACAATGGATAAAGATTTTGTGGCCTTAAAATTTTTGATTGATCGGCCCAATGTCTTCCATGTTGTTGGGGCTACACATTTAGAAACATGGCACTCCAGATTTTTATCTTGGCTCTTGGATCCGACGGAAAGACATATGCTTGGGTATTATCCTTTTCAAAGATTTTTAATGGCCGTTGCCGAATCGGCTGATGAAAATTTAGACGATATTACCGATATCGCCATGTTGAACGTGAATCAATTCAGGAATCCAGAGGTCATAGCCGAAAAGGATCTTAACAAACTCGATATCGATGAGCAGGAAACAATCGAGGAAACAGAAAGAAATGACGACAAAGGCAGACTGGATGTCTTTTTTAAGGTAAATATCATCGATGAAAAAAATCCTGGTGTTGAAAAAAAGTTGATTCTTGCCGTTGAGCAAAAGGTTTATGCAAGAGTTGATGTAAACCAATGCAATAAATATTTAAGAAAGTTTGAAGAAAAATTTAAAGATGAAACCTATCTGTTGGTAGGGTTGGTACCAAAAAGCCAAATCAAAGAATCAAATGAAGCAACGTTCGGCAGTTCGAAATGGTATGGAATCGATTATCAGCAATTAGTAGATATTGTTCTGATGCCTTGCTTGGAAAATCCTGATTTAAGCATTTACGCCAAGCCTATCATTCAGCAGTATGTAGATGCACTACGGATGCCTTATAAAGGGAAACGTGAAAAATTGGCTACCATTGAAGAAGAACGAACACTGGTCCGCTCGATTTATGACCGTTTTGAAGATGTTTTTAAAGCGATTACGAAAATATCAAATGAGGCAGACAGCGAAGAAAGAAACTATGTGAACACTGTCGTGACCGAAACCTATAGTGAAGTTTTTAGAACCATCAAATGGGTTCTTGACGAGGAAAACGATGTAGAGGAATTATGGAATTTTTCAACGCCATTCCAAAGAAACATTTATAAGAGATGGGATGAGCTCCATATCGTCATTCATCATGAGGGCGAGGAAGAGGTTATTTCTGGAAATTCCGTTCCTGAACTTTGGAAGAAGACATTACAGTGGATTGAAGAGCATCAACTCCCACTTCGTCAGCTTGTAGAAGAAGGCTTTATTCTAGGAGGCGGGGATAGAGGAAACCGTTATGCGATTGCGTTCCAGCCAGTCCATAAAAACAGAAAAAAATTCGCGTCTATTCATACATATGAGTCGATCATGACGGGTGAGACTTATTACATTGAAACAAAGATTAATCCCCATAGTGGCATGAAAACGATTGCTAAACTACTAAATAAGTTAGGTGTTACAGCTGAAACTCCGCTGCTGGAGAACGGAGGGGAAAGTTCCCAAATAGACTAGCCGAGTGGAAATGTTTTTTAAGTGCACTTCAATACCATTCCATTGTATTGATTTTGTGTATGTTAAGAATAATATTTCTGTTTGACGAATAGAACGGTCTTCTTTATAGTATAGTTAGAAAAAAGAATACCCGTCTTGAACGGGAGAGGTTCATAGCTGATACCCTCTATAAAAAACTATGGATTCATGACACTAGGCCATGTCCATAAGGATGTGGCTTTTTATGTTTTTATCCTTTTTAGTTTGCAATAGAATGGAAGCGTGAAACTCTCTTGTGAAAGTGTGGGACCCTACATTTTACAGGAGGTTTTTTTTATGTCTGGAAGAAGTCATGAGGAAGGTTTAAAGGATTTAACTCTACTAGGGAATCAAGGAACAAAATATGTATTTGAATATGCACCGGAAGTATTGGAGTCCGTCGATAATCTCCATCCTAACCGGGATTATTTCGTGAAGTTTAATTGCCCGGAGTTTACGAGCCTCTGTCCGCTGACAGGGCAGCCGGACTTTGCAACGATGTATATTTCCTACATCCCTGACAAGAAGATAGTCGAAAGCAAATCGCTAAAATTATATTTATTCAGTTTCCGGAATCACGGGGACTTTCATGAGGACTGTGTCAATATCATCATGAATGATTTAATCAAGCTGCTGGACCCAAGATATATTGAGGTCTGGGGGAAATTTACCCCGCGTGGCGGAATCTCCATTGATCCGTGGTGCAATTATGGAAAACCGGGAACCAAATATGAAGAAATGGCCCAATTCCGCTTGATGAATCATGATCTTTATCCTGAAAAAATTGACAACAGATAAGGAAGGTTTATAAAATGATTTTTTATTTAAATGGTATTTTTGTGGGGTTATTGATTTTAGCCAATATCGTGGCAGTTAAGTTATTTAGCATTGGAGACACATTCATTCTACCTGCGGCAGTCATTGTATATATTTTTACATATCCGTTAATTGATGTAATCGTTGAGGTTTATGGAAAAAAAGAGGGCCAAAGAACGGTTAAGGCAGGATTAGTAACACAAATTCTTGCTCTTATCTTTATCGCCATTACCGTCCAATTGCCGTCGGCACCAGTTTTTAAAGACCAAGGTTCATTTGAAACCATCTTAAATGGAAGCTTCCGGGTCATTTTGGCAAGTCTCATTTCCTATACGGTTAGCCAAAATCTAGATGTGTTTGTGTTTAATAAATTTAAGAACAGGCATGGGGATAAAAAGTTATGGCTTCGGAATAACGCCTCCACTATGCTGAGCCAATTGATCGATACCACCATATTTATAACGATTGCTTTTTATGGAACTATGCCAATTGGAATTTTAGGGACTGTAATCATGACTCAGTACATGTTTAAATTTTTTGCAGCTATTATGACGACACCAATTGTCTATCTCCTTGTAAATCTTGCGAAGAGAATGGATTCCGACTCCAATATTTCTAAAAACACTGTGACGCGATAATTATTGAGAGGGATCGATGGATGTTAATCCGTCGGTCCATTTTTTGTTTTGTAAGACAAAAAAGTGCGAAGGTGCCTGGCACGTTTCCTAATATAAAACCGGAGATAGTGCCGCTAAGAGCTTAATTGGTAAATAGATTTAAATATAATTGCCAGGCACTAACCAGAAAATTGGCAGGTGCTTGGCATTTTTCTATTTTTCAAGAATTGAGGTGGGAAAAAACGAAAAAAACCAAAAGAATTGGAACGATTACTCAATTTCATCGTCTAATTAATGGTTAAATAAAAAGAGAAGAATTTACGATGGAACTGGAGGATGTAATTTGGATTATTTTATTAATTTTTTATTATTGGGTTTATTATACTTTTTGTACTTTTATAAAAGATGGAAAAAGGCAACCAAACAGGAATTTTTCCTTAAAACACTAATGTACCTTTATATAGTCATGGTTTTATTTGTCACGATCATGCCATTTCACCCGCCAAGTGGTGCAATGAATAGGATTATTTTGAATGAAGGCAATCTCACACCTTTTCGTGATTTAAGAATGCATTATAATGGGGCTGTTAGAGGCATTATTTTAAATATCTTAATGATGATGCCGTTTGGATTTCTGTACCCTTTGGTCAAGAAACGGGGTGTTTTAAGCACTATTATAATGTCCTTTCTTTTTAGTTTGGCAATTGAAGGTTCTCAATTACTAAGCGCATGGTGGGGGAGTCCCACTTCAAGAATATTTGATGTAACCGATTTAATCACCAATACGTTCGGAGGTTTCGTAGGGTACGTTGGTTTTTTATTTTTTCGACCAATCAGAAAAGTGTTGAACAACCGGATGCAAATATAGCAATATCAATAGATGGCTGGAATTTGAGTGGGTTTATTTATACATATTGGAATGGAGTGTTCTCATGATTATTAATTACCAAGAGTTCAAGGTAAAAAATGTAACGTACACAATAAGGTCTGCAGTAAAAAGGGATGCCAAGAGTTTGTCGGAATTAAGATTGCAGATTGATGGTGAAACCGAAAATATGGACAGAGAAAAGGGAGAAGCGTTCATCGACCAAGAAGGATTTGAACGAATTATCGAGACGGATACCAACCATCCCAGACACTTATTTTTAGTAGCCGAGGTGGAAGATAGAGTAGTAGGCTATTCGAGATGTGAAGGATCGGATTTAAAACGTTTTGTTCATAAGGTTGAATTTGGTGTAGGTGTACAAAAAGATTTCTGGGGATATGGCATTGGAAAAAACCTCATGAAAGAAAGCATTTTCTGGGCTGACACAAACGGAATAACAAAAATGGTACTGAATGTTCTAGAAACTAATGGGAACGCGATTGATCTTTACAAAAAACTCGGTTTTGAAATCGAAGGTCTTATAAAAAAAGATCGAATTCTTTCGGACGGAAACTACTATAGCACGTATATAATGGGAAGATTTAAGGAATAGCACTTTTAATAATGCAATTGTTCTATTAAAAAAAGAAGGAACAGGAGAGGAAACATGTTATGAAACAATTATGAAATGTATTAATGAGTGACCCATTAGTTTCTAAAGTGGATATACAGTCTCATCAAGAACCATTTGTTGACCTTGTTAGCTTTGACCCTGAAATCGTTGTGGACCATTCTCTTTCAAATAGAACACCTTATTTTTCCTATGTTCGTCTTTCAGTTGCCAATAAGCTTTCTGAGGCTAAAAAATTTCTTCCCAATGGTTTACGTTTTCTAATTAAGGAAGGATTCAGACCTGTACATCTTCAACAGTTAGCCTTTGAACGTTCGATACAACGATTAAAAGAAAATTCAGCGAATCAAGATATGAATTATTTAATCTCAGAAGCATCTAAATATGTTGCTCCTCCCCACGTAGCTCCTCATCCAACAGGAGGGGCCATTGACCTAACCTTAATAGATTCAGATAGTATAGAATTGGATCTGGGTACACCATTCGATGCGATACCAGAAGATACGGACAATGCTACTTTTTTTGCTGCAACAAACATTAGCGAACAAGCCATTCAAAATCGTAAATTACTTGCAAACGCTCTTCAATCTGTAGGTTTTGTCAATTACTATACGGAATGGTGGCATTGGTCGTACGGTGACAGGTATTGGGCAGTCATGACAAATGCAGAATATGCTCTCTATGAATCCGTTACAGAAGAAAAAATACAGAGTCTATTATAAAAACATCAAAAAAGCAGCACCAATTTACCTTCTGAAGGCGAACAGTCACAGCACTGTTCGCCTTTTTGTATTTATTGCTAATCAGCTGCAATCCAGTTTTTTCATTTATTTCACTTAGTAAAGATTATTAAATCGAGTTTACATAAATTACAAGAACTAAACAAAAGTATACAGTTAATTACCAATCTATTAATAATAGAAATTTACAATAGAAAAGAACTATAAAATTGGCGGAAGATTCCGAGAAAGGGTGAAAGTAGGAGCGGGAAGAAAGTAGGAACAGGGTAATAGTTATAAAAAATGTAAAGAAAGTGAGAGTAATGGAGATGAAACGGGTACTTTCTATTGTATTAAGTCTATTAATCCTTATTAACCCATTCGTGAATGCGACTGGTGCATTCGCTGCTGAAAATCAGCAAAACAGCAGTAATCAGCAGCCGGTTATGATTACCGAAATTTATCCCAATGATAAAGCCAATAGTCAAATTGAAGGGGCCGGGGATAATGATCTATTTGAATTCATCGAAATCTATAATACTACAAATAGTGAATTAGATTTTAATAGTGTTTATAAAGTCCGTTATGATTATGTTTCCAATGTGAAAGACCTTACTGTAACAGCGGCGGACGATCCCACGAATCTGAGTGCTGTTATTCCGGCACAATCACCAGCCGTGTTATGGGTGGAGCGGACAAGTTCCAAAATTACTGGAGCTGCCGCCGCACTGACTGAAGCAGATTTTCGGGCATACCACCAAATTCCTGCCGAAGTTCCAGTCTTTAAACTCCGTGGACAAGACGGCCTAAATAATGTCGATCGTGGATTTTACATTACTAGTAAAGATGACAATAATGTCATTTTGAGTGACGCTCATTACACAGGTGAAGATGTTGGAGATGGACTAAGTTACCATATAAAAGTTCCGAAAAGCGGGACAACCATGGAAAGCTTTATTAAAAAAGGCCAGCCAACACCAGGGAGTGTTCAAACTGAACAGTTGGTGCCAACAGCGAATAATCAGCCAGCCATCAGCCACAATCCAGTTCAATCCATTCCAGCAGCGACTGATTTTACCGTAACAGCAGCAATTGCCGATGGGGATGGCGATCCTTTAACGGTTAAGTTGTTCTATCGTGCAAATGAGGCAGAGTCTTACAAAGAAGTGGCTATGTCCAAAACAGATTCTGGTTATGCCTACACGATTCCTTCTTCAGAAATAAGCGGAAATGCGGTCCATTATTACATAACGGCAAACGACGGAAAGGAAACGGTAAAAACAGACGTTTTTACAACTGCCATTGATTCCACCGGCGTGCCAGCTGAACCAGAACAACCTAAACGTGAGTATCCGATATTTTTCACAGAGGTTTATCCTAATGATAAAAGTAACAGCCATATTAATGGGGCTGGATCCAATGATTTATTTGAGTTTGTTGAAATCTACAACCATACAAACGAGGAGCTTGATTTCAACAGCATTTATAAAATTCGCTACGATTGGCGTTCGGGCACCAAGGATTTGGCCGTGACAGCAGCGGATGACAAAACCGATCACAATATAAAAATTCCGGCCCATACGCCAGCGGTATTATGGGTAGAACGAACAAATCCAGCTATTACAGGTGATGCTGCCAATTTAAAGGAAGTTGATTTCAGAGCCTACCATAACGTCCCGAGTGATGTTCCGGTTTTTAAAGTACGCAATCAGGATGCACTTCCAAACGATAGCGACCGCAGCTTCTATATTACAACCAAGAGCAATGATAGCGATATTATTAGTGAAATAAGATTCACAGGTGAGGATACAGCGGATGGAAAAAGTTTTCATACGCGTGTACCGCAACAAGGGGTAACGGTTGAGGCTTTTCTTCGTAAAGGCGACCCGACAGCAGGTGTGGTGGATCCCGGCCAGCTTGTTCCATCCTCGAATCAAAAGCCAGTAATCACTCATCAGCCTGCAGGCCCGATTCAAAAAGGAGCCGATTATACGGTTGAAACAGCCGTTAACGATGCGGATGGTGATTCGTTAAACGTTTCATTATATTACCGGTTTAATCCATATGGCGATTTCACGAAGGTAGCCATGGAAGCACAAGCAAATGGAAGCTACACTTATAAGCTTTCCGCTGATTCCATTGCGGGTGCAGTCATCAACTACTATATTGAAGCTGCCGATAGCGAATCAACTGTTCAATCTGAAACATTTGAGGTGGTTGTAAACGACCCAGCCAATGCCGTTCCGCCGAAAATTCTAATTACAGAAATGACGCCGAATCCGGCTGGCGATTATCGTAGAGGCAGCGGGAACCAACATGAGTTCATGGAGATTTATAATAACTCCAATGAAGTGTTGAATTTAAAGGGCTACACACTGTTCTATTTGTATCCTAACAATTCACCGGCGCCTAAAAAATGGACCATCCCTCAAGAGACGTTCATTGAGCCATACAGCACAGCAATCATTTGGTTTGCCAAGGAAGCTGTTACAGCTGGGTTTACAACAGCGGAGGATTTCAATATCCATTATAATTCTACCGTTGATGAACAGGATATTATTTTTTACGATAATAAAAACGCTTCCGACTTTAACCTGCCTAACTCGTTGGAACGTGGCTTTGCCATTTCTAGTTCTGACTCTGTCAACGATATCATCGTAGAAGCATGGTATGACGCATCAAGCGTTGGCAGCCCGGACCGGATGGTCAACGATATTCGCAACAGTGCCGTTCTATATAATTATCCTGAATCAGGAAAATTGATGGAGCGGACTGGAACGAGAGCATTTTCCAACCCTGGTAGTATTGACGAAGGACAAGTCCCTGCGCCAGAAGGGTTAGATGTTGTGGCGCCAATGATTGAACATAATCAGCCATTCTATCAAATCCAGCAAGGGAAGGACCATACCATTACGATTGCAAGCCATGAACCATTGGCAAAGGCAGAGTTAGTTTACGGTACCGCCAAAAATCCTTTAACCGATTTTACAAATAAAACGGTCATGAGTTTGAAAGGACAGGAAGCTGGAAAATACGTTTACGAAGCCAGCCTGAATATTGCAGAGCTTGGTGCATATCGCTACATGATTGTGACCGAAGATGCCAGTGGTAATATAACCAAGGTCCCTTATAATTCACGCGGAAATCAAATCACCGTCATCGACGAAGCAATAGGCATTGAGTACCCTGAATCAGGCATGTCCATCGCCGATGGGGAAAGCTTGAGCGGCAAAGTTGGCTTATATGCCTATGGAAAAACAGCTGCAAATCAGTTGATCCTTTCATTGGCTGGCCAAAAACTAGAAACAAAACCTGCTTTGCCGGGAAAAGCAAAGTTAGGATTCCAGGCTCAGGGTATTGACTATATTTATCAAGCCTCTGCCAGCGCAAAAAATGCTGCGGGTGAAAGAGAATATTTTACTAGAATATTGCCTAGCTATGTGGATGGGGCATGGTACACCTATGATGTAGCTCCAGGATACTTTATTTCCGATCAAATCGTGTCGATTCACTCAGGCGGTGAAAATGTTCCGTATGACCTCGATGTCCATGAGCAGTATTTTAATAAATTGAATTTTGACGATTTTGAGGTCATCAATGTGCATCTCGTCTTGCCTGATGGCACCATGATTAAGCCTGAGAGCGTACGTAGCTATTTAGGAAACCTGCAGCAAACAGTATTGCCATATCGCGAAAATGTATTTTATCCATTCGGAGATGGCAGTGCACCAACGAGTACTAACTTTACGAAGCCAATGAAGAGTGATTTTATCTTCAATATCCCGGCAGAAAAGTTAACAGCCCAATATGCAGAAATTGATACAACCGCTTATGCTGATGGAACCTATCTGCTTAAGCTTGACCAAAATGGTGCCCAGCCAGATTTTGCTGCCGTTACTTTTGATAACACCGACCCTGTCATCAAAGGGATTTCCTATTCGACAGACAAGCTGATTACTGAGGGTGAACGGATTAGAGGGAAATTCACATTTGCAGTGGATGCCGAGGATAATCTGACAGGCATAGCTAAGGTGGAAGCAAAGCTGGATGGGAAACCGGTTGAGTTCCCATATGAAACATCCTCGGCTAAACTCGAGCCTGGAAACCATGAATTGCATGTGAATGTTTATGATGGTGCCGGAAATCTATCATCCTATTCAGTGTCCTTTACAATCGATTCCGAGACACCTGGACAGCCATCTGAACTGTCACCTGCCGACTTTGGCGAAAAGGTTTCGGAGAATACCACGTTAAAGGCGAAGGTTACCGATCCAAATGGTGATAAAATGGATGTGGATTTTTATCAGGGAAGCAAGTACGATTTTGCCAGCAACGATGGGATCAAAGGGTTTGGCCATATCGCGGACAGAGAGCCACCGTTAACAGTTGAATCGGTTGGCGAAATGGAATTGTCTGAGACAGATCAGGCAAAGATTGCATTTGAAGATGGTCAATATCTTGTTAATGATTCGAATATGGGATTCCCGTATCATCGCTTTGAAGTCACAGTAGATGAAGAATTATCGCCTGGTGATAAAGTGGAACTTTACTGGAAAGGAAAAACACTTCCTAATCGGAAGGTTACGCTTTACGCATGGGATTACAGTGCCGGCAAATGGATAGCGATGAAATCTGCCACAGGAAATGCAGCGGAATCCGATATCGTCCTCACGGTGGAAGTGGAAAAGGAAAAGTTTATCAAGGATGGAAAAATCCAGGCCATGGTTCAGGATGAAGTCAAAAATGCCAATGATCCATTCAAGATGCTGTGGTTTACCGATACACAGTACTATGCCGAAACCTATCATTATATTTTTGATGGCTTAGGGGATTGGATTGTAGACGAATATCAAAAGGGAACATTTAAGTATGCGATTCATTCCGGGGATATCGTCAATGTGGCCAATGATGATGCCCAGTGGGCTGTTGCCGACCGAAATCTGAAAAAATTGGACGAGGCTGGCGTGCCATATGGGGTGCTCGCCGGAAACCATGACAGCATCATAGATGGAATTGATTATTCCTATTACCACAAATGGGTTGGGGAAGATCGGTACAAAAATAATCCATGGTATGGCGGGTCAATGGATAACAATCGAAACCATTATGACCTCATGTCATTTGGCGGCCATGATTTTGTGATTGTCTACCTAGGCTTCGGATTGGAAGATACACCTGAAACGATTGCCTGGGCCAACGAAGTTCTGCAAAAGCACTCAGACCGAAATGCGATTTTAGTTATGCATGCCTACTTGGAATACAGTGCTACCCTGTCTAAAATGTCTCAGAATGTATTTGATCAAATTATTGTGCCAAACGAGAATGTAAAAATGGTGATGGGAGGCCACTACCATGGAGTGGCGACCCGCGTCTCCGAAATCCCTAATCAAGATGGCTCTACCAGAAAAGTATTGGAAATGCTTTCGGATTATCAAGGTGGTCCGAATGGCGGCGATGGCTATATTCGGTTATTGACATTTAATCCGGCTGATGAAACCGTCAGCATTCAAACCTATTCGCCGATTTTGGATGATATGAACTTCTTTGATGAGCCTGGTGTTGACAGCTTCACCGCCGATTATCAATTGATTGATATCAATAAACGGGTCGCCACGGACTACTTTAGCGTCAATGTTTATTCGGAGAAGTTAATTGGAAGTAATAAGGGTGTATTATCAGGTGAGACTGCGTCGGTAGAGTGGAAGGACCTGCAGCCGAACCAAACTTATTACTGGTATATGAATATTACAGATGAAAATGGTGCAACAAGACGATCTGATATTTTCCGATTTGCCACTGCCGATTTTGCGTCTGGTCAAGACCCGGATGGTAGTGGGCAAAATCCTGACCCGGGTGGTAAGGATCCTGACAATGGCGGGCAAAATCCTGATACCGGCGGGCAAAGTCCCGACAATGCTGGCCAAAACCCTAACCAAAACGGACAGCAGCCAAGCAACGCTAATGTCCAAGGCGGAAAGGTGCATGCCCCTAGCTTCACCAAGAGCCCTCAGGTTGGTGAAAATGCTCTGCCTAACACGGCCTCGAGTACCTATAACTGGGTGGCAGTAGGCATGATATTGATCCTTGCTGGAATTTGTATCAGCATTGCTCGCATCATGAAAAGGAGAAAACTGGGGGAAAATTAACAGGTCGCAAACAATGAAAAAGTAATGAAAAATGACCAACAAATTAGTCAATAATTTGTTGGTCATATTGTTTGATACAAAGAGGATTACATTGGAAATTAAAAGAAATATGTTTACGAAAAAGATGGACAGTGACAAAGTGAATGATCAAGTGCCTGGCACCCTCCAAAAAAATAGGAAGATGTGCCAGGCACTTTTTATTTGTGCATAGAAATTATATTCTAGATATTCGGTCCATAATAAATACGAACATAAATAAAAAATAATTTTATAATGTTCGTGTTTTACGAGAAATATTCACTTGATTCATAGGGTGATATACGATATTATAACGAAAAGACAAACAATAAGGGGTTGTGAAAGGTGTTTGGATGCCAGGTGAAAAAATAATGTTACTTGGTTTAGTTGAACTAAGAAAAGTGACGACCATCGAGGTTCAGCGTATAGGTCTCGAGACACACGCGTCAGTCCGTAATGAAAACGGGATGATTACGCATGAAAAACCAATCAACAAGACATGACAATCAGGAAAAGGGGACAAAAGGATGCAAACAAAAAATCGTTGGCTAATTGCCCTAGCGGCAGTTGGTATTCATATTTCGATAGGTTCGGTTTACGCTTGGAGTGTATTCACAAAACCGTTGGAACAACAGATGGGGTGGGGATTAAAGCAAATTTCCTTAACCTTTAGCTTGGCTATTTTATTTTTAGGTCTTTCTGCTGCCTTTTTAGGTCACTTTGTGGAAAAGTTTGGACCGCGAGCAGCCGGCACACTAAGCGCTTTGTTTTTTGGCGCTGGGATGGCAGGGGCAGGCTTCGCTATACAGCTGGAATCCATCCTATTACTCTATTTATTTTATGGAATGATTGCTGGAATTGGCTTAGGAGTTGGCTATATCACACCTGTTTCCACATTGGTGAAGTGGTTCCCAGACAGAAGAGGCCTTGCAACGGGACTGGCCATTATGGGATTTGGCTTTGCTTCATTAGTTAGCAGTCCGATCATGAATGCTTTAATCGAAACATATGGGATATCAAATACTTTCTATATTCTTGGAGCCGTCTATTTTGTGATTATTTTTTGTTCTGCTCAGTATCTTGCTCCGCCAAAAGTGGGATGGGCACCTAAGGGGCTGGAAGCTGGAGCACAAAAATCCGGTACAGCCAAATTTAAAGCGGACCTGCGTCAGTTAACCGCCAATGAGGCAGTTAGAACCCGACAGTTTTGGGCCTTATGGGTAATGCTGTTTATCAATATTACTTGTGGAATTGCGATACTTTCTGTTGCTTCGCCTATGGCGCAAGAGTTGGCAGGAATGACCGCTGCCGGAGCAGCAACAATGGTGGGAATCATGGGATTATTTAACGGTGGGGGAAGAATTGTTTGGGCGGCCATCTCTGATTATATCGGAAGACCGAATGTGTACACACTCTTTTTCGCGTTTCAAATTGTAGCCTTTTTTATGCTTCCAAATATTACAGTCAGCATTCTATTTTCAATTATCGTTTATATGATTATGACTTGTTATGGAGGAGGCTTTGCCGCAATACCTGCCTATATCGGCGATTTATTTGGTACGAAGCAGCTTGGAGCCATTCATGGTTATATATTGACTGCATGGGCAGCAGCCGGGCTGGCGGGACCCATCTTTGTATCCTGGGTGAGGGAAACAACAGGAAGCTATCAAGGAACTTTAATCATTTTTTCTGGAATCTTTGTTTTAGCTCTTGCCGTTTCATTCCTCATTCGTCTCGATATTAAAAAATTAAGGGCAATCAACGAGAATCGAATAATGAATAATGCGGGGAATCTATAATAATTCCTATGAAATTCATTCATATCGAGAGGCATTTATTAACTTTGTTAACGTGACCTTGGATTATGATGATGATAAAATCAACTGGGTAGCCAATCTGGGTTATTGGCGACCGAGACTGGGAAGATAGAACCAACTGGGTAGCCAATCGAAGTCAAGTCCATTCTTTTGTGTAAAAGTGTCAATAATGTTTTTCAACCAATTAATAAATTTATTAATAAATGGTGTTAGTAAGATATATAAGCTTATTGGTGTTTGAATATTCAGTCAGAGAAGGGGTAGGGGAGCCCCTTCTCTGACTGAAAAATTTCCCAGTTCATCTATATTTATCCACTCGCTTGTTTGAGTTTTTGACTGGGGGTACGGTCATATTTAGGCAGCACAGACTATACTTTTTTCATACCTCTAATAAAAACCTTGTTTTCCCATTTTTCTTCTTCATGCATGAG
>NZ_LMTJ01000001.1:29028-143408 GCF_001510715.1 Bacillus sp. FJAT-29814
TGATTTTCTTGGTCGAAAAAAACATTTTAACATGGATCATGATTGATGACCTTTCTTTTTACACAATTATATAGACTTAATCCCAATCGAGGCTATTGGCGACCGAGATTGGAAGGATAGAACCAACTGGGTAGCCAATCAAGGCTATTGGCGACCGAGACTGGAAAGATCAAACCATCTAGGTAGCCAATCAGGGCTATTGGTGACCGAGACTGTATGGATAGAATAATTTGGGTAGCCAATAATTATTAATTATTAAGTGCCAGGCACCCTCCAGAAAATTGGAAGGTGCCTGGCACATTTTATTTTGATAAACCTCTTAAAAACTAAATTTCGCCTGAATTTCTTTTAAAAACATCTCGGCAGCAGCGGAAAAAACCTGATGCTTTTTCCAAACAATATTTAAGCCGGATTGGAGTAGGGGCTCCAGCAGTCTAAAACAAAGGTTACTATCGCTAGACGTATTAACTATTTTATCAAGAGCTATCGCATACCCCATGCCCTCATCCACCATGATGGAGGCATTATAGGCAAGATTGTATGTAGTCACGATGTTTAATTTATCAAAATCTTCACCAAACCAATCCGCAAATTCATTTCTGGAGTAGGTTTGTTTCAAAGCTTGTCGTGAACAAATCAAGGGAACATTTACTAAATCTGCTGCTTGAATGGTTTCTTTGGCAGCTAGAGGACTGTCTTTCCTCATCACAACACCCCAAACATCTTTGGCTGGGATATTAATATAATTGTATTTTGATATATCCGCTGGTTGAATTAAAATCCCAAAGTCGAGCAATCCCCTGTCTAGCCGATCCGTCACATCATCTTCGTTTCCGCTGTAGAGGTGATACCGGATATTTGGATAACGTACCTGTATGTCTTTTGCCACCCGTGCAATCTGTCTCATGGCGTCGGTCTCTCCACCTCCTATGTAAATATCACCACTAATGGTTTCTTCCATGGAATGGAATTCAGTCTCTAATTTATCGACCATATCCACGATTTCTTCTGCTCGCTTTCGCAGGAGCAATCCTTCATCTGTAAGAATGATACTGTGACTGCTGCGAATGAAAAGTTTTTTTCCCAACTCTTGTTCCAAGTCTTTTAATTGTCTGGACAAGGTTGGCTGCGTCACATGCAAAAAATCAGCAGCCTTCGTAATGCTACCTTCTCTTGCAACCGTAAGAAAATACCGCAACACTCTCAATTCCATCTAACATGGCCTCCTTTATCATGTTAAGTATATACACTTTAGAAATACCCATCAAGCATATCTCGATACAAGATATAAGTATTTGGCATACAAAAGGCATGGTTAAATAAATAACAAAGGTAAAAAACAGGTAGAAGGCCCAGGCACTTATTAATAAAAAAATAGTGGAATAGGATTTTAGTGTTAGGAGTATTTTTAGGTTCAGCATTATGGTGGCTATTGCTAAATAGCATAGCAGGAAGTGGAAGAAGGAATACAAATTTTATTGTGGAATTATTGTCCTAAGAAGCGGATTTTCAGGAGCCATAGCTTTATGCGGAATAGTCACATGCCAATTGCGATGCTGTCATTTGATAATTTATTCCCTTAGATGTGAATGGAGAAATGAACTGAACATTGATGCCTGACCCTTTGCGTTAAAACTTTAAAAACGCTGGGTGTCAGGCACCGTGGACCAGTTAGAAACAAAGAAAAATATTACTTTTTCTTAATGAACATTACTATCATCGCTGTTATAGGGAGTTTATTCTGTTTCTTCTCCAGAAGGTCGAGTCGTTTGGGTTGGAAGGGTATTCCAAAAACTTGTATCCACATTTTCAATTGAACCATCAGCGATGGCTCTAGTTGCTGCATCAAGGGTGGTTATCGTTTGCTTAATCAAATAACCATTGCTTTTTTGCCCAAGCGCGTAAGACTCATAGTTGTGATCAGACATGCCGCGCATTTCAAAAAGAAGTGTTGAAATATCATATTGAACTGCGGCACCATTACGGCCAATTGTTTCCTCTGAACCGCCATTGTATTTTCCAATATTCCCCCAACCTTTAGAGTTAATAGCATTGAACACGACAGCTCCTAATTTTTTTGAACGTTCTAGGACTTCCGGCTTTACATTCCGGTTTGTCGGATAAAGGATGGACCCTGATACATATTTCCCGTCTATTTCACTTTGAGTTCCTTGATGATGGAGATCAATCATATAATTTATTTTGTACTTTTTTAACACATTATTGTGCAATGCTTGAGTTTCTGGATGTATTTTGGCAACATGGTCACGGTTTAAATCTGCGCCAACAGCATTATAGCGAGTCAAATGCCTTCCGCCGTCTGCGACATAGTCATCAAGGGAAAAGTTGACATCACCCATTGCTCCGTCAGCATTTAACATTGGTACGATAAGGATGTTTACATGATCAAGAACATCTTTCATTTTGTTCGTTCCTAAGTGTTTTATAAATTCTAGTGCGCCTTCCGTAGTCAGTTGTTCATTACCATGTTGTTGGGTTAAAAAGAGAATGGTAGGATTGTTAGGGTTAGAAATATATTTCGCAAGGTAAATATCACGGCCTTTTACAGTTTGACCAATGACTTCTAGGTCCATAGCATTTTGTTTTGCATCTTGGGTTTTAAGAAATTCAACTAGTTCATTGTATGTATGTAGGATAGAAGTCTGAATCGACTCATTTCCGCCATAATTCGGCCCTTCACCGACTGCCCCAACAGAAATGGGAGCGCTTACAAATCCTCCAACTGCCATTAAACCAGATAATGATAACGCGATAACTTTCTTTTTCATTTTATAACCTCCATTTAATATAATTGTAATAAGATTCAAAAAATTCACTACAAGGAGAATATTACAACTATAATGGGGGCATGTACATAGTGATTAATTACCGAATTTGTTATCCTCCGATTTTCCTATTTAGGTTGATTTTGGAAATAAAAATAACCTATTAGCTCTGTAGTTGCACAAAAAATCCACTGCTATAACGGGGCAAGAGTTTCAGAACGATGGCTGCTACGGCAGCTTCTTTCTTCTTCAATTAAACAGGTGGAAGAAAGGTTTGGAAGGAGTATCCTCTGATTTTATAGAATACTTAAAAGGAAGATTTTGAAGATACCTGTTCGCTGTATTTATTAAAAGGTGAAATAGGGGATTTGCCTCTAAAAAAGAAGGAGGAAACTTTTATGTTGTTTATCATGATTGTCAAAGCCTCTAAGAATTCGGAAGCAGGAAAGCTCCCGAGCTCTGAACTCATTGAAGCTATGACGAAGTACAATGAGGAATTAGTTAGGGCAGGGGTCCGGGTTATGGCTAAAGGACTTCATCCAAGTTCAAATGGGATTCGCTTTTCGTATTCGAAACCAGGGGAAAAGCCGGTGATTACGGATGGACCATTTTCGGAATCGAAAGAATTGATTGCCGGGTTCATTCTGATTGATGTTAAGTCGAGGGAAGAAGCCATCGAGTGGGCCATGCGGATGCCGGATCCGCAAGGACATGGGGAAGGTCAAATTGAATTGCGTCAAGTATTTGAGGCACTTGAGCACACTAATAAACTGTAATGAATTTATTTTAATCAAATAAGCGAATGATCGTAAAAGAATTCTGGAAAAGGAACTTATGTCATGTTCTTCAAAAGGGTATCGTTCCTTTAAGAACAGGCTGCCATTACGGTGGCCATTTTTTATTGAACTAAAGTGCAGGATAGCAAAAGGAGGATAAATATAAGAACAAAAGTTCATAAGAAATACTTATAGCATATCATAAAAGGATAATTATCAACTTATGGTAGTTAATGAGGTAGTATAAAGTTATAAACGGTTGGTTCATCAAGGAGGGGAATTTATTGGAAAAAGAAATCCAGTTTAGATTAGCTACTGAACAAGATTTGGATAGAATTGTTGAAATGCTTGCTGATGACGAATTGGGAAGGAATCGTGAGCGTTATGAGAAACCCCTTCCAGAAAGTTACACAAAAGCATATCAAGCTATCACATCTGACCCTAATAATGAGTTGATAGTAGCTTATCAAGGTAATGAAGTGCTTGGAGTACAACAAATTACATTTACTCCATATATTACCCACCAAGGTGGTTGGAGAGCTACTATTGAAGGGGTCAGAACCACCTTATCTGTACGTGGTAAGGGAGTAGGAACCGAACTCATAAAATGGGCCATTCAACGTGCAAACGAACGTGGTTGTCACTTAATTCAACTTACAACAGATAAACAAAGAGTCGATGCATTACGTTTTTATGAACGTTTAGGTTTTAAATCAACTCACGAAGGATTAAAAATGAAATTGTAATAGTTAGCTTATTCAACGGGGGCTTTACTTTAACAGGTTTAACAAACTATCTAATGTAAAATTAAAAATGTTATTAATAGGGAACGAATAAAGAATATAGTACATTTTATATCCCTCATGAACAAAGGAGAACTGAAAATGAGAAAACTCGTTTTATTTCTGCACGCATCGCTTGACGGTTTTGTAGAAGGGCCGAACGGTGAAATGGACATTGGCTGGGTTTCTTACGATGCTGATTTGGAGAAACACGCGAAAGAAATTCTGAGTACTGTCGACACTGTCATTTGGGGACGCGGGACTTATCAGATGATGTACAGTTACTGGCCATCTGTGCCTTCGAACCCATCAGCTTCACAGCATGAACGGAATCATGCCGAGTGGATCGAAAAGACAGCAAAAATCGTTTTTTCCACGACGCTGGAGAAAGTCGAATGGACCAATTCCAGACTGGTGAAAGAAGATGTCGAGGAAGAGATCAAGAACCTCAAACAGCAGCCAGGCAAGGATATGGTCATCCTCGGCAGTCCTAGGTTCGCACACTACCTTATGCAGTTTGATTTAATAGATGAGTATAAAATTACGGTTTCTCCTGTCCTGATCGGCAGCGGGTTGCCGTTATTTCAAGGTCTCAAGGAGAGGATCAATCTTAAACTTATCGAAAACAAGACATTTGATTCTGGAGCCATAGGCCTCGTTTACCAGACGGTTAGATGACTTTGTCTCCTAAAGTAGATTACGCTAACGGATTACGTTAGCACAATAAAAGCAGCGGCAGTCTAGGTCTTTCGAGTCCTAGTCTGTCACTGCTTTTTTTACGAGTCAGTCTAATTCAGTTTGTCGGGTAATCGTGTCGGTTAAGCTTAGAGTAAGGAGAAACTCCAGTAGGACGCAATTCAGGGATTAGAGTATATTTTCGTTAAAATGTTGGCGGTACCCTTTATTGAAGTAACGGGGGCATCTCCATAACCAAGAAATGCCCAATAAGCATTTCTCGATATGAGATATAAGTATTGGTTATATGTGAAAAGCGTAGCTAAAATAAGAATTATAGAAAGAAAGGATGGGATATAGATTGTCTACTATTCTAGATAAAGTAGTTGTCATTACGGGTGCATCAAGCGGCATTGGGGAAGCGACCACTAAGAAACTGGCAGAAGGAGGAGCAAAATTAGTTATTTGTGCTCGTCGAGAAGACCGTTTGAAAGCACTTGTTGAATCATTACCAAACGCGGATATTACTTATGCGACTGCTGATGTAACAAATAAAGATGAGGTTCAAGCAATTGTCGATTTGGCTGTAGAAAAACACGGACGCGTCGATGTCCTCTTCAATAATGCTGGAATCATGCCGCAAGCGCCGCTCTCAGACTTGAAGATGGATGAATGGCGCCAAATGATCGATATCAATATCATGGGTGTTTTAAATGGAATCGCTGCGGTGTTACCGATTATGCAAAAGCAACAATCCGGTCATATTGTGACAACTTCCTCAGCAGCCGGACATAATGTTTTCCAGGAAGGTGCGGTTTATAGTGGAACAAAGTTTGCCGTTCGCGCCATAATGGAAACATTGCGCCAAGAGGAGCATAAAAACAATATTCGCAGCACATTAATCTCTCCAGGAACGGTAGACACGGAACTGCATCTAACCATTTCTAACCCTAAAAGACGGGAATATATAGAAAATCTTCAAAGTGAAATCGGACTAAAATCAAGTGATGTTGCGGATGCCGTAGCCTATGCCATCGGCACACCTGCTTCAGTGAATGTAAGTGAAATCCTTCTGCTCCCGACGCATCAATAGAAAAAATGCTCCCCAATTATTTGGGGGGTTACTTTTTGAAAGAGAGGAGCTGTTAAAAATGAAACGAAATCAATTGTTAATTTTCATATTAGCCGTAGGTGTCTTCGGCATTCTAAATACCGAAATGGGCGTGATTGGGATCCTGCCTGATATTGCCGATCACTTTAATATCAGCATATCAAAAGCAGGGTGGCTGGTAAGTAGTTTTGCATTAGTTGTTGCCGCGGCAGGTCCAACGATGCCGTTACTGTTTTCAGGGATTAATCGAAAGAAGGTCATGTTGCTCGTCTTGGGTGTTTTTGTAGTGGGGAACGTTATAGCAATTTTTGCACCGAACTTTACCATTGCCTTGATTGCCCGGGCCGTTCCAGCCTTATTTCATCCTGTTTATTGTTCGTTGGCGTTTACAGTAGCTGCTGCATCGGTAAGTAAAGAAGAAGCGCCAAAAGCGGTTTCCAAAATATTCATCGGAGTTTCTGCCGGTATGGTGGTCGGCGTACCAATCGCCAGCTTTATGGCGAGCGCCGTTTCATTGCAAATGGCGATGGCATTCTTTGCTGTCGTCAATGCGATAGTTTTCGTGGCGACTTTATTGTTTGTCCCATCGATGCCTGTTGTAGAAAAACTTTCATATGGAACACAGCTATCCGTGTTAAAGAATTCTATCACATGGATTTCGATTGTGGCAGTCATTTTACTCAATGCAGCTGTCTTCGGCGTTTATAGTTATCTTGCAGATTATCTAAAAAATGTGACGAATTTGTCGTCCAACCTTATTAGTATACTTTTATTTGTATACGGCGCTGCCAATATTATTGGCAGTATGGTCGCAGGGAAGTTACTCACGAAGAATGCGATCAAAACCGTCGTTATTTTCCCTTTTGCATTGGGAGTTGTTTACATTCTATTATTCATGTTCGGGCAGTTTAGTATCCCAATGATGTTCGTGACGTTAATCTGGGGGATATTGGGGGGAATCGGCGGCAACATCAATCAATATTGGATTACGTCTGCCGCACCCGAAGCCCCGGATTTCGCCAATGGATTATTTCTCACAGCTGCTAACCTAGGAACAACCTTTGGTGCAGCAGTGGGCGGGTTATTTATTGCAGAAATGGGGATACAATACGTTGTTTTGGTCGGTATTCTATCATTGATCCTTGGTTTGGCAGCTATTTTACTACGAAACTATCGGTTCATTCCAATACAACATCAACTGTCAAAATAAGAATTCCATTTAATCGTCTAATTCTTTAAAAACAAGTGCCAGGCACCACAAAAACTTCTCCAAATATAATGAATTGGATGAGAAAATCCCTTAATGGAACGGGGAGGGGGATGCATTTGTTCGAAGTGAGTATTGAACCTTATTTACATGTTCGTTCTGCCAAGAATCCTGTCTATGCCCCTAATGGTCAAAAGCTAAGTTTTATCGCCGATTATACGGGGGTTCCACAGGTTTGGGAACTTAGTCGAGGGGAAGAATGGCCAGCTCAAATTTCTTTTACAGAAGACAGAATCACCTTTATCGGCAAAGTAAATGGCACTTCTGATCGGATTATCGGGATGGATGTAGGCGGAAATGAAAATCAGCAATTGTCCTTACTTAAGGAGGATGGAACACTGGTCGAACTGACAAAGTCACCAAATCATGTTCATCGTTATGGAGGCAGCTCCCCAGATGGAAAATGGATTGCCTGGTCAAGTAATCGAAGGCACCCAGCATATTTTGATCTTTATATTCAAAGTCTGGAAACATTCAAGTTTCATCCTGTGTTAACCGGTGATGGTCTATTTACAGCAGTGGAATGGTCTTCAGACGGTCAATCAATATTGGTTCAAAAGACCAATTCTCCGCTGGACAATGATTTGGGTATTCTTGATCTGGCAACAGGATTGGTAGACTGGATAACAGAGCATAAAGGGGAAGCGAGTTTCAGAGATGTCCATTTTAGTAAGGATGGAGATCATATCTACGTATTATCGAACAAAGACAGAGAGTTTTTTGACCTTGCACTGATCCATATAAAAACCAAAAATTTCATATGGCTGGAGCAGGGAAATTGGGATTTTGAAGAACTCGAAATGAATAAAGATAAAAATTTGTTAGCCTTTACTATTAATGAGGGTGGAATATCAAAGGGTCTACTTTTAGACTTAAATAGCAGTCATCTATATACGTGGGAGACACCTACTGGAATCATAAAAGATTTAAAATTTTCCCCTGATAGTAAGAAATTGGCCTATGTTTTTAATGGACCGGCTCACCCATCGGATATATGGGAGCTTGATTTAGAGACGATACAGTTAGCGAGACTTACCTATGTTTCCCGTTCACTTATATTGGAACATACATTAGTTGAACCAGAACTTATAAGTTATCGCTCATTTGATCATCTTCAAATTCCCGCCTTTTATTATAAACCCAAAAATTCATTAGAAAAATTACCTGTAGTCATTATCATTCACGGCTGCCCTGAGTTGCAGTCTCGCGCTGTATACACCCCAGTTGTACAATATCTAATCCGTAAAGGTTATGCTGTATGCACACCAAATATCCGTGGGAGTACAGGTTATGGAAAAACGTACACGAAATTGGACGACGTCCGAAAAAGAATGGATGCGGTAAAAGATATTGTTTTTTTAGTGGAATGGCTTAAGGTGCATGGGAACATCGATCCTAATAGAATAGGGATAATGGGCGGTAGCTATGGAGGATTTATGGTCCTTGCAGCCATCAGCCACTATCCACACCTATGGTCTGCCGCCATTGATATCGTTGGAATGTCTAGCCTAAGAACGTTCCTACAAACCACAAGTCCTTGGCGTAAGATGCTTAGGGAGGCGGAATATGGAACGATTGAAAGAGACGGAGACTTCTTTGATCAAATCGACCCATTACATCATGCCAATCGAATTTCCTCTCCTCTTTTAGTCATCCATGGTGAAAGGGATCCACGTGTCCACATTCAAGAATCCGAGCAAATCGTGAATAAATTGAAGGAAAAACAACACCAGGTCGACTTTATTCGTTTCGAAGATGAAGGCCATACGATTTCAAAACTGAAAAATAAGGAGATTGCTTACAAGGCAATCGTTAACTTTTTCGAACGAAATATGGGAGTGGAAGAAAAGAGAAACAGTGGTTTCAAATGGAGCCGGGAATATCCTTTCTTCCATTTATAATTCTCGTTATTTCTTTTTGAAAAATTAAAACTTTATTAGAATAGGATAAAACACTCACACTTGTTGTTAAATTAACAATGTGAGTTTTTTTGTTGAGATTATAATGTGATTGACGATTGGGAAACAACTAGCAAAATAAGAATCTCAAAAGTATTGCAACAAAATTAATCCATTTATTGAATTTATATCAACGGGGCAGGTTACATGAAGAGGTTTTTGCAAAAAAAGGAAGAAATATATACTATTCCACATATATTAAAATGCGATATTCATTCAGATAGGCTAAAAACATAAATCTCTTATAATCTCGTCTAAGTATAGGAGCAATGTAAAGGTAGGAACAGAATGAATCCTTAACTCAAATATGAAGGAGATTCCATTATGAAAGCGATGGTATACAATAAATACGGAACGATGGACGTACTTCATCTGAAAGAACTAGAGATGCCTGTGGTAAAACAAAATGAGGTATTGGTAAAGGTTCATGCTGCTTCTGTAAATTCTTGGGACTGGGACCTTCTTAGAGGCAAACCGTTCCTGAATCGTCTCGGGGGTATTTTTAAACCAAAATACAAAATCCTGGGTGCTGATATAGCTGGAAGGGTTGAAGCAGTTGGCAGTGAAGTAAAGCATTTATCTGTAGGGGATGAGGTATTCGGAGACATATCATGGTGTGGTTGGGGCGGTTTTGCGGAATATGTAAGTGTTAATGCAGAGGCATTGACGTTGAAGCCGTCCAGTATGACATTTGAGGAGGCAGCTGCGATACCACAAGCGGGAGTTCTAGCTCTACAGGGTCTTCGTGATAAAGGACAGATCCATGAAGCGAAAAAGGTGTTAATTAATGGTGCTGGTGGAGGAGTCGGGACCTTTTCCTTGCAAATGGCCAAATTAAAAGGGGCGGAAGTAACTTGTGTGGACAGTAAGAAAAAATTAGATACATTGAAGTCCATTGGTGCTGACCATGTGATAGACTACACGGAGGAAGATTTTACAAAAAACGGACAGCATTATGATTTGATTCTCGATGTAGTAGGAACCCGGTCTATTTTCGACTACAAGCGTGCACTAAATCCAGAAGGAACATATGTGATGATTGGAGGTTCCGCGTCTCTAATTCTGCAGCTATTGGTGCTGGGACCTCGGATTTTAAAAAAGGAAAGAAAGAAGATGGCAATCCTTATTCACAAACCAAATAAAAATGACCAAAATTTTTTGAGTGAACTTTTCGTTGCCGGTAAACTTATCCCAGTAATAGATAAGCGATACCCGTTAAGTCAGGTTGAAGAAGCGATTCGTTATCTTGGGGAAGGACATGCCAAGGGAAAAGTGGTCATCTGCGTAGAAAAAGCCTATTCTTCATATCCAAAC
The DNA here is from genome assembly GCF_001510715.1 of Bacillus sp. FJAT-29814. Classification (GTDB taxonomy): domain Bacteria; phylum Bacillota; class Bacilli; order Bacillales; family Cytobacillaceae; genus Neobacillus. Next base: position 39,698 of record NZ_LMTJ01000001.1, read on the forward strand.
ATGCCCTAAATGGATTGACGCGCATGATAGCGGCAGAAGTCACGGGGGATATTAAAGTAAACGCAGTCGATCCAGGATGGGTAAGCACAGATATGGGGGGACCATCGGCTCCGAGAACACCAAAGCAAGCTGCGGAGTCGATTGTATGGTTAGCGACGATTGGATCGGAAGGACCTAACGGGGGATTCTTTTTCGATGGAAGACAGGTTGCTTGGTAAAACATACTGATGATTGCCTAATTTATTGTGAAATTACTCTTTTAAAAAGGTTCTTAAATTTTTCCCTATCTTCTGATGTTAATGGTTTTGGACCCTTTGTACGCTTTCCGCTTTTTCGAGCCATTGCACTCAAATAACGTGTTTGTAATAATTGGTCAATGTTTTCATTTGTATAGCTAAACCCATTATGGTGAAGTACCACACAACCTTTTGCTAAACCCAGCGAAGCAAGGCCATAATCTTGCGTAACGATTATATCTCCTTTTTGTGCTAACTTCATGATCCGATAATCCGCAGCATCTGCTCCAGAGTCGACATAAATAGTTTCTACACCCGATGGTTGTTGCGCAGTAGAAAAATGAGAGAAGCTAGTAACAAGAATAACAGGAATTTCAGCATTCGTACCTTCAGAAATAATGATATCTTTTACCGGACATGCATCCGCATCGACATAAATTTTCAAACATATCTCCCCATTGTTAAGTTTGAATTGATGATAATGATAAATTTAGCCTTTGTCAAACGATAAGATGGTTAAGGTATGTAGATGCGATAAATTAAAAAATAGTGCCAGGTACCCTCCGAGAAATAAGTGAGGCTGCCTGGCATTTTTTATTGATAAAGAGCTTAGTACCTTAGTTGTATATACCTTAAATGATTCTATACCTCTATCAAGAAAAGATGTTTCAAAAGACGCATTCTATCTTAATATAAAATTTCATACCTAATAAAGAACGGGGCTTTACTCGAACAGAAAAATACCATAAATCGAAGGGATAGGAGGCGATTGTTTTTTGATTACCTTTCAGCATGTATCTAAAAAATTCCCGGATGGATATGAGGCCTTAAAAGACATCAACTTCCATATTGATAAGGGAGAATTAGTGACACTGATAGGTCCCAGCGGCTGCGGAAAAACAACAACCATGAAAATGATTAACCGATTGATTGAGCCTACAAAGGGGAAGATTTTGATCAATGGTGAAGATATTTCAGAAAAAAATCCAGTACAACTTCGAAGAAATATTGGATATGTCATCCAGCAAATTGGTCTTCTTCCGCACATGACGATAGAAGATAACATTACCCTGGTGCCCCGTTTAAAAGGGTGGGAAAAAGAACGATACAGTAATCGGGTTGATGAACTACTCGACCTCGTAGGGCTTGACCCTGATGCCTTTAAATCTCGATTTCCTTCAGAATTAAGCGGCGGGCAGCAACAACGGATCGGTGTTATTCGAGCATTGGCGGCCGAACCCCCGATTATCCTGATGGATGAACCATTTAGTGCACTCGACCCAATCAGCAGGGAACAACTGCAAGATGAATTGGTTCGTCTACAGGAAAGCATTAAGAAAACCATCGTATTTGTGACGCACGATATGGATGAAGCGATTAAAATCGCAGATCGAATTGCGATTATGAAGGATGGGGAAATCGTTCAATTTGATACACCCGAAAAAATTCTTCGTCATCCGAAAAATGACTTTGTCAGAGGATTTATTGGGGAAGATCGGCTGCAAGCTGGAACATACGCTCATCCTGATGCCAAGGATTTAATGATTAAAAAAGTAATCACGGCCAAACCGAACCGAGGACTTGCCCAGGCTTTAAATACGATGATGACGCATAAAGTGGATAGCTTGCTTGTTACCACCATTGACCATGTTCTGCATGGTATTGCAACGATTGATGATGTAGAACGGTATTATACCGATGAAAACAAAACGTTAGGTGATATTATCAACAAGGATTACCTTTCCGTGGAAGTAGATCGTCCCTATCAAGAAGTGGCTGAAATCTTTGCTAATGGTGTAACCTCTATACCTGTTCTTGAAAAAGGAAAACTAGTTGGACTCATTACTCGCTCCAGCATGATGAGAGGGTTAGCAGGAATGAAAACTGTAACACCTGGAGAAGGAGATGTTGGGAATGAGCGATGAAAACGTATTTACGTTAATGATTGATACCTTTCAAACGCGGTGGACCGATATTTTTGAAGCACTGCAGCAGCACCTATTTTTATCGCTAGTTTCCATTTTAATTGCGGCTCTCATTTCCATCCCTACAGGCATCTATATTGCCAGGAGAAAAAGAATAGCAGAGCCAATCATGGGAATTGCTTCCGTGTTTCAAACTGTTCCAAGTTTAGCTTTGTTTGGATTCTTGCTCCCGTTTTTTGGTATCGGTAATGTTACGGCGATCATTGCACTTACCATTTATGCGCTGCTTCCGATATTACGAAACACGTATACGGGAATTCAGTCTGTGGATAAATCCGCTGTGGAAGCAGGGCTTGGAATGGGAATGACAAAGAACCAAATCTTACGAATGATTGAACTCCCATTAGCGCTTCCGATTATTATGGCCGGGTTACGAACAGCAACGGTTCTGACCATAGGTGTCGCTACGCTGGCCGCTTTTATTGGCGGAGGCGGACTTGGTGATATTATCTATCGGGGATTGTCCACAGCACGTAATGAATTAGTTTTGGCTGGTGCCATACCAGCAGCTATTTTGGCTATTGCCATTGATTTTATTCTTAAAAGGATTGAAATCGCAACAGATCCTTTAAAAAAGAAAAAAATCCAATGGAAAAAATCACTTTTCATTATCATTCCGATTGTGATTCTGATCAGTTTCCTTGGGGTAAAGGGAGTAACGTCTAAAGATACCATTGTCATTGCGGGGAAAAAGTGGACGGAGCAATACATCCTTCCCTATATTATTGCTGAATATGTGAAAGAAAAAAGCGATTATAAGGTCAAGGTGGAAGAGGGACTGGGCGAGACCCCGATCCTAACGGAAGCTATTAAAAAAGGCGATATCGATCTTTATGTTGAATATACGGGGACAGGTCTTTTAACGATTTTAAAGGAAGAGTATGATCCAGAATTAAGTCCTAATGAAATTTATGAGATCGTAAAAAAGGGATACCATGAAAAATACGGGCTTGCTTGGCTCAAGCCTTTTGGGTTCCAGAATACGTATGCCCTTGCTTTAAATGAGGAAAAGTATAATGAGTTGGGTGTAAAGACCATTTCTGATTTGGCACCTCATTCATCAAAGCTTTCCTTCGGCGGCGCCACTGAATTTTATGAACGAGAAGACGGTTATGACCCAATGGTTGAAACGTATGGGCTCAAGTTTAAGGATAAAAGAAGCCTAGATGCAAATCTCATGTATTCTGTTGTAAAAGAAGGGAAGGTAGATATTATCCCTGCCTATACCACAGATGGACGCATTGTCCGTTTTAACCTTGGTGTACTGAAAGACGATAAAAAATTCTTCCCTCCTTATTATGCAGCCCCAATTGTTCGGGAGGATACATTGAAGAAGTTTCCTAAGCTAGAAGGGATTATAAATGAGCTAGGCGGGAAAATATCGGAAAATGATATGGCGGAGATGAACGCAAAGGTAGATTTAGATAAGAAGGATCCTAGAGATGTAGCCAGAGAGTTTCTAAAAAAGAAGGGATTAATTAAATAGACCGCTATGTCCTCTAGTGCCAGGTTCCTGCCAAGAAATTAGCAGGTGCCTGGCACATTTTTTGCAAATATAAAAGACTACCGTAGTCGATATATGGGTGGAATTTAGTTCATAACTTAATATAAAGGGTTTAAATGTGACAAGCAACCGCTGGGGGAGTTATATTATAAATAGTCTGAATAGTAGATAAATTAGTTTGACTCGGGATTTTTTGAGGAAAATGTAAGGAGGAATAAAAAGATGAAACATATTATTGTTGAAACGAAAGATGGGGTTCGTACACTAACACTAAACAGACCTGAGCGTCTGAATGCTGTAAATGATACGCTCAGTCATGAGATTATTCAGGCCATTACAGAAGCCTCTGCTGACGATGAGGTACGTGTCATTGTCATTACCGGCAGTGGACGAGGATTCTGTGCAGGTCTTGATTTGACCGATTACACGACGAAAAATCAGGAAATTCAATCACGTCATCAGAAATTAGATGAATTGGGTTGGGTGGGACATCAAGCATTGGGGATTGTTCATTGTGATAAACCGGTTGTGGCTGCCATTAATGGGATTGCGGCTGGTGCAGGACTTGCCCTCGCTCTAGCTTGTGACATCCGGTTCATGTCTGCGGATGCAAGGGTTACAACAGGATATATTCGCCGCGGTCTCAGCCCTGATGCGGGAATGAGTTATTTTTTACCGCGGTTGGTCGGGCAGGCAAAAGCGGCCGAATTGATTTTTACTGGTCGGGACATTTACCCAGAGGAAGCGGAACGAATTGGATTGGTGAACGGTGTATTTCCAGCTGAAGAATTACAGAAACAGGTGATGAATTTTGCCAGGGAATTAGCAGCAGGACCGCCAATTGCGATGACGCTTTCGAAGAGATTGCTAGCTGCAAGCCCTGATACAGTTCTTACAACGATTTTAAAACAAGAGTTCGCGTTTATTAAACAATGTTTTGGAACTAAAGACGTTCAGGAAGGGGTTCTTGCTTTTGCCGAGAAAAGAAAGCCTGTATTCCGCGGAGAATAGGTGAATCTCTGGATTAATTGAACCATTCCAATGTACGAAAGCTGGAAAGTGCCGGGCACCCTCATTATTACTTCTGCTGGCACTTTTTATTTTCATTTTTGAACCCTCGTCGTCCAACTGGAGCAAGAAGTTTCTAAACCAATCTCAATGAAATGCTTATCAGTTACAAATAGCTCATATTTTTGATACCATATTTTTTAGAAAGAATCTTAAATTGAATAGAGGGAATGGAAGATGACAGACGCGGGACTAGTTCTTGAAGGCGGCGGCATGCGTGGATTATATACGGCTGGAGTGCTTGAGTATTTTATGAGTCAAGATCTATACTTCCCGTACGTAATCGGTGTATCTGCTGGAGCTTGTATGGGGGCTTCCTATCTTTCAAGACAAGCAGGACGTAACAAAGAGGTAAATCTCGGCTACATCGCGGATAAACGGTACTTATCCTTATCGAATTTTATAAAAAAACGGGAACTGTTCGGAATGGACTTTCTGTTTGATGAAATCCCCAATAAATTGGTACCCTTTGACATGGATACCTTTATCAATGGTCCTGAGCAATTCGTGATTGTCGCAACGGATTGTGAAACAGGGGAACCTGTTTATTTTGAAAAAGAGCACCAAAGTGAACATTTGACTAAACTCTTGAGAGCATCAAGCTCATTGCCTTTTGTAGCGCCGAGTGTGGAATACAAAAATCGGCAGCTTTTAGACGGCGGGATTGTGGACCCTATTCCGATCAAAAAGGCGGAGAACGATGGATATAGAAAAAATGTAATTATCTTAACCAAACCACAGGGCTATTTTAAACAGCCGCCAAGTAAGATGTCTTCTATTTTCAAGTACAAGCAGCATCCTAAAATTAATGACCTGTTGATGGTACGATACAAACACTATAATCAAACCCTAGAATATATTCATAGACAAGAAGAGCAAGGAAACTTGTTTGTGATTAGACCAAGCATGGAGATGCCGGTCGGAAGAGTGGAACGCAACAAGGAACGATTAGAGCGCCTTTACGAATTGGGTATGAAAGACGCACAGGAACAGTTTAATAGGCTAGAAAGCTTTTTAGCGAAGAACGGATAACAAAATGAAGTGCCAGGCACTCTCCAGAAATGAGGTGACTGGCACTTTTTTAATTTATTAATTTGCCATCAGAACCCACTTTTTTTAAGTTTTCGGACAACCTGTTTGTATTGCTTCAAGGAATACAAGGTGCCGATATAGCAATTCTTCATCTTGAAATCAGAGGAAATAAACAGAATCGCAAGAGTGGGAAAAAATTTATTTGTGCGAAAACGGAGGTCCTTCCAATAGATGAGATATCCATTTTTCCAAGACCGGACAAAGGGATAAGCATATTGGGTGCTGGACAGAAAATCAGAAACGGAAGGATGGTTTTGACTATCTGAAACCAGTTCTGGAAAGTCGATTTCCTTTGAAAAAGTATGTTCAATGTTCAGGCTTCCATCAGTATAGACCCCAAATAAAAAATCTTCCTTTGTCTCGATGAGAACGTCCCAATGAAACAAGAACATCCGTGGAATCAATTTAATCCGGATGGACCGAATGAAGTGATGCTCTAATTTTCTTTTTATCATAAATGCGTAAAGTGTTCGGACCCCAACATATAGGAAAATAAAAAGATAGATAATTAGAAAGGTTATTCCAGGTTCATAGAAAAGAAGCAGGCCAAACCCTAGCACATGAACGAAAAAAATGGTCGGGTCGAATAAGGGGAGTGAGTCATAAGCGACCCACTTTTTAGAAAAAGGGAGTAGGACTTGTGTCCCGTGCACGTTAAACAAATCAAAGAAGACATGCAGAATAACGGCTAAGAAGGTCCAAAAAAATAGATGGGTAAAAGATGGTACGGTAAAAAAACTGAAAATAATACCTGAAACGGCGGCACTCCACAAAGGTAAAGCAAGAATCGAATGGGACCATGCTCGGTGATTTCGGTAATAGCAGCCTTTTCCTTTTACAAGATAAATAAAGTCAAAGTCAGGTGCATTGGAACCTATGACCGTACCGATAACAACAGCTTGTGACAGGGCAGCATCATTCGCGATAACAGGATCAATTTGAGCAAGAGCTCCCAATCCTAACCCCATCATAATGTGAGAAGTTGTATCCATTTCATCACTCCACTCAAAATGTAGGCTTTCTCTATATTATATTTGGAGATGGTTTCTTCTTTATTAATCGAATGTAAAAGGTATATGTTGTTTTTGTAACCAAATAAAAATGACAGGGGATCACCTGTCATTTAATAAACCTAAATCACAATGGATTTATACGATTGAAGCAGATAACGTTCGATAAAGTCCGCCAAACCATCTTGTTCGTGGTATCCAGTCACAAAATCAGCGGCTGCTTTGACCTCTTTGCTTGCGTTCCCCATCGCCACACCAGTACCTACATGACGAAGCATCTGAATATCATTGGGTCCGTCTCCAATGGCAACCGCTTCATTTGGACTAATTCGAAATGCGTGCAGCAACCTTTTGATCGCAGACCATTTCGATACATTATGAGCAACCAGTTCAAATCCATTATTCCAATCGATTACCTCTGCTTCCTTTTTAAACAAAGCAGAAAATTTTTGACTCGGGGCACCTGTTAGCACACTATATTTAAGGACATCTCGATAATCTGCCCGTCTTAAATCGCCAACATACTGTGGAGGAATTTTCCCAACTTGTGTCCAGTAATCAATTTCTTCATTTGTTTCCTTACAATAGATCCCATCTGTGGTATGAATAATGACATTACAAGGATTTTCGGCTGTTAATTGGTGAAATCGAGCTTCGTCCACTTGAACGGTTTGCATATGCATCGCTTTCCCAGTAACCGCATCATGAATAGCGGCACCATTCAAACAGATCATTGGAGACCGTAATCCTATTTCTTTGTGATAGGGAGCGGTTACTTCATAGTGACGGCCAGTAGCTAGAAAAACCTTAACTCCCTGATTTATGAGGCTATTAATGGCCTCCATATTTCGGCTGGAGATGTCGTTCGAGGCTGTTAGAAGTGTACCATCCATATCAATAAATACTGCACGCACATTCATTTATGCTGCCTCCCTTCGTTGGTAAACCCATCATACCATGTGAATATTAAAGGCTTGTAAATTCAGTGTTCAGAATAAATAAAGAATTTCAGTAAGCTCCAGAATATTGGAAGGTACCTGACACTTTTTATGTTAAATATTTATCAAGAAACTGGACAACACGACGCGTATATTCTTTTTTATTCTGAGGATAAGAATGAATGTGTTGACATCCTTCCGTTAGCCATAATTCTTTACGATTGGCAGAGGAGACCGAATGGAATAAACTTTTACTTTCGGTATATGGAATGGCTTCGTCTGTTTTACTGTGAATGAACAGGAAGGACTTTCCTTTTGCATTCTTAACATGATTGATTGGAGACACTTCAGTAGGGTCAATTTTAAGAAGTTTTCGCATAGAGTGATAAATAATTGGTGTAAAGGGATTTTTTGGCAATTTGGACCAATAAGAAAGATTTTCTTTTAAAAAGGGCTCTAAATCACTAAAGGGACTATCCGCAATGATGGCAGAAACTCCAGGATGTTCGCATCCGGCAATAAGGGCCGTGGAAGCACCCATACTCCAGCCAAGAAGCGCAATCTTTTTCTGACTTTTTTTCTGAATGGCATAATCAATCGCTGCATATAAATCGTGGTTTTCAAAGAAACCCAACCCCGTTGTTCTTCCTTTTGATTTGCCGGCATTTCGAAAATCAAACATCAACACATTATATCCTTGTTCCGTAAGAATTCGAGCAAGCTTGAGTCCTTCAATCCTGTTCATGGAACGTTCATTCATATAACCGTGTGCTGTAATGACTGTTTTTTTGCTTTGCTTTGAAGCGGCGGGAATCCACCATCCAGCCAGCTTAACTTGGTCTTTTCTGCTGTGAAATTCAATTTCGTCGAAAACCATGCCATAATCCTTCGGGTTTTTCGTCGTTTTTGCAGGAAAGGGATGCGTTAGATACAAACCGATGCTAAGAGGGGGGAGAAAAAATATAAATGGTACTGCCAACAACGGCCCCCAGAGGGATTTACTTTTTTTCTCCTTTTTCTCCTCATCCATCCTAACTCCTCCTGTCCATTTTAAGTTTTCGGTACATTATCATATGCCGGTAAACAAAAAACGGAAAACCCTAAAGTCCTAATTTGGATTATTTGTGGTAATTTATAAGTGATCAAATTTATTTTTTCTTAATTTAAAAAATACTTAAAGTTATTTGAAATAAAAGTAATTGTGGTTAGGTACATGTAGAAGGAATATAAACTGGATGAGTCGAATAAGTCATAGTGAAAACTTGGTGTTGGTTTTTACCTTTTAGGAACGATTATACGCAGATTTTTTCATGTCTTTTCACTTTGAAAGATTACACTAAACAGCGAGGGGATTGGTTTTATGCAAGTTGTAGCCAAAATGTTTTTAGAACAACTCGACATGCATTGCTATGAGAATGAGTGGTTTGCATCCATGGAACAGGCGCTTCATGGAGTCAACGCAGCTGAGGCAGCATGGACTAGTTCAGGAATCAGCAATTCGATTTGGCAGATTGTCAACCACTTGATATTTTGTAATGAAGACGTGATCCATCGAATTAAGGGCACAGAGAATCCGCATAAGGCTGAAAATAATGAAGAAACCTTTGGAAATCCGGGGAATCCAGAAGACGAAATTGGGTGGGCACAGACAGTGCAACGCCTTAATGAAGTCATGAATAAATTAAAAACGGTCATTGCGGACCTTGACGATGAAAAGTTAAAAGTTCCGTATGCAGCCGACAGGTACTCTATTGAGCGTTTACTCAGCAATATCATGATGCACGATTCGTATCATATCGGCCAAATTGTTCTGTTGCGAAAGTTGCAATCCTCTTGGGGTGGCGTTGATTGGTCCTAAAGCACCATCATTCAGCAACCTTCCTCGCCCAGCCGTAGAAGCAGTATTGACGGTGTGAAGCCATTTACATTCACTATGGTGAAGCGGGTGATTTTCCTGCTTTATAGATGGCTAAACGGGTGTGTTAGTCAAATAAATTAGAACGTATTTGCATGGCGGTCTTTCGCATATTTCATTGTTGAACAGTCGGGCGCTTTTCTTAAATAAGAAGGCGTCTTTTTATATGTTACAACACATTTAGGGATTGAGTTTAATGAGGTGTAAAAAAGGTGAATGAAGGGAGGAACAATTTCTTGGTAGAATTATCACGGTCTCAAAAGTTAGCTATGGACTATATCAATTATGCGAGGAACCATAAACTTGAACCTAATGCAATAATTGGATATGAAAAGCAGTATACGATTTAGAAAAATTAAAGAAGTGATGTACTTTTCTTAAGTTGAAATGCTTAGCTAGCAAAAAAAGACCTCGTGTAAGGTCTTTTAGACTAATATTTCATATAATTGTTTATGACTCGATTTTTTTCAAGAATACTGATTGAGTCGGACCTAACCACAACATATTTCGTACACTTAGTTCATATTTTTTTCCATCGATAATTAGGGTTGAAATCTTATTACTAGTAACCTTATCAACAATTGAAACTGTCTCTACTTTGCAACCTTCATTTACAAGATGTGCCACAACCGCATTGTGAAAATTCCGAGGCTCTTTGTACCATTTGTACCAATCATCTAATTCAAATGTAATTACATTTCCTTTCTCAAGCAATGGTTTTTTAAATTTATCAAACAAATTAATCCCTTACTTTCTATATTTATTTCTTAAAACAATTATACTGTTTAAATTAATTAATACCTCAAAAACAACAATCTTTTAGAAAACAGCTTTTTTGTCCTTATTCAGATAAAGTGCAGTTTAGTTCAAGAAGGAATTTCCTAGAAATCTGTCGAATAATTAGAGAATCAGTGTGAAATTAAATGGAAGATCATCTGGTAGGTGCAGAATGAGGAAATTATATAGATTTCTACTTATTATTTTTTCAACAATTAGCGTTTTATTACTGTTATTAGCCATAGGAATCGGAGTTTTTATCCATAAGATATTCGAAAGGGAAATGAATCAAGATTTACCGTTTTTTCAATCAATTAAGATGGCAATGACGTTAAATTATGATGGTGAGAAGGAGACGCAATTTAAAGAAGAAAGAACCATCGAACAGTACCATCATATTTCTGTATATTATCCTGATGATTTTTCGGAACTTATTCCCATTACCAAAGAAACATTAGATTGGGCAATGGGCAAAAACAAGGAACTGTTCGGAGCCGTAAAAGAAGTACCTATCGATTTAATCGTAGTACAAAACAAAGATGAATTAAGAGAGTTATCCGGGCTCGAACACATAGCTGGTTTTTATTCTGATTTTGACAAGCTGTTGGCTATTAAGTATGACAACAAGGAAGCGATTTTAGAAAAGAAGGAAACCCCGCTGTATAATTTTCAAAAGTCGATTTTACACGAATATACTCACTACATTTTTTCGCGAATGGTTAATAATTCTAAAGGGGCTTCCCCTTATCCACAATGGTTCCAGGAGGGGATTTGCGAATATGTTGGAAATGACCAAACTAATGTGGTGTATTCGGATATCAAATTAGCTCCATTACATGAGCTTGTTACACAAGAACAATGGCAAACCGCACGAACAAAAGGTGATATGGATGTATATAAACAAAGTTACTTTACTATAAAATATTTAATTGATACATATGGGGTTGGAATTGTAAAAGAAATTATAAATGAAACAAATAATACGGGAGATTTTGATAGAAGTTTTATGCAAGCTACACATATAGGAATGGCTGAATTTGAAACTAATTTCTTGGGTGCACTTAAAACGTTCTATTAAAAGTTATAAGTTATGCTACGTTCGTGGTTCAGAATTGATTGAGGATTTCAATGATATTCTATGTATACTTAAGGACTCACAAATTCTATAAACACCTGCAAAATCCTCCTTTTGGAAAGGCACAGAAACGATATATCTAGATATATTGGAGTAAAGCGAATATAAAGATCATCGGTGACGATGGTCTTTTTTTATTTTTTAGTATTTTATTTGACTGGTAATGTTGACAGTATTTCAAGCACATTTTCAGGGTAGATGGGAAAATGTTAAGTTGAACGATAGCACGGTAGCAAAACAGGTGAGTGGAGGAATATAAGTATTTATTATCACTTTATATAATAAAAATATATTTTATTTATAAAATTGAATAAAGTAACATTTACTTAAAAGAAGTACTTAGATAAGTATTTAATGGGAAGGAGATTTTATGATAATTGGATTACATCACGCTCAGATTACTATTCCAAAGGGTGCTGAAGGGGAAGGAAGAAACTTTTATTGTGGAATATTAGGGTTAACAGAAATAGAAAAACCTGAATCACTAAAAGGACGAGGCGGATTTTGGCTAAAGGTTGGGGATAAAGATGTACACGTTGGAACGGAAGATGGTTTTAATAGAGAAAAAACAAAAGCACACTTAGCATATAGAGTTGAGGATATATCTTACTGGAGAAAGGTATTGGAACAAAATGATATAAAAATAATAGATTCAGTAACAATACCGAATTTTGAACGATTTGAGTTTAGAGACCCTTTTGGAAATCGGGTGGAGTTTATACAAGAAGTTTAATAGCAATCTTTCCTTTATGGAGCTGAGGAGAATAGGAGAGAGGAGGAGTTTTGGGTGCTTAACGTAGAGATAAGAAGGCCAAGAATGGAGGAGATAAAAAGGTTAAATTCATTTTTTAGAATTGTGATTACTGATACTTTTATTAAAGAAGGTTTAGGCGAGAAGTTGATTGATATTAATGATGAAATCAAAGTTAAGGAAAAATACTTAGAAAGTGATTTTGAAAGCAATCAGCATTCGTCCAAAACAAAAGGACCTTGCTCAGGTCCTTTTTGCGTGTTTTTAAGAGAATAAACACTCTTAAATCAATTTCTTAACATTTTCATTAAGATATTTATTTTTGAGACTTGATCCTGCTCAGCCTCACCAGTCTGTTGCAACATTAAACCGGAAATGACAGAGAAATAGAACATTAGGAGAGCAAATGGGTCACCTTGACAAAATTCCCCCATTTCCTGTCCCTTTTTAAAGATTGGAATTACTTTTTCGATAAAAGAAGTAGTAGAAAATTGTTGAGCAATTTCTTTTGCCCTCTCAGGAACTTCATCCGAGGTCTGTCCCTGTTGAATAATCATAAATGAATGTCTATTGCTTTCATCAAGCATTTTTGCCGTTAACGTCTTGATGATTTCTGTTGGCGATACTTCTACATTCTCTAAATCGGTAAAAGCTGCAGCCGATTCTTCCATTGCTTCCTGCACTAATTCAATGAAAAGCTCATCCTTAGATTGAAAATAACGATAGGTTAACCCCTGACTAACACCAGCTTCCTTGGCAATCATGCTTATTTTTGTGCCAACGAGCCCACGGCGGGAAAAAACTTTCAGTGCTGCCTTTTTTATTTGTTCCCTTCGTTCATCACGAATCTGCTGAAATTGTTCATCATTTAATGGACACACGATCTTCACTCTCTTCTGACATGCGATACTTGTTCTTCACTAATTTCCCAAAGTTTCCTTGCTGTTTCTCTATTAGCAGCCACAACTGATGGTTCGATACTTTGCCTGTTTGCACAGTAGTGTCCATTTAACTCGGACACATTCTTTGATTCCACAAGCCATACCAATGTATCAGCTCCCTCTTCAGGTGTACGTGAAAAGGGCTTCATGCAAGCCATGGTTGCCTTTGCTAAAAATCCATTGTTTTGATTGAAATTTGTCGAGACTAGTCCCGGATCAAAACAATGAGCGGTAATTCCGGTTCCTTCCAATCGATGCGCTAATTCCGATGTAAATAGGATATTGGCAAGTTTGCTTTGGGCATAACATAAGGTAGGACCACCCAATAGCTTTTTTATCCCTCTATAGAGATGTTCTGAATTAACATTATCAAAATCAAGCCCATTTTTCACCATCTTGTGACCATGTGAAGCAGTATTAATGATTCTGGCTGATTCACTTTCCTTCAGACGGTCTAAAAGAAGGGATGTTAGAAAAAATGGCGCAAGGTGATTTACTGCCCATGTTTTTTCAAATCCATCCTCAGTTTTTTGAAAAGTATCGAATAATGCCCCGGCATTATTCACCAAAACATCAATCTTTGGGCAGCTCTCAAGTATTTGTTTAGCAGCATTGCGAATGGACCTTTGAGAGGCAAGATCAGCAATGAATACATCTACCTTAATCTGGTTGCTTGCATCCTCCATTATTTGAATGGCTATCTCTTCTGCTCTCGCTTTATCTCTAGCAATAATGCCTAAATTCGCTCCCCTTAAAGCAATTGCCTTTGCTCCAGCCAGACCAATCCCGTTTGTTGCGCCTGTAATCATTACATATTTATTTTTTAAGTCCCATTCCTTTTTCTCCTTGATAATCGTCATTTTTCACAACCCATTCCACATTGTTAATTATGAATGAACAATTCATTCATTTAAAGTTATTATAAATGATAATTGGGGGAGCATCAATAGGCAAATTTAGAATATTTTTTTAAAAAAAAGCGGAAAAATTGACGTGTCGTTTCCTCAACTAACCTCCCGTTTAATTTAATAAAGTACAACAAAAAAGAAGCGTTCCCAGGTTCTTGATAATAACAAAATAAATTCTTCCTTTTCGGTCATATTAGAGGAATTATCGCCTTGATTATAGAAAGGGAACCGTTAGGAAGGTATAGAAGTAACGGGCAGGTTTGCTCAATAAGGATAAAACTGATTAATGAAGAATTGCTTGCATTAAAGGCTAGGCAAATGAATAAGGATTACTCTGTAAGGGCATCAGCCTTGTTGCTGCTATTTAATGAATTGCTTTATTACCGTATATTCAGTTGAGGAGGAATAAGTATGGCCTGGTATATCTGGTTCGCCGTAATTATTGCTGTTATTATCATTGGATTTAAATCATCTAAAAGGAAATAGATTTAACAGAGGCATTGATCTAGCAAGAAGATTGATGCCCTATTTTGTTCAAGGATAGTTAATGTTGTTAAAGCTATGCAATAATAATATTGTTAATTTATTCCATTTAGATTATGATGGTAATTGTATTATCATTCTAAAGGAGGATATATATGAACCGTATAGCCCACTTTGAAATGCAGGTATCAAATACAGAAAAGACAATTGAATTTTACAAAAATATTTTTGGATGGAAGATAGAGCCGTTTGGGGATTACGGATACAATTTTATAACTACGGATGAAGAAGGGCTTGAAGTAACAGGTGGAATCTTACCCTCTCCCGATGGTCAAGCTCGTGTAATTAATACAATTGAAGTAAATAATTTAGAAGAATCGTTGGAAAAAGTTCAAGAAAATGGCGGAGAAACGATATATCCAAAAATGACACTTCCAGGTCGTGGATTTGTTGCATACTGTCAGGGTCCCGAAGGACTTTTGTTTGGCCTATTCCAACCAGATAAAAACGCTCAATAATTAAGTTTAGGAAGAAGTTATTTGCGAAAGGAGCTATGCTGCAATGAACCAGGAGGTCTCCTCTTTTATCGATAGTCTTAATCAGCCCTGGAAGGTAGAAGTTTGTAATCGACTTCGCCACCTAGTCCATAAAACGATACCAGAAGTCGAAGAGCGGATTCAATACAAAAAGCCACATTTCCTGAAGAACGGGCAATACGCGGCGGTAATTTCTCCTTCCAAGGATGCCATTGCGTTTATGATTATGAATGCCTCTGAGCTGGATGTCCCTAAGGGATTTGAGGGTCCTACTGAACGAAAATGGCTCAAAATTCGTGAAGGTGATTCGCCAGATTACGATTTGCTTTCCCAGTTGCTAGATCAGGCATCCAGTTCATTCTAACTCCATATGAATAAACAAAAGCAAGGATACCATTTGTGTAAAGTATCCTTGCTTTTAATTATTCACTATCGACTTAACAGAAAAATGAGAGAGTAATACCTCTGTATATAGGTGCTTTTTCCCTCTTATTGTGAAAAGTTTCACTTAAACTACCATGAAAATTAACTTCTGTGAGATCCGAAAAATGGCAATAATTAAATAGACGCAGCTCATTCATTTTTTAAAAAAGAGGAGAGCGCCCGCTATACATTTGGAGGAAAAAAGAACCTAACAGTGATAACTTTGTTCATAATATCCAAATAACTTTCAACGAAAGTGGATTTAAATTGTATCATTACAAGAACTACTCTTTCGCTTTAAAAGATAATAGGATCTCAAAAGAAGTGGCTGCAAAATTGGTTGGAAATTTTGCAAAAGATTTTATTAGTGATGGTGACCAATTATCTTTTGTAAATAAACCAGCGTATGATAGTCTTTATGAGAAAGATGTAGTTGAAAGCTGGGTAGCAGAAAAGGCAACAAAGAGTACATTAAAATGGTGAACTTAAGATATGGTTATGTTGAGTTTTTTATGACAGAGGATAAATCAAATACCTCTACTAAAGATCCCAATGTTAAAATCAACGACGACAATATTGCTTCAATATGTCCTTTTACACTGACACATAGTGAAGAAAAGGCTTATGGAAGTTTTCAAAATGATTTGAATTTAATGCGTTTAGAGGGATTAGGGCCAATTAGTATAGCAAAATTGTATGTTAAAGCAGGTTTCGATAAAAAGTACAACGTACAATACGCTTTATATACTGATAGGCCGGAGTACGTGCAATGGTCAAAAGAAGAAGATGAAAAAATACCTGCATCTGATAGAGGCACGAATGAACAGAACCACATACGATTCAAGAACATTGACATGGGAAGGTTCTTGCAAAAAAGTGATTATGAGGGATATATTGAGCATGATTCAAGCGATAGCTCAGAAGCCAAATCTGGCTTTCAAATGATAAAGAATGAAAATGGAGTTTGGCAAATTGCTTTTTCGCCAATTCAATAAATTATTGACCACAACTTCAAAATATATGGCTAAAAAAGCAGCCTCTTTCTTATTCGATAAAAGGGGAAAGATGAGATAGAAATTTCTTTTGATGGTTATTTGCAGTATTTAGTTGGTAACTGTTAAAGGACAATAAGTTATATATCAATTTATTGATAAAAAAGGTAGGGGCGAAGAGAAAAAAATTCATTCCTTGATAGTGATTTAAATAATGACTAGTAAATCAATTTTTAAGCTAAAGGCGTGATAAAAAAATAATTAAGGTAACTCAAAAATGGAGTTACCTTAATCTTTAGTTATCTTTTTATAGTTATTCTTTATACAAATTCTATAATTTCATCTAAATTTCTTCTGGTTTTAGCGCGTTTTGGATCTTCCATTCTATAGCCAAAGGCTACCATTACTGAAGGCTTCCAATTTTCTCCTTTTATTAATTTTTGTTCTTTTAGGATATTTTCCACTTCATCATAATTAAAGCCTTCCATTGGACAAGAATCTATTCCAATAAGAGCAGCAGATGTCATCATATTAGCCATAGCAATATAACTTTGTTTAGAAGACCAATCGTATAATGCTCGTTCGTTGTTTATAATTCCACGGGCTTCTTGCGTATCTTTTAGAGCATTGGATATAAACTCCATAATTTCATCTGGCATCTTTTGAACGTCTTTCATATGTTTAAAAATATAATCAGAGTCATATCTAACATCAGTGCGACTTAGTATGATTATAAAATGACTTGCGGTATCAAGTTGACTTATTGCACCCAAAGAAACTTCTTTTAGTCGTTCCCTTAATTCAGCATTTTGCACAATTAAAAATTTCCAAGGTTCAAAACCTAATGAGCTTGGAGATAACCTTCCCGCTTCAAGTATAAAGTTAAAATCCTCTTCTGAAATTTTTTTTCTGTTATCGAAATTTTTAGTTGCATGTCTATACTGTAAAGCATTAATTACTTGTTCTTTTACTAGTAAATCTGTATTCATGATTATTTTCTCCATTCTATGGTTAATTCTGGTTGTTGGTTTATTGGACTAAATTTTGATTTACCCAATCTTGCAATTCTTTTTCTTTATGCAACTCTGTAAATAGAGAGGAAATAGTCTCACTTTTTAAGACTGTTATCCAAGAAGTTTCCGCTCTTTCCATTAAGTCACTTAGCACACATGCTTCTTTGTCCTTCTTATGAACCATTTCTCCTAAAACATTATTGGAATAGTACAATGCTTGTTGTCCCTCGATTGCTAGAAAAATATCATATATCCTTATTTCACTAGGGGTCTTTTTTAGTTTAAATCCCCCTTTTTTACCAGGAACTGAAGCAATTAGATCAGAATCTGCAAGCTTCCTTAATATTTTTTGAAAATAAGTCGGTGAAGCTCCTATCTGGTTACTTATTGCTTCGCCTGGCAAAACGGACTTAGCGGGTAACATACTAAGTAAACAAATGGCATATACACTTTGTTCGAATCCATTTTTAATTTGCATAACAACCACCACTTTTCTATATCGTATAAAATAAGATAAACAAGACAATGATTATCTTGTTTTATCTTATTTTATAAAACAATAATAAAAAAGTAAAGAGAAAAGTGCGGAAATAAAAAAAGGTATTGGTTTTTTACAAATTAAATCGTTATTCAATCTGTCTTTTATGACCTTGACTACTATCGATAATAAATCAGAGGAGAATAGATGAGACAATTTTTTAAAGATAATAAGTGGATTATTCCTATTTCATTATTGATTGTATTAATCCCTGTGGGTCTAAATATCTTTTATATATATTGATTTAAATACAGGTAAGGATTTAGGTAATGCCGAATGGTTGGCGTTTTGGGGGAGTTATCTTGGAGGGGCAGCAACCTTAATCGCAGTGTGCTTAACATTAAGCCAAAATATGAAGGTTATTAAACAAAATGAAAAGATTTTTATTCAGAATCAAGAAAATTTAAAATTTCAAGAAGAGCGCTCAAGGATAGCTCTTATGCCGTATATAGAAGTAATGGTATCTCTTGATGAAGATATGAGTTTGCATAAAACAAAACTTCATCCTCCTAATGGTTTTATAATCTTAAAAAACAAAAATGATGCCATAAGATTTAGTTCTGATTTCCCCGAAAAGTATCATCAAACTATTGAACAGTTATGTGAATGGGGAGAAAAAAACCGTAATAATTGACTTCTTTTGTATAGATAATGAGAACCCATTTGGAAATAGAGTGAGATTAATTCAGTATTTTA
Source organism: Bacillus sp. FJAT-29814 (assembly GCF_001510715.1). Lineage (GTDB taxonomy): Bacteria > Bacillota > Bacilli > Bacillales > Cytobacillaceae > Neobacillus. Next base: position 58,639 of record NZ_LMTJ01000001.1, read on the forward strand.
TATTAGAGAACAGAAAACAGTTACCTAATTGGTAACTGTTTTCTGTTCTAATAGTCGTGCCAGTAATCCTGTAGTAAAAAGTAAAGAAGTTCTACTTATGTTACAACAGGGCAGAATCCCTATAATAAATGGGTTAGCGTCAGGAAAATTCGGATTTCAACGTAAGTGGATTCCAAGGACGCTACCCCCGTTTTTAACTACATTAAGGAAGCTTTAATGGTCTTAAAGAATCAGTCGAGGCCATCTACTTCGAATTAAAATGGCCAAATCTTAGTACAACAATAAAATACCTTACATATAAGGTGTTATAAGCTGGTTTCCTCATTAAGAAGCCTCTTCTGGTTGTGCGATTTCAAATTCACCTTCTGCATACTCTTGCTCCGCATAATGGCTTCCCCATTGACAGAGCTCCTGCAAGATAGGTTTAAGAGATTCTCCAAGTTCAGTGGATGAATATTCAACCTTCGGTGGTACTTGATTATACATCTTTCTGCTCACAAGTCCACTGTCTTCAAGCTCTCTAAGTGTTTGAATCAGCATTTTCTGAGTTATATTTGGGACAATACGCTTTAATTCACTCGTTCTCTTTGGTCCATTCATTAAAAAGTATAATACAAGACCTTTCCATTTTCCGCCAATAACTTCCTTTGTCACTTCAAAACCACAACTAAATTTTTTCAAGTCTAAACCTCTCCATTCCACATTTATTACTTTTTAGTTACTATATCACAAAAAAGTGGGTACTTCCGTTAATGTGCTTACTGAAGGATACTATATCTTGTAAGTTGTTCTTCAAGTACTTGGGGAATGGTGTAACGGAATCGCCGCAAAATATAAAATTTATAGGAGGAGTCAATATGACCAATCAACAAGTTCAACTCAATATTCGTTTTAAGGCTAAACCAGGGAAGAAAGAAGAATTCCGCAAGGAGCTATCTTCCCTTATTGAGGAGATGTCATCCGAGAAGGCATTCATTAGCGCCATTGTATCGGACGATCTGGATCAGCCGGATGACTTGATCATTTATGAAACATGGCAAGGCACGAGAGATAGCTGGCTTGCGGAAGAATTTATTAAACCATACCGCAAGAATTACGAAGGAACACTGGGCGATTTAATTGTGGATAGAAGCGTCAGCTGGTTGCAACCGAAGGGCGAATGGGGAAGTCATATAACGAATGCGTGATGACGTTGAATCTTTAATCATTTAACCGAAGAAGGCAAACGCCTTGAAAGTGTGGTTATCCCTATTCTTAGGGATACCCATAAAACCGTATTGAATGGAATAACGGATGAACAATCCGATGTGTTACATAATTTAATTTCAAAAATTATTACCAATACATCAGGAGGAAATAAAGGATGAATATTGTTGTACTCGTAGGAAGTCTAAGGAAAGAGTCTTATAACATGCAGCTGGCTAAAACAATGCAGGAAAGATACAAAGAAAAAATGAACTTGGAAATTGCCGACATCCGTTCCTTGCCTCATTTTGATCAAGATGAAGAAAACAATCCGCCGCAGTCTGTAAAAGAATTCAAAGAGGCAGTTTCAAATGCTGACGGAGTTGTCATTATTACTCCGGAATACAACTGGTCGATTCCTGGTGTTTTGAAAAACGCCTTGGACTGGGCTTCGAGGGTGGATAAGGTTTTCATTGGCAAACCAGTCATGGCTCTCGGTGCGACTATGGGAATGCTCGGAACCGTCCGTGCCCAAATGCATTTGCGTGAAATTCTGGATGCCCCTGGCATTCAAGCAAGAATCCTTCCTCCGGGCGGAAATGAAGTACTAATCGGTTTTGCCCATCAGAAGTTTGATGAACAATCAGGCCAATTAGTTGACGAAGGAACGCTTAATTTCTTGGACAGTAAAGTCGAAGCATTTATTGACTTTGTAAAATCACAAAATTAAATGAACAACAAAAAGACCGGCCCGCAATATGGCCGGTCTTTTCGCTTACCTGAGGAGGTGTCTGCCAGGTAAGGTGGATATGGCGGCTAACGGGATCCTCTTCCTATGGACAGGTACGTTCTACCCCGGCTACCGTAATGATAAAACTATATAAAAAATGGTCACCCAGAAATATCTGGCTGACCTTATAATACGAACGTGGCAGGTTGAATAAAGCAGGTATCTTGACAATCGTTTTTACACAATTATAATAGATATTAGAGAGTCTTATAGTCTTTAATAGATAGGAAGGGTTGAATACATTGAAGTACTCAAAAGCAACTAATTACGCTCTTCATACAATGTTAAATTTAGCCTTGTCAAAATCAAGCAAACCAATAGGGGTACAGACACTAGCAGAAAAGCTGAATGTTTCACCAACTTACTTATCTAAAATCCTAACCAAGCTTGTAAAAGAAGGAATGGTATCTTCTGTGTCAGGAGCAAATGGTGGATATTCATTGACAAGAGGCTGGGAATCCATTTCTTTTCTTGATATTATTTTTGCTATTGAGGGAAAGTCATCATTGTTTGAGTGCGGATTAGACCATGGACCTCAATGTCAGATCCAAAAAGTAATGTTGAAGTCCGAAGAAAAAATGGAAGAAGAATTAAGGCGGCAAACCCTGGCAGATTTAGCTAAGACATCTGAATAATTAAATGATGTCTTTTTTTATCCCTTTATTATAGATAATAAAGGTCTTTAATATATTTAATTAAAAGGAGTGTATATTATTATGTTAGATTGTGTAATTGTAGGTGGAGGTCCAGCGGGTTTAAACGCTGCACTTGTATTAGGCAGGGCAAGAAGAAATGTGATTTTATTCGACAATAACTCTCCAAGAAACGCAGTTACCCAAGAGTCGCATGGATTTATTACAAGAGACGGAATTAAACCAAGAGAATTTAGAGAAATTGCTCATCAGGACATAGCCAAGTATCCTTCTATCATGATAAGAAATGAAAAAATTATTGATGTAAAAAAAACGGGAATGCATTTCGAAGTCGTGACCGAAAAAGGAGAATGTATTGAAGGGAAGAAGGTGATTTTAGCTACAGGACTTAAGGAAATTCATCCGGCAATAGAAAACATTATGGATTTCTATGGAAAAAGTCTTTTCAGCTGTCCTTATTGTGATGGCTGGGAGTTGAAAGACCTTCCGCTAATGATTATTTCAGAAAGCTACTCTGCTTTCCATATGGCTAAAACAGTTTACAATTGGAGCAAAGACTTAATTGTTTGTACCAATGGAAAAAAGATATTGACCGTAGAGCAAATGAATATGTTACAAAGAAAAGGAATTAAAGTATATGAGCAAAAAATTAAATCTCTTATAGGCGGAAATGGGAGTTTAGAAGCTGTAATTTTTGAGGATGGTGAAGAGGTAAAGAGGAATGGAGGATTTGTGACACCTAAATGGATTCAAGCCACCACTTTCGGTCAATCTTTAGGATGTAAAACACAGGAGCTCGGTGGAATTATAACTGATCAATTTGGCAGAACTAATATTGAAGGGCTATATGCCGCTGGAGATACATCAGTTATTGCTCCTTCACAAGTGATTATTGCAGCAGCGGAAGGTTCTAGAGCCGCAATGGGAGTCAATACAGACTTATCTCAAGATGATTTTAATTAAACTATTTAAAAACTTTGTGAAACAATGTACTTAAACTATAGGGTGCTTGAGTTTAAGAAAGGATTGGCTGCGGCGATTCTTTTCTTGTTGCACTAATGGGTGAGTTTAATTTAAGATCGATGTTTTACTTTTATTCAACAACGGGCCATTTTGTTGAATAAAAGAATTATAATAAGAAATTCTTATCAATTTTCATTAAATATATGTAATTTTAATTATTAAAAGTTCAAGGTATACTCGATATGAACGAATTAATTGGGGATAGAGGATTTTTTATTTTGTTGCAGTCAATAAATAGATACCCGCTCGGCTTTCTGATTGTTCATTTAATTAGAGGTATTCCGTAAGCTGAAAACTGATAAGATAAACATCCAATTGGCAATAATTTTAGGTGCCGGTCAAGTCATTGCGATGGTGGGGAATGAGAGCAATGTCATTCTGGATTGAAATAAATAGAAAGGAAGATTAGCACCGCTAACAATCAGGTACGATTGTGGATTAACCCCTTTGATTTAAACAACTCATTTTAACCCCGTCTAAGAAAGTAGAATGGGGTTATTCTGAATGAGGTTTTAAAGGAGAGTATGAGGGTGAAGATACAAATTGTATTATTTGAAGGATTTGGGGAACTTGTCGCTTTGGCACCTTATGAAGTTTTAAAGCGAGGAATCGAGGCAGGAGCTCCATTCGAGATTGAATTAGTCGCAAGTCAGTCTCAAAAAGAAGTCGTTTCATCCTTAGGCGTTCAAGTAACGGTCCATGATTTTTTACGTTTAGACAACAGACCAGATTTGTTAATCATCCCTGGCGGTGGCTGGAACCATAAAGTTCAAACTGGCCGTCAGGCGGTGTACCATTCCATGAGAAGATTTTTTATATTTTTCAAATTGCTCCTCGCCTTTCATTTTTTAATCCCAATCCACGTCATATAAAAATTCAAATCGTTTCATGTTCATCGATGGTGGAACTTGCTTTAAAACAGCGTTTCTTAACAGGATGAGCCCTTTGTTCTCAAGCTGGGCGATTTGGCCAATCTGATTTGACATTTTTATAATTTTCCTTGTACGGGCCAGTCTTTTTCTTTCATATTCTTTAAACGCTGTGACAATCTCCCCGGCAGTCATCAAGCATCTCGCTAAGACATAGGCGTCCTCCATCGCTAGCCCGGCTCCTTGTCCCAGATTGGGGGTTGTCGCATGGGCGGCATCGCCGAGCAGGACAATCCGGCCAAAAGCGAATTGTTGGATCGGCTTAATATCCAAAATATCATTGTGGATAAGTGACTTTTCATCTGTAGCATGGAGGATCTGTGGAATGGGTCTATGATACCCCTTAAAGATCGAGAGCAAATCTTTTATACCGTACTTTGCGATCCGCTGATCGCGGGCTTTTGCCTTCACACAGGCAAACCAATAAATTTTACCGCCGGCAAGAGGAACAATACCATATCGTCCCGAAGGCCCCCATGTTTCCGTTGCCACAAGATTATCAATCACGATTGCTGGGTCAGTGATGACAGCTCGCCAGCACGTATAGCCGGCATATCTTGGCTTGGAATCCGGCACTAAATTTCTTCGAAAAAGGGAGTTGATCCCATCCGCGGCCACTACGGCATCCGAGCGGACGGTTTCTCCATCTTCGAATGAAATTGTTACACCATCTTGTTCCTGCACAAAATCCACGCATCGCTTATTAAATACTATCGTTCCCGGCTTTAACGCATTCCTTAGGACAAGCAGCAGGTCTGCTCTATGGATCGTGACATTATCCGTACCAAACCGTTCGCTGACCATAAGCGAATCCGTTTCCGTAATGGGCTTTCCTTTATCTGATAAAATAATCATTTTGCGCAAAATTTGGCTATGTTCCATCATTTGTTCTTTAAGTCCCAGCTTATCTAGAGCTTTCATCGCGTTTGCACCGACCCCGAGACCTGCTCCTTGTGATTGAAAGGTGGCTGCGCCTTCATACAACGTGACGTCATGTCCTCTCTGCTGTAATGCAAAGGCCGTACATATCCCGCCGATTCCTCCGCCTATAATACTGATATTTGCCATTTGATTATTCTCCCTTCTTGCAGACTCCAAACCCAGCCTTTATTAATCTGATTTACTCAAAAGCAAATAAACGGTAAATGTCGTACCTTGATCAGGCTCACTCACGACGCGGATGAACCCGCCATGGGCTCTGACTAAATGATGAGCGATCGATAATCCGAGCCCTGTTCCGCCAGTATGCCGCGAACGGGCTTTTTCCACGCGATAAAAACGATCGAATAGGTGGGCAAGCTCTTCGGCTGGAATACCGATGCCGGTGTCTATCACTGAGACACATGTATAGACTTCATTCCGCTCCAAAACTTTGTCTTTCATTACAACCGAAATCCTTCCGCCTTCCGGCGTGTAGCGGATTGCATTTGTCAACAAATTGATGAATACCTGCGTGATCCGTCTCGAGTCGGCCATCACCGTCACCGGCCTCGTGTTAGAATAGAAGCTCAATCCAAGTCCGTTTTCCTCAGCTTCCATTTTCACATCATCAACAACTTGTTCAAGTCTCGCCGACAGATCAAGCCGTTGGCAATCCAATGCCAACCGGCCCGCTTCAGCCAATGACAAGACATGAAGATCTTCCACAAGCAGGCCTAAGCGGATCACTTCGTCTTGGAGTCTAAGCAGCATTTCCGGAGGGACGTGTTGACCTGGCTGTTGGGCATTTTCTAATTTTAGCTGCATGATAGACAGCGGAGTTCGAAGCTCATGTGCAACATCAGCTATTAATCGCCTGCGGGCGTCTTCAGCTTCACGAAGGCGAAGCGTCATATCGTTGAATGTCTGGATTACTTTGCCATATTCGTCTTTTGATTGTACAGGAACGTTCACGTCCAGATCCCCCTGGGCAACGCGTTCGATAGCAGCAACAAGCTTTCTAAGCGGGATCGTCAGTACACCCGAAATCCATAAACTGAAGAAAAGCCCGGTTGCTACGAAAAATACCCATTTTTCAAACCAAAATTGCTTCAACTTACCCAAAAAGTAAGTCTTCAAGATCTCGATTTGTTCCTCTGGCGGTGCGTTCAAATACGCTCCATCGATTTCTTCCTTATGAAATTGATCGAACAAAAAACTCATGTAAAACTGATTGCTAACAATATGAGAGGCTCCAAGAATAAGAACGAGCAGCCCCGTGTAAACAAATATTTTTTGACGTACCGTCAACCTCATGATTGTTCACCGAATCGGTAACCAAAACCGTATACCGTTTGAATATAACGAGGATTGGCGGGATCGTCTCCCAGCTTGCGGCGTAGATTTCGGATATGGGAATCCATTGTTCTTTCGTATCCCATATATTCGTCCGAAAGGGCAGTTTTTAATAATTGCAGGCGGCTGAAAACCATTCCCGGTCTTGCTGCCAACGTGTACAAGATTTAAAATTCCGTTGGTGTCAGTTGGATTTCCTTGCCGCCCTTGAATACTTGACATTTGGCCTCGGAAATAGTCAGGTTGTCTCTTTCCAGGAATGTCGACCTATCCTCAGGTCCGCGCAAGCGGCGAAGTAAAGCTCGGATTCGCGAAGCAAGCTCGCGTAAGCTGAACGGTTTTGTTAAATAATCGTCCGCACCGATTTCCAGACCTACGATTTTATCCGCTTCATCCGATCGGGCTGTGACCATAATAATACCGCAATTTGATATTTGCCTAATTTCGCGGCATACCTCGATGCCGCTTTTCTCAGGGAGCATCCAATCGAGTACGACGATATCAGGCCGTTCAGATCCGGCAATCCTTAGCGCTTCCTGACCGGTACAGGCTGTCAATACCCGAAACCCTTCACGCTCGAGATAGGTGTGCATTTCCTCAAGCATGCCCGGTTCATCCTCCACCAGCAACAATTTCGTTTCCATTCCCATCACCACTTCCCAGTTTAATCTGCTTCCTGTGCGAGATTATACCATTACCGAAAATTATACCGTGATTTACCATATTCTTGAAGGTTTCCACGCAAAAAGAGGAAGATCTGCATAAGTTCTCGACATTTATTTTTTAAACTGATTGTGAAACGATAGCAATATTCAGTTTACAAAAACAACAAAGTGGAGGGTTTAACAAATGAAAATGAAGCTAGTTTCATTCGTAATACTTTGTGCATTTCTACTTGTGCCAACTCTGGCCTCTGCTGAAGCGGCCAACGGTAATATTGGTTACGGATTTACCCCTGGTCGACTCTGGGCCACGATGGACGCGGTGGTGGGGCTGATTTGCTCGATCCTCGCCGGGTTGTCTCTGGCCCGCTCCGCTGGTCGTTTCGGTGCGGGCAGCGGGCGACGTGGGGCCATTGTGGCCATGGTGGTGGGAGTAATTGTCATCGTCTACGCTGTGGTGCATGTGACCATATTCCCTGGTGGTCCCGGCACCGGTGATGGCCGAGTCGGGGCTATCATTGCCATAGTGATGGGGCTGACTAGCACGATCCTCTCAGGGATCACGCTAAGCCGCTCCCGCCGCAGCGCCGGCTGACGAAAGCCCTGTAGTTGGCATAATGCATTTGATGTTTTTTAAAAAAAAGGCATGAAGACTAGAATTGGAATCGATAAAAGGGTGGAAGTCCAAACATTCAAGGGATAATAAACAATACTAATGTATGAGTTTAACATTCTTCAATCATGGGAATATGTGCTAGATTTAGAAAAAATGAATCTGATCTTTGTATAGTTTACAGAAAAAAACAGGAATGGGGTGGAATGAAATTGAGAAGGAGGATTATAGCAATCATCTTGTTTGGTCTGATCATTTTCCCCCTATTCAACTCAACGCGAAATGATGGAAGCATGCAAGCAGAGCGCCCTGGAACTTCAGTCTTCACCGAAGTAGATAGTTTTATTGCTCGTGAAATGAAACGACAACGTCTTCCAGGGCTGGCTCTCGGGATTGTACAGGGGGATCGTATTCTTTACCTTAAGGGATATGGCCAAGCCGATTCATCGGGGCGTCCTGTAACACCTGAAACACCTTTCGGATTAGGTTCGATCGGCAAGTCGATTACGGCTATTGCTGTTCTACAGCTTGTCGAAGCAGGGAAAATTGACTTAGATGCGCCTATACAGCGCTATCTACCGACCCACTATAAAGGTGCAGAGTTCATTACTGTACGTCAGTTGCTTAATCAAACAAGTGGGTTCACCCAAATCTCTACTTTTAGCAACACGCTGGAAAGTGTCAATAATCAAAATCAAAACGCTATAGAGAAAAACGCCTTGTCTTATGCGGAAAAGTTTTTAAAGGGAACCAAGCAAACTCAACATCCGTACACGTATTCGAATGCAAATTATGTACTTCTTGGATATATTGTGCAACGAGTATCCGGCCAGTCCTATGGCAACTATGTAAAGGAACATATTTTCAGCCCTCTGTCTATGCATGATAGCTATGTAACGCTCGATGAAGCGGCTTCACACGGACTGGCTACGCCATACCGTCGGATATTTGGACACAACGTTGCCTACGACGGCCCCTTTGTTTATATTGCCGGGGATGCTCCAGCGGGCTACATGTATACCAGTGCGAAGGACATGAGCCATTACTTGATTGCCCAGATGAACGGAGGCAGATTTGAAGATGAATCCGTGCTTACTTGGAAAAGCATACGTCTCATGCAGACCGAACCTGTTCCAGGAACGTACGCCATGGGGTGGTCGTCAGATACCATTAACGGTTTACCGGTCATTGGATCGCCGGGTGGCTCATTAGGATTCCAAGCCCAAACTTTTATGGTTCCGGAACAACAACTGGGAGTTATCGTTTTCGCTAACGTTCTTGACGCGATCGATGCTGAATGGCCTGAAACACACGTCATTACAACTACACACATCGCCTCCGGGGTGATAAACTTACTAAATGAACAACCGATTGGAGGATCCGGTCTAAGCATTTCGCAGAAATATTTTCTTGTAAATGGATTAATTTTCATTCTCAGCGCTTGGTTATTATATACGACCGCAAGAACTGCGAAGCGCTGCTTTACGCCATGGGTTCCTGAGAATTTCGGCCATTCTAAAATAACCATCAAAGCTATAGTAAGAATTGTTCTACATTTTGCAGGTTTGCTTATTATCCTGCTGTTGAGTATGACTCGGGTTGTACCGATATGGCATATGGCAGCAATCTTCCAGCCGGACGTAATCAATTGGCTGAAGGTCATGACTGTCATTCTGGCACTAAAGGGAAGCATGGAGATCATTCGGTTGGTTCGGTCGATTGGGCATGAAAATACTTCCTTTTGAAATATGACACCCGTTCACTTAAATACAATTTTTACAAAGCCGCTTACAAAAAGCTTTTCCTATCATTTGTGTATCCATTTTATATCACTTGTTCCAATAGGCTTTTGCTTCTTCCTCAAGTACCTTTAATCTTTTGTAGTAATCAGGAAACTCGTTAAGATGAGCCAGTGCAATTTTCCCAGTCATAATAGGGTCATCGCCTGTAACATTCGTTTGGCTTGATATTTTTCCATGTTCAAGCTCTGTATTTACTCCCATCCAAAACTCATCTAAATCAAACTTGCTTTTATTAAAATCAATGCCTAAAAGTAAAGCGATTGCCGCTGCTTCCTCTTTGGAAAAAGATTTAACCCTAGTTGCAGAACGACTATTCCTATACCCGTATGGACTAGTTGGGTATAGAAATTGCGTACCATAGTTATAACCGTTACTGAAGTGGTTCAAATACGGATTATGATAGTAGTACAAAACACATCTCTCCTAAACAGGTAGTTAACAACAATATACGTTATTTGCCTATTTATGAGCATGTCTTCTAAAAGTAGTGAATTCAACAAAAAATACGACTTAGCTAATTGAACCAATGGTGCCTATTACTTCAATTTATGATGTTGTTTTAGGTTTAACGATGTGGTAATGGGTATAGAAGAATTTCAGCCTTTTAGTTATGATTGTAGGTTGCTCGAACAATGACAGCAATGATACTAAAAAGAGCGATGATGAAAAGGATTTCAGCTTTAGCTTGGAATCCTTTTTAAATTATATAAATTTATTCGTTTTTTGATGGATTTTAGCAGTATAATAGTATTTGTATTTTTACTATGACAAATTTTTTTCTATGCCATTACAAAAATTTGTTACCTTAGTTAAAAATAATAAAATTATTCCATTTCAATTATAAAAAGAGGTGCATTATGCAGCAAAGATGGTTTCAAAAATCATGGGGGATTATTTTATTATTCCTTTCACTACTTATTATATTTACTGGTTGTTCACAACAAAATAATACAGAAATCAAAGAAAATAAAACTCAAGAAGTAAGCAAAAACGTTGAAGCCAAAAAAACAACTAGTGAAAGCGAAGATAGTCCAAGCGTTCCTGCCACGAGTACACCGACGACAACAAGTGTTAATGGTGACTTTGACTACAGTAAATATACGGTAATTGAAGTAGATGGCGGAGATAGGTCAGGTTATAGAAAGCCGAATGTCAGAGTGGATATCGGGTTTGGCGACAGGGAATATTGGGCTTTTACAAATGAATACGGACAGCTGATTCGTGTTGAGGCAAAAAATATAACACTTCAAAATCCGAATACTGAACATGTTACATCTTCTGGGAGATACTATCCTGATGAAGCAAAGGTTCCAGGGACTGAGCGTCCAGATTTAGATCAAGGACATGTGATTGCAGATTCACTTGGGGGAGTATCAAACGCCTATAACATTACACCTCAGGACAGCATTCTCAATCGACACGGCGATCAAGCTTATATGGAAAAAGTGATTCGAGATGCAGGAGGTTGTACCGATTTCGTAGCAGTGATTTCATATCCAAACACTCAGACGCAAATTCCTAGCCATTATAAATTCACCTACAAAATACAGGGCAGATCCATTACTGATGAATTTGACAATGTCAACCCAGATGAAGTGAACAAAAATTTAAGGGAAACGACAGGTACGAGTGGTACGCCACCGAAAACAGACAATGTACCAGCAAACGGAACGGAAAATAGTAATGAAAATATTAGTAAGGTGGATACCAACCATAATGGAATTGTGACGATCGCGGAAGCCAAAGCTGCTGGCTTTAAAATGCCAATTACGCGCGATTCATGGCTCTATAAATATATGGACGACCGAGATGGTGATGGACTAGTAGGTGAGTAAACAAGGCTATATACAAATATTACACAAAAATGAAGAAAGGCTGCTATTTATGGCGGCTTTTTTCTTGTTGTACCAGCGGGGCAGTTTAGTTGAACAAGTTGTAAATTTAACATTTATAAGTAGGAGCATTTCTTTGTAATGAATAAAAAATTATTAGTCAAAGTCCCATTGACTAAACAAGTTAATTTGACTAAAATATTCTTTAAATTAAAAACGGAATATAAAGCGATGAAGAGAAGAGTAATTTTGATTAATTATTCACAGAGAGCTCCTGTTGGTGGAATGGAGTAATAATTAGCTTAATGAAAAAGCCTCGGAGCTTCGCACGGATCTAAGCTTGATTATTCTTAGTGATACTGCGACGGGATCTCCCGATAAAGAGATAGGGTATAATCAATTTATTTTATTGACGTACCTAAAGAGGTTGGTATGGTAACATATCAACAAACTGAGGTGGTACCACGAAGCTAAACTCTCGTCCTCAAGATGAACAATCTTGGGGGTGGGAGTTTTTTTGTTGATAAAAATATATTGTCTTATTGGTAAATGAGCAAATAACAGGAGGTAAATAAAATGGGTAACGAACAAAGAACAAGAAGAATAGAAAAACTAGAAACGTTAATGGCTCAGGGAATAACGGCCTATCCCGAAAAATTTTCAGCAAACTACGAACTTAACGAAGCTGCACGACTTGAGGATGGTAAAACGGGAGTAAAAGTTGCGGGACGAATAATGAGTATTAGAGATTTTAATAAACTGAGTTTTATTACGATCTCAAACATTAATGGAAGCCTTCAACTACTATTAAAAAAAGAAGAAGTTGGTGATGGACCATTTGAACAATTTTTGGAGTTTGTAGATATTGGGGACTTTATAGGTGCTGAAGGGCGAATGTATTCGACAAAAACAGGTGAGAAAACATTGCGTATCGAAAGCTATGTATTTCTTGGAAAGGCATTACGAACTTTGCCTGAGAAGTGGCACGGATTAAGTAATGTTGAACTTCGATATAGACAGCGTTACTTAGATTTAATGATGACGAAAGACACTCAAAATCGATTGTTAACCAGAACAAGCATGGTTCGTGCGATTCGCAGATTTTTTGAGGAAAAAGGTTTTTTGGAAGTTGAAACACCAGTATTGCAACATACATCATCGGGTGCACTAGCTGAGCCTTTTAAAACGTTTCATAACGCGTTAGACACTGAATTAAATTTAAGAATAGCTCCAGAAACATATTTGAAGAGATTAATTGTTGGTGGTTTTACCAAAGTATTTGAATTTGCAAAGTGTTTCCGAAATGAAGGGATTAGCCCTCAGCATCTTCAAGAGTTTACAATGGTTGAAGGCTATGCGGCATATTGGAATTATGAGGACACAATGAAATTAATGCGTGAAATGCTTCTGAATGTGCTTGAACAAACATTTAATACAACGACAATACTGATACAAGGTCAAGCTATTGATTTTTCATTAAATTGGGAAGTTATCTCTTTCCGAGATTTAATTTTAAAAGACACAGGAATTGATATTGACCTTTATCCTGATGTTAAGGATTTATACCAAGAAACGAAGGAAAAAAATCTTCAATTAGATCACCCTGATATTGAATCTTTAGGGAGAGGTAATTTTATTGATCTTCTTTACAAAAAAATGTGCAGACCTAAACTTATCAAGCCAACCTTTTTAATCCAGCATCCAATTGATTTATCTCCATTGGCACGTGCAAATGATCATAACCCTACTATTACAGATCGATTTCAATTGGTGGTAAACAGTGCTGAAATAATAAATGCCTATTCTGAGTTAGTTGATCCACTTGAACAAAGAAGAAGGCTGGAAGAACAAGCTATACTTAAAAATAATGGTGATATAGAAGCTATGGAGATGGACGAAGATTATTTAGTTGCTATGGAATATGGCATGCCGCCAATTTCAGGCTGGGGATTTGGCATAGAACGTTTGCTAATGGTGTTAACTGATAGTGATACGATTAAAGATTGCGTTTTGTTTCCATTAACTAAAAAATTATAATCAACAATCCAATTGGATATTTAAGGTGGTAAACTGAAGTCTCAGTTACCACCTTATTTGAAAAAGGGTACAAAAAAGAAAATTATTTTTCGTTTCTAACCCCCCTAAATGACAATAAAGCAGTTTTTAATGACGCATAAGAACCTATAGCAGCATATCCATAGAACCACCCCATAAAAATACCTGCTACTAGATGATGTCTGTGACTTATAAAAATGGAAATACTTAATCCTAAAATAAGAGCAATAGTGGGTACAAACTTTTTGGGAATCTTCAGAATCACTTTTAGTATTTCAGTAATAATCATGATTAGCGGGACTGCTATTACAGCATCCCAAAAATTAGTATGTATCGTGGGGAAATCCATTCGGAACACACCCTTTTACAATCATTATGTCCTTATTATAGAAAAATAATAGTAAGTACATTGATGGGTGAACAGTAAGAAGTACATAGTTAAAAAATTAGGGTTCCTTGCAAACAATGTCAACAAATGCTATTCTATAGATGAATTATTTTTGTTCGGTGTATAAGATGGTATTAGTAAAACTTTTCGTCTTGATGATCACTGAGAGCAAGGATAGTAATACAATGTGTGTACGAACACAGTAGGAGGCAACAAACATGGAAAAAGGTAAAGTAAAATGGTTTAATGGCGAAAAAGGTTTCGGATTCATCGAACGTGAAGGTGGAGAAGATGTATTCGTTCATTTCTCAGCTATCCAAGGCGAAGGGTATAAAACACTAGAAGAAGGTCAAGAAGTGACTTTTGATGTTGAGCAAGGCCAACGTGGAGCTCAAGCAGCTAACGTTCGTAAAGCTTAATAACAATGGCAAATATGGACAGGCTCTTTTTTTAGAGTCTGTCTTTTATTTTTCTTAAAAACAAAAAACCCCACTCACTGATGAGTAGGGAACATGAAAACAGTAATTCAAATGGTAAACACATTCTAACATATAATTTGTAGAATTCCTAATTTTCTTCATCATAATTGGATAAACATAACCAGATAGGCAACTCAAAGTAGAATAGTAATGGGGTGAATGTATGAGTAAAGCTAAGGGGAAAAGCGGAATAGGCAGAGGAACAGACAAAAAAGGATGGAATCGTTGGCAAGCTAGTGCAAACAAAGCAAAGAGTGCCAAACCCTATATAAGTAAAGGTACAAAAAAAACGGATATTGCCAAGACCACGAGGAATAGTTAAAAGATGTGAGGGACCATACTGGTTCCTTTTTTGTTTTGTGTTCATAAACGGGGCAGTGTAATGATTTAATGTTAAAACTCTTCATGACGTTTGTTAAAAAATACGACAATAGCGACAGGTGATATCGCTGCCAAATGCAATAATACCATTTGTAAAGATGGAATATCATAATATTAATAATCTTGCCAAAAAGTGAATAAGGTAAAACAGTATATTCTCCGAAGGGGGAGTCAAATTGAAACAATTTAGAAAATGGATAAATCGGACGTTCAATCATGATTCCAGAAAAAAAATGACTCTCGTTATGGGAGCTCAATACGAACCGCAAATATTTGGACAACCAGTTGAACGAACCCAAACTTCGTTAATAAGGAACAGAGATGCTGAAAAATACTTTCGTCCTTCCTCCCTCCCTATTAAAAATACCCTCGTTAAGAACAGCCAATTTTTTGATCCCTATTATGAAAAAGACTTCAAAGAAATTAAACTCCCTGCAACATTAACTCGGACTCCTGATGAAACTGTTTTATACTACTTTAGTATTTTAAGAGAGGCAGAAAACCTCACTCAAAACCAGTTGGGTGGATGCGGAACTGTGGGCATGGCAAAGTTCCCCTATCCAATAGCTTATAACTTTTTTACTAAAGACTATCACAAAAGGGTTTCCTATCATGAATATCTTCAATCGTTTGCTGGAATTGGACATCTAAATTTAATTAAGATGAACAGACTACCTTATGAAAAAGACATTGTTCCTTATTTCATTGAGCTTGAAAGCATCGAAGGTTCATCAAGAGGTGTCACCTATTTTGCATATTATTACGGCTATGTCCAATTAAAAAAAGTTCAAAACCAGTATAAAATTGACCAGATGAAATTGTACGGAGAGGACTTCCTATGTGCCCCCTATCATCTTTGGCAGCATGATGCGGAAGCAGTTGTTGCGATTATGTATGGAGAATGGTGCAAATTAATAAAAAAACAGTTACCTACTAAACAAGATGGGTACGTCAAGACTATTGATTTTATTGGTACGGATGGAGCCGATTATCGATTTATCTTTTATCAATTAACAAATGATACAGATGTATTAATTTCTCAATATAAAAAGGATTCTCTAGGAAACTGGGATTCCATCAAAATTGACCCTATCAAATGTCTGAAAAAATAAACGTGATAGTAAAGAAACTCGAGTCACTATTTGCTTGAAGCCCATTGGCAAACCTTTTCGAATTGTTCACCAACAAGACACAATCGATTTCCATACTTGTTATAAAATAGAAATAAAGGCCCGTTTAAGCAATCTTTGAGGGGTTGCTATAACCATATAATAAGTGTGGTGAAAACGATGGAAAAATATGATTTCATCATCATTGGCGCAGGAATGGGAGGGTTAAGTGCTGCCAATTTTCTCGCTAAGCATAACAAAAAAGTGTTGGTGTTGGAAAAGCATACGGTGCCGGGAGGACTGGTGACGTCTTTTTCCAGAAAAGACGTTCATTTCGATTTGGGGATTCATGGACTTTATGAATTAAAGGAAAATCAATCAATCCCGCAGTTCTTGGAATACTGGGGCGCACCACCCATCGACACCATTCCATGCCATGGAGATATGCACTGTTATATCGACGGGGAAAAACACGTATTTAAGCATGGGAGCATAAAAGATGATTTTAAAAGAGAATTTTCGGGGTATGAAGCGGATGTTGAGAAGCTTTTTGGCATAATGGAAACAATCAATCAGGAAATGTTTTCAGGAACGGAAGCGCCAGAACCCCCTTATGATATGAATTTGTTAGAGCTAATTCGGTTTGGAATAAAGTCCAAAAAACAGAAACCAATTTTTATGAAATATGGCAATAAAGATGCGAAGAAAATACTCGATCAATTTACCGATTGTGACGAACTGAAATCTGCTATTTACTCCTATTGCCCCTATCCGATGGTGTTTATGGCGTTTGCTTATCAGTGGGGGGTGTTCAGCAACAACGAATATCCTAAAGCTGGCATGCAGGCGATTCCCAATGCCGTGGTCAAAAGCCTCATCAGGATGGGTGGGGAACTGAAGCTGAATAATGAAGTAACAGAAATTCTAGTTGAAGATGGAATGGCCTATGGTGTCAGGACAAAGACTGGGAACGAATATTATGGAAAGGTAATCAGCAATGCATCGCCACAGTATACCTATAACTGGATTAAGACAGAAGAAAAATACGTGAAAAAGATGCACCGGAAGATGGCGGATAAAAAAATCTTCCCCTCCATCTGTGCTCTGTTTATGGCTATCAATGACCAGTATAATTTTGGGAAAGTGGAGTGTATCACCATGACTGGAAGAAAAGATTATCAGAAACAGCCAGAAGAATATACGGATGAAAATGTTCCGATTGTCATGAACATTTATCCTAAACGGGATGGAGACCGATATAGACCCATTATAGCGCTAATTCCGCTCCCATACAGTTACGGAGACAACTGGAAAACGGAAGAAGGAAAGGTGCGTGGGGAGGCGTATAGGGAGCATAAGAATCGAGTTGAAGAAAATATCTTATGCCGAATAAAAAATCACTTGGGCAATGACTTTATAAATGCCCTTGAACATCATGAGTTATCTACTCCCATTACTTATGAAAGATACACATACAGCCAGCATGGTTCTTTTATGGGATGGTCAGTAGAAGAGAAAGAGTATGGGAAATTTATAAAACAGACGACGGATATAAAAAATTTATATTTGGTTGGACAATGGGTTTTTCCAGGTTTTGGTGTGGCAGGGGTTATGGCCAGCGGCTATTATCTGGCCAAAGAGATCCTAAAAGGTGACGGAATCGATTTGAAGAAGGAATTCACAGACCATTTCAAATCCGTCATTAAATAAGGCGAAGGTATATTCAGCTTAAGCCCTTCATGGGGTATCAATTTGAAGTTCCATAGTTTATTGGGTGAACATAATATAATGAAAAGTACCGGGAGAATAGGAGGAAATGCACGTGCCTTCGGTTATTAATGTAGGATTATTAAACATAAATTCTCCTCAACCTAGTTCCGCCATTTTTATTGGCGAAGGGATTGTCAATGGGATGGATGCTAACAGGAAACAAAATCTAAACCAGGGGGGAATATACGGTATTAACACCATTAATGCCGGGAATATAAATAATGTTGCAGATAGTTTTGAAATCGTGGACGGGGTAATCTTTGACCAGGATTTCAAGCCTGCCTCAGGAGTGACTATATAAACAATGGTTTTTAGCAAGTGAACTACTCAAGATTCAGTAACATAAATTAAATCAATAAGCTTCATGAATAATGAACTAAAGTGGTGAACCAAGAATGGTTAAGACTACAAATTTTAATTTTACGGGTAACATTCATGTCCAAACAATGGAGAGACAATGTGGTATTTTTATCGGGGAGCAAAACACTGCCATAGGTTGGAGTGCTCATGGCAAGCAAAACAGCGTAATCGGAAGTATCGGCGGACAATCTAATGTACTATCTCACAATATATCGATCCTAATTGACCCCGACATCGTAGATACTCCAATTGATGATCGGGACATTCACATTGCTATTGAGAATTCAAATGGTGAAAACAATACAACAAATTTAAACCTTAAAAGTCTAAATGTTAATGCCATGCTGCCAAGCAGCGCATTATTCGTTGGCAAAGGTCATGTGAATGGGATTGAAGGAAATCAAAAGCAAAATACAAACCACGGTAACATAACTGGGAATCAAAATCAGCTAATGGGTAATATCAATTTAACTAATGATCAGGATCAGGTCGATGCCATCATGGATGATCGTGATATCAAGATTGCAAGCATTGAAAAAGAATGATTTCAACCTTCCAGGGATCCTTTTTTGGAAGGTTTTTTATTATCTTCCTTAGTGATCACCTCTAGAGTACGTCCCCAAAAAGGCAAGAACAAAGACATATACATAAACATATTTTATTATAAGAAATTGCCCATTTACTTAAGCCAATCAGCATTTGGGAGACAGGTCAGTTAATGAATAATACATGAGAGTGTGAGATAAAGATGCAGCGAAGAATCATGAACAACTTTATAATTAAGGGAATTAATGTAAATTCTATTGATACATCATCTGGAGTATTTATTGGAATCAATTATGCAAATAACTGGTCTTCCCATCAAAAAACGAATCACGGTTTTGGTACATTGCATCATTCACAAGTTACCGATACGTTTAGCTTAGTAATCGATAACGATGTCATTGACACACCAATAGAAAGTCATGCAGTGACGTACATGGATGGATGGAAAGATAAACAAAAAATGGACACCCCAACAGAAAATGAAGCAATCACAATCATCAATGAATACGAAGATGTACAAAAACTAATTGATATTAAGGAAATAAACGTAAACAGTTTATTTACAAATTCAGCTGTTACAGTTGGAGAGAACCTTCTAAATGGATGGAGTGCGCACAGGAAAACTAACGAAGGAACAGGCAGAACGACTGGGATTAGTCAGCTCGCATCCAATACCAATATTGTCATTGATAATGATGTGATTGATGCGCCAATTGGCGATAAGCTTCAAAATCAAAATCCTACTCAAATGAGAGGTGAATGATGTGGCGATTAGTATCGTAATCGGAGCCATTAATATAAACCATCAAGATACAAACTCTGACGTATCGGTTGGAGAAAACCAATTAACCGGTTGGTCCGCACACAGAAAGACGAACAACGGATTTGCTCAGCAAAGTGGAATCATCACAAATATCCTAAATAACAACCCGATTATTGATAATGATCTAAATGATGGAAATATGATTGATCCAGATGTTGTACCTAGTGCTCAGGCGCAGACACTTTAAGTTTACATGTTAAAGTGCCTGGCCTATTTTTATTTTTTGGCATGTCCTTTCTAAATAATACATATGGTTAATTAAAGACTAGCTGTTCAGGGGGGATTCAATGGGAATAAAGCCTCAGATGCGTTCTCATGTCAAACAGATGTTAGGAGACGATTTCTCCGAATTATTGCATGAAATCTCACCATTTGTAGAACCCAGGTTGGATATATATAAATCAAACCGAAACTTCATACTTGCTATGGAACTGGCTGGAGCCAAGAAAGAGGACATCTCAGTAAAACGAATGAGTGGCACTTTAATCATTGAAGGACATATTAACCAAGAATATATGGATGATAAGATCAAAGTGATAAGCAGCGAACGGTACTACGGTTCTTTTCGAAGAGAAGTACCCATTCCGGAAGAATGTCATTTGGAACAGCTTCAAGCTATTTTTGAAAGGGGAATACTAGAAATATCCATCCCATTTTTTTAAAAATAAAGAGGAGAATGATCATGACATCCATTAAGTACGGTTCATTAAAAATTAACGAAATAAATAACTCTTCCGGTTTATTTGTGGGAACAAACATCATAAAAAGTAGAAAAAACGAAGTAGTTGTAAATGAAGGTTTTGGAACCATTAAAGGAAAGAAAAATAAAGTCCAATCGAATGCGGGATTCATAGAGAAACACTCGTAAAAGGGAATGGAGATTGATGGACCAAGAAAATATACTAAAAAAAATGGATGAACTGTTCCAAAAGATTAGCACACTTGAGAAATCCATCCAGGATAAAAGCAATCCATCCGTCATTGTCAAAATGGACGTGAAAGATCTTCATCTACAACATTTAAACATTGAGGAACTGGCATTCCAGCTTGAAAAGTTGGATATAAAAGAGTTAAGCGGCATGTTAAACCTCGGGAATACCTTCTCTCCCCATGTTCATCCCAAGAAAATCCCTAAAAATCCAGCTGTTCAAAAGAAGCCACAGCAGCAAGAAACAGAACAAAGGGACGATATTCAAATAAACATAAACGGAAAGCCAGTGTCCTATACAATACTGTAGGGAAAGGATGTTGATCGTGAAACGTTTTTCCCCCGCTTTTTTTATTGGTTCGATTTCAATCGGGACGGTGGAGGGTGCCTCCTGTGTAAATCTAGGAAACAATCTTCCAAGCGGTTTTGTTAATTATAAGAAACAAACCCAAGGATTTGGCTCAATAACGGGCGACCACAATGATATTCACGAAATTTTAGCATCCATCGATGAGAATGCGATTAGTGATATCTTCCATTATGATTTATTGGAGCACCAGCCAAATGGACAGGCATTAGAAAAGATTCAAGATGAGATGTTAAACGCTGAACTTACGATTGAAGAAGAGAGTGAAGAAAATAGCGAACAGTGACAGTCACTGTTCGCCATTTGACCTCCATTTTGTTAAACAAACTCATTTCAGCATTTTCATAATTTTTATGGCTACATCGATTTTCACAAGGTCATCTAAAAGATTAAAATCAACCTTTAGCAGGGATTCGATTTTTTTAATCCGTTTTCTCAATGTGTTGGGATGAATAAACAGCTGTTCGGCTGTTGCATTTATGTCGGCATTATTTGTGAAGAACGCTTCTACTGTTTCAAGATAGAAATCCTCATTCTCTTGATCCATTCTAATTAATTCACCCAACGTTTCTTGATAATAATCGTGCAAAATATCATTATGAATGTTGGCCAGCAGCCTTGCGATGCCGATATCCTCAAAATGGAGCACAGACCGTTGCTTCGTTTCATATTTCCCGAGCTCCAATGCCACTTTCGCCTCATAAAAACTTCGAAAGCATTCCATATTTGATGGATACTGACGGCCCAGGCCAATCTGGAAGTCAATCCCCGAAAAGGCAGTCTTGAGACTATGGTGGATTTTTTCAGCCAGCGAAACCATATACTCCTTTTGACTTTTTCCCGTAATGGCAGGCGAGTCAAACACAATCAGGACAATGAACCCTTGAATCGGAAAGGCGATAAGCGTGTGAAAATTTGCCTGTACAATTGAACGAATTTGACTGATGATCTGATTTTGATCGATTTTTCCGCCCGTAAATGCGGCAGTCACATTCATTCGCACTGCCATTAACTGAGTTGACTTCGTGAAGTCCCAGCCCCACTGCCTGCCTAGCGAGAGCAGCGTCTGCTCGGATTCAATATTGTTGTATAAAAGATTCGTAAGAAATTGTTCTTTGTAGGATTGATGAGCACGAAGGACCGCTTCTTCACTTTTTAACAAAGAAATAAGAGCAGGAATGGCATTTGTCAGCTGCTCAATCGATACGTCGAGCATCATGCCCGGCCGGATTGGAATGAAAATAAACCCATAAAGCTGTTCCTCTGATTGGAGTCGAAACAGGAGAACCTCCTCGGAACCGGCCTTAAGCATGAAAAAAACATCAGTCCGTGATTTTGCTTCCTGATAATAGCTTGCTTGAAGGTCTATTAATTGTTCCTCCGGGCCTGATGTCCCTTTCCAGTTCCTCCTATAAAAATGTTGATTCAATAAGTTGATCTCTTCGCCAATGATGGCGCCCAATTTGGATAAAAGTCCAATTAGACCCCGCCTTTGTCCTAATTGAAGCCAATAATTCGCTGAACGTTCCCAAACCAGATGGAAAAATCCCATCGATTTAAGCTGCTGCAGGTCCGCGATTGCTTTTTTCAAACTGTCCGGATTGGAGACTGTTACAGTTAAGATTGGCTTACCAATGGTTTCAGCCATTTGTAAAATCGCTGGAGAAAGGATTAGCTCTTCATTACCATAAAAAAGGATTCCTTGAACGTTTGGCTGAGGAAGGTATTCAGGCAACTGCAATTGTGCGTCGCCGGCCTTGGGCAACAATAATAGGCTAGCTGCCTCCAACGCATCGGTTGGGGCGGCAGCCTGCGCAATAAATCTGTCCTTGCCTTTCCACCCAGCGATAATTTCCGCTTGGTCAAAGGGGGAGGAGCTAACGATTTCCTGAAACACCAACATGATCGTTTCCTCCTTCTGTGCAGCTCCAAAAATGCTGGGTCTCTTCCTTTCGAGTCCGAAAGCGAATGGAAGGGTTGGTCACTTTTTTCATTTCAAAGCCATGTACAGCTTTTTCATAATCGGCATTACTTGGATCAAGAATATCGATGATTTCAAGTGCTTTAACCGGACAGGCCGAGACGCAAATGGGCAATTTATTATTCATTTGGCGCTCGTAGCACATATTGCACTTATCTGCTTTGGCCGTAATCGGGTTGATTGCGATCGCATAAAAGGGACAGGCCGTCACGCATTTTCCGCATCCTGAACACTTGGCTTGGTCAATCAAAACAATCCCGTTCGGCTTCTTTTTAATACAGCTTTCCGGACAAACAGCAAGGCAAGCCGGATTTTGGCAATGGTTGCAGGCCATTGAAAAATGATGAAAACTGTGCCCAGCAGTCACAACACCAGGAACATCATGGATTTTTCTGCGAAATGTATCATCATAGCCATGTTCATTTTTACAGGAGAATTCGCAGGAGCGACATCCTAAACATTTTTCAACATGGACAAGAAAACCGAGTTGTTTCATAAAATGCTCACCTTTTTAGTCTCAAATAAATAAGTTTTCACTTTATACTTAGTATAAATAGTTTTTACCAAGCTGAGTTGCCTAACATCGTACAAGTTTTTAACAATTTATCGTCGGAAGGAGGTTACCCCATGGACAAGATGTACACGATCACCCGCCATGTTTGTCCCCGAAATTGCTATAGTGCCTGCAGCATGTTGGGGTATTCTGTAAATGGCCGATTAAAAAAGGTTTCCGGCGATCCGCAGCATGGCTACACAAACGGGCTTCTTTGTGCCAAAGGGTTTAATTATTTGCAGCATGTTTACCATCCCGAACGGCTGAAATATCCCATGATGCAAGTACCGCGGGGGAGCGGGAACTGGCAGCGAATCTCTTGGACGGAGGCCATTAATCTCATTGCAAAAAAAATCATTGAGCTCAATAAACGCTATGGTTCGCATCTTTCATTAGCGTTAAATAAATATTCCGGGAATATGGGCGTCCTGCATCATGCAATGGAGGGCTTCTTTAACGGATTAGGGGAAACCTCCCGGGCCATCGGCAATCCATGCTGGGCCCCGGGGATGGATGCACTTTATTATGATTTCGGCGAACATCACACATCCGATATATCGGATGTTCGTCATGCAAAAGCGATTATCTTATGGGGAATTAATCCAGTTTGGACCTCGATTCATTCGATGCCATATATCATTGCGGCCCGGCAGCAAGGGGCGAAGGTGATTACGATTGATCCAGTCTACACAGAGACGGCAAAGAAATCAGATGCCTATATCCAGATTAAGCCTCGCAGTGACGGAGCGCTGGCACTTGCGGTTGCCAAGTATGTGTTGGAGCATAACCTGTATGACGCTGAATTTATCCGTAACTATACCCATGGCTGGACAGTGTTGACCGAATACCTAAATGACTGTTCCATGGAGGAGGCGCTCCATCAATGCGGCCAAACGATGGAAGTGATCCAATTCTTGGCCGAGCAGCTTACGAAAAATAAACCAGCCTATATTTGGGCAGGCTTTGGTATGCAGCGCCACCAAAATGGCGGGCAAAATATTCGGGCCATCAATGCCCTTGCCGCCATCACCGGGAATCTGGGCCGGAAAGGGAGCGGTGTCCAATTTGGACAACGGGCGAGCTGGAAATTCAGCTACAGCATTCTGAACCATTTGCCACATGATAAGGAAAAACCGGCAGGGGTTCGACCGCTTGATTTCAATGATTTTGCCAATGAACTGCAAAGACATCAGGATCCTCCCGTTAAATTTCTGTGGATTACGAGCCGAAATCTGCTCACCCAAAGCGGGAATGTCGAAAAACTCAAGCAATCTCTGCAACAATTGGAGCTCATTGTGACGCTTGATCATTTTTTAACGGAGACGGCGGTTTTTTCCGATATTGTTTTGCCCGCAACCACTCAATTTGAGGAGTGGGATGTGATGGCCAGTTATTGGCACCATTGGATCAGCATCAACCAGCCGGCCATCAGTCCTTACTATGAAAGCAAGAGCGAGCTGGAAATAGCCCGGATGCTGTCCCAACGGTTAAATAGCTATGAGGAGAATTTCAGTGCGTTTCCAACCGACATGAGTGATGAGGAATTCATTGACCAGGAATTTACCGATGAATTTTACGAAGCATTGCAAATCCAACATTGGCGGGAATTAGTGACCGGTGGCCCACGGAGGGTGAATCTCCCGAAAACCGCTTGGGAATCCCTGGAGTTCAAAACGCCTTCAGGAAAAATGGAGTTATTTTCAACACAGGCAGAAGCTGAACAGCTTTCACCCATTGGGATGGCGTTACCTAAGGAGAAAAAATCGCGGGAGTATCCCTATATTCTCCTATTAAATCATGAACCTTTCCGGATCAATTCGCAATTTCAAAACCTGTTTTCCTATAAGCAAATCAATCCGGAGCCATGCATCTATTTGCATCCTGCGTTGGCTAAGGACAAAGGGATTCAATCAAATTCACTAGTTAAGCTGTTCAATGCCCATGGACAAATTACGATTCGCGCCAAATACTCGGAGGATTTAGAGTATCACACACTTGTCATACATCCAAATCATCCTCTGGTTAATCAGCTGGTCAGCTTTATTCCTGCGGACATGGGGAAAAAAGTCACCGGTGGGAACGGAAATGCACTCAATGATCTGTACGTGAATATTGAAAAATTGATTTAAAAAAGTATGGACTTATTTCAGTTCCTGGAAGGAACAGTAGCTGAAACAATGTCCATACTTTTTCTTTTTTCTAGAAAAATGTGGCGAAAATATTGTAAAATATTGAACAAAAAGTGACAAGAGCTTCGGTTTGATTGTTTTTACACCAACGGCCGCAAAAGTCTGTAAACACTTCTACATTTGCTCACTTCTTAACATGGTATGCTGAAGGCACAATCCAGAAGGGAGTAAAAACGATGATAAAAAAGTTTCTATTTCTCCTACTTAGCGTCGTATTCGCAGCTTCACTGACCGGCTGCAACGAGCAGGCAAATGAGGATGTAAAATCGAAAATCCAATCCTTCCCTAATGAAAATTATACGGGTGACCCGAATCCCGTTGTAAAAGAGGAAATGAAATTAACTGAAGAGGAAAAAGCCGAATTCGAAAAGCTGCAGCAAGAAATTTTGTCCGAAAAAGAGGGCGAATCCCATGAATAAACACGGTATCGACAAGCAGCAGGAGCGATTCGAGATTTACCAGCTTCTTTGGCATTACTATCGGGGCGATCTGCAGAATTTAACAGTTGGAGAATGGGCGACAGTTGCCGCGTTTTTATCAAGCAAGCCGAGCCTAAGCCAGAATGATTGGGGAGCAAAAGCGATAAACCTGCTCGAAACCATCAACAATCAATCATTGGAAACATTTCAATTTGATTATAACCGGCTGTTTGTCGGCCCGAATAAACTATTGGCTTCTCCTTATGAGTCGAGCTACACAAATATCGAAGGCACAGTGATGCAGGCAGAGACATTAAAGGTTCGCAACTTCTATTATCATGAAGGCTTGCAGGTAGACAGGGAGGGGCAGTACCCTGATGATCATCTTCAATTTGAATTGGAATTTATTCTGCATTTATTCAGATTTGAGGAGAAGAAGGATATCCTTCAGCTGTTTTTGCACAACCATCTCTTGAAATGGTATGAGGCTCATTGTCGAAGGATTGAGGAGCATAGCCAAAATGGATTGACCTTGGCATTTGCTTATTTTTTGAGAGGATTTTTACAGCAGGAAACAATGTTATTGAAACAAGAGGAGGCCGCCTTATGCTAAACGAATCGATTACACGCCGAAATTTCTTAAAAGGTTCCGCTTCATTAACAGCCCTCTTGGGACTGGGGGCAGCCGGCAGTCAAAAGGGGCTCGTTCCGAAAGCGGCGGCGAAAACAAACGGAAAAGTGCAGCAATTTTATAATGCTTGCCCGCGAAACTGCTATGATACATGTTCGATTTTAACGACCGTTGAGGACGGCAGAATTACCTTTATCACCGGTAATGAAAACAACACTTATACGAAAGGGCGCCTTTGTGTAAAGGGAAATACGTATCCCCGAGTCGTCTATTCACCTGACCGGATTAAATATCCAATGAGGCAAAAGGGCCGGGGAAGCGGCAAGTGGGAACGGATCAGCTGGGATGAAGCCTACACCATCATTGCCAAAAAGATTTTGGAAATCAAAAAGGAATACGGCAGCACCCTGCCGATTTGTTTAAATAAATATTCCGGCAACTTCAACATCTTAAACTACGCAACAGAAGGAATGATGTCGAGCATCGGCTACACCACTCGCGCCCAGGGGACCCCATGTGATCCTGCCGGTTCTGATGCACAAGGTTTTGATATGGGGGTCGCCTATAATAGTGATCCGGAGCATTTTCTCGACGCTGACTATATTATCCTATGGGGAGCAAATCCAGCCTGGACCTCAGCGCACTCGATGTATTTTATTGAGCAGGCGAAGGAGCTCGGGACAAAGCTTGTCGTGATTGACCCGCTAATTACGCAGACGGCCTCAAAAGCCGATGAATACATCCAGATTAAAGCTAGTACAGATGGAGCACTCGCGCTTGGGATGATCCGCTATATCTTCGATCATCAATTATATGACAAGGATTGGGTCGACCAAAATTCGATTGGTTTCTCCGAATTCTTGGCCTATGTGAACAAAAATATTACCGTGGAGTGGGCCTCGAAAAAAACCGGTGTGCCACAGCCGGTCATTGAACGCCTGGCACGTGAATACGCGACAGCCAAACCGGCAAACATTTGGATTGGATTCGGCATGCAGCGCCACGTGAATGGCGGCGCCATGGTCCGTTCCATCGATGCTCTTGCCGCCATCACCGGAAATATCGGCAAGCGCGGCGGCGGGGTCAACTATATTGGCGGCGAAACATGGGGCTTCAATTACCATACGATGAGCTTTGGCGCACCGGAAGGAAGCGGCGGCGAAGCGGATCGTATGGTGAATATGAACAATTTCGGCGCCCAGGTGCTAGCAGCGGATGAGCCGCCAATCAAGATGATGTGGATTGCCTGCCGCAACCCGCTAGCACAGGATCCGGAACCAACCGTTGTCAAAAAAGCGTTTGACCAAATGGATTTGGTCGTGACCGCCGATTTATACATGAACCAAACCGTGGAATATTCAGACATCGTCCTGCCGGTAACCACCCCGTTTGAGTCAGTCGGGATCAATGTCAGCTACTGGCATTATTGGTTGAATGTCAACGAACAAGCGATCAAACCGCTCTATGAAACAAAGAGCGACTTGGAAATCGCAATGGGCTTATCGAAAAAATTAAATGAGCTCGAGCCGGAGTCATGTACATTTCCAACCTCTGGAGACCCGAAGGAATGGGTCGAAAAAGAGCTAAATGATGACATTAAAAAATTGTTTAATATTGACAGCTGGGAAGACCTCAGGAAAAAGGGCGGCACGGCTAAAGCAAGTGAAAAGGTTACGGTAGCCTGGGAGGATTTAAAGTTCAGAACGCCATCGGGCAAATATGAATTTTATTCCAAAAAAGCGGTTGAATACGGCCATCACCCGCTGCCTGTTTTTACGGAAGAGTATAAAGCGCCTAAGGAATATCCGATTCGTTGTATGTCGCCACATTGGAAATTTGGGATTCATAGTCAATTCCAGCATCAGGATTGGCTGATGGCAATTCAGGATCATCCGTTCCTCGAAATCCATCCCGATTTGGCAAAGCAAAAGGGAATTCAGAACAACGATCTTGTCAAAATCATCAATGAAACAGGTTACATGACACTCCCTGCCAAGTTAACGAAGATGGTGCCGTCAGATACTGTCGTTATGTATGAGGGCTGGTGGAAGGGCGTCAATTACACGGAGAATTTTACCGTTAAGGCGTTGGCAGAAGATATGGGTGAATATCAAAAAGGGCAGCGCGGAATTGCCTTTCACGATAACTTTGTCAACATTGAAAAAGCGTAAGGAGGAGCAACTATGGCTAAAAAGCTTGGGTTTTTAGTAAATATCGAGCGGTGCATCGGCTGTCACGCTTGTGAAATATCGTGTAAAAGTTTTTACCAGCTCGAACCGGAGATGCGTCGGCGCCGAGTGACGGAATTGCCGGAGGATCTAGTCGGCACGCCAGTTCGGGCCTTCGTCTCCACCGCCTGCAATCACTGCGACGATCCGGCCTGTAAAAAAGCCTGCCCGGTTGGCGCCTATACGAAGCGTGAGGACGGGATTGTCGTCCACAATCAGGAGCTGTGCATTGGCTGCCAGATGTGCGGAAAAGCCTGTCCTTATAAAGTTCCCGTCTATAATCCTGTCAAAAGAAAGATGGACAAATGCAGCATGTGTCATGAGCGGCTGGATGTAGGGCAATTGCCAATCTGTGTGGAAAAATGTCCGTTGGAGGCAATTCAAATTGTCGATTATAATGAGGTCCAACCGGAAAATGGGGTCAGCATCGTTCCGACATTTGCCGACCCTTCGATTACTCATCCAACGACACAGTTTATTTTACCAAAGCCGGGGAAACAAACAAGGAGGTCATCGTAATGCATGATATGCCGCTTGTCATCTTTACAGTATTATCACAGCTTGCTGTTGGCGGGTTCGTGACCCTTTGGTGGATTGACCGGAAGAGCACGATTCAACGGAAAACCGGATTGCTGATCTCGCTTTCACTTGTCGTCATCGGCGGAATCGCCGTCCTTGTATCATTGTTTCATTTAGGACATCCATTTGCTGCCTATCGGGCAATTTTAAATATCAAGGTCTCATGGCTCAGCCGTGAAGTGACCTTTTATGGTGCTTTTGTCGGGATGAGCATCCTGTACAGCTGGTTTTGGTTTAAAGATGTACCCGTCCGGCGTGGCATTATTGGGGCGGTCGCTGCAATCCTAGGCTTTCTTGCGATTTTCTCTTCAGCCAAGATTTATATGATACCGGCCATTCCTGCCTGGAACGGCATGACGACCATGTTTATGTTCTTTTTAACTTCGATTCTATTAGGTCCATTATTTGTTGGGGTGTTCTTGGTCATTCGCGGGGAGCTGTCGATGAACATAACAACCGTTGTCCTATTTGGTTTCATTGCTGCGGCCATTGTGATGCTGCTCTATTTTTCCGGACTTCAAGGGGGACTGCCGCAAGCGGCTGAGAGCTTGCGATTGGCAACTGGGCATATCCTCTTTTGGGTTCGACTGTTCACCTTTATTATTGCCTTTGCCATTGTTGCGATTACCGCTATTGGCAAACAAAAACAGTCAGGCATCACCTTTTCTGTGGTGTTCGTGCTGATTTTGATCAGCGAGTTTTTCGCCCGCCTGCAATTTTACGAAACAGCTGTTCATTTGTAGGGATTAATAGCATGAGAGGAGGCTGGTTTGGATGAATCTTCTAACCTGGGCAAAGGCGATTGACAAAAAAACAAACGCGCTCGTAATGGAGCCGAATCTTTGTACAAGGTTGATATCGCCAAAAAGTACCTGCCGGCAGTGTGTTGAAGTGTGTCCGACAAACTGCATTACTTTTACAAAAGATACCATTGAGGTCAGTGATTCTTGTATGGAATGTGGCATTTGTGCAACAGGTTGCCCAACTAACGCACTTTCCTCCAATCGGCCTTCTCTCCAGCAATTGGTACAAACGGTTTTGCACAACAGCAAGGAAAACGAACAGGTTTATTTACATTGCTCTAAATATCCGATTAAAGAGGAAGGGGTGGCAGCAGTCGCTGTTCCCTGCCTTGGCAGCATACCACGAGAAGCCTGGCTTAGCTTTCTTGAGGAATGTGACAATCTGATAGTTTACCTACCTGATGGGGGCTGCGCCGACTGTGTCATAAAACAGGGGGAACCAGTATGGCAAAGAGAATTGTCTTTTGGAGAAACGATGAGCGGCAACCGTCTATCCGTCGTTTCGGCCGTGATGCAGTCAAGGGGAATGGACGAATTGGATCAGCGGAAGCGGTCGTTATTCTATTCCATTTGGAGTGAATGGAAGGCCGTCCACAAGCTTGCGGTGAAAGAAACGCTTGGTACCGGCGAAATCAAAACGTACCAGGAAAAGCTCAAGAATGATCGTGCTTCCCTTATACGAAAAGAATGGAATGAGGCAGCTAACGGGGTAATGGAAAAGGTGTTCAATGAATCCACCTACCCCTATCAGGTGAAACGAAACCTGTTTTTGGAGAAAATACGCAAAAATAAGGACCTGCAGGCTAGTAAGAATGTTCGGCTTCCCATGATCTTGTCTGATTGCACCCTTTGCGGAGCCTGTTCCATTCTCTGTCCCACAGATGCACTGATCCAAGAAACAATGAACGGCGTCACGCAAATCAAGCTTAATCCGGAAAATTGCGTAGACTGCAAACTTTGTGAGGAAATCTGCTATTTCCAACAATTAAAATTGGTAGAAAAAGAGAATCGCGAGTTGTTAATGGAACGGGGCAGGGAAACGGTGCTTTTTTGAGGTTAATGACAATAAATGTCTGAATTCTAGGGTTAGACTCCAAGTACATGGGGCTAACCCTATTTATTATTTCCCGTGGCGTCCTGGAAACTCATTCCTTAATCCTGATTTTCCGATTTTTAAATGACCCAGAATGCTCTAGCGTGATATGCGCTTCAATGGACTTTACGCTATCTTCACGAAGCAAGGTGTTCTCATCTTTTAACTTTTTCCATTCAGTATTATGTTTTCTGTATACCTGGTGTTCTAAGTTTAAAAAATCAATCTTATGTTCTAACCCTAATTGATATAATTGCCTCACTTCAGTAATGATTCCTTTTTTTACGAATTCATCCATCGCTCGTACGCTGATCGTGTTGTTTTTCATGCGATTACTCACAATCCCATTGGCACGGTAGACGATAGTAAAGCGAAAGTTTCCATTTTGTTTTTCGGGGTGTATGCTAACCATTTGGTCTTCGAGCACCGTAAGAAATTCCGGATTTTTTCCGTTTGGCAAAAGTAAGGAAGCGCGAACGGTTTCCGGGGTCAGCCAGCGTAGACCTTTTAATTTCTTATATGGAAAATACCCTTTGTACTTTTGGTTATCAATAAAAAAGGCTCCATTAATCGCTAATTTCCCCTCGCTCTTTTTATTTTTCTTCCATTGTTTATCATTGATGGTGAGCGAGGGAATGTAGGTGGTGAAACTAGGTTCAAAAAACTCACGCGCGAATTGATTCAGCTTTACCGGATGAATGGTGGAGCTTTGTTCATACGTACTTTCCGGACTATGCAAAATTGTATTCAACGAGGTTTGATTAAAAAATCCGCCAGTAGAGAGAATGTCAACCATGGAGTCCTTTGTTCCAAAAATCCAAGGAGTCGGCCGGAATTCATAATAACGCGTCAAGCCATCAAAAATACTGCCCAGTCCTTTTTTCAACGCGTCCTCACTCAAAACAATCGCAGTGACATGTGCCCACAGAAACCGTTCCTGCGCTGTATAATAGGCTTTAAAAAAGGCGTCGATAAACGTTGCCCCGCTCGTCTCAGAAACATAAACTTCAGACGGTACTTTGGCACCGCCTTCTCTTTTCGCTACAGAGGTCAATCCCAGCATTTGAATATAGACATGATATTTCCCATCACGAAAATCAACTCCGACGGCGGTGGCAAAGTTTTGATTTTCAATCTCCCCGATGTCATGGCCGCAAGCCGGGACAAGTAATAGAACAAGAAGGATAGAAAAAGCCATTAGTAAACGTCGCTTCATACTACTTTCTCCGCTTCTGCAAAAATGAAATGCCAAATTTTTTTCGATCAAACGGGTTCACTAACAATGCTGCTAAAAATTCTTTGTATGATAACGAGGCTATAGGTTCAAGATAGGCTACTTTAAATGACTCCAATGTAGATAGATAGATAAGAATGCTTAGAAAGCCGATAAAAAGTCCGTAGATCCCTAAAAAAATCGATACTAGTAAGGTGAAAAGCCGGAGGATGCTTACCACTCCAACCAATGATTGATTCACTAACGTGTAGCTAGCGACCGCTGATAACGCAATGATCACAATCATTGTGGGGGAGGCAAGTCCAGCTCGAATCGCGGCGTCCCCAATAATGATACCTCCGACAATCGAAACCGTTTGGCCAAGAACGGTCGGCATTCGAACTCCCGCTTCTCTTAACAATTCAAACAAAGCAAGAATAAAAATTGCTTCAAGACCGATGGGCAAGGGCAAGCCTTCACGCGAAACAACAACGGTAGCCAACAGGGCAAACGGCAGTTGGTCAATATTGACAGAAGATAGCGACACCCAAAAACCCGGAAGGAAAACCGCGACAACGAAACCGATAATCCGAATAATACGCCCAAACAGAACAAGATGGTAAGGAAAATGGACATCCTCAGGTGATTTAAGAAGCTCAAAAAAATTGATCGGTCCAATTAACACGGAAGGGGACCCATTTACAATTAAAATAAACCTTCCGCGCAGCATGCTTTCAATGACAAAATCAGGACGCGTGACATAATCGAATAAAGGAAACAAAGACAATGATCGATCAGAAAGCCATTGTTCCAATTGACCACTGCTGACAACACTTTCACCTTGAAGGTCAGCAAGCCGCTTTCTGACTTCCTCGATGATGTCTTTATTGGCTTTATCATTTAAATAAAGCAGGGAAACCTCTGTTTTACTCAGCGAACCAACAGTGAAGGACTCACAATAAAGCTGTTCTGACTTCAATCTTTTACGAATCAACGAAATGTTTATGTTCATCTCCTCGGTAAAACTATCCTTCGGTCCTTTAATCGAAACCTCTGTCGTCGATTCTTGCGGTTTCCGTTGTGGCACATTGCTAATATTAAACACATGAAAAAACGGAGTCCCTTCCTGAAACACAATCAGGTAACCTGAAAACACAAGATTAACCATTTCCTTCATACATTTTATGTGCTGAACAGGGGGAAGCACGTCAAAATCTATTCTTGGTTCTTCGCTGCCGATGCTTAGAAGAATCCGGTTAAAATATTCATTTAACTGTATGGAGTCAAGCATTCCTTTGCAATAAAAAGCTTGAAGCTTCTCGTCTTTTTCAATGGGGATAAAAGCAATATCCGCATAATGACGAAAAAAACTTCTCATCTCGTCGCAGGACAATGCTCCTTTTTCTAAAGCATGATCAAATCGTTTCATGTTCATATGTTTTGGGTTCCTTTCTTCATTGGCAGATAACTAATGATCAATAAGGCCAACGAAATGAACACGGCAAATAGGAGAGCAACCGGATAAAAGAATTTGCCGACCATTGTTTGCACCCACATGTCACTTAGTGGAACGAATGTCAATATTCCCAAAAGAATGGAAATAAGAACAAACACGTACTTTTTCTTAGAAGCAGACGTTTCAGCTTTCAGCATATTCGCAAGCAGGTAAAAACCTAGTGAAATGCGGATAATCTCGCCGCTTAATAATTGAAACACGGCTAAAAAGTCAACATGGGAAATATAGGCACCCAACTTGATCAGCCGCCATTGTTCAAAGGCCGGGAACCGCATACCGGCCGCAATCGTTGGACCAAATGAGGACAAAGAACCCATCGTGGGTCCAAGAATCAAACCAACCAGAATCGTAATGAGAAGGAAAAGGTTTGCCAAGGTAAACGATTTTTTTAAATGGTGCTGCAGAAGCAACAGCACAAGCAAATCCGCGCTTCCCCCAAGAATGACGATGGTCCCTTTAAAAATGGGGTGGTAGCCATTACTAAGGACAGGGAATAGGTAGGAATAGTCTTTTGCCGGAAGGGTAAACAAAGCGACGAAAATCCCAAGCAGCCAAACAATCGGCAATAAAACCGCTGATACATAGACAATCGATTTTAGGCCACTATAGGCTGACCAAGCACTAATCAACAGAAAAGGCAGCATCACAACAAAGGCTGGCGTTTGCGGCAGGAAATAAATATGAACAGATTGAATCAAATCATAAAAAGAAATGGCACTTATAGTGAAAACATAAACTGCAAGGATGCTGATGAAAACAAAAGAAATTCCACCCCTAGTTCGTACCTTGATCCAGTCAAAAAGACACAGTCGCTGTGGATTATTTTTCATGATTAAATAAAGGATCAATCCCCATATGAGTAAGAAGACATAGGCAACCAAGGCGCATATCCATGCATCCCGCTTTCCAGTTGCCAGCAAATGAGGAATGATGAGCACATGATTAGAAATACCAATAAAAAGGATGAGAACAAAAAAGAATTGAGTTCGAGAAAATTGCATGCACCACACCACCAAAAAAATTCATGCTATTGTTAGGTTTAGTCTGTGCTGCCAAATTATGCATAGCATAGCAACAAAACAAACTGCTAAAAGGGTTGGTGGGATCTACTACAGTGTGAGTTGTTGGCTGATTGTTTCTGGCCATATCAAATTTTTAAGCTACTTGCATACTTTTTGAGAATATATGGAAATGTAAATATGACGTGAAGGAGAGGAGGAAAAGGGAGTGATTCGAATAAGAAGGCGTCCTTCAAAGAAAAAACCAAAAGAACATCAAGCGCCACAACTGGCTTCATCACAGGACATCCCTTTATCGAAAAAGCTTAATGAGAATGTTCAATTCATCTCCTCTCTCTATCAGGAAAGTTCAGATGTTATTTTTCGTACGTTTGTTGTAAGTGAAATTGACGCCGTCATTATCTATATAGAAGGCTTAAGTGATACACAAAAATTGGACCAACAGGTGCTGGATACATTATTGGATCGAAACGAATTTGATGAATCCGACTTCCTTCTTTCGATAAAAAATCGCTTACCGATTTCCAATATAAAAAGGATTTCTACGTTCTCTGCCTGTATCGATGCAATCGCCCATGGGAATCCAGTATTGTTGTTTGATGGGTTTGAACAGGCATTCTCCCTAGGTTTAGTAAAATTTGAAAAGCGCTCGATTGAAGAGCCACAGGCTGAAAGCTCCATTCGTGGTCCGAGAGAGGGGTTCACTGAATCTATTAGTGTCAATATATCTTTGGTGCGTCGGATCATTAAAGATCCGAGTTTGAAGATGAAGACCGTCCATGTCGGTCAATATACAAAAACCAAAGTCGTGATTTCGTATATAGAGGGAATCGTGGATAAAACGTTGATAGAGGAAATCGAAAACCGTCTGCATCGTATTACAATTGACGGGGTGCTAGAGAGTGGCTATATTGAACAATTCATCGAGGATAACCCTTATTCTCCCTTTCCGCAAGTTTTGTATACGGAGCGTCCTGATGTGGCTTCCGCTAATTTACTAGAGGGCAGGGCCGTTTTGATGATAGAAGGGACACCCATTTCCTTGATTGCACCCGTAAGTTTTTTTAGCTTATTTCAATCGCATGAGGATTATTATGAACGGTTTTGGGTGGGGAGCACGATCAGATCGCTCAGGTTTCTTTTTTTAGCCATTTCTTTATTCCTGCCATCCATGTATGTGGCCATTACAACGTTTCATCAGGAAATGATTCCTACAGACTTGCTGCTAAGTATTGCTTCCTCTAGAGAAGGTGTCCCATTTCCTGCGATTGTGGAGGCGATTATGATTGAAATGGCCTTTGAAGCCTTGAGGGAGGCGGGAATACGTCTTCCGAAACAGGTGGGTTCAGCAGTTAGTATCGTGGGGGCACTTGTCATTGGTCAGGCAGCTGTTCAGGCGGGGATTGTTTCGGCACCCATGATTATTGTGGTGAGTATAACAGGGATTGCTTCCTTTATGGTTCCACACTATTCGATTGGCCTCGCCATCCGATTGTTAAGGTTCCCGATTATCATCCTGGCAGGCTTTTTGGGATTAATTGGTATCATGCTAGCGTTAATCCTAATTATCATCCATTTATCAACACTACGATCTTTTGGGCTTCCTTACTTGAGTCCAATCGCCACTCTGCAAAAACATCCCATGCAGGATACGTTTATTCGTTCCCCTTTATGGAAGATGAATAAACGGCCGCATTTGACAGGGGAATTCAATGCTTCAAGACAAGGAAGAAACCTAAAGCCTGATCCCAATAATGGAGGTGATTAAGGCGAGAATGGGGGTAAAAGGAACGTGCTGGAAAAGGGAAAAATATCGGCCCTGCAAATGGAATTTATCATGGTTACGACCATTATTGCTACAGCTGTGCTCTCCATCCCATCCATTGCTGGGAGGATAGCGCGGCATGACATGTGGATGACGCCAATTGTAGGCTCTATCATTGGTTTTATAACGGTATACATCGCTTGGAAGCTCCATCAATTGTTTCCGAAGCTGACCCCCATCCAATATAGTGAAAATATCCTTGGGAAAACAGCCGGAAAGCTATTTAGTCTGTTTCTCGTTTCCTTTTATATTTATAATTCAGGGGTAGTCATTAGACAGTATTCTGATTTCATCACTGGTAATGTGATGTTCGAGACTCCTGGCGTGGTGTTTTCCATCACTATCATGTTTGTCAGCGCAGTAGCGGTGAGGGGCGGGATTGAAGGGATTGCCAGATCCGCCGTTATTTGCACGACAATATACCTGAGTGGAGCCGTCTCTCTCCTTTTATTAATCAAGGATATCGATGTTACCTATTTGCTTCCCTTTCTAGAAAATGGGGTGGTCCCCATAATAAAGGGAGGATTTGTGCATTCACCATGGTACAGTGAATTTTTTCTTTTAGCCTTCCTGTTTCCTTTTATCCATAATCAAAAAAACGGTCTAAAGTCCGGAATGAAATCGTCCCTTTACGTCATGATTATTCTCTCATATGCTAATTTTTTTGTACTCACCTTTTTAGGCGTTTCAAGTGTCAATCAATTTTATCCTGTCTACACGATCATTCGGGCGATTTCTGTAATGGGATTTTTCGAGAACTTTGAAGTGATTATTACGGCTTTCTGGGTTCTGGGGAATTTTGTGAAAGTAACCGTTTTTTTATATGTGTGCAGCTTAGGCCTTGCCCAACTATTCAGGCTTTCAGACTATCGCCTGATTGTGTTTCCTTTATGTCTTCTTATCATTTTATTTAGTTATTGGGATATCCCTAATATTGTCGTTTTAGTAAACTATATGACAAAAATCCAGCCTTTTTATTTCGTCATTGTTCAGACGGTTCTACCACTATTTTTACTACTGATTGCCTTAGCCCGCAGGAAAAGGAGCGAGAGCGGTTGAAGAAAAACCTTCTTTTCGTTATGTGCCTATGTTTCCCGATCCTTTCCGGCTGCTGGGACCGGGTAGAATTGCCAGATCTCGCCATTATTACTGCGGCAGCGATCGACCGTTTAGACAATGGTGAAACGAGAATCTCCGTTCAGCTCTTCATCCCTCGTGCCATTACAAGCGGTGAAACAGGAGAGAATCCAAGCTTAGCTCCCACTTTTGTCCGAGAAGGAACAGGAGATAATCTTGCCAATGCGATTTCAAAGCTTCAAATCAATGTCCCGAGAAGATTGTTTTGGGGCCAATGTAAAATATTTATTTTTGGACACGAGCTCGCTAAACAAGGCATACGCGATGAAGTAGACTTTTTGGCTCGCCATCCACGTCCCAGAGAAAAATCATTACTATTTGTAAGTGCTGGGGAAGCAAAGGAAGCCTTGACATTAGTGCCACCTTTAGAACGATATTCTGGGGAGGCCTTAAGAAAATTAACACAGGATGAATACGGAACGATTACTACTTTACGGGATGTCGATATGGCCTTAATGGGGGAGAGCGAAAGTGTGTCTATGCCTTATATAAAAAAGCTGGGGGTACAAGAAAAAACAAGAAAATCCTATCAAACGATTCCCGTCATTGAGGGAACGGCAGTTTTTAAAAAAGATAAAATGGTCGGAATGTTAAACATGAGAGAGACACGGGGTTTATTGTGGTTAAAGGACAAGGTAAAAAGAAGCACAATCTCGATTAAACTGAAGGGGGAAGACGGAGAAATTACGATGACACCGACGCTCGGAAGAATCAGCTATACCCCAAAAATCATAGAAAATCGCTGGATCATGAATCTAAACATGGAGATTGAAGGAGATATTGTTCAGAACGAAACACATGTAAATCTATTGAATGAGGCTGTCATGATGAAGGTCAAAAAAGAATACGAATCAGCCTTAAAGGAACGAGTAGCCGAAACAACCAAAACGCTCCAACACGAATTGAAAACAGATGTGATGGATTTTGGAAGGAGATTTCATCAAAAATACCCGAAGGAATGGAAGAAAGTATGGCACAGATGGGATGAAAAATTCCCGGAAGTAGAGGTCAAAATTAGCGTGAATGCCAAGGTGAGAAGACCTGGTTATATTGGCCCGCCGGCAGCGCTTCCAAGAGATGAGGTAAGGGAATAATGCAATGGAATGGGAGTACAGTATTGATGGTGCAAGTCTTAATTTGGCTCATCGTAATATTCGAGTGGAAACGACTGAAAAAGGCCTCTAAGGCTGACAGGCTAACATTTGCTGTTATCCTGACTTTGACAGCCTTGATGTCGTTTTTTAACCTAGAAACATTACCAGGACCGATCACGCTTCTTCAATACATTTTTGGCCCTTTAGGCAGAATCATGGAGTAGGGGCTTATAAAAGGGCGATGTTTGAATAAAGGCATCGCCTTTTGTTGGTTGAATGACACCGGGTTATTTGAAAAATAGTGAATCTACCACTTTTACGGGAACGCGCTTACATAATTTAGTACCTTATCAAACATCCGAAGGGTTCCCAAATTCAAAAGCTTGCTGTAGTAATTGTTCTTGAAAGGATGCATCTACAACGTACCCAATTAAACGAACTACGTATTGATTTTCATCCAGGATGACATTGGCGTACACGGTTATCATGTGTTCCATATTGTTATTTTTTATAATTCTCCAATTGTCAAGGAAGCTGCGTTTTTCTTCAATAGCCTTATTAACTTGATTGATAAACCGATTACGATCATCTGGATGGATTAGGTTATATACTAATTCCAATGTAGGCACTTGGCCTCTATCTATCCCAAATATTTCATATGTTTTATCGGACCAAAACCCTTCATCCTCTATCACATCATAATCCCAAACACCAATATGGATGAAACCCATCGTATGGTTACGATCCATATCCGGTGAATCGAGTGTCCTTTTCTGTATGCCCATTTTAAAACCCCGTTTTTTAATATTTTTTAAATTGAACTGTATGGAAACATTTTAATATATTTTAGGGTTGCAAAAATGTAGCAAACCGCCACGTTTTTACTGAAACTAAGAAGTTTATACTAGAAAAAGGGCTGTACCCTATCAATTTCATGGAAGACACTATTAAGAATGAATAGTGGCATTTAGCAACAATTATTCAGATTTGTGATTGATATATTTTTCAAAAAAATTAATTCCATTAGTATCAAAAAATTCAAACATGTACCATAGGATTACCCGATGACATATGATTATATTAATATATGATATTTTTTAAAATGTTTTTATCTATATAATATTTTTCTCATGTTTTCATGCTAATGGGTGGGAGGAATCATGAAAAGAGAATGGTTAATCCAACTTCGAAAATCAAAAAAGATGACGCAAGAGTATGTATCCTCTGTTACTTTTATTAACAGAGCTTACTATGCACAAATTGAAAGTGGAAAACGTAGCCCGAGTTTTGCAGTAGCTAAGAGTATTGCCGATGTATTGGATTTTAATCCAATTAGATTTTTTCAAGATGATATTGATCAGGCAAATAAAGAACATTCTTCACATAAAGGAAG
Source organism: Bacillus sp. FJAT-29814 (assembly GCF_001510715.1). Taxonomy (GTDB): domain Bacteria; phylum Bacillota; class Bacilli; order Bacillales; family Cytobacillaceae; genus Neobacillus. Next base: position 99,281 of record NZ_LMTJ01000001.1, read on the forward strand.
CGTGCTAAATCAGAATATTCCTGAGACATTTAAGACGAGAACAGGGCTGATCCTTTACCTTTTTAATCATATAGATGTATATTATCAACACGCGATAAAATTTTTACTTACAGGGGTTGAAAATGGTCGTTATTGTTTCTTATTTGACAATAAAGAGAACGTGAAGAATCTTCATCAATATGTCAATAAAATCTTTGATAAAAACAAAAGATGTTATGTAAAGCTTATTAATCTAGAGGAATTTAGCCATAGTAAACTGGAGAATATTGTTAATATCCTAGATTTATCAAATACTGAGCATGGAAAACATATATGTGTATGGGTGCATGGAAATCCGAACTGTTTTGCTTCTATTTTAAATAAAGACTGTTTGAATACGATTACTCTGTTTGTAGTCTCATACAACAGCTCTATGCTTACAGCAAGTAGCCATATTGATTTGATGAGAAAATACCCATACCTGATGACGGATAAGGAGATTGTAGATTCACCTTTATACAAAACATCAACAATATTACCTTCACTTTACATTCAAGATGACTTATAAAAATTTTCCTTCCTATCAATTTATAAGGAAAGGAAAGGAGCACGCTTGAAAAAATACTCCCCCTTACAAATTATCTTAATTGAAAGCGCATCCGTATATGTCAAATTAGAAAAGTAAATTATTGTAAAAAACTGAACAGAAACTAATCCACTACATTAGATAATTATATATTTTATGAAGCTGTCATCTGGCAGCCTTTTTTATTGTATTTATGGCCTCTTTAACTGCTTCAATCTATCAACCTTCTAAAATGCACATTCAAAATCATCATAACACCAGGAAGTTAAATGTGGAATATTGAATATTCATATTTTTAAAAATAGTTAGAATTAACTAGGTGTCTAGGTTAAAAAGAGAAATTACTAGGATTTTAGTTATGGGAAAAAATGGGTATTTTTGCACTACTGGTAAAATCGTCCACATCCTACAATTAGTTTAATAGGAGAGGAGGAATGAAATGAGAAAGAAAAAGTTTTTTGCAGTAGCGACCACACTATTAACGACAGCTGCATTAACTCTATCATCGATGAACTATACATATGCGGAGACAACAAAGAAGAATGATGCGCCATCTAATCTCAAAGTCTTAAAGACAGAACCGAAGTATTCCTACAAGGATGCGATTCGTGAAACAGTCTTTGTCCAGTCAAGCCTGGACACGGATGAAAACGGTGTACCCGATAAAATTGCCGTCGACATCATCCGCCCGAAGGAATCCAATGGGGATCTAAAGGTTCCGGTCATCATGGACGCGAGCCCTTATTACGAGAGTTTGGGCCGAGGCAATGAAAGTGAAGTCAAGGATAAGGATAAAGACGGAATCAATGAGAAGTTTCCGCTTTATTATGACAACTACTTTGTCCCAAGGGGCTATGCAGTCGTCTTGCCGGATATGGTGGGTACCAACCAATCGGATGGTTGTCCGACAACCGGAGGATATGAAGAAATTGAGAGTGCTAGAGTTGTCATTGACTGGCTTAACGGCAAGGCAAAAGCCGTTGATAAAAATAATAAAGAAGTCAAGGCCGATTGGACAACTGGTAATGTTGGGATGATCGGGAAATCCTACGATGGTACGCTGGCAAATGGTGTCGCCGCAACAGGCGTAGAGGGGTTAAAAACGATTGTTCCAATTGGCGCCATCAGCAATTGGTATAACTACTATCGCTATGCTGGGCTAACCTACTATAATAACGGACCTGGCGGGCTGGCAAGCAGGGTGGCCAACAGTAAACGAATCGCACAATGTAAGCCTGTCTTTGACCGTCTGAACGAACAAGCAGACGATGCCACTGGCGATTACAATGCCTTCTGGGATGAGCGAAACTATGTGAAGGATATTAAAAAGGTAAAAGCAAGTGTATTCGCCGTCCACGGTTTGAATGACTTAAACGTGAAAATGAACCATTTTAACGATTGGTGGGAAGCGTTAAATAAGGAAAAGGTTCCACGCAAGCTTTGGCTGACACAAACGGGCCACGTTGATCCATTTGATTTCCGAAGAGCAGAATGGGTTGATACCCTGCACCGCTGGTTTGATTACTGGCTGATGGGCATCGACAATGGCATTATGAACGAACCGGCCGTTGATATTGAACGAGGAGCAGATGTGTGGGAAACACAGCCTGCCTGGCCAACACCGGATGCGAAAAATTTCAAAATCCGACTTGCCCCAGGGGAAAACGAAACATCACCTGGCGTACTGACCACTGGTCCTGTAAGAGGCAACTTTACCCAAAGCTTTACGGACAACCCAAATCAAACCGAAGTACAAATGGTTACAAATGAAATGACGGTCAGAAGCGACCGGCTTGTGTTCCTGTCAGAACCTTTAAGTGATGACGTCCACATGAGTGGGATGCCAGAAATATCGCTCCGGGCAAACGTGGATAAGGAAAATTCTAATCTTACGGTGATGATTGTCGATTACGGTATGGATACAAGAGTCAATTACCGTGCAAGCGGCGAGGGAATCCGAACGCTGCAAACCGAATCGTGCTGGGGAGAAAGTTCGGATACCGATGATGCTTGTTATCGGGATACCGTGAAGAACACCTATACTGCACCATACGAAATGGTTACACGCGGCTGGTTTGATCCACAAAACTGGAAGTCAATCGAGAAAACAGATCCACTAAGCCCGGGAAGAAGTTATAAATTTGAATGGGGCGCATTGCCGCACGACTACGTGTTCAAGAAGGGCCACCGCATCGGTGTCATCATCGCCGGCAGCTCCCGTCAACGAACGCTTCCATCGACAACCGGCGCTACATTTGAAGTCGACCTCGGCCAAAGCTTTATCAATTTACCAATTGTCGGTGGTAAAAAAGCAGTTAATTTCTAAAAATAGCATCGCAAATCTGGTCGCCGATTCCAGGAATTGGCGGCCGTTTTTTGTCCCCCGCAAATAAAATAGTCAAAACTGCATATAAAAACCGCAATTGCGCAAATAATCTGCTTAAAACCGCAAATAGAAACAGTTTATCTGCAAGTAAAAGGGGAAACAAATTTTATCTATGATTATATTCTGTTTACAAAAAATTCAAAGTATGTAATATTATTATAAAAACATATATTTAATAGATAAAGGCAAACCATTCGAAAGATTGGGACGCAAAGCTCCAGGTCTAAGGTTACATACTATGACGGCTGAGTTGCCTAAAATAGACATATTTTAGGAGTGTATATCTGTGTCAGCTCTAGCTTATAAACAAGAACAATTTTTTGATATTAAAGAAATTAGTGATGAAAATTTAGTAGAGTTATATGTTACGGCCATTCTGGAAAAATATGAAAAAAACTTACGGTTATTTGAAGAAGAATTATTGGAAAGAAGATTATTTTTAACTGCTTTAGAATGGTATGATTATAAAAAAAGCGTTTTTCGATTAAGCAACAGTCCTTATAGTTTTGTGAAATAAAAAAGTACATATAAAAAAACCAAAGGACTGGCTGCTAATCGGCAGCCTTTCCTTTTTAAGGGAGCTGGGGGATTAATATAAGTTGCTTACTTCTTGAGAACTCTAATAAAATGAATGAATAACACGAAATACATCGGGTAATTCAAATATTTGATTAATTTTGTTATAATCGTAGATTAAAGGGGGTGCTTACAGATGGAGAATCACATTAGGTTATCTGGTACTTCTTCCACTCATGCAAAGCCTATAATTGGAAAGGCGATACTTTGCATGGGGCGAAACAATTAATTTTATCGCTAAACAAGCTTTTCTAATATTTTGGCTTTGCACCTTATTATTTAAAATTTAAATAAGGGGCGAGCGAAATTGAAGTACGTGAATGCAAACAAAGTTTTACCTGAGAAGTTAATATTGGAAATTCAAAAGTATATCCAAGGGGAAACCCTTTATATTCCGAAACAGGAAACAGAATATCGTAAATGGGGTGCTTCCAGCGGAGGAAGACGGATACTGGAAAGTCGAAATACCGCTATTCGAAATTCTTTTATTAGCGGAAGCAAAATCCAGCAGTTGGCCGAAGAATATTATCTTTCGCCTGAAACAATCAAAAAAATTGTATATTCGCATAAGAAATAGAAGTACGGCACTGGTGAATATCTTCATCAGTGCTTTTTTATGTAAAAAATAGTTCTAAGTCATTTTCTACATATTAAATTTTTACCTTTTTTTTATAATATAAGGTATGAAGACTGCAGTAACAAGATAGGAGTATGAAGATGACCGAACAATTTATTAAAAATGAGCAATTAAATTTTATAAAAAAGCAAATAGATTTCATTAAGGAAAACATCAATAAGAGCGTACCTCAAAACGTTTTGATTGCTACAATCGAGTTAGCGAATGCCAAAATCCTGGACCTCTTTCCAGGTGCAACATTGGAGCAACAGGGAATTTTGGAAATTTCCAAACTAAAAAATGATAAAGAGTATGACACATATATCCAGAATCTTATGGACTACCTGCTGCCCTTTCCAAAAATAACCGAGCAGCAATTGAAAAAGATGTTTCCGAAGCAAAAAAAATTAAAGCTGCCTGATTTATCAAATATTAATCATAACCAGTTGACTTATTTAAGCTGGAATGACTTACGATCCAATAAAAAATTTATCGTATATGATTTGGAAGGAAAAATGGTCGGTATTGAATGTGAATTTACCCCAACTAGTAAGAAGAATTTCTGTTCCTTCTGTCATAGTTTTAGTGAGGTTGCCTACGTTTCTACTGTAACCAAAACAAAAAAATTAAAAAATCCAGATTACTACAGGTCCATCGCCAACCTTATTTGCGCAGATAGCAGTGAATGCAATAAAAAAATTTCCGATGTAGACTACTTAACAACTTTTCTAAAGGATTCACTAGGGGTGTAAGTACCACGGGGACGGTTCTGGCGGGTTCAAGGAGCCATCAAGTTCCTGACATACGCTGGATTCATCATAACCGGCATAGACAATAAATTTGAATCAAATTTCTCGCCGGAAGCAGCAATGGCCGCTTGAGCCTGTGCCACGGCTTCAGACCTTAAATTTCGCCCTTTGAGGCGGCGGTTTTTTTATTTTTAGTATCTGTTATTATTTATTGTTGATTTTGGTATAGGGATGAGAATTAATAAGCGGAGAAATTCCGGTTAATGTATATAGGGGAAGCACAAGAAGCTGATATAAGCGGAGAAATTCCGGTTAAATGCTCTAAATAAGGCAAAATTCAAAGATTTGGATAAGATAAGCGGAAAAACTCCCCTTATTTTTAGGGAAATATGGATATTTCCCAGTTTAACCGGAATTTCTCCGTTTATTTTTCAAACACAGCTTAATCAACATTCAGCTATATCAGAGCCTATTTTTAATAGAGGCAAAACTAAGAAAATCCTTTGGAGAAAGTGTAATGATACATAGCATCCATTAGATTAAACTTAAGGAGAAAAAAATGGAATTTTGGGAATCAAGTTTTATCGAAAAACAAACGATGTGGGGAATACAACCTACAGACTCAGCCATCATAGCAAAGGACTTTTTCCTAGAGAAGAACGCGAAGGACATCCTGATACCAGGGATTGGATACGGGAGAAATGCTAAGGTTTTTATAGACAATGGAATAAAGGTGACAGGAATTGAAATTTCAAAAACCGCGATTGAGTTGGCGAGGCAAAATGGGATTGATATTCCTATTTTTCATGGTTCCGTAACTGACATGCCTTTTGAAGATAAACTCTATGACGGCATCTTTAGCCATGCACTCCTTCACTTATTGAATAGCAGCGAGCGGGAGAAGTTCATCAAAGATTCCTATTATCAGTTAAAGCCGGGTGGATATATGATTTTTACGACTGTGTCAAAAAAAGCCCCAATGTATGCCAAGGGCAAACAGTTGGACCAAGACTATTTTGAGACACCGGACGGCGTCAAAATGTTTTTTTATGATACAGACTCCATCAAACAGGAATTTGGGAATTATGGGCTAATAGAGGTTTCAGAAATAGATGAGCCAAATAAGAACATGAAAAATAAACCATCCATAAACTTTCTCATTATAAAGTGTAAAAAGGATCATAATGAATAAGTTGTACCCCTTCTCAGCAACTTAAGAAATATAGCAATTGAGAGAAGGTGTAGTATGGCAAAAAATTGGTTTCGATCACTTACTATCATTTCCTTAAGCATAGGATTATTACTAATGTCATCCTGTAGTCGGCCAGAAAGCGAAAGGAAAAGCAAACAGGAAGTCAAAAAGGAAAAAACCCCTCGTGAAGTGTTAGGGTTTTATACAGAACAGGAAGGAACGTATCCTAGCTCCCAACCTACAGTTGACACGCAATACACCAGTTTAAGCAGCATTGCCCCTTTTTGGTATAAGCTTGATGATAAACGTCCTGGCAGTCTTATAGACTCCGTTACAGCAGAACATAAAAAAAAGGTGATTCAGAATGCTCATCAAAAACAACTGAAGGTATATATGGTTGTACATAATCTATTTTATGAAACCGTGGAGACGGGCAAGCAGGTAGCAAGTAATGTACTCGACAACAATCATAACCGCGATGTTTTCATTCAGACCATACTTAATGAAATAGAACAATTTAAATATGACGGAATCAATATTGACATGGAAAATTTGAATTTGACTGACCGTGACTCTTTTAGTCTGATGATTAAAAAATTAACGGATACCCTACATCGTGATGGAAAAATAGTGACTGTTTCGGTTCCGGCCAACACAGGTGATGCCCGTGCCAATCCCTGGTCACTATGGTTTGATTACGAAAAGCTTGGTCAATATTCAGATGGATTAATGATTATGACGTACGATGAACATAATCCTAGAACAAAACCTGGGCCTTCAGCATCAGTCGATTGGACGGAAGCAACGATTCGCTATGCTTTGAAACAGGATGTACCACCATCAAAAATATTGCTCGGTATCGCTGGTTATGGATGGGACTGGGATACAACCGCTGGCGGAGCCAAGTATAGCTCCTATGAAGAGTTAATCGGCCTGAAAACAAAATATAAAGCCAAGGTGAATTGGGATACCCGTTCGCAAACGCCTCATTTCAGTTATGTAGATGAAAAAAATCACAGTCACCAGGTTTGGTTTGAAAATAGCGATAGTCTGCAGCATAAGCTAGACCTTGTAGAAAAATATAACTTACGGGGAATCGGGATTTGGCGGCTAGGCTTGGAAGACCCAACGTATTGGAAGACCATACCGGAGGAAATAACAGTGAAAAAGTGAATTCGATTACTCCTTTTCTGCATAATTCTTATATTAACTTCGGTTTTGTAAGGGTTAACTAATCTGAAAAAATTTGCTATTTTGAAAAGGGTCCTTTACAAGAAATAATATGGTATCTTTTATAGGAAGTTTTATTCCAAATTTACTATATTATAGATAAAGGAGAACTATATGCTAGATAAACTTGTTGGGAAAATAGGGCATTATATGTATTTTCGCTATGGTTTTTTTATACTATTATCATTAAGTTTATTACTTAGCATTGTTTTTCCTCATAATGATAATTTTATCATGTTTGTTATTTCCGTGATTTTTTTAGGGATTGGCTTTTATAATAAACCTGTTTTTTTGATGATTTTTACGGTTCTAGTGGTTATTTTCAGGTTTAATCTATTGCCATTAGCAGAAGAGAGTTTTATTATTCATTTAGTTTCTTATTTTTTAATTTCCTTTATTTCAGCGGGTGCGATGTATTATGTTCAGAAAGTCAAAAAGGATGCCTTAGATTTAACCAAGTCGCTTATTAATGCCTTAGATTTTAGGGATACTTATACTTCTGACCATTCTGAAAATGTTTCCAGGTACGCTGTTAAAATAGCTGAAAAGATGAACCTTTCTAAAGAGCTGTGCCATGTCATTCAGACAGGGGGCTTATTGCACGACATCGGTAAGATTGGAATTCCTGAAAACATCTTAACCAAGCCTTCTCCATTAACTTCAGAAGAATATAACATAATTAAGTCACATCCAGTCATTGGCTATGATATGCTCAAACATGTTGAACGTTTTAAGAAAAATGGTATGTTAGATATTGTTTTATATCATCACGAAAGATATGATGGTAAAGGTTACCCAAAAGGATTAAAAGGCACAGATATTCCATTGGCTGCTCGAATTGTCGATGTAGCTGATGCGTTTGATGCGATGATGTCCAAACGTGTTTATAGAAATAAATCGGATTTGGTTGTTGCCCTTAATGAGATGCGCCGAAATAAAGGAACACAATTTGATCCTGAAGTAGTGGATGCGTTCCTTAGAATAATTCAAGAACAGGGCATAAAAGGGGAGCACCTAATAGAGTATGATCACACAAAACGGGCAGCCTTACGATAATAAGAATAAAGTGCCAGCCACCCTCCAGGAAAAAAGGAAGGTGGCTGGCACTTTATTTAGTGGTTAATTTCCCCTGATTTTATTTGCCAGTCTATTTCGATAATTGTTGCTACTATTCTTTTGCCGTGATAATCTTGAGAATATGTGAAATGTAGATGGGGATGAGGAGTTTGAACATTAAAGCATTTGTGATGGCATCGATTACGATTATCATCTGGGGGTCATCGTTTCCCGTGATCCGGTCGGTATTCCAGGGAGGATATACACCGGGGCCGCTCATTCTCAGTCGATATCTAATCGCATCTGCACTCTTCGTGATCTTTGCCCTGAGTCCGTGGGTGAAAATTCGGTTGCCTCAAAAAGAGGATCTTTTAAAGATTACGATTTTAGGATTAGTCGGGATTAGTGTATACCATATCGGGGCGACCTTTGGGGTGCGATACGTATCAGCAGGAACAGCAGGAATGCTGGTCGCTGCAGCTCCGATTTTTACATCGCTCATTGCGGTGTTTATTTTAAAAGAACGAATGGGTGTGTTCGGCTGGCTAGGGTTGATGCTCGGATTTATCGGCATTGGCGTCATTTCGATTGGGTCATCAGGACCTGCCTCCGGGAGTACACTGGGTGTTCTACTGCTTCTGATGGCGGCTGCCGCAACTGCCGTGCTGTTCGCGTATCAGAAGCCGCTTTTAAGCCGTTATTCATCGATGGAATTAACAGCGTATTTTACTTGGATTGGGACGATTCCTTTTGTCATCTTTTTTCCGGGGCTGCTCCATGAGATTCAACATGCCACAGTAGCGGCACATCTATCCACACTTTATATCGGGCTTTTCCCAACCGCTATCGCGTATGTCACATGGGGGATGGCTCTGTCTGCCGGGAAATCCAGCTCCGTCACAAGTATGTTATATCTTGAACCGCTAATTGTCATCCTGGTTGCCTGGCTATGGTTGAATGAATGGCCAAACGCCGCTTCTCTCATTGGCGGAATCATTGCCATTGCGGGTGTCATCGTGATCAACATGCTTGGTTCAAAACAACAATCCCCTGCAATCGAAACGCAAGGGGTCAACAACGTCAGTCCTCCTATATAAATAAAAGTGCCGGGCGCTACCCAGAAAATGAGTAGGTGCCTGGCATTTTTTTGTTTATTGATAGACCCATTGGTTGTATGCTATAGTAAAAAATAACTTATTAAACAATTTTAATAAGCTATTTTATTGCATACTTATTAAAGGGGTTTAATAAGTTTTAGAGGTGAATCAAATGAGTGAATTAGTTTTGCAAAAATATTAACGACAAGCGAGGCTTACATATGACAACCATCCTTTTAATCATTATTTATTTGGCGTTTATCAGCTTAGGGCTGCCTGATTCCTTGTTGGGGGCTGCGTGGCCTGTGATGCAAACGGACCTAGGGGCGCCACTTGAGACGGCGGGACTACTTTTTATGACGATTGCGGGTGGTACCATACTCTCGAGCTTAGTTAGTGGGAAGGTACTGAAACGGTTCGGTACCGGCAAAGTCACCGTAGTGAGCGTCTTCATGACAACAGCTGCGCTACTGGGGTTTCATTTTGCGCCCTCAGTTGGTTGGTTTATTGTATGCGCCATCCCACTGGGACTGGGAGCAGGAGCTGTTGATGCGGGTTTAAACGATTATGTTTCGATCCATTATAAAGCCCATCACATGAGCTGGTTACATTGTTTTTGGGGAGTCGGAGCTACACTTGGGCCAATCATTATGGCTCAGTTTATGTCAGGTCAAGATGCTTGGAGAAGTGGATATTTTTCTATAGCTGGAATTCAGTTTGGGTTAGTCATCATCCTTCTCGCCACTCTACCCCTATGGAACAGAGTGGCAAAAAACAACTCTATCACGGTAGAGTCCGAAGTTGAAACAAGTATAATTGTGGATGAAAATGTGAAACCAATAAAAATAAAAGGCGTGAAACTGGCTCTTGCCTCCTTCTTGTTCTATTGTGGGGTTGAAGCAACAATGGGACTTTGGGGAAGCAGTTTCTTGGTTAATATCAAAGGCTTAAGCGCGGCAACTGCTGCACAGTGGGTTTCCTTCTATTACGCCGGAATCACAATTGGCAGATTCGTAACCGGTTTTATTACCTTTAAAACGACGAATCGAACCCTTATTCGAGGGGGACAAATGCTCGCATTAACGGGTGCGATTATTCTATTTTTACCATTGCCGGCCACTTTTTCTCTAGTTGGTTTTATTATCGTGGGACTGGGTTTGGCACCAATCTTTCCGTGTATGCTGCATGAAACACCTGCACGTTTCGGGAAAAAACATTCTCAGACGATTATGGGCTATCAAATGGCAGTTGCCTATACAGGAACTACCTTCTTGCCGCCACTTCTAGGGTTCATTGCGTCTCGTTCAACGATTGGAATTTTCCCAATCTGCATGGTAATGTTTGTGGCAGTCATGCTGCTAAGCTCAGAAAAATTAAACAGTTTATTAAGTAAGAAGTATGTTACTGAAGAGTTGAACACGTCCATTAGCAAATGATGAAATAACCGCATAGCCTCACAATTTGAAATAGGAAACTTGCCATTCTGCGGCAAGTTTTTTTGATATTATTAAAAAGCTTTACCATTAATTACAAAAAAGAAAGGGTTTACAGCAATAGTAGGATAGGGGTAGAATGTAGTTGTTCGCAAAACGAGTTAGACGTCTGACATCTAACCTTTGAATTCTGGTATTTAATTTCTATACAACATCAAATGATTTTTTTAAAAAGAGGTGCGCTTCCATGAGAATGGTTGATGTAATTGAGAAAAAACGGGATGGTTACGAATTAACCAAAGAAGAAATTCAATTCTTAATAAACGGGTTTACAAAAGGCGATATTCCTGATTACCAAATGTCAGCCTTTGCGATGGCTGTGTTTTTTCAGGGAATGACGAAAGAGGAACGCGTTTATTTAACGGAGGCGATGGTCCAATCCGGTGATCAAATTGACCTCTCAAGAATTGAAGGCATCAAGGTAGATAAGCATAGCACCGGTGGAGTTGGCGATACAACAACTCTTGTGCTGGCACCGCTTGTTGCCTCTGTTGGCGTACCAGTAGCAAAAATGTCAGGAAGAGGCTTAGGCCATACTGGTGGTACCATTGACAAATTGGAATCCATTGAGGGATTTCATGTGGAAATATCAAACGATGAATTTATGCAATTAATGAATCAAAATAAAGTAGCTGTCATTGGTCAGAGCGGGAATTTAACACCTGCGGATAAAAAGCTATATGCACTTAGAGATGTAACCGCAACGGTTGACTCCATTCCGCTGATTGCCAGCTCGATCATGAGCAAGAAAATTGCCGCAGGGGCGGATGCCATTGTTCTGGATGTCAAAACAGGTAGCGGAGCATTCATGAAAAATCTTGACGATGCAAAAGATTTAGCCCAAACGATGGTAGAAATCGGTAAAGGCGTCGGCCGTAAAACAAAGGCGATCATATCCGATATGAGCCAGCCGCTCGGATTTGCAGTCGGCAATGCTCTTGAAGTAAAGGAAGCCATTGACACGCTAAAAGGGCAAGGACCGGAAGATTTACATGAACTCTGTTTGACTCTTGGAAGCCATATGGTTGTATTGGCTGAAAAAGCTACTGATTTCAACGAGGCGCGTAAAATGCTAGTAGAATCGATTCACAACGGGCAGGCATTACAAACCTTTAAAACCTTCCTAGCGGCACAAGGAGGAGATGCATCGGTTGTAGATGATCCCACTAAACTTCCAACAGCTTCCTATATGATTGAAGTTCCGGCTAAATCCTCAGGCTATGTAGCCGAAATCACCGCGGAAACAGTTGGAACTGCGGCCATGATGTTGGGTGCTGGACGTGCTACAAAAGAATCTGTCATTGATTTGGCAGTAGGCGTTGTTCTTCATAAGAAAGTAGGAGATCAGGTCGAGGCAGGAGAATCCCTGGTTACGATTCATAGCAACAAAGAAAACGTTCAGGAAGTAATCGAAAAAATTTACTCGGCTTATAAAGTGACAGATGAAAAAGTAGAACAACCTACACTCATCTATACAGAAATTCATTAATCTGCAAAGGAAGAGAAGCATGACAAAAAATATAGCACAAATGATCGATCATACCTTATTAAAAGCGGATGCCACAGAGGTGGAAGTCACTACATTGCTTGAAGAAGCAAAACAATATAAATTTGCCTCCGTTTGCATTAATCCAACGTGGGTAAAAACAGCAGCAGAATTTCTTCGTGCTACTCCGGAAGTGAAAGTCTGCACGGTTATTGGCTTTCCGCTCGGGGCAACAACGCCTGAAGTGAAAGCATTTGAAACAAAAAATGTGATTGAAAATGGCGCCACAGAAGTAGATATGGTGATCAATATTGGCGCATTAAAAGATAAACAATATGATTTGGTCGAAAAGGACATCAAAGCAGTAGTTGATGCTGCGAAAGGGAATGCATTAACGAAAGTGATTATAGAAGCATGCCTTTTGACAGATGAGGAAAAAGTAAAAGCTTGTCAATTAGCCGTAAAAGCTGGGGCCAACTTTGTCAAAACTTCTACCGGTTTTTCCACTGGCGGCGCGACGGTAGAAGATATCACTCTTATGAGAAAAACAGTTGGGCCGGAAATTGGCGTAAAAGCTTCCGGGGGCATCAGAAGCCTGGAAGACGCTGAAGCCATGATCAAAGCGGGGGCTACACGAATTGGGGCCAGTTCAGGTGTGAAGATCGTAAATGGAGAAACATCATCATCTGCTTACTAGAAAACAGCTAAAGGCTGGTCTTATGGCCAGCCTGGTTACTCAAACATATTTGAAAGGATGACGAAACAATGGATATGCAACAATTAATTGATCAAGCGATCGAAGCTAGGAAAAAAGCATATACACCTTATTCAAAATTTAATGTAGGCGCAGCAGTCCTGACAAAAGATCATCAAGTCTTTCAAGGGTGCAATATTGAAAACGCCTCCTATGGATTGACCAATTGCGCTGAAAGAACAGCTATTTTTAAAGCGGTTTCTGAGGGGAAAAAAGAAATAGATACAATCGTTGTTGTTGCCGATACAGAGGGTCCTGTTTCACCTTGTGGTGCGTGCCGCCAGGTAATGGCCGAATTCTGTGATAAAGACACGAAAATTATTTTAGCTAATTTACATGGTGAAAAAGTAGAGACAACCATTTATGAATTGCTGCCTGGCTTTTTTTCTTCTAAGGACTTAACAAAATAAATTTTTTGTTCATGATGGAAGCGAATACAACTATAGATTATTACACCTTTTGGAGGACTAACAATGAAATACATTATTGCAATTATTGGACTGCTTGTTGTTTTTGCACTGGCATACTTGGTAAGCAATAATCGGAAGAACATCAAAATAAAACCGATTATTCTTATGGTCATTATTCAAATGATATTGGCAACGTTATTATTAAATACCACTTTGGGCCTAGGATTAATTAAAGGATTTGCCGGGGTCTTTAATAAATTATTGGAATATGCAAATGCCGGGGTAACGTTTGTGTTCGGCGGAATGACCAATGAAGGAGCTTTTCCATTCTTCCTAAATGTATTGCTGCCGATCGTGTTTATTTCGGTGCTAATTGGAATATTCCAGTACTTGAAAATCCTGCCGTTTATTATGAGACTAATTGGTTTATTACTCAGCAAAGTGAATGGCATGGGGAAATTGGAATCTTATAACGCGGTTGCTTCGGCGATGATTGGTCAATCTGAAGTGTTTATTACGGTGAAAAAGCAGCTGGGTCTCTTGCCTGCCCATCGTTTATATACTCTTTGTGCATCCGCGATGTCCACCGTTTCTATGTCAATTGTCGGTGCTTATATGACCATGATTGAACCAAGATACGTGGTCACTGCACTTGTTCTGAATTTATTTGGCGGTTTTATTATCACTTCTATTATTAACCCTTATAAGGTGGATCCAAGCGAGGATATTCTGGAGATTCAGGACGTAGAAAAGCAAAGCTTTTTCGAAATGTTAGGTGAATACATCTTGGATGGTTTTAAAGTAGCCGTGATTGTCGGTGCCATGTTAATTGGATTTGTTGCTTTAATGGCTGCGATTAATAATGTTTTTGATTTAGTTTTCCATATTACATTCCAAGAGATATTAGGATATATCTTTTCACCGATTGCGTTTATCATGGGAATTCCATTTTCAGAGGCGGTACAAGCAGGCGGGATCATGGCCTCTAAGCTTGTAACGAATGAGTTTGTAGCTATGATGGACCTGGCAAAAGTAGCTGAATCCTTTAGCGCTCGTACATTAGGAATTATTTCTGTTTTCCTTGTTTCATTTGCCAACTTCTCATCAATCGGAATTATAGCTGGAGCAGTAAAAAGTCTTAATGAGAAAAAAGGTAACGTTGTGGCCAAATTTGGTTTAAAACTTTTATATGGTGCCACTTTAGTAAGTGTATTATCGGGTGTCGTAGTAAGTATCGTTTTATAAATTAGAGAAAAAGCAATTTTCATCCTTTAAAGGATTGAAAACTGCTTTTTCCTTTTTGAAGGAGGGAAGGTTGTGGGGAAATTTTTGCCACAACAAAAAATATGAGTTTCGTCGGATTATTTCTTTCGGGAGCAGTTTTATTTCTAAATGGTTTGATGCTAACAGGCAAAGCAGAAGCAAAAAGTGTTGGGGTCTTTAATCTGTTTGTAGGCGTCATACAAGTGATTATTCCGTTTTATTTACTTATGGTTTCGGATCAAAATCATTGGGACTTATATAGTAATGGCGTGATCTTTTTATTTGGTTTAACCTTTTTGTACGTTGGGGTTACCGCGTTGAAAGGACTTGATGGCAGGGGACTCGGTTGGTTTAGTTTATGGGTGGCGATCATAGCGGTTGTCTATACGTTAACATCGATCATCCAATTCCATGATGCCGTTAGTGCGATTACATGGGGAATGTGGGCTTTTCTGTGGTTTTTATTCTTTTTGTCCAATTCACTGCAAATGAAGATTGACCATTATCTTGGGAAGGTTGCTATCATTCAATCATGGGTCACACTAACGATCCCGGCCTTATTGTATTTTTTGGGTATATGGAATACACCTGTTGTCAATCAAATATGGCTGATTGTTTTAATCGGATCCATCGTTTATTTTTGCCTGGGTTTATTTAAATTTAGGTTATTTATTCCGTTTGCCCATACAGAAAAAGAATAAAGAGACAAAGTGGCATAAACCTTTTGGGTGTATTTTTTTGGCAAAATGCAATGGTTCAAACAAAAGCCTTGCACAGTTGAAATCGTGGGATTTTTTTACTGTGCAGGGCCTGTTTGCTTTTAAGGCCAATAATGGTTCTAGAAAATCAAATGCAAATAATCAGTCAATGATTAAAGCTTCCAAGAAGGGAAGTCATTGTCTTTTTGGTTTTCATATTCCTTCATCCTGGAGTATGGGTTTCCTAGCTTGCTCACAATGGCCCCTTGAGGGCTCGATGGTGCTTCAGTACCTTTTAGTTCCTCTAATTGATTCGTTGCAAACATATTGGCAATAACAGCCAACCCTTCAATAGTGTCCATTAATTCAGGATTGTCATTGTTGTACTTTCTCGCAATGGAGTAAATGTAATCTAGTCTATTTTTGATCATCTTCAATGTATCGATATCGAACTTTACTTGTCCGTTTATCATATTGTTCCACTCCTTATCCTTAACTTTATGCGAAGAAACTGAATCTGGAACAATAAATTTTAATTGTCCTATTTCGGGCCAAAATTTCTAAAAAACTTCCTACGAAATGAAATACAAATTTTATCGCATTTTTGTTTGAAAAAGGGCAATAAAAATATTGACAATAAATAATTAGGGGTGATAAAATAATAAGTTTGATATAAAAAATATATGTGATATAATAAAGAGGATTTCAAATTTCGGAGGTGTTTAGTTGTTTCAAATTGGTGATTACATTGTTTATCCAACACAGGGTGCCGGGGTTATTGAAGCGATAGAAGAGAAGGAAGTCCTCGGTGAGAAACGGCCATACTATATAATAAAAATGAAAATTGTTAAAATGCAGGTTATGATTCCGCTTGGGAAAGAAAAAAATGCACGGATTCGTATCGTCTCAGACGATGATACACTCGAAGAAGTAATGGACGTATTTCATTATGGGGAAACCAATACAAAACTCTCAATGAAAGAACGATACAAAATTAATACCGAAAAATTGAAAACCGGCGTAATGAAAGATGGAGCGGAAGTAGTCCGTGATTTATTGCGCATAAATAAAAAAAAGTCGCTTAATTCAAGCGAAAAACAGATGCTCGAAAGTGCGCGGAAGATCTTTATTGGTGAACTTGGTCTCATAAAAGGACTCACTGATCATCAGGCAGCCGATATGTTAAATGACCAGGTCAGCTAATTTCGTACTTAAGAGAGTCGAACCTGCTCTCTTATAATCAACATTAAATAATACAATACATCTTATTCTTCATTTTCCTCACTCAATTGAACATTTCTACAAATTTTACAACACGTTTACTTTTCACAAGATGTTTTTTTATAGCGTTAATAGGTTGACTTTAAGGCTAGGCGGTCCGTTGGTGATGATGAAAGCTGAAGGGAGGAGAAACCAATGTACGAGGTAGAAGGATTCCAAAGTATCGACTTTGCGGAATTAATTCGTAATGTAAATGAGTTTCTAGGCACATTAGAGGACGGTAAACTGATTGATATCAAATACAATGCCACGCCTCTAGACGTTAGTAGTCATACGGAATACGGAGTTTATCCAGATTCAAAATATACGGCATTGATCATATTCAAAAAATAACGGCTATTTTTAAAAATGTGCCAGGCACCATCCCAATTATGGGGAGGTGACTGGCACATTTTTTTTGATTCATTCATGTTTCAAATCAAGCCGCTGATAAGTGGTGCACTGAGCCGCTCTGCAGCTCAAAATGGGGGTTTTAGGGTTGTGAATAGTGGTATAAGACGCTACTGGATGGTTTAGTTTATTTCATAACTAAAGCGATGCTCTAATAGGGCACCGCTTTTCTGTTGTTTACTATTTTTAAAAGAATTTGTTAATCATCGAATGGAGTATGAACTCCTCCTAATTTAATTATAACATGAAAATAATGGTTATTACAGACTGTTTATTTTTAATGCCTACTGCTAAAATCAATAGAACATAAATGGTTAGGGGGAGATGTTGATTGAGTTCTTTCGTTCTCGGCTTTCAGGAGGTCGAAAATACACAGCTTTTGCTCGTCGGCGGAAAAGGGGTACATTTAGCGGAATTATCAAAAATTCAAGGAATCAAAGTACCAGAAGGATTTTGTGTGACAACAGTGGGATTTCGAAAAGCCATTGAACAAAACGCAACGTATCAAGCTCTATTGGACCGACTGGCCATGCTAAAAGCAGAGGACCGTGAGCAAATCGGTGAGATCAGCAGGAAGCTTCGACAAATCCTTTTGGAAGTGGAAATTCCTTCGGGTGTTGTGACAGCAGTTACTCATTCTCTCTCCCAACTTGGTGATGAGGATGCATATGCAGTGCGTTCTAGTGCCACTGCTGAGGATTTGCCATATGCCTCGTTTGCCGGCCAGCAGGACACCTATTTAAATATCATTGGTAAAGAAGCCATCCTGCTGCACATCAAGAAATGTTGGGCATCTCTTTTTACGGAACGAGCAGTCATCTACCGAATGCAAAATGGGTTTGACCACAGACAAGTTTTCCTATCCGTTATCGTTCAAAGGATGGTGTTCCCACAAGCTTCAGGGATTTTATTTACCGCTGATCCGGTTACCTCAAACCGAAAGGTCCTATCCATCGATGCCAGTTTTGGGCTTGGGGAAGCACTGGTCTCAGGCTTGGTCTCGGCTGATTGTTATAAAGTTCGGGAAAATCAAATCGTAGATAAGAGGATTACAGTCAAAAAGTTGGCGGTCTGGCCGCGAAAAGACGGTGGAACAGAGACACAGACAATCAATCTTTCACAGCAAAACACGCAAACACTGACTGACCAACAAATACTTCAACTAGCTCGCATCGGAAGACAGATCGAGTCTTATTTTGACTGCCCTCAAGATATCGAATGGTGTTTGGTGGATGATGCATTTTATATTGTCCAGAGCAGGACAATCACTACTCTTTTCCCAATCCCTGAAACGAGCGATCATGAAAACCGGGTTTATATATCTGTTGGTCATCAACAAATGATGACAGACCCCATCAAACCACTGGGATTGTCTTTTTACCTGTTAACAACTCCTGCACCTATGCGTAAAGCTGGTGGGAGGTTGTTTGTTGATGTCACACATCAACTAACTTCACCTGTCAGTCGAAACATTTTATTAAATGCCATGGGACAACACGATCCGCTCATGAAAGACGCACTTATGAACATCATTGAACGTGGAGATTTTAAAACATCATTACCAAATGATAATAAAACAGTACCGAGTCCCAAGAGAGGCAATACTGACAACCTGGCACAAATCAAAAATAATCCATCCATCGTTTCTGATTTGATAAAACGTAGTCAAACATCCATAGAAGAGTTAAAACAAAACATCCAAAGTAAAGCAGGATCCGAATTGTTTGATTTTATTCTAGAAGATATTCAGGAATTAAAGAGGATTTTATTTGACCCACAAAGTTCAGCCGTATTTATGGCGGCTATGAATGCTTCGACTTGGATCAATGAAAAAATGAACGAGTGGTTAGGTGAAAAAAGCGCAGCAGATACGATATCTCAGTCTGTACCAAACAATATTACTTCGGAAATGGGTTTGGCGCTATTGGACGTTGCCGATGTAATTCGTCCCTATCCGGATATAATTGATTATTTACAGCATGTAAAAGATGATACCTTTTTGGATGAACTGGTGAAATTTGAAGGTGGAAGGGAAGTCCAAGTAGCGATCTATGATTTTCTCAATAAATACGGAATGCGCTGCAGTGGAGAAATCGATATGACGAAAACGCGTTGGAGCGAGAAACCAACCACACTTGTCCCTATGATTCTGGGTAACATCAAAAACTTTGAGCCTAATGAAGGGCATCGCAAATTTGAGCTAGGGCGAAAGGAAGCGTTGAAAAAAGAACAGGAGTTAATAGAACGATTGAAAAGTTTGCCTGATGGTGAACAAAAGGCGAAAGAAACAAAGGAAAAGATAGACCTCATCCGGAACTTCATTGGATACCGGGAATATCCAAAATACTTCATGGTGAATCGCTACTTCATTTATAAGCAGGCACTGTTAAAAGAAGCACAAAAACTCGTGCAAGCGGGTGTGATTCATGAACAAGAAGATATTTACTATCTCACTTTTGAAGAACTGCGCGATGTCGTAACCACAAAGAAACTAGGTGACCAGACCATCAGCAAACGAAAAGATGAGTACAAATTATATGAAAAATTAACTCCACCACGCGTGATCACGTCTCACGGTGAAATCATTGCTGGTAAGTACAAACGGGGAAATCTCCCAGCACAAGCGATTGCGGGTCTACCTGTTTCATCTGGCGTGATAGAGGGACGCGCTCGTGTCATCTTAAACATGGAAGAAGCTAATTTAGAAGAGGGAGATATATTAGTCACCACCTTTACCGACCCTAGTTGGACACCGTTATTTGTATCGATAAAAGGCCTAGTTACCGAAGTGGGCGGGCTGATGACTCATGGAGCCGTGATTGCACGTGAATATGGCTTGCCAGCGGTTGTCGGAGTAGAAAATGCGACCAAACTGATAAAAGATGGGCAACGAATCCGCGTGCATGGAACAGATGGCTATATCGAAATAGTGTAATGTCTAAATAAAGTGTCAGGCACTCTCCAGAAAATGGGTGGTGCCTGGTATGAAGATCGATATTTAACTTGTGTTCAACAATCGGACCAGATTGTTGAAAAAGCTATTTGCGTAGAAGAGCCATTATGTGCAACGTTTCGTCGAATAACAAATAAAAGCTGAATCTAAAGTATTACCTGTTTTAAAGATCCTATCTGATGATAGGTTTTTTTATTAAATCCTCATAGCCATGTCACAAATCCCTCTCCTATTTCGTCCCTATGTGTGAAAGATAAAACAGGTTGAAAATGAAAAGGAGGCATATTTGATGGCAAATATTCATTCATCTTCCAAGGTTGGCTTTGGTAGAAGGGTAGCATTCAAGCTGGCTCAATCGAAATTGATGGGTAAATTGATCGAGAAATACCCCAAATTTATTGATCGAATCAGTATGAAAAGTATGAAATTGGGCAGTGAAAGGAGTGGAGATGTTCCCTGGACTCCATTAAAAAGGCCGATTGAGGAAAGTCGGGTGGCTCTCATTACCACGGGAGGCATTATCCTGAAAAGCCAACCCCCATTTGACTTGAACGATTCCAAGGGGGATTGCTCCTATCGTGTGATTCCCTCAGATACACCCTCAAGTGAAACGGTGATCAGTCATTTATTTTATGATCATAGCGATGTAAAGGTTGATTTGGAAATCATGTTCCCCTTAGCCACTCTACACCGCTTGCAACGGGAAGGTAAAGTAGGGAGTATCGCTCCGCGTCACTTCAGTTTTCAGGGAGGAATTCATGATCCCTCTCCGTTGGTTGAAAAAACAGGACCAGAAGTTGCGCGCAGTCTTGTGAAGGACCAGGTGGATTTGGCCATTCTGACTCCTGCCTGAAGCCACTGTCATCGGTCCGTGGGACTGATCGCACGAGAATTGGAAAAACAGGGAATAGCGACAATCACAGTAACCCTGTTACCAGAAACGACAAATGCTTTGGGAGTACCCCGATCGATTTATTTCCCCAACAAACTTGGGAGTCCGATCGGTCGTGCCAACAAAAAGGAGGAACAGTACTCTGCTTTGTTACAATGTTTGGATGCATTGGGCAAAGCAAAAAAAGGGGAGATGATCACCGGGACGAGATGAAACAATCTCGTTTCAACGGATAGAATAGCCCTATTGGGCTGAAATTTATGGTAAAATATAGAAAAGAGTGTAATGCAGGGTGCTCACAAACAAAAGGGTGTGCTTTGAATGCCGGACGGCTCTAAATCTAAACATCTTCCACCTGATGATGATATGACCAATATGGCTGATATAACCGAAGTTTACTCTTCTTATAAATCGGCTCTTTTTTCGCTTGCTTATCGTATGTTGGGAAGTGTGACCGATGCAGAAGACATCGTACAAGAAGCTTTTTTGAATTTGAATCAAGTTTCTTTGCATTCGATTCATCATGTGAAAAGTTATTTATGGAAGGTCACAACAAACCTTTGCATTGACTTCCTGCGTTCTGCCCGAAAGAGGAGAGAAGTGTATGTCGGTTCCTGGTTACCGGAACCGATCATTAACGGAAAGGGGGCGGATCCGGCAGACAGGGTGATTGCCAATGAGGAGTTATCCATCGCTTTTTTACATCTACTTGAAAATTTAAATCCGGTGGAAAGAGCGGTATTCCTTCTGCGGGAAGTTTACTCTTATTCTTACGATGAGATTGCGCAATTAATAGGTAAATCTCCTGATAACAGCCGAAAAATCCAAAGCAGAGCGAAACAAAAAGTCGGCGATTTATCCCCCAAAGAGGGGGGAGATAGGAATAAAAAAGAAGAAACTGTGCGTGACTTTATGGAGGCAGTTCAAAGCAACAACACCGAAAAACTTTTGTCCGTTTTATTAGATGACTTCACTATTTATTCCGACGGGGGAGGTAAAGTGAAAGCAAACTTGCGTCCTATCTTTGGAATTAAACGAGCCGTCGCCGCTTTAAAGGGTTTCAACAGTAGAATCCCATCCAATTTGATTGTCATGGAAGCGGATGTGAACGGACAACCGGGAATTATTTTGAAGGCGGACGATCAAATTTTTTATGTATTGGCATTTCAATTCGATGACGATAAACTTTCTGCTTTATACAACATAGTTAATCCAGATAAACTGAAGCATTTGAAAAAAAGCTGAAATGACAGTGGGAGTGAATCATTGAAAGTCCGTTTTGTGAAATACATGAACCGCATTAGGGGTTGAATGGGGTAAAGACAAAGCAAAGTTGAAGCTAATACTGAATTTTCCTTGACCCTAGCCCATCACCGACGTAACAAACACTTCTGTGACCTTTAGGACTTTCCGCTGAACAATCCCACCCTTCTTTTTATCATGATCAGCAACATCTGGTCCACTGTCAGTTTTTCCATTTCATAGAGCGATCACAAAATTTAAGAACGAATCACCTAGGGAATGGCTTCTATTTTATTCTTCCACTATCGGGCGCTTTTCTTTAATAAGAGGGCGTCTTTTTGTAATGCCTCAACACATTTAAGAGATTAAATCTTGTTAGGGTAATGAAAAGATTGTGAAGATTTCTATTTAAACTACCATGAAAATTAAACTTCTGTGAGATCCGAAAAATCGCAATACTTAAATAGACGCAGCTCATTCATCTTTTTAAAAAGGGTGGAGCGTCTGATCTTTGGTGTTTTTAATTTGTTTAATGGATTAGGAAGCTTCTGTTATTGTAACCGTATAGCCTAAGTTTTCTAGTCTTCGAACCGAATGGCGGACAATTGATACCTGTCTTTGCTTATCAAAGTAGTCTTCACCTAAGTCTACATACATTTCTTTTCTAGTTAATAGGTAATATGCGATCCGCAATATCGCATGGGCAACTACAATAGCTGCTCTTTTATTGCCTTTTCGTCCTGCTGTTCGTCTATACAACGCACCAAGATAGTTTTTTGAACCTCTCACTGATTGAGCTGCTTCAGTTAATGCTGATCTTAAATACTTATTCCCCTTTTTAGATCTAGTGGACTTTCTTTTCCCTGCGCTTTCGTTATGACCTGGTACGAGAGCTGCCCATGAACAAAGATGAGCGGCAGTTGGAAATTGACTTTTAACATCAGTGCCGATTTCAGCTAAGATTTGTTCAGCCATTCTTCTGGCTATTCCAGGAATAGAATCTAGTCTTTCAATATCTTCTTCATACGAGTTAACACGTTCTGCTATCTCTTGATCTAACATTTCAATTTGGGCGGTGAGAAAATCAATGTGAGCTAAAATCGTTTTGAGCATTAATCGTTGATGTGGATTAACATAGCCCTGAAGTGCTAATTCAAGCTCTTCTTTTTTCTTTTTCATCGTACGCCGGGCGAAATTTGCTAGTTTTTCAGGATCCTCTTCACCATCCGCGATAGCTCGAAGCATATCTTTAGCTGACACGCCCATAATATCAGATACAACTGATCCAAGTTTGATATTGGCTCCTTCTAAAACTTTCTGAATTCGATTATGTTGTCTAGCGCGTTCCTCAATAATACTGCGGCGATAGCGAACTAGTTCCCGTAATTCCCGTTGAGTACGATTCGGAATAAAACTAGCTTTGAGAAGACCATGGCGAAGGAGTTGCGCAATCCACTCTGCATCCTTTACGTCGGTCTTACGACCGGGGAGTGCCTTCATGTGTTGGGCATTCACAACTAAAAACTCTATTCCTTCAGACTCTAATAAGTTAACAATAGGTTTCCAGTATACACTTGTGCTTTCCATGGCAACGTGAGTACAAGAATTCTCCTTGATCCAATCCAATAACTTTAATAGAAAAACAGTCTTTGTGGAAAACGTTTGGACCTCCTTTCCATCGGGTGTCATAATACAAGCAGTGATATTGTCCTTATGGACATCTAAACCACACGCTCTTTCAATGATTACGTCCATTGAAAATCTTCCTTTCTAGGCAAAAAAAGTTGGAGGGCTGGTGCAACAATCAGAATAAGGATTAATCTACCATGAGTGCTTCCCGCAAGGGAGCGACAGTTTGTGATGCACCGTGGTCGTTGGAGTCAGACTATAGGATGGGCTCTAAGGCACCATAGTTTATCGACCTTCCTCTCCCAGCCTTAGAACAAGTATGGACGGATTCAATACATTTTCATTCTTTGTGGTGAAAAGCTGATTTTTGGCGATTCATGGATGGCTATAGGGGGCATTTCTTTAATAGAGGTGAAGTTTGTGAAATATACTTGTCCTTGTTGTGGGTATAAAACATTAGATGAAGAACTACCAGGAACATATGATATTTGCGGTATTTGTTTTTGGAGTTCAATATATAGACCCTGATTATGAAGGTGGTGCAAATGGGGTTTCATTAAAACAAGCACAACAAAATTTTATTAAATTTGGGGCTTGTGATGTAGGCAGTATTAGGTTTGTAAGACAACCAAATCAAGAAGACACTAAAGACCCGAACTGGAAGCCGTTATGATTATGTACATTATTCAAGTAACGGAGGCGTCCCTTTAAGATCCGGCTGCCATTACTGTGGCCATTTTTATTCAATGAAAGGGGCAGTTAAGTTTAAGAAGGAAACAGTTGATATAATATCGTATTAATTAAATATCGATTTTATGGAGGATATATAATGAGTAAATATAGTGAAGGTTATTTATGTAGATGTTGTGGAAAGTTTCACGATGAACTCCCTATGAGTTATGGTAGTCCTGTTCCTGACTATTGTTACCATATACCATCAGAAGAGAAAGAAAAACGGATAGAAATGAATGATGATTTGTGCATCATCGACGATGAACATTTTTTTATACGTGGATGTATTGAAATTCCTGTAAAAGACGGAGAAGGACCGTTTATTTGGGATGTCTGGGTTTCGTTAAGTGAAACAAATTTTAATATTACCAATGACTATTGGGATGTGGAAGGAAGAGAAGAAAAACTGGAACCGATGTTTGGCTGGTTATCAACTGATATTCCTTGTTATCCCGAAACAATAAATTTAAAAACAAATGTCCATACTCGTTCATTAGGAGAACGACCTTACATTGAGTTAGAACCGACCAAGCATCCCTTAGCTATTGAACAAAGAAAAGGGATAACAATGAAGCGTATAAAGCAGATTGCTGAAGAGCTCTGTAATGAGGAGGAACAATAATACCCCATTCTTCTTCAACTAAAGGCAGATTAGCTGAAGAAGGAAATAGAAAATAAAAGTAGAATTTATTTTTAAGGATTGAATTTGTTATGCCGAGTCAGAATAGTTAAACAACGATTGATTAATTGGGAGTTAGATGATGAGAAATCATAAAAGAAATAAAGACGGCTTTTTTAAAGATACCCTAATTGAGTTTATATTTGAAGTGGTTTGGAATATCTTAATGTTTATACCAAGAATGATCATTCGCTTAATAGGAAACATTTGGTGAAGCAGTTAGTCGAAATAGAGCTATGAGGGCGATTGCAAAAAACAGCTGTCTTTCTGGCAGCTTTTTCTTATTAAGCTAACGAAGCAGTTACATTAATAAGTCAATTGGATCTTTGTAGGAAAGTTAGTTGTTTAATTTAAGTTGCGTAGTAGTTTAATAAGAGGACACAAGGTAGGATAGACCAATTACTATTATGATAGGGAGCGTATTATTTTGGATCGAATTTATTTTGTAGATAACCCTTGGTCTAATGGTCATCGAATCATCAACTTTAAGTGGAGTGCACATTTTAAATATGAAGAAGAGGAAGAATTGAAAGAAAGAACAGGATTGTATTTTGATTTACATCTGAAGACTGCGGAATATTATGAAGAAGATTTAGATGAGGCTGAAAGCGAAGAATACGAAGGAGTAGACGATTGGCACGCTAAGATTGTATGGGGCAACTATCATAGTTGTACCATGTCATCTCAATACTGGGATAATAAAGGTTTTCGTGTAGGAAGTGATGAGGCACCATTTGACTTAGAAACACTAGATGGGAAGGAATATGCAATTGACTATTTATCCAAGGATAAACAGGAAAACTTGGATCTAGATTTGACTGCATTTGATGTTTATTTGCTCGGTCACGATGCAACAGCCTTTCATAATATTAAGTTTACTAAGGTAGAAGACCAGTCTTATCAAATTGATTGGAAGGGTAAGGTGGCTCTCGTTTATACAGGTGATTACGAGTTCAGATATGATTTTCATACATTAATTTCATCTACGTCATTTAGCGGTATTACTATTCCTGATGAAATAACGGATGATAGGGCCTATGAACTTCTAGAGCGCTTCGTTAGTAAACCAACATTATTTAAATTGCAGAATGATAATGGGAAAAGAAAATTTATACTTAAATAATGAGATGGCATATGTTACTTATTTCTTACAAGGCAGAGTAATAGGGGTTATTAAATAAAAACGTTTAAGTGGTTACTATTATCCGAAAATTACCAGGATTGTGAAAAATATTTTTAAAAAATGTGGTTGTCAATTACAAATTGAGTTAATAAATGAGGCGTTAATATATGAAGTTAATAAATGGGGGAAGTTGATTGTCCACTGAAATTCTTAAACAAAACAAAAAAAGCTGGGATAAAGTAGCACATCATTTTAATGGGAAGGATGCATTACCTAGTTATGGTCCTTTTGCACAAACTGAAGACGAGATAGGACTCTTTGATGAAATAAAAAATAAAAAAGTTCTTGATATTGGTTGTGGAAGCGGTCATTCATTGAGATATATGGCAGATAAAGGTGCCAGTGAACTTTGGGGTATTGATTTATCGGAAGCTCAAATTAAAGCAGCAAAAGATACTATTAAGGATGTAAAAGTCAATTTATTCTGTGCTCCGATGGAAGAAGACATTGGGATACCTAAGCAATACTTTGACGTGGTTTATTCGATATATGCTATTGGATGGACGACAGATCTTGCTGCTACTTTTAGGCTTATCCATTCTTATCTGAAGCCTGGTGGATACTTTATATTTAGTTGGGATCATCCTCTCTACGCTCATTTAAAAAGTCAGAACGGTCAAATCTATCTTATTGGTTCTTATCAAGATGAAGGGGTTATTAGATATTCCAACTTTAAGGGAGAAGATGCACCAGTTGTAATTCCTAAAAGAAAGATGGCGACTTACATAAATGAGCTAATAAGAGCAGGTTTTACAATTGAGTCTGTCATAGAAAGTGATGTTTCAACTGAATTTGAAACAGTTGGTGAAGAAATATCTAATCGTTATTATTCTCTATACAAGGCAAGGAAATTTCCGACTACTATGATTATCAAATGCATTAAAGAATGATCCTCCTTTTGAGTTGGCAGTTTAGTTCAATAAGAGATGCGGAAATTATGATAAAATTTATAAACTATGGTATGCCATTTATATGGGGGCGTAAATTGCTAAAAAAATTAGGGGGTTTTTACTTTATAAATTAAGTAATATTTCTTGTTTACATTTAATATCAACAACTGGTAATGAGGGATTTTATCGAAAACTTGGATTAAAAAAGCTGAAAACTGGAATGGCAAGGTATTCAAATGCAAATCTAAATGATGAGTATTTGGAGTAATTTTTCTTGTTCAACTATCGGGTGCAAGAGTTAAAGATCGGGCTGTCAATACGGCAGCCTTTTTTATTGAACGGGCAGTATAGTTAAAGAGTGTTGTTTAACTTGTGTTCAACAATCAGGCCTGACTTGTGAAGTAACAAAAAGCCCAATTTCTCATATTCAATAAATTGGGCTTTTAAATAATGGCATTTTCTGACGCGAGCCCTAATAGGTCATCTTCTATCGTAACTTCAATGCTTTCCTACCCTCGCTTCCTACTGTGTGTTCTTCATCCCTGAAATAGGTGACGATAAAATCTCGAAATGCAATCGCTGCCTGTGATAAATAACGATCTTTCTGCCAGGCTATCCGAAAAATCCTTTCACCTGCAGGATCTTCGATTGGCAGTTTCACTAAGTTCAGCTCCTCTCCACTTTTACAGCCACCGACAATGGAAACACCAAATCCAGAACGAACAAGTTCTACGATACTAGCTGGATCTTCTGTTTCACACACCATCTTCGGACGAAAACCCGCTTTATCACAAAGGTCATCATTCATAATCCGTAAAGGAGAATTTTCTTTGTATCCAACAAAAGGTTCAGCTGATACTTCACTAAGGTTAATTGCTTTGCTGTTTGCATATTTATGTCCGTGCGGCACAGCGAGATAGAGCTTTTCCTTTACCAATGGAATTTCACTGAATCCTTCTTGTTGAATCGAAAACGAAGTTAAATAGAAGTCTACCTCATGGTTTGTTTCTATGTTCTCAAAATCCTCCATAGACGATTGAAACATCCGGAAATTAACCTCTGGATGTTCAGCCAAAAAGTTCTGCAAAGGTTCTCTAACCTGTTCCATATTCATAACTGCCAGGTAAATACGACCTTGTTTTAAGCCTGATAGATCTTCTACTTCTCGACACCCCTCTTCGAGCAAATGGATTGCGGCCTTCACTTTTGCTTCAAATGCCTTTCCAAAAGGATTCAAACGAATTTGCCTTGCTTTACGATCAAACAATGGTACCCCTAAGTCCTCTTCCAAGCGCTGAATCGTTCTACTTAAGGCAGGTTGGGCGATATGAAGTTCTTGTGCGGCTCTAGTCATATGTTCTAATTTAGCCACGGTTAAAAAATACTTAAGTTGTAGAAGTTCCATCCAGTTTTCCCTCCTATTCATTACATTCAGTATATGCACATATAGCAAAACATGTATTTTTGATTATCTATTTTCAATTATATAATGAAGGTAGCTAGCCAACAACAGTACTGCTATACATGGGAGGAGGTAAACAGTTAGGTGAAGTGATACATGGGGAACAGTACCTACAAACGTGATAGAATCAACAATCGAACTAATTTATAGCAATCTTTATTTGATTCTCTCGCTTTCATATGTAGGCTTGATCTTGATTTACATCATTAGATTTGGATATAGAACACCATTGAGTTATCAACAAAATTAACATAAAAAAATTTAAGGAGCTGATGAAAATGAAGGCAGTAGCTTTTCATTCACCAGGAACACCGAACGTATTGCAAATAATGGAATTTGATCCTCCTGTTCCGGGGATTGGGCAAGTTCGAGTAAAAGTAAAAGCAGCCGGCGTACAGCCCGCTGACTGTGCGATTCGAGGGCAAGGTTTTAGTCCACCAGGAGTGGAAATCCGATACCCTCAAATACTAGGAAATGAATTTGCTGGTATCATCGACGTGGTTGGTGATGGGGTTGAGAGCTTTTCTGTTGGCAATGAAGTTATTGGTTGGTCTCTTCTATTTAGCTATGCTGAATATGTGGTCGTCCCAACATCTCAACTCGTTAGAAAGCCTAAAAATATGCCATGGGAAGAAGCTGGTGTACTCACCGCTTCAGGGCAGACTGCTCATACGGCACTGCAGGAACTCGGAATCAGTAAAGGAGACACCGTACTTATAAACGCAGCTGCAGGAGGAGTTGGAACGTTCGCCGTTCAATTAGCACGAGCATGGGGTGCAACTGTGATAGGTACTGCAAGCCCACGTAACCATGACTACCTGCGCTCATTAGGAGCTATTCCAGTCTCATATGGAGAGGGACTTGTTGAACGAGTACGCGAACTTGCACCTAAAGGGGTCGATGTTGCCCTTGATGCAGCAGGCGAGGAAGCCCTACGAGCCTCTGTAGAACTTGTACACGACAAAAAACGGATCGGTAAAATCGTTGCTTTCGATCTTTCAGAAGAGCTTGGAACCATTCCGATCCGTAGTAAGCGAAGCGTATCAAGGTTATCCGAACTCACCAAGATGTACGAACAAGGGCTGCTTCGTGTTGTCATTTCACAAATATTTCCATTACACCAAGCTGCAAATGCTCACAGAGCTGTAGAGACCGGTCACGTTCGAGGGAAAATTGTCCTCACTGTGGATTAGAAAGTTAATACGATACGAGGAGGAGTAATATGAAAAAAATAAATATTGGCATTATTTTAGGAAGCACACGTCAAGGTCGTGTAAGCCCACAAGTCGGAAAATGGGTAAAAGAAATAGCTCAGCAACATGAGGACGTTAATTATGAAATTCTCGATATAGTCGACTATAATTTGCCATTTTTAGGAACGGGAACGGGGAAAGAACGAGGGATCATTGCCTGGAAAACAAAGCTTTCCAGCATGGATGGATTCGTCTTTATCGTTCAAGAGTACAATCACAGTATAACCGGAGCATTGAAAAATGCACTCGATTCAGCATATGAAGAATGGAACAATAAAGCAGCAGGAATAGTAAGTTATGGTTCTACAGGCGGGGCTCGTGCCGCTGAGCATTTACGCGGAATCCTAGGGGAATTATCAGTCGCGACAGTTAGCGCCCATCCAACCTTATCCATTTTTACCGATTTCACAAAATCTAAAGTGTTTAAACCTGCTGACTATCATACTAATTATGTCGCCAAGATGTTAGATCAAATCCTATTATGGAGCCGGGCTCTAAAAACAGTAAGGAAATTATAGCTACACTGAACATAGTAGAGCATGTTAAAAATATGTCTTTCTTTGTAGGCAATTGGGCGCAAGTTTTGAATAACTTAATGCTCCTGCTAGTATAGAATTGGGTCCTTAATAGAAGCACAGAAGTATAAAATAATCAAACTTTTTCATAAGAATTTTCTGGCATAAAAAATATATTAAGAGCCTGTTTTGATCAATCTTTTTTTCAAAAGCAGGCTCTGATTTTTGCTAAATTGGGGTTTGAGGGTATATTTTCATCAAACTTCATTTTAAACCTGTATAAACAACAGGATAGTTTGTTTATTATCAAATAATCAAACATGGAGCTTATTATTCAAATAACGGATGCTTCTCTTTAATAACGAGATTTTCAGCAATAGGGCGCGAGAACTTGGACGGGAACCAGTGACCGCGAATTTAATCTTCAGAGGTCTATACGAATAAAAGCAATGTGTCGCTAAAAGGGGCGTTAATCGAAGAAAGATTAACGCTTTTTTTGTTAAAGTTATTAAGATAACTGGCAGTTTAGTTTAAGAAACACAGTGTAAATTCGGTATAATTGACAATATAAGTAATATATGTCTTGTTTTAGGGGGGATTTTTTGAAAATAAGGTCTATGGTATTTATTTTCTTGTGTATGTCTTTTTGGGTTGTAGGGTGCTCAACAACTGTAACAGTTGAAAGTAGGATAATTTTACCCAAAGGTATTCCTGATTTTGTTAAGGTAAATGATTTTGAAACAATTAATTGGGACAGAAAAGCTGTTGAATTTGGTGATAGAGGAAAGGCAGTGTAAGAAGGACTTGTTTTATATAGTAGCGAATTTAGGAATCTAAAAAGTTAAGGAGGCTACTTTATTGAATCCCTAAAAATGGCTCAATTAATTGATTTAGATGATATAGTAAAAATTGATGAAGAAGTAATCGGTAACATTAGCAGATGTGAATTTATTAAGAAATCCATTGAAGAAGAGAGATGTATAATTGCTAATGATAAGGATCTTATCGTTGGTTTTTTAATATTTGATACACATTTCTTTGACTGTAACTTCATTTCACTGATAATTACTAAACCAACTGAAAGACGAAAAGGATACGCTACATCACTTATTGAGTATTTAATAAACATTTCCCCAACAAAGAAAATTTTTTCCTCAACCAATACATCAAATATAAGAATGCAAGAAGTTTTTAAAGCAAATGGATTCATCAAAAGTGGATATGTTGAAAATTTAGATGAAGGTGATCCTGAGATAATTTACTTTAAATCTAAATAAGTTCTTGTTCAACGGATGCGAGAATTAAAGATCAGGCTTGTAGCCATTTTTTATTGAAAGGGCAGGATACTTGAAGAATAATGTTTAAGATTGGAGAAATAAATTTCTAATAAAATGAAAAAAGGTTGAATTAGGGATATTTGTTGTGATTTTTATGGTGATAGAAATGAGCTAATTGTAGTCAGATAATGTAAAAAATGAGGTTCCTCTCAAAAATAATAATTAAAAAAGCATTCAGAGAACTGATCCTTGAATGCTTTTCTCAACTTTTATTTAAAGTGAATTTCCTGTATGCGTCCAATCTGTCCATTTGTAAGTCTGACTTTGATACCGTGGGGATGGGTGCTTGATTTGGTGAGAATATCTTTCACGATGCCCCTGGTAAGCTTTCCCGTTTTTTGATCCTTTTTTAAAACAATATCAACAGCTATGCCTGGTAATACGTCTTTCCGATTTTGTCCGTTCATTATACACCCATTTTTCTGCGGGTATTGCTTGGCTTTTTCGTTTGCTGGCTTTTCATTTTTTTTGTTGAAAGGTCGGCATTCGCTTTTCCTTTATCAGAGTATGTCTGGTTCTTTTTGTTTTCAAGCTGCTGCTTCATTGCCTCTTGTAGGCTGATTTTCTTTTTTTGTGCTTCGGATTGATTATTTTCAGTCATAGGAATTTCTCCTTTTTGAATATGATGGTTAGTCCATTATAGTCTATTTTCGTTTTTTTGTGAAAGAACATCGAAAGAAAATTATGGTTTTCTATGTTAAATAATTTAAATCATTGTTACGATTCGAAGTAGGAAGAAATGAAAAATATAAAGTCTAATGAGTGGTTCAGAAACTATTTCCTTATTCGACTAACGGGGCAGATTAGTTAAAAAAGAATTATACAAGTGATGCGGAGAAAACAATGGATATGTAAAATGCGTTGGGATAATGGCTGGCTATCAGTGATTAGTTAGGCAATTCTCATTTTTATTTTCGCCGAAATTAAAAAGAGATGAAACAAATGAGCGAGTTGTTCGACTAATGAGTAGTTAAAGAAGTGGGGAGTT
This sequence comes from Bacillus sp. FJAT-29814, assembly GCF_001510715.1. GTDB lineage: Bacteria > Bacillota > Bacilli > Bacillales > Cytobacillaceae > Neobacillus. Next base: position 132,278 of record NZ_LMTJ01000001.1, read on the forward strand.
TAGAAAAATGTCCAACAGCAGGATAAGTGATTGGTTTTACCAATACAGCAATGATGTCTATCAGTTTTTGATTTATTACTTGGGCTCGGTTGATGTAGAGGATTTGGTCCAAGAGGTTTTTATCAGAGCCATAAAAAATGAAGATTCATTTCAGGATAGCTCCACCCCCAAAACTTGGCTTTTTAGTATCGCTAGGAATTTGGCCATTGATGAAATTCGAAGAAAACAAAGAAGAAGAATCAAAAACCTACTTTTAAAAGAAAAACAACGGCCGTTTGACGATCAAACTCCCGAAAAGATTCTTGAACTAAATGAAACAAATCAACAATTGTTCCAAGCTATTCAGAAATTAAATAGGAATTATCGGGATGTGATTGTTCTACGTGGGATAAAAGACCTGTCAATCAAGGAAACAGCTGAGATTTTAAACTGGAAAGAAGAGAAGGTCAGGCTCTCCTACCATCGGGCAATAAAGGCTTTACAAAATGATAAAGGGAGGTTTATGTAATGTCGGAGAAACACGCTGAAATTCAGCAAAAGTTAAAAGAACTCCCCCACCCCGTCCTGACAACTGAAAAGCAGGAGCAAATGCTTAATCACATTCATATTTTCTCAAATAAATACAATAAACAAAAAAAGTGGGAGAATGCTATGAAAAAATTATATTTAGGTGCGGTAACAATAGCGGCAATAATCCTTATATCAGTTCTGACCTTTAATCAAATTCCTGATAAGAATTCTAGTCCAGGAAGTATACCAGAACACAGTACTCAATCACAGCCAGGAATAGTATCCAAATACATAGATCCTCCCGGATTAACTGTTCACCAAGTGGCTATAAACGATCTTTATGTGGAGATTCCCTTTCAAAAACAAGATGTAAGAATCACGAAGAGAACCACAGACAAGTACATCTTTGTTGACATCAAGGATAAAGAATCTGGGAAAGCCTTGTACACTTACGGTGAATCAATTGGTCACGATAAGGAAAAGCTGTTTTTTCGTCAAATTCAAACAAAAAAGGGTAAGGTTCTCCTACAAATGTTTGTAGAAATTGACCCTATTAACTATTTAATTACGAAAGTCAATAAAACGGAAGCAGTATATGATCCGCAGCCAAAGAAAATTGAAACGGAAATGATTAATTCCGGATCGAGGTCAGGAAAGTTTCCAGCTGAAAACGTTGAGTTATTGGCGAATGTCGGTCTTAATTGGGGAAACGACGTTCAAAATCTGTATGAAGGCTATGTAATTGGTGTAATCAACAACTGAGGACTCAAAGTGGAAGATTGTATGTTTGTCTTCCGCTTTTTTGTTATTGAGCTAACTGGCAGTATAGTGGAAGAAGGATTTTAAAATTTACAGACAGAATTATTTGATGTGAAGAAAAGGGGGAGGAATAGAATTGAATCATGATTTTTATCGCTCATTATTTCCTACATTAGCTACCCACACACATCTAGCTAGTTGTTCCCAAGGTGCATTGGCAAAGTCTGTTTCAAAAGCTATTGAGGAATATCATAATAGCCTACTTCTGTTAGGGAGTAATTGGAATGAAGCGATAAGTAAAGTAGATGAGACTAGGATGAAATTTGCTGAACTTATTGGAGCCGAAACAGATGAGGTTGCTGTATTATGTTCTGTTTCTGATGCTATTTCTGCTATTGCAACTTCCCTTCCTTATCAGCAAGAGAAAAATAAAATCATATTTACGGATATAGATTTTCCAACTGTCGGTCATATATGGTTTGCACAAGAACCATTTAAGGATAATATTTCCGTAATTCGTTCTTCCAATGGCGAAATACCCCTAGAACAGTATGAAAAGGAAATAACCACTGATACGCTTATTACGTGTATTCCCCATGTTAATTATTACAATGGATATAAGCAAAACATTAGAGAGATTGCTGCTATTGCTCATAGAAAAGGCTCACTTTTATTCGTCGATGCTTACCAATCAGCAGGACATATTCCGATTGATGTGAAAGAGATGGAGATTGATATATTAGCAACGGGAACTCGTAAATATATGCTAGGAATTCCTGGCGTAGCGTTTTTGTATATAAAAAAAGAACTAGCAGAGCAATTAAAACCAAGAGTTACTGGATGGCTGGGACAAGAACAAGCATCTTCATTTAACATTCATAATCCTGTTTTTGCAATGGGGGCTCGTCGATTTGAAACAGGTACACCTTCTTTTATAAGTGTTTATGCGGCTTATGAGGCACTAAAATTGCTACTTGAGGTTGGGATAAGTTATATTGAAACCCATTTAAAAGAGCTAACCCAATTCACCATACATTATGGAAAAGAAAAAGGTTTACATCTCATTGGACCATTATCTACTGATAATAGGACGAGCCTGATGTCTTTTCATGTTGCAAATGCATCGAAAGTGGAAGCCATGTTAAGAGACAAAAAAATTATTGTTTCTGCAAGAAAAGATGTAATAAGAATTGCCCCTCATTTCTATAACATTAAAGATGAGATAAAATGTGCAATAGATGAGCTTGTAATCTTAACAAATGGGGATTAAGCAAAAACTTACTCAAACAAACCTGAATTAAGGATTGCTTTGTTATTCCATTATAGGGTGCTTTAGCGGAACATGGATTGCTTAGACAACTCTTTTATCGAACGGGTGCTTTACTTCAATAAGGAGTAGTTCTTCTTATTAAAGTAACGGAGCAGGTTAGTGGAAGAAAGGAAACCTTTTCCTTTCTATGTAGTATAAAGGGTAACAAAAAATAATTATGTTTTGGGAGGGGTAAAGATGGATTACGGATTAATGGTTATTGGTATAGCTCTATTACTTGTGTCGTACTTAGTAAGATTAAAGGGAGTTGTACCCTCATGCAACGGATAAAATTTATGATTAAAATGTTCCTGAATGAACCTTTGTGGTTCAAAATACTAATTTCTATAACTTTCCTTGCTTCAATTATTTTAAGCAATTCATTTTTTTCAAATCATCCTTATTTACGAAGTTGTTCCAAATTAGCTGCGGCTATCTTCTTTTGTGCTTATGCTATTAAATTTAGGAGGAATTTTAAAACGGCTTTACTCTTCTATGCTGTTTCTGTAATATGTATTTTCCTATCTATTAGGTCATTATTTTAGTTTTATAATAGATTGAAATAAGCATATAAAAAAGATGAAAATTAATAGACCTTCTTTAACGGGGGCTATAGTTGAATAAGACTATACTACGAATTACCACTACCATATAATTGGAAGTGGTATTTTTTCACCTTATTTCAACATTAAACTTTAACAGAGCATTTTAATTTAAAAAAAGAGTAGCAGTTCAGCCACTCCTTTAACATTTTTTTATTTATCATAATATGCTTTGGTATAAAAAATCTTTCTAATGTCGAAAAGATATTCTTAAAAGAAACTGAAAAATTTGTTAAAATGAATATTGTGTGATTTTAAATATAAGGAAGGAATTGCTTATTTTGAATAAAGAAGTTTTATATAAAAATTTAAACTGCGAAGTCATTTGGAACTATGGAAACGGATTCTATGAAATTAGTTGTCTAGGTGAAATTATTTTAGTTCATGAATCCGAATTAAGTATGTAAATACAATGAGCAATTTTTAATTTTCTTGCAACTGTTTATATGTTATTTCAGAAAAATGTACCAGTTTCACACGATTATAAGTATTTTCTTCATCCTCCACAATTTCACAGTAACCAGATGCATACTGAATAAGTAAGAAATATTCTTTTCCTTTATAGATAACAGGTATCCTTTTCATCTAGAACACTCCTAATCATAATTTACCTAATTTTCTGAATCTTACCATATATCCATTTCAAATGTCTATTGGGAAAAAAGAAAGGTAAAAAGAGTGACATATAAAGCCACTCCAAAATAGTAATTAATTTTGAATTGAAGTTAAAATACCCTCATCAAAGTATAGGTAATTACCATTACCATACACCCATTGTTCATGTGTTCCATAATTAGTAATTTAGATTAACTAAATTCGCAATATAAACATTGTTTCTTATTCGACTAACGAGCTTTGTTAAAGAAGGAATATATATGAAAATGGTATAATAAGTAAATTGGTAAATCTTAACGTCTAACTATTAATTAGAGAAAATGTCTATCGGAATGAACAAAGTAAAAAGTTTAAACTAAAATAATCGAGGGGGGTTAAAAAATATGAAACAATTGGGGACGCTATACTTTTTCTGTGGAAAAATGGGAGCTGGAAAATCAACTAAATCAAAACAAATAGCGATAGAAAAACAGGCGGTACTGTTGTCTGAGGATGAATGGCTTTCATCTCTTTATCCCAATCAGATTACATCATTTGATGACTATCTCAAATTCTCAGTTCAGCTCAAACCCTTAGTGAAAAAGCATGTCCAAAACATATTAAGTGTCGGTATAGATGTAGTAATGGATTTTCCGGGCAACACTCAAAAACAGCGGAAGTGGTTGTTGGATATCGCGTCAGAGGTCAATGCAAGCCATCAACTAATTTTCCTTAATCTAAATAACGAGCAATGCTTACGTCAAATTGCACAAAGGCGTGACGAACAACCCGAAAGAGCAGCTTTTGACACTGAAGCGGTGTTTAATCATGTTACTAGTTTTTTTGAAGCACCAGAGGCATTCGAGGGTTTAAATATTTTAGAGTTTAGCGGAAAAGAATAACAAGAGTCAATGATTCTTGTGTATAGAGTACCTTTTGTTCTGGGAGGTGCTTTATATGATAATAAAGGAAATGTGAGTAAGAAAAGTTTCAATGTATATATGTTAGAATCGATGTAACTTTGTGAATTGGTACACTTAAACAAACGGGGTCTTTGATCCAAGAAGGATTAACGATTCTTTTTGTTGAACTTTATTGAAGTAACGATGCAGGTTAGTGGAAGAAGGTATATGAAAGTTGGATGAAGAATATACACCATAAAGTGGGGATAATGAAAGTAAAATAAAGGGGGATTATATTGAAAAATATATTGATAATACTGTTGAGTATTGTTACATTATCAGGATGTAATGCAAACTCATCTTTGTCCTTCTTAGAAGTAAGTCAAGAGAGTATCAGCAAAGATATTCAAACATTTTTTCAAGGTGTTAAAGAAGAAAATGGAGTTCATCTTTACCTTGATAAAAAGAATAACGCTGTATTTGTATACTTAAATGGGTCAAATGTTATTCAAGATGAAAAAGCTGTCTACTTTACTGGCTTTGATATTGAAAGCGAAAATGACAAATTAAACTTATTATATAAGAGTGATGAAACATCTGATTATTCAAATTCATCATTAGAACACGAGCTTTTCTATAAAGTGAATATAGATAAACGCTATAAGGATATTAAACTTTTTAATAATGGTAATGAAACATCTTTTGGGACAATATCAGGAAATAACTAATTTTCTTATTGAAGTAACGGGGGCAAGAGTTAATGATGGGGATGCTGCGGCGTTCCCTCTTTCTTTTTGTACTAACGGGCAGGTTACTTGAAGAAGGGATTTTGGTAAAATGTGATAAAAATTTTAAAAAATGAGGGGAAAGTATAGATGAAGGATAAAAATATGTTGCTTGATGTATTTGGTGAAATTCTGATAAAAAGAGTTCGAGACGAAGCGATTGAACAGTGGGAAAAGACTATCCACGGCGAGTTGAAAAGTGAAGAAAGCCAAAGATTATATAAACAAATTTCTTCAAGCGGTCAAAGTGAATTGTTTAATGATTTAGTTCCTAAAATTGTTGATACAACTTTACATCACTTATTATGGACATTTGAACAAAATGAGTTGATAGATATTGTTGCAAACGGAGATAGCAAACAAATAAGTATAAAAGAAATTAGTGACGGATTAGCAGGAGAACTCTATACGGAAGACGGTTGGATTTCCCGTTTCAGTAGTAAGAACAAATAGAGTCTTCCGCTTGGATCACACAGGTTGAAATTGAAAACGTTACACCTCATGGACACAATGAGGGGAACTTGATACAGATCGTTGACCAGGACGAATGGGAGTCGAAGGTGGAGCCTGCCAACAACTGGCCGCAGCCTGTTGACCATGCGGGTTCCGCGTCTCAAAAAAAATGGGGAATTCACTGCCGCTCGTTGACCAGGTAGATTGGGAGTCGCAAGAGCAGCCTGTCATTTGGCCGCAGCTTCCCAATCATCAATGGATTGCGACTAAAGGACAGTTCACTTCCTGGGCGCAACCGATGAACCAAGCTGGGATGTTCGCAGAAGGACAGCCTCTATGCGGGGCTCCAATAGCTAGCCATGCAGGGTTGACCCCCCATAAACAGTCGATGCAACCAATTCATCATTCAGGGCTGATGACACAAGGACATCCGACTAGTGGGGCTCCATTCCCCGGCCAGGTGGGTGTCAATCCCCAAAATCAACCCTTCCTTTGGGCACAACAAGCGGTCAACCATCAGGGGATGTACCCTCAAGGACATCTCGCCGCTATACAGCCACCGTTCTTCAATCCTTTTGCCTTTGGTGCCAATGGGAAGCCTGCGAACTTCGGAGGTTTTGGAAATCCTGCGGCCTGGGGGGGACAAGTAAATCCCATGGGATGGGGGAATAACGGAGGAAGTGGCGAGCCGGGAATATTTGATGGCATATTTAAAATGGGAAAAGGCACGATGAATGGAATAGGTATTTTAAGTAGTTTAATCAGTGTGGGGAAGTTCCTGTTCTAGGTCGAAGGGGCAGCTCCCGAACGGTTCAGATTGACTGAAAAAGCCGCGAGAACCGCCCCGTGGCTACCCTCATTTTCCATAGATTGATTTGGTATCATAAATTTTCGAATGGGTTTTACTTTTATAATTATCAGATGTTCGTATATGGACCGTTACCTTTATATCTTGGAGGGAATCCTTTTTTAAATAGTAGTTTCCAGGATGTTTTCTCGTGAACTTCTGATAATCTTCTTTATAAAAGCGAAACCAGTTTGTACCGAGTCTAAATAGGTCTGAGTGAATTTTGAGGCCATTTACATACGTATTCTTTATTTCTTCTCGAATCAACTTCTCCATTTTGTTTTCTATTTCTTTTTCAGAAAGATTGTTTACATTTTCTAATATTTCTGCCGTTCCTTTTACACGTAGTTGAAATGATGGTTTGGTTGGGTCTGTGGTATGAATGGTAAGGTTGGATGTTGATATTCTAACTACTGTTCTTTTCTGAGACGGATTTTCGAGAATATAGGTTTTCTTCTTTTTTTCCTCATTTTCCCATTTCATTCCTTGGATGTCATGTATTGATAGGTGTCCTTGATAGTTTTGATTTTCAAAGAAATGGGCTCCATTGATTTGCACAAGTGGATATTTTTTATTGTCTTGTACCCATGCATTGTGATAAATCCCTAAAGAGGGAAGATACGTTGCTCCTACTGGTTCAAAGTATTCCGATAAAAATTCTCTGTAGCTTTTTGGTGATAACATGTTGGATTCCCCTTCTTCTTTCCGCGGTTTAATATATACCGTGAATATTTGGGGATAAAAAAACAGGGCTTTTGTTTTAAAAATGTCATCAAGTGATTCATTGGTTGAGAACATAAAAACGGAAAATCGAAAAAAATTACTTCTCCCTACACTCTCATTAATCTCTTTAAATTTATGGGTAAGCGCATTTTCGGTAATAATAATGGCTTTAACATGCTGCAGAAACAAGTCGGGCTGGCTGTCCTCATATAACTTAGAGATGGCTTCTTCCACTGTTTTTCCTTTTCCTTCGCCAATCCATTCGGGTGGAGGGGGAAGGGATTTCGCACCTTCTTGTTTGGCCACATTTGTGAAATCTAAAGCCAGGGCTATAATCCTCATTTCATCCTTTTTATCATCATAATCAATACCGAAGGCAACAACATAGGTAAGATCTTGAATATTCTTCTGTCCGTAACAGCCTGTCAGGAACAGACTGAAAATTACAATGAAGATGGCTGATCTTGCTATCATCTGTTATTCCTCCTGACGCGTTCTATCTTCTGGCGAAGCTAAACTGCCCCTTGTTTTGTATAATTTCCATGGTTCCTTCAAAAATGAACGGATGACATTTGAAAAAGTAAATGGGTATGCCATCGACAAAAACGGAACGCCTATGGATGTTAAAGAAACCAGATAGGATATGATGAGCAAGAATCCTAATACCACTCCAAAAATCCCAAACATGGCACCAAGGAAAAAGATAAAAAAGCGAAACAGAGTCACGCTAGTTGAGAGAGTTTGATTAACCAGTGTAAACCCACTAATAAACGTGAGTGCTCCCATAATGAGGATGGGAGGGGAGGTGATTCCCGCTCTAATGGCTGCATCCCCAATGATCAAGCCGCCTAATACACTAACGGTTTGGCCAGCTCCTCGTGGTAATCGTAATCCGGCCTCATTGAATAATTCGAATAAGATAAGCATTAATAACATCTCAAATGGACTGGATAATGGGATTCCGTAACGATTGACACTAATGGTTGCTACAAGTAAATATGGGATTTGTTCAATATTATGGGTGGTGAGTGCTACCCATGTTCCTGGTAATAAAATAGAAATAAATAACGAAAAACAACGTAGTAATCGTTCAAAAGAAACATATATAAAATTCAAATTGGCATCTTCTGGAGACTTGAATAAATTGGCAATTTGAACGGGTGCAATCGATGCTGTCGGTTGCCCATCCATTAATATTAAAAATTTCCCTTGATTTAAACACTCCACGGCAAAATCAGGCCTCCCAGTCGTATCAAAGGTTGGGATAAGCGCGATGGGTTGATCGGAAATCACTGATTCAATTTGTTGAATACTACTGACTATATCTAAATCAATTTTTTTGATTTTGCTATGAATGGTAGAGAGTATATCCTTATTAATAATGTCGTTTATATATAAAATGGCTATGGTCGTATTGCTTCTCTTTCCTATAAGGAATTTTTCCACTTTGAGTTCATTCGATTTTAACCGTTTCCGGATTAAAGCAATATTACTACCTAAATCTTCAATAAACCCATCCCTTGGTCCGCGAATGGACGGCTCCGTAGTGGGCTCTTCTGGTGTCCGCTTTGGGACATTATTAGCGGAAGCAGCGAACAGGACATTATTTATATGAATTAAAATATATCCATTTAAGATTTTTAGCTGAATATCCTCTTCCTTTGAATACGTGAGCTTCTCCAATTGAATTTCTTTCATTAAATACTCATCAATATCCTCGGGAAAGCAGGGGATATTGTCCAGCTTAGTCATAATATATTTGTCAATAAAGGATGGATCAATTAGATATTCCCCGTAGATCAGAGTGATAGAGCATTCTTTCATGTCGATTTTTTTAAATACTATATCTTCACAATGATTAAATGATTTTTGTAAAAGTGGTATGATTGGGTTGTCTAGCTTTTGCTGGTTCCATTTATCCTGCATTTTGTGAGCGATCCTTTCTTTTATTAATAAGCACTAAAAAAAACAGAATAATTGAAAGGGAAAAAATAATTATCAAGCTTATCGGTAAAAAGTAATTATATAGAAGCCCATGTAACTGGAACCTACTAATGGGTATGAGCGCTGCACCAAGTAAGAATAGATAAAATATAGACAGGAATTTGACTCTACTCTTTTCTTTTACAAAGCTTGAAAGAATAAACATTAGAAGGCTTATTCGAAACAATGCTCCACTCATCCACTGGAACATTGCCAAAAAATCCATTCTAGAAATAAAATCCCCCAACTGCAGTAACTTCCATTCCTCATATGCTGGATATCCTAAATTGGATGAAACCACGGGTCCAAACTCCATGATTGAGGCCGATAACGGTCCTAAAGTTAACCCAACGAAGATCAAACCAAGAAATACAATTTGTTTCAACTTGAAAGTACTTTTTAAGTGATTTTGCACTAATAAGAGAAAAAATATTTCGATGAGGCCGGAAAAAGAATACAGGATTCCTTTTAACATCGGCTTATACCCATTAAGAAATAAGGGGAATAAATTTTCCCAATCCTTGTGTTTGAAATTTGCGGTCATAATAAAAAATCCTAAAAACACAACAATAGGAAGGACAATGGTTGCCATTAGGGTTAATTGCTTAAAGGTTCTAGTAGATAACCAAAAACAAGAGAAAATAAAAATCAACAGTATAAGTAGGTAGGGTGTTTCAGGTAAAAAATACGTTTTTGCCCAAATGGACGTATCTACAAGGGTAATATACGTATCCGAAAATAATAATAGGAACATGGGAACAGAAAATAATACTAGAGTGAATTTCCCATACTCTTCTTCGATCCATTTCAAGAGACTTTTCTGTTTTATATTTTTAGATATGTAAAAAATGAGTAATAAATAAAGAATATAAGGACCAATCACACAAACCACACTTATCCAGGCATCTCGTCCTGCTGCTTCCAATAAGGCAGGTATAATAATGACATGATTCAATAACCCGGTCGAAAGGATAAAAAGAAAGAGAACTTCCTTTGCTCTCGTTTTGTTCAAACACTTCACCACCTACACCCAAACCAATGTATGGGCATGATTTTTTTTATTGTTTGCATATCCGGCGTTTTTATGCGAACGGGGGCTCTACTTTTATATGGAGTAAAGCCTTTTTCTTAGTCAAGTAAAAGTCAGTTTTAGCTGAAGAAGTTCTCATTACCAAGGGGAATAAAATGGTTCTTCTTTTGATTAACGTTTATCAAGCAAATGATGAATAAATAAAGCCCATGAGAGGGCTTTTAATTTCCAATCATCAAATTTTGTAATAAAACAATTTGATGTTTTCTATATTTTTTATCTTTGTTTTCTTAATCTAATAGTTTTTTATTCTGAATCTAATCTAAAACTACTTTGTTAAACTACCCATGTCTGTTGTTATTTGAATGCGGGTTATGATTGTTACAATTATGGTTCCAGTTATTATGTGATTACGGGTTATGATTGTTCCAATCATGGTTGTTCCAGTTATTATGAGAATGCGGGTGATGATTGTTCCAATCATGGTTGTTCCAGTTATTATGAGAATGCGGGTGATGATTGTTCCAATCATGGTTGTTCCAGTTATTATGGGAATGCGGGTGATGATTGTTCCAATCATGGTTGTTCCAGTTATTATGAGAATGCGGGTGATGATTGTTCCAATCATGGTTGT
>NZ_LMTJ01000001.1:143602-151082 GCF_001510715.1 Bacillus sp. FJAT-29814
TATAATTGTTCCAATTATGGTTGTTCCAGTTATTCTGGGGATACGGGTTATGATTGTTCCAATTATGGTTGTTCCAGTTGTAATACATTCACGTTTCTCCTCACTTAATAAATTTTACGTTATATTATTCACCTTCTAAATATTGGTTCTGTCTCTAAAGACAAATATGTTTTAGCCTAAAAGGTAAGTGGATGGAAAATATCCCGAATAGAGGTATGAGAATGCAAGTTTCTTCTATATAAAATTATATAAATAAAGGGTTTTTTTAAATGAGTATACTAAAGGTAAGTGTGCAAGAGGAAAAAATGCACTTAAACAAACGGGGGCGTTGATCCAAGAAGGATTAACGCCCCTTTTTGTTGAAATTTGTAAAAAGTAACGGGAAGTTCTGTGGAAGATGAATTAACAAAAATATAGTAATTAGAGGGGTTATGGGTTTTCATACAACAGTATTTCGACTGATTACAAAAAGTGATAGTTTATCCATCGTTTATCTTTTAAATATGGAGTATAATCTTGATTGGAGTGAACAGCTAGATAAATGATGGAATGGAGTGCTTTTTTTGAAGAAATTTCTATTTCTAATTATTTCTATAATAATTGTTCTTTCAGGTTGTGGAACATCACAATCCGATTCGCAGACAGGTTCAGGTAGTGGTGAAGCACCACAATTAATAGAGGTCTCCATCCATACACCAGAAGCTAATAATGTAAACGAAGAGGTAACCTTGACAGCTACTGTCACACAAGGAAATGAAAGTGTAGAAGATGCGGATGAAGTAAAGTTCGAAATCCGTAAAGTTGGACAAGAGGAATCTGAAATGATAGAAGCGAACCATCAAGGAAAAGGTATCTATGAAATCAAGAAAACCTTTACCGAAGATGGTAAGTATGTTGTCACTGCTCATGTTACTGCAAGAAAAATGCATAATATGCCGAGTCAACAAATCAGTGTGGAAAATCCTGCTGGAACTGTGGCAGACACAGAACATCAACACAGTGAGGCTGCAGGTAACGACTCAAGCCAAGGAAAAACAGAAGACGCCCACCACCATCATAGTACCGTTTCCATTGATTTTGATGGTAGTAAAGAATTTAATGTTAATGAGAAAACCGTGCTATCTGCTCACATTACAAATGAAAATCAACCTATACCAAGTGCAGAAGTAAGATTTGAAATCTGGTTTAATAACGATCACAACCATGAATATGTCGATGCAATGAAAGGAAGGAATGGAATATACACCTATGAAAAAACTTTCTCAAAAGCTGGTACGTATTTCATTAAGGTGCACGTTGAAAAAGGTGAGATTCACGAGCATAAAGAATATACAATAGAAGTTAAATAACTACTTTCTTAAGGGACATTTATCCACAAAGGGTTGATGTCTTTTTTATTGTATATATATTACGAAATAATGGGTGAATTTAGTAGATTAGAAGAAATGTACTTACACTAACGGGGGCATTACTTCAAAGGGGTAATGCTTTTCTTCTTGAACTAAAGGACAGGATAGTTTAAATAAGAAATTTGTTATTTCTGTTATAATATGGATTAAAGGGAGGGACACGATGGAGGTAATTTTGGCAAGTGTGTTTTCATCTATCATAATATTTATTACTGTCTTTTATATGGTAAAGGTATTCATTACCGCCTTTAAAAGGAATGAAATTTCCCATCGTAAATTAATTATTTTTTCAACTCTTTCAATAGTTATAGGTTTATTAGTTGTTTTCGTTTTACCTTTTGGTTATCAAAAAATAATGGATCACATTTACTAACTTCTTCCTAAGAAATTGAACGAATGTTGCAGTGCAATAAGCGTTATGAATGGACTAACAATTTCTATGTATTTATTCTACTCCCAAAGTTATTTATATTAATAAAATAGCAATAAGACTCGTATCAGATTTTACAATTTTCTTAAACATAGGAGAAGAATTTATGATTGAATTACTGCAGTTTCATCAAGAAAATTGTCCCTCATATATAAAAAAACAAATTATATCTTTAATGAGACAAGAGTGGCCACAAGCTTTTGGCGATCATGACGAGGATTTACATTGGCCTGATAGTCCAGAGACTCAACCAACTTCTTTAGTGTTGGTTGAAGACAATATTGTCATTAGTCATGTTGCTATTCCTTGGAAGAATATAAGTCATGAGGGTCAAAAATATAAAGCTTTTGGGCTAAGTGAAGTTATGACGAATTCATCTTTTCGGAAGCAGGGATTCGGTTTAAGACTTATAAAAGAAGCATATTCATTTATCGAAAAGAACAATCCTGATATTAGTATATTTACTTGTGAACCTGCATTAGTGCACTTCCATACAAAAGGTGGTTGGGAACATAAACAAAACATAAACCTCATCGGAGGTACGCGAGATAAACCTTTTCGAAGTGATATATTAGGGCTGTGTACCATGATCAACCTATTTTCAGCTAAGGCTCAAAATAATTTCCTTTCTTTTGAAGAAGCTGACGTTTATCTTGAGTTAGGTGAAGGGAAGCTATGGTAGAGTTTATACAATATAAAGGATGTAATATCTTATTGAAGAATTGAATCAGGAGTAAAATATATATATTTTGTGAAACGTTGCACTTAAAGTAACGGGGCGTTGATCCAGGAAGGATTAACGCTTCTTTAGTTGAACCTTATTGAAGTAACGGGCATAAATAAAAATATATGGAGGTATAGTTATGTGGATAATATTAGGGGGTATTGCAATAGTAGTAACTCTTATAAATCTTTATATGTATGCAGCAGGAAAGGATTATAAGCTTGCTATGGCGTTGGGATTATCATTTACAGCATTAACACTTTGTGCAGAATACAGTCTTGTATCGGATTGGGTAGAAGTGGAAGATTGGGCAGCTTTATTGGATGTAGTACCTGGTATGGAAAGGGCATTATGGTTTTTGACAATTGTTTCTATCTTACTAAATATAGCACCTATACTTTTAGAACTAAAAGGAAAGAGATAATTACTTATTGTCACATCATTTATATAATATGCAATGATCGTGTAAGTCTTTATGTATAACTAACGCGAACAAGAGTAAAAGAAGCGATCGCTGCGGCAGTCATTTTTCTTATTGAGCAAATGTCCCAGGTTATAAAAGTTAATTAGACATAGTAGAATCTAATAAACAGACTATGTTAAAAATGAATGAACTAAAAACGGGCAAAGGATGTTATGATTTGGCAAAATTTAAAGAGCAGACTGTTCTTCTAAGAATCAGCTGGATGTTCCTTTTATTTAACGGAATTGGGATTTTGATCTTTGGAATATTAGTTGTCACGTATCCAAGGATTGCAGGTCCATATGATTTAGGATTGCTTCGAGCTCTTGGTGTTGCAACGACAGGAATGGGGTTTTTCGGTACCGTGATAACTCTTACGTCGTACAGAAGAAAGGAAAGATGGGCGTGGCTTACACTCTGGTATTATCCCACCTTTTGGACTTTGCACTTGGTTGGCGGACTGCCACCAGGGAATGATCATATCCATCAAGTTGTTTTCATTGTTGTATCTCTCCTGGGATTGATGCTACCTTTTAGATATTTCTTCCCGGGAGAATCCGTCTAACCTTGATGGTTAAAATAGGGATTGCTAAGGCGATCCCGTTTTCTTCTTGAACAAACTGGAATTTTAGTTCAAGAATAATTCATGCAAAAATGCAAATCTTTATGATGAATTTAGTAATTATAAGAAAAAGGAAAACATACAATTTAATCGTGTAATCGTCTATTTCAACAGTATAAAAACTAACTGCTATTTAAATTTTATAATCATATGCCATTCTATGACGCTTATTATTTATGATGAAGTTATTAATAAGGAGGTAGTTGAAATGGATAGACATATGAAATTTATTATAGCTGCATTAGCTGGTTGGTTACTTTTTTCAATATCTTCATCAACTTCTGAATTTATACTAAGCTCTTCAAATAACCCGATTTTAGAACTAGTCCCTTTTCCTATAATTGATTTTTTCAGAGATACTATTAACTTAGTAATTGTTTTTATAAAGATTATTGGCTTAGCAACTGTGTTTATATTCGGAATACCAGTTGTTATATCATCTTGGAGAGAATTAATAAAGAAAAAATAATTGGGAAATGTTATTAGGCAACAAACTGTTAAGAATTCCAGGACCATAATAAAAAAGAATATCTGCTTTGGACTATTAAAATTGTGAAGTTTTTCACTTAAACTATAGGGTGCGAGAGTTCAACAGGGAGTTGCGGCGGCGACTCTTTTCTTATTGAACAAACGAGAGGTTAGCCGAACAAAATAATTCACCGAGTGAAACCGAAGGAAGCCCCTACTTTTAAGTGTGGGGAGGAATTCGGTTTTATTTTTTAGGTGGTTTTAATATACTTTTTGGGAATATTTTGGTATATTTAAGTTAGAACAAACGTTCTTATGGGGGTGAGATATGTCAAAGAAAAATGAAGCCAGTTTTGTATTAACACTTCCGTTGAATACAACTCATCTGCACCTTTTTCGTTTTGATCTCGTTTTTGAAGTTTCTCGAAAAATTCAAAACGCTTGTTTAGGTGAAATATTCAAACGAGAAAGGTTGGTCAAAAATAACAAACAATACTGTAAAAATGTACGGTGTATTAACGCTGTCAAAAATAAAATCCAAAAGTCTAAAAATTATAAAGAGGCAAAGGCTTTGGAACAAGAGCTTTGTTCTTTATACAATCAACAAAACAAAATTGAGCATCAATTTGGATTAAGCGAATATGCCATTCATGATTTTGTAGCCCCAATGAAACGTCATTTTGAGGGAGTATTAGATATTAATACAGCCCAAAAAATGGCCAGCCGCGCCTGGAAAGCATTTGAAAAGAAACGCTATGGTAATGCTAGAAACATATACTTCAAAAAATACGGGACCATGACTTCAATTGAAGGTAAAACGAATAAATCAGGAATTACTTTTCGTGAAGTGGAAGGTCAATATGTTGTAAATGTAATAGGAACAAAAGTACGGGTTCAAGTAAAAGAAATGGACATTTACGCTAGGGAAGCATTATTGAACATAAAGAACATCAAATTCTGTCGGATCATACGCAAAATGATTCGGGGCAAAATGCGATATTTCGTTCAATTGATTATTAGAGGAACTCTACCTGCAAAACGGGACAAGAATACCGGTTTATCCAAAGTACGTTTAGGTAAAGGAAGAACTGGTATCGACCCAGGTACACAAACAATGGCAATTGTCTCTGATCATGTAGCCTTATTAAGGGAACTTGCACCCAATATAGATTCCTTGGAAAGAGAAAAGCGAATCATTCTACGGAAGATGGACCGTTCGAAACGCACCACCAATCCAAATAAATTTAATCCTGACGGAACCTATAAAGTTGGAAATAAAGATAAATGGTTATTTTCTACTAACTACATTAAACTGCGAAGTAAACTACAAGATATCCATAGAAAACAAGCCGCAAAACGAAAACAATCCCATTGCCGATTAGCAAACGTCATTCTACGTACTGGTGATGAATTCTTCATTGAAACCATGCATTACCAACGACTTCAAAAACGGGCGAAAGAAACCAAAATCAGTGAAAAAACGGGTAAGTTTAAACGAAAGAAGAGATTTGGAAAGTCCATAGCTAACAAAGCCCCCGCATTATTTGTTTCTATTTTGGAATATAAGTGTAACTATTTAAATGCAAAATTTAATAAGATTAACACCTGGACATCAAAGGCTAGTCAATACAACCATGAATCTGAAGAGTATGAAAAGAAAAAACTCCACCAGCGATGGAGTCAGGTAGGTAATTATTTGGTACAGCGAGACTTATATTCCGCTTTTTTAATTAAAAACAGTCATGAGAGTCTAGATAAAATTGATAAAACTTTATGTGATCATACATTTAAGAATTTTATTGTAAAACATAATTTAGAAATACAACGTTTAAAACTGATGAAACCTTCTATTTCTAGTATGGGAATTAAAAGTTAAATAACAGATATAATGAAGGTGTGACCTACCAACAGAACGTTAAACAGCCCTAGGTTGTTTGTTCAAAAAAGTTTCTTTGAACTAAGTGAGTGTCTTATTGTTGTACCAGGTATTCCTCCGAATAGCGCTAGGGAGAGATAAGAAGAAGCTTAGATAAAAGAACCTGCCGCATTTATGCGTGTAGAGTGTCAGAAGTTAGGAAAGAAAACATTCGGCTATAAAGAAAGTTATAATGAAATCAACAGAGGGGGCTTGTTAATTTGGAAAATAAAAATGTCTTTAATTATATAATCTCTGATTATGAAATAGCACGACCAGGTTATCCATCTGAGTTGTTTAGGGATATTGTTGACTATTCAATGATAAAGAATGATGCAAACATACTTGAAATAGGTTCAGGCCCAGGTCAAGCTACAGAATATTTTGTGAAAAATGAGTATACTATTACAGGTTTAGAGCTTGGAGAAAAACAAGTAGAGTATTTATTAGAAAAATATTCTCAATATCAAAATTTCAATGCCTTATGCATCCCTTTTGAGGATTATAATAAAGAACAGGAAACATATGATTTAATTTTTTCAGCTACAGCATTTCATTGGATTAAGCCAGGGATTGGATATCCTAAAGCATACAATCTGTTAAAAAGAAATGGAACAATGGCAGTTTTCTGGCATTTAACGTCGATTATTGAGCCAAAAACTGAAATGCTTAATCAAATAAGAAATATATATCGAAAATATGCTCCTGAGCTTGATGACTATATAAGTTTAGATGAAGCTGAAGATTTGCATAATCTAAGAATTTCACAAATACAAATCAATAATTTATTCAAAAATCCCGTATCCAATGTTTATAGATGGGATGATGAATATACTACAGAAAGATATTTAAGATTGATGAATTCTTACTCAGACTTTCACGATATAGATAAAGATAAGCAGAAGGCTATTTTGGATAGTGTTGCGGATTATATAGACTATAAGGGTGGTAAAATAGTTGTTCCACAAGAAGTAAGATTATATATGGCGAAAAAGTGATTCGAAAGTTATCATAAGAAGATTATTATCTGTTTATAGATAAACATTTATATGAAAAAGATGACAAAGAATGTGAATTTCTTCACTTAAAGTAAAGGGTGTGTTGATCCAAGGAGGATAAACGCTTCTCTTGGCTAAATCTTATTGAAGTAACGGGCAGTTTTGTTCAATAAGACGATGTTAAATAGTAGTTAAAAGGTGATGCGAAAATGCCAATATTCCCAGATTAAATTGACCTTCTATCAATTTGAATCGGAACCAATATTATTAAATTCTACATTAAAGGATTTGGACAAATCTTAGTACAACAATAAAATACCTTACATATAAGGTGTTATAAGTTGGTTTCCTCATTAAGAAGCCTCTTCAGGTTGTGCGATTTCAAATTCACCTTCTGCATACTCTTGCTCCGCATAATGGCTTCCCCATTGACAGAGCTCCTGCAAGATAG
>NZ_LMTJ01000001.1:151256-161682 GCF_001510715.1 Bacillus sp. FJAT-29814
GGCTCTCTAAGTGTTTGAATCAGCATTTTCTGAGTTATATTTGGGACAATGCACTTTTATTTCACTCGTTCTCTTTGGTCCATTCATTAAAAAGTATAATACAAGACCTTTCCATTTTCCGCCAATAACTTCCTTTGTCACTTCAAAACCACAACTAAATTTTTTCAAGTCTAAACCTCTCCATTCCACATTTATTACTTTTTAGTTACTATATCACAAAAAAGTGGGTACTTCCGTTAATGTGCTTACTGAAGGATACTATATCTTGTAAGTTGTTCTTCAAATACTTAAAGGTATTAGACATAAAATAAAATTAATTCTAAAGGAGTGTTAAGTATGGGTAAATTTGAAGGTAAAATAGCACTTGTAACGGGTCGAACAAGTGGGATTGGTCTTGCTACAGCACAAAAGTTTGTAAACGAAGGTGCATATGTTTATATCACGGGACGCAGACAAAACGAACTTGATAAAGCTGTTAACCAAATTGGTAAGAACGTAACCGGTGTACAAGGGGATATTTCTAAGCTTGAAGACTTAGACAAACTATATGACCTTATAAAGCAGGAAAAAGGTAAGTTGGACATTCTTTTTGCTAATGCAGGAATTGGAAACTTCCTTCCATTAGGTGAAATTACTGAAGAGCAGGTTGATAGAACGTTCGACATTAACGTTAAAGGAACCATCTTTACTGTTCAAAAAGCGTTATCACTATTCCCGGACAAAGTAGGTTCTATTATTGTAACGGGCTCTACTGCTGGAACAATTGGCAACCCAGCGTTTAGTGTATATGGAGCATCTAAAGCAGCATTAAGAGCACTAGTTCGCAACTGGATTCTTGACCTAAAAGGTACTGAAATCCGTGTAAATGTGGTTAGTCCAGGAGGTATTCTTACACCTGCATACGATGAGCTTTTTGGTGATGCACTTGAAGAGGTACTGGAAAATAGCAGAAATACTGTTCCAGCTGGAAAAATTGGGACACCTGAAGAAGTAGCAAACGCTGTATCTTTCCTTGCTTCAGACGAAAGCAGTTACTTGACGGGTGTTGAATTGTTCGTAGATGGCGGGCTAGCACAGGTATAATTTCACTGCGCAGAGATTACAATAAGGTACTTGGGGAATGGTGTAACGGAATCGCCGCAAAATATAAAATTTATAGGAGGATTCAATATGACCAATCAACAAGTTCAACTCAATATTCGTTTTAAGGCTAAACCAGGGAAGAAAGAAGAATTCCGAAAGGAGTTATTTTCTCTAATTGAGGAGATGTCATCCGAAAAGGCATTTATTAGCGCTATTGTTTCGGATAATCTGGATCAACCGGATGAACTGCTCATTTATGAAACATGGAAAGGCACAAGAGATAGCTGGCTTGATGAAGAATTTACTAAACCATACCGCAAGGATTACGAAGTAAGACTGGATGATTTAATTGTGGAAAGAAGCGTTAGCTGGTTGCAACCTAACCGTGAATGGGGAAGTCATATAACGAATGCATATTAATTTTTATAAATGAGAAATAGCATCTATAGCTGTACAAATGGGCGAAGTCACAATAGCTGTCTTCGACGATACATGCGGCAACCTTATTCAGATAATGCAGGAGTAAACTTTATTTATGGTAGAAAAAGTTATGCAATAAAGTGTTTTTATAAACAATTTAACAACAACTTTATGTTGAGGCCTACTAGAAGGAGGAAAGCATCATGGCATTTTTCGAAACAAGTGACGGCGTCAAATTGTATTATCAGCAAAAAGGAGAAGGACAACCGATTGTGCTCGTCCATGGCTGGTCATCGGATCATACAGCATTCGATCAACCATTTGAAGAATTGAGCAAAAAGTTCAATGTAGTGTCTTTTGATTTGAGAGGACATGGCGCTTCTGATCGCCCGGAGCATGGTTTGACATTGAAGAGATTCGCTTCCGATTTGGAAGAACTAATGGAGCATCTTAACTTGATGAATGTCACATTAGTTGGACACTCGATGGGGGTTTCTACGACATTCGAGTATGTAAAAAACTTCGGTGTATCCAGATTGAAGGCCGTATCGTTGTTCGACATGACACCAAAATTAGTCAATGAAGAGGATTGGAATTTAGGTCTTTATCACGGTAAATATACGCGGGAAGACTCATTGAATGATTTGACAGTGATCAATGATAGCTTGATGGAATTCGCAAAGCCTTTCTTTAAAGTGACCGTCCCATACTTGACTGGTGAAATGATGGAAGAGCAGCTCAATTTAGTAGTCAACGGCAATACCCCTCATGTATTAGCGGCAATGTGGCATGCGATGGCAGTTGGCGATTATCGTGACGTGTTACCACAAATCACTGTACCGACACAAATTGTGTATGGAGAAAAGAGTACACTTTACTCAAAAGAAACAGCGGATTACATGAAGGAACAGATTCCGAATTCTGAAGTGATTCCGTTTGAAAACTGCACGCACTTATTAGTTGCGGAAGATGTAGTAAAAACAGCAAAAGTAATTGAAGAACTTGCAAGTTCTATGGTGAATTCATAAATAATGAAGGGGCTGTCTAAAAAGTCCCTAAAATGAAGAAGGTGGAGAAAAATAAATCGTTTTTCTCCACCTTCTTTTTTGATTTTTCGTTTTATAAGGTGGTTTCTGCACAATAGGCCCACCACTTTCAGCAAGTTATGGGCCATTGCCAGTATGGCAAATTCCGTTTGGACCTTTTCAAGTCCCCGAAGCAGGAATTGACGGAACGCCAAATTGCTCTTGAGATTTCCAAAAACTGTCTCCACTTCAATCTTTCTGCGGGAATAGACATGTTTAAAGGTTTCATCTTCAAGGGCTTTCTTTGCCGTCTCTTTTAATTCTTCATAAACTGGGTTCCAGTGAACCTGCCGGTTCCCCTTCGCCTTTGTGCACAAGGCCTTCAGTGGACAATCACTACAGTCTTCACATTCGTAGATTTTGAAGTCCTGTACAAAGCCGGAGGCATTCTTTTTCTTCATGTACTTCTTGAAGGGAACACGGCGGCCGTTCGGACAAATGAACAAGTCGTCCTCTTCTACATAATCCCAATTCTTTGCATTGTATGGATTGTTCCGATAGCCCTTTGTTTTTTCCTTCAAATATGTATTGTACGGAATGAGGAATTCGGCAATCGGTTCTGTCTCGCTGTCCCCAATCAAGTAGCGATAGTTTTCTTCGCTGCCGTAACCTGCATCGGCAACCACTCTCTTTGGCATAGGAAGGTTTGTTTGCCGGTAGGCTTCAAGATGCGGAATCAGGCTACGTGTATCAGTCGGACGTTGATGGACCGAATAGAACAGGATGAATTGATTTTCAGTTGCCATCTGAACATTATAACCGGGCTTGAGCTGACCATTCTTCATATGGTCATCCTTCATCCGCATGAAAGTTGCATCGGGATTGGTTTTGGAATAACTGTTACGGTCGCCGAGTAGTTCTTTTTGGTGTTGGTATTTCAGATAGCGGGGGATGAAGTTCTCCCGGACAAGTTTCAATGACTTTTTCAATCCTCCAAGTACACGCCGCTTTTCCTTCCTGACTTCCTTTTCGGTCTCCGTTTCCCAATCTACCTTTTTCCGTTCGACTTCCTCCTCCAGGACGGATTCGATCATTTGAAGCTTTTGCTCAACCGTTAATTCTTTCTTAGATTCCCGCGTGGAGGTCTTCATTCTCCCGATTCGCAACGGACTGGATCTGTTGGTACATTTCCTCGATTTTCGCCAAAAGCTTCGTTTCATTTTTATTGATAGCTTTTTTCCAAACATACCTATGTTTATTGGCATTGGCCTCAATTTTCGTACCGTCGAGGAAGTAGTTTTCCAGGGTGATGAACTTTTCCTCCATCAGTTTGAGAATCATCTCCTCAAAAAGGGAAGGCAAAAGTTCCGCCATCTGGTGGGTTCGAAAACGATTGATTGTCCGGTAGTCGGGTTTTTGCATCGCCGCGAGCCACATGGCGGGAATGTTCTCCTCCAGCAGCTTCGCAATCTCCCGGCAGGAATAGACCTTCTGGGAATAGGCATACAAAAGCACCTTCACCATCATTTTCGGATGATAGGAGCTTCGTCCACCGCCTTTATAGTGTTGGTAGAAAATATTATCCTCAATGGACTCGACCATGCGGTCGATGACACGGGCAACATGATGTTCAGGGATCAATCCCTGAAGGTCGAAGATAGCCATGCCTTGTTGGTTGTTGTAAGGGATAAACACTGGTTTGAAGTGGTTGCGGTCTGTATTTGAGGAATCCACATCCGTCTTAGGTTGGAATGGTTTTTCCTCAATTGATAATGGAAGAGAAGTCTGTTCGATGGTATAATTTTGGGTAGTGATCATTTGATTACTCATAGAAAATCGTCCTCCTATTAAAGTGTTGTGTGGTAACTTCATTTTATAATAGAGGACGATTTTTTTGTATTTATAAGTAGAAAAAAGGCTGCCACCAAAGTCATTTTTTAATGACTTTTGGGACTCCCCCATCCATTTTTAAGGTTTAAAATTTATGACAATGTGAATAATTTCACTTAAACTAACGGATGCGTTTCTACAAAAGGTGGAGACGCAATTTTCTTATAGAACGGGTAGGTTAGTTCAATAAGAACAGGAGAATCAATATACTAGGCAGAATATAATAAGATGTCATTGTTTAGAGAAAAAGTATATTTATTTTGGGAGTGTTGGTTATGGTTCATGCAAAAGATGTTTTATTGGATCAGTTGTTGGCAAATGCGAATGACCCTAGTTGGTACCTACCATTTTCAGATTCAATAAAAAGATTGTCTGAGGAACAAGCATTTTGGAAGCCAAACGAGGAAAGTAATAGCATTGCTGAAATTGTGCAGCATCTACTATATTGGAATCAAACATGGCAAACAAGGTATCAAAAATCTCATGTTGATGCTGTCCCTTCCATAGGAAATAATAAAAACAGCTTTATAATTCCTGAAAATCATACATTTGCTGACTTAAAAAAACAACTATTAGAGGTGCTTTTACTTTGGCAAGAGTTATTACAAGAAGAAAAAGTTGAGAGTGAAGTTAATGGTTTTTCTGGAAATGCTAAATGGTGGGAAGTTCTTGGAAATGTGTCAACTCATAACGCATATCACATTGGTCAGATCATTTATATCCGAAAGTTGCAAAATAGCTGGAAAATAGATGTAGGAGAAGATGAATAAATAAAAGTCGCACAAGTGCCTTCTACTAAAGGGGGCAAGAGTTAAAGATGGGGATGCTGGGGCGTTCCCCTTTTCTTTTTGTCCTGACGGGCAGGTTAATTCATTAAAGATTCAAATACAAATAACGGTTTTATATGTTATTCTGACTACGCAAAATACTGTAACCATATATTGATAAACTGTATAAAGCATCACAAAATTGAAAGATTTGCTATGTTAATGATAATGTAATTGGTGGGGGAATTATGAAGGATAAAAGTGTTATTATAAGGATAATACATATGCTATTTATATGTTTAACAATATATTTTATCTCAAACATTAACAACATATTTGCCACAATAATAATAACATTTTTTCTTACTAATACACTGATAATCATAATTGAAATATTAGAATCTCAATTGTTGCATAAAGAAAGTAAATTATTAATAGCAATTAACGAAGTAAAGAAAATGAATGATAAAAGTGAAAAAACAGTTAATATTATTACACTTTTATATCCTTCAATATTTACCACGTTATTAGCGTTCATCATACATCTAGTGTATGTTTTTATAAGGTGAAGTTTCTGTTATTTTATTTGTATCGAACATTCTTAAACATCACCTTATATTATAGCAACATTGTGAAGAAATGTACTTAAATAAACGGGGACAATAGTGAAAAGGCAGCGGAGTATCCGTTGCCTTCTGCCATCCACTTTTTTAAAAAATATTTCTTGTAAAATTCTTTTCTAATGCTTCCACTTAACTGTGCATAAATTCTAGTTGTCTCGCTTTTTTCGTGTCCAAGCAAACTTTGAATAACATCAATGGGAGCTCCGTTGTTCAATAAGTGTGTAGCATAGCTGTGGCGAAGTTGGTGTGGATGAATTTCTTTGTTGATTCCAGCCCGACTTGATATTCGTTTTATAATGTACCTCATCTGTCCAATACTCATTCTATGTGGGTGCCGTTCAGTAACAAATATAGCGGGACCCTTATCCTGGCGAAGGTCTAAGTATCGCTTTAGCCAGATTTCACACCGTATATTAAAGTAGACCTCCCTTTCTTTATCATCCTTTCCAAGAACAATTGCAGAACGATTAGACCAATTGATACAATTTTTATCAAGAGAAACAATTTCTCCTATTCTACAACCTGTTGAAAACATAAATTCAAACAATGCCTTTTCCATTGGATTAAAACAGGCTTCCCTCAAATGTTCAATTTCTCTCTCCGTTAGAAATTTAGGAATCCGTTTTCCTTGTTTAGGTTCTTTTATTTTTGCTGCTGGGTTTTTGGGTAAATGCCCTTCCCCGTGTGACCAACGAAATAATGATTTTATAAATCGAATTCGATGAGCCAAACTTGATGGCTTTAGGTGTTCACTGGATTTTGCTAAGTATCCTTTCAGTTGATCAGTCGTCAATGACTCAATATACACATCATTAAAGTGTTGAGTCAGCAGCTTTGATTGGAGCCTATATGCATTTAATGTCTGAGGAGAGAATCCTTCAATCCTTTTGTCCGATTCATATAATTCCCATGCTTTTGATAATAACAAATTATTTCCTCCTTTTCGGTTTAATAGAGGAATTATTGCCCTGATTATAGAATTGGAAACGTGATATTGAAGTAACGGGAGTGATAGTGGAAAAGTCCAGATTGTCCTTTCTTCGGCAAAAGCACAATTTAACATTCAAAAGAATATGAACGGAGGATTAATGTGAGATGACCAGGATATTTAAAGCCTTAGCAATCATTGTTTTAATAACCATTGTTGGGTGCTCTAATTCAATTAACAGCAGTGAAGAAAAAAACAATGAAATCAAAACGGAAAATTCCGTTTTATAGGAACAATCAAAGATATTAATGGTAAAACCGCACTTGTTTCTGCTAAAGTGTTTGAAGGTAATCCTGAAGGCGATGTGTTTGTTGACCTTTCCGTGAATAATGATGAAACATTCCAAGTTGGAGACAAGATAAAAGTAGGATTTGATGGCATCATTAAAGAATCGTATCCTGCTCAAATTAATACTCTGTCTGTTGAATTGGTTGATTGATAAAATAATATCCGTCTTCAATTAACGGGTAGCAAGAGTTAAAAACGGAGCTGCCATTTTGGCGGCTATTCTTATGAACGGGCAGGTTACTAAAAAATAGTATAGTGTGGAATTAGAAGATGGAACATATCTAATAATAGCGAGGGAGCTACGGCTAAGGTCTTATATTTTATCAGACTATCACTATATTTACGGCTTAATAAATCTTTGTTATGCTTTTTATGGAAGTAATTTCTACATATAAAGGAGATATCGATGTGAAGAAAATATTATCCGCAGTAGTAGCGGTCGTAATTATAGTAGGTATAGTAGGTATAATGAAATTATCTAAAGAAGCAGAATATAAAAAGTGTTTAGAGGCACAGGGAATTTCGAACACAATTGCCAAAGTAGTAGGTGACGAACCAACTAATGCTTGTAATGAATAAAAGAGGATGAGAATCATTAACTAATAATGTTTTTCTATATACTATCAAAAATAATATAGACTTTTTAGCAGACAATTAACAAAAGAAAAGTGAAGCTTATTCAACTACCATGAAAATTAACTTCTACTCTCCCGGAAATTTGGCCATAATTAAATAGACGCAGCTCATTTGTTTTTTTAAAAAAGGGGAGAGCGCCTGGTTACTTGATCTTTGATTAGGAAGGGACTGGATTAGGAAGCTTTTGGTTCTTCCAGGGTAACTGTGTATCCTAAGCTTTCGAGTCGTCTCAAGGAATGCCTAACAATCGATTGTTGTCTTTGCTTATCAAAGTAGTCTTCGCCTAAGTCTACATACATTTCTTTACGAGTTAAGAGATAATAAGAGATTCGCAATATGGCATGGGCAACGACAATACCGGCACGTTTCTTGCCTTTTCGTGAGGCAGTACGCCTATAAAGCGCTCCGAGATAGTTTTTTGATCCCCTAACTGAATGAGCTGCTTCGGTTAATGCAGACCGTAAATACTTGTTTCCTTTCTTTGTCTTGGCCGATTTCCTCTTTCCCGCACTTTCATTCTGTCCCGGTACCAGGCCCGCCCAGGAACACATATGAGCTGCGCTCGGAAACTGGGCTTTTACATTGGTTCCGACTTCCGACAAAATCTGTTCGGCCATTCTCCTGGCGATTCCAGGAATGGAATCGAGTCTTTCAATATCTTCCTGCTGAGGGGCAAGTCTTTTCGCAACTTCCTGATCCAGCAGTTCGATTTGTTCAGTTAGAAAATCGATGTGCCCTAAAATGATTTTCAACATTAATCGTTGATGAGGGCCAATATAACCTTTTAGAGCCAGTTCCAGTTCGTCTTTTTTCTTCTTCATGGTGCGACGGGCGAAGTTTGCCAGTTTTTCAGGATTTTCCTCGCCATCAGCTATGGCGTCAAGCATGTCTCTAGCCGACACACCCATGACATCTGAAACCACAGACCCCAGCTTGATGTTCGCTCCTTCTAGTACCTTTTGAATCCGGTTGTGCTGCCTTGCGCGCTCTTCGATGATACTTCTGCGATAGCGGACCAACTCCCGCAATTCACGCTGATTCCTGTCGGGGATATAGCTAGCTTTAAGTAGTCCGTGACGAAGCAGTTTCGCAATCCATTCCGCATCCTTGACATCCGTCTTTCTGCCAGGAACGGCTTTCATGTGCTGGGCATTCACAACTAAAAACTCGATACCCTCAGCTTCCAACAGGTTCACGATCGGCTTCCAATAGACACTTGTGCTTTCCATGGCCACATGTGTACACTGATGTTGCTTAATCCAATTGACTAATTCCAATAGAAACACAGTCTTAGTGGAAAACGTTTGAATCTCCTTTCCTTCAGAGGTGATAATACAGGCAGTAATGTTGTCCTTATGGACGTCCATACCACAAGCTCTTTCAATGACTACATCCATTGAAAACATCCTTTCTACGGCAAATACAAATTAGAGGCTGGTGCATCAACCAGAATAGGATTAATCTACCATGTGTGCTTCCCGTAAGGGAGCGACAGTCAGTGGTGCACCGTGGTCGTTGGAGTCAGACTAACGGATGGGCTCTAACGCACCATAGTTCATCGACCTTCCTCTCCCAGCCGTAGAAACAGTATTGACGGTTCGGAACCATTTTCATTCTCTGTGGTGAAGCGCCGATTTTTGCGCTACATGGATGGCTAACGGGGGCAATAGTGAAAAGGCAGCGGAGTATCCGTTGCCTTCTGCCATCCATTTTTTAAAAATATTTTCTATAGAATTCTTTTCTAATGCTTCCACTTAACTGAGCATAAATTCTAGTTGTCTCACTTTTTTCGTGTCCAAGCAAACTTTGAATAACATCTATAGGTGCTCCATTGTTCAATAGGTGTGTGGCATAGCTGTGGCGAAGTTGGTGTGGATGAATTTCTTTGTTGATCCCTTCCCGACTTGATATTCGTTTTATGATGTACCTCATCTGTCCAATACTCATTCGATGAGGATGCCGTTCAGTAACAAAAATCGCTGGGTCTTTATCCTGGCGAAGGTCTAAGTAACGCTTCAGCCATATTTCACACCTAATATTAAAGTAGACCTCTCTTTCCTTATCACCCTTTCCCAGCACAATGGCAGAACGATTAGACCAATTAATAAAATTTTTATCAAGGGATACAATTTCCCCTATTCTGCAACCTGTTGAAAACATAAATTCGAAAATTGCCTTTTCCATTGTAGTAAGGCACGCTTCCCTCAAGTGTTCAATTTCTCTCTCCGTTAAAAATTTTGGAATTCGTTTTCCTTGTTTAGGTTCTTTAATTTTCACAGCTGGATTTTTCGGAATATGTCCTTCCTCGTGTGACCAGCGAAATATTGATTTAATGAAGCGAATTCGATGGGCCAAACTAGATGGCTTTAAGTGTTCACTGGATTTTGATAAGTATCCTTTTAGTTGATCAGTCGTCAATGACTGAATATCCTCATCGTTAAAGTGCTGAATCAGCAACTTGGATTGGAGCCTATATGCTCTTAATGTCTGAGGAGAGAATCCTTCAATCCTTTTGTCCGATTCATATAATTCCCAGGCTTTTGATAATAACAAAATCATTTCCTCCTTTATGTTTATAATAGAGGAATTATTTCCCTGATTATAGAATTGGAAACGTGAAATATTGAAGTAAACCAGCTAATAGTTTGTCAATATTTTTCAATAAAAATTTAAAATATCTCATGCTATACTAAAAATATGCATGCC
>NZ_LMTJ01000001.1:162342-167797 GCF_001510715.1 Bacillus sp. FJAT-29814
GCTACTGATATAATAAGACCAAAATAAATAAGGTCAACCAGAAATATTTAGCATTCTGGTTAACCTTATAATACGAACGGGGCAGATTAGTTAACCAATGAATAGCCACAATTAGTGCAGAATTCTCAAAAGTAGAAGGGGATTGGAGTAAAGTATGCTTAGTTTTTTATTTGAATTAATTGCAGGATTATTTGGATATAGTGACATTTTAAATACGAAAAAAATTGACCAAAATATTGAACAGTTAAATCAACACAATTGGTTTAAAAACATTTACGAGGATGAAAGATATCACCGTTTGTTTTTTGTAAATAAACACGTCAGACGTTATTTACAAAGCACAATTCGTGTTAGAAAAATTATTCGTAGTAAAGAAGCACAAAGAAAGCTATTGTACCTTCTTGATAAGCAAATAAAATCGTAATTTTATTGGACTAACGGGAGTTTAGTTCAATAAGATATATAATTAGCATAGCTGTGCTCGTAGATAATTGATAAAGGAGAAATCCTATCTTATGTTTAGTTTTTTCAATAAGGCACAATTAAAAAAAGATGATTTAAAAGGCATTGCGAAATTAATGTATCAGGATGTATCTGATGATTCCTGGGATCAAGAGAATACTAAAAGAAATTTAGACTTTACTATTGAAAGCGTTCGTTATATTGATATGTACACAAAAAGATTAATGAATACGGAGTTTGGCACCGAACTCTTAAGTAAGCATTTTGATAATTTAGTGGTTCGTATAGGTGCATATGTAGGTGAGGTTATTAAAAATAATGTCAACCAAGACTTTTACTGGTATGAATCTGATTCTGTACAAAATTTTTCTCCCAATCTTAATGAATTGCATAGTGTTACTAAAAAACAGAGTGTACTTTATTCTAAAAAGAAGGATAAAGTGATATTACCTTTAAGTGTAGTATCGCAGCTATTAAAAGGAAATTGCCCATACAGTAATTTGCTTATTTATGTAGAAGAAACGATTAAGCAAAATTCTTGAAAAGGTTGTTCAACAGGTGTGTTTATCTGGAAGGATTAACCGACTTTTTGGTTGAATTGCTTATTGAACAAACGGGGCAGGTTAGTACAATAAAGCAGGACTTTTGAAGGGAGTCGTTGAATTACATTTTTATACATATTTGATAGGGTGATAAAAACATGTTAAAGGCCACAAACTGGAAGAAAGAAGCTTTCCGCATTTTCGTTGTTCTTGTTATTGGTTTTGCATATGAATATCAAAAGCCAATAATGGCAACTGAGAAAGCCACAGATTATGCAGCTTTGTGTTTGCAAAATCCACCAGAAAGATTGGGAATAGAAGCTATGGATATGAATTGGCCTGACATAAAACCGGAGAAATTTTCCATTGATGAAAAGAGTGGTTTTTTTAATCAAATCACTAATAAACGCGAGTTGAATATAACTCTGAAAACTAAAAATGGCGAAGAACGAACCGTTAAGATGGATGCGTATACTGGAAGATGCCTTGAGGTGACTGGTCCAATAAATTAACAGTATGTCCTGCGGCTTATGGAACTACCGGGGGCTTGAGTTGAAGATAAGTTGCGGCGGCACCTCTTTTTCTTATTGAACAAACGGGAGTTCAAGAAGGAGATTAATGTACTAACGTGGAAATACAAATCAGAGGATATATTGAACGGGATAACTATTGTCCTATGAGACCTGACCCAGAAATGAAAGGAGTAAATGTATGGAAAATAATCTTGGAAAAGATGAACTAATAATTCTTGTAGAGAAGATTATTAATGTCGAAGGCTCAGAGAATGAAATTAATGATATGATTTGTATTTTAGAAAAAAATGTACTTCATCCAGAAGTAACTGATTTAATTTTTTATAATGACGAACATTTGACTCCAGAAGAAATAGTTGAAAAAGCATTATCATATCAACCTATAACCCTTTAAATTGGAGTTTCTTTTTGAACTAAAGGGTGCGATTTTTCAATAACGAAGGATTGCCTTTTTCCTTATTGAAGTAACGTGGCAGTTTAGCGAAAGAAGGAATTCCTAGTCTTTACAATTGTAAACTATATTTAATGTACAATAATATTTCCAACATCATATACAACAAAGAAGTGCCCATGCGACAGGTCATGCGGGGACACTTCTTTTCATAAAAAAGCAATTTTTGTTGAAGATTTACCAACCTTCAAAACAGCTAAAACAACTAAATAAAGCCCATACCACCGCACATCATGCCGCCGCACATCATGCCGCCGCACATCATGCCGCCGCACATCATACCACCGCACATCATGCCACCGCACATCATGCCGCCGCAACGCATACCGCCGCACATTATGCCACCGCAACGCATACCGCCGCACATCATGCCACCGCAACGCATGCCGCCGCACATCATGCCACCACAACGCATACCGCCAAATATTCTCGGATCCTGACTCTGAGGATCCATAGGAATTAACTGACCAACTTGGAAATGATCCATTCCCAAAGTTTGAAGTTCATTTGGAAAATTGAGCATTTTTACCTCCCCTGTTTATTTAATAATTAGGTTATACTGACTCCTAACAAGAGATTTGAACAAAGAAATTTTGTCAGCAATGTGTAATTAAGATATGCTTCGTGTACTCTCTTCAACAAAATATGCTTCCATTTAGGTGGCTGTTACTGGTTTAAAAGCCTATTTTATGGTAAAAGCATCATAAAATGTTGTGTCTGGAAGTAACGTTGGGATTAATTTTATTCAACTTATTTTAATTCTCAACGAAAGATCTCTTTAAGGGGAAGATTTGCTTTTAAAAGGAAGGAACCCCGTCAAACTTATTCTTGTTAGGAACTAGAGGTGGACTACTGCCCTTGTTTGTGTCGGAGTAAGATTGTGAAGAATTACACTTAAACTATCGAGTGCGATACTTCAATAACGAAGGTCGCTTTTTTCTTCTTCAAGTAACGTGGCAGGTTAAAGATGAATTCGAAAGAAGGAGACGCGAATTTGAAGAAGACTTTGACGACGACTTCGATGATGAATTCGACGACGACTTTTTTAATGATTTTGATGATGCCTTCTTTGAAGACTTCTTTGATGGCTTCTTTAACGAGTTCGAAAGAAGAAGAAGAAGAAGAAGAAGAAGGGAAGTTGAGACAGGAAGAAGAAGAAGAAAATATTAATAAGGAACTGATAAACAGTGTTTCCAAAGAGCCGACTGGCCCTTTTTTTGGGAAGGGTTTTTTGTATTGATTGTTGGTATTGCAATAATTTCTTTATGGTTACTAAGTGCATTGAATCCTGAAACATACTCTGTTTTGAACGGTTCGATTTTATAAGTAGCATTGGGCTTATAAACATTATTTCAACAAAGGGGCAATTGTACTGATGCAAGTGACCAAGCCTTTATATAAATAAAGAATATTATATTTTGAAAGAACAAATTAAGGAGGATTTTTGAATGGAAAATAGACGAAGAAATAATACAAATGTTGATGTGGATACAGATATCGACAATCGATTAAGAAACAGAAGCAATTCAGAGGCTGAAGCAGATGTCAGAAATACCGATAAAAATGTAAATGTTGCTCGTGCAACAATAAAGAACTCAGGTAATTCAAGAGTAGATGTTCGTTTAAACAGCAGAAGTAATGCGAAGGTTAAAACTGAACAAGAACAAGAAAACGACCAGGATCAAGACTTTGATATTGATATTGATGTTGAAGATGGACGTAGACGTTAACGTAGAGAATTTGAGGAAAGTTTTTATCTTTTTATAATGGGATGGAGTTTTTTAACTTCATCCTTTTACAATGTGTGTAAAACAATGTGCTTTAAAGGGTGCCTCAATCTTTTTAAAGTAATGGGGGCGATAATCCAAGAAGGGTTATCGCTATTTTTTGTTGAATTTATTCAACTATCGGGGCAGGGTTAGTTCAAGAACAAAATACTTTTCTATTTGATAAATAATCATAAAAATTTTTCACAAAAATGGATAATTGTACAAGCCATACTTGTCCAAAAAACTATATATAAAGAGAGGAAGTAATTCTTTCTTCGCATTAATCCAAAAGGTGGTGATAGCTATGTCAAGTTACGGCGGCGGCAGCAGCAGCTTTGTTTTAATCGTAGTATTATTCATTCTATTGATCATTGTGGGGGCTTCATTTATGAGTGGCTACTAATTATTAATCCAGCTGCTCAAATGGGAAAGGGCTGGTTAGTTAATTCTAATCCGCCCTTTTTTAGATAAACTTTTGAATTGAAAGGAGGTTGTATTCATGTTTTTCTTTCCAGTTGATTTCAGGAGAAGAAGATTTCCGATAGAAATCGAAATCGAAATAGAGAGAAGACGGCGTATTGAAATCGAGATCGAAATAGAAAGAAGACGACGCATTGAGTTTGAAAGAAGATTTGGTCGTAGATTCTTCTAATCAAATAAATTTTATCTTTTTTAGGGCCTTTGGGCTCTCTTTTTGTTTTAAGGGGAACTCCGATGGGATCAGATTCATTTGTACCTGTATACCGATGTTCAGCCCCTTCATTAATAGAGGTTACATCAAACATAAGTAATCGAATAATTACCAAAATCAATTGGAGGTTTTTCAACGGAAGCGATGCTATATCATGGTATCGCTTCTTTTTGTTAGATTAACATAGCAGATTGTGAATTATTGTACTTAAAGTAAACGGGGGCGTTGATCCAAGGATTAACGTTTTTTTGTTGAACTTTATTGAACGGAGGTTAGTAAATAAGGAAATGGTAAAATGATGTAAAAAGAGGCAAAATAAAGGTAATAAAGTTTAATATGTTAAGGTGAAAGTAGGAGATGGTGATATGTCAGAAGATGAATTATTCTTAAATAAGGCATCTAATGTTTATGAAATATATTCAAAAATACTCGATTTATTGAAAGAAATTGGACCTTTTGAAATTGAGTTTAAAAAGACTTCTATACATCTTTTGAATAAATCTTCCTTCGGAGGAGTTCGTCCAAAAAAGAAATGGTTAGATTTTAATTTAGTAACAAACCATCAAATTGAACACGAGATGATTACTAAAATTGAACAAGTTTCAAAAAACAGATTTCACAATAACTTTAGATTTTATAGTGAAGACGAACTAAATCAAGAGTTTTTAGTTCTTTTAAAAGAATCATATCAATTAATGAGTTAGTTAGAGAAAGGATATTTCTTACCAATGAACAGCATTTTCTTTGGAATTATATCTGGTATAATATTTGGTTTATTCTCTGTACTACTAATGCTCCCGATGAAATTTGAAGATAAACGTATTGCTATTATTGGTTCATTTATTAATTGTTTTTACGATTGGTTTATCAATATCAGTAACTGTTCTTCCTATGTAAGGTTGGACAGGAGACCTTAAAATTAAAATTTCCTTTCTTCTGACAGACTTATTAAATTTCGAAAACAATCCATTCAATCATCTTTTCGTATAGAAAAACTTATTAAGAAA
>NZ_LMTJ01000001.1:167807-168865 GCF_001510715.1 Bacillus sp. FJAT-29814
ATCCAAAAAAGAAATGGGTAGATTTTAATTTAGTAACAAACCATCAAATTGAACATGAGAAGATTACTAAAATTGAACAAGTTTCAAAAAACCGATTTCACAATAACTTTAGATTTTATAGTGAAGACGAACTAAATCAAGAGTTTTTAGTTCTTTTAAAAAAATCATATCAATTAATGAGTTAGTTAGATATCAGTAACTGTTCCTCCTATGTATGGTTGGACAGGAGACCTTTAAATTAAAATGTTTCCTTTCTTCTGACAGACTTATTAAATTTCGAAAACAATCCATTCAATCATCTTTTCGTATAGAAAAACTTATTAAGAAACATGCACTAGAAAAAATATAAATCATATATAGGTGATATCCCGTTTGAATGCTTGAGGAGGATATTATGAAACCTATGTTACCTAGTGAAAAATATTTCGGTAATTTAGAACTAGTTTATGCATTT
This sequence comes from Bacillus sp. FJAT-29814, assembly GCF_001510715.1. Lineage (GTDB taxonomy): Bacteria > Bacillota > Bacilli > Bacillales > Cytobacillaceae > Neobacillus. The sequence goes on from NZ_LMTJ01000001.1 coordinate 168,262, forward strand.
TATGGGGCTATGCCTACAGGTGTTACTGTTTCAGAAACCGGTCGTATTTTCATTTGTTTTCCGAAATGGGGAGACGATGTTAAATTTACGGTGGCGGAAATTGTTGAGGATAAATTACAGCCTTATCCTAACTTACAAACTAATTTGGTTAACCCCGAGAATATCACAATGACTTTCATCAGTGTCCAAAGTGTAGTTGCTGATGGAAGGGGAACGCTTTGGATATTAGATACAGCTGCACCCAATTTTTCTGAACCTATTAAAGGGGGGGCAAAATTAGTCGCTGTTGATTTAAAAACCAATACAATTAGAAGAGTATATACCTTTACGGAAGATGTTGTTCTGCCTACAACTTATCTGAATGATGTCCGTTTTGATTTTCGTGTTGGAAAAGCAGGTTATGCCTATATAACAGATTCTTCTTCAAGAGGACCAGGAGCTATTATCGTCATAGATTTATCAAATGGAAACGCGATTAGACGGTTAAATGGGGCAAATTCAACTTCACCCGATCCCTATTTCTTACCGAAAGTAGAAGGTCAAATTTTAATGAATCGAAACAAAGACGGTTCAACTTCTCCATTTAGATTGGCGTCTGATAGTC
>NZ_LMTJ01000001.1:168875-169873 GCF_001510715.1 Bacillus sp. FJAT-29814
TATTTCTCCCGATGGAAAGATATTATTTTTTGCTCCACTAACCAGTCGTCATTTGTTCTCGATCTCAACAGAAGCTCTGAGAGACAGAACGATACCGGACATGGATTTACCTTATCATGTGGAGTATTGGGGAGAAAAAGGTGCGTCTGATGGAATGATCACCGATGCAAAGGGAACTGTTTATGCTGGAGATTATGAAAACAACAGTATCCGTAAGATATTGCCAAATGGCATAATGGAAACTATCGCACATGATCCGAGAATTTTGTGGCCGGATACTTTTTCAATTGGTCCGGATCAATATTTGTATGTCATTGTGAACCAATTACATCGACAGCCTAGATTTCATTATGGAAAAGACTTACGACAGAAACCTTATAGTTTACTTCGTATCAAAATTGATGAATTTCCTGCTCCGACCTTTTCATACTAAAAATAGTCAATAAATTGTTTTTATTATATAGTGAAAAACAAACACGAGGAAGCAAGAAGTATTAACTTTATTTACTTCTGCGAAATAAACTCATAATGGTTTAATAGGAACAGTTTATTTGGTGGGTGTTAAACTGTTCCTGGAAATTTTTATAATGTCGGTAAGTTCAATGCTGTATTGATATTATTTAAATCCAAACTGATCTGTTCGTTTGTATCCCAAGCATGGTACCATCCTCTTTCTACCATATATGCGGATATTTGTTCATGCATATCAAGAGCTTCCACTAAATGGCGGGTGAGCATTTCTTTAATTTCAGGTGTTCCTGCCTCCGTAACCGCCATGGCATAATTTCTAATTCCACTTTTAGCTGAAATGAGTAGATCCATTGCAACCACTTGATCCGATAGTGCGTCCATACCAGTTAAAGTTTCAATGATTGGATTCATGTTCATTCACCTCCTAATTTACTGCTTAGCGTTGGAAAGGATAGAAGCATATTCTTGTAATTGTCTCGTAGATACATCAATGTCTTGCTGCATAATATCTTTTAATAGCTGATCTG
>NZ_LMTJ01000001.1:170470-752455 GCF_001510715.1 Bacillus sp. FJAT-29814
TGATAAACGCACTTAATGCTCCGCCTTGAAGCTTCATTCCGCTTGCAAGGAACTCCATATCAGTCATTTTACCGTCCATACCGACTGCATCAATGACAACATCAGCGCCGCCTTTGGTGATTTCCTTCAGGTAACTTCCTACATTCTCATGGTCCTCAAAGTTAACAATTTCTACTTTGTTGGTGCGCTTTGCGTGCTGCAGGCGATAATTGACATAATCAACGGCAATGACTCGCTTTGCCCCTTTTAACCAACAGAATTTTTGAGCAAAAAGACCAACGGGACCACAGCCAAGAACAATAACTGTATCTCCATCCTTTACACCTGCATTGTCAACACTCCAAAAACCAGTAGTCATCGCATCGGCAATAACTGCTAACTTTTCATCTGGTTCTTCACAAGTCTCTGGAATTTTGAAATGAGTAAAGTTGGCAAATGGCACTCTTAAATATTCAGCTTGCCCACCTGGATAGCCACCGGTCGTACCAGAATATCCGAAATAGGCACCCATATCACCATTATCATTTGAATTGTCACATTGGCTTTCCAAATGGTTTTTACAGTAATGGCATTCACCGCATGCTATATTAAAGGGGATAATTACTCGATCTCCCTTTTTTAGCTTTGTCACACCTGGACCAACTTCTTCGACGATTCCCATTGGTTCATGGCCAATAACATAGTTTTCTTGCAGGTTAGGAATCATGCCATGAATTAAATGTAAATCAGACCCACATATAGCTGTACTCGTTACTTTAATAATCATGTCATCTGGTTTTTCAATCTTTGGATCTGGAACTTCTTTGACTACAACATTTTTAATACCTTGATACGTTACTGCCTTCATTGGTTACAGCCTCCAGTGTTAGTGTTCATCAGGTGTCCGGTCAAACATACCTTTTCTATTGGTCTCAACAGGAAATAGATTCATTTTGCCAATCATCAAAGTATTGTTGGCAGAGAGTTGGTCTAATTGATATTGTTCACTTAATTCGTATGGATGGAACCATTTTTTACTAATCATTAATTCTGTAATTTCTTGGTGCATGGCAATCCCTTGCATTAACTGGTTTCGTAAGACCGTTCTAACATCTGGTGATGCCGCCTCCGTTAAAGCGACAGCAATATTACGCACACCTTCTTTGGCACGAAGAAGTAAATCCATCGCAAATGTAGTATCTGCTAGCTCTGGTACGTGTAGCGCGTTTATAGGGTCTAAATAGTCCTGGTTCAATGAATTTGCCTCCTTTTCAATTTACTATTGGTGTTGGCCGGTTTTGAGGAACAGGAGCTTCAAAAGGCGCACGTTGATAAATTGCCTGTAATTCACTAAGCGCTTGCATAGATTGTTCAACATCTTTTTGCATTAATGCTCTCAAATCATGATCAAATACCAATCCTTGCATTAGTTTTGATTTCGCTAAGCAAAGGGTTTTGAAATTAATAACTTCATGTAAATCCAATGATTCATGATCGGCTAATTTTTGATTATCCATTTCTAAATAACCTCCTTATTCATTAATAGAATCAATTGTATTGTTCCAAAAATAGGAGGGATACATTCTTTAAGTTTTTTTTTATATTTGGTAAATTATCTTAAATGGTTGGAATATTCATAAAGGAGGAGAAATTCATTTATTGTGATGGTTGAGGATGATTGCTGCGACGGTCTTGTTTTTCTTGTAGCTAAAAAAATGTTCAACCAGAAATATCTGGTTGAACTTATAATACGAAAGGAAGAAGAAATGCCTCATCTTTTTTACTCTTATTGTTTATTAAGAACCTTCATCTAAGAAAAATCGTATTTATTATTAAAGAGACGTCTTATAACATACATTGAAAATCTGACCAATAAAAAGGAAAAAGAAAGCGAATAAAAAGTGGTTTTCCAATTCCACCCCTTTTTATATTTAACAAGTTGTGTATTTTTTTCTAGCCATAGCTCAGTGATAGTCATCGGTACACTGAAATACAGAACTTTTAAAAGGCACTGAAGGATGCGAGAATCCTTTGTCAGTTGATTATAAAGGACACAAGAAATTGGGAAAAGGATGTAGTCAAACACCACACTTGTATTAACTTGTTTTGGAAATCTGATGGGATATTTAACATAACCTTTATTTACAACCAGGTTATCGACCAATGATGCATAATAACTTTTTATAAAGAAAACAAGGAGCCAGTCCTTTGCAAGTGGCTTTTTAATTAAGTAAATAAAGGAACTAATACCAAAGAAATAAAGCAATTTTATAAGGTTTTTTTCAAATTTTCGACCCATGTTTAGCACCTCCATAAGATAGGTTATCTCTGATGCAGGTGGTTATACCTAGGACATACGAAAATTAGATAAGGAAACAATGAATAAACAAGGCTCTATAGTGATATAAAATTGTTTCTTAATTGTGAACACTTTCACCTAAACAAACGGGCAGAATTGTTGAAGAAGCTGATGCATCAAACAGTAGTGCAATAGCCTGTCAAGGGGGCAGATTGCTAATTTAAGTGCCGAAAAAAACAACTTAATTAGTTGACCAGGTTATAGTGAAATTATTAAAAGTGGATGAAATAAAATTAAACATTGATGATCGTTAAAGTTATCAAAATTTATAATTGACGACGCTTTAAGTGAATGGTTATCCTACGCGGAAGAATTAATGGAGGCTGCAGAGCTGTTGTGGGAAAAAAGTAATAGTTCACTGGAATCCGAGATGTATAACAAAGTGAGAAATGGTTGGGAATCTGGTATGGGAGAACGAGTTGAATATTTTTTTATTAATAAGTATGAATAGTAATTTGTAGTTTGTGACATCTTTAGGAGGCAGTGGTAACGGAGCAAATCCAAAAGAGGTTCTAGTTTCTTTTGTAACTACTTGTTATACAGCAACGCTTACGTTTGTACTTGAAAGTAGAAAACTACCTGTTGTAGAACTATCAGTAAATTCTGAGGCAAATATATCTGAAAATGAGTTTAAAATTACTCACTATCCGCATATCGTTTTATCTGCTGATGCAACAGAAGAACAAATTCAGTCGGCCCAAAGAGCAACTGAAGCTGCAGATAAAGGATGCGAAGTGGGAAATTTATTGAAAAAAGCAGATGTTAAAATTGAAATTCAAGGTAAGGTTTCTTCGAAATAATCTGAGTAATTAAAAGATGTAGAAATACATATTAAACCTTTCAAATTAAACGGTCTTTTAAAATTAAAGCGGCGGTTATGCTGGATTTTTTTATCTGAATTATAAATCACTTGTAAAAACAATAGAGGGAGTGTTACAAATGGCAATGACCATTACAGAAAGGGCATCAGAAGAACTAAACAAAAAAATAGGGGATCATAAGGGATATCTTAAAATTAAAAACGTAATGGAAGGGCTTGCCTGCGGGGCAGGAGTACCTACTTTGTTTTTTGTCCTATCCAGAGATGAAACCCAAGACATTCTATTTGAGACTAACGATCGTCCTGTATTGTTGGAGAAATCAGAGCTCATTTTTTTTGACGACGAGGACTTAAAAATTGATTACTCGGATTCAATGAACAGTTTTCAGTTAAAAAGCCCACAGCAAATAATAAATGGAAGAATGTCATTTATTATGAATAAAATAATTTGATTAAATTTAGTCTTCAACTTTTTGATCTTCCACAATACCAACCAATATAATCATCAGTTATTCAAGAAAAGGGCGCAATTGTTAAATAAGCGCCTCTTTTTCTTCATCAACTAAAAGGAGCGTTTCTACAATAAGTAGAGACGCTTTTTTCTTATTGAAGTAACGGGAGATTAGCTAAAGAAGGAAATAGAAAATAAAAGTAGAATTTATTTTAAGGATTGAATTTTTTATTCCAAGTCAGAATAGGTAAACAACGATTGATTAATTGGGAGTATAAGATGAAAAAATGAAAAAAGAAATAAGACGGCTTTTTTAAAGATACCCTAATTGAGTTTATATTTGAAGTGGTTTGGAACATCTTAATGTTTATACCAAGAATGATAATTCGCTTAATAGGAAACATTTGGTGAAGTAGTTAGTCAGAATAGAGCTATCGAGGGCGATTGCAAATAAGAGCAGTTTTTTTTTACAAACAAGACAGCATCCCTGTAATAAATGAACTGTAAAAACGGATAAGTTTGTGAATAAACGCACTTAAAGGGTGCTTTAATAAATGAATTGTAAAAAAGGTTAGGGAGTGTAGAAAATGTCTGAAATGACAACATCCATTGTCTTGTACGGTGAGTTTGACAAAAACAATACAAATAGTTGGCTTACCTTTTACGATTACGCTAAAAGACTTTCAAAAAGCCTGTCATTTGAACCTAACTACGTTGGAATGATCGGTGAAGAATTCAAATCAGGGAAAGTTTTAACTGTAAAGAGAACTGAGAAACGCCTGTTGAATTCGTTAGAAAAGGGTAGTTTGTTATCGTCACTTGCAGTATATTCCTTGCCTAATGATTTCACACAGGCTGCTTTTGATTATAACTTTTATCTAGGACGGAATGGAAATGGAAGAAATCAATACATCATTCTAACATTTCCAGGAGAGTTGTATGGAACAATGGAAACAGCAAGCATAATTTCTGAATTAAAAGGTTTTATACAATTTGAAAACGGACAAGTACTTGAAATGTCTAGATACGAATGTCCGATGTTTTATGCTGCAAAAGTAAATCCTCCAAGTACCTATCAGTCTTTAAAGATAATAAAAACATTATAAAAAAATAACTAGGACCTTCTTGAACTACCGGGTAGCTTTTGTTGGGATGATGTGATCACTACGGTGGTCATTTTTTTCTTGTTGAACAGGGCAGGTTAAAGATGGAATTACATAATATATACAGAAATATGTTGATAATATTGGAAGTTCGAGGGGGAATAAACGAAATGTATATAGGAATTGGTATTCTCGCTTTAGTATTCATTATAATTTCAATAATCCGAACTTCATCAAACAGGAACTGGAAATTAATATACACTGCATACGGTAATGAGGAATACTTTAAGATAATTGCAATATTAAAAACAGAAGGAATAAAGTTAAAAATTGATACTCCATACAGAGGCACCGATACCCGAATTAACCGTTTTAAGGATAATACACAATATGATATTTATGTAAAAAAAGATGAAGAACATTTAGCTGTTAAAGCGTTGCAAAAAAGAAATAATCTTTAATAAGTATAGGGGCATTTTAAGAGTCGCTAATCCTATTTGTAATAGGGGTGAGAAGATGCGTATTTTAATGGTTTTAATGTTATCCCTCTTTTTAGTATTTGGTTGTTCAAGAGAAGCAAATAAAAACAATAGAACAACAAATCAAGGTGAAATTGAGCAAGTGAATAATGATAATGGAACAGCGACTCAAGGTAAGATTGTGGATGGAAAAATACAAGGATATATTGTTTTTCTTAAAGATTCAGACATAACTATATTAATCAGTGATAAGAATTTTAATATTATAGATATGAACCTTTCTCTTAAAGAATTGCAGGTTAAATATAATGACTTAATGTTACTAATTTTAGACGAAGTTCCATTAGACATAAAATCAGGGGAAAAAGTAAAGATAGGATTTAGCAAAATTTTAGAATCCTACCCACCGAAGGTTGAGGTTACTGAAATCGTAAGAATGGATAATTAATATAGTCTCACTGAACTGGAATATAGTCGAAAAATGAGAAAAGAAAGTTCCTCATAAGGTGTTCATTTTTGAATAAGATTGTGAATAAAAATGTACCACTGGGGGCTAATTCTTCTTGAAAGTGGCAGGATAGTTGAAGAAGGAATTTCTCTAATCTTGGAAGAATTTATATTCAAAGATATGTTTAAGGAGCTTGTGAAAAATATGGAATCCAATAGTAAAAGCGAAGTAAAGCTACGAGATATCACAGAGGAAGATCTTCCTATCTTTTTTGAACAACAACTAGATTCAACGGCGAACTATATGGCTGCCTTCACAACTAAAGACCCCACTGATAAGAACGCATTTTTTGACCATTGGACAAAAATTACCGCTGATGAAACCATCACAATTAAGACCATATTATTCAATGGCATTGTCACTGGACACGTCTCGAACTTTGAACAGTTCGGCGAACCCGAAGTAAGCTACTGGATTGGGAAGGAATATTGGGGGCAAGGTATTGCAACTAAAGCGTTGTCAGAATTTCTGGAGTATATTAAGGTACGTCCGCTCTATGCTCGTGCCGCTAAAGATAACCTAGCCTCCATCAGGGTATTGGAAAAATGCGGGTTTAAAATCATCTCTGAAGATAAGGGTTTTTCTAACGCAAGAGGCAAGGATGTTGAAGAATTTATTTTGAGGCTTGAACCTTATGATATGTAATAAACGTAATACGATTGGAGCGGTTCTTGACTAAGAAATCTTCTGTTGTTTTACTAACGGCTTTTATTTAATGAACTGATCATATACCATTATATTCTAAGCGTTTGCGGGTATTCATGGATGGTTGTATGAACTTGGATTTACCCAGGTTTATAAATTAGAGATTACAGGCTGCAAGTTTATCTAAATACTTGCGGCTTTTCTTATTGCAAAACCGGGCAGGTTTGTTGAAGAAGGATATTTTCTGTTTTAAGCGAATTATAATTTCAATTATAGGGCACTTTTCTTTAGTAAGAAGGCGTCTTTTTGATATGCCCCTACACATAAAGGGATTAGATTTTGTAAGGTAAAAAAATTATGAACATTTTCACTTAAACTATCGGGGGCGAGAGTTCAACAGGGAGTTGCGGCGGAGGCTCTTTTCTTCTTAAACAAACGGGCAGTTTTGTTTAAGAACGGGGATATATTATTAGCCAATAAACAAATAAATCTATCCAAGAGGGACTCTCTAAGGATAGATTTATTTGAAATTCCAGCGATCTAAACATTCTTTAGTTGGCAGGATTCTTCTTCCAGTCACTTTTCTTTTACTAACAACTATCCCGCAGTGTCACTTCTTCTTAAACTCCTAATAATCTAATTGACGTAAATACAATAAGATTTCATTTTCATTTAGTTTTTTAAACTTATACTTACGAACTTGGCTTTCAATTTTCTTTTTGTCATCATCTTCACTACTGAATAAATCTACTATGTGCAAAAATACTTCTGTCAACACAGTTACTAATCCACCTGACCATACTGCCCCTAATTCCCAACCTAATGTTTCTGTATCAGAAAGTTGTGACTTCGCTAATTCATCCATTTCTTTTTTGTATTCGCCTTTGATTAGAATATATTCTTCCTTATTTCTAAAGGCTAATAGTAAATCTTCAGCATTATAAACTTCGAAATAAGCATTTTCCTTCTCTAATTGTATTAATTCATCTAGCACAGTTCCTTCACTTTTCTCTACTGTTTTCGCAATGGCTTGAATTGTTTTGACTGAATAATGACTGACACTTTTTTTATTAACACTTGAAAGCATTTGCTGACTGATTCCAGTTTCTTTAAATACATCGTATCGTTTTTTCCCGTTCTTTTGCAGATAAATATCTAATAGACTCATTTTAAAATTCTCCTTCCCTATACTAATTTATTTTTTACTAAATTATTTTTTACTTAATTTTATTTTAGCATATGTGTAAAAAATTGTGAATTGTTATTTTGTTTAATAATTAATAAATTATATTTTTTTCGTTATGTCACGTAAGTTTGTGAAAGTTGAATTCATTCTTAAAAATGGCTCTGTATGAACGCGCACAATATATAAGACCTTGTGAAGTTTTGCAATTAAACTATAGTGTGCGTTTCTACATATAAGTGGGGACGCTTTTTTATTGAAGTAACGGGAGGCTCGAGAGCAAGATCGCTGTGGCCGTCTTTTTATCTTGTTGAACGGGCAGGTTAATCGAAAAAGGATATTTAGGGAAAGGAAAGAATTGTATAAAAAAGGGGTGAGGCTAAATGGATAAACTTCTCCAACAATTACAAAGAATTGGCGTACATTACATAAAAAGTGATAATGTGATCATTTTAGAAATTTATGAGAATAGATATAAATACGCTTCTGAAATAGATAGGCTTATAAATTAGCTTTTTACCCAGCTAAAAAGCAGAATAGATACAAAGAAATAAGTATGTAGCAGAATTGAAGAAATGCAATTAAACCGGGGCGTTGGTTTATTTTGGAAAGGGGAGTAACATGGAGATTTTAGAACTGCCGATAGAATTTGAATATAATGGACAAAAAAATCTAATCTATCCCAGCTTAATTATTTCTAATAATGATTTAACGTTAGTAGATACCGGATATTCAAATTTCTTACCTCTAATTGAAAAGGAAATCAATAAAAAGGGATATGAAATAAAGAATGTAAAGAATATTATTATCACTCACTATGATGATGATCATATGGGGTCCCTATATGATGTTAAAGCAAAATTTCCTTGGATTAAGATCATAGCTAGTGAGATTGAATCAAAATACATTAGTGGTGAGCAGAAAGCGGAGAGATTAATTCAAGCTGAAAAACTCCTTGAAAAATTGCCCATGGAAGAAGTCGAATTTGGCAAATGGTTTATTCAGCAACTTAAGAATTTGAAGCATGTCTCAGTTGATGAAAAAGTAACTGATGGCAGTAAGATTTTAGATGGGAAATGTACGATTGTTCAAACTCCCGGTCATACATCAGGTCATATTTGATTATACTTTCCCAGTGTTAAAGCGGTTATTACTGGTGACGCAGCTGTTAATGAAAATGGCAAATTGGTCATTGCTAACCCAGATTTCTGTTTGGATAATGGGAAAGCAGAAGAGTCCTAGGATAAGATTAAAAATTTAGATGCAAAAACTTACTATTGTTATCATGGTGGTAAATTATCCTTATAAATGTGTGGCGTTAAATGTAAATGAAGCCAGACAGGGAGCCTTAACACAAAGAAAAAATGAGCCAAAAGTAGCAAGTTATTATACACGAAATGCGTATTTTTGACTCTTTCTACATTTTAAAAAATACTGCTTTTTAATCTTTTCTAATTGATTTCAAATTAAATTTTATCAATCAACTTGTTCACTAACTCTCTTTCTTTAACAAATTCAGCAAGAATTTGTTGGTTGCGAGTAACAAGTTCGACTAAGTGGTTAATGGCGGTTGATTGTTGCAAAACTTTTTCATTTAATAAGTCTATCTGTTCTTTTATATCTTGTCTTTGCTTAGAAGCATCGCTTTCTAAATTTAGTAGCTGTTCAAGTAATTCATGATTGTCTGCAGGTGTAACTGCATCTATATGAGGTGTGTATTCTGGAGAATCAATCAACCCGCGACTTTTTTGGAACTTCCAAAGACTAGCATTAATATTAACTTCTTTGTTCACCTCAATTTCTCCTGAATGGAGCCATTGATATTTTAGCATTATGACATTATTTTCTAAAAATCGATCAAGGATTTGAAATCTTCCTGAGGCGTTTTCATGTATGGTTCCGTTGGCAAATTTTTTTGAAGGTTTAATTCCTACTTCGGGATGATTCATGATGTTTCACTCCTTATACATTCGATATCAAGAGTTAATCTCGTCAATTGGCATACCTTAGTATACTGAATATTTTTTAAAAATATTGGTGCGTTATATAAATTCTTCAGATATTTAATGTTTTTTCATAATAGCCAATAATCTGGGGATGAATATCAGGGAACATATGTCACGGCCAATAAGGGGGGAGGGTATTCTTTGCGGAGGTACCCTTGTGAACATAGAAACGATTATAAGGTGACAATGAATGTTTCTCGTGAAGACCTTATTTCTGCCAACGGAAGATGGGGACCTGGTGAAGTTATTCCAACATATGATGCAGCTTCAGTTCGGTACAAATGGGGCTTTAACACAATAAAAAAAGCTAAAAATATTCAAGTTTTTATATACTACTCGCTTATTTTTAGCTCTTTTTACTTTACTACCATTTACCTTTGAACTAATTCCAGCTTCTCACCATTCGGACCTTGGAAAAAGGCAATTTTAACAGACCCGTTTAAAATGCTTCTTGGTGCTTCATCTACCAATTTGACGCCTGCTTCTTTTAAGCGAACGAGTTCAGTTTCTATGTTTTCAACAGTAAACGCCAAATGGTTGACGATGCCTTCGCCTTCACCATGGCCGCCATAGATGAGTTCAATCTCTACAATTGGCTGCTCCGGAAAAAATAAGAAGGCTAGCTCTACAGAATCATTTAACCGTTCTCTATTTCTTAATTCTAAACCGAGGTTGTTTTGATAGAACGCTAACGACTCGTCCATATCTTTCACCATAATCCCCACATGTTCCATTTTCACAGCTGATTCCTCCTAACGGAAATAAGGTATGTATCATACTATTATACATTTTCACCCAACCCAAGTTAAATAAGAATACAAAAATCACCACAGTTTCATGGACCGTGGTGTGAGGCAAGTTTTCCATTCTCTATTCTTTCAAAAAGACCCAGTTGTTCATTCCTTCACGGCTTTCCCTGTACCCAAACAAGTGCTGCAGTCTTGGACATGGACAGATTCAAAACCTGAAGAGTAAAATCCCTTTCCCGAGCAATCAGGGCATATTCCTCTTTGAATTTTTTTCTCTCGCCGTTTTTCACTGTTAAAAAAGGCTAATAAAATCATGCTCACACCTCCAAACTTTCCCGTTAGTATCCCCCAAAAAAAGGGGAACATGTCTTTGACCAAGCCTCTTAAAGACAAAACGGCATAGGAAAGAGCGGAAATTGCCTTTGATTTGTAATTATCTGGATAACTAAAGACATACTCAAAAGTCGTCGGTCAGGGACGGATTGTAAAAGCCCGATTGGATAAAGCTATTGGTTTTAAACGATCTCCTACCAATGTTCTTTGTAAAGATGCTTAGCGGGCATTTATGACTTAGTCGTTGGATGGCTGGATAAATCGATTTAATGGCGTGACAATAAAATACCTCGACCATTATTTGAGTTGGTTACAATTATTAGACCAAATCAGCCATCGAAATGATGACATAACAGTTAACAAGATGATTGTTGAAGGTTGCAAGTTCTCAATGTGTGCTACCTATGATAAATTTAGGTTATCGGAATTTCCAGAATAGGGGACTTATAAGGAGGAGCAATAATTGGGTGAAAAATTATTAAGAGTTGGAACAACTTATATCCCAGTTTCAAATGTAGAACTCTCTTCAGAATGGTATGTGAACCAATTAGGAGCTGAATTGAGTTATAAAGATGAAGATAAAGCTATCCTTAACCTTGCTAATCAAAGCATATTTCTTGTAAAGTCTAATGAAAATCAAAGCTCAAATTTTTATGATATTCATGGCGAAGAACGTTTTTCGTTAACATTTGAAGTCAACGGGTTAAGTGCTTTAGAAGCTATACATAAAGATTTTATTGAAAAACAAATTAGAGTTGGAGAAATTGAAAACAGAGGACACTCAGGAAGAAACTTTGTTTTCTATGATATAAATGGAAATAAATTTGATGTTTGGAGTGAATTGAGTCCAATATTTAAAGAAAAATACTTAATTTCCAAATAGGCTATTTTAAATCGATATATCTAGAGGACTCAATAACTATTGAGTGCTCTTTTTATTATAAAATCAACGATATCCTTTAACATAGCTTTATAAAAAATAGCACCGCAAAAGCGGTGCAAATCAACATACTAACAAATACATTACACGCAGTCTATTTACCAACCGCGGATTGCGCGGCTTCCTCACGGATTTTCTTTGCATCTTCTTTCAGCAGGAATCCTTGCTTGATTACATCATTAGCAGCTTGGGTGACACCTGATACATACGATCCGTGGTTACGATAAAGACTCTTTAATTTTTCGGGACTAAACGGTTCATGCGTTCCAAACAGGTAGCAGAAACCGCCTCCACTGTTCATACCCGTATTTGTTGCAGTTGGTACGGCATGCTGAGGCAAACGAATGCCACCAAGGGCATTTCCATTACTGTCACGGGCTATGACAACAGGGGAAGTGGATTGCACTTGGATTCGTTCACCCTTTGGCGGCGCAATTCCATCTCCAATCCAGCGAACAAGATGCTCATAAGCGGCATTGACAACGTAGCCAGTCGGGACACGGCTTAATGCAGGTTTTTGGCAAACAGATATGTCTGCTACAGGGAGGTGATCACGAATCAGGATATTGGTACGGTAGTCCGAGCCACCGCCAACGTGAGACGCACCAGCCACTTCATAAGTGCGAAGCACATTGGAATCATCCTGTCGTGCTGCCACTTCCCCAAGCGTAATCAAATCATTTTCTGTATTGACCTTAATGACCTTCGTATCAAGGTCCGTTCGCAGTTTGCTGCCAGTTCCAAGGTACATCATGTACCCGTCAAAGATATTGGTAAGAGGATGGATCTTATTATAGTAACGCACAAGATAACTCTCGGATTGCGAGGCGCCAGCAGCAATCATCAGCTCCGGCTTAAGATTGCCTAATGGATTCACGCCAACTGGATGGAGGACCGCTTGAGCTGCTTGTGAATAGATATCAAAAGCCAAACGGTCATCGACAATCTTGCCTCCATCGGTGACATCAAGTGTTCCATAACGAACCGGACTCCAGGCCCGTAAGCCGCTTGTAGGTTCACCTGCCTTATCCCCTTGGTGAACACCAACACGTTGTGCCGATACTCCGACATAGGCATAACCTTCCCTGAGGAAATGGTCATAGGAAGACATCCACATCGCGTCAAGATTGTATCCGCTCGTAACATTTAACCATTCCAGAATGACCTTCCCATTAAACTTTTCTGGTGATGCCGGACGCCGAACCAACATACGTGATTTGTAAGGATGATCAGTGGAGATAGGAGTGGCGATCTCATACGCTTGGGCGGTACTATAGCGTGTCGCTTTTCCTTCGAAAAAGAATTCCTCCTCTATGTACCCATACTTGTCTAAATCAATACTTGTCGCCAACTGCGGATAATTGTGGGAAGGATCTCCCAATGGACTTGATGGAACCGGCCCGGAAACAACAGGATTGCTAACATTGGACGCAGCTGACTTCTCCTGAGGTGCAGGTTGATCTGCCATTGCTGAAGAGTACAAAGACAGTGTTAAAGATAAAGCGGTTAAAAGAATAAACGGTTTTTTAAAAAACTTCATACCTAACTGTCCCTCCTAATTAAAATTGGATGTAAAACAGACTTCATCATCGCTCCTTTCTTCATAAGTGCTAAGGTTTAAAAGTTTAAGTTTCTTGGAACACTCGTTGTCTAATATAAGGATAGCAGTTAATATCTGAATATTTCTACAACTAGTGTTAGTGATTTATTGACATTTCGTAACACGAAATGAATAAAGATTGTCTAACTTTGAAATATCATGTATCTATTTTTTTGAAAGAGTTTAACGGATGATTACGAGACGAAATTCGTTATGGTGAACGGTGACTTTAATTGTTCGCTAAAAAAGAATTTATTAATTTTCACCACTCACACTGTTCCAGTAAGATGTCTTGCTTAATCGGGTAGCCAATAAAAGTAAAATAATCGGAGAGCTTCCGGTTAAATGCAGAATAGAGCTCGTTTTTGAGAAAATAAGGGGGGGGGTTTCCATGCAAAGCAAATTCCTTCAATTTCACATTTATCGCGTAAATAGGCGGAATCTCTCCGTCTATTTAAGCCTTTTTTAATAAAAGTTACTAATTAGGCGAAATTTCTCCGTCTATTTATCAGCTCGGGTGCTCAGGGCAAACGTAGATAAGGAGAATAGTAATAAATCGTAGCCACTAACACTGCCGCATTTTCATGTGGTAGTAATCGACTTAATCGGAACCTACTCCATTAAGTAACCCATAATATTACAATTTATTGAAATCTTTAAAAAAATATTTCAACGATGCTTATACATTGCTATACTATTTATAAGTTTTTCAATTATCTGCAATTACCTCCATAATTCTACATTGTTTGCACTTTTATTCACTTCTGTTCTTTATTCATGTCTTGCATTTTCTCTAATTTTCTTCTCTTCTGCGGATTAAATTCTATTGGGAGGTGTTTTTCAAAGATTATATAAATAGCACTAATTAAATTCCACTTAAGTATGTTTTCCTCAACAAAAGGCTCTCTACTGATACTCACGATTCTTTAGGCTAACTTTTCCAATGATAGTTCTAATTTTTTTTAAGGTATTATTAAAATTATAAATTTGGGAGGATTTCATTATGGCTTCCATGATGGTTAATCGTGCTTGCCCTCAGCGTGGCGGTTTAGCAATCGATGACGATTATTATAAGATAGGGGAGAGGTACATCTACTGTTATTGCTGCGGATACACTTATTTTCGTGAACAATACTTTGATGAAGTGGAAAACAAGATTAAATTAAAGGAAGAAGAATCCAAAGGATACGGAATGTTCAGACTTGCAAAGAAAGATGGTTCCAAAGATTTATATAGCATTGATACCCCTATTACGAAAGAGTTAATAAATGAGTATAAAGAAAAATTAGAAAAAGATAATGAGATTGATTTGGAAAAAAGCAATTTGGTTTCTTATTCTGACGGAGAATTTACTGTCTTGTTCGGTGAGGTGCCATCAAGATATCTCATTTCATATGAGGAATATAAAAGGAAGGGATATCTTGATGTCATGAGAATTTAACGTATTTTTTCCGATATTTACCTTGTTAAACCAGTGTTGTTGCAATTGATGGAAAGGATTAACGTCTTAAAACAATAGTAAGGAAAGCTGAAAAACTATATAATAAATTCATGGATGGTGAACAAAATGGAAACCAAAATATTGGATTTGTTAGAAAAAATGAATGATAGACAGGAAAGAATGGAAGAAAAGCTCGTACGTATGGATGACAGACAGGAAAGAATGGAAGAAAAACTCGTACGTATGGATGATAGACAGGAAAGAATGGAAGAAAAACTTGAACGTATGGATGATAGACAGCATAACATGGAAAGTAAACTAGAACAAATTGATGATAGACAGTATAACATGGAAACTAAACTAGAACAAATTGATGATAGACAGCATAACATGGAAGCTAAGCTAGAACAAATTGATGATAGACAACATAACATGGGAGATAAACTTGACCAGGTATTTGATACGGTGAAAAGAATCGAGGCTTCCCAAAAAGATGACGTAATCGGCCTTCTAAAATTACAAAAGAAAAATCTTGATTTCGAAGTGGATTATATTAACAAAAGAGTAACAGAAATGGATAAAAGATTATTCAGCCTTGAAAAAAGAGTTGAAATTTAAAATGAAAATGTAACAAAGTGCCAGGCACCCTTCAGAAAATATTCAAACAAATAATGATAGTCCATGAACTTGGATAGCTATCCAGGCGTTTTAACTAGATGTCAACATTACAACAATAGTCAATCATAAAAATTATAAAATATCTAAGTCAACTTAGTATGAGAAATAGTAGATTAAAGCAACGCAATCGCGTTGCTTATTTTTTTGTTAAAAATACCGGACGACTTTCTCTGCCAAGTTTTATAAGTGACACTGTGGAAGCCAAACATCAACTTGAGCTGCTCACGACCCAAATGGAACGGATGTAAAATGCAGATTAAGCCATGTGCGTCTCAGGATGACCCGTATACCTATCCAGTCTGCTTCATGGATGAAACAATCCCGAACCAAGCAATACCAGAGATTAACACATAGATTACTTCAAAGAATACAACAGAGAAATATATATACTTGTCTCCACATTACGAAACCCGAATAAAAAGTCAATCCGCAAATAAAAACCGCTTATCCGCAAGTAAAAGAATGCTATAGGCAAATAAAAACCGCTTATCCGCAAGTAAAAACATCCTATCCACAAATAAAAATAAAACTCACAAAAAATTTTTTAAACCACCCTGTCCTTTTTAAGTCCTAATCGGTATATAGAGGGTGAAGCGGATGAGCCGATGCATCGGTCAGCCCTTCAAGCAGGACGAACCAGTCCATTGGTGATTAAAAAAGAGGAGGAAATAGGGTGAGCAAGTTATTAATCAACGAAAACCCGGTGATGATCATTCCATCACTGGCAGTAAAAATTGGCCTGAACGAAGCTGTGATCCTGCAGCAAATCCATTATTGGGTTCATGGAAGCAGACATGTCATTGGAGGTCGGAAGTGGATTTTTAACACGTATAAGGAGTGGCAGGAACAGCTTCCGTTCTGGTCTGAAAGCACGATTAAACGGACCATTCACTCGCTGGAAAAGCAAGGATTGCTGCTATCCGGGAACTGGAATCGGTCGAAAATGGATAAGACCAAGTGGTATACCATCGATTACCAACAGCTGGAGGAACTGACAGAAGGGGAGCAAATCACCCCTTCAGAGGAACCACATCGAGCCGATCATGAGACAACGGCAGCAGAAACAGACCCAAACAACAAGCAGGTCGACTTATATGAGTTGTTGGATGACAGCGTAGACGAATCGATGCCAAAACAAGCAACACCAGCAACGGTACCAGAGAAAATACCAGTTGCCGAAGTCATCCAATACCTGAATGAAAAAACAAATGCAGCTTACAAGCCAAGCAGCCCGAAAACAAAGGAACTGATTCGGGCAAGGGCAAGAGAAGGGTTTACCCTGGAGGATTTCAAAGCGGTAATCGACTTAAAGGCGGCGGAATGGCTGGAGGATCCGGTCATGTGCAAATATCTCCGGCCGGAAACATTATTTGGGTCGAAATTTGAGGCCTATCGCAACCAAAAGTCATGGAAAAAAGAGCTAAACGAGGAGGACTTTGATTTAGATGAATAAGCGGGAAACATTTGCCCTATTGAAAATGATTTCGGTGTTTTATGAACAGTTTAGTTTTGATCAAGAGAAGGTGAACCTTTGGCACGAGGCAGTGAAGGACAGTACGTTTGTCGACATGGAGGAGAATCTGCTAAAACACGTGCGGCAATCACCTTTTCCACCCAAGGTGTCGGAGCTTTACATAAAGTCCACTGGATCAGGAATTGTTCCGGATCCAGATAAGACAAAGGTCATCCTCACCCGTCATGATGTGCCGGCAACGAACGAAGTCGTACAGAAAGAACTGGCCAATATCAGAAAGCTATTGGGCATAGAAAGGGAGAAGCAGGATGACACCATTTGAACCTTATAATCAAGAAGCGGAAGAAGCGTTTGTCGGGTCCTTTTTCCTCGATGGTGACTTAGTAAAAGAGTGTAATGTTCGCCCGGAACAGCTGCACCTTCCGCATCTAAGACTCATTTATGCGGGCATTCGTAGCCTAGTGGAAACAGGAAAACCAGTTGACCTGGTTACGATACTCAATGAAATCGGAGTAGAGCGAATTCGGACATCCGGAGGGATGTGCTACATTTCCCAATTGGCAGGCAGTGTGCCAAGTATAGCCCATTTTCGCTCCTATGAAAAACTGGTCAAGGAGTACGACAAAAAACGAAAGATGATCGCAGTTGGTCAAAAAATAATCGACGAGGCAACCAGTGAGGATATTGACAAAACACTAAGGGACGGCATCCATGAACTCATGACAATTGAAGAAGAGCAGACCGACGATGACACGGGTGAAATCACCTCATCATTGGTGGAGTTATTTGTAGAGTGCGAGCAGGAGCAAGGTGAAATGGTCGGAATCCCCTCCGGTTTTCATAATTTGGACAGGTTGACAGGCGGATTTCAAGCTTCAGACTTGGTGATTATCGGGGCACGGCCAAGTATGGGGAAGACCGCATTCGCGCTGAATTTGGTACTTCAAGCAGCAGAAAATGATGTGAGCCTTGTTTTTTCACTGGAAATGTCCAAGAAACAGCTCGTCAAGCGAATGACCGGATGCACAGGGCGAATCGACAGCCTCAAAATGCGGAATCCGCAACAGTCGTTTGGGGACGAGGAGTGGGAACAATTTGCCAATGGAATCGGAAGACTGTCAAACCTGCAGTTGCATATCTTTGACCGGGCTGGAATGGATGTGGCCTATATCAGGTCAAAGGTCCGCAAAGCGCGCAAGGAATATGGTGAGAATAGGCGCCTCCTTGTGGTGATTGACTATTTGCAGCTTCTTGAAGGCGATAGAAAAAACTATCAAAACCGCCAAGCAGAAATCAGCGAAATCAGCCGGGCGCTCAAGACCATGGCAAGGGAACTGAACGTCACGGTCATCGCCCTCTCGCAGTTAAGCCGGGGAGTCGAATCCAGACATGACAAACACCCGATTCTCTCGGACCTTCGCGAAAGCGGGCAAATTGAACAGGATGCTGACCTGATCGCATTTCTGTACCGCGACGATTATTATCATAGCGATTCGCCAAAGAAAAACAGGATGGAAATCATTCTGGCAAAACACCGCAATGGACCGACCGGGACCATTGAGCTCGGGTTTAACAAACAATATGGGGCGTTCGTTAACCTCTAGGCATAAGTAATAGCCCCTAAGGCGACCTGAAGTTTTTTAAAAAATAATGAAAAGGGAAGTGTTAATCATGGGAAATCGTAGAGGTATTAATGTTGAAATTTGGGAAGAACCATTTTTTAAAAAGATGAATGTAGAAGAGAGAAGTTTTTATATTTACCTGCTTACGAATAGTTGTACTACTAGTATCGGAATCTATCGCATCTCAAAAATACTGATCGCTCTTGAACTGGGTGCTTCGAAGGAGAATGCACAAGCATTACTAGACCGATTCTGCTTTGAGTACGAGTTGATTCGTTCTGATTTTTCCGTTCTCTAGTTTTTTTTTCTTATATTTCTTCTAACAGTATCTGGGAGTTTACTATATAATTTAAACTAAGAGAACGTAAGTATTGAGAGGGATGTTATTTTGTTAAAGATAGGAGAAATTATTAAAGGATCTTTTTGGCCGGAAATTGTTGAAATTAAGCATTTTGAAGAAATTGACGATGATTTATTTTTAGTTGAATCAATTGGGCGTAAAACTAATAAATATTATGAGCAGTATTTAGATAGGGCGCAACTATCACAATTAGAAAACATTCAAGATGAGGAAAGTTCATTTAACTCTGAAAGACTGCAACACTATTTACAATACTACATTTTAAAGACAGAGGATAAATTTTCGAAGGCTCGTGCGCGAGGAAACAAAAAGATTATCCCCCTTCCACACCAAATTGAAGCAGTGTATAGTCGCATGTTACAGTCACCTCAAGTACGATATTTATTAGCGGATGATCCGGGCGCAGGGAAAACGATAATGTCGGGTATGTTAATACGTGAGTTAATTGCAAGACAAGCAGCAGAGCGAATTTTAATTTTAGTTCCCCCGATAGTACTGAAACAATGGCAGGAAGAGCTAAAAGATAAGTTTGGAGAAGAGTTTACCATTGTAAATCGAAGTTTATTAAATAGCTCAAGTGAAGTAAATCCATTCGAATCACATGACAAAATAATTGCATCAATTTATTGGGCTTCACGTGAAGAAATTAAAGCATTTATTTTAAAAGCACAATTTGATTTAGTAATCGTTGATGAAGCTCATAAAATGGCTGCATATACACATGGCATCAAGAAACGTAAAGTGAATCGTACGAAAATTTACCAGCTTGGTGAGAGTTTACTACGTCATACAGAGCATTGCTTATTACTAACGGCTACACCCCATAAAGGAGATAAAGAAAATTTCCGACATTTAATGAGTTTGGTAGACCATGATATTTTTTCACGTTTAAATACAGGTGATTCTATATATGAAAAGAGTAATCCTTTTGTTATTCGTCGTTTAAAGGAGACAATGAAAAATTTTGATGGTACTCCGTTATTTCCGAAAAGAACGACAACGACAATTACATTTGATTTAAGTTATGGTGAACGCGAGCTTTATGAAGATGTAACTGCTTATGCACGCGAGCATTTTAATCGAGCAAAACAAAATAATAAACCAAACGTAG
Source organism: Bacillus sp. FJAT-29814 (assembly GCF_001510715.1). GTDB lineage: Bacteria > Bacillota > Bacilli > Bacillales > Cytobacillaceae > Neobacillus. The sequence goes on from NZ_LMTJ01000001.1 coordinate 190,313, forward strand.
CATTTGCGATGATGATTTTACAACGTCGTCTAAGTTCGTCTTTAGATGCTATTTATTTATCCCTAAAACGACGTAAAGAAAAGTTAGAAGAATTATTAGAGTCTGAGTTAACGGCCAATAAATCAATTGAGCCATTTGACTACGATGAACTTTCAACAGACGAACAAGAAGAAATAGAGACTTTAGTTGAAGGAGAAACTGATGTTATTGATATAGAGGAACTAAAGTTAGAAATAGAAATTCTAGATGGATTAGTTCGTAAAGCAGGGATGCTCGTAAATCAGGATATTGAGCGTAAATATATAGAGCTTGAAAACACGTTATTCGGTCAGGATGGATTGCTTTCCAAAGGAGAAAAAATTCTTATTTTTACGGAATCAAAAGATACTTTATATTATCTTGAAAGAAAGCTCCTACAACATGTACCTGAAGTCACAAAAATTGTTGGGAATTTTTCGATGGATCAACGTCGTGAACAAGTGGAGCGATTCCGAAATGATGTCCAAATTATGCTTGCTACAGATGCCGGGGGAGAATCTATTAACCTTCAATTCTGTAATCAAATGATTAACTACGATATTCCGTGGAATCCAAATCGTTTAGAACAGCGTATGGGACGTATTCATCGTATTGGACAAAAGAATGAAGTATTCGTTTTTAATCTTGTTGCGAAGAATACACGTGAAGGAGATGTACTGATACGTCTACTTGATAAGATGGAACAAATGCGCACAGATTTAGGACAAGATCAAGTCTATGATATTATTGGTGAGGTGCTAGAAGAAAATAATATCGATTTATCTCACTTAATGGAGGAAGCAATTAGCGGCCGTGAAAATTTAGATGAGCTGATTGCACAAATGGAAAAAACATTATCTGAAGAACATGAACGATTATTAGAATTAGCTAAACAAGAACGCTTAGATGATTCCAGTTTTGATTTACCGGGTGCAAGACGTGCATATCAAGAAATTTCAATTAGCAGTATGCCATCGCGAGTCTATGGTGAGTTTGTAGTAAAACAGTTTGAAGAAACACGTATTAAAGTAAATATCTCAAATGATGGCAATACAGTTCGAATTGATCGTTTCCCTAAAAATATTCGTGAACTAATTAAGAAGCGAAAATATTCTTTAAGAACTGATGAATCATTACGGTTTACATTAAGACCAGATAAACAAACAGAACAGTTATCTATATTACCGAATGACCATCCATTAAAAAAATTAGCGATGGAATTAGCGAGTCAAGAGTTACAACAAGTGGCTTTACCAATTTGTACAGTAAAAACGTATGTTAGTGAACCTTTAACATTAGAAATTAGCCGTATTAGTGTAGTTGATGGTACAGGCCGAGAGTTAGAACAAGAATTAATGTTATTAGCTAAAAGAGAAACTGGGGAGTTCATTCAAGTAGATCCGTATTTCCTATTCCAAAAGCAATTTGAATTAATCAATACAGTAGGTACAGAAGATAAATCATTTAAAAAAGAATCTATTCTTCAAGCAAAAAAAATACTTCAATCTGTTCAAATGAAACGTGATGATTATTTAAACAGAAAGAGTACTTATTTACGTCGTTCATTTGATGAACAAATGCAAACGCTACAAGAAAGATTAACAAATTATTTAAGTGATAACTTAAATAATAAAAATAGCGCATTAATTAACCAAACCTATACTCAAATTGAAGACTTAGAGGAACGTAGTAAAGATAGGCTTGAAGATATTGAAAGGGAAAGAAGTATTCAGTTACGGTCCATTAAGCCGATTACACAACTGCATGTACAACCAATTGTAAGTGCAGCACGTATTATCCCAAAAGATTTCATAGAAGCTGTAAAAGAGTATGAATATCAAAATGGACGATTAAATATCCGTGCTAAGAATGCATTTGGCTTAGTCGATTTCACGAGTGAAGAAGCAGAGGGGAATACACGATTTATTTTATTAACACCGTATTTAGAGTTGCTTTCACAGCAATTGGAATTAAATGATTACCAAGAATTAAATGGATCAGTATATGTTTATGTGGTAAATCAACAACATTATATCGTAGAAGAAGTGAAAATGGAACAAATCATTGGAATTTAATTAGAGAGAAAGTTATTTGGTTACTTAACTAAACATTTGCAAAGAAAAACGGCATTTCATTTTTTGCAAGAGTTGATTCCAGATGAATTGAGAAAAGAACTTGAGGGACCGAGTAAATAATATTTAGGCTGAGCAAAGAATGTAAATTCTTTGCTTTTTTTATTTTTGTAAAATCCAATTCAAAAATGCTACATGAATCTGTCAGGTTAATAGCTGTTGCTGATAATCTGCTCTTAAAAGGAAATTATTTGTTCAACCAATGGATTACAAGAATTAAGGATCATCTGCCGAACTAGGCTACTTTTCTAATTCAAGGAAGGGTTATGTAAATATTAAATCGTTTATCTTAAGAATTGTAGCAAGCCAGCACAAAAAATTGCTGGCTGATTTCGTTTTTGTATTAAAATAATAGTGTAATTTCCCCATTTTTAATAATATCTCTCTTACTTTTTACACGAAATTAAACCTAAATGGGGAAGGTATAAGTTCTTTTGTTTATACAGTTTATACATCGAATTATAAGAAACAATTGATCCTGATATTAATGTCGATATCTTAGTCCTCTAAGTATATGCATTAGTTCATTAAATTCTTTTCCCCCATCAATTGCTTTATTTAAGATTTTTATCCATTCCCGCCTATAAGTTAAAAGAGCAACTGAAGAACTACTATGTATGCAATCAATACTTAGTCTCAATTGAGTTGGATCGTCACCCAACCACTCTATAGTATCTTTTATTAAGACAGTAATTTGTTCCCATGCTTGTACAGCTAACTCCAAGATTTCATCTTCAAAAGGTTCTAATCCCCAATGACGCACGATACATGGTAATTGTTCTTCATCGTTACCCAATATCCAAAAAACATCCATATCTTTACTAGATTTGGCATTTATTAACAGATATCTCACCATAAGAAAATCGCTACTTGAAATGGATCAAGCGGCATACGCATTCCCATTTTTAACCTTCTTCCTTCAGTTATACCAAGATAAGCACTCCTCTATGGTTTTAACATTGATTTATGTACTACAATATCACGCTTCTTAAATAAGTCTGCAATCAAGGGATCTGCATTTGTAATTTGACGTCTTTCCCTGTACCATTGCGTAAAGCAAGTTCTATTTTTTAATTCCATTTGAAGTATCTGAGGAACTTCTTTTATCACCCTTTAATTTGATGAATATTCCAATGAGCCTCTTCCAATCTGTCGTAGGCACTAGCGATAACTCCTCTTATTGATTCAGACATATTTATCCACCCTTGTTATTAACATCCGCCAAAATACGAGGGTTGTATATTTGTTTTGGAAACTTTTGTATATTGAGAAAAATAGTTTATAATAGTAATAGATTCTATTTCAATTATTTTTCATAAAAAAATCAAATTACCAAGGGGGGATTATGTAATGGGAACATCGAAGAAAAACATGAATAACGAAATTAAAAAAATGCTTAAAGAAAAACCTTTAGATCAACTGAATGTTTTCGCTCCTGATATCTCAAAAGTAGTTTTATCTCAAGAATCGTTAACAAAGTCTTTGGATAATGAAGAGGTAGTTAACACCACTATTGAGGTAGTAACTAAAAGGTTTATTTCATTAGGTAACAGTGGATATAAGGGCAAAACAAAAAAAGAAATAATTGAAGATGAGCTCACGCAGCAAGAATTTTTAGAAATGATACTTAAAGAAATAGAAGACGGGAGCAAAATTAATTCTAAAGTTTTAGAGAAAGCACTTAAAATTGTTATGACTCAATTACTAGAAGAAGAATCCTTTGATGTATATGTGTTTTCACAACTATTATTTTATCAGGTCGTCTACCAACTTCTTTTAAGTGAACTATACGAGACCCTAAAAGATAGTTATGAAGATTTATCATATATACAGATAAAGAAAATGGTTACCTCGTTAACAGATAAAATAATGAATAACGAAGTGTGTTCAAAAGTAAATGATTTTGTTGATAGGAAGGTCTCATTCAGCAATTTATTAGAAGTTATTACTAAAGCTACAGATAATGCTGAATTCGGGGTATTTTAATGGCGCTAGAGTATAAATTCCTTGCTAACCTACACAAAGATCTATTGAAAGATTTTTCATACAACGATGAAGAATCAAACCTTATACCATTAGATTTTGTTACTATAATGGGTAGTATCTATTGTGCAGACATATACGAATCAAAAGTTGGAGATCGACCAAGAACGATAAATTTAGATATTCCACTTTTTCGTCCTAATATATGGGAGAATGCTAAAAGGGATATTGAACAACTTGCTAATTGGGTTTCAGGTGATGAATATAATCTAAGTTTTTATGAAAATAAACTTGAACCCTTCGAAAATATAACACTTTCTATTAACTCTGATTTAAACACTACATTATTTTCGGGAGGATTAGACTCATTATCTGGAGCGTTTTTTAACTACAAAAATGGAGTAAAGAGCGATTACATTGGGTTCATTAACAAAAATGAGGAAGCTACCCGACAAAGAAAAATTGCTGAATTTTATAGAAAAATAAATAGTGCGGAGTCTAAAATCCTACTTATAGACAAACCAAATCTAAGAAAAAATACCTACACCCAAGCAACTAGATCACTACTGTATATGGCACTTGCAGTCGCCAATGCCTTTTTTAACAACTCAAATGAAGTGTATTTGTACGAAAATGGAATACTATCATTAAACCCAGAAATCTCCGGTAGATTCACAACAAAGACAACTCACCCCAAGACAATATATATGTATAATAATATTCTATTTAATCAGAATTTTGATATAAAAATAAATCACCCTTTTATGTTTGAAACAAAAGGGCAAATTATCGATAACATGGATAAGAATTTTAAATCACAAATAAAATATACTTTTACGTGTGGTCAGAGTAGAACTCATCCAGAAAGAATTCATAAAGGACAATGTGGTATATGCATTCCTTGCTTACTTAGAAAAATTTCCATTGCAGCTTATGATAATGAAGAATATGATGATAAGTACTATTATGATTATAATATAAAGTATTCTGATATTACAGAAATTGTTTATCGAAAAGATTATGAATCCAACATTCAGTACTTCATGGACTATTTTTATCTAATTAGAGAGAAGCGAATTCACCTTGAAATGGATGTAAAAAAGGAGTATTATCAAGGAATTGAGGATTACTTAATAAGAAATAAACAAATGTTAGAGAAGTTTTCAAATGAATTTGAAAGGTTTTTAAACAAGTATGACCCTAATTGATACTCATGTCCACATTGATTTTTATTCATATCCAGATCAAATAGCTGAGAGTTATGAAAAGAACCGTATTTATACTTTATTTGTTACAAATTTACCGGAATTATATGAAAAACATCAAAAGGTATTTAACAACTATAAATATGTAAGGCTGTGTCTGGGTTATCACCCACAGGTTGCAAGCGAATTTGAGTTTAAATATCACTTGTTTGATAAATATATAGATAACACAAAGTATATTGGTGAAGTAGGATTAGACTATAAGAATGAATTTAAGGAAATACGAAGAAAACAATATGAGATTTTTGATTATGTTACCTCATCTCATTTCTCAAAAGGAAGAGTGTACTCAATACATTCAAACCAATCTGAGGACGATGTTTTAAAGGTACTACTAAATAATAAAGTGAAACACGCTATTTTACATTGGTACACGGGGAAGTTAACTACTTTGGATAAACTTGTAGATAATGGATATTACTTTTCAATTAACCCTAAAATGGTACTAACCAATAGTGGAAAAAAAGTTATTGAGCGAATTCCTCGGAACTTGCTGTTGTTTGAAACGGATGGACCATTTGTTAGGATAAATAAGCAAACAATTCACCCAAAAGATATAAAGAATATTTATTTAATGATAGAAAAAATAATACCTGACTTTGAAGAAATAGTGTTTAAAAATTTTAAGCGTTTACTTTTAGAAAAGGATCTTTCAAAGTAATACCATGAATTTATAATTCAATGATTACATAATTACATAATGATTATAATTAAATATTAGTACTAATCATTTTTAGGTAAAGATACCTTACATAATTGTGTAAAAGTAATAAATGGGGTATTACTTATAAATTTTTTACATCCATTTTATTTTACACAAGCCATTAAAAAAACTTTAGATAGGATTCTATATCCCGACCACCGGTATCTTAGAAACTATAGAACACTGACAAACGTTGATATATCAATGTTTGTGGGTGTTTTTTGTTTTTGAGGAAAACGGGTGAAAAAGGTAGAATGTTCCAGAACAAGGTGGCGGCAAAATTATCCCTGAAGGTTTAGGCAAGCCGGGACATATATACACTGTTGCACGTGGTAAATCAGGCATGATTGGTACTTTTAAAAATTGAAACCGAAGTTGTTAGTGGCAGTGGTAAGTTTGAAAGAACTGGCCTTGGGACGGACCGTGAAGCTAAAGAAAGTATTGATACTGCTTTTCGATATTTTAAAGCCAACAGTAAAAATATAAGTGGTTCGATAAGTAAAACCTTGAAGAATTATTTGATGCATATTCAGGATATTCATGGGATTGGGTTAACTAGTGAACTGTCTCTTGCAGCCTTTATTGCATTGTGTTCTGGAGCCATGCAAAAGCCCGTGCAAAGTCAATTTGCTGTTCTTGGAGCAATAAGTATAAGTGGTACTATTAACAAGGTAGAAGAACTTGCAAATGTTTTACAGGTTTGCTTTGATTCAGGGGAAAAAAAAGTTCTATTACCAATGGTTTCTGCTGTTAATATAGGGACTGTTCCACCAGAATTATTTGCTAAGTTTCAAATTAGTTTTTACCAAAGTCCGGAAGATGCTGTTTTTAAGGCTTTGGGGGTTGTATGAACTAAATAACTTTGCTAGCAGAAATCAAATGATTTCTGGCTTTTTGCAGGAAAATCATGGGTTTTGTCGAATGATAGTATATCTCGATTTTGTACAGGTGATAAATTATGATACTAACAAATAGCACAGTTCGATTGAAAGAGAGAGAAGTTGATTTAACTTCCGTTTTTACACATTCGAATATGAAGGCTGCGTGGAAAAATACAGTAAGAGATGGTTTAAGGAAGCAAGAAGTTACTGACTTACATGATTATTATGATTTTCATAAAAACAAAGACTCACTATTTAATGTTATTTTAAATCAAGTGACTAGTGGAGTTTATTACCCCAAGCAATCATATATTATTAGAGTTGAAAAAGGGAATGGTATATCTAGGCATTTACAAATACCATCTCCTCAAGATGCAATAGTCCTACAAACCATAGTTGATGGTATTTCCCCCATAATATTAAGTAAACAACCATCAAAACAGTCATACTTTAGTAGAAGTCATGGGAGAAAATCAATTGAGGATATTGATGATTCATTTCCATATGATTGGAGACAACTTTGGCCTGATTTTCAAAGTAGAATATGGGACTTTACTAATATATATAACTATGTTGTAGTCACTGATATTGCCAATTTTTTTGATAATATATCTATGAATCAATTGAGAAATGTTTATCCTTTGGAAAAGTACTTAATTTTGTTAGAGGTAATTAACGGAAATCTTGAGAAAACAAAGAAACTTGACCTAATAACTGCTGTCATAAAAGTAACTAAGGATCCAACTTATGTTTATAATTTAAAGAATCTAGCTAATAAATTATAAGTAGTTCAATTAACATTACTTGGGATAAATCTTGTATAATACTGATGTTATTCTCGGATAGGAGGGAAAGTAGATTATGACTAAGGAAAAAGAAAAGAAGCCTATATATTTTTCGAACTTTATAGATGAGGAAAATATTATTACTGATCCACCCTTAAATGAGATAGATACTAGTTATTATCGTTATTCTATAACAATGCCATTTAAAAAACGTAATCAGAAGAAAGAAAAAACTGCAGTTGTGATAATGAAAAATCCTAGTAAAGCTGGAAAATATGATTGCAACAATAATCGGAGACTTTCAGACGAGACTATATACAAGGTAACTGACTATGTATATAAACATGAGGAAAATTTCTCAAAGGTAATCATCTTAAATTTATTCGCTGTTTATGGCTCAGTGTTTAATAGTATTCATGATGAGAACATATATGGTGGTGATAATTTAAGTAAAAACAATAAAAAAATTCAAACCATAATTGAAAACCTCAAAAATGGAGATCGGGTTATTGTTGCATGGGGCGGCTATCCAAAACGGAAGGGGTTTAATCAAAACTATCGTGAACGTATACAAGAGATGAAGCAAATATTGAATTGTGATGAATTATGGTGTGTAGGAAATCTAGTTAAGGATGGAAACTGGAAATTTCCACAGCATGGATGGAGTTGGTTTGATTTTGAGAAAATGGAAAGGTTTGAATGGTAAAAAGACCTTCAAATTTGAAAATATAATAATATAATACTTGATATAAATTCCAGTGTATTTATCCGTTATTTTTATGGAAAAATGAAAGTATGCTAAGTATTTATTCACAAGTAGTTTAACTTTCGAAAAATCATTGCATGTATTGTAAATATTAATTAAGGAGATCATCTGCCCGTGGATATCAATGATCTAATCTATTCTATTGAAAAAGATATGAATTTGATAAACAAGAAAAGAACAATGGAAGTTCTCCTTTCAAATGGTTATAAAATTAACTACAATGCACTAGATTATTATATGTATGAATTTGAATTAGAGGAGGATTTGGAACTCTTAGACGGTACACCAATACGTCTATTTGCCGACAAAGAGTCTCAGGGAGAAATACTTAGTATAAGCAAAAAGAAATTAAAGATATCTTTGGATAAAGATTTTGGATATTTTATTCATAGTGCTAATCTTATCATTGAATATAATATATTTCTTGAAAAAGTTTTAAGCGAACTAAAGTTTGCCGAAAATAATAGTGTGCAAACATTAATTAATCGGTCATTAGGAAAAGATGACGTATCAAATAAAAAAAATCAAATAAGGGATAGCATAACAAATAATTTAGTTAATAATCAAAAAGATTTTTTTTCACATGTTGCATCTAATAAATATACTGTAATTGAAAGCTCAACTTTTGTTGAAGACTCTTCTATAATATCTTATTTAGTTAAACGGTTTTTTAGTAAAGGGAAGACTGTCCTGTTTGCTTCTAATTACAATATATTAGTAGATAGTGTCATATTAGATTTATTGAAACCTTGGAACAAATTTACTAAAGGACAAATATTAAGATTAGGTCCAAGTATAAAAGAGGAATTAATTGATTATGAAAATATAATCGACATAAAGTGCTTAGAAGAAAATTGTTACAAAAAAATAAAAAATCAAATATATAATAATGAATATGATTTATGTAAGTATATAACTGAAATATCTCATTTAGAAGAAGTTATTAAAGCTTTTGAAAAAAATGAAGAACTTACTACTATAATAAAAGTTTATGAATCGTATGTCGATGAAGTGAAAAGAGTAAAGGATAATCTAAAATTCGAAAAAGATAGTCTACTGGAAGAACAAAGAAAGCTAACTGAAAAGCTTGGTAAATCTCCATGCCGATTATTACTAATAGGGAATAGACGAGATAAATTGATAAGTCAAAGAGATGTTCTTCAAAGCAAAATAAGAGAAATCAAGAACAATATAGATAGTAAAGAGAAAGAACTTGAAATTACCCAGAAACAATTACATGACCTTTATATTCAATATACAAAAATGAAGTTATATAAAGAAAGTTACCAATCTGTAAATGAATGCAATAAAAGAAAATATAATGTTGAACTCCAAGCAAAATTAACTCGTGAAAATCTTAAAACGTTAAATAATGAATTGATTTCAATTAGAGAAAATTTGATATCAAATTCTAGAGTACTAGCTACAACTGTTATACATGGTACTTTACAAAAAGAAATGATAAAAAATTCTGATACAGTAATAATCTATGAAGGCGTTAATTCACCTTTATATCTATCTTATTTAGTTGCCAATTTAGCAACTTCTAATATAGTGATATTTAGAAGTAGCTTAAAACAAGGAGAATCTAAAGAATTAGTAATAAAAGATTCCGAACTGACTGCTATTGATGAGTTGTTTTATAAGACAGAAATATATAGAAATAGTCAAGAGTATATGGAATTAATTCGTTTTATAAGTAAATTTAAGAAATACTCTCCATATAACTGTATGCTAATGCATATTCAAAATCCCAATTTAACCTACGTAGCCTCTATCCGTGATTGGGAACGAAATTTTGAAAGATATCCCAAAGAGGATGCTAGACCCCTGGTAATTTTGCAACCATTTGGTCCAGTTATGTTTTTATACGATGTTATGGATACAGTTGGAAGGAATATTCCAGAAGAAATACTTAGACCATTTAAAACAGAAGGGGAATTTCCAAAATTCTTTCTTGAAAATGTGATTAGTAACTGTGACCTAAATGGAATTAAAGTGATAATGGAATCCTTGGCATTAAATAAAGCGGGGTATGCACAGAGGGTTAATAAAAATAATAAGGAAGATTATGATATAAAGGAACCACCTTTGGTCTATAACTACAAAATAGTAATTAATATTAATTTACCACAAAATGATCAATTCTCAACCCTTATCCATGAACTCGCTCATATATTCTGTGGTCATCTTGGTATGGACCCAATAAATTGGTGGGTTGATCGTTCAGACTGCAATATCATAACAGAGGAAATAGAAGCTGAAACCGTGACCTACATAATCTGTAATAGATTAGGACTTATTTCAACATCTGAAAAGTACTTGGTGAATTACAAAAATGAAAAAAACAAAGTATTACCAGAATTAAGTTTTAATTCTATTTTTCAAACAGCGGACCGAATTGAAGAATGGGGACAGAAGATATGTAAACGAAAAACTAAAAAAAATCGGCCTTTTAAAAATCTGTACTAGAAAAATTTAAGTGATTTTAAGCAGGCCTTATTTGAAAATTATAACGTCTATAACTACTTAGTTAAAGAATGGGAAGATAGCTTGTTAATTATTTACTAAATTTATGATATGATAATCATCAAATAAAAGAATCGAGGTGAAACTTAGTCTGCTCAGAACAAAATAATGAGGTGATTAAATGATTAGGATGTTCAAAGATCTTCCTAACCTCACTTTTCTAGAAGAAGTTATTTTTCAAATGATGTCTCTTAATCTATCAAAATCTCAAAAAGAAAGGTTGTATACTTTCTTTAAAAGGTTAAGTATCTTTGGAATCCAAAATAATTCGTTATTAGGAGGAGAAATGATATGTTCAATAGGAAGTGGAAAAACAACATATCAAATAAACAGCAAGTCCGGAAACTTGTTAATAACATTCCAAACGAATTCAGAGACATTTCAAATTGAAAAACTAGAAATTTAGGAACAAAGGTAAAGGGAGATACAGGAGGAATATATCACATTCCTCTTGTAAACCCAACCCTATTTGAGTAGAGCTAAGTTTATGAAGTTATAGAATTAAGAATGAAAGGAGAGATGAAAGTGAATGAGAAGAGTTTGAAAGATTTTTTAATGGTTTCGGATGAATATGAAAAAATAGATGAAGTTAAATTAAATATTTCCAAAATAATTCAGGAAAGAATTCAAGAGAATGGACTCTCAATAAAGAAAACAGCGAAACATATTAATGGAATGGGACCAGCTCAAGTTTCAAGAGTACTTCATGGGGAAAATTATAATATCCAAACATTAATTAAAATTTTAGACTACTTAGATTTGGAACTTATCATTCAAAAGAAAAGTTCCTAACAAATTCCTTATTTTAATTATGAATAAGAAAGGAAAACAACCAATCGACTATTCTTTATTCATTTATTAAATTATTAATCATTGACTGTAGACTTCAAATATATTAATGTGAAAATTTTATATTCTAAATTTGAAAAACATAATCATTTATTTGATTATGTTTTTCCTTTTTTTGTAAAACTTAAATTCGAAATCAAGTACATTTTTTTTCAGGAGGTAATCGCCAAAATGCGCATAGACCTTTCGGACTATATCGTTTGAAAACTTTTATTATTGGAAAAAAGTTGTTGACAACACATAGATTTCCAATTATGATTTTCATCAAAAGGTTCCGCATTCGGAACTATCTAATTGATAAGGCGGGTGAATAACATGGTCTTACTTGATATGACACCAAAGGAAAAGATATTTTATATCTTTGAGCATTTGCAGATTATAAATAAGGATATTCGTAGGATTGTTCCTGCTGTGCATGATGCTCGGTTCTATGATTTCTACAAAACGGTTCAATCTGATATGTTTTCGAAATCGACTATGAAGACTTTTCCATTGAACATCATTGAATTTCTGGCGTTGTTTACAACACCAATTGAGACTTGGGGTTACTTCGATAATCAGGAGCTAGACGCCTTGGAGGCAGAGGGTATTCCTACCAACTTGGCAATTATTACAACTAGGACAGGATTAAATGAGGACATTTTAGAGCTGCTAGAGGAAAATTCATATCATGAAATTGTCTCTGAGCCGATTGTAAAAATATTAAACTATTGTATAAACAAGGCGGAGCAAGAAGATAATTATCCCTTTTGGCAAAAGGTATATGAGGAAATACGTGACTATCTATCCGATCATCCGGGTCATTCGGAAAGGAAAAGAAATCTTGAAATCAAAAAATTTAAAGAGATTGACCCGCTATTAACCAAGTATATGGTTGAATGCTACGAACACATCCCGGCTGATAAAGAGTTTTATGTATGTCAGCATTGCGGCTGGACAGCGGAACGAACAATGAATGACACCATTCGTTGTGTCCGAACTGATTGTAAATCGTCTTTTAACACTTTTACCATTAGGGCATTACCAAAAGAATGGGATATTCGGTTAAAAGCGCAAATACAGAGATCCACCACGATTCCTACTCTGGCAGAAAGGGATGTGTATCATCAACTCCTGGAGCAGTCAGTGGTTGAAAGACTGGTGCGTTATCCAAAAATCGAACAGCAGGGGGATATCGCAGTTTATACGAAAAAGAACCAATATTTTATTGATGTCAAAGACTATAAATCTCCCAACAATCTCATCCGTTACCTGCTAGCAAATGCCGGAAAGATAAAGAGTCCCTATATCGTCGTAACAAATAAGCGGAACCAAAATAATTATGTGAAAATAGTGAACCTGAAACTTAAAGAAAATGGAATCATCCACTATCGTGTTTATTCTACAAAAAGCTTTATACACCATATAGAAAGATTAGAAGGGGGGCTGTAATGTGCGGCCCAGTTTTATTAAAGTAAAAAATAGTTTAAAAAAGGAGATTGAAGCCAATTATAATTCAAAATTGGACACTTCTAGTTTGCAGTCAAGTGAGGAGGAAGAAGAATATGTCACTTTGCTTGAAGAGCTATCATCCAAAAATGATCTTTGGCAAACCTATCAGCCGGTTTACGAAATGGAGTCGCTCATGTATGGTTTTTATATTTGCTTTAAACAATCATCGTTCTTAATCGAAGATCTCTGGTCGATTCTATACAAACAATTAGACCTAATCCCATTTGAGGATAGCAAAAGATATATAATCGATATTATAAGTTTGCATTTTAAAGGCAAGTATACACTCTTCCAACTTCGAGAAGCCCTTGAACTGTATATGTTGGTGTCTGAAGAAAGGCGTAATTTCACTGTAGTGTTTGATAACAGAGTAAATACTATGAAAATCGAAATAACCAACTGTGCCCGCTATCGTTTTTTATTTTTTGACTTATTTTTTGAGCCTATATTTCATCAACATCAAAGGCAAGAACTTCCGCCCGTTTTTCAGGCAGAAGACGGTCCTATTACCCTTAAAATAAGAAATAAAGAGATGGTGATTAATGCCATCCCCGCCCATCTTTGGGACTCCATAAAAGAAAGATCGCCTGTAGTTCAAAACATGCTTGCCATGAATAATCCCGATGGCCAACAAACAGTCTCAGCGGTTTTAGACAACTGCTTGGAGCAAATGCAGTTTTCTAGAAGTGAAAACCGGCGCAAAGTAGAGTTGTCCGAATTAAGTGTTGATATGAAATCCGATCCCTATATGGAAGCAGCTAATTTCCTTCATCTACAGCGGAGCAAATATGGGAAAACCGGAAGAGATTACCTTGTTTCACGAAAAAGCTTTCAGATTAATGCAATAAATGGGACAGAACCGTCTTTGTTTCAATACAAGCCGTTACTCCATATCATTGGGAAAACAGGTTCAGGGAAAAATACCTTTATTGAGTTAGAATTAGCCAGGGTCCGAACATATGGGGCAAAAAGTGGCGTAGTTTTAACTAAAGTCCAAGATGTGTTTCAGCAAGTAAACAGGCTCCAATCGCATGGAATCTTTGCAGCTCCCATTATTGGGAAAACTAGTATCCTTGAACACTTGGGAACAGAAATAACGAGTCTACATAGTAAAGTGAGCGGGGATTTCCTCCGGCAGCCTTTATCTGAATTAGTTAAACAGCAGGAATATACATATTTTTCAAATGACTGTATTCTCAATACGCTAGCTGGGATTAGGGAGGAAGGCCATTTTCCTTGTACAAATTTAATCATAACTATTGACGGCAAAAAGCAAAAACGGAGTTGTCCTTTTTATCCAATTTGCGGAGCGGGAACAAGGGATCGGGCATTACTACAAGCAGACGTATGGATCGGCACGATTGATTCCTTGTTTAAATCAAGGCCCCTACCCATTTTTAATGATATGAACATGTCTTATGCTGAAATTGCAAATCGATATTTAGATTTACTATTCGTGGATGAAGGAGACAGTTCCCAAGAAAGAATGGACATCCTCCCTGTTACACATAACGATATTTTTGGACAGCTTGACTCAACCTTCGAAAAAGAAATTTTAACAATAAAAAACGAATTAGAACTAAGCCACCGACATGCAAACAATACTGATGTCAACCTTTTTATTGAACATACCAGAAATGCTACCATAATGGTGAAAAATATAATCGGGCTCTTATTGGATAGCAGCTTCCTTCGCCATTCATTAAAAAACAGGTCGTTTACAATTTTTGAAATGGTCAGCGAAATGGCGGAAAAATTGGTTGTGAATGGTGAGGATAGTGAACGATTTCAAGAAGCCATTTTGGAAATCGCGGAAGAAGAAGCTGATTTGAGGGAGCCTATCGAATCGTTTTTCAGAAGATTCAGTAGTATTAAACTTCAAAAATTCACTGCAATTGATTTAAGGTCAAAACATATGCATCAGCTTGTAGCTGAGTTGATTGATAAAATGAGCAATATCTTAAAGATGCCATTAAAAAAGGATCTTTCAATGAATCACACAGCCCTTTTTATGTTTACTGTCTTTTTAATTCAGTTTGATCATCTTTATATGATGCTTATAAACCTTATTGGATCGCTTCCGCTACATGATGAACATGAAATTGAAAAAAGATTTGACTTTATTAAAAAGTATATACCTTTTATGCCAGAACCGCTCACTGAACGGAGCTTCCAGTATCAATATAAAGTGGGAGAAAGTGAAGAGATAGGGACGTTCTCCCTATATGAATATAGGGGAGTTGGAAGAGAATTATTGTTACAATTTTCCCGCGTTTACCGAGATATTGATGGGATTGAAGGACCTGCAGTTGTTTTGTTGTCAGGAACTAGTGTTGCACCGTATTCCCCGCATTTTCATATCGAGAAAGAAGTGGATTATATCATAAGCAGTACCGTATCGGAAAATCAAAAAAGTAAATTTACCATCGAATTTGCTATCTGTAATGATGAAAATAATACACCAATTTCTGTTTCCGGACTGCGTGACGAAGAAAAAAAGCAGGCGTTGAAGAAAATGGCCATGGGCGATTTGCCATCCATAATTATGAAGGAATTAGTCTTTTGGAATCAGCGAAGGGGAAGCGATATCGGCCGGGGAGTATTGCTTATTACCAATTCATATGAACAAGCCAATGTCGTTCATATGGAATTAAATCGCCATATGCCCAACCATGCCATTTATTCGTTGGCACGGAATAACAGCAGATTGAAAGAAAATCAAATTCCGTTAAATTTGATTGAGCAATTTGCCGGATTTGGCTCGAGAATTCTTCTCGCACCAATGAAACCAATTAGTACAGGTTTAAACATTTTACAAAAGGGAAGTAGCAAATCTTTCTTTGGAACGGTTATTTTCCTGGTCCGCCCGTTACCGCCTCCTGGTCAGCTTGATGATATGATCAAAGTGATGAGCGGTTCCTCTTATCCCTATATTAGAAATCTTGTTAAGAATCAGCAGGTATTAGGGAAGGGGGCTTTGGCTTTAAAGCGACATTCCTTACTATTAATGAAAAAATTACTTTCTGTTGATAAAACATTTTCAAGGCTGGAGGATGAATACCGCTATCCAATTTCTTGGTATGTAATGAAGGACGTAAGGCAAACCATCGGCCGCGCCCAAAGAGGGGAAACGGATGCCAGAATCTTACTGGCTGATGCCAGTTGGATGCCGACCTCAGATAAAGGAGCCATGACCAAATCTTTACTGCATGACTGGCTTTTCATGTTGGAAAACAGTCAGTCGAAAGAAACAAAGGAGCTTTACCATGACTTATATTTGGCGCTTCAAGACCTGCTTTTAGCCCAGAAAAAATAAACGAAAATGGAGGAGAATCCGTTCATGTCTCATAGTAAATCGCTTATTAGTGAAGTCATTGAACAGCTGCCAATGACTTTAAAGGAAAATAAAGACGAAATTGCGGCCATTCATGCATTACAATTGATTCCCGAAGATTTCAGGCAAAAACAGGTAATCGCATGTAAGATGCCGTCGAAACTATCCAATTTGTTCGTTACTTATGCTGATGATCAAAATATTCCTTTTTACCCATCTAATCTACGAGCAGTGCTTCTTTATTTTTATCCGGAAATCCTTGGGATTTATTTCGATTGGGATGTTATTCACGGCAATCGCTACTGGCTCTTCCTCCCTGCCGATTTCAGCGAGGAGGAAAAGGATGAAGTGATCGAGGGAATATTGACCATTGTTGAGGATTGGCTCAATGGATTTTCGGAGATTATAGAGAAGTTTGAATTGCCGCCAAATTGTTTGAACTATGAAAAGAAAGCTCTAATGGATCTATATTATTCTCAGGACTTTGACCGGGTGATCATTCCTTTTATCGGAAATGAAATCATTTATTCCCATTATGATTGGCTTAAGGAAAATCTTCCGGAAATACACTATACTCGGCATCAAAGTGTAACCTCCATTGTGCTCCCAACCGAATGGCTGCCAGACCATAATGACACTAATTTTTCTTTATTATCGAATCCTATCATAATTAAACAAGGAAAGAGAAAAATAACGATAGCATATCGGATTAAAATGATTGTAGACAATACGTACAATCAAAAGCGTATTAATTTCTACTTAGAAAAGACAAGATTCATCATGGCAAAGTTGGTGGACGACCAAGGAAAGTATAGCTTTCATCCGAATCCGTCGGGTGAGGGTGTGAAACAACGTACATCCTATGTAATCATCAACAATCGCCACCGTCGGAAAATGATAAGAGTACCGGTAAAATGGGATGCGGAAAACGAAAAGCCAGTAATCTTTTTCGGGAAAATGACCCGGTCTTACCTACGCCTTAATACCAGCATTAGGTTGCCGGATTATCATGACGTTTTTGAACAGCCTTCCAGGTTCCATGGGGAAGAACAAGAATATAACGATAAAATCAGCTTTTTAAACGACGGGGTGTTTATACCCTATCAATTGGAAGATATGGGGAGGACTCATAATGCTAAATCGGGACTTAGTTTAAACGAACACCAACATATCTTTAATCATGTTTCATCACTGCTACCATATAAACGAGTGGAAGCCATCAAACCGCCTATTTATGTTGAAAATGCCCTCATCCAAGGTGGGAGTATAAAAAAAGACCGTCCAGATTTCTATGTGAAACAAAAACTGGAAGTAGTGGTTGCAACGGATAGTCAAGACCTTGCCATCCCGATAGTTAAGGCGGCTATTGAGGAGATTACCAAGCCTGCCTTGGATAAAAACGGTGAACTCAAAATGATGAATGGGAAATTTGCAGAATTTCGGACAACGGTTCACCGGTATATTGTTTCCTTCGTAAAAGAGGAAAAGGGGACATTAACCTATTTATATAAAGATCAGGAATTTCCAGGAAAAGGGGACTTCCAACTTATTGTCCATTTTACGGATAAGTTAATCCCTTATTCAAAAAGTCTTGATCGATTACAAGGCTATCTTTCCAGTACACTGGATCGAATCGATGTAATTAAAGAGCTGACTTTTGATGTGTCTGAAAATAGCTATTTTATCATCGATATGCCAAATTATAAAAATAAATCCATTGATCCGAAAGCCGCGGTAAAATTTGCCCTATTGGAAAAAGGTTTTGTTTCTCATAATATTGATGTCGCTTACTTAAAGAACATTATCAATAAAATGAGTAGATTGAATGATGAGTATGTACTAAACTCATCAGAAAAAACTAAAAATGAACTAGAAAAATTGAAAAGTAAATTTATGAAAGTGCAAGATGAAATGAAGCAAAAGGTGAGGATGACGTTTTATAAGATTTTCGAAAAAGAAGGATTTACAAATCAAATGATTCATGTTGCAAAAAGTCCTGTTTGCCCAGTTTATTTTGCCGATAAATTTGAGTTTAAAGTTAAAGATAAAAAACCGCAATATGTGTATGCTCTATCAAAGTTCGAAAATGGCAAGATATTTTATAAGTTTACGAGGCAGGAAGGATGGTATGAATATGGCGAGGCAATGAAGACTCTTGGCATCACCGCACAAATGGAACAATTTATTGCTACGGAAGCCAAGTTTTTTACATTCATAAAGGATTATGTTGAGCCAGGTTCGGTGGTGTTTTTGGATTATTTACAGAAGGATACGTATGAACAGCTACATCATGAGTATAATCATCAGCAGATTAGCTTTGAAATAGGGTTACTGTCACCGAGCAAATATAAAAATCCTTATATTGCCAGGGAAAAGCATGAAGAAGCGATGTTCGGACCATTCTTAACAAAAGACGAGGATTATTATTTTTCAGTCCCACCCAAACCAATAACACATCAAATCCCTGTGCATTTAAACAGCCAACTGGCCAATAAGGCTTACCTTAATCGAACGGCACTCAAAATAAAAACAACGGCTAACAATTGGTCTATTATTGAAGAAATCCATCGCTTACGAAATATTTCATTAACTTATGCTTCCTATTTGAGCGTTCCCTACCCGCTTCATATTTTGCAAAATACATTTAAAAACCTATTTGGTTTAAACCCGTTAATAAAAAAATAAGGGAATTTTCTTCGTAG
Source organism: Bacillus sp. FJAT-29814 (assembly GCF_001510715.1). Taxonomy (GTDB): domain Bacteria; phylum Bacillota; class Bacilli; order Bacillales; family Cytobacillaceae; genus Neobacillus. The sequence continues at coordinate 209,751 of NZ_LMTJ01000001.1, forward strand.
ATTAGGATCTCAGGATGAAGGGTGGTGCCTAGCACCGCCCTACTTTTGTCTAAGAACGATAGAGTTGTGTTTGCTAAACTAATTTGTCAGAAAGTTGACGTTATTGCCTGTCCGGTAATTGACGAATCTGATGTCCCTATAAGAGTGTTTTGATGAAAAGGGAGAACAGAAAAATTAATAGTGTCTCGATCAAAACAACCCCCCATTTTAATGCCTAGGGTGCTTTTTATTTTAAATTGTTCAAGATTCAGAAGCAGATTAAGGACACTTATACCAGTAACATTAGGACATTTTGAGCTGACAAAAAACTCCTGGTCTTTCCTGAATAGATAACTAAATAACTTTTTTATTTTAAAATATTTAATGAATGACCAAACTGATGGGTGATGATTTAAATCAATATGAGGGGTTCAATATGTATATTTTAAAGGGAAAGAAAGCCGAAAAAATAGAGCCAGTCACTTTTTCAGATCTTGGCATGCAAGAAAGTGATATGGAAGAAATCATACGGTGCAGCATTGATATGTTATGTGATGATGAGGAATCGATGCTTATTGTAGGTCAACAAGTCAAGAATGAAAAGAATGGCCGAAGTGACTTAACTGCCATTGATAATAACGGGAATATCGTATTGATCGAAATTAAACGTGATCGAAAGGACATTGAGGGAAGGAAAGAGGCTTTTGAATTTCAAGCGATTCGATAACGCTGCCAGCTATGCTACTATAGAGAGCCCGGACGATCTTGTGAAAAAAGTGTATGCTCCTTGATATCGATAAACACCGCAGTGAATTTGAACTTGGCGAACTGACCTCCTATGAGCTCGGCATCCGAAAGTTGAATGAATTTTTGAAAGTCAACGAGGCAGAAAATAGCTTTAATAAAAAGCAGAAGATTATTTTGATTGCTTCAGACTTTGATGAACAGACATTATCCGCAGTGTCCTGGCTAATTAATAATCGTGTAGATATGAGTTGCATTAAGCTTACCCCATATAAGGTTGACGGCATTATTTATTTACATGCTGAAAAACTTTTGCCTGTAGCAAATTATGCTGATTACTATGTAAATCTAATGGATAAAACCTTACCTTCACCGGTAAAAAGAAATAAAGGCGGTACTCGACGGACACTACCTAAGATAGATGCGATGCTTAATTGGGGAGTGGTCAAAGCCGGTGACATTATTATCGCTAAAGATCGAGGCGATGAAGGAATGCTTCTACCTAATGGAAATATCATGGTAGATGCTAAGGAACAATCTATGCAAGCATGGTTAAGGGATATCTATGGCTGGTCTAGTGTACAGACATATGTGTTGCCATTCATAAAGATAGCGGCAAGTCGTTATCTCAGATTCGTGAAGAATATATGGAACAGCAGGCAAGGGAATCTACTGCTGAATTGTAGGAAGAAGATGATTATGGTCATAACGATCAACACAATTACCTAGTCACTATCCGATAAATTTATTTCACAAAAATGTTTCATAAATATCACTTATTAAAGAGTTAATTATTCTAAGAATAGTTAGCTCTTTTTGTTTTAAATAATTGTTGCTGCTATCCCGAAATTACTAAAATTGACAGTACCGCTTACAAGATTTAACTGCCCATGGCATATTAATTCATTTGGAAAAATCAATTCAGTTTTACCAAATTTGGTTAGTGTAAATTTCTTAAAACTATTAGAATATGTGTAAAGTATAAAATTTTCATTGGAGCTCTTTTGGATTGAGAGAATAACTCCTAAGGGAACTATGATTTAAGTCCCATCTTAGTAGAAAATAACTGTCACATGCTTGAACGAGAGCAGTAAAACTGCCAAATGCGAAAGCGAAAACTTTCTTGTTTTTGTTTTAATATGTATTAAAATAAAACGTAGATATTATTTCCTAGTTCGAATTCAATGTATATTTGGGGGATTTTTCATAATGTCCTAATGAAAAAGAGGAATTAACAAATATGAAAGTAAGAAAAAAGGGGATATTTACACTATTTTGGATCTTGGAGGTGCATCTACATATATCGCCAGAGATATTTGAAATAGCAGATGCTACGTGTGTGCCTAAAAGAGGGATCCTGTGAAAAATATTGTTTAGGAAAATAGATTTACGTCATATACAGAATTTGGCATTCCTTTCACTGATTTATTCCAATGGACTTATCTTATTATCTGGTATGACAAGTAAAGAAAAAAACCATGCTGGAAATGAAGCAAAAAAACAAACAGTAAAAGACTTATAAAACTGTCATAAGGTGCTTTATGAGCAGTGGGACGGATTTCCTGCAAAAACTTTACTCGGAAAAACAGCAGGAGAACCATTCTCCTGCAAAAAGGGGGAATTGTTATATGTTGTTAGTTGCTTTGATTTTAGTTTTTATTCTTTTATTCATGATTATTTTTACAATCAAAAATAAAACGATTAAGCAAGTTCCTATGGAAACGGTTAAGGTGAATTTTAGTAATAAAAATGGACAGTATGTGGCTACTGGCAATACAGGGGAATTTATTATTAAAAAGGATAATCGCTTTGAGTTTTTAGTGAAAGACGGTGTAATTATTGCATGTAAAGATAATAGTCGACATCAAGAGTTTATCTACTATAAGGAGGTGTAAAGGTGGGCTTTTTAGATTGGGCATCAAGTAAGGTACAATCTTTTACTGGAGAAGCGGACAGGCGAGCGTTAGTAGAAGAATTTAAGGATGTACATTCGGAACATAAGGAAACGGTTCATACTAAGATCGCTTTATTAAACAGATTGATTGAAGACTTTAATCGAGGCATTCAACAACTGAACAACTTTAGAACAGATAAGGTAAAAGTAAAAATTGAAAATCTTTTCGATTTTTTAGTTAAATTCGGGAATATTGAAAGTACAATTACCTTTGCAGATGAAAAACAAAAAGAAATTGTAGACATCCCTACAAAAGCTTTCGAATCCACAGATAGTTATATTAAAGATATTGATTGGAGTAAGGATGATGTCTTCACTAAAACGTTCTTCAAAACCATCTTTGGTGTACGGTCTGAGACTAGACGTCAAAACTCCTCAATGAAAGAAGAATTGAATGAATTTCAAATGGAAATCAAAAGCCGTGAAAAGCGAATTGATTTTAAACAACAACGGATAAATACGGATAAAAAAATTGGTGTTTTATACTACTCTACAATCGCAATGATTGACCAAACGATCGAAAAGAAGATCCTTCCTGAAATGGAATTGGTTGAAGCAATGCTTGAGGCTGAATCCATTAAGAATATGATTCTAGTTCATCAAAATCCATCGGATACGCCAATGAACAAGGATATTAGTTTACTACAAGGGACCATTTATGATCGACATTATCGATTCGTTAAGAACTCCTTTTTATTTTTTATTTTATGTAAAAAAATCTATAACACTCCGATTCTTACAAAATTGCTAAATGAAGAAACAACGAATATCGATTTTAAGCAGCTTGAAGATCAAAAAAGTGTTCTAGTTAAACAAGAAAAAGAATTATCAATTAACATGATGAAGGAGTATAGACATGGAGCTTAAAAAAGTCGTACTACTTAGAAATAGTCTAGCTGAAAAAGAAAAGAAGATATACCTAAATATTATGACACAAATGAATACAAATATGAAAGAATTGTTATCCACGAATATCGGGACACAGCTAGTCACCTCATGTGCACGAGATATTTCTGGACAAGTTGTCCGCAAGTATTTTGATATGGGAGATTTATACATCACAGTAGATCAATTAGCGAAACGAATCACATCGTTTGATTATAAAGATGAATATGATCCTCTTCAAGGAAATACCGAATACCAAAAGGAAGTCATGAATTACAACGATGATCTGGAATTTTCATCAACGTTAAAAAACATCAATAAACGTAATGCAGATGCCACTAAAAAGGTATTCGAGGGACCCCGTAATAAAAACGAACCGTACTATGATAAAACCGGTAAGAAATACTCTTCCCGTTCTGACTATAAGTACGGTGAAATAAATGCTGATAGTGATTTCATGAACGATGATTTAACCGGTCATTCGGAACGAAAAGAAACAATTCAAGGTGATCATGTTCGGGCAGTAAAAGATGCTTCCTACAATTCCAATTATTTGGATCAGGCTTATGTGGAAGAAATTAAAAAGATATATAATTCCGAGGATAATATGCAATGGATCAATGAACGTGCCAATCAGTCCAAGGGTACTGCTGCCAACGTTGAAGAAACAATTAAAAAGTGGGAGAACGCCTCACCAGACACGAAAAAGGTGCTTCTCGATAAAGGCTATATAAACGAAGATGGAAAAGTTCCAAAGCAAGTAAAGAAGGAACTTGAGAGAAACTATCGTCATATTGGAAATGTTGAAAGTATGACAGCATTAAAATACACAAACTATAAAAAAGTTGGTGGTGATGCAGTCCTCGAAACCACGATGTCGATGGGGAAAATTATGACCGGTCAATTAATCTACTATGCCCTACCGCCACTTGTCTATGAAGTCAAAACGATTTTAGGCAATGGCTCTGTAGCGTTAGAAAGCTTTTTTCATGAGATAAAAAAAGCAGGAAAACGTATTATTAAGTATGTGTCATCAAAACTGAAACATATTCTAGCCAACTTTGCCGGAAACTCTATTAAAAAGCTCCTAAAAACATTTTTTGATATCTTACTAACTATTGTCAAAGATACAATAAAGCGCATTATGAATCTAGTGAAGGATTTAGTTCTAGCTCTCGTGGATTCTGTCAAAATTCTATTTGACAAAAATGCAACACCAGCTCAAAAAGCGGATAGTATTTTTAATTTGATGTCAGTTACCATAGCAAATACTGTTGTTATTATTTTAATGGAGTATCTGGAGAAACAATTTTCAATTCCATCCTTTTTAGTGGAAGCTATTGAGATGCTTGCAATTGTATTAACAACGAATTTGGTGATGCTGATACTACAGAAGGCGGATCTTTTTAATGTAAGATATGGTTTTATGATGGCAAATATCGAAAAAATATTTGTTGAAACGAGCCATAAGTATGATTCTGCCATTGCCACTTTAGAAACTGAAACTAATACTGAAATAGATAGTATCTTGAATCAAGTGGCAGATGAAATTGCTACAATGGAAGAACGTTTTATGCTAATGAATCTCTATTCTGATTCTGTTAAAGAAGACTTAGAGAACATTAATCGCATCTTCAATATGAAAATCGATTTTGATAAGGAATGGGAGAAGTATATAGGTATTGCAAATTAAGGAGGAAACATCGTTGATAATCATTATAGGTATCGCAGTTTTTATTTTTATATTATGGTTTTTGGCCATGTTAAATAGTAGGTAGGTGAGCGTAATGTGTAAGGATCAAGGGCATTTTTCAGATTCACAATTAGTACAAATAAAGCTTGGTAAAAAGCATGGGCTAACAACCGATGAAATCGATGTCTTTGCACGGCCTCATTTTGATGAGGAACAAATGGAAAGAATCCGTTGGGGTATAGAACAGGGCTATCCTATCGAGCAGATCAAGCTTTATGCCAATCCAAGTTTTGATGCAGATCAAATGAAAATTATCCTTTGGGCAATCGAATCCAAATTCTCTATAACGGAAATTACTTCAATAGCTAATACAGATTTAGAAGCTGATGAAATGTTCGAGATCTACGAGGATATTAGCAAAAAACGGTGAGCAGAGCGATGTATGAGGAAAGGAAAAATAGATTCAAGTAAAAGTACTACAATAAATCGTTCAGAATAACTCCGGTGCATAGTCACTACTCGATAAATCTTGTATTACAAATGTTTCTCGGATATCTTTATTGAAAGAGTTAATTATTCTATGAATAGTTGGCTCTTTTTTTATTTCAAGAAATTGTTTCTGCTACCCCGAAATTACTGAAAGTTAATGGTATCGCTTGTGATTTACCTTTGTCTGAGAAGGATTTTAATCACTTGGCAGCAGCGATCAAGATTTTATATGGTAAAGGGATGAATCAGAGTTTTAGTTATTTGTTCAAGGAATCTCTTTCCGTATTTATGGTGTTTTGCGCTGTTTATGAATATCAAGATAGGACTTTTTGGAGACAAATTGAGGAATACCTAGGAGAACTTTCGCAAAATCGCAGGGTCGAATTGTATTATAATTTTTCAAGAGTCCTTGAGGAATACAAATTACATATTAGTTTTTCTTAAAAGATTCCCCTGCGTTTTCTGAATATCGACTATAAAGAAAGGTAATATTAGGGTTTATAATAAGTTAATGAATATAAGGATTTCCTCTAAAACGATTTGTTCCGAGCATATTATCATCTAGAATATACTAGAGGACCAAAATGGGAGGTAAGTCCATTATTAACGTAGCACAGTGTTATAATTTAAGGTGAAAAGTTCTTTTTGGAGGTGCGCCATGAATGAATTTGTGAATAAACAAAAAGAAAAATATAAAGCTTGGGTTACGGAAAATTTAGGTGAAAAAACAGGTATATGGTACACACCATATCTTGAAAAACTTGGATATCTGTTAGAAAAGTTTGAATTAGCTAGCGGATATAAGGCAAATTTCTTTGAGTATCGATCATATTCGGAATATAAAAAAATCTACCAACAAATCACGGAACAAAGTGATGAGGATATTGAGAGATTAGTAACTGGTAAAAGTATACCTCGATATCCAGAGAGGTTTGGCACGACAAGAATTCAATTTAGAAAAAGATATGCAGAAGATGAATATAATCGTGGAGTAAGAAGTAAGCCTAATAATTTAGGTGGGATACCTGACTGGGGCGTTTTATTGCGATCATATTTAATATTTTTATATTATGATGAAAATCCTACTTTAACTTATCCTAAAAAAGAGAAGAAAATTGCGAATCAAGAAGATGAAATTGATAACAGCATTAATTATTGGGTAATTTCACCAGGTGAATATTCAAGATTATGGGATCGGTTCCATGTAGAAAATTTGATTGCAATTGGTTGGGACTATTTAGGGGATTTAAAAAACTATGATTCAAAAGAAGCTGTTGAACGAAAAATAGCTGAGCAAAGAGCGGATGGGGTGCGCCCTGTCAATGATACAAAGGCTGTGTGGGATTTCTACCGTGAAATTCAAACAGGCGACATTGTATATGTGAAAGAAGGGATTAAGAAAATCCTCGCACGCGGTGTTGTTACAGGAGATTACTACTACGATGATGATGCATTAGAGTATAAACATAGAAGAAAAGTAGATTGGCTTCAAGTTGGAAAATGGGAACTACATCAGACTTTTGCTCAAAAAACATTAACAAGTCTAAATCCTTATCCAAACCTTATTCAAGAAATTGAACAAGTAATGAATGAAGATTTTATCGATCCAAAAATTACTGAAGTAAATGAATTTCGAAATTGGTTATCCAATCAAGTTACTGATACAGGGGTTAGCTTGAATGATAACACAGTTACACAAAAAGTAAATGCATTAAAGGATATAGAGCGCCATTATGATGCTACAATTTTTGGTGAAACAGATATTGAACAATTAAAGCAGTTGAAGGATGTCGTTTTATCCGATGAATCCTACAATAAATATAAAGGTGTTTCGGGAAGTTCAATTGACTACTACATTCGTTTTATTGAATCTAAACCTATTGTACAAGATAATGAACCCTATACAATGGAAGAGTTTCTTTCCGAAGTTTTTATCGAAAAGAAGGAGCTTGTACGTCTAATTTCTCTACTTGAAAATAAAAAAAATCTTATTTTGAAAGGTGCACCGGGAGTAGGTAAAACATTTATTGCTAAACGTTTAGCGTATGTAATGATGGAAGAAAAAGATGAAACGCGTGTCCATATGGTTCAGTTCCACCAAAGCTATAGTTATGAGGACTTTATTGAAGGCTTCCGTCCAAAAGCTGAAGGAGATGGCTTTGAACTGAAACAAGGTCCGTTTGTGAAGTTTGCTAGAAAAGCAGCACGGGATCCAGAACGAGATTACTTCTTTATTATTGATGAAATTAATCGGGGGAATATGAGTAAAATATTGGGGGAATTAATGATGCTTATCGAAGCTGATAAGCGAGGCGTGCAAATCAATCTCCTTTATTCTAATGATAAATTTTCTGTGCCACCGAATTTATACATCATTGGAATGATGAATACGGCGGATAGAAGCTTAGCTTTGTTAGACTACGCACTTAGAAGAAGATTTTCGTTTTTTGAAATTAAACCGGCGTTTCAAAATGAGACATTTAAGTCATATGTAAACGGAGTAAATGATCCAGAAGCTTTAAATCGGATCATTGATGAAATTAAAATCTTAAATAATCAAATTGTTGAAGAGCTTGGGACAGGCTTTCAAATTGGGCATAGCTATTTTGTAGGTGATGCTTATAAAGTAGATACTGCTAATCGTATAGAGGAAGTAATCGAATATGAAATTATCCCACAATTATTCGAGTATTGGTTTGATGATGAACAGAAAGCAAACGATTGGGCGGAACGACTAAGAGGTTATTACGATGGAGAGAAATAAAAATATTCCAATTCGTAATATATACTATATGCTTTCCTATGCATATCAAACGCTAAACCTTTCCGAGTATAAACAAATCGGAACAGAAAAGTTTGAGAACGTCAAAGAGCTTTACACAGAAATTTTATCGATTGGTATACCTGTTTTGATTCGCGGAGGATTAAGTAAAGATTATATAAGTGTTGAAGAGACTTCCAATGTTATTAAGGGGAAAATTGATATCAATTCTACAATAAAGAAAAATGCGTTGGTAAATAAGAAAGTTGCAGTGGTTTATGATGAGTTCTCTGAAAATATATTGTTGAATCAAATTATAAAAGCGACACTTGTTTACATATCGCGCTCAAATAACATAAGCAAAAAAAAGCGTAGATTATTTTACGGTTTGCTGCCTTATTTTACAGAGGTATCAGATGTAGAGCTAGATTTGAAGCTATGGAAAAACGTTAGATATAACCGCCAAAACATTCGCTATCAATTTATTGTAGACGTGTGTAGATATCTTTATGAGCAGTTATTATTTGATGAAAGCTCTACATCTCAAATGATGAAAGAAGTTCAGGACGAACAAAGATTATCGTCTTTATATGAAAAGTTCATCTATGCATTTTTTAAACGTGAAACGAAGTATAATGTATCCCATCCTCAAATTCAGTGGAGTGTTGATGATGGATTCGGAGATGCATTACCGATTATGCAAACAGACCTTGTACTTAAAAAAGATAAAAAAATATTGATTGTGGATGCCAAATTTTATTCTGAGAATATGGTAGCAAGATTTGAAGGTGGAGCTGCAAAACAAAAATCAGGTAACCTTTATCAAATATTTACATATATAAATAACTGGAAAAAAGAGCCGGGTGAAACGGTTGCAGGTATGTTACTTTATGCGAAAACAACCTCATTAAATCAACCTAACCATATTTATCACATTAAAGGTAATCAAATTTTTGTTGTATCTCTTGACTTACAACAAGATTTTAGCGGCATAAAGGAAAACTTATTAGCATATGCCAATCAATTTTTTGTATAGTTTTATAAATTCGCTTTATCTATATACGAAAACCCCTCGAATCATTATCATAATTCGGGGGATTTTTTCTATTGTTACTCGTTCTATCGGGAAAAGCAGTTTTAATCGAATCACCAAAAATTAATTTTGAATGTCATTTTAAACTAAGAACGCTTACTTTTGCTTCAAAAATGATTATTGAACGCTTTTTTTGCATTTTGGGTTAATTTTAATGATATTTTTGTGGAATGAATCTTACTCTGGCAAAAGTAACTAAATCAATTACACTTGTATTTTTAAGAAGGAATTCCTTACTAAAGTGAAGAATTTTTCCAGTATACCTAATTTTTTGATAATTACGCATAAATCTGATTATATTCTGTGGAGGGGAAAGAAAATGAGCAATCCTATCAACGATCAAGTGAAGCATTTTATTCAGCAATATCAGGAACCAATTTCTTCAGTAACTAAATTACTTTGTGACCGCCATGATGAAAATAAAATTGCTTTTTATTATGAAAATGCAAACGGAATAAAGCGTCGCTATACATATGGTGAGTTAAAGAACGACTCTATCATTTTTGCAAATGTATTAAAATCTTTAGGAGTTAAAAAAGGAAGCCGTGTGGCGGTTTTATTGCCAAAAGGCCCCGAATTGATTGTTTCCGTCTTAGCAATTTGGCGGTTAGGAGCTGTCCATGTCCCACTTTTCACAGCCTTTGGTCCCCAAGCCATCTTTTATCGTGTGGAAAACAGCGGTGCTGAACTCATTATTACGGATTCAAATAATCGTCCAAAGCTAAAAGGTACCACAGCAGGGATGGACGCCATTGATACAAACAAAATAAAAGTGATTACTGTCAATGCAAATCCAGTGGATGGAGATCTGGATTATTGGTCAACATTCGAAAATACAGAACCATTAGAGCGAAACGAAGTCGTCACCAAGGATGATTTATTCATTATTCTTTATACTTCAGGAACTACGGGACATCCAAAAGGTGTGCAAGTCCCTGTATATGCTCTTGCTGCCTTTGAAGCCTATATGCGATTTGGGTTAGATCTAAGGGAAGGGGACGTATTTTGGAATATTGCTGACCCAGGGTGGGCATACGGTTTATATTATGCAGTTATCGGGCCTCTCCTTCTTGGTGAAACATTTATCGTCTACAATGCACCTTTCAATGTCGAAAATACATTACGAGTATTCCAAGAATATAAAGTGACGAATTTTGCAGCGGCACCTACAGCATATCGTTCGATGCGAGCGGAGGGAATCGATAGTAGTTTAAAAGGAAAGTTACAACTCCGTGTTTTATCCAGTGCGGGAGAACCTTTAAATCGTGATGTGATCAAATGGGCCGAAAATTATTTGGGTCTACCGATCTATGATCATTACGGGCAAACAGAGCAGGGTATGGTCATCAATAATCACCATCATCCTGACTTACAAAGCACCTATAAACCGGGTACGATGGGACAACCAATGCCAGGATTTAAAATTACCATACTAGATGATCATGGTGTCGAAGCAGGACCAAATATCGAAGGTCAAATTAGTATTGATAGAGAGCAGTCTCCACTTTTTTGGTTTAGAGGCTACTATCAAAACGAGGAGAAAACAGCAGAACGTTATCTGTATGGTTCACGATATTATTTAACGGGCGACGATTCTAGTTATGATGAAAATGGTTATTTCTATTTTTCTGGACGAAATGACGATATCATCTCAAGTGCCGGTTACCGTATCGGTCCGTTTGAAGTGGAAAGTGCCATAATGGAGCATGTAGCAGTGGCGGAAACGGCCGTCATTGGCGTACCGGATGAACGTCGTGGCGAGGTAGTGAAAGCATATATTGTCCTAAAAACAAGTTATGTTCCTAGTAAGGAACTAGAAAAGGACATTCAGCAGTATGTAAAAAGTAATTTATCTGCTCATGAATATCCTCGTATGATCGAATTCGTTGATGCCTTACCCAAAACACCAAGTGGTAAAATCCAACGTTTTCTTTTACGTAGTTAAGTAGAAATTATAGAAATTCCTTGGTGCTTTGCAGGGAGCAGCCGCGTTAAAAATAATGGCCATAGGGTCAGACCCCCAGTTCGCAAAACCTTAACGCGATTGGTATCTGACCCTTGTTTTAGGTTTATTTTTTTAATGTTACATGTTAACTTCTGCAATAGGAGTTTTTTATGTTCCATAAATACTTTTTATTAACTTATTTATTGTATTATTTTTCAACCGATGCAAAGCCAGTGGGTCAGGCACCAATATTCCTAGGTACTCCAATCTATTTCTTATTGCACATAATCTTTAAATTGAACGGTCACACTTCTGAGTTTAGATGAAGCCCAGTTAGGAAGATTGATAACTTGCTTCTTCCCATTGCTGCCTCTGGACTGCAATTCAACTGTAACGGTACTGTTCGGTGGGGTGGCTCCGGGGATATACATATCTACTCCTTTTAAGAATGGCAATCCCGCGAACGCTTTGGTCGGAACATTCAAATGATTGACTTTGTCAGCACCTTCATCATAGACAAAATAGTTGATGGTTCGTAGGCTAGCTGCGGAATTCCCGGTGTTCACAATGTTCGTGCCATTGATTTTTAAAATGTCATTGTTGGCACCCTGGTCGCCGAAAAACTCTTTGCTTCTGTTAATGCTTAAGTTTGTATGATGGTCGCTGGTATCCATTGATGAAGTGACCCCACCTTCTGGCGGAGAGGTCAGTAAACGAACGAAATGATCGCTCCGGATAAATTTTTCAAAGAACAAATGATGGTTTGCAACACCGTCACGGATGATCACAAATTCATAGTTGTCTCCACCCTTAGCTTTAAAAGGCCCCCAGGACCCATCTGCTGCAATCGTAAAGACGGCTTCCGGCTTCTTCTTTTCCCTCTCTCCTGTCTTGTTGTTCACCTTATAAATTTCCAATGTAGCCTTTTCCGGAGCCGTGTTTTGTGGGAAAATCAAGGCTTTCCCTGAAAGTCTTACCTGACCGCGCGGTTCCGCCACAATTTGCGTTGTTTTCGGTTCTTTTCCGGTAAAGAATTTAAACATATGGGCAAAAGCTTCAGGCGAGGTAGCCGCTTGCACATGAGATTGACCAGCTAATGTCACGTTTTCCGCACCTACAAATGTTCGACCTGGTGTCCCCAATTCGGCCCAGATGGCCAAAGTCGGGACGCCTCCCGGAAGAGCTTTTCCAGCTACACCATCAATATTCACATAATGTGCTACCTTTCTCGCTCTTTCTGGTGAGCTGTTTAGATAGTTGGTCATTTCCGTTGTCCCGAGAGAATGGCCCATTAAATCAATCTTATCAGCTCCCGTTTCTTTCAGAAGTTGATTGATCAATGCATCCAGTCTTGTAAATCTGGATTCGGCTGGTGTTATACTAGCAGTAGATGAATCATACTCAAATGCAGCCAGATAGTTGTCAGGATAACCGTTACTCGAAAAGCGCATTGCTTGAGATTCAAACTGATTAGCCGATCCAAAAAAGCCGTGGACAAAAACAATTGGCCTAATATCATATGTAGAATCTCGTTTTGAAAAACCGGTCATCATGGATAGAAGCAAGACTACAACAATACTAATTCCCAAAACTTTAAAAATTTTCGATTTCAAATCATCTTCCTCCTCGTTCAACAATTTTTTCCACACAATTTCAGCAGTTGATAAATTCTACTAAATTCTTCCCTCCCTTCTCCTCTATTCTAGTACAGCGGAATCTAGTACTTTGTTGAATTCTGGAAGTATTTTATTACTATTTTTGTTGTTTTTTAGCGGTTTACAATAAAAAAATGATAAAGAAAAAAACAAGAGAGGGACTATAATAATAGGAAGAGGGTCTTTAATGGCAAATAGACTGGTATTTTGTGCATCTTTGTGTTTTTGGGGGAGAGGAATATTGAAAGTTCAGGTTGTTAGCTATTTTGACCAATTATCAAAGCATAGGGCGTGCCATTTTGGGGCCAGACTATATTTTCTCTCTATGTAAATCATCATAATTATGGCAAGATAGCAATGCCGTGTCCGTCCCGAAATCCAACTCATCTTTAAACCTTATCTTACAATTGTGTATTCTAAAGATAAAAAAATAGACCGTAATGGGTCTAAGATTGTTGTAAAAAATCTCTAATTTCATCGATGGAAATACCTAAATCTCGCGCTTCTAACATGAGGTCCAACCATTCCTGTTCCAATTCTTCTTTTACCATCGTTTTAACAGACATTATCCAGCCTCCTGAAATTTGGCAACCTAGCCATCAATACATGAAAATATTTAGGCCCTTGGCTATAGAGTCTATGACTTTCGTAAAGGATTGCTCTTTCTCAATATGTAGTGTTAAAGAACTAATTAATCATAATGTAATAATACTACTTTTTTTTGTTCCAGATTGAAAAAAATTCCAAAAAACTCGACAGAGATTAGGACTAATAATATCGTAAAACGAAAATAACGTGCAACTGGAAAGGATTTTTACTGATCCAACTCATGTGGCATATTGTTAAACAAGTTAAGGAACTGGGCAGCCTTTTCTTATTTCTGGTTTTTCCTATTCTCTTTTTCTTTTTCTAAAAAAACCTTAAAATCTTCTTTCGTTATACCAGATTTCATTGCTTCTTTGACTAACTCAATCCATTCTTTTGGGAGATCCGACTCGATTTTTTTCATGTTTAACTCCTCCATTTTAGAGACTTATGTAAATAAAAAGATTTCTTCGAGAATAAAAATACACTCACTATAATTTTCGCATAATAATGTTCTTTTTTTTGTGGTTTCATGCAAATGAAAAATAAATGAAAAATACGTAAACGGAAATTAACATGACCCATCAATCTGCGAATATATTTACCTATCTTAACTAAATATCTACCTGTCTACCACTTCTAAATCGCAGTTGACTAATCGGAAATATAGGATTAAGATTTAGGTGTAAATAGATTGAAAAATTAGTCGATTGGACCTTAATAGAGTTGTATTGTGTTCTTACTTTTTATAGGGGGAGGAAAAATGACAAACTATAGTTACATATCTAGTCTAGAATGCCCAAAATGCGGCGAGACATTTGAAGAGCATAAGGTTCAGCAATTATGTAAATGCGGTTCGCCCTTATTGGTACGTTATGATTTAGAAGAAGTGAAGGCAAATGTATCCCGTGAGGACATTGCTAAGCGGACGAATAGCTTATGGCGTTATCATGAGTTACTGCCTGTACATAAAGAGGAAAATGTTGTAACGCTTGGCGAAGGCATGACGCCGTTAGAGAAGCTTCCGTCTCTTGGAGCGGAGTATGGCATCCAGCATTTATATATCAAGGACGAAGGGATCATTCCTACAGGCTCTTTCAAAACACGAGGGGCCAGTGTGGGAATCTCTAAAGCGAAGGAGCTGGGCGTACAGCAATTAGCCATGCCGACAAACGGAAATGCCGGGGCGGCTTGGGCGCTATATGCTGCGAAGGCGAACATTAAGGCAACGATTGTGATGCCTTTGGATGCTCCGAAAATTACCCGTAAAGAAGTATATATTGCTGGTGGAGACTTGTATTTAATTAACGGTTTAATCAGTGATGCTGGAAAAGTCGTTGCCAGTCTTGTGCAAAATCATGGTGTGTATGACGCATCGACGCTAAAGGAGCCTTATCGGATTGAAGGTAAAAAGACGATGGGCTACGAGATTGTCGAACAGTTTGGCTGGAAGGTTCCTGATGTAATTCTCTACCCAACAGGCGGCGGTGTCGGCATCATTGGCATTTATAAGGCATTGCTTGAAATGCAGCAATTAGGCTGGATCGAAGAAGGCAAGCTTCCTCGCTTAGTAGCCGTACAGGCGGAAGGCTGTGCCCCGATTGTAGAAGCATGGAAAAAAGGGGAAAAGGAATCGAAGTTCTTTGAGAATTCTCAGACATCTGCCTTCGGTATTAACGTTCCTAAAGCGTTAGGGGACTTTTTAGTATTAGAAAGCCTTTATGCAACTGATGGATGTGCGATTGCGATTTCAGAAGAAGATCTATTAAAGGCGCAAAAGCAGGTAGCCTCTTTAGAAGGAAACTTCATTTGTCCAGAAGGAGCAGCCACCTTCGCAGCAGCTCGAATCCTGCGTGAACAAGGCTGGATTCAAGAGAATGAACATGTGGTATGCCTCAATACAGGGGCTGGCATCAAGTATCCTGAAACAGTGGAAATCGAAGGTGTGGAGATTCTTCAGCCTGGGCAAGAAATCGTGAATGGGTAGTTATCATTGAATAATAAAATCTAATAGCCTTCACAGGTTTTTAAACTAGTGGAGGCTTTACCATTCATAATGCAATGATACTCGAGAATAATCAAAAGTGCGAAACCCAAACAATTTTTCAAAAAAATAATCATTTAGGAGTGGTTGCTATCAAAATTAGTTTCCCAGGAATGAAACAACGGATTATCAAAAAAGGGATCGTTATATGAAGTACTTGGATAACTATGTACTTCGTAAAGGTCCTCGTAATAACGGTGCTTAAATTGTTTCATCAGAATCCCGTAGAAGTAAGCAATCGGGTTTTTAACGGCATGAGTCATTTTCATTTTCCGAACCAGCTGCTTAAACGAATCAATGGCTACTTCCAGCATCCGTTCTTGTTCAGTTTCACTGTTATTGCGATAGGCAGCAATCACAGTCATATGCCAATATTCTTCGATTGTCTTAGCATCAGAATAGAAATACTGAACAAGCTGAACAAACTCCTGTGGAACACGGCTGCTTACATATGTATGATCCAATACGAACGGTTCTTCTTTACGTTTATTATTCTTTTGATCTTTTTCAGTTTTTAAAAGATTATTAGTTTCTTTTGGCTGGTTCATTATTTCCGCTTTGGGTGGTTCATTTGTAGGGAAACGATTGAAACATACAGGTTGCTGGACTGTGAGCCGTTTTTTCTTTCGGTTTCATGAACGGTGAGAATACCGATTTCCTTTGCTTTCAGGACCATACGTTTAAAGGTAGAACGGGAAATGCCATTGTCATGATATTCCTCATGAATCGCCTTTAGGATCGTACCGATTTTCGTATTGCAGACACCAGGAATTTTGGCCGCAAAGCGAACCAGCCGTTTTAACCCCATCAATTCTCCTTTAGAAAAGTGATTCTTTTGCTCCAGTAGCCACATTTCCATATTGTGATTAAAATCTGTCAAATTGGCAAACTGCGAATACTCTTCAAAACCTTCAATTTTTCCCGATTTAATACTCATGATTATCCTGCCACCCTTCAACACATTTGGTTATAGCGTCCGATACCGGCCTCTTAACCATAACGGGAATGGCAACTTTAATCGAATGACGAAAAATCAATTTTCACCGTCATTTTTGCATTGAAAACGTTTTCTTTTGCTTCAAAAATGATTTTTGAAGGCATTTTTTGCAATTTGGTCTAATTATAATGATATTTTTGTGGAATGAATCTGCCTTTCGTAAAAAATAACAGATCAATTTACACATGTATTTTTAAGAAGGATTTCCTATCTAAAATGAAGAATTGTTTCTTTATATTATCTCTATCGGTATTTTAATAAAAGAGGTGTTATGAAGTGGTATTCTATTTTTTTAATCAAGAGAAAGCTTATGAAGATTGGTGTTTGGAGAATGGAAACGGGTTTGCTTTCAACCGAGCTGGAGGAAAAACAGGGAATGTTCTTCATAAAGTTGGATGTCGCCATTTAACTGTTCCTTCAAGAATTGGAACGTACACAACACGCTATCCAAAGTTTTGTTCAAACGAAATATCGGCATTAACCATGAAAGCAGACGAAATCAGTCAGCCGTATAATTGGAGGCGATGTAAAGCCTGCTTTAATTAATCTGAAAGTGTATGAATTTGGCTCAAATACAAAACGTTGAGATGGAAGGGGGGCTTTTAATGGCTCAAACTTACAAAAAGGAAAAAGTAGAAAGTCTTATCGATATGATTCAGATTTTTCTAGACGACAGCAATGAAAAAATGAAAAGTAACCACTATGATTCTGCACACAAAAGATACCTATTAGGTCAGTGTGATGCATATAAAATGATTCTTAAAATTATTGAAAAGGATTTTGGACTGCCTGCGGGAGTTGAATAAAACTTAAATTGAAGTTCCATGAGTGGGACTATAAAAATAGGAAGAGGGTCTTTAATGGCAATTAGACCGGTATTTTGTGTATCGAATGAAAAATTAGTTAAAATAGAAGTAACCAAATTTACATGGTTCCCAGGATTTGCTCCTTCACAAAAAGTAAAGTCAATCCAATCCTTGCACGATAGTTTCCTCGAAAAAAATCCAGGATTAAAAGTATTAGAGATTTCAAGTAAATCAACTGAAAAACTTGGCGTTCAGCTTAGTGCTTTTAATTTAGAGGTAAATTTTTTAAACACTAACCAGACGTATTTATTAGAATGTGTTTTTCAAGGCAGTAAAGTTTTTGAAAACGGAGGACCATTTATAGATTTATTAAATAGGTTGCCAATAGATGCAAAACGAGATACACGATTAAAGACATCAGAAAAGATAACTCATTTTAATCTGCTGGGGGAAATTTGGCCCAACAATCCGCCGACCCTCTTTTATGATTGGTTATACATAAAATCTGTTTATGACAACAAAGACCTTTTAAGTCAATTGGTGGATTTTGATGCTTTTACTGATATCGAATTTAATCCGAAAAAATCGATTAACTGTCAAGCCAAATCGGCTGCATTACTGGTTTCGCTGTATAGGCAGGGGATTTTAGAAGATGTAATAAATAATCGGGAGAACTTCATAAAATTATGTGAGGAAAATTTTAGTTTATATAACTAGCAATCCTCGTAGGCGACACATACTTACTTTTAGGGAACAGAACGATAAATGGAGCAGGAAAATATGGCTTCAGTCAAGAAAACTCTACCTATCTTTGTTTGCTTTACTTGTAAGAGCCGCTTTTGCCGGTTTGGTCGTCTTTCTGCTAATTTTGTAATAAAGTATGGAAGTTGATTATTAACAGCTAGAGGTTTGTATGAACGATTTAAGGAGTTGTTAGAAAGTGGAAAACTCTGTCATAGAAATGATGCAAAAACGTCATTCCATTAGAACATATGAAAGTAAACCACTATCAGAATCAGATTTGAATAAAATAACTGAATACATTGATAACGAGGATAACCTAGTTGGTCCACTAGGTGGCAGGGGACTGATTGAACTGGTATTGGTAAGGAATAATGTTACCAATAAAGGAGTTCGACTTGGGACATATGGGTTCATTAAGAATCCTCAGGCGTACCTGGTTGGAATTACTGAAAATAATAAAATGTCACTCTTGGATTTTGCGTATATTTTTGAAAAATTAGTCTTGTATTTAACGGAGCTGGGATTGGGCAGCTGCTGGATGGGCGGGACCTTCAATCGGCATTCGTTTGAAAGGGCAATTGACATTCCAAAAGGGAAGTTTATCCCTTGTATTACGCCAATCGGTTATCCCCATAGGAAGCAGAGATTATTTGATACTGCTGTAAGGATTGCTGTGAAGGCGGACAATAAAAAGCCTTGGGATCGGCTATTTTATTATGGGAAGTTTGGGGTCCCGTTAACGAGGGAAAAGGCCGGACCATTGGCAATCCCGATTGAAATGGTGAGACTCGGACCATCCGCATCTAATAAACAACCCTGGAGACTAGTCTTATCAGAAGATAAGAAGTCTTGTCATTTTTTCCTGGAACATACCCCATCCTATAGTACAAGTTTAGGGTATGATATGCAGCTGTTGGACATGGGAATCGCCATGTGTCAATATGAGTTGGCATGTCAGGAATTAAATATTTTGGGTCAGTGGGTCTCTGATGACCCTAAGCTAGACCTACCCAATGGACAAATTGAGTACATGATATCATGGAAAATGGCATAACCCATTTTTTCATTTTATAAGACAATGGGTGGTTCCTCTTGATACGGCCCCACCCATAAAATCTGCAAATACACTATTAAAGATAAGAATGATTAAATCAGATATTTCTCGGATTCCTTAGTATAATGCAATACTTGATCAAGTTGACCATTTTTCAGTTTTACTGCCCATTCTGAATCAGCTAATATTGCACGGCCGACTGCTACATAATCAAATTCGCCTGCGTTAATTTTTTCATCTATAATTTTTAGATTGTCTATAATTGTTACGTTATCATTATCCTGATTGCTCAGATAGGCCCGGTTAATTCCGACAGAACCGACCGCAATTGTTGGCTTTTTAGTTATTCGTTTCGTCCAGCCGGCTAAGTTTAAGGATGGATCTTCCTCTTTAAATTCAGGTTCCCAAATTCGTCTGGTCGAGCAGTGGAAAATATCTACGCCAGCCTCCACTAAAGGGGTGAGCAATTGTTCAAGCTCAGTAGAGTTGTTAGCTAATTTAGCTTGATAATCGGTTCCTTTCCATTGTGAATATCGAAAGACAATTGGAAAATCAGGCCCAACTTCTTTCCGGCAAGCACGAACAATATCCGCTGCGAATTTTGTTCGCTCTCCTAGATCCCCACCATACTCATCATTACGCTTGTTCGTTAATTCCCAAAAAAATTGATCGATTAAGTATCCATGCGCTCCATGCAACTCAATTCCGTCAAAGCCGATCCGTTTCGCATTTGATGCAGCTTCGGCATATGTATCAATCATTTCCGTGACTTCTTCTTTCGTTAAAGCCTTTATTTTCTCATTTCTGGCGCCTTTTAAAGTAAATCCAGACGGACTTACAGGAGGTGCATCAATATTTGGTTCACTGCCTGCTTTTCGCGCAGCTCCGACATGCCATAATTGTGGAATGATTTTGCCACCTGCTTGGTGAACTTCATTCACTACATTAGCCCAGCCATTTAAGGCGTCCTCTCCATAAAAACGGGGAATATCGGGGCTCATGACTGCAGCTGGGTGGTTAATCGCTGTCCCTTCCGTAATAATGAGCCCGATCCCATTCTCAGCCCGTTTGCGGTAATATTGTGCAACATTTTCCCCAGGGACACCATTTGGCGAAAACACTCTTGTCATTGGGGCCATTACTAACCGACTTGCTAACATTTCATTTCCAAACGGTACAGATTGAAATAATGTATGACCTGCGAACTTTTGATCCAAGGAGAGCACTTCCTTCCATAAATTTGATTTATTCTGTTCCTTAAATTCTAAACTTTCATTCTATAAATATAAACTGATAAGTCTTATAGTTTTACTAATATTAGAAACATTAGTGTCATAATTAGGAAAAGCAGGCAAAATAATGTGTTGGCAGAAGTATTTGGCAAGTTTTTCAAGATTAAAGACTCAGAGTGGTAAAAAAGGAACTTTAAATGATAGAATAGACTGAAAATAAAGATAAGTCAAAAATTATTTACTTTTCTGGATTAATTTATGAACTAACTTAACTTATTTATACTAAAGATTTATAAAGAAGGGGGAGACTGAAGGAAGTAGCTAATTTGTAATAAGGAAACTAATCTTTTGGGTGTGTTTAGCCTTTTTGTATTTTTTTAATCAATGAGACAGTGTCTTTGCCCAAGAAAATGGGTTCTCTATAAGTCATGTACTTGGAGTTCTTGTGGAGGTTTCAATTAATACAAATGAGGTGAGAATTTGGTTCATTTGAAAGGTAATCCTACTGCGATAGCTTCTGAGCAGAAAAGTACAAATAATATAATAGATTTTCTGTATAATTGCAGATCAATGGGTGTGCTTATAACAGATGAGGATTTTAATATTTTCAAAATAAATCAAAAAGCCATGCAAATGTATAGTAGACACCAACTAGAGTCATTGGTTGCTTATACTGATTATAATGCTAAGCAGCATTGTAATTTCGAACTGAAATGTGAGGTAGAGGTAATTAAAGAAACGGGATATTTTATCTTTCTCCTTCAATCAAAGATAGATGAGTACAATCTACACAAAGGCTTAAATAAAAAGTATATTTCTCTTTATGAAGGAAATCCAATTCTTAACGCGTCCTTTGATGGAATAATCGTTTCCGAACCAGATGGAACGATTGTTTACCAGAATCCTGCAATTGAACAACTTACGGGCTTATCACCAAAAGATTGTATTGGAGTCAATGTTCAAAAGTTAATAGATCATGGGATAATTGATCAATCGCTGACAGCAAAAGTTGTTAAAGAAAATAAACCTGCAACCATTGTCCAAACCTACAAATCTACTGGAAAAAAAATCCTACTTTCTGGAGTCCCAATTAGAGATGAAAACGGTGAGATAAAAAAAGTTGTTAGTAATCTGAGGGATTTGACTATTTTGAATGGATTGGAAAAAGAGATTGAAGAATTGAAAGCGAAAAATGAAAAAATATCAGAAGAAATAGAAAAGATTACTCTTAAACAAGAATCACAGAATTCAATAATTGCTCATAATACCAAAATGAAGATGGTAATTGAACGAGCACATCGGATATCCCAAATTGAGTCAACGGTTTTAATTTTAGGTGAATCTGGGGTGGGAAAAGAAGGGATAGTGAACTTTATTTATCAGATGAGCAGTCGAAGAAAAAATTCATTTATCCAGATTAATTGCGCAGCTATTCCGGAGCAATTACTGGAATCAGAACTATTCGGCTATGAGCCTGGGGCGTTTACTGGTGCAAATAATAAAGGAAAACGAGGACTTTTTGAAATTGCTACAAATGGAGTTATTTTCCTTGACGAGGTAGGGGATATGCCATTAAACCTTCAAGGCAAGCTATTGCGTGTCCTTCAGGAGAATGAAATTACGCGAGTGGGTGGAGTGAAACCAATAAAAATAGATGTTCGTGTTATAGCGGCTACGAATCGTAATCTAGAAGAAATGGTTGAACAGGGGAAGTTTAGACAGGACTTATTTTATCGATTGAATATAATACCAATATACATCCCTCCACTTCGAGAAAGACGTGAAGATATTATCCCGCTTATTTATCATTTTTTGGCCCAAATCAAAAGAAAATATGGTGTCAATCGAACATTCTCGCAGAAGGCGTTAGAAAACTTCATGAATTATGATTGGCCGGGTAATATCAGGGAACTGCAAAATATGGTGGAACGTATTGCTTTAATGATTAGTAAATCAACAATTGATTTGGTAGATATTACGAATGAAATTGGTATTTCTATTAATAATGATCATGATAAAAAAGGTGAAATTTCTACTACAAAGGACACAACCATCCAACCATTAAAGCAACAAATAGAGGAATTTGAGATGTCAATTATTAATAATGCGCTTAGTCAATTTAGAAGTATTCGGAGTGCTGCCAAAGCATTATGCATCGACCAGTCCACTCTTGTAAGAAAAAAACAGAAATATAATCTATGAAGTTGAAAAGATTGAGTACTTAATATTATGAATAGTATTGGTTTTCAATGAATCCCTATTTTTATAGGGATTTTTTTATTACTTATATCGGAAGTCGTGGCCAATTCAATTGAGTGATGGTGATATACATCACTGATGCATTTTTGCATCACTAATGATGCATTTTTGCAAGCGCTTACAATAAAGTTGAAAGAAATTAAATGCAATT
This sequence comes from Bacillus sp. FJAT-29814, assembly GCF_001510715.1. GTDB lineage: Bacteria > Bacillota > Bacilli > Bacillales > Cytobacillaceae > Neobacillus. The sequence goes on from NZ_LMTJ01000001.1 coordinate 232,821, forward strand.
ATTTTTAAGCAAATTTCACCCAGAAACCCATTCCTAGTTTGTAGGTGACCACTATGGGAGCAGGGAAAATTTATTTATTCATTTAGTTTGGCACGGTTCTTGCATTTTAACTTTTTGAAGTTAAAAACATTCAAAAAGGTGATAAATATACGAGGAGGGTTAAGATGATTAGAACTAGCTATAAGAAGTACTGGAATGAAGAAAGAGAAACCTTAGATCCGAAAAAAAGAAATGGTGTTATTTTGGAAAAAATAAAGGAACAATTAGATTATGTATATAACAATTTGCCATTTTATAGAAATCATTATGATAATCATAACTTTAAGCCTTCGGATGTTAAATCTTTGGAGGATTTTACCACAAAGGTCCCTGTGATAACAAAAAAAATGCTTGTAGAGGACCAAAAACAAAATCCGATTTTTGGAAGTTATGCTGGTAATTTCGCACCAGAAGAAATAGCCCGACTTCAAGGCTCCAGTGGAACTTCTGGAACGCCTACATTTTATCGGGTAAGCAAATCCGACTGGGATAGGGCTGCTGAAGTACACGCGATGGCTTTGTGGTCTACTGGTTTAAGACCTAGTGACGTTGTACAAATCGGATTTCCCTTTTCAATCTTTTTTGGCGGATGGGGAGTTTTGCAAGGTGCTGAACGTATCGGATCTACCGTATTTCCATTAGGTGCAATTGAATCTGATAGGCATATAGATATGATTGATAAAATTAAACCAACTGCATTTTCAGCAACGGTTTCCTATTGTATGCATCTTCTTAACAAAGCTAGGGAAAGAGGTGTTGAACTATCTGAAAGTTCTGTAAAGAGATTAATAGCAGGCGGTGAATCAGGGGCTTCGTTACCGAATACAAGAGCAATTTTAACAAAAGGATGGGGGGCTAGTTTACATGATGCCGGATCTACTTCGGAAATGTATCCCTTCATGACAAGTACAACCTGTGATGCGGAAAAAGGAGTACATCTTTATCAAGATGAAGTATTCACTGAAATTGTTAGCATAGAAGATTCAAATATTCCTATATCAGAAGGGGAACGAGGGGCAGTTGTTTATACACATTTATGGAGAAAATCACAACCGATGATTCGCTTTTGGTCCGGTGATGAAAGTTTTATGACTGAAGAAACATGTTCCTGTGGTAGGACTTATCCGCGTTTACCTTATGGGGTGCTTGGAAGACTAGATGATATGTTAGTGATCAGGGGTACAAATGTCTATCCAAGTTCGATTGAAAATACAGTTCGCTCATTAAAATGGAGTGGCGCAGAATATCAAATTATAGTTGATAAAAAAGGTGCTTTAGATGAAATGACGGTCAATATTGAGTATCAAAATCAATATAAAGACGCTAATCTCTACTATCTAAAAGAGGAAGCATTAGAGTTATTTAAAAATAAAATTGGAATTCGCGTGGCTATAAACTTAGTTGAACAAGGCTCGATGCCTGAAACAGTTTTTAAAGCAAAAAGAGTAATAGATAACCGTAAAAAACTATATTAAAGGGAGGCAATCTTATTATGGCAGTTCATGAGGATTTATTGGCCCCGGAAGTTGTAAAAGACCCTTTTTCATATTTTAATAAACTGCGTTCAGAGGAACCTATATATTTTAATGAAAAGTGGAATGGCTGGATTCTTACTGGATATGAAGATATTAATTTAGCATTAATGAATCCTAATTTAACATCTCAAAGAATTATGCCATCCAAAAGTGCTTCAAATGAGATGAAGTTAGAAATGGCATCTACTTATGAAATTCTTTCGAAGTGGATGGTATTTAATGATCCTCCTAATCATACAAGGCTTCGGATGCTGGTAAGTAAGGCATTTACACCAAAGACCGTGGAAAAGATGCGACCATTTATGTTTGAAATTACTGATTATTTATTGGATAGGGTAGAAGAATCAAAGAAAATGGATGTTATTCGAGATTATGCCTTTATGTTACCTATTTTAGTGATTTCGAAAATGCTGGGTCTGCCGGATAAAGATAGAGAAAAATTAAAGCAATGGTCAGATGATCTATTATTGCTAGTTTTCGGAGCTGTTAAGGACTCAGACAGGCACGAACGAGGTCAAAAGGGAATGCGTCAATTAGCTGAATACTTAGCAGATCAAGTAGAAGACAGGATAATGCATCCAAAGGACGATTTAATCAGTTCGCTTGTTGAAGCTAAAGATAATGGCGATGTTTTAAATAAAGATGAAATTATCGCAACGCTTACTTTGCTCGTTTTTGGCGGTCATGAAACAACAACGAATCTGATTACAAACTCAGTATTCTCTCTTTTAACTAATCCCGATCAATTGGAAAGATTAAAAAGCAATCCATCATTAATCAATGTGGCACTGGAGGAATTAAATCGATTTGACGGACCGGGGAAATCAATCATGAGAGTAGCAAAAGAAGACTTTGAAATCAAAGGAAAAATTATTAAAAAGGGACAGCGTGTAATGTTAGTGACGCTGGCAGCAAATCGAGATCCCGAAATATTTCAAGACCCTGACAAACTGGATATTACCAGGGAAACAAACCGACACTTAGGATTTGGCAAGGGGATTCATTATTGCCTCGGTGCTCCACTGGCAAGACTTGAAGCAACCATTGCAATAAACCAACTCTTTAAGCGTTTTCCAACACTTAGATTAGAGAATGAAAATCAAGAATGGCACCCCATCCTAATAAGTCGTGCATTGAAACGCTTACAAGTAATTTTTGACTAATAATGATTAATACTAATGGGAAATGGTGGGTACAAGTATGGGAAATCAAATTAAAGTAATTGTAGATAAAAATGTCTGTATCGGCTCACAAACATGCATTCTTATTGACCCAGGGACCTTTGTATTAGATTCTGATGGGTTATCATATGTGTTTAATCCAAATGTAACCAACATAAATAAGATTCAGGAAGCTTCTGATAATTGTCCTGTCAGCGCAATCATTATCGAAAAAGTTAATTTGTTAATCGAATAGACGTCAGTGAGGTGCAGAAATGAATGTAAAAGAATTATTTGATCTTAATGGAAAAACAGCAATTGTAACTGGAGGAGGACGAGGGTTAGGAGAGCAAATCGCCTTTGCATTGGCAGAATCCGGGGCAAATATTATAGTGTGTTCAAGAAAACTAGAAGATTGTGAATTTACAAGTTATAGGGTACGCGAGCTTGGTGTACAGTCATTGGCATTAAAATGTGATGTTTCGAATTCAAAGGATGTCAATAACGTGGTGGAGGAAACAATCAAGAAATTTGGAACGATAGATATCCTGGTTAATAACAGTGGAGCTACCTGGGGTACACCTTTAGAAGATATGCCAATTGAAAAATGGAATAAAGTTATGAATGTAAATGTCACGGGCACATTTCTTATGACACAGGCTGTTGGCAGGATTATGATTAAGCAAAAGTCCGGGAAAATCATTAATATCTCGTCGATTAGCGGCTTAGGCGGGATCAGCGAGGATATAATGGATGCTGTGGGATACAACGCTAGTAAAGGGGCGATCATAACCCTAACCAAAGATCTAGCTGTGAAATGGGGGAAATATAATATTCATGTGAATTCAATTGCCCCTGGCTTCTTTTTAACGAAAATGGCGAAATCTACGATAGAATCGAAGAAAGCATTGATACTAGCAAATACTCCATTAAATCGAACGGGGTCTGAACATGATCTTAAGGGTGCCGCCGTGTTTTTAGCTTCTAAAGCATCAGACTTTGTAACAGGAACCGTTTTGGTTGTAGATGGAGGGTTTACAGAAAAGTAGATTATGTGAGGAGATATGTATAAATATGAATAGTGCTGTTAGTGGTAAAAATGAACAATTTGTAGTGAAGTCAGGAAAACCACTTGTTAAAGCAGGGCAATGCACAAAGTGTAACAGGTATTATTTTCCATTCCTGAATACATGTGATCGATGTAAAAACCAATTAATAGAACTAAATTTCACAAAAGGTAAAGTACACAGTTATACAAAGGTGCATATTTCACCGTCCGGATATGAAGCTCCTTACACTATTGGATATATCGATCTGAATGAGCATATTCGAATTCTAAACCAAATTAAATTTGAGGGGGAATTGAAATTAGATACGAGTGTAGAACTAGTTTTTGAGGAAAATGCTCCAAAAAATAGTCAATTTATTTTTAAACCAATTAAATCATAAAGGTGGTGGTAATGTGACGAAAGTTTATATTTTAGGTGTTGGTGTTAAGAAATTTGGAAAATATGAAAATCTGTCCCTAGAGCAAATTGGTCGAGAATCCATCATAAATGCGCTGGAGGATGCCAAGATTAATATTGATGAAATTGAAAACGTTTTCTGCGGAAATGTTTTTGGTGGAACCTTGGTAGGACAAAGAGTATTAAATGATTTAACCACTACCGGTGTTCCCGTCATAAATATTAATAATGCGTGTGCAAGTAGTTCAGTAGCATTAAACCTTGCCTATAGCAGCATAAAAAGCGGCATGAACGATTTTGCATTAGCAATAGGTGTTGAAAATCTTTCTGCTTTAGGAAGCGGCGTTTTACCCACTCCCCCCCATGATATTGATGCAGAATCAGGTTTAACCTTACCAGCAATTTATGCCATGAGAGCAAAAAGATATACAGAAACTTATGGAATTGATAGTAAATTATTGGCTGAAGTATCTGTAAAAAACCGGGTCCATGGTTCAAATAATCCATATGCTCATTTTTATCAGAAGCCAAATCTGACAATTGAGCAAGTATTAGACTCAATGATGATTGCGAATCCAATTACTCTATTACAATCCAGTCCAAAAAGCGATGGAGCTGCAAGTGTGGTTTTATGCTCTGAGCGAGTTTTAAAGAGGTATAAAGAAAACGCCGTTGAAATGATAGCTTCTGTGGTGGTGTCAGGCAAGTTTAAGAGAGGGTATCATGATATGGCTTTACCTGATGAACCGACAGTCGAATCAATTGAAAAGGCTTATGAAATGGCTGGAGTTTCCCCACAGGATATTGACGTTGTTGAACTTCATGATGCCTTTTCAATCGCAGAGATATTGTATACCGAAGCACTCGGATTTTGTGAATATGGGAAAGGCATTGAAATGCTAGTTGAAGGAAGAACCTATCATAATGGAGATTTTCCTATAAATGTTAGCGGTGGATTACTGTCAAGGGGCCATGCGGTTGGTGCAACAGGTCTTGCACAGGTAGCAGAAATCAATTGGCAGCTTATAGGGAAGGCTCCTGGATTTCAGGTGAATAATCCAAAAGTAGGATTAACATTGACTTCTGGCGGCGGTATATCTAATTTTCAGAACGGTACTAGTGTTGTAAATATACTTTCAATTTAACTAGTATAATTTTCCCTGTTTATTTTAGAGGTTAACACTAGAAAAAGTTACCTTAGATGGGAGGAAACAATGGAATTAATTGGTGGCTTGGCAAGAAAAACCTGTAAAACCTACAGTTCAAAGGTAGCCGTAATAAGTGGAGAGCGTTCTTTAACCTATCAAGAATTATATGAAAGATCTTTAAAACTTGCTAATGCATTGCTTGAAAAGGGATTAGTTAAGGGAGATCGAATAGCTATTTTATCTACTAACAGAATCGAATGCATTGAAATGGACTTGGCTGTCGCGTTAGCTGGGTTGGTTAAAGTGCCGCTAAATTACCGGCTTCACCCCAAAGAGCATAAATTTATTATTGAACAATCAGCTTCTTTATTACTGTTAGGTGAAAAAGAACTAATCGAACCGGTCAATTCAAAAATCGATACCATTTACTTCGGAGATGATTATGAGAACCTACTATTTAATAGTTCCAATCATGAGGTAGATAGCGATATTAATGAAAACGATTTATTTGCTATCTTATACACTTCGGGTACCACAGGACGTCCAAAGGGTGTAATGCTATCGCATCGAAACTATATTTCTGCTGTTCTGTCCCTGATTATTTTTTGTGAAATTACCAATGAAGATGTCATAGGGCATGTTGCCCCATTAACACATGGCAGCAATTTATTAGTTCATTGTGCTCTTTTGTTAGGCTCGAAGCAAGTAGTTTTTAATAAGTTCAACCCATATGAATTTATTAATGAGATTCACGAACATGCAATAAATGTAATTTTTCTTGTCCCAACGATGGTAAATATGATGATCCATGATCAGTCTTTTGATCCGAAACTACTATCTTCACTTAAATCAATTAATATGGCCGGGTCGCCAATCGCTGAAGAAAAGTTAAAAAAGGCGCTAGAATTGCTTGGTCCAATTTTTGTTGAGACGTACGGGCAAACAGAGGCACCAAGTACCGTTACCTGCATGCCTAAACACGAACTCGCAAAACGTCCTTTATCCTGTGGTAAAGCTGGTCCGTTTGTAGAAATGAAAATTGTAGATGAAAACGGAAATGAAAGGAAGCAGGGAGAAGTAGGTGAAGTAATTTGTCGTGGTTCATTGGTAATGAAAGGTTACTGGAACAATGAGAAAGCCACAAACGACACTATAAAAAATGATTGGCTTCATACCGGTGATCTTGGCTGGATTGATAAGCAAGGATATTTATATCTAGTCGATCGTAAAAAAGATGTAATTATCAGTGGTGGTGCTAATATCTATCCGCGAGAAGTGGAAGAGGTGCTTAACACACATCCTGCGGTAAAGGAAACTTGCGTATTCGGTATCCCAGATGATATTTGGGGTGAGAGTGTATTTGCCCATGTTGTGTTACAAGAAGGTAAATTTACCATGGAAGAAGATTTAATAGAACTTTGTAAAAATGAACTTGCAAGTTATAAAAAACCTACTGGAATGGTTTTTGTGCAGGAACTTCCCAAAAATTCTTATGGAAAGATTCTAAGAAAAGATCTTCGTGAACAATATTTAAACTACGAAAACCTCAAAAAAATAAAGGGAGGCAATTAAATGAAAATCATAAAAAAAGGTATGTGGGCGTTACTATCAATATTTGCATTCGTATTGGTTTTAACCGGTTGTGGAAATGCAGCGGAAACAGGCACAAAGGATTCAAGTGGAAAAGATTCCGAGGGCAAGGTTTATACGATAAGAATGCCGGCGGTTGTTAATGAGGAAAACTTCATTGCAATTGGTTATAAGAAATTTAAAGAATTGGTAGAGGAAAAGAGTGACGGAAAATTAAAGGTTGAGCTTTTTCTGAATGGAACACTTGCTTCTTCAAATGAAGAAGAATTTCAGGTTTTAAGGGATGGATCTGCAGAAATTATTTCATTCCCTTCATTTATTGGAGCGCAGGTTGGAGGAGTAGATGGATATAACATTTTTGATTTTCCATTCATTTATGATGATCGCGATAAATTATTCGCATTAGCAGAAGGACCTCTAGGTCAAGAAATTCAAACCAAATTAGAGGAAAAAAATAAGGTGAAAGTTTTGGGATATTATGATATCGGTTCAATGTCCCTTCTAAACAGTAAACATACTATAAAAAAGCCAAGTGATCTTAATGGATTAACTTTAAGAACACCGCAGTCCGCATTATTTATGGACACAATATCAGAAATGGGCGGTAATCCAACACCAATTACCTTTGCGGAGGTATATACTTCCTTACAGCAAGGAACAATCGATGGATTAACAACCACTTTGCCCCTAATGTATGACTCTCAATTTTTTGAAGTAAGCAAATTTGCAACGCTGACTAAACAAAACTTTATTCCGTATGTTATGACGATGAATGGCGATTTCTTTGAGAAATTACCTGAGGACTTGCAAAATGTTGTAGTAGAAGCCTCGAAGGAAATGATTCAATTTTCACGAGAGCTTGTAGTAGAGCAAGAAGCATCAGCAGTGAAAAAACTTGAAGCAGAGGGCGTTGAAGTGTATGAGCTTTCCCCTAAAGAATTTGAGGAATTCAAGAAATCTATAAAACCAGCAATTGAAAAGAATATCAAACTGGTTGGAAAAGAATTCTATGAAAAAACTCTCGATTTTTTAAGTAAGTAGCTTAAAGAATGGATTAGGGAGCTCATTGATCTCTCTAATCCACTTCATATCATAAACAGTGCCTTTTTAAGAATGGGGAGGGATGACTTTGAGTGCAGAACAAAAACAAAAAAAGATACCAATAGAAGGATTTATTTGTTTTCTTTTACTTTTATTTATTACCTTAGTTATGGGGATGGAAGTGGTAGCAAGATATATCTTCAATCATTCACTAAGATGGTCAGGTGAATTAGCTAGATATCTATTTATATGGTTTATATTTATTAGTTCAAGTTATGCAATTATCGAAAAGACTCATATTAGGATTGAGTCTTTACAAAGAGTTTTTCCTAAAGTAACCAGACCTTATCTTGAGTTCATTGGAAATATTTTTTGGTTTATTTTCTCGATTTTTATTGCATATGTAGGGTTTACCTATAGTTTTGAAATGATTGAGTCTGGAAATATTTCTACTGCAATGCGAATTCCTGTCGGGTTTATTTATATATCAATCCCTATTGGTTATACTCTAATGGCTTTAAGACTAATAACAGACGGTTACAAAGTTTTTAGAAGTAATAAACCAGTAAACCTGAGTGAGGAGTGACCAACATGTTACTATCTCTTTTAATATTATTCATACTTTTTTTCTTACTAATCGCAACAAATATGCCAGTGGCATTTGCTTTAGGTATTTCTAGCTTAGTCTTACTTATTTTACATGATCTATCAAATATAAATCTCTTTATTACTGCATCATTTGGGGCAAGTGATTCATTTCCGCTTATAGCTATTCCACTATTCATTTTAGCGGGAGATGTTATGAGTACGGGGGGTATCGCGAGACGATTAGTAGTATTTGCTGAAAAGCTCTTTGGCGCATTTACAGGTGGTTTGGGTATAATTACTATTATGGCAAGTTTTATTTTTGCATCCATTTCTGGTTCTGGACCTGCAACGGTTGCGGCCATTGGCGGTATAATGCTCCCGTTTATGATTAACAAGGGTTATTCAAAATCTTATGCAACATCAATTGTGTCAAGTGCTGGTTCAATGGGACCAATAGTCCCGCCAAGCATTATCTTTATCCTCTTTGGAGTCATGTCAGGAGTATCCATTGGCGGTATGTTTATTGCTGGTATTATTCCAGGAATACTCATTGCAATTGCCCTGCTAATAGTAAACTATTTTATTAGTAAAAAAGAGGGCTTCGCCAAAGAAGAGAAAAGTAGTAGATCCGATATTCTTAAGGCTCTATATGACGCTAAGTTTGCTTTATTTGCTCCAGTTATTGTATTAGGCGGAATATATGGAGGAATATTTACACCTACTGAAGCAGCAGTTGTTGCAGTTTTTTATGGTCTTGTTGTAAGCTTATTTGTGCATAGAGAAATTGGTTTTAAAGATATACCAGGTATTTTTATGAATACCTCAGCGGTAAGTGGAGGCATCATGATTTTAGTCGGTGCAGCCGCATTTTTCGGACGTGTATTATCTTTAGAACGAGTTCCGCAGTTTTTATCAGAGACGATCAGTGGATTTTCGGCTAATCCTATTGTTATTCTCATCATAATCAATTTGTTCCTGTTGCTGGTCGGTATGGTTATGGAGACGGTTTCAGCATTAATGATTTTTGTACCTTTACTGTTGCCAATAGCGGTAAATTTAGGTGTCGACCCCATGCATTTTGGGATGATCATCTGTTTAAATCTTACCTTGGGCTTATTGACACCGCCTTTAGGGGTCAATGTTTTTATAGCCTCACGTCTTGCAGGAATATCCTTTGATCAAACCTTTAAACATTTAGTTCCTATTTTTATTTCCTTACTCTTAGTGTTGCTTCTGGTCACATTATTTCCGCAACTTACACTATTTTTACCGGAACTTCTGAAATAAATTTGGCAGTAAAAATACGATTGAGCCATTTCTACATTTTGTGACTACAGTTAATAAAGAGGGTAGGTATTATAACTATGAGGAAATTTGTCTTATAAAACTGTTCAAAAAAGGTTGTTGAACTATTGAAAGTAAGCCCGAACTGTAAAAACAAGTATACCTTTCGGGTATGCATTACCAATAGTCATATATCACGATTTTTTTTAATAAATATACGATTTATTTCATTTATATACTACATTCTCCATGGATTATTTTTGACCAGAAATTATTGATTTAAAATTTCATGGTTTTAAGGCTAGTTGGTCAGTTCATGTTGCGGAGGCTAGGTCGTAACATTTAATGGGTGGGAATCCCGTCAAGAAAGAACTAGCCAAGCCATCCGCTGGGTCCAGCAAGTGCCCGAGTCATGATTACCTTTATACGAATTGGAAAGAGCGGGCGGCCGTTTTGGACTTCAAGCGATTTGTGAAGGCGCAGAATGGCTAATGAAACGATTATCGAAAGAATCTAGAAATCCCCATTTCAATGAAACATAAAGTTAATAGTTGATAGGAGGAAGAAACGATGGAACTACAAGAGTGTATATCTGTGGTCACTGGTGGAGCATCTGGATTAGGAGAAGCGACCGTCCGAAATATAGTCGCTAATGGCGGAAAAGCAGCAATTCTGGACGTATCCGTGGAAAATGGAACCCGGCTCGTTGAGGAACTAGGCCCCAATGTTTTTTTTGTTAAGACGGATGTAACAGATGAGAAGAGTGTGCAGAATGCCTTAAACGAGGTTTCTGCAACATTTGGCGGCGTTAATTCTGTCATTAACTGTGCTGGAATCGGCAACTCGGAAAAAACTGTAAGCAAAGGGGTAGCCCATGATTTGGAGAGCTTTTCAAAGGTGATTACTATTAACCTGATAGGAACATTTAATGTTATTCGTTTAGCTGCCGAAAGAATGGTAGAGAATGTTCCAAATGAAAATGGCGAGCGGGGCGTCATTATCAATACAGCCTCTGTTGCCGCCTTTGATGGGCAGATGGGTCAAGCGTCCTATAGCGCATCGAAAGGTGGAATTGTTGGGATGACATTGCCGATTGCTCGTGATTTAGCGGCTCATGGCATAAGAGTCGTTACGATTGCACCAGGTCTCTTCCAAACGCCATTGTATAACACGCTGCCGGAAAAGGTCATCGAGTCACTTGGAAAACAAGTTCCATTTCCGTCAAGGTTAGGGATTCCATCCGAATACGGCCATCTGGTGCAATCAATCATTGAAAATCCGATGATAAACGGTGAAACTATCCGTTTAGATGGGGCGATTCGCATGGCTCCGAGATAAACATAGCATAGGATAGATACTAGAAAATATGCCGTTCCTCTAGTATCCATTGATTTGGAAAAATATAAAACTGAAATAATTTGACTTGTGGGAGAGTTCATAGGAATTCTTGCGATGACGCGAACACTGGATGTAGAGTATATCAATGAAGAATGCATCACAATGGATGACGGCGGATGGTAGAATCACCATAGCATAAAAGAGAGCTATTCATTTCCTAATGAACAAAACCGAATGAAGGGAAAGCTATACTTAAAGAACTCTCAAGTAAAGTGAAACAGCTAAGGACACAGCTACTTGCGTTCATGGAGGCGCATATTTATCCGAATGAACTGGTCTTTGAAAAAGGGATAAACCGCTAGAAAAATCCCTGAGTAATTTCGCCTATAATATTAAGTGCCAGGCACCATCCAGAAAAATGGAAGATGCCTGGCACTTCTTTTTTTTAATTTATGTAGCAAATAATTACCTTGAGTCCATTTCCACTATTTGATATTTAAATGATATAATAAAAAGACAGTGAGCTGAACTACTCATGTCTGCATTGAAAAAGGAAGAAGTTTTAAGCCAGTTTTATGACCTTATCGATTCCGTGTCCAGTGAGGAAAAAATGGGACTCGCCAGAAAACTTAGAAAGATTAAAGAAAATGTAGAAAAATTATTAGAACAAGCAGAAGATTAAGCGTTTTATAGACATGTATTTAGCTTGATAATCGGTTCCTTTCCATTGTGAATATTGAAAGACAATTGAAAAACCCTGCCCGACTTCTTTCCGGCAAGCACGAACAATATCTGCCGCGAATTTTGTTCGCTCTCCTAGATCCCCGCCATACTCATCATTACGCTTGTTCGTTACTTCCCAAAAAAATTAATCAATTAAGTATCTATGCGCTCCATGCAACTCAATTCCGTCAAAGCCGATGTGCCTCGCATTTGATGCAGCTTCGGCGTATGTATCAATCATTTCAGTGACTTCTTCTTTCGTCAAAGCATATATTTTCTCATTTCTGACGTCTCTTAAAGTATATCCAGACGGACTTACAGGAGGTGAATCAATATTTGGTTCACTGCCTGCTTTTCGTGCCGCTCTGACATGCCATAATTGTGGGATGATTTTGCCACCTGCTTGGTGGACTTCATTCACTACATTTGCCCAGCCATTTAGAGCGTCCACTCCATAGAAACGGGGAATATCGGGGCTCATTACTGCAGCTGGGTGGTTAATCGCTGTTCCTTCCGTAATGATGAGCCCAATTCTATTCTCAGCACGTTTGCGGTAATATTGTGCAACATTTTCCCCTGGGACACCATTTGGCGAAAACATTCTTGTCATTTGGGCCATCACTAACCGGCTTGCTAACATTTTATTTCCAAACGGTACGGATTGAAATAAAGTATGACCTGCGAACTTTTGATCCAAAGAGAGCACTTCCTTCCATAAATTTGATTTATCCTGTTTCTTAAATTCTAAACTTTCATTCTACAAATATAAACTGATAAGTCCTACTTATTTATCTGCTGAAAAAGATCTTATTATAATCCACGTTATTTCATAAAAATGTTGGATTTTGTCATTTTATTGGAAGGATTTTTCCGGGGATTTATTGAAAATGTTTAACTAAGATTAGACTGAAATTTACGAAATAATTATTAGTCTTGGCTAATCAAGGAGGGGGACCGTAAAATAACGAGATTAATGAATAATTAGAAAGTGTGGGAATAGCATGTATTGTCGAAATTGCGGAAATCAAATAGGGGAACAGGATTCTTTTTGTTCACACTGCGGTCATTCTACTACACCAGCAAATGTTGACGGAGGATCTCAGTATGAGAAAGACCACTCTGCAGAAGAAATATTGCCGGATGCAGATTTTAAAGAAGCATTCGTGGGTAAAAACTATCCCTATTTCTTTAATAAGTGGAGCAAAATCAAAGAGAAAGATCGTAAGAGAGGTTGGAATTGGGCGATATTCTTTCTAGGGCCATTCTGGTTTGGATATCGCAAAATGTATCTTTACGTTGCTTATTTCGCTATTATATACTTTTTAATTGATCTTTTCCTTTATCTAATGGAATACCAATTTTCGGAGGAAAATTATTACTTTGATTCTACAGTAAATTTTCTGGTATTCCCGGTAAGTATCTTTTTTGCCATGTTTGGAAACTATTTTTACCTTAAACATACAAACAGGAATATAGAAAAGGTTAATCTTATGCCCTTTACCGATGAGCAAAAGAAAACATGGTTAAAAAGAAAAGGAGGAAGAAGTTGGGGAGGGGTATTTATATCCCTGTTAATCCTATTTGGGTATGGAATAACGACAGCACTATTACTTCCGACAAACGTGGACCAAATTCTTACTATTAAAAATGGATCATTTTACGAATATCCGACAACCACAATAGGTGAGGAATTCGATAAATTTTTTACTGACCCACATTGGGAATATGTCACGTCGGACACACCATATGATGTCGTACGCTTTACCGGCATTGCAGACCGGGAAGGTGACGATGTTGAGGTCATGATTGACTTTATTATTACAGACGATTCATTTGATATCCATTCAGGAAAAGTTAACGGCGAAAAGATGTCTGAGGATGATATAGGCTATTTAATAGAGGCAGTTTTTACTTCAAATGATGATGAAATCATTAATTAATGATTAAATCTAAACTGGCGACAGGTTCAGAAGGGTGTATTTTCTAGTAAATTTATTGAAAACTTGAAGAAAATACTTTAGCTCAATGGTTAACCTGTTACGCAAAGGATATTAATACAATTAAATTCAAACATAAAAGGGAAGTATGATCATATTGTTCAGCTTCCCTTTTTATATTGGACATTTTTTTTCGTCAAAACCCGGACAACTACCAACTTTAATTTTCTGAAATTTAATATCGTAATTAACAATTGCTGAAAAAAAGACACTCTTCGACACTCGTAATATCTTATAATGGAAATATCTAGATACTATTTCCCACAAGTTACATAAGGAGATGTTTCGATTTGCTATATGTGTCGCCTTCAAAGATTGCTAGTTATTTTTATCATGAATGTGAACGGTATTTATATTATCATTCGCTGCCAAAGAGCAGGAAATATGAGTTTGATATACCATGAGAGATTATCGAAAATCAGCATGGCAGCACAGCGATTATGACTGGGGGGATTGCTTGGGAAGAGCGGGTAGTCACGGAGCACCTGGGAGCAGATGTTGTCATCGGGCATGGTACGACCGCTTTGGCTAACCGCTACATTGGCTTTGATGAATTGCTGCAGGAGTTGAAAGCGCCCCGTAAGCGGTATATTTACCAACCGACTTTTTCGATACCGGATCGATTTTATCAGAAGTACAAGATTGATAAGAATCAAATTGTGTTCTCGGATTGCCGACCGGATTTGATAGAATGCATTCCTGGAGAGTCCGGTTATTCGTTCCGGATCATTGATGTAAAGGCATCGGAAGTGTTGAAAGTGTCACACCGGGTGCAAACGGCACTTTATGCGATGATTTTGCAATCGATACTTGAAGAGCATCAAATCCCAGGCCAGGTGATGTTAGATGAGACCGGTGTTTGGTTGTTTGAAGAAACAGTCCCTCAATATAGCTCAGTTCAAAATCTAATCCCGTATTTGGAAGATTTCTTGATTGATAAATTAACAGCACTACCTGCACAGGAATTGCACGAGGTGTTCTGGCATCTAGATTACCGTTGTGAATGGTGTAGCCTTTATGATTATTGTTTGCAAAATGCAAGAGACGAGAAGCACGTTTCCTTGCTGCCATATCTGTCCAATCATGCCTCCCGGTTCATTCGTGAACAGGGGTTTCCTTTGACCATTAGCGAGTTTGCAAGTTTTATAGAAGATAAGGAACAACTGAAGCTGTTGGAAAAAAGTCCAAGCCTAAAGAGTCGGATACTGAGAATAGATAAGCAGTTGGACTCCCTGAAAAAAGGCGAACTCATCCAGTACGGAAGTCTGGCGACGGATATGCCTGTCGGAGAAAACATTCGGTTAATCTTGAGTGTTCAGCGTGATCAAGTGTCCGGAAAAGTGATAGCCACGTCTATTTACAGGATTAGCGGGCAGGAGTTATTTGGGAGCAAATCGGAGAAATCTTATTTTATTGCCGAATCACTGGACTAGGAGCCGCTGACATCTATGTTGGCGGAACCCGTGCAAGGTGTTTGTTGAAAATTTTTCAATATGATGAGTGGGCTTTTTCGGAGATGGAATAACACTGGTCGCCGTAATCGTTTAATAATAAAAATTTTACAAAGAAAAGGTGCCAGGCACCATCCAGATTATCGGATGATGCCTGGCACTTCTTATTTTTAAGAGCCAGGATAATCTTGAATTTCAGTTACCTTATAGCTATTATGATATACCTCGGATTATTCCTGCCTTGCGCGCCCCCCTTAGAGAGAACCGTCTATTGCTTGCTGGATAGGAGATGTGACTGCATGTTCGGTCTTTTTTGATTTGTTCAGTACGTTTTAAGGTATCAAAAGAAGATTTAGATTTTTAAAAATAGGTTGATTTTTCAGAATCTAGGCATTATTATTTAATGTATAGTTGTATATACAATGAAAAAGGAGGTCTCGGATGAAATTACTAGGAAGGGTTGCTGTAGTAACAGGCGGAGCCAAAGGAATAGGTAAAGCCGTAAGTATGTTGTTTGCAGAAGAAGGGGCTGCCGTGGTTATAGCGGACCTTGATGAGGAAACGGGCAAGAGAGTTGTGGATGAACTTGCAGCCAATGGGCATAAATCCGCTTTTGTAAAAACGGACGTAGCAGACGAAGAGTGCGTCAAAGCTCTAGTCGAAGCTTCAGTCGATACTTTTGGAAAGCTTGATATTATGATTGCGAATGCTGGTATTGCAGAAACCATTCCGATACATAACCTGTCTCTCGAAACCTGGAATCGCACCATTGATGTGAATTTAACCGGGGTATTCCTTACAAACAAATATGCAATAAAACAAATGCTGTCTCAAGGGCATGGGGTCATTGTCAATACAGCCTCGATGCTTGGTCATATTGGCAGAAAAGGAGTCACTTCCTATACCGCATCCAAAGGAGGAGTGGCCAATTTAACCAGGACCTTGGGAGTAACTTACGCCAGTAAAGGGATACGAGTTAATGCCGTTTGCCCGGGTTATATCGATACAGACTTAATCCGGAATAAATCTCCTGAGGAGTTTGAAGAGTTAATCCGATTACATCCGATTGGCCGCTTAGGGCAGCCGGAGGAAATCGCCAAAACTATTCTTTTTCTAGCAAGTGACGATTCTTCATTTATTTGTGGAGCTAATTTAATGGTGGATGGAGGTTTTACCGCTCAATAATAAAAATGGTGCTAATAAAACAGAATGAAAGGGTTTACGATATGGAAAAAATGAAAACCTTTGTTAATACTCAAATGCCAATCTATATTCAAATATCTCATGACATCCGAAGCCAAATTGTAAGCGGCAACTATAAACAGGATGAGAAAATTCCAACCGAGGATGAAATTGTAGTCAAGTACGGCGTCTCTCGAATGACAGCCAGAAATGCTGTAACCGAATTAGTGAAGGATGGGTTAGTTTATCGCGTCCAAGGTAAAGGAGCGTTTGTAGGAAATGTAAAATTAAAACGAAGCCTCAATAAAATAACAGGGTTTCACCAGGATATGCTCGAAATTGGCCTGCACCCAAGATCAAAACTACTAGAATTCCAAAAAAGAGCCCCTACAGACAAAGAGTGCCAAAAGTTAGCCATCCGTAAAATTAATAGAGTCTTCTCCATCAAGCGGATCAGATATATTGATGATATTCCCTATGGTTTTCAGGAATTAGTCATACCCGAATATCAGGTCCCAGAATTAGCCTCAGTCGATCTCGAACATCAATCGTTCTATTCCTACTTAGAAAATATCGACAAGCCCATAAAAAATGCCGAACAGCAAATGGAAGCGGTCATGAACGACCAAGTAGCGAAAATACTGGGTATTTCAGAAAGCATTCCGTACTTCTCTTTTGAAAGAATTTCCTACCTTCATGATGGAAATCCAGTAGAGCTGTTGCACTCTTTTTTCAGAGGAGATAAATTCTCCTACACGATCAGTCTTTCCAGCGAATAACGGAGCCCTATTTTTCAAAAGGGCTTCTTAAAAAATAGAAACACAGAGAGGGGAATCTTACTTTGAATTTAAAAGGGTACGCTCTGGAGATGTTCCGATCAGAGCTTGAGGATGCAGTAGGTCCTGAAAATGTAGTAGATGTGGTGAATGATGCGCAAAAGGATTTGGCGATTGATCAATATTGGCTGACCTATATGTGGAAGCAAAAAAACGAAGAACTGCCGTTGCCTTATTTTATCGTAAGGCCGGAAACGACCGAAGAAGTCTCGAAGGTAATGAGAATCTGTAACACCTATAAGGTGCCAGTTGTCCCTAGAGGAGGAGGCTCTGGAACGCAGGGCGGCGCAGCCACCATGTATGGAGGAATCGTGCTGGATCTCACCCGAATGGACAAAATTATCGATATTGACGAAGAGTCGCTCGTTTTAACTGCCCAGCCGGGAATCAATGGACGTGTCCTCGAAAATAAACTCAATAAACACGGATACATGCTATCTCATTACCCATCCTCGGTTGATATCGCCACATTAGGAGGATATCTTGCCGCAAGGGGCTCTGGTGTCATGTCCACGAAATATGGCAAAGCCGAAGACATGGTTCTATCCGTAGAGGTGGTCCTGCCAGATGGAAAAATCGTAGAGACACTCCCTGTTCCAAACCATGCCTCCGGGCCGGGGTTGCTGCAGTTATTTGTCGGTTCAGAAGGAACGCTTGGTGTGATTACAAAAATTCGTATCCGCTTAGATCCGTTGCCGGAAACACGCTTATTTAGAATGATTAAGTTTAACGATATTCACGATGGCATTGAAGCAGGACGGCAAATCATGCTCAACCGATTAAACCCTGCCGTCATCCGGCTGTATGATCCAGGCTCTACCAAAAAATCGTTAAAGGGAACCGGAATGGAAGCGGAAGGCGTCAATATGGTTCTCATGGTGGATGGATTCGAAAGTATCGCAACCGAACAGATGAAAAAAGTGTTAGAAATCTGCCTTGAAAATGAGGGGACGGATTTAGGTGAAGAACCGGGATTATACTGGTGGAATACCCGGTATGACTTCTACCGCCCGCCGCTGCAGCCGTCTTATCCGCTTTTATATGGAACAGTAGAAACAATTACCACCTATGACAAAATCCATAAGCTTTACGATGAGAAAAAACGATTGGTAGAAGAAAAGTATAAGGAATATAACGCGGAGTATATGGCCCATTTTTCCCATTGGTATCCATGGGGGACGATGATTTATGACCGATTCTATATTGCCAATCCTCCAGAAGACTCAAGGGAATTATTCCGGTTACATAACCAGATTTGGGCGGAATGTTCACGGGTTAATCTGGAAAATGGCGCACTATTAAATGAGCATCATGGGATCGGTTTCAAACTCGGCTATCTCATGCCGGAGCTTTATGGCGATATGTTTGATGTGTTATTAAATATTAAAAAAGGCATCGACCCTAAAGGGATCATGAATCCAGGGAAGTTAGGATTCGGCATTTGGTAATCTAGGAGATTATTAGTTTTTAAAAAAGGAGTGGCGTTATGAAAGCCTTATGCTATGTAGGCCCCAATGAATTAGCCGTTAAAGAAAAAGGCATACCTGAGATTGGGCCGGGGGAAGTCCTGATTAAAGTGGCCTATGCCGGGATTTGCGGTACCGACACGCTAGCCTATCACGGCGGGATGACCAAACGGACAAAGCCTTTTGTCATACTAGGCCATGAATTTTCTGGAACCGTTCACGAAGCCGGACCTTCTTCCAGCTTTCAGAAAGGGGACAGAGTAACGGTTGAGCCGATTACCTCCTGCGGCGAATGCGACAGCTGCCAGAGAGGGGTCTACAATCTTTGCACGGTTGCTTTCAACTTAATTGGCATTGATAGTGACGGGGCGTTTGCCGAATATATTAAAGTTCCAGAGTCCAAGGTTTACCCGCTGGGAGATACGATTTCGATGCAGGCTGGAGCCTTAATCGAACCGCTTGCAGTATGTGTCCATGCCGTGGAAAAAGGAAATATTTCAGCCGGCCAAACGGTATTAGTGGTTGGCGGCGGTCCGATTGGCATCATTACCGCCCTGACTGCCCAACAAAGAGGAGCAAACGTATTCATTTCGGAAATTAATCCGTACCGAATACAGGTCGCCCATCAATTAGGGTTTGAAGTGTTGAATCCGACCGAAGCGAATTTTCTGGATCAAATTCATGAAAAAACCCGAGGATGCGGTGTGGATGCTGCCATCGAAGCAACAGGGACCAATAATGGGATCGTTACCTGTATTGAAGCGGCCCGCACAAAAGGAATCGTTGTGATCGCGGGTTTACCGAAAAAGAAAGCCGATTTTGATGTGTACCGCATTATTGCAAAAGAATTGCAGCTTGTCGGAACAAGGGTCTATATGAAGGAAGATTATGACCAAGCTATCGAATTGCTTTCGTCAGGGCGATTGGACCTAAACAGCCTCATAAGCAAGGTGGTTCCACTGGAAGAGGCCATTGTGAAAGGGTTTGAAGCGATTGACAACGGCGAGGATGCCATCAAAATCCTCATTTCAATTTCAAACGAGGATGAGAAGCTATGAATGAACAATACGTTTTAGGAATTGACCATGGTTCAGGCGGATGTAAGGTTACCTGTCTTCGTACCGATGGAACCATTTATTCAGAGGCGTGTGTCCCGTATCCATCCCTTTATCCCCATCCTAAGTGGGTGGAACAGGAGCCTGAAACGTGGATGAAGGCAGCCATTGAGGCGGTATCCAAAGCAACGGAGAAATTAGGTCCTCAGGGAAGGAAGAATATTAAGGCGCTCAGTTTTAGTGCCCCGCATCATGTTGCGGTATTACTTGATAAGGATCGTCAGGTAATCCGCCCGGCGATTATGTGGAATGACCAGCGTTCTGGTGAACAATCCAAGCAACTGAACGAATTATATGGAAAGAAAATATTTGAACTTACTTATAATGCACCGAATCCGACCTGGACGCTCAGCCATCTTTTATGGCTGAAGCAGTATGAGCCGGAACAGTGCGAAAAAATCGATAAAATCCTCTTTATGAAGGATTATGTCCGTTATCGTTTTTCCGGGCGTATGGCTACCGATTATATCGAGGCGGAAGGCACGCTCTTGTATGACATTGAAAAACAAGAATGGTCTGAATTCCTGCTTTCGCTGGTTGAATTAGATGAAAGCGCATTCCCTCCGGTGTTACCGCCTACGGATGATTGCGGTACCATTTTGCCTGAAATCGCTGATTTGCTTGGGCTATCAGAGCAGACCAGAATAATTGTGGGCACGGCGGACACGGCT
Source organism: Bacillus sp. FJAT-29814 (assembly GCF_001510715.1). Taxonomy (GTDB): domain Bacteria; phylum Bacillota; class Bacilli; order Bacillales; family Cytobacillaceae; genus Neobacillus. The sequence continues at coordinate 253,451 of NZ_LMTJ01000001.1, forward strand.
GCTGAGGTCTATGGATGCGGTACGATCAAGGATGGTGATGGGGTCGTCAAGCTAGCAACTGCCGGTAACTTTTGCCTAGTTACTGACACGGTTACTAAGAATGAAAAACTAACGACCTATCATCATCTTGTCGATGATTTATTTTACCAGAATAGTGCAACCAATTTTGCTGCTGCCTCTTTCCGCTGGTTTAAGGAAAGCTTTTTCCAAGAGTTTGAGGATAGCATGAAGGTTCCATCGATATATCCTGAGATTATGAAACAGGTTGAATTAATTAAACCAGGGTCAGATGGGTTAATTTTCCAACCCTACTTAAATGGCGAACGCTCGCCGCATTGGGATCCACACCTAAGAGGAAGCTTCTTTGGATGTACCGCCCGCCATTCCAGAAGCCATTTTGCCAGAGCCGTCTTGGAGGGGGTCGGTTTTTCCTTAAAGGATTGCAGCCTGCAATTTCCTGATAAACGTTTGAAGAAGATGCGGATTATTGGCGGAGGCAGCAAAGGGCGGGAATGGGTGCAGATTATTGCTGATATCTTAAATGTGGAATTAGAGGTTCCTGCCAGCAGCGATGCCTCCTTTGGAGCAGCTTTGGTTGCCGCTACAGGAATCGGCTGGTTTGCTGACTTAAAAGAAGCCGCTCAGGCTGCTGAAAGTGTCATTTATAACCTTTCACCTCAGGAGAAAAATATCGGTGTTTATGAAGAGTTATTTTCCATCTACCAAGAATTACATTCACGTACCTATGAATTGTCACACAGGCTCTCGCAGTTTAGTTCCTAGGGGAGGAATTTTTGCAATATTGGGAATTTGCCTATCATCAGGCATTCTATACAAAGGAGAGTGTAAAATTTATGAAGAAAAAATGGTTACTTTTATTCTTGGTAGGTAGCTTACTAGCAGGAATCCTTTCTGGATGTTTAGGCAGCCAAGCTGAACCGACAGAAACAAAAGAAAAAACAGGGAAGAAAGGCGAAACCGTCATTAGAATTGCTTCAGTTGAAACAGGACCAAAAACAATGGATGTTCTTCAGAAAGCAGGGGCAGAGTACGAAAAGGAATTTGGGGTCAAAGTGGTAGCAGAAGCCGTGCCGCTAGCGGATATTTTTACAAAAATCAATGCAACCTATGGAACTTCTGCCCAATATAGTGCGTTCCTTACTGGTTTTGTTGGACATATCTCCATTTTAGAGGAGCAGGGGAAATTAGCTGAGGTGGACGATATCATTGAAACCCTTGGCGGTAAGAAAGACTTCTACGACGGACATATCTTATTCCCCATCAAGGGGAAAACGTATTGGATTCCATATGATTACAACTTAGGATATGGCTACGTACGAACAGACTGGTTAAAGCAAAAGGGACTATCTGTTCCTAAAACATGGGATGAATTAGTTAACGTTGCGAAGGCATTAACGGATAAGGCCAATAATAAATACGGTTTAATTATGCCGTTATCTTCTGATGGAGCCACAAACTGGCTAACAAGCAGCTTATTGTGGGCCAATAATGTCCGTATTTTTGATGAAAATTGGAAGGTCATTCTAGATTCAGCGGAAATGAAGCCGAAGGTGGTCGAGTCTCTTAAACTGCTGAAAGAACTTCATCAATACATGCCGGCTGAAGCAACAAGTGCGTCTTATGCCGAGATGACAGAAGCTTTTATCTCCGAACAGGTAGGTATGACCTTCTACTCTGGTAGATTAGTTGACATTTTGGAAGCGAAAAATCCAGATTTAGGGGATAAATTTGAAGTGTTTGGTATTCCTATGAAGGATGGAAATGGTGTAGCCGCTACACTAGGCTATGATTCATTGGCTGTCTTGAAGACTGATCATACAGATGAAACAAAGAAGTTTGTGGAATGGTTCTATAAGGAAAAGCTTAATGACTTCTTGCATACGGATGGGGTTCATTACTTCCCAGCTCAGGAATCTATTTATAACAGCGAAGAATGGCGTTCTAACCCAGTCATTACGAAGTATTGGAAGACAGGTGTGGAGCCTCAGTATGAGCTTTTGAAAAATGCAGAGCTGCACTCCATTGACTCGGATGGTCCTGAAACCGATGCACGTCCTGGTAAAGTGTTTGAAGCCTTTTTAATTCCAAAGCTATTCCAAAAAGTGACATTGAATAATGAAGATCCTGAAAAGGCAGTGGAAGAGATTGCAGACGAAATTCGAAAGTTAGTTGGAGAGAAATAGAGTTATAGTCAGGCAGATTCTCGAAGTCTGCCTGGCTCTTCTACAAATAGGAGGCGGTTACGATCGAAAGGAAGCTTTCAAAACGAGATATCCCCCTGGTACTCCTTTTTTTGATACCCGGTCTATTAATATTCACATTCGTGATTATTATCCCTACAGGCTTTGCGATCAGCTATAGCCTCTACGAAGCATCAAGCTTTGTAGGAATCCCAACGTTTGTCGGTTTGGAGAATTATCTGAATCTCTTATCGGATATGCGTTTTTGGCGTGATCTATGGCAAACCTTAGTCTATGCACTTGGTTCGATATTTTTGCAAATCATTATTGGTATTGTCATTGCCTTAATCCTTAATCAACAATTTAAGGGACGGGATTTTGTCAGAGGAGTATCAGTTGTTCCATATATTATTCCAGTAATTGTTGTTACGATGGGCTGGGAATGGATTCTCGATACGAACTTTGGGATTATCAATAAAACATTGGCGTCCATAGGATTAGGTAATATTAATTTCCTATCTATGGATCTTGCTATGCTCACTTCTATTCTATTATCTGTTTGGACATGGACTCCTTTTGTCACTCTTGTCTTCCTATCGGGATTACAGACAATTTCACATGATTTGTACGAGAGTGCGACATTGGATGGGGCAAATGGCTGGCAGCAATTTTGGAGAATTACCATTCCTATGATGAAAGACTTGTTAATTACGATTGTCCTTCTTCGCGGGCTTTGGATGTTCAATAAATTTGATTTAGTGTGGTTATTGACGGGGGGCGGACCGCTTGAAAAAACGGAAACCCTTCCCATCTATATATATTTAAAAACGTTCAAGCTAAACGAAGTAGGGTATGGCGCTACGGTGGCCGTTACTTCTGCTGTCATTATGATGGTGATCATGTATGTTTATTTAAAAATGACAAACTATTCACCGAAGGATAAGCAATTAAAGAAGCGGGAAGCTGCGGAGGCGCAAGAGCAATTATCAGCTCTCAATCAAGGAATTTCTATTAAAGGAGACAGCAGCCTATGAAAAAAAGCATACGTTCCCAAATAACCATCTACATTCTGGCAGCTTTTGTCTTTCTTTATTCTTTTTTTCCTATCTATTGGATTACGATATCGCCATTACGTGGGGTCAAGGGGTTTTTTGAAAATAGCACCTCTTTATTGCCAACTTCATTTGATTTAACCTTCTTTGTGAATATATGGAATGAGACAAATTTCCCATTGTATTATAAGAATAGTTTCATAGTAGCGATTGCTACAACCGTTGTTACGGTTATTTTTTCAAGTCTCATCGCCTATGTGCTGACTCGTTTTCATTTTCGTGGAAAAAATTTGATGCTGAACGGCATGTTAATCGGTTATATGTTGCCGCCAATGTTATTGGCGATTCCGCTGTTAGGAATGTTCATTTCCTTTGGTATTGACGATTCATTGTTTGGGTTATCCATCTCCCATATTGCAATGACGCTGCCGTTTGGTGTCTGGATGCTAAATAGCTTTTTCAAGACGATTCCATTTGAGCTGGAGGAAAGTGCCTGGATGGACGGGGCTAGTCGATTTCAGGCTTTGTACCACGTTATTTTGCCTTTGCTTATTCCAGGGGTCATCAGCGTAGGGGTATTTTCGTTTATTGTTTCCTTTACAGACTATACGTTTGGACTCATGATGGTTTCTTCTGAAGTGAATAAAACGATTCCTATCGGATTGGCAGGTATAAAAGAGTCGACCTCCCTACAGCGCGGGGAATTGCTTGCAGGCGCCGCCATGATTATTGTCCCGATGGTTGTTTTGTTCTCCTTTGTTACGAAGTATTTTATTAAAGGTCTTACAGCAGGGGCAGTAAAAGGGTAGGCGGCGGTAGCTCCGAAGTGGTGTCAGACACGCCTTGGATTAAGTCGAATAGCAAGCAGCAGGCAGGAGATGATTGGGCTATGTTCGAATTAGATGTTAATGAGCGAAACGTTGTTGTTACGGGTGGAAGCAGCGGAATCGGGTTAGCTATAAGTAAGGCATTTTTGCAAAAAGGGGCTAACGTAAGTAATTGGGATATTCATCTAACAGATGAGGTAAAGCAATTGTTGGATGAATATCCCTCTAGATTTCAGTATCTCGAAGTGGATGTTATCGAGGAAAGTTCAATCATTAAAGCGATGGAGAATACATGGGGAACAGTCGATGTGCTCATCAACAACGCTGGAATCATAAGTAAGTCGCCGCTAGAGAGTATTCGTATCGAAGACTGGAATCGCATCTATGATATTAATGTTCGAGGCACCATGTTGGTTACAAAAAATCTTGTGTGGAAATTGAGAAAGTCCGGGACAGGGCGGGTCATAAACCTCTCTTCCATGACTGCAAAAATTGGACTGGAAACTTACAGTCTTTATTCCTCAACAAAGGCAGCTGTCTCGAATTTGACCAAAGTGTGGGCGCTGGAATTGGCCAAGGATGGTATTACGGTAAATGCCTTATGTCCAGGTTGGGCTGATACAGCGATGAAGGAAAAACTCGTTCAGGGTATCGCTGGGATCCACAATATTCCTAACGATGAGGCGGAGGAGCTAATTTTAGAACACGTCCCGCAAAAAAGGTTTATTCATCCTGAAGAAATTGCCTTCTGCTGCCTCTTTATTGCAAGTACTCTTGCGGGAGCAATCAGCGGACAGGAACTATTTATTGATACTGGGCTGACGAATATGTTTAAACCTGGGGTGCATGCCACGGATATATAGTGTTGGAAAAACGGGTTAAGCCCCCAATCAGGTAAGGCATTAATGCAGTGGGCGACTGACCTCATAGCAGAAATTAAACGAGGTGAATGGAATGGAAGGTTTTGCAGTATTTCATACTCCGGAAAAAGTTTTATACGGATGCGGGTCTTTCCGGCAGGCAGGAAAGGAGGCGGCTGCCAAGGGGAAAAAGGCACTGATTATTACCGATGAGGTCATGACAAAGCTTGGGTATGTAGCGGAATTGCGACAACTGCTGACGGCAGAAGGCGTTGAAAGTGTTGTCTATAGTGGGGTGGCTTCTGAGCCAACCGATCAATACGTTGCCGAAGCGCTTGAAATACTCTACAGTGAGGCATGTGACGTAGTGCTGTCGCTCGGCGGCGGCAGCTGCATCGACACGGCTAAAGCGATTGTGGTCCTCGAGAAGAATGGCGGCTATATCGGGGATTATATGGGCGGCCAAAAAGACTGTACCCAGCCAAGGGTTCCCCACATTGCTCTTCCAACAACAGCAGGCACCGGGTCAGAGGCAACCGATGTAACGGTGATTACCAATACATCGACTGATGTGAAAATGATGATTAAGCACCCGGTGTTTATGCCGGCCGTTGCTATTGTAGATCCGTATTTAACACAGTCTGCTCCACCGCAGATTGTGGCAGCGACCGGGGGTGACGCCCTTTGCCACGCCATTGAAGCCTATTTATCGAAGAAAGCGCATCCGATGACCGACACATTGGCTAAATCGGCGATTGGGCTGATTGTTCGCTCGCTTGAGCGAGCCTATCATGATCCCACTGACTTAGATGCGAAGGAAGCGATGTGTTTAGGCTCCCTGCAGGCGGGGATGGCGTTTTCGAATGCTTCCGTCACCCTGGTCCATGGGATGTCCCGCCCGATTGGTGCGCTTTTTCATGTCCCGCATGGGCTGTCAAACGCGATGTTGCTTCCGGCTGTTCTTGAGTTCAGCAAAACGTCTTGTACGAAACAATTGGCGGAGATTTGCGAATTATTCTTTGAAAAAGGGAATAAGGTTTCTGATGGGGATGTTTCTGAGAAAGCAGACGCAGTCATTCACAGAATTAAGGAAATGTGCCGGAGCCTGGATATCCCGGATCTAAAAAGCTGGGGCATTCCCGAACAAGAATTCCAAGCAGCCCTCGAAAAAATGGCAGGAGATGCCCTGGCCAGCGGAAGTCCAGCGAACAACCCAAAAGTACCAACCAAAGAAGAAATCATCAGCCTCTATCAAACATGCTATCAATACATGACGGTCTAAAAGGGGCTCAGTACCCCAGCGGTTTAATGCGGTGGAAGCACTAGGGATGTGACCTTACTGTGATATTGTATTAAAACGATGATGATATAGTTTTTGAGCTTAGGAGGAAGAATCGATGTCTATTATTCAAGTTAAGGTTTTGAAGAATTTCATAGGCGGCCAGTGGGTTGAGGCGAAGACCCAACGATATGAAGAAGTACCAAACCCGGCGACAGGAGAAATTTTAGCAGAAGTCCCTTTTTCCACTAGAGAGGATTTGAATGCCGCCGTCGCTGCAGCCAAAGAGGCGTTTGCTTCTTGGAGTGAGACGCCAGTTCCTAAACGGGCGCGAGTCATGTTCAAATACCAGCAATTATTGGTTGAGCATTGGGATGAGCTGGCGACTTTGATCACCAAGGAAAACGGAAAAAGCTTCAAGGAAGCCTATGGTGAAGTACAGCGCGGCATCGAGTGTGTGGAGTTCGCGGCAGGTGCGCCAACGCTCATGATGGGTAAACAGCTTCCGGACATCGCGACAAACATTGAATCAGGCATGTACCGCTACCCGGTAGGAGTGGTCGGCGGGATTACCCCGTTTAATTTTCCGATGATGGTACCATGCTGGATGTTCCCGTTAGCGATAGCACTTGGGAATACGTTTGTCCTGAAACCGTCGGAGCGGACACCGCTGCTGGCCAATCGCTTGGCTGAACTGTTGAAGGAGGCCGGATTTCCAGACGGTGTGTTCAATATCGTCCACGGCGCTCACGATGTGGTTAATGGATTACTAGAGCATAAAGATATTCCGGCGATTTCTTTTGTCGGCTCTCAACCGGTCGCCGAATATGTTTACAAAACAGCGGCAAACCATGGCAAAAGGGTCCAGGCTTTGGCGGGTGCCAAAAACCATTCGATTGTAATGCCCGAGGCTGATTTAGATCAAGCCGTTAAAGAAATCATCAGTGCCGCCTATGGGTCTGCAGGCGAACGATGTATGGCTTGTTCAGTGGTGGTCGCTGTTGGCGAAGTCGCAGAACCTCTGATTGAAAAATTAACCGAGGCAGCCGATCAGATTCGGATAGGGAACGGGATGGAGGAAGAGGTCTTTTTAGGTCCGGTCATCCGCCAACAGCATAAAGAGCGGACAGCATCGTACATCCTGACGGGTGTTCAGGAAGGAGCCGTTTTGGTAAGGGATGGCCGAAAGGACGAAGCCTATCATCAGGAAGGATATTTTATCGGGCCGACCATCTTTGACCAGGTGACACCTGAAATGAAAATTTGGAAAGATGAAATCTTTGCCCCGGTATTGTCGATTGTTCGGGTTGATAGTTTAGAAGAAGCTGTAGATTTAACGAATCAGTCTGATTTTGGAAACGGCGCCTGCCTGTTTACGAAAAATGGTGCTGATGTCCGTTACTTTAGAGAGAAGATCCAGGTCGGTATGCTCGGTGTAAACATAGGAGTCCCGGCGCCAATGGCTTTCTTCCCGTTCTCAGGCTGGAAAAACTCCTTCTACGGAGATCTCCATGCCAACGGCCCTGATGGTGTGGAATTCTACACAAGAAGAAAAATGCTAACCGCTAGATGGTAAATCATCAAGTAGTGGTCGAATAAAAATTGTGGTAATAGGGTCAGGAATTGTAGGATCAAGTACAGCCTATTATTTAGCAAGAACAGGGGCGGAAGGTACTGTCGTTGATAAAAATCATGAAGGCCAAGGTACAGCAGCCGGAGCAGGTATTGTTTGTCGCTGGATCACAAGTGTTGAAAATGAGGATTGGTATATATTGGCCAATGCTGGAGCATGTTTCTATTCATCGTTAAACGAGGAGCAATGAAGCACGGTACCAAGTATTATTCCGGTGAGGCTAGCTTAGGTGTATTAAACGGAAAAGTAACAGGTGTAAATGTAAATGGTGATTCAACATCAGCTGATTCTGTTATCATTACTGCAGGAGCTTGGACTTCGGAGATATTGTCTCCTTTTGGTATCAGCATTCCAGTTGAACCGCAAAAAGGTCAAATTGTTCATTTAAAGCTGCCAGGACAGGATACCTCTAAATGGCCTGTGATTCTTCCACAAAGTAGTCACTACCTTGTGAGTTTTAATGATTCACGTGTAGTGGTTGGCGCTACTAGGGAAACGGGTTCAGGCTTTGATTACCGTGTAACTGCAGCTGGAATGAAAGAGGTATTAGAAGAAGCATAATCAGTGGCACCGGGGTTATCTGATGGAACTTTACATGAAACAAGAATTGGATTCAGACCAGTAGGACCGAATATTTTACCTTTGTTAGGGGATCGGTTCAAGCAATAGAAGGATTAATTATTGCGACTGGGCTAGGGGCATCAGGGTAAACAATGGGACCATATGTAGGTGTTTTGGCTGCTAAACTAGCAATGAACGAAAACATTGACATAGATATCTCACTATATAATCCTTTAAGAAAAACTCGGGAGGTATATAGTAAGTAACTATATCCTAACATTCAACATAAAAATCCATCCTTGAATAGCAGCTAATACATTATTCCTAAAACATTAAAAATGATAATAATATTATGTCATCTTACATTTCTATTTGGCTGAAATTGTAACAAGTGGTCAGCCCTTTTTAGTTCAATTAAAAGAAGATGAAGAATACCCAACAAAGCCGAAGAAATATGTTCATCGGCTTTCTTTTTTTACGGGTAAAATGGACTATGTGCCAGATTGGGGAATATTTATTTTGGTTCTATAGTTGTATAGACGACCATACATACAATTTGGTAATTTTGCATTGAGTGACACATTTTGGAAAAAGGAGGGAATTTTCTAATCAATATAATTGATAGTTTTTAGCGATGTTGCTCCCGTATCCGGATACTCCCTAGATTTTTTCAACATACATTCTCCTTATTTTTCACTTCTCGGATCACACATTTAGTAGTTTTTCAACAATCTTTCATTTAGAAGAATTTAAAATTACAGAATCGGAGGCTGTCTTTCTATGAATTGGGCCGCTAAAAAGTTTTGGTTTTTCTTTGTATTTTTGACCTCGTTTACATTTTTATTCGGATCAGCCAGTTATGCCATGGGGGAATCGGCACCGGGACGTACGGTGGATGTAAAGGTGATGACCTATAATATTCAAGCCGGGGCCGGCTCTGATGGGAAGTATAATATTCAAAGAACGGCAGAGGCGATTCGCCAATCAGGTGCGGAAATCATTGCACTTCAGGAAGTCGATGTCCATTGGGGTGCACGAAGCTTATTTGAAAACGATATTGAAATATTGGCCAATGAACTTGACATGTATTATTTCTTCGCTCCAATTTACAGCCTGGACCCTCTAAATGATGGGGATCCGCGCCGCGAATTTGGCGTGGCGGTGTTAAGTAAATACCCGATTATTGAAGCGACTAATCGTGAAATTGCGAGACTATCAACACAGGAGCCCAATCCGGTTCCGAAACCCGCACCAGGATTTCTAGAAGCGTTGATAAATGTAAAGGGTGCAAAGGTTTGGTTTTATGTCACGCACTTGGACTACCGTTCCGATCCGACTGTGCGGAAAATGCAAGTAGCCGATATGCTGCAATATGCGGGGCAGCATGAATACAGTATTTTGGCAGGTGACATGAACGCCGGACCCAAGGCCCCCGAGCTTCAGCCGCTCTTTGCGCAATTCACTGATGCCTGGGCCCTAACGAACGACGGACCCGGATATACTTACCCAGCGCTAGCGCCAAACAATAGAATTGATTATATCATGCCAACACCGAACATTGGCGTAAAGTCTGCTAAAGTTATTGATACACTTGCGTCCGACCATCGTCCTGTCATCGCTGAGCTTACGTTAATTCGCGGAAATCAGCCATAATGAGGAGGAGAATTTCGATGAAAAAGAATCGCTTGTTTTCAATCGTTGCCATCATCTCGGTATTTTGTTTGTGCCTGCCCTTTTCAGCAGGTGCCACCGGCTGGCAGGACCCAACAAAACCGGGCTGGAAAGAAGGAGAAGCCAAGAACGGCTGGATTCAAAGCAAACTTCAGCATATGACACTTGAAGAAAAGATCGGCCAGCTGTTCATTGTCCATGTCTATGGAAAAACACCGACAGATCCAAATTATGAAGCTACCAATCTGAATGGAAATCGCGGCGGGAAAAACTTTAAAGAAGTGATTGAAAAATACCATGTCGGCGGTGTCATTTATTTTAATTGGACGGATAATGTGTTGACTCCACTCGATGCAGCACAGACTAACGCCCTTTCGAACGGGATTCAAAAAATCGCCATGGATCAGCGGATGCCTATCCCGCTGTTCGTCTCGACCGACCAGGAAGGCGGGATTGTTCAGCGTCTGGTAAACCCTGGAACTGTGTTTCCGGGGAATATGGCTCTTGGAGCGACTCGTTCCTCCCAATTCGCCGCTAATTCTGCCGCTATTTTAGCCACAGAATTAAAAGGGATTGGCGTGAATATGAATTTTGCACCGGTGGCGGACGTAAACGTCAATCCGGCCAATCCAGTTATCGGGGTTCGTTCCTTTAGTGAAGATCCTGGCTTGGTTTCAGAATTAACAGTCGCCCAAGTAGGGGCTTACCAAAACAAAAATTTAATCGCGACTGCCAAGCATTTTCCGGGACATGGTGATACTGCAGTCGATTCCCATTATGGACTGCCAATTATAAATCATGATTTGGAAACACTTCATAATGTCGATTTAAAACCGTTTAAAGCGGCAATTGACGCAGGCATCGATGCGATTATGACTGCCCATATTGTTGTTCCGGCACTCGACCCGTCCGGTCTGCCTGCGACTCTATCAAAGCCGATTCTTACTGATTTGCTTCGCGGTGAGCTTGGGTTTAAAGGCTTGATTATTACCGACAGCCTTGGAATGTCAGGTGCGAATGTTGTACCTGCTGACCGAGTGGCAGTCGAAGCATTCAAGGCTGGTGCTGATATTCTCCTAAACCCGCCGAATGTAGAGGTTGCCTATAATGGAATGCTGGCCGCTGCCCAAAGCGGAGAAATCTCGGAAAAGCGTATCGATGAATCGGTCTACCGAATTCTAGAGTATAAATTCAAGCGGGGGTTATTCGATAATCCTTATACACCTGAATCGGCCATTGCCAATATCGGAACAGCCGAACATTTGGCAGCTGCAGATGAAATTGCCAATAAAAGCATTACACTAGTAAAAAATGAAAACAATCTGCTTCCATTTAAAAATACGGACAAGATTTTTATCACCGGACCATCAACAGGTAAACCGAACATGCTTTCCGGACAGCTTGGAAATAAAGGGTTTAATACAAGTTACTATGCAACCGCAGCTTCACCGACAGCAGCGCAAATAAATAGTGCCGTAGCGTCTGCCCAGCAAGCAGACAAGATCATTGTGACCACGTATAACGCCAATACGAATGCGGCACAGCAAAACCTGGTAAAGGCGTTGCAGGGAACCGGCAAGCCGGTCATTGTTGCGGCGATTCGCAACCCATATGATTTAATGTCCTTTCCAAATGTAAATGCCTATCTAGCAACCTATGGAGACCGTGACGTATCAGTAAATGCCTTGGCCAGAGTGCTGGCGGGTGAAGTCAATCCGTCTGGAAAGCTTCCGGTAACGATTCCGGAAGTAGCCAAATTCGGTGATGGATTATCCTATTAATCTATAAAAGCTGAAGGCTTGTATGGAGTCTTCAGCTTTTTTTGTTAGAAATTCTAATCATTCAATTGTTGGAAAAATCCGGTAAAAACAAAAATAATAGCCTTCTGGTTTAAACCAAACCCTATTGATTTTATTGGCATTTTCGCAACCTTATTAAAAATAAGTAGAATCACATAAGTAATGAGTAAACTTATAATGGAGCCGTAAGTATCTATATAATATGGGTTAGAATGGATGTCCTTTTCGACAGCAGTTAATCAATATCCTCCCAAAGTCCATTAAGGGTAAGGCAAGACACTTCTTATTAGTACGGATAAAACGATTCTATTTGCCTATTATTGTTGGGAAATTTTTGAGATTTCTTAAATGGTAGGTGAGAAATAATTAGGGGAATGTATGTTCTTTTTCTTGTGTAGATGATATACTTGAATGGCAATAGAATAGGGTTTCTCAAGGGTGGTCGGCACACTCCCAAAACGAAAGGGGGTGATGCTGGGTGACAGTTTTTGAATCATTGATGTTTGCGATTGCTTTTGCCAGTTTAATCGTAACCATCCTGTCATTTAACCGAAAAAAATAATCCACCCTTGAGTTAGTGGCTCGGGTGGATCATCCGCTTGGAAGCCGATTCCCTTTGAGGGAACCGTCTATTGCTGGACCGAACATGTGGCTGCATGTTTGGTCTTTTTTTAGAATATGATTTTCTTACTCCTATTATAACCCAAGATTATGAAAAAGAAATATAAAAACTCAAGATAAGATAGATAAATCTGTAGGCACAATCCAGATAAACGGAAGGTGCCTGGCACTTTTTTTAATCTTTTTCTAGACCGGACATGTGACAGCAGGTTCGGTCATTCTTAGTTTAAGACTTGCATAATCCTATTATAAGTAATGAAAGAAACTAATGAATCTGGTAAAAATACCTGGCTCAATATTACTTTGAATATAGTGAATTCGTAATTATTTTTTTCATTTTTCAACATGATGTTTGGCATAAGTATTGCTTATAGCCCTATTAATTAATCTTTATTCACAGCAATCTATTATCCAATTATAATTCAATTATACAGAATTGTTTGAAAAAAGGGAGGAAATATTTCGATGACAAAAATGAAGCAAAATGGTTTTGATCTTTCTCAAGAGGACGTTAATGAAGAATTACTTAAAGAATTATCAGAATTCCCACTTCTTGAAGCACTTTTTGGAAGGCGTTCCCGTCGATTTTTTCTTGGCGCAGAAATTCCCGATGGTCCTCTTGCTTATAAATCTAGACACGAACCCGTTCCACTAAGTAAACTAGAAAAACTGCTAATATTATTGGGGGTCAGTGGTGTAACGGGGTGGCACCATTCTGTTACTAGACATGATCGTTATAAACCTCATCTTTCCAATTATTCAGGATCGCCATCGGGGAGAACCCATCCATCTGCGGCGGGTTTTCATACTTCTGAAGTATTTTTTACGGATGATACAGGGACCTACATTTTCCGTACCCGTGATTTTGCACCAGAGGTTGAACGCTCCCAAGATGGACAACTTTCTACAAAAGAACTACTCCTATCACATCAAAAACGAATTGAGAAATTATCCGACGAGCGCCTGCATATTCCCAATTATGAGCCCTATATGGAGGGGCATAATTCTTGGGTGGCCAATAAACCAGGTACTTTTTTGGTGTTTCCGGTCGGGGATTTAGCCCAGCATACACTGTTAAATTTATGCTTTTACGTACAGAATGGGCTAGCTATCTATGATGATATAAATAATCGAAAAATCCCAGGGTTAGAGAAATACAGTCATATTGTCGATGTCGATAATCCGGTTCCCCTTAGCTTTCTTGATCAATATTCACTTGCTGAACTTTCTGCAGAGTTGGCCACAGCGACATATTCAGGCATGTTATTGCAGCAAGCAATTGGACTTGGAGGCTGGATGTTTGATGGAATTGACCGGTTAACCGTTTTAGGAGCCAGTGGTGATCCAGATGTTCCTGGTCTTGGCTTCCGCTATGATACAGATGAACGTTGGGCCATACCTAACCCAACAGGACTTGAAGGGGTATTTACTTCGTATACACCTCCACATTATCTGACAATGAGAGATGCAGTAGATGCATTAGTGGAACGTAAATTTGGGAAGGGAGGACCATTCCATCCGGAAACAAAGGGGATTTGGAAGAATCCGTCATTCGTGCGCAGCAGTGCACAAGTTCATGATGAAGAATTTATAGAAATCATTGCCCTCCAGGCTCAATACATGTATGATACATTCGGGAAATTTCCAGCAACCATACCTTCTGTTTATTCATTAATGTACCTACAGTCTCACCATTTAGATTTGGAGTATTATGACAAACTATTTGATCCGCATTCTTATTTATCCACCCATGCTGAGCATTTGAAAAAGTGGCATGGAATAAAGTTGTAACTAATAAAAATAAAAGGCAGAAATCCGATTTCTCTTCGGATTTTTTGCCTTTTTTATTGGCTTTGTTATAGCTGAATGTTGATTTCCCAGTGTTTGAAAAATAAACGGAGAAACTCTGTTTAAATTGGGAAATACCGCTATTTCCCTAAAAATAAAGGAAGTTTTTCCGATTATCTTATAAAATCATTGAATTTTCTCTTATTTAGAGCAGTTAATCGGAATATCTCCGCTTATGAAAAGGTTATGGTGATTTATTTACAAGAACGAATCATTTAGCCTGCACTTTTTATAACGTACAAAACACTAATATAGTAGAATATAGTCATAACCATTGAAGAAGTAGCTTAATAGTTCTTTTGATTTTTTACTTATCGAAGAGAAATACAATTGAGCAGGGAGACTATTTAAATTCTGGAGGCAAGTAGAAATGCTGAATATCCGCAATGTAAAAATCGAAGATCTGCATGAGATTACCATTATTGAGAGTTTATGTTTTCCGACAGAAGAGGCTGCTACCAAAGAAGCGTTTGAAAAACGCATTGCGTTAATACCGGATAGTTTCTTCGTGGCTGAACTGGAGGGTGTGATTGTGGGGTTTGTTAATGGACCTGTTATCGAAACACCTTTTATTACAGATGACTTGTTTCGGGAAATTAAGGATAATCCACTGACCGGTGGACATCAAAGTGTTCTTGGAATAGCGGTTACCCCGCATTTTCAAACACGAGGTGTGGCAGCTGCCTTACTTGCTCATCTGGAAGACTCCGCAAGATTAAAAAAACGTAAGACTATTACACTTACCTGCAAGGAAGACCTAATTGGCTTCTATGAAAAATTTGGATATATCAACATGGGAGTTTCAAACTCGGAGCATGGCGGTGTTACTTGGTACAATTTGGTTAAAATGTTATCCCAATAAGGTGATCTGGCTAAAGAATTAGGGCAGTATGATATTTCGGTGAATATGATTTCTGGCGGATTGCTAAAGCAATAGTTGTAAAGAGGAGGTAAAAATGAAATTAGTTGCCATGAGCGGTTACGAGAAACTTAGACATATTTATGAGAATAATTTGACTGTCGAATTGCTTGCAGAAAATTTAACTACATGCAATGTAGATGATCAAGCAAGAGATGTAAAAAATACAATGAGTCAAAAAGATTATGATATTTTTGGAGTAAGAGACAAAGACAGGGTAATCGGGTTTGTAAAAAGAGATGATTTAAATAGTGATCAAAAAATTGAGAACTTTGTTAGAAAATTTAGCGCGGATGATTTGATCTCGGATTCTACTTCTTTGATTGATTTGCTAGATATATTTCAAGACAAGGAATTCATTTTTATTCTTGAAAGAAATAGCGTATCTAAAATAGTAACCGTAGCGGATCTACAAAAACAACCAATCAGAATGCTGGCATTTAGCTTAATTTCCTTATTGGAAATGTATTTGCTATCTTTAATTAAAGGATATTATTCAAATGAAAGTTGGATCCCATTGCTTTCAGAATCCAGATTAGACATGGCCAAGAAATTAATGGAGGCAAGAATGGAAAATAATGAGGCTCTGACATTATTGGACAATACTCAGCTGGGCGATAAAGGTACCATTGTACAAAAAACACAAGAGTTGGTTGATAAATTAGGATTTGAATCTAAAAGTCAATGTAGAGATTTCTTTAAAAAGATTGAAAAACTTAGAAATAATACGGCACATTCACAACAAAAAATTTACCATGATAATAATGAGTTTATTGCTCTGATTTTGCAAATTGAAAGAGTCATTAAAAATAGTATTTAAGTGCTTTGAAAAACTATAGGATAATGTAGTTGCAGAAAAATATCGCAAAAGGTTTATTTGAAATGACTGTATTTGGGAATAAAACCAAACCACTAGCCTATCGAAAAATTGACAGGGAAGGTTCGTATGGCAAATACCATAAGAACCTTCCCTGTGAAATTTGGAATCCTTCTTTTATCTCCCAATCACAAAACAAACGGTGGTTGTTGCGCTGCCTCCGATGTTTAAGGTGGCGACATTTTTGGCATCTTTTACTTGGTAGCTTCCTGCTGTACCAGTGACTTGCTTATAAGCATCAAGAACCATTCGAATTCCGGTTGCACCGACTGGGTGGCCTAAGCCGATTAATCCTCCGCTTGGATTGATGGGGATTCGACCATTGAAGGTAATATCCCCTGATTCAATAGCCTTCCAGTTTTCGCCGGGTTCTGTTATCCCGAAATGATCAATGGCCATATATTCAGTGATGGAAAAGCAATCATGTGTTTCAATCGCATCAATATCGTCCACGCCGCGAAGTCCTGCTCGGCCAAACATGTCCTCAATGGCTTTACGGACATGTGGAAACACGTAGCGCTGCTCCGCACTTTCCTTCATCTTGTCTTCAAGCAGCATGGGGGCTGTTTTGTGCCCCCAGCCTTTTATGACAGGGATGTTTTCGAACGGTATTTTGTGACGGTCGGCATAGGCCCTTGCGTATTTTTCGGATGAGAGAAAGATTGTGGCTCCGCCGTCTGTCACTTGCCCGCAATCCTGGCGGCGAACACGGCCTTCAATTACATGATTATGCTCATCATTTTCCAGAAAGCTATATTCATTGAATTGCCACTTTCTTGTTTGAGCGTTAGGGTTTCGCTTCGCATTTTCAAGATTAATTTTCGCGATTTCAGCTATGTGTTCATAGCGAATCCCGTAGCGCTCGTCATAAACATCGATTAATCGATTAAATAAATAGGGCCAAGGATAGGTGGCGTCTTGTGCCTCCCGACCTGTCCAGCAGGCGACACCGAGGTTATCCGCCGCTTGTTCTCCTGATACATTGCGCAGTAATTCTACTCCTGTTACACAAGCTAGATCATAACGGCTAGCCTCTATATCGGCTGCAGCTGCCAGGATGGCGATACTGCCTGAAGCGCAGGCTGCTTCATGGCGGCTTGCCGGAACACCGGAGAAGGCGGGATGAATTGAAGCGAATAATCCGCCAAGCTGGCCTTGCTTGCTCCCCAGCTCTCCAACAAAATTCCCGATATGACAAACTTCCACTTCACTCGGATTAATTTTCGTTGATTCCAGTGCACCCTCGACACTGGATTTTAATAGATCAAAAATGTTTTTTCCTTCTCGCGCCCAATTTCTTGAAAAATCAGTTTGGTATCCGCCAAGCACATAAACCTTAGATGTATTCATGAATAACTGCCTCCTCTATAAAAGAAATGATAAAATCGACTTTCTGTTTAATTTAAGGATGCAATTTTCATGCCAAAGGCTATTTGAACCGCTGTAGCTTCTTTACGAGCGAGGATTGACTGATTCCGAGTACTTCTGCTGCTTTACGGGTTGTTTTATATTCTTTTAATTTTTCCATAATGATTTTCTTCTCTAAATCTTGAAGAATTTTTTTCAAGGTCCGTTGATTAGGGTTCTCGGTAGAATGAAGGAACGGAAGATCTGACCATTGAATATCATCATGGTCAATGGTCACCGCTAACCGCTCTATTAAATTTTCCATCTCCCGGATATTGCCCGGCCACTTAGAATCCTCGAATAATTGGATCGTATCGTCCGAAAATCTCTTGGTTAACCCATATTTTCTATTTGTTTTTTCAAGGAAATGATAGGCAAGTGGCGCAATGTCTTCGACTCTTTCCCTTAATGGCGGAATCGTAATCGGAATGATATTCAAACGATAAAATAAATCTTGTCTGAACTTCCCTTCATTTACGAGTTGTTCAAGGTTTTTATTCGTTGCCGAGACAACCCGTACATTGATTCTGATGCTTTTCCTGCCGCCAATTCTAGTAATTTCGAATTCTTGCAGAACACGTAGCAGCTTGACCTGCAAATCAAGCGGCATGTCTCCAATTTCATCTAAAAAGATGGTTCCACCGTTTGCCTGTTCAAATAACCCCGGCTTCCCGCGGCTGTCCGCCCCTGTAAAGGCTCCCTTTTCATAGCCAAAAAGCTCTGATTCCAGAAGATTTGAAGGGATAGCGGCACAATTCACCTTAATTAATGGTTCATTTGCGCGTTTGCTTAGCCGATGGATGTAATTTAACAGCACTTCCTTCCCTGTTCCTGATTCGCCATGAATAAGAATCGTCGTATCCACTTTAGCAATCTTTGCACATATAGCAAGGATTTTTTGAAATTCGGGGCTTTTGGCAATAATATCTGGAAAAACCGGGATTTCTTCATGAATTTTCATGTTTCCTTTGTGATGATGCTTCATTTTAAGAGCAATTGATAGTATTTGATCAATTTTGAGTTTGTTCAATTCAGCGATATCGCGAATAATTAACACAACATGGGTAACTTGGCCTTTGGCATTCTTTATCGGGCTCCCCGTCATTAACACACCCGACCCTCTAATATTGATGACCTTTGTAACGGGTTTTTCATGTTTTAAGACGTCAAGAGTAATAGAATCGTTTATAATACCATTTTTCAATACATCATGTATATTTGATCCTACAAATTCTGACTCTGAATACGAAGTAATTCTGCATGCAGCCTTATTGATGGCGATTCCATATCCATCCGCATCTCTAATAGCCAGACCGTCATAGGATGATTCAAATACCTGCTTGAATAATTCGAGCAAAGAAAACTCTCCCTTCATAAAACTCTCTGATAAAAAATTCATCACCTGATTCTATTATTCATCACTAACGCGTAAAATCCTTCTCGACTTTTAACAATATTCATAATATTCACCATTTTTGTGCGTTTTTATTGTTGGCACGGTACTTGCATTGTTAATTCATGACCATGTCGTTACTGAAGTCATCCTTGTAGAAAAGGAGATATTACTAAAAATGTAAATGGATTCGACAATTTACTATTGATATTATGTGAAAGTTTGGAGGGGATTTTATGGTTGTGGAAATGTTTAAACAAACATTAGGGACTGAAGAAGAGTCGGTAATCAAAAAACTTGAAAAATGGGCGAGAGAAAGAGGGGATAAAACGTTTATCTATTATGGGGAAGAAAATCGATCGATTACCTATAAAACATTTAATGAACTGGCCAATAGTTTCGCGCACAATTTAATTGATAAAGGCATTCAAAAAGGGGACCGCATTTCTCTATTTTTAAAAAATTCCTACATCACAACGATTGCCATGTTTGGTATTTGGAAAGCGGGGGCTGTTTACTGTCCGATTAACTTTAATTATATGGGCAACCTGCTATCATATCAGATTAATGATACAGAGCCGAAAATGCTGATTACGGAAAGGCAAATGGTACCAATCATCAACGATATAAAAGATAGATTAACGCCTATAACTATCGTCCTCCATGATCCAAAAGAGTGTGAACATGATTATCAAGACGAAGTAAATATCAAACTAGATGGAAAGTTTCCTAGTCTGTTGTTTCAAGATTTTATAGTAGGTAATAATGACAATCCAAATATTGACCTCCATTTTTACGATATAGCGAATATTATTTATACATCAGGTACAACAGGCCCTTCTAAAGGGGTTGTACAATCTTATCGTTGTCTTCACAGTTATACGTATCTCGTACGCGCCTTTAATAATCAAGAAGACGTCCTTTATAATGATTTGCCGATGTATCATGTCGGAGCAGCATTTGCGAATGTTGTCAATGCCGCTTTTGTCGGATGTACGGTTGCGATGTGGGATAAATTCAGTCCAAGTAATTTTTGGAAGCGAATTGAAATAAGCGGAGCGACAAATGCAATCCTTGTAGATGTGATGATTCATTGGTTAATGAAAGAAGCCCCGACTGAAAACGACCGCAATAATACATTGAAAAAAGTACAACTGCAGCCGCTGCCTGAATATCACAATGATTTCGCCAAACGATTTGGTATTCATTTTGTAGAAACAGAGTATGGGCAGACTGAGACCGGGGGTGGGTGTCATGTAATTATTGATGAGCTTGGTGAGGAACAAGGCACTCCAATTGAAATGTATAAAGGATATACAAGAGAGGAAGTAGCCGAAATTGCCAAAAATTTAAATCTTTCTTTTCCAAAAGGTAACATAAAATTTCCAAAAGGTTTCGTAGGAGGTTCGACTCCATTTATGGAAGTAGCAATCCTAAATGAACATGATGAGGAATGTGACATTGGGGAGTCAGGACAATTTGCTTATCGCCCTCTTTTTCCGCATATCATGATGAAAGAATATTATAACAAGCCTGCAGCGACTACAGAAGCCTTCCAAAATCTTTGGTTTCATTCAGGGGATGTAGGCTATAAGGATGAAAATGGATTCTATTATTTCGTTGATCGAATGAAAAATTTGATAAGACATAAAGGGGAGAATATTTCATCCTATCAAATTGAAAGTCTCATAAATCAGCATGATTTAGTTGATATATGTGCCGCTTTTCCAATTCCTGCCGAAGAGGGAGATGCGGATGATATTGTTGTCTTCGTTGTCCCAAAAACAGATGAATTAAGCGAAGCAGCGCTTGGTGAATGGACGAAAAGGGAAATGCCGAAGTATATGTGGCCTAAGCACATTCGCATCGTACCGGATTTGCCGAAAACACCGACGAATAAAATTGAGAAATATAAATTAAGGGCCTTGATTTTAGAAGAGTTTCAAAAAGTTAATATTTAAGGATAATGCAGGAAAGAGGTGGGTGGATTGTTGTCTACAGAAGAAACATACGAAACGATTGTTTTTGAAAACAATAATGGGATTGCGAAAATTACGTTAAACCGTCCTGAGCAGCTGAATGCGCTAAATTATGCAATGTTACTAGATTTAGATAAGGCTGTTTCCAGAATTAAAGAAGATGACACCATTCGGGTATTAATCATAACGGGGGCTGGGAGAGCGTTTAGTGCAGGTGGCGATGTTAAGGGTTTTGAAAACGCAACCATTCGCCATATGAATCACCAAATGGAAATTGGCAATCGAGTGGTTACGAATATTGCTAATTTAAAAATTCCTGTAATTTCAGCAATCAATGGTCATGCCGTTGGTCTCGGTTTTAACTTCGCTTTAGCTGGAGATATTATCATCGCATCAGACAAGGCTAAATTCTCGCAGATTTTCATTAAAATTGGCGTTATTCCTGACGGCGGAGGCACCTTTTTTCTGCCGCGGCTAATTGGGTTAGCGAAAGCGAAGGAGCTGATGTTTACAGGGAGAATGCTAGATGCGAAAGAAGCCTGTGATATGGGGATTGTGAGCAGGGTAGTAAATAGTGAAGATTTTGAACAAGAAATTGAAAAGCTGGCTCACCAATTTAGCCAAGCCCCAACAAAAGCCATCGGCATTATGAAACAGTTACTGAACAAAAGTTATGATCATGATCTGCAGACAGCTTTAAGCTATGAACAACTAGGACAAAACCTTGTCCTTGACTCAGATGATTATCATGAAGGCGTTCAGGCTTTTATCGATAAAAGATCACCAAAATTCTTAGGAAAATAAGAGAGGAGAATCAGTATGAACGTAACGAATGGAGCGAAGGTAACGAAGGTACCTTATGTCGCAATTGCAGTTAAGGACCGTGACAAAGCAGCCGATTTTTTTACAAAGACGTTTGGCGGAGAAGTGGTATATAGGTATTCAGGACCTGACATCGTCTTTTTAGGCTATAAGGATGCTTTGATTCGAATCGGTGATTTTCATCTTTATTTAATGGAACCAATGGAAGAAAACAGTGTTGTGGGCAAATTTATTAAAAAACGCGGGGAAGGTCTTCATCATATCGCATTTTCTTTCCCAAATTTACAAGAAGCCGTAGAAGATTTAAGAGAAAGATCACTAACAGTTTTCGATTTAGGTCAAGCCACTGATGAGCTTGCTTTTCTTCATCCAAAAGATGCATTTGGGGTGTTATTAGAGTTGACCCCTGAGAATATCAAATACAGGAATGATTGATTTTATCTATTTTATTTGGATGAAAGAATTATTAGGGAGAAACAATGTCGTGAAAGGTGGAATTGAGCATGTCGAGTGTATATGAGTTCAAGACAATTTCTTTGGATGTGGAAGAAGGGATTGCTAGGTTAACTTTAAACAGACCGGACAATCTAAATGCATTAAATTTTGCTTTGATCAAGGAGTTGGATCAGGCTGTATCCTTTATTCAGAATAATAACAAAATTAGAGTTCTTGTCATTACCGGGGCTGGAAAAGCTTTTTGCGCGGGTGGAGACGTGAAAGCAATGGAGACCATGACGCAGGAAGATAATCAGGAAGCGCTAAGACTAGCCAACCGTGCTCTCTACAACATTGCAAATTTAGAAGTTCCTGTTATTTCTGCTGTTAATGGCTACGCCTTTGGTGCGGGATTGAGTCTTGCTTTGGCAGGGGATGTTATTATTGCATCTGAACAGGCGAAATTTTCGGCAGCTTTTGTAAAAGTTGGTTTGGCCCCGGAAATGGGCGGATCCTATTTTCTCCCGCGTTTAATTGGATTAGCCAAAGCAAAAGATTTAGTATTCTCTGGTCGAACGCTTGATGCTCAGGAGGCCCATAATTTAGGCCTTATTTCCAGCGTAGTAGGGTTTGAGGAATTTAATAATGAGGTGGAAAGGGAAGTTGAAAGGTTTTCTCAAGCTCCTACGAAAGCACTTGGAATTGCTAAAAAACTTCTTAATCACAGTTTAGAAAGAGATCTCAATACAACCTTAATCTATGAGCAAGTATACTGCCCGAGGGCAGCGCAAACAATGGATCATAAAGAAGCAGTTCGCGCGTTTAAAGAAAAAAGGTTACCGGTTTTTACCGGTAATTAATGAAAGAGGTAAAAAAATGAATACAAAAGTAACGAAAGTTCCTTACGTTGCCATTGCGGTTAAAGATATGCATAAAGCGGCCGATTTTTTTGCCAATACATTCGGGGGTGAAATAATAAGTAAAGGGACAGTTGAGGAAGAATTATATTTGGATTGTATGGTCAAAATTGGGGACTTCTGTCTTTACTTAATGGAGCCTATGTCGGAAGAAAGTGTAATTGGACGATACATTTCAAAAAACGGAGAAGGCCTTCATCATCTCTGTTTCACTTTTCAAGATCCTAAACTGGCTCTAGCCGAATTAAGAGAAAAAGGGCTTCGCGTTAATAGTATCTATTTTGATGTAGACGACATCGAATTAGGTTTTATGCATCCCAAGGACGCTTATGGAGTACTTCTTGAACTAACTCCAGAGACCGTTCCCTTACGTACAGATATTTCATAGCGATTTTTTCCCTTACGTAGTAGTCTTCTAGGGGGAATGATCCTTGGTATTATGTAAGCGAATTCAATAAATTGGTATGGATATTTTACAAGAGCATGGAGGATCTATTTCTTTCTAGGATCCGGATCATGGAAGATCCTTCAAGAAAGAGCTATTACTACTAATATAATTGGAGGGAAATGAATGAAAATCAAAAACAAGTTGTTTATGTTGGTAACCATCTTGGTATTAGGTATAGCTCTATTTGGGTGTAGTGATAAAACTAGCGAAACTTCAAAAGAGAAATCCGGGGAAAATGAGGTAGTTAGTGGCGGGGAATTGAAGGTTGCCATCCCTACTCAGCCACCGACACTAGATGCACATGTGACGACTGCATTAGTTACAAGAGACGTATCAAGACATATTTTTGAAACGTTAGTTGCTTTTAATGAAAACTTTGAACCCGTTCCAATGTTAGCGGAGTCGATTGATGTAAGTGATGACGGTAAAACGTATACATTTCATTTGAGAAAAGGTGTCAAGTTTCATAATGGAAAAGAAATGACTGCCGAAGATGTTTTGGTGTCAATGAATCGCTGGTTGGGAAAATCCGGATCGGCACAAGCGGTTATTAAAGGGGCAAAATTTGAAGCAGGGGACGATGGAACGGTTTTACTTAAAGTGGAACAAGCTTCTTCATTAACCTTAAGTGTGCTTGCAAGCACAAACCAATTTGCCGCGATTATGCCGAAAGAAGTA
The DNA here is from genome assembly GCF_001510715.1 of Bacillus sp. FJAT-29814. Classification (GTDB taxonomy): domain Bacteria; phylum Bacillota; class Bacilli; order Bacillales; family Cytobacillaceae; genus Neobacillus. The sequence goes on from NZ_LMTJ01000001.1 coordinate 277,678, forward strand.
ATCGAGGCAGCTCCAGAGACAGGAGTTGAAGAGTATATTGGTACCGGACCGTTCCAATTTGTTGAATGGAAACATGATCAAGATATTCATTTAGCTAAATTCGACGATTATCAACCAGTCGATTTACCAGCAAGTGGTTTAGCAGGTAAGAAAGAAGCTTACGTTGATGATCTTTTTTTCGAATTCGTGCCTGATAGCTCTACGAGATTAGCTGGGATTCAAACAGGTCAGTATAATGCAGTGGATGATATGCCAAGAGACCATTTTCAACAGTTGAATAGTGATCCGAATTTAAGTTTGGTTACATCTTTTAGCGGATTTTTATCCTTGACTTTTAATAGAAATCAAGGACCTTTTACGGATATAAAGATGAGACAAGCGGTTAATGCGGCCTTGGATGTGGATAGTATATTGAAGGGTGCGCTTATGGATGGATATCGCGCGGATTCCAGTTATATGTTGAAAGAAAATGTGGTGTGGTTTAGTGAAAAAGGAAAAGAGCAATATAACCAGCATGATACTAACAAGGCGAAACAATTACTTAAAGAAGCGGGTTATAACGGTGAAGAGATTACCATTTTGTCTACCAAAGATGTCACATCAGCGAATAATGCAACGCTCGTCGTTAAAGAACAGCTTGAAAAATTAGGAATGAAAATTAAATTGGAGCTTTATGATTGGCCAACAACTGTAGCGCAGCGTGAACAACCAGATAAATGGCACCTATTTATTAGCGGTTTCGCTCCAGTGCCTTCTCCTGCAGAGGCTATATTTTTCAGTAAAACTTTTTATGGTGGGCCAGTTGATGAGAAAATCGCTGAAAAGTTGCATTCAATTAATACAGCTGCTTCTAATGAGGAAGCTAAAAAAACGTGGGATGAACTTCAAAAATACTCTTGGGAATACTTACCGATTATTAAATTTGGAGACATTTCTCAAGTGTTAGCTGTGGAAAAGAAGGTAAATGGATTTAAATTTTTTAACGGTCCGGTTTTATGGAATACCAAAATAACAAAATAATTGGCATTTCCTCGTCAACTATAGTTGACGAGGAAAACTTATAAAGGAGGGGAAACGTTGAAGGCTTTTATTTTAAAGCGGGTGTTGGCGCTTCTACCGATTTTGTTTATTGTATCGATCGTCGTTTTCTTAGTTATCCATTTAACGCCTGGCGACCCTGCAGCAGTGATGTTGGGGGATACAGCTTCGGAGGTGCAGGTTAAAGAATTGCGCGATCAACTAGGATTAAATGATCCAATCCATGAACAATATGTTCATTGGATATCTGGTGTGTTTCAGGGGGACTTTGGCTATTCGTATTTTATGAAACAACCCGTTATGGATACGATTATTAGCCATCTTGGACCAACTTTGTCGCTGGCGATTTTGGCCGAGATTATGGCCATTGTAATCGGGATTCCTTTAGGAATTATTGCTGCTACACGTCGTGGGTCTGTTACAGATCAATCTTTAATGGGAGTGGCCCTGTTAGGGATTTCCGTTCCAAGCTTCTTGCTTGGACTATTTCTTGTCTTAGTGTTTGCAGTGAAACTAAGATGGTTTCCGGTTGGTGGTTACGTGCCTTTAAGTGAAGGTTTATTGCTCCATTTGAAATATTTAATTATGCCTGCGATTGCATTGGGAAGCATGCAAATCGCTTTAACCGCTCGGATGACAAGATCCTCCTTGCTAGAAGTTCTAAATACCAATTTTATAAAAGCAGCCAGGTCAAAAGGTGTGAGAGAACGGCATGTGATTTACAGACATGCACTTCGCAATGCTTTTCTACCGATATTAACGGTTCTTGGTCAAACCTTTGGAGTGTTAATTACAGGTGCTGCGGTAGTAGAAACGATTTTTAATATTCCAGGTATTGGTCAACTCATTATTAATTCAGTTGGAAGACGGGATTACTCCGTCATTCAAGGTGTGGTATTATTTGTAACCTTTACGTATGTGTTTATAAACCTAGTGATTGATTTGTTATATGGGGTGATTGATCCGCGAGTTAGGCTCGATCAAAAGTAGAAAGGAGACGAGAGATGGAGGCGCTTGAAAAAAGAGAAGAACTCATTGCGATCAAGAGTAATTTGAAAAAACAACAACGACAGCTGTTTATCCGCCGTTTTTTTGCAAATAAATTAGCAGTCGTTGGTTTAGCTATTATTATATTTTTAACACTCCTTTCCCTTTTGGGTCCGCTTGTTATTTCGCATGATCCTTATGAAATGGCGGTGAATGATAGATTGGGGGCTCCTAGCTCAATTCACCTTCTGGGGACAGATGATTTCGGGCGCGATTTGCTTAGCCGTATTATTTACGGGGCGCAAGTATCGATGGGTGTTGGCTTTGCAGTTGCTGCTATCGCCTCTATCGTCGGTATGGCAGTAGGGTTATATGCTAGTTATTATCGCGTGTTAGATAATGTATTGATGAGAATTTGCGATGGGATTATGGCTTTCCCTGCTATTTTATTAGCGATTGCTCTTATGGCAGCGCTCGGGGCCAGTACAAATAATGTCATTTTATCGCTAAGTATCGTGTATACCCCATACATTGCCAGAGTTGTACGCTCGGCTGCGTTAGTCGTGCGGGAAGAAACGTATATAGAAGCAATGAAAGCGCAAGGGGCTTCCTCTTCGCGAATCATATGGCTTCACATTGCGCCAAACACACTATCTCCGCTTATTGTGCAGGCAACATTTATATTTGCTAATGCGATTATCGTTGAAGCGGCTTTAAGCTTTTTGGGGGCTGGTGTGCCTGCGCCTGATCCAAGCTGGGGTAATATATTGTACGATGGAAAAAAGGTGATTTTTAATGCCTGGTGGATGGTTGTTTATCCTGGGTTATGCATTGTTCTTTCTGTATTAGGATTTAATTTATTTGGAGACGGTCTTCGCGATTTATTGGATCCGCATACAAACCAAGCTAAGAAATAATCTGTTCATTATTTAAAGCATTAAAAAAGGCTGTGATAAAGGAGGACTTCCATGCGTCAACAACCACTTTTAGAAATTAAAGATCTGAAAACACATTTTAACACAGAAAGAGGTAGAGTAACAGCAGTAGATGGGATTAGCTTTCATCTAGAAGAAGGAGAGATTTTAGGTGTTGTCGGTGAATCGGGCTGCGGGAAAAGTGTCACATCACAATCAATTCTTAGGTTGTTTGATGAAAAATATACGGTAAAATACGATGGCGAAATTTTATTGAATGGTCAGGATTTGTTAAAACTGCCGATGTCGAAAATGCAAAAGCTTAGGGGGAACGATGTTTCGATGATTTTCCAAGATCCATTAAGTTCCTTGAATCCCGTCTATACAATAGGCTTCCAGATCGCTGAATCAGTTATGCTTCATCAAAAGCTTTCTAAAAAAGCGGCATATGAACGAGCGGTTGAAATGTTGAGGCTTACAGGGATTCCTGCACCTGAAAAGAGAGTGAACGAGTATCCCCATCAATTATCGGGAGGCATGAGACAACGGGTGATGATTGCAATGGCATTGGCCTGCCAGCCCAAGCTGCTCATTGCTGATGAACCGACGACTGCCTTAGATGTCACGATTCAAGCACAAATCTTGGAATTAATAGTAGGGCTAAATAAAGAGTTCGGAATGAGTGTCATTTTCATTACCCACGATCTCGGAGTGGTTGCTGAAGTGTGTTCTCGTGTTGTGGTGATGTATCTAGGTCAAATCGTTGAAGAAGCCGACGTGGAGACGCTATTTTTGAAACCGTTTCACCCTTATACAAAAGGATTAATAAAGTCAATCCCACAAATTGATGGTGACAGGTCACAAGATTTACATGTGATTGAAGGAGCGATGCCATCGCTGTATGAGATGCCTAAGGGATGTCGATTTGCCTCGAGATGCCCTTACGCAGATGAGCTATGCCAGGAGAAAATGCCGGAATTAGAAACCGTTCAATCGTCGCATAAAGTCCGTTGTTGGCATTACGAAAAAATTGCCGAAAAGGAGGGGGTGACTTATGCAATCGCAAGCAGCTGAAAAGCATGTAAGAGTACAGCCAATTTTCGAACCTTCTAAGCCATTATTAGAAGTAAAAGGGTTAAAGAAACACTTCGAAATACGAAATCCTTTAGGTCGGAGAGAAGCAACGGTTAAGGCAGTTAATAATGTCTCGTTTCAATTGCATGAAGGTCAGACATATGGCCTCGTCGGAGAATCAGGCTGCGGTAAAAGTACAACGGGCCGAACATTGTTAAGATTAATCGAACCAACTGAGGGAGAGGCCATTTATCAGGGGAGGGACATTTTTCAATTAAAAAATGCTGAATTTAAAAAAATTAGACAAGATTTGCAAATGGTTTTTCAGGATCCTTACTCCTCACTGAATCCACGAAAAAGAATTGGCCATACATTAGAGGAACCGCTTAAGATCCACGGTATTGGGCAAAAAAGCGACCGTGTTGACCTTGTGATGGATATTCTAGAAAAAGTGGGCTTACGAATGGAGCATTTTTACAGATATCCACATGAATTTTCTGGCGGGCAGCGCCAGCGTATTGGGTTGGCTCGAGCACTTATTGTTAATCCAAAGCTTGTTATTTGTGATGAACCTGTATCAGCTCTTGATGTATCCATTCAATCGCAAATCATTAATTTATTGCGCAGTTTGCAAGCAGAGTTAAAGCTCACTTATTTATTTATTGCACATGATATTAGCGTTGTTCGCCATATTTCTGATCGAATCGGGGTCATGTATTTAGGGCAGATGGTCGAAGAGGCGCCGACGGATAGCTTGGTTGCCAATCCGCTTCATCCTTACACGCAAGCGCTTTTGTCAGCAGTTCCAATTGCAAAGCCGAATTTCCAGAGAGAGAGAATTATTTTAAAAGGAGAAATTCCGTCACCGATGAATCCACCGTCAGGATGTATTTTTCATACGAGATGTCCAAAGGCTATGAAAATATGTAAAACTGATCTCCCAATAATAAAAGAAGTGTCGCCTGATCATTTCGTTAGCTGCCATTTATACTAAATCATTTTGGCGGTTTTTATATGAATCTTACAAAGAAAGAGGTAATGAGAATAGGAAAATCGAACATTAGTAAATGGATTGATGAGAATGAAGCTAAATTTACGGATGTGGCCAAACAAATTTGGAATCATCCTGAAGTAGGCTATTGTGAAATCTTTGCATCTGCCTTGCAAATCAAAACGTTAGAAGAGGCAGGATTTAGGGTTACTTCTGGGGTAGGTGATGTGCCAACCGCATTTGTTGCTGAATACGGAAAGGGAAATCCAATCATAGGTATTCTTGGCGAATTTGATGCTTTACCAGGATTATCTCAGCAGGCCACGCCCAATTATGTCCCTGTAGTTCCAAATGGACCGGGACATGGATGTGGCCACAACTTGCTCGGAACAGCTGGGCTAGAAGCTGTGATTGCTCTTAAGGAAAGAATCGATGCGGAAATACTAGAGGGAACGATTCGTTATTATGGCTGCCCAGCTGAAGAGCTGCTTTCAGGAAAAACATTTATGGCAAGGGCGGGCGTATTTAATGATTTGGATTGTGCGCTTACTTGGCATCCTGGAACGACCAATATGACAGTAAATTTCCGTACACAGGCATTAACTGCAATTGAATTTTACTTTTCAGGAAGAACGTCCCATGCCGGTGCGGCTCCACATCTTGGCCGTAGTGCATTAGACGCTGTCGAGTTAATGAATGTCGGAGCTAACTATTTACGTGAGCATGTGCCAGATGGTACTAGAATCCACTATCAGATTACGAACGGGGGGATGGCACCCAATATCGTGCCGGAACATGCTAGTGTTTATTATTTTTTGCGCGGAGCAGACCGTAAGCAAGTAAATGAATTGGAAGAAAGATTAATAAAAGTTGCCCAGGGAGCAGCTATGATGACAGAGACCTCGGTACGCTGGGAAATCAAATCTGGATGCTACGATACATTGCCCAATGAAACTCTAAATGAACTCATGTATACGCAAGCGAGAGCAGCAGGACCAATGGCTTTTACCGAAGAAGAAGAGAAATTCGCTGAAGAACTCCGCCAAACGGTCGATCCAACTGTATTGGCCGCAGCTATGCAACAAGCCACTAGCGCGGATGCAAACAAAATACTCGATACGGGCTTTTATCACAACAAGAAGCATTTCGGTATAACCATGGGTGGATCATCTGATGTAGGAGATGTATCTTGGATTGTTCCGATGGGGCAAATAATGACCACCTGTGTTCCGCTCGGAGTTCAATTTCATACCTGGCAGGCTACGGCCTCAGTTGGTTCATCCATCGGCATGAAGGGAATGCATTATGCAGCGAAAATAATGGCATTGTCTGCTTACGAATTGCTGCTAGATCAAGAGGGCATTCTTGAAAAAGCAAAAGCCGAATTCGTGGCAAGTACCAATGGGGTGAGTTATAAACCAGGTGTTCCTGCTAACATCAAACCACCTGTATCAAAAGGAGACAAGGTTCCTGTTTAGACAATTGGAGATAATAACCATTTATAGCTGAATAAAAGCTTCTTTCGCTCCAACTAATAGCCAATTTTAACGACTCAAATACCTAAATAGATTCAGGCAGGGCACAAACTCTGTCTGAAATTTTTTCTTCCTTTTTAGGATCTTGATAAAAAATTCATCAATTGATTCTAAAATTCATCAAATGTAAGTAAATTTTTCATCTTATTTCTAAATATTCGTATTTTTTAGTATTGGCACGGTACTTGCATTAATAAAAGTTGTAGGATGTTATTTTATAAAAATGTGAAAGTAAATGAAAAGGAGTGATTGTCCATGAGTCGAAGGTTGCCTAAATGGCTAACTGAAAACACGGTATTGCCGATTATTTCTGCCCCAATGTTTCTAGTATCAGGACCGGAGCTTGTCTTAAGCTGCTGCAAAAATGGAGTCATTGGTTCTTTCCCTGCCCCAAATGCTCGGACCATCGACATTCTTGAGGAATGGATGACCCGATTGACAACGGAGTTAAAGGAGTACAAAGAAAGAAATCCAGACAAAAAGGTGGCTCCCTGGGCAGCAAATATGGTCGCGCATCGAAGCTATAAACGCCTCCAGGAGGAACTTGCTCTATTGAAAAAATATCAACCGCCGATCGTCATTACCGCACTTGGGAGTCCAATCCCAGTTATTGAAACAGTTCATTCCTACGGAGGGCTTGTGTTTGCTGATGTGAATTCAGTCAAATATGCCAAAAAAGCAGCTCAAGCTGGTGTGGATGGTTTAGTTCTAGTCAGCGCCGGAGCTGGAGGACATACCGGATCTATTACTGGCTTTGCCTTTGTCGATGCTGTTCGAGAGTTTTGGGATGGAATCATCGTATTGGGCGGAGGAATTTCGACGGGAAAAAGCATTTTGGCTGCCCAAACATTGGGAGCCGACCTCGTGTATTTAGGGACCAAATTTATAGCAGCCAGTGAGAGTATGGCCAACGATCAATACAAGGAAATGCTCATTGAAGCAACACATGAGGATATCATCTTAACAAATGCATTTTCTGGTGTTCATGCCAATATGCTTCGGCAAAGCATTGAAAAAGCAGGCTATGATGTTAATAATCTATCGACTAAAAAAGCAATAAACTTTGACAATCCACATGGAGAAACAAAAGCATGGCGGGACATCTGGTCGGCCGGTCACGGCGTGGATGCGATTACAAAAGTTCAACCGGCAAAAGAAATCATTCAAGAGCTTGAACAGCAATACAGAAAGGCCTATTCAGATTTTCAGGAGCCAAATGAGTGGATTCCAGCGAAACAAAAGGAAAAGGAGGAATTTATTCTATGATTGAAACAAAAACCTATCAAAATCCCTATTATCACGACGGTCTATACGCCCCGATTAAGGATGAAATGTATGTGGATGAATTAACGGTCCTTGAGGGGAAGGTACCAACTGATTTTTACGGAGCTTACGTGCGAAACGGCCCAAACCCAAAACATGAACCTAAGGGCCGCTATCATTGGTTCGATGGGGATGGTATGCTTCATGCTGTTTATTTCGAAAATGGAAAAGTCAGCTATCGAAACCGCTATATCCATACAAAGGCCTTCCAGCATGAAGCGATTGAAGGAAAAGCCATATGGGCAGGATTAATGGAAGATAAAAAGCAAAATCCGTTTTTTGAAAAAGAAAAAAATACATCCAATACGGATGTCGTCTTTCATAACAATAATTTGCTGACACTTTGGTATCGTTCCGGCCAACCCTACAAAGTCGATGCAAGAACTTTGGAGACAATCGGAGTAGAAGATTTTGGCGGCCGTCTGACTTGCAATATTTCGGCCCATTCGAAAGTAGATGAGGCTACGGGCGAGTTTATTTTTTTCGATTATGGAAATGTGTATCCGTATATGATGTATGGCGTTGCTTCGGCAACAGGAGAGCTGATGCATTTTGCACCGGTTGAGCTTCCTGGACCGCGTCTGCCGCATGATATGGCGATTACAAAAAATTACTCGATCTTGATGGATTTGCCATTGTTTAATGACCCTGAATCCGCAAAATTAGGAAGATACAGCGTCAAGTTTTTCCGCGAATTGCCGAGCCGTTTTGGCATAATTCCACGTTATGGCGGAGCCGAGTCCATTCGCTGGTTTGAAGCAAGCCCTTGCTATATTTACCATGTGATTAATGCTTGGGAAGAAGGAGACGAGATTGTTTTAACGGGATGCCGGGTAAAAGAACCTGTTCCTCCAAGTACAAAAAGGGGCGGTCCAATTGAAAGAATGCTGGCTTTTCTCCGTATAGATGCCCAGCTTCATTACTGGCGCTTTAATTTGAAAACAGGGCAAGTAAAAGAGGGCGAGCTATGTGACATGAACACTGAGTTTCCGGTGATTAATCTTGATTATATGGGGCATAAATCGCGTTATTCCTATAATGTTCATATCGGTCCTGGGGAAACGGTACAATTTGACGGTTTGGTAAAATATGACACATGGACGGGGCAATCGAAGAAGTACATGTTCGGAGAAGGCCGTTATGGTACGGAGGGGGCCTACGCACCGAAACTTAATGCCAAAGCTGAGGATGATGGTTATTTGGTGACATATGTTCATGATCAGCGTGAGAATCGATCGGAACTGATTATTATGGATGCGAAGGAATTTGAACTTGGCCCGATTGCAAGACTCCTTGTGCCACAACATATCCCAATGGGCTTCCATGCTACTTGGATTAACGGGAAAAAGCTTTTCACGTAACAAGCCCAAGAGAGGGCAGGCAAGTTTGACCTGTTTTTGGGAAGGGCTTACTTTTTCTAAAGAAAAGAGAAGTGGGCCTTCCAAAATATAAACGTGATAGAAGGGGACGGTAAAAATATGATTCTATCATCAGACGAACGAATAAAAGAGTATGTAGAAAAAGGTTGGTGGGGAACTGCCACCATAGAGGAGTATTTTCTTCAGCACGTTGAACAATGGCCTGATAAGGAAGCTATTGTCGATCCGATTAACCGGGGTTCATTATGTGGAGGTCTAATGCAAAGGTTAACCTATAAAGAATTGGATCATAGGGTGAGTCAATTAGCGGAAATTCTCCTAGACCACGGCATTGTGAAGGATGATATTGTGGCGATACATTTACCTAATATCGTGGAACTTGTGATTACATATTTGGCGGTTTTGCGAGTAGGGGCGATTTCCAGTCCATTTCCGGTTCAATATCGTGAATTTGAATGTTCCCAACAGCTGAAGATGTTAGGCGCAAAAGCAGTGATTACGCTAGAGAAAATGAATCAACGTGAATATGCAGCCATGCATGTCAATATAAAACAGCAAGTCCCATCGGTCCAACATGTTTTTGTATTTGGGGATGATGTTCCCAAAGGGGCGATTTCGATTCATACAGACGAAGTTGATTCAGAGTTTTCGAGATTGAAAGCCTATCGTGAAACGATTGAAATAACAGCGGATGATATATTCACCGTTTGCTGGACATCTGGAACAGAGGGTAAACCAAAGGGCGTCCCAAGAAGCCATAATGAATGGTTTATCAATGCTTATGGAACGGTAGATGCCGCTCAACTAAAAGGAGATGACCGCATTTTAAATACCTTTCCGATGGTGAATATGGCGGGTATCGGTGGGATGCTGATTCCGTGGTTATTATCAGGGGGGAAATTGGTGCTGCACCATCCCTTCGATTTACCCTCATTCCTACAGCAGGTTGAACAGGAAACGATTACGTACACACTCATTCCACCTGCCTTACTAAATATGATGCTAAAAACTCAAGCCATGTTAAATGGTAAGGACATTACCTCACTGAGGGCTGTGGGAACAGGATCAGCTCCTTTGACCGCATGGATGATTGCCGGTTGGAAGGAAAAGTATGGCGTGGACATTATCAATTTCTTTGGCTCTAACGAAGGGGCCGCATTTTTAAGTAGTCCGAATGATATTCCCGATCCAAAAATGCGATCGAAATATTTTCCGAGATTTGGAGTCAAAGGGTTCAACTGGGACAACCGAATTTCTGAAAGGATTGAAAGTAAGATTGTAGATTTAGAGACAGGGGAGGAAATTTCAGAATCACTTCACCCTGGCGAGCTGCGGATTAGAGGGGCTAGTCTGTTTTCAGGATATTGGAAGTCAGAAGAAATGAATCAAACGTCATTTGATCAAGACGGATACTTTTGTACAGGGGATTTATTTGAGATTGCCGGAGATCAAAATCAATATTATCGAGTTGTTGGGCGAGTCAAGGATGTAATCAACCGCGGGGGCCTAAAGATATCACCTGAGGAGCTGGAAGGATTGCTTCAAGGCCATCCAATGGTGGAAGATGTGGCTGTCGTCTCTTATCCGGACCCGATTATGGGTGAAAATGTATGCGTTTGCATCGTTCCGAGAGAGTCTGCCGAAATCAAGCTGGAGGAACTTGTTGCATTTTTACGGGAGAAACAGATCGCTTCTTATAAATTGCCGGAGCGCTTGGTTCTGTTAGATCAGCTGCCGCGAAATCCGGTAGGGAAAATCTTGAAGAATCAGCTCCGGGAGATGGTGAAGGGTGAACGAGTTAATTAAGGAACTTTATTTATAAGAAAGGAGTGAGGGGAAATAGAGGCTTATATTTATGATGCAATCCGTACACCACGCGGGGCAGCGAAGAAAAATGGATCATTGCTTGAAGTGAATCCCATCCATTACGTTTCACAACTGTTCCATGCGCTTGAAACCAGGAACGCACTGAGTCTATCGGAAGTGAACGATATTGTTTTAGGCTGTGCTACACAGGTTCGCGAACAAGGGGCCAATATCGCTAAGGTGGCAGCTTTGTTTGCTGGATTACCGAATACCATTCCCGGCATGACGGTCAATCGCTATTGTGCGTCAGGTTTAGATGCCGTTCTAATTGCTGCTGCAAAAGTGAAGGGGGAAATGGATGAGCTTGTCATTGCAGGGGGCGTGGAGTCTTCCTCGAGAGTTCCCATGTTTTCTGATGAAGGATCGTGGTTTTCTACTCCCGAAGTGATGGATAAAACAAATTATGTCCATATGGGGGTATCTGCTGATATTATGGCATCGTTATCGGGATTTACTCGTGAAGAGCTTGACCAATATGCTTTTGAATCGCATGAACGCGCCGAGAATGCGTATCAGCAAGGATATTTCAACCGTTCTTTACTCCCTGTCTATGATCAAGAACATCAAGAATTTTTAGAAAAGGACGAGCTCGTGCGTTCTGATATTTCAATGGAAAAATTATCGGCTCTAAAGCCATCGTTTTCAGAAAAACATATAAGTGGAATGGAGAGTCGAATAAAACTGCAATTCCCTCAGTTGAAGGAAATTTCCCATCTCCATCATGCCGGGAACTCTCCATCCTTAGCCGACGGATCATCTTTGATTCTCATTGGTTCGGAAGAAAAAGGTAAAAAGCTGGGCTTAACACCCCGAGCCAGAATTGTGGCTTCCGCTAGCGTCGCGGATAACCCATTCTTACTAGGCGGTGGGCAAAAGGCAGCTGAAGTGGTTCTGAAGAAATCAGGATTAACAATCGAGGATATTGATTTGTTTGAGTTTAATGAAGCTTTTGCGGCGACGGTACTAAAGTTCCAACGTGATTTTGGTCTAGAACGGGATCAGTTAAACCCTAACGGCGGTGTGATTGCGATGGGGCATGCACTTGGGGCAACGGGAGGCATGCTCATTTGTACATTGTTGGATGAATTAGAAAGACGCAATCAGAAACGAGGACTTGTTGCCATAAGCGGAGGAGCAGGAGTAGGCACGGCGCTGATCATAGAAAGAGTATAATTTTAAATAGTGAAATGAAACAAAGGAGGCGTGTATCTTGTTATTTTTAATCAAAGCTGCAGTTATTCAAAAGGATCTTTCTATGGATGAGTTATGGGAAAAATGGGAGGCTGAAGCAAAACTTTGTCTGAAAGCAGTTGAGCGAAAGAAAATCGTCGGGGCCTATAAGATTTCCGGACAGAGAAAAGTTGTGCTTATTTATGATGCTTCCTCTCATGATGAACTGGATCGAACCTTTATGGCCGGGCTGCCCTTATCTGAGTATGTAGAAATTGAGGAAATGCTTCCTATTCGTCCCTATGCGGATTTTGCAATAGATGTCGGAAATCGTTGGAAATAGGAGAGTTTATATGGCCAGAGCCAATTATATTAAGCCATTTCTTGATGAGTGGTTGAAGCGATTTCATTTTAAAACAGAAATTAAAGTCCGTGTTTGTGAAACCGATCTGTTAGGTCATGTTAATAGTACAAGTTTTTTTTTATATTTCGAACAGGCAAGATCAGAATACTTAAATAGTCTTGGTTTTCATCTGGAAAATCTAGGAGCCGTAACTGCTGACATTGCATGCCATTATCATAGTGAAGCATACTTTCCATCTACACTGGCTGTGGGGGTACGTGCAGCCAAGCTAGGTCAGAAATCCATTGATTTGGAGTATTACATTGCAGATAATCAACGATTCGTTGCATCAGGATGTGGAACAATAGTAATCACGGATATGAACGAGAAACAAAGCATTATCATTCCGGATCATATTCGCAAAAAAATTGAAAAAAGAGAAAAACTCAATCTCGATCCTCCAAGGGTGGCTGCGGGGTCAGACCCAATGTCCTCAACTTAAGATTCTATAATTAGAAATGCTGTTGTTACAATTGCCAATGAAGTATCGTTAAAGGAGCGTATTGAACATATTAGAACTTAGTTGATAGAGGAAAGGAGGGGGATTTATGATCCGCCTCTTTTTGCTTTGTTACTGTCATTAGGAAATTTTTTTCAACCGATAATATATAAAAATATTTACTAAATAAAAATTGACATATATAAATTTTTCTATATAATAAAAAATAAATATTCTAAAAATTCAGCTAAAAGAAGGTTTTTCACGAGGTTTTTAATCTTAACACAAAAAAGGAGATGTTTAGTTTGGAAAAATTAATCGTTACAGTTGCGCCTACAGGAACAATTACGACAAGAGCCCAAACACCTTATGTACCCATTACTCCAAAAGAAATTGCCCAAGAAGTATATCTTTCTTGGAAAAAAGGGGCATCCATCGCTCACATTCATGTTAGAGAGGAAGATGGAACGCCTTCAATGGATGCAAAACTTTATCAGGAAACGATGGAAAGAATAAAAGATAAATGTGACATTTTGATTAGTTTAACAACGGCAGGCAAACTCTATATGGAACTTGAGGAACGGTTAGCGGTATGTGACCTGGCGCCGGATTTTGCTTCGTTAAATGCAGGTCCGTTAAATTTCGGAGAGGTTCCGTTTCAAAACAGTCAGGATACCATGCGGAAAATTGCCAGCAGAATGAATGAGTTTAAAGTAAAACCCGAGATTGAAATCTTTGAATTGGGAATGCTGGGGAATGCTCAGAAAATTATTAACGAAGGATTGATTCCTGCCCCCTTCCATTATCAATTTGTCCTAGGAGCTCCTGGAGGAACGCCTGCTACACCTAAGAACCTTCTACACATGCTAGATCATCTGCCGGAAAACTCAACGTGGGGAGTCGTAGCGTTCAGCAACCAAATACCATTGCAGGCAATAGCTATTAGCCAAGGAGGCCATGTGCGCGTTGGAATGGAGGACCATATATATTATCGACCAGGGGAACTGGCCAAGTCCAATGCTGACTTTGTTGAGAGAATCGTAAATCTTTCTAATGAATTGGGACGTGAAGTCGCATCACCGGAAGAAGCACGAAAAATCCTGACACTGCCGGTCCGGGATGGACAGTTAGCAGATCACATGTAATTCATATATAAATCCACCTATATTGGTATTTCTTTAAACATACTAATATATTTATTTTTGGTCGATTGCAACTATAGTCATAGTGAAAATAGTAAAAATCCAGAATTCTTTTATATTCATTTGGGAGGAATCTAAATGTTATCTTTTAAAAACAAGGTCGTATGGGTTACTGGCAGTACTACAGGCATTGGGAAAGCAACAATACAAGCTTTTGCAAAACTTGGTGCTAATGTTGTTATCCATGGTTTTAATGATAGGAAAAATGGCGAGGATATTGCAGTGCAGCTGGAAGATGCTGGTACAAGAGTATTGCTGGTAGATGGTGACGTAACTGTTAAACGAGATGTTGAAGAAATAGTTGGAATGATCAAGGATAAATTTGGAAGAATTGATATTTTAGTTAATAATGTAGGCGCTTTTATAAAAAAAGCAAATATTGAAGAGTTAGAGGAAGAAGACTGGGATCGCATTATGGATGTTAATTTAAAGTCTGTCTTTCTTGTCACGAAAGCTGCCCTTCCATTACTGAAAACGGGAGAAAATTCACGGATTATTAATATTACATCTGGTGTAGTGCGAACAGGGGGAACCAAGCTTGATCTTGCCTATACTGCTGCTAAAGGCGGAGTGGATGCCATGACTCGTGCTCTTGCCAAAAAATTGATAGACTACAATATTCAAGTAAATGGGGTAGCTCCCGGACTTATCGATACACCTTTTCATAATAGTGAGGTTCCATTAAGCACCCACGAAGGAATCCTAAAAAATATTCCAATGCAACGGGCTGGCCTGCCAGAAGATATAGCGGGTGCAGTTTTGTTTTTGGCCTCAGAGCATGCAAACTATATAACAGGCGAGATTATAGAAGTTAGTGGTGGACGAAGAATATCCTAAACATGTTTATTAATTGGTAAAACAATTAAATTTTTCAGAAGTGAAAAGTACAAATTAATATAATTTCATGCGGAGGAGCAAAATGTAATGAACATAAGAGACGGAAAAATATGGATTCCTTTTATTATGATTTGCAGCTTATTGCTTTCGGCTTGTACAGCTGGTACTGCAAATGTGGGGAAGAAAGAAACGGATAGCGAATCAAGTGGAAAAACAGACACTTCAAGTATCGTAATTGGTTTAGCCACAGAGCCAACCACTTTAATGGGTAGTACGGATCCAGTTGCCTCCACTTCTGGAATCATTCAAAACATCTATAGCCAGCTGCTAGATTATGACGGAAAAGGGGATTTCATTCCTAAACTAGCTACGGAATGGAAAAATATTGATGAATTTACATGGGAGTTTAAGCTGCGTGAAGGAGTCAAATTCCATAATGGAGCACCTTTCAATGCCGAATCTGTCAAATATACTGTAGACTATATGATTAACCCTGAAAACAAATCCGTGTATGGTAGTCGTTGGATGAAGGTACTGAAAGAAGTGAAAATTATCGATGAACATACCATCCAATTTATTACGAATAGGCCCATGGCCAATTTCTTGACTGTAGCCTTTACAGACTTCCATCCATTGGAGCCGGGATATGTTGAACAAGTTGGAAAAGAAGAAGCTTCGAAAAAACCTATTGGAACAGGTCCATACAAGGTGAAAGAATGGAAACGTGGAGAATATGTGACCTTTGAAGCTTTTGATGATTTTTGGGGAGGCAAACCCGAAATAAAAAATGTAACCATTAAAGTTATTCCGGAATTCAGTTCACGACTTTCTGCACTATTAAGTGGTGATGTCGATTTGATTAAAAGTGTTCCTGTAGATTCGGTGGAAAGAGTAAAAGCAGATAGCAATTCAAAAATTATTTCTGCACTCACCGGGAAAAACGCCTTTATTGCATTAAATACGTTTCATGAGGGGCCGATTCAGGATGTAAGAGTAAGAAAAGCATTAAATCATGCCATTGATGTTGATTCGTTGCTTAAAAATGTAATGAATGGAAAGGGAGAGAAGCTAACAAGTACGCTAACCCCTTTTAATATTAGCTACACCGAAGTGGATGGATATGACTATAACCCTGAAAAAGCTAAGAAATTGATTCAGGAGGCAGGATTTAAACCTGAGGATATTCAATTGACATTAGAAACGACTAACGGATATTTCCCTATGGACAGTCAAATTGCTCAGGCTATTGCTGGAGAACTTGGAAAGATTGGAATAAAAGTAACAGTTGAACAGGTTGAAACAGGTGTTTATATTCAGCGGGCAACTAGCCAAAAAATGAAAGATATGTATTTCTTTAATTCTGCAGCATCAGTGGAAGGGGAAAATTTTTACTCGTTCTATTTCTCCCCTGCAGGTGTATATCGTTTTCATAACAATCCTGAATTGTTAGAAGGAATCCAAAAATCCTTTAGCATTTTTAATCAGGAAGAACGGCAAAAGGAAATGGCTACTATTCAGAATCGGTTAAGAGATGAAGCAGTAACAATACCTTTATGGATGACGGAAGACATTTGGGGTGCACGGAAAGATATAGAATTCAAACCAAGGTTTAATGAGACTTTGGAATTCTTTGAAATAAAAAGAGGGCAATAAGAACATGGTGCTCTCGCAATTTCAATCTAAAAACTTTTATTAGTTTAATAATCTATAAAAAATGTCCGAGTTCTAATTCCCTCGCTCGGTAGTGGGGGAATTAGAACTAATCCTGGTAAGGAGGATACAAATGCTAGATTTTTTTATTAAAAGATTGATACAAATGTTAATTGTGGTTTTCTTGGCACTTACTGTCGTTTTCTTTCTGATTCGCCTTTCTGGTGATCCAACGGTGCTCATGCTGCCCGCAGATGCTCCGAAAGAACAGTACGATGAGTTTCGTAAACTGCACGGGTTTGATAAACCATTAATCATACAATATGTCGACTTTGTAGGTAAAGCTATACAGGGTGATTTCGGTGAATCACTTCGTTTAAAAGATAGTGCTCTTATACTAGTGATTGAACGTCTTCCAGCAACGTTTCAACTTGCATTTTCGGCTTTGTTTCTTTCTATTATAATAGCTATACCTATCGGTGTGATTAGTGCATATAAAAGAAACTCAATTATTGACCGATTTGGGGTTGGATTTACTATTTTAGGGCAGGCTGTTCCGAGCTTTTGGCTAGGACTCATATTTATTTATATTTTTAGTGTAAGCTTCAATATTTTTCCTTCCGGCGGAGGGGGATCGATGATTCACATGATCCTTCCTATGGTTACTTTAGCCATGCATAGTATTGCGAAATTTGCGCGTTTTACAAGATCAGCAATGTTGGATATTTTACGAAAAGACTACATCAGAACGGCTAAAGCGTCTGGTACTCCTACAGCTAAGATTTTGATGAAATATGCTCTAAGAAATGCCTTGATACCAATCCTGACGCTAATCGCTCTTGAACTAGGAACGTTACTTGGCGGTGCGGTTATTGTTGAAGTGGTGTTCTCTTGGCCTGGTTTAGGCAGGATGCTGATGGATTCATTATTAAACAGAGATTTCCCGGTAGTGTTAGCAGGGGTGTTCTTTATCTCGATCACATATTCTGTAATTAACTTTCTTACCGATATGCTCTATGCTGTTGTCAACCCCCAAATACGTTTAAAGTAAGGTGGGATTACACGTGTCTCAAATATCACTTGAAAATACAATGGTTTCAAAAAAAGTGGCTGCAAAGAGGGAACGTAAGATAGTTACGTTCTTTAAAAGACTAATTAAAAGTCCATTTGGTCTACTGGGGTTTCTTGTGATCGTGGCTGTTTGTTTCATTGGCGTGGCAGCTCCGATTATAGCACCCCATGATCCAGTGGCTACCGATTTGTCTAAAAAGTTACTTCCTCCTTTAACAACGGATTATCTGCTTGGTACTGATCAACTTGGCAGAGACATCTTATCGCGCATTATTTATGGAACGAGAATTTCATTAATTATTGGCTTTACAACAGTATTCTTTGCAGGAATAATCGGCACGGTAGTGGGTATTATTGCCGGATATTTTCGCGGATGGATTGATGCCCTGCTCATGCGAATTGTCGATGTACAGCTGAGCTTTCCATTTATCTTGTTAGTACTTATAATTAATGCTGTTCTTGGAACAGGACTTAAAAATATTATTCTCTCACTTATCATTGTCGGTTGGATTACTTATGCACGTGTTGTTCGCAGTGAGGTGCTAGCTATTAGAGAAAAAGAATTTATCCTTTCATGCTATGCAACCGGAGTGCCTCGTTGGGAAATAATCGTAAAACACATTGTCCCAAATTTGCTCACCCCAATGATTGTCCTAGCTTCACTGCAGGTCTCAACATTTATTATCGCAGAAGCCTCCGTGAGCTTCCTTGGTTTTGGAGTGCAGCCACCAACTCCAGCATGGGGCAATATGCTTAATGAAGGGAAAAATTTCATTTTAAGTTCTTGGTGGCTAATAACTTTTCCAGGCATAGCAATCGTTATAACCACACTAGGGATTAATTTATTTGGTGATTGGTTAAGGGACGAACTGGATCCTGAAATCAATAATAATGGTTAAATTACCGACGATTTATCCAAATATTTAAGATCAGAGAAAAGAGAGGGATGGATTTGAACAAACAGCACCCCTTACTAGAGATTCGGGATTTAGAAGTGTCCTTTCGAACTGAGAATGGGTCATTACGTATTGTGCATGGGATTAATCTCTCAGTGGAACAAGGCGAAACGGTTGGAATTGTGGGAGAATCGGGCAGCGGAAAAAGTTTAACCTCCCTTGCGATCATGGGATTGTTGCCATATCCCAATGGCTATATTAGCGGTGGTGAAATTAATCTGGAAGGTCGCAAGATATCTAACCTGAAAGAAAAAGAGATGAGAAAATTAAGATGTAATGATATCTCAATGATATTTCAGGAACCAATGACATCTCTTAACCCTGTATATACAATTGGAGAGCAGTTGAGTGAACCTCTTAAACAGCATACGAAACTTACATCTCGTCAAAGGAAAGAAAAAATAATAGATATGCTTCACATGGTAGGTATCCCCCGAGCTGAACAAATTGTAAACGAATATCCGCACCAATTATCTGGCGGTATGCGGCAACGGGTAATGATATCCATGGCTATGCTGGGTGAACCGAAACTGCTCATCGCTGATGAACCAACAACAGCACTAGATGTCACCATTCAGGCGCAAATTCTTGATTTAATGCGAAGAATTATAAAAGAAAAAAATATGTCAATGATTTTAATTACCCATGATCTTGGTGTGGTTGCGGAAATATGTGATAAAGTTGCGGTCATGTATGCAGGAGAAATCGTTGAGTATACAGATGTTCGAACTTTATTTAACGAGCCGCTTCATCCATATACTCAGGGTCTTATTGCCTCAATGCCGAATATGAATGAACGAAAAAATGATTTGTACTCTATTTCAGGAAATGTTCCGAGGCCATCTGAATTACCGCAAGGATGCCATTTTTCAACCCGATGTAAGTTTGTAACGGATCGCTGTAAAGTGGAAGCGCCGCCTATAACAACTGTAAAACACCCAGTGCGATGTTGGTTATATGAGGAACAATCAAAAATGGAGGAAAATAATGATGTCCGACACATTGTTACAGGTTAAACAATTAAAGAAACATTATCCAATAAAAAAAGGGTTGTTTAAGCCAAAAGCTAGTGTAAAAGCTGTTGATGATGTCTCATTTTCTATCACGCGAGGCGAAACATTTGGAATAGTTGGAGAAAGTGGGTGCGGAAAATCGACAACAGGTCGGACGATTCTGCGTCTCCATGAACCTACATCCGGACAGATTTTGTTTGACGGAATTGATATTAGCGAACTCCCTTATAAAGAAATGAGAAAGATTCGTCGCAGGTTGCAAATGGTATTTCAGGATCCATATGCATCGTTAAATCCAAAGAAGACAATCAAGCAAATTTTAATGGAGCCACTTCGAGTACATGGTTTGTATACGCAGGAAGAGCGGTATCAAAAGGTGGTTGAAATCATTGAAACAGTAGGTTTGCATGAATCCCATTTGGATTGTTATCCACATGAGTTTTCAGGTGGCCAGCGTCAACGGATCGGAATAGCCAAGGCAGTTATCTTGCAACCGGATTTAATCATCGCGGACGAGCCCGTATCTGCCTTAGACGTATCAATACAATCTCAAGTAATAAATTTATTGCTTAAATTACAAAAGGAATTCAAGCTAACTTATATTTTTATTTCTCATGATTTAAGTGTGGTTAAACATATTAGCGACAGGGTAGCTGTCATGTATTTGGGGAAAATTGTTGAGTTAGGAAAAACGGAAGATCTGTATGAAAATCCACTTCATCCCTACACAAAGGCCCTTTTATCAGCAGAGCCGATTAGACATCCGGATGAAAAAAGGGAGCGTATTATATTGCAAGGGGACCTCCCAAGCCCTGTAAATCCGCCGAATGGATGTACGTTTCACCCTCGTTGCAATAGTTGCATGGAAATTTGCAGAACCGTATCCCCATCACTTATAACCTTAGAAAATGGGCAGTCAGTAGCTTGTCATTTATATAAGTAAAAGTAAAAGAATAGAAGTTTTTAAATGTGGTAGAAAATGCCAGGACCCATCTGAAATAATGGAACCTGGCATTATTAACATAAATAAAAATTGACATATGTAAACTTCTTTATATAAATGGGTTAAAAATATTCTGAAAATTAAACTTGGTAAAATAATAACTTATTCATGTGAGTTCCCAATTTAATTTAGGAGAGTTGCTCATCATGGAGCGTAGGAGAATGAATGTATGGTGACAAAGTATATTTCTGATTTGGTTTTAATCCCTGGATTAAATAATACCGGCGAGGTTTGGGATGGAGTGGTAAACTGTTTGCCTCCAACCATTACTTGTCATACCCCCAATTGTCCTGCCTTACCAAATGTGGAGGACATTGCCGAAGCATTACTAAAGCAATTACCAGATCGGTTTCATTTATGTGGTTTCTCCTTTGGGGGGTATGTGGCACTTTCCATGCTAGAGAAAGCGCCTGAAAGAATCAGCGGCTTCAGTCTGCTTTGCAGTCTGCCATATGAAGATAGTCAGATTCAGAAGGACAAACGAAAAGCTGCCATCGACCTTGCACAATCCGGAAAACATCTTGAAATGGTGTTATCACAGGGACATCTAGTTTTTCATGCCGATAATCAAAATAATCCTGATTTGGATGCACTGCGCAAAAAGATTGTAACCGATTATGGGTCAGACCGGTTTATCGCCCACCAGCAGGCATGTATCAATCGGCCGGATCGGACCAATCTTTTAGAATCACTTCACATCCCTCTGTTAATCTTAGGCGGTGATCAGGACATTGTCGTTCCTACTGAGGAACTAAGGAAACTAAGTAATAGGATCAAGCGGGCAGAATTTGGTCTGATTAACAAGGCAGGTCATATGGCCCCACTGGAAAACCCAAAAGAAATTGCCAATAAAATGCTTTCGTGGCTTCAAGAGTTTAGTTAAATAGAGATGAAACATCGTTAAAAACAAAAATATAAATTTTTATCTTACCTCTTTTCACTATTTAAGTAGTGTAATAGGTAAAAAGAAGGGTGGATAATTGTGAAAAAAGATAGTGTTTTAGTGCATGAAACAAGAAATCCCAGAACAGGGGAATACGATTACAAACTTCCAATTCTAAATGAAGACGAATTGATAGAAGAATGTACTAGACTAAGAAAAGGTCAAACCAAATGGCAAAGTCTTGGAGTTGAAGGCCGAATTGAAGTGTTAAGAAAGTGGAAAACGGCTTTAGAAAATAGACGTGAAGAAATTATGGAGGCCATAATTACGGATACGGGCCGTTTAAACGAGTCTGTTCGTGAATATGAGAACATCCTAAAGTGGATAGAACGCTGGTCGGAAGTCGCCAAAGAAGTATTTGAGCTTGATAAACCAAAGAATTCAAAGTATGTTCCCATTTTGGAAATCAGTCAAGATTATTCAGCCTATCCTCTTGTGGGAGTCATCAGTCCTTGGAACTTTCCGTTATCTCTTTCGGTAATGGATATGATTCCTGCTCTCTTAGCAGGCAGTTCAGTCATTGTAAAACCTAGTGAAGTAACGCCTCGTTTTATTGAACCATTGAAAAAATCAATCAATGATGTCCCAGAACTGGCTTACGTATTATCTTATGTAGCAGGTGCAGGCGATGTGGGTTCCGCAATGATTGATCATGTTGATTTAATAGTCTTTACAGGAAGTGTATCTACAGGCAGGAAAGTAGCTGCGAAAGCAGGCGGGAATTTAATTCCTGCATTTCTGGAGCTTGGCGGTAAAGACCCGGCTGTTGTATTAAAATCAGCTGATATTGAAAAAGCTGTGAAGGGAATTTTATTTGGCTCGATTTGCGGGATGGGTCATCAATGTTTTTCGATTGAAAGAATTTATGTGGATGAAACGATTCATGACCAATTCTTAGAACAGCTTATTAATGAGGCACAAAAGGTTTCACTTGCTTATCCTAACGTGGAAGAAGGCCAACTTGGCCCAGTTATTTTTGACAAACAAGCTGCCATTATCGATGAACACTTACATGATGCGGTGAAAAAAGGAGCTGAGATTCACTGCGGCGGCGAAATAGAAAAAAAGGACGGCGGGTTGTGGATTAAACCAACCGTATTGTCTAATGTAAATCATGGAATGAAAATTATGAATGAGGAAACATTTGGCCCGCTTATGCCAGTTATGTCTTTCTCAAGCATCGACGAGGCCATTTCCTTAGCGAATGATACCACTTTTGGTTTATCAGCTTCAGTATTTTCCCAAGATGAGGATGAAGCATATTATGTTGCAAGAAAAATAAATGCTGGTGGCGTTAGCATTAATGATTCTGGCGTGCTTCCATTCGTCATTACGGAGGCTCCTGATTATACGGCATTTAAGACTTCCGGGGTCGGAGCGTCACGGTTTGGAAAATCGGGTATTGAAAGATTCTTGCGAAAGAAATTGATTGTCAAAAAGGATAGGAATGTAACCAGTCCTTGGTGGTACGAAGTGTGAGAGTGTCGTAAGCAATGGTTAAGATTTTATGAAAAATAACGATTATATCCAACATAAATGAATGAAGGCAAGTGGAATAATAAAAGAATAATAGGATGGAGAAAAAGGGGAATAATCTCCTTTTTTTTCTAAATTCAAACATTGTTTAACGGCGTCGGTCTATATGCATTACCGTAAATCTTTAGTATCATTAGGCAAGAGGAAAATTATATCTACATAATGTTCATTTAACTGGAATTTCTTGCTTTTGGTAAAGAGTTAATTGTTATTACCAATCTTTTCATTGTAAAAAATTGTTAGTTTATTTTAAAATAATAATAGGCTTCGTTATAGTTGAAGCAATAATGATTTGGGGGAACTATCATTGAATTCTCTTTCATATGCCATTCTTGGCATTCTTTCAAGAAAACAACAATCCGGATATGAATTAGGCAAGCACCTTGAATATATATGGGCTGCTAAACTTAGCCAAATATATCCGTTACTTGCTAAACTGGAGGAAAAAGAGTATGTTACTTCGTTCAGGGTAGAGCAAACAGGAAAGCCGGATAAAATTAATTATCAAATCACTGACCTTGGAATTGAAACCCTTAAAAGCTGGCTGAGAAAAAAGCCAAATAAGCCTGTTACACGCGATGAATTCCTGACAAAGGTATTTTCTCTTTGGCTTACAGATCTTGATAATGCCATTATGCTGCTCACGGAAAGGGAAAATGATTTTTCAGTAAAGCTGGAAAAAATAAAGAATGATTTAGTGACTTTGGAACATGAAAATGGAGCAGATATGTACAACCCTTCGTCTATTTTTTTTAGCAGGCTTATCCTGCTAAAGAGAAGAATGAGACTCTGTCAGGATGAAGTTGAATGGTGTCAATGGGTATTACAATTGCTTAGTAAAGTTCAAAAACCGGTATAATCAAAAAGACAAACTGCACCCAATGTAGTTTGTCTTTTTTTATGTCCTAGTTTTCCAATATTTTCAACATAAAAATATAGATAAATATTGACATATACAAATATTTATATATAATTAGAGTAAATATTCAATAAATTCATTAAATTTTTACTATTTCTAAAGGAGGAAAATGGATGCTTGAGGTTTATAACAAAGTGGAAGCTACGGCAAGGGATACGGACAATCCATATTTAAATGGGTACTTTGCACCGATGGATACGGAATATATAGCGACAACTGATACCCTTCAGGTCATTGGGGAAATTCCAAAGGATTTGCATGGTATTTATGTGAGAAATTCGCATAATCAGGTGAAAGCTCCATTAGGACATTACCATCCATTTGATGGGGATGGGATGGTTCATGCCATTCACTTTAAGGACGGGAAAGCTGAATATCGTAATCGTTTTGTACGGACAGTAGGCTTTCTTGCCGAACAAGCAGCTGGCAAATCGCTATGGCCGGGTATATTGGAACCACATTTAGCAACCTATCGAGGCTGGGGTGCAATCGGCGCGATGAAGGATAATGCAGGGGTTGATGCGGTGGCCCATAATGGAAAGTTAATTGTCAGTATGTCAAACTGCGGAGAACCATATGTGATGGATCCCATTACATTAGAAACAGAGGGCGTGCATTCTTGGGGACAAAAACTTAATCCATTCGGAATTAGCTCCCATTATAAAGTGGATTTAAAAACTGGGGATATGATGTTTTTTAACTTTGGTGAACAGTATCCCTATATGAACTATGGTGTAGTTGACCGAAATAATAACCTAGTCCATTATGTTCCTGTTGAACTGCCTGGTGCGCGTTGGCCGCATGATATGGGGATTACCCAGAATTATACGATCCTTCATGATTTGTCGATGTTTTTTGATCCGATTTTGCTAAGTAAAGGTATTAGAAAGTTGAGCTTTTTCCCTAACGTGCCAAGTCGATTTGGAATAATTCCAAGGTTCGGAGATAACTCACAGATTCGCTGGTTTGAAGCAACACCATGCTATATTTTGCATATCTCTAATTCCTACGAGGTGGGGGATGAAGTCATTATGGACGGGTGCATATCAACCCAGCCGCATGGCCCGGATGTTGGTCAACAAGGCGGGGATGTTTATGAAAAAATTGCTCGCCACCTTGATAAGCATACCACTCAAACACATATGTACAGATGGCGGTTTAATCTTAGAACGGGTAAGACAATTGAAGAGTGTATTGATGATGAAGTGACAGAGTTCCCAGTCGTAAGCAATGATTATGTTGGTTATCAGTATCGGTATAGCTACAACACATTGTTTAAAAAGGGAGATTGGCTATTTGCCGGGTTGAAAAAATATGATCTATTCACTGGGAATTCAACCCGATATGAATATGGTGACAATCGATATGGCAGTGAACCGCAAATTGCCCGGCGCCCTGGTGCTACCGAGGAAGACGATGGGTATTTAATTAATATCATAACGGATTTAAATGAGAATCGTTCAGAATGTGTCATTTTTGATGCACAAGATATTGCAGCTGGTCCGATTGCGACAATCATCCTGCCTGAACGAGTAAATAATGGAACCCACGGTTGTTGGGTCGAAGGCGACAGGATTGGTGGCGAAAGATAGGGTATAAACTTTTTATTTATGAATAGTAGAGTCCTCATACAGGTAGCCATTTTTACCGGTACTGAGGACTTTTTTTATCAGTTAACAATTATCTATAGATGAAAAGAGGGAATTAAATATGACAGCGATTATTAACAAAGAAGAAGTGCTTTGGCAGCCATCGGCTGAAAGACAAGCAAAGTCAAATAGCTCGAATTTTTTAAAATGGCTTTCAGAGAATAAAGGTTTGGTTATGAAAGACTATCAAGCCATGTGGGAATGGTCAACAAACGATATTGATGGGTTTTGGTCATCGATTTGGGAATATTTCTCGATTCATTATTCAGGAGAGTATTCAAAGGTTCTGGATCCTCATTCCATACCAGGAGCAAAATGGTTTTCAGGTACAAATGTAAATTACGCAGAACATATTTTTCGGACCTTCAATCCGGAAAAAGAGGCCATTTTATTTGAGTCAGAATCCCATGTTCAAAGGTCTATCACCTGGCAGGAATTATATGAAAGTGTAGCAGCTGCTGCGAACGGTCTCAAATCACTTGGTATTGAATCGGGCGATCGGGTTGCAGCCTATGCTCCAAATATTCCTGAAACGGTAATTTCCTTTTTAGCCTGTGCGAGTATTGGAGCCATCTGGTCGAGCTGCTCTCCCGATTTTGGAAGTAAAAGTGCAATTGATCGATTTGCACAAATTACGCCTAAAGTTCTTCTTACTGTCGATGGTTATCGGTATAATGGGAAAGATTTTGATAGGAGTGAATCCATTCAGCAATTGCTTGCAGGTTTGCCATCTGTTGAAAAAACGATTATTATTCCTTATTTGCGAAGTTATGAACTCCGAGAAGACCAATGTAGTGTATTGCTTTGGAATCAGTTCTTACAGGATTACGCAACAGGGGAATTACAATTTAACCGCGTCCCATTTGACCATCCTCTATGGATTTTGTATTCATCTGGAACAACAGGCATCCCAAAAGGAATTGTACATAGTCAAGGTGGTATTCTGCTTGAACATTTAAAAAATGGAGCGTTTCATTTGGAATTAAAGCCAGAAGATCGCTTTTTTTGGTACACAACGACCGGCTGGATGATGTGGAATGTCGTGGTTAGCGGTCTATTGTCTGGGGCAACAATCCTTCTTTATGACGGAAATCCCGCTTATCCAAGCGCCTCCCGACTGTGGGAATTTGCTGAAAGGACGAAAATGACCTTTTTTGGTACAAGTCCGACATTTTTATCTTCCTGTATAAAAAATGGGATTGAACCAGGAAAAACCTTTAATTTAACACATTTAGAAAGTATCGGGTCAACTGGTTCGCCGTTAACGCCAGAAATTTACCAATGGGTATATAAAAAAGTCAAACAGGATGTCTGGCTCTCTTCCTCAAGTGGCGGAACGGATATTTGTTCCGGGTTTGTGGGAGGCACACTGTTACAGCCAGTATATGCTGGACAGATTCAATGTCGGACATTAGGGGCAGCTGTCCAAGCATTTGATGAAAATGGGGCAGAAGTAGTGGAAGAAATCGGCGAATTAGTGATTAGTAAACCAATGCCCTCGATGCCGATTTATTTTTGGAATGATCCGGAACATAAAAGATACAAACAAAGCTACTTCGATTACTTTCCAAATGTATGGAGACACGGGGATTTTATTAAGATTACGTCTTTAGGAAGCTGCATTATTTACGGACGATCAGATGCCACCATAAACCGTGGAGGAGTCCGTATGGGCACTAGTGAATTCTATTCTGCAGTCGAGAGTCATCCCAGCGTATTTGATAGTCTTGTAGTGGATGTGCCGAATGATACAGGAACGTCGGCAATATTGCTCTTCGTTGTTTTAAGAGGCGGTAATGAATTAGATCAAGTGCTAAAGGACGCATTAAACCGTCAAATCAAGGAAAGCTGTTCACCAAGGCATATCCCTGACCATATTTATTCCGTTACAGAAATACCACGTACACTAAATGGCAAAAAAATGGAGGTGCCGATCAAGAAAATCTTAATGGGAACCCCTATAGAAAAAGCCTTAAATATCGACTCATTAGCCAATCCTCAGTCAATACATCAATTTATGAGATTGTAAGAATGGAGGAGTCAGAAGGAAGCTCAAGCGGCTTTTTGGGAAACAAAAATTATATAAAGATGGTCAGACACCGTATGAAGTCACTATTATAAGTAATGGAAATAAAAAAGGGTCTCATTCTAGATTAACCGATTTTTTAATGTTGCCTGTTAATAGGACTTTTTGATTAAAAATAGTGAATGATGTAGATTGTTGAAGGAAGAAGCAGGATTTTTGGTTTTTTTAAGGGAATATATTATATAAACAAGTCATCTACTCCAGGAGTTTAATCAAGGTTCGAAAGAAGGTATACGACTGATGGATAATTTCTTTGCTGACTATAAAAAGTTTATCGTTGAACCAGAAGATGAAAAGACCGTTGTGAATGAAGCATATGATCCTAACAAGTATGCGGCCTATTATATTCTAACACTGTCTTTATTTGACTCTCGTTTGACGACCTGGAAAGATGCAAGTAAATTTGAAGTAGATGTTGAAAAAAGTATCGGAACAGTCATAATGGATTTCAATCAAAAACAGGTCGGGAAATATCATCTGCAATTATTGGAATTGGATCAGTCTAAAAACTATTTTATCTTGGCTCTTTCTTCTAAAACCAAATTTGATCAGGCTGAAGAAAAAGACAGTATATCTTTCATCGTTGATTACATCCTAACCAATCCATTTTATATCGGGCAAAACTGGTTCAACCTCATTGGTCATAAAGGGAAAGTGGCTCGTAAACTCTTTAATTGCTCCTATAAGGAATATGTCGTAGAGGAGAAAATTGAATTAAAATGGGATGAAAAAACTGAAAACATCAGTGAATTAATCCCGAAAAGTGGAGAGTTAAAGCTAATCAGCACCTCTCCTAAAAAAGAAATTCTTTAGAAGATCATGCGTTCATAGGAACGGTCAATTAGTATTGTCTTAGAAGCTGCTCCGGCAGCTTTTTTCTTTACAAAAAGAATACCTCTAACATGTATTTGCAATCATATAGTCATATTTTTTAAGATTATTTATGGGTTATCGAAAGGTTGAAACATTTTTATCTAGCGTGAAAGAATCTTAACGGAATCAGCATAAATGTTACCTTTTCTTATCATGAAATAATAAGCCTCCAATGTTATGATAATCCAAAGCCACATTTTCAGAAGTTGTTTTTTTAAAAAGCACTTATGAAAAAGAGGCATCCACTTCCCAGCGAAACACGATCCATTTAAATGGGATGGTTACACGTAAAGAAGGAGGTCTATTTATGAAACTAAAATTTCAGGCAATGCTGCTTGCTATAGCGATGCTTTTTTCTATTCCTTCGATTTGCTTTGCAGACGCATCTGAAGGAGATGTCATTGTGACTTTAGGAGAAAACCTAACATCACAGCAAAAAAATGATATGTTGAGTGAATTAGGGGTACCGGAAAACGTACAAAGTATTTCCGTATCCAATCAAGAAGAGCATGAATATTTAGGAGAGTATATTCCGAAGGCTCAAATAGGGAACAAAGCGATTTCGTCAGCTAGCATCACTATCGATGCTAAGGATTCCGGGTTAAAGGTTCAAAGTAACAATATCACATGGGTGACGGATGAAATGTACATTAATGCCTTGATGACAGCAGGAGTAAAGGATGCCACCATCAAAATTACCGCGCCTTATTCTGTTTCAGGTACTGCGGCTTTGACAGGAATCATGAAAGCCTATGAAACATCTACAAACAAACAAATTCCTGAAGAAGTGAAACAAGCAGCCAATGAAGAAATGGTGAAAACCGCACAGCTTGGTGATTCCATTGGAGGTGACAAAGCTGCTGCTCTAATGGGGAAAGTCAAAGAGGAAATCGCCCAGAACGATCCAAAAACAGAAGCTGACATTCGTGAAATCATTCAACAAGCTGCCACCGAGCTTGGGATTACTTTAACAAATGAAGAGTTAGATACCTTAGTAGATTTCTTCAACAAACTGAAGGGCATGGACATTGACTGGAACCAAGTTAAGAACCAGGTAAGTGATACAGCAGAAAAGGTGAACAATTTTTTAAAATCAGATGAGGGACAGTCATTTTTACAAAAACTGCAGGATTTCTTCAATCGTGCAATTGATGAAATTCGTGCCCTTACTGCTAAATAGACAGGGTGATCTTTTTGAATACCTTTGGGAAATGATGGGCGGGCAGCCCATCATTTTTTACTTGGAATAGATAAAAAGGGAATCATCTAGCAGGAGGAAGCAGGTATTAAAAATGAATTGGCCGGGATGAAGAAGGTTCGTTTTAACTTGCCTAGGTATAAAGGAGGATTTACATTACTCTTGCTTTTCTTAAAAATAATGAGAAGAAGGCAGAAAAATGAAAAGTCTTTGGAAGGGAAGTGAATGATAAGTTGCTTTATATTTGGGATATTGAAGAGATTATAAAAAATACTTTAGAAGAGCATAAATTGGATATGAATTATGAGATAAACAATCAATTACCTGCACCGATGAGTTATAACGTATCGACCAATACTATTAAGTTTAACTACTTGCAAATAAATGGATACATAGCAAATATAAATTTTAAAATTAAACAGACAGATGAAGACTGTGTTAAGCTTATACTTTATCATCAGCTCGGCTATTATTTGGATTTTAAGAAAAACAAACATGATTTAAGGACATTACTGTATGGTGGAGATGAAGAAAAAGCACAGCTTCTATCTCAAATAGAAGAGAATGCCTGGGAATATGGCAGAACCTTGGTACCGGAGAAACTATTAAATTCATATGATAAAGTTCGTGGAATAGATAAAATGCTGATCAAAAACTATTAGAACCAGAGGGCCGATTCTGGCAGCATCATTTTCTCCATTAATTTTCACAGATGCATTGCAGTGAACCAACACAAATTATGCCCGCTAAGAGCCATGTCTTGGCGGGCATTTTTCCGGGATCGAAGGAATTATTCTTCCGTTTGTGCAGTGCCTTGTCCTTCTAAAAAAGTAGAAAGTGCTTCTTTATTTTGATCGAAGTCCACTTCTAAGACTTCACCAAGCCCTTTATAACGTTTACTTTCAAAACTGCCATCCTCAGGGATGCGTAATGTTTCTACATTGCCACTATGATTAGTGAGAAGATCTTTTCCAACCGCCATAAGCGTGGAACTATCCATATTAGTATCAATGTGTTTATTTAAAATTCCTACTAGCTCGGGAAGTTTGATAATGCTTTGCGTATCTAGTGCTTCTTCTTTTAATTTGGAAAGGACTTCTTGCTGTCTTTGAATTCGTCCGAAATCACTTAAACGATCGTGACGGAACCGGACATAGCCTAACAACTCTTTACCATGAAGTCGTTGTTTACCCTCGTCTATTGTGATTCCAATGCCATAGGACATTTCATAGGGTACGTCTACTTCAATTCCGTTTGGTACTAGGAGATCGACCGCTTTTTCGAATCCTTGAAAATCAACAATGGCATAGTAATGAATATCCAGATTGAAATTCTCTTTTATGGTTTGCCTTAGTAATTCAGGACCACCAAAAGAAAAAGCGGCATTTAGTTTTTGCTGGCCATGTTCAGGGACATTGACACGCATATCACGCATTAACGAAATCAGTTTAAATGCATTATTTTGCGGATCATAATGGGCAATCATAATCGTGTCCGTTCGGGCCTGTTTTTCTCCCCGCGAGTCACTTCCTAATAAAAGAACATTTATGGCATCTAGCTTATTTTCCGTTTGTGCTCCTTTAAAAGTATGTTTTCCCTCTGCTTTTTTAAGCGGTTCGTTAAGGACTTTAATTTTTCCTTCTATGTACTGATAGATTGAATAAAGACCAACTATAAAGATACTTGATAGAATAAGAGCCCCAAACACTCTACCCCATCTAATTCTTTTCTTTTTCTTCCGTGACAAATTTAGCACCACCTAGGATGTAAAACTTCGTAAACTATTACCTTGTTAATATCGGGTCAATAATAGCGGATTTAATCTCTTTTTACAATCCCCGAATAGTAATTATTGCATAATTAGTTTTCATGTTCTTAACTATCAGGTTACATTTAGTTGATTTTTGATTGGAAACTTGGGTACACGAAACGAACGAACGCCGAGCACCATACCCATTTCGGCTATTTTAAGGACTATAATAGCCGCGAGAATGTCTGCAGAAAAATGTCGACGGAATTATCTGTCGGCTGGATCCGCATATGGGGGTGCAGTTCAATAATCCGGAGCGGACACTTAAAACAGGAAAAAGAAAAAGACGTGTGCCGAAACACACGCCCTTACCCTTTATTTTTATTGCAATGCGTTATACACATTGACCAACCCGTGACCAAAATATTGATCATGGCCTGGTTTTCCTAAATCTTCTGCAGTCTGCTGAAGACGGGTGGCAATCTGTTGTGCTTTTAATTGAGGGAATTGCGCCTTCACTAGAGCGACAGCTGCTGCGACCTTAGGCGCTGCCATACTTGTTCCGATTTTCCAGCCGTAAGAGCCTTGTGCAACCGGGATTGTGGAAAGTGTCCTTGCTTCCAGGTCACGCTTGGATGTATCACTCTCCGGGTTTGGCCAGTAAGGGCCGTAGTCTCCGCCTGGAGACGCAAGATGAACATTGGATGACCCATAATTTGAGTAGTATGCCAAAGTGTCACGGTTCGTGGTTGACGAAACACTGACTACGCCTGGAATACTCGTGAAAGTGTCGAATAGCGGGCCATCGTATACCTTTCCCGTTCCTTTTTCTGTTTTCATCCGCTTACCAAGGTCCATTCCGTCGTTGCCATTGGCGCCGACAATCAGCATTCCTTTTTGAAGTGCATACTGGACGGCCCTTTGAGAGGATAAGTGGAGTGCACGATCCTGTTTATCATTCATAATGCTGTACGTACCAAGGCTTAAGTTCGCGGATACTGAACCATCGTCAGCAGCTGTGGTGATGGCTGATAATATGCCGGTCCAGTTCATCCTGCCCCGGTTGTCTGCTACACGGTAGGAAGCAATGGCGAGCTCCGGACCTACCCCCTTTACTCTGCCATTTGCCGCAATTGTTCCTGCAACGTGGGTCCCGTGTGAGCCGGAATCCTTTAATTCATCCCCTGGTAACGCACCTGGAAAAAATGCTTTACCGAACACAAGATTATCTTTTAGATCCGGATGGCTAAAATCGACACCTGTGTCAATGACGGCCACAAGTGTGTCCTTATTTCCCGGATTGATGTTCCAGGACTCACCATTTTGAGTCACCCGTTTAATATCCCATTGATATTGTTCGTATAAATCGGCTTGAACACTTGCTGCGTTTTCAGCTTCCTGAAGGTTCAAGGCTTCGGCTTCTTCATCAGCAGTACGGATTACTACATCTTCTGCCGCAGCAAGGACTTTTGAGTTTCCTTCAAGCTTCTGCAAAATGGAAGGGTCATCCGAGCTGATATTGACAACTCCGATTTGAGGTGCCTCGAAAATGATTTCCGCGCCTAATTCCTTTAGTGTATGTATTGAAGCACTGTCAGTTTGAGCTGATTTAAGCACCACGATATAATTCTTCTTTGAAGTTTCCTGCGCTGTTGCCGGGAACTGAACGGTGCCCAAGGCAACAAGTAAAACGGTAAAAAGCAATAAGAATCTTTTCATAATATCCTCCTTTAATTTTTACTTCTGTTATAGAACAATTATAGTTTCATTTGTAAAATTATGTAATTGGACAAAAGACATATTTTATTATTTTGAAAGAAAACAAAAAAGTCTTAAGTACTAGATGTTTAGACCTTCTTTTTGTTCTTCTAATCAGAATAAGCATAGGGAACATTCCACCAAATGATGGTATTAAACATAACATTTGAGGAATGTGACCTGGCTTTTCATATGCTTTATTAATTAGTCACATCATACCTACACAAAAATAGATACAGTTCCTAGTGAACTTCAATAACATTTTCTATGCAAAAGGATAATTTATGTATATATTCATAGTATTAAGAGAATTTCGACTGCCGGAGGTTATTTGAAATGTATGTCATTAAATTCATAGGTGGGGTATCCCATGAATCATAATAGACGTCTATACTTTGGCTGGTATATTGTCATCTTTGCCGGCATCATTGTTTTACTTACAACAGGAATGCGGATGGGAATCGGACCTTTTGTCAATCCGATTATGAGTGATTTAGGGTTGTCACGGACTGAATTTTCACTTATTGTTTCGGCTGGAATGATTGCATATGGAATCGGAATGCTCATCGCGGGAATTCTATTAAAGGCCTTTAATACTCGTATTTTGCTGCTGACTGGGCTGACTATTGTCTGTATTTCGATTGTATGGACGGTATTATCAACAGGAATGATTTCCTTTCTGCTTTCTTATGGAGTGTTCCTGTCGATCGGGCTTGGCTTTTTAAGCAGTGTCAGCTTGTCGCCAATTATTAGCAAATGGTTTGTTCGCCAAAGAGGGAAGGCGCTTTTTTATTTAACGACAGGGGGTATGGCTGGGATTGCCGTGATGACACCTGTTGAAACTTGGTTGATCGGCATGATTGGCTGGCACAATACGCTTCTATTATTTGGCGGAATATTTATTTGTCTTGTCGTTCCTTCAGCCCTTTTTATCATGAAGGAGGATGTTCCGGAAGGGGCTGATAGGCCGGGGACTGCCCGAGGAAAAATTAGACAGGAAGCCCCGACGGATCTCACCTTAAAGGATGCTCTTAAGACACTAACCTATTGGAAAATTGTTTTTGCCTTATTTGCTTGCGGCTTTGGAATGAATTTATTGGGCTCCCACGGGGTCCCGATGCTGATGGACCATCATTTTTCGCCTATGACGGCTTCCTTTGGAGTGGGAATGATCGGAATTGTCGCCATCTTCGGTACCATCTTTTTAGGGCAGCTCGCAGACCGTTTTCCGCGAAAAAACATTTTGTTTCTCGTATTTTTTGTCCGCGGCCTGGGATTTTTCGGGTTGGTGTTGTCGATGGCCACATGGCAGCTCTTTCTTGTTTCCGCGGTTGGGGGATTGGTATGGGCGGGTTCTGTAGCCATGTCCACCGCCATCTTAAGTGATTTATATGGAGTTAGGCTATTAGGCATTTTAAATGGATTGGCTTATTTCGTTGGGCACCAGATTGGGGCAGCCATCGGGTCATTCCTCGGAGGCTGGGGCTATGAAATGTTTGGCACACATCTATTTTCGTTCAGTGCTGCAGGCATCCTAGCGATCCTAGCTAGTTTCGCCTCCATCACACTGCCACAAAGCCTATCATTCTCTAAGAAACTAGGAATTGGAGAAAAGCAAAATATGACAGTGGGGCATCGAGGGTGAAAGATAATGTTCACCACGTAATTCGTGATTCATAACTATAAAGCAAAATCCATCCTTGATTTGGCGGTTGATCCCGCCAAATGCCGCTCCCCTCATTGGGAACGGTCTATTTCTGGACCGCTTTTATCACACTGAATTATAATTGAAAACCACAGCCTATTGCAAAAACAAACTAGCCAAATATAAGCTGCCTGCGGAAGTAGAATTCCTTGATACATTACCACGAAATGCAAGTGGAAAGGTGTTAAAGCACAGACTCAAACCGAAGGCCACTATTCAATAGCAGATTCTATTCATAACACCCCCTGTACTTTTTCAGGGGGTGGCTGATTATTTCCTAGTTGTGTTTAAAACTATTTTACTTGAGCAGTTTAAATAGTTCATGTTTATCTTCATAAAAAACTGAAAATTCATAATTGACAAATTTATCATAAGTTAATATGATATTTGTAGCATGAAAAACAAGGACACTTCCTAAAAGTCAAAGGGAGGGATATAATCCTTAGAGTTTTTACCTTTAGTAGTTGAGTGAAAAATTTAGAGTAAAGCGTTCTATCGTAGTAGTCCAAGAGTATAGTTGTAATACCATACTATTTTAGGTAGGTGGTGCTTAACAAAAACTATTTTATATTAACTTATGAAAACGCTATCAAAAGGAATTGTTGATTAAATTGCTGTTTAAAAGTTATTCCTGGAAAAAGGGATTTCCGACAATTTTTTTTATTTTAAACTGAAAGATGATTCATGTATTAATTTGATTCATTGCGAAATATATCACGATTTAAATTGCCTTAACCTATTGGTCTAGCAAAATATAACCAGTTTTTTTAATTACTAAAACTGAAAGATGATTCATGTATTAATTTGATTCATGAGTTTATTATCAAGGATTAAATGCCTTAACCTCATTGGCCAGCAAAAATTTAACCTGTATTTTTTTTGTATTTAATCTGAAAGGTGATTCACTTATTAATAAGAAAACGAATCCTTTTTTCAATACACTGCCTAAGAGTATTAGACCAGTAAGACAAACAAGTAATCCTATCAATCATGTAAAATTTCGCCTAACTATTTATAAAAGGGGGATTTATTAATGAAAAAATTGACCGTCAGTTTTATGATCCTTTTGCTCTTTATGTTAGTTGCAGTTGGATGTTCAAACGAATCTAGTGGTAGTCAGCAATCTTCTAAAGGTGGGAATAAAGATAGCGAAAAAACGATAAAGCTTACAGTTTCCACAGCGCTTTTAGAAGGTGCTGCACAGTCAAAAGGACTCAGAGCATGGGCGGAAGAGCTGGAAAAAAGAACGAACGGAAAAGTCAAAATTGAGCAAATTTCCTATGGTGGTGTGGCCATGGATGCAGCCAGCACACTTGAAGGGTTAAAGGATGGAATTGTTGATGTTGCTTTTATTTCAAATGCTTATAATCCAACTAAAACACCGCTGACGAATGCTCTCCAACCGGTATTCCTTGAGGATTTAGCTACAAGCGCAGCAGAGATTCAAAAACAACTGTGGGAAGAAATGCCTGAATTACAAGAGGAGTGGAGAAAATATAACGTTGAACCAGTAGCATGGTTTAACGGCAGTAATAATGTATTTATGAGTAATTTTGAATTTGATAAGCTTGAAGATCTTAAAGGCAAAAGGATAAGAGGACTTGGGGAAGCAGATTCCTTAGCAGCGAAAAATCTTGGTGGGGTCCCGGTGCAAATTTCTTCTGCGGATGCTTATGGGGCACTTGAAAAGGGAACCGTTGACGTGGTTCCATTTCCACCCTATGCTCTATTATCAAATAAAATGGCTGAAGTTTCAAAGCAGGTTACTGACTTCCGTCATAATGGTGCATTTATGTGGTTTGGAATAGCATTTAATGGAGATGTCTATAGCAGCCTGCCTGATGACGTCAAAAAGGTTATTGCCGAAATTAGCTCACTCCCTTCTGAAGTGGAACATGAGGCGTACTTTAACGATGCGATCGAGGGCCTTAAGTTAGCTAGGGAAAATGATGTACGTATTGTCCAGCTTTCACCTGAAGAAGCCTCCCGCTGGCAAAAAGCGATTAACCCGCCTGCTGTATGGGAACCGGCAATAAAAGCTGCAGAAGCAGCTGGATATAAGGATGTTAGAAAAAAAGTGGAAGAAGCAAAGAAGCTGCTGGAGGAATACCACAAGAAGAACCCAAGTAAGACAATAATTGAAGAATTCTTGGAGAAGGAGAAAAAAGGGGAACTTTAACCTCAGCGTTTTTATAGACTGCTAGCTGCCAACAAGGAAGTTGTGTGGCTAGCAGATTCTATGTTTAATAACAATCGAGTTTCTTTCAGGGGGGTAAATGGATGAAAGGTCTTGGACTTGCCCAAAAAATATTTGAACGGATTTCCTATATTTGCAGTGTTCTTTCGACAGTGATTATTATTGTCATGATGTTTGCCGTTGTACTTGATGTCATTATGAGGTGGCTAAAAACACCAATTTATGGAGTATTTGAATTACAAGGGGTCCTAGTAGGAATGACTATTTTTCTTGGTCTAAGTAAGGCCCAAACAGACAAACAGCATATCAGTGTTAACATTCTTGGTCAATATTTACCGAACGTAATCGTCCATTTTATCTCTATGGTTGTTTACGCCGCATCTTTGGTGTTTTTTGGTTGGATAACCTACATCTATGGAGGAAAAGCCTATGAATCGTATGTCAATGGTGAGGTCATAGCAGGTATTACCAAGATTCCCATACTTCCATTGAAACTGGTGATGACATTGGGTTTGGGTTTACTTACCATTCAGCTATTTTTTGATTTAGTAAAGGAGATTAAAGCACTATTCTCAAAACCGGATGACGGGTCCACTGATCCTATGAAGAATGAGAAACCGGAGGTGCCAGAGGTATGATGTTCTCCATACTTGCCATAATTCTACTCCTTGTACTGATATTCCTGCAAGTGCCTATATCGTTTTCATTATTTATTGTTGGGTTTGCCGGAATCTGGTATCTTAAGGGTTTTGATGTGGCAAACTCTGTAATTCACCTTTCTCCATTAAGTGGAGTCTTATCAAATGATGTTGCAGCATTGCCATTGTTCATACTAATTGGAGCGTTTGCGTTATCCGCAGGGATTGCCAAGGATGGCTATGATGTAGCGCGCCGATGGCTAGGAAAATTACCAGGAGGGTTAGGAGTTACAACCATAGCGGCTGGATCTGTGTTTGCTGCTTGTTCCGGCTCTAGTACAGCAGGAGCTATTACAATGGGAAAACTGGCTATTCCAGAAATGAGGAAGAACGGGTATAGTGATACGTTAAGTTTTGGTGCTTGTGGAGCAGGAGGTCTGCTAGCTTCCATGATTCCTCCAAGTGGAATGATGGTGTTATATGGGCTTGCTACGGGAGAATCTATTTCAAAGCTCCTGATTGGTGGGATTGTCCCAGGTATTATTCTCGTAGTTGCATTTACGTTAGGTATTATTGTGATTGCAAAAGTTAAACCAAGTGTAGCACCGCTTGTCAATGAAACTTATACATGGAAAGAAAAATTTAGTGTATTGCCGAAGACATGGGGAGTCATCGCGATATTTGGAACCATCTTTTTCGGCATGTTTACAGGATTTTTTACCGCGACAGAAGCAGCCGCCTGGGGTGCTTTTATATCTTTGATTTTATTAGTAATTAGAACTGGAAAAGGATTCTTCAAGAAATTTGTCAGCGCTTGTGTGGAATCCGCCTCGATAACCGTTTCACTTCTCTTTCTAGTTCTTGGTGCCTATGTTTTTTCCAAGCTACTTATTTTCTCAGGCCTCCCACTACTGATTTCAAATACGGTTTCAAATTTAGATCTTCCACCTTTTCTCATTTTGTTGGGAATATTAGCAACCTATTATGTATTGGGGATGTTTTTGGATGGTGTAACGATGCTGCTCATAACCATTCCAATCTACTATCCTATCATTACCCAGTTAGGGTATGATGGGATCTGGTTTGGTGTTATCGTTGTTGGGATGATTGAGGTTGGAATGGTCAGTCCGCCATTTGGGCTTGTTGTTTACTCGTTAAAAAGTATTGCTCCAGATGTTAACCTTTTTAGAATCTTCAAGGGTTGCATGATTTTTATGGTCATACAGTTGGTAGTCATTATTTTACTATTGATATTCCCGGAAATGGTCATGTGGCTGCCAGACTTTATGTCGCATTGACAAAATTGATTACGTGAGGGGGTAAATTGCATGGAAAAGATAAAGGGTTTTTATACTTCAGGCTATGATGTTTCAAAAGTGGAGCAATATGCGCCTGTGCTTCACCCGGATAACTTGCCTAGTGAAAGCTCTTCCCGAGTCACATACACACGTATGCTAAGCATGGATGCAACGATTTATGGCTTAGTGAGTGTGTATCAGTATCGGGAGATGTACCGGCAAGCCATCAACCATGAAAGCTCTGATTATGTTGGTTTTAATAAATTTGTCCATGATCGAGAGTTGGCAAAACCCGGTTACAAGGCTTTTAAGTCACCGAACGTGGATACGATTTACTCAAATGCATGGTTGAATTTGACCAAAGGGCCTCTTCTAATAGAAATACCTGCTTTTGGGGAGAGATATTACACTCTTCAATTACTGGACATGTACGGAAATACAGCAAACATAAGTCAAAGAACGCATCGATCAAATGCTGGAAGCTTTCTCGTCACAACAACAGATTGGCAAGGGGAACTCTCTCCAGGTATCACGCAGTTTAAGGTCTCTACACCCTATCAATGGATTCTTATGCGGATTTTCCCGCTTAACGAGTTTGACCTGCCTGAAGTCCACGCCCTTCAAGAGTCGGTGAATATTACTCCCTACGCGTCTGATGTGCAGGAGAGCGAGGAACTCTCCCTGTTTGGTGGTACCTATCCACAAGCAGAATTGGATGGACCCGCTGATTTTTTTAAGATTCTAGATTTCGTCCTTCGTTCAAACGGGAAGCCAGCGCAAGAGGATGGGCTAACTTATCGTTATCGCACACTCGGTATTGGAGGACACAGATACCGTTCGATTTCGATAACTTGGACCCAGAAAGTCAGGAGGGCATGATTGCTGGCTATGGAGATGCCATGAAAGTGATCTCTAGTTCTCAGTCCCAGCTAGGTATTCCTCTTAAGACGAATTGGGTAAAAACGAATAGTAAAGGTGCATATGGCTTCAATTACCTTAGCAGGGCAGCTGTGAATTATGTTGGCTTAGGCGCGAATGTGGTGGAAGAAAATCAGTCATTTGTAACATTTTATGATGAAAATGGGTACCCGCTTGACGGATCCAAGGGACGATATGTCTTGCATATGGAGTCTCCGCCACCCGCTGATGCTTTCTGGTCAGTTACCTTATATGATGCAAATACGAAAGAACTTTCCCCAAATAACATGAACCGTTATTGCATCAATAACAGAACTACAGGTCTTCAGTACGGACGAAATGGCTCTGTGACTATTACAGTTCAGCACACTCCTTCGACTGAAAATACGAATTGGCTTCCAGCTCCAAATGGGCCCTTCTATTTGTCCATTCGTTCCTACATGCCAAGAC
This sequence comes from Bacillus sp. FJAT-29814, assembly GCF_001510715.1. Lineage (GTDB taxonomy): Bacteria > Bacillota > Bacilli > Bacillales > Cytobacillaceae > Neobacillus. The sequence goes on from NZ_LMTJ01000001.1 coordinate 318,447, forward strand.
CCGAGCTGCTTGAAGGAAAGTGGGAGCCTGAAGGTGTCCGATATATTGGCATATAATGGTATATTCACTTGTGAATGAAGGGAGTAGGAAAGGTAAGTTTAGTTAAAACAAAACTTTGTCTCATCAACCTATGTAGTTTTTGAGGGGTAATGAGTTGTTATTTTCTAAATAAATTTGAAAAGTGATACATGTATTAGAAATTAAACTCTGTTTCAAATAAACACGTGCTAATTAGAAAAAGGAATCAGCTATTAGAATGGTAGAGCTCCAAAAGATGAAAACGTTTCCTTACAAGCAACTTAAAAATATTACCATTAAGTATTAATCAGAAAGGAATGAAATGTCTAGTGGCAAATTACCCGCATTTATTTTCTCCGTTTAAACTTGGTTCACTATCACTAAAAAACAGGGTTGTCGCAACAGCTCATGCGACTGCAAAGATAGTAGATGGGCTTCCGACTGATGAAGATCTTGCTTACTGGGAAAAGCTTGCTCGTGGTGGAGCTGGGCTCCTTATTACTGGGGGAACAGTCGTTCACCCGAGTTCCACGCTTCGGCGGCGGATGCTGAGTGAAGCATACCTGGAGGAAACTGTCCCTAAATACCACCAAAGGGCAGAGGTCATTCATGCTCATGGTGCAAAGGTAATTGGTCAAATATTGCACCTAGGGCGTGAAATGATTGGGGGAGAATCGGACCATCCATTAAGAGCACCATCCTCCATCAAATCCCCACGAGCTCAATACCGACCGGTTGAATTAACTCATGAAGATATAGCTGAAATCATTGATGCCTTTGCGATATCAGCTTCACATCTGAATAAGGCAGGGTATGATGGTGTCGAAATCCATGCTGCCCATGGCTATTTAGTGGCCCAATTTCTCTCACCAGCAACAAATGATCGAACAGATAAATATGGCGGTTCTTTAGAGGGGCGAATGAGATTCCTGGTGGAGATCATTGAAGCTATTCGCCAATCTACAGATCCTGAATTTGTGCTCGGAATCCGTTTAAGTGCTGATGAAGAGATTAGTGACGGACTGCATCTGTCAGATACCCTTGAGATTGTTAACAAGCTTGGAGACCTTTTTCATGTAGATTATCTGAATATTACCTTAGGGATTCGTGGAGCGTACGTTAAAGATTTGACTACACCTCAAGGAATTGCTGTTGAAGCCGCAGGAGCAATTAGAAAATCTACAAATATTCCGGTACTCGTCAGTCAACGGATTAAAAGTCCAATGATGGCTGAAGAAATAGTAGCAGGCGGTTACGCTGACTTGGTCGGCTCTGCTCGTGCATTTATAGCCGATCCCGAATGGCCAAACAAAGCCAAACTAGGCCGAAGTGCTGAAATCATCCCATGTATCGGATGCAATCAAGAATGTCGTGCCTTTGATCCGTACCTATTTTGTACCGTGAATCCTGTAACGGGACGTGAAGGTGAATTAGGTAAGGATATCCAACTCAGTCTTCCATCCAAAAGAATTGCTATAGTCGGAGGAGGACCGGCTGGACTAGAAGCAGCAAGAGTTGCGGCTTTAAGAGGACATTTTGTTGTCCTTTTTGAAAAAGAAACCTCATTAGGAGGCCAGGTTCGCATTGCCTCCAAAGAACCGCATCGTGGTGAATTATTAGAAATAATCCATTACTTGGAAGCTGAAGTCAGAAGATTGGGTGTTACAATCCATCTCGGTCAACAAGCTAATGCAAAAGATTTAACCGGCTTTGATTCAATCATTTTAGCTACTGGTGCAGTGCCAGAATCCCCTCAAGTATCTGGAAATACTTCTACGAAAGTTATATCGGTAATTGAAGCACTTAAAGAAAATGATTTTTCAGATTTAGCGGGTGAGAATGCGATAGTTATTGATGATGGGTCAGGATTTTGGCCTTCATTAAGTGTAGCAGAGCGCCTTGCCACGAATGGACTTCACGTTACCTACGTGACCCAATCGAGTGGAATTGGGGCATCCATTCCCCATGAGAGCATCCAGCCACTTCTCAAAAGACTTGGGGCTGCAGGAGTGAACTTTATGATCTTCCACCAATTGGCAAGTGTTGATGACCATGTTATCAAGGTCCGTAATATCCTAACCGGGCAAGAGTCTGATTTAAAAGCTGATTTAGTCGTAATCGAGACAGGAAGAGTGCAAGAAAATACCCTTGCCAAGGAGCTTAGTGGTTTAGGAATCCCGATGTATGCTGTGGGTGATTCTGTTTCACCTCGACGAATCAACAATGCCATCCTCGAGGCACATAGGATTGCAAGAACAATCTGAAATTGATGTAAGGATGATTCACCGGACTATAAAAATAGTAAAAATGGAATTGATATGCAATGAAACTAGCAGGGGGCTGATCATGATGTTTAAACGGTTTACCGATAAAGTTGTGTTAATAACGGGTGCAGGTTCAGGCTTGGGCCGTGCGACAGCGATTCAATTAGCTGCTGAGGGAGCAAAGCTTTCTCTTGTGGACAAAAACATGGAGACACTTCATGAGACAAAAGGTCAGATTTTGGAGAATTCACCCGATATCCAAATCATCGTTTTGACAGCGGATGTTACCAATGAGGAACATGTAAAAGGATATGTTGACAATACCATTCGTGAGTACGGTAAAATTGATGGCTTTTTCAATAATGCCGGTATTGCCGGTGGAAATGCCCCAACTGCTGAATATGACAGCGGGCTATTCTCAAAATTAATAGATGTTAACTTGAATGGTGTCTTTTATGGGCTGAAATATGTACTTGAGATCATGAAGAAACAGGGTGAGGGGTACATTGTTAACACTGCTTCTGTTGCAGGAATACGCGGAATCTTAAATAAGCCTGGTTATGTAGCGGCAAAGCACGGAGTAGTCGGATTAACAAAAGCAGCGGCAATCGAATACGCAGAGTTTGGTATAAGCGTAAACGGGATTGCACCAGGTCCAATTGCAACAAATATGCTGATTGGAAATTTTAAATCTATGAATTCCGAAGACTGGGAAGCTTTGGCAAAGAAACATGCTGAGGGAATCCCCGCTAAACGGCTCGGCAAGCCAGAAGAAGTGGCCCGTTTAGTCGCCTTTCTTTTATCAGGAGAAGCAGCGTTTATTAATGGTGTCGTGATTCCAATCGATGGAGGTCAAGGCGCAAGCCAATATACTAGAAAGGTTGAATAGGCTTATAAAATAAAATAATCGACGGTAAATGGATGGAGAAGAATGTTAAAAGGAGTGAAACTATGTACAGTGGAACCGAAACATTTGGAAAACTAGTTGAACACCGTGCGTCCGCCAAACCCCACACGAGATTTGTCCGCTTCGAACAGGAGGATGTTACCTATCATCAGTTCAATTGTAATGGGAATAAAGTGGCCCATTATCTCACCGATTTGGGACTCACAAAAGGTCAAACCTGTGCTTCGATGCTTCCAAATTGTCCGGAAGCTTTATATACATGGCTAGGCTTGGCTAAGATTGGTGTAATGGAAGTACCTATTAATGTTGCTTTCCGTGGGCACCTGCTGACGTATATTTTAAATAAAGCTGAGTGTCAAGCCATTATCATTTCTTCACAATGGGTTGATCGATTAATTGATATACTAGACAATCTCACCCATCTCCGTCATGTCATTGTGGTAGGAGATACTGAAAAAGCAGTTCCAGGTCTGATTTCTACTCATTCCTTTGCTACTATGCTTGAAAAAGCAAGTGATGCACCTATAGAGGTAGAGATTAAACCAACCGACCCTTCCATCATCCTGTTTACTTCGGGAACGACAGGGCCATCCAAGGGAGTTGTCCTCACCCATCGGTCTAATTTTAAGAATGCTTCAAACTGTTGTGATGTCATGAAGTATGGTCCCAATGACCGATTGTTTACTGTATTCCCGCTATTTCATGCAAATGCCCGTTATACGACCGTTATGGCAGCGCTTTTAGCTGATTGCGATGTTGTTTTACATGATAAGTTCTCTGCATCAAGATTCTGGGATATTTGCCGTATCGAGAAAATAACCGCCTTTAATTTCATGGGATCATTGATCACCATCCTTATGAAACAGCCTGAACGCCCCGAAGATAGAGAACATTTCGTACGGAAGGCTTTCGGTGGACCAACTCCACTCGACCTATATGATGACTTCCAAGACCGATACGGTGTTCAAATCAGTGAAATATATGGTTTAACTGAGGGTGGAACAGTAACCAACAACCCATCCGAATCCTTCCGCAAGGGCTCTTGTGGAATAGCCGCTCCTTATTATGAGGTTGAGATTCATGATGAAGAGGATAATCCATGCCCGCCAGGTGTAGCTGGAGAAATCGTTGTCAGACCGAAAGAACCTGGCATCATGTTTACAGAATACTATAAGATGCCGGAAGCCACGTTAAAAACCTGGCAAAATTTATGGTTACATACTGGGGACCGGGGCCGAATGGACAAAGATGGATATATCTATTTTATCGATCGGCAAAAAGATGCTATCAGAAGACGTGGTGAAAACATTTCCTCCTTTGAAGTGGAAGTAGTTCTTAATGATCATCCAAAGGTCCTTGATTCAGCCGCAATTGGTGTTCCATCAGAGCTGGGTGAAGAAGAAGTGTTGGCTGTTGTCATTGTAAAAGAAGGGGAAGAGCTAACACCAGTGGAACTGCTGGATTTTTGTCAGCCACGAATGGCTTACTTTGCCCTCCCTCGCTTTGTAAGATTCGTGTCAGAATTCCCTCGGACGCCTTCTCAAAGAGTTCAAAAATACAAGCTGCGCGAAGAAGGCATTACGAACGACACATGGGATCGTGAACGTGTCGGATATCAAGTGTTTCGTTAATTTGTAACGTGTAAATTATTAATCTATTAAGGGGTGAAGTAGTAATGGAAAACATTAATAAACAAAAACGAATTGTCATTTTTGGAGGAAGCGGTGCACAAGGTGGTGCAATTTCAACGAAGCTTGCTGAAAATGCAGCGATTACGATTGCCTATAGAACCAATAAGGAAAAAGCAGAAGCAACAGCTAAAGCGATCCGTGAGGCAGGCGGCAAAGCTGAAATTGGTAAAGTTGAGATCACTGATCCCGAATCTGTCCGTTCCTTTTACAACTTAGTAGAAGACCAATGGGGTGGAATTGATTCTATCGTTTCCGCAACCGGCACACCATTTAAAATTAAGAAAATTACAGATTATGATGATGATTTATTTCGCTCCATCATCGAAACAGATGTGATTGGCACCTATAATATTTTAAAGCACGGAATTCCACTACTCCAGCAAGAGGGGGGAGGCTCGATTGTCCTTTTTCTAACCAATGTGATTAGCAGGACCATTGAATATGATGGAATGTCTACGATTCCAAAAATGGCTGTCGAAGGACTGCTGCGCATGGCTGCACGTGAATATGGCCCAGATGGGATTCGGGTGAATGGGGTCGCTCCGGGGGTAACCGAAACGAACAGTATTCATAAGAAATTCGATGCAGGAGATGACATTACTCGAAATCTAGTAAATAGCGTTCTTGCTCAAACTCCACTATCACGTAGAGGGCAGCTAAGAGAAATAGCCGATGTCGTGGACTTCCTTGTATCCGATGCTTCCAGCTATGTAAATGGTCAAATTATTAACGTTGATGGTGGTTTTAGCGCGTAATAAATAAATAAATAAATAAAGAGGTGGACAAAGTGAAGATTGATTATACCGGCAAGGTTGCATTAGTGACAGGAGGAGCATCAGGGATTGGCAGGTCTATATGTATAGAGTTTGCCAAAGCAGGTGCAGATGTAGTTTGTGTTGATATTGACCAAAAGATGGGGGAGGAGACGGTATCCCGGATTAAAAAGGAAGGAAGGGAAGGCCTCTTCATCAATGCTGATGTTTCCAATTCTTCCGATGTAAAAAATTATGTGAATCAAACCATCGCCCGCTTCAATCGAATTGATGTTTTCTCTAATAACGCAGGTTGGGAGGGGGTTATCAAGCCTACGACAGAGTATCCGGAAGAAGTATTCAACAAAGTGATGGATATTAATGTCAGAGGCGTATTCTTAGGGTTGAAATATGTATTACCTGAAATGATTCGTCAAAGAAGTGGAGCGATCATTAACACTGCTTCGGCCGCAGGACTGGTCGGTTCTCCTGGGTTTGTTGCCTATACTGCGAGTAAACACGCTGTGATAGGAATGACAAAGACAGTTGCACTCGAAGTTGCACGGGAAGGGATTCGTGTAAATGCCATTTGTCCTGGTGCTGTTCATACCCGTATGATGCGTTCCATCGAGAAAGGGGTCTCTCCATCCGATCCGGAAGCTTTCTTATCATCACGGGAAAAAGCGATTCCAGATGGCAGGTATGCCGAGGCTATAGAGATTGCACATAAAGTTCTTTTCCTAGGATCCGAATTTGCATCTCATATGACGGGCCACTATTTGGCTATTGATGGGGGTGCTTTAGCAAATTAATAAAAGGGGATAAAACGTTTGCTGTAAATGTCCATGGATTTTTTTGTTGCTCAAAAGGTAATGACATATAGAGTAGGGCGACGGACATATTAGTATCGTTCCATTTGGAGTTTAAGTACTCATGTCATTACCTAAATCTAAATAAATGAATAACCTTCTGTCGTAATGATGCAAGGATGTAGCTTGATACATACTGAATATTCAGATATAATTATTTCCATAAAATGATGGGATTGGGAAAATATGATTATTTATTTCTTTTAAACGAAGGTTATGACCAAAATAGAGGAGTGGATAAATGATGGAATATCAAAGAGCAAAGCAATTATTAGCTGATGAAATGTTAAATAGATCAGCCCGTCGATTTCCTCAAAAAACTGCCTTAGTTCATAATAATACCCGTATGACATATGGGATGCTTCAAAGCAGGGTTGACAACATAGCCGGATGGTTCCAATCAAGGGGAATATTCAAGGGCGATAAAGTAGGCGTACTACTCTATAATTCTATCGAATTTATTGAGGTACTTTTTGCTTTAGCTCGAATCGGGGCCGTCATTGTCCCTGTAAACTTTAGATTGCAAAAAAGTGAAGTAGAGTACATATTGGGTAATTCCGATGTTAAAATGCTCGTAGCTCATGATGATTTTACCTATGTAATAAAGGAAATTCGCAGTAAACTTCCAAAATTATCAGGCGTGGTCATTGTTAATCCCTCTGATGCATTAAAGGAGGATGGATTCTTATTTTATGATAGCATGTTTAAAAGCACGTTAAAGCCGAAACTGGAATATCTGGATGATGACGATGACTTGCTTATCGTGTATACCTCCGGAACAACAGGAAGGCCTAAAGGGGCTGTATTGACTCACAAAAATGCATTTATGAATGCTGTTAATATGACACTAGAATGTGGACTTACCAAAGATGAAGTTCAGCTCATTACCACCCCGCTGTTTCATGTCGGCGGAATTTCTGCTATGACCATGATTGTTTTAGTTGGCGGGACGTCCATTATACATAGTAAATTTGACCCCAATGCTATACTGGAAACATTTGATGCAGAGAAGGTATCATATGCCTTTATGGTTCCGTCAATGTGGAATTTATTACTACAAGTTCCTAATTTTCAAGAATATCATGTTGGGAGTATACGAGTTATTTGCACAGCTGCTGCCACTACACCACTTGAGCTTAAGAAAAAATTGATGGAACACTTTCCAAATGCAAGCGTTTACGATACTTTTGGGCATACGGAGACCTTTAGTACTTCCACATTGAAGGCTGGTGATTCTCTCATTAAATCCGGGTCTGTTGGGCTTCCATTTTCAAATATAGAAGTAAGGGTAGTAGATGAAGATATGAATGATTGCTGTCCGGGGGAAGTGGGAGAAATCATTTATCGAGGACCCACTGTTATGAAGGAATACTATAATAACTCGGCTGCTACTGAAGAAGCCTTTAAAGGTGGTTGGTTTCATAGTGGCGACCTCGTTACCTATGACGAAGATGGGTATCTCACAGTGGTAGATCGTAAAAAGGACATGATTATTAGCGGTGGGGAGAATATTTATCCGAAGGAAATTGAGGAAGTATTATATACACACCCAGATATCTTTGAAGCAGCAGTAGTTGGTGTACCAGATGAAAAGTGGGGTGAAACGGTAAAAGCATATATCGTCCCAAAACCAGGAAAGAAACTGTCTGAACAGGATATTATTCACTATTGTGCCGAAAGAATTGCCAGCTATAAAAAACCGCGCTATGTTGAATTTTTAGAAGAGTTACCAAGGAATGCTTCAGGAAAAATTTTAAAGACAAAACTAAGATCCTATGCTGATAATTTTGAAAAGTTATAATATTCAATATTCAAATTGACAAGAACGATAGCTGGGACTTAAAATTAATTATGAAAGTTGATTCACTTTTCGTTTATATCCAAAGTAATATCAAAGATCATAATTAATTAGTAGGAGGTTTACTGAATTGGAAACAATCTTTGATTTAACGGGAAAAGTCGCCTTAGTTACGGGCGGGAGCCGTGGAATAGGTAAAGAAATTGTAAACACATTTGCAGCCCAGGGAGCCACAGTTGTCATTGCAAGCAGAAATATAGATGACTGTAACAATGCTGCAGAAGAGGTTATTCAAAAGGGCGGGAAGGCATTAGGTGTAAGATGTGACATAGCTAATTTAGAAGAAATTACAAACTTGTATAAAACGGTTGTTGAGGAATTTGGGCAATTGGATATTGTAGTAAACAATGCCGGTGTAAGTATTACGAAGCCATCTGTTGAAGTTACCAGTGATGATTGGGATTTTATGTTTAACATTAATATTAAGGGATTATTCTTTTCCTGTCAGGAAGCAGCAAAAATCATGATGGAACAAGGGAACGGTAAGATTATTAACGTTTCCTCAATCGGCGGCTTGAAGACGTTTAAACGTATTGCCCCATATGGTGCAAGTAAGGCGGCTGTCATACATTTAACAAAATCACTAGCCTCGGAATGGGCCAGATATGGAATCTTTGTTAATGGTATTGCTCCAGGACTAATTAGTACCGATATCAATACGGAAGAAATTGGAGATGAACATCTGCTACAGAAAATGCTGAAAATGATCCCACTACGAAAATTAGGAGCGCCAAGTGATATTGCCTATATTGCCCTTTACTTAGCTTCCGATGCCTCTAATTTCATGACGGGCCAAACCATTAGTATTGATGGCGGTGTTACAGCTGAATAGGTTGGTGATTTAAAGGAGGAATAGGATGAATATCGTTGATTTATTAATTTCCACAGCCAATCGGTTACCTAATCAGCCTGCCATTAAATTTCAAAACCAACTCATAACATACGAAGAGTTAATAAAAGATGTTTTACGTTTGGCTGATGGGCTGAACCGAAAAGGGTTTAGGAGAAATACAAATATTGGTTTAATGATGCAAAACTCCCCTGAATATATCATTTCTTACTATGCTATATTATCAATCGGAGCAACGGTAGTACCCATTAATCCTTTATTTAAAGCAAATGAAGTAACCTTTATACTTCATAATTCTGATTCAGTTGGTATTTTAACAGATGGTCTAGGAATTTCTACGGTCTTGGAAATACAAAATGAAGTTAAGACACTAGAAAAAGTAGTTTGTTTCGAAAAGAATATCAATCTGAAAAAAGTTATAAAAGGGCATGACCTGCTACAATCGGGAGCTGACTTTCTACCGGTTCGGTGCAATCCAGATGATACAGCACACATTATTTATACTTCAGGTACAACAGGCCGTCCCAAAGGGGTCATGATTACACACGCAAACTTGAATTGGCTTTCCATAACTGAAGCAGCCATTTTACAAGTATCCTCTAATGATCGTGTCCTTTGTACTTTGCCGTTATTTCATGTCTATGGAAATCTTCAATGCATGCTGGCTCCCTTTGTACAAGGCGCAACTGTTCAAATAATAGAACGGTTTCATGCTGATGATGTCCTTGAAACCATTGTTAATGAAAAAATCACTATGTACTTTGGTGTACCAACTATGTACACCATGTTAGTCCAATCTCCTATTATAAGTGATTTGAATTTTTCTACGTTAAGAATTTGCGCGTCGGGCGGAGCCAGTATCTCAACCGAAGTAATCAAAAAGGTAAAGGACCTGATGAAAGTTGATATTTTGGAAGGCTATGGTCAGACAGAAAGTACCGCTCAAATCACAACAAATCCCTACAAGGGTAAACAAAAAATAGGCTCGGTTGGCTTACCCATTCCAGGGGTAGAGGTCAAAATAATGAACGATGATAGAGTAGAGGTTATTCAGGGCGAAGTCGGTGAATTGGTGTTTAGGGGACCCAATGCAATGAAAGGTTACTATAATAACACAACTGAGACAAATGAGGTGATTCAAGACGGTTGGGTCTACACTGGTGATTTTGCCTATCAAGATGAAGAGGGCTATCTTTATATTGTTGACAGGAAAAAGGATTTAATTATTCGTGGAGGTTATAATGTTTATCCCAGGGAAATAGAGGAGGTTCTGTATAAGCATGATGGCATTGTCGAATGTGCAGTCCTCGGGTTAGAGGACCAACGGTTAGGAGAAGAAGTAGCAGCTTTTATCGTTTGCAAATATGCTCTCAATGAAAATGATATAAAAGACCATTGTCAAAAATATCTGGTGCATTATAAGATCCCGCGAATTATAAGATTTATAGATTCCCTGCCGAAATCCTCCATCGGAAAAATCTTAAAAAGAGAACTTACCGGAATAAATATTAATTGAATTGTAAGCATTCGGAAAATAAAATTGACAGCGCTTACCTGTTTATATAAAATAAATTTGAAACCCGATTCAAGTGTTGTAAATGGTTAGAAAGCAGCAACCACTACAGGATTGTTTGTTAAACAAACTCTTTTTTTATCATAATAATTGAAAGTTGATTCATATTATAATTTTTTGGAGGTGGCACCTTAAGTGTCAATTGATCATCTCAAACCAAAAACCAATCGAGGAATACAGACTAGAAATAAGCTATTACGGTCTGCAGAATATATATTCGGGAAAAATGGATATCATCAAAGCAGTATTACGGAAATAACACAAAATGCTGGGGTTTCACTTGGGAATTTTTATACTTATTTTGAGTCCAAATATCAAATATTTGAAGCGCTTATTTGGGAGATGCAACGGGAATTATTATTGTTTATCAAAGAAAGAACGGAAGGAATTGATAATAGGATTGAGATTGAAAGAGCAGGCTTTAAAGCCTTATTTGAATTTGTAAAAAAACGCCCCTATTGGTACAGTCTATTTCCTCAAGCAGAATTTGTAGATAAAGAACTGCATCGGAAGACGATGGAAAAATTTGCAAAGTCCTATATTAACCGGATTGAAGAATCAATGGAAAAAGGGGAAATTAGAAGCCTTAATTCCGAAATGCTCGTTTACAGCTTCATGGGAATTACTAATTACCTAGGTATGAAATGGATATTATGGGATGGAAAAGAAATTGACGATAAATTAATTGATGACATTATGGATTTTGTCAAATTTGGCATTTCAGCGCCATAGTTTTGTAAATTATATAGTTATAGGTTTCTTAAGATTCATAACTTGAGAGGAAAAGTAGATTCTTTGCAGTTTCACTTTTCCTTCAGGCGTACAAGGTACTAAAAATTTTTACCCTTATAATTCAGAATATTAAAAATATAGAAAAGAGGGGTGCGTTGGATGAATAGGACCATTAAATTAACATTTACAGTTTTTACACTCGTCGTGATGATCTTTGCTTTGGCAGCTTGTGGAGGGAACCCTTCCTCAGGAAATGAAACGAAAGGTGAAGAAAAAGGAAATAGTGAACAAAAATCTATTTCTTTAAAATTTGGATCCTGGACTCCTGAAACCCATCATACACAAACAAACGCTTTTGAACCTTGGGCAAAATTAGTTGGGGACGAAACAGATGGTGTCGTAAATATCGACGTGCAAGGGGGATCGGTGCTTGGGGGTTCTCAACAATCACTTCAGGACGTAAGTGGCGGGGTTTATGATATTGGTTACACTGTTGCCCAGTACTATCCTGACACCCCATTATTTAAAATGACCGTTTTAGACTTACCATTTGCTTTCATTAATGCGAAAGATCACTATCAGAAAAAAGTAAAAGTAGCAGAGCGACTTGTAAATGAATATGTTAAAGCGGAATTTGAAAAAATGGGTGTAAAATTACTCGGTGTTTATTCTAGTGACCCCTTAACCATATTTAGTACAACACCTATTAAATCAGTCAAGGACCTAAAGGGGAAACGGATTTTGCTGCAAGGAGCTAACTGGGATCCAATTATTAAAGGCTGGGGCGGTACGCCAGTATCAGTGGCGATCGAAGATTTATATTCTGCTCTTGACAGGAAAACCTTGGATGTCAGTCTTTATGCTCCTGCGGGTGCCTATTCTACTAAGATTTATGAGCCGGCACCATATATAACTAATTTGCCGATATCAGGGGTTTCTGCAGTTGCCATCATGAATTTGGATAAATACAAAGGCTTAACCCCAGATATGCAGAAGCGCTTTGATGAGGAATTCAATCCTAAATTAATGGAGCTATGGCAAGGAAGCTTTTTGAAAACAATGGACCAGGCCATAAGCCAGCTATCAAAAGAAGTAGAAGGGAAAGGTGAAGTTATTCAACCAAATAGTGAAGATTTAGAAGGATTTATGGAACCTGCAAAGGGAGTATGGAAGCAATGGATCAATGAAGCAAACAAAAAAGGCTATGATGGGCAAAAGTTAATGGATGGGTTCTTGCGAATCATGAAAGAAGAAGGAGTAGAACCACCGTTTTCGATGTAGCCTGTCTGAATAAAAATGTGAGATCAAAATATAGTAGATTTTACCCAATCTGGGTGGAGATCTACTATATTTTATCTCGACAATTCTAAATTATCAGAAAAAATATTGACAATAATAAAATGAGTTATTAAAATTAAGTTATAATTTGAAAGTTGATTCATATATCAGATAAAAGAAAGCGCTTCAATCAGACTATCTTTGAAAAAGGCTCAAATCAGGGAGGGTCCCCCCTCATTTGGTTATAATTTGGAAGGATGTGACTAATATTGAAAGTTGATTCACTTTTTAAATTATAAGGTGAGTTTCAAATAAAACGGCTTTAAAAGTATGATCCTTAATAAAGGAGGAATGAACTTTAATGGAAGGTTTAGTAAAAGTACCTGTAAAAGACGGCTTATTTCAATGGACATCCCCATCACCAATGCTAGTTGTTTCTGGTTGTTCAGCATGCGGAGAATTAGTTTTCCCCAAGCAAGATTATTGTCCTGAATGCTGTACAGATACCATGGAAGAGAAAACAATAGGTTCATTAGGTAAATTGGTATGTTTTACGGGGATCACGTCACCTCCGCCGGGATTCAAGGGAACTGTTCCCTATACGGTTGGAATTGTAGAATTTCCGGAGGGCATTCGAATTTTAGGGGTTATGACGGAAAAGAACATTGACCGTTTAATTCCGGGCATGGATATCGAAATTGTCATGGATACCGCTTTTATAGAAGACGAAAAAGAATTTTTGACATATAAATTTAAACCCATTCAATAACGGGGAGGGATTAGCTTGACAGAGGTCGTCATCGCAGGTGTGGGTATGCACGAGTTTGGCAGATACAATGACAAGGATTACCGAACTTTAGGATCCGTTGCTGCGCAGCGTGCATTGAAGGATGCAAATATGAGTATGAAGGATGTTCAGGCGGCATTTTGTGCCAATGTTTATGAAGTATCAGCATCTGGTCACAATGTCTTGGAAAGGTTAGGATTACCAGGCATTCCAATCGTGAACGTTGAAAATGCCTGTGCCAGCGGGGCTTCCGCGGTGCGCTTGGCATACCAAGCCATTAAATCCGGCCAGTACGATATCGTCCTGGCAGTTGGTTTTGAGAAAAGTCCGAGAGGCTTCTTGCATGGGGCTGGTTATGACCATTGGCAGGAATCTACAGGGTTAGGGGCGAATCCGCTATATTTTGCCCTAAATATTCATGAGCACATGGTGAAATATGGTACAACCAAAGAACAGCTCGCTCATATTGCTTATAAAAGTCATAAACATGCTGTTCATAATCGATATGCCATGTTCCGAAAAGAACTATCAGTTGAAGAAATCCTCCAATCGCGGATGGTCTGTGATCCATTGACACTGTATATGCTGTGTGCACCGAATGATGGTGGAGCAGCTGCCGTTATTTGCAATAAGAAAACCGCAGAGCGCTTTACGAAAAATTATGTGACAATAGCAGCTTCTGTTCTAGAAACAAGGAGAAGACGGGATATGTTCGTACCCGCTGTATCAGCTCCGGCCCAGGCCTCCTATCCGGTTTTAGCGGAAAGGGCAGCACAATCTGCCTATAAAATGGCTGGGCTGGGACCTGAGGATATACATGTAGCTGAAATCCAAGATGTAGATGCCGGCTCTGAAATTATCTATTCTGAGTCATTAGGCTTTTGTCCAATCGGAGAGGGCGGGCCGAGGGCGTTAGCTGGTGAGACCTCTCTTGGTGGCAGAATCCCCATCAATGTGAGCGGAGGGATCCTTTCCAGAGGGGAACCGGTGGGAGCATCCTCGCTTGGACAAATTGCAGAGATTACTTGGCAGCTCAGGGGAGAAGCCGGCCCTAATCAAGTCCAAGGGGCAAAGGTTGCGTTAAGCCACAGCGAAGGGGCTGGAGGAAACTCCTGTGTAACGATTTTAGTAAAGTAGTAGATTAGTTGAAAACGCTTAGAATTTCAAATTTTATTAAAAGGAGCAGAATGATGAGTCCGACCTATTTAAATGAAGAACACCAAATCTTTAGACGTGCCTTAAAGAAGTTTCTAGAAAAAGAAGCAATCCCTCATTTTGAGCAGTGGGAAGAAGAAAAAAGGATTCCCCGGTCATTTTGGAAGAAGATGGGGGAACAAGGTTTTCTCTGCCCATGGGTGGATGAGAAATATGGCGGGGCCAATGCTGATTTCGGCTATTCCATTATTATCAATGAGGAATTGGAAAGAGTAGGCAGCGGTTTGGTGGGAATTAATAACCATAATGATATTGTCGTTCCCTACATTAACACGTTTGGCAATGAAGAGCAGAAGGAGCGCTGGCTGCCAGGCTGCATAAGCGGTGATATTATTACAGGAATTGCCATGACAGAACCGGGAGGAGGCTCCGACGTGGCGGGCATCCGGACCACGGCGGTTAAAGATGGGGATTACTATATATTAAATGGTGAGAAAACATTTATTACAACCGGTATCACAGGTGACTTATTCGTAGTGGCATGCAAGACCGACCTAAAAGCTGAACCCGGCTATAAGGGAATTAGTTTAATTGTAGTGGAACGTGATACTCCGGGTTTTTCAAAAGGCAGGCAGCTAAAAAAAGTAGGACAGTACAGTTCCGATACAGCTGAACTTATTTTCGAGGATGCCCGGGTCCCCGCAGAGAACCTACTGGGTGAGGAAGGAAAAGGCTTCTACTATTTAATGGAGAAACTACAGCAGGAAAGGCTCCTAGTTGCGGTTGGAAGCGTGGCCCAAGCGGAAAAAATGCTCGAAATAACTATTGATTATGTCAAACAAAGAAAAGCATTCGGAAAATCAATCAGCCAATTTCAAAATACACAGTTTAAACTCGCTGAAATGGCAACAGAGATCCAAATGGCGAGAACGTTTGTAGATGACTTGATTGTCAATCATATTAATAAAAAGGAAGTCGTCACACAGGTTTCTATGGCGAAATGGTGGATAACCGAAATGACCAAAAGGGTCGCCACTCAATGTATGCAGCTGCATGGGGGCTACGGTTATATGGAAGAATACGAGATTGCTAGAAGGTTTAGAGACGTTCAAGCCATATCGATATATGCCGGCACAAATGAAATTATGAAAACGATTATTGCTAAGCGGATGGGGCTATAAAATTTCGGAGGCGTGAAAAATGAGAGAAGTTGTTATAGTAGAGGGAGTTAGAACACCTGTTGGAAAACGAAAGGGTGCTCTTAGCACTGTTCGTCCAGATGAATTAGCTGCAAAAGTCCTAAAGGAATTAGTAAACCGTGCAGGTATTGAACCGGGAATGGTCCAAGACGTCATTATGGGTTGTGTGTCACAAACGGAAGAACAGACCTATAATATTGCCCGGACTGCAGTATTGATGGCGGACTTTCCTATTCACGTGCCAGCCACCACCATCGACCGTCAGTGCGGCTCCGGTCAGCAGGCTATTCATTTCGCGGCCCAGGCCATTATGAGCGGGGACATGGATATTGTGATAGCCGGCGGTGTGGAAAGCATGACACGGGTGCCAATGGGTTCAACACGCAAAAATTCCACCTGGAGTGAAGAACTCACAACTAGATATGAGATGATTAACCAAGGGTTATCTGCCGAAAGGATTGCAGACAAATGGGGATTTACGAGAAGTCAATTAGATGAATTTTCTTTAGAAAGTCATCATCGTGCACTTAAGGCCCAAGAAGAAGGGCGTTTTGACCGGGAAATCATGCCAATAGAGGTAACATTCGAGGATGGGACCACAACCGTTGTTACACAGGATGAAGGGCCGCGCAAGGGTTCAACCATTGAAAAACTAGCAACACTTAAACCGGCATTTATGGAAAACGGAAAAATCCATGCCGGCAATTCTAGTCAAATGAGCGATGGAGCCGCTGCTGTCCTGTTGATGTCTAGGGAAAAAGCTGAAGAGTTAGGATTAAAGCCGCGTTTCCGAATTGTTGCCAGGGTGGTTGTCGGTTCGGATCCTACATTGATGTTGACTGGCCCGATTGAAGCAACCAGACAGGTCCTGCAAAAGGCAAACCTGACCATTGGGGACATGGATACGTATGAAGTAAATGAAGCTTTTGCTTCGGTCCCAATGTGCTGGTTAGAAGAGATAAAGGCTGATCCTCAGAAACTAAATCCAAATGGCGGTGCAATTGCATTGGGGCATCCGCTTGGAGCTACTGGTGCCAAATTGATGATCTCCATGATGAATGATTTAGAAAGAACAGGAGGAAGGTTTGGTCTTCAAGCAATTTGTGAGGGCGGCGGAATGGCCAATGGAACTATTATTGAAAGAATCAATTAGCATTTTGTGTAAAAAGGATAAGCAGCAAATAACAAAGATTGTTTGCTGCATACTCCTTGGATAACAAATGGAGGTTCTTTTTGACAAGGTAAAATTATAAAACTATTTAAATAGATGAAAGGTGGCAATAAGATGGAAAGTCAAAATGATGTGATTACTTCCATACGAAAAGGAGAGGATTTTAACGAGGAAAATTTTCATGCATTTATGTTAAAAAATTTCCCTGATTGGCCCAACCAACCAATTGAGGTAAATCAATTCTCTGCTGGATTTTCCAATTGGACTTACCTTATTCGCTGTGGAAGTGAAGAGGTTGTTATGCGCCGCCCTCCTGGTGGACCATTGCCGCCAAAAGCACATGATATGGAAAGAGAGTCATCACTATTAAACAAATTACATCCAGTATTTCCCTATGTTCCAAAACCCTATCTGTTTTGTGACGATGAATCAGTAATTGGTGTGCCATTCTATGTAATGGAACGAAAAAATGGAATTGTTTTCGATACAAGTATACCAGCGGGTATTCATTTAACAGAAGAGAGGGGTCGTCAGATTTCCTATGCATTTATTGATACACTTGCTGAGTTACATAAACTAGATTATAAGGAAATCGGATTAGAGTCATTCGGAAGACCTCAGGGGTTTTTAGAGAGACAAGTACATGGCTGGATAAAACGATATGAGAATAGTAAAACTCACGAAGTACCCCAGTTTGATAAACTCGCCAAGTGGTTCACAAGCAATATTCCCTTATCTTATGGAGAATCTGTTATACACAATGACTATAAAATGAACAATATGATGTTCTCAAATCAGCACTTGGGAAAGGTGGAAGCTATTTTTGACTGGGAAATGTCTACCATAGCTGACCCGATTTTTGATTTGGCTATCTCACTAAGCTATTGGAGAGAACCGGGTGATAGTGAAAAGTTGAAAACTAGCTTGCCTTCGGTCACATCCCAACCTGGATTCCTTTCAAGAAACGACCTGATTGAGCGTTATGCTTTGAAGTCAGGTAGAGATATTCCAGCGTTACATTTTTACCTGGCTTTTGCCTATTTTAAAACAGCTGTGGTTATGCAGCAAATTTATTACAGATGGGTGAAGGGTTCAGCGACAGATCCACGGTTTAGTAGTCTAAATCAATCGATTGATAGCTTAATGGAATATTCCTACGAAATAATTAACACAAAAACCATTTAAGATCTAATGAATGTTATGACTTCCTAGTTAACATTAAAACATGAGTCAGGAGGCCAAAAGTGCAAAAAAACAATCTATTGCCAAAAACTAACAGAGGACTTAAGACAAAAGAAAAATTGTTGCGGTCTGCTGAATACGTTTTTGGAAAAAATGGTTACCACCAAAGCAGTATAACGGAAATTACACAACATGCAGGAGTATCTCTTGGAAATTTTTACACCTATTTTGAGTCAAAGTATGAAATCTTTGAATCACTTCTGTGGGAAATGCAAAAAAAATTAATTGGGTTAATTAGGAAAAGAATATCAGGGCTGGAAAATAGAATTGAGATAGAAAGAGAGGGGATAAAAGCTTTATTTGAATTTGTCAAGGAACGACCGCATTGGTATAGCTTATTCCCGCAAGCCGAATTTGTAAACAAGGAACTTCATCGCAATATGTTTGAAAAACTGGCGGATTCATATATAAGCTCCATAGAAATCGCTATTAGGAAGGGGGAGATTAAACCCCTAAATCCAGAAGTGATTGTATATAGTATCATGGGAATTACCAATTATATTGGATTGAACTGGATATTATGGAATGATGAGGATATAGATGATGCCCTTTTAGATGAGGTTATGGATCTCTTGAAGCATGGTATTATCAAGCAATAAAAAAGGGTTTTTCTAGATTTATGGAGCATTATAAAATACTTTTTGGAATAAACATAATTTTTCAAATTGGCAGAAAAAATGTTGACTATTGATATGGGCAGCTATAAAATATGAATATAAGTGAAACTTGAATCAGATATCAAATTGTGTTGCTGCCTTCATTAGTTTCCTTCTATTTTGAAAGCGCATACTGTATTTAAACAGCTAATAAAATATAGTTTTTTAGAAAGTGAGGGTTGCTGGGATGAAAAATAAAAATGTTTTAATAACGGGCAGTTCAAAAGGTTTAGGCAAAGAATTAGCCATCGCTTTTGCCCGTGATGGAGCAAATGTCGTCATTAATTATTATCATAATGAAAGTAGTGCATTGGAAACATTTAAAGAAGTTTCAAAGTTTGGAACAAAGGTAGAGATCATTAAAGCTGACGTTGGCAATACTGAGGAAATGGCTAATCTTTGTAAAACGGCTATAGCAAGATTGGGTGGTATCGACATTTTTATACATAATGCCGTTCACGCTTTTAAATCAAGCCTTTCAACCATTGATTCTGAATTATGGAGCCATGCATTTAATATTAATTTGAACCCATTGCTTATAGGGGCACAAGAATTAACTCCGCATATGAAAGAAAAGCAGTGGGGCAGAATCCTTGCCATCACAAGTCTAGGTTCAGAATTAGCTGTTAAGAACTATGCAGCTATCGGTGTACCTAAAGCTGCGATGGAAGCTCTTATCCGATATATGGCGGTAGAGTTCGGACCATATGGAATAACCTCCAACACCATCTCTCCCGGTACATTAAATACTGAGTCTTTACGAAAACTCAACCCAAATTTTCACCAACGTATTGAGGCAGCCCAGTCGAACATTCCTTTTAAGCGGCCCATGGAAATTGAGGATGTTGCAAAGGTCATCCTCACACTTTGTTCTGACGAAATGGAAATGATTAACGGAGAGATCATTCGCGTAGATGGGGGGATGCGGATTATGGCCCAAGTTGAGGGGCTATAACAACTGTCTATGCTGTGAAGCTTCCAGCAAACCTTGCAAATAGTGTATCAGAAGTAAAAGAGTGATTGAACTTACTAGTTGAAATGGGGTGCTGAAATGAATCTATTATTCAAGGTTATTAAGGGTTTAACAGCCATTATTCGTTGGGGAGCCATCATAACAATCTTTTTGATGATGGCATTGATTGCTTGCTCAGTAATCTCCAGAGGTGTTATCAACAAACCAATAATTGGAGATTACGAACTTGTGCAATTAATGATGGTCGTCTTGGTAGGATTAGGGATTGCCTATTCGGAAAGTGTTGATGCGCATATAAAGGTCGGTTTGTTAGTGGACCGGTTTAATAAACGAGTACAGGCGGCATTTAATATTTTCGGTTACATTTTAGTAAGTGCCATTTGTTTTGTTGTCGGCACGATTCAAATTGGAGCAGGATTAAAGGCTCTTCATACCTTTTTAGTTTCTACCACGATTCTCCATGTTCCGCATTACCCGTTTCAATTTTTACTAGGAATTGGCTTTTTCCTCTGGGGATTGGAGTCCTTGGTGAAAATTATCAACAACATCGTTGAACTTACGACTGGAAAAGTTGTGGAACAAGAACAAGAGGGGAGTGAAGTCAGTGTCATTTGAGATGTTGGGACTATTAGCGATTCTTTTAATGTTTGTACTAATGTTTTTAAGGGTTCCGATTGCCATTTCTATGACTCTGCCTGGCATATTGGGAATTCTATACCTTCGAGGACCGGTTGCCCTTGAATCTGCCATTGAATCGATTACATGGACACAAAGCTTTAGTTATACATTTAGTACTGTTCCGATGTTTATGTTAATGGGAGAGCTGTTATTTATCTCGGGGATCAGCACGGATTTATTTGATACTTTTCGTAAATGGTTTGGCAATTTCAAAGGAGGTCTAGCTACTTCCACCATCGGTGCTTCCGCCTTATTTGCTGCAGCTTCCGGTTCGAGTGTGGCATCCACAGGAACCATGGGGGTTATCGCTCACAAGGAGATGCAAAGATCTGGGTACAATGACAAATTCAGCAGCGGAACCATCGCTGCAGGAGGCACATTGGGTATTCTAATCCCTCCAAGCGGAGCGTTCATCATTTATGGAATCCTGACAGAACAATCCATCGGGAAGCTATTGATTGCTGGTATCATCCCAGGCATTGTTTTAACTGTCCTATTTATAATGACGATTTTAATTACAGTTAAATTTCAGCCTCATTTAGCTCCTGATATGAATATGAAATACTCTTGGAAGGAAAAACTTGTAGCCTTAAAGTCTACTCTTTGGATATTGGTATTATTTGCTATTGTTATAGGCGGCATGTATGCGGGATGGTTTAGTCCAACGGAGGCAGCCGGAGTTGGAGCAGCAGTTTCCGTCATCCTTGCCATGGCCAAAAGAAAATTGAACCTAAAATCCTTGATTACGGCTCTTGAAAGAACACTTCGATCCACGGGTTTTCTGTTTGCCATTATCATTGGCGCGTTTATCTTAAATTATTTCTTGGCCTTAACAGGTCTCCCTAAATACTTGGCCTCTTTTATTACTTCATTGGATGTTCCATGGTGGGTTGTTATGCTATTGATTCTAGCGATGTATTTCGTATTGGGCTGTGTAATGGATTCATTAGCGATGATTGTCATTACCATGCCAATTATCGTTCCTATCATCCAAGCTTTGGGTTTTGATTTGATTTGGTTCGGCGTCTGGATTGTCGTGATTATCGAGCTTGCGTTGATTACACCACCGGTAGGAATGAATTGTTTTGTTTTAAAGGGGGCAGTACCAGAATTGCGCCTTGAAGATATCTTCAAGGGAGCATTACGTTTTGTCGTCCCAATCATCGTTATGCTCGTTTTGTTGGTGCTGTTTCCTAATATGGCACTATGGCTGCCTAATCATATGTAGATATCAAGTGAGTTCAACAGCATGGAGGATTGTTTAGCCTATAAGCTAAATCTCCTTCATACAAAGTGTCTGATATTGAAAAATGATTCATCTTTTAAGTTTTAAAAAAACACATTGGAAAATTCTTATACTCTTGAGGTGGATGCCTATGTCCGACATATCCAATAAAGGAATAGAGCTAATACAACTCGACACTGGCTCACCCGTGGGGTCAATAAATACGTATTTACTATTTGGCGAGAAATTAACGCTTATCGATACTGGGGCCAATTTATCAAAAAATTGGGCCATGTTGACAAAGTCATTAGAGAAATTGCAGTTAACCCTTCATGATATTGACCAGGTGTTGCTGACACATCATCATATCGATCACGTTGGGTTGTTAGACCGTATTTTAGAGTGCCATCCCATCCCTATATTAGGACACCCGAATAATCGCCCTTGGCTGCTGCCAGACAAACAGTTTGTGGAATGGCACCATGAATTTTTTCATCGGTTTCTTTCTGAATTTGGCTTGCCAGCACAACTGTGTGGAACAGGCAAACTGTTTTTCGAAAAATTACAGCAATTGTCCTGCAGCAATGTGGATCTTACCGTGGAACTAAATGAAGGAGATTCCATACCAGGATTACCCGAGTGGCAAATTATTGAGACAAAGGGGCATGCCCAAAGTCACATTTCCTTCTATCGGGAAAGTGATCAGTTGTTGATTGCAGGAGACCATATTATTAAACACATTTCATCCAATGCAGCGATTGAGCCGCCTCTAACACCAAGTGAAAATAGGGCAACTCCGTTAATCCAATACATGAGTAATCTAAAAAAATGCGTCGAAATCCCCATTGATACGATATTAACAGGTCACGGCACACCAGTGATGAACCTGCAAGAACTTGTTGAGGAACGATTGGACGATATTGAAAAACGTGCAGCCGTGATAAAAGGTATCATAAGCGAAAAATTCAAAACTGGGTTTGAGATTGTTCAGGAATTATTTTCACCAAAGACGGTGAAGGAACAATTAATGTTAGTTGTTTATGAAGCAACAGGTCATCTCGACCTGCTGGTGGAGCGCGGTGAAGTGGAAGAAATCACGAAATATGGGGTTAAATATTTTCGTTCTATAAAAAAGGAGCTGATGAAACGATGAATTTTGAGTACACAGACAAGGTAAAGAGACTTCAGGCTGAAGTTACGGAATTTATGGAGCAATATGTGTATCCGGCTGAAAAAGTGTATGAGCAGCAATTAAATGAATTCCCGACTAGATGGCAAATACCGGCAATCGTAGATGAACTTAAAGAAAAAGCAAAAGAAAAAGGATTATGGAATCTCTTTTTGCCCGATAGTAAATACGGTTATGGACTCACGAATCTAGAATTTGCTCCGTTAATGGAAATCATGGGCCGCTCTCCTTACTTAGGACCAGAGGTGTTTAATTGTAGTGCCCCAGACACAGGGAATATGGAAGTAATCGACCGATATGGGACTGAGGAACAGAAGGAACAGTGGCTTGTTCCTCTTCTCGAAGGCAAAATCAGATCTGCTTTTGCCATGACGGAACCGCTTGTTGCTTCTTCTGATGCAAGAAATATCCAATCCAGTATTGTAAGAGATGGGGATGAGTATGTCATAAACGGTCGTAAATGGTGGACATCTGGAGCTCCAGATCCCCGATGTAAAGTTTTCATTTTTATGGGTAAAACGGATCCGACTGCACCGACATATGAACAACAATCTATGATTCTAGTACCTGCAGATTCTCCAGGCATAACAATCGTTCGTAATCTTAATGTTTATGGTTTTGATGATGCTCCTCATGGACATGGCGAAGTTTTGTTTGAGAATGTCCGTGTTCCTGTAAGTAATATCCTTTGGGGTGAAGGGAAAGGCTTTGCGATTGCGCAAGGAAGACTGGGGCCAGGCCGTATCCATCATTGTATGCGGATGATTGGTTTAGCTGAAAGAGCGCTAGAACTAATGATAAAACGAGCCCAAGAGCGGGTTGCTTTTGGAGGTACACTTGTTGACAAAGGCGTTATTCGTCAATGGATTGCGGATTCACGTATTGAAATCGATCAGGCAAGACTCTTAACTTTAAAAGCAGCAGATATGATGGATAAAGTAGGAAATAAAGAAGCAAAGAAAGAAATAGCCATGATTAAGGTGGTTGCCCCTGAAGTTGCTACAAAAGTAATTGATCGTGCCATTCAGGTTCATGGCGGCGGAGGTGTCAGCCAAGAGTTTCCTCTTGCCAGACATTGGACTTACGCTCGTATTGTTCGCTTAGCTGATGGACCAAATGAAGTTCACCGGGAGGCAATTGCCAAACAGGAAGTAAGACAGTTTTCCAGCAAACAATAATGTGTACATTCATTGGCTCCTTTTCCTCTAACTCTATCACTCAACTAACCATGAATATGAAGGAGCCATTTCGGTAAATTAAGGAGATTCATTTAGGAGGGATATTGTTGTCGAAAAAACGTCCATCATTTCTAGGGAACACCGCGATAGCAGGAGTAGGCTATACGGAATTTTCAAGACAATCTGGCAAGTCCGTTCTTCAACTTGCGTCAGATGCTTGTGTCAATGCAGTCGTTGAATCGGGTTTGGAATTGAAAGATATAGACGGAGTGGTTAGCTTTAGTGTACTCGGGGACTCCGTCTCTAGTGAATCAGTGGCGACCGCACTTGCCTTGCCGAAACAGAATTATATACTCAATTTGAATACAGGAGGTCAAGCTCCTGCCTATGCTGTCATGCTTGCAGCCATGGCCATAGAAGCGGGGCTCGCTGAAAATATCCTGGTGTTTCGAGCACTGAATGGCAGAAGCGGCAAACGAATTGGCGGTATGACGGTGGCTGGAGAAGCAGCTCAATTTCGCGATCCGATTGGGTATATGGGACAGCCTTCCTTTGCAGCGATGTGGGCACGCCGTTACATGATTGAGACAGGTGCAACCATCGAAGATATTGCTGCAGTCCCCATTGCTCAGCGAAAGTTTGCGCTGCTGAATGAGCGTGCGATTATCCAAAAGCCGCTGACCTTTGAGGATTACTTGGATAGCCCGATGATTGCAGACCCTTTCCGCAAGGCTGATTGCACCACTGAGGTTGATGGTGCAGTTGCGGTGTTAGTAACGTCAGTAAAAAATGCCCGCCAATTAAATCATCCTCCAGTCATCATCGAAGGGGCTGCATATGTTTGCGGACCAAGATCAGGTCTTGATATGAATGATAAATTGCTTTGGGATGACATTACAACGAACTATACCAATCTATTGGCTCAGCCCTTATGGGAAAGTGCAGGAATCACCCCAAAAGAAGTAGACTTTGCCGAGTTTTATGATTGTTTTTCAAGTGCCGTATTATTTGCCTTGGAAGGTCTGGGCTTTACTGGACGAGGGGAAGCAGGGGCCTTTGTTCGGGCGGGAGAGACAGGACTTGGCGGAAGGCTGCCGGTGAATACGCATGGCGGACTCCTTTGTGAAGGATATATACATGGGATGAATTCAGTAGCTGAGGCGGTTATGCAGTTACAGGGAAGAAGCGGATCCCGACAGGTGGCGAATGCGAATATCGGCGTTGTTACCAGCGGAAACCAAGCCGACGGTTCAGCACTCATTTTAAGGAGGGATTAAAGATGACTCAAAAACAGAGTACGGGAATTACTCCGGAAATGACCCCAGAAAGTGAATTTTGGTGGGAGAAAATCAGCGAACATGAGCTTCATGTTCAGGCATGTCATGATTGTGAAAAGAAATGGTTTCCACCTGTATACCGCTGTCCTTACTGCGCAAGTAAGAACTGGGAATGGGTTAAGACTTCTGGGCAGGGAAAGGTGTTCTCCTGGACTGTTGTCCATCGTGCATTTGACCCGGCCTTTGCTGAAGACTTACCCTACACGGTCCTTACTGTCGAATTAGAGGAAGGGGCCAAGATATTAGGAAGATTAATTCCTAGCGATGATCGGTTCTCGCTGAAAGCGGATATGCCGGTTAAAGCAACGTTTTACAAGGTTGGGGATCAAACTTTACTTGGCTTTGCAAAGATTTAATACTTTGTGTCTTTTCATTGAGTACACGGGATTTACCCGCTACATTATCATGTAAGGGTTCTCGGGAAATGTAGAAATTGACTGTCCTAGAAAGAGGTTTAAATACAACTATACAAGAGGTGGTAATTGAAAGATGAAACAGTTGCTTTGTAGGGTAGATGACCTCCTATCAGGAGAAAAGAAAACCTTTAAAATTAAGAACCGTGAAATTGTCTTGGTTAGAAACGGAAATGATTTTTATGCAGTAAGTGGTATTTGTCCACACCAAGCAGCGTCGATGGGAGAAGGAGCACTGAAAGGGACAACATTAGAATCGGACGTAGGGGTTTATTGCTTTGGGAAGGAGAATCTGGTGCTGACTTGTCCTTGGCATCATTATGAATTTGATGTTACAACAGGCAAATCACTCTTCGATTGTAACTATAAACTGAAAAGCTACAGTGTTGAAGTGGCAGAAGAAAATGTATTAATTGACATTTAGGGGTTTCGTCAAAATTCTTGGTGAAATCGTGGATTACCTATAATTTATTGAATTTTCAAACCTATATGGAGGGGATTTACTATGGCAATGACCCAGGAAGAATTAACTAAAAAGGGAAACTCGCTTAAAGTGATTGATTGTGATGTTCATGTACATGAAAATTCGTTTGATGAATTGATAGAATACATGGATAATCATTGGAAGAATTTCGCCAAATCTGCCTCGCAGTTCAGACAAGTAATGAGTATTAGCTATGCGATTGTGGCAAATGGAGGAGTCCGAAAAGATTCATGGACCCCAGACGGCGCCTATCCTGGAACATCTCCTGATTTCTTGAGAAAACAATTGATGGAAGAACACGGTGTAAATATGGCGGTATTGTACCCGAACGATACCTTCTGTTTGAATAGCTTGCCGCAGGATCATTGGGCTTCTGCCATAGGTGCTGCGTTAAACGATTGGTTAATTGACCGCTGGTTATCAAAGGATCCCCGTTTCAAAGGAACAGTTTCCATTGCTGCGGCCGATCCGATTGCTGCAGCGCGTGAAATCGACCGTGTTGGCGGACACCCGCAAATGGTTCAAGTTGGATTGGCGATTCATTCCCCGCACCGTGGCTATGGAGATTCTTTCTATGATCCGATTTGGGAAGCGGCCGTCCGCAATAATTTGGTCTGTACCTTCCATGTTTCCTTGCCGGGGGGACAAAACAAGTATCACGCCACTGGTGCACAAAAATACTACGGGGAATACCAAACGCTTAATTGCTTAACCTTTCAGGCGCAAATGGCCAGTATGGTTTTTGGCGGTGTTTTCGAGAAATTCCCGGAACTAAAGGTTGGTTTTGTTGAAGGCGGCTTTGGCTGGGTGCCAAACATGATGTACACAATGGATACTCACTGGAAAGCTTTGCGTCTGGAAACCCCATGGGTGAAGCGTTATCCGAGTGAATATGTAAAGGAGCATTTCTGGTTTGGAACACAACCATTTATCGAGTCTCATGAGGATCCGCAAAACATCGTAAAACTAATTGAAATGATTGGAACGGATCGTTTGATCTTTTCTAGCGATTATCCACACTGGGAGTTTGACGCACCGAAGGCCGCCTTTAATAAAATTCCGGCTGACCTGCGGAGAAAAATCTTATTTGATAACCCAGTAGCCTATTTGGGGCTTTCTGCAAAGGATTTGAAAATCATTGAGGATGCAGCTAGTAAACAATAACCACATTATGGCAACGCAGGGATCTTTCAAAGATGATAATAATTTTAAGAATCTACCCTTTAGGGAGGAATATCGTAAATGAAGAACCGGACCAAAGGATCTTTGTATAGTTTTGCCGCTATTATTCTAGCACTCTCGATGATTTTAACAGCCTGTGGTGGAAATCAAACATCAAGTACCTCAAATGCAAAAGGGAATGGGAACAAGACCGGTGGAAAATCAACGGAGTTAATATTTGGAATAGCGGTTCCAGCTTCTCATGTTATTAATGTAAAAGGTATTGAACCTTGGGCTGAGAAAGTAAAGCAAGAAACGAATGGATCAGCAACTATTAATATTCAGGCAGGAGGAGTATTAGGGGGCACAAAAACGGTTATCCAGGATGTCAGCGGCGGCGTATACGACATAGGCTTAGCTGTTGGTAAATTCTTCCCTGACTCACCTCTCTTTAAATCAACTGTGCTAGATTTACCGTTCTTATTTTCCAAGTCAGATGATCATCTTTTAAAGGCGAAAATCGCAAAGAAGTTTATGGAGAAGTATTTAGAAGAAGATTTAAAGAAATTAGGAGTGAAAATCGTAAGTATTTATCTCTCTGACCCTGCCGTTCTTGCGAGCACAAAACCGATTCGTACAGTAGAAGACCTGAAAGGCAAGAAAACACAATTCGACTTGCCCAGCTATGAGCCGTTATTTAAATCATGGGGGGCTGTACCAGTCTCTATGGCTATTGAGGATATTTATTCTGGACTTGAAAAAGGGACTATGGACGTGGCCATTTATGCATTTGGGGGCATGTACTCACAAAAGTTTTATGAACCTGCACCATATATTACAAACTTACCAGTGTCCAACTCAGTTCAAGCCGTTATCATGAATCAGGCTAAATGGGATAGTTTGTCTCCTGAGACCCAGAAAAAGTTTGACGAATCTCTAGATGCAAATTTAGAAGAAGCCCTTAATGTTGCTTATGCTGATGGGGCCAAAGAAAGCAAAGAAAAGATTAAAGCTGAATTAAAAGGAAAAGGAGAAATTATTGAACTTTCTCCTAAGGAGTTAGCGAAGTTTACTGCACCTGCCGAAGCCGTCTGGAAGGAATGGATTAAGGAAGCAGATAAAAAGGGTTATGACGGGAAAAAGCTGGTCGATGGTGTCCTGAAGATTATGGAAGAAGAAGGGCTTGAGCCTCCGTTTGAGTTTAAAAACTGATTAGTTCTGTTATCCGATTTTAAAGAAATAAAAAGCTGTTTCGGCAAATTTAATTTGCCAAACAGCATTTTATTTTTGTTTCGAGGAGGGAAACGTTTATGTCCATTGAAGAAAAGAGTCTATACAAAGCTGCTATTGTAACTGGAGCAGCAAGGGGGATTGGCCGTGAAATTGCACTGACACTGGCTAAAAGAGGTATTGCCGTAGGTTTATGTGATATCTCACCCGATGTTCGGAAAACACTTGAAGAAATTCAGTCCTTGGGAGTCGCTTGTGCTGCAGAAGTAGTCGATATTTCTAATGAAAATGATGTGGAGCGCGCATACGAAAGTATTTCCAAAACGCTTGGTCCCATTGATGTTCTCGTCAATAATGCCGGTATTGGCCGATTGAACGCTTTAGTAGATTACAGTGTTTCTGAATGGGATCAAACCTTTGCTGTCAATGTCCGAGGCCCCTTTTTACTCAGCCAAAAGGTCCTCCCAAAAATGATGGAACAGAAAAACGGACTGATTGTTAACATCGCTTCGATATGGGGATTAAGGGGGGCGAGCGGCCGTGCCGCTTACGCCGCCTCGAAGCACGCATTGGTTGGGATGAGCAAATGTTTGTCCGAAGAGTGTCATCCCTATCGGGTTCGTGTCATTACATTATGTCCGGGGAATGTATTGACAGATTTAGCAAACGGAACAGACGCTGATACAACCGATTGGATGCATCCAAAAGATGTTGCGGATGTAGTGGGATTTTTGTGTGAACCAGGCAGCCGGGCCATTGTAAGAAATACCATTGAGGTTAACGGATGGGGTAGACCACCTGAATTTAAGTGAAATTCTATATAAAGGCCTTCGTAGAATAACTTTATTTGGACTTATAGGAGGTATTATATGTATAAAGGGATATGGACATTTGGTAAAGTAGTAGAATTTCGTACGAAAACCTCTCCTTTTAAACGATTTGTCCGCTTTGAACATACTGATGTTACTTATAATGAGTTTCATAAAAATGGAAACAAAGTTGCCGATTTTATGAAGTCACTGGGATTGTCGAAGGGACAAACCTGTGCTGTTATGTTACCAAATTGCCCAGAGTTTCTCTTTACATGGCTGGGGCTGTCACGGATTGGCGTCATTGAGGTTCCTATCAATACCTCTTTTAGAGGTGATCTTTTGACTTACATGCTTAATAAAGCTGAATGTCAGGCCATCGTGATTTCAGCAGATTTGGTAGACCGTGTGGAGGCTGTTATAGGAGAATTAGAGAATTTGCGTCATATTATCATCGTTGGCGGCTTTTCTAAGTCTAGTGTAGATTCCGTATCTGTTCATTCCTTTGAGGAATTACTCTCTCAAGCTAGTGATTCGGAGATCGATGTAGAAATCACCCCAGATGATCCTTCTGTTATCCTTTTTACATCGGGTACCACAGGTCCGTCAAAGGGAGTTGTATTGACACACATCCATAACTTTAAACTTGCTGAAAATTGTTGTGAAATCATGGATTATGGACCGGAGGACCGTTTATTCACTGGATATCCGCTATTTCATGGGAATGCACGTTTTACGACGGTTCTGGCAGCATTGCTGGCTGACAGCGATGTCGTCCTGCATGAGAAATTTTCTACTTCGAAATTTTGGGATATTTGCCGAGCTGAGAAAATAACCTCGTTTAATGCTCTTGGTTCGCTTTTCACTTTACTTATGAAGCTGCCAGAGAGGCCGGATGATGCAGATCATTTGGTTCGAAAAGCTTATGGCGGACCCACTCCTCCAGAACTTTATGATGCTTTCCGGGAAAGGTTTAATGTAAAAGTGACTGAAATTTATGGCTTAACAGAAGTGGGTACTGTGACGAACAATCTTGCAGATTCCTTCAGGAAAGGCTCTTGTGGCCGCGCAGTTCCTTTCTACGAAATAGAGATTCACGATGAAGATGACCGCCCTTGTCCACAGGGTGTAGCGGGTGAGATTGTGCTTCGTCCAAAGGAACCGGGAGTTATGTTTACGGGTTATTACAAGATGGAAAAAGAAACAGTGGAAGCATGGAAAAATCTCTGGTTCCATTCCGGGGACCGGGGAATGAAAGATGAGGATGGCTATATTTACTTTATTGACCGGAAAAAAGATGCCATTCGAAGAAGAGGGGAGAACATTTCCTCCTATGAGGTAGAGCGGGTCATCAATTCTCATCCTAGTGTATATGATTCTGCTGCGGTTGGGGTTCCTGCTGAAAATAATGGCGATGAAGAGGTACTTGCCGTAATTATGGTCAAAGATGGTGCAACACTAGAACCTGAAGAGTTGCTTGAGTTTTGTAAACCAAGAATGGCCCATTTTGCTATTCCACGGTATATAAGGCTCGTAAAAGAGTTACCTAGAAATACGTCCCAAAGGGTAGAAAAATATAAACTTCGTCAGGAAGGTATTACTTTGGATACTTGGGACCGTGAGCGCGCCGGCTATGAAGTTCAAAGTTAAAAACCATTTTCATAGAAACGGATGGGTTTAGACAGTATTTTCAGGAGGTATGACGTTTGGGCAAATTAAAAGGTAAAGTGGCTGTTGTAACTGGAGCCGGCTCTGGTATAGGGCGTGCGAGTGCAAAATTACTTGCAAAAGAAGGGGCTAAAGTTGTTTTAGCCGAGTTTAATGAAGCTACGATGAATGAAGTATTGGATGAAATTAATTCTAACGGTGGAGTTGCTGTAGCAATTAAAACAGATGTATCAAAAGAATCTGATTGTGAGAAAATGATCAGCAAGGCATTAGATGAATATGGAAGACTGGATATCTTAGCAAATGTTGCTGGTGTTACGGATAGGATGACTTCCATTGAAAATTACTCCAATGAATTACTTGAACGTGTCATGGCGGTTAACGTAAATGGGCCATTTTTTGCAGCACGCGCAGCAGTCAGAGTATTCAAAAAGCAGGAAACAGGTGGGACGATTGTGAATATCGCTTCTGTTGCAGGTACTTTTGGAGCCCGTGGCGGTACAGGGTATACCATGGCAAAACATGCAGTTATTGGTCTCACTAAAAACATAGCGGCGTTTTATGGTAGGAATAACGGAAAAATCCGGGCAAATGCAATTGCCCCTGGGTCTATCTTAACCAATATTACTCCAAAGGATACTTCGAGCATAGATGAGATAGGCATGGCGGCGTTCACGGACCTCGGTCCATTTAATAGAGGAGTTCCAGAAGATATAGCCGCTGCAGTGTTATTCCTCGCTTCTGATGATTCC
The DNA here is from genome assembly GCF_001510715.1 of Bacillus sp. FJAT-29814. Taxonomy (GTDB): domain Bacteria; phylum Bacillota; class Bacilli; order Bacillales; family Cytobacillaceae; genus Neobacillus. Next base: position 350,546 of record NZ_LMTJ01000001.1, read on the forward strand.
AAATTTGTAAATGGTGAAGTTTTAACAGTGGATAGTGCTTGGACGGTTCGGTGAACATATTATTTTAAAAAAGAAACGAACCCACCCCTTAGGCATGGGTTCGTTTCTTGTAATAGTTAAATCTAATATTCCATCAGTTCTGGACTAACCGTACAAGCATGTGTGCCAGCTTGTGCTGTTCTTCCTCCGTACCCACGTTCCAAAGCTCCTGTAATAAGCGTTCCTCGGAATTTTTAGGCGGAACTTTATCTGCTAGGTACTCTGCCACTTTTTGAGCCGAATTGGCTAATTGCTCTTCGTCCATGCCTAGCTTTTTACCTAAATTAATTTTACCTCTCAAATATTCCCTAAAATCATCAAAACTTGTTAAAGAATCTCCGTTTTTGTACATATGAGTTTCTATTTCTTGCTCATTTAACTGCTTGTCCATAAAAGTCACTCCTTTTTAGGTTGTACCCTGTGCGTACCCTCTGCTGGACAAAACAAAACCTTTTTTCGGAGAAACGGCTAATTTCGAGAAGTGGTCCCCCGAAGGATTGGCGTTGGAATTGTGATAAATTTCTCTTAGGTCGTATCTACTATAATTTTGCGGGATTGCGTCAGTAAAATATGAAACTTTTTGAAAATAAAACAGTATATTGAATATGATGTTTTTTGGAAGGTGGGGGGCAGGGATGAGTATTTTGGCAAGATTTAAAGAGATTATGACCAGCAACATTAATGCGTTGTTGGATAAGGCGGATGACCCAGAGAAAATGATTGATCAGTATTTGCAGAATTTGAAGAAGGATTTTGGTAAAGTAAAAGCAGAAAAGGCGTTGGTAATGGCGGAGGAGCAACGGGCAAAACGGAAGCTGGATGAGTGCCAGGATGAGATAAATAAAATGGAGCGCTACACTCTCAAGGCGCAGGAGAGGGACGCAAGGAAGTTCCAGGAAAAAAAAGCGCTGCTAACAGCCGAATTATCGGAACTTCAAACAACGTACCAGTTGTCAACTGAAAAATCCAACCAAATGAAGCAAATGCATGATAAACTGATGAAGGAAATCGAGGAGTGGGAGCGGGCAAGATTATCCTGAAGACCAGATGGCAGATTTGAATTTGTTCATACAAGAGAGGTGAGGGGGACATGATCCTCCATTATAAATGCCCCGGCTGCGGGAGTGATATGAGCTTTGATGCCGATTCAGGTGAGTTAACCTGTGAAGCTTGCGGCCGGCACGAAAATATTGAACATTATCCGGAAGAATTGAAATCACTTCGGTTTTCAGAGGATGAGGCAAATGAGTACCATTGCGAGAATTGCGGTGCTGTGCTCATAACCGAGGCGGAAACAACGGCGACCCATTGCAGCTTCTGCGGTGCGGGTGTTGTGATTGCTGACCGATTATCAGGTAATTTGGCACCGGCAAAGGTCATTCCTTTTACCATTAGCAAGGAACAGGCCACAACGGCGTTTCAAAAGTGGTGCAGAAAGGGGTTGCTCACCCCGAAAGGTTTCATGAATGGTGACCGAATCAAAAGTATGACAGGACTGTACGTCCCTTTTTGGCTATATGATTTAAACAGCAAGGTGCAGGTAACTGCAACAGGTACAAGGGTCAGGACCTACACGCAGGGTGATTACATTTATACGGAAACAAAATATTATGATGTTTTTCGCGATATTAACCTTGATTATGTCAAGATTCCTGTTGATGCATCGGAAAAAATGAATGATGAATTAATGGATAAATTAGAGCCGTACCCGTATGACCAATTAAAGGATTTTAAAACCCCGTATTTGGCTGGCTATCTTGCCGAGAAATACAATTATTCAGACGAAGAGCTGCTCCCACGAGCAAAAGACAAAATCAGCGATTATATCGAATCCTATATCCAATCGACATTAACAGGCTATCATTCTATCAGGATAAGAGATAAGCAGATTGATACAAAAAACCAAAAAAGTAATTATGTTCTTTTGCCTGTATGGCTGGTCAGTTATGATTATAACCATTCAAATTATATATTTGCGATGAATGGACAAACGGGCAAGGTTGTCGGCAAACCACCGATTAGCAAAGGAAAAGTGGCCTCGTGGTTTAGCGGTATTGCCGTGGGTACCTTCTTTGCGTTGAAATGTGTCTCCTATTTTATGGGGGGTGGCTTTTGGTGAGTGTGAATGATTTTAAAAAACAAAGCCTGCTGTTCTTTTTAATGGTTTTTCTGTTGGTGCTGCCATTTGGGTTCCCTCAGATGGCGAAAGCGCAAGAATTTGATCGGACGCATTATATTTATGATGATGCTCATTTGCTGACAGAACAGGAAGCGGCGGAACTGCAAACTTTGGCGGCGGATTTGGGAGGACAAAGGGAAACATCCTTTATCATCCTTACGTTGAATGGGACGGATGGAAAGGACATTGTCCAGTATGTGGAGGATTACTATGATGAAAATGCTCCCGGCTATGACCAACCCCATGGAAATACTGCGATACTAGCCATTGATATGCAGGAGCGGGATATCTACTTGGCGGGGTTTAAAAAAGCCGAGCAGTATTTGAATGATGGAAGGCTTGATGTGATTCGCGAGGAAATTACACCTGCTTTATCAGATGGGCAATATTTTCAAGCATTTTCGCAGTTTTTAAATATCTCATATGAATACATGGGCCAAGAGCCAACTAGTGACTCCGGTGGATACACGGACTATGGGTCCAGCGGTGGTTATGTTGGGCAAAATAGCTATGAGACGGGCTCCGATGTGGAAAACATCTTTTTTCAATGGTTGTTTCAATTAATTTCCTCCCTTGTTGTGGCAGGTATCGTTGTTACCATCATGGCCTATCGCTCCGGCGGAAGAGTCACGGTCAATGGCCAGACCTATATGGATCGTAATAAATCGAGAGTACTTAGCAAGTACGATAACTTTACCCATCAAACCGTAACACGGCAAAGAAAACCGCAAAATAATACAAGCAGCGGCGGGGGTGGCGGAATCACTGGCGGCGGCCACTCGCATAGCGGCAGCAGAGGCAAGTTTTAAAAGTGGAAGGGAGTAGTTGATTGATGTCTTTTTTTAAAAATCAATTTGCAAACGTAGTAGAATGGCAGGAATTTCGCGATGATTTGATTTTCTATAAATGGAGCAATCGTGAAATCAAGAAGGGGAGCCGATTGATTATTCGCCCTGGCCAAGATGCCATCTTTTTCAACAATGGAAAAATCGAAGGGGTGTTCCAAGACGAAGGCGAGTATGATATTGAATCGCAAATCATTCCCTTCCTATCAACGTTAAAAGGGTTCAAATTCGGTTTCAACAGCGGCATGCGGGTGGAAGTGCTGTTTGTGAACACAAAGGAATTTGTCGTGAAATGGGGTACGCAAAACGCGATTAATATTCCAGCGCCGGGGCTTCCAGGCGGGATGCCAATCCGGGCAAACGGAACGTTTAATTTTAAAGTGGTAGATTATATTGCGTTAATTGATCAAATTGCCGGCGTCCGTGAGCAATATTTGGTGGAGGATGTCAAAATCCGAATCACCGCCGTCCTTGACCAGCTGTTGATGAAATGGATTACAAAAGAAGGTAAGGATATGTTCAATCTTCAGGCGAATTCCTTCGATATTTCCAAAGGTATTCAAGATGATTTGGATATGCAAATGATCAAAACCGGCATCTCAGTGACCGGATTTAATGTGATGAGCTTCAGCTATCCAAAAGAGATCCAAGACCGCATTACCAAAAATGCTTCGCATGGCATGGTCAGCGATCTTGGCCGCTACCAGCAAATTGAGTTAACCGATGGCATGGCCTCAGGAAAAATGAGCGGCGGTGGGGCGGCATCGGATATGGCCGGAATGATGATGGGAATGAACATCGCGGGCAAAATGCTGAACCAAATGAACCAGCAGCCCCAGAATCAACCTGCACCTCCAGCGCCTGCAGCACCAGCATCGACAGAAGGGCAAAAGCGGCCAAATTTCTGCCCCAATTGTGGTACAAAAAACGAAGGAGCCAACTTCTGTCCAAACTGCGGACAAAAACTTGTTTGATCATCCATCGAAGTCCAAAGGGTCAGCTCCCCAACTCGCTAAAGATTTAACGCGATGGGGTCTGACCTTAAATTTCACAACCTATGGAAAGAGAAGCCATTACCCCGCCATTAAGAAATTGGCGGGTATTTTCATTTTAAAGCCCCTATAAAAATAAGCGTTTTTATTTTAGGAAATACATCTATTTTTCTTTATTAAGGCAGTTTTCGTAAACTTTTTAATTCTACCATGAGCCCGTCCATTCCAAACGTTCTATCCTCAAGTTACTTCCCTTACATAAGAAATCCTCCTATTCAATTAAACACCCAGCTATGCAATTGATGGTCAAAATTCATAAAAATGTTTTTTTGGGTAAATGTCCGTTGACTTAGCGGTTCTTTTGTTATATGGTTAATTACACGAGTAACTAACCAATGTGGTGGTGTGTATTATGGTTTTAAAGATGGATGACAGCCGTCCGATTTTTTTGCAAATTGCCGAGCATATCGAAGACGATATTATCGAAGGCCGGTTGCAGGAGGAATCGCAAGTGCCGTCAACGACTCAATTTGCATCGTTTTTTCAAATCAATCCGGCAACGGCTGCCAAAGGGGTTAATTTGCTGGTTGATGAGAACATTTTGTACAAAAAGCGGGGGATTGGCATGTTTGTATCGACAGGCGCAAAAGCAAGGTTGATGGAGAAACGGAAGGACAGTTTCTACGAACAGTATGTTGTTGCTATGATTCGCGAGGCGGAAAAGCTGGGGATTACGATAGAACAATTGACGGATATGATCCGGAGGGGAGAAGGGACGAAATGAAGAACATTGTTGAAGTCCAAGGGCTGACCAAAAGGTATGGCGGCATCAATGCAGTGGACGATGTCAGCTTTACGATGGAATCGGACAAAATTTACGGATTGCTTGGCCGAAACGGTGCGGGAAAAACAACGATCATGCACATGTTGACGGCGCAGATGTTCCCGACAAGCGGGAAGCTGCACGTGTTCGGGGAGACTCCTTACGAGAACAATCGAGTTTTGAGCAAGGTTTGTTTTATTAAAGAAAGCCAGAAGTATCCCGATCATTTTCGAGTGATCGACGTGCTAGAGTTGTGTCAGTCTATTTTTCCTAATTGGGAGCAGCAATTTGCTGATCAATTGGTGAATGATTTCCGTCTGCCACTGAAATGTCCGATAAAGAAGCTGTCGCGAGGTATGCTGTCGTCGGTCGGCGTCATCATTGGTTTGGCGAGTCGCGCGCCGCTGACGATGTTCGACGAGCCTTACCTAGGGCTGGACGCTGTCGCACGGGAGTTGTTCTATGATCGGTTGATCGAGGATTATGCGGAGCACCCCCGAACAATCGTTTTGTCTACACATTTAATCGACGAGGTGAGCCGGATTTTGGAGCATGTGATTGTCATTGATAACGGCAAGCTAATTCTAAATGAGGATGCAGATGCCATTCGCGGGCAAGCTTACAGCGCCATTGGCCAGATGGAGAAAGTAGAGTCCTTCATTACCGGTCAGGAAACGATCGACCGTAAACTATTCGGCGGCCTATTGTCGGCGACGGTGCTTGGCAGTCTCGATTCAGAAAGGCGGAAGCAAGCCGAATTACTAGGGCTGGAGCTTATCCCGGTATCACTTCAACAGTTGATCGTTCATTTGAACAAACAAAAATCTGATCAAAGGGCGGTGGATATCCGATGAATCGAATTACAGCGGTTATGAAAATTCATGCCAAGGATAAAATGTTATGGTTTATCGTTCCATGGTGTTTTGCGTTACTTCCTGCTTTTATAGTCAATCTCTTAATTGGATGGCTAGCCCAGCTGGAAAAAGGATTATATACCGGCGGTTTGGCTTCCATCTTCATTTGCATGATGGTTGTCGGCATTGTTACGCTGACGAAAAGCTTTCCGTTTGCGCTTGGCCTGAGCATTCGAAGAACGGACTTTTTTCTTGGGACACTCATGATGACCACCGTTGTTTGCTTGGGTATATCCGTCGTGCTTTTGGCGCTTTCGGTTGTGGAGGGTGATTGGGCCTGGGGAGTCGGCCTTCATTTTTTCAATCTTCCTTATTTGAGTGATGGTTCCTTGGTGGAACGGTGGTGGACCTTGTTCGCTACAGCGTTCCATCTGACCTTCCTTGGCTTCGTCATTGTCGCCGTATACCGGCGTTTCGGGAGGATGGGTCTGTTTGTTATGTTTCCCGTTATTTTTCTTGGGGGGTCTGTGCTTGGGTTTTTGTGCACGTATTTCGGCTGGTGGACGGACATTTTCAATTGGCTAAGTGGACATTCCGCCGCCCAATTAGCTTCGTGGTTGTTTGTTGGAGCGGTCATCAATGTCTTCCTGTCGTTTATCATGATTCGCAAAGCAACTGTTTAGCCTGTAACACGCCGTATGGCCGTCCGATTTTTTTCGGGCGGCCTTCGACGTACTAATTTCACTACAATTTTTACAAAGGATTCATTAATATTACTGAAAAGAAGAATCTTTTGGTTCCCTTAATAATGCATTAAGAATTCATTAAGATAACTTATTCATTTATAGCACGTGATATCCTAATGGTGAGTCCGATTTTGAATTAAGCGTTTCTCTTTTTGATAAATGGGGGGCCATTAGATGTCATTCTTACTATCATTTTCTGTTCCGGAAGCGTTAACTAGGGAAGAATTATGAATATTGATACACTCTTACAATATCTTAACGCGTATGGCTATTGGATTATTATCGTCTTTTTATTCTTTGGGATCGTGGGTATTCCCGCACCGGAAGAATCACTGTTATTCTTAATAGGGATGTTGATTGACCAACGCAGTCTGGCCTTTATACCTGCCTTCCTGTCGGCCTTTATCGGTGCTTTTACCGGCATGCTATCAGCCTATATGGCGGGAAAATATATCAGTAGTACTTTTTTCGGTAAATATGGTAAGTACGTTGGATTTACGGAAGAACGCTGGGCAAAAGTGAACAATAAATATATAAAAAATGTCCGCAAAACGATTATATTCGGCTTTTATCTGCCCGGTATCCGGCAAATCAGCCCTTACTTTGCAGGGATGAACAAGATTTCATTGTTGGATTTTCTTTTTTCGTCCTTTCTAGGAACGGTTTTGTGGACACTTCCGTTTATTTTAGCCGGTTATTATGCCGGAAGCGCCTTTCACATTAATCCAAACTATGTTCCCTATTTAGGACTGGTCTTTTTCCTAGTATTCTTGCTGTTCGTTTTGGTGAATTTTTTTAAAAAAAGAAAAGCTTAATACAAAGAGCCGCACCCACTTAAAACTGGGTGCGGCTCTTTTCTTATTGCCGTTCCTGAACTTAAAAATTTCCTGTCACTTTCATTAAAAATTGATGAAAATAAAAAGTTTAAAAAAAATCGATGTTAGATTAAAAGGGTAGTAATCATGTTAAAGATTCCTGCAAACAGGAGAGGATATCGAGATGAAAAAGATTTTGTTTTTACCCTTTTTACAAATGCGCTCAGGGCATCATCAGGTTGCCGAGGCAGTAATGGACATAGTGGAAAAGCAATTAAATGGAACCATGATGAAAAAAGTCGACCTATTAAGCTATGCGAATCCACAGTTTGAGAAAATGATTACGAGCAGTTATTTAAAATGGATTCGCTATGCGCCGGAAACCTATGACCTTGCATATAAGAAATTTTTCTATGCTCCGTCAGCAAACGACCATTCGTTTAAATGGTATCATTATTTCTTTTTGAAAAAAATGGAGAAGCTGTTAATCGAAGAGAAGCCTGATTTAATTGTTTGCACACATGGCTTCCCATCCTATCTTCTCAGCCAGTTAAAAAGAAAGGGAAGATGTGATGTTCCGGTCATCAATGTTTATACGGATTTCTTTATCAACAAATTTTGGGGGAAAGAGGAAATTGAATATCATTTCCTTCCCAGCCAGGACGTAAAACAAGACTTTAGTAAAAAGTATCAAATACCAGAACAAAGGATGATGGTTACGGGTATTCCAGTACATCAGGAAATGACCCAAACCACAAAACAGAAAAAACAAGGGAGCAGGCCAAAAATATTACTCTCTGGTGGAAATAATGGTTTGGGCGGGATTGACAAGCTCTTGGGAAAATCGAAGCAATCCTCACCATTCGACTTCTACGTTCTATGTGGTAACAATCAGAAATTGTACAGCGAAATACGATCATGGAATGTGGGTCATATCAGACCGCTCCCCTACATTTCATCAAGGGCTGAAATGAATCAATTGTATGATGAGATGGACGCGATTGTTACAAAGCCAGGCGGGGTCACCATTAGTGAAGCGCTGCAAAAACGGCTGCCAGTTTTTGTTCAATCCGTCCTTCCGGGACAGGAAGAAATCAACCTGCGGTATTTAACCAAAAAGGGCCTAGTTTTTCAGCTTAGCCAAAAAGATTCGTTTGAACAGGAAATGCTGACTATTTTAAACGACTCAATAAAAATGAATCACTGGGAACAATCCATCAATGCTTATCAACAGGGAATCGAAATCGAAGGACCAACAAGGATCGCCGAAATTATGAACGGGATTTTGGAACATACATCTCTCATTCCTGCAAGACATGGGGAACAGTCGAAAGTTTACCGGCTAGCTAGAGCATAGAATTGTAAGAGGAAAAATGTAATGAAAGAATTGGATAGAAAGGAAATGAGGTGAGTATAGAGTATGACGTACATGATTTCTGCTATTATCTTTTTCATTTTATTATACACCGTTGTCCCATATATTCTTTCACGTGGTTTAGGCATGAAGGTATTTAAACGGGGGAGCGAGTCATCTAAGATTGCGTTTACCTTTGATGACGGCCCGGACCCGATTTACACTCCAATGCTGCTTGATTTGTTGAAGGATAATGAGGTAAAGGCCACCTTTTTTGTGGTCGGTTCTAAAGCGGGAAAGCATCCTGGACTGATCCGGCGAATGCATCAAGAAGGCCATTTAATTGGGATCCACAATTATGTTCACCATTCGAACTGGTTTATGTCTCCGTGGAAAGTGCGCAAGGGGCTCGAGGATACAGCGAGAATTATTGAAAATATCACTGGGGTCAGACCCATCTATTATCGGCCGCCATGGGGAATGCTCAATCTTTTTGATTTCGTCAAGAGAAGTAAATACAAGATCATTCTCTGGTCGATCATGGCCGAAGATTGGCGAACCACTGGCGGCAGTGAAAAAATTAAAAAGCGTCTATCCAACATAGAAGGCGGGGACGTCATCCTGCTTCATGACTGCGGAGATACGCCGGGAGCGGAGTTGGATGCTCCTAGAAATACCATTAATGCATTAAAGGATGTATTAATAACAGTGAGAACACAAGGATTCACATGTGTCACTGTTGATGAATTAGTAATTTCTTAGAAATAATCGATTTCAGATGATAAGGGAGAGGCAATCTAATGAAAGGACCTATCTTAACCATCGTTGTTCCGTGTTACAACGAAGAAGAGGTTTTACCGGAAACGGCAAAACAATTATCCGCTGTATTAACTGATTTAATCGATGATTTCCTTATTTCAAAGGAAAGTAAAATCCTTTTTGTGGATGATGGCAGCAAGGACAGGACTTGGGCCTTAATTGAAACTGAAATGGCAAAAAATCCAGTCATAAAAGGGTTAAAATTGGCAAGAAATGCCGGACATCAGAATGCCCTTTTAGCAGGGCTGGAAACAGCATCACCACAATCAGATTGTGTGATTTCCATTGATGCGGATCTTCAGGATGATATTAAGGTCATCCGTACGTTTGTTGAAAAATATCGGGATGGCTACGATGTAGTGTATGGGGTAAGAGACAGCCGGGAAACCGATACATTTTTCAAACGGACAACGGCATTAGGGTTTTACCGGTTTATGAATAAAATTGGTATTCACTTAATTCCCAATCATGCTGATTTCCGCCTGATGAGCAAGCGGGCATTAGCTGAATTATTTAACTATAAAGAAACGAACCTTTTCTTGCGGGGACTCATTCCTCTTGTCGGCTTTCCATCTACGAAGGTTTTCTATGATAGAAAGGAAAGGATGGCAGGGGAGTCCAAGTATCCATTGAAAAAAATGCTAGCCTTTGCGTTTGACGGAATCACTTCCTTTAGTATTACCCCGATTCGCTTTGTGACCTTTATAGGCTTCCTGGCTGTGATCATTAGCGCGATGGCCGGCGGGTATGCGATTTTTCAAGAACTGTCCGGTCATACGGAATCAGGATGGACTTCCATTATCATATCCATTTGGTTTGTCGGCGGCTTGCAGCTCTTAGCTGTGGGGATTATTGGGGAATATATTGGAAAAATTTATCGTGAAGTGAAGCGGCGTCCAAGATATGCGATTGAGGTGGATGCATTTTCAAATAAGATAGAAGGTAAACATAAGCTAGAAGTCGTTACGAATACGGTGGGAAAATGAAATTTACCTTTATACGTTTTCTCTTGGTAGGTATTGCCAACACGATTATCGGCTTGTCGGTTATGTTTCTTTTTTATCATTTATTCGGATTTTCTTATTGGATGGCTACCTTTTTAGGGAATACAGTAGGGGCAAGTGTCAGCTATTACTTGAATCGAAGTTTTACGTTTAAAAGCAAGGCAACAGTTTCTAAAAGCCTTGTTCGGTTTGCAGGCGTTATTTTATTCTGCTACTTTGTTTCCTTCTACATTGGAAAGCAGGCTGTCGATTTGGTGTTAAATCAAACCCATATCTTTTCAGCTACTATGTCAACAGATTTAGCGATTTTAGGCAGTACGTGTTTATATACATTATTAAATTATGCTTTACAAAAATTTATTGTTTTTCGAGAGAAAAGCGCAAAAACACCGGCTTAATAACGACCGGTGTTTATTAACGTGATGAGGAATGGAGAAAATGAATAGAACAGTTACGCGAGAGAGGATTTATTTACTAGTTGCCATCATGATCATCGCCCTTTGGGTTGCACCTTACTTTGTTCTTGGTGAACATGCCCATATGAGGATACATGACAATTTGGATTCGAATATCGCCTGGTACAAGGTATTAGACGACAGCGGCCAGTTATTTGGTTCCATACAGGCAAATATTCCTCAGATTATAAACGGGGAGCTTTCGAGAAACGCCTATTACTCAGAATACTATGGGATTGTTGAGCTGTTTCGCTTTTTTCCTCCGGTCATTGCCTACGGGCTCAATCAAGCGATTTCACGCTTTTTCGCCTTTTTGGGCATGTATTTACTTTTAAAGAAATATGTGATCAAAGGAGAAAAACAAGGATTTATCATCACGATTTCGGCCTTAACCTTTGCTTTGATCCCATTCTGGCCGAATGGAATGCTAAGTATTATAGGAATGCCGTTAGCCTTATGGGCATTCTTAAATATCCACCATCGTGAGCAAACGGTGATTAGTATCGTGACGATCACGTTATTGCCGTTTTATTCAACCTTTATGTTAGGATTTTTCTTTTTCTTAAGTGCGATGGGGGTATTTTGGCTGGTGGATATCATCAGGACAAAAAAGCTGCAGTGGCGGCTGTTTTTCTCGATTGCTTATATGACACTGATTTATTTAGCGATTGAATATCGGGCGCTTGCTTCGCTTGTTTTTTCACATGAACAAACCAATCGATCAGAGTTCTTTGAATCGAAAAATAATCTGACGCAAACGATTATGCTCATCTTTAAGAATTATATTGTCGGCCATAATCAGGATCAAACCCTGTTTGGGATCATCATCTTTCCACTATCCATGATTGCCCTTGTGATTGTGATATTACAAAAGAGCTGGAATAGGGATAAGCTATTTATTAGGCTGCACCTTACTAACTTTCTGCTATCAGTCTGGTATGCCTTTTGGTGGTATGACGGCTGGGTGCCGTTGAAGCAAAAAATGAGTATTTTAAGCACGTTTAATTTTTCACGCTATCATTATTTGCGGCCGATGATTATTTACGTTTTATTTGCTCTATCTTTGCAAATCCTATGGCGCTCTCATAAAAAATGGCGCATCGCAGCAGTGGTTTGTGCAGTACTGCAGTTAGGTGTATTGATTCCTTCAAATGAACAAATCTGGTACCATAATGCTCCGTCATTCGGAGAGTTTTACGCAGTGAAGGAATTTGCCGATATAAAGAAGTTTATTGGCAAGCCTGTTCAGGACTACCGGGTCGCAAGCATCGGCCTGCATCCAGCGATTGCTCAATATAATGGGTTGTATACATTAGATACGTACAATAACTTTTACCCACTGTCTTACAAACATCAATTTCGGAAAATCATGGCTCCAGAATTGGCAAAAAATAAAGCGTTGAAAAATTACTTTGATCAATGGGGCGGGCGTTGTTATCTTTTTGTCGATGAGCTAGGGAAAAACTATCTCTTTTCTAAGCATTCCTCAAGGGTCATTCAGCATTTGGATTTAAATATTGAAGCATTTAAACAGATGGGAGGAGAGTACCTTCTATCCGCTGTTCCAATTGAAAATGCGAAGGACATTCAGCTCCAACTGCAAAAGGTTTTTCAATCTAAGGAAGCTTATTGGAAGATTTATTTGTACAAGGTGATGTAAGAAGAAATAACAAAAACACTGGCTGCAGCATAGCCAGTGTTTTTGTTATGAATTTAAAGATTTTTGCTGTTTTCCGGTTCAGCCGTTTTAGGAACAAGCGGGATTCGGTTATAGATGTTGATAATACCATTTGCAATTGGCTCAAGATATGGGCTCATCTTGTATACAATAATACTAATGACTAACGAAACGATGATACTTCCTAAGATATCAAATGGATAATGATGCCCGACATAAATCCGGGAAAAACCTGTTAATAAGGCAAACAAGAGCATCCCAATTCCTATTTTTCGATGAACAAATAGGACTGCCAGCGCTAAGGCGAAAGCGCCTGTTGTATGGTCACTAGGAAAAGAGGCGTCCGCTGCATGTTGAATTAATAAATGGACATGATGGGTAACAAACGGCCGTTGTTCAAAATACAGATGACCGATGACAAAGTTTATGAATAAACCGAGGATACCGGTAATTGCAGCGAAAACAACCGTTTTCTTGTATTGATCATTTCCAAAAATCCAAATGAGGAGCAGAATAATGGCAAAGATGAACAAGGCGTAGTTCGTCACACCGGCCATTAATTCATCTAAATAAGGGTGTTGACCTGATAATTGATTTATCGATTTAAATAGATTGTAGTTCATAGCAGTTCTCCTTATATTGTGTCAATTGAAAGTGCTTTTGGCCCCAAGCGGGTACCTTAACTATAAAAAAGAAAACTAAACAGGCGATGAAAAAAACATTAAGATTCCATTAAAAAATGAATTGTTCCCTATTTAATGGTAGAGTGAAAATGAAGAAGATGTTCTTGATGCTGCAGGGGGAATATAGATGAAAACGCATATATTAGTGGTCGAGGATGAATTTCAAATAGCCCGTGTTTTAAAAATGGAACTAGAATATGAAGGATACAAAGTGACCGTCGAACATAATGGGAAGGACGGACTGGAAACGGCCTTACATACGGACATAGACTTAATTCTATTGGATGTCATGCTGCCAAAATTAAGTGGCATCGAAGTGTTAAGGAGATTAAGAAAGGAAAAAGAAGACATTCCAGTGATTCTCCTTACTGCTCGAAATACCACTTTTGATAAGGTTGCCGGACTGGATCAAGGTGCTAATGACTACGTTACTAAACCATTTGAAATTGAAGAATTATTAGCTAGAATTCGTTCCTGTCTCCGCCATTATTCGAAAAATGGCCAGGTGGGAGATGATTCCGATCTTACAATAGAAGATCTAGTCATTAACACTGAAACACGGGAGGTTACAAGATCAGGTACATCCATTACCTTAACGCCCAAGGAATACGACCTATTGGTGTATTTAATCGTAAATAAAAATAAAGTGGTAACAAGAGAGAATATTCTTCTCAACGTTTGGGGCTATGATTATGAGGGGGAAACGAATGTCATTGACGTGTTCATTCGGCATTTACGAAAAAAAATAGAAGAGGACTTTTCCTCTCCATTGATTACCACCGTCAGAGGTATCGGCTATACCATAAAGGAGAAAACCGATGAGGATTACTCAAAAAATTAATTTGTTAACGACGGGCTGGATGCTCCTAATTTTAATTTTGATTAATATAGTCGTGTTTGTTTTATTTATGAAAACAACCGTTAATATGGAAGAGGATTTGGCGATTCAAAAGGCTGGAGACATCGTTCAAAACATTCGTGACAATGATAAACGTGAAGAAATCGAAAGGGAATTAAAGAATAACTTAACCGCACATTCCTATATCCGTATCATCAAGCCCGATGGACAGGTGCTTTATGAGGTAACAAACGAAAAGGAACTAGCCAAGAAAGTTAAAGCGAAATTTGTCTATACCCAGCAAGCTGAGAGACGTACTTTAAGGATAGAAGAAAAGGAAAAGCAGGTGCTAATTGTTCGCGTTCCAATGCAAAATGTTCCTCAATTTAATGGAAGTATAGAGATGGGAGAAGAACTAGAGGGACTGGAAACACGGAAAGATCTCCTTTTGTGGATTCTTGGTGTCAGCACGTTATTAGCCGTTATTTTGTCATTACTTAGTGGCAGATGGCTATCGAATATTATTATGCGGCCGATTTCTAACATGATTAATACGATGGAAGATATTGAGAAGAGCGGTGTACCGAAGAAAATCACGATTCATAATGATACAAAGGATGAACTTCAAACATTAGCCAACACGTTTAATCGGATGATTGACAGGTTAGAAAAAAATTTTGAAAAGCAATCTCAGTTTGTATCTGATGCCTCCCACGAGTTGAAGACACCATTAACTGTAATTAAGAGTTATGCCAATTTATTAAGACGGCACGGGCTCGAAGATAGGGAGATGGTAGAGGAAGCTATCGAAGCGATTCACTTAGAGGCTACCAGGATTCAAAAAATGACCGAGACCTTTTTAGAAGTGGCTTCATTAGAGAGAGAAATGGAATTGGAAATGAGTATGGTCAATCTCGTTTCGCTATGTCACTCCATTTTAAAACAGATGAAAGACGTATATAAACGTGAGATTAATCTTCACTTCGAGGAATCAGTGGTTCTGATTCATGGTGATGAATTAAAGCTGAAGCAGGTCATTATTATCTTACTCGATAATGCAATCAAATATAGTATTGATAAAATTGATGTTTTCTTAGAAAAAAAAGATCATACTATCATTATTCGCGTGAAAGATTATGGTATCGGTATACCGCAAGAGGAAATAGAGAATATCTTTGAACGGTTTTACCGGGTGGATAAAGCAAGGAGCCGGGAAACGGGAGGTTCTGGTTTGGGCCTTCATATTGCTCAAAGGATCATGCAGTTACACAAAGGGGAAATCAGCATTAAAAGCAAAGAAGGGGCTGGGACTGAGGTAATAGTGGTTTTGCCTTCACAATTTAATTAAGATGAAAGAAATAGCGTTATTCCCAGGATTAACGCTATTTTCTATAAGACGGCCTATAATATGGTAACCATTTCCTCTAACTGTTTTTTGTGGCCTTTTTGTTTTTTATCATCGTAAAAACAACAGGAAGCAGCGAAACGACTACGATTCCTAGAACCACAATGCTGAAGTTATCTTTTACAACTGGTATATTCCCAAAGAAATAGCCAGCAAAAAGGGCAATGCTAACCCAAAGGATCCCACCGATCGCATTGAACGATAAAAATTTTCTGTAAGGCATCGAACCTACTCCCGCTACAAACGGTGCAAATGTCCTGATAATCGGAACGAACCGTGCAAGGATAATGGTAGCTGAACCGTGCTTATTAAAGAATTCAGTTGTCCGGTCAAGGTATTCCTTCTTTATAAAACGAATGTTCTCACGCGCAACTACCTTGTCCCTTAAATAATGACCAATGGCGTAATTCACTGTATCACCGGCAATTGCAGCAATAGAAAAGATAAGGTAAATAGGTAGTAATTTGATCGAACCAGCTGCCGCTAAAGCCCCGGTCGCAAATAGGAGGGAGTCCCCTGGTAAAAACGGCATAATGACAAGACCTGTTTCACAAAATACAATGATAAACAGGATCAGATAAATAAACGGTCCATACTCATTCATATAAACACTCAAATGCTGATCAAGATGCAAAAATATATCCAACAAACTGCTCACAATAAAGATCCCCTAACATTCAATTTCATGTTCCTAATTCTAATTTAGACCTTTTCGATAAATTTTATATGAATTAAATATGAATATTTGATTAATTTTTTTGAGGCCAAAAGGCAAAGGGTCATACCCCCAACTCGCTAAAGCTTTAACGCGATGGGGGCATGACCCTTTTTTTAGAACCATGTCCACTGAAGTGAGATGGATTATTTTTATATTCTCTCATTATTACTTAAAATCTTTTAACGTCATTTGTTTAATACCCTCGATGTGTTTTTCCATAAGATTTTGTGCCAATATGATATCTGAGTTTAATAGTGCTTGTAAGATTTCTTTATGTTCCTCATTGGCCTTTCGGGGCCTTTCCTGGGAATGGGCAATGATGACGCCAATCCAATGCATTTGTGCCTCGATGGATTCCATTATTTTAATTAACCGGCTGTTCTGGGAATAGGTGATTAATGTTTTGTGCAAATTTCGGTCAGATTGAAAAAAGGAGTGGAAGTTCCCTGCATTAATGTCCTTATCCACATCTAAAGCATTTTGATAAAGTTGTTCTATAGTCTGTTTCGGGAGGTTCATCATGGCAAGTTGGATCGCTAGCCTTTCTAATGCTTTCCTTACTTCATAAATTTCTTCAATATCCTTTACTTTAGGCACACTTACAAATGTACCGGATCTACTCTTCACTTCGATTAACCCATCCTGCTGAAGTAATTGTAATGCGTCCCGCACGGGTGTTTTGCTAACGCCTAACTCATTAGCAATTTCATTGTAATCAATTCTTGTTCCAGGTTTTAATTCAGTACTGACAATTTTGTCTCTGAGGTAATAATAAATTTTTTCATTTAAATTGCGGTTATCAAAGGCAACGTTGCTCATTTTACATTCTCCTTCAATTAATATTTATATTCAGAAATGATTGACAATTGGGAATATTGATATTATTATCTAATATATCAGATATTTTATATCAGAGCCAGTAATAAATGTTACAGAAGGAGGGAATTTTTTGAAAACCATTGCACTCTTTGGATTAACAGGGCAAGGGATTGAAACAGCCGGGGAAATTTTATCACAGCTGATTCAATCCCTTGGTTACACACATCGGAATTGGCGAGATTTTTCAACGATTATTCGGGGAGGAAATACTTCATTTGAAATTTACATTTCCGACCAATATGAATCGGATTCGCCGCCAAGGCTGGAAAATATTGATTTGGCTGTTGTTTGGACAGAAGAAGGTGTCGATCGGTATTTACCAAGGTTAAAAGATCAATCCATGATCTTTGGACCCGAAAATGTGAAGGGTATCCCAATTGCCCATCAAGGGAATCCACCAAAGCTTGGCTTTAATGTTTGGGCATTAGGAATTATTACTGGATACCTTGGTATAGCATTTGAAAAGGTAAAGGTTGAGGTAGAACATAAATTTAAAAAAGGAAAAAACACTGAGTTATTTGAAGCTGGCTATCAATTGGGCTTAACGGTTGCATGTGAAGATCCGCTCCAGGATTTATCCGTCGAGAACGCAACCATCTCCGGTAACGATGCTTTATGTCTAGGGGCAATTGCAGGAGATGTTCGCTATTACTATGGGTATCCAATCACTCCAGCTTCTGAAATCTTGGAAAACTTCTCTAAGTGGCTGCCGCCATTAGGAGGTGCAGTATTCCAAGTGGAAGATGAAATAGCGGCGATCCATGCCGCATTAGGTTGCAGTTACGCAGGTAAACGAACCTTTGTTGCCACAAGTGGACCTGGATTGGCCCTAATGACTGAGGGACTGGGCTATGCAGCAGCAACAGAAATTCCACTCGTTTTGGTAGATAACCAGCGTGGCGGTCCATCAACAGGAATGCCTACAAAAACAGAGCAAAGTGATTTGTTCCATCTAATGAATGCAGGACACGGGGAATTTGCCCGGATCCTTCTAACCCCAACAAGTGTTTTAGATTGTATTGTCACCATACAAGAAGCACTAAACCTCTCAGAGTATTATCAATGCCCCGTCATCATCGCTTTAGATTTAGATCTAGCACTCAGAAGAATATCCATTCCATGGGCAAAAATTGAAAACGCTATCAGATCCGTTGCGATTGATCGTGGACCTACTATATTAAATGAAACCATTACAGGAACCTATAAAAGGTACGAATCAGTCGGAGGCCTGCCGCCACAGCGAACCGTTCCGGGTGTGAAAGGTGGAGCCTATGTCGCCAGTGGGGATGAGCATGATGAAAGGGGATTTATGGAGCCTGACTTTAAACAGGTTCGTGGTTCTCTGCATATCAGAAGACTGAATAAGGCTAATTCAATCCATTATAATCGGCCATTTTCTAGAGTTGGTAATCCGGAGGCTCCAATTACCATAATTGGTACAGGCGCAATGGGAGAACTTATAGAAAACTTTGTGAAGGAGAACGGTGCCATTTACCAAGGATTACTTGTTCGACAACTTGCACCGTCGCCAAAGCAAGAATTACAGGAAGCCTTGAAGCATTCAAAAAGAGTCGTAGTGGCAGAATATAATGCCAAAGCTCAGATTCGTACCATCCTCGAAGCTGCCTTAACGGACAAAGAGGTCCATTCCTTATTAAGGTTTGATGGGGAACATTTTACAGACCAAGAGTTTGAGCAAGAAATTGCTGCTATATTAGACGGATTTACAAGTAATCTAACAAATTAGGGGGGATAAAATGGTGGAAACTGTTAAGGCAAAGGACTTTTCCAATGGGAACTCCCCAACTTGGTGTCCAGGATGCGGAGACTATGGCGTGTTAAGCGCGATCCAAAGGGGATTGGCAAAATTAAATGTTCAACCAGAAAATGCTGTCCTTGTGTCAGGAATAGGTTGCAGCGGAAAAATCGGACATTATTTTGGCGGATATTCGATTCATACTACACATGGCAGAACCCTGCCAACCGCTTTAGGAATCAAATCATCAAGACCAGAATTGACCGTTATTGCTGCAGGCGGTGACGGGGATGGCTATGGAATCGGAGTTGGTCATCTTGTCCATGCGGCAAGACGAAATCTGCCAGTTACCTATATCGTCATGGATAATTCTGTTTATGGAAATACAAAAGGGCAGACATCACCAACTAGTCCATTAGGATATGAATCATCCACTTCACCTACGGGAAATCTTGATCAGCCCATTAATCCTTTACTGTTAGCCTGGTCTTCCGGTGCCAGCTTTATCGGCCAAGGCTTTTCAGGAGACATAAAACATTTGGAAGAGTTGGTTATAAGAGGGATCCAGCATGAAGGGTTTTCGTTAATAAATGTATTTAGTCCGTGTGTCGTTTTCAATAAAGCACAAGGGTATGATTTTTATAAACAGAATATCACCTATCAGGAACAGCCAGCAGCATCAGCGCCTGAACTAGTATCGTTACTTTCTGAAAACCCTTTCAATGTCGGCGTGCTTTGGGAAAAGAAAACGAGCGGTTCTCGATATAAGGGGAAACAGGTTGTAGAAAGCGACGTTATATCCTACTTAAAATCAAATATTATTTAAATCTAAAATACTTATAAGCTATAAACGGGAGTGAAGATAATGGAAGGCAAAATCTATGAATACTTAGAGAAGTACAATTATGAAAATCTCTTCTTTTTTAATGATAATGAAACGGGTTTGAAGGGTGTCGTTTGCATCCACGACACCACTTTGGGGCCAGCGACAGGTGGTTTAAGGATGTGGACCTATCAAAATGAATGGGATGCCATTGAGGATGCCCTTCGCCTTGGAAGAGGAATGACCTATAAATATGCTGCGGCCGGGGTTGACCTTGGCGGAGGAAAAGCAGTTATTATCGGCGATCCTAAGAAGCAAAAAAGCGAAGCCTTGTTTAGAGCCTTTGGGCGGTTTATTAATCGGTTAAATGGACTCTATATCACTGGCCAAGATGTGGGAACTACTTTGCGCGATATGGAAACCATCCGGCTGGAAACGCCTTATGTTGTCACACTTCCGAGAGAGTTTGGCGGAGCGGGGGAAATTTCACCAAGTACAGCACTAGGTGTCTACCAAGCTATCAGGGCATGTGCGAAGGAGAAGTTAGGCACTGACAGTCTTGAAGGTGTAAGGGTTGCTGTTCAGGGAGTCGGGAGTGTAGGCTACAATCTCGTCAAGTACTTGGCTAAAGATGGGGCCATCCTTACCATTGCTGATATTGATGAAAAAAGGGTCAAAGAAGTAGCCGAAGAATTCGGCGCAAATATTGAAACACCTGATCGAATACATGCTCTGGATGTTGATATTTTTTCTCCATGTGCACTTGGGAAGGTTGTCAATGACCGGACAATAGAAGAATTTAAATGTTCGATTATCGCAGGTTCTGCCAATAACCAGCTTACCGAAGAAAAACATGGTGATTTCCTACAGGAGTTAGGGATCCTTTATGCCCCTGATTATATTGCAAATGCTGGAGGGACTATTTTCGATACGGATCGCATTAAGCCCGGCGGTTTTAATGAGCAAAGAGGAATCAATTCAGTCAAACGCATCTATGAAACGATGACAAATTTAATCCATATCTCAAAAACTGAAAATATTCCAACCTACAAAGCGGCTGACTTATTGGCAGAGCGAAGAATTGAGAGTGTGGGTAAGGCAAAACAGTTACGTAAACAGGTGTCCATTTTTAATTCATAAATTGATAGATTAGGAGTGATTAAAATTGCGTTTAAAAGATAAGGTGTGTATTGTAACAGGTTCCAGCATGGGAATTGGTGAGGCAATTGCTCAACGCTTTGCCGAGGAGGGCGCAAAGGTTGTTGTAAACTCCAGAAGTCAAGAACGGGCAGACAAGGTGGCGGCACCCTTAAAGGAAAAAGGGTATGATGTCATCGCTATCGGGGCAGATATGTCCAATAAGCAGTCTGTCGTGGAATTGATGAAGAAAACCGTTGAAGCGTTTGGTAAGATCGATGTTTTGGTCAACAATGCCGGCGTTAATCGGATTGGACCCTCTATTGAATTAAGTGAAGAAGACTGGCGGACTGTTTTGGACACGAATCTTACCGGTACCTTTTTTGGTGCGCAGGAAGCTGCCAAGTATATGCAAAATGGTGGAGGTTCGATTATCAATATTACTTCCGTTTACGGCCAGGTCTGTGTTCCGATGCGGGCTGCCTACAGTTCAACCAAATTCGCTCTGAACGGGTTGACAAAAGTGTTGGCAGTGGAATGGGCGGAGCAGAATATTCGCGTGAATGGGGTTGCTCCGGGTTATATTAAAACACCTCTAGATGAAACGGATCAGGAAGCAGGCGGATATGATGACGGAGATGTCATTAGGAGAACGCCATTAAAACGTTTCGGTACGACAAAAGAGGTGGCGGATGTTGTCTTATTTCTGGCATCCGATGAATCAAGTTATGTAACAGGCTCCATTTATAATGTGGATGGCGGCTGGGTCGCCTATGGCGGATGGTAATGAAGGAGGAGCTTCATGGGTGTAAAATTATTAGAAGAGACCGGATATCTCTTTGAACCGTTAGATGGAACAATTGGACCTGGCGAGGCAAAAATAGCCCGTTTTGTTACAGACGAACTATCCGCTACTCTTGGCGGAGGAATCGTCAAAATGGAAAACTGCAAATTTCCTTGGACGGTTCGATATGATGAGATCCTGTATGTAACAGAAGGTGAAATCATCATCGAATCAAATGGTGAAAGAATGGTTGGAAAAGAAGGGGATTCCTTTTTTATTGAGAAAGGGACTCCAATCATATATGAAGCCCTTTCTCACGGTACCTTCCTATTTTCTTTATATCCAGCTAATTGGAAGAAACATTAGTTAATCGGGATGAAGCATCTAAACTCTTGTTTAAGGACTAGATGCTTCATCTTTAAAAATGCCCCATTATAGTTAAAACTTCTAAGATATAACTCATTTCTTTAATGGAACTTCAAATTCTACAGCCAATTAAAAATGCAAAACTACCAACTTGATTTTCCAAAATCCATTCCTTGCTTTTGACAACTTGACCGAAGTAACTTTCTAAAATCAATATTTACATTGATAAAGAATTGTCGTGAGTATTCGCAGTATTATGAATCCTATAAAAGGTATTTGCCTGTATAAAATTGGAGAGGGAAGTGGATATGTATGGATATGGTTGTACTTATTGAACTTATCATTTATTTTGTGGCCATGATTGGAATCGGGGTTTATTTTAGCCGTAAAAAGTTGGGGTATGACGATTATCACCTTGGCGGCAATAAAATTCCGGGCTGGGCCTTGGCATTTTCCGAACGATCAACGGAAGCTTCAGCCTGGCTCTTACTCGGGGCTACCGGATTTGCTTTTTCAACCGGTCTCTCCAGTATTTGGCTGTTCGTGGGAATGTTACTAGGCATAATCGTTTCCTGGTTATTTCTGGCTAAAAAATTCATGGAAGAACGAATCAAGTACAACGCCCTAACTCTTCCGGATTATCTATCAGCGAGATTTCCTAACCATGCAAACTGGATCAGAGGGATTGGGGCTATCATCATCGTTCCTTTCTTTACGCTATATGTAGGGACTCAATTCGGAGGAACTGGTCAAACATTAGAACAAACGATGGGTATTAAGCCTTTAGTTGGCATCATAATTGTAGCAGTGGTTGTTATCGTTTATTCCTGTCTTGGGGGATTCTTATCAGTAGTTTGGACAGATGCCATTCAAGCCATTTTAATGATCTTGACACTTGGTGTTCTTCCAATTGTTGCTTTGATCAAAATATCTTCGATGGATTTATCGATCACCGATGCTCTTGTACAGGCTGGAAATGGAGCTGATTCTTGGACAGGCGGCGTTACTGGATTTGCTGCGGGGATGCTCATCTACGCAAATCTCTCCTGGGCGTTGGGGTATTTGGGAGGACAGCCGCATATTAGTGCCAGATTTATGGCGTTAAAAAGTGAAAAGGACGCTAGAATTGGCAGAAATGCAGCGATCTTTTGGGGAGTCATTGCCTACGGCGGTGCCTTCATGATTGGTTTAACTGGTTTAACCTTATACGGGAAAGATGGCATTGATAATGTTGAAATGATCCTGCCGTTTATGCTAACTGAACTACTACCAGGATGGTTAGTCGGCATTCTACTGGCTGGTATCCTCGCGGCCATCATGTCAACAGCCTCTTCTCAATTATTAGTTGTTGCGAGTTCCATTAGTGAAGATGTTTTAGTCAAGATCATGAAGATGAAATTTACGGAGAAACAATTAGTCATGATCTCCCGTATTATCGTTTCGCTTGTTGGAGTCTTTGGCCTGGTCATCGGACTGATGTCTAAATCTCTGATTTATGTGGTCATTGGCTGGGCATGGGCTGGTGTAGGGAATAGCTTTGCTGCCGCCATTCTTCTCACCTTCTTCTGGAAACGAATGTCCGGAGCTGGGGTTCTTGCCGCATTACTTACTGGTTGTATTAGTACTATCATCTGGATTAATACACCACTTGAGGGCATCGTTACATCTCGTGGAGCAACCTTAGTTCTTGCTCTGATTGCAGGGGTGGTTGTCAGTTTGGTAGCTCCAGACAGCAAGCAAGCTATTTCTACTGAAAAATTGGAGGATATAAAGCTAACCTAAAAAGTTCTCCTAAATAATTGATGGTTGCGGGCCTAGTTTTGATAAAAAACTAGGCTTGCAATCTGACTGGGTGCTTGGAAAGGTTTCAGGAGGTGCTCAAGATTGACAGAAGGACAGACAAATTTACTCAACTACTATGCTTCGAGAAGTTATTGGCTTGAAAGTAGTATGGATGATTTAAGTCCCAGGTCGCAGTTAACAGAAGAACTACATGTAGATGTCGCGATTTTAGGGGCTGGCTATACAGGTCTTTGGACTGCCTATTATTTATTACAGCAGAATCCATCTTTAAAAATCGTAATCATGGATAAACATATTGTTGGTTTTGGAGCCTCCGGAAGAAATGCAGGCTGGTGTTCTCCTAAATTTTCGATTACCCCTGAAATCGCGATTGAGCGGTTTGGGTTGGAAACTGCCAAAGAATTACAATTGGCGATGTATGATGCAGTAAATGAGGTTGAACGGGTTATTAACCACGAGAAGATAGATGCAGATTGGAATAAGGCTGGGTTTTTAAAGGTGGCATTAAGAGAAAATATGTTGTCTCATTTGGAGACCGAGATGTCCACCTTCAGGAAGCTCGGTTTAGAAGACTACTACCAATTATTAAACGAGAGTCAGACAAAGGAACGAATGATGGCAAATAGTCTGAAGGGTGGTATATTGACCAAGGTTTCAGCTGTACTTCACCCTGGAAAATTGGTTAGGAACCTGGCTAGAATTCTTGAGCAACGGGGAGTTAGCATATATGAGCAGACGGAAGTAATCGACTTTGTGGAAGGAACAGCCACCACACCTCCCAAATTGGTCGCAAATGGCGGCAGTGTAACGGCAAATGTGGCGGTGGTCATAGCCGGCGAAGCATACCTGAGTAAAATGGCCAAATTCCGGCGTCGTATCATTCCCATGTATTCATCCATGATCTTAACCGAGCCTTTGTCCACAGATCAATGGTCTGCCATAGGGTGGGAAAACCGGGAAGCAGTCGGATCCAATACCTTGAGTCAGGATTATCTCCAGCAAACTGCTGACGGCCGAATCCTGTTTGGGCTTGGGAACGGAAGTCCCTATCGTTTTGCATCAAAAATAAGTGATTCCTTTGACACATATGAACCTGTTCTCGACTGGTTACAGCTAAGGTTTAAAGAATGGTTCCCGTTATTAAAAGAGGTTAAGTTTACCCATGCATGGGGTGGTCCCATAGGGGTTACAAGTGATTGGACACCAAACTTTCAATTTAATAAGCAAACCCGGGTTGCCAAAGCTTTTGGTTATTTCGGACAAGGTGTATCGACCGCTAACCTGGCAGGTCGAATTCTCAGTGATTTAATTTATGAAAAAAAATCAAGTCTTACCGAACTACCAATGGTGCAACATTCCTCCACTAAATGGGTTCCAGAACCTTTACGATGGATGGGAGCCAGGTATGTCCAATCAGAAATAAGACGATTAGATAATAGAGCTGAGTCAATAGGAATACCGCCAAATGGAAATACTTTGGCTGAACGGATGATTCGTCATTGAGGGAACAATTTGTTAAGGAGGTGTAATGGCATGGAGTTTTATTTAAACTGTTATGATAGTGCATTGCCTTGTGAAGTCACAATTGATGAAGACAATGGCAGGTATATGCTTAGGAAATCAGATTCTAGCGGTGAATTTTTTAATAACCCAACCGAATTAATTGAATGGATTAAAAGGAATTGGACAGGTGATGAATTTATTCATCCAGATGAATTTAGAAAGATGATTTCTTTTCTGGAGGAAAATTACTGTAAAAACTAATTGGCTTGATATGCGTGTAATAAGGGAATGGATTTCTCCATTCCCTATTCTTATACAAATTTCCTATAAACAAAAAGTTGGCATTAGATACGATGAAGATATATTATTTCATTAAAGAAAGGATGATGTGTAATGAAAGATTCTCTAAAAGAAAAGGCTGTATCCTTTTTGCAACTGGTTGTCTCGGGGGAGATTCGCGAAGCCTTCCAAAAGTACCTTGCACCGGATTTCCGCCATCATAATCCCTTTTTCCGTGGAGATGCTGACTCTCTTATGCTCGCAATGGAAGAGAACCACACGATGAATCCTCACAAAGTCTTTGAGGTAAAACATGTGATTGCTGATGGTGAAATGGTTGTCGTTCACTCCCATATAAAGCAAAATCAAGAGGACCTTGGGGCGGCTGTGGTCCATATCTTCCGTTTTCATCATAACCTCATCGTCGAATTGTGGGATATAGGTCAGCCCATACCCGAGGATTCCCCTAATGAAAATGGTGTCTTCTAAAATAAGATTTTATTTTAATAGAAATTTCTTAATAAAAAAAACGGCCATCAAATTCATATACGAATTGATGGCCATTTTTTATTGCATTTGTTAAATTAAGAACAAACGGATTATCGCTAAACGGATCGTCATATGAACTATTTGGATATCCAAATTCTTCATAAAATACCAATATAATAAAACACGTTAAATTGTTTTCCCCCTAAAGAAATGTTCCTTCCTTGAACTTTGATCATACCGCGCTGCTTCTTTCGCAGCTTTTATTCCCATAATCGTATACAGAAGCGGGAAAATTAATAGAAATGAAATGGTTATATAGGAGAATAATATACTTTTGTCTGCCAAATAAGATACTAACAAAGACATGATGATAGCTTGTGCCAAGCTGAGCAGTGAAACAGTCGTCATCACCCTGCCGATAAATTTCTCCTCTACAAAATCGAAAACAAGGGTTCTCGATAACACCTTCACATTTCCTATAAAAAAACCAATTATGATATACGTAAAAAAAGCAACTAACACTGAATTGGTTAAGCTGAATAAAACTGTTGAAACCCCTAATAAAATAATGGAAGCAAATAGATATTTTTGCGAGTTCATTTTTGCTGCTAGAAAAGTACATATCATTGCCGATAGTAAGCTTCCGATCCCAGCTCCACTGTCGATGAGACCTAATGTAGTTCCAGTCCCATTTAGGACATGATGATTAAAAGGGGCAATGAGTACATTAATTCCGTAAAAATAAGGCAAAGTGACGCTTGTCGTTAATATAAAAAATTTTGCCTTTTTATTTTGAAGGAAATAGGTCCATCCTTCCCAGAAAACATTGGTGTATTTCTTAAGGGAAAATGGATGGCTTTCCTGTTCCACCGTGAGGGGAATTTGCGGCCGTTTGATGAGCAGAAAAAAGATGGCAGCTGGCAAATAGGTCATCCCCGATATAAGAATGGAAAATTCCACTCCAATCCAATCGATTACTATTCCTGCAATGACTGCCGAAGCCAAGAGGCCAACCTGCCAAGCGCCTTGAACTAAGGCAATCCCTTGTTGGTAATGATCCTTATCCAGGATGGATTTTAAAATGCTTTCTTTCGTAGGTTCTAGAATATACCAGGCAATATAGCTAAAGAAAATCGATATAGAAAAAATGGAAATAGTAAAAACCCCAGCGTAGAAACTAACGGGAATGATGAGAATGGCGATAAGACGCACCAAGTTGCAAAGCACTGCTATCTTTCGCTTGTCGTATCGGTCAATCAACACACCGGCAAAGGGCGCTAAAATCACCGATGGGAACAGGGTGAGCACGAACATCTTCCCAACTTCAAAAGCGGAACCGGTTTTACTCAAAATTAATACGATGGAGGTAAGTCCAAACATTCCCTCACCTAGAACACCGATTAGGGTAGCTATAAAAAAATACAAAAAGTTTTTCTCTTTTACCAATAAAAAATAATTTTTAGTCATCCCTACACATCCTGTCGAAGCATATTTATTAGTTAAAGAATACAGCTTGTTGGCAAAGGATGGTAATACATAAAAATTACACGTTTATAAGAAAAAGTTATAATTCATATTCAAAGTATAGGAAATGAAAAAACCGGTATAGAGTAACCTCTTTACCGGTTTTATAAAGCTCCCTCCAAATGTGTTAAAACCTCATTTGCTTTCTTTTTGTAGGCATCCTTATAAAGTAAATCGATGCTTCTTTGGAAGTATTGATCCTCAATGGATTTAATAATAGCAGAAGGAGTAGAGTGTTTTAGCTGCGTCGATACCATACGTGGGATAAAAGAGGAACCAATCCCCTTTGTTACAAAAGTAACGATGGAATCATTAAATTCTAATTCTATTATTGGTTTGATCGATAAACCTATCTTTTCACAATACCTATCTACAAAAGCTCTGATATCACAAGGAGCTTTATGCATAATGAATGGTTCTTTTACAAGTTGCTCTAAACGAACCGTTTCTACGTTTAATAGGTTGGAATTTTGGGATAATATCGCATCATAGGGTTCATTAAATAAATGTTTAACAATAATTTCATCGTACATAGAAGCATCTTGAACAAACGCAAGTTCAATTCTATCACTTTCTATTAATGATACGAGTTGAGAGGTTGTATCTTTAATCGTGAGTTCCATTTTATAGTTTGGGCCTATTTTAGAAATAAGGGCAGGTAGCAAGTAGCTGCCAATACTGGGTAAAGCGCCTATACGTAAAATGTTTTTGTGATTAAACGTCTTCATATCCTCAGTCAGATTTTCAACATCGTTTACAATTTTATTAGCATTTTCGAAGAAGTATTGTCCTGCCTCGGTGATTTCAAGGCCTGTTGTCTTTCGATAAAATAACCGGCAACCGAGTTCCTCTTCTAGTTGTTGAAGTTGTTTCGTAAGAGCGGGTTGCGAGATAAATAGTTTTTTAGAAGCGGTTGTAAGACTGCCGGATAAAACAGCCGCAACAAAGTACTCCATTTGCTTGAGTGTAACCAAATGTTTCAACTCCTTTAAAACATTGGAGATTTTTCCCTATATATTATTTTCAATCAATGGTTGAAAATTGTAAAGTTTTAGTTGACCTAGTATGTCGAAGGAATGTTACTATTGTCGAAATAATATCAAAGTAAATATTTACCTATTCTGAATTTTCTAAAATAACTATGATATAATGTTTAAGACCTTAAAGGTCAGCTGTCCATAAATTTACATAGTAGAAGGGGGAAAGAATCGAAGCGGCATATTGATTTGGCCAAAAATACATTTTAGAAAAAAAGGAGGAAGCGAAATTTGAAAAAGTTATCTATCTTATTGACGGTATGTATGTGCCTCGTATTATTTACTACTATTGCTTCAGCTGAGCCTCAAACAACACCGAATGGTCCATGGGTACAACCAAATCAAAAAGTAAAATTGGAAGCGTTTACGACGATTGAAGAGCTTGGAAAAGAACTTAAAAATATCGAGTCTCGTTCAAAAGGACGGATGAAACTGGAGGTTGCTGGTTATTCGAATAAAGATAGACCCATCTATGTAGCTAAATTCGGGGAACCGAGTGATAGTAAAAAGGGTATTATGATTCAGTCAGCTATCCACGGAGACGAGGAAGCACATATTATTTCGACTATTGATTTGATTAAGACTTTGGCGACCAGCGGAAATAAAGAAGTATCAGAAATGCTGGATAAATTAACGATTTGGATTGTTCCCATGTTAAATCCTGACGGCGTAATGTTTGAAGTGGATGGGGAACGATGGCCGCAACGCCTCAATGCACAAAATTGGACACCTGAGGCCTGGAGCCTCCCAGCCAATACCTTAGCACCACATTATTATGGTCAAAGATTCGGTATTAACGGTTTCGATCTTAATCGTGACTATCACCCAAACCTCAATTTTAAACTTAATCCAGAGACAAAGCACAAACCTACTCCAACCTACCGGGGAGCGAGTTCTCAGGCTGGGTTTATGGTGGCACCTGAAACTCATGCATCAGTTTCTCTGTTTAAGGCGCTAAAGCCAAAGCTTTTCATTGATCTTCATCATCAATATCCTACCTACGCTCAAAGCACTGAAGATAATGGGATGAACTCCTTGCAGATACTGGCAGAAGTTATGAGTGGAAAAGGATATACGGATTTAGATGGTAAGTATTATCCATTAGATCCTGAGGTTGAAAAATTATCTAAGCAAGTAAATAGTCTTGTTTATCAGAAACTTACTCAAAAAGGAAATTCCCCTACAACTAACATTACAAAATATGGTGCTGTCAATCTCCCAGGAACAGCGCTTGGCGCATTTACATTAAACGGGGCTGCCATTATGCTTTATGAACTCCGCGGTGGATCCATATACGATACTGGACAAAAGGCTAATGGGATGTTTGTGAAAATGGTTTATGATGGGTTATACGAGACGTTAAAGGCGTTCGTCACTGGCGAAGTATATCAGGTGGACCCAACTTTTTATGATACAGACATTATGCCAGCTGGGCCGCGCATCAAGAATCCACATCCGTCAAACTGATAATACTTTGTAAAAGATAGAATACTAATCAAGAAAAAGAGGGCATGAATGTCCTCTTTTTCGTTTGATGTGGAAACAACATCCGATAAAAGGAACTTGACAGAAAGTTTATTCAATAGTAATATTTTTAATGCAAATAATACTTGATGATTTTTTCAAAAATAAAACCCTTTAGCATAACGTTAATCAGAACCTATTGGCTTTATGAAAAAGGGATTCTTTAGAAAAATCATATAAGCATCCGTTTATTTCTGGAATTACATACTATAAAGGTAGACTATTTAAAAGCCTGATAGGCAGTTAAAGGTAAACCGGCAATCTACAATGTTTAATGGTATTGACATGGCCATTAACTTGAGAGTTTGCCGGTTTTTTTGTTTAAAAAAACTATAAAGTAAACAGAATCCTATTCTAAAAATCTATGGGGGAGAGAGATAGAATGTCCCATTATCTTGAGTTGATCACATTACCAGCTGTATTTTTCATCATTCTTACCTTATCCATGGTAAGCGCCATTTTCCTACTATGGGAAAAGGTTCCCTTACACTATGTTGGTTATCACATCGGTATCGTATCGTTAACTCCAATCGTCGCCTTGTGGGGGCTTCTCTCTAACAAAGGATCGGTGTTGTATGGACCTTGGCGTTTTGACTCTCTTTCTTGGCTTCTGGCCTTTTTTGTCCTAACCCTTGGTTTGATTGTGCAGCGCTTTTCGGTTCGGTACTTATTTGGCGATCGTTTTTACCGAAACTATTTTACTTTACTCACACTCACTACATTTGCTGATACCCTTGCCTGGCTCAGCGATGACCTTCGCCTGCTGTTGGTCTGCTGGGGAGTCACCCTTTTGGGACTGACGTTGCTGATCCGGTTAAATAAACAGTGGCATGTGGCCAGAAAGGCTGCCGCCTTTGCTGGTCGGCTATTTTTACTCAGTTGGATGATCCTGCTTCTGGCTGTCATTTGGATTACACAATCGACAGGACAATGGCAGCTATCGCTTGTACTTGAAAAAAATAATCTTGCACAACTTGCATCATGGGAAGGAACCTGCATCAACCTCCTGTTAATAGTGGCGATGATGATTCCCGCAGCACAATTTCCTTTCCAACGCTGGCTGCTCGACACGGTCGTGGCTCCAACGCCGGTTTCTGCTGTCATGCATGCCGGTATTGTCAATGCCGCTGGTCTTATGTTTACTCGATTTGCTCCCCTTTTTAACGGTGATTCAGCACAGCTGATTTTACTCGTTTTGTCTGGTTTTTCCGTACTGATGGGGACCGGAATGATGCTTGTCCATGTCGACTATAAACGGCAGCTGGTCGGCTCCACTATCGCTCAAATGGGATTCATGCTGATCCAGTGTGCATTAGGCGCTTATTTGGCTGCCATTATTCATGCGATTTTACACGGCCTGTTTAAAGCGAGCCTATTTCTACAGGCTGGAACCGCTATCCAGCACAGCAGGACTCATTCCTTCAATCATCGTCCATTTCCCTATTTGTGGGTAATCACTGGGGGGATTTTAGGTTTCATGACGGGTATTTGGTATTGGCTGACTTCTGGCGGTGGGGGTTATCAAATCATCAGCGCCCTCATTTTAGGCTGGTCCGTGATATTAGGTTGGTCCGGCCTGGTTGCTTTTGGAAACGGCCGGATTGGCCGGTTGGCAGGATTTATCACCCTTGCCGCAGCGGTATTGATGTTCAAATTCATCCACATGGCCTTAGAGAAGCTGCTGCTTGAAACAATCATGACCGGGATGCAACCTCCCGCACCTGCCACCATCTTGGTATTGTTTATTTTGCTGGGAGGCAGCGCTTTTGGTTTATGGTTAGCAAACAATCGCTCCTCAAAGGCATTTACCATCGTTTATCTTTGGCTGGTGCATTTGGGAGAGCCGCACAAAGATGTAGTGGAAAGCCATCCAACCTATTTGGCAAAATCCTTTTCTGACAGGGGGTATTTTAGATGACAACGTCATTGGCTAAGACATTAAATTGGGAAAAACGAGTTGAAGAGCTTTCGATTCAGGATGTGGTAAAAGCTGCTAGCGAAGTCATTGTACCGCTCGGCCCGATTAGCAGGTTTGCGGCACGCAGCCCCTGGGCCGGTTTGGAACGGCAATCCTTTGAACAGACAGCGCGCCGGTTCAAAAGTATATCTGATATTGAGCTATTTCCCGATGATTCTGTCTTACAATCGGCACGGAATCAAGGGGAAATTGATGTAAACTTTTTAGAAGAAGGGCTGCAGCAATGGCTTAAGACGCATTCTTTCGATCTCCCTCATACAGTAGTGGAGCCATTTTGCCGCGCGGCGCTTAGACAGGAACTGCCGGCTCAAGATTTGACGGCACTTCCTGAAGTGAAACGATTGGCAAAGAAACTGAAAGGGTTCAAGTTTCATCTGAAAGCAAGACCGTCCGTCAAAACTCTCAGTCAGCGGTTCGGACAGATAGACGGCGAGTGGGCGTTAAGGGAACTGAATCGCCATATGATTAAGTGGTGTAAATTGTACCTGGATGAATCCCAGGCAGTCTGGCCAATGCCAAACCGCGAGGCAGGTTTTTATTCTGCTTGGCGGCAAATGGCATCTTTTGACTCTGCCTTAACGAAACAGGCACGAAACGAGATAAGGGATCTGCCAAAAGAAGCAGACAGCGCCTTAACAGAGGCATTATCCCAATTAGGCATTTCTTTTTCAGAGACGCAAGAATATTTTGAAGCCCATTTGCTAGCCCTGCCAGGATGGGCGGGAATGATGCTATGGCGTTCGCAGCAAAATATAAATGAACGTTCCTTGCTTACTGACTATTTAGCTGTACGAATTTCAATGGAGCTTGTATTATTGAAGCCTTATCTTCCTTTGCCCACACACGGTACGGAAGGAGCAATGCAACTGGAAACGCTCATTTCTGCCTGGCTCCATTGGGGGAACTTATCCATCAATCAGTGGTACCCATTACCCGCTGCAGAACAAAGGGCACGTTTGAACCTTGCTTGGCAGTTCGATAAAATTACCCGAAATAGACTTTGGTTGGAAGCATGGGAAAAAACGTATGAAAACCAGCTAAAAGATAAAATAATCTCGATGCAACTGTTGACCTCTTATCAAACAAAACCATTAAGGGCACAATTCGTTTTTTGTATCGATGTGCGGTCAGAGCCTTTTCGCCGTAAACTGGAACAGATAGATGGTTTTGAAACCTTTGGGACAGCCGGATTTTTCAATTTGCCGATTGAAACCTGCAAACTGGATCACCATCATAGCCATCCATCCTTGCCAATCATGTCAAAACCGCAATTTAAGGTAAAAGAATATTTGCACCAATTGGAGTACCAACGATTCCATGAGCGTACAGAGGCAGTCCAATTACTTACTGGTACATTCAAACAGATGAAACACAACCTGCTTGCCAGCTTATTGCTGCCAGAGGTCAGCGGACCCTGGCTCAGTATTCAGACATTGGCACGAACTTTTTTACCAAGGAGTACCGGCAGCAGTTTTAGGAAACTACTTGATACATGGCTCAGAAAACCTGATGTGAAACTAACGCTTGACCGAATGGATCACACAAATACGGAGTTACCGGTCGGATTTTCAAAGGGAGAAAAAGTGCAATATGCGGAGCAGGCTTTGAAAATGATGGGGCTCACCGATCATTTCGCTCCATTCGTAGTGATATGCGGACATGGGAGCCGCAGCGTGAATAATCCATATGCCACTTCGCTTGATTGCGGAGCATGCGGCGGGGCTTCGAGCGCTTTTAATGCGCGGGTGCTGGCGGAATTGTGTAATCTTCCCCATGTACGCCAGGCCCTCCAGGAAAGAGGGATCTCGATTCCGAAAGATACCGTTTTTGCGGCGGCAGAACATATCACATCACTGGATGAACTAAAATGGGTTTATCTGCCACATCTTTCGGGTGATGCTAAAGAAGCCTATAAACAAATCCAAGCCGAGCTGCCGAAGGTGAGTGAGGAGGCTAACGCCGAGCGAATCTCGAAATTGCCGAATCTCAAAAATACCTTCAAACATCCAAAATCGGAAGCACAACGGTTTTCAGAGGACTGGAGTGAGATGCGTCCGGAATGGGGACTGGCCCGTAATGCGGCATTTGTCATCGGAGAACGAAGCTTGACCAAGGAGTGCAATCTGGAGGGAAGAGTTTTTCTTCATAACTACAACTGGAAAAAGGATAAAAACGGTTCGCTGCTTGCCGGTATCATTGCCGGCCCGGGAACGGTTTGTCAATGGATCAACCTGCAATATTATGCATCCACCGTGGCGCCTCATTATTATGGCAGCGGAAATAAAGCGACCCAAACGGTAACCTCGGGAATTGGGGTGATGCAGGGAAATGCCAGTGATTTATTATCTGGGCTGCCATGGCAGTCGGTCATGCAATCGGACCAACAAGCCTATCATGCACCATTAAGGCTGCTGGTGGTTATCCAGGCACCAACGGAATATGTCGAAAGATTATTGAATCACGATCGGGCCTTTCGGCAAAAAGTACAAAACGGTTGGCTTCGGCTTGCATCGATTGATCCGGAAGGAACCTGGAAAAACTGGTCATAGTACGACTCGGTTTAAATGAAAAGTAGGAACTTTGGATTTAAATAATATAGCCTTATATATAGTAGAGAAGGGTAGAAATCATATGGAGAAGTCAAAAGGATCGATTGAAGCCGAAATTAGTAAAGCCTTAACGCAATGGGAGAAAAGTTATCTTGGCCGTGGTTCCATTGCTGTCAAGACAGATATTTTACGCGATATGGTGATTGTTACATTGAATGGAATATTAACCCCTGCTGAATATGCCTTATGTAAGGACAAAGAGGGTTTATTATCGATAAAAATGACTCGAAACAGTCTTGTTGAGTCAGGCGAAGCAGATATAAAGCAAATTATTTTTTCAATAACCGGTCAAGAAGTAACAAGTTTTTATACCGACATCAGTACCCAAACTGGCGAAAGGGTTATGGTCTTTAAACTTACAGGAGATTTGGAGAAAAAACTATCAAATTGATGAGGTTTTGCACAGATTCAATTGAATATGGGGTGAACGTAATGAAGACCGACGAAAAGAAAAAAGTTCTGTTTGTGATGGGAATGGAACAAAATCCGGAAAGAATGATGAAACAAATCACCAGCTATACACGGGAAAATATCATAGTCATGCAATCTTATGGATCAAAGATTGAACCCTTCGGTGATCTCATGCGGGACATCATCCTTGCTGTTTATCGGGAAAAGGTGAAAGAAATTTTTGTTGCGGTTCCAAAAGTTAATAAAAAGAATGCTAAAGAGACACTTAAAAAAATAGATGATAATCGAGAATTACAAACGAAAATTAAAACATTGGATTATCTATTTAAAAATTGCAAGCCAGAATACTTTAATGGCAGTATCAGAGAATGGCTGGGAAGCGGCGAAACCTCAGCCAATAGTACGCAAACGAATGCGGATGTGATTCGAAACCATCCATTGCTGCCTTCCAACATCAAAGTGACGGAAGTAATGATGGAGAGCGAAAATCAATCAAAGATGGCATAGATTTCTTAGTTGAAAATAGACAGAGTACTGGAGGCCAAGGGACCCAGCCAATCTGGACCGGACATGTTAATGCATGTTCGGTTTTTTTATTTCTTTATTTCTGCCTTTAATTGCTGAACGTAAAATCTGATGTTGACACAACTGTTATATCTGTATATATTGTATATATACACTAATAACGATAGGGTGATGCAATGCCGTGAATATCTTCATTTCAAATTCATCGGATGAACCAATTTATCTGCAAATTATGAATCAAATCAAGGAACAGATCGTATCGGGGGAATTGCCCGAATCTCAACCGCTTCCTTCGATTCGAAATCTGGCAAAAGAGCTGAAAATCAGCGTCATTACAACAAAAAGAGCCTATGATGAGTTGGAAAAAGATGGATTCATCGTAACAGTTGCCGGAAAAGGGTCGTTTGTGGCCGCTATCAACAAAGAAATGCTCCGCGAAACCAAAGTGAAAAGTATTGAGGAAAAAATGACTGAAGCCATCCATACAGCAAAACTCGTGGGGTTATCCTTAGAGGAACTTCAAGAAATGCTGCAGTTACTATATGAGGGGTGAATAGGTTGACGAACATATTAGAAATGAGCAATGTATCAAAAAGCTACAAAGATTTTTCATTAAAAAATATAAATCTTACCTTGGAAAGAGGGTATATCATGGGTTTTATCGGCCCAAATGGAGCCGGTAAAAGCACGACGATCAAACTGATTATGAATTTAATTAAAAAGGATAGCGGCAACATTACCCTGTTTGGATTAGATAATGAAAAAGATGAATTGACGATTAAGGATCGAATCGGCTTTGTTTATGATGAAAATCATTTTTACGAGGACCTGACGATTCAACAATTAAAAAGCATCATCAGTCCATTCTACAGCAGATGGGACGAGGCGGTATTTAAAAAATATGTAGCGGCGTTCGATCTCCCAGTTAAGAAGCAGATTAAGCAGTTATCGAAAGGAATGAAAATGAAGTTTTCCTTAGCTATCGCCCTTTCGCACCATGCTGAGTTCTTAATTATGGATGAGCCAACTTCAGGATTGGATCCGCTCGTTAGGTCAGAACTATTAGAGGTTCTTCAGTCCTTGTTAGAGGATGAAAATAAATCGATATTCTTTTCAACGCATATTACCTCGGACTTGGATAAAATTGCTGACTTTATCACCTTAATCCACAATGGCGAAATCATGTTAAGTAAACCAAAGGATGAACTGCTCGAAGAGTATTGCATTGTAAAAGGCGATAAAGAAAAGCTCCATGCAGCCAATCGTGAAACATTCATCGGACTTAGAGAAAATGCGTATGGTTTTGAAGCCTTATCAACTAGTAAAAAGGATGTTAGGAGACGATTCGGCGATTCCGTGTTGATTGAAAAACCGACATTAGAAGATATTTTAGTATTTTCAACAAGGGGTGTTAACCGTGTATCAACTTATTAAAAAGGATGTATTGGTGCAAAAGAATTCCTTGCTGTTGTCCCTTGTTTTAATTATCTTTTTTTCATTCACTCTTTCAAACATGGGGACGGTCGGGCTGATCGTGGGGATTATTACCGTCACCTACCAGTTAGTTTTAGGTGCAAGTGCATTGGAGGAAAAAGTAAACAGTGAGATTATTCTCATTAGTCTACCAATCAACAAAAGGACCATCGTATTATCCAAATATATTTCCATCTATGTCTTTGCTGCCTATGTGATACTTGGATTCTACGTCGTTGATTTATTGACCAGCCTGTTTAACGTGCCATTTCATGTTCCTTTTAACTCATCAACCTTAATGGGCAGCCTAGCAGCGATTACCGTTTTGTTCTCTATAAGCTTTCCGTTGATTTTTAAATATGGCTACTTAAAATCGAAAATAATCAACATAATTCTTCTCTTTGTTGCCGTTTTTGGGGGCACCTTTACGATTGGCAATTTGATGAAAAACGATCATTATACCTTAGGGCAGAGTATGCAGGAATTAATGAATAGTGGGCCTCAATGGATGATCATCATGCTGATCCCGCTGCTCATGATATTAGCCATCTCATATTTCATCTCGATGACCTTCTTTAAAAACCGGGAGTTTTAAAAGCGAACAAGAAAAATGCCAGGCACCTTCATATGATTGAAGTGGTACCTGGCATTTTGTGGTACAGTTTACATATAACTAATATATTCACAAGAGGGTATGCAATGAAGGTTTATAAACTTAAACGTCAGTTTAATGGATATAAAAAAGGGACTCCATTTTTCTTAGTAAGTGAATCTGAATTTATTGGGGTTAAAGAGTTTGTTTTGAGAACCGATGATTTAGCGAACCGGATATCAATCGGTGAAAAGGAACTGATGAAGAATTTTATTTTTATAAAAGAGATCTATTGAATGAAGGTACCCAGCAGAGATATGAATTTGGGTCTTTAAATAATTGGTTTAATAATCCTAGGAATGGTATAGGATGAAATTTATCGTGTTGTCACAAGAAGGATAGAAATGGAGAAAGCGTTTATGACTAAATTTATCATTAAAGATGATTTTTGGACCTTATTCCCGCATGCAAAAATAGGCGTTGTTATTTGTCAGGGAATTGATAATTCTAAAAGGGACGCTGAGAACTATGAGCAGCTGCTGCGAGAGGCAGAGAAAGAAGCACATAAATTCATTGCCCAAGAGGAATTCAGCAGCAATGGGGTCATTTCCGTTTGGCGGGAAGCTTTTCAGAAATTCAAGACCAAGAAAGGGGCAAGGTGTTCCATTGAAGCCTTATTAAAAAGAGTGAAGAATGGCAATTCTATCGGGACCATAAACCCACTTGTTGACCTTTATAATTCCATTTCATTACGATATGGACTACCCTGTGGCGGAGAAGATATTGACGCTTTTGTTGGAGATATTTTGCTAACGAGGGCTAAAGGGGATGAACGATTCATTCCATTGGGAAGTGAAGAAAATGCAACGCCGTACGAAGGGGAAATTGTTTATAAAGATGATGCCGGCGCCATTTGCAGATGCTGGAATTGGCGTGAAGCACAGCGGACGATGCTAACAGAAAACACGAAAAATGCCTTCCTTTGTATTGAATTAATCGATGAAACAAGAAGCGATGAGTTTCATATGGCGCTTAAAGAGTTGTCTGATTTAGTATCACACCATCTTGGTGGTTGTGTGAGGTTGGAAGTGTTGGATCTTAATAATCGGGAAATATTGATCTAAACAGGAGGCAATTTGGGCAAACGAATGTAACGTCATCTTTTAATGTTCTAGTTAAATACAAAAAGCAAAAGGACTTCATTGATTTAAGTCCTTTTGTTTTGAATAAAATTAACATAATAGGCAGCTGTCTAATTTTGTGATTGTATTATAAATTCATATCAAATAGGGCATATACCCAAGAACTTTTACCCACCTATACATAAACTTTACTGTAAAAAGAAATGAGGAGGATCAACATGATTCCAAATTATTATGCCCAATATACAATGGATGACAGGATTGGTTTAGGTGGACCAGGCTCAGGTTTTGGTTTCTCGCCGGGTCTTGGTTTAGGTGGACCAGGTTCAGGTTTTGGTTTTGGACCAGGTCTCGGATTTGGAGGTCCAGGGTTTGGTTATGGTTATGGTTATCCGCATTACCATCACTACTATCCGTATTATCATTACTACCCATACTACCACCACCATTACTACCCATACTAAGATTTGCTGATTAAAACGTCCAACTTATAGGAAAAGACGTATCTGCGAAACAGGCGTATCTACAATTGTAAATACGCCTGTTTCTTTTAGTAAGTTATAGCTTTCCTCAAAGTAATCCACCAAAGTTTTGTTTTAGTTCCCGTTTATAAATGACAACGATTGCGATGGGCGGTCAAATAAGAGTAGGGATGGAGCACCCCTGTGAATATAACAAACCTTTTTTCAAATAACACATCTATCTTACTTTTATTAAAGTAAGATAACGTTTCCTTTAAGACTTGACTCATTCGAGCCCAATCGACAGATTCCAAATTTATGCCGCTTTATAATGGCATTTGTGAGAAAGGGGGAGATTCATTTTTACTACTGAGCCCTGCCTTCCATCCATTGCAGCACTGTAGGACATTTAAATACTATTATTCTATATGAAAACGGGAGGTTATCCTTTTGGGAATATTACTAAGAAAAGTAGTTAAGCTAAGAAGACAATTTTTAATCGAGCGTCTTGTTCAATTAGGTGTTTATAAAAGAAATAATAAGCATCTTTATGAATGGACTTTAAGTGATTTAGAGGATGCTTATAAATATACTTATGTGGATCAAATGAAAGAAGAGCAATGTGAAACAAATTAAAAGTCTAATCAGCCGAGGAAGGTGTTGTTACACGATCAACTGTTCCTTTATTAGGTGAAGGCAGCAGTGTAGTTTTGGAAAAAAATAACAAAGGGAGTTGGCGTCTGCCAACTCTCTTGTTAATCTTCTCACCAAGCAAAGCAATGCCATTGAAGCTTATTTTTTTGAAAGGTTACTTTTACGAATACCATATAAAAGATAAATAACCACGCCCACCGCCATCCAAATCATAAAGCGGATCCAGGTAATCGAGGGCAGACTGATTATCAGATAAACTGAAAAACCAATACCGATTAAGGGAACAAATGGCACAAATGGTGTTTTAAATCTTCTTTCTAGATTAGGCTGCTTGATACGCAGTACCATGATAGAGGCGCAAATTAGGATAAAGGCCGACAGTGTTCCGATGTTCACTAACTCAGCGACCTCATTAATCGGGGTTAAACCTGATACGATGGCTGTAACCACACCGATAATGAGAGTTGGACGATAGGGTGTTTTAAATTTGTAATGGACTTTGGCAAACCAGTTGGGCAGCAGCCCGTCGCGGCTCATGGCGAACCATATGCGTGAACCGGCGAGCATAAAGGAAAACAGTACCGATAAAATCCCCGTGATGGCAGCTGCAGAGATAATTAAGGTGATCCAATTCAGACCTACTTGATTAAAAGCCTTCGCAATCGGGGCGGCATTTCCCAATGTCTCATATGGGGCCATTCCTGTAATCACGAGCGACATGCCGATATAAAGACAGAGAGCAATCGTTAAGGACATAACCACTGCCCGAGGTAAGTCGCGCTGTGGATTTTTTGCTTCCTCCGCTGCCGTAGTTAAGGTGTCATATCCAAATACGGCGAAGAATACTAGTGCAGCACCGCCCATTACGCCATGAAACCCAAATGGCATAAACGGGTGCCAGTTGGCGGTATCAATGAAAAAGCTTCCAACTGCAATGACCACTACCACGATGCTTAATTTGATGATGACCATTAAGTTGTTAAATCGTGCTCCCCATTTCATCCCAATGGTAAGCAGCCCTGCTATGGCCAAACTGATCAACATCGCAATCAGGTCGATTTTATGACCATCACCTGTCCCTGGAGCCCCCTGTGCCCACAATGGAAGATGAATGCCGATTTGTTGCAACATCTCTTGCATATAACCTGACCATCCAATCGCCACTACTGCGATGACCAGGGTATATTCAAGCAATAAATCCCATCCAATCAGCCAAGCGGCTCCTTCCCCCAGCACCGCATAGCTATAGGTATAGGCACTGCCCGCAACCGGAATCAATCCGGCAAATTCCGCATAGCACAATGCCGCTGCCGCACTGGCAAGCCCCGCGATCAGAAAGGATAAAATGACAGCAGGCCCCGCATGTTCTGCGGCTGCCACACCTGTCAGGACAAAAATCCCTACACCAATGATTCCCCCTAAACCAATGGCTGTCAGTTGCCATAATCCTAAAACCCGTTGAAAACCTACACTATTCGTGCTCTCCTTTTGTAAATCTTCAATTGATTTCCTTCTTATAAAAGATTTCATTCATACCCTCCATTTCTCCCTTAAAAGTAACAACGATTTTAGATAGAGGTTTTTAAGGGTAATTAAACAATTATGTTTTAAAAATGGAGATATACAAAAGTTACTAATTGCTAATCTGATTGAAAAAAAGATGTAATCTTAAATAATGTTTTCGTAAAAACGTAATACTTGTAAACTAAACACTTACACATCATCCTCACGTCTTGTGACGACTGTTTCATGACCACAACGGCTGCATTTTAACCAAGTCGCAATATATCCAAAGCCATCTGGTTTCTCATTTTTTTCTTCATAAACGTGACCCTTTACCTTACAACTAATTTTCGCTAAGATACCCATCGAAAAAATCCTCCTTTTTAAAAAAAGTTTTTGCTTTTTCCATACTTATGCGCCAATGTTTGTCCTCTTTGAATTACTATTTCACTACAATCATTACAAAGAGATGATGAACAAGGATAAAAAGGATTGATCGATGCAAATGGGGAGGATCTTTTAGTTTGGAAAAACGGCTAAATGGAAGAAGTATTGGTTAAAATACGGGTTAAAACATAATAGCTGGAGGAAGCTCCTATATTATTGCGAGAAAATAGAGAATAGTACTTTTCCTTAAAGGAAACATGGTAAACTAAATTTATTATTTAGAAAGGGAATCCATTTTGATGGTTCATTTTTTTCAACAATTTAGTCCTGTAGGACAAGCATTTATCGCTACTTTATTTACGTGGGGAATGACGGCAATCGGGGCTGCGCTAGTTTTTGCAACAAAAACAATAAACCAGCGCTTACTAGACAGCATGTTAGGATTTGCCGGTGGTGTCATGATTGCAGCCAGTTATTGGTCCTTATTGGGACCGGCAATCGAAATGTCAGCGGACCATGCCGTTGGAGCTTGGTTTCCTGCAGCATTTGGATTTATATTGGGTGGGATTTTTTTATGGGGAATTGATAAGATTCTGCCTCATCTTCATCCGAATACTCCACTCAGCCATGCAGAGGGATTTTATCCTAAAGCGAGAAAAAGAAGTACATTGCTAGTCCTTGCCATCACCCTCCATAATATCCCAGAGGGGTTGGCCGTCGGAATTTCTTTCGGGGCCGTTGCCAATGGGGGTACGGAAGCTTCGTTAGCGGGTGCGTTGGCACTTGCCTTAGGAATCGGCATCCAAAACTTACCTGAAGGAGTAGCGGTGGCCATGCCCTTAAGAGGAGAGGGAATGTCACGAAGGAGGAGCTTTTTGTACGGACAATTTTCAGGGATGGTCGAGCCGATCGCCGCTGTTATGGGTGCGTTTGCTGTATCATTTGTTGAGCCATTGTTACCATATGCGTTAAGTTTTGCGGCGGGAGCGATGATTTTCGTCGTTGCTGAAGAAGTCATTCCAAGCTCACAAGAAAAAGGCAATAAGGATTTGGCTTCAATGAGTTTAATGGTTGGTTTTGTTTTAATGATGATTCTCGATGTGGCATTAGGATGATTTGGCGGTATGAAAAAGGGAGTAGCAATCTACTCCCTTTTTCATTTGATTCATGCGATATCAAATCTTTAAAGTTTATTTTACTGGACCATTCGTAATTTCAGTAAGTTTCGCATTGATAGCAAAGATTTTTGCGTTTACTTCTGGTATTCCGAATCCTGCCAATCGTTTTGAGTGCATGTCTAAATATTTTTCGGCCGTTTCTTTTGTTTCAAACATATAAATTCCACCGGCCTCATTTGTTTCAGGACTCTCTGTCCAGATTTTCCACATGAATCCTTCTTCTTCATTAATACTTCTTGCTAAGTCCGAAAATGCCTCGGCCATTTCATCACCGAAAGGTCCATTCATTTTAAAATCCACTTGTAATACATAAGCCATTGTACTTTCTCCCTTGTTAGTTGAAGTTGTAAAGTATGATTCCCCAAATGACCTTGGAGGAATCTTAATTCTAGTTTAGTGGTTCCTATCATCTAAAAACACCAATACTTTCTTGGATGTGTCTGATATCCAACACATTTTTAAAAATGTTGAAAAAGTAGGCCGGATAACTGTATTAGTTAGACGAAATTGTTGAAGGTAAGGTTAAGTCGAATATATTATGTGAACGACAATTATATAATGTGATAACATAATATAAACATAATATAATTAAGATGCAG
The DNA here is from genome assembly GCF_001510715.1 of Bacillus sp. FJAT-29814. Classification (GTDB taxonomy): domain Bacteria; phylum Bacillota; class Bacilli; order Bacillales; family Cytobacillaceae; genus Neobacillus. The sequence goes on from NZ_LMTJ01000001.1 coordinate 394,209, forward strand.
GGATGGACATGTTACTGCATATTCGGTCTTTTTTTAATTATTGAGTATTTAACGTAAAAAATAAAATTAACTTACTGCATGTGATGCCGCGGCATACATGGGAAAAGGGGAAAGATGGATTTTATCACAAAGGAATCGGGCATTGTTTATGATTTTAACAAGAATCATCGGCCCATTAAATCAGTTGCATCTGGTACAACGATTGAAATTGAAACCTATGATTGCTTTAAAAATCAAATCGTATCGGCAGAAATGGCTTTAAACGAGCTCGATTGGAATGAAATTAATCCGGCAACCGGACCTATATTCGTCGAAGGGGCAATACCTGGAGATGTTTTAAAGGTGAAAATTGAAAAACTAGAAATTGGGAAACAAGGTGTCATGGTCGTTGAGCCGAATCAAGGTGTTATGGGCCATCGCATTGCAAAAATGGAAGCGAAAATGATTCCAATCCTTAATGGAAAAGCGATGTTTAATGAGCTTGAAATTCCCTTAAACCCCATGATTGGTGTAATTGGCGTTGCTCCAGAGGGTGAAGGGGTAAACTGCGGTACACCAGGTCCACATGGCGGGAATATGGATAATAAGATGATTGCGGAAGGGGCAACTCTCTATTTGCCAGTATTTGTTGAAGGGGCTTTATTCGGATTAGGCGACCTGCATGCGGCCATGGGGGACGGAGAAATAAGCGTAACAGGAATTGAAATTCCTGGAAAAGTAACCGTCACACTTGAAGTGCTTAAAAATGTTAAAATCAATCATCCGATGCTCGAAAATAAGGAAGTAATCACACAAATTGCCTCCGCAGAAACGCTTGACAAAGCTGTTAAACTCGCGACGGAAGAAATGATCGACCGCATTGTGGAAAAAACGGGGCTTCCATTAAGTGAAGTAACGATGCTAATGAGTGCAGCAGGCCAGACTGAAATCTGCCAGGTAGTCGACCCGCTGGTAACAGCCCGTTTTGTCGTGCCAAAATGGCTGCTTAGACAATTGAATGTTGAATTGCTTTAGGGTTTTGAATTTTAATAGAGGAGAATTGTATTTTGATAAAGAATTTGCGAAATCTGCACCCGCTTACCATTAATATTTTGGTCGGCACCATGTTCGGTCGGATGGCCACTTCGATGAGCATTCCTTTCCTGGCGATCTATCTAACGCAAGTCAAGCACGTTTCCCCGTCTCAAACAGGGATGATTATTGCTGTAAGTTCCCTTGTCGGGATTTGCACTAGTTTTGCCGGCGGGTACTTATCAGATTGGTTTGGCAGGAAAATTATTCTGTTTTTATCCGTTTTTTTGTGGGCAGCTGTTTTTGCCCTCTTCGGGGTGGCTGATTCTGTTGCTGGCTTCTTTCTTGCCAATGCTCTGAACGGGTTTTGTAAATCCGTGTTTGAACCGGCATCGAGAGCTCTTCTTGCTGACCTTACCAAGCCAAAGAACAGGCTGGCTATCTTTAACCTTCGTTATACCGCGATCAATATTGGAGTCATTTTCGGTCCCATGCTCGGCTTTTATTTCGGCTCATCGGAAACGACTTTCCTTTTCTTTATTGCAGCTGGTGTATATGTCATTTATGGGCTATCGCTCGTGCTCACTTTTAGCAAGACCGGGTACAAGGAGAATACTGAGGAGACGCCTTCGCAAAAGAAAGCTACATTTTCCGAAGCAGCTATGGCAGTGAGAAAAGATAAGGTACTCCTTATGTCGTTGCTTGGCATCATTCTTGCCACAACAGGTTATGCACAGTTTAACTCGACGTTGCCCCAGTTCCTATCTGGAGCATTTGGCCAGAATAAAGGGGCAGGCATGTTTTCAGGTTTCTTGATCCTGAATGCGGTAACGGTGATCTCGTTGCAATATCCGCTGCTAAAAATAGGGAAAAAGTATTCGCCGATTGTTTCCATCATGGTGGGAAACATGCTTTGTGCGCTAGGGGTGTTTGCTTTTTCACTTGCGGAGTCGATTCCGTCTTGGGGAGCAGTCATCATTCTTTTTACCATTGGCGAAATTCTCATGTTCGCCATGACCGATGCCTTTATTGATTCCATCGCAAAATCAGATTTGCGAGGCACTTACTTTGGGGCGATGGGATTCACGCAAATTGGAAGTATCGTCGGCCCTTCACTGGGCGGCCTTTTACTAGATCATTTCGGCTACGGGGATGCTGTCTCTGTATTTGGACTGCTAGCTGGATTGTCACTTCTTGGGGTTCCTGTCCTTTATGCGGTAAAAGTTGCGATGGGGAGGATGGCTGGCCAGCGTTCCAAGGAGATAGGTTAAACTTGGATTTCGAAAAACACACATTCAATGCTGGCGGACCACTATTCATCTATGAAACTAGGGTAGAGTTGAATATGCCGACATAAAACAAATGATTTCATCATATTTATCACCAATGAGAGGGTAAAGAGGTGAAAATATGATGCGTTCTGTTGGCAGAAAGTTCATCTGGTTTCTAATCGGCAGCACGATATTTACAACCTTTGTTGGATATGTTCTGTTTAAGGCTGGCCTCATTTCGTTTCCAGGTATTCCAGATTCCCAAAGAGCACTGAATAATCAAGAGCATAATCGAAATAGAAGAGTTGGTAGAATTCGAATTATTTAGAGTTTCCTTACTCATCACGTTTTAGTTCCTCAATTATAGAGTCATCATTTAGCAAAGGGCAAACAGTCGGGAATAAACTGTTTGCTCTTTTTATTTTGGTTCGGAAAATGGCTGTCTGATTTTTTTAAAATCAATAGTAAACTGAGAAAAATTCACATTTTTAATATTGAATATTCTAATAGTTAATTATATATTTTAATTGAATAGAAAAGGAGGAATCAATCATGACTACTTTATCGCCGTTCAAAAGAAAAGCAAGTGATAGAAGGAGTGATGTGTGGGACGCTTTCTCAGATTTCTTCAATAATAATTTCTTTGCACCTGTGCTTGGTGACACCTACCATTTCCGTACTGACATAAAAGATAGTGGAGATGAATATGTCATCGAGGCGGAATTGCCGGGATTTGATAAGGATGAAATTTCAGTAGAATACAACAATCATTATTTAACAATTTCTGCAAAAAGGGAAGCAGATATGAAAGTTGAAAATGAACATTATATCCGTCAGGAAAGACGGTCTGGCCATTTTGTCCGCCGTTTTTATGTGGAAGATCTTGATGAAAATGCTATTTATGCAACTTTCAAAAATGGAATCCTGACCTTGAAATGTCCAAAAAGAATGGTTACCAACATAGATAAGAAACGGATTGAAATCCATTAATTTTCAATTGAACCTTAAATGGTTTCTTGATATAACATAATTAGTGGTTAAGTGTAAAAAGGCAGCCGCATACGCGCTGCCTTTTGTTCATTTTGTAGAAAACAGCCTGAGTATACTTTAGGAGAAATGAATTCATGGATAGTGGCTCAGACTTAGTAGTTGAATACTAAGCAACACCCATTTTTAGGGAAGTTGCTTGGTGTTTTTTGTTTAATTATATTTTCTACTAATGATCTTTGCAGCTAATACAAGTTGAATTAAATTTAATCCTTTGGTAAAAATCAGGATTGTTGCTTATAAAAGGAACTTTGTAATACTTAGAAAGCAAAGAAAAATATAAAAATTAAAATTTGAGAACCATGTAAGGAATTTTTTTATTATAAAAAAATTTGTAGTAAAACCTCAATTAAATGGAGATTTATTTTATCCGTTAAAAACCTTAAGGAAATCCTTCTAAAATCAAGAAATTAAAAAAAGAGTAAACGGAACAGTTATTAAACTAAGAAGAGTTGTTATTAGAGTAGTATATGAAATGAGGTCAGGCTCGATTTCGAATTGAAGAGCTAATATGATAGTATTTGCCGCTACCGGCATAGCACCTAATAAAATGAAAACTTGCTTGATCGTCTGATCGACGGGCATGAAGAGAACTAGAACTGCTGCAATTGCAGGAGAGAGAATCATTTTCACAAAAGTAATGATATTTACATATCTTTTACCGAAATTTTGAACTTTCATTTCCGATAATTGCATACCCAGAACCAGCATGATTGTTGGAATGGTGGCGTCTCCTACTAAGCTTATACTATCAAGAATGGTAGACGGTAATCTAATATTTAAAAACTGGAATAACAATCCTAAAATAACTCCATAAATAATCGGCATTTTCACCACGTTCATCAACGCGGTCTTTATACTTGAAGCGTTCTTGTTACCATAAGATGCAATAAAAATACCAACTGTATTAATTAAGAGCCCATGGATCACCATGATGATAACTGCATAGTTAAATGCCTCATGACCGAAAGCAAACAAAGCAACCGGTGCTCCATAGTTCCCACTATTAGGAAATATTCCCCCCAGCATCAGAGCAGATACGTGTACTTTATCCATTTTTGCTATAACACCTGCAATAATGGATATGATTATAAGAATCCCAGTAAGTAATACTGAAAAAATAAACATGTAAAAATAGTCAATGTTTAATTGGTTTTTGTAGAAAGTTTCAAATGTTAAGAATGGTGTCATAAGGTATAGGGCCATAGTAGAAATGGATTTGACATTTAATTTAAGAACCTTTTGTCCGATATACCCAGCTGTAAAAATTAAAAACGCAGGCAATATTACCAAAAGTAGATCCATATTTTATCACCCTTTCTACAATCATAATAATCTTACTTTCTCAAAACATTCAGAAATTGTAAACTTTATTTATTTTTAACATTTCCCTGAAGGTAGAAAGCCCGAAATTTTTTGTTTTTTTATCCAAACAATTTTATAGAAAAAAATTGTACAAACAGAGGTGGAATGAAGATCCTACCCTTTTAAAAGTTTTTTATATAAAACGTTATTAACATTTGAAAGTTTCAAATATTAAAAATATATTGACTATTTATTTAACTGCTGGTACGATACTACCTATAAAACCTAATCAGCATATTATCTAGTCATCTGATGACCGAATCACATGAACATAAGAATAGATTGGTGACATCTTGGTTTAAATACCCATTTCTTGCAACATGTTATTATTAATTACCTCTAGATTTTTTATTTCTTTTAATCATTCCACTTTACTCACTGCACAAATTACTACACATCGTTGCCTACCACTATAACCATAATAGTAAACCCATTCTTAGACAAACAGCAGAAATAAAAAAATTGAATTTTATATGTATAAAATCAATTAGCCATTTCCTGTGTCATTTATTTACAAAAATTACCTAAATTACCACAAATAACAAATTTAACTTTCCCAAAAACTTAAGCTCTACTTAGCCTAATAAACGGAGTAATTAAAATAACAAATAATTTTGAGGAGGAAATAAATTGTGGGAAGTGAATGAAGCTAAATCTCGTAAGGTGTACGAGGATGTAGTGGAGCAAATAAAAAAAATCCTTGAAAATGGTGATCTGAAACCGGGGGATAAATTACCTTCAGTAAGGCTATTATCAAGATCATTTAATGTTGGCCAGTCGACAATACGAGAGGCATTAAGTGTATTAAAAACAATGGGTTTAATTGAGACAAAACAAGGGGAAGGGACATTTGTCCGTAACTTTGACCCTCGCATTTTGAATAAATCAATACCTGATTATCACCTTATTGCAAAAGATGACATTATTGATTTATTAGATGTTCGTAAAATGCTTGAGAGGGGAGCTGTGGCTCTGGCGGCAGAAAGAAGAACAAAAGAAGATTTAATTCGCATTGAAAGCGCTTTAATACAAATGGAATTAGATCTAACTAGGAAACGAGAAAATTTTGGGGAGGATGCCGATTGGAGATTTCATTTTGCCGTAGTAGAAGCTAGTTATAATAAAATATTAATTTCGTTAATGAAAAAACTTTCTGCAACTGTAAGAAATTCACTAAAAGTGAGCAGACAAAAACTTTATGAAACAGATGGTATGCCAGAAAGATTATTAATGGAGCATCGTTCAATCTTTGAAATGATTAAAGAACAAAACATTAAAAAAGCAGAAGAATTTATGGTACTCCATTTATCAGGTGTTCAAGAAAAATTATTAATTGCTAATGAGTTTTCACAAACAAACCAAAATATCAATTTATTTGAAAATAATTAGGAGGGTGATTCCTATGTTTGAAAGAAAAGTGTGTGTAGTTGGAGCAGGTACGATGGGGAGGGGGATTGCACAAGTATTCGCAATGGCTGAATGGGATGTATTGTTAATTGATAACAGTAAAGAACAGCTAGACAGAGCATTTAATTATATGAGAAAGTATTTGGCATTTGAGCATAATCAAGAAGAAATAGAGGCCATTATTCAGCGAATTAAAACAAACGAAGCGCTTGACCAGCAAATAAGTGAATATCCGTTTATTGTGGAAGCTGTCCCAGAAAATCTTGAACTTAAGAAACGAATTTTTAGGGAAATTGAAGCGTTGGTGTCAGAAGATACCATTTTGGCCACAAACACTTCACAAATTAGTGTAACTTCCATTGCTAGTGCGTGTAAATTAACGAATCGTTTTTTAGGAATGCACTTTTCAAATCCTCCGCACCGGATGGAGCTAGTTGAAATAATCCGTGGATTAAAAACAGATGAAAATACTGTGGAAAAAGTTGTGGAGATTACAAAAGACATTGGGAAAGCCCCGTACGTTGTGAATGATGCTCAAGGTTTCGTTGTAAGCCGGATCGCAGCTGTGGTCATCGCTGAGGGAGTGCGAATCTTGGAAGAGGGAATTTGCGACAAAGAAACGTTAGATGGCATTATCAAGACTGGACTGAATCACCCAATGGGACCCTTAGAATTAGCGGATCATGTCGGGATGGATGTATTTTTAATGTCCTGCACAGGAATGTTTGAACAATACGGTGATGCGTTCAGGGTACCGGGGACTGTAAAAAGATATGTTGAGGCTGGTTTATTAGGTAAAAAGACCGGAGAAGGGTTTTACAAATATAAATAGTTTGTATTCCGCAGCTTAGTCATCCTAGTATCTACCTATCCTGGTGAAGTTAGAATTCCGTAATGGAAAAAAATATCATATGAGGTGGTTTGCAATGTATAACTTGGAGAAATTGGTAGTTTCAGAGTCTCCTTCCGATGCTGTTAAATTATATTGTTCAGGGTGCCCAAAATGCGGGCGTAAATATTTCCCGCTAAAAGAGTTATGCGTTGATTGCCTAGAGACATGTGAAACGGTTCAGGTAGGACCGTATGGAAACATTTTCAGCTATACAAGAGTAGGGGTCGATTCTCCCTTATATAAAGCGCCCTATACTTTAGCATTTATAGATTTAGATGATGGTGTCAGATTATTAGCCAGAGTCGATGAAAGTAAGGAAAAAGTGGGCGTTGGAAAAAGGGTGAAAAGTGTCCGAGCATCTTTTCCTACTAAAAGCGGTGAAACCATTCATGCATTCGCATTTGAAATGACAAAGGAGGACCAATAATGAGAGAAGTTGCAGTTGTTGGAATGGGGATGACCAAATTTGGGAAGTTCCCCGAAACTAGCATAAGCAAAATCGGTTATACAGCGGTGATTGAAGCACTTAACGATAGTGGAGTAAACAAACGGGATATCCAAGCTGCGTTTGTTGGAAGTGTATACGGTGGAACAGGCATAGGTCAAAAAATACTAATGGATATTGGGATAACCGGGATTCCTGTTACAAATATTGAAAACGCTTGCGCAAGCGGTTCCAATGCATTAAGGGAAGCCTATATGCAAGTATCTTTGGGAGCAATCGACGTTGCTTTAGTCATTGGGATTGAACAATTATCCAACTTAGGAAAGGGGCCGTTACCTTTAGACCTGAATGACTATGAAGTGAGCCAAGGGTTGATTCTCCCGGGTCAATATGCCCTAATGAGCCGCAGGTACATGGATGTCTACGGAATCACAGAGGAACAACTTGCTCAAGTATCGGTGAAAAACCATTTTAATGGTGTATTTAATCCAAAATCACAGTATCAAAAAGAATTCTCATTGGAAGAGATCATGTCGTCTCCGGTAATTTCAGAACCAATAAAATTGTTAGAATGTTGTCCAATTGGAGATGGTGCAGCAGCTGCCATTATTGCCTCAAAGGAGTATGCTGCGAAACTTGGAATAACCAATCCAGTTACAGTGAAGACATCAGTGCTGATTAGTGGGGATACGCTATATGAACCAGAAGATTATATTTGGAGTCAAAAATTAATTAGAAAAGCAGTGAAAATGGCGTATGAAGATGCAGGCATGGGCCCTGAAGATATTGACTTTGCTGAAGTCCATGATGCTTATCCAATTGCCGAGCTCTTGGCATATGAAGAATTACAATTCTGTGGTCCCGGGGAATCCGGAAGGTTAATCAGTGATGGAGTAACAGAAATAAATGGAGAAAAACCAGTTAATTCCAGTGGTGGTTTACTTGCAAAAGGCCACCCATTAGGGGCAACAGGAGTGGCTCAGCTTTATGAAATTTATCTTCAACTTTTGGGAAGAGCAGGGAAAAGACAAATTACCAAAAATGGTGCTCTGCCAAAAGCTGGAGTTGCAGAAACAATGGGAGGTGGGGGAATTACAAACCTAAGTGGTAATATTTGTTCGATTGTCATTTTGGCTAGATAAAATTTAAAAATTGATATTGGAGGTAAAAGTAATGACAAAAATCAAAAATGATTTATTGGATCCAGAAGTTATCAAAGATCCACATTCCTATTTTAGACAACTTCGTAACGAAGACCCAGTTCACTGGAATGAAAGATGGAAAGGCTGGATTATCACTAAATATTCCGATTGTCAGACGCTTATGCAGGATCCAAGGATTTCAGCCAATCGGCTTAACGAACGAGTCCTAAATAAAATGAATGATGAAGGAAGATATGTTGCGGAAGTAATGAAAAATTGGATGGTTTTAAATGATCCACCGGATCATACCAGAATTCGCAGGGTACTTCAAAAGGCCTTCTCCCCAAGAGCAGTTGAGGCTATGAGGGAGGCCACACAGAATATTGTAAACCAGGCTATTGAAGAAATTGTTGATAAAGACAAAGTGGATATCGTTTCTGAATTTGCATTTTCTGTTCCTTCAAATGTCCTCTCAGTCATGCTTGGTCTGCCAAAAGAAGATTTTGATAAAGTAAAACAGTGGACACACGATTTAAATACATTAGTGTTTATTGATTTGTCTGAAGGGGATCGGCATAAAAAGGCATATTTGGCTGTTAAAGAAATGTCCAATTACTTTGAAGATAAATTTAAGGAAAGAAGAGCTAATCCCGGGAATGATTTATTGACGGCGTTAATTGATGCAAATGAAGATGGGATCCTTACTGACGAAGAGCTGATTGCGCAATGCATTCTTCTCTTTCAGGGTGGACATGAAACGACAACAGCTTTGATTTCCAGTGCTATTCTACATTTACTTAAGAATCCAGATCAAATGCAAAAGTTAAAAGAAAATCCTTCATTAATAAATAATGCGGTGGAAGAATTTATCCGGTTTGATGGACCAGCAAAGGGGAACGTACGACTTGCTTTGGAAGATATCGAAATAAGGGATAAAGTGATTAAAAAAGGGGACCGCATGATTATTTCCAATGCATCGGCAAATCGTGATGAGGATATATTTGAAAATCCTGATATTTTTGATATTACACGGAATCCAAACCCGCACCTAGGATTTGGCCATGGAAGTCACTATTGTCTAGGAAATCAGTTAGCCAGATTGGAAGCTAGAATTGCCATCAATTCTTTTGTTCAACGTATTGAAGAGGTTAAACTTGCTGACCGTGAATTGAATTACCACCCAACAGCGGTTGCTCGTCTCTTAAAATCTTTGAATATTGAAATTGGTAATTAATTAAAAGATTCATTCTTCTGGAGGGCAATATGATGAAAGTTATTATTAATAAAAATCTCTGTATCGGGAATGGCATGTGTGTAGGAATTGCACCAGAGGCTTTTAAAATTGGAAGTGATGGTAAATCCATTGCCTACAATCAAAATCCCGAAATAAGTAGTTTAATACGCGAAGCGGAAGAAAATTGTCCCGTCGGAGCTATTTTAATAGAAGAAGAGGACTAATGCATCGAGAAATACTGAATAAAACAGCAGTTAGGAGAGGAGAAGAAATTAAATGGTTAAGCGGTGGGCAGGAGAAATTGCTGCACGAATTTTAAAAGAAGAAGGAGTCGAAGTGATGTTTGGGATGGTAGGAGGGCATATCCAATCATTCCAAGATTTTGCTTATCGGGAAGGCATTGACGTATTCCAAGTTCACCATGAACAAGCAGGGGTATATGCAGCAGATGCATATGCAAGAATCACGAAAAAACCTGGCGTCTGCTTTGGTACTGCTGGACCTGGAATGCTTAATATGGTAAGCGCTATTCATATGGCCTATATGGCCCGAACTCCTCTTGTCTGTTTTTTTGGTGGACACAAAATTATGGAACAACATCGGGGAACATTACAAGAGGCGTCAGCCGAAGAAGTCTGCCGAAGCATTACGAAGTGGACTGTACGCGTGACAAATCCTAACCAAATTGGCTTTTATATACGGAAAGCATTTCGCGATGCGATGGCGTACCCACCCGGTCCGGTCGGAATTGAGCTTCCGCTTGATACTTTCAATTGGGAGCCTATAAATGATGAAGAACAAATTGCTTATTTGCCGGGAAAATGGAGGGAGGAACGCTCTCCTAGAACCGCTGGTGATCCTGAATTAGTTCAAAAAGCAATGGTGCAAATTCTAGAGGCTGAACGTCCTTTAATCATTGCCGGTGAAGGTGTTCATTGGTCCGACGCAGGGGAAAGTTTAGAATCATTTGTGGAAAAAACGGGTGTTCCCTTTAATTTAAGAAGACTTGCAAGAGGAGCTATTCGTGAGGATCATTCATTAGCCATAGATGGAAGCGCAAGAAAAAAATTAATAAAGGATGCGGATCTTATTGTATTGATGGGGTTACAAGTAGGATATTTTGAAAACTTCGGAAACTGGGATACAAAAGCCAAATTTATTCAAATTAATGAACATTATGGGGATATTTTGCCTACCCTGCCAACAGATATCGAGATTGTTGGCAATATAAAAACAATACTTGAACAAATGTTAAATGGTTTAGAGAAAGAAAAGATTCCAAGAGATAAAGTAGAAGCTTCTTACAATCACATCGCAAATTTGAAAGAAGATTTGTTAGCTAAAAAGAAAAATAATCTAGCAGAGTTATATGAAACCAGGCCCATTCATCCAGGGGTTCTAGGAAAAGAGGTTTCCGAATTTCTTCCGGAGGATACCACAATTGTACTTGATTCCTTTACTGCATCTGCCTTTTTAACAGATCAAATAGTTGCAACTCGTTCAGGCCAAATTCTTGATTCAGGACTTTCGGGTGGAATTGGCCATGGAATCGGGATGGGGATAGGAGTTAATGTTGCAAGACCTGATTCTCCTGTATTTGTCATGATGGGGGATGGTGGCATTGGTATTGGAGGAGGAGATATAGAAACTGCCGTTCGTTATGGGCTGCCCGTTGTGTATATGATCTATAATGACAGTACTCTATGTGCTGGAATTGAAGATTATTGCTATGGAAAAGATTTTCGGGTATTAGGACCCAATGCTAAAGGTGGTTTTAATTTTACTCAAGACATTCGGTATGACCAGATGTTTGCCCCACTAGGCTGTCATGTGGAACATGTAACAGAACCTGAACAAATTAAACCAGCATTGAAACGAGCTTTCGAAAGTGGAAAAACAGCAGTCATTAATGTAATTGGGACCAAGCACGTTTTCCATCCTCTCTACCATACAATCCATGCCAAAGAGATGTTTTGGCATCTACCTGCTGACGAAGTAGAGGAACCTGTACGCAAAAGACATCATGAAGGATACTATAAACAGTTTCATTAAGTTAAAACCCTTAAATATCAAAACCAATTGATGAAATAAATAAAGTATAAATTATTTACTTCACTGCCTCAGCAAACAAACTCTTAAATTATCAACAAAAATTCCTTCTATTATATATGTAAAAATTACTCCCCACTCCTATGTAGATCACACAAATAAAAAATTGAGAAAAATTATAGTTAGTGTAACCTATTGTAGTTTTCTTGCTATTGAAGGGAGGCAAACCTGTGGAGTTAACGATAGGAAATTTGTTTTCTGCAAGTGCAGCAAAATATCCTGAGAAGATTGCCGTTATTTACAAGAATACAAGGTTTACTTATAGAGAGGTTGAAGAGCGTTCCAATAGAATTGCTAACGGATTACTGAAGATGGGCCTTAAAAAAGGAGACCGCTGCGCAATATTATTTTACAATCGAGCAGAATGGCTCGAAGTATACATTGGGATGGCCAAAGTAGGAATAATAGCTGTCCCTGTTAACTTTAGGTTTGTTGCTGCTGAAATAGAGTATGTGATTAATCATTCCAGACCTAAAGCCATGATTTACGAAGAGGTTTTTGAGGAAACGATTTCAGCTATAAAAGGAAAATTAGTCACAGTGAAAGATTACATTTGTCTTGGATCTAATCATGGAGATCTAGATTACATTCAATTATTAGAAGAATCTAATCCGAATCTGGAATACTCAGAAGATGTAAATGAAACTGATCCATTCTTTTTCGGTTATACCTCAGGAACAACTGGCTTTCCAAAGGGAGCCGTTGTGGAGCATCGAAATTTAATAGTTCATCATTTGGCAGTTTCCAAAGAATTAGGTGGTTTAAACCAAAATGATAAAATGCTCCTTATTATGCCATTATTCCATTCGAATTCGACTTGGTTCCTTCAAATGATGGCAATGATTGGAGGAACAGCTATCATCTACCAATCTACCGGATTCGAGCCAGAGGAAATTTTAAGCATCATTCATAATGAACAGGTAACGATCACTTCTGTGGTTCCGACTATGCTTACAATGATGCTGAACCTCCCAGATCGTATTAGGGAAAAATATAGCTTATCATCGTTAAGAGTTCTTTTATGCAGTTCTGCACCACTAATGACGAATACTAGGGAACGGACATTGGAACTATTTAGTGAGGCAAATTTATATGAGGGATACGGAGCGACTGAAACCGGCACCGTCAGTCTCTTACCTCCAAATGAAATGCATAAAAAATTAAGGTCTGTTGGAAGACCAATAATTGGCAAACAAGTACGTTTGCTCGATAACAACGGGAATGACGTTGATGTTGGGGAAATCGGTGAGATCTATGTTAAAGGCATTGGCACCTTATTAAAGGAATATTGGGAGCAACCGGAAGCAACAAAAGAAGCATTCCGAGGAGAATGGTTAAGCGTTGGTGATACGGCACGAATGGATAAAGAAGGATATCTTTATTTAGAAGATCGTAAGAAGGATATTATTATTAGCGGAGGTGAAAACGTTTATCCTACAGAAGTGGAAAATGTGATTGCTATTCATCCTTCAGTAGCCGAAGTGGCAGTAATTGGAGTTCCTGATGAACATTGGGGCGAACGGGTACATGCCGTTATTGAATTAAAAACGGGCTGCTCGTGTAGTGAAGCGGAGATCATTGATTTTTGCCGTGGAAAATTAGCTGGATACAAAAGACCTAGATCTGTCGACTTTATCGGCGCATTGGCAAAAAATGCAACCGGGAAAATCATTCGTCGAAAAATCCGAGACCCTTATTGGGAAAATGTAAAAAAATAGTTAGGAACAGGGAGGCAAAATGGATGGAGTTTAAATTAAAAAGAATTAAGCTTACAGGATTAATAGTCTTTTTGTTTCTTATTTCCACGTTAGCAGCGTGCAGCGGGGGTAAGGAAACGGGGGGATCAAGCAAATCTGGTGATACAGATAGTGGAAAATCAGGAAATTCCAAATCTATTACAATACGAATGGCGGGAGCCCAGGCACCTGAGAATCCGATGTATAAAGCTGCCATGTCATTTGTAGAAGAAGTCGGCAAGAATAGTAATGGAAAAATTAAAGGTGAGGCACATTTTGGTGGTGTACTTGGCGGGGAAAGGGAAACGGCAGAAGCGGTGCAACTTGGCAATATTGAAATGGGTTGGATCAGCGATATAGGTTTATCCACGGTTGTTCCTGAAATTGGTTTTGCCTTTTTGCCCTATTTAGTTACAAATTATGACGAATTGGAAACTAAATATTACAACGGTTGGATTGGAGAAGAAGTTACCAAACGACTAGCGGCTAAAAATCTGCAGGTTTTAGGATTTATGGATAATGATGCCAGATGGCTCTCCAATTCCGATAAGCCGATAAAAAATCCTGAGGATTTAAAAAATATGACTATTCGGGTTCCGGAAATTCCTGAATTAGTGCAATTTTTCAAGGAGTTAGGAGCATTACCGACCAATATGGCCATAACAGAGGTTATTACAGCCCTGCAACAAGGAACGGTGGATGGCCAGGATAACGGAGCCATTTTGAATTATACGATGGGATTTTATGAATTCCAACCATATATGACAAATACCAATCATGTTTTTAGTGGTGGAGCAGTTGTAGTAAACAAGGAATGGTGGGATTCATTAAGTTCAGAAGATCAAAACATGATAGGAGAGTCCGTTAAAAAATGGGTTAAGGAAGGAAATAAGGGAATTAGGGAAAATGTTAAAAACTTTACTCAAAAAATGAAAGATTCTGGAGTGGAAATCACGGAACCAAGTGAGCAACTAAAAAAGGCAATGCAAAAAGCGGGTAGAAAAGTATGGGATAATCAGAAGAACTATGATCGTTACGGTGAAGAGGTTATGAAAAAAATCCTAGAGTAATAGAACCAAGGAGGAAAAGGAATCCCCTTTTCCTCCTGCAAGATTAGTATAAGGAGGCATTCTTTTGGAAAACAATTCCGACGATCGTCTGCCTAAAAAAGCCTTTTGGGGTTCGATCCTATCAGAAAAAACTTCTGGTGTGATTAATTTTCTTAATTCAATTGTATTTTTAGGAATGCTCCTTTTAATGTTCGCCCAAGTTTTATCACGCTATGTCATTCACGAGCCTATACCATGGTCTGAGGAGCTTATTCGTTATGCATTTATTATAACCACATATTTTGGCGCTGCAATAGCAGTACAAAAAGGAGTACATGTAGAAATTGATATTGTACAAACACTTCTATCAAAGATGAAAAATGAAAACAAGAAAAAGAATTTGGAAAACATTATTAATCTTGTATCAAACTCTCTTTGTTTCCTTTTCGTTCTTTTTTTATGCTGGCTTTTGTCTGACTTAGTGATTAGAACTCAAGTAAGCGGGCAAGAATCACCCATATTAAAAATTCCAATGAGCATGATTTCTGGTGGAATATTACTCTCCTTCATTATTATGGCCATTTATTATCTACTGAATATATTAGAGATTCTATATTCCTGGGGGAGGAGGTAATTTATGGATATTCTTTTTCTTTTCATTGGGGTTTTCCTGCTTGCTGGTCTTATCAGAGTGCCAATTGCCTTCAGCATGGGGATTGCGGCTACCTTGGCCATTTTATATTCTGGAAATAAGCTAGGGCTAATCGCACCAGCCACCTTAAGTGCCTTAGACTCTTTTCCATACTTAGCAATCCCGGCTTTTGTATATGCGGGGGATTTAATGGCAAATGGAGGAATATCCAAAGCTTTAATTAATTTTATTCAAGAATTGATGGGAAAGGTCAGGGGCAGTCTGGCTATGGTAACCGTACTTGCGTCTGCAGTTTTCGGAGCAGTAACAGGTTCTGCAATGGCTACCGTTTCTGCAATCGGAAGCATAACGATTCCGGAAATGGTAAGGTACGGTTACAAACGTGAATATGCAACGGCACTTGTCAGTGCTTCCGGATTCATTGGTATATTGATTCCGCCAAGTGTCCCAGGAATAATGTACGCAATCAGTACTGGAACATCTATATCAGATGTTTGGTTGGCAACAGTTATACCAGGGTTGTTAATCGCTTTGGCTTATATATTGGTCATAGCCTTTAATAGAAAACATTTACCCGAAGTAAATAAAGAGTTTACGTTTTCTTTAAAGCGATTAAGTGCTGCAACTCCACGATTTCTTGTGGCAATATTAATGCCAATCATTATTTTTGCTGGTATATACGGTGGTATATTTACTCCGACCGAGGCTGGTGCAATAGTCGTAGTGTATGGGATTATTGCAGGTTGGGTCATTTTTAAATATGTTTTTAAGGAAAAAACATCAGGAAGTTTCTGGAAGGTAACTAGCGATTCTGCCGTAAATAGTGCATCCATTTCAATATTAATCGTTTTTGCTGCCATTGCAGGAAAACTGATTACGTTGAGTGGTGTCGCAATCGAATTTGCTACTTTTATGACGTCTGTTTCAGATTCTCCCATTGTCTTTTTGTTAATTCTGACTGTTTTACTGTTATTTTTAGGTATGGTAATGGAAACGAACACAGTTATCTTGATCCTAGCCCCTTTAATCGCACCCGCTGCCAAAGCTTTTGGATTGGATTTGGTTCACATTGGTGCCATTATGGTTCTAAATTTGGGAATTGGGATGATTACTCCCCCGTTCGCTGCATGTTTATTTGTAGGATGCCGAATTGGAAATATTACCTTTGATCGAGTTTTAAAACCACTGCTTCCATTTCTATTAGTTACCATACCTGTTTTGCTGATCATCACTTTTTGGCCAGATGTATCCTTGTTTTTGCCTAAAGTGTTCTCAAAATAAGGAAATGTTTAAAGCGCTTACAAGTTACGGTAAGGAGGTTTTTTGCTAGTGAGATTTGAGGAATTCACAGTAGGTGAGTCCTATAAAACTGAGCCAGTATATATATCAGAAGAGGAAATTATGGAATTTGCAAACAAATATGACCCCCAATATTTACATCTTGATAAAAATGCTGCTGAAGCCGGCCCTTATGGAAAGATTATTGCCTCAGGTTATCATACCCTTTTAGCTATTTGGCCAAAAATCGTCGGATTGAGTCTATTTGGAAGTGATGTCCTTGGTGGGCTAGGAATTGAACGTTTAAGGTGGAAGAGACCAGTGGTCCCTGATGATCAATTGATAGGGGAGCTTTCCATTAGTGGAAAGGAATTACTATCTGATGGTAAACGGGGGTTACTAACCTTTCATGTTTCTATTAAGAATCAAAACGGTATGGAAGTATTGGTAATGGAGACAAATGGAATATTTAAGACAAATTTTATGGGGTGAGTATTTTGAAAAAAAGAAAGTGGACATCAAAATTAGTGATAATTTCCGTTTTGTTCGTATTGATATTGGCTGGTTGTTCAAATTCAAAGGAAACTACTTCAGGGGGAAAGGGATCTGGAAATGGAGGATCTGACCAAAAAACCTATCATTTTAGATTGGGGCACATTTTTAGTGAAGACCATGCGGTAAATAAAGGAGCAAAGAAATTTGCAGAACTGCTGGCAGAAAAAACCGATAACAGAGTAAAAATAGATATTTATCCGGCTTCGCAATTAGGGGGCGACCCCGCTCTTGGAGAAAGTTTGCAAAATGGTTCACTCGATATGGCTGTATTAAACCAAGGGTCGATGTCGGGCTCCGATCCACGATTTGAGTTAGGAAATTTACCCTATTTAGTAGGTACCTATAAAGAAGCAGATCAAATTTTCTATGGGGATGGAGCAATTGCAAGTGAAGTAAGAAAATATCTGGTGGATAATGGGATTCACCCACTTGAGTTTTTTGAAAATGATTTTCGTGCGTTGACAAATAGTGAGCGCGCTATTACGAAAATTGAGGATATGAAAGGATTAAAGCTAAGAGTACCTCCAACCAAAATGTTAACAGCGTTTTTTAAAAATCTTGGATCATTGCCTACAGTAGTTGATATTTCTGAACTGTATACTGGTTTGCAACAGGGCACTGTAAACGGGCAAGACAATGGGGTGTTACTGACTTACGGAAATAAATATTACGAAGTTCAAAAACATTTAACCTTATTAAATCACCTTTATACAACAGCTGGACTAGTTGTCAGTCAACAAGTTTGGGATACGTTGCCTTCGGACATTCAACAGGCCATGCAGGAGGCAGCAGAAGAAGCAAGCCTGTATCAACGTGATTTAAACCGAGATAGTATTAATAAAGAAATTAAAGAAATGGAAAAAGCAGGAGTAAAAGTGACAGAATTGAAACCAGAGGAATTAGACCGTTTCAGGAAAGAAGGGCAAAAACTTTGGAAAGATTTCGAGCCAGTTTTCGGAAAAGATGTTTTGGATAAAGTTTTACAGGCTGTAGAAAAAGCACAGGAATAATGAATGAATGCTGGTTAACACATCCTAACTAATGGATGTGTTAACCATAGACTTGCTATTCATTTTAATAGTAAGGGAGAATGGTTAAAAATGTTAAAAAAGTCTCTTAGATTTGCAGTCTGGTTACAGGAATATTTTTTGATTGTCTCGATTGTGATTATGACGATTGCAGCAGCTTTGCAAGTCCTTTACCGTTACGTTTTTGAGTTGCCCCAATCAGGTTTTGAGGAAATTGCCCGTTATCTAATGGTTGCATCAACATTTATTGGAGTTGGCTTAGCGGTAGAAAAAAAGGAACATATAAGATTGGATTTTCTGGAAACACTACTGGCGGGTCATCCAAGGGCAAATAAATGGATTAATAATATCAATCATATTATTGTTGCTATTTTTAGTTTAATCATGACTTTTTTAGGATATCAGTTGTTTGTCTATTCTTTAAAAGCAAATCAACATTCCATTGGAGCAAATCTTCCTTTGGCGTGGTTTAAAGCAACGGTGATGATTGGCTTTGCGCTATCCTTCATCCATTCAGTTGGTCATTTGGTGAATTCAATAAAGAAAACGGAAAAGTAGGGGTCCATTATGGTATTAACAATTGTATTGTCAGTTCTATTAGTATTGTTGGTCTTAGGAACTGCTGTTGGCTTTAGCTTTGGCATCGCTGGCACGATTGGTGTTTTTCTTTCTGGGATTAATAGTTCAACGATTGCTTCAATTGCGTTCCAATCACTTGATTCTTTTCCGTTAATGGCGATTCCATTTTTTATCTTAGCGGGAGACTTGATGAAAGAGGGTGGCCTATCAGAGCGCCTTATCCACTGGATTAATAGTTTTGTTGGAAAAATTCGTGGTGGCTTAGGCGTTGTAATGGTAGTTGCCTGTACTTTTTTTGGGGCTATTTCTGGTTCATCAGTTGCGACTGTTGCGGCAATTGGTTCTATCATGATTCCGATCATGGAAAAATACGGTTATGAACGAAGGTACTCCAGTGCACTAGCCGCTGCATCCGGTTTTCTTGGTATATTAATTCCACCAAGTATTCCATTAATTATTTATGGGATTACGGCTAATGTCTCAATTGGTGATCTATTTCTCTCTACTGTATTCCCTGGGTTATTATTAGCGATCTTCTATATCATCGTCAATTTCGTATTTTTTAAGAAATATCACACTGATCCTGCCAATAATGAAATGGATATCATGAGTTCAAATATGGGGAAATCCACAATATCTGCACTGCCAGCTATTATTCTCCCAATTATTATATTAGGAGGAATTTATGGTGGCGCCTTTACTCCTACTGAGGCAGCTGCTGTGGCGGTAATCTATTCTTTCGTTGTCGGATTTTTCATCTATAGAGGTTTAAGCAAAAAAAATATAAAGAGGGTATTGCTTGACTCTGCACTAACATCTTCCGTTCTTTTAATATTAATGGCCCTGGTATCAGTACTTGGAAGATATTTAACATTAGAAAATGTACCGCTAACCATTTCTGGTTTCCTTACAGATGCATTTGATAACAAGTATATGTTCTTACTTGTAATCAATCTATTATTTTTATTAATTGGCATGTTCATGGAAACGAATACAGCCATTCTACTTTTTACACCACTGTTAATACCAGCTTTAAAGCAGCTTGGTATAGACCCCGTTCACTTTGGCGCGATACTTGTACTAAATTTGGGGATTGGTTCGATAACCCCGCCCTTTGCCGCAAATTTATTTGTTGCAAACCGAATAAGTGGAGTTCCTGTAACAAAAATGCTTGCTCCCTTATTGCCATTTCTTTTTCTCGCAGGGATTCCGGTACTTTTTATCGTAACTTATATTCCATGGTTATCCATGTGGCTACCTTCCCTTTTTAAATAATTTCAAGTTGAAAGGAGTTTATATGACAATGGCGGAATTAACGATTGGAGATGCTTTTGTTCGTAGTGTAAACAATTATCCTAGTAAAACAGCTTTAATTTTTGAATCTCGTAGGTTGACTTATTCCGAACTAAATCAACGGGTAAACCAATTAGCAAATGGTTTGTTGGCACTCGGATATCAAAAAGGAGATAAGCTATCAGTTTTGCTTCACAATGGCATTGAGATCACGGAGGTAGTATTAGCATGTGCAAAAACCGGAATTATTGCAGTTCCGATTTCGACACGGTTTAAGGAAAGCGAGGTCCAATATATTATTGAACAATCTGACTCCCGAGGGATCATTTTTGAAGATGAGTTTCTTCCAATTATGGAGAGTCTTTATCATAATGTTCAGTTAAAAGAATATATCAGGGTGGGATATGGAAGTTCGGAAAAGGATTTGTATAAAAATTATGAAGAGTTCCTCCATACTCAACCCCTTGCAGAACCAAATATAGATATCCATGAAACAGACACGTGGTATATCGGGTATACATCCGGTACAACGGGATTTCCAAAAGGGGCTATTATCAGCCATAGGACCAGGGTCCTTCATATTCTTTATAAAATTATAGAGTACGGTTTAAGTGATGAAGATGTACAAATGTTAGTCATGCCCCAATTTCATTCAAATGGACTCACTTATGGGGTATTAGGGTTAGTACTGGGAAACACGGTATTCATAATGAAGCAGTTTGATGCAGAAAAAGTTCTCGTGTCTATTGAAAGAGAAGGACTAACCTATTCTTCGATGGTTCCGACGATGTACAACATGATTTTAAATCTGCCGAATGAGATTAAATCGATTTATGATGTTAGTTCTATGCGCGTTTTAATCTCCTCTTCTTCTCCTTTGCTTACTGTTACAAAAGAAGGGATCTTAGGTTATTTTCACAGCTCTAAACTTTTTGAGTTTTATGGTTCTGCAGAGGCTGGGATTGCTACAGTTCTGAAACCGCAAGACCAATACCGGAAGATTAGAAGTGTTGGAAAACCGATGTTTGGGATTAAAGTTAAGTTGTTGGATGATGCGGGCAATGAAGTACCTCAAGGTGAAGTTGGTGAATTATATTCTTTCGGACCAGTAACAGATGGTTATTATAAAATGCCAGATAAAACGGAAGAAAGTTTTAGGAATGGTTGGTTTTCAGCAGGAGATCTAGCAAGGGTGGATGATGAGGGATATTTTTATATAGTTGACAGGAAAAAAGATATGATCATCAGCGGTGGAGAAAATATTTATCCAGTTGAAATAGAAGAAGTGTTATCTAAACATCCTTCCGTTCAAGAGGTGGCAGTAATTGGTATACCAAATAACATTTGGGGAGAACAGGTGCACGCCTTAATCGTCTGCCGTGATTGTATTACAGAAGAAGAAATAATTGATTTCTGTCGGGATAAAATGGCAGGTTTTAAACGACCGCGTTCTGTAGAATTTGTTCAGAGTTTACCTAAAAGTCCTACAGGAAAAATACTGAAACGAATTATTCGTGAAAAGTATTGGGAAGGGAAAGAAGCGAAAATATAGTTTGGAGGGAATAAAATGAATAATAGAAATCCCATAAAACGGAAACTCGAGGAAAAAGGGAGGGCAATTGGAACATGGATTCAACTACCCACTTATGAATCGGTTGAAATTGCTTCGATTGCTCAATATGATTTTGTCATCTTGGATCGGCAGCATGGAGCGCTTTCTCTAGAAATGACGGCACAAATGATCGGTTCTTCTCTCGGAAAAAATGTTACTCCAGTAGTAAGGGTTTCTAATAATGAGGAGACAGAAATACTTCATGTCCTTGATGCGGGAGCAATGGGAATATTAGTGCCTGGAATCTCAAATGCAGAGGAAGCAAGGAAAGCGGTAAAGGCGGCAAAATTTCCTCCCTATGGTGATAGAAGCGCATGTCCGTTCACAAGGGCAAGTGGTTATGACTGCGAAGATTGGGCTTCTTTTGTCCAATGGTCTAACTCAGAAACGGTGGTATGGCTGTTAATTGAAGGAATAGATGGAATCAACAACCTTTCAAACATAATTGAAGTGGAAGGGATAGATGCTATTTGTATGGGCCCTTTTGATCTTGCACAATCGTTAGGGCTCCCTGGTCAACCGAATAACCCATTGGTCATTAAAAAGCTTGAGGAAATAGTTGAATCCGCAAGTAACAAAGGGATTGATTTAATTGTTGTTCCATTCTCCCGGGATCAGCAAGATTTATCAAAGGAAGTTCAAGACTGGTACTCAAAGGGGTGCCGTATTATTACCGGACCATGTGACAGAGCATTGCTTTCGCAAGGTTATAAGCTTGTAAAACAATTGTTTGATGGTATTTTAGATTAATAATTTTATTTAATTCGATTGGCATTAGCCTTGGACCAAAAGCAATGTTGATATATGAAACTGCCAATTTATTAATAAACCAGCAAAGAA
Source organism: Bacillus sp. FJAT-29814 (assembly GCF_001510715.1). GTDB lineage: Bacteria > Bacillota > Bacilli > Bacillales > Cytobacillaceae > Neobacillus. The sequence continues at coordinate 416,754 of NZ_LMTJ01000001.1, forward strand.
GAAGGGACGAAAAAATGAATACATTAGATCTTTTTCGATTAGATGGAAAGGTTGCCATTGTAACTGGTGGAGCAGTAGGCTTGGGCAGGCAGATGGCTGAAGCATTGGCAGAAATGGGTGCTAATATCGTAATTGCTTCCAGGAAAAAAGAGAAATGTATGGAAGCAACTAATGAAATTAGCCGAAGCATGGATGTAGATACACTAGCAATTGAATTGGACATTAGGGATGAAGCAAGTATTAAGCAAATGGTTAATGATACAATCGAAAGATTTGGAAGAATTGATATCCTTGTAAATAATTCAGGAATCGCATGGGGAGGACCAGCAGAGGAAGTGTCCTATGAGGACTGGAAGAAGGTTATAGACGTAAATGTGAACGGCACTTTTTATTGTACACAAGAAGTTGGAAAAGTGATGATCAAACAAGGTGGCGGGAAAATTGTAAATATATCATCAATCGGAAGTTTTGGTGGCGCGTTTCCTGAAGCACAGGATGCCCTTTCTTACAATACCAGTAAAGGAGCCATTAATATTTTCACGAAGGATTTAGCTGTAAAATGGGCTCAATATAACATAAATGTGAATGCGATTGCTCCTGGTTGGTTTCCAACAAAGATTAGTAAGTTTGTAATTGAAAATCGAAAAGAATTATTAATGCAACGCTTGCCATTGAAAAGGTTTGGAAGTGAAGCTGATTTAAAAGGTGCAATCGTTTATCTATCCTCCAATGCGTCGGATTATGTTACAGGTCATATTTTAGTTGTTGACGGTGGTTGGACTGCGTTAATGTAACAGAAATACATGGGTTTAAATCCAATCATCTCTATTGTTAAAATGTGGCCGGGAGGAAGGGAAATGTATAATGTTCTTGTTACTGGTGGAGGTAAAGGGCTAGGAGCTGCGATTTCAAAGACTTTTGCCAGTCATGATTTTCATGTGTTTATAAATTATTTAAGGGACCGTGATTCTGCAGTTGAAGTGGAACATTCCATTACTAGTAACGGTGGGAAAGCAGAAATTATCCAAGCAGACGTAGGGAAGAAAGAAGATATTGATAGTATGATGGCGCAATTGCCTCCTATTGATATTATTGTTCATAATGCCGTATATCCTATTTCTGCAAATGCAGAAAGTATCAGCCAAACTGATTGGGAGAGGGGATTATCTGTTAGTGCTTCGGGACTATTATATATTGCGCAAAAAACATTTCCAGGTATGAAAGAACGAGGGTATGGACGCATTTTCGCCATATCCAGTAGTGGTGCTAAGAGGGGGATTCCCTCCTATTTAGGAGTGGGAGTCGGAAAAGCAGCGATGGAAGCATTAATCCGCTATTTTGCAACAGAATGGGGCAAATACGGAATAAGCGCAAATGTCGTATCACCTGGGGCGATCTACAGCGATGCATTTCAAGCAGTTTTTCAAAATGCGAAAGAACGATTTGATGTTATTAAGAAAAGAACTCCTAGGAAAGAAACAGTAAATCCTATGGACGTTGGTGAAATGTTGGTACAACTTTCAAGGCAAGAGATGCGAATGGTAACCGGTCAAACCATTTGTATGGATGGTGGGTATACTCTTCTCACGTAGGAAACATGACAATATCGTATTATATAATAAAAAATCACTTTGATATTCGAGAGAAGGGGTTGTAAGAAATGAAAGTAAGCTTGTTTGCAACCTGCCTTGTCGATATGTTCCAGAGCAATGTCGGAAAAGCTACGGTTGAACTGCTAGAGCGACTTGGCTGCGATGTGGCATTTCCTGAAGGGCAAATATGCTGCGGCCAACCAGCCTATAATAGCGGTTATGTAAATGAATCAAAAGAGGCAATGAAAAGGATGATCGAGACATTTCAAGATGCAGAATACGTTGTATCTCCATCAGGATCATGTGCGTTTATGTTTAAGGAATATCCCCATATTTTTAAAGGCGACCCGGTATGGGAAACGAAAGCGAAAAAACTGGCTGACAAGACCTATGAACTTACTCAATTTATTGTTGATGTTCTGAAAGTGGAGGATGTCGGTGCCAGATTTGAAGGAAATGTTACCTTTCATACCTCCTGCCACATGACAAGATTATTGGGGGTAAGAACGGCTTGGATGACTTTATTAAAAAACGTTAAGGGACTTACATTTACAGAGTTATCCGGAAAGGAACAATGCTGCGGTTTTGGGGGGACTTTCTCTGTCAAAATGTCAAAAATTTCAGAACAAATGGTAGAGGAGAAAGTATGTCATATAGAGGAAACAGGGGCGGATTATCTTATAGGAGCTGATAGTGGGTGCCTAATGAACATAGGCGGCAGGATTGATAGAAAAGGTAATCCCATCAAGGTCCTGCACATTGCTGAGGTTTTAAATAGTCAATAATGGATGCTTGAAATAAATGGGAAATGGAGAAAAAATATGGCAATAAAAATTGGAATTGACCCATTTATCGAACGTGTTGATAAAGGAATTCACAATAACTTTATGCGTGGTGCGGTAGCCGGTGCTCAGGATGGCATGGATATAAAAAGGCGTACTGCTACCGAAGAGCTTGAAAATTGGGAGGATTGGCGCTCGCATGGAGAGGAAATTCGTCAGCATGTTCTTGAACACTTGGATTATTATTTGGAGCAACTAAGTGAGAATATTGCCAAGAGGGGTGGGCATGTTTTTTTTGCCCAAACAAAGGATGAAGCAACCAGGTATATCTGTGACATTGTAAAACAGAAAAATGCCAAAAAAATAGTGAAGTCCAAATCAATGGTCACAGAGGAAATTAGCCTAAATGCTGCCTTAGAACATGAAGGCTGTGAAGTAATTGAAACCGATCTAGGGGAATACATTCTACAGGTTGATGACCATGATCCCCCCTCACATATCGTTGCCCCTGCTTTGCATAAAAATAAAGAGGAAATCCGGGATGTTTTTAACAAAAAGCTTGGATATACAAAAACGTCCAAGCCGGAGGAGTTGGCGGGACATGCCCGTGAAATGCTACGCAAGGAATACTTAACAGCAGATATAGGAATAACTGGCTGTAATTTTGCAGTTGCTGAAACTGGTTCGATTACTCTAGTGACAAATGAAGGGAATGCCGATTTAGTTACGGCATTGCCCAAAACTCAAATAACAGTGATGGGAATGGAAAGAATTGTTCCGACGTTTGAAGAAATGGAAGTATTGGTATCACTATTAACAAGAAGCGCTGTAGGACAGAGATTAACAAGTTATATTACCGTACTTACAGGACCAAGGGAAGAATTGGACGTAGACGGTCCAGAAGAGTTCCATCTTGTCATCTTAGATAATGAAAGGTCAAATATTCTCGGTGGTGAGTTCCAGTCCATCCTGCAATGTATTCGCTGTGCGGCTTGTGTAAATGTCTGCCCGGTCTACCGTCACATCGGGGGCCATTCATATGGTTCGATCTATTCGGGGCCAATTGGGGCTGTACTATCCCCATTGCTTGGTGGGTATGATGAATTTAAAGAACTGCCATATGCTTCAACCCTTTGCGGTGCCTGCACAGAGGTATGCCCGGTGAAAATTCCATTGCATAACCTTATTCATAAACATCGTGAAAACATCGTTGAAAAAGAAGGGAAAGTACCACTTTCAGAAAAACTGGTGATGAAAGCGTTTGGCTTAGCTGCTGCTTCACCAACTTTATATAATATTGGTACTAAAATCGCCCCAACCGTAATGAGACCATTCACTGTTGCGGACAAAATCTCTAAAGGGCCTGGGCCATTAAAGGAATGGACAGAAAATCGCGAGTTCCCAGCGCCAAATAAAGAGAGATTCAGAGATTGGTTTAAAAACCGTGAGAAGGGGGAGAAATAATATGACAGGGACTATTCAAAACCGTGATAAGTTCTTAAATCATATTGCCCGCCGGTTGGAGCGGGAACGGATTTCTGCCCCTTTAAAACGGCCAGAATGGAGATTTCGACCTCAGAATGAAGTGTTAAAACATGCTTCACAGGATGAGCTAGTAGAAGTTTTCAAGGAACAATGCCAGAAAACCCATACGAGCTTACTTGAAACGGATAGTCAAAACTTTCCTGCAACACTTAAGGAGGTTGTTGCAGGTTACGACGGGGGACCAATTGTTACATGGAAGGATGACCGTTTTTTAAAATGGGGGCTTGCTTCTACTTTTCATCAAGAATGGCCTAACCAAGGTATAGAATTTTTTGAATGGGATTATGCCAAAGGGATAGAAAACATCGCGATCACAGAAAAAGCAAATGTAGGGATTGTGATTAGTGAAATCACATTGGCTGAATCAGGTACAGTCGTTTTATTCAGTGATAAAAATAAGGGGAGGACCGTTAGCTTCCTGCCTCAGGCATTAATTGCTATTGTACCAAAGAGCACACTTGTACCAAGGATGACCCAAGCAGCCCAAAAAATGAGGACAATTTACCACCAAGAAGGACATGTTTCTCCATGTATAAATTTTATCACCGGACCAAGCAATTCAGCAGATATTGAGCTAAATCTTGTCGTCGGTGTTCATGGGCCAGTAAAAACAACATATATCTTAATTACTAATCTTTAATAATATGATCCATAAAGGCAAGTATGAGAGGAGATTCATCCATGGAAATTGTTAACCCATTCATTGATCATGAGCATATAAATTGGGAACGTTTAGAAGTATTAATTCGTGAAACCATTCCGAATGTCCCGGATGATGAGGTGAGGATTACGAAATTTTCAGAAGGGTATTCCAATCATACGTATCTACTATCTTTTGGAACATGGGAAACAGTGTTAAGGAGACCTCCATTTGGTGAAATCCCCGCAAAAGCTCATGATATAAAACGCGAATATTCAATTCTATTAAAACTGCATGAAGTCTATTCCCTTGCGCCGAAACCATATTTATATAGTAACGAACCAATGATTATGGGGAGAGATTTTTATTTAATGGAAAAAAAACAAGGGGTTGTGATAAACAATGTTATACCTGAAGCATATGGACCTACCGAGCAGGTAGGTCCGGCCATTTCAAAATCTATAATTAAAAGCTTAGTGGAACTTCAACAGGTAGAGTACAAAAATGCGAAATTAATGGATATTGGAAGACCTGAAGGGTATTTGGAGAGGCAGGTTCATAGCTGGATCAAACGTTACACATTGGCAAAAACGAATGATGTTAGTGGGATAGAAAAGTTGGAAGCATGGTTAATACAAAACATCCCAGTAACGTTAGAGACTACGATTGTTCATAACGATTTTAAGTTAAATAATCTTGTCCTAGATCCATATGAGCCTGGAGTGGTAAAAGGTGTCCTCGACTGGGAAATGGCAACCATAGGCGATCCAATGACAGATATCGGTGCAGTTCTCGCGTATTGGGGGGAAGAAGGTGATCCCGACATCGGCATATCGGTAGTGACAAACCAACCTGGTTTTTTTACAAGACGTGAAATGGCAGAACACTATGCTCAAGTAAGCGGTCGTGACATCTCAAATATTAACTTTTATGTCACATTTGGTTTTTATAAACTTGCTGTTATATTGCAGCAACTGTATTTTCGGTGGAAAAATGGTGACACGGATGATAATCGGTTTGCAAATTTAACCCTTCCGATTTCTAACTTATTTTATATGGCAAGTTTAACAAAGGGAAACCAGATTCTATAGAAAATTATATCACTCAAATGATTTGAAAATTTATTAATCTCTCTGTTAAATTACACCAATAATAAACCTGGCTCAATTCCTGAGCCAGGTCTTTTGCGGCATTTATGCAGTGGGAGCAGAGATTTTTAAAGCTTGTCCCACATAAATCATATCTGTTGTCAATCCGTTGAGTTCTTTTATGGCCGTAAGAGTCGTGTTATACCGCTTTGCAATGGCGGATAAAGAATCACCAGATACCACTTTATACGTGATGAAAGTTAAACTTGTCGGGGTATTGGTGGCTGTCGTGATTCTTAAGGTCTGACCTACATAGATGGTATCACTGCTTAAATGGTTTTCTTCTTTTATGGCAGCTACGGTTGTGCTATACCTATTGGCAATCAACGATAACGAATCTCCCGTAGTCACGGTATAGGTGATGGTGGTAGTGGAGACGGCCGGTGCCGTACTAGTTGCGGTTGCAACAGGCATTTTTAAAGTCTGACCAATATAAAGATTATCTGAAGTCAAATTGTTGATTTCTTTTATTTTACTAACGGTCGTATCGTAGCGGGAAGCAAGTGTGTATAAAGTATCACCAGAAACAACCGTATACGTAGGGTAGCTAGGAGCAGTTGTTGCCCGTTCTGCTTCTTCTGTTTGAGGAACCTGTGCGACAGCCACTGTAGTTGGCAGGGTAGTGGCATAGCTGTTCCAAACCTCTTTGTTTTCTTGGCCGATACTCCAGTTCCCGACTCCGCGCAGATTATATTTACCCACCAACAAAAGCTTCTGCCGAAGGGATTCCTCATTTTCGTACCAGATCGTATAGGTTCCGGCTCCCAGAGTTGTTCCGCTTATAACAGGTTTTGGGTCTCCTTCTTTAATGGTTATGACCGCTTTTGGCGTTTTGCTTACTTCATCAAAAATAACACTTCCATTATATTGCTTAATTAATTGCTCCACCTGCGAGTTTGATATTCCAAACCCTCCATAAGTTTGGCCCTGAATCCAATAGCGTCCATAATGGGCAATCCCTAGAACAATTTTATCAGCTGCCACCTTTTGGCTAAGAGCATATTGGACGGACCTTTCGACCCAAGGTTGACTTGCAACAGAGCCTGCTTCTCCTCCAGGAAAACTCTCGTCATAGCTCATGATCATTAAATAATCGGCATACTTTGCTAAGCTATTATAATCATACGAGCCGTGCCAGCCTGTAGTCCAACCATTAGGATTGGCCGCAACCGCAACAGACACTTCCTTCCACGCGGGAATCTTTTCCCGCAATAACCGAACAAAATCGGTATAGTTGGCCCGATCCACTTCCGTTACATTTTCAATATCCACATTGACGCCGTCCAAATTATAGCGGGCCACCGCATCCGCAATTTGCTGTGCGGCTAATTCTTTATTGGCAAGCAATGCACGTCCGAGACCACGATCCCAATGGTTGCTTAAAAATGGGACCACACGTATCCCTTGTACATGCATCGCTGCAATAAAGGCCGGATCCAAGTTATACGTCAGCTTCAATGTACCGTTGGGATTGATGTCAAAGTAACTTGGCGACACGGTGTTGACGGAGCTGGCAGTTTGATTCACCATTGACACGTAATCTTGCGTATTGCCAAAATATATATAACCCAGGTTGACCACTTCAGATGCTGTTACAGGCAAGCGCAAAAGCTGATTGGGCACAATGGTATTATTGGCAAGCTGATTCAGCGCCATTAATGCTTCTACAGTCGTATTGTACCGTTTGGCAATAGTGTACAGGGTTTCACCTGCAGCCGTCGTATGAGTGTAAAGATTAATAGTAGCTTTATTACTGATATTACCGGCTGAGTCCGTTTGAATAACGGAGGCTGTTTTTGCACCGGTCATATCGGCTCTATCAAGATATAATTTGATCGTATAAAAACCCTTTGCATCCGCTGTGGTCGTCGTGCTGTCCAAATCTTTTCCATCACCATTTAGTATGTCTGCCTGAACGACAGAATAGGGTTCGGCAGTTCCAAGTATGGTAAAGATCGGTCGCTGGTTTTCATATCCAAAGCCGTTTTTGGACACAACCGGGTCTTCAACCAATGTGTCTTTTTCAATAGTATGTGCCCGAACTATGCTGGTATTTCCTGCTTTGTCGGTTTGCATGATTTCAACTGTCAATCGTCCGTCTTTTAATCCTGCCAAATCAAGGTTTACATTAAAACCCCCGTTCGCAATCAGTGCCGATTTGGTAATATTTGTTGTCCCATCACTGACAGTAATCCTGACTTGTCCACCTTCTTCCACCGAGGTTCCGCTAACACTGTATTGTTTTTGATTTAAGCTATTTACATAGGGAGCCATGGTGGTGTTTGGTACTTCAGGTGCCGTTGTGTCTTTTGAAATGGTTAGCGGCTCAAGCTGTCTCTTGTTTCCCGCAGCATCGACAGCAAGAACGGATACGGTTATATTCCCATCCTTCAGGCTGCTCATATCGACCGGAATGTTAAAGCTTCCTCTTGAATTAGTGCTGATGGTTTTGACTAACCGGGTGGTGTCATCAGTTATTGTTATCTCCAGTGCAATTAGCGGTTCAGCCGTGCCGCTTAGTTTATAAGCGATTGCGTTTCCGCTAAAAATCGTCGGCAACGGATCAAACTGAACATCTGATGGACCTGCTGTATCTTTATTCAAGGTTTTCACAGTAACGGGACTAACATTTCCGGCTTGGTCGATTTGTTTGATTTCAAAAAGGACATCCCCATCATTTAAGCTGGTTAGATCTGTGGGAATACTGTATCTACCAGTTTTATCCACTTGTCCGGTTGTTTCTATCGCTTTGCCTACAGCATCAGATGCTTTGATGATGATCTGTGCATCGGGCTCGCCAGACCCGTTTAATAAAAATGAACTCTGATTTTCCTGATTGATAAAATTGTTATTATTTAAAACGGGTACTAGGGGAGCGCCTGTATCTTTGATAATCTTGATGCTTGCGGCGGGACTCTTGATGCCTGATGGGCTTGTTTGAATGGCCGAGACTGTTAGTGGAACATCGATTAGGGCACTTACATCCATAGTCGCAAAGAATTCTCCATTGGAATTGGCCACGGCCGATGCTGTGATACTTTTGCCCGATGTTCCATCATTGATCGCTATATCCACTCTCGATCCCGGACGGGCCGTCCCGAATATGACATAGTTTTTAGCCGATTGACTGTTTATCATCTTTGTATTTTCAATCAGCGGCGGATTCAGGCTGGTTTCTTTGGTAATCGTAGTTTGCCTGATGGTGCTAATGTTTCCCGCTGGATCTGTGGCACGCGAAATGATGGTCAATAGCCCATCATTTAAAGAGATTAAATCGGCATTCGTACGGAATTCTCCAATTTCATTAGCAGTTGCTTTCGTGGATAAGGCTGGATGGACACCGTCTGAAACAGAGATTTCCACAACAGATCCAGGATCAGCCAATCCGAAAAGGGTATAATTTTTCACATTCTCGATGGTCACCTTCACGCTATGATCGAGAACAGGTTCATTGACAACCGTATCTTTCGTTACGATTAATCGGCTTTCAGGACTTTTGTTTCCTGTAAGGTCCGCTGCCACTGCTGTGAATGTAATAGTTCCGTCCGGTGATTTGGAAATATCCACATTTGTTTGGAATCTTCCGCTGGCATCTGCTATTGTTTGAATTATTTTTGGTGCATTCATTCCGTCAGATACCGTTATAGTGACGGTTGCGTTTGCTTCTGTTGAACCGGAAATGGATACACTTGCTTGATTGGTAGCCGTAATGGTGCTAATTGGGTTTAATAATGGAGCCGCCGGAGCGATAGTATCAGCTGCCACAGAGCTGCCGGTCGGGATTGACAGTTTTTGTCCAACATAAATCGCATCGCCCATTAAATGATTGACAGCCTTTATTTGATCTACGGTTGTGTTAAACCGTTTTGCGATTAAGTACAAGGAATCGCCTGATACAACGGTGTAGCTTGTGACGGTTTCCGGAGAAGGGGCCGGCTGTACTGGCTCCGGAATCTGAATAGGTTGAGTTTGCGGCACAAGTAAGATTTGTCCGACAAAAAGATTATTAGAAGTTAAGTTGTTAAGATTTTTTATGGCATCCACCGTAGTGGCAAATTTTGGGGCTATTCCATATAAGGTATCACCCGGAGCTACTTTATAAGTAGTAGTGGCAGTTTCCACAGTCGGAGCTGGAGCCGGCGTCGGTGTAACCACAGGTTGAATCACAACTGTTGCTGTCTCTCCGGTCCAAGGAATTTTTATTTTTTGCCCAATGGAAAGGACATCGCTCGATAGCTGATTGTAGGAGCGAATGCTATCCACAGTCGTGGAAAACTTCCTGGCAATCTGGTACAGCGTGTCACCAGCCACGACTGTATACGTAGAATAGGGCAGATTTAATGACTGTCCTACATAAATAGTGTCCGACGTCAACTTGTTTACGGTTTTTATATCCGACACTGTCACATTAAACTTTTTTGCAATACCGAATAAACTATCACCGGCCTGCACTTTATAAATATCGTATTGTCCTGATTGCTGTAATTGGCCGGCAGTTGTCATTTTCGCGCCAGCTTTTATAACGCTTGGACCGAAATAAATAGTTGTCATTAAAACTGATCCAACCATCACCTTGGCAGCTGTAATATGTATATATGGGAATTTGTTCCTAATTAATTCATGGATTTGTACCTGAATAGTTGCTTTGCTGAAAGAGGAGGGTCTCAGCTCACTAGCAAACTCCTCCAAATGTGGATCAAGGTGAACCACCAATGTAAATCCGCTACGATCTGGGATTAATTCATATTGTCTTATGTCCACAAAACCACCTCAAATTTGTAAATTCCTTTGCTATTATTTCTTGAAAAAATTTATTCATTCAGAAGACGAAATATAATGGCACTATTGAGCCTTTAGACCTATGAATTCGATTGGTAATATGCGGTAAAAAACTCTTTAAGGTTGTAATCGGATTTTTTTCGAGAAGAATATACAAAAACTTTTTAAGAGGCGAAGGAGAAGGCTATACATGGAAAATATTCAACGCTATGAGATAAAAAAAATCGCTCCCAATCGGGATGAGTTTGAATTCATTCTCCACCTTGATGGCCAATTTTCGGAGTTTGCGACTGAATTAGGGACCGTTCCGAGCGAAAAAAAGGATATTACCGCTTTGGCAAAGCAGATAATAAAGGATAAGTACCCGTATTTAAAGGTAACCGCTATCAAAGTGATCCTCGGAGGGGTAGCCATTACAACAATTCCATTAACCACCCATTCATCCACTGCCCATGCGGAGGGTTCAAATGGTAGCTCTCCTGCGCAGACGGCGCAGGCAGACTCGATCTATTACCATGTTTTATCTGGAGACACATTATGGGGAATATCCAAGAAATTCGGGATAACGGTTGATGATATCAAAAGGGCAAACCTGCTAACAACAGATATTTTGAAAGTAAATCAGCTTTTGATCATCCCAAAGGCGTTTCATACGGTAGGTACAGGGGATTATTTAACGGTGCTTGCCAAAAAATACGGAACGACTGTGGCGGGAATTAAGCAGGTTAATAACCTTAACAGTGATGCAACAATTATTGGGCAAACATTGATTATTCCAATGCTAATCGGGGGAGGGACGAACAATGGACAGGCCCAGTCCGCAGTGCAAACACCTCCCCAAGACCTGACTGCTTCAACTCATACGGTTGTTGCGGGAGATACTTTGTGGGGAATATCTGCAAGATATAAAATAGATGTCGATACCCTGAGGAAGGCAAATCAACTACAAAGCGATATGCTTCATATTGGCCAAACCTTAATCATTCCAACGACCCAAACAGGCGAAGCGACTACTGCTATACCATCCGAGCCCGCCAAAACAACAGGTATGGAGTATACGGTTGTTGCGGGAGATACTTTGTGGGGAATATCTGCAAGATATAAAATAGATGTCGATACCTTGAGGAAGGCAAATCAATTACAAAGCGATATGCTACATATCGATCAAACCCTAATTATTCCAACGACCCAAACAGGCGAAGCGACTCCTACCGTACCATCCGAACCTGCCAAAACAACGGGAACGGAGTATACCGTTGTACCGGGGGATTCTTTATCAGTCATTGCCAAGCGATCGAACATTTCTGTAGAACTATTGAAACAAGCAAATCAATTGACAAGCGATTTCATTAAAGTTGGACAGGTATTAAAAATCCCAACAGCCTCGGTGGTCTCCGCACCAACACCTGTGACAACGGCCACACCTGACCCGGCGCCAGCCTCAGCACCTGATCAGGAGTTGGCAGCTGTTCAAAAGAACTTGCAAATACTCGGGTATAATTCCGTACCCGCGATGACAGGAAGATATGACGACCCAACAACGGAATCCATAAAGAACTTTCAAGCGGCATATGGTATTCCGATAACAGGCAAACTTAATGAAGCTACGAATACAGCGATAAACCATGCAGTCGTTAAAAAGAAGTTGATTCAAGACACAACTAACTATCTCGGCGTTCCGTATTTATGGGGAGGAGTGACACCAAAGGGGTTTGATTGTTCTGGTTTTGTCTATTACATGTTTAATCAGCATGGTGTAAAAATGCCACGCAACACATCAGCAGGCCTGTATCAAACTGGGACAAGCATCGACCGTGCTCGCCTGCAGCCCGGAGACTTAGTGTTTTTTGCCGTCAACACACCTGGAACCGTTTCACATGTAGGATTTTACATAGGAAACAACCAATTTGTTTCAGCAACTAACTCAAAGGGGATTGACATTCAACCATTGGATGTTGGGTATTGGGCTAAATATTACGTCGGGGCGAAAAGAGTTTATTAGCTAAGCTTAGAAAACCGGGGATTTTGGTGACTATCTGTATGAAAAATAGAGCAGCCTATCTCATGGCTACTCTATTTTTAAAATTTTCTTCTATAATATATAACAGGCAATGCGGTCGAGCTTTAAGGTTATGCAGCATTCTTTTCAGCCATTACTTCCTTGCGTTGGACCGTTTGGAGAATGCTTCCGATGGCTGATCCAATTAATCCGGGAATCACCCAGCCGAAGCCCTGAGTTTGCAGGGGAACGAGTGCCAATAATTTTGAATACGAACCATGGAAAAATGTCGAGTTGAAGATATCTAATATGCTGAATAATCCAACCATGGCAATGGTCATTACATAGACAGGCCGCCCGCGATAAGGAAGCACATTATGGACAAGTCCAAGGATGATTAAGGTAATGGCGATTGGATACAAGAAACCAAGCACCGGGACAGACACTTTTAAAATTTGCGACAGCCCCATGTTGGCAGCAAAACCGCTCGCCAAACAAAGGATGATCGCCCATCTGATATACGATAATTTTGGAAATACACTTGAAAAATATTGGGCACAGGATGTGATTAATCCGATGGAAACACTCAGACAAGCCAAGGTAAAAATGATTCCTAAAACAATCGTTCCGCCCTCTCCAAACAACTGCACTAATACCGTACTTAATACAATCGCTCCATTATCCACTTTTTCCGGCAACGAGGCAGATGCACCAAGGTAGGCAATAATCACATAACAGAACGCTAACAGCAGGCCACTCACAAGTCCAAATCTGACCAAATAGTTTACTTGTAATGACTGCTTTGTTATGTTTTTGCTTTTAAAAATATTAGCAAACATAATCCCGTAGAGTAATGGACAAAGGGCATCCATGGTTTGATATCCATCTAAAAATCCCTGCGAGATGGGATGGTCTTTATAGGAAAAAGACGCTTCCTTAAAATCGGGTAAATCAGTGAATAAGCCCTTGATCAGCATAATGATAATTAAAAGTAATAAAGACGGTGTCAGAATCCTGCCAAACCGGTCGATTAGTTTAGATGGTGATTTGACAAACCAAAAGACCAAACAGAAAAATACAACCGTATATACTAACAGACCAATCGGTGAAGAGGCTATTGATTCTGGCAAAAAGGGTTTTGCACCCATTTCATAGGACAGACTTCCTGCCCGCGGGATGGCAAGTCCCGGTCCAATTGCGATATAAATCACCATTGGAAACAGAAAAGCAAAAGCCGGATGAACTCTATTCACCAAAGCCTCAAACGTTCCTGCTTTGGCAATCGCGATAAAGCCTAATAATGCAAGGCCAGCATCGGAAAAGATAAAACCTGCCACAGCAAGCCAAACATTTTCGCCGGCAACATGCCCCAAATAAGCCGGGAAGATCAAATTTCCGGCACCGAATAACATGGAAAACAACATAAAGCCAATGAACAGGATTTCCTTATTCGTTAACCGACCCAAGCCTTTCACCTCTATTGTAAATGATATATTAAAATAACATTTTACCAGATATTTACCCATAATAATATAAGAAAAAGTCGCTGGGACAATAATAATTATATATTTATGTAAAAGATTAAGTTAATGCGAGATAGGAATCGGCAAAAAGGGCACCCCCGTTGAGGAGTGCCCTAAATTTTTGCTCAGAAGAGTGTTCAGAATATGCTATTTTAAATTGGGAAATCCTTGCTGGCGCATAGCCTCGTACACCAATATTGCAGCTGTGTTGGAGAGGTTCAGCGAACGAACATGATCATTCATTGGGATTCTCATAAAGTGATCTTTATAATTATTGAGCAAATCTTTTGGTAGGCCCGTTGATTCTTTTCCGAACATAAAATAATGTTCCTTTAATGGATCACTGAAATCAAAGGATGAATGTGGTTTTTCACCAAATGTTTCGATATAGTAGAACTCACCTTGATTTTTCAAAAAAAAGTCATCCAATGAATCATAATACGTCAGGTTTACAGAATGCCAGAAATCTAAACCTGCTTGTTGGATCATTTTTTCATCCGTTGAAAAGCCAAGCGGCCGAATTAAATGAAGGGCTGTATCGGTTGCGGCACAGGTGCGTGCAATATTTGCCGTATTAGCGGGAATTTCTGGTTGATATAGTACAACATGTATTGCCAAAGCTGGTCACCTCTATCTTTATTTTACCCTCCAAATTATAGCATAAGACAGCCATTATATAAGGAAATCAAGGAAGCTTTTTCTTGAATGTGTAACATCGCAAATGTATAGTCTGAAAAAAACAAGCTAAACTAATTTTGCGAATGTAACAAGCTTGCTGGGGTGGTGAAGACATGTCAAAGAGGAAGAATGACGAGTTGAAGAAAAATCCTGCGATGCCAAAAACAGATGTGGAATTTGCGAATAGTGGACTTGAAAGAGTAGCATTACAAGCACAAGAGAGAAAAAAGAAATAACCGGAAGAAAAGGGCACACCGGCGAAAGCGCAAGTGTGCCCTAAATTTCAACTATTTTACTGCAACCACTGATTTATTCTAGTTTGCAATACGTTTCTTTTCAGCTTCGTCCTTTGATTGATAACCGTTAGCCCAAAATTCAGCATTCTTGATTCCTAATTTTGTTGAATTAAATTCTGGGTCTTTGCCTTGCTTCAATTGTTCTTCATAATCCTTTAAAGCAATATTCGCAGGTTTGAATAAGATTAGAATCGCAAGCAAGTTCAACCATACCATGACTCCAAGCCCGATATCGCCCATGGCCCACGCTGTTTCTGCGGTCTTTACAGCACCATAGAAAGTGGAGCCTAAGAGAACTATTTTTAATATCGTCATCGCTAATTTTCTTTGTTTGCCTTTTACTAGATAGGCAAGATTAGTCTCTGCAATATAGTAATATGCAAAAATCGTTGTGAAGGCAAAGAAGAATAACGCAATAGCAACAAATCCTGATCCAAAGCCTGGCAGGAGAGTATCAACAGCATGTTGTGTGTAAGCAGGTCCTGTCTCTACTCCTTTTAGATTCTCAACTAAGACTTCATTCGTTTTTTCATTTATTGTATTGTATGAGTTCGTAAACAAAATCATGAAAGCAGTCGCTGTAACGATTAAGAAGACATCAAGGTAAATCGAAAATGCTTGGACTAGACCTTGTTTTGCCGGGTGTGAAACTTCTGCGGCTCCTGCTGGGTGAGCACCTGTACCTTGACCAGCTTCATTTGCATAAAGGCCACGCTTTACACCCCACATAATGGTGGAACCGAGAATACCACCGAACATTTCTTCAGCGCCGAATGCACTTTTAAAAATCAGTATAAATACTTCTGGAATTCTGTCAAAATTAACCGCGATGATAGCCAGTGCGACAAGTAAATATCCAGCGGCCATAAAAGGCACGACAAATTCTGCCACTCTTGCAATACGCTTAACACCGCCAAAAATGATAAGCCCCATAAGTAAAATAAGGATAGCGCCGGTAATCGAACTTTTAACACCAAAAGCATTGTTTATGCCTTCCGCAATGGAATTCGCCTGGATGCCCGGCATGAGTACAGCCATTGCAAGTAGTGTAGCTAGGGCGAAAATAACGGCAAACCATTTCCAACCTAATCCTTTTTCTATATAGAAAGCAGGACCGCCTCGATACTCGCCATCTTGTTTTTCTTTATAGATTTGGGCAAGGGTGGACTCCACAAAAGCGGATGCAGCACCGATAAAAGTGATGACCCACATCCAAAAGACTGCTCCCGGTCCGCCATAGGCAATTCCCGTTGCCGTCCCTGCAATATTTCCGACTCCAATTCTTCCTGATAATGACATGGCCAATGCTTGAAAGGAAGATACCCCTTCATTGGAGCTCTTACCGGAAAACAATAGACGAACCATTTCTTTTACATGACGGATCTGCAAAAATCTGGTCCGCAAACTAAAGTAGAGCCCAACTGCAACAATAAAGATGATGAGTGGCGGGCTCCATAACCAACCGTTAATCTTAGAAACTAACTCTTCAAACATAATTTTCCCCCTTGTTTATGTAGGTTTTCATTTTCACAGTTGGTGTTTATCAGGATGATAATAAGAGTATAAATTATTATAGTATGGTATTTCAATAAAATTTTCTATCAATTCTCTATATTTTGATTGTTGGGATTTGTTATGCAAAAATAGGAACCGTGTGGGCTAGAAATTCCAGTCCCGGTAAGGTAAAATTAGGATACACCATCATTGCCATCAGCTTAATTTAATATTTTTTTGACCTCATCATAAAATTTCTTTATACCTAAAATAAAAATTACTAATACGAAAGGAGCAGGCATATGAATTTAAATAAGCTCGATGCATTTAGATTAGTTGTTGAAAAGGGCAGCTTTTCCGAAGCCGCAGCAGCTCTTAACAGTTCCCAGCCAGCCGTTAGTCTAAAGATTAAGAGTTTAGAAGAGGACCTTGGACTGACACTGCTCGACCGGGGGACGTCTGGCATTCAACCGACTCCGGCAGGCACTCTGGTCTACCAGGCAGCGAAGGAGATGACACAAAGGTGGCGGAGATTAGCAGATGATCTGCATGGGTTTCAAGACACCTTAACCGGTAGCTTGAAAATAGGAGCCAGCACGATTCCGGGTACTTACTTGGTTCCCAGCTTAGTGCGGGAATTTCGCGACCATTTTCCTAAGGTAGAGGTTTCAATCGAGATCCATGATTCCGAAGACACAGTAAAGCGGCTTCTTGACCAACAAGTGGATGCTGCCATTGTGGGGGTGAAGCCTGCATCTGCCAAATTAAGCTCCCTTCTACTTACATATGATTCGCTTGTATTGATCACACCAAATCATCATCCGCTCCTCGAAAAGGAAGAGCCAGATTTCAGCCAACTGCATCAGTATGAATTTGTTGTACGAGAAAGCGGTTCGGGCACAAGAAGGAGAATGGAAGAATTTATCGCAGGGTATGGTCAAGAAATAACCGATTTAAAAATGGGGCTGTCGATTGGAAGTACAGAGGGGGTGATTGCCGCAGTCGAAGCGGGTCTTGGAATCAGCTTTGTCTCTAAATTAGCTGCACTGCCTGCAGTAAAGGCAAATCGCGTGCAAATGGTGGAGAACATCGACCCCATACCGCGCAGCATTTATTTTACCATCCTGAAAGAAGACGAACATCGTCCAATCATTAAAGAGTTTATGAATTTACTTTTTATAAATAATGACCCAAAGGGAGAGTGAACACATGAAAACAAGTAAAACCATGATTTTAACCTATTCCGCGATGGGAATTGCCCTTAACGTCATCTTAGGGACTGTTGTTTCGGCTTTAAAAATTCCGCTATTATTCCTCGATACGATTGGAACAGTGTTAGTGGCGGTTTTATTCGGTCCATGGTGGGGAGCGTTGGCGGGGGCGTTAACCAATGTCGTGCTCGGCGTTACCACCGGACCCACCGCCATTTTCTTTGGCCTCGTGAATGTGGTAATCGCATTGGTCGTGGGATATATGGCAAAGAAGTTCGACTTTACCAAATGGTATATTGCCTTGATTACGGGACTTATTTTATCGGTCGTTGCCCCTTTAATCGGGACGCCGATTGCCGTTGCTGTATTTGGTGGATTGAATGGTAGTGGGATGGATTTGGTGGTGCTTTGGGCCCGGGCTGCCGGTGAAAGCGTGTTTGCCTCCACGTTTATTTCCCGAATTACTGGGAACTTTATTGATAAAATCGTCACCTGCCTGCTCGTGATGTTCATCATCACCCGGCTGCCGATTTTTTCAAAACTCGTAAAGAAGGAAAACCGACATGCAGCGTAGCAAGAAGATTCTCATTGTCTCTCATTGTATCTTAAACCAGAATACGGTCATTCCAGAGGAGGCACGAGCGGAGGGAGCGATTTTTTCAGCGGTTGAATGGGCAATGAAACAGGGCTACGGATTTCTCCAGCTCCCATGTCCAGAATTTACGTTTCTGGGACTGGACCGGCCGCCGATGACGTATGAGCAATATAACACGCCGGAATACCGAAAGCATTGCCGTGAGATTCTGAAGACTGTTCTGTGGCAAGCGGAGGACTACTTGAAAAACGGTTATGATCTTGCAGGAATACTCGGTATCCAAAGCAGTCCCTCCTGTGACCCTACACGCGGCATCTTCATGGAAGAATTGACGGCCATGTTTGCTGAGAAGGGCATAGAACTCAAGACACTATGGTACCTGCCTAATACCAGCGATCCGGTTTTCAATGGCGGGAAACATTTTGTACAGTAACAATTCAAGGGAGTGCCGGTAAATTGAAAAAAGTGCCGGTAAAATGGGGATAAACGCCGGTAAACTACGATGAATATAATTTCCCCAGAAACGTTTGTTCTCATTGTTGGATATGTTATACTTTAATTGCAATAGAATAGGAATTCTCAAGGGTGGTAGGCGCCACTCCCAAACCGAAAGGGGGTGATGCCGCATGACAGTTTTTGAATCATTAATGTTTGCGATTGGATTTGCTGGTTT
The DNA here is from genome assembly GCF_001510715.1 of Bacillus sp. FJAT-29814. GTDB lineage: Bacteria > Bacillota > Bacilli > Bacillales > Cytobacillaceae > Neobacillus. The sequence goes on from NZ_LMTJ01000001.1 coordinate 435,709, forward strand.
AATCGTAACCATTCTGTCATTTAACCGAAAAAAATAATCCACCCTTGAGTTAGCGGCTCAGGTGGATTATTCCCCTTATTTAGCCGACCCCCTTAGAGGGACCGTCTATTGCTGGACCGAACATGTTACTGCATGTTCGGTCTTTTTTTAATTTATGAATTATCTATTTATATTATAACCGATTTAAAGGAAAAGAGCCAAAATAATTTCAATCTAAAATTTCACTAATGACTAATGGATTTGGATGGATTTCATTTCATACAGGATATTTAAAAACAATAAATAAAATATAAAATTCAATAATTTTTTATTGATAAACGATAAATAATGTTTTAAAATCAATTTGACAATATATAAGTGGGGTGCTTTTCATGGAAAGAGGTTCAACACTCTTTTTAAAGTTAACGGTTATTCTTATGGGAATCCCGGTTCTTGCTTTGTGCATCTTTTTCGTGCCTGAGTTAGCGGAGCTTGCAGCAAAATTGCTTCCGAAGTTCTCTTTTATCAACTATCTTGTTTCCATCATATTTTGGGCATCGGCGATCCCTTATTACTTCGCTTTGTATCAGGCTTTCAAACTTTTGCGCTATATTGACAAAAATGAAGCTTTCTCGGAAATTTCTGTAGTAGCGTTAAGGAAGATTAAACACTGTGCCATCTCAATTAGTGCGTTGCATGTCCTAGTCTTGCCACTCTTTTATCTTTTTGCAGAGGCAGACGACGCCCCGGGTGTCATCTTTGTCGGATGCGTTGTTCCGTTTGCTTCCATAGTGATTGCCGTCTTTGCTGCTGTTCTTCAAAGGCTTTTAAAAGAGGCGATTGATATTAAATCAGAAAATGATTTAACGGTCTGAGGTGAGAACGATGGCGATAATAATCAATATAGATGTGATGCTGGCGAAAAGGAAAATGAGCGTCACAGAACTTTCCGAGCGGGTCGGAATCACGATGGCGAACCTTTCTATCTTGAAAAATGGAAAGGCAAAGGCGATTCGATTTTCTACTTTAGAGGCGATTTGTAAGGCTTTAGATTGTCAGCCAGGTGATATATTAGAATACCGAAGTGACGAATAAAAGGGGATGTTGGTTTGAATAAATTATTTTTACTTCCAATGACTATTTTTCTCATTATTTTATCTGCCTGTACAAATCATCCTGGTACTCCTGTTGAACCGAATGAAAACAATATGATTATCACTATAAAAAACAATGCTAACTTTGATTTTTATGGGCTAGAAACAGCAATATTGAATCATTCACCAGGTATGATAAACGCCGATGGCTCGAAAATCGCAAAAGGAGAAGAACTAAGGTTTGAATTCCTAAAAGATGATTTTGAATTAGATGGTGAAGCTGACATGGAAGTTCGTATTATTACAGTCATACACAAAGATGATAACAGCAAAAGAATACGAATCAACAAAAAAATGCCCCTTCAATTAGCCAATAACCAGGAACTATTCTTTGAACTGACTGGTGATTCGATTCAAAAGGCTGAATTAAGAAGAGTAAATAATTAACCTTATACTAAAGAAGTTAATAGGCGGAGTGATTCAAATTGATAAAAAATGTAGGTCTTATCACGGAAAAACTAAAAGATTTTTCCTTACAAAATATAGAGTCCATAGTTGGATTCGTTTTGAACTTTCAAGCTAAATCTCTTGAAGACCATTGTGTCCTCGACATTGATTTTACGATTAAGGATAAAGAAAAACAATATATTGCTTGTTTTCGCTTCCACAATCCTAACAGTATCAAATTTGAAAGTTCTGGACTATATCATCAAATGTCAATCGAGATTTTTGATATTAGCGATAGAGGTTGGGAAAATAAGAAATATGAAGTGATCGACTACGAGGAAGATACTTTACATTTTTATTGTACAGACATTGAAGTTATTTCCTTAAGAGAAACGAAAGGGGCTAGAGTTTAAAAAAGGTTGCAAATGCAGCCTTTTTTTGTTCCAAGAACGAACAGAATACTTGAATACAATAAAGATCATTACATCCTGGTATTCTTTATCTTAATGGGGAAAATAAAACAAAGCTGATGGAATCTATACATAAGTTGGGGTGAAGATACATATGAGTTTTCAGAAATGGTTGCGAATTGTGCTTCCGGAAATTCAATTGATTGATTTTGTACAAAAGGAAGGGTTTAGGGGGAAGAAACGGAGAACTGCTTTAGGTCAGCAGCATATGGTTGGGGCAGGCAGTATACCGAGAGGCACGAGTATTCCCGTTTCAAATCATGCAAACATTCCCCAATCGGGCGGCGCAGTGCGGGAAGCAGCCCGGGACGCAACATTGGGGATTAAGAATCTTACTCTGAACCGCTCCAATGAGGAACTTGATCACCTGTTTAATGAAATCAAGGACACTTTGCATCAACATGTTTTGGGACAGCAAACCTATATAGATGACCTGCTTGTTTGTTTTAAAAGGGCATTTTTGGAAAGAGACAAAGGCAGCGTCCAAAATACCATCCTACTAAGTGGTCCTCCGGGCACCGGCAAAAGTTTAAGCCTGAAAATATTGATCAACGAATTGTACAAGAAAAAACTAACACCCTATAAAAGAAGAGGCTGTTCGTCAATGAATATCCCCTGATTTTAATGAAATGATAGGTAGTGGAGGTGGAATGAATGAAAAATAAACATGCAAATTCCCCAAAGGATATTAAGTACAGTATTTGGGAGACGAAAACAAACCAATTCCCTGAATTTCCTGTCCAAAATGGGGAAGAGTTGATTGAAAGTGCGGATGTGGTATCCGATCTTAAAGACAAAAAAGAGTAAGGTACTTATGAGAGCACCCTTTTCAATTTATTTCATTAAGAGAAACCTAATCAAGAAAACTACGTTTTTAAAATAAGCAACTTAATTCGCTATCGATAAAAAGCATTTCTCCATTGAGGAATGCTTTTTATCGGTTTCATTGGAGGTTGGGACCCAATTCCAAAATAAGCCATCAGAAACTCCCCGTGGGTTTTCGTGTTTTTTATCCAATTCATTAAAAAATTTATGAATTATTATAAAAATATAGTAAAATTATTTAGTACTTTATTCAGTTTAAAGGGAGTTGGTTTGGTTGTTTCTCCCTATTTAAAATAATATTTTTATAGGAAATCCGGGGTGTGAAACCATGGTGAGCGATTTGGAGATTTATTTATGTTAAATTATACAGCTTTATTTCACCAGGCTTTTTCGTATGCTCCTAATGGAATGGCTTTCGTTTCCCTAGATGGTATGTGGATGGAGGTAAACGAAGCATTTACAAAGATATCAGGGTATACGGAAGCAGAGCTCCTCTCTACAAGCATTCAAGGAATTACATACCGAGGAGATTTAGTAAAAGAGTTCAATCACATACAAGACTTGGTAGAAGGAAAAAAAGAGTTTTATCAGCTAGAAAAAAGATTGATTCACAAAAACGGATCGCTGATTTGGGTGTTATTTTCCATATTCATCGTGCGGGAAGGAAATAAATCTTTATATTTTATGGCTCAAATTCAAGATTTGACCAGAGTCAAACAACTGGAACAGAAGGTGCAAGAAAGCGAAGAAAAGTTCCGGAGTCTTGTCACCTTTTCGCCGAATCCCATTATGGTACATAATGGTGAAACCATCTTATTTGCTAACGAATCAGCTGCTACCCTTCTTGGAGGACCGGTAGATGAGATAGTTGGGAGTTATATACAGGAATTTATTGATCCTACAGATTTAGATTATGCCAATACCATCACGAATGAAGTACTAAACGAAGATCACCCCGTTTATGATTTTGATTTAAAAATCCGAAATAGACTAGGTCAAATTTTAGAATCTGTCCTAACGGCCGTACCCATTTCCTTTATGGGTAAGAAAGCCATTCATGTTACCTATCGTGATGTGACTGAACAAAAAAGAATGGAGCAGGCTTTGCAGGAAAGCGAAGTAAAATCACGTACGTTATTTGAACATGCAAACGATGCGATCTTTCTTTTTTCCCTAACAGAACAGAGGCTTCCGGGCCATTTTATTGATGTGAACCAAAATGCTTGCAAACTATTAGGGTACACGAAGGACGAATTTTTAAAGCTGTCTCCTCTTAGGATCACTCCGGAAGCACGTTGGGAGAAAATACCTGAGCTAATGGATAAACTACTGGATTCCGGGCACATAACCTTTGAAGGCTCGTATATTTCAAAAGGTGGACGAGAAATTGCCTTTGAATATAGTGCGTCGGTACTGTGTATTGAACAGGAAAAGATGATTTTATCCATTGCTCGTGATATGACCGAACGGAAAAAGGCAGAGAAGCTGTTGGCGCAAATGGCATACTTCGATTATTTAACCCAGCTGCCAAATAGAAGACTATTTGAAAAACGTCTGGAACACGCAATCAAAAAAGCGCATTTAATGAAAGGCATTATCACTGTTATGTTCCTCGATTTGGACGGGTTTAAGCAGATCAACGATACGTATGGCCATCAAAAGGGTGATACGCTATTAAAAGAGGTGGCAGAACGGCTAACCGGCTGTGTTCGAAAAGAGGATACGGTTGCTAGACACGCCGGGGATGAATTTACTATTTTGTTCCCCGACATAACCAGGAGTGAGGCCATCGCTTCGGCTCAGCGGATTCTTGATGAATTTAACGCACCTATTATCCTGGGAGAGCAGCCATTCTATATTACGCCAAGTATAGGCATCTCTTTTTATTCAGAGCATGGTATGGATGCAAAATTGTTACTCAAACATGCGGACCAGGCGATGTATCATGTAAAAGAGCAGGGGAAAAATAACTTCCAAATTTATGGCGAAAGCAGACAATTTAACTTGAGAGTTTAGAGATTTTAAAATAGTTTTCAATTAGCCAAATTTTAAAGAGGTAATAGACATGAACATACACCGAGAAATTAGTCCATTTGAAACTGTGAAATTACGAGGGTTAACAGTTACCTTATTGGGCCAAAAGGATGGAACTGAAATATTAAAACATCAATTAATTAAAGGGCAGAGCTGGGGGTTAGGTCCGGAAGACGGCTGGGATGCCTTGGAATTTGTTTATATAACGAAAGGAAAAATGACTTGCAGGAAGGATGAGGGTGACATCATCTTACAAACAGGAGATTATTTAAGTTACTCGCCTGTTAAAGAGATATTATTTTTTATTGCAGATGAAGATACAGAATTTATTTATGTTACGTCTCAGCCGGTTTTTTATCGTTATAGTGATGTTATAAAAAGATTATTGCATATGGCAATTGATGTAGAAAAGAAAGACGGCTACACAGCTGACCATTGTGAAAGAATACTGGGATTGGCAACGAAAGTAGGATTGGAAATGAACCTATCTAGTGCTGATATGTATATATTAAATACAGCTTCCTACTTTCATGATATAGGGAAAATAAGGGTTCCGATTGAGGTTCTAAATAAACCTGGAAAATTAACCGATTCTGAATGGGACATTTTAAAACAGCATACGACATTTGGAAGAGAAATCTTACAAGAGACAGAAAATCCTTATCTGATTGAAACTGGAAAAATAGTTGAGCAGCATCACGAGAGATGGGATGGAAAAGGGTATCCTAAGGGGCTAAAGGGAGAGGAGATAGACATAAGAGCAGCTATTATATCTGTAGTAGACTCATATGATGCCATGACAACGGATCGGGTTTATCGTAAGAGACTAACAGATGAAATAGCAATAGAAGAAATTAAGCGGAATTCGGGAACTATGTATAATCCAAAAGTTGTTGAAATTTTCCTTGAAATCATCGAAAATAGGTAGAAAGGAGGTGAAAATATGAGAAAAATGTTGTCGATTTTTGCTATTTTATTAGTTTCTATGACTTTATGGGCTGGGGTAGGCAGTGCTGCATATCTACCTGAATATGATACATATATCCAGATTGAGACCAATGGGAATATGGAACATTTCCCATTAGATGAAAGTACGGCTCAGGCTATGTTTGAACGTCAAGAAAAAATCCATGAGAAAATTACAAAGGTTACTGGTAAAGAAATTGACCATTCCTACATTTGGATTGTCATTAATGGCAAAACGGTTTTAGCTGTCGATCCACCACTACCTGCAATGTAACAAAAAAATCATACCTTACGGACAAACCTGTATAATGGCAGGGAGATGACCGGACGGTATGATTTTTTTGTTGTCCAAATGGATAAATTTATCTAAAAATGCTAAACCCTTATTTCTTGCAGTTCTCCATATCAGGAAACTGAAAAAAGTCTACAACATTATAGGCTTTTTTTCATACTGTATGTTGGGGGTGTAATTATGCCAAGAACAAATTACCGAAGTTCGGACGTTGATTTAATGGCTAGGATGATGCGGGCAGAAGCAGAAGGTGAAGGGAAATTGGGGATGTTGATGGTTGGCAATGTCATTGTGAATCGTGTCATTGCAGATTGTTTAGACTTTAAACAAGTAAGAACCATTCCCCAGGTCATTTTTCAAGTCCAAGGAGGAAATTATTCGTTTGAAGCTGTTCAAAAAGGAAATGTATTTTATCAAAGAGCGCGAGAATCTGAAAGACGGTTAGCCAGAAAAACTTTGGAACATTGGAGAGAACATCCATCCAAATTTGCCCTTTGGTATTTTAATCCGTATGCTCCATGTCCTCCAACATGGTACGGACAGCCTCATTCTGGCCAATTTAAACAGCATTGTTATTATGAACCAAAAGCTAATACATGTGACAGTGTGTATAGAGGTTAGACTTGCTTTTATGAGTCGGCTTTTTCAAAAAGGGACGGTTGTATGTTTGCAGAAAAGACCCGTCCCCCTGTTTTTTTGATAAAATAATAGAAAAACAGGTTGGAGGTTTCCCCTATGTTCACCAGTTGGAAAAAGGTTTTGGAGGAAGAAATGTCCGGCAGACAAGCCTTTCGGTATGCGGAACGCATCGCCCAGTATCACCGAATTCAGGCATCTCCCGGTTACCGGAAGGCAGCGCATGAAGTGGTTTCGTTATTAAAGCGAGATGGGGTCGAGGCAGAACTAGTCTCGTATCCTGCGCAATTTGGTGAAAGATTTCTATCCCATCGTAATTTTCAAGAATGGACCTGCGAACAGGCAGAACTATGGATTGAGTCGCCGGTAAGAAAAAGGATTGCCAGATTCACAGAGGAAGAGATATCTATTGTACAGAGGAGTATTTCTACACCTGATGGAGGGGTAGAGGCTGAATTAATTGTCATTGAAAATGCAGAGGAAGAAAGCAGCTACGAAGAACTCGACCTTGAGGGGAAAATCGCTCTTGTCAGAGGCAACCAGTTCATTATACATATGCTAGCTGTAGAAAAATACAAGTGTGCCGGACTTATATTTGATAACCTGAGTGAATTTCCTCCTGTCCGCACCCGGATGGACATGCCAGATACCAGACAATACACCTCCTACTGGTGGCACACGGAAGAGGAAGTAAAGTCGTTTGGCTTTGTTGTCTCTCCTAGGATAGGTGAAGAACTGCGCCAGCTCGTGAAACAACAAAAGGTCCAGTTGAAAACCTTCGTTAGAGCTAATTTGGAAGACGGTCACTTTGAGAATGTAGAATATTTCATTCCTGGAAAAATTGACAAAGAGGTTTTAATGGTCAGCCACCTTTGTCACCCTTACCCGGGAGGTCAGGACAATGCTTCTGGCCCGGGGACGTTAATGGATGTGATGCGGACGTTAACGCGTCTCATCAAGGAAGGGAAGCTCCCTCAGCCTGAACTGGGCATCCGATTTTTGATGATGCCGGAAATGACGGGAACCGCTGCTTATTTCCATCAGCATCCCGATAGGATTCCGAACACGATTGCGGCATTGAACCTGGATATGGTAGGCGCCGACCAAAAGATAGGCGGAGGTCCGTTGTGTGTGGAGCAGCCTCCAATGGCCATTCCTACATTTGTTGACCGGTTTGCCTATAAACTCGTAGAGGAGCTGGCCAATAACACAGGGACTTTCTCGGGCACGACTAATTATAGTACTGTGAACTATGTAGCTACCCGTTTCTCAGGCGGTAGCGACCATTATATTATTTCCGACCCAACAATTGGGATCCCATGCACGATGCTGATTCAGTGGCCGGATAAGTATTATCATACATCCTCCGACTCAACGAACTATTTGGATGAAAACATGATGAAGCTAGTTGGAGGAGCGGCGGCGTTGTACAGCTATGGGTTGGCGAATGGGGAAGAGGGGGACTGGCTTGCCTACGCCTCAACCCATATCGGACAAATCGGCACGCACCTTCTTAAGGCAAAAGAGTTTGTTTTAAGGAGTAAGCTGCCGATGGAGGCATTATCTATTTATATTGATTATGAAAAAGAAGCCCTGGCCCAGCTGGAATCTTATGCGACCCTTCGAGGATTTAAGAGTTTGGTAGCGTATATTGGTGAAAAGAAAGAACTTATTTCTAAGCATGCAGATTTGATTTTTGAATTCGTAGAAACAGAGGGTGCTATTACAGTAACCGGTGATCAGCTTGGTGAAGACTGGATGAATGCGGTTTATCGTAGAACGTATCAAGCACCGATCCGTGTGGGTGATGAAATCAAGGATTTGCCGTTAGAGGATCGGTATCATTGGCTGAAAAAAGTGGAAGCAGTTGTGCCAATGGCCTATGGGGACTTCCTCTTCTACTGGATGGACGGCAGAAGAACGGCAGAAGAGATTCTTGCTTTGACCAAATACGAAACAGGTCTATATTTCCCAGAATATACGCAAGAGTTATTAAAACTTTGTTCTTCTTTACAATTAATAACACGGATTCAATAGGGGATTTATCAAAAAGGAAGTCTCTAAACGACCGAGAAGGGGAAAAAATCAAGGTCACGGTCGAATAGACCGGCTCTGAATAACAAATAAATCCACTCCGGGAAGGAATGAATCACTAAATGCAACAAATTTATTTAGATTACAATGCCAGCACGCCAATTGCCCCCGAGGTAATCGACGCCATGATGCCGCTGCTGCACGACTACTATGGAAATCCGTCGGCGCTGCATTGGGCCGGGGTACCTGTGAAGGAATTAATGCGGAATGCAAGGGAACAGGTCGCCGGCCTAATTGGCTGTTCTCCTGGTGAAATCATCTTTACCAGTGGGGGAAGCGAAGCGAATAACCTAGCGTTAAAGGGCTTTTATTTTAAAAATAAGCATAAAGGCAGCCACATCATCACATCGAAAGTCGAACATCCAGCGATAAAAAATCCATGTCAATTTCTTGAACAAATAGGAGCAAAAATCACTTATGTAGGTGTGGACCAATACGGTCGCGTGTCACCACAAGAAATTGAAAAAGCTATCACAAAAGATACTATTTTAATATCAATCATGCACTCTAATAATGAAACCGGGACCCTGCAGCCGATTCAAGAGATCGGACAACTAGCAGAAAGGTACGGCATCGCCTTCCATACAGATGCGTCCCAATCAGCGGGAAAAGTGCCGATCAATGTGAACGAGCTAAACGTCGATATGCTGACTATTGCCGGCCATAAACTGTATGCTCCTAAAGGAATTGGAGTGCTGTACGTAAGGCAGGGAATTGGACTCGAACCGCTGATCCATGGAGCTGGTCATGAATTCGGGTTGCGGGCAGGAACAGAAAACACCTTGTTGGCCGTCGGCCTGGGGAAAGCGTGTGAAATTGCTAATACCCACCTGAGAAACCCAGCATTAAAAGAACTGACGGACTATTTCTGGAACCAATTAAATGAAGCATTTGGAGGTGGTGTTCAGTTAAATGGTCATCCAGAGGAACGGCTGCCCAATACCTTGAATGTCAGTTTTGTCAGAAAAATAGGTCAAGACTTGCTAAATGCAATCCCTCAGTTAGCGGCCTCAACCGGTTCCGCTTGTCATGCCGGCAGCATCGAACTTTCACCGGTATTAAAGGAAATGAACGTTCCTGAAGAGGTGGGGATGGGGGCCATCCGATTTAGCTTGGGCAGACATACCACCAAAAATGAAATCGACCAGGTTTTGGAATGGATAAAGGAAACACTAAACTAAAGGTAAAGAGACTCATTCCTCCGAATGGTTCTCTTTAGAAAAAACGATAAAACACCTACAAATGTTGAAATACCAATCATTTCTGGGTGTTTTTGGGTTTTCGGAATATCAAGAATATCCTTTGTAGTCCATGTGAATCCGATAGACACTCTTATTCTCATTTTACATAAATTATTGTAATTTGAGGTTTAGGGGGTCGGTAATCATGAATGATCCAAAGAAAAGGAACATAAACAGCAAAAATAAGAGCGACCAAACAAATATGGAGATCAAAAAATTGGAAAAAGAGGTTGCCCTTGGCCTTTGGATTCAAGTGATTGGTCAGCTGATCGAGCTTAAAGGATTAACTGGGATTTTTCAATTAGAGGAAGATGCTAATCGAGTTGGAGAACAACAAATTTTAACGGGTGTATGGATTAGAACTATAGGGCAATTGCTGGAGGCGCTCTCCGTATCACGTCAAATTAATGAAACAGATCTCATTAAGCTTCTTCAAGAGCAAAAACTTGCCATCACAGGAGATTTGCTTGTTTCAATTGGTTCGGCTTATGAAGTCGTTGGGGGTATAAATGTTCTTGAAGAAGAATCCGTCAGGCCGCCAATTATTGTCCCATAATTTTTTCTGCCTAGTACATGTTAAAATGGCTGCCCTAGATTCCATATCGGGCAGCTTCTTAATTTATTAAATATTTAAAACTTGACTACCGATAATGCCTTGGTTTAATCTAATTATCCAATACTTCCAAAATTACCTAGTGAGGTGACTGGATGAGTACCAACAATCGAGTTTCTGTCCGTGACCATAAGGACTATCAAGCAGAAGCGGAGCGCCTAGAGTTTACCAAGGAATATATCCGAACCGTTTTAGAAATTTCGAAGGGGAATAAAGAATTTTTCGTTGAAAATATGAAACAATCTTTTTCCGAACTGAATTCAAAGGACAGCAGTGCTAGCTACACAGATCTACTCGCGAATGCAAGTTTTCTTGAATTGGCGGAAACTGAATTAAAACGGCTGGAAAGTGTGATCGGTAAGCCCTATTTTTCAAGGATTGATTATACCAGCGATAGCACGAAAAAGGAAGAAATCTTGTACATAGGCAAGGTATCCTTGTTTGACCGAGTGACCCAGCAGCCGATTATCGTGGATTGGCGGTCCCCAATCGCCAATGTTTACTATGACGGGCGGTTGGGAGAGGTATCTTATGATGCCTATGGAGAAACACAAACCGGGTACCTTTCATTAAAGCGACAGTATGACATCGTCGACGGTTTATTAAAAGAAATCAATGACATCGACCTGACGACCCATGATGAGCTGTTGCAAAAATCTTTAGCAGGTAAAGCCGATAATCGCTTAACGGAAATCGTGGCGACCATTCAAAATGAGCAAAATGAAGTCATCCGGGCATCACTGACTCGCCCAATCATCGTTCAAGGAGCCGCCGGAAGCGGGAAAACAACCATTGCACTTCATCGAATATCCTATTTCCTCTATTCCTTTGGGTTTCAATTTCCTCCAGAAAAATTAATGATTCTCGCACCAAACCGCCTGTTTATTGATTATATATCCGCCGTTTTGCCGGAATTAGGGGTCAACAAGATCAATCAAACGACTTACATCGATTTTATGCGAAGCTGCCTAGGGCAGAAAATAAAACTATTTTCGCCCAATGCCAAGCTAATGAAGCTCATTGAAGGGAACGGAACGAATAAATCGATGAAATGGGTTTCCAGTTATAAAGGGTCACTGGAATTTATGGAATTAATACAGAGGTATGTAAAGGATTTAGAAAGTAATCTTGCCCCAAGCGAAGATTTTGTCGTGGAAAATTCTGTCCTTATGAAGGGGAAAAGACTGAAGGCCTTATTTTTAAAAGAATATACGTATTTACCAATCTACAAAAGGCTTGCAAAAATAAAAAGCCTATTGGAAGAGGATCTAAAAAAGAAGAAATCGGTAATGTTGAATAATCTTAATAAGAAATATGAAGAGACGCTTGATGTTGTCCTTTATAACAGGAGGCTGGACCCGGAGAAGCGGCAACAAAAAGTAACCAGTTTAATGGATCGGGTAGACCAACGAAAGAAGAGGATCGAGCAGGAGTCAAAGGTCGCTGTAAAAAAATATATGTCAGCGTTTGTAATGAAAGATATTTTTGCCTTGTATATGGAGCTAATGACCTCACCTGAAAGAATCCGACAGTTTTCCACTACTCTTACCGATCAAGAATGCAAGGTTCTCAGTAAATATTGTCAGCGAATCTTTGAGCGAGGTGCCTTCGAACTGGAGGATTTTGCTCCGCTGTTTTATATGAAGGCAAAGCTCGAAGGCATTGAAGAACAATATAAAATGCGCAGTATCTTCATAGATGAAGCACAGGATTACAGCTATTTTCAATTCGCCGCCTTAAAGGAAGGTTTTGAAACCGACCTGTTTACGATTGTGGGGGATTTGGCACAAGGGATTCATTCCTACCGTGGCTTGAATAGCTGGACACCGGTACTTCAGGATATTTTTCCGAATGCGAATTATCAGGCCCTGCAAAAAAGCTACCGAACCACGGTGGAAATCATGAATGTAGCGAACGATATCCTGATGTTGATGGACCAAGACTTGCCTAAAGTGGAACCCGTCATTCGTCATGGACAAAAACCTTGCTTTAAAAAAATATATCCGCTGAATCTGGAACAGGTTAGGCTGCAGTTGGAACAAGAAATTGCTTCACTAAAAGAGGAGGAGCTGCACTCCATTGCGCTTATTGGACGAACCGAAAAAGAATGTTTGAGAATCCAAAAGCTTTTTGAAAAAAGTCATCTTCCCATTCAGCTATTGGAAGAAAAACAAGAAATGAAGAAGGGGCATATCGTGATTTTACCTTCTTACCTATCGAAAGGGTTAGAGTTTGATGCCGTTTTGCTTGTCTGTTTGGAAGAAGCTTACTCATTGATGGACCTGGACATTAAATTGTTGTACGTATCGATGACGAGGCCGTTGCATCGGTTGTATTTGTACGGAAAGGCCTCTTCGGACTTTTTATTAAATAGGGTAGACTCGTTGAATTTTATTTTTGAATAATGACAACAGAGACGGTTCTAGTGGCAGATTAAGCCTCTAGAACTGTCCCTTTGGCTTTTTTGCCTAAATTTTCTGATTTTAGTTTTACAATCAGACATTTTTCGACATGTCTCCTGGATTATAATAGGGAATAAGGTCTTTCACTAAATAATCATCGAAAGGGCGGCATGTATGAATGATTTAATCAAAATTAGAGAGCTTGGAGAATTATTTAGACCCTATGGGATTTACCCGCAGGATCGTTTCAACGAGCAAACGGCCTTTAAAGTTTTTCAGAAAACGCATCCCAACCATCACTTTTCACGGGAAGCCCAATATTTGATTCATACGCAACAGCGCCATTCTGAGAGAATTGGAGCCGATCTTCCCTATTGGGGAAAGAACTATTTTTCAAATGATAAAAAAACTCGGTATTTTGTCATTTCACAAGACTCGAATTCACTAGATGCAGGCAGTATTGTCTTTTATGCCAATCTTATGAATCAGGAAATTCATCCAAATGACATTCATACCTATATTAATAGATTTGGCCTTACTCCTTTTAAAAGCTGGAAGGATGCCCGTGACTTTTTTATAACAGACCTGGAGTTAGACATGAACTATATTTATGTGACGGACGCAAAAAAAGTCTATCCAAAAGGTAAAAGGCAGCAAAACCATCAAGTTGACCAAAAACAGAGGCAAAAATGGTTGGCAGAATGCAAGGAACTCAGCAGGGAGTTGATTTTTAAAGAAATCACTTTCTGTTCTCCAGATGTTATTATTGCGATGGGAACTAATGCTTTACAATTGTTGAACCCCGAATCTCTTTCCCAATCTCTGCTATTAGAAAAAAATCAACTCACCCAAAAGCTTAAAAGCCCTATCAATTGTAAGGATGACTGGGTTATTGAAGAGTTTATTTATTCTCCACTCCCGTCTGGAGCAAACCGCAAGTATTTTAATGGGGAAACTAGAAAAAAAGTAAAAGCTGCCATTTACCCTTCCCAAGGACAAACAGGTAAAATAAAAATGTAACGGTAAAAACAGAAATGAGGGATCTTCAAATGGATTATGTGAAGTTTGGCAATACAGGCATGGATGTATCCCGTCTTTGTGTCGGCTGCATGAGTTTTGGAGTGCCAGAGCGCGGGAGTCATCATTGGGTGCTTGATGAAGAGAAAAGCCGCCCGATCATCAAGATGGCTCTCGATGCCGGAATTAATTTCTTTGATACAGCGAATGTTTATTCAGACGGTACCAGCGAAGAAATTGTTGGACGGGCGTTAAAGGATTTTGCCAATCGAGATGAGATTGTCATTGCAACGAAGGTGTATAATCGTATGCATCAAGGTCCAAATGGGGCAGGCCTTTCTCGCAAGGCGATCATGAGTGAAATCGATAAAAGCTTGAAACGATTAGGAACGGATTATGTGGATCTCTATCAAATCCATCGTTGGGATTACCATACGCCAATTGAAGAAACGATGGAAGCCTTGCATGATGTGGTAAAAGCCGGGAAGGCAAGGTATATTGGCGCCTCCTCCATGTACGCCTGGCAGTTCCAAAAAGCCTTACATATAGCGGAGAAGCATGGCTGGACCAGGTTTATCTCGATGCAGAATCATCTTAATCTACTGTATCGGGAAGAGGAGCGGGAAATGTTGCCGCTTTGCAAGGAAGAAAAAATTGCTGTCATGCCTTGGAGTCCATTAGCCAGAGGGAAATTGACACGGGATTGGGAGGAAACAACCTACCGTTCCGAGACGGACGAATATGGGAAAACACTCTATAAAGCAACCGCAGAAGCAGACCGAATCGTGGTGGAACGTGTCGCTGCGCTGGCTGAGCAGCGTCGTGTTGCCCGGGCTCAAATCGCCCTTGCTTGGGTATTGCAGAAACAACCTGTCACAGCTCCAATTATTGGTGTAACAAAATCATCCCATCTCGAAGATGCCTTAGGTGCACTATCAGTAAAATTAACACAAGAAGAAATAGCATTCCTGGAAGAGCCGTATGTGCCTCACCCAATAATGGGTCATCAATAATTACATTTTGAAAACTGAGTAATGCCAAAACCTGATTCCTTATCTTAAAAGGATTCAGGTTTTTTTGTGTTACAACCTTTACAATCATTTTTATGAATTTACAAAATGATTGCAAAATATTAAGAACATTTACATGCTGTTAATATAGAAAAAATAATCTCTATTTATAATGATGGAGAATGTAAAATTCTATCATTTTTTGGAGGATGCTATGAAAATAGGAAGATGGGGAAAAAGAGGACGTAAAATATTTGTGCTAATTAGTATTTTACTAATGATTCTTTCAAACATTAGTTTGACGATTCCAGCTAATCACGTGCAAGCAATCGAATCAGACTCAGAAGACAGTGCTGTCCCTAATGCCACTGATCCAACGATTCAACCAGAAGGCAATCCAAGTATAACGGATCCTTTACCGAACCAAGAGCAAACAGAAAGTGAAATGGAGTCTTCCACACAAACAATTGAAGCTGCTCCAGAAAACATACATAAAGATAGTCAGGTCATGGAGACGGAAGCAGCCGTGACGGACCCAAAAACCGTGACCGCGGAACCGAGTACAGAAGTGAATAGCCCAACAGAAACGGAGTTAGAGGAAGAGGGTTTGAATAGTCTGGCCGTCCAAGTGCCAGAGGGGACATATAGTGACATCCCTGTGTTGATTACCGAGCTATCCCCGAATTCTGCCGGCGCAGGCACTGATTACTACGAGTTTTTTGAATTGTACAATAACACGGACAAGCCTATCGCTTTAAACAATTATTCGTTTGTTTACCGCTATACCGACACAGGGAAGGATGTCGTATTTCAAATACCTACCGTTAGTTTGGAACCGCAAGAAACGAAAGTGTTCTGGTTTAATAACGGCCAGAATTCACTTGTAGATTTCAATCAGAACTATAATTTGGACTTAACAGCCGAGAAAGTGGTCGAGTTTAGCGATACGAATTTCCCCGGTTTTGCTAATGGCGGGTTTCGGGCACTTGTGTTAAAAGATGCTTCGGGAATCGATGTGGTTTCAGCAAGCTATTTAGCTACTGATAATGATAATACTGGAGCTGGGATTGAATACAAATTTCCTTCTCAAGGAACTGAAATGGAGAAGTATAGAACAAAAACAGCGCCAACACCAGGTACCATTGAATCGATTCAGGTTCCTACAAATCCTATTAAAATCGATGAGCAGCCCGTTGACAAAGAGGCACCTGTCATTACACACACACCTGTTTCTACAGGCGAGGCTTTCACATCGGTAACCATCCGAGCCACTGTCACCGACAATAGCGCCAACCCATTTGCTACTCTTTATTATAAAAAAGAGGGTGCTGATAACTTTACTTCTGTTTCGATGATTGCCAGTCAGCAGGATGCAGGGCTTTACACAGCAGAAATTCCGACTGCGGCTGTTGAATCGGACCTAGTTTACTATATTGTGGCATCGGATGGCGTAAATCTTACAAAGACAGAAGAATACACCATCAAAATTCAGCAACCTGATCTTGATTTTAATAAGGTGCCGCCATTTCTCGTGACAGAAATTGTCCCAGATTCCACGAATGTAGGTACTGCGGATGGCTATGAATTTATTGAAGTCTATAACAATAGCGATAAACCAATTAATTTTAAAGATTATAAGATTCAATACCGCTATGGCGAGGACCCGGCAACAGATGTTGTTTGGCCATCTGTACCTGATCAAGTGGTCATCCCTGCGCAAGGAACACTTGTATTTTGGATTATCAATGCCCAAAATGGTGCAAAAACCGTCGCCGATTTCAACCGCAACTATGGTACAAGCTTAGTAGAAAACAAGGATATTGTAAAAATCTACAGCGACGGAATGGCGAATGCCAGCATGCGCGGCCTCGTGGTGGCAACGAATACAAGAAATGAAATTGCGGTGGCCTATTACTTTGATGAGGCAAATGTAGATGATACCAATCCGAATAAAGGAATTTTATACAAATATCCTGTAGATGGATCTAGAAAAATGGTGAAGGTTAGCCCTGGTTTGCTAGATGCCACTCCAGGATCGGTTGAGGCATACCAGATACCAAATAGGCCTGTTCATATGGAAGAGGATACGATTGCACCAACGATTGAAAATAGGACAGGACTAGCAGAAATCGATCAAAAGGAAAATATCCATATCGTTGCTGATGTACAAGATGACAACGAAGTCAAATCGGTCCGCTTATTTTATCGCAACAACACCCAGTCAGACTACAGTCAAGCCTTACTCGCTGAAAATTACGATGATCGCATGTACCACCATACAATCCACGCACCAGAAATCATTGGCAAGGAGTATGTGGAGTATTACTTTGTTGTCTCAGATGGGACAAATGAAGTAAAGAGTGAAACGTATAAAATGAAGATTACCAGCGATTTGGATAACTCCAGTCTTCGTTTGAATGTAAAGGATGGCGAGTATGTTAAGGGGGAGAAAATCCTGAAGGGGACATCTCAGGCAGACGCTCCTGACCAGGTCAAGCTGCTCATTGACGGCAAGGAAGTAACTGAAATCACCTATAAATCTCTGGAACACCGTGCCTACTTTGCGTTTGAAGTCAGTGGTGTGAATACGTTCTTCCAAAATGGCGTCACCATGGGAGATGAAGTTTTAAAAATATTTGATGACTTTATTAATGACTGGGATACCATTACAGTGCCTATTCCTGCGGATAAACTCCAAGTTGGGGAAAATACGATTACCGTTCGTGCTGGTAACAAAGCGTCGCCCTTCCAATTGGAAGAATCGGAAGAAAACAGGGACGACTTTAATATCCGTAATGCGCGTCTGGTTTTAATAGACGGCACGATCTTAATGGACCCAGCTCATAGCGATCCTGCTAAGGTTTATGATATGGGGGATGACGGTACGTATCGACCATTTGAGGATTTCAAGTTTACGATTACAGAAGACCTTACTCATTCAAAAACCTTCAACTGGGATACAACATCTGCGTCGGATGGACAGCACGTCGTAACCGCACAAGATAGCGATGAAGAAATAAACAGGACTGTAGTAGTGGATAACACTGCACCGGTCATCCGCACGAATATAATTGAAGGAAAAGAATACAAAGGAAAGTTCACGATTGAGGCAGAAGCAAACGATGAACTGGCTGGTTTAGAATCACTTCGAGTGATGCTGGATGATCAACCAATTGAAGCTCCGTTTGAAACATCTTCTTCACAGTTGACACCGGGCAGGCACAAGCTTGTGATTATGGCTGTAGATAAAGTGGGGAATCATGCCGAAGAATCCGTTGACTTCCCAGTAGTAAATGAAATGCCGAATAAACCGGAGCTTATTTCGCCAGCGGATGACAGTTCTACCCCGGTTGACGGGAATCCAACCTTAAAAGTAAAGGTTACCGATCCAACAAATGATGATTTAAACGTGACCTATTACCAAGGCTTTCAATATGATGCCAATAATGAAGGAAACGTAAAGGCGTTTAAAAATGCAACAGATACGGAGCCGCCACAAACAATGGTTCCAGAAGGAGAGCAGGCGCTTACAGCTGAGGAGCTATCATTCGTTTCTCAAAAGGATGGAAAGTACCTGACGTCAAATTCAGGGACACAATTTCCGTACCACCGATTTGATGTGACAGTCGATCCGTCAGTAGACGAAAATGACAAAGTAGAGCTGGTGTGGAACGGAAAATCTTTGCAAGGAAGAAAGGTATCGATGTATGCCTGGAACCACCTAGAAGGTAAATGGGCGTTAATTTCATTCAAAATCGCCGGAGCCGAAGACTTTGAATTAATAGGGGACGTGACAGTCGGTGGGTACGTGAAGGATTCGAAAATCAACGTGCTCATTCAAGATGAAATACCGAAATCACCAGATGAATATGACTATACCTTTGTTTGGATGTCCGACACGCAATATTATTCTGAAAGCTATCCTTACATTTTCGAACGGCAGACAAGCTGGATTGCCGAGAATAAGGATAGATTAAAAATTAAATACGTGTTCCATACAGGCGATCTTGTCGACGAAGCAGACAAGGAATATCAATGGGTGAATGCCGACCAATATATGAGAATTCTGGATGACAATCAAATACCGTATGGAGTGCTGGCAGGAAACCACGATGTCGATCACAAAACAAGTGATTATACGCAATACTACAAATGGTTTGGCGAGGACCGCTTTAAGGGGAAATCCTATTATGGAGAGTCTTATAAAAATAACCGCGGCCATTATGATTTAATCTCCACGAATGGAAATGATTTTATCATGGTCTACATGGGCTGGGGAGTACAGGATGAAGATTTGCAATGGGTCAATGATGTCTTACAGCAATATCCGAACAGAAAGGCGATTTTGAACTTCCACGAGTACCTGCTAGTGTCAGGAAATCGCAGCCCAATAGGTGATCAAATCTATCAGAAAGTGGTCTTGCCGAATCAAAATGTCCTTGCGGTTCTTAGCGGCCACTATCATGACTCAGAAACATTGATCGACGCAATAGATGATGATGGAGACGGCACTCCCGACCGCCACGTTTATCAAATGCTTGGTGACTACCAGGGAGGTCCGGAAGGCGGACAAGGATATATGAAGCTGCTTCATTTTGATCAGGACCAAAATCGGATTATCGTGAATACGTACTCACCTTATTTAGATGATTATAATTACTATGAACCGGAAATGTTCCCAGGGAAGGATGAAATGATCATCGATGTCGATTTGCAAGTGCAGGAAAAGCAAGTGGCGACAGATTATTTCGCCGTAAACATTTATACAGATAACATAATTGGGGAACAGAAAAGGGTTCAAAGCGGAAACACAGCTGAGGCCGATTGGCAGAATCTCGTCGAAAATAAGCAATATTCTTGGTATGCCACAGCGGAGGATGACTATACAGGGAAAGCCGTTTCTGATATCTGGACCTTTACGAAGGGAAAGAATGAACAGCCAGCTGCACCGAACCCATCCGATGATGGCGGCAAGGGCACAACTAACCCTGGAAGCTCTCCAAGTAATGGGAAAGATTCGTCTCAAGATTCAAGAGAGAACAACGCAAAAGAAAATCATTTTTCAAAGGGCGAACCTACCGATAAAATCGGAAAACAATCAGGTAATGCATTGCCCAAATCAGCCACTAACATGTATAACCTGATGCTATTTGGTCTTTTGCTGGTTACGATTGGCGGAACTATGATGATCGTAAGCAGGCACAGGAAAAGAGCGGATTATCTTAAAGGGTTAAGTAAATATTAGAAGGAACTAATTTAATGAATTTAGAAGTGGGTGTCCCTATACCAGGGGCACTCCTTTTTTTAAGAGATTGTAAGAACCTGTTCAATCTATCGGCCGCCCTTATCGCAGATATATTCGGATTATCGCAGATATATTTATTTTTACGCAGATAAAAACAAATTACCGCAGATAAATTGAATTTATCGCAGATATAACGCAAAATCTCGCAGATAAATTTTTATATTTGAAAATTCGTGACAGGAATTACTTATAATTACTTGTAAACTACGCCAATTGGGGTGAGTAGTGCAGTGATCAGGACATTTTCGTTTCGAATTAACCCACTGGATTGGAATTTTGGGGATAATAGTATGGTATGATTACCATTAGCAATAATTTTAAAGAGGAAGTGGAACGATGGATTTGGAAACAGTCATGAGGGAGCTTGAAGCCCTCGGCAAGGAACGAATGAAAAAAATGTACATATCCAATGGGGCCCATGAGCCGGTTTTTGGCGTGACAACAGGTGCTATGAAACCAATATCAAAGAAAATAAAAATCAATCAACCTTTGGCTGAAGAGCTTTACGCTACAGGCAATTACGATGCCATGTACTTTGCCGGCATCATTGCAGATCCAAAAGCCATGAAGGAGTCGGATTTTGATCGTTGGATAGATGCGGCGTATTTTTATATGCTGTCTGATTATGTGGTGGCCGTCACTTTATCAGAGTCAGATATTGCCCAAGACGTCGCTGATAAATGGATAGCAAGCGGTGACGAGCTGAGAATGTCGGCGGGATGGAGCTGCTATTGTTGGCTTTTAGGGAATCGCAAGGACCATGAATTTTCCAAAGATAAAATTTCGACTATGCTCGATTTGGTAAAAAATACGATTCACGATTCGCCGGAACGTACCAAATCCGCGATGAATAATTTTATTTATACCGTGGGGATTTCGTATATGCCACTCCATGAGAAGGCAATCGAGACAGCTAAGGAAATAGGTATAGTAGAAATTAAACGCGACAATAAAAAAAGCAGCTTCCTAAACGCATACGAAAATATTCAAAAAGAACTGGATAAAGGAAGGCTTGGTTTCAAACGTAAATATGTTAGATGTTAAATATTTTCGTTTCAATGGGTGTTGATCCTAGATGGATTGACGCTCTTTTGTTTGTTGAAATCAACCACCCCCGATTGGTAAAGAAGTCTCTACTTTACTTTAATAATGTCCAACCTTTTGGTAGTAGAAATCAAATCTATGGAATGACTTCTTTTTGTGTATAAGACGGAAGCTCCTTCTCTTACTCCTTTCCTCCAACCATTTGCTTTGAGAACAATTTCATAATCAAACGGTATTCCATATTCCTCAGTTGCTCTTGACCAATCATAACTTTCCGATTTGATACTTTTTTGTACGGATTCAGCATTTTTAGGAATGGGGAATCCATATAAATCTTCTGACGGTTCATAGAGTGATAATGCAATAAGGTAGTAACTAATGCCAATTCCTATTACAAGTGCCATAACAACAATGGTCCAACCGATTCTTTTCCTCATATTACTCACCTTATATGCTAAATTTTTTCCTCAAGAAACTTGACCGTTTAAGTAAAAATCAACACATCTCATGTATTAATCTTAACAGAAATAACCAAATATCTTTTAAAAATGGATTAATATTTATTCAACACATTGGTTATTTTCAATGGTTTTTTAGGAATCTAAATGTTGAAAGAAAGTATGTCTTTCAGGAGGGGAAGGAATAGAAAATAGAATAAGTAATTGAGCTACTTTAAAGATAAAGGAGAATTAAATCAAGAATATGAACATTGAACCGTCAGAAACTTGTGGTTTTCCTATTGACGGTTTCTTTTTTAAAATAAAATTGACAGATTATTCATTAAAATCTTAAAATTTATATTGAACGTTCATAATAAATAAAAGGAGGTGTCGTTATGCCGAAGATTGGAATGGAGGAAATCAGGAAGGATCAGGTGATTGAGGCTGCAATAAATGCAATTGTTTCAAAAGGGCTTTCAAATCTATCAATGAAAGATATTGCCACCCAAGCAAGCGTAAGCACAGGGATTATTTATCACTATTTTGAAAGCAAAGAAGACTTGCTTATGCAGGTATTAAAAGCTTCCTTTCGCCAATCACATGAAAAGGTTATGGAGACAGTGGGACCGCTAAAGCCATCCCAAGATAAATTGATGAAGCATTTGGAAAATATTAATCTGGTGCCAAAGGATAATCCGGAGTACATGGCGGTCTTTTTAAATTATCTGGGTGAGGCCAATCATAATCCTAAAATCCGTGACATGATTAATAAGTTGTTTAATAATTTGACAGATTATATTGGTCAATACCTTAGGAACGTGTCCGATGATAAGCAGCAGTTAAAAAACCTGCCAGTGATGATTATTGCTCTTGGCATCGGCCTGGGAACCATGTGGACATTAAATAACCAGTTATATGACATTGATGAGATGGACCAAAGTTTAAAAACATTAATTTCCAATTATTTGGCTAACGAGAATGGAGGAAAAAGCAAATGAATGTCCTTATTGAGAAAAAGGGAAAGGTTTGCACGATCACAATCAATCGACCGGAAGTAAGAAATGCAGTTGACCGCCGGACAGCAAAGGAACTGGCCGATGCCTTTCGGGCATTTGAAGCAGACGATACATTACAGGTCGCCGTCCTGGCAGGGGCAGGCGGGACCTTTTGTGCCGGAGCGGATTTGAAAGCGTTATCAATTAGTGAAGGCAACGAGATGAATCCTGATATGTCAAAGGATGGTCCGATGGGCCCAAGCCGAATGCATTTATCCAAACCAGTGATTGCAGCGGTCTCAGGCTATGCCGTTGCCGGGGGCTTCGAACTAGCCATTTGGTGCGATCTTCGGGTGGTGGAACGGGATGCGGTATTTGGTGTGTTTTGCAGGCGTTTTGGTGTTCCGCTCGTCGACGGAGGGACGCAGCGATTGCCTCGTTTAATTGGTATGAGTCGTGCTATGGATTTGATTTTAACTGGGCGTCCGGTGGAAGCTGAGGAGGCATGGGAGATAGGGCTTGCAAACCGGGTAGTGGAACCTGGGACAGCAAAGGATGAAGCGGAGAAACTAGCAGCACAAATCGCCGAGTTCCCGCAAACGTGCATGCTCAGTGATCGTGAGGCCGCTTATAGTGGGTTTGATTTGGACTTTGATAAAGGTATGCAGCTCGAATTTCTGTTAGGCCAAAATGTAGTGAACAGTGGGGAGACAAAGGAAGGCGCTACTCGCTTTTCAAGCGGACAAGGTAGGCATGGGAAATTCTAATTTTTTCAATATAGGTAGTGATTTTGTTAGGAAATTTTTTAAAAGCAAAGGGGAGGAATTGTGAATGAATGCTGCTGAATTAATCAAAAGGGGAGCCATCTATTTTCCGAATCATACAGGAGCTGTTTTTCAGGGCGAAAAATTAACATTCGACCAAGTGTATCGAAACAGTAATCGCTTGGCTAATTCATTGTTGAGCCTGGGATTGAAAAAGGGAGACCGGGTGGCGTTTTTACTGGCCAACTCACTACAAAGCCTGGAAATTGATTTTGCGCTTTTGCTAACGGGGCTTGTCAGGGTGCCGCTGAATACGAGGCTGTCCGAGAACGAGCATGTTCATATGATTAAGGATACCGATGCGAAAGCACTTTTGTATACGGAAGAATTTAGCGAACGCGCTGCGCAAATCAAAAAGTATTGCCCCAACCTTCAGTATTTTTGCCAAATGAACGGTACTACCGCTGAGCCTTGGATGATTAACATGCATGAGTTTGTCCATGGTGTTTCCGAGGATGAACCGGCCGTAAAAGTGTCCGAGTCTGACATCGCGACAATTCAATATACCTCAGGGACAACCGGGGTTTTAAAAGCAGCTGTCCATACTCAAGAAACATGGGTCGCCATTTGCAATAATATTATCACCGCATTAGATATTCAAGAAGGGGATATCATGATGCATGCTGCTCCGCTCACCCATGCATCAGGAACTCTGGTGCTCCCGCATTGGGTTTCCGGAGCAGCCAATTCCGTGTTGCCGGGCTTCCATCCAGAACAATACCTTCATGCCATTCATCATGAAAAACCCACCACTTTGAATCTCGTTCCAACCATGATTGTCTTGCTGTTATCTCATCCAAATGTCGAGCAATATTCGTTTGAATCTGTCAGAAATATTATATATGGCGCCTCGCCAATGCCACGCGAAGCATTGAAGCGCGGGCTTGATTTGTGGGGTCCAAAGTTTGTTCAATATTACGGCCAAACAGAAGCGCCCCTTATTCTATCGATTTTAAATAAGAATGACCACATCCGCGAAGGGGAAGAAGGCCAGGCGAGATTGTTATCATGCGGCCGTCCCGTTCCTACCGCTTCGATAAAAATTGTTGATGAAACTGGTGAGGAACTACCTTCGGGTGAGGTTGGTGAAATTGCTGTGAAGTCCAGCCAGGCCATGGTGGGATATTGGCAAGAACCGGAATTGACCCAAGAAACGATTAAGGATGGATGGGTACATACACGGGATATGGGCTATTTAGATCAAAACGGCTATCTGTTCCTGGTTGACCGCAAATCGGACATGATCATTTCCGGAGGGTTTAATGTGTATCCGCGGGAAGTGGAAGAAGTACTTTATCAGCACCCAGCCGTTATGGAGGCAGCAGTGGTTGGAGTCCCTGATGAAAAATGGGTCGAAACCGTTAAGGCCTATGTGGTCCTCAAAAGTGGCCAAACAGCTACCGAGGAAGAACTCATCCAATTCTGTAAAGACAGACTCGCTTCCTACAAAAAGCCTTCGTCGATTGAATTTATTGACACATTGCCGAAAAGTGCCGTCGGGAAAGTGGTGCGTCGCTTCTTAAGGGACCCGCATTGGGAAGGGAAAGAGCGGAGAATTTAATAACTTAGATTTTACTAAAAAAATTAATCCACCCATGTTTTCGCATGGGTGGATTATCCTGCATTTATAGCGATCCCCATGAGGGAACCGTCTATTGCGGGACCGAACATGTGGTTGCATGTACAGCATTAGTTATGACTGATGGTGTCCATTTTATTGCGTTATTAACTTTTGGATTTTGATTTCTCTTCATTGTTCTGCTTGATCAGTTTATAGCTTGAAAGGGCGGCATCACCGGCAATTCCGGCAATTAGCGAGAGAATGATATTTTCCACATAGGAATTTGGAGCGGTATAAAAAACGATAAGGAGCGCGGCTATTGCACCAAGGAGCATTTCTTCAAGAAACCCAAGATAAATAAACTTTTTTGTTCGGCGCGGCATTATCATTTTACCATGCTTCCGAACATGTCCAACAATTCCAACTGTCCCACCAATTACTAAAGAGAAAATAATGTCTACAAACACCTCTTTCTCACTCTCCTTAAGCCTAAATTTTTTGACCTAAGGTAAATCTTGGTGTATTAACATTATACTAAACTTGGAAACTAACTAGTATGGGGACAAATACCGATATTCTGAAATCCCACCCTACTGCTTGATACAAGAGGTAATCTCTTGGAGAAATATTTGCAAATGATGCTGGAAAGGATGGGAATCCGCTGGAGACAACAAAAAAATGAGGAATTAATGCCGCACCTGGGGTTATTTCGAAACTGAGTGTTCGGGAGCAGGAGGTAGTCCAATATATGCTGCGAGTTAGGTGGATTATTTTGAACTAAAAACCGCCACCCTTAATGGGAACGTCTATTGCTGGACCGGACAGTTTGCTGCGTGTTCGGTCTATTTCATTTTCACAATTTTTTGTAAAGTTTGTAGTTTTTGATGGATTGCAAATTCCTTTTAAATACCCAAATTTCATATTTTTGTCAAAATTATTCTTAAATAATTGTTAAAGTTTTATGAATACCAGTCTTGAAGAAGACGAGTTTCGACCTAATTACACCCTTGACATTTTAGAAATAGGCTATAAATGTCATAAATGGATTTGGGTACTAAATCGTCTTATCGATTAATGCAAAAGGATGTCGAGATTTTCACGTTTACTATTCCCCCAATAAAACGAATAATCTAATTGAGTTCCGCATGGATTTGGTCCCGGAATTCAATTAGATCTTTCTTTAAAGGGGGGAATTTGTTTTTAGAGTTGTATTCTACATAGAAAAAATTATGGGAGGTTTTAAAATGAGTACTGCAAAAATTTCGAAAGAAAAAATGATTATTCAATTTACTGTGTTTATGTGGATTGTGCTATGTAATTTGGTTGTCCAGTCCTTTTTGGAGCCGCTTCATGAAATTGGTTTTACGAATTGGTCCTTTTTCCTAGCAAACATTCTATTCTTTTTATTAGAAGACCCAAGCTATAAAGATCGATTTTTAAAGGTCCTTTTTGGCAGTTTGGTTGGATTGATAGGAGCGTATCTTCTTGCTATTATTTATACCATTTTGGTTGAAAATGGTGTTAGTCATTTATTTTCTGTCATGATTCCGTTAACCATTGTATTATTCCTGATTATCAACCTACATCCCATCTTGCCAAAGGTTTTTAACAATATTGGTTTCGCCTTTTTCACCATTGCTTTGATTGATGCTGCTGGCGCGTATAGCCATATCACTGGCTATATTGTAAGTGCAGTGGCAGGGAATCTCATTGTAAACGGTGTAGCTGTTCTGATTATCATTGAATTGATGAAGTATTTTACGAAACATCCACTTACAAAGAGCGAAAAAACAAAAGGCATAATTAAAGGAACCGTTTAAAAAAATAATTCACGAAAGGATATGAACATTTGTTTATATCCTTTTTTATTGACTAGGGGGGCAGTCATCGCAGATATATTGGGAAGATCGCAGATATATTCGTTTTTTCGCAGATAAAATCAAACCATCGCAGATAAAATTGATTTAACGCAGATAAAAGGAAAATCACCGCAGATATATTTATTTCCCGTTTATTACATCCACACAACACAAACCACCGTAGCCTTATAATCCCCTGTCTTTTTTGTAATTTCATATTGACCCTAGGTCTTTTGTAATAGGATAATTATGGAAGGGGTGGGATAACCATGAACAAAATTAAGGAATACTTTCATTTTTCGATCATACAGCGGACCATTCTCTTATCCAGTATCAGCATTATTCTGATTGGGACAGTCCTGACCGCTGCCAGCTACTACATCCAAGGGAAACTGATGACTGAAAACTTGGATAAGCAGGCACGTGGTGTGGCGCAAATGGCGTTTAACCGCTTTGACCTTCAGGATATTAAAGAAATTCAAATCAATCATGATTTACATTCCGATGTTCATCAAAAAATTTTAAAGGAATTGACAGACATCACGAAGCAAAATCCGAATATTGCCCAGGTAGTGCTTGTGGACATTGGCGTGAATGAGAAAGATGAATCGATGGCACTGGCGATTCATCAAAACTACTTGGATATTGGCATGAGACCCGGCGACATGGTTGAGCAAAATCCTATTTTCGTTAAGTTGTACAAAGAAATTGCCGTGACAGGGGAAATGAAAAGTTCCGGAATCTATCGCGATATGCTAGGAGAATGGTCGAGTATTTTGATTCCGTTCAAGGATGAAAACGGTAAAGTCATTGCCATGTTTGTCATGGATATGAGCGCCAGTGAAATAAGGGAGGATCAGTTCAAAGTTTTATCGCGGCTTGTGGGCGCTTTTGCTATTTTATTAATATTGTCCATTA
This sequence comes from Bacillus sp. FJAT-29814, assembly GCF_001510715.1. GTDB lineage: Bacteria > Bacillota > Bacilli > Bacillales > Cytobacillaceae > Neobacillus. The sequence continues at coordinate 463,775 of NZ_LMTJ01000001.1, forward strand.
CCATTCAAACCCTCGCGTTAAAAAGAACCTTATCACCCCTTAAATTTTTATTGAACGCTGTAAAGGAATTGGGACAGGGAAACTTTAGCATTCGTCTCAACATCAATAGAAAAGACGATTTAGGCAGATTGGCAGAGGGGTTCAATACGGCGGTTACGAATATAAAGAGCTTAATTAGCAAAGTCATCACTACTGCTCAGCAAGTAAGTGAAGATCCCCAAAAATCGGAACCACCATCAGAAACAGAGCATCCCAGCACGGATGAATTAATACAGACAGCCATCAATCAGATGAACATGATAGAGGACAATTATTCAAACCTTAAGGTGTTTTCTAGAACATTAGAGCAATATTCCAATAGAATTGAGGAGTTAACCTTATTAGAAGAGAGAAGAAGGCTTTCGAAAGATATGCACGATACAGTCGGCCATGTCTTTACTGCGATTATTACGAGCTTGGATGCTCTCCCCTATATTACTGATAAGGAAGAAGCAAATAAATACATTCAAGAACTATCAAACTTGGCGAGAAAGGGGCTAGCCGATCTACGCCATACGATTCACACATTACCTTTGGCAGAAAAGGAGCAGTCATTCTTGGAAAGCTGTACAGATTTGGTCGATGATTTTATCAAGCATACAGGAACCGAAGTCGAAATCCAAATAGATGGACAGGAGCGGGCATTGGGCGACTTAGTTAAGTCCTCTTTAATCCGCTGCCTCCAGGAGTCTTTGACCAATGCCATCAGACATGGCCGCGCCTCACAAATTTTTGTATCCATTAGGTTTTTAGAGGATGCCATTCAAATGGTAATCAAGGATAACGGAATCGGAAATGATGAGATTAAATATGGATTTGGCCTTAGTTCGATGTCTGACAGGATGCTTACTGTTGGAGGGACGTTCAGCGTACAGTCGTCTCAAAAACACGGTACTGCGGTGACCTGTACGGTTCCGGTACCAAAGCAGTTACAAGTAGGTTGATTCTTTGAAAAGCTGCTCCACAATGGATGGAGTGGCTTTTATTTTTATCAAACATTCCTTCCTGCATATGACTTTTCCATGAAATAATATGACTTTTTACATGACTATCTTCACTATTGGTTGTTATTTCCAGACTATAAACTTAGAGTTGTTGGAAATTGTTTCTAGGTCTCAGGTCGCAGGTGATTTTACAGCAGCCGCCCGAGGCTGGGCAGCAAGTGAAAATCCTATAATGATAAAAGTAAAACTAGAAAAAGGGGAAACCAAACAAGTAATGGAGGAGAAAAGTGATGCAGTCATGGATTAAATTTTCTTTAAAAAACGCAGGGGTTATTTTTATCGCGATGTTAATGGTGATCGCGGGCGGTATTTATTCCGTCAAAACAATGAAGATGGAATCGATGCCGAATGTCGACATCCCTTATATTATCGTCCAAGTTCCATATGTAGGGGCAACACCGGAACAAGGATTGGAGGATATAGGGAAGCCGATGGAAACCACGCTGTCGGGAATCAAAAAACTCGATAATCTTTATGTGGAAGCACACAGCAATGTGGTCGTCGGGATTCTTGAGTTTGACATGAGCAAGGACATGGATGAGGCGGAAAAGGATGTGACGTCAGCTGTCGCTTCGATTAAGCTGCCGGAAGGGGCCCAAAAACCTCAAATTATCAAGGATGGCCCTTCGGCGATGCCGGTGTTTCAGTTTGCACTCTCATCAGACACTGCCAATCAATCTGACCTTACTCAATATATAAATGAACACATCAAGCCAGCCTTAACCAGAATTGATGGGGCAGGAGCCATTGATATTAATGGTGAAACGGAAAAAGAAATCGCCATCAAGCTTGATCCGGAAAAAATGAAGGAGCACGGGATTTCTTATGAAACCGTTAAGCAAACCTTTACCGCTCATCATTTTTCGTTTCCGGCCGGGCAAATGAACATTGTTAATAAAACCTTAAATGTTCAGGCTGATTTCAAGATGGGGTCTGTGCAAGATGTGAAGGATATGAAGATTTTGGCTGTAGGTCCTCAAGGTATCGTGAATGTGAATTTGTCGGAGATTGCCGATGTTTCTTATAGCAATAAAAAAGAACAGGTATACACCCGTTTGAATCAGAAGCCGGCTGTTTTGGTGGAAATGAAGGCACAGCCAGGCTCAAATACTGTCGAACTGGTAAGCAAGGCGAAGGAAGAGTTGGATAAATTGGATCTTCCTACTGGCTATACCTTAACCAAATTATACGATACTTCAAAAGAAGTAAAAACATCAGTAGACGGAATGCTTCGCGAGGTATTGTTGGGTACATTGTTTGCGGTTATTGTAACGTTCTTGTTTTTACGAAATATAAGAGCAACTATTGTCGCTGTGCTTTCGATTCCATTATCGATCTTAGCTTCGATGGTGACGTTGAAGTATTTTGGCTACAGCTTAAATATGATGACCCTGGCAGGAATTGCCGTCGCCGTCGGCCGGGTTATTGATGACTCGATTGTTGTCATTGAAAATGTTTACCGTCGAACCTTGATTAGTCCTAAACGGGATGAGCGGTTGGTGTTGACAGCTGCCAAAGAAGTAGGCGGCGCGATTACCTCTTCAACACTGACAACAATTGCCGTGTTCGGACCGCTTTCGTTTGTACCAGGGATCGTTGGCCGATTCTTCGCCCCGTTTGGCATTACTGTCATCGTTGCACTCGCGTTTTCATTGATTGTCGCCTTAACGGTCGTGCCATTGTTGGCGAAGTTATTTTTACTAAAAATCAAGCATAAAGAAGTGAAGGAATCTTGGTTTGAAAAAGCCTATAGGCATACCTTAGCTTGGGTGTTAAATCGCCGTGCCGTGACAATTGTCCTGGCAGTGGTCATGTTTGCCGGTTCGCTCGCCTTAGTTCCGTTGATACCACAAAACTTTTTACCGCAGGAAAAAGCTGTTTCCTACCGGCTAACAGGGGAATTGCCGGATGGAACGTCATTGGAAAAGTCAAATGAGCTTGCAAAAAAAGTTGAAAAGATTTTAGCGGAAGAAAACCATATTAAAAATGCTCAAACAATTGTCAGTGGCGACTATATTCGTTTTTCCATCGATTTAAAGGATGATGTGACGAAGGGGCAAACTCATGATTTTGAAAAGAGTGTCAGATCGAAGGTTGAAAAATTAGATGATGATATGAAAGTGGCACTTGCTCCAGTCGGAATTGTCGGCACAAGCGGTTTAGGGTTAATTGTTGAGGGCAGCAATGCCAAAAATTTAGAGACCGCCGGAAAGATGATTGTAGATAAAATCAAGGATATTGATGGTTTGGAAAATGTAAAATCGAATCTTACGGGAGAGAAGGAACAGCTGCAGTTATCGATTAATGATCAGAAAGCGGCTGAAAAAGGATTAAGTCCAATAATGGTGGCCGCCTTCACTAGAGAGTTGATTGCTGGCAATCAAGTGGGAGAGATCCAGGTTGAAGGAAAATCAACAAGTGTTAATTTGTTATTAAACAATGATTCGGGTGACTCTATTGATGATATTTTGAGTCAAAAAATAATGAATCCGCTGGGACAACAAGTGACTCTTTCTGATGTGGCAACACTTTCGAAGCAGCCAAGTCCTTCGGCATTGTACCGATTAAATCAAGAGCAATATGTAGAGATTTCCGGCAGGATTACGACAGATAATTCTTCTGGCGTGCAGGCAGAGGTTGATAAGCGGATTAAAACGTTAGATTTGCCGGCCGGGGTAACCTATCATTCCGTAGGTCAGGCGCAAGCAATGAATGAAGGCTTTATCAATATGGCGATTGCGATGGCTGTTGCGGTTGTGCTTGTGTTTATCGTGATGTTAGTGGCGTTTGGAAATACGGTCATGCCGGTTGCGATTCTATCATCCTTGCCGTTCCTGTTTTCGGGCGGATTGCTCGGATTGTATTTGACGAAGCAAGCTCTAGGGATGCCGGCGCTAGTTGGATTCTTGATGTTGATTGGAATCGTTGTGACCAATGCGATTGTGTTAATGGAACGGGTCAAGCAGAATGAGAAGCAGGGCATGGATGTCAAAGCAGCCTTGCTGGAGGCGGGCAAAACACGGCTTCGCCCAATCTTGATGACAGCAATGGCGACAATTGGTGCACTGTTGCCTTTAGCTTTGTCCAGTGACGGCGGATTAATCTCAAGGTCTTTGGCCATTGTCGTTATTTCCGGGCTGTTGACTTCGACTTTATTAACCTTAGTGATTGTACCGACGACTTATCATATTATGCGGTCGATTCAGGCTAAGTTTAGCAGGAAGAATGAAGCAGTAGTCCCAGCATCCACAAGAGGTGTGGCAAAGATGACAGGGCTTTTAAAATAATGGTGTGAAGCAAATTGAGAAGTGTCTTAACAGCACTTCTCTTTTTTTATGACTAAATTAATGACCTTCAGACACTAGGGGATATGACTTTTTGTGGTTATTGTATAGGTATAGGAAATGAAGGAAAAGGTGGAATGGGTCGTGAAAAAATACGGAATTATAGTGGTTTTCACTATCTTTTTATTAACAGGCTGCTCCATTGATATTGATATTGGTGTATTAATATCCTTTTCTATTGAGTTACCGTGAAAAAGGAGGAATTACGAGTGCAAAGAAGAAATGTAAAATATGGAGTTTTTGTATCTCTGGTTACTGTGATTGCGTTACTATCAAAGATGAAATCAAACAGGGCATTGAAACACTATTCTAAAAGAGTCGAAGAATTGACCGTGATGGAAGAAAGGAACCGGTCGTCACAGGTATTGCATAATAACATCGGCCATACTTTCACTTCTGTGATTACCAGTTTGGATGCTCTGCCAATCTTGATAAAGAAAAATCCAGAAGAGGCGGTAAAAAATATTATTGAAATTTCCAATCTGGCAAGAAAAGGACTGGATGATGTAAGAAAAGCCATTTCAGAAGCGCGATGATTTCACTCGCTTGCAAAGGAAGTGTCATGGGTATGATCAAGACAATTATTGTAGAAGACCAGGAGCTGATCCGGAAAAGCTTAAAGATCGTATTGGAAAGTATCTCGGATATCAGTATTATCGGTATGGCTGCTAATGGAAAAGAAGCAATAGAATTATGCGAAAAAGAAAACCCAGAAATCGTATTAATGGATATCCAAATGCCGGAAATGGATGGGGTCAAGGCGACGGAAGAAATAAAAAAGCGGATGCCCCATATAAAAGTTATCATTTTAACGACTTTTCAGGATATTAACTATGTCATGAACGCGTTAAATGCTGGAGCAGAAGGGTATATTTTGAAGGCAGTCGACCCTCAGTTTTTAGTAACCGGGATTCAAATGGTTTATCATGGCGGTTCGTTGATCCCGCGCGAGCTTGCTAAAGAGGTCTTCCAATCGTTGGGTTCTAATGAAGGGATTGGCCTGGGCGAAAAATCTTCTGAGGTTAACACCTATGACTTAAATCAGCAGGAATTAAAGGTGTTAAAATATTTGTCTCAGGGCCTTTCCAATAAAGCAATCTCGGAAAGGATGTTTCTGTCTCTGGGGACGGTGAAGAACTATATCTCTAATATTTACTCGAAATTGGATGTCAAAAACCGCTCATCCGCCATCATGAAAGCCATTGATGAAAAAATAATTAAAGAAAAATGAACCACATGGACAGTCCCACTGGCTTTTTACCAGTAAAAATCCAGGAGAACTGTCCATGTGGTTTTTTTACTGAAAATTACGAATGTGAAGACATCTTGTTTAATAAAGTAGTGGTAACGGACTAAATAAGACACATAATAGAAAGCGATAAAAAGGAGGGATTAAATGCTGCATATTGTAGCCTGTATCAAGCAAGTGCCTGACACTAAAATTATCAAAATGAATCCAAAGACAAACACGATGGACCGCAGGACCGCGCCTGCGATTTTGAATCCATATGATGCCCATGCAGTGGAAGAGGCGGTCCGCCTAAAGGAAAGGTATGGAGGGACCGTGTCTGTTGTCACAATGGGTCCGCCTCCAGCTGTAACCGCGATCAAGAAGTGCATTGAAATTGGCGCCGATGAAGGCTATTTGATTACGGACCGCCGATTTGCCGGGGCCGATACCTTGGCAACGAGCTATGCTGTGACTAAGGCGATTGAAAAAATCTCCAAAGAAAAGCCCGTCGATTTGATTATTTGCGGAAAAATGTCCATCGACGGCGATACCGGTCAAGTTGGTCCCGGAATTGCCAGAAGGCTCGATATTCCGCCGCTCACTTCCGTGAACAAAGTAGTTGAACTCAATCCTGACGAAAAATATGCCATTGTCCACCGCAAGCTCGAGGACGGCTACGAAGTTGTCCGATCGACATTGCCATGCTTATTTTCTGTTGAAAAAACCATCAATGAAGTGCCGTATTCTCCGCTTCCCAACATGTTAAGGGCTGCCAGATATCAACCGCATATTTGGTCTGTCGATGACCTCGAGGATGTGGACATTAAGCAGCTTGGTTTGAAGGGGTCACCGACAATTGTGTCGAAGGTTTGGGCACCACCTAAACCGGCAGGGGGAACATTCCTTGAAGGTAGCCCGAGGGATCAAGCAGAGCAGCTGCTTTCGGTTGTGCTGGAAAAGAAGGAACTTTTTCAAGGCAAGGGGGGAATGTAGATGGACTTCAAAGATTACAAAGGTGTTTGGGTATTCATTGAACAAAAGGACGATCAGGTTGCCTCTGTATCCCTCGAACTGTTGGGAGCCGGACGGAAATTAGCAGATAAACGGGGCGTAGAATTGGCCGGCATTTTAATCGGGGAGAATGTTAAACATTTAACGAACACGGTTTTTGAATACGGGGCTGATACCGTATATTTATATGATCAACCGATCTTTAAACATTACCGGACCGAGTCATACATGAAGGCCGTTTTGGATTGCTCGGATAAACATAAACCGGAGATAATCCTGTTCGGGGCTACCTCAACAGGAAAGGATCTGGCAAGTGCAGTGGCAACTGACCTCCCGACAGGCTTGACGGCGGATACGACGGAGCTCGATGTTGAAGAGGATACGGGGTTGCTATTGGCAAGCCGCCCTGCGTTTGGCGGTAACATTATGGCGACGATTTTATGTAAAAAATATCGGCCGCAAATGGCCACTGTTCGCTCCAAAGTTATGAAGGCGCTGACCCCAGAGCCGGGGCGAACAGGACAAATTGTGGAAGAAACCATTTCTTTAAAAGAAGAAGACATTCGGACAAAGGTCTTGGAAATCGTGAAGGAAACAGTAAGGAAGGTACGAATCGACGAAGCCGACATCATTGTTGCCGGTGGAAAAGGCTTAGGTAGCTATGAAGGATTCCAACTCATTCACCAGTTGGCGGAAACAATTGGCGGAGCGGTTGGTGCGAGTCGGGATGTGGTCGAAGCGGGCTGGATTGACCATGCCCATCAAGTCGGGCAAACCGGTGTGACGGTCACGCCAAAAATTTATTTTGCGATTGGCATTTCCGGCGCAATTCAACACATTGTCGGCATGAAAAACTCCGGTTTAATCATTGCCATTAACAAAGACAAAGAAGCCCCGATTTTTCAGAACTGCCATTATGGTATTGTAGGCGATGCCTTTGAGATTGTCCCACTCCTCATCGAAATGTTTGAAAATGCGTTATCCCCGGAGAAGGTAGGAAATTCGAGCAAGGGTTGAACCAACTTGACCGGACATGTTGCCCATGTTCGGTTTTTTTGATTTGTGGGGTAAGAGGATCTAAGTGAAAAATATCAAAAGTTTGGTAAACAACAAGTTACTGTTTATAATGGGGGTATCTGGTAAAAACAACAGAAAGGAATGAAGAACGATTGACTATTAAAGCGGTTATCTTTGATTTTGATGGAACGATTATTGACACAGAATCTCTTTGGTATAAGGCTTTTAAAGAAGTGTTAAGGGAGAAATATCAGCTAGACCTTGCGCTTGAGGAATTTGCAAAAGGGATTGGAACCTCAGACGGAGGACTTTATCAATACATTCAAACACAAGTTAGAATGGAGATCAACAAACTAGAAATTAAACAGTTAGCGCATGAACATTATTCAAAGCATAGTAAGACACTGGAGCTTCGTGAGGGTGTGGAAGAAAAGCTGCAGGAAGCAAAAGCGCTTGGGCTAAAGATAGGCTTGGCATCTAGTTCCGACAGAAAATGGGTAGAGAGCTACCTTCGGGAATTTAACCTTCTCGATTTTTTCTCTGTTATGAAAACAAAAGATGATGTTTTGAAAGTAAAGCCGGACCCCGCTCTATATGTAAAGACGTTGGAGGAATTGGGAGTGGAAGCCAATGAGGCGCTTGCAATTGAAGATTCATTGAATGGAGCAGTTGCCGCAGTTGAAGCAGGGATTAAATGCATTGTAATCCCGAATGACGTGACGGCCCATTTGGAGTTTCCTGAAACGACCATTCGTGTCGAATCATTTGGGAAATTCAGTTTCAAACAATTTCTGCTTGTGTAGTTAGGATAAAAGGTTTAAATTTTCCGAAAAATAATATTGACAATATCGAAAATTTAAACTATTCTAAAATCAACCAAGACAACCATAAACTACTTCCATTCTTTCTTATAGAATGAAAACGCTTCATAATTCTCTAGCATGCAACAGCACCTGGCCATCATTTTTTAAAAAACTACCGAAAATGGTATATACCATATTGGTTTTTTTAAATTTGATTAATAGCTAGGGATAATCGGATTCATTATAATAGGAATATAACAATAATTAAATCAGGAGAATGGAAGATGAGCAGGGTGTTAAATGATGAAGAGACAGTCCCTTTTTATAAGCAGCTAAAAAATAAAATTATGGAAGATATTGAGGGCGGTAAGCTGAAGCATGGAGATAAGCTCCCCTCAGAACGGGAATTGGCCGAACAATACCGGATCAGCCGAATGACAGCAAGGCATACATTATCGATTCTGGAGAGGGAAGGGGTCGTTGAACGGCGTGTAGGCGCCGGAACCTTTATTACCAATAACAAAATTACCATGGACTTTGTGACGTTTAATAGTTTTACCAAAAACATGTTAAATAAAGGGTTGATTCCAAGTACACAAATACTTTCCGTTGGCAAAAATGAAGCAAATGCTAAACTGGCTCAAAAACTACAAATACCGTTGGGAGAAATGATGATTGTCATTAAACGATTGCGTTTCGTCAATGAGACACCCATCGCGATTGAAGAATCGTTTATCCCGGAAAATCTTTGTCCCGGGCTCGATCGTATGATAGAGGAGAACCAATCCTTATACGAACTGCTAGAAAAAGAATTTGGGATCGTTCTTGTAAAGGCGAAGGAATATATGCAAGTGACCTTTTCCGATGAAAGTGAAAGCAAATTGTTAAAAATCCGATCTGAGAGCCCTTGCATCTTTCAGGAATCAGTTGCCTTCGACCGAAATAATATCGAAATCGAATTTTCTACTTCACTTACTAGAAGTGATATCGTCAAATTCTATTCCGAATTAAAACTGAAGTGATTATTTTCACTTCAAAATAAATATAATGGTATATACCATATTACTGATGCTGTAAATGGTATATACCACTCATCAATTAGGAGGGACCGTTGATGAAAGTTATTGGTGTTGGTGATAATGTGGTCGATAAATATATGTACAAAAAAAAGATGTATCCAGGAGGAAATGCCCTAAACTTTGCTGTTTATGCAAAGCAGCTGGGGATTGAAGCCGCTTACCTCGGGGTGTTTGGAAACGACCGTGCGGCTGACCATATTATCGAAACCTTAAAGGCGTTGGAAGTGGATATTTCCCATTGCCGTCAGCACGAAGGGGAAAATGGCTTTGCGGCCGTAGATTTAGTAAATGGTGATCGGGTTTTCATCGGCGGGAATGATGGTGGAGTGCAAAAGAATTTTCCGGTTATCCTTTCAGATGAAGACTTGGAATATATTAAAACCTTTGATATTGCTCACAGCAGCATTTACAGCGACATGGATTCAGAGTTACATAAATTAAAAACATCAGGTGTTTTGGTATCATACGATTTTTCTAGTGACTATAATGATCATTTGCTAAAAAAGAATTGTCCCTTTATTGATGTCAGTTTGCTCTCCTGCGGGCAACTGACGGAACCGGATGTTGAGAATCTACTAAAACAAGTTTATTCCTACGGTAGCCAGCTGGTGATTGGGACGATGGGTTCCCGCGGGGCAATTGTCTATGATGGAACTTCATTTTATCGGCAAAAGCCGCATTTTGTCCAGCCTATTGATACCCTAGGTGCAGGAGATTCCTTTTTTACTGCTTTTATTCTCCATTATCTTGCTGGTAATAAGCGAAATCCGGCAAGTGATCACGCTGTCCTGCTGACTGAGAGTTTAGAATCAGGAGCAAAATTTGCAGCACAAACCTGCTTGGTCGAAGGTGCTTTTGGTTACGGTATTCCATTTTAATTTCCCTATCTAAATAAGGGAAATAAAATAGTTAAATATATATAGCGGAGGTGGAGAGATTAGTCGTTTTTTTCGATAGTTTAGTTGAGTAAATAAGGAGGGTTAATAAACGTGAAAATGAAGGCGAAATTGTTATTAGCAGTAATGTTAATCATGTCACTCGTTGTCGCAGGTTGTTCTAGCTCTTCTTCCAGCGAAGAGGAATCTGGAAAAGTTGTCTTAAAGTTCCTCCATAAGTGGCCCCAGCCAGAATTTGCTCCCTATTTTGAAGAAGTCGTAAAAGAGTTTGAAAAACAAAATCCCGATATCAAAATTAAAATGGAAGCGATTGCAGACGAGCCGATTAAAGATAAACTTCGTGTCATTCTCGGCGGCAATGAAGTACCGGATATTATGTTCTCCTGGTCAGGTGAATTTGCCCGCAAATTTGTTCGTGCTGATGCAGCTTTGGATTTAACCCCATATTTAAATGAAGATGCAGCTTGGAAAGATAGTTTTATTCCTGCATCACTACAGCCTTTCTCATCCGATGGAAAGAATTATGGTATTCCGTTACGATTCAACGGCAAGTTCTTTATCTACAACAAGGAAATATTCGAAAAATATAATTTGGAAGCCCCTAAAACATGGGATGAATTTTTAGATGTTTTAGAGACGCTGAAAAAGGGCGGAGAAACTCCGTTAATTCTTGGAAATCAAAGCCCTTGGGCAGCCATTCACTACTTAACGGGATTAAACCAAAAGATGGTTGCACAGGACGTCAGAATGAAAGATTATAATCCTGCTTCAGGTGAATTCACGGATCCTGGCTATGTAAAGGCAATGGAAATGTTCGCTGATTTAAATAAAAAAGGATATTTTATGAAAAATGTTAACTCCAGTTCACATGATATGGCCAAGCAATTGTTTTTTGCAGGTAAAGGAGCCATTTTCTATGTAGAGCTTGAGGAATTTCCCGATGCGGACAAAAATATGAAGGGGAATTGGGGCTTCTTCCCAATGCTGGACATCACTGAGGGCAAAGGCAGCCAGAAATACATTACAGGTGCCCCGGATGGATTTATCGTTTCTTCGAAAACAAAGCATCCAGATGAAGCAATAAAATTCCTGAAATTCCTGACAAGTAAAGATAATGCCTTAAAGCTTGTAAAACAAATTGGCTGGCCAAGTCCAATTGATGGAGCGACTAACCCTGACACTGCACTTAAGGAAGTGGCGGAAGGTGTCGAATACATGAAGCAGGCGGAAGGTATGGCAGAATGGCTTGATACCGATGTACATGCCAAGGTGGCAGATGCTTATTTGTCTAATATTCAATTGTTGCTTGATGGGTCTAAATCTCCGGATAAAATCATTAAGGAAGTTCAAGATGTAGCCAAACAAGTAAAAAGCGAAGTGGAGTAAGAAAGAGGACGCACTTGATTGCTAAAAATGCTGGGTAGGCAGGAAAGTCCTGTTTACCCCCTCTAAGGAGGGCAAAGGATGACAAAAACATTTCGTAACAGACGAACCGCCTTACTCTATATCGTGCCGGCACTTCTTCTAATTCTGTTTTTTGTATTTCTGCCAATTGTATTAAACCTTTATAACAGTTTATTTAGGTGGAATTCCTTTGATGCCGGGAGAACCTTTGTTGGTTTGGAATATTACGTAAGGCTTTTCCAGGATCCAGTTTTTCTGATTGCCTTAAAAAACAACTCGCTTTACGCCATTATTTCGTTGGTATTTCAGGTAGGCGGCGGGTTAATAATTGCAGCTATATTGGAAGATAAATTGATTCGCAGGTTTCAGCCATTTTTCCGAACTGTGTTTTTTATTCCCTCTGTCATTTCAATTGCGGTCGTCGGCTTATTATGGCAGCTGCTTTACAATCCTGAAGTAGGCTTGGTCAATGGGGCATTAAAAGCAATCGGCCAGGCAGAATGGGCACGGTCCTGGCTTGGCGATAGTGAGGTAGCCATTTACGCTGTGGTGGCTGTATCACAATGGCAGTACACAGGCTATATGGCCATGTTATTCTTAATTGCCATGCAAAAAATACCTTTTGAATATTATGAGGCGGCCATGATTGATGGTGCTTCTAAGATAAAAACGTTCTTCAACATTACCGTACCGCAAATCAAAGAAATGCTGTTGGTGGGTTCTGTCATTACCGTGATCGGTGCTTTTAAGGTATTTGATGAAGTCTATATCATGACTTTCGGCGGGCCGGGGCGTTCGACAGAAGTTTTAGGCACAATGCTTTACCGTGCTGCCTTCCGAAATGACGAAATGGGTTATGCCTCCACCATTGGGACCGTTGTTTTTGTCATAACCCTGGTGCTTTCATTAATCCAGATGAAGCTGGGGAAATCAGGACAGGAGGTGTAAGCAGGTGAGTCAACCGGCAGTTAAGACAGAAAACCTAACGGAACTCAGGCCTGGTGGTACCCATTTCGGCACAAAATTGAAAGATCGAATGTTTCAAGCTGGTGTCCTTGTCTGGTTCAGTCTGTTTGCCCTGGTCATTATCTACCCGTTGTTTTGGCTTGTCATAAGTGGATTAAAATCCAATAGCGACTTTTTTCTCAACACATGGTCGCTGCCTGAAGAATGGTTTTGGAGCAATTACAAATCCGCCTGGGATGCGGGAATCGGGCAATTTTTCCTTAATAGCGTACTGGTGACAGTTATTTCGGTTTTGGCAGTGTTAATACTGGGTTCGATGGCTGCTTACGGGTTGAGCAGGTTTCAATTTAAGGGTCAAAACATTCTACTTATTCTCATCCTAAGCGGGTTGATGCTGGCGCCACAGGTCAGCTTGATTCCACTATACAAACTGCTTCAAGGGCTGGGCTTGTATAATACGTATTGGGCATTAATCTTGCCGTATGTAGCGTTTCAATTGCCATTTTCAATTTTCTTGATGCGCTCTTATTTTCTCTCCATCCCTAGGGAATTGGAGGAATCGGCGATCATCGATGGCTGTAATAGCTGGAATGTTTACCGCCACATCATTATCCCTATGGGTAAACCAATCATTGCGTCTTGTGCTTTATTAACATGCATGAATGTATGGAATGAGTTTATGTTTGCGTTAGTATTTGTGGAGGATTCCAGTCTTCGAACCATTCCAGTCGGGTTAATGAACCTAAGAAGTCAGTTAAACACCAATTTTGGCATCCAGTTAGCAGGGTTGGCCATTTCTGCACTCCCAATGGTCATTGCCTATATCATTTTCCAAAAACAATTTGTCCGCGGTTTAACAGCGGGAAGTGTTAAAGGGTGAGGGTCGTTTTTAAAGTGTCTACAGGAACCTGAATAGGGAGGTGTTTAGCCTTTCCTATTCTACCTGGGACATGTTTTTTCAACATGAGTGGTCTAAATGGTATATACCATAAATAAATTTTAACATGGTATATACCAAATGAAAGTCGAATGTAAAAAAATAGGAGGTGGGACAGATGTTAAAATTTGATCGTGAGTTATTTTTACAAAAGGTTGGGCAGGAAGCATTAGCAAAACGTGAAGAAATTGAGAAGGTTGTCGATGAAGTATCCGCCAAGGGCTTCAAGAATATTTTCTTAATCGGCTCCGGCGGGACGATTGCGATGATGTATCCATATGAGTATATTTTTAAGTCCAATTCGACACTGGAGGTACATGCAGAAATCGCAGCAGAATTGCTGGTGATGAACCACCGCCATCTATCAAAGGATTCGGTTTGTATTTTTGCTTCTGTTACCGGGACAACAAAAGAAACAGTGGCTGCTGCACAATTCTGTAAAGATCAGGGTGCAACCACGATTGGACTGGTAGCAAAACCTGGCACACCACTAGCGGAGACAGTTGATTATTGTATTTTGGCTTCAGATGAAAAGCATTCGTTTGATACATTCTTTGTATTTTTGCAATTATTGACATTCCGGTTCATCCATAACCATGACGAATTTCCGCAATATGACCAATTTGCCAAAGAAATTGCGCTTTTACCAGAAGGCATAGTCCAGGCGCTTGAAGCGTTCGATTCACGCGCTGAACAATTTGCCATCAAGCACAGAGATACCAGCTACCACATGCTTGTCGGCGCAGGGAATCTGTGGGGCAACACGTACTCCTACGCTATGTGCATTTTAGAAGAAATGCAATGGATTAAATCCAAATCCATTCATGCTGCTGAATTTTTCCACGGAACACTCGAGCTGGTGGAAGAGGATACAAGTGTAATCCTTTTTAAAGGCGAAGATGAAACTCGTCCATTAGTGGAGCGTGTAGAACGGTTTGCGGAAAAGATTACGAAGGAACTGTTCATTATTGATACCAAAGATTACCCATTGAATGGAATCAGCGAAGCGTTTCGAAAGTTTTTTGCCGTCAACGTTAACTGGGCATTAACGGGTCGACTTAGTGTCTATTTTGAGAGAGAAAGAAATCATCCTTTAGAGCTAAGAAGATATTATCGAAAAATGGATTACTAAAAGGCAGCGCGATAGCAAAATGAACGGACGTTTCGTTTGTTCATTTTGCCTCTCGGCGTACACCATCTAGTAATAAAAAGGAGGAGTAGAAAAGATGTTTAACTTTGATGCTGAAAGATTTTTAGGGATTCAAACTGGAGCGGTGCAATTAAAGGATGAGTTGAATCTAGCAATTGATGCTGTAATGGAAAAAGGTGTGGAAAATGTCTTTTTCGTCGGTACAGGTGGGGCGACACTTCTAATGTATCCAGCACAATTTATTTTAAAAAATCATTCGAAATTGCCGATCTATACTGAAATTTCTTCTGAACTGATGTTAATGGATCATCAATTTTTAGGAGAAAAGTCGTTGGTGA
This sequence comes from Bacillus sp. FJAT-29814, assembly GCF_001510715.1. GTDB lineage: Bacteria > Bacillota > Bacilli > Bacillales > Cytobacillaceae > Neobacillus. The sequence goes on from NZ_LMTJ01000001.1 coordinate 478,994, forward strand.
TTCTGCCTTCTCTGTCAGGTACGACAAAAGAAACGGTTGCAGCAGCACAATACTGTAAGGAAAAAGGCGCAACAACCTTTAGTCTGGTCGGGCACGCCGACACTCCTTTAGCTCATTTAACGGATTACACCTTTGTGAATTATGCTGCTGATGATACCTCATGTGAATCTTTTTACATCCAATCCTACTTGATTGCATTCCGGTTAATGTATATTCGGAATGAATTCCCTCAGTATCATCAATTTGTCGAGGAAATGAAACAGCTTCCGGCAGTTTTATTGAATGTTAAGAGTGCAACTGAACAGCGTGCCGCTGAGTTTGCCCAAAAACATAAACACACGCCATACCACATTCTGTCCGGGACAGGAATTGACTGGGGGCAAACTTATTATTACGGAATGTGTATTTTAGAAGAAATGCAATGGATTAAAACCCGCCCGGTCCATGCATCCGATTTCTTCCACGGTACGCTTGAATTGGTCGAAGAAGATACAAGCATTATTTTATTAAAGGGTGAGGATAAGACCCGTCCGCTTGCTGAAAGGGTCGAACGCTTTGCGGAGCACTACTCGAAAGAATTAACCGTTTTTGATACAAAGGATTATGAACTTGACGGGATTTCTGACGATTTGAGACGCTTCCTATCCCCGATTGTCTTGGCCACCTTACTCGAACGGGTTAGTTGCCATTTGGAGGAGCAGAGAAATCATCCACTGTCGACGAGAAGATATTATAAAAAGGTTCCATTTTAACCATAAAAGGAGGAAGTAATAGAAATGGCTGCAGATTTAGGAATTAAAAATCAAGTAAAGCAGGCGTTGGCTGAGGTTGAGAAACGGAATGTGAACAATGTTTTCTTTGTGGCATGTGGCGGTTCATCGGCAATCATGTATCCTAGCAAATATGTCATAGATCGTGAAGCAAAACAGCTTGATGCCCATTTATACAGTTCCAATGAGTTTATCCATCGCAATCACGCAAAGTTAGGAACACAATCGCTCGTTATCCTCTGTTCCCATTCCGGCACAACACCGGAAACGGTGGCTGCAGCAAAATTTGCCAGGACAAAGGGAGCGTTGACAGTATCGTTAACGAATGAAGAAGGGTCACCATTAGTCCAAGAATCCGATGTTGTTTTAAAATATGAATGGGGCGAGGAGGCGGATGCCTTTACGACCAATTATTCTGTTCTCTACCAGCTTGTGTTTGGGGTATTGAAGGTATTGGAAAATAATCAAAAAGCAGATTTAGTCGTTGCCAATCTTGAACACCTTCAAACTCTTTACGATAAGGCTGCCAACGCATATGCCCTGAAAGCCCAGGATTTTGCTCAATCTTATAAAAATGAAAAGATCATTTATACGATGGCAAGTGGAGCAAATTTTGGTGTGGCTTATTCATTTGCGATTTGTATTTTGATGGAAATGCAGTGGGTTCATTCTCACGCCATCCATGCCGGAGAATACTTTCATGGCCCGTTTGAGATTCTGGATGAAGATATTCCATTTATCATTTTACTTGGCTTGGATGAAACAAGGCCTTTGGAAGAAAGGGCACTTGAATTCTCGCGGCGCTATGGAAAAAGATTGGTGGTTCTTGATGCGAAAGACTTTGATTTCACCGGGGTTGCCGAGGAAGTTCAAGGCTATATCGCACCGCTTGTCCTGAACCATGTATTAAGGAAATATGCCGATCAGCTTGCAGAGGAACGCAATCACCCTTTGTCAACAAGACGTTATATGTGGAAGGTAGAGTATTAGAATATATGACACACCGAGCATGCAGCTGCATGTTCGGTTTTTTTATAATATTTATATAAAAGCAATGGTGGATATTATGTTTGCCCATTATTCAAACACTGAATAAAAAAGAATGATTGAAACAAAACCGGTTGGATGGATTAGGAGAATGAGAGAAGATGTTGTATGATAAAAAACATGATTAAAACTAATTATGAGGAGGACAAGTCATGAATGAGGATCAGCATGAACTGCTGTTAAAGAGAGCCATTGCGGTGGCACCAGACTGGTTAAAAAATGATATTGAAAGCATAGTCAGCAAAGAGCTTCTTTCGGGTGCAAGCTATCTTATTTCGGAATTGCATCATACTTATACCTTTAGCATTAGACATATTCTATCTGCACGCCACCTAAATAGTGAGTGGTCAGAGGTTTCTAGAGAACGGCTGAACTTTATTGATAATAACATTGATATTATTGTAGCCCTATACTATGACGTAAAAAATAAGTTGAAATCAGGGAAGATGTGACCGTTGAACCGATAGGTTTTTCGGTTCTTTTTTATGCGAAACCAACCAAATTTGACTGGCAAAAAGCTTTTCAAATGTAAGGAAGTCTTCCTTTTCCCATGCATTTACATTGAAAAAACCTGCTTAAACCTGTAAAATACTTTTTATATTTTTGAGTTTAAAAAGTAGACGATTATAAAATAGTAGGTGAATTAGAAAATGACAACTCAAAAACCTTACAAGGTTCTTTTATACTACATGTATGTTCCCATAGAAAACGCCGAGGAGTTTGCTGCCGGCCATTTGAAGTTTTGTAAAGAACTTGGCTTAAAAGGGCGCATTCTCGTGGCAGATGAAGGAATTAATGGAACGGTATCGGGAACAATTGAAGCAACGGACGAATACATCAAAACGATGAAAGCTGATGCCCGTTTTGCCGAAATGGTCTTTAAAGTGGATGAAGAAGAACAACATGCTTTTAAAAAGATGCATGTTCGATACAGGAAAGAGCTAGTGACTCTCCGCTTGGAGGATGATATCGATCCTAATGTGACAACAGGAAAACACTTGAGCCCGACAGAATGGTTGGAAGCGATGCAGGATCCTGACACTGTTGTGATCGATGCCCGTAATGATTACGAATATGAATTGGGCCATTTCCGTGGGGCAATTAAGCCTGAAATTAAAGCTTTCCGTGAGCTGCCAGATTGGATTCAAGAGAATAAAGACATGTTGGAAGGAAAAAAAATCCTGACTTACTGTACAGGCGGCATTCGTTGCGAGAAGTTTTCCGGCTGGTTGGTCAAGGAAGGGTTTGAAGACGTGAGCCAACTTCACGGCGGAATTGTAACCTACGGAAAAGATTCAGAAACAAAAGGAACTCTGTGGGATGGGCAATGTTATGTATTCGATGAGCGGATCAGCGTTCCAGTTAATCGGATTGAGCATGTGGTTGTCGGCAAGGATTACTTTACCGGCGAGCCATGTGAACGTTATGTCAACTGCGCAAATCCGGAGTGCAATAAACAAATCCTTTGTTCCGAAGAAAACGAACACAAATATTTGCGCGGCTGTACCCATGAGTGCCGTGTCCACCCAAGAAATCTGTATGTGAAAGAACATGAACTCACACCGGAGCAAGTGGAAATGAGATTGAAGGATTTGGAAAAAGAAACTCCAGTACAAGGCTAAAAGATACTTCTTTTGGCCTTTTTTAAAAAAAATTTATCAGCCTTTCATTTCCAGACATGCAATAAAGTTAATTGATTTCGTACTTACTGGTAATACTAAGATTTATCAGTAAATGGTAAGGAAGGGTACCGATGCCGCGAAAATCTGCACAAACTGCTGAGGAGACTGAAAAGGATACCGATACTCCAAATGAATTGAAGAATGATAATGAAGTAGAAAACCTGACACGTATGCTAGGTGCTGTATTAACGTATATGACGGATGATGAATTGGTGGAAATCGACATCGAAGGCCTTATTGATCAAACGGAAGGACTACGAGATTGGTGGAACGAGTATCAGGAGAGCAATAAAAAACAGCTAGAGGATGAAATTAAAAAATCTCTGGGCGAATTGTCGCTGAAAGAACTTCAAAAAATTCAAGAGAAGATAAAAGAAAAACAGAGTTAATCAAATAAAGCCATGTTTTTGCTAATCATGGCTTTTTGGCTTGCTCTTTTGACGACGAACCTGAAGTTAAGCTCTTATCCTTGCAGCACTCCACGAGCGCATTTATAAGGGCATCCACATCACTTTTTGTATTTTGACAAGAAAAACTGATTCTGATCGCGCTGTCTGCAAGAGCCCGGGTTAATCCAAATGATTGTAGCACAGAAGGACCCCGGGAATGATTGCCCTTGCATGCTGCGGCACTAGAGATGTAGATTCCTTTAGAATCAAGGAACTCGACAACCTTTTTATTAGACAGCCCCGGTAGTGAAGCATTGACAATGTGGGGTGCGCCTTGCTTGGTTGAATTTAACACAGCTTGTGGTATTTGGTACTTAAATGCTTCGAGACTATAATCCCTCAACTTGGTCATATGGGGGATATCGTGATTCATATTTGAAAAATTGATTCGTGCCGCTTCACCAAACCCAGCAATAAGCGGAGTACTCTCCGTTCCTGAACGTAATCCGCGTTCCTGCCCTCCGCCAAGATTCAAAGAAAATAGCTGCGTGTTATTTTTTACATAAAGCGCACCAATTCCTTTAGGACCATGAATTTTATGTGCGCTGATGCTGATTAGATCGTTTTGGTCACAGCAGGATGTTCCACTGCGGTCGTGACAATCCGGTTGCCCCGATTCGCATTCGCCAGGCAAGCTCCTTTGATCGCCAGATTATCAGACTCGGTGCCGCCCGAAGTAAAATAAATTTCTTCCGGACTTGCCCCAAGTGACTCCGCAATAATTCGCCGGGCCATTTCCAACTCCAATCTGCTTTCTCGGCCTAGACGATGCAATGACGAAGGATTTCCGTATGTCTCTGTAAGCATTTCGATCACTTTGCTTACAACCTCAGGATAGGTTTTCGTCGTGGCGGCATTGTCTAAATAGATATCTGACATCGGAGTTTCCTTCTTTCTTTATAAATGTTTCCTTTTTAATCTTAACTTTCATATTGGGTTTTTGTAAATTCTTTATGGATGAAAGGAAATAAAGCAGGTTTTTTGATAATAATGTCGAAATGTTAGGAATAGTATTTTAGTACTAGATAAAAAGAAGGGGAGAGGTATGATGGAGGGAAAGACGTTGGTTCAAGAAAAAATTGTGATTGGGGCTGGGACAAAGTATCCGCTTAATGGCATGCTGACCATTCCTGAAAACACGATGGGTCCCGTACCTGCGGCAGTATTGGTTCACGGTTCAGGTCCAAGTAATATGGACGGAAATGTAGGAAACAATTATGTTTTTAGAGATTTTGCCGAAGGGTTGGCAGAAAGAGGGATTGCGGCCATTCGCTATGATAAGAGAACCTTTGTGTACGGAAAAGAATTGAAGTACGATGGCGGACTGTCTGTGAAAGAGGAAACCATTGAAGATGCCGTTCTTGCTGCCGAATTATTACGAAATGATTCCCGGATTGATAATAACAAAATTTTTATTATCGGCCACAGTATGGGTGGGATGCTGGCTCCGAGAATTGACGCGGAAGGTGGAAATTTCACAGGAATCATCATTATGGCCGGGTCGCCTCGGACGTTGGAAGAAATTATGATGAGCCAAAACGATGTGGTGTTAGATTCGCTGAATCGGTTTGTGAGATTCATTGCAAAGAAACAAATAGCCGCTTTAGCATCCAAGTTTGAAAACATCTATAATTTGAGTGATGAACAGGCAAAGTCAACCCCAGTTATGGGCAAGCACCTTATGGCCTATTATTTTAAAGAGGCAGGAGAACATCCATCTAGTCATTATCTTAAAGACTTGGAAAAGCCAATATTCATCCTGCAAGGGGAAAAGGATGTTCAAGCCTCAATCGAAAAAGATTTCTATGGGTATAAAAATATACTGGGCGACAAGCCGAATGTAGCATATAAACTATATCCTAATTTGAACCACCTTATGATGCCCTCCATTTATGGTGAAATTCTAAAGGTACAAAAAGAATATAAAGTGGCACAGAAAGTCGATCAGCAAGTGATAAGTGATATAGCAGATTGGATTTTAGCGGTCTAGGTAATGAAGTATCGGCAGGCACTATTCTAGGTTTAGTGCCTTTTTTTCGGTTTATTTTTATTTCCTACTTTACAGATAGGAATTATAAGTTTATAATAAAAACTAAGTTAAGGCGGAATAAAGTATAAGTTTTTGAAAACAAGGAGTGTTTCTCATGAGATCGACCGACGAAAAAAAACGTCAAAAACTAATCAATAAACTAATTTTTCTAAACGTCTATAAAATAGAAGATCAACAGCTCTATGAGATGCCACTTCGCAAACTAGAAAATGAGTATCGGAGATATAAGCTGCAAAACCATCCGCATGGTGAGTTTGGCTCGATTCAGTGGGTGTAAATTATAAAAATAAAGGAAGGACCCGAAGTCACTCGGGTCCTTTTTTAGCATACCTCTTAAGTTGAATCTCTTTCACCTTTTGAACCTGTTCCTCAGGCCACCATGCCCCGCAATCATCTGAAACAATGCAGGCTGCGCACTTTTGCAGGTCATAAACCATCATTCCGGAAATCGGAGGAGAATATAGGTGAAGGGTAACCAAGTCTGTTCCCTGAGAAGCCTGCATTTGATGAATTCCTTTTTTGGGAGCATACACATATTGCCCTCTATCATGATACTCATGAAATATTTCTGTAGGGAGCCCATCAGCGTTTAACTCAAACACTGTATTTGTAGTAATCCCGGAAATGACTTGGATCCAGCCGTGGGACTGGCCATGGTCGTGGGGGGCGCACTCCAATTCCGACCAGTTCATCACGAGGAGTTCTACCTCGCTATTTTTATAAAGAAGCTTTCGGTTATACGGTTTTCTGTCTGCAGGCTTTGGCAGGTCTTCAAAATCATCAAGAGTCAGGTTTATTTGTAAAAGAGCGTCCTTTAATTCTTCTTGTGTAGGGCTTTTTAAGGGATCTAAAACCCTTTTGATTCTTGCTGTCAAAGTCATAGTTGTCCTCCTATCGAGGTGTTTTCTTAAAGCGGTTGAGCAAGACTGGCAGAAGCTGACCATTGACCATGATAACTCCAATAATAATTATGATTCCGCCCGCCACACTTATGAGTAAAACTTTTTCATGCAGGAGCAATACCGCTGCAACTAAAGTGGCGATGGGTTCCAGATAAAGGAACATCGAGACTTTGGTGGCCTCCAAAACTTCCAGAGCTTTGGCCCAATACCAATAGGCAATTCCCGAAACAAAGATTCCTAGAAACAGTAAATGGGCCCATTCCGACTGGGTTAGATGGGAAAGAGATTCCCAGCCCCTGTTTCGAATCAGAAATGGTGTTGTCAGCAGCAAGCCCAGCAGACTCATATAAAAAGTAACCAATAGTGGAGGATATGGAATCTTCAAGCTTTTTAACAGTACGGAATATACTGCCCAGTTTAATGTGCTCAGCATCATGAGAATGAAGCCAATATTGAACCTAAACTGAATAGATTCTCCATTCCTGGCTGTTGTAATCAACAGGACTCCGATAATGGCCAAAACAATTCCCGACGCTTTTGCAAAACTTATTTTTTCATGTAAAAAAAGAATCGACAAAATGAAGGTAAACACAGGAGAAAAAGAGATGAGCCATCCAGCAGAAGAGGCACTAATCGTTAATAATGCGGTGGCCTGCAGCACTTGATGAACAAAAACCCCAAGTACGCCCAAAATCAATAGATGAGGGATATATTTAATGGAGACGAGTAGACGATTTCGTTGAAGGAGAAGCAGTAACAACAAAAAGATTACGCCAATTCCAAACCGAACAACAAGCAATGAATAGGGATCCAGCTTGCCGAGTACAGCCTTCGTGGATACAAATGAAACTCCCCAAAAACTGATGGATAAAGTAGCATAAAATGAAGCGGTTAATCTTGTACGATTAGTCATGCCGGGTATTCCCTTCAAAAAAGTCTTCTCATTCCATACTATGCCTGTCCAATAAGAATATGTTATAAGTGAAGGGAAAGGGGGAGTTTTATGTCTATCCATTTTTTGAATATAGAATTAAAAAGAATCATTGAATGTCGTCCAATCGGGAATTTCTATCCTTTCGTTAGGAAAGGGCCAGATGACGAAACATGCCAACGGCGGGGGAAGCAGTGATTTCTTGGAAATGGATAAGGTCGGGACTGTACCGCCCGGGAATTGGGAGGAACAGGTCAAAGCTATAAAGGATGTACTAGAAAGGTATCAGTACACTATTTTGGAACAAGATTACCTTAATCAGCTCCTGCCATTTGATGCGGATATCCCGACAATATTTTCTGAACCGCCATATCGGGTTTATGACGCTTTATTTTATTGGGAGGACTGAGACCACGGGGACGGTTCTGCCGGCTTTTTTTGAAAGATGAAAAAGCTAGCAGGACACGTCCCCGTGTTTTTTGTGGAATCATGGTGCAATTTGTCTAGAGAAAGTTGAGGTACTCGGAAGGTTTTTTTTCCTACAGAGAGAATTCCTTTTATTGGTAACGCTTACAATTTTGCCGAAGGGATGGCTTATGGCACATTATTGCAGAAACCTTCCCGCTGGCACGAGGGAGGAAATGGGAGATGGGAGTAGACCAACAAGACATTCAGATTTTTGATGCTGTGGTCGTGGGCGCTGGTTTTTCCGGCTTGTACATGCTACACAAACTACGGGAGGAAGGCTATTCAGTCCGTGTCTATGAAGCGGCGGATAATGTCGGGGGCACGTGGTATTGGAACCGTTACCCTGGGGCACGTTGTGACATCGAAAGTATCTATTATAATTATACTTTTTCACAAGAGATTTTGAATGAATGGACATGGTCTTCCCGATATGCGGAGCAGCCGGAAAGCTTGCGCTACATAAATTTTGTAGCTGATAAACTGGACTTAAGGCGTGACATCCAGTTCAACACACGAATCACCGCAGCGCGCTACAATGAAGAAAATCGCAATTGGGAGATTCGGATGGATGACGGGACAGCGGTTGTCGCAGAATACTTTATCACGGCAATCGGATGTCTTTCCGCTTCCAATATTCCTAACTATAAGGGGTTGGATAGCTTCAAAGGCCAGATGTACCACACGGGAAGATGGCCGCATCAGAAAGTGGATTTCAGCGGCAAACGTGTCGGTGTGATAGGAACCGGTTCGAGTGGAATCCAAGCGATTCCCGTAATCGCTAAAGAAGCAGGCCATCTCACCGTGTTCCAGCGGACACCGCAGTATAGCTGCCCGGCACGAAATCAACCGTTAGATGAAGCAACCATCCGCAAGACTAGGGAAAATTACGATGAGATTAAACAGCTTATGCAGTATTCGCAGCATGGCGTCCCGTCGGCAAGTAGAATGGTGTCCGTCCTGCAGGAAACCCCCGAAGAACGGGAGCGTCAATTCGAACAGGCTTGGCAGGAGGGAGGGTTATTTTCCCTGCTTTATACCTACAATGACATCGGGATGCTTCCGGAAGCCAATGAACCCGCTGCAGCATTTATCCGCTCTAAGATAAAACAAGTGGTGAAAGACCCACAAGTGGCTGAAAAGCTCTTGCCTTCCTACTTCTTTGCCACAAAACGACCAATCATTGATACCGACTATTTTGAGACCTATAATCGTGAAAATGTATCGCTAATGGACCTAAAGGCTGCTCCAATTGTAGAAATCACTCCAGATGGGATCAAGACGGCAGATGCTGAGTACGAACTCGACGTCCTTGTATTTGCGACCGGCTTTGACGCAATGACCGGCCCTTTGTTTAAAATCGATATTCGCGGAAAAAATGATGTGTCCTTAAAGGATAAATGGGCTGATGGCGCCGAATTGAAAACCTTCCTCGGACTAGCCACGAACGGTTTTCCGAATATGTTTATACTGACCGGCCCGCAGAGTCCGTCAGTCTTAAGTAACATGATGATTTCGATTGAACAGCATGTCGAATGGGTAACTGACTGTATTCATTATCTGCGTGAGCACCGTTTGGAGGCGTTTGAGGCTACTGTTGAGGCCGAAGAATTTTGGAGCAAATTGTGCCACTCTGTTGCGGATATGTCCCTGTTAACCAAAACCGAATCCTGGTATATGGGCGCCAATATCGAAGGCAAGCCGCGGGGATTCCTTGCTTTTGCCGGCGGGGTCGGTCTTTATCGTTTGCTTTGTGATGATATAGCAGCAAGAGGCTATGAGGGATTTACCTCTCTGCTAGCACCTGATAGCAAGGATGAAGGATTAATGAAAGAAGGGTTTTTCAAGGGAAAATTAGACCCGCAAGCATGGTTTATTTTAAAACAATTGGAGTCTGCTGGTGCGCCGCCAATGGAGATGCTCACCCCTGAACTAGCTAGGCTGGCTGATTTCAGTCTTTTGGCTGGAGTTCCGGAAGAGGTAGCGAAGGTGGAGAACCGGGCGATTCCAGTGGACGGTGGTGAAATTGCTGTCCGGATTTATACGCCGGCCGGTGAAGGCCCATTCCCGGTGTTGATTTATTACCATGGAGGCGGCTGGGTAATCGGCAATTTGAATACCGTTGATGTTCCTTGTCGGATGTTGGCGAACAGGAGCGGTTGTGTTGTTGTTTCGGTCGATTACCGCTTAGCGCCTGAGCACAAATTCCCAACTGCCGCAGAAGATGCATACGCTGCTGTAAAGTGGGTTGAGGAGCAGGCTGCATTGATTGGAGTTGACCCTAGTCGGATTGCCGTTGGCGGTGACAGTGCTGGTGGAAACCTTGCGGCGGTAGTGGCGTTGATGGCCCGCGAACAGGGCGGTCCAGTTCTCGCCTATCAAATGCTGATCTACCCGGTAACGAATCATTCTTATGACACCGATTCATATCGAGAAAATGCGGAAGGATATTTCTTGACCAAGAATACGATGGAATGGTTCTGGAATCATTATCTGCACGATGAACAGGATGGCCAGAATCCGTACGCATCGCCATTATTGGCCGAGGACTTAAGTGGCCTTCCGCCAGCCTTGGTGATTACAGCAGGCTTCGATCCGCTGCGTGATGAAGGGGAGGCCTATGCCGAACGATTAAATGCGGCGGGTGTGCCAGTTGAGGCGACGCGTTACGACGGCATGATCCACGGTTTCTTCTGGATGCCTGGTGTATTGGCAAAGGCGCATTACGGAATTAACCAGGCGGCTAATGCATTGAAACAGGCGTTTTATGCAGTAAAAAGTAAATAGATAGATTGCGAGCGGTTGGAGGTTGACTCAGATAGAGAGGACCTGTTCACTATAAAAGTTTCATAGTTCCCTTTTGCCAAGAAGAGCCGTTTCCAGTAGGGAACGGCTTTTACTTTTTCAGGATGAGCGTCAAATGGTGGCGTTAAATCTAAAACTAATCTCATTTCAGTTTAAATATTTTGAATTGTTGTAAAATAACAAAAGTTATGATTAAATAAAACTGCTATACTCTATCAAAATTGCCACTTTAAAGGACCAGTGGCTCAAAAAGGAGGGATGCATCGAAAATAATTGAGGTTCCTGAAACGGCAAAATAGGAGGAGGGCTTTAAATGGAAAAAGTAAACAAAGGTACATGGGTGGAAATCCATCGGATATTGTTACAACCGGAAGAACGAAGTGACCGGCTTCCTGAAGATTCCAAAACTGTGCCTTATGAAATGAGAGCAAGGGGATTTTTACTGGAGGAAGCGTCATTACATGAAGAAGTAACGATTCAAACACTTAGCGGAAGAGTGATTTCCGGCAGACTGATTCAAATTGAGCCATATTATGACCATAGCTATGGACCGCCGGTGTATGAATTGATGTATATTGGCGAAGAAGAAAAAAAGCTATTGAAAAATTGAAAACGATTTCAGGCGAAATATAGTTTATTAGGAAATGAGGGATCCAATGCTTACTGATGTAGCTTATCAAGAAATTATGAACCGTAAAAATGAGATTATGCAACGCTCCTTAAAAATAGATTATGACCAATTTAAACAAGGTCTAATCGGCTTTGATTATGAAAAAATGATGACCCGGCTTGGTTATTCCTTGGAAGATGTTGCACGCATCCAAAAGGAGAACCAAGTAGGAAATACGCCTCTACTCGAATTAAAGAATCTTACCGAGCTAGTCCGGAGAATTTCTCCCAAAGGCAAAGGTGCTACCATCTTAATGAAGGACGAAGCAGCAAACCCGTCCGGCAGTTTTAAAGACAGAAGGGCCACTTTAGCCGTTCACGAGGCGAAGAAAAAAGGTTTTTCAGGAGTGATTGCTGCCACGAGTGGAAATTATGGTGCAGCAGTTGCCAGCCAGGCAGCAAAGCAGGGGCTGAAGTGCATTGTGCTTCAAGAGACCTATGATAGCCAGGGGTTGGGGCAGCCTGAAATTTTAGAAAAAGGAAGAAAATGTGAGGCTCTAGGAGCAGAGGTGATTCAGTTAACGGTAGGACCGGAGCTGTTCTATATGGCACTTTTGCTGCTTGACCATACACAATACTTTAACGCTTCGTTATACTCTCCGTACGGAATCGCAGGGATTGAAACGTTAGGTTATGAAATTGGACAGCAAGTGAAGGCGCAATTTGGGAAAGCACCTGCAGCGGTTTGTGTCACACATGCTGGCGGAGGCAATGTGACAGGAACAGCTCGGGGGTTAAAGAAGTTTGGAACTAATCAGACCGAAATCATCGGGGTATCTGTTGATCTTTCGGGGTTGCATATGGCCTCTGACAGGGATTTTAATCGAAAATCATTCACTACAGGCCACACAGGTTTTAGTTTTCCTTTTTCGATTGATCCTGATCGTTCGGATGTACCAAGGAATGCTGCTCGGCCGTTACGGTACCTAGATCGATTCGTCACTGTGACACAGGGGGAAGTTTTCTATGTAACTGAATTACTAGCGAAACTGGAGGGACTCGAAAGGGGGCCCGCTGGGAACACGTCTTTGGCTGCGGCATTGGTCCTTGCCCAACAGTATGATGAAGATGAAATTATTGTTGTCCAGGAGTCCGAATATACAGGAGCAGGAAAACATCCGATTGCGCAATTAAACTTCGCCAAGAAGCAGGGCGTAAAGATCATGAGAGGAAACCCGAAGGAGAATATTCCGGGCTCGGTTATTGCGATTCCAGAGCATATTGAACAATTGGATGTGAAGAATGCCGATTTGGATAGAATTCGAACCTCCTATTTAAGAAATGTGTTAAAAGATGTAGACAGTCAGAAACTGACCGATTGGGATATGGCCTTTTTAGCTCAAGAGGTTAATAAGGATCTTCTTTATATTGAAAACTACTTGAAAAGCGTGAATAATTGCTGAAAAGGAGCGGTACATGTGAAGAAAATGAGCAGCGCCAATTGGTTAGAACGTGAAACGAGCGTTCTTTCACCAGGGATGAGACTTCCGTTTTTTCCACTAGTCATAAAGGAAGCGAAAGGTGAAATAATCAGAGATCACGACAATAATGAATGGATTGATTTTTTATCCAGCGCTTGTGTCACAAACACAGGGCATGGCCATCCATATATTATCGAAAAAATGAAAGCACAGCTTGATCAATTAGTCCATTATAATCCTGCATATGCAAGCCACGAACAAATTGTAACCTTATCAGAAGAGCTTATCCGAATAACACCAGGTACCTTTCCAAAACGAGTGACGTTTGGATTATCAGGTGGGGATGCCAATGATACGGCCATCAAATTAGCGAGGAGTTATACGAAGCGTTCCAAAATTATTGCCTACACCCGTTCCTACCATGGCAACACATATGGAGCTTTAAGTATATCGGCCGTCAGTCTTCCGATGAGAAAAAACATGGGGCCATTATTACCGGACGTTTACCATATCCCATTTCCAGATTTATATCGCTCGCCATTTCATAATGAAGAAGAAAGCAAACGTTGTATCTTGGCGATTGAGCAATTATTTGAGACAGTGTGTCCTCCTGAGGAGGTTGCAGCAATCATTATTGAACCGATTCAAGGCGACTCAGGCGTCTTAGTTCCGCCGCAAAGTTATATCAACGCTTTAAAACAATTAACCGCTAAACACGGAATCCTAATTGTTGCGGATGAAGTTCAAACAGGGTTTGGTCGAACGGGGGAATGGTTTGCAAGTACCCACTTTCAATTAGAGCCGGATCTAATCGTATTAGGCAAGGCAATCGCTTCAGGCATGCCCCTTAGTGCAGTGGTAGGCAGAAGTGAAATTATGAATTCTGTGGAACCCCCATCTGGAGCTTTTTCACTCGCTGCGAATCCCGTCGCATGTGCTGCCGCTTTGGCTACGATCCAAGTGATTGAGGATGAGCAACTTGTCAGCCGTTCCAATCTGCTGGGAGAATATATCCAGGGGTACTTCCTTCGGTTGCAAGAAAAGTTTAAAATGATTGGTGATATAAGAGGAAAAGGATTAATGATTGGTATTGACCTTGTGGATGATAGGAATTCAAAAATCGGAAGCAGTTCAATGGCGGCTAAAATATGTTGGCGCTGCTGGGAAAAGGGTTTATTTTTAACTTTCTTTTCGGGTTCAGTGTTGCGAATTGCACCGCCCCTAACGATTTCTGAAGCGTCTCTAGAAAAGGGATTACGTATCATCGAAGAAGCGATTGAGGATGTTCAACAAGGCCGCGTTTCGGATGAAGTCCTTGATAGAGTAAAAGGATGGTAGGAAACTGACTGCAGACCAAGTTAAGCATGCTAAAGGAAAAGATTAACCCATTCATTTGGCGGTATTACAGGATGGTTTTCGATGGCTAAAAAAATTTTGTCTAACAATTCAAAAAATATTGACAACTATAGAAAAACACTATAAACTGAGTGTTAATAGGAACAAAGAATATAAGCTTATAAAATTATAATATTATAAATTAGGTGAGTTGTCATGAAGATAGATAAAAATAACCATGCACCATTATATCGCCAAGTGCAAGAGGTGTTAGAAGAGAAAATCACATCCAAGCAGTGGGAAATTGGCTATCAGCTGCCAACTGAACAGGAATTGGCTGATCATTTTGAAGTAAGTACCATTACTGTTAAACGCGCTGTTATGGAGTTGGTGAGTAAAGGGTACCTTTACCGGCAAAGTGGGAAGGGTACTTTTGTAGCAGCAACCACCAATGAGATGGATATAAATAAATTGTTGGTCACAACTTCGGTTGAAGACGTGGAATCTCCACATGAATTGCTTAGTTTTTCAATGGAAACGATGCAAGGTACTATGGCGAGCAAATTTGGATTGCAGCCTGGTGCAAAAGTATTTAAGCTTGAGCGTTTAAAAATCGAAAATGATCTCCCCACTCATCTGGAGTATTCCTATCTGCCGTTTGAAAAATGTCCAAATCTTACACCCAATGATGTAAATAATGAGCTTATTTACAACATTTTAAAGAAAAAATATAAGATTCCATTGGGAAGGGCCCGGATGTTTGTTAAGCCGTATATCGCTGACAGTGAAATGGCGAAAAGACTTCAAATCGAACCAGGTACGCCCGTGTTTGAATGGGAAAAGTTTACCTATACCAAGCAGGGAGAGGTAATTGAATACTCGAAGTTTTATGTACGCCCAGACAAAGTTACCTATTATACAGAGATTACTTTTTAGTCGACAACTAGATGAATTTTCAGATAAGTAAAAAAGTATAATATTATAACTTAATTGATTATAATATTATATTTTTTTGCCATCATTTATCTGAAAATTTGAAAGATTATATCGATATATGCCGAACAATCAAATTAAAGGAGGGATAATGGCAGTTCCATCGGTTTTGTCCAAATTAAAAATATTTTGAGGAGGAAAAGTATGAAAAAAAGTAAAGTATCATTTATTCTAATCATTTGTCTTATGCTTGGGATCATGACTGCATGCGGCAGCAAAGAAAGTAACTCTAATTCTACGACCAAAAAATCAGGTGGCGAGGGCGATAAAACACTAATATTGGCGGCATATGGTGGAAGCTATGAAAAAGCGCTAAAAGAAAAAGTGATTCCAAAGTTCGAAAAGGAGTTTGGAGTAAAGGTAACCTATATTACAGGAAGCTCTGTTGACACCTTGTCGAAGCTTCAGGCACAAAAGGATAAGCCGCAAATAGATGTCGCTTTTTTGGATGATGGACCGCAAGCGCAGGCAAAAGCTTTTGGATTACTTGCTCCACTAGATGAAAACGTTGTCACTAATCTGAAGGACGTATATGATATCGCAAAAGATAAGGACAATATCGGAGTTGGTACCGGGATTGTAGCAACAGGCCTGGCATATAACAAAGATGTCTTTAAACAAAATGGCTGGGACCCGATTAAATCATGGAATGACCTAGCCGATCCGAAATTTAAAGGTAAATTAGTTTTACCATCCATGGCCACAACGTACGGAGTGCATATGCTTCTCATGGCTGCTGCTACAAACGGTGGAAGTGATCGAGATATTGAACCAGGATTTGTGAAAATGAAGGAAATTGCAAAAAACGCTGTGACATTTGATAAAACGGCTGATATGTCTAACTTTTTCCTACAAGGTCAAGCTGTTGCAACCTCTTGGGCTAATGGCCGGGTGAATCTTTTAAAAGACACCGGATTCCCAATCGAGTTTGTAACTCCTGAGGAAGGCGCAGCTGCTTTACTTGTCACCACTAATGTTATAAAAGGTGCACCGCATCCAGAGCTTGCTCAAAAATTTCTTAATTTTATCTTAGACAAAGAAGTACAGGTGGAAATGGCGCACGCAACTTTTTCTGGCCCAGTAACGAAAAACTCGAAACTTGACGGAGATATAGCGAAAAAAGTCATTTACGGTGAAGATCAAATTGCCAAGCTTGTAAAAGTGGATTGGGAGTATGTCAATACAAAAAGGGCCGAGTGGACAGAACGAGCCAATAAAGAAATTGAAGTAGCCCACTAAAAGAGGTGAAAGAAATGAGCTATTTATGCCTTGAAAATGTAGTAAAAACCTTTAATAAAACAGAAGTCGTGAAAAAAATGAACCTCGAAATCAAACAGGGTGAACTTGTTTCCTTTCTAGGGCCATCCGGCTGTGGAAAAACGACAACCCTCAACATGATTGCCGGATTCCTCGAAGTGGACGGTGGAAAAATTGTGGTGGACGGGAAGCCTGTCCACCTGCTTCCCCCGAATAAAAGGGAAATGGGCATGGTTTTTCAAAACTATGCTCTCTTTCCCCATATGACTGTATTTGAGAATGTCGCCTATGGACTAAAGCTTCGCAAGGTAAGTAAAGATGAAATTAAATCCCGTGTCGCAGAAGCTCTCGAGATGGTCAGGCTGACAGGCTATGAAAAGCGCTATCCGAAGGAGCTTTCCGGCGGACAGCAGCAACGTGTGTCATTGGCTAGGGCTCTTGTCATCAAACCGAAAGTGTTATTGCTTGATGAACCTTTGAGCAACTTGGATGCGAAACTGCGGCAAGAAATGCGTGAGGAAATCGTGGATATTCAAAAAAGGGTTGGGATCACAACTATATTTGTTACCCATGATCAGGAAGAGGCCCTTGCCATTTCAGATAGGATTGCGGTTATGTATGAAGGAAGAATTGAACAGCTTGATACGCCGGTTGAGATTTATAACCACCCTCAGACTGATTTTGTTTCTAGGTTTATTGGAGAAGTAAACCAGATACAAGGCAAGGTCGTTAAAATACTCAACGACCAAGAAAGCTTGGTCTCGTTTTATGGCTATGAGCAGGTAGTAACAAGGCGTTTAGCGGAAAATGGTGTCATTGATTTTTATATTCGTCCTGAAAAAATTCATATTTCCTTAGAACCCATCGATGGCATTGTCATCAAGGTGGACAGGAAAATGTTCTTGGGTGCGAAAACGAGATACATTCTCCACAACAAGGAAAATAAGCATATCATTGCAGATATTCCAAATACCGTTCTAAATCCCGATCATGTTCATGAGGGGAAAGATGTAAGCATTCATTGGAATCCAGAGGATTTATTAGCAACCAAAAAGTGAGGTGATTTCTCCGATGCAGGCTGAAACCGCATATCAAGAACAGGAATTGTTATTCAAGCAGAAAAAGAAGAATTTATCAAAGAAGAGGCTTGACTATTTGCTTTTATTATTTCCAACGCTTGGTATCTTTATATTTTTCTTTTTGCTTCCGTTGTTTTTCCTCTTTATCACCGGCTTTAAGACGTTCGACGCATCAAGTGGGATTGGAAATGACTGGACCCTCGAGAATTACACAAAATTTTTATCCGATACATTTTATCTCGGGGTCCTATGGCGGACGGTAAAAATTGCCTTGCTGACTACTTTAGTTGCCATCGTGATTTCGTTCCCAGTTGCCTATCAAATTACGAAAGCAAACAGAAGAATCAAAAATTATTTAACCTTAATCGTTCTGTCACCATTGTTGATCAGTATGGTAATCCGCTGCTACGGATGGGTTATCTTGTTATCCAATAACGGTGTTGTCAATAATGCGTTATTGAAGTTTGGATGGATCGATAAGCCGTTAACCTTGCTGTATACGGAATTTAGTGTGGTAATCGGTATGGTGCACGTCCTGTTTCCATATATGGTTTTAAGTATCATGGGATCACTGGAAAGAATTGACCCATCTGTTATTCGAGCATCACAAAATCTGGGTGCCAGCCCGCTTCGAACATTCTTTTCTATCGTTTTGCCGCTAACGCTGCCTGGAATCTTTGCGGGTTCCGTCATGGTGTTTAGTTTAGGAATCAGTTCTTTCGTCACTCCGGCAATACTTGGGGGACCGCAGGTAAAAGTCATGTCGTTCCTTACATATGAACAAGTAGCGGTCATGCTGAATTGGCCTTACGGATCGGCGATTGGTTTCCTATTAATCTTTATTGCGACGATTACGATCATTATTTATAGCAAACTATTAACTACTTCTAAAAAAGGAGTGGCCATTCAATGAGAAAGGCATTGCCTAAATTTGGATTAAATTTCTTTTGTCTGCTCGTTTACATCTTCTTGGCTGCTCCAATCGTAGTTGTTTTATTTTCATCGTTGACTACCACCGAATATATCGTGTTTCCTCCCAAAGGGTTGACATTAAGGTGGTATGCCGAATTAGTTAATCATCCAGAATTTATGCAGTCGTTTATGCTAAGTATTGGCGTTGCCTTTGGAACCGCGATTATTTCAACAGTTATTGGAACGATGTCTTCGATTGCCGTTGTCAGGTATCAGTTCAAAGGGAAAACAGCCATTATGCAGCTGGTCGGATCACCTCTTTTGATTCCAACCGTTGTCTTTGGGGTAGCTCTTTTACAGTTTTTTTTCCTGGATCGGTTTGGCAACAAGCCCGGCAGCGTTAGTGATTGGTCATATCATTTTAACGATACCATTTGTCATGCGCTTGGTGGTCGCCAGTTTAGTAGGCTTTGACCGCTCTATTGAACAAGCTGCGATGAATCTGGGGGCAGGAAGCATGAGGGTATTTTTTCAGATTACGCTTCCCATCATTAAATCAGGCGTTATTGCCGGGGCCATCTTTGCTTTCATTACTTCATTTGATGATTTAACTGTTGCTCTATTTATTGTTAGTACCGATGTTGTGACGCTGCCAGTCCGTATTTTCACCTACATGCAATACCAATATGACCCAATCATTACCTCCGTTTCTAGTATCGTGATTCTTTTGACAGTCGTGTTAATGGTTGTTATTGAAAGAGTACTAGGGGTTGGAAAAGTATTCGAGTCGAAAAATGAATAAGAAGGTGTTTTTGTGCACATTAAACAGCACCCTATTCTAGGGGAACAGCTTCAAAAACAATTAACCATATATTTTAATGATGAACCTTACACTGCTTATGAACAACAGTCTGTTGCGGCAGCTTTGCTGGCAAATGGTATAAAAAAATTGGGCGTCAGCCGGAATTTGGTTCAGCCACGAGGCATGTTTTGCTCGCGGGGAAGATGCTGCAGCTGCTATATGACGGTAAATGGGGAGGACCATGTGCGGACTTGTATGATCAAGGTCGTGGATGGAATGAAGATTTTTTCGAATAATGGTGATCCACAAGTTAGGAGTGAATTCTATGGAGACTGATGTTCTTATTATCGGTGCCGGACCCGCCAGTCTTACCGCTGCCGTGGAAACAGCATCAAGAGGGCTGGATGTAACCATTGTGGAAGAATCACTAACAATGGGCGGACAACTAATCCAGCAAACCCAAGTCCTGGATTCGCTGCCATCTTTTTATCAGCCAAAAAGGGGCTTTGAATTGGCACAACAATTAAGGAATCTTGTAGAGGATACCACTGTTCGGTGTTTATTAGGTCACCGGGTGATTGGCTTTTATAAGGATGGTAGTGTCGGAATATCGGATGAGGCTAATGTGTTTCCTCTGAAAGCAAAAAGAATAATCGTGGCCACGGGTGCAGCTGAAAAGGCCATCGCCTTTCCAAAATGGACGCTCCCGGGGATTATGACGATTGGAGCAGCCCAAACATTATTGAATCGGGATTTTGTCCTTCCTGGTAAACATGCTGTGATTATTGGGACCAGCGACTTTGCGATGGATGTTGCCCTTCAGCTTTCTGAGGCTGGGGTGCAGGTAAAGGCAATGGTGGAAAAAAGCGAAACTGTATTTGCACACGACATTGAAAAGGTGGAGCAGGTTCGTAAATTAGGCGTTCCTGTATATCTAAACTCTTCCATTAAAGAAGCAAGGGGAATTGGAAGGGTGGAGGAAATTGATGTTGAGCAGGGAGAACATATTACGACCATTCCTGTGGATACTGTTTGTGTCGACGGCGGCCGGTCTCCAATCCTCGATGTTTTTTACCAGTTGGAGTGCTCCTTCGGCTATCAAAAAGAACTAGGTGGCTGGATCCCGCAATACAACCCATTCTTCCGAACAGACCGAGAAGATGTTTTTTTAGCAGGAAACGCTGCTGGGGTGAGTTCCCAAGGAGTTTTACTTGTGACAGGGATGATCGCAGGAATTAATGCAAGTGAATCCTTGGGAGCTTTAAGTAAGCAAGAGGCCGAAATTAAAACAACATCTCTTTGGAAAGAGATCGAAACTCTTGAGACGAAGCTCGATCCAGATGTATGGAAAGCTAGGATTCGGCATGTGCAAAACTATGAACATCCTGTCCTTACAGATCAATTTATCTCTTAATTAGAAAAGATTAAGAGTCTAGTAGGTGAATAGATTGGATAAAACCACGATTATTTGTCGATGCGAAGAAATCAGTTACGAAGAAATTGAGGATGTCATATCCATTGGCGCGAGAAGATTTGATGATATAAAAAGACTGACCCGTTGCGGCATGGGCCCCTGTCAGTCGAAAATTTGCAGCAGCCTGGTGGCAGAAATTATTCATGATAAAACAGGTCTTCCTTTTCCTGAGATTCCGTTACCGCGGATGAGGATGCCGATTAGCCCGATTAAGATTGGAACGCTTACTACTAATAGTACCACTTTTTCCTCGGTCAAATCTGTGCTAGACGAGGTGGAGTTAGAGGATGGGAAGGTGAGATAGTTGGAAACCAATTATGAAACGATCATTATTGGCGGAGGGGTCCTCGGGAGTAGTATCGCGTATCACCTTTCTGAACGCAAGAAGGATAGAATTCTAGTATTGGACCAGAAATTCCCGTTGGCCGGAACATCAGGTTCGACCCAAGCCTGGATATGGGTTCATAATAAAACTCCTTCCTGGTATGCCGAGTTTAATATGTACAGTGCAGAACTTTTTCCGTATTTAGCGAAAAAAATTGGCGATGTGGAATATAAACAAACGGGAGGGCTTTCTCCATTTTTTAATGAGGCTGATCGCGAAAAAGCCTTGCAGCTTGCTAAAGCCTATAAGGAAATTGGCATTAAAATCAAGGTCTTATCTCGTGAGGAGGCTTTGGAAAAAGAGCCATCGCTCAATCCGAATGTGGCAGGCGCTACTTATAGTTCCATCGATGGGAACGTCAATCCTTTTCGCTTAGTCGATAGGTATATGAGGGCGGCAAAGAAAAATGGTGTCCAATATTCTACTTTTAATAAAGTAACAGAAATCCAAAAGCTCCCTGATAAATTCATTGTCGTTTCCGAGAAAGGGACGTTTGTCTGTAAAAATCTAATTCTCGCTGGCGGCACTTGGTCAAGAGAATTAGGGAAATTGGTGGACATCAACATACCTGTAAACCAGGTGAGAGGGCAAATTCTCGTTACAGAACCCTTAAAGCCTTTCTTAAATTATACGATCAGTGGTGTGAGACAGACGTTTAACGGTGAAGTATTAATCGGGTATTCAATGGAAAAGGAAGGATTTAACCGGGCAACAACATTGGATCTTATACAAGAAACAGCTAATATGGCCGTTCATTATATACCGGGGTTAAGGAAGGCCAAGGTGGTGCGTGCTTTTTCAGGGATTCGAGCGATGCCGGAAGATGGGCTTCCGATTCTTGGGAGTATTCCAGGTATCGATCGTCTTTATGTGGCGGCAACTCATAGTGGGATGACCCTATCGCCGCTCATTGGAACGCTTATGAGCGAATTAATACTAGATGGGGAAACATCGGTCCCGATTGACCGCTATTCCATCAGCCGGTTTGATTCAGTAGTCAGATAAAATTTTTAAAAGATTAGGAGGAATTTGCAATGCCGCATATAATCATTAGAGGAGTCTCGATCGAGCAGGTTAAATCAATCAGTACCGCACTTGTACAAGAACTGGCGGAATTATGTGCCTGTGGAACGGACAATTTCACATTGGAACTTGTTCATTCTACATATGTATTTGATGGAAGTGAAGTGCCTGGATATCCATTGATTGAAGTAAAGTGGTTTGAACGAGGCCAGGAAATTCAAGACCAATTTGCCAATATTGTCACCAAACACATTCAAGCACTTGGAATTCCAGAAGTAGAGGTCGCTTTCAGTACATTTTTGGAATCGGCGTATTATCTCAATGGCAAGAGTTTTGCCACTTCCTAACATAAGATATAAAGTTATAACATTATACTTTTTGAATGAAATTGATAATGAAAGGAGGCCTCCCATATGAGTTACCGCTTTGCAGACCGAACGAAAATGTTTAAATCTTCCCCTATCCGTGAAATAGCAGGTCTTATTCAAAAAAAAGGAAGTGATGTCATATCATTCGCCGGAGGAAATCCATATGAACCTTATTTTCCGTCCGCAGATATCAAAAAAGCGTTCGATAAGGTTTTTGAATCTGGGAACAAAAGCTTGCAATATGGAATGACTCCAGGGTTCATGCCGTTAAGGGAGCAAATAAGCCAACGTGTCAGCGCTAAAGGAATCCAATCAAAGCCAGAAGATATTCTATTGACAACAGGTGCACAACAAGCGATTGACTTATTCGGCCGGATTATGATTTCTCCAGGCGATGTTGTCCTTACTGAAAATCCGACTTTCTTTGCGGCTGTCCAATCCTTCCAATCGTATGAAGCAAATGTGGTTGGCGTAAATGGTGATGAACAGGGAATGGACCTTGATGAGTTGGAAGCAAAAATAAAACAATACAATCCGAAGTTTATTTATGTTGTCCCGACATTTTCTAATCCAGAGGGCAGAGTATGGAGTCAAGAACGACGCAAAGCATTATTGGAACTTGCTTATCAATATAACACGCTCATTTTAGAGGATGACCCGTATGGCGATATTCAATTCTATGAGAATGAGCAATATATACCAATTGCAGCCATGGATGTTCAAAAATCCCATGTTGTATATGCAGGTACTTTTTCCAAGACAGTCGTTCCTTCCTTACGGATCGGCTGGGTACAAGGTCCAGAAGCTATTCTTAAATATTTATCGCAAATTAAAGAAGCGGCAGATCTTATGTCCAGCACCCTTAACCAACAGGCACTGTATTACTTGATTAAAGATATGGATTTAGATGCACATATCGGTATGTTGCGGAAAAATTATTACCAGCATATGGCGATTATGCAGGATTATTTAAAAACATTAGATCCTAATTTTGTATCCTGGATTGAGCCAAAAGGTGGAATGTTTATCTGGGTTAAAGTGGATGAGAGCATAAATACAACAGAATTATTAGCAGAGGTATTAGAGCATGGTGTCGCCTATGTACCGGGTGGTCCATTTTATGTTGAAAACCCACAGCAAAACACGTTGCGCCTGAATTTTACCCATTCCAGCCCAGAAAAGATCCAAATTGGAATGGAACGATTAGTGTCCGTATTTAGACAATCTGAGATGAATGTGAATATTAAAGGAGCTGGTTTTAGGTGAACTATGTTCTTGAAAACCAACAGATTGTTCCAAGAGAAAATGTCGAGATAAGTTTTTTGGATCGAGCCTATGTATTTGGCGATGGCGTATATGAAGTAATCGGGGTTTATAATGGCGTGCCTTTTAAGATGGATCAACATCTGACTAGACTGCAGTCGAGCGCTGATCAAATCCAACTCCCCCTTCCATACGATATAAAGGTATTAGAGGAAAAATTGATCGAACTTCAGGAAAAGAATCATTTAGTTACTGGCTTTATTTATCTACAAATTAGCCGAGGGGTAGCGCCAAGAACGCATCATTTTCCTAACCCTGAGGTAGTGCCTAAACTAATTGCGCATGTAACCGAAACAACGAGACTGCCAGATGACTTTTACGCATATGGGGTAAACACGATACTTGTGGAAGATGTTAGGTGGCTTAGATGTAATATAAAGAGTTTAAATTTGTTGCCTAATGTTTTAGCAAAAGAAACAGCCATTAAAAATAATTGCTTCGAAGCGATCCTGTATCGGGGAGAGACCATAACAGAAGGCAGCTCATCCAATGTATTTGTGGTAAGGGGGAATAAGCTTTACACACATCCTGCCAATAACTATATATTGAATGGCATTACTAGATCAACAGTCATTGATATTTGCCAAAAGAATAATATTGAAGTAGTTGAAACGGCTTTCAATAAGGAATTTTTATTAAACGCAGATGAAGCATTTTTAACGGTAACTTTTTTAGGCATCATACCCATTCGTCAAGTAGACGAGAAAACGGTCGGAATAGGCGAAATAACCAAGAAAATCCAAAGTGAATACTACGAACTTACGCATAAAAGCGGGGTTGGGTCAAAGGGAGTGATATAAATGAAAGTGATTGTAATTGGAACAGGAATTGCAGGCGCAAGCGCCGCCTATCACTTGGCCAAAAATAATGTAGAAGTCATCATGATTGATAAAAAACAAGAAGGTAAGGCAACTACTGCTGGGGCTGGGATCGTCTGTCCCTGGATTAGAGACATTGAAAATGAGACTTGGTATAGCCTCGCTGTGAAAGCTTATGTTGACTATCCTGATTTAATTTCTGCCTTGAAAAAGGACGGGGAAGAGGATGTCGGCTACAAAAAAGTTGGGGCTTTACGTGTTTCGACGGACACCGATAAATTGGATGAAGTTGAAAAAAGATTGAAAAACCAGCGGATGGATACACCTGAGATTGGAGATATTGTTCGTTTAAATGGAGCGCAGGCACGAAAGGTATTTCCACCACTTAATGAAAATATGGAGGCTGTGTATGTATCTGGAGGAGCTAGAGTAGATGGTGCTTTGTTACGTGATGCCCTAATCCGAGCTGCCAGGCGTAACGGGGCTAAGCTTGTGGAGGGTGAAGCACAATTAGTTCATGAGAACGGGAAAGTAGTTGGTGTTACTATTGGAAAAGAAACTATTTTTGCAGATAAAGTGCTACTAACTTCAGGTGCATGGGCTCCTGAATTATTGGAGCCGTTTGGAATTCAGTTAAATGTAAGTCCACAGCGTGGTCAGATCGCCCATATAAAGTTACTGGAAAAGGATACTTCTAATTGGCCAATTGTTATACCAGAGTCTGGCCATTATTTGGTCCCATTTGATGATGGCAGAATAGTAGCAGGGGCAACTAGAGAAACCGGATCAGGATTTGATTATCGATTGACTGCCGGTGGGGTGAATGAGGTACTAACAGAAGCGCTATTGGTTGCGCCTGGTTTAGAAGATGGAACGTTGGAAGAGGTTCGGATCGGATTCCGACCAATGGGTCCAGATTTATTACCGATTCTAGGAACTATAGATACACTCGAAGGAATTGTCCTTGCTACTGGATTAGGGAAATCCGGGCTTACATTTGGGCCATATGTCGGTCGTTTGGCAGCTTCCATCATTCAGGATGAAGAGATTGATATGGATCTTACACCGTATCAAACCTGCCATAGTATTGAGATGAAAAAGACTGTTTAACAAATTAGAAATTGGGAGATTAGTTTATGAAATTATTAAACTTTAAGTTAAATGGCGCAGTGAAATTAGGTGTCAAAACAGAGCAGGGAATTCTTGATATTGAAAAAGCAGGACAAGAATTTAACGAAGATGTACCGAACAGTATGAAAGATTTAATAAGTGGCAAAGGCATTTCAACTATTAGGAAATTAGTTGATCGTACTGAAAACAATTCGTATCCATCATTATTTTTAAATGAAGAGAAGATTGAATATCAGCCGGTGATCCCGAATCCAGGAAAGATTGTTTGTGTCGGATTAAATTATCTAAGTCATGTTGAAGAAGCGAAGACAGAAGAAATCCCAAAGACCCCTGTCCTGTTCAGTAAATTTAACAACTCCCTTTCTGCTCATAACGAACGAATATCCCTTCCATCTAAAGGAAAACTGTTTGATTATGAAGCCGAGTTAGTGATCGTGATCGGGGAAGAGGCAAAAAACGTAGAAGAGAATGAAGCACTATCTTTTGTTTTCGGCTATACTGTAGGAAACGATTTAAGTATAAGGGATTTACAGTTTACTTCTAGTCAATGGTTACTTGGGAAATCCGCTGACGGATTCGCTCCAATTGGTCCATATATTGTTCCCGCTGAGGAAGTTGACCCACAAAATTTAAACATCGAATGTAGGGTAAATGGTGAGGTCCGCCAGTCTTCCAATACAAAACATATGATTTTTGACTGTGCGACAATTGTTAGCTATATCTCAAAACATATGACATTGAAACCAGGGGACATTATTTTTACCGGAACACCGGAAGGAGTTATTTTAGGGTTGCCAGAGAATGAACGAATCTGGCTAACTTCTGGGGATGAAGTCGAGATTACAATTGAAGGAATTGGTACATTAAGGAATATACTGGAATAATTTCTGCTAGGTTCGAGAACCACGAAATGTCTGTTTTAGATTAACCTATGGATTTCCAAATTTTACAGATTACTTCCAGCATAGAAACATGGTATAGTATATGTGTAGTCCAACAAGGATACTAGGAAAGGGTCAGGGCGGGAACGCAGCAGCCATAACTGGTGGAATTGTGTGGGCTATTACATAGTCAGAATAACGCTAAACTCATATTTTGGAGTTTAGCGTTTTTTTTGTTTTTAACGGGTTCGTAATTAGAATGTTACCTTATGTTAATAAATGAAATGGAAAGGTTGTGTATACTTATTTTTATAGTAGGGATTAGAATGTCTATTACTCTACTAAACCACATGAAAAAGACAGAAAATATGACCTGTTCTCTAGGTATGGATGAAGAAAGAGGGATAACCATGATTAATTATGATATCAATATAGACCAATTTGCTTCAATTAAAGTAGTCGGTGTAGGCGGCGGAGGAAACAATGCTGTGAACAGGATGATCGAGGCAGGAGTTGAAGGGGTAGAATTTATTGCGGTCAATACCGATGGACAAGCGCTTAATCAATCAAATGCAGAAATCAGGGTGCAAATTGGCGCAGCCTTAACAAGAGGTCTGGGAGCGGGGGCAAATCCGGAGATCGGAAGAAAAGCCGTTGAAGAAAGTAAGGGACTGATTGAAGACGTACTGAAAGGGGCTGACATGGTTTTCGTTACAGCCGGTATGGGCGGCGGGACCGGGACGGGGGCAGCCCCTGCTGTTGCTGCCATCGCTCGAAAAATTGGCGCTTTGACAGTCGGGGTTGTCACACGACCGTTTAAATTTGAAGGCCGCAAGCGTGCCGTCAACGCCGAACAAGGAATTAAGGAAATGCGAGAAGCAGCGGACACCTTAATTATTATTCCAAACGACCGCCTATTGGAGATTATTGATAAGAAAACCCCAATGCTCGAAGCCTTCCGAGAAGCGGACAATGTCCTTCGTCAGGGTGTTCAAGGGATTTCTGATTTAATAGCGGTACCAGGGTTAATCAATCTTGATTTTGCCGACGTGAAAACCGTTATGTCCCACAAAGGAACCGCCTTAATGGGAATTGGTATAGCGAAGGGGGATGGTCGCGCAGCTGAAGCGGCAAAGTCAGCCTTAAATAGCCCGCTGCTGGAAACCTCGATTAATGGTGCTAAAGGTGTCATCATGAACATTACCGGCGGCCGAAATTTAAGTCTCTTTGAAGTGCAGGAGGCAGCTGAAATCGTTTCTTCTGCTTCTCATGAAGAACTAAATATGATTTTTGGTTCAGTCATTAACGAAAATTTACAGGATGAAATTATCGTTACCGTAATCGCCACAGGATTCAACGAACAAGAAGACAGGGTGGTACAAACGTCCACTCAACCATCTACGGAAAAGTCTTTTTCAATTAAGAAGGAACAGCCTCCACGAAGCCAGCCTGTAAAACAGGAAGAGCCGGATTATTATTCTGAGCGAGAGACAAAAGAACCAGAAGATTATTTAGATGTATCTTCGTTATTGCGTAATCGAAGAAATCGTAGAAGATAACAATTGGAAAAATCCGTAGGATACCTCCCGGAAAAAGGGGAGTGTGGCTACGGATTTTTCTGTAAAATCAGTTATATAAAAGGATACCCTAAAATAGTTTTGATTATGAAAACAGAATTGACTTAGGAGATTTCCGGGATTAGCTATGACTTTCTGGGAAATTATATCGTTAGAAGTCAGTATATATTTTTTAGCACCAGAAAGGATTGAAATAGATGGAGTCAATCTGGCTGGAATATGCCTGGGCATTGTTAATTCTAATCGGACTGGAAGGGTTGTTATCTGCTGATAACGCTTTGGTCCTTGCCGTAATCGCCAAGCATTTGCCCGAAGGACAGAAAAAAAGAGCAATAAATTATGGGATATTGATGGCATTTGCTTTCCGATTTGTTGCGCTATTTGTGATTTCCTTTATTGCAAACGTTTGGCAAATCCAAGCGATTGGAGCCGCTTATCTTCTATACTTAGGATTAAAGCATGTCATTCAAGCAAAGTTCGGCAAAGAAAACAAGAACATTCATAAGGATGATGCAAAAGAAGTGAAAGGTAAAGGTTTCGGGGCGACTGTCGGGAAGATTGCTTTGGCTGACCTGGCCTTTGCCGTTGATTCGATTCTGGCCGCTGTTGCGCTTGCCCTCGGTCTTCCGGATTCACCTCTTGGCGAATTCGGGGGGATGGATGGTGGACAATTTATTGTTGTACTTCTTGGAGGTATTGCCGGCCTTATATTGATTAAGTTCGCTGCAACTTGGTTCGTGCAGCTTTTGGAAAAACGTCCAGCTTTGGAAACAACAGCTTATGCCATTGTCGCCTGGGTCGGGGTTAAACTTGCGGTTATTACCCTCGCCCATGAAGATATTGGCGTCATAAATCATGATTTTCCCCACGGTACCACTTGGACGCTGATTTTTTATGGAGTATTGGTTGCCATTGCTCTAATCGGTTGGTTTGCTCCGCGGAGCAAGCCACCATTGAAAAAGTTAAATCCTGAAAGTTAGAAATATCAGCTAGTCGAAACCTCAACATTTTGCAAAAACAGGTAAAGAAATGGTATGTTAAACATAATATCGTATGGCTAGTAAGTGATTTTGCTATCGGTTATATAAACATTTTAAGAGGGGAAATCCATTGGCAAACACACATACATTCAGTAAAGGAGAGGAAATCGCCAATTCCATTACACATGGGATCGGTGCTCTGCTTAGTATTGCGGCTTTGGTTTTACTTATTGTTTTTTCGTCGATTTACGGTAATGCCTGGCATGTTGTTAGTTTTACATTATTTGGTTCAACGATGGTCTTAATGTACCTGTCATCAACGCTTTTGCATGCATTTCCGGAAGGAAGTAAAGTCAAGGATATTTTTGAAATATTTGACCACTCGTCGATTTATTTTTTCATTGCGGGGACATATACGCCATTTATGTTTACTGCCGTAAATGGATGGTTGGGCTGGACGATTTTTGGGATTGTATGGGGAGTGGCCATTGGTGGTACAGTTTTTAAATGTTTCTTCGTCAAACGGTTCCTCTTCACTTCTACTGCCCTGTATGTATTAATGGGCTGGATGATTGTATTTGCATGGAAACCACTTACAAACGCTTTGGAGCCTGCAGGACTTCATTATCTGGTCCTTGGGGGAGTTTTGTATACGGTAGGCTCTGTATTTTATATATGGCGAGGCTTTAAATTTCACCATGCCATTTGGCATTTGTTTGTGATTGCTGGGAGTATCATGCATTTCTTTAGCGTACTGACGTTGATACACTAAAAGGCCCTTTGACGGGGCTTTTTTTCGTAATCAGACTGTTTCTTCATTGGTTATTTTTCCGCCATCCGTCCTTCCATATAGTTAAATCTCCTCACATTTTTCGCCAGAAAAACAGCATCCTAATAGTCTAATTTAGCCATTCCTTTTCGTATTTATCTAAATTAATATAGTTATGGTAGTACAAAAAATGGTTCGTTTCGATAAAAAATATAGCATTTCGTCATTCATCTAAGCCTCAATATTTGGATGGGAGTGATCATGTGAATACAGATCAAGCATTTGACTTATTAAAGAACGCTGGTTTTTCGGAGGAACAAAGTATTGAAACCGTGAGACGCTGGATGCGCGAGCGTAAAATTAGTTATGTTGGAAAGTCAGGACAGCGGGAAACAGACTATATACTTGAGGATACAGACCAAGCGATCGAATTGCTGAAGGATGCCGGTGTTTCCGCTAATATAGGTATCCCGCTTGTGAAACGGTGGTATCTTGAAGGCAAGATTCAAAAAGTGGGGAACGGGTACCAACTATCGAATTACATAACCAAGCAACACCTGTTTGAAAATAGGCCTATTAAACATGATAAATCCCTTCATGATATAAAAGAAAAAATAAAAGCACAGGATAAGCAGCTGCAGGGGCTGGAAGAGCTTCATAAAACATCTGTAAGAGCATTGATTGAGCAAAGAAACAATTTGAAAAGAGAACTCGCCGTTCTTAGGAAAGAAAAATCGGATTGGACTAAGGAGTCTGAAAAGGTATTAAAAGAAAACCTTGAATTACGAAAGGAATTGTTAAAACTAAAAGAGGAACGATCGAGGCAAGGAAAAAGAGTAGAGGAACCAGCAGAAGCACCACCAGTTTCTTATCCTTCTGACTATCGACAAAAATTAGGACTATCCAAAAAAGCGGGACAGAAAGAAGTGTTAACGGGTTTTAAAAAATTATTAAAACTAACACATCCCGACCACGGGGGAAGCGCTGCAGCCTTCCATTATATTAAAACGGACTATGATCAATATAAAAATAGTTTGAAAGATAAATAAACAAAAATGGATTGACTTATGGATACTGTGCCAGTTTTTTTAAAGAAATAAGACATGAATCCACGACATATAATGATTATTGATATTATTTAAGTCGTATTCGACTAGGGCTATCACCGAAACAGGGGGGATGAATTTGAAATTTTCAATTCAATATATACCTCTGAATAAGATCAAACCTGATTTATCATTGAAAATGACGGACCACTTAAAGCGGCTACAGAGATTAATGTGGGACTGTATGTTTGTTTTAGTTGTCAGAAAAAGCAATAAAGACGATAGCTATATTATTATCTGGGGACAGGATCGATTTGAAAGCCTTCGAAAACATACAAAGAGTATTTATGCACCTTGCATTGTAGATAAAAGTACTTCTTCTGGATTCACTTCGTGGTTTTATCGTTTGCGCAACAAACAACCCCTTGATGATTTTCCATTAATGCCGAAAAGCTGGTCCATCTTCCGCTCCTTCTTGAAACAAGAGCCTCGTTTTAAAAATTTACCCCGTGCCCAACAAATTAGAGTTCTGATTTTAGCGGCGAGATACAAGAAAACGGTTATTCACTCCATGAAAACGATGGTGAATGAAATGCTCAAAAATAACGGATAATCCATATGTGGTGTCAGGCACTAGCTAATTATTGCTGGTACTGACACCAATAGGACGATGTCGGGCATATTAAAAGACAACCTAAAATAGGGTTGTCTTTTTTGTGATTTTAAATGGGTAATTTTGCTTTTTAAAAAAGGGCATCGCGGATATATTGGAATGATCGCAGATATATTTAATTTATCGCAGATAAAATCAAATTAACGCGGATATATCCAAGATTATCGCAGATATATGGTGAAACACCGCGGATATAATTTTTTTAACCCCAAATTGGTAAAAATGGATACCCGGTTTTCCCCTTTAAATAGCTCCTATCGAGCTTATAGGAGTAAAAACAGGCACTTTTAGCCAGGAAACCGCCCGGAATTTTATTCAGATTTATGTTGGCTAACAGCCTCATTAAGTAATCGGTTATTTTCCAAGCCATTTTCACTAAAGGCATTGTCATTGTTTAAACCATTCTTAATACTTGCATGGTCCAAATTATTATCTTTTCCTGGAGAGATGCCTCGTTTACTATTTGTAGTATTTGTCATCGGTCTTCATCCTTTCTTTAAAGATGGTACATTGAAGTTTTGCTTTTTAGTTTTCCTCTAAACCATCGATTGGGACCAATCGACTTTCATCATGCGTCCCTCTTTGAGAAACTAATGCCATGTTGGAGGTAGTCTCGATGCTTTCAATCCAAACGGGAATGCCGTGATAGTTAACTAAAATTTCTTCATCAGATGTGAGTATCTCTTTTACCCTATCTAGGTTCATTGAATCACCTCTCTAATATTATCCCAAACTGTCACAACATTATAAGGGGACTGATTTATCGAAAATCTTAGTTTGGGAAAGGTACGGCTTACTACAGAAAAAAGCAGACCCAATTGGCCTGCTTTTTTCAAGTTTTCCGGCAGAAACTCACCTATTTCACCCGAAATAATCGATGTGTCCCAAGGATGCCAATAGTAGGTATTGCCGTCATACTGCAGGTCATATTTATGGGCAATTGGTTCATCGGTGTAAAAGACCATCTCGTAATAAATGGGATCACTGTTTCCTGTATTAGGCTGGAAAGTCGGCGTTTCCTTGCTGGTACTTAAAATTTCTAGAAATCTCTTCACTTCTTCGCCGGTATTGATATCTACTATTTTTTGTGACCCATTAGGTGTGTAAGCAAGAAATATTTCGATTCGATTTACTTTTTCGATTGGCATATCCTTAAAGTGCCATTTGAATTCAGTATCATCTCTTGAGTAATAGACGCGATACCCGTTAATATCGCGGGGAGATTTAACGGCAATCAATTGTGGATAGCCTTTAATCGTGTAAATTTCTGTTCCTTTTTCATGAAATGCTGCATCTCCATTGCGAATCTTATAATTGGGATTTGAAACATTGTCAGCAACCCTAAACTTTACTTCGCCAATCTTTTCACCAATGTACTTGGTGTCGGACAAAGTTCCGGTATATATTCCATCGTAGGTCACGCCATTCCATTTAATAAAATCAACCCATTCAATAATGGAATTTCCTCCAAATAGCGAAGAACGACAGCCTGTTAAGAAGATCATCAACAATAGTAAGACACTCCATTTTTTCACGTGGCAGCACCCCTTTTTAGATTAGACGGAGTTTTTACAATCCGGTTTCGAAGGATTGAACCGACTATATATCCTTAACCTCTTTTTCTTTATACGTTAGCTATCTTTCATTTTCCTTCTTTTTACCGGAAAGTTATACTGATACTAAAAGTATGACTAGGAGTGTAAAACATGTTAAGCAACATAGATATTTGCACAAGCTTCATTGAGAAGGCCAAAAACATCGTCGTTCTGACAGGTGCGGGAATAAGTACGGAATCGGGAATTAAGGATTTTCGTTCCAAAACAGGGGTATATCAGCTAGCCCCTGAAACCATTCTTTCGCTCGACTATTTTTATCGACATCCGAAGGAGTTTTATCAGTTTGCAATCGAGAATCTATATCATCCTGTTGCCAAGCCAAACCGCGGTCATGAAATCCTGGCAACTTGGGAGGAGCAGGAAGGGTATCGCATATTATTACCCAGAACATCGATGGTCTGCATCAAAAGGCCGGAAGCAAAAATGTCATTGAGTTTCATGGAACCATGAAAACTGCCTCCTGCCTGCACTGCGAAAAAATGTACGCAGCCGAGGAAATGGTTTCACGGATGCAAACAAATGAGGACTTTTATGTTTGCGACAATTGTAATACAAAAAGGGTAGAGGATCGTTTTATTAAACCAGATGTAGTTTTATTCGGGGATGCTGGAGAGTGGTTTTCAGTCCAAGGGTTCAATACCATTCTTCGTCATATCGAGGAGGCCGATTGTCTGTTGGTGCTGGGCACAAGCCTGAAGGTCACGCCATTCTCGACCTTCCCGCAATACCGGGAGCGCGGCGTCCCCATGATCATCATTAATAAAGGAGATACACCATACGATCATGCTGATGGAACCTATGTCATTCAGGATTCCATTGGAAAAACATTGTCGGAAATCGATAAGCATCTAAACGAAGGACCAAAATCTTAGAGAGAGATGAGGTTGTATGAGGGTTATTGGCATTGATTT
The DNA here is from genome assembly GCF_001510715.1 of Bacillus sp. FJAT-29814. Taxonomy (GTDB): domain Bacteria; phylum Bacillota; class Bacilli; order Bacillales; family Cytobacillaceae; genus Neobacillus. The sequence continues at coordinate 513,538 of NZ_LMTJ01000001.1, forward strand.
ATCTGGACCAAGCAATCACAAGGATACAGTTTTAACGATTTTTGAAAAACAAGAGGATCAATTAATTTTTATTAAGCTGTTAAGCGATATCAGCGATTGGGAGATATTAAACGAAATTCACTCTCAAAGTCAGTTGGATGAGGTGGTGGTTGGAATCGACGCCCCACTATCCTATCAAGACGGCGGCGGAGACAGACTAGGTGATAAAGCATTAAGGCAGTTTATCGTTTCATTGGGGATGAAGTCCGGATCGATCATGACTCCGACAATGACCAAAATGGTCTATCTGACGTTGAGGGGGATTAGGCTTAGCAGGGAAATTGATAATCTAAGAACCCCAAATCCGACTTCAATCGTGGAAGTGCATCCGGGTGCCGTAATGGGGTCACGGCTTTCACGAGAGGACTTTGAGCATGTTTTACATTACAAACAAAACGTCACTGCAAGGTCTTTTATAAAAAATTGGTTTGAGCTGCAGAACCTGAGGCATCTTCCTGATTTTATCGAAAAAGAAAGTCATTTTATTGATGCCTGTGCCGCTGCTTTGGGGGCTTGGCACTGGAAGGAGTTAAAACCGAGATGGCTGTTTCCAGCTGAACCGCTCCTGCATCCTTATGATTATTGTTGTTAGGCTCCGTTTGAATTTTATACCAGCTGATTTTTTCCTAAATAAGCCACGCGTAGAAAGATAACCAAAAGGCATGAATCGATAAGAGATTTGTGCCTTTTTTTTATGACTTTGATATGACCTTTACATGACAAACTACACTCTAACTTCGTGACTTTTTTTCCTTATTATCGAACTATCAAGAAAAAGGAGATGGAAATCATGTTTAAGAATTTAAGTTCATTAGCAAAGAGTATGATTTTTACGGTTATTGTCATCGCTTTGGCGGGCTTGTTTTCTCAATTGCCGGGAATAAGCGGGGAAGTGTATATGTTCTCACCAGTTATTACGGTGCTGATCATGATGTTTATTGTCACCCGTGATGGATACAGTAAATCAGGATGGGTTCCACTTGGAGTTCATAAGCTTGGGCTGAAAAAATGGGGATTTGCGTTCGTTGCTCCGGTTGTTGTTCATCTGGTTGGATATAGTATTCTATGGGTTTCGGGTATAGGGGAAATCACAACTGCCAACCTAAAAGGCATGAGCCCGGTTACTATGATAATGGCGACGATCCCAATGCTGTTAATCTACACTGTGACTTTTTCACTTTTTGAGGAAATCGGCTGGCGCGGCTATCTTCTCCCACATTTGCAGCGTCTTGGCAATATTCGTGCGTTAGTCCTGTCTGGATTCATTCATGGCTGCTGGCACCTGCCGCTTATCCTGCTTACTGATGTTTACCATGCTGAAGGAAGCCGTTGGGTGGTGATTCCGCTATTTCTCGTATCATTAACGATTGTCGGAATTTTGATTGGGCATGTACGAATGGCTACAAATAGTGTTTGGCCGGCGGCCATAATCCATGCTGTCCACAACGTGGCTTGGGCCCGCTTTGCATTATTAACTGAAAGTGATTCTTCGTACGCGGAAATCCTGACAGGAGACACTGGCATCGTTCAACTGGTTCTTTACGGAGCTGTTGCTGTTCTTATTATCAGGAATATGAAAAAGGGAACCCAGGTTGTCAACCGGAAAGGAATGATTTTTCGAAATAGTAAGACTTTAATGTAATGGGTAGTTTATACTATTTTAATAGGTAATATATGGTATAATTAAAGAAAAAAGGGTAGGGTGACCTCTATGGTGTTAAAAAGGACTCTAAACCGAAATGTATTGCTGATACTGCTCCTGTTTGTGTTAGCTGCAAATTATTCTTTATACCATACTGCATTTGGAGACATGGCATTACCAAAAAATACTAATATAATGGTTTTGGCATCGATGATAGATTTGGCCTTGATTGCTCCGGTATTATTTTTGACATGGAAACGAAAATTGAATTGGAAAAACCTCATTTTGGGGATTGCCGGTGGTCTGGTTTTGGTCCGATTCCTGATTCCGATGGAGTATTTGGCTCCATTTGAAGCGATCACATGGGTCGGGTTTGCCGTTGAAGGCGGGTTGCTCCTGCTGGAGATTTTGGTTCTCGTTTCTTTGTTTCAATATATGCCGAACATCGTCCGTTCCGTAAAGGAAAGTTCGCTGCCGGTACTGTATTCTTTTTCAACAGCCGTAGAAAAGCAGGTCAAGTCCTACCCGATTATTCGCGTTATTTGCTCAGAAATGCTCATGTACTACTTTGCTTTCACGACATGGCGAAAGAAAACGCCTGTCGGTCCTAATATGTTTACCTTGCATCAAAAATCCAGTTTAATCGCGTTTCAAATCATGCTGATTCATGCGACTGTACTTGAAATGGTTGGACTCCACTGGTTGTTTCATGATAAGTCAGTAGTATTATCGATTATTATGCTGATTCTGAACGTTTATACGGTTATTTTCTTTTTGGGCGACATTCAGGTTGTGCGTCATAATCCGTTGGTGGTGTCAGAGGAGAACATTTATGTCTCGCTTGGACTAATGAAACGAATGAAAATCAATTTGTCAGACATTGAAGAAATCATTGAAGAACCAGCTCAATTAAAACAAAAGCTTTCCAAAGATACTATCGATTTCATTGCGCGAGATATGGAAGAAGTCCATCCCGATGTTATTCTAAAATTAAAGCAACCTCTCGAAGCGACTTTGATTATGGGGATGAAAAAACAGTATTCAAAGGTTGCGATTCGCGTGGACGATCCGATGAGATTTAAACAGGTTTTAAAAGAAAAAATTGAAAATATGTAAAATGAATTTGCTGCCAGGGGGAGACCCTTTGGCAGTTTTTTATTTTTTCAAAAATGTTAAACCCACATTAATTAATCTCGATATGAGATTAAATTTATATAAAACGAATATTGTTTAGATTAAAAGTCATTACATATGATGAAAATCATCTAAGGTTATGAATTTTTAAGAAAGAGGGATGCATCATGTGCGGTATTACAGGTTGGGTTGATTGGAGACAGGATCTCACGAAACAGCAGGACACCATTAGAAAGATGACAGAAACCCTAAGCAAGCGGGGGCCGGATGACTCCAATATTTGGTCTGCCCCGCAAGTGGCACTTGGTCATAAACGGTTAGTTGTTGTCGACCCCATTGGAGGCAAACAGCCGATGACCAAATTGAAAAACGGGCATACCTATACGATGGTTTATAACGGTGAACTTTACAATACGGAAGATATTCGCAAGGAGTTGCTGAAGAGTGGACATCGTTTTGAATCACACTCTGATACAGAAGTGTTATTGACGGCTTATATGGAGTGGGGCGAACAATGTGTTGACCACCTGAATGGCATTTACGCATTTGCCATTTGGGACCATGTCAAACAAAGGCTATTTATGGGCCGGGATCGCCTCGGTGTCAAACCGCTTTTTTATAAAGAAGGAAATGGCTCGCTGCTGTTCGCGTCGGAATTAAAAGCCGTCCTCGCTCATCCGTCAGTAAAGCCGGAAGTAAACCGGGAAGGGCTGCAGGAGATTCTTGCATTAGGGCCATCGCGAACACCGGGCCACGGCGTGTTTCACGGGATTTACGAACTCAGGCCAGCCCACGTCCTCATTTATGATAAAAATGGAGCCAGAATCAGAAGGTACTGGAATGTGGAAAGCAAAGAGCATCCTCATTCACTATCTGAGACCATAGAACAGGTAAGATTTCTGGTCAAAGATGCTGTTGAGCGTCAATTGGTAGCGGATGTTCCGGTTTGCACATTTTTGTCAGGCGGAGTGGATTCCAGTGCCATCAGCGCAATTGCCAGCGACTTTTTCAACAAGGAAGGGCGGGGCACGCTTCATACGTTTTCCATCGATTATGAACGAAATGATGAATTTTTCAAAGCGACATCGTTTCAGCCTGACCGAGATAAGCCTTGGATTGAAAAAATGCAGCAGTTTTTAGGGGCGATTCATCACTCAGAGGTGATTGATAACAACGAGCTAATCGGTCGCTTAGAGGATGCCGTTTCGGTTAGAGATTTGCCGGGGATGGCAGATGTGGATTCATCCCTATTGTGGTTTTGTGAACGAATCAAGCAGGACTATACGGTCGCGTTGTCGGGTGAATGTGCCGATGAGATTTTTGGCGGATACCCATGGTTTTACCGAAAGGACCTGTTGCAAAGAGAAGGTTTTCCGTGGATGCAATCCTTGGATGAACGGCAGCAGGTGATAATCCCTTCTTGGCAGCAGAAATTACATTTAAAAACTTATGCTATGGACCGTTATCATGAAACGCTGCAAGAGGTGCCGGAACTTGATGGAGTGACTTCATTGGAAGCTCGGCGCCGCGAGATGTTTTATCTCAATATGACTTGGTTTATGGCGGCGTTGTTGGAGCGGAAGGATCGCATGAGCATGGGGGCTAGTCTGGAGGTTCGCGTCCCGTTTGCGGACCATCGCCTGGTCGAGTATGCCTGGAATATTCCGTGGGACATGAAAATGCTGAATGGCCGTGAGAAGGGGTTATTGCGAAAGGCACTGGAAGGTGTGCTTCCCGATGATGTCTTATACCGGAAAAAGAGCCCTTATCCAAAAACCCATCACCCTGAATATACCAATCTCGTAAAGAATAAGCTGAACTCTATCCTTGACCAAAAATCTTCCCCAATCCTTGAATTAGTCTCCAAACAGAAGCTCAAAGACATTATCGCTTCAAACGGCTCATCGTTTAAAACCCCTTGGTTCGGGCAGCTCATGACCGGTCCGCAGTTGCTCGCATATTTTATTCAATTAAATAGTTGGCTAAAGCAATATAAGGTTAATATCCTGGACACTTAACCACAGAGCACCAGGCCGTACCCAGTCTTGGATCAAAGTCCACCGAATTAAAAACTGGTTTCTCATTTAAATTAATACTATAATAACCTCACGGGACAAACTATTTAGAATATTGCAATTAATACCTTGGAGGTTAGAATGGAAATAGCCAAAAGAAGTCAGCAGATTGCGGATACTCCGGTTTGGAAACATATTGGTATGGAAATAAAGAAGTCAATACCAGGATATTCGGAAGTGGAATTAAAAATTACACCACAATTGTTGCAAATCCACGGAAGTGTTCACGGTGGAATTCAGGCTACGTTAATTGACGCTGCCGTCGGAACAGCATTAACGCCGATGCTTGAGGAGCATGAGGCAGCATCAACAGTGGAATTGAAAACCAACTTTTTAAGACCCGGAAAGGGTGAAACATTAATCTGCAAAGGAAGGATTAAACATAAAGGGAGAAATCTTGTGTTGGGCGAAGCTGAAATCATTAATGAAATGGGCAAATTAATAGCTTCTGGCACCGCAACTTATATGATTGTTAGAAAATAAAAAATATCTGAATCAAAAAAGCCAGGAAATCCTGGCTTTTTTGGCTCCTATCAATAATAGGTCAGATTTTCGGCATTGGACTCATCTTGTTCTTGATGGTTTTGTTATATTTTCATGGAATGAAAAAGTGAACAAGATGATCTTAATCCTTTTTTGCTTTTAAATACCGTTTATCCTTCATAAAAAGGCTCCAAAAGTAGAAGAAACCAGGGAATAGGATGGCGAAACCAACAATATACGTGATAAATACCACTCGGAATGAATTGGGATCGGTAAACGCGGAGTGTATCGTGACATTTGGGTATACAATGTACGGCAAATGAGCTTTGCCGTAAACATAGCTAGCCACCAAATACTGTGCTGTCGCAGCGATTACAGTAAGCCGAGGCATGCCTTTGACCCCTTTCATAAAAGGGTTTGGAAAATATAGACCCACACCTACCAAAAGAAAAAACCCCAAAGATAGCAATAAAAGCGGCAGATTATCCAACATTCGATTGTACAACCAAGCAGCCTCATATTTTAGTGTCAGCATAATTAGAAATGCCATTAGCAATGAAATCGGACCGAGAATTCGGCCATCGCGCAAATACACCCGATAGGCGTCCATCTCATCCGAGACTTTAGAATAATCGGCCAGCAGCAAAGATGAAAGAAACAGGCTGCTGCTGATGGCAAAACCGATAAAGGCATATTCATTTGGACTAGTAAATAACTTAACTAAATTTAGCGTAGCGTTCCCATCTTCATATTCCACGTAATGGCCATGTGTAATAGGCAGGACACTAATTAACAGACCAGGGATGATAATGCCTGTGATCCCGGATATAACCGTTAACGGTTTTTTGTATTCCGGTATTGCATTTGAAAAGACAAGAAATGCACTTCTAAGGGCCAACAGCAGCAGGATTATGCTTCCAGGGATAAGCAAGATCGTGCCAAGTGTATAGGTGGCCTTGGGAAACAGGCTGACTAAAGCAACAACGAGCGCCACAATAAATGTGTTGGTCACCTCCCAAGTGGGTGAAAGATAGCGGTTCGCAATGTTTGTTGCTCGTGTCGTTTCGTGATTTATGTAGAACATCGACCAAAATCCCGCGCCAAAATCCATGGTAGCCATGACCGCGTAAATGAAAACGAATCCCCACAGGACGGTAATCGCAATCAGTGCATCTGGCATTTTGTTTTCCTCCCCTTTATGTATTAGTACTGAATAATTCCCCATTTTTTTGTTCTGCCCGCTTTATATCATCCACTTCGGTATTTTTCCTGAAGTAAAAGAGCAGAACGAATACAACTGCAGCTGCCAAAATGAAATAGACACCGCTAAATAAAATGAATAGGGTACCCAAGCCCTTCGAAGTCGTTGCTGCTTCAGCGGTCGATAATATCCGGTAAATCACCCATGGCTGCCGGCCGGTACAGGCGAAAATCCAGCCAAATTCAATTGCCAGAACGGAAAGCGGGCCCGTCGAAACCAGAACCCACAGCAACCATTTTGGATTATGATGTTTTTTCAAAATCCGTTTCCAGCCTAATACTAGAAGCGGAATCAGGATCAGAAGAGAACCGATTGCCACCATCGCGTTAAACAGAGTGTGGATAAATAAGGGCGGCCATTCATCTTCCGGAAAGTCGTGTAGTCCTTTTACAACTGTGTCAAATCTGTTATCCGCCAAAAAGCTTAATGCCCAGGGGATTTCAATTGCCCATTTAACTTCTTCCGTTTCCCGGTCAGTAAACCCTCCAATTGCGAGTGGGGCGTGTGATTGGGTTTCAAACAAGCCCTCTGCCGCTGCCAGTTTTTCCGGTTGGTATCGATGCAAATATTGAGCGGAAGTATGACCGCTTATGGCGGTCAGGAACGCAAAGATACAACCGACAGTCAGTCCAATTGTTAGGGCTTTTTGGTGAAAAAGATAAATTCTGGAGCCAAAAGAATTTTTCAACATTTTAAAAGAAGCTACAGACGCTACGACAAATGCTCCAACCACGTAGGCCGAAACGCCGACATGCCAGGCAGAAACATAGAAGCTTGGATTAAAAAAGGCAGCCCATGGATTAACATCAAGGAATTTTCCGTCTTCATAACGGAAGCCTGCTGGAGTTCCTTGGAAGGCATGGACATTTGTAATCAACACAGCAGATGCTAAGGCACCGAGTGCAACCAGCACTAGACTTACGATTCGCAACCAAGGTGGAATTCTCTCTGCTGCATAGACATAGATTGACATAAACAGCGCCTCTACAAAGAATGCATAAATTTCAATTTGGAATGGCAGCGGCATAACTCGACCAATTACTTCCATAAAGCCAGGCCATAACAAGGATAATTGCACGCCGGCAATTGTCCCGGTGGGGATTCCAACACCAAGCAAAACAGCAAATGTCTTTGTCCATCTCTTGGCCATGACTACATAATCTTGATCTTTTGTTCTTTGATACAGCAGCTCTGCTGTTAGAATCATTAAAGGCAACCCGACACCGATTGTTGCAAAAATAATATGAAATGCCATCGTAGTCCCAAAGAGGGATCGGGCGATAAGGATATCATCCATTATTCATTAGTCCTTTCTAGGATAGTCCATTTACACATAACAAAATTAGTTTTCCTTTCCTCAGCTTGAAATATTCTCCAAAAAAAGCTTTCTAGGAGACCGTCCTAGAAAGCTTTTTCAATTTTTTATTAAAAAATGAACAGAAAACTTCATTACTGTCGTCTAATTTTAAAAATACCAAAATTATACAATGTATTTGAGGTGATACCATATGAAACATGTATTAAAGCTGCCAGTCAGGATTGCCCTGATGTTAGTAGGTTTTATCCTAATACTTAATCTTCCGATTTTAACATTTGGAACTAAACTGTTTAACTTCAACTCCAAGTTTTTTTGGACGGAAGTTAATAAAGACATCCAATTCTTTGTCCATTTTGCGGATTCAGCAAACTTTGACATATTGTCGCAGCTTCCTCTTTTTGAGAGCTATCGCTATTCCATGTCTCTATTGGCCGTCTGCCTCATGGTTGTGATTTTTGCCGGACTTCTTTTGGCGTTTTTGGTTATAATATCTCCGCGAAAAATTAGAAACCGTATAAAGAAAGGGATAAATTTAATTGAGGGTATCCCAGATTTGTTTGTCATATTTCTGTTCATGTTTTTCGTCATTACCCTCTATCAAAAAACGGGTTTAAAGTTTTTGCAGCTTTACGGAGTTTTTGGGAATCGGCCCTATTTTGTTCCGATTGTCACTATCTCTTTTCTTCCCACGCTTTTGTTTGTGCAATTTTTAATAAAAGTTCTTGAGGAGGAAGAGAGTAAAATTTATGTCTTGTTCGGAAAGGCGAAGGGGATCGGAAGGATGGGGCTTCTTTTCGTTCATCTTCTCCCGAATATTCTTCCACAAATGATTTTACAACTGCGTACTAGTATTTGGATTATTCTTTCTAATATTTATTTAATCGAATTTATTTTTAATATACCTGGGTTTACAAAAACCTTTGAACTTTTTCTGTTTCGTGGTGGAAATATCGCGGCAACTGCCCTATGTTTGTTGCTGTTTACACTGCCGCTCTTGATAATGGAAGCATTGGGATTTGCTGTTTCGAGGAAAATCGCTCGAAAGGAAAGGTTCACCTTATGAGAGAATATAAGAAAACCATCATCGGTTCGGCCATCCTTCTCCTTTTATTAGCTGCCAGTTTTTTGTATCCCGCTTACGGGCCGGCAGATTTTAATAAGCAAATCTTTGTAAAGGATGAGCAGGGGAATATCCTGGATAAGGCTCCATTTCCGCCATCAGAGAAACATATCCTGGGAACGGACCGAAATGGGCAAGATATGCATCTGCTTTTCCTCTATGGTGCTAAATTTACGCTGATTATCGCCTTTGTTGTCTCGAGTTTCAGAGTATTGGTTGGCGGTGTGGTCGGACTTTTTATGTCCTTATGGGCTCCATATCTAAAAAGCTATTTTAAAGATTTTTTTATTACAATGAGATATATTCCTTTGATTTTTTTAGGTATTGTCTTAATGGGACCAACCATTGGTGCAGTTACCGATTTGCCTCTTGCCTCCGTTGTTTCTTTTCAAGTCTTGATGTTGGTATTTATCGGAATTCCGACAGTAACGATTTTTGCTAGTGAAATAACAGAACAACTATTGGCGCAATCCTTTGTACAAAGCTCTTACTTAATGGGGGCCAGCAAGTTTCATATTTTTAGAAGACAGTTAATGCCGTACATTCGTTCATACGGAATCTTATTATTTGTTCAGCAGCTATTAAGCACATTGCAGCTTACCATGCACTTAGGCATATTTGGATTATTCCTTGGCGGTCAAGCAGTTGGCGGAATTTTTGGCTATCTGGAGCCACCGCCAAAGCCGGCTTCATTATCGATGGAATGGGCGGGCCTAATTGCCCAGAATTTCAATGATTTTAACATGGCGCCGTGGACCATTTTTGTCCCGATAGGCGGATTTTTCATTGTAATATTCATCGTAAACATGATGAAAAAAGAGCTTGAGGAGAACATATTCGGGGAACAACTTTCAAAAGTATCTCGCAAGAAAAAACTGGACATTCCAAAAGCAAGCCTCCTTCCAACAAAGGGTGGATTTGAATTCGTAAACAAGCAACAATCAAGAATAGAAGGTTAGTAAGGGGGAGCAGGATGAAGCTTAATAAACCAAAAGACCCTCATCACTTGGACATCTCAAGTATTAAAAAAGAAACCCTTTTGGAAGAGTTGATTGAGACCTATGGCAACAAGGTGCTGAAACTCGCGTTTACATATGTGAAGGATCAAAAAGTGGCGGAGGACATTACCCAAGAGGTTTTTATCAAATGCTTTCAAAATTGGGAGAAATTCCGCGGCGATTCATCCGTCAAAACATGGCTGTATTCGATTACGATTAATACTTGTAAAGACTATTTAAAAAGCTGGTCGTTTCGCAACCTGTTATTTCATGATTTTACTCCGAAACAAAAAGACATGAAGGATCATGTGTTAGAGCATGTATTGGAACGGTCGCAGAAAAAGGAGCTAGCCTCAGCCGTTCTGAATTTGCCAGTGAAGTATCGAGAAGTGATGATTCTATTTTATTATGAGAATTACCGTGTGGAAGAAATCTCAAAATTTTTACAAATAAATGAAAACACGATTCGGACCAGATTAAAACGAGGAAAGGGACTATTGTTTAAAAAACTGGGGAAAGAAATGAGGGATGAACTTTGAAAGATGATCTTCGATACTTAAAGGAAAGCCTTGATGATACGTATTTTAAAGATATGGAACTATCGAAATCTCTTAAAAAGAAAATTTTAAAAAAAGCAACGGCTCAATCCCGGCCATCTCGGATCGTGAACAAACTTTCTTATATGACTAGCCTGGTATTGGCGGCCAGCCTTCTCATCATTCTGGCTGTGAGCTTTATGAAGACCGATACCAACCAGGCAAGCATGCCGACAATTCGTGAGCAGCAGGTTGCTCTCATCCACCTTCAGGATGATGTTGTCCAACTTGTAAAAAAACAACAACAATCAGAAGGCGCCTTACTATCTTCAATGATAAAAAATAAGCCGATACAGCAACTGGAATTACAGCGACGCAAGGTGATATCGGATGGTGAAATCATTATCGAGAGCCTTAGAAAAATGCCGATCCCATCCGAATTGTCATCTAATGGTGCCGAATTGACGAAAAGTTTCGATATGTTAGCAACAGCATACGAACAAAAGAATAAATACTATAAAGAATTGGATGTAAATGATGCCCCTAGCTTATCCCCTTATAATGTGCCAGTTGATGAATTTATATATTTTGAAGAAATGATTGGAGAGGTTTACAAAAATGTAAACCTATTGCCGCCTAGCTTTCAGGTCCTATTAAAATTTTTGATGTGGGGGGATGAATTTGAATAATTTTCGTTTTCGTCAATGGAGTGGCTTCTTATTTGGATTTTTCATTGTTGCTGTCTTTTTGGCTGGTTGTGATCAAGGTGAATCACCCGGAAAACAAGAAAGTGTTCCAGCAAGTAAGGAGGAAACGACTGAAGGGGAAAAATCAAAGCCAAAAGGACATGCCATTGGTGAGGAAATTAATTTGCAAAAGTGGATACTATTAACGGTAACAAATGTTGAAAAATCGAAAGGCAATGAAAAGTCCAAACCTAGAGGCGGGAGTGAATACATTACTGTTGCTGTCAAGCTGGAAAATATCGGGGATAAAGATTTTCGCTATAATACCTATTCTTTCGCCTTAGTTGACGACAAAGGCCAAACCTTTGACGAGGATGTATTAGCGACAATTGACATCGACACCTATTTAGGCCAGGGAGAGTTAAAACCTGGTGAAACGGTGGAAGGGACCATTACGTTTCAACGACCAATAGGTGAACAGGGGCTTCAAGTAAAATTCGTCTCGGGTTATGCCGATCTGCCAACGCCCAGAATTGACTTGCAGTAAAGTTTTGTGCTAGGCACTATCCTATAGACCGATTTATAAAGCGGGGGAGTGAAATCCTTCGCTTTTTGAATTAAAAAAGGAAATTTCAGGTATTTGACGAATGTTTTAGGGGATTGATTTTTTTAAAAGGAGACTGATTATGCTTAATAAAAAAATAGTAACCCTAAACAATCAAACCACTTCCTATTTGGATGAAGGTTCCAAGAATGCTGCGCCAGTCCTACTGATCCATGGTGTTCCGGAATCAAGCATGCTATGGAAGCATATCATACCAGAAATTGCTTCCCAGGGATTTCGGGCAATTGCACCTGATCTTCCGGGTTTTGGCCAGAGTGACCGTTTCCCAAATGAGTCAACATGGGAAAACTACTTAACATTTATCAATGATTTTATAGCAGCGTTAGAATTAGAAAAAATTCATCTCGTTGTCCATGACTGGGGCGGGTTGATTGGGTTGCGGTGGGCTTGTGACCATCCAGACAAAGTGGAAAGCCTAATTATTAGCGATACATCGTTGATACCAGGATACACATGGCACCCTCTGGCACAAAAATGGCGGACGGAAGGGTTAGGGGAAAAAGTGGTGGAAGCGATGGCAAATAAGCAAGCCTGGATGGCAAATATGAAACATGAAATTCCTTCAGTAGAAGAGGTGATTCTAGAAGATTTTTATGCCATTTTTGAAACCGCAGAAACGAGAAAGGTTATTTTGGAATTATACCGTTCCGCCAATCGGCAATTAATTGAACCATACCAAAAGCTTTCGGTGATAAATAAACCCGTTACGATCCTGTGGGGCGAAAATGATCCGTATATTTCAATTGACTTTGCTTATAAAACTCGTGAGCTGCAATTCCCGCATGCAAGGATTGGAATCATTCCTGATACCGGGCATTTTATTCATGTTGAATCACCTGAGAAAGTCCTACCATATGTAAAAGAACATTTTGAATCAATGATAAAAATATAAAAAGGAGGCTTACCAAACTAAAATATTTTGGTACGCCTCTTTTTTTACTTATTTCGCAAACACATGATTACCGATTGTCTCCACTGCTTGACGAGTGCGAATCCAGGTATCAGTGGCAATTTCCGGGTTATAGAAATAAATGGAATTATTCAGAGTATCTTCTCTTTTTAAAGCTTCTTCAACGGCTTGCTTTGAATCTTCGGATGCCGGTTTATTGATTTCACCATTTTGCACTGGTGAAAAAGCATAAGCTTTACCAGTTTTTTCTTTAATCACTTCTGTTATCGTATCGGGAAACTCTGGTGATTCCACACGATTTAAGACGACAGTCGCAACTGCCACTTTCCCTTCATACGATTCACCCTTCGCTTCTGCTTCCACTAAGCGAGCAAATAAATCTTTTTCCTGTTCGGAAATAGAGATGGCAGGTTCAGTCGGTTCTTCCGCCGGAGCCTCAACTTCCTGTACTGCAGTTTCTGCAGGTTCCATTTGTTGCTCGACGGGGTCTGCTGTTTCCGTTACTTGAGCATCAAGTACTTCTGTAGCAACCGGTTCAGTCGCTGTTTCTGCAGGTTCTGGTGAACCGTTTGGCGTTTCTGTTTTTTCTTCAACGCCCTTCGTTTCTTGGTCTGAAGAATCGGCTAATACCCCTACAGCCGCATTAACAACGGCGTTAATCACAGGTTTTGCTGAATCTAGTTGTACCTCTTTTTGCGGATGAAACAGATCACCAATGGCTTGTACCGCGTCATGAAGAGTATAATCTTCCTGTATATATAATTCCCCAATTGTAAATGGATGAATGACAGAAATACTTGTTCTATGTTGAATTGGATTTTCTGTTATTGCTTTAGCGGTATGATCTTGGACATTTATCGCCATTGTAGCTGCACAAGCTACGATGAGTGATTTCAACATGATGGTCATGTGCGCTACCTCCTAATAAAATCTCTATTACATACCCTAACATGTTTAATTATCATAAATACAGGACAATTAGGTTACATTTTGTGTTAAATAGATAAACAAAATGACATAAAAAGAAAGTTTATGACAAAATACCTATCAAGATGTTATATTCTAGGAAATCATGTGAAGACGAGGGATAAATTACCTGACAAATCTCATGGTTCTTGCTGATTTTGCCAAATTTAGTAGAATAGAATGAAAGTCCGAAAATTCTGGAGATGGTGGTACATGAATAAATTTGCTGTGAATCTTTCAACTATTTTCACTGAAGTTCACTTTTTGGAGCGGTTCAAGAAAGCGCGGGATTGTGGATTTTCTCATGTGGAGTGTCAATTCCCCTATCATAATACCAAAGCAGAGATTCAGCGGGAACTTTCACTTAATATGTTATCGCTGGAACTAATAAACTTGCCTCCGGGGAATTGGGTAAAAGGTGATCGAGGTTTGGCTGCTGACCCGAAACGAGTGGACGAATTTAAACAATCGGTTCATATTGGAATTGAGTATGCGGCGGACTTAAACGTTTCTAGGATACACTGCATGGCTGGTATTATCCCAAACGGAGAGCACGATATAGCTCGCGATGTTTATTTGAATAATCTTCATTTTGCCGGAACTGAAATGGCAAAACACGGGATAATGCTATTAATTGAACCGCTCAATCCATACGATATGCCGGGTTATTTTTTACATGATATTCATCAGGCAAAAGAGATATTGGATGTGGTGGACTTGCCAAATGTGAAGCTTCAGTTTGATTTTTATCATATGGAGCGGATTCATGGAAATCCGCTTAGCCTATTTCAACAATATGCTAACATCATCGGGCATGTTCAAATAGCGGATGTTCCGGGGCGTCATCAGCCAGGAACAGGAGAAATGAACTACAAAGAAATATTTCATTATTTAAATGATATCTATGAAGGCTACATAGGCCTTGAATATACGCCGAGTGGAAAAAGTGAAGCAAGTTTTGATTGGCTGGAAGGTGGAAAATAAAATGACCATTGGATTTATCGGTACCGGTGTCATGGGGGCAAGAATGGTTAAACGGCTTCTTGGGCATGGTTATGAGGTGCATGTCTATAATCGGACCAAAGAGAAAATTAGAGCACTCGTGGAGCAGGGCGCAATAATGGTAGAATCGATTTCTTCGCTGGCACGGAACTGTGACGTCATTTGTACCTGTTTATCTATGCCAGAAGATGTTTTAGAGGTATATGGTGGCATTATTGAGAACGCCCGCCCGGGGACAATCTGTATCGATTTGACTACAGTTGGAGCGGATACAAGCAAAATCCTTTTTGAAAAAACAGCTGTCAAAGACATTGCTTATCTTGATGCTCCTGTAAGCGGAGGTCCAGAAGGGGCGGAAGCCGGGACTTTAACGATTATGGTCGGCGGTGAGCAGGAGATTTTTGAAAAAATTTCTCCTTTATTATGGGTTCTTGGCGGGACGGTTGAATACCTCGGTTCTTCCGGGTCAGGTAGCATTGCCAAGCTGATCAATCAATATCTTGTCGCGGTTCACTCGCTTGCCGTTTCAGAAGCGATGGTTACGGGAGCTGCATTTGGACTTGATTCCGAACAGTTATACAACATTTTAAAAGTCAGCTATGGGGACAGCAGGATTTTGCGTCGGCATATGGACCAATTCGTGCTTGATCGGAATTTCCAACCTGGCGGTGCGGTGAAATATGTTTTAAAGGATGTCCGCCTGGCCAATCAGCTTTTGCAAGAGGCCGGGATGGACAAGTTTACCGGACAAATGGCAGAACAGGCATTTTCTGCTGCGACTGAGAATGGCCTAAGTGATTTTGATATGTCTGCAGTTATACAGCCCTTAGAAGAGCATTGCGGGGTTTTAGTAGGAAAAAAAAGATGAGGATTTAAAACGATGCCGGGACCATGATGATGGTTCCGGCGTTTTTATACAAATATTATTAAACCTGGTAATCATATTAACACCATACTTATAGTTAAAATATTTGGATAATTCCAAAAGTAACCTTTACAAACAACTGTAGCTTGACTAAAATAAGGAATATATACTGACCGTTCAGTATCTCTTGTTCGTTTGTTTAAAAACGATTTCACTTCATTCTTCTACGATTTATTACATTCAATCTCTTCCACACCAAGATTATTTATCTTCAAACATAAATCAAAAATCTCAATCATAATGAAAATTCTGCGGAAGGAGGACGATGAGTTGACATGGGAACCTGAAATAAACGAACTTCGGCGCCGTGAAAAATTGGCGTATCAAATGGGCGGTGAAGAACGGGTCGCCAAGCACAAATCACAAGGCAAGCTAACTGTTAGAGAGCGGATATCCAGTTTGCTAGACGAAGATAGCTTTCATGAATTAGGTGCTATTGCCGGGAAAGCGAAGTATAATGCTGATGGTCAATTAGTTGAATTTACACCAGCAAACTTTATTGTCGGAACAGGAAGGATTAATGGACGAAAAGTAGTTGTCGGGGGAGATGACTTTACGGTCCGCGGGGGTGCGGCGGACGGCGCAATCATAAGGAAGCAGGTATATTCCGAAAGGTTGGCACATGACCTGCAGCTCCCAATCATCCGGCTTGTTGATGGTACCGGCGGCGGTGGCAGTGTGAAATTCCTCGATACAGATGGTCATACATATATACCGGTTAATCCTGCCTGGGATTTGGTCGTTGCCAATATGGGAAGGATTCCGGTCGTTTCTTTATGTTTGGGTTCAGTTGCGGGACTCGGGGCAGCCAGGGTTGCAGCCTCACATTTTTCTGTCATGGTAGAGAAAACCGCTCAATTATTCGTTGCAGGCCCGCCTGTTGTTAAATACGGTATGGGGCAGGACTTGACCAAGGAAGAACTTGGCGGCATTCAGGTCCATCGTTCAAGCGGTGCCATAGATAATATTGCCAGCTCAGAAGAAGACGCTTTTGAGCAGACACGGTGTTTCCTATCATACTTACCTTCAAGTGTTTGGCAACTGCCGCCTGTAGAGCCGGGCACGGATGATCCAAACCGAAGAGACCATCGCTTAATTTCGGTAATCCCAAGAAATCGGAGGACTCCATATAAAATTCGTGAGGTTCTGCCAATGGTATTCGATGAAGGCTCTATCTTTGAGATGGGACGTTATTATGGCGCGGGCACACTTACCTGTTTTGCAAGGCTGAATGGACATCCAGTCGGGGTACTGGCCTCAGACCCTTATGTAAATGGCGGAGGGCTGACAGCTGAGAGTTCGGAAAAAATTGAACGTTTTATAGATTTATGTCAAACATTTCATTTGCCGATTGTTAATATGGTCGACCAGCCAGGTATGGTTATTGGATTGCAAAATGAAATGAAAGGAACGATTCGCAAAGGAGTCCGTGCAATTGCGGCCATTTACCAGGCAAAAGTTCCAATGATTGAAATTATCATGCGTAGAGTATTCGGTGTCGGTGGCGCCGGAATGTCCAATGGACACGGATTAAATCTTCGTTATGCCTGGCCGTCAGGCGACTGGGGCTCGCTACCGGTTGAGGGGGGAGTTCAGGTAGCTTATCGCCGTGAGCTTGAGGCTAGTGACAGTCCTGAAGAATTATTAAAAGAACTGTTGGATCGCATGGAATCAGTGCGTTCGCCGATAAGAACCGCTGAAGCGTTTGGCATTGAAGAAATTATTGATCCGCGAGATACCAGACCACTTTTATGTGATTGGGTGAAGGATGCCTACAACCTCCTACCGCAAATGCTTGGCCCGTCCAGTCACGAGATGCGGCCATAGAACGTGAGGTTCGAATCAGTGCGATCTTCGGACAAAATTGCCGATAAACAGGGTCGATATTTCCGAAGTTGAATGATCTTCGGACAATACTGCCGATGAACAGGGTGGAAATGTCCGAACCCTTCTGTTCTTAGGGTAAAACTGCTAATCAATAGGGAGGAATGAGTATGAAAGAACTTTTGCAAAAAAGCTGGCCAAAAAACCTTTCCAAAACATTAACCTATCGCCTGGGTGAGCGGCCGTTGCATGAGTATATTAAGCAAAATGCCACCGACACTCCAACTAACACGGCCTATTCCTTTTACGGAAGGGAGCTGACGTGGCAAGAGCTGGACCAGTCGGTTGACCAATTCGCCCAATTTTTAACAGGCAAAGGGGTAAAGAGAGGCGACCGGATTGCTCTTTTTATGCAAAATTGCCCGCAGTATATCATTGCCCATTATGGTATCCAGCGTCTTGGGGCCATTGTGGTTCCATTGAATCCAATGTATAAGGAGTCCGAGCTTGAATATTTAATCAACGAGGCCGGTATCAAGGTAGTTGTCGCCGGACAAGAGCTGCATCCTTTGATTGCCGCAGTCCGACCTAAAACTCCGTCCGTCGAATTTGTGGTCACAACGAATTATGCTGATTATTCGCCAAATGAGCCGACCTTAACCTTACCGGCAGAGCTAAAACTGGAAAAGTTGCTGCAACAAGATACGTATGATTTCGTTCAGGTGCTGAAGGAGAACCAACCGTACACAAGCCATGTCCAAATCGACATATGGAATGATGTCGGGCTAATGGTGTTTACCTCAGGGACAACCGGAAGACCAAAAGCGGCGATGCTGCCGTTTGGCAGCGCTCTGTTTAAAACCGCTGCCACAATTCATGCTAACCAATTTGCCATGGACGGACGATTTTTGACGATTGCCCCGTTATGCCATATTGCCGGGATGGTGATGGGTGTTAATATACCAATCTATACCGGTGCCGAGTGCGTGCTGTTAACCCGGTTTGATCCTTCCACAACGGTTGATGCAATTGAAAGATACAACATTACCAATTGGTATAGCATTGCCCCAATGAATGTCGCGATTTTAAACTTGCCAGGCATTGAAAATAGGGATTTGTCCTCTTTGCAAAGGAACTCATCCACCAGTTTTGGCGTTCAAGTAACGGAACAATTAGCAAGTAAATGGAAGTCGCTAACAAAGGGCTGTATTATGCACGAGGCCTCCTATGGACTTAGTGAAACCCACACCTGTGACACGTTTATGCCTATTGACAACATTAGGTGGGGCAGCTGCGGAATCCCAACCTACGATACAGATCTTAAAATCCTTCATTTTGAAACGGGCGAACCAGTCGGTCCCGGCGAAAAAGGCGAAATTGTCATCAAAAATCCCGGCGTGTTTAAAGGCTATTTAAACAGACCTGATGCCACTGCTGAAACGCTTCGTGACGGGTGGGTTCACACCGGCGACATCGGTAGTGTGGATGAGGATGGCTATTTATACTTCCACGGCCGGATTAAAGAAATGATCAAGAGCTCCGGTTATAGTGTGTTCCCTGAGGATGTGGAGGCGCTATTGAATGAACACCCGGGTATTTTGCAAAGCGCTGTCATTGGCGTTCCAGATCCGCTCAGGGGTGAAAGTGTCATGGCCTTCATCGTCCTAAAACCTGGTTATGCTGGCAACATAACCGAGGAGGAAATGCTTCAGTGGGCGAAGGAAAAAATGGCAGCCTACAAGTATCCTCGAATTGTAGAGTTCATCGACCAGCTTCCGGCAACAAGTTCGGGAAAAGTACTACGAAGGCTGCTTAAGGAGCCACAAGGGAAGGAAGTCAAACAGTGATTGATCAAGAAAAGAACATCGTGAAAGAAGCAGTTGATGATTTAATAAAAAGGAAAGAACGTGCCAAGTTGAATGGTGGGCCTGAAAAAATCAAACGACAGCATGAGGCCGGTTTTTACACGGCGAGGGAGAGAATTGATTTACTGGTGGACCCAGATTCCTTTATGGAAATGGGTATGCTCAATCACTCCGATATGGTTGGTTCTGAAGACAAGAGTGCTGGCGATGGGTTGATCGTCGGCCTCGCCAAAGTCGATGGACGGCCGATTGTGGTTCAGGCAGGCGATAAAACGGTTTTTGCCGGAACTGAAGGCGCCGTTCATATGCGGAAAGCTGTTTCGATTCATCAATATGCGTTGAAACGAGGTCTACCGATGTTTTACCTGCATGAAGGCGGAGGCTTGAGAATGCCGGATGGCATGGGTTCCGACGGCATTAGCGATAAGCTTTTTCCAAATGAAATGTTGACCCATCATAGGCAGGTTCCATCCATTACAAGTATACTTGGTGACAGCTTTGGGGGTCCAACGTGGACGGCTGTTTCATCCGATTTTGTCACACAGCTTAAAGGGACCTGTATGGCGGTTGCTGGCCCGAGAATGATTGAGATGGCAACCGGGCAACAGGTTTCAACCGAAGAGCTAGGCGGGTGGAAGGTTCATGCCCATCAAACCGGTCAGGCTGATGCCTTTGGTGAAACAGAAGAGGACTGCATTGCCCAGATGAAGGAATTTTTCAGTTATATGCCGTTAAATGCAACTGAGGAACCGCTATATCAGGAAACAGATGATGATCCGTATCGCAAGATCGACAGAGTGCTTGAGATTTTACCAAATAAAGCAAACCGGGCCTATGATATGAAAAAAATCATCATGGAGATCGTAGATGACCGCCAGTTTTTTGAATATAAGGAGCTTTACGGCCCTGCACTCATAACTGTATTTGCCAGATTGAACGGCCGGTCCGTCGGAATCATCGCCAATCAGCCAATGAAATACGCGGGGGCAGCTGGTGTGCAAGAATGCGAAAAGGCGACTGATTTTATTTGTTTATGTGACTCGTTCAATATTCCAATGGTCTTTTTGCATGATACACCTGGATTTCGCATCAGCAATGAAGCAGAAAAAATGAAAATTCCTACTAAAATTATGGTTTGGAACCAAGCGCTCGCTCAATCTACCGTTCCGAAAATCTCTGTCGTTGTCCGCAAGAGTGTCGGGGCGGCATATGGAAATATGTGCGGCCCTACAATGGGTGCCGATTTTGTGGTCGCCTGGCCGACAGCAGAGATCAATTTCACTGGACCGGAAGTAGGGATTAATGTCGTATATGGCCGCCAGCTACAGGGGATTGAAAATGCAAAAGAAGTGCGAAAAGAACTTCTAGAAAAGTGGGCATTTGACAGTTCACCGTATAAAGCAGCAGCTAAGCATCTCATCGATGATGTGATTGACCCGCGGGAAACACGAAAATTCCTGTGCAGGACGCTGGAATATGCCTGTGTGAAAAATGGGTCGATAAGCGAACACAGATTGGCGAACTGGCCAACAGGGTTTTAATTCACCCTTAAATACCAACCAGTTAGTATAAAGAGGGAGTGAGATTAATGAGTATTCAGGATGTAAAACAATTGGTGAGGTTGGAAAAAAATAACGGTATTGCTACAGTAACTATCGATAATCCACCGCTAAATGTTTTAAGCGGGCAGGTGATGAGTGAACTAAAGTCAGTCTTTGAAACGATTGCGGGCGATCATGAAATTGTTGTGGCCATCTTAACGGGAGCGGGAAATCGGGCATTTATGGCAGGGGCTGATATTAAAGAATTCCCTCAATCCATTGGCAAAAAAGGCATGAAGGATCATGTTATGCAGCAGCATGTAGTGTTTAATCTAATTGATTTCCTCCCTAAGCCTACAATTGCCGTGTTGAATGGGCTTACCCTCGGCGGTGGCTGTGAGCTTGCGATAACCTGTGATATCCGAATTGCTGAGGAACATGCCCAGCTTGGCTTACCTGAAGTTAAATTAGGTCTGTTCCCAGGTGGAGGGGGCACCCAGCGCTTACCAAGAATGATAGGTGAAGCGAAAGCAAAGGAACTTATGTTTGTTGGAGATCCCATATCCGCCCAGGAAGCCGAAAAGCTTGGCTTAGTCAATAAGGTAGTACCAACAGGCCAGGGAATGGAAGAGGCCCTTGCGATGGCCAAGAAAATCAGCGGCTATTCCCTACAAGCCCTATCTCGAATCAAGAAAGCGGTTGATGAAGGGACAAATATGGAGTTTCACGCCGGAATAGAAAGAGAAGCGGAGCTATTTGAAGAAGTATTTTTAACAGAAGATGTAAAAGAAGGCGTTTCAGCTTTTATAGAAAAAAGAAAACCTGTTTTCGCCCATAAATAAAAAAGATTTTGTTTGAGGAGGATGTTTTTTATGAAGAGTTGGATTGTGAACCAATTAGGTGACCCAAAAGATGTATTGGAGCTGCAGGAGTTATCGGTACCTGCCGTTGAAGAAGGAAAACTATTAATTCAAGTGGAAGCTTCCTCCCTTAACTTTTTTGATATTTTACTTTGTCAGGGAAAATATCAGGAGAAGCCGCCTACACCGTTTACACCAGGTGCGGAGGTATCCGGCGTTGTACGGGCAGTGGGAGTAGGAAGCAAATTTAATGTTGGACAGCGTGTCGTCGCCACCCCGCCGCTACCGAATGGCGGATATTCGGAATGGGTCAGTGTGCCAGAGGATCACGCTTATGTGATTTCCGATGCCATGTCTCCTAGCGAGGCAGCATCGATGTTTATAACCTATCAAACTTCTTATTATGCGTTATATCACCGGGCCAACCTTCAAAAAGGAGAAGTTCTTTTAGTCCATGCTGGTGCCGGCGGAGTTGGCTCTGCTGCGATCCAGTTAGGAAAGGCGAGAGGAGCGAAAATTATTGCTACAGCCGGCGGACCGGAAAAGGTGCAATTATTGAAGGAGCTTGGTGCAGATGTTGCGGTTGACTACCTGACTGAAGATTTTGTCGATATCGTAAAGAAGGAAACGGGCGGGCGCGGTGCCAATGTTATTTATGATCCTGTCGGCGGCGATGTGTTTGATCGTTCACGCAAATGCATTGCTTTTGATGGCCGCCTATTGGTCATCGGGTTCGCCGGCGGCCGCATTCCAGAAGCTCCTGCGAACCATGCACTTATTAAAAACTACTCCATTGTCGGGGTGCACTGGGGCCTTTTCCGCAGACTGCATCCAGACAAAGTGGTCGAAATTCACGAGGACTTGATGAGACTTTATGAAGAAGGCTTAATCAAACCATTAATTTATCAAGAATATGATTTTAAAGATGTGCCTTCTGCCTTGGAAGTACTGGCCGATCGACAAACCTATGGAAAGCTAGTGGCTTTGCCTTAGATTCACCTAAATGAAAACTTAATTTTTATATAAGAAAGGGTGTATGAGATGCGTTTAAAAGATAAAGTGGCCATCATCACAGGTGGCGGTGGGGGAATCGGACGCGCGACCGCTGTCAGATTTGCTCAGGAGGGAGCCCGTTTAACCATTGCTGATTTTAGCGAAGAAAACGGCATTCAAACTGTCAATATCGTCAGGGAGATGGGGGCGGAAGCCGAGTTTATCCAGACCGACATGTCAAAGCCAGAGGATGTCCAAAATATGGTTCAAAAAACAATCAACACCTTTGATAAGTTGGACATATTATTTAATAATGCCGGCGTGAAAAGTGGCGAGAAAAAAATTCCTGATGTCTCGGTGGAAGAATGGCAGCAGGTGTTTGACGTCAATATTACGGGAGTTTTTCTTGGGCTGAAATATGCAATTCCGGAGATGACCTCAGGCGGATCAATTATCAATACGGCGAGCATTGCCGGCATCAAAGGGCAAAAGCTGGTTGCTGCTTATTCCGCATCAAAAAGCAGTGTCATCGCCCTTACGAAAACAGCGGCAACGGAGTTTGGCAAGAAGAATATCCGTGTTAACGCGATTGCCCCCGGAATCATCGATACGGATATGGTCAGTGATTGGAAGAAAACAAAAAAATGGCCGGTATTATCTACTGCCAATGCCTTGAACCGAATTGGCCATCCCGAGGAAATCGCCAATTTGGTGTTATTCCTTGGTTCCGATGAGTCGTCATTTATTACGGGAGAAACGATTGTCATCGATGGCGGCACTTTGAATCTATAAATCTGGTAATTGTTTACCTCCGGGCACGAAGTCTCATGGCTGCGTGCCCGTTTCAATATTTCCACATGCCAACTTCCTCTATTGTTAAGTATTCCTCACAGTTGTCACCATTTTTTAACAACTGTACTGTACATAAACCTACACATTCATTTTCCAACCAATCAAAAAATAGACCTTACATGTTGGTATAAATCTTGCATCCCAATAAGACAGAGTTCAGGACCGGAGGAACCAATGCACTTCTCCGGTCCTAGCCACTGATTTCAAAAGGAGGAATTGACGTAGTGAACGAAATTTCAGCCTTAAATCGTGTTGCCATTGGCGATATTATTCGGAGGACAGCTTGGAAGCTTCCGGACAAAACCGCGATTGTTTCCGGAGATAAACGAATCAGTTATAAGGAGTTTAACGAGGATTGCAACCGCTTTGCCCATTACTTTTTGGACCTTGGTCTTCAAAAAGGGGATGCGGTGGCCACCATCTGCGGAAATTCATGGCAATTCCTGACCGCCATTTTCGGCATTGCCAAAGCGGGTCTTATCTGGGTTCCGATTAATCCTGGCGTGTCGTTTAATGAAAAGGCTTACATTCTATCGGAGGTGCAAGCAAAGGTTCTCCTGTGCGATGAAGTTTTTTTACAAGGAAAAAAAGAAGAGTTCTCGAGTATTTGTCCTGAATTGCTGATTATTGGCTCTGGCGCGTCCGAAGCGGAAAAATTCGAAAATAGTCTGCTGGGGCGCCAGACTGATGAACCGGAAGTGGATGTCGCTGACCGGGACATTGCCCAGATCATGTTCACGAGTGGCACGACTGGTACACCGAAGGGCGTCCTGATTAATCACCAAGCCGTATTCATCGCTAGTCTGGCCAATATTATTGAGGCCGGGATGGCCAGAGATGACATTGCGACCTTAATAATGCCAGTGTTCCACTGTGCCCAGCACACACTTGTCACATCCTTCTTCCATCTTGGCGCGACACTCGTCATAATCCCCGGGTTTGAACCGGAAGCATTCATGAGGACAGTAGAAAAAGAAAAGATTACCTGGATGTTTGGCCTGCCAATCATGTACCGGGCGTTTCTCTATCATCCGTCTTTTAAAAATTTTGACTTATCCAGCCTGAGGTACTGCCTATATGCGATGGCGCCAATGGACAAGAACACGTTGGAAAAAGGGATCAATGAACTCGGCTGCCACTTTGGGCTTGGCTCCGGACAGACCGAGGTTTATCCAGCCACTTGTGTGTTTAGACCGGAAGACCAGCTGCGCAAGTCAGGTCCATATTGGGGCTCGCCGTCCTTGATTACCGATATGGCGATTATGGATGATAACGGCAATCTGCTTGGAAAAAATGAAGTCGGGGAAATTGTTCACCGCGGTCCGAACGTGATGGCCGGTTACCTCAATAATTCGGAAGAAACAAAGCGAGCCAGACAGTTTGGCTGGCACCATACCGGCGATTTGGGCTATATCGACGATGATGGCCTACTGGTGTTTGTTGACCGGAAAAAGGACATGATCAAAACCGGCGGTGAGAATGTAGCCTCTATTCAGGTGGAACAGGTATTGCTATCGTACCCCAAAATTTTAAATGCTGTTTGTGTCGGGCTGCCGCATGAGCGCTGGATTGAAGCGGTCACCGCGTTCGTCCTGTTAAAGCCGGGAGAGGAAGCGACAAAGGAGGAAATCATCGGGCACTGCAAACAACATCTCGGCGGGTTCCAGGTGCCGAAGGAGGTTGTGATTGTCCAAGAACTGCCAACGACCACCACAGGAAAAATTCAAAAGCATGTGCTGCGAAAGAATTACCATAACCTCTATTCCAATAATCCGGTATAAGGCAGGTGTTATGTTTGCAGAATTGGATTGTTCATAACGTATTGGCCCATGCCGCTGCCAAGCATCCCGACAAGCCGTTTTTACTATGTGAAGGAAAAAGTGTCACCTTTAAGGAACTGGATGAAATAACAGATGTTCTTGCATCTGGCCTTCTCAGACAAGGTTTTGCCAAGGGGGATACGGTGGCGATATTGGCGCTGAATCAATTGGAATGGCTGTACACCTATTTTGCGGCGGCAAAAATCGGTGTCGGTGTTGTCGCGTTGAATGCCCGATATCGCGAGAGTGAATTGGATTATATGATCAACAACTCAAAGGCGAAGGGTATTGTCTCGATATCTGGCTATCAAGGCTTTGATTTTGCCCAATTTTTCGAAGGATTCCAGGAAAGGCTGCCTACTGTGGAAAGCTATATTTTCATCGGCGCCGGATTCCCTGGAAGTTTATCTTTTGAGAGTTTACTGCATGGTCCTGTTGACTTTGCAAAACTAACCGATTCTAAACAAGCGGTGAAAGAGGATGATACCATCATTATCATCTATACCTCAGGGACGACGGGCAAGCCGAAAGGAACAATGATTACCAATCGCAGCATTCTCGAGTCGGCGAAGGCCCAGGCGGAACATTTGGCAGTCGGACCGGACGACTGTACTGTGGGAAGTTTGCCGCTAAACCACGTTGGTGGGATTACTTGTGCTGTTCATGCCCTGCTATACAGCCATGGGAGTATCGTGTTAGTCCCTGAATTTATTCCGGAAAAGGTGCTGCAAATCATTGACGAGACAAAACCAACGATTTTTGGCGGGGTGCCAACCATGTACTTGATGGTGCTGGGGCATAAAAATAGACGGAATTATGATTTAAGCTCCCTTAAAATCTGCATCGTTGGTGGATCCAATGTCGAGCCTGAGCTATGTGAACTGATCGGTAACCATATTCCCGATGCCTCGATTATAAACCTTTATGGGTTAAGCGAATCATCCGGCGCATGTATTCTGACGAAACTGTCAGATCCGATAGAAAAAGTGCAGGAAAGCATCGGGGTGGCGATCGGGGATTTTAAGGTTAAGGTCGTTGACATGGAACAGAACGAGCTGCCTGTTGGTGAAATCGGTGAATTGGCGGTTAAAGGGATGTGCAGGGCTAAGGGGTATTTAGGGCTGGAGGAGGAAACGAAACTAACGTTTAATGGCGATGGCTGGCTATTCACCGGAGACATCGCCTATCTTGATCACAATGGATATGTCTATTATAAGGGCAGAAAAAAGGAAATGTACATCCAAGGAGGCTATAACGTTTACCCGGTTGAGGTCGAAAACGTTCTGTCGGCACATCCCAAAGTGGCCTATACAGCGGGGATTGGGGTTCCGGATCCGTTCTTGGGTGAGGTGGGGCGCTATTACATTATTTTAAGGGAAGGCACCGCAATGACGGAGGAAGAAGTGATTTCCTACTGTCATCAGCATTTGGCGGATTACAAGGTACCAAAACAAATAGTCTTTGTTACGGTGCTGCCACAGACTCCTGCCGGAAAAATTCAAAAATCTGTCCTCAAGCAGCAATACTTGGCACAGCTTCAAAAGTAATAGGAAAACCAGCCGGATTTTCACAGACGGCTGGTTGTTTTTTGTCATGTAGAGGTAAATTTTAATTCGAATTCCTCTTTAATCTCGTACTTTTTCATTTTTTGATAAAGGGAGGTGCGGCTGATTCCGAGAATTTTTGCGGCTTTTGTCCGGTTCCCTTTACTTTTGATTAATGCCTGAAGGATGATTTGTTTTTCTGTCTGATTAATGGATTTTCTGTGGTTTAATATTGGATTCTGTTCCATTCCTTTCGGTGGTAAGAGCGTTGGTTCAGGTGAATGTAGCAGTGTAAGTGAGTTCGGCAGATGTTCCATGTCTATCCACTGGGATGGACTATAGTGAAAGGATCGTTCCAAGACATTCTCGAGCTGCCTGATATTGCCGGGCCAATGGTATTGTTGAAGCCAGTTCAATACATCCTGGGACACGCCGGTTATTTTTTTATTTGTTTTCTTGTTGAATTTATGGATGAAATGGCTGCACAAAAGCGGAATATCGTCCAAACGCTCCCGTAACGGCGGAATATGTATGTGGATGACATGAATTCGGTAGTATAAATCCTCACGGAATTCCCCATTGTGTACGAGTTCAGCTAGGTCTTTATTGGTTGCGGCGATGATCCGGACATTGACCTTGGTTGTTTTCGTAGCCCCTATTCTCTCAAATTCCTGGTCTTGTAGGACTCTTAACAGCTTCACTTGCATCGTCAGGGGCATGTCGCCAATTTCGTCAAGGAACAGAGTGCCGTTGTGTGCTAATTCAAATTTACCGGGTTTGCCGCCCTTTTTCGCTCCGGTAAAAGCGCCGTCAGCATAACCGAAAAATTCCGATTCCAACAGTTCTTCGGGAATGGCACCGCAGTTAATTTTTATAAAAGCACCTTTTCGCTCCGATAATTGATGGATTCCTTCAGCAATCAGCTCCTTTCCGGTTCCGCTTTCTCCGGTAATTAATACATTGGATAAAGATTTGGCGGCAATCGTAGCCTCATGCTTGAAGGCTTCCATTCGTTCATTAATCGAAACGACATTGGCAAACGGTTTTTCATCCTTGGCTATCCGGTACAGTTCGCCGCGATATTCATTAATATCCCGAAGGACAACCATCGCACCTGTCATTTTATGCTGCACCTTAATCGGGATAAACGTGGCAATCACTGTGAATTGGTTAAAATGAATTCGTTTCAGTTCTTGAATTTCTCCGATATTCATCGCTTCAATCAGCCATCTTCTGAATGGGGGAAGAAATCGGTCAATTGGTGCCGATAATAATTGCTTTCCATTTAATTGGAGGAGGTCTAGCGCTGTTTGATTAAAGGTTGTTATTCGCAAATGATCATCGACGGATATGACCGCTTCCTGCAGGTTTTCCATCAATAGCTTCATCCTGTTCAAAGCATCTTCTAAGGCCATCATATGGGAGTTTACCAAATCGGACTTTGACATAATCCCATAAACCTCTTGCTGGTTATCAAGAACAATGGCCTGACTGACATTTCCCTTGATCATGATATCCCTTGCTTCAAGTAACGATTGGTCCTTATTGATTGTGATAACGTTTTCATTTATGAGCGGCTTAATGGGAGCTTCGAGTGGCTGATTTTGCAGCAGCGCCCGATAAACTGAATATTTATGTAAAATTCCTACCAACTTTTTGTTATTCGTGATGCAGCTGATGTCGACGCGATTTTCCAAAAAGGCTTGAATGGCATCGCGAATCGTGCTGTCGACGGATAAATTCACAAAATTGACGGTTGTGAAATTTCGAACCTTCAAATAACTCCACCTCAGTTTTCGAAATATTTACACAATTACCATTATAAAGACCTTTTCTATATCTGACAACCAGCAATTGTAAACTTCTGTAAACACCTGTTCATATTTATGTTCAGGTTGTTTTTTACAGGATTATAACGGGCTGGCCCTAACAGTATGTTTTAGTTGGCACGTTACTTGCATTATGAAAAAGTAGAAAGCTATTAAATGAGGTGAATCCAAGTGACCTATGAAACGCTTCTTTACGATGAAGTAGAAGCTGTTGCCAAAATCACGTTGAACTTGCCGGAAATGCGAAATCCGTTGACTGAAACCTCGGCAAAGGAGCTCATAACCGCCATCAGGGCAGCGGATCTAAATCCGGACATCCGGGCAATCATTCTTACTGGTGCCGGAACTGCCTTTTCAGCCGGGGGAAATTTGAATGAATTTAAAAAGAATCTCTCAAAAACAGCCCCGGAGCTTTATTTTGAAGGGCGTGAAAGTACAGAACTGTTTAAGCTAGGGGCGGAGGTTACAACACCGCTTATTGCGAGTGTAAACGGACCTGCTTTAGGAGGTGGAACCGGTCTCGTTGCCATGTGTCACCTTGCAATTGCTTCCTCTGAAGCAAAATTGGGATTAACCGAGTTGCGTCTGGGGCTCGTGCCATTTGTAATTATGCCTTGGGTCCGTCGTGCAGTTGGCGAACGGAAGATGATGGAGATGATGCTGACTGCGGAGATTTATTCAGCAGAAAAAGCACGGGAATTGGGTCTCGTCCATCGGGTTGTGCCTCCAGAAGAGCTGGAAATGGAAACCTTGAAGCTGGCACGGCAGGTGGCAAACTTCAGCCCGCTTGCCGTCCAGCTCAGTTTGGACGCATTTTTTACAACGGAAGGCATGGATATGATGAAGGCATTTGATTACTTAACCAACTTGAGGTTGGTGTCGTTTATGAGTGAGGACCTGAAGGAAGGCGCAAGTGCCTTTCTTGAAAAAAGACAGCCGAATTGGACGGGGAAATAAATAATCTGTTTTTAAAATGGTCGCTGATTTCGATTCGCCAATAGAGTGTATTTTAATTCAAAATTCAATTGAAATAAGGAAAGGAGGATATGTAAATGACCGAAATTTTATCCGTAATGTCCGGAAACGTGTGGAAAATCGAAGTAAAAGAAAACGACATCGTCAAAGAAGGCGATGTTCTGGTCATTTTGGAGTCGATGAAAATGGAAATACCAATTGAATCCACCCATGCCGGTGTGATTGCCGAAATCAAGACAGCGGAAGGGGAGTTCGTCCAGGAAGGGGACGTTCTGGTCAAGCTGAAAACGGACTAAGGAAAGGAGGAGCTTCTCATGAAAACAGTTCGAATTGGTGCAGCCCAAGGCTTTTACGGCGATAGCATCGAGGCGGCCGTTGCCACAGCAGCAAAGGGAAATGTCCAATATCTTTGTTTCGATGCCCTCGCGGAATTGACGATGGCCATCCTCGTCAAAGATAAACGAAAAAATGAGCAAGCGGGCTATACCAAGGATTTGCCGTTGCAAATGAAGGCACTGCTGCCATTTGTAAAAGAAAAAGGTATTAAGCTGTTAACCAACGCTGGCGGCATCAATCCGCATGGCGCCCAGCAGGAAATTTTAAAAGTAGCGCGGGAAATGGGAATGAGCGGCTTAAAGGTCGCAGTGGTGACGGGGGACAATGTATTGGACCGAATCCCCGAGTTTCTTGAAAAAGGGTACCCGCTTAACCATTTAGAAACAGGAGAAAACATCACCTCGGTTCAAGACAGGCTGGAATTTGCCAACGCTTATATTGGGGCCCAACCGATTGTCGAGGCGCTCCGGGCCGGCGCCGATATTGTGGTCACCGGCAGGACGACTGATACCGCCCAGTTTTTGGCGCCATTAATCTATGAATACGGATGGATGGAAGATGAATGGGATCAGCTGGCGAGCGGGATTTTTATGGGGCATTTGCTCGAGTGCTCTGCTCAATCGACAGGGGGCAATTTCAGCGGCAACTGGCAGCAGATTGAAGGCTTTGACAAGATGGGTTATCCGATTGCCGAGGTCGCTGAAAATGGTGAGTTTATCATCAGTAAAGTGGAAGACCAGGGCGGATTGGTCACGATAGATACCGTGAAAGAACAGATGCTCTACGAGATTCATGATCCATCTGCCTATATCACACCGGACGTGATTGTCGATTTAACCGGTGTGCATCTGGAAAATATCGGGCCAAACCAAGTCAAGGTATCGGGGGTAAAAGGCAAGCCGAGGACGGATTCCCTGAAAGTCGTCATGGGTTATGAGGACGGCTATGCTGCTCAAGTCATTGTTGGATTCGCCTGGCCCGACGCCCTCCAAAAAGCGAAAAAAGTTGATGAAATCATCCGTACACAGTTGGATCGATATCGGTGGAACTATGAGGAGGTCCGCACTGACTACATTGGTTACAACTCGTTAAGCGGTCCGTTGGCGTTCCAACCGGAACAAGAACTAAATGAAGTGTATTTGCGACTGGCAGTCAAGGCCAAAACGAAGCAGGAAGCGGCACGATTCAGCCGACTCTTCCCGCCGCTAGCCTTGAATGGTCCCCCAACGATGAGTGGATTCACCGGCAACTCCTCCCCAAGGTCGTTGCTCGGGATGTGGTCAACGCTCATTCCACGGGATGAGGTTGAAAGTCATGTCAAAGTCGATGTTCTGGAGGTGTAGACGAGATGACCATTGTTAAGCTTAGGGAGGTCGCGCAAACACGCGCCGGGGATAAAGGCAATATGGTGAATATCGGTGTGTTTGCACCAACCCCGGCAATCTATCAAACTTTCTTGAAAAAATTGACCCCTGAACGGGTTAAGGAGCATTTTACCGGAATTGTAGAAGGAGAGGTAATCCGCTACGAGCTACCAAATATTCTTGCGCTAAATTTTGTGTGCAAGGAGGCATTGGCGGGTGGTGGGTCAGCATCGCTCAGGCTCGATAACCTCGGCAAGTGCTTTGGTGCCAACTTGATGCGGCTTGAACTTGATGTGGACGATTCCGTTTTAGCAGAACTTAAGAAAATGAGGTGAACAGGGTATGCCATATGAACCATATTTTACTGAAGAGCATGACCAGCTCAAAAAAATGATTCGTAAATTCGTAGAGAACGAGATTACACCTTTTGTCGATGAATGGGAAGAAGCGGGGATGTTCCCGCGCTCACTGTTTAATAGAATGGGAGAATTGGGATTGCTCGGCTTGCATTATCCGGAGGAGGTCGGCGGCCAAGGAGGAGATTATTTTACCGGGTTGATTCTGGCCGAGGAAATGAACAAATGCGGCTGCGGCGGTGTCCCGATGGCGATTGCCGTCCAAACTGATATGGCCACACCGCCCATCTATAAGTTTGGCACGAAGGATCAGCATGAACGCTTTCTTAAGCCCGCACTGCGGGGTGAAAAAATTGCGGCAATCGGCATTACCGAACCGAACAACGGCTCGGATGTCATGGGTATTCAAACGAGGGCAAAGCGTGATGGGGATGAATGGGTTATCAATGGCACGAAAACTTTTATTACGAACGGGACCCGAGCGGATTTTGTTACTTTGGTAACACGCACGTCAGATGACCCCGGACCGAAGGGGATTTCATTGTTCCTCGTCGAAACGAATCGGCCCGGCTTCTCTGTTGGCAAAAAGCTCGACAAAGTAGGAATGCGTTCCTCCGATACGGCTGAACTGATATTTGATAATGTCCGCGTTCCCCATGAAAACTTGCTTGGGGAAGAGGGAAAGGGTTTTTATCAAATCATGTGGCAGCTACAGGGCGAGCGGATGATCGGTGCTGCCGGGGCAATCGGCGGTGCTGAAAAATCTTATGAGCTGGCGTTGAACTATGCCAAAACGAGAATCGCGTTTAACCAGCCAATCAGTAATTTTCAGGTAATTGCCCACCTGCTGGCCGAGATGAAAACGCAAATTGAGGTCTGCCGGGAACTAACCTATGCAACAGCCTACCGTTTCGCCAAAGGGGAGGTTCCATCGAAAGAAATCTCGATGACGAAATTGGCAGCCGTACAAATGGCGCATTGGGTTGCCGACCGCGCACTGCAGATTTTCGGTGGGAATGGGTATATGGCCGAATATCCGATTGAACGGGCTTGGCGTGACAGCCGCCTGGCGAGAATTGGCGGCGGTACGGACGAAATCATGAAGGAGATCATTGCCAAGCAGATGGGGTTATAAGTTTTTAAATGCCTTTCGCGAAATAATATGGATTTTTCGCGAAATAGGAAACGAATTCGGCGAAATCAACTTCGAGTTTTGCGAAAACACGCCCAAGTTTGGCGAAATACTTCTCAGAATTGGCGAAATAGAAGCTTTGGCGAATAAGTCCTGAAGCTCGGCGAATATTCATAGAGTTTCGGCGAATAAGGCCCCCTAGTTTGGCGAATAACCGCCTCAGTTTGGCGAATAACCGCCTGAGTTTGGCGAATAACCGCCTCAGTTTGGCGAATAACTTGCAAAGTTCGGCGAATAACACTTTTTTCAAGCGAAACAAAGACTTTAATAAAGGAGGGTTTTCATGGGGCACTGGATCTTTACGGAGGAACATGACATGTTTCGGAAATCGGTTCGCTCGTTTGTGGAAAAAGAAATCGTCCCAAACGTCGAACAGTGGGAAAAGGACGGCGAGACGCCGAGAAGTTTATATAAGCGGATGGGGGAACTTGGTTTTCTTGGCATTAAATTTCCGGAGGAGTATGAAGGTAGCGGCCTCGACGTGATCATGGAAGCTGTGTTTACTGAAGAGCTTTCCAAATGCGGTGCAGGCGGGGTTGGTGCGGCAATCTGCTCTCATACGACAATTGCGATGACCAATATTTGGCGGTACGGGAATCATGAGCAAAAGTTGAAATACCTCGTCCCGGGAATTAAAGGTGATGCTATTTCCGCTCTGGCAGTTACCGAACAAGGAGGTGGGTCTGATGTGGCCGCCATTAAAACTACTGCTAAAAAAGACGGCGACTTCTATGTATTGAACGGATCGAAGACCTTCATTACCAACGGGGTCAATGCCGACTATGTCATTGTTGCCGCCAAAACGGAGGAAGGGCCGCCACATCGGAACATTAGTTTATTTATTGTCGACACCGATTCTGATGGTTATTCAGTGGGAAAAAGCCTGAAAAAGTTGGGCTGGCGCTCCTCGGATACAGGAGAACTATTTTTCGATAATGTGATTGTACCAAAGGAAAACCTGATTGGCCAGGAAAATGAGGGTTTCATTTACATCATGAAAAACTTCCAATATGAGCGGCTGACGTTGGCGTTGGGCTGTATTGGTGCAGCTGAAAAAGCGTTGGAACTGACGATTCAATACAGTAAGGAAAGAATTCAATTTAACAAGCCGTTATCCGAGTTTCAAGTGCTGCGTCATAAGATGGTCGACATGGCAGTGGATCTTGAAAAAGCCAGAAACCTTACATACAGGGCCCTTTACCTGTATAACCAAGGGAAAAATTGCGTAACCGAGGCGACGATGGCAAAGGCGCTTGCCAGTGAAATGTTGAACCGTGTCTGCGACCAGGCGGTCCAAATACACGGCGGCAATGGTTATATGATGGAATATCCGATTCAACGGCTATGGCGCGATGCCCGGATCCAAACAATCGGCGGCGGCACGACACAAATTATGAATGAAATTCTCACCAAACAACTGGGAATCCTGACACCGTTGGAAGCACCGGCCGATAAAGCTTCCAAATCTTAAAACTAGCAAAAGGGGTGCAAATCATATGGAACGTGAACAAAAACTGCTGGCGGAACGGGAACGAATCTATCGCGGCGGACCGGACCACGACAAAATAAAAAAACTGGGAAAATTATTTGTCCGCGACCGGCTTCGACTCTATTTTGACGATGAACAGCCTTATTATGAAACTGGCTTATTTGCCAACGCAACAAAGGAAAAACTCCCAGCAGACGGCGTGGTTACGGG
This sequence comes from Bacillus sp. FJAT-29814, assembly GCF_001510715.1. Taxonomy (GTDB): domain Bacteria; phylum Bacillota; class Bacilli; order Bacillales; family Cytobacillaceae; genus Neobacillus. The sequence continues at coordinate 548,308 of NZ_LMTJ01000001.1, forward strand.
AACGGGTAAAATCAGCGATCGGCTTGTATTTTTTATGGCAAGCGACTACACCGTCAAAGCCGGGTCCATCGGCAAATATCACGGCGAAAAAATCCTGCGGATCCAAGAGGCGGCCATCCGCGGCAGACGGCCCATCGTTTACATGATTGATTCCTCAGGCGGCCGGATTGATGAAGCGGGCGGCTACCATGTCGAAAAATATTCAGGCGGAAAAATCTGGTACAACCACAGCATGCTTTCCGGAAGAGTCCCGCAAATCGCCGTCCTTTATGGCCCATGCTTTGCCGGAACCGCCTATATGCCGGTGTTTTCCGACTTTGTGATCATGGTGGATAAAATTTCCGGGATGGCGATTGCCTCGCCAAGAATGGTGCAGATGGCTACCGGGCAACAGGTGGATGTTGAGGAATTGGGCGGGGCCACAATGCACGCGACCAAAAGCGGATCGGCCGACTTTGTCGCCAAATCGGAAGAGGAAGCGGCCGAGATTGTCAAAAAACTATTAACCTACCTGCCAGACCATTTTGACGGGAAGCTGCCGAAATACCCCGCCGTTCCACCGAAGCGGGACCCCGCCGGAATTGATGATATCATCCCTGCTGAGCCGAACAGAGCTTATGATGTTCGCAAATTAATCGAATCCGTTGTCGACGGTGATAGCTTTCTTGAAGTAAAAGCGAATTACGCCAAGGAATTGGTAACCGGGTTTGCTCGCCTGAACGGAAAAACAGTCGGCGTAGTCGCCAATCAGCCGCTATACAAAGGCGGGGCGATTTTTCCGGAGTCGTCGGATAAAGGGGCTAAATTTGTTTGGACCTGTGATGCCTACAACATTCCGCTACTCTATTTATGCGATACACCAGGGTTTATGGTCGGAACGAAGGTGGAACAGGAGGGAATTCTCCGCAAAGGGCGGAATTTTATTTTCGCCAGTTCGACTGCCAATGTGCCAAAAATGTGCGTGATTGTCCGAAAAGCCTACGGTGCCGGCATATACGCGATGGCGGGCCCAGCCTATGAACCGGATACGACGATTGCCCTGCCATCGGCGGAAATTGCCATCATGGGTCCGGAAGCAGCAGTCAATGCCGTTTATTACAACAAAATCAAAGCGGTGACCGACCCGGAAGAAAGAGCGTCACTTGTGCAAAAACTCCGTGAGGAATACCGGGCAAGCTATGACATTATCAAGCTATCGGGGGAACTGGTCGTTGACGATCTGGTCGTTCCAAGTGAGTTGCGGCAAGAGCTGATAAGGCGATATGAAACGTTCGAAAACAAAGATTTCCCACTTCCAGCAAAAAAACATTCAACGATATTAAGTTAATTTTTAAAAAATAGGGGTGTTGTGGATTGGTAAAGGGAATTGGAAGTTGGCTTGTCAAACATTGTAAGGTTCGGCCGGACAGACTTGCGGTTGTTTACAACGAGAAACGGTTTACTTACGCCGAGTTTAATGAACGGGTTAACCGGCTGGCAAATGCCCTACTTGGGTTGGGGGTCAGGAAGGGGGACCGGGTTGATGCGCTGCTCTTGAACACAAATGAAATGCTCGAAGCGGTGTTTGCCTGTGCCAAAATTGGGGCCATCTTTGTACCGATTAACTTCCGCCTGAGTGCGGAGGAGGTTCTTTATATTGTCAATGACTCAAGGGCCTACCATTTTATTTATGATTTTCGGATGAGACCGCTGGTTGACCAGCTGCGGACAAAAAACACCTGTTTGTTGATATATATTCACGTTGGAACCCAGCCTCATGAAGATGATTTGCAATACGAAAATCTACTTAAGAACGCATCTCCCGAGGAACCCGGTTATGATATCGGGCTAGAAGAAATTCATTTAATGATGTATACATCAGGAACAACCGGCAAGCCAAAAGGCGCCATGCTCAGCCACGGAAATACCCAGTGGAATGCGATAAATTTTATTCATAATACCCCTGTTGATTATACGGATATCACGCTGGCGGCAGCACCGATGTTCCACATTGGCGGTATGAGCGTGTTCACCATACCGTTAGTTTATAAGGGCGGGGCCAATATTTTGATTGACGTCTTTGACCCTGTGAAGATTTTACAAAAAATCAATGATGAACAGGTGACGTCTTTGTTCCTAGTCCCGGCCATGTGGCAGGCGTTAATGAGCGTTCCCAATTTTGAGGCGTATGATATTTCTTCGCTCCAGTTCGCTGTCTCTGGCGGTGCACCGTGTCCGATTACGGTGATTGAATTTTTCCAAAAGCGGGGGATTCCATTTTACGAAGGGTTCGGCCTGACGGAAACCGCGCCGTTTGTCAGCATTCTGGATAAGGAAAATACGATCCGCAAAAACGGCTCGGTAGGTAAGGAGCCGATGCATACGACTGTCCGGATTGTCGATCCGCTTGACCGAGATGTGAGGCCAGGCGAGGTGGGTGAGTTGATTGTCAATGGACCGAATGTCATGGTCGGCTACTGGAACAAGCCGGAAGCAACAAAAGAGGCGATTAAAAACGGCTGGTTCTACACCGGTGACTTGGCCAAATTTGATGAGGAAGGCTTTATTTACATCGTCGATCGCAAGAAGGACATGATTATTACCGGAGGGGAAAACGTCTATCCGATTGAAATTGAGCAGGTCTTATACCGCCATCCGAATATTCGCGAAGCCGCGATCATCGGTTACCCGGATGAAAAATGGGGCGAGTCGATTAAAGCAGTGGTCGCGTTAAAGGACGACAGCCAGCCGTTGACGGTGGTAGATTTGGAGAAATTCCTTGATGGAAAAATCGCCAGGTTTAAAATGCCGAAGATGGTGGAGATTGTATCGGCACTGCCACGGAATGCCACCGGGAAAATTTTAAAAACCGTGTTGAGAAAGGGGAATACTAGTGTACGATAAGTATTTTGAATACTTCGAAAAAGGTGAGAAGTGGAAGTCCCGGGGCCGAACCATCACCGAGACCGACCTCGTCATGTTTTCCGCCTTAACAGGTGACTATTACCCACTCCACACAGATATTGAATTTGCCAAGAAGTCCTTTTTTAAGCAGAGGATTGCCCATGGCATGCTTGTCCTTTCCTTCGGGGTTGGTCTGACAAAAATGGAGCCCGGTGTCGTGATTGCCAATTACGGGATTGATAAACTACGGTTTATCCAACCGGTATTTATCAATGATACGATTCATGTTGAACTAGAAGTGATTGACCTCGAGGACAAGGGGAATGGAACAGGCGTCGTGACCGTTAAGCAGTCCACAGTCAAGCAAACGGGGGAAACGTGCATTGTTGGGATTTCTAAAGCTTTGATAAAAAAAGAAAACATTTAGCGAAAAATCGGGTGGCTAACAGTGGGCCACCCGATTTTTCTAAAATTGGTACTTATAATAGTCCTGCGAATGAAAGCTCTTAAATCCACATGATTCATAGAGTCCTAGGGCATGGGCATTCTTCGCCTCTACCTCGAGAAAAATTGGCAGTCCTTTTTCATGTTCCATCATGACCACTTTTGATAGCGCTTTGCGGCCAATTCCTTTGCCCTGCAGTGCTGGGAAAACGGCAAATCCGTAGATCCATGCTTCACCATTCGATTCGGACACACGAATTTTCCCGGCAATTTTTCCATCTACTTCAATAATCAGCATTGCTTCAGTACGAGAATCCCACAGCATGCCTTCAACTTCGCGTGCATCTTCCTCTTTAATCCCGAAGCATAATACCTCAAGCTGAATTTTCGCCTCGAAATCCTCCTGTGAAACGGCCGGTCTTACTATGATTGCCGGATCCACTATTAACTCCTTTTGCTGCCATTGCATTTGGTATTCCGCAACGTGAAACTCACAAGGGATATTTTTTAAAAATTCCTTAGCCGATTGCGAACCTGTTGGCGCATTTAACAGAATCACTTCTGCTCCCTGTTTCTTCGCTTCCTCAATGCCCTTTCCAAGTAATCCAGTGAAAATCCCCTTGCGGCGATAATCCGGGTGGACCATTCCGCAAATTTCTACCTTACTTCCAAACCCATAACAGCCGAGAAAACCGACAAGTTGCCCATCCTGATAATGAAAAAAGTCTTCCTTGCGGTTTTCGGACCGATTTGCCAGCATATCATCATTCAGCTTTAGCTGAAATCCGCCATCTTTCTCACAAATCTCTTGAAGAGACTTAATTTCTTGAAGTTGTTTCTCTGTCAGCATGTACCCACCTCATTTTAAAATTCTTTAATAATTTCTCTACCAAACACGTTTTTTCCTTCTTTAGAAGAATTAGGATTATAAAAATTTTGTCAAATAAGTTATAATAGTGTTCGAATACATATTTATGGAGGCAGAAACGTGTCGTATCAACTTAAAAAAGGTTTTAAGATGTTTACCTTAAATTCAAATCGTGAGTTAGCTAAAGAAATGGCAGCGCTGTTAGGCTGTGAATTGGGAAATTGCTCCGTGAACCACTTTAGTGACGGCGAAGTTCAAATTTCAATCGAAGAAAGTGTCCGAGGCAGCGAGGTATTTCTCGTCCAATCCACTTCACAACCAAGCAACGAACACATTATGGAGCTTCTCATTATGATTGATGCGCTTAAACGTGCCTCAGCCCAGACAATAAACGTTGTAATGCCGTACTTCAGCTATGCGCGCCAAGACCGAAAGGCGAGGTCGCGTGAGCCGATTACCGCCAAACTCATTGCCAATCTTTTGGAGACGGCAGGCGCTCACAGGGTGTTAACTTTAGACTTTCATGCACCACAGACCCAGGGGTTTTTTGATATACCAGTGGAACATTTGACTGGCCTTCCAATCCTCTCGGAGTATTTTGAGAAAAAAGCGTTGGATGATGTTGTTGTTGTTTCGCCGCATAATGGAGGAGTGACCAGGGCAAGAAAATTGGCTGGGGTATTACATGCTCCGATTGCTTTGATTGACCGGCGCCGTCCAGAACACGATGAATCGGATATCATGCATATTATCGGTAACATTGAAGGGAAAAACTGTATTATTGTTGATGATTTAATTGATACTGCTGGTACAATTACGTCCGGTGCCCAAGCATTGATGGAGAAGGGGGCAAAGGCCGTTTATGCCTGCTGCACACACCCTGTCCTATCAGGTCCGGCCATTGACAGGATCGAAGCGTCTGCCCTGCAGGAATTAGTGGTTACCAACACGATTCCATTGCCGGAAGAATATCCTAACGGAAAAATCAAGGTCTTATCAGTGGCACCATTGCTTACCGAAGCAATTGACCGTGTCCATAATGAAAAAGCGGTAAGTCCATTATTCGAATAGCATGGAAAAATCCACCTGAGCTTATGCATGGCTTAGGTGGATTTTTTTAAAAGAAAATTTGGAATATTTTTATTATACTTAAATATAAATAAAAATATTGTGAGATATTTAAATATTCTTTATAATACAACTACAATGTAAGAATAGGTTAAAAGAGAAAAATTATAATATTATTCAAACGGGGGGACTTCTATGAAAAATCTTTTAAAAAAGTGGAATCAAATTAGCCTAGTTAAACAAATCGCTATTGGTTTGATCATTGGTATTATTTTAGCTGTGGTAGTTCCAGCAGCCGCTAAGCCATTGGTTATTTTCGGTTCTTTGTTTGTTGGCGCCTTAAAAGCGGTTGCGCCGGTTTTGGTGCTCTTCTTGGTTATGGCGGCCATCGCACAACATAAAAGCGGTCACGAAACGAATATGAAATCCATTATAGGCCTATATCTCATTGGCACCTTTTTAGCAGGATTAATCGCTGTTATTGTTAGCTTTATGTTCCCTGTTGGCTTATCACTGGCAAAAGGAGCAGAGGGTGTAACGGCTCCGGGCGGTGTTGTTGAGGTTCTAAAAGCGTTACTTATGAACGTTGTCGATAACCCGGTAAAAGCGGTTTACAATGCCAATTATATCGGTATTTTGACTTGGGCGATTGTCCTTGGATTTGCGTTAAGAAATGTTCCCGATACAACAAAAACTGTGATTACTAATTTTTCCGATGCGGTTTCTAAAGTTGTTACATGGGTAATCAAGTTTGCCCCGCTTGGGATTATGGGTCTTGTCATTGAATCGATTACTACAAATGGGCTTGAGTCTCTCTTAAGCTATGGCAAGTTATTGGTCGTGTTGATTGGCTGCATGCTGTTTGTTGCTCTAGTCGTCAATCCAATCATCGTCTACACTCAAATTCGCCAAAACCCTTATCCGCTTGTATTCATGTGTTTGAAAGAAAGTGGCATTACTGCATTTTTTACACGGAGCTCGGCGGCGAATATTCCTGTAAATATGAAATTAGCCGAAAAATTACAATTGGATAAGGATACTTATTCTGTATCGATTCCATTAGGTGCGACCATCAATATGGCCGGTGCGGCAGTGACAATATCAGTTTTAACATTAGCAGCGGTTCATACTCTTGGAATTACAGTGGATATTCCGACAGCCATTATCCTGAGCGTGTTATCGGCAGTGTGTGCTTGCGGCGCCTCTGGTGTTGCTGGCGGTTCCTTATTGTTAATCCCGCTAGCAGCCAGCTTATTCGGAATCCCGAATGATGTGGCGATGCAAATAGTCGGGGTAGGATTTATCATCGGAGTCTTACAAGATTCCTTTGAAACAGCGCTTAACTCTTCAACTGACGTATTATTTACGGCAGCAGCAGAATTTAAAAAATGGCGTAAAGAAGGCAAAAAAATCGAAATCCGAAAAGCAGCATAATCGAACAACATATAGAAGCCCTCAATTTGGTTATTGAGGGCTTTCCAATGTTTTCTTACCACCATAAAAGTGGTGCAGCGAAACCAAAAGCAACAAAAGGGACAAATACCGGCGGCCTGAAGAATGGACCTGGGCCCCAAAAACCGAATCCATATCCTTCAGATGGCTGGTGATTAGTTAAATCCTCGATCTCAAGCCCATCTTTTTTGACATTTGACACCCGGCCAACGGCCCACTCCCCCTCATTGTTTCTGTATTGAATCAATTGGCCCTTTAACCGCTTTGCATTTTGATAATTTAACTCCATAAAGAAAGCCTCCTTAAACTGGACTTGCTATAGAATATGAAGGATGTCCCCTTGGTGTATAGGCTATTGATTGCTAATTCTTTATTAAAATTTTCCCAACTCCGGACTATGAAAATCAAATCATGAATCGCTGATTTCCCAATAAACTCATTAATGCGGCACGATTGCCGCTACATAACATTGGGGAGGAGCAGAGCGATGAAAAAGGTAAAGAGAATTAGTGCGGCAGTATCAGCGTTTGTTATGGGGGTATCGATGTTCGCAACCGGGGCATTCGGTCAAACACAGGATGAAAACCAAAATGAAACGTACCGGGTTGTCATTAAAGGACACAGTGCAGAAATGGGGAGAGCAAAGCAAGATTACGGGACACGTTGGGATTTTGGGGCGGAAGGTTTCACCACCACCGTCAATGCCAAGCAATATCAGGCTCTATTAAATAACAAAAATTTAACGATTGAGAAGGTTCCCGAGGTTCAGTTGGACCGCATAGAAAATCGATCAAACGGTAAGACCGGGGCAACGGCAACTTCCTCACTACCGTCGGACCGAACACCTTGGGGAATTCAGGCCATATATAATGATCCGAATGTAGCCAGCACTTCCGGTGGAGCGGGAATTAAAGTCGCTGTTCTGGATACAGGTGTCTATATTAATCACTATGATTTGGCCGGCAGCGGGGAACAATGCAAGGATTTTACCCAAGCAAAGTCGCCGTTGGTAAATGGGACCTGTACAGATCGGAACGGACATGGCACTCATGTAGCTGGGACAGCCTTGGCACACGGCGCTTCTGATGGCTTGGGAATCTATGGGGTGGCCCCGCTGGCTAAGTTATGGGCATATAAGGTGTTAAATGATAGGGGCTCAGGCTACTCCGATGATATTGCTGGAGCTATTCGCCATGTAGCCGATGAAGCAACGAGATCCGGTTCAAAATTGGTCATTAACATGTCGCTCGGTTCAAATTCGAAGGATACGATGATTGCCAGCGCCGTAGATTATGCCTATGGCAAGGGTGTGCTCGTTGTGGCGGCAGCAGGAAATGATGGATATGCAAGTGGAACAATTGATTATCCTGGAGCCTTGACGAATGCAATTGCCGTAGCGGCATTGGAAAATGTTCAGGAAAATGGTACCTACCGGGTCTCCAATTACTCATCCCGCGGAAACTCGGCAACAGATGCCGATTATGTCATTCAGGAACGCGATGTGGAGATCTCAGCCCCAGGCACCAGTATCCAATCAACCTGGTATGATGGCAATTACAATACCATCAGCGGGACTTCGATGGCGACTCCTCACGTGGCAGGCTTGGCAGCAAAAATCTGGTCATCGAATTTGGGGTGGAACAATGTACAGCTTCGCGCTGAACTGCAACAACGCGCCAAACTTTATGACATTAAGGGCGGATACGGCTCCGCTACCGGCGATGATTATGCTTCAGGATTCGGATTTGCACGAGTAAAATAGAAATTTTGTTGTATGTAGGCGCCATCCCGGCTGGGGTGGTGCCTTTTTTAAAGGAATTCTTCATTTTCGGCAAATTTCCGGTGCAGTTTTTAGTGGGCTAACGAAATATCCGCGGTAATTTACAATATATCCGCGATAATGAGCAATATATCCGCGAAAAAAATAAAATATCCGCGTTAATTTCAATATTTCCGCGATAAAACAAATATATCCGCGATACGCAAATCCAAAAGTTTAGGATAGTTAGACTACACCCCATCTGAAGCTCTCTCGTATTATTTATTGAAAATTTGACGGTGGTCAATTTCATTTTTTTCAAAAAGAGAGATATTGAAAGTGAAAATACTCAGGGGGTGATAATTCCCAAACTTGTTCCACATCAATTTTTTCTAAATAAAGCTGTCTTAAAATAAAGACATAATCATTCCAAGGAGGAAAAGAAAATGAAAAAAGCAGTATTTCAATTAGAAACTTTAACTTGTCCGTCATGCATTAAAAAAATTGAAACGATGTTAAACAAAACAGAAGGAGTCCAATTTGCCAAAGTGTTGTTCAATACAAGCAAGGTAAAAATGGAATTTGATGAAGCGCAGATCAATGCGAACCAGCTTAAGGATAAGATTCAAAATTTGGGCTACGAAGTGCTGTTGGCCAAAGTCTCTTAATCTGGTAAATGAAAAAGGAGGGGAGAACATGGTTGGTGTGATTAATAAATATCGAAAGAAAATAACCGCCGTTTCCTTTATTTTAATAGTAATAGGATTTTCGGCGGGCTTCCTCGGAAGTGGGGATGTGAAAACAATCGCCTTGCTGCTGGCAACCATTATCGCAAGTGTACCGATTTTCTTAAAAGCAGGACAAGGACTGCGGATGAAGGCATTCAGTATCGAATTATTGGTCAGTATCGCCGTGTTAGGCGCGCTCTATCTCCAGGAGTATACAGAATCGGCGGTTGTCACCTTCCTATTCCTCTTCGGCGCCTACCTGGAGGCGCGGACATTGGAAAAGACCCGGTCGTCACTGAAAGAGTTGGTCAACCTGGCGCCGCAGGAAGCAACTGTGATCCGCGGCGGGGAAACGCTGACAATACCTGTGGAGGATGTCGTCGTCGGGGACCGCGTGATTATCCGGTCCGGCGGCAAGATTCCTGTCGATGGAAAAATAGTCTTTGGTCAAGCGTCGTTGAATGAGGCGGCGGTGACAGGCGAATCTGTTCCTGTAACTAAGGAGTTAACTGAAAAAGTGTTTAGCGGCACGATTGTGGATACCGGTTATATCGAAATGATTGCTGAAAAAGTTGGAGATGACACCACTTTTGCTAAAATTATTGAACTAGTGGAAGAAGCCCAGGAATCCAAAACGAAGGCGGAAAAATTTCTTGATCGATTCGCCCAGATTTATTCCCCGGCAGTTGTTTTATTATCCATCTTTGTGTTTGTGATAACCCGCGATTTGCAGTTATCCATCACTTTTTTAGTAATTGCCTGCCCAGGTGCCTTGGTTATTGGTGCTCCGGTTTCAAGTGTTGCCGGGATTGGCAATGGCGCAAAGAACGGTGTCCTTGTGAAAGGCGGCGAGGTTATGGACAGCTTGGCCAAGGTGAATGCGGTTGTGTTTGATAAAACCGGAACGCTGACAAAAGGGAAACCGGAAGTCACCGATATCAAGATATTTGGCGATTGGGAAGGAAATGAATTGCTTCGGCTAGCGGCTTTGGCCGAAACGATTTCCGAGCATCATTTGGGTCAAACGATTGTCAAGGAAGCAATTTCCAGAGGTTTGCAGATAAACCACGGAACAGTAGATGGGGAAGTAATTAAAGGAAAAGGCATCCGTGCAAACCTTGAAGGACACCGACTAGTCGTGGGGAACCGCCAGTTGATGGCTATGGAAGGGATCAAAATTTTAGAGGAGGCAGCATCATATGCTGTGGACCGGGAAAAAGCCGGAAACACGGCGATATTTGCAGCAATTGATGGAGAAATAAATGGAATTTTTTCAATCGCTGATCAAATTCGTTATGACGCAATGGCGGCTTTAACTCAACTGCGAAAACATGGTGTAGATAAAATTATTATGTTAACTGGTGATAATCGACATGCCGCCGAAATCGTTGCTAATAAATTGGGTGTAAATGAGTTCATTGCTAAAGTGCTGCCGGAAGAAAAAGTGGATTATGTGAAAAAATTAAAGCAACAAGGCTATGTGGTGGCAATGGCTGGAGACGGAATCAACGACGCCCCAGCGATAGCAACCGCCGATATCGGGTTTGCAATGGGCGAGGGAGGAACCGATGTCTCAATGGAAACAGCTGATGTCGTGTTAATGGCGGATCGGTTATTGCAATTGTCCCACGCTCACTCGTTGGCAAAAGCGACAATCCGCAATATCAAACAGAATACATTTTTTGCAGTCGGAATTGTCTTCCTGTTATTGGCAGGAGTCTTGTTAGGCTCTGTTCATCTGGCATCAGGCATGTTTATCCACGAAGCAAGCGTCCTCTTGGTGATTTTGAATGCAATGCGATTGATCAGATTTAATGATCAGAGAAAAATAGTTTCAAGCGCGGGTCAGGCTGCACCTGGATATTTATAATAGGCTGGACTATTTTTTCAAAAAAGACGAAAATAGAAGCAATAGCATGGGCTGAATTGGGAGTGTTCGAAATGGTGTGTCATCATCATTCACATAAATCGTGTGTTTCTTTAGTTCCGATTTTTAACCATTTGGAACCGGAACAAATGGACGAGATCATGGCCGCCGCCCGGTCGGTTTTCTTTAAGAAAAGGGATCTGATTTATCAGGCTGGCGAACAGTCCGATTCTCTTTATATAGTGAATAGAGGAAAAATAAGAATCTATCGGCTATCGGAATCGGGTAAGGAACAGCTGTTGCGGATTCTGAACCCCGGAGAATTTACCGGTGAACTGGCCTTATTTAATGAAGGTGTCCACGAAAACTTTGCCGAGGCCATGGTCGACACGCAAGTTTGTTTGATTAAGCGCTCGGAACTGCAAGCGCTGCTATTAAAATACCCGTCAATTTCTTTGAAAGTTCTAACTGAGTTTTCCAAGCGATTGGAACAGTCCGAAAAGCAAACTGCCCGTTTTGCCACAGAAAAAGTAGAAACGCGGCTGGCCCTGTTTTTGGCAGAATGCTTGGATTTAGATGTCAGTTCCACCGAAATAACATTGCCAATGAGCAAGAAGGACCTGGCGTCCTATTTGGGAACAACGCCGGAAACAATTAGCCGAAAGCTGACTGATTTTGAAACGGCAGGCCTGATCAAACAAAAACCACGAAAGAAAATTGAAATCTTAAACTTAGAAGAGATGCTATTACTTTAAAAAACAACGAATGGTGGGACTGCTTTTGGAAACCGAAATGTTAAAAGTATTTGATGAACAGGGGAACCCTATCGGCGAGGCGACACGGGCCGATGTGCACCGATTGGGCCTTTGGCATGAAGCCTTTCACTGTTGGTTTATAGGTAAGGAGAATGATAACATTTATATCTATCTTCAACTTCGTAGCGAGAAAAAAGATTTTTATCCCAATCTATTGGATATTACCGCTGCCGGTCATTTGTTGGCGCATGAAACAGTTTCTGATGGTGTCAGGGAGATAAACGAAGAGATAGGGATCGATGTGACACTGGAGGAATTGATCCCGCTTGAAGTCATTCCATATTGTGTTGAAAAAGAAAACATCATTGATAAAGAAATGGCCCATGTCTATTTATATGAGACTAGTCATTCTTTTGAAGATTTTATCCTTCAGGAGGAAGAGGTAGCGGGCATGGTTAGAGTGCCATTTTCTTCGTTTTATGACCTTTGGCTTGGAAGCGCAGAACATGTTCAAATCGAGGGATTCAAAATCGGTTCGGATGGACATAGAGTCATTATCTCCGAAGAAGGCGACAAGGAAAAATTTGTGCAGCATGTCCCATCGTATTACGAAAAAGTGTTAGAAGGAATAAAGCGCCATCTTGGCAAATAAAAAATGTGCCGGGCACTGTCCAAATAATTGAGTGGCAGCCAGGCTTTTTTTGTTTTCAGAAAATATTTGAAATTTCATTTCCAATCATTCCTTATCTAGTATAATTAAAGGGTATACCATATAAAAAGGGAGTGGAAGGATTGGCCATTACTGATTTTACAGCCACAGAATTAGGAAAATTGATCAGACAAAAAGAACTTTCCCCGGTTGAGGTTGTTAGGGCTTTTTTAGACCGGATTGAGATCCATAATTCAAAATGGAACGCGTTTGTCACGATCAATGAGCATGCCATTGAGGAAGCAAAGTTAGTAGAGGAAGCTGTTGTGAAGGGGGAAGTGCTAGGTAAACTTCACGGTATTCCCATTGCTATCAAGGATTTGACCCCAACAAAAGGAATTTTGACTACATATGGATCCCCACTTTATAAAGACTACATCCCTGATTACGATCCTACTTTTTTAAAAAGAATCAAAGCTGCCGGAGGCATTGTCTTAGGCAAAACGAATACACCGGAATTTGGCCACAAGGGCACCACGGACAACCCCTTGTTTGGCGTGACAAAAAATCCGTGGAAAGAAACCTTTACCCCGGGAGGCTCCAGTGGTGGTTCGGCAGCCGCGGTTGCCGCGAAACTAGCTCCTTTTGCTGAAGGAAGTGATGGGGGCGGGTCGATTCGAATCCCTGCCGCGCTAACGGGTATTTTTGGATTCAAGCCAACCTTTGGTGTCGTTCCTCATGAAGATCGTGATAATTTATTTGGATCAGAGCATCCATATTTGCACAACGGCCCAATGGCTAGAACTGCCGAGGACGCCGCCTTGCTCTTTTCTGTTATGCAGGGGTTTGATGCGAATAACCCAGGGTCTACGCCAAGTTTAAGCGATGACTTCACAGGACTTAATCTGGATTTGAAGGGTTTGAAAATTGCCTATACCCGCAATTTTGGACTTTACGAAATTTCCGAAGATGTGGAGCAGGTTATTAATCAATCAGTACGGCATTTTTCCGATTTAGGCTGCAATGTTGAAGAGATTAATATGGACCTTGGCGTCAGCCAGAAGGACCTTGCCTGGACCTTCTCAGGTTTGTGGTGTGTGAAATTTGCCGCCAGTTATGGTGAATTGTATGATAAAGACCCGGAAAGCTTCTCTGACGGTATGGCAAAAATGATTTATATCGGCAGAAAATACAGCGCTATCGACTACAAGGCTCTTGAATTAAAGCGGACGATTATCTGGAAAAAAGTTCAGGCTGTGCTAAACGAATACGATTTGCTGCTTTCCCCGACGCTTGCGACTACAGCGTTCGATCATCAGTTAGCAGGCCCATCGACGATTAATGGAAAAAGTATTAATCCTGCCACTGATTGGATGTTGACACAAATTTACAACCTGACAGGACATCCCGCTGCCTCAATGCCAGTAGGATTGACGAGGGCAGGGCTTCCAGTCGGACTGCAGGTGGCTGGAAACCGCTTTGCTGATAAACTGGTACTAGAAGCCTGCCATGCATATGAAAAGGCATTTCAAACGTATATTGAACCAACCTATCTATAAAAACACAAAATACTAGAAAGCGGTTAATGCTTTCTAGTATTTTTTATTATTCGCCTAACAAAATAGCCTCAATGTCCTCCAAAATCTTGTCAGCCCACTCATAAAGCATCTCCATTTCCGTTGCGGCAAGCGGATGGGGGAGGACGGCAAATGGATAGTCCGGAATCCCATGGGCAACGGCCATCGCTTTGCTTGAGGCAATAAACGGTTCCGTGCTAATGACAGCAGTCGGAACACCATGTTTTTCCAATATAATCCCATCGAGCAAACTGCCCGAGCTACAGGAACCTCAGTCGCCGACTCCGGAAATGATAAAGTCACATTGTTGTGCCAGTTTCATAGCTTCTGCTTCCGTTAATCCGTGGGAAAAAGAAGTTTTTTTATAATGAATGACATCTTGTAATCGATACTTTTGTTTAAGGCGCTCCGCAATGTATTGAATGACGGTATCTGAATTCTGTTTTCCGTTATCGACTAAACCAATTACACTTCCTTCAATAGGTTTGTCCCTACTGGCCATCCGCAGTTCCTTCAAACTGGGGCCAGAGGTAGGATTGTAAACAATCAAACTCAAATTCTATTCATCCTTTCTAAAAAAGTCTAAAACCAATCACCGATTGGTCAGGAGCACTCGTGTCAGGTAAATCCAGTTGCCGCTTTTACTGACTTTGTGACGGCTCTTGATTGTTTATAGCTAAACCATCCCGGCATACAGGACGAGAATCTTCCAGCATCGCCGCCTGCTACCATTAACAGAATATGTTCACGGGAAGGGACAGCATATTTGAATAAATGTTCATCGCTCACCGCAACAGGCGCGTCAATGATTCCGCCATTTTTCATATCAATAATCGACCTTTTGGCATTTTCATAAAGATATTGCTGAACGCTTTCTTTGCTCCAGCCCTCTTTATGAAGGTGTATATAATGCTCAGGACAAAGGACCACCGCCATTTCCGTTTCGCTCGCCATGTTGAATGTCCCTAGGGCACTCATTCTATCAGCCATTGTTCTTAAAATGCCTTCACCCTTAAGTGAACCATGGTTTTGAATCTGATTCGGACCTTCGCAGGCGAAAACAGTGACCGTGCTTTCATCCTCGTTAAATCCTCTTTGAACATGTAATGGTGTCCACTCTGTCCTTTTTTCAGCAAAACAAAACGTGTATTTTGCCGGTGTTCCAAGGGTAGAGCGATCAAATTCCAGTGAGCCGCCAACGTTAATCATTAATAATCTGATGGCTCGTCCAATCGTGGCATTGGCGCGATTTCCCGGTCCAAAAGCATTGGAACCGGCATTCATTCCAATTTCTTCGGTAATCGGTCCATTGACGGCAATCATGATTGCCGCTCCATGTGTACTAGCACTTGGTCCATGCAGCCCAAATTCTGGTTCCGAAATCGCTTGAACTGCAGCCATGACAACCGGAAAATATCCTGGCAGACAACCGGCCAATACAGCATTAATCGCCACGAGTTCTGCGGTGAAGACTCTGCCACGCTCGGGTATAGACCCCACGATTGTATCCGGTGCCATGTTGACGCTTTTTAACATGTCGTAAATTCTTTCTTTGGTTGGAGGGACGATTGGCAGACCATCCGTCCAGCCTCTTTGATAAAAGTATTCAATTGCGTCCAAAGTATCTCGCACTTCGATTTGTTCAGCGCGAAGCATGTAGACAACCACCCCTTTCCATCTTTACTAAATGTATTCTTGGAAACTGGCAGAAATCCTGTTTTTTTAGTGGAAATTAGCTGGAAAAGGAATAAAATAAAAAAGTCAGGAATCTTCTTAGGATAGAGAAGAGGTTTTTTCAGTGATAAAGATTACATTGGTGCATTTCGGCATAAAATGGTAAAGGGTAAATATTTTTAGAAACATAAAAGGGAGTGAGGAGAAATATTTAATCCCGCATTCATTCGTTCTCTTGTTTATGCAGGGGTCATTGCAAATGCCCTTGCTATTTTAGTGTGTTTGCTATTTAGAGAATATCAATTCATTCCAGGAAAATCATTTAGTCTAAGTATTTGGATCGCGGTTTTTGTTTTTAACAAGAAGTTAGGGACATGGTAGGTGTAAAAAACTTGCTATGTCCCTGATTTTTTTATTTGAGATAATTGATAATATAGGGCATGATTTCATTATTACATAATATAAGGGGTCTGAAAATGAACGATCAAACGAGATGGAATAAGAAATATAAAGAACGCCTTCAGGACTTAAAATTACCGCAATCAAATCCTAGATTAAAAAATATGACACCCTATTTGACCGGCGGGAAAGCGCTTGATTTAGCCTGCGGTCTGGGTGCAAACAGTATGTTCCTTGCGGGGTTAAACTATCAGGTCGAGGCAGTCGACATTTCCGATATCGCTATTCAATATCTACGGGAGCTAGCGGACAAAAAAAAACTCAACATTCATGCAAGAATCAGTGACCTTACAAAGGAGGTAATTTGGGAAAATAATACGTTTGATCTGGTTGTGATTACCTATTACCTTGACCGTTCGCTGTTTTCGAAGGTAAAGGACCTTATAAAAGCTAAGGGTTATTTTTTCATGGAAACATACTATGAATCGCCAAGAACGGACGGTCAAGGAGTGTCGAATCAATACAAACTGAAGCCGAAAGAATTGTTACGGGAATTTGCCGATTGGACGGTTATTTATTATGAAGAGCATGAAGCAGAGGGGCGCCAGACAATACTTTGCCAGAAATGATAATGCTGTCTTTCAATATTCAGAGGAAGTGTTTGACAGCTATGGAAATTTCAATGAAAATGAGATTAACATACTTAATTAAAAGCTAACATAGAAAGGGTGAAGACCTATTATTGAAGACATCATATTTAGCTTTCTATTTATTGGCGGTATATATTATTTGCTTCGAAATCTATTAAATTTGAAAAAAGCTGCCGAACAAGCAAACAGTGCTCTTTACCCGATCCATGAAAGTGAATTTGCCGAGATTATCGTTCCGGTTGAGTGGAAACCGATGGAGCCACTTTCAAAAAATGCTAAATCCTACCGATATGTCAAATGGGGAACGCTTGCCGCCTTGGTGTTGTTATCGGTTTTATTGGTGGTGGTTGTTACCACTGATATCCTCACATCTGCGTATTTGAGTATGGGTTATTTATTTTTCGCCATTATCAATGGAGTCCGCCATCGAGGGAGCCTGTTTATTTTACCAAAGGGAATCATTCTGAATGGAAAATTTGTGTCATACCATCAAATAAAACATTATCAGACTGAACAGATTGTGCGCTGGCATGATTTATATGGACTAGATCCAAAGGTTAACAACGCCTATAAGTTAACAATCACGCTAAAACGGACATGGTTCCAACCGCAATACTTAGTGGTTGCGACAGCCGGACAGCTTGGAAAAATTACAACATTGTTAGAGCAAAACGGTGTAGTCAATGAAGCTAAAATTGATTAATGTTAAAAAGCTCAGAAAGGCGGGAAGCAGGTGATTACACCGAAATCAGATGATTCACAGGCTTTGGAATTGCAAAGGGAATCATTACATAGTTACATAGACTCGCCGGAAAAACAGCAGCAGTTATACAAGCGTACCTTGGCTATTGTCGTGACTGCGCAAATTTTTGGTGGTGCCGGACTTGCAGCAGGGGTAACTGTCGGGGCGCTCATTGCGCAAGACATGCTTGGTACAGATGGGCTTGCAGGATTGCCCACTGCGGTTTTCACACTGGGGTCAGCGGGGGCCGCGTTGTTTGTAGGCCGTGGATCGCAACGGTTTGGCCGGCGGTTTGGCCTCGGGACAGGATTTCTTGTTGGGGGCATTGGTGCAATAGGGGTGGTTCTTGCGGCCATTTTTAATAATATCTTCCTATTTTTTGCATCTCTATTAATCTATGGTTCCGGAGCTGCCACAAATCTGCAAACGCGTTATGCAGGGACGGATTTGGCAAGCTCGACACAGCGCGCGAAAGCGGTGAGCATTGCGATGGTCGCGACAACATTCGGTGCAGTGGCCGGGCCCAACTTGGTCGGAGTTATGGGGCGGTTTGCCAGTTCTATCGGTGTTCCGCCACTGGCCGGTCCATTTATTCTTTCAGCGGCTGCTTATATCCTGGCTGGATTGGTTCTGGTAATATTCTTGCGGCCTGACCCGCTAAAGGTTGCAAACCTTATAGCGGCAAAAGGACACAAGGATGAGTCTATAACGCTGGAAACTCCAGTCCCGCCTCTAAAAAATAATCGTGAGGTCGTGGTCGGTGCAACAATCATGGTCCTAACACAGATTGTCATGGTCGCGGTTATGACGATGACACCCGTGCACATGGGGCACCATGGCCACGGATTGAGTGCGGTTGGACTTGTCATTGGGATCCACATTGCCGCAATGTTCTTGCCGTCGCTGATAACCGGTGTTCTGGTGGAGAAGTTTGGCCGAATGAAAATGGCCATGGCTTCTGGAGCGACTCTGTTGACAGCCGGGTTGATGGCAGCTTTTGCACCTGGTAATTCTTTGTTGGGCATCATTGGGGCTCTTGCTCTCCTTGGCCTTGGTTGGAACTTTGGCCTTATAAGCGGCACAGCACTCATCGTCGACGCGACACATCCAAAAACCCGTGCCAAAACACAGGGAACCGTCGATGTTTTGATTGCCTTGGCCGGTGCTTCCGGGGGAGTGCTATCCGGTATGGTCGTCGCTCAATCCAGCTATGTGACACTTTCGCTTGCCGGCGGTTTCCTTGCGCTATTGTTGATTCCAGTCGTTATTTGGTCACGGGGGAAAGGGTCATGAACGGCGCCACCAGAATTTAGCCCACTTTATTTTAAAAATTTCATGAAGAAGTGAGTGTATTTATAGATGAAACTGTTATCAAAGAAAGCGGATTTTACGATATCAAAAAAAGGGATTAGTTCTATTGAATCCCTTATGATTGGCGGCGTTCGTCAATCCATCCTCATTCAAACAGAAGACCTTGCAAACCCGATTCTGTTCATGCTCCATGGCGGGCCAAGTATGCCCGTTCCTGGTGTTTCAAGCCGTGGAAGAGATTATGCGTTAGTTACCTGTACAAAACAACTGGTCAAGCATTTTACTCTTGTTTTTTGGGATCAGCGCGGTACAGGAAAATCTTTTTCAAAACATATTTCTAAAGAAACAATGCATCTAAACCAATTTATCAATGATGCTAACGATGTGATTGATTATTTGTTACAACGGTTTAACCAGCCTAAGCTCCACCTACTGGCCCATTCCTGGGGAACAGTGATCGGTCTTTCACTCGCCAAACAAATCCCAGAAAAGCTGTACTCCTATACTGCTTTTTCGCAAATAACGAATTGGGTGGAAAATGACAAACTTTGTTATCAATGGTTGCTGGAACGGGCGAAGGAAACCAACAATCAAAAGGCAATCAGGGAATTAACGGAAGTGGGGGAACCGCCATACTTAGAAAGCTTCAAACAGTGGGGGCTTATGAGAAAATGGCTGCTCAAATACAAATCGATGGTTTATGAAGCCGGGGATAAAGGGTCGGCAAGCTATGCCAAAGCGGCTCAAATTATGATCGGTTCTCCGGATTACTCGTTAAAGGATGTTTATCATTCGTTGATTTCAGGCTTCAAGTTGTCCTACTCAGACCAAATGATTGATGACTTGAACACCTTTGATTTCTTTTCCGAAGTTCCAAAGCTTGAAATTCCAGTCCTGTTTATTCACGGGGGTAAAGAGACGCACGTTTGGGGTGAGTTAGTTCAAAAATACTTTGAACAGTTGGATGCACCTTCTAAAAAAATACATTGGTCAAAAAAATCTTCCCATGCCTTTCATTTAGATGACTCTAAGGAAAATGAACAAATACTGATTGAGAATTTAATCCCATTAACTAGGCAATAATTTTGGTATTGGACAAATATTGAAAGGATTTTACCATCATGTTAAAGCGTGACGTAAATTTTTGGGTAAATAAGCTTGGCCTCGAGCCGCATCCGGAGGGCGGGTTTTTCAAACAAACCTTCGTATCAGGAGAGCAGGTTACTGACGAAGAGTTAAGTGTTCAATTTGAGGGACGGCGGAAACTATATACAAGCATTTATTTTCTTTTGACATCCGAGAACGTTTCTCACTTTCACCGCCTGAAATCTGATGAATTATGGTATTTCCATGCCGGCAGTTCACTGACTATCCACGTGATTCATGAAACCGGTGAATATGAGGAAATGAAATTGGGGTTGAATGTGGATGGGGGAGAGGTTCTGCAAGCATTGGTTCCGAAGAACGCAATATTTGGATCTTCGGTTTCAGAGCCAAATACCTATTCAATAGTTGGCTGCATGGTATCGCCAGGCTTTGAATATCAGGATTTTGAACTGTTTACTCAAGCCGAGCTCTTGACCAAATATCCACAACATAAGGACATTATTTTGAAATTAGCTTACGAGAACATTCCTGAATAAATTATTATTAAAAAATCTTATTGATTTTAAAACAGTAATGGATATCATCATTGCTGTTTTTTATGGTTACTTTTCAGAAAATTGCAGGAATTGATGTTCATTTAGCGAATATGGATATCTGAATAACCTTTAGGAGGGGAATCATGTTTCCAATTGAACAAATCCGTCAGCAATTTCCAGCGTTAACTCGTACATATCGCGAGAAACAAGCCATTTATATGGATGGACCTGGGGGTTCTCAGGTTCTAAAGCCAGCTATTGATGCAATGGTAAGTTATATGTCCCGAGGCGGTGCGAATCTTCATGGTGAATTTCCAACTAGCAAGGAGACCGAGCAGCATATTGAAACAGCCAGAAAAGCAATTGCAGACCTTGTCGGGGCCAAGCCAACCGAAGTGGCATTTGGACAAAATTCAACTTCGTTAATGTTTCCTGTAGCTCGCGCTTTGAGTAAAACTTGGACTGGAACGGATAATATCGTCGTCACCGAAATCGATCATCGTTCCAATGTAGACTCATGGTCTACGGCCGCAAAAGATACAAATACAGAAGTTCGTTTTATTCCTGTTGATGTTGAAACATTAACGTTGGACTTGTCCTCGTTAAATGAACTAATTAACGAGAATACGAAACTGGTAGCCGTTTCCCTTGCTTCAAATGCGGTTGGCACGATTACTGACATAGACTTAATTGCCAAACGTGCCCATGAGGTAGGGGCCTTACTAGCTGTGGATGCTGTTCATGCTGCTCCGCATTTCTCGGTTAACCTTAAAAAAATTGGTGCTGACCTTTTATTTTGCTCGGCATATAAGTTTTTCGGACCACACCTAGGGATGGCAGTGATAAAAGACAATGTGTTTGAAAAACTTGCTGTTTATAAGCTGCAGCCGGCACCGCAGTATTTTCCTGATAAATTGGAAACGGGTACCCAAAACCATGAAGCGATTGCTTCGATGGATGCAATCGTTAATTTTATTGCCAACCTGGGTGAAGGGGCTACAAGAAGAGAAAAAATTGAAAATGCATTTAGTAAAATCGAAGAGTATGAGAATCGTCTTGCTGAAAAGCTGCGGACAGCTCTAAAGAGTATCCCGGAAATCACTTTATATCAAGCGCCTGACTCCGTTGCCAAAACACCCACGATTGCCTTTACTATTAACGGAGCCGACCCGGTTGAAGTCTGTAAATATCTTGCAGAAAACCACGCTATTTTTATCGCAAGCGGGGATTTCTATGCATCGACCCTTGCTGATAAACTCGGAATCAATGCCACAGGTGGATGGATTCGCGCCGGGCTTGCACCTTATAATACTGAAGCCGAAATTGACCAAGTGGTTGAAGCCATTCGGACCTATGTTCAGACACAGATTACTGTAAAGACATTCTAATTAAATGAGATGCATGTAGAAGGCCGGTTTCAAAAAGAAATCGGCCTTCTTTTTAATTAAAACAGCATGAATCTAAGTCCAATAATCCTCGAAATATTGGAAAAGACTAGGTATAATGTTGAATGAATGTTTTTACATAAGGAAAACTAGCCATAGAAATAGTATAAACAAAATTGATAGGAGCGTTACTTATGATTGGAAATGGACAAAAAGAAACACCACATATTAAACCGAATGGAGTAGAAATTGCTGAAACCATTTTGCTGCCTGGCGACCCGCTCCGGGCCAAATTTATTGCCGAGACCTATTTGGAAAACGCCCAGCAATTTAATTCAGTCCGCAACATGTTCGGCTTTACCGGGACATATAAGGGAAAGAAAGTGTCGGTAATGGGGACAGGCATGGGCATGCCAAGCATGAGTCTGTATTCCTGGGAGCTGATTCACGTGTTTGGCGTAAAAAATCTGATTCGAATTGGTACTTGCGGGGCAATACAAGACCATATGAATTTATATGATTTGGTGTTTGCCATGGGAGCTTCCACGGACTCCCGTTATGTGCATCAGTACAATCTACCAGGCGAATTTGCAAACATCGCTTCGTTCGAGCTTCTTGAAAAAGCGAAAAAGGCAGCAGACCAGAAAGGGTTTCCTGTCCACGTGGGCAATGTACTGACGAGCGATATTTTTTATAACGCCGATCCAACTGCTATCGAAAAGTGGAAGAAGATGGGGATTCTTTGTGTGGAAATGGAAACGGCCGGGCTTTATATGAACGCTTCCTATGCAGGAGTAAACGCATTAACGATCTTAACCGTCAGCGACCATATAATTCGCAATGAACAAACTACACCAGAGGAAAGACAGCAAGCGTTCACCAACATGATGGAAGTCGCGCTTGAGTTGGCTTAAAATCATGCCGTGCGATGTGTTAGGGAAATGTCCTCGCACGGCAATTTTTTCAAAAAATATGTCCAAGTTCCGACAATATTCTGTCAAACTTCTCCGACTTTTTTCGTGTTTTTTAGATAACATTCGAAAAAAAGCAAGTTTGGTTGTATAATATAAACTTGTGAGAAAGGAAGGAGGAATATAATCATGATGCAATGGACTTTAGCCGGCTTGTTTGCGGTGTCAGCGGTATTGCTCGTTTTTTCAATATTAAAATCCAATCGCGCTGCGAAGGCAGAACATACCCAAATTGATATGGTGCATATTGAAACAATGAAAGAAATCCATGCACTGCAGGATTCATTGCGGAATATGGAGCTTGACATGGAAGTGGTTGTGACAGAAGCAGGCATACCATTATCTGCTGATGAAATCGTATTTAAACGCGAAGTGCTAGATTTATATAAACGCAACTATTCCATCGCGAGCATTGCCGAGAAAAAAGGCATCTCAGAATCCGAAATCGAACAGCTGATTGCCCCTTACCAAAAGGTGAAGGAAGAAAGGAGAATGGTTGCAAATGCGAATTAACTTGTTAAGCAGCTTTGCAGCCGGTCTTCTACTTGCAACTACCATTAGCGGTGCTGTTTACTTTACCGAAAAAAGTGATGCTCCGAAAGCCGCAGCATCCAAATCCAAGGCAACTGAACCCGCCAAAGCTTCTGCAGCGGACCCAAAACAAGAGCTCGAAGCAAAGGGCTTTGTCGTGCTGACAAAAGATGAGTATGACGCGAATTTAAAAAATGCCGAGGAGGCAGGAAAAACTCAAGAGCCACCGGCAAATCCTGAGGCTGCCAATACGGTTACCAAGATTGTCATTAATGTTTCTGAAGGTATGAACAATATCGATGTTGGAAGAATCCTTGTCCAAGCCGGTTTTATTGAAAATGCGTTTAACTTCTCTAAAGATATCGAGGCAAGAGGTTTGCAAAATAAATTGCGCCCTGGCTCATATTCTGTCGATAGTGGAATGTCATACGATCAGATGATTGCTATAATCTATAGACAATAACGCCAGAATAAAAGCCGCCACCCTTAGTTTTCGGGGTGGCGGCTTTCGTTCTATTCTACTGTAACCGACAACGACTTAACCAAAATCGATGGGGAACCAATCGGTGAAAGCGGAAAAATTAAGTCTGATCCAACCTCCTGCACATCCTTTAGCAGTTGATAGAAATTCCCCGCGATTGTCATCAGGTTTACCGGGTATTGGATTTTTCCATCCTTGATGAAAAATCCATTGGCCGCTACTGAAAAGTCACCTGACACTTGGTTTGTTCCGGAATGCAAGCCTGATAGATTCGTAATGAATACTCCTTCGTCCACAGTCGCAACTAAATCATCAAATGAAGCGGCGGCAGGCTGAATATAAAGGTTTGATGGACCGACTTTGACTGCACTCTTATAGGAATCCTTCTTGGCATGCCCAGTCGTTACTGTTTGATCCTTCTTCGCTGTTTTTTGATTATAAAGCAGCGATTGCAAGACTCCCGATTCTACCAGTGTCAATTTCTTTGACGCGACACCCTCGCTGTCAAAGGTTCTACTGGCCAGACCCTCCTCTAGAAGCGGGTCATCAACAATCGTAATTTTTTCGTTGGCGATTTGTTGCCCTAGTTTATCCTTTAACGCTGAAAGTCCAGCCTGGGTATTTTCCGCTGAAAAATTGGCAGTAAACGCAGCAAGTATGCTGGCTGCTGCATCATTTCGCAATAAAACCGGATATTCTTTGCTTGGGATACTTTTTGAACCTAGCTGTGAAAGGGATGCTTCGGCGATTTTTTTGGCGAATTCTTTCGCATTTAAGCTAGTAAAATTCCTTGTCATAATAAATTCAAAGGCAGATTTGGTTTCCTCACCGTTATTTGCAATTGCAAGCTGGTGGGCATACATATAATTTATTTGGTCTGTTAAGGTTAATCCCTTATTATTTGCCAACGTTTTAGTGATCGACTCTGACCGGAGCATGCAATAGTCTGTTGCAACAATACGCGGGTCGTAAGCCAGTACCTCACGCTCCACATCTTTGATGAATTGGATTTTTTCCTGGATACTGACTTCATTTAATTCTGTCGAGAAAAAGGTACCTTGTTCATAGTGGTCACTTCCGGCAAAAATTTCTTCTAGATCCTCGTCATCTATAACACTAGCATTTTCTGTCGCGTTTTTAAGCAAGAATGGGATGGAGGCTTCATCGATTTTTTCTGTATAGGCATAGCCCATTTTTCCGTTGACGATACCACGGAAGGACACCCCACCGTCTTCCGCCAATTCATACTGCTCGATTTCGCCTTTATGGACTTGGCAACCAAAGACTTCTTTCTTTTCAAAATATATTTCAACATCTGAAAAACCATTAGCTTGGGCTTCTGAAAAAAGCCTCGTTTGAAATTCTTGGATATTCATCGATTATTCCCCCTTGGTTCCGCCAACGGTGATTTCACTGACACGAATCATCGGCTGTCCCACATTCACCGGAATGCTGCCGCTAAGGGCGCCGCACATGCCGGCGCCATGGCCCAAATTGTTTCCGACCATATCGACCAACTGGAGTGTTTTTGGCCCATTGCCGATTAACGTGGCACCTTTTAACGGCTTGCCGATCTTGCCGTTTTTCACTTCATAGGCTTCCATGATGGCAAAGTTATAGTCACCTGTAGCCGGGTCTACCTGACCGCCGCCCATATATTTCGCATAAATTCCCTGTTCGGTATTAGCGATAATTTCTTCCGGTGTTGATTTGCCCGGTGCGATATACGTATTGGTCATTCTTGACGTCGGGGCAAATCGGAACGATTCCCGTCTCCCGGAACCTGTCGAAGCCATGCCCATTTTGCGAGAGTTAAATTTATCAATTAAATAGCCCTTAAGAATTCCATTTTCAATCAAAACGTTTTTCCTGGCCTTTTCACCTTCATCGTCAATATTGATCGAGCCCCATTCATTCAGGATGGTCCCGTCATCGATATATGTAACAATTTCGGGTGCGACTCTTTCGCCTAGACGATTGGCAAAAACGGAGGTGTTTTTGGCAACTGAAGTAGCTTCTAAGCCGTGTCCGCAAGCTTCGTGAAAAATAACGCCGCCGAACTCGTTATCGATAATGACCGGAAATTTTCCGCTTGGGCACGGACTGGCATCAAGCATCGTCACGGCCATTCTAGCCGCTTCATTGGCATAATGGTCAAGGTTTAAGGTTTCGAAAAATTCGTAGCCTTGGTGAGCTCCAGGTCCATAAAAACCTGTTTCCATTTTACTATCTCTTACGGCCACAGCTTGGATCGCCATTCTGGAGCGGACTCGTTTGTCTTCGACGAATTTTCCTTCCGAATTGGCAATGAGCACATTTTGTTCTTCGTCCATTAACCGGACTGTAACTTGTGAAATACTGGAGTGATAGCCTTTTGCCGTTTCAGATGCTTTTTTCATAACAGCAATCTTTCTGGCTTTCTCAATTTCTTGTGGCATAAATCGGATGGGGTGGTGCGTTGGATACGATTCATGAACGAGTGGTGCAGGCTGGATAATGGCGGTACCTTTAATAGCCTGTGCCGCATTCCTGGCAGTTTTTAAAAGCCCGTCTTTCGAAAAGTCGGTGGTATAGGCGTAGACGCTCTCCATCCCTTTAAAAACCCGGATGCCGATACCAAAATCACGGCCCGAGAGAGCGGTTTCGATATTACCGCTTTTTAGGGTGATGTTATTGGTGAAACGATCCTCAACGAAAATTTCGGAGAAATCCCCACCCGTCGATAAAGCTGCCGTCAATACGTCTTCAATTAATGATCGACTAAGCATTGTTGACCCCCTGTTTTTTATTTTAGGAAGATTCAGATTTCGTTATTTAGAATCTTCCCACCTTTATAGGATACTACAGGATTATTAAAATTGGCTAATTTTACCTAATGGGAATTTGAGTGCGTGATGGTAGACGGTCTAAAAGACAAGATGGTGGAGAAGCGGAGTAAAGTGGTTAATAGAAGGCTTCTTATAGACGAAAGGGATGGGAGGTTGGGGTAAATTGTCTAATAGACAGCTTCTAATAGACAAAATGGTGAGGAAGCATGGTGAAAATGTCTAATAGATGCGTTCTATAAGACATAACTTTGAGATGTGGTTTTAAGAATGTCTTTTATGTAAGGTCGATGAAGGAAAAAACGAGAAGAGGACATCACGAAATTGTTCTTCATCGAGCCTATGAAGGACAAAATCTGCTCAGAAAAGCGTGAAAATGTCCTTCATCAAGCCTATGAAGAACAAAATCCACCACACAAAACAAAAAATTGTCCTTCATCATTAAAATTGAACTTCCAACCACTTCCGCACACTATTGATAAACCAAATCTTCGTAGCTTTTTCCAGATCTTCTAATGTTAGTGTTTTCTCCCGAATTTCTCCAGAATTAAGCAACCAATCGCGATACGTACCTGCCAGCAAACCGGTCGAAATTGGCGGTGTCCATAATTGTCCTTCCATTTCCACAACAAGATTCCCATTCGTAAACTCAGTCAATTCTCCGTCTTGATTCCAAAGGAGAACGTCGAAAGCATCCGCTGGCTTTTTCCTTTGAAATTGGGTGTAGATATCCCGGTTCGTCGTTTTGTGGTAAAGAAATAGATTCTCTTTATCCACTGGTTTATCGGCCAAAACTGCTTTCACAGCTGACTCCTGCTTGGTAATAGGGGACCCTTCTACAATAATTTCTCCGTTCTTACTTAACAAAAGACGGACCTTATATTGACCCTTTACTAAAGTAGCTGAAAAATTATTTAACGCTTGGTGAACATCATCCATAACTAACGAGAAACCAAAGTATTTGGCTGAACTATTTAATCGGTTTAGATGTTCCTTCAGCAAGAAGTAGCTACCGTTATCCCATAGCAAGCTTTCCAGCAATTGAAATTCCACCCGATTTTCTTCGAGCAGTCGTGCTTTTGCCAAAATTTCCGCATATTCACCTTCGGTCGTTGAATCCCAGGTGATTCCACCGCCAACTCCATAGGTAGCTTGACCAGATGCTTGATCTATTAAAACAGTTCTGATAGGCACATTGAAAATAGCTTCCTTGTCCGGAGTAATATAGCCAATTGCCCCACAATACACTTCACGAGGCGCGCTTTCCAATTCTGAGATGATGTTCATCGTGCTAATCTTAGGCGCACCCGTAATCGACCCGCAAGGAAACAAAGCCCGAAATATATCAACCAATTTAATGTCAGATGAAACTTGAGCGGTAATCGTCGAGGTCATTTGATGCACGGTTGGATAATGCTCAATTTCAAATAGTTTAGGGACGGAAACTGTCCCTGGTTCGGCAATCATTCCTAAATCATTGCGAAGCAAATCTACTATCATTAGGTTCTCGGCCCTATTTTTCTCAGAATGGTAAAGCCAGTCAGCGATTGCTTCGTCCTCAGCCAGTGTTTTTCCTCGTTTCACGGTACCTTTCATCGGCCTTGTCGTAATCGTGTCATCCTTTAGATGGAAAAACAATTCGGGGGAGGCGGATAAAATACTGTAGTCTCCCGTGTTTATATAGGCACAATAATTGGAGGCTTGAGCAGCTATTAATTTTTCAAAAAATGCAAGCTCATCACCTTGAAAGCTAGAGTTTAGGCGAATGGTATAATTCGTTTGATAGGTATCGCCACGTTCAATGGCATGTTTAATCCCTGTAATCGCTTGTTTGTACTCGTCCATGGTAACGGATGGCTTCCATTCGGTGAGTGTATACATGGAATCCTTGCTGCCGAATGCCTGGTGTATTGGTTCCTGAAAAATCCCAAACCAAAGAAGAGGCATTTTGCCTCCTGCTTTTACTTTATAGGCGGAATCAAATGCGGGTGCGCTTTCGTACGACAAAAACCCGGCGGCATAATAGCCGTTGTCAACAGCATCCTGCACCAATTGAAAGCATGGAAGAACCTCGTCTATCTTGTTTGCCTCGATCACTTCAATTGGACTTTGAAAGGTAAACGGTTGGACTTTACCAGTCGAATCTGCAAACTCAAAACTCAATAAGGGGACATTACGTGAGTGCATAGTTTTTTTCCTTTACAAAAAAATTTTCCAACATCCTCAAACCTTGTTCTGACAGGATTGATTCAGGATGAAACTGAACTCCCTCGACCTTAAAATGTTTATGGCGCAGTGCCATGATTTCGCCATCTGCTGTTGTGGCGCTGATTTCCAGGCAAGAGGGGAGGGAAGCCTCATCCACGATTAAAGAATGATATCTAGTCACTTGGAGTGGGGTGTGGATCCCCTCGAAGACTCCTTTTTGGTCATGGGATATTGTTGAGATTTTCCCGTGCATTGGCTGTCGCGCTTTTTTTACCAAACCTCCGAATGCCTGGGCGATAATTTGATGCCCGAGACAAACACCCAGTATGGGAATTTCCTGAAAATAATGCTGTACAACTTCCAGGCAAATACCGGCTGAATCAGGGTTGCCAGGTCCGGGTGAAATTAAAATGTGATCCGGCTTCATGCAGTCAATGGTGCCAAGTGTTACCTGATCATTTCTTAGAACGGTAACATCTTCTCCCAAAGTCCGGACATATTGAACTAAATTGAAAGTAAACGAGTCAAAGTTGTCAATTAGTAAAATCATCGCAATATCGGCTCCATTTCATCCGGTATTTTTTGGCCCGCACTGTATGTAAACAGGCATAAACACCCGAAGTTAATCATAAACAAATCAGAACCTTTAGTAAATGGAATCTGTTGCAATTATTTGCTTTTTGCTTATTTTTAATGGAATAATGGAATGAAGTTTTTAAAGTAGGTGAAGGTAGTGACGACAGCAAGAAAAGAAGTGTTATTTATTGGCGCCGGGCGGATGGCCCAGGCGATTATTGCCGGACTGAACGGGAATGATGATTTCTCCATACATGTTGCTAACAACGGAAACGAAGAGCGCCTCGAGTATGTTCGAGAGAAATATGGGGTAGAAACGTCCGGGTCCTGGGTTGAAATGGCCGCAAAAATGGATATCATTGTGTTGGCGATGCCCCCTGACGCCCATGGGACCTTATTTGAGGAGCTACGCGGCTTGGTTGACGGACAGTTGATCCTGACCGTGGCTGCAGGAATTGGACCTTCCTATATGGAGGAGATGCTTCCGGAAGGAACACCAGTTGCATCGCTAATGCCAAACACGGCAGCAAAACAAGGCGAATCAATGACATTATACGCACCAGGCCAACATGTAACGAAAGAGCACATACAATTAATTGAGGCATTGTTAAAGGGCATTGGGGAGTTCGAAAAGGTAACCGAGCAACAAATTCACGAGCTGACAGCCATTACTGGAAGTGCCCCGGCGTTTATGTATCTTGTGGCAGAAGCATTGGAACAAATGGCGGTGGAAACCGGTATAACGAAAGAACAGGCAAGAAAGCTTGTTGCTCAAATGATTGCGGGGTCTGCCCAAATGCTCAAAACAAACATAGGTACACGGGAATTAATCGATGAAGTTGCCACACCTGGAGGCTCTACAGCAGCCGGTTTAGAGGTACTCGAAGCCGGGGATTTAAACCAATTATTTCGTAAAGCAATTCATGCGTGCCGTGAAAAGGCCAAAATATAATGGAAAAGAGGGCCAGGCTCCCATCACAGGAGCTTGACCCTCTTGCCATGAAATCACAAGTTACTGACCTTGTTGATTTCGTAATGACTGTTCAGCATAGGCAACGAGACGCTTCGTCATTTCGCCGCCGACTGAACCGTTTGCTCGTGCGGTCGTATCAGCACCTAGCTGCACTCCAAACTCGTTGGCGATTTCTTCCTTCATTTGATCCAGAACATTGCCTGCACCAGGAACCAATAGTTTGTTTCTAGCCATGATACATCACTCCCGACGATTTTTTTGAGCAATTAATAAATTGCTCGTATATAATTTAACCTATTTGAAAATCCTAATTCATAGTGGAAGGAATCGGCATATTTTTCTAAAAACGCAGTGCTATTTTGCATAATAATTTTGCGTATAATAAGGGTGCGATTCACTATTAAAGGCGACGCCGACCCCCAAATACTTATAACCCTGTTTCAAAATATTTTCCCGGTGGCCAAGGGAATTCATCAAGCCTTCATGGGCAAAGATGCTACTGAACTGGCCGTAAGCCAAATTTTCACCGGCCAAATGGAAAACAATATTGTCCTCTTTCATCCGATC
Source organism: Bacillus sp. FJAT-29814 (assembly GCF_001510715.1). Lineage (GTDB taxonomy): Bacteria > Bacillota > Bacilli > Bacillales > Cytobacillaceae > Neobacillus. The sequence continues at coordinate 579,294 of NZ_LMTJ01000001.1, forward strand.
AAAAGGGGATTCGCCCTGCAGATTTGTATGGTCAAAGTATTGATTCTCAGCCATATCCGCACTATGCTTGCGCGCCGTTGTCCTGACATGATCATCCCATGTCAACACCGGTAGATGATGCATCACCCGGGCGGCATTAGTTAAATCAAACATTTGATATTCAAAGCCTTCCTTCAATTCCTGGCTCGCCTCGGTGTAAAAACCATTCTTTTTATCCTCAAGTTCCTTGCTAATTAGCTGCATGGCCGTAACGGTATTATTCTCATGTTTGTCGTAAAAAACTGTGACATAAGAATGATCAATATTAAAAACATCATAATCCGCATCTTTTTGAAATTGATAAATGGTCAAGCCTTTTTGAATTCCTGAAAGCGGTTCGCCTAACTTGCCCCGAACATCCGCTTTCGAGCTGCCCATTTTAATGCCATTGCTAGACGAAATCAAATCCTGATTGGTATATAATCCAGCCGCCATGTTTTTTCCGTCATACATAATCATAAAAAAGTCTTGATAATTGTTATGATAAGCATACCAGTTGGTTCCGTACTCATTAACGGAAACCCGGTTTGCCTGCCCCAGATTATGTTCAATCTCATCTCTAGGGCTGCCGAGCTCCACATTATGAATCGAAAATAATTGCTGTGCTGGCGCCTTCAATTCCAACTTTTCATGCTCTTGTTGCTCTGACTCTTTTGGAACCTGGTCTAATTGGAGGTTCAACTGCTGCAATAACTTCTGAACATGATCAAATATTGTATTAATAGCAGCCGTAGCTTCGGGATTGTCTTTTAACTCATTAATTTGGGTGCCGATTTGTTCAATCGTCTGCCCATATTCTGAACCGTTTAGTTGTTTTTCAATGGAAGGTAAAGAGTAAGTCAGTAAAAATAATGATGCAATTAGCATCAGGAATCGAAACATAGATACACCTCCAATTTCTATCAGAATTATAACCAATCCTGAAAAAATATATAAGCAATATGCCTATGGGGTACCTGTGGTTGGTAGCGAAAATGTAGAATTTTTCCAAATCGGTACAGTATAATTAAGGAAAACGATTCGGAGTTGATGATTATGAATTACCCTCGGCCTCCTTGTTAATTTAGGATTCGTCCGCCGCCTTTTCTTTTGTAATGCAAAATTACAAATAGAAGAGGGATGGAGTATGACTAATTCAAGAAATATCACGAGACTATATTTTATTGCATTTTTTCATAACTTGATTCCCGCCTACGTAATTGAACGGCTGTTTTGGCAGGAGCGGGGGATGACGGTGTTCATGGTCGTTCTTTGTGAGATCATTTACGCCGTAACGATTGTTCTTTGTGAAATTCCCACAGGGATTCTCGCTGATAAATTTGGCAGAAAAGCCCTGCTCGTCATTGGTGCGGTGCTATCAATGCTGGAATTCATCATTCTGCTGTTTGCCTTTAACTTTTGGACGTTTGCCTTCGTGGTTTTTCTTGCAGGCATCGCCGGCGCTTGTACGAGTGGAGCATCGAATGCACTTCTTTATGATTCACTAATGGTGTTGAAGAAGGAGCATTCCTTTGAAAAAATTGTAGGAATACTCAATTCGTTTGATTTTATTGGCTCGCTACTGGCTGCTTTGTCCGGCAGTGTATTGGCAAAAACTTTCGGACTTGAATTCAATTATATGCTATCCGCTGCCAGCATGTTTATAGCACTGGCATTTACGGTTTTTCTGGCTGAACCGCCAAGAAAACCACACCAAATGGAGGACCAGGGGCTAGAGAAAAGTTTTGCGGTTTATTTTATTTCCTCGGTCAAGTTTTTTAAAACCAATCCGAAATTAGTTGTGATCATCACAAATTCCATGGCAATCGGCGCATGTGTTAGTTACTTGGATGAATTCTGGCAGCTTTATTTGGATGATATCGGTTTTTCAATTTTGTTCTTTGGGGTGTTTTCAGCGGCCATTTCACTTGTAAGGATACCTGGAAACTTAATAGCTGCTTACCTTATTACCCATTTTTGCGCCAAAACAATCATCCTTTCGGTGCTTGGCGTAAGTGCCGCTGGATTTTTTACGACTGCTTTGTTTCCAGGATACATTGGGATTATCGCGATGCTCGTAATTTTTTTAGCAAGCGGTGTAGTGGACCCAGTGGTATCTGGATATCTGCATCATCGCGGCAGTTCGGAAATAAGGGCAACACTTGAATCGATTCAATCCCTAATTGAACGGGCCATCACCTTCATAATAGGAATTGGGTTTGGCATTATTGCGACAAAGGCCACTGTTACGACTGGCTTCGCCTTTTTGGGTGGAGTGTCCTGTCTGTTTTCTATCTTCCTATTGAAAAAAACCAAAATCATAAATTTTTCCATTTTACACATTCTAAAAAAACGGAGGTGAAAAAATGGAAAAGGAAAATCAGCAAATGACTAATACAAATAATCAACAAACAGACAATGACGCCATTATGAATCGAGTTAATCAAACTTTTGATAAAATAGCCCAAGATGTGAAGGACATGATTAATGAAAACAATCAAATGTCATAGTTAATCCCAAAAAACGTCTCTTTATGAGGCGTTTTTATTTGGTTTTTATTCTAATTATTGAATATGATTAAAACAAGATAATTTTTTTGCGAACCCGTAACTTTTCATCCCGCCTGATACGTTAAAAGGGTAGAGAGTGCAAAAGGAGTTGAAATGTATGGCACAAAACCATCATCCTAGAATTTTGGAAGATACGCCACATCCAAAGGATTCATTCTGGGCAGAGCATTATCCAAAACTTCAACGTTATTGTCACTTCCTGGCCCAAAATGAGTGGGATGGAGATGACATCGCCCAGGAAACATATTTAAAAGCGTTACGGTATGGGCATGAGCAACAAAAGCTAACCCCAGCCTTGTTAAATAAAATAGCCTATCACCATTGGATTGATTTGCTGAGGAAACGAAAAAAGGAAACCATTTTCGAAAAAGTGCCTTCCGAAAGTCTGCGTCATCCCCTTGATGAGATTAAAAATACGGTCGACCTTATGCTGAAACAGTTTACACCAAAGCAGGCCGTTATGTTTTTGTTAAAAGAAGCATTCCAATATCAAATCAATGAAATATCAGAAATGCTGGAAACAACAGAAATGGCCGTTAAAGCGAATTTGCATCGAGCCAAAAAGCGGCTTGAAAAACAGGAGGACGATTCCTTTTCGGTTGATTCTTTTTGGACGGATGAGGAACGAGACCGATATTCCGAGTTATTTTACGAGGCGCTTAAAAATCAGGATCCGACAATCCTTATTAAAACGTTCCCAGCGGTAATGCCGCAAGTTATTGCAGAAAACAAACAAAAAGTACAAATGTTCTCTCCTTCTAGCACTCTCTGTATGGCTGCCTAGCCTATTTGCTGATAAGGAGGAATGAATAAATGAACACAATCCCATATGTCATTGAACAAACGAATCGGGGTGAGCGCTCTTACGATATTTATTCGCGGCTATTAAAGGACAGAATCATCATCATCGGTGATGAAATTAACGACCACTTGGCAAACAGTGTTGTGGCCCAACTACTGTTTTTGGCGGCAGAAAATCCGGAGAAGGAAATTTCCTTATATATCAACAGTCCCGGCGGGTCGACGTCGGCCGGCTTTGCGATTTTTGATACGATGCAATACATTCAACCGGATGTAAGGACGATATGTACAGGAATGGCTGCCTCGTTTGGCGCCATGCTGCTCCTCGCCGGAACGAAAGGCAAACGGTTCGCCTTGCCAAACAGTGAAATCATGATCCATCAACCGCTCGGCGGAGCGAGAGGGCAGGCCACCGAAATCGAAATCTCGGCGCGCAGGATCTTAAAGCTTCGAGAGCACACCAATCAAATCATTTCCCAGCGGACAGGACAGTCGCTTGAAAAAGTGGCAAAGGATACCGACCGCGATTTCTTTATGAGTGCAGAAGAAGCCAAAGAGTATGGGATTATTGATGATATTTTGCATCCGAAATAAGGGAGATCGAAATGCTTGGGTTGTCCATAATCCAAGCATTTTTTAATAAAAATTGGCAATAATATTTAGGGTGTGTGAAACCAAATTTATGGAGGCATGACAATATGTATACTTCAATTGAAGCGTTTATTGGGGATTGGCATCACGAAGCGGAAACGACACAAAAGGTTTTCGACGCGTTGACAGACAGCTCCTTGCAGCAGATGATTTCCCCTGATGACCGCTCACTCGGGAGAATTGCCTGGCATATAGTAACCAGTACGCCAGAAATGCTGAATGAGTTTGGCATTAAGGTAGATTCGGTGAGCAATGCCGATTCAGTGCCAAGTTCGGCAAAGGAAATTGCGGATACGTTCCGAAAAGTAAGCGCTGATACAATTGATGCCGTGAAAGAGCAGTGGACAAATGCCTCATTATCAGAAATGAAAAATGTATTTGGGATGGATATGCCGGGAGGGGTCATGCTGTTGATGCTGAACAAGCATATCATTCATCATCGCGGACAAATATCTGTGCTCATGCGACAGGCAGGGTTAAGGGTTCCGGGGATTTACGGACCTACAAGAGAGGATTGGAGTCAAATGGGAATGGATGCACCAACTATTTGACAAGGGAAAGCACTTTGGAAACAAGGTGCTTTTTTGATGCGCTAAAAATCGTCTTGGGAAATCCCGGAGAATTTAAAGGGAAAAGATTGCTAAGGGTTGAATATATTATAAATGGGATGATTATTTTTAAAAAAAGGTGGTACTTCAATGTCAGCTATTCCAAGACCGGCAGCAACCGTCATGCTAATGGATCCGGAGTACAGGGTTTACATGACAAAACGACCGGATTCAATGAAATTTATGGGCGGATTTTATGTGTTTCCCGGCGGTGCGGTTGAGCGGGGTGACGAAATGATGGTAGATTGTGAGGTTTTTTCAGGGGAGCCGAATCAGGCATGTTCGCAAGCCTTTTACATCGCAGCTGCAAGAGAATTATTTGAGGAAGTTGGCATACTGCTTTGCCAACATGCCGACGGTTCCAGTGTCCTATTAGATGAGGCAAAGGTAATGGAGTACCGACGTCTGCTCACTAATGGGGAAATTTCTTTTTTACATATGTTAAAAAAGGAAGGGCTCCACTTTGACTTCGAAAAATTAGCCTATATCGGACAAATTATTACCCCAAAAATGAGTCCCATTCGCTTTGATACAAGGTTTTTTCTGGCTAAACTGCCGGAAGGCCAATCCCCTAAATCAGATGTCTATGAAATCAGTGATTCATTGTGGATTTCACCGGAAGATGCCTTGGCAGCAGGTGAAACTGGTAAGTTTTCATTGGCACCGCCGACGATCCATACACTGAAGACCATTATCAATTATTTACAAGGACAGCCTTTAATGATGCCAGAGTTCAATCTTTCTGACTACAAGCCAGTATTTTAAAAAATTGCCCGGAAACGTACTCCCGGGCAATTTCTTTATTTTTTTAAGAGATAAATAGAATCCTGCTTAGTAACAGAACCTTCCTTGATTAATTTGATTAGGTGGGCTTCAGTGGTCCTTCTTGCCACCTCATAAACGCTTGGGTGCGGAAGCTCCTGATAAATCATGTTGGTCAAATCGACTGACGTTAACTTCTGATGTTGTTTTATAAGCGAAACGATTTGATTTTCACGCAATAATCTCCGCTGAATTACAAATTCAATATGTTCATAGGGTTTTTCAATCCAACCGCCATGTCCCGGGCCGATTTTCTTCATCTTCAATTCTTTTAAACGATTCAAGGTAGAAAGGTAGTCAGACATATCTCCATCAGGGGGACCAATCCACGAAGTTCCCTCCGCGACGATATTATCTCCTGCCACTAGAATTTCCATAGAAGGAATGTAGAGGTTTAATTGACCGGCTGTATGGCCCGGAGCATGTATAACTTGAATTTCTTCACCGCCAACATGCATCACATCCCCATCGTTTAAAAAAGATACTTCGTCAACGGGTGAAATAGCAGACAATGTGGCCTGCTTTTCGTTTTGATGGCAATAGATAACCGGGTTCCAGTCCATTAATTGCCGGACGCCGGGAGCATGGTCCGGATGGGAATGGGTAAGGATTATTGCATGCGGGACCGCTATGCCATTATTCTTTAAGGCTTCGTCCAATTCTGTTCGTGTCTCAGGCTGATCATAGCCGGCATCCACCAAAATACTCTCGTTTTCGTTGCCAATTATGTACCCGTTTGTTGTAAAATGCGGCAGCAAGGTGGGGGTAGGGATTGGAACCCGAATCATTTTTAATTGATTCCCATCTATCACAGTCATCATCCTTTCAATCCATCTTGTCATCTACGACTAGTTCTTTACTTATTCATCATGCATACGTTGAATTCCTGCACAATTTGGATGAAAGACAATGCAACAGAAGCCACCAGAAATTGCTCATCTTTCATAAACGGTTTGACCGACAAGAATGGGCAGAATCTTTTGTTTAATTCCCACTTGACTTATAGGAATAGTGAAATTATCCTTATAATTATAGCAATCAATTTTTTTATAAAAATATGAATCAGGAACAAGAATCGTGTATATACACAATGGGGTGATATTTTTGCAACTTCAGGTATTGAACAGTCCGTTTACAGAGGAGCAGGCAGAACTCCTTAATCGTCTTCTTTCAACATTAACGGAGCCGCAAAAGGTCTGGTTAAGCGGCTATTTGGCAGCGTCGCTAAATTCATTGGCACAAGCTCCCTTAGCAGGGACTGTAACAAGCTCAAATGCCCAGCAAGCGACAAAGAAAGTAACGGTTCTTTATGGGTCACAAACCGGTAACTCAAAGGGTCTTGCAAAAAAAACAGCTGCAGCACTTGAAGGCAGCGGCTTTCAAGTTACTGTCTCCTCTATGAGTGATTTCAAGCCGAATAATCTTAAAAAAGTGCAAAATCTGCTTATTATTGTCAGCACCCATGGTGAAGGAGAACCACCAGACGGTGCGAAGACCTTTCATGAGTTTCTACACAGCAAACGGGCCCCAAAGCTTGAGGGTGTTCAATTTTCCGTACTGGCTCTCGGAGACAGCTCGTACGAATTTTTCTGCCAGACCGGGAAAGATTTCGATAAGCGACTTGAAGAGCTTGGCGGGACTAGACTGTATCCCCGGTTTGACTGCGATGTGGATTTCGACGAGCCGGCAGCAGAATGGCTGCATGGTGTCCTTGGTGGCTTAAGTGAGGTACAGGGCGGAACTGGTGCAGCCATCCCTGCTCTCAGTGTGCAGGCAGAAGAGTCTGTTTATTCCAGAAGCAATCCGTTCCATGCCGAAGTACTTGAAAATATAAATCTAAACGGGCGCGGTTCAAACAAAGAAACCCTTCATATTGAATTATCGCTTGAGGGTTCTGGCCTGGTATTCCAGCCGGGGGACAGCCTCGGTATTTATCCAGAAAATGATTCGACGCTGGTTGAAGCGTTATTGGTAAAATTGACTTGGAGCGGGGAAGAGCCTGTAACAGTGAAACAAGATGATGTTCGTCCACTTAAAGAGGCGCTCCTCTCATACTATGAAATTACCGTTTTATCAAAACCGCTTTTAGAAAAAATCGCCCAATTGTCCACTAATGTTGAACTTAAGGAATTGGCGAGTAATGCGGTTGACTTAAAAGCTTATATCGAGGGCAGAGATTTACTTGATTTAGTTACCGATTTTGGTCCATGGGGACAAAATGCGCAGGAATTTGTCTCTGTGCTAAGAAAAATCCCGCCGCGTCTTTATTCGATTGCCAGCAGTTTGGCGGCTAATCCGGATGAAGTGCATTTGACGATTGGCGCGGTGCGGTATGATGCCCACGGACGCGAACGAAAAGGCGTGTGTTCGATTTTGGCCGCAGAGCGCCTCGAGGCGGGAGACACACTTCCTGTCTTTATCCAGCACAATGAAAACTTTAAATTGCCGGAAAACCAGGATGCTCCAATCATTATGGTTGGACCAGGTACAGGCGTTGCACCGTTCCGCTCGTTTATGCAGGAACGAGAGGAAACAGGTGCATCAGGCAAATCGTGGATGTTCTTTGGTGACCAGCATTTCGTGACCGATTTCCTTTATCAGGTGGAATGGCAAAAATGGCTGAAGCAGGGTGTGCTTACGAAAATGGAGGTAGCATTTTCACGGGACCAGCAGGAAAAGGTTTATGTGCAGCACCGGATGCGCCAGCATAGCCAAGAACTTTTCCAATGGCTGGAGGAGGGTGCATACTTATACATCTGTGGTGATGAGAAGCATATGGCCCATGATGTCCACCAAGCCCTGCTTGAGATTATTGAAAAAGAAGGCAGTTTAACCCGCAGCCAGGCTGAGGAATACCTGGCCAAAATGCAGCAGCAAAAACGGTACCAGCGCGATGTTTATTAAGTTGGATTGGAAGGGAGATCGATCAACATGGTGAAGCATGTGTTAACATCGCCGGGCGGACCGCCCAGCGATGTAGAAGATATAAAAGTAAACAGTGACTATTTGCGCGGTACGCTGAAGGAAGTCATGGAGGACCGGCTAAGTGCAGGGATTCCTGATGATGATAACCGCCTGATGAAGCACCACGGCAGCTATTTGCAGGATGACCGCGACCTTCGCAATGAGCGGCAAAAGCAAAAGCTGGAGCCGGCCTATCAGTTTATGCTCCGTGTCCGGGCTCCGGGCGGTTTGGTAACGCCGGAACAATGGCTTGTTCTGGATAGGCTTGCCGATAAAAATGCAAACGGTACGATTAAATTAACGACTCGGCAGTCATTCCAGTTCCATGGCATTTTAAAATGGAACATGAAGGAAACCATTCAGGAGGTTCATCATACGTTATTGACCACGCTCGCGGCATGCGGTGATGTCAACCGGAACGTGATGTGCAACCCGAACCCTGATCAATCCGAAATTCATGGCGAGGTTTATGAATGGGCGAAGCTATTAAGTGATTATTTGCTTCCGCGCACTCGGGCGTATCATGAAATTTGGTTGGATGAAGAAAAAGTGGCCGGGACGCCGGAGGTGGAAGAAGTCGAGCCATTATACGGGCCAACCTATTTGCCGCGGAAGTTTAAAATTGGCATCGCGGTCCCGCCATCCAATGATATTGACGTGTTTTCACAAGATCTTGGGTTTATCGCCATTGTTGAAGACGGCAAGCTTATCGGATTTAACGTTGCCATTGGTGGAGGAATGGGCAGCACCCATGGCGAAAAAGCGACCTACCCGCAGGTGGCAAAGATAATTGGTTTCTGTACACCTGACCAAATGGTCGAAGTGGCAGAGAAGACGATTTCAATCCAGCGGGATTACGGCAATCGTTCTGTTCGTAAAAATGCCCGGTTTAAATACACAGTGGACCGAATTGGACTCCATGCCGTGAAAGCAGAGCTGGAAAACCGCCTTGGCTGGGGCCTCGCCGAAGCAAAGCCTTACCATTTCGACCACAACGGCGACCGTTATGGTTGGGTGAAAGGGATTGGAGGCAAATGGCATTTTACCCTGTTTGTCGAGAATGGCCGAGTAAAAGACTTCGATGGCTATCAATTGAAGACGGGTTTAAGGGAAATTGCGAAGATTCATACAGGTGATTTTCGATTAACACCAAACCAAAATTTGGTTATTGCCAATGTATCGGGCCAGAAGAAGAAAAAGATGAACGAGTTGATGGACCAATACAGTCTAACTGATGGGAAGCATCATTCCGCCATTCGTCGCAATTCCATGGCTTGTGTCGCTCTTCCGACTTGTGGATTGGCATTTGCCGAAAGTGAACGGTATCTGCCAGGGTTAATTGATAAAATTGAGGAAATTGTAGATGAACATGGACTTCGTGACGAGGAGATTACCATCCGCATGACCGGCTGTCCAAATGGCTGTGCCCGTCCGGCACTTGCTGAAATTGCTTTGATCGGAAAAGCTGTCGGAAGATATAATTTGTATTTGGGTGCGGCGTTCGACGGCAGCCGTTTGAATAAAATGTATCGTGAAAATATCGGAGAAGCGGAGATTTTGAGTGAGCTTAGCATGCTGCTTGGCCGTTATGCAAAAGAACGTGAGGCCGGTGAGCACTTCGGCGATTTTGTCATTCGCGTGGGTATTGTTAAAGCAGTAGAAGATGGAACGCAATTTCATGACTAAAAGTGTGAAAAAGCCTGGAATTCTATATTCCCGGCTTTTTTTGTATAACATTTTGCTCAGTTTTTAACATGAACATATGAGGAAATACTGTCATCCCATTGAAAAATCCCATCTTGCAGCTGGATCACAGTATCAAAAGGACATGGGATTGAATCTGCATGATCAGATTGTAGCTGTTCCCTTAGTAATAGCAGCTCATCTTTTGTAGCAATCCGGAAAATATGGTGGAGAGTAATATTTTTTTCAATAATCCCATTTTTCCTGCAGAGACTTTCTTGAAAACTCTTATTAAACTGAATCATCATCGGCAAATCATTCACACAAGCAACCCCAAAAACTTCTTTGATGGTATCGTCATAGCGAAGCTGAGTGGCTGTGGCAAACTTGATAATATCCTTCTCAGGATTTTCCAAAATATAAATGGTTTCAACCGGACTCCCCATTTAAAACACCCTTTCTAAAAAAAAAGAGAAAAAATTATTTTTCCTACTATAATAATAACATATTTTTTTCAATTCATGTAAGCACAGGATTTATATGAAATTTCTTTATTCGACAAACTTTTCCAGTTTCTTTTGCTAAGATTGTTTTTAATGAGTTTACTGTTAGCCTAGAAGGGGATGACTATAATGAAATTGATTACATTTATTGATCATAACGGGAATAAAAAAGCCGGGTGGCTGAATGGCGGGCATGTTTATGACATGGAGTTTGTCGGTAAGGGAGAACTACCTGATAATATGCTAGATTTTATCAAATATCACTCCAGCTGCCTGCCCATTGCGCAGAAATTAGCCAGTGAAGCCGAACCGACGTATTTGTTAAGCGAGGTAACGTTAACTGCACCGCTTCCGAACCCGCCGAGTGTTCGGGATTTCATGGCATTTGAGCTGCATGTATTGAATGCCCGTAAACGGACTGGCAGGAAAGTCCCGGAAGAATGGTATGAGATTCCGGCGTTTTATTTTTCCAACCATTTGGTGTTATCGGGGAATGAAGAAAAAGTCGAGCGGCCTGCGGGATGCGTGGCCCTCGATTATGAGCTGGAGCTGGCATGCATTATTGGCAAAGAGGGCAAGAACATTAAAGCTGAGGAAGCAGAGGACTATATTTTCGGCTATACGATTTTCAACGATTGGTCCGCTCGTGATTTTCAGCAGAAAGAGATGAAAATCGGCTTGGGGCCGGCAAAAGGCAAGGACTTTGCGACTTCTATCGGCCCTGTAATTGTAACCAAAGATGAAATGGAAAAGTATCGTGAGGGCCACCGTCTTCATTTGACGATGACCGCAAAGGTAAACGGGGCATTGCTGTCCCAAGGCAATGCAAGGGATATATATTACAGCTTTGGGCAAATGATCGAAAGAGCTTCTGCGGGTGTTACACTTTATCCTGGGGACATCATTGGTTCAGGCACGGTTGGTACGGGGTGCCTGTTGGAGCTTGGCCAGGAAGTACACCGTTGGCTGGAGCCGGGTGATACAGTAGAAATGGAGATTACCGGAATCGGGAAACTAAAGAATCAGATTGTTTAATATCCAATAGTAGTCAAAGAATAATTTTAATATAGGACACGAATAATGAGTAAAAAACTCATGGTGAAGTATGAACAAATATTTTCAAGCAGACGGCACGGATTCGTTTATTCTATTTTCGGTTACGCATTTACTAACATTAACCGTATTACTTTTAGTGTTGTTTTTAATTTTCGTTTTTCGAACATCATTAAAAAGACAGAAGATGAATCAAATAACCAGATTCACCCTGGCGTTTATCCTTATTATTTCAGAAATAAGCCTGCACATTTGGCTGTGGCATATTGGAGCATGGACCTTTCAGTACTCACTGCCGTTTCATTTAAGCAGCATTTCAATTATTCTATCTGCTGTATTGCTATTAACAAAGAGCTATCGACTTTTTGAATTTACCTATTTTGCCGGAGTAGGAAGTGCACTGCAGGCAATGATTACTCCTGATATAAGCGCCTATACTTTTCCGCATTTTCGCTATGTCCACTTTTTTATATCTCATGGCGGGATTGTTGTTGCGAATCTTTATATGGTTTTTGTAGAGCATTACAAGCCGACGATAAAAAGTTTGTGGAGAGCATTTTTATACCTCAATCTTTACACCGGATTTGTGTTTTTATTGAACTACTTTGTAGAAGGAAATTATATGTATATTTCGGAAAAACCAGTGAACCCTTCTATGTTGGATTATCTCGGTCCATGGCCATATTATATTGTTCCATTGGAAATGATAACGCTCGTTACATTTTTCATATTATTTCTCCCATTCCTGAGAAAGCCGCCTCGTTCATAGGCTGCTTTTTTATGTAGTAACAAAGGCCTAAAGTTAAATTTCTGACGATTGTACTAAGATGCCAAATATTGAATATATACTAAGGAAAGGAGGACAAAAGAAAGGGGGGCTAAGGAGGGATTTCGAAGTCAATTATAGGAATTGTCGGGAAAAGTAGCCTTTTGAGAATGGCTTGTGGAGACATATTGTTATACTTTACTGCTGAGGTTGTCTAATTTGCCAGAATTTAATAGATTCGAAAATTCACATTGGGGTGAATGAAAATGAGCAAATTTAACCAAATGCTGGAAGAGAAGGTAATGCCGATTGCTGGAAAGATTGCCGGTCAGCGTCACTTGCAGGCGTTAAGGGATGGAATTATTTTAACCATGCCACTCATCATCATCGGTTCTATTTTCTTAATTTTAGGCTTTATACCTATTGATGGCTATCCGGAATTTATGGCCAAAACCTTTGGTGATGCATGGATGACCAAACTCCTTTATCCCGTAAGCGCTTCCTTTGATATCATGGCATTAATTGCCGGGTTCGGCATTGCTTATCGCTTGGCCGAACAATACAAGGTAGATGCCCTCAATGCCGGGGCGATCTCCGTTGCTGCCTTCATTTTAGCAACACCTTATTTCACAATGTTTACTCCTGAAGGTGCAACGGAAGCAGTTCAGGTTGGCGGCGTTATTTCCATGGCCTACCTAGGTAGTAAAGGTCTGTTTGTCGCAATGATTATTGCCGTTTTATCCACCGAAATTTATCGATATATTATTCAAAAAAATATCATTATAAAGATGCCTGATGGCGTTCCTCCAAGTGTCAGCAAATCATTCGTTGCGTTATTTCCTGCCTTTGTTGTTATATTCATCGTTTGGATCCTTCGTTTATTGATAGAGAACACCTCTTTTGAAAGTCTGCATAATGTAGTCGGGAAACTATTACAGGAGCCGCTAAGCGCCTTGGGTGGTTCATTGATTGGCGCATTAATTGCCGTATTCTTAGTTCAATTGCTGTGGTCAACAGGGCTTCACGGTGCAAGTATTGTCGGAGGTGTAATGGGGCCGATTTGGCTGGCGCAAACCGATGCAAACCGGCTGGCACTGCAGGCTGGCCAAGAACTTCCCAATGTTGTTACCCAGCAATTCTTTGACATCTTTATTTATTTAGGCGGTTCAGGCGCAACAATTTCCTTCGCGTTTATGATGTTGTTTATGGCGAAGAGCCAGCAATCCAAACAATTGGGCCGGTTGGCTATAGGCCCGGGGATATTTAATATTAATGAGCCGATTACCTTTGGCGCACCAATCGTCATGAACCCACTGCTCATCATTCCATTTGTATTGACTCCTCTGGCATTGGTGATTACCACTTATATTGGCATGAGTACTGGCTTTGCTCCAAAGACTGCCGGTATTGCCGTTCCGTGGACGACACCGCCGATTATCGGAGGGTATTTGGCTACTGGCGGTAACTTTAGGGGAGCATTGATGCAGGTCATCAATCTGCTTGTGGCTTTTGCAATCTATTACCCATTCTTTAGAATGTGGGATAAACAAAACCTGAAAGTGGAACAAGGCGCGAATAAATAATCATATTGCAACAAGGGCTTCGCACAGAGGCCCTTGTTTTTCTTTAATAAAATGGTTTTTTGCCAGTTACGAAGTGTCTTTTGTAAATATATGAATCTTCTGTGAAGTTCTCATTTTCGAGGTCTTCTAATGCATAAGTTTTTTGTCGATTTTGGTAGAATGAAGTTGTATAATGTTTTAGTACACTCGGATAGCCCCTTGTAACTACTATCTTGTGAGGCACAGATTTTGTACATTTGGGACAAGTCTATTAAGGAGAGCCCCGAAATGAGTATAGTTCAAATTGATCGTAACCATGAGTTAGTCTCTTTGAGTAAGGAATTATCAGATTTAAAATACGCTTTGGATGAATCGGCGATTATCGCAATCACGGACGATAATGGTATTATTCAAGTTGTAAATAAGAAATTTTGCGATATCTCTAAATATAGTAAAGAAGAATTGATAGGCCAGGACCATCGAATTATTAATTCAGGCTTTCATTCCAAAGATTTTTTCCGGAATTTATGGTTTACTATTACTTCAGGTAAGGTTTGGAAGGGCGAGATTCAAAATAAAGCAAAGGATGGCAGCTATTATTGGGTACATACTACCATTGTTCCAATCTTAGATGAAAACCGCAAACCACAGCGTTATATTTCCATTCGTGTTGACATTACCAAACAAAAGCACATGGAGGCTTCTTTAAAAAAGGCTGTTATGACAGAATTAATCAGTACCCAAAAACAGCTTCAGGAGAACGAATTGCTGTATCAATCATTGTTTGAACATAGCCATGAAGCAGTTTTCACTTTTGATACAATGGGCAATGTCATTAATATGAATCCTGCGGTCGAAAAAATCATCGGTTATTCAAGCGAAACCCTGCAAGAAATGGATTTAGTGAATCTCATCTCGCAGGAATACCGAGGAATGACGTCAGGATTCTTCAAAAAAGCACTTAAAGGTGAACCGCAAAATTTTGAAACTGTCGTTTATCATCAAAACGGTCGAAAAATATTCTTAAACCTAACCTTCCTTCCCATTATTATGGATCATCAAATCAATGGGATTTACATGCTAGGGAAGGACATTTCTGAAAAAAGACGAGTTCAAGAATTAAATGCCTACTTTGCCCGTCATGATGAATTAACAAAGTTGCTCAATCGCAGGGGGTTTGAAGAAAAGCTAACGGAAGCAATACAGCTCGCAAAAGCGAAAAATCAAAAGCTTGCTGTGATGTATATAGATTTGGATCGTTTTAAAAACATCAACGATACATTAGGCCATTTAATAGGTGACCGCCTATTGGAACAGCTTGCGTCTCGATTAAAGGGGCAAATCGGCAAAGAAAAGTGTATTGCCCGCATGGGTGGCGATGAATTTATGGTTCTTTGTCCGGTCATTGAAAATCATGAAGAGGCACTTTCGTGTGCCGAGGAATTATTGGACTGTTTAACAGTGCCTTTCTTTATTAAGGAATATGAGCTATATGTGACAGCAAGCATTGGGATCAGCCTTTTCCCTGATAATGGACTTACGGTTGTAGATTTAATGAAGCACGCGGATATTGCTCTCTATAAAGCGAAAGATCAAGGGAGAAACAATTGTCAAATTTATTCATCGATTATGGATTCAGAGAGCTTTCAGTCGTTTTTCCTGGAAAGGGATTTGCGAAAGGCATTATTAAATGATGAATTTTTTGTCCACTTACAGCCACGGGTTGATACTAGCACGAACGAAATTATTAGCGCCGAGGCGCTGATTCGCTGGAATCATCCGGAGTTTGGGCTGATCCCACCGGCCGAGTTCATCCCCATTGCCGAAGAAACCGGCCTGATTATTCCAATCGGGAAATGGATGAAACGGAAGGTATGTGAACAATTGGTGCAATGGCGGAATGATGGCGTTCCATTAGTGCCAATCAGCATTAACATTAGCCCACAGAGGTTTTTTCAAAAAGATTTTGCGGAGAGCGTCCGAGTCCTACTTGAAGAATATCGGTTAGACGGTTGCCTATTGGAATTTGAAATTACCGAAAATTCATTGATGCGGAATGAGACCGATGTCATTCAAACCATCAATGAGCTTAAGAAATTGGGAATCAAGATTTATATTGATGACTTTGGGACAGGCTACTCTTCTTTTTCGTATTTAAAATCCTTTAAACTGGACGGGATCAAAATTGACCGTTCATTTATTCACGATATCTCCTGTCAATCGGATAATGCCGGGATCACCGCGGCGATGATTCAGCTTGCCCATCTGTTAAAAACGGATGTGATTGCTGAAGGTGTGGAAACGATAGAGGAATTACTATTCTTGCGAGAGCATAAATGTCATCAGGTGCAAGGCTTCCTGTTTGCCAAGCCATCGCCAATGGAGGAATTCGGGAACCTTTTATTAAATGGAATACAACCTGTTTCAACTTAAACGGACCATTCGAAAGGATGGTCTTTTTTTTAAAAAATTAGCTACAAAATGAGAAAATTCACAAAATAAGCATTAATGAAAGCGTATGCTATAATGATGGTATTAATATTAAAACATCAGTATGGTAAGGAGCAATCAAGATGTTGAAAGATATTTTTATGGGATTGTCACAAAATCAGTTTCTCAACAGCACGGCTAAAAAGTACGGTTTAAAATTAGGAGCACAAAGTGTTGTGGCAGGTACAAATATCGAAGAAGCGATTAAAAGCATTAAGGACCTAAACGCTCAGGGGATTTCCTGCACGGTTGACAACCTTGGTGAATTCGTTTTTAAGGAAGAAGAAGCAACAGCTGCAAAGGAACAAATTCTTAAGGTAATCGATGCGATCCAAGAGAACCAGGCTGATGCACATATCTCATTAAAGCCAACCCAACTCGGACTTGATATCGATTATACTTTCTGCTTAAACAATGTAAGAGAAATCGTGGCCCAAGCAAATCAGTATAATATGTTTGTCAACATCGACATGGAGGATTTTAAACATCTTCAGCCTACGTTTGACCTGATGGATGACCTTTCAGTCGAATTTGATAATGTCGGTACAGTGATTCAAGCCTATTTCCATAAAGCGATGGACTATCTTGAAAGATATCAAAATTTACGCATTCGCCTTGTAAAGGGGGCTTATAAAGAACCTGCCGAAATTGCCTATCAGGATAAGCAGGACATTGATGCCAACTATATTAAGTTGATAGAATGGCATCTGTTACATGGCAAGTTCACATCGATTGCGACCCATGACCATCGAATCATTAACCATGTGAAGCAATTTGTAAAGAAAAACAATATCCCTAATGATAAATTCGAGTTTCAAATGCTCTATGGTTTCAGGAAAGAGTTGCAATTACAGCTTGCGAAAGAAGGCTATAATTTCTGCACGTACGTTCCATTTGGCAACGACTGGTATGGCTACTTCATGCGCCGTTTGGCGGAACGGCCACAAAATTTAAATCTCGTTGCCAAGCAGGTATTTAACAAGAAGACAAACACAATCATTGGTGTGGCTGCAGGGGCCTTTATTTTGGGAAGATTGACGAAAACCTCCAATAAAAAACGTAAATAGAAAAAGGTAACCTCCCAATTCCAGGATTGGGGGGTTTTATTTAACATGGTAAAAAGTGTAAGGCACAACAGGCAGTTCTGGGGGAACCTCGACGAATAGCGGTTCGACTAAAGAAGTTTTCCAAAACTGTACCGAGCTAAGAAAGGTTTATCCAAATGGAGTTCCATCGACGCACCCGGCATACCAGGCAAAAATGGACCGGGATAAAGACAACTACGCATGTGAGAGCTAACTAGTGAATATAAATGGAAGGGGACACAGATCGTGTCTCCTTTATTTATTTTGTGTGCCAAAAAGGCGGTGTTTTCTTTGAAACCTTCAATCAAGACTACTCAAGCTGAGTTCAGAAGGATCTCGAGGACAAAACGGCTTGTCATTGGGGCAATTTTCGCCAGCCTTGCAGCCGTTTTTCAGTCGGCCGGTGGTTTCCTACCTGGCGTTGGTTATTTCATTAGTCCACTGGCAACTGCACCAATCCTGTTTTACAGTATGTTATCCCTTCCATTAGGAGGGATGGCATTTCTCCTAACTAACCTCTTGCTTCTTATTCTGCAGCCTAGTGAGCTAATGATTTTTCCGTTCACAACCGGGCTATTGGGCTTGGGCATGGGTATTGCTTTCCGTTTTTTCGGAACGAGGTGGGCCGTATCAGCGGTTGGCTCGTTAGTTTTAACTTTAGGAATTAGCAGTTTATTGTTCATTATCAAATTTCCCATCCTCGGTCCAGGGGTTGCTGGTTCATTTTCTTTATGGACAGCAGGGGGAATCCTGTTGTTTTCGTATGTCTACAGCTGGATTTGGATGGAGCTGGGCCGGGCTATTTTTAATAGATTAATAAAAATAATATTGCCTTGAATTTACCATTTTCAAGGTGATATTGTAACAAAGAATAATTTGTGAATTATTTCACAAAAAATAGACGCCAGTTTTAGGAAAACTCTATACTAATGATAGTATAGAAGTCAATTTTTAAAGTGAGGGGTAGATACGATGCCGCAATATAACTGGTTAGAGGCAATAAACGTGACAGAGGAGCAGCTTGAGCAAACTGACCAGCGCCTGCCGGTCATTTGGATCAGCGCTTTGGATTGTACAGGCTGTAAGGAGGCTTTCCTTCGTTCCTTCGAACCATCGTCGTTAGATACCTTGCTACATTTCATTTCTCTGGAGTACAGTGAATTATTGTCAGCGGCAAGCGGATATCAGCTTGAGGAGCATAAGGAATCCATTTTTGAAAAATATGAGGGCCAATATGTATTGGCGGTGGAGGGCGGGATCCCTGGCAGTGATGAATACCTAATGATTGCCGGGAAGTCGGTACGGGAGGAAATCATTCAAGCAGCTAGACATGCAAAGGCTGTTATTGCTTTTGGAAGTTGTTCGGCATGGGGAGGATTGCCGGCTGCAGGGGTAAATCCAACCCAAGCCGCTGATATAAGAGCCGTTATACCAGAGGAGATCCCTGTCGCCCTGGTCCCAGGCTGTCCTCCGATTCCGGAAGTCATGATTGGAACGTTGCTGCATGTTCATTTCCATGGGGAACTGCCTGAGCTTGATAAAAAAATGCGGCCTAAGGAATTTTATAAAACAACGGTCCATATGAACTGCCATCGGAAGGCATACTTTGACCAAAAATTATTTGCATTGTCTTATGATGATGAGGGCGCACAAAAAGGATACTGTTTATTTAAATTGGGATGTAAAGGGCCGACCGCGTTTAACGCCTGTGAATCGATTGACCAAGAACGTTGCATTGCAGCAGGTTTTTGCTGTATTGCCTGCTCTGAGAAAGATTTTTGGGACAAAGGCGGATTTAGCGGTAAGAAGCGAAAGTAGGATAGAGGAAGGCCAACCACTTGGGAGTTGGCCTTTTTCAATTAGAAATGGCTGGTCTTTTTGTGGTGTGTATCGGCCGGCGTTTGGAATATTCTCTTTCCTGCTTTCCATAGTTCGTTGAACATAACCGGCAATATCGAAAGGGCAAGCACCAGAAGCCAATCTTTAACTGTTAATACTCTAATTTCAAATATCCTGTTAAAAACTAGTGTGTTGACCAAAACAGCCTGGATTGTGATGCCCAGCAGAATCGACCCCAGCAAATATTTATTGGTCATAAACCCAATTTGAAAAATGGATTTATGATTATTCCTAAGGTTAAGCGAGTGAAATAGTTGCGAGACACTCAGAGTAATAAACGCCATTGTCTGAGCATGGATAAGGGCATCGGCCGGAATGTGGCCAAAGTCGATTGAAAAAATGGAGCCAGACCCGGTGTATAGCGACAACCCGGCGATAAAGGCAAACAGAGTAATCACCCCAATAATCAAGCCATTCACCAGTGTAAAGGTTCCGCTGCCGTGAGCAAAAATGCTTTCTTTAATAGATCGCGGTTTTTCCTTCATCACATCAGGGTCATCCGGATCAAGACCGAGCGAGATGGAGGGAAGGGTGTCGGTAATTAAATTGATCCATAAAATATGAATCGCAGTCAAGGGAGCTGGCCAGCCCAGTAATATCGCAAAGAATAGCGTGAAAATTTCCCCCAGATTGCAGGATAGTAGAAAGAGAATCGATTTTTTGATATTTTGATAAATATTCCTACCTTCCTCGACTGCAGCCACAATTGTGGAGAAATTATCATCGGTCAGCACGATATCGGCAGCCCCTTTGGCAACATCGGTGCCGCTTAAGCCCATTGCGACACCGACATCGGCAGCCTGAAGTGAAGGTGCATCATTGACACCATCACCGGTCATGGAAGCAATTTCTCCATTTGCTTTTAGTGCCTTTACAATTTTCACTTTATGCTCAGGAGAGACCCGGGCAAACACACGAATTCTCCTCACTTTTTCGTTCAGTTCACTTTCTGATTGCGAATCAAGCTCCGAGCCCGCGATCGTTTCCTTCTCGTCCGTGGCAATTCCAAGTTCCTTGGCAATGGCGAAGGCCGTTTTTTGATGGTCACCGGTAATCATAATAGTCGAGATGCCGGCATCTTTACATTGTGTAATGGAGGCTTTAACTTCGTCTCTTGGAGGGTCAATCATACCAGTAAGTCCCAATAAAGTGAGGCCGCTTTCAAGCTGCTCCTGTGTAAACTCCTCTGTTGAATTCACTTCTTTATAAGCAATGACCAATACCCTAAGGGCTTCATCAGACATTCGATTCGCCTGTTCTTTTACCATGTCGCATTGGCGATCCGTTATGGGAATGATTTCACCATAGTCTAAAATTTGGGTGGTTAGCGGCAAGATGCTTTCTATTGCCCCTTTTACCATAGCGAAATAGCGGCCATCCCGTTGATGCACGGTTGTCATCATTTTTCGCTCGGAATCAAACGGAACTTCAAATACACGATCAAAGTCTTTCTCTAGGTGCTGCTTATCGAATCCAAGTTTTTTGGCGGCAACAACCAGGGCGATTTCTGTCGGGTCACCTGTTTGTTCAGTGTCAGTTACAATTGCATCATTACATAGTACCATTGCTTCAACAAACCGTTTTTCGGATTGATTCTCGATTTTCAAGGCAGTAAGCGGGACATATTTGCCATTGGTAAACACCTTTGTGACCGTCATTTTATTTTGTGTCAGTGTTCCGGTCTTATCAGAACAAATCACGCTGACTGCTCCCAAGGTCTCAACAGCGGGGAGCTTCCTGACAACAGCCCGCCGTTTGATCATCCGTTGAACACCAAGGGCGAGGACAATCGTCACAATCGCAGGGAGTCCTTCCGGAATCGCGGCTACAGCAAGGCTTACCGCTATCAGGAACATATCCAAGGCTTCTCTGCCTTGAAAAAAGCCGATTAAAAAGATAACAGCGGATATAAGGACGGCACCAATCCCAAGGATTTTTCCTAGCTCTGCTAGTTTTACCTGCAAAGGAGTCATTTCACGTTTTTGGCTGCCCAACATGTCGGCAATCTTGCCGATTTCCGTATTCATCCCGGTGTTGACCACGACCCCGATGCCACGGCCATATGTTGACAGCGTCGACATAAACGCCATATTGCGCTGATCGGCGATGGGAATCTCGCCCACGGCAAGCCAGTCAGCCTGTTTATCGACGGGGACAGATTCACCTGTGAGAGACGATTCTTCCATTTTTAAATTGGCTGTTTCAATCAAACGTAAATCAGCTGGGATAAACCGTCCTGCATCAATCATGACAACATCACCGGGCACAAGCAATTCTGACGGGATTTCACTGATATTCCCGTCCCGTTTGATAACCGCTTTTGGAGTGGTCATTTTTTTCAATTCCTCTAGCGCTCTCTCCGCTTTTGCTTCTTGGATCACACCGATAACCGAATT
Source organism: Bacillus sp. FJAT-29814 (assembly GCF_001510715.1). GTDB lineage: Bacteria > Bacillota > Bacilli > Bacillales > Cytobacillaceae > Neobacillus. The sequence goes on from NZ_LMTJ01000001.1 coordinate 601,165, forward strand.
GAGGAGAATAACAAGTATAATAATAGCAGCATCACTGTACTCGCCAACAAAGATGGAAATAACCGCAGCAACAATGAGGATGTAAATGAGAGGGCTGTTAATCTGTTCAAAAAATAGTACGAAAATGGATGGTTTTTTGTGTTCACTAAATTCATTAGGCCCAAAACGCTGCAAGCGTGATTCGGCTTGTTTTTGGGAAAGTCCAGTTGAAGCATCTGTATCTAATTCTTTCATTACCTCAGCATTACTTTTGGCATGCCACATGAAACTTCACCCTTCCAAATAATTTTGAAATGGAAAATCTATCTAATTTCATTAAACCATATTGCTGGTCGTAAAGCCGTTTCCACGGGGTAAAGTCATAAATTGTTCAAACATTCACATTGATTTGTTGGTAAAATTTTCATACAATAAAGGTGAAGGGGTGGCCCTTTCAAACTAGAAGTTAATAGTAAGTGGTTATCTTTGTGGATGTGGAGCCGTCCTGTTGACACCATTTGTTTCTCGTCAGATCTTTTGAACACAGTCAAAAGGTCTTTTGTCATTTCTACTACTTTATTGGAGGGAATAACATGAAGAATCGAATTGTAGTCGGTATTGATGGTTCGAATCATTCTCTTGAGGCCTTAAAGGAGGCCGTTCGATTGGCAGAGGCATATCAAAGTAAGCTTTTCTTGGTCAATGTGCAGCCTTCCTACAACTTCTTTCACACTAAAATGTTTATTAATGATGAATTGATTAAAGAATATCAAAGGGAGATGTTTGAGGAAGCGACAAAACTGGCAGCTGACTTTATGCAAGCACAGAAGGTGGATTATGAACTGATTCTAAGGATTGGCGATCCTACGCAGCAAATTTGCAAACTTGCAAAAGAATTATCCTCTCAATATATCGTTATTGGGTCACGCGGCATAGGATTAATTAAAGGTACTGTACTAGGGAGTGTTTCAAATGGAGTCCTTCATGAATCCCGGGTACCCGTATTAATTATTCCAAAGCGAAATTAGCCAGGGCTTTTTCGGATGGAATCAAGGGGGAAGGCAGGATGTCCTATAAACTTTATGGGGCAATTGGGTTTGGTTTGGGTGGATTGATAGCAGGCATTGCGGGAGATTACATGGTCCAGGCGTTTCTTTTGTCAGGGTTTTTAGGAAGCGCTTTCCTGACAATCCCTGCCCGTAATATTAAGCTAACAGTGATGGCAGGGATTTTTGGTGGAATCGGATTTTTCATTGGTTTCGCCGTTCCGATTTTTGTGTTTCTGACGTTCTTTGAGCTTCCGTTAAAGTACCTATTTATTGGATTATTCTTGGGCCTTACCGTCGGACTGCTAATTGGAATTGTTTTTCGTAATATTAAAGACTTTATGGTCTGGGGGACAGTTGGGTTTGGACTTAGCTGGTGGATCGCCTTTAGCATGTTGGAGTGGTTCCGCGCCGCTCTTCCTGGAATTTTTTCCGGAGTGGTCATGATGATTGCCTGTGCTATTGGTGGTGCCTGTTTGGGGCACGCCGCGTCAAAATCCAAACGAAGGAATTAAAATTCAAGCATCGGAGTTCCGATGCTTTTGCTTTTTTACCTGGTTTTAAATATGTATATTCCTCCCAGTCAAAGCACAAAATAGCTTTGGTTTGTTAGTAAAATCTAGGAGGGAAATTGATGAATAAAAGCGTGATTTCTTTGATCATTTGTTGTTTATTGGGGTGGTCAGGGAATACATATGTTTCTGCCCAAGCTTTGGAAGATCATCATGATACAGATGTCTCGGCTAAACCAAATGTTGAAGTGGTCCGGCAAAATCCGACAGATGACCAGGGATTATCGGAGGAATACCATGGCCATATTTCGAATCGTCCAGAAACAAAACAGAAAAAGGTCAAGCCTCCTGCGCCAAGTCAGCGTTATATTCAAATTCAGCTTTTGGGAATTAACGACTTGCATGGTCAATTAAATGTAACCCGAAACGTAGGCGGTAAGCCTGCGGGCCGTGCCGACTATCTAGCAGCCTATTTAAAGCAACGGGCTGCAGAAAATAAGAATACACTTCTCGTCCAGGCAGGGGACATGATCGGAGCAAGCCCGCCGGTTTCAGCTTTGCTGCAGGATGAACCGACCATCGAATTTTTGAACAGAATGGGCTTTGACATTGGTACCGTAGGGAATCATGAGTTTGATGAAGGAGTGAATGAGCTGCTCCGCTTGATTCATGGAGGTGCTCACCCGAAAACAGGAAATTTTGCTGGCTCCAAATTCCCTTGGGTTGTAGCAAATGTCGTGAATAAGGAAACAGGCAAGACGATCTTGCCACCCCATCAAGTAATCAGAGTGAATGGAATGCCGATTGGTTTTATCGGCGTCGTAACAAAAGAAACACCCACTATTGTGGTTCCAAGCGGCGTGGCTGGTTTGGAATTCACCGATGAAGTGGAAGCGATTAATCGAAGTGTCGCGGAATTGAAGAAACAGGGTGTAAGGGCGATCGTAGTACTAGCTCATAATCCGGGCAGCTCCGGACCGAACGGCGAAAACCCGACAGGAGAGCTTGTGGACATCGCCAATCGTGTCGACGATGAAGTCGATGTTATTTTCGGCGGCCACAATCATGCCTATATGAACGCGACGGTTGACAATAAATTGGTGGTTCAGTCGTACTCATATGGCACCGCTTTTTCTGATGTCGATCTTGAAATTGACCCTAAAACAAAGGATATTGTGACGAAACGGGCAGAAATTGTCACCACGTTCCAGGAGGGAATCCAACCTGATCCTGAAATCAGGCAAATGATTGAGGGGTACGAGGCAAAAATCGAACCAATTGTAAATGAGGTTGTCGGCTCTACAACGACTGCCTTAACCTCAAAGCAGAATGAAAACGGCGAATCCGTGCTAGGCGACTTTATTGCCGATTCACAAAGGATCGCATTAAAGACTGATTTTGCTTTCATGAATCCCGGCGGCATCCGTGCCGACATTGATTCCGGAGATATAACTTGGGGTGAAGTTTATACCGTTCAGCCATTTAACAATGATATGATAAGAATGACCATGACGGGCCAGCAAATCCGTAATCTGTTAAACCAGCAATGGGGAGCAAAAACTACCATGCTGCAAATTTCCGGTCTGAGCTACACTTGGGATTCAAACAAGCCATCCGGACAAAAGGTAGTGGACATTACGCTGGCAGACGGCTCACCGATTGACCCAAATAAATCGTATACTGTTGCGGCAAATATCTTTTTAGCAGGCGGAGGTGACGGCTTCACTGAATTCACCAAAGCCCAAAACAAGGAAGTAGGACCTGTAGATTTAGATGTGCTCGTTGCCTATATCAAGGCCCAGCCGAAACCATTCACTTATGGATTGCAAAATAGGATTCGCAAGCTGCAATAGAAAGCATTTTGGAACTTCTTTTAACAAACAAAAGACTGTGATTCGTTTGTCACAGTCTTTTTTGCATAATTATTAAATGGAAATGGAAACGCTTCATTTAGAAACATTGATTTAAAGCGTTTTCAATCGATTTAATTCAAAGTTTGTTCAATATTTCACAAACTTAAGTGGGTGATCTTATGTTACATTTAACTCATAAAGGAACAAGGAGTGATAAAAAATGATGGTTTGTGAATGGAAGGACTTTTCGACAGATGCAGAAGTTTACACTCAAGATGTTTTTGAAGACCTGATCGGTGACGAATTTGAGGCAATGATGTTCAAGGATGATGATACAATTCCCGCTTATATTTGGACAGTTAACTTTGTCATTATCGTGAAAAGAAGCTCGAAGGTATTGACTGATATTTCTTTTGACAAGATTCCGCGCAACCCTATTTGTGAATAATTTCACATATTTATTTAATAGAGCCAAGGAGTGATTGCAATGACTACAGTTGAAGCAAAAGTACAGAGTGTCACTGAAATGATTGATCAATTAGTAGATAACGGATTAAAAGCACTGGAAGAATTCCGCCGCTTAGATCAAACCCAAATTGATGAAATCGTGAAGCAAATGGCGCTAGCCGGACTTGACCAGCACATGCCACTGGCAAAGCTGGCTGTTGAGGAAACAAAGCGCGGCGTCTACGAGGACAAAATTATCAAGAACATGTTCGCTACCGAATATGTCTATCATAATATTAAATACAACAAAACGGTTGGCGTGATAAGCGAAAATGAAATGGAAGGCATAATGGAAATTGCCGAGCCGGTTGGAGTCATCGCGGGGGTGACTCCGGTCACAAACCCAACGTCAACGACGATGTTTAAATCTTTGATTTCGATAAAAACGTGCAACCCAATTGTGTTTGCGTTCCATCCGACTGCACAAAAGTCAAGCAGTGAAGCGGCAAGGGTATTAAGAGATGCGGCCATCAAAGCAGGGGCACCGGAAAACTGCATTCAATGGATTGAGACACCTTCCGTCCAAGCAACCCAAACGCTAATGAACCATCCAAAGATTGCTCTTATTCTTGCAACAGGCGGTTCAGGTATGGTGAAATCGGCGTATAGTTCAGGAAAACCGGCACTTGGAGTAGGACCAGGCAATGTGCCGTGCTATATTGAAAAAACGGCAAACCCGAAGCAAGCAGTGAATGATTTAATTTTATCAAAAACATTCGATAACGGAATGATTTGCGCTTCCGAGCAGGCTGTCATCATAGACCAGGATATTTATGATGAAGTCAAAACAGAAATGATCGCCAATAAATGTTATTTCTTAAATAAAACAGAGAAGAAAAAGGTTGAAAAACTAGTAATCAATGAAAATACTTGTGCAGTCAATGCGGATATCGTCGGAATGCCGGCTTATAAGATTGCACAGATGGCCGGCGTGGAAGTTCCGGAGGGCACGAAAATCTTGGTGGCAGAATTGCAAGGCGTCGGACCTGACTACCCGCTGTCAAGAGAAAAACTAAGCCCGGTATTGGCTTGCTATAAGGTAAGCGGCATGGAAGAAGGGTTGAAGCGGTCAGAAGAAATGCTGGAATTCGGCGGACTTGGCCACTCAGCGGTCATTCACACGACCAATGATAAGGCCATTCGTCAGTTCGGTTTAAGGATGAAAGCAGGCCGAATTATAGTCAATGCGCCGTCTTCCCAAGGGGCAATTGGTGATATCTATAATGCTTATATCCCGTCTTTGACCCTTGGCTGCGGTACGTATGGCGGCAACTCTGTTTCCACCAACGTGGGGGCGATTCACTTAATTAATATCAAAAAGGTTGCGAAACGAAACGTGAACATGCAATGGTTTAAAGTTCCGCCAAAAATTTATTTTGAAAAGAACTCTACTCAGTATCTGGCTAAAATGCCAAATATCTCGAAGGCATTCATCGTGACAGACCCTGGAATGGTGAAACTAGGTTATGTGGACAAGGTGCTATATTATTTACGGAAACGGCCTGACTATGTACATTGTGAAATTTTCTCTGAGGTAGAACCAGACCCATCCATTGAAACAGTCATGAAGGGTGCTGAAATGATGGCGAAATTCCAGCCGGATGTCATTATCGCGCTTGGCGGCGGTTCGGCAATGGATGCAGCCAAAGGAATGTGGTTATTCTTTGAACACCCGGATGCTGATTTCTTTGGATTAAAACAGAAATTCATGGATATCCGTAAGCGAATTGTGAAATACCCGCATTTGGGCTCAAAAGCACAATTCGTCGCGATTCCAACAACATCTGGTACTGGGTCAGAAGTAACATCCTTCTCGGTTATTACTGATAAGGAAGCGAACGTGAAGTATCCGCTAGCCGACTATGAATTGACTCCAGATGTGGCGATTATTGACCCGCAGTTTGTCATGACAGTGCCAAAACATGTAACGGCGGATACCGGTATGGATGTATTGACACATGCTATTGAAGCCTATGTTTCCTGTATGGCCAATGACTATACAGACGGTTTGGCTATGAAAGCCATTCAATTGGTATTCGAATATCTGCCTAGAGCCTACAAAAATGGCGGTGACGAAGAAGCTCGCGAAAAAATGCATAATGCTTCCACAATTGCCGGAATGGCATTTGCAAATGCGTTTCTTGGCATTAACCATAGCTTGGCGCACAAGCTGGGCGCTGAATTCCATATTGCCCATGGCCGTGCCAATACCATTTTACTACCGCATGTCATTCGCTACAATGCGAAGAAGCCTGAGAAGTTTACGGCATTCCCTAAATATAGACATTTCATCGCCGATAAGCGTTATGCTGAAATTGCAAGATTGCTAGGACTACCTGCAAGCACGACAGAAGAAGGCGTTAATAGCCTCGTTCAGGCCATCATTGATTTGGCAAGAGAACTAGATATTCCAATGAGCATTGAAGCTGCCGGAATCGATCAAGCGGAATTCGAAAGCAGAGTGGATTACTTGGCAGATCGTGCCTTCGAAGACCAATGCACGACAGCTAATCCAAAACTTCCGCTCATAACAGAGCTTGCAGCCATCTACCGCCAGGCTTATAAAGGTGTCTAACAAATAATTAACATAAGGAAGAAAACCAAAAAGGCCATTTGTCCACCTGGGGTGGACAAATGGCCTAAATTGTCTTTTTGTGGTGCCTGACACCAGGTTCTTTATTGATATGATCTTTCTAGTTCATCAATGAGGGAACCTACGTATGCCACCGCTTTGCGAATTGGCTCAGGTTTTGACATGTCTAAGCCTGCATGTTTGATGAGTTCCAGTGGTTTCATAGTCCCGCCGGCGCGGAGGACGTCAAGCCATCTGTCAACGACTGGCTGGCCTTCTTCCTGAATCATTTGAGCGACAGCTGTTGAAACGGTTAATCCTGCAGAGTAGGTGTATGGATACAGCCCCATATAATAGTGCGGCTGGCGCATCCAGGTCAAGCTGGCGCCTTCATCGATTTCTACCGTGTCACCCCAGAATTCTGATAACACCGCTCCGGTAACTTCTGTCAGCGTCTTCGCTGTCAGTGCTGAGCCTTTCTCGGCAAGCGCATAAACTCGGCGTTGATATTCAGCCTCTAGCAAGTGGGTGACAAAGTTATGGTAGTAGGTTCCTAGCAACTGCAGAATGACCCAGCGGCTCATTTGCTGTTCATCTTTATACTTGTCTAATAAATGCTGACCTAACAGCATCTCATTCATTGTCGATGGCGCCTCAATAAAATACATTGAAGGACGGACGTTCATGATTCGCTGATTCTTATTTGCCAAATAGAAATGTCCAGCATGACCGAATTCATGTGCCAAGGTGAAGCATCCGCGCATATTGTCCTGCCAGGTAATCAGGATGTACGGGTGGGATCCATAAGGGCTGGAACAAAAAGCACCTGTTGATTTTCCGACATTGTCTGCCTGGTCGACCCATCTTTCCTTAAAACCTCGTTGTATGATCTCACTATACTCCAGTCCCATGACTTTTAAGGAATCTAGGATTAATTGGCTCGCTTCCTCAAACGTTGTGGATGGATTAAAATCAGCATCAAGTGGTGCCTTTAAATCACAGAACATCATCTTATCGAGGCCCAGCACTTTTTTCTTCAACTGTGCGAAGCGGCGCATGTGGGGTGCCAATTCTTTATAAATAATGTCAATCTGATTGTTGTACATTTCCAGCGATACTTGCTGGGGATCCAGTAACATATGTGTAACAGACTCATAGTTGCGTAAGCGGGCAAGCGTCACCTGCTTTTTCACTTCCGTAGCGTATGTTGCTGCCATCGTATTGGTATACTTCTCCAATGTCGAAACAAACGATTGGTATGCTGTTCTGCGAACCTCTGTGTCTGGCGAAAATTCATAGCGATTTTCGAACAGGGCAAAGGAGACAGAGAGTTCATTCCCATTAGCATCAGCGATTGGTTCAAAATCCATATCCGCCAATTTGGTCATTTGATAAATTTGATATGGAGCATCATGGACTTGCCCAAGAGCGGCCAAAACCTCTTCAGTTTCCGGCGCGAGCCGGTGGGTTTTCGAATCTAAAAGCTCCATAAGATTCTTTCGGAAAGCGTTAAGACCGGGCTCCTCTTGCAAAAATTGATTGACAACACCATCTTCAAGTTGAAGAATTTCCGAGTCAATAAAAGAGAGGGCGGCAACAGTTTTTGTCCGCAATGCCGCAATTTTTGCAGAATTAGCCTGGTTTACCGGGTCCGTGCCATCTGCCGATTGTTTTAAGCTTGCATATGTCCAGGCCTTAATCATTCGCATTGAAAGCTGCTCCTGTGCTTCCAAGCATTCCAACAAAGCTTTTGGTCCAGTATGTAAAGTGCCCTTGAATCTATCAAATTTCGCGATTTCACAATCAATTGCCTCAAGTTCGGCTTCCCATGCCTCAGCAGATGGAAATAAATCAGCCAGATTCCAAGTCAAATCTTCTTGAACTTCAGAGCGGGTAAGCCGTTTTTCCACTTTTTTCTCCATGAACAAATTCCTCCTAAAATATTTCGTGGTACTAAGTATTATCATAGTATTTGCTAGAAAATTAAGTCAATAACTTTAACGGCTTAATTGTTGTAAAATTTCCAACATTTCCTTAAAATCAAATTACAAGGAATTATGGAAGCGTTTACGAGGGGGAGAAAAGATGAGTTTTGGCAATTCGGTCCAATTCAAGGTTTATCAGCAGTTTGAAAAGAATATTGTCCCTGTTTCCTATGAGGAGTTAGAGGCAAAAGCAAAGGAGCACCTTGAGGCTAAACCGTATTATTATGTGGCCGCCTCAGCAGGCGCTGAGGTGACTGCGAAGCAAAACAATAAGGCATTTGAGAAGTGGCAAATTGTCCCAAGGGTGCTTTGTGACACCTCGACAAGAGATTTAAGCATCGAACTGTTTGGAAAAAAACTATCCTATCCCGTATTGCTTGCGCCGGTTGGCGTGCAATCGATAGTCCATCCTGAAGGGGAATTAGCGACTGCAAGAGCGGCGGCAGCCATGGAGGTTCCGTTAATTGCCAGTACAGCATCTACATATAGCATTGAAAAAGTGGCCGCAGAAATGGGACAAGGCCAGCGCTGGTACCAATTATATTGGAGTAATGACCGCGAAATCGCCGCCAGCATGGTCAAACGTGCAGAAGCTGCCGGCTACGACGCCATCGTGATTACCATTGACACCCCGATGATGGCGTGGCGCGAAAAAGATATCGAGAATGCGTATTTACCGTTCCTTGAAGGGGAAGGGATTGGAAATTACTTATCTGATCCAGTATTCTGTTCAAGATTAGAGAAGTCTCCAAATGAGGACATGAGAGCGGCGATTATGCTGTGGGGGCAAGTATTCGGAAATCCAACATTAACGTGGAACGACTTGGAGTTTATCAAAGGACAAACTTCATTGCCGATTTTGTTAAAAGGAATACTGCACCCTGAAGATGCCAAGCTGGCGGTCGAACACGGCGTCGACGGGATTGTTGTCAGCAATCATGGCGGCAGACAAGTTGACGGGGCGATTGCCGCCATCGATGCCCTCCCGGAAGTGGTCGATGCTGTCCAAGGCAATATCCCGGTACTAATGGATAGCGGCATTCGCAGAGGGTCTGATATCTTGAAAGCACTGGCCCTTGGAGCCAGAGCGGTGTTGGTTGGCCGCCCGTACATGTATGGTTTGGCATTGGCAGGGGAAGAGGGTGTCAAGCAGGTGCTGCGTAACCTGATTGCCGATTTTGATTTAACTTTGGCTTTGTCAGGCAAACGGTCGATCGAGGAATTGAGCCGTGATTTACTAAAAAGTATGTAATGGGGGAAAAAGTAATGGAAGAAAAAATAGTTAAAGCCATTCAGGATTATTACCCGGACGAAATTGCCTGGTGCTATGGCTGCGGCCGCTTAAATGAATCAGGACACCATTTTCGCACAGGCTGGCAAGGGGACCAAACTGTAACAATTTATTCGCCGAAACCGGAGCATTTAGCAGCCCCGGGGTTCGTATATGGCGGACTAATTGCTTCGCTCATTGATTGCCACGGCACCGGATCTGCGGCATTGGCACTGCATCGGAAAAATGGCCATGAACCAGGTGATGGGGCGGAACCGCCCCGGTTTGTGACCGGCAATTTAAATGTAAGCTTTGTCAAGCCAACACCACACGGGGTACCGCTTAAAGCGGTCGGAACCGTTACCGAAATTCACCCGAAAAAATTCAAGGTAGAAACAGAAGTTTTTGCCAATGACGTGCTTTGTGCCAGCGGTGAAGTAATCGCCGTGTCGATGCCTAGTACATTTTTAAAACAGGAATAAGACTAAAAACACCCTTCCAGCCATCCGCTGGAAGGGTGTTTTTAATAGATTAACAGATAGGCATTTATTCCTATATGCAAATTGGAAATTATTAATGAATTATCTCTATTATTGCCGAAATATTGGTAATTTTTTAACTTGTTAAAATTTTGTGGATTCTATAAGATTTATAGTAATTGTGCCAAATGGTACAAGCTGGTTCGCTAGTTTCATAGCGGCTGGAAAATATTATTTTTTAGGGGGTCACGCTGTGGTAGTAGGAAAGAAAGGTTCCAAGGTTTTTGCTTCACTTTTAGCAGTATCGATTGCATTTGGTTCGGTAGGCTTTGCGTCTGCTGAAACATCAAATGGCAAATCAGCTTATTCACATGACCAAAAAGTGGTCGCGAGAGTCGATGCTGCAAGGGCAATTGAACACGTCAGATATTTATCTGAGGAAATCGGCACTCGTCCTGGTGGACTTGAGGGGGAAAAGCGTTCAGCGGAATATATTGCTAAAACGCTAAAAGGCTACGGATATGATGTTGAATATCAATATTTCCCTGTCGCTGATCAGTACATTGCTAATTTTGCCTTCGCTGATGGAACTTCGTGGGAAATGGCTGCAGCTCCAAACGGAAAAATCAGTGATACAGCTGTAAAAGGTCAGGTTATTTTTGTTGAGGGCGGAACAAGTTTAACTGATTTCCCAGCTAATACAGCAGGAAAAATTGTTGTCATGCCAAGAGCATCAACTACTGCCGGCTACCGGACACAGGTAGATAACGCGGTGAAAGCTGGTGCCGCCGGTGTTATCCTTCAAAGCCTTGTCGGCAGCCGTGGCAACTACGGGCAAACCTTTAATCCAAGTTTGGCATCCAAACTTGATGTTCCTGTTTATGGGGCAGCCTACATTCAAGGAGAATGGCTGAAGGAACAGCTGGCAAAAGGTCCGGTTGAAGTCAGCCTTACAGCCAAGCACCATGCTAACCTCCAATCCGTAAACGTCATTGCCACCAAGGCGCCAAAAGGTAAAAATACACATACAAAAGAGGTTATCTTTGGAGCGCATCATGATAGCGTTGTCGGGGCCCCTGGAGCAAATGACAATGCTTCAGGTGTTGGAATGATGCTTGAATTTGCCCGGGTTTTTAAAAGTTACAATACCGATAAAGAATTGAAGTTTATTGCATGGGGTTCGGAAGAGCGCGGCTTACTGGGCTCTAGATATTACGTAAACCAACTGTCACAAGAACAAAAGGATAGAATCGAAGCATATTTTAATCCGGATATGGTCGCCACTAATTATGACAAGGCTACTCACCTTTATGCAATGACACCAGACGGAAGCAGAAATATTGTAACGGATTCTGCAATGGCCGCTGGAGCCCGTTTAGGAAATTCTGATATTCTGCCAGGAACATTCGGATCAAGTGACCACGTACCATTCCACCAAGCAGGTATCCCTGCAGCTCTATTTATCTGGATGGGGATCGACAGCTGGGATCCGTTAGTGTATCACATTGAAAAGGTTTACCATACTCCACAGGATACAATTGAGGATAATATTTCGGCAGAACGGATGCAGTCGGCCCTTGAAATTATCGGAGCAGGCCTGTTCAGCACCGTAAGGAAGGATGTCCCTGCCCTAAATAAATAATTGGATGAAGAACAGTCTCCGCAAATTAGGAGGCTGTTTTATTATAAAGTTTTCCAATTTTACTGCAACTAAACCGTCGGTAAAATCGTCATAATAAATAAATGGGCGTTTTGGAGGGTTTAGATGGGACGGATTAAAAAATATATACTTCCATATCTGATCATGTTGATAATGGGAACCGGTCTTATCATTAGTGCTTTCGGACCTGTCATTTTCCAAGAGGGAAATCCAGTGCCGCTGCTTGTTTCTGCAGTTAAACTTCAATTTGGTGATTCAAAATATGTCCAGTTTGCTAAGACAGATAAACGAAGCAGGTATTTGTCAGAAAGTACAGAGGATGACCGGTATGAGGTAATAAAGGATTTTATGACATCAAAAGGCTGGAAGTATCAAGAACAAATGGGGTCGGGATTGATTTTTACGAAAAATGGCGAAGATGCAGTTGTTGAAGTAAGGCAATATTCGAGGCATTATTTTATTTGGGAAATACAAAAAGCGTTTCTTCAATAATACTTTACATAAATAGAGGCTGTCACTGGGGCAGCCTCTCATCCGTTTTCTTTCATTTCCTCTATTTTGATAAAATAGTCCGCAATTAATCGCTTCAACTGACGAAGATTATTTTCCCATATTGGATCCCCCAAGGACGTTAATGCAGCCATGGTACTCTCAATTAAAAAACGGCGCGGGTTTTTTGAATCCAGTAATTCCTCTTCAATAAACGAAAGCAATTCGGTTTGACTTTCCTGCTGGTCTGTACCCGCAAGAGAATTTTTCAATGAAGCAACAAGGTGATGCAGCTCCTTTTTAAATGAGGGACCGGGTTTTTTGCTGGGCAGCCAAGTTTCCAAAGTTTCTGGTGTAATTAGTTGCTCATTCGCCTCTGACACTTCATCGACCATTTTAACTAACCGGTTTACCGTGTAACGGACAACCTCGGCAATATTGGTATTCGTTTGATAAGCCAAATTGCTATATCTAAGATTATCGCGAAGAATCCCCAAAAACATAATCGCGCAATCCAATAAAAACGGCTTCTTTTCTACCCCGAATAGGTCTATAAACCGTTGATAGAGCCAACGAATATTTTTTATTTGCCCTTTCTTGATAAATAACTTCAGGTCTTTATCATCTGAAGCCATAACCTCATCAAAAAGGGTAATCAGATTATTTTTTCGATTCATTTTTAATTGCAACTCAACCTGTTTAATAAAAACTTCAATATCAGATGGAGATTGGCCGAGTAATAAGTCATCACGCATTTTTTCAAGGTCGACAATCGACTTTTTGAAAATGGCAATTAATAATTCATTCTTAGAAGAGAAATAATTATAAAATGTACCTTTTGAAATTCCGCTGTATTCCAATATATCTTGAATCGAGGTCGCTTGAAACCCTTTTTCAATAAAAAGCTGATGAGCCTTCTTCAGGACTTGCTGCTTTCGTTCATTCATAACTATCTCCTTGCATTCTTTTTGGACTACGAGTATAAAATTATAGTACCTTATTTTTTTTGTCCTGACAAACCTATAAAATATGCAAGATTTTTTTATTGCAAAAAATGAACTGAGAGTATAATATATGTAAGTATGAAACAAGGGTATAAAAAAATGAACAATTAGTTTAGAGGGGGAAACACTATGGAGAAATCAGTTAAACATACTGACCGTCCACCATATGGAATTATTGCTGTCCTAATGATCGGCGCATTTATTGCATTTTTAAATAATACATTACTAAATATTGCTTTGCCTTCGATTATGAAGGATTTGGATGTGGATGCGGCGACAGTCCAATGGATGTCCACCGGTTTTATGTTGGTTAACGGGATTTTGATTCCATCCACTGCCTATTTAATCCAGAAGTATTCAGTTCGGAACTTATTTCTATTTTCAATGGGCATGTTTGCGGCTGGAACAATTCTCGCCGGATTTGCTCACGCTTTTCCGTTATTGTTAGCAGGAAGAATGATCCAGGCTGCGGGTTCAGCTATCTTAATGCCTTTATTAATGAATGTTATGCTTGTCAGCTTCCCGATTGAAAGGAGGGGAGCGGCGATGGGTGTATTCGGGTTGATTTTAATGGCAGCACCGGCGATCGGCCCAACACTTTCAGGCTGGATTATTGAACACTACGATTGGAGAATGCTATTCCACTTTGTTACACCAATTGCCATTGTTGTTATCTTAATCGGATTTTTCTTATTAAAAGATAAGAAGGAAAAAGTAAATATTCGTCTTGACGTGCTATCATTGTTATTATCAAGTATAGGTTTTGGCGGCATTCTTTACGGCTTTAGTTCTGCAGGAAGTAAAGGCTGGGACAGCCCTCTAGTCTATGGAACCATTGGTGTCGGTGTCATTTCATTAGTGACCTTTATCCTGCGTTCCTTAAAACAAAATCAGCCATTGTTAAATTTCCGAATTTATAAGTATCCGATGTTTGCTTTAGCTTCAGCGATTACGATGGTTGTCAACATGGCGATGTTTTCCGGGATGTTGCTGTTGCCGATTTATGTTCAGACCCTTAGAGGAATTACGCCGATGGATGCTGGTTTAATGCTGCTTCCAGGTGCGCTGGTCATGGCTTTTATGTCACCTATCACTGGAAAATTGTTTGATAAAATTGGTGGCCGTCCGCTGGCACTTGCTGGCTTGACCATTATGACGGTAACAACTTACTTTTTCAGCCAATTAACCTTTGAGACATCATATACGTACTTAATGATCCTCCATGCGATTCGGATGTTTGGTATGTCGATGGTCATGATGCCAGTTTCGACAAATGGACTTAACCAGTTGCCAGCGCGCTTTTATCCACACGGCACTGCGATGAACAACACGCTAAACCAGGTGGCCGGTGCAATCGGTACGGCTCTTTTGGTAACAATCATGTCAAACCATACTGAGACAAGAGCAAAAGAGCTTGGCGACGAAGCCATGAAAAATCTTACTCAGCAGCCTACTCCAGAGGTCATTGCACAAATGAAACAGGAAATTATGGCTAAAGCTATGTTGGATGGAATTAACTATTCATTCTTAATTGCAACATGTATTGCGGCTGTCGCAATCGTTCTTTCCATCTTTATTAAACGCGCAAAACAAGCAGAAGATCCTGGGGAATATAAGCCTACAGGCGAAAAAAAAATCGCTCCGAAATTAGCGGGTAATTAATCACCGTAGAGGTGGTCCAAATCGGGCCGCCTCTATTTGCTATTTTCATGAAAATCGCTCAATATATAGATGAAACTGGTAATGGAGGAATACGATGTTAAAGGATCAGATCAAGCAATATATGTCAGGTGAAGCCATTTTTAAAGAGGAAAAAGAATATGCGGAAAAGCATGGTTTGGCAGATACGCCATTAATCGAAAAAGAAGCAAGTCTTCGGTTCGAAGACGCATACATCGAACGCTGCGATAAAGAAACAGAAAATCTAATTCGCACTGAATCGGCGTCATTTTTAACCCAGCCGCTTGTTTTCCTGAAAAAGCACAAAAATGAATTCATCTACTTGGAATCCAAATGGTTTGATGTTGTTCGAGCTGAATCGGTATCAATCGAGGCCGATGATGTTTTTGGCACATACGATGTCATGCTCGGAATAAAGCTGCAAAAGAAATATGATAAAAAGCTGCAGCAGTTTTTAAATAACCATCTACATAGTGAAAGTTCGAAGTTTGATTTATTGTTTAACGGCCAAGAGGGTCTTTGGGATTTAAACTTTGCGTTAAATTCAAAGGAAGGCTTCGATGAAAACATGAGCATTGGTGAAGGATACCAGCTCGTTTATCAATTCTTGTTTAAACTGATGGAAAGCATGGAGGAAGAGGACATTTAACTTGGGGTCGCCAATAATATACTGTAGGTTATGAAGGAGGGGAGTCTGTGCGAGTTATTTCATTATGCCCGAGCAATACCGAAATTGTTGAGTATCTTGGCCTTACCCACTTATTGGTCGGGGTTGATGATTTTTCGGACTGGCCGATCGAAATTAGGGACTTGCCGAAGCTCGGCCCGGATTTATCAATCAAGATGGATTTGGTTGAGCAATTGAATCCCGATATCGTTCTTGCTTCCTTAAGTGTTCCGGGGATGGAGAAAAACGTGGAGGCTTTGCAAGAACGCGGGATTCCCCATATTGTGTTAAATCCGCAATCATTAAAGGATATTGAGCAGGATTTAATTAGGACAGCCGAGGTACTTGGTGTTCCGGGAAGCGGCTTGAAGGCTGCCCAGGAATTTCGTTCGCGGCTCGAGAGGGTAAAAGATCTTTCCAAAAAGATGGATCATCTCCCAAAATTGTACTGGGAATGGTGGCCAAAGCCAATTTTTACCCCGGGAAAAATAAACTGGCTAACAGAAATATCGGAGGCTGCTGGAGCTGTCAATGTTTTTGCTGATGTGGACTTGGCCAGCGTACAGACGGATTGGGAAGATGTACTGCGACGGCAACCCGACTATATTTGCCTTGCCTGGGTTGGTGTCAGGAAGAATAAAGTGCAAAAAAGTGCAGTTACCAAACGTCTGGGCTATGATCAGTTAGGCTACCCGAGCGATGATCGAATTCTCGTATTGGAAGAGGAACTATATTGCCGGCCATCTCCTAGATTGCTAGATGGGTTGGAAAAGCTATACCAGTTAATACATGAATAATGGATTAGCAGCGGGCATGTAAAAGATTGAGAGGGATTCTGTATGAAAAAGAAAACAGCGCTCGTGCTGGGAGCAACCGGTATGGTCGGTCAAGAATTGCTAAAAGTTCTTGTCGACCAAAAAACATACGAGAAAATTCATTTATTAGTAAGGAGACCCATTGAACCCATTGACCCGGTCTGTGAGGTCCATTCCGTTGATCTCGATCGACTGGAATCTTATTCAGAACTATTCAGAGTGTCCGATGTGTTCTGCTGCTTAGGTACCACAATTAAAAAAGCAAAAACGAAGGAAGCCTTTCGCAAGGTGGATTTCCAGTACCCGCTCGAGGCGGCAAAAATGGCAGCAAAACAAGGAGCAGAAAAGTTTTTAATCATTACCGCGATGGGCGCCAATCCGAAATCCCTGTTTTTCTATAATCAAGTGAAAGGGGATATCGAGGCCGGGCTGAAAGAATTAACCATTCCGGCACTTCATATTTTCCGACCGTCATTGCTCTTGGGAGACCGGGGCGAGCACCGATTGGGGGAAGAAATCGCGGCCAAATTCAGCGGTGTTTTGAATGCGTTAATGATCGGTCCACTCACCCCCTATAAAGCAATCGAGGCGAAGACAGTGGCTAAAGCGATGGTAGCAGCTGCTCAATCCGAGGAAACAGGAATCAATATCTACCCTTCCAATGAAATAGAAAAAATGGCTGCGAGAAATTTGTAGGAGGGATTGCAAATGGAAAAAGGTCTATCAGGCAAGAAAGTAGTGATATGCGGCTCCCGCAAAACAGAAGAAATGTGCGCATTAATTGAAAAACAAGGCGGAATACCGCTGGTCCGCCCGCTTCAGGGTACTGTTTTTTTAGCGGAGAAAGAAGTGGGGCCAGACATCATTCAATTCGTTGAAGCAGATGCCGATTGGGTGATACTTACAACGGGAATCGGTACCGAAACCCTTGTGGAACTGGCGGGAAAGCTAGCTTTGGAAGAGGCATTTTTAACAAGGCTTCATGGGGCAAAGATTGCTTGCCGCGGTTACAAAACTGTCGCGGCGCTAAAGAAACTGGGGCTCACACCTGTAGCAGTTGCCGAAGACGGGACAACCAAAGGTCTTGCCCAAGCCCTTCAGGATGTAAACTTTTCCGGAAAAAGAGTCATGATCCAGCTGCATGGAGAAACGGCGCCGGCCTTAATAAGGTTTTTTGAATCACGCGGGGCGGAGGTTCAAAAGATCCTGCCTTATCAGCATATTCCCCCAGAAGACAAATCTGTTGAAACGTTAGTCAAGGAAATACTGGGTAAAGAATGTGATGCTGTATGTTTTACGACAGCCGTTCAGGTACGCTCCCTATTTGATTACGCAAGGCAACATTCCATCTATCCAGAAATTATTGTCTGTTTTAATAAACATGTTTTGGCCGCCGCGGTTGGGAAGGTAACAGCAGAGGCACTAAGCGAAGAGGGCGTTAAGCGGATGGTCGTCCCACAACATGAAAGAATGGGCGCCATGATCATCGAATTGGCTCAATATTATAAGAGCTGAATTAAAACAGTGTTTCTAAAAAAAGAAACACTGTTTTTTTGTCGATAAGTTTTATCCCTGTTCCTTATAACAAGTCCCTATTAACTAAATAAATAGTCTGTCAAACAATTTATCATCTCGATGAATTTTTACAAATTTTTCAGGTAGGGTATGGTAAATTGGAAAAGTATTCAGAAAACGGTACGTGTCATTACATTAGCAGGTGCTTTTTACATATTGAATAATTGGCTAGATTGAGTATTTGACAAAATGTAAGGTGTAATACCTAAACACAATCAGTAAAATAGATATAGAATGCAGAATTTTCTGTAAAAATGAGACTGGGGATGATAGGATTAATTAAATAGACGGAGTTAATAAAGCGCTTTCAATTAGAAGGACTTTAAATAAAAGGAGGGTTTTTCATTGGCTGTTGAAAAAATGCAACGGATTTCCCTGACAAATCTTGAACGGAACTTCCAAGAGGTAGAACCCGGACTGACAACGCAAGAAGCGATAGAGGAATCCAATCGCTGCCTCTATTGTTATGATGCCCCGTGTATTAAAGCCTGTCCGACAGGCATTGATATCCCAACATTTATTAAAAAAATCGCCTCAGGGAATCTACTCGGTTCAGCAAAAACCATTATGTCTTCAAACCCGGTCGGAGCAAGCTGTGCGCGGGTTTGCCCAACAGAAGAGCTCTGTGAAGGAGCTTGCGTGCTTAATCATTCCACAAAACCAATTATGATTGGCAATCTGCAGCGTTTTGCAACAGATTGGGCCATCCACAATGACAAAACCCTTTTTGAGCCTGAAGAATCCAATGGCCGGACAGTTGCCGTTATCGGCGGTGGCCCTGCCGGATTATCTGCAGCCCGCGAGCTGGCACGATTCGGCTATGCCGTTACCATTTTTGAAGCTGCCGATAAGGCCGGCGGATTAAACACGTATGGAATCGTTTCATTCCGCTTGCCTCAGCGAATTTCGTTCTGGGAAGTCCAGCAGGTAGAAAAATTAAATGTCACCATCAAAACTAACACCATTGTTGGCAAGGATCTTTCAGTTAAAGATTTACTGGAGGGGTTTGACACGGTCGTGCTTGCCGCTGGGATGGGTCATGTCCCAAGCCTCGGTATTGACGGAGAAAACCTTGATGGTGTCTATGATGCAATAGAATTTGTAAAGTCGACAAAGGATGGCGGGATCACTGAGGATTTTATCGGCAAAAAGGTGGTCGTCATCGGTGCCGGTAACACCGCGATAGACGGAGCGACCTGTTCAGTCCGATTGGGTGCGGAGAACGTCAAAATTTTATACCGTAGAACTGCCGATGAAATGACGGCCTATGACTTTGAGTATGAATTTGCCAAGCAGGATGGCGTTGAGTTTCGCTGGTTGACCGCGCCAAAGCAGATTATCGGCGATGAAAACGGCAAGGTTATCGGAATACAGTGCATAAAGATGAAGCTTGGCGAACAGGAAGATGATGGCCGCCGCCGTCCTGTACCCCTAGAAGGGTCAGAGCATGTGATTCCGGTAGATGCCGTGATAAAGGCGATCGGACAAACAAGGCATTTCAGCTTAATCGAGCAATTAGGTCTTGACCATGACGGGGGTGTCGTCAGAGTTGACCCCAAAACACTTCAAACCTCCAATCCAAATATTTTCGCCTGTGGCGATGTGATTTTTGGCAAAGGAAAAGGGGAAGCGATGGTCGTGACGGCGGCCCAGCAGGGAAAAGACGTTGCCTTCGCGATTCATAAACAATTTACTGCAGTTGAAACGGTCAATTAAAAGGGGGAAACGAGATGGCTGATTTAAGCATTAATTTGGCAGGAATCAAGTCACCCAATCCATTCTGGCTGGCGTCTGCGCCACCGACGAATTCCGGCTACCAAGTCCAGAGGGCATTTGAAGCTGGCTGGGGTGGGGCCGTATGGAAAACACTAGGAGATCCAATTTTAAACGTAACGTCCCGATTCGCCGCAATCAACTTCAACGGGCAGCGGGTAGCCGGTTTTAACAATATTGAATTGATAACCGACCGGCCGTTGGACGTGAATTTAAAAGAAATCTACGAAACGAAAAAGAAGTTTCCCAATCACGCAATTATTGCCTCACTGATGGTTGAGCCACAACAGGATAAATGGCATGAAATTGTCAAGCGCATTGAGGATGTCGGCGTCGATGGTCTTGAATTAAACTTCGGCTGCCCGCACGGGATGGCTGAGCGCGGGATGGGGTCTGCTTCCGGCCAGGTGCCTGCACTAGTAGAAAAACAAACCTATTGGGTGAAAGAAGTCGCGAAAACACCGGTGATTGTTAAACTGACGCCAAACATTACCGATATTACCGCAACCGCCGAGGCAGCATGCAAGGGAGGGGCGGATGCCATCAGTATGATTAATACGATCAACAGCCTGATGGGAGTCGACCTTGATTCCTGGAACACGATACCGCATGTGGCCGGTAAAGGCGCACACGGCGGCTATTGCGGCCCGGCAGTCAAGCCGATTGCTTTGAATATGGTAGCCGAGTGCGCCAGAAGTCCGCATATCAATGTGCCAATTTCCGGAATCGGCGGCATTTCGAATTGGCAAGATGCTGTTGAATTTATGCTGATGGGAGCAACCGGTGTCCAGGTTTGTACAGCCGCCATGCACCACGGTTTCCGGATTGTCGAAGATATGATTGAAGGACTTAGCAACTATCTTGATAGCAAGGGAATTGCAGCTGTTACTGACATCATTGGCAAATCAGTCCCTAAATACTCGGACTGGGGCGATCTAGACCTCAATTACAACATTGTTGCAAGAATTAATACAGATGTTTGCATCAACTGCAATAAATGCCATATTGCCTGCGAAGATACGTCACATCAATGTATCGATATTTTGAGCGATGCATCAGGAAAAAGCTATCTAAAGGTCCGCGAAGAAGACTGCGTAGGCTGCAACCTTTGCTCGATTGTCTGCCCAGTTGACGGTGCGATTGACATGGTTGAACTGCCTAACGAACTGCCGCCGATGACCTGGAACGAACGCCAGGCTGCGTTAAACGCCTCTGTACAATGCAAAATAGATGTTTCCAAGTAATGTAAAAGAATGGAGGAACTAAAGGATGAAGAAAATTATTAAAAACGGAACCATCGTTACCGCAACAGACACGTTTCAAGGCGAAATTTTAATTGAAGACGGAAAAATCACGCAAATTGGCGCGAACCTGTCTGCCCTTGGAGCAGAAGTGATTGACGCAAAAGGTTGTCTGGTTTTTCCAGGGGGCATTGACCCGCACACCCATCTCGATATGCCGTTTGGCGGCACAGTCACCAAGGATGATTTTGAATCAGGAACGATTGCCGCGGCGTTTGGTGGAACCACGACCATTATTGATTTCTGCTTAACCAACAAGGGGGAACCGCTGAAAAACGCGATCCAAACGTGGCATAACAAATCGAAGGATAAAGCCGTCATTGACTATAGCTTTCACCTGATGATCAGTGAAATTAATGATAGAGTACTAGGCGAATTACCGGAGGTGATTGGTGAAGAGGGGATTACCTCATTTAAGGTGTTCATGGCCTATAAAAATGTGTTTCAAGCCGATGATGAAACGCTATTTAAAACACTTGTTACGGCCAAGGAACTCGGGGCTTTGGTCATGGTTCATGCCGAAAACGGCGATGTCATTGATTATTTAACGAAAAAGGCACTGGCTGAAGGAAAAACGGATCCGATTTACCATGCGTTGACAAGACCGCCTGAATTGGAGGGGGAAGCAACAGGACGTGCTGCCAGATTTACCGGACTTGCAAACTCGCAATTATATGTTGTTCATGTTTCCTGTGCCGATGCGGCGGAAAAGATCGTCGAGGCCAGGGCAAAGGGGTACGATGTCTGGGGCGAGACCTGTCCGCAATACTTAGTGCTTGATCAAAGCTATTTGGGGAAACCGAATTTTGAAGGAGCAAAATATGTCTGGTCACCGCCGCTCCGCGAAAAATGGAACCAGGAGGCACTTTGGAACGCGTTGAAGAGCGGCCAGCTGCAAACACTTGGTTCTGACCAATGTTCGTTTGATTTTAAAGGCCAGAAGGATTTGGGCCAAGGAGATTTCACGAAAATCCCGAATGGCGGCCCGATCATTGAGGACCGATTGACGATTTTATTCTCTGAGGGGGTAAAGAAGGGGCGGATTAGTCTCAATCAATTTGTGGATATCACATCGACGCGAATTGCCAAGCTGTTCGGCCTATTCCCGAAAAAAGGAACGATCGCCGTTGGCGCCGATGCCGACCTGGTTATTTTTGACCCGAATGTGGAACGGGTGATTTCCGCGGAAACGCACCATATGGCCGTCGATTACAATGCCTTTGAAGGCATGAAGGTAACAGGTGAGCCTGTTTCCGTGCTGGTTCGCGGCGAATATGTCGTCCGTGACAAGCAATTTGTCGGCAAGCCTGGTTCGGGACAATATTTGAAACGGGCAAAATATAGCATGAATACTCAGATTAATCAAGATCAAACCCTATCAATCTAATAAAAATAAATAACACCCATGTTTCTTCAATAGACCACTCCTACAAGTTGTCGGGTTTTCCCGGCGACTGCCCATGATGTGAACGTTGATGTCGGTTGTTTTGAATCTTGGATTTGAAAAAATTTAACCGAAACGGAGTGTTCATATGAAAAAAAGCCATTTAAAATCACCGGATTTACTGCCCATCCATCAGAAAGACCGAAAAATTACCAATCTGGGTTTTTCGTTTATGTGGGTGGGCATGGTCGTCGTGCTTGCCACCTTTGCCATCGGCGGATCAGGTGTTATGACCATATCATTGCCGTGGGTGATCCTGGCCACTGTCATCGGAAGTCTGGCCATTGGGTTTTTCATCTCATTGATTGCCGATATCGGAATTGAACACGGTTTGTCATTTCCTGTCTATATGAGGGCACCTTTCGGGACGATTGGAACCCATATCCCATCCGTTACCCGCGGCGTAACAGCCTCTATGTGGTTTGGCATTAATACCTATTTTGGGGCAACGGCAATGAATGGTATCTTAAATATTTTATTTGGCTTTGATAATTGGTTTGCTTGCTTTTTGATTTTTGCGATTGTTCAATTGGTGAATACCGCGCTCGGGATTAAATCCATTGAACGGTTTGCGGATCTGGCTGCACCGGTGATTCTCATTATCGCCTTATGGATGTATGTTTCATTGTCAGACGAGGCAGCCGCTGCGGGCAGGGATGTATGGAGCTGGGTGGAATCGCCTGTAACCGGTGGTGCAGCGTTTACTGCATTTTTAGTCGTCATTTTTTCCAATATGGGCTTCTGGGCAACATTAAGTGCCGATATTCCGTCTATATCCCGGTTCATTAAGGCACCTGCAAATGAGAAAAATTGGTTTAAACGGAATAAAGGCTCGCTGATTGGTAACCTGGTCGCCATGCCGTTGACACAGACGTTTATGATCATTATCGGTGCGGTTTCTTATATTGCCGTGTTGAACTATGACCCTGTTGTTGCCTTGCAGGAGGCTGCCGGCGGCTTTATCCTAGCTATTTTGCTGTTAATGGTTGTGTTGGCACAGTGGTCTACGAATACGGCTGCGAATGTGGTCCCAGCAGCGACGATTTTCTCAAACGTTGGCGGACCTAAGTTCCCATTCTGGGCCGGTGTCATTACAGCCGGCATTGTCGGTTCGGTTGTCCAGCCTTGGAAGCTATTTGGTGTCATTATTCCATTCCTATTGTTTGTCGGCGGGATCCTGTCAGCCATTGTCGGCATCCTGTTTGCCGATTATTACTTGAACCGCAAGCGGCGAGTAAATGTTCCGGAACTATATGAGGATCATGGCCAATTTAAATACTTGGGCGGTGTAAATGTTGCCGGGTTCATCGCCTGGATTATCGGCGGAATAGCGTCTTACTTTGTGCCGGAATATGGATTCTTGGTTGGCTTCCTCATCGGCGCCGGTGTGTATTATGTACTGGCAAAGTACTGGTGGTTCAATCTGTATCGCCAAGCAGAACTCGAAGACCCAGATGATGAAAAATATTTGGGAATATCGGTGGGGCGTGATTGGGTAATTGATGAAGAACCATTGCTTGAACCTGCTGTCCAAGAACTTCCGGAAAATCTGGATTTATATTAAGCAAATTGGAGGTGGTGAAATGTCAGAATATCAACATTTCCTTGAGGAACGGGATAAAATTGATTTTTTGATTCAAAAGGGATACCGAATCTCGGGTGTCAGGGAGCATTTGGATGGTGCCACGGTGGATTTCGTCCATCCGAACGGTAACGTAATCGAAACATTGCAGATTGGAAATGCCAATGCCCGCAAATATTTCTCCAGTCTATTAATCAAACAGAATCAAGGATTATTGTAGTGGCAAAGGAAAAAGGATTGGACCTGCAAAAGCCAATCCTTTTTCCTGTAGCACGATAAGGAGATAAATCATGAAGGAACAATTTCAATTGAAAGTCCTCGATATTTTAAAAAGAAAACACTTTGATCATGCCGCTGTCATTGCCGGTCATGATGGGCTTTCCCGCGTGGTCAAATGGGTCCATGTCGTAGAGGTTACCAGCATCCGTAATCTCTTAAAAGGACAGGAACTCATTTTGTCCACCGGTGTAGCCTGGAAGGATAATCCGAACCAGTTTGTTTCGATGGTTAAAGAATTTATTGAGAATAATGCTGCAGGGTTGTGTATCGAACTGGGAACCTATATTACGGACATTCCCGATGAAGTGTTGGAATTAGCAAATAACCAGCAGTTCCCGATTATTATTTTTCAACAGGAGGTACCATTTGTCGAAATCACCCAGGACATTCATTCGGTGATCATCAACCAACAATACCAAAAGATTTCCGATTTGGAGAATTATTCGCAGAGCTTAAATAAACGGCTGTTAACGATTGAAAGCCATGAGGAAATCCTCCAGTTTATTTTTTCCGCATTAGATGTCCAGGTCATTTTCCGGCTAAAAAATGGGGAATACGAATTTGTGCCGGATATTCATAGCAGCAACCAAGCAGAAATCCTAGAGCAGCTGGCAAAAAAGCAAGGCAATGAACATATTGCTGTGGCACCGATATTTTTATTCGGCCAGGAATTTGCTGAATTAAGCATCTATTCCCCGGATATCCCGATCAGTGAATTTGATTTATTGATATTGGACCGCACGGCCACCGCTCTTGCCCAGCATTTGCTAAGAGAGTTATATGTTGAGGAAAAAAAGCGGGCGGAGGAGTTTGAATGGCTGCAGGGCTGGCTTGCCGGGGATCATTCCCTTGAAGATATTTACGATTATTTAACTGAAAATGGGTGCAAGGCAAAAGGGAATGAGGCAGCGGTGCTGATCACGAAGCTGATTCCTGTAAAAGAAAAATCGATTTCCGACGTCACTTATCTCAAGCTTTTGTTTCGTTCTGTATTTGAGCAAAATGGGTTTACGGTATTTTTTGTAGAAAAAAGAAATGAGTTAACGTTTATTTTATTGAACAATCGGGCCAAGAGGAATCTGAAGGAGCGCATCAAGAAGGCCATCGTTTCGCTTGAAGAGTCTGAATTTATCCGCAAACAGGGATCAGCCAAATTTATTATTGCTGCCGGAAAGTTTTCAGAATCTTTGTGCGATGTACATAAAAGCTATCTGACGGCGAAAGAAACGTTAAAGATTCAGCAAAAAATGACTCAAAAGCAAAGCCATTATTTTTATGAGGATTTGCATTTGTACCGGTTGATCTCCCAGCTCAGCAAGCATACCGACCTACAGGAGCTGGCGGCTGAGTACCTCCAGCCTGTCATTCAATATGACAAAAAATACAATGCCAAGCTACTGGAGACGTTAAAGGCCTATTTGGAATGCAACGGATCAAAGCAGGAGACCTCCAATAAGCTTTTCATTGTCAGGCAGACGCTTTACCATCGGCTGCAGAAGCTTGAAAACCTCCTAGGCGAGGATTTCATGGAGCGGGAAAAGCGGGTGGCGATTGAATTCATGCTGCTTGTACATGATTATTTAGCGGCTTCACAGCCCGGGAAAATAGGGCAGGCCAAGTAGGGCGGGAGGTCAACTTGTTTAAGAACAGGACGTCTGCGTTTGACATTCTGTCTAATGATTGATTTTTCAGAATAAGAGATAATGAGTATAGTAAACATTGTTTAAGGAGGACTAAAGATGAGTATAACAAAAAGTGATACGGCAGTTTTGAAGAATTATATAAATGGAGAGTGGGTAAACTCACTAAGCAGTCAGACGTTGGATGTCCCAAATCCGGCAACTGATGAGCTGTTGACGAAGGTGCCAGTAAGCTCCAAGGAGGACGTGAATCTGGCCGTTGCTGCCGCTAAAGAGGCGTTTCAATCATGGAAAAACGTTCCTGTGCCAAAGCGTGCGAGAATTTTCTATAAATATCACACGCTATTAACCGAGAATCACGAGGAATTAGCTCGCTTGATTGTCCAAGAAAATGGGAAGGCTTACAAAGAAGCTTACGGAGAGGTGCAGCGTGGAATTGAGTGTGTGGAATTTGCCTGCGGTGCCCCAACACTGATGATGGGAGAGACATTGTCCGGAATTGCGGAGGAGATTGATTCGGAAATGTTCCGTTATCCGCTTGGCGTGGTTGGAGGAATTACCCCGTTTAACTTCCCAATGATGGTGCCGTTATGGATGTTCCCGCTTGCGATTGCCTGCGGAAATACGTTCGTGTTGAAGCCATCTGAGCGGACGCCGATTTTGGCTAATCGATTGGTAGAGTTGTTTACTGAGGCAGGGGCTCCAAAGGGCGTTCTAAACATCGTTCATGGAGCTCATGATGTTGTAAATGGCCTTCTTGAGCATAAGGATATTGCCGCTATATCGTTTGTCGGCTCGCAGCCGGTGGCAAAGTATGTGTACGAAAGGGCTGCCGCAGAAGGAAAACGGGTTCAAGCATTATCGGGTGCTAAAAATCATCATATCGTGATGCCGGATGCCGACATGGATAAGGCCGTGCAGCATATTATCAGCTCCACGTTTGGCAGTGCCGGACAACGATGCATGGCTTGTAGCGCGGTAGTGGTTGTCGGTGATAACAAGCCGTTTGTGCAAGCGCTAAGAAAAAAAGCAGATGAATTGATTATGGGGAATGGCATGGACGAGGAAGTCCTGTTGACACCGGTAATCCGCAAGGAACACCGTGAAAAGGTTCTTGGCTACATTGAGAAGGGGATTACGGAGGGGGCAGAATTGATTCGGGACGGCCGCAAGGAAATAGATGACCATCCTGCCGGAAACTTCCTCGGCCCGACCATTTTTGATCACGTAACACCTGAGATGACAATCGCCCGTGATGAGATTTTCGCCCCGGTATTAAGCCTGTTGCGAGCGAAGGACTTGGATGAGGGCTTGGAGTATATCCGCAGGTCGAGATACGGAAATGGGGCCACGATTTATACAAACAACGCCAAGGCAATCCGGCAATTCCGCGAAGAAGCCGACGCGGGCATGCTCGGCATTAACGTCGGCGTCCCGGCCACCATGGCCTTCTTCCCATTTTCCGGCTGGAAGGACTCCTTCTACGGCGACATGCACGTCAACGGGAAAGACGGCGTCAACTTCTACACCAGAAAGAAAATGATCACCTCCCGCTTCGACGCCTAGGCAAGGCTTACGCAGTGGGATTGTCACATAAGGATAATGAAAAGATGACATTTGGTGTCAGGCACCAACACCCATTTATTGGAATTGGAGGGATGAGGTATGGTTCAGACAGATCGTTCGCAGGAAACTTTGATTAATAAGGATGATAAGTACATTTGGCACGCGATGAGGCCTTATAGCCCGCAGGCTACGATTGTGGTGGAGAAGGCAGAAGGGTCTTGGATTACCGATGTTGATGGCCGCCGTTATTTGGATGCGATGGCCGGGCTTTGGTGTGTGAATGTCGGCTATGGCAGGACCGAGCTTGCTGAAGCCGCCTATGAACAATTGAAAGAGATGGCGTATTTCCCGCTTACTCAGAGCCATGTGCCGGCTATTAAACTAGCGGAAAAGCTAAATGAGATGTTAGGTGATGAATATGTCATCTTTTTCTCCAACAGCGGATCTGAAGCCAATGAGACCGCTTTTAAAATTGCCCGCCAGTACCACCAGCAAAAGGGCGAGCACAACCGCTATAAAATCGTCTCTCGCTACCGGGGCTACCACGGTAACGGGTTTGGGTCATTGGCGGCAACTGGCCAGGCGCAGCGTAAATATAAATATGAACCGCTCGCACCAGGCTTTGTACATGTGCCACCGCCGGATTCGTACCGCGATGATACAAACGTAGCAGACCCCATGGATTTGTCGTCCGTCAGAGACCTCGACAGAACCATGACATGGGAACTAAGCGAAACGATTGCCGCATTGATTATGGAGCCGATTATTACCGGCGGAGGCATCCTCGTTCCTCCTGATGGATACATGCAGGCTGCCAAAAAGGTTTGCGAGAAACATGGTGCCCTGTTGATTGTCGATGAGGTCATTTGCGGCTTCGGACGGACCGGAAAACCATTTGGCTTCATGAATTATGGGGTAAAACCGGATATCATTACAATGGCTAAAGGGATTACCAGCGCTTATCTACCATTATCGGCAACTGCCGTTCGTAAGGATATCTATGAAGCGTTTAAAGGGACAGATGAATACGATTATTTCCGTCACGTTAACACTTTTGGAGGCAACCCAGCTGCCTGCGCCTTGGCGCTCAAAAATCTAGAAATCATGGAAAAAGAAAAGCTGTTTGACCGATCGAAAGAATTAGGAGAACAACTGTTAAATGACTTGACCAACCTACTTCAGGATCATCCCTATGTCGGCAATGTCCGCGGCAAGGGCCTGTTGATTGGTATTGAATTGGTGAAGGATAAAGATACAAAAGAGCCGCTTGATGTTGGGCTGGTCAATCAAGTTATTGCCAACTGTAAGGATCAGGGCGTTATTATCGGAAAAAATGGGGCAACGGTCGCCGGCTACAATAATGTGCTGACACTATCCCCACCTCTTAACATCGAACAGAATGACCTGAAGTTTCTGATTAAAACATTGACAGAATCGCTTGAGAAAATTAAATAGGATAAAACGAAAACTCGCCAATCGGCGAGTTTCTTTTACCCCACATTAACGGGCAGTAAGACCCCCACCTTAATACTTAGACGAATCGAAGAAGTATAGGTGGGGGATAACTGCCCGTAAATGTCCGATTGGTTCAACTAACAATCAGTGGGGGATGGAAAAACCCCCCACTGATTGAAGTTTCACTTTATGGTGCGGCACGTTCATTTAATCCAGCCTCAATCCCCGCCGTTTCCGGCTGATTCCGTTCAGAATTCTTAACCCTTAGGGTTAGCAAGAGGCCCAATGCCAAACAAATGGTTAAGAAAATAAACGCCGTTTTAAAACCGCCCCAATCCTCGATTAGCCACCCGGCGATGGCAGGACCAATCAACTGTCCCACCGCAAAATAAAACGTCACATAACTGAAAGCAATTGGGATGTCAGCAGGCTTGACATAATCCATGCTGGAAGCCTGTGTCAGGGTAAATAGACCTGTAGTGGTACTGGCTAGCAATACAATATGCAGGGTAAATCCTATAATAGTCGGCAATACCACAGGTAGAAGCATCGACACCATCGTCAGCGCCATTGTCAAAATTAATGAGGTTCTCCGCCCAATCTTATCGGAAATAGATCCCCAAATCGGACCGCTAAAAATCGACAGTATTCCGTTCAACGCCATTAGCTGTCCAGCGAATTTAGCTTCCACACCGGAATCAATCATATAGCTCATGATAAATACGGCCTGAACTATATAGGTAATGCCGACAACTCCATAAATGAGGCCAATGTTGATCACTTTTGGATTTTTGTAGATTTCTTTTGCTGATGGGCGTGGGGAATGCCCGTCTGATGGTATCTCATTTGGCGGATTTTTTATAAAAATGAATGTCAAAACAACTACGATCAAACCTATGACAGCATAAATCCCCCAAGCAAGCCTCCAGCCATCGTTGTTGTTTAAACTGTTTAAATAGGGGATGATGATACCGGAAAACAGCATCCCAATTCCTGCTCCGCTAGTTGTCAACCCAATCAAAAGGCCTTTTTTCTGAGGAAACCAGCCGACTAGCAGTGAAATAAATGGCGTAAAGGTGAAGGATGTCCCAATTCCCAATAACAGCATAAATAAAAATGCAACGGAATAAGCGGATGTGAGCGAAAGTCCGGCCAACCCAACTGTAACAAGTGAAATCCCAAGTAAAACCGTCTTCTTAGAGCCCCATTTGGATGCAAGAATGCCAGCGAAGATTAACGTGCTTAAATATCCAAATGACGTAGTTGTACCCAGAAAACCCGCCTCTTTATATGTAAGTGACAGCCCATCTCTCATAAACGGGAGAATGATGCCATATGACAGGCGTGCAAAAGCTAATACAACAATCGTTGTTAACATGCCAATAATGGCATATAGCCACAATCGTTTCAGATTATCTTTATCCATATGATGCTCTCCTTTTCGATAGAAAAATCCCCTTGCCACACCTCGTCCTATTCTATTTAAATCATTGTGCTGTTGGAAAATGTGATAAACTATTCATGGCTGAAATCGGTATAAAAGGGGTTTGTGCAAATTGAATCAGCGAACAGCAATCATCATTGGCGGGGGGATGGCCGGAAAACTAATTGCCGCCGCAATCTCGCCATATTTTAATAGAGTTGAAATCTTGGAGAAGGATCAAAATCCTGGTAAAAATAGTACAGTCAGAGCGGGAGTAACCCAGGGGAATCACATTCATGCATTGCTTCACGCCGGTGATCAAGCTCTCGAAATTCTTTTTCCCGGTTTTAAACAAGATATGGTTTCACGTGGGTCGATTTTAATTAATTCCACGGGAGATTTGGCCTGGAATCACCATGGTGTTTGGAAAATGCGTTTTAAAGGGAACGATACGACACTGCTGCAAACAAGGCCATTGTTGGAATCTTATATAGAGGAACGAGTCAATTTTATTCCAAATATCCACTATACATATGGCATCAAAGTGCTAGCATATTCCTATCAATCTGATAAAGATGTGATAGACGGAGTGGAGATCCTAGAAAATAACGAACAAAAACATCTAAAAGCAAATATCGTCATCGATGCGAGCGGCTCGAGCTCTTTTACGAAGGCCTGGTTGGAAAAACAAGATAGATTCATTCCGGAAGAAACAGTGGAAATAGGCCTTTGCTATGCAACGAGACAATTTCAATTACAGGAGCAACCAAGGAATTTTAAAATTAAGCTTATTTATCCAGAAGCTCCCTCTCAAACACTCGGGGGCACGCTTTCGATGGTCGAAGACGATAAATATATCGTGACATTAATCGGCTATTTAAATAGCTTGAATCCGGCAGACGTCAGCAGTGAGCAAGGTTTTATTGAACAAGCCTCCAAGCTGCCGTTGCCTGATCTTTATCAGGAACTGGTAAATGGCACCTCCCTATCCGAAACGAAAATTTATAAAGTTCCTCAGATCAAATGGCGCCGGTTCGAAAAAATCAAGCTTCCGGAAGGTCTTTTGGTTGCGGGTGATTCCATTTGCCGAATCGATCCAGTATTCGGTCAAGGGATGAGTATTGCAGCGGTCGAAGCCTTGGCAATTAGAGAATTTTTTTCGGAAGCTTCAATACCGGGCAGCTTGAAAAAATTACAAAAGAAATTGGCGAAAATTGTGGCCCCGGTTTGGTCGATGGTTTTATGCGAAGACTTCCGTTACCCAGGGGTTAAAGGCAAGAAACCATTCGGTTTAGGTTTTCAACAATGGTATGTGAAACGAATTTTTCAACTATCTGCCGTAAATCGGCCCATCTATCAAGATTTTATTAAAGTGATGAATTTGACAGGGTCTGCCTTGATCCTTTTTAAACCATCTACCATCAAAGCAGTTTTTAAAACCAAAGTATAAAATTTTTTTGCGTTAAGTTAATTCCTTATTAATAAAATGGGGTAAATAAGCTAACCAATAAAACGTAATGAGCTAACCGAAATTTTCGGTTGGCTCATTATTTATTTTAAATGAAATTTTCAAAAAATTCCATTGACTTTTATCGATTTTCTATAGATAATAAATAAAATTAAAACAGAAATCAGTAAGGGACTAGTAAATTTTTGGAACATGCCAGAGAGTGAAACCCGTGGCTGCAAGGTTTCTCATGGAAAGAGGATTGAACCTGCCCTATTAAAACTGCTTATGCAAACATAAGCCGTCACCCGCGTTAAGGGATCGAGTGGGTGCATGGCATCAAATAAGGTGGTACCGCGGAAACGACTTTTCCGTCCTTTGTATAGGACAGGAGAGTCGTTTTTTATTTTTTAAAAAAGAAGGGGTCGAAATGAAGAAACAATTGGTAGTTGTAAAAATCGGCAGCAGCTCGCTTACTACATCGTCTGGAGCAATTTCCGCCGAGAAAATGCGGGACCATGTCGAGGCAATCGCGCAACTGAAAAAACAAGGTCATGATGTGATTCTCATTTCCTCCGGAGCGGTTGCGGCCGGCTTTGGGGCGCTTGGCTACCCGGGGCGCCCGAAAACAGTGGCAGGGAAACAGGCTGCCGCGGCTGTTGGCCAAGGGTTGCTAATGCAACATTATAATGAACTGTTTCAAAAATTTGAGATTGTTCCAGCACAAATCCTGTTAACGAGAGAGGATTTTTACAATAAACTCCGGTTTCAGAACTTATATTCAGCGATGACCGAATTGCTGCATCGGGGAGTGCTGCCGATTATTAATGAAAATGATTCGGTCGCGATCGAGGAATTGACGTTTGGCGACAATGACATGCTGTCGGCACTGGTAAGCGGATTTTTACATGCAAATGCGCTGATTATTTTAACGGATGTAAATGGGATTTACGATGGGAACCCAAGGGTTTCGCCAACTGCAAAAAAATATCATTTTATCCCTGAGGTTTCGGAAGATTTGCTGGCCGTTGCCGGTGATAGTGGGTCAAGTGTCGGAACCGGCGGCATGAAATCGAAGCTGCTCGCAGCGAAAAAAGCGTTATCGTTAGGTGTCAGTGTCTTTGTCGGTAGAGGTTCAGGTCCGGAAAAATTGGTAGATATCTTAGCTGGGAAAGGGGATGGCACCTATATCGGCGGCGCGTTCCAAACACAGATGCAAATGCGCAAGCAATGGATTGCTTACCATTCCCAGGTTGGTGGCGTCGTTGAAATCGATGACGGTGCGGAGCAGGCGATTGTACAGAAGGGGAAAAGTTTGCTCCCAGTGGGGGTAACGAATGTCATCGGCGAATTTAATGCCTTGGACGTTGTCGAGGTCCGCAATCAAAAGGGGAAAACAATTGGCAAAGGACAGGTTTATTTTTCAGCACAAGATTTGGTTAAGGTGAAGGGACTTCCCAGTGAACAATCGAAGGCGTATTCGATTAATCACCGGGCTGAAGTGATCCATCGGGATAATTGGGTGAAATTAAGAGAGGAGTGAGGTGCATGACGGAATTGCTATCAAAGGCGAAAAAATTGAAGGCGGCATCAAAAAGACTGGGGATGCTGTCCAGCGTTGAAAAAAACGAGGCGCTCGCGGGGATGGCGAAGCGGATATCGGCGGAAAAGGAGTACATTTTAGGGGAAAATCAGAAAGATATTTCAGTAGGTAAAGCTAACGGTTTATCAGCATCACTGCTGGACCGCCTGCTGTTGACCTCTGACAGGATTAATCAAATTGTTGATGGAATCTATCAGGTTATGGAACTTGAAGATCCGATTGGCGAAAGGATTGAAGCTTGGGACCGCCCAAATGGCCTGCAAATTGAAACCGTCCGAGTTCCGCTTGGGGTGATTGGAATGGTGTATGAGGCAAGGCCGAACGTGACGGTTGATGCGGCGACCCTTTGTTTGAAGGCAGGCAATGCCGTGCTGTTACGTGGCAGTACCTCAGCGTTGACCTCCAATAAAGCACTTGTAACGGTGATGCGTGCCGCACTGGAAGAAACGGCGATTCCGTCGGATGCAGTCCAGCTTTTGGAGGATACAAGCCGCGAAACGGCCTCGGAAATGTTCCGATTGAATCAATATCTGGATGTGCTGATTCCGCGCGGCGGGGCGGGTTTAATCCAGTCGGTGGTGCAGAATGCGACTGTTCCTGTATTGGAAACGGGGGTTGGAAACTGCCATATCTTTATTGATGAATCTGGGAAAAAAGAGATGGCGATTCCGATTGTGCTAAATGCAAAATTACAGCGGCCTTCGGTTTGTAACGCGGTGGAAACGGTGTTAATTCACGAAAACTGGGCTCATACTTCTGAGTTATTGAACGAACTTCATCTTAGTGGTGTGGAACTCCGCGGGGATGATGCTTTGTGTGATGAATTCTCATTTGTCAAACAGGCTACGGAAGAAGACTGGGGGACAGAATTTTTAGCGCCGGTTTTGGCGGTAAAGACTGTTGGAGATGTTAAAGGGGCGGTTGAGCATATTGATCAATATGGAACGAAGCATTCCGAAGCGATTATTTCTGAAAATGATGAAAATGTCTCGTTATTTTTCCAGGCGGTGGACGCAGCGGTGCTGTATCATAATGCGTCTACGAGATTTACTGACGGGGAACAATTTGGCTATGGTGCTGAAATCGGCATCAGCACGCAAAAGCTCCATGCCCGCGGTCCAATGGGTCTGAAAGCAATTACGACTACAAAAGCGATTGTCCGAGGCACAGGGCAAATTCGCGGATAGAACTCCTCTTTATGGGGAGTTTTTTTCTTTTGGCAAATAAACGACTGAGTTATATTATTTTTGCTATAATAGAACATATATTCTCGCGAACTGAGTTGATATTATAATGTCTGACATACAAATTTCGGTACGGACCCTAGTTGAATTTGTTTATTCCAGCGGCAGCATTGATTCGCGTTTCCGGCCGCAATCCACACTTGTGGATGGAACAAGGGCCCATCAAAAAATCCAGAAAACCTATAAAGATGGGGATCAAAAAGAAGTCTATCTAAGCGTGGAAATTCCTTTTGACGGGATGAACTTTGTCATTGACGGCCGTTGTGATGGGCTGCTTTTTGAAGACGGTGAAGTCACAATCGATGAAATCAAGTCTTTCTCTCAAGCCTTAGAGCAGTTAGAGGGGAAGGGCTATCCCGTTCACTGGGCCCAGGCAAAGGTTTACGCCTATATCTATGCCCGTGAACACCAGTTGCAGGACATTTTTGTCCAGCTCACTTACGTCCATACGGAATCCGACCAGAAAAAATACTATAAAAGGAAGTTCACGTTATCGCAACTGGAAGGTTTCATAAATGAAGTAATTAAAACTTACGCACCCTATGCCCGGCTTCAACTAGAGCATATCGCAAACCGCAATGCATCCGCCAAAGAACTTGCCTTTCCGTTCCCTTCTTATCGAAACGGGCAGCGGCAACTGGCAGGAGCGGTTTACAAGACCATGACAGACAGAAAGAATTTGTTTGCAAAAGCCCCGACCGGAATCGGCAAAACCATATCTACGCTGTTTCCATCAGTAAAAGCGATTGGCGAGGGCGAGATTACCCGCATTTTCTATCTTACGGCGAAAACGATTACCAGGACAACGGCAGAGGAAGCATTGGACCGAATGCGCGCCTGCGGCCTTTGTTTAAAGTCGGTTACCATTACGGCAAAAGATAAGGTGTGTTTTAAAGACGAAACCAATTGCCAAAAAGAATATTGTGAGTTTGCTAATGGCTATTATGATCGAATTAACGGGGCTGTCCTGGACATTTTGGCCAATGAACAGGGGCTTACCCGTGAAGTGATCGAGAGGTATGCCCTCAAACATAAGGTCTGCCCGTTTGAATACTCGCTTGACCTTGCCTATGCCGTTGATGCCGTCATTTGCGATTATAATTACATTTTCGACCCACAGGTCTCACTGAAGCGTCTGTTTGAGGAGCAAAAGAAGTCCACTGTCTTACTGGTGGATGAGGCCCATAACTTGGTCGACCGCGGCCGAGAAATGTTTTCGGCCTCCATCAGCAAAGATGTGTTCCTGCAGCTTAAAAAGGAATACAAAGGAATTAACAAGCCAGTCTATGAAGCAGCCGGAAAGGTTAACTCATGGTTTATATCGTTAAAAAAAGAACATCCCAATAAGAATGAATTTGTCATCGAAACGCTTGATGAAGGTTTAATAGAACTGCTCCATGAATTTATTGAAACGGCCGAACCACTGCTTAAGACCGGGCCCCATGCCAATCTACTTGATTCGTACTTTACTGTCCAAAGCTTTTTAAAAATCGCAGAATTGCTCGATGACCATTTCGTAATGTATGGAGAGAAACATAAAAATGATTTTACTCTTAAGCTATTCTGCATTGATCCATCACAACTGTTAAAACAGATGGGGAAGAGCTTTCGGTCAAAAGTATTTTTTTCAGCAACACTGTCGCCGATGACCTATTATCGAGACGTTGTCGGCGGGAATGAAGATGACTTTGCCATTATGATTCCATCTCCTTTTTCCAAAGAACAGACCGATGTTTACCTCAAGCCGTTGTCTACCCGCTACCGGGACCGGGAAAATACAAAGGGGGAAATCGTCGCAGCCATCCGAACATTCATCAAAAACAATCCCGGAAACTGGCTGATCTTTTTCCCATCGTATCAGTACCTGCTAACAGTATACGAACTGTTCAAGCAACAGGATTCCGAGACAAATACACTGGTACAGTCACAGGGAATGACTGAACCTGACCGCGAGGTGTTCTTAAAGGAATTCCAGCCTGATTCAACGGACACTTTACTCGGTTTCGCCGTCCTTGGCGGTATTTTTTCCGAAGGGATTGATTTGAAGGGCGACCGCTTAAATGGGGTCATGGTTGTCGGTGTCGGCTTGCCGCAAATTTGTTTTGAACGAGATCTGATAAAAGACCATTTTAATAAAAACGATAAAAACGGCTACAACTACGCCTACATTTATCCCGGCATGAACAAAGTTTTGCAGGCGGGCGGGAGGCTGATTCGTTCGGAGACGGACAGGGGGACCATCGTCCTGATTGATGACCGTTTCCTAAAGCAGCCTTATCACGCCCTGCTTCCTGAAGAATGGAGCAATTATACAGTAATCTAGAGCACATCTAAAATTGGGTGTGCTTATTTTTTTATAATTTTTTGCATTTTGGATGACAATTTCAGAATTTTTATCATATAATTAATAAAAAGTTGCATTAGGTAAAAACTTTGAAAAGAGGGCAAGAGAGATGGCTCAACCTAATATTATCAAACTGGCAAATGGACAAAAAGGAAACTTAATAAAAATTACCTCCATCAACCTTGATGGAGTGATGAGAAGAAGATTATTGGATTTGGGGTTTGTTGCGGGTGCAGTGGTCGAGGTTGTCCGAAAAAGCCCGCTGGGAGACCCGATCGCTTTCCGGGTCGCGCAAACGACAATTGCCTTAAGAAAAGAGGAAAGTGAAAAAATGGAAGGGGAGCTGGTTGCTAATGGGGAATGAATATCGGATTGCCTTAACAGGGAACCCAAATACGGGAAAAAGCACGTTGTTCAATGCGTTAACAGGCTTACGGCAGCATACCGGCAACTGGGCCGGGAAAACCGTCTCCCTTGCTCAAGGCAGTGTTTCTTTTAAAAATAAAACCTTTCATTTCATCGACCTTCCGGGCACCTATTCGCTGTTTTCGAATTCCAAGGATGAGGAAGTGGCCCGTAATTACATTGTGTTTGAAAAACCGGATGTCACCCTTGTGGTGTTGGATGCCACTTCATTGGAGCGAAACTTCAATCTAGCCCTGCAGGTTCTGGAAATGACAAAAAACGTGATTGTCTGTATTAACCTGATTGATGAAGCGGAAAAACAGGGAATCAGAATTAATGAGCGGTTGCTGATGAACCGCTTGGGTGTGCCGGTCGTAAAAATTTCGGCACGAAATAAGCAAGGGTTTCCGGTATTGCTTGATACGATTGACCGAATTGTCACAGGGGAAATTGAATGCCACCCGACACAAATGCAGTATTCGCCAGAAATCGAAGCGCAAATCGGTAAGATCGAGCCAAAAGTGCGCGAGATGGTCGGCGACCGGATTTCGGCTAGGTGGATATCGCTGCGTTTGCTTGACGGGGATGAGGCGTTATTGACGGAATTGGCGAAGAGATTTGTACCTGAAGGGGTGTCGGGATGAATATTCAACAGCTTTATGCGGAAGCGCAGCAACTATCGACCACAAAAATGAGAGATGATATCGTCCAGCAGCTTTATGAACGAAGTAACAAGCTATGCCAGGAGGGCGTCTCCTACACAAAAACAAAACGGGATACCAGGACGGAAAAACTTGATGCCATTTTTACATCGCCGATATTTGGCTTTCCCATCATGCTGGCGATGCTGGGAATTGTTTTTTATATCACGATTGCTGGGGCCAATATTCCCTCTTCGATGCTGGCGGATTTTTTCGGTTCGTTGGAAAAATATATAACCAGCTTATTTACTTTGGTTCATGCACCGGAATGGCTCCATGGCATGCTTGTACTAGGTTTGTATCGGGGTACAACCTGGGTGATCAGCGTCATGCTGCCGCCGATGGCCATCTTTTTTCCGACATTTGCGCTGTTGGAGAATTATGGCTATCTGCCGCGGGTCGCTTTCAATATGGACCGCTTGTTTAAAAAGGTTGGGGCACACGGGAAGCAGTCGCTGACGATGGCAATGGGGTTTGGCTGCAATGCCGCCGCGGTCATTTCCACACGAATTATCGAATCGCCCCGGGAACGAATGCTGGCGATTTTGACCAATAACTTCGTTCCTTGCAACGGCCGCTGGGGAACATTGATTGTATTTGCAACATTATTTATGGGTGCAGGTTTTACAGGTGCCTTCAAGTCGCTCGTGACAACCGGGGTCCTGGTGGGAATAGTCCTGTTTGGCATCATTGTTACCTTCTTTGTTTCTTGGGTGCTTTCAAAGACGGCATTAAGAGGAGTGCCGAGCCATTATACGCTGGAGCTCCCGCCATACCGCAGGCCCAAAATATTTGATACTGTCGTTCGGTCTTCATTAACAAAATCTTGGTCCGTCTTGGTTAGGGCTGTAAAAGTAGCGGCACCAGCAGCGATTTTGACCTGGGTGTTCGCCAATATCAACATCGGCGACACAAGTATTTTAATGCATGCGGTGCAGTTTTTGGACCCGTTTGGGAAACTGTTAGGATTAGACGGATATATTATGATCGCGTTTATTTTGGGGCTGCCTGCGAATGAGATCGTACTGCCGATTTTGTTAATGGGCTATTTATCCACTGGTTCGCTGACAGAGGTTGACAGTCTGATTGATTTGAAAAAAATCTTTCTAGACCACGGCTGGACCTGGCTTACTGCCTTAAATATGATGCTGTTTTCGC
The DNA here is from genome assembly GCF_001510715.1 of Bacillus sp. FJAT-29814. Classification (GTDB taxonomy): domain Bacteria; phylum Bacillota; class Bacilli; order Bacillales; family Cytobacillaceae; genus Neobacillus. The sequence continues at coordinate 640,623 of NZ_LMTJ01000001.1, forward strand.
TTCTCCATTATCCATGCGGCACAACCATGCTCAATATTTACAAAGAAACAAAGAGTAAAAAGTGGACATTTCTATCGTTCTTGATTCCAACGGTTATCGCGATTCTCGTCCCGTTCATCATTACCCAAACAGTAAGAATGTTAGGGTTAATTTGATTAAATGGCCCCTTTTATGAAATACTGTATAGGAATGAATTTTTTTAATCGGGAGGAGACCGAAGATGAGCAAAATTGAAGCAGGCGAAATATATACGCTAAATGACGAAAACGGTGAAGAGCAAGAAGTAGAGGTACTCGGTGTCTTAAAGGTCGAAGGAGCGGAATACGCTGTAGTCGCATTTGTTGAGGACATTCAGGAAGAAAATGAGGAAGACATCGATATCTTTTTCTTAAAAGCAGAGGAGGATGGCAGTCTTTCAGAGATCGAAAATGATGACGAATTCGATAAGGTCACCAAAGCTTTTGATGAAATGATGGATGCGGAAGGTGAAGAATAACAACGGAGGGGCAAATAATTGCCTCTCTTTTTTTCGCTGGTAAAATTATGTATGAATAATTTGATTAATGGTATACTGTTAGGGAGTAAAACAATGGAGGAAAGACGAAATGCCGATTGAAGAAGGTACCAAGTTTCAAATTTCTCAGGGTATTCAAGGAAACTTTAACTCTGCTGAATCGTTGACGGTCATTTCCAATAATGGCGTAACCGTTCAGTTTACGCTTGGGGAAGACAAGGGATACGGTTCAATGCCCGTGGAACACCTCAATTACCTGCTTAAGAGATCAAACTTGACGAAAGTTCCAAATAAACGAGCATTAATTAATACAGCAGAAAATAATGAAGAACATATAAGTTAGCTTAAGAGAGGGTGTAAATACTGGCCCTCTCTTTTTTGTTAAAATAAATCACTAAGTTCGCTGTCGGAATAAACAGCAATTAAAACGACCGCTTTTGTATCACCAATATTTTTCACTGTATGCGGAACACAGGCATTCCAACTGAACGAATCTCCCTCCTCCAAAGTAAAGGAGTCCTCGCCTTGTTGGGCCCATACTTTCCCTTCCAAGACCAAATGACTTTCTATTCCTTCATGCGAATGGGCTTCGCCAATACAAGCGCCTGGGGGAAACTCGACGCTCATCATCCTTAGTCCGCCCTTCGATGAGATATGTTCCACTTTTAGGCTGTTAAAGGTCGAATAGGTCCGTTCGCTTTTTTTCACAACCTTCATATGCTCTTTTTTCTCTAGCAGCAAATACGGCAATGGCACGTCTAAAAAGTTGGCAATGGTTTGCAATGTACTAATCGATGGTGAGGTGTTGTTGTTCTCGACATTGCTGACAAATCCTTTCGATAGTCCAGTGCCTTCACACATTTGGGCGATCGTTATTTTTTTTCGGTTTCGTATGGCGCGAATTTTTGATCCGATATCCATGGTAATCCACCTCTTTAGGTTTCATTATACAAAACATAATTCTATATTAGCAAAAAAACAATTGACAAGCTAGTGAACTTCTTGTTATGTTATAGACAACAAAAGTTCATATTTGAAAACAAAGATGGTTTTATTTTTTGTCATTAAGTTTTCTAATATGAATCTTTTTTATTTATAAAAAATAAAAAGGTGGTGTTTTTGTAAAAGTAAGTAGTATTTTGAAAATGAGCCAATCTATTAATGTGAAATAGATGAAATGTTCCACAAGGAGTGATGGGAATGAATGCGCCAATGATATATGAGCTCCGCAAACCCGATCAGATTGAACCGAATAAGACCTATCCGGCACTATTCTTACTGCATGGTATGGGAAGTAACGAACAAGATTTGCTGTCATTAACAGCCGGCTTGGAAAAGCAATTTTTTATTTTTAGTATTCGCGGACCTATTCCACAGCCGCCAGGTTTTGCTTTTTTCACGATTGAGGGGTTTGGTAAACCCCATCGTGAGGTATTTGACGATACTGTCGGCAAGCTAGCCAGTTTTATTGATTTTGCCTGCGAACAATATCCAATTAATTTGAAGCGGCTTTACCTGCTTGGGTTCAGCCAAGGGGCGATTCTATCGATGACCTTGGGATTGGTACTAGGGAATCGGATTCGAGGTATTATTGCTCTAAGCGGCTACATTCCTGGTTTTGTAAAAGAAGAATATGATTTGCAGCCTGTTGATAAGCTTTCTATTTTTATATCTCACGGTGAAATGGACCCGGTCCTTCCTTTTCAGTGGGGTGTTGAAAGTGATCAATACTATAAAAGCATCGGAGCGAAGGTATCCTTTCATCCGTATCAGGCTGGCCATACCGTTTCATTAAGTAACTATCAGGATTTTACTAACTGGTTATTGGATGATTTAACAAAATAAATAAAAATATTAGGGAGAGAAGAAAAATCATGAAAAAAATCGAAGCAAGTACATTAATTTTACGTTTAGTTTTAGGAGTAACATTCTTTGTTCACGGATTAGTGAAATTCCAAGGCGGAATTGAAAATATCGTTGGCTGGTTTGACAGCATCGGACTGCCAGGATTCTTGGCTTATGCTGTTGCTTTGTTAGAACTAGTTGGAGGAATCGCATTAATTGTCGGATTTGGGAGCAGAGTTGTATCCGCGTTATTTGTTCTATTAATGCTCGGAGCAACTTTTAGTGCGAAACTAGCCGGCGGCTTTTTAGGCAATGGCCAAGGTGCCGGTTATGAATTGGATTTGGCGTTGGCTGCAATGGCGTTGGTTATTGCGATCACTGGCAGCAAGATGTTTGCACTTGATTCATTATTTTTCAAAAAAGATAAAAATGAATCTCATGTAAAAAAAGCAGCTTAAATCGAAAAGGAGGACGTAACATGCTTCCATCATTATTTATCGCTCATGGTTCGCCATTACTGGCGATTGAAAACAATGAATACACTCAATTCTTAAATGAAGTGGGACAGAATTTGCCACGGCCAAAAGCGATCGTCGTGTTCTCTGCTCACTGGGAATCACGCCAGCAAAAGGTCAGTGAAGTGGATGAGTACAGCACCATTTATGATTTTGGCGGCTTCCCGCAGGAATTGTACACGATTCAATACCCAGCAAAAGGCGATCATGGGGTTTCTCAAGAAATAAAGGACTTATTCGAGGCTAATGAAGTTCAGTACCAGGTTGAAACAGGCCGTGGCTTGGATCACGGTGCCTGGGTTGTTCTCCGGATGTTATACCCGAATGCCGATGTTCCGGTAATTGCGATGTCGGTCAATCCAAATCTAACACCCGAGGAACAGTATAAAATCGGTAAATCATTGTCGGCGTTAAGAGCTAACGATATTTTGATAATCGGAAGCGGAGGCACTTCGCACAACCTAAGAGCGTTAAACTGGGCTGACAACGGCGAAGTATTCCCATGGGCGCTTGAATTTGAGGATTGGCTTGCCCACCATTTACAAACTTGGGATTTGGATTCACTCTTCAAATACGACACCCTTGCTCCAAATGCAGCATACGCTGTCCCACCATACGGGAACGAGCATTTTATCCCGCTTTTTTACGCGATGGGGGCAGCGGATGATGTAAAGAAAGCTACATTGCTGCACCGCAGTTTCCGGTATGGAAGCCTAACACATAGTGTTTGGCAGTTTGGATAAGAAGAAAAAGCCTTGCAGTTATTCAGCTGCAAGGCTTGTTTAATATTGTTATCAATATTTCCTATGAATCCTTAGGTGAAGAACCCATATATTTTCCATCAATAAATACTGCCATCATAGCTGTTCCATCCTGGCTTAAATATGGAATTCCTACAATAGTAAATCCATAATAATTATTGACCATCACCTCGGTGCCTTTTACACCTCTCCAGGTATCACCGTCTTTAATGACAGCAAGTTTCATATCTTTAAATTCCTGACTACTGATTACATTTGCAATAATTTTGTTCTTTTCAGCTCCAAAAATTGGTGTTACATTGTGACATTCACAGTCCGGATCTTCGGCTGCTTGTACTGGATTCCCGGATGCAGCAAACAATGAAAACGCCATTGCCCCACCGAATAGTAGAGCCATAATTTTTTTCTTCATACTTTTCTCCTCCTCTTTTAGACTCATCTACTATATTACATTCTTTTTCGACAGATTCCTGCAGAAACATTGGAAAATTATTCGACAATTGCCAGTATTTATGACAGAATCGTGACAAGAAACCAAATTGTTGTCATTTCTGGAAAAATACGTTCTAATAAAATTAAGCATCTTGAGTGTGAAGAGGGGAAATATTGGTGGGATTTTTTTTCGCAGTAGTATTGTTAGTCTATAATTTAGTGTTGTTCTATATCGGCTGGAACGGCTGGAATTGGATTCAGACCATCATCGGTGAGCGGAAAAGAATAAAATATACATATTGGTTAGTTCTGATTCTATTTGCTTACTCTTTTGTGTTCGCCCGCTTCTTGGACGACTTTCCAGTGTTAACGTGGCTAGGCGGCATTTGGCTTGGATTATTTTTCTATCTAGTTTTGCTCCTTCCATTTGTTAATCTATTCGTTTTTCTGACCAGGTTTACACGTGTTCCAAAAGAGAGTGCGAAAAAATGGGCAGGTTTTTCTACAATTATTATCATTATTGGGTTATTTGTATTAGGGATTTATAATGCCTTTACACCGGTTGTCAACACCTATCAAATCACCATACCCAAACAGGTCGAAGGGGCTAAATCTATCAATATTGTTATGGCGTCGGATATGCATTTTAGTGAAATGTCTGGGGCCAGTCATGCCAGGAATCTCGTTCGAGAAATAAATGCCTTGAAACCTGACCTGGTTTTGTTCCCTGGGGATATTATTGATGATGACATCGGCCCGTTCTTGCGGAAAGGGATTCCGGACATTATAAAGGAAATCGAAGCTCCGGTTTATGCTTCTTTTGGAAATCATGATCGCGAGGCCCCAGATGTGGACCTTGTGAACATTTTTAATAACAGCGGGATGAAACTTCTTGCAGATGAGGTTACCGTATTGGATAACGGGATTACACTGGTAGGCAGGAAAGACCGTGGGTACCAAGATGTCGTACGCTTAAAGCTTGCGGATTTAATGAAGCAAGTCGACAAAACAAAACCGGTCATTCTGCTCGACCATCAGCCATACGATTTGGACATTGCCGAAAAGAATGGCGTAGACCTGATGGTATCTGGCCATACTCATCGCGGACAAATGGCACCTGGCAATCTGGTAACAGACATGCTTTTTGAAAATGATTTTGGCTATCTTAAAAAAGGCCAAATGCATTCAATAGTATCATCCGGGTATGGATTCTGGGGCACACCGCTAAGAATCGGAACACAGGCGGAAATTGTGCAAATAAAAATAACGTTTAAATAATAAGAACCAATTTGGAGTCAGGAACTCCGAATTGGTTCTTTTATCTAATCTAAACTATAAAAGTACCCAGTCTATTTCATAGTTTATAATGTAAGCGCATACAATTTGTCTATATGCCTATTGCAAAATTAGTTTGATAGTTGAAAGGGGTAGATGGAGTGAATATTAGTGAAATTTTACTAGAAACGGCTCGGGAGTTACCCGAGCATCCAGCCATGATTTTTCGAAATGAGAGCATTACTTACTACGAATTTGCAGAGAGAGTAAGGGAAAAGGCCGTGGGGCTCAGAAAACATGGGATTACAAACCGTTCCCATGTCGCCCTGATGATGGCCAATAAGCCCGATTATGCGATTGTCTATTTTTCGCTGCTAGCCATCGGCGCTACGGTCGTTCCGATAAACCCCACCTTTAAAGAACAGGAAATTACCTATATTCTTAATGATTCGGATGCCATGGCCATTATTGTTGATGAGTTTGGGGTGGAAGAGGTAAAGAAAGCCCGGAATAACTTGTCTTCTGTAAAACACTTCATCTCCCTGCCGCCAACGGATCAATTTACTCCGTGGGCTGAGGTCTATGGCAATCCGAGCCATTTCGCCCTTGAACCAAAAGATCCAATCGACAATGCCCAAATCATCTACACTTCCGGAACGACAGGCAAACCAAAAGGCGCTTTGATTACCCATGGAAACCTGGAGTGGATGAGTAAAACCAGTGCGTACATTCTAGAATTAACAAAGGAGGACCGGGTTCTTGTCGTCCTTCCGCTATTCCATGCCTATGCCAAGCTCCAGGGCTTGCTTCAGTGCGTGTTAAAAGGCTGCACAATTTACCTGGAGGAACGCTTTATCCCTGACCACATACTCCAAAAACTCTCTGACAACAAGATTACCATCTTCCTAGGTGTACCGACCATGTACACCATGTTTGTTCACTCTCCAAAAATACAAGACTTGGATTTTACCAGTCTGAGAATCGCCGGTTCTGGCGGCGCCAGCCTTCCGTTAGAGATTATCGATAAAGTGAAAGCCGAAATGGGTGTGGAAATCGGTGAAGGCTACGGGCAAACCGAAAGTACCGTGATGATCAGCTGCAATCCAAGCAATATTCCGAAAAAATACGGATCGGTCGGCGTGCCGCTTCCTGGCCTTGAATTAAAAATAGTGGACCCGAATGGGCGGGAAGTCCCTGTCGGCGAGGTTGGCGAGATCATCTTCAAGGGTGCCAATGCCATGAAGGGCTATTATAAAAAGGAAATAGAGACAAAGGAAACGATCAAAGACGGCTGGCTCTATACCGGTGACCTTGGGAAGCGGGATGAAGAGGGATATTTGTACATTGTTGACCGCAAGAAGGATATGATTATTCGCGGTGGCTACAACGTGTATCCACGAGAAGTCGAAGAAGTTCTTTACACTAATCCTGATGTTGTCGAATGTGCGGTCGTGGGAGAGGCAGACCCGGTGTTCGGAGAAGAGGTTGCTGCCTACGTAGTGACCAAATCACCCAAGACACCTGAAGATATCACCAGCTACTGTAAACAGCAGTTGGCCCATTATAAAGTGCCGAGAAAAGTCTACTTTTTAAAAGAATTGCCAAAAACGACGACCGGGAAAATTCTTAAAACACCTCTTAGAAAAAAATAGGACATGAACCTTAAGAATTTCCTCATAGTCAAAATGGACAACGAATAGGAATAGGAAGGAAGCATTCACAGAACAAATAAGGGGGAAAATAAATGAGAGCTGCACAAATCATTGAACACAGACAGCCGCTAAGAATCGGGACTGTCGCCGATCCAACGCCTGGTCCGCATGATGTGATTGTAAAAATTGAAGCTAGCGGTATTTGCCGAAGCGACTGGCATGCTTGGATGGGCGATTGGGCCTGGCTTGGATTAAGTCCGGAATTGCCGATTATTCCTGGCCATGAATTTGGGGGCACGATTGCCGCAGTCGGAAAAGAAGTTAAGAATTTCCGCGTGGGAGACCGGGTCACCACACCGTTCCATGAAGGCTGCTCACACTGTTCCAATTGCTTAAGCGGCCATTCCAACCGTTGTGATAATCTGCAAATCTTTGGCTTCGGCTATGATGGCGCCTATGCTGAGTATGTGAAAGTTCCAAACGGCGATTTCAATCTCGTCCTGCTTCCCGACGAAGTCGATGCGGTAACGGCAGCGGCGATTGGCTGCCGCTATATGACCGGCTACCATGGAGTAGTCCGCAGTCATTTGAAACCTGGCAACTGGCTCGTCGTTCACGGTGCTGGCGGTGTAGGCTTATCGGCGGTGCAGGTCGGCAATGCGGTAGGTGCACAAGTCATTGCCGTTGATGTCGATGACACCAAGTTGGAAATGGCCATGAAGGAAGGGGCGGTTGCTGCTGTAAACGCCCGCAAAGACAATGTTGTCGAAGCCGTTAAAGAAATCACAAGAGGCGGGGCCCATGCCTCCATCGAAGCATTGGGGATTCAAGAAACGATCCTAAATTCCGTTCTTGGTTTAAGAAAAGGCGGCCGCCACGTTCAAATTGGCTTAACCACACACAAAGAGGCTGGTATTGTCGGCCTGCCAATCGATGTTATAACCGCAATGGAGCTGGAAGTAGTCGGCAGCTTGGGCAATCCACGCTCTGAGTATGATGGGCTATTAACGTTGATTGCGCAAGGAAAATTGAATCCTCGCTCGCTTGTATCCCGGGAAGTGGCTTTAGATGATGTGAACAGCATCCTAAACGATATGACCCATTACAAAACATATGGGTTTAATATCATCACCAAATTCAACTAACTTTTTAAAAATAGCTCTGGCAATCGCCGGGCTATTTATTTTGGCAAATGGCAGGGATATTTGAATGCTTGTTGAAATAAATATCCAAAGAAAGTAAAAAGGGGGCAGGAAAATGATTGCGACTTTGAGATTCCCAAAACGGTCGTATACCGGTTGGGGTTCCATAGAAAAACTGATCAATGAGCTACAGGAGCTAAAGCCTGAAAAAATTCTAATTGTAACGGATGAAACTTTAGTCAAAATCGGTATGGTAGATAGATTTTTATCACCTCTGAATGAAAATTATCAGGTAAGAGTTTATACCGATGTGGAGCCCGAGCCTTCTCTAGCTTGTGCCGAAAAACTAGTTGATTTTACCCGTAACGGCGGATTTGACCTAGTGATCGGACTTGGCGGTGGCAGCGCTTTGGATTTGGCCAAATTAGCTGCAGTAATCCCCAAGAATGATGGAAATGTAACTGACTATTTAAATCTTACCGGTAAAAGGCAGCTAAGGAATCAAGGCGTACCCAAGATTCTGCTCCCGACCACGTCTGGAACAGGCAGCGAAGTAACCGATATCGCTGTTGTTTCACTTGAAGGCACCAAAGATGTTGTCACCCACGACTTTTTACTCGCCGATATCGCCATCGTAGACCCGCAATTAACAGTATCTGTGCCTAAAAGGATCACTGCAGCCACCGGCATTGACGCGTTGACCCATGCGGTGGAAGCCTATCTTTCCGTCAACGCCAATGAAGCTACCGATGCTTTGGCCATAAAGGCAGTGGAGTTAATCGGAAGCTCCTTAAAACAAGCTGTCGAAAATGGAGAAAACCAAGAGGCAAGAACAGCGATGAGTTACGGAAGCTATTTGGCAGGATTGGCCTTCTTTAATGCTGGTGTTGCCGGAGTGCATGCGCTGGCATATCCTTTGGGGAGCCAATTTAAGCTTCCGCATGGCGAATCAAATGCTGTGCTGCTTCCTTATGTAATGGATTATATTTCATCCAGTTGTTCTGAAAAATTAACTGCTGTATGCGACATCCTTGGTATGAAGTGGTCGGAGCAGGACTATTTAGAGATTTTTTACAAACTGGTGGAAGATGTGGGCTTGCCAACCACATTAAAGGAATACGGAATTCCGGAGGCGGCGCTCAGCAGCTTAACGGAGGATGCGATTAAGCAAAAGCGGCTCTTGGCGCGCAGTCCGAAACCGCTGCATAAAGAGGATATTTATCAAATTTATCAAATGGCCTATAACGGTTTATAAGGGTGAAGTTATGTATTCAACAATAATAGAACCAAGAGTTTCAGAGACAGACGGTGTTGGACATATCAACAATACGACCATTCCGATCTGGTTCGAAGCCGGAAGGAACCCATTATTTAAATTATTTACTCCGGACGATTCGTTTCAAAACTGGAAAATGATTATTTTAAAAATGAATGTGGAATATGTAGCACAAATATATTTCGGAAAAAATGTCGAAATCAGAACATGGGTAAACAAAATCGGAAATAGCAGCCTGGAACTGTACGAGGAAATTCACCAAGAAGGGCGGTTATGTGCAAAAGGGACAGCATTATATGTCAACTTTAATCTCCAAACGCAAAAGTCTGAACGTATCCCAGACCACATCAGACAGGAGCTCCAACAGCATGACTACCGAAATGAATCCGAACAACTGAAAGGGTGAATGGTAATGGCACCTCGCAAATTGAAATTCTGGGGTTGGGGCTATGAAGATGGATTGTCTCCCCAAATTCAGAAACAAGTGGGAGCCGCGATGGCCCATCGGTTTGGCGTTAGTGAATGGCGAACCACACCGCCTCCGACAATGGAAGAAATACCGTTAAATCCAGCACGATTATCCATTCCGCAAACACTCCAACATCTTTGTTCAACCGACCCCTTTGAGAGACTGTCGCATACTTACGGTAAATCCTATCGGGATGTAGTCCGGGCTTTTCGCCGTGACTTCAAAAACGCTCCTGATATCGTAGCGTTTCCCCATACGGAAGAGGACTTAATAAACATATTGGATTGGTGTAATCAAATAAATGCCGCAGCTATTATTTATGGCGGCGGAACGAGTGTGGTCGGGGGAGTGGAGGCTGTCATTGGGGAGCAATATTCCGGAGCCGTTTCCATCGATTTAAGGAACCTAAATCAGGTGCTCGAAGTGGACGGAATCTCCCGCGCTGCTAAGATTCAAGCGGGAATTCGCGGTCCAGCCATGGAAAGCCAGTTAAAAGAATATGGTCTATCGCTTCGTTTCTTTCCCCAGTCTTTTGAATTTTCTACATTGGGTGGATGGATTTCTACGCGAGCTGGCGGACATTTTGCTACATTACACACCCACATTGATGATTTGGTGGAGTCACTTCGGGTCATTACCCCAAAAGGAGTGGTAGAAACGAGGAGATTGCCAGGTTCCGGTGCAGGTCCAAGTCCAGACCGTTTATTTATAGGTTCGGAAGGAACACTAGGAATTATTACTGAGGCATGGGTACGGCTTCAGGATCGCCCTATTCATCGAACATCAGCTTCGGTACGGTTTCCTGATTTTCAATCCGGTGTAAAGGCGGTAAGAAGACTGAGCCAATCAGGATTGTATCCGTCCAATTGCCGGTTGCTTGACCCAGGCGAAGCGGGTGATTCTGGCGCAGGAGACGGGCAATCCGCCGTTTTAATGCTTGGTTTTGAATCACATGACCATCTGTTGGATATTTGGATGATAAGAGCCTTGGAGTGCTGCAAAGAATTTGGAGGTACTTATCATCCGGATGCTATAAAAACAAATCAAAACTCCTCGATAAGAAGAGAAGGAGCAGTGGAAACTTGGCGAAACGCATTTATTCAAGCGCCATACCTTCGCGATGTTATGGTAGGTTTAGGTGTGATTGTAGAAACCTTTGAAACAGCTGTTACATGGAACCGATTTGAGGAATTCCATAATGGTGTAATGGAGGCCGCCCAAAAGGCAATCCGGGAAATATCCGGACTGAATGGCTGGGTGACATGCCGAATTACTCACGTGTATCCCGATGGCCCTGCTCCATATTACACAGTAAAAGCACTTGGCAAAAAAGGCAGCGAGCTGGAGCAGTGGGATGAAATCAAGGCGGCTGTGTCGGAAGCTATTATTCATTTAGGTGGAACAATTACGCATCATCATGCCGTAGGACGTGACCACCGTCCTTGGTATGACCAGCAGCGGCCACCCTTGTATGCCTCTGCTTTACAGGCAGTCAAACAGACACTAGATCCCAACTATATTTTGAATCCTGGAGTATTAATAGATTAAAAAGTAAAAAAGCAGCTACTCTTTTGTGAAGAGTGCTGCCTTTTTCGCTTTAATTATTCTTCGATGAATAATTCTTGTTAGAGTCATTATCGGAATCCTTCAGCGTTTCAAATATTGATGCCGTCAAACTATGCGGTCCATGGGCATCAAGGCCGGCCTCCCACAGCATCATCCCGCCGAAACCTTGGTCAAGTGCCAATTTGGTTTTCATTTTTATGGTGGTCTCGCCATTATAATGATAGGTCGTGCCGTTAATACTAACGGTATCGTTTACGGCATTCTCTTCATTTTGGTCGATAATGGCCGCAAAGGAGACCTGCTTAATTTTCGGGTCTTCAGGCTGGGCATATAACGGGACACCCAGGACAAGTTTTTCCCGCGTAATCTGAAGTGTATCAAAGAGATTGCTCCAATAGTTGACAATAGCCTCCGTATACGGATATGGCGACAAATTCGCAGCATTGTACCCGTCATCCCATTGACCGTCATAGGCCATGATATTGACATGGTCCACATATTGGAACATGGACGGGTCAAATTGAACAAAGCCAACCTCTGTTAGGGTCACGGCATGGATTTTGGAGTATACCGCAACGGATACTTCTTTATGTTTCGGGTGAAGTTGCTCGCTTAATTCCTTTACAAAAGCAGCCAAATTTTGCGCGTCTGCCTCATTGCGGGGATGTTCAAAATCTACATCAATGCCGTCAAGCTGTTCCCGGTCCGCGAAACTAGCAAGCTCATTCACTAGTTTGGAACGTGATGCAGGGTCTGAAATGGCCGTTTTAAAATAATCATAGGATTCGCCGCCATTGATATGATACCAGCCGCCAATCGCCAATATCGCTTTCGTATCATGCTTTTTGGCGTTTGCCACCATTTTCCGCAAGTTACCTAGGGCAGAATCACCATTAAGCAGCATACCGCCATCCTTGGTCGGATGAGCAAATGAAAATATCACATGTGTTAATTTATCGTAATCAACCACATTGGGGTCACGAAAATCCTGTACATACCCAATCAAAACTTTTGATTGTGATTGATCTGTTACCGGTTTTTCTTTTTCTGCAGGTTGGATATTAGATTTTGATGCTTGTTTTATTTTTACAGTATTTGAACTGTTGCCAGAAATTAAAACGCCTGTAATAATTCCTCCAATAAAGGTAATCAATATTACCGTTGCCAGGAGGAGCTTTCTATTTTTCACCTTCACATTCCTCCCAATCTTGTATTACATTTAAAAGTTTAACAGAAAACGAGATAGGCGAGAGATGGTAAAATTTTGATTGGGGAGTCCTTCCATATTTCTTTTTTATGATTGGTAAATATGGTAAAATTTTAGGATGTTCGGATTATACAAAAAAGGGGTCTAAGGACGTAATGGATAATAAGGAAGACAAAAGCAGAGCGAGATCGTTAAAAGAACGGAGAAGGCTTAAAACTTGGGTTCGAGTTGCCATTCTTGCCATTTTTGTTTTGGCCGTTGGCAGTATTTCGCTGGCATACTTGATGAAGCCGGACAAATCTGAGCCAAAGGTTGCAGATAAACAACAAAATAATATAAATCAGGTAAAATCCAAGCCAAAAGCCGAAAAACAACCGGATCAAAAACAGGAACAACAAGAGCAAAAACCGGAACCGGTCACAGAAACGACGATAAAAATAAGTGCAGCCGGAGATTTCACACTTGGAACAGATGAAACTTTTAACTATAGCGATTCGTTTGTCAATGTGGCAAAAGCAAATGGACTTCCTTATTTTGTTAAGGGCTTGAACAATATCTTTGCCGAAGATGATCTTACAACGGTGAATTTGGAGACGACCTTGACCAATGCGACACAAAAAGCGACCAAAAAATTTCGTTTTAAAGGTGACCCCAGCTATACCAAAATCCTTGAATTAGGTGGAATTGAAGCAGTCAATTTAGCCAATAATCATATTCACGACTATCTTGAGAAAGGCTATACTGATACAATTGATGCGTTAAAAAATCAAGGAATTGGTTATTTCGGCTATGACCATCAGTACATCACCGAGGTAAAAGGAATAAAAATTGGGGCATTGGGCTATGAGGGCTGGCAGGATACACCGCAAATCCGGAATCAAGTATCGCAGGCAATCAAGCAACTGAAAGAACAGGGGGCACAAATCGTCCTGGTCCATTACCACTGGGGAATTGAACGGCAGTATGTACCCAATGCATCGCAAAAATCATTGGCCCGCTTCACCATTGACAGCGGTGCCGATTTGGTCCTAGGTCACCATCCTCACGTTGTCCAGGGAATAGAAGAATACAATGGCAAGTTTATCGTGTACAGCCTTGGAAACTTTATGTTTGGCGGTAACAGAAATCCAAGTGACAAGGATACCTATGTATTCCAGCAAACCTTTCATTTGAAAAATGGAGAACTGACTGATAAGAAAGAAATTGCCGTGGTCCCATTCTCGATTTCGTCCGTTTCCAACAGAAATAACTATCAGCCGAAAATACTATCGGGAGCAGAACGCGATCGAGTGAAGAAGAAAATCATTGAATCCTCCAATAAGATCAATGGCTCAGACTGGCTCGTCTACGACACAACGGAGCAAGTGGTCAAAACAGAGTAATAGTAAAAAAGATAATATAAGAAATCTCCCTTACCAATATCATGAACTTAACTTAAGTCAATGAAAGGTTTTAATCCCCTTGTTACTATTAAAGAAAATGAAGACAAGGAAATTTTATTTTTAGAATCCTTTTAAAGATAATTGGAGGGAGTTTTTATGAAAGCAATAGTTTGTGATAAATATGGTTCACCCGATGTACTTGAATTAAAAGAGGTAAAAAAACCTTTACCAACCGACAATCAAGTATTGGTAAAAGTTCATACAGCATCCCTGAACTTTGGTAACTTGGTTCTTTTGAAAGGCAAACCTTTCTTAGCCCGCTTTGCCTTCGGACTAACGAGACCAAAATACTCCATTCCAGGAGGTGACATAGCTGGCACAGTTGAAGCTGTTGGCAAAGACGTTAAGCTATTTCGAGTAGGTGATGAAGTATTTGGCGACCTCTCTGGTTGTGGCTGGGGCGGTTTTGCTGAATATGCAGCTGTTCCCGAACATGCTATAGCCTTAAAACCAACCAATATCTCCTTCGAGGAAGCTGCTGGAACTCCTATGGCAGGTGTAACTGCCTTACAGGGATTACGTGATAAAGGTAAAATTAAATTGGGACAAAAGGTATTAATTTATGGGGCATCTGGCGGTGTCGGCACTTTCGCGGTACAAATTGCCAAATCATTTGGTGCTGATGTAACAGCTGTATGTAGTTCAAGAAATTTAGAGATCATGCGTTCAATTGGAGCCGACCATATCATTGATTATACAAAAGAGGGTTTCACCCTAGATGAAGAACGTTACGATTTGATTCTTGGTGTGAACGGTTCTAATTCCATATCAACTTATAAACGTGCACTAAAACCAAATGGGCATTTTGTTCACGTAGGAGGTTCCGAATCCCAATTTTTTCAAGCATTATTTTTCGGACCCTTTATTTCGATGACGGGACGCAAGAAAATAAGTAACCTGTTACAGAGAGCAAACCAACAAGACTTAAATCATGTAAAAGAATTACTTGAGACTGGCAAAGTAAAACCAATAATTGATAAACGGTACAAGTTAAATGAAATAACGGAAGCATTCAAATATTTTCAAGATGGTCACGCTCAAGGCAAAGTAATAATTACTGTATAATGTTAAATTGATATTTAACCCAGAGCAATGCGATTTCATTTGCGAAACGCATTGCTTTTTTACATGTTTTTATAGTTGTGGATACTCCAAAAGACAACGAATTTTCCTGTTATGTCAGAGTTTTTTTTAATAATAACCCATTCCGAGCTATGCAAATACACCTAAAGTAGTATTGCCCCAATATTCTGAAGACTATATAGTTGTTAGTAAGTATTCACTAACCAGAAAGAATGTGATATTGGTGCAGACACAAATCAGTACAAAAAAGAAAATCATACAGGAGGCGCGAAAGTTATTTGCGGAACGTGGCTATAGTGCCACTACCACAGCTGAAATTGCCAGGAGGGTCGGGGTCTCGGAAGCGGCCCTGTATAAGCATTTTAAAAGCAAAAAAGAAATGATTCTGGCATGCCTGACACCGACAGACTATGTCAAAGTGGATATCAATCGGAACAAACCCTCGGAATCCGTTCGAGCGCTCATCAAAGCGAGAGTGAACTTAATTCGCAGCAACCTAGACAGCTTTAACATCCTTTACCGGGAATCACCGAACCATCCGGAGATTGCCAAAATGTTCTTGGAACAAATTTATACCCAGGACAACAGCATGGAAGAGCTGATGAAAACAGCACAAGAAGACATCCCCCCAGTCCAATCACTTCTATATGAACTTGGGATCACCAGTGCCATATGGTCGATCCTTAACTTTGAAAAACTACAAGAACAATTAATCCCGGAAAAATTGCCGCTAGAGCATATGGCAGATGAGATTGCCGATATCCTGCTATATGGCATTTTAGGAAAAAAGGAGGAGTGATGATTGGATGGAAAAGCATATACCGATTCCCCAGCCGAAAACCTTTGGGCCACTTGGAAATATTCCATTAATTGATAAAGATGCCCCAACCCTGTCATTCTGGAAAATTGCCGATGAGTACGGACCGATATTTCGCTTTGAAGCTTTTGGCTTTAAGATGTATTTCGTTTCAGGACATGAACTGGTAGCAGAAGTTTGTGATGAATCCCGGTTTGACAAAAGCCTTTCTGGTGGTTTATATTTTCTGCGCGCTCTGGGAGGAGACGGCCTTTTTACCAGCAAGACGAAAGAACCGAACTGGCAAAAGGCCCACAATATCCTGATGCCTGCTTTTAGCCAGCAAGCAATGAGAGGGTACCACGATATGATGGTTGATATTGCCGGTCAGCTCATTCAAAAATGGGCCCGATTAAATCCCAATGAAAGTATTGCTGTCGCCGATGACATGACAAGGTTGACGCTGGATACGATCGGACTTTGCGGTTTTAACTATCGATTTAACAGCTTTTATCGTGAAAGACATGATCCATTTATCATCTGCATGGTCCGGGCCCTCGATGAAGCAATGCATCAGGCGACAAGGCTCCCTATCCAAACGAAGATGATGCTGATGACGAAACGCCAGTTTGAGCGAGACATAAAATCAATGTTCTCGCTGGTAGACAAAATCATTGCGGAACGAAAAGAACGGGGTGACCAGGGAGAGACGGATTTACTGGCGCGAATGCTTAATGTCAAGGACCCTCAGTCCGGCGAAAGGCTGGATGATGAAAATATCCGTTTCCAAATAATCACCTTCCTGATTGCTGGGCATGAAACGACAAGCGGATTATTGTCGTTTGCGCTTTATCTTCTGTTGAAGCACCCGGAAGTCCTCAAGAAGGCCCGTGAAGAGGTGGATCAGGTAATAACTACATCAGTTCCATCGTATCAGCAGGTCTTGGATTTAAAATATATTCGAATGATATTGCACGAGGCCTTAAGGTTATACCCGACAGCGCCGCAGTTCACTCTTTTTGCAAAGGAAGACACGGTAATCGGCGGCAAATACCGAATTAAAAAATATGATAGTGTCTCGGTCCTCCTGCCAAAGCTTCACCGCGACAAGGCCGCTTGGGGCGAGGATGCAGAAGAGTTCCGTCCCGAACGGTTTGAAGACATGACTCAAATTCCCGCGGACGCCTTTAAGCCATTCGGAAATGGCCAGAGGGCCTGTATCGGCATGCAGTTTGCGCTGCATGAGGCGACATTGGTTCTCGGTATGATTCTTCAACATTTTGAATTAATTGATCATATGAACTACCAGTTGAAAATCAAGCAAACCTTGACGTTAAAGCCAGACAATTTCCAAATCCGCGTCAAACCGCGCGAAAGAAAAATGGCTTTGATGATTGATGCCAAACCAAAGGTTTCAAAAAGTAAGGGGCAGACCGCTCCTCAAATTTCCCTTACCGGGGTCAATAATCGGCCGCTTCTCGTCTTATATGGTTCCAATATGGGCACGGCAGAGCGGATTGCCCAGGAACTGGCGGACAGTGCCCGACTGCATGGCATTTCGAGCGAGGCAGTGCCGCTCAATGACCGGCTTGGCCATTTGCCGACCAAAGGCGCTGTTATCATCATCACATCATCCTATAACGGGAAGCCGCCCCGGAACGCACGCCAATTCGTCCAATGGCTAGAAAGGCTGGACAATAGCAGTTTAACTGGTGTGAATTACGCGGTGTTTGGCTGCGGGGACCGCAATTGGGCCAATACCTATCAGGACGTTCCAAGATTGATTGATCAATTGCTGGCAAAGAAGGGGGCCATACGGTTTTCACGCCGCGGCGAGGGCGATGCAAGCGAAGATTTTGAAAAGCAGTTTGAGGATTGGAAAAACCGGATGCTGGCCGATGCCTTTAAAACTTTTGGCATCAGTGTCAATAAAACTTCAGTGAAAGAGGGACCTTCCCTGGGGATTCAGTTTGTTGGTGCCATCAATGGATCGCCGCTGGCAAACAGATACGATGCTGTACATGCTGCTGTTTTGGAAAATATGGACTATGGGAATGGCAATCGAGAGCTGGAGATGGCTCTTCCAGAAAGTGTGGCATATCAACAAGGTGATTCATTAGGTGTATTCCCATGGAACAATCCTTCGGAGGTTTATCGTATTCTCAAGCGGTTCGGGCTCGACGCGCGAGAATATGTCATTTTAACTGCAAGCGGACACAGCACCGCGCATCTTCCCTTGGATCGTCCGGTAAGCCTTTTTGATCTGCTGAGCCAGAGTGTGGAGCTGCGCGAACCTTCAACAAGAGCACAAATCCGGGAATTGACGGCATTCACCGTCTGTTCGCCGCATAAGCGGGAACTGGAAACCATGTTAGTTGAGGGAGTCTATGAAGAGGCTGTTTTGAAAAAGCGGCTGACAATGGTCGACCTTCTAGAAAAATATGAAGCGTGTGAGCTTCCATTCGAACGATTTTTGGAGCTATTACCATCGCTAAAACCGAAATATTATCCTATTTCCGAATGTGTTAACCAGCGGATCAAGGTAAGACTGGAGGGAGAAGATTACTTGGCTAAACAAAAGCCGGGGGAGGAAGTCGTCATTTTTGTCCGACATGAAAATAGTTAAAATGAAAAAGGTCCTTGAGTCTGTGAACGATTCAAGGACCTTTTCATTTACTTAAGGAACAATTTGATCTTTTTCAGTCCGTTTTTTACATTCGGATAGCGGAACGGGAGATCGAATAAAGTTGTTTGTTTCAAGACGCTTTTTTTATGGGAAAAAGAATCAAAGCTGCCTTTACCGTGATAGGAACCAATCCCGCTCGGCCCGACCCCTCCAAACGGTAGATGCGGCGAGACAAAGTGATAGACAGTGTCATTCACGCAACCGCCGCCAAAGGAGACATTGCCAAGAACCTTCTGCTGCACCTCATTATGTTCCGAAAAAATATAAAGTGCCAATGGTTTCGGATGGTTGTGAATACCCTTTATCACCTCATCGAGACTTTCATATTCCATCACTGGCAATATTGGACCAAAAATTTCATCCTCCATAATCGGATCGCTCCAAGTAATGCCTGTTAGGACAGTTGGTTCAATGGCCAGAGTCTTGGCGTCAGTTTTTCCGCCACAGTTCACCTCACCATTATTCAGGAAGGATTGAAGCCGATTGAAATGCCGTTCGCTAACGATATGAGTATAATTTGGATTATTTAACGGTTCGGCTCCGTATAACTCTTTAATCGCGTCTTTAAATTGGCTTAAAAATTCTTCTTTAATACCCTTATGCAAATATAGATAATCAGGTGCGATACAGGTTTGTCCTGCATTAGTGAATTTGCCCCAAGCAATTCGCTTCGCTGCCAATTTAATGTTGGCATCATGGTGAACAATACAAGGGCTTTTGCCACCCAGTTCCAACGTAACAGGAGTCAGATTTTTAGCCGCTGCCTCCATAATGACCCGGCCAACCGGAACACTGCCGGTAAAGAAGATGTAATCAAATTTTTCCTTAAGCAGTGCCTGACTTGTCTCAACTGCACCTTCCACAACAGCGATATACTTTTCAGGATAAAGGCCTTTGATTAGCTCCGCCAACAGGGCAGAGGTTTTCGGCGTTAGTTCCGATGGCTTAATGATTGCGGTGTTACCAGCTGCAATCGCCCCGATTAATGGAGCAATCGCCAATTGGAACGGGTAATTCCACGGTGCGATAATTAGTGACACGCCATAGGGCTCGGAATAAATATAACTGGCCGAACCAATATGGGTCATAGGCGTTTTCACCTTCTGCGGTTTAACCCATGATGGCAGATGTTTAATCGTAAAACTCAACTCAGCCAGGACAAATCCCATTTCCGCCGTATAGGCATCGAAATCGGATTTGTTTAAATCGGCCTTTAATGCGTTCATTAGTTTCTTTTCATTGGTTTGAATCGCAGATTTTAGCTTTTTTAAGGCTTCGAGCCGAAAGGTGAGTGCCTTTGGTTTACCGGTTTTGAAAAATGCCTTTTGGTTTTCCACAAGATAGCTGTAATTTTCCAAACTGTCACCTTCCCTTAAGGTGTAGGCATTATTTGTGATCGTCATCCCACGTCTACTCCTTTATCATATGATAAAGCTTTAATAAATCGTCTTTATATAATATTTTCGGAACAGGATAAAGCGGGTTCGCTTCTTTTAAAGCCCGTTCAACCATAAGCGGGATATCGCTATCGACTATTCCGCTCACCTTTTCAGGAATGTTCATTTTATTATTTAATTGTTTCACTGCCTCAATGAATTTCTTGGCCTTCAATTCCTCAGTATCCGACGGCACACCCAACCCAACTACATCTGCGAGCTCCGCCAATGGCTTATGGACGGATTCGCCGTAGTATTCCAGCACATAAGGGAGGATAATCGCATTTGCAAGTCCGTGCGGAACCGAGTAAAAGCCGCCGAGGGTATGGGCAATCGCATGGACATACCCGACATAGGCACGAGTGAATGCCATACCAGCCAAGTAAGCAGCCCGCTGCATATTCGTCCGGGCGGTAACATTTGTCCCGTTTTCATAGCATTCATATAAATTATCAAAAGTTAACTTAACCGCCTCAATACTCCAACAAGTTGTACTTTTTGTGTTACTTTTACCAATATAGGCCTCGACCGCATGTGTCAGGGCGTCAATACCGGTAGCCGCGGTAATGTGCGGAGGCAGCCCTATCGTCAGCAGCGGATCCAGCACTGCGTAGTGTGGAATGAGGGAGGTGTCCATGATCGCATATTTTTCATGTGTCTGGCTATTGGAAACGACGGCAGCCAAAGTCGCTTCACTTCCGGTTCCGGCAGTTGTTGGAATAGCAAATAAAGGCGGTATACTCTTTAAAACCTTTAACACACCTTTCATTTTGGGGATACTCTTGTTGGGCTTGGCTGCCCGGGCCCCCACACCTTTGGCACAATCCATCGGCGACCCGCCGCCAAAGGCGACAATCCCTTGACATTGGTTGGCTTTATATATTTGATAGGCTTCCTCTATATTATCTATAGTGGGATTGGGAATGGTTTTATCATACACGAAAAACTTTATTCCTTCCGCTTTTAGCCCTTCCAAGAAATTATCCATGAGGCCGATGGAGGTAATGCCCTGATCGGTTACAATTAAAACGTTTTCAAGATTCTTAGTTTTAATAAGCTTTGGCAGTTTCGCCAAGCTGTTTTCACCCTGGAGCAACACAGGTTCGCGCCAAGGGAGGACGTAGGAGGCCATTTTCATTGTTCCTTGGTAGGTCCTGCAATACAACTCGTACATAACATTACCTCGCTTTATTTATAGTTTTAAAAAATACCCAAAAGACCAAAAAATGTATATAACTTATATACCTTACATAGCAGAAGGACGTCAAGAAAATATTTAGAAAATAGTAAAAATTTTGAAAAATACTCCATTGGTAGTAACGCTTTTAAACTAGCACTGAAATCAAAAAGCCAACCAATCGGTTGGCTTCTTAACAATATTCTATTAACTCGATTAATAGCTGCATTTCATCCGAATTCAGTTGGTTAACATTATTGAAAAATTGCTGGACGAGCTGGATCATTTCCGGGCTTAAATCATCGCTCACAGACTGTATAATCATTCCAACAACGGCGCCGACAAAGACGGTCAGCTGGATTTTAGGTTCTTTTGAAGCATTGATCACATTGACCGTCAAACTTTTCACTTGTTTCCCCAGACTATTCAAATACAATAACAAGATGCTTAAAAAGTAAGCACAAAACTCAAGTTTAACCTCGACATCCTTCATTAAATGAATGGTTTGATTAATTGCTTCGCGTAGCGGTAGGTTTTGTGGATTTTTAACTGCCTTAATAACCTGGTTATGTATGTTGTTCCATTCTTCAAGATTAGAGATTTCCCGCCGCTCTTTTTGAAAGAAAGTTTCAGCCAATTCGGTGGGGGAGAATACCACCATTGACCGGCCTGCTTCATTTTCATTCATCGCATACGTTCGTTTTACCAATCCCTGGTTTTCCAATTCTTTCAACACGTCATATGCTGTCCATTTGCTGACCCCGATGGCTTCGGCAACCTCGGAATAATGAACTGGAAGGCTGGTTTTATTATATTGACGATAAATATGATCTAAAAACTCCCGTCTTCTTTTGGTTATCGACACAGAGCTCTCACCCCCGAAATTTAAATGAATTTTTTAAAAATTATTATATCATGAATCACCTTTTAAGGTACCTTGACATTTTTATAAAAAGTAGTATAGTTAATAAATTGTTAAGGCTTTGTAAAGACATTGCCTTGAATTGTTCATAGATTGTTCATATCTAAATGCTAAACTTAAAAACATGCTAATTTCATTCAAGTTTACTATATAGATTGATAGCATTACTTGCTAGAAGGATGGTGTAAAACATGAATACCTTACGACGAGTGAGTCAACGTATTTTCAATAAATATATTGGCTTTTTCTTTTTCGCCGTATTGCTGTTATGGCTGAAAACTTACTTTGCTCAATTAACGCAATTTGACTTGGGTATTGAAAACCCGCTGCAAAAAATCTTGTTGTTTATGAACCCTTTAGGTTCGGCGTTAATCTTTCTCGGTTTTTCTGCCTTATTTAAGGGAAGAAAGAAATACATTTGGCTGATTGTGTTAGATTTTCTATTATCTTTCCTTTTATATGCCAATATTTTGTATTACCGATTCTTTAATGATTTCATCACATTGCCGACTTTGACTCAAACACAAAACTTCGGCGATGTCAGTGGCAGTGTAATCACATTAATGAAGCCATATGATTTCCTGTTCTTTGTTGACACGCTGCTGTTAATTGCCTTGCTTGTTTTCCGAGTTGTAAAAATCGAGGCAAAAAACATGAGCCGTCCAAAAGTGGCTGCGTTATTCTCGATGTCACTGGCGATTTCATGTTTAAATCTTTCGTTAGCGGAAACAGATCGGCCACAGTTATTGACACGTGGATTTGACCGCAACTACATTGTAAAATATTTGGGCATGTACAACTACCAAATTTATGATGCTGTAAAAAGCACGAAAGCATCGGCACAACGCGTTATGGCTGATAGCGATGATATAACAGAAGTTGAGAACTTCACTACTTCTAACTATGCTGCGCCAAACCCGAAATATTTCGGGGCTGCAAAAGGAATGAACGTGATTTATCTGCACCTTGAATCAATGCAAAACTTTCTCATAAACTACAATTTAAATGGGGAAGAGGTAACACCGTTTTTAAATTCCTTAACCAAAGATCCGAACACGATGTATTTTGATAACTTTTTCCATCAAACTGCACAAGGGAAAACAGCCGATGCTGAATTCATTTTGGAAAATTCATTGTACGGCCTGCCGCAAGGTGCCGCTTTTACTACAAAAGGCATGAACACATACCAGGCAGCCCCGGCGATTTTAGGCCAACAGGGCTACACATCGGCAGTGTTCCACGGGAACTCCGGAAGCTTCTGGAACCGTAATGAGATTTATAAATCATTTGGCTATAACCATTTCTTTGATGATAAATTTTACGATTTAGACCTAGACCCAAACAGTCTGGCTGAATACGGACTAATGGACAAACCGTTTTATCAGCAGTCGTTTGAGAAGCTGGAGACATTGCCACAGCCGTTCTATACAAAATTTATCCCGGTATCGAACCACTTCCCATATAGTATGGATCAAGAGTTAGCAACGATTGGTCCACACGTAACAGGGGATAAATCAGTCGATAACTATTTCCAGACGGCCCGTTATGCAGACGAGGCGTTAAAGGAATTCTTTGATTACTTGAAGCAATCCGGTCTATACGACAACTCCATTATTATTATGTATGGTGACCATTACGGAATATCCGAAAATCATAATAAAGCGATGGCACAAGTGCTTGGAAAAGAAATTACGCCATTTGAAAGTGCTGGCTTGCAGCGCGTGCCATTTTTCATCCGTGTCCCTGGCATGGAAGGCGGAATTAATCACGAATATGGCGGACAAATTGACGTGCTTCCGACACTTCTTCACCTATTGGGCATTGACTCAAAAGAGTATATCCAATTCGGTACAGATTTATTATCGGAACAACATGACGAGGTCATCCCATTCCGAAATGGCAATTTTGTCAGCCCGACGGTTACGTCTGTTGGCGGCAAGTTCTACAACTCAGTTACTGGAATGGTATTAGAGGAAGATCAACTGGAGGAGGCTAAGCAACTCGCCGAATCAGTTGAAAATAAACTAGCCCTTTCCGATAAAGTGGTAAATGGCGACTTATTGCGTTTCTATACTCCTGACGGCTTTACACCAGTGGACCGTAAGAAGTTTGACTATAGTATAAACACAGATGATGCTTCTAAAGAAAAGAATAAAAAGCTGCCTTAGGGTTTTCCTTCGGTGGCTTTTTTTTGCTTAAAAGAGGAAAAAGTCAATATTAGGAGAAGCAATATTAAAACTTATTTTATTTTTAGTGTCACAAATTTTCATTAACTACGACTGATTGGATAAAGAAGGAGAAAGCAGGTGAGGGAGAGGTTGAATAATGACAGGAAAAGGCTCGTAATGGAGTGGTACGAACTTTATTATGATGATATTTACCGGTTTATTTTCTTTATGATTGGCGATCGGCAATGCTGTGAAGATTTGGTTCACGATACCTTTGTTCGCGCATTCACGTCAATGGACCGTTTTGAAAACAGATCGTCTGTAAAAACCTGGCTGTTTGGGATTGCTAAATATTTGGTTCTCGACGAAATCCGGAAACGAAAGCGAAAACGGTTGTTTTCCGCACTTAGGTTATCTGAGGAAATACCGTCTTCCATTGATGTTGAGCAAGCGATAGAGAACAGGGATATGGTGCTTCAGCAATTGCAAAACATTCAAAGCCTGAGACCGAACTATCGGTTGGTCATTACGCTTAGTAAAATTGAGGAGTGCACTAACAAGGAAATTGCTGAAATTTTGAATTGGTCAGAGAGCAAGGTTCGAAAGACGTTATCCAGGGCCTTGCTGGCTCTTCGGAAAATGAATGTGCCGGAAGGAGGGCGCGGGATTGAATCGACATTTTGATGAACAGTGGAAAATGCTGAGGGAAATTGGATCAACAGACTCCCAAAAAGCCGCTGTAAAGGGGCGGGTTCTGCATTCAATTCAAAATGGACAAAGCAAACGGAGGATGGCTTTTTTGGGTTGGAAAGGTTTTCTGGCAGTTGCTTCCTTGTTAGTTGTATTTAGCTCTTTTCTTTATATGGTTATGGGAAATAATCCCCATCCACAGAACGCTGTCCATTACAGTCTTGATCATGAGTTTTTTAGCTGGAAGCTGGAGGATGTTAAAAGTCAAAATACAGGAGATCATCTAGAATTATTCCGGAAAGACAATTCAGTACCTTTTGGAACCGTATCGATTTTAACAGAAGAAGAAAAAAGTCAGTTTGTTCATAGTAAATCAATGTTTGTAGAGCGAGAACTGGAGAATTTCCCTTACAAGATGACAATGTATATTGAACATGTGAAGATGGATGTTGCACTAAGATATTATTTTTATATTCCGATCGAAGACGAAGACAAGAACTGGCTTCAATTTACGTTTGATTATCCAACACTTCAATATTCCGAAATATTTTGGGCAATGGCCACCTTGGAGCTCAAAGGGAAAGAGCCATCTATTCACTCTGAACCGTTATACGTTGCACATGGTTACGGTACACTTCCATTCCCGATTGATTTAAAACCAATTTCGATTACTTCTCATAAAGAGGTGTATCGCTGGGAAGGAGCATCGTTTTCTGCCTACGACAATTACTTGAAAAAAATCCTTGAGGGTGCTTTATATGTAAAGAAAGATTCCGGTACCGGGAACTCAAATACAATTGTATCCAAGGATGGCAATGAGATCGTTAGCATCACTTTAGATGGGAATAAATTGACCTATGAATTTTCCTATCCGAACCAGGAGGAGTAATGAATAGAATTCGATTTATTTTCACCGTCTTATCTTAAAATTGTTGTTTATGGTAAAAATAACCGCTTTTTTTACCCGTTGTACTGGAAAAACCGCGCTGACGGGAAAAATAACAAATTCATTTTGCCCGTTACGTTCGAAAATCCTAGCTGGCGGTAAAAATAACGCCATCTTTTTACCAGTTGCGATTGAAACTCCGTGTCTACAGGAAAAATAACGGCTTCTTTTTACCCGTTGCGTTCGAAAATTTAGGCCATCGGTAAAAATACCATCTTCATTTTACCCGCTCCACTTGAAAATCCTGGCCGACGGTAAAAATAACGGCTTTATTTTACCCATTCCACTTGAAATTTCATGTTTACGGGAAGAATAAAGCTCTAACGTTGATATAATAACAAAAAAAAGAGTAGCTCTTCAAAACGAGTTACTCTTTCGCTTTTTCAAAATCAATATGGGAACTGGCTGGAATAATTGCTAAACTGCTGATGCGCTTGGTCAATTTTTTGCTGTTCGGCGGCCTCAAGTTTGTACCAGCCGTTTTGGAACATAACCTCGAACATCTCACGCGTGCTTTGATGCGTCTCGTTCAACATCTGCAGCAAGTCTGAATGAAGTTGACTATAGCTAGCTTCACGAACGGCAATATTTAAACTGTCGGTGATATACTTGCAAGTACTCAAACCATCATTTAGAAAGTCACGATCATTCATCTCCGGAGTCTTAACCTTTGGCAATTGGCCAGTTTGCGGATTCGCAATCTTATTCTGACTCTGCGATTGCTGCTGGTTTTGCTGATTTTGCATTACAATTACCTCCATTTCATAATCAATTAATGAGTTTGCTGTTGTGTGTTAGGCATATTGGCTAACACTGATTGATTATCAACCTGCAGATGATTCAAAAGGCGATTATAGTGATCCTGATGCATTCTGCCTGCTTTATCAAGTGCTTGCTTTATCTGCGGGTTTTCGGCATGCTCAGCCATAAAATGAAACTTCTTAAATGCCATCAGCTCCCAGGACATCGCGTCCTTTAGGTACATCAAATCCTTGGTTGTTACAGCGGGCGGGGGAGTAGTCATTGGTGCTTGATTCATTTGCATAGGAAAACTCCTTTCATATTTGAATTCATTCAATCTTAGATTGAACAAAACTGGTTCTTTATATGTGAGAAAAGAGGGAGGAGCATAAAAAATTCACCTTAAAATTCAATAAGGTGAACTTTTATAAACTTATAAGGTTTTTACATAATCCTGAACCATTTCTACAGTTACGTTTTTTCTGATAGAGGTAATCCTTAGGTTGATCTTATTCATTCTATTAGTCACTTCATTTATTTTATCAGTGGTAAAAAGTTTTCCTTGTTTGCATAATTCCACTGCCTCTTCGATATATAATTCACGCTGTTGATCTAAAGCCAAAAATTCCTGGTACAATTTATTCTGATTTGCCGCGTGGTTAATTAAATCTTTATGTACACTCATGTGCTTCACTCCTAACAATCGATGTTCTTTTATATATTAACACAGTCTGCTACATGGCAGGTGAATTTTAAAATTAACGGACATAATTTTGAACAATTGAGAAACTTGAAGGGGAAGCAGAGAACATCTCGAATTTAAATGTAAGAAGGATGAGATAGAAAGTGAGGTTTTCATAATGAACCGAGAGGAATACAAGAATGTACTCGCCCGCCACCGTATCCCAATATCAAAGCTCCGTCCGGAATTTGATGCCAATCATTTCTCCTTTGAAACCACCGAATACCTTGAAACACTGCCAGATAATATAATCGGTCAGCACCGTGCGGTAAAAGCCATGGAATTTGGCCTGTCTGTTGAGCAATCGGGCTATAACCTGTTTGTCGTCGGACCGAGCGGCACCGGCAGACTTTCCTATACATTGGACAGTGTAGGGAAAATAGCTGAAAAACTCCCCGTCCCTGATGATCAATGCTATGTATTTGATTTTGAGAATCCCAATCGACCATTTGTGATCTCGCTGCCAGCAGGTAGTGGAGTTCTTTTTCAACAGAGAATGGAAACCCTTGTAACAGAGATTGAAAGGGAAATTCGAACGAGCTTTTCCAGCGATGGTTATGAAAAAAAGAAACAGGAAATCTTAAAGGCCTACCGGGAGAGCATGGAGCAGCTATGGGCAAAAGCGGAAGCGTTTACGCGTGATCAAGGCTATATTTTGGAACGAACAGCAACAGGCGTCAAAACCTATCCGATAAAAAATGGCGCTCCTTTAGAGCGGCAACAATACGAACAGCTATCTGATCAAGAAAAAGAAGAATTATCACAAAAGGAAAGACAAATTGAAGAAAGATTACGGGAGATTCTGTATCAAGTAAAGAAAAGGGAGGAGCTGTTACGGAAAACGGTTGACCAATTTATGCGGCATACAGCCGCAGAGGCCATTGAAAACCTGTTTGTCCCATTTCGGGCTTATTATCGTGAATATCCAAAAGTCACGGCCTATTTAGCTGCTTTTTATCATGATTGTGTACGAAACTACGCATTATTTTTGGATGAAGAGGAACCCGATATCATGAATGCGTTGATTGGGTCAAAGGAACAGCAGCTGAACCGTTATAAGGTCAATTTATTCGTTAACAATAAAAGTTTAACAGGCGCCCCTGTCATTTATGAAACAAACCCAACCTTTCAAAACATGTTCGGAAAGCTGAATTATAGAGGTTCCCTAGGGAATTGGGTTACTGATCTTACTTATATTAAAGCCGGTGCAATCCATCAAGCTAACGGCGGTTACTTGATTGTCCAGACAACTGAGGTGCTGCTGCAGCCTTTGGTTTGGAATCAGTTAAAACGGGCGCTGCAAACGGGCTGTGTCCAGATTGAAAATATGTACGAGGAGCGGGGAGTGATTCCGACCAGCGGTATCAAGCCGGAGCCGGTTCCATTAAGGATTAAGATAATCATGATCGGCCCGTACTATTTATATGACTTGCTGATGAGAATCGATGAAGATTTTCATAAATTGTTTAAGGTGAAAGTAGAATTTGATACGGTGATGGATAAAACTCATGAAAATGCTTTGCAAACTGCCCGTTTCGTGAAAAAATATGCGGAACAGGAGGGACTCTTACCGTTTCATAGCCACGCAATAGCGAAAATAATTGACTTTAGCACCCGACTAACGGAAAACCAAGCGAAATTATCAACCCGCTTTCAGGAGCTTAGCAAAGTGCTAGTCGAATCTAGCTATTGGGCCAATAAGGAAAACGCTGCAGCAATCGATGAAAAGCATGTAACAAAGGCTATTTTCGAAAAAAACTACCGTTCCAATCACATTGTCGATCAATACCGGGAAATGATTAGAAACGGTACCATCATGGTCGAAACCGAAGGTGAACGCATTGGGCAAATCAACGGGCTCGCAGTGCTGGGAACAAGAGATGCAAGCTTTGGTATTCCAGCAAAAATCACCGCCCAAACCTACGCTGGTAAAGGCGGGATTATCAATATTGAACGGGAGGCAGCATTGAGCGGTCAAATCCATCATAAAGGAATGATGATTCTATCCGGGTTTCTTTCCGGCCAATTTGCCAAAGAACGGCCGATTCCGCTGTCAGCCAGCATCACCTTTGAGCAGAGCTATTCAATGATTGATGGCGACAGCGCCTCAAGTGCAGAGTTATATGTACTGCTATCTTCACTAGCCGAGGTGCCAATTCACCAGGGAATTGCCGTAACCGGCTCGGTGAACCAGTGGGGTGAAATCCAGCCAATTGGCGGCGTAAATGAAAAAATTGAGGGTTTTTATCAAATTTGCAAAGACCGCGGTTTGACCGGGATGCAAGGAGTCATTATTCCAAAGCAAAATGTGAAAAATTTAATGCTTGACCGTGAAATTGTCGAGGCGGTTGATAATGGAATGTTTCACGTTTGGGAAGTCGGCCATATTGCTGAAGGGCTTGAAATTTTAACAGGCAGCAGCACTGGTTATTTACGTGATGAACATGGAAATTTTCCCGAAGAATCGATATTTGCAAAAGTGAATAACAAATTCAAGCGGATTTTTGAATTGGCCAATCAAAAAGTTAATTCCGCTGAATAACACAAAACGAGCAGGCAGGAGACTGCCCTAGTAGTTTGATATATTATAGGATATTACATTAAGATTACGTCCTCTCATCATGTATTAGTATGAGAGGACGTTTTTTCATTTAAACTGTAGAATAGTCGGATTGAAAATTGTGAATATTCATGTTAATCTAATTAACAGGATATCATTTCCACTTTTTTTACAAAGAAAATGAATGCGCTTTCATAGCGTGAAGGACAAAATCAAGTAACCAGTTACGATACGAGGGGGATTCAAATGGATGTAAGTGGAATTTTAAAGGTAGTTGCCGAAAGTAAGCTTGTTTATCCAAGCGAAGAAAAACAATCTAACACGTCAATTGGAAGCAGTGAAGCATTTCAAGAACTTCTTCAGAAATCTCAGCAAAATCCCGAAGCTTTTTGGAACGATGTCGCCAAAGAATTATTCTGGTACGAGCCTTGGCAAAAAACAATAAGTGGAAGCCTACCTGATTTTCGTTTCTTCGAAGGCGGTATTAGCAACCCTTGCGTAAACTTACTGGACCGTCATGTGGAAAACGGTGCAGGAAACCGCACTGCTCTTATTTGGGAGGGAGAAAACGGGGACACGAAATTTTTTACATATAATATGCTGCTCGCTGAAGTGAATCGTTTTTCCAATGTTCTCCGGTCCTTTGGTGTGAAAAAAGGGGATTGTGTGGCGATTTTCCTCCCGAATTTGGCCGAAGCGATTATTGCTGTGCTCGCTTGCTTCCGGATTGGGGCTATTTACAATACCGTCTTTTCGGGGTATTCAGAAAAGTCTTTGAAGGACCGTCTTATCAGCTTTGAACCAAAGATTATTGTGACGACCGACGCTACGACAAGGCGGGGTAACAAGATTTTCTTGAAGGAAAAAGTGGATCAGGTCATTCCAGATATTCCATCCATTGAAGCGGTCATTGTCGTCAATCGCCTCAATACAGAAATCAAAATGACGGAAGGGCGTGATTTCTGGTGGGAGGAGCTGACAAGAACGGCAAGTATCGTTTGTGAACCGGAAAAGCTGGAGGCAAATGATTTTGGAATCGTCTTCTATACAAGCGGCACAACCGGAAAGCCAAAGGGTGTCGTTCATTCAGGAATGGCCTTTGTCATTCAAAATTACATCTATAGCAAATACCATATGGACCATCATAATGACGATGTATTCTGGTGTACCGCCGATATTGGCTGGCTAACGATGCATATTTGGGGTATTGCCGGCGCACTTGCTAATGGAGTTACCTCTGTCGTATATGAAGGAGCCATTGATTTTCCAACAAAGGATCGATTTTATCGGGTTATTGAGAAATACCGAGTCAATAAATTATTTACCGCTCCAACGGCACTCAGGATGTTAAAGAGTCTGGGAGAAAAGGCAGTCGATCAATTTGATTTATCATGCCTGGATGTCATCTCCCTTGTTGGCGAGCCCTTTGATCCGGATTCATGGCAGTGGACCTATGAAGTGTTGGGAAAGAAAAGGATATGTGTCAATAATACATGGGGACAAACAGAAACAGCCGGCTGTCCTATTGCAGGAGCTGCGTGGTTAACGCCAATGAAGCCCGGATCAGCTGGAATGCAATTTTTAGGTGCGGATATTGCTGTAGTGGATGAAGAGGGCAAACCAGTTAAACCGGGTACCTTAGGAAACCTCGTTATCAGGAAGCCATTCCCGATGCTATGCCGCACGCTTTGGAAGGAACCTGAACGCTATCTTTCCTCGTATTTTAGCCAGGTGGAAGGAAGCTATTTTGCCAGTGATTTGGCCCTGATTGATGAGGATGGCTATGTCTGGGTTGTCGGCCGTTCCGATGATGCGTTCAATGTAGCAGGGCATCGCTTAAGTACGATGGAGATTGAAAGTGCCGCGCTTGAATGTGAAGGAGTTGCCGAGGCAGCTGTCATTGGTGTTCCGGATGAAATCAAAGGAGAGGTACCGCTCGTATTTGCCAGGGTAAATGACCTTTCCCAAGGGACAGATGCTTTAAAAGAGAAAATAAATGGGCGTATTGTTGAGCAAATCGGTAAAATTGCTCTGCCAAAAGCGATTATTTTCACAGATTCTCTACCAAAAACAGTCAGCGGAAAAATCATGCGCCGCTTATTAAAGGAAATCTTCGTATCAGGAAAAGTATCAGGTGACATCACCGGGCTTGAAGACCCAGCAACTGTAGCACAAGTTCAAAGTATTATCGATGAAAGATCCAAAGTGAAAAAGTAGAAGTATGTGTACCTATGAACAATAAGATTATTTATGGAAACAGAGGATAAATCTGGTATAATACAGATGTATAGCACAAAGCGGGGTGGGCAGTGGCTACTCTCTCATAGGAGGGAGGTGTCACGCACACATGACCATATACGAAGCACTAATGTTCTCAGTAGCGTTTGCAGGCTTAATCGTATCAGTGATCATGGTAGTTGTTTCTTTGACAAAAAAGAAATAACCCACCCTTGCACACGGCCATGTGATTTAGGGTAGGCTATTTTCTTCTCTCAACATATGAGCCACTGCACTTCTTGCAGGGTGCTATACAGAAGGAATCGGTTGCAGCCGGTTCCTTTTTTTATTGTGTTCTATCTATCTTTATTATATCCAGACTCCTAAATTTATACAAGGAAAAAACTTTTATAGTCGATGTCTAAGTTTTTAATTCATTTTGCTCCTATCTGTGTAGATTTATCTTTCTTGTCAAGACAAAAAACAGCATTAAAGTGGAACTAAGCAACACATTCCAAGTTTTTTCCCAAGTTACAGAACTATTAAATTGTTATATTATGGTATTGCAGAAAGTAAAATGTATACCCTGGACCAGCATCGGGTTATCCAGCTGCCTATATATACCTAACAAGATATTAAACTCCATAATGCGAGGAATGGGATAATATGACAAAAAAGAGAATTATAAATCTTATTGGATGGGCATTTATAATTTGTCTAACAATAGGCTATATATTCTACAACGAACATTTTTCATGGATATATCGAAGTTTTTGGGGACTTATTTGTTTGCTCATCGGGTTCTTTTTAATTTCGTATAAACCAAAAACAAAAAAATAGTTTGCTGGCTCTTACATTTGTAGGGGCTTTTTTCGGTTAACGACATATAAAATTGTATAAAAAGAGCTATTTGCAAATGTTAGGAAAATCATGTTATTAGGGAAGTGGTAGTTTCATGAAAAAAATGAGCTTAGAAGATAAATGGTTCTTCGGAACGACTCTGTTACTGCTGATACCGATGGGATTCAATATAATATTTGGACAGATTTATATCGTATTATTAATTGTATATATTTTTAGAAAAACGTATGTAAATAAAACAAATAAAAAATAACGAGAGGGAGAGTGGAAATCACTTTAATCCTTTAGATTAATAATTATTACGTAAAATATAAATTTGACGAATTAATCTATAAAAGGTAAAATGTAGTAGTGAGGTGTTTTTATGGTAAATCCAGCAAAGCAGCAAAATTTTAAAAAACTCCAAGCTCTGCTTAATGAGCTTCCTTGGTATGTTGAAGAATACATAAACCACAAATTAAGAAAACTTTCGACCGCATCGCTGTTCAATTATTGTCACGACTATAAAATCTTTTTCAATTGGATGATCGGTGAAAATTTATGGACTGGTGAAATCAAAGACATTCCGCTGGATCGTCTTGAAAAATTGACCGTCATCGAGGTTGATAACTTTTTAAACTATCTGCATTACCAGCTAAATAATAAGGAATTAACGATAAACCGCAAATTATCAGCTTTAAAATCGCTATTTAACTATCTGCAAAACATCGCAGAAACTTCGGATTTTCAGCCCTATATCAATCGGAACGTCATGGCGAAAATCGAATTTAACGAAGTAAAAGAATCGATGGAAACAAAAGCAAACAAAATGGAAGGAAAGATCCTTCTTGGTGATGAATACGAGCGTTTTCGTATGTTTGTGGCCCATGAATACGGTGTAATCAACAAAGACAACAAAAAAATCTTCAATTTTCATCAATTAAACAAGGAACGTGACACAGCGATTGTTTCGTTAATCCTCGGTTCCGGGCTCCGGCTGTCGGAAGTAATCGGTCTCGACCTCGATGATATCGACTTTAGCAAGTATTGCGCCCGCGTGATCCGTAAAGGCAATAAGGAGCAATTTGTTTATTTCAGCCAGACGGCCATGGATGATTTACAGGAATATCTTGCTATCAGAACCGTCAAATATGGGGTCGACAAAACCAATAAAGCTTTATTTGTTGCTGCCGCCATGGGCCCTAAAGGCAAAACTAGACGGCTTACAGCACGTTCTGTAGAAAAACTAATCGAAAAATATGCAACTGCTTTCGGTAAACCTTCATTATCCGTACACAAACTGCGGCATTCATTTGCAACCAGATATCATGCAGAGATTAACGATGTACCAAAATTAAGGCGGCAATTGGGCCATTCTTCAATCCAAACGACGATGATTTACACGCATATCAAGAACGATGACCTTAAAATTGCTGTAGATAAGATGGATCTGCCGAAAGAGCAATTAGAATAAAGAGGCTCCACCCTTTGTGAGCCTCTTTTTTTATCAGTTAACATAATATTATTATGTTAACTAAAACTCATCTCGTCTCATTTCCTAAGTATACTTAAGATAGTGAGACAACAAAAAATTTTATGTTTTTTTGCTATTATTATAAAATTTTTCATTATTCCTTACTGCCGCCGCTATATGCTCCGGCAATTGGTTTATTTTATTCATCAGTCGCTTTTGCGCTTTCCGGCCTAACTGTTCCTTCTGAGCGATATAATAAGCGCATATCGAGATTTCGTAATCGAATAAGTAATCGTACACATGATAATCGACAAATAACAAATCTTCCTTTGGAAATGGGATTTCCTTCCCTTTTAACGCATACATTAGCCCGAGTTGGTATTGTCCCTTTTCTCGATGAATTCTTGCCAATTGGTACAGTGATTCCGCCCTTACCGGTCGATATTCCCATGCTTTTTGGAAAAATAGCAATGCCAGGGCGACATATTGGTCCTCCTCCTCCCCCCTGTTCTCCTGTGCAGCCCGAATCGCCAACCGTTCATAGCAAAATCCGATTTGCAAGTACGAATAATAGACCTCCTCCGCCCAGCCGCCTGCATCGATGCGCCGCTTATACCACTTGATTGCCTCCTCCAGTTCGTCCAGACAATTTAAAGTTTGCGCCAAGTAAAACTTGTATCTCATTTTTAAATCATCCGGTGTTGCTGGATCTTCATGTCCTTGGAGCAATAGCCGTTTATCGCGCTCAAATTTATCTGTCCTGCTGCCGCCATCCTCATGATCAAATATCGGCAGCCCGTTAAGCCTTGACGAGACAATAGTATAGTCTTTGTCCTCTAGTCGAAAACGATTAAGATCCCAATATTCATGGGTCACTCCGACAGAATGCCAAGGTAAGGATGCTTTTAATAATCGCGGTAGCCAAAATTTGATTTGCGAGTTATATTGCATGGTTAAATATTGATCCTTTTCCAATACTGATTTATCAAACCCTGGAGCCACCTCAAGCAGCATATCGGCATCAAGCAGCAGCAAATAATCGGCATCTGGATAGGTTTGCTGCGCCAGTTTGACCGCCAAAGTCCGGTTGTAGCCAAAATTTTTAAACGGGGCAAAATGCAGTGTACCTGGAATCTCATTTTTTCTGCACCATATTTCAATTAGTTCCACTGTATTGTCACTTGACCCGGTATCGCAAATGGAAACATAATCAATAATCGGCTTTGCGCCATTTAAGCATCTTTCAATAATGGCAGATTCATTCTTCACAATCATGCAGAGACAAATTTTCTTTTCAGTCCGCACAATATTATTTTTCATAGAAGGAGTACACCTCAATTTCTAAAAAACTACCCTTCTTTTAGTTTATTGAAATGCATTCTCTTGTGTAACTGTAAAACATGAAAAAAGCGTCTGGAAAGCCCAATCGGACCGTCCAAACGCTTATATTAGCCGACACGTTTCTGCACATTGGCGGAAAACTGGCTATTATATAAATCGGCATAAAACCCGCCAAGTTCCAATAACTCCTGGTGATTTCCTTTTTCAATGATTTTGCCATGATTCATCACCAGGATGATATCGGCATCGCGAATGGTTGACAACCGGTGAGCAATGACAAAACTTGTGCGCCCCTCCATCAAATGGTCCATCGCCTTTTGAATCTGCACCTCAGTACGGGTATCCACACTGCTCGTCGCTTCATCAAGGATCAAAATGGACGGATTAGCAAGGATGGCTCTCGCAATCGTCAATAATTGCTTCTGGCCTTGTGAAATATTGGAGGCTTCCTCGTTTAAAATCGTATCGTAGCCATCCGGCAAGGTCCTGATAAAATGATCAGCATTGGCTGCTTGGGCGGCTGTTATAATCTCCTCTTCAGTTGCCCCCTCTCTTCCATAAGCGATATTATCGCGAATCGTACTGTTGAAGAGCCAAGTATCCTGTAGCACCATGCCAAACAAACTCCTAAGGTGCTCCCGTTTCATCTCCCTCGTATCCATTCCGTCGATTAAAATACGTCCGTCATTAATTTCATAAAAGCGCATTAACAAGTTTATTAGTGTCGTTTTGCCGGCACCAGTTGGACCAACAATCGCCACTTTCTGCCCTGGCTTCACGGAAATATTTAAATCTTCCATTAAAGGTTCCCCGTCGGTATAGCTGAAGGAAACATCCTCAAAAACTACTTCGCCTTTAGGGGCTATTAATTCTTTTGTTTGAACCGCTTCAGGCACTTCCTCAGTTTCATCCAAAATCTCAAACACACGCTCCGCACTGGCCACTGTTGACTGAATGATATTAGCGATGTTGGCCGTTTGGGCAATCGGCTGAGAAAATTGCCGTGCGTATTGGATAAACGCTTGAATATCGCCAATTTCAATCACTTTCTTTGTGACCAGGATCCCGCCTGTAACGGCTACAAGGACATAACCAATATTGTTGATAAATGACATTAACGGCATAATCATTCCGGACATGAATTGCGCCTTCCAGCCGGATTGATAAAGCTGATCATTAATACGCTCAAATTGGCCAATTGATTTCTGCTCATGGCCAAACACCTTAATCACCTTATGTCCGGTATACATTTCCTCGACATGGCCGTTCAGCTCGCCAAGTGCTTTCTGCTGCCCTTTAAAATAAAGTTGTGAACGTTTGGCGATAGTGGCAGTAGCAAGAATACTTAGCGGCAGGGTCACCACCACGATTAATGTCATTAACGGACTAATTGTCAGCATCATGACAATAACACCAATGATGGTGACAACAGAGGTAATCAACTGGGTTAAGCTTTGCTGTAAGGTAGAACTGATATTATCGACATCGTTGACAGCGCGGCTAAGAATTTCCCCATGTGTCCGGGCATCAAAATATTTTAACGGCAAACGGTTAAGCTTATCAAGTACCTCTTTGCGAAGGTTGTAGACTGTTTTTTGCGCAACACCTGCCATGATATATTGCTGGAGATAACTAAATGCCGCACTTAAAATATATAAACCTATCAGAAGCAGAATAATCTGGCCAATATAATCGAAATCAATTTTGGCTCCAGGAACACCGCTAAGCTTCATCATCAGGCCATCAAAGAGTTTGGTGGTTGCTTTTCCCATGATTTTCGGACTGACAATCGCAAATACGGTACCAATTATCGCCGTAATTAAAACAGCGATTAATTGCAGTTTATACGGCATTAAATAGCCAATTAATCGTTTAAGCGTGCCTTTAAAATCCTTCGCCTTTTGAACCGGCGCTCCCATTCCCATACCGCGTGGGCCGAATCCGCCTCCTGGTCCACTACGTCTCGTATCTTTTTCATTCTTGGATTCTCTGCTCATGCGATTTCATCCTCCGATAGCTGCGACATGACGATTTCCCGGTATATCGAACAAGTGTTCAGGAGCTCTGGGTGGCTGCCAATTCCGGCAATTACTCCGTTATCCAACACGATAATTTGGTCGGCATCGATAATGGTGCTGACCCGCTGGGCGACGATGACTACGGTCGCATCTGCCGTTTCATCTTTCAATGCTGCTCGAAGCTTTGCGTCTGTTTTAAAATCAAGTGCGGAAAAACTATCATCAAAAATATAGATTTCCGGCTTTCTGACAAGGGACCTTGCAATCGACAGGCGTTGTTTTTGGCCTCCCGAAACATTTGTTCCCCCTTGGGCGATCTTCGTCTCATATTCGTCTGGCATTCCTGCAATAAACTCTGATGCCTGAGCAATCTCAGCGGCATGCCGAATTTCTTCATCGGTCGCATCTTCTTTGCCATAGCGGATATTTTCAGCAATGGTCCCGGTAAAAAGAACCGCCTGTTGTGGAACGAAACCGATTTTTTGGCGAAGGTCTGCTTGCGTCATCTCCCGAACATCGATTCCGTCGACAAGAACCCGGCCGCTGCCGACATCATAAAAGCGTGGGATCAAATTAATGAGCGTCGATTTTCCTGATCCGGTTCCGCCAATAATGGCCGTGGTCTCACCTGGGTTCATTTTAAAAGAAATATTGGAAATCGCCGGCATTTCAGCACCCGGGTAGCTAAAGGAAACATTCTCGAATACGACGTGGCCTCTATTCCCATTGCCGGCTTTTGGCTTATCCGGGTCAACAATGTCTGCAGTAGTTGCAAATACTTCGTTAATCCTTGTTGCCGAAACTTGTGCCCTTGGAATCATTACAAACATCATGGATAGCATGATGAACGAGAACATGATTTGCATCGCGTATTGGATAAATGCCATCATATCGCCGACTTCCATATGGCCGTTCGAGATACGGATGCCACCGAACCAAACGATTGCCACTGTTGTCAGGTTTAAAACAATCATCATAATCGGCATCATCGCCGCCATTAATTTATTGACTTTAATCGCGGTATCGGTTAAGTCCCAGTTGGCCGCGTCAAAACGAGTTTTCTCATATCCAACACGATTAAACGAGCGAATTACCCGAATCCCGGTTAAATTCTCCCTTAGCACCCGGTTGACCTTATCGAGTTTTACCTGCATTGATTTAAACAGCGGAAGTCCCTTTCTGGCAATAATCACAATAGCAAAGACGAGAACAGGCAGCGATACAGCCAAAACCAAGGTTAGCTTGGCATCCTTGGAATATGCCATGATAATGCCGCCAATGCACATCATGGGAGCCATTGCCATCATCCGCAGCATCATGATTAATACCTGTTGAATTTGCGTGATATCATTTGTCGTTCTAGTAATGAGCGAGGCTGTTCCTAGTTGATCGAATTCGTGCAGGGAAAAATTTTCAACATGGGCGAACAGTTTGCTTCGCAATAATTTGCCAAACCCGGAGGCTGCCTTTGCGGACAGGAAGCTAGCTGCAATCGAACATACCATCCCCCCTGCGGCAACCAATAGCATAAAGCCGCCGACCTTCCAGATGTAACCTGTATCACCGGTTACGACCCCTTTATCAACGATATCAGACATTAACGTTGGCAGGTAAAGCTCTGACAAAGATTGCAGGAGGACCAGAATTAATACAAAATAAACTTGGCCTTGATAGGGTTTTAAAAATTTGATCAGTTTTCCCATTTGCGATCAGCTCCATTATGGATTAACGGTTTAAGTCTTGAAAATAATGATGGACCTTAGTAAGCAAATCAGCTAATTGCTCACTTTCTTTCTCACCCAAATAATCGATGAGGCCGAGGAAGGTTTCGGTAAAAGCTGCCTTCGCTTCTTTTACTGCCTTCATCCCCGTCGGTGTCAGTTTAATTTTTACCGCCCGACGATCGGCAGGGTCTATAGTGCGTTCAACAAGACCATCCTTTTCAAGCGTATTGATAATTTGTGTTACGGTTGGCGGCGTGACCTGAAGCTCATGGCTAAT
Organism: Bacillus sp. FJAT-29814; assembly: GCF_001510715.1. Lineage (GTDB taxonomy): Bacteria > Bacillota > Bacilli > Bacillales > Cytobacillaceae > Neobacillus. The sequence continues at coordinate 680,557 of NZ_LMTJ01000001.1, forward strand.
TTCCGAGACTTTCATCTCGGATTGCTTCTCTGCCGTGACACGCTGAATCGTTGCCAGTACTTTAAATTCGCTGGGATTATACCCGGCAATTTTCTTTTCATGCCAGCCGGTCTTGCGAAATTGCATAAATGATTGCAACAATTTTTGCGCCGTTACACTTTCGATGTCTGCCATGATTGCACCTCGATTTTTGTTTAGTCAACTAATTATTAGGCTACCTATTAATTTGCATACATAATTATATTCCCGTATGTATTAGACGTCAATTTTTAAAAATAAAAAAAACACAGGTTTAATTGTCCCTGTGTTGCAATACATTAATACCAATCATTTTCCACTTTCCATCCACATGAGCCCAGGTTGACTCCACATAGGCAATCGTGTCGGCATTGGCGATGCCCGCCACCCTTTGGATACCCTTTAGTCCCAGTTTACCGTCCTTCAATGGAACGAGCTCCATGCTGCTAAACGCATTGACCATTAGCTCAGTTGGTTCATTTAACTTTCCTTTCACATACAACCCGATTTTTTTATAATATTTCTTTCGGTCTTTTAAGTTAAAAAGGTACGACTTTCCGGTTGCTTTTACCAATATTTCTGCCTTATAACCATTTAAAAAATGAGCGTCCATTTCCAAAGGTTCTGGGACAGTTAAGTCGGTGATAACAAAATCTTTCAATGTGTATAAATAGTTCAGAATAATGCCGCCGCTGCCGCCAGTTTCAACAGTTACGAACACATCCTTCAGGCCGTCGTGATTTAAATCTGCCAGTTTAAGTCCCGCTCTAGCGCCGCTTTCAAGAGGAATTTTATAGGTTTCTCCGTTTGAAGCTGCCACCTCGACAAAGATTTCTTTTAAATAGCTATCCTCATCCTCATAGGCTACACCCCTCAATAAAATGTCATCAGCCTTGCCGTCGCCGGTTATATCGACTGATTCCTTGGAGATCGTAATGATTTTGTTGTCTTCTCCAATAGCGTAGACAACAGTAGTCGAGATTAAGAAAAATGCTGCAATCGCAAGGAGCACTTCTTTCTTCATTATTTTCCCCTCCCATTATCAAGTAATATTTAGTATGCCCATTTATGGAAAAAAGATGAAAAAAAATAGGAACCCGCTTGGATGGGTTCCTGATTTCATTATTCAGATGGTTTCTCCTGTGGTGCCGCCACTTTCCAAATAGAAGAGACTTTTCCGTTTTCTCCTTCATCCAAAACAAACGATCCGTTTGAATAGCGATCACTAAAGTGAATTTCGCCAGTCTTTAACATTTCGATATGTCCTTTTTCAGTCAAAATGAAAATTTCATCCTCGTCCTTGGCAGTGACAAAACCGGTAATCTTGTGTGGATTTGCTTTTAATTCGCGCAGAACCACAACACCCCGTTTCGCACGGGAAGTAAGTTCAAATTCAGATAATTTCATTCGTTTAACCGCGCCGCGCTGGGTGGCAACCACGATGGTGTCGTCCTTGCTGCCAGGTGCAAGAATTTGACCGCTAACAACATAATCGCCATCTTTTAAATTCATGCCCTTTACGCCGGCGGCACGAACACCGACAATGCTAATTTCCTCTTCAGCAAACCATAAGGCGTAACCGTAATGGGAAATGAGGAAAACCTCCTTGCTGCCATCGGTCAAATGAACGTCGACAACTTGGTCATCTTCCTTCAGATTGACAGCGACCAGCGGTTTGGAATGGCGCTGTGCCTTGTACTGTTTCAGTTCGGTTTTCTTGGCCATTCCGTTTTTCGTGATAAAGACCAGGAATGCTTCCGTAGCCTCAAAATCCTTCACTGGGATCGCCTTGATGATATCTTCATCGCGGTCAATCGGGATGATATTGGCAATATGCTGGCCAAGGTCCTTCCAACGAATATCCGGAAGTTCATGTACCGGACAATACAGGTAATTTCCTTTATTTGTGAATAGGAGCAATACGTCCTGGGTATTCATCTCAAGCTGTGCCAGCAAGCGATCCGATTCCTTCATCGCCAAATCTTGGCCATTCGATGCGGCAAAGGAGCGTGGGCTTGTCCGTTTCACATAGCCGTGTTCGGTTACCGTAACAATGACGTCTTCACTAGGGACCAAGACTTCCAAATTGATTTTAATTTCTTCAATTTCCGCCTCGATTTTCGAGCGCCGTTCATCGGAAAACCGCTTTTTAACCTCTTTTAACTCTTTTTTAATAACTGAATGAAGCTTTTTCTCGCTTTCCAAAATGCTGGTAAGCTCCTCAATTCTTTTTGCCAATTCCTCCGCTTCATTTCTTAACGCAGTAATGTCCGTGTTGGTTAAGCGGTAAAGTTGCAAGGATACAATAGCTTCTGCCTGTAGTTCTGTAAACGCAAATTTCGCGATTAAGTTATCCTTTGCATCACGCTTGTCCTTTGAGGCACGGATTGTCGCGATGACTTCATCGAGGATTGATAAAGCCTTCATCAGTCCTTCGACGATATGTTGGCGTTCCTTTGCTTTCGCCAGGTCAAATTTGGTTCTTCTTGTAACGACTTCCTTTTGGTGTGAAATATAGGCATCAAGCAGCTCGCGCAAGCCCATTAGCTTTGGCCGTTTGTTATAAATTGCGACCATATTAAAGTTATAGGTAACCTGGAGATCGCTATTTTTAAATAAAAACGCTAAAATGCCCTCGGCATCGGCATCCTTCTTTAATTCAATAGCAATCCTAAGGCCAGTCCGGTCCGTTTCGTCACGAACCTCGGAAATTCCTTCGACTTTCCGGTCAAACCGCAATTCGTCGATTTTTTTTACCAGATTCGCTTTGTTGACCTCGTACGGGATTTCCGTTATCACAATTTGCTGCTTGCCGCCGCGGATCTCCTCAATTTCTGTTTTCCCACGAACGATAATTTTACCTTTACCAGTTTCATAGGCTTTTTTAATGCCATCAAGTCCTTGAATAATCCCGCCCGTCGGGAAATCCGGCCCCTTGATCACGGTCAATAATTCATCCACAGACACCATAGGATTGTCCATTCTCATGATGACGGCATCAATGACTTCTCCTAGTTGATGCGGCGGAATATCTGTCGCATAACCTGCAGAAATACCGGTAGAGCCGTTAACTAGCAGATTGGGAAAAGCGGCCGGCAGAACGGTCGGTTCCTTGGAAGTGTCATCAAAGTTCGGAATAAATTCAACCGTATCTTTCTCAATGTCGCGCATAAGCTCTGCCGATATCGCAGACAGGCGCGCTTCCGTATAACGCATCGCTGCAGGTGGGTCACCGTCGACACTACCGTTGTTCCCGTGCATTTCGACAAGAACATTGCGAACCTTCCAATCCTGACTCATTCGCACCATTGCTTCGTACACAGAGGAGTCACCATGCGGGTGATAGTTACCGATAACGTTCCCGACAGTTTTGGCGGCTTTTCGAAAGCCTTTGTCATGCGTATTGCCTTCTACATGCATCGCATATAAAATTCTCCGCTGCACGGGCTTTAAGCCATCGCGCGCATCGGGAAGGGCACGTTCTTGTATAATGTATTTACTATAGCGGCCAAAACGGTCACCAATTACATCTTCCAAAGGCAGGTCACGGAATTTCTCGGTTGCACTCATCCTTCATTCCCCCCCTCGGAAACAGAGATATTTTCATTTTCCAAAATGTTATCATCTTCCTCTAAACCGAACGCCACATTGCTTTCAATCCATTTCCGGCGCGGTTCCACTTTATCGCCCATCAGCGTCGTAACCCGGCGTTCCGCACGTGCGGCGTCGTCGATTTTCACCCGGATCAGCGTACGTTTTTCCGGGTCCATCGTTGTTTCCCACAGCTGGTCGGCATTCATTTCGCCAAGACCTTTATAGCGCTGAATAATATAGCCGCGGCCAACCTTCTTCATGGCCGTTTGCAATTCCTGTTCATTCCAGGCATATTCAATGATTTCTTTTTTGCCGGTGCCCTTGCTGACTTTGTAAAGCGGAGGTAGGGCAATATAAACTCGTCCTGCTTCCACAAGCGGCTTCATGTATCGGTAAAAGAATGTTAGCAATAATACCTGGATATGGGCTCCGTCCGTGTCGGCATCGGTCATAATAATGATTTTATCGTAGTTAATATCTTCAAGATTAAAATCAGTGCCGACCCCGCCGCCGATCGTGTAAATCATTGTATTGATTTCTTCGTTTTTAAAAATGTCAGCCAGCTTTGCTTTTTCAGTATTGATAACTTTACCTCTTAGCGGAAGGACAGCCTGGAAACGGCGGTCGCGGCCTTGCTTCGCAGAACCGCCCGCTGAATCCCCCTCAACCAGGTAAAGCTCATTTTTTTGCGGGTTGCGTGATTGTGCCGGTGTCAATTTACCGGACAGCATTGCCTCGGAGCGTTTGCGTTTCTTGCCGCTTCTCGCATCCTCACGGGCTTTTCTGGCCGCTTCGCGTGCTTGAAAGGCTTTCACTGATTTTTTGACAAGCAGTGAGCTGATATCCGGGTTTTCTTCCAAGAAGTAGGAAAGATGTTCAGAGACAACCGCATCTACAGCCGATCTCGCTTCACTTGTGCCCAATTTTCCTTTTGTTTGGCCCTCAAATTGCAATAGCTGTTCCGGGATCCGCACTGAAACGATTGCGGACAATCCTTCGCGAATATCGGCCCCATCAAGGTTTTTGTCTTTGTCCTTTAATAAGCCAACCTTGCGGGCATGGTCGTTAAACACCCTTGTCATTGCCGTTTTGGCTCCGATTTCGTGGGTGCCGCCGTCTTTAGTGCGAACGTTGTTAACAAACGACAGGACGTTTTCTGAATAGCCGTCATTGAATTGAAAGGCAAAATCCACTTCAATTCCGTTTTGTGAACCCTCAAAGCTGACTACCGGATGAAGGGAATCCTTCTCTTCATTCAAATAAGCGACAAAAGCCTCAATCCCATTCTCATAATGGTAGGTTTCGCGCACATCATTCCGCTCATCAATAATCTCGATTTTTAACCCTTTTAATAAAAATGCCGACTCTCTTAACCTCTCACCCAGCGTTTCAAAATTATAGCTGATGGTCGAGAAAATGGTCGGGTCTGGTTTAAAGTGAATGGTGGTTCCGCTTTGGTTCGTTTTACCGATTTTCTCAAGTGTAGTTACAGGCTTTCCGCCATTTTCAAATCGCTGTTCATACGTAAAGCCGTCACGCTTGATGGTGACGACCAGCCATTCCGACAATGCGTTCACGACAGATGCACCAACACCGTGCAAACCGCCGCTTGTCTTATAGCCGCCCTGGCCGAATTTACCCCCGGCGTGGAGGATCGTTAAGATGACCTCAGGGGTCGGTTTCCCCATTTTATGCATGCCCGTAGGCATCCCGCGTCCTTTGTCAACGACGCTGATTGAATTGTCTTTATGGATTTTTACAATGATGTGGTCGCCAAACCCTGCAAGCGCTTCATCCACCGCGTTATCGACAATTTCATAAACGAGATGATGAAGACCCCGTGAATCTGTGCTGCCGATGTACATCCCCGGGCGCTTTCGGACCGCTTCGAGACCTTCAAGCACCTGGATGGCATCATCATTATAATCAAAAGCTTGCTGATTTCTTGCCACTAAAATACCCCTTTCATTCCCTCACAAAAGAAACACTTTTTCTATTTATAAACAATCATTTAAAAAAATGAATGAAGTTTAAAACATTCCAGAACAAATGTTTGTTACTTAATTTTACCATAAGTTCTTTGCGTGTCTAAGCTTTATTTTAGCGATTTATTTTGATTTGGCAAATATGTATTTTATAACAACATCGATTTACGGTATCATTTCCCGGATAAAAAACAAAAAACTGCCCGATTTTTTGGCAGCTTTTTAGGATAATTATTGATTCCGTGTATAGGCGTGCATAACCTTAATGCAACGGTCCATAATCACTGTGTAGCCTTTTTCTTTTAAGAAATTGTAGGCGTCTTCATTGACGAGGCCTTGCTGTGCCCAAAAAACATCCGCATCAATTTCAACAAATTCCTTGGCAACATCTAATAATTGCTCGGAACGCCGGAATACGTTAACGATATCGACATGACCTTCAATGTCCTTTAATGACGCCACCGCTTTAACACCTAAAGCTTCATCGATTGTTGGGTTAACCGGGATGATCTCGTAACCCGCTTGCTGCATCACCTCGGAAACTTGGTAGGAGGTGCGCTCCGGATTATTGCTTAATCCGACAACCGCAATTCTTTTCGCTTTTTTCAAAATTGCCCCAATCTCTTCAAGGCTTGGATTTTCAATTGCCATGATTTTCACTCCTTATGTTGGTCCATTTTCTTTATTTTACCTGTTTATCAAAAAAATATATAACAAAAAGCTTCCGATTCCCGGAAGCCCTTGCAAAATAATTAAAAATCAGTCTTAACTGCTGCACTAACCTTTGGAACAAATAAGGTGAAGCGGGCCCCATTCCCAGTGTTTTCAACGGTAACGATTCCATTCATGTTTTCCATAATCTTTTTTGTCATGTAAAGTCCAAGCCCTGTGCCATGCGGCTTTGTTGTAAAATACGGAGCAAATATAGTTTTCATTAAGCTCGGTTCTATTCCTCCGGCATTATTGGTAAATTCCGCAGTAATGAACTGTTCTGTTTCGACGATTTTGATCGTCAAGATCCGACTGCTGCTTCCTGATTCCACAAAGGCATCCCTGGCATTGGTTAAGATATGCAAAACAGCTTGGCTGAATTCGTTAGGGAAGCCAAAGGCCGGCTGTTGCCCCCGGTATTCAAATCCCACCTCAATTCCATGATCTTTAAGCGTTTGGGAAAAAATAAACAGGGCATCTTCGATGGCATCCCCTACGGAAAATGTGCATTTTTCTTGATCGGGCTTATAGAACTTACGAAAATCGTTAATCGCTCGTGACATTAGATTGATTTGCATCATGCTTTCGCGGGTAAACCGGTCAATAAATTGCCCGTCAATCTCGCCAAATTCATCCGCCTCTTTTACATCCTGAATGAGATGGGATAGGTTTTTTAACGGGCGGCGCCATTGCTGGCCGATCGTGGTAATCATTTCACCCATCGCCGCAAGCCGAGCCTGTTGAATTAGCAACAGATCTTTCTCTTTGTTTTTGGCAATTTCATGTTGAAGGCGTTCCTCTAGTCGCCGATTAATCGCTTCGTATTTCTCTGCCAGATCCCGATAGCCTATTTGACTTTCTACTAGCCCTTTCATACATTCACATCCATTATTTTTTAGTATAGTAATAATCTATTGAACGGTCTAACTGTCACTAGTTTATTGTTATACTAATTATAGGTTTTTACCTGCACGGGTTTCTACAAGTTAACAAATGGTTAGAAAATTCTCCATACATTTGTAATAAAATTGACGTTAAATCTTCTTAATTTTTAGGAAAAATTTCCTGTTGATTTTCTTTCTTTTTGACGTTACAGGGTAAAAAAATAACCGGCAGGAAGCCGGTTCAGTCGTTTTGGGTCACAATTTGATCAGGGATTAAATTTAAAGCCGTCCAAGCTGTTTGGTCCCCGAATAGCCTAGACCAACTGGCTACTCCTGCCAGTTCATATTTCATAGACAAATCTGCGCGTTTTTTCAAAGACATTTCATCTTCAATCCATATTTTATAGGTGGCGTTCTCTCCTTGGTCAAGATATTCAGCGTAATTCTGGCCAGATTCAGGGTCATAACTTGACTGCACACTTTTTTCCGTCAGCCATGCCTTTACCTTATCCATTGACATCGCTATTGAGGACACCTCAACATTCCCGTCAGCGCCAGTTTGCTCCTTCCACAGCCTTGCATATAACGGTACCCCTAGTATCAATTTTTCCTTTGGAACATCCTTTAGCAGCCTTTGCAGATTATTCTCCACCCATGGCAAGCTTGACACACTGCCGGGACCGGTGGCTTTTGTGTGCTCATCATAAGCCATTACCACCAAGTAATCGACTATTTCAGCAAGCATCGGCCGGTTGTAAAAAGACGACCAGTTATTATTTTCACCTGCGGCAAAAGTAATGTCCATCGAGACAATCAGCCCTGCTTTATGCAAATATGGAACTGCCTCCCGCATCAATTGCGTGACGAGCCGCCCATCCTCTGGATAGACGTTTTCAATATCAAAATTAATCCCGTTTAGTTGATACATTTGACTAAACGTAAGCAATAGCTGAATGATGTTCTTTCTTGATTCAAAATCTTTTAATGCATCATGGGTGAGCTCAGGGTCGAATGAATTGGAGAACAAGCCCCAAACCTGATAGCCCTTGCCTTGGGCCCATTTGCTATATTCCAGTGAGGCGAGGCTTTTAATTGAACCGTCTGCACCTGCAAGCGAAAACCAGGTCGGCGAAACGACATTCACCCCGGCCATGTCCGGTATTTTTGCAGAATTAGGGTTTTTTGTATAAACCGCTTCCCATGTTAAGTGAATCGGTCCGTTCATCTTAGGAGCTTGGGTTGTCTCTATTTCACGGTTGATGGTGATTTTTACAGGTTCTCCCTTTGTAATATATTCTTTTTTGAGATAGCCGCCGATTCCATTCGCTTTCCTGACGAAATAAAAATCATCCTTTTCTCCCTCAATCGTGACCGCTTCCTTTGGCTTCATTTCCGTCACATATGGCGTTTGCCAAGAAGCGCCGGTGCGCAACCTTAACTTTTCTTTATTAATATCATTTTCTATCACTCTGGCAGATATGAATTGGTCCCCATCAGCCTGAATCAGTATCGCCCCGCTGTCCGGCAATTTCTCATATTGAATGCCGTAAAATGGCAGGATGGCGTCGAGCGCGACAAAAATCCTGCCATCCCGTGAAATAATCGGTGAAAGCTGCAAATCGACCGGTGCATCGTTGACAAAATAGGTTAACGAATCGGTGGGCATCTGAACAACTTTACTTTTCGTCGTAATGATCATGGATTTTGATTTTTCATCATAAAGAATGCTTTGATCGATCTGTTCCTGCAAAAATGCCAAGGGGACAAAAAGGGAATTTCCCTCAACAAGGGCATTGGCCTGTTGCTGTCCCTTAAAAAGGATTGGAAACTGGCCGTTAAAATAAGTCTTTTTTTCTTCCGAAGCAAACGGATATAATAATAGAATAATCGAAGAAAAAACCAGCAATAAACAGCAGACAATGCCCGTAATCAGCCATTTTTTTGATTGTTTTTTTGTTTTATGAATTTCAATCTGTGCCATATATCTCACTCCCGTATATAATCGTACGGTAAGAAGGATGAAATGAAAAGAAATTTCTTAATTAAATAGTAAGTTTAGCGACAATACATAGACTATAGTGTTTTTTGAATAATACATGGTAAAATAAAAGAACCCGAATTTTTAATTGAAGGAGCTATCATTAAATGATTCAAATTATTCTCGTAATCATCCTCGCCTATTTGCTTGGGTCGATTCCCTCAGGGTTAATCATTGGAAAGACCTTTTATAAAACCGATATCCGCCAGCATGGCAGCGGTAATTTGGGCGGAACTAATACATTCCGGACACTTGGTGTGAAAGCAGGTTTAATCGTAACCATTGCTGATATTTTAAAAGGGACTTTGGCCGCAGCACTGCCTGGTTTGCTTTCCATTGATATGAATCCATTAATACCTGGTTTGTTGGCTGTTTTCGGGCATACCTATCCAATCTTTGCCGGATTCCGCGGCGGGAAAGCCGTAGCAACCTCCGGAGGAGTTCTACTGTTTTATGCACCATTTTTGTTTATAACCCTGCTGTTGTCCTTTTTTATCAGTCTATACATAACGAAGTATGTGTCCTTGTCTTCAATGATCGCCGGCGTGATTGCCGTTCTTTATGTGTTGACGACCGGCGTGATTCAAAAATTGGACATCCCCCTTTTAGTCGCGGTATTCTTATTGGCCTCCTTCGTGGTTTACCGGCACAGGGCTAATATTAAAAGAATTAAGAATAAAACGGAGCCAAAAATAAGTTGGTTGTAAACAGGAAAAAAGGACCCCTCAAGGTCCTTTTAATTTTCATGAAACTTTCATTTTTCTTCCGGCTGTGGAGTAGTAATTAGAGTAAACTTAAGTTACCAAACTGCTTCATACCGGGAGGGACGTTAGATGGAAACGTGTAAACAAAATTTTATATTTTCTACCCTTGTTTCCGACAGCACGGATGTGAATGAATTTATCATTGAATTTTATGAAAACGCCGCCGATGAATCTCCTATAAAGATTACTAAAAATTTTGATGAACTACTCGATTTTTTAAATGAATTAGAGAATTAAACTGAGAAACAGAGTCCTTTATATCGGGACTCTGTTTTTGCATAAAAAATTATTCCAAAATTCCGAATAATCCACTATAGTAGTATTAAAGAACTATATAAAAATAGTACTATCGGAGGATGTATGAAAAAAAGTGCCGTTATCCCATCTTTTCTGATCATAATAGGATGTAGCTTCTTGGCCTCCTTTCTCATCGTGCAACAACAAGAGCTTTCACAACAACCTGTCGTCGCAAAAGCTTCAGCCAGCCATAAGCCGCGTTTATTCGAAAATATTCAGCACGCCTATACCCCAAAAATTACGGTCGCTGCCATTGGCGATATCCTGATTCACAGCCCGCTTTATCGAGATGCTTTTAATGGGGCCAATTACGATTTTAACCCGATGTTTGAACAGGTTAAACCGTTGCTGCAAAATCCGGATATTCTTACAGCCAACCAGGAAAGCATGCTAGGCGGAGTTGAACTAGGTTTATCCGGTTACCCTAAATTCAACAGCCCGCACCAAGTGGCCGATGCTCTCCAGGAAAATGGAGTTGACATCGTTTCAACAGCGAATAACCATACATTGGATCGTGGCGAGAAAGGAATCCGGTCGGAATCGGCCTATTTCAACAGCATAGGATTGCCGTACGTTGGCAGCTTTATCGATGCTGCTGACCAGAAAACCCTAAGGATTATCGAAAAAAACGGGATCAGGCTAGCGTTTCTTTCCTATACTTACGGAACGAACGGAATTTCTGTCCCAAAGGGAAAAGATTACTTAGTCAATATCATCGACCGCGAACGGATGGCACAAGAAATAGACCGGGCTAAAGCCGAGGTAGATGTTGTCATTATGAGCATTCATTGGGGAATTGAATACCAACGGAATCCGACCAACCAGCAAAAAGAGCTGGCAAACTTTTTAGCAAATAAGGGTGTTGACATCATTTTTGGTTCTCATCCACATGTTCTGCAACCAATGGAATGGATTCAAAGAGAAGATGGGAGAAAGACCTTTGTCGTCTATTCATTGGGGAACTTCCTTTCAGCCCAGACTGGCCAGTATAAAGATATTGGCGGGATCGCAAGCGTTGATATCACTCTCGATAAATCCGCGGCGGCAACGATGGTGGAGCTGACAAATCCAGTCTTTTATCCGACATATGTTACAAAAGTAAATAATCATTACCGGGTAGTGCCGTTGGAGGAAGCAACCACAATTGGGCTTCCTAATGCGGTTGCAAAAAATAACGAAATTCAGGAACATATGGTACAATGGCTCCGATGAACCAATAGAAAAAACATGGATTCACGGGGGAAGGCCGGATGGAAAATCGGAACAATATCGGGGTTTTGATAAGTATTCAGTTTACGATTATGATTTTTCTTTTATCAAGAGGCATCTACACACCCTTCTTTGCGTTACTAGTTTGTTTATTCCTGACCATCCTCTTTTTAAAAGAACATAATCGAATTTTCACCTGGATTCTGCTCGCCTTTTTCGTTGGACATTTAACGACAGCCTATGGCGATCAATTCCTGGAAAGCTATCATTTTTCGCCCGCGTCTAATGTTATAATTAGTCAATTGCTTGGTCTGATTCCAGTCGTGTTGGTCATTTATATTTTAGCGCAATTCAAGCAGAAACTATGGTATGACGGCGGGAAACAAAGAGTGGCACTATTGAATTTGAAAGGGTTTTTGTTTTTTACTGGCTTATTACTTTTCGTTATTTTGGGGCTGCTTTTCTCTCAAAAAGTAAACATAAGTTTCAGAGCTGTTTCATTCATTTTACTGGTTTCAATTATTCACGCTTTAGTAGATGAAGTTTTATGGCGTGGATTGCTGCTCCCCCAGTTCATCAAAACAATAGGTAAAAGCTGGGCTATGATCATTTCAAGTATCGCTTTCGGTTTGAGTTCGACGATGTTTGGTATATCAGTGCAAATTAGCTTCATCTTCATCGGCTTAGGCTTACTATTGACGTTTTTAACCGTTAAGACAAACAGTGTTCTTTCTGCGTTCGTCGTCCATACTTTGATTACGGTCATTATATTGTTAAGTGGCATGGTATTTCTGCCAATATAAAACGAGGGCACACATCAGTTCTTGTGTATGCCCTCGTTTTTATCCCAAATATGTTGATACTGCCCTTCCTGAAGCAGGATTTCCTTCTGTTTCGGTCCTATTAAATCAAAGTGGGAATAGCCGTCCTTCCGATGGTCAATCCACTCTTTTTTCAGTCCGTATTTCTTCCCCCATTGTACTAGCCGATCAAGGTCACCACAGCCAACCTTTGTTACGGTATTATACCCAGGGAAACGGTCATCGAGCCAATAATGGGTGAGAAAAGCAATTTCGCCACGGTCGATTTTCTCTTTCCATTCGATCACGTCACGTCTCTTAATCCCAAACGCCACCCATGCCTCACCTCTTACTTCTTTTTAATTTCCTCGTACTTTAAAAACCATTCAGGGAATGCCTTTTTAAACGAGGTCGGTCGAAAATTATTCTTCTTCACAATAATATGAGTCGAAGTTCCCTCGGCACATACTTCATCATTGCCGTTCATAATGGAGTAGCCATAAATGGTTTTAATGCCGTCATTAAGCTCAACCCAGGTTTTCACAAAGGCCTTGTCGCCGTAACGAAGTGGTTTTTTGTAGGTGATTCCAATATCATACACCGGAGCATAATAGCCAGCCTCTTCCATCGATAAATAATTGTAGCCAAGGTCTTCGATTAAGCCTGTCCGGCCGAGCTCGAAGAACTTTAAATAGTTGGCATGATAAATCACGCCCATCATGTCTGTATCAGCATAATAAAGCTGAATTTCCCTAGTTGAAACAAAATAATGATCCATTACAGCTCCACTCCCACTATTTTTTCAATTGCCCTTTGCACATCCTCAGTTTCGAGAATCAGCGATTTCTCCAACAGATTTTCACCGGGATCGTCATTCATCAATCTGGCCGCCTGAGCCTGAATCATTTCATCGACCAAATTGGTTGCAAACCGGCCATTTCCTCGAGTTGTTTCTGTTTCAAGGGTATCTATTAGCATTTGTTTTGCCTTGTCTGTCACGCTGTATTGAAAGCTCCCCGCATATGAAACGATAATTTCCAATAATTCTTCTGGAGAATGGTCAGGAAAGAAGAAGAATTTTTTAAACCGCGAACGCAGGCCTGGATTGCTTTCAAGCAGAACATTCATTTCTGTTGGGTAACCTGCTAAAATCACAACCAAGTTCTCGTTCTGCTTGGTCATTTCATCAACCAGCGTATCAATGACTTCTTTCCCAAAGTCTCCTGAGGTTTGGCTCAGCAGCGAGTATGCTTCATCAATAAAAAGTACTCCGCCAAGTGCTTCTCTGATTTTTCGCTTCGTTTTTTCAGCCGTTTGCCCCACATACCCTGCAACAAAGTCGGCCCTGCTGGTTACAATTAAATGCCCGCGCTTTAATAGCCCGCATTCCTTTAACAGCTCGGAATAAATCTTGGCCACAGTGGTTTTACCGGTCCCAGGGTTTCCCGTAAACACGGAATGCAGTTGGACTGGCACTGTAGGCAGACCATTATTTCGGCGAAATTGCTGCATTTTTACAAACGATACCAATGTACGAATTTCTGCTTTTAACGATTCAAGACCGATTAGATTGTTGAGCTTATCATTCGGTGATTCCGCTTGATCCTCACGATCGACGGTAAAGTCCGCTTTGGTTAAAAGCATAAATTGGAGCAGGTCGTCCCCGGATGTATCCGCCCCTTTTTTAAAGATCGCATCCATCACAATATTGCGGACCGTTCTGGCATTGCCAAATGTATCGTCCACACGCTCCTGGTCAAGGCGATGACTGATCTCAAGCTTCGCGTCAGCAGTTAGGTAATAATCATTATCCATGGCAGTTGATTCGGCAATTTGAATTAATTCATCATTGGAGTAATTCGGCAAATGGATAAAGTTTGATTGTGGAAACCGGCTGCGCAGGCCGGGATTGGCGTGTAAAAACGTCCGCATTTCTTCTGGATAGCCTGCCAGGATGACTGCGAATTTACCGCCATATTCATGTGACGTCATCAAGGAAACGAGCGTATCAACCGCAGCCTGTCCGTAGTCATTGCCTGATTGACCTTCACGTTTCAAGCTATAGGCTTCATCAATAAATAAAACACCGCCGACAGCCCGTTCGACAACCATTCTGACGTTTTCTTCTGTCTGGCCGACAAATGAGCCAACTAGCTGCGACCGATTGGTTTCGATTACCTTCTCGCGTGGCAGAACCCCAAGCTCGTGATAAATTTTCGCCAACAGTCTCGCGAGAGTGGTTTTCCCAGTACCGGGATTCCCAGTTAGGACCATATTAAGGCTCATTTCGTCTTTACTGGCAAAACCAAGCTTTTTTCGTTGCTGCTGGTATTTTAAAAACCGGTAGTAATCATTGACGCGTTTTTTGACGGATTCCATGCCGATTAAGCCGTGCAATTGGTCCAAAGCAGTTTTTTCAGTACTGGCTGGCTCCACTTCATCCGTTATAAAAAGCTGCTGCCAGTTCGTTTTGATTTCTTCTACATTGGCTAAATGAAATTTTAAAGCATCGTAGTAGGTGGCGGTATGAAATACACCTGTGATCGATTGGTCATATTCCTCTGCGGCTTTCAACAAGCTGCTTGTTTCACTTATCGCAGAAGTCAGCAATTCATAGAGCTTGCGGTAAGTTTGAAAAATATTTTTATCCATCATGGTCGAGGCAAGATCAAGCTTCGCCTCTAGGGCCGGAAGCTGCTCCTCACCCGTTTGCAAAAACCTCTGGCATACACTTATGTAATGCTGTGATACTTTCTTTTTTGCCGTGCGGTTATCTGTTTCCCTGATGGCCGGAAAGGCAAGTGAGTCCAACATATCTTTAAAGTCATGCCAATCGGTTCGTACAAGGACCTCCTTCGCTTGTTTGTTTTCGGGGCTAAGAGTGATCGCTTTTTCAAGCAAAGTAGGAGCCAATGGATCTTGGTGATCGCGGCCAAGTCTTGACAGTGCTAATAATGTTAGCAACTTTGAGGAGGTTCTAACATCCTGTTCCTCGCTATAGGCTTCGAGGACATGGCTTTCCTCTTTAAGCACCCCTGCTTCATTTAGCTCGTTCTCCCACGTATGGATTTGTTCTTGTTTATCTTGATTCATTCATTATCACATCACTATAAAAATTTCTTTCCCTATCTTACCACAAAGTCAGCTCTCCGGCGAAACAAACGGCATTAGAAAAGGACCCGTTTAGCTGGAACAGGTCCTTTGTGTGGTTTATTTTTGATCTCTGACCTCATCTTTGATTTCAGAACGGAAGGATTCAATGCTTTCACGTCTACGCTCATTTTTTTCCTGGATTTGTCGGCGCTGTGTATCGCTGTCTGTTAACGCCATTGACTCTTCAGCCGCTTCCATGTTTTGGATCGTGTTTTCAATCATGTTTTGCAGCTTTTCAACGTTATCGCTGCGGTCATCTGGGTTTGGTTTGTTGTTATAGGTCATTCGCTGTTCCTCCTTAAAATGTACTCACTACAGATATAGTTTGTATCGACAGCGAAAAAATATCACGGCAATGTTTGCCTTAATGACTAAAAATTTCGTTATTTTCAACACAACAAAAAGACCCTTAGCCGATTTGGCTTGGGTCTATAATTGATGTTTATTCGCCTTTTGTTTGCATTACCTGAGCGTGTTTGCCTGAGGTGTCTTGCATTTGATTTCCTTTATTTGCAGTCGATCTTCTAGGTTGTGTCCCTACATGTGAAGGTCGGAAACGTTTTGTTTGATACCCTTTACCCATTCACTATCCCCCCTTATGTACATTTTGTCCAAAGGGCGCTAAACGATGAATGGTAAACTTTTGGGTTACTCAGCTTTGCCGAGACGTTTTGCTTCAATACGCTGTTCGATTTTTTCCATTGCAGCACGGTCTTTCAAAAGTTGTGATTTATTTTCAGATACTAGTTCTGCAAATGAACGTTTTCTTGGTTTTCTCATTTGTATCACCTTCCTTACTTACTATTGTAACAGTAATTATGCCCGGAAACGGTTGCAATTATTACAACTTTTTGAAAATTTATTCGTTTTTTTCTTTTTTCGAATAAAAAAAGACATTGGCTTTGAACCAATGCCTGATTTCACTATTTTAATTTGCCAACCTGTTCTTTCATGTCCTTATACTTCATGGATCCAACAAATTTATGCTGAATAATTCCTTTACTGTCTATAAAGTAAGTGGTTGGAATCGACAGGACCTTGTACTCCTCGTTCACCGCATCTTCGGTATCTAACGGGATTGGGAACGTAATTTTATATTCATCTATAAATGCTTGAACATCCAATTGCGGGTCAATGTTTACTGCCAAAATGGTCACTTCATCGCCTACTTCCTGATGAAACTTTTCCATATCCGGCATTTCCGCTTTACATGGCGGACACCAGGTTGCCCAGAAATTGAGCATTACTTTTTTCCCTTTTAAATCGGAAAGCTTCACAGTTTCGCCAGTCAATGTTTTCAATTCAAAATCCGGGGCCTTTGAGCCTACTGCAGGGCCTTTCTGGCTTGCAGCGGTTTGACTCGCTGGTTCGCGTTCATCTGTCTGTTTATTAACTGCTTGGACAATTGCTACGGTTAATAACGAAATTAACAACACGGCAGCAATGACTTTTTTCCACATCCCGAATCTCTCCTTCGTTTCAGTACTCACTAATGTTGATTTTACACTATAAACCCTGTGGAAACAAAATCGGATGTGTTAATTCTGTGACAATTGTTGTTTTTGCTTTACAAGCGTTTGAAACTCCTGTTCTAAATGCCGATAATGAGGATCCTTTTGGTCGATAGTCGATAATTTTCCTAGTACAGCAGCCATTTTCGTTTCAATGACCAACAGGGTTTCTTGTTTATCATCTACATCATGGTTGCCTTTATTAAAATATTGTTCCGGAGTCATTTCTAAACGGCTAATTTGTTTATTGTCAAAAGCAAGCACAATGTCACAAAGCTTGTTTAAAAAATAATAATCATGGGAGACCGTTATAATTGTTCCAGCAAACTCACTCAACGTTTTTTCGAGCTGCTCCCTGCTAGGCAGATCAAGATGATTGGTTGGCTCATCCAAAATTAACACATCGTATTCTTTCATCAACATATCAACCAGCTTTACCCGTGTCCGTTCGCCGAGACTTAAAGTACCGATTGGTTTTGTGATCAACTGCTCTGTTAAGCCAATATTGGCTAGCATGGTCCTAGCTTTAAAAATGCTTTCTTTATCCGTAAACCCCATAGCCTCCAACGCTGTCTTTTTAGCGGGCAAATCGGAAACATCCTGGCTAAGATAAGCTATTTTTAGCGACTCACTTCTCCACAATTCGCCTGTGGTGCCTTCCACCAAACCCATAATCATCTTGATTAGGGTTGTTTTACCGCAGCCATTTTCTCCTAAAAGCCCAATCCGTTCGCCGTGATTGATATAAAACTGCGAGTTTTGGAACAGCTTCCGATCCTCGTAGGAGATCCCCAAGTTTCGGGCTTCAATGATTCGTTTCCCCCGTTTGCCATAGCCGTCAAACTGGAAACGAACCTTTGCATCCTCAATCGGTTTTGCTGCCTTATTTTTTGCAAGTTCTTTCTCCAATCGCTTTCTTTTTGATTTTACCTGATTATCAACCTTTTTTGCCTTTACTCGGTGATATTCTTTAAAGCCTTCTTCTTTTGTAGAGGCTCGATGCGCTTTATCAGACCAATTCTTTAACTGTTCCATTTGCGATTCAATTCTTTCTACCTGGCGCTGCTGGACTTCATATTGATGCTGCTGATTAGCCCTTTGCCGGTCTTTTTCCTGACGGTAAGCGGTGTAATTTCCATTGAAATGATGGAGTTTTCCCGCTTGCAGTTCAAATATCCGTTTGACAGTCTGATCAAGAAAATGCCGATCATGGGAAATAATGAGCACAGCCCCCTGAAATTTTTCAATTTCAGAAACTAACCAATTGACTCCTTTATAATCCAAATGGTTAGTTGGTTCATCGAGAATCAATAAATCTGGATTGGAAGCCCAAATGCTTGACAGGGCAAGCTTCAATTTCTCCCCGCCACTCAAGTTAGCCAGCCTGTCTTCTTGCCAATCATAAACCTTTTTGAGACCAAGTTCGCTGGCAAGCTGATAGACCTCTTTTATTTTTAATGCTTCTTGAAAATCATTCACTTCATAATCGATCGATTGTGAAAGATAGCCGATTTTTAATTGGGCTGTTTTTTCAATCCAACCTTTGTCAGGTGTTTCCTTTCCCAATACTAGGTTGGCCAAAGTGGTTTTGCCCGACCCGTTATAGCCAACAAGCCCGATTCTTTCGCCGTATTTAAGATCAAACTGGATTTGGTCCAAAATTTTACGTGAATTATAGCTTTTCTCTAGACCCTTCACGTTTAGAATCACTGTATATTTGTTCATAAAAAAACCCCCTTCGAACGAACCTGAAGAGAGTTAAATGTCATAATAATGGCACACAAAATAAACCTTAAATTAGGTTTGAGGAAGCGTACGTATAATCAGGACATAAAAAAGGGCAGACGAATCCCATTCTTCAGGTTCAACATTTTTCGTTTATTCGAATCATGTGCTGAAAAATAAGATTAAAACTTCATCGGCCTTTGTTTCATTCCTTTTCGTTTGATAGTTCCATTTTATTTAAAAAAAGCTGAAAATGTCAATGATTAATGTAAAAAACACCATGCGAGATCGCATGGTGCCTTTAAATTACCCTTGTAATCTTTCACGCAATACCATTTGCAGGATACCGCCGTGACGGTAGTAGTCAATTTCAACTTCGGAATCGAAGCGGACAACCACTTCAAATTCTTTCTTGCTGCCGTCTTCAGCAGTTGCTGTTACTTTTACAAGATCACGTGGTTTAACATTTTCGTCCACTTGAACTTCGAATGTTTCCTTACCAGTTAAACCAAGTGATTCAGCGCTGTCGCCATCTTTAAATTGAAGCGGAAGAACGCCCATTAACACAAGGTTAGAACGGTGGATACGCTCAAAGCTTTCAGCAAGTACAGTTTTGATGCCTAATAGGTTTGTACCTTTGGCAGCCCAGTCACGGGAAGATCCCATACCGTAGTCTTTGCCGGCAAGAACCATTAAGCCAGTGCCTTGGTCTTTGTACTTCATGCAAGCATCATAAATCGACATAACTTCGCCTGTTGGCCAGTAAGTAGTGAAGCCGCCTTCTGTACCAGGAGCGATTTGGTTACGGATACGGATGTTTGCAAACGTACCGCGCATCATGACTTCGTGGTTACCACGGCGAGAACCGTAAGAGTTAAAGTCACGAGGCTGAACGCCTTTTTCTAATAGATACTTTCCAGCTGGAGTATTCTTGCCGATTGCTCCTGCAGGAGAAATATGGTCAGTTGTGACAGAGTCGCCGAACTTACCAACGATACGAAGACCAGTTAATGGCTCAACTTCGCCTGGATCTTTTGATAAGCCTTCAAAGAATGGCGGGTTAGCAATGTAAGTGGAATCTTCATCCCAAGTATATAATGGCTCATTGCTAGTCTTGATTTCGTTCCAGCGCTCATTGTCACCAAAGACATTCTCGTATTCTCTACGGAATAGCTCAGGAGTTACAGTGCGCTTCACAACATCATTAACTTCAGCAGTTGTTGGCCAAATGTCCCTGAAGAAAACGTCGTTGCCGTCTTTGTCTTTACCGATTGGGTCTGTTTCAAAGTCAACATTGACAGTACCTGCTAATGCATAAGTGACTACTAACGGCGGTGAAGCCAGGTAGTTAGCTTTTACAAGCGGGTGAATACGTCCTTCGAAGTTACGGTTACCGGAAAGAACTGATGTAACTAATAGGTCGTTTTCCGCTACAGTTTTCTCGATTTCTTCTTTTAATGGACCGGAGTTACCGATACATGTTGTACAGCCGTACCCTACAAGGTTGAAGCCGATTTGCTCAAGGTATGGAAGCAATCCGGAATCACGAAGATAACCAGTTACAACCTTGGAACCAGGTGCTAAAGAAGTTTTGACAAACTTAGGAACTTCCATTCCAAGTTCGACAGCTTTTTTCGCAACAAGTCCTGCACCAACCAGCACATAAGGGTTAGAAGTGTTTGTACAGCTAGTGATTGACGCAATCGCAACTGCACCAGTCTTCATTTCTACTTCGTCACCATTATTAAACTTAACGATTGCTGACTTTTCAAGCTCATCTGCACCTAAGCCGAAACCTTGGTTGCCTTGAGGAGCAGAAACAGCCTTCACGAATTCTTCCTTCATTTTTGAAAGTGGAATTAAATCTTGCGGACGCTTAGGGCCGGAAAGATTTGCTTCGATTTCAGCAAGGTCGATTTCGATGACGTCAGTATAAACAGGCTCTTCTGCAGGATTAAAGAATAAGCCGTTTGCTTTGCAATATGCTTCTACTACTTTAATAGCTTCTTCATCTCGGCCTGTTAAGCGCATATAGGCTAGAGACTCATCATCAATTGGGAAGAATCCGCAAGTTGCGCCGTATTCAGGAGCCATGTTGGCAACTGTTGCACGGTCAGCAAGTGGCAGTACAGATACGCCAGGTCCGAAGAATTCTACGAACTTGCCTACCACGCCATGCTTACGAAGAACTTGAGTTACTTTTAACGCAAGGTCGGTCGCAGTAGCGCCGTTTGGCAGTTCGCCAGTTAATTTAACCCCAACAACTTCTGGTACTGGGAAGTATGAAGGCTGACCAAGCATGCCAGCTTCTGCTTCGATACCGCCAACGCCCCAGCCTAAAACACCAAGACCGTTGATCATCGTCGTATGGGAGTCAGTACCAACAAGGGTATCTGGATATGCTTCTAGTTCGCCGTCCACTTCAGCAACATGAACGACATCGGCCAAGTACTCAAGGTTAACTTGGTGAACGATCCCTGTTGCAGGCGGAACAGCACGATAGTTGTTAAACGCTTTTTGTGCCCAGCTTAAGAACTGATAACGCTCGGCATTACGTTCAAATTCCAAGTCCATGTTTACTTTTAACGCATTTTCGTTTCCATATGCATCAACCTGCACAGAGTGGTCAATAACCAAGTCAACTGTTTTTTCTGGGTTGATTTTGTCTGGGTCGCCGCCAAGGTCAGCCATTGCTTTTCTTAAAGAAGCAAGGTCAACGACTGCAGGAACGCCAGTGAAGTCTTGAAGAATAACGCGTGATGGCTTGAATGGCACATCCACCTCTTTAAGCTCATCCGTTCCCCATTTTGCCAGGTTTTCAACGTGCTCTTCTGTGATTACACGGCCATCGTATTGGCGAAGCACTGATTCTAGTAATACTTTTACGGAGTAAGGCAATTTTGATACATTGCCGATGCCTGCTTCTTCCAGAGCGGCCAAGCGATAATAGCGATAGCTTTTGCCGTTAACATCGAAGGAAGAGCGGGCGTTAAATACATCCTTTTTAACCATGAAAAAACCCCCCTATTCGAAAAGTCGAAAAGTTTGAAAATTCCCATCCGGCTTAACTTTTCTCACAATTCTAATCTTAATACAAGCGATTACATAAGTAAATAACAAGAAAGTTATTGTGTTTGATAAGTTTATCTTATCTTTTTTATGTAATTTGTTCGAAATATTTCGAAAACATGGTTGATTACTTATGATGAATTGTGGTTCGTGAGCCGAAGGACTTCCCCCTTTATTATGGCAAAAAAACTTTAATTTGTCATTTATTTCGTTCGAATGGAAATCATAACAGTATGGGGAGGTGATGAATATGGCGAAGCGGAAGGCGAACCATGTAAGGCCCGGCATGAATGCGGCAAAAGCACAGGGTATGGGTGCCGGTTTTAATGAAGAAATGGCAACTGAGCACTTAACGGAAATGGAAAAACGTAACAATAAAAAACGAAAAAAGAATCAATAACAACGTAGTAAAAGCGGGACCTAAGTGGCCACCGCTTTTTATGTGTTAATCCATATTTACTTCAGTCACCATCTGCTTTAAATCCTGCTGAAACCGCTCTAATTGAGCTCTTTGGTGCTCGGAAGCCACCTCTAGAGCATTTTCAATCTGCTGGTAAGCCTCATTGACTTCATTTTTTAAATGTTTTAACTGATGGCCGTAGCTTGCGCTGTCACTGACAATTGTTTCATAAAGCCCTTGAGCGTTTTCAAATCCTTGCTGGGCCGCCTGAAATGCCTCCTGCTTATTTTTGTTGTACGGATTTCTTTGCATTTTGTTTTTCCTCCTCAAATTTGTTTACCCTTTAAATTGCACAGATGCTAAAAAAATATACAGCATAAAACGACGGATTGACTGCATCCTAAAAAATGAGGAGGGATAACAAGTGACAAACAAAAATGACAGCAAAGATATGCACCGAAATCAGCCGAAGACTTCGGGCCAGCCAGAACCATTAAGCGGTTCAAAAAAGGTCAAGAATCGCAACCATACCCGGCAAAAACATAACTCAAGTCATGATATGTAAGTTTAGGTGATCAGATAAAAGCATCGGTCCCATCCTAAGACGGGACCGATTTTTAAACTTCTAGCAATGCTGTAAGCAGAAGTTCCTCTTCTTCCTTTGAGACAGTACGCAAATCAATCATAAACTCATCCCTTTGAATCCTGCCGACAATAGCTGGTTTTGTTTCGGTACGCAGTTTACGGCCCAACTGTTCTGCCGTTAATGATTGGTGGGTCAAAGCAATGACTACTGAAGGCAATTCCACATCGGGCATCGTCCCCCCGCCTACCTGGCTCATGTCTGGCAAAATTTGTGCTCTATATTGGCTTGACCGTTGTAACAATTTTGAAACAAAGGTTTGAGCCCTTTCGTCTAATTCTATAACGGAAACTAATAAATCGCGGATCGTTGGTATCTCAAGCATGGCTTTTTCACCGCGGGCATAAGCTAATAATGTACCCTCGAGCGCTGCCAGAGTCATCTTATCGACCCTCACCACTCGCGCCAATTGATGTTTTTTCAACCTCGCAATAATTTCTTTTTTCCCGGCAATAATTCCTGCCTGAGGGCCGCCCAAAAGCTTGTCACCGCTAAAAGTAACAATATCCGCCCCTATTTCGATTACCTCTCTGACAACAGGTTCATCACCAATTCCGTGTTTTCTAAAATCAAACAGGGCACCGCTGCCCAAATCTTCATAAAAAATGACATTATCGGTCTTTTTGGCTAACTGGATTAGCTCGTCCGTTTCGACTGTTTTCGTAAATCCGATAACTTTAAAGTTGCTTGTATGAACCTTCATGATAATCGCCGTGTCCGGACTTAAGGCTTTTTCATAATCATAAAGATGAGTCTTATTGGTTGTCCCAACCTCCACCAACTTGGCGCCGCTTTCCTCCATAATGGAAGAAATTCGGAATGACCCGCCAATTTCGACAAGCTGTCCCCTAGATACGATGACTTCCTTATTTTCTGCCAGCGCTCGCAGCACAAGATAAACAGCCGCTGCATTGTTATTGACAACCATGGCGGCCTCAGCGCCGGTAATTTCTCTTACTAAAGCTTCCACATGGCTATGCCGCGAACCGCGCTCACCTTCGTCTAGCTTATATTCGAGGTTCGAATAACTTCGTGCTGTTTCCACAACATGATTAATCGCAGATTCGCTTAATCGTGCCCTGCCAAGATTCGTATGTAGGATGGTGCCCGTTGCATTAATGACCCGTTGTATTGTATAGGAATATTGTTTGGAAACCTTTATGTTAAGGTAATTGAAAACCTCTTCGATAAACCCAGTGGTTCCCGGTTTTGGTCCTGACCATTTTGATTGAAGCAACCATTGTCTAATCTCTTCCATTACTTCCTTTAATTGATTGGTTAATTGAACCGAATCGAGCCCGCTTTTTTCAAGGATTCTTAAAAATTCATTATGTTTTTGCAGTTCATGGACAGGGGGGATTGATCTTAGCGATTCTTTCATTATGTAAACTCCTTTAACAATTCCTTCTTTCGTCCTATTATAACATTTTTCACGTTTAACGGCTCAGTGAATAGTATGATACGAGCAAGGAGGAAATGGAAGTGAAGAATAAAAAGTCTCCTCAAGACCAAACCGTTGATTTGGAGAAAATGGAGCAATGGTTAAAAGACTACTTTCTAGATCCGCTCACATCGCATTATGACCATTCTCAATTCAGAATAGACATATACGAAACCGATGAAAATTGGATTGTCGAAGGTTCCTTGGACGAATATGCCAGCTCGGAAATCACAGTGAAAATGGAAAAGTCGCAGCTAATTATCTCAGCCCAGAAGCATGATTATTCCTCGCCTTCGCCTTTCCCCAAAAAAGTTCGCGCCATTAACTTCCCTTTTCCTATTATAAATCATTGTGTAAGCGCCTCTTTTCAGCATGGGGTTTTGGAAATCTTCATATCAAAAAAGATAGAGAATGGATTTGGAAAAGATCGTTTTATTACCTTGCCTTAGGGTCTTTTTATCTTTTTAGTTGACATAACATTATTATATATAAAAGAGAACCTCGCACCGATTGGTACGAGGTTCTCTTTTATTTTTCTTCCATTTTTTGAATTAATTCAGCGGTATCAGGGAACACGCCTGTTTCATTTTTTGAATAGATCTTCTCTCCATTGACAGTTACTTCAAAAATGCCGCCTGAAGCTGGAATCAATTCTACTTTTGCGATATCCCGTCTAAAATGGGTAATGATTTCTTCCGCGAAACTCGCGGCCTTTGGTGCGTAGTTTCATTGCATGCAAAATTCGACGATTACATGAAAGTCCTTCATTATGTACCCCCTGGAGTTTACAATATTATAATAGTACAAACAGTGTAGCCTACCGCCTATTATTCCGCAAATGTTCTGCTTCCATTAGTGCGGTTTATTGTAGAAAAATGTATACTAAGAAAATGGAGGTGTAAATTGATGAGTGAGCAAGAGAAAATTCGGCTGACCGCCATGTCAACAAAAGCTGGTTGAGGCTGCAAAATTGGTCCTGAGGACCTGGCGCAAGTGTTGCGTCAATTACCAAAGCAAGACCCCGTTCCGGAGTTACTCGTCGGCAACGAAACTAGCGATGATGCCGGGGTTTATAAATTAACAGATTCGATCGCTCTAATTCAAACGGTCGATTACTTTACTCCGATTGTCGATGATCCATATATGTTTGGACAAATTGCTGCCGCCAATTCGCTGAGTGATGTGTATGCCATGGGCGGTGAGCCGAAAACGGTACTGAATATTGTCGGTTATCCGATTAAAAAGCTGGGCGCCGATATGCTGGCAGAAATTTTACGCGGCGCAGCCGATAAAGTAAAGGAAGCAGGCGCATTAACGGTTGGCGGCCATTCAGTCGATGACCAGGAACCAAAATTCGGCCTTTCCGTTACGGGACTTGTCCATCCGGATAAGGTGTGGAAAAATGTCGGGGCGAAGCCTGGAGACGTTCTTGTTCTAACAAAGCCGCTCGGTGTCGGCATTCTGACAACCGGGATAAAAAGAGGCGTGGTGACTCCAGAACAAGAGGCTGTGGTTACCGAAACGATGGCGCTTCTGAATAAGGACGCTGCAGAAGCTTTGATGCCGTTCTCCCCGCATTCGGTGACAGATGTAACCGGATTTGGATTACTAGGCCACGGTAGCGAAATGGCCCGCGGCAGCGATGTGAGTTTCGAAATATTTGCTGGACAAGTACCAGTTTTGGATGGTGCTGTTGAATTGGCCAAGGAAGGCGTCGTACCAGGCGGCTCTAAATCCAATCATAAATGGCTGAGTGATGACGTTCAGTACGAAGACATTTTACCTGAGGAACAACTCGTATTGTGTGATGCGATCACTTCCGGCGGATTGTTGGTGTCCCTAAGTGAAGCTGAAGCTGGTCCCTACATTGAAGCTCTGCATTCAAGAGGATTGACGCAGGCTGCGATTGTTGGACGGGTGACTGAAAGAAAAGAAAAATTGATTTATGTAAAAAGGTAACAGCGAAGCTTGACGCTTCGCTGTTTTATTTAGCTTGGGATTCTCAATTGAAATTTCTGGCGAAGTTTTTCGATCATGTCCTTCGTCATTTTGTCTAAATCATACTCGTATTTGAAGCCCCACTCTGCTACTGCAGCGCTAGAATCGATTGAGTTCGGCCAGCTTTCTGCAATCTTTTGGCGTACAGGGTCCACGTTATAACTGATCTTAAATCCAGGAATCTGCTTGGCGATGCTCCGCGCGATTTCCTCCGGATCAAAGCTCATTGAACTCACATTAAAGGAATTGCGGTGTGCTAATTTGCCAGGGTCCGCCTCCATTAAATCGATAATCGCATTCAATGCATCCGGCATATACATCATATCCATGTAGGTGCCTTTATCAATATAAGAAGTGTATCTGCCGTTTTTAACCGCTTCATAATAAATTTCCACGGCGTAATCGGTGGTGCCGCCGCCTGGAGGAGCAACATAAGAAACTAACCCAGGGAAACGCAAGCCCCTAGTATCGACACCAAATTTATGATAATAATAATCGGCCAACAGTTCGCCGGCCACCTTATTGACCCCATACATCGTGGTAGGGCGCATAATCGTATCCTGTGGCGTGTTGTCTTTCGGCGTTGTCGGTCCAAAGGCACCGATTGAGCTTGGCGTGAAAAATTGCGCGTTTAGCTCGCGTGCAGTTTCAAGGGCGTTCATCAGGCCGCCCATGTTTAAATTCCAGGCAAACACCGGCTTTGCTTCGGCTGTGGCAGATAACAGCGCGGCCAAATGCATGACCGTATCCACATTATATTTTTTAGCCGTTTCCACCATCTTTTTTAAATCGGTAACGTCTACCGTTTCAAAAGGGCCGCCAAGCGCCGCCTCGCTGTCGTTTTTCTTAATGTCAGTCGCGATAACATTGTCTGAGCCGTATATATCTCTAAGCTTTAAGGTGAGTTCTGAACCAATCTGCCCTAAAGCGCCGGTTATCATAATCCGCTTCATAGTATCTCCTCCTTAAATGATACCCATTTCCTTGCCGACTTTTTCATAGATGGCAATTGCCTGATCAAGCATTTCCTTTGTATGTGCTGCAGTTGGCATGTTGCGGACCCGCCCTGTTCCCTTTGGTACTGTTGGGAACACTATCGCCTTGGCGTAAACGCCCTCTTCGTTCAAACGCTTACTGAACTGCTGCGATACCGTTTCTTCACCAATAATGCAAGGAGTGATTGGCGTTTCGCTGTTGCCGATATTGAAGCCTAATTCCTTCAAGCCTTTTTTCAAATAGTCTCCGTTGTCCCAAAGTTTTTTATTAAGTTCCGTGCTCTCCATCAGGATTTCAATCGACCGCTTGCTTGCCGCAACATCGGCAGGAGTCAATGAGGTGGAGAACAAGAACGGACGGCTCCGTACCTTCAACCAGTCGATCAGATTTTTCTTGCCGGCCACATAGCCGCCGACAACTCCGATTGCTTTTGAAAGTGTCCCGATTTGGAAATCGATTTTATCCGAAAGTCCAAAATGTTTGACGGTTCCTGCACCTTCACCCAGCACGCCGGAGCCATGGGCATCATCCACATATGTAATGAGGTCGAATTCTTCAGCAATTTTTACGATTTCCGGCAATAACGCAATATCCCCATCCATAGAGAACACGCCGTCAGTAATAACCATCAATTTATTGTATTGACCAGACTCTTTCGCAGCCTTCGCTTTAGCACGTAAATCTTCCATGTCCGAGTGATTAAAACGGATGATTTTTGCCTTGGATAATCTGCAACCATCAATAATCGAGGCATGGTTTAATTCATCGGATAAAATCGCATCGTTTTTATCCATTACCGCAGAGATCGCAGCCATATTACAATTAAACCCTGATTGATAAGCAATCGCGGCTTCGGTATGTTTAAATTCTGCCAACTTCTCTTCTAATTCCACGTGAAGTTTCATCGTGCCATTGATCGTTCGAACAGCACCTGCTCCAACACCATATTTCTCAAGCGCCTCTCTAGCGGCTTGTTTCAAGCGCTCATCTGTTGCCAAGCCTAAGTAATTATTGGAAGAAAGGTTGATCAATTCCCGGCCATTTATAGTGATGACCGGGCCATTTGGACTTTCCAGCGGGTCAATGACATTATATAGACCCTTGCCTTTTAAATCTTCAAGGTTTTCATTTAAAAATTGCTCTAACGTTTGACTGGACATATCAAAATCCCCCTTTTCTATTCAAAACTTGCTTTTTGTCGTTTACAAAAATACAAATGTCCTCCTGAGGCGGACAGTGCGAACCCCCTCAAAACTGCGCCATGAAAGGATTTCCTTTACTATACAATATCATATTATTCCAAGAATGTTCACCCCTGAAGGACAAAAGTAAAAAATATTTTTATATTGTATAGAATGCCCCAAAAATAGCGAAAACCTACAAATTAAAATATTGAAAGGGGTTGCAAAGGCGAACGAAAATGTTTTTATTTTTAAAATCATTCGCCTTTCCTACAAAAAAATGCTTGAAATGACAAATGACCGTGCTATAATGGGGTATAAATTCATAGCAACACTCGTATAATCGCGGGGATAAGGCCCGCAAGTTTCTACCGGATTGCCGTTAACAATCCGACTATGAGTGGGTAATGTGATTTCCGCTTTATTAAAATGCGGAATTCTTCCAATTCCTTTAAAAGATAAGCCCAAAGGACATTGCCTCACTCTTGTTTGTGAGCAATGACCTTTGGGCTTTTTATTTCACAAAAAAAATGGGGGTACATCATGAGATTATTGGAAGAAAGAATTCAAAGGGACGGAAAAGTCCTTTCGGAATCAGTTTTAAAAGTGGATTCATTTTTGAATCATCAAATTGATCCCAACTTAATGCAAGAAATTGGCCAAGAATTTGCCCGCCGCTTCCAGAATGAAGGGATTACCAAAATTGTCACTATCGAATCTTCAGGTATTGCTCCTGCGGTGATGACCGGATTTCAGCTGAATGTTCCAGTCGTTTTTGCCAGAAAAAGAAAATCGCTTACCTTAAACGACGGCCTGTTAACTGCCTCCGTTCATTCGTTTACAAAAAATGAAACAAACGAAGTGTCCATCGCAGAAAAATACTTAGAAAAAAATGATGTGGTCCTGGTTATTGATGACTTTCTTGCCAACGGACAAGCGGCGCTAGGTTTAATTGAAATCGTCAAGCAAAGCGGCGCCCATGTCGCGGGGCTCGGTATTGTCATTGAAAAGTCGTTCCAGGACGGAGCAAAACTGCTTCAAGAACATGGAGTTAGAGTAGAATCGTTAGCCCGGGTGGCGTCCCTCGCTAACGGAGAGGTTACATTTAAATCGGAGAAAGCTGAGGAACTTGTCTAATGAAGAACCATCCATTAAAAACAGCATCACTTGGAATTCAACATGTTCTGGCTATGTATGCTGGAGCCGTCATTGTCCCGTTGATTATCGGCGGTGCTTTAGGCTTAAACCACAAACAATTGGCGTATTTAGTCTCATTGGATATTCTAACCAGCGGGATTGCCACCTTATTGCAGGTGTGGCAAAACCGGTATTTCGGAATTGGGCTTCCGATTGTTCTTGGCTGTACATTTACAGCCGTGGGTCCGATTATCGCCATAGGTAATCAGTATGGCATGTCATCAATTTACGGTTCAATCCTTGTATCTGGAATCATTGTGATGTTGATTGCCAAATACTTTGGAAAACTGATTCACTTCTTCCCTCCCGTCGTAACCGGTTCGGTCGTAACGATTATTGGGACAACCTTGATTCCCGTTGCAATGAATAATGTTGCCGGCGGACAGGGCAGCCCTGAATTTGGCTCTGTTTCTAACATTGCACTGGCATTTGGAACGCTATTATTTATTATTATTCTTTATCGTTTCTTTAAAGGGTTCGTGCGTGCCATTTCTATTTTACTAGGATTAATGGCCGGAACGATGGCGGCCGCATTCATGGGCAAAGTTGACTTTTCTGCTGTTGGTGACGCATCTTGGTTCCATATGGTCACGCCGCTGCACTTTGCAACCCCTTCGTTTGAATTGGCGCCAATCATTACAATGACCATTGTTGCGATTGTAAGCCTTGTTGAGTCATCAGGTGTTTATTTTGCATTAAGTGATATTACTGGTCGTAAATTGACGGAACAAGATTTGGTTAAAGGCTACCGGGCTGAAGGCTTAGCCAGTGTCATCGGAGCGTTCTTTAATTCATTCCCTTATACGACTTATTCTCAAAACGTCGGGCTTGTCCAGTTTTCCGGCGTTAAGGATAAAAGCGTCATCTATACAATGGGCGGAATATTGATTTTTCTTGGATTTGTGCCAAAAATCGCTGCCCTTACAACCGTGATTCCGACTGCTGTTCTAGGCGGGGCGATGGTTGCCATGTTTGGCATGGTGATCGCGTCCGGAATCAAAATGCTAAGTAAGGTTGATTTCTCATCCCAGGAGAATCTGCTCATCATTGCCTGCTCGGTTGGGGTTGGATTAGGCGTGACTACCGTTCCGGATTTATTCGCTCATCTTCCAGAAAGTGTGAAAATCCTGACAAATAGCGGAATCGTGTCCGGAAGTTTGACTGCCATTTTCCTTAACATTATTTTTAATGTTATAAAGCCAATCAAGCAAAGTGCAATCTCAAAAGAATTAAAAGCGTCTTAAAAATAATGGACGGAGTTGTTTATCGTGCTCCGTCCGATAATATCCATTAAATTGTTTTCCAAATCGGTTGCTTCGTTATAGGGCTTTGTCCAGTTTTGTTATGGTAGTAGTGCGGCTAGTCCCTGCACCAGAACCGTTAACAGTTTTTGTAATCGAGATAGGCGAGATAAAAACCGCACCGCCAAAATTTACAATCCCCCCGGAAACCGTCCCAATATTGATGCCATCCTTACTGATAGCCATAACTCTCCCCCCAAGCAAGAATTAGTTTCTACTATAATATGTACAAGGTTCAGGACTTGATTGAACTTTTGGAAAAACTATTTGATTTGGGTGCATGTCCTCTTTTTCAAACGTCAATGCTTCAGACTGGACGAGATATACGCCTTTCAGCAGAAAATTTCCATTTAATTTACAGACAAAAAGTCTAGTCGAATTTGTGAAAATCTTGTATGATGAAATAATGATTGAATCTTGAACGAAGTGAGGATTACGAGAAAAAATGAGCGTATTAAACGTAAAAAATTTAAGTCACGGTTTCGGTGATCGTGCGATTTTTAATGATGTGTCTTTTCGACTATTAAAAGGAGAGCACGTTGGTTTAGTTGGTGCCAATGGTGAGGGGAAGTCTACTTTCATGAATATTGTGACTGGAAAGTTGCAGCCCGACGAGGGGAAAGTTGAGTGGTCACGAAAAGTTCGTGTTGGTTATTTAGATCAGCATGCAGTCCTTCAAAAAGGTACTACGATGCGTGACGCTTTGAGTACTGCTTTTCAATATCTTTTTAATGTTGAATCAGAAATCAATGAACTTTATGCCAAAATGGGTGATGAAGGCGCTGATATCGATGCATTACTTGCAGAAGTTGGAGAGCTGCAAGAAACCTTAGATAGTAATGATTTCTATCAAATTAATTCAAAAGTGGAGGAAGTAGCTCGTGGCCTGGGATTAGACGATGTTGGACTTGATCGAGATGTAGATGATCTTAGCGGTGGGCAACGTACGAAAGTTTTGCTAGCGAAGCTTTTGCTAGAAAAGCCTGAAATCTTATTACTAGACGAGCCTACGAACTATTTGGATGAACAACATATTGAATGGTTGAAGCGCTATTTACAGGAATATGAGAATGCATTTATCTTGATTTCACATGATATTCCATTTTTGAACAATGTTGTAAACTTGATTTATCACATGGAAAACCAAGAGTTAAATCGCTATGTTGGTGACTATGATAACTTCTTAAAAATATATGAAATGAAGAAGCAACAGCTCGAGTCTGCTTACAAGCGTCAACAACAAGAAATTGCTGATTTGAAGGATTTCGTTGCTCGTAACAAAGCGAGTGTAGCGACTCGTAATATGGCGATGTCTCGCCAGAAAAAGCTTGATAAAATGGAAGTTATTGAATTGGGAAGAGAGAAGCCGAAACCAGAGTTTAACTTCAAAGAAGCTCGTGCAGCTAGTCGTTATATTTTCACGGCTGAAGATCTTGTTATTGGTTACGATGAACCACTTTCACGCCCTCTGAATTTAAAAATGGAACGTGGACAAAAAATCGCATTCGTGGGTGCAAACGGTATTGGTAAGTCTACACTCTTAAAAAGCATTCTGGGGTTAATTGATCCGATTTCTGGTAAAGTGGAACGTGGTGAGTATCAGTACATCGGTTACTTCGAGCAGGAAGTTAAACAGGCCAACTACAATACATGTATTGAAGAGATTTGGAGCACGTTCCCAAGTATGAATCAGGCTGAAGTCCGTGCTGCTCTTGCAAAATGTGGATTAACGACGAAACATATTGAAAGTAAAGTCGAAGTCCTTTCTGGTGGAGAAAAAGCCAAAGTTCGTTTGTGTAAAATTTTAAACACAGAGACGAATGTATTAATTTTAGACGAGCCTACCAATCACTTAGATGTGGATGCAAAAGAAGAATTGAAGCGAGCTTTAAAGGCATATCGTGGAAGTATCTTGATGGTATCCCACGAACCTGATTTCTATCGTGAAATTGCGACCGATATTTGGAATTGTGAGGATTGGACTACGAAAGTGTTTTAAATAAAGATTAAGGGGTACCCAATGAATAAAAATTCACTTGGGTACCCCTTTTTATGACAATCATTGGCTGAGGGTCTATTAAAACCAACACATCGGTAAAATAGATAGGTTTCTAACTAATAAATAGATAAATTGAATTTATTAATGGTAAGCATTTTTTTATAATAAAGGTTGCTGACTATTTTTACACACAAGGAGACTATAAGATGAAAAAATGGCTTACTTTAATCATTACAGCTTTAATGGTATTTTCATTGGCTGCCTGCGGCCAAGAAAAAGAAAAGGAAACAGCTGAAAAGAAAGATACAAAAACCGAAGAAGTTTTCAAAATTGGGGCAATTCCTGACCAAAATGCTGCCGAGCTTCAAAAAGGAATGGATGGCGTTGCAAAATATATAAGTGAAAAAACAGGTTTAAAAGTGGAGTTTGTTCCGTCTGTTGACTATGCAGCCTTGGTTACCGGCTTCCAGCGCGGTGAAATCCATATGGCTTGGTTTGGCGGATTGACTAGTGTACAAGCACGAAATTTGGTACCTGATGCAGAATCCATCGTCCAACGTCCGCGCGATGCTGAGTTCCAATCGGTGTTTATCACCCAAGCAGACTCAGGCATTAAGTCCTTAGAAGATTTAAAAGGCAAATCCTTTACTTTTGGAAGCGAAAGCTCCACATCAGGTCACTTGATGCCGCGTTACTTCTTATCTGAAGCAGGTATCGATCCGAACAAAGATTTTAATGGCAAGCCTAATTTTTCCGGCTCACATGACACAACCTATAAATTAGTTGAATCAGGATCTTTCCAGGCAGGTGCATTGAATATTTCCGTTTGGGAAGCAGCTGTGAAAGAAGGAAAAGTCGATACCAATAAAGTAAAGGTTTTCTACACAACTCCTGATTATTATGACTATAACTGGACAATCAATAGTAATGTTGAAGACGTGTTTGGCAAGGGCACGAAGGACAAGGTAAAAGACGTCCTCCTTTCCTTCAATGGCGAGCAGCAGGAAATCGTCGACCTGTTCCAAACAAATAAGTTTATTGAAACAAACAATAAAAACTACGGAAAAATTGAACAGGTTGCAAAGGAATTGAAGATTATTAAATAGTAGGTGGGGTCACCCATGACATCGAAAAGCATGATTGACGTAAAAAATATATCGAAACATTTTGAGCGGAAGATAGCCCTATCTTCCCTTTCTTTTACCATTAAACAGGGCGAAATGGTCGCCCTGATTGGGCCAAGCGGCGCCGGCAAAACGACGCTGTTGAACACAATCGCAGGGCTTGTTCCGTTTGAAAGCGGTGAATTATTCATTGATGAGCGCCCCCTCTCTTCCTATAAAAAAGGAAAAGCGTTTGCCAAAAAAATCGGCGTTATCCGCCAGCAATTTGATTTAATTGGTCCCCTCGCGGTCATCCACAATGTTCTCGCCGGAAAATTAGTGGAATGGAGTACGGTAAAATCGTTACTCTCTTTACTTGTACCACAGGAGAAACAAACGGCTTTGAAGGCTTTAGATCGGGTTGGGCTGGGCGATAAAGCGAATGAAATCACCTCCACTCTCTCCGGCGGGGAGCAGCAGCGTGTGGCAATGGCAAGGTTATTAGTGCAAAACCCGGAAATTATCTTGGCCGATGAACCGGTTGCCTCCCTTGACCCGGCAAGGGCCGATGATGTGTTGGCGATGCTGACAAAACTGGTTGCGGAAGAAAAGCAAACCTTAATTGCCAGCCTCCATTCTGTCGACTATGCCCGCAAATATTTTTCAAGAATCATTGCCTTGAAAAACGGGGAGCTCTTTTTCGATTTGCCGGCGGAAAAAGTCACAGATGAACTGCTTGAGGAGCTCTACCACCTTAAGGAGCAGTCGAAACATGAATAAACTGGCTTCTTCAATCAAACTGCATAAACGATTTCTGTTAAGTTTGCTGTTGGCAGCAGTGTTTGTGTGGAGTCTGTTTTCGGTTAAATGGAATTCCGACGAATTGGTTCATGCTGGCGGAATCCCAACGATGCTGCAAATTTTTGAAGGTTTGGTTCATCCGGATTTATCCCCTGACATTTTGTCGGCAGGACTGCAGGCTGCCTGGATTACCCTTGCTTATGCTGTTGCGGGAATTTCTCTTGCCATTATTTATGCATTTATCGTCGGTGTTCTCGCCTCAGGCACGTTAACCTCAAGCAGAACTTCAAGACTAGTTTCAAAGATATTTTTCAGAGGGATTTTGGGTTTTACTAGATCAATTCATGAACTGGTTTGGGCCTGGCTGTTTGTAGCCGCGATGGGCTTTTCACCCTATGCCGCCATTTTTGCGCTGGCGATACCGTATGGCGGTATCCTTGGGAGAATCTTTGCCGATATGTTAAACGATGCCCCAACAGCACCGATTGACGCGTTAAAGTCGTCTGGGGCATCACGCCTGCAAACGTTGATTTATGGATATTTGCCGTTGGTATGGGCAGATTTGATCAGCTACACGATGTACCGCTTCGAATGTGCGATTCGTTCGTCAGCGATTATGAGCTTTGTCGGGCTAGGCGGACTAGGGTATCAAATTCAGCTTGCCTTGGCGGATTTGAAATACGACCAAGTTTGGACATATGTCTATTTCCTGATTGGATTGGTTGTGTTTGTCGATGGCTGGAGTCACTTGGTTCGGCGTGGTTTGAATGCTCGTGTGCGGCAGCGTGGCCTTGGTTCTGGTTGGAGCCATGTTTTGGGGGCACTTTTGCTGACTGCGGGTTCATGGATGTTCATTACCATTGGAGAAAAAGCAGATCTTGTCTCGTTGTTCTCAGAACGCAATCTTGAATTTGCCGGCAAGTTCTTCGGCGGCCTCATCGGTGTAAATGAACAAAATCCGGCCTTTTTGGATGCGGCTAAATGGGCTTCGGCCTTAGAGCTAACCTATGAAACATTGGAAATGAGCATTATGGCAATCGGGTTCTCCACGGTTGCGGCGTTTTTGACCGTGCTTCCGGCCGCAAGCAACATTGCCAACGGCAGCCTGACGGGGACTAGAAGGTGGTATAACTGGATACTGTATGGAATCGTCCGGATCATCTATATATTCTCCCGGTCTGTGCCGGAATTAGTATGGGCGATGATGATTATCTTCATTTTTAAACCTGGGCTGCTGCCGGGGGCGATTGCCCTGGCACTCCATAACTTTGGGATTCTTGGGAAGTTGTGGGCCGAGGTGATTGAAGACATGGATCCACGGCCGATACGGAATCTAGCTTCAGCTGGTGCATCAAAAATTGAAACGTTCTTTTATGGCATTCTTCCCATTGTGATGCCGCGATTTCTCACCTATATTCTGTATCGCTGGGAAGTTATCATGAGAACCACGATTGTCGTTGGTTTTGTTGGCGCCGGCGGTTTGGGAATGGAATTTAAGCTGGCAATGAGCTATTTTCAATATACGGATATTACATTATTGATTCTTTGTTATATGATTCTCGTTATTATTGCCGACTTTGCATCAGAAAGCACGCGAAAAGCGGTGAAATAACTTTTTACGGAACCCGGCCGCCAGGATACGATTGGCGGCCGGGTTTATATTATTCAAAAAATTCCCATCTTCCTACTGATAATCAGTATAATAGAATCAAATAACAAAAACTGGTTGTGATATTCATGTACAAAGTAATGATCATTGAAGATGATGCCAAAATTAGTTCTATCATTTCAGAATATCTAACAAAATGGAAGTTTGAAGCCTACAGTACAACTGAGTTTGAAAATCTCGAAACTCAATTTCTCGCCATTAAGCCCCATCTGGTACTTTTGGATATCAACCTTCCAGTCTATGACGGCTTTTATTGGTGCGGGAAATTTCGCCAGCTTTCTAATGTGCCGATCATTTTTATTTCATCGCGCGACCAAAACATGGATATTGTGATGGCGATGAACATGGGCGGAGATGATTTTATCCAAAAACCGTTCTCACTTGAGGTATTGCTTGCCAAAATGAATGCAATCTTAAGGAGGTCATACACTTATCAGCAGGAAGATCAGGATTTCTTGGAGCATAAAGGGTTGATCCTCAACATCAGCAAAGCTACCATTTCTTATCATGACACAGAAATGGATTTAACGAAAAACGAATTTCAAATCCTTTATCTATTGTTGAAAAAGAAAGAAACGATCATTTCCCGCGATGAATTGATGCAGGCTCTCTGGGAAAGCGAGAATTTTATCGACGATAATACGCTGACGGTGAATATTGCCCGCTTGCGGCGGAAATTAGAGGAACTGGGTCTTCCTGAGTTTATTGAAACGAAAAAAAGACAAGGATATATCATCCCATGACCTTTAAACACTATGCCGCGGACCAAAAATGGCAGCTGGTTACGTTCCTATTTGTGCTCATCTTTATTGCCATCTTAGTTAGTGTGGACCCAAAACTGACCGTTTCCGCCAGCAGTCTGATTTACTTGGTTTTCATTACAACAACGATATTTTCCTGCTTTTTCATTGGCGGTTATTTTTTCAAAAAAAATCAGCTCAAAAGTTGGGAGTCGTTCGAAGAGCTGCCTGTTGCCCTAACCCAGGAACAAGAAGTCTATTTGCAAGCCTTTAAAAAATGGCAAGATCATTATCTAGAGGCGATCCAAGAACAGAACCAAACCGCCAAAGAGCAGCTTGAATTTATGACCCAGTGGTTCCATGAAATCAAAACACCAATTTCCGTCAGCCGCCTGCTGCTCGAAACGGAAGTCAGTTCAAACAGTTTAACAGAGGAAATCAATAAAATTGAAGGATATGTGGAGCAAGCGCTTTACTTCACCAGGCTCCATGAATTTAATAAAGATTATTTGATTCAGGAAATTGATTTGGACAAATTAATGAAAGAGATTGTTAAAACTGAAATGAAAAGCTTTATTGCGAAAAAAATCAAACTTACCTTAAACCTTAATCCGGCAACGATTTTTAGCGATAAAAAAGGTTTAACCTATTTGATTCGCCAGCTGCTGTCCAACTCTTTGAAGTATACGGGCGATCAAGGAGAAATTACCATTACGGTCAACCCTGAAGCACGAGAATTGCAGATTTGCGATACTGGTATCGGAATTCCGCCTGAGGACCTGCCCCGCGTGTTTGAACAAGGCTTTACCGGCAGAAACGGCAGAACCCACCAACGGTCAACCGGAATGGGACTTTATTTGGCGAAGAAAACGGCCGATAAATTAGGACATAGTCTTTCTCTCTCGTCGACCCTAGGTAAAGGAACAACAGCGACGATCTATTTTCCGGACCGGAGCGAACAGCTACTTCAATTTTAAAAACCAAGCTCAGCATCATGAGCTTGGTTTTATTATTCTCAAATAACTGTAGTTGGTCAGAATAAAGTAGCTGGCATAAATCAAGAGATAAGCTGCCAAACAAACCGTAAACGGAAAGAGCATCGAGATTTGGATAAATTCACCCATACAATAGCTAATCAAGGCACTATTGCAAAGAGCCAGCAGCAACGGAAGGGCAAAGACAAACCACACCTGTCTTGCTACAGATTTCTTTACCTCTTTTTCCGGAATCCCGATTTTCCTGAGGATCTGATAACGTCCTTTGTCAGAGACGGCCTCCATCAACTGCTTAAAATAGATCATGCTCCCGGTGGCAGCCAAAAACACAAGTCCGAGAAAGCCGCCGATAAAAATCATCAGGCCATATGTTTCCATCCCGTAATGGTATTGTTCATAAAAGCTTGAATAGATCACACCATCATCACGCCCGGTCAGCGGATCGACGATTTCTGTTATTTCTCCATCCAGCTTGCTCAAGTCTTTCTCATTAGCAACTTTATAAATTTTCAATATTTCAGGTGTGATCTCTGTTTTTAATTCCTTATAAAGCTCCTCGTCGACTACAAGCGGAAAAAGCATATTTCCTTGGTTAAGAATGCTATAAGACTTATATTTGGAAATAGTCAATTCCCCGCCGCTGGGCAGTTTCACCTTTTTGCCAGTGAACGGATCGGATTTCACATCCATATTGCCATCATAAAAGGCAATCGCTTCACCTCTTCCTAAATCAACCGACACATTCTTTCCTCTAAGCTTCATGAGCTGCTGAAAAGAGGATTCCGAAATCAACATGTTCTGGAAGAATTCAGGAACCCGTGGAATTCCTGTCGCACCTGGCTTCATCGTCAAATATTCGAGCTGATAGGAATACGAAAGTTCATTGCCACCTTCTTGTTTCAGTAAGCTGTTTATCTCCGCTTCCGCCTTCTCATTCTTTAGATTAAACATATAAGAATATGGATTATTCAATTTGGAAATGTGATCCAAATTAGAGTAAAACCCCAACGTCGTGGTACAAGCAAACAGCGTGACAGTGCTCAATAAAGAAATGACCGTCAAAATCAGCACATTACCCTTCAATCGGTATAAAAGGTTCGTGATGCTAAGCAGATTCTTCCCTGCTAAAAAAATCGGCGGGACCTTTCGTATTGCCTTTAAAAGGAAAGTCACAAGCGAATTCATAAATAAATAGGAACCGATGATCAATGAGCCTGTTGCCGTTAAGATTCGCAGCCCGTCATTTTCAATAATTTCGAAACCATCAGGATTTAGAAACAATATATAAGCAGCCCCGATAAAGAGCACCGCCAAGATGCCGATGATCGGCGAGCCTTTCGCCAGCCTCTCGCCTTTTCTTTCGGCTTTAAACAGCTCCGACAAGGAAAAGCGGTAAATTAGCCTATAGCTGTGTATCGATGTGACCAGAATAATCATCGCGAATACAACGATTGTCTGCAAGAAAGCCATGCTTGAAAGGTTAAAGCTGACTTCAAGCGAAAAGCCCATTATTTTAAAAATAACCATCATAAACAGCTTCGAAAACAGGATTCCAAGACCAATTCCAATCATCAAGGCGATGGCTCCAATGATGATATTTTCGTAAAATAGCAGGGTGCCAATCTTTTTCTTGTTCATTCCAAACAAGGCGTATAAACCAACTTCCTTTTTTCGAGTTCTCGTAAAAAAGGAATTGGAATACCAGATGAAGATCGCCGCAAAAACAATAAGAATGACAGATCCCGCAAAAAAGGCTGATTCGATTTTTCCAAGTGTAACGGTATTATCATGCAATTGCTGATTATACTGAAGTGAAACAAAGGTAAAATAAATCGCAACGCTAATGACCATGGAATACAGGTAAAGCATGTATTGGCGGATGTTTTTGACAATATTTTTCCTTGCCAAACTATATAACGTCATACTGTCCGCCCCCAATCGTCGAAAGGATATGAAGAATTTGCTGGAACAGCTGTTTCCTTGTCTGCTCGCCTCTGCGAATTTCTGTATACAGGCTGCCATCTTTAATGAATATGACCCGAGAACAGAAACTCGCCGCATAGGGGTCATGGGTTACCATCAAAATCGTCGCCTGCCGCTCCTGATTAAGTTTCGATAAGGTTTCCAAGAGCTGGAACGCCGATTTTGAATCCAGGGCCCCGGTTGGCTCATCCGCAAACAGGAGTCTTGGATTGCTGGCAAGCGCCCGGCATACGGCTGTCCGTTGCTGCTGCCCACCCGATATTTCATATGGATATTTTTCAAGCATCGCTTCAATTCCAAACTGCCTGGCTAATTCCGTAACTCTTTGTTTGATTTGCTCTGCTGCCATGTTTGTGAACGCAAGTGGCAACATAATATTTTCCCCAACCGTTAAGGTATCCAAAAGATTATAATCTTGAAAAATAAACCCCATCTTATCCCGTCTGAACTCGGTCAACTGTTTCTCTTTCATTTTGGTAAGATCGGTCCCGTCAAACTGAATCTTTCCTGCTGACGGGCTTTCGATTGTGGACAACACATTAAGCAATGTCGATTTCCCGGCACCGGATGGCCCCATCACTCCGACGAATTCCCCTTTCGCTATATTTAGGTCGATATCATGAAGTGCCTTAAATTGATTTCGTTTTCCGCCGAATACTTTACTGACTGATTTTGCCTCTAAAATCATTTCCATTTGTTTCATCCCCATTTCCATTTCTTGCTTAGTTTTATCATAGAAAACTAGAGGATGCTTTTCCATAATGAATCCTTACGTTTTTAACGTTTAACCTTACATTTTTGCAAGGTTGCCCATAGATTCATGAGTTTGTAGGTTGCATTATCCTGCCAGGCTAGGTGATAATTGTACATGGACTAAAAAATGAACTTATATGTAGTATTTAAGGAGTGAACATCCTTGCAGGCAAAATCTGCTTTACCTATTTTATTTGTAGTCATGTTTCTTGTTATGATCGGATTCGGAATTATCATCCCGGTGCTGCCCTTCTATGCAGAGGAAATGGGGGCAAGTCCAACCGAACTCGGGCTGTTAATGGCCGTCTATTCCTTAATGCAGCTTATTTTCGCGCCGATGTGGGGCCGGTTGTCCGATCGGATCGGCCGTAAACCGGTCATGATGATCGGAATTACCGGACTGGCGTTATCATTCTTTATCCAGGCCATTTCAACCCAACTATGGATGCTGTTTGCGGCCCGTATCATTGGCGGGATCCTGTCTTCAGCCAATATGCCGACTGCGATGGCCTATGTTGCTGACATCACCACCGAAGAAAATCGGGGCAAAGGTATGGGCATTGTCGGCGCTGCAGTTGGATTGGGGTTCGTATTCGGGCCGGCAGTCGGCGGGATTTTTTCAAAAAACAGCTTAAGTTTGCCATTTTATCTTGCGGGTATTTCTTCGCTGATAACGTTGATTCTTGTGGCGATCCTCTTGAAGGAATCAAAACAGGGCAAGGGCGAAGTTGCTGATGAAAGGCAATCCGTATGGAAAGCGTTCACCCCTGATGTGTCCGTGCTCTTTTTCGTCCAATTGTTTATCTCTTTATCCTTGTCCGGACTAGAAGCGACCTTTGCTTATTTTGCTGCCGAGAGAGCCGGTTTAGGGTCAACCCAGTTAGGGTACATCTTCATGATTATGGGGTTTGCAGGGGCGATGGTCCAAGGTGGCCTGGTTGGCCGCTGGACAAAGAAATACGGCGAAAGCGCCGTGATTCAAGGCGGCATGATTGTTTCGGCAATTGGGTTTGGCTTGATTTTACTCGTAAACAATTTCACGACCGCGGCGATTTATCTAACGATATTCGGGATTGGCAATGGCGTCATTCGACCGAGCGTTTCGTCACTGTTGACCAAAATATCGACCTCTGGACACGGCAGTTCCACAGGTCTTTTATCATCGTTTGATTCATTAGGCCGGATTATCGGTCCGGTGCTTGGCGGGTGGCTATTTTCTATTACGATTGGACTTCCCTATATTTCCGGGGTGCTGCTCACCGTGGTCGCGTTCGTTCTCTTCCTTGGGTTTCGTGCCAAGGCAAAACAAACCAACTTTTAAACGTGGAAGTCATATGTTGCTTGGACATGCATAAAATGGGTTACGAGGATTCATCCAAAAAGGAGCTATCGGACCCATGAAATCAAAAAATATATTATATGCGTTTTGCCTGCTGTTAACCTTAGGATTACTGGCTTATCTGGAATCTCCTTTCTCATTTTTAAATTCGGACTTCGTTTTTATCGCCGATCAACCTGTAGCGGTGGAGCCTGTGGCGGTAGAACCCAAGGATGAGGGGCCCGAACTGATTGAAAAGCTTGTCAAACGGGAAAAAGTGGATGGGTATATTGTGGAAACCTATCAGGAATACGAGGTTTACAAAGACGAAAAAGGCAATATTACTGAAGAAGTCCCAACATCGAAAGTGGAGACATTGCGATATTATAATTATTAATGAAACTCGTCGATTGGCGAGTCCGTAAGGACGAAGACAGAGGCGTAGTTGAATTTATGCGTTAAGAAATTATAAAATTTGGGACAATTTTATAATTTCTTATTAGCCAAAAAATAAAGACCGCCGAGTGCGGTCTTTGTTTTTACGACTTTTGATTTTGTTCCGCAGGGTTATTGCCATAACCTGGAACATTTCCGGCATGCTCTTTATGATACTGTGTACCCGAACCATCCGTGTATTTCCCTTTTTGCTGCTGATTTCGGTTTGCTTGTCGGTTTGCCATTCTTCATACCCCCGCATTTTTATTGGAAAATAACCATCCTTCTCTATTGTTTGCTTTCTTAACCGGAATTATGATTTTAGATGAAAGGAAGAGCCATCAATGATTTCGACATCATTTCTCGTTTTAATTTCCTCCATCAAATGAAACAAAGCCTCATCTTTTTTCTTGGCTTCAATCATGCAGTCAATTTGCGGGACGCTTCCTTGAATGACACTGAGAAATTTGAAAAACATGTCTATGTCCACATAATCCGAATGGTGCCGGAACTCTTTTTCGCTTTTAGGACTGGAAATATGCATCTTTATGGGAAGGTGCGAGTGTTTCCATGTTCCGACAACTCGCTCCCAGTTTTCTTCCCAATTTGGGTTTTGATGATGGGCCAGGTGATGATGATAATCAAATACCAGCGGAATCTCCAGCTTCTCGCATAAATACAAGGTGTCGTCCAAGGTAAAAGAGGTATCATCATTTTCGAGCATGATCATTTTTTGAATTCCTTTAGGTACATCCATCCAATTTTCCACAAATCGCTCCAGTGATGTTTCGGTTTCTTTGTAGTTACCGCCCACATGCATGACACATCGATGGATCGGATTAATGCCCATCCCCCTCAATAGCCTATAATGGAGCTTCAAGGTACGGATGGAATTTTTCAAGTTCTCCGGCTGAGGAGAGTTGATCAGAACAAAATGGTCCGGATGGAAATCAACTCTTACGTGATGCTCGTTAATGTACTCCCCTAGCTCCTGCAAATCCCGTTTCAGCGGTTTCAGGTAATCCCAATCAAGGAGCTCCTCATGATTGGCCAGTGGAATCAGCCTTGAGGTCAACCGGTAAAAATGGATCTCCGAGGCGACATTATGCCGCATGATTCTTAGAGTATTATGTAAATTTTGTTGTGCAATGCGTTCCAATTTGCGGAGAGCGGCTTCACGATCATCTATTTTTTGGAATTGGGCAAATGTCATGGTTTTGGAAGGCGAGGCATTTTTCAGTTCCATGCTCATTGCTACATAGCCGAGTCTTACTAGGGTCATTACTTTCACCTCTTTCCCTTAGTATGTGAAAGTTTGCCAAAAAAAAGAGGCCCTTCAGCCCCTAAATTACACTCGCAGGACCTTAAACTGTCCCCCACCCATTATACTTCGGACGTAATCAAGTTTTGCATCTTGAAAATATATTTGGTCACGTTCATTCACCAAAAACTGAATGCCTTCTATTTCGGTGATTTCATCATTTTCTAAAGCTGACTCCTCCAGAGTCAGACGCAGCTGCGGACCGCCTCAGCCAATTCCCATTTCGAGGCGGATGAATGGCTTCTTACCTTCATTAATCACATCTTGTACTTCTTCGGTAATTTTCGAAATTGCTGCATGTGTTGCTTTAACCACAATGATCCCTCTTTCCAACACTGATTATTTTTTAGTTTGTAATAAAATGTTTCACGTAAACAAGGAAGGTTTTTCATCATTAATCAATACTATTGATTAATTCGGTCATCATTCCCTTATCCATTGGCCCGACAATTCGTTTTTGGATGATACCATTTCTATCAATGAAATAACTCGTGGGAATTGTGAACGCTTGATAGGCATCCCCAACTGCACCTGCCGTATCCAGCACAACCGGAAAGGTTAGACCATAATCCTTCACAAACTGACCGACTCCGT
Source organism: Bacillus sp. FJAT-29814 (assembly GCF_001510715.1). Classification (GTDB taxonomy): domain Bacteria; phylum Bacillota; class Bacilli; order Bacillales; family Cytobacillaceae; genus Neobacillus. The sequence continues at coordinate 725,183 of NZ_LMTJ01000001.1, forward strand.
TTGGATTCTTCTCTGCAGTCGTTAAGTTCACAGCCAGGATTTCGACATCTTTTCCTTTTTGTTCCTGGTAAAATTCCTGCATATGTGGCATTTCAGCCTTACATGGCGGACACCAAGTAGCCCACAGATTCAGAATTACCTTCTTTCCTTTCAAATCGTTTAAGGCTACTTCATCACCTTCTAAATTTTTCAATTGAAAATTAGGCGCACGATTTCCCTCTTGAATGCCTATTTCCACAGATTGATCAACAGGATTACTCTTCTGTACAGTTTTCTCAGCTTCAGTCGGTGCCACAAATCGATCATATGCCAACCATCCGATCAGGCCAGCCAAAACCGTGATGGCCAAGATTTTTTTCACCACTTCAATTGCCTCCTTTGGATCATGCTTAAATAAAATAAATCCAACGATAAGAATCGAACATATGCTAAAAACAAGGTGAAATGTGCTTTGAACAGGAAATAACCAAAAAGCCATGAAGTAATATCCGCCGATGACAGAAAAAATAAACATGATTCCCGATTGCAGGATGAACAAATTGGAGAGGTTCATTCTTCGTGATTTGTACACGAAGTAAAAACTTGCACTTAAAGTGGCTATAATTAATCCGTGAGTTCCACCGGTAAAATATAATAAAGACATTGGGCTTTTGATTACCAGTGAAGGTTCTAGAATAACCAAGCTCCCTTTCCAAACAAAAAACCCTAAAAATAATGTATTTGCGATTAAATCAAGGACCTTTTTATGTATTTCGTTTTCTTGAGTTTGTTTAAGCCACAGTTTAATCGTAAGTAGCCCTAAAACTAGAGCAATCCCGAGCAAAAGCCATTTTAACGATACCGCCAAAGAACCAATCTGAATGAATTGCATGTACGCCCCCTTAATAGTTTTAATTCTTCTCATTATACTATAAGGGGTATAACAAGAAAAAAGATATGACTGTAAACAAAAAAGGGCCTACAAAGCCCCTTTTATAAGATTTCCAGCCACGTCTTAATAGCAACTGTTACGATTAAAATCCCCATTACCACTTGCAGCAGCTTTGTATTTATTCTTTTTCCGGAGGAGGCACCGAGTGGTGAAGCAATCAAACTGACAATAACCAGAATAATGGACGGCAGAAGGGGAATCTGGCCGGTTGAGATTTTTCCGCTAATAGATCCAATAGATGAAATGAGGGTAATGGCCAAGGAAGAGGCAATTGTCATTCTTGTCGGTATTTTTAACACCGATAGCATGATCGGTATTAACAGAAATGCCCCGCCAGCCCCGACAATCCCTGCTCCGATTCCGACAACGAAGGATAATGTAGCAGCCAGCCATTTATTAAATTTCACTTGATCCAAAGGGATATCATCCAATCCTTTTTTAGGCACGAACATCATAATTGCGGCAATTAACGCTAATACCCCATATACAATATTAATGCCACTCTCCGGCATATGTGTGGAGCTATATCCGCCGATAAAACTACCAAGCAACACGCCGCCACCCATGTAGACAATGAGCGTTTTGTTTAAAAAACCACCTTTACGGTACACCCAAATACCGCCGATAGTTGAAAAGAACACTTGGATGGCCGTTATACCGGAAACTTCATGTGCTGTAAAATGGGCGACACCAACTAGTGCAGGTATATATAGAAGCATGGGGAAATTAATAATGGCCCCGCCTATTCCAAGCATCCCAGAAATAAAAGAACCAATAAATCCAATGATGAAAATCGTCACGATAAAGCCTAATTCCACGGTGTTCCACTCCTTAAAATAAGGGAACCCGATTGGCTCCCTTAATTCAATTATCCCTTTTTTAATCCAGAACTTTAATATACCATTATCTTCTTCATGTTTCACTAATTCGTGTCCGCCTGATTTAGCCCATGCAGGAAGATCATAAAATAAAAGGTATTATATAAAAATTTATCTGCTTAAAATAAAAAAGGGCCTTGAAATGGCCCAATTAGCATTGCTTATAGTATATCTATCCAGATTTTTATGGCTGTTGCCAAAATCAAAAAAGCGAGGATTACCTGGAGGATTTTTGTGTTTATTTTCTTTCCAGCCATCGCTCCCAGCGGTGATGCAATTAAGCTGGCAATGACCATAATCAATGCAGGCTCAAAATCTACTTGACCAGTTGTAATCTTACCGACCGTTGCACCGATTGAGGAAATGAATGTGATCGCCAAAGATGATGCAATCGTCATCCGGGTTGGAATTTTTAATACTACCAGCATGATTGGTACCAATAAAAAAGCACCAGCTGCACCTACGATACCTGAACCGACCCCAACAATCAAGGCAAGTGAGGCAGCCAGCCATTTATTAAATTTCACTTGATCAAGTGGAATATCATCAATTCCTTTTTTCGGAATAAACATCATGACCGCGGCAATCAAGGCTAATATCCCATAAACTAAATTTATGCTGCTTTCTGACATTAATCTGGAACCGTACCCTCCAACAAAGCTTCCGATGAGGATACTTGCGCCCATATAACCAATTAAGCTTTTGTTTAAATAACCCCCTTTCCTATAGGCCCAAACCCCGCCGATGGTGGCGAAAAACACCTGTACGGCACTTATCCCTGATACCTCATGCGCAGAGAACGCAGCTACTCCCAACAGTGGCGGAATATATAAAAGCATTGGGTATTTAATGATCGAACCGCCAATTCCCAGCATTCCCGAAATATAGGAACCAATAAAACCAATTAAGAAAATCGTAATGATAAAACCAAAATCCACGATGTTTCACCCCTTTAAAATAAGGGAACCGTACTTGGTCCCCTTATGACTATTTAACCTTTCTTAATCCAAAATTTAAGTGTGCCGTTCTCTTCTTCATGTTTCACTAATTCGTGTCCGCCTGATTTCGCCCAGGCAGTAAGATCGTTTTTTGCTCCTTTATCTGTTGCATGGATTTCCAGTATTTGCCCCGACTCCAAATCATTCATTGCTTTTCTTGTTTTTACGATTGGCATTGGGCAAGCCAATCCTTTTGCATCCAAGAATTTATTTGCTTCCATTTAAATCTCCTCCTAAAGTGTTAAATTTATCGAACTGCACAGCGATTTGGTCCAATTTCCATTTCACGTTGTTTTTCTTCATCAGGGTTTATTTTCCCCATATTCGTTTCACGGATTTCTTGATAAGCATTTGGCTGTGGCGGGAGATTTTCCGTCACAAGCTTACGGAATTCATTTTCATCTTCAATATTTAAGCCATGGTTTTTAGTAAACAGTGTACCAAGCTTTTCAGACACACTACCATCTTCGTTCAACTCTTCAATAATCATAAAGTGTGCTGGAAGAACAATCAGTTCCTCAGATAGCTCTCTGTAGCGTTTATATAAACTTTCGCGCAAATCACCGACCCAATCCTGTGCCAAACCAGCTAAATCCGGCCTTCCAATCGAGTCAATGAATAGGATATCGCCTGAAAGTAAGTACTTCTCATCCACAATAAATGAAGTGGAACCAATTGTATGACCAGGAGAGTAGAGTGCTTGAATATTAATTTTCACTGAACCAATCTCCACGTCATTGCCATCTTCCAAAGGCTGATAGGAAAATGTGACTTCCGTTGCATCCTTTGGTGGGAGCCAATAAGCAGCGCCAGTTTTTTCAGCAATACTTCTGCCGCCAGAAATATGGTCGGCATGTAAATGTGTATCAAATACATGGGTAATTTTTGCACCAATCTTGTTAGCAAATTCAAAGTATACATCTGTCATCCGAGTAGCATCAATGAGTGCCGCTTCTCCGTTTGAAACAACCATGTAGGACAGACATCCTTTACCAATGCGGACAAATTGGTATAGCTCTCCGCCATCTGTTAAATCCCCTACCTTAACTGGTTCTAAGTATTCACTCCAAGCCTTCATGCCGCCTTCAAGGTAGGAAACGGTTAACCCAACATCAGAAAGCATCTCCGCCACCATGACGGATGACCCTTCCTTTGCACAGACAACCAGAACATCCTGATCGGAAGGAATTTTCTCAAGAATCTCATCTACGCCATCAAGCAATTCAAAATACGGGATATTCAGATGTTCGACGTTTTCCCCTTCAATTTTCCAATCTTTAAAGTCACTTTCATTTCGGACATCCAGGATAAATAATTCTTGTTTATTAAATATCTTTTGTGTTACTTCTTTTGAACTCATAGCTTTCATAGTCATTTTTAAAATTACCCCCTAGAGTATATTTTATTTCAAAAAAATTTGTCTCATTATAACAGCGATAGAATGCCAGATGCTATTTCTTTAAATACCAGTGGTTTTTCCGGACCATTCACTCATACCTGGGACGACATTCACAACATTGGCGAAACCCTTCTCTACTAACTTTTGTGCAGCCATATCACTGCGGTTCCCTGTCCGACAGACGACAAAAATTTTGTCTTCGTTATTTAATTCCTCCATGCGGTTTTCCAATTCCCCCAAAGGAATGCAAATGGCATTTGGAATATGGTTAAACGCATATTCTGCAGCTTCTCTCACATCAAGAACAACGACCTTTTCATTGGCTTCTAGCTTGGCTTCAAGCTCATCATTAGTAATGACATGTGGATGCTTTTTTTCCAATGTCTCATTTTGGGAGGACTTTCGTAAATAGTGCTTTAAAACTTGACCTTCCTCCAAGGTGCCTAAATATTGATGCCCCGTACTTTCTGCCCATGCCTTCATATCGGCCTTTGAACCTTTGTCAGTTGCTTGCACCTCTAACACAAGACCAGCTTCCAAATCCTTCATTGCCTTTTTTGTTTTAACAATGGGCATTGGACATGCCAACCCTTTTGCATCCAGTATCACATTTGCCTTTATGTTTTCCATTGTATAACCTCCAATTATATACCAATACGGGTATATTTTTTGATAATATTTTACTCGACATTACCTTCCCAAGCCATCATGCCACCAGTCATATTTATGACATTGTAGCCATGATATTCAAGAAATTGTACTGCGCGGGCACTTCGGGCGCCTGAACGGCAAACGATAATATATTCCTTCGCCTTATCCAGTTCATGCATAAGGAACTCTAACAGTCCCAAGCGGATATTCTTTGCACCTGGAATTTTTCCGGTTTTAACCTCATCTACTTCACGCACATCAATGATATTTAATTCTTTGCCTTCAGCCAATGATGTTTCTACTTCTTTTGCACTTATTTCTCTCATTGTTCACTTTACCTCCTTCAAAATATGACCAGGCGGCATCACCACCGCCATTTATATTTAGGGGGCTTCCCCCTGTCAGTGATTAGATAAATAGGTTAACATTTCCATCTTGCGCATCCGCCAAATAAGCAGCAACACCTGCATACTCAATATTTTCCAATAATTCTTCTTTTTGCAGGCCTAATAAATCCATTGTCATGGTACATGCTACTAATTTAACGTCCTGCTCTTGGGCCATTTCAATTAATTGAGGAAGAGTCATCGCATTATGCTTCTTTATGACACCCTTAATCATTTTTGGCCCCATCCCAGCGAAATTCATCTTAGACAGCCCCATTTTATCTGCGCCTTTTGGCATCATTTTTGCAAACATTTTTTCCATAAACCCTTTTTGAACAGGAATATTTTCATCCTTTCTTAGGGCATTCAATCCCCAAAATGTATGAAAAATCGTGACCTCATGATCATAAGCAGCAGCGCCGTTTGCAATAATGTAGGCTGCCATTGCTTTATCGTAATCACCGCTAAATAAGATAATCGTTGTTTTCTTTTTCTCTGTCATTTTGTTACCTCCTGAATTGTATGTTTTATTTAAACCAATACGTGTATGGGTATTTTTAATTCCAAAAAAAAAAAAATATACTTAACATTATTACCCCCATGGGTATAATGTTAATAGCAAATGTTGTAGGTGTCAACTCTTTTTTATTGTTGACTTAAGCACACTTACTAACTTTAATAGAGGTATCAGTATCGTAAATAGTGTATCCAACTACACGAAATCCTTTTTTTCTTAACGAACGGATCCCCAAGTTTTTTTCAAGTGAACTTGAAGCAATAATATATATCTCACGGTTTGGAATCTCGGCAATGCTTCTGTTTAAATACGCAATCGGAATATTGACCGCCCCTTTTACAGGATCCTTGTAGGATATGTTAAAATCTCTAAGATCAATAATCACCCTGTTATCATAATCAAGATTATCCAAATTGATAAAAGGAATTCCCAAAACGGGGACATAACGTTTGTATATTAATATTGCATATAAAAATATTAAAATGGTCATTAAGCTGGTCATTTGTTCCTCCTTGAACTAAAGCTAATGTCATCGATAAGTTATATAATATACCCATATAGGTATATTGTCAATAAAAATTTTATTAAGATTAACGACAAAAGTAAGCTACTGTTCACCACTCGTTTATACCGCTCATAAATTATGGTAAACACCTAACCACATGTAAGAGTAACCTTCTATTGAAAAAAATAAAACATCCATTTATAATTCCTAGTATATATATAAGAATTTAAGGTTTTAGATTATTGAAAAGGAGCATGAGAAATGAGCCTGATAAAATGCCTTTTTACTGATAAATGTCCGATTTGCAATAAAGTCTTGGAGACAAATAACTCAAATTTTTTCAAAGCAACGATCATCAAAACTTGCCCTGACAATCATTATCAAAAAGAATTTCATCCTGCGTTGGAAACATACATTGAAAGCACCAACGTATCATAAAATTAACGGTCAGAATGGACATAGCTAATCGTAAGATGAGAAGAGCATGACTTTTTATTTTAGTCATGCTCTAAGCATTTGCTCTGTTTATTTCTTCTCGATCCAAAATTTTATCAAGCTTTTGTCTACTTCTGTATTTAGAATGGAGTGACCCGCATTAAATGACCATGCCGGCAGGTCATTTAATGCACCCTTATCTGTTACATGCAGCTCTAATACTTGGCCGCTATCCAAGGATTCAAGGCCTTTTTTTAATTTAATGATTGGCATTGGGCAAGTTAATCCGGTCACATCCACTACTGAATCGACCTTCAGTTCACTTGTATTTTCTACAACCGTTTCTCCAAGGTCGTTTGTTGACGTAGCAACATTTTTGTTTATATTGCTGCCGAATACAGATGAATAGGTTTTCCAGCCACCGTCAACGTTTTTCACTTTGAAGCCATTATTTTTCAAGATGCGGCTTGCCAAGTAGCCCCTTAAGCCCACCTGACAGCTGACATAAATGGTTTGATCCTTTGGAAGTTTTGACAATATGTTCCGCAAATCATTGAGTGGAATATTGATTGAGCCTTCGATAAAGCCAAATTCACGCTCCATAGGTTCTCGGACATCTATTAAAAGTCCTCCATCAGCCACGATTCCATCAATTTCATACCATTGCACGGCTTCCAGTTCACCTTCAATAATATTTGTAGCAACATAACCAGCCATGTTCACTGGGTCTTTTGCAGAAGAATATGGCGGTGCATAAGACAATTCCAGATTGGTCAAGTCTTCAACGGTTAAGCCACCTTTGATTGCTGTAGCAATGACGTCCATTCTCTTATCAGCGCCATCTGAACCAACCGCTTGGGCACCGAAGATTTTTCCGCTTTCTTTATTAAAAATCAATTTTAACGAGATAGGTGCGGCACCTGGGTAGTACCCTGCGTGTGAACTAGGGTGGATGTGTACAACTTCATATGGTACACCCAATCGCTTTAAAATTTTCTCGTTGTTGCCTGTCGCCGCAACAGTCAAATCGAATACTTTGGCAATGGACGTACCCAATGTTCCTTGATACTTTTCACGCTTACCCATCATGTTATTGGCAGCAATTCGGCCCTGACGGTTTGCCGGTCCTGCCAGCGGAATCATTACCTTTGAACCGCTAATATAATCAACAACCTCAATGGCATCTCCAACTGCATAGATATCTTCATTCGAAGTCTGCAGGTATTCGTTGACGATGATGCCACCACGCTCGCCTAACTCCAATCCTGCTGTTTTAGCCAATTCATTTTCAGGTCTGACACCGATTGAAAGGATGGTCATATCGGTGTCAATTTCCGTACCATCAGATAGGATTACTTTTTTGCCTTGATCGGTAAATGATTGGACGCCGTTTTCCAAAATAAGCTTCACGCCTTTTTCCTTTAAATGAGTATGCAGAATGCTGGCCATTTCGAAATCAATTGGCGCCATGATCTGGTCGGCCATTTCAACGATGGTCACTTCCACCCCTCTATCAACTAGGTTTTCAGCCATTTCGATGCCGATAAAACCGCCGCCAACAACTACTGCTTTTTTAGGATGCTTAGAATCAACATAGCTCTTAATTTTATCTGTATCAGGAATATTTCTTAATGTAAATAGTGACTGGTTTTCATTTAATCCTGGGATTGGCGGGACAATCGGCCTTGCCCCTGGTGATAACAACAATTTATCATAGGATTCTTCGTATACTTCACCTGTTTGCAAATTCTTGATTATCACAGTTTTCGTTTCTGGGATTATGCTCATTGCTTCACTTAAGTTGCGAATATCAAGATTAAAACGTTCCGACATACCCTTGACGGTTTGAACCAATAATTTGCTGCGGTCCTTAATTGTTTCACCGATATAATAAGGCAATCCGCAGTTCGCAAATGAAATATGCTCCCCTCGTTCGACCAGGATAATTTCCACGTCTTCACTGATTCTTCTCAATCTTGCTGCTGCAGTTGCACCACCGGCTACTCCACCGATAATAATAACTTTCTTAGTCATGACAATCCCTCCATTATTATATATAAATTTCACTTATAAACATTGTTATTTTAGATATACCCGTATGGGTTATATACCTATATGGGTATTATAAAACACCTGTAGATAATGTAAAGTAACATAGTATAGTTGTCACAAATTCTTCATAATCTTCAATTTTCATAAAAAAAGAGAGCTAAAAGCCCCCTAATTCCAAGCACTCATACCGCCTCTTACGTTCGTCACATTGTAACCTAATTTCTTCAATACCTTACTTGCTTTTTGGCTTCTCATTCCACTTTGACAGATCACAACTACGTCTTTTTGCTTTAAAAGTTCCTTCTCAGCTTTTTGCTCTAGCTGGTGGAGCGGAATGTTCTTGAAACCTCGTATATGGTTACCTTTATATTCTGCAGGAGTACGAACATCAACAAACTGTTTATTTTTATCTTGTAAAATAGATTTTAATTGCGTTGTTGTTATGTTAGTAACACCCTTTGTTGGCAATAATCGCTTGATGATAAAATAAAGAAACAAAGCAATAATAAGATAATTTAAGTAATCCATTGTAATCCTCCTTGTCCACTTATACCAATATAGGTATTTTTCACGCGTTTTCTGCTCACAAAAAAAGTGTGCCTTAAGTCTAAGCCACACCTTTCAAGTGACGGACATAAATTGTAATTCTAGCACAAAATTTTACCTTACTAATCCCATTACCTTGTCTGGGTCATATCCCAACACCCACTGACCGTTTACTTCAGTTTGGGGAACTCCCAACTGGCCGGTTGTTCTTACTAAACGAGCAGCGGCAGCCTGATCCTGTTGAACATTCACTTCTTTAAATGGAAGTCCTTGTTGAGCTAGAAAGTTTTTCATCATGACACAATAAGGACATGTATTTGTTGTATACACGGTAATTTGATTCATTTAACCCTCTCCTTTTTATAATTAATTAAATGTTTTAACAATCAGGTAAATGGCTCCTCCCAGGAGCCAGACTAGAGTTCCTGGTCATATTGGAATCGGTTGTTTTACCCGCTTCCCATCCTCAGAAACTTTTGGCCGGCTGATTCCTCAAGAACCAGTTGTACTGCGATCTTTGACTTGTCTTGATTCTTTACCCATGGTTTAGACCTCCCTCAACATTCTTACTTATCTTTTCTATAGTGATTATTATATACCCACCAGGGTATATTGTAAAGCGAAAAATTCCTGCTCTCTAAAGCTTTTCAAGAGAGCAGGCAATATATTGAAACTGAATACTGATTAGAAATTATACAAATTTCTTTCGTTCTTCTTCAATCATCGATGCGTAAACATCATCCAACTCATTTGAGTAGGTTTGCTCCTCGACTGGAGCCTCGAATTGATTTCGCTTCCATCTTTTTACAACATAATAGATAATGATAAACATAATAAAGATTAAAAGAAACGGGAGAACCCAGAGAACAAGATTAAAGCCTTTACCAGGCGGCGCATTTACCGCAAATACGCCTAGTTCATTTTTGTAGTAATCCAAGATTTCATCCTTCGACATTCCTTTATCAAAAAACATCCCGCCCACATCTTGATAATATTCCTGTTTTACCTGGCAGCTTGCAAGATCGTCATTACTATGCCCATCCATATAAAGCATGTCCACTGTCGCTTTAAATTCCGAATTGGTGTAGTCATAGCTTTGTTTAGCGGACTTTTCTTCTGCAACAGCATGGAGAGAACTTGAAAATAGCATAAAAACACATACCAATCCAAAAATACGTTTCAATGTAAAAACACCTCCATTCCTGCCATTTCATATACCCTATATAGTATATTATAACATGCACCTGTTTTATTTTTATGGCGATTTCATGACATATTAAGGCTGGAATATCGTTATTTAACAGGGGATCGTAATTAAAAATAAGGTCCCCCTGCCTACTTGACTCTCAACAGTTATGACACCACCATGTGCTTCAATAAATCCCTTTGCAATGGATAACCCCAGACCTGTGCCGCTTTCACTCCGCGTTCTAGAGGCATCCGCTTTATAAAAACGGTCAAAAATATGTGGAAGTTTCTCAGCGGGTATGCCCTTTCCAGTATCAGCAACTCGAATTAACAATAAATCTCCCTGTTGCTGAGCAGAAACCTCAACTATTCCTCCTAATGGTGTGTGTCGGAGCGCATTGCCAATCAAATTCACAAAGACTTGGGTCATTCTGTCTGTATCTATTCTAGGAGAACAGTTATTGGGTATATGATCATGACGAAGCATAATCCCCTTTTCTTCTGCCAGCCACTTAAAATGGTGGCACACTTTATCAATCAGCTCATTAATATTTACAGGTGCCAGATTTAACTTAAGTTTGCCAGCCTCCGCCAGACTTAACTGTTGCAAATCCTTTACCAATCGGCTTAATCGATATACTTCATCAGTCAGTTCAAGGATAGTTTCCTCCGTTGGAGCGGTGATCCCCTCTTGAATTGATTCCAGTTTTCCCTGAAGTATGGCCAATGGTGTCCTCAGTTCATGGGCCACATCTGCCACTAAAGACCGTCTAACCTCTTCATTTCGATTCAATTTCTTGATCATGTCATTAAATGCTTCGCTAAGTTCGTAAAACTCCCCTGTGGTTGAGATATTGATTTCATGAACTTTTTGTCCGTCGCCAATCTGTTTAATTCCACCCATTAGGACTTTTAATGGTTTAGAGATCTTTTTTGCGATGAAAATACTGGACAGGAGTGCCGCAATTGCTGCAAATAAGCCACTGATAAAAATTGCCGTATTGGATGATTGCATAAATTCTTTTTCTAGATTTTGAAGCTGCCGTTGATGAAGGACCAAAGTCCCGATTTTACCATGGTTTACGTTTAAAGAAATTTTCTTACCGGTTAAGTCATTTCCGTCTGTTCCGATTCTTGTGCCTGACGAGTCGCCAATCACCTTTCCATTCAGATCAAGAAGGAGCAGATCGTCACTCGACAGGGACATATTCATCATCATTCTTCGCATCATCATCCCATGTCCTTGGCCAGTTGTGGAATTATATTCAAAGAAAAGCTCCTGCACATCATCCCAAGACCCTGATTCGTCATAATAAGCTTCGAGGGATTGTTCCATCCGGAGCATAAAATTGTTTGTGTGCTGATCCAGATAGTTTTGGAACGTCGACCGGATGCTCGTTTGTAAAAAGAGTGACTGGCTTATCCCCATCAACAAAATTATCACAATAAAGGCAGCAATCAACTTCGTTTGCAATTTCATTTCTTATCACCGAAACGATATCCAATACCATATACCGTATGAATGTATTTCGGATGCGCCGGGTCTTTTTCTATTTTTTTTCGTAAATTGCTGACGTGGGTATCAATTGAACGTTCATAGTTTACATATTCCTCCCCCATTGCGCTATTCATCAATTGAAGGCGGCTATAGACGCGGCCTGGTTTTCTCGCGAGCGTGACCAGGATTTTATATTCAGTTGGAGTCAGATTCAATATTTCATCATTTAGCCTTGCTTCATAAGTAGATATGTTGATTGTAATTTCATCCCTTAGCAGAAGTTCATCTGCTTCAAGGATATCAGCGTTTGAGCTGCTCCTCCTCAAGACCGCTCTTATTCTGGCGGCCAGCTCCCGCAAACTGAATGGCTTGGTGATATAATCATCCGCTCCCATTTCAAGTCCCAGCAATTTGTCTATTTCCTCTGTTTTTGCCGTTAGCATGATGACAGGCACATGTTTATGTTTTAACCGAATTTCTCTTAATGCCTGAAGACCGTCTTTACGAGGCATCATAACATCCAATAGGATAAGATCCACTTTATCGTTGTCCATTATATCGACTGCTTCCACTCCGTCTGCTGCTTCAACCGTTTTGAACCCTTCATTTTCCAAAAAGGTTCTAACCATATCCCGGATTTTTATTTCATCATCCACAATAGCAATGATCTGATCCATTTTCTCAACCTCCTAGCTTGCTCATATTATAGTGGAAGAATCACCTCATCCCGGTATAAAAATATGACGACTTCGTTAAATCTTCAAAAAATCCTAAACTTGAAAAAACTCTGAAGCCTTGGCTCAGAGCTTTTTTTACAATTTCTATTAAATTTCCGAACCACTATTGGTTTGGGTTTGTTGGTTCCAATGACCGCCATAGCCCATACCTTTTCCGCTCCTGTGCATTGGTCCTGTAGTATTCCGTTCAATTGCTTGTTTCATCATGGCTGTCATATTTTCCAGCATGGAGTCCATTTGTTCTTGTGTAAGCTTTCCATCTTTGACAAGCTTTTCAAGATTTGCTTTTCTGGTCTCAATCATAACAGCTAAAAGCTGATCCACGCTGATTTCTTTGTCTTTTGCAAGATCTGCAACAGATTTCCCTTCATGACGGGCTGCTTGGAATTCTTCTGTTGTCATGCCAAGTGCTTCAGCAATTTCAGCGTTCATTGAACCCATCATACCCATACCTGCACCATGGTCCATCTGCCCTCCATTCATCGGGCAAGAATATCCAGCTTGTCCTTGTTGAGGAGATTTGTTCTCATTCGATGTTTGGACTACGGAAAACTTTTGACCATTTTCAGTTGCGGACATTTTCTCAATCGGAGAAAACATTGCACCTAGAGAAAAAAACCCGATAAAAGCACCTGCCGCCAAAACGTAATTCCATTTCATATAAATCCACTCCTTTTAAAAATTTGTAAGTTCACCTTACACTTTTAATTTACAGGGGGAATTTCCAGAATCTTTTTAGGAAATGTCAAGAACTTGTTAAGATTCGCTTATATTCATGAAAGTTTGAATTTTATTCAAATTTGCAAATTTAATACCTATACACCATCGGGTATAATTAAAACGAATTAAATACCGAAAGGAGGTGCACCCATGCTAAAAAGAAAATTTCTAATTCTTATATTTTCAATGATAGTCATCTCTATTATAGGAACCGGATGTTCTTCTAATGAGAATGAAAATGCCCTAAAGGATGAAAATGGAAAAACAGTACTCTTAGATAATAAGGAACAGCCGACATTACTATTTTTCTTCACTGGAATTGGCTGAGACTACTGTAAATCACAGCTGGTCGAGCTGCAAAAAAATACAAACTTATTTTCAAGTTTTCCTGGTGACATATATGCCATTAGTGCTGACACTTTAGAAAACCATAAGCAGTTAAAAAAGGAATTAAATCTTGATTTTCCGGTATTATCGGATGAATCGCTCCAAATGATTGAAAAAGCAGGCCTAAAAGATCCAGAAGAGCCTACAAAATCAATGCGCGGTTTCGTAATTCTTGATAATAAAGGGGAAGTTATCGAGGCACAGCAAATCGATCCGTTTGGAGAAGCAGCAGCGGATATTATCAACTATGCAGCTGAAAAAGTGGGGCAATAAAACTAAAAAAAAGGGGCTTAAGCAGGCCCCTTTTTTATCGGCTTTTTACTAATAAATTAACGGCCTCTTTTACTAAATCTTCCATGCTTTCGCCTTTTTCCTCTGCTTTTTGAACGCAATTAACCAAATTGGAACTGACGATTACTCCGATCGTCCGGTCAATGGCAGTTCTCGCTGCTGAGAGCTGGGTAATGACATCTTTACATTCTTTGTCCTCTTCCATCATTCTCAAGATTCCCCGTAGCTGGCCCTCAATCCGCTTCACTCTATTTTTTATTTGATCATTATAATCCATATATCCATCCGCCCTCCTTTAAAACAGTACTGATACGATTTATATTATACCCATAAGGGTATACTGTCAATACTATTCCAATTCGATAATCTATCAATATTTTATCTCAAAATAAATTATATCAAACACACCGACTATTACCAAGTAAAATCATAGGAATTGTTAGTATAAGCATTTTATTCTCAAATTATGAACAATCTGGGTATTTTTCTCAAAAAAAAAATGACAAAATGTAAAGGTTCTTACATTTTGTCATTCACTATTGCAAAACTCAGAAAAAATGTTTATTGCTCCAATTCATAGGTCCACGTATTCATTCCACCGGTCATGTTATAGACCTGGGTAAACCCATTGTTAGTTAAGATGTCACTGGCTTGAACCGATCGGTTGCCACTGCGGCATACCACCAAATAGGCAGTATCCTTATCTAACTCATCTAGGGAACCATCTAAAATTTGAACTGGGATTAACGTAGCACCAGGAATATGCCCTTGTTGGAATTCCTCTGGTGTCCTAACATCCAATACAGTAACTTCTTTTTTATCGATCAATTTTTTTGCCTCTTCCTGGGAAACATTTTTGTATCCGGCGTTTCCACAAGCGCCCACCATAAGGAGCATTAATAGTGCCAACACCATTGATGTTTTTTTCAATTTCTCCACCTCATCTAAAATGACATCAATTATAACTTCATTATATACCTATGCCGGTATTTGAGGCGGTGAAAACTTTTTGAACAATTTCATGATGTACCAGGAAGTTACGATTTTTTGTACTATTCATTCATTTGAACCTACATTGCCTTTTTGGTCTAATTCAGTAAAGCTCTTTACCAGTTAAAAAAAAATGAATAAAACAATCTCATTTTCCTATAATATGCATTTACTATCCTGAGAGGAGGATGGAAAATGGGTGAAACAATTTTTCATGAATTTGCAAAGGAACACTTAAAAGAAGAGGTTAATGTAGTAACAACACATGGGAATTTTGAGGGAAGGCTGCTTAAGGTAGGCACCGATGCCATCGTATTATTAAATCGGGCTGTTCATCGTCCGGTCAAGGTTTTAATCCGAAAAGAAGAAATAGTGGCCTTGTATCGCTCGGAAATGGCTCCGCGGGGGCCGTTTGGCTTTATGCCGCCTGGGCCTGAATTTGAAGACTTCAGTGAAAGTCATGACCAACACTTCAGCGAAAGTCACGATCACAATTAACTGACTAAAAAAATAGCTTGAAAATACATGTTTGTCTATACGTCGCTGTACCTCCAATCATATTTTGTAATAAAGATATGGAGGTGATATGAATGAGCGGCGGTGGCGGATACGGAGCTGGAGCAGGTTTTGCTCTAATTGTTGTTCTATTTATTCTGTTGATCATCGTAGGTGCTAGCTTCATGGGCGGCTATTGGTATTAATGGAAAAATTATGAAATAATAAACCGCGATTTGGTTTAATTTCATAATGGACAGTCATGGTTCAAACCATGGCTGTTTTTATTTTTCATGGATGAACTGTCTGCGAACCTTGTGTGTTAAAATGAATATTAACTTGGGTTCGGGAGGATTTGGAATGAAAATACATACCCAGCAATTCCCTTTAATAGAAAAACTCACCTCATTACAAGAGGTATTTTGGTTTAACTCCCAAATAAAAAATGCTAATGAGGGAATGGCTGAATCCCCGCTAACTTACGCTGATGTGAAGGCTGCAGAGGAACGGTTAAAGCGCTTTGCTCCCTATATCTTGAAAGTTTTTCCGGAAACTCTTGCTGATGGCGGTATGATTGAATCGCCGTTAGTGGACCTACAGAATATGAAGTTGTTAATGAAGAAGGATTACGGTCAGCAAATCTTGGGTCAATTATTGCTAAAATGTGACTCTCATCTACCAATCTCCGGTTCGATTAAAGCGAGAGGCGGGATTTATGAAGTTCTCAAGCAGGCGGAACAACTGGCGCTGCAGCATCGAATGCTTACCCTTGAGGACAATTATTCGATTCTTGACAGCGAAAGGTTTCGTTCCTTTTTCTCGCAGTATTCCATCGCTGTTGGTTCCACGGGTAATCTTGGCTTAAGTATTGGCATCATCAGCGCAAAATTGGGGTTTAACGTTACGGTCCATATGTCTGCCGATGCCAAGCAATGGAAAAAGGATTTGCTACGCAGTAAGGGAGTTAACGTTATTGAATATGCAGCCGATTATAGCAAAGCGGTTGAAGAAGGACGCCGTCAGGCCGAGACCGACCCTAACTGTCATTTCGTTGACGACGAAAATTCACGTGACTTGTTTTTAGGCTATGCGGTAGCGGCTTTCCGTTTAAAAAAGCAATTGGAGTCTTCGGGTATGTTGGTGGATGGAGATCACCCGTTATTCGTTTACCTTCCCTGTGGAGTCGGCGGCGGTCCCGGAGGTGTGGCATTTGGCCTTAAACTCGTGTTTGGGGTTCATGTACACTGTTTCTTTGCCGAACCGACTCACTCCCCTTGCATGCTGCTCGGTATGATGACGGGGTTGCACGACCAAATCTCCGTCGGGGATATCGGAATCGATAATGTAACCGACGCAGATGGTCTGGCGGTCGGCCGGCCATCTGGATTTGTAGGGAAAGTCATGGAACCGTTGTTATCAGGGATCTATACCATTAGCGACGAGCAAATGTATAAGCTGTTGAAGGATTTGGCAGATTCGGAGAGAATATATCTTGAACCGTCAGCATTAGCCGGGATGTTGGGACCTGTAAATCTAAAACAATACGGAACTGGGTATCTTGAAAAGTCTGAATTACTGAATAAAATGGATTGCAGCACACACATTGTCTGGGCAACCGGCGGCAGTATGGTGCCGAAAGAAATTTTAGCGGAGTATTACCAAAAAGGAAATATATCATAATCTTGACCCCGCCTTTAATGGAGGCGGGGCTGAATAAGTAAGGCAAATTATTTTATTAAACCAAACTGCATTGTCAGATCTTCAATTTTTGAAGCCTTTGTGGAATCATGTTCATCCCCTTTTAAAAACTTGGTGCACATCACGATTGCATCCAAAATATGGGGGCCTTTATACCGATGTACATTTGCAATTAAAATTAATAAAGCAGAATCATTCAAACATAATTCTGCTTTGTTATTTTATTATTTTTGTTTGCTAGCCCACTTGCTCAAGTCTTTCCCCGACAATGCTTCCTCTAGCAGCTCCGGCAATCGCTCCGGCGTACAGCCAAAGCAGGGAATGCCCATGCCTGCCAGCCTTCTTGCATTATTTTCGTCATAACTCGGGATCCCTTTATCCGAGAGTGCCAGCAATGCGATGACCTGGACACCTGACTCGCGCATCTCTTTCATCCTGCGTAGCATCCCTGCCTGATTGCCGCCCTCATATAAATCGGAAATCAAGATAAAGATGGTTTTTGCCGGGTCGGTAATGAACGGCTCGCAGTAAGCAAGCGATTTATTAATATCTGTGCCGCCGCCAAGTTGGATCCCGAACAGCATATCAACCGGGTCGTCCTTGCATTTTTCCGATAAATCCACCACTTCTGTATCAAAAGCGATGACGTGAGTCTCCAGCGCCGGAATACTAGCAAAGATGGATCCGATAATCGAAGCATAAATGACCGAAGACGCCATTGAGCCGCTTTGGTCGATATCCAATATGATGTTCCACTGGCCATTTTTTCGTTTTTGGTCGAAAAAATAAAACCGCTCGGGAATGATTATTTTTCGCTTCGTATCATAATGTTTCAGGTTCCGCTGAATCGTATATTTCCAATCAATGCTCTTTGCCCCGCTTGGCAGCATCGTTCGTTTCTTTCGATTAATCGCCCCGCGCACCGCCTGCTCTACCTGATTTTCAAGCCGCAGTTTAATTTCCTCGATAACAGCCCTGACCAATTCACGGGCAGTATCCTTGGTCCGTTCGGGAATTTTTCCTTTTAATGTCATCAGGGTTGCCACCATTTCAATACTTGGTTTGACATTTCTTAAAGTCTCAGGTTCGAACAATAGCTGGGTAAGCCCTTTTTTTTCAATCGCATCTCCTTGGATAACGGAAACGACATCCTCCGGAAAAAAGCTGCGCACATCGCCAAGCCATTTTGTTAAATGGTAGCCGCCTGATTGCCCTAATCCCGCACTTTTGTCTTGATCGTAAATGGCGGAAAGAGCTTCATCCATTAACCGTTCTTCTTCTGACAAAAGCGATTCGCCACCATTCCGACCGGCAAATTGCACTTCTGCCGCCGTTCCAAGAACCAAACGCCAACGTTTCATTTTTTCCTTCATATCCATCGCTAGAAATCTCCAAAATCGAATTCATTCAATTCATTGAGGACGGTTTCCTCCGCCTCGGTCAAGGCATCGTTCAAAAACTCACTCACTTCAAGCTCGTCAAAGCCCCAAATACTCCCCAGCACTTCTGCTATCTTTGAACGGTCAGCAGCTGTAAAATGGTAGAAAGAACGCCGCAGGAATACGAGAGCGCGTCGGAATTCTTCGTCACTCAAGGTAACGAGATATTGATCCATGTTCTCCCACAAATAGCTCCGCGATAGCAAAGCGTACTTATTACTCATGCATAGCCCCTCAAACCAGCCCGATCCTATATCTGCGGGAATACCCGGAGACAGTCTTCTTGACACTTCTTCCTCTAGGGCGCCTGAAGTGATTTTACTTTTTTCAAGCAACAGCCCGCAGCTATAGCCGGATAACAGCGGGTTCAAATCATCACGCAGATATAGTTCTGACAACGTTTCAAACCATAATTTTTCATCCACATGCTCATAAAGCTCCTGGGCCGTTTCATTCATTTGGCTAATCGCCTTCATGATTGCTTTAGCCCGTTCATCATCACAGCCGGAAGCAGGAATCAGCAACAGCGTTCCACGCAAAAACAGGCGCTCCACAAGCGGAATTAACATCGTAGTATCCAATCGTTTGACATCGCCAAATTGAATAATCCGGCTCAGCTCGCCAATCGCCTCGGCCGTCTCGACAATATCGGCGGCATCAGTACTGAGCATCGCGACCGTCTGCCGTGCCGATTCCATCATTTCCATCATGCCGCATGCATGGCTGAGACGAACGACGCGGGCCGCATCGGCAACATTTTGGCAGGCGTTCAGTTTTTCCTTCAATTGATAAGCCGCAGCAAGCTCAATCGTCTCCCCTAACAGGGTGGACTCTACCAGTTGAATCTCAACCTCAGGATGATAGCGCACATTCCAATGCTCGGCCCAGGAAGCATGCTCCTGGCGAAAATGAACTGGCAGAGCAAACTGAATGCCGAGAACTCCAAGCTGATGGAAAAAGAACGAACGATTCAAATCTAGAAAAGCCGCTTCCTTGCTTTTTACACGGCGATTTTCCCGCAAATCCAATACAATCTGGTTTTGGATATTGGTCCGATATTTTTCTAGCTTCAAAGTCTTTAATCTTCGAAGAAAATCATCTTGGATCGGAGTTTGGGAAACCCCATCCGGAAGCTCGCCAATCTCCGATCCAATTTCCGATCTTGTGCATGAATCTGCAAGTGTAGAAAAATGGCCATGACCAAGACAAACGGTCGCCGCATCACGCAGGTCCCTCAACGTGGCCGAGCTCTGGCGAAATGACGCAAGCGCGGCAGCAAGCCTTGTCGCTTCGATTACTTCTGCTGTGGACCGATTGGTGCCCGACTCACGAAGATCGGAAACGATTTTACTAAGGTAATAGGAAGGCAGTTTGGCGATATCCCCCGCCTTCATACATTCCCATAGCATGTGGAAGTAGGCTGGGGCATGGTTTCCGGCCCCGTACCCCGACTGGAACGACAATTTATAGTTGGAATAGGGCATTAACGTAAATGCAACCTCTCTTTTGGGCAGGGCAGCAACATCTACTCGTAATTCCGCGTCTGACAAAAGTGCCGGCACATGATAGGCACCCGTAATCACGACCACTTTTTCCGGCTTATGCCCCTCATGAATGATACGGTCAATTTGCAACTTCATGTAGGCTTCCCTCAGGTAATGATACTCCCGCTCAGGTGCTGAATCATTTTCCTCCTCCAATTCCCGCAATTCATAGGCAAAGGTATTCATGGCCTTAGTAAAGCTCTCAAGAGAACGAATTTGTTCAAAGGTTCTTTCCCAGTAAGTTTCATAATCAGCTTCACCCGAGAGGTTGGCGATGGTTTCATAAATATTAACAGGCGCTTCCGAGGACCCTACCGCTCTTTTTTCACGGAAATTAATCGAAATACTGCTTGGTATATCAATAAATTCAACGTGGGCCCGGTGGTTTGCACCCCATAGCATCGCCCGGTATTCAGGCGAATATTCAGCCAATGGATACAGGATCGACTCAACCGGAAGTTCCTGGGTATAAGCCATCATTGCAATCGGCGGTCTTGTTTTTGCCTTGACGATGTCTGGAATTAATCCGGACATATCGGAAGGCCCCTCGATTAATACCGCTGTTGGTTGAATATCATTTAAAAACGCCTCCAAATAATAGGCTGCCGCCGGCGACAGGTGCCTGACGCCAAAAACATGGGGCTTCATCGCTGGTTCAGCTCACTGCAGGCAATGTACAATTTACGCCACTCAACGCCACGTTTTTTCATGACATTTTCCAGGTATTCCTTCCAGACCAGGTGGTCTTTACTTTCATCCTTGACCACGGTTCCCTGCAAGCCGGCGGCAATGTCACCTTCCGTAATTTGTCCAGTGCCGAAGCTGCCGGAAAGCGCCATGCTGTTTGTCAGCATAGAAATTGCCTCAGCGGTTGAAATCACTCCACTTGGCGGCTTGATTTTTTCTTTGCGGTCAAGGCTCATCCCGGACCGCAGTTCTCGAAAAATCGTCACGACCTTTTCAACCAGTTCATGGGCAGGAGGCTCTGCCTGCAGGTTATGCTGTGCCGAAAGCTCCTCAACACGTTTTCTGACAATGTTCATTTCCATTTCCATATCTGCCGGAGTTGGCAGAACGATGATATTAAAGCGCCGTTTTAAAGCGGCAGACATCTCATTGACACCTCGGTCTCGGGTATTGGCTGTGCCGATGACGGAAAACCCTCTAACGGCTGAAACATCCTCATCAAGCTCCGGAATCGAGAGTGATTTTTCCGATAGAATCGAAATCAACGCATCCTGGACTTCGGAGGCACAACGTGAAATCTCCTCGAACCTGGCAATGGTTCCCGACTCCATTGCCCGAAAAATTGGACTTTTTACTAGCGCTTCCCGTGTCGGGCCATTAGCGAGGAGCATCGCATAATTCCAGGAATATTTCACTTGATCCTCGGTTGTGCCCGCTGTTCCCTGAATGATTTTTCCGGAATCAGCATGAATCCCTGCAGCCAGCAATTCTGATAACATTGATTTGGCTGTACCTGGTTCGCCAATCAGCAGCAGGGCCCGATCGGTCATTAGCGAAGCAATGGCCATTTCAATCAGGCGCTTATTCCCAATATATTTTGGTGTTATGTTCATGGCCCCAGCTTTTCCCCCAGCAATAAAGGTTAACACCGCTCGCGGTGACAGCTTCCACCCTGCCGGCACATGTCTGCTGTCATGCTTTTTCAATTCATGTAGCTCCTCTTCATAGAGCTTTTCTGCAGGCAAACGCAAAACTTCAACCATTAATTTTCCTCCTTCGAATAAAGGTAGCGGAGAATTTCATTTAGTTTATTTCTTAAAACTGGGTGTTGTATTTCTCTCTCCCCGACTCGTTGGATCTCGGGTATATATTTTTTAGGCATAAACATGAACAGCCCCAAATTATCAGCGATTCGGCTATGGTGGAATTGGACGGATTTCATATTTTCGTCCGTTTTCTTCAATATATCAATTAAAATATCAAAGACATACTCATACCCGATTTGAACCAGCGATGTCATGACACCCATGCCGCGTTTGCTTGAAAAATAAGGGTTCAACGACAGCTTGTCCAACAGATAGTTAAGATGTTTTTTGCTTGTAACGCGGTTCGGCAGTCTATAAACAAGCTCCTCTTCATCCAAATCCATCAAGACATCGACCCAGCGATTGTCCCATTCCACTCCTACAAGAGGATGCTCGATCACTGGGTTATCGCCGTAACCCCGATATTGTCCCTGCTGAAACTTTTCATCAAATGCCCTCAACTCCGGCCGGAAGTAGATAAAGTTGTCCATTGTAGCGAAAATCAACTGGCCGCGGGTGTCCTTCCTTGTTTGTCTCGCATATTTGGAGTACTGTTCAAATACCTTCTCTTTGGACCGAATGTAAAGGGTGGCCTGAAGGGATAAATCGGTAACATTTTCACGTTGGGGCAAGAGATGGACCGACTCGACATATTCCAACATTTCCGGTCCCTCATAAAGTAAAGTGACGACAGCCAGTCTTGCCAATTGACCAGGAATTTCAGGAGTTTCGATGAACTCCCGTAAAAATTCCATGGCATCTTGACTTGGTAGCGGCCTAAAGCAATACAAGGCGGGATAAAGCTTTTTAACTGTTAATTCATTTTTGTTAGCTTGAAAATCCATAAACAAGCCCTTGACATAGACCAATAAAGCTTCTTTTAATCTAGCAGATCCGTCTCTGCAAAGGTGAATCACGACATCATGGTCTTTGCCTTCTAAAGCCTTGATTAAAAACTGCACCGCCGCTGCGCTATCCCGTTTCACCAGTGATTCATATGCCGCTTTTCGTGTTTCCGGTTTTTTGGCGTTTGCATATTGGAGCAATACCTCTTCCGCATCATCATAGGGATATAAAATCTCCAGTGCGGCAATCCGAAGCTGTTCCGCCCCCTTCTCCACACACTCTATGTAAAAACGCAGTCCTTCTTCTTTTAAAATCTCGCTGATGACCCTTAACCGTCTTCCATCAGCTTTTTTCCCTTTTATATTAAATTGTGACTGAATCATCGGCAAAACCGCCTTGCCATATTGGGGCAATACCTTTTCCGCGACAAAATCAGCCAGCTGGCTATTGCTGTCCCCTAGTGCAGAAATCAGCGGCTGTATCAAACGAAGGTCGTTTAATTTTCCCTCGTGAAAGGCACGCTGTATGACTTCGGTCCGACCGGAACCTTTTGAAGTCAACGCTTCTAAAATGGGCTTTAATTTTTGATAGCCCATGTCAGCAGGAAATTCATGATGAAGTGCACTCGTGGCCATCTCGCCCTCAATTCCTGTTTTTCCCATCGTATACATCACTGACGTAAGCAGCTCAGAAAGTTCCAATAGCCCATTTTGCGTGGAATCACTGCTGTCAGCCAGCGTTTCGGTTAAATGTGCCAGTTTTGCAAAAACAGGAGCCTTTTCTCCAAGTTTGGCCAGTGCGGGCACCTTTTTTTTCAAACTGACATCACCTGTTGCCAGGTCGCTTCCTGCTATCATCAATCGTTTAACGTCATTATATAAATCATGTAAAATTGGCAGACTCATCGTATTCTCCTCTTTTAACCCAATAAACGGATGATCCGGGTTGGTGTAATAATTGATAACGGTTTCCCAGCCAAGACACCTGTTTCAAGATTATGACAGAACCTGAGGAGCGCGGCGCCATTTTCTAAATCCCGTTTAGACAGCAATTCCAAAAGCATGATCAGTTCCTTGCTGTTAGAATCCCCGTCCGTCAGTGTCAACCTTGCGCCATCCTGGCCTTCGAGCACCCAATTTCCGTTTACTTGTCCAATTTTTGAAAAACAAACCAATACGGCCGGATGTTTGTCAGCAAGCGGCAGCCTTATTTGTCCGCGAACCTGCTTCAACACTTCTGCAAGATTTTGTTTCGCAAGCGAGATGATCTGTTGGGTGTCCGGCATCTCACCAAGCTTATATTCCTCCCAACGCACTCTATGGTTGCCTTCACCAGGATAAAGGAATAGTTCTTTTGTGCTTACTTTTGAAAAAACAGTGTCCTCTTCTTTCATTTGTTTAGCCGCACGGAAAGGGCGGTAATTTTTGCTGCAATAAATTTCCCCATCTTTCAAATCAAGCCAAATTCCCTCATCGATAAATTCCTTGCGCGCTTCGCTCGTGATTGTTGAGAAGGACAACTGGGTCAATTTCACATTTGATTTTAGCATATGAAGTTCCCTCAGCTCGGAAAGCTGCCAAATATGGCCTAATCTTTCCTCAATGCTTGTTTTCGTATCGGGAGTTAACTCGGGATCTTCCAACCGCTTAGATAAATGTTCACGGCCCTTTTTGCAGCTAGAATACAAGATTTGTATTTTATTAAAAGCGGCAGAAAACAGCTCCTCCTCTGGAAGCTTAAGCTGCCATAGAATAATGAATTCACGGAGTTCATTCTGGAGTTCCTTCAAATAATAATTGCCAAGCTGCTTGGCAGTATCATCAAGCCCCTTCAACTTTTTTGGATCGATTGCAGCCAATCCCGACCGGACAATCTGTTGTAGTTGTCTTTCTAGGACATCGATGCCCTCCAATTGCGTTTTCAGCTTTTTCGCTAATGCCGATTTGTTGACTTTACGCGGGCTTTTGCTCTGTTCTTTCTTTTTTTCCTGCCGCGCGGCGGCTTTGGTTCGTTTGTCCTGAAGGTCCTCCGGGAGTGGAGCAGTCGTAAACTTTGCCCCTGTTACAAAGCTGTACATTAACCCGAGAGAATGTTTACATGGAAACTGACGGCTTGGACAACTGCAACGGGCTACAGGTGCCTCATTGATCAAATCGACGGATGTCAAATAATGATTCTTTCCGCTTCCCGCGCATTCGCCAAACAGTACGGAACCATCTTCACTTATATTCAGAGTGACAAACTGCTTTTTCTTCACCAGACCCCAGCCGTTTTTAATAGCAGAGGCATTTGGAGCCAAGGAATCGACAAATTCTTCTGTTAATTTTGCCATCTATTCTCCCCCACAAAATGAATGCGTTAGCCCTATTATACTAGATGGTATGGGCCTAATTGTACATATTTTTACAATATTTGTGATATTTATGTTCGTTTGCTTTTGGGAAAAATACAGAAAAAAGGTACATGCATAGGCATGTACCATATTAGGACAGCTATCTAGACAAAAAACAGCAACAGCCATAAGTATAAACAAATCAATGTGAAGATGAGTGTAGGCGGAATGACAATGAGGGTTACTTTTATATAGTCAAGCCATGATATGAAAATTTTATTCCTTTTTAGGATATGCATCCAAATTAACGTGGCTAAAGTGCCGATTGGAAGGATCAATGAGCCAATATCGCTGCCAATGATATTAGCCAAGTAAACAGTCTTCATGATGAGCGGTTCGAGACCCATTTCCGTTAAGGCCATTGTGGAAACCATCAAGGCTGGGTGATTGTTAAAAATATTGGAGAGGAACGCGGTAATCATCCCCATCGTAAGGCTCGCATGCAATAAACTATCATTAACCAATTTCCTTAAGTGAGCTATTAGCAGTTCCGTCAAGCCGATATTGTGTAGTCCGTAAATAATGACATACATCGCAAAGGCGAATACAAGAATATGCCAAGGGATTTTTCGGACGACATCTTTTGGATTCTTTTTCAATTGGATCCAGCGCCAAATTAATAGTATGATTGACCCAAGAACAGCCACCAATGATACAGATATCCCAATGTACGAAGCGATGAACAGACTGATTCTGACCAGAAACACAAATATCAGCATGCTAATCATTAGCTTCTTTTGCTGGTTAAAAAGGTTTTCATTGTTTTTCTTCAGGGGGTGATAAGGGCTTTTTTGCAGCGTTATCGAAAACGAGTGGACTCGAATGGATTGGGGAATGTCCTTTTTAAAAACAATATACAGCAGGCATGATAAAAAGAATAAACCGATTACCCCGGGAACAAACATCATTTCGGTTTGGAGGTATAAATCCATTCCGATAATTTTTAAAGCAATCAGATTGACAATATTGCTGACGCCGATGGGAGCGCTTGATGCAGTTGCAATCAAGGCCCCGCTTAATAGGTACGGAATCATTTGCCTATTTTTTAAGCCCAAATGCTTTAAGATTAGAATTAGGATAGGCGTGGTAATTAAAATGCTGCCGTCGTTATTGAAGAACAACGTCATCAAAAAGCAGAGTAATAAAGTATACCAATATAACTGATTCCCAGAGCCCTTTGATAGTTTCAACATCAGGGCCGCAGTCCAGCTAAAAAAGGCAAAACTCTCTAAAACAATCGCCATGACAATCGTCGCGATAATGGTGATAGCGGCTCCTGTAACCTTGGAACTTATATCTAACAAATCTGTGAATGATACGCTGCCGCTCAGGAAAACAATGATGGCTCCTAAAGTTGCCGGTATGGCCTCGTTCATATTTTTTGGCCGGATAAAAATCATAATCATAGTAAGTATAAAAGCAAATATTGTAATGATCATCGTTGTTTGATGATACATAAAAATGAAATTACTCCCTTCATAAGCTCTAATTTATCTTCTTGTTCTTGGTCTATAGTACGTGCTTTCTGAAGGGCTTGAACTAAACGAATATCTCGGTTTTTTATAAATCAGCGAAAAACTAGATAATTATTACTAGTTTTTTGCCCATTTATTTTCTATTAGACTGGTACTGTTATCTTTATGAATACAATGGCCCTAAAAAGGAAAAACCGATACGTATCATGTATCGGTTTTTTGGCCTCCATTGCCTTTGGAGGGGATATTGACTACTTCTTTCCCTTGTGTTGTTTCTGACCCTTAGTGCCTTTGCTGCCTTTTGAACCTTTGCTGCCTTTGGTCCCTCCACCCTTGGAGCCCTTGCTTCCCTTGGTGCCTCCACCTTTGGAGCCCTTGCTGCCTTTGCTTCCCTTGGTGCCTCCGCCTTTGCTGCCCTTGCTTCCCTTGGTGCCTCCGCCTTTGGAGCCTTTGCTTCCCTTGGTGCCTCCACCTTTGGAGCCCTTGCTTCCCTTGGTGCCTCC
>NZ_LMTJ01000001.1:752557-757863 GCF_001510715.1 Bacillus sp. FJAT-29814
CTCCACCTTTGGAGCCCTTGCTTCCCTTGGTGCCTCCACCTTTGCTGCCTTTGGATTTCTTTCTTTTTGGCCGTTTTTTCCCTTTTGGTCCTGGACCTTTGCCGCCGCTTCTCTTCGAACCGCCGCTTCCTTTTGTTCCGCCACTGCCCTTTGTACCAGCGCTACCTTTTGTGCCCGTACTTCCTTTTGTTCCGCAACTTCCCCTTGTGCCGCCACTTCCACTTGATCCACAACTTCCGCTTGATCCACAGCTTCCGATCGATCCGCAACTTCCGCTCGATCCGCAACTTCCCCTTGTGCCACAGCTCCCCTTAGAGCCACCGCTTCCTTTTGTTCCGCAACTGCCCTTGGACCCGCCGCTGCCTTTGGACCCGCCACCACCTTTAGACCCCTTGCTGCCTCCTGTTCCTTTCGTGCCCTTGCCGCCTTTTGAGCCTTTGCTGCGGCCTTTGCCTTTGCTTCTCTTTTTCCCTTTTTTATGAAGCATTGTGACAGTCTCAACAGGATTATTGTCTAAAAATGCAACAACACCATTATCCTGGGCCTCAGATAGTAACTGTTCCACGTCAATCCTCATTACCAAATAACCCACCACTTTCCAAAAAGTAATATGCTCCTTTTTAATCTATGGCGGACTAAGGACTTTTGATATAGACATACATTGAATTTTTCATATTTATATAAATGCCCAAATGCTCACGTTCCTTTTCAACCGGGCATAATATTTAGAAATTTTGATTTTAGGAGTTTAAAAAGATGTTAAAATATGAAATTTTTATTAATCCCAAATTACTTAAGCAGCTCAATGAGGATATTTGGACAAAAAACCATGTTCCTGGTGTGTTAAGAATAGGCGATCAACGCAATAAAATTGGGCTATGCTACCGCGGAAATGTCATTAGAAAGAAAAAGAAAAAATCCTATCACATCCTATTCCAAAAGCCGGCATTCGTAAATGGCGCCCATGAAATCCACCTTAACGCCGAGTTCAGTGATATTTCCCTATCAAGAAACAAACTGTCGCTTGATTTTTTCGAAAAAATCGGTGTCGTCTCACCGCACTCAAAACATGTTCTTCTTTATATAAACGGAACTTGTATGGGGATTTATTTGGAGCTTGAATCATTTGATCAATATCTATTGAAAAAGCGGAAACTGCCACTGGGCCCAATTATTTATGCGACCAATTATCACGCCAATTTTTCCCTCTTAACACCCGAGAAAAATGTAAAAACCAGTTTACTCGAAGGCTACACACTAAAATATGGAAGCAAAAAAGATTTAAGCGATCTAGAGCAATTGATTGCGATGATTAACTCTTTAAAAAATGAAGCGTTCAAAGAGGAAATACCGAATTTGCTTGATGTCGATCAATATTTAACCTGGCTCGCCGGGGTGGTGTGCACACAAAACTTTGATGGTTTTATCCATAATTACGCACTCTATAAAAATGGCGAAACGGGCCTATATGAAATCACCCCATGGGATTATGACGGAACCTGGGGACGGGACCTCCATGGCAGACCAAACGATTATGATTTTATCCCTATTACCGGATACAATACGCTCACTGGCCGGTTGCTTCACTTTGCCAATTTTAAAAAGAAATATCTAGGCATTTTGTCTAAGATTCTCGAAAAAGAATTTACAGTCGATGCTCAAAAAAAGGAGATTGAAAGTCTGATTAACTCCCTTAAACCCTATATTCACCTAGACCCATTCATCAAGACAACAGAGGAAAAGCTTGATAAAGAGAAAGAATTTATCTTCAAGTTTATTAACGAACGAAATCGTTTCCTAACTCAACAACTCTTCCAACTACAATAATGGGATTCTATCTGCATTTGCCTATTTTTACGAAAACCTGTGAAAAAAAGGCTACTTTATTAGTACAACATCCTACCATGACGAATATAGATGCAGTGTAAATGTTTATCTAAATAAAAGGAGGAAACTTTGGGTTATGAATAAAGAAGCAATGATGCAGTACGTAGGCAAAATAATCAGAGTAGATCGGGGCGGCCCTGAGTCCAGAATAGGAAAAGTATTAGCTGTACACGATGATTATTTTATCCTGCTTACTAAAAAAGATGGCGTGGTATATTACAAAACCAATCATATCAGAAGTGTAACAGAAAGTTCGAAGGACCTAATGAAATTGGGCATCCATATTCCTAAAAACTTCGAATACAAGTCAGCGGAAAATTTCGTCAAGCTGTTAGAGAGCATCAAATATCAATGGGTACGGATTAACCGAGGCGGTCACGAGGCATTAGAGGGTGTTCTAAACGATGTAAACAAAGATATTGCTTCATTAATCGTCAAAGAGGAAGTCGTTCGCTTCTCCATGAAGCATATTCGCAATATTAGCTATGGATTAGTCATTGATACAAATGACGATTCCGGGAAATCTGACGGCCATGACGGCGACGGCAAAGATAACAACGATAAGGATCAAGACAAAAATCAGAAAGACGAGGATAACGATTAAAAACATGTCGCTTCTCCACCAGAGAAGCGACCCATTATCTCAAAAAGGAGGCTGAAAAATGGGATTAGAGAAATTTACTGGAGCATTAGATTCGTTAAAAGGGTTCGACGTCAATCTTTTCGTCGGTGAAGAAGTCTATAAAGGAAAATTATTAGGCGTCGAATCGGATCACGTAGTATTAGAAACCGACATGAAGTATATTTTTTACTATCGGATTGATAAAATTCAAGCCATCACGAAGAATACCAAGGATTTTAAAGCGAAGAAATCAAAGGCACATTTCCAACAGACGCAGAGCTTAATGGAGTTATTGAATTCTTTTCAAAATACCTGGGTCAGCATCTTGAGCATACACAAACAAAGATTTAACGGAGTCTTAGCTGAAGTCGATTCTGATTTTGTTACCTTAATTAATGGCGAAGAACGAATCCTGTTAAAGTTGGATTATGTATCGAACATTCTAAAAGGATTTATTAAAGAAGAGGAAAACAAGGAAGAAAAAAATGAAAAGGCGGAAAGCCAAAGCAAGGACTCCAGCAGTAAATCGAATTCAGAAAAAGATAAGAATGACGGCAAGTCAGAGAAAAAAGCAGATTCTGAAGATAAGAGTGATCAACATTCAAATAAACAGGCCGCTGCAGAAAAAACAGACAATAAAACCTCGAAAGCCGATGCAGCAGCCGAAAACCGTGAGCATAAATCTGACAAGCAGGCATATACCCATCACCCGGAGCAAGGAAAATCCGAAAAGAAAGCAAAACACGAAGACAAGGGTATCGAAAAGCATCAGCAAGTGACTGTTGCGCAACACACCAATATTTACGCCGGTTCCAGCAAAGATAAATCGAAGTCCCCGGAAAAAGCTTCAAAAAGCAATATGGAGAAGAAAGGCCAACATGAAAGTGGCCAGAAGGATCAACCAAAAGATGAGCCAAAATTGATGAAACCAAAACCACTTCCAACACCTCCTAAAGAAGCAATGGAGAAAGACAAACCGAAGAAGGAAGCTAATCAAGAAAAACAAAAAGAGACAGCAAAATCGGAAGCTCCACAAACAGAAAAGTACTCAAAGGGTATGGTTGTGGAAAAGAACAATACAAGTTATGTCTGGAAACCAATTAGCCAGGTAAAGAAATCTCTCCGCTTTGCAGGCGAACCAGCAGCAACTAATGATAATAAAGATGTGGTGATCCCTGAGGTCAAGAAGGAGAAGTTGAAGTCCCAGGCGATTGCCGATAAACCAACGAAAACCGAAAACGCTAGAACTTTCCCATTCGGCGGTGAATTCAAAGCTTTTGACAATAATAAAACGTTCCCATTTGCCGGTGAACCCCCAGCAAATGAAACCGCTAGGGCTTTTCCGTTTGCCGGATTCCCGAATAAAGAAAAGAAAACATCAGGATTTCTAAATTTTTAATGCCTTAGTAAACGATGAAAGATTACACAATCACCCAATCTATGAATTCGACACCGAATGAACCAGCTTACAAAAGGAGCCGGGCACACAACGTTTTTCCAGATGATTGCCATAGCTATGTTGACAGCCCCTCTCTTTTTGTAAAGGCGTTCTAACGGAAAGGATGTGAATGAATGAATTTGAAAAGTAATATCGGTAAATATGTGAAACTTGAATTATCAGGAAAAAAATTATTAAGCGGCATGATGGTAGATGTCGGCAGCGACTTATGCGTACTTTACAACGGAAATGATTACTTATATATTCCAACCGTTCATATTCAGAACTGGCAATTCTTAAAGAAAGATGAAATTGATGAGTTCACGTTGAGCAACGACCCTACCCCCATTTATAATCATAATGAGGAAATTTCATTGAGAAAAACGTTGACATCGGCAAAAGGAATTTTTACAGAAATATATGTAACTAGTAACCAAGCTCTCCATGGCTATATTATCAGTATCATGAATAACTACTTTGTTTTTTACTCCCCCATTTATAAAACGATGTTCATCTCCCTAAACCATCTGAAATGGCTAATTCCATATACAAACCATCAACGGCCATACGGATTGAGCAATGCGAGTTTGCCGGTAAACCCAAGCAATATCACTTTTGCCAGATCGTTTGAAATTCAAATAGAAAAACTAAAGGGCGAACTGATTGTATTTAATATCGGGGAAAATGCCAATGTCATGGGAAAAATTCAAGGAATCAAAGATAATTTTGTCGAGCTAATTACGGCCAAAGGAGATCCGGTCTATTTAAATCTCCAGCATATTAAAACCGTTCATATGACCTAGATCCTATTTTTTTCGTCATCAAGTGACCAAGCCAAACTAGGCCAACAAATAAAAAAAACGGACAGGATTGTCCGTTTCAGATTGTAGACAAAAGGCATTTTGAACTTCACGATTCTGGTGCCTTTTTCCATATCCAAGCTTATTCTGTTTAATTTTTCTTAAGATAGACCCCGGCGGGGTCTATTTTTATACCGTTATTGGCCCATTCCAAGTCCATGTAGCCAATTTCTTTAAATTCATGGCAGCAAAAGTAAGCATCGCTTGCATGGACAATTTTTTAAGACCTCTTAATGTTGTCCATCGCATACCATGCTTTTCCTTCGCATCTGCAAATACACGTTCAATTGTTTCTTTGCGACGCGCATAAATTATTTTATTCTCTTCTGTATGACGAAGGTGTTCAGCTTCCTCGAGATGCGCTTCCCAGACATGCCGTTGAATGAGTTTCTGATGATTTTGGCTCTGAGTACATTGTGCCAGAAGCGGGCAATCCTTACACTTAACTGGATTAGAAAAGTATTGGCGGTAACCTTCCTTAGTAGTGGTTCTATATTCT
>NZ_LMTJ01000001.1:758339-833254 GCF_001510715.1 Bacillus sp. FJAT-29814
TTCTTTCCGAACTACCTTCTTTTCAAATTTACGTTTATTTGCACTTGCTTTAACATGCGTTGAATCAATAAATACATGTTCCTCACTAATTAACTTTTTATCGGCTGCTTCTTTTAATATACGATAGAAAATTTGTTCAAATAAGTCTGTATCCTTAAAACGGCGTTCGTAGTTTTTACCAAAAGTCGAAAAGTGAGGTACTTTATCATAAAAGCCATATCCTAGGAACCATCGGTACGCCATATTGGTTTCGATTTCTTTTATGGTTTGACGCATCGAACGGATACCGAAGGTATACTGGATGAAAGCCATCTTAATTAATACAACAGGATCAATACTTGAACGTCCACGGTCAGTTGAATACAAATCTTCAACCAATGAATAGATAAATGAAAAATCCACTGCGGCTTCTATTTTGCGAACCAAATGATTGTCCGGTACAAGTTGATCTAAGGCAATCATTTCAATTTGGTCACGATTAATCTGTGTATTTTTAGAAAGCATTGCATTCACCTCTATTAATTCTCTGTAATTAAATTATACAAAAGGCTGTGTTAGTGCGCATTATTGATTTTTACACACCGTTGATTGGAGTGGAAGGCGGCGAAGACTCCTGCGGGAGTACGGGACAGGTGAGACCCCGCAGGCGCTGAAAGCGCTGAGGAGGCTCACCGAACCGCCCGCGGAAAGCGAAGCCGCCTGGAACGGAAATCAACAGACAAGGTTAATGTATCCAAACAAAAAAGACTGTCGATTAAAACCCGAAATCCTTCGGATTTGTCGACAGTCTGAAACGGACAGGATTGTCCGTTTTTTATTTGGCTAAAAGGAAAGTATAATATTTTTTCTCAAATTTCCTATGTCGCAAAAATTCAACTACGCCTCTGTCTTCGTCCTAACGGACTTGCCAATCGGCGAGTTTTCATTTATTTTTCACATATGCTGCCTGTGATTTTTCAAAAACTCGAATGGACAGCAGTTCAAATGTCAGTCCATATAAGAACGTCACCAGGAACATTGATGCGATCATATCGAATATGACATGCTGCTTCACAAACAGTGTCGAAATAATGATCATACTTCCGACAATATGAATGCAGGCCGTGTTTAGGGCATGTTTATTTTTAATATGAAGCGAAGCCAGCATAACTGCAAACGTGGTTAACACATGGATACTTGGAAAACAGTTGTAAGGCTGGTCATTGTCATAAATCCACTGAACCAGCAACGTGATGAAACCGTCCCCCTCAAGTGCCGGCCGTGGGACGTGAGTTTGTAAAAGGAAGTAAATCAGAAAACAAATCAGTTCTCCCGTCACAATCAGTGAAATTGTTTTAAGATAGACCTTCGTATCTTTAAAGCAAAAATAAATCAAATAGCAGAAAATATACCCATACCAAAGGATGTATGGAATAATAAATACTGGCAGGAAGGGAATTTCCTGGTCCAAAGTGGTTGACAAAACCACTGCTTTATTCGGCCGATTGTTAAGCAATTGATATATTCCGGCTAACAGCGGAAATACCAACAGGACCAACAAATACGGCAGCTTTTTTGTAAATCTGCTCACTGTTCCCTACCCCTCTTATCATAAATACTTATTCAAATTCGTAGATGCTCTGCCTCGGACACTATTTTTTGAATAAGCTCATCTACGGTTTGTTTCTTGGCCAGTCGTGGACTTTGGCCAGCCCAGAGCGAAAGATAGTCCGCCTTTCCTTTTACGGCCGCAGCCTTTCTGATCGCTTTGGTTAGCTCATTTTGCAATGGGTAATCAGGAAGACTCTCCTCGGCCATTTTCAACTTCTCAATGAAACGGTTATGGATTCCTCTTGCCATTTTTCCTGAAAAAGATTTGGTTAAGGCCATTTCGTCTTCAGTAGCTTCAAGAATGGCGTCCTTGTGCAGATGGTTCGCTCCGCTTTCCTTGCATACCAAAAAGGCTGTTCCCATTTGCACGGCCTGAGCTCCAAGGCATCTTGCAGCCATAAAACCTCTAGCGTCCATAATTCCTCCTGCTGCAATAATCGGAATGGAGATGTGATCAGCGGTTTGAGGAATCAGCGACATTAGTCCGATTAAACTTTCATTGGCGCTCCGATGAAAGGTCCCGCGGTGACCTCCTGCCTCCACGCCCTGAACTACAACGGCATCCATTCCAGCTTTTTCGTTCAGAAGCGCCTCTTGGACCGTAGTAGCAGTTCCTATTAATAATGACGAATTTTGTTTTAACTTCGTTTCAACTTCCTTTGAAGGAAGCCCAAAAGTAAACGAGAAAACCGGAATCTTTTCCTCTATTAAAATATCGACTTGTTCATGGAAGGTTTTTATGTCAGCTTCATAGGTTGGCAACTGCGGCGGCTCATCCCTTATCTCCAACTCTGTTAAAATTTCATGTAAATATTGCTTGGCTGTTTGAAGTTTTTTCTCATCCATTTCATATGGGGTTGGGACAAACAGATTGACGCCAAAATTTTTGTTTGTAAGCGTACGAATTTCTTTAATTTGTTTTTCCAATTGACTCGGAGTCAAATAGCCTGCCCCAATCATGCCTAGCCCGCCGGCATTGGATACGGCCGCAACCAGCTCGGACGAGGTGACCCCGCCGGCCATTGGTGCCTGAATAATCGGATACTGAATGTTTAATAATTCGGTTAATGAATTTTTCGACATATTTTTCACCGCCATAATTTTCTGAAGTTTCTTTAAAAGTAACATTTTTCTCTGAAATATTGAAGCTATTCCTGGGAGGAAATTGAAAATCAGCGGCTCAAGTGCCATAATTTTAATTAAGATCATCTTTTTAGGAGGATTTTAGAAATGGGGTTACGGTTTCGAAAGAGCTTTAAAATTGCGCCAGGGGTCAGGATGAATGTCGGCAAAAAAGGGGTTGGCGTTAGTTTTGGTGGACCAGGTTTGCGGTATTCCATCAATAGCAGCGGCAGGAGAACCACTACTGTCGGGATTCCCGGCTCGGGGCTTTCCTATTCGACTACATCCGGTTCAGGCAAAAAATCGTATAAGACACCAGCATATCAAAGAAGTAATGAGTTAGCTCGGATGCAGCGGGAACAGCAAAAGCTTCAGGAATTGGAGTACGCGAGATTACAGGTGGAGCTGTATGAGAATCGCTTGGAACAGATTCGCTCCATTCATCACGAGTGTGACGATCCGATCAACTGGCAGGAAGTGCTCCACCGTGAACCTCCATTTCTTGCCGGTCAGGAGGGCCCGAATACATTGGCGGCACGCCAGCAGCTCCAGGCCTACCACCCCGGCTTAATGGACCGGCTGTTTAACCGGGATGAGTCGAAAAAACAGAAGCTTTACGAGGACATTGAAAAGGCAAAAGTGGCTGATGCCGAGTTAATAGCTTCCTGGCAGAGGATGCACGATGTGGCCGGTCAGATGCTTAACCGCGATATCGATACATATTTTGAAGTGATTGAAGAATTTGCACCGCTTAATGATCTGGTGGAATTCGGCAGTGGCTTTGAATTTGGTACAGACAACCCGAATGAAATTCATGTCTCATTTGATGTCAATGCAGGGAACGTGATCCCTGAAAAAGCGTTGTCATTGACGAAAACCGGCAAGTTGTCAGAGAAAGCGTTAACGAAAACTGCCTATTATGATATTTATCAAGATTATGTGTGCAGCTGTGCGCTCCGTATCGCACGGGACATGCTCGCCTTGCTGCCCATCAACTATGTCTACGTACATGCTTTTGAGGAAAGGCTCAATCCAGTAACAGGACACGTAGAAACCATCACCATTCTTTCCGTTAAATATGACCGAATCACCCTGAACCGACTAAACTTTACTAACTTAGACCCATCAGATGCCTTGGCCAACTTCCCGCACAAAATGAAATTCAAAAAGACGCAGGGGTTTGAGGATGTCGGCGAGACCATCCATTAGGTGTCAGGCACCAATCGTAGAAATGACTTTTGGTGTCAGGCACCGAACAGGCACCGAACGTGGACAATTGTCCGCCCTTGGTGGACACCACACCAAAAAAAGAGAAACCTCATATCAATTCCGATAGAGGTTTCTCTTTCTTATTTCCTGCAATCAAATTTTGAAAAAGTGGGGTTATTTTGATATTTATGGTAATCTTAACCCATACATAAATAGTGGAAATGTTAGGCAGGTGGAGGAAATGGAACGAATTATCTTATTTGACGGTGTTTGTAACCTATGCAACAGCAGTGTGCAATTTATTTTAAAAAGGGATCGTAAAGGCCAGTTTGGGTTTGCTTCCTTGCAGGGTGAGGTTGGCCAAAAGCTGATTCATAAATTCGGGTTAAATCCGGATATTAACAGCTTTGTTTTAATAGAAAACGAGAAGGTTTATCTTGAGTCAACGGCGGCGTTAAAAGTGTGCAAGGGGCTGACAGGAGCATGGAAACTGTTCGCTGCCTTCCTCATCATCCCCCGCCCTATTCGTGATGTCGTATATAGGATGATCGCTAATAATCGATATAAGTGGTTCGGCAAAAAAGAAAGCTGTATGCTTCCATTGCCGGAATGGAAAAATAGGTTTTTAGACTAACGGGGTTTGTCGAGCGGAGGCTATTTGTGTCCTCCTATGTTACTTTTGAAGATGGCGGGCATGTAGAACCTCTCTACGTTACCTTTAACAGTAGTTTTTCTGATTACTGGTAACGTAGAACCTCTCTACGTTACCAGTAACGGTTGTTTTCCAAGTATACGGATTACATAACCAGTTTCCGGTATTATTTCTGATAATTCAAATCCCAAATCATGCCAAAGGCATCCTTGACCTTACCATATTTGGCTCCCCAAAAGGTATCCTGCAATTCCATGTGGACGGATCCTTTTTCCCGAAGGGCATCATAGATGGTTTGAATCTCCTCTTCACTTTCAAAGTCCAGAGTTAAAGAGATATTATTTCCGACGACGACTTTGCTGCCTGGAAATGCATCCGACACCATGATCAACAAATCGCCCTTTCTAAACTGGGCATGGATAATCCGGTCATTCGCTTCCGGCGGGGTTGGATAATCTGCCTCCCCATAGGTTTTCAAATTAGAAATTTCTCCGCCAAACACATCACGATAAAATTCCAGTGCCTCTTTGGCATTGCCATCGAACATCAAGTAAGGCGTAATTTGTCCTCGCATCAAAAACCACTCCAAATCATATATGTATTTGACTAAATTTTAAGCCCCCTGGTAGGAAGCCTTATGAAACTTGTTAATAAACCGAAATACCTCCTCCCCATTTTCCGAAAGCACAGAATCAGGCACCAATTTTACAAACATTGCCCGGTACGTTTCCGCGACCCAAATATAATAATGGACATAATCGGTTATGGTGAAACCGCAGTTTTTCCAAAATTGGATACGCGCCAGATTGTCGGGAGTCGGATCGGCTTCGGTTTCTATGACAATGCTATTAAATCGTCCATCCGATAGGCACCAGTCCTTTATCATTTCAACCATTTGCAGGCCAATCCCCCGGTGTTGGAATCCTTCTTCCACCGCCAGATAATCAATCAACAGCGCGCCGACTCCTTTCAACTCACCCGTAAACGCCATGGCGACTACCTCGTCCTCAATAAAGCCGACATGCAAAAAGCAAAGCTTTTTCCGAAACATGTTTCGGAGAATTTTCTCTGGCTTGGCACCCTTTCCAGCAAAAGCCTGCTCGTAAATGCGGGAAACCTGTTTCCACAGTTCCTCGTCCCATGAGTCAACAATCCTGACTTGCAACTGACAGCAACCTTCCTTCTAAAAATAAACTTCCTTGTCCAAAATGACTTCCTTTGGCCGTTCTTCCATTGGCATCGCGTAAGGTACTAGCGCAAATGCGACCGAATCATACCAACTGTTCAGCCCATCCCATCACATTTCCCCCCTTATCACTTCCTAAACCAAAATTATACCAATTAAAAGTAAACAAAAAAAGAACCTTCGACTACAGTCAAAGGCCCAAGCGAGAAATTAGCTTCCTGCTAAGCTCTCAAATTAGGAGGTCTAAACTCAGAAGAATTTAAACAATTACATTCTATCATTTTCGTAATTTTCACACAACACTTTAAAGTGATAAAGTGAAAAATGTCACACAAATATAATATTAGCCTTAAAACAATAAATCTAAAATCTCCTGATTGACAATCCTGTATATACAAGTTAGAATGAAACCGTAATCAAAACTTGTATATACAGGTTAAACATAGAATGAAATGAAACCGCAAACACTACCTGTATATTAAGCATGTAATGATTTGAAAAATAAAGGAGAAAATCAGGTCTTCAAA
Organism: Bacillus sp. FJAT-29814; assembly: GCF_001510715.1. Classification (GTDB taxonomy): domain Bacteria; phylum Bacillota; class Bacilli; order Bacillales; family Cytobacillaceae; genus Neobacillus. The sequence continues at coordinate 764,626 of NZ_LMTJ01000001.1, forward strand.
ACCTGAACATAGGGGGAGATACAATATGTCAAAGTACACTGAACCGGCAAAAGAACTGCTGGAACACATTGGCGGAAAAGACAACATCGCAGCCGTTACCCATTGTGCAACGAGAATGCGTTTTGTCTTAAAAGATCCTGGCAATGCCGATATTAAAGAAATAGAGTCCATTAAACTGGTAAAAGGCACTTTTACTCAAGCCGGGCAATTCCAAGTCATTATCGGAAACGAAGTGGCAAGTTTTTACAACGAATTCACAAAACATGCTGATGTGGAAGGAACAACCAAAGATGAAGCCAAGGTTGCGGCAAAGCAAAACATGAACTGGCTGCAGCGTGTGATGGGGCATCTTGCCGATATTTTCACACCGCTCATCCCGGCGCTTGTAGTCGGAGGTTTAATTCTTGGTTTCAGAAACGTCATTGGCGATATTAAATTAATGGAAGACGGAACAAAAACGATTATCGAAGTATCCCAGTTTTGGGCCGGTGTTCACGCGTTCCTTTGGCTGATTGGTGAAGCGGTATTCCACTTTCTTCCAGTTGGTATCACCTGGTCAGTTGCCAAAAAAATGGGCGCATCACAAATTCTTGGGATCGTTCTTGGTATCACCCTTGTATCACCACAGCTACTCAATGCTTACGGTGTGGCGGGTGCCAAAGAAATTCCAGTCTGGGATTTTGGTTTCGCTCAAATTGAAATGATTGGTTACCAGGCTCAAGTTATTCCAGCCATTTTTGCAGGACTATTATTAGCATTCTTGGAAAATAAATTGCGTAAAATTGTGCCAAATGCGATTTCCATGATTGTCGTTCCCTTCTTCGCATTAATCCCGACTGTCTTGATTGCCCATACTATTTTGGGTCCTATCGGCTGGACAATTGGTTCATGGATTTCCGATGTTGTGTATTCAAGCTTAACTTCTGCATTTGGCTGGCTGTTTGCTGCAATCTTTGGTTTTGCTTATGCGCCACTTGTCATCACTGGTTTGCACCACATGACCAATGCCATCGACCTGCAGTTGATGAGCGAACTTGGGGGCACAAATTTATGGCCAATGATTGCGTTGTCTAATATCGCTCAAGGCTCTGCCGTTCTGGCTATGATTTACATCAACCGTAAAAATGAAGAGGAAAAACAAGTATCAATTCCAGCGGCGATTTCTTGTTATCTTGGGGTGACCGAGCCTGCGATGTTTGGTATTAACCTGAAATACGGCTTCCCATTCCTGGCTGCGATGCTTGGTTCAATGACGGCAGCAGTCATCTCAGTTGGAACTGATGTTATGGCCAACTCCATAGGTGTCGGCGGTCTCCCTGGCATCCTGTCAATCCAGGCGAAGCATATGGGCATGTTTGGAGTCGCAATGGTTGTCGCCATCGTCGTACCATTTATCTTAACTTTCATTTTTGCCAAAACAGGCATGAAGAAATTTGCCTTTAAAAAATAATCAGGAAGGAGGGAGATGCATCCCTCCTTTTCCATATTAAAGAACGAGGAAGGTGTATCAAATGTCAACAGCTTGGTGGAAAAACGCCACAGTATATCAGATCTATCCAAAAAGTTTTAAAGATACAACTGGAAACGGAACCGGCGATCTTCAAGGCATTATTGAAAAACTGGACTATTTAAAAAAATTAGGAGTAGATGTCCTCTGGCTCACCCCTATCTACCAATCGCCGCAGCGCGACAATGGCTATGATATCAGCGATTACTATAAGATTTACGAAGAATACGGAACAATGGAAGACTTTGAACAGCTCCTTTCCGAAGCCCACGAGCGCGGCTTGAAAATCATGATGGATATCGTCATCAACCATACATCGACGGAACATGAATGGTTTCAGCAGGCAAAATCGTCAAAGGATAACCCGTACCGCGATTTCTATATATGGAAGGACGGCAAAGACGGGCAACCGCCGAATAACTGGCAGTCCAAATTTGGCGGTTCGGCCTGGGAATTTGACGAAACGACCGGCCAGTATTACCTCCATCTCTTTGATGTCACCCAAGCTGACCTGAACTGGGAAAACGAAAAGGTGCGTAAAGCCTTATACGAGATGATGCATTTTTGGCTGAAAAAAGGCGTCGATGGTTTCCGTCTCGACGTCATCAACCTGATTTCGAAAAATCAGCAGTTCCCGGAAGACGATACCGATGGCCGCAAATTTTATACCGATGGACCAAGAATCCACGAGTTTTTACATGAAATGAACGAGCAAGTTTTTTCAAAATATGATGTAATTACGGTCGGTGAAATGTCGTCCACGTCCATCGACCACTGCATCCAATACACGAAACCGGAACGTAAAGAATTAAATATGGTGTTCAGCTTCCATCATCTAAAGGTTGATTACCTGAACGGCGACAAGTGGACAAAGGCCGACTTCGACTTCCATGCCTTGAAAAAGATACTTTCCGACTGGCAGGTGGAAATGAACAAAGGCGGCGGCTGGAATGCCCTGTTCTGGTGCAACCACGACCAGCCCCGTGCCGTGTCACGATTTGGCGATGACGGGTTCTATCATAAGGAATCGGCAAAAATGCTGGCCACTGCCCTCCATATGATGCAGGGTACCCCGTACGTTTACCAGGGGGAGGAATTTGGCATGACCGATCCGAAGTTTGACTCGATTGACCAATACCGTGATGTGGAATCCTTGAACATGTTTCAGATTTTGAAAAACAAAGGCATGGACGAACGGGAAGTTCTGGAGATTTTAAAACAAAAATCACGGGATAATTCCCGAACACCGGTTCAATGGAATGCTACGCACAATGCCGGATTTACCAGTGGAACACCATGGATTGATGTTGCACAGAACTACAAGGAAATAAATGCAGAAAACTCGTTAAACGATCACGACTCGATCTTCTATCACTATCAGAAGCTGATACAGTTGCGGAAGCAGTACGAAGTGATTGTCGAAGGCGATTTTGAGCAGCTGTTGGAAAATGATGATGAGGTTTTTGCTTTTGTTAGGAACCATGGGGCGGAAAAATTGCTGGTGGTGAACAATTTTTACGGCAAGGAGACGGCCATTTTCCTGCCAGAGCAGCTCGTTCTTGCTGATTTTACGACTGAAGTGTTACTCTCTAATTATCAGGACTCCGCCCCGCTCGGCCGTGAAATCAAGCTGCGGCCATATGAGTCGGTTGTCTATTATCTAAAGAGGTAAAACGGTGATACTCATGACAAACAAATACCTAACCATTTATAACCATCTTGTACAGCAAATTAAAGGCGGAGGAATTCAACCGGGAACACTGCTTCCCTCCGAACATGAATTAACCGAACAATTCAGCACCTCAAGGGAAACAATCCGCAAGGCACTTAACTTGCTTGCGCAAAACGGTTATATCCAAAAGGTTAGAGGCAAAGGCTCTATCGTCATTGACATATCCAAATTCGATTTTCCAGTTTCCGGACTGACCAGCTTTAAAGAGCTGGCGCAAAAAATGGGCAAGAAACCGAAAACAATTGTCAATGAACTCTCGTTATTAAAGCCCGACAGCTATATCCGCCAACAGCTGCAACTCTCCGGCAAGGACCAGGTCTGGAAGGTCATTCGCACCCGGGAGATTGGCGGCGAAAAAATCATATTGGACCGGGATTTCTTGGTCAGGAAATTCGTTCCCGAATTGACCGAAGAAATTTGCGCCGATTCGATTTATGCGTACATTGAGGGCAAGCTGAACCTGACGATCAGCTTTGCCAAAAAGGAAATTGTCGTCGAAGAACCAACTGAGGAAGACCGCGCCCTCCTCGACCTCGACGGATTCCACAACATCGTCGTCATCAAAAACCTTGTTTATTTGGATGACGCCAGCCTTTTTCAATATACGGAATCACGGCACCGCCCTGATAAATTCCGTTTTGTCGACTTTGCGAGGCGGACGCACTAAGAAGGAGATCTCTATTTATCAAAGAGGTCTCCTTTTTGTTGGATCTTTGGTCGGATTTCTGCCGTTTTGTTATAAAAATTGAGATTTTCATAGGTTTTCAGAGATGAACTTTATTTTATCCGCGACCATTTCGAATATATCCGCGATAAAAGTACGGATATCCGCGATAAATTGGATATATCCGCGGTAAATTCAATATATCCGCGGTAATTGAAATATATCCGCGAACAGCAAATTTTCATTTTCGCGTGAAACGAGAGCCCTAGTCCCCCATTTTCAACCCAAAATGCTCCTTCGCCAACTCCTTGAATCGGTCCCGGTCAATTTGCTCCTTCACTTCCCTGTCGTCAATCCGCTTTGTAAACGAGGTTTCCGATAACACTAAACTGCCGTTGCTGGTAAGCCGGGTTGCGAGATAACCCTTATTAAAGCCGGACGCCGGGCTTTCGACAATAATTTTTTGAATTTCATTCAATTCAACGTCTGTGATCGGTGTTGTGGAGTCAAACGCATAGCCGGTTGCCCAATCGTCATGGCGGTGCTTCAACTTCATCTCCATGACAAAGTCGCCATGCTTTGTCTCCTCTTCCTTGACGCGAAACTCCCCATTGCTGGAAGTAACCTCCTGACCGTTTAGCTGCACCGGCTTTAATGGAATGTTCCCTCCGAAACCGGAGTCAACCAAATATTGCATGCCTTCATGGTTCACCAGATTCAAAACATGCGTTCTTCCCGTCTCGCTCCAGTCCTGGGTCTTGCTATTAAAGACCACCCCGCCGACCATCTTCACGTCGAAACCATTTTCGAGCAAAAAGTAATACAAGATCGTATTTAGTTCATAGCATACCCCACCTTCCCCACGGGTTAATATTTTCTCAGCAACATTCTCTCTCGAAATGTCTTTGAAGCTTTTGTTCATCACACAAATATTTTCGAAAGGGACCGTAAAGGCGATCTTCTCTAATACCTCATCCAATTTTTCAAAAGATATTCGTTCATGCTCCGGGAAACCGATTCGCTCCCTGAATAATTTATCGATTGAAGCCATCCTTTTCACTCCTGTCCTGTTTTTTGCTAAAATGAACATAACCATTTTACGAGGTGATGCACGATGTGCGGCCGTTTTACCTTAACCGCGTCAATTGATCAAATTCTTGACCGTTTTGATATTCAAGCCTTTTTAGATGAAGAAAACTATGCTCCCAGTTACAATATTGCCCCATCACAGTCTGTATTGGCAATTATTAACGACGGTAAAGCGAACCGGATGGGTTTTCTCAAATGGGGCTTGATTCCCCCTTGGGCCAAGGACCCTTCCATTGGCTATAAAATGATCAACGCCCGTGCCGAAACGATTGCCGAAAAACCAAGCTTCCGCAAGGCTTTTCAAAAAAAGCGCTGCTTAATTATCGCCGACAGCTTTTACGAATGGAAGCGGTATGATGATAAAACGAAAACACCGATGCGAATTAAATTAAAGGATGAAGACTTGTTTGCCATGGCGGGAATTTGGGAGCAATGGAAATCGCCCGAGGGAAAATCGGTATTTTCCTGCTCGGTTATCACGACAACACCAAATGAACTGATGACGGAAATCCACGACCGGATGCCGGTAATCTTAAAGCCAGAGGATGAAAAAACATGGCTGAACCCGGCGATCAACGACCCCAAGGAATTAGCGCGATTCCTTGTCCCGCTTGATCATAATCTGATGGAAGCTTATCAAGTATCTTCTTTGGTTAATTCACCGAAAAATAATTCGATTGAACTGATCCAAGAGATCTGCTGACGCCCATTTTTCAGACCAGGACAAGTTGCTTACATGGACGTAAAATTTTTTTCAGAAACCGGACAAGTTGCCTACATGCACGTCCACCTTCCGGCATAGGATGTACTAACCCATAAGTTTTTCCTTCTAAAAAGTGGTAACTGGCCACTTTTCTTTTTTTGGTACATAAGTGGTGGGTCAGGCGAATATAGTTTAAAAATACATGTTTTATAGGAGATATGATTATGTTCATCCCCACAAAAGTCAATATTGGTGAGTTTAGACTGGGCACCCCCGACCATAAAAGTGCGGTTTCTGTTGGTACCAATCTCATGCATGGTGTCAATGTTGCAGCTAAGAAAAGTCAAGGTTTTGGCCAGCAAATGGCCGACGGCTTGGTCATATTCCAATCTGTTCATATTACTTTTGATGATGAAATCATCGATATGCCCTCAATAAAGAAAGGGAGTGTATTTATTTGAATATTGCGCCAATGGCAATTAACTTCCTGGCGTTTAAGGTAAATACGGTAGATAATAGTTCAATTATAAACCTAGGACCGAATCAATTTATTGATCAGTTGACCTCCTACAAACGGAATCAAGGCGTTGGCGAACAAAACGGTGATCTCTCTCCGATTAACATCCCGATTTCATATGTCATTGACCCGGATGTTTCAGACAGCGCCACCGGCAAGAACAGCATTATTTAACATGTTCAAGGGAGGTAAGTTGTTTGCTATTTGCACCGATGGTTGTCAATCTCGGTAACATAAAGGTGAATGTTCTGGACCATGCTTCCGTTCTCAATATGGGCCCCAATTTGTTCATTGACCAATTCGTGTCCTACAAACGAAACCAAGGCTATGGGGAACAAAACGGCGATTTTGTCCCAATCTATATCCCCATCTCGTATATTGCGGATGCGGACATTAGTGATAGCTGGACAGGGAAAAGCAGTTTCATCTGAATTTTGAGGGCGTCGACATTGGTTGTTGACGCCCTCTTTTATTTTTTTCCAACTTTTCAGAATAGTAGTATAATGAAGGAAAATGATCAAAGAAGGGGTATTTTTATGGACAACCTTGTGCAAGAGTTTAAAAAACTGCCGACAACCTGCATTTCGGACGCAATGGATGGACTTAACAACCTGGACCCATCTATCAAACCGCTTAAGGAAGATTACAAGCTTGCCGGCCGGGCTTTCACAGTCAAAATTCCTGTTGGAGACAACCTAGCTGTTCTTAAAGCGATCCGCAACGCCAAACCGGGAGATATTTTGGTAGTCGATGCAAAGGGCGACCAATACCGGGCCATTGCCGGTGACTTTGTCGTGGGCATGATGCAGACAATGGGAATTGGCGGTTTGGTGGTCGATGGTGTTATTCGCGATATCGTGGGAATCAAAGAGTTGAATTTACCTGTATTTAGCAAAGGCACCACTGTGGCGGCTAGCGGCAAAGCCGGTGTCGGCGAAATCAATATCCCGATTTCCTGCGGGGGAATGCCGATTTCCCCTGGCGACATCATCGTTGGCGATGCGGATGGGATCGTTGTCATCCCGCAGGCCGACGAACAAGAGGTTCTGGCAAAAGCCTTGGAAAAATTAACAAAAGACCAAGAAAGAGAAGCAAAGATTTCCGGAAACCGGGACGCAATTTTAAAGCATCTGGATCATCTATTAGGAAAATAAAACGAAACCCCCTTTCCGCTGTGGATGGGGGTTGTTTATATTCCTGACCGGAAAAGCTTCGAAACCTTCCGAACCATTTTACGGAAGAACTTAAATATTCCTGCAAAAAACCGGATGATTCCGTGAATGACAACCTCAATTATAAATTCGACAATGATCTCAAACAAGAAATTCATGATGTTTCCTTTCTTTTTAAAAAATCCCTAAATATTATAAAAGCATATGATAAATATACAACTCCCCTTTACTCCCCATTGTCCGAACGCCTCTATCGATAAATCCGCACTTTTTATAGACATGCTGTGCCAGAGGATTGCTATTATTGACCGATAGAATAATTTCATCCCGATCCGGAAAATGCTTATTCACAAACGCTGGCAGCAATTCTAAGGATTTTTGGGCAATTCCCCTTCCCTGAAAAGCAGTATTCACAGAATATCCCCGCAACAGAATCGCGGATCGATTATCCCAGTATTCCTTCACACCCTCCCAGCCATGCAAAACAAAAAAGCCAGCCGGCAGGTCATTATAAAAAATAACAACCGGAAATCTGGTTGGATCCTTTTCACAGGCAAGCAGGGCATCCAATGGGTGCGCGGTAAACTTCACCTGTTCCTCAGATAAAAAGTAATCCTCAAAATAGCTTCTATATTTTTCAATAAAAAAATCCAGCACGACAGTTTCAGTTGAAGTAGATGGCTCCCCCATTTTCATTTCCCCCTGGCAAACATAAATTCTTTTCATATTTTATCAGATAATGGAAAAAGGAGCCAAATATAAAAGGTCTCCTGCTTACATATTATTGGCTGTAAGCCACTCCTTTACATCGTAAATGGCAGCCACTATTAAAGAATATTTAAGCTCAATCACGCTTTTCTGCTATATTCACACAAGATGAAATAAACGTTGAAATGCACATTCCCATACAGAAAGTAACCCAATTAAAAAAGAGGGTATTGGTGTATTGATTAAACCAACCAAATCGATAAATTCTTGAAGCTGGATTTTCAGGTCCGCCACCAAGCTCAGCTACCAAATTTTCAACCAGAGCCATTTCTAGAAATAGTAATATACTAAAAACGATTACAGCCAATATTAATAAAATCTTGGATTTTAGAGCTACATTGGTCATGATCCTGCCAAATTGAAATAGGAAAATAAGGTAAATAGGAACGGTCGGCATCATGAACAGGATGCCAAAATTTCCATTACCCGACATCTGATAGGGCTTGATGGTACTCTCATGAATCAAGAAAAAACCAGCAGCGCTTAATACGAAAATTACCAGCAATAACACATACCGCTTTTTTCGTTCCCTCATTTAAAAGACTCCCTTCTAATACTCTTAGAACTTTTTATGCTTGAAGGAAAAAAAACATACTTTTCAGCAGTCATACTTTTTTAGCGAAGGTTGGGAAATATATGAATATGAATGACGTATTACAGGGATGATGGACATTGGGGATGAAAGCAAAAAAGCTGCTCTATCACTTGATTAAACTTAGAGATAAAATTTTTGTACCGTTCGTGCTGTTGTATATATTACTGGCCGCGCTCGGGATTTATTTGCTTGAACCGAAGACATTCCAATCGTATATTACCTCGATTTATTGGGTTTTAACCACCCTGGCAACAGTCGGATTCGGGGATTACACCCCTGTCACGGACCATGGAAAGATTTATACCATCTTCCTGTACATTACAGGGATCGCACTGATTAGTGTTTCTATTGGAAAAATGATTAAATCCGTCAATCTGATTGACCGGATGAAAGTTGGAGGAAAAATGAAATATACGGGTAAGGACCATATCATCTTAATTGGCTGGAGTGCGAAATCCAAATTGGCGATTAAGGAAATTTTTAAATCGGACAAGAAAATGGATATCGTCATCATCGACGATTTGGAAAAAGCCCCGATGATGGAAGAGCGTCTATATTATGTGCGAGGTAATGCCACAGAAGAAGAAACGTTGTTTAACGCCAACCTGGCGAAAGCAAAAGGGGTGATTATTTTTGCAGACCAAATCACCCAGGATAACTACGCCAATCGAGACCCGCTCCTCGTCGATGGCAAAACCCTGCTAATTGCTACTGCCATTACGACCCTTGAAGAAAAATTAAAAAAAGAAATCCACGTTACTGCTGAGGTAATCAACCAAGAACATATTCAATTGTTTAAGCACGTTAAGGTTGATGAGTTCATTCCAACACAGGAGATGATTTCTCACGCGGCTGTAAGGTCGCTGTTTTCCCATGGGGTCACCAACATCTATTCAGAATTGATGAGTACGCAGCATCGGGAGACAATGTACGAAATTCCAAAACAGCCTGAATGGAAAACATATCGGGATGCGTTTATGGATTTACTGGGTAAAGGGGCCACACTGGTAGCCGACCGTGGCGATCTCCATATCAACCAAAAGCTCGATCAGCCGATACCAACCGATGCCCAGTTATTTGTCATTTGTGATAAGGAAACCATTAAAGAGCTAAATCCAGAAATGGAAAAGGATGCTTGAAAAAGCATCCCATTTATACGGACAAGTAGTAAAAATAATTCGTTTCTTTTGTAAACCCTATTTTTTCATAAAGCCTCTGAGCCGGAAGATTGTCGCTGGCAGTCTCCAGGAACAATCCCTTTGCCCCGGTTTCTCCCGCCATTTCAGCCGCCTTCGCGATTAATTTCTCGCCAACGCCTTTGCCGCGGGCTTGTTTTTTTACATACAAGTCGTTTAACACCCATGACCGTTTCATACTGACCGATGAAAACGAGGGATATAACTGGACGAAGCCCGCCGCCTCTTCCCCATCATAGGCCATAAAAATGACAGATTCGTTATTCATCATTCTTGCCTGCAAAAACTCTCTCGCCGCTGCTAAATCGCTCGGCTGTTCATAAAATTGCCGGTATAAATCAAAAAGTTCTGATACGGCTTCTAAATCATGGATTGTTGCTTTTTTTACATTCAAGCTGCATCCTCCTAAAAAAGCATTCTTAATTAAAATTCTCCATTTCTCCTTCAATTCCTGCGCTAAATGCAAAAAACGGATTACTCCGGTCTGCTTTTCTACTTAATTTTGTGACTATAAATAGTCTACAACTTGGTCTTAGTCTTCTTTGGATAAATATCCTGGTGCAGATTTTGGCATATTTTTCAAAACAAAGGCTATTTTTGAAATCTGCATCAATTTTGGCGCCGTCTAGTTTTGCAAGGGGGAGAAATATACAAGTGTCATTTGGCTATTTTAAAATATATGGATCTGGAAAGGACAATTCATTTTGTAGTTGGTTGGTATAAACGACGATTTCCTCTAACCTTGGAGGATATGGACTACACCGGATATAGGCCGAAATCCGATCATACATAGTCTCGTATTCCATTTCTGCACAGTATTGGAACCAATACTCGACGATTTCATTTCTAAATGTAATCATCGGGTAAACCTTTTCAATTAACACCATCAGGGAATAAGCTTCTTGCTTAGTCAATTCCATCAAATCCTTCACTTATTTTCATATAAATAATCGACGAATTTGAATAATAATATGCATTTTGAGGTCGCTTTAGCAGTTTCTTTCTAAAAAGGTACCTATTACTAGACAAATTGGTACCTTTATTATACAATTAAACAAGAACATTTGTTTGCTTTGTTATTTTTCCTTAAATTTTTTTTGGAAAGAAAGGAGATTGAGGTGATGATTCAAACATATCAAACGAATCTTTCTAATATCCCGTTGGATCATAATTTGACATCGGACATGTACCTTTCTGAATATGCATGTTTTTTTGGCATGCTAGAGCGGAAATTATTTGTTCAATCCTATATAAAAAGGATATCAACATCTTGCCTTAAAAAGAAATTTTCCAAACAATTCGGCCTTACCGCCAGACAATTCAACTCCCTGAGGATTCAAATGGAGGGGAAAGTTTCTTCTATACTAGAAAAAAGGAAGTATGACATTCAAGAACTAGAATCTAAAATGGCCTATTTACAAAAATTCATCTTCAAAAAGACCACTCAAAAAGATAAGCTTCTGCAAAAACTACTGAGAATTCCCCAAACTAGCCCAGCTTTCTCGAAACTAAGAAAAAAACACAAAAATATAAAGTTTTGTCTTCACCAAAAAAAGCGTAGGCTCCGAAATGTACAGCACAAATTGGAAAAATTAAAATCAGATGTGCTTAATCATAAAATTCGCATATGCTTTGGTTCCAGGAAGTTGTTCCATCAGCAATTTAATTTAAAGGAAAATAAATATAAGAATCATGGGGAGTGGAAGGAAGAATGGCTTAAGTCAAGAAATTCCCAGTTCCTTGTGGTGGGTTCTAGAGATGAAACGTATGGGAACCAATCGGCCACCTATGATTTACAAAACGTCTTAAACCTTCGGGTGGCCAATTATTTTATTTCGAAATATGGGAAATATGTCAGGTTTCCAGAAGTGCAATTTCCTTATGGTCAAGAATTCATTGATCAGGCAAAAGTTCCCTATATGGGCTATACCCGAAACGGCAAACCGCAAAAATATTACTATTCCTCCATTACCTATCGTTTTATTAAAACAGAAAAAAGGGTGGTATGTGAACGCAACTGTCGAAAGAGAAACCCCAAAAATAAGTACATCCAATCTGAATGGGTTAATTGGCATCGACCTCAATGCAGGATTTTTGTCTATATGTGAAATTGACCGATTTGGCAACCCAATCAAAAGCTGGACGGTAGATGTTCCTATGTACAACCGGAGCAAAGAACAGGTAAAAGTTTCTTTAAGCGATGCTTTAAAAGAAATTCTAGCCTATGCTCTTTCCATACAAAAGGATGTTGTAATCGAGAAATTGGATTTTTCCAAAAAGAAAGCCAGTTTAAGAGAAATGGGTACAAAATATGCAAGGATGCTTTCAGGTTTTGCCTATTCCACCTTTCAACAATTAATCACATCCAAAGGAAAAAAAGCGGGAGTACGAATTAGAAAGGTAAATCCCGCCTATACGAGCCAAATCGGGCAGTTGAAATTTATGGCCCGGTACGGACTAAGTTCGCATGACTCAGCTGCCTTTATGATTGCAAGAAGAGGCTATTATTTTAAAACGGAAAAACCAAAATATGATTCCGTTCTGTCTTTCCCTCAAAAATTCGATAAACAAAAGTCAAATTACACCAATTGGAAGACACTTACGAGATACTGGAAAAAATATTATCATTTCCATGATAAAATTGAAATAATAAAAGCGGATATTTGAAAGAAAACAATTGAAATTGGAGCAACGCTTCCTATTTACCTGCAAGGAAGAATAGGACCACGTACTCCATTTTTTAAAGGGTTACATGTAATAAATAGCGTGGCTAACAGCCAATCTAGAGTATCGAATAGGTATCCTGTGGCGTGGACTTCATTCGACTGAATAAAGAAAATGGCACTGTGACGGACACGATGAAGTTTGGAAGGGTCGAAAAACTCTCCCAGACGGATGTATCCATTCTAGAATTAGGGTGTGATTCCCTAACGCGATTCGCAAAAAGCTCTGTTCGTTTTGCGTGCTAAATGGAAATGCTAATTCATTTAGAACATATAGATAGTAATATCAATAAATGTCTATATTTTTAGGAACGGTGCAAGGGGTCGCAGGTTCAATTCCTGTCTTTCCGATCGAAAAAAGAGCCAAATGGCTCCTTTTTTTATTCTGCAAATTTGATAAATTCGTTTGGATTGGATCTGATTTTTTCGCCAATGATCTTTAATGTTGCTGGCGAAATTTCAATGAAAAGTTTATGGAGCGGCTCAATGGCGGCTGCAAGCCCAGGGTCTTTGTCGATGTCATTATAGGATACCGCAAATTCCTCCAAACTTGTTGGAAACTCCCTTGCCACTAACACATTTTCTATTTGCTGAATCAAGCTGTAAAAATCTTCCGCCCCGAAGTACTTCAGGCCATTTTTGATTCCCGACCAGGATGTAGGCTGGGCATAATAATAAACGCTCCACCAATAAAATTCCGCCAGCGACTTATTTGCATGGTTATAAAAGGCCTTAAACATGAACAGCGCTTTCTGCCCCGTGGTCAACTTCTGATACAGTTCTTCTTTGACCTTGATGTCTTTTCCGCGAATGGACGGGATAAACGGGTCGAAACATGCCGCGCCAAGCGCTGAATCATCCATGTTTTCGAAAACTTCTTTTTTCATGGGTATTAACAAATGTTATAGCTCCTTTCCTATTTCCCTGTTCACTTCAATATTTTGTTTTTGTACTGCAGCCGGCTTCACCTTCACCCCGAATGCCCAGCGTAAAATCGCAAGTCGCTTAATGATAAATTCATAAATTAGTAGCGAAATGACGAACGTTAACACCATGATGATCAAAAACGCCAGGATGTTGCCAAGGTTTAATTTTAAGATAAAATATCCCATCACAACCAGCACACTTTGATGAATGATATATACCGGGAAGGCCGCCTCATTCATATAAGGAATGGCTTTATGTTTGAAATTTAAAAATTTATTACCATAGCCCAGAAGCACAATGAGCGTTAACCAGAGATTAAACGTTTTTAAAACGGCCAGAAGGAAACCGGCTCCTTGAAAATCCTTTGTCAACAAGAAAACCCACAGCGGGACCGTCACCAACAGGACAACAAGCCCCATCCCACGAACCCGGTTAAACATTTTCTGATAGCTTGGCTGGCTAGAAGTAATAAAGCCCATGATGAAAATGACAAGGAAGAAAAACGGGTTCTGTCCCCCTGGTGCAGGCAGCGCTTCCGTTACTACTAATAAAAGGAAAAGGGCAATAAAAACGGATGGCCTGCTGCAAACCTCGTTAAATTTCTCGAAGTTTCTTTTTCGAAAAAATGAAAAAATCGGCAATGCGGCCAGAGACAACACAAACAAGTATAAGATGAACCAAAGGTGCGCAGGCGTGAAGGTGCCAAAATAACCGGACAAATCACTGAAATCCGTAAAGAATGTTTTTAAAAAAGAAAAGTAGTTTCCACCCTCTCCGTTATGATTTAATCGCGCAAAATAACCCTGCGGCGGAACGATAAACAGAACTCCTACAATAAGCGGGATCAACAAGCGATTGACCCGGTCTTTCATGTATTGCCGGTTCGACCTCCGCTCCAGTGCATACCAGCTTGCCGAACCAGCCAGCCAGAACAGCAACGGCATAAACCAATAACTAGTAACAGCAATAAACCAGCTTAATCCCCAGCTCAGTTCCGCACTTTTTACGTAGAACGGATCCCAGTAATCAAATACTCTTGCAGAATGAAATGGAAACAATAACAAAATTCCCAAATTACGTAGCCAATCAATATCAAATCTTCTTTCTCCCATATGCATCCCTCATTTAATTTTCACTAGATTCATTGTAGAGATTTCTATAAAATTCTACAAGAAAAATTTTCCACAAAACAGCCGCCATGGTTTCCCATGACGGCACTTTTTAGTTTACAAATCGTCCCGTATTGCCTTTGGCGCGCCAATATTCATCGCGTAGATGGACCTTTTGAATTTTTCCGGACGCCGTTTTTGGCAGTTCGTCCACGAACGTAACGCTCGTTACCGCCTTGAAATGGGCCAGCTTTTCACGGGAAAAAGCAATGATGTCGGCTTCGCTCACCTTTTGGCCTTCCCTTAAAACGACATAGGCGTGCGGTGTTTCTCCCCATTTCTCATGCGGCACAGCAATTACTGCAGCCTCCAACACGGCAGGGTGTTCATACAGCGCCCCTTCAACCTCAATGGAAGAAATGTTTTCCCCGCCGCTAATGATAATATCCTTCTTCCGGTCAACAATGTCGATATACCCGTTGGCATCAACGGTCCCCATATCACCGGTGTGGAGCCAGCCATCGCGGATGGCCTCCATTGTCGCTTCAGGATTTTTCCAATAGCCGAGCATAACGCCGTGGCTCCTCGTCACGACCTCCCCGATTTCCTTGCCGTCATGGGCGACCTCTTCCCCGTGCTCATTGATCACCTTCACATCAGCGCCAATCATCGGGTAGCCTGCCTTTGCTTTAATCCGCGCTTTTTCTGCAGGTGAGAGAATGTCCAGTTCCGAACGGATGGTTGAAACAAGGCTTAATGGCGAGGATTCGGTCATCCCGTAAACCTGAACGAACTCCCAGCCAAGCTCTTTTTCAACCCGGGTAACAAATGCCGGCGGCGGTGCCGAACCTGCAATCACAACCCGCACTTGCTGCTCAATTTCAGGGAGATTTTTTTCATAATACTGCAGGAGCGTATTCAACACGGTCGGGGCCATATGGAGCACCGTTACCTTCTGTTCGACAATGGCTTGAAAAATCGACTCCGGCGAAGCTTTCCGCAAACAAACATGCTTTGCGCCGTTCGCCGTATAGTAAAACGGCGAACCCCAGCCGTTTACATGGAACATCGGCAGAACATGCAGGTAAACATCACGGTCACTGACGCGTAAATGGTGCATCGTACTTAACGCATGCAAATAATTGTTGCGGTGTGTCAGCATGACACCTTTTGGGTTCCCAGTGGTGCCGCTCGTATAAAGCAGGCTGCATACGTCATCCTCATCCAGCTCGGCACGGTCAAATGCTGTCTCTGGATAACGAGCGATCCAATGGTCGTAATCGGTTTCATTTGTTTCTGCGTCTTTATAATGGACAATAATATGCTCAACTGTGGTGAGGTCGGCTTTGATTGGCTTAATCAGATTATAAAGGTCCCCATCAACCAGGAGTACCTTGGACTCGCTGTGATTCAAAATGAACAAATAATCCTCGGGCTTTAACCGGATGTTAAGCGGCACCATAATCGCGCCAAGTTGAAACACCCCGTAGAAGCCTTCGAGCATCTCAACAGTATTGGGTGCCAGGAAGGCAACCCGGTCGCCCGCTTCAACACCTAAATCTCTCAAACCATGCGAAAGCTGGTTCACCCGAGCATTCAACTCAGCGTAAGTAAAGCTGCGTCCATCACAGTATACGCCCTGCTTGTCCCCATACAACGATACGGCCCGGTCCAAAAATTGTGGCAGTACTAAAGGTACATTCATTCCAATCCCCCCTAAGTAATATTTCGAATTTTCTAACTAAAATTATTCTATCATACCATTTTTTAAATATATAGAAAAATTTTGTCAAAAAATAAATCAGTTTGAGCAGGTACTATTTTTTGGAAAATCTCATAAAATAGAATATACGTTCGTAGGGAGGCGAGGATGTTGCTAAAAAGTAATGAATCCTTGATAACAGGAGAGATGTTGGTCAAGTATTACGAACTGAACAAGAAGAAAAAAGAAATTGAGCTTGAGATGAATGAATTAAAGGAAGTTTTTCAAACATATTTTAATAACCTGGTAGGGACGGACCGTAAAGGGGAAATTACCATTAGCGGCTACAAGCTGCAGCGCCAGGTCCGGAAAACCGAGCGGTACAACGAGGCGGAAACGGTCAAAAGATTGGAAGAGTTGCAGCTGAACGACTTGATTCAGGTCGTGAAAAAACCGGATGATACAAAAATCAAGGCTGCTCTTGATCTGAAATTGCTGGGGCCAGAGCAGTTGGAGGGCTGTATCGTGACCACCCTCTCCCCTGCCATTTCGGTGAAGCCATTGACGCCGAGGTAAATGTTTTATTTAGGTGGAGGCAGCTTGATTTATAAAACTTTTATTGGAGCATGCAAAGTGGAGGCCGCTACATGACCGGTTTCCACTTTTTCCTTTTACGGTCACGTAGAAGTAGGCTACGTGACCGGTTGCTCCCTTTTTCCAACAAATCGGGCACGTAGAACGCCTTTACGTGACCAGTTTCCACTTTTTCCAACCAAATCGGGCACGTAGAACACCTGTACGTGACCAGTTTCCACTTTTTCCAACCAAATCGGGCACGTAGAACACCTGTACGTGACCAGTTTCCACTTTTTCCAACCAAATCGGGCACGTAGAACACTTCTACGTGACCAGTTCCCACTTTTTCCAGCCGAATAGGGCACGTAGAACACATCTACGTGACCAGTTTCCACTTTTTCCAACCAAATCGGTCACGTAGAACACGTCTACGTGACCAGTTCCCACTTTTTTCAGCCGAATAGGGCACGTAGAAGGCCTATACATGACCTGTTCTCACTTTTTCCAGCCAAATCGGGCACGTAGACCTTCTCTCTTAAGAAACTTTATATACATTTTAATTCCACCTTGATCAGGGAGACCTGAAACCCTTAGGTAATAGAGTCTTTTTTTAAAAAGAGGAAATCACAAGGACTCTGTAGAAGTACTTATGCGTATTGCCAAATTAAAGGAGGTTCGGAACATGCCAAGTCAAGAAAGTATCATGGTAAAGCAAATGTTAAAAGCCTCAGTAACAAACCAAACGCAGGAATTCAATCTTGAGGCCGCCAGACAAGGGCTAGAAGCACTATCCGCGTTCACACCGGTTGCACCTGATGTAAAAGTAGAAAAAGTAACGGTTGAAGGTATTCCGGCCGAGTGGCTAACAGCACCAAATGCCAAGGAAGACCGCGTCTTTCTCTATTTGCACGGCGGTGCATACATAATGGGAAGCTGCAACACCCATAGATTCCTGGCTTCCAAACTATCACGTTCGACAGCTACACGCGTTCTCTTACCAGAATACCGGCTTGCGCCCGAGAACCCTTATCCGTCAGCGGTTGAGGACGCACTTATAGCGTACCGTTGGTTAGTTAACTCCGGCGTTTCTCCTAAGAATATTGTCATTGGCGGTGATTCAGCGGGTGGTGGTTTGGCGTTATCGACCCTTTTGTCCTTAAAAGAAGCTGGCGACCAATTGCCGGCCCTGGCGGTTCTTTTATCGCCTTGGACCGATTTGGCTGGAACCGGTGAATCAATGGAAACGCGAAAAGATGCCGACCCTTGGTTGAAGCCGGAAGCCTCCCGGGCGACACCAGTTTTATACATTCGCGACTTGGATCCTTGTTACCCGCATGTGTCGCCAATCTACGCTGATTTATCAGGCCTGCCGCCAATGCTTGTTCATGTCGGCAATGACGAAATCCTGTTGGACGATTCCGTCCGCTTGGTTGACCGCTCACGTGCCGCTGGTGTAGAAGCCAGCCTCAAAATCTGGGAAGATATGTGGCATGTGTTCCAAACGTTTAATATCCCTGAAGGACAGAAGTCGATTGACGAAATTGGTGAATTTGTTATGAGTAAGTTGGGATAGCAACAGTAATAATCCGCCAGGGGGTTTTTCCAGGCGTTTTTCGATTTGTATCTTACAGTAATTTCCAGATTAACAACAATTTTAGGTCATGAATGTTAATAACTGTCGTCAATAGGGGCAATTGGCGACAGTTTCACTTCTGAATTTCTTAAAAGTGTCGTCTATACCCTTTATTGGCGACAGTTTCCTCTCTAAACCTTCCAAAAATGTCGTCTATACCACTTATTGGCAACACTTTCCCTTCTAATTCTACCGAAAATGTCGTCACCATCTGCCATTGACAACATTTTCGAATCTATAAAAACCAAAAGTGTCACCAACCCTATTGTGAAATCCCCCACGTCTCAGCCAAAAGCCGGATCCCCTCATTAATCTCTGCTTCTGTTAACCCGCCAAAACCAAGTACCACCATTGCATCTCCCCCAACACGAGGCCCATCAAAATACACCGACAACGGATACACCTTGACCCCAACTGACAGCGCCGATTCCACAAGTTCCGCCTCCGTCATGCCGCCCCGAACGTCCAAAACAATATGTAAACCGGATTTCTCCCCAATTACCCCAACATGTTCGCCCATATAGAGGCGAATGGCCGTGAGCAAACTCGCCTGCTTTCTTCGATAAAGTGTCCGCATTTTATTTAAATGGCTTTGCCAGTACCCCTCTTTCATAAAACGAAACAAAGTGTCCTGGTGCAGCCGGGAAACCGTTTGTTTATACACTGTAAAATGCCCAAGATACCTGTCTAACAGTTTTGGTGGCAAAACCATAAAGCTAATGCGAATCGACGGAATCAAGGCTTTTGAAAAAGTCCCCAAATAAACAACCCTGCCACTCGTATCAAGGCCCTGAAGCGATGGAATCGGCCGCCCCTTATAGCGGTATTCCCCGTCATAATCATCCTCAATAATGAAGCCCCCGATTTCTTCGGCCCATTTTAACAGCTCCATCCTCCGGGAGACAGGCATAACCATGCCGTACGGGAACTGGTGTGACGGCGTCACATAGGCCACATTTGCATTCGTCTGCTTTAGAAGACTCACATCCACCCCCTCTTCATCCATTGAAACAGGGATGGTCATCGCCCCGAAATCCTGCAACACGATGCGCGTTCGGTGGTACCCGGGATTCTCGACAGCAAAGACACGTTCCTTTCCTAAAATCAAACATAACAGCCCCATCAACACCTGGGTTCCCGCCCCGACCACGATTTGGTCGGCCGTACATCTTACCCCTCGTGACTGAAAAAGGTACTGGGCAATTTCATGACGCAGTTGCCCCTCGCCTTGTGGATGACCAGTATTAAAAATCTCCCCTTGATCCTGATAGAGTGACTGTACCGTCAGCTTCCGCCAAACAGAATAAGGAAAATGCTCCAAGTCCACTTTTCCGGTATTAAAATCAATTCGGACTGAAGACGGTTCCCGTTCACTTCCGGTTTTTTCAGAGGGCACCGCCTGCTTTGGCAACAAGTCCTCATCAATCTCCGCCACGAACCATCCTAAACGCGGTTTACTTTCGACATAGCCCTCTGCCGCCAGCTGATCATAGGCCGCCTGTATCGTATTGAGGCTTATCCCTAGATGTTTAGACAATTTTCGCTTGGAAGGCAATTTTTCCTTGGGATGGATTCTCCCGTAAAGAATCTCTTCTTTTATGTATTGTACAAGCTGCAAATACAAAGGCATTCCAGTTTCATTTTTAAAAATTGGCGTAATTTCGAACATGCTGGCTCCCTCCTTCTGGTACCATTAAAAACTCTTAATCTGATGCTTTTGATTATACCAGCTTCCTGCTTAAATAGTGGTAAAGGAGGTATTGAAAATGATTAAACAATTAAAAACGAAACAAGAGTGGCTGGAGGCTTTCCCGGTCATGAAACAACTGCGGACCCACCTCGATGAAGAAAGTTTTCTAGAATTGGTGGAGGAAGCGGTCGAAAAAGAAGACTATCAACTGGCTGCTCTCTATGAAGGTAATCAGGTTCGGGCTGTAATTGGCTATCAACCGGCGATTAACCTATACAACGGCCGACACGTCTGGGTTTGCGATTTGGTGACAGATGCCGAAAATCGCTCGAATGGGTATGGCGCTGCCCTGCTGGCCTTCGTCGAAGCTTGGGGGAAGGAGAACGGGTATGAGTTAATTTCCCTTTCCTCGGGATTGCAGCGGGTGGATGCTCATCGGTTTTATCAAGAGAAAATGAACTACGATAAGGTTAGCTATGTTTTTCTAAAAAGATTCTCATGACATTGATCAAAAAGCAGGAAATCTGAACTGCACCTCCAACTGTTAGATACGTGTCTAACAATAGGGGTTCAGTTCAATCTCTTCCTGCTTTTTCTTTTAACTCTTATAAAAAATGATGCACAGAAATTTGCCGGTCCTTGTTTTCCTCATAAAGTTTTTCAACTTGCTCATCATGAAGTGCAGACGCCAAACTTTTTTCCCTTTTCCTGATTTCAATCGTAAAAAACAGTATATTTAAGGTCATCACGAACCCCTCCTTAAGAATTTCCTCTATTTACCTTTATTATAGGAAGACTCCGATGAGATGAAATCGAGAATAGGGATGAGATTGGCTACAACTTAAGACTGACAAAACAAAAAGCAACCGCCAGTATTCGACGATTGCTTTTAATATGTATCGGGTTGCGCATCACCCTGCGTTTTCCTTCAGTTCTTCTTCATCTGCCCACCCCTTACAAACATCGACCCAGTCCTTTGCAAAGGAATAAAGGGCAATTTCCTCACATGTTAATTCAATCGCAGAGTTGGTGCTTCCACATGCCGGGAATAGCGTCTCAAACCGCTTCATCGACACATCTAAATATACGTCCAGTTTGTTTTTCAACCCAAACGGGCAAACCCCGCCAATGGCATGTCCGGTTTGCTCGAGCACCTCATCAGCTGTCAGCATCCGTGCTTTCATTCCAAAGGTGTGCCGGAACTTCTTGTTATCAATTTTGGCGTCGCCGGCAGCTACTACCAATATCGCAGTTTCTCCTTCGCCCCTGAAGGACAAAGTTTTGGCTATTCGGGCTGGTTCGACACCAATTGCGGCGGCTGCTAGTTCAACCGTTGCACTCGAAACCTCAAACTCCATGATATCCTGTTCCCGATCCCACTGTTTAAAATGCTCTCTAACACTTTCAATTGACATCTCTTCCCATCCTTGCTTTTTCGACTTTAAAGAGTATAGTACCAATATTCCCACAATTAAACAACCAAAACGCTTTAGTTCTTTTAACGATTAAAGCGCACATCTCCTGGTGCCTGACACCATAAGATGCATTTCCCTAGTGCTAACAGAACTTATCATTCTGCTAGCAATATGATAATTAAATGATGCATATAAACTTTCATTGGAATATCAGCTTTTTAAATGGCACGAATACAACAAATTATGGTTTAATTAATGTGAATTTTGCTTTTATTGGGGGAACTTATATTGAAGGAATTACTTAAGAAGGTATTAGAGCTCGACATCGCCTATTTAGATACCTTTACGAACCGGATTGATACGAACTGGGGACAATTGTTTTATAATGAGGCACAGCCAAGCTATTACGATGCCAATCATGCCCACATCCTTGATGTCCCGGCGGACCCCAAAGATGTCATCGAAGAAGTAGTCAGCTTCTATAAAAATAAAAACCTAGCACCGCGCTTCTATATTTATGATACTGACAACCAGTCAATGCTGATTGAAGAATTACATCATTCTGGGTTTAAATATGAGGAGTTAATTAGTCCAGTGCAAATCTGGAACAAACAAATCGCCGACCACCAACCGGGCGAGCAGATTGCAATTGAGATCGTCACCGAGGAAAATTTCCATGAGGCACTGGAGATCGAGTGCAACATTAAAGAAATCGGTGGCCGTGAAGTCCGTGAAAAAGCGTTTCCGGAAGAGTTCAAGCACCCTGCCTACACACATTATCTGCTCCGTTACAATGGCGTCGCCTGTTCAACAGCGTGCATTTTCGAGCACAATGACCTAGCCCGGATGGAAAGCGTGGCCACGCTGGCGGAATACCGCGGAAAAGGCCTGATTGGCGAGTTGATTTATTTTATTCAAAAAGAAGTACAAAATCGCGGAATTGACCATTTATGGGTATTCCCTATAAATGAACGGGTTGAAAAGGTATATGCCAGGTATGGGTTTAATACAGTGGGAAAATTTAAAACCGGGCATGCTTATACATCCGGAAAAAGCATAAAGGAACTACAGGGATAAAATTTTTAAAAAGTTTCACAGATTCATTGGGGGGATACATACATGACTACGCACGGCGCCACGATGTCCTATCCACGGACAAAAGGAATTATTCTTGTCCTGATTGCCGCAACATCTTGGGGTGTTTCCGGAACAGTGGCGCAATACCTGTTCCATCAGCAAGGCTTTAGCGCCAGCTGGCTGGTGGTCATCAGGCTGCTGTTTTCCGGGGCTGGCTTATTGCTGTTTGCCCACACGGCCGGAAAACAAAATATCTGGAGCGTTTGGAAAAATAAACAGGACGTCCTGCGGCTGGTGATCTTTGGGATCATCGGAATGCTTGGGGTTCAATATACTTATTTTGCCGCAATTCAGCACGGAAACGCGGCCACTGCAACGGTGCTGCAATACCTGGCGCCTGTGATCATTGCTGCTTATCTTTGTCTAAATGCAAAGTCGTCGCCGGCCCGGCACGAAACGATCGCGATCATCTTTGCCCTGGGCGGAACGTTTTTGCTAGTAACCAGAGGTAATGTAGATTCCTTGTCCATCTCGGTACCAGCCTTTGTTTGGGGGATTCTATCAGCGTTCGCTCTTGCATTTTATACCCTTTATCCAGGCCGGCTCCTGACAAAATGGGGTTCCCTTATTACGGTCGGCTGGGGCATGATGATTGGCGGAATCGGTTTTAGTTTTATCAGCCCGCCTTGGGTGTTCCAAGGATCATGGTCGTTTCCAGCATTTATAGCAGTCGTTTTTGTTGTTATTTTTGGTACACTAATTGCCTTTTTCTGTTACATGGAAAGTCTGAAATATATTCGGGCCTCGGAAGCCAGCCTGCTCGCCTGCGTCGAGCCGTTTTCTGCGGCATTTCTCGCTGTGGTATGGCTCCGAGTCTCATTTGGGGCTGCCGAATGGATCGGCTCTCTGGCGATTATTGCCACGGTTTTTATCTTATCTTCAGTAAAAAAATAAAAGGCAGACCTCCC
Organism: Bacillus sp. FJAT-29814; assembly: GCF_001510715.1. GTDB lineage: Bacteria > Bacillota > Bacilli > Bacillales > Cytobacillaceae > Neobacillus. The sequence goes on from NZ_LMTJ01000001.1 coordinate 788,389, forward strand.
AAAAAGGTCTGCTTTCTTATCTTATTCCCCTAAATTAACGTTATGGTATACCTGCTGGACGTCCTCAAGGTCTTCCAGTACATCAATTAATTTTTCAAATTTGGCCACTGCGTCGTCAGGAAGGGTAATTTCATTTTGCGCAAGCATGGTGAGCTCGGCAACAGTGAATTCCGTTATGCCCGCGTTTTTGAATGCTTCTTGAACAGCATGGAATTGGTCCGGCTCCGCATAAACAACGACTTGGTCGTCTTCCGGAATTACGTCACGGACATCGACATCCGCTTCCATCAAAATTTCCAGAACCTCATCTTCTGTTTTGCCTTCAACACCGATAACAGCGGTGGCATCAAACATATAAGCAACAGATCCGCTGACACCCATATTTCCGCCATTTTTGCCGAACGCGGCGCGAACTTCTGATGCTGTGCGGTTCACGTTGTTTGTCAAGGCATCAACGATGATCATCGAACCGTTTGGACCGAATCCTTCATAACGAAGTTCGTCATAGTTCTCTTCGGAACCGCCTTTTGCCTTATCAATTGCCTTGTCAATAATATGTCTTGGCACATTGTATGTTTTAGCGCGCTCAAGGACAAACTTTAAGCCCTGGTTTGCATCCGGATCAGGCTCGCCTCTGCGTGCCGCCACATAAATCTCGCGGCCAAATTTTGCATAAATTCGGCTTGTGTTTGCGTCCTTCGCTGCCTTCTTGTCTTTAATATTGTTCCATTTACGACCCATAAGAACACTCTCTTTCTTATTTGATTCTGCACTTTTCTATTATAAAGCATGAAACGATAACTTCAATAATTTTTTTCAATATAACATCTATACTATTATACTGTAAATTCTCGAAAAACAAAAAAGCGAAACCATGTGGTTCCGCTTTACACAAGCATTTGAAACAAAGTGCTGTCATTGTTCAATTCACGATATACAAAACCTTTAGTCTTGATTCGTTCAATCAACGGTGAGTAATCTTCCTTGTCCTTTAGCTCAATCCCCACCAAGGCGGGGCCTGTTTCACGGTTGTTCTTTTTCGTATATTCAAAATGGCTGATGTCATCATTCGGGCCGAGGACCTCCATCAGGAATTCTCTTAAGGCGCCGGGCCGTTGTGGGAATTGAACGATAAAATAATGCTGCAGCCCTTCATAAAGCTTCGAGCGCTCCTTGATTTCCTGCATCCGGCCAATATCGTTGTTCCCGCCGCTGACAATACAAACGACCGTTTTGCCTTTAATTTGCTCCGCATATGTATCGAGTGCGGCAATGGAAAGTGCCCCCGTCGGCTCAACGACAATCGCATTTTCATTATACAGGGAAAGAAGCGTCGTGCAGACCTTGCCTTCTGGTATCACGAGAATGTCATCGACAATGTCCTTAATGATGTTAAACGTATTGGTCCCGACTGTTTTGACTGCTGCACCATCTACAAATGGGTCGATATGGTCCAGTGTCGTGACTCCCCCTTTTAAAATCGATTCCTTCATACCCGCCGCTCCCTGCGGTTCCACACCAATTAATTTTGTCTCGGGAGAATAGTGTTTAAGGTACGTTCCGACACCGGCAAGCAAACCGCCTCCGCCAATCGCAGCGAACAGATAATCGATTTTTTCATGGCAATCATTTAGCAGTTCGACACCGACAGTCCCTTGTCCGGCAATGACATCGTAGTCGTCAAATGGATGGATAAACGTCCGCTTTTCCTCCATACTGCATTTCATCGCCTGTTCAGAGGCATCATCGAAGGTATCGCCGATTAAAACAATTTCAACGTCCTCCTTGCCCCAAAATTTGACTTGGTTCACCTTTTGTTTTGGGGTCGTAGTTGGCATGAAAATTTTACCGCTGATTTTTAATAAATGGCAGGAATACGCCACTCCCTGAGCGTGGTTTCCGGCGCTCGCACAAATGATGCCATTCTCGAGTTCCTCCGGGCTGAGCCGTTTAATCCGGTTATAGGCACCTCGTATTTTAAATGAACGGACACTTTGCATGTCCTCACGCTTCAAGTAAATATGAGCGCCATATCGCTCTGATAATAAATGGTTATATTGCAGCGGAGTCGGTGAAATCACATCTTTTATCGTATGACTGGCAATGATGATATCCTCCACATTTAACGTTTTCTTCTCGACTTGCTGACTCATGCTACTGGTCCCTCCTGTGTTTTAAAACATCTTCAATTCATTTTAAAAAAAATAAAAAAACCCGCCCCATTGGTATAGGGACGAGTTGCTCGCGTTACCACCCTACTTCCACAGCAAAAAAATCCTCAGACTGCTGCGGCTCTCGATTCACGTACATATTCACTTCGAATGTACGAGTTCCATTTTAACGGCGGACTTTCCGGCATGGCTTACTTGGAATGTTCAGCCCTGCATCTCGGAGATGATCTTCAGAATAGCCCCGTCATCGACTCCCACCAACTGCCGACTCTCTACGGACAAGGAACTAAACCTACTCTTCTCGTCATCGATTTCACATCAATTTTTTATAAGGTTACCACCGAAAAAACACCGTGTCAATATTTTTTGACTATTTTATATATTTAGACAATTAATAAAGCGCTTTCATTACACCTTTTTGCATTCCTGCCATTTTAAGGATGTCAGGTGGGGGCAATTCCACCATTTTCACTGTGGTTTATTAGCTATTGGTGCCTGATACCCATAGCACCATTACCACAGTGAATTGTCAGCTATTGGTGCCTGACACCCATAGCACTATTCTCACTTTGTATATTGTAGTTCTCCGTTGATAATGGTCATTTCGATATCTGTGTTAAGCAGCCCATCCGGGTCGTCCATTTCGAGCAGGTTTTCTGAGTAAACAGTCATGTCGGCGAATTTGCCTGGTGTCAGCGTGCCCTTTAGGTGTTCTTCGTTCGTGGCATAGGCACCGCCAACGGTAAATAGCTTTAATGCCTCAAGCATCGACAGCTTTTCCTTCGCATTCCAGCCCTCATGATTGTCGCCAGGAGCCCTGCGAGTGACGGCCGCATGCAGGCCGAGCAATGGGTCGACCGGTTCAACAGGTGCGTCTGAACCGCCGGCACACAACACGCCGGCATGGAGCATCTTTTTCCATGCGTATAAGTGGGATTCCCGCTCAGACCCAAGCCTGTCCAATATCCACGGATAATCGCCGACAACAAATCGCGGCTGGATATCGGCAACTCTGCTTGGATCCTGGAGCCGCTTAATCAGATCCTCCCGAACCAAGGAAACATGAATCAAACGGTCTCGGTACGCCACTGACGGGAACTGATCCAACACATCTAAGACATTCTCCAACGCTTGATCGCCAATTGTATGAACCGCAATCGGCATGGAATGTTCGCGTGCTCGTTTGACAATCTCATATAATTTCTCCTGATCTAGCATCGCATCGCCAAATTGCCGTGGTGCGTCCGAATATGGCTCTGACAGAAGTGCCGTCCTTCTGCCGAATGCCCCGTCAGCGAAAACCTTAATCGCCCCAATTTGCAGCCGGTCATTTCCGTATCCGGTGTACATGCCGATTTCCTTCAAATTTTTTAAAAATGTATAATCAATAAGCAAATTACAGCGCAAACCTTGGCCTTCCTGATTGATCAGTTCATCGTACATTCTGTATGTTTGCTCAAGACCACCCAGCCATGCTGGATCATTACTATGTACACTCGTTAACCCTTTTTTCACAGAAAACTCCATCGCCTGCTTCAACCCGTGCTTTAGTTCCTCATAGGTTCTGTCCTGGATGTGCGTTGAAATCAGTTTTGAGGCTGATTCGAGCAATAGACCCGTTGGTTTGCCGGTATCCGTGTTAAGCACAACCGTTCCGCCCGCAGGTACTTCAATTGAAGGGTGGTATTGACTAATCTCCAACGCCTTTGAATTGACCAAAAACGCATGATGGCAAACCCGTTTCAAATATACCGGGCAGTGCGGGGCAACGTGATCCAACTCTTCTATCGTTGGAATGGTTCCATCCGTGAACAGGTTTTCATTCCAGCCCATGCCGACCAGCCATGTCCCCGGTGCCAGGGTCTCTGCTTTTCCCCTTATTTTTTCAAGCATTTCTCCCTTGGAACTTACCCCTATCAAATCCAATTCTAAGAAATTGAAGGCAACCCCGGATAGGTGCAAATGGCTATCAATTAGTCCCGGTGTCACCATTTTCCCAGCCAGATCAATGATTTTAGAACCGTCTCTCCCCCATTGCAGCAACATATCCTTGTGGTTTCCTGTTTCTACGATTTTTCCATTCTCAACCACAACCGCCTCAACCAGCGGATGGTCTGCATCAAACGTATAGATTTTTCCATTTGTAAAAATTGTTCTCGCCATTCTATTTTGCCTCCCTTTTTTCAATAATAGCAAAATCCAATACTCTAATACACTATCTTCCTCTTATAAATGTTATAATAATATAAATTATCTGACAGTATTAGAGGAAAATGTATGAAAATTCCCTATAATGGTAAATCCCCTGAAATTCATGATTCTGTCTTTGTCGCGCCCGGTGCCTATTTAATTGGCGATGTTCAAATCGGAAAAGACTCGACGGTATGGTTTAACGCCGTGCTTCGGGCAGATGACGGCCCAATCATTGTCGGCGAAAGATGCAGTATTCAGGATAACTCTACTATTCACTTATATGAGGGATTTCCAGTCATCATTGGCGACGATGTCACGGTTGGCCACAACGTGATTCTCCACGGCTGTAAAATCGGCAATCGCTCGATTGTCGGCATGGGCTCCACCCTGCTTGATAACGTGGAGGTCGGCGAGGAATGCATTATCGGTGCCAATACGCTGCTGGCCGGAGGAATTAAAATCCCGCCGCGCTCGCTGGTGCTTGGTTCTCCTGGGAAAGTCGTCCGCGAACTAACGGAAAAAGACCTACAAATGCTGCAAATGTCGAGCACCCATTATGTACAAAAAGGGAAGGACTTTAGGGAGATTCTTAAATAAGCATCCGAATAAATACCCCGTTCCAAGAATGGAACGGGGTTCGTTTACGGTATTGCTTTAGTTCTTCACTTCATAATGCAGCTCTGCAAACTGATTGAAGCTCCTCATTCTTTTTAATATAAGATCTAATTGATAGTCCCCTGCCCGAAACATTGGAATCCCGCTTCCGAGTATAGTTGGAGCTATTGTTATGATGATTTCGTCCACCAATTTTTCTTGCAAAAAATGTTGTAACAATTCTCCCCCGCCCACTATCCAAATGTTCTTGCCATCTTTCCTTTTTATTTCCTTTACAAACTTGGTTACATCACCATTAACAAATTTCACATCTTCAGTATCTTCAATAGACGACCTTGTGAACACATAGCAGTCTTTGTTTTTATAAGGAAATTCCTGTCTATTTTCTTCTTGGTTCATGATCCAATCGTATGTCCTTCTTCCCATTACAACCGTATCTATCGTATCATAAAACTCTAAATAGCCATTGTCCCCTTCGCCTTCAACACGAAAAAGCCATTCTAGAGACTCGTCCTTTGTTGCGATATATCCATCCAGACTTGAAGCAATAAATAATGCCAATTTGCGATCGTTGCCCATAATGCTTACCTCCTCGTCCTTTTTTCAAAATAAATAAATTACATAGGTAGTTTAACATATTTTAACAATTACTGGAAAAGCTTCTTGTCCCTGCATGGGGCCATGAAGCGTTAAGGTATTCACTTAGGAATAATAACCCATATTTAACACATCCTATTAATAGCTGCTGGAAGATGCTCCCGAAACGTTGAATGAGGGTGTTCTAGAATTGGCGGCTTTTTGCATGTATTAAGTAGCAAATCAAAAAAATTTGAGGAGGCGAATGAGCATGACAAACCGCAATGACAATCGAAACCAGCCCCATACGGGAAGCAGCAAAGCTGACACCGAATTCGGTTCGGAAACCAATTTAACCAAGAAGGCAAGAAAGAAAGCAGCTCGAGAAGCTAGAAAATAACATGTTAAGGGTAACCGTTTAATCGGTTACCCTTAACAAATTTACTGAAGAGACTTAATATCCTTGATGATCTGGTCGAAAGGCTGCTCAGCGGCCCCTTCATACTTTTGGACCACAACCCCTTCCTGATTGACCAAATAGAATGAAGTACTGTGAACATATTGATTAGAGCCCTCAAGTTTTGCTGCTGGGGCCATGAATGACCTATTGGCGAAGCTTTCGATAAATTCCTGATCATACCCTGTGATTAAATCCCAGTTTGAAAAATCAGCCTGAAACATGCTAGCGTAATCTTTCAATACGTCTGGTTGATCTTGTACCGGATCAATGCTGAACGATACCAGCTGTGCCTTAACCCCTTCGTCTGCCAACCGTTCCTGCAGCTGAACCATATTCGCGGTCATCGGCGAACAAACCGTATCGCAATGAGTAAACACAAAATCCGCTACCCAAACCTTCCCTTTCAAATTGGATAAAGTAATGGGCACTCCATCTTGGTTAACTCCCGCAAACTTCTCCACCTTCATCTCAAGCGGAAAGACAACCTCTTCCTTTTTTTCAGAACAAGCCGTTAGAACTGCGACACAAAGCAGCAACCACAAAATTTTTTTCATTAAACCACCCCACCTTATGAAAAAAGTGCCGAGCCAACTCGCCCAGCACCATCTATTAATTTAGTTGATAAAAGAAGAATCGATTAACGCCGCAAAATCAGGCTGCTCTTTCAAGAATTTCAATTCAACTGAAGAGTTGGCAAACTCTTGAATGACATCTTTATTTACTTCTGTGGTGAAACGGATATTTTTCCAAGCAGTGTCGATGACATCTTTATCAAGCTCTTGCTTCGTAATATCCTTGATGCTCTTGATGGTGATTTCCTTGGCCTCTTCAGGATTTTTCTCGATAAACGCTATGGCTTCTTCCTGAGCTTTCACGATTTTTTCAATAATTGCTTTGTCCGCTTTAATTTTCTTGCCGCTTGAAACCAGAATAGTATTTGGCAATGTTTTTCCAAAAGAGATCTTGGAGCTGTCGACGATAATCTTCGCGCCGACATCCTTCACTAACTGAGATGCCCATGGCTCTGGAACAGCAGCCAAATCCACCTTGCCAGTTTCAAACATGTTTCCATATTGCGCCGGGTTGCCGGTTACGTGCTTCAAGGTGCCGCCAATACGAGCAGAAGTTACACCGTAATCCTGTAAAAATGTTTCCATTTGAACGTCATGTGTGCAGCCGACACCTGGTGTAATGAAAGTTTTTCCGTTGAAATCTTCAATAGAATTCACACCGCTTTTTTTGCTCGCGACAATCGCCGTACCACCAGAAGACGCGCCGGCAATAATCTTGACATCAGCACCATTGGTAAAGTTGTTCATAACAGGACCAGGTCCAACCAACCCGGCATCAATGTCACCCGTTTTTAACGCTGTCATAAACGCGCCGCCATCAGGGAATGTTTTGTATTCCACTTTAACATCTTTGCCTAAAGCTTTTTCATAAAGCCCTTTTTCACGAGCGACCATCGCTGGGGCGTGATCAATGTTCGGGAAATAGCCGATTACCACTTTTTCAGTTGCCTTTTCAGTGCCAGAGCCTGAACTTGCTTTGTCGGTTCCGCAGCCTGCCAATGCCCCCACTACCAATAAGAATATGAAACTAATAATTGTAGCCTGTTTCTTCATCTTTTTTTCTCCTCTTTTAAAAAAATTAATTATTTGTTTCCAATCCCCAGCGGCGCAGAACATTTCGCTCCACCCTTTGGAAGAAAAGAATATCCACAATGGTTCCAATGACTCCGATGATGATCATAATCCCAATAACCATCTTCATGTTTCCGAAATCGGAGGCATACTTTAGCGTATAACCAAGCCCCGGACCGGTGCTTAGAATCTCCCCGGCCATCAGTGCCCGCCACGCAAAGGCCCAGCCCAGGCGGATTCCCGTCACAGCATATGGAATCGATGCCGGAAAAATAACCTTCACAAATAAGTCAATCCCCTTAGAACCCATCGTTTGTGCTGCCCTGATGTACAACGGCGAAACGTTCTTGATCCCCATTCGCATATTGATGGTGATCACGAGGGTTGCCCCCAGGATGACTATAAAAGTAACCGCCTTTTCATTAAGTCCAAACCACATAATAGCTATCGGCAGCCATACGATACTGGGTACACTCTGTAACGCCAGCACCATTGTTCCCAAGGTTTCATCGGCGGTTTTATTTTTTGCTAAAAGAATGCCCAGCCCGACGCCGATAATGATGGCAGCGCCCAGGCCAATCGCCAGTCTTCTGAAGCTGGCCAGAACGTCATAGATTAAGGTTTTATCAGAAAAACCTTTAACCAGTTCCTCGATGACGTCAGTTGGCGCCGGCATCAGCGCCGGTGATACTTCAAGGATTCTCACTGCCGCCTGCCAGCCGATAATCAGCAAGGAAAAGAATATGATCCGTTTAATTGTTTGCTGCATAGGCCAGTTCCTCTTTCACAACTTTATCAATCTCGGATTGCAGCAATCCCATGATTTTCTCTTCCAACTTTGTTACAGCTTGCGGGTGGTTTGCCCGTGGTCGAGGAATCTTGACTTGGATATCTTCCAGAACGATTCCCGGCCTTGTTCCCATTACGACAATGCGATCCGATAGTTTGATAGATTCGCTGATGCTATGGGTCACAAACAGAATCGTTTTACGGGTTTCCAGCCATATTTTTTCAAGCTCATGATGCAAGCGGGAACGGGTTTGCTCATCGAGGGCTCCAAATGGTTCATCCATTAATAACACCTTTGGGTTCATTGATAGCGCCCGGGCGATGGCCACCCGCTGCTGCATCCCGCCGGAAAGCTCGTGGACCGAATGTTTGGTGTAGTTGCTTAACTGCACCATTTTTAGGTAGCGATGGGCGACTTCCCTTGCTTCCGCTTTCTTCATCTCTTTTCGGAGCGGGAACATCACATTGTCCTCGACATTCAGCCATGGAAATAAGGCCGCCTGTTGAAAAACCATTCCGCGGTCTTTGCCCGGCTTGGTGATTTTCTGTCCGTTGAGCAGAATTTCTCCTTTTGATGGCTTGGTGAGACCTGCGACAATGGAAAGCAACGTGGATTTCCCACATCCCGATGGCCCGAGAATCGAAACGAACTCGCCTTCCTTAATTTCAAGATTAATATCTGACAGAACCGTACTCGTCGAATTTTGATTGGAAAATTGCTTATTTACATTGTTAATGTGAAGAAACATTTTGTTATCACCTAATTCCCCTAAATTCACATTAGTTTTATCGGATTAATTGTATTAATAACATTTATTATAAATTTAATCCTGTTATTGTCAATTACTTTTTTAGATAAGATTGTGTGCGTGAGTATGTGAAATTTTCACATGGTGCCTGACACCCATTGCCATGTATATATAGTGGAAATTGGGCAAACTAGCCAAAAAAGGAGGTTGAGCTACTATGCAGCATGTATTGAGATTAGTGATTAAATTCATTGCTTGTCTCGTGGCGCTCGGTATTATTCTTGGTATGTTTTATGATTTTAGTTTTGGAGATGTTTTGGCGATCACCGCTGTGTTGGGAATCGTGAGTTATATTTTGGGTGATTTAATGCTGCTGCGAGCTACCAATAATGTGATGGCAACTGCCGCAGACTTTGCTTTAGCATTTTTGGTGGTATGGTTTATGGGGCGGGCGCTGACGATTGAGGATGACCTCTTTTCAGCTTCGTTGATTTCGGCATTGGCGGTAGCAGGATTCGAATACTTCTTCCATAAGTTCCTGGTCGTCAAGGATCATAAACAAACTACTACCCGCAGCCAGATCCAGCCGCGCCCACAATTTCAAACTGAGGCATCTGAGGAGTTGACACCGGTTAGGCCAGATGTGCGGAGTCCGGAGGATAGGAACGAATAAACGGGTAATGTAGCTTTTTTTAGCCTTGGCAAGCGTTTCGCCTTCATACTTCCAGAAAGTCCTATATCAAAGACAGTTTCTTCATTTTCGAGGCCCTTAAGAGGCGGTATCAAAGACAGTTTTACTCCTTTAGGAAGGCCGTTTGTCTTTGTTATTCCAGAAAATGGTATCCTAAAGACATTTTCACCGTTTTTTAAGCAGTTTTGTCCTTAAGAGGCCGTCCTAAAGACAGTTTTCCCCCTTTCGAGGACCGTTTTGTCTTTAGTATTCCAGAAAAAGGAAACTAAAATAGAAATCACACAAAAAACCGGGCAAGAATCATCCTGCCCGGCTCAAAAAGTTTACATAATATAATTATAACCACCATAGCCGCATCAAAAGCTTCCCCCGCTAAACCCTAAGATGCATTCTCCGCAACTAAAACCTTCGATTCGTCCGGGATAATAAAGCTTAACCCTACCGTAACAAAGCTTAGGATTAACGCATATAGGAACACATTTTGCATCCCCACCACGACATTGGCGGCCTGGTTCATGATTACCCCCATGATGGTCACGCCAACCGAAGTTCCGATGTTACGCACAAACATTTGCAGCGACGTCGACAAGCCCTTGATGCCTGGTTCAGCAAACTCCTGTGAGGCAATCGTTCCCACCGCAAACAAAAGCCCAAATGAGAACCCCTGAACGGCCAAAATAATAAACAAATTCATATAGGAAATATGTTCAATAAATGCATACAGCGCCACACCTGATAGTGCCGTGATAAAACTGCCGACAACAAACAGTTTCCTATAGCCAAACCTGATAATCCATTTCCCAGCCGGCGTGCTGCCGAACATCCAGCCGGCCGAAATACTGAGCAGAATCAGGCCACTTTTATAAATGCTCATATTGAAGCCTTCCTGCAAAAACAATGGAATATAATTCGAGGTCCCAAAGAAAGACAAACAATAGAACAGCATAAACAGGTTTGCTCGAAAAATCCCTTTGTTTTTAAACAACGAAACGGACAGGAACGGCTGAGCTTCCCTTCGTTCCACCAATGCAAACACGATCAAGCCAATGACGCCAAAAACCACATACCATAACGGCTGTTTAACGTTGGTCGCCAGCAACAGCAGCGTAATCGAAGTCCCAAACAAAAAGAACCCTTTATAGTCAATATACGTCTTTTTAAATTCCATCTGTTCCTTATAAGGAAGCAAGCAAAGCACAGTGGCAATGCCGATTGGAATGTTGATATAAAAAATCCATTCCCAGGTCAATGTCTCGACGAAAAAAGCCCCCAATACCGGGCCTACAATCGAAGATATGGCCCAAATACTGCTAAACACCGCTTGAATTTTTCCACGCCTTTCAATTGAAAACAAATCACCGACGATAATCATCGATAATGGTGCCATTCCGCCGGCACCCAGACCTTGAACGCCGCGATAAATGACTAGCTGTACCATCGAATCCGCCATCCCGCAAAGGATCGATCCTAAAGTAAACATAGCCACCGAAATCATCAGAAGCTTTTTCCGACCGTACATATCCGCAAGTTTCCCGTAAAGCGGGACCGTGACGGTACTCGCGAGCATATAGACAACGAAAATCCAAGCAAACAGTTCACTGCCGCCAAGCTGCTTCACGATTGTCGGGCTGGCCGTCTGCATAATATTGGCATCCAGAGCCGAAATAAGGGTCGTAATCACGAGACCCCATAATACATATCGATTTTTCCCCATAAAAACCCCCACAAAACCCTTTAATAATTTCCTATTTTTTACATATGATTTTCAGCACTTAAACATTATAGCAAATTACATATATAACTACTATTCTTTTATAGTCTTAACGGAATTTACCACCTACTAATTACTTTTTAATCGTATAATTCTCCAACCAAAGTCTGAATTTGGCCAGAAATTTGTCGAATAAATCTATAAATATTTCCGTTCTCAATAAAATACATTTATTGATGTGTGAAAATTTTCCTAAAGAGGTGCATTAACATGAAAAAGAAAATATTAGTGCTTTGTACAGCCATAGGTTTAGTATCAGCAACTCCGGCATTTGCCGCGCATGAACATTATCTCGTTACCCCGGGGAAAACCATCTGTAACATAGCTAAAGGACAAACTTCAATTGCTGACCCAAATCATGGGGGGTATCATAAGTTCCATGAAAATGTGCATATTTCAGATGGAAGTCCTAGCATCGCCAACGGAAAAACATCTAATGTATTAGTCTTTAAGGGTGAATGCCCTTCAAATTAACTGCAAAAAACAACCGAACATGCTGCATTAGCATGTTCGGACTATTTTCCCTATATTAATCCGTCGCTGAATAGCTCATTTCCCGCGGCTTCAGTAACGGCTGCGTTATTGTTGGCAAGGTCACCTCAACAGTTGTTCCTGATCCCTCTTCACTTTGAATCTTTAGCTCACCGCTGTGGCTTTCAATGATTTTAAAACAAGTCATCAGCCCTAGGCCGGTACCCTTTTCCTTTGTCGTATAAAACGGCTCCCCAAGTGTTGGAATCCGTTCGACCGGAATTCCGACCCCTTGATCGCAGACCTGGATTGAAATTTTTCCTTCTTCCTTCACGGTCACCGTCACATCAATATTTCCACCGTTTGGCATTGCCTCGACAGCATTTTTAAGAAGGTTGAGAAACACCTGTTTAAGCTGGTTCTCTTCCCCCATTACCTTGGGTAACTCGCTGTCAAATTCTACGAAAATTTGGGCATTGCTCATGATCGATTGCGTATTAAAAAAGGTCACGACATCCTTGATCAAATTCTTTACATCCAATTCGGTGAAGGCCGCTGCCGTCGGTTTGGCCAGAACCAGAAACTCGCCAACAATGTTATTGATGCGGTCAAGTTCCGTCAAAACAATATCATAATAATCTTCTTGAAGTTGATTGTGTTTAAATAGCTGAATAAACCCTCGGATTGACGTAAGCGGATTGCGAATTTCATGGGCAATCCCTGCCGCCATTTGCCCGAGCAGCGCTAATTTTTCCGATTTTTGCAGCAGCCTGTCGGTTTGTTCCCTTCTTTCAGTCACATCTTTTCCAACTGTTAAAATAGACTCTTTTCCCCCAAAAACAATCAACAACGAAGATGCTTCAAAGAAAAACTTTGAACCGTCAAGCCGCTTAAGTTTATATTCAATATTAGTCAAAGGACGTTTTTCCTTCTTGATCAACTTGATTCTTTCTCTTAGGCGTTCCTCATATTCGTTGTCCAGAAATTCAAAAACAGAGCGGCCAAGCACCTCATCCAAGCTGCCAGCGCCAATCATCCTCAAGGTAGAAAGATTGGCATATACAATCTTATCGTCATGATAAATAAAAATCGTTTCCGGCATCGCATCAAGCAATTGTTTGTAGCTGTCCTCGCTGGCCCTTGCCTTTTTTTCGAAATGACGGGCCCTGTCATACTGCCAGCCGACAATCCAAGCAATGATCGTAAAAATAACAAAGTCGACAGTAAAAATAGGAACCTGATGGATTAGCCATTGATAAGCGGTAAACAGTATCGAAATGCTCACGAGGGCAATCTGACCCCATATTTTCATAATAATCCCTCTTGTGAAATAGTATTTAAATTATTAGTTCGACAGAAACTATCGATTTCCTTCAAAAATTATAATTACCCGATAATTATATTATGTAAACTTACTTCCCTTTCTTTTACCTATTCTGCAATGGATAATGGCGTTTATTTTCCCTGATTTGGAGTTTTAGGCGGTGCGGCAAGGGCCATCCCCATTAAAAAAATCCATCTTTTTAGATGGACTTTTTTATAACGCTTATCGGCTATCGACTGACTTCAAAAATTCGCTGACCACCTGCAAATACTCTTCTGGTTCTTCAATATACGGCAGATGGGCACTTTGTTCAAACACGTGGAAGTTGGAGTTTGGTGCCAGACAACTGAAATACTGCGTCGATTCTGGTGTTGCTTCATCATAACGGCCACAAGTGAACAGCGTCGGACATGTAATTTCGTTTAATCGTGACGTGCAATCAAACTCTTTTAAGTTACCTTTTACGGTAAATTCCGACGGCCCCCACATAATATTGTAAATCTCCGGATTTCGGTAGTGTCGGTTGAGTTTGAGGTGCTCTGGCCTTGGAATCCGGCAGACGAATTCATTGCCGAATACCTCTATTGCTTTTTCAAATTCCTCTGAATCGGTTGTGCCGTTTTCTTCGCAGCGCTGGATAATTTCTTGAATCTCTGCCGGCAGCTTTTGCAGATTGCGCTTTTGATCCTGCTCCCATATTGGTGCACTTAAGCAAGGGCTTGAAAAAATAACACTCTTCACGCCGCTCGGTTTTGTTAAGCAATACGCCGCCGCAAGCGTTGTCCCCCAAGAGTGGCCAAGAATATGCACTTCATTAAGACTTAGCGCCTGTCTGATTTGGCCCAACTCTTCGACAAAGCGGTCGATCTGCCATAATGATGGGTCGGTTGGACGTTCCGACCGCCCACATCCCAATTGGTCATACAGGATGACAGGGCGTTCTTCTTGAAGTGCCTGCAAGCATTCGAGTGAATAGCAGGATGAACCCGGTCCGCCGTGGAGCACAATTACCGGCGTCCTACCCGTTCCTTTATCGTACTTCTGATAATAAACCCTTCCCCCAGTTACTTCGATAAGTCCTTCTTCTAGCATATCTATTCTCCCCTTTGTTGGTTTTGTTTTTGTTGAGGACAGTTTTACCTTTTTCTCATCCCAATTTGACCGAAGTTACCCTCTAATTCCCCAAAAGAAGGTAACTAAAAACATCACCCATGTGTAATTCCAATCTTGTTTTTATTCACAAATGAATGATACAACACCAGGCCTACGCAGCCCGCGAAGGCGCTGTAACTAATCAACTTGTACAGGGCTACTCCACTCAGATGATCGAAAATCATGCCACCCGCTAATGAGCCGATGATCCCCGAGAGGCCGAAGAATACTGAAATAAATACCTGCTGGCCGGTCGAACGGAATTTAGCCGGAAAATAATTTGTTGCATATTGGAAGGCGCATAAGTAAAAAACACCAAAAGTTATTCCGTGCAACGCCTGCAGCCAAACTACCTCAAGCGGCGCCGAGGCGGCCGAAATCAGAATCCAGCGCAGCCCGTATAAGGCAGCGGCAATGACCATAAAGGTCATTTCATTAAACCACCGAATCCAAACCGGGCTTAACATAAAGATCAACGCCTCACACGTAACACCGACAAACCACGACAAGCCGACCAACGACTCATTCCCGCCCAGCTCTTTTATGTACAAACCAGAATAAATATCATTTGTCCTGTGGCCGATCGTCACAAACATGATAAACACCAAAAAGGCAACAAACCGCGGCTGAAGCACCACCGAAACAGCCCCTTTTAAATTGACCGGATCGGCTGGGACATTCACATCCGTCAATTTCCAGCAAACCGCGAACGTGAGTAGCGCAAATAATAAATATGGATACATCAGATTTCCAATGCCGATTTTTAAAAGAATCTGCCCGCCAAGGAACGAGGTGACGGCAAAGCCCGCCGACCCCCACATTCGGATTCTGCCGAAGGAAGCGCCAGCCGTGAGGGCTGTGCTTAGCGCGAGGCTATCCCCTAACGCTCCGATTGGAATAAACAGCGAAAAGAAAACGCCGCAGACTAACAGCAGCAACAAAAATCCCTGCACCTGAAACATGACCAAGCTGCTGATGATGACCCCGATTAAACAAATAAATAACATCCGTTTAATCGTTTTGTATTTATCACTCATATACCCAAAAAACGGCTGAAAAAACAGCGAGGTAAACGGGCCGATCGCCATGATCCAGCCGATTTCAGTCCCCGTTAATGCTTTGTCCTGAAAATACAGCGGCAGAAATGTCCCGATAAGGGTATTGGATGAATGATAAAAAAATAGAAAAATAGACAAATAGATGATTGGTCGTTTATGCAAGTAAAATTCCTCCTTATGACCTCTCAATTTTACAGCAATTTCCGCTCAATAAAAAAGGATTTTTCAAAAAGTTTTTGAAAAATCCCATAGTTACTTCCACACCCTGCGCAGGTGCATTAATTCCTGAACATAACCCCAAACAGAGATCGGTGCCATTATGATTTGATAACACAAAACATACAGAATAAACCCGGCCCAATTTTTTCGAATCCGCAAGTTCAAAGTCTTGAATACATTTTTCTGGAACCGCAGCAAAATATAGTTGGTCAGCAAAGTTAGCGGCAGGACAAAGAGTGTATGAGGTCCGACAATCCAGAAATAACCGAAGAAGCATAACAGGAGGCCTGGAATCCAAACAAATGTATACACGACATCAAGATATGGCATCAATAGGTTTGACCCAGTCAAGTAGCGAGTGAAAATCATCGGATGCTGCCACGGCTTTACTCGCTTCAACGCTTCAATCATCCCCCGGGCCCAGCGGCTGCGCTGACGGGCGAAGTGTTTGATTTTGATTGGAACATCAGTAAAAGCGACAGCCGTCGGCTCAAAATAAACCTTATAGTGTTTTTCTAAGAAGGCCCATGTTAGCACAATGTCCTCACCGATTGCATCTGGCCAGCCCCCCACTTCTCTAATCACGTCAGCGAGATAAAGGCTGTAAGCTCCTTGTGCCACAAGCGTTCCCTGATACAGCCCCTGAAGCCGTTTAATCGAGGCAATTCCCAAAAAATAATCCCATTCCTGAATGTGGGCCAGCCAGTTTTCCCGGCTGTTGCGGACGAGGACGGCCCCGGCAATTGCGCAGACGTTATCAGGAGAAGACGCCATCCTTGCCATCAACCGGCGGACCGCCTGCGGGTGCAGCAATGTATCGGCGTCTAGCGTAATGACATATTTCGTTTTAACGTGACTCAGGCCCGTATTTAAAGCAAAATTCTTCCCTGGTGTTTTTTCAAAAAGAACCGTCACGTTCAATCCCAGTTCGGCGCCTAACTGCTTTGCCACTTGAGCCGTTCGGTCGGTGGAATTATTATCAATCACATAAACAAGGAGGTTACCGCGGTAATCCTGTTTGGCAATTTGCTTTAGGGTCTCGACAATGCCTTTCTCTTCATTCCAGCAGGCGATTAAAACCGAAACTGGTTCGGTCGGGGTATCAATTTTAAAGCTCGGCTGCCTGTCAAAAAGCAGACTTACCACAAGAAAGGCATTTAAATATCCTGGAATGTAGGCGATACCAGCAATGATCGCAATCGCAAGCGGAACCGTGACCAGCTCCCCCAGTTCTTTTACCCAGGGAATCGATATCACGATCGATACGATCATCCAGATCAAGGCAACGCCATGACTGAGCCAAAATTTCCATAATACCGGAATGTAACGTCTTTTATTCGAGTAGAAGGGAGATTCGGTTTCTTTATCCATTAAAAAGGCCTTTCAAGATGTTTTAATTCATATTGTTTACTAAAACAAGCACGAAATTCCCCAAATCCAATGTTAAAAAGTACCGCCCAACATCATGCCCAGGAAGGCCAATAAAATTCCAAATCCGTAGCTCAATCCATTATACAGGTAAAATTCTTTGCGTTTCCCGTCCGCATAGAGTTGGACACCCTCCAGTTTGAACGTGGAAAACGTGGTAAACGCTCCCATGAACCCGGTGCCGAGCAAGAGGAATCCGAATTTGTTCATGCCCGCCCCGATCATCATCCCCAGCAAAAAGGAACCTGCCAGATTGATCGTCAGAGTGGCGACCGGAATCTTGGATGGAAACCAGCGGTTAAGCAATCGGCTAAGGGAAAATCGTGAAATCGCGCCAAAAAATCCGCCAACACCGACCAAAACCATATGTAAAAATGTCATTCGCTTGCCCCGCCTTTCCTAAAACGAAATCCAAGCCGACTCATCGCCAAGCCTCCGAAAAAACTGAGTAGAACATATGCAAGCGCGAAAAACAACTCGTCCTCCCTGAATAAATTGACCGTTTCGACACTAAAAGTTGAAAAAGTAGTAAACGAACCGACAAAGCCCGTGGCAATCGCCGTCTTAATTGAATCGGACAAGGATATTTTTTTAAAAACGACAGTCGTCAACCAAGCCAAAAGGAAACTTCCGGCAAGGTTGATGGTCAAGGTGGCCACAGGGAACAAGCTGCTCTCCCCCGTCAGTCCCAAACCGATTAAATATCTTAACAAAGCGCCCAAAAAACCGGCAATCCCGACATAGATGTACACCATCGAAACATTCCCCCAACGAAAAAAACCCTGCCGGCAGCAAAAAAGCCGGCAGGAGCTCAAACATTACTCCATTATAGATATTATACCCTTTAAAACTTTCAAAAAAGAATGTTTCTGTTGCATTTTTTTGGCCAAAAAGCGAATCTGATTGTCACACCCTAAGGATATCCGCGGCAAAATCCAATATATCCGCGGGTTTGAAGGTTTTATCCGCGATATTTGAAATATATCCGCGATAAATTCGATATATCCGCGATAAATCAAATATATCCGCGAACCCGCCATTTCCCCCACTCCACCCGAGTAGATACCTTATCCCACCGGCAAAATGACCTCAATAATCGTGCCCTGGTCGTCGCTCCAGAAATGGACGCTGCCGTGATGGTTTTCAATAATTTGCTTGGAAATCATAATCCCCAAACCGGTGCCGCCTTCCTTTGTCGTAAAGAACGGTTCCCCAATCCGTTTTAATACGTGCGGCGGGATGCCGACTCCGGTATCCTTGAAGAAAATTTTCACCTTGTCCGTACCTACTCTCTTTAATTCCACGGTAACAGTTCCACCGTCCGGCATCGCCTCAATCGAATTTTTAAAAAAATTGATAAATACTTGTTTAAGCTGGTTTTTATCGCAGTTAACCAACAGTTGTTTGAAATCTGTTTCTATGTAAATCAGCACATTGTTCATAATTGCCTGCGTATCGATTAGCGTTTTAATTTCTTCAATCAACAAGATCAAGTCGACCGTTTCTATTTTTGATTCCTGCGGTTTTGACAGAACTAAAAGCTCACTTAGAATCAGCTCAATTCGCTCTATCTCCGACTGGATAATCTCCACGTACGCTTTGTTATCCAATTGCACCTCCATTAGCTGGAGGAATCCCTTAATCGCGGTTAATGGGTTTCGAACCTCATGGGCAATTCCCGCCGCTAACTGTCCGGCAACCGACAGTTTTTCAGAATGAAGCAGAAGATCCTGAGTTTTCTTCCGCTCGGTGATATCGCGAATAATGATGTGCTGGGCTGATTGATTATTAAAATACGTAGGTATTCCTTTTATCTCTGCGTCAAAAAAAGTGTCATCCATTCTGGTAATCTTATATTCCTGAAAATCGATAGTATCACCGTTATGAACGGTTTCAATCATCTCTCTGGCTTTTCGATGGTCTACAGGATGTATAAAATCCAAGAACCTTTTGGCCAAAATCTCGTCACTTGTTTCCGCACCTAATAACTCAAATCCGGTTTCGTTAATAAAGAGGATATCATTAAAATCCGTGATTACGACAGCATCGGGTGAATGCTCGACTAAGTCGCGAAACGCCCGTTTTCGGCTCCATAGGTCTTCCTCAGCCTTGATCCTTTCGGTAATGTCCCTAAACACAGACACGACTTCAACGACAGTGTTCGTTTCCGGATCGACAATCGGCTTACTTAGTGTCTCAATCCAAATAAGCTCTCCATCTTTCTTGCGGACGCGGTAGTTGCCGCGAGTGTTTTCTAGTAGTGTCATTGAAATATTATGATTCGTGTTAGCTAGGTCCAAATCCTCAGGATAAATCAGTTCGGAATAGGATTTGCCGACAACCTCCTCAGGCGTGAAACCAGAAATCATTTCACAGGAGGGTGAAATATAGACGATCTTTCCCAGCAGGTTCGTACAGACGATTACATCGAGCACGTTTTCGGTTAATACCCGATGGAACTCTTCAATCTCCCTAACCTCTGCCTTTTTCTTTTTTATATGGCTAATATCTCTAGCCACCAAGCAAATTCCGATAATTTTATTATCGGCACCGATGGGGATGTTGGTGACATTGACATCGACAAATGCTCCGTCTTTGGTCTGCATTTGACAATCAAAGTTTTGCACCCGGCCCAGCGTCGCTTTATGACAAGCATGGAACAATCGATCAAGGCAATCCAGCGAAAAAAACTGCTGCTTTTTCATATGCAGCGCTTCTGCAGCGCTATACCCGGTTAATTTTTCAAATGTCGGATTAACCTTCACCACATACCCTTCCAAATCCAAATAGCAAATGGCATCCTTATTCTCATTAATTAGGACTTCATTGTTGCTAATCCTCTCATCAGCATATTTCTTTAATAACAATTGTTTCTCGCTCTTTAAATTCTCTACAGGACTGTTCATCTCTCTATCTCAGTTCCTTTCCCCATAATCTTCTAACACTATAAAAAAAGCCAAGACAGGACAAAAAATCCCATCTTGGCTTGTGTTTAGCTCAATAGTAATTGTCTAACTCACTTCCGCCTCTATGCTGTTGGAGACAAAATCAGTACGATGGCACTTTTATCAAGCTGAAAATCCCAATCCACAAAAATATCAACCACTTTTGATTGAAGAATCCCCTCAAAAGTCCTTTTATTATGGAGTAACCGTTTTTCCAGATTTCGCTTCGCCAACTTTAACGCTTCAGAGTTTCCTAACATGATTAGTTCTTTTTCAATCGGGACAAGAATCCCTTTTCGGAAGACGACCAGTGTTCTGTCATTTAATCGGAACGAGAATATCTTATCAGGTTCCTTCTGAGCCTGTATGCTAATAAGCCGAATCTCTTCCTCAACAGCCTGTTTGCCTTGAAAATCTTCGTCAAAATCACGATCATTGAAATTTGACCCAATGCAGACAAAAACACCGCTGTTATTCTGCAAGCTCCAATCATAATAAAATTCTTTTACTTCCACTCCAGTGAGAACTTTAATGTACGCTTTAAATTCAGGAATCAATGTCCCCATCAAAATGTCCCTTGTTCGCTGAACCAACATATCTTGTTTCTGCCCTAGCAGAACATTTTCCATTGGGGTGCTAAAATTCCTTAGGTACACCGTTAATATCGAATCCCCCAATGAAACAAAAACAGATTCGGGACCTTTGCCAAAATTTTCGCGGAGTGTCCGGCCAATATAGCTGGCCAGTTCCATTTGAACTTGTTTCTTTTCCAAAAAAAGACCATCCTTTAGTAAGATAAAAGCGTTATTTCTTTTATCCCGCTTTAATTTTATATTTTTCTGAAAAAATAATCAACACATTTCTACTATTTACCATTGACAAATGTTAAAAAAATATTCCTTGAATCAAGGGAATATTCTATGACTTTTATCATAAGGGAATGGTAAAACGACTAATCGTTTGTGACTAGTCGTTTTTTTACAATAACGATGGAATTATTTTAAAGCGGAGGGTTATTGGGTGCCAGCCCTGATGACTTTATAATGAAAGCAATGTTCTTGTAAATAGCCGGGGAGTTCTTGAAGGGATGGAAGTTCGGCAAACGTGCCGCTCGGCTCGATCTCAACATCGACAATGTTATAACACCATTCGATCTCTGACGGTATATGAACCGCATGGATGCCCAGCTCAATGGCCGGCTTGATATCTGACCTCAACGAATTCCCAATCAACCACGTCGATTTTTTATCACCATTCAACTGGTGCAAGACTTTCCTTAAGGCATATTTATCCTTTTTTTCAAAAATAAACACCCCTCCATCGAAAAACTGTTCAAGGTTTAATTGGGTAATTTTCCGAAGTTGATTAGCAATATCCCCGCCAGTAAACAGGCACAATCGATGTCCATCACTTTGTAGCCTGCGGAGCACGTTAAAGGTATGGGGAAAGGGCTCCACGTTCCGTTCAAAGACACTTTGGCCAATTTCCCGAATTTGCGCGACTTTCTTTTCATCCAGCTTCTTTTTGTATTTTTTACAATAGTATAAATAAGTCTCGACAAGCGAAACAGGATAATTTACGGAATGCAGACCGTAATCCTCCACATTTCGAATGTCAATTTCGGTCTTCCTCTGGATCAATTCCTGTTTCGATAATTTCTTAAACCACTTTTGCATTAATAGTCCAAATTTGTTCTGGGACTCCTTAAAGTACTTATGGCAATGAATCAGCGTATCATCCAAATCCAATATCAAGGTTTGTTGATTCATGAAACCAATCCCCCTTCAATAATGGTGTAGAACAATTATATGGATGAATCTTGTTTCAATGCCACAACAGCCAATCCCTTTTTAAAAATAGTCCAGTTGTAGTAAAAAACTCTAATACTTTTAAGTTTAAAATCTATTTTCCATTTGTTATGATAACAACATCCGTATACATATTTTGGAAGGGTTGGGGGATATATGGAGAACTATATTTGTGAGACTTGTGGGGTCCAGTACGAACTTGCGATGGAAGAACCGGAACATTGTTTAATTTGTGATGAAGAACGCCAATACATAAACCCAAACGGGCAGGCTTGGACAACCTTGGAGGAATTGGTTAATGGCGAATACAAGAACATTTTTCATTTTGAAGAACTAGGGTTATTCAGCATAAAAACCACGCCAAAGTTTGGAATTGGCCAAACGGCTTATCTTGTCCAGAGCGGCGGCTTCAATTTGTTATGGGATTGCATTACGTATATTGATGAACGGACAGTTGCCAGGATCAACGAATTAGGCGGAATTCAAGCGATTGCACTATCCCACCCGCATTATTACTCGACGCAGGTTGAATGGGCCGAGGCCTTCAATGTGCCGATTTATATCCATGAAGACGATCGTGAATGGGTCATGCGGCCAAGTGACAAAATCATTTTCTGGTCTGGCGAGTCTCTCGAATTGCATAAGGGTCTAGTGATCCATCGGTTAGGCGGGCATTTTAAAGGCGGGTCTGTTTTAGAATGGAAAGACGGAAATGAGCAAAAAGGCATTCTATTAACAGGGGATATCATCCAGGTGGTCGCCGACCAAAAATGGGTCAGTTTCATGTATAGCTACCCTAATTTGATCCCGCTGCCGGCAGCAAAAGTGCGTCAAATGGCAGCTACCACTGCCGGATTTCAGTTTGACCGAATATATAATGCTTTTCACGGCATTGTGAAAGAGAATGCGAAATTGTCCGTCCAAAAGTCGGCGGACAGGTATATTGCGGCATTGAATGGGACGCTGTTTAATACGTAACCCATTTGTAAATGGTAAACGCCCAGAGTCCTGGGCGTTTATTAGTGAAGGTCACTAACCCAAAAAATCCTTTTCATTTGGCGTGATGTTTTTGGCAATTCTTTCATTTAAAAAGTCTCCTTCTTGATGAGCTTCTAAATCAATAAATTTTGTATCCTTATAATAATTTACCAAAATACCCATATAAAAATATATTAAATTAAAACTAACTGTGTTTTTCACTATGCACAAAGGGAAAACCCTTGCTATTATAGAAATAAGGAAATAATTTGGAGGGACTACTAGTATTGAAAATCTTGATTGTAGAAGATGAGACGAGAATCAGTAACCTTTTAAAGATTTATTTGCAACGGGAATCCTGGCATGTCAATGTGGAACATAACGGCGAAGACGGCTTAAATAATGCGTTAAACGAAGATTATGATTTGATCCTTTTAGATGTTTTTATGCCTGGGAAGAATGGATTCCAGGTGCTGGAAGAACTCAGAAAACTCAAAGAAACTCCTGTTATTTTGCTAACGGCGCAAAGCGGAGAAGAAGACCAAATGCGTGCATTGGAATTAGGAGCTAGCGGGTTTATCTCTAAACCATTCAGTCCTGGCGAGGTGGTTTCCAAAATTAAAGAAGTATTGTCAAATTCCTAGGTAACGGAGCACCCATTGCGGCTGCTCTGTTTTACTATTATTTAAGATCTGTTATAGCTGAGTGTTGATTTCACCGTGTTTGAAAAATAAACGGAGAAATTCCGGCTAAATTGGGAAATATCCATATTTCCTTAAAAATAAGGGGAGTTTTTCCGCTTATCTTATTCAAATCTTTGAATTTCGCCTTATTTAGAGCCATTAACCGGAATATCTCCGTTTAAATCCGCTTCTTAGGCTTCCCCTATATACATTAGCAGGAAATTCTCCGCTTATGAATTCTCTTATCTGCACAAAAATCAGCAATTAATAATAACGGAGCCATTATTTTAAGATGATTAATGCTGAACCGCTTCCTGCGGACAAAACCCATCCAAATTCATCACAAAATGTCCGCAGAAAAAATCAACCAAGTAGCTCTTGGTTGATGGATCAGTTGTTCGGAATCCCTTTTGTCCTGCCCCCGTTATCATTTGGCGAATCACCAGTTCCATTTTTACTCTTGCTATTCGGTGTCCCGTAAATTTGATTATCGTTGGTGACTTTTGCCCCTTTTAAGAAATCATCCTTTTTTTCCATTGCCATTCATCTCCTAAAAAATAATTTGTCCTATCATGAACTTTCATTTACCCTGGTTTCCAATAACCGTGTCACCAATTTTAGGCTGGTTGACTGGTTCTGATTTCTCAGGATCCACTTTAAACCCAGGCTCAGTCGTACCGGTTGACATTAATGGCTGCTCGACAACATCCTGTTTTTTCCCATCGTTAGGCATTCTGATCTCCCCTTTTCTAACTGTCATATTATTCGTTAAGCAGCGGGGAACTATGCGAACATTTGTATAGAAATATTGGGTGGCTATCCTTTTTTCTAAGACTTTTTTTGAAAAACCTCATAATTAAATAGGCAAAAAACAATACCCTTGATTATCCGAAATCAAGGGTCTGGTGCATCAGTTATTTCTGTATAATTTGAATAAGGTTGCCGCAAGTATCATCGAAGACCGCTATTGTGACTTCGCCCATTTTGGTTGGCTCCTTCGTAAACTTCACGCCGTTTTCCAATAATCGTTTATATTCTTGATTGAGATCTGCAACGCCAAACATGGTTGCGGGAATGCCATCAGCAAATAACTTCTTTTGATACTCCTGCGCGGCAGGATGCTCATTCGGTTCCAGCACAAGCTCGGTACCTTCAGGAGCATCAGGAGAAACAACCGTAATCCATCTGAATTTCCCCATCGGAACGTCATGTTTTTTTACAAATCCGAGCTTTTCTGTGTAAAACTCCAGTGCCCTATCTTGGTCTTGTACGAATAAACTAGTAACAATGATATTCATTTTGTTCTGTCTCCTTTAATATTTATACTACTTGGCTTTTGAGTCGCCCTACTTCGTTCGAAGCACCCCATTCGGATCGACCAACCCAGCAAATGACCATGTTTTCCCTTGATCGGCCGAGGTAAACTTGGCCAATACCTTTCCGCCCAAGTAATCACCATCTGGTCCTTGTTTAACTAACAAAGTGCCTTCATTTCCATTAAAAATAGGAACCTCCGCAATCGTGAAATAGCCCTGATACTCCTCGGGTATCGGAACCTCTACGCGTTCCCAGTTCGCTCCGCCATCGGCAGTCCGATATAGGTTTGGAACAGGGGGCTGAGCTTCATAGCGCAATTCACCAAAGGACATGAAGCCTAGCTGAGCGTTAATAAACCCGCCGTCGGTCACTAAGGAATAGACGTCTTTCACCGGGCCAGCGTTTGCCCAGGACTTCCCGCCGTCGTTGGTTTTAAAAATAAAGTGCGCCTCACTGCTCATTGTTTTATCGCCGGTCACTATGAGGTACCCATCCTGGGCAGAAGTGAACCCTAATTTAAGGAAGCGTAAAAATGGCAGCTGATCCGAAACGACGGCATCATGCCAAGATTTCCCTTTATCCGTACTGACCAGGACCCGCGACCCTCCGTTCAATACAAACGCTGTTATCTCCGGTTTAAGCACATAGCTGCCGTCGATTAACTGTTGTTTAGTAACAGTGGATTCACTGCCTAATAATTCCCCAACATGAGCAGGAACATCCCGCCAGTTTTTTCCATTATCATAGGTGACCCTAAGCGTTTCATCCTTCATTTCATACCTAATATTTTTCGAAGGTTTCTCCATACCGGCCTGTTTGCGATATTCTTCCAGAGACTCAACAGGCGGCAAACCAATTTCCGTATCCGTTGTTCTTTCAATCTTAGTTAAGGTGTACGTTAATTCCTCTTCCTTATTGATCGTCAGTTTCCAAACGATGTTAGGAACTACTCTATTTTCCTCCATCTTTCCCCAACCGTAATCGATTTCTTGTGTTCCTTCCGGGATCTCTACTTGAAAAACAACCGCTGCGACAAAAGAATTCTCGTCTCCCGACAATTTCGTAAATCTAGTAAAGCCCGGATTAACGATCGCTCCCTCACGCTCTAAACTTTTCACAAAATCAAACCACACTCGGTAAGCAATCGTTTCCGGTTTTTGATCAGATTCTTCCACTTGAACAGTATAGGGAAGCTTACTGTTTATATCAACCTTTTTTACTTTGACCGGTTCCGTATTGGGGCTTTCAGGTCCTCCATTCACCAATTGAAAAATAACGAAAATAACTATGAATATGGATATGAAAATGAGTAATCGACTGCTAGTTTTTTTCATCTGCGTTCATCCTTACCTCAATAATCTCCACGATAAAATGGTTCATAAATAAACCGCTTTGGTGTAATGTTATCCTCTTTGCCCGGAATGTATAAAGAAATCGTAGGTCCTGTTTCTGTTTCCGACGTGGCGGGAATATAAATTTTTCCTTTTTCATCGATAAAACGAATTCCCTCCGGACTTCTCCAGTCTCTTATTCCTTTATACAGGACAGCATTCTTTTCTTCATTCCACTGCTTTATTTCCTCTTTAACAGGGATCCAGTTCAGCATTTTAATGACAATCGATAAATCGTTGTTCGGATTGTAAACCTCCGTTCCTTGCCCTTTCCAATCCTGTTTATGGAGCTTGATCTTATTTCCCTTTGTATAAATTAAATATCCCGATTGTAACTTTTGGTTTTTGTCAAACCCATAAATATACGTGTAGATATCTGTTATGGTTCCATCCTTGTTAAATTCTATTTTTACATCATTGGTCATCAAATACGGTTCCAGTTCCGTTTCCGCTTTAACAGCTTCGATGATTCCATTCAGTCTGGTGGTATAAAAATTATCATCCTCTAGCTTTAGTACCGTCTCTGTTTTCCACTCGAAGATCTTCCAAGCTAAAGCCCCTCTAAAATTGACCGCATTGGAACCAACATAATATCCTCCCAAAATGGTAACCAACGAAAAAATTAACACCGTCCATTTCCAAAGAATCGGCTTAGCGGGCTTTTGATCGTGAGTATATCCCGTAACCTTTAAAATCGGGATAAACGTGTAATCTGGAAAGTACAGAAAATACCACTTTTTATTTTCCTTTACTTTAGTTAAATTTCCGATGGGTAAAACATGACGGTCCTTGGAATCCCTTGTTGCAAAAACGAATTGCGTCTCATTGATTTCAATCTGGCTGTCCCCACGGTAAATCCAGTCTTGTTTCATATACTTGCGATAAACAATAAAAATATGTATAAACATGACAAGCAAAAAGGAGCAAAGTGCTAGAAAAATCGGAATATTGGTTTTCAATTGCCCGATTAGTGTAATCGTGTAAGTAACTCGCCACAACATGACATATAGCAGTAGGATAATTAGGCTGCTCCTACTTCCAAAAAATAAATCCCCTAAAAGTAGTCTTCGGTATAATTTTTTATTCAATGGATTCTCCATTACCATTCCCATCACTGCTTTCAACAACAATCTATACTCGATTTATGCACTATTTCCATTTTATCATATAGAAGCATGTAACACTGTGCTGGATTTTTAACATCGACTTAGTGCTTAGGGACAATCGAGATGTGAGTCATCCCTGCCCCCCTAAGTAACAGGTTGTTACAACGATGTAACTTTTATCTTCTCCTGTCACAAATAATTATTTGTTACTGGCTTATTAATCTCCTTTTCTATAAATGATAAGATTTATTTATAGTTAAAAAGACAGATATAATACTTGTCTAATTTACCATAACACTTAAGGTGGAATTAACATGAACGATATTAAAGTTATTATTATGGATGTAGATGGTACGCTTGCTAACAGCAATAAAGTCATTAGCGAAAAGACGAAGGATGCTTTAATGAAAGCCCAAGAAGCAGGAGCGATTTTAATCCTAGCATCCGGAAGACCAACCTCTGGACTTATGGATTTTGCCAAAGAATTAAAAATGGATGAAAATCATGGGCTTCTCGTTTCGTTTAATGGCTCAAAGGTTGTTGACTGTCAGACAAACGAAGTATTATTCAACGAAACGATGAGTGTTGAGGAAGGACAAGCTGTACTGGGGCATATGAAGAAGTTTGATGTTAAGCCAATGATTGACAAAGATGACTATATGTATGTGAACGATGTGTTCAACAATGAAATTGAATACAATGGGAACACACTTAATATCATTAAATATGAATCACGTGGCGGTAAATACAAGTTATGTGAAGTGGATGATTTAGCCGCATTTGCAGACTACCCATTAAATAAAATTTTAACTGCAGGAGATCCTGATTACCTTCAGCAAAATTACAAAGCCATGATGGATCCATTCAAAGACAACTTAAGCTGTATGTTTACCGCTCCATTTTACTTCGAATATACGGCTAACGGAATTGATAAGGCCAAGGCATTGGATACTGTGCTGATTCCAATGGGATATAAAAGGGAAGAAATGATCGCATTTGGGGATGGGCACAATGATGCCACCATGGTTAAATATGCTGGAATCGGCGTAGCGATGGCCAATGCAGTAGATGACTTAAAAGAGGTTGCGGATGAAGTGACTCGTTCTAATGAAGAAGATGGAATTGCTTTTACATTAAGTAAGTATTTCAAAAACATTGAATTCTAATAAAAAAGGCATGTAAATCTGGAAGCCTGTTTACATGCCTATCTTCTTATCCACTATAAAAAGGCTCCATCATTCATTACTTTCTGTTCGCGAACGGCCCCTGCTTGGTAAAATATTGATCAATAACCTGTAACACACCGCTGTCGGTATTGGGAGGAGCTATGTAGTTGGCTATTTCCTTGACTGCATCGCCTCCATTTTCCATGGCAAAACTATAGGAAACATGCTTCAGCATCTCAATGTCATTGCCGCCATCGCCAAACGCCATCATTTCCTCTGGTTTAAGGCCCCATTTTTCCTGGAGCCTCTCAATGCCTGCTGCTTTATGGCACCCTGGTAAAATTAAATCAATACTTCCATGGCCACTTGCAACGGGCGTCAGGTAATTGCCTATTTTGTCCTGAAGCAAATCCCGCAGCCCCTCGGTCTCTTCAAACGGACACGCCAAGGCGAATTTTAGAATTTGATCATCGACAACATCAAAAGTAGGCACTCGTTTTAACCGATGATAATACCTATTGATCATCTCAAAAGATTCCTCCGAGAGACTCTCCAAAACATAAGCACTTTCTTTCCCGCATAAAACAACAGAAATCTGCGTGTGCTGCAAAATTTCTTTTGTTACAGCCTTCACGATCTCCTCTGGAACATTGGCCGAGAATAATTCCTCACCCTGGTCCACAACAAAAGCACCATTTTCGGCTACATAGCTAATCTCATCTTGAAAATCGCCGAAGAAGGACTTCAACTGATAGTATTGATTTCCACTGGCCACCACAAAGCGAATGCCCTCTTCCTTCATTCTTAGGTATTGCTTGAAAAAGCGTTCCCGGTCATAGTCCTGTTGATTGTTCAAAAAAGTCCCATCCATATCGACAGCGATTAGTTTAATTGACATGTAAGTTCCTCCGTTTTGATTGTTATAGTTAGCTAAAATAATCCAATCATTTCCTCATATTCTATTTTATCAAAAACAAGGCGACGAAGATTAAAAAAAAGCCCCCCTCATTACGAATCTAGAAATTCGCTTCTGAAAGGAACTCTTTTTTAAATTATTCATTGTTAATTTTTCGTGTAGATATGAGAATTCATAGGCGGAGAATTCCGACTAATGTATGTAGTCGAGGCTTAAAAAGCAGAAATAAGCGGAATATTCCGATTAACTGCTCTAAATATGACAAAATCCAGTGATTTTTATAAAATAAACGGAAAAATCCTCTTATTTTTAGGGAAATATGGGTATTTCCCAATTTAGAAGGAAATCTCCGTTTATTTTTCAAACACTAGGAAATCAAGATTCAGCTATAACAGAGCCTTTTTAAAAAATCTCTACCATTAAAAGCAGCAGACCAGGCCAAGGCTTAGGTTATTACTGTTCGTTTGTTTTCATACGTTTAAGCTAAAGCCATATATGCTTCGATGTCTTCTAGAACGGTTGAAATGGTGCTAATACCAAAGTTTTCAACAAGGACTTTCGCTACACCTGGCGATAGGAACGCAGGAAGTGTTGGTCCTAATTTAATATCTTTCACACCCAGATATAATAGGGCCAATAGGACAATAACCGCCTTCTGCTCATACCATGCCAAGTTATATTCGATTGGCAATTCATTGATATCATTTAACTCAAAGATTTCTTTTAGCTTCATGGCAACCACGGCTAAAGAGTAAGAGTCATTGCATTGTCCGGCATCAAGAACACGCGGAATGCCGCCGATATCGCCAAGAGGCAGCTTATTGTAACGATACTTGGCACAACCGGCCGTTAAAATGACGGTATCTTTCGGAAGTGTCTCCGCAAATTCTGTATAGTAGGAACGTGACTTCATTCTTCCATCACAGCCGGCCATCACAAAGAACTTCTTGATGGCGCCAGATTTCACAGCTGCAACCACTTGATCGGCTAATTGAACCACCTGATTGTGTGCAAATCCGCCAACGATGGTTCCTTCTTCAATCTGAGTCGGAGCCGGCAACTTTAACGCATGTTCAATGATGGCTGAGAAATCCTTCTTCCCGCCTTCCTGACGGTCAGGAATATGTTTAAATCCTGGATACCCTGTTGCACCTGTTGTATAAATGCGGTCAGAGTAGCTTGCTTTAGGCGGTACAATACAGTTGGTGGTAAACAATACTGGTCCGTTAAAACTTTCAAACTCTTCTTTTTGCTTCCACCAAGCATTCCCGTAGTTGCCGATAAAATGGTCATACTTTTTGAAGGCCGGATAATAGTTTGCAGGAAGCATTTCAGAGTGGGTATAAACGTCAACACCTGTTCCCGCTGTTTGCTCCAAAAGTTCTTCAAAGTCTTTTAAATCATGGCCGCTAACGAGTATGGCCGGATTGTTGCCTACACCGATATTTACTTCCGTCATTTCAGGGTGTCCGTAAGATGTTGTATTGGCTTTATCGAGTAACGCCATCACATCGACACCAAATTTTCCGGTTTCCATTACTAAGGCGATAAGGTCATCGGCAGTTAATGTATCATCTTCGGTTGCTATAAGGGCTTTCTCGATAAAATCAAAAATCGCCTCGTCTTCATAGCCTAAATTCTGGGCATGTTCAGCATAGGCAGCCATACCTTTTAATCCGAATAAATCAAGCGAACGTAAGCTTCGTACATCCTCATTCTCTGTTGAAAGAATACCGACTTGCTTTTCTTCAGATTTCCTTACAAATTCATTCCGTTTCCCAGTCCAAGTTGCATATTCCGGATATTGACGTTTTTCAAAGGCACCCTGATTGATTAGTCTGTTCTTTATAAGGTCGCGCTCTTGAAGAGCATTTTCGATTCGCTTTGAAATCGAATGCTCATCAAAATTGGCATTGGTAATAGTCGTGAAAAGACCATCGATGATCAGACGATTGGTTTTTGGAAGATGAATGCCAGCTTGACGTGCTTGTTGATTATATAAGGCAACGCCTTTAAGTGTATAAATTAACAAATCCTGCAGATTCGCAACCTCACTTGTCTTTCCACATACCCCGGCCTGTAAGTTACAACCAATTCCTTTCAAGGCTTCCTGACATTGATGACAAAACATACTCATAAAAAAGACCTCCATAAAACCTATTATGTAAATTCTTTCACATATTTAAGGATATTGGTTTTGGCCTGTCTTTAGTGTGAAGTAAATCACATAATTTAACTTGTCATGAATATGTCAAATTTTTAAAGTAGCTTAAACCATTTCGCTGTCAATGTCTCAGAATGTAACATCTCTTCCGGTGTGCCTTCAAATATAATTTGTCCGCCTTGTTTTCCTCCTCCTGGACCTAATTCTATTACCCAGTCGCTCGCCGCTATAAAGTCTAGTTTATGTTCGATTATGATAACAGAATTACCTCTGTTCACGAGATTTTGAAAAACGTCTAAAAGTTTTTCATTATCTTCAGTGTGTAGTCCTAGTGATGGCTCATCTAATAAGTAGATTTGTCCTTCTTTTTGTAAGTGACTTGCGAGTTTTAACCGTTGGATTTCCCCTCCGCTTAGGGAACTTGTCGTCTGCCCTAAGGTCAGATACCCTAGTCCTACGTCTTTTAGCGTATGCACTCTTTTTATGATCTTTGGCGCTTTAAAATAATTGATTGCCTCGTCTATTGTTAAATCCAAAATCTCTACTATATTTTTACTTTGATATCGAAAGGACAATGCTTCGTTCGAATATCTTGTTCCGTCGCATGCTTCGCAAGGAATCGTCACTGGATCTGCAAAGGCTACTTCCGGTGTTAGGACTCCTTTTCCTTTGCAGATTGGACATGCTCCCAAAGAGTTAAAGCTGAACAAACCTGCTGGTTGTCCTGTTTCTTTTGAAAATATTGTGCGAATATCGTCCATTATTCCCATATAGGTGGCTAGGGTTGAACGGTTGGAGATTCCGATGCCGCCTTGTCCTACCATAATCGTTTCCGGATATTTTTCTGCGAAGGCTTCTAACATTAAGGAGCTTTTACCTGAACCAGATACTCCACAAAGACAGACCAAGAGATCCTTAGGAATATTGACGCTTATATTTTTTAAGTTATTGTTATTTGCTCTGTTTATTTTAAAATAACTTTCTATAACCCTTGGATGTTTATTGATTTTTAGCTTGTGATTTAGAGCTGTTGCGGTTGGAGTGTTGTTTAGTCCTGCTAATTTGCCTTGATAGACAACTTCCCCTCCATTTACACCTGCTCCTGGTCCCATCTCGATTATTTCATCCGCTATTTTTATTACGGATAGATTGTGTTCGATTACGATTACCGTATTATGTTGAGCTTTTATCCTTTTTAACTTTTTTATTAAAAGATCTACCTCTTCTGGATGAAGTCCTGCACTAGGTTCGTCGAAAATGTATGTAATATTGTTTAGGCTGCTCCCTAGATGACGGGCGATTTTAACTCTTTGAGCCTCGCCGCCGGACAGAGTGCCCATTTTTCTTGACAGACTTAAATATCCCAGTCCCATGTCGACTAGTTGTTTTATATGTGGGATTGCTTGTTGTGCAATCGATTCTCCCGTTGGGTCAATTATGTTCTTTAGCTCTTCTAGTAATTCCGGAAGCTCCAATTGATCGTATTCTGCGATATTTAGGCCATTTATTCTACATTCCAATACCTTTGGGTTTAGGCCTGAACCAAGGCAAGTCGGACACAATGAATGTGTTGACATTGCTAATACATCATCTTGGGATACTTGTTTTAGTTTTGAGATATCTCTATTTATATAGACGCGCGTAAATCTAGGCAATAACCCATCCCACTCTGCATTGTGGGGTCCATTTTTTGTATGAAATGGCGCATAGGCTCTTTCACCTTCCCGGGGACCATATAATAGCAGGTGGAGGTCTTCTTCTGAGTAATCCTTTATCGGTTTATCCGGATCAAATAATCCGCACGTCATCATCCAATTACCTTGCCAACCTGAAGGAGATAACGGCTTAAATCTAATGGCATACTCTCGAAGAGATTTATCGAAATCGACAAGCTTATTTATATTCGGCGTAATTACTTCCCCAAATCCTCCACATTCTGAACATCTGCCAAAGGAACTTTGACTTGAAAAATCATTGGCAGAACCGATGGATGGCTTTCCTATTCTCGAGAACAAAAGTCTGATTAATGGATTGATATCCATATAGGTGCCTACTGTTGAGCGGGAATTTCCTCCTATAGGTCTTTGTTCAACTACTACAACCGGGCTTAAGTTTTGCATGAGATCGGCGTGCGGTCTTTCGTACCTTGGCATTTGATTTCTGACATAGAGAGGATAGTTCAACGTCATTTGTCTTCTGCTTTCTGTTGCTAATGTATCAAAAACGACTGAGCTCTTTCCCGAACCTGAAAGGCCAGTAAATACGATGATTTTTTCTTTTGGTATGTTTAAATCTACATTTTTCAAATTATTTTCTTTAAGCCCTCTTAAAATGATTTCATCTTTTATTTCTGACATTTTATCATCCTTTCTGATTTTATCTATTAAGAAGGAGCGTTCAGTGAAGATTTATTGCTTTTAATGGAAAAAAAATAAAAACCTCCACCGATCATCCAAAATGGTTCCCAGAATAGTAATCTCCAAAACGTTGCATATGAATCTAAATCAAAATCTAAAATATTTAGCGCACTTAATGTAATGGTAACGAAATTTAGGAATCCGTAAAAAAACAATAAGGTCCCTACCACTTTCGCAACGAGATAAAGAATTATGGTTATAATAGGCTTCTTCCATTGTACAAGCAGCATCAACAAAAATAGGAACCCAAGTAATTTAATGAAACCGGTAAGCCATACAATCATGACGAACGAAGGGGAAGGGTTTAGGGACATCTGATAAATCGATCCTCCAAGAGATCTAACACCAAGCATGCCGCCCATTGCCCAATAAAAACTCAAGCCTGAAAAAATAACAGTCCAAACCATCCCTAAAACAATGCACCAATAATTCCTCTGCATTGGATAACACTCCTATATATTCAGTGTGGACCCTCCACCTTATTGTTTCGAAGCATACTGAGGATTTGCAACTCTTATCAAATTTTCATATTCCACTTTTAACTCATCATATGCTTTCAATACATAACTAGGAATATCAACATGAGCAATATAATTTTTTCCGTTAGGGCCGTATCCATTACGATCATCTAATAATCTCGGAATTTCTCCCATCAACAAAGAAATATATCTTTCAATGTCCCACATTCCCCAAATTCCAGGCGGGTCACTCACAAGTTTTTTACCCTTCACTTCAACTCTAACCTTATACGAAGAAAAATTAATTATTTCAACATTTGGGTCCTGGAGATACTTACGAAAACCCGCATCCATCCTACGCTGCATCGTTGCATCTTGGACAATTATAATATGGTTTGGGGAGAGATTATTTTGTTCCATAACATCTAACGAGTAAGTTATGTTATTACCACAATTGGTTGAATGACGCTCAATCAAAATGTTGTTAATATCATATTTCCGTTTTATATAGTCACTCATCATGTCAGCTTCCATTTTCCCTGCAGTTTCGATCTCGGGAAAAGCATGGTGAATGGCTTGACGTAAACTTTTTGTTGTATGCCCTTCTCCACCAACAATCATAAAATTCTTGGCAATATTGTTTGCAACAGCTTTCCCAACGATGTCACAGCCATATGCTATACTGCCGCCAAATAATATCAGCAAATCCGCTTGTGAAATATCGTATTTTTCTTTCAAATCCAGACTGGACAGAGTATCAATATCTCTTTTTCCTAGAAAGTCACTTAAAATATTTATATTTTCTGCAATTTTGTATAAATCCATTTAACGACCTCCATAAAGAAATACAAAGAATCCAATATATTATAACATTTACTTCAAAATTGAGACTAAAACCTCAGTAGTACCTACTCGGTTCTACTCTCTGCATTTGCCACAGCTCATTGATTGCCTGTTTTTGCAGCTTCGTGCAAGTTCCGCATTAATTCACCAGGCGCCCCCTTAAATGTTATTAATTGAAATTACTTCCATTTTGAAATAGTAAGTGTTATACTCATAATTAACCAGTGGTCAATTAAAGGAGTTTGAATATGTCCCCTCGCAAAACAGCTTCTCAAGAGCTGACCAGAGAATTAATTTTACAGAAAGCACGGCACCAGTTTGTGGAAAAAGGCTTTCAACAAGTTTCCATGCGCAATATAGCCAAAGAGCTGGGCTGCAGTCATGGTGCGATTTATTACCATTTTAGAAATAAAGCAGAACTGTTTTATGCGGTTGTCGAAGATGATTTTTCAATATTGAACAAACTTATAGAAGAATCCATTCAAGGGCCTGAAGATGATGCAACAAAGCTTTTTAACCTGCTTCTTCGCTTTATTGAATTCGGATTAAACCATCAAAGTCAGTATGAAATCATGTTTATGGTAAGAAATACGGAGGTTGACAGTCTCTCCCAGGAAGCAGCCAACCTCTGTTATCAAAAATTTGCTCAAACAGTACATTCCTTATCTTCAAAACAACTGAAAATTATCGACATTTGGTCGGCATTTATCGCGCTTCACGGCTTTGTTTCACATTATCGCGGATATGTTGAACGCTTTGACGAAGCGGAGTTGGCGGCTAAATCACATGTACAATTTATTATAAAAGGATTGCTCTAAATCATTGTACCAGTTTGGGGCTTCCCTTTATTTTTTAGTAAAGTTTGACCAGTGGTCAATTAAAAGGAGGATGGTCGTAATGAAGAAAGCATTAGTCTTAGGTGCTTCGGGTGGAATCGGGTATGCATTAGTTCGTGAGTTGGCTGACCGTGGTGTGGAGGTTGTTGCTTTTTCTAGAGGAAAAGAAAAGTTACACGCTCTTTATCAGCATCAAACGAAGGTAACTATTATTCCAGGCGATGCCTTAGTGGAAAAGGACGTCATCGCGGCAGCTGATGGTGTCGATGTTATCTTTCATGCAGTGAGCTTTCCTTATCCAGAATGGGAGGAGAAGCATCCTTTATGCATCGAGATGGTCGTCCATGCTGCAAAGAAGCACCAAGCAAAAATTGCCCTAGTGGATAATATTTATGCTTATGGAAGGCAATCCCACGTTGAAGTCAATGAAGAGACGAAGAAAGAGCCCCATACAAAAAAAGGGAAAATCCGGCTTGCAATGGAAAATCGATTGAAAGGAAGCGGTGTCCCCTCTTTAATTGTTCATTTACCGGACTTATATGGACCCAATGCGGAAAATACAATGCTTCATGAAACGCTCAAAAACGTGGTTCAGCATAAAACTGCAAATTTCGTCGGTGATCTCAAGGTCGCTCGTGAGTTTATTTTTACATTCGACGCTGCAAAGGCGATGGTGGAGCTAGCTTTACGGGAAGATTCGTACAATCAAAATTGGAATATCCCATCCGCCCATCCGATAACGGGCGAAGAAATTATTGATATATTACGGAAGGAAGCAGGCTATACAAAGTCAATCAGAACCGTGTCAAAAACGATGATTCGCTTCATCGGAATCTTCCAGCCTTTCATGAGAGAGATGGTAGAGATGATGTACTTGACAGAGGACCCCGTAATCTTGAGCGGGAAGAAGTACGAAGCAATAATAGGTCCGGTGCCTCGGACGCCGTATTCGGAAGGAATACAGAAAACCTTGCATTGGATGCAGCAGAAGATGCAGGGAAATTTTTATAGGGTCTAAAGAAAAAAAGACGGACATAATAAACATAAAAAGTTTAAAGGGAGTTTTGAAAATGACAACAAATCTATATGCAAAAGAAAACACTCAAAATCTAGCTCAATTAAAAGATTTAGCGCCCGAACAGTTAAAAGCTTTTAATGATTTTAATGTTGCAGTATTTAAAGATGGCGCTCTTACAGTAAAAGAGAAAGAAATCGTTGCTGTCGCAATTGTTCATATTACTCAGTGTCCGTATTGCATTGACTCTCATACTAAGAAAGCAAAAAGCGCAGGGGCATCATTAGAGGAATTAGTTGAAGCTGCATTTGTTGCCGCGGCGGTGGAAGCAGGCGGTGCGGTCACCCATAGTACGCATGTTCATAATGCAAAAAATGTAGATGCATCAGATGTTCTCTATGCCCGTTCCAATTTGAAAAATTTAAGAGAGCTTGGTAAATTTGCCCATGTAGGATTCCGAGGCTATTCAGAGTTTAGTGTAGCCGCCACGAAAGAAGGAAAACTCACTGCTAAATTTAAAGAAATAATCGCAACTGCTTGTGGTGTAGCCAGTCAATGTCCATATTGCATCGACGTTCATACGAAAAAAGCCGAACAACTCGGTGCAACAAGTGAGCAACTAGCAGAAGCTATTATGGTTGCCTCCGCATTACGCGCTGGCGGTTCCTATGTACACATGGCTAATATGATTCAAAGTTACCAGGACTGAGATTGAAGTATTGTCTTTCCAAAGACAGGAAACACATTAAGGCAACGCCCAAAGGGTTAGTTGCCTTTCTTTATATTGAGTTGCGAGAAACACTCACATGAGCGAAGTATATGTGCAGCACATGGGGTGCTGGTGAGTTAACTTAGGTGTACTCCCACCATTTCTATTTTCACATAAAACCACTACCCTGTTCTATACCTTCATATACATTCCGATGAATAAATATCAAACATATTTAACTATTAAAAAATATTACTGAGAAAGAATTGTGAATTGGTAAATATACCTATGGTGTTAAATTTACATTAACTTTTTTAAATCTATTAATAATTTATCTAGGTTTTAAATTTTTCTTTTCTCTCCTGAGCAAGATTATATTTTTACATATATTCTTGCTCATATCCCCATTTTTTTAACATATTCTTCAAGCTGGTTTGCCGGATGGAATACAGGGTTCCCGTGGCAAACCTCTAACCTTATGGGTTTTAATTCTCCCACAATAGCGCTGCTTCTCACTGCCTCTTGCATATTTGAAGTAAACATTGAGATTGGTTGATGGATCTTCCCCTTTTTGGAGGTAAAGAGGTCGCCTGCTATTAACACTTGATCCTTTTCGTGGTAGTAGACAACATGTCCTGGAGAATGGCCTGGAGTAAGATGAGGCTTCAGCCCGCCAATCAAATTCAAGTTGCCTTGTTCATCTTCTTGAAGCGCTTGGATTAATTGTTTAGGTACCGTCTGTTTAGCTTTTTTTTGTTTCGGATAAGGAAGCTCACCTTCCATATATGGAATTTCAATTCGGTGTGCATATACGGGTACTTTTGTTTCTGATAAAATAGTTTTTATAGCACCAACATGATCAGGATGGCCATGAGTTAATAAGATTCTTTGCAAAGGGCCGGCGTCCAGTTCTTTGATAAAATTCATAATGCCTTTTGCCATCGTCGGTATCCCAGCATCTACTAGTGTTACCCCATCGCCATCAACAATGACCCACACATGAATAGGGATAATAATCCAGGTCTTTAAGCTCCAAATATTCTCTGAAACTTTATTGACTTTCATTTTTCTTCCTCTCCCTGTTTTCATTTTTCTTTAAAAATCTAAAATTAAGGTTTTCACAGCCAAAGCAAAAGTGTCAGACACCGTGAAACTATATCTAGCCCTTTACTCTCCAATGTTATTCTTAGTTTATTTTTCTGTACTGCCGTAATATACATTTTTTTATTCTGCTTCAGTAAGTTAAATAACCCTACTAAAAATGCTCTCAGGTGATGACCAAAACTCATATATTTTTGACTTCCCTTTTGTCGAATATACAAAAAAACTGCCATGATTACGGCAGCTGACAACACTCATTAGAAAAATTTTAGTCGACACCATTAATTTACAAACATCACAGAAAATAGGTAGTAAAATAGCCCTTGTGGCATTTATCAGACCTGATAAAAAAGTCGCATAAATCATCGAGGGAGAGTGCATAAATGTTAGAAAAGTTACGTAGGTCCAAAAGGAAGGCTATCACAGTTCTAGCCTCCACACTGTTGGGTTGTTCAATAGTCGCGGGTGCAACGGTATTTGCAGATTCAAATAAGAACGCTGACGCAACTTTTTCAGTCACTCTTAACGGTATTGCCGTTAATGATGCAAATGCACACAAGGAAAATGATACTTACTACTTGTCAGTTCCAGTTTTTGCGGATTTTTATCATGCATCAATTAATTGGGAGCCAAGCAAAAAAACTCTAACTTTAAATGGAAAAAAGGTCACCGATCAGTATGGTTCAATCTATGTTTATAAAGGCGTGTTAACAGCACCGGCACAAGCTCTCCAAGAAACACTTGGAATTGATGAAGTTATTCACTCAGCGATGGGGGTTGATACACCTTCTACTAATAAAATGGTTAAGAATGAGACACTCAATATCACCATCTTGCCTAATGGAGTCGAACAAATAACTCCGATGGTACCCGGCATGGGTGAACACTGGTTCAATCTTAATGCAGCACCGGATGGGGGTATGCCTCCCAATGGTCCAATCTTTGGAACGATCAATGGAAAGCTTGTTTTTATAGAGGCAATGATTGAACAATCTGCATTTGTAGATGGCAAGTCATGGCTAATAGAAGGAATGCAAGGTCTGCCTGCCCCTCCTGTTGATCATACGGATATACAATTTGAACGGCACGGACATGCAGGTATGGAAATGCCTCATTTCGATATCCATATGTATTTTGTTTCTCATGATGATCACAACTTGGCTGGACCGCCAGCAATTATGGGAGAACCAATGATTCATGGTGGAAGGGTTAATATTGCCTACTTTATCGGAGGTGTTATAGCGGGTACTAATGAAGGGGAGGGCCATGGTGTTATAACAGTGGATGGCGTAAAACAAGATGATCTACTTACGGATCAAATCGGTTCTTGGAGTAAAGAACTTGATCCTGGGGATCATACCATCAAAATTGAGCTTGTAGATCATGCCGGTAAACCATATCCTGGAGCAGTGCAGGAAATGACTGTAACAGTACCAGAAACGTCCAATCATTAAAGATATAAATTTAGAAGGGGTCAGCAGGAGCCTTTCCTTATGGAGAGGCTCTTTGCTCACTATATGTATATATTTACCGGTTGCTACTACATTCTGCAAATCGAAAAAGAACGCAAAAATCTATTTATCTTCTCATCTGTTTCGCTAGAGGAGTTCCCGAGCCAAATTAAATGTCCCCATGAATCAAGGAGACAAAGTTCTGATAGCGGTATATGTTCGTGATCATGATAGGCATGCTCTACTCGGACAGAACCATCATGTTTACTGTGCATAATGAAAGTTGGACAATTAATTGCTTTTAAAACCTTAATCGTAAGTTCATTCACTTGCTCTAAGTCGATCATGAAACCGAAACCCGACCGTTGACGATTGTTCATTTTTCGAATCGCTTCCACATCGGATTGATTTATTTTTCCTTTTGCTTCACTAAATTTCAGCTTACTGAAGGAAGGAAACATTTGTTTAAAAATAAATCCAGGGAAAACATTGTTCATTGTAGAAATCATCATCCATGTCATTTTTTCAACTTTTGGATGAAATAGCAGTCTGGCAGCTTTATATTCTTTGTCCTTCTGTGTTAGCCATGTTTTCGACACGGCAGATTGCAATGTCAGCGTACCAACACGCTCTGGATATTTTGCAGCAAAATAAATAGCACTGGCACCACCTGCAGAAATTCCTAGCAAGTGAACTTTTTCTAGCTTTAAATGGTCTAATAATCTAGCATAATAGAGACATGCTTTAGATAGAGTCTCTCCCACCGCTTTAGATGTCCCGCCATATCCAGGTCTTGACGGGGTAATGACCATGAAACCATTCTCCACTAAAGCCTGATACCCAAATTCTTCATGACAATTGGAATGTCCGCCATGCATCACGAAAATAGGCTCGCCTTCCCCTATGATGGAATATTCGATTGCCAACCGTTCTACTAAATACCGCTCGATTCTTCGATTCATATCCGTTTGTCTCCACTTCCTAAAAAATGAAGGATTTTGCAGCAGCAAAACCCTTCATTTCCGTTTAATAGTCATCTTCGTTCCACCGTCATTACACTTTTGGACTAATACGTCTCGGCTGCTTCAAAACTTCCTTCGCCCTTGACGTAACTATTAAAGAATTTCAAGACAAGTCCATTCATCGTTCTTAGCACTTTGTATTGATCAGCGGTTTGTTCCGTATTTCCCTTTTCACTTGTACCATTGATCATATTGGCCAAAAACGGTGACACAATTGGTAAATCGGTAAGACTCAAGTGATTGGTTCCTTTAATATGAACCTCATAGGCATCAGGAGCCGTATCCGAAATATACTTCTGCGGAAGCACAACATCCGGGTCCGTGACACTGTCCATTAAGCTCTTCATCGTATCGGTATAAATACTGAATAACGGAATAGGATAGATTTCTTTATTAATAACCGGCTTGCCATCCTTCACGCCAAGCTCTTCACCAAGCAAGTCTGCATCGAGGTTAATGACCGCAGCAATGTCATTTCGATCCCTGCCAAGCTTGGCAGCTGCAGCGCCGCCTAAGGAATGGCCGATTAAACCAATTTTGTCAGTGTCGATTAACTGATACACTTTATCCGCAGCTTGATCGCCTGCT
Organism: Bacillus sp. FJAT-29814; assembly: GCF_001510715.1. Taxonomy (GTDB): domain Bacteria; phylum Bacillota; class Bacilli; order Bacillales; family Cytobacillaceae; genus Neobacillus. The sequence goes on from NZ_LMTJ01000001.1 coordinate 830,613, forward strand.
TGTTGCTTAATCGAATCGATCACAAAATTGATGTCGTCTGTACGCAATTTCAACCATTTTTGCCCGAGTTCATAGGATTTCTCCTCATCATAAACACCATTATTCACATCTTGTATTTCCTTCGTAAATGACTGGTTTGCCAATGTCATATGGCCATCCGCGTCTTTCGTATACAAAGAGTGATAGGGATGATCAATCGAAACAACAACATACCCGTTACTTGCCAGATTTTCAAAGGTTGACGTATTGCTTGTCTTAATGCCAAACGCACCGTGAGAAAAGACGATGAGTGGATATTTCCCGCTTCCATTCTGTGGATACCAAAACTCAATATTGACCTTTCGATTCTCGCCTGAATCTGTGAAACTTTCCACTCGATTTTCATCCGTTAATGTAAACAATTTTGTGCCGATTTTGAGGCTACCAGATACTGCTACTGCCTTATGTTGTGGAAAAATGAATGCTGGCAATAAAGCAACAGCGATCAACGCCCACACACCAACTGCCTTGAATAGGTTGCCTACAGGACGATATTTTTTCTCTTCCTTGTTTCTAAGCAATGAAATAAATGCGATAATGCCAAAAAGAAATAGTACTGCGGCAGGAATCTCCCACCTTAAACTCCACTTCATAATCGTAACAAACACGGCAAAAACAACAAAACTACCAATCCGCACCCAATTTCTTAACCGCTTCTGATTGGATTTCGTCTTAATGCTATATACCGCTAACCCAACCTCAATTACCCCTGCTAAAATAAGCAAGACCATTCCCATCTAGTTTCTCCCCTTTAACAAACCCCTCTTGAAAACTCCAGTTAATGGTTTGTTTTCCTTTATTTATGAAAAAAAGTATAATCTATCTGCCATTAAATGTATATATTTTTTTAGGGATTTTTACCTAGAATTCGCGTATCGGGAACTTACATTTTCATCCACAAAAAAACACTCACTAATGCTAAGTTAACAGCATTCGTGAATGTATTCTTATAATCTGTTATTAGACTCTGGCTTTTCATGAAATTGAATTTTCTAGTCAAGTTCTGTTTCCCTAGGTCTAACAAAGATTTGCACCATTTCCACTTCATCCTTTTTCACCTTCTCTTCATGCCAAAAAACGGAACCAGCATTCATCATCATTTTAAATGCCCTGTGGTTATCAGAATTTCATGGCCAGCCGAATCACTTAATCAGAAGCTACCAAATTCTGAACTTTCTTGGGAATTGTCTCACGATTGCAGCCGTAATGGTGTCAGCCATTTGTAAAGCTTCTTCCTCTATTTTATCAAACACAGCAATACTTCTTGTAAAATCCCTTTGGAGGATTAATACCGCTTCCTTTTCTGTCAGTGCCAGATGTTCGAAAAACATTTCTTGGAATTCCCTTCTTGAAATAAAAGGATTAATGGTACTGAGGAATTCAGCAATTTCCTCGCCATTTGCATACCATCTTCTCTCTGCGTCTGCCACAGCCCTTTGATTGCCTGCTTTTGCAGCTGTGACAAGTTCCGCAGCAATTACAAGATGCTCCCTTATTAAGCTGCTAAACTTTGAGGCTACATTATTTCCATAGTAGGGCTTTAATAAATTTCCCATATCTGTTGCATTTCGGAGTAGTCGTGCGGTATTAGCGTCTAAATCCGGTAAACTAAAAGCGATGCTATTGATCGTCAATCTTGTCCAATATACGTGCTGTTCCCAAACTAAACGCATGGAATTGCTTAACCTAAATTCCTGTTCACTAATAAAAGAATTGTTCAACCAGGGTTTATTCAAGGTTTCACCCCCTTTTTATCTAAATCTATTTCATTATATTCAGCCTCTAAAAAGATGCTTGTACATTGCTATTGATTAATTTACGAGAAGTAGTTTAAGCTATCTGCCATTAATTGTTTATATTTTTTTAGGGATTTTTCCTCAGAGGGCGCGTACCGAAAACTTCCATTTTCATTAAAAAAACACTCACGAATACCTAGTTAACGGCATTCGCGAGTGTTTTATCTTAAAATCCGTCTCCAAAAATCCACCAAAAAGTAAAGGTTGATTTCCTATAAAAGCCATAAGATGAAAAAATTTTTTCATTTATACCCACTAATCGTTCCCGCCATAGACATCGGCGCATCCATATCAACCAAGAACAACACAAGGGTAGAATTTTTATTTACATGAATGGCAGGAAATATGTTTTCCCTATCAGTTACCGCTTCGTATTTATGAATAGTGTGGTTTCCTGCTGCAATTTCCCCATCCATCACATATGAACCTCCCGCGATTGAAATCACGGGTTTCTGGGTTGGTGCTAATGCACATTGACCACATGTGGCTGGGAACACACAGCCGCTATACCGTTGGCAAAAGCCTTCGGCACTACTTTTCTTACAATATTACATGCAGCATTTACATCTGCATGAATCAAAATATGATTTTGAGAAAGATATAACCCGCGGTAGATTCGTTTCCCACTGAAGACATATTGTTCATCCCCCACTTTATAGGTCGGAATGAAGTCTTCATCTAGAAAACTGGCTTTTGATGTGTAGCTTTCTTCGGCGATCATTACGGAAATGCCCTCAGTGTGAGCCTTATACATAAGAAGTTTAATTAACATTGAATGTGGGACTTGAACAAAATTTTGATTATTTC
>NZ_LMTJ01000001.1:833524-834141 GCF_001510715.1 Bacillus sp. FJAT-29814
AATTCTTTCCATTCCGAAGAACTGCGTAATAGTAGGCACGCAGCTTGTTGTACCATTGATTAATAGATTTGATTCTTCCACCTTTAAACAGAACAGGCGTTATGCCTGTGTTCGTGACAATGGTTGCGATGTTATTTAAGCCCAAATCAATGCCCATGCAACGCTCCAGCTTGGCATTTATTTCTTTCTTTTCTCCTAATAGGTAGATGATTTCAACCACATAATGCCCATACTTAGGTACAACTCTCACTTGTTGGAATTTGCCATTATTCCTAGCCAGCTTCCCAGTATTCAGGCGGGATTTTGTTTTAGGGAACCTGAGGTATTTCCCATCGACTATTTTGCATATTTGATTAGAAAGGGTAATTTCTTTTTGTCCATCTTTTGCTAAATATCGCGGTATTTTGGGTCTCCCTTTATACTTTTCAGGACTCAATTTATAATCCAGTAAACTTTCGAAAAAACTCTGCCAGTTTTGTATGACATTCCTAATCACTTGCTGGTTAATTTGACCTGGTAATGAACAGTAATCTTTTTGTTTCATGGTTTTAAAAAGGCAATCAAGAAAGTTATAACCAAGAAACGAATGTTCTTTTGTTGGGAGGTCAAACAAATTT
>NZ_LMTJ01000010.1:0-27185 GCF_001510715.1 Bacillus sp. FJAT-29814
GGGGCGAAAGCCCCTGTGAGAGTAGGACGTTGCCGGGCAAGCGAAAGACAACCTGAAAGATGGTTGTCTTTTTTGTGTTTTTAAAAAGGGTCATTGGCTTTAAAAATGAGGCATCGCGGATATATTGGAAGTATCGCGGATATATTGAATTTATCGCGGATATAATCAAATTATCGCGGATATATCTAAGATGATCGCAGATATATAGTGAAACACCGCAGATATAATTTTTTTCTTCCCAAATTGGTGAACAGGATACCCGACTTTCCCCCTTAACCTACGCCAATAGAGCCTATAGGAGCAGTAAAGCGCCGAATTTCCCGCCTCTGACTACGCCAATAGAGCCTATTTGAATCAGTAATCCCTCAAAAACTCCACCTCTCACTTCTATTTACCCAAAAAATTCGACTTATCTTATTTTTTGCCAAAAAGGGTAATAACATAAATATTGTGCTAAATTGGAAGAAGCATCATTAAAAGGGGGTATTCATATGCTGGAAAATAGTTTTGTCATGGTTGCCATTATCCTAATCATCAATATTGTTTATGTATCGTTTTTTACGATCCGGATGATTTTGACGTTAAAAGGACAGCGATATCTAGCCGCGGGTCTGAGCATTATTGAAGTTGTTATTTATGTGCTAGGGCTCGGTCTCGTGTTAAATAACCTGAATGAAATCCAAAACCTGATTGCCTATGCGGTTGGTTATGGAATCGGCGTGATTGTCGGGATGAAAATCGAAGAAAAGCTCGCGCTTGGGTATATTATTGTCAATGTGATTACGAAGGAATACGATAAAAATTTGCCTAAACTCCTAAGAGAAAAAGGCTTTGGGGTTACAGACTGGGAAGCGCATGGTTTGGAAGGAAACCGGATGGCAATGCAAATTTTGACGCCGAGAAAGTTTGAACTAAGCCTGTATGATATTATAAAAACCAACGATCCTAAAGCATTCATCATTTCTTACGAGCCAAAATCAATTCACGGCGGCTTTTGGGTGAAATCGGTGAAACGCGGGAAATTGTTTTCATAAACTAAAAAGGCTGCCAGTGAGGCAGCCTTTTTATGCAGCTTTTTGTTCCATTTCGTTTCGAATTTGTTGTTTTTTGCTAAAATGGAAAGCAACAACTAAAATCATAACAATAGCACCAAGAGTGAATAAGAAATGCGGCAGTATTCACAGGCAGGGTTCATTGCCGAACTGATTAAAAGAGCACCATATTCTACACACAACCTTTTTCCGCTATATTGCGGAAGGAGTAAGAAAGGAATTTTCACATGAGCAAAAAGAAAATGCAATTTGAGGTCTTGGAAAATGAAAGTATTGACCAATGCTTAAATAGAATAAAACAGGCGGGCTATACGCCGACTCGCCGAATTGAAAAGCCAATTTTTCAAGAGATAAAACAAGATGGAGAAACAATTTATGAGCCGGTCGGGCGTCAAATCGTATTTGAAGCGAGATTGATTGAGTAAAACACGAACATTTTATCGTTATAGGGGGAAAACGTTCGATTAATTGGTTGACATCACTTATAGCGGCTTGTTAAGATAGAAAGGTAATGACAGATCATCTTACCCTCGTATATCCATGGGAATATGGCCCATAAGTCTCTACCCGGTAACCGTAAATTATCGGACTATGAGGGAAAGTCAATATGTTCGGCACATAAGGGGCGGCCCCTTGGTTTGTGTTTTCATGACTTTTCATGCCCGGACAAATGGCTTTCTCTTTTTTTGGGAGAATCCATTTGCTCCGGGTATTTTTTTGGATGGCAGATTGATAGGGGGTTGGACTAATGAATAAATTGGTTGGCGTAATCATGGGGAGCAAGTCGGACTGGGAAACGATGCAGCATGCTTGCGAAGTACTTGAGAAGCTTGAAGTTCCTTTTGAAAAAAGGGTCGTATCGGCCCATCGTACGCCCGATTTCATGTTTAAATATGCGGAAGAAGCAAGAGATAGAGGGTTAAAGGTTATTATTGCAGGAGCTGGCGGAGCAGCGCACCTGCCAGGTATGGTTGCTGCTAAAACAACCTTGCCGGTGATTGGCGTTCCAGTTCAAACCAAGTCACTGAACGGACTGGATTCATTGTTGTCAATCGTCCAAATGCCAGGCGGGGTTCCGGTTGCCACCGTGGCGATTGGCAAGGCTGGGGCGGTAAATGCCGGGCTGTTGGCAGCGCAAATTTTAGCTGTCGAGGATGCACAACTTGCTGCCAAGCTGGAAGCTAGGCGTGAAGCCACAAGAGCAGAAGTAATGGAGAGCAGTGATGAACTTGAATAATAACACGATTTTACCAGGAGCAACAATTGGCATTATCGGTGGTGGACAGTTGGGGAGAATGATGGCTTTGGCTGCGAAAGCGCAGGGATTTCGGATCGCCGTTCTAGAGCCTGTTTCTGATTCTCCATGTGGCCAGGTCGCTGATATTCAGGTCATCGGGGCCTACGATGACCGCGAATCGATTCGTCAATTGGCGGCGGTCAGTGACGTGGTTACATATGAATTTGAAAATATTGATGCCGGCACATTGGAGTGGCTTTGTGAGCAGGCCTATGTTCCCCAGGGCTGGGAGCTGCTGACCATAACCCAGGACCGGATTAAGGAGAAAGCGGCAATCCAGCGGGCTGGTGCCCAGGTTGCACCATACGAAGAGATTTATAACATGGAAGATTTATTTTTAAAAATAGAAGTAATCGGGTTTCCAGCTGTTTTGAAAACGGCCAGGGGCGGTTATGATGGGAAGGGCCAGCTAGTGATTCATAGTCAGTCAGATTTGGCAAAGGCTGAACCACTGCTGGGACATGGAGCCTGTGTTCTGGAAAAATGGATTCCGTTTGAAAAAGAAATTTCGGTGATTGTGACGCGCAAGCCGGATGGGGAAACAGCGATTTTTCCGGTTGCGGAAAATATACATGTTGAAAACATATTGCACCAGACGATTGTCCCGGCACGGATTACGGAAGAAACGAGAACCACGGCGATTGAAGAGGCAAAGCGAATTGCCGCCGCACTTGGGCTTGTCGGGACGCTGGCGGTGGAGATGTTCGTCACGGCAGACGGCGGGATTTATATCAATGAATTGGCACCCCGGCCGCATAACTCCGGACATTACTCCATTGAGGCTTGCGAGACTTCACAGTTCGAACAGCACATCCGGGCGATCTGCAATTGGCCGCTTGGTAGCACAGAGCTTTTAAAACCGGCAGTTATGGTCAACCTATTAGGAGAGCACCTTGAAAAACTGTACGAAGAAATCCCAGCCAATAAAGACTGGAAGATTCATTTATATGGAAAGAAAGAACCTAAGGTGAAGCGAAAAATGGGCCATGTCACTTTAATAAGGGACAACGTGGGTGACGCCTTGCTTGAAATAGAGTCCAGTAGCATCTGGAACACTGTTAAAGAAAAGATCGGAGGATAAAACAATGATTGATCGTTACACAAGACCGGAAATGGGCGCAATTTGGACGGAGGAGAACCGGTTTAATGCCTGGCTTGAAGTGGAAATCCTGGCATGCGAGGCTTGGGCGGAATTAGGAGAAATTCCGAAAGAGGATGTTCAAAAGCTTCGTGAAAATGCCTCTTTTAATATCGACCGCATCAAAGAAATTGAAGAGGAAACAAGACATGACGTGGTTGCCTTTACTCGTGCGGTGTCGGAAACATTGGGCGAGGAACGGAAATGGGTGCATTACGGCTTAACATCAACGGATGTGGTTGATACCGCACTTTCCTATGTGTTGAAACAGGCTAACGAGATTTTGTTAAAGGATCTTGAGAACTTTATTGCGATTTTGAAGGCCAAGGCTCAGGAACACAAGTACACGGTAATGATGGGGCGGACCCACGGTGTCCACGCCGAACCGACGACATTTGGCTTAAAGCTGGCGCTTTGGTATGAGGAAATGAAACGGAATCTTGAGCGATTCAAGCAGGCTGCCAAGGGGATTGAGTTTGGCAAGATTTCCGGTGCAGTTGGTACCTATGCCAATATCGACCCGTTTGTCGAGCAGTATGTATGCGAAAAACTAGGACTACAACGGGCGCCGATTTCGACTCAAACGTTACAGCGCGACCGTCATGCCCACTATATGTCAACACTTGCCTTGATTGCGACTTCGATTGAAAAATTTGCCGTGGAAGTGCGTGGTCTGCAAAAAAGCGAAACTCGTGAAGTGGAGGAGTTTTTCGCAAAAGGTCAAAAAGGATCTTCGGCGATGCCGCATAAGCGCAACCCGATTGGCTCCGAGAATATGACTGGGATGGCGCGTGTCATCCGCGGTTATATGATGACAGCTTATGAGAATGTGCCGCTATGGCATGAGCGCGACATATCGCATTCGTCCGCCGAGCGGATTATTTTGCCGGATGCGACAATCGCCTTGAATTATATGTTGAATCGCTTTGGCAATATCGTGAAAAATCTGACCGTCTATCCGGAAAACATGAAGCGCAATATGGACCGGACGCTTGGCCTGATTTACTCACAGCGCGTGCTGTTGGCGCTGATTGATAAGGGACTGTCCCGCGAGGAGGCTTACGATACAGTGCAGCCGAAGGCGATGGAAGCATGGGAAAAGCAAGTTCCTTTCCGCAGTTTGGTCGAAGCAGAAGAGAAAATTACTTCTTTGCTGTCGGCGGAGGAAATCGCCGATTGTTTTGATTACAACTATCACCTCCAGCACGTTGATACCATTTTCGATCGACTTGGGTTGAATGGGTAGTGATTTAAATTGATAAATCAAAAAGGGGGCTTTACCTGTTCGGAAAGGCCCCTCCTTTATCAAGAAGATTCCCAATTTTGGAACTAAAGGAGCGATACACGATGAATGAACTGCTTTATGAAGGAAAAGCGAAGCGTATCTACTCAACGGACGACCCGCAAGTAGTACTGATTGCATACAAGGACTCTGCCACTGCCTTTAATGGGCAAAAAAAGGCTGACATTATCGGCAAGGGCCGCCTCAACAACGAGATTACCAGTCTCCTATTTTTAAAGCTTAAAGAACACGGAATCGACTCGCATTTTATCCGCAAAATCTCGGAAACCCAGCAATTGGTAAAAAAAGTAACCATCATCCCGCTTGAGGTCGTTGTCCGCAACACCGCCGCTGGCTCCCTGTCAAAACGCTTGGGAATCGAAGAAGGCCGTAAACTCTCAGCACCACTCGTCGAATTTTACCTGAAAAATGATGACTTGGGAGACCCGCTTCTAACCAAGAGCCATATCCTTGAATTAAAATTGGCAACATCAGAAGAAATCCGTAGTTTACGAGAAAAAGCAATGCAAATTAATGAGGTCCTAAGCAGATTTTTCAACGAGCTTGGCATCAATCTCATCGACTTTAAACTTGAGTTCGGCAAAGACGAACCCGGGCAAATCCTGCTTGCAGATGAAATTTCTCCTGACACTTGCCGCCTGTGGGATCAGCAAACAAATGAAAAGCTCGATAAAGACGTATTCCGCCGCGATTTGGGTAGTTTAACAGAAGCCTATGAAACTATTTTACAAAGACTTGGAGGCAATCAGCATGTATAAAGTAAAGATATTTGTCACGTTAAGAGAGAGCGTATTGGACCCGCAGGGAAAGGCGGTTACCCAATCACTCCATTCGTTAAATTATCCGGAAGTGGCTGATGTCCGCATCGGCAAATATATGGAATTGACAATTGAAAAATCAGAACGCGACATCGATGAAGTCATCAATGAGATTTGCAGTAAGCTGCTCGCCAATCCAGTTATTGAAGATTATCGATACGAAGTAGAGGAGAGTGTCGTCCAGTGAGATTTGCGGTCATCGTTTTTCCGGGATCCAACTGTGATGTCGATATGTACCATGCGATAAAAGATGAACTCAGCGAAGAGGTTGAATATGTTTGGCACGATACTGACAACCTTGACGAGTATGATGGAATCCTTCTTCCTGGCGGTTTTTCTTATGGAGACTATCTCCGCACCGGAGCAATTGCCCACTTCAGTAATGTCATGAAGGAAGTAATCAAAGCAGCTAACGAAGGAAAACCAGTCCTCGGCGTCTGCAACGGGTTTCAAATCCTTCTAGAGGCTGGTCTTTTGCCTGGAGCTATGAGACGGAACGAGAGCCTATCGTTTATTTGCAAACCGGTGGAATTAATCGTTGAAAACAACAAAACGATGTTTACCGGCGAATACCAGCACGGGCAATCGATCACCATTCCAATTGCCCATGGCGAAGGAAATTATTATTGCGACGAAGAGACTCTCGCCCGGTTAAAAGTTAATAATCAAATTGTTTTCTCCTATAAACAGAATCCAAACGGCAGTCTGGAAGACATTGCCGGAATCATCAATGAACAAGGTAATGTCCTAGGGATGATGCCGCACCCTGAGCGGGCAGTCGACGAATTGTTAGGCAGCGCTGACGGGTTAAAACTTTTTCAATCAATCGTGAAAGCTTGGAGGGAATCACATGTTGTCAACGCTTGAGCCAAGTCCGGAACAAATCAAGATACAAAAACTATACCAGCAAATGGGATTATCCGATGAGGAATTTGCGATGGTTGAAAAAATCCTTGGCCGCACCCCGAATTATACCGAAACGGGTTTATTCTCGGTGATGTGGTCGGAGCATTGCAGCTACAAAACCTCAAAGCCGGTCCTCAGAAAATTCCCAACTAAGGGAGAAAAAGTGCTCCAAGGTCCCGGTGAGGGTGCCGGTATCGTCGATATTGGCGATGGCCAGGCCGTCGTGTTTAAAATTGAAAGCCATAACCACCCATCCGCAATTGAACCGTACCAAGGTGCGGCAACCGGCGTCGGCGGGATTATCCGCGATGTTTTCTCTATGGGTGCCCGCCCGATTGCCCTATTGAACTCACTTCGCTTTGGCGAGCTCGAGTCGCCGCGCGTAAAATATCTTTTTAAAGAAGTCGTCGCCGGTATTGCCGGCTACGGGAACTGCATCGGCATTCCAACCGTTGGCGGCGAAGTGCAATTTGAACCGAGTTACGAAGGCAACCCGCTCGTAAATGCGATGTGTGTCGGCCTGATTGACCATAAAGATATTAAAAAAGGCCAGGCGCACGGTGCCGGAAATACGGTTATGTATGTCGGCGCAAAGACCGGGCGTGACGGAATCCATGGCGCAACCTTTGCCTCAGTGGAATTGACGGAGGAATCGGATAAGGACCGCCCGGCAGTCCAGGTTGGCGATCCGTTTATGGAAAAACTTCTTCTCGAAGCCTGCCTTGAGTTGATCCAATCAGATGCACTGGTCGGCATTCAGGACATGGGTGCAGCCGGCCTGACGAGCTCTTCCGCGGAAATGGCCAGCAAAGCCGGCATGGGGATTGAAATGAACCTTGATCTTGTGCCGCAGCGCGAAACAGGCATGACAGCCTATGAAATGATGCTATCTGAGTCCCAAGAGCGGATGCTGATTGTCGTGACAAAAGGGCGCGAACAGGAAATCGTTGAGCTTTTCGAAAAATACGATTTGGAAGCCGTCGCGATTGGCACGGTAACGGATGACAAAAAGCTGCGCCTCCTTCACCACGGGGAAGCGGTCGCCGATGTACCTGTTGATTCCTTAGCTGAGGACGCTCCAGTCTACAACAAGCCATCCCAAGAGCCTGCTTACTTTGCAGAGTTCCAAGGAATGGGGCAGGAAGTCCCTCAAGTAGAAAACCTTAAAGAAACACTGTTACAACTATTAAGCCAGCCAACCATTGCCAGCAAGGAATGGGTGTACCAGCAATACGACTATGCGGTACGTACCAATACCGTTGTTGCTCCCGGCTCGGATGCATCGGTAGTCCGAATCCGCGGTACTCGCAAAGCTTTGGCTATGACAACGGACTGCAATTCCCGCTACGTCTACCTGGACCCGGAAACCGGCGGAAAAATCGCCGTTGCTGAAGCGGCGCGCAACATCGTCTGCTCAGGGGCTGAACCACTGGCAATTACGGATAACCTCAACTTTGGGAATCCGGATAAGCCGGAAGTATTCTGGCAGATTGAAAAAGCGGCAGATGGAATCAGTGAGGCTTGCACCGTCCTTGAAACACCAGTCATTGGCGGCAACGTCTCTTTATATAACGAAACAAGCGGTACGGCGATTTACCCGACACCGGTCATTGGCATGGTCGGGCTCGTAACCGATTTAGATCATATTACTACGCAGCAATTTAAACAAGCGGGCGACCTGATTTACCTTGTAGGTGAAACAAAGCCTGAATTCGGCGGCAGTGAGCTGCAAAAGCTGCAAAATGGAAGAATTTTTGGAAAAGCGCCTGAATTAAATATCGAAGTGGAAAAAGAACGGCAAAACCAGGTTCTGGCAGCGATTCGCGCCGGAGTGGTCCAGTCTGCCCATGATTTGTCTGAAGGCGGCCTTGGCGTGGCGCTGGCTGAATCCTTATTTTCAGCTAGTGAGCTTGGAGCGGAAGTAACGATAGCAGGTAACCCGGTTACTAGCTTATTCAGCGAAACGCAGTCCCGTTTCCTTTTATCTGTTAAAAAAGAACATCAGTCACAGTTTGAAAGTTTAGTAGATGCTGAGCTAATTGGTTCAGTAACGGGTACTGGTACGCTTAGCATTTTATCGGAAAACCAGCAAGTGCTCCAATCATCTGTAGAAGAATTAAAAGCTGCCTGGAAAGGGGCGATCCCATGCTTGCTGAAATAAAAGGTTTGAATGAAGAGTGCGGGATTTTTGGCGTTTGGGGACATCAGGATGCAGCCCAATTGACGTATTACGGGCTGCATGCCCTGCAGCACCGCGGCCAAGAAGGGACCGGCATTGTTGTTTCTGATGGGAACGAGCTAAAAGGGGTCAAGGGTGAAGGGCTGGTTACAGAAATTTTTACTGCAGAAAGAATGGCGGAGGTATCAGGTAAATCTGCCATTGGTCATGTTCGCTATGCAACAGCGGGCGGGGGCGGCTATGAAAATGTCCAGCCGCTTCTGTTTCACTCGCAAACTGGCAGTCTTGCATTAGCCCATAACGGCAATCTGGTTAACGCCAATTCCCTGAAACATCAGCTTGAGACACAGGGGAGCATTTTTCAAACAAGCTCAGACTCGGAAGTACTGGCTCATCTAATCAAAAGAAGCGGGTTTCCCAACCTGAACGACAAGGTGAAAAATGCCCTTTCGATGTTGAAAGGGGCCTATGCCTATTTGATTTTAACGGAAACAGAATTAATGGTGGCGCTAGACCCGCATGGCTTAAGGCCGCTTTCACTAGGCTGTCTTGGCGACGCCTATGTCGTTGCTTCGGAAACCTGCGCGTTTGATGTCATTGGTGCGGAATACATCCGCGATATCCAGCCGGGCGAACTGCTGATTATTGACGACAATGGCCTTCGGTCTGAGATGTTTTCAGTTAGTTCAACCAAAGCGATGTGCATGATGGAGTACGTTTATTTTTCAAGACCTGACAGCAACATTCAGGGAATCAATGTCCATACCGCCAGGAAAAACATGGGCAAGAAATTGGCCCTTGAGGCTCCAATCGACGCTGATGTCGTAACCGGTGTTCCGGATTCCAGCATTTCGGCGGCGATTGGCTATGCCGAAGAATCGGGAATCCCATATGAAATGGGCTTGGTCAAAAACAAATATGTCGGCCGCACGTTTATCCAGCCGTCACAGTCGCTTCGGGAACAAGGTGTGAAGATGAAGCTGTCTGCGGTCCGCGGCGTGGTGGAAGGAAAGCGCGTCATCATGGTTGATGACTCGATTGTCCGCGGTACGACGAGCAAAAGAATCGTGAATTTATTAAAAGAGGCGGGGGCAACGGAAGTCCATGTCGTGATCAGCTCCCCGCCGATTAAGAATCCTTGTTTTTACGGAATTGATACATCTTCGAAGGAAGAATTAATTGCTTCAGATAAATCAGTGGAAGAGATCAGGCAGTTGATTGGCGCCGATTCGTTAACGTTCTTAAGCCTTGAAGGCATGACGGCGTCGCTTGGCCAGCAAAATGGGTATTGCCTTGGCTGCTTTACCGGAGATTATCCGACAGAAATCTATCCTGATACACTTCAATACTATTACCAAAAGGGGTGACGGCAATGGCAAATGCATACAAACAAGCAGGAGTCGATATCGAGGCAGGCTATGAAGCGGTCGCGCGCATGAAAAAGCATGTCCAAAAAACGGCCAGAGCCGGCGTCCTTGGCGCACTGGGCGGCTTTGGCGGGATGTTTGACCTGTCGGTATTGAATTTGAAAGAACCGGTTTTGGTGTCAGGCACCGATGGGGTCGGCACGAAGCTGAAAATTGCGTTTATGATGGACCGCCACGATACAATCGGCATTGATGCCGTGGCGATGTGCGTCAATGATATTGTTGTGCAGGGTGCCGAGCCGCTTTACTTTCTTGACTACATCGCCTGCGGCAAAGCATTGCCTGAAAAAATTGAAGCGATTGTCAAGGGAGTTGCCGACGGCTGCGAGCAGGCAGGCTGTGCGTTAATCGGCGGCGAAACGGCGGAAATGCCCGGTCTTTATCGGGAACCAGAGTACGACATTGCCGGGTTTGCGGTTGGCGCCGTTGAGAAGCAAGAAATCATCACAGGGGAAACGGTCAAGCCTGGCGATGTATTGATTGGGCTTGCTTCAAGCGGTATCCACAGCAATGGCTACTCATTGGTGAGGAAGGTTTTTAACAATTGGTCATTAATCGAGTATGTCGACGCCCTTGGCTGCACGCTCGGCGAAGAACTGTTAAAGCCGACGAAAATTTATGTGAAGCCGATTCTATCCGCTTTGAAAACATTCAACCTTAAAGGAATGGCCCATATCACCGGCGGCGGTTTTATTGAAAATATCCCAAGGATGCTGCCTGAAGGACTTGGAGCTGAACTGACTGAGAAAAGCTGGGAGATTCCGAATATTTTTAAGCTGATTTCTGAGGTTGGACAAATCGACTATAGTGAAATGTATAATATTTTTAATATGGGTATTGGCATGGTCATTGCCGTCAATAAGGAAGAAGCGGCTGACGTTTTGGCCCATTTCAATCAAGCAGGCGAAACTGCCTATGAAATCGGTGTTGTGACCGACAATCCTGGCATTCAAATTAACGGGCGTGGTGGCCGCCGATGAAGAATATCGCGATTTTTGCGTCAGGAAGCGGTAGCAATTTTCAGGCGATTGTCGATGCGGTTCAGGCAAAAGAGCTTACGGCCAACATTTCGTTGCTTGTCTGTGACAATCCGGGAGCCTATGTCATTGAACGGGCCCGGGCTGCGGAAATCCCCTTGTTTGTCTTTAACGCCAAAGACTATCAGAGTAAGGCGGATTATGAAAGCGAAATGGCCTTATTGTTGAAAAACAAAAACGTCGATCTTATCGTGCTCGCGGGCTATATGCGCTTGATTGGCCCGACATTGCTGGGTGAGTATCAGGGGCGAATCATCAACATTCATCCGTCATTACTGCCGGAGTTTCCCGGCAAGGATGCGATTGGCCAGGCGCTCGCTGCAGGTGCTAAATGGAGCGGCGTTACCATCCATTATGTGGATGAAGGCATGGATACTGGTCCGGTTATTGTCCGTGAACGTGTAAAAATTGAGGACAATGAAACACGGGAAAGCCTGCAATGGAAGATTCAGGCTGTGGAACACAAGCTATACCCATCGATACTGCAAATGCTGTTAACAAAGGGAGATGTACGTCAAAATGAAGAAACGCGCGCTTATTAGTGTATCTGACAAAAACGGGGTTAGCGAATTTGCCAAAGAACTCGTCAGCCTTGGTTTTGAAATAATCTCGACCGGCGGAACGAAAAAAACCCTTCAGGAGCAAGGAGTTCCTGTACTAGGTGTCAGTGATGTTACAGGATTTCCGGAGATTTTGGAAGGCCGCGTCAAGACATTAAACCCGTTTATTCACGGTGGTTTGCTGGCAAAACATGAGGAAGCGGATCATCAGAGACAGCTTGAGGAGCACGGGATACAGCCGATTCAGGTTGTTTGCGTGAATCTTTATCCGTTCCAACAAACGATTGAAAAACCGGATGTAACCGTTGAAGATGCAATTGAGAATATTGATATCGGCGGGCCGGCCATGCTGCGAGCATCCGCGAAAAACCATCAGTCTGTAACCGTGGTCGTCGACCCAGCGGATTATGAGACAGTTTTGACAGAACTAAAGGCTGACGGAAAAACAACACTTGAAACAAGAAGAAAGCTGGCAGCCAAGGTGTTTCGCCATACAGCGGCGTATGACGCTTTGATTGCTGAGTATATGACTAAACTCGCCCAGGAAGACCAACCGGAAAAATTAACTGTTACTTATGAACTGAAGCAGCACCTGCGTTATGGCGAAAATCCGCATCAGCAGGCAGCTTTTTATCAAAAACCGCTCGGTTCGAACTTCTCGATTGCTTATGCCGACCAGCTGCATGGCAAAGAGTTATCCTACAATAACATTAATGATGCCGATGCCGCATTGCAGATTGTTAAGGAATTTTCAGATCCTGCCGCGGTTGCCGTCAAACATATGAACCCTTGCGGAGTCGGTACCGGCAAAAACGTTTTTGACGCATTTGAAAAGGCCTTTGTCGCTGATCCGGTTTCGATTTTTGGCGGAATTATTGCCTTTAACCGTGAAGTCGATGGAAACACTGCGAGGAAGCTTCATGAAATTTTTCTTGAAATTATCATCGCACCTTCGTTCTCGGAAGAAGCATTGGAAGTTTTAACAGCGAAAAAGAATCTCCGTTTATTGACGATTCCATTTGACCAAGGCAGTAAGCCAGAACGGAAAATGACCACGATTGAGGGCGGATTGCTTGTTCAGGATCAGGATCGTTACAGCCTGGAAGATGCCGAAATCACGATTCCGACGAAAAGACAGCCGACCGAAGCTGAGTGGGCTGCTTTAAAGCTCGGCTGGAAGGTTGTTAAGCATGTGAAATCGAATGCGATTGTCGTCTCTAGCGAAGATATGACGGTTGGCATTGGCGCTGGGCAGATGAACCGCGTCGGCGCTGCGGAAATTGCTTTGAAGCAAGCGGGTAAACTGGCAGAAGGGGCAGCCCTTGCATCCGATGCCTTCTTCCCGATGGATGACACCGTCGAAGCAGCGGCGAAAGCAGGGATCACTGCGATTATCCAGCCAGGCGGCTCGATTCGTGATGCTGATTCGATTAAGAAAGCCGATGAATACGGAATTGCCATGGTGTTTACCGGAGTAAGACATTTCAAACATTAAGCGGGGTGCGTAGCTGAATGAAGAAGGTATTAGTAATTGGTCGTGGCGGCAGGGAGCATGCTATCTGTCAAAAGGTCAACGAAAGCCCGATAGTGGAAAAAGTGTTTGTCGCCCCAGGGAATGTCGGCATGACCGATGTTGCGGAACTCATCAGCATCAATGAGTCGGAACATGAACGCTTGCTGAAATTTGCAGTAGAAGAAGGAATTGGTTTAACCATTATTGGCCCAGAAGTTCCGCTGTTGGAAGGGCTGGCTGATACCTTTGCGGAAGCTGGCTTAAAGGTATTTGGGCCGAAAAAGGCTGCCGCCGAGATCGAAGGCAGCAAGTCTTTTGCCAAAGAATTAATGCAAAAATATCAGATTCCGACCGCCGATTATGCGGTGTTTACCACATATGAGGAAGCGCGGCAATATGTTGAAGACAAGGGTGCGCCGATTGTCATTAAGGCTGACGGCTTGGCCGCGGGCAAAGGCGTCACGGTCGCGATGACGAAAGAAGAGGCGCTCGAAAGCCTCAAGGAGATGCTCGTGAATGAAAAGTTCGGTGCGGCGTCATCAAGGGTAGTCATCGAGGAATTTTTAAGCGGGGAAGAATTCTCGCTGATGGCGTTGGTCAATGGCGAGGTGGTCGTTCCGCTTGAAATTGCCCAGGACCATAAGCGAGCCTTTGATGGGGACCAAGGTCCAAATACCGGCGGAATGGGTGCTTATTCTCCGGTTCCGCAAATTGGTTCAGAAACAGTTCAAACCGCCATTGATGCCATTCTTTTACCTGCAGCAAAAGCATTGGTACAAGAAGGACGCAGCTTCTGCGGCGTGTTATATGCCGGGTTGATTAACACGGTGGAAGGTCCAAAGGTGATTGAGTTCAACGCGCGGTTTGGCGACCCGGAAACCCAAGTTATTTTGCCAAGGTTGAAGTCGGACCTTGTTGGAACCATTTTGGATTTGCTCGCTGGACGCGTACCAGTGCTGGAGTGGGATTCACAGGCCATGGTTGGTGTGGTAGTCGCTTCGAACGGCTATCCCGAAGATTATGAAAAGGGTGCCGTATTACACGGATTAGCACAACTGGCGGAGCATGCTTATGTATTTCATGCCGGAACAGCCAAAAATACCGCTGATGAGTATATCACAGCGGGCGGCAGGGTGCTCTTGGTCGCCTCGAAGGCGGACAGCCTACATGAAGCGCAGGAAAAAGTATATTACGAGCTGGAAAAGTTAACGAGCGACGGTGTTTTTTACCGAAAGGACATCGGCGCGAAGGCAATTGCCCCAGTTCTTTAGCAATATTCTACCTTGCACGCCTTTTCCGGCGCATAAAAGCATAAATTAGGGCGATAATGCTGCCGATTAATACAATAATGACAAACGAGGTATGGGTAATCCATTCCCATATCATTGAAATCAGCTTCCTTTCAAGGGCTGCCGGTAGGATGGCAGCCCTATTTACTTTTATTCATATGAGAAGTATAGGCGGAAATTTCCGGCTATTGTATGTAGTTAAGGCTTAAGAAGCAGAAATAAGCGGAAAATTCCGGTTAACTGCTCTAAATAAGGCAAAATCCAAGGGTTTTTTATAAGATAAGCGGAAAACTCCCCTTATCTTTAGGAAAATAGGCGTATTTCCCAATTTAAACGGAATTCTCCGTTTACTTTTCAAACACTGGAAATTTACATTCAGCTAAAACAGAGCCTTAATAAAAGTAAAATATAGATGCAGTCGACGGCAAGTATGATTAGGACGGATTATACGGCATCGCATCCCCCATCAGGCCTTCCATCCCATCCATCGAATCATCAGCGGACGCATCAGCCCTGTCCAAACCGCCGCCAGCCCCATCGTTGGCAGTATACATGTCCTGGTACTTCTCAAATAGCGCCGTCATCGGGCAGTAGCGGACGATTCCCTCGGCCACCTTCATTGCCGCACAGAGAGCAACAAATAGGTAGGAATCCCGCCATGGCTGCTTCACCAGTTTGGCGGTGCACCACGACAGCAGGGCCAGTCCAATGGTGATGCGGATCAACGCGTTTAAAATCCCAATATTCGGTGTAACTTTCACATTGTTCACTCCTTCACAAAATTTTTACAATATTTATCAATTCTTTACTGCTTTAAAATGCAAAATATGATAGTATTATAACAATAGAAAAATGTAAGGGTTTTCTTTTTTGAGAATATCAAGCTTTTTTTATAAATAGATATGTCACATCAGGGAGGGATTTGTATGCTGGAGCAACGTTACCGCTGGAAAAACAAACATTTGCGAATGCATGTATCCGTATTGGATGGGACCACAGCTCCCACCATACTGCTAAAAAACGCCTTATATTTAAACCAAACTTTCCGCAAGTGGATGCGGGCCAATATTTGGATTTATGATGACCGGATTGTTTATGTTGGCGAAAATTTGCCGGCCAAACAAGAGAACTGTGAAATCATTGATTGTACGGACCAAATTTTAGTTCCAGGTTACATTGAGCCGCATGCTCACCCGTTTCAATTATATAATCCCCAAACACTCGCTGCTTATGCATCCCAGTTTGGCACAACAACGTTAATTAACGACAACATGGCGTTTGTTTTAAATTTAAAAAAACGGGAAGCGTTTTCATTATTGCAGGAACTTGGCGCAAGCCCAACTACGATGTATTGGTGGAGCAGATTTGATTCGCAAACAGAAATTTTGCATGAAGAGGAAAAATTTTCACATAGTAATATTAAATCATGGCTTGAGCATGATGCCGTCCTTCAGGGCGGTGAGCTTACTGGATGGCCGAAGCTGCTTGACGGCGACGATATGATGCTGCACTGGATTCAGGAAGCAAAGCGAATGCACAAGAAAATTGAAGGGCATTTTCCCGGTGCGTCCGAAAAAACGCTGGCGAAAATGATGCTGCTCGGAGCCGATTGCGACCATGAGGCGATGACCGGCGAAGAGGTGTACAGGCGCCTGATGCAGGGCTACATGGTATCGCTAAGGTACTCGTCCATTCGGCCTGATTTGCCTGACATTCTCGACGACATGAAGCGGCTTGGCATTGAAGCTTATGATAGATTAATATTTAACACGGACGGTTCATCCTCCGCTTTTTATGAGCAAGGGATTACCGACCATATGATTCGGATAGCCATTGAAAAAGGGGTTCCAACCATTGATGCCTACAACATGGCTACAGTCAATATTGCCAGATACTACAATATCGACCACCTGCTCGGCAATATTGCCACCGGCCGGGTAGCCAATATCAATTTCCTGGAAAGCCTTGAAGATCCAACTCCAGTATCCGTGCTTGCCAAAGGAAAATGGGTGAAGCGTGACGGGGAAAAAGTGGTTGGTGCCTATCAGGCAGTTGAATGGCCGCAATATGGCTTAAAGCCAATGGCGCTGGATTGGGAACTGTCGCTTGATGACCTGCAGTTTTCCATGCCGTTTGGCATTAAAATGGAAAATTCGGTTATTACGAAACCTTATTCGATTTCAATTGACGTTTCCGGCGACCAGCTTTCAACGGAACACGATGAATGCTTCTTTACCTTGATTGACCGGAAAGGAAAATGGCGAATTAACACGCTGCTAAAAGGCTTCGCGAATAACCTGTCTGCACTGGCCAGCTCTTTTTCCAATACAGGGGATATTATCTTAATCGGGAAAAATAAACAGGATATGCTTCACGCTTTTAATAGAATGAAAGAATTGGGCGGGGGTATAGTAATAGTGGAAAACGGAACAGTTGTGTGCGAGCTGCCCCTGGTGTTATCCGGCATTATGTCAGATTTGCCGATTGAAGACTTAATGATACAAGAAAAACAGTTGTTTGCAGAATTGAAAAAGCGGGGCTATGCGTTTTCTGATCCGATTTATAGCCTGTTATTCTTCTCTGCTACTCATTTGCCTTATATACGGATTACCCAGCAGGGAATGTACGATGTCATGAATAAAACTGTACTCTTTCCTTCAATAATGCGTTAAACTATAATTAAATTAAAGAGTTAAAGTGTGAAAGTTGCAGGCAATACGAAAACAGGGGTGTTAATTAGATGAAAAAATGGGCTGTTGCCGCAGCTGTCGTCTTGCTGCTCCTCTCAGGATGCAACAACAATAAAGAGACGTCAACAAAACCAAAAGAGACAGAAAAAGTGGTTGATAAAATAGTGGAAAAAGAAGAGCAGAAGCAAGAAGTCGCTTATTATTTTCCACTGACAGGGGTTAAGTCAGAAGCACAAACAGATGGTAGGGCCGTTGCGGTGATGATCAATAATCATCCAAAGGCAAGACCTCAGTCGGGCATCAGTAAGGCGGACATCGTGTATGAATTGATTGCCGAAGGAGATATGACCCGTTTCCTCGCCGTTTTCCAAAGCCAAAAGCCCGGAAATATCGGTCCGGTTCGGAGTTCACGTGCCTACTATATCGATTTGGCCAAAGGGCTGGATGCCCTCTATATCGCGCATGGATATAGTGAGGAGGCAAGACAACTGCTGGAGAGCAACTATGTCGACAATTTAAACGGAATGGTTTATGATGGTACATTATTTAAGCGCTCCAGTGACAGAAAAGCTCCGCACAATTCCTATATTACGTATGAGAATATTCTAAAAGGTGTTGAGCAGAAGCACTATTCAATGGACCAGACTCCGCCAAGCTTTACGTTCATGAAGGAAGAGGAGAAAGGAAACATAACTGGTACCGAGGCAATGTCGGCGATGGTTTCCTACTCTAAGGGCGGGATTTCTAATTCGATTTACGAGTTTGATGCTGCGTCTGGCAAGTATAAGCGGTTTTCGGGCGGCGAACAGACCGTCGACTTGGAAACCAATGAGCCTGTGCTATTAGCCAATTTATTCATTATTGAAGCACCCCATCAGGTTTATGATGAGGTTGGCCATCTCAAAGTCGATTTAAAGTCAGGCGGAAAAGGGTACTTGCTGCAAATGGGCAAGATGAACGAAGTGACCTGGGAGAATCGGAATGGTCGAATTGTGCCAGTGAAGGATGGCGCCGAGGTACCGCTCGTGCCGGGACAAACCTGGGTCAATGTCCTGCCAACCAAGCCAGGAATCACACAAAGTGTTTCGTTTGAAGCTCAGTGATAATTTTTAAATAAAGGGGAAAAGCAGATGCAAATAAATAAACTGCGAGGCAAAGAACTCGATCAATTATTTCAAGCAGTTCTATCTTTAAAAGATCTCGAAGAATGCTACCGTTTTTTCGATGATTTATGTACGATTAATGAAATCCAGGCACTGGCCCAGCGCTTGGATGTGGCCAGAATGCTTCGTGACGGAAATACGTATCATAAAATTGAGGCGGAAACAGGGGCAAGCACGGCCACGATTTCCCGTGTCAAGCGCTGCCTGAATTTCGGCAACGATACGTACGAGATGGTGCTCGAGCGAATTAAGGAAGATAACGTGAAAACAGAAGAATAATGAATCAAGCCGAAGAGATGCTCTTCGGTTTTTCATTTTCCATAATCTAGTTTCATTGTTTTGTTATGTGGTAAAGGGGCGGAGCGCCGCAAAGTGCTTTCAGTCTTACAAGTACAGCGGAATATACATTTTTACACTAAAAAAATAATTGGTGGGGCTCTGCTCACACCTCCTTTATTGGCAAGGACTGGTTCTCTGTATTATTTTCCATAGTAAATGCTGGTTGTAACGCCATAACGGTTTTGCATATAAACTGCTAATGCTATAATGGTGTAATGGAATGAGAAATTGGGAGGCACCTGTAATGTACGATTTTCGCGAGTGGCGCCATGTGTTTAAACTCGACCCAAATAAAGAAATATCGGATGAACAGCTAGAACAGATTTGTGAATCAGGAACGGATGCGGTCATCGTTGGGGGAACTGATGGGGTGACCCTTGAGAGTGTCCTTGATTTAATGGCAAGGGTCCGCCGCTATACGGTCCCATGTGTCCTGGAGGTATCCAGCATCGAGACCGTAACTCCCGGGTTTGATTTATATTTTATCCCGACGGTATTAAACAGCACAGACCCCAAATGGATTACCGGTCTTCATCATCAGGCGGTGAAGGAGTTTGGCGAAATCATGGATTGGGAAGAAATTGTGATGGAAGGCTATTGCATCCTGAACGGGGACTGCAAGGCGGCAAAACTGACCTCTGCCACGGCCAACCTAACACTTGAGGATATTAATGGCTATGCAATGATGGCGGAAAAAATGTTCCATCTCCCTATCTTCTATTTGGAATATAGTGGAACTTATGGCGACCCAAGAGTCGTTTCCGAGGTGAAAAAGACGCTTGCACACACGACCCTGTTTTATGGCGGTGGCATATCCACGTTCGCACAGGCCGCGGAAATGGCCAAGCATGCAGACGTGATTGTGGTTGGCAACGTCATCTACGATAATTTCAACGAAGCTTTAAAAACAGTGAAAAGTGTCCGCTAGACATTGCGGAAGAGCGGATGTAACGTTACAATAAAAGTAAGAACAAATGTTTGTACCTGGTGGTGGGAATTTTGCAATATTTAACGGATAAGCTATTGAACGGTTTAAACCCAGAACAGCAGCGGGCAGTTAAGGCAACAGATGGACCGCTGTTAATCATGGCTGGTGCTGGTTCTGGTAAGACGCGGGTCCTAACGCATCGAATTGGTTATTTAATTGTGGAAAAACGGGTAAATCCCTATAACATCTTGGCGATTACCTTTACCAATAAAGCAGCCCGCGAGATGAGGGGAAGAATTGCGAAGATGATGGGCGGAACGGCTGACGAGGTTTGGATTTCTACCTTTCACTCGATGTGCGTACGAATACTAAGACGCGATATCGACCGGATCGGCTACAATCGCAATTTTACGATTCTCGATTCAGGTGACCAGCAATCGGTCATCAAAGGGATATTAAAAGATAAAAATATTGATCCGAAAAAGTTTGACCCAAGAGCGATTTTAGGCTCGATAAGCTCGGCAAAAAATGAACTAATCACACCTGAGGAATATAACAAAACAACCGGTGGTTATTACGAAGATGTTGTTGGCGAGGTATATGAAGAGTACCAAAAACGCCTGCGGAAAAATCAGGCTCTCGACTTCGACGACCTGATTATGATAACGATCCAATTGTTCCATCGGGTGCCGGAAGTGTTGGAACGCTACCAAAACAAGTTCCAATACATCCATGTCGATGAGTATCAGGATACAAACAAAGCCCAGTATTTGCTCGTTAAGCAGTTAGCGAACCGGTTTAAAAATCTTTGCGTTGTCGGTGATTCCGACCAGTCGATCTACCGCTGGCGCGGCGCGGACATTGCCAATATCCTGTCGTTTGAAAAGGATTATCCAAACGCACAGGTGATTCTGTTAGAGCAAAACTACCGCTCGACGAAACGAATCCTGTTGGCTGCGAACAAAGTGATTGAAAACAACTTAAACCGTAAACCGAAAAACCTGTGGACGGAAAATCCAGAAGGCAACAAAATTAGCTACTACCGTGCCGACAGTGAGCAGGGCGAAGCTCAATTTGTTGTTGGGAAAATTAAGGAACTGACTCGTGACGGAAAGTATAAGCTGTCGGATGTGGCGATTCTTTACCGGACCAACGCACAGTCCCGTGTCATGGAGGAAGTGCTGCTCAAATCCAATATCGGTTACGCGATTGTCGGCGGCACAAAGTTCTATGATCGAAAAGAAATCAAGGACATGCTCGCTTATTTGCGCCTTGTATCCAATCCGGACGATGATATTAGCCTACAGCGGGTCATCAACGTGCCAAAGCGCGGAATCGGCTCCACATCGCTTGATAAAATTGCCGATTTCGCGGAAATGCATGATATCTCGTTGTACCAGGCCCTAGCATCGGTTGACCTGATTGGGCTTAGCCCCAAAATTACCAAAGCGGCAAAAGAGTTCCATGCTTTGATTAAAAACTACACCCAAATGCAAGAATTCCTATCTGTCACTGAATTAGTGGAAGAAATTCTTGATAAGACAGGCTACCGCGAAATGCTCGAGGCGGAGAAATCGCTGGAGGCACAAAGCCGCCTGGAAAACCTTGAGGAATTGCTGTCGGTAACGAAAAACTTTGAAGAGACAGGTGAAGACAAGACTCTTGTCGGCTTCTTGACCGACCTGGCGCTGGTAGCCGACATTGATTCGATGGATGATGATGAAGAGAAGGCTGATTCCGTGACCTTGATGACCCTTCACTCTGCCAAAGGGCTGGAGTTTCCAATTGTATTCCTGATTGGGATGGAAGAAGGTGTGTTCCCGCATAACCGCTCGCTAATGGAAGAGGCAGAAATGGAAGAGGAACGCCGCTTGGCATATGTGGGGATTACCCGCGCTGAGGAAAACTTGATTATTACCAATGCCCAAATGAGAACATTATTCGGCCGTACTAACATGAATCCGGCCTCAAGATTTATCAAAGAAATTCCGGAAGAACTGATAGAAGGAATGGAACCGGAGCGAAAGAATTCACCGTTTGGTTCCAGAGGCTTTGGCGGTTCCGGCTCATCTTTTGGGGCTGCATCCGAAAGCGCAGGTTCAACATTCGGGGCGCAACGAAGTTCATTTGGTTCGCAGACAGTACCGAGAAAGCCGGTCATGCGCCCTGTTCCAACAGCTTCAGGAGGAGACGATATTGCCTGGAAGGTTGGCGATAAAGCCGAACATGGCAAATGGGGCGTGGGAACCGTTGTCAGCGTTAAGGGCCAGGGCGAGGGCATCGAACTTGATATTGCCTTTCCAAGTCCGACTGGGATTAAGCGTCTGCTGGCTAAATTTGCACCAATCAAGAAAGTTTAACTGCAAGAGTTCAGTCATAATAGAAACGGAATAAAGAGAGGACTGAATATATGGACCTTCAATCTGCACAACAAAAAATCAATGAATTAAGAAGCCTGTTGAATCAATATGGCCATGAATATTATGTGCTGGATCAACCAACTGTTCCGGATGCGGAGTATGACCGGTTGATGCAGGAACTCATTGGACTTGAGGAAACATTCCCGGCGTTAAAATCACCTGATTCGCCGACTGTCCGTATCGGCGGTACTGTGCTTGATATGTTTGAAAAGGTGGAACACCGGACACCGATGTTAAGTTTGGGCAACGCTTTTAACGAGCAGGACCTGAAGGATTTTGACCGCCGCATCCGCCAGGCTGTAGGGAATGATTTTTCCTATGTAGCCGAATTGAAGATTGACGGCCTTGCCGTTTCGCTGCGCTATGAAGACGGCTTGTTTGCCCAGGGAGCGACCCGTGGTGATGGAACCATTGGCGAGGATATAACGGAAAATTTAAAAACCATAAAATCAGTGCCACTCAGATTAACGGAACCCATTTCACTAGAGGTCCGCGGTGAAGCGTTTATGCCGAAACGCTCATTTGAGGCATTAAACGCAGCAAGAAAGGAACGCGGTGAGGAGCTGTTTGCCAACCCAAGGAATGCCGCTGCAGGTTCACTGCGACAGCTGGATACAAAAATTGCCGCTACCAGGAAACTCGATGTCTTTTTATACGGGATTGGCGACCCGGAGGCTCTGGGAGTTGATTCCCACAGTGAAGGTCTTGATTACCTGGACCGTCTTGGCTTCAAAACGAATAAAGAGCGAAGAAAATGCGCGACCATTGATGAGGTAATACAATACATCAATGGCTGGGTCGAAAAACGCCCGCATCTCCCCTACGAAATTGACGGGATTGTTATTAAAGTCGATTCGTTCTCGCATCAGGCCGAGCTAGGAACAACGGCCAAAAGCCCGCGCTGGGCTATTGCATACAAGTTCCCGGCCGAAGAGGTGGTAACGACTCTTAAGGAGATCGAACTAAGTGTTGGCCGGACAGGTGTGGTGACACCAACGGCTATCTTAGAGCCGGTAAAGGTTGCCGGGACAACAGTTGGGCGTGCATCGTTGCACAATGAGGACCTAATCCGTGAAAAGGATATCAAAATTGGCGATAAGGTTGTTATAAAAAAAGCCGGTGATATCATACCGGAAGTGGTTAATGTTTTGGCCGACCAGCGTACAGGAGAAGAAGTGGATTTCCATATGCCGACGCATTGTCCTGAATGTGACAGCGAGCTTGTCCGCCTTGATGGGGAAGTAGCCTTACGCTGTATCAATCCAAAATGCCCGGCACAAATCCGCGAAGGCTTGATTCATTTTGTCTCACGTGATGCAATGAATATTGAAGGACTTGGCGAGAAGGTCATCAGCCAGTTGTTTGCCGAAAAGTTAATCAGCGATGTAGCCGATCTTTATAAGCTAACCCGTGAACAGCTGCTGGCGCTTGAACGTATGGGTGAAAAATCGGTTAACAATTTGTTGCATGCCATCGAGGCATCCAAGGGAAATTCGTTGGAAAAACTGCTTTTCGGTTTGGGAATACGCCATGTTGGGGCTAAAGCGGCCAAAACCTTGGCGCAAAACTTCGGTTCTATGGGGAAGCTCGCATCTGCTTCTAAGGAAGAGCTGTTGGCAATCAATGAAATCGGCGATAAAATGGCCGATTCGATCGTCAGCTTTTTCGAGCAGGAAGAAGCCCAGGAACTGCTACAAGAGTTGGCTTCTTTTGGGGTGAACATGGACTATAAAGGAGCAAAACCGGTTTCAGCCGAAGAGTCTGATTCGATTTTTGCCGGAAAAACGGTCGTATTGACTGGCAAGCTTGAGCAATTGTCGCGAAACGAAGCGAAGGAAAAGATTGAAGCGCTCGGAGGCAATGTGGCCGGAAGCGTCAGCAAAAAAACCCATCTTGTAGTTGCTGGGGAGGATGCAGGTTCCAAGCTGACAAAGGCCCAGGAACTCGGAATCGAAATTTGGGATGAGGCTAGGCTTCTTGAGGAATTAAATAAGTAAGCAAAGGTGGAACAAACGACGTGAGAAAGCTCTCATTAGTTGTCTTTTCGCTAGTTCTTTTGCTAAGTGCCTGCGCACCGAATTTTGGAAAGCAAAATGAAGTGGTTCAGACAAAGGAGAAGGATAAAGGGAAGGCGATTATTCCGAAGTATAATATTTCAGATAAGTATTACCGGACCATCCTGCCATTTGAGCCGGGGGAAGCTCGCGGGCTGGTAGTCAATAACATCAATACACGGTACGACCTAAACGAATTTGAAACGGGCTTAATGAGAATTGCCCAAAACAGCTTTGATACCGAAAAATATTATTTCCGTGAAGGCCAGGGAATTAAGGCAAAAACGATTAGGCAATGGCTGAACCGGCAATATACCGAGGAGCAAGCGGCGGCGGGCAAAGTGAAACCCGAGGACAACATTGGCCTAAATCCAGTGAATACGGGCACAGAGGCCGATCCAAGCAGTCCAATCTATTTGGCCCATATATTGGAACACGATTATTTAACGAAGGATGAAAATGGGAATGTCTCCCTTGCTGGAATTACAATTGGTCTTGCCTTAAACTCGGTTTATTATTATAAGGTTCATGTTGACGGCGGAACGATTGAAAAAGAAATGAAGGTTGACTTCCCTGATATGGAGCGGGAAGGCAAAAGAATCGCTGAAGAAGTGGTCAAGCGGATTCGGGCTACGAAAGGGCTGGGGGACATCCCCATTACCATCGCTTTATTTGGCCAGGCGGCAAAAACCTCTGTTGTTCCCGGAAACTTTTTCGCCTATACAACCGTTAATAAAGGAAGCTCCAGCTTAAACGGCTGGGAAAAAATCGATGAAAAATATTATTTGTTCCCGTCAACGGCTGCCCAGGAGGCACATCGAGATGATACCATCGCCTTTTTAAACTTTAAGCAGGATGTTGAAGAATACTTTCCAAACTTTAATGGGGTTATCGGGAGGGCATTCTATACTGGGGATCAGCTTCAAGAATTAAACATCACGATTCCAATTCAATTTTACGGAAAAACGGAAGGCATTGGCTTTACGCAATACGTGACTGGCCTAGTCATGGAGCATTTCCCGGAATACATTTCTGTATCGGTGACGGTCACATCGGTTGACGGCCCCGAGGCGCTCATCGTCCGCAAAGCCAATGAAAATGAACCGTTTGTTCATATTTACCAGTAGATCCGGCCAAGTCGCCGGGTCTTTTTTTGCTCATTTACACCCTTTTGAGAGAAACTGAGAGTGTTCTTCCATGTAAGATTCCCGCCATCCAGTAGTTATTAATCATTTGATACAAAGATATGAATCATGTAGAATAGATTTGATGTAAACGTTTTAATACATAACGTAGGAGGGGTAACGTAATGGTACAACCTTACAAGCATGAACCATTTACAGATTTTTCGATTGAGGAAAACCGCCAGGCCTATCTTCAAGGATTAAAAACGGTCGAAGGTTATTTGGGACAGGATTATCCACTTGTCATTGGCGGCGAAAAAATTACTACTGAAGAAAAAATCGTATCCTATAACCCAGCCAATAAAGAAGAAGTAGTCGGCCGCGTTTCCAAGGCCAATCAAGAACTTGCCGAAAAAGCAATGGAAGCTGCTGTGGAGGCATTCAAAACTTGGAAAAAGACGAAGCCAGAGGTTCGCGCCGATGTGCTGTTTAAAGCAGCAGCCATCATCCGCCGCCGCAAGCATGAATTTTCCGCGCTTTTAACAAAAGAAGCAGGCAAGCCGTGGAATGAAGCGGATGCCGACACTGCAGAAGGAATCGACTTCCTTGAGTATTATGGACGCCAAATGCTTAAGCTTAAGGATGGCGTACCGGTAAACAGCCGTCCTAACGAATACAACCGTTATCATTATATCCCACTTGGGGTGGGAATCATCATTTCACCATGGAATTTCGCATTTGCCATTATGGCCGGAACGACAGTGGCTGCGATTGTTTCTGGTAATACTGTTTTATTAAAACCGGCTTCGACAACGCCAATTATTGCGGCAAAGTTTGTTGAGGTAATGGAAGAAGCAGGCCTTCCTAAAGGCGTGTTGAACTTTGTTCCTGGCAGCGGTGCCGAAGTGGGCGATTACTTAGTTGACCATAAGGACACCCGCTTTATCAGCTTCACTGGATCGCGTGATGTTGGACTTCGCATTTTCGAACGTTCTTCAAAAATTAACCCAGGCCAAGTCTGGATGAAGCGCCTGATTGCGGAAATGGGCGGTAAAGATACGATTGTCGTGGATTCCGAGGCAGACCTTGAATTGGCAGCCCAATCGATTGTTGCCTCATCATTTGGCTTCTCCGGACAAAAATGTTCGGCCTGCTCACGTGCTGTTATCGTTGAAGATGTGTACGATCAAGTGTTGAACCGTGCCGTTGAACTGACTAACCAATTGGTGGTCGGTGACCCAACTGAGCAAGGTACCTTCATGGGCCCGGTTAACGACAATAATGCATTCAAGAAAATCATGGAATACATTGAAATCGGGAAAGGCGAAGGTAAATTGATGACCGGCGGCGAAGGCGACAATTCCAAAGGCTATTTCATCAAGCCAACGATTTTTGCAGACCTTGATCCAAAAGCCCGCATCATGCAGGAAGAAATCTTCGGCCCTGTAGTTGGCTTTACGAAAGCGAAAAACTTTGATGAAGCAATTGAGATTGCCAACAATACCGAGTACGGCCTAACCGGTGCAGTCATTACATCAAACCGCGCTCACATGGAGCAGGCCCGTGAAGACTTCCATGTCGGAAACCTGTACTTCAACCGCGGCTGTACTGGCGCCATCGTCGGCTACCAGCCATTCGGCGGCTTCAACATGTCAGGAACCGACTCCAAAGCCGGCGGCCCAGACTATCTATTGTTGCATATGCAAGCTAAAACAACATCTGAATTGTATTAATTATATGCGAACAACCTCTTCTCACTATTGTGGGGAGGGGTTTTTTGTTTATGAAGGGCAAAATCGAGCAGGGATAGGTGGAAAATGTCTTTCATCAGGGTTATAAAAGACAAAATTGCAGTTGAGAAGGGGCAAAGTGTCTAATAGAAGGCCTCTAAAAGACAAAATCACCACTTAAAGTACAAAAGTGTCTAATAGAAGGCCTCTAAAAGACA
>NZ_LMTJ01000010.1:27278-90604 GCF_001510715.1 Bacillus sp. FJAT-29814
CCTCTAAAAGACAAAATCACCACTTAAAGTACAAAAGTGTCTAATAGAAGGCCTCTAAAAGACAAAATCACCACTTAAAGTATAAAAGTGTCTAATAGAAGCTTCCTAAAAGACAAAATACCCAGTTCTGGCGAAAAAATGTCTAATAGAAAACCACTAACCGAATTACCGCATTCAATAAAATAACTTCCTTTATGACAATAATGTGAAAGTGTTCACAAAGAATATAAAAAATGTGATGAACTTCACAAATTAATTTGCGTCGTAGAATTACAATTTAACTATAGAAATAAACATATTAAACTTGAAAACTACAAACCAAACATATAGGAGCGATCCAAAATGAAAAAACTAGTCATGATTGGGAACGGAATGGCCGGAATCAGAACAATTGAAGAAATTCTTAAACTTGCTCCGGAAAAATTCCAAATTACCATTTTTGGAGAAGAACCGCATCCAAACTATAACCGAATCAAGTTATCAAATATTCTCCAAGGCGACACCAGCTTTGAAGAAATTATTATCAACCCTCTTGAGTGGTACAAGGAAAATAATATTCAATTATTTACGGGTGAAGCTGTTGCCAAAATTGACCCGGAAAACAAGCGGGTCATCAGCGAAAAAGACCGTGAAGTCGAGTATGACGAATTAATTATTGCATCAGGTTCCAAATCGTTTATTTTGCCAATACCGGGGGCTGACAAACAAGGCGTGACCGGATTTCGTGATATCAAAGATTGTGAAATGATGATCAAGTCAGCGGAGCGATACAAAAAAGCTGTTGTCATCGGCGGCGGCTTGCTTGGTCTAGAAGCAGCAAGAGGCCTGCTCAATCTAGGCATGAAAGTCGATGTTGTTCACCTTATGCCAAGCCTGATGGAACGTCAATTGGATCAGATTGCCGCATCGATGCTTAAGGATGAACTTGAAGCACAAGGCATGAACTTTTTGATGGAAAAAGAAACCGTCGAAATCCTTGGCGATGAGCGTGTTACTGGTCTTCGCTTTAAGGACGGTTCCGAAGTTGAGGCTGATCTGGTTGTCATGGCAATCGGCATCAAATCTAACACGGAACTGGCGAAAAACAGCGGAATCGAAATCAACCGCGGCATTGTCGTCAACGATTGGATGGAAACGAGCAGACCAAACATTTACGCTGTTGGGGAGTGTGCAGAACATAGAGAAATTGTTTACGGGCTAGTGGCTCCGCTATATGAACAAGGTAAAGTGCTAGCAAACCGCATTTCCGGTATCGATTCAGAACCATACCAAGGCTCTGTCACTGGAACCCAGCTAAAAGTAGCCGGAGTTGACTTGTTTTCAGCAGGCGAAATTTATGAAGATGGCACCACACAATCCATCATGGCCTACAACGACTATGACCGTGTTTATAAACGTGTATTAATTAGAAATAACTGCATTGTCGGAATTGTCATGTATGGCGATACAAAGGACAGCACCAAGTTGTTCCGCATGCTGACGAAACAAGAGGATATCAGCGGCATGACCAACGTCTCGATTTTTCAATCGGAATGCACGGGAGAAGCAGGCAGCAACGATATCGCCTCAATGCCAAATGATGAACTTGTGTGCGGCTGTAACGGCGTAACCAAAGGCGCGATTGTTGACGCCATTAAAGCACAAGGCCTGACAACGCTTGACCAGGTTAGCCATTGTACCAATGCGGGCCGGTCTTGCGGACGCTGCAAACCGATGGTCGCCAACATCCTTGCCCATACACTTGGCGACCAATTTGACGAAAAAGCAGCTCAAAAAACAAGCATCTGCGGCTGTACAACCCTAAGCCGAGAAGAACTAATCGAAGAAATCAAAACAAAAGGCTTATCGAACGTCAAGGAAGTCATGAACGTTCTCGAATGGAATAATGAGGAAGGTTGTTCGAAGTGCCGCCCGGCCATCAACTACTACCTAGGCATGGTTCACATGGATGAATATAAGGATGATCGTGATTCCCGCCTTGTGAATGAAAAAATGCATGCTAACATCCAGAAAGACGGAACCTATTCCGTTGTGCCAAGAATGTACGGTGGGGTAACAACCCCGCAGGATTTAATCAAAATTGCCAAAGTGGCTGAGAAATACAATGTTCCATTAGTAAAATTAACAGGCGGTCAGCGAATTGGCTTGTTTGGAATCAAAAAAGAAGACCTCCCAGCGGTCTGGGAAGAGCTGGATATGCCATCTGGGTATGCATACGGAAAAACGCTTCGCACTGTAAAAACCTGTGTCGGCGCCCAATTCTGCCGCTTTGGCACCCAAGATTCGATGGCCCTTGGAATCCAGCTAGAAAAGAAATTCGAACGTCTCGATACCCCGCATAAAGTAAAAATGGGCGTTTCCGGCTGTCCAAGGAACTGCTCCGAATCAGGCATAAAGGATATCGGCTTTGTCGGCATTGATGGTGGTTGGGAAATCTATGTTGGCGGCAATGGCGGGGTCGACCTCCGCGCCGGTGATCTGCTATATACCGTCAAGACTGAGGACGAAGTTATGGAGATGACCGGTGCTTACCTCCAGTACTATCGCGAAACAGCCAATTATTTGGAGCGAACCTCCAAATGGCTGGACCGGGTAGGCCTTGCACATGTACAGGAAGTGCTTGGTAACGAGGAAACGCGTAAAGCATTGAACGAACGCCTAGAGCAAACGTTGAAAAAATACATTGAGCCATGGAATGAAGCGATTCAGAACGAGGAAATCCAAGAAAAATATTATAAAAAGCAAATCATTAAGGTCGGGGAGTGAGCCTAGATGCTGCAAACAATAACCAGAATTCCAGTTGCCAATTACTCAAACCTAAAGGAACGGACAGGCTATTCCATCCAAATTGATGACAAGCAAATCGCCTTGTTCAAAACATCCAAGGGCACTGTTTATGCCTTAGAAAACCGCAGTCCGCATCCAAAGGGCGGTGTCCTTTCGGAAGGACTGGTCAGCGGGGATTATGTTTTTTGCCCAGTTTATGATTGGAAAATCTCACTTGTGGACGGCGAAGTACAGGCCCCCGACTCAGGGCAGGTCAAAATATACAAAATTGAAATAGAAAAGGATATTGTTTTTGTAGTATTATAGGTTGAAAACAGGGAAGGATGCTGCACGATGGGAACAGGAAAAGTTTTTTTAGTAGGAGCGGGACCAGGGGATGTCGGTTTGATGACGATAAAAGGGCTTGAAGCAATCAAGCGGGCCGAGGTGATTTTATATGACCGGCTAGCCAACCCCAAGCTGCTGGAGTTTGCCCCAAGTGATTGCGAACTGATTTACTGCGGCAAATTGCCTGATCGCCATATTTTGCGACAGGAGCATATTAATGACCTGTTGGTGGAAAAAGCCCTGGAAGGGAAAATCGTCGTCCGTCTCAAAGGCGGAGACCCGGGTGTGTTCGGCCGTGTCGGTGAAGAAGCGGCTGCCATCGCCCAGCGTCAAATCCCATTTGAAATTGTCCCTGGTGTAACCTCCGGTATTGCGGCTCCGCTTTATGCCGGAATCCCTGTTACCCATCGTGAGCATGCGGAATCATTTGCGGTTGTTACCGCTCATGATAAATCACTGGACGGCAAACCGAAGCTTGACTGGGAAGGTCTTGCACGCGGCGTTGATACGATTGCATTTTACATGGGAGTCGGTAATTTGCCGTTTATTTGCGAAAACTTAATAAAGTTTGGAAAGCCGGCATCGACTCCTGTCATTCTCATCCAATGGGGCACATTCGGCCGGCAAAAAACATTACAGGGTACTCTTGAGGATATTTCAGTTAAAGTGACCGAGGCCAAGTTCAGCAATCCGGCGATTATTTTAGTTGGTGATGTGGTGTCACTAAGGGGAAAAATTAGCTGGTTTGAGAAAAAGCCGTTATATGGCCGTCAAATCCTGCTTGCTCGAACCGGTGAGTGTGCCAGCGAGTTAGCGAAGGAGTTGGGTGACCAGGGTGCTGATGTCATAGAATTTCCAAAATGGAAGCGGGTCCCTGTGCCTGTTAACCAAGAGGTGCTGGCGAAAATTTCCGACTATCAAAAAATCTTGTTCTCTTCTCCTGAAAATGTGAATGAATTTTTTAAAGCCTTGCAAGAAAACGCTGTTGATATTCGAAAAATTAATGCCGATTTATTCGGTGTATCAATCAAAACGATTCGTGCATTGGAAGTACGCGGGTTTGTTCCAAAGCTGATTGATGAGATGTCCTGGACAGGGGAATTCCTGGTTGTCGGAGACAACACCAGCTTGAAAAATAACTATGATAAGGCTGACATTTGGGTGACAAGTGAAAAAGTGCTTGATGGGCAATACCTGCCGATTTTTAAAAGGATACTGGGTGAAGCTGTCGTGAATACAGTGATTTTCCCGTGCCGTGCTTCTGTTAATCTATTTGTTGAGGCATTGACAGAATGCGGGCTCACTGCAGATACGTTTTTACAAGGCAAGCAGGTCGTCAGTATGGGCAAACAGACCTTAAGCGCCGTTTTGGACTTGGGACTGCCTTCAACGGGTATGCCCAAAAAAGCGACAAAGGAAGCACTGGTAGACTATTTGTCTAGGCAGAACGTGATCGAGAATGAGTAAATTATATCCAATCATGTTGCGGCTTGATGGGAAAAAGGCGGTTGTAGTGGGCGGAGGACGGGTAGCGGAGCGAAAAGTGACCGGCTTGCTCGGAACCGGCGCTCAAATTAGCGTGATTAGCCCGGAAGTCACCGATGTACTTAGGACACTGGCCATCCAAGGAAAAATAAATTGGCACTCTCGTCAGTTTGACAAAACGGACCTTAAAGGGGCATTTATGATTTTTGCTACCACAAATGATTCTCAGATAAACCAACTTGTAAAACAAGCAGCCGCCCCGCATCAGCTTATTGCCATAGCGGATGATCCTGAAGGATCCGATTTACACGTCCCAGCCCATGTGCAGCGAGGCCGGTTAAGTATCACTGTTTCAACAGGCGGCGCTAGTCCGATTCTGGCGAAAAAAATACGATGTCAGCTTGAGGAGCAGTTTGGCTCCAGCTACGAGGAATATCTGGAGTTTCTTTTTTCAAAGCGACAGTGGATATTGCAGGAAATTAAGGATATATCCTTGAAAAATAAGCTATTAATGGAGCTTGCGAGCCCTCAATTTTTAACGAGCAGGAACAGAGAAGAAGATTTTAAAAAAATATATGAAGAAGCAGCGGATACCAACTAGAATGGTATCCGTTTTTTATTTTGGCGCAAAATGTCCAGTTTGGAAAAACCTGACTTCATTACCTTTGTGGGAAAATTTTACCTATTTTTAAAAAATTTTCAGAAAAGTAGTTCCATTTTTCAAAAGTGTGTTATATAATACAAAACGAGGCAAGTTGCTGTATTATAACAAAGAGGTGATCGAGTTCATGTCGACGCAGACGAGGGGTATTGAAGTGGTTGGGGCTGTCAAAGCCCAGTATGATGAGATTTTAACCCCTGAGGCTTTGAAATTTATTGAAGAGCTGGAGCAAAATTTCGGATCGCGAAGGGTGGAACTGTTACAGTCCAGGAAAACTCGGCAAAAAGACATCGATAACGGAAAATTGCCGGATTTTCTTCCAGAAACAAAACACATCCGCAATGGTGATTGGACGATCGCGCCGCTGCCGCAGGATCTTCTAGACCGCCGGGTGGAAATTACCGGACCAACAGATCGGAAGATGGTCATTAATGCCCTCAATTCAGGGGCTAAATTGTTCATGGCCGATTTTGAAGATGCCACTTCACCGACATGGGAAAATATCGTCGAGGGACAAATCAACCTGAGAGATGCAGTAAAACGGACGATTTCCTTTGAAAATCACAATGGGAAAAGATATGAGCTAAACGAGAAAACGGCAGTACTAATGGTGAGACCGCGTGGGCTCCATTTGGAGGAAAAACACATCTTATTGGGCGGAAAGCCAGTTTCCGGAAGCTTCGTTGATTTCGGACTCTACTTTTTCCATAATGCAAAAGAATTGCTGGCCCGTGGGTCAGGCCCCTATTTTTATCTGCCAAAACTCGAAAGTCATTTGGAAGCCCGCCTGTGGAATGATGTGTTTGTGTTTGCACAAGAGAAGCTCGGAGTCGAGCAGGGGACCATCAAAGCGACGGTGTTGATTGAAACCGTTATGGCAGCGTTTGAAATGAATGAAATTCTCTATGAACTGAGGGAACATTCCGCTGGCTTGAACTGCGGACGCTGGGATTATATTTTCAGCTTTTTGAAAAAGCTGCGCAATCAGCATGATGTGATTCTGCCTGATCGCTCGCAGGTAACGATGACGGTACCGTTTATGCGCTCCTATTCGCTGCTGACGATTCAGACCTGCCACCGCCGCAAGGTACCGGCAATGGGCGGGATGGCCGCGCAGATTCCGATTAAACATAACCCGCAAGCCAATGAAGAGGCGTTTGCCAAGGTTCGTGCCGACAAGGAGCGCGAGGCTCGTGACGGGCATGATGGGACATGGGTTGCCCACCCGGGACTGGTTCCGGTGGCGATGGAAGTGTTCGACCGCGAAATGCCGACACCAAACCAAATCCACACAGTCAAACAGCAGAAAATTACCATTACTGCAAACGACTTGCTTGAGGTACCAGGCGGCACGATTACAGAAGAAGGTGTCCGCACCAACATAAATGTTGGGATTCAATATGTTGCCTCGTGGTTATCCGGACGTGGCGCCGCACCGATTCATAACCTGATGGAGGATGCCGCAACGGCAGAAATTTCACGGGCCCAGCTCTGGCAATGGATTCGTCATGAAAAAGGGACCCTGAAAGACGGCCGAAAGGTGACGGAGGAATTATACCAACAATTAAAGGTAGAAGAATTAAGCAAGATTAAGCAGGAAGTTGGGGAACAAGCCTATGCAAATGGCCGGTTTGACAAAGCGGTTAAACTGTTTGATGACCTGATTTTAAATGATGAGTTTAAAGACTTCTTGACTCTGCCTGGTTATGAACTTTTGTAGTAAGTAATTATTTAAATAAAAATTTTAATAGAATAATAGGGAGGATTTTAAAATGACTGATGCAAGAGTAGCACAATTACAAGAAAGCTGGGAAATGGATGCGCGCTGGAAGGGGATTACTCGACCTTATACGGCCGAAGATGTGATTAAACTTCGCGGTTCTATCGATATTGAACATACACTAGCAAAGAAAGGCTCCGAAAAGCTTTGGCAGCTATTGAACGAAGAAGATTATATCAACGCTCTTGGTGCCTTGACTGGTAACCAGGCGGTCCAGCAGGTGAAAGCTGGACTAAAAGCCATTTACTTAAGCGGCTGGCAGGTAGCAGCAGACGCCAACCTTTCGGGCCATATGTACCCGGACCAAAGCTTGTATCCTGCTAACAGCGTTCCGGCTGTTGTTAAAAGAATTAACCAGGCATTGCAGCGTGCTGACCAGATCACTCATTCTGAAGGCGACAACTCGATTGACTGGTTTGCGCCAATCGTTGCTGACGCCGAAGCAGGATTTGGCGGCCAGTTAAACTGCT
This sequence comes from Bacillus sp. FJAT-29814, assembly GCF_001510715.1. Taxonomy (GTDB): domain Bacteria; phylum Bacillota; class Bacilli; order Bacillales; family Cytobacillaceae; genus Neobacillus. Next base: position 34,789 of record NZ_LMTJ01000010.1, read on the forward strand.
TTGAATTAATGAAGGGCATGATTGAAGCTGGCGCTTCAGGGGTTCACTTTGAGGACCAACTATCTTCCGAGAAAAAATGCGGCCACTTGGGCGGTAAAGTATTGCTCCCAACGCAAACCGCGGTCCGCAACCTGATTGCCGCACGCTTAGCAGCGGATGTCATGGGCGTTCCTACTGTGCTAGTTGCCCGTACTGATGCTAATGCTGCCGATTTAATCACCAGCGATATCGATGAGAACGATGCACCATTTATTACCGGTGAACGCACAACAGAAGGATTCTTCCGCACAAAAGCCGGGATTGACCAGGCAATTGCTCGCGGTTTGGCCTATGCTCCATATGCCGATCTAATCTGGTGCGAAACTTCCGAGCCAAACATTGAGGAAGCACGCCGTTTTGCGGAAGCGATTCATGAGAGGTTCCCTGGCAAGCTGCTTGCCTATAACTGCTCGCCATCGTTCAACTGGAAGAAGAAGCTTGATGATGAAACCATCGCGAAGTTCCAGCAAGAGCTTGGCAAAATGGGCTACAAGTTCCAATTCGTCACACTTGCCGGCTTCCATGCATTAAACCACAGCATGTTCGAGCTTGCCCGCGGCTACAAGGAGCGCGGTATGGCTGCATACTCCGAGCTTCAGCAAGCTGAGTTTGACAGCGAGCAATATGGCTACACGGCCACTCGTCACCAGCGTGAAGTTGGCACAGGTTACTTCGACCAAGTATCCATGGTCATCACTGGCGGAACCTCTTCGACTACAGCATTGAAAGGCTCGACAGAGGAAGAGCAATTCACTGGTACAAAATAATAAATGTTTGGCTCGAAATCCTTCTCTCCCCCCGGAGAGGGGGATTTTTTTTGTTCTACGTGCCCGTAACCAGTTTGAAGAAGGTTTCAAGGTAACGTAGAGCCCATCTACGTGCCCAAAAATTTGTTGAGGAAGGAAAAAAGGTAACGTAGAGCCCGTCTACGTGCCCGAAAATTTGTTGAGGAAGGAAAAAAGGTAACGTAGAGCCCGTCTACGTGCCCGAAAATTTGTTGAGGAAGGAAAAAAGGTAACGTAGAGCTCGTCTACGTGCCCGAAAATTTGTCGAGGAAGGAAAAAAGGTAACGTAGAGCTCGTCTACGTGCCCAAAAATTTGTTGAGGAAGGAAAAAGGTAACGTAGAGCTCGTCTACGTGCCCCAAAATTTGTCGAGGAAGGAAAAAAGGTAACGTAGAGCCCGCCCATATACATGCCCAGAAAGGATTAAAGGAGGTATCAAGGTCACGTATCCCCCTCTTGTTCCTTTGTATGTAACCTTCTTTGTGCTAAAGTCATACATAATAATGAGCCTTTTTGGATGGAGTTGATTTTTTTGAAAAAGCCTAATGTTGACGAGGTCTTGCAGCAGGGTATCTACGGACCTTTGGAGACAAAGCCCGAGGAGCGGAGAAAATACTTAGGGACCTTAAGGGAACGAATTATCGTGGCGCTTACAAAAAGTCAGGTGGCAGAAGCAAAGGCCTACCCGCAGCTTGGCCAATTTATGAAGCAGCACCCACAGGCCCATCTTTTTCTAAACGGAACCATGAACTATGAAGACTTATCCAAATATGTAAAAATGGCCACAAAAAACAAAATCGTCCATACGATTGTCACCAACAAGGAGCACGACACCGACATCGGCCTGGTATTGGCAATGGACCATGCCATTGATAAAGAAGAAATTTTTATAACTAAAAAGGCTGCATACACCAGCGAGGTTAAAAAGGAAAAAGGTTTTTTTGCGAAGTTATTCAACAGGTGAATTAAAGGAGGAGCTTTAAAGAGCTCCTTTTGCGTTTGTGGACTTTTCTGAGTAAATGTTATCATTATGATTAGAAAAATCCGATAAATTGAGGGGGACAACAAAATGAAATTTGACAAAGTGCGCTGGGGTATTATTGGCTGTGGTGATGTTACGGAAGTAAAAAGCGGCCCGGCATTTCAAAAGGTGGAAAACTCGGAGCTTGTTGCCGTTATGCGAAGAACGGGGGAACTCGCCAAGGATTACGCCGAGCGGCATGGGGTGCCCAAATGGTACGATAACGGCGACGCACTCATAAACGATCCTGAAGTCGATGTTGTATATATTGCCACCCCACCTGGATCCCATAAAGAATATACGATTAAAGCGGCCAAAGCCGGAAAACCTGTTTATGTAGAAAAGCCGATGGCACTGAACGCCGAAGAATGCCAGGAAATGATTACAGCCTGCAAGGCTGCGGGAGTTCCTTTATTCGTTGCCTATTACCGTAGGGCCCAGCCAAAATTTTTAAAAATAAAGGAACTGTTGGACAGCAACGTGATCGGTGATGTGCGCTTCGTTTCCACTACACAGTACCAAAAACCCTCGGATGATGTGAAGGATCCGAACCATCTCCCTTGGCGGGTACAGCCGGATTTAGCAGGCGGTGGACTATTTTTTGACTTAGCCAGCCATACGCTTGATATGCTGGACTACTTGCTTGGACCCGTCAAAGAGGTGCAGGGCTTTGCATCCAACCAGGGGGGCTATTATCACGCAGAAGATATCGTGACTGGTACATATTTGTTCCAATCCGGTGTGCATGGGGTCGGCAATTGGTGTTTTACTGCTTTTGAAAATGTCGATCTCAATGAAATCGTCGGAACGAAAGGTAAAATTTCATTTTCAACCTTTGGCAACGACCCGGTGAGTTTGACAACAGCAAATGGAACGGAACAATGGAGCTTCGAACCGCCAAAACATGTCCATCAGCCACTTGTCGAAACCATCGTTTCCGAATTGACTGGAAATGGCGGCGAATGCACAAGCACTGGCATCACTGGGGAAAGGACAAACTGGGTGATGGGGGAAATGGTAAAGAATTATTATAAATAATAAAATCCAGGAACAATCATAACAAGGAAAGGGATGAATATCTGTTGAAAAGAATATTAGACTGCACCGCATCAGATTTTCAAAAAATGAATGGTCAGGACTTAAAACAAGCAATTAAGGCATCCGAAGGAAGAACGATTTTATCCGAGACAATGACTGCTGTATCCCCATTATATCCGAGTGTTACCAATGCAGAGCTCGCTGCTGCATTTGGTGCCGATTTGTTATTATTAAATTTATTTGATGTCTTTAACCCAGCCGTTGAAGGATACAAATGCAATGAAAAAGAATTAGTCGTTGAAAAAATAAAGGAATTAACCGGACGCCCTGTAGGGGTGAATTTGGAGCCGGTTGACCTTAATGCCGATAAAATTGAAAAGCTCGACACGCTTTCAAAAGGCAGAATTGCTTCAGAAGAAACGTTAAGAGAGGCAAAAAAATTAGGCTTCGACTTTATCTGTTTAACAGGGAATCCAAAGACTGGCGTAACCAACGATGAAACGATTGGGGCGATTAAGAAGGCACGTGAAGTTTTTGGCGATGAGGGGTTAATCATTGCAGGGAAAATGCATGGTGCAGGGGTCGCAAACGAAACAGGCAGCGGCATTGTTTCAGAAGAGTCAATTACAAACTTTATTGAAGCGGGTGCAGATATCATTTTGATGCCAGCCCCAGGCACCGTACCAGGAATTACGTTGGCGACCAGTGAAAAGTTTGTTCGATTGGTTCATTCCAAAGGGGCATTGGCGATGCTTACAATCGGCACAAGTCAAGAGGGGGCAGATGAAGCAACCATTCGCCAAATTGCCCTAAATAGCAAAATGGCCGGTGCCGACATCTATCATATTGGTGACACCGGTTTTTACGGAATTGCCGTTCCCGAAAACATCATGACCTATTCCATTGCGGTTAGAGGACGGCGACATACTTATGTGAGAATGGCTTCCTCAGTAAAACGCTAAGACAGTTTAAAAAAATAGGAGTAAGAACATGCCAATAAAGGGGATTAACCATCTATTATTTTCGGTTTCAAATTTGGAGCAATCGATAGAATTCTACCAGAAGGTTTTTGATGCAAAGCTGCTGGTGAAGGGGCGTACCACTGCTTACTTTGATGTTAATGGATTATGGCTTGCGTTGAACGAGGAGAAGGGGATTCCTAGAAATGAAATCCGCGAATCGTATACGCATATTGCTTTTTCCATAGACATGGCAGATTTTCAAAAAATGTACGATAAACTGGAACAATTGCAGGTAAATATCCTACCAGGACGTGAGAGAGATGAGCGGGATAAAAAATCGGTCTACTTCACGGACCCTGATGGACATAAGTTTGAGTTCCATACTGGTACATTGCAGGACCGACTGGATTATTATAAACAAGAAAAAGCGCATATGGAGTTTTTTAATTAAACAGCGATATTTAAAATAAGCGGAAATTGTAATTATTTTTGGGGGAGTAGGGAATATCATGATACCTGCACAGAAACCGGTCAAGAGAAGCCCGCTTAGAATTTATTTAGGCAAGAAATATTACCGCATCAGAAGATACATAGAATGGTATACAGATGGAAAAACGTATGCCAAAGAAAGACGGGGAGCAAAATTAAAGTATTTAGCCTTTACTCATAAAACCCCTTTGCTCCGGCAATTAAAGGATGTGGATATGTGGCTGCAGCACAATAAAGTAAAGAATTTGGCCATTGCTGCGAAATGTATAAATGGGATTGTGTTAAAACCGGGGGAGACATTTTCTTATTGGAGATTAATTGGGAGCACCAGCAAAAACAAGGGATACGTTGACGGGATGATCCTCCACTACGGAAAAGTCACGACAGGGGTTGGCGGCGGCCTGTGCCAATTATCAAACTTGATTTATTGGATGACCCTGCATACTCCGTTGACAGTAACGGAGCGGTATCGCCACAGCTATGATGTGTTCCCGGATTCAAAGCGCGACCAACCGTTCGGAAGTGGAGCAACCTGTGCTTTTAATTATCTTGATCTGCAAATCAAGAATGAAACGAATAACACCTATCAATTGATTGTTTATTTAACGGATACCCATCTCGTGGGGGAATGGCGGGTAGATGTACCGCCAATTATAAACTATGAAATTTATGAAAAAGAACATTGGATTACGCAAGAATACTGGGGCGGTTATGTAAGACATAACAAGATTCATAGGAAAGTCTACAACCTTAATCAGGAACTTATTGATGATGAATATATTACTGAAAATCACGCGATTATGATGTACGAGCCATTTTTGACAGATGGCAGTTAGAAATGGCAGATGTAGTTTTATGATTGAAAAAAAGGGGCCTCATGAGCCCCTTTTTATTTTGCCACTTCCACCGTTTCCTCTAGTTCAATTTCCACATTTCCCTGCACTGCCCTGCTGATCATGCAGGAGGTTTCTGCCTTTTTGGCCAGTCTATGAGCCATCTCGATGTCTTTTTCGGATGCACTAGTGGTTAAGACAATATGCGGCCGATGAATGATTTTCTTATAAGTGATTACCCCTTTAGTCACATCGACAATTCCCTCAGATTCCATCGTTAAACTTACCTTTTCAAGTCCGCGGCGTTCCATCATTGCCGCAAGTGTAATGATATAACAGGTTGCTGCCGCACCAAGCAGCATTTCATCCGGATTTGTGCCTACACCTGGGCCATCCATTTCCGGCGGGATGGATACCTTCGTTTTAAGGTTCCCTGCCTCAATTTCCCCTACATCATTGCGAAGCCCCGGCCAGTTTGCTTTTAAATGAAATCGATGTTCTGCCATTGGTTATTCCTCCAGTAACTTTTTTAGTTTTTTACCCGTATTTTTGGAAAATATGGTATGGTAGGTTTATAATTTTTTTGGAGTAAAATACATGAAAATAATTAAAAAAATATTGTTACTGATCATTCTTTGTTTTTATTTGGCAATCCTTACGAAGCTTATTCTTTTTAAATATATTCCTCTATCAGAAATTGTACATCATTTTAATTTCAGCAATCAGCCATATTTTTGGCGTTCCAATAATTTTGTTCCGTTTAAAACGATTAATTTTTATCTGTTTTTAGCCGATATCAATTTTGATATTCGGGTGAAGAATCTTGCGGGCAATGTAATCGGCTTTATCCCGTTTGGTTTTATCTTACCATTGCTGGCAAAACGGTTTCAAAAATTGGGCATTGTCGTCCTCGCCACCTTTTGTTTAAGCCTGACCTATGAAATCCTTCAGCTGGCGTTTGAATTTGGCAGCTTTGACGTCGATGATTTGATATTGAATACGGTTGGCGGCTTCTTAGGCTATATTCCTTTTAAAATTCTGCAGCTGATGACAGGACCGCAAAAGAAACCGCGAAGGAAAAGAAAATTGGTCAGTTGATTGAAAGGGCCGCTGACAATTGATAATAAGTGGTCTTTCTTTTTTAAAATTTAAACCAACCCTTTATTGTCCATACTGTTAAGGGAAATCATTGCTCTAAAGCGTGAAAGTTTGATATTATCAATATTAAAATGAGATTGGAAACGGAGGGAAACGAGATGTCACGGATTTCAACGGATCAGGTCAAGCATGTGGCCAATTTGGCAAGGCTTGCCCTTACGGAAGAAGAGGCGGAAAAGATGACAAAGCAGCTTGATGCGATTATCACATTCGCCGAGCAGTTAAATGAGCTGGATACGGAAAATGTGGAACCTACATACCATGTACTGGATATGAAAAACGTGTTGCGCGAGGATACACCGCAGCCGGGATTACCGCGTGAAGAAGTTTTGAAAAATGCACCGGAGCATCAGGACGGCCAATTCAAAGTGCCGTCAATTTTGGGAGAGTAAGGGGGATAGAATCGTGAGTTTATTTGATCATAAGGTTTCAGATCTTCAAGAGCTTTTACATAAAAAAGAACTAAAAGTCTCTGACTTAGTCGAGGAATCGTATAAAAGAATATCCGAGGTTGATGACAAGGTCCAGGCTTTTTTGACTTTGGATGAAGACCGCGCACGTCAGACCGCAAAATCGCTTGATGAAAATCTCAATTCCACCAAAGGCTTACTGTATGGGATGCCAATCGGGGTAAAGGACAATATCGTCACAAAGGGCCTTAGGACAACCTGTGCCAGCAAGATTCTCGAAAACTTTGACCCAATTTATGATGCAACTGTCGTTCAAAAGCTGCAGCAGGCCAAAACGGTGACAATCGGAAAACTAAACATGGACGAGTTTGCTATGGGGTCTTCCAATGAAAACTCCCGTTTCCAAAAAACACGTAACCCATGGAACCTGGATAGAGTGCCAGGAGGTTCGTCAGGCGGCTCGGCTGCATCTGTGGCGGCAGGCGAAGTGCTGTTTTCCCTCGGTTCTGATACCGGCGGATCGATTCGTCAACCGGCTGCGTTTTGCGGTGTCGTGGGGATGAAGCCAACCTATGGACGTGTTTCCCGTTTTGGTCTTGTGGCATTTGCTTCGTCGCTCGACCAAATTGGACCGATTACTAGAACAGTCGAGGACAACGCGTACCTGTTGCAGGCTATATCTGGTATAGATGCTATGGATTCAACTTCTGCTAACGTTGAGGTGCCGAACTTTGCAGCAGCTTTGACAGGTGATGTGAAGGGTTTAAAAATAGCAGTTCCAAAAGAGTATCTTGGTGAAGGGGTGCAAGAATCGGTTCGTGAGTCGGTCCTGAATGCCCTTAAAGTCCTGGAAGCACAGGGCGCCGTTTGGGAAGAGGTATCACTCCCGCACTCCAAGTATGCTCTTGCGGCTTATTATTTGATTTCTTCGTCAGAAGCATCAGCCAACCTTGCCCGGTTTGATGGAGTCCGCTACGGCTATCGGACCCCGAATGCGGAAAACCTGTTGGAATTATATAAAAAGACTCGCGCGGAAGGCTTTGGAGATGAAGTCAAGCGCCGGATTATGCTTGGAACGTTTGCGTTAAGCTCCGGTTACTATGATGCCTACTATAAAAAGGCACAGAAGGTCCGGACATTAATCAAGCAAGACTTTGAGCAAGTGTTTGAAAAATACGACGTAATCATCGGGCCGACCACGCCGACACCGGCCTTTAAAATCGGCGAAAACATCGATGATCCGTTAACCATGTATGTCAACGATATTTTAACGATCCCAGTAAACCTTGCCGGCGTCCCGGGAATTTCCGTTCCATGCGGGTTTGACAACGGATTGCCGCTGGGGCTGCAAATCATTGGCAAGCATTTTGATGAAGCGACCGTTTACCGGGTGGCACACGCATTTGAGCAAGCAACTGACTACCATAAACAGAAGCCGGAACTGTAGGGGGGCGTAGCTGTGATAAGGGAATTTGAAACAGTGATTGGACTTGAAGTCCACGTTGAATTAAAAACAGATTCAAAAATTTTCTCGGCAAGCCCCAACCATTTTGGTGCTGAGCCGAATACCAATACGTCAGTCATTGACCTTGGCTATCCCGGGGTACTGCCTGTGTTAAATAAGAAAGCCGTTGAATTCGGAATGAAGGCGGCAATGGCGTTAAATTGCCAGGTTGCTACTCATACGAAATTTGACCGGAAGAACTATTTTTATCCGGACAACCCGAAGGCCTACCAAATCTCGCAGTTCGACCAGCCAATCGGTGAGCATGGCTGGATTGACATCGAAGTGGATGGCTATACGAAAAGAATCGGAATTACAAGGATTCATTTGGAAGAGGATGCCGGCAAACTTAACCATGAAAAGGGCTATTCATTAGTAGACATTAACCGTCAGGGTACGCCGCTTGTGGAAATCGTTTCCGAACCGGACATCCGCACACCTAATGAGGCTTATGCATATTTGGAAAAATTAAAATCGATTATTCAATACACTGGCGTTTCCGACTGTAAAATGGAGGAGGGCTCGCTCCGCTGTGATGCCAACATCTCCATTCGCCCAGTAGGACAAGAGGAATTTGGCACAAAAACCGAATTGAAGAACTTAAACTCATTCAACTTTGTTCGAAAAGGCCTCGAGTTTGAGGAAAAGCGCCAGCGTGAGGTTGTGTCTGCTGGTGGAAAAATTGAGCAGGAAACACGCCGGTTTGACGAAGCAACCGGATCGACAATTCTGATGCGGGTGAAGGAAGGCTCTGATGATTATCGCTACTTCCCGGAACCGGACTTGGTTGAACTGTATATCGATGAAGATTGGAAAGCGCGGATTCGTGCGGAAATCCCTGAGCTCCCGGATGAGCGGCAAAAACGGTATATCGAAGAGCTTGGTTTGCCGGTTTACGATGCCAACGTACTGACGGTAACGAAGGAAATGGCTGACTTTTTTGAAGCAACAGTCAACAACGGTGCTGACGCGAAATTGGCCTCCAACTGGATCATGGTCGAGGTGTCTGGCTTTTTGAATGCCGAAGGAAAAGAACTCCTTCAAGTTCCGTTAACACCAGAAAGTCTTGCTGGGATGATAAAACTCATTCAAAATGGTACGATTTCTTCAAAAATTGCCAAGACGGTGTTTAAAGAGCTAATCGAAAACGGGGGCAATCCGGAACAAATCGTCAAGGAAAAAGGACTTGTGCAAATCTCTGATGAAGGCGCACTCCTGAAGATTATTTCTGAAGTGTTGGACAACAACCCGAAATCCATCGAGGACTTCAAGGGCGGTAAAGCGAAAGCAACCGGATTCCTTGTCGGCCAAATCATGAAGGCTACAAAGGGGCAGGCAAACCCGCAACTAGTCAATCAATTATTGCAACAGGAATTGCAAAAACGCTAAACAAAAGCTGGCAGACTACGTGTCTGCCGGCTTTTTTTGCGAGAAATTTTGTCGATGCAAACTTCGACAATAACGCCTACATTTCCCGGGAAAATATCCTTGGATGAAAAGGGTTTAAGGCCAATTCACCCAAACGTTTGGTTGATTAGGGAATTTCCGAGTTTCTGTCGAAGTATGAAAAAACGGGCAAGATAACCTTAGATTCGGGAAATTATTTCAATTTCAAGTAACTGATTTTAAAAAGAAATCATTGCCCCACGCTCATCAAAGACGGAGCTTGGATTCCAGGCAACTTCCCAAAGATTATGTTCGGGGTCGGCAAAATAGGCTGTGCGTCCGCCCCAAAAAGCATCACTAGGCTCACGTAAAATTTTCCCGCCAGCACCACGGATTTTTTCAATTGTATCGTCAACTTGTTCGGGTTTGTCTACATTGATGGCGAAAGTAACAGGCCGATACGTTTCTGGTGCAGGTAAGAATTCTACACCGGCATCCTTTGCCAGCTCCGCGATAGGAAATAAGGAAACCAGGACGCCAGCCGTTTTAAAAACAGCGTAATTGTCTGAACTAAATTCTGTCTCATGCCAGCCGAGAGATTGATAAAATGCACGTAATGTTGGCAGATTGTATGCACCAATTGTGAGAAGACTTACTCTTTGTGGAACCATATGTATCCCTCCAATAATTTCATTGGTAACCTTTTCTATAAACTAATAATAATCTCCTTCTTAGCAGAAGAATAAGAAGGCAGTTCATTTGTATCACTTAAACAAATTGTCTATGATAAAAATAAATGAAAGGGGTGCTGAAGCATGAGTGAATTGAACGGATGGTTTGAAAAAGGATTGACGGTCGAAGACTACATTAACGCCATGACCAGAAATAAGGAAGAAATGGTTTTGATTTATGAAAAGTTCTCGTTAACGGAGGAGGACCGCAACAGGCTGGAACCTCTTAAATCAAAAGGCTTGCGGGCCATTGTCCTCACTGAGGATTGGTGCGGCGATGCGCTGCTGAATAATCCGATTCTAATGCGAATTGCCGAAGCGGCAGGAATACAGATTCGGATGGTGCTCCGTGACCAAAATCTTGAACTGATGGATCAATATTTAACGAACGGAACATCACGTGCGATTCCTATTTTTATCTTTATCGACCAAGAAGGAAACGAAGTGGCCGTATGGGGCCCGCGGGCGCCCGAAGTGCAGGCGCGGGTAGACAAAGGGCGTGCTACCTTGCCTGATAAGGACGCCCCTGATTTTCAGGAAAAGCAGCTTGCCCTATACAAGAGCTTCAACGAAACGTACCAAACGGATTCCGCAATTTGGCAAGTAGTTGCAAACAGCATTATTTCATCACTTTTAAAATAATAAGTAAGAGGGGCACTCGGCTGACTAAAACGTCAGTTGGGTGCCCCTTGTTTTACATTTTAATATTTTTCGGTGGAATCCGGTCGTTGATTAAGTTTTTGTCATTGATTTTAGGCTCAATTCCAAGGATGAAGTTTCTGATATTTGAGCGGTGCAGAAAGATTAATAACAAAAGGAATAATAAAAAGATAAGTTCAAAATGAAGCTTTTCAATAAAGTAATCATACACCAGCAGGCTCAGACCAACAGAAATGGATCCGAAAAATACATATTTAGTTAAAAAGATTACTAAGAAGAATGAGACATAGGCGATAACAAGCAACGGGAAGTTGGAAACCAGCAGTGCCCCGGCAGTAGTCGCAATCGCTTTGCCGCCCCTGAATCCGGCAAAAATCGGGAAACAATGGCCGATTACGGCAACTAGACCGAAGTATAATGGTTCGGCATCAAGCTGAAATAGCAGCGGCAGTGACGCTGCCAGCGCCCCTTTTGCAAGGTCAAACAGCAGGACGATGATGGCTGACTTTTTTCCTAACACTCGGAGCGTGTTGGTGGCTCCGGGGTTTTTGCTGCCGTGGTCACGAATATCTACCCCGAAGAATATCCTGCCCACAATCAAAGCTGTCGGGAAACTTCCAATTAAATAGGAAGCAAGGAGCAGCAACCAAAACATAAAAATCATTCCCTTGAAAAATATTTTTCTTTTATTCTACCATATTTAAATGGTATTATTTTGTTGAATTTACACGAATTTGAAAAGAGGCGCCAATATGGAAAAAGTAGATTTTGGCCAAGTTTCTAATAGTTATGCCCGGGCAAGGGAAGATATACCCACGTCATTAATGGAAAGCCTGCTTATCAGAAATATAAATTTTGAAGGAAAAAAGGTTGCCGATATCGGGGCGGGTACAGGTGCATTGACTCGAAAAATCGCCATGCGAAAGGGTGATGTAGTCGGGATTGAACCTTCGCCAGAATTGCTGGAACGAGCGAAAGCCTTGAATATAACAAAAAACTATACGATCCCATACAGACAAGGAACGGCAGAAAGCACCGGTTTGGAAGATTTCAAGTTTGATATAGTCACGGTCATGCGGGCCTGGCACTGGTTTGACCGTGAGCAGGCAATAGATGAGATTAAAAGAATCCTAAAACCGAAGGGGACGCTGCTCGTAATCGAATCGGGATTTTTAACCGAGCCAACAGTTGTTCAAAAAACTTTTGACATGCTATCCAAATATGCAGCTGGCGGATTGAAACCGGCAGGGTCCAAGGTAGAGGCCAAGCGGCGGATTAATGGATTCCCTGTCGAGTGGTTTGAGGAATGGCAAAGCAGCGGACTTGAACTTCGGGATTTTTATAAGCTTGAGTATGCAGTCAGTTTTACCAAGCAGGCTTGGGTAGACCGGGTCGAATCGGTGTCGTGGCTTGCAGGACTCGAGGAGCCGGTACGGAAACAAGCGCTTAAGGATTTGTTCCAATACCTGCAGGATGATGAGCCGTATGTGATTCCACATGATTGCAATGTATGCATTTTAAGATTATCATAAAAAAATGACGATAAAGGGCTCAAGCCTTTTATCGTCCATTTTGATTATGAGGCCGCTTAGGCGCTGCTTTTTTATAGATTAAGATTTTAAGAATCTGCTTAAAAACGACTTTAATCGAGGACTCTTGGGATTTTCAAAAATATCCTTTGGTTTTCCTTCTTCTTCTATTTGTCCATCGTGAAGGAAAACAACCCGGTCGGCGACATCACGGGCAAAGTCCATTTCATGGGTAACTAATATCATCGCCATATCCGTTTGTTTTGCCAAATCCTTGATGACCTGGAGGACCTCGCCAACCAGTTCAGGATCAAGGGCGGAAGTAACCTCATCAAACAGCATGATCCTTGGCTGCATAACAACCGCTCTGGCAATGGCAACCCGCTGCTTTTGCCCGCCGGAAAGTTGGGAAGGGTAGGCATCCAATTTGTCACCCAAGCCGACTTTTTGAAGCATATCAACAGCCCTTTGATGGGCTTCTTCCTTTGAAAGTCCTAATACATGAATTGGCGCTTCTGTAACATTACGCAATATTGTCATGTGCGGAAAGAGGTTAAAGTGCTGAAACACCATTCCGATATGCTGGCGCATCTCTCGTAAATGTTGTTCATTGGCTGGAATTAATCCGCCATTCGCCTCTTTGTGCCATAAATATTTTCCTTCTACCTTTATAAATCCGGAAGAAGGTTTCTCCAATGTCATTAGCATACGAATTAACGTCGTTTTCCCTGAACCGCTGGGCCCGATTAAGGCCACTTTTTCGCCAGGGGAGATGTTCAGATCTACCCCCTTTAGCACATGAACATCGTCATAATTTTTTTTGACATTCTCAAAGGCCGCGATTGGATTTTTCTTTTGTTTTATCGGGAACAATCTGGTCCCCTCTAGTTTTCTTTCAGGTATACTCATCATCTCTTCCTTTCTTTGTGATAAATACAGCGGAGTTACGCCCCGGATTTTAAGTGAAATTGATTGGTTAAACGGCGGTTTTTCTTACTGGTAAATGCCTGGTTGGATTTTTGCTCAAGTTTATTGATCAATAGTGCTGAGGGATAACTCAGCAATAAGAATAAAAGGCCAACAATAGTAATTGGTTCTAGATATTTAAAGTGAGTCGAACCGAGTAACTGTGCCTTTTGTAAAAATTCCCCGACACCAATTGCCATCAGAATAGGAGTTTCTTTAAATAATACAATCAAGTAATTCCCCAGCATGGGGATAACAGGAGGAATGGCCTGCGGTAAGATAATGCGGAACCACGTTTGTGTTTTGCTGAAGTTCATCGCTTTCGCAGCTTCCCATTGGCCTTTTGGTATGGCTTCGATTCCTGAACGATAGACTTCAGATACGTAGGTACTATAGTGAATTCCAAGTGTAACAATCCCTGCTGCATATTTATTGATGGAGATGCCAATGGCAGGAAGGGCAAAGTAAACAAAAAATAACTGAACCAATGGGGGAGTGCTTCTTACAAATTCAATAAATGCGTAAACGAGCAGCGATAATGGTTTAAAACTTGATCTTCTTGCAAAAGTAAGCAAAAGTCCAAGAATTAAAGCAACGATAAAAGAGCCAAATGTAATTGCAATGACCAGCCATATGGCACTCAGTATTTTAGGGAACACTTCAATGGCAAAATTCCAATCCCAACTCATGCGGTCGCCACTCCCTTCGCAGAACGTTTTTCCAGTTTTCTGGATAGGATAATCAGAGGCAGTGCCACAAGGAAATAAGCGAATAATAAGGTAACAAAAACAGGCATCGTATAGCTAATGTTAGAATTTTGAATGATTAATCCCTTGTAGGTCATGTCGGTCAGTGTAATTAAGGAAACAAGCGAGGTTCCTTTTAACAATTCAATCGAAATATTGCCGAATCCCGGGAGCATCATCCGAAAAGCCTGCGGAAGAATAACCAGTTTCATCCGCTGAAAGTTGGTCATATTTAGCGCAATCGAGGCTTCCGTCTGTCCCTTTGGAACCGCGATAATCGCCCCGCGGACAATTTCAGACCCGTAGGCGCCATAATTCATGCCCAATGCAACGACGCTGGCTAGAAAAGCGGAAAATTGGATGCCGAAGGCTGGCAGGGCAAAGAAAATCCAAAATAATTGCACCAGTAATGATGTCCCTCTGAAAAGCTCTACATAAACCGCTGTAACCCTGCGGATAACAGCGAATCTCGAAACACGCCCCAGGCCTGCGATAAACGCAACGGCAAACGCCAGAACAGCGGATGCAAGCAATATTTCAATGGTCACGAGTGCACCTGGCAGTATTTTTAAAAAGATATCGATATATTTACTAATATTTCATCACTCCGTTATGGTAGTTTTTAAGTTTTGCAGATAGAGGGCGCCAAGTGGAGCGCCCTCCTAACGGTTGGATAAGGCTTTGGTTATTTGCAAAGTTCTGCTGCTGTTGTGTCTCCAGGCAGTTCTGTCTCCGTAAATCCAAACTCGCCTAGGATTTCCAAGAGCTCCCCGGATTCCTTCATTTTCGTAAGTTCCTCGTTATAGGCTTTTAATATTTCATCATCGCCAGGTTTGAAGGCGGCTGCACCGTAGCCGCGGACGCTTTTCCCGTCGACAACAGGTTGAGTGAAATCTTCCACGACCTCAATATTTTTTGCATTGGCTGTTTCAAGTGCGGCGTTTAGTGTCGGTCCTGTCATCGTGATGGCATCTACACGATTGGACTCCAATGAGGTAATATTTGATGGGATGTCGGTGACGAATTCCATCTGGCTTTCCTTTACTCCGGCTGCTTTAAGGTAATCAATTTCAATTGCACCATTCATGACCGCAACCTTAATGTCGGGATTAGCCGCAATGTCTTCATAACTGTGGATATTTTTAGGATTCCCTTTTCTAACCGCAAGTGCTTCTCCTATAGAATAATCAGGTTCGGCGAATGCAACCTGTTCACAGCGTGTGGGTGTTATGTACATGCCTGCCGTAATAACATCAAATTTCCCAGCTTTTAGCCCAGGGATTAGTGAACTGAATTTCGTTAATTTCCCTTCCATTTCTTCAATACCCATCTTCTTGAAGATGGCGCGGGCGACCTCTACAGCTTCCCCAGTCAATTTCCCGTTTTCATCTTCGTAGGCATATGGTTTTTCACCGGCGAAACCCACCACGATTTTGCCATCCTTTTTGGCTTTTTCAAGGGAAGAAATTTTTTCATTACCCGAAGTGGTTACCGAGCAGGCAGCCAATAATAACATCAACAAGCTAAGCAAAAAGATCGTTTTTAATTTTCTCATCATCATCCTCCTTGAATTTTTAATTAATAGCCTTTTAAATAAAGATATGGAAGAGAACTGGATAGAAAGGGGTTGGTTCCCATTTTACGGGGTAATTATTTATCAGACAAATTTGATATTTTGGAATTATTTCGGCTGAGAAGGTCTCCCAATGGACCTCGGTTAATGAGCCTTGGCATCCTTAGAAATCCACTCATATGCTCCTAATTGCTCCAGATTCCTCAGAGAAGGCCGATAAATGTCGTCTCGGATAACGGCAGCAAAACCATATCTGCCGGAGGTTTTCCCATCCATAAGACGCCGGCCTCCTTAATCGCGTTTTTTTCATCCCATATTTTTTGCAAAATAATAAAACAGAGGTATTATAGTAGATGGACGTTTAGATAAGAAGATAGTCCATTTAGTTTAATTGTAAGCTGTTATGATAATTGGTAGAATATAGAAGTGGTATCGTATAAATTGATGATTTTGATAATAGGATGATGTGAATGAAAAGAGCAAGACTGATTTATAATCCTACCTCGGGCCGGGAGTTGATTCGACGCCATCTGCCGGATATCTTAGAAAGATTAGAGTTGGCTGGATATGAAGCATCCTGTCATGCCACGACAGGTGCCGGAGATGCCACCAATGCAGCAAGGATAGCAGTAGAGCGCCAATATGATGTCGTCATTGCCGCAGGGGGGGACGGAACCATCAATGAAGTGGTCAATGGCCTTGCCGAGCAGGAGTTTCGTCCGAAGTTGGGGATCATTCCTGCGGGCACAACCAATGACTTTGCCCGCGCCTTGCATATACCAAGAGATATTGGGGCAGCTGTTGACATCATTACAAAAGGTGAACTCATTCCTGTTGATATTGGGCGCATCAATGATAAATATTTTATTAATATTGCTGGCGGCGGTAGAATAACCGAATTGACTTATGAGGTTCCAAGCAAGTTGAAGACGATGCTCGGGCAGTTGGCGTATTATTTAAAGGGTGTGGAAATGCTTCCTTCCTTTAAGGCCTCCGAGCTCAGGATTGAGTATGACGGGAAGCTGTTTGAAGGCGAGGCGATGATGTTCCTTGTCGGACTGACCAATTCTATTGGCGGTTTCGAAAAATTGGCACCGGATTCTTCGATAAACGATGGACTTTTTTCTTTGTTAATTTTGAAAAAAGTAAATCTTGCTGAATTTATCCGGGTTGCAACTCTCGCTGTTCGCGGGGAGCATATCAATGACCCTAACGTGATCTACACAAAGGCAAATCGAATCAAAGTTCATTCAGAGGAAAAAGTTCAATTGAATTTGGACGGGGAATTCGGCGGCCTGTTGCCAGCCGAGTTTGCCAACCTTTATCGTCATTTGGAAGTATTTGTGCGGCTTGATGATATCCGGGAAAACGACCGGCCGACTGACTGGGTGTCAGGAAAAAGATACAGCTAAGAAAGGGTTCGCTCCTGCTAAAGGGGCGGGCCTTTTTGTGATTTTTAAAAAGTGGAAAATGTTCCAGCGGGTTAAAAAACTGTGTATAATGAATTAAAGACAGCAGTAAAGACACTTAAAAAGGAGCGATGGGGTATGGATAAAAAAGCACTAATCAATATTGATTACACGCATGATTTCGTGCATGATGCTGGGGCGTTAACTTGCGGAAAGCCGGGCCAGGAAATTGAAGGAAAAATAACCTCGTTAACAAAGGAATTTATTGATAACGGCCATTATGTCGTGTTTGCCATCGATGTCCATGATAAAGGGGACGAATACCATCCGGAAACGAAGCTGTTCCCGCCGCACAACCTCCGCGGTACAGCTGGCCGGGATTTATACGGTTCGCTTCAAGAGATATACGAAACCAATAAACTTAAAGAAAATGTCCACTATATGGATAAAACAAGATACTCAGCGTTTGCAGGTACTGACCTTGATATCAAGCTACGCGAGCGCGGAATCACCGAGGTTCACCTAGTCGGCGTTTGTACCGATATTTGCGTCCTCCACACCGCAGTAGATGCCTATAATAAAGGCTTCAAGATTGTTGTTTACAAAGATGGTGTTGCCTCTTTTAATCCCGCCGGACACGAATGGGCACTTGGACACTTTGGACAATCTCTTGGGGCTACAGTGGTTTAAAAGTTTTTTTAATGGTATTATTGGTAATAATGTTTGAAAGCTGTAATAGTCCCTTTGGAGGTAGATTATGAAACACATTTACCATGATGATAGCTTGACTCTGCATACGGATCTTTACCAGATTAATATGGCAGAGACGTATTGGAGGGATGGTATCCATAATAAACGTGCGGTCTTTGACTTGTTTTTCCGCAAGCTTCCGTTTGGAAATGGCTATGCCGTTTTTGCCGGTTTGGAAAAAGTCATCCAATATATTCAGGGCTTCCGCTTTTCTGAGGATGATCTCGAGTATTTGAAAAATGAAGTTGGCTACCAGGACGATTTTTTAGACTATCTTAAAAACATGCGTTTCACCGGAGCCATTCGGTCGGTGAGAGAAGGAGAGCTTGTCTTTGCCGGTGAGCCGATGCTGAGGGTGGATGCTCCCCTGGCAGAAGCACAGTTGATTGAGACAGCTTTGCTCAACATTGTGAACTATCAAACATTAATTGCAACCAAGGCATCCCGTATCAAGCAGATCGTTGGCAATGAAGTGGCGATGGAATTCGGAACAAGACGGGCGCAGGAAATGGACGCAGCCATTTGGGGAACGCGCGCGGCTTATCTTGCCGGATTTGAAGCCACAAGTAATGTTCGGGCAGGTAAATTGTTCGGCATTCCGGTTTCAGGAACACATGCTCATGCCATGGTTCAAGCCTATAAAGATGAGTACACGGCTTTTCATAAGTATGCCGAGACCCATAAAGATTGCGTGTTCCTTGTTGATACGTATGACACGCTCCGCCTTGGTGTGCCAAATGCCATCAAAGTGGCTAAGGAGCTTGGCGATAAAATTAATTTTATCGGGATTCGTCTCGATAGCGGCGACCTTGCCTATCTATCCAAGGAAGCACGGAAAATGCTCGACGAAGCCGGCTTTAAAGATGCAAAAATCTTTGCCTCCAGCGATTTGGATGAATATACGATTATTAACTTAAAGGCCCAAGGTGCAAAAATCGATAGCTGGGGAATCGGCACGAAGCTGATTACCGCCTACGACCAGGCCGCTCTTGGAGCTGTTTATAAAATAGTGGCGATTGAAAACGAAGCCGGACAAATGGAGGATACGATCAAAATTTCCTCGAATCCGGAAAAAGTGACAACTCCAGGTGCCAAGAAAATGTACCGGATTATTAATAATAAGAACCACCATGCCGAAGGGGATTACATCGCGATGGAGAATGAAAAGATTCCAGAGAAAAAATTGCGCATGTTCCATCCGACCCACACATATCTAAACAAGGTGGTCACGAACTTTACGGCAAAGGAGCTTCATGAAGATATTTTTGTGAACGGCGAGCTTGTCTATGAAATTCCTTGCCTGGAAGAATCCCGCGAA
This sequence comes from Bacillus sp. FJAT-29814, assembly GCF_001510715.1. GTDB lineage: Bacteria > Bacillota > Bacilli > Bacillales > Cytobacillaceae > Neobacillus. The sequence continues at coordinate 54,095 of NZ_LMTJ01000010.1, forward strand.
TACTTAAAGCAGAATCTTGACGCGCTTTGGGACGAGTACAAGCGGATCATGAATCCAGAGCACTACCCTGTGGACCTGAGCCAAAAGTGCTGGGATAACAAGATGAAGAATATTGAGGAAGTCAAAGAGAAAGTCGAAGCAATGAAAGAATAAAAGGAGTCCCGTGGCTGGTGGTTTACCAGTTACGGACTCCTTTTTTGTCCAGCTCAAGTGCCTGGCCACTAAGGAAAGCTCCTTAGAATAATCATCGCAGGAACAAGCTGTGCTTGTTCCGAAGGCGCTTCCGCTTTTCTTGTTATTTTTGCTTAAAGAAATCGATAAAAGCATGGTAAATTTCGATTCCCTGATAGGTAAGCATCCCTGCTGCCGATATCGAAAACAAACCAATCATAATAAAACGAAGCCACATATTATGTTCCTCCCTTATTTTTTGTGGTTAGACTGCGGGAGGAAGAATCACATAATTCGATTGATGAAAAACCGCTGTAAGAAAGCTGCGGTTCCTTGTCGTGTTTTTTGAAAAATAACGTGGAGGGTTTGTTGCTGCAGTAAGGGCAATAGTAAGGATCAGGAGCTGCGGCAGGCCAGGTGCTTTTTTCTTATCATCATCCGATTGCGACTTTGCCTGTGAATCATCAAGGAAGATAATTGCTTTGGTTACAAGGTGTTTTTGAGGAGGTCCCTGTGTAAAATGTGAAAAGGTAAAAGCAAGGAAGATGAGAAGCAACGAGATGGAATGTGGCTTAATCATTTTCACCAAGGGTTCACTCCTTCCGATGAGATTGTTTTAATCATATACACTTTCATTATATTTGAAAACCGAAATATTCTGACATTTTTTGCGTAAAAAAGGCACTTGTCTCGATTTCGCAATCAGTCCTGCTTTGTGTTACAGATTTTCCGAACAAGAAAGTCCATGCAGGGCATAGCCCGTCCTTAGACATGGGATGAGAGAGAGGTCGGATACAGAGCTAGGTGTGTTGGAGTTTTTCATATGAACTGATACAATATAATATATGAAAGAATACATACGAACAAAAACAACCGTACATTAATCAACTACCATTTTATTTTTGTCCTCGGTACAGAAGGAAAATATTCCTTCGTACTTATGTGGAGGAACGTTTTAAACAGTTGGTACATGAAATATGTGGGGAATTGAAAATTGTTGTCATCGCTTAAGAGTGAAATGTATCGAGTGAAACAATCAAGCGATACGTTGAAAATCAAAAAAACGTAACTAGAGAGGAGCTGACACTTATGACAAGAAAAAATACACCGACTTATACAATCGAACTTCCACTGAATATTCCTGTTTGGCAACAACACCGTTTGGAAAAGAAACTCAAGATTGCTCGGTACGTCTACAATTCTTGCCTAGGTGAAGCTCTCAAACGCCATAAACGTGTGAAAGCGGACCAAGAGTATCGTACTTTGCTTCGTGAACCTAAGTCTAAAGAACGTGATAAACAGCTTTCAAAGATTCGTTTATCCTATGGATTTTGTGAATATGGTTTGCACTATTTTGTGAAACCTGTTCAGCATAAATTTAAGGAAAATATCGGTAGCTTTGAAGCCCAAAAACTTGCTACAAGAGCTTTTCAAGCAGTAGAGAAACTGCATTTTAACAAGGCTCGAAAAGTACACTTCAAAGCGTTTGATGATGATATTTCGATTGAAAACAAATCAAACCATACTGGATTGCGATATGCAAATGGTAATATCCTTTGGGGGGACAAGCCAACAAAAAAACGTTCTACCCCTAAGAATTGGTTATGTATGCCGATTGCACCGAATGCTAATGATGAATATGCTCATCTCGCCTTAATGGACAAGACCAAGTATGTTCGAATCTTGAAACGGGTAATACGTGGAAAGGTTCGCTATTTTGTGCAACTCATTCAGGAAGGCTATCCACCAGCAAAACGTAATCGAAATGTTGCGAATGATGAAAACAAACGTGTAGGTATCGACATTGGCCCATCAACGATTGCGATTAGCAGTGAAAAAACCGTACAACTTCGAGAACTAGCTCCAGAATGCAATGCCGATGACAAGAAACTTCGCCGTATTCAGCGAACAATGGACAGGTCGAAACGTGCCGCCAATCCTCAAAACTATCAAGAGAATGGTACTACTAAAAAGGGTAAAAAGATATGGATGTATTCCAATCGTTATATAAAGCTTCGACGAGAGCGGAAAGAAATGTTTCGTAAGATTGCGGTGCAACGAAAACAGTCGCATGAGAAGTTAGCGAACGAGATCTTAGAACTTGGCTCTGATGTACGAGTGGAAACCATGCGATTTCAATCGCTGCAAAAACGAGCAAAGAAAACAACTCGAAATAAGAAGAATGGCAAGATACACCGTAAAAAACGGTTTGGCAAATCAATTGCTAACCATGCTCCTGCCATGCTACTAGCGATTATTGATCGAAAACTTGGTTATCAGGGACTGTCAATCAAGAAAATAGATACCTATGCCACAAAGGCCAGTCAGTTCAATCATTTGACTGGTGAATATACGAAGAAGCAACTTTCAGAACGTTGGAATGATTTGGGGGACTTTCGTATCCAGCGTGATTTATATAGTGCTTTCTTAATTGGAAACACAACTGAAATGTTCGATTCCGTTGACATAGAACTATGCAATACACAATGGGACAACTTTGTTAAACTGCACAATCGTGAGCTTGAACATCTAAAACAATCATCTAGTCAGACATTGCGTTGGTTTGTCGCATAAACACAAATCTGATTGGTCGTGACAACGCCCAAAAGAAGTCGGAACGGAAAGCACACAAGAGGTCCTTTTAGGCTGGCTTGGCGAAGTGCATTGCTGTACGTAATACGTCCGTTAATGTTCTAGGAGAATATACGCCAGTATTTCAGTAGAAACTCTTTCTGCAAAGAAAGATAAGGGTACTGTTAAGAAGCGTATTAGTATCCTGGACCCCACTGCTTTAGGGTGGGAGTTGTCAGAATCTTGCTAGTTAAAATGAGAAAAGGAAGAAAATAATGAGCAGAACATTGCCGGTAACGAGAAATGATTACATAGATGTGGTTTTTGAAGATTTGACCCATGATGGGGCTGGAGTGGCAAAGCTTGATGGCTATCCCATCTTCGTCCCCAATGGATTGCCGGGAGAAAAGGCAAAGGTCAAGGTCATTAAGGTAAATAAAAGCTACGGAGTCGGACGCCTAGTTGAGCTGTATGAACAAAGCCCTTTCCGTGTTGATATTCCTGCCAGTGAAAAACATAAATATGGCGGCTGCCAGCTAGAGCACATTAGCTATGAGGGCCAGTTGAAATACAAGGAGAATCAGGTACGCCAAGTGCTTGCACGAATTGGGAAGATAGAGGAGGTAGTCGTGCATCCGATTATGGGGATGGATGCGCCGTTCTATTATCGAAACAAAGCGCAAGTCCCTGTTGGGGAAAAGGATGGCAAGCTGATTGCCGGATTCTTTAAACCAAGAACGCATGAAATTGTCGATACCGATGAAAGTCTGATTCAACTGCCCGAAGTGAATGAGGCTATACAGGTTGTAAAGGAAATATGCAATGAGCTCGGGGTTCCAGCTTACCAAGAAGAAACTCATAAAGGCGTTTTACGGCATATTATGGCCCGCTTCGGAAAGCAGACCGGGGAACTGATGGTGGTAATCATCACGAGAACGTCAGAGATTCCTCAAAAAAATAGGCTGGTGGAGGAAATTACGGCTCGTCTGCCAAGAGTGAAATCGATCGTCCATAACGTCAACTCGAAGCGGACCAATGTGATCCTTGGCGAAAAAACGACTGTCCTATGGGGCAGTGAAGTCATTTATGATTATATTGGCGACGTGAAGTTCGCCATATCAGCACGATCCTTTTACCAGGTTAATCCGGTCCAAACGAAAGTGCTTTATGAAAAGGCGTTAGAGTACGCGGATTTAAAAGGGAAGGAAAGCGTCATCGATGCCTATTGCGGCATTGGCACCATTTCATTATTTTTGGCGCAAAAGGCGAAAAAAGTGTTCGGTGTGGAAGTAGTACCAGATGCAATCGAGGACGCAAGGCGAAATGCGGAATTGAACAAAATGACCAATGTTGAATTTGCGGTCGGCGAGGCTGAAGTTGTGATTCCGAAGTGGTATAAGGAGGGAAATGCAGCAGATGTGCTTGTCGTTGACCCGCCGCGCAAGGGCTGTGACGAAGCCTTGCTGCAAACCATCATTGAGATGAGGCCGAAAAAGGTCGTCTATGTCTCCTGTAACCCGGCCACCTTGGCGCGCGACCTCAGAATCCTGGAAGACGGCGGCTTCAAGACATTGGAAGTCCAGCCAGTTGACATGTTCCCAATGACTACACACGTGGAGTGTGTTGCGCATCTTAAATTATTATAGGCAGTTCCCCCTCAAATGAGGGGGGCTGCCTTTTTGTTTTGGGCTAATTCATTATGGATGTTGGCAAGTTGTTTATACCAAAAAACTTTTTGCAAATCCGGTCAAAATCTGTGCACATTTGACAAATGGTTTGAAAGGTAACCGTAAAAAACATCGATTCCTAACTATTAAACAAGTTGAATGTAGGAGTTTGTCGGTTGAAATATTTAAATAGTGGTAATATTCACCATATTCCTACTAATTAATGTTTTAGAATATAAACAAGACTGTTTAAAAGAATCTAGTAAATATTTTATAGAAACAATCATCATAATAGTTCACCATACATACTTCCGATGGAAGAATTTTTTTTGCAAATTGCCAAGCTTATCTAAACAAAAGATTACATGAAGATATTGGAATTTTTTGTAGGTTGTTTTTCGACCTATGACTATATGGTTTGTGACTTTAAGGGGGGTGATAAACCAAGGTAAGCATAAAGCTATGAACGGGGGCGATAGGGGGGCTAGCGATACAGTAATGAAAACAATACGTAATGATCAGGGGAAATTAGAAAACAAAACAAAAGATATTTCTGCTAAACATGACTGTTTAGATTCAAAAAAAAGCAGGAATGATCGAAGTGCCCTTCTGGGGTCTTATTTACTTGCGTGAAACTATTACCTACATAAAAGGTAGGTCATTTTCTAATAGGGAGGAGAATGGATTTGAAATTTAGAAGTAAAATTGCAGCAATAACGACTACTATATTGCTTGCGACGTCTTCAACAGCAGTTTTTGCAGCGGATCCAGGGCTGGATAAATTGCCCGCCCCAGTAGATCCCCAGTCATGGGTGAATCCGGAAAATATGACATGGAATGATTATAAAAAGGTCCCTGGTATTGACTGGAATAGTCCAGATGTTAAACCAGAAACAGAACTTAGAGGGGCCTTGATTTTGGTCGACTTTCCGGATCAGGATTTTATCTTGACCAAACCGAAGGGTTCAGAGCTCATCGGTAACCCACAAGTCGATGCCGTTCCTCGTGAAAAACTTGGGGAATGGTGGAGAGACTTCCTGAATGTTCCTAGCAAACTCAACAACTATCAAACAATCGATAACTTTTGGAAAGAGAACTCTCATGGAAAATGGGGTGTATCTCTTGATTCCTATGGTCCATACCGCTTGGATAAGTTTGAATTTCAGTATGGGCTTGAAAACAGTATGAATCCAGGTGCCCGGCCAAGCAATTATCCAAGTGGGAACCTTTTCACGGATGGCGTAAATGCAGCAGCAGCTGACATCACCGCCTCTGGACAGGAATATGACTTTGCGTTCATCGTTCATGCCGGCTATGATGAATCCACTGTATGGCAGGAACTTGGCGAAATGATGTTTTTGAATCAAGACAAGGTGCCTGATGAATTTGGTCCGCCGAAGGATATGCCTGGATTTGAAAACATGCCAAACTGGGCAAAAACTCGTTATGTACCATGGTCTTCCTGGTACGCAGCAAAAGCTATTTGGTCTGCCGCATCTAGCGCAAGGATCAATGGAAAAACAATTCGTGTTTCTATTCAAGGCGAAAGTGATGGAATGGGCACATTCGCTCATGAATTTGGTCATCTCCGCGGTCTTGGCGATAACTACAATAATGCAGCTCTTGACCCTAGAACCTATTCGGGTTATTGGGAAACTATGAGCCGTGGATCATTCAATGGCCCGGGTGGAACGCACACTCGCTGGATGATTCCATCTACCCTCGGTGCTTCTTTATCGGCACCACATATGCTCCGTAATAAGATGAAACAGGGCTTTGTATCCAATGATGAAGTCCTGCAGCTAAACCGTGATGAATTAAAAGAATCTGGACCGGCGTTTGCAGAAATTGTCGCTCGACAAGCACCAATTGGCAGTAAATTCGGCCGAACCGGACTCCACGGCATCAACATCAGCATGAACGATTTAACACCAACAGATTACCTTGCCGGTGACTGGCGCAACGATATCCTTGGTTCTGCTAATAGTAGAATGTTCAATAACTACACCCTTGAAGTGGTAGACCGCTTTGGTGCGGATTCCTTTGCAGCCGACTCCGGTGTATTGATCGCCAAAACGAAAAATGCGGAGACCGCCCCGAACATTTGGGTAGTTGATTCGCATCCTGAGGATATTAACCTGAAGGACTTTACAAGACCTGACGGCACTACAGCTATGGTTGGTAAAGGTGACCCTCGCCAAGCTCTTGATGCTTTATTCAAAGCTGGGAATGGGAAAAGTTTGGTTGCCGGAAAGTTCGATGGTTCGATTGACAAAGACTCTATTGTCAGTGAGTACATCGATCCATACAATAAGCTTCATTTCTACATTTTAGGGAAAAACAAAGACAATGACGGCGTACTTCGTTATCAGGTTGCGGTCCGTAACACAGAGGGCGCAGGCGCCTATAAACGCGGAGTGGATGTAAGTGCTGAAACTGTACAACCTGCCGTACCGGGCAAAGTGGCAGTCTATCATTTTAATGTCACCAATACCGGAGAAGCAAAGGATCTATTCCGTGTCAACGCTTCTGCAGGTGATTGGACAGTTCAACTTGATCAAAACGTAGTGGCTGTGGAACCAGGAGCAACCGTTGCCGTACCGGTATACGTGAAAATTCCGAAGGGCAAGACAGCTCCGGCCACTCTTACTTTTACGGCCACTTCAGAGACAGACTCTAAGCAAAGCGTTACCGATACGAATCTTTTGGCAAGCAATCTTAGCGCAGAAGGATTAAGTTCTGTAATTGATAGTTTTGCTAAAGAGGGAGCTTTCAAAGCAGGTGCAGCGCAAGCATTGAAGGCACATTTGATTTCCGTCAATCAATTTGAAAAGAATGGATCTGCGGATAAGGTTGTTAAACACATTAATGATTTTAAAGGATTCCTGGATCTTAAAAAAGATGCAGATCAGATCTCCGCAAAAGCGTATAACAGTTTGAAAGCGCATGCAGATGCGATGATTCAAGTCTGGCAATAGGTTAGAGTAAAATACCTCCTGTACCGGGTATGCTGCTTGGTACAGGGGGGATACATAGAAAAATCGAAGGAATTTTAAAGCTTATTTAGCTTTTTATCTGGATGCTAAATCCAAGTCAGATTCGAAAGCCGCCATGACTTTGGAAAGTGTCAAAAGTAGGAGTGAAGATAATTGAAAAATAGGATCACAGTTTTAGCCATTTTATCATTGTTAATTTTACTTGGTGCCTGTTCGGCTCTTGCCTCTGGCGCTGAGAGCGAGGTACTTGTTAAAACGGACTATGGAAATATCTCAAAAGATGATTTATATAAAGAAGTGGTAAGTTCCGAGCGGGGAAAAGAATTGATTCAAAAGTTGGTTTATATGAAAATTTTGGAAGGGAAATATGAAGTATCTGATAAAGAGGTGAATCAACGGCTGGACGAGATAAAGGAACAGGCCGGTGGTGAAGATGGATTTAAAATGCTCCTGCAACAACAGGGCTTTAACAACGAAGAAGAATTAAAAGATCAAATTAAACAATCCCTTTATTTCTTTAAAGCAACAACGGACGGGGTGAAAGTCTCAGATAAACAAATAAAAGATTACTATGAACAAAATAAAGACCAATACACGGAGGTGCGAACCAGTCATATTCTCGTGGATGAGGAGTCAACGGCTAAAGAAATTGAAATAGAACTACAGAAAGGAGCCGATTTTGCCGAATTAGCAAAAAAACAATCGACAGATAAGGTGTCTGGGGCAGAAGGCGGGGATTTGGGCTATCTTTCTGGAAAGAGCCAGGAAATGGACCCAACATTTCTTGCGGCCGCTTTGAAATTGAAAAGAGATGAAGTGAGCGAGCCGGTTAAGACAATGTTTGGTTATCACATCATTAAGGTAACAGATAGAAAGGTGACGCCATTAAGCAAGGTGAAAGATCAAATCAAACAAACGCTTATGGGGAAAGATGCAAAATCTATCCAGGAGATATTAAACAATTTCAATAAAGAAATTGAGGTTAAACAAGATGCATTTAAAGATGCATTCAAGGATGTAGAACCGCAACAACCACAGATTCCCCCTCAAAAATAAAATGTTCAGTCATTGTTGAATAAAACAAGTGTGAACTCACTAGCACCCAATGTGTTGCCACATACACTGAACGCACGTGGAGTGTGTTTCAAGTGTGTTTCACAACTTATTTTCAAGAAAGGCGACTATCCTCTAGGGTGTTGCCTTTTCATGTTTCTTGTAAGGATGTACAAAATTGCATTGAATATAGACAGTGCCATTATTATTACAAGTGATCCTCTCTTTAATCTACAAGAACCCCTATATATCCTTTCATTTTGCTGCATACCGCACTTTTAACTCCAATTACAATGTTGAGATTTAGTTATTTTCGCAAACGGGTCAAAAGATTGAATAAGAATTGGAATTTTATATATATGTTTGGTCAATATAAAAAAGAAAAATCGTTAAGCATGCTTTTGTCATTATGAGTACCAATATTACAAGAATAAAGGGATGATTTTATGTTATTAAAAGACAAAGTCGTTTTAATTACTGGTGCAGCCGGCGGTATCGGTACTGCGGCAGCAAAAGCATTTGCAAAGGAAGGGGCAAAATTAGCGCTTGTGGATTTAAATGAAGATGCGCTAAAAAAAGTTTCCGAACAAGTGGAAGCTAGTGATATCTTATTCGTTTCTGCGGATGTTACAAAAGAAGACCAGGTAAAAAATTATGTTGATAAAACCGTTGAAAAATATGGCCGTATCGATGTATTTATTAACAACGCCGGTGTAAATGGCGCCAATGCACCAATCGTAGAGCAAACGGAAAAAAACTTGCGATTTGTTATGGATGTTAACTTCTTTGGGGCTTATTACGGTTTAAAATACGTTCTTAGTGTCATGCGAGAACAAAAATCTGGTTCTGTTGTCAACACAGCTTCAAACGGTGGATGGCTTGGTGCTCCGGGAATGAGTGTTTATGTTGCATCGAAACATGCTCTTCTCGGACTTACAAAATCTGCAGCTTTAGAAATGGCGTCATATGGCGTACGCGTAAATGCTGTTGCTCCAGGCGCAACAAATACAGAGATGATGCGTAGAATTGAAAGAAATGCAGTTGGAGAAGAACATGCTGAGGAAGCGCAAAAAGCATTTGCGGCTGCTGTTCCAATGGGGCGCTATGCTACACCAGAAGAAATCGCAGATTTGATGGTATTCTTAGGTTCAGATAAATCTAGGTTCATTGATGGAACGATGGTTCGTATTGATGGCGGCATGTCTTCCACTTCTGCACAATAATTTATTAAGGGCTCGGAGGTTTGTTTTTTTTCTTGGAATTCTTGTCGGCAGGGTATTTAAATATTCTTTTAATAACCAAATAATTTTAGTAGGCACCCTTTAATTAAAAGAAAGAAGGCAATGGGCTCAATTCTTAAAAGAATGGGCTCTTTTTTGAATTACGTAATAGAGGTTCGGAATTGAAGTTTTTTATTACTTGGAAGTATAGAGAGTTTTTTTAAGGTAAAAATAATTTTGAAATTGGTCAATCTGTCATATATTCGATGGTAAGGTGGTAGCCAATATGGGCTTTTTTGACAAGTTGTTTGGGAAATCAACTAAAACGGAGGAAGAACCGATGACAAAATTAAATATTGGCATTATTTTAGGGAGTACACGGGAAGGGCTTAGTGAATATGCTAAGCCCTTCCCTATGTGCGATTAATTGACTTTTCGAAAAACAAGGTTGATTCTTTCAACCAAGTATAATACTATAATTATAGCCAACTAAACTCATTGGAATTAAATGATTAACAAGAAACAAGAAACATTTTCTTAAAAAAGCTGGGTTGCTTTCTATTGTGAATAAGTCTAAAAAGGTAAATTTTATTAACTTGACACCAATCATCAAACATTTGGAAAAATTGAAGGTGAAGTAAATTGAAACTTTATGATTCGGTTCTGGATTTAATTGGAAATACCCCTATCGTGAAATTAAACAAATTACCAGATGCATCTGGTGCAAAGGTATATATAAAATTGGAATCCTTTAACCCCGGGGGTAGTGTAAAAGATCGTGCCTCCATTAGTATGATTGACCGTGCAGAGAAAGAGGGCAAACTGATTCCGGGAACAAGCACGGTCATCGAGCCGACTTCCGGAAATACTGGGATTGGGATTGCTATGGTATGTGCAGTCAAAGGGTATCGCTGCATCATTACAATGCCTGATAATGCAACCGCTGAGCGTGTGAAAATTTTAAAAGCATATGGTGCTGAAGTCCACCTCACTCCAGCGAACAGAAGAATGCAAGGGGCAATTGATAAAGCCAACCAATTAGCTGAATCCATTTCAGATAGCTTTATTCCAATGCAATTTGAAAATACTGCAAATGCAGATGCCCATCGTGGAACAACTGCAGTTGAAATTTTAGAGGCATTCGAGGGCAAATTGGACGCACTTGTGTTGACCGCTGGAACAGGAGGAACTGTCACAGGTGTTGGGGAAGAGTTAAAAAAGCGAATTCCAGACTTGAAAATTTACGTCGTGGAACCGTTTGGATCCCCTGTTTTATCAGGGGGGGAGCCTGGACCTCATAAAATCCCAGGAACAGGCCCGGGTTTTATTCCCAAAATTTTAAATCGCTCCATCTATGATGAAATTTTACTCATTAAGGATGAAGATGCCCAAAAGACTGCACGCCGGCTGGCGGCGAAAGAAGGCATTTTCGTAGGCGCGTCTGGAGCATCCTCCACCTATTTTGCTATCGAGATAGCAAAAAACTTGCCTTTAACAGCTCGTGTCCTTTGTTTGGCTCCTGACACGGGGGAACGGTATCTATCTTCCGACTTATTTCCAGAATGATTTTTACAAAAAGTTCTCCCTTTAAAACGATAAGAACCAGTACCTCCATATATAAAAAGACATCCTTCCAGTGCAGGGCAGGGGGATGTCTTTTTTGCATGTTCTTGTAATCGTTTTCCTTTTATGTTATGAGTGAAGAATGTAAAAAACTAACAATCAATTTAATATTTTGAAAGGGGCAATAAAATTGAAAAACAAACTGAAGGAAAAAATGTTAAACGGTGAGAAAACGTTAGGTACTATCCATCAAATTGGAAGTGCTACAGCAGTTGAAGCTTTGGGCTATGCGGGATTTGATTATGTTTTAATCGATACTGAACATGGGCCATTCGATGTAGAAAGTGTACAAACCTTGGCACGTGCAGCTAAATTGGCAGACATTACTCCATTGGTTCGGGTAAAGGATGGGGAACGTAACTCAATTCTTAAAATGCTTGATGTTGGTGCCATGGGATTAATTATTCCAAATGTACAATCAGTTGATGAAGTAAAAGACATCATCAAATTCGGAAAGTATTTTCCACTCGGAGAACGCGGTATAGCACCAACAAGCGGGAGCAGCTTCTGGTATGCAGAATATGCACAGCAAGGGTTAGATCACTACTTTGAGGTAAGCAACAATGAAACGTTAATCATTCCGCAATGTGAAACACGAGGATGTTTAGACAGTATTGAAGAAATCGTTGCTTTGGATGGTGTTGATGGAATTTTCATTGGACCTTATGATTTATCTACTGCATTAGGTAAACCAGGCCAATTTGATGATGAAGAAGTAAAAGGAGCTATTCAAAGGGTATTGGATGCATGTAAAAAAGTGAATAAATTTTCCTTCATTTATGCTGGTTCCGAAGCCGACATCAAGTCACGATACGAACAGGGGTATGATTCTGTTACTTACGGAATGGATGCCATCATTTTAATTGAAGCATGCAAGAAAATTGTTGCAAATTCAAAATAAAATACCCGCTTTTGGACCACTTATTGTCAACCACTTCCTCTCACTATATTATTGGTATAAAGAGAATGTTAGAGGGGGGACAAATTATTAATGATCCCAGCAAAAATAGATCCCATTTCAATCACGACGATAAGAGAAAAAGGCATAGAATCCATCGTCGATTGGTTCGATCAGCACAAAGAATCGTTCTATGCTTTGGGGTGGTCCTATTTTAGGAGCCAGCGGCAAATGGAAGAGCTTTTTTACCAGACCATTTTAAAAGTTTACAAGGAGTTTCCCCGATTTAAAAATGTAACATCATTCGAAACGTGGGTAACGTCAATTTTTATAAATACCTGCCATGAGCTTCATGAGGATAGAAGTTTACAAGCTTTAGAGGAAAGCGAACAACATAAGGATTTATTTAAAGCACTCGATCAATTGGAAGAGCATGTGAAGGAAGCAATGGCCCTTACATATATAAAGGGGTTATCTCAGGAGGATGCTGCGCAGCTTCTAAAAGTTTCAATGGAAGAGATGAAAGTGCTTTTGTTTTCTGGAATCCAGACACTTAGAAAAGAAATGGGGTACGACCCAACTTTTAATGGGTGTAGGGAGTATCGTGGGTATTACATTAATTACTTGGAAGGAACCTTAGAGAGATCGAAAAAGGTTGCATTAGAGATACATATTTATCATTGCCAGCACTGTCAGGAGGATTTGGCTTCCTTACAGGAGGTCATGCTAACCATGTCAAGTTTTCCAGAAAAGATGGCGAATTTCCATGTGCCATCTGATTTCATGAAAAACGTCAAAGCAAGGCTGGCAGAAAAGGAAAGGCAGAGACAACTGAAGTTCAAGAAACGTAAACGAACGGGGATTGTTTTTGCGGGTGTTATTGCATTACTAATAGGTATAGAAGTTATTGCGGGTTCCTTTTCCAACCTCTACTATACATGGACAGAAGAAGATCAGGAATTGCGCGCCTTTCTGCAACAGGACATTGGTGAGAGACTAGACCTAGAAGCAGAAAGCGATGGAGTGAAAATTAAGATTAAGAGCGCAATTGCTGATCATGTTCAGACGCTTATTTTTTATGAAATAGAAGATACAGCTGCAGACAATCAATATGTCATGAATTATAATGATGGAGTCTTTGTGGAGAACGAGCATGAAATCATGAGCCGTGAAATGTTTCCAAGGTATTATCCACCAGACCTGGAGTCGAATCTAAATAAGGGCAAAAAGAATGTGTATCAAGGTAAGATGAGTCTGATGCCACTCACATCGGATAAAGGGACAATTAAACTTCAAATCACAAGGTTGCAGAAATTGATTTCTAATTCAAATCAAAAAGGTATTAATCCTTACGAGAACATCGACTTTAAAACAGGAGAGTGGAATTTTGAGATTCCTGTAACTAAGCAGCCCGCTATCGAATATGCATTGGATGAAGAAACAGAAATCGAAGGAATCCCCGTTCGATTTAATAAACTAATCCTTGCTCCGACGGCGACGATTCTGCAATTTGGTATTAATCATGAACAGCCGGAAAAGCGGATTGATATTATCAACTTTGACAATCTGGAAGTGAATAATGAAAAAGTGAAAGCAGATCGGTATGGCAGCTTTTTCATGAATCCAGAGCTAGACATGAATTGGATTGCTTTTCAAGCATATTTTGATCCGCTTTATGGGAAAAAACCAAAAAAGGTCAACATTCAATTAAAATCTGCCCAATTAACAGTGGAAGACAGAAAAACAGTCGAACTGGATGCCTCTAAGGAATATCCTCAAACCTTGGAATATGCAGGCAGCACCATCACCATTGAAAAGGTAGAAATTGGCCAGCCAGCCAATATTGTCATAAGTGATCGTGAAGTTGAGAATCGAGCATTTGAGTCACTAAACTTCAATATTTTGGGTGAGGAAGAGAACGAAAATAGTTCAATGGAGATGGAGCAAGAAGGCGTCCTCGTGGATAAAAACGGAATAAAATACGATATAAATGAAAGACATTTTCCATTTGAGGAAATTGAGCAACCTCGTTATTTCTTTACGGTCCAGAACATCCGAATGCATAGTAATAACCCTGGAGAGGATGTCATTCCAAAATGGCTGGAGATTTACGGCTATAATACTACGAAATACTTGGAGGATGTAGTGAGGATTTCGGTGAAATAAGAGAAGAAGGAAAAAGGTGTACTCTCTGACTAGAAGTTTCAGAGAGTACACCTTTTTTATTTTTAAAAATATAAAGTATTGTAATTTTTATCGATTCCGTTCCCTACGATGCCTTTTACCTTAAGGGAATCCGTAAAAATTTCAGCATGCCGATGATGGCCGAACTAATTGCAATTGCTATTAGTGCCGGAAGCAGCCAGCCAAGCCCCTGGTCATAAAGCGGCAGTACCCGTTCATAGAAAGAAACGATCGGTGCGAGCCATTGGAAATATTCTAAGCCGAGCTGCTGGCAAAGGAACTTAAAACCATCGATCACGCTAACCAAAAAGGTGATGGAGGTTCCGATAGCATAAATGAATGGCGACAGCCTAAAGGCCTTTGATAAAAATGTCAGCATCATGAGTACAATGGCCAGTGGGTACAGAAGCATCAGTACCGGGATCGAAAAATTAATGATGTTCGATAATCCGAAGTTGGCAATGATAAATGAAACCAATGAAAAGAAGCTAACCCACATTGTATAGCTGATTTTTGGAACAAGAGTATGGAAATACTCCCCACACGAAGTAATCAGGCCTATGCTTGTTGTCAGGCAGGCAAGTATAATGATAATGGATAGCATGATGGTTCCTGCTGTTCCAAAATAAAACGATGCGGTTTCCCCCAGCACAGGGCCGCCTGTTTCGAAAAGTCCAAACCTTACCGTACTCGATGCTCCCAGATAGGCAACACCGACATAAATGATTCCAAGGAAGATAATCGCCACGAATCCGGATTTTGCTGAAGCAGTAAGGATTCCTCTGGTAGAGGTTATTCCCATCTCGCGTATCGCTTGAATGACGATGATACCAAAAACAAGCGATGCCAGTGCGTCCATGGTATTGTAGCCCTCCATAAAACCCTTCACAAACGCTCCATTTGCATAAGCCTCTTGGGGTGCCCCAATTTCGCCCATTGGTTTTACAATAACCATCACCAATAAAACGAAAATCAAGATAATGATAGCGGGCGAGAGAACTTTCCCAATTCGGTCAACCAATTTCGCCGGATTCAAGGAAAGCCACATGGTTACAGCAAAAAATAGGAAAGAAAAGATCAGCAGCCCGATTTGTCCGCCACCTTCGCTTAAAAATGGTGCAATCCCGATATCAAAAGCAACTGCACCAGTCCGTGGCGCTGCAAAAAAAGGTCCGATAGTTAAATAAAGAAGCGAGGTAAAGACAACACCATAAATCGGATGAACCCGGCTAGCTAGCTCCTGAAGGTTGCTGGCTCCGGAAACGCCCATCGCCAAGATTCCCAAAAAGGGCAGGCCGATTCCAGTGATCAAAAATCCTGCCACAGCAATCCAAACATTTGAACCGGCATTTTGGCCGAGTGAGGCGGGAAAGATCAAATTTCCAGCGCCAAAAAACAAAGCAAATAACATAACTCCGATGATAAAATATTTTGAAAAAGGCAATTTATTTTCCATTAAGGTATTTCTCCTTTAGTTTTTCCTGTTAGTAGAAACTAATTTTACTATTCTTAAAATTAAAACGCAACATATTTCTTCATTATTTAGATTATTTAGAAATAAAGGAGGAGATAGATAGATACTGATTTTGATGCTTGATTTACATAATTTTGATCAGAAATATTAAGATGTGTAATATTTTACTAATATAATTCTAAGTGATCGGGGATAGTCAAAGGGATATTATATTTCAATAATTCGAACGGAGATTGAGGGGGAATTTGTTTGTGTATTAAAAAAGGTAACATTCCAGGATTGGGATGTTACTCTTTTGGTGCTAATATTCCTTTTAACTGTACCGCCTGACGCTTAAGTATTTCTGAATTTTCAAGCAATTACCCCCGCTAGCGGCTTCAAACTGAAATAATCCAGCGCTTGATTGACCTCCTGAATATCGTATATCTTTTTTTCTAAACAGAACTGAATCACTAAATCAAATGTATCACTGTCAGACAAAGAGTAACCCGCAGCACTCAACAGCTTGTCGGTTTCTTTTTTGTTCAATTCAAGTGCAAGTGCTAGGGCAATAACGGTATTTTTTCCTGGACGATAGTCGGGATTGGAGCGAATTTTGGAAAAATGCCGGCGGTCAATTCCGGCTTTTTTATAGATGTCTGAGTCGGTGGAACGTTTTTGATCAATAAAACCAAACAGGGTTTTGTTAAAGGCAGGCTGGCGCTTATTTTTTATGAAATCCTCCAAAGCAATATTATGAAGTTCATCTGAGATGCTTTCTTCCATCTTGGAAAAAGCAAGCCTATTTAGGTGAAGGTCAATATATTCCTGCAACTCTATTAATAGTTTTTGGTCAAGCATAATAAACCCCCGTAAATGTCGCCTAGCAAGCGACCAAATAATGGATGAACTTAACTATTATTATAGTATAAACAAGCCGAAAGGATGATAGAGATGAATACGAATCTGACAGAAATTATTTTCTTGCTTGATCGAAGCGGGTCGATGGCGGGGCTAGAGAGTGATACAATTGGAGGCTTCAATGGTTTTATTGAAAAGCAAAAGCAAATGGAGGGAGACACGCTCGTCACAGCTGTTTTATTTGATGATCAATATGAAATTCTTTGGAATGGAATAAAGGCAGAACAGACGAAGCTCACCAAGAGGGATTATTTTGTGAGAGGTATGACAGCACTGTTGGATGCAGTAGGTAAAACGATACTAGATGTAGGTTATCGGTTGGCGAAAACACCGGAGGAAGACAGGCCGGGAAAGGTGATTTTTGTTATAACAACAGACGGAATGGAAAATGCCAGCAGGGAATTTACCTATGAAAAAGTGAAAGAATTAATCAAGCACCAGCAGGAAAAATATAATTGGGAGTTTATTTTTTTGGGAGCAAATATAGACGCTGCCGAAGAAGCGGACAGCCTTGGGATTGATGTGGCCAATGCTTTTAGCTTTGAAGCATCGGAAAAGGGCGTCGAAATTATGTATAACATGGTTAGTGAAGCGGTATCGGAGAGAAGGCAAGACATTAGAAAAAAGCGATAGTTTATAAATTGGTCAGTTCCAATTATGGGGCTGGCCTTATTATTTTGAATAAAGAAAAACTTTTTTATGAAAAATAACAGTGTATTGGATTGATAAGGAGATGTATAGATGAGAAGAAAATTACTGATGTGGCTAACGGTGGTAATCCTCATGCTGTCATTGGGAGGTATGTCCGCCTATGCTCAAACAAAAAATCCTCCTAATATGGAAGGGGGAGCAGAAAATAAAGAGCGTGTGCGGCACCCAGTGTCATTTATTATTTTGCAGCAGCGATACCCGGAAACGATGGTGACAAGAGGTCCGCAAACTGAAAATAAAGTGGCGTTAACATTTGATGACGGCCCGGACCCCCGGTTTACGCCGCAAATTTTGGATATTTTAAAAGAGCAAAATGTGAAAGCGACTTTTTTCTTGATGGGAGCAAGGGCTAAAGCCTATCCAGAGATTGTGAAGCGAATCCAAGATGAAGGTCACATTATTGGGAACCATACATATTGGCATCCTAATTTGGTTGAGCAAGGGGACATCGCGACGCTAGAAAGAGAGGTGACACAAACCGAAAATCAGTTGGCTAGTCAAATTGGCTACCGCACCAAACTGTTTCGCGCACCATACGGCTTTTTGAACAATGGGTTGGTTGAAAAGATGAAATCGATGAATTATACGGTGGTTGCTTGGTCGGTAGATTCTCTCGATTGGCACGAGTCGCCTCCTGAGCAAATTGCCTATAATGTCATCAGCAACATCCAGCCCGGTGCGATTATTCTGATGCACGACGGGGCACAGTGGGATGAAGACCGGACTAATACCATCAAATCGTTACGGCAGATTATCCCTGAGTTGAAGAAACAGGGGATTGTGTTTGAGACCGTGCCGGTGTTGTTGGATATTCCCTACAAAAAATAATGCCCAATTATTATATGAAAAAATTTTTGGTGTTTCTAATCCATAATGAGCCGTTCGAGGCTCTTTTTTTTTGGCGATTTTTACAATAGGGGTATATTAAAAAGTATGTTAATATAAAATCAAAGAAATTAATTATCCAAACCATTTTATGGGGGGGTTAGAACTTTGAGTCAAAATGGAATACTTACCGCTCAAAACGGCAAAGGCACTCCTATTACAAATACGCGATCTAGTTTAGTCGCTGACATAAAATCACTTTTTAAAGGCCCTGTATTAATTGCTAATGTATTACCCGTCTTTACAGGGTTTTGGTTGGCGCTTTACTTTACCAATAGTTCCTTTATGGATTATTGGGATGTTTTTCTGTTGACAATAATCGGAAGTACTTTGGTGATGGGCGGTGCGCTTGTCATTAATAACTGGTACGATGTTGATATCGATACCGTAATGGATCGGACGAAGAATCGGCCAACTGTTACCGGTCATTTTTCTTTAAAATCAGTATTAACTTTAGGAATTGTCCTGACTGCACTTGGTTTTGTGCTATTGCTTTTTACCAGAATGGAAGCTGTTGGCTATGCCTTTATTGGCTGGTTTACTTATGTCATTCTGTATACCATGTGGTCGAAACGAAAATACACTCTTAATACTGTCATTGGTGCTATTTCTGGCGCTGTTACACCAATGATTGGCTGGACCGCGATTGAGCCGGGTTTTCATATCGTTCCAATCATTCTCTTTTTGATAATCTTTATCTTTCAAATGCCGCATACATTTGCGATAGCGATGAAAAAGTGCGAAGAATACCGCGCTGCCAAAGTGGCAATGCTCCCGGTAGTGCATGGATTTGAAATGACAAAAAGGCAAATGGTCGTTTATATTGCCTGCCTGTTGCCGCTGCCATTTTATTTGGGATCACTCGGTACTGCTTTTGTTGTCATTGCAACCCTAATGAACTTAGGATGGTTAATAATAGGGATCAGTGGATTTTTTATGAAAAACGACCTCAAATGGGCACAAATCAATTTCCTTTACTCAGTCAATTATGTTTCGATTCTATTTGTATTAATGATTTTGGTAACCTTGCCTGTATTTAATTAAATACGAATAAAATTCAAGACTGTCCCTTACCAGAAAAGGGATAGTCTTTTTTTGTTCACAGATTTGTCATTTTTGCTATACGAAAAAATTCCTTATTTCAAAATAATGATTAACAACGTGAAAAAGGTAATATCACCGTTAAAATAGCGATTATAGATAAATTTGATTTTATCCATTTCAAAAATACCTCACCTAGAAAAGTAATGCTGTTTTACCTCACACTGCCTGCGTGATGCAGTTCACTTCGTTGAAAACGATTCCCATTTATCATAAAAATGACAAAAGAACTTAACGAAAAAGGGGGATTTTGAGATGAGCTCTGTTAAGGGAAAAAAGGTTGAAAAACACGAAGCACCATTAAAAGGAACATGGATATCTTTGGGGGTTTTGTTTGGTGTCATTCTGTTCACTTATTTTGTACTTTATGGTTTATATATGGCGAGAGTATAGGGGGGATAAAAAATGCATAAAGACGAAAAAATTTGGCTTACGTTAAGCTTCGGGATGATTATGATCTTCATGCTTATCACTGGTTATCAGGCATTTGCATTAGAAATGGGACCGCCAAGCAACATGGAAACAATCGACCCGCAGAAAGTAGATCAAACAGCTCCATTCGATAAGCCGGGCATTACAAAAATCGGCGAGAATGAGTATGAAGTAGTTATGACGTTAGCAGCATTCAGTTTTAACCCGCCGAATATTGAAGTTCCGGCCGGTTCAACAGTGCATTTTACACTTACATCTAAGGACGTTGTTCACGGGTTTGAAATTGCTGGTACAAACGTCAATGCGATGGTTATGCCAGGGCATATTCAAAAAATCACCCAAAAGTTCGATAAAACCGACCAATATTTAGTTATATGTAATGAGTATTGTGGCGCTGGCCACCAGTTAATGTCTACAACAATAACGGTTAAATAAAGGGGGGACAAAGAATGCAAACAGCAACAGTACAAATGTTTAAAGATAAAGTAAATAAGCTTGCTGGTATAAGCCAAGAAGATGCTAGAATCTCAAAAGCATATTTATCAGTAGCATTTATTGCATTATTCATCGGTGGATTTTTAGGATTAGCACAAGGGCTGAACCGCGCTGGATTGTTCGAACTGCCATCATGGTTTAACTATTACCAAGTATTAACTGCACACGGCGTGCTCTTAATCCTCGTGTTAACAGCATTCTTTATTATCGGTTACTTCTACGCAGGCATGTCACATACTCTAGGCGGCCTACTTCCTAAGGTAAGAAAGATTGTCTGGACTGGTTTTGCTTCAAAAATAATTGGGGCCGTACTGGTTGTTATTCCAATCCTGTTGAATGAAGCATCTGTTATGTACACCTTCTATCCGCCAATGGCAGCACACCCGATGTTTTATATTGGATTGGTGTTTGTTGCGCTGGGTACCTGGTTAGCCTGTATAGGCTGCTTTGTGCAAGTGGCTAACTGGAGAAAGAATCATAAAGGACAGCATGTTCCGATTTTCTCTTACTTTGCAACTGGTGTATTTGTTCTATTATTCTTCGCTTTAATCCCTGTAGCTGTGGAAGTATTGATCATTATTCCTTGGGCATTCCGCTGGGTTGATACAATCAACGTTATGGTGTCTCGTACACTATTCTGGGCTTTCGGCCATACTTTAGTTAATATTTGGTACCTATCGGCAACTTCTGCTTGGTATGTAGTTATTCCAAAACTAATCGGCGGTAAACGCTGGAGCGATACGTTAACACGCGTAGTCATCATTGCTTTAGTTGTTATGAACATTACCGGTGGATTCCACCATCAAATCATCGACCCAGGTATCGATGAAGGCATCAAATTTATGCACGTATTCATGAGCTTGGCTATCGGTTTCCCATCATTGATGACTGCTTATGCAATGTTTGCAGTATTCGAGCGTACCTCTAGAAAGCAAGGCGGCAAAGGCCTTGTTGGTTGGTGGAAGAAAATGCCGTGGGGAGATGTTCGCTTCCTTGCTCCATTCATTGCGATGGTTGCGTTTATCCCTGCTGGTGCAGGCGGTATCGTTCAAAGCACAAACCAATTGGACCAAGTAGTTCACAACACAATGTGGATCGTTGGTCACTTCCACTTAACATTGGGTATGACAGTAGTATTGACGTTCTTCGGAATCAGTTATTGGTTAGTTCCTTATATTTCAAAACGTGTATTAACGCCAAAACTCAATAAATTAGGTGTGATCCAAACATGGGTATGGACAATCGGCATGATCTTTATGGCCGGATCTATGCACTATGTAGGTTTACTTGGTTCACCGCGAAGAACTTCTTATACAACTTATGGGGATCACGCAACAGCATTAGGCTGGGACCCATATTTAATAGCCCTGGCAGTTGGCGGAACCTTGTTAATCATAGGGGTTATTCTCCAAGTGTACGCGGTTTTCAACATGATGTTCTTTGCACCAAAAGGGGAAACAGAATTCCCAATTGCGGAAGAAGAAGAAAATGCATCGAAAACGCCTTACTGGACTGAGCGCTGGGGATTATGGATTGTCGTAATGCTGATCATCGTATCAATGGCCTACGTTATTCCATTAACTGAAATGATTGTCAATGCACCTCCAGGTTCACCGCCTTTCAAAACTTGGTAAGAAGAAAATTGTTTTTTTGAAAAAAGAGATAGCTCGCATAGGTTGGGCTATCTCTTTCTATTAAAAAATAGAGTTGGAAGTGATCGATATGATCAACAATAAGCACACTAAAATATCACATATACTCGTTATCGCATTTGGTTTTGTATTATTTTTTATCGGCACAGATGGATTCACCGCCTATACGGCAGAAACAGCAAGAGTCAATAAATTGATGAATGAGAAACCGCAGTTCCCCGACGTTACCCTCGAGGATAGTATAGGTCGAAAATATTCTATTTCTGAATTTGAAAACAAATATGTATTCATTACATTTTTATATACAGCGTGTACAACGGTTTGCCCGCAATTGGAGTGGAACATGTCGCAGGTTTATCAAAAGCTGCCAACTAAGTATTTGGGCAAGGAGATCGTGTTTTTAAGTATCAGCTTTGACCCTGCAAGAGATACACCAGAAACCCTCAATAAATATAAAGATTATTTTAAAAGCGATGGAGAAACTTGGCGGATGGCGCGAATCCCCAAACAAAAGGAATTGGACTCCTTGTTGAAGGAGTTCGGGGTGATTGTCATCCCTGACGATAATGGCACCTTCGCACATAACTCGGCGTTTTATTTGGTCGACCCGAAAGGCAAACTGGTCGAGGTCATGGATTACAAAAAAGTCGATGAAGCGTCAGCCAAGCTCAACAAGATCTTGAAACAGGAGGCGGGAGAATAATGTTAAACCAATCCTTTTATGGTTTGCTGCTGTTTATTTTCCTGGCCGTTCCTCCTGTTGCTCATTTTATGGAATCGTTTATGGTTGTTCACATGCATATGCAAATGCCGATACTGGTGATTGCCGGGATGCTGATGGCCAAGTTTGTTCAAGACCGATTCCCGAACTTTTTTGAAAAATGGAATGGGGACGGCGTGCCCGGAGCCTTGTTATTTTTCCTTATTGTCGTTTACTGGACATTGCCGCGCACAATGGATGAAGCGCTGGAGGTACCGGCAGTCGAAATCTTTAAATTTATCAGCCTACCATTTTTGGCTGGAATTGCCCTTAGGGACAGCTGGGAAAAGTTAAAGCCTATTGGGAAAAATTCAATCTTTATTGGGTTTATCGTTATGTATTTTGGAATGGGCCTGCTTTATATTATTTCGCCAGAACAATTATGCAACAATTACTTGATTATCGACCAATTAACCCTGGGCTGGGGGTTTGTGACAACAGCCATTTGTATCGTAATCTACATGGTTTACAATTATTTTGTCGACCCCTCGGATTACATTTGAAGAAGTGCCGCACCGGCTCCTGACGCCGGGCGGCTATTTTTGTATAATGAAAGAAAACACGGTTTTTTATTGGAGGAAAAGAGTATGAATGCACAGCCGGTTTATTGGTCATTGTTGAAGCATAAAGATTGGCAGTTATATCTCGCTGCAACAGAGAAAGGCCTTTGTTTCGTTGGGTCGCAAGGGCAGGCGTTTGAAGAGGTGGCTGCCTGGGTGGAAAAGCGGATGCCTAAAAGTCCGCTAATTGAGGACGCTGAAAAACTAAGACCATATGCTGAAGAATTAATACAGTATCTTGAAGGGGAGCGGACAAGCTTTACGATTCCGTCCGATTACCGTGGAACAGAATTTCAGCGTTCCGTTTGGGAGGCGCTTTGTGAAATCCCGTTTGGAGAGACGAGGACTTATTCCGATATTGCTGCCAAAATTAATCGGCCTGCAGCGGTACGTGCAGTCGGTGCAGCCATCGGTGCCAATCCGGTGATGATTACCGTCCCATGCCACCGGGTGTTAGGGAAAAATGGGGCCCTGACCGGCTTCCGGGGCGGGTTAGAGATGAAATCCAAGCTGTTGGAGATAGAGCGGAAGGCTTAAAAGGCTGGGTAAGCAATAAAATGGTTCAGGTGGTAAAATATAGGTGAGGGGGGAGGGGAGCAATGATTGATGTGTATTCAAAGGGGAAAGTTACGTGTATCGAGGGGAAAACCCAAGGGGCAGTAGGCAGGGTTTTTGCGTTTTTGGTAGATGGCATGCTGGTCGATACAGGCCCCCAATGTTTAGCGGAAAGCCTTATTCCTTTTTATCAAGAACAATCTTTTGACTTAGTCACTTTAACGCACAGTCACGAGGACCATTCCGGGACTGCTCCGTGGATTCAGGAAAATCTTGATATACCAATCTATGTCCATCCGAAAGGAATCCATATTTGTGAGCAGGACTGGCCGTATCCGAAGTATCGGCAGGTGACCTGGGGCAAACGGAGGAAATTTACCGCCCAGCAGTTAGGAGAGACAATTCAATCTCGTCATTATGAATGGAAGGTCCTTTATACCCCTGGACATGCCGTTGATCATGTTTCTTTTCTCAATGAGGAAACAGGCATCCTGTTTTCTGGTGATTTATTTGTCGCACCGAAAACAAAGGTGATTATGGACAGCGAATCAATCCCCGTGATTATGGATTCGATCCGAACTTTGCTCACTTATGATTTCGGGCCGATGTATTGCTGCCATGCTGGCTATATAGAGGATGGGAAAGGGATGCTGATACAAAAGCTGAAAAATCTCGAGAACCTCTGCAAGGAAGTGGCACATTTATATCGTGAAGGGTTATCAATCTTTGAAATTAACCAAAAGCTGTTTCCGAAAAAGTATCCAATTATTACTGTCTCGGGAGGAGAATGGGACTCGCTCCATGTTGTATCATCGATTGTAAAAGGGCTTTAAGGTAAAGGGGGCGTTGTTTGATGACACTTTTATTAGTCCAGCTGGGCATGATTCTGATGTTTTTGCTCCTGGGTTGGGCAATGTTGCAAAGAGAAGCATATTGGCTGATATCCGGGTTTTCGACCCGGCCTAAGGAAGAACAGGAGGAGCTGATTGCTAACGGGTTCCCGCAACGGACGGGGAAATTGATGATTGCCACGGCAGTTGGCATGGTGCTATTAATGCCTTTGTACTGGACATCATTTGCATACACGTTTGAGGTTCAATTTGGGTTTATGTTGGTGTTCCTAATGGGCGGGCTTATTTATCTATCAAAGTATGAGGTGCCTAAAAAACGAAAGCGGAGCTATATCATTTCGACTTCACTGTTTGTAGTTGTCATTGGTGCGCTTGGTGTTCTTGAATATATCGCCTATCAGGACTATGAACTAATCGCACGTGGGCAATCCTTTGAAATCACCGGTGTTTATGGCGATGAATGGCCGTACCAAGAGGTGACAAAGGTGGAGCTGCTTGATGAAATGCCGGAGGTCACCTTCAAACAGGACGGATTTGGCATGTCCACGATTGCCAAGGGACGCTTCAAGGTAAAAGACTACGGCAGCAGTTTGTTATTTATCAGAAAAGAGACTTCTCCGATCCTCTATATAGAAATGGGCAAGAAAAAAATCTTTATCAATGCAAAAACGCCGGAACGGACAACGGAATGGTTTGAGGAACTTAAATCAAAAACAAGGGATTGATTGTAGTGTTGAAAAGCCGCCATGGATAGGACCAAGGCGGCTAACTTTCTGTTATTTTTTTATAGGTATCCATAGCGAAATCTTTATGCGGGGTCGGAAGCAACGATTCAAAATTTTCCACGGCCGTTTTAGCCCATTTTTCAGACTCTTCCCTGTTTCCTAACTCAAAATGGCACCTGGCCTTGTACGAATCCAAGACATAAAATAGGGAAAGATCAAATGGGTGGTGCGCATACTCCGGTATTTCTACTTTTTCAAAACAAGCAAGGGCATCGGCATACTGCCCGAGGCCATATAGGGCCTTCCCTTTTTCAATCAAAAACCAGTCTTCGAAAAGCTCCTCCATTTTTGGATTTTCAAAAAATTGGTCAATGATTTCCAGAGCTTTATAATAATCGTGCTTGTCCCCGATGAGTGCCATGACCTGAAACAGTTGATAAAAAAGCTTTGTTTGCAAATCATCGGCAAATTCCCCGTATTGCTTTAATTTCATAATATAATGCTCTTTTTTTGTGTCATCGGGTACCATTTCTGCCTGAGCAGCCGCCAGCCGGTATAGATCATCGATCCGGTAGAAAATTCGATGTTCCTTGGAAAAATGAATCGCACCTTCCATAACTCGTGTGGCTGATTCGGAATCACCAACGGCAAAATGCAACACTGCCTCATGATAATCCAAATCGAGCCGGGTGATCGGGTCGATGTAAGCATGGTTCTTTTCCAGTTCAGTCCTCTCGTGAAGAAGAATGGTTAACGAGGCTTGATAATCATGTTCGATAAATTTCACCAAAGCACGGAAGATACCGACACTTGCCCGTTTTGCTGTCAAGTTCATCTCATCGTACATTTTGGCGGCACGGTCAAAATAATGATCCCACCCGGTTATTTTTTCACGGTAAAGGCAGCGGGCGTAAATGTCCAATAACCTGGCCGCTTCATACCCTTGTGTAAGCTTTTCAATATAGGGCTCAATCAGGGCGATCAGCGGTTGATGCTTTTCGCTCCCATTTACATCCTCAGAGTTAAATAGCTTTTCAGCTTGTTCTAGTATTACTCTTAATTCGATGGTACTTACTTCGTCGAGCAGGTCGGAAATTTCGACCTGCAGCCGTTTGGCGATATAAGCGAGGCTCTCCATGGATGGCTTCGCCTTATTGTTTTCAATCAGGCTGAGCATTCCTTTTGTCAGCTCGTCACCTGCCAGCGCCTCAAGCGTCAATTTCTTCTGTTTCCTTATTTTTCGTATTCGTTCACCTAACATTGATTTTGTCACTCCTCGAAGGGCAGGGGTACTAAAAACCCCGCGTAAAAACAAACATTATCTCGCTATATGTTTAATTATATTAAACTTTTGCTTGAAACGGAAGATGTTTCATGTTATGATTTGTTTAATTAAATTAAACTTTTGTGAAAAAGGCGGGGATTTTCATGGATGCCGGCTTGAAGTTGAAAAAAGCGACGTATCATTTATGGACGTTTACTATCAGTAAGCTAATATCATCATTTGGTGCGCAGGTTTATGCGTTTGCGATTAGTTTTTATATTTTACAGGCAACGGGGTCCGCAACAAGCTTTGCGACAAACCTTATATGTAACCTCCTGCCACGGACACTGGCGGCTCCGTTCGCGGGATATTTGGTGGATAGATATTCGAGAAAACGGATTATTATCGTTGCTCAGATTGCGACAACCTTGGCAATAGGAGGATTATTGGCCGTCAGTTTAACCTCCGGTTTGTCGTTGACCGCGATTTATGCCACATCCTGCATATTGTCGTTAACCTCAATGTTTTCAGGCGTTACCTTTACTTCGTCAGTAACAGGGCTCGTTGATGAAGCGAGAGTGCAGCGGGCAATGTCTTTAAATCAAATGTCGATTTCCTTTGCATCGATTGCCAGCCCGGCAGTTGGCGGCCTGTTATATGGCGCCGTTTCGATGCCAATCTTCTTGATGACGTATATGATTGCTTCCGTTATTGCGGTTTTGCTCGAATCGACGATGAATTTTAATCTTTATGCCAATCGAAAGGAAACGGCTGAAGGGGAGTCAAAAGAATCGATGTGGCAAAGCATGAAGGCAGGGGTCAGTTATTTGAAACTGCAGCCGCTGTTGATGGTGATTATTTGGGTTTCACTGCTGATCAATTTCCTGTTCGGGGCATTCGAAGTCGGCTATTCCTTCGTCCTGATTGAAAAATTAAAAATGGCCTCGCAGCATTTCGGGTTTACTCAAGGGGCGTTTGCTGTTGGGATGCTGCTGTTTTCAATCTATTTTTCGATAAGAAAGGAAGTGCAGTTTCCGCTGGTCGTTTCCAAGCGTGGAATCATCGGTATGGGGGTAATCATGGGGATGATGGCCTTGCCGCTGCTGATAAAACTGTCATATAACGGTGCCTTTGGCTACTATACGCTGGCGATGTTTGTATTTGGGGCCTTAGTGATTATTGTAAATACACCGATTCAAGTCATGATGCAAAAGCAAATTGCTGATGATTATAAAGGCCGGGTGTTTTCGATTGTGGAAACGATGGCGATGGCCTTAATGCCACTAGGAATGGTTCTCTATGGTTTCTTGTATGATGTATTCCCTGCTCAATGGATTTTAATTTCATCTGCCGCTCTTTTGGTTGGAGTAGTGTTAATTATGGTAAGACCATCTGTAATCAAGAATGCACACCCTGAACTGGCGGAAGGGAAAGCATTAAAAACGGAAGCAAGTGTCGTTTCCTAAAAAATCACTTTAAATATACGTCAAGTCTCGATGATGTCGAGGATATTCTTAAGGCGGACCTGCATAAGGTGCTGTCTTTTTTTTTCTTCTTGATATGAAACGCATTTCATCATTTACACTTTATGTAAATCAAAGTGGGGGAGGACGAGGATGGTGAACTTTCATAATAAGGTGTTTCGATGCAAGAGTATTGGCATTCATCGGGATGTTACGAACGAAACGATGTTTTTTTTCAAACAGAATGGTTCGATTGTTCAAGCCAAGTATTACGGCGGCAAGGTAACGTATGGGGAGTTAATCGGTCTTGTTAATAATCAAGGAATCCTTCACGTGTCATTTAATCATTCCAATTATGATTCCCAATTCGTCGGCGGGGTTGGCACTTTTACACTGGAGACGGGAAAGGGGAAGCCATGGATTCTTTATGGAAAATGGACTTGGGCAGACGGTTCCAACTGTGAAGAAAAGCTGATCATGGAGGAAATAAACAAGATGGTGTTCCATGCTTCATAGCCCTTTTCTGGCAAATTTTTAAAAAATGGTTTAGTATTTCTTTAATAATAGGTTGAAAAGGTGTTCGTATGACAAACATTAAGGACCTTGCCAAAATGGCCGGGGTGTCGGTAACCACTGTTTCACGGGTCTTAAATAATCACCCATATGTGAAAGAAGAAAAAAGGCAATCGGTCTTAAAGGCCATTGAGGATAGCAATTACCAACCAAATATTAATGCGGTTCATCTTAGTAAGGGAAAAACCTTCCTTGTTGGGGTGGTATTGCCTGTTTCGGACTCTCCGTATTTTGCGGCACTTGTCACCGGAATTGCCAGTGAGGCGTTTAAAAATCAATACAATCTTGTCTTAATCCAGACGAACTATGAACGGAACAGGGAACTGGCAGCGCTGCAAATGCTCAAACAAAAACAAATTGATGGCCTCATCATCTGTTCGCGCGCTTGTGATTGGGCCACCATTGAAGCGTATATCCCCTATGGACCGATTGTTTTATGTGAGGACCCAAACGGAAAGAACGTTTCCGCCACGTTTATCGACCATTATAAAAGCTTCATGAAGGCGTTAGATTATTTATATGGGAAAGGCCACCGGAAAATCGGGTATTGCATCGGCCGCCGAACCGGAACGAATAGCAAATTTCGTGAGCAGGCGTATCGAGATTTTTTGAAAAAATGCAACCTGCCATTTAACCCAGATTATGTCTTCGAGCGCTGCCTGTATTTAGAGGATGGCGACCGTGTGATCAGGAGCATCAGCCAAATGGCAGACCCGCCAAGTGCGCTGCTTGTAACCAGTGACCAGGTGGCGGCGGGAATTGTCACCCGGGCTCGGCAGGAAAATATTTTTATACCAGATCAATTGGCTCTAATAGGCTTCGACAATCAGCCGATTGCCAAAATGATGAATATCACCACAATGGAAGTACCCCTTATTGATGTAGGTAGAAAACTGTTCCTACAAGCCATTAACGAAAAAGAAATCACCCATCAGGAAATCGATGTTCAATTAATTGAACGACAAACTGTTTGAAGGCGGACGGATTGTTGAAAAACCATTACCCTAAGGGCTTAAGATGGGCTGGAAACAGTTAGGGTTTTACAAATGCTACCGTTTACAAAACAATTTGCATATGGTACGATTAGATTAATTTCATATCGATCACATGTTACTGATACGATCAGGCATGGTGGTAAAGTAGGAGGATTACTATATCCTTTTATGATACCTCCATGCCTTTTTTGATTGTAAAAATCGGATTTTTAAAATCCAATCATTAGGCAAATAGTAATATTATAGCCTTTCATTACATAGTAAGGGAGTAATCAGCATGTTTAACTTTTTTAAAAAGGCAAAAGAATTGGAACTTTATACACCGGTTAACGGCAAAATCATTCCGCTTTCAGAAGTTCCTGATCCAGTATTCAATCAAAAAATGCTAGGTGAAGGGGCAGCTGTCATGCCTTCCGGCGGTGACATTCATTCGCCGGTTGACGGCAAAATTATTCAGGTTGCACCAACGAAGCATGCGATTGGAATTTTGGCTGAGGACGGTTCGGAGATCCTCATTCATGTTGGGCTGGAAACGGTGGGGTTAAAAGGCGAAGGCTTTAACCCGCTTGTAGGTGAAGGAGATAAAGTCACTGCCGGCCAGCCACTAATGGAGGTTGATTGGGACTATATTGGTCAGCATGCTTCAAGTACCGTCACGCCAATCGTCATCACCAACAGCCATGACAGCAAAAAGCAATATGAGGTCACTGGAGAAACAGAAGGAGTTGCCGGCAAAACGGTGATTCTCACTATTAAGTAAGACGTAAAGAAATAACAGCCCGGCATTAAACGGCTGGGCTGAGCAATCTTTAAGGAGGTGATTTTTTTCAAACAGTGAGCTGAAATTCCCATATTACAGGTATTATCTTTTTTTCATCATTAGGTTTTTACAGCACTATTAATTTAATTTTAGGGGGTAATAAGAAATGATGAAATATCTTCAAAGAATTGGCCGTTCGTTGATGCTGCCTGTTGCAGTATTGCCGGCAGCCGCGATTTTGATGGGGATTGGTTATTGGATTGACCCGTCCGGTTGGGGTGGAGACAGTCCGCTTGCGGCGTTTTTAATTAAAGCAGGTGCCTCAATTATTGATAATATTCCAATTCTGTTTGCGGTCGGAGTCGCGTTGGGGATGTCCAAGGAAAAAGATGGATC
The DNA here is from genome assembly GCF_001510715.1 of Bacillus sp. FJAT-29814. Lineage (GTDB taxonomy): Bacteria > Bacillota > Bacilli > Bacillales > Cytobacillaceae > Neobacillus. The sequence continues at coordinate 85,030 of NZ_LMTJ01000010.1, forward strand.
TTCAGCATTGAGCGGTCTGGTCGCTTATCTGGTTGTCACAACTTTACTATCAACTGGTTCAGTTGCGTTACTAGAAGGAATTAAACCAGAAGCAGTGGACCCCGCATTCGGGAAAATCGGAAACGCTTTCGTCGGTATTATTTCCGGTATTGTGGCATCGATCATGTACAACCGGTTCAGTAACGTCAAGCTGCCGGATGCACTGGCGTTCTTTAGCGGCAAGCGGCTTGTACCGATTATGACGTCTGTTGCCATGATTGTTGTTTCTGGTGTCTTATTCTTTGTATGGCCGGTTATTTTTACAGGACTAGTTTCATTTGGTAAAGGAATCGCTGAATTGGGAGCTGTCGGTGCCGGACTATATGGATTCTTCAACCGTCTATTAATTCCAACCGGGCTTCACCATGCTTTAAACTCCGTATTCTGGTTTGACGTTGCCGGCATTAATGATATCGGTAACTTCTGGTCTGGCGAGGGTGAAAAAGGTGTTACGGGTATGTATCAGGCAGGCTTCTTCCCAGTCATGATGTTCGGTTTACCTGCTGCTGGTCTAGCCATGCTTCATACTGCAAAAACGAAGAAGAAAAAGCAAGTGGCTTCTTTAATGTTAGCTGCCGGTTTTGCTGCCTTCTTTACAGGGGTTACTGAACCAATCGAATTCGCATTTATGTTTGTTGCACCAGCACTTTATTTAGTTCATGCCATTTTAACAGGTATTTCCTTATTTATCGCAGCAACGTTCCACTGGACTGCTGGCTTCGGTTTTAGTGCAGGTTTAGTCGACTTTATCTTGAGCTCAAGATTGCCATTGGCAAATAGCCCTTATATGCTGCTTGTTCAAGGTTTAGTATTTGCCGTGATTTATTACTTCCTGTTCCGCTTTATCATTACAAAATTCAACCTGATGACTCCTGGTCGTGAAGAGGATGATGATGAGGCAGTGGAATCTGGAGCAGTAACAGGCAATAACAAATTTGCTGGAATGGCATCTACCATTTATGATGGACTGGGCGGCGGAGCAAACGTTACCTCGATTGATAACTGTGTCACTCGCCTTAGAGTCGAAGTCAAAGACATGAAAGCTGTTGACCAGAAGAAAATTAAATCGACTGGCGTACCGGGAATCAATGTTGTTGGCCCACAAAGCATTCAAGTAATCGTTGGGACAAACGTTCAGTTTGTTGCTGATGAAATGGCAAAAATTCATAAGAAGTAAATTTTTACAAAAAACAAACGCTTGGACTGTCATTCGGTCCAAGCGTTTTATTATTTTCGCAGCCTTTCGATATGAAGAGTGAGGTAGCCCAGTTCATGTTCTGGAAGGTTGATGCCGTAATTTTGCGTCAGCTCTGAAGCAACTTTTTTTGCACAGGCGAAAGCCTGCCTGTATTTTACTTTAATCATCCTCAGCATTTCATCATCCATGGAATTTCCCTCTGCCGTGCCGATTCGTGAAATCGTAAAGCGAAGATGGGTGATCAAACGCTGATAAGACAGGTCATCCTCATCCAATTGGATGTTGAGGAAATCCCGGATTGTCTGAACCATGCTGGCAAGGATGGCTGTTTGCCGGAGTGTTTGCTTCATATCGCCGCCCTGCAGCTTGGCGGTATGGAGATGCAGGGCAATATAGGCGGCCTCATCAACCGGCATTTTTATTTTGGTCTGTTCTTCTATATGCTTAATGGCCCAAAGACCGATATCGAATTCCTTTTTATATAACAGTTTAATTTCTTGAAACAGTTTATTTTTGATATGGATCCCATCACGTACTCGTTCGATTGCAAAGGATAAGTGGTCGGTAAGAGAGATATGAATATGGTCATTTAACTTTGTTCCTAGCATCTTCTCGGCATAGGTGATGATTTGTTCAGAAAGGGCAAAATGCTCTTCCGGTATTTGCAAGAGCAGCTGATGGAATTTTTCATTTTCCTTAAGAACAAACAGCTTTTCAATTTTAGCAGGGTTGACGATATCATGCCTCTTTTTTTGAAAAGCGATGCCGGCGCCGATGGCAATCTTTTCTTCATTTTGGTCCATGACGACAACAGCATTGTTATTGAGGATTTTTTTGATTTTCACGGTCGAAATCAACTCCTTTGCAACCTGAGGGATGTTGGGAAATGGTTGGTCATTGTTTTTAAAGGAATGATTTCATGCATGAACAACTTTAGATTAAATCATTCTTAAAAAGAAATTCGACATAATTTTTGTTTCTCCTGCAGGTACGGTCTCAAATCTGATAAACTGATGATGGTAGGCAGTTTTTTGTTGATTTATGTCTATTTTACCTGACTGGGAGCCGTTTATGAAGGAATATTACTATGATAAATTGTTGAATATCAAAACAAGAGGCGAGCAGCAAGGGTTTTACAAGTCGCTGCATTATCATCGCTACGAGCCAACTCCATACAGTGCGCTGGAAGAACTGTTTAAAAACTATGAGCTAAAAAAGAGTGACCGTGTGGTAGATTTTGGCTGCGGCAGAGGAAGGCTAAACTTTTATATCGATTATTTTTTCCATACTCCGGTAACGGGAATCGAGATGGATGAAACGTGGTTTGAGGCGGCGGTGGTCAATCGGACAAATTATTGGCGAAAAGCAAAACAACGCCGTGAGGGGATGGTGTTCCATTGCTGCTTAGCAGAAGAGTACCCGATTGCCCCATTGGACAACGTGTTTTATTTTTTCAATCCGTTTTCGGTACAGGTTTTTCGCAAGGTCATCAATCGAATTTTGAGGTCAGTAGAAGAGTTTCCGCGGGATGTCGAGTTGATTTTGTATTATCCGTCAGAGGAGTATGTTTATTTTTTGGAACAGGACACTGCCTTTGAATTGGTGCAGGAAGTGAGGGTGCCGTTTGTTTATGAGCACAATCAGAATGAACGGTTTCTAATTTACCGGCTAGAATATTAAAGGGGACGGGAATTGGATGGAGAGTATTACGGTTGTTTCGTTATTGGACGTAATTAGTGAGCTGTTTTCTGAGGAGATTTCGATTGCGGTTTCGAATACACGGGAGTACATCTATTACCGGCCGAGCAAGCGGATTGATTTGAAGATACGTCCGGGCGATTCGTTGAAGGTGGGGACGATTGCTTTTAAGGCAGTGCAGTCGAAGCAGAAGGTGTCCGAGTTTATTGACCGCGATGTTTTCGGTGTTCCCTATCACGGGATGGCGGTGCCGTTTTTTCATGAAGGGAAGATGGAGGGCTGTGTGACCGCGATTTTCCCAGCGTTGACGAGTGGCAAATTGGTCGTGACGATTAAAACACAGGATGGCTGGATCCCTGTGCCATTCTCACAGGTTATTTATTTTGAGGCCAAAGAAAAAAAGACCCATGTTTACGCCGAGGGGCACAGCGGTACCCATAAATATTCGCTTCAGGATTTTGAGTTTCAACTGCCGAAAGACGATTTTATCCGCTGTCACCGCTCGTTTATTGTCAATGTGAATCAAATAAAGGAGATTCATCCCGATACCCACTCGACGTTTATTTTAACCATGAAAAATGGCGATCGTGTGCCGGTGAGCCAATCCTATTCCAGTTATTTTCGCAGACTGTTGGGATTTTAGTATTGGATGAAACTTGCTGCTTTAGACTGTGGATTTTCTGTTTCATCTGAATTTTCCGTAATTAATCCCCAATTTTACAAGCTGAAAACCTTTATCGGTTAAAATTAGTTTAAAAATTCCATTGGGGAGTGGGATGATTTATGGAAAATAATTTGGGGCGTATTAGAGACGAGCGGCTGTTGGACCGTATTGTAACACCTGAAGAGGCTGCATCATGGATTGAGGACGGCATGACGCTGGGGTTGAGCGGTTTTACACGTGCCGGTGATGTGAAAGCGGTTCCGTTTGCGCTGGTAAAGCGTGCCGAGACGGAATCATTCAAGGTAAATGTTTTTACGGGGGCTTCTTTGGGCTCCGACGTAGATAAGCTTTTTGCCGAAGCAGGAATTCTTGGGAAAAGGCTGCCGTTTCAGGCCGACCCGACAATGCGTAGCAAAATCAACTCGGGGGAGATGCTGTTTGTCGACCAGCACTTATCGCATACAGCGGAATTGGTTCGGGCCGGGGTCATGGAGCCGGTTGATTTTGCCATTTTGGAAGCGTATTCAGTTACAGAGGATGGCATGGTGATTCCAACCACATCTGTAGGAAATTCGTTGTCGTTTGCGTTAAACGCCAAGGCAATTATTATTGAAATTAATATGGCCCACCAAGCCAATCTGGAAGGGCTCCACGATTTGTATGAACCAGGGAAGCAGGGAGAGCGCGGCCCGATCCCGTTAACGGGGGTCAAAGACAGGATTGGCACGATGGGGATTCCAGTGGATCCTGAGAAGGTGAGAGGAATTGTGTTTACGAACCAGCAAGATTCACCGTCAACGATTGTTCCGCCGGATGTGGAAACCGTGGTCATGGCCAACCACTTAATTCAGTTTTTGCGTGAAGAAGTGAAGGCCGGCCGTTTGACGGAACGATTAGCGCCGCTGCAGTCGGGAATTGGCTCGGTTGCGAATGCGGTGCTGCACGGTCTTTTGGATTCGGAGTTTGCCGACCTTGAGGTGTACTCAGAGGTATTGCAGGATGCAGTGTTTGATTTAATGGATGCCGGGAAGGTCAAGTTTGCGTCCTGCTGCTCGATTACGTTGTCGGAGGAGAAAATGAAGGAGGTTTACGGGAATTTTGAAAAATACCGTGAACGCTTGGTTATGCGGCCGCAAGAGATTTCTAACCATCCGGAAATTATTCGCCGCCTCGGGTTAATCTCTATTAACACGGCTTTGGAGCTGGACATATACGGCAATGTCAATTCGACCCATGTGTTGGGGACGAAGATGATGAACGGAATTGGCGGCTCGGGTGATTTTGCCCGCAATGCACGGCTGGCGATTTTCGTCACAAAATCAATTGCCAAGGGCGGAAAAATTTCAAGCATCGTGCCGTTTGTTTCGCACGTTGACCATACTGAGCATGATGTGGATGTGATCGTGACTGAACAGGGCTATGCGGACCTACGCGGGCTGGCCCCAAGGCAGCGGGTGGAATTGATTATCGAACGCTGTGTCCATCCGATGTACCGCCAGCAGCTGCGCGAATACTATCAAGAAGCATTGACAAGAGGCGGACAGACCCCGCATGTGCTCGAAAAAGCCTTTTCCTGGCATACCAGCTTTGCGGCCACCGGGACCATGCTTCAGAGGGTTGAGGAAACGGTTTAGGTTTTTTAAAGGAAGAAGAGGCTGTTGGGGGGAGTGCACCCCTACAGCCTCTTTCTTTATTTTTATGTATGCTCTTTTCTACAGGTTTTTGCTTTTCCACGTAAAAACACTTCCGAACGTATGGCTTACTTTTTCACCGTGTGCAACCGAAGATTGGAACAAATCACTGCCCCAGTTGGACATAATCATTTAAACAATCCGCCACTTGTGAAAAATCACCGATTAGCCAACGAAGAAAAAAGATGAAACTGGTCACGTAGAGAGGTTCTACGTGCCCGCCAATCAAGAAAAAGGGATAAACTGGTCACGTAGAGAGGTTCTACGTGACTGCCAATCAAGAAA
>NZ_LMTJ01000010.1:90675-118723 GCF_001510715.1 Bacillus sp. FJAT-29814
TCACGTAGAGAGGTTCTACGTGACTGCCAATCAAGAAAAAGGATGAAAGTGGTCACGTAAAGAGGTTCTACGTGCCCGCCAACCAAGTAAAAAGATGAAACTGGTCACGTAGGGAGGTTCTACGTGCCCGCCAATCAAGAAAAAGGGAGAAACTGGTCACGTAGAGAGGTTTACGTGCCCGCCAGCCTAGAAAAAAGGTGGAACCGGTCACGTTGGGTCTTTCTATGAACCTAGCGTTTGAAAAAATATTCGCTCCGGTCACATGGGAGCAAAAACAGCCTATGCTTATGGTACCGGTAGGATGATATGGGATGGGTGCACCTTGCTGTTGAAGATCACTAGATAGAGGATTTAGGGCCAGGATGGCGAATTTAATTTTATAGTTTATTACTGTTTTCAGTGAGAGGTACAGAGATACAGAGATAGAGAGGTACAGCCAGGGAGGAGTTAGGATGGAAAAGCGGGTTTATGTTGTTAGGCATTGTGAGGCAGAGGGGCAGCCAAGTGAGGCGCATCTGACGGAGATGGGATTTCGGCAGGCGGCTGCCTTAGCCCAATTTTTTATCGAGGAGAAGGTGGAACGAATTATTTCGAGTCCGTTTTTGCGTGCGGTTCAGTCGATAGAGCCGACTGCAACACGTAAAGGGGTGCAAATGGAGACGGATGACCGGCTGGCAGAGCGAATTCTTAGCACCCAAGTTCTAGATGATTGGCTTGTTAAGCTTGAGGCCACCTTTGCTGATTTAGAGTTGAAATTCGCAGGTGGGGAGTCCAGCCGTGAGGCCATGAACCGAATTGTAAGTGTTGTGGAAGAGATACTAGAAGGTGAGGCAGTGGACACTCTTATCGTGACTCATGGGAATTTGATGTCACTATTATTGCATCATTATCAGCCTTCCTTTGGGTTTGAAGAGTGGAAAAACCTCGGAAATCCGGATGTGTTTTTGTTAAAGTTTAGAGAAGACCATGTCACGATTGAACATATCTGGAGGTTTAAGGAGAATTTGAATGGATTTAGGTCGACGGATTGATGTGCTGGATTATTTGCGAGGGTTTGCGCTCTTGGGGATTATTTTAGTTAATATTGGACCGCTGTTGTTGGTGAAGGTGCCGGAGACAGCATCCCATGACGCCACTTATTGGCGGTTTTTGTATTTGTTCGTGGAGGGCCGCTTTTATACGATTTTTACGTTTTTGTTTGGGGTTGGATTTTATATTTTTATTACCAGGGCCAATACGAAAGGAAAGAATGGATTCCTGTTGTTTTTGAGACGGGCTGCCATTTTATTTCTAATTGGTTTGGTCCATGTTCGGTTTCATCCGGGTGAGGCATTGACGGTATATGCCATTTGCGGTCTGTTCCTTCTGCCATTTTACAAGGTACATAAACTGATCAACCTTGTCGCGGGTCTTATCCTGTTAGTTGTTTTCGGAATGATGTCCTTCAAGCTGTTCATCGTGGCTCCTGTTATGCTTTTAGGAATTGCCGCGGGCCAGTTTCGGGTTTTCGAAGCGATTCCTAAAAACATCCGAAAAATCGCTGTTTTTACGGGGGTTATGCTTGTCCTGAGTGTTGCCGGGCTGATTTATCAATATAAGTATGCCCCATTCGTTTTTGGGACTGTAACGGAAGTGGAATACCAGAGAACCCAGCAGTTTATCGACATCGGTATCACGATTGGCCCGATTGTTTCGGCGGTATATGCTGGTACCCTAATCTTGTTATTGCAAATTCCAATCCTGCAAACGCTCCTTTCGCCATTAAAAAGCTATGGGCGGATGGCGCTCTCAAACTATATCTTGCAAACTGCTTTCATTTACCTGGCGGGGGCGTCATTCGATTTATTCGGGAATATTACCTATCTGCACACTTTGTATGTTTGCATTTCAATCATCCTGGTGGGGCTTATTTTCAGCATTGTCTGGCTCCGATATTTTCAATACGGGCCGTTGGAATGGCTTTGGCGGGCCGCCACCTATTTGACGCTTCCACCGATGAGGCGCGTTAAAGCTCCAGAATACAATATGACACAAGGATAAAAGCCGGGATCATAAGCCCCGGCTTACTTTAGTTTTTCCAACTCCGTAAAAACTGTTTCATAATCTTCCTTTTTATCAGCTTTAAACGAAATATTCATATAACTGATGATTCCATCCTTGTTAATCACAAAGACAGAGCGGATGGCGACTTCGCCTTTTTCATTAAACACGCCATAGCTCTTAATTGTCCCCCGATGCCAATCGGACAATAACGGGTATGGCAATGTCCCCATGCTGGCAGCAAAGACACGGTGGGAAGGGAGATGGTCGGCACTTATGCCGAGTACCTCTGCGCCCAACTCCTCAAATCTTTTGTAGTCCTCTTTCCAAGAGGAAATTTCTTTAATTCAGCCTGGTGTAAAGTCCATGCCGTAAAACGCGAGTACGACCTTCCTTTTTCCTCGATAATCTGAGAGCGCAATCGTCTCCTTTGTGGTTGCGGCGAGAGAAAAGTCCGGCGCAGCATCTCCAACCTTCAAATATGATTCCAAGCATACTCCTCCTTCCTTTAAAAATAAAGAACCTTACTATTTTCCCCATCATCATAAAAATTAAGACGTTCAAATGGGACTCGAAGCATTGGCCGTATTTATTAGATTAACACTATATTAATGTCACAAAATGTTCGAAATCGAGTGAAAATTATTCTCATTTAAATATTGACTTACAATTTGACGATGCTATAATCATACATGTAAGTGATAATGATTTTCACTGTCACTCATTTATTAGAAAATTGTAAGGCCTTCTTTTTTTGTATTTAGATGAAAATTATTCTCATTTAAACTGAATAAGTTAATCATGGGAATTTTTTTAACCTTACAAATGATAAAGATTCTCACCAATGGTGATAATGATGCATAACCCTTTTTTTATGCAAACGGGTGATAATGATTCTCAACGAAGCACATAATATACCAAAAAAGCTAGAAAAATAGAATGTTTGAGGACAGCCATGAAAAAACGATACTTACTTCCAGCTTTAATAATCTTATCTGTCATCTCATTATTCGTTGGCGTTAGCAGCATTTCGCCTCTGGATCTGCTGGATGTCCAATCCGATGAAACGCAAATTTTTCTAATCAGCAGACTGCCTCGGCTTGTCGCCATCCTTCTCGCGGGTGCGGGAATGAGCATTGCCGGCCTGATTATGCAGCAGCTAAGCCGGAACAAATTTGTCTCGCCGACCACGGCGGGAACATTGGATGCTACAAGGCTTGGAATTCTTGTCTCGATGCTGTTGTTTGCAAACGCTTCGCTGCTTGAAAAAATGGCCGTAGCCTTCCTGTTTGCCCTTGCTGGGACGTTCTTGTTTATGCAAATACTAGACCGGATCAAGTTTAAGGATGCCATCTTCATTCCGCTTGTCGGCCTGATGTTTGGGAATATCTTAACCTCGCTCACGACATTTTTTGCCTACCGGGCCGATGTGATTCAAAATATGTCGGCATGGCTGCAGGGAGATTTTTCAACGATTATGAAAGGTCGCTATGAGCTGCTTTACATAAGTGTTCCGATCTTAATTATTGCTTATCTATATGCAAATCGATTTACGGTTGCTGGGATGGGGGAAGATTTTTCGAAAAATCTCGGCCTTGCCTATCGCAAGATTGTCAATATTGGCTTAATCCTAGTTGCCTTGATTACGGCAACAGTTGTGTTGACGGTAGGAATTATTCCGTTTCTGGGCTTAATTATTCCAAACATCATTTCTATTTTTAAAGGTGATCATTTACAAAAAACGTTGCCGCATACCGCGCTCCTTGGAGCAATATTCCTACTGGTTTGTGACATTTTGGGCCGATTAGTCATTTATCCTTATGAGATTTCAATCAGTCTCATGGTCGGCGTCATCGGCAGCGGTATTTTCTTATATCTGTTGTTCCGGGGGAGGGCCGCCAATGCGTAACTCAATGAAACTGGCGATCCTCGCGATTGTGGCCGCGGGATGCTGTGCCTTATACCTATTCCATGAATTAAACGGCAGCTTTGATTATGCCTTGCCAAGGCGGGTATTAAAGGTGCTGGCGATGGTCATCACTGGATTCACAATCGCTTATTCAACGGTTGTGTTTCAAACCATTACCCATAACCGCATTTTAACACCAAGCATAATGGGATTGGATTCACTATATTTACTGTTACAAACAGTGATTATCTTTTTCTTAGGTTCAGGTCACACGATTATTGTAAATAAGCAGCTAAACTTTTTAATCTCAGTTGCTGTGATGATTGTGTTTGCGTTATTGCTGTATAAGTTTCTTTTTAAAAAAGGCGGACAGCAAATCTACTTTTTACTGCTGATTGGAATCATTGTCGGAACATTTTTCTCAAGCATTTCGACGTTTTTCCAGGTACTGATTGACCCGAATGAGTTCCAGATTGTCCAGGACCGGATGTTTGCGAGTTTTAACAATATCAACTCGGACTTGGTTTGGTTGGCAGTGGGAATTGTAGGTATGGTCACAGTGTATGCCTGGCGCTATCTGCGATATTTGGATGTCTTGTCGCTTGGTCGTGAAGTCGCCATCAACCTGGGTGTTCCTTACGACTCCATCGTCAAACAAATGCTAATTATTGTGGCTATCTTTATTTCAATTTCGACAGCACTTGTTGGCCCAATTACCTTTTTCGGCTTGATTGTTGCCAATCTGTCGTACCAATTTTTCAAGACATATAAGCATCATGTGCTGATTACTGGTGCAGTGGTAATGAGTATTATTGCCCTAGTCGGCGGCCAGTGGGTGGTCGAGCGGGTGTTTACTTTTTCAACAACACTCAGTGTGATTATTAACTTTATCGGCGGTGTCTATTTCATTTATCTACTACTGAAGGAGAGGAAAGCAGCATGATCCAAGTCTTATCACTGTCAAAGTTTTATGGGAAAAAGGCGGTTGTTGAGGACGTGTCGGTGACGATTCAGCCACGGAAAATAACCTCTTTCATCGGTCCAAACGGTGCAGGGAAGTCGACCTTGCTTTCGATGGTCAGTCGACTCCTCGATGCCGATACGGGTGAAGTGCTAATGGACAAAACCGATGTGCGTAAAATGAAATCAAATGACTTTGCCAAACGGGTGTCGATTTTAAAACAATCCAATTATATGAATGTCCGCTTAACTATTCGTGAGCTGGTTTCGTTTGGCCGATTCCCATATTCAAAGGGACGGTTGACGGAGGAGGATGAGCGGATTGTGAATCAATCGCTTGAGTATATGCACTTGACCGATATGCAGGACAGATATTTGGATGAACTGTCAGGCGGTCAGCGCCAGCGAGCGTTTATCGCGATGGTCATTGCACAGGATACCGAGTATATTTTGCTCGATGAACCACTGAATAATCTGGATATGAAGCACTCGGTTCAGATTATGAAGATTTTGCGCCGGCTTGTTGATGAGCTAGGAAAAACGGTTGTCATCGTCCTGCACGATATTAACTTTGCATCCGTGTATTCCGACTGGATTGTCGCGATGAAGGATGGCAGGGTAGTGAAGGATGGTCCGAAAGAGGAGATTATTCAGTCAGATGCCTTAAAGGAAATTTACGATATGGATATTCCGATTCAGGAAATGGGCAGCTGTCGCATTTGTGTTTACTTTAATTCTTAGACCACAAATTTTAATTCATCAATTACAAGGAGAGTACAGCTATGAAAAAATGGAGTTTATTAGGGATTATTTTTTCAATTATTCTTGTGTTAGCTGCATGCGGCGGTGCCAAGGAAACTTCTGAATCTGAGAAAACATCAGGCAGCAAGTCAACTGCGGAAAAAGTGACAATTAAGCATAAATACGGGGAAACTGTAGTGAAGAAAAACCCTAAGAAAGTCGTGGTGTTTGACTTTGGTATTTTGGATACATTAGATGAACTAGGTGTGGAAGTGGCAGGTCTTCCTCAAGCGACGATTCCTGATTATTTGAAAAAATATGGTGATAAGAAATACACGAATCTAGGTAGCTTGAAAGAGCCTGATTTTGAGGCAATTCACGCCATGAAGCCAGATGTCATTTTTATCTCCACACGCCAAGCTGAGTTATATGATCAGTTCGCAGAGATTGCTCCAACCGTATATATTGAATTTGACTATAGCAAATACATGGACTCTTTTGAGAAAAATATGAATCTTGTCGGTGAAATTTTCGGTAAAGAGGACCAGGTTGCCGGGGAATTAAAAGAGGTTAAAGCTGACATCGAAGCGTTAAATAAAAAGGCTAAAGCAGCGAATCAAAAAGGCTTAATTTTATTGGCAAATGAAGGACAAATCAGCGCATTCGGCCCAAGTTCACGCTTCGGTTTAGTTCATGATGTGTTTGGATTCGGTGCAGCTGATGAAAAGATTGAAGTTTCAACACACGGGCAGGTAGTCACCTTTGAATATATTATGGAAAAAAATCCGGACGTGCTGTTCGTGATTGACCGAAACGTAGCCGTAGGCGGCGATGCAGGCGCGAAAAAAGTCGTAGAGAATGAGCTTGTTAAAAAAACGAACGCTTACAAAAACAATAAAATCATCTACCTCGATGCCAACACTTGGTACCTAAGCGGCGGCGGCCTAAAATCAATCAAATTAATGGCTGAAGAAATCGAAGCGGCCCTGTAGAATTTATATTCAATTGTTAATAATAAGGATGGTGTCAGGCACCACTCGTGGACAAAATGCACAATTTGTCCACCGTGGGCGGACACCTTTTTTATTGGTGCTTCTCTGAAAGCTTTTTCGCTCAGGGTACGGGAATGGGTGGTCTTTATTTTGTATAGCGGTTGGCGTAGCTGGAAGCGACGAAGGCGTCGGGTTTGATTTTGGGCTCGACGCCCATGGATTCCATTCGAGTGACCATTTCTGCGACAAATTCACTTGTTTTGTTGCGTTTGCCTTCGCCAATGTCGATATGCCCTTCCATTGTAAAGGTTGCCCCTGCATAGACATTGGGCAGAACAATATTAATCAACGCATTTTTTCGTTCCTCTGTAAACAGGGTAACAATTTCTTCGGTTAAGGAAAGCTCCAAAGAGATCCTTTCATGCAACTGGGTCATTTTTCGGGGGACAATGACCCTTCGAATACAGGCCCAAACTCCTTTCCCCATATTTTGAATAACAATTCCAGTAATAAAAGTAGTGTGGGACCGGTGAACCTGTGAATCCGTTCCGACCATTAACCGGTAATGTCCGCAAGGGTCACTACCCATAAATTCCACAATCCTCTCAAATACCTGCTCAAAGGTCATTCGTTTTTCCAGAAGATTTTTAAACAAGGGGCCGCTTGGCCTGGGATTTGTCATAAAACACCACATCTTTCCGTTCATGATAATGTATTTTATGGAAAAATAATAATCGGCGTGCCAACGATAGGAATGACTCGATATACTAAGCGTTTCCTATAGAAAAAGGTGGTACAATCAAAGTGAGATTAAATACATAAAAGTGAAAGTTAAAATAGGCACATTTTTAAAAAATATTAAGGTAGGTTGAAGAGTATGAGTATTTTGGCGAAACTTAACCCATTTTTAACAACTGATGACCTAATCGTATTAGATTTTGTACTAAGGGTGGTGAGGGAATATCCTTTTGTTCCCGAGGAGTGGACAGAAGTCCTGTTAAATGAGGCCACAGAGTCCAAGGAGAAAGAAAAGTTAATCATTCCTCGCATCGATCATTTCCCATTCAACGATAAGGCAGTGGAGATGTTAATAGAGGGGTATTCAAAAGCTGACCTGCAAACCAAGTATTTATATCTTCGACCGATCCTGGGTTTGAGACCGGAGACAGCATTAAAAAATAAATGGAATTTTGAAAAAGTAATTGATAGTGAGACATGGGCACTATACGAGCTTCTTGTAGACGGAAATGAAGAAGAACTGCGGAATCAGTATGAATCAGTTCTTGAAGCCATGGAGAAAGAACTCTATTATAATTCGAAATTATTCAGAAAGGCACAGCTATTGGCCCAAAAGCTGGCTGAAAAGGGAGGAGTTACGGAAACTGAGATTGATGATATTTTTCAAAAGGAGCTGGACCAAGAATACTTTTCCTATCGTGGCATATTGAATGTTTATATCGTTGGGCTTCTGAGGCTGGAAAAACACATTCCTTTACTGACTAGCTTATTGATTAGAGACGAGGACATTCTTTTAGAGCAAGCATCAGCATCCTTGCAATTCTTTCAAACTGAGCAAGTGGTAGATGCAATTGCACCTCACCTTCAATCTGAAAACTACATTGGATTCACTGTTGGCACCATTGGGGATACATTTACACCAAAATCTGTTGAAGTTTTGAAAAAGGTGTATTGGGATGTAAAGGGTGGCGATAACAAAGCTATTGTGATAGAGGCACTCTGCAAACAACTGAGCCCCGAGGTTTCTCCAGAAATAGAGGATTTTATGAATGCCGGTTATGACCAATTGATGTATGAACCAGAGGAGTTGGCTTACGGATTCTATAAAGTTATGGGTGTCGATCATCCGAACTTGGAGAAATGGAAACAAATAACGATTGAAAGAGATGAGGAACACAGAAAAAAAGGAGAAAAAGAATTAAATTCACTAACACTGAAGGGTGTCTCCACCACTCCTGCCCGCAGCGAAAAAATTGGCAGAAACGACCCATGTCCATGCGGCAGCGGCAAAAAATACAAAAAATGCTGCGGTGCCAATAAGTAGACTGAATGGCTAACATTATAGGTGTCAGGCACCACTCGTGGACAAAAAAGCATTTTGTCCGTCTGGGGTGGACAAGTTCGATGTAGCTCTCATGCGGTGCCTGACAGTTCATTTATAGGATTTGGGCTTTGATCTCCTTGATTTGTTCAATATGACGCTGTTCGTGCAGGTAGGTGCTTTCGATCCATTGGTAGAGCGGCAGGTAGCCGAACACAGGGTGTTTAACTGATCTTTCCAATAATATGGATGGTTGGTCAACGTGGTCCAGGACCTCTAGTAACATTGTTCTTGATTCCGCTAACATGTCTACAAGCTGTTGCCCTTCATATGGCTCTCCACTAGGAATAACCATCTCGGGGGCAATAATTTTTTTTGAACGGTCGTTAAGAAGGTGAATAGGTTTGGGCTCTGCTTTTTTGGCATCTTCTTTCTTGAGACCGTATAAGATGGCCTTAGCAAAAGATATTTCTACTAAGTACAAGTGATGGCAGACCTGTCCCACACTCCATACATTTTCATCAGGAGCTTTATTAATATCCTCAAAACTGAGTGAACCAATTTCATTCAACAACTGTTCCCGTGTTTCTTCTAAATTTCCCTTCATCAACTCCAATTGAACCATATCCTCTTCCTCCTTACACATAATTGTGCAGTCTTTTCTATTACCATACTGTTTATATTCGGGGAGTCTATAAATATTCCTTTATGACTGTGGCTTTAGGTGCAAATTTTCCATTCAGCCGTGTACTAAAAGAAATGGCCATTCATAGAATAGTAATGTTGGCTCTGTAACTATTAGCCTACAAATAATTTAGGAGAAAGGGAGGATGCTTTTTGCCAGCATAGGAATTAAAATTTTAGTAATAAATATTCATAGTTTTAAATAATTATTCAAAAAATCTGGAGGTTATTTGATGAAGAAAAAAGTTGCAGGTCTTTTAGTGATAAGTTTACTTACCTCGGTTCCACTATCAGTGGGGCTTGCCGATTCACCAAAGTGGAAATACGTCAATACATACGAAGAGCAGGATGGCAGCTTGTTTAATAGTGAAAACTATGATTTTGTAAAGTTTTCGAAGATTGGGGCAAAATTAAAAGATATTGAGAAACAGTCAAATCGGGTCAAAGTAGAGGTTCGAGGCACATCTGCAGCAGGACATCCACTGTACGTAGTGACGATTGCGGACCCGACTACGCAGGGCAAGTTTGGAAAAATTCAAGCCTTAAGGAAGCAAATGTTTAAGAATCCAGAAAAGGCTCAGGATTGGATTGCCAACAATCCTGATTTTAAAGTTCCGATTATGATTAATGGTTCGATTCATGGTACGGAATTTGTGGGGAGCGATGCACTTCTCCAGCTAATTGAACGCTTTGCTACCCAAAATGACCCGGAGACGAAGAACGTCTTGGAAAATAATATACTTATCTTTAATGTCGTGCAAAACCCGGACGGACGTGTTGATGCCACCCGCTTCAATGGTGAGGGAATCGACTTGAACCGTGACTTTATCACTCAATCACAACCAGAAACTCGAGAGACCGTCGGGTTGATTAAAGAATGGAATCCGATGGTGTTTCTTGATACTCATGGATACGTAAAAAACTATGCGCCAAACCGACAGGGGTTAATCGAGCCATGTACGCCGCCGCATAATCCCAACTATGAATATGATCTTTATAATAAGTGGGCTTACAAGCAAGCGGAGGCAATGGAAGCGAAAATCATGAGTGATCAGGCTAATTATCAAGGAACCCTGTATAAGTCAATGAAAGGTGCCTATGTTCCGCAACGTGATGACTCAGCTGGCTGGGATGATTACCCGCCAATCTTCACCCCAATGTATGCAATGTATCATGGAGCCTACGGTCATACGCTGGAAGCGCCAACAAATGATTGGGATGGCGTCCGCTGGATGTACAATGCCATTATGGGGGCACTTGAATTTGCGACTGAAAACAAGCAAGCGATGATTACGGACCAGATTGAAATGTTCAAACGCGGTATTAATTTTGATCATCCGTTCCATAAGGATGGCTTCTACCCACAAGCTTATATACTTCCTGTTGACGAAAAGGACCCAACGGTAACTCAGAAGGCCGTCAACCATTTAATGAACAATGATATCGAAGTAGTTCAAGCGGCAAAGGCATTTACGGTTGATGGAAAAACGTATCCGAAGGGCACGTATATTGTCAAAATGGACCAAGCCAAAGCAGGGTTGGCCAATACAATGCTGTGGGAAGGGGAAGACATCTCAAATGACACTCCTGCCATGTACGACATTTCTGCATGGAGCCTGCCGGAGCTTTGGGGCTTTGAAGCGGTAGCCACACAAAACTCTGTTGATGTCGTCACGACAAAGGTCAACCAGGTTAACGGTCAAGGTGCAGTCATTGGCAAAGGGCCATTTGTAATTCCGAACAGTTCCGTGAAAGCTGTTAATCTAGTAAATACACTTCTTCAACAAGGCGTGGCTTTAAAACGCGATTCACAAGGCAATTTTTATACAGAAGCAGCAGCAAACAAAATCTCAGCAGCAGTGAAAGCATCCAGCCTGCAGGTGGAAAGTACAGCAAGCGTTCCGACAGATGCTGTTGAACTAAAAAGCTTAAAAGTAGCGATCTTAAAGGATGGCGGAATGGGCAAAGTCCAATCTCACAGCGGTACAAAACTTGCTTTAAAACGACTTGGCTTCCAGGTTACGGAAGTAACGCCGGTGGAGGTTGCGAATAATGGCTTGAGTGGGTTTGATGTGTTTGTCTACAGCGGTACCGAGAGTTTGATTTCCACCAACTTATCAGCTGCCAATAAAGAATTTGGTTTCCAAAATGCCGGTCAGTTCGATTCATTTAAGGCTAAGGTGACGAATTTTATCAGTGGCGGAGGGAAATACATTGCAGTAGGTGCAGGAGCCTCCCGTGCGACGAAAACACTTGGCCTGACTGATGATACGATTACCACGGCTGGTTCAAACAGCAACGGTATTGTAAAGGTAAACTACCAAGGAACTGGTTTGACAGCCGGATATGACCAAGATGATCTCGGCTTCGTTTACCGCCCGGTTTGGTATACCGGTACCGACAATGATGAAGTGGCGGCAACCTTGGCAAACTCCGATGATTTCTTTGTTGCGGGTCATTGGATAAATAATAGTGGGGCAAAGGGCAAGGCAGTAATGGTTAAAGAGAAAGATAAAGACGTAACCCTGATTGGCTTGGAAGCAGGTTTCCGGGATCACACCGATTACCTATTCCGACTTCTGTCCAATGCAATTTTTGAAAAATAATCACGAAAGGAAGTCTGGTTCTCATTTGGAGCCGGGCTTCTTTTTGTAAAAGAAAAGAGTTGACCCCGTAGGATCAACCCTTTTCAACCAAATTACTTGATTGTGATTGTGACAGAATTAAAGTTATTTCCGTTGCTAAGCGGATTGTAATTTTTCTCAATATTGCCGGCTGCGTCCACTGCGAACCAATTGATCTTCGTTGTTTTATCAATTTTTAAGGTTTGAGCAGACTCGCGGGTACCGCTTAATGCAAGTTTTTTAGATTCAAAAGTTGGACGGCTTCCATCTAGTGTATAGTAAATAGTGGCTGCTTCGCTTGTATCGAATGCCACTTCAACCGGACCGGAGAATTTACCGTTGCCTGGTACCGCTTTTGTGGAAGGCGGCTGCTTGTCTTTTGAATTATTATAGGCAACCTTGATTAAACCAATCAAGCCGTTAGCAAATTCCATTGCCTCCTCATGGCCTTCCACGAATGCTGGCTGGAATCCAACTCCTTCCCATCTGTTCCTTTCCTTATTCCATAAATCGGCACCTACTTCAAAGTTCCAGGCATATATCCCTTTTTCATACCAGAGATAATCGGCGGAGTTACCTGCTGCCGAGTACAGAACATCTGGAATTGGGCCAGTACGGCTTGGCAGAATAACCGTGCCGCGGTGATCCTGAATATCGTTCAAAATTTTGTCAGATGCTGCCCAGTAGAAGGCTTCTTCACCTGCAGATGGACGAGGCAGGGTGACGCGGTTTGGATCATAGGCGCCAGGTGACCACATGAAGTAGCCGCCGTAGCTATGGATGTTCATGGCAAACTTAATGTTTGGATTTTGGTCAGCCAGCCAGACAAGGTTACGCGCTTCCGGCTCGGAGTTTTCTGCTGGGCCAGCATAGGTGCCGCTTAAACAGTTAGTTGTGGAGGCACCGACATATCCATCAAAAGCGGAACCGACAGAGTGGTTGCGGTTTAGGTCAACGCCCCAAGAATTTCTGTTTGCTGGATCAGATTGAGTTGGACCGCACTGATTGGTCATATTTTTCCGTTGACTATTGTAATCATAGAAACTGTAATGCGCGCCATCTGGGTTGACGGACGGAACAAGGAAAATATCCAGGTTATTAACCAATTGCTTCGTTTCACCATCATGAGCATAGTTACGAAGCAAACGCTCAGCTGTTTCAAGCGTGACAAGCGGCGTTACCCACTCACGGGCATGCTCTTGCGCATAACCTAGGACGCCTGGCTTCGAACCATCACGATGCTTCCCGATTCGGATGGCTTTTACTGTGAATGGATCACGGGAGATAGTTGCAGGAGCTTTTAATCCATCCGTTAATTTAGCTGTAGCTGCTGAAACAACCCCTGCCCCAGTATTGCCGCGGTATGTAGTCGCGGTGACAAGGTCCTTTGCATTAGCGTTTAACGCATCCACAACTTGTTTTGCCGTACTGGTAACTTTTCCGTCTGAACCAGTAGCTAAATCGACAACCACTTTTTTGCCAGCAACTGTTACTTTAAGCGGAGAATTGCTGGTTCCAGGGTCTTTGAACTCAACGGAAATATCATTCCCGCCTTCATGACCCCAGGCTTTGGAGGAAACGACTACTGCAGAATTCTGTAAAGTGCCAATTTGTGCTTGTGCTAGACGGCGATATCCGTTTGTTTTATTCGGCATGTCAACGATTTCTACTAAATCAGGGAATTCCTTAGCAAGGTCTTCAAACCGCTTGTAAAGTTCCGTTGGATCCATATAATGGTCAACAAAATCCTTTACATAGTGCTTCTTCGGGCTGCCAGGCTTGTCCACTCCGAGCCACTGTGTTACCGTAGCAGTCGCAGTGCCACCGAGACTGCTGGTAATGGTGACAGAATCCGGAATGGCCGTTACAGGAATCTCAAACCAGTGGTAAATATATTCCCCATAGTCTACAAACCTTGAAAGTGTAGCCGATTTTTCAACCCCGTTCTCTGTCCAAGTCGCTTTTAAAGCTGTGCTAGCTGTTGCACCAGCACTTGTTTTAGCCTCAACGTAAAGGAAAGTATCGGATTGGTTGGTATAATGGTTGGCACGCAGGATTTTTACAGTATCCTCGGCAGCGGCCAAGCTAGATTGCAGCTGCATAACAGCCTGCCTCTCGGCCACCCTGGCATTCCATTGGTTTTCAGTGATCAAGGTGTCTTTTACCGTGATCCCATGAAGCTTTAACATTTCAATGTCGGATTTGGTAACAACCGCATCCACCTCAAACTTGCCATCATGCTCATGAATCCTGTGGGTAAGGTCAATGCCAAGCTCAAGCAATTTTTCCTTTGCCTTCTCGTTCGGAACCACCAATTGAACAACGGAGACAGATTCCTCGGCCGGTAGCGGAAGGTTCGCTTGTTCAACCGCTGAGGTTGGAATGCTTAGACCCGGTGAAAATGTTGTTAACCCGAGTCCGGCCACGGTAGTCATGACCAATAAATTTCTTTTCCATTTTTGCCTTTTCATCACGAAAATACGGCACCCCCTAAATTACATCAAAATTTTGTGGAACAAGCATATTATATATATAATAATCGGAATATTTTGTCATAAAATCTTACTTACCCCTAAATTTCGTCCTACAAAAATCTTGGTTACTGTAAAAACCTGAATTTTACTAAGAAAGTATTTTCGGGGGTAATATTACCTACCTATAAAGTGGTATTGGGATTGAGGGGAGCTAAAACTTTTATGAAAAAAAGAGGGCGATTTATTTTAAAATATCTTTCAAATAAAATCTTAAACTTTTATACAAAGTATAGATCGTAGAATACCGTCGAAATAGATGCTTTTGTGAAATTATTACATTTATAAACGATTGTCCATCAATCTTTAGACCAGTCCAACATTTAATAAAGAAATGAGATTTTTAAGGATAGGATGGATGATCATGGCGAAGCGAAATAGGGGAAAACCATCAGCTACTTGGGAAATGTCCGTGGAACATGTCCAATCTGCGGCAGAACAGGAATCAAACTTCTTTATCCACACAAAACAGATACCAACCAAACCATCAAAGTCTGCAAAAATTGCCGTAATAAATAGGGTTATTAACATACAGGGTGTGGATACCTACCAAATGGTGCCTGACACCAAAATGAATATTGCCAGCATCAATACAATAAAAAAGATTGTACAGGTTACCTCTAACGGGTTCTCTTGTGGGGGACAAAAGTTAAAAAAATATTTAAAATCGCATATGTTTTAACATTAAAAATAATTGATTTTTTACTTAAAAAAATGAATAAAATAGCACATAAAAACGCTTGGCTTTTATCACCAAGCGTTTTTCTTGTATTGTTCTTTACTTAGCTCCTATTTTTCATCATTTATTATTTCCATCCAACCTTTATACCCACAAACAGGACAAGTCACCATTCGCTCATACATATTTCTTTTTAGTGCCAATGCAAAACTTGGTTTTGATAATTTAAAGGATGAACGGCAATGTGGGCATTCAAAATGGGTATTTTTTGTTCGAACATCAACATATTTATAAGCCAAAATAAAAATTAAACCCATTATAATAAGTGTTTGAATCAATCCCAATAATGGACTCATTGAGTCTCCCCTCCTAAATTGGATTGTCAATTTAATTCTACTACTTCATTTTCATCGTAGATACAAAATATCCTCAATTTTAAACCTTTTATCAGTAATACCAAAATGCAGTGCAGATGTCGATTTTTAAAAAGTATCCAAGGTTTTAGCATAACTTTTAGCACATAAAATCGCACTAAAAATGTTGTGTACAATGGCTATTGTACACTGTTAATCTTATTCTAAAATGAGTGCTATTTTTATTGATAAAGTAAAACAAATGGCTTTATATCAAAAAAAACACCTATCTGCAATTTGCGAATAGGTGTGCGATTCTGTATGCGATTTGTCTGCTTTGTCCCCCTAAAGAGAACCCGTTAAGGTTACCTCTGACAGTCTTTTTTAATTTGATTTTTTCGCGGCTTTTACGACGTTTAAAGTGCGGGCGGAAGTACAGGAATGTCTGGTGTCAGGAATCGTGACTTTATTGTTTATTTTTTGAAAAAATACCGTTATTATGTAAAAGGATTGTGACTAAATATAAAGGATATATATGGGGGATTTATGAAAAAGCTTTTGGTTATTGTGGGGATTATTGTTCTGTTGCCGATTTTTGGGTTTGGGATTTATATTTTAGAGGATGTTTACTATAACATGATGGGGTCGAAGGTTGAGAAGGCCGCACTGAAATACCTTGATCAAAAATATGGGGACAGCTTTGAAATTGATGAGGTCTCCTATTCAAAGGCCCTGGGTGATGATGAAGGGGCATTCGAGATAGAGGCGCACTCGACGGATCATTCAGACATCACTTTTAGCCTCAGAGCTAATGAAGATTACCAGATCACTGGTGATGATTATAAGGAAAATAAATGGGGAAACGAGACCGAACAGGAATATATCCAGTTGGTTAAACCAATTTTTCCAAATGCCGACGAGATCTATGCATCCGGTTCGTTTCCGGAGGAGGTCGCTGACCGTTACGAGCTCGATGACACCTATCAAACTATTATTCAAGAAAATCCACAGCAAAGCCATGAATATATCAAAATTCTGATGTTTGTAACCTCGGTTAATAAAGAGGCAGAATTAGAGAGCATTTATCAGCTTCGGGAAATCATGGAGGGCCGAAATCTACGGACTTACCGGTTAGAGGTACAGTATTATCCCAAAAAGTTAAAGAATGAATTGAAAAATTATGATTCCTTGCATCAGTTCGATAATGACTTTTCTCAGGAGGGCCTATATGACTGCAAGCTGCATGGCGCAGTGGGGGAAGATGACTCAATTGCCGCCCCAGGGGATCTAGCGAAATTCTGCAGGGAGAAATAAAAAATGCGGCTAACAGAATTTTGTGCGCAAATAATAAAATTTCCAAGGAGAATTCTATACCTTTATAAAACGAAACCAACCTGTGAACACGCTACTGCGAGCGAGGCTTATGTAAAGAGAAGTATAGGACCACGCCAAGTTAATTGTTAACCTAAAAAAAAATAGGTTGACAATTATTGTTCCCCACCGTTATTTTTAATATAGAGAATTTTAAAGTTGGGTGGGGGAAAGAGAATGAATAAGTTTAGGGCACTTGATATTACGCTTGTCGGGATGTTTGTTGCATTGATGGCAGTTGGGGCCAATATTACAACGATAGCGCCATTTTTGGTCGTTGGCGGGGTTCCCATCACGCTACAAACCTTTTTTGCCATTTTGGCAGGGCTGATCTTAGGAAGCCGGTTAGGAACGGTGGCAATGATTGTTTATACATTGGTCGGCATGGTTGGGGTCCCTGTATTTGCAGGCTTTTTTGGAGGACTAGGGATTATTCTCAGACCAACCTTTGGCTTCATAATTTCCTATATTCTTGTGGCGTTTATTATCGGAAAAATCGTCGAGAAGTACAAGAGTCTTCCAGCATTTATCACGGCTGCTTTAATTGGAATGGTCATTAATTACCTTTTCGGAACAAACTGGATGTATTATGCCTATAAGCTTTGGGCCGCCGCGCCGGACGGTTTCACCTATAAGATGGCCTGGCTGTGGATGGTTCCGCCACTGCCAAAGGATGCGATTTTGGCCGTATTTGCTGGCATAATGGCGTTCAGGCTTGAAAAAACAGTCCTGTCAAAAGGGCAATTCAAGAACCTGAAACGAGCCTCATAAGAAATATAAATTCAAATAAAGAAGAGGTCCTAGACGAGGACCTCTTCTTTATTTGCCAGGCCGTTGATATACGATACGCGGTTTTTTCCAAGCTGCTTGGAATCGAACATCAACTCATCAGCAAGTATATAGGCTTTTTCCATGGAGATGTATTCATTGACCCTATAGTAATAGAGTCCGAATGAGGCAGTATAGTGTATCGAAATACTTTCGCCATTGTACTCGGTATTTACGGAGCTAGATTCAATTGCGTTTTGAATTTTATGGACCAATGCAACGGTTTCCTCGAAATTACGGTTCCTTAGGCAGAGGGTGAATTCCTCTCCGCCGCTCCGGAAAAGGTAGTCGTCTTCATCAAGAAAGCTTTTTAATGTCGCCGCAAAGTGCTGAATCACCCGATCACCGACAGCGTGATTATAAGTATCGTTGATGCCTTTAAATTTATCGATATCGGTTACCACGATGCCCATTTTTTCTCCCGATTCGCTTAACTCGGCCATTTTTTTATCCATAAAGGTACGGTTGTGGACGCCCGTCAGAAAGTCGGTATACGCCATTTGCTCAAACTTGTCCCGTTCCAATTTAGTCTGGATATTTTGAGATTTTTCATAGAATGAGCGGCTGACCACATAATTTAACAAAAAGACAATAATCAGCAACTCCCATTTTCCATCCTTAAGGAAGAGATACAGTAGTCCGTTCGAAATCGCAACCTTCCCGAAATCCAGAAAGCTTACCCTTTTAAAAATAAAATCGAATGCTTCTTTGGATGATTTCAGCTCACCTATAATAAGAAAGACAATGACCATAAATGTACCGGAAAGATAAGAGGTAATGCAGGCCAATAAAAATACTAAAATCCAAAATCCAAAGGGGATGGACTGAAAACTATCGTATAATAGTCGGAACAAGTAAAAGGCGAGCGAGTTGGTCATCACAAAGGAGCCAATATTATAAAATGTATCAGTGAATTCACTGGGGTCCGCGGTTTTGGTCAATTTGCGATAAAAGTAAATGGTAAACCGGTAAATAGTCTCGAAAATAAACAGGCCAAGCGGACCGGCAAACAGAACCAAGGATAAATCGTAGCTGATTCCATACTCAATATTGGTGCTGCCATTTTTATAGAATACTCTCAGACTGTAATAGAGGCTTGAAAATAACCAGTATATGAATAAGGCTTTTAGAAAGGTAAGGTTATCCACCAAAAGAGCAGCTGAACCTAAAGCTATTGCTAGGGCAGTAACAAATAATGATATGTCGTATAGCATAGCTTTTTGCAAAATGGCTCAGCTCCTTTCTTGATTTTATTTGTGGTTGCTTAATGGTGTGACGGATAGCTTTAAACGCTTATCCTTTTTATTCTACCAGACATGGAGCTGAGGAGTGAATGTGGAATCATTTCCAAAAAATGAAAGCATATTTATCCAAGAAATACTTGAATCTACTTCTATTTTACAATATATCGTATAGTTTTTTAAACTATTTAAACAATAAGACAATTCAAATATACACAAGAATGATTATGAAAGGAAAAGGCACCCTCCATAATAATGGGATTGGTGCCTTTTGCATAATAGTTGCCGCCGGGGTCCTAGATGGTTGGATAGACTTGGTTTGGGTCGGAGCCAGTCCGCATGTCCTTGTTTAGTCTACAGATTGCCTCCATGTCTTCTGCCGAGAGTTCGAAGTCGTAAATGTCGACATTCTCTGCTATTCGGGCAGGCGTGATTGATTTAGGAATAATCATGATGTCCTGCTGCAAATGCCAACGAAGAATGATTTGCGCGACCGTTTTTTGGTGACGCCCTGCTATTTCTCCAAGTACTTGGTCGGCTAAAATTCGGCCTTTTGCAAGCGGGCTCCATGCCTCGACGGCAATTCGGTTCTCCTGCAAATATTGCCTTAATGGCTCCTGGGTTAGATAGGGGTGCAGTTCAATCTGGTTGACCATCGGCAGCACATTTGCCTTTGTTTTTAATTGCTCAAGATGATGAATTTGGAAATTGCTTACGCCGATTGCCCGCACCATCTTTTCCTCATACAACCGCTCGATCGCCCGCCATGTCCCAAATAAATGCTTTTGGCTTGGCCAATGGACAAGCAGCAAGTCCAACTGGCTTAATTGCAGGTCGGCCAACGATTCTTCGAAAGTAAACAATGTTTGGTCATAGCCTTGGTTGCTGTTATTGATTTTTGTGGTAATGAAAAGGTCTTTCCTTGCTATGTCGCAATTATGCAAAAGCTCCCCGAGCATTGCTTCATTTTGATACGCTTGTGCGGTGTCAAACGAACGATAGCCAACCTCCAATGCCTTCAATATTGCCGTTTCCATTTCGCTCGGTTCGGTAATTTTGAAAACGCCAAAGCCGTGCTGCGGCATTTCAACGTCATTAAGTAATCTCATCGTATCTTTAAACGTTCTATTCATGCTGTGCCTCCTAAAAATTCTCCTGTCCCTAAGTATAGCGTTTGCAAAATCGTAATGAAAGCCACGTTGATATCTTTCCGTTAAAAAACAAAAAGGGCCGAGTAACCGGTCCCGTTCCCCTTATTTTTATTCTCTTCATCATTTTGCGCCTAATCGATTGGAAATTCGCATCCCATATTGAACTGCTTTTTCAATGATGAAATTTTTCCGTTCCTCCGCCACATTGAAATTTACATAACCGATACTGAGTGCCCCGATGAGTTCACTCTGGTGGTTAAAAATCGGTGCTGCAACGGAAGATGTCCCCGGGGTTCTCTCCCCGTGACTTTCCCCATATCCCTGCTTTCGGATTTTGTTTAATAATTCCAGGAAAGATTCTCTCTCATCCGCAGATACCAACGACTGTACGATTTTTAGCATGTCACCCTTTGGCATATTGGCTAACATGACTTTATTGGCCGCCCCGATATTCAAGGGGATCTTGATCCCAAGCTGGTCATAAATGCGGATCGGGTTATGCGGACAATCTATCCGTTCCACTACCAGTGCTTCTAATCCAATTGGTTTACTAAAATACACACTCTCTTCCACTTCATGCATTAATTTCTCCATTTCAGGGCGGATGAGGCCGACAAAATCAAAGGTATCATACATTTGCAAGCCATACTCAAGCCAAGCAGTCCCCAATGAGTATAGCTTATGCTCCGGATCTTGTTGTATAAGACCGTGCCCTTTCATGGATTGCAGCAGCCGATGCAGCGTGCTGACAGGCAGGTCGCATTCTTTTGATAATTCAGTAATGGAGAACCATCTCTTTGTATCGCTTCCGGCGAGAACTTTGATTACTACCATTGCCCGATCGATGGTTTGCATTGATATCCCCTCCAGTTAAGGAATTTTTTAGTATTCAGTAAATTCGAAAAATATTGACATCAATTTATTAGCACTATAATATCATATTATAGATTTTCCTGTCAGGGGAAATAGATTCCACTATACGGAAAAAGGGGGATGTTCTTTGCTGTCTTCGATGTATAAAAAACTTAACACCGTGATCATTAAACACCCAAAGGATGCCTTTATCAGCCAGGAGCATTTAAGTAATGAATGGAAACGATTCAACTATATCAATGAACCTGATTTTATAAAGGCCCAGCATGAATACGAGCACTTTCTGTCCATTGTGAAGGAACATGTGGACCGGATTGAATATTTGCCGTCATCCGATCGGGTGGGACTGGATTCGCTCTATGCCCATGACCCTGTCAAGTTCACGAAAAATGGTGCGATTATTTTAAAATCCGGAAAAACATTGCGGCAGCCGGAAGCAGAGGTCTATAAAGAATTTTTACAAGAAAAACAGATTCCGATAGTAGGAGAGTTGACGGGCGAGGCTGTGGCCGACGGCGGCGACCTTATTTGGCTCGATGACCGGACTTTGCTGATTGGACGAGGCTATCGGACCAACGATGAAGCCATCCTGCAAATCAAAGAAATGGTGAAGGATATAGTCGATGAAGTGATCGTTGTCCAGCTCCCGCATGACCAAGGGGAGAATGAATGCCTTCATCTGATGTCGATTATCAGTATCGTTGATGAGGATTTGGCGGTTGTCTATTCACGGTTGATGCCTGTTTTTCTCAGACAACTGTTGATCAAACGCGGTTATCAATTGATTGAGGTTCCCGAGCAGGAGTATTTATCGCTTGGCTGTAATGTACTGGCATTGGCGCCGCGGGTTTGCATGCTGGTTTCCGGAAACCCTGTCACGAAACAACAGTTAATCGATGCAGGGGCTACCGTATATGAATATGAGGGAAACGAAATATCTTATTTGGGAACAGGTGGCCCGACCTGCTTAACGTGCCCGGTTGTTCGCAGCTAAAGAAAATAAGGGGGAAAATCATGTTTAAACATACCATTGTCAAAACACCAGGGAAAACATATATCAATGGATTAACGACTTCCAACTTAGGTGCACCCAAGTTGGAAAAAGCCCTGGAGCAGCACAAAGCGTATATTGAAGCGCTGAAAATTTGCGGCACGGAAGTCACCGTCCTCGAAAGCAATGATGAATTTCCTGACTCTACCTTTGTGGAGGATACAGCGGTTTTGACACCGGGGTTTGCCGTCATTTCCAATCCTGGTGCCGCTTCCCGCAATGGAGAGGTCCGGGATTTGGAACCGGCGATCAATTCCTTTTACGAAAAAATTTACTATATTAAAGCGCCGGGAACATTGGACGGCGGCGATATTTTACAAATTGAAGATCACTTTTATATCGGGATTTCCGCCCGGACTAACCAGGAAGGTGCACAGCAGCTAAAGGAAATCTTGGAATCTGAAAACTATAAAGCTACGATTGTACCTTTAAAAAAATTCTTCCATTTAAAAACGGGTATCGCCTACTTAGGGGATCAAACGATAGTGGTGGCCGGCGAATTTATTGATCACCCTGATTTTCATTCCTATAAAAAAATTATTGTCCCGCCGGATGAGGAATATGCAGCCAATTGCATCCGGGTAAACGACTATGTCATCATTCCGGCGGGCTATCCGCAAACAAAACAAAGGATTGAAGAGGCTGGTTATCAAACGCTTGAACTTGATACATCGGAGTTTCGAAAATTAGATGGCGGCTTAAGTTGCTTGTCATTGCGCTTTTAACAATGGAAATGAAGGGGTCTGGGACCATGAAACAGCTTAGATGGGGAAATCCCGAAGCATTGAGGGAATTACTGTGCGAGGTGGTGAGCTGGAAAAGCATGACGCTGACCGAGGGAGAACGCGAATTTCCGTCCAAGGTCATGGCGGAGCTCGGTAAAGTGGACTTTTTTAAGAAGCATCCAGAGTACTTAGAACTGCATGATGCCGATTTGGGCCGGTCCTTTTTAACGGCATTGTATAAACATCCCAGTGCTTCGGATACGGTCGTATTAATCAGTCATTTTGATACGGTGAATGTGGAGGAATTTGGTGATCTCCAAGAGTATGCGTACCAGCCGGAGGAATTAACGAAGCTGCTTTTTGACAGAATGGAAGAACTGCCGGATGAGGCTCGGAAGGATCTTTTATCTGGTGAATACCTGTTTGGCCGCGGCACAATGGATATGAAAATGGGCCTTGTGATGCATATGGGGCTAATCGAAAAAGCATCGGTTGAACAATGGAAAATTAATCTGCTCCTGCTGACAGTTCCTGATGAAGAAGTTAATTCTGCGGGGATGCGGGCGGCTGTTCCGAAGCTGTTGGAATTAAAGGAGAGGCATCAGCTAACCTATAAGTTATTTTTAAACGGGGAGCCGGTATTTACCCAGGATCCGGGTGACGGAAACTATTATGTTTATTCAGGTTCGATTGGAAAAATTATGCCGTCCGCGCTGTTTTATGGCAAGGAAACACATGTTGGCCAACCGCTCGGCGGCATAACTGCGCCTTACATTGCGTCCTTTTTAACACAGCGAATGGAATGGAATCCGAGTTTTCAGGAATCGGTACTCGGGGAAACGACACCGCCTCCAGTCACACTGCAGCAAAAGGACTTAAAGCTGGAATACTCGACCCAAACACCTTACCGTGCTGCTGCCTTATATAATGTGTTTTTAATGAAGCGGAATGCGGAAGAAATCATGGAGCTTTTCGAAAAAGTGGCGCAGGATGCGGCACTGGCATGCAACGAGGCCTACCAGGAAATTTGCCGGGCTCAGTCGGCAACCGCGGTTGGCACTGTCAAAGTTTTGCGCTATGAGGAATTGCAGAGGTATGCACTGCAAAAATTGGGGGCGGTGTTTGTCGAGTCCGTCAAGGCTTCGGTTCAGGTGAAATCAGAATGGGATGACCGAGAAAAGTCCTTCCGAATTGCGGACACGTTGATGATTGAGTGTCAGGAGCTCGCACCAGCGATTGTTCTTTTATTTGCACCACCCTATTATCCGGCAGTGAATTCGTCTGATGATCCGCTAGTGAAGCGTTGCATCGATTTTATAAAGAATTTTGGGATTGAAAAATTCGGGCTGCCAGTACATCAAGTCCATTATTTTAACGGAATCAGCGACTTGAGCTATGTGAATTATCAAGATGCGGGTGAAGGATGGACGGTTTTTAAGGGAAATACACCGGTTTGGGGCACAAGCTACTCCATACCTTTCGATGAAATGAAGCAGCTGAAGGCACCGGTTCTGAATGTCGGTCCGTTTGGGAAAGACGCCCACAAGCGAACCGAGAGGCTTCACATCAAAAGCGCATTCGAAGAAGTTCCTGCACTGGTTGAGGGTATGGTGAAGTCTATTATTTGCAAGGAAGTTACATGTTAATCCACTAAAAAGGGGTGTGGGAAATGGTTGAAAAAGAAGGGCAGCAAAACCAGTTAAACAGATCCATGAAACGGCGTCATTTGTTTATGCTTTCTTTGGGGGGAGTTATTGGGACAGGATTATTTTTAAACGCCGGCTATACGATTAACCAAGCTGGTGCAGGCGGGGCGTTAATCGGGTATTTATTTGGCGGCCTAATTTTATATCTGGTGATGGTGTGTCTTGGTGAGCTGGCCGTTTATATGCCTGTAACGGGCTCGTTCCAAACCTATGCAAGTAGATTCATCAATCCCGCTGCAGGCTTTTCGCTGGGCTGGATGTATTTTATCGGTTCGGCGACCACCGCGGGAGTGGAATTTACCGCAGCGGGAATTTTGATGCAGCGATGGTTTCCGGACGTCTCCGTGTGGATTTGGTGCACGATTTTCATTGTCCTGTTGTTTGTTCTGAATGCTCTTACGACTCGAGGTTTTGCCGAGGCCGAATATTGGTTTGCGGGGATCAAAGTATTGGCTGTAATCTTCTTTATCATTATTGGAGCAGGAGCTATTTTTGGCATCATTCCACTGGCGGACAGACCCGCGCCATTCATGGATAACCTGGCTCCTAAAGGACTGTTCCCTGCGGGAATTGCCATCATTTTTGTTACGATGATGAATGTTATTTTTTCATATCAAGGATCGGAGTTAATTGGAATTGCTGCCGGCGAGAGTGAAGAACCTCATAAGAATATACCCCGAGCCATTCGAAATGTCCTTTTTAGAATTATCATTTTTTATATAGCTTCTATTATTATCCTATCAGCCGTGTTTCCAACCAAGGAACTCGGTTTATTGGAAAGTCCCTTTGTCACGTTGATGGATATGGCAGGAATACCATTTGCGCCTGATATCATGAACTTTGTCATACTGACAGCGATTCTTTCAGTTGGGAACTCATGTATTTATGCTTCAACTCGTCTGCTTTGGGCGATGGCGCATGATGGGATGGCGCCAACGGTTTTCGGAAAATTATCTAGGAGAAAGGTTCCGTTTACTGCCCTGGTATTCACCATGATTTTCTCGCTTCTATCCTTGCTGACAAGTGTGTTGGCTGCCGATACGGTGTTTGTATTATTGATGTCGATTGCCGGAATTTCTGTTACCATCTCATGGATCGGAATTGCCTTTTCGCAGTTCATGTTCCGCCGCAAGTATTTACAGGCCGGCGGGAAACTGGAAGACCTGCAATATAAAGTTCCGCTTTACCCATTAGTCCCACTTTTCTGTATCATCTTCTGTGTATCCATATTAATCTTCCTAGCCTTCGACCCGACACAGCTCACAGGGCTCCTCATCGGTCTCGGCTTCCTATTAATATGCTACCTGTCCTACCACATCAAAAACAAAAAAACAGAAGCACCATCCAGCAAAATCGAAACCTTATAATATTTACAGTGTTAGTTTATATGTAATGGTGGTAATGGTGGTAAGGGTGGTAATGGTGTCAGGCACCGCCCGTGGACAAAACCCATTTTTGTCCGCCCTAGGTGGACATTTATCATGAAAGCTGATTCGCATTTTAGGCGGATCAGTTTTTTTGTAAATTTTATTGTTTGGGGCGGGCGGAATGGTATTTTAAATTTCCATTATACATATGTATGAAATATCAAACGTTTGATGAAGTAACCACGAAAGTGAAATTGGAATTCCGACTTAGCGCATTGGGATATTTGGGGTTAGCTCTACGTTTCCTACTATTAGGAAGGGAAGGAAGAAGATGAATACTGTTCTGATCATCGTTAACATTGCCGTCCTACTACTGCTGATGTATGGCCTGTTCATGATGCAAAAGAAGCATGTTTCGTTTTCCAAGCGCGTATTTGCGGGATTAGGATTAGGTATTATTTTTGGTATTATTCTTCATTATATTTACGGAACTGAATCCGAAATAACAGCGCGCTCGATTGAATGGTTTAATATCGTCGGCAACGGGTATGTTAAGCTGCTACAGATGGTAGTCATGCCGCTCATTTTTGTCTCCATTGTCGGGGCGTTTACGAAATTAAAATTAACAAAAAATATTGGCAAAATTAGTTTCCTTGTCATTGGTATTCTGCTTGGCACCACCGCTATTGCGGCAGCCATCGGAATTGGTTCTGCCCTTAGTTTTAACCTTGATGGTGTTCAGTTAACAGAAGGAGATGCGGAAAAGGCGAGGAATGCCGCACTTGAGGAACGAGTTCCACAAGTGGAAAACTTGACCTTGTCACAACAAATCATTGACTTCATTCCAAGTAATCCGTTTCAGGATTTAACTGGCGCCCGGCCGACTTCAACCATTGCGGTTGTCATTTTCGCTGCCATGATCGGAATGGCCTACCTCGGGGTAAAGCGTAAAGAACCAGAGCATGCCGAGTTCTTTGCCAAAATCATCAACACGGTGTATGCAGTCGTCATGCGGGTCGTTACCTTAATCCTAAGGCTGACACCTTACGGAATTCTCGCGATTATTACGAGAGTGGCGGCAACGAGCGATTATGATGCAATCGTGAACCTAGGGACTTTTGTGATTGCTTCCTATGTCGCGCTTGCCATCATGTTTATCGTTCATATGCTCTTGTTAATGGCGGCAAAACTCAATCCGTTCAATTATGTAAAAAAATCATTGCCGACTTTGACCTTCGCATTTACGTCGCGTACCAGCGCCGGAACGCTGCCTATGACGATAAAAACTCAGACGAAGGATTTGGGTGTGTCGGAGGGGATTGCCAATTTCGCCGGATCATTTGGCCTGACGATTGGCCAGAACGGTTGTGCCGGGATTTATCCGGCGATGCTTGCCGTCATGGTCGCACCGGCAGCGGGAGTTGACCCTACCAGTCTATCATTTATTCTGACGCTAATTCTTGTGGTGACCATCGGTTCATTCGGTGTCGCGGGTGTTGGCGGCGGTGCAACCTTCGCAGCTCTCATCGTCCTGTCGGTGATGAATTTGCCAATCGCCATCGTCGGCTTGCTCATCTCCGTCGAACCGTTGATTGACATGGGCCGAACCGCCTTAAACGTCAGCGGCGCAATGACAGCGGGCGTCCTCACTAGCAAAGCCACAGGCGAACTTGAAACCGACGTTTATGATCAGCCCGACATCGTTGAAGCTTAGCTTTTGTTGAAAAAGAGCTCCAAGCAGCTGCTTGGGGCTCTTAGTGCATTACGGAACAAATCCTCTAGACTATGGTTCCCATAACCGCAGGTGAGTGGGTCGTGCGTCAGGTGCTACGTTCCCGAAAGTATGAAAAAATAGATGAATCGGTCACGTAGGGAGGTTCTACGTGACCGAAAGCATGAAAAAATAGATGAATTGGTCACGTAGAGAGGTTCTACGTGCCCGAAAGTATGAAAAAATAGATGAACTGGTCACGTAGGGAGGTCCTACGTGCCCGAAAGCATGAAAAAATAGATGAATTGGTCACGTAGAGAGGTTCTACGTGCCCGAAAGCATGAAAAAATAGATGAACTGGTCACGTAGGGAGATTAAGTCTATATAATTGTGTAAAAAGAAAGGTCATCAATCATGATCCGTGTTAAAATGTTTTTTTCGACCAAGAAAAT
>NZ_LMTJ01000010.1:119413-263599 GCF_001510715.1 Bacillus sp. FJAT-29814
AACACCATTTATTAATAAATTTATTAATTGGTTGAAAAACATTATTGACACTTTTACACAAAAGAATGGACTTGACTCGTAGGGAGGTCCTACGTTACCGGAAGCATGAAAAAATAAATGAATTGGTCACGTAGAGAGGTTCTACGTGCCCGAAAGCATGAAAAAATAGATGAGTTGGTCACGTAGAGAGGCCCTACGTGCCCGAAAGCATGAAAAAATAGATGAGTTGGTCACGTAGAGAGGCCCTACGTGCCCAATAGCATGAAAAAATAAATGAATTGGTCACGTAGAGAGGGTCTACATGTCCGAAAGCTAAAATACTGGCAAGCCGGTCACGTAATAAATTTTTCAATCCTTAACAGCGCTAATCATACAAACTATAAAACAATTTCTATGAATTTTATGATGTTTTGTCTAATGACATCTTCTACATGGGAGATATAATTAAGATTAACTGAATATTTTTAAAAGGGCATTATAGTTATTTGCGTTGAAAACGCTAACAAACAAAGGAGGTTTAAAACATGCAAAAGCAAAAGATCGAGATTAACGGGGAACGACTGAAGCAGGAGTTGGAGCGAATCGCCGACTTTGGCCGCACGGAAAACAATGGCGTCACCCGGCTATCGTTATCAGATGAGGACCGTCGGGTGCGCGATTATTTCCGCTCCTGCTGTGAGGAGTTAGGGATGACGGTCACGGTCGATGATATGGGCTGCATGTACGCCACCCTGGAAGGCACGGAGAATAAACCGCCGATTTTAATTGGTTCCCATCTGGATTCGGTAAAAAAAGGCGGCCGCTTCGATGGCGTTCTCGGTGTCGTAACCGGGTTGGAAGTCGTAAGAACGCTTGTCGACCAAAACATCAAGCCGAAATATCCGATTACCGTTGTGAATTTTACCAATGAAGAAGGGGCAAGGTTTGAGCCTTCAATGATGGCCTCCGGCGTCCTCTCAGGGAAATTCGATAGAGCGGCCATGCTACAAAAGAAGGATGATTCTGGAATAACCTTCGGTGAAGCACTTAAGGCAATCGGCTACGAAGGAAGTTCAGATAACCGCATCAAGGAAGCATCAGCTTTCCTCGAACTACACATCGAGCAAGGACCGATCCTCGAATCGGAAAAGCTGACCATTGGAGTGGTTGAATGTGTGGTCGGCATGGCCTGCTTTGAAATTGAAGTCACGGGCGAATCCGATCATGCCGGGACGACCCCAATGACAATGCGCAAGGATGCCCTATTTGCCGCAAACAATCTCATCAACGAAATCCGCAATCACCTCAGTAACCTTGATCCGGAGCTAGTTTTCACCATCGGCAGGGTCAATGTGTATCCAAGTATTCATACAGTCATTCCTAATAAATTCGTCTTTACACTTGAGGCACGCCACAAAGACATGGAAATCGTCAACACCTTCAAGGACTTCGTTCAAGGGTTGCAGAACTTTACCGAAAACGAAGGCTGTGAGATCAAGGTAACTAAATTGTGGGATCGTGATACGGTCTGGTTCGAGCCGGATCTGTGCAATCTACTGGAACATTCCGCACAGACGCTGGGATATTCCCATAAACGAATGGTCAGCGGAGCCGGTCATGACGCCCAGTTCATCGCTAACTATGTTCCAACCGCGATGCTGTTCGTTCCAAGTGTGAATGGAAAAAGCCACTGCGAGGAAGAACTCACGTCCTGGGAGGACTGCGGAAAAGGGGTAAATGTCGTTTTGGATACGGTTCTTAGCCTGTTGGCACGGTAGGCGCAAAGAAAATACGTAATATCGCAAAAAAACAGCGACGTCCGCAAATAAATCGATAAAAGAGCAAACAAACCGTCGAAACCCGCAAATAACCATCGATATTTTCAAACTCTGCCGTACTCACGGCAGGGTTTTTTCTTTTTAAAAAAATAAAGCCTTTCACCAAGTTTTCACCAAACTCTACTAAACGATCAGCGTGGAAAGCGTTCTTGGAAAAGGCAGTACATTTATCATTGAGATTCCGCAAATAAACTTAAATGTTAGATAAAGGAATGTATTCCAATAAAAGATTATCTGATATATGATAGAAAATATACTAGATAATGGATGTGGGGTCCGTTGAATCTGCTGGATTATGTTGTTAACCTCTCGCTTTTTTCCTTATTTGCCAGTACACCGTTAGTACTCCGATCCTTCATTACTTTTAAGCCGATTAAACACTATCGGATAATTGGAGGAATCTATGCGGGAATCATCACTGCCGTCCTTGTAGCGTTATCCTTCGAACGTGAAGGGTATGTGTACGATTTGCGCTACGCTGCAGTCATTCTCAGTTTTGCTTATTTAGGCCCGGTGGGCGGCCTTATTACAGCTGCTTTTTCAATGGCCGCACGACTTTTAGCGGGCGGTCACTGGTTAACACCTGTAATCGGCTGGTTTGTCATCATTGCAGGTTTTTTGGTCGTACATTTTTTGACAACCAGGCTCAATGCTGTAAAAAAAACTGTGGCCTTATTTTTGATTTATTTAGTTGTCTACGTCATTGATGTTCCAATCATTTTTAAGGTTTTTCCAGACAAGCCGCTGTTTCATTTACAATACATACTGTTTGTTATGTTGGCAGTTGTCCTTGGAGTTTTACTAATCGAGTCATATCTAAAGCTGTATCGATTGAATGATAGACTGCTAGAAACGTATAAAATGGTGGAAGAGAGCGAATCTAAGTATCGCCTAATTGCTGAAAATACTTCCGACCTGATTAAGGTAATGGATAAGCAACATTCCATCAGCTACTTTTCCCCTTCACACCAGCTTGTTTTGGGGTACGACCTATCCGAATTAGAGGGTGCGGATTTATGCAAGTTTATTCACCCTGACGATATCGGGACGTTCAAAAATACCATTCAGGGCATGTTCCAATCGAAAGAATCACAATCGATGGAATTTCGTTTCCTGCAAAAGGGTGGCCGCTGGATTGAATTTGAGTCCCGTTGTGTGCCTGTTGAGGGGGAAAATCACGCTGTAGAGCATATCGTCATAATTAGCCGCGATATTTCAGAACGGAAAAAATCAGAGGAAATACTTTTACAATCTGAAAAACTATCAATCGTCGGTGAACTGGCGGCGGGGATTGCCCACGAAATCCGTAATCCGTTGACAACGATTAAAGGATTTATTCAGCTTTACAAGTCAACCAATAGCAATTTTGAGTTTAGTGAATTGCTCCTGGGGGAGTTGAATCGGATTGAAACCATTACGGGCGAAATGCTCACGTTGGGCAAACCGCAGGCTGTCAAACTGGTCGGTGCTGATTT
This sequence comes from Bacillus sp. FJAT-29814, assembly GCF_001510715.1. Taxonomy (GTDB): domain Bacteria; phylum Bacillota; class Bacilli; order Bacillales; family Cytobacillaceae; genus Neobacillus. The sequence goes on from NZ_LMTJ01000010.1 coordinate 122,706, forward strand.
GCGGGAGTTGATTGAAAATACAATAGAGCTGTTGTCCCCGCAAGCGTTGCTGAACGGGATACAGTTTCAAATGGTTTCGGAAAAGTCTCCATTTTTTATAACATGCGAAAAAAATCAGTTGAGACAAGTGTTCTTGAATATTTTCAAAAATGCCATGGAGGCAATGCCTGAAGGTGGGGAAATCGATGTCCAGCTTCGAAATGGCGCTCCGGGAGAGTGCGTTGTGTCTGTCCGGGACCATGGCTGCGGCATCCCGGAAGAGCTGTTGCCGCGTTTGGGAGAGCCGTTTTACAGTTTAAAAGAAAAGGGAACAGGACTCGGCATCATGATTTGCCATAAAATTATCAAGCAGCACCAAGGCAGTATCACCTATCACAGTAAAGAAAACGAAGGAACCCTGGTAGAGATTAAATTGCCATTAGCAGAATAAGGGGAAAAGCGAAGTGAATCTCTGGAGAGGAGGTTTCCTTCGCTTTTTTTAATAGACTAGACTAATCAAACGTTTGATTGAACCTAAACGTAAACTACTTAAACGTTTGATTAGTCTGAGCATTATCATAGTAATTCATAGAGCTGGCGGGATAAAATATAAGAAGGTAAATTTTTCAAAAGGCTGTGATGGCGATGTGTTTAATTCTGTTTGCTTATAAGGTACATCCTGATTATAAATTGATTGTGGCAGCGAACCGAGATGAGTTTTACAAAAGGCCGACGGCTCCGGCCCATTACTGGGAAGACCATCCTGATATACTTGCCGGGCGTGATCTTGAAAAAATGGGCACGTGGATGGGAATCACTCGCAATGGCCGATTTGCCGCCCTAACGAATTATCGTAATCCACAGGAGGTGGCCGACGGAAAGCGTTCCCGAGGCGAATTAGTGGCAAATGCGCTTCTATATGAAGGAAATACGAAAGAGTATATAGGGAAGCTGATGGAAAACAAGGAGCAGTACCCGGGCTATAATCTGCTGGCGGGGGACTTAGATGAACTCTACTATTTCTCCAATATTGGAGGGGAGCTTCAAAAACTTGAACCGGGGATATATGGTGTCAGCAATCATTTATTAAATACTGACTGGCCAAAGGTGATTAAAGGCAAGGAACGATTATCGAAACTCATGAATGGCAATCAGGAAGGTTTGTTAGACGAGCTATTCACGCTACTTCAAACATCTGACCCTGCTCCAGATGAACAGCTCCCGAAAACGGGGGTTTCATTGGAGATGGAGCGAATGCTGTCACCACTATTTATCAGCAGTGAACACTACGGATACGGAACAAGAAGCTCAACTATCTTGTTAATGACCAATACCGAAACCCAATACATTGAACGTGCATTTACAAGAGACGGTACAAAGGAACAACAATTCAAAATTCAAATATAACAACAGGACAAAAACCTAAATTAAGAAAAGTGTTAAAGTGAGAAATGGTGTCAGGCACCATGCGTGGACATTTGTCCGCCAGTGGTGGACACCGTTTTTTTATTGATTCGTCCCGAGCTCATTTGCGCGCACCCTAGCTGTCCCGTTTCTGCTACGAGGTGATAAAGCCGCCGCCGTTGACGTGGAGGTTTTGGCCGGTGACGTATCTGGAGTCGTCGCTGGCGAGGTAGACGTAGGCGGGGGCGAGTTCGAAGGGCTGGCCGGCTCGTTTCATCGGTACGTTGGTACCAAAGGTTGTGACACTCTCGGCGGAAAAGGATGCTGGAATGAGCGGAGTCCAAATGGGTCCCGGGGCTACTGCGTTGACGCGGATGCCCTGTTCAACGATTGATTGAGATAATGAACGCGTAAAGGAAACGATGGCACCTTTGGTCGCTGAGTAATCGATTAACGTTTTTTGGCCACGATAGGCGGTAATGGAGGAGGTATTTATAATCGAACTTCCCGCTTCTAAGTGGGGCATGGCCGCCTGTGTCATAAAGAAATATGAAAAAATATTTGTCGCAAAGGTATGAATCAACTGCTGTTCTGAAATATCGGTCAACCGGTCCTGTGGGTACTGCACCGCACAATTATTGACGAGAATATCCAGTTTTCCAAATGTCTGTACCGTTTGATCAATCACCTTCTGGCAATTTTCCTTAAAGCGCAGGTCAGCAGGTATGGCCAAGCAGCGGCTGCCGATTTCCTCCACTCTTGCCTTAGTCTCCTCGGCATCCAGTTCCTCATACAAATAGGCAATAGCGATATCTGCTCCTTCCTTGGCAAAGGCGTAGGCAACCGCGCGGCCAATCCCGCTATCGCCGCCTGTTATAATGGCAACTTTGCCCTGCAGCTTCCCACTCCCTTTATAATTTGGATTATCCGAAATAGGCCTAGGATTCATTAAGTATTCTAATCCAGGCTGTTGATCCTGATGCTGGGGCGGAAACGATAACAGCTGTTCGTCGCATTTTGTTTCTTTGCCATAGTATGGATACATCGGATAGTCTCTCATGTAAGTTCCTCCTTGGGCGGTTTATCTAGAACACTATATGCCTGGGAAACTGGGAAGTTCCAGTATATAAAATTTACTAAAGTCCATTAAGTATATTTTAATTATTCATAAAGCTACAGCAGGTTTTTTGATAAGATTTCCTTATCGTTTTTCATAAAAAGGGCGAAATTTATTTATCATTAGTAAAGGAATATACTGTAAAAGAAGGAACAAGGGGGTGCAAAACATGGAATATATTACTCTTTTTATTATTGGGATTTGTGCGACAACGCTCGGAACACTTGCAGGAGGAGGCGGACTAATAAGTCTCCCGGCAATGCTGATTCTAGGTTTTCCGGTTCACTCCGCTATTGGTGCGAATAAAGTATCAAATACAATCAGTTCATTTTCCAGCTTCTATCATCTTTATAGAAGGAAGGAAATCTCGCTAAAGGAAGCATGGTGGATCATCCCTGTCAGCCTTGGCGGCGGGGCAAGCGGCGGTTTTATTGCTTCAAAAATATCTGCAGAAAATATGTCTATCATCGCTATTATTTTATTATTCTTTGCTTTCATCACATCGTTTCATAAGAAGGGGAATTTTACTGGGCAGGAGCCATTGAAGCCAAACAAAATCAGTGTGCCCGGTCTTTATGGCATCGGGATGTATGACGGCCTGTTTGGTCCAGGGCAGGGGACATTAATGTTGTATTTATTCGGTTTTCTGAATATCGCCTATATCAAGGCAGTTGGATTGGTCCGTCTAGCCACTTTTTCAAGCTGCTTTGGCGCCGCCATTACCTACATCGCTACCGGAAAAATCATCTGGCCGCTGACGCTGGCTTTGCTGCTCGGCTCCCTGACAGGAGCGCAAATCGGCGTCCGCATCGCCGAAAAACTGCAGCCGAAATTTGTGAGGCCAATCCTAAGGGTCGTCACAGTCGGACTGATTTTCCAGATAGTAATAGGGAAGGTGCTGTAGGGCTTCAATATAAAAAGGGAATTGGACGAGTCCAATTCCCTTTTACGATTTATTGATGAACGGCTTCCTTATGCTTACTAGCTGAATCAACGTTCGACCAATCGTTTCGGATGATATAATCGAATGCACCAAGTGATGCGGTCGCACCAGATCCCATTGAGATGATAATTTGCTTATAGGCACTGTCAGTACAGTCACCTGCTGCAAATACACCTGGGACGCTGGTTGCGCCATGCTTGTCGACAACAAGTTCGCCCATGCGGGTTTTCTCGAATGTGTCATCGAGCCAATCGGTATTTGGCACAAGGCCAATTTGAACAAACACACCTTGCAATTCAACGTGATGTTCTTTGCCAGTTCCACGATCAATATAGGTAAGACCGTTCACTTTGTCAGTACCGGTAATTTCCTTTGTTTGCGCGTTCTTGATTACTGTTACGTTTGGAAGACTGTATAGTCGATCCTGGAGTACAGAGTCTGCCTTCAGTTCCGGAGCAAACTCAATTACTGTTACATGTTTTACGATACCTGCAAGGTCAATGGCCGCTTCAATCCCGGAATTTCCGCCGCCAATAACAGCAACGTCTTTTCCTTCAAATAACGGACCATCACAGTGAGGGCAGTAAGCCACGCCTTTGTTCTTGAACTCCGCTTCGCCAGGAACGTTTACATTACGCCAGCGGGCACCAGTTGACAGGATCACGGTTTTACTTTTCAGAACAGCGCCGTTCTCCAGTTCAACCTCGATGTAGTCGTTCTTTTCTATACGCTTGGCGCGCTGTAAATTCATGATATCGACGTTGTATTCTTTTACATGCTCTTCAAGACTGGCTGCAAGCTTAGGGCCTTCGGTATATTTTGTACCGATGAAGTTCTCGATGCCAAGAGTATCCATGATCTGTCCGCCAAAGCGCTCGGCAACAATACCGGTACGAATGCCTTTACGTGCTGCATATACTGCTGCACTTGCACCCGCAGGGCCGCCGCCGACAACCAGTACATCAAACGGATCTTTACCATCAAACTCTGATGCATCAGCCGTGCTGCCCATCTTGGCAAGAATTTCTTCGAGCGACATCCGGCCGCCGCCGAAAGATTCCCCGTTAAGGAATACGGTTGGCACAGCCATGATATTCTTGCTTTCGACTTCTGCTTTATACGCCGCACCGTCAATCATGGTATGTGTAATGCCAGGATTGAGAACACTCATCACGTTTAGTGCCTGGACAACATCGGGGCAGTTATGACAAGTTAAGCTGACATACGTTTCAAAGTGAAACTCGCCCTTGAGGTTTTTCACTTGGTCAATGACCTTTTGATCAACCTTAGGAGCTCTGCCGCTCACCTGTAAAAGCGCCAACACTAATGAAGTAAATTCATGACCAAGCGGGACGCCGGCAAAAGTAACGCCGTTTTCCTCGCCAGGTCGGTTGACACTAAAACTTGGTGTTCTTTCCAATGTTGTTTTTTCTGCTTTAATTTTAGACGACATTGCTGTTAGCTCATCAACGAGAGCAAGCATGTCCTCTGACACCTTGTCAGATCCTGCACTGACTTTCAGAAGCACGTCGCCTTCCATTAGCTGAAGATACTGAGCTAATTGTGCTTTTATATCTGCATCTAATACCATTTTTATCCTGCTCCTTAAATTTTGCCTACAAGGTCAAGGCTTGGCTTAAGTGTTTCGCCGCCTTCTTGCCATTTAGCCGGGCAAACTTCGCCTGGATTGTTGCGAACATATTGTGCTGCTTTGATTTTGTTAACAAGTGTGCTTGCGTCACGGCCGATGCCGTCTGCGTTGATTTCCATAGCTTGTACAACGCCGTCTGGATCAATGATGAAAGTGGCGCGTTGAGCAAGACCTTCGTCATCTAAAACATCGAATAAAGTAGAAATTTTGTGTGAAGGGTCGCCAATCATTGTGTATTCAATTTTGCTGATGGCAGGTGAGTGATCATGCCATGCTTTATGTGTAAAATGAGTATCAGTTGAACAAGAATAAACTTCTACGCCAAGCTCTTTTAGAGTTGCATATTGGTTTTGCAGGTCTTCAAGCTCAGTAGGGCAAACGAATGTAAAGTCTGCTGGATAGAAGCAAAGAACGTTCCATTGACCTTTGAAAGTTTCTTCACTTACTGATTTGAAATCACCGTTTTGGTAAGCTTGCGCTAAGAATGGTTGTACTTCTTTTCCGATTAAAGACATGTTAAATCTTCCTCCTAAATTATGTTTATATAACAACTAATTATTTGGTTTTAATAATTAGTTATTTAAAATAATTCTAATACAATACATATTATTATATATATTTAACCATATTGTCAAGAATTATAACCTTAAAATTTTCCAGTGACTTTCTGTATAATAATGTAAACGCTATCATTTAGATGAGCCAGCGTTGGCCGCAGGCAGCTTTTTTACAATAAAAAATTAATTTTGATAGAAGAGCATTGATTTTCAATTAATATATATATTCTCAATTGAAAAAGGTACTGCGATTATCCGCCAGTACCCTTTTAGGCTCTTTTTATAGTTTTCCAATAAATGTGAGGAACTTTAATTCTTCGGCATCTGTTCCGCCGTCAAGGATTTTTCGGACATCATTTAGCGTGTCTTTAAGGTCAACAGATTCACCCTTTAGTCCGGTGTACTCTTCTGCGACATAGAATGGCTGGGTCAGATAGGCCTCTAACCGTTCACCACGGTTATAGGTCTCCAGTTCAGCGGAAGGAATTCCATCCAGCCCCCTGACAGTGACCAAAGAACGCAGCTCTCGATAGCGGCGCAGCAGTTTTTGGGCACGTTGTTGAATGAATAGATGATTTTGGTCCAGGTGTGCTCCCTCTAATACCGAAGATGTAGAGTAAATCGGGTTGACAGCAGGGAATTTATGGCGCGCAGCGAGATCCATATCAAATTGAAATACTGTTTCCAGTGGACCATAAGGAAGGTCTTCATCAACAGCCGCCCCTTTTAAATCGAGGAGAAATGTTGTTACAGATTGGATGTCAGCATCGTGAAGCTTATCTTGGAGTTGAAATATTTCCCCAGTAAGTACATGAGAGCGATCTGCGGTAAAAATAACATCGGTATTTTTTCCTAAGGCAAGTGTTTGTTCATAAGCTTTTTCAATCGAATCGACAACCACATCGACATGTTCGGTAATGTCATTGATTTCCGGATGATTCCCTTCCGGCTGCAGCAAAATAATAGAGTAACCTTCTTTCTTAAGCCGGTAATATAACTCGCCAAGAACGACAAGCTGTCCCATTCCAGGCCGTGCCACCAATCCGACTGTCCCGCCTTTGGCGATTGGCGCAAACAAATCCAACGTTTTTATTTTGGTTTCAATCATTTCCACCGACTCCCCTCGTAATATCAATTCATCCAAACTGCATTGGGCCAAAGATGCCAGCGTAACCAAGGTGCGAACCTCCGCGCGTCCGATCGGGATTTTCCCGGTACATAAATTGGAAACGGTAGCCGGACGCAAGCCAACCGATTTTGCCGCACTAGTCAGGTTCGGTACCCTTCTGCGCAGCAAAGATACATTTAATCTTAAATTTTCCAAAATTTCCACCCCTTTGATTTATATGGTAATTTATTTTACTCTAAAAAGCAATTTATTATTACTCTGAAAAGTAATTTATTTTACTTTTAGCAAAAAAGAAACAGGGGACAACTCTGTGCTTTTGAAGCACAAAATCGTCCTCTGTTTCTTAGTACTTAGTTTATTTTAGGGGATTTCCTCATTCACAAGCGCTTGTCAAATTCTCTTTGTTCGCCATAGCCAAGTGTGACGACATTTGTATTTGGATAGTCATTTAATAGTTCTTTAAACTCTTTGTCTTTATCAATCATATTCACAATGACAGGAAAGGTCTGCAGCAGCAGGGTCAGGGATTCGGGCGAAGTGGCGGTTTCGTTTGATGGAAAGGTGTGGCTCGGGATGACATATCTTACCTTTAATAAATGTTTAACGGCATATGCAGCTTCCCTCGGGCCCATCGTAAAATGCCCTGATGCGGAAAGGATGGCGATTTCAGGCTCATAAACGTCTTGAATCAGCTTCATATCTGACATCAATGCGGTATCGCCTGAATGATAAACGGTGTAATCATTATGGAAATCAAAAATATAGCCTGCAGCCTCACCGGCATAAACAGGAGGTCCTTCGGTTTCCCCATAAGAAGAGGTGTGTTTTGCCTGTACCATTGTCACCGTAGCGTCACTGAGCGAAACAGAGCCACCAGTATTAATCGGAAGCACGTTTTTCATGCCTTTTTGAAGTAGGATTAATGCCAATTCATACTGGGCCACAATCAGGACGTCCGGTTTATGAACGACGAGCTTGGAAAGTCCGCTTGTATGGTCGAAATGTCCATGGGTTAAAAACACACAGTCAATAGTTTGATAGAAATCAGCCGTATCCAAATGTGGCGGGAAACCAGGATTTAAATCAAAAAAGGGATCGATTAAATAGTTTTTGCCTTCATTGCTTTGAAACAGATACATGGCATGACCAAGCCGGGTTATTTTCATGAGCAACACCCCTTTTGTTTTAGTATAAATCTATTATTTTATAGCAGAAATATTCGTTATATATATGGGTCCAATTTAATAAGTAAAAAAGGCACCTGACTTATAAGCACTAATATGCTCTAAAGTCGGTACCTTCTATCATTAAATGCAAGTTTCATATTCCCTCATGATGTTGTTGATGATCGTTTTAACCGGGAGGATTTCGTTAATTTCATGGACACGTGCTCCTGCAAAAACAAGGCCGTTTTCACAATCTCCATTCATTGAGGTAACCAGAGAATCCATCGTGCAAAACCGATAAGAGCAATTTTTCAGGCAATCGATGCACTTCTTTATTCTCACCTTTTTTTCATCCAAAATCAGGTCGGTAAAATGGTTTTTGATCGCACGGCCCTGAAGCCCAACCGTCGTTTTTACCATAACTATGTCTTCCTGACGGGCATGAACATATTTTTCTTTAAAGGATAACGGCGCATCGCATTCCTCGCTGGCAACGAATCGTGTCCCCATTTGCACGCCGGACGCTCCCATCTTCAGGGCACGGGCCAGATCTTCTCCGGTCATGATCCCGCCGGCAGCAATTACGGGAATCTTCACTGCTTCGACTACCTCCGGTAAAATATCGAATAAGGGCCGATCCGTTCCAAGGTGTCCGCCGGCTTCATGGCCTTCGACGACAACGGCGGATGCCCCAAGACGCTCCGACATTTTCGCCAGCCTTGCCGTGGACACAATAGAGATGACAGGTATGCCGGCTTCTTTGCCCCAAGCATACATGTCCCTTGAAATTCCCGCCCCTGAGATAATGAAATCAACTTTTTCTTCAATGGCTGCCTTCATTTTTTCAGCAAAGTCACTCATGGCAAAGAGAACATTAACCCCGATATAGCCTGCACCTTCTATGCTTTTTCTGGCCTTCCGAATATGAGTTCTCATCTCGTCAACTGTAATTCCGGTTCCTGAGATGATTCCGATTCCGCCGGCGTTGGCAACTGCGGATGCCAGCCCGCTTAAAGAAATTCCTACTCCCATGCCGCCTTGCATGATAGGAAATTTGGGTAACATGTGACCTATTTTCAATTGTGGGAAATTCAAGCAAAAACCCCATTTCATCATTATTTTTAAGGATACCCTGTCATTGTATCAATAAAGCCGCAATGATGAAGTGAGAAAATTAACACCTGCTCCTAATAGTTGATAATATTCGTTGGTATGACACTTATAATCCGAACGGAAAAAAGTTATCCCTCAGAAGCAGCCGGAGTTTTTACTTTAAGAATACAACTTAATGCAAACAGCATACTTACTGCTGCTGCAAAAAATAAGATTCCAAATCCCCAAAGGTCAATGAACAACCCCAAAACAGGCGGTGAAACAATCGCAGCCAGCGAGGAAACCAAATAGTACAACCCAGTCCGCGTTCCAATCCTGTTTTCACTTCCGGCAGCTACTATAAACGGGTAGGCATTGATATTGATGCAGGCCCAAAACATGCCGCCAACCACAAGAAAAAACCGTAACACAATAACGGATTTCACCCAATTAAGTAGGAAAAACACTAAAACAAGGCCGCAAATTCCCAACAGAATCACTTTTTTCTCGCCGTATTTTGCCCCTAGCAGCCCGCTTGGAATCGAGGACAGAACAAAGCTTAGTGAAAAAAATGCCAAAGAAAAGGCAGAGGCGCTTTTGGACATGCCGAGTTCTTTCACCCCATATAATGTAAACAACGCCTCCATTCCTTGGATGGCGACGAACCAAAAGAAGATGGCAGCCAATAGGAAAATAGTTGCTGTGTTCAATTCCTTTTTATAGTCGAGTTTTTCGGTAGTGGAAAAAGTTTGTGGGAGCGCATCGCGGTTTTCTTTAATATTTTTAAAAATAACCATTAAAGCCACAAGAAAAATGGCTGCAACCAACAAAAACGGAAGCGATTCATCAATATTAAATAGATAGGCACCTGCACTAAACGCCAAGATGGCACCCAGTCCGCCCATAAAGTTTATCACCCCGTTCGCCTTGGTTCGCATCGGCTCAGGTGTAATATCGGGCATTAAGGCGATGGTAGGGGAACGGAAAACCGCCATTGACAAATTCATTCCGACCATAAAAATAATAAGCGTGATTAGGCTGGTATGAAAGGGAATAAGTGCGATAAATGAAGCAGCCAACGGGATCCCAATCAGCAGATAAGGCATGCGCCGGCCAAAGCGTGTTTCGGTACGGTCGCTGCGGTGCCCGATATAAGGCTGCAGAAATAAGGCGAAATAATTATCAATCGTCATCAGAAACCCTATCAACGCCGTGCTTTCGAGATAATCATTCAAAAAGAAGGGAACAAAACCGTTGTATAAGGACCAGCCAATACTGATACTGAAAAAACCAAACCCCAATAACCAAATTTTCCTCATCTAATAAGCTCCCTTCTCGAAATCAAATGGAAACAGAAAGAGGCATGGAATAGGACAAAAGATTCAGGTAAATAAAAGAATGCTACTATTCTATGCAGTGATTTTTCATGATTGCGTATTTGTTTCCAACATTGCTTAAATGGATGGGAAAATTCCAAGGCAAGAGGGCGGTTCTCTTGCCTCATAATTAAAAAAACAAGACTTGGCGTGGATCAAGTCTTGTTTTTTGCTTTTTAAAATAGGACTCACCTTCCTTTTGGCAAGTCCATATCAGGTTGTGGGTATATTTTTTCAAAGGCCTTTTGGAAGCCGAAATTTAAACATGCATCTGCTAAAAGTAACAGGAAAAAATAACTTGATTTCACTTTAATGTGAAACACATTGAATTTCTTAAATAAAGCGATGACCGGAAAGGCATAAATCAAATCCGCTGCGATATTGATAAATGCATATAAAAGAAATTTCCCTTTTGATAAATAAAAAACCCATATATTCATCACAAGGTAAGGCCCAAATAGCAAAAGGAACGCAGTATGGGTCATATTTTTTTGACCGCCTTTTACCTTCCACAATCGATGTGTCGTAAAGAAGAAAATCTCGCACATCACCGTTAGAGCGGAAAACAAAGAAACAGGAAGATACTTAACGAACAACTTCTTTTTATTAGGAAGGAAAAAAACCGAAAGCCAAGAACCAACAAAAAAAGCAATCCTGATTGCAATAGGCAACATCGTATCATCATCTCTTTTTTACCAAGTAGTTTGCTAAGAAACCGGTATCCTTATTCAGAGACAAGGGTGTAATTTTTGTTAAAAAAAATTATTAAAAATGTATTGACGAATATCAATAATTATAATATTATCATTCTTGAGAATGATAATAATTAAAACAAAGGGTAAAATTAAGGGGGAGAAAGAGTATGGTCAGTACTGGAACAATTATTTCAATGGTATTTCCGATTGTGTTTTCATTTGCTTTATTTGCGGGGTTGATTTTGTTTTATCGAAAAAGAACAGGGGTTGCGGCAAAGCCGGTCATCATAGGTGCAATTGGATTTGTTGTGATTACACAGGTGTTGGAAAAAGTGTTGCACCTCGGTGTTATCACAGCCTTTCCAAACTACGCCGATCATCCTGTACTCTGGGGATTATACGGAGGGTTGGCTGCAGGAACATTTGAAGAAATTGGCCGATTTTTGTTATTCGCTTGGCTATTGAAAAAGTACCATGACTACAAAGGCGGAATCTCTTTTGGAATCGGCTGGGGCGGCATCGAAGCAGTTCTCCTGATGCTGTTGATGATGGGTACAAATATTGCGTATGCGGTCTTGATCAATTCGGGCACATTTGAGTCGACATTGGGGGCTCAAATACCCGCCGATCAGGTAGCAGCGATTAAGGATACAATCTTAAACAAGGGGATATCATTTTATTTATTGAGTGCTGTGGAACGATTCTTTGCGGCATTCCTGCAAATTGCCTTCAGTTTATGGGTATTAATCGGTGTGGTGAAAAAGAAATTTTCTTATGTGATTTACGCTCTGTTAATTCATGCGGCCATTGATTTTCCATTGGTATTTGCGCAAACAGGATACTTCACAAATATGTGGGTCATTGAAGGCTATTTGGCCATCATCTTTCTTGTCTCACTTGTTCTCATTAAAAAGGCAAGACCACATTTACAGTAAGTGCTTAAGGGACTCTTTCGCGGCGCGGAAGGGTCTTTATTTTTCAAAAAATCCAAGAAGCATTTCCTTTTGACATTATTTGTGTAAAATAATGATAGAACATTTCGCTGTAAAAGGGGGGGGATTCATGCTTACGATTAAGGAAATTGCCGAACGGGCCAGTGTCTCGCGGACGACGGTATCCAGAGTATTAAATAATTCGGGTTACGTTAGTGAGGAAGCCAAAAGAAGAGTATTAAAGGTGATTGAAGAGACCGGCTATATACCGAGTGAAAATGCCAAGTCGCTTAGGACAAAAAAGACAAAGGTCATCGGGGTCATCCTGCCGAAAATCAGCACGGAAACTTCCAGCAGGCTTGTGAAAGGAATCGATGAAATATTGGCCAAGAGCGGCTATCAAATTCTGCTTGCCAATACAAATCTAAAACCCGAAAAAGAAATAGAATACCTGAAGCTGTTGAAAAGCCGCCATGTTGACGGCATCATTCTTTCCGCAACAAATGTAAACAGGTCTTTAATAGAAGAAATTTATCAGCTAAAAATCCCGTTTGTCACCGTCGGCCAATATATCTCAGGCCTGGCCAATGTCGTATTTGATGATTATCAAGCAGCAAAGGATATGGTACAGCTCCTGATTAGAAAAGGGCATAAGCGGATTGCATTTATTGGAGTGGATGAAAGTGACCGGGCTGTCGGGTACCTGCGGAAAAACGGCTACTACGATGCAATGAAGGAAGCGGGATTACCAGTGGAAGACAGCTGGGTGCAAAAAGGCGTCTTCAACTCGGAATCCGGCTATGAATCGATGAAGTCGATGATCGAAAACTCGGATAACCGGCCAACAGCGGTTGCAGCCGTTACCGACCGGCTGGCCATTGGCGCGATGCAGTTTATCCAGCAGTTTGGCTTTTCAATACCTGAGGATATTGCCATCGCCGGAATGGGTGCTTCCGAGCTATCGAGGTACATTACTCCATCCTTAACAACGATTGATTTTTCAATGGAGGATGCGGGGCGTGAAGCAGCGGCGTTATTACTGGAACAAATCGATGGAGAAATGTACCACGAAGAAATTAGAACAATAAATTATAGACTTCTTGAACGAGCTAGTATATAATCAGTGTGTAATCGATTCCACAGTGTGAGATTCATCGATTACACTTATTTTTTGTTATTTAGGGAATCGATTCCACACGAATCGTTCCAAATTTTTAATAAACATGAAATCGATTCCACTTGAATATAATTAGCCATCGGCAACAGACTAGGACTAATTGATTTTTTTTGAGGAAATGTGTAATCGATTCCACAAATACATGGGGGGAAAGAAAATGTCTGAAAATCGCAAAATCGCAGAGCAAGTGATTGAAGCAGTCGGCGGCAAAGAAAACATTCAATCCGTCGCCCATTGTGCCACAAGACTGCGGATTATGGTAAATGACAAGGAAAAAATCAACCAGGAACAGATTGAGAACATTAATAAAGTTAAAGGTGCATTCTTTAACTCCGGGCAATACCAGATTATCTTTGGGACCGGTACCGTTAATAAAATTTATGAAGAAGTTTCGGGGTTGGGACTGGAGACCAAGTCAGCAACCGATCAGAAAAATGAGGCTGTAAAAAGCGGCACGAGATTTCAGCGAGCCATCCGCACCTTTGGTGATGTATTTGTACCGATTATTCCGGTGCTGGTAGCGACCGGTCTATTTATGGGGCTTCGCGGTCTCGCCATGCAGGAGCAGGTCCTCGCTATATTCGGCATGAAGCCGGATGACGTATCACAAAACTTCCTATTATTCACTCAAATCCTGACCGACACGGCGTTTATCTTCCTGCCGGCACTTGTGGCCTGGTCGACATTCCGGGTCTTCGGCGGAACACCAATTATCGGGTTGGTGCTTGGTTTGATGCTTGTCAGCCCATCACTGCCTAACGCGTGGGGCGTTGCCGGCGGTGATGTCGAACCGCTTAAATTCTTTGGCTGGATTCCGGTTGTCGGCTATCAAGGCTCTGTTCTGCCAGCGTTTATCGCCGGAATCATCGGGGCGAAATTGGAACGTTCGATTCGTAAACGTGTTCCGGAAGCACTTGATTTAATCGTTACGCCGTTTCTTACACTACTTGTGATGATTGGTTTATCGTTATTAGTGGTTGGACCAGTCTTTCATATTGTCGAGCAAGGCATTTTATCGGCGGCAACATCGGTTCTGTCATGGCCATTCGGCATCAGCGGCCTGTTGATCGGTGGTCTTAACCAGTTGATCGTTATTACAGGTGTCCACCATATTTTCAACATGCTTGAAATTCAGCTTTTGGCCCAATATCATTACAACCCGTATAACGCCATTGTTACCTGTGCGGTAGCGGCTCAGGGCGGTGCCGCTCTTGCGGTAGGATTAAAAACAAAATCAATAAAATTAAAGGCGCTGGCGCTGCCATCTTCGTTATCAGCTTTCTTGGGCATTACCGAACCAGCTATTTTCGGGGTAAATCTTCGATACGGCAAACCATTTATCATGGCGTTAATCGGCGGTGCCGCAGGCGGATTCTTGGCCTCGATACTTGGCCTTAAGGCAACTGGGATGGCCGTTACTGTTATTCCGGGAACCCTGCTTTATCTAAATGGCCAAATTCTGGAATATATTTTGGTCAACCTGGTCGCAATTGGAGTTGCATTCGTTCTTACTTGGATGTTTGGTTTTTCAGATAAGGTACAGAAGGAAATGGAACAATAGCACGAGCGAAAGAAGGCAAGCATGATACTTGCCTTTTCTTTTTAAAGGAGGATGGTTATGACAGCAAAAGAAGGTCTACTTATGCAGCAGGCTTATCATCAAGTCGCTAAGTATAAGGACAAGGTCGAGAACGACCCGTACCGATTGAATTATCATCTGATGCCTCCGGTCGGCTTATTAAATGATCCCAATGGGTTAATTCAATATAAGGGTGTTTACCATGTGTTTTATCAGTGGAACCCGTTTGAAACGGCACATGGAGCAAAATTTTGGGGGCACTACAGTTCGAAGGACTTGGTCCGTTGGCAGGAAGAGCCAATCGCGCTTGCTCCAAGCGAGTGGTATGAAAAGAACGGATGCTACTCCGGAAGTGCTGTAGAGGCGGATGGCCAGCTTTATCTTTTCTATACAGGGAATGTAAAGAATGGCGATGGGACTCGCGAAACGTATCAGTGTCTGGCTGTTTCCTCGGATGGCATTCATTTTGAAAAAAAAGGGCCGGTTCTCAAGCTGCCGGAAGGTTATACGGCGCATTTTCGCGACCCGAAGGTTTGGAAGCATGCTGACCGTTGGTATATGGTTGTTGGTGCACAGACTTTGGATGAGAAAGGTGTTGCCGCCCTATTTACTTCGAAGGATTTGTACAATTGGGAGGAAGTGGGCACGATTGCTGGCTCTGGTATGAATGGCCTCGGCGAGTTTGGTTACATGTGGGAATGCCCGGATTTGTTTCACGTAGACGGGAAGGACGTATTGCTGGTATCGCCGCAAGGGCTTCAGCCTATGGGGCATTCTTATCATAATTTGTTTCAATCGGGGTATTTTATTGGCGAGTTAAATTACGAAAATGGAACGTCCCTGCATGGTGACTTTGTTGAGTTAGACCGTGGCTTTGATTTCTATGCTCCGCAAACGTTTGTGGATGATAGGGGCAGAAGGATTCTTTATGGCTGGATGGGCATGACAGACGATGCTGAACAGTTTCAGCCGACGATTGCGAATCATTGGGTTCATGCCTTGACACTTCCAAGAGAATTGAGACTTTATGACGGAAAGATTTTTCAAAAACCAGTTGTGGAGATGGAAGAGCTAAGGGAAAATCAAGTTGTGGTTGAGAAGGCGAAGGTAGATGGGCCAGTCGTTAAGTTTGATGGTGTACGCGGGGCATCTGTTGAACTGCTTCTCGACTCGATTCAGGTGAAGGAAGGGACCTTTGCGATTTCGTTTCGTAATGAAGCGGTGTTGTGCTTTGATGCGGACAAGCAGGAAGTCAGCTTGGAAAGACGGAATTTTAAAACGTCGGAGCCGGAAATTAGAACTTGTCATTTGGCGGCTATGTCCAAGCTGCAAGTCTTTATGGACCATTCTTCTTTGGAGGTTTTTATAAACGACGGGGAAGAAGTGTTTACTCTACGATTTTTCCCAAATCCAGAAGATGAAAGTATTTCTTTTCTGGGGAAAGCCAAGTTCGATTTATATAAATGGGATATTGGCAGAATTATGATGTCAGAAGAGTTACGATGAGCGGTGTCCGGACAAGTTCAATGTTTTTCACGGACGAGGCGTGAACGGGTATTTAAATAGCTAATTTACTAAGGTACCGTCGAAGCAGGCGGTATCTTTTTTTGCGCTGGGTGGGTCTACGTGCCCTTCAAGGTTGAATTTTAGGTAAAGTAGTCACGTAGAAGGATTCTACGTGCCCGTTTAGGTTGAATTTTGGGTAAAGTGGTCACGTAGAAGGATTCTACGTGCCCGTTTAGGTTGAATTTTGGGTAAAGTGGTCACGTAGAAGGGTTCTACGTGCCCTTCAAGGTTGAATTTTGGGTAAAGTGGTCACATAGAAGGGTTCTACGTGCCCGTTTAGGTTTAAATTTGAGTGAAGTGGTCACGTAGAAGGGTTCTACGTGCCCGTCAAGGTTGAATTTTGTGTAGAGTGGTCACGTAGAAGGGCTCAATGTGCCCATTTTGGTTAAGATTCGAGTAAAGTGGTCACGTAGAAAAAGTCTATATGCCACTGCACTCAAACTTCAAAATAAAGCTTTTTACCTTTAAGGAAAAGTTAAGGAACAACGATAATAATAGGCTTATTCCAAAAATAAAGCATGTCCGGGTAGTGGAATGCCGGGATAGAAAAGGAGTAAGCCAGAATGAAAAAATGGATTTTGATAGTAGTAAGTATTGTAATTGCCGGGTATGTCGGCTATCAGTGGTACAACTCGAAAACCAGCACATCGGAAGCGGCTACCGCACCAGCCCGTATGGCAACGGTGCAAAAAGGGAAATTGGAGGTAAAAATCAGCGGGTCGGGAACGGTACAGCCGGTGACGAGCGTTGATATTAAGTCAGAGGAAAATAATAAGACAATTGACGAGGTATTGGTGGAAGCAGGGGAAGAAGTAAAAGCAGGCGACGAGCTCATCACCTATACAGATGGCAGTGATCCGGTCATAGCTCCTGCTGACGGGGTGATTACAACCCTATCCGTGGCAGCAGACGACCGGGTTACAACCGGACAGGTTGTTGCCCACTTAACAAACTATAAAGATTTGCAAACCGTCGTTCAGGTAGATGAACTGGACATCAACAAGATTCAAATTGGACAATCCGTCAGCATAACAGTCAATGCGGTACCTGACCAAACGTTCACCGGAACAGTAACGACAGTTGCAATGGAAGGGGCCTCATCCAACGGCGTATCAACCTTTGATGTAACAATTCACTTTGACAAAATTGACAACCTAAAAGTCGGTATGAGCACAGAGGCAAGTATCCTAACCGCCAGCAAGGAAGATGCTTTGTATGTACCGCTTGATGGTATTCATACGGCAAATGGCGATAAATATGTAATCGTCCAAAGTTCAAGTTCAGATGGCCAAACATCTAGCACCGAGCAAAAAACAGTGAAAACGGGTCTTGCCAATGAGGATTATGTGGAAATAACCGAAGGAGTTTCGGAGGGTGACGTTATTCAATTGCCGCAGTTGGCTGCAGACAGTTCCACTACGAATCAGAGAGGTATGATGCAGGGCGGTTTTGGGGCTCCTAGTATGGGTAACATGGGCGGCATGAGGGGAGTCGGCGGCCCATCCGGCGGAAGGAGCGGAAACTAATGAAGACGCCGATCATTCAAATCAGTAATCTGGTGAAAACTTATAAGCTTGGCGGCGAAACAGTTCATGCCTTAAATAATGTATCGATCGAAATTGAAAAAGGTGAATTTTTGGCGATTATCGGCCCTTCCGGTTCGGGGAAGTCGACATTGATGAATATGATTGGTTGCCTCGACCGGCCGCAATCGGGAAAATACCTGCTTGATGGCAAGAATATTGGCAAAATGAACGATAATCAATTGGCGATGATCCGCAACCAGAAAATCGGGTTTATTTTTCAAAACTTTAACTTGCTGACAAAATTGACGGCACTAGAAAATGTTGAGCTTCCATTGTTATATGCAGGGGTTTCCGCAAAAGAGCGGCGGGAACGGTCTTTGGCAAGTTTGAAAAAAGTCGGCCTGCACGATCGTGCTAGTCACTTGCCAACCCAGCTTTCCGGTGGTCAGCAGCAAAGGGTTGCAATCGCACGGGCAATCGCAGGGAATCCGACAATTCTCCTTGCTGATGAGCCGACCGGGGCGCTTGATAGCAAAACGAGCAAGGAAATATTGCAATTAATGAAGGAATTAAATGAACTTGGCCATACGATCGTCTTAATTACACATGATTTGGCGATTGCCAGACAGACGAAACGGATGGTCAGCATTCAGGATGGACAGCTATTTGAAAACGGAGGTGAACTCCTTGAGAGTATGGCAATCTATTAAAATGGCGCTGCGCAGCATCAAAGGAAACAAACTGCGCTCGGCGCTGACAATGCTCGGGATGATCATCGGGGTTTCCTCCGTCATCGTACTGGTGTCCATTGCCCAAGGGTCGGCGCAAAATGTCACCAGCCAAATCAATCAGCTCGGCACCAACCTGCTAACGATCAATACGTTTGGGACGGATTTATCGTTAACGGAGGAAAAAATCAGTGAGCTTGACGACCTGGATGGGGTTAAGGCGATTTCACCAGTCGTTTCTGGCCGTGTGAATGTGAAAAAGGACAGAACCACTTCACAGGTTACCTTAACCGGGACGAATACCGCGTACTCGACGGTTCGTGATACAAAGGTGAAGGCGGGTCGGTTCGTGACGGACCTTGACAACGAGTATCGGCAAAAAATTGCCGTGATTGGTTCTGATACAGCTTCGACTTTTTTTGGAACAGACAACCCGGTCGGCCGGTATCTCCAAATTGAGGGAACATCGTTTAAAGTAGTCGGGGTGTTGGCGTCCAAGGGCAGTTCGATGGGGCAAAGCGGCGACAATGTGGTCATTGTGCCATTAAGCACAGGGCAGCGCCTCGTTAAAAGCACGACCATTAACCAGGTCTATCTGCAAGGAAAAAGCGAGAAACAAATGGACCTGGTTATGAACGAAGTTAAGTTGGCAATGGCCAGTCTCTATCCGAACAAGGCGGACTCATATAGCGTCACAAATCAGCAGGATATTATGGATACGATGAGCTCAGTATCGGATACAATGACGATGATGTTGGGAGGCATCGCCAGCATTTCCTTGCTGGTCGGCGGAATTGGAATTATGAATATCATGCTCGTTTCCGTATCGGAGCGGACGAAGGAAATCGGTATTCGCAAAGCGATTGGCGCGAAACGGCGTGACGTCCTGCTGCAATTTTTAATTGAAGCGGTGGTGTTAAGCGGCGTCGGCGGATTGATTGGCATCCTGACTGGGGTTGGTCTGGGGAAAATTTTATCATCGACGTTGAGTTTAACGGTTTCGTTTACCTCATCCGTAATGTTGGGGGCCTTCTTGTTCTCATTGGCCGTCGGTGTGGTATTTGGGGTATTCCCGGCCAATAAAGCGTCCAAACTGAACCCGATTCAAGCACTTAGATATGAATAGTCTATGAAACCGGCGGGCCCGCTTCTGTTGCAGCCGCTCTGCTTCCTATATAATGATGGGTAGAAAAATTTTTTTGAGGAGCATAAATATGCGATTACTAGTGGTAGAAGACAATCTCCTCCTGTTGGAATCAATCGTTCAGCTATTATCCGATGAATTCGAGGTTGACCAGGCATCTAATGGTGAGGATGCATTATTTTTGGCGATGCAAAATATCCATGATGCGATTGTCCTTGATGTGATGATTCCGGAAATTGACGGTTTTGAGGTGCTGCAGACGATTCGCAAAGAAGGCCTAAAAATTCCTGTCTTGTTTCTGACCGCCAGAGATTCATTGGAGGACCGGGTAAAGGGATTGGACAGCGGCGGTGACGATTATTTAGTCAAGCCGTTTCAGGCAGCCGAGTTAAAGGCACGGATCCGGGCGCTGCTAAGGAGAAGCGGGAGCTTGACGACCAATCAGACGATTAAATATCGTGGAATTGAATTGCTGGGAAGGGAACGTGATGTTCTCATCGATGGCAACTCAACCAAACTGACAGCAAAACAATACGAGCTGCTGGAATATCTGATTCAAAACAAGGGTGCGATTGTAACTAAAGAGCAGATTTACGACCGGGTTTGGGGCTTTGATTCCGACACAACCATCGCCATTGTCGAGGTGTTTATGCACCACCTCCGAAAAAAATTGGATCCGTACGGCTATAATAACGACATCAAAACCATTCGCGGCGTCGGCTATATGCTGAACGAGGAATAGGAGCAGACCATGTTTCGGCAAACCCATATCAGGCTCACCCTGTTAAATTCGTTAGTTTTTATTGTGCTCATCAGCATTCTTGGGAGCATCGTTTATTTTTATACGGAAAGTAAACTGTACAAAGATGTGAACCGTTCGCTGTTGGAATCGGTGGAGCGTCTTAATGGTCAGCCTGCGGAGTTTGATAGCAACCGTAATCTGCCTGGCCCGAAATTTATGAAGCGAGACCCAAGAATTATGACCTTATTCTGGCATGACGGTGAACTGCTTGCGGAGCAAGGCCGCGAGTTTGAACTGTTTCAAAATGATGTAGAGCGGATTCGGCCGAAAACATTAAATTCGCTGCAGGATGCTAGAGTAGCCGGGTTCTCTTATCGGTATGTCGCTTTTGATGTGAAATCGGACGCTGGGACCATAACGGTTCAATTCATTCGAAATGTGAATTCGGAGCACGAATTATTGGAAAGGCTGTTAATCATCATGCTGGTTGGCTGCGGCATCGGAGTCATCTGTGCAGTTGCTTCCGGTTATTTCCTTGCTGGCAGGGCCCTCATTCCGATCAAAAATGCCTGGGATAAACAGCAGGAGTTTGTCTCCGATGCATCGCACGAATTGCGGACACCGCTTGCGGTCATTCAGGCAAAAACGGAATTGCTGTTCCGGAACCCAACCGCCACCGTTCAAGATAAGATTCACGACGTTTCGACAATATCCAAGGAATCAAGGAGGCTATCGAAGCTAGTCACGAATTTATTGACGCTGGCGCGGTCGGATTCCAATCAGCTTGAAATGAAGAAACAGGAGTTTCAATTGGATGAGCAGATAAAAGAAATTTTGCTGCAGTTTGAGGATATCGCGTTATATCAAGGCAAGGAGATTGGATTGGATGCCCCTGTGCCTATCAAGTTTTGCGGTGATAAAGAACGGATTCATCAACTAATCGTGATCCTATTGGACAATGCCCTGAAGTATACGAATGAGGGCGGAGAGATCAGGCTTTCTTGCCGCCAAAGCCATTCTTCCATCAGCCTTTTGGTAAAAGATAACGGGATTGGCATTCCGGAACAGGACATTCCGAGGATCTTTGATCGCTTTTTCCAAAGCGACAAAGCTCGGACTGCCGCGGAAGGAACCGGACTTGGTTTGTCCATCGCCAAATGGATTATTGACAAACACCATGGAAAAATAAAAGTGAACAGTACGTTCGGAAAAGGCACTACGATTGAAATAACTTTTCCTAAGACGCAAAAGGGCTAACGCTTGGATTTTATAAAATCCAGGTGTTTTTTTATTTCTGCCCAAGCATTTTTTAGATTTTTAAATAATATGTATGGAGTAATGATAGATGAAATCTATTACTGTATCTCATACAGTATCGAAAAGAGGTGAAGGTTGGATGAGTTCTTTGTTGGAGTCGTTCATGACGGAGCTGAGAAGAGGGACGCTCACGCTTGCTGTTTTAAGCCAGTTAAGCACCCCACAATACGGCTATTCGCTGGTACAGCGCCTGGAAGAAGCCGGTGTGGCCATTGAGCAAAGCACGCTATATCCGCTGTTGCGCCGCTTGGAAAAACAAGGACTCGTGACGAGCAGCTGGGATACAACCGAAAGCCGGCCGCGAAAATATTACGTTTTATCGGACTATGGCATGGAGGTTTATCAGGAGCTGAAACAGGAATGGCACAAGATGACGCTTGAGCTGACAACCTTATTAAAAGGAGAGGATAACCATGAAGCTGATTGAGGCTTATGTGTATGAAGTGACCAGAAGGCTTCCCGAGAAATCCCGCGAAGATATCGCCCGGGAACTGCGGTCGACAATTGAAGATATGCTGCCAGAACAATTTACAGAAGATGAGGTGAAAGCTGCGCTTGTTAAACTTGGCGACCCCGCCGTGCTTGCCGCCAGTTATCGCGATGCCCCAATGTATTTGATTGGACCCAAAGTTTATGACGTCTATATTCGAACCTTAAAAAAGACGGTGCCTTGGGCAGTTCTGGTGACGATTATCGTTCATTCGGTCATTGGTATCTTGGGGTTTACGGGTGAGGAAGCGGTATTGTACTTCGTGATTAAAATGTTTGGAACTATCATTGCTAATGTCGTCATGGTGCTGATGTACGTTTTGTTTTGGTTTACTGTAGTCTTTGCTGTGATAGACAGAGTTGATTTTTCAAAAAGTGGGCAACCGTTGCCTACCGACAAGGCTCCATGGTCGCCGGATGATTTGGAGAAAGTCGAAATATCTCCTAGTAAGTGGACAATTTTAAAAGGGGAAGCAGTTTTCGGCTTGGGTTGGACCTTGTTATGGACGATTGTTTATTTCAATGCCGATCATCTCTTGGGAAGGTACCAGTCAATAGAAGGCGGCGGGCTGAAGTTTGTCATGCCGTTATTTAATCAAGACGTATTATTGTCCTATTGGCCAGCGGTCTTGTTGCTAATCGCAATGGAAACTGGTCTAGTGGTTTATAAATGGAGGGCGGGTCAATGGACAGTGAAACTGGCGGCTGCCAATACGATCATTCATGTAATCGGTGCCGGTATTTTTCTTGTTATGGCAAGTGATCCGCATTTGTTTAATCCGGCCTTCATCTCATCTTTCTCCCACTCGATAGACACACCTTCTTCCTTTTTTGAATGGCTGTGGCTGATTATTATCGCAGGTGTTGCTGTTTCTATCATCATCGAAGCCTTTGATAATTTTCGCAAAGCCAGAAGCCGTTAATTCTCCTTGAGTCCCTTCGGTCATTTTAAGAAAATCTTAAGGAACTCCCTTCATAATAAGAACATCGATCGATGATTTGAAGGGAGAGTTTTCATGAAAAGAATGAGACAAGCACACTTATGGATTGGTTTGATCGCTTCGGTACTAATATTTATGGAGTCGCTGACCGGGCTGTTAATGAATGAGCCATGGCTGATTGGGCAAACACAGATGGAAGGCGGCAGAGGGAACTTCCAGCAAGGGCAAATGATGCAAGGCCAAGTCGGACAGGGGATGCCTGGGGACTCCGGGCAGACAGCAGAGCAAGCTCAAGGGCAGATGGGCAGAAAATCCCAGGGACAAATTGGAGATCAATCTCAGGGACGAACTGCAGACGGGCAATTTCAAGGCCGTCGAGGATTTGGAGGGGATGGAGCTTTTGCAAGCGGACCGCGTGGTGAAGGCTTCGGGCAGGGTTCTATGATGAGTATAATCCGCGGCCTTCACGAAGGAAGAATTGGGACAACCGATGTCAAGTGGCTTATTGACCTTACTGCTGTGGCGATGATGTTCCTGACCGGGTCTGGCATCTATTTATCTATTAAAATTCTGGCCGCCGATCGAAAAAGAAAAAAACGCAAAGAAGGAAATTTTGAGCCAATGGTCGACTGATCGTTTTATAAAGAGGCACTTCCAGAAATGGGGGTGTCTTTTGCTTGGCTTTTTTTTAGGTTTTGAATTATAGTTAAAATATTAAATATTCAGAAAAAAACAACAAGGGGTGGAAGTAGTTGAATCTTTATGTAATCCGTCATGGGGAATCACAGCACAATGTCGACAGGACGGTAATGGCGCATACCCATGATTCGCAGCATAGCTTGACCGAACTAGGCTTCAAACAAGCCGCCATTACAGCTGAATTTATGAAACCATTGTTAAATGAAAAAACGGTACTATATAGTTCACCTTATTTGCGGACGAAGCAAACGGCTGCGGCCATTCGCGCCCTGCTCCCGGAGCAAGTGCCATTTTTCGAAAACCCGCTGATCAGGGAATGGGAGCTGGGCAACCTTTATGACTTTAACAATCGCACACCCGAGGCGAAGAAAGAATATAAGGCCGCTGGCCAATTCTACTTTCGTTTTCAAAACGGGGAATCACTCGCTGACGTGTATCTAAGGGCCACGATGTTCATGAACACCGTTGTCGATCGACTGAAGAAGCAAGAGCGCTACGAAAATATCGTCGTTGTCACCCACGCCGCCTTCATGCACATGCTGCTCGCCTTCCTCATGAACACGCCAGTAGAAGACCTGTTAGACTTCAAACCTATTGAAAACGCCGCCGTCCTCAAAATCAACGAGGTAGAGGGCGACTACCAATATGAAAAAATATTTGTACCGGTTGTGGAATAGGAAATAAAAGGGAAATGGTGTCAGGCACCAGACGTGGACAATTGTCCGCGTGGGGTGGACATTGAATGTTGTGGTCCTGATAAAGGGAAAGAGCCGATTTTGTTGTCGGCTCTTTATTCTTTATATGTGGATTCCTTGGTCGTCCGTTGAAGTTGTTATTTCTTTTGATCTGCCGCGAATACGATGCCAGCATCTTTTCTTGCTTCTACAAGCATTTCTACTACGGAACGGCTGTAGTCTAACAGTTGGTAGCAGCGGTTGAAGTCCTGGTTTTGATGAATTTCCTTGAAGGCCACTAGCTCGTAATAAAGTCTATTGTCAGTCGTTTGCAGATTTAAGGAAACCTCGGTTCCTTCTGCATGCAGTGTCACGTTCCCGCAGCCATTTGCCCCGTCCGCATGAATATATCCATTTTCACCTTGAATCAAGGCAAAGTTCATGCTGTTTGTATCCTTGCAACCGACGCACTCAGCGATAAAGCCAGGGTATTTCAACACCAATACCCCTGAAGTATCGATGCCGTTAGAGTGTTTATTAGCAGTGTAATGGATCGATTCAGGAGTCCCAAACATATTCATCACAAAATGCAGGTTATAGATGTTGATGTCCACAAGGGCGCCGCCGGAAAATTTAGGGTTAAATATATTCGGCGTTTCACCTGCAAGCAGGGCATTGTATCTGCTTGAGTATTGACTATAATTACACTGAATAAATTTAATCTGCCCAAGCTTAGCGATATTTTCCTTGATTAATTGGTAGTTTGGCAGGTGAATCGTCGTAATCGCTTCAAACAACATTAATTCTTTTTGTTTTGCCAATTGGGTCAGGCTGTCCAATTCCTCTACGGTTGACGTAAAAGGTTTTTCACAAATGACATGTTTCCCATGCTCAAGTGCCCGGTAGGCATGTTCATAATGCAGGCTGTTAGGGGAAGCTACATAAATGAATTGGACCTCTGGGTCAGCAAACATCTCTTCCAAATCTGTATAGATTTTGCCTATTTCGTATTTTTCCGCTAACGGTGTGGCGGTTTCCTGTTTGCGGGAATACATGGCCACGCATTGGGCGCCATCAACCTTACTCAAAGCTGAAAGAAAAGTATCGACAATGAAACCTGTTCCGATAGTCGCTATATTCATTCTTTAAAGTCCTCCAATCTATGTACTTCCATAGGTGATGTAACTTCTACCATAATATAGTATCTTAGGGGGACTTGCCAACTCGGACAGTAGTGTCCAAATTCGAAACATTACAAACATTTCGTTGATTTCCAATTACTGTAATGCTATGATGATAGTAATTAGAGTGAAACGGAGGTTTTCCTGGTGTATTTTTGCAGATTGCGATTCCTAAATTTGAACCGTTAACTGAATAACGTTCGAGACTCTGCCTGGCTGCAGAGTAAATGGGATTGGTCTGCCTAAATGAGGAAACCTTTATTTAACATATGTGAAATAAAGAGGGGCCCAAGCGACCCTCTTTTTTGTTGTCTTTAAAAACAAGTGCTCGAAATGGATTCGGCGGGAACGCCATTCTCCATCTTGAGCCGAAGATCCCAGCCCGAATCAACTCCATTCCACAATGGAGGTTTTTCGTGATGCTCCTTTCCCTTTACTTTGCCACAGGCGGATTGCCCTGTGTTTTTTTATTTTTCAAAAAGGAAACGGAGGAATCAGGCTATGAGACATAAACAAAAAGCACTTATTATCGGGGTCAACACCAATCACCAAACGGATTTCCAGTACTCCATGAAGGAGCTGGAGAACCTCGCGGCCGCCTGTGACATTGAAGTGGCCGGAGAAATCACGCAAAATTTAAATCGCTTTAATAAAACTCATTACATCGGCACCGGAAAAATCGAAGAAATCATTCAGCTATTAAAACACACTGAGGCCGAGCTAGTCATCTTTAACGATGAACTGTCAGCCTCGCAAATCCGCAATTTGGAGGAAGCACTTGACAGGACTGTCATTGACCGGACCCAGCTAATTTTGGACATTTTTGCCCAGCGCGCCAAAACAAGAGAGGCCCAGCTTCAAGTCGAAGTTGCGCACCTGAAATACATGCTTCCTCGCATCGTCGGCAGCCGGGATTCGTTGGGCCGCCAAGGCGGAGGAGTGGGATTAAAAAATAGGGGTGCCGGTGAAACGAAATTAGAGCTCGACCGCCGAAAAATCGAAGCGAAAATCGCGGCGCTGAACAAGGAATTGGAAACCCTCATCGCGCAGCGCGAAACCCGGCGCAGCCAGCGCAAGAAGAGCGGCGTGCCGCTTGTTTCGCTCGTGGGCTACACGAATGCCGGCAAATCAACCATCATGAATGCGATGTTACGCCGTTCACACCAAGCTCCAGCAGCCAAACAGGTTTTTGAAAAAGATATGCTATTTGCCACCTTAGATACCTCAGTGAGAAAAATAAAGCTGCCGAACCATCCCCCGTTCTTGCTTTCGGACACGGTTGGGTTTGTTGATAAACTGCCGCATCATCTTGTCAAAGCATTTCGTTCGACACTGGAAGAAGCGGCCACGGCTGATTTGCTCATTCATGTCGTCGATTACTCGAGTCCGCAGCATCAAAAGCTGGCAGAAGTAACGAATAAGACGCTACAGGAGATTGGCATTAAGAATATCCCAATTATTTATGCCTTCAATAAGGTGGACTTGGCGGATACGGAATATCCGAAGGTGGAGGGAAACAAGGTTTATCTTTCTGCAAAAAACGGTTTCGGTATGGAGGAACTGATTGAACTGATCAGCGCACAAATTTTTAAAAATCAAATTCACTGCGAAATGCTGATTCCATTTGACGATGGGCGTCTGGTGACCTACCTCAATGAAAACGCCAATGTCCTGGCGACTAGCTTTGAAAGCGACGGGACCAAGCTAACCATCGAATGCAACCAATATGATTTTGAAAAATATCAGCAGTATTTAATTTAGAAATGTAAGCCCTCCAGTTTCAGGAGGGTTTTGCAACCTTAAGAAAATTAGGGGTAAGAGTTCAGAGGGGGAAGAAGATAATGACTGTTGAAGCGTTAAAGCGTAATAGAGTAGTTGATTTTGTTGAGTATTGCAAAAAACATCGCTTGGAGGTTGATGATTCTTTTTTATACGACGAGGATTTGGAAACATTTGAACCAAACGCCGACAATCCTACCTATGTCATCACTGGCCATCAAGGGGAGATTGTCGCCGCCGCATCGCTGATTATCGACGAGTATCAAAGAAAGGGAAAGCGGACGAGGTTTCGAATTTTCCATTCCGAAGCCAATGACCAAATCCACTATAAAATTCTTTTCGAGGCTATTTTAAGGCATACCTCCGGGCTGGAAAAGGTATTTATTTTTGTCCCATTTGCGAATCAGCCGTTATCGGAAGCAATCGAGCAGTTGAATTTTTCCGTAGAAAGATATGCATTCGTGATGGTTAGGGAGGAATGGGACGTACCTGAATTCAACCTGCCGGATGGTTATCAAATTAGAGATTTTCAGCCTGGGCAAGATGAAGAAACTTGGTGCGAAGTGCGCAATGCCGGATTCGCCAACCTGAAGGGAAGTGAAACACCGGTTACACCGGAGATGATTGCCAAAATGGCAGCAGACTTTGATGACATAGAGGGGGGTATGAAAATCTTGTTCCACGGGAAAAAACCGGTTGGCGTGGTGAGGGTGGAGGCAGATGAATACGAGAATGCCCCCATTATGAATATCGGGCCGCTAGCCATCGTTCCTGAGTATCAAGGCAAGGGATTGGGACGCCTCCTGCTAAGGGCCGCGCTGCATGTTGCAAAGGAAAAGGCGTACAAGAGAACGATTCTATCGGTAAACGGAGAAAATGATCGTGCCCAAGCTTTATACATCAAGGAAGGCTTCAAGCAGGTGGAGGGAGCAACCTGCTATGAATTTAGACTAGCGGCTCGTTAGGGAGGAATCTGTTGTACTAATAAACTAGGGGGGATTAAGGTTGGAATTCAATATGGACTTGTTAATGGTAGTCGATCGAAGAGAAGGGTTTGGACCGGAGTTTGGCAAGCTGGTATCGATGATGGATTATGCGCGGTTTACGACGCTTGGCGAGGTAAAGAACTTGACGATAGAGGAATTGGATTATCTGTTTGATGAGGAGGCCAATTCAATAGGGATGCTGCTCGCGCATTTTGCCGCTGTTGAACGGGTGTACCAGATTGTAACGTTTGAAAATCGCGACCCTTCTGAGGAAGAATTGGAACCGCTGCTGCCGGGACTTGATTTGGGAACACGGGGCCGCGAGACATTTAAAGGCTACCCGCTTGAATTTTATCTGAAAGAATTGGCTGATGTCCGTACTGCAACCTTGGAAAAATTCAAAACCCTGCCGGACGAATGGTTATATGAGCGAACACCGTTTTGGTGGAACAAGCCGGCAAATAACTTCTTTAAATGGTTCCATGTGTTTGAGGACGAACTGAACCATCGCGGACAAATCCGGATCATCAAAAAAATGATCAAGAGAGGCGAACTCACAACAACGAATTCTTAATAAAGAAATCCCGCAATAACACAAAGAAAGCAGGATGCCCATGTGAAAGGCATCCTGCTTTCTTCAATTCATATTAAATTATTCAGCCCCATCCAAGTCATAATCCTCGTTTACGACCGTAAACTCATCAATGACCTCACCCTCAGAGGTGACTGTCTTAATGGTGATCTGGTCTTTGTCGACCTTGGCCCTTAGAGAAACAGCGATGTTGTCCATATTGACATATTCAAACTTCTCATCGGCCACAGCATCATAGTGTTTCAGACCCGTTGTCCCGGAAACGATATACACCGTACCGTTCGGGTCGTCGACGCCATTTTTCAGCTTTTTCGTTCTGCCGTATGAATGATCATGACCGGAGAACACAATGTCTATCCCCAGCTCATCGACAACAGGCACCAATTTTTCCTTCATAATCTCATTTC
Source organism: Bacillus sp. FJAT-29814 (assembly GCF_001510715.1). Lineage (GTDB taxonomy): Bacteria > Bacillota > Bacilli > Bacillales > Cytobacillaceae > Neobacillus. Next base: position 152,274 of record NZ_LMTJ01000010.1, read on the forward strand.
CGCCAAACGGATTCGTAAAATATGGCGGCTTATGGGTAACAAGGATTTTCCAAGGCTTATCGGACTGCTTCACATCCTGCTTCAGCCATTCGAGCTGCTGCTCAAAAACCTTATTGTCGCTCGTAAACCCTAACACACTGATGTGTATATTATTGTAATCAACAGAATATGTGCCGCCCTTGTCAAGATCCGGGCCATTCCCAGGTGAGTTGAAAATCGCCTTCGCAGCTTGCGCATTGGCGTCTCCCATATATTCATGGTTGCCTAACGTCGCGACCAGATCGGTAGAGCGGATTCTATCATAGGTGCTAAGCGTACTTAACGCGTCATCCCATTGTTTAAACTTGGAAGCATCATCAATCAAGTCGCCGACATGGATCATGAACGCCAAATCATTGTTGTTTAAATCTCCCAGTATTTTATCCAATAAACTTAAATCAGATGGGGACTGGGTATCTCCCAAAACAGCAAACTCAAAGCTTTGCTTTCTTTTTAAAGTGTTAAATTCCTGCAGGTCGGTCCAGTTCTTGCCGTCACCGACGCGGTAAACGTAGGTGGTGCCTTGTTGCAGCTTCGTTAAGGTCACTTCATTTACCCGAACAATTCCGTTTTTCTTGATGTCCTGCTCCCCAGAGAAGACTTGGTCACTGGAAGAGCCAGTCTCTGTCTTCAGTGCCTTCTCTCCGTCCTTATCATAATCCTTTTTGCGGGCGTATTGGATGACGGCCGATTTACCATCTGCTAACGGACTCGACATCCAGGAAAAGCCTTTGGATTTATAAGGGTCGCCCACAGCTGTCGCAATCACATTTTTAAGTTCTGTCTTACCGGCGAAAGGCGGGTAGGTTTGCGTGTTGACTTTGAACGAATATTTTCCATCCTTCACGGCATATAAAGCGATTTTCTTCACTTCGTCCGTGATTGCATCAACCTTCAGAACTCCGTCACCATTGGTTTTTCCGAGCGAAACAGGGTCCTTCACACCTTCAATGGCCGCAAATACTTCCACATACTTGGCCATTTCTCCGCTGGCATCCTTTACCGCTATCATCGCCGGCTTTCCTAGCAAAATCGGTTCTGCCGTAACGGTGAACGCTCCAGACACTGCGATTTCTGCCGGTTTCATCGAATAGCTGGTGACGAAGCTGGCATCCTTTGGCTCTTTAAAGGCTAAATTCGCCTCGGTCACTTCGTAGGTTAATTTGCTGCCCTCTGATGTCGAATCCGAAATGCCGATTTGAATCACGGCCGCTTCGACTGCATCACTGCCTGCCCCGCTATTTACAAGATTGAGGTTCAGGATACCAGTGCCAGAATCATAACTGGAAGTGCTGTCCTTAAAGCTTTCGGAAAAATGAACACCTTTGACCGGGAACTCCTTATCAATCTGGAGTTTCAGCTGTGACCCCGAAATTTCCGCCGGTTTAGTTGCTTTCACGGCAACTTCAAACACGTCGCCTAGATAGGCTTTTTCCTGTACCGGTGTCAGCTCAATTTTGGCAGACCCGGTATTGACGGTAAAGTAAGCCGTTTTAATCGCCTGATTGCCAAACTTGTCAGGTACTAGCAGCGTTACCTTGTGGGTACCATCGGCAAACTTTAGTCCGCTTAATGAGACATAGCCATCCATATCATAGGAGAAGTGGCCGGCTGCTTTTGAAAAATCGACCCCATCGATTAAAATCCGTATTTTTCCCCAGTCAATTCCTGTTTTGAATGGATCGTCTTCATATTCTTTGACGTCGGCCCGAAGGTTGATGGCATTTGTCGTGAATCCTTTGCCTTCCACATTAATCGAGTCAATCACCGGAGCATATAAATCGTCGACCTTTTCTCCGTATACGGCCCTTATGTTATCGACAAAAAGGGTCCCTTTGGTCATCGGGCCGGTGATTCCCGACTTTGTTGACATTAGGCGGATGGTTTGTGTCCCAGACAGTTGATATGGACCTGTGAAGGATGACGGTATTTCGGCTTCGACATATTTCCAGCCAGTCCAATCGATGCCGGGCTGTTCCGTGGTTAAATTAATCGTTTGATTTTTATTGTTTCCATCGACTATCAGCATTCGCAGCCAGTAGCCCTGGGATTCCGGCGGTGCATACACCCACATGCCAATGCCAGTCGGCTCTCCTTCAATTGGGGTGTTCATTCCAGGGCCGGCGTAAACACCAAGTGTGGTTCCGGTTTGGGCACCTGTTAAATCGAAATCAAGCTTTAGTGATTGGTCACCGAACCGAACAGGCGCCGGATAGGTGGAGAGACCGACTGTCCCTTTTTCGCCGCGGCCAGCCGTGGAGGTTTTCCAACTGCCAAGCCCGTCTTCAAAATCGAATATCACCTTCGGCAGCATCCCTACAGAAACTTTAATTTGAGCCGTCAAATTTGAATCCTTTAAGCGGGCGGTAATCGTACCGGAAACATTTTGGTCGCCTGTGTGCAGCACACCGTTCTCATCGATTGTTCCCATTCCCTCAGGGATATCAAACTCTATATCATGTAAGCCCCATTTCAACGTTCGTTTTTGAAATTTTGCGATTAGACCTAAAGGCTGTTCGCTGTTTCTGGCTACAGTCAGTTCTTTTGAAGAAAAATATAATTCATTGGGCTTTTCGATTTCGATAATGGATTTCCCCACTTCTTGGCCTTGGTATTTCAGCAGTACATGGAACTGGCCAGTTTTGTCGCCTGAGGTAAACGTTCCATTTTCATTTATCGAGCCAAAAGAAGGATCTGATAATTCCCAGGTTAAACCAGAGCTAGGGAGCGGTGCGGATGCCAGTGATTTGTCCCTGCCCTTAGCGCTAAACTGAACTGTCGATCCCGGGGTAAAGGATTGGTCGTAAGGCTCGATGTGGGCGGAGTGGAAAATATGGTCCGAAGGCTCCTTCGTCACCACCAGCCATGAGTTAGCGACACTTCTTTCAGCGCGGTCTGATGGAGAATTATCCAACTGAAGCGCATCGCCGCCAAGTTCACGGGTTAAAAAGGTGGAAGAACCGCCGCCATCCAGGTTCAAGGCGCTTACCGCCCCTAAATCAATCATCAATTGGGCCAAATCCGGCATGGAAATCCCTATGGAATACAGCTCCTGCCTGCCATCAATGACGGCAAAGAACACATCTCCGTCAGCTTTTATCCCAACTGCTGTCCGCGGCTCCATGTCGGCACCGGTTTGAGGAGTTTGATAGATTTGGCCATTTTTTACGAGAATGGCATTGCCGCCGAGCGCCTCTTGAAGTTGATCCTTCACTGCAGCATAATCAGCATTGTTACCGATAACGGCTTCTCCGGACTTTTTAATCCCGAAAAAGTTCCACGAGGACGGGGCATTAGGCTTCACAGCATACCCATCTTTATACACGATCCCGTTTGGCTCGCCGGTCGCCATATTATAAAAATCTGCATTGACGGCGGCTACTACTCTATGATTTTCGCTGTCTGCTGCTGACGCCTGCTGTCTAACGGGCTGGAGGCCAAAGGTAGGGCCGTCATTAGGTGTCCCTGCTTCAATGGAGATGTTTGGATTATGTACATCGACCTCTACCACAAAACTCTCAAGCTTTTTTCCATCTTTTCCTTCGAAACTATAATGTTTTTCGGTGACGCCGTTGGCAAGTTCTGCCTTGTACTGATTAATAGGTGTTTGGACAATTGCGGAATGTAAATCAAAGGTGCCCAGTGCGGATGTAAGACTTGGTGAAAGGGTGCTGCCTGCAAGGATGAATGCCAGCATCGCGGGCAAAATTTTCTTTTTCCAACGTTTCCTCATCGTTCTCCTCCTCAATCTTTTTGGCTTTTAGAATAGTAAACTAGTATACCTCCTCCTTTTTAGCTAGGGGTGAAATTTTATTTCAAAAAATCACCTTATATAGTAAACATTATTACTTATGGTATTTTTAGGATAGTGATAAAACGCCTATGTTTAGAAAAGTTTTATCTAAGAAAATGGTGCTGCACGCCTAGGAAAAATGACACGAACTGGAAAATGAAAAAGCCGAAGATACACGGTCGTGTATCTTCGGTTTCTAGGGTAATCCTTACCCAACCGAATGCAGCAAGAAATTGGTCAGGAACAGGAACGATATAATATAGATTGATAGGGAAAGCTGTTGTTTTTTGTTGGTAAACAGCTTTACCAGTGGGTAAGCGATAAATCCGAACGCGATTCCATCAACGATGCTGTAGGTTAGCGGAATCATAATAATCACCAAAAATGCTGGAAATGCCTCGGTAAAATCGGTGAAATCGATATTGACGATATTGGTCAGCATCAGCCCGCCGATAATAATTAGGATTGGCGCAATGGCTGTTGCAGGTACCATTTTGATTAATGGCATGAAGAATAGTGATGCCAGGAATAGCAATCCTGTTACCACCGAGGTTAACCCTGTTCTTCCGCCTGCCGTAATTCCTGCCGCGGTTTCCACCGTAGAAACCGACGGACTTGTGCCGAACAGGCCGCAGACAATCGTTGATATAGAGACAGCTTTAAGCGACTTCCCGTTCTTTTCCGGTGCCTTGAGCATACCGTCCACCTGCGAATGCAAAAGGCCGATATTTTCAAAAACAAGCACTAACACTAATGAAAAGGCCGCTGTCCAGAACGGAATGGTGGCAATTTTTCCAAAATCGACACTGAGGAAGACATCTTTGTATTCCGTGAAGGAAACCAAGCCGCTATCGATTCCCGAAAATCGAACCAGACCGAAAAAGTAGGAAACAATTGTCCCAAGGATGATGCTAATTAAGAAATTCCCTGGCACCTTTTTTAAAAATAAAAACAACGTGATGACCAGGTTGATCAATGAAGCAAGAACAACGGGCGATGCCAAATTGCCGAGCGCGACGAAGTTCGTCGGGTTCCCCACGATGATCCCGCTTTTTTGCAAGCCGATGAAGGCGATGAATAGGCCAATCCCGACGGAAATCGATTCTTTTAACGAAGTTGGAATTGCCCTTGATAAGATGGTTGATAATTTCGTAAAGGCAACAATCACGAACAGGATGCCGGAAATAATAACGGCTCCGAGTGCCTCCATATAGTTTAACCCCATTGAACCGACAATCGTATAGGTGAACAAGGCGTTTATGCCCATCCCTGGAACGATAATCAATGGCGCGTTGGCGATAAACGCCACTAAGAAACAGCCAACCAGCGAGGCAAGGACGGTTGCGATAATTCCGGCTTCAAGCGGAATTCCCGCATCCTGGAGGATACTCCCGTTAACGGCAATAATATAGACGATTGAAAAAAACGCCGTTAATCCCGCGACAACCTCCTTTTTCAAATTCGTACCATGCTGCTTAAGTTTGAAAACTCCCTTCATTTTTAATCACACTTTCTTGTGTGTCCCTCTCCCACCCGCATTAAGTTTAATAGTTTTTTTCGTTAACTTATGCCGGGGATTATTATAACACAGAATTTGGGAGAGGCAATCAATGGAGGTGATTTCCAATTTTTTGCGTAGTAAAATGAGTAATAGAAACGAACATAGGATGAGGTGTCTCATATGCAATTTTCATTCGATCATTTGGTTTGGTTTGCCAAGAAGCCGGAGGATGCCATCGCCCCGCTTGAACAGTTGGGAATACGTGTAATCCCGGGCGGCAGGCATGAAACGTGGGGTACATATAATACACTGAGCTATTTTGGGTTAAGCTATCTCGAGTTTTTGGGAATACAAGACCTGAAACTGGCGGAAACTCACCACGAGAACCGCCTCATAACCCACATCGTAGAGCGGCTCCCCAAAGAAAACGGCGAGGGCCCAGCGACCATTGCGATTCGCACAGACAGAATGGAGGAATTGGCGGAAAGGCTGAAACAGAAAGGTTTGACTGTTTACGGCCCCATTCCCGGAGAGCGGGTCCGCACCGATGGGCAAACAATCAGATGGTCGCTGTTATTTCCGGAACTCGACTCTCAGGGGCAGAAGCTGCCGTTTTTTATCCAATGGGAAAAATCCGATGAGGAACGCTTGGCGGAATTTCAGGAGCAGGGTCTGCTTAACGAGCAGCCCAAATTTGAAAGTGTAGGTTTTGCTGTTCATGATCTCGAAAAAACTACAGCAATCTGGGGTAAACTCCTCAATCTTAACCCGACCGAGGAATTCAACGACCATAACCTGAATGCCGGATGTAAAAAATTAACCCTGCAGGGAACAGAACTGCTGTTTTGCAGCCCGCTTGGGGATGGCCCAGTAGCTGACGTACTCAAACAAAAAGGCGAAACACCTTTTCTGATTGCGTTATCCGAAACAAGGCAAACTCAATTTTTAGAAATGCTGAACGGCTACTGGCAGTTCCAATAAAAAATCAAACCCCACCTCGTCTGAAAATCATGAAGTGGGGTCAACTTTAAGCTTTCTCAGGAACTTGCTTTTCCCGCTCCAGCTCAAACGCTGTGACAATATAAGCAAATCCGTTCATCAAGAAATAAATCACATTGGATTGTACCCGTTCTGATTCCCCTAAATAGGTGTTTGCAATGATGAAAAATGAATACAAAACGACAAAGAATAATGCGATTTTGTTAAAGATAGCCATCTGTATACAACCCCTTTACTAGGATACTTATTTAAGCATATTTGTCTTTAGCCTATTTTATGCAAAAGGCCGGACCATCCGTGCTTGAAAGTATCCTAACAAAGGGAAATCTTGGATCCTATCGATACATCGTCCACATGCCGATATCCTTAAAGCCTAACCGCTTATAAATGCGTCCCGCCTCCGGGTTATCGTAAAACAGGCAAAGCGTTTTCCCTTCGTCGAGGACAACTTTGAACAGTTTTTGCATAATGGCTGTCGCCAGGCCCTGACGGCGATATTCTTTGTGAGTGCAGACGCCGACAATCATTGCCGAGATGGAATTTTCCGCAGTCGTCGAGACACAAGCTGTCATTACATCTTGGTCCTCAGTATAATAGGTTCTGCCAGTCTTGGATTCCATCGCCTGCTGCAGCATGGCGCGGGCATCGCTGCGAATATGGAATTCCTCAATAGTTTGGCGAAGCTCGATGATTCTGTCTACATCCTCAAGAGTTGCCTGGTTAATTTCAGCTTCATTGGTGCCCAGGTTTTCATCAGAGCGGCACTCGGCAAAGTAGGTTACTTGTTTCGGACCAAGTTGCAGTTCCCCAGAAGCTTCAAATTTTTCCACAATATCGGACTTCCCGGATAGGAGAATTGGTTGGTTGAATTGTTTCATGATGGAAACAAACCCGGTTAAATCGAATTCCTCTTTTGCATAGGGAATGAACGATTGATGGTATCTTAAAAGCACGGCCTTAATTGAGTTCTGTTCGTCAAATTGCCCCCAAAGCTCCTGAAACTCCGAGGAGTATCCGAACGCCTCGATGTCTCCGATGATAAAAAGATTGATAGAAGGTTCTTCGCTTAAAAAAGCAAGCACCTGCTCATGGTCGCGCTCTGTCAGTTTTCTGATCATGATAAATTCCCCCTTTACTTTTAATAGATTAAAGTTATACCTTGTGAAATTCAAGCCATTTTTTGGGCAAACTTCCAATAAGTGCATCACCCCCTACATAACTGCTATACTTGTGGTGATTATTCCAAAAAATTCCCCAGGGAGACTAGAAAATGAGACATATTTTAATAGTCGATGATGATAGAGAGATTGTGCAGTTGATTGCAATTTATTTGCAAAATGAAAGTTTTAGGGTTTCCAAGGCTTTTAATGGAGAGGAGGCCTTGGCAATTGTTGACCGGGAAAAAATTGACCTGATGATATTGGACGTGATGATGCCGAAACTGGATGGGTTGGAAGTGTGCCGGAGAGTTCGGGCCAGGAATCACGTCCCGATTTTGATGATCAGCGCCAAATCGGAGGATATCGATAAAATCACCGGATTGATGAGCGGAGCCGATGATTATTTGACCAAACCATTTAATCCGCTGGAATTGGTGGCCCGTGTGAAAACGTTGATACGCCGGGCCTATCTTTATCAAGAAGAGCAGCGTGAAGATGAGGTGATACGGCTCGGGAACCTTGTAGTGAACAAGACGTTCCATAAAGTAACGGTAAACGGGGAGACCATTTCCTTAACGGCAAAAGAGTTTGACATCCTCTTTCTAATGGCTTCCCACCATGGGCGGGTTTTTAGCAGCGAGGAGATTTTTGAGCAAGTTTGGAAGGAACGTTATTTTCAAGCTAACAATACAGTCATGGTCCATATTAGCAATTTGCGTGAGAAGCTGGAAAAAGAACTTGGCTACAAGCTGATCAAGACCATTTGGGGAGTGGGATATAAAATTGATGGCTAAAAAATCGGCTTCTCCATTTGTCAGGCTGCTTGTCGTTGTCGTTATCTGTGTCCTGAGCGCCGCGGCGTCCACTGCCTTGCTCGGGTACCTCGCCAAGGTGGCCTATTTCAATGTCAAGTTCCCATCGGAACTGAATTATTTCATTACCCAAACCTATGCAACCTATGGATTTTGGAATCTATTCTTTATCGGAACGGCAATACTAACACTTCTATTCTTTGCCTTTTGGATGGTAAACCAGATTGCATACTTTAAACTGATCAGTCAATCGATTGAAAAATTGGCAGAAGGGCAGTTTGATCTTGAACTTCCGGTTAAAAGACGGGGGGGATTAACGGAAGTTGCCCAAAATCTGAATCAGGTGAAGGGGCAGCTGGAGGCGTTAATTGAAGAGGAAAAGCGGGCCATCCGTTCGAAAAACGAACTGGTGACCAATGTTTCGCACGATTTGCGGACCCCTTTGACCTCGATTATCGGCTATTTGCGGTTAATCGAGGAGGACCAGTACCAGGACGAAGTGGAACTTCGCTATTATGTCGATATTGCCCATGAAAAAGCAAAACGGCTGAATCTCATGGTCAATGATTTATTCGAATTTACCAAGATCAATAACCGGGAAGCGGTGCTCCAACCTGTTCGCTTTAGTTTAACGGAACTGCTGCGCCAGCTTTCAGCGCAATTTATTCCCGAACTAAAAGCAGCAGCGATGGAGATGGAACTGCATGCTCCCGAACAGGAAATCATGCTCGAGGCGGATCCGGATAAATTGATGCGGGTGTTCGAAAACCTAATCTCGAATGGAATAAAGTATGGCCGTGATGGTAAAAAAATCGACCTATTTGTCGAGGCTAACGAGAATCAAGCTATTGTGAAGGTGGCCAATTACGGGGAACCGATTCCTGCCCAAGCGCTGCCATTCATTTTTGAAAGAATGTACCGCATCGAGCAGTCACGGTCAGAAGTGACCGGCGGCACCGGACTCGGGCTGGCGATAGCCAAAGGGATTGTGGAGATGCACAACGGAGACATGACCGTCACAAGCAATGAACGGGAGACGGTTTTTCAGGTGCGTTTGCCAAGACATTAAAGACTGCTTAAGTAATCTTTAGGTTTTCTTTAGGTTTAGTTTCAGTTCTCTTTAGAAATAATGGCTATATTTGGGTAAGACATTATTTCTGGGAGTGCTTTTTATGAAAAAAATAAAAACGATAATTATAGGATTAATTGTCTGCGTTATGTTAGTTCTGGGGCTGCAAGGCATGCTAGCACCGCCGGATAACCAGCAGCTGCAGCAAACACAGCCTAATGAACTGAAACTGAAGCAAACAGAGCCGGATGATGTGAAGCTGCAGCAAACAGATAACCGAAGCATATTCATTAGAGGAGAGGCGGGTCTATTGCTTGAAATGGACTCCGGTAAGGTCCTTTATGAAAAGAACAAACATAAGCGGTTGTTTCCGGCAAGCACGACGAAAATTTTGACCGCGTTACTGGCAATTGAAAATGGCAATCTGGATCAGCAGATTACAGTTGGCAAAGAGGTTCGGGTAAAAACACCCGGTGAAAGCACGGCATGGCTGCGGGAAGGACAGGTCCTCACCCTAAGGGAATTATTGGCTGGGTTAATGCTGCCTTCCGGGAATGACGCGGCCCGAACCATCGCCATCTATACGGCAAAAACAAAGGGAGGCCGTCTTTCGGAAGAAGAGGCGCTGGATTATTTTGTTGACATGATGAATGAGCGGGCGAAAAGACTGGGCGCGGAGGATTCTCATTTTATGAATCCAAATGGATTGCATCATCCAAACCACTATTCGACGGCCCATGATTTGGGCTTGATTGCAAAAGCGGCCATGGTGAATCCCGCTTTTAAAGAGATTGTCAGCAGCAAGATTTTTTCCGATGAAAGGATTACATACCAAAATCGAAATCAGCTGCTTGATGACAATGGCCCATTTTACTTTGAAGGAGCCAACGGCATCAAGACCGGGTTTACCAACGAAGCTGGCTACTGCCTGGTATCATCTGCCGAACGGAACGGGAGCAGATTCATTGCCGTCGTCTTAAAGTCTGACAAAGACAATATTTGGAATGACTCTATTTCCTTATTAGAGACGGGATTTGCATCAGAATACGTCAAAAAGTAATCTAATTAAAGGCACCTTCCACTTTTGTGGTTGGTGCCTGAAAAATTTATACAAACCTGTTGCGCCCAGATAACATACTAAAGAACATGACCAGAATGGAGATGAGAATCAAGGTAATCAACGGCATGGTCCATAAATGGGTGGCATCATATAAAATGCCTATCAATGAAGGTCCGACCGCCGCCAAAATGTAGCCGGTGGATTGGGCCATCCCTGATAACTCAGCGGCTTGGCCAGCATTTCTGGCTCGAAGTCCAATGTAGCTTAATGCCAAAGGAAAACTGCCACCGAGGGTAATCCCGATGAAAAGAATGCTTCCATATAAAATGACAGGGGACGAGCCTAACCATAAAGCTGTATAACCGACAAGCGAGCACAAGCTTAGCGTAAAAGCAATCCATACTTGTGAACGAAACCGTCCTGCAATGACAGGGATGAAGAAGCTCGCCGGCAGCCCGATTAGCTGCGTAATAGAAAGCATCCAGCCTGCTTTCTCCATGCTCATGCCATGGCTATGCAAAATTTCCGGGAGCCATGAAATCGTCACGTAAAATAAAAACGACTGAAACCCCATAAAGGCTGCCACCTGCCAGGCAAGCGGCGAGCGCCACACCCCGGTGGAACCAGACTGAGTTCTGTTAATTTCTTTCCGATTTCCTTGAATTCTTTTTACAAGGGCAGCCCAGACAAAAATAGCTGCCAGGGCCGGAATTCCCCAAATAAGCAACGATCCCTGCCAGCCCAAGTTCATGCCGACGGCCAATGGAACGCTGACCCCTGACGCCAATGAGGCAATCAACCCCATCGAGGTCGAATACACACTTGTCATCAGCCCGAACTTTTGCGGGAATTTATCTTTGCAGATGGCCGGCAGCAGCACATTTCCAATCGCTATCCCGACGCCAATTAAAATGGTGCCGGAGAACAGGAAAAGTGTCAGCGGGACGGAGCGAATCCCGATTCCTGCGAGCAGAATGACCAATCCTGCAAGCAATGTCAGCTCATTAGAGATCCGCCCGGCGATTTTCGGCACAAGCGGTGACATAATAGCAAACACAATTAACGGCAGGCTCATCAACAAACCTGCGCTCCAGTGCGCCAGCCCGACATCCTTCTGAATCATGCCGATAAGCGGCCCCAACGAGGTAATCGTCGGGCGTAGATTAAACGCCATTAGGACAATCCCGGCAACAAGCAAATAAATATATAACGATTTCGGTTGAGCATACTCTTTTTGCAACTCCACTCGAAGAACCTCCCAAGCTGAAAAACTTTTTAAATTATAACATAAAAGGGGGCAGCCCACAGTATGTCCCCCCCTGCCGCGGCTCTATTGCGGTTTCTTCCGATTGGTGTATTTGCATATATGACATTTATCATGCCCAGCACATGACACCTGCTACTAACAATATAGATTTTCTTCGTTCATAATGATGTTAACGACACTACGAGAAGGGAATTTGATTATATGACAGTAGAAAATACGAAAAATTTGAGAAAACAAGTTGCCCCTTTTGAAAAGGCAACGGCAAAAGAAAGTGTTTGGCAAATGATCAACACAATCGGACCATTTTTTATCCTATGGTACCTTGCCTATATAAGCCTATCCGTTTCCTATTTGTTAGCATTAGTTCCAATCGTGATGGCTGCCGGCTTTTTAGTAAGGGTATTCATTATTTTTCACGACTGTACCCATTATTCCTTTTTCAAAAGCCGCCGCGCCAATCGAATTGTTGGAACATTTACGGGTGTTTTAACGTTATTCCCATTTGAGCAATGGGGGCATGACCATGCCATCCACCATGCGACAAGCGGAAACTTGGATAAGCGGGGGACAGGGGACATTTGGACCCTTACCGTGGATGAATATTTGGCTGCACCGTTAAAACTACGATTAGCTTATCGTTTTTACCGCAATCCTTTCGTTATGTTTGGCTTGGGGCCAATTTATCAATTCCTGCTTAAAAACAGATTTAACCATAAAGGTGCCAAACAAAAGGAACGTAACAATACCTATTTAACGAATATTTTAATCGTTGCTTTCATAGGATTACTATGCTGGACAATTGGTTGGCAGTCGGTTCTGTTGATTCACGGTTCTATCTTCATGATTGCAGGGGCAGCAGGCATTTGGTTGTTTTACGTGCAGCACACGTTTGAAGATTCTTATTTCGAAGAAGACAAAAATTGGGAATATGTCAAAGCTGCTGTGGAAGGAAGCTCCTTCTATAAACTTCCAAAAGTTTTGCAATGGGTCACAGGAAATATTGGCTTTCATCATGTGCACCATCTAAGCCCAAGGGTGCCAAACTATAAACTTGAAGATGCGCACAATAACACGCTTCCTTTAAAAAATGTACCAACTATAACACTTGCAACAAGCTTAAAATCATTGCGTTTCCGTCTATGGGATGAGGAAAATAAGAATTTTGTAAGTTTCAAGGAAGTGAAAGGCTTAGCAAAAAGCAGTGTTTCAACCCAAGTAAAACCTGAACTATAAACAACACCATTTAAGGTAGACTCTCCTTAATGGGGGAGTCTCTGCTAAGTACATCTGCCAGATAAGGAGAGAACATCAATGATTACAATTGTCATTGCAGAGGAACAAGAAATGCTGTTAGGGGCAATTGAGTCCCTGCTTAATCTGGAAGATGATTTGAAAGTGGTAGGGCAGGCCAGCAATGGAGAAGAGGCTATAGCGCTTGTGCGTCGGCTACAACCGGATGTTTGCATCATGGATATGGAGATGCCTGAAAAGAGCGGACTTGAAGCGGCGGAAGCTTTAATGTCGGTTGGATGCAAGGTCATTATTTTGACAACCTTTGCAAGGAAAGGCTATTTTGAGCGGGCAGTAAAGGCAGATGTCAGGGGCTATTTATTAAAAGACAGTCCAAGCGAGGAGTTAGCAAGCTCGATTCGCAACATTATGGATGGTGAGCGAATTTTTTCCTCCGAACTTATCGACGAAGCTTCTGGCGTATTCGAAGGAGAAATGGCAGGACGGCTGGAGAATCCCAGCATTCATCAAACCTCTATTCAGAAAAGAAACACAATCGGAATGGTTAGAAATTATTTTTCAACCATCATGGAAAAAATAAAGCAGCCAACAGGATAACAGGCATCATCCACTAGCTGGATGGTGCCTGTTTGTATTTTTACTGGATTTAATAATCGGTAACAGTGAGGTTTCGGTCCAAATAGGATTCAATTAATTCGCTTACTTGGTAAGAAACCTGCGGGGAATCAAAATTTTCAAATGCGTGTTCACAGTTGTTTTTATAGCCCATTGTTTCGTCATAGTGGCTCATATGCCTCTCGATAACTTCATCGCTGTCCTGCCGAATTTTTTGCCTTTCAATGACCGTGTCGCGATCAGCATATACAAAAATCCGTACGACATGATTACCGTACATTTGTTTCAATTTTTCGGCGCCTTCGGGATTCAATGTTAAATAAACGAGTTGATGGTTTTTAAAGGCATCAACGATATCCTGTTCACGAATGCCATAATGGATGCCGTCGATTTCAACGCTTTCGATAAATTCTTGCTGTGCTTGCATCTGCTTGAAGGTTTCTTCTGTGACAAAGTGATAGTCTTCGCCATCTTGTTCATAATGCCTAGGGGAACGTGTAGTGTAGGAGAGGACAGTTTCCATGTCAAACGCGGTTGCGACCATTTTCGCAATCGTTTTTCTTCCGGAGCCATCGGGTCCTGTATAAACGAATATCAGTTCTTTTCCTTTGATTTGGTACATAGAAGGGCCTCCTTTTAAATTGGATGAAAACAGTAAAACGACCTTTTATCTGAGGAGAATTATCAAAGGTGAGGTGGGTCTGCTATTATTATAGCAAAACGTCAACCCATTGGGAAAGTTTGGATTGGAAAAGTAAGAAAAAGGTACCAGGAGTTTTTTTGAGAAGGAGATTCTATAGTACCTAGGTATGACTGGTTTGTCTAAATTGTGAACTTTGTAGATATATTTAAAAAATTGTAGATATATTTGAATAATTGTAGATATCCATCAAAAATTTGTAGATATCTTTGAAAAATTGTAGATATCGGATGCTGGCTTCTTTAATCATTTTTTCAAATTCATGCAACGATTTTACAATTATTAAGGTCGTACTCTATAGAAAGATACCGAGGGGATGTGGTTGCTGCTTGGGTGCTAACGATAACGAATATAACATTGAAAGCCCGGTGGATTTCACAAGATTTTGTGAGGATGTCGGCCCCGAAGCGTTTCGCTTAGCGATGTATTGGGCAGGGAATAGGAGCGAAGCAGAAGATATTGTCCAGGAAGCGTTTTTGCGAACCTGGAAATCAGGTAAAGATGCCCGCATGAACTTAAAAGGCTGGTTTTTCCGTGTATTGTGGCATGTCTTTCTTGATAAAAGAAAAAACGCTAACCGAGAAACGGTGCAAGATGTAAGTTGGAAGAGTTTGGATATGCATACGCCCTATGAGAAGGTAAATGACCGTGAGGAAATTGATTGGCTTCTCCAAACGGTTTCAGAGAACGACCGTCATCTGCTTGCGATGCACTATTGTACAGATTTAACTTTTCGGCAGATTGCCGAAATCACAGGGATGCGGGAAGGAACGATTAAATCGCGAATTCACCGGACCCTTAAATCGATACGGAAACAACTGCCTAAGGAATACAAAAATCACTACGGGAAGGAGCGGACAAATCATGAATCATGACCCTGCCAAATTTGGGACAGGAAGTGACCCAATTGAAATAGAAATGGATGCCAGGCTAAGAAACTATTTTCAAAAAGAGATCAGCCATTATCCTGATTTCGCTAAAATGGCGGAACAAGCCATGGCAGAAGGCGATGCCATGCCAGCCACAAGTGTTAGGGCGCACACAAAAACAAAATCTTGGCATCAACCGGTAAAAAGAATGTTCCTCACTGCAGCAGCACTAGTATTCGTGTTTGGCATGCTGAAGTTAAGCTTCTATACCATTCCAAGGTGGCAGGCATTTGCCTATGCGGCAGTTCAGTCCATCCCATTTGCAGACCATCTTATATCCGAACAGGATGTCGGCCTGCTGCGGGAGGCGGAAAAAGGGAATATTCAGACGCGGCAGCTGACAGCAACGGTTGACCGGTTCCGTATCGACATCCTCGGAACCTATGCCGACAGCAACCGCACCGTTGTATTTTTTCAACTATATCCTCCGGAGGTAAAGCCTTATGCAGAGAAAGGAAGCTGGATGCCGGAGAATATAAGATTAGTCGATCAATTTGGTATATCCCGTGACAAGTCCTATAGCGTGAGTTTGGATACTAATACTTATAAGGGAAATATTGAATTCTCTGCTGTCCCGGGCTGGTTACGTACTCTTGGCGTCCGGTTCCAGTTAGAAATAGGGGCATTGAATTGGACAAGTGACAAGGCCGATTTTTCAACAAATAAGACAGGGCCTTGGACAATGGAATGGGTGCAGGAATGGCGGGATGCCGAGAAAACGATTCATCCAGGAGCCACTGTATCCAATGAGGAAGTAGTAATAAAGCTTAACAAGGTAACATTGACCCCAAGTTCAACAAAGTTAGATTATACAGCACAATATAAAAAATCCGTCGCACAAGAAAATTTGGAAATGTACCTTGAAAAAGCCTTAGACGGCACTCGTTATCCATTCCTTTCCAGCGGTTTTAGAACAAGCGGATTTACTAAGGCAGGAACGGGGGATATCCTTTTTCCGCCGCTTGACGGAGCCGGTGACTATCGGTTCATCATCAAGCGTACAGATGGGGTCGAAGGAGAATGGATCCTTCCGTTTACGGTTCAATGAAACAGGGGACGGTTCGCTGCTTCTATTGAAGAGCAAACCGTCCCTTTGTTTCAATCATGTTCAATCGTGATGTTTTCGTCATGTCGTTTTGAGAGAATTTTGCTTTTCTTGCGATTTTCTTTCGTTTCAAAAATAATGTCAAAATCATAGTCTTCCGGATAAAGTTCGCTGGAAGCAATGTAAAGGTTGATTCGTTTATGGTTGACCGTCTGCTTCTCGCCTTTTATCTGGACAACATAGTTGCCAAGCTGGTCCGGCCCCGTATAAACAATGCCAAACTCACCGCTAGGCGAGATTTTTACGTTATCTCCTTGGCGGTAGTGCGTTACCTTCATTTCTGTCTTCACGGCCTTCGGTTTGTCTTTGTACTTATTGACGATGATTTGCTTTTCCAAGTCACGCCGCTTCCAGGCGTCCATTGCCTCGATTTGATACTCTTTCTCTTCTTTATAGGTAATGGCGTGGGCCCGTTCAATGATTTTTGGATGCATGCCCAGTTTTAAGGCGATAGCAAACGCTTGGCTCTCGCCACCGCGGCCAATAATTAACCGGTAAGTAGGGCTTAAAGTGGTCAAATCAAATTCCATCGAGCCGTTAATAAATCCTTCATGTATCTCGGCAAATTCTTTGATCTCGCTGTAATGGGTTGTTGCAAAAATGATGGCGCCTTTTTCATACAGCATCTCGAGGATGGAGGTTGCCAAACCCATTCCTTCACCTGGGTCCGTGCCAGAACCGAGTTCATCCAGCAGTACCAGGGTCCGGGGGTTGGTTTCTTTTAAAATTTCAATAATATTGACGATCCTTGAGCTAAACGTACTCAGATTGTCGGCAATGCTTTGCCCATCGCCGATATCGACGAGGATCCGTTCAAAGATACTGATCCTACTCTCCTTTGCGGCCGGAATATGCAAGCCGCATTGCACCATCAACGTTAGCAATCCGACTGTTTTAATCGTCACCGTTTTACCCCCGGTGTTCGGCCCGGTAATCACCAGTGCCCGCTGCCCCCCGGTCAACCGAACCGATAGCGGGACTGCTTTTTCTCCCAAAAGCGGGTGACGTGCTTCGATCAATTGAATTTCGCCGGATTCATCAATACCGACATTGGTTCCGTTGATTGCTCGGCTATACTTGGCCTTGGCGAATAAAAAGTCATAATGGACCATGGTTTCAACAGCCAGGCGGAGCTGGTGTTCCTGTTCCTCGACCAAGCCGGTCAGGTAGCTCAACACCTTTTGCTCTTCGATTTCTTCGTCGGCCAGCAGCCAGGTTAATTGATCTTGAAAAATCGCAATTTCTTCCGGCTCAATAAACAAGGTGGCACCAGAGGCAGAGGAGTCAAGCACGGTTCCTTTTATTTTTGTCCGGTACTCTTTTTTAATCGGAATCACATAGCGCCCGTTCCGTTGGCTCACAACAGTTTCCTGCAGATACGCCTTATACTTGTTGGAGCGTACCAGTTGGAGCGTTTTTTCCTTTAACCGTTCCTCCTGAATCGTGATTTGTTTTCTGATTTTTAATAATTCTTTGCTTGCGTAGTCGTCGACTCGGCCATTGCGGATGCACCGGATGATTTCACTGGCCAGACCGGGCAGTTCATCGATTGCATCGATATATGCTGTCACCCTTGGTGCAATATATTCCTTATCCTTCATATACCGGCGCATCTTGCCGCAGCATTCCAAGAAATCATAAAGCTTCATGAATAAATCGGCCTTTAACACGGCCCCTTTATTCAGATTCCCCAGTAGCTGCTCCATTCCGTCCAACCCGTGAACCGGAACGCTGGCGCTCTTTTTCAAAATCTCGACTGCTTCCGATCCTTCATCCAGCCATGCTTCGATTTGCCGTTTATTGGAAGAAGGTGTCAGGCACCCGATTTTGGTCTTGCCTTCCTTCGTCAACGCGTATTGGGCGATGGTGTTCTTGATTTGATTAAAGTCCAATGTGTCAAATGTATGCTGATTCAACTTGAATTCCTCCTAAAAAATAAAAATAGCCGCAATGAACAATGTCATTGCGGCTTTCATACATGGGGGAGTCGACTACCGCCCATGTCCATACCTAAATTAATCCAAAATAAAAACTGTCTACAAAAAATGTACACAGCAGCATTGGAAGAAAGAATGTATGCCTATGTCTGCCATTGTTCTTAACCTCATTCCCAAACCATCGTCAAATAAACCTTCATCGTCTTATTTTAAAAAACGAAAAGGCCTGATGGGAATGAATCTATCCAATTGATTGGATTAGTTAAGAACGACACCTAACATATAACATACTCCTTTTACAGAAAAACAATATTTACCTTTAAAAGATACAACAGGATGAAAGTGCTGTCAATGGGCGCTGCACGAGTCGGGCACGAAAGGGGCACTCCCCATACAGTGTTACTTTGTCAACACCTGGCTTTCCCTGTTTGAATTTTGCTCTAAAAACTCTTTAATTTCTTCAACTGTCAGGCCCAATTGTTTTGCTTCCATAATGAGCTCAATCCATTCCTGATCTAGCATGGAACAGCCACTCCTTCCATTTTTTCAGCCTTCCAACATTTACTACTACGAATGTACTACTTCTACGATATAGCAAATAGGTTAAAAATAGGTTAAAAAATGGAAGATTTTTATTTATCAAAAAAGTTATTTTAATAGCTTAGAAAAAGGCGCCGGACAGCAAAATTTATAGCCGAAGCCCCTTACCGTTTGAATATATTGTGGACTTTTTGGGTCATCCTCAATCTTTTTCCGGAGTGTGCTTAAATTGACAAGCACTGTTTTTAAGTCTGCATCGGAACTGTATCCCCATAACAGCTCATATAACTGCTCGGCACTAAAAATTTGATTGGGATGCCGGGCTAAATAGAAAAGCAGCCGTTTTTCTTTGGTGAAAAGCTCGAGAAGTTTTCCATTTTTGTAGACGGTTTTATCAGAAAAGTTGATGGTAAGATTACCGAGAGTCAAGATATTTGAAGGTTGGGAGGGCATTCTTCTAAGGTTGGCCTTGATTCTAGCAACCACCTCTGGGGGATCGAACGGCTTGGTGATATAGTCATCACAGCCAATTTCAAACCCTTGAAGGATCGAGGTTTTGGTTTTTTCACCGGTAATAAAGATCAGAATGCCATCTGAGCGTTCCCGATACTTGCGGGCAAGGTCAAATCCGCTTTTATCCGGCAGCTTTAGATCAAGCAAAACAATAGTAGGAGTTACTTCTTCCATTAGTTTTAAACCATCTGCCGCATTTGTAGAAGAGTACACGGAAAATCCTTCACGCTCAAGATAAAGACGCAAAATTTCATTAGTCGAACAATCATCTTCGACAATTAAAATAGTCAAAGGTCTCATAGGACATCCCTCCTTCAAAAACAAATCTCTCATCCTATCTAAAATATAGCACAATGGTCGCATAGTCTTCCAATACTATCCAAAATGCAGTGACCAGCAGTGTCGAACCATGGTACTATTGAGGTAGGATGGAGTTTTTTGGAAAAGGGTGTTTTTGATGAAGTGGAAATTACCTGCTTTATTCATAATTTTCGTCATCATTAGTGTTTTTTTAACAATCCCTTTAGTATCAGTAGACACACATCACGCCGCTTATAACGGAGTGATAAAGGTTTCCGAGCTTTCAAAAGAAAATATTATCAATCTGGATGGGGAATGGGAGTTTTATTGGCGCCAGCTCTATACGCCCAATGATTTCCGCCAGAATCGTCCTCCGGCATATCAGCAGTTTGTAGATGTACCGCATACATGGTCTGGCACAAAAATGGCGGGTAAGGAGTTGCCGCGCTTCGGTTACGCAACCTATCGTTTACAAATCATCCTTCCGGAATTAGAGTTTGGAACGGTGAAAGCCATCTATATGCCAAGTGTCGCATCCGCTAATCGATTATGGATTAATGGAGAAGAGAAATCGAAGGACGGAATTGTCGGCACAAGCAGGGCGGCCATGGTTCCAGATAATAATCCGCGAGTGGTTACATTTTTGGCGGATTCCAACCCGATTGAGGTTATTGTTCAGGTATCTAATTTTCATCAGCGGAGAGGTGGATTTGATGACCAAATTCTAATCGGGGAACTGGAGCCGATCTTGGAGCACAGAGAGCAGAAGCTCATTTACCGAGCTATTATTGTTGTTAGTTTGTTTGTTATGGGATTGTCCCATATTGTTTTATTTCTATTTCGAAAAAAAGAGCTCTCTTTCCTCTATTTTGCCATTGTCTGTATCGTTGTTGCGCTTCGTGCTACCTTGCTGGAGGAGGAGCTTTCCTCCTATTGGTTAGCCTTTTTGGATTGGGAGCTGGGCACAAAACTGGAGTACCTTGGTGCGACATTTGGGGTTTTGTTTATTGGATTATTTACCGGTACACAGTTCCCGGAGGAAATGAATAGCCGGGTGAAAAACCTAATGACCATTGTATTTGGCTGCTATAGCTTGTTTATCATTGTAACCCCGGCAATTATTTATACGAGAACAATGGTCCTGTTGCAGGTGCTGCTTATTCTTGCAGTGATATATAACATTTACGTTTATTTGAAGGCGGCACGACGAAAACGGGAAGGAGCCCTGTTAAATACCCCAGCCATTTTCATTCTATTTGTGACTGTAGTGAATGATACTTTGTTTTTTAACAAACTGATTGATACGACTGAATTATCGTCTGTTGGGCTATGTTTCTTTCTATTTACGCAGGCTATTATTCTATCTAAAAGATATTCTACATCCTTTACCCGTACGGAACAGCTGTCACACCAATTGTCATTGTTAAATGCATCGCTTGAGCAGCAGGTACGGGACCGGACAGTGGAGCTTGAGCAAATGAACCAGGAGTTGAATATAGCGAATCAAAGGCTGCATGAGGTCCAACAATCAAAGAACAAATGGATTCGTAACATTTCGCATGAAATTGCGGCACCGTTAACCAATATTCGTTCCTATTCGAAAGGGATGATGGACGGCGTTATTCCACCGGACCCAAAATATATGCAGTTAATCTACGACCAAAGTGTTTATTTTTCCAGGATGTTGCACGACCTTCACGATATCGCCGAAATGGAGAATAATCAAATCAAATTTGAATTCCATTTAGTAAATATCAGGGAATTTATCTACAGACTATTTGAAAAATATAGATATGATATGGAGGATCAGGGAATTTCCTTTACGTTTGTTGACTTGCCGCTCCCAAAGTCTGAGGTGCGATTTGTAAGGATTGATTCGACGCGAATGGAGCAGGTAGTGGTGAATCTATTAAAAAATGCCCAGCGTTTTGTGGGGACTGAAGGTAAAATTGCTTTGGAGCTGGCCGAGGAGAAGGCAGAGCAAATTACGATAAGGGTAAGGGATAACGGAGCAGGGATTAAGGAGGACGAACTTAGCCTTATATTCAATCGCTTTTATAAAAGCGGTACCAGAGGAAAACCGCATAACGGCTCGGGGCTCGGACTGGCCATTGCAAAAGAAATTATTGAGAACCACCAAGGAACCATAACTGTCCTGAGCAAAATTCAAGAAGGAAGCTGCTTTTCTGTTACAATCCCGTTGGTGGATGAAGCAGGGCCAATCTAGAACGATGTCTCTTTCATTTTCCCGTTTTGATGCATCGGAACCGTCCATGAAATCGGAGAAAATGGACAACTGATGCTGAAACCAAATGCTTGATTATTTGCGGTTTAACACCATACACCTTACAATGAATCCAATGGAATCGGCAAGAGTATAGGAAATGGAGAGGGATTGGAAATGAAAAAAAGAGTCGTGATTACCGGGCTTGGGGCAGTGACACCGTTAGGCAATGATGTTTTGACAACATGGGAAAATGTTAAAAACGGGGTGTCCGGAATCGGGCCTGCCACCATCTTTGATACAGACAAAGTCGATGTCAAAATTGCAGCGGAAGTAAAAGGGTTTTCACCAGAAGAATTTATGGATAAAAAGGAAGCAAGAAGGATCGGCCGTTACAGCCAATTTGCAGTGGCCGCAAGCAAGATGGCCGTAAAAGATGCAGGCATTGAAATCGGTGTCGATATTCCCGCCGAGCGGGCAGGTGTTTGGATTGGCTCCGGGATTGGCGGATTAGGCGAGTTCGAGGAGCAGCACCGAAAGTTTATTGAAAAAGGGCAAAGACGGGTCAATCCATTTACCATTCCGATGTTTATTCCCGACATGGCCGCAGGACAGGTTTCGATCGAATTGGGGGCAAAAGCGATAAACAATTGCTCGGTTACCGCATGTGCTTCTGGGGCAAATTCGATTGGTGATGCCTTCCGGGTGATTCAAAATGGGGATGCAGACCTGATGATCTCCGGCGGTACCGAAGCCACGATTACCGCCATGACTGTTGCCGGGTTTTCCAATATGACTGCCCTTTCGAAAAATCCCGATCATCACAACGCAAGCAGGCCTTTTGATAAAAATCGCGATGGCTTCGTAATCGGTGAAGGTGCGGGAATCGTGATTTTAGAAGAGTTGGAACATGCGTTGGCACGGGGCGCTCGTATCTATGGAGAACTGATTGGGTATGGGGCGACAGGGGATGCTCATCATATCACGACCCCAGCACCGGAAGGAGAAGGGGCCCAGCGAGCGATGAAGCAGGCATTGGCAGATGCCGGAATTTCACCGGAACAGGTTGACTATATCAATGCACATGGAACGTCGACTTTTTATAATGATTTGTATGAAACGCTCGCCATCAAAGAGGTTTTCAAGGAGCATGCCTACCAGTTGGCCATCAGTTCAACGAAATCGATGACAGGACATTTGCTTGGGGCTACCGGGGCAATTGAGGCGATCTTTTCGCTATTGGCCATCAAGGAGGGGATCATCCCGCCGACGATTAATTACGAAACACCTGATGAACAGCTTGATTTGGACTATGTCCCAAACAAAGCAAGGGTGAAAGAAATCAATGTGGTCCTATCAAACTCATTGGGATTTGGCGGCCATAATGCCTCACTTATTTTTAAAAAATATAGCTAGCACAAAGTGCCTGACCTTCGCTGTAGAATCAACGGAAGTCAGGCACTTTTTAGCAGAAACGTTAAACTTCAACAGCAGCAACTTTGACTGTCCATCCAAACGGATCTTCCAGTTTCCCGTACTGGATGTCTGTAATCGCATCATATATACGTTTTGACAGTTGTCCGATTTTTTGATCATTAACGGTAATGGTCTTGCCGTTCCAGGTTAATTGCCCAACTGGCGAGATGACAGCTGCTGTGCCGGCACCAAACACTTCCTCAAGTTCCCCGCGTTCATGTGCCTTGAAAATTCCTTCAATAGAGATTCTGGCTTCACGGACAGGAAGTTCCCAATGCCGTATTAACTCGATAACCGAATCACGCGTCACCCCAGGCAAAATGCTGCCATTCAATTTCGGGGTGACCACTTCGCCATTTATTTTGAAGAAAATATTCATGCTGCCGACTTCTTCAACATATTTATTGTCTTTCGCATCAAGCCAAAGAATTTGTGCGTACCCATTTGCCTCCGCTGCTTCTTGGGCTTTCAAGCTTGCGGCATAATTTCCGGCAGTCTTTACATGGCCGACGCCTCCAATCACAGCCCGGACGTATTGTTCTTCGACATGGATCTTAACAGGGCTTAATTGGTCGCCATAATAAGCGCCTGAGGGTGAAAGAATGATTAACAATTTATATTCGCGTGCAGGCCGAACCCCAAGGTAGGGCTCAGTGGAAAAAATAAACGGGCGAATGTAGAGGGAAGTCCCTTCACCCTCCGGAATCCAATCCTTTTCCACTGTAATTAATTGTTTAAGGGCCATTAGGAGGAAATCCTCATCGATTTGCGGAATACAAAGCCGATCACATGAACCGTTCAAACGCTTCATATTTTTTTCTGGCCGAAACAGCTGAACCGATCCATCCGGTGCCTTATATGCCTTCAGTCCTTCAAAGATAGCCTGTCCATAGTGGAAAACCATTGCAGCCGGATCAAGTGTCAATGGCTGATAAGGAACAATCCGCGGGTCATGCCAGCCGAGGTCGGCATGGTAATCCATTTCAAACATATAATCAGTGAAATACCTCCCGAAACCAAGTGCAGTGGAATCAGGTTTAGACTTTAATACTTCTCTCTCAATAAAGGCAATATCTTGTTTCATCACCAAACCTCATCTCCCAATATTAATATAATATTCAGACTACGCTAAATTCTGAAAAAATACAAGACCACAGGGAAGGTTCTCGACATACAAATTTAGGAAATAGGGACTAGGAGAATGATCCCCTATGGTTTGGTGTATTGACACCGTCCAACAGTTGCAAACTATAATGTTTATATACTACATTCATGTTGAATCTTAATCAGCTTTTTTTCGTATATAAGTGTACAAGATGATAAGGGGAGATTGATCATGTTCCTAGAAGAACTTAGGGAAGAGGAAAAACTGGCATTTTTGGAGTTGGCTGTGCTAATGGCATCGATTGATGGAAATCGATCGATATTTGAAAACACCATTCTTGCTAAATATAGGAAAGAAATGGGGATAGAGGATTATAAAACGAAAGGTCTCGCAATCGAAGATATATTAAAAGTTTTCCAAACAGAACGCTCCCAAAATATCGTCCTGGCAGAACTCCTGCAGTTAATCTATGCCGATGGGGTGTTTCACAATAAAGAAAGCGAGTCCATTCGCCTGATTAAGGAGCACTTCGGATTTAATCCTGACGAATACGGAAGCTTCAAGGACTGGATTGAGAAAATAAGGGAACTGTCCAATTGACTTTCTAACTGAAGCAGAAAACCATCCAATTACTTTTCCTTGACATGCTCATACCCCTATGTTAAAAACAGACTTAGAAACGTTTTCATTTTAAATATGGATTGTTACTGTTCGGCAGGCAAAACCTAAGTTTGTGGTAGAATGACAGAAGTGTTATTCTTTTTTCAAATTTGGGTTTTTTATATTTTTATCAACACTTTTCAAATAATTCAATCAAGGGCGAGTGGAAATGAAAATAGAAAAGATTTTAAACAACAATGTGGTCGTGTCGAGAAATGAATCAAAACAAGAAATTGTCGTCATGGGCCGAGGTTTGGCTTTTCAAAAAAAGGTCGGCGAGTCGGTCGACCCGTCTAAAATAGAAAAGACCTTTTTCTTGGAGAACCAGGGAATTTCCGAAAAGCTTGCCAAATTATTGAAGGATACATCTGAGGTGTATTTAAACATTTCGTCGAAAATCCTAGACTATGCCCAGTCCCAGCTGCCTTATAAATTGGATGAATACTTATATGTGGCGTTAACGGATCACATCAGCTTTGCCATCACCCGGCATAAACAGGGAATTCATTTGAAAAATCCGCTTGTATGGGAAATCCGCAAATATTATAAGCCGGAATATCAAGTTGCCATTAAGGCCATCGACATTATTGAACAAGAAACCGGAATTCGCCTGACAGAAGACGAAGCCGCAGCGATCGCCCTGCATTTGGTCAACAGCCAGCTCTCCGGAGAGAATATGGCCGCTGCCATTCAAATCACCGAAATGGTCAATACGATTCTTAACATTGTCAAATACCATTTTAAAATGGAATTGGATGAGAGCTCGATTAATTATGAACGGTTCCTGACTCATCTGCGTTTCTTCGCAATCCGATTTATCCGCAAAGAGAAATTGGAGGAAACGGTCGACCAGTTTTTCTATGAGCAGATTAAGCAAAAATATTCGGAAGCTTATGCATGTACGGAAAAAATTGCCACCTATTTAGACAATCAATTTCATTGTAATCTGACAAGGGATGAAGAAATCTATTTAACAGTTCATATCCATAGGGTAACCAACCGGCATAAACTAAAGTAATCTGAATATCTCGAAATTTGTCGAATGAACGGTTGACACCGATGAAAGCGTATGCTAAATTATAAATATAAACTTCATATCAACCCTTTTTATTAGGATTGTTACTGATTATGCAGGCAAAACCTAAATTGCAACCGTCATCATACTTTGGCGCGCAGTTTAGGTTTTTTTGTTTTTCAGTAGCGAATTGAAGGAATGTTACCTTAAGTGGGCATAACCTGATCTAATCCGTTTGACACTATTTTAATGGTGTTATATGGATTAGCTCAGGTTTTTTTATTGAAAAAATTTAAGAAAGTAGGGGAAAAAATGAAATACGAGCAATTAGCCAAAGACATCATTCAAAATGTCGGCGGAAAAGAAAACGTTAACAGTGTTGTTCACTGTATCACACGCTTGCGCTTCAAGCTAAAAGATGAAGGCAAGGCCAATACAGAGGTTTTGAAAAATATGGATGGCGTCGTTACCGTTATGAAGAGCGGCGGCCAGTATCAGGTTGTAATCGGCAACCATGTACCTGATGTGTATAAGGCTGTTACAACGGTTGGCGGCTTCCAGGCTCAGGGGGCAGTTGACGAAGAGGAAGAGGATGGCAAAAACCAAGGAGCGTTTAACAAATTTATCGATATCATTTCCGGTATTTTCACTCCTGTTCTGGGTGTATTGGCCGCTTCTGGTATGATTAAAGGCTTTAACGCATTGTTCTTGGCACTTGGCTGGCTATCTGATAAATCAGGAACATACCAAATCTTAAACGCGGTTGGTGATGCGTTGTTCTACTTCTTCCCGATCTTCCTTGGTTTCACAGCCAGCAAGAAGTTCAAAGGAAATCAGTTTATCGGGATGGCCATTGGTGCCGCATTGGTGTATCCGACGCTTTCAGGTTTAACTCAGGGCGATCCATTGTACACCTTGTTTGAAGGGACCATGTTCCAATCCCCGGTTCATATTACATTCTTGGGAATTCCAGTTATTTTAATGAGTTATGCATCTTCGGTTATTCCGATTATTCTTGCCGCCTATGTTGGTGCAAAAGTTGAAAAATGGCTTGCAAAAGTCATTCCTGATGTAGTCAAAACATTCTTGGTGCCATTCTTTACATTACTTGTTGTTGTTCCATTAACATTCATTGTCATTGGACCAATTGCCACATGGGCAGGTCAGCTTATAGGACAAGTAACGCTTTGGTTGATTAATCTAAGCCCTGTCATCGCAGGTCTTTTCCTTGGTGCTTTATGGCAAGTATTTGTTATTTTCGGCCTTCACTGGGGCCTTGTACCGATTGCGATTAATAATATGATGGTAATGGGTGAAGATCCAATCCTGGCCATAATTTTTGCCGCATCCTTTGCCCAAACAGGGGCTGTACTTGGCGTTTGGTTAAAGACAAAAGACAAGAAGCTTAAATCACTAAGTATTCCAGCATTCATTTCCGGTCTTTTCGGTGTTACGGAACCGGCGATTTACGGTATAACGCTTCCTAAGAAAAAGCCGTTCATCATTAGCTGTATTGCCGCTGCTGTCGGTGGAGCGATTGCTGCCATCTTCAATTCGAAGAATTACATTTTGGGCGGACTAGGTATTTTTGGTTTCCCGAACTTCATAAGCCCTAAAGAAGGAATTACAATGGGACTATGGGGGGCTGTCATCGCCGTTATTGTAGCGTTCATTCTTGGTTTTGTTCTCACGTATTTATTTGGATTAGGAAAAGAAACAACAACGGAACCATCAGCTCCAGAAAAAAAGAAAGCTGATCAAAATCCTGCTGGAGCTACTGGCAAAAAAGAAGTCATTGCAAGCCCATTTAATGGCGAAGTGAAGCCGTTAGCTGAAATTAAAGATGCTGCATTTGCATCTGGAGCGCTTGGCAAAGGCGTAGCAATTGAGCCATCTGAGGGTAAATTATTCTCACCTGTTTCCGGTACTGTTTCTGCATTGTTCCCAACAAACCATGCAATCGGGATTACTACGGATGACGGTGCTGAAATTTTGATTCATATCGGCATGGATACCGTTCAATTGGAAGGTAAGCATTTTTCAGCCCATACTACTCAAGGCGTCCGCGTTGAAAAAGGCCAGTTGTTGATCGAGTTTAATATTGCCGGAATTAAGGCTGCCGGTTATCCTGTGACAACACCAGTTGTTGTGACGAACCATACGCAGTACGAAATTGTTCCAGGATGTGAGAACGCAGTCAAAGTTGGTGACATCTTACTAGAGGTTAAGGCGAAATCAAATTCTGTGGCCGTTTAATCAGAAAAATTGTGCTAAACGACAGTAAATTAGTGTTATTCGACAGTAAAAGGTTGGCATGAGCCAGTTACTGAGTGCCATCCGACAGTAAAGGTTGGTTATCCGACAGTAACCGGGTACCACCAAACAATAAAAGAAGGGAAGGTGCCACTTTCCCTTTTATAGTGAGGAGTTTTGAACATGACGAAATTTCCTGAAGGCTTCCTATGGGGTGGCGCGATTGCCGCCAACCAAGCGGAAGGCGGTTATTTAGAAGGCGGCAAGGGACTGACAACAGTTGACCTGATGCCAACTGGCAAAAGACGCTTTGATGTATTAGTGGGAAAGCTTGATTCCTTTGAACCGATTGCCGGTGAATTTTATCCATCCCACGAATCAATCGATTTTTACCATCGTTATAAAGAGGATATCGCGCTGTTTGCTGAGATGGGCTTTAAAGCCTTTCGCCTTTCGATATCTTGGGCCCGGATTTTTCCAAACGGTGATGAAACCGAGCCGAATGAGGCCGGGTTAAAGTTTTATGATGATGTATTTGATGAGTGTTTAAAATACGGGATTGAGCCGGTTGTGACAATTGCCCACTTTGACGTGCCAGTTCACCTGGTGAAAGAGTATGGCAGCTGGAGAAACCGTAAGCTCGTGGAATTATTCGAAAAATATGCTGTGACGCTCTTTAAGCGTTACAAAGACAAAGTGAAATACTGGATGACGTTTAACGAGATTAATATGCTGCTGCATTTGCCGTTTGTTGGGGCCGGACTTGTTTTTAAAGAAGGAGAAAACAAGCTGCAAATTCAATACCAGGCAGCGCACCATCAGTTGGTTGCCAGTGCATTGGCGGTAAAAGCGTGCCATGAAATCATTCCGGATGCGATGATTGGCTGTATGCTCGCAGGCGGTGCTACCTATCCTTATACCTGCAATCCGGATGATGTCTATGCAGCGATGGAAAAAGATCGCGAGTCGTTCTTCTTGATTGATGTTCAGTCACGTGGCCAATACCCAGGCTATGCAAAACGGTTCTTTAAAGAAAATAATATTACGATTGAAATGGAAGCCGGGGACGAAGAACTTTTAAAAACTGGCACAGTTGATTATATCGGCTTTAGCTATTATGGAAGTCGGGCTACCAGTACCGACCCTGAAATTTCAAGCAACATTTCAAAGAACAATGTGTTTGCCTCGGTCGAAAATCCATACTTGGAAAAATCTGAATGGGGCTGGCCAATCGATGCGAAAGGCTTCCGCTATACATGCAACCAGTTGTACGATCGCTACCAAAAGCCATTATTCGTTGTCGAAAATGGATTGGGTGCAGTTGATGAAGTGACACCGGACGGGCAGATTAATGACGATTACCGCATCGAGTACCTGAGAAAGCATATCGCCGAGATGGGCGAAGCAATCCAGGACGGCGTCGAAATTCTTGGCTACACAAGCTGGGGCCCGATTGACCTCGTCAGCGCCTCAACCGGCGAAATGAAAAAGCGTTACGGCTACATCTATGTCGACAGGGATAACGAAGGCAGCGGCTCGTTGAAGCGCTTGAAAAAGAAAAGCTTCGGCTGGTACAAGCAGGTCATTGCATCTAACGGGGAAAACCTTGAATAAAAACCAAAAGGACGGCCTTCTGGATCTTTAGAATCCTAGAGAACCGTCCCCATGGCTTACTCAAAAGGAGGAACTAGGAAATGACTCAAAACACCAAGCGATTTCCAGAAGGATTTTTGTGGGGCGGAGCTACGGCTGCAAACCAATTGGAAGGTGGCTTTCATGAAGGCAATAAAGGACTAAATATTGCAGATGTTTTGCCTGGAGGTAAGGAGCGCCTGAAAATCCTGGCAACACCTGGATTTGATTTTGAAATTCACGAAGACAAATATACTTATCCAAACCATGAGGCGATCGATTTCTATCACCGTTATAAAGAAGATATCGCCTTGTTTGCAGAAATGGGCTTTAAAACGTTTCGTTTGTCCATCGCCTGGACGAGAATTTTCCCGAATGGGGATGAACTGGAGCCAAATGAAGAAGGATTAGCCTTTTATGACCGCGTACTTGATGAATTGCACAAGTATGGCATTGAGCCGCTTGTGACCATCTCTCACTACGAGATGCCAGTTTACCTTGTGAAAAATTACGGCGGCTGGAGAAGTCGTGAGGTTGTGACTTTCTTTGAGCGCTATGCAAGAACAATTTTAACTCGCTATAAGGATAAGGTTAGGTACTGGTTAACTTTTAACGAAATCAATTCCGGGTTACACATGCCGATTATGGGCCTCGGCTTTGCGATTCAAAAGGAAGAAGACAAGTACCAGCCTACTTTCCAGGCTTATCACCATCAATTTGTGGCTAGCGCCTTGGCGGTGAAAGCATGCCATGAAATCATTCCGGAAGCCCAAATCGGCTGCATGCTGATTTATGCGCCTACGTATTCCTATGACAGCAACCCTGAAAACGTCATGAATGCGCTGCAGGAAAGCCGCTTCTTCAACAACTTCTGCGGCGATGTTCAGGTCAGAGGGGAATATCCGGCATTCATTAAGCGTTATTTTAAAGAACATAATATCAACCTTGAAATCCAGCCTGGTGATTTGGAATTGCTCAAACAGTATCCAGTTGATTTTATCAGCTTCAGCTACTATATGTCCCGTACGGACAAGAAGGTGAAATCTCCAGAAGAGCAAGGCGCAGGCAATATTATCGGCGGCGTGAAAAACCCATTCCTAAAAGCAAGTGAGTGGGGCTGGGAGATTGACCCAATCGGGTTAAGGGTTTCCCTGAACGAGCTCTATGACAGATACCGCAAACCGTTATTCATTATCGAGAACGGTTTAGGAGCGAAGGATGTTGTCGAGGCGGATGGTTCGATTAATGACGATTACCGGATTCAATACTTGCGCGACCACATCGAACAAATGGCCGAGGCGATTGAAGACGGTGTTGAATTAATGGGCTACACTCCATGGGGCTGCATCGATTTAGTCAGTGCTTCCACTGGAGAAATGTCCAAACGCTATGGTTTCATTTATGTCGACAAGCACGATGATGGTAGCGGCACATTGGAGCGGAGCCGCAAGAAATCGTTCTATTGGTATAAAAATGTGATTGGGACAAATGGGGAAGAATTATAAAGCTGTTCAAAAAGGAAAGCTCGGAAAAAGAGCTTTCCTTTTTCTTAGTGAGGACAAACCTAACAGCAGCTAATTTTCTTGGTGTTTTTTCACGCTTACCGCGAAGCGGCTGTTCGGGAGGTAGTGGACTTCTAATGGTTTTCCGGCGAGATTTTCTATGTAATATACCCTTGTTATGTCCTGATTATAGACGTCGATGGTGAGGTCGTTAAATTGCAGTTCCATTACATATTCCGGTCCAACATCAGAGTCATCATACTCTACATGTGTCGGAACGGCGATCAATTTTTCAAACTGTTTCAATTCAAAAGCCGTCTTATCCTTAAATAGCAGGATTGAGGTATCTACAAAGGAATAGCCGGCAGTAAAAATGACAGCTGTTGCAAGAAAGGATGCAATCCTACCAAACCAGTTTTTCGTCCCAATCATTAATCCGAAAAATATTAGCGAAAAGCAGAGGCACATACTGGCGGCACTGAAGGCACCAAAGATTTCCGACAAAATGAAATTTTCTTCAATCAGCTTGGAAATGCCCCAAAAAATAAACGTCAACACGAAAAACAGCATACCAACAATCATTGGTAGAACGGTAAAGGTATCCCTATTTTTTAGCCAAGAAAGACGACGCTTCTTTTTCAAAGTTGGCATGGGACTCACTGACATCGACTCCATCCAATTAGACTATATTTTGTTATCATAGCATATAAATTAGAACGCAAGACCGGTCCTTTTGACTCAAATTTTAAGGCGAAGAATTAGACCGAGTCCTATATATACAATAGAAAAAGACACCAAAACATGTTTGGTGTCTCTTCTCTTAAGAAATCGATTCAAGCATAGAATAACAACAATTTTGGGAGTATCGTAGCTAACCATCCTCTTCGGAATAGGCTTCAGTTGTTTTTGTGTCCCTGCACTCCCAGCATTCGGCTCTGTTCCTTTCCATAATTGATAATTCTGTCCCGCAAGAAATGCAGAAGTCCATGTGAAAAGTCCCCCTCCCTGGTAAAAATGTAATGGATTATATATGTATGCGGAAATGATGGCAGATATATCTCTCAAAGTTCGACAAAAGTGGTGGGACATGCAGAGGCAGACAACTTGTTAAAATATTTTGAAAGTATGATAATAGTAATTAAAGGAAAAACATGGACATACATCGAAAGGGGATTATTATGGAATTAGGTTTACAAGGAAAAGTTGCCATTATTACTGGCTCAAGCAAAGGGATTGGTTTAGAAACCGCGCTTCATTTAGTCAAAGAAGGTGCCGAAGTTACCATTTGTGCGAGAAATGAGGATCGCTTAAAGGAGGCGGCGGCCTATATTTTTGAAAAAACAGGTAAAGAGGTTTTTTACATAATCGCGGATGTCTCGAAAGAAGAAGGTTGCAAACGAGTGGTCGAATTAACAGTGGAAAAGTACGGCCGACTGGATATTCTGATCAACAACGCCGGTTCATTCCAAGCCGATCACTTTGAAAAAGTGGAAACCGAACTTTGGCAGCGGGATTTGGATTTAAAACTATTTGGTGCGATTCATTGTTCCCGTTATGCCGTACCATATATGCGACAGGCAGGGGGCGGTGCGATTGTGAATTTGACTGCAATCAGTGGAAAGACACCACCTGCTTCGTCAATGCCAACATCAGTAAGCCGCGCTGCCGGACTGGCCCTGACAAAGGCAATGAGTAAAGACCTTGGTAAGGACAATATTCGCGTCAACGCCGTCTGTATCGGCCTGATTCGCAGCGAACAAATCGAAAAGATGTGGAAACGGCAGGCTCCAGAAATAACTTGGGAGGAGTTCTCCAAAATGGAACGCGGGATTCCACTCGGCCGCATCGGCAATACAGATGAGGCTGCCAAAGTGATTACATTCCTTGTTTCAGATGCCGCATCCTATATAACCGGAACAGCGATGAATATTGATGGAGGAACGGCAGGGACGTTATAATTATTCGTTCATAGTTTTAGTGATTTAATGGCTTTTCGAGAAGTGAGGGGGTGCAAGGCACCACCCATATTAGCAGGGGATTAAAGCGACATGCACCTTTTCCCCTGTTTCCTATGCCTTTAATTGATTATTCCGGAATTGACCAACTCGAATTGAAGGTCGGCCTTTATTGGGACCTCCTTCAGGTTGATGTTCCTATATTTATCTTTCCAAAGCTTGTTGTGATGGACCCTTAATTCCTCCTCAAGCCCAAGGCCATCACAATTGGCCATCTGCAATTGGGCGATCATCGATTCGGCTGTCTTCGTCAACCCAGTTTTGATTTCATGAGTTAATTTGCTCATTACTTGCGGATCCGTTAATTTATCCTTTGGATACTCGGTGACACGATACTGAAGTTTAGCGGAAATGCGGGCAGATACAGACTTGTTTTTCGCTCGAACGGTGGTCTTTTGGCTGCCGCCTAGAATTTCTACGACTACATCATTTTTTCGGTCCTTCCCGATTTGGTGACTGGATTTTACAAAAAAAGAAATCTTTTGTTTTTGCTCTCCGCTGAGCACCATGTACATTTTTGATTCCGGAATCGATAGTTTTCCAGTCATTTTTCCATTATTGAATAACGCCATTCCGGCCGAAACGGCACGCTTGTGCTTTCGATCCAGTTTCAAAAGCGGCAGCAGGGGGTCTTTTGTGTAATGTAATAGTAGCGGGCGGACGGATTGGACATTATAGTTCGTGTAAAAGCCGGTCGCTATACCGCTTTTTAAAAATTCATCATAATATTGAGCGTTTAAATCAGCCTCCTCCTGATTAATGCTGACCGCATCGATGGCCTGTCCTTCAATGATGGCAACCTTCGAACTTAAAGCGCCTTTGGGATTTCGGTAAATATGATCGAGTTCCGGGTAAATTCCCTTTCTTGCGGCTTTTTCACCGAATAGGATAACATGGGCTTTGGAAATGTCAATTCTCTCGGAGATTCTAAGGTCGGCATGCAGCAGCGAATCCATTGCCGTTTCACCGGTGGTAGAGAGAATCGTACTTTTCGGAGCTGCCGGCGCATTGGACGTTCCACTTTTTCCTTTGCTGATTGGGTAGGCTGCACTGGTGACGATTTCCCCCTTTGAATTCAAATCATATCCAAGCAGCAAGATTAATTTTTGTTCCTTTAACAGTCGCTGGTCCCAGCAACCGCATAATAAAACAGATAGGGAGATGAATAAGACAAACCGCATGCTAGTTTTCCACATCGATTTCCCCCCTTTGCTTTTTCCGAAATAGAAAGGATATGAACAGCAGGGCTGCAGGAATGACCATCAAGAAGATCAAACCTGTATAGGTGGCGTACTTTGTCAATTTCGTGATTTCCTGTACACTATTAAAAAATAAGGCTGCCACAAAACATGTAATAGCCGATAAATAAACATAGGACCGGCGTGGCCATTTTTTAAAAAGAGAAGCACCGGCCATGGAAGCGCCGTAAAGGTAGCTGATGAACGAAGTCCCGACAAGAATGATCCAGAAGGAAATGAGCACCAAGTCGGGCCGTTCAATAATGGTAAAAGAAAACGACTTTAACAGATAAAGAACAGGCTGAGGCAATAACACCAGTTCATTCCCGCTGAAGAAAAAGAGGCAGGTAAAGGTAATGAATGCGTAAAAAAGCGTGATAAATACGTTTGCCAAAGTAAAAACTTTCATCTTTTCCCGGCCCGTCGAAATGACAAACGGGGCGATGAGAAGGAAGAGCTCCATTCCCTGCCATGCCAACGTGGCATGTGTGGCCCCATTGATAATGTTCATTAGTCCGGAATCTCCCACAGGCATAATATAATGTAGATTTCCATCTTTAAATGCGATGGGGGCAACGACGATAAACGCTAAAATAACAATGGTAGCTATAAAATAAAACCTGGCAATCACCCGCAAATTTTCAGTGGCAATGTAGATCCCAATAGAAACCATCAATAACAGGATGACCCAATAAGGAGTATAGATGAGCATCCATTTCTTTAATATCGAGACAAATAAAACGAGAATCGTTGTCCCAGTTAATAAAAAGTAGCCTGCATAAATAAGCGTCAAACAGCGGCCAACGATCTTACCCAGCACAGTTTCGAGGATGGTGAATAAATGCTGTTTGGGAAACCGGTTCGCTAAAAGGATATAAAAAATAACAAACAGCTCCATAAATACCCCCGTAAGCAAGAGAGACAACCAGCTATCCCCTTTGGCATAGTTGTGAATCTCATGGGGGAGTGACAGAAAGGCTACCCCGATTTGCGTTTGAATTAAAAAGGTAAACATCTGAAGTTTAGTTATTTGAGTTTCAGTTTTCATTGTTTTGCCATCTTCTTGGACGATAGAGTCGCCGTTTATTTTTTACATGTAATTCTCGCGGCCGATCCTTTAACAGCCAAATTGGAAAGCGGATGATGGCATCCTTCATTCCTTTGAAATTAAACGGAGCAAGTGGCGTAAAGTATGGAGTACCCAATGATTCCAGCTTGCAAAGGTGGCCAACGATAAACATTAAAGAAAAAATGATTCCGACAAACCCGAAGGTAGCGGCAGAAAGCATGATGGGATAGTTTAAAATTCGCACGGTATTGCTCATTTCATAAGAAGCAATCGTAAAGGAAGAGATGGCTGTCAATGCGATCACGATAACCATAATATTGGACACCAAGCCTGCTGACACAATCGCATCCCCGATAATCAGACCACCGACAATACCAATTGTTTGCCCAATCGGCGTTGGCAGACGAATTCCAGCTTCCCGGATCAGCTCGATGGTAAATGCCATAATCATCGCTTCGATTAGCGGCGGAAACGGGATGTTCTCGACAGAGTTTTTTACTAGTACTAAAATTTCCTTCGGGATAATCTCAAAATGAAAACCGATAACAGCAATATATAAGCTGGGCAGCAATAAAGAAATAATAAAGCTAATTAGCCGCAGGAAACGAAAAAAGGAACCGGTAATGATTCGGCTGTTATAGTCGTCCGTTGTTTGAAAAAAGGAAAAAAACGAGACAGGCAGAACAAGCACATCCGAGCTTCCTTCCGCCATTACTACGATTCTACCCTCAATAAGCTGGGCAATCGCCCTGTCCGGCCTCTCAGTATAAAGCAAATGAGGAAATGGGGAATATGGCACATCCTCCAGTAACTCCTCCAAATACCCGGGGCTAAACGTCATGTCGATGGACAGGGTAGAAATTCGCTCCTTCAGTTTCCTTACGAGTACCGGGCTGGCGATTCCATCTATATACACAATCGCAATCTGGTTATTTGTGTATTGGCCAATCCGCTCATAATGAATCCTTAGGTGTCTACTTTCAATCCCCCGTCTGATAAAGCCAAGGTTGGTTGACAGGTTTTCAACAAAGCCGATGTGTGAACCTCGCACCGTTTTTTCACTATCGGGTTCAACCGAGCTGCGGGTATTTTCCTTCACGGTATTAAATGAATAAAGCTCCTCGCACCCAAGAACAACGATTGAATTACCTTGAATCAAGGCGTTAATCGAATCTTTAAGCATGATTTTGCTTTTTGCTTCAGCAGTAAGTGGAATTTGTTCAACTTCTAGATCCCGATATTTCATTAAAGGAAATAAAATGCTTCGCTGAATTTTCTCCAAATCGGAAATAACGGCTAAATATAATAGGACCCCTTGTTTGTTGTTGAATGAGAGCGGAACCCTCATTAAATCTTCGGTATTGCCAAACGCACGCTTGATGTAGGCAACCCGGTTCTCGAACGTGGCATCATCCTCGGCAGTAGGCAGGACATTTTCATTATTAGAAACGGAGGAATGGCTCATAGTTAGACCCCTTAATATGGTATATACATTTAAAGTTTTGGTAAAATTGCTTATTTTATTCTTATATTGGAGAATGAAGTGAATTTTTGGGTTTCGAGGGAGATGAAATGCTTAAAATGAACTGGAAAAACGGGGACCAAGAGGGACTCAACGTTCAAAAAAAATCCAGCAGTTCATTTTAAACTGCTGGATCTTACTAGTACATTGATTATAATAAGAAGCGTCTATGCCTTTTAGGCTAATCTCATCTTAAAATCTTGATAGCCGAATTCACGTACGACCGTACAATCGCCATTTTTATCGCGAACAGCAATGGCTGGTAACGGCATGCCGTTAAACGTTGTATTTTTTACCATAGTATAGATGGCCATGTCGCCGAATACCAAACGGTCTCCGCTCTTTAGCGGCTCATCAAATGAGTAATCCCCGATGACATCGCCTGTCAGGCAGGTCTGGCCGCCAAGGCGGTACGTATAAGGCTTCTCGCCAGCTTCCCCTGAACCAAACAGAGGAGGGCGGTAAGGCATTTCCAATACATCCGGCATATGGCATGTAGCCGAAGTGTCAAGAATCGCAATGTCGATTCCGTTCCGATGCAAGTCAAGAACGGAGGTAATCAGGTAGCCGGCATTAAGCGCAACAGCTTCGCCTGGCTCAAGATATACTTCCAGTCCATACTTTTCTTGCATTCTCTTAATGCAAGCTTCTAATCTTGGAATATCATAATCTTCTCTTGTAATATGGTGGCCGCCACCGAAATTGATCCATTCCATTTGTGGAAGCCACTCTCCGAACCGTTCTTCAACTGCATTTAGAGTTGTCTCTAAATCATCGGAGTTCTGCTGGCAAAGTGTATGGAAATGCAGACCTGATACGCCGTCAAGCAAGTCAGGACGGAAATCTCCTGCCTTGACGCCAAATCGGGAACCTGGTGAACATGGATCGTAGATGGCATGTCCAATTTGGGTCGAGCATTCAGGATTAATGCGCAAGCCTACTTTTCTGCCGCCTTGCAGCGCTTTTTCTTTAAATTTTTCCAACTGTGAAAAAGAGTTAAAGATAATATGATCACAAATCGAGATAATTTCATCGATTTCATCATCACGGTAGGCCGGGGCAAAGACGTGATTCTCTTTGCCCATTTCCTCGTGGCCGAGCCGTGCTTCAAATAAACCACTTGCAGTCGTTCCGCTTAAATACTTACCAATGAGGGGATACATGGTTGTCATCGAAAAAGCCTTTTGTGCCAAGACAATCTTGGCTCCTGTCCGCTCCATAACGCCGTTTAGGATTTTAAGGTTTTTTTCAATAAGCCCTTCATCGACTACATAGCATGGTGTAGGTAGTTCTTCAAACCGCATGTTAGCGAACAAGCTCCGGCTGTTTTGACTCTTCTGGCAGTTCATCCACAAGAACAGGATTGAAGTCTTCTACCCATGGAAGTCCCCATTTGTTTAACTCTTCCATGAATGGATCTGGATTAAACTCTTCAATATTGAATACGCCCGGTTTGTTCCACTTGCCAGTCAGGATCATTGCGGCCCCAATCATGGCAGGAACGCCAGTTGTATAAGAGATAGCCTGTGAGCCAACTTCGCGATAGCACTCTTGGTGATCACAAACATTATAGACGTAATAAGTCTTATCTTTGCCGTCCTTTTTCCCTTTGAAGATACAACCGATGTTGGTTTTACCAACAGTACGTGGTCCAAGAGATGCTGGATCTGGCAATACGGCTTTCAAGAATTGAAGCGGAATGATTTGCTTGCCTTCAAATTCGATTGGCTCGATAGAAGTCATGCCTACGTTCTCAAGAGCTTTCAGGTGCATTAGGTAGCTTTGGCCGAATGTCATGAAGAAACGAGCACGCTTCAGGCCAGGGATATTTTTTGCAAGGGATTCAAGCTCTTCATGGTAAAGCAGGTACATATCCTTTTCGCCAACTTCTTTGAAGTTATAAGTACGCTTGATTTCCATTGGCTGTGTTTCAATCCACTCGCCATTTTCCCAGTAACGTCCGTTAGCGGAAACTTCACGGATGTTGATTTCTGGATTAAAGTTAGTTGCAAATGGATAGCCGTGGTCGCCGCCATTGCAGTCAAGAATGTCAATATATTCGATTTCATCAAAGTAGTGTTTTAATGCATAAGCGGAGAATACGCCAGTTACACCTGGGTCAAAGCCTGAGCCCAATAGCGCCGTAATGCCGGCTTTTTCAAAGCGCTCTTTGTATTCCCACTGCCATTTGTACTCGAATTTCGCCGTATCTTCAGGCTCGTAGTTAGCAGTATCCATGTAGTGAGTTTTCGTAGCAAGACATGCATCCATGATCGTTAAATCTTGATAAGGCAATGCCAGGTTCATGACGATATCCGGCTTTACTTCATTGATTAACGCGATTAGTTCATCCACGTTGTCAGCGTCTACTTGTGCAGTGGTAATCTTGGTTTTGGTTGTGCCCTCTAATTTTGCTTTAAGATCATCACATTTTGATTTCGTACGGCTTGCGATGCAAATCTCTTCAAATACATCACTGTTTTGAACGCATTTATGAACTGCTACTGATGCTACGCCGCCGGCTCCGATAATAAGTGCTTTACCCATTTTGGTATCCCCTCGCTTAAAATAATTTTTTTCTGCAACAAAAAAAGCAAGTGTGAATCGCATATTCGCGCACAACACTTGCTTAAGATAGTATTCTCATATTAAATAGCACAAGTATCCCGTAAAAAGTCACAGTGATACCTTAACCATAATTGTCATTTGGACATTATGAAGAAAGCTATTAATATTCAAATATATCAAATTTGATCAGAGTCTATATAGCAAATAATTTACTTTTACCACTCTTATTGACCGTTTCACAAGTTGTGTGCATATGCACTGGTTGTAAAGTAACCAACTTATAAAATTTGAGCTTTTAACTCAATCAATAGGGCAACTAAGTTGCCAATCGGCATTTGACCCGGCTGTCCGTATGGCCTTAACTCCCTAGTGGAAGTGGTCAAAATTATCTGCTTGGAAAGACTCAGAACCAATAGATATATTAGCTTTCCAAAATAACGCTACTTTATAGTAGCAGTAACTGAATCAAATAGCAACAATTTTTTTTTGGAAATAAACGGGGGATTTTTTCGGTACTTTTTACAGATAAAACTTTAAGGGCATCGGATGAAACTGTCCGTATCGTGACTCCCACTCAAAGACAAAACAAAATGAAAACTTTATAATTAATTTATAAACATCCTAGGAAATGAGCGTGGCAACATAATGTCTATTTTAAAAAATGACTGGGCCCCTTTGCTGCAAGGGGAATTTCAGAAACCGTATTATCAGCATCTACGGGGAATTTTAAAAGAAGAATATCAATCTAAAGTGGTCTTTCCGGATCAATATGACATTTTCAATGCTCTTCATCTTACCCCATATAACGAAACGAAAGTGATGATTATTGGACAAGATCCCTATCATGGCCCGGGGCAGGCACATGGATTGAGCTTTTCCGTTAAACCGGGCGTTGCAACTCCGCCATCTCTGCAAAATATTTATAAGGAACTGAAGGCTGATTTGGGCTGCTATATTCCTAACAACGGTTACCTGGTGGAGTGGGCAAAGCAGGGAGTATTGCTGTTAAACACAGTATTAACTGTCCGGGCTGCGACCCCAAACTCGCATAAAGGACTCGGTTGGGAAATCTTCACCGACAAAGTGATTGAAACCTTGAATCTACGAGAGACGCCAGTTGTGTTTATCCTGTGGGGGAACTTTGCCCAGCAGAAACAGCAATTGATTACTTCATCCCGGCATTTCATTCTAAAATCGCCGCACCCTAGCCCGTTTTCAGCCAACAGAGGATTTTTTGGAAGCAGACCTTTCTCCCGGGCAAATGCCATCCTGAGGGAGATCGGGATGCAGGAAATTGATTGGCAGATACCGAA
Organism: Bacillus sp. FJAT-29814; assembly: GCF_001510715.1. Lineage (GTDB taxonomy): Bacteria > Bacillota > Bacilli > Bacillales > Cytobacillaceae > Neobacillus. Next base: position 193,456 of record NZ_LMTJ01000010.1, read on the forward strand.
TATATAGATAGTATTTTTCAGGAATTTTACTTTTGCTGAACTCTTAGAGGACGGTTTCGGTTGGAAAATTGAGGGGAATGTCCTCAATCGGTGTTATTGGAGCATTAGAAGGCCGATTTTTGGTGCTTGTGCTACGCCAATAAGCTTTATAGGACCGATCCTGGTATCAGTCCTTTTCTATTTGTCTAAACTGTTGTTAGACAAGGAAACTTTTACAATCTAAATTAATGAAAAAATGGGAGGAAATCATGGGGAGACTAATTCACTTTGAAATTCATGTAAGCGATATGGAGCGGGCAAAGAAATTTTACGGCGAGGTATTCGGGTGGTCGTTTCAAGACTGGAGTGAGTATGCTGGAATGCCTTATTTCGGGGCGGTGACTGGCGATGAAAATGAGCCGGGCATCAATGGGGCGTTGATGCAGCGCCAAAGTTCAGCGCCGGAACCCAACCAGGCTCTAAACGGATATGCTTGCACAATGGGTGTGGAAAATTACGATGTAACGGAAGCGAAAATTCTTGAGAACGGCGGCAAGGTGGCTATGCCTAAATATGCCCTGCCTGGGATGGCGTGGCAAGGATACTATATTGACCCCGAAGGAAATGTATTCGGCATTCATCAGCCTGATGCAAACGCGAAATAGGTGAGAAGCATGAATTCAGTAAACACGGCAGGCATGCTTGAAAATGTCCGCAAGATTTGTCTCGCACTGCCTGAAGCCGTTGAAATCATTGACGGCTTTGGCCACAAAACTTTTAAGGTCAACGGAAAATCCTTTGTTATTACAGGGGAAAACGAGAAGGGATTTAACTTGTCGTTCAAGTCGGACCGCGAAACCCAAGCATTATTGCTGCAGAAAGAGTATTTTTTCAAGACCCCGTATATAGGACAGCACGGATGGGTGTCGATTCAAAATCCGAATGGTGAAGTTTGGGATGAATTGGCCGACCTCATTCAAGAAGCCTACCTAAGGGCGGCGCCGAAGCGTTTGGTGCAGAAGTGGAAAGAATTACATACAAATTGAATGGTAATATAATGGACGAGGGTGCCTTAAAAGAGGTTACCCTCTTTTGTTTTGGTTGTCCGCCAATCCGGAATCTCATCTTGCGAAATTCCGTCATTCAGGAATTTTCCGTTTCACCGGAATGTTGTCCACAAGATTATCGTGCGATACCAGTTGGTACGATACTTGCAAATACCTAGGTTAATAGAATCTTAGGAGGTGCAGGAAGCATGAATAAACTGATGACAATGGAAGAGGTTCCTTCCATTCTAAATGATGGCATGACGATTATGGCAGGAGGGTTTATGGGAGTAGGAACCCCAGAAAAGCTAGTCTCGGCTATCCTTGAAGCAAAACTAAAAGATCTCACGCTTATCGCTAATGACACGGCCTTCGTAGAAACTGGCGTGGGGCCGCTCGTGGTAAACAGACGCCTAAAGAAAGTAATCACTTCCCATATAGGGACAAACCCGGAGACCGGCCGGCAGATGCTCTCCGGCGAACTGGAAGTGGAGCTCGTTCCGCAGGGGACGCTTGCTGAGCGAATTAGGGCAGGCGGTTCCGGACTTGGCGGGGTTCTGACACCAACGGGGGTAGGGACCGTTGTCGAGGAAGGCAAGGACAAGATTGTTGTCGATGGCCGCGAATACTTGCTGGAAAAACCGCTTCGCTGTGAAGTAGCGCTATTAAAAGCATTTAAAGCGGATAAAGCGGGAAATCTAGTCTACCATCGCTCGGCCCGAAACTTTAACCCGTTAATGGCGTTGGCCGCCGACACTGTCATTGTTCAGGTAGAGCACCTTGTGGAAATCGGCGAAATTGACCCGGATGAAGTCATGACACCGGGGATTTTAGTGGACAAAATTGTCGTTGCAGGAGGTTGTTAAAGATGAAGGCCACTCTAATGAATCCAAAACAGATTATTGCTGCTCGTGTCGCAAAAGAATTGAAAGACGGTGACGTGGTAAATCTGGGAATCGGTTTGCCTACCATGGTGCCAAACTACCTTCCGGAGGATGTAAGTGTCATCCTTCAATCGGAAAATGGCTACGTCGGACTTGGTCCAGTAGAAGGTGAAATTGACCCTGATATCGTAAATGCCGGGGGACAGCCTGCCGGAATTATTGAAGGCGGCGCCTTCTTTGACAGCTTGTTTTCGTTTGAACTGATTCGCGGCGGTCATGTCGATGTGACCGTTCTTGGCGGACTTGAAGTCGATGCACAAGGGAATCTGGCCAACTGGATGATTCCGGGTAAAATGGTGCCCGGTATGGGGGGCGCGATGGATTTGGTGACAGGGGCGAAGAAGGTGATTGTCGCCATGGAGCATACCGCAAAGAACGGTGCGTCGAAAATCCTGAAGCAATGCAGGCTTCCGTTGACTGGAAAAGGGGTAGTCGATGTGATTATTACAGAGCTCGCGGTATTCAGGTTGACGGAGGAAGGATTAGTCCTAGATGAGCTCCAAGAGGGAGTTAGTCTGGAGACAGTCACAGAAAAAACAGAAGCCTCCTTTCGGGTAGGCGAGAATGTTATTTAAGAAATGGTTCCGCAAACCCGGAAAGTTCCGAATTTGCGGACCTATATCTTCCGGGTTTTCGGAAAATAGTTGAGCTTGTTTTCCTTATTAACAAATGTAGAAAAGTAGAAACCCCTTAAATCACAGTATTTCAAATTTTCTAAAATATTTGGCACAATAGTTGCAATAAGAGATTAATGTAAAGATCAGCTTTATTATTTTTGAAAACGTTTACTTTGGAAGCTGCTCTTTATAGATTTTAGTTCAAGGGGGATTTATATGGAATTATTGGTCATTTTATTGGCACTGGGGTTATTAATGTTTGTGGCGTACCGCGGTTATTCAGTTATTTTGTTTGCCCCAATCTGCGCCCTGTTGGCGGTGGTGTTAATAGCACCACACCACGTACTGCCATTTTTCTCAGGTGTGTTCATGGAAAAAATGGTCGGATTTATTAAATCTTATTTTGCCGTTTTCTTATTGGGAGCTATTTTTGGTAAGGTAGTTGAAATGTCGGGTATTGCTGAGTCGATAGCTAAAACGATTGTGGGTTGGCTTGGTGCGAAACGCGCGATTCTGACAATCGTCTTGCTTGGAGCCATCTTAACATACAGCGGCGTCAGCTTATTCGTTGCCGTGTTTGCCATATATCCATTTGCAGCTCAAATGTTTAAGCAGGCGGATATCCCGAAGCGGCTGATTCCGGGTACCATTGCGCTCGGTGCGTTTACTTTTACGATGGATGCACTGCCGGGAACACCGCAAATACAGAACGTCATTCCGATTTCCTTTTTCAAGACCGATATTTACGCAGCCCCGATTCTTGGAATCATCGGCGCCATCGTTGTTCTATCAGCAGGCTTGTTTTATCTGGAAGCAAGAAGGAAGAAGGCTGAAAAAGCCGGTGAGGGCTATTACGGGTTTGGCACAGAAACAGCGGCTGCTGTGGAAAAAGAAAAACCTGTTCATGATGAACCGGCCCTGCCTGACCTAACGACACAGCAATCATTAGCACGACAAATTCTTGCCTTTGTTCCGCTGGTTTTGGTCGGGGTCACAAATAAACTGTTTGTTACAAATATTCCAAAATGGTACCCGAACGGTTTTGATTTTGCCGCACTCGGCCTGGATGCTTACAAAGTCGATGTTGCCGCCTCTGCCGCCATCTGGGCGATCATGATGGCGCTGATTGTCGGGATTGTGACATCGATTGCCTATGATTATAAACGAGTATTTAACGGCTTTAAAGAGGGAGTCAATACTGCGATTGGCGGGTCGCTGCTGGCTACGATGAATACTGGTGCTGAGTACGGATTCGGCGGCGTCATTGCCGCGCTGCCTGGATTTGCAAAAATCAGTGATGGAATCTCAACCACGTTCACCAATCCGCTAGTAAACGGCGCCGTTACAACGACGACACTTGCGGGGATGACAGGGTCTGCGTCCGGTGGGATGGGGATTGCCTTGGGGGCGATGGCTGATAAATATAACCAAGCGATTGCTGCCGCCAATATCCCGCCTGAAGTTATGCACCGCGTGGTAGCGATGGCATCCGGCGGTATGGACACCCTTCCGCACAACGGGGCGGTCATTACCTTGCTGGCGGTAACAGGATTGACCCATAAACAATCGTACCGTGATATTTTTGCAATTACCGTTATTAAAACCTTGGCGGTATTTGTGATTATCGCACTTTATACATTCTTAGGAATCGTTTAATAGATTAGGAGGCATAACCATGAGTAAAGTTTTAGCAGGAAAAACAGCCTTTGTAACAGGGTCGGCAAGCGGAATAGGATTGGAAATCGCCATGGCCTTTGCCTTGGAAGGGGCCAATATTGTCATCTCCGATTTAAATGCCGAAAAAAGCGAACAAGTGGCGCTGGAGCTAAAAAGTCAGGGGTTTGAAGCAATCTCTGCCCCCTGCGATGTCACCGATGAGGAGGCGTTTAAGAATAGCCTGGAATTGGCACGGGGCAAGTTCGGAACAATAGATATTTTAGTCAATAATGCCGGGTTGCAGTATGTCTCTCCAATAGAGGAGTTCCCGACAGAAAAATTTGAACTGATGATTAAGGTCATGCTGACCGCCCCGTTCATTGGGATTAAGCAGGTATTCCCTTATATGAAGGATCAGGGTTTTGGCCGGGTCATTAATATGGCATCGATTAACGGCCTTGTCGGTTTTGCTGGTAAAGCGGCCTACAATAGCGCAAAGCACGGGGTAATCGGCTTGACAAAAGTAGCTGCGTTGGAGGGTGCGCCTCACGGGATTACGGTCAACGCCCTATGCCCGGGTTATGTAGACACTCCGTTAGTCCGCGGCCAGCTGGCAGACTTGGCCAAGACAAGAAATGTTAGTCTGGAAAGTGTCCTAGATGAGGTCATCTATCCACTTGTACCGCAAAAACGCTTGTTATCCGTGGCTGAAATCGCTGACTACGCTGTCTTTTTGGCAAGTGATAAAGGCAGAGGCATCACCGGTCAGGCAGTGGTTCTTGATGGCGGATACACGGCGCAATAATCAAAAGTCTGTTAGAAAAAGAGAATCCGAGCTGGATTCTCTTTTTTGCAATATTCGCAGAATACCAGTATTTGCTATAATGTATATATTGAGCGAGGAACAAGGGGGATCCACATGATGCCTGCATTTGAGCGGGTGCCAAGCAGCTGGCACGAGCAAATTATTAATCTATTGGCCGAACGTGTGGTCATTGTCGATGAAAGCGGGATTATTCTTTATATTAACGAGGGATATTGTGAGTTTATTGGTACAACAGTAGACGAGGCAATAGGTAGGCCGGTACAGGATGTGATTGAGAACTCGCGAATGCATATTGTTGCCAAAACGGGGGAGAAGGAATTGGCATCCACCCAAAAAATTAATGGCAGTGAGATGATTGCCAACCGCTTTCCGATATTAGAGAACGGGAAGACCGTTGGTGCCGTGGGAAATGTGATGTTCCGCAATCCAGAGGAATGGCGGATGTATAAAACAAAAATTCAAAACCTTGTCGAAGAGTTAAACTATTATCAGGCAAAGGCGCAGCGGGATTTGCAGAGTAAGTACGGCTTTGAGGACCTAATTGGCAGCAGTCCTGTTTTTCTGGCGGCAAAAACATTAGCAAAACGGGTGTCCGGGGGTGATTCATCGGTTTTGTTAATCGGGGAGTCAGGCACGGGGAAGGAATTGTTTGCTCATGCGATTCACCGCATTAGCCCTCGGGCTTCCGCTCCTTTTGTGGCGATTAACTGTTCGTCGATCCCTGAGCATCTGCTGGAATCCGAATTGTTTGGCTATGAGGATGGGGCATTTACCGGCGCGAAAAAAGGCGGAAAAAAAGGGCAGTTTGAATTAGCAAGCGGCGGGACGCTGTTTCTGGATGAAATCGGGGACATGCCCCTGTCGATGCAAAGCAAGCTATTACGGGTGCTGCAGGAGAAAGAAGTGGTCCGTGTCGGGGGGCATAAATCTGTTGCTGTCGATGTGAGGATCATCGCGGCCACTCACCGGAATTTGGAAAAAATGGTGGAAAAAGGGGAATTTCGGCAGGATTTATATTATCGTTTGAATGTCATCAAAATCGATATTCCTCCATTGAGGAGCAGAAAGGAAGATATCTCTGCGGTAGCAAAGCGGCTCCTAAAAAAATTGGAGGCGAGATTTTACCGCAACGGCCTTGAATTATCATCAGAAGTAACCGAAAGATTAATGCAGCATTCTTGGCCGGGCAATATCCGGGAACTTGAGAATGTCTTGGAGCGGTCGATTAATGTGCTCGACGGCCAGACGGTCCGCTTAGCTCACCTACCGTTGTATTTACGTGACCTTGATATAAAGGGCAGGCGCCAGAGTGACGATCCTTCTAACCAAACGATTTATCCAACATATGGACCATTAACGGACCCCATGATGGTTAAACCGTTGAAGGACACGGTGGCACAGGCTGAAAAACATGCAATCCAACATGCGTTGACAGTAGCGAACGGCAATAAGCAGGAAGCGGCCAAGCTACTAGAAATAGGGAAGACAAGCTTATACGATAAATGCAAGCTCTATGAAATAAAATGAGGCAAGGGATGATTCTCTTGCCTTATTTTCGTTTATTGAGACAAAGATATCATATAGTAAATTAGTTATGAAAATATTATAATAGCTTTGACTTTTATCTACTTGGGGTGAACAGGTTGAAGAAATTATTGATAATTATTTTTACGATTTTTGTTTTAGCCGGCTGCGGGGATGATGCATATGATCAGGCAATGAAACAAGGGAAACAGGCGCTGGCATCGGGTGATCTGAATAAAGCGATCGGCTTCTACGAGTCCGCCTTAGATGAGAATCCGAAAGACAAAGCGGCAAAGCGAGCATATGAAACTGTAGAGGCATTATTGGAAGTGGAACAGGCAATCAAGAAGGAAAATTGGGACGAGGCCATGACGAAGGCCAATAAATTGCTTAAGGATCAGTCTTTACCTGACAGTATTAAAAGCAAGTTAAAAGAATCTATCAAAACAGCGAAAACCGGCAACGAGCGGAATCAAGCTATTCTGGAAAGAGTAGAAACAATTAAAGCTCTTATAAAGGATGAAAATTATGCCGAAGCACAAAAATTGATTAGCAGCCTAAAGCAGGAACCCGCTTTTGCTTGGTTTTCAGAAGAAGTGAATAAATTAGAGCTGGCGGTAAATGATGGGCTAAAGAAACAACAAAAAGGCACTAATGAAGAAAAAACGACAGCAGCTGTGACTACACAGGTACAAGCGAAAGAAGAACAAAAGAAGAACCAGACAAATTGGGAAACGTATCATAATGAGAGATTTGGTTATACAGTCAAATATCCGAAGGGTTGGGTTTTGGGTCCAGAGCCAACCAATGGTGACGGTCGCTCTCTTTATCATGACAATAATACCGAAATCACCGTGTTTGCTTCTTATTTTATGGAGGAAACCAATCCTGACCTGTCTTCCTACGAAAAATTAACGACTCATTCCGGCAAGGACGCCTATTTATCAATTAATAAAGATGGGTCAATGATTGATTTCAACGGTGTGGTGACAGACGGGACCATGATCTTCCAACTTGGTGGCTATATGTCAGAGGAATTTTATAAAAAGAACGCTGCAATTTTAAAGGAAATGCTAGTAGATGTAACACTATATTAATTGTTTCCCAGAGCAAGTTATATGGTAAGGGAGTATTTTTTAGAAACAGCCTCGGGAAAAAAAGCAAAGTTTGTATATTGGCAAATAGAAAATTAAACTTTTTACTGTGAAATTTCTACAAAATACTATATCTATTTGTCTATATACAAACTAATATTTTCCATTATTTGTATAAAAACTAGGAATATTTACTTACTTTCTTTTCGTTTTTGTCAGCTTTTTGTCGAAGTGTATCGAAAAAAATAAATTGTATAATTTAATTTTTCGGAATATTATTTATCTTGCAAATAGAATGATGAAGGGGGAGTTATATTGAAGAAGTTTTTAAAAACAGGCCTAACTACTGCAGTGATTGCTGGGACTTTGTTTTCTGGATTTCCAGCAAACAATGCGAGTACGGCAAGTGGGGAATCTCTCCATAAAAGCCCAAATTATGCCACTCAGTCTCATAGTTCACTAGATTTGGCTATCGTAAATGAGGACAAATTACTAGAATCACTCGTTAAACGCGGTATCATCGCGAAGGATGCAACCACGGCCGAGAAGCAAAAGGCTTTAAGCAAGTACTTGGAATTAAAGGGGGAACAAGGAAAAGTAAAGGAATCCGATCCGTTAGCGGCAAAGGTTAAAGCGGCTGAATCGGAAAAGCAAAAGAAATTTAAGGACTTCAATAATGGCCTATTAAAAGGTAAAGGCAACAAATATGGACAGTTGAAGGGGAATCCGGATCCTGTACAAGAAGGTACATCACCTGGCATTCAGAAAAAGGGAAAACTATTAACCTTAATGGTTGAATACTCCGATTTCGAACACAATAACCTCAAGCCTGGTGAAACTGACAACTATTATAAGGATTATAATACTGACCACTATGAAAAGATGATTTTCGGAAATAAAGGTGAATTCAAAGGCCCGAATGGCGAAGAACAAGTTTCTCAAAAGCAATTTTATGAAGAGCAGTCGGGCGGTACTTATACAATTGAAGGTAAAGCCTATGGCTGGTTAAAGGTGCCTGGCACTGCTGCATATTATGGCGGTGACAGACCTGGTGGAGGCCATGATAACGTCAATCCGGGCGGCTCAAAACAATTAGTAAAGGATACTTTAGTAGCTGCAATAGCGGCGGGCGTTCCTTTGCAAGATTATGATTTAGAGGATCCGCATGATTTGGATGGAGACGGAAACTTCTGGGAGCCGGATGGTTTAGTTGACCACCTGCAAATTATTCACTCTGGCATGGGACAAGAAGCTGGCGGCGGCTCGCTTGGTGACAATGCGATTTGGTCCCACCGTTCCGCAGTGTTCTTTGACCCGGACGGTCTTGGGAAAGGGCTACCTGGATTCTATGATTATACGGTTATGCCTGAAGACGGGGCAACTGGAGTATTCGCACATGAGTACGGTCATGACTTAGGTCTGCCGGATGAATACGATACTCAATATACCGGTACAGGTGAAGCGGTTGGCTACTGGTCCATTATGGCCAGCGGTTCTTGGGCCGGAAAAATCCCTGGTGCAGAGCCAACTGGATTCTCTCCATTTGCAAAGCAATATTTCCAATCCACTCTTGGCGGCAAATGGACAAGCCCAACTGTCGTAGAGTGGGATGAAGTGTCAACAAAGGGAACACAATTCCTGCTTGACCAGGCAAACTCTCCGCTTGGGAAAAACAATCAAGCGGTTCGGGTAAACTTGCCACAAAAGAAAACTCCAGTAAACACGCCAACTGGTTCCTATGAATACTGGGGCGGCCAAAAAGATGAAATGGATACCAATATGGTCACTGATGTTGATTTGACAGGAAGAGCTTCTGCGACATTAACATTTGATGCTTGGTATGACATTGAACCACAATGGGATTTTGCTTTTGTTCAAGTTTCAACTGACAGTGGCGCCACTTGGAAATCCTTAGGCAACAACAATACTCGCTCAGACGTTGTTCCTGAAGGATATCCAACCATATTAAATTCAATGCCTGGCTTCTCAGGAAATTCAAACGGATGGCAAGCACAATCCTTTGATTTATCAGAATACAAAGGACAAAAAATTAAGCTCCGCCTTCGTTATGCAACAGACTGGGGCAGCTCTTACATCGGCTTCTTTGCTGACAACATCAAGGTGGTGGCTGATGGACAAACATTAGTCGACGATGGTGCTGAAAAGGAACCCTCTGCCTTTGCTTTAAACGGTTTTACAAAGATGGATGGAAATAAATTAACCGACCACTATTACCTGCTTGAATGGCGTAATCACAAGGGCGTTGACCAAGGTTTAGCAAATATTAAACGCGGTCAATCGCTGATGAGCTATGACGGCGGCCTTGTTGTTTGGTATGTGGATGACAGCTTCACCGACAACTGGACAGGCGTACACCCTGGTGACGGTTTCCTTGGTGTAGTCGATGCTCACCTTGGCAATGACTTGCAATGGAGCTTAAGCAATGGAACGACTGCTGAAGCTAGCACTCGTTTTCATATCGCGGATGCGGCCTTTGGATTAAATCCAACTTCAGGATTAAACGTTGATTATCCTGGTGTCCAAACGTTAACAGCTCCTAGCCAGCCAGGTGTGTCCCTGTTTGAAGATAGCAAGTCTTTCAACAATATCTTTATGCCAGATGCCGGCAGAAATCTACCTAACTTCGGACTTAAAGTTCGTGTAAACGGACAAGCCAAAGATAAATCAGTTGGCTCGATTGTGATTTACAAATAATAGTCTGATAGCTTAGAAGGGCAGATTCCTCGTGAATCTGTCTTTCTTTTTGAAGATAACCGCAAATTTGGGGAAAATGAAACGCTGCTCGTTGGATTTGCTAGAATTTCAATAAAAAAGCCATGGAGTAAATCCCCCATGGCTCCCTAGCACTTATAATCCCCCTAGGTAGGCTTTTTTGATGTCTTCGCTTGCTTGAAGTTCTGCCGCTGAGCCTGCGATTTCGATGCGTCCGGTTTCGATGACGTAGGCACGGTCGGCGACGGATAGCGCCATATTGGCGTTTTGTTCAACGAGCAGGACGGTCGTTCCGGTCTGATTGATCTGCTCGATAATGTTAAAAATTTGTTTAACCATAAGCGGTGCCAATCCCATGGAAGGCTCGTCCAGCAGGAGCAGCTTTGGCTTGGCCATAATCGCGCGTCCCATGGCCAGCATCTGTTGCTCACCGCCGGATAGCGTGCCGGATAATTGCTTGCGGCGTTCGAGCAATCGTGGGAACAGTTCATACACCTTTTCCATATCTTTGCGAATCCCGCTGGTATCCTTTCTAGTATAGGCGCCTAGCTCCAAATTTTCCTCTACAGACATATTGGAAAAAACACGGCGTCCTTCTGGCACATGGGAAATCCCTGCCTTGACAATGGCTTGCGGCGCCAATGCAGAAATTGTTCCACCTAAGTATTCGATCGTTCCCGATTTTGGTTTAAGCAGTCCGGATAAGGTTTTGAGCAGCGTACTTTTTCCAGCTCCGTTCGCGCCAATTAAGGTAACAATTTCGCCTTCTTTTACCTCTAATGAAATTCCTTTGAGAGCCTGAATGTTTCCATAAAACACATTAATATTATTGACTTTAAGCATGCTCGCTCGTAACCTCCTCTCCTAAATAGGCTTCGATTACCTTCGGATTCGTGCGAATCTCCTCAGGGGTTCCTGCTGCAATGAGCTGGCCGTGGTCAAGGACATAAATTCGTTCACAGATCCCCATGACCAAGTTCATGTCATGTTCAATTAACAGGATTGTCAAATCAAACTGTTTCCGGATAAATGCAATCAGTTCCATTAATTCGTGGGTCTCTTGGGGATTCATCCCGGCTGCAGGTTCATCCAGCAAGAGCAGCTTCGGACCGGCGGCTAATGCGCGGGCGATTTCCAATCTGCGCTGCTGTCCGTAGGGCAAATTTTTGGCCTTTTCATCTTTTAAACCGTCTAAGTTAAAAATTTTTAAAAACTCAAGCGCCTTGTTCTCCATATTTTTTTCCTCGGAAAAGTGGGAAGGCAGACGGAAAATCGAGCTAAAAATCGAATTTTTCGCTAATGAATGATAGGCAACCTTTACATTGTCCAACACAGATAATTCGCTGAAAAGACGAATGTTTTGAAAGGTTCTGCTGATGCCGCTTTGTGTTACCTTGTAGGGAGGCAGTCCGTTCAGCCGCTTTCCGTTAAAGATAATCTCACCTTCCGTCGGTACGTAAACGCCTGTTAACAAGTTAAAACTAGTCGTTTTTCCGGCACCGTTCGGCCCGATTAATCCGACCAGTTCGCCTTGTCGCAGTTCCATATTAAAGCCGGAAACAGCCTTTAATCCGCCAAACTGAATGCCGGCATTTTTTACCTCAAGTAATGCCATCTTAATGGCCTCCTTTCGCCGGTTTCCACTTGAATAAATCGGTGATTTCCCGTGTGCCTAATAAGCCCTGAGGACGGTAAAGCATGACAATCACCAATACTAAGCTATAGATAATCATCCGTGTTTCCGGATATTGCTGTAAGAACGCTGAAATGATGGTTAACAGAATCGCAGAAATGACGGATCCAGAAAGGCTGCCAAGACCACCCAGCACAACAAAGATCAGGATATCAAAGGATTTTAAGAAACCAAAATTCCCCGGCTGGATGATATAAAAGTTATGGGAGTATAAGGCTCCGGCAACCCCTGCAAAAAAGGACCCGATCGCAAAAGCGGCGACTTTATAAAAAGTGGTATTAATCCCCATCGCATCAGCGGCAATTTCATTTTCTCTAATTGAAATACAAGCCCGGCCATGTCTGGAATTAGTAAAGTTTGAGATGACTAGTATTGTAATAAATAAACAAACAAATGTTGTCGTCCAAGTGGTAAAGTGCGTTACCTGCATGCCCGCGGCTCCGCCAACATAGTCAATATTGAATAGCATAATCCGAATGATTTCGGCAAAACCAAGGGTGGCAATCGCCAAATAGTCTCCTCGCAGTCTTAAAGTGGGAATCCCGACAATGAGGCCTGCAAGAGCAGCAACCACTCCGCCAATCACGATGGCCAGAACAAATGGCAATTCAAATTTCATTGTGGCAATCGCTGAAATATAAGCGCCAACAGCCAAGAACCCGGCATGGCCAATGGAGAATTGACCGGTGATGCCAATGACCAAATGAAGACTGACCGCCAAAATAATATTAATCGAGATTGTAAGGATCAAGTTACTATAGTATATATTTAGTAATCCTGAGACGGTGAAAAATTGGACGACTCCATACACAACTGCCGCCAGAATCACAAATGCCCAAAATGGTTTTGATTTCTTCATTATTTTTCACCTAAACTTTCTCTTTTGTATTTTTGCCAAAGATGCCTGAAGGTTTTAAGATTAGTATGAGAATCAAAATGATAAAGGCGGCTGCATCTCGCCATAATGAAAATCCTGCAGCGCTGACAATCGCTTCGACGACCCCAAGGATAATTCCGCCAACCATTGCGCCCGGAATACTGCCGATGCCGCCTAATACGGCTGCAACAAACGCTTTTAACCCAGGGATGACTCCCATCAACGGTTCAATTTTTGTATAGTAGACCCCGAACACGACCCCAGCGGCTCCTGCTAATGCCGAACCGATGGCGAAGGTGAAGGAAATCGTTTTGTCGACGTTAATTCCCATTAAACGGGCTGCGTCCATGTCAAGGGATACCGCGCGCATCGCTTTTCCCATTTTTGTACGGTGAACAATAAATTGTAAAATAATCATTAAGACGATAGAAGTTAATAGGATAAATAATGACTGGCTATTGATTTGTACACCAAACAAACTAATGGCTTTGTTTGGTACAACGTCATCAGGATAGGCTTCCGGCTGCGCCCCGCGAATAAAAATCATTCCGTATTCAATCAGTAGGGACATTCCGATGGCTGTAATCAAAGCGGCAATTCTCGTAGCATTACGAAGCCGTTTATAGGCAATTCGTTCAATTAAAACTCCAAATACGGCACAAAAAGCCATTGAAATAATCAGTGCCGGAAAGAAGCCCAATCCCCATCCCGTAATCGCGTAGAAACCGATAAAGGCACCTACCATAAATACATCACCATGTGCAAAGTTGATCAATTTAATGATCCCGTACACCATTGTGTATCCTAATGCGATTAAGGCATAGATGCTTCCAAGTGAAATGCCGTTTATGAGTTGCTGTAACCAATCCATGCGCTCTCGCTCCTTCTTTTTTAAAAAAGCAAAATGGAAGGGGATAATCCTTCCATTTTACTGGTTTGTTTATTAAGGATTAATTTTCGTGTTAAACACTTGCTTACCATCCTTGTACTCTAAAACGATGGCTGATTTGATTGGATGGTGATTTTTATCCAGTGATAATACACCGGTAACAAGTGATAAATCTTTGGTTTTAGCTAATTCTTCCTGAATTTTGACGGAATCTGTGCTTCCTGCACGCTTAATGGCGTCAGCCAAGAAATAAACGGTGTCATAACCAAGAGCGTTGAACGCGTTAGGTGCCTCACCCTTATTCTTGTCTTTGAAGGCAGTCACAAAATCCTGGACCTTTTTATCCGGGTCTTCATTAGAATAGTGGTTGATTAAGTAGGTGTTATTTAATGCATCTGCACCGGCTAAATCAACTAATTTTGGCGAATCCCAGCCGTCAGCGCCCATTAATGGAGCCGTAATGCCTAGTTCGCGTGCCTGCTTAACAATCAAGCCAACTTCCTCATAGTAGCCAGGAATGAAAATAAATGATGGATTCTTTGCCTTGATACGAGTCAAGGTGGCACGGAAGTCTGTATCCTTTGCTACATAAGACTCTTCTCCAACGATTTTACCGCCTGCTTTTTCAAATGTTTCCTTGAAAGCAGTGGTTAATCCTTTTGCATAGTCACTCGAGTTGTCTGAAAAGATCGCTGCATCTTTTACTTTTAATTTATCTAAGGCAAAGTTGGCAGCCACTGTACCTTGGAATGGATCAATGAACGATGTACGGAAAACAAAGTCTCTTACTTTTCCTTTTTCATCGACTGTTACAGTTGGGCTCGTTCCCCCCGGAGCCATCAAAACAGTTTTCGTGTCATTTGCAATTTGTGCCTGGGCTACGGTATTTCCGCTTGTTGCTGCACCAATGACTGCATTTACTTTGTCTTGGCTTGTCAGCTTAATAATTCCATTCGTTGCTTCCGCTGCTTCCGACTTATTGTCATTTTTAATCACTTCAATTTGCTTGCCATCAACACCGCCAGCTTTGTTAATTTCCGCTACGGCCATTTCAATTCCTTTTGTCATGGATTCACCGTAGGAAGCAACGTTCCCGGAAAGCTCCATGTTTACTCCAAGTTTAAAGACATCTGAATTGCCGCCTCCGCCACTGGCACCTTGATTTCCTGTGCCACAGCCGGCAAGGATTCCGGCAGCTAAAGCCGATGCCATAAATACTTTACTCCATTTCTTTTTCATGTCTTAAGATCCTCCTCTGTATTTGTTCCAATTTTCTGATAATATGACCCGAAATGGACTATCGGGATATAAAGGTAAAAAGTGATTTAATAGTTAGTATATTAAAACAATTTTTTTCATTCGTCTAGTATAATATCAAAATATTTTATAAATTTTATTTTTTCATAAAATGATAGCGATTTCATGTCGAATATAAGCGAATAATATCAAATAATGTACCAAAATACCCATAATTAGGGAATTCCTATTTAAATTAGAATAATAATATAAAGAAAATAAAATTATTCTATTTGGGGACCGAGGGGCTGTAAAGTAATAAAAATCGCAAATTTGGAAAAGAAATGAACTCTCTCCCTCTTTATAATGAAGCAGAGGTGGATGAAGGATGAAATTATTACAGGCAAAGGATCCCTATACGGTCTACATTTATACTTGTGGTTTGTCAGCATTTATTTTTACGTTTATATTTACGGTCAATTTGCTTTACCATGTTCAAGTCGTAAAGCTTGACCCTTTGCAGCTTGTGCTGGTGGGGACCGTTTTGGAACTGACGGTGTTTTTGTTTGAGATCCCGACTGGATTGGTTGCGGACATAAAAAGCAGGAAACTTTCGATTATTATCGGGTATTTTTTGATAGGGGCAGGCTTTTTGATTGAGGGGTTATTTCCCGTTTTTATGGCTGTTATTTTTTCGCAAATTCTTTGGGGACTTGGTTACACATTTACCAGCGGTGCCACGCAGGCATGGATTGCCGATGAAATTGGCGAAGAACGAGCCTCGGCAGCCTTTATAGGAGGGGCAAAAGCAGCCAACTTCACTAAAATCATTGCGATTCCATTTAGTATGTTAACAGGCTATTTTATGGTGAATTTGCCGATCATCATCGGTGGTGTCTGTATGGTGGCGCTGGCATTCCTATTAATCTTCCTAATGAAAGAAGAACACTTTAAACCTGTCGGCAAAGAGGAAAGAGTCTCAGGATGGCATCATATGAAGGATAATGTTAAAAAAGTCGTTTGTTACTCAAGGACGAGTTTTATCTTGAGGATCCTTCTCCTGATTGCCTTATTGTTCGGGCTATATAGTGAAGGGTTTGACCGACTATGGATCACCCATTTCATTGACGCTGCCAATTTCTCGGAGTTCACAGATTCCGAATTGGTATTATTTATGGGAGCGATAAAATTCGTTGTCGTGCTGCTGTCATTTGCGGCACTTCATTACATTGGCAAGGGATCCATTTACAAGCAACAAAGGTATATTTATTTTGCCTTGTTTATCGGCAGTGTATTGATAATTGGTTCTTTATTAGGCTTTGCCTTGACTACATTTACCGCTAGCCTACTTGTCTTTTATATCATCATTCAAGTAAGCAGGGAGTCGATGTATCCGTTAATGGATGTATGGCTGAACAAACTCATTGTTGATTCTAAAACGCGGGCGACCTTTTTTTCGGTCAAAGGGCAGGTGGATGCCATCGGGCAAATTGCTGGCGGGCCGGTAATTGGCCTTGTAGCGGCGAATTTCATGGTTAAAACCGCTCTTGTGGTAAGTGCATTGTTGCTGTCGCCGGTTCTGTTTTTATATTATTTGGTGTTGAAAAAAGATAGAAAGTGAGCTGTCACTTTCTATCTTTTTCTCTTATTGGAATATGAATCTCCATATATATTTTTTCATGCTCCCAGTAATGGCAGTGTTCATCGTAATATTCAAAGTCAAAGGCGGTCTCATCGACTTCATAAGACGAGAGCGGGAGCCAATCCTCCAAAATATATTGCCAGGTTCCTTTAATCGCGGGAACAAACTGTTCGACCGATCCTAATGGAGTTTTAAAAACTGCATAGGTCGCTGTAGGAATTTGTAAACTCATCAGTCTATCGGGAAGCTCCTTGCCCTCGTCAAACTCCACAGAAAATAAGTAGTTAAAGCTGCCATCGGTTTCAGTACTGCTTAAGTTGATGCAATACTCCCCGTGGTTCCTGGGCTTAAGCTGTTCATACAACATGTCTTCCACAGACCCATCGGTTAATCCCCGTTGATTCCAATAGGCAGGTACATCCCTTGTATAGGAAACATTCTTAATAAAGCCCTCAAAGGTTTTGCCCGCGACCCAAAAGGCCGGCCGGGTCACAATCTTCGGCTGCATGACGATGCCGCCGAGGTTTTTCTGGCGGAGACTCATTAGGTCAGGTTTTTGCGGCAAGGAATGGGGGCAGTGAAGCTTATATAAGCTCGGCGGGCTTCCAAAGCATTTTTTGAACGCCTTTGTAAACCCAGCATGGGTTTCAAAGCCATAATCCATGGCAATATCTACGATTTTCCTGCCGTTAATCAACTCGTACAAAGCAAATTGAAGTTTTCTTTTTAAAACATAATCCATCAGCGTATAGCCAATGTGTTTTTGAAAAAGACGATAAAAATGATAAGGGGAGTACCCAGCCAGCTTTGCCAGCCTCTCAGGCGCAATCTCCTCTTTTATATGGTCGTCAATATAGTCAATGATTTGTTGAAGCATGGTTAATTGTTCCATAGAAAACCCCGCTAATATGTATTCAGTTAAATTATATCAGATGAGGCGGGGTTCGTTTGTTGCGCCCAAAATTTATTTAAATGAGTACAGAACGCCCTTTTAAAAAGCCATGGGGAAAACTGACCCCATGGCCTTAAAAAGAATCTGGACACTCTGTTATTGTTCCCTTTAAGCACTCGGAAGGCTCGGAATTAAACCACGAACGGCTTGGAGAAGGCCGTTAGCCGTAGCTGTTTGTTCGGCTGTTAGTGCACCTGTGCCGCCAGTATAGACAGTGACACAGACTGGGCAAACATCCACGTGAATACCCAATAAGTTAATGGCTAGTCCACCTGGAATGCTCACAGTAAGGATTGGTGTCGAGCCTGCAGGAGGAGTACATGTCTGACAATTTGTCGGTATCGCCATTGGTCACACCCCCTTTCTTTATTAAGCTAGTACATGTTTATGCATCAAATGAACGGGGGTATGGGTAATTGGACAAGTTCTTAAAAATTTTTCTAATAAAATGATTACTCCGACTATTAAAATGTCATTTAGTATGTTTTGGGGCGTTAGGCGGTTTCGGAAGCCCTGGATGTTTGGGGATCTTTGTCGGCTTAGGGTGTTTTGAACACTTTGGCGGTTTCGGCGGCTTCGGATGTTTTGAACACTTTGGCGGTTTCGGTGGCTTCGGATGTTTTGAGCACTTTGGCGGTTTCGGTGGCTTCGCATGTTTTGAGCACTTTGACGGTTTCGATAGCTTCGCATGTTTTGAGCATTTTGGCGGTTTCAGTGGCTTCGGATGTTTTGAGCATTTCCGCGGCTCTGACGGCTTTGGTTCTCCGTTGTCACTGTTGCAGAGTCTTTCAGGCAGACATTTTATTTCAAACTGACAAGCGGTATCACTAAAGACCCCTTTCTCGCTCCCAGTATCTGGTTTTGTGCCAACAGGGAAGGAGACAGCCTCTGGTGTACAGGTATCATTTGATCCTGTGCATCCAGCATAAACAGCGATATAAATCGGGCCGACTTCGGCTTGAATGCCAAATAGACTAATAGCTAATCCACCCGGTATGCTTACTGTAAAAATTGGTGTTGAACATTCAGGAGGTATACAGGAAGAGCAGTTTTTGTCATGAGCCATGATCCATTCCCCCCTTTCCTCGTAAAGTTACTATATTAGTATGATGGCAGACAGCACTTGGACATCCATTATTAAATTTTGTTCGCTTTGAAACAGTACTGCAGGTTTTTTAGCGTGTGAAATAACGAAAAAATTCATTACAACTGTCCCCATGGCAAAAGGCATGTCCAAATAAATTCGTGTAATTTCCCATATATTGTAGTACCAACGTTATATACGATGGAATAGTGGCTGTTGGAAGGGGAAGATTTTTTCACTCTAAAGTGAACTGGGAATAGTTTATAGTAGGAATCCCTTTTTGGCGGCAGTGGAGGGAGGGAATTAGATGGCTTCAATTCAAAAAAGTGTTGATTCTTCAAGCCTTGCAGAAGTAATTGACCGCATCCTTGATAAGGGTGTTGTTATTGACCTCTGGGCCCGTGTTTCATTAGTTGGAATCGAACTTCTGACAATTGACGAGACAGTTCTCTGCTTCTTTTTAAATGGAGAAGCTTAAGAACCGTCTCCTGCTTCATATATATAAGTAAAAACAACAGGAGTCGAAAGCCATGGACAAACAAACCAGCAAATTCCGATGGGTTGTTTTTAGTACTGTACTTTTTACGTATTTGCTCATGTCAAGCCAGCGAACGGCTCCGGGATTGATCACGGACCAAATTATGAGTGATTTTCATGTAACCGCAACAACGATTGGGCTGCTGGCAAGTATTCAATTTTTGGTTTACACCGGCTTGCAAATTCCGATGGGGATTCTGGCAGACCGGTATGGTCCTAATTTTTTCCTCATAATCGGGGCATTGCTTACAGGGGCGGGGACCATCATTTATAGTCTCGGCGAGTATGAAGTCGTCCTGTTTTTTGCGAGAATCCTGACGGGAATCGGAGATGCGACGATCTGGGTCAATTTGGTGATAATTTTGGGCCAATGGTTTAATGCGAAGGAATTCAGCCGTTTAATCGGGATAACCGCCATGACCGGGAGCCTTGGTTTTCTTGTGGCGACAGTTCCTTTTGCAGCGTGGATTGAGCTGCTTGGCTGGAGGGCGGCATTTTTTTCGACGGGATTCTTATTATGTTTGTGCAGCATACTTTTATATGTTGTCCTTGTTAAAAAAACGGAGCAACCGGTATTTGTAAAAAACAAAGCACAGCGTGAAAATACATGGGGAATGCTGCGAAGAATCGTTTCGAATCGGCAGGCCTGGGCGCTATTCCTTTGTCACTTTGGACTTGTTGGAACGTACGTAGGATTTATCGGTTCGTGGGCTGTGCCTTACGGGATGACAATGTATGGAATGACACGGTCGGAAGCGGGCCAGCTTGTTTTGCTTGGACTGGTTGGGGCGTTAATCGGCGCTCCGCTGGCGGGCTGGCTTGCTAGCCGGCTGAATATGATAAAACGGCCTTATATTGTTGTGCATGTCATTATTGTATTAAGTTGGGCGGCCTTTCTTTTGTTTAGAGGAAATCCGCCAGTTTTAATGCTGACCTTGCTTTTCTTTGTTATAGGGCTTGCCTATGGGGCTAATGCCTTAACCTTTGCTGCTGTCCGTCAGTCTTTTCCGGTCGCCGAATCAGGCCTTGCTTCCGGGTTTGCCAATACGGGCGGATTTCTTAGTGCCGTCCTGCTGCCAAGCATATTTGGGAGGGTATTGGATTATTTTCAAGCTTCGCCAGGGAATATCGAGGATGGTTACTATTATGGCTTTATCATTCCGGTTGTGTTCTCGATGCTTGGCTTGATAGGGGTGATTTTGGTTAAGGAAGAGCAAAATGGAAAGGAAAGGGGAGTGGTTTAATAAATAAAAGGCCATTCCGCAGCAAGTGATGTGGAATGGCCATATTATTTTAACCTTCGTTCTTTGTTGTAAAATCAGGGACGAGCCAATAGATGAGCAATCCGGCAATGGTGGCGTAGGCGATGCCACTATGGGCATAGCCAATTCCAATGATGAAGATGATGGCAACGATGACTAAATTTTTCATATTCGCCAAATTCACTTTTTCTTCAACCATGTGGCGGATTCCCATTGCAGCGATCATGCCGAACAATAGGATGCAGATGCCGCCCATGACGGCCACTGGAATGGATTGGATTGCCGCTCCAACTTTGCCGAACAAGCCGAGAAGAATCGCAATCACAGCGGCGCCTTGAATAATCCTGCTAGAAAACTGGCGTGTGATGGCCAGCACCCCGAGGTTTTCCGCATAAGTGGTTTGCGCAGGTCCGCCGATAAAGCCAGAGATTAATGTAGCAAAGCCATTCCCCCAAAGGATGCTTGAAAATCCAGGATCCTTGGTCACATCTTTTCCAGTAATCTCATTTAACACAAACATATGTCCAAGGTCTTCGATGATGGTAACCAGGGCAATCGGCGCCATTCCAAAGATGACGACCCACGTGAATTCCGGCATGATGAAATGCGGAAAAGCAATAGCTGGTGCGGCGGCGATCGTATCAAAATCAACAAATCCTCGCACGGCGGCGTACACATATCCGACTGCAAGACCAATGATGATTGGCAAAAGGCGGATTACCTTTGTGCCTGCAAGCGTTGCGATAATCGCGGCAAGCAGGCTGACAATCGCGACATCCCAATGGGTCGAAGCCATGCTTGTTACCGCCGTGGTTGCCAGCGCAAGACCGATGATACTGACAACCGGCCCGACGACAACGGGGGGAATAACTTTCCGGACTTTCTCAAAGCCGACTAATGAAATGATAATAGAAACAATGGCATAAACAATGGAAACACTGATAAGACCGGCAACCGCTTGGCCTGGTGATTTCAACTCTCCTACATATAACGCGAGCGGAGCAATAAAGGCAAAGGATGATCCTAGATACGTAGGAACTTTTCCACGGGTGATAAGATGGAAAATCAAGGTTCCTACACCACTGGCAATAAGCGCACTTCCCGGATCAAGACCGGTTAGTGCCGGCACCAGCACAGTTGCACCAAACATGGCAAACAAATGCTGCAATGACAACGGTATCGCCCTTAAAAAGTTTTTCAAGCGTGTCCCCCCTTTTAAAATAAGCCCTCATTTATGATATATTTCTCCTATTTTTTTTTAGAATAAAAATTCGTTAGAATAATAAATTTTATATTTTAGCGGTTCCAATTCGTATGTAGGACAATCAAAAATGGCCGGCCCTCCGATGCTTAAACAAAGGCGTCCCGACCATTTTTGACGTTTACACTTTAGATAGGATATTTCTATTTTGCTCCTCCAGTTTAGCGGGGATGGCTGTTACCATTTGTTCTATGACTTTAGGAAGCTGCGACTTTAGCAATGCATTAACCATAGGTCCCATGGCGCCGGCGCCCGTCATTTCAAGAAAGCCTGTTATTCTCGTATTATTTTTATCGATGGCTTCTGCTATGAAATAGCCCCCGCCCGAAAGCTTTTCATTAGTCCCTGTTAAAGTAAACGTAACCTTTGTCGGTTGTACCCATTCCTTAATCGTGATCATCAGACTGACCTTTTTCTTGATGAAGCCAATCTTGCTGTAAAAATCCCAACTGGACTGGCGGTTCGTATATTTCCGGTGTTGAATATATCCCGGAATAAGTGGAGCCCAGTTATCCATATTTTGAACAAAATTCCAAACTCGACTGATTGGCACATTTACCTCAACCTGATGCATTCCGCTTGGCATATATTTTCCTCTTTTCTATTGTTTGAATTCCTTCCTATATCTATATGTTCATTCCGTCGAATGGGTCGGGATTAGGTCTCCTGCGGGGAAGAATTAATGCCCATTTTGGTTTCAAAGCAGCCGGTAATGATACAAATTTGCATATTTTAATGAGCTTAACTATAGTTAGAATTGATTGTGAAAACACATTAATTTTTGGAAAAACCTGTAGGGACAGGATTATAAGTCGGAGGTCTATTCATGGATAATAACGATATTTTAATTCGATTGCGATATGCACTGGAAATAAAAAATAAAGAAATGGCGGAAATATTTAAACTTGGCGGGATGGACGTAACCGTGCCAGAAGTAATCCAGATCCTCACCAAAACAGAAGAGGATGAAGATGACTTTCAAATAAAATGCAATAACAGCATGCTCAATTCATTTTTAAATGGGCTGATTGTTTATAAACGGGGGAAACAAGAGCCAAAACCTGGACAGCCTGATACGCCAGAACCCCCCTTAAAGAATGGGGCAAACGTTAATAATCTCCTGTTAAAGAAAGTGAAAATAGCACTATCATTAACAACTGAGGATATGCTCGATATATTCGACAAAGCAGGAATCACGGTAACAAAAGGAGAACTAGGGGCCTTATTAAGGAGGGAAGGGCATAAGAATTATAAGGAGTGCGGAGATAAATTCGCCAGGAATTTCTTGAAAGGTCTGTCCATTAAATACAGAGGATGACTTAAGCCAGGAGGGGGAGTGAAATCATATATACGTTCCTTGCAAAGGTCAATTTGGTGTTTTACGCGTATAAGTCACAGCTAGTGGGCTTCTAGCTGTGACTTATAGTGACTTATTGTACCTTTCGCAGGCCCTTCCCTTCATGAATCTCTCGAATGCCTTCCTCGCAGACTCCGTACGAACGCCACGAACAGGTTTCACAAACGGTTTGGATATCGGTAGGGACAACAGAATTTCTGATGCACGACTCAATTTCCGCCCAACTTAGAATTTGTCCGATTCTAAGCCCTATTTTTTCTAAAATCGCAGCATCCCTTATATAAATATTTTCCTCTTGGCAGTGGTATTTTCCCGTGTTGGGAAATTTCTCACACAACTGATCGGGCCCATCCACAAGCTCAATCAGCGTTTCGGGGTTTACCCTTAAAGTCTGGTGCAGTAGTGTCATATTTTTCACGTATTCCTCGGAA
Source organism: Bacillus sp. FJAT-29814 (assembly GCF_001510715.1). Lineage (GTDB taxonomy): Bacteria > Bacillota > Bacilli > Bacillales > Cytobacillaceae > Neobacillus. The sequence continues at coordinate 217,096 of NZ_LMTJ01000010.1, forward strand.
TATCCCATTCCCCGATACCCCAGCAGGCAAAAAAGGTGATGGCCACGCAGCTTGTACATATAATCTCTCTCCCATTCTAACTAGAGTTAACTAAAATGCGTCTAGGTTAACATTTTAAATTATAATAACACTCGCCACTAAACCTGGAAATTTATATGGCTTTCGGAAAAATCAATCTTTTTTTATAATAGAGTAGGAAAGTAAAAAATCTTGTCGAAATTTCTTGATTGTTTATTGTCAGCAAAGGAGATGGAACATGCTCAATTTAGCTCCATTAATGCTTGAAAAGGTTGGAATTATTGTCATTGTCGCTTTTTTGCTATCAAAAATGCGTTCTTTTCGCCAGGTTATTCAAAACGAGCACACCATAAAAGAAAAAATGATGCTTATTTTACTGTTTGGAGCCTTTGGCATTATCAGTAATTATACAGGAATTGAAGTGCAGCATCAGACCATCGCAAGACCTGATTGGACCACCGAAATGCATAACGAGAGCGCATTGGCCAACACAAGGGTAATGGGGATCGTGATTGGTGGGTTACTGGGGGGACCCGCGGTCGGGATTGGGGCCGGTTTGCTTGCTGGGATCCATCGTTATACACTTGGGGGATTCACCGCCATTGCATGTTCACTATCTACTATTCTAGCTGGCATTGCAGCGGGATTCTTTGGAAAGCGGCGAAAACAAAAGGGGAAGCCTATCAATTCCTCGTTCGCGGTCATAATGGGAATGGCCTTGGAGACTGTACAGATGATGATTATTCTTGTGGCGGCAAAACCGTTTAACGATGCTTGGGAACTCGTTCAACTTATTGGCCTCCCGATGATATTCGGCAACGGTTTGGGCACACTCCTGTTCATATTTATAATTCAAATTATTAAACGTGATGAAGAGCGGGCACGTGTTAATCAAACGAACCTGGCCTTTCTGATTGCTGATCAAACCCTGCCTTTCTTTCGCCAGGGACTAAACGAACAATCATGCAGGGGCATTTCAGAAATTATGTTGAAGCTGACAAATGCAGATGCTGTATCCATCACGGATAACCATCAAGTTTTATCCCATGTCGGAGCGGCCTCTGATCATCATATCCCTGGGCGTAAGCCTGAAACGGGCTTGACGAAAAAGGTTCTCGAAGAAGGACTGATTTCTATTGCAAGATCAAGGGAGGAAATCTCCTGCTTTCATCCTCAATGTTCATTAGAGGCAGCGATTGTACTGCCGCTAAAAGTAAAAAATGAAACGTTCGGTACCTTAAAAATGTACTATACGAAGCCTGAAAAACTGGATAAAGTGCAGCAGGAATTAGCTGAAGGGCTGGCCAATCTCTTTTCGACACAGCTGGAGCTTGTGGAGGCAGAGAGACAGGCAAAGCTATTAAAGGATGCAGAAATTAAGGCATTGCATGCCCAGATTCATCCACACTTCCTATTTAACAGCCTAAACACGATTTCAGCACTCTGCCGGACAGATGCCAATAAAGCTCGTAAACTATTATTGGAGTTAAGCTCCTTTTTCCGCGGCAATCTCCAAGGGGCCAGGCAAATGCTCATTCCGCTGGAAAAAGAGATAGCGAATGTCAAAGCCTATCTTTCCTTGGTACAGACGCGTTTCCCGAACAAGTTCACCATTGATTTTAAAATAGAACCTGGTATTGAAAAAGTTCCGATTCCACCGTTTACTTTACAGCCATTAGTCGAAAATGCGATTCATTATGGGTTTCCCCGCAGTAAATCGGAAGGAAAAATCACGATAACGGTCTTTACGAAAGACCATCAACTGCAAATCATGGTGGCTGATAATGGCAAAGGCATATCCGAAGAACAGATGGCAGTGCTTGGTAAACAAGTGATCGATTCAAAAAAGGGAAATGGCACAGCTATTTTTAATATAACGGAACGCTTAAAAGGCATTTACAATGGCCAAGCCAATTTAAACTTAACAAGCAAAATCAATCAAGGGACTACGATCACCATATCCCTTCCACTTGATCGAAAAGGAGGTTACGAGGTCAATGTTGAAAGCCTATATAGTGGATGATGAGCCATTAGCAAGAGATGAGCTAAAATACCTGTTAATCCGGAGCGAGCAAGTGCAAATTTTAGGAGAGAGCGATTGTATCGATGATGCTGTTGCAGCTATCCGCGAGTTAAAACCCGATTTGGTTTTCTTGGATATCGAACTCGCTGAAGACAACGGCTTAAGTTTAGCAAGACAGTTAGAAACTCTTGAGCCAGCACCGGCCATTGTCTTTGCGACGGCTTATGACGAATATGCCCTACAGGCATTTGAATTGAATGCAGTCGATTATATTTTAAAACCATTTGATGAGGAGCGGATTCAAAAATCACTGGGAAAAATAAAGAAAATGCAAAAGCTGGGGAATAAGCAGGCTCCTGTCCAATCCTCGTTGAACCATCACAGGAATGGAAAGCTGCCTGTCATGATAGACGAGCGAATTGTTTTACTGGCGATTCCGGATATTGTCTATTTAGAATCAACTGAAGGTAAGTGCAACATCGTAACCTTGAGTCAGACTTATAAAGTAGCCGACCCCTTGGTCGTTATGGAGAAAAAGTTACAAGGCGCTAAATTTTTCCGGGTACATCGCAGTTTCATCGTCAACCTGGATCATATTATCGAAATTGAACCTTGGTTCAACTCAACCTATAACTTGTTGTTGAACGACGGCTCCAAGGTTCCTGTCAGCCGGACCTATGTCAAGGAGTTAAAACAGCTTCTAGGTTTTTGACAATTTTGTAATTCATTTGTCGAACTTTGCAATTTATCCCTCTTTTTTGGCGTTTTATCATGAAAATACAGATAATTCGCTTTCATTTTGTAAAATAACTTTAGTTTCAAAAATGGAGGGGGAATAAATAATAATGAATGCGATTACAATTGTCATTGGTTCTATTTGTATCCTGCTAATTGTTTATCGATTATACGGAACTTTTATGGCAGCAAAAGTCTTGAAGCTTGATGATGCAAAGCAGACTCCTGCTCAAAAATTAAATGATGGACGGGATTATGTCCCAACGAACAAGTGGGTTGTTTTTGGTCACCACTTTGCGGCAATTGCCGCAGCAGGCCCGCTGGTCGGTCCGATTCTGGCAGCGCAATTTGGTTATTTGCCTGGATTGATCTGGCTTCTGGTCGGTGCGGTTATTGGCGGGGCTGTCCACGACATGGTTGTTCTTTTTGCATCAATGCGACGGGATGGAAAGTCTTTATCGGAAGTGGCGAAGGAAGAACTTGGTCCTGTTGCAGGATTTTGTGCAGGCTTGGCGATGTTATTTATTATCACCATCACCATGGCCGGGTTGTCATTGGTTGTCCTTGGGGCGCTTGAACGAAACCCATGGGGAACATTTGCAGTCGGAATCACCATTCCAATTGCAATGGGAGTCGGTTTGTACCATAAGAAAACTGGAAACTTGAAACTGGCAACGATTGTCGGTTTTGCCTTAATCATGCTGGCCATCCTCTTTGGGCACAATCTTCAAGGTACATGGTTGGGAGATTTATTAACGCTTGAAAAAAGTACATTAGCACTTATTTTACCAATTTATGCATTTTTTGCGGCAGCCTTGCCAGTCTGGCTATTGCTGGCACCGCGCGATTACTTAAGTACATTTATGAAAATCGGCGTATTTGCTGCACTAATCATTGGGGTATTCATTGTTAACCCAGATGTGCAATTCCCGGCATTTACAGAGTTCCTTAATGGCGGCGGCCCAGTTGTGGCGGGTCCTGTATGGCCATTTATCTCGATTACGATTGCTTGTGGAGCGATTTCTGGATTCCATGCTTTCGTTGGTTCTGGTACGACTCCAAAAATGGTCAACCGCTGGAGCGATATAAAAGGTGTTGCCTTTGGCGCTATGCTTGTTGAATGTTTAGTAGCGATTATGGCATTGATTGCCGCTGTATCGTTGCAGCCTGGCGATTATTTTGCCATCAACTCTTCACCAGAGAAATATGCAACATTGGGAATGGAAACCGTTCATTTAGATGAATTGAGTAAAGAGGTTGGAATGGATCTTGAGGGAAGAACCGGTGGCGCTGTTACATTAGCTGTCGGGATGACCTATATTTTTACAGCCGTTCCGTTTTTCGCAAAACTGGCTGCTTATTTCTATCAATTTGTCATTCTATTTGAGGCTGTGTTTATCTTAACGGCCATTGACTCAGGAACACGGGTTGCCCGTTATCTTATTCAAGATTTCTTAGGCGACTTTATTAAACCATTAAAACGTACGGATTCATTAGGTGCGAATATTTTTGCCAGTGCATTAGCCTGCTTCGTCTGGGGATATCTTCTATTCTCCGGTGATATCAGTTCCGTTTGGGCTCTGTTCGGTGTATCCAACCAGTTGATGGCATCCATCGGGTTAATTGTTGGGGCAACAGTAGTGTTGAAAATCGCAGAAAAACGTTGGTACATGCTGACATGTCTCATTCCGCTTGCCTACCTGTTCGTGACAGTCATGACAGCAGGCTATTGGATGGTGAAAAACGTTTACTTCAACTCAGCTAACCCTGGTTTCAACGTACTAAACGGTGTACTATCGATTATCATGCTGATCCTTGGGGTGGTCATCCTGGTTACCTCCATTATGAAATGGACAAAACTATGGAAAATTCCTCAGAATGTATTAGTGGAAAATTCCGCAAAAGAAGTAGCGTAAACAAAACAAACAGCACCCATTCACTTGAATGGGTGCTGTCTGTTTTATAAGTTATGAAATTCTTATTGAAGTTTTGCGGAAATGGATTTTAGGAAGCTAAATCCAGATAAGCTTAGGGTGAGTTTTTCCTTGCAGCTAATCGTATTTTGCACATAGATTGAGAGATTATCAATGACATATTCCTGATAATGGTTTAAAGATTTTGGCTTTCCTGGCACAGCAACCAGTTCTTGAACCCCTGGAACACAGCAAGCCTTAACTTCAAGCGTTTTTACCGTTAACTGATTGCCTTTCGCTTCTATCCACTCTTTTAATTTCCCATCGATATCAATGTTCAAACATCTTGCCCTCCCTTTTCGGTATGCATCCATTAAAATTAGTTCTAACCTGATTGTAACACACCTGTATCTGAGGATAAGGAAAAAGGATGTCAGATCGACATCCTTGTTTAAGCGGAAGTTATTTTACGACTTTAATATAAAAATAGATATCCTGTGCGACCTTTTTCGGTTCTGTCAACAGCTGATAGCCATGCTTGACGGCTTCCTCCGGAACACTGCGAAACGATTGCGGGCAGTCGGCGATGACTTGCAGGACTTCTCCCATTTTCATTGTTTTAAGCGCATCCAGCGCGTAGATAACTGGGTACGGTCAAGGCTCACCGCGAATGTCCAACGTGTAGTTAACATCAATCACCTGTGACATATTTTAAGCCTCCTTTGTAACATGAGAAATGCGTTGTTTCTTTTCCAGTTTGATTCCCTTCCCGTAACGGAATCGCTTTTCCCACCAGTTTGATAGTAAAAACCAAGCAAGGAGCATGGCCATCGTACCGAGAAGGGCTCCTGTTGGTCCCCATAGTTCGATTAAGTTCACTTTCGGCCAATTTTCGGTAAGGGCATGGTAGATGCCGAGATGATCCCACCCATATGCTAGGAACGTCGCTCCGACGATATTGCCGGCACCGACCACCCAGAATAGCAATTGACCTTCCATGGCCCGGTACATCATCCCGGTTTCACAGCCGCCGGCCAATACAATCCCGAAGCCGAATAATAGACCGCCAATTAGCGTGCTAGGAGCTGCCACTTTAATAAGGGCGACAGAGCCGTTTTGAATGTAGATAAAGGTAATCACGACACTAATCATCATTCCGACAGCAATGGCCTTTGACATGACCGCACGCCCGCTGATCCATAAATCGCGGAAAGCGGAGGTAAAACAGATTTGTCCGCGTTCAATCAAAATCCCGAACAATGCCCCCGCGATACAAGCGACTGCCAGGAGCGTTTTGCCTACTGCGAAAAAGTAAAGAATAAGTCCAAGATAAAGTAGGGCAAAAACGAATCCGAGGATTGGCTGGATATTCCTTTTTTGCACATGCTCGGTCACGACAGGATTCAACGACCCTTTCATTAAAGTCGGTTTGCCCCGCCACCATTTGGTATTCACGACCTTCACACCAAAATAGGTCCCAATCGCCGTGGCCACCATAAAGATCCAAGAATGAAACGAGAACTGCGGAACGCCGGTGAAAAAGGCGGCCAAATTACAGCCAAGGGCAAGACGGGCACCGAATCCGGCAATAATGCCGCCAGCAAATCCCTGCACCAAACGACGTTTTTGTTTGGGAACACGGATTTTGAAACTGTTGCTCAATAAAATTGTAATCAGTGCGCCAACAAGCATGCCGATGACAATCCAGCCGTCCGTTCTGCTGACGGGCGTTCCCTCAAGGCCGACCAACTGAAAATAGGCCCAATCGGAAACATCGACCCCGAACCAGCCCAGCATATGTCCTCCCAATCTGGTGAATTCGCCGGTAACGGCCCAAACCGTAGCGGTAATGCCAAAGTACAAGGCGCTTACCAGTCCGGCAATACTAATGGCGACATAGGGATTCCAATATTCTTTGAAGATTTTTTGATAAAGCTTCATGGTTCTGTCATTCCCCCTGTTCATTTTTTAATGGTAAACTAAGGCTTAAAACATAATAAAAATGCCTGGAAAAATCCAAGGCACTTTTATGATATCTTTTAAATCAATTTTTGCATTTACTGGATGATTGTTCAATTCATATTATCGATAATTTCTATTTTCACCTATTTATAAAGTAGATATAAGGGGAACCCAATGACAACTACCAAAACCTATATAAATGAGTGGCAGCAAGCACTGGAGCAAGAGATTCAGCATTTGAAAAAGTTTGGTGGAAGCCGTTATATCGTCACAAATGGCAGGTTGTTATCAAACGAGGGCCCGTACAGCTATTACTTTGACACGGCCATTTCGTTACGAATCCCAGTCGGTTCCACCGTCAAATTGGAATGGGGTAGGATGGCAAGCGTCGGGAAAGTGCTTTCCTCCGAAGGTAAGGGCGTCATTGTTGCCTTGGAGCAAAGCTTGGGCGACCTGATCCCGGATGCGTATTTGCTGCATGACCCCTGGGAACTGCTGGAACAATTAATACAACGCCTGGATGAAATCAAAAAGAACAAGCAAAAGCGACTGAGAGTGAAGCGATTGATGAATCCTCCCATGGAAACCAAGCATCCTGTTGAAAAAATCAAGAGTAATGTCCACGAATTGGTGTTGCGCTCGAAATACAATCCGGTCACATTCGTCTGGGGGCCGCCGGGCACGGGGAAAACATACACCTTGGCTAGAACGGCCGCCAACAAATATTTTCAGCAGAAAAAAGTGTTAATTCTCTCACACAGCAACCAGGCTGTGGATGTCTTAATGACGGAACTGACCGATTTTATAAAAAGGAAAAACCGTTTCCGGGAAGGGGATGTACTTCGTTATGGTGGGAACAATGGGGGTCTGGGAGGATATGCCGAAATTACTTCAGGTCTGCTGATTGAAAAACAAGACCCGCTCCTTGCCCGGGACCGGGAGCGGTTGGTAGAAGAACGGCGGAACTTGAAGCAGGATTTGGCCCATTCCTTCAGCAAACGGAATTCGGACCAACTACTGGAGCTGGAAAAGCAGATTGCCAGGTTGCTGGAAAGGGTGCGCAAGAAAGAAGTCCAATTAGTAAGAGAGTCCTTTATTGTCGGGACGACGTTGGCCAAGGCGGCCAGTGACAGCGCCATTTTTGAACAAGAATATGACATCGTGATTCTCGATGAAGCCAGTATGGCCTATGTCCCGCAGGCGGCGTTTGCTGCTTCGTTAGGGAAACGGGTAATTATTTGTGGGGACTTCAAACAATTGCCACCAATTGCCTCCAGCCGCGAGGCGCTTGTGACCAAATGGCTGAAGGAGGATGTGTTCCATCAGTCTGGAGTGGCGGCCCTGCTGAATGAAGGGAAGCTGCACCCCCAGTTGTTTTTATTAAAAGAACAACGGCGAATGCACCCGGATATTTCCGCTTTCACTAATCGGTATATCTATCATTCACTGGTGGGAGACCACGAAAGTGTCTACAAGAACCGAAATGTGATTGTCAGCCAGGCACCGTTTAAAAATCATGCAGCGGTGCTAGTGGATACAAGTTTCACCGGCCAGCATTGTGTGAATGACAAAGCAACCAATTCAAGATTCAACCTATGGCAGCTGCTACTGTCGTTTCAATTGATACATGAAGCCTGCTTGGGCGGCGCGAAATCGATTGGGTATGTGACGCCGTATCGGGCTCAGGCGAATTTGATGGAGCTGCTGCTTGAGGAAATTTATGCCGAGGAGTGCAGTTCAGCGGATATTATTGCGGCCACTGTCCACCGATTCCAGGGGAGCGAGCGGGATGTGATGATTTTTGATACGGTTGACAGTTCCCCGCAAGCCCGCGCCGGCATGCTGTTAACCGGCAGGGACAGTGAACGTCTAATTAATGTGGCGATTACGAGGACAAAAGGGAAGTTCATTCATGTCAGCGATAGACAGTTTATCGAGAAGCAAGTTTTTCGAGAAAAAACATTGAGGCAGCTCGTTGGTCATCAGGTTAGGAACAATCAAGAGGTGACCACAGCAGAGATTGGTTCCTGGATTGTGAACCAACACCTAAAATTAAAGTGGATTCATGCGCTTAAATTGGATGTGGTATTTCAGGACCTGCAATCGGCAAAGTCTTCAATTGTTATTTCCATGCCGGAGGAAACCGAATTGCCTGAAGCTTGGCAGGAGCAGCTGCGGAACAGAGGCGAGCGGGTGAGATTAACCGTTATTTCAGACAAGAAGTGGTGCAACCCCGATGCTTGGCGGGACGAGTGTTTGCCGTTTCCGTTTGTGATGCTTGACGAGAAGGTGCTGTGGCTTGGACTTCCGCTCGAAGGAGCTAGAGGGGTTCGACCGCCTTATGTCGCGGCCAGAGTGAATTCCAGAAGAGTGTGTGAATACTTGATGAAACAGATTTAATTTGTATGAATCCTGGCGATGCGTTGAAGTTTTATCATGGGGAAACTGGGAATGGTAATTTGGGCGGAATTCGGACAAAACAGGCGAGCATTGAAGCGAAAATGTCCGAAGAAGTGCCATCTTCGGACAAAATTGATGCAAAAGATGAGAAAATGTCCGCAGGAAGGGGTTCTGCGGACAAAACAGGAATAAAAGCAGCAAAAATGTCCGCAGGAAGCAGTTCTGCGGACAAAACGGATGAAACCCCAGCTGAAATGTCCGCAGGAAGCAGTTCTACAGACAAAACAGGATGACTTAGTTCCTAAAATAACTGTATATCCGTGATACAAGTAGCGTCATTTTTAAAAGTAGAAATCTCTGATTCTGCTTTTTTATCATCATGTGTAATCTTAATCTGATAAGTTTTGTCACGTGGGAGCCAAAAATCGATAAATCCGTTAGCTTGTGATGTAACAGTTTTGTCTACGACCACGTTCCCATCATTATCTTCAATATAAATATCAAACTCTTCATTTGCCAGTTCTCCTTGACAACCTGTCAAGCTATGATTCGTTCAAGGATGGGTTTGTTTGTCATAAGGTGCAATCGATACAAAAAATTCGTCCTTCGGCAGCTCATAGATGGTTTCTTTGCCTGCTTTATCCGTTACAATAAGCTGCTGCGAGGTAATTGAAGCATTTTCGGCTTTTAAATTCCGTACACTATAATCACTAACCAATTCCTTGACATCACCTGGCTTCGTTTCATTTCCAGATGTTGTCTGGTCAGAGCTATCTTCGGAGCATGCAGCCAGCAAACTGGAAGCCAACAATAGCGCTGTAATGAGTTTCAACTTCATGGTATGGATTCACCTCTTTGTTATTTACTATACTCTCCTATAGTATACTATATAAAATCTTGATTCCCTGCTTTCTCAAGATGTTTCACAATTTATTCGAAATTACATTGGCGCCTGCCTAAAACAACGGCCTTCCAAAGCTAAGAAAATGAACGATTTATAATTTCATGAGCATATCGTTAGAAGCATTATCTCAAAATAATATAATGAGATTTGGAAGGAGTTGTTGAAATTGGCACAATCATTAAAAGGAAAAGTAGCGTTTATCACTGGTGCTGGGAAAGGCATTGGCAAGGCAGCGGCCTTGGCGTTAGCTAATGAAGGCGTAAACATCGGTTTGCTTGCCAGAACAGAGGCTGATTTAAAGAAAGTGGCAAGCGAAGTAGAAGGTTTGGGGGTAAAGGTAGCTTATGCGGCAGTGGATATTGCATCCCAAGAGGATGTCGATCAAGCTGTGAAAAAACTGACGGAAGCAATCGGAACTGCCGACATTCTGATTAACAATGCCGGCATTGGAGGATTTGCTAAATTATTGGAAATGGATCCGCAAGAATGGAAGAGAATTATTGATGTCAACTTGATGGGTACCTATTATGTAACCCGTGCGGTTCTGCCGCAATTAATTGAAAAAAATCGCGGCGACATTATTAATATTTCGTCTACAAATGGATTAAACGGGGCTGCCACCTCCAGTGCCTATAGTGCATCCAAATTTGGCGTCATCGGTTTAACGGAATCATTGGCGCAGGAAGTCAGAAGAAATAATATCCGGGTCACCGCCCTAACCCCGAGCACCGTGGCGACGGAACTAGCGATAAAAACAAATCTAATCGCTGAAAACAATGATGAAAAATACATGCAGCCGGAAGACATTGCTGAATTCATCGTTTCTCAATTAAAATTGCATCCACGTATTTATGTGAAAACTGCAAGCATGCTGGCGACGAATCCGTTTTAATCTTAATCTTATGTTGCAATGTAAAAGGGCTCTCACATTTAAGGAGGGCCCTTTATAATCAACATTATCCATTTTCAACCGCGCTTAAACCATCGTTATTGTACAACTCTAATTGCTGCCGTAGCTCCGATATGTACCGCATCATGGCAATTCTGACGACTGAGGGATAGTACCGATTGTTTAGCTCATGTTCACATTCTTCCAAATCCATTTGCTTTACTGCCATCACTTTTGATAATTCTTCCGCGCTCATAGATTTCCTCTCCCTACCTATCTATCTTTATACCTACAGGATAGTCATTTATTTCATAGTTTATACAGACTGATGTAAAACAGGTACCTTGCCGCAAGGTAACATTAAGTCTGATAAAAACGTCTAAAAATATAAATCGGTAATTGGTGGTGGTTATGTGAGAAAGCGAAATCTCTATGTCATGATCATATTATTAGTTGTGTTTATAATTGGAGTGGTTGGCCAGCAATTTGATGATTTTTATCTAGCAAAAAAGATAAATGTAAATGGATTGGAATTATTTATGAAAGAAAAAGAAGTGACTGAATTATTCGGGGAAGAGGACCCGGAAGAATCCTATTGTATGGGATGTGGACCAGATATGAATTATAAAAAATTGGGCTTATTTGCCCGGCTTTCTGAGACCAAACACTATATCAAAAGCATTAAAATTACCAATTCCACCTATGACCTCTTAAGTATAAAACCAAATCAAAAAATATCAACAGCGCAAAAGCTTCTAAAAGATATGGGATTTACAATAGTAGAAAAAGATCATAGAAGACAAGTGTACCAGAAAAAAAGGTTAATTTTTCGATTGTTCATCGATCAAGGGATTATAACTAGCGCTCAAGTGGAATATCAAGTAAAAAAAGATAACAATATTATTTATTGATTAGAAATGGTTTTGATATTAAAACATGCTGTTGGGTTTTCTCCATGATTTTGTATAAAATAAAAGAGAAAATAAAATAGAAAAGGTGAGGACATGAGTCAATTATCTGAGATTTTAGCAAAAAATCATGAGCAAAATGTCGAAGAATTAAAAGAGTTACTTCGAATTCCCAGCGTCAGCTCCTTGTCTGAGCATAAGCAGGATATTCAAACGGCAGCTTCATGGATTGCCAATAAGTTAGAAAGCATTGGCATGGAGCATGTGGAAATCGTCCAAACAAACGGCCATCCAATTATTTATGCCGACTGGCTTCATCAGGAAAATGCCCCGACTGTTTTAGTATACGGGCATTATGACGTCCAACCGGTTGACCCTGTTCATTTATGGGAAACCCCACCGTTTGAGCCAACCATTCGCGACGAAAAGATCTACGCCAGAGGGGCGACAGACGACAAAGGACAAACATTTTTACATATCAAAGCAGTAGAAACATTGCTGGGACTAAATGAAAAACTGCCGGTGAACGTCAAGTTTTGTATCGAAGGGGAAGAAGAAATCGGAAGCCCTCATTTACCAGGGTTCTTATCCGAGAATAAAGAAAAACTGGCTTGTGATGTGGTCGTGATTTCCGATTCTGATATGTGGGACAGAGGAGTTCCTGCCATTACCTATTCTTTAAGAGGCCTGTGTGCACTGGAATTTACTCTTAAAACAGCCAATTCTGATTTGCATTCCGGAATGTTCGGCGGTGGCGTCCAGAACGCCAACCACCTTTTAGTACAGCTGCTTTCCACTTTGCATGATGAAAATGGAAAAGTAAATGTGGCTCATTTTTACGATGATGTTGAGGAACTGACAGATTTTGAAAAGGAACAAATAAAAGCGTTAGGCTTTGATGAAGAAAAATTAAAAAAACAGCTAGGGTTAACTGAGTTAACAGGAGGAGAGAACAACTATCCTTATCCTGAAAAAATCAGTTCTCGGCCAACGTTGGAAATTAACGGTTTATGGGGCGGATTCCAGGGCGAAGGGACAAAAACAGTCATTCCAAACGAAGCCCATGCCAAAATCACCTGCCGTCTCGTGCACAATCAAAATCCTGAAAAGATTCAGCAGTTGATCAAGAAGCACTTGGAAGAACATGCGCCAAAAGGATGTAAGTTAGAAGTGACGCTTCAGGATACTGGTAATCCATTCTTGACGCCAATAGACAGCCCGATGATTCAAAAAGCGGCAGAAGCGTATGAAGAAGTATATGGACGTTCTCCAGTTTACAAACGGGAAGGCGGCTCGATTCCGATTGTATCTGATTTCAACCAGGCGTTGAATGCGCCAGTTGTGTTAATGGGCTTCGGTTTGCCGGATGAAAACCTTCATGCTCCGAATGAACACTTTAATTTAGAGAACTTTGATAAAGGCATCTTGACGATTTGTTCGTTTTTAGAACGGCTCTAATTCATCAAAAAAAGAGGGAGTGATCCCTCTTGCGCTGCCGAATTACATTCGGTAGCTTTTTTTTGGCTATTTTTAAAAATTGCTACAAATCATAGGGTTTATACACATTAAGAAAGTATCTAAACACAGCTGTCATGAGTTGTAAATGTTTCATAAGACCGCCTCATGACGTGTCAGAGGAAAAAATTCAGCCGACCGCGTCATGGGACTGATCTCCATGACGCATCAGAGGGGAAAATCCAGTCGACCGCGTCATGGGACTGATCTCCATGACGCGTCAGAGGGAAAAATTCAGTTGACCACGTCATGGGACTGATCTCCATGACGCAACAGAGGGAAAAATTCAGCTGAACGCGTTATGGGACTGATCTTCATGACACAACAGAGGGGAAAATTCAGCTGAACGCGTCATGGGACTGATCTCCATGACGCGTCAGAGGGGAAAATTCAGTTGACCGTGTCATGGGACTGATCTCCATGACGCATCAGAGGGAAAAATCTAGTCGACCGCGTCATGGGACTGATCTCCATGACGCATCAGAGGGGAAAATCCTATCGAACGCGACATGAGACTGCCGCCCATGACGTATCAGAGTCTCAGAAGCTGATATAAGAATTGCCGAGAAAAATACATTCTCTCGACAATCTAGAGGGAGTGATCCCTCTTTTTTTTACCTTTTCCGGCCTTTCCGGTCATTAGATTTTTTGATTTTCATTAGTTTTGTCGGAGGCTGCTTGCGGATCCATTTGATAAAACGGGCAAGCTGATCATCCGTCTGCAAGTCTTTAATCGTTGTCAGTCTTGCAGCAATTTCCTCATTCGTATACAGGGCATGAATTTGCTTGTGACACGGGATGCAGAGGTTGGCCGTAGCCCCGAAGGTCCCGCCCATTTCCTTTGGAAGCAAGTGATGGACAGTGGTTTCAACCTCAGTTCGTCCGCATAGTTCACATGTGTCCATTAGAAATTACTGTTTAAGCTGATTTAACTCATGCATGCATTCTTGAACCAAAGTGACCCCCTGGCTCATGGCGGCCCCTCCGCCAAACGCAGCGGTTACACCAACGGTTTCCAGGATTTCCTCTTCGGAACACCCCTGATCCAAACAGCCTTTTGTGTGATAGATGATGCAATATTCGTCCTGAGAATACAAGCTAATTCCTAACGCAATTAACTGCTTTTGCTTTTGGGACAAAACTCCTTCTTGAAAGCAAGCTTCAGTGAACGCATTAAATTTCTCGGCAAGATGAGGCATCTTTTTCGTAAAGGACCCTAACCCTTCTTTATAATGGTGTAACGCTGACTCAGTAGAATTTCCTGCTTGGTATTCCATATTGATCCTGCTCCTTATGTTGTGATTTAAAATCCAAACTTATTATTTCCAAACAGTGCCTGAATAGTCATATTGCTTCATAGCATACTCCATTCTTTTCAGTAAAAAAATGTATAAATAATAGTTGACATTATTTGGTTAAAATCATAAAATAAAAATATCCAAATTTGGATATACGAAATTGGAGGTTATCTAATGTCAGAATTGGTTATTTTGGGCTTGTTAAAAATAAAGCCGATGCATGGGTATGAAATCCAGACGATCATCCAGGAAAGCAAAATTGATGACTGGGCAAACCTGTTATCCGGTTCGATTTATTATTCCATCTCTAAATTGGAGAAAGAAGGATTAATTGAACCTTTCAAAGAAGAACGGACGGGATCAAGGATAAGGGTAATTTATAAAATCACCAAGGAGGGAGAAGATCGGCACTTTGAACTGTTAAAAGAAAACCTGGCTGGGAAACCCCATTCCTTGAAATCAGATTTTATGCTGGCGTTGTCCATGATTCACCATCTCGATAAAAATACGGCCATTTCGATTCTTAAACAAAATCTCATGAATGTCATCAAACTTAGAGACGAGTGGGTTGCAAGAAAACAGGCTGCTAGTGAGTCGAAAGGGTCCAATCCACTGATGTTATTAACGTTTGAAAGCAGCATAGAGATTTTGAATATCGATATAAAAACACTAGAAAAAGCAATTGAGTTGATATAATTTTTTTAAACGAATATCCAAATTTGGATATTCAAATTAAACTATAAAAGGAGAGCGAAATAAAATGAATATATTAGCTAAAACTAGAAAAATAACTGGAGAAAACAGTATTGTAACTATGGAAAAAGTAATGATTGGCGGGGTAAAGCAGTCGATTATGATTCGGGGAGAAAATCGGGACAATCCGGTTCTGCTCATGGTTCATGGCGGACCGGGCCAAAGTGAAATCTATCTTTCCCATATGCTCAATGGTCCGCTTGAAAAGCATTTCACCATTGTCAATTGGGACCAAAGGGGAGCGGCAAAATCCTATTCCATGGACGTTAAGCCTGAGCATATGACGCTGGCCCAATTACATGCCGATGGTGAAGAAGTGATTCAATATGTCAGGAATAAATTAAATAAACCGCAAGAAAAGTTTTATCTTCACGGTCATTCGTTCGGGACGATATTGGGGATGCTAATGGCGAAAAAATACCCGGAATATTTTCATGCCTATATTGGAACGGCCCAAGTGGTAGGTTTGTTAGACAATCTTATTACATCTTACGATTGGACGATGAAGAAGGCAAAGGAGCTAGGAAATCAAAAAGCAATAGACGAGTTAGAACAAATCGGAAGACCGCCATTTAACAATTTTAGTAAAGGGCTGTGGAAGTATTCGGTCTGGTTAGCTAAGTTTGGCGGGAAAATGTACAACAGCCAGGGAACGGAAATATTTAAAGGGATTTTTTCAGCTCCGGAATATAGTTTGCTTGATAAATTAAAGTTCTTTCGAGGCTCATTTTTTAGCGTAAAGCACCTGCATCAAGAATTACTTCAAACCAACTTAAAAGAAATCGTTACCTCCATCGACATCCCTGTCTATTTCTTCTTAGGAAAACATGATTATTCTGCACCACATGCACTAGCACATGAATATTTCCAGCTATTAAAGGCGCCAAGCAAGGAATTAATCTGGTTTGAAAAATCAGGTCATATGCCGCAATTTGAAGAAAGCTCCAGGTATGTTGAAGAATTATCGAATATTACAAAAAGGCAATAAAATGAAGGAAGCAGACGACTCTGCTTCTTTCACTATTTCATGCACTTCGGCTTAATCCAGATATTTTTAAAATCGACCTGCCCATGGGCATTTAACTGGACACCTTTAATGGAAGGGTCGAAGCTCGACGCCAAATTTTTATGGACCAAAAAGACGACAGCAGTTTCGTCAATAAACCGGGCCTCTATTTCTGCAAAAAGCCGCGAGCGGTCCTTTGCCTTTGCTGTCGAGAGGATGACATCTATTGTCCTATCAATAAACTCCACAGTATCCTCGTCGAGATGCTGTCGTAAAAAGCTAAACCCTGATTGGTAAAGTTCGATTTTCGACAACTCCTTTTCGCCCCATACAGCCTCAAACAAAATGCAGTCCGCTTGATCGATATGTTCCTGATTCAGGATCTCGCTCCAGCCGAGAATCGTTACTTCCATCAGGATGCCGTACCGGGCCGCTTCACGTTTGATCCATTCGGCATCGGACTGATGGCGGTCGTAGGTGAAAAGATGAAGAGTTTCCCCGAGATAACCTGATGCCTGCAACAAAGTGTTGATTTCCTCATCCGCCACCGTTTCAAAAGTCGTGTTCAGCGATTGCTGTATTTCAAAACTAAAGGATGCAGTCATCCTCGGCGCTCCAAGCTCCGTAATTAATTTCTTTCGGTCAATCAGTTTGCTGACAACTTGTCTGAAATGAATGTTTTGCTGCGGGGCGGTTTTTTTTCTTAGGTTGAAGGTAAACAGGGTGCTCCCTTCGTAAATTCCTTCAATGTGTTCCTTTAATGAACTGCCAAAATAATTGCCTTCGCCCGTATTGACAAAAATGCTGCTTTTCTCCTCCAGTAATTCTTTCTCATATTCTTTTGGTACATTGAAAATTTCAAAACGGTCGACGAATGGCCTACCCTCATAATAATGGGGATTAGCCTTGAGGACGCAGTAGTTTTTATCAAAGGTATGAACCATGAAAGGGCCAGTTCCAATATAGCCTGCACTCCCCGAAGGAATAATTGAGAGAGCTGGAAAGCTTAGGAAGGCCAAAAATAATGCATTCGGTTTATGCAAAATGAACCGGACTGTATACGGGTCCAAACACTCGACGAGACGAATATTCTCAACAAGCCAGAATTGTTTAAAATCCGGCTGTAGAAGCAATGAAAATGTGTAATCGATGTCTGCTGAGGTGAGCTCCTTGCCGTTGTGAAACAGGACTCCTTTTTTTAGGAAAAATGTCCACTCTGTTTGATCCTCGTTACATTCCCAATGGTGGGAAAGCTTCCCCGCAGCTGTTTCAGCAGCATAATCATAGACAACAATCGTGTCATATACCTGTCTGATAAGATGGACATCGAAGTCGAAAAAAGCCTGCGAGGGAACCATCGAATTAAAAGTGCGAAACATCGGGAGCCGGATAATATCCTTGACTTCCTGTTTTTCGTAACCAAAAAATGGAGTCAGCCATTGCAAAAGGCGGATTTTCAAAGCGGGAGTGCCGTAAGCGGCGGCAAGCTCGAATCCCTCGGTAATCCTGCCCGCTTTAAATAGGGAAATCGCCTCGATAAACGTTGCTTCATCAACCGATTTTAAAAAGGTAAGATGCGATTTATTTCCGCGCCCGCGGCCAGGAGAAAAAGACACCAAGCCGGATTCCGTCAATTTGGTTAGAATCAGCTTTGCATTCCGCTGCGTGCAAAACCATAGATCCGCTAGTTCCTCCATTGTTGTGGTAACGGGGGCGTGATCCGGATGCTGCTGATAATAATCACGAATGGCTTTATAATCCTCGATTAGCCGGTTCATGTTTCCCACTCCTAAAACCTGAAATAAATCCCCTGCATTTCTTCCATTTTTCCGTTTGAAAAATGACCTTACAATAAATGCAAAGCTTGAAAGGGGATGGAATTTTGTCGGTATCATCTGTTGAGGTGAATAAAAAACCTGTGAGTATTTGGAGGAACCAATCCTTCCTCATTCTGCTAAGTTCCACGTTTTTGCTGAGTGTGGCCAACCGGATTTATGAACTGCTATTGCCGTTGATCCTCTTGGAACTGACGAATTCTTCGGTTGCCGTCACGACGATGCGGACTGCAGAGTTATTGCCCAATTTACTGTTTGGGATTTTTATAGGCGTGTTCGTTGACCGCATGAATAAAAAGAGGCTTGCGCTATGGGCGATTGGTCTGCAAGCAGGGCTGCTTCTGTGTTTGGCCTGGATGTTGAAGATAGAAACGGAATGGCTAGTGCCATATTATGCCATTGGATTCTTACTGATGACGTGTAATTACGGATATTTTAATGCACAGGTTGGGCTTGTAAAAATGAATATTCCAACACAGTATTTGAATTCCGCGAATGCCAAGTTTTCGTTTATTGAAACCTTTGTCAGCGTGATGGGACCAGTCATTTCTGGACTGATGCTGCTGTTGCCATTTTTCTATAACGGGGTGTTGGTGACGGCTTTTGCGTATGCACTTTGCTTTATGATTCTATCCCGGTTATCGCACCAACCAGAAGCACCACGGCAGGCAAGATCCAGTTTCCTGGCCGATTTTCGTGAAGGATGGGATGCCTTCAGGGCAAACAAGGCGCTATGGATGATGACTATGTTTATCATGGTATTGAATTCAACCATGACCGTTGTCCAAACCACGGTGGTTATTTTTGCTAAAATGGAGCTTGGCCTTGCTTCTTCGGAAGTGGCGTTGGTGATGGCGGCTGCCGGGATTGGAGGAATGGCAGGCAGTCTATTGTCAAGCAAACTGCGAATGTCTTGGGGTCTTGGTGTCTTGTTCGGCGCTTCCGCAATCTTCCATATGGCAGCCTATTTGTTGATGTATTTTTCAAATGATTACCATATGTTGATTATAGCATTGTTTATCAGCGGCTTGGCAACCTCGTTCTACTCCGTTTGCGCTTATACATTTAGGCTCGAACAAACACCTTCCGAACTGATCGGCCGGATCAGTGGCATCACCGGAACGTTTTTCAGAGTAGGAATGCCAATTACGGTTTTTGCGTCTGGGTGGGTGATGAATAGCTGGGGGACCGCTCTAATCTTTCTCCTAGCTGGCATGGTAAACCTGATTGTATTTTTCGTGTACCGCACTACATTTTTATGGAAGTTAAGGTAATTTGGAGGGATCTTTATGGATTTACACACGTTGATTTGGCTGTTTCCTGTCGTCTTTGTTTTTCATGATTTTGAAGAAATCATTATGATGGAAAAATGGCTGGTGCGGAACAGGGCCACGATTTACGAAAAATTACCGCCAAAATTGGCAGGTAGGGTGATTCGGCAATTTTCATTATCAACAGCGCAATTTGCTGCGGCTGTATTGGTGATCTTTCTGTTTGTCAGCCTGTCAACCTTTATGGCCAGCCAATATGTGAATGGTGGTGCTTTTCTTGGAAACATTTATATGTTTACCGTCCTGCAATTGGTCTTTTTTATCCATGTATTCACTCATGTGGGCCAGTCGATCTTGTTTCGGTCTGTTACGCCCGGAGTCATTACTTCCGTCTTGTTTGTCTTGCCTTATAGCGCGTTGATGTTACATGAACTTTTACAAAATGACCTCATTACATGGCATACCATCATCATTTGTCTGCCATTTGTATTACTGATACTGCCGATTGTATTACTGGCCCATTGGATTGGAAAAAGAACAGCGTAATTGGAGGGAGTGTTCGGTATGGTATATAAACAAGTTGAAAAACTGACAAGCAGTCAACTAAACGATTTAGTTCGGTTATTTCAAATGGAATGGTGGACAAAAGGCCGCGAACTGAAAGAGGTGGAGGCCATGGTGGAACATTCCGATATCATTGTCGGTTTAATCGCTCCCGACACGGAAGAGTTGATCGGGTTTGCTAGGGTGCTGAGTGATTTTGTCTATAAAGCTTTCATTTTTGATGTGGTGGTCAGTGAGCGATACCGTGGACAAATGCTTGGCAGGCAGCTGTTGGATGCGATCATCCACCATCCTAGGCTCCAAGGGGTTAAGCATTTTGAACTTTATTGCCGCCCTGAAATGCTGCCATTCTATCAAAAGTGGGGATTCTCAGATGAGTTGGGGGCGCTGCATTTCATGCGAAGGGTGAACAGCAAGTAATTTTTCAAAAAGCTATTTTCATAGAGTAGTTGTTTTGAGACAAACCTGTAAGAACGATTGTCTCGCCTGTTACGGAAATTAATAACGACCGAACTCAAGAAAAAAGCTTTATCTCGGTCGATAAGAAGGGCTCTAAACGACCGAAGCGGTGAAAAAACCAGTCGCCCGGTCGATAAGAAGAGCTCTAAACGACCGAAGCGGTGAAAAAACAAATCGCCCGGTCGATAAGAAGGGCTCTAAACGACCGAAGTGGTGAAAAATTCAGTCGCCCGGTCGATAAGGCGAGCTAAACGACCGAACCTCTGGAACAGCCTTCTTTCGTGGTTGGTATGAAATAGAGAATAATCAAAATATCCCCGTGAGGTGTAACATGAAAAATTTGACCTTTCCAGATTCGATCAAGAAGGAACTTTATTACAAGCGATATGACGAATCGCTAAAGCAATGGAATATGGACATCGAGACGTTTTATATCGATACAACATTTGGGAAAACGCATGTGATCGCCTGCGGCCCAAGGGATGCCCAGCCGGTTGTGCTGATTCACGGGATGACCGTAAGTTCGACCATGTGGTTTGCCAATGCTCCCGTTTGGTCACAAAAGTACCGAGTCTATGCCATTGATACGATCGGAGATTTTGGAAAGAGTGAATGTCAGCGTCCAATCACGACATCCTTGGAATTGAATTCCTGGTTGAATGAGGTACTCGATGCCTTAAAAGTGGACGATATGTATTTAATCGGCCATTCTATGGGAGGGTGGATCGCGTTACAATATACTTTACATTCTGAAAGAGTCAAGAAACTAGTTTTATTGGCGCCGGTCATGAGTTTAAACGGTCTGAATTGGAAATTCCTGTTCAAATTATTACCTGCAACTCTAGTAAGAAATTGCTATGGGATTAGGAAATTGTATAATTGGATGTTTGCCAAACAAAATACGCCAGACCCAATATTGTATGATCAATTCTTGGCCGGATATCGATTTGGAAGAATTCAATTAAAGGTGGCTCCGACTGTTTTTAAAGAGGCAGAGCTGAAACAATTGCGGCCTGACACACTAGTGCTGATTGGTGAGGATGAAGTGATATATTCGTCTATCGACCAGGCGATAAAGCGTGCTGAAGGGTCGCCGAAAATGGCGGTACATGTGATCCCCAACAGTTCACATTGTTTGCCAGCCGAACAATCCCATGACGTGAATCAATTGGTTATTCAGTTTTTAGGATAGAAATGATTGAATGAGAGCTAGTTAAGTAAATAAAATAGGCTGCCGAAAGGTTTTTCGACAGCCTCAAGGGACGGTATAACCGTCCCTCGAATTAATAAACTACAACCGGATCATTGGCGCTAAGATTATTAAACACGGTTTTCATCACGCTTGGCGGTGTGTTGACACAGCCATGTGAACCATTGTTAAGATAAATGTTCCCGCCAAATTCTGACCTCCAGTTGGCATCGTGGAACCCCTGTCCGTCATTTGTAAACGGGACCCAATATTGAACAGGAGTCTGATACGTGATTTTTCCGTTTTCTCTGCCCGTCAGGACGGAAGGTGTCTTTTTATAGAGTACATACCATACTCCCTTGTGGGTATCATGACCGGTGCTGTGTTTCCCGGTTACGACATTCGTTGTAAGGACTAATTGTCCATTTTTGTAAATCCAAATCCGTTGCTGGGCAATGGAAACTTCGGCATACGTATCGCCAATGCCATTGTTCGCGATTGTTTCATATCCGTAGCCTTCACCCTTCCAGCCTTTGCCGTAAATATTGGTTGCGGTAACTGATTTCTCCCCATTTTCAAAAGCTGCCTGGATGAGCGGGAATTCTTTGTCAATATTAATGGCCCAGCCATAGCCTTTACCTGGAACTGATATCACCGAACCGGAAGAGGTCTTGAAGCTGAAATCTTTATTTAATGTCGATTGTGAATTATTAATTTCAGCAATCTTATTTTTGATATCACCAGCATCATCAATCTTAATCTGCAAGTCTTTTGAAATAGACGCATTTTTAATTAATTCTCTGGCGTTTAATGAATAGACTTTATCTTGAACCTTATATTCAACGGTCTGCGCAAGAAATTCCTCCAGCTTTTTCTGTTGGTTTTTTATAAACTCGCTGTCTTCCTTAATGGGCTGTATATATGCAGGATTAAGATGGATTTCACCAATATATTCTTGCTGGTCGTAATCCTTTAAAAGACTGGCGACGTCATACTGCTTTCCGTCAATGCTGTTCGTGACCACAATTTGCCCTTGTTCCAAATGAACCGTTGCATCTGTTGGCACTTGTAAACCCTCATTCATCGATAACAGCTTTTCTTCTACCTGTTTTTTCAATGTCTCGCTTCGAAATGGATCCTCATTGGGCATTAAGGAGAAATTCTTTTCCTTTGAGGTAGGAAAAAACGTCCACTGATCCTTTAGAAATTTCTTGATACTTGGCAAATCTTGTTCAGTAAAGTTCATCTTTGTATCTTTTCCATCTAAAATCTGTTGCTCTCCTACATAGACAACGTTTGATATAACGGTTGATTGTAATTTTTTGAGTCCATCATCAGCCGTTAGCCCACCTACTTTTATCCCGTTAATTTTGATTTGTGAATTAAAGTGGGTTGCCTGGTAATAACTGATCCCCGCGATGGTGAGGGCAATGATCAGGATGATACCAGACACGATAAACTTCCAGTTTGCAAGCCCTTTAGTTGAGTTACCCCTTCGTTTGCCTATTTCTTCAATCGTTACGGTACTTTCCATCAAGATTCCCCCTAGAACTCATTCTCCGGCTTTACTATCCTATATACTAAGACTTATGGTCTTTGGTAAAAGTTACCGATTTTAAAAAAGTAATAATTTATACTACCATTGTACTAAAAATCATAATCGAACATTGTCGGATTTTGTTCGGACATGAAATTTAATCGGTGTGTGTTTTATATTTTTTGTAAGCCAATGGAGTCATGTTCATGGAATCCCTGAATTTCCTAATAAAATAGCTTGTACTATTAAAACCGACTTGATATGCAACTTCAGTAACGTTGGAATCATTTTGCTGAAGAAGATATAAGCTCTTTTGAATCCGATAATCCATCACATAATTGATGGGTGTGCATTTTAAAAATCGCTTGAAGTATCGGCAGCATTCAGAATGGCTCAGTTGGCCCGCCCTTGCAATATCCTCTAACAGTATTTTTTCTGCATAATGCTGATGAATCCAGCTTAACATTTGTTTCATTCTTTGGCTCTTGACCATTTCTGTCTGAACATATTCCAGTTGAAAACCATTAACGATTAAGTTTTTCCAAATGGATAGTAGCTGCATCGTAATATCCGTTTCAAAGTACGGGGATTTCTGCCCAATACAATGATTCATTTCGAAAATGGCATTTAAAATGTTTTTGCCCCAATTCTTATTTGGATCTAAAAATAGGTATGGTAAATTTGTAGCTTGAATATAAGGCTTTACATAGGAAGTATAGAGTTCTTGTGGTAAAACAAAATGTGGAGAAATATTTAAACAAATATAAACACAACCCGATTGATCTTTTTCCTGTGCCATGTGCAGACATCCGCTATTAATAAACAGTCCTTCGCCTTCTCGGACTACGATTGAATCTTCATTCACCTGGATCGTGGCTTCCCCTTTTACGACCAACACAAATTGGATTTCGTCATGCCAATGAAGTGGAATATAGCCATGTATATTTTGATTGATGGTTGTTTCATAACAGGCAATCGGCATAACAACCGTATGGTGCTTGGTTAGCTCTTTTAAACTTTCATCAATCATGAAGTTTTTCATTTGCATGGCAAATACCTCAATAGATTTATATTTTTCTATTCGATAATAGTATTTTTTAAGCAAATATACAATTACTATAAAAATATAATTACATTTAAATATGAGGTTAACCAACCATCCGCTGATTGCGATGCGGGCAAAAAATAAATGTGGGAGATATAAAAATGAGAGATTTAGCACAGGTCAAATATTTTGCAAATGAAAATGCTAGAAAAGCAGATGCTGAGAAAGCATCTGCAGCATTTATGAATCGTGAAGTAGTGGAAAAGGTAAGAAATTTTCATAAAAGCTTTCCAGAGTATAAAGTAACGCCGCTTCACAGCTTAGATCAGTTGTCTAAACAATTTGGTGTTAGCCATATATGGGTGAAGGATGAATCGTACCGATTTGGGCTTAATGCTTTTAAAGTATTAGGGGGTTCTTATGCTGTCGGCCAATACTTGGCAGAGAAATTAAACGTGGATATTTCGGAGCTTTCTTTTGAAAAACTACGAAGTAATGAAGTGAAACAGAAACTCGGAGATATTACGTTTGTAACAGCAACAGATGGAAATCATGGAAGAGGCATTGCTTGGGCTGCCAACCAGCTGGGACAAAAATCAGTCGTTTTAATGCCAAAAGGGTCTTCTGAAATAAGATTAAACAATATACGAAAAGAAGGAGCAGAGGCCTATATAACCGATCTTAACTATGATGATACAGTTAGGCTGGCAAGCCAGAAAGCGGAAGAAAATGGCTGGGTCTTGGTACAGGATACGGCATGGGATGGATATGAAAAGATTCCAACCTGGATTATGCAGGGGTATGGAACGATCCTGGACGAAGCAGTGGAACAGATTGCCGAAGCAGGTCAGGACCGCCCGACGCATATGTTTTTACAGGCAGGAGTTGGGTCTTTTGCTGGCAGCATGCTCGGATATCTTGTGGAAAAATGGGGAGATGAACGCCCTATTACCGTGATCGTCGAGCCAGATAAAGCTGATTGTCTATACAAATCTATGAATATAGGTGATGGACGGCCTCATTCAGTAACGGGCGCTTTGAATACGATCATGGCAGGTTTAGCATGTGGGGAACCTAGTACATCCTCGTGGGGTGTTTTAAGAGATTATGCTGAACTCTTTGTTTCTTGTTCGGATTATGTGGCCGCCCGAGGAATGCGAATTCTTGCCAACCCATTGGGCAGTGACCCTCATATTGTTTCAGGCGAATCTGGTGCAGTTGGGCCTGGATTAGTCAGTTTAGCAGTTGATAAAATATCGCTCAATAATATGAAAGAATCATTAAACCTGAATCAAGATTCGAAAATTCTAATTATCAGTACAGAAGGTGACACGGATCCGGAACATTACAGAAAAGTAGTTTGGGATGGGGCGTATCCGTCTGTATAGAGTGTTAACAGGAGAGGGGGATTTAATATGGACAGTAAAAATTTTGAAAAGCAACTTATGGAGTGGAGGCACTATCTTCATGCCCACCCGGAAAGCGCTTTTGAAGAAAAGAATACTTCAGACTTTGTTGCTAAGGTATTAACAGATTTGGGATTAGAGGTTCATAGAAATATTGGCGGGACTGGAATCGCCAGAGATACAAAAAGCTACTAGAGGAACGGATGCGAACGATCAGTGAGGGAATATGCCAAATAAATGGAGTGGGATGCCAGTTTGAGTATACCCATGAATTTGCACCCACAGTTAACTGGGCAGAGTGTGTGGATATTGCAGTAAAAGCAGCCCGAAATGTAGTTGGCGAGAATAAGGTGGATGAAAATTGTCAGCCGTGGACGGCTTCTGAAGACTTTGGCGCGTTTTTGCAGAAAATTCCTGGGTGCTTTGTCTTTATCGGAAATGGTGACGATTCTGATGGAGTTGGCAACGTGCCGCTTCATAACTCTAGCTATGACTTTAATGATAAGATCTTAAAAATTGGCGCGGAATATTTTGCAGAGCTAATCAGAGTTCGTTTACCCAGATAAAGTAGTTTCATATGTTTTTAATATAACGCTCAATTAAAGCAAGGGACGGTTTGAACCGTCCCTTGCTATTTTATTGACTTCACCCCTTAATGGGAAAAATAAACTATTCATAATGGAAGTTGAAAGGTATTGATCTTGTCTTTGTATCTATTAAACCAGGTAAAAAGAATTATTTTTTTAGGGAGTTTTGGGGCAATTGTGTAAGCATGGGCCTTAACGCATGTCTTTATATTTATACAACGCCGGATGATATGAAATTGGACTCAATTTTTAATTTTCCCAATAACAACCAAATTATCAATTTCCAATTTGAACCATTTTTTGTACCATCCTTCGACAATATTACGAGCTGTCAACGCTTATTTTTAAGATAGCACCTAAGAATTAACATAAAGTGTGCGAAGAAAGGAGGGCAGCGAGGGTTATTGAAAAAAGGAAAAATACTTAGGGAGGTAAGTGGATGAAAAGAAGAAACAGACGCCTTTTCTCGATTCTCTTAACAGCGGTCCTGATGCTGCCGATGCTGTTTCAGCCGAACTTGAATGTGGCGGCCGCAACGAAAGGGGCCAGCACATCTGCAAAGGATGCAGTACCAACACCAGAGCAAAAAGTGAGCAAATCCTTAACAAAGCAATTTGAAGCAGCAGACAAAGTTACTTTCCTCATCAAAATGAAAGAGCAGGTGGATACGGCCAAGGTCGCCAGGGATACCGAGAAAATAGCGGCACAGGCCAAGGCTACACCGGCCAAAACCAAATCGCTGAAACGGAACACGCTTGTTTCTGAGTTGAAAGCGACAGCGGCGGAAACGCAGGCTGACTTGCTCACCTTCCTGGAAGAGCAGGTTAAAGCTGGCAACGCCAAGGATATCCAGTCGTTCTTCGTGGTCAATGGTATTGCTGTCACAGCCACAAAGGAAGTCATGGAAAAAGCAGCATCCTTTTTGGAAGTTGAAAAAATCCTGCCGAACGAAACAAGACAATTGTTCGTTCCAGAAAAATCATCCGGCACCGCCGTTCAGGAACCAGCATCCACCACCGCCGGTATTGAATGGAATATTGACCGGGTTGGCGCTCCAAGAGTGTGGGAAATGGGGATTGACGGCAGCGGCACCGTCATCGGTTCGATTGATACTGGTGTTCAATGGGACCATCCGGCATTAAAAGATAAATACCGCGGCTACAACTCTGCAACCGGCCAAGCGGATCACACGTACAGCTGGCTTGACGCGGTCAGAGGCCAAGCCACTCCATATGACGATGTCGGTCACGGCACTCATACTGTCGGAACCATGGTCGGGGCTGATCCAAGCGGGCAGAATGTGATTGGCGTTGCGCCAGGCGCAAAGTGGATTGCTGTTAAAGCATTCACATCAGCAGGCGGAACAGATGCCGATTTATTGGAAGCTGGCCAGTGGATGATGAATCCTGGCGGTGACCCTGACAAGGCGCCGGATGTTATCAACAATTCATGGGGCGGCGGTCCAGGACTGGACGAGTGGTACCGTCCGATGGTGCAGGCTTGGGTAGCAGCAGAAATTTTCCCAGAATTCTCTGCAGGCAATACGACGCTGAGCAATCCAGGCGGACCAGGCTCTGTAGCCAATCCAGCCAATTATCCAGAATCGTTCGCGACAGGCGCAACTGATATCAACAACAAGCTTGGAAGCTTCTCGTTACTTGGACCGTCTCCTTATGGGGAAATCAAACCGGAAATGACCGCACCAGGCGTGAACATTCGTTCAGCGGTTCCGGGCAATGGCTATGAAGGTGGCTGGAATGGCACGTCAATGGCAGGTCCGCACGTATCGGCAGCGGTTGCGTTGCTGAAGCAGGCCAATGCCAGCTTGACCGTCGCTGATTTGGAGCAAATTTTGAAAACGACAGCCATTCCGTTAACGGACGGAACGTATCCAACGTCGCCAAACAACGGCTATGGGTCAGGGTTATTGAATGTATATGATGCCGTTTCTTCAGTGGTCTCCGGCTTAGGGAAATTGAAGGGACAGGTGACAAAAGAAGGGGACGACAGTGAAGCACCGGTGTTAACGCATTCCCAACCTGCCACGGTTTTCGCAGGAATGCCGCTAACGTTAGAAGCTTCAGCTGCCGACAATATTAGTGTAACAGATGTTTCATTCCAGTACCAAAAACAAGATGGCACTTGGGCAACTGTTGCCGTTGATCGAGTTGCCGGCGATTATAAAAATGCGACCTACCGCGCGACTATTCCTGGGGCCGATATTGCCGTGGGCAACCTCGTCTACAAATGGAAGGCCGTCGACTTTGGCGGGAACGAGGCTGTAAGCGAGCACACCGTTACGGTGGTACCGGGAATCACCGTCGGCTATGTCGCCGATTTTGAAAGCAATCCGGATGGCTGGACTTCCTATGGGGCGATGAATTCCTGGCAGTGGGGCGTTCCAACTAGCGGACCGCGGGCTGCTTTTTCCGGTGAAAAAGTCTATGCGACCAATCTAGCCGGCAACTACGACAGCCGTGCCAATGCGAACCTGCAAATGCCTCCGATTGACTTGCCGGAAGGAAACAGCTATCTGCAATTCAAGCAATGGTATGATCTGGAGCGCAACTATGACTACGGCCATGTGTTTGTCTCGACAGATGGCATCAATTGGGTACAAAAACTG
This sequence comes from Bacillus sp. FJAT-29814, assembly GCF_001510715.1. Taxonomy (GTDB): domain Bacteria; phylum Bacillota; class Bacilli; order Bacillales; family Cytobacillaceae; genus Neobacillus. The sequence goes on from NZ_LMTJ01000010.1 coordinate 245,939, forward strand.
CGCGTCAACAATTTGTCGAATGGCTGGATTGACGGCGAAGTCAACCTTAGCGAATATGCAGGCCAGCGAATCTACATCGCGTTCAATCTCACCACCGATGGCAGTGTGGTGAAGGCAGGGTGGTATCTCGATGACGTCAAGCTGACTGATACACCGCTTCCTGCACCTGCAGCTGTGGAAAAAGAAGACACGGCTGACGCAGCAGATTCCGTGAAAAAAGAGCAAGTCAATCCTGATAAGATTACCGTCGTGAAACCGGAAGCTGACAAGTCCGCTGCATCCGACATGGCCGCCGCACCAATGGCACTGCCGATGCAGGCACAAGTAACCGTCATAGAGTCGGGTCGTTCCGTGACGACCAACCCTGCAAATGGTGGCTACGAGATGACCCATGCGGCCGGAACCTACACCGTTAAGGCCGAGGCCTATGGGTTTGCGTCACAGACTACATCGGTCACGATTGACAATGACAGTACCGCGACTGCCAACTTTACGCTTCAGGAATTGGCAAAGGGAACAGTCTCTGGAACCATTACTAATCAAGCAACCGGACTTCCTGTTGCTGGCGCAACAGTGTATCTGGTAGAAGATGCAAAAATTGCCCCTGTGATTACAGATGAAAACGGGCATTTTTCGATTACAGCCTATGAAGGCCATTACACGCTGAAGATCGTTGCTCCGCATTATTATAGCCAGGATACAACGATCAACCTAAAAGGAAACATTGAGCAAAACATTGCACTGAAGCCGTTCATCGGTTTCCGCGGTGAAATCGGCTATGACGATGGTACGGCAGAAAATGCCCGCGCGTTTTATGATGCCGGCAATGGCTGGGCCGTGAAAATGTCATTGGCAGAAGGACACAAAAAGGCATTGGTAACTGGCGGATTATTCCGCTTCTGGACATCCGAATGGCCGGTTCCTGGTGGCACCGCCTTTAAGGTCGCCGTTTACGATGCATCCGGTCCTGACGGCGCACCAGGCAAGAAGCTGGCTGGCCCATTTGATGCAACCGCGCTTCGCAATGGCCAGTGGACACACGTGGATTTAAGCTCTCATGGTATTCTCGTTGAAGGCGATTTCTATTTGGTTTATATCCAAGCTGATATCAATACGAAGTCTCCTGGTTTGGCGACAGACGAGAATGGTAAAAATGCCAAGCGCAGCTGGCAGTTGGTCAGCGGCGGCTGGGCACCGTCTCCTGAAGCCGAAGGAAACTACATGATCCGTGCCGTTGTTGATTACGAAGTAACTGCACCAACGATTACCGCACCGGTTGACGGAACGTTCACTAATAGTGAAACGGTTACGGTAACAGGTGAAGTCGCACCAACGACGAAGGTTCATATTTTTAACAAAGGCACAGAAGTGGCTGTCGCGGATGCCCAGGATAATGGCACATACGCGGTCGATGTCAAGCTGGCCGCTGGTGAAAACCAATTGACAGCCAAGGCTTCCACTGAGCAAGGAATGACGGATGCTTCGGCACCGGTGACCATCATCTATGATGCGGTAGCGCCGGAATTGACGATTGGCGCGCCTGCTGACGGCAGCAAGCTGAATACCGAAACCGTGACCGTAAGCGGCACAGTCGCAGACGAACATTTGAGTTTCGTGTTCGTGAACGGAACAACAGCGAAGGTCGAGGATGGCAAGTATTCCGCCCGCATCATGCTGGATCAAGGCGTTAATCAGATCTCTGTCGTGGCCAAGGATAAAGCGGGGAACATGACTGAAAAATCGGTGAGTGTCGATGTAGATTACACGGCGCCACAAATCCAAAACCTAAAGCCAGAGGAAGATAAGGAACTTAAGAAAGGCGAAACTGTAAAAATTGAATTCACGAGCGAGCCTGGCTTAAACGCTTCCTTCACGATTCAAATGCCGTTAACACAATTAAATGCGGCCAGTCAGCTTCAGGCTTCTAACGCCACCGAGCTGCCGATGATGGAAGTGTCACCGGGTAATTATGTCGGCTATTACACCGCTACGAAAGACATGAAAGCCGCAGGAGCCGTCATCGAGGTAAAAGTAATCGATTCCTATGGCAACGAATCACGCAAAACCACCGACGGAAAACTCTATATCAACGAAAAAATACCGAAACCAAAAAAATAAGTCCTACAGGGATGCCTGGGACGGTTTTGTTTCCTGGTACTAAAGGGAAGCAGAGAACCCGTCCCTTGCTTCCCTTTTTTCATGTTCCTTGATTACCCTATTCAAAGATGTAACTAATGACTTCCAATGCCTGCTCGACGGTTTCTACGGTTACGTTTGCTTTATTCGACAGTTCCTTTAAGGGATGAATTAACGACTGGGGTCTAATGATGATTGTAGGTTTGTTCATCGCAATCGCTGTGCTGGCATCCATGGCCGTATTCCACTGTTTATACTTCTCGCCAAATAAGGCAATGACAATATCTGATTTCTGCATCAATACCTGGGTCCGAAAATTATTTATGTCAGAAGCAGCATCGTCCTTATATAAATTTCCGGGCTGTTTTCCAAGAATTTCTTCACCAATCTGATCGGACCGGTCGTGGTTTGTCTGCGGACCCACAAAGATTAATGGAAGATTTTTTTCCTCTGCCATCTTTGCCACTTCATCCCGCCAATTATCGTGAATTTGCCCAGCTAAATAAACAGTTAATTCCACTAATATCCCTCCAATGTAGATTTGTTCCAATTCTAATACTATAAAACTTGTGGTGAGAATGCCAGAAGGACGTTTCTCCTTGCTCCTTAGGAGCCATGAGAAACGTCCTTCCTTCAAGTTTTATCCTCTTTTTTCTTTATTGACCCAAAGTACCTGTTACCTGACTGGCTTGCAGCCTCTGTTTCTTCGCCTTCCGGAAATGGAATAATTCATAGAAGGTCGGAATGACAATCAGTGTCAACAGCGTAGACACTAGAAGTCCGAAAATAACGACGACGGCAAGACCTTTTGAAACAAGATTAAGGCTCATTGCCGATTCATGGGCAAACAACAGTGGCACCATTGCAAATACTGTAGCAAGGGCCGTCATCAAAATCGGACGAAGACGGACGGTGCCTGCTTCCAAAATCGCTTCGCGGATTGTCATGGTTTCTTCGTTGTGACGGATTCGGTCCACCAGCACGATGGCATTCGTGACCACGATTCCCACGAGCATCAGCATGCCGATGCCGGAAGAAATATTGATGCTTGTTTGGGTAACAACCAGCCCTAATAGCGAACCGATGGCCGCAAGCGGCAGTGAAATCAGGATCGCGATGCTGGCCCGGAACGACTTTAAGGTCACAAGCAAAATCATAAACACGATACCGATCGAGAACATCGACAGTTTGGCAAGTTCCATTAATTGATCGGATGATTGCATCGATGAACCGGTAAGCTCGGCGCTTGTGTTTTTGGCAAATGCATCATCTTTGTTCCAAGTTGGCAGCTGTTGCTGAATTTTTCCGGCCACGTCCACCATCTTATCTGGATTGACTTGAGCCGTGACTTGGAGATAATGATGGCCATCTTTTGTAAAAATGATTCCCTGCTCCTGACTTTCTTCTACCTTTGCGATGCTTGATAAAGTAACGGGACCAGTTGGTGTCATGAGCTGCAGATTTTTTAAATCGTCTGCTGTTTTGATTTCTTTCAGAGCTCCCAATTTTACGGCCGTAATGCGGTCTTCTATTTTGACGGCACCAATCACAGCGGGCTTTATCATGGCATAAATTGACTGGGAGATTTCCTGTGCATTGGCTGCCTTCGAATCCACCTCAATGGTTAGAGTTGGCTTTGTATTTTGATCGTTGCTTTCTACTTTTTCGACACCATCAATGCTTGCTAACTTTTCCTTTACAAAATCAGCGGCTTTTTTAATGTCGGCATCATTTTTTCCAAGGACATCAACTGAAACAGTTGTGGCATTGGCTCCGAGTAATCCGGCGGTGTCAGCCGTCAGCTCCGCGTCCGGAAATTGGTCTTTTGTTTTGCGGATGTCTTGGACAAACTTGGCTGAATCGGTCCCTTCTTCAGGGAAGACCATAAAGCGTACGGTATTTGCATCTGTCAGATTGCCGTACTGCGCCGCTTCCTCATTGATTCCTGCGATGGCGATATGGGTTTTTACCCCCTCTTTATCGGAAAGAATCCCTTCCATTTTTGAAACATCGTCTTTTATTTTGCTAAAAGGGGTACCACTATCATAGCGAAGACCGATGGCTATGTAGGCGGAATCCTTTTGGTCGACAGACCCTTTAGGCATGCTTAAAAATAATCCGATGGACCCGACCACAACCAGAACGGCTATCGTGATGGGAAGCCATTTGTGGTTAAGCGACCATTTTAACAGTGATGGATAGAAAGACTTGCTCTTGTGCTCTTTTACCTTAACCTTTGTCATCATCCGGGCGCTGAGTGCTGGTACCACGGTAAGCGACACAAGCAGGGAAGCCAGTAATGAGCATGTAATGGTAATCGCGAACGGAGCAACAATATCCCGTAATCCTCCCGAGACGATCAGCATCGGCAGGAATACCGCCACAGTTGTGAGCGTGGAAGAGGTGATGGCTGCGCCCACTTCCTTAACCGCATCAATCAAAAAGGCAGGGGTTAATTCATTGTTTTTCTTTCTTCGGTAAATATTTTCTACGACCACGATACTGTCATCGACAAGCCGTCCGACTGATACCGCGATTCCACCGAGCGTCAGAATGTTTAATGTGACGCCAAAGAAAGAAAGCAGAATCATTGTTATGCAAAGGGACAGCGGTATGCTGACAATCGTGATCAGGGTCATACGGAAGCTGCGCAGGAATACCCAGATGATTAGTGTGGCAAATAATGCCCCAGTCAAAACTTCTCTTGTCATCGAGTTGATGGAATCAAGAATGGTATCCGCCAAATTTATCACAAACGTTGCTTGGAGGGTTCCCTTATAGTCTTTATTGATTTTTTTGACGGTGTCCTCCACCTGTTTTCCGAGAGTTACCGCATTAGAAGTGGAATCCTTTTGAATGACGACATCAATAAAAGGCTTGCCGTCCAAATGGGTGATACTCTCGGTATCTTTTTGCAAGGTAATCTTGGCAACATCCTGCAGTTTGGTGTTCCCGTTTAACCGGATGTTTTTAAGGTCATCCAGTGATTCCATTTTTCCTGTGACGATAATGCTTGTGGCTTCATTGTTTAGCGTTTGATCGCCCATCGCAACAGTGGCATTTTTCCCTTGAAGCAGCGTATAAAGCTTTTCAAGCGGGAATTCAGCTGCTGTGAGTTTGACCGGGTCGACTTCAATCATTACTTGTTGATTTCTTCCGCCATTCGTGATGACATTACCGATACCCTTTAAATCCTTGAGCATCGGCATAATCTCGTTTTCTACAATGTTTAGCTCAGTATTGCCAATTTCTTTATCAAAAGTAAGACCTAATTCTACAATGGGAATTTCGGATGTGTTGAGGTTAACTACATATGGCTTCATGACACCATTGGGGAGTTGGACCATCGAAATTCTTTCTTGGATTTGCTGTTTTGCTTCTTTTACATCAATGCTGGAGTCAAAGGTGACGGTCAGTTGGGTAAAATTATTCCCTGTTTGTGCGACGACATTTTGTTTTCCCTTGACGCCGCTTATTGCTTTTTCAATTGGCTGTGTTACTTGTTCATCCATGCTTACGGCATCGACACCTTGACCCACAACCGAAATGGTGACGTACGGTTGGTCGGCAGATGGCATGAGTTCCATGGGAATCGTGGTGTAACTAAAAATTCCAAAAATCATCGAGGCCAGTACAGCAAACGTCAATGCCGCTTTATTTCGTAACGCCCACTTGGTAAACCAAGTCATAAAAAATATCCCCCTAGTTCAAAAGTAATATAAACAGGTAAATTATACCTCTTATACTACACTGTGAATAGGTTGTTTTTACTATATTTACAAAAATTTTACTTTAGGAGGAAGAAGGAAGGAGCCACTGAAAAAAGGCAGAAGGGGAACCCCCTCTGCCCGATCGCTATCCTAATATTCTCAGAGATTCCCGAACAAATGCCGGAATGTCATCTGGGTTTCTACTTGTGACCAGCTGATTCTCGCAGACAACCACTTCTTTGTCTTGTACATTTCCACCGGCATTCTTTAAATCAACCTGAATCGACGTATATCCGGTTACATCGCGTCCTTCGAGTGTTTCTGCTGTTATCAGCAGCTGAGGGCCATGACAAATAGCGAATACCGGTTTTTTTGCATCCATGAATGCTTTGGTAAATTGAACAAAACGTTCATCTGCACGAAGAATATCTGGAGAAAACCCGCCCGGTATAAAGAGTGCATCAAAGTTCTCCGGGGAAACCTCATCAATACTTTTATCGATGACGACCTCGCTATTTTCTTGCTTTCCCTTCACTGTTTTCCCTATTTCCTTTTCAATTGTGGTTACCTCATGCCCTTTTTCCTTAAAGGATTTCACAGGTTCCGTGTACTCCGAATCCTCAAAATAATCTGTTACTAAAACCGCAATTTTTTTGCTCAATACCCTCACTCCTTCATTATTAAAACTACCCGTTTTTAAATGAATGAAACATTTAAAGATGCTTCCCTATTTTTGTACAGGGAATGATAGATTGGTTTGAGCGGGGAGTGAATCGGGTATTTACATCGTAAGCAAGATACTTAGCGCTAGGGATATTGCCAAAACATATAAGAGGGAAAGGGAATGATAGCCAGCATGTGGGTGAACAAAAAGGTAAAACTATTTTTCAGTTTGATCTTGGTCTGCTTTTTAGCAGCTTGTGCCGAGAAGGAGCAGCTGGCCGACGGATCTAAACTGATAAATAAACATCAATTTGTGTTTGCTGCCTCTGGTGAGTTCAAACCATTTAGTTATATGAACAATGATCTCACTATGGCAGGCTTCGATATTGAGGTTGGCGAAGCCATTGCCAAAGAACTGGGCCTTAAGCCGGTTCAGAAACGGATCAAATTTAAAGGGATTGTTGAAGGGGTCAAAACCGGACGTGCGGATGCAGCCGTTGCCAGCCACACGATTAATCCGCAGCGGAGCAAGCATGTGTCCTTCAGTACTCCCTACTATTATTCCGGTCCGCAAATCTTCACCAGACCCGACAGTCCAATTAAGACGGTCAAAGATTTAGCGGGGAAAGAAGTTGCTGTAGCAAAGGGTTCTACCTATGCCGATACCGCTTCCAACTATACAGACAAAATTAAAACATATGACAGTGATATTACGGCTTTAAAAGCGTTAAGCAGCGGACGGCATGATGCGGTCATCACAGACTTTGTCACCGGGAAAAATGCGGCAAAGGAAGGATTTGAGATTAACGGGCAGCAGTTAATTAATCGCAGTGAACAAGCGATTGTGCTTCCCCAGGATAACCCCAAACTTTTGAAGCGTGTAAACCAAGCGCTAGAACAGCTTCGGGAAAATGGGACACTAGCCCGGATCAGCATCAAATATTTTGGTGAGGACATTACCAAAAAACCTGAATAAATCACCACCATGTACAGAAAGGAAGTAGGTACATTGCCGAGTTTTTCACATTTTTTTCAAACATTAACGGAAACAAAAGGTGTATTCATAAAAGCGATGATTTTAACTTTAGAGCTGACGGCTGTTTCCATCCTAATCGGGATCGTCATCGGACTTTTCTTTGCCTTATTAAAAATCTCTAAAATAAAAATTTTGGAATTCTTTTCCGATACATATATCTACTTAGTCCGCGGAACACCGCTGATTGTGCAAATATTTATCCTCTACTTCGGAATTAGCGGGATTTTCCTCCTCCCGGATTTCTGGGCCGCTTCACTTGCCCTGGCCTTACATAATGGAGCCTATATTGCCGAAATCTTTCGTGGAACGATTCAGGCAGTCGACAAGGGGCAGATGGAGGCAGGCCGCTCATTAGGGATGACAAAAGCGCTGACATTAAGGAGGATCATACTTCCGCAGGCATTCCGCCGGGCGCTGCCGCCATTAGGCAACCAATTTATCATCGGTTTAAAAGATTCTTCGTTAGCTGCGTTTATCTCCATGAATGAGTTGTTCAATGTGGCGACAACATTAGGGTCCAATAATTTTGATGAAATGACTTATTTACTAATTGTAGCAGTTTACTATTTATTGCTGGTGGCGCTGCTGACATTTGTAGTGAATCGATTTGAACAGAAGCTTGCAGTAAGTGATAGATAGGAGGCGAGGACATTGGAAACAAAAGAAATGATTAAAATCAATCATCTAAATAAGTCATTTGGAGACTTGCATGTTTTAAAAAATATTAATATGACAGTATATGAAAGTGATGTCGTTTGTTTAGTAGGAGCGAGCGGCTCGGGGAAAAGTACCCTCCTTCGCTGTTTGAACTTTTTAGAAAAAATGGATAACGGAAACATTATTATTGAAGGAAATGAAATCGACCCTGCTACTGATAACCTTAATAAGATTAGGGAAAAGGTAGGAATGGTGTTTCAACATTTCAATTTATTCCCGCACAAAACCGTTCTCGAAAATATCATTGAAGCACCCATCATGGTAAAGGGCGCTGCCAAAGAGAAAGCCATCATCAAAGCAAAACAATTACTGAATAAAGTAGGCTTGGAGGATAAGTCAAATGTCTATCCTAGTAAACTATCAGGCGGACAAAAACAACGGGTGGCGATTGCCAGAGCACTCGCGATGGAACCGGACATCATGCTTTTTGATGAGCCAACCTCGGCACTTGACCCCGAGCTTGTGGGCGAGGTATTAACAACCATGAAAGAGCTGGCTGAAGAGGGAATGACTATGGTTGTCGTTACCCATGAAATGGGCTTTGCCAAAGAAGTGGCGGATTGGATTGTCTATATGCACGATGGAAAAATTGTTGAGCGCGGCACCCCGGAGCAATTTTTCAACCATCCGAAAGAGGAGCGAACACAGGAGTTTTTAAAGACAACTATGCTCAAATAAATATACAAGGCCCTGCCCATATGATTGGGCGGGGCTGGAGTCGAGGGTGACGTATTATTCCGATTGAAACACTTCATTGAACAGGGCAAGCGGAACACTTATATAAAATTGCTTTTACCTCAAAAAAGGCTGACGGGACTTTAGATATTGTAAAACGCGGTACGTCATATAGGATAAAGTAAAGACAAGTAAGGCGTCCAATATGTTCCACAAAAGGTTATGAGAGAGGTGCGCCAATCCGAGTGAGTTGAACAAAATGTCCACAATATCAATCAATAGAACATGGATGGCATAGATCCCCAAAGCGTTGCCACCTATTTTGGTAATCGGCTGGCCCTTTCCAAGGCGCGGGTAATGGATGATGAATAAAAATAACATCACAGTTAGGAATATGGTCGATAAAAAGTATTCACCATGTTTCGCAGACAATTGCTTTTCCAGCCAATATCCCTCCATAGCCTGAAGCACAAAGAAGAAACCGAGCAGCAGAAAGTACGTCCGTTTTTCCCACCTAATAGATTGAATGAAAGGCAATGCACTGGCAAATGAGAATCCCATGGTTGTATAAAATAAACCAATAAACAGGGCATCCCGGGTGGACAATGTAATTTCAAAGAAAAGAGAATAGGATTGTCCAAATAGACCTGCTATATTTAAACAAAGGCTAAGGAACAAGAGCAACGATATTTTTTTTAGCTTAAAAAAGAGGTATACAGCAGCCGTACTCCATGCTAGGGAAATAACAAACCACAATTGGTATCCGCTTGTACCGTGTCCATAATAAAACAGATTGAGAGCTGTCAATCCATCAATGAACTTGGCTAACTCGTGTTTCACGTCTCCGCTGCTCAAAGAAATCCGCATCACATCATAAAGGATATAAAACAAAAGCCAACTGACATAAATTTTCAGCAGTTTTGTTACATACCTTTTAAAATATTCTATTGATTTGGTATGATGGATGACTTTGAGACCAAACAAGAACCCTGAAGCAGCAAAGAAAAAGGGGACGGCAAACCTGGAAAAGTTATCAAGAAGAAAGAACCCAAGCTTATCGTCACTTGGGAAAGTATGAATGACCACAACCGCCGCAATCGCAAAAAATTTAACAAAATCAATCGCAAAGTTTCTCTCCATCGATCCGCCCTCAATCTCCTGGTTCTACTGACAATCAGTCCTACTAGTATCTCCTAAAAATTAAACTTTTTATTAGCTGCTTAGGCATATTTTCGTTCGTTCTGTTCTTCGATAACCTCTGTGTACTGCCAAATTAGATTTTCAAAAATACGGTTCCAACTTTGTGTTAGCGCATAGTTTCTCCCGGCCATCCCCATTTGCTTTCTAATGGAACTATTATTAATAAGATGAATAATCGCTTTTGTAAATTCTTCTACATTCCCCGGGGTGCATAAAATTCCGTTTTCACCAGATTTAATAATATTTTTTACACCGCCCGAATTCGCGCCAATCACAGGAATGCCACTGGCAAGTGCCTCAAGAACAACATTTCCGAATGTTTCAGTCGAAGAAGGAAAAACAAATAGGTCGGATGCGGAATAGGCTTGAGCTAAACTTTTTCCATTTAGGTAGCCTGTAAAAATGACGTTAGTTGGTGCTTGAGCTTCGAGTTTTTCACGTAGTGGACCATCCCCAATGATCAACCACTGTATTTTTTCATTTAATTCTGCGGGCATAGATTTTGCCACAGCTAGAAGCGTTTCCGGATCTTTTTCTGGCGCTAGCCTGCCAACGTAAGTCAGCAGGTGCTTTCCTTGAGAACGGTAGAGACTTTTGACGGCCACAGTATCATAATCAGGGTGGAAAAGCTTACAGTCTACGCCTCTAGGAAAAATCTCTAAATTGGTAAATCCGTGCTGTTTTAGCTGCTGGTACGTATCAATGGAGGGAACAAATATTTTTTCAAAAGGTCGATGGAACCAATGCATATATTTCCAAACAATTTTTGAAAGATAGGGCATTCCATAGTACTGTAAGTAACGGTCGAAATTGGTGTGATAGGAACCGACAAGAGGAATGTTACATTTTTTTGCAAGATAAACACCGCAAAGTCCGATGGAAAAAGGAGTGGCAACATGGATTAAATCCGGAGAAAAATCCTCAACGATTGACTTGATTTCGAGAAGATTTGGTACAGCCAAGCGACATTCAGGATATAAGAAAAACGGCAGGCTCGTAAATCGGTGAATATGGGCCGATATATATTCTTCCCCATTGGAAGTTGGGGCAAAGACTTTAAAGGTGATTTTTTGCTCGGCAAAATAATTTGTCAATCGTTTAAGGGTCTGGGCAACACCATTGATGTCAGGATCAAATGTATCTGTGAAAATGGCAATCTTCATATCATCCCTCCTCCTTAAAAATGCAGCATTTTATCTATTAACAAGACTTTTTTTAATAATAGCGCGCCTTCCTATTGATAGATACGTAATCCAATGCTTTTGAATTTCTTCAAGCACGTAGCAATTTCGCCCATCAATGATGATCGGGTTTTTCATAAAGGAAGGAAATATTTCAAGTGGGGCATATTTAATTTGGTCCCATTCTGTGGCGATAATCGCCAGTTCGGCTTCGTGAAGTGCAAATCTAAGATCATAGGCGTATTCAATCATATCGCCAAACATGCGTTGTGCGTTTGGAATTGCTGCCGGATCATAAGCTCTAATAATGGCTCCTTCATTGAGCAGTTCGTTTACAATCCTAATCGAGGCTGAACCGCGGATATCATCCGTATCAGGCTTGAATGCCAATCCAAGCAATGCAATTTTTTTACCTTGTAACGAGCCTATCGTTTCTTTTGCCATCAAAACAGGCAAGGATTGTTGCCGATTATTGACGTTAATGACAGCCTCTAGTAAATCAAAATGATGTTCAACATCATTGGCAATTCCTAAAAGTGCTTTTGTATCTTTAGGGAAACAAGACCCGCCATAACCAATTCCTGCCCTAAGAAAGTCAGGACCTATCCGTTTATCGAGCCCGACTCCAAACGCCACTTCCTCAATATCAGCACCGACCTTTTGGCATAGGTTGGCAATTTCGTTAATAAAACTAATTTTCGTTGCCAAAAAAGCGTTGGAAGCATACTTGATCATTTCTGCACTCCTAATATCCGTTGTAATGACCGGAATATTTAAGGGTTGGTACACTTTTTTCAAAATTGAAGCTGCCTCAAGATTATCGGTGCCGATTACGATTCGGTCGCCATGGAAAAAATCATGAACAGCTGAGCCTTCCCGAAGAAATTCAGGATTTGAAACCACCTCGACACGAAGAGTCGGAGCCTTTTGATTGTCGATCATCCGTTGAATAACGTCGTTTGTTCCGACTGGCACAGTACTTTTTGTGCAAATAATGACGTCATTTTCAATATAGTGAGCTATTTGTTGGGCAACCTCATGGATATATTTGAGTTCTACTGAACCACCGGGCATCTCAGGGGTTCCTACGGCAATAAAAATGATTTCAGTAGTTGAATAGGCAAGCTGAGGGTCAACTGTAAAGGCTAATTTGCCGTTTTGAAGATTTTTTGCCAAAAGGTGTTCAAGCCCTGGCTCGTAAATGGGCAAACGATTGTTTTGAAGAGAGTCAATTTTCTTCTTTTGAATGTCTATGCATGTGACCTGATGTCCTAATTCAGCCAAACAAGCACTCGTAACCAATCCCACATATCCTGCTCCAGCAACGGTAATTTTCATGGAATCCCCCCTAAGGTAGCTTACTTAAAATATAGTAGGAAAATAAGGATTTTATCTAAACTTGGTGTAAAAAGTGTGTAAAGACTTCATTAACGTTAGCTTCGTTTTGTCTATCAACCTTTAATTTTTTACAAAAATATATAGTGAATTTACAAATACTCCATAAATTTAAAATATTCATATTCTATACTTCTACTAAATGTCTAAATTTGTAGAAAAAGTTGGTAGGATGAGAAGGAGGAAATGGGATGAAGAGAAATGAAACGTTCACTCGGTTCAGTAAGACTTTTTTAGCCAGTACTATACTAGCTTCAGGCATCGGAATGAATATGCTTGATGCAAATGCAGCCACATCGATTCAAAATTCGATAGAGGTCAAAAAAATTGCTGGGTATAGCATGGGTTTACCAAATGAAGATGGTGGCGTTGCCGAAATTGTTAAATACAATGCTGATAACGAAAAATTTTACGCGATTAATGGATATGGTCAAACCATCGATATTGTTAGTCTTAAAGATTTAACCTCTTCTGAAACCGTCCAACAGCTGCAAAAAGAGAAATCTATCAATATTGCAGACGCGGTAAACGAGGGTACTTTTAAATATGGAGACTTAACAAGTATTGATATTAACACGGCTCATGACATAATTGCTGCAACGGTTCAAGATGCTGATTATACAAAAAACGGAAAAATAATCGTCATGAATTATGACGGAGAAATTCAAAAAACCTTCGAAACAGGTGTACAGCCAGATATGGTTAAAATATCAGCTGATGGAAAGTATATTTTATCAGCTGATGAAGCGGAACCGCGAGGGGGTCTTGATGCAGCAGACCCGGAAGGATCAGTAACGATTGTCGAAGTGGAAACGGGTAAAATAACCAAAGTAAAGTTTGATGACGAAAGTGTCATAGATGACGACGTTCATATTCGAAACAGTGGAACAAAAGCAGATGCTATTAAAGATTTGGAACCTGAATACATAGCTATTTCAAACGATGGTAAAAAAGCATTTGTTACATTACAAGAGAATAATGCGATTGCAACGATTGATATTGAAGCAGGGAAAGTATTATCTGTGAAATCTCTTGGATATAAGGACCATTCTTTGCCTGGAAATGAAGTGGATGCTGCAAACAACGGAAAAATAGAATTTGAAAGACTTCCTATTTTAGGGTCTTATATGCCAGATGGCATTTCTTATGCCAACATTGGCGGTACGGATTACCTGATTACTGCGAATGAGGGAGATGCAACGGAGTGGCCTGAAGAGGATCCGACGTTCATCAATGTAGCAAACTTTAAAGATGTAAAGGATACGATTACCCTTGACACGAATCTTTTTAAAGGGATGACAGCAGAAGAAGCACAAGCAGCATTTGATAAAATGAAAAGTTCCGATAAAGATTATGGGAAGCTTGAAGTATTAACGGATCGTGGAAATGATGCCATTTATACATTGGGCGGACGCTCATTCTCTATTTGGAAAGCCGATACGATGGAACTCGTTTACGACAGCGGCAGTGACTTTGAAACGATTACAGCAGAGCGTTATCCAGCCTATTTTAACTGGTCGAATGATGATAATAAAATGGATAAGCGCAGTGCGAAAAAAGGGCCAGAACCTGAAGATGTAAAAGTCGGCATGATAGGCGATCAGCTTTATGCCTTTGTGGGACTTGAGAGAATTGGCGGCGTGATGACCTATAACATTTCCAATCCAGAAAACGTCCAGTTTGTAAACTATATAAACAGCAGGGATTTTTCTCAAGCTGTTGCGGGCGATGTATCACCAGAAGGTCTTGAATTTATTGATGCTCATGTAAGTCCTACAGGGCGTCCGCTTGTTTTAGTCGGAAACGAGGTTAGCGGAACTGTTTCTGTTAATGAATTTCAAGTGGATCCTGTGAAACCTATCAAAGGAATTACACTAGACCAAACAAACGTTAGTCTTAAAGTGGGTGATACGGCAAAATTAACTGCGAGCATTTTGCCAGCTGACACCACAGACAACAAGGAACTAACTTGGAAAAGCTCTAATGAAAAAATTGCAACGGTTACGCAGGATGGCAAGGTAACGGCAATCGCTGAAGGAAACGTAACCATTACCGTTCAAACTAAAGATCGATCGCACTCAGCGACTGCTGCCATTACCGTTACGCAACAAACTCCAGCGGAGAAACCAAGCAGCCTGAATCAGGATGTGAATAAGAACGGAGACAGCTCGATTCCTTCGAAAAATAGTGCAGCCGGGTCCAATGCAAATGGAAATCAACTCCAAAATAATCAGTCTGGAAATGAACTTCCTAATACAGCAACAAACCATTTTAACCTTGTAGCAATCGGTTCTATTTTTGTGGTCTTAGGTGGAATTCTCTTACTTATAAGAAAGAGAAAAATAGTTTAAGAAGATCCAACCTATTAAAAGGCTTAATCATCTTTTTGATTAAGCCTTTTAATTTTGAGGAAAGTGCCAGTCACTCTGAATTGAGGGACCAACCTTCTCGTCTAACTTCCGCTTCAAACTATAAAATATAGGAATACTTTACCTGAAGCGACGCATTTATTTTTAGTTTACCGGGCTGAATTGGCGTTCCCGCTTCACTTTTTGCAAAAAGGGCAGGCTGCAGAGGAATGATTGGTGGTGTTTGGTTCAATTCCTGTATGGATAGTGGAACCTTATTTAGCTTTACACCCATTTCCCTCGTTAGTTCCACAGCTTTAAATTGCGCATCACTCAGAGCAAGTGCCAACGCCTGGCTGTAATAAATCTGCGGGTTTTTTACTTTAAATTCAATATTTGTAATGGTGTTTGCCCCATTCCTAACCGCTGTATCAACAATAAATCCCGTCCGTTCTATCTGATGGTTTTGGACTTGAAGCAAATGGACTACTCTATACCCCCGCAATGTTTGTTTGCCATTTTCGTAATCATAGACCATTTCGATTCGGTAATCAGCCGTTTTAATATTCTCCTTTGAAATCCCCGAGTTTATGAGTGACTGTATCACTTTAGTCGTTGTTTCATTATTTTCTTGTTGGGCGTTTGTAAGGTTCGGATCTTCAGAATTTACACCCATTGTAATAATGGACATATCTGGTGTTGCTGACACCGACCCTTCCCCTGTTAGTTCCAAAATATTTTGGTCATTTCTTGAAACAGAACCCCATACCGGCTGTGCCTGCCTCCATGGTTGATTATACATTTGCCGCACTTCCCTTCATTGAAAATCCCTCCATATAGTGTATTAGAAAAATTTTAAAATAGATAACAAATCCCCGTTTCAAATTACTTCTGCCCGACTAGTTATATATGGAGCTGATAAGTATAATAGTAAAGGATGCTGGATGACTTGATGTATGATTACCTTGTAGTCCATTCTCTGTTAATTAATGTCACGGCGGACTTCCTAGAAAAATAACTTTATCCATAAGGTGGCGATATCATGGCACGAGTTTTATTTATTAATGGCGGGTCAGAAGGACATGTCAATCCAACGGTGGGGGTAGTGCAAGAGCTTATTTCGCGTGGGGAAGAGGTCGTGTATTTTACAATTGAGGATTTTCGTGAACGGGTGGAAAAGACGGGTGCAACCGTTAAAACCTTTGATGCTCAAAAGTTTATAAATGCATTTATTTCAGGCGGCAGAAAAAATTTACTCGAAAGAATCAACGGTCTTCTGCTTACGGCAGATATCATGATACCTAGTGTTCTGGAGCAAATCGAAGGGGAGCGCTTTGATTACATCATCCATGATTCGATGTTTGGCTGCGGACGTTTACTGGCAGAAATCCTTAAGCTTCCGGCCGTTAATTCCTGTACATCGTTTGCACAGTCAGAAGCATCATTCAATCACATGTTCACACAGCTTGTAAAAAATATTCCTACGGATACTTTCGATGAATACAAAAGGCTGTCGGCAGCTGTGGAGGAGAAATATGGAGTGAGAATCCAATCTCCATATGAAGTCTTTTGTAATCCCGCACCGCTTACAATCGTTTATACGATAAGAGAGTTACAACCTTCTATAGAAGAATTCGACCAATCATACAAATTTGTCGGTCCATCTATCACCTCACGTCAAATGGAAGGTAACCTTGACCTAACCCTAATCAAGGGGAAAAGCCTGATTTATATTTCATTGGGAACTGTCTTCAATCAGGCAGTTGATTTCTATAAGCTTTGCTTTCACGCCTATGGGAATACGGAGCATACCGTGGTTATGTCGATTGGGGGAAAAGTTCAACCTTCTGAGTTGGGTGAAATCCCAGGAAACTTCATTGTAAAAAATTATGTTCCGCAAACGGAGATACTGAAACATACGAAATTGTTTATCACGCATGGTGGAATGAACAGTGTCCACGAAAGCCTCTATTTTGGGGTTCCGCTCATTGTCATCCCGCAAAGCGCGGATCAACCAGCCATTGCCAAGCAAGTTGCCCATATCGGCGCAGGCATTCAATTACATATGCAAACATTGACTGCAAATCAATTACTTGAAGCGTCAGACCGTGTATTAAACCAGCCATCTTTCCTTAAGGCTTCGTTGAAAATGAAGGATTCCTTGCAAACATCAGGCGGGTATCGGCAGGCAGTGAATGAGATTTTTGAAATGAAAAGGATACATACAATCTAAATAACAATTCTGCAGATGCATGAGATCAGTTACCTTCAGAAAGGTTATAAAAAAATGAGAAATTTTCTCTGAGTAAAATTATTTGAAAAAAATGATTGACGTGAATTAAATATTTTAGTAAGATAATATTTGTCGCTGCGGAACATTAAAAAATTCCTGAAAAACAGTTGACTTTTAAAACAGATTTCGCTAAAATAAACTCCTGTCGCTGATTGGGTTTAATTATTCCCAAAAAATGATTTGACTTGATAGCGGAAAGATGGTATATTGTTATTCTGTCTTTGGAAATTGTTCTTTGAAAACTAAACAAACAAAAACGTCAACAATAAAACATTCATTTCTTTCGAAATGAAGCCAACGTAACATT
>NZ_LMTJ01000011.1 GCF_001510715.1 Bacillus sp. FJAT-29814
AATGTTACGTTGGCTTCATTTCGAAAGAAATGAATGTTTTATTGTTGACGTTTTTGTTTGTTTAGTTTTCAAAGAACAATTTGTTATGTTGCTTGTCAGAAGCAACTCTATTAATATATCACATCGTCCATTCGTCGTCAACAACTTTTTAAGATGTTTTTTATCATCATCGTGTTGTTAACTCGTCAGTAACGACTGCTTTAATATATTATCACTATGACATTTATTCGTCAACACCTTAATCGATTTATTTTTTAAATAAAATAACCGGCCCAATCACTCGGGCGGTTACCTCATTTGTTTTGTAATTTTAACAATGCCTTCCTGACTTTGTTCAACTAGGCCTCGCTTTTCAATCACAACTTTTTCACCTTGCGCTAAGTTTGTGAAGACAATCGGGGTAATTGTTGATTTTCCATGTTCTTTAATATATGAAATATCAAATTTCAATAATGGCTGCCCTTTTGTGACAGTGGCGTTTTCAGATACCAAAGGTTCAAAGCCCTGACCTTTCAGATCTACTGTATCCAAACCAACATGGATCAAAATTTCACGGCCGCCGTCAGAAAGAATTCCGATTGCGTGCTTTGTCGGGAACAGGTTGACGATTTTTCCATCAACAGGGGAAACAACGGTTTCTTCCTCCGGAACAATCGCAAAGCCGTCGCCCATCATTTTTTCCGCAAATACCGAATCTGGCACTTCGGAGATTGGTTTGATTTCGCCCTTAATCGGAACAACAATGCTATCGTAATCATGATAATCATTTTGTATTGCCTCTTGATTAACTTCTTTAAGTTGTTGTTCAACGCCTTTTTCAGACGCCTTTTCAACTATTTGAGGTCCACTACTCATAATATCCTGCATTTGGCTCTTTATTGTTTCAGAACGGGGCCCAAAGATGGCTTGTATATTATTACCTACTTCGAGTAAACCAGCAGCTCCAAGTCGTTTTAATTCATCTTTATTAACCTCTTTAATATCATTCACCGAAGCGCGCAGGCGTGTGATACACGCATCTAGATGGATAATGTTTTTCGGTCCGCCCATTGCCTCAAGAATATTATATGGAAGATCTCCAGCCTGTCGTTCTCCTCCTGACTCTAAAACTGGGGTTTCTTCGTCTTCTCTACCCGGTGTCTTTAGGTTTAACTTTGTTATTAACAAGCGGAAAACGAAGTAATAAACAATGGCAAAAACAACACCTAAAAGAATAGCAATCCACCATTTTTCTTTTCCTGGAAGTATGCCAAATAAGAAGAAGTCAATGGCACCGCCAGAAAATGTATATCCTAGGTGAACTTTAAATAAAGCCATTAATACAAATGCAAGTCCATCCAGTACGGCGTGAATAAAGAATAATAGCGGTGATACAAACAAGAATAAAAATTCAATTGGTTCTGTTATTCCTGTTAAAAATGATGTTAAGGCAGCTGACCCAAGGAGGCCGGCCACTAGTTTTTTCTTTTCAGGCTTGGCTGTATGGTACATAGCCAACGCAGCAGCTGGTAAACCAAACATCATGATTGGAAATTCCCCCTGCAAAAAGTAGCCTGCAGTTAATTTTACATTATCTTTTAACTGTGCAAAGAAAATCGTCATATCACCATGAACAATATTGCCTGCTTGAGTTTTATAGGAACCAAACTCATACCAGAATGGCGCATAAAAAATATGATGCAATCCAAACGGAATAAGCATTCGTTTTACAAATCCAAAAAAGAACACAGCAACATAGGTTCCACTTCCGTGCAGCCAGTTAGAAGCACTGTTCATACCATGCTGAATTGGCGGCCAAATCACTAATAGCAATAAACCAGCAATCAACGAAAAAGCGGCAGTTACAATTGGGACAAACCGTTTACCCGCAAAGAATCCAAGGAAAGAAGGCATCTCAATATCGTGATATCGATTGTAGGCAAAAGCCGCAATGAGTCCGACAATAATACCCCCAAATACACCCGTTTGCAACGTCGGGATTCCTAAAACAGACGCATAAGACGGATCATTAGCGACCATCTTTGCTGTAACACCCGCCCACGTGCTCATTACCTGGTTTAGTACCAGGTAGCCTACTATAGCCGCAAGTACAGCAGCTCCATTTCCCGCTAAACCTAATGCAACACCTGCCGCAAAGATAAGTGCTAAGTTGCCAAAAATAATCGACCCGGCGTCCTCCATTACCCTTGCAATCAGTTGAATCCAATCCGCATTTACAAACGGCAAATAATCAAGCATTGTAGGCTGCTGCAATCCATTTCCGATACCCAGCAATAATCCCGCTGCCGGAAGAAGTGCAACTGGAAGCATTAATGCTTTTCCAATCTTTTGAAGAACGCCAAATGCGTTTTTAAACATAAAAGTAATCCTCCTAATACTATTTCTTTAGCTTATAAGCGTTTGTATCCAGAAAATAAAAAAGCATGAGCCAAAAAATCAATTGAACGAAGATATGGGTATAAATTTCCCGCAAATCTTCATTTCAATCAATTTTTCACTCATGCCTGACCGAATCAGTAACACGTCATATGATGGCTATTTATATTTTTTTTGCAGACGTTGCAAGTGCATTGTGAGATAGACTGCCTCCGCATCAAAAACTTTCATTCTCAGTGTTTGCTGCATTACTTTAATGAGCTTCCATGCCAGACTATAACACACCGGATATTCTTGTTTTAAGAGGGCGGCGATTTTTTCCGGTTCCTCCACCCGCTCTCCCCTTTTTACTCTTTCAATGGCAAAGCGGAGGTGGCGGACTAGCCTCATATAATCAATACCATCCCGGTCAATTTCTATCTCAAACCTCTCTTCGACTATACCTACCAGTTTGCTGATCAGCTGGGAATGCTGGTTTACCTCGGAAAGCTCCTTATTGGTTAGGGCGCTATGGATATGGAGCGCAATAAAGCCAATCTCTCCAACAGGCAAAGCAATCTCTGTTTTTTCTTTAATGAACTCAACGACCTCCTTCGCCACCTCATATTCACGGCGATAGAGCGCTTTCGTTTCGACCAAAAAGGGGTTGCTCATTTCCATGCCCTGCGAAGCTCGAGTCAAGGCAAACATCAAGTGGTCTGTCAGGGCAACATGAATATGTTCATTTAATAGCGAACTGGTTCGCTGCTTGATAAGGTCAATAGCTGAGATAATCACTTCATGGAAATTTTGGTCTAGAAACGGAAGCAGCTTAATATAGTTTTCCTGCTCCTTTTCATTTTTCAACACAAACAATTTTTCCACATTATCGATATCGATGAGATCGCCCCGCTTGCGGTTAAACCCGATACCTTTGCCGATTAGCACGACTTCATTGTAAGCGGGGTGCTCCGCAATCAGCACATTGTTATTCAAAGCTTTTTCTATCCGCAGTCCTGCCATGCCGTTTCCCCGTTTCGCTCAAACTATCATTAGTATTCATAGTAAAAGAGTCCTAACAAGAAGTCAACGACAATGTTCGACATACACTCGACAACCATAAGTGCTATTCGAATTTGATGCCTCTCAATCCCAAGAAAAAGAACAATAGCGAAAATCCGATTAAAGCAACCGCATCCTTCCAAATCGTTACCGCATGAAGACTGCCGCTAACAATTTCCTTGAAGCCGGCCATCGCCCAGCTTTGCGGAACGCCGAGGGCAATTGTCTGCATGAACTCTGGCATGATCTCGATTGGCCAATATAATCCGCCGACCATACACGTGCTCACAATTAACACCGCGCTGATGGCTGATGCTTGTTGCTTCGTTTTGACAAGACCGGCAATCATTAACCCGAAGCCAACAACCATTAAAATCACCAGTGACGCAAACGGGATTAAATACGCTAAATTGCCCCAGCCAATGTCAAACATCAGGCTCATCGCCATCATTAACACCCCAAGCTGAATCCAGCCCACCAGAAAATAGGACAGGATATAACCGAGAATGATTTGGAGCCTTGTGGCAGGGGAAATCATCAGGCGCCCCCATGTACCGCCGATTCTTTCGTCAAGAATCGTTGATGCCGCTCCAGAAAGACCGAACATCATAAACATAATCGCAAAACCGACAAACATTAAATTAATATCCGACTTATCGTTCTGCTCTTTTTGGATCATTTGTTTTTCGACCTTGATCCCTTTATTGACAGCAACCGCTTCAAGCAGCTTCGGAAAAGCCGACGGTTCTGACAGGGCCGCTGTTTGGTAAGAGCGGAGGATTAACCCTGCTGTTCCCTGTAAATAGGGGTTTAACGCATAATATTGCTCCGTCTTCCGTTGGATTACGACATCGAATAACGGCTTCTGTTCAGTGATTCTTTGCCCAAGGTCATCTGAAATGACGATCGCAGCAATCGCATCTTGCTCGGAAACATTGGTCTTTGCCTGCTGTAACGTGGCTTTTTTCCAATTATATTGATTATTTTTTTTCAAAAGCTTGTATACTTCGGTGCTAAATTCTCCTTGGCTGACAACAACATTGACCAACGGTTTTGTTTCTTGCGATTTTACCGTCATGCCTCCAAAAATATAGCTAAACAGCGCCGGCATGACAAACATCAGCACAATTGCACCCGGCGACTTGAAAAATTTTTTAAAATGAAGGGTTAGAATCGTCCACGTCTTACGCATATTTCCCCCTCCTTTCGATCGAAAGGCGAATTAATCCAATCGCAAAAAAGAGTACTCCTAGGCCTACCGCACCGCCGACTGCAGGCAGGATATCAGCCAAAGACGCACCAGTCATCAGTTTCAAATAAGTTTGGAGTGCAAGACCGTTTGGCAGCAGCTTTGTCATTGAAACAACCCAGTCCGGAAAAATATAAAGCGGCGCCATGCTTCCTCCCAAGGCGGCTAAAATTTGCGAGCCAAACATCCCCGCAACCGAGAAGGCTTTTTCGGTTTTGACAAAAGCACCCGCCAATACCCCGAGTCCGCAGGCATTGATGACAAATGCAGCCGTCATAATGGCAATTCCGAAAGCTGATGCCCCCCAATCGACACCGAAAATATACTTTGTGCCGACGATTATGATGACAGCCTGGAGCAAACAAATAATCACAAGGCCGAGCATTTTACCAATCAAATAATTGGTATAGGTTAGTTGGGACAGCAGCAGTCGTTTATAAACCTCTTGTTCCTTTTCGAGAATCATGTTGGAAACACCCTGAACAACCGTCATCAACAAAAACATTACGCCCATCGCCGCAGCATAATATTGAAAGGAACTGACGATTTTGGTTTTTGCATTGACGGTCGTTTCTTTGATGAGAGGCTGTGATACAGATTGTTCTTGAGGATGATCTGTAGTAGTTGGGGCTGCATGTGCCGGTTGGCTTGAAGGGATTTCCGCTCCAGCACTGCCAGCCTGAACCGGCTGTGCTGCCTGCCTCGCCATTATCTCAATCGGAATGGAATCGGCAAATTGCTCAATCACTTTTTCAACGATATCATCCCTAATTCCCGGGTCCGGTCCTGTCAGCAGCTTCACCTTCGTTTCATTTCCTGCCGCCAATGATGATGAGAAATCAGACTCAATGATCAAGCCAACCGCAAGTGACCGATTTTCAATCTTTTTATGTAGGTCCTCTTCATTAAACTGTTTGATTTTGATATCTTTTGCTAATTGCTTTTGAAAAACCTCTTCGATTAACGCAGTACTAAGTGGCCCATCGTCCAAATTCACAACCCCAAGGGTGAATTTCTTGATCGGGACGGCATCCTCTTCAGCAAACATATTGCCAAATGCAGCACCCAGGATGGAAATCAGCAACAGCGGCATCGCAACAAGCGTGAGCAATGCTTTTTTATCACGAGCGAGCATCAACAAATCTTTCCACGCCAACCACCAAAACGCCATGACTTTCCCCCCCTAATCTCTTAAACTGCGGCCGGTTAAATGAAGAAAGATGCTTTCAAGATTCGGCTCAACAATATCGACCGAACTAACCCTAGCCCCTGTTTTTGTAACCCGTTGAATGATTTCACTTAGCACCGATTGCGGTTCCTTATGGAAGGCCGTTAACAAATGGTCCTGTAGTTTAAGATCTTTTTCCAAAAATAGACCTTCCAACGCGGCTGTGATTTTCTCGGTATCTGTGGCATTGCTGTCAAGCGTCAGATTAATTCTCGAGCGGTCGCCAATCGTTTCCCGGAGTTCCTTTAATGTGCCGCTGGCAATCAACTCACCGTGGTCAATGATCCCAATCCGTTCACAAAGGTATTCGACTTCCTCCATATAATGGCTCGTGTAAATAATCGTCATGCCTTCGCTGTTTAACCGCTTGACTGTCTCTAAAATGTGATTCCGCGACTGCGGGTCGATGCCGACAGTCGGTTCATCCATGATCAGCATATCCGGCCGATGCAAAATGGCCGCCCCAATGTTGACCCGACGCTTCATCCCGCCGGAAAAGGTTTCAACCTTATCTTTGGCCCGGTCCGTTAAGCCAATAATTTCAAGCACTTCGTCAACACTTTTCTCAAGCGCCTTTCCGCTAAGGTTGTACATCCTGCCCCAAAATTTCAGATTCTCCCGTGCCGACATTTCCTGATAAAGCGCAATTTCCTGCGGGACAACGCCAATCCACTTTTGTGCCTGCTTCGCATTTTTAATGACATCAATGTCTTTTACCTGGATTGTACCGGCTGTCGGCGGATACAATCCCGTAATCATATTGATGGTTGTTGATTTCCCCGCCCCATTGGGTCCCAGCAGGCCAAATGACTCACCTTTTTCCACTGAAAAAGAAACTCCCTTTACCGCTTCAAACTGACCAAAGCTTTTTCGTAAATCCTGAACGGTCAGCATGTTCACGCTCATCACTTCCCCATTCATTGTCACTATCACCTCTATCATACAGCAGCAAATTGGAAAAAAATATATTTTTATAGGAAAAAAGAAGGAAAAAAAGGGCCGTGAACACATGGTCCGAAGCCCTTTTTTTCATCTTTAATGTTGTAAGAATATAAAATACAGTGCAAATATAACAAAGAAAAAGTACATGATTGGATGAATTTCCTTCGCCCTGCCCTTTACCAGCATGGTAATCGGATAGAAGATAAATCCAAGGCCAATCCCGGTTGCAATGCTGTATGATAAAGGCATCGCAATCACTGTCAAGAAAGCCGGAACGGCAATTTCGAAACGAGTCCATTCAATTTTCCCTAATGATGATACCATCAATACCCCAACAATGATTAACGCAGGTGCAGTTACCGGAGCAGTTACTACAGATAGTAACGGAAAGAAAAAGATTGATAGAATGAACAAACCGGCTGTCACCAAAGATGCAAACCCTGTTCTTGCTCCGGCAGCAACCCCGGCAGTTGACTCGACATAAGAAGTAACAGTCGATGTACCAAGAATCGCGCCTGTTGTTGATGCAATTGAGTCGGAAATCAAGGCTCTACCAGCACGCTCCAGCTTGTTGTTCTTCATCAAGCCGGCTTGGCTGGCTACCCCAACGAGCGTTCCAGCATTGTCAAAGAAGTCAACGAATAAGAACGTCAGAACAATCCCGACCATCGCGGTGGAGTAAAATGAACTATCGCCAAAAGATGAAAAGGCTGCCCCAAATGTCGGGGAGATGCTTGGCACTTCGCCGACGATTTGCTTCGGTACATCAATCAACCCAAAAATCATTCCGACTATAACCGTAACGACCATTCCATAGAACACCGCTCCATTTATGCCTCTTGTCATCATGATGACTGTTACGAGAATACCAAAAATTGCAAGCAACGTATCAGGTGCCGATAAATCGCCCAACCCTACAAGCGTTGCGTCGTTATTCACAATAATTTTTGCATTTTGCAGTCCGACAAAGGTAATGAATAAACCGATTCCGGCCCCAACGGCATGTTTTAATTCAATTGGAATGGCGTTGATAATTTTTTCGCGCAGTCCAGTCAATGTAAGAATCAAGAAAAATACTCCAGAAATAAATACAGCGCCAAGGGCATGCTGCCAAGGAATCCCGCTACCCAATACGACCGTGTAAGCAAAGAAGGCATTCAAGCCCATCCCTGGTGCCAATGCGAGCGGATATTTACCGACAAGCCCCATGATGATCGAGCCCAGTGCCGACGCCAATGCAGTCGCCACAAACACGGCACCATAGTCCATTCGCAATGCATCAGGCAGATCTTCAACCGATGCCAGCGATAGCGTAAGCGGATTTACCACTAAAATATAGGCCATAGCCAAGAAAGTAGTCAGCCCGCCGATGAATTCGCGGCGATAATTCGTTCCATATTTTTCAAACTCAAAATATTTCTGCATGTCTCTTCCCCCAATATTTTCTTTTTAAAAATAAAAAAACGTTCCGGGTATATCTACCGGAACGTTGACTAGGCATGTGTAAACAGAGGAAAAGAACAGATGATGCACTCTATTAAACACTGCTCGTAGTCAAGCCATTTACGGTGGCTCGGTAGAAACTTTTGGGCCATATCCCCAATATTATACGACGCAATTCGACAATATTATTTTCACATTTATCATAACAGCGGTTTACTGTTTCGTCAATAAAAAATACGAACGATGATGGAAAAAATTTTACCATCGTTCGTATTTAACTTCATTATTCCCACTCAATTGTAGCAGGCGGCTTGCTGGTAATGTCATAGACGACCCTGTTCACATGGGCAACTTCATTGACAATTCTGGTCGAAATGACCTCCAGCACCTCCCATGGAATCCGGGCCCAGTCAGACGTCATGCCATCAATCGATGTCACGGCACGGATACCAATTGTATAATCATAGGTACGGGTATCGCCCATTACCCCCACACTGCGGATGTCCGGCAGCACGGTAAAATATTGCCAGATTTCGCGGTCAAGGCCGGCCTTTTTAATTTCCTCGCGTAGAATCCAATCCGATTCGCGGACGATTTCAAGCTTATCTTCCGAGATTTCTCCAAGAACACGGATGCCTAGACCTGGTCCCGGGAATGGCTGGCGCCAAACAATCTCATCCGGAATGCCAAGCTCGGTTCCGAGCGCGCGGACTTCGTCTTTAAATAGTGTATTCAACGGTTCAATTAATTTGAACTGCATGTCCTCTGGCAGGCCGCCGACATTGTGGTGCGATTTAATCGTTTGGGCCGTCGCTGTTCCACTTTCGATGATATCTGTATAAAGAGTACCCTGGGCTAAAAACTCAATTCCTTCTAGCTTGGCTGCTTCATCATCAAACACATAGATAAATTCATTGCCGATAATCTTACGCTTTTTCTCAGGGTCAGAAACACCTTCAAGTTTCGATAAGAAACGATCCTTGGCATCGACCTTGATCACGTTCATATGGAAACCTTCGGAGAATGTTTTCATGACACTTTCCGCTTCATTTTTCCTGAGTAAACCGTGGTCAACGAAAATACAGGTTAATTGGTCACCGATTGCCTTATGAATCAAGACGGCAACAACGGAAGAATCAACACCGCCGCTTAAGGCACAAAGAACCTTTTTATCGCCAACTGTTTCGCGAATTTTCGCCATTTCCATCTCAATAAAGTTTTCCATTGACCAATCGCCACTGCAATCACACACGTTGAAAACAAAATTTTTCAACAGGTCATTTCCATAAACTGAGTGGCGTACCTCCGGATGGAACTGAACGGCATAAAGTTTCCTTTCCTTGTCGCTCATTGATGTAATCGGGCACGATGGGCTTGTCGCGTCAATCGTAAATCCTTGAGGTGCCTCTACCACCAAGTCGCCATGGCTCATCCAGACGACCTGTTCCTCCGGAAGGCCGGCAAACAATTGAGATTGCTTTTCTACCTTCATTGTCGCTTTTCCGTATTCACGATGCTTGGCTTTTTCGACCTTGCCATCGAAATGAACGGTCATCAACTGCATTCCGTAGCAAATTCCTAGAATCGGCAGGCCCATTTCAAATATTTCTTCGTCACAGCGGAATGAATTTTCATCGTAAACACTGTTCGGACCCCCGGAAAAAATAATTCCTTTTGGGTTCATCTTGCGGATTTCTTCTGCGGTAATCGTATGTGGATGTAGTTCGCTGTACACGCCGAATTCGCGGATCCGCCTTGTGATTAACTGATTATATTGACTGCCAAAGTCCAATACGACGATCATATCTTGCTTTCCTGTCAAGTCTAGCCACCTCAATCTGATTAAGTTAGTTTAGTTTTGCCATTTTTACTAAGAAATAAAAAAAACTAGAATTCTCCCCCCAAAGTCTCTTAGGAAGGCAGAATTCTAGTTCTCTCGCATTTGCTCTATGACCGATTCTGCCTTCATAGTCAGGCCATTTACGGCAGCCCGGTAGAGACTCTCGAACCCTATTATCGAGGATATATGAAGGTACACATTAAATTACAACATATTGTAACAATAGGATGTTTTTTTGGTCAAGCAATAGTCTTTTTGATTAAATTTTCCCACAACTCCCGGTTATCTTCCCAGCTTCCCTTAGGGAGAGTTTGATGGTACAAGTACTGCTCATAACTGTTTGTCAGCCGCGTCATCTCTCGGGTTGAGAAAAAGTTGTCGATATAACGGGCATAGCTGCTTAAGGTTTGATGTTCCTGGCGCTTTAATCCGTAGCGGTCAAGCTGTTTCAGTAAAATCAAATAGGCAGTCCCGATCGCATCGTCTTGCTTCTTGAAACGGTAGCGGAACATCAAAATGTACGGAACCCACTTACCACGGATGCGGTAAAGGACCCACACAACGGCCGCAATAGCCAAACACCAGACCACAAGTGAAAGCCAATTGTTTTTGAAAAATTTTTCCGTAGCTTTCCAAATCAACGTAAAGTCAAGCGATGAATCTTTTGCCGTGGCCGGCTTTTCATCAATCTCTTCCTTCTGCGGCTTGGGAGCCGGTGCGGGAGCAGGGGTTTCGGTTCTGGACGTCGTATTACCGGACGTATAATCAATGCTTAATTCATTTGAAAACCCTTTGGTTGGTTCAAATGGAACCCAGCCTTGCCCCGGGATAAATGCCTCAACCCATGAATGAGCATTATTATTAGTAATCTGATAAATTTCCTTCGATTCATCCCCTTGAGTGTATTCCGTGAACTCTCCGCCGGTAAAGCCCTTTACCCAGCGTGTCGGAATACCGATTGTCCGCAGCATGACTGCCATAGAGGTGGAAAAGTTATCGCAATAACCAACTTTTGTATCAAACAGGAATTGGTCTACGTAGTCGTCCTCTTCTCCAGGAAGGGCAACATTTTTTTGGTCATACGTGTACTCGGTATTCCCGAAGTAACTCTCCACAGCCTTTGCCTTGTCAAACCAATTGGTTTTGCCCGCAGTTATTTCTTCCGTTAATTGCTTAATTCTTGCGGGAAGATTTTCCGGAACCTTTGTATATCTTTCGTAAAATTCCTGGTTCATGACGGTCGGGTCAAATCCAGTTGGTTTCCTTAAATCGATTGCCTTATACCTTGGCACCTTAAAGTCAACGCTATAATCATTGGTTTTGAGATTTTTAATTTTTTCGGTCGTTGTATCTATCCGGATCGGATATCTATCAGGAATATTAACTTCAATAAATCTTTGGATTCCTGCCGGATAAACAATTAATGATGATTCCCTAACAGAAGTGATTCTCGCGGTTTCATCCCTTGTTTCAACACTACTTGGGATTGAAAATACCGGAACAAGGTCGGCCTTCGTAAAATCAATCGGGGTCGATCCCGAGGCAATCCAGCCCTTGCCCGTATATACATCCTTCGTTTCAACCTTCCAGTAGTGCTTGCCGTTTGATTCGATTGTAAACACAGTTGTATTATCGCCGATAAACGGGCCGCCAAGTCTCTCATCATTGGACCCGTAGCCGATCCGACTGATTCCGCCAGGGCCGTCGCTGCCGCCTTTTCCATTGGCTGCCGTCAAATACGGAACCGGATCGGGCCAAATCGGCGCCGCCTTCGGAGCGGCAATACCAAGCAGCACACTAAAAGCAATCATGCCGACCAGCGGCACCATCCATTTTTTCATTGAGAAGGATTGGCTGCCATGCTCTCTCATACTGATTCGGAAATAGGTCAACATCCCCATCACGGCAAATCCTGCGCCAACCGTACGGACAATCGCCACAGTGGCGTCATATTCGGTGAAGGTATCCAACACAGTGATATAAACTAATGTCATAAAAAAGAAAATGAAGATCCGCTGCTGACGCAACAGCCAATAATGCAGCAGGTACACCATTAACCACAGCAGGACGAAAAATAAGATGGTGCGAAATTCATCGGTTAGATCATTCCAATTTCTCTCAAAAATAAATCCAAGGTTTTCCGTCATATCGGATAAGAAGGCGTTCAGCCACTCAGGCTGGAAAAATCCGGCCTCATAATAGAGCCGATTAACAGAAAACAGGATAAAAAGTGCATTAATCAGCAATTGCCAATTCCACTTCAGCCGGAGGTACGATACCGCGAAGGCAACAATTAAAAAAATGATGAACGTTTCTATATTGTCGGTATCGGTCAATTGTTCAACCGGCCGTAGCCATTCCCACAACAGCAAAAAGCCAAATACGTATAAAAGAAAGGTGGGAAAATCCCGTTTTATCATCGCAGGCTCACCTCCGAGAACGCGGCTGCAAAATCGCCTTCATGCACCATGACAACCCGGACACCACGGGCGTTTGCAATCGCAATGAGCGAACGCTCATCATCAGTCGGCAATTCTTTATTGCCTTTCATTAAAAACAACGTAATACTGCCTTTACGCTGTCCTAGAAAGCTTGCTTTTTCAATGAGCGATTTATTCAGCTGTGCTGTTATAAGCATAAACGAGACAGATTGTTGGATGAATGCCCCGTCGGTCTCCAACACTTTTTCCAGTGGTATAAAGCTCTTTGCTTCAATTTTCGCCAAATGGTAAAACAGCTGCTGTAAATGCTGCTCGCCGCCTCTGATTGGAAACGAGACCCGTTCTTTGCTAATTGTCAGGAGTCCAGTTTGGGCCCCTTTCTTTAAAACCGCCCTTAATAGTGAAGCGGTAAAAGATACGACAGCTTCAAATCGCTTATCCGGTACACAGTCCATCACCACGGACACGTCATGTGATTGCCGCTGTTCAAATTCCTTCGTCATAATCTCGTTTCTCTTGGCAGACGCCTTCCAGTTAATCCAGGAAAACCGGTCGCCAGGTTGATAATCCCGAACACCAACGGCCATAGTCGTATCGCGCTGGACCCTTTCCCGTGATGCCGTTAACCCTTGGTCATACTGGTTTTCAAACGGCCGATAGAGCAGCTCGGTAAACGCCGGATAGACGATAATTTTCCCTTCAACAGGATGAGTCTTTTCCTTTTCGAACAATCCAAGCGGATCGCCAATTTTCAATGTAATAGCTTGGAAAAAATGTTCGCCGCGAGGCAGTTTATTAATCGTATATTCATAGGAAAGTTGTTTGCTAAAGCCCGGAAACAGGATTGCCTTGGAAGAACTGAGTTTCTCGGCATATTCCAATGCTTCGGTCAACTCATCCTTAATGATCAAGTAAAATAACGGAAACCCCATTGACCGCTTAATATTGACCGTGACCTTCAACGGCTCGCCAGCATTGTAATCCGTTTTGCTTAAGGTCCTGGACACTTCTAGCTCATTCAAGGAATAGAGCGATAGCGCCACTGAGTAGATGGCAAACGGCAAGAAACTGTAAAACAAAAACCAGCTGACGAATCCCCCTTGGAACATTGCATAGGAAAAGGCTAGGAGGATTAACAGGAACAGCAGAATAAACCTCCATGCTTTTTGGGTGAATTTCCAAAGTGTCTTCATTCTACTTCACAAGCCTTCGAATCGGAACAGGGACTCTGGCCACCACACGGTTCACGACTTCTTCAGCAGAGATGCCCTCGAATTTTGCTTCCGATTTTAAAATGATTCGGTGCGACAGGACGTACGGAGCCAAGTATTGAACATCGTCCGGCAGCACATAATCGCGGTTGTTCACATACGCATACGCTTGTGCCGCTTTCATCAGGGCGATGGAACCGCGCGGGCTGGCGCCCAGGTAGACACTTCCGTGGCCCCTAGTGCCGTTGACGATGTCGACGATATAACGCTTAATGGTATCATCAACGAACACTTCCTTTACTTCCTGCTGCAGTTGGAGAAGGCCGTCGAGGTCAATGACCGGCTGCAAGTCCTCGATTGGCGGTGTTTTTTGCGCCCGGTTGAGGACCTCGATTTCTTCTTGTATGTCCGGGTAGCCCATTTTCATTTTTAAAAGGAAACGGTCGAGCTGGGCTTCCGGCAGCGGATATGTACCCTCATACTCAATTGGGTTTTGCGTTGCCATGACGAAAAACGGCTTGCTTAGTTTATGGGTCACGCCGTCAATGGTGACGCTCGCTTCCTCCATTCCTTCAAGGAGCGCCGACTGTGTTTTCGGCGAAGTCCGGTTAATTTCATCAGCAAGAATGATGTTGCCCATTAGCGGACCAGGGCGAAATTGGAATTCCATTTCTTTCGGATTGTAAATTGATACACCCGTTACGTCGGACGGGAGCAGGTCCGGTGTGAACTGGATCCGGCGGAACTTGGCATTCACCGATTTCGCAAGAGCGCGGACCATCATAGTTTTGCCGACGCCTGGCACGTCCTCAAGCAGCACGTGGCCGCCTGCAAGCAGGGCGACGAGACTGAGCTCAGCAACGTTCCGCTTTCCAATCATGACTTTTTCAATATTGGCTATTATTTGATCTATAACAGGGTTCATATGTTCGTGTGCCAAGGTAATTCCTCCTCATTGGGGTCGATGGTGCGAATTTATAACATTCTATCTATGTATTCGATTTTTCCTGAAAAATTCCTGTAAAAAAGACATAGAAAGTTCAAATATTAGACGTGGGGAATGGGGGGAGGGTTTCAATGAAGGGTTTTGGTAATTATTGGGCATTTAGATGAAGGGCTGCTTATATTAGACACTTCTTCGTTTTTCCAGATAATTTAGTCTAATAGAAGCTTTTTAATAGACACTATTGGACTTAGTCCTACCCATTTTGTCTTTTAGAAGCCCTCTATTAGACACTTTCATGCTAAATCCCTATCATTTTGTCTTTTAGACGCCTCCTATTAGACACTTTTACTCTCTAACTTATGAATTTTGTCTAATATAAAAATTTTTTGGCTGCCACTTGGGCAGCCATTTTTAAAGATTTGAGACATTAAAGGTATCTCCGCCTTCGATTGTCCCATTTTTAAATCCTTTGTAAAACCAGCGTTTCCGCTGCTCGGAAGTGCCATGGGTAAAGCTTTCTGGAACAACGTAGCCTTGGCTTTTTTTCTGGATATTGTCATCGCCGACAGCATTGGCCGCATTAAGCGCTTCTTCAAGGTCGCCTTTTTCAAGGTAGCCCTTTCCTTGGGCGTAATGGGCCCACACACCTGCGAGATAATCAGCCTGCAATTCAAAGCGGACAGAGTACTCATTCGACCGCTTTTCGGAAGCTGCAGCCTCACCACCTAAATTCAATATAGTTTGGACGTGGTGGCCAACCTCATGGGCCAGGACATAAGCCATCGCAAAGTCGCCTGGTGCCTGGAATCGTTGTTTGAGTTCCTCATAAAAACTAAGGTCAATATAAAGCTTGTGGTCACCGGGACAATAAAACGGCCCTACCGCTGAACTCGCCGATCCGCAGGCTGACTGGACACTGCCGCTGTATAGAACGAGCTTAGGATTTTCGTAATCCAACCCCCGCTTTTTAAATTGCTCTGACCATACATCCTCGGTATCGGCAAGAACCACCGAAACAAAATCCGCCAGCTCCCTCTCCTCTGCAGACTCCTCGTAAGCAACATTTGATCCTGTGCCATTATCCGGTGGTGGGTAATTAACAATGTCTTCAGGATTGCCGCCGAGCAGCGTAAAGAGAAGGACCATTATGAGGCCGCCAATTCCGCCCCCTATTGCCGTTTTGCCGCCCATACCCATGCCTCTTCGGTCTTCAACGTTTGTACTTTGCCGTCTCCCTTTCCATTTCATTTCCTGTGCCTCCCCGTAAAGTATACGTATGATTAAAATGACCACTTTCATAGTGTTATACCCGTATTACAGGGAACTTAAAAATTTTGGCAGGCAAAAAAGGACCTATTCCTGCCTTTAGGGAGTGGTCCTTTAAACTAAAATTTCAACTTTTTCTTGTTGCCTTTTTCTTTCGAAACAGCATTATAATTATCCAACTTTGTAAATCGTTTTTTCTTTTTTAGGTACTTTTCGTTAAGCACCATCACTTTCCCATTCTCAGCAGGAGTGAATTTCCGATAAACGGTTTTATATTTTTCGAAAGCCAAGTGCCCTAAAAGATAAATAGGCAGGACAATGACCGCAAGAATTATTAATGTGGGCATCAACTCGAACTCATTTCCAGCGATATAATTAGTCATGATCGCATGCGCCGTAATCGACACCATAATGGTGATAATCACATTACATATATGGAAAGCGACTGCATCCCCGGTTTCCCGAAACAATCGCTCTAGTTCATACTTAAAAAACAACGTAACAAACACTGAAATCACAATGACAATAAGGGAAACAAAATATGTAAAAACCATGTACAAGTTTTCAGCCCCCCACCAACATTTATACACCATTATAGCTAATTATTGGGAATAAGGTAATTTCCCCCTAAAAAAAAGTCTACAGCAGCAGCACAAAAAAATGCTTCTGCTATAGACTGTTTATTTCTTCACATGAAAGCCCAAGTGAAATTACGATTAGACACTAGCAACTTCAACCTTACTAGTATCCTCTTCATCTTCCGCTTCAGCTTTCACATAGTCGATCATCACTATGGTTTCATCATCCTCATGGTTAATCGTACAGTTACGATAACCCTCTTTAATATCTGCCACTCTAACAGTATGGCCGATTTCAAAATCCGTGATGTCAATTTCAATTTCATTCGGAATATCATCCGCTTTTGCTCTAATATCCAATTCATGAAGATATTGTTTTGCAATTCCTCCGACTTTCTCGCCTTTAGATGTTCCCTTTAAAATGACACTTACTTTTGTATCGAGTTCCGTATGCTGATCGACCTGAAGAAAATCCACATGAAGGACCTCTCTTATTAAAGGGTCACTTTGGTAATCTCTTAAAATAACATTCTTTGATTTACCATCAAGATTTAGGGAGATAATGCCGTATCTGCCAACACCCTTCATCACATTCAGTAAATCTGAGTTTTTTATAGAGATGGATTTAGTATCAATATCGCTTCCATAAACAATTCCAGGGATTTTCCCATTGTTTCTTAGTTTTTTCAAAGAAGATTTTTTGAAATTGTTTCTTTCTTGAGCTACTAGCGTATTCATTTTTATTCCACCTTCCACATTATTTAAATTTCAGACACTTGTTAAAAAAATGTCTAAAAATTTTATACAATTTAAGTATATCTAATCTAATATATTATTTCAAACTTACCTGATTGGATAACTGAGTCAAGCAGCTGATATTAGTATAAATTATCATGCAATCTTTTGCGGTATTTTTTATAACATCGCAAAAGATTGCATTTTATTGCAAATGTAATTAAACTATACACATGGAGGTGTTTCATGCTAATCGAAGAGAGACTTGAAAAAGAAATGAAAATCATTGAAGAAAATAAGACAGTGACAATAGAAAGTCTTGCTGAAGCACTAGGTGTTTCAAAAGATACGATACGAAGAGACTTAATGAAACTAGAAAAAAAGAATGTTATTAGAAGAATACATGGGGGAGTCGTGTTAGCTAGTAAAGAGGCTCCTATTTTTAAATACTCAGAAAGAGCTAATCAGGAAAACACAATTAAGGAAAAAATTGCAGAGAAGACTGCTAAATTAGTCAAAGATCATTCATCCGTTATATTTGATTCATCAACTACTGTGGAAGCTGTTATTCCTAAATTAAACGAGAAGAGTTTGAAAGGGATTACCAACTCTCTTACTCATGCTATTCTTCTTGCTAAGAATGAAAGGTCAAGTGTTTCAGTTCTTCCTGGCAAACTTAATAATGAGCAGTTGTTTTTATATGGGGCAGATACGGTGGATAAAATTAGACAATATCATGTTGACTATACATTATTAGGGGTATTTGCCATTTCTGAAAAGGGCTTGTTTATTCATACAGAGGAGGAAGGGTTGGTTAAACGTGCAATGGTCCAAAGAGGGAACAAGATCATTGCATTAGCCGATCATACAAAAATTGGTACAACGGGTTATTTCAAAGTATGTTCCCTCGATGAAATTGATATATTGGTTACTGATAAGATGCCGGAGCTAAAGTTTGTGGAGTTACTAGCACAAAATAATGTAGATCTTGTAATTACTGACGAATGATTAGGAGAATACGTTTATGAATATGAAGAAACAAGTAAAATTGATACAAATAGAACAGCCTGAAATTTATGAAAATGTTCCCCCAGTTTATTTAACTGATGAGACGATCAACGAAAGAAAAGAAAAACTTCTACAATTGATGAAAGAAGAAGAGTTTGATGTATTGGCGATATACGCTGATAAGGAACATGGAAGTAATTTTGAATACTTGACGGGTTTTATTCCAAGATTTGAAGAAGCCCTTTTTGTCATGAAAAGCAATGGAGACTGTTCCTATATTTTGGGGAATGAAAATCTAAAACTGGCAAAGCATGCCCGTACAATGGGTACTGTTTATCATTATCCACTTTTTTCTTTACCTAATCAGCCAATGTACGATAATACTCCCTTAGAAAATATATTGGATCAAATTAATTTCAGAACGAGTAAAAAGATTGGTCTTGTTGGATGGAAAATGTTTACTTCAAAAAGACAAAATAACTCTACTTTATTTGACATTCCTAATTTTGTTGTTGAGGCATTTAGAAATGCAAAGCATGATCATGCAAAGATGGTCAATGCAGCTTACTTATTTATCAGAGGGGACATTGGGGCTAGGACAACAAATAACGCGAATGAAATTGCCCATTATGAATATGGGTCAAACCTCGCTTCATCTTGTATGCTAAAAGCTTTGAATGCGATTGATATAGATGTTAAAGAATCCTTTTTGGGGAATCTTCTGAATGGTGATGGGCAAACCAATACTGTTGTGACCATTGCGGCTACTGGCAAGCGTTTTGAATATGCAAATCTTTATCCTACTGATAAACAGACAAAAGCAGGAGATCCTATATCATTAACAACAGGCTATAAGGGCGGGCTGACTAGCAGAACTGGGTTTATTGTTGAAAATAAAGAACAACTCCCTTCTTCTCAAAAAGATTATTTAGATAAAGTCGCCATTCCTTATTATCAGACTGTTGTATATTGGTTAGAGAACATTAAAATCGGGATGTCCGGTGGAACCTTTTACGATTTAATAGAAGGTGTCTATCCAAAGGAAAAGTACAACTGGCAATTAAACCCGGGGCATCTTACTTCCGATGAAGAATGGATGTCTTCACCGATCTACCCAGATTCAACGGAAGAAATTAAAAGTGGAATGATTCTCCAAATTGATATTATCCCTTCCATTGAAGGCTATGCAGGTGTTAGTGCGGAAGATACCATTGCTCTTGCAAATGAAGAATTAAGAACTAAGCTTAAAAATGAATACCCGCAAGTATGGAATAGAATTCAAAAACGAAGAAATTACATTCAAGAACAGTTAAACATCCATCTATCGGAAGAAATTCTTCCTCTATCAAACACCGTTGGTTACTATCGACCATATTTATTAACGAAAGATAAGGCATTAACCTCTATATAAAATTAAAAAGGTCTTCATCCATTTAGGATGAAAGACCTTTTTTATCTTACTTCAAATTTTTAACTCCAGTTTCTAATATCTCCATTTGCAGGAGTATTTGTTCGTCTGTAATGGTTTTATCTTTACCATTTATGATGGCTTCATATAAATCATCATAAACTCTTCCATAATCGCCATTTACGGATTTTACTTTTTCTTCGTGGATTGTACCTTCTTCGGCGATATAGGTCAGTACACCATAATGTTGGATTGTATCGATTCCAAAATCTTTGTTATACGGCATGTAAAATAACTTTAAATGCTCTTCCTGACGGTCTTTGGTTTCTTTTACAAAGCATCCCTTTTTGCCATATACAACAAAACTTGGTCTTTCTTTCAGTCTAAAATAACTGGATTTCACCGATACTTTTAACGTACCGTAATATAAATCCAAATCAAAATAATCATTCATTCTTCCTTGGCCTAATAATTGCCTCACATCATAATGGATATGATCCGGATTTCCAAAAAGGCTGATCACCTGATCCAG
Organism: Bacillus sp. FJAT-29814; assembly: GCF_001510715.1. GTDB lineage: Bacteria > Bacillota > Bacilli > Bacillales > Cytobacillaceae > Neobacillus. The sequence continues at coordinate 20,245 of NZ_LMTJ01000011.1, forward strand.
TGTATGGGTGCCATGGCCATATAAAAAGGACGAAGCAGGATCAAAAGAATGAACAGACTCTGGTACTTCTGGACGATAATAGTCATAATGCATTTCGATTTCCAGCAAGTCCCCTAGTTTCCCTTCTTCGATGACCTTTTGAACGGTTAAAAAATCACTGTCAAAACGACGGTTTTGATACGCCTGTACAATTAATCCTTTTTCTCTTGCCATAGCAAATATTTCTTTAGCCTGTTCTGAGGTCTCCATAAAAGGCTTTTCAACCAAACAGTGTTTATTATGTTCCAAGACTAATTTTGCGTATTCATAATGACTGTCATGTCTTGTGCAAACCACAATAAGTTGAATGTCTTTGTCAGTTAATAGTTCATCCAAATCAGAAGTATAATTTACTCCTGCAATCCGTTCCCAACTTTCATGCTTAGGATTTCTTTGATAAATGGTTTTTACCTTTATATTGTCTCTTTGCAGGACAAATGGCAGATGATATCTGTTCGTGCTTTTTCCGTTTCCAATATAACCGATCGTAAGCATAGCAACCCCCTAAAAGATATGGAAATATGTAAAGCACCTCCTTAAATTGATAGGATTATCCTATAAGGAGGTGCTGCTCAATTTTTATTTATTACATTAAGTTCAATAGATGGAAGACGACACCAACCGCGAACAATCCTAGAATCAAAATGATTGGGGAAACTTTCTTCTTAAGCAGCCACATGCTAAGAAGTGTTAACAGCAATCCAGCAAAACCAGGAATTAAGCTATCCAAGTTGGCTTGTAAAGTTGTTACTTTAACAGGTTCTAATGAAAGACCCGCAGCTTGCTGTTGTAACGCAGATTTAATCCCTTCCGCTCCGGCAGGTAAGTTACTCCAGTCAATATAAGCACCTTTGGAAAGTTTAACTTCGGATACAACTGGCGTAAATTTTACAGATACCCAACGGTTAACTAATGCACCAAGGATGAACATACCCAAGATGGATGCACCTTTCGTGATATCTTGAAGTATTCCGCCAGATAAGTCTTCCGTAATTTTAGAACCAGCTTTGTAACCAAATTCTTGCGTATACCACGTGAATCCCATACGAATGAGATTCCATAAAACGAAGAAAATAATCGGGCCAAGGATATTACCAGTCAAGGCAAGAGAAGCACCTAACGCACCAAGGATCGGTCTAACCGTGAACCAGAAAACTGGATCCCCGATACCTGCCAAAGGCCCCATCATACCGACTTTAACCCCTTGAATGGCTGTGTCGTCAACCGGCGCACCATTTGCACGTTCTTCTTCAAGCGCTAGCGTTACACCAATAATAGGTGAAGCTACATATGGGTGAGTATTAAAGAACTCTAAGTGACGTTTTAGTGCAGCAGCACGATCTTCTTTAGTATTATATAATCTTTTGATTGCGGGAATCATCGTATATGCCCAGCCGCCGTTTTGCATACGTTCATAGTTCCAAGAACCTTGAATGAAAGTGGAACGCCACCAAACAGAAATACGATCTTTTTTTGATAATCTTAATTCATTTGCCATTTTTATGCGCCCTCCTTCTTAGTAATTATCAATTATATCGCCGATAGGATCACCGGTGTTTCCGTTTCCGCCATTACCTGAACCGCCTTGTTTAGAAAGCGCTAAATAGATAAGGGCGAGAGCCACACCGATAGCACCTAGACCGATAAGTGTGATTTGTGAAACAGTCGCTAACACGAAACCAATTGCGAAGAATGGCCATACTTCTCTTGTAGCCATCATGTTAATAACCATTGCATAACCAACGGCTACGACCATTCCCCCGCCGATTGCCAATCCGCTTGTTAACCAAGCTGGCATTGATGTGAGTAAGTCTTTAACCGGACCTGCACCAATAGCTATAATTAATGCAGCTGGAATGGCAATACGTAACCCCTGCATGCAGATTGCAACGATTTGCCAAAATTCAACCTTTTTGATGTTTCCTTCTAGAGCTGCAGCATCCATAAAGTGTACGATTGCTGTTGCAAGTGTACGAACGAGGATTGTTAATAAAAGGCCAGCAACTGCAAGCGGAACAGCAATCGCGATGGCAGAAGCCACACCCTCTTTACCTTGTCCACCTAAAACTAAAATAATGGCAGAAGCAACTGAGGCTAACGCAGCATCCGGTGCTACGGCAGCTCCGATGTTTGCCCAACCTAAAGCGATCAATTGAAGAGTACCACCTAAGATAAGACATGGTACTAAGTTTCCTGAAACCAGGCCAATTAACGTACAAGCAACGAGTGGTTGATGGAATTGGAATTCATCCAAAATACCTTCCATACCAGCTAAAAACGCTATGATAAAGATTAATATTATTTGAATCACATTCAAATCCATGATTAATCCTCCATTCTCTTTGATAATTAGGATTATTTTTGTTTGTTTAACTCTTCTTGAGCTCTCTTGATAATTTCGTTCATGTCGCCTTTAGAATCGTTCGGAACTTTACGGACATCGAAGTTCAAACCAAGTTCTTTTAACTTTTTAAACGTATCAATATCCGCCTGGCTAAAGGCCAACACTTTGTTGGGTTGAACTTTACCAGGTGAGTGTGCCATCGAACCAACGTTGATTGTCTTCAATGGAACGCCGCCTTCAACCGCTCTGAGCGCATCTTGCGGGTTTTCGAACAGAAGTAACGCTCTCTGGCCACCAAAGTGCTGATCATCTTTTGCAAGTTCGATCATTTTGTTGACAGGAACAACGTGAGCCTTAACACCTGGAGGAGCAGCTTGTTGGATCAATTTCTTACGAAGTTCATCCTTAGCTACTGCATCAGATACAACGATGATTCGTGTAGGCTGTGTCGTTTTGGTCCAAGTAGTCGCAACCTGTCCGTGAAGTAAACGAGAGTCGATACGCGCTAACACATATTCAAACTTGCCAGGGGCACCTGCATTTACTGGTTTTGCAGTTGCGGCTGCAGCAGATGGTGCTGCTGGTTCTAATTCCTCAGGGTTTACTTTTACCCCTTCTTTAGCTGTGCCCAAAATATGCGCGGCAATTTCATGCGCTGTGTTCATTGAGAAGCGTGATGCAAAAGCTTCAATCAACATTGGCAAGTTCATACCAGCAACGATTGCCCATTTGTCTTTGTGTCCTTCAAACAAGCTGTTGGCTTGGTTGAAAGGAGTTCCACCCCAAAGATCGACTAAGAATAATACTTCGTCTTGGTTGTCGAAAGAGGCGATTGCTTCTTGCATTTTTGCCTTTACATCATCAGGTCCTTCGCTTGGCATCAATGTAACAGCTTTGACATTTTCTTGTTTTCCAAAGATCATCTCTCCAGATTGCAAGATACCAGTGGCAAATTCACCGTGACTAGCAATAATAATTCCTACCATCTCTTTCCCTCCTATTAGGATTTTTACAGCTAATTAAACTAGCAAATTTAAGGAATGATTTTTTTAGCTGTATTTTTCTGCTCATTTTAAGCGATTACAGTATCGGCAAAACACAAAAAAGGCATGAGTAAAAAGTCGATTAAATGAAGATATGGGTATAGAATGCCCCTTATCCTTCATTTCAATCAATACTTTTCACTCATGCCTGATCGAATCAGTAACACGCAAAAAATAATAACGATAGCTATTTAATTTATTTTGCAAACGCTGTAATTAGAGTGTTAAATAAACAACTTTTAGCACTAATGTTTGATACATCACTTTAATGAGCTTCTGTTTGTGATTATAGCATAGCGAATATTTCTCTTCAAGAGGGAAATCATTTTTTCGAAAATTTGCTCTTCAAGCCGCGTTTGACAACATCAAAGAAACTCAATGACTGGACCATACGGTTAGGATCAACATATTCACGAATTACGCGCAACACTTTTTTGGGATCTTTAGAAGAAAATGTATACGTCCCATTTCGTTTCGTTCGGATAGCATAACGGGGGATCCATTTCCCTTTGAACATGACAGAAGCAATCACGTAATCCACTTCTTCCCATGGGATTTGATAAAACTTACGGACATCACGACTATTAAAGAATTCAAATCCTTTGTCTCCGATCATGATTTTACCATACTCTGCAAGTCCCATGTGGGAGGTTGCATCAATAACTAAATCGACCTTTGTATTGATTGATTGGACCATTTGATGTACTCCATTTCTTTCTTTTAATAATAATTTTTATTATACGCATTTTTTCACTTTAAGCAAAAATACTTAGGACAAGTTCCAGTTCCTCGAATATGGAGATAAATACAAGCTAGGAAAATAAAATAATCTTATATTCTACATCACAATAAATTTCTTTGTCAACACAATATTTGCATTACTCTTTCGAAAAATGTTACAATGATATTACAATACTCTTTTAAGCGTATTTCAAATTCTTATGTAATCTTTTTGCAGATAAGAATTTGAATGCGTTTTTTTTATATCTCTTCTTCAATCGAAGAAACTGAAGAAAAAGGAAAGTTGTAATGGAACCAGTAGTTTAAATATTGAAAGTCACCTGTTAAAGATTTCAACCAGATAGGAGGAAAAGGCACACCCAAGTTTTAGTATTAAAAGGAGGACAAAAATAATGAATCTAATCAATAAAGAAGTAACACATAAGCGTTTTGGCAAGGGAAGTATTGTTAAACATAATGATTCTATCATAGAAATACATTTTGCAACGGAAAATAAAAAGTTTGTTTTTCCCGATGCATTTGGAAAACACCTAAAGATGCATGATCATAGCGCTGCCAATTCACTTAAAAATATTTTACGAAAAATGGAATTAGAAAAAGAGGAGGAAGAACAGAAAAGGGAAGAAATAAAAGAACAACAACGTAAAGAAATGCAACTTCGTTTGGAACATGAAAAATTCATGAAGAATCATAAACTTCATCCTAAGTCACAAATGGTTTTTTGGTGTGATGCCGAAGAAATGAGTAAAGTTTTTACAGAGTGGAAAGTTTTTACTGGCGTAATAAAAAGCGGTAATAACAAAGGAAAGCCAAACAAACCTACCCGCCTATACCCAAATAGTGTTTGCCTTTTAACAGCAAGAGATTCCAATACGCCTGAAAAAGACAGACGTATCTTAGGTGTTTATATGGTGAATGAAGATTTTATCGGTCAGTTTTGTGAAGATGGTTATATTCCTGCTCATTCAGAATACAGACTACAACTTACAGAACAGGAATCTGAGAGAATGCCTTTTTGGAAATATTATGTAAATGAAAAATCCCCTCACAAAATGACTTGGAATACAGGTAAATACCGTTATTTTGATAATGAATGGATGGCTCAAATCTTACTTGATATTGTTTCGTTAAAAAGTGACACACAGGAACAGGAACTAGCACAGAACTTCTTTGAATATTTTTGTAAAACGAATCGGATCAGTGAGAAAGAGTTACCAGAGCCTAATGGTGCATTAATGCGGATATAGATTTTATTCCATATTAATAAGTACGGTTTAAAAAAGGTCACGAGCACAGCTCGTGACCATTAACACCTTGATGACTACTATATAATATAATGTTCTTGTTAACTCCTTTAACGCTATATACTCTCATCTTTCATTCTGGACTTTGATCAACCAAATAAAGCGGTCGTCTTTTGTTTATCCTGATTAGGCACTTTGTACAGTTTGTTCCGCTATAAGCCTGTTATATAGCTGTACATCTTTTTCATAAAAATTCATGTAAGTTGACATTCCTTGGTTCTTTACTTTATCAAAGCTTTCCCCATCAACAATACCGAATTCTCTATTTAATTTTTCAGCATTCGCCCAAGCTGTTTCTTCAAAGCCGATATTCATCTCATGCTCTTCGATTAGCATTGCAAGAAGAGTGTAGTCACTGTATAGTTCGTTTAGGTTATGGGCTTTTTTAATTTCATAATATTGAATCGTTTTGGGCAGCGACTCCATTAAAGCTTTCCGGTCTAACGCATGCCCTAACTCATGAAGTGTAAATGCTTTAATATATGATTCGAGTGGAACTGGGACCTGCATTTCCTTTATTGCTTCTCCTATGCGATGAACATCATAACCTAAATAGTTAAGGATAAAATTATAGCTCATATTTATCCCAGTATGTGTCTGCTTAAGTTCAATATCCATTCCAACCGTCCTCATCGTTGTCCTTATTAATTGATCAATCGATGGTATTCCGTTTTTATCGTTCAATTTTTCCCCTTGCTTTCTCATTTAAATGATCGTATGGGAGACCTAATGGAGATTTACAAATATAGGATATGAAATTTCTCCCAAATCTAGAATATATCATTTTAAATTTTGTTTCAACAGGGAGTAATATGTATACATTTTAAATTTCAAAAAACAAAAAAGAAGCTGGTAAAAACAAAATGTTTTTTACCAGCTTCTTATATTGAGGGGCTTTTAGACTGCCCCGCTCCTATTTTAATCCTTTCTCGAAATTGATTTCGATAAGTGTTTTTAACAGATTAATCGTTGTCACGATTTTTGGCACGAGCCTCTCCGCCTTTGCGGCCTGCTTCTTCTACCGTCATCTTTCTGTCAATCTTCAAGCGAATTTATCAAGGTTTGTTCTGCCCTTTATGACCCTACATCAGTGTAGTGGCAACTCATGACAGCTTATTGTTTCATTTTTTTTGCTGCTAAAAAGCGGCAATAAGGAATCAGCCGTTTCCCTACTTCAAACTCCCGGTTATTTGACCCTGGACGCCAATTCACTTCAAAAATCCACAGCTTTTGCTGCTGATCTACGCCAATATCTATCCCTAGCTCATCAAATGGGTTCGGATAAAGGGAGTCGAAATGAGCTGCAAATGTTAAAGCGAATTCTTCCAAAGTCTGTTTCATTTTCAGCGAATCCTCACCAAATTCCGCTTTGAGAAATGGATCCAATTCTCCGCGATACCCGCCGCTGCTGATATTACTAACCTTCTTCGAATTGCCGCTGATACGCGGATAGATTAACGTTTTCTCCCATTGTCCAGTACCATTTTTTTGTACATGGAGCCGAAAATCGTAGGTTAATCCTGATTTCGTTTTACATTCAATAAAAGGTTGCAGCAAGTACTTTTGTTTGACTATTACTTGTAAAATCAAAGCTTTCAATTCTTCTTTTTTATAAAATTGTTCGTTTAACCCATCTGTCCATTTGTACATATCATTTATTTTGTTAATAAAGTAAATCCGTTTACCGTGATTCCCCGACAAGGGTTTTAAAACAGCGGCGGAATGTTTTTCTAGAAAGGAATAAAGGTCATTTTCACTATTAACCACTATCGAAGGAATTAAATAGGCGGCAAATGTTTTGGCCTTTTTTATCTTCCGATAGACTTTGATTTTATTGCCGACCGGGTAACTGGTAAACACAGCGTGTCTCTTTAACCGCTCCATAATCATGGATTGTTTATTGTTTTTGGGATTACAGCTATTGATAATGACCGCAGGAATTTCCGTCTGTTTTGCAAGCCATATTCCTTGCTCATAAACCAAGCCCTTCACGATTTTTTTATTAAAATCGACATCATGATAAGTAAAATAGATAAAGTCAAGCCCTTCCATCTTTGCAACTGCTGCAAATGGATAGGCTTTCCTCACTGTATCAGGATTGTTCCGATAGTGAAGCATCCCAACAAGCACCATAGCCTCACGTCCTTAAAGAGGTTCTAAATAAAATTTTATTTCACTCGCGGCTGTAATAGCTGCGAATTTTGCCCCTTCCTCCGTATCAGAAACAGCAATAACATAGGCATACCGATCTCCCATTGACTGCGGTTCCCTTAATACCGTTCCTTTTTTAGGTTTCACGAAAACTTCCTTTATCCCCTCATGTTTTAATGCTCTATTTTTACCCGTCACCTTTATTAACTTCCCTTTCGCCTCAACAACCAGATATTTGGTATAAACAAATTTCATAAAGGATTTTTCCAAGTTAGGTTCGATGCCTAAGAACAGCTTAATTGTTTCTTTGACCAGATTCATTCCTGTTCCTTCTTGAATAATGCGATTCATGGCCCCGCCGGACATTCTCGGATTGATTTCAATCAATTTCCACTGGTCATTCACATTCCGCATTTCAAGATGACAAGTTCCATTTATCAATTCCAGCTCGCGGATGATACTTATCACGGCATGTTCCAATGTCTCATTTTCTTCCATGCTTAAAATGGCCGGATATTGGTAACCGGTGATAATAAATCGCTGCCCATTTAAAATCTCCTGTTCAATTACGGCAATTATGGAAATTTCCCCGTTTACGACCATGACTTCAATTAAATATTGCGGTCCAATAAGATATTCTTCCATTAATACAGCCTGATTTGGAAACCTTCTTTTTAATAATTGAAATCCTTCCCTCATTTCATTAAATGTATGGACCAGCAGCACATCTTTTGAACCGTTGGAAACAGGTGATTTTAAAATGACCGGAAAAGAACCTTCAAATTCTTTTATTAATTTATCAATGGGTTCGTCGAATGGAATAACTGAAAATCGAGGGGAAACAGGAAGTCCTTTTAAATGGGATCGAAAACGATTTTTATCCTCAATCACCGATAAAGCCTCTATCGATAAATTACCACGCCCAAATCCCCATGCTTGTGAAAGCATTCCTGCATAAGAAACAAATGGGTCAATGAAACTAATGATGGCACAGATTTGTTTTCCTTCTTGTTCTAAATCATGAACAATCGAGAAAACATTACTTTCCTCAAATAAGTTTTCAACAAACATCATTCGCTGAACCTCGGGGAACTCATCTCTTTGCTGAATGAATTTTTTTCGATCCGTTAATAAAACCGTATAGTATCCCATTTCAGTAGAGGTGATGAGGGCTTCCCTGCTCGTTCCGGATTTATTGCTTCCTATGAAGACGATCGTTTGCATACCAACCATTCATCCCCTGTTTAAAATTGTTCTATCATAACGTATGTCATGGATAGAACGAATGTCACATAAAAGCCGCTAAGAGCAAACATACCGGCTTTTGACCTACATATTGAACAATCTTAGTTAAATCGATATTTTTCTACAACCCTCCGGAATGAAGGATCCATTTTACCAAGAGACATTTTAAATAAAATGATCATGTCTTCTTTCTGAATTTCAGCTAGAACGGCCTCCAATTCTCTTGCATTCATAACAGCATGCACCTTATTTGGATCCATGCCTAATGCAATCGCCTGCTCACCTGTCAGCCTTGCTGAGGCACCGACGGTAATGATATGATCTACACCGCCAACATCGAGAATGGTTTTCCCCATCTGAATATGCTGCTTTTTTTCCTGATTTCCGAGGCGTTGCATTTTCCCAAGCACAAGTACCTCCGTTTTACCGTTCGACGTCTTTTTCAGAACATCGATGGCAGACCTGACAGAACTGGGATTACAGCTCCATGTATCATCAATAACCGTCACATTCCCCGCGCCCTGATACATTTTTACATGCCGCTCCATTGTTCTAAAGGTACTGAGTCTTTGAATAGAGTCGTCAATCGGGATACCAAGTACACTTGCCCCGGCGATGGCCGCCAAACTATTGTACACATTATGCTCGCCGTACCCAGGAATCGACACTTGATATTCTTTATTCTCTACCCGCAGCGAATATAGCATTCTATTATTCTCAAATTGAATATTCCCTGCTCTAAATACAGCTGCCGGATCTTTTCCAAACGTTAGGACCCTTCCTTTATAGGAATCAATGGGCAGGGTTTTGATATTTTCATCATCTGCATTAATCAATAACATTCCTTCATCAGGTAGAACGTCCAACATTTCTCCCTTTGCCTTGATATAGTTCTCTACCGTCCTGCAGCCTTCCAAATGGGCTTCTCCTATATTCGTAATAATACCGATAGTTGGTTTAAAATATTTACCGCTGTTCTTAATATTGCCCGGATAGGCAACGCCCATTTCAAATACTGCCACCTCCGTTTGCTCATTTAATCCCAGCAAATAGTGTAAATTTAAATGCAGGCCGTTTTGACTGTACAGAGTAGAATGGACCTTCATTCTAGGATTTAAAATATGTTTAATCATATCCTTCGTCGTTGTTTTTCCACATGTACCGGTTACCCCGATGACTGGGATCTGAAATTGATTTCGATAATAATCGATAAATCGCCAATAGGCATCCTTACTATTTGCAACCAAAATGACATTTGCTGGACCAGATACCTTTGAAAGAATATCCTTATCTTCCGTTACAATCGTGTAATTCGATTTTCCCTGCAAGGAATCAGCCTTAATCGCTTTTTTATTACTATGAAAATACAAAGCATGTTCTTTAAGACTGTGTACCTTCTTTACGATTGTTTGAATTTCATCGCCAGTGTTTCCTTGAAGCAGTTGTCCATTGATCGTGCCAAGAAGCTCAGAAAGTCTGATAGTTTTCATAAAATTTACTCCTGTTCAATCTTTAAATCTAAAAGATACCGGGCATAGCTTATAGGGGTAGTATGAGTTGCTTTCCAAACATCCACCATCCCTGCTTTGCCAAAGGTAATTCGTAAATCGCGTCCATTACATTCGATAAACATCGGAAAACCCTCTTCCGTTAAGCCAATATCCAGCCCCACATCTGCCAGGCTCGGAAAATGAGCGGCTAATTCCTCCACTGCTTTAATGGAGAAATTTTCAATATCATGATAGACTTTATCAAAGTCTAGATTAGAAGAGTCGCTTACCAATTCCTTAAGTGATTTACACGTTCCACCCTTTGCGACGTTGGTCACATAACTTCCACTTTTAGCGACCTTTCCAACGATTCCCGTTACCTGCCATTTACCTGAGCCATTTTTTTGCACGGAAACACGCAAATCAAAAGGGCTGCCTTGGTACTTGGCTAGCGGGATTCGCTGTTGAATCAAATAATATTTATTCGCCGCCTTTTTCCGCAGAACTTCCGGCCATTCATCAGTGAAAGGAACCTTTTCATGATGGCTGTTAACTGTCCAAACTTCATTGTCCTTTTTCTCAACCATCATGATTCCTCCGCCAAGACTGCCGCTATTTGGCTTAATCATCAGCTCATTATGATTTTTCATCATCTCTTTCAGGTTTTCTACACTTGCCCGCTTTGTTTCAGGCAAATGAGGGCGTAATTCCTCATTTTGCATAAGTATTTCATGAACAGTCATTTTCCCATAGCGATTCCACCCATTGAAAATCGTAATACCTGATTGTTGAAGCTTTAAAAGTTTAACCTTTGCTTGATTCGTAAAAAAAAGACCTCGATTATGAATGACCGAAGGGACTGAAATAGTCTTTAATTTATATCTGCCATTCGTTTCTTTCACTAAAGCCTGAATCCATTCCGATTCTGGTGAAATATCCCTTAATCGAAAAAAACATGGAGTGAGATCAAATCTTTTGCCAGCCTCTTCATAAAAAGCCAGTCGTTCAAAATAAGAATAGCCGCGTTTAATTCCGCTATACACCAATCCATCAACTAAAATCCCAACATATGAGTTTTCCAATTTATCAAACCTCCGCGGTTATCAATCTACCTAATTATTCTGTATCGTTAAAAACCAGCTAAAGTCTTGGCATATTCGAAAGGTGTCGTACGGAGTGTACGAAGCAATTTACGATTTTTCAGCTTTACCAGACTTTGATAGCCGAAATCTTTATTAATCTCGAGTATCCACACACGCTGACTGGCATCCACGATAACATCTATTGCAACATCACCGTATTTCCCAAACTTCTTATCTAATTCTTCACATACACCAATGCACTGTTTATATATTTCATCTTGAATTTTTTTCGCATTTTTATTGTCTGCTTGAAAGATTGTTTTAATAGCTTCAAGGCCTGGCAGCAATTTTTCTGTAAAGGCTAAATTTGTGACAACCGAGCCCTTTTTGGCTAATCGCCCAATCATTCCTTGACAAACCCACTGCCCCATTTTGTTTTTTTGCGCATATACTCTAAAATCAACCTGTTGATTATTCACTTCAGAATCAATGCCCTGCTGAATGATATATTTTTTCCTTTTACATTTATTTAAAAAATGATTTAATTGTCCGCCTTTCGCAAGAGAAAAGACCTTTTTACGTCTATCCATAAATTGATAATTTCCAGATAGGTCCCTGGTTACTTTATAGATTCCGATCCCTTGACGTCCATTTGATGGCTTTATATAAACAAATTGATATTGTTCAATCAACCTGCTTAACTGCTCTTCAGTATCCAGCATTTCAGAATAAGGGAAATACTTTTGAAAATTTTTATCCCTTTGAGTCATTTGGGTAATATCCGCTTTTAGAAAAAAGAAAGAATTAATAATTCGATCTCCAATGGTTGAAACCAAATCATTGTAGCGATACCCATCAATCGGTTTTCTTTTATAAACGGCATTCGGGTAAGGAAAGACACCGTACATCCATCGTGTATTAGCGTCTTTCCCATTAGGATTATAATAATAGCCTTCAATGGTTTTCGTAGATGGATTGATTCCACTGGCAGCACAAATAAATACCAGACCATTCACTTTTTTATAATTAGTAAAACGATGTTTGTAAAGCTCCAGGCTTTTCGGTGACAATGTTCTCTTACCGCGATAGGCCACAAATGCGATGACAGGTCCTATTGTTAGGGTACGATTCTTTATGACCATTTCATAAGAAAGTTCTTCCGGAACTGTAAAGTACTCTTTTAATTCTTTCGGTAAGCCAATCGTATCCTCGGGTAATTCGTCGTTAATATTAACAACCATTTCTCTAACCCAGGCACCGATTCGGATGATTAGTTTTTTAGAATTAATATCATAAACCTCTGCGAATTTCATAGTAAATTCAATCGTGTCGGGTTCAGTCATATGAGTAATTTTGATCATTTTACACCTTCTTTTTACCGGCTTAATATACGGTTAATCTGGGGTAACATATTCTTGGAAATTATCAGTAAATGCAATTCGTTTTGAGGTTTGATTGAAGTAATTTGCTGAAGGGTTCCATGTATGTGAATCATCACCGTGTCTGATATAGGCAAAATTATATCTGCTAGTGGAATAGATCCGAAAGCCTTTCGCCCGGCATCTTGTAGTAAAGCTCAAACCCTCACCAACGTTCTTATCAGGAAAAGGAACCTTTTCCATTACCTCTTTCTTAGCCACAATCGTTCCTCCTTGAAGAATTGATACTGGCTTGTGTTCTCTTTTGGGAAAGCGGAGCCTTAGCTCATTCGTCAAGGCATTATACATATAACATGTACGTTTTCCTACTACATCAGCATTCTTTTTTTCAAACGTGTCCATTGCCTCAGTTAAAAACAATGAACCATAATAGTCATCATCATCAAATTTTGCAATATAGCTATATTTAGCGTTATTAACCCCAAAGTTAAGACATGCTCCAAGAGTAATATGATCTGAAAGTTGAAAGATGGAAACATGGTGGTAGTTTTTCGCATATTCTTCCCACTCAAGTAGATTCATTGAGTCATTATTTAAAATAATAATCAGTTCTTTTTCTGGCCATATTTGATTACCATAGCTTGCAAAAACATTCTCGATGTAATCCAGTCTATTTGTTACGGTTACAATCGAAACTCCTTTACGCCCTTTTAGTGGTACTTCATTCAAGAATGCCCACCCTTTCTATATCAATAATTTCTCCTATATTCTATTCTTTGGTCGAAAAATTGTTGAAAATTTAAATTTAGAAATGTTCCTTCCATCTTTTTAGGCCTGTTGCTTTCCCAACCTTAAAATTCAAACTGTACCCCAGGAAATTCTATCGGTTTTTTCGATTGGTACATTCCCATATTTAAAGGATATTCAACTTCGTACAAAATGATTGGGTCTATATTCTATGCCCTTATCAATTAAACACCCAATCTTTTCTTTTTCCTGTCCATACACTAGTAATATGCGAATTGATATTCCAGAAACTGGAGGGAAATATTGTGAAAAAGGTTCTTTACTTAGGCTGGTTAGGGCATCAGAATATTGGAGACGAATTAATGTGGGATTTATTCAGAGAGAAATTTTATACGAAGGCCGATAACGATGTATATAGGTTGAGTCACACCGATAAACGAATAAAAAATAAGCTTTCCTATAATAAGAATCTTCTTAAAAACTATGACATCATTGTTTTGGGTGGGGGATCCCTTCTCACACCTGGATGCATTAATATTTTGTACCAGGCTATCCAAGTGAATAAAGATATTAAAATAATGATTTGGGGCAGCGGCATTGATTGGATTGAAAAAAGATATTTAAACAAATTTATCTTAAAAAAAGGGAACATAGGAAGAATTAATGAGTTTAATATTTTTCCCCATAAAGGCTTTGTGTTTAAAATGCAGCAAGTAATAAACCACGCAACATTTATATGTGTTCGTGGACATTATACGTACAAAATGCTGCAGAGTATGGGATTGGCGGTAGATAAAGTCATTGTTTCTGGTGATCCGGGTCTTCTGCTACATCCAATAAATGGGGAACATCGTTTTACTTCTGAATCGAACCTTGTTGCTGTAAATTGGGGAACAGCTAAAAACCGTCTATATGGTAAAAATGAAATGAAGTTAGAAAAAGAGATGGCTAATTCAATCAAAGTATTAACTGAAAAAGGAAATAAAATTCGGATTTATCCTATTTGGAAGGATGATCTACTGCCGTGCCAACGACTCTTTCAGCTTATTGGGGACAATGAAAATGTTGAATTAATAACCAGTCTTTTGGATCAACATCAAATAATGGAGTTAATTAAGGATTGCAAATTTACGATTAATTTTAAATTACACGCAAATGTTCTTTCAGCCGCCAGTGGGATTCCTTTTATTGCTTTAGGCTATCGATTTAAAACATTCGATTTTGCTCAATCCATTGGATTAGAATCGCTTGTCGTCTCAACTGATGATCCTAATTTTGAGCAAAGCCTCCTTACAGCTGTTAAATATATTGAAGAACATGGGCCTTCCCTCATGAGCAATATTCCACTTATTCACAAGGAATGTGAGAGACATCTTGATCAAATTTTTGAATTATTTAAATAGAATTCATTCCCTCTCACTTTATCATTAAAGGAACTCCGGATATACTCCGGAGTTCCTTTCCCCATTTCAACCTACAATCCCATCGCTATATACTTTCCATACAGCACTGGATTTGATTTAACTGAATAGTACATTTTTCGATCTTTGATGATTAATGGAAAGTCGTGATCAGGTCTCTTATTCATTTCGATAACCCAGACATGATCCTCTTGGTCAATGCCAACATCAATCCCTAAATCAGCATAGGCTCCTGCCATTTCGTCTATTTTACAAGCCATCATTGTACAAATAGAAATGATTTCTTGAGATTTCTTAAATGCTGTTAATTCGTCATAGCCAAATTGAGTCATTAACGCCAACGTTCCCTCCATAGCAAAGCCATTTGCTTTAAAATTAGAAGAAATGGCATTTGTATTGCCAAATCTCGCTATCATTCCCGTACACTGCCAATGACCCGTTCCATCTTTTTGTAATATAACACGGTAGTCAACCTTCCGATCCTCAAAGGTATGGAGGCGAATTGGCTGCTGTAATAAGCAATAGGGGTGCTTTTTTAGAAATTTATCCATCTCCTCAGCTGATAAATGTTGAATATTGTCTTGATAATTTTCCATCATGACATATTGATTTTCACTTTTTTCTATATAATAAATCCCTTGTCCCCGTGAACCATTTTTCGGCTTTAGATAAACACCATTATATTTTTCAATAAAGGTATTAAGATTGGTTAAGGTTACTTTATTTGTTGTTTCCGAGAGATGTTTCCTTAGTTCCTCATATGGTGACAGCCAATTCCAAAACTGCCATTTATCAAAATACTGGGCATTAAAAAAGCCCTCACCAATTTTCTCCTGGAGTCCTTTCAATGTTGTTTGAGATAGTTCCACCCTTCTAAAAACAGCCTTTGGAAAAGGCAATACCGCTTCCCTCCAGTTCTCAGATGAAGAAGGATCAAATATATAACCAGTTATTGTTTCATTGGTAAAATCAATCTGCTGCTCACAAAAAACAAATAATATTCCATTTATTTGTTCATATAACATTGTATAAATTAAATAATGCTGTAAATTCCTTTGTAACCTGACTTCGGATTTTGCTAATAGTAATCCAATGATCGGTCCAATGATTAATTCATTGTTTGAATAGACCATTTCGTATTTTACATCAGTATCCATTAGGAGTTCTGATTTTACATCCTCACTAACTACAATCAGATTATTGTTTATAGAAGTTACAATGTTAACATGTACCGTCAGACTTCTCTTTCCAAATGATAATGAAACAGTTTGCTTGTTTTCAATTCCGTAAAATTCCGCAGCTGACTGAGGTAAGAATAGTGAATGACTTGATAAAGCATCCGTATCTACTTCATAAAGCATTTCTTTGTTCACCCCCAAATCCTGCTAACCATTTTGCATAATGGAATGGGGCTGATTTAATTTTATAGTATAGCTGGAAGTCATTTGCATCTAGGGCAATCGTCATATCAGGGTTACGATTATTGATCTCAATCACCCAAAGATGATGGTCTTCGTCAATCCCAATATCAATACCGATATAGCCAAGGTGAAGTCCTTTTCTTTCTAATACTTCACAACAGGAAAGTGCTAACGCCTCTAATTCCTTATATTTCTTAAAGGCCTGCTGGGGGTCATCCGGATATAGATCCACGAGGGCTTGCCAGCCTTTTTCTGCTGACCCTCCGCTGGATATATTGCTCACAATGCTATCTACATCACCAAACTTTGTTATCATCCCTGGAACAGACCAAGCCCCATTTTGATTTTTTATGGCAATCACCCGAATGTCCATTACGCGATTATTATTTCGGAGTAAGGGGATTTTCTGTTGAATAATATATTTCTGCAGGTCTAGTTCTGATTGCAAATATAGTTGAACAGCTTCCCAGTTGTCTAGGATGGTCACGATATTTTTACCTTTTACGCGATAGCTCAATTTATACTCTTGCCCGGACCTTGAAAGTTGATAGATTCCTGTCCCTTGCATGCCTGCCTTTGGCTTAACAAAAGTTTTTTGGTAAACATCCATTAACTGTTTAACAGCTTCCATATCTTCTGCCATAACGGTTATTGGCAGGTTTCTCCTCAATTGTTCCTGTCCCGAAAACCATTCCCACATTTCCCATTTATTAAAAACATGTGAATTAAAAAATTTGTCGCCAATTAATTCTTGTAATTTATTGCGTGTTGACTCCTTAATGGTTTTTCTGACAAAGACTGTTGATGGAACTGGATATACGCCTTTTACCCATTCCATTTCTAATGGATTATAGGCATAACCATTGATTAGTTTTTTCTTATAGTTGATTCCATCAGAAGTAAAGAGAACAATGAGCCCATTAATATGTTGATAATCATTTAAATAATTCTTATAAATTTTTATTCTACTCAAGTTCATTTCATTGATTTTTCCGCGAACCAGCATCCCCAAAATGGGCCCAATCATCAAGATGCCTTCCTGCATGTGTATTTCATATTCAACAAATTCTGGAAGTGACATATCTTTTACTAGATTAGCAGATAAATAGATACATCGCTCATGGTCATCATGGTATGCTACACTAGCACTTGTCTGAATAGCCCCAATACTTATCGTTAGGACCTCCTCTCCCTTCAATGGCAATTTTTCAACTGCAGTCGTCGGAAAAGAAATGGTGGATCTAGAAGTTGGAGTTGTATTGATCATAAATCTCATCTTCCGTTCCCCCTTCTGCTTCCGTTACGGCAAATCCTTGTAAATGGACTGCATAAATAATCGGCTGATAACGAATCGTTAAATACGTATTCATGTCCATTGCTTTAAAACCTTTAAAGCTTGGAAAAATGTTTGCCTCAATAATCCATGGAAACCCTTCTTGGTCAAGGCCAATGTCTAGGCCAAACTCTGCAAAATGTGCATTTTCTTTCTTATCCAATAATCTGCAGAATTTTCGACATAATTTTAAAATGCTTTTTTGAACCTTTTCAAAGGATAAATCAATGCCTGTCTCCTTAACCACTTCCTCCAAAGTCATTGCCTCTCCGCCTCTGGCAATATTCGTTAAAACCTCGTTTTCACCAGCTACCCTGCATTCAATACCTGTACAAATCCAGTCTTCCTTATCATATTTTTGCATGACAACCCTGACATCGAAAGGACGGTTGTTAACCTTTAATAATGGAATATACGTTTGATATAAATACTTTTCATGAAATATATTTAAATTGCTCAACATCTCCTCTAAACCTTTTGCATCAGGAATAAGGTGCTGGAGACGAAACCCCTTACGATGGTCATAAAGAATATATCCTTCACCACTTTCGCCTGCATTCTGTTCAATGACAAAAATGCCACGGCCCCGGGATAGGCTCACTGGCTTTAAAATAACCTTTTGCTTTTCATTTACAAATTCAATCAACTCATTCATATTTTTATATAGATGAGTATCAGGCAAATGATTTTTCATTTTCTTTTCATCCTGGAGATTTAAAAGATCTGACTTCTTATAATGATGAGAGTTAAATAATTTATCATCAGTTAATTCGATTAATTGCTTAATCCGATCCGCTTTTTGATGGAAATTTCTTCGGTATATGGCAGCAGGTATGGGCGCTGTTCCATATTCCCATTTTTTGTGAATCGGATCATAAATCATTCCGTAAGCAATCTTTTCCTCCCAATCGATAGAGCGGGAAGAAAAAGCAATCACTAAGCCGCCGAATTTTTCATATATTCCAAGACGGTCGGAAAATTTTTCCATATAAGCAGGGGTATAAAGTTGATTTTTTTCTCCTAATAGTAAACCAATTGTGGGTCCGATGATTACTTTTTGCGATGAAATATGGAGCTGGTACACTATGTCATTTGGAATATGCAGCTTTGTTAATAAGGAACGAGAGATTAAAATTTCAATGGGAGTATGAAATGTGTTGTTTTTTAACAGAACTGCCCCTTCTTTCACAATGTTACACGGCTGTTCCTTGACGCCAAACTGAAGGACGTTAAGCTCGCTGCTTGTAGATTTCATTAATTCGCCGGGTAATTTGAGTGTCAGCTCTTCATCCTCAAAGGCACTAAATTTGATCCAAACGGAAGAACCATCTTTTATTAACTGTTTTATTTTTTTATTTTCTTTAATCGAGCTAGAGAAAAGTTCGTTCCTTTTAATTAAATCATTGGGTTGACTTTGACTATTCGCTTCATCTGATTTGTCCTTTTGTTGAAGCAGTTCCTTGGCAACTTTTAAGGGAGTTTCGAAGATAGATTGACAAATCTGCTGATTCCATGAATAAAGGTCTTTCAAAATAAGATTAAAAGAACAGGTGGAGTTGATCGTTATTTGCCCAATGCTATTGATGGAAAACAACAGCCCAATCTCATAGATGCCAGGATAATAATAATGAATGATTTGCAATAGTTTTTCACTATGCTCATAAAGGATTTCCTGTAATTCCATTACATCCTTAGGCTTTTGCGGCAAATTTTCAAGTAATGAAGCGGCATCCTCCAAAAGATGTTTTATTCCACCTGCGTCCTCTACATAAATAATGGGAATTTCCCATTCACTATTTGAAAGTTTTTGCCCCAGAACATAAATTTTCACAGGAGCATTGTTATGTTCCTTTTCATTATCAATTTTTATATCCCTGATCAATTCTGATTGTGCCTGAATTAATTCAAATAAGTTCTTTTTCTTAATGACATGGTGCTCATTTATCACCTGAAATTTTGGATGAATTGACAGCTCCCTTAATAGTCTAATATACTTTTTTTGAAAAAATTTTGTTGGATTATAAATAATCGAAGGAATATCCATTGTTTGCTTTTTTGTTTCTGCATTATTTTCGATTACAATTGCTTCGGTTTTTAATAATGGCAGAGAAATGTGTTGAAGAGTGAAATAGACAATTTTCAGGTTTAGCTCTTCCGCTTTTACGGCAAACAAATGCCAAATGCCCTTCTTAGTGTCGTCTTTATTACGTCTTAAATGATTCCAATCCCTAATGGATAGTAAAACCCCTATGGTTTCCATCTGCTAAATTCTGTCCTCCTTGCTAACTCCTTTATGACCTTATTCTTCTATATATTCAAGTCCAAATAAATTTGTATAGGCGAAAAAGCCAGCCATTAAGCGGTTACTTTTGGGATTGATTGGTTATTTTTTATAAAAATTATCCTCGTTGAAAGCTTTTAATTTTTTCATAAGAGCCATCCTTTAATAGTTTAAACATGAAGGTAGATGGTGATAGGTTCGCTTCAATGATCCAACTGGTTATTTAAAAAAGAGTGGCTCCCCTAATTAAATTTTCGGGACCACTTTTTTTACATGTATAAATTTCATAGGAGTGACGCTGGTATCAAAATGGCTCTGATACTTCGCTATTTCTAAACCACTAATCGAATATGATTTCCCGAAGGGTCCCTCGTCACCTTATCTCAATCAAGAAGTGATGTTGTAATTGTATATTTATTGACTTATGCCCCATTCTAATCTTTTAAAGTATTAAACCCACACATTAAAATGGATTATTCATATATATGTATATATAGTTTAAGGACAAGGAGAGACATTAATGAAAGAAGAGCTTAAACTTCTGTATTTCGTCAATGATTATCAACACCATGTAGTGAAAAATTTTTACTACTTAAGTAAAGGGCTCGAGGATGTATGTGATTGCAGAGTTTGGCATAAACCGGCTAATATTCATGAAGTCATCAAAGAATTAGATTTTCAACCAGATTTTATATTGATTAATGATGTTTCAGGATGCCCTTCCATTACTGGGCTTGATGAAGTAGATATTCCAATAGGATTACTTATACACGATGCACATCGTAATGTAAATAAACGAAACATATTTATTGAACAGTATGATATTCAATATTTGTTTACGATTTATCGAGATGAATTCCTAAAGAGACATCCTCAATATAAAAAAAGGATGTTTTGGCTGCCGCACTTTGTGAATATAAATATTTTTAAAGATTATCAGTATCCTAAGGATATAAGCTGGTTATTAATGGGGAGGGTAACAAATCACTACCCTTTAAGACAAAAAATTTATCGGAGAATGAAAAATAAGAACGGTTTTGTACATCATGGTCATCCAGGATATAAAAACGTAAATGAGCAAGACAGGAGGATATTTGTTGGTGAAAAATACGCAAAAGAAATAAATCGGGCTAAAATGTTCATTACAGATGATTCTAAATTCCATATGCCTTTTATGAAATATTACGAAGTGTTAGCATGCAACACACTCCTTCTAGCTCCTGCCAATAAGGAACTATTAGATTTAGGGTTTAAGCCTAATGAAAACTTTGTTGAAATCAATAAATACAATTTTGAACAGGTAGCAGAATATTATTTAATTCATGAAGAAGAGCGAAAAAAAATCGCTCAAGCTGGTTATGAAATGGTGCGTGAACGTCATTCATTAGAAGTAAGAGTGAAGGAATTAATAAATATGATAAAAACAATAGTAAAGAAATCTGATCCTATTGATTAAGACATTTAGTACATCATCTTTTACATTGAAAAAGGTGTTAAAAAAAGGGTGTCAGGCACCACAAAAAGACAGTGTCCACTCTAGGTGGACAAGTCCGTAGTGCCTGACACCTCATTAAGTATGCCGTGAATGTATATTATTAATTTATTATGAGGCTGGGACAAAACCCATCTCTAAATTGAAAAAGCCTGTGGAATTTTACAACAAGTAAAATTCCACAGGCTTTGAACTATAGTACGATTAATCGATATCGTGTACAACCGGAAATGAAAGATTTAATCCGCCAATATTTCGTTCAATTCCGTTCCTAATTAGTCGAAGAAAAGCTCATCGATCAAGAAGCAATTTTTATTGATGGCACAAAGATTGAAGCGAATGCGAATAAATTTACGTTTGTCTGGGTTTTCTCCCGAGGATAGATAGCGCTGGTACGAGAATTGACCACTCTTGTTTGACTACTTGAACAAAGAATTAACCATTTCTTCGTACCATCCTTCACTTTAGCAACCTATCATTTTCGATGTAGTGTTCTTCCCTTAATGATTAACATTTCGGTTCAATAATTGGCAGTTCCCGATTAACTAGTTTTGGGGATAGCGGCTGTATTGTACAAAAGCAAGTTAAATCCACAATGATACATATATCAGTTTTTAACAGCGAAAATACATCATCACATAACTCCACCGGACAACCCTCCATATCAACTGGCATTAGGAGTGACAATTTTGCACAACAATTTCTTGAGTCAATGTCTTCTAACCTAAAAACCTGTGTAGTGAAAAATCCTCCAAACCTTGTAACTCCAAAAGTTTCAAATGCGCATTTCCCATTTGTAATAATAAATGGTATGGTATCAAAGCCAAGCTTTTCGCAAATAAAACGAAAGCCTTCAAAAGATAGCTTTTGCTGTTCCTCAAGAAGTTGTTCCATTTCTTCACAAATACACCATCTATTTTTCTCTATTTCCATGAGTATCCTCTTCCCCCATTAGCCGCTTAATATTCCTTATTTTAAATTATTCTTTTCGAAATAAATGGTATAGGCTCCTCTCCCCTAAGAAATCGGCTATTATACAGTACGATGTAAATAGGTAATCATTTTAGGAAAACTCTTTGACTGGCGGAAATTTTGCCTAAAACAGCTGCAAAATGGAAAAACGGGCTGATCCCTGTTAGTGAACAGCCCAGAATAAATATAAAAAATATATATATGATTCAACTTGCCAATGGCATTTGGACAAATAGCATCGCTTTCAGGACGTAGCTTGCAATAAATTGCGCGTCATGCCCGGCGCCGCTGACCATTCTTTTATGATAAAAACCAAATCCAAACGAACCATCGTGGTGGATGAAGAGGTGATTGCCGCACTTAGGAAGCATATGATTGCGCAACAGAAAGTGCAGAAGTACTGTGGTGAGGCCTATCTTGACAAAGGATTTATTTTCGCCAAGGACGAGAAACAACCAGGCTACCCTATTTTCATTTAGACCGTGGAAAACAGAATGGCACGTCTGCTGAAGCTGGCCGGCTTGAATCCGTGATTGACTCCCCACTCGCTGCGCCATACGCACAAATCATTGTTAGCAGAAGCAAAGGTGGGATTAGAAGAAATTATGGAACGATTAGGTCACTGCGACGACGACACAACCAAGAACGTCTATCTGCACGTAACAAAAGAAATGAAAAAAGAGGCTTCCCATAAGTTTGCGCAACTCATGAGAAACCTCTAATTTTAGGTGAGAAATGTTAGCGAGATGTTAGCATCTGGCTCCCCTTATATAAAATCCTCTTATATCAAGGGGTTTGGGCACTTATTACATCATGCCGCCCGTAAGCTTTGAGTGTGTAATATCGTTAACGAGAGGTGCAACAATTGCGGTAAATCAACGTTTTGGATATTACTGGTTGTAACATCTTTAACGTCGATTTACCGTTTTTTATGGAATTGCGTTAGCAAAATGTTAGTAATTTAAAACAGAAATCTTCACCAATGTTCACACACTCAACATGACTGGATTGTAGGTCGCAGACTATTTTGTACTGCCAAAAAATAAACGTTCATTTTCACACCCCGCAAACCCGCATTCCTTCGTTCGCAGGTGATAATAAACTCTTTCCTTTTCCCCGCTTTTTCCCCATTTTTTCAAAAAATCGCATCGGTTTTTCCCGCTTTTTTTCACGTTTTTTTCCGAGTGAGAATAAAGATTTTCCCTCACGCTTTTTTCACGAATGTTGATGGGACAGCCCCGAAGGGCTGTTTCTCCCGCTTTTTTGGAACATTTTTATTCTCACTGGGAGGGGGAGAAGAAAATGTTTATTGTGGGAGGGAGGGAAGGAATTAGTTAGTTACATAGTAGAGATAAGGGTTAAAATCGTTCTCTCATTCCCATTTAATTACCTAATTGGAAAAATTAGCTTTCCATTCTTTTACTGAATTATTGCTAAGTCGATATGAATTCCCCTTTTCTACAATCTCTACATATTGTGGCATTGAAACAAATAAATCAAATTCCAACTTTTCTCCCAGATTTTTTCTTCCTATTGCTGGAAGCAATTGCTTTTTAACATCTATTTCAATCAGATTATTTTCTTCATCGATTAAAGTTAGAATTAACTCTGAAGAAGTAGATTCAATAAATGTTCCGTAGCCTCCTCCAACTATATTTGATAAATCCTTCATATTTTTCTCTTTAACACCTGTGATCCCATTTTTTTCTGAAGGTATATAATCCAATTTTAATGTTCTATATTTCACATCAATCACTCCTATTGAAGATAGAGATTTACAAAATATCAAAAGTTGGTGTTTGCATTGTCTTCTTAATCAAATAAATTTAGCATTAATCTTCATAATCATACTGACATGACATTTTTATCCAAACTTCATCAAAAAAATTTTCAATATCCTTCAGTTTAGTGCTTTCTGAATCACCACTATATGAAACTGTAAAGGATTCTCTATAATCTTTTCTAAAAAATGATGCTTTACAGTTATATTTAGGAAAGCCAAACTGTTCCAACTTTCCAATATCATATTCAGTTATCTCAATCGTATACTTTTTTCCTGTTTCGTCGCTTATTAATTTTGTCCATGTACAAGCATACCAATCGTTATGGGTTTCTGACTCTCTTACTTCCCTTATATACTTATTTCTCTTCAAGGAATTTTCAGTAATTTTCATTTTTCCCTACTCCCTGTTTTTCCCTGATTCCCCCATAATATAGGGAGTAATTTTATTTTTTAATTTTGGAATAAGTTGCTTCTCAGTCAATTTTAATAGTTTTTCGTTATAAGGATATGTATATTTCTTATTCCCGCATTCCATATTTAAAAGAGTCATTCCATTTACATACCCTTTATAAACATGAACAGCCCCAGTAAATTCAGTTCCATTCATTCGAAAACCTATTTGGATATATTCATGCTCATACTCATTATTTTTATAAATTCTATCCTTAACTGAAATTATTTTTGGATATGTTGGCTTAAATTCAAGTAATTTCCAATCATATCCTTTACTTTGGGCGAACTGTTTCCACATATCAAACCTTCGATAATCATCAATAATTAGACTTGACCACATTGCTATGTCCAGACAATTTCGGCAACATTTACTATGCTCTTGAACTGAAAAAGAATAACTTCTTTCATTTTCAATTTTAGTAGAGGTAGTTGTTAACAACTCTCTTTCCTTTCCGCATTTAAAGCATTTTCCAATCGCCATATTACCCTCCAATTCCTCCGTTCTAAATTTGTTTCAAATAATAATTCCTATTCGTATATTAAGCATGAAGTAATCAAATTTTCTGCCCATGCAACAACTTCTGGATTACCGCTGATATACATTTCCTGATCCCCTCTTCCGTTTGTCTGCATTTCAATTTTTCCATTGGGCAATTCATTCCAAATTTTTATATCATGAGTAAATTGGTCTTGCTCTCCTCTAAATGCAGGCGGTAATTCCCAAAACGACCTACTTTTTGCGGTAGGTTTAGTCAGTACGAGCTTTTCATCATACATGAAAGAACCCCACCCTGGCTTATCTGAATGAGTAGAAAATGCTTTTGTTGCTATGTAAACACTATTACGATCATTTCCATAATCTTTCCTTTTCTTTATATGAGGATGATATTTTGTCCAAGATGGTACTGGGTTCCTGGCTCTTATATCAAATACTCTATCTACCTCTAAATATCCAAAAATAGCATGAATATCTGGAGCTGTTTTATTATATTTCCATTCTCCGTTAATTTTTCTTGCCTCTTTAAACCAACCAAAGAATAGAAATATATCTCCTTTACCTACATCTCGATTATGCAATGTACCTTGCGAAGTTCCAGCCTGTCCAAATAATCCCCTCCAATTATTAGGCCTTTCCTTTTTAATTGATTTTTGTAAATCTGGATCTAAATGTGCTTCTGAGTATAGATTTATGCCTAAATCTTTCATTACTTTTAGGTAACTCTTTGTTGGTGAGTAAATAAGATTCTTATAGAAATCGCCCGAATCAGCCCTTGGAATTGGTAACGAAACAAATTTATCATCCATTATAGGGCTTGGCTTCCCTCCCGTTGTTCCATCAAAGCCTTTTCTACTTAATATCACCTTTCTCCCCATTTCCTCACTCCACTCTTTTTGGAAACCATTATATACTATATATGGTAATATATTTAATTAGATTTTTACAGAAGAGATAATCAAATGAGTTCGTTGTAAGACCCTTATCGTGAGAAGTACAAGGAATACCTTATTACACAATTTTTTAATGTTTGAATGAAGAGGCCTATGGACTTTATTATGTTGAGGTGGAAATAATTTATGAGAGTTTTATGTGAATGGATTATTAAATTACCTTACAGGTTTGGGAAAAGCGAAGATTTTGAATTTCATCCTGTTAATATTGATGAAATATCCCTAATCCCTATATCTTTACAGGATAAGAACTATTTTAATGGGTTAAAAGTTCAATATGAAACCAACATGCCTGATGAAATTATTCCCAAAGATTTACACGATTACCATAAAACTCTTGACTTTAAATTAACTGTTTCCAAGAGAGTCGGTCACGCAGTTAATATTTACAATTCTTCACTAACTTCATTCCTGAATAACTTTACAATTGGCAATTTATTTAATGGTGAAGATTTTACAACTGGATATATCATGAAAATTTATAACGATGAAAATATAATTTTTGACGGATTAGATGCTTTAAATTCAATACCTGTAATTACCAAGGAAGATTATAATAAACTTATACAAAAAGTCATTAATCCGCATCCCTCGGTCTCACATCAATTTATTAAATTGGCGAATGTATTTTTGGAAAATGGATATTTTGATATGGCTTTATTGAATTTAGCAATGTCGTTAGAGTCACTCGTTAAAAAAACAGTTTATTCAAATGGAATTTCTTCTCATGATTTAGTTAGTGAGAAAGGATATGTAGTAAAATTTTTCCACTTAGGTTTAAAACTTTCAAAAGGGTATTCTTTAATGGAAAAAAACAAAGAATTGTTTAATAGTATCAAGGTTATAACTGACTTAAGAAATCATGTAGCCCATGGCAACACCATTAAATTGTATTCTGATTTTAAAGGGTGGTCAGACGATATGTTATTTTCATATATTGAGGACTTAATTTGGGATGGGGAAGATATTATCGAACTAATCGAATCATTAGTTACAATAAATGAAACGATTTAATTACTATCATAGAAATTAAGAAATTATTACATAAAAAACCCTTGTTTATAAAATTTATGTAATAAGTATTTTAAGAGGTGGAATATGAACTCGCTACTAATAAGGTTTGTAGTTCCTTTAGAAAATGGATCAATGCATGGTCCAGCATTTCATAGATGGTTACCAGATGGAGAACAACACTCGTTGAATTTTGTAACTAAAGATAAAAGTTCTTCACTAAGAATTTGGTTCAAACGTTTTGGATTTAGTGAAAATTCAGAAATGATTAGGTTTAATATAACAAAAAATCAGGTGGACCCTAATATTATGAGAAGACAGGGGGTTCTTCAAGGTGGACCGCTATTTGGTGAATTAATGTTGAATTTAAAAATATTAACCGAAGAAGAAATAGAGATATTCAAAGAAAACTTGAACTATAATAATAATGACATAAATCAAAGTGCATATGAACGTGTCGGTGAAAAAGTCGTTGCTTTGATTGAGGAGCCTATAAATAAATTATTAAATCTTTTACGCTTTCAATACGGACAACATTGGCTTCCTTCCGCACCCGTTTGGGATAAAAGGAATGAGAGCATTGGAGGCTTTTGTCAAAATTTAAAAATGCAATGGAGTATAGATAGTGGTATTTCCTGGAATAAATTCATTCCAAATACCCCAAGGGTTTATCTTAAAGGATTGAAACCACCTAAAGAATGGTTCAGGGAATTTTTAACTAAAGAAGATTGGAATTCACTTCAATTTAAAATATCTGAGGAGGATTCCATATCTTTTGGAGCAAAAATAATTATGGAAGCCCGTAGTTATTTTGAAATAGGAGACAATCCATCATATTCATTTGTTTTAGGTGTTTCTGGGTTGGAAATAGCTATAGAAGAGTTATTTACTTATAAAAAAAGGAATAATGATATAAATTGGCTCACTACAATAAATATCATTTCAAGAAAGCATTTTAATAAAAGATTTAAGGAATTGGGTTTGGCTAAGAAGGTAAGGATACTCGGCATGTTAGAGGAGAAACTTTCTGGATGGATAGATGATTGTACAGGAGCTATCTCAACCAGAAATGCAATTGTTCATAAAGGTGAACGAATTTATTATTCTGAAATTGCACATAAGCAATTTAACGCATTGGTTCATACTACAGGAACCCTTATTTTAAATCCACTAATTAAATACCCAAGATATACTGGTCTAAATACTTTATTATCAGAAGAAGAATGGAATCGATAAAAACTAATCTACTCTATTCAAACATAAAATTTTTAAAAAAAGGCTTATCCTAAATATAAGTGGTTCGATAATGTGAAGAAAATCCAAATTCAAAGTGAAATTTTCGTTAAAAAACAGTGGTAATAACTTAAATATTTGCATTTATTTCACCACATAAAAACGCTTGGAATCCAAGCGTTTTTCATTATATTTAATACTTTGTTTTGTTAATCTTTCTTAAATGCTTTGATAATCTTTCTTATAAACAACTTCTTCTCATGATTACCATACTCAATAAAATTGAAAAACAGGTCTTTGTTTATGACCCAAACAGGACTGTCCTTAATAATACACTCTGGCAACGGGTAGGGCGGAGTCTTTTTGTTTTGAGGACTTGTTGTTCCTTTTAGAGATTTTCGAAACAAGGAAGTTAAGGAGCCACAAGATTAAGTTCATTCGTGTTTCCAGATTTCACTCCATTAGAGGAAAAATGCTGTTATAATAGCTTATATAACTGGAATATTTTTACTGAAAGTGAAGTAATCATGGGATAAACATTCAAAAGGAGGGCTGTGTAATGAATTTTGGGCGGGCTTTCACAAAAATATTTTATAGGGAAGCATCGAAGGTAGTAGATCAAAGGATGAAAGATAAAAGACTGGAAAGACATTTGCAAGAATTGGAAGCTAAATACGCCGAAGAGCAAAAACAGAATGAGGTTATTCATCAGCAAAAAGTGAAAAGGTTGGAACATAAAATTGAAATCACCGAGGACTATTTGCGTAACGAAGTAAAGGTGTTGGAGCTGTTCGAACGAAAAAAGAAAACCATCAAAAAGTGGTTCTACCAAAATTATTGGCTCAAAACGATAAGTGAAAGAAGACCTGCCAATTACAGTGAAATCAAAATGACAGATGAACAAAAACGAGAATTATTGAACAAGTTAAAATTAAAGCCCAAACACTATGTCCCGCATGGCATCTTAAATGAATTGACGGAAGATGCTACCTTGGAATTCATCATTGAAAATACATCTGTCATAAAGGAACTGCGTGAGCGACAAGACAAAGAGGGTTACAATCTGTATATCGCCAATCATGGTATAAGAACAAGCACCACGATTTGTTTTGGATTAGTTATTAAGGATGATGCAAAACAACCTTTCTGATGGTAGGAAGAATGACATTCGAATAGTGTTATACAGGCAACAGAATTGGAGGATTCTCCATTTTTGTTGCTTTTTTTATTGTTTTTTTGGACTCGAACGTGGTCGAACCGTTGAAGTATCGCCACCTGCTTGCATATTCGTTAAAATTGACTATAGATAAATCAATTTGAATTTTTCTGATTCGAAAAAAATCAAATTGAATCAGTTTGATGCGAGAAAAGGAGCGAAACCAATGGTAACATTCCAAAACAAAGCCACTTTAATTATGAAGGTAGCAGACATTCTGCGTGGCGTATTTAAACCAGAAGAATACGATAAAATCATTTTGCCGATGGTGCTGTTAAAGCGTTTTGACAGTGTGTTGGCAGATGATAAAAAGGAAATCTTGGAGGGAGCAGAGGATTTAAAAGAAAATCCAAATGCGAAGGAAACTTTAAAAGAACTGTTTGGATTAAAGGTCGTCAATGATTCCCCATTTACCTTCGAGAAGCCCGAACAAGACCACGAACACTTTAAAGAAAACTTCAAGAAATACCTCAATTCCTACTCCGATAACGTAAAAAACACCATTCGGGCCTTCCAATTTGAGGCCTCTATCACGCTTTTTCCCAAATATTGATGCGTCAGCCCGTAAGGGCTGTACATTTTTATTCTCACTGAGAGGGGAGAATGAAAATGTTTATTATGAGGGGGAAAATGAGGAAAATTCAGTTACATAGTAGGGTTAAGGATTAAGGTTTTATCTAAGGCTTGAAAGTACAACAGATAGTTAAACAATTCTATCTGGTTTATAGGAAACCTTTTTCAATGGTTCCTATGCCATGCGGCTACTGCTTTTGCATATTCTGCTTTTTTTAACTTTAGAGCTTCATCAATCTTGGATGTTAGTTGCATATCTTCAATATTTAAAACTTCCATGATCTTTTGCATATTATTGGTTACTGCTAACTTTCTAACGTATTCCTCCATATTTATAGATTTATTCCGATTATAAAACGAAGATAGACTATCTCTTTCAACTCTTATTTCCTTTGCTAATGCCCAAATTTCTTTTTTATTTTTGGCAGAGGCAAAGTAAGTAAGCCATTCCTCCATGTACCGTTCTTCAAAATAGTTTTTTATTTCTTCATCCAATTTTTTTAATCTCTCTCTTTCTTCAGCCTCTTTAATTTTGGCTAACTTTTCCTTCTCAGCACATTCAGAACAGTTTATTGTTCGATGTTCTCTTCGCCTATTCCAGACATCCATCTCAACCACTTCCGTATATGTACCTTTACCACAGCTACATGGATAATCTCTACTGTACATTTCTTCCCAACTCATATTTATCCTCTCTTTTCCATAAAAAAATCAAAACCGTCATTTCCCTATTTGATTTTCATTTTTGTTTTTCCATCTACCAATCTAATCCCAAACATGTAATACTTCCCAATGTAGGTGAATGTCTTGTGTGTATGTCGGGAGAAACTTTTTCATAATCCCAATTACTTTATTCATCTAAATCATCAATAAAAGTAATTTCAACTTTCCTATTAGTAAAATCATAATCATAAACAGGTGTAACGATGCTTGCACCATGTTTTTCAAGCCAAGAATAATAAAGGAGCCTTAAATCACGTTTATCCATATCGAGTGATGCATATTCAGGAAGGATTCCTTCCTTTATTAGCCTATTTAAGTGGTACGATACAAGGTTATCCTTGTTTTGTTTATAAGGATTTGTAAAATGTTCACCGAATTTTTCAAAATCATATCTAAAATCTCGTAATTTCTTAACAGTATAAGTCCTTGGATAAGGATATATGCTAAGGTCTATATTATTCATATTTTGTAGATTTTGATGGATTTCTTGAATAGCGGGTTTTAATTTATTCAAAAAGTTAATGTAAAGTTCATTGTCCGATGGAAATTTCATTGGTGCTTCGAACAATTCAATTAGTTCCTCAATAACCTCTTTATAGCCGTAATTTCCGAATCTTTTTTGGTTTTCCTCTTTCAAAATTAATAAATGTGTTAGTGGATCGTTTTCATTTTTTATAGATATCTTGCTCCAATTATTGTTATGATCTTTTTCCTGTCTTTTAATTTCTTTTACATATTCTTCAAGTAGTAAGTAACGTTTTTTAGCATATTTGATAAGTAGATCGAAAGAGATTGACAATTCCCTATTGGGTTCTCCTGGTTTATTGCTGTATAGGTAAACACTAAAATCACCTTTCCCATGCTTAGATGACCATGAAGCATAATATTTGGATTCGGATTCACTTCCGTCAAAACTGGTCAGATTTACAGGGTGGGCCGCAAATGATGCTCGCAGATGGGAAAAATATTGATCATCTGAAATTCCCTTTTGGAAGATACTTTTATCTTTGACAAGAAAATAGTTCTTTTTGTTATAAAGAACTCTGTAAATCTGTTGAATAGCTTCTGAAAGCAAATCTATTAAAGAGATGAATTGCATCACGTTTATCGATTGAATATCATCATTATCATGGTGAATGTTCACATTCGGCATTCCGTTCACGACAATGTGGAGCCAGTCTTTTGCAGAGAAAATGACATTGATTTTATTCTTTCCGTCAAAATTACTGTATCTTTTTATCAAGAAATCACTGTGATCATTAATTGCTTGCTTGAAGTCATCTAATATAGCTAATTCAAGAAAATCTAATTTCAACTTTTTTCTCTCCTTATTTATCGCTACTGATTAATTAACCTTTAATGTTTACTTTCCAAATTAAATGTGTGTCTTTAAGAGATTCTTTTTCAGTACGGTATATCTCTCTAAAATAATTCAATCTTAAATGACCTTCTAATAAGTGAAATGGAATGCCCAATTTCATATTTCTTTCATTCAAATAAAACGTTTCCTTGTTTTCAAGGACTATGATAGGAACTGGCCAGGTCATAAGTTTAAGCATATAATCTTGCAACCAGCTCTTATTGTTACGTTTGTAAAGCTGATATCCAAATTATTGATCCAACTATCATCAAAGGACTTTATTAGATGGTATATATCCTCTTTAGCCCACTTTTCATTGGTAAATTGCATCTTGTTAAAATTCAGGAAGGAATAATCCGAAACTACGCATGTATAGTGTCTGTATATCCAATTTTCAAGCACACAGTCAGGTATATTAGAAGCCAATGAACCTACTCTTCCTTTATAGAACTCAAAAGATTCCTTTTCCAAAGTATTATTGCCTTTTGGCAAAAGAAGTTTTAAAAACTTATTTGGTTTATTCATAGTCCTCTCCTCGGATTTCACCTTAATCTATATGCAATATCTATATATGGGCGTATTTGTTCAAAATCATCTACCCATTCCAATCTTATGTAGGCCTCATGAGAATATTTATTATTTTCATAATCTTGTCTATCAAAACCTCTACCAATCACTTTATCTATTTCCTCTTGATATCTTAGTCCTAATCTTTCTTCTTTCTTTCCGATATGGAGTATAAAGTGTCTTTGCCTTTGAATTGATAAAGTAGAAAATTTAGGCTTCCCATGACGTTTGTAACCAATACCATCTCTTGTTTCTGCATCCTCTATATCACTGTACCCAGCTTCATTCCATATATAATTATGAATTTTTCTTGCCATTTGTTGAGCTTTTACTCTCTCAAACTGCAAAAAGAAATATTCATTGGTCTTCTCTCCGCCTATACAATTGATAACACAAAACTCTTCAAACTGTTCTAATAGAAAGCATGTTAATACATCATTGGTTTCCTTAAAAAATTGGAGTTGTTCCTTAAAGAAGGATCTTACCCCTTCCCATGTTATTAAGATATTTGGATTCACTATTTGATTAATCGCAAATCTCCTTTTATGCCCTTCAAGTTGATTTATTTCTAAATATGATTTTGCTCCTATCTTGGCTTCTATTAATATTGAGACCGATTCGGAAATAATTGCTCCATCAGGGATATAATACTTTTTCATTTGCTCATTATTTATTAGCCTTTTTGTTTCTGCGATGCCAACTACAACCGCCTGTGTTGTCTTTCTATGAAGTTCAGTGGATACTTGATACATATATTCAAATGCATCATTTTCATTTCCGACTAAACCTAACCAGGAGATGAATTTTTTTGTTAAGGTGGGAGATGAATTTTTTTGTTAAGGTGGGAGATGAACTTTGTAATACATTTAGGAATGCCTTGGTGGTGTTATTTTCAAGCTGAAGTTGTTTTAGTTCCTCTAATCCTTTTTTCGTTTGCCCACGATAATAGTGAAAAATATTTTTGTAAATAGACACTAAATCACCCTTTTTTCAAATCTTGCATAGTCCCATAATTGATTCCCTATTTCAATTCAAGTAACCATGAATATGCTTCTAACTTAGTAAATGATGTATCGTAATTTAAAACATCTTCTATATTTTCATTTATTAATTTCTCATACGTTATCAAATTCAAATTGTTTTCTTTATTACCACCTTCCTCTTCAAATTCATCATCTTCATCATTAATGTCTTCTTTAAAATTCTCATATGTCAGCCAAAGACCCACAAATAATGAGTTAATACCTGCAAATTCTTTGCAAAGTGATTTTAATACTTCATTCTTTGCTCGTTCTACTAATACAGAAAAAGCAGATTCTATTAAATTGCAATTGTCGTATTCCTCTAAACCAAACTTGTCTCCCACCAACTGTCCAATACGAATCGGACTAAGTTCAAACTCTTCCATCCAATCATTAAAGTTTGGATAAAATGCTTGTTCCATTGTTTTAGAATGGAATTCACCTAATATAACTACAATTGTAAACAAACGAATATAAACCATATGCCTATCAAGATCATTACAATAATTTGCGAGATCTTGCTTTACTATACCCTTCCACGCTTTTTCAGCCCATAGCAACTTAGTATCATTTGACCACCCAATTCCCCACAACATTTCTTCAACAATATCTGAAATTTCATACCAATGTACAGTCATTTTATTTTCCATATAATCACCTGAATATTATTGGTTAATTTATCTTCCTATATATAAATATTTGAACAAAATTAAGAAGAGTGTCACACTTTCGCAAGAAAAGAACCTGTTTTTTCGGACATTTCTCGCACATTTTTTGGAATATTTTTATTCTCACTGGTTAGGGAGAGTCTTATTATTTTTCTTTTATTCTTTTTTTCGGTTTGCATACAAATAGGAACGCACTTTTTCTATATCACCAGACGAAAAAAGTGGATTCTGGATTTGTTCAATCCAATCTTCAACATCATTTTCTGATCCTGCTTCAACAATTAAATACCATGGTGTT
The DNA here is from genome assembly GCF_001510715.1 of Bacillus sp. FJAT-29814. GTDB lineage: Bacteria > Bacillota > Bacilli > Bacillales > Cytobacillaceae > Neobacillus. The sequence continues at coordinate 55,086 of NZ_LMTJ01000011.1, forward strand.
TTATCTATTTGAAGGTCCCGATTTATTTTTCTTATATCTTCTAATGAATATTCATATTCTGCAAACACATTTCCAAATCGATTAGTATAATAAAACCCTTTACTACCACCCAAAAAGTTTCCTCCTTCATAAAATAAATCCAAATCATCAACAGCATCAATAGTAACAAGGCTAAACCATTGGATTACATATCGACCATTAAAGTATTCTCTCATTTCTTTAATAGTTTCCTCCCATACGACTGAATTATCGTAGATAGAAAGGCTATATTTATAATCTTCACAAAGAAGTATTGCCTCTTCTTCCTTATTAACAAATATCGCATAATTGGGAAATCTGCAAATGTCTGTAAGTAGTTCGAAACCTTCTGGAATAGGAATACCGTCTTCTAATCCTTCTTTCATTTCAAAAATTTCCTGTACATAGCCTCTGTAGCTGTAACTGCAATATTTTTTAATAAATTCCACTATGCTCATGACATCACCTAATTTTTTTTATTTAATTGTTTTGGTTTCCTTGTTTAACCCTGTCCTATTAATTTTGCTTTGTTACTATATTAATAGATTCATTGATCATTCATATTAAAAATAACAAAGTCAATGATATATAAAGGCGATAAGTCCATTTGATTTGCAATAGTATTTATGTATGGAGCCGATTCTCCCTCTTGAAGAAACTTCTGAAGCCCGAACACATAAGCATGATATCTTTCAAATGTCTTTCGTGTTGTATTAAATAGTTGTTTGCATACTTTAGTATCAAAAATTGGGAATAAATTTGGACACATAAAATGAAGAAGTTTAGTGGTGGATGAAAGCTGGGTGTCCAAATTTGGTTCTTGATGTAATAAAAAACCTGAAGGCTGTAAAAATTCCCTAATTGAAGTGTCATAATATCCTTTATATGATGGGAAAATAGTTTCCCCATGATATTTATACCCATGGTATGATGTAGTACCGATTGTTTCTAATTCTGCATCGTAATAAATAGATTCTAATTCGGTCAATATATTAAGTGTTTCTTGTAAAAAATTTTGTTCTAACTTAAAGGATTTTAGAGGGATTTTGGGAAGCCATGAATATATGCATGCTACTCGTTCAGCCCAAGCATCAATACTTGAATTTCCCCTTGTTTCATCGAATTTTCCAATAAACGGTTTGTAAGATACTTTATACCAATAGGGAGAGTTATCGAATCTGCTAATTTGAGCTTTAATTACTTTTCGAGTCATTAATTCATCTAATTTGAAAAAAACCTGGTCTTTCAAAAGTTGCTTCATTCAACATCACCGTTTTCTATAAAATATAATCTCTAATTTCTTTCCCGACTTCATCCTCCCATTTAAACCAATTTTCCTTCTCTTCATCCCATACCTCTAATCCGAACATATTGGGATATAACTCTTTTACCCGCTCCAGCTCTGAAATCAAATATGCAAGGCTACTCTTGCAGTCTTTAAGCCCTCAATAGGATATCTACGAAACTCTCTTTCACCATTAATACCTTTTTCACTTACCCAAATTCTCACTTTTGACTCCATAACCTTTCAGCCTATTTCTATGACATTTTAAAAAATTCGATACTTTATAACCATTATATTACAATTGCTACACTTTAGAGGAAGGGAGAAGGAAATATTTGTCGAAGTAATAGTTCCCGCCCATCATATTCGCCTATATGCCTTCCCCCGCTATTCTCTTCCGCTTATAATCGTTGATGTATCGTGCTTTATCCTTATTTACACAAACGTTTGATTGACTTTTTCTGTTGTTAATCAAACGTTTGATCAATAAAAAAAGAACGAGGATTGGCGTACCAGCGGTACTCTTCCCGATTCTTGATTTGACCCGATATTGCCTCCCGTTCTTCCCTTCAAGTACAGATGAAGTCATCGAGCAATTAGGAGATGCTTACCATAACAAAGATTTTATCTTTGCCAAAATGGAACGGCATTTTGGTTATCCTATTGTGATTAAAAACGTACGAGGTCGAATGAAAAGGCTACTTAGAATAGCCGGTCTAAACGAAGCTTTAACACCGCATAGTTTAAGACACACTCACACGTCACTTCTTGCCGAGGCAGGTGTCTCACCTGAACAAATCATGGACCGCCTTGGTCATACCGATGATCAAATTACCAAAAATGTGTACCTCCACGTCACGCAAGAGATGAAAAAAGAAGCCTCTCAAAAGTTCGCTGAACTCATGAGAAGCCTCCGTTAATTTCCTCTATGTTAGCAAACCACTCTCATCTTACTTAAAAATCCAGTCATACCAAGGGTTTGAGGGGGCTATTACATCATGCCGCCCGTAAGCTTTGAGAGTGTAATATCGTTAACGACATGTGCAAGAAACGCGGTAAATCAGCGTTTTAGATATTACTTACTGTACATCTTTAACGGTGATTTACCGTTTTTTATGGGATGGCGTTAGCAAAATGTTAGCAATTAAAAACAGAAATCATCACCAATGTCCACACACTCCACATGGCTCGAGAGGACAGAAAGAATGTCATTTGAGTTTGTCCGTTCTCGGAAACAAATCCACTGCGTTTTGTTAGTTATCGGTAGACGGGAACATATCAACGTTAAACCTTATTTGTTATGCAATTCACGGTCGCTCAGCCAATCTTGGAATACCGGATAGTCTTTGATTTTGTCTGCCTTATTTTTTAGGTTCTCAACGATTTTTCCCATTTGTTTTTCACTTATGGAATTCGAGGCAGACTGAGTTGTTTTTAGGATGTTCATGAATTCGTTTCCGACTACACTGGTTATTAGCTGGTCTTTTGCTTCTATACTGCCAATACCGTTTAGAATTTGTGTTCTTTCCCATTTTTCCCGGTTGCCTTTTTTATAGAGGGTAATGAGTACGATACCCATCATATTCGTGATAGTTCCATATGTGCCATCATCCTCGAAGCAAAAGGTATAGCTGATTATGCCCCTGTGGAATGTTCCATGTGGTCTTAACTCAGCCATCTCAGTATTACCTGTGATTTCCCTTATCTCATCAAAGAAAAATATGTGATGCTCGATGGCTTCGATATCGTTTCGGCTGTTAAGTAAGTAGTCTTTCATAATCTTTTCACAAGATATTAAGTGTTCCAAGGCATCAATGCCGACCACATGGTTTTCTACGAAGTCGATCAGATCTAAGTAAAGGCTTCTCCAGCTCAAGGATGTGAGGAAATAAAAAAGCTTGCTGTCATAATCAAATTTCGTCTTTTCCTTTTTTATATATGGATGAAAGAGAGTGTTTGCAAAGTACGTCTCTTTTTCACTGAATAAATCCTCGCAGCTCCCGCAGAGCATATAATGCTTTTCGCTATCCTGGGCAGGGATATTCGGATTTTCAGAATTCCTGATGTTACCTGCGGCGGTTTTTTTAAGCGTCCGCATAACCATTTTTGGAACGATGTGGCTCAACTCCAAGTTAGTCTCTGCACCACATAGAGCACACTTTTTAAATTTATACTTCACATCATCACCACCTTAAACAAAGTAATCAAATACTCTTATTAATAGCGTCAAACAATTTAGCTGGTGATAATTTGCTTAGCTCCCTGTTGTCAGCTAATGCACGTTTAGCTTTGTTGTGTATAAAAACATCAGCATCATGTTCTTCGAAACCTTTTTCTAGAATCATGTATTTATACAATTCTCTACATGGGTACAACATGAACTTTTCATGACGAAACGCATTAGTTGCTTCCTCTCTATCTGCATCACATACCTTCATCAATACCCGCAGGATTTCTTCATCCTTAACTTTTGCTTCATACAAAGCAGCCGTTACAAGTTTTATTTCATTGCTTCTAGCTCGGCGTTCTTCCAATGACCCCAAATACATATTCATTCCTCCCGTATTTAACCCCATGTCTTAGACTTAAGAAGTTCAGCAATTTCCGGTGTTTCAGGTAACTGCTCGGTCTCAAGAATCTGGGACAAATCAAAAACTCGTGTACCCATTGGTGCTCTAGGTGTTATCTTCTTAAAGTCTGTTTCATAGAATTTATCAACAAAGAAATATCTATTTGCAGACAGCACATATCCATAATTTCTCCCATCTTCAATGGCCTTGCAGATTTGCTGCTTCCTATCGTCTGAAAGTTCTCCAAGTTCAGCTTTATACTCAATGCCATCTTCCGTAGTAACTGCTGTAATGATTGCAGAGATTTTTCCAACAGCCCTCACACTTTTTTCTTTATACAGCCCAAGATAGTCATGTGCACTAAATCCACGTTCAATATTGTCATAGTAAAGATTTTCACTAACATTAAAATTAAATGTGGTACCTGCCAGTTGGACTCTCATACGCTTCCACGAATCTGAAACAATAATTAACTTGTCGTTATAGCAGTAATTCAGGTAATCGTCCAGAACCTCTTGCATTTCATAATCTCTGTCATCAATAACATCTCGTATCGCATCAATGATCTCTTCGAAGGTAGTATTAACGTGCATTACCGGATATGTCTGTGTGGCGTTATATGCCTTCAAATGCTCTTCGAACTCTATTTTCTTTTCTGATTTCATCAACTCAGGTGCTAAAGTTATCATAACTTTATATTTTTCATCACTGAAAGACTTCAAATGGCGCAGCAACTGATCTGTATAAAACCAGTCAGACATTTTCGTCTCAACAACAATTTTGAAGCTCTCCTGTGTGATAGTAGCATCCGGAATACTTTCGACACTTTTTTCCTGTAAATTAAAAACTATCTCTGGTTCAAAGGAGTCAGAAAAGAACTCGGATTTCAAAAAGCGAAAGAACTTATCTGAAGAATATGAATAAAGCCGAGACAATAGCAACATCGTATTTGCTGTAGAAACATTTTCTTTCTCATGGTATCTCTGGAAATAATGAATCTTCATAACTATTTATCTCCTCTTTTTTTCTTTCCGTAGTTCTTTGGGAAGTAATCCTTCCCAAGTAGCCAAACATACTGGTCAATTTGCTTCAGGTTATATTTATCCAAGCCATAAAAGGCACGGAAATCAATCAGTATACCTTTGAATTTAATATAGGCCTTCAAATCGTCATCTTGGAAATCCGAGAAACTATCACGATTCCTAAAATAGCGAAGCACCTCATCGACGTAGCTGTCATAAATCGGATAATCAAGTGGATTGTGATGGCTACAATACTTTGTGGCAAAAGAGTAAAAATTCTTCTCTGCATCACCGATAGTTACATACTGGATATCTCGAACTAGGGTAACATCACCAGCTTTAAGTCTTGAATCAATATCCAGAGCACATATGCGCTTAGCCACCGGATAGATTGAGAAAATATTCGTACTATAAAAGTCGTTAAGCGTTGATGCCTTCAAAAGAACATCGATAATGTCAGTATTCTTCGGGCATAGCTCAAAGAACAGTTTATTAAGTGCATCCTCCTGCAGGTGGTAGTTCTCAAGGCCGTCCCACTTTGTAAGATACATCTCAACCTGCTCGATTGATGGATTAGGAACATCAACGTCCATTTTCTTCTTACGAGTATTTGTACGATTAGCAGCATTTTCCTGCATGAGCGTTGATGGTTCGGCAGCTCCATCAGAAGCTAAGAATAAACGGAACCTTCTTAGATGAGACAAGTAACTATTAACAAGTGTTTTAACATTACCGGTCGAGTTCTCAGAAAGAGCCTTTATTAATAAGTTCTTCGCCTCATTCTCGAAATCAGTGGCAGTCACTGCATTCCAGAACAGGTCTTTGCTCCCTTTTCTCCAAAGGTAGAAGGTGTCTGTGTAAGCAGTATTTATTGTTAGTTTTGAAATGTTCTGGCTATGTAAGAATCCTCTGTATAAAGAACGCAGCCCATCATATGATAAAGCTTTCATTTTGTTTATATCCAAAGTCGAACCCCCTTTACTCAATGCTGTTTAATCTTTCAAGCCACTTCAACATGCATCCATTCTTAAAGAAATCTAATAATGCACCATCGCAAAAGCGCTCAGCTCTAACAGCACCCATAATAAGCGAAAGCACACACTGTGCATTCAAATTTGAAACGTCAGCATTCTTCATAGATTCTGTACCCCATTCAAGGCCGTTATCCTTGAGAATATCTCCATAGCGGGTAAGTTCCATATCTTTATTACTTTCTTCAAAGGTGTAAACATCATTGATGAATTTATGTACCATTTCGGAATAACTCACAAAAGGCATATGAATTGGATACTCCGGTGTCCCATCGTTCTCTTTATCAACAACCCATTCACCAATGCTATCCGCCTGGATTATAGGTATGTATTTTGTCAAAATATCGTATTTACTCATCCTCATCCTCCTCCTCAGTATTCAGGATCACTGTCAGACATCGGTAAGATGCGTATAGAATCAACAGTTAAATACGGAAAAAAAACCTGTAAATAGAAAGGATTAATCCATACCTTTTCATTTCCGTGAAGATTTTTCCATGCACGATTATTTCGAGTTGCATCATTAGCTAAATATGTAAACTTATCTTTTAACTTAGAATTATTAAAAATAAAATAATCTCTACCGTTTTGTCCACTAAACATACTTGTCATTGCATAGTTGTAAGATTCATATTTTTGTATTCCAGAATCTTTCTTTGGAATAATTTCTCCAATTTCAGCAATTGTAAACTTTTTTCTAAAATTATTAACATTCACACATACTCTCGATAAAAGTAGATTAAAAAGTTTATCCGCATCTGCATTGCCTTTTAGTTTTTGCATAATATTTCCCTTCCCAATTTTAAAACTCAGCTCATATACAAATTTTACCACAACTTAAATTGTAGAAAAGAAAAAAAGAGACATCCCAAAAGTTTAGTTAACTAATGAAAAGCCTCTTTAATTTAGATTTTGTTAGCATTTTGTTTGTAAGTTTCTTTAAAACCCTTATATACCAAGGGATTCAGCAGTTATCACATCAAGCCGCCCGTAAGCTTTGAGTGTGTATTATCGTTAACGAGAGGTGCAAAAATTGCGGTAAATCAACGTTTTGGATATTGTTGACTGTAACATCTTTAACGGGGATTTACCGTTTTTTATGGGATTGCGTTAGCAAAATGTTATCAAAATTAAATAGATAATCTGTTGGCGTTGTTCACACACTCCACATGGCTTGAATGGTGATCGCAGACATATTGGTGTAGTAGTGTTTACCTTTTTGAAGTACCCACTGTCCTTTATCTGAGATGACTACTTTAAAAGAAAAAGACAAACTTCCCTACCCTTTAAACATTTTGGATTACGCTTTACCGAAGTACCTGTCATTTTGAATACACAGCTGGTGATTGATACATTTGAGATTGATTGACGAGAAAGCAGCCTAACAAAAAAGCCAACAAGATAATCTTGAAGGCTTAAACAGCGTATTCATAAATCATTTTTCTACTCATCTTCAATTGGCACAAATACTCGTTGTTTGTTATTTTGGGTAGGAATATACAGAATTTCTGTTTCTTTATATGGTAGTTCAACGACTTCATCAATAATATTATCAATTCCATCGCTCTCCTTGTTTTGTTTCATACCTTTTTTTACTGTGCTCAAGTTTTTGTTTTCTAACAAAACTTTTTCTTTTGCTTTATTAACATCGCTTTTAGATTTAAAAGCAATACCTGTCTTGATGACAATTTCAGGTAGAATGCCCCAACCATTAAAAATATGAATATCAGTTAATTTATCTAATGATTTTTCAAATTTTTTCTTTTTATCAACCAATTCGTTACTACTCCACCGCTGTCTCATTGAATAGATTTTCTCAACTTCTATGTCAATATTATGATAAAAACTATTAGCATAATTTTGTTTTAATTGCCTTGTTAGTCCATTAATAATTTCTATTTGACCACCAATCTTCATTCTCGTTCCAATCTCAATTAGTTCTGCAAACATAGATAATTTATTAGCCTCAAAAGCAATGGTCATTGTGAAATTAATATCCCTAAGTTTCTTTTCCTCAACTTTTGAATCAATTTCCAAGTTCAATTCCCTTTCTTGTCTTTTCAACCGATACGTATATTCTTCATGAATTTCATCTGCAGTTTTTTTATAGTTCCTAATAGCAGATAAATCAGTAGTATCAACAATTTCTCTATTTGCAATTTCAGACAAACCCTTTCTTGCTGCAATCAAACGCCCAATGTTTGTATCATGATGAATATTTAAAAGTTCTTCTAATTTTGCATCCATATCTGTAATTTGAGCATTAATTTTATGCAAATAATATGTCCCTGAAACAGCTGACATCACTTGCATTCCTGCTGAAAGAATAATTGCTGGATTCACTGAAGCACTTAAACCAACGTCAGCAAAACCAGCGTGCTCGACTAAACGTCCCGACGCGTCTCGCACCATTGTTGATGTAGTTCCATTTGCAAATTTAGACAAGTTGGCGGGACTTGCAGTTGCAGTAAACAAGCCATTAGGTGCTTGTTTTGCAATTTGAGCTAAAGTCAATCCTTGATTAGCAACTTGCAATGCCGTCTGTGAAACGTTACCCGTCATCAATGACAAGTCTGATACAAAGACCTCCTTGTATTTTTTCTTTGTTTCCAATTTATCATCAGTTACTTTTTCCAAAGAAAGCTCACCGCCTATAGGGTTAGAGACAACAATTACTTCGATTTCATTTGAGTTATATATCATTTTATCTTCAGACATTTAAACTATCTCCTCGGTCTTTTCATTAGATATATTATACACGGAAATCAATAGACATTTTATGGAAAATGCAAATAAGCGACACTTCTGCGTTTAAGCACAGCTAAATCCTTATCTATACTTGGTGCAAGTTTTTCGACCAAAGTATCATCAAGGACGACTTTAATATCCGAAGTCTGTTGCTTTTTTAGTTGCCTGCAGAATTTTTGTGAAGGACTGGTTTTCTGTCCCAGTTTCGATAACTTCATGACACCTTTTCCTTTAAAAGGTAGGACAAGGTACTTGTCCCCTCGTACCCTCTAGGCATAAACCAAATATCGGAACTAATTATTCTAAGAAGTTAGGGAAATAGTTATTAATCGCCAGTGTAAGACCCACCAATATAATAAAATAGTCTTTCGACAGTAAATTGTTAATTCCTTCCTAAGACAAACTCTAAATGAAAATAAAAGAAGACCATTAATAAAAAAATGGGCTTCTGAAATTCTATTTAATTTGATTTTTTTACTTATTGTACACTTCCCCGGAAAATACTAAAAGGTTCTTAACAACCAAGCCTAACTTAATCATTTATTACCAGATTTGGGTTTATGTAGAACACAGTATGCTAGTGAGTTTATTGGTAATAAATATGCCTATTTTACATAATTAATCCGAATAACTGGCCTATAACCCAAAAGCCTTACCTCTTTTTTCCACTGATCAATTTTATTTTTTAAAATTAGCATATCTAGATGATTTATATCTGGCTTACCCGCAATTAATGGTAGTTTAGTTCTTCTGTCAAGAATAATCCATAACCCAATATCTTTGATTTCCAGTTCATTATCAGACATTTTGTGTCTATATATTTTTAATGTCTGTATGGATTGGTCAACTACATAACTCAGCTTTCCAGATGAATTTCCAATCTTTACAGCAAAGATTGTTCCATCCTTATACAGGTCCATTTCTTCTACCGTGGCGGTACCGACTCTTGTAAAATCACGATCATAATTTGTAAAACCAAACTTCTCCTGCAAATTTATATTGTAGTACTTTTCACTATAGTATTTATTTTTCAGTTTTTTCTTTATTTCTTTCTCCGTTAAACCCTGGTATATTTCTTCACCTTTTTCCAAAGTAAATTTATTATCAATAAATTTTTTGTGCTTATCTTTGTCAAAATCATACTCCGGGTCGTAAATGGTCTCAATCTCATTAATTGAATCTGCCAAGTAATTCAGATAATCATCATTAAATTTAAACCACTGGCCTTTCGATAAAAGACACCTTTCTTCATCATCAGTATAATCAATTAAATCCTTTATTTTATCTGTTCTTACTGAATCTCCATTTTGGAAACTGACTACCTTAATATCAAGGATATTTTCATTTAAATTAAACTCGTTTTCATCAGCAAATTTTTGAAGTTCTTCTTGGGTAAGCGATTCAATCATTTTTTGTTTATTTTTAAAAGAAATTCTATAAGTACTATCATTATGATTGAATGTTTCATTGGTCCCAATTATGTCAATTTCAGAAAAGTTAACTATATAGATTTCTTCCTTGATTGCCTCTTGAAGTTTTTTATTAAGTTTATCAATTAAATCATCCTCAACTACTTTACTGAAAACAGGTATTTTAACTTGATCCGGACGATTTAACATCACATCTTCAATAAACATTATTAAATTCACAATATTTTCTGAGGAGTTTTGTCCAATGTTAAATTTAATAGAATTACCAACCTCAATACTTTCTTTAAATATTGAAAAGTTTTCAGCAAGTTCTACTTTTGCTTTAATTTTAGTAAATGACTCACCACTATCAAATTCAAAGTTATTGTAGTTAACATAAGTATTTATTGATTTGTTCTTTTGGGAATTAGGTGTCGTCAACGCTGTTGTTTTAACTTCTTTGTACTTTAATTTTCGCGCAAAATTAAAGGCAAAGTTTCTATCGCAATATTTATCAACTAAAAAATATGCAAAACCAAAGGTAACACAATAAAAGTCATCCATATGCCGGACTGATAAAACTGCTTTTGGATTTGGTATTGTAGTTTTTATTTCTTGATTAAATTCATTGAGTAACCAATTCCAACTAATTTCTTTTTGTTCTTGAGGTGAAGATATGTATAAAGTTAAGTTAAAAATTTCTTTAACAATTTCAGATCCTCCCGTTTTGTGACCTACGCCTTCACTAATATCCAATGTTTCTTCATTTAACTCATCCGGATTATTGTCTGTCATTTCCCTTTCAATCCGAATTGTCCCTATTTCATCGAGTTTTTCTGAAAGCTCTCGTACAAGGTCAACCCGTTTATTTTCTGCAATCTTGTAAATATTAACCTGGCCCATTATTCTTCCCCCAATAGTACAAGCCTTCAATATTAACATATTATAACAAACTAACCCAAATTTTTACAAAAAAATTATGTAAAAAGACAAAATATTTAATTCCAAGTACTCTTAATTAAATGTTGCATCATATTTGTTAAAAGGTTGTATTAACGATAGAGTTAAATCTCGAATGGGTCAGAGCTGCAACACTGCAAAAACGCCCTCGGTTCCGATGGAGTGAAGTGGAGAAAAACATAACGTAACCTGCCAGTCAGATGTAACAATTCATATTCATTGATGAAAAGGCAACTTCCATTTTTATTTAGAAAAGTGATATAACGGAATTCACTCTTTATAAAACGGAAAGAAGCCGCTAAATGTTCGACTTCTTCTTTTGTTAAACGGGTGCCCGTTCCGTATTTCCTCTGCTGCCGTTTCGAATTCCTCCATACCGCTCCCAAAGTCGCTTGCCTTGAAACTAAAAAAAGGCTAATTTTATCCACATGTACGTATGATCAAATAAAGTTTAGAGTAATATTCTTCCAATATTGCTGTAAAAAAGGGTCAAAAATGGTAGTATTTACTCATTGTATGATAATTTTTGAGGGGGAAGCAACATGCAAACAACAGCCTTAAACTTATTAAGGACTATGGTTGGTAATCATGCTTCATTTAAAGAGGGCCAATGGGAAGCTATTAACTCCGTAATTCAAAGAGAAAAAACACTAGTAGTACAAAAAACCGGTTGGGGAAAAAGCATGGTTTATTTTATTGCAACAAAACTGCTAAGAAGCCAAGGAGCTGGTCCCTCCATCTTAATTAGTCCTTTACTATCACTAATGAGAAATCAAATTGAATCGGCAAAAGGAATTGGTATTAATGCTGTTACAATTAATAGCAATAATGAACAAGATTGGGTCGAAATTAACCAGGAGTTATTTAATAATAGGATAGATATACTAATAATTTCTCCTGAAAGACTATCGAATAAGTTCTTCCGAGAAAACACTCTGCCAATAATAGATAATAATGGTGGAATAGGCTGTTTTGTTGTTGATGAAGCACATTGTATATCAGATTGGGGACATGATTTTAGGCCAGATTACAGAAGGATTATTAGAATAGTGAAGAGCTTAAGTCATCTGAACGTTCCGATTTTGGCAACAACAGCAACAGCTAATGATAGAGTTGTATCGGATATTAGAGAACAAATTGGGAAAGATATGAAAATACTACGTGGTCGATTAGATAGAGAATCCTTGAGATTATCCCGACTATTGATTCCGGATTACTCTCAACGGCTAGCTTGGTTAGCTCAAAACCTTCCTATGCTTACCGGTACTGGTATCGTTTATTGTAATACCATTGCTGAGTGCGAGCGAGTGGCTAAGTGGTTAGTCAGTAATGGTATTAATGTTAAGCCATATCATAGTAGAGCCGGGGATAGGGAAGCTTTAGAAAAGCTCCTTTTGAACAACAATGTAAAAGCCCTTATTGCAACCGATGCATTAGGTATGGGTTTTGATAAACCTGATTTAGGTTTTGTTATTCATTATCAAGGACCTAGGTCACTTGTCTCTTACTATCAGCAAATCGGAAGGGCGGGACGATCTATTAGCAACGCTGAGATAATTCTAATTTATGATGAAGAGGATAATACACTCCATGAAGAGTTCATAAAGAGTGGATTACCTGAACAAAGAATTTTGGAAGATATTCTTAATATCATAAGTAATTCCAGTGGCTTAACAGTTAATAATATTTTGGCGAGTGTTAACTATTCTAATTCACAAGTAAAACAATGTATAACACTATTAGAAATAGATGAATTAATTTTTAAAAACGGTTCCAAATATTATAGATCACTAAATCCTGTCCAAAACAAATTGTTAAAAGGTGAGTTAACAAAACAAATTAAAATGAATGAATTGCTAAAAGTCACTGATTATGCCATGACAAATGAATGTCTCATGAAATTTATTTCCCACGAGCTTAATGATAGCTTTTTAAATGATTGTGGTAAGTGTGAAAATTGCCAACAAAGAAAAATATATTCTGATCAAGTAAATGAAGATCTTTTAAGGCTTGCAAACGATTTTCTTTATAATCAACCTATGATTATTACACCAAGAGAAGTTTGGCCAGCAAATGGGGTCGGGGGCGAGCGTGGAAGAATACCTACTGCTGAACGAACCCTGGAAGGTAGAGCCCTTTGTTTGTATGGTGCAGCAGGCTTGGGAAATATCGTTAAAGAAAATCGTTATGTAAAGGGAAACTTTGAAGATAAATTAGTCAATTATGCCGTGGATTTTATCAAAAACAATTGGCATATGCAAAATCCGCCAGTATGGGTTACTGCAGTGCCCTCACTTAGAAATCCAAATCTAGTTCCTGATTTTGCAAAAAGAGTTGCTCAACAATTAAACTTGCCCTATTATTCGTTAATAGCAAAAGTTAAAGATACCAAAGAACAAAAATACATGAGGAATTCCTTTCAACAAGCAGGAAATATTATAGACGCTTTTACCATTACCACCCCTTGTCCACCTGGCACCGTTCTACTTATAGATGATATAATGAATTCAGGTTGGACTTTTACTATTTGCGGAGTCCTATTAAAAAGGGCGGGAAGTGGAGATGTTATTCCATTTGCACTTTCTGCGACACCAGCAAGAGGAGAATCTGAATGAACAAACATATAACTGAGGATAGTTATGCTATATTGTTACTCTGTTCAGCACTTGGTCTGAAAGGTGAAAATACATCCAACAAAAGTCATGAGAAATATAAACCCTTTTCTCAGAAGGAATGGTTAAATTTAACACAAAGAATAATAAAATCGGGATTAGAGAGACCTTCTGCATTATTTAAATTAACTGCTGGCGAAATAAGGGATTATCTATATCTGCCAGAAGAGACTGCTAATCGCATTTCTTATTTACTGAACCGTACAACCAGCTTAACTATGGAACTCGAGAAGCTCAGTAATATGGGGATTTGGGTAACCACACGGGCGGAATCTAATTATCCAACCAAATATAAAAAAAGATTAAAGGCCGATTCTCCAACAATTTTGTACGGTTCTGGGGATATTAGTTTAGTTGGAACAGATGGAATTGGGATTGTAGGTTCAAGGGATGTTGATGAACCAGGACAGATTTTCACTTCAAAATTAGCTAAAAAGTGTGCGGAGGAAAACCTGACTGTTATTTCCGGTGGATCCAGAGGCGTTGACATGATTGCACAGGAAACAGCTCTTCAATCACATGGAAAAGTTATTGCTGTTTTGTCCGATAGTCTTTCTAAAACTATTCAGAATAGAGAGATTAGAGATGCTGTAATAAGTGGGAATTTACTGTTATTATCCGCATTTCACCCTAACTCAAGGTTTACATCTTACAATGCCTTAGGACGTAATAAGCACATTTACGGACTGTCAAAGTACACTTTAATTTCTTCATCTGACTTTAATAAAGGTGGCACTTGGAAAGGCGCTATTGAAAATTTGAAGTCTGGGTGGGTTCCAGCTTTTGTTAGAACTGGAGACGCTGTTCCAGTGGGCAATCAAGAGTTAATTAAACGTGGGGTTATTGCAATCACCGAGAGTGAATTGACGAGTGAGAATGTTTCATTGGAACACATTTTAAAAAACAAACTTAGTGCTACAGAAGATAATACAATTAACAACTTATCTAAACTTACAAGTAAAGATATATTTTTTACAGTTTGGCCAATAATTGAGGAATCGCTAGTAAAACCCAAAACAGAGAAGGAATTAGCCGAGCTATATCAGGTTGAACAAAACCAAATGAACATATGGTTAAAAAAGGCAGTTAGTCTAAAAAAAATTAAATACTTAAACGACACTCACTTTATTTCATCTGTTTTTTATAACAAGGAAGATGAAGCGACTCAGTTGGACATCTTTAATATTGATAGATAAATTTTTTTCTTTAGGGCGCTCCAAAAGCGTCCTTTTTTATAACGATTAACTGCCGGTATACAGGGTTGACTTATTATTCTGTATTTAACTATTATATTCCTCTATCTACGAAAATATCGATTACCAATTACTGACTTTTCCATAAGCAAACTATTCGTTTTTCACCTATCTTTTTTAAACTCACAATTTATACCAACCATTCTTTCAAATTCCAATTTTCCTAATGATAATATATATATCCTGTAGAAAATTTGAGGCAGGTTAAGAAAGAAGCAATCCTTCTCTAGGATAATCTCTTTATTTTACTTATCAATATCAAGGCCAAAGAACTCAGATACTTTATCAATGGTGTATTGGCTTCTCAATTTGTAAGCACTATTCTGGTTAGCCTTCAAGCCCTTTATCCAATAAGCATCTTCCTTTGGGACAGTCTTAACCCATTCTACTTTAACAATATATTCGCATTTTTCAGGATCATCAACATCATGAAGCATATTAGGAGCTTTTACACTCAAATCAGCAACCTTTCCGATTCCAACATAACCGCTCTTAGGGATCATACAAAAGATTCTAGCACCAACAAATAGTCGCTTTAAAGTCTTGCTATACCAGTTCCCACCGCCAGCAGCAATAAAACCATACTAAACCGCGTCTTCCCAATTTCTTGAATTATTCTCCTCAAAATTAACTACAAAATCTTGTTTGTTCCATTTTTCTTTTTTATTATCCACTTTTGGATTACTTGATTTTTCATCAACTATATTCGGATCCAGTAACCAACTTCTCGTAATAAATTGTTGTCCCTCTTCTTCAAAATACCTAAAAAACACAGCATTAATTGGAACATCAAAATTATTAGATAAATAGTTGATTATTCTTTCTGTCTCACTATCTAATTGAGCCGATACAATCATTATTTGGTGGGTATCATTTATTTTATCAGGTAAACCGCTCTCAAATTTCTCAGCAAATGCCTCTTCTAATGGAGCATTATTTTTTTCTTCAAATATATTTAATATTTGATCATATGAAAGATTTTGTACCCAAGAGGCATAATCTATTGCTTGAGCTACCACATCTCTAGGTGTCCTACTTTTCTTCAACTCTATTATAACCAGGTTACCGTCCTGATTTATTGCAAGCATATCAATAAACTTACCGTAGTCCGTTTGTATTTGTCTTCCTACTAATAATAAGTCTTCTGACAGTATAGTGATATCCTTTGCCAAAATATCTTCTAATTTTTTCTCTGACTCAATAGGTGAAAATGAAACCTTTTTTATACCGCTGTTTACTTTCCATATCCCAACTTCAATGGGCATACTTACACCTCATTTAAAAGATTATTTTAACCCGACATATAACTCATATTTTTCAACAATTCAATTTTTCTTTTTTCGAAGTAATAAGAGTTCTCAAAGTAGCTTTATCTTGAACTATGTTTTGGCCAGTTAAAATCCTTTTTATAATACTTCCTTTTATGCTTTGCTAAGTCATGCTCCCACTCTGATATAGCGTAACTGAATTTTTCTACTCCATCCTTCTGCCCTTTTCTTAATTTAATGTTACCAGCGATTGTGTACGCTACCTTTTTTAACCCAATTTCAGGAACTGTACGTTGTAATACCTTCCACCTTTGCTCCCTGGTGGTTCCTGTTATTTGATATCCTCTTTTCCGTAATTCACTTTTCTCGTTTAACCCAATAGCGTCATTTGAATCATCAGCATTGCCAATTACCTCTGTCGAAGGCCACTTGAACCATTCACTTTTACTTTCAATACTCTCTTTAGGACTGTTTTTCTTGTCTTCTTTTACATGTATATAACCAGGTTGATTTTTTTCTATGATTGTTCTTAATACTTGTCTGTTGACATATATTTCTTCTCTCTTGGGATGACTTAAAGCTTCCACTTGGATTATTTCTTTTATTTTTATCATTTCTTTATTTTCATAGACTGCTAAATTAATTATTATCTCTTGGTTTATATCACTTAGGTTATCCCCGGGAGGAAGATTATACGATACTAGTCTTTCTACTTCAGTTGTCACTTGCTTTGCTTTTATTTTTTTTAGTATATGCTCTATAATAATTACTTTTTCAATAATAGAATAACCATTAATCTTTTTAAAACGATTAACAAGGAGTAACAGTTTATCTTTATCCATACTACCTGTTTCCGATAAAACTTTCGTAACATAACGATAGAATTTTATAGCCCAACGATTACTCTTTATTAATCTATTATATTTTGTTACTTGATTTTGAATAGCTTCGTCCATATCTAATATAAAACCATACCAAAGTAATTTTTCTAAAGTTTTTTCATTAACTTGTTCGTCAAGTTTTTCCCAATCAACTCTCATATCCAAAAAGAGTTGCATCAACTCTTTCTTATTGTCAAAAACTAGATATGTATGAAGAAGCTCTATAGTTAATTTTAAATTAAGGCATTCGTAAATGTTTCCTTCCAGCTCATCTATTCTTCGCCCAACCACTAAATCAATGTTAAACTTCCCCAAACTCCCTTCACAATAGTTTAGTAGTTTTAGAACATCGTAATAAACCTTATCTCTTAATGAATGCTTGAACTGAATTAATATTAGATCACACAGTTGATGAACAATTGTAGCATTGTTTGTTAAAAAAAGTTTAGTATGAATTCTTATTTTATGTAAATTTTCAGTAAGCAATAAAGCTAGTTTTCCATTTTCTGTTCTATGGATATATTCTAATAATCTTTTTACCGTATCAAAGAATTCTCTTGAGTTACTATAATCAATCCCTATACTCTTAAGATAGACAAGGACTGTCATAAAGTCATTTTCACTATTTATTGGCTCAAATTCCTCACCGTATTTCACCTTTAATTTCTCTACAGCTAAAGTAGAGAACACAACATTATCCAATTGACATCCCTCACTTCCTTAGTTGAAATAAAAGGCAACTTAAGAAATCTTAAGTGCCTTCAAATGTAGTTAGCAAATTTAATTTTATGCCCCAGCAATCTCTTCCGAATTTCGATTAATCTCGTCAATAACCCCAATAATCCTACGGGCATCATCCATATTGTCCTTAAACAGCTCAACAATACTTCCGACAGACTTAAATGGATCTTGTTGTAGAACTTTCTTATCCATAACACCGTTCTTCACTACGTAATCCACAATGAGTTTTACAAATTTACTTTGTTGTAAATTTAATCGCTCTTCTGAAAGAAATTCAGAAAATGCTTCATTTGCTGCTTGTGGGTCTAATCCAACAATCTGTCTCACAAGTTTTGTAACATGAGTATCACCAAAGTCCTTTTCGTAATCTTCTTTAGTACCTAATTCATTCCAAAGGATCGTTTCCAGAGTCCGTAAATCTTGTTCAGTCAGCTGCTTATTGTTTCTAAGCTTATGGATAGCTAATTGATCACGATGTTCTTTTAAATAATGATGTACTTTCTTTTTATAATTTTGTAAATCATTCGTATGGAAAATTGGACCGTTTTCTTTTACCTCTAGTATTTGATCTTTGAAATTTGTGAAGTAAATCTTTTGCTTTTCTTTTTCAATAAATTTGATAAGGTCACGAAGAGCTTCACGCACATTCTCTAGTTCAAAGATGTCAGCACTTTCCCAGAACTCTTCAGTTAAAACTTTATCAATTACAGGCTTTTGTGCAACTACTTGTGGTATTGTTCCCAATTTAGATAAAGCTTCTGCTGTTGTTACAACGCTGCGTATTGGCTTAGTAGCATTTTTTGTTTGTAGTTTAGCTAATTCAATCGTGTACATGACTAAATCAAACCGTTTAGCAAATTCGTCATCATTAAATGGCACGATGATTGGAGAGATATGCTCTTTAATTTCATTTACATTCATTACCGTTAATGAGTTCCAATTAGCTTTATTTTTATATTTATGCACATGTTGTATATGCTGGCGGACACGGAAGTTTTCATCATCCAATCCATTTATATCTGCAAAAACATCATTAATAAGTTCGTTACGATGTGAAATATAGTCCTCTGTTTGATATTCCATACCTTGAAGCTCTTTAATGATTTCCACCTTTGAAATAAATAGTTTTTCCGTTAGTCCTTCCGTATGTTTACCTTCCATTCCTTTTGGGTTTTCTCTAAAGAATTCAAAGTTACCACAATAATCAAATATCAAGAAGTGTGTTTTGTCCTTCCCTATACCCAATAAGTCAGGACATAATCGAGTTCCACGCCCAATCATTTGCCAGAACTTCGATTTAGATCGCACCTTTTTAAAGAAAACTAAATTCACGACTTCTGGAATATCGACACCTGTATCTAGCATATCAACGGATACAGCAATTTGTGGCATCTTTTCTCTAGTTGAAAAGTCTTCAATTAATGTTTGGTAGTAATTAACGCTATAGTCGATAACCTTAGCAAATTCACCACCATACTCAGGGAAAAGAATATCAAATCGCTCGACAATTTTAACCGCATGCTGATGGTTTTTAGCAAATATAATCGTTTTACCGAGCTTATCGCCGCCCTCAACGTGAATTCCTTTTTCCATTATATTCTTGAGAACGGTATCAATTGTATCTGCATTAAATAACCACTCGTTCAATGCGCCACTATCGATATCCTCTCCAACTTCATCCTCAAACGTTTCCTCATATATTTCTTTTTCTTCATCAGTTAAATCATCATAACGAATCCCTTCTTCAAGGAACTTCATTTTTGTTTCAATTGTCCTGTAATCAACGAGGTAGCCATCTTCTACTGCCTTTTCCAATTCATAAGCATAAGTTGGTGTACCACTTTCCAAGTTAAATACTTCATAAGTATTTTTATCTATTTCGTCTTTTGGTGTAGCAGTAAGTCCAAGCAGGATACCATCAAAATAGTTGAAAATCGAGCGATATTTCTTGTAAATACTACGGTGCGATTCATCAATAATAATTAAATCAAAATGACCAATCGTGAAAAGTTTTTTTCCATCTTTGCGTTTCGTATCATCAATCGCATTCATCATCGTCGGATACGTAGAAAAAACCATCCGACTTTCTTCAGGATTATCTTTGTTATCTAACAGATTACATAAAGATAAGCTTGGTAGAAGATTATTAAAGTTTTTCTTTGCTTGCAGTAGCAGTGTTTTACGGTCTGCCAGAAACAAAACGTTTTTGATCCAATTATGACGAGAGAGAACATCTACAATCGAGATAGAGACTCTTGTTTTTCCACTACCAGTTGCCATAACTAATAACATCTTCCGTTGGTTGTTTTCTAAAGCATCACATACTGCTAGAATAGATTCTTTTTGATAATAGCGATTCGTAATATCATCGTTAATACTGATGTTTTTAAGCTCACGTTTCATTGTACGACGGTCGATAACTAGTTTTAAATCGGCTTTATTATAGAAGCCCGATACTCTTCTTGGTGGATATGGTTGATGCCAAATATAAGTTTCAAAGCCGTTTGTATAAAAAACAACGGGACGTTGGCCATGCATTTGTTCAATACAATCTGCATATAGTTTCGCTTGCTGCTTACCGGCATTAGGATCTTTTGATGTACGTTTTGCTTCAACGACAGCAATAGGTTTTCCATTATCCCCAAAAAGTACATAATCTACAAAGCCAATACCTTGATTATTAGGCATTCCTGTTACTTCGTATTCTCTAATCACATCTTTACCAAATTCCCATCCAGCCAGTTTTAAATCAAGATCAATATACTTCTGTCTAGTATCAAATTCGTTTAATTCATCAACTTGGAAGTCATAATGATCTATATTTGATTCACGTTTAGCTGTATTTGCCTTACGCAGCTCCTCGTTTTCCTTCATCATTTCTTCTAAACGTCGGTCTTTAGAGCTTAATTGCTCGTATAAATCTTGTAATTCTTTCGGTCGAACCCGTTTTTCTTTACCCTCCTGAAGTAATGACTCGTTAAATTCTTTTGCGGTGTATTCATCCGAATAGCAGTAATCAATCCAGGCTACAAACTGATGAAGGTTGTGTAAAGAAAGAATCGCTTCATCACGACTAATATTTGCATTAGAATGGACGGAAACATTTCCAAGTTTAACGATGTACTTTAACAAAGGAAGTAATTCTTCATCTATAATGGCTAAAAAATTTGAATCGTGTATTAAACTAGATAAATTCTCTTGATAAGGCACTTTTAATTCACTGTCTGAACTATAAAGCCATTTTACTGC
This sequence comes from Bacillus sp. FJAT-29814, assembly GCF_001510715.1. Taxonomy (GTDB): domain Bacteria; phylum Bacillota; class Bacilli; order Bacillales; family Cytobacillaceae; genus Neobacillus. Next base: position 76,193 of record NZ_LMTJ01000011.1, read on the forward strand.
AAGTTCAAGAGCGCGACGTGACAAAATTGCACACGTCGCAGGACTCACAATTAGAGCTTTTTCTGCTTCTAAACATGAATCAGCAAAACTTTTATATTGAGTTTGTTCTTTAAGAAAGCCAAAATTAGTGGTCAAGAATATCCCTCCTTTATTTAGACATTCGGAAGTTTTTCTTGGGTGAATAGTTCTCCTTTGAAGGCACGTTGCATTAAGGCATTATAATTTCTTTCAATTTCAATTAGTGACTTCTCCATATGATTTTTTTGTATATCAATTCTGTTGAAAATCTCAGTAAATTTCTTTTGAATATCAATAGGAGGAACAGGAATATTTATTCTCCTAAATTTCTCCATGGAAATATTTAACATAGAACCACTTGTTCCTGTTGCATTCTTAGAGAACTCATTTCTAATAAAATTATGACTGATAATAGCTTTAAAATATTCAGTACTAACAATATCCTTGTTTACTATAATTTCCCATAATTTATCTGGTAGTATTAAATCTGGATAATCTTCTTTAATAATTGCAGATGCACCTACTAGTTCTCTTGTATTTGCTCGACTAAATAGAATACTTCCCTTACTAGGGTGTATTGCCTTTTTTATTTCTACATTTTTATCTATAACTTTGTATTCATTAGGGTCGAATTCCCCTCTAGTTACTGCACTAATTTTTAGAACTGCTATTTCATTTGGTTTTTTATCTCTTTCATCTCCACCTACACTCCAACCAGAAACAACAGAATCTACAACTTCACTTATTTTTTTTATTTCCCAGTTCATTGAATTTGAAGGAATGTCACCAAACATCTCCAAAAACACACTTTCCTTTAATTGGTCTATTGCTTCGATTTGGGCTTTGCGTTTGTCGATTAAATTTAGAGCTAACATTAATATTTTTGAAATTCTTTGTTGTGTAGGTACATCAGGTAATGGTAACTTAATGTTTTTTACATAACCCTGGCTAATATGTTTTTGCGCTCCACCGTAACTATCAAATAATATTTTTTTTCTAATACTAATTAAAAAGAAATATAAATATTCTGGAACAAATTTTTCATTTGGAATAATTCCAGTTACTGACTGATTAGCTGTAGCTTCAAATTCTAATAATCCCACTTTTCCTGTAGTAGCACCAGTAAGTGCTATTACTACTGTCTTCTTAGGCATTAGTTTGGCAGAACTATTTTTCAATCCGGACTCTGTAATAAATTTATCAGCACTATATATTTTTCTATCTTGACATGCTCCAGAAGGTAACCAAGGAATTGTGCCATTTTTCCAATACTCATTAACTTTCGTGCTTGGAGTGCCTCCAGTCACTACTTCGGCAAAATCACTAATTTTAATTAATCTCCAATTATTTTTCATCCTTATCAAGTCCTAACAAGTTTTCAATTTCATGTAATCCCAAGATAATATCATTTTCTAGGGATTTAATTTCACCTATAATTATCTGCGGCTTCTCATACTCTACTTCCTCATATTCAATCTCTTTGTATTTGTTAATAGACAGATCATAGTCATTTTCACGTAACTCATCCACTGATACAAAGAAAGATTGTTCTGTTCGTTTTCTATCTTTTTCTGTTTGTAAATCATTAAACCGGGCAATGATATCAGGAATATCATTTTGTTCAATAGGACTTCGTTTATCATCAAGCGAATAGCCATCTGCTTCCATATCATAAAACCATACTTTATCTGTACCACCCGCTCCTGTTTTTGTAAAAATCATTATTGCTGTCGATACTCCAGCATAAGGCTTAAATACACCACTTGGCATTGAAATAATAGCTTCTAATTTATGAGTATCAATAATCTCTTTTCGGATCTGTTTATGTGCATTTGTGCTACCGAATAGAACACCATCTGGAACAATCACAGCCGCACGACCACCAGCTTTTAGAATACGAATAAAAAGAGCTAGGAAGAGTAATTCGGTTTTCTTAGTTTTTGTTATCTTTAATAACTCGTTTGAAACTCCTTCTTCATCAAGTGAACCTTTGAATGGAGGGTTTGCAAGTACAAGGGTATATTGGTCTTTATCTTTATTCACTTCTGCAAGAGAATCACGGTAGTCGATATTAGGATTATCAATGCCATGTAGCATCATGTTCATTGCACCGATACGCAACATCGTTCTGTCCATATCATTTCCGTAAAACATTGTGTTGTTAAAGTGCTCTTTTAAGCCTTGCACTAAAAACAAATCACTATGATTTTTACGTAAATAATCTGCCGCCGATACAAGAAAACCTGCTGACCCCATTGCCGGATCAATAATAACATCTTCAGGAGTAGGTTTCATGAGTTCCACCATCATATCGATAATATGGCGTGGTGTACGAAACTGCCCATTTGTCCCAGAAGTTGCTACTTTTGATAGCAGGTACTCGTATAAATCTCCTTTTGTATCACGATCTTTCATTGGGATGTTATCAATTCCATCAATAATCTTAGAAAGCATATTTGCAGTAGGAATCATAAACATTGCATCATTCATATATTTTGAGTACGCGGAATCTTCTTTACCATGTAAATTCTTTATAAAAGGAAATACCTCTTTGGATACAACTTCATACATTTCTTCAGCTGACCCAAGTTGTTTAAACTGGCTCCAGCGCAAATGCTGCTTATCTTTGGGAAACAAGCCTTGATGTTCCATTCCAAGAAACTCGGCTTCCTTTTCTTTCGTTGTTTCTGTTTCATCTAGTCCTTTTATAAATAATAGATAAGTAAATTGTTCTATAACTGTTAATGGGTTTGTAATACCGCCTGTCCAAAACGTTTCCCATATTTTATCTACTTTATTTCTAATTTCACCTGTTATCATCCTGTTACCTCCTTGATTTTTCCAACTATTATTATATCACTATCTAGAATTTCCTTATAGTAGTTGGTTGGCAGTAAAAGGTTCTTTACAGCTCTTACCACCAACCACTAATTTTTAGCTTGGTACATCCAACTTAATACATAAAATTATTTTTGACCATGTATTCCTCTTCTTTTTCAAGAACATTCTGCACAACCTCTGGTGACAGTCCAGTTTTCTTAACGACAAAATCTAGTAATTCATTTACATCAACAAAGTTATCACTTTCATGGAGGTCAATATTATGAGGGGCATCTGCCACTAACCCCTTCTCGTTTAAAAAGTCTAGTTCACTATCCAATACCCTCTCTACAATTTCATTAGAAACACTTATCTCTTTAACGATATAATCAATTACAAGTTCCATTTCCATTACTAACTCATTGTCTGACAAAAGAATACCCCCTTAGTTAAATAATAAGTTTGAGAATTCCTCAACTTGCTTTTTGAGAACTGTGTGATCCATTAATTTCAGTTCTTGGTTAACTTCATTGATTATCTTTTGTTGTAATTGGATAGTCGGTACAGGTACTTTGATTGTTTTGATTGCTCCAAGCTTTATAAACTGTTGAGCAACCCCTCCTGACCGGCTTACAAATTGCTTTTCAGCCCATGTTGTATTGAAGTAATAAACCAAAAACTCCGGTATAATTTGATTTATATCTGGCTTTACAATAGTAAGATGCTGATTGGCAACTGCCCCTTCATATTTTTTATTAACTAATGCAGCTTTACCAATAGTTCCTACCCGAGAAATAAGTAACTCCTTTGTATGCATTGTACTCTTATCATTCTTATCCTTAATTTTTTCATCAATAAATACTAGTTCTTCATCTGATATAATATTTTCTTTTAGATCCTTAATACGAACATATGGTACACCTTCACTTTTATACTCCTTAGAAGGAATTGCTGCGCCTGCCCTAAATTCAATGGTGACATCATCCAACGATTTAGTTTCTACAGACCAATCTTGTCTCGTGCTATCCATGTAATAACCTACATCGAGTCTATCTTTCAATTTTTTATAGGAATAGGGTATATACAGAGAAGACTGCTCTAACAAATCTTCTTTTATTAATACATTGTTTTTAGAAAACACTTCTTCTACAACTTGTTGAGTAGTTTTTATGCTATTATTTCGTTCTAGCCATAGGGAGAAATGTTTTGGGGCTTCCCTTTTAATAGCATCATGAAAACAATTATCAGGAACTTCTAAGTCTTTTAAGTCTTTTAACTTAACTGTTGGAACTGTCATTCCTGTTGACAAAGCGGTAATCTGCTCATTAAAAGGAATACTTCTTAATAGAAAGTAAAGGACTTCGGCCAGTATTCCTTGAGGGCGTAATACCGCAAAAGTTGTAGTTACAATACACCCTTCAAATTCATCAGTAACAACCGCAACTAAATTACGCTCAGGACGAACTGTTGAAATAAGGATGTCTCCTTGTTTCACTATTAGCCTCGCTCTAGCTGGTAGTTCTTTTCCTTGCATTTTTTTCGCAGATAAAAGGATCCCTTCGTCTGTAATACAACTCAAATCAACATACCGATATTCGCGATTATCTACGATTTGATCTTCATTTAATCGTTCTGGATTAAAATCTACAATTTCATTTAATGGCGTACCTTTTATTGACTCCATATTCTGCTTTGAAAATAATGAAGCTACAACCCATTCATCATTATTAATGATGTCATATGGAAGCGATCTCATTTCACCCATTTGGCAGTCCCCCTTTTTTCCATTGGGAAAACCCTTTAACAATATCCTTAAAATCTTCAACGCTATCTGCTCTTGCTAAGAAAACTTCATCAGCTGACTCATTCTCTTCTTTTTTCTTACGTAAAACTAATACACTCAACTTCACACTAGTATATGGCTTTAACGTATGTGGTGGTAAACTTACAATAGACTCAATAATTGTTTTTTCTTTTATAAACTCTCTTGTATTTCCATACTTTTCACTAAACAATGTACTTTCAGGAGTTAACATTACAATGTATCCACCTGGTTTCGTTACATTAACTGCCTTTTCAATAAATAAATCTGTTAGATCAACTCTTTTTTGAGCTAATATATAATTGCTTCGTATTTCTTCAGGTAAGTCATATTTCCCAGCTAATGGTGGATCTAGTAAAGTTAGAGAAAAAGTATTAGTTTGTAACTGCTCTTGTTCTCTAATTGAATCTGCGCAATTTACTTCAAATGCGTTTATTCCGGTCACAATAGCTATTATCTTTGAAATGATACATGTTTCATGATAAACCTCAAACCCAACAAGATTTAGAATGTTATTTGCTTCAATTACATCAAAAGCTATTGAACCATAACCAGATGCTAAATCCACAACACTCCCCTTTTCAAAATCTAATTGCTTAACTAACCCAACATACAATTCCCGCAAATGAGTAGGAGCATTGAATTGACCTATAATTGGTTTGTTAACCTCAAAACATTTCATAATTAACCATCTTAATGCTGAATGGATAGGTGGTAGAACACTTAATTTGTTTAAAAAGGTCACTAATTGCTCTGATTGAAGCTCATAGTTTACATGCTGAATGTCTACCCTATAAAACTTTGATGCTTCAAGGAGCATATCTTTAAAATGTTGGAAATTTTCAATTTTTACCCACCTATCTATTTGATTCTGCGCACTCAAGTAAGCTCTTACCAATAATGAATGGGCCATTACCTTTCCATATTGCTCGCTTGGAAGATATCCTCTTATCCCCTCTAAAGCTTCCCAACCAGTTCTTTCAATTAAATCATCTTTAGTGATAAATAATTGTTTACTTTCGAATTCAGGCTCATTAATTGGTAGAAATGTATTTCCTTCAAACCAGTATTTATTATCTGGGAACACTAACAATGCATATGGCGCTTTGATTCCCTGAACATATTTCATTAATTGTTGTTGGGCTGCAGGTTCAGGTTTTTCTTTTACTTCAACTACCACCTGAACCTCTTCATTCCCATCATTATCTAATGTATAACCAACTAAATCAGGGCCACCACGTCCTATTTTTACATCCCGTTTAACAATAGGTAACCCTTTATGCTTTAATTCTTTTTCAGTTTGATTTAATAACTTTCTCTCAAGTGATAATTCCACTGGAGTTCACTCCTCTTCAACTAAGCACTAATTGCTCCTGTTTTCTCATTAAATTTCATTAACCTTTGCAAGTAAAAGTTTTCTTTTTCTTCCTCTTTGCCGCGTTCATATTCTATCTTATCAATAGCCTTAGCGTCGGCAATACTATATAAAATAGTATTGCTCTTTTTTACACCTGGCATTTCTGCCACTATCTCCAGTACATCCATTAACACACAATTGCAATCTGTTTGAAGATAACGTGGAACACTAACCTCTTTCTTCTTCCCTACATGACCATACCGACATACCACCCTCCAATACCTTTGTTCACCCATTGACGCGACTACCTCCTTTTAATAATTATTATTTAAATCCATTGGCGCGTTTTATCTATATTTACATTAAATCACTTAAGCAATGAATTGTCAACACTCCAGTGAAATTTATTTTTAAATTATATTTTAATTTACGCACCAGTGATAAAACTAAATATAAAATCGTTATTTATTTCTTTTACAATCAAAAAAGGAGCTCAATTAACTTGTAGTTGAGCTCCTTTCAGGAATGCTATGCTATTTACCTTTTAAATTTGTGTCGCCATTAAGAACTATTTGGATAAAATCTGTTTAGTATTGTCTCCAATCTCTTATTACCTAACCGGACCTTAATAAGTTCGCAAGAAACACCAGCTCTGAATAACAAGATAGCGTGCTGCTTATGTAAAAATCGATAAGAAAACAGTTGAACAATTGGAAGAAGAAGAAATCCCAAAGTATCTTGAAAAAGAAGAACTTGCCTTGTTTTTAGAAACAGCTAAAAGTCATGGACTTGAACATGATTACTTGGTGTTTTTGATTCTAGCCTATACGGGAATCCGAGTTGGAGAGTTAGTTGCTCTAAAATGGAAAGATATTGACTTCATCAATCACACGATAAGCATTACCAAAACGTATTACAATCCAAATAATAATGCCTTGGAATATCAACTAGTCACACCGAAGACGAGAAAATCACGAAGAAAAATTATTGTGGATGAAGAGGTGATTAACGTTTTGAAGGAACATAAAAAGGTTCAAGATGAAGTCATCAAGCGGTTAGGGGATGCTTACCATAACAAAGACTTTATCTTTGCCAAAATGGAACGGCAATTTGGTTATCCTATTGTGATTAAAAACGTACGAGATCGAATGAAAAGACTTCTTGCTATCGCAGGTTTAAATGAGGATTTAACACCGCATAGTCTAAGACACACGCATACGTCGCTTCTTGCGGAAGCCCGTGTTTCACTTGAACAAATTATGGACCGTCTTGGTCATACCGATGACCAAATCACAAAAAATGTGTATCTCCATGTAACCCAAGAAATGAAAAAAGAAGCCTCTCAAAAGTTCGCTGAACTCATGAGAAGCCTCCGTTAATTTCCTCAATGTTAGCAAAATGTTAGCATTCCACTCTCATCTTACTCCAAAACCCAGTCATATCAAGGGTTTGAGGGCGTTATTACATCATGCCGCCCATTCCGCCCATGCCGCCCATGTCAGGCATTGCAGGGCCAGCAGGTTCTGGCTTGTCAGCAACAACTGCTTCAGTTGTTAAGAACATAGCCGCAACAGAAGCTGCGTTTTGAAGGGCAGAACGAGTCACTTTAGTTGGGTCAACGATACCGGCATCAACCATGTTTACCCATTGGCCAGTAGCTGCATTGAAGCCAACGCCAACTTCTTCATGCTTTAAGCGCTCAACGATAACGGAGCCTTCAAGGCCAGCGTTTGTAGCGATTGTGCGAACTGGCTCTTCCATCGCACGTAGCACGATATTGACACCTGTTTGCTCGTCGCCATCAGCTTGAAGCTCAGCCACTTTGCTGTATACGTTAAGAAGGGCAACACCACCACCGGATACGATTCCTTCTTCAACAGCTGCACGAGTAGCATTTAACGCGTCTTCAATACGAAGCTTGCGCTCTTTTAATTCTGTTTCAGTTGCAGCACCAACTTTGATTACTGCTACGCCACCAGCTAATTTAGCCAAGCGCTCTTGCAGTTTTTCACGGTCAAATTCAGAAGTGGTTTCTTCTAATTGAACACGGATTTGGTTTACGCGCGCTTGGATATCTTCAGTAGAACCAGCACCTTCAACGATTGTTGTATTTTCTTTTGTTACAACGATCTTGGCAGCGCGGCCTAAAGAGGCGATTGTTGCCGATTTAAGGTCACGGCCAAGCTCTTCAGTGATCACTTCACCGCCAGTTAAAGTTGCGATATCTTCAAGCATTGCCTTACGACGGTCACCAAAGCCAGGAGCTTTAACAGCTACTGCATTGAATGTTCCGCGAAGCTTGTTCACTACTAATGTAGATAATGCTTCACCTTCGATGTCTTCAGCAATCAATAATAGTGGCTTGCCTTGCTGAACCACTTGCTCAAGAACAGGAAGAATTTCTTGAATGCTGGAGATTTTCTTATCAGTAATTAAGATATATGGGTTCTCTAAAACGGCTTCCATTTTTTCAGTGTTTGTTACCATGTAAGCCGATACGTAGCCGCGGTCAAATTGCATACCTTCTACTACGTCTAGCTCAGTAGTGAAGCCTTTTGACTCTTCGATTGTGATAACGCCGTCGTTGCCAACGCGCTCCATTGCTTCAGCAATTAATTGGCCAACTTCTTTGTCATCGGAAGAAATTGCAGCAACTTGTGCAATTGACTCTTTTCCTTCGATTGGCTTTGAAATAGCCTTTAATTCCGTTACAGCTGAAGCAACTGCTTTTTCAATCCCTTTGCGGATACCCATTGGGTTAGCGCCTGCAGTTACGTTCTTTAAGCCTTCGCGAATCATCGCTTGAGCAAGAACAGTTGCAGTTGTAGTACCGTCACCGGCTACATCGTTTGTTTTGCTTGCTACTTCAGCAACAAGCTTTGCACCCATGTTTTCGAATGCATCTTCCAGTTCGATTTCTTTTGCAATCGTTACACCATCATTCGTGATAAGCGGTGAACCGAATTTCTTCTCAAGAACCACGTTGCGTCCTTTAGGTCCAAGAGTAACTTTAACTGCATCAGCAAGGGTATCAACACCGCGAAGCATCGCGCGGCGAGCGTCTTCACTAAACTTAATCTCTTTAGCCATTGTTAAAAAACCTCCTCGTAAAATTAGAACTTTTATTTTATGAACTTAGACAACATTTCTGTTTTCAGCGTCCCGAACAGACGTTATTCTTTTTTCTAGTTATTCGCCAACGATAGCAAGGATGTCGTTTTCACGTAAAATTAAGTATTCAGTACCTTGGTATTTCACTTCAGTACCAGAGTATTTTGAGAAGATAATGCGATCGCCTACAGAAACTTCTACAGCTATGCGCTCACCATTGTCAAGCACGCGGCCAGTACCTACGGCTACAACTTTTCCTTCCTGAGGCTTTTCCTTTGCTGTATCCGGCAACACGATACCGCTTGCAGTTTTCTCTTCTGATTCAACTAGTTCGATGATGATGCGATCACCTAATGGTCTTAACACTATAAACAACCTCCTCAAATATATGTGGTTATGTTTATTATTAGCACTCACTCTCAATGAGTGCTAACACAATTATTATAATAATGAATCTAAAAATCTTTTGCAAGTATCATGCATAAAAATTATTAAAAAAAGTTACCGCTTTTTTCCACCTTATAAAGTATGTGATTGTTTTCGTTTTCTATTCATCATTTTTGTCCAAAGTCCCTCAAAATTGAAACTTGTGGGATTTTAACGGTACAATGAAGGATATGAATCTCTGTCCTTTTTAAAAAGAACATAAAGGAGACAAACTATTTGAAAAGAGAATTTTGGATTATCTTAATTGTCTACATCGCCATGCAGCTTTCCGGCATTGCTGGAATTCCGGTGTTGATGTTTGTGTTTGGGTTCCTAGGAAAAGACGTGGGATTGGCTGTACCAATTTGGCTAATTTTTAGCTTTACGGTTGCACTCATCATTATTCTGTTTATTTTAAGAAAGGAAATGGGTGCCACTGGATTAAACGAACGGGGAAACTCTGCCGGCTTTTTGATAAAGTGGAGCATCCTCGGATTCTTTATGGCGTTGTTCGCCCAGTATCTCGCAGCCATCATTGAGAGTATGCTTGGCATTAAAATGGGCTCTGAGAATACGGAGCAGATTCTTTCCATTATCGAAACGTTCCCACTGGCGATTCTGGTTACCAGTATTGTCGGGCCGATTTTGGAAGAAATCGTATTTCGAAAAATCATTTTTGGCGCGCTATACAAACGCTTTAATTTCTTTATTTCAGCATTGATCAGTTCACTCATCTTTGCGCTCGTGCATATGGATCCTGCACATATCCTCATTTATTCAGGAATGGGCTTTACGTTTGCGTTTCTTTATGTAAAAACAAAGCGGATTATCGTCCCGATCTTTGCCCATGTGGCTATGAATACGATGGTCGTTTTGGTCCAGTCCGTTTACAAGGATGATATCGAGCGGCTGATGCGTGAGGCTGAAGCGATTCAAAACTTTATCGGAGGATTCTTCTTATGAAACGTTCACCCTTGATTTCCGGTTTGATTTATTTTTTATTGGGCGCGTTGTTCACCTGGTTTGCCATTGACGATGTTCAAAATAATGGCTGGGGCTTCTTCAGTTACCTGCTCGTCATCTTGGCCACGTTTGACTTCGGCTCGGGGCTAAAAATGCTTGTGTTTCATTTTAAATATAAAGATCAGTTGAAAAAATAAAAGGAAAATCCCTCTTCGTATGAAGATAGGGATTTTCCTTTTATTTTTGGGGCGATTGGCGACATTTCCGTTTGGATTTCCACCAAAACTGTTGCCAAGAGACCTTATTGACGACACTTTCCTTTGGTTTTCCACTAAAACTGTCGTCAAGAGGCCTTATTGACGACACTTTCCTCTGGTTTTCCGCCAAATCTGTCGCCAAGAGGCCTTATTGACGACACTTTCCTCATAATTTCCACCAACTCTGTCGCCAAGAGGCCTTATTGACGATACTTTCCTCATAATTTCCACCCATCCTGTCGTCAATAAAACCTTACCCAATTTCTTTTAGTGCCACTTCCTGATACGCCTTAAAAAACTCATCACAAAACGTATCCCATTCGGCTGCGGCTTCAAGTGAAGCATCGCTGACTTCTCCCAACACAGGTCTCTGCAGGAGGTCCTCCAACTGCGCAGTGAATCGCTGCATAATAGCGGTCTCTGCACCCTCAAGCACATCCGCCACAAATTCCCCAGGCGGGTACCACTCGGCTACCCGGCCTAAATCGCGGTAGATTTGCGTCAGCAGCAGATTACGCGGACCTTCCCATTGCTCGTTCACTACGACATCCCGGAAAATCCGCGGCAACGAAGAAAACTCCTCCATCACCCCGTGACCGGCAAACACGGAAATGGCGTCACGCAATACCTCAGCCCCCTCATTAGTGGCGCAAATTTTTTGCAGCAGGACAAGCTCACGCAACATAAACAGCTTTTTCCTGATTTCCAGCGGCTGATCCGCCTTTATTCCCGGATTAAGTGGCTTCTCCAATTGCAGAAACATATCATAAATCTTAAAAGCGCCAGCCGTGGTCCGCTGTGCAGCATTTTCAATTTTCTTCAGTTTGCTGGCGGATAACGGGTAGTCCTTTACCTTTTTTCCAAACACCGACCGGAAATCGGCGTACAGATTGGCCTCACGGGAAGCACGGAGCATAAACCCGGCACAGGCAATGCCGATTTCCAGCCGCGATAAAGTCAACACGATTCCAACCGCAACAGCGATTCCCCTATCCTTTGGACCAATTGGATAGGCAATCGCCCCTTTGTATTGAATTTCTGCGGTTGGCAGCTCAGAAGTCCCCATCTTCCATTTAATTCGGTTAATTTCATATCCGTTTCGTTTTTCTTTCTCCTTATCGCCAGGGAGCCAAGCTGGGACCACAAACGTAGATACTTTGTCAGTTCCAGAAATTTTTGCCGTAACAACCGAATAATCGGCATGTGCCGCAGAGCAGAAGAACTTGTTTCCATATAATCGATAATGCTGGCCGTCGGGAATAGCTTCTAAAACATTGGCCGGCAAATCCGAGCCGCCCTGAATTTCACTCATATACTGGGCGCCAATCGCAAACTCACCGTTCACGCCCTCCTTTGTATGCATTAAAACATCATAAAGCTCCGGATAAGCTTCGTCTGGAAACTGGTCCAATAGCGCCACCAAGCCATGCGTACAGGTCAAGGGGCAGGTAACTCCGGCTTCGCCCAATTGATGAATCAGCATTCTTTTCACAAAGCTTTCCCAAGCTGGCATTTTGCTGGAGAATAGACCTTCGCCAAAAATCTCTGATTCAAGCTGGTGAACCTCCTGGGGCCGGACGATCCTGTCAATACGATGATTGAAGGCATCATAATGGAGCATGTATGGACGGACCTCAGGTCGGGCAATCCGCTCCGCCAGCCTATTCCATTTGGACGATACCACAGGTGCGAAATCTTGCAGCATTTTGCTAATTTCCCCAAACTGGTCTCCGATAAAATGTTGTGCAGCTTTTTGCAAAAACGGCTCATCGCGATACCAGTCGAGACTGTCCCGCTTTTGAAGAAACTCATCAAAGCTATACGTATTTTTCCCTCTGAGTTCAGTATCCTGAGAAGCTATGTTCATTATTGTCACACCTTCCAAAGATTCTTAATTTTCAGTAATATTGTAAAGGTAAATATTGTAAGCGTCAAACAAATCCTAAAAATATAAAAAGGCCTGACTGTGTCAGACCTATTACGATTATCTGTGTGCCCTTCGAAAGCGATATTGTTTCCATTGATAGTGAATAAAACAGCCGATGCAAAAACCAAGAATCGCTATAAATGCTGCTGCCGCTACCATAATCGTAAACACATAGCCAATTCCATTCCAGTCGAGTAAAAAGCCGGTAAAACCGACCGCAAGACAGGTAACGGCAATTTTTTGATTAAACTGCTGCTGCTCCCAGTCTTCAGGAATATATGCTTTAGGGTCTTTTTTTAAAAATATTTTTGCCAATTGCATAACCGGATTAAATCCAAATATCAAACCAGATAGACCGGCCAACAATGGCACTAACAATATCCATTCTTGACCTGTTAGCCATGTTAGAATCACACTTAAAACAATCGTCCATTGGTTCGCCTTAACAAGTGGCCGCGGGATAGAACGAACAGAATTCCCCAAAGTCAATTTAATTCCAACCTTTCATATTGGATTTATATACTATTTTATCGCCCTCTCTCCATTTTGTATAGTTATAATAACAAAATGGGCGTTTCACTTAATTTGTGAAACGCCCCTAAACCGATTATTCTTCTATCTCTTCATCATTTGGATAATGCTTTAAGAAGTAGACCAGCGATTGCAGTTCAACGGCCAAGTCAATATGATGGACACGAATGCCGGGCGGTACATTTAACCTTGCCGGCGTGAAATTTAATATCCCTTTTACATTGGCTTTGACAATTTGGTCCGTAATCATTTGGGCAACGGGAGCGGGAACCGTAAGGATGACCACCGATATATTATCCGCCAGCAAACGCTCCTCCAAATCATTCAGCGCATAAATCGGGACATCGCCGATGGAAGTGCCAATTTTCCCCGGATCGACATCAAACGCGCATTCTATTTTCGTATTATTATTTTTCAAAAAATTATAATGCAAAAAGGCAGTCCCCAGATTACCGACCCCGATTAGCGCCACCTTTGTCAATTCGTCCTGATCCAGCGTCTTGCTGAAAAAGCTTAACAAGTAGTTGACATTATACCCGTAGCCTTTTTTTCCGAGGGCCCCAAAATAGGAAAAATCACGGCGGATTGTCGCAGAATCAACCTTTACTGCTTCACTTAATTCCGCTGAGGAAACCCTCTGCTTCCCGGAAGAGTGGAGATTTTTCAAAAATCGGTAATATAAAGGCAGTCGTTTTGCCGTGGCCTGCGGTATTTTCGTTGTTTCATTTGCCATACTTCTACACCCCGTTACATTTCTCGTTTAAAATCGCCGTTTTTGCCGCCTGTTTTTTCAATTAAATAAGTTGGGCCAATCACCATTCCCTTATCCACGGCCTTGCACATATCGTACACGGTTAAGGCGCAAACCGAGGCTGCTGTCAGCGCTTCCATTTCAACACCTGTGCTGCCCTTTGTTTTAACCGATGCCTCTATATGTAATATATACTGCTGCTGAACCTCTTCCCAAGAGAAGCGGACATTTACCCCTGTCAACGGTATCGGATGGCACATTGGAATAATGTCCCAAGTTTTTTTGGCCGCCATTACTGCCGCCACTTGGGCCACCGCCAATACATCGCCTTTTTTCATTTCATGATTCGTTATTTTTTGATAAATTTCGTTGCTTACTGTTATGCTGGAACGGGCGATCGCCGTGCGTGCCGTTTCCGGCTTGTCGCTGACGTCAACCATCTTAGCTCTGCCTTCTTCATTAAAATGCGTAAAATCAGCCATCATTACATGCCTCCCATCAAATGATACAATATTTTTTCACCAATGTCTGTGAAACTTTGAACTTTTATATACAAAAATTAAGCTTACCGCACTTTATTGCCGACCATCAAGGAATACGGTACACTATTCATAGGTAATAGAGGTGACAAAAAATGATTTTATTGCAGGTTAACCAACTTGAAAAATATTATGGTGCTGACCTTATTTTATCCAATATAAAGCTAGAATTACAAACCCGGGACCGTGTTGCCCTTGTCGGACGGAACGGTGCGGGCAAATCTACACTGTTAAAAATAATCGCTGGGGAACTGGGCTATGATGGCGGTGAGATCATCAAACCAAAGGATGTCACAATTGGTTATTTGGCACAGAATACCGGCCTTGAATCCAATTTGTCCATTTGGGGAGAAATGCTGACCGTCTTTACGGGCCTTCAGGATATGGAAAAATCACTTCGCAGGCTTGAAGCGCAAATGGCGGACCCCACTATCTTTGAAGATTCGGTAAAGTACGATCGGGTATTAAAAGAATATGACGAATTGCAAGTGAAATTTAAAGAACAGGGTGGCTATCAATATGAAGCTGATATTCGCTCCGTACTGCATGGTTTAAGTTTCCGGGACCATAATGCGATGATTTCCAGTTTAAGCGGCGGACAAAAAACGCGTTTGGCACTGGGCAAACTCCTATTAACAAAGCCCAATATTTTAATTTTGGACGAGCCGACCAACCATCTCGATATTGAGACATTATCCTGGCTAGAACAATACTTGCAGGGCTATGACGGAGCCATTTTAATCGTCTCGCACGATCGCTATTTTTTAGATAAGGTAGTTACAGAGGTTTATGAAATTTCGCGCAAGCAGATACAACGTTTTCCCGGCAACTACAGTTCTTATCTTGAGCTAAAAGCCGCCAATTATGAACGTGACATGAAGCTATATGAAAAACAGCAGGGAGAAATTGCGGCGCTTAAAGATTTTATTCAAAGGAATATAGCAAGGGCCACGACGACAAAGCGGGCCCAAAGCCGGCGGAAGAAGCTCGAAAAAATGGAGCTCGTCGACAGGCCGCTCGGCGATGAAAAATCTGCTAGCTTCTCGTTTGAAATTGAGCGCCAAAGCGGCAACGATGTGTTGACCGTTGATTCACTGGCGGTCGGTTATGATGGTGAAAAGGTGTCTGAAGGGATCTCCTTCCGCGTCTTTAAAGGCGACAGCATTGCGCTTGTCGGCCCAAATGGCATCGGTAAATCAACGCTGTTAAAGACCATCATTAAGCGATTGCCGCCCCTGGCAGGTTCAATTGCTTACGGAACCAATCTCTCCATCGGCTACTACGACCAGGAACAGGCAAATTTGACCTCGAATAAACGGGTACTGAACGAGCTATGGGACGAGTACCCGCTTAAACCGGAAAAGGAAATCCGAACAGTGCTGGGGAATTTCCTATTTTCCGGCGATGATGTTTTAAAAACAGTGTCATCCTTGAGTGGTGGTGAAAAAGCTCGCCTGGCTCTCGCCAAACTAATGCTGGAAAAGGCAAATGTTTTAATTTTGGACGAGCCGACCAACCACCTTGACCTTGATAGCAAGGAAATTTTAGAGAATGCTTTGATTGATTATCCAGGGACCCTTTTGTTCGTCTCCCATGATCGGTATTTTATTAACAGGATTGCCACCAAGGTATTAGAGTTGAGTCCACAGGGCAGTACCGAATATCTTGGGGACTATGACTATTATGTTGAGAAAAAGCTCGAGCAGGAAGAATTAGCCGCGCTCGCCTTGGCCGCCGCCCAAAAGAAGACGGCTGCACTTGAGCCTGTGGATAAATCCAGTTATCAACTGGATAAAGAGACGAAAAAGCTCGAACGCCAGCGAAAACGTAAATTGGAAGAGATTGAACTGCGGATTACTGAGCTTGAGGAGCAGATTGAAAGCTTCGAACAACAATTATGTGACCCGGAAGTGTTCCAGGACCACGAAAAGGTATTGGAAATCAATCTGAAGAACGAAAAAGCGAAGGCCGAACTCGATGAATTGATGGAAGAATGGGCGGAATTAGCCGAATAATAAATAACGCCGAGCCTTTAGGCTCGGTTTTTTGTTCAGATGTGGTGAGTTTGTATTTTATCTACAAATTATGGATGGATATCTACAATTCTAGGGATATATCTACAATTTTGAAGGGATATCTACAAAATTTAAAGGATATCTACAATTGCCATATTTTCGACACATCCTTGTTTTCAATAAGGTCAAAAGGCCTACGTTTTCCACAAGGTTATCCACAATTAAAATACCATTATTTCAGGACTTCCCTTCGCTTTTCCACATTATCCACAGAAAAAGCCGAACTTATCCACACTATCAACATTAAAACGCGTTTTATCCACATTCTTACGATTTTTTTTAAAAAAAGTATCCACAAAACGTTTCAATCAAACGTCTGATTAAGAATATGCTTTACTAATCAATCGTTTGGCTAGTTTTGCACTATTTTTAAGAATCTAAGCCTATCTTGGCTTTGGGTCGCTTTAATCAAACGTTTGGTTAGTATTAGGCTATACTATACAAACGTTTATTTAGTTCGCCGGACTTTTTAATTAATCGTTTGATTAGTTTTTTCCACTAAAAAACCCTCTCCTTAAAGGAAAGGGTCTAATTATAAATTTCAATATCCAGGCCCGGATTTGCATTTAGAGCCAAATCGGCCCGGATGCCTTTTTCAAACATGACACTCCCGGCAGCGGCAATCATCGCCGCGTTATCCGTGCACAATTTTAACGGCGGAATGACCAGCTCGACGTCCCTGCCTGTAAAAGCAGCCTCAAGGGCATTTCTAAGCCCTTTATTGGCAGCAACCCCTCCGGCTACCAACACTTGCTTTACACCGTATTCAGCCACGGCATTAAGCGTCTTCGTTACCAGCACGTCAATGACACTGGCTTGGAAGCTCGCCGCCAAATTCTCCGGAGCAATCGTTTCACCGCGTTGCTCGGCATTGTGGACTGTATTGATCACGGCTGATTTTAATCCGCTGAAGCTGAAATCATAAGAGCCTTCCTCAAGCCAAGCCCGTGGCAAATCAATCGTCGGACTGCCTTCGTGAGCCAAGCGGTCAATATGCGGTCCGCCCGGATAGGGCATATTTAGTGTCCTCGCTACCTTATCATATGCTTCACCGGCCGCATCATCCCGGGTTTCACCAATTACCTCAAAGCTGCCGTGCTCTTTCATATAAACCAGTTCCGTGTGGCCGCCTGAAACGACCAGCGCCAATAAAGGAAACTGTAATTCGGTCACGAGCCGGTTCGCATAAATATGCCCCGCGATATGATGAACAGGGACAAGCGGCTTGTTATGGGCAAAAGCTAGCGCTTTGGCGGCATTTACCCCGATTAACAGTGCACCGACCAAGCCGGGACCTTCTGTTACCGCAATCGCATCTACTTCAGCCATTGTAATCCCCGCTTGATTTAACGCCTCTTCCATGACAATCGTAATTTGCTCAACGTGGTGGCGCGAAGCTATCTCCGGAACTACGCCGCCAAAGCGCTTATGACTTTCAATCTGGGAGGCAACCACATTCGCCGCAATTTCACGGCCATTTTTTATGATCGCAACAGCTGTTTCATCGCAGCTTGTTTCAATTCCTAAAATCCATTGATCCTTTTTCATAAATTCACCCACATTACTAATGCATCTTCCTGGTTATCCGAGTAATAGTTTTTGCGAATCCCGCCATTTTGGAATCCTAGTTTTCGGTATAAAGACTGGGCCACATGATTTGTCACTCTAACCTCCAGAGTCATGCTCCTTGCGCCCCTCTCCCTCGCAATGGACATCAGCTTGCGCAGCATCGCTTCTCCTAGCTTCTTGCCTCTATATTCAGGCAGAACCGCAATATTTGTCACGTGAGCCTCATCAATGACAATCCAAACCCCGCAATACCCTATTACCTGATTATCCGTTTCAAGAACAAGATAAACCGCGAATTTATTGTTATATAATTCATTGTAAAAAGCTTCCCGACTCCATGGGACCGTAAATGAGGCATGTTCTACCTCCATTATTTGGTCCAGATCCTCTTCCCGCATATACCGAAAAACAAACGAATCTTCCATTTCTCTCTACCCTTATCCATTTAAAGTTTTGCCCTTGGCCTCCAGCCATTTTGCCTCTGCCTCAGCCAGGCGAATGTAATTCGGAACAAATGTATGGATATCCTCGCCCGGGATATCCTTGCCTAGTAGGGCTAGTTCAGCCGGACGGGGATTTTGTTCCGTGACCGTTGCAAACATCGCTTTGGCCTTCAGTACCTCTTCAATCTTTGCTCGATGAATCGGCAAATCATTCCCGATAAATAAAATGGGTTCATTGGATGAAGTTAATTTCTCAACCCAATCCGCCAACATGACCAATTGATCCTGCTCTACGGCTACCAGGCTGCCATCCTTGTAATGATACAACCCTGTATAGACTTGTCCCCTGCGAGCATCAAATATTGGGGAAATATATCCGGAAAAATACCGCCCTGGCCCAGCAGCTAAAATCTCTAAACTGGAAATCCCGACAAGCGGGATATTCAGGGTCCATGCCAAGGTTTTGGCAATAGTCACACCAATCCTTACACCGGTATAGGAGCCCGGACCTTTTGCCACGACAATTTTAGTCAAATCTGCAGGTGCCTTGCCGCAATCCTTCATTAAGGTTTGGATGGCCGGCATGATACGGATGGAGTGGTTCTTTTTCAAGTTTGTTATATACTCGCCAAGTACCTGATCCTCTTCTAAAAGTGCTACCCCCAACGTGTAATTGGAAGTATCGATTGATAATATCGTCATTGAAAAAGCTCCTTACATAATTCCTCGTAACGTTTGCCCTTCGGCACGAGAACCAGTTTTCGTCGGTCCTCTTGTTCATGGTATAAGTAAATCGTCAACAGTTCAGTAGGCAGCTGTTCCTTAATCAGATGGGCCCATTCCACTACTGTTACACCATCGCCTTCAAAGTATTCATCAAAGCCGAGATCCTCCATGGCATCAGCAACACGATACACATCCATATGGTATAAGGGCAGCCGGCCCTGATATTCTTTTATAATCGTAAATGTCGGGCTATTGACAGTACGCTTTATGTCCAAACCCTTAGCTAATCCCTTAGTAAAAGTGGTTTTTCCCGCACCTAAATCACCCTCCAGGGCGATCACATCCCCGGGCTGCAATTGCCCACCCAATTTTTCAGCAAATTGCGCAGTCTCTTCCGAATTGGAAGTTACTAATTTAAATTTATCCATGCCATCACCTTTTAGCAATCTATATCCTCATTGTACCTTAATTATTTGCAAAAAAAACCTTAGGAGCTCTCCTAAGGCTATTTATTTCCTATGTATTTAAAAAATGAACATAAAAAAAGCCGAAACCGTGTTTCGAACTTCATTTATATGCTATAAAAGTGGCGGTCTGGACGGGACTCGAACCCGCGACCTCCTGCGTGACAGGCAGGCATTCTAACCAACTGAACTACCAGACCGAATTGCGGGGGCAGGATTTGAACCTGCGACCTTCGGGTTATGAGCCCGACGAGCTACCAGACTGCTCCACCCCGCGACAATAAGAATATAGTGTTTTAAAAACACAGCCTGGCAACGTCCTACTCTCACAGGGGCTTTCGCCCCAACTACCATCGGCGCTGAGAAGCTTAACTTCCGTGTTCGGGATGGGAA
>NZ_LMTJ01000012.1:0-46470 GCF_001510715.1 Bacillus sp. FJAT-29814
AATCCCTCCCATCTCCATCATAAATCCAAATTAAGGAAATGGCAAAAAATAACCGTTGAGAAGAGACTTTCTCAACGGCCTGAAAAATAATACAGGCGAAAGCCTGTTTTTATTATGTTAATAAAATAATTTGCAAGCATACGATTATTTTTCTTACAACACGCCTCCATTCGTACAGAAAAATTTTAATATAAATATAATTATTGCTTTATGGTAGACAAGGTTTCAGTCATTATATAAAATGAAAACGGAGTCAATTTTTTGAACAGTTTGATTAGGAGGATGGGAAATGAATATCCATGAGTATCAGGGGAAGGAAATCCTCAGAAAATATGGGGTAACGGTTCCAAACGGAAAAGTGGCTTTTACTGTTGAAGAAGCAGTTGAAGCGGCGAAAGAGCTTGGCACTCAAGTATGTGTCGTCAAAGCGCAAATCCACGCAGGCGGACGGGGTAAAGCCGGCGGCGTAAAGGTTGCGAAAAACCTTGATGAGGTTCGTACATATGCAAGTGAAATTCTTGGAAAAACCTTGGTGACCCACCAAACGGGTCCTGAAGGGAAAGAAGTAAAGCGCCTGTTAATTGAAGAAGGCTGCGATATTAAGAAAGAATACTATATTGGTCTTGTTTTGGACCGTGCCACTTCCCGGGTGGTATTAATGGGTTCTGAAGAAGGCGGAACAGAGATTGAAGAAGTTGCCGCAAAGACTCCAGAGAAAATTTTTAAAGAAGAAATTGACCCGGTTCTTGGCTTGATGCCATACCAGGCACGCCGTCTAGCGTTCAATATTAATATACCAAAAGAATTGGTCAATCAAGCGGTCAAATTCATGACAGGTTTATATACTGCTTACATTGAAAAAGATTGTTCCATAGCTGAAATCAACCCATTGGTTGTGACTGGCGACGGCAAAGTTATGGCGCTGGATGCCAAATTGAATTTTGATTCCAATGCCTTGTACCGTCAAAAGGATATTTTGGAATATCGTGACCTGGAAGAGGAAGATCCAAAGGAAATCGAAGCATCCAAGTATGATTTAAGCTATATTGCATTAGATGGAAATATCGGCTGTATGGTAAACGGTGCCGGCCTTGCAATGGCGACGATGGACATTGTCAAGCACTACGGCGGTGACCCTGCCAACTTCCTTGATGTTGGGGGCGGTGCTACAGCTGAGAAGGTTACAGAAGCATTTAAAATTATCCTTTCTGATCCAAACGTAAAAGGTATTTTTGTTAATATTTTCGGCGGAATCATGAAATGTGATGTTATTGCCGAGGGTGTTGTCGAGGCGGCGAAACAGGTCGGACTATCTATTCCGCTTGTAGTCCGTTTGGAGGGTACGAATGTGGACTTGGGCAAGAAAATCCTTGCTGAATCTAGTCTTAACATCGTTGCTGCTGAATCGATGGCTGACGGCGCACAAAAAATCGTCGAATTAGTTAAATAGGATCTCAAGAAAGGGGAATTAACGTGAGCGTTTTTATTAATAAAGATACGAAAGTTATTGTTCAAGGGATTACAGGCGGAACCGCCCGTTTCCATACAAAACAAATGCTTGAATATGGCACCAAAATTGTCGGTGGCACTTCACCGGGCAAGGGCGGCCAGGAAGTAGAAGGCGTTCCTGTCTTCAATACAGTTAAAGAGGCTGTAGATGCAACTGGCGCAAATGCTTCTGTTATCTATGTTCCGGCTCCATTCGCAGCAGACTCGATTATCGAAGCGGTCGATGCTGAATTGGATTTGGTTATCTGTATCACTGAGCATATTCCGGTTCTTGATATGGTTAAAGTGAAGCGTTACATGGAAGGCAAAAAGACCCGATTGGTCGGCCCTAACTGCCCTGGTGTGATTACGGCTGATGAATGTAAAATCGGCATCATGCCTGGCTACATTCATACAAAAGGCCATGTAGGCGTTGTTTCACGCTCTGGTACATTGACCTATGAAGCGGTTCATCAATTGACTCAGGCTGGCGTCGGCCAGACTACCGCAGTCGGCATCGGCGGCGACCCAGTCAATGGCACAAACTTCATCGATGTGTTAAAGGCGTTTAATGAAGACCCTGAAACCTACGCTGTGATCATGATTGGGGAAATCGGCGGAACGGCGGAAGAAGAAGCGGCACAATGGGTAAAAGCAAACATGACTAAACCTGTTGTCGGCTTTATCGGCGGCCGCACTGCACCTCCAGGCAAGCGCATGGGCCATGCCGGCGCGATTATTTCTGGCGGTAAAGGGACAGCTGACGAAAAAATCCGTGTCATGAATGAGTGTGGAATCAAAGTGGCTGAAACTCCTTCCGTTATGGGTGAAACTTTAATTGAAGTGTTAAAAGAAAAAGGGTTATATGAAAAGTGCAAAACCCACTAAAATAGTATTTTTCAACTAACGAAACTAGCAGATAGTCCCCTCATATTCTGAGGGGCTATTTCTATAGATTAAAAACAAAAAGGAGGAAAACTTTTGTGAATGAATTTAATGAAAAGCTGATTGCATTGCTGCATTATCCGACGATCTCGTGGAGCACCGTTTTCCAGATCTTGAAAAGAGACCCCACACTCGACACCCTTCACCCCTATCAATCATCTGAACAGCTGAAAATGGCCATCCCCTCCACCAGTAATCTTGCCACTGAGCCTTCAAATGAATCCTTTTATCCCGAAATCATTCATGAACAAATTCGTCAATATAAAACAAATGACATTACGGTCATTACGATTTTTGATAAACAATACCCAAAATATTTGAAAGAAATTTATCAGCCGCCATGGGCCCTGTTTGCCAAGGGGGATTTATCACTTCTGGAAAAAGAGCCAAAACTGGCTGTTGTGGGTTCAAGGGAGGCGACCCAGTATGGCAAAAATGCCATTCGCAGCTTATTTCCAGAACTAATTGAAAATGGTATCGTCATTGTCAGCGGGTTGGCGAAGGGAATTGATACTCTTGCCCATGAGCATGCCATTAAAAACAATGGCCGGACCATTGCTGTTATTGCGGGTGGTTTATATCATATCTACCCAAAGGAAAATGTGAAACTTGCTAAAGAAATGATGAACACCCAGCTGATCGTCTCAGAATACCCACCTGACACGATGCCGCAGCGTTGGCATTTTCCATCTAGGAATCGAATTATTAGCGGAATGTCCCAAGGAACGTTTATTATAGAAGCAAAAAGAAAAAGCGGTTCGCTGATTACTGCCAATTTCGCTGTAAATGAAGGGCGGGAAGTATTTTCGCTGCCAGGAAGCATCTTTAATCCTTGTTCAGACGGAGCGAATGATTTAATTCAGCAGGGGGCAAAACTTGTAACGAATGCCGGGGATATTTTGATTGAATTAAGATGAAACTGCCTTTAAAGAAAAAAATTTAAACGTTTTTGCAGGGTTTTTTGAATAAATGAAGAAAAAGTAGCTTAAAATGGTTGAAATTATTTCTAATTTGTATTACATTTTCCAACAGATGTTCGAAAAAAAGAATATATGAAAATTGGTAAAATATGAATGTAAATAAACTATTACTGAAAATAAATTTGGGATATGGGAGTTTTGTCAAGTATTTCTGCAAGTAATGTTGTAAATAAATATAAAAAACTTCTAAATGGTAAGCATCTTAAGAAAAGGCTTTTGCCGAATTCAAGGCGCTTTCACACTTCCCTCTTTGAAGGAGGATTTTGATATGTCAGATTTTCTGGTAATCGTAGAATCGCCAGCAAAAGCGAAAACGATTGAACGATACTTAGGAAAAAAATATAAAGTAAAAGCATCGATGGGGCATGTGATCGACCTGCCCCGCAGTCAAACAGGGATTGATGTAGAAAATGGGTTTCAGCCAAAATATATAACGATTCGCGGAAAAGGCCCTGTGCTTAAAGAATTAAAAACAGCGGCCAAAAAGGCGAAAAAAGTCTATCTGGCAGCTGACCCTGACCGCGAAGGGGAAGCTATTGCCTGGCATTTGGCCCATAGCCTCGGTGTTGATACGGAATCGGAATGCCGCGTGGTCTTTAATGAAATCACGAAAGATGCCATTAAAGAATCATTTAAGCACCCGCGTCCAATCAATAAGGACTTGGTTGATGCGCAACAAGCCCGCAGAATCCTTGACCGCCTTGTCGGTTATAATATCAGCCCATTGTTATGGAAAAAGGTGAAAAAGGGCCTTAGTGCGGGAAGGGTACAATCTGTTGCAGTGAGATTAATTATTGATCGGGAAAAGGAAATACAGGCCTTTGTTCCAGAGGAATATTGGACGATTGAAGCAGATCTTTTAAAAGGAAATGAACAATTTCGTGCGAGTTTTAATACATTGGCCGGTCAGGAAAAGACAGAACTGCGTTCAGAGCAAGAGATGCAAAATATTTTGCGGCAAATGGACGGCAATAAATACAAGGTCATCTCGGTAACGAAAAAGGAAAGGAAAAGGAATCCGGCACCACCGTTTACGACTTCCTCCTTACAGCAGGAAGCTGCCAGGAAACTAAACTTCCGTGCCAAGAAAACAATGATGCTTGCCCAACAGCTATATGAAGGGATTGAGCTAGGAAAAGAAGGAACGGTGGGTCTCATAACTTATATGAGAACCGATTCAACGAGAATATCTGAAGTGGCACAAACCGAAGCCGCCGATTATATTAAAACCACCTATGGCGAAAACTACCTAAAGGTTGAACAGAGAAAAGAAAAAAAGCAGACAAATGCCCAGGATGCCCACGAGGCGGTACGGCCGACGAGCACCTATAGAGACCCTAATAGTTTAAAGGATTTCTTATCAAGGGATCAGCTCAGGCTGTATAAATTAATATGGGAACGATTTCTAGCCAGCCAAATGGCCCAAGCTGTAATGGATACTATGAGCGTGGATTTACAAAACGGAAACGCCATTTTTCGAGCAAACGGTTCGAAAATTAAGTTTCCAGGTTTTATGAAGCTGTACGTCGAGGGGTCCGATGACCAAGTCGAAGAAATCAATAAAATGCTTCCAGACCTGAATGAAGGTGACGAAGTATTCCAAAAGGACATCGAGCCAAAGCAGCATTTTACCCAGCCACCGCCACGGTATACAGAGGCAAGATTGGTCAAGACGCTTGAGGAACTTGGAATTGGAAGGCCGTCTACCTACGCACCGACCTTAGATACAATTCAAAAGCGCAGCTATGTGTCCTTGGATAATAAGCGCTTTGTACCGACGGAACTTGGGATCATAATTAATGAGATATTAATGGAGTTCTTCCCAGAGATCCTTGATGTGGAATTTACTGCGAAAATGGAACAGGGTTTGGATTATATCGAGGAAGGAAAAATTCCTTGGGTCCGGGTTCTTGATGAATTTTACAAGGATTTCAAAATCCATTTGGAAAAAGCGGAGAAAGAAATGCAGGAAGTGGAAATCAAGGATGAGCCTGCAGGGGAGGATTGCGAGAATTGCGGCCATCCAATGGTGTTCAAAATGGGCCGTTATGGCAAATTTATGGCCTGCAGTAATTTTCCTGATTGTCGAAATACAAAACCAATCGTAAAAGAAATCGGCGTCACCTGCCCTAATTGTAAAGAAGGCACAATCGTTGAAAGAAAGAGCAAGAAAAAACGGCTGTTTTATGGCTGCAGCCGGTTCCCGGAATGCGATTTCCTTTCATGGGATAAGCCGCTACCTAGAAGCTGTCCGAAATGCGAAGGTCTCCTTGTTGAAAAGAAATTGAAAAAGGGAGTCCAGGTGCAATGCGTTTCGTGTGATTATAAAGAGGAACCGCAAAGCTAATGAGTGGGCGCTGCTCACTCTTTTTAATTTTTAAAACATAAAACTTTTTTCTATTTGAATCGTATAGTAAAATGCAAGATGGACTTAAAAGAGGGAAAGGTAAATTTATAGATACTTTTTTTGAAGTTTTTCAGGAGGTCAACATGAAAGATATAACTGTAAACGTAATTGGCGCCGGGCTTGCCGGAAGTGAAGCGGCTTGGCAGATTGCCAAACGGGGTGTCAAGGTCCGTCTATATGAAATGCGTCCGGTAAAACAAACGCCGGCCCATCATACTGATAAATTTGCCGAACTGGTATGCAGCAACTCACTGAGAGCCAACACATTGACAAACGCGGTTGGTGTTTTAAAAGAAGAAATGAGACGACTTGATTCGGTCATTATTGCCGCTGCCGATGCCTGTGCGGTTCCCGCAGGCGGCGCACTCGCGGTAGACCGCCATGAATTCGCCGCGAAAGTAACGGAGATGGTCAAGAATCATGAAAATGTTACAATAATTAATGAAGAGGTAACCGATATTCCTGAAGGACCGACGGTTATTGCCACCGGTCCGTTAACAAGCCCGGATTTGTCGGCTAAGCTTAAGAGCTTGACCGGCGAGGACTATCTTTATTTCTATGATGCGGCAGCTCCAATTATTGAAAAAGAAAGCATTGACATGGACAAGGTGTATTTAAAATCCCGTTATGATAAGGGCGAAGCGGCTTACTTGAATTGTCCGATGACGGAGGAAGAGTTTAACCGGTTTTATGAGGCGCTTGTAGCAGCGGAAACAGTCCCGTTAAAGGAATTTGAGAAAGAAGTCTTCTTTGAAGGCTGTATGCCGATTGAAGTGATGGCGGCAAGGGGTGCAAAAACAATGCTGTTTGGCCCGTTAAAGCCGGTCGGCCTGGAGGACCCAAAGACAGGAAAACGTCCGTTTGCCGTTGTCCAGCTTCGTCAGGATGATGCGGCAGGAACGTTGTATAATATTGTCGGTTTTCAGACACATCTAAAGTGGGGGCCGCAAAAAGAGGTCATTCAATTGATCCCGGGTCTTGAAAATGCCGAAATTGTTCGTTATGGTGTCATGCACCGCAATACATTTATCAATTCTCCCAAAGTGTTAAAGGCTACTTATCAATTTAGAAATCGTGAAGATTTATTTTTTGCTGGGCAAATGACCGGTGTGGAAGGTTATGTGGAATCTGCCGCAAGCGGGTTGATTGCCGGCTTGAATGCGGCACGGTTAGTAAAGGGGCTCGAGACCGTGGAATTCCCGGCAGAAACTGCGATTGGCAGCATGGCTCGCTATATTACAAGTGCTAACCCAAATAATTTTCAGCCAATGAACGCCAATTTCGGGTTATTTCCAGAATTGCCGGCAAAGGTCAAAGGGAAACAGGAACGTAATTTGCAGCATGCAAATCGAGCCCTGGAAACAATTCAGAACTTTGTGAAGGTTTTGTAAAATTTATTGCAAGGGCTATGGAAGTATGATACTATTTAGTAGCCCTTGTGAATTGACTAGATTTTATAATTGTGAATGTTTTATTAAACTTGGTTGGCAGCTATTTACAAAGTGGAACGTATTCCCTCAAAATACAAATGAATATTATCATAATGGAATCAGTGCTTTCATTTTGTTCATAATTGAACAAGATGAAAAAACGTTTAATCCTTATTGACAAAGGGAATAATTGGTTGAAGTTTTCATAACTTTCTCTGTAGACAGATTTTTTACATAGTTTGTGTACTCGAAACCGAAACTCCAAAAGGAGGAATTTCTTATGGAACAATTCCATGCCACCACGATATTTGCGATCCATCATAATGGGCAATGCGCGATGTCGGGTGATGGTCAGGTTACAATGGGCAATGCAGTTGTGATGAAACACACAGCAAGAAAGGTCAGGAAGATATTTAATGGAAAGGTATTAGCCGGTTTCGCGGGTTCGGTTGCCGATGCTTTCACCTTGTTTGAACTGTTTGAAGGAAAACTGGAGGAATTTAACGGCAACCTTCAAAGGGCGGCAGTTGAGCTGGCCAAAGAGTGGAGAAGCGATAAAGTCCTTAGAAAGCTTGAAGCTATGCTGATTGTGATGAATCGTGACAGTTTATTATTGGTGTCAGGCACCGGCGAGGTAATCGAACCGGACGATGGAATACTGGCAATTGGCTCGGGTGGCAATTATGCATTGGCTGCAGGCCGTTCGCTTAAGAAATATGCGGGCGACCATTTAAATGCCAAGGAAATTGCCAAGGCAGCCTTGGAAATTGCTGCCGAGATTTGTGTCTATACAAACCATAATATTATCGTTGAAGAAATATGAGGGAGGAGGCTGAAAGTTAATGACAAGAACCACCAATTTAACCCCCCGGCAAATTGTTGAGAAACTTGATCAATATATTATCGGCCAAAAGGATGCAAAGAAAGCGGTTGCTGTCGCACTTCGAAATCGGTACAGACGGGGATTGCTAAACGAAAAGCTCCGTGATGAAATTATCCCGAAAAATATTTTAATGATTGGTCCTACTGGTGTCGGGAAAACCGAAATCGCAAGAAGAATTGCCAAGATTGTTGGCGCGCCGTTTATAAAAGTGGAAGCAACCAAATTTACTGAGGTCGGCTATGTCGGCCGTGATGTTGAATCCATGGTACGTGACCTCGCTGAAACATCAGTTCGTCTCGTAAAGGAAGAGAGGATGCAAAGCGTAAAGGAACGGGCTGAGGAGAATGCCAACAGCAGACTCGTTGACTTGTTAGTGCCGTCTGCAAAAAAATCAACGGCCTATAAAAATCCGCTTGAGATGTTATTCGGCGGCGGAAACCAAACTCAGGACCAGGACACACAGCAAGAGGATTACTCCGTTCATGAAAAACGCAAAATCGTCCGGGAACAGCTTGCACTTGGCCAATTGGAAGAGCAAATGGTTACGGTTGAAGTGGAAGAGCAAGCGCCATCCATGTTCGACATGCTGCAAGGTTCCGGTATGGAGCAGATGGGCATGAACATGCAGGACGCCCTCGGCAGCTTTATGCCGAAGAAACGCAAAAAGCGAAAGCTGACGGTTCGTGAGGCAAGGAAAGTATTGACGAATGAAGAGGCTGCCAAGCTGATTGATATGGATGAGGTAACTGCCGAAGCTGTTTACCGTGCTGAGCAAAATGGAATCATTTTTATCGATGAAATCGATAAAATTGCCAGCCGCAATACAGGCGGGTCATCTGCAGACGTTTCCAGGGAAGGTGTCCAACGCGACATTTTACCGGTTGTCGAAGGCTCTACTGTCGTGACAAAATACGGCCCTGTCAAAACCGACCACGTCTTGTTTATTGCTGCCGGCGCATTTCATATGGCTAAACCGTCGGATTTAATCCCGGAGCTGCAGGGACGATTCCCAATCAGAGTTGAGCTTACAAAGCTGACAGTCGAGGATTTCTTCAGGATTTTAATCGAGCCAGATAACGCTTTAATAAAACAATATCAAGCATTATTGGAAACAGAAGGTATACAAATTGAATTTTCTGACGATGCTATTCGTAGGATTGCGGAAGTAGCGTTTGAAGTCAATCAAAATACCGATAATATTGGGGCAAGACGCCTTCATACGATATTGGAAAAATTGCTAGAAGACCTATCCTT
Organism: Bacillus sp. FJAT-29814; assembly: GCF_001510715.1. Taxonomy (GTDB): domain Bacteria; phylum Bacillota; class Bacilli; order Bacillales; family Cytobacillaceae; genus Neobacillus. The sequence continues at coordinate 9,388 of NZ_LMTJ01000012.1, forward strand.
TGAAGCACCGGATATCACGATGGAGAAAATCACAATCACGCCGCAATATGTTGATGAAAAGCTAGGGGCGATTTCTAAAAACAAAGACTTAAGTCAATTCATTTTATAGTCATAATCGACGCCCTTTCATTCTTGTTGCCCTAATACGTTGTAAATATCGTATTATCAAATAAAAAAATTAATAATGGCTGTAGTTATTTAGGAGGAAGAAACAGATGGATTTACTATCAAAAACAAGAAGAATTAATGTGTTATTGCAAAAAGCTGCAGGTAAGCCGGTAAACTTTAAAGAAATGGCTGATACCTTAAGCGAGACAATCGAAGCAAACATTTATATCGTAAGCCGCCGTGGGAAACTTTTGGGATTTTCAATTTACCAGCAAATTGAAAATGAACGCATGAAGAAGATGTTTGAAGACCGCCAATTCCCTGAAGAATATACCAACAGTTTATTTAATATTACCGAGACGTCTTCAAACCTCGATATCGAAAGCCAATATACTGCTTTCCCAGTGGAAAACAGAGATTTATTCCGTGAAGGACTGACAACGATTGTTCCGATTATTGGCGGCGGGGAACGCCTCGGCACGCTAATTCTAGCCCGTCTGCATGACAAGTTCAATGACGATGACCTTATTCTTGGCGAATATGGAGCAACCGTAGTCGGCATGGAGATTTTACGTGAAAAATCGGAAGAAATTGAAGAGGAAGCAAGAAGCAAAGCGGTTGTTCAAATGGCGATTAGTTCATTATCATATAGCGAATTGGAAGCCATTGAACATATTTTTGAAGAGCTTAACGGTCATGAAGGACTTTTGGTTGCTTCAAAGATTGCTGATCGCGTTGGAATTACCCGTTCCGTTATTGTTAACGCGTTAAGAAAGCTTGAAAGCGCCGGAGTTATTGAATCACGTTCCCTTGGCATGAAAGGGACCTATATCAAAGTTCTAAACGACAAGTTTCTTGTTGAACTGGATAAACTGAAATCTCATTAATTTATTCTGTGAAAAAAATTCCCAGCAGCGGTTGGGAATTTTTTTCGCACCTAAACCTTGATTGTTTAAAAACCATGTGCTATATTATTTGATGGTGTTAATACACACGCTTGTTGATTTAGGCAGATGGTGCTAAATTTTTAGTTTCTGTTTAAAAATGAGACGAGCGGAGGAAAATAAAACCACTAGGAGGAAAAATCATGTCAGTCATTTCAATGAAGCAATTGCTTGAAGCTGGTGTACACTTCGGACACCAAACTCGCCGTTGGAATCCTAAGATGAAGAAATACATCTTCACTGAGCGTAACGGCATCTACATTATCGACCTTCAAAAGACAGTTAAGAAGGTTGAAGAAGCTTACAACTGGGTAAAGGATCTTGCTGCTAACGGCGGTACAATGCTTTTCGTTGGTACAAAGAAACAAGCTCAGGACTCTGTTAAAGAAGAAGCAGTACGTTCCGGCATGTACTATGTAAACCAACGCTGGTTAGGCGGAACTTTAACAAACTTCGAAACCATCCAAAAGCGTATCGGCCGCTTAAAAGATATTGAGAGAATGGCTGAAGACGGCACTTTTGATGTATTGCCGAAGAAAGAAGTTGTTCAATTAAAGAAAGAACAAGAACGTCTTGAAAAATTCCTTGGCGGAATTAAAGATATGAAGCAACTTCCAGATGCATTATTCATCATCGACCCTCGTAAAGAGCGCATTGCAGTTGCTGAAGCGAAGAAATTAAACATTCCAATCGTTGGCATTGTTGATACAAACTGCGATCCGGATGAAATCGATGTAGTAATTCCTGCTAACGATGATGCAATCCGTGCGGTTAAACTATTAACTGGCAAAATGGCAGATGCGATCCTTGAAGCAAAGCAAGGCGAAGAGGTAGCTGTAGAAGCCTAATAGCGTGTACTGATAAAAAGGTGATAAGAGGGAGACCCTTTATCACCTTTTTTTAAAGAATGAAAGTTTTTTCTTCACACTCATTGGTAAAAATAGGAATACATAGTAAAATTAAGGAGGAAAAGTAGATATGGCAATTACTGCTCAAATGGTTAAAGAACTACGTGAAAAAACTGGCGCAGGTATGATGGATTGTAAAAAGGCGTTGACAGAAACTGACGGTGATATGGATAAAGCAATTGATTACCTACGTGAAAAGGGTATCGCAAAAGCAGCTAAAAAAGGTGACCGAATTGCTGCTGAAGGTTTAACTTCTATTCTTACAGAAGGCAATAATGCAGTTATTTTGGAGGTTAACTCTGAAACTGACTTCGTTGCGAAAAACGAAGGCTTCCAAACTCTTGTTAAAGAAATTGCAGCGCATCTATTAAACAACAAGCCAGCAACAGTTGAAGAAGCATTGGCACAAACAATGGAAAATGGTGCTACAGTTGATACGCATATTAATGCAGCAATTGCAAAAATTGGTGAAAAGTTATCGCTACGCCGCTTTGCGGTTGTATCAAAAACCGATAATGATGCCTTCGGTGCATACCTTCACATGGGCGGACGCATCTCTGTACTAACAGTTCTAGAAGGAACAACCGATTCTGATGCGGCTAAAGACGTTTCCATGCACATTGCTGCCTTGAACCCTAAATATGTTTCCCGTGACCAAGTGTCCCAGGAAGAAGTAGAACACGAGCGTCAAGTATTGACTCAGCAAGCCCTTAACGAAGGCAAGCCTGAAAATATTGTCGCAAAAATGGTTGAAGGCCGTCTTGGCAAATACTTTGAGGATGTATGTTTGCTTGACCAGTCATTTGTTAAAAACCCTGATCAAAAAGTGCGTCAGTTTGTTGAATCCAAAGGCGGCACTGTTCGCGAATTTATTCGCTACGAAGTAGGCGAAGGTATTGAAAAGCGCGAAGATAACTTTGCTGAAGAAGTTATGAACCAAGTAAATAAGAAATAGTCAATTATTCTTGGCCTGCAAAACTTGTTAATTAATTGATTTTGAATAGGGAACACGCAGTGTTCCCTATTTTTAAAGGTTATGAAAAATGATCATTCTTTTTTACGGAGGTTTATATGAGCAATCCTATGTATAAGCGTGTTGTTTTAAAATTAAGCGGAGAAGCCCTGGCAGGTGATTCGGGCTTTGGAATTAAACCTTCTGTAATCAAATCGATTGCCATTCAAGTAAAAGAAATTGCCGAGCTAGGAGTAGAGGTTGCCGTAGTTGTTGGCGGCGGAAACATATGGCGAGGCAAAATCGGAAGCGAAATGGGAATGGACAGGGCCACTGCCGATTATATGGGAATGTTGGCAACGGTGATGAATTCTTTGGCATTGCAGGATAGTTTGGAGCAATTAGGCATCGAATCTCGCGTTCAAACTTCTATTGAAATGCGCCAGGTTGCAGAACCATACATAAGACGCCGGGCAATTAGACACTTGGAAAAGAAACGTGTTGTCATTTTTGCTGCCGGTACTGGAAACCCGTACTTTTCAACTGATACCACAGCGGCATTAAGGGCAGCGGAAATTGATGCCGAAGTGATACTAATGGCGAAAAATAATGTTGATGGCGTATATTCCGCGGATCCTAAGGTTGACGCGAATGCCACCAAATATGATGATTTATCATTCTTGGATGTAATCAAGGAAGGTTTGGCCGTTATGGATTCGACCGCATCTTCCTTATGTATGGATAATGATATCCCACTGATTGTCTTCTCGATTATGGAACAGGGGAATATTAAGCGGGCAGTCATGGGCGAAAAAATTGGAACAATCGTTAGGGGGAAATAATAATGGCAAAGCAAGTCATCAATTCTGCAAAAGAAAGAATGACAAAAGGAATTCAAGCCTATACTCGTGAGCTTGCCAGCATTCGTGCGGGCAGGGCAAGTGCATCGCTTTTGGACCGAATTACAGTTGATTATTACGGCGCGCCTACTCCAGTCAACCAAATGGCATCGATTTCTACGCCGGAGGCGCGACTGCTTGTCATTCAGCCATATGACAAGACGATTTTGGGCGATATCGAAAAGGCAATTTTAAAGTCTGATTTGGGAATAAACCCTACCAACGATGGCTCAGTCATCCGAATTGCCATTCCTCAGTTAACCGAGGAACGCCGCAAAGAACTGGTTAAGGTTGTGAAAAAAGAATCAGAAGAAGCAAAGGTAGCGATCCGCAATATTCGTCGGGATGCCAATGACGAATTGAAAAAGCTTGAAAAAAATGGTGAGATTACTGAGGACGCCCTTCGCGGTTATTCCGACGATATCCAAAAGCTTACTGATGAACATATCTCAAAAATTGACCAAATCACCAAAGACAAAGAAAAAGAAATTATGGAAGTATAAACAGGCGAAAAGACCCTCTTTTTAGGGGGTTTTTTCACTATCTAAAAGCGTTGTTTAATTTCGACCGCGTCTATTAAAAGTTGTCTGAACATTATTCTTATTTCCTCATTATTTACATAAGTATTTTAAAGAGATATCTTTTTTCATTTTTGGTATGATATAGGCATGCTACATTTTTTTATAATACATACGATGACTAACTCGTCAACGGAATCATCTATTATCGGAGGAAATGATCAATTAATTGGAGGAGCAATAGTATGTTAAATAAAATAAAACTCTGGAAGAACCAAAACAACTCTTCCACTCTCCGAGATAAAATAGAGGAAATAAAAAAACTGCCTGTTCCCGAGCATGTTGCAATCATTATGGACGGTAATGGCAGGTGGGCAAAGAAACGGGCCCTTCCCCGTGTTGCCGGTCATTATGAAGGGATGAAGGTTGTCCGAAAAACAACCATGCTTGCCAATGATTTGGGAATAAAGGTGTTAACCTTATATGCGTTTTCAACCGAGAATTGGAAACGGCCAAAAAATGAAGTGGATTATTTGATGAAGCTTCCGGAGGAATTTTTAGGTTCTTACCTCCCGGAATTGGTGGCAAACAATGTTCAAGTGAAAATGATGGGATATAAGGATCAGCTTCCGGATCATACGTTAAGGGCAATCAATAATGCGATGGAGCAAACGAAACATAATACCGGTCTCGTGTTAAACTTTGCCTTAAATTATGGAAGCCGGGCCGAAATTCTTGATGCGGTTAAGCAAGTCTTAAATGAATACAAAAGTGGAATACTTAAAGAAACGGAAATTGACGAACAGCGATTTTCCTCCTATCTAATGACAGATAATTTTGCCGATCCTGACCTGTTGATTCGGACAAGTGGCGAAATTCGCCTGAGCAATTTTATGCTTTGGCAGCTGGCTTATTCAGAATTCTGGTTTACAGATGTTCTATGGCCAGATTTTAGTGAGAATCACCTGATTACTGCGATTGAGGATTATCAAAAGCGCCAGCGTCGATTTGGGGGAATTTAAGTAGCTTTTTTAAAAAAAGGTGTTGAATTCAATTTTATGAAGCAAAGAATCATTACAGGAGTCATAGCTGCGGCACTCTTCTTGCCAATCGTTTTTTATGGGGGCCTTCCGTTTGTATTGTTAACGTATGTGATGGCCACTGTCGGGCTTTATGAATTATTAAGAATGAAGGGGCTTAACATTTTTTCGCCAAACGGATTTCTCTCCCTTGTATTGCTATGGGTGATCCTATTTCCAAAACAATATGATGAAATAATTGCCGATTTCTATTATTCCAAAACAGAACTGGGTATCGCTTTTATTCTATTGTTATTAACCTACAGTGTTATTACAAAAAATCGCTTTACGTTTGAGGATGCGGCATTTTCTACCTTGTCGGCCATTTATGTTGGGATTGGCTTCTATTTCCTGATGGAAGCACGTACAGCAGGGATTGTTTATATTTTTTATTCCTTGTTTATTATTTGGGCAACGGACTCTGGTGCCTATTTTATTGGAAAGGCGATGGGTAAGAAAAAATTGTGGCCGGAAATTAGCCCAAATAAAACGGTTGAAGGGTCGCTAGGAGGGGTTGTCTGCGCCGTCATTGTTGCCGTTTTCTTCGGATTGTTTTCCGAATTTAATGCATCCCTCATCACAATAATGGGGATTACGGTGGTCCTGTCTATTTTTGGACAAATTGGCGACCTAGTGCAGTCTGCCTATAAACGGCATTTTGGGGTTAAGGATTCAGGGAATATTCTGCCAGGACATGGAGGAATACTCGACCGATTTGACAGCTTGTTATTTGTCCTGCCATTGCTGCACTTATTCCACCTTTGGTAAACCGCTTTTCTTATTAGGAGTTGACGTACTTGAAAAAAATTAGTTTATTGGGAGCAACTGGTTCGATTGGCACCCAAACTTTAGATATCATTCGTGAACACCCCGGCGAATTTGGCCTCGTGGCTTTGTCGTCAGGTAAAAATATCGAGTTAACCAGAAAAATTATTCATGAATTTCAACCGGAGCTTGTTTCTGTACAAACTAGCAATGATTATAATACATTAAAAGCAGAATTCCCTTCTGTAAAATTTACATATGGGGATGATGGGCTCATTGAAGCAGCAGTTTATAAAAAAGCTGACATCCTTGTCAATGCCGTTCTTGGCAGTGTCGGCTTAAATCCTACGCTACAGGCTATTGAATCTGGGAAAACGATTGCCATTGCTAATAAAGAAACCCTCGTAACGGCCGGACATTTGGTGATGGAGGCTGCAGCGAGGAACCATGTATCGCTTCTCCCTGTTGATAGTGAGCATTCCGCGATTTTTCAAGCATTGCAAGGGGAACGGGAGAAAAATATCGAGCGCTTGATCCTTACAGCTTCGGGCGGCAGTTTCCGTGATCGGTCCAGGGAAGAGCTGGAAGACGTAACTGTCGAGGAAGCGCTAAATCATCCGAACTGGTCAATGGGGGCAAAAATCACGATTGACTCGGCAACTATGATGAATAAAGGCCTAGAAGTGATTGAGGCCCATTGGTTATTCCAAATGCCTTACGAAAAAATCGATGTGCTGCTTCATAAGGAAAGTATTATCCATTCGATGGTTGAATTTCACGATTCAAGTATCATAGCCCAATTGGGAACACCTGATATGAGGGTGCCAATCCAATTTGCCTTAACCTACCCTGACCGTTTGCCGCTTCCATCTGGCAATCGGTTGAATCTGGCTCAGGTTGGCAAATTGCATTTTCAGGAAATGGATTTGGAAAGATTCCGCTGTCTCCAGTTTGCTTATAGTGCCGGGAAACAAGGCGGAACAATGCCAACAGTATTAAATGCGGCGAACGAAGCGGCAGTCGCGGCATTTTTGGAAGGCAAAATTCGTTTCTTGCAGATTGAAGATCTGATTGAGAAGGCATTGAGCACGCATCAAACGATGGAACATCCTAGTCTTGCTGTGATCCAGGAGGTCGACAAAGAAACGAGACAGTATGTACGTTCACTCTTATAAAAAAGGTGGTTTTGCGTTTTGAGTACAGTTATTGCCTTTATTGTGATTTTTGGCGCACTCGTCTTCTTTCATGAATTAGGTCACCTTATTTTTGCAAAAAGAGCGGGCATTCTTTGCCGCGAGTTTGCGATAGGCATGGGGCCAAAGGTATTCTCTTATCATAAAAATGAAACAACTTACACCATTCGGCTGCTGCCTATCGGCGGATATGTCAGGATGGCCGGCGAAGATGCGGAAATGGTTGAAATTAAGCCGGGATATCGAATTGGACTATTATTCGACAAGCAGGAAAAAGTTACAAAAATCATCATCAATAATAAAGAAAAGTTTCCTGATTGCCGTATTGTGGAAGTGGAGCATGCGGATATAGAAAAGGACCTTATCATAAAGGGCTATCCTGAAGATGATTCAGAAAATATGCAAACCTTTTTAATTCATCCACAGGCAGTCATTATTGAAAATGGGGTCGAATCCCAAATCGCTCCGTTTGACCGTCAATTTGGTTCTAAAACTTTAGGGCAAAGATTTATGGCCATTTTTGCTGGGCCGATGATGAACTTTGTGCTTGCATTTGTTGTGTTTATAATAATTGCCCTGCTTCAGGGTGTCCCGACAAACGAGCCAAAATTGGGCGAAATTACCCCTGATGGTGCGGCAAAGGCCGCAGGGCTGAAACAGGACGATATTGTTCAAAGTATCAATGGTTCAGAAATTTCTAGCTGGACGGATGTCGTTGAAATTATTCGCGAAAATCCGAATGAAAAATTGGATTTTATGATTGTCCGAAATGGGTCCGAACAAGAAATCCAAGTCACACCGAATGAAAAGACAGTAGAAGGCAAAACAATAGGGATCATCGGGGTGTACAGCCCTGTCGAAAAATCGCCTGTACAGGCTGTAACAGCCGGGGCGAAGGAAACCTATTTTTGGACTACGCAGATCTTTGTCATGCTGGGGAAATTGGTGACAGGTCAATTTTCAATTGACGCCTTATCGGGTCCTGTCGGCATTTATGTTTCAACTGACGAGGTCGCCAAGTCGGGCATTTATTACCTAATGAAATGGGCAGGAATCCTCAGTATCAACCTGGGAATCATGAACCTGCTGCCAATTCCTGCACTTGATGGCGGCAGGCTGATGTTCTTTGCTGTTGAAGCTGTCAGGGGAAAGCCAATCGACCGTCAAAAGGAAGGCATGGTTCATTTCATCGGGTTTGCCCTGTTGATGCTGCTGATGCTAGTCGTTACGTGGAACGACATTCAAAGGTTTTTCTTAAAATAAAGTTTATTCCAGGGGCCGTATTTGCGGTCCCTTATTTTTTTTGGATAAAGTTTTCTGTCGAACATTCCCGAATCTTATCGTATCATATGGTATAATTATGTTTTGAAATAAATTGAGAAAGAGATTTTATAGATAGGAGAGATGTCGGTTGAGCGAACATGCCCTTGGCAAAAAAGAGCGATTCCAACTCTTACTCCAGCAGCTCCAATTAACAGAAGATGCTGTTGTAGTGTATTTCACCAATGCACAAATTGACAAGCTACTGGTTGAAAAAAAAGCTAGGAAATGGCATTTTCAATTTTTACTTGAAAACATCCTTCCCTTTAAAGTTTTCACCATGTTTACCACCCAGCTTGAACGAACCTTTTCAAATATCGCGACTGTTTCATTCAGCTTAAAGACAGCCAACCATACCTATGAGCCGGAGGTTTTCTGCGATTATTGGAGTTACTGTATCCGGCAAATTGACGGGATCTCACCACCATTGGTAAAGCTGTTAAATGAACAGGTACCCGAAGTGAGCGGGAATAAAATAACCCTTTCTGTCAGAAACGAGGCTGAGGGACTGACAATTAAACAAAAATACAGCCCGATTATCTCGGAAATCTATCAGTCAGTCGGCTTTCCTCCGCTATCATTCGAAACAAAGGTTAATTCCGAAGAAAAAAGTGAAGAATACCAACAATTTTTAGAGGCCAAACAGAAGGAAGACCAGGAACGGGCACTGCTCGCTATGGTCGAAATGCAGAAGAAGGAAGCCGAGAAGGACCAGGCCAACGGTGCAGCATCGGAAGGACCTCTTACAATCGGCCTCACGATTAAGGACGACAGCGAGCTTCGCAGTATTGTTGAGATCGTCGATGAGGAAAGACGGATTGTCGTCCAAGGTTATATTTTTGACGCAGAGATCCGTGAGTTAAGGAGCGGACGCTCATTATTGACCTTTAAAATGACCGACTACACAAGCTCGATCATGGTAAAAATGTTTTCACGCGACAAAGAAGATGCCGCACTTTTCCAACAAGTGAAAAAAGGCATGTGGGTTAGGGTTCGCGGCAGCATCCAAAATGATACCTTCGTCCGCGATCTGGTGATGATTTGTAATGATGTTAACGAAATAAAGCCGGCCCAGCGCAAGGATACAGCACCGGATGATGAAAAGAGGGTTGAATTGCATTTGCACTCTCCGATGAGTCAAATGGATGCCGTTACCCCAGTAAGCGCCCTGGTCGCCCAAGCAAAAAAATGGGGCCACAAGGCAATCGCCATCACGGACCATGCTGTGGCGCAGTCGTTCCCGGAAGCATTCAGCGCCGGAAAGAAAAATGACATTAAAATTCTTTACGGGGTAGAAGCCAATTTGGTCGATGACGGTGTTCCGATCACGTATAATGATGCCCACCGTTTGCTGGCAGAGGATACCTATGTTGTTTTTGACGTCGAAACAACTGGTCTGTCAGCCGTATACGACACCATTATTGAATTGGCTGCTGTTAAGGTAAGGGACGGAGAAATTGTGGACCGGTTTGAATCCTTTGCCAATCCGCATCACCGCTTGTCAGCAACAACCATTAACCTGACCGGAATCACCGATGATATGGTGCAAACTGCGCCGGAAGTATCCGAGGTCCTGCAGAAATTTTATGACTGGGCAGGCGACTCGGTCCTGGTTGCCCACAACGCTTCGTTCGATATGGGTTTCCTAAATGTCGGCTATAAAAAGATCGGACTGGAAAAAGCCAAGAATCCGGTTATTGATACGCTCGAATTGGGCCGTTTCCTGTATCCAGAGTTGAAGAACCACAGGTTGAATACGTTGGCGAAAAAGTTCGATATCGAACTGACCCAGCACCACCGGGCCATTTATGATGCGGAAGCGACAGGATACTTGTTAATGAAGATGTTGAAGGATTCCGCAGAAAAAGGCATCGCCTATCACGATGAATTTAACGATAATATGGGAAAAGGAAATGCCTATCAACGGGCGCGCCCGTATCACTGTACACTGTTAGCCCAAACAGAGCAGGGCTTAAAAAATCTATTTAAGCTAGTTTCTATTGCCCATCTTGAATATTTTTACCGTGTGCCGCGAATTCCGCGCTCTGTCTTGCAAAAATATCGCGAAGGCATTCTTGTCGGTTCCGGCTGCGACAAAGGCGAAGTATTTGAAGGGATGATGCAAAAGTCACCTGACGAGGTAGAAGCAGTTGCGACGTTTTATGATTATATCGAAGTCATGCCGAAAGCGGTCTATGCGCCATTGATTGAAATGGAATTGGTCCGTAATGAAAAAGCGCTTGAACAAATTATCGGCAACATTGTTGCCCTCGGCGACAAACTGGGAATACCGGTGGTGGCAACCGGAAACGTGCACTATCTCAATGAGAACGACAAGATTTATCGAAAAATCCTTATCAGTTCTCAGGGCGGTGCCAATCCGTTAAACCGCCATGAACTGCCGGATGTCCATTTTCGGAGTACAAATGAGATGCTTGATGCCTTTGCCTTTCTAGGGAAAGAAAAGGCCAAGGAAATTGTTGTGACTAATACGAATAAAATTGCGGATATGATTGATGTCATCAAACCGATTAAAGACGATTTATATACACCGAGAATTGAAGGTGCCGAGGATGAGATGCGGGAAATGAGCTATGCGATGGCCCGTAGGATTTACGGCGACCCGCTTCCGGAAATTGTCGAAGCCCGTTTGGAAAAGGAATTGAAAAGTATCATCGGCCACGGGTTTGCCGTTATTTACCTGATTTCCCATAAGCTCGTTAAAAAGTCATTGGATGATGGGTATCTCGTCGGCTCGCGGGGATCGGTCGGTTCCTCGTTTGTTGCGACAATGACCGAAATTACCGAGGTAAATCCGTTGCCGCCGCATTACATCTGCCCTACTTGCAAACATTCAGAGTTTTTTAATGATGGTTCCGTCGGTTCAGGGTATGACCTGCCTGATAAAGACTGCCCAAACTGCGGAGGCAAATACCGCAAGGACGGCCACGACATCCCGTTCGAAACCTTCCTTGGCTTCAAAGGCGACAAGGTACCAGATATCGATTTGAATTTTTCCGGAGAGTATCAGCCTCGTGCACATAATTATACGAAGGTTCTGTTTGGTGAGGACTATGTTTACCGGGCAGGAACGATTGGAACGGTTGCCGATAAGACGGCATATGGGTATGTGAGAGCTTATCAGCAGGAAAAAAATCTTCATTTGCGCAATGCAGAAGTAGATCGGCTTGTCGCCGGCTGTACCGGTGTAAAACGGACGACCGGCCAGCACCCAGGCGGGATTATCGTTATTCCTGATTATATGGATGTTTATGATTTTACGCCGATTCAATTCCCGGCTGACGATAGAAATTCAGAATGGAAAACGACCCATTTTGATTTCCACTCGATTCATGATAACGTCTTAAAGCTCGATATCCTTGGTCACGATGATCCGACGGTGATCAGGATGCTTCAGGACTTGAGCGGAATTGATCCGAAAACAATTCCGACGGACGACCCGGAGGTTATGAAGATTTTTAGCGGGACCGAATCGCTCGGGGTAACGGAAGAGCAAATTATGTGTAAGACTGGTACGCTCGGGATTCCGGAATTCGGAACCCGTTTCGTCAGACAGATGCTCGAGGATACGAAGCCAACCACTTTCTCTGAGCTTGTGCAAATTTCCGGACTGTCGCACGGGACCGACGTTTGGCTCGGAAATGCCCAAGAACTGATTCACCAAAAGATTTGTACCTTAAGCGAAGTAATCGGCTGCCGTGACGATATCATGGTCTATTTGATTTATCAGGGGCTGGAGCCTTCATTCGCTTTTAAAATCATGGAGTCGGTTCGTAAGGGGAAAGGTCTCACTGAGGAAATGGAAGCAGAAATGCGCAGAAATGAAGTACCGGAATGGTATATTGATTCATGTAAGAAAATTAAATACATGTTCCCGAAGGCACACGCCGCTGCCTATGTATTAATGGCAGTAAGGATTGCCTATTTTAAAGTACATTTGCCATTGCTTTATTACGCCGCTTACTTTACAGTCAGGGCAGAGGATTTTGACATCGAAACAATGTCACGAGGTTCCGAGGCGATTCGGGCCAAGATTGAAGAAATTAACGCAAAAGGCCTTGAGGCGTCGAACAAAGAGAAAAACCTCCTGACTGTAATGGAATTGGCTCTTGAGATGTCCGAGAGAGGCTACTCCTTCCAAAACTATGATTTATACAAATCGGCTGCATCCGAATTCATTATTGAAGGGAACTCGTTAATCCCTCCGTTCAATTCGATACCTGGTCTCGGAACAAATGCCGCAGTCAATATTATCAAGGCCAGGGGAGAGGGAGAATTCTTGTCAAAAGAAGACCTGCAGCAACGAGGAAAAGTATCAAAGACCATTCTGGAATACCTGGATAAGCAAGGCTGCCTGTCAGCCCTTCCAGAGCAAAACCAGCTTTCCCTGTTTTAAGGCGATGCCAGGGCGTTCGGCTTATGGTGTCATCTAGCTCCAGCCCTTGGCGCTTTTGGTTTAATTTGCATAAGGCCTTTGATTATGTTATAGTTTTATTGGAAATACTAAGACATACTCTCGTGTAAAAGAGTGGGGATTCTCCCACTCTTTCGTGTTGTTACAGGTTTTTGCGTATTTTTCAACAAATGTCTGCTACATAGAATGAAGTGGAAAAAGGAGGTATAGCATGAGCAAAATAACGGAAGTTGTTGAAGAGCTGGCTGCACCCATTTTTCAGGAACTTGGTTTGGAACTCGTAGAAATCGAGTATGTGAAAGAAGGAAAAAGCTGGTTTCTTCGCGTATATATCGATAAGGACACCGGAGTTGACATCGAGGACTGCGGTCTGGTAAGCGAACGTCTTAGTGAAAAACTGGATGAAGTCGATCCAATTCCGCACAACTATTTTCTTGAAGTATCTTCGCCAGGGGCAGAACGCCCGTTAAAAAAAGACAAAGATTTCGAAAAGGCAATCGGCAAGAATGTTTATATCAAAACCTATGAGCCAATCGATGGCGAAAAGAGCTTCGAGGGTACACTGACGGCTTTTGACGGCCAGACAGTAAAAGTGGAAGTAAAGATTAAAACAAGAAAGAAAACCGTTGAAATTCCTTATGAGAAAGTGGCTAATGCCCGTTTGGCGGTTGCTTTTTCGTAAAAAATTTAGGAGAAAAGGGGGATAAAAAGAAATGAGCAGCGAATTATTAGATGCTCTTATTGTACTGGAAAGAGAAAAAGGCATTTCCAGAGATGTTTTAATTGAGGCGATGGAAGCAGCGCTAATCTCGGCTTATCGGCGTAATTTCAACCAAGCCCAGAACGTAAGAATTGACCTGAATCTCGAGACAGGTTCCATGCGGGTGTTTGCACGTAAAGAAGTAGTTGATGAGGTTTTCGATCCGCGCCTTGAAATTTCTTTGGAGGACGCCAGAAGAATTAACCCGAACTATCAAGTGGAAGATATCGTTGAGATGGAGGTCACGCCAAAGGATTTTGGCCGGATTGCTGCACAAACAGCGAAACAGGTTGTGACCCAGCGCGTCAGAGAAGCGGAACGAGGCATTATCTATTCCGAGTTTATCGACAGGGAAGAAGACATTATGACCGGTATTGTCCAGCGGCTTGATGCTAAATTCATCTACGTCAGCCTTGGAAAAATTGAAGCATTGCTCCCGATTAATGAGCAAATGCCAAATGAAAGATACAAGCCGCATGACCGCATTAAGGTGTTTATTACCAAGGTGGAAAAAACCACAAAAGGTCCGCAGATTTTTGTTTCTAGAACACATCCCGGTTTGTTAAAGCGGTTGTTTGAAATCGAAGTTCCTGAGATTTATGATGGAACCGTGGAAATCAAGTCCGTTGCCCGTGAAGCAGGCGACCGTTCCAAAATATCCGTCCATTCTGATAATCCGGAAGTAGATCCTGTTGGGTCATGTGTGGGTCCAAAAGGGGCACGGGTCCAAGCGGTTGTTAATGAGTTGAAGGGCGAAAAAATAGATATTGTCAAGTGGTCGGATGACCCGGTCGTATTTGTGGCCAATGCCTTAAGCCCGTCCAAAGTTCTCGATGTTATGGTCAGTGAGGATGATAAAGCGACAACGGTAGTCGTTCCTGATTACCAGTTGTCATTGGCGATTGGAAAGCGGGGACAAAATGCCCGCTTGGCTGCAAAATTAACCGGCTGGAAGATTGATATCAAATCAGAATCGGAAGCCCGTGAAAAGGGTATCTATCCGCGTGAAGAAACAATCAGACTTTTTGATGATCAAGATGATACTGATTTCGATTATGAGGAAGATTTTGAATAAATAAGGGGTGAATGATGGTGAACACGAAGAGAAAAGTTCCTATGCGCAAATGTGTGGCTACCGGTGAAATGAAACCGAAAAAAGAACTCGTTCGCATCGTTCGCTCTAAAGAGGGTGAAGTATCCGTTGACTTGACCGGAAAAAAATCCGGCAGGGGTGCCTACCTTTCAAAGGATAAAGAAGCCATCCTCTTGGCAAAGAAAAAGAATATCTTAGCCAACCATTTAGAAGTTTCAATCGATGAAACATTATATGATGAGCTGCTAGGGTTGGTAGAGAAGGAGAACGGGTCGGCCAAATGAAGGAAAATCAATGGATGTCATTTCTTGGATTGGCCAATCGAGCAGGTAGAACTATTTCAGGTGAGGAGCTAACCGTAAAGCAAATCCAAAAGGGAAATGCAAAGCTTGTTTTATTATCCGCAGATGCATCTCAAAATACGACCAAAAAAATTACCGATAAGTGTAATACGTATGAGGTTCCGATTAAAATGGTGGAAAATCGTTATCTTCTTGGCCAGGCAATTGGCAAGGAAGCCCGCGTTGTTGTAGCTGTTTTGGATAATGGATTCGCCAAGAAATTGAAACTAATGCTCGATTAAATCTTGCGGGGGTGAAAAGAATGAGTAAAATGCGCGTTTATGAATATGCAAAAAAACATAACATTTCGAGTAAGGAAATTATTACGAAATTAAAAGAAATGAACATAGAAGTTTCAAACCATATGGCAACATTAGAAGCGTCAGATTTAAAAAAGCTGGACGCTCTATATAATAAGAAGGAAAATAATGGGGCACAGCACAAGTCAAATAATGCTGCACCAGGGCAAAAACGATCCAATAATAGGCCAGCCCAGCAAAATGCGGCAAAGAAGCCTCAGTCACAGCCTAAGGTTGCTCCAAAAGCGGTGGGGGAAGAAGACGAAGTCGCTGTCCCGAACAAGGTGAAAGTGGCAGTTGCACCGAAAGCCAAAGAAGGCAAAAAGCAAGAACAAGAGTATCAATCAAAGGAAAATAAGGCTTTCCAACCAGGCAAAGGTAAACAAAAAAACCACAGCCATCAACAAAATCGTAATCATAATCAAAATAAAAAGAGAAATCATCAGCATGCGCAGCAACAACAGGCTCCGCAAAAGAGAAAAGAAAAGGAACTTCCTGCAAAAATTACATTCAGTGAATCCTTAACTGTTTCAGAACTTGCGAAGAAGCTGCACCGGGAACCTTCTGAAATTATCAAAAAGCTATTTTTATTAGGTGTAATGGCTACGATTAACCAGGAACTTGATAAAGACGCAATTGAATTAATTGCCGGTGAATACGGTGTTGAAGTAGAAGAAGAAATTAAAGTGGATTCCACTGACCTGGAAATCTATTTCACAGAAGATGCTCCTGAAGTTTTAGTAGAGCGTCCTGCTGTCGTCACGATTATGGGGCACGTTGACCACGGTAAAACGACCTTGCTTGACTCCATTCGTAACACAAAGGTGACCGAAGGAGAGGCTGGAGGGATTACCCAGCATATCGGGGCCTACCAAGTAGTGGAAAATGGCAAGAGGATCACGTTCCTCGATACCCCAGGACACGCCGCGTTTACGACCATGCGTGCTCGTGGCGCACAGATTACAGACATTACGATTCTCGTCGTTGCCGCCGATGATGGTGTCATGCCGCAAACAGTCGAGGCGATTAACCATGCCAAAGCTGCTGAAGTTCCAATTATCGTAGCGGTAAATAAAATGGATAAAGAAGCAGCTAATCCTGACCGTGTCATGCAGGAATTGACAGAACACGGATTAGTAGCAGAGGCTTGGGGCGGAGATACTATCTTTGTACCGATTTCTGCAAAAAATGGCGAAGGAATTGACAGCTTACTCGAAATGATTTTGCTTGTAAGCGAAGTGGAAGAATATAAAGCAAATCCAAAGCGAAATGCAGTCGGCACCGTCATTGAGGCAAGGCTGGATAAAGGCCGCGGTTCAGTGGCAACGCTTCTTGTGCAAAACGGGACATTAAAGATCGGTGACCCGATTGTTGTCGGAAATACATTTGGCCGTGTCCGTGCCATGGTCAATGATATCGGACGCCGCGTAAAAGAAGCTGCACCATCTACCCCAGTCGAAATTACCGGTTTAAACGATGTACCACAAGCCGGTGACCGTTTCGTCGTTTTTGATGATGAAAAGACGGCTCGCCATATTGGGGAAGTTCGTGCTCAGCAGGCATTAGCTGCCCAGCGCGGTGAAAAATCCCGCGTCAGCCTTGATAATCTGTTTGAACAATTAAAACAGGGTGAAATGAAGGATCTAAATATCATCATTAAAGCGGATGTTCAAGGTTCAGCCGAGGCGCTTGCGGCTTCCCTGCTTAAAATAGATGTTGAAGGTGTCAATATTAAAATCATTCATAGCGGAGCAGGAGCGATTAATGAATCCGATATCAGCCTAGCATCGGCGTCCAACGCCATTGTCATCGGCTTTAATGTCCGTCCTGATGTTAATGCCAAACGCGCGGCTGAAGCGGAGGATGTAGATGTCCGCTTACACCGGATTATTTACAAGGTGATTGAAGAAATCGAAGCTGCTATGAAAGGGATGCTTGATCCGGAATTTGAAGAAAAAATTATTGGTCAAGCGGAAGTTCGTCAGACATTCAAAGTGTCAAAGGTTGGCACAATTGCCGGTTCCTATGTCACCGACGGAAAGATTACCCGCGATAGCGGTGTCCGTGTAATCCGTGATGGAGTGGTAATCTTTGAAGGGACGATCGATGCCCTAAAACGTTTTAAAGATGATGCCAAAGAAGTAGCCCAAGGCTATGAATGTGGTATTACCGTTAAAAACTTTAATGATATCAAAGAAGGCGATGTCATTGAAGCATTTGTAATGGAAGAAGTGGAACGTAAATGATCATCGGCGCTGCCGAGTGTGAATGCCTGATATACGATGCCCATTCTTTGAAAGAGAAACGAGCTGTTCTTCAGCGTGTGATGACACGATTAAAGCAAAAATTTAATGTGTCAGTTGCCGAGGTTGACTATCAGGATGTCTGGCAAAGGACCAAAATTGCCATTGTGGCTGTTACTGGTGCGAAAGTGGCAACCGAGCAGGAGCTAAACAATGCCTTGAAATTTTTGGATTCCTTTCCAGAAATAGAAAGAACCATCACCGAGATTGAATGGCTATAAAGAGGTGAATATGAGATGAGCCACAGACCAAATCGTGTTGGTGAACAAATGAAGAAAGAGCTAACGGATATCATTGGCCGTAAAATTAAAGATCCCCGGATCGGCTTTGTAACTGTTACTGATGTTCAAGTAACGGGAGATCTGCAGCAAGCCAAAGTGTATATTTCCGTTTTGGGTGATGATGAGCAAAAGGAGAATACGTTAAAAGGCCTGGCCAAAGCAAAAGGGTTTATCCGCTCGGAAATTGGCCACCGGATTCGCCTCCGTAAAACACCCGAAATTATCTTTGAATTTGATGAATCTATCGATTATGGAAATCGAATCGAAACTCTTTTGCACGAACTCCATACAGACGATAAGCCGATGGAGCGGAACGAAGAGGAGTAATATTGTGGTATACCCCAAATGGAGGGGGAATGGATAGACAATCGTCTATCCATTTTTTTCGGTAATGAAGGGAAGTTGGATAAAATGGAAGGAATTTTACCCTTATATAAACCTGCCGGATTAACCAGTCATGACTGTGTTTTTAAATTAAGAAAGATTTTAAAAACAAAAAAAGTAGGCCATACTGGTACACTTGATCCCGATGTCACAGGGGTTCTTCCGATTTGTATTGGGAGAGCGACTAAGGTGGCAGAGTATATCACAGATGCCGGGAAGGCATACGAAGCAGAGGTCACAATCGGTTTTTCCACGACTACCGAAGATGCTTCCGGGGAAGTGGTGGAGAAAAGAAGTGTAGACCGGCCGATTTCACGTGAGGAAATACTCCGTGTTTTAGCGTCTTTAACAGGGCAAATCAAGCAGACACCTCCGATGTATTCAGCTGTTAAGGTCGGTGGTGTGCGCCTGTACGAATATGCCAGAAAAGGCATCGAGGTTGAACGTCCAACAAGAATCGTAACGATATATAAGATTGAATTGTTGGATGACAGAAGTGAGTTTTCCGGAAATGAAATTCGCTTCAGGTTCCGCGTCAGCTGCAGTAAAGGCACCTATATTCGAACATTGGCCGTCATGATTGGCGAAGCACTTGGGTTCCCTGCCCATATGTCAAGATTGACAAGAATACAATCTGCTGCCTTTACATTGGATGACTGCTTGACTTTTGCTGAAATTGAACGACTGATGGCAGAAGGAGACATTTCGAGCCAATTAAGGCCGTTGGAATCCGCGCTTTCTCATTTGCCGAAATTGCATATTAATGATAAAGTAGCAGAGAAAGTGAAAAATGGAGCACTTCTACCCATACCTGAACAGTTTAATAGCTATAACGGGCCGATTGTTGCTGAAACAAAGGACGGAATGGCACTTGCGGTTTATTCACAGCATCCTGGAAAACCGGGTTTGCTAAAACCTGATAAGGTATTAAGAAATAACCAGTTGTAAGCTTCCAGTATAGAAAAAGGTGAGTTTCATTTGAAAGTTCAAAAGGTAAAGTTTCCACTAGATATAGAGCAAATTGATTTTCCCCCATTGGCAATGGCACTTGGATATTTTGATGGGGTTCACCGAGGACACCAGCAAGTTATTTTGGAGGCAAAAAGACAAGCACTTGCTTACGGCTTACAAAGTGCCGTTATGACATTTGACCCTCATCCATCTGTCGTTTTGGGGAAAAGCAATACCAATGTACAATTTATCACCCCTTTAGCTCAGAAAATAAGAATTATTGAAAAACTCGGGATTGATTACCTTTTTATTGTCGATTTTACAACGGAATTTGCTTCGCTCCTTCCACAGGAGTTTGTTGATCAGTATCTCATCCGGTTTAATGTCAAACATGTAGTCGCAGGCTTTGATTTTACCTATGGCCGGATGGGAAAAGGAACAATGGAAACCTTGCCATTCCATTCCCGTGAACAATTTACCTTTACTGTCGTTCCGAAATTCACAGAAGAAAATGAAAAAGTCAGTTCAACAAGAATCCGCACTTTAATTAAAGCGGGAAAGATGGACGAGCTGCCACCATTGTTAGGACGATACTACACTACCTCAGGGCATGTCGTCGGCGGCGATCAGCGCGGGAGAACCATTGGGTTTCCCACCGCCAATGTTGATACAAATAGCGGCTATATCCTGCCGCCGGTCGGTGTTTATGCTGTCAGGATGAATGTGAATAATCGTTGGTATAATGGGGTTTGCAACGTTGGCTATAAGCCTACGTTCCATAAGGAATTGTTAAAGCAAACGGTAGAGGTTCATCTGTTTGATTTTAATCAGGATATTTATGGGGAAGAGGTTGTCATCGAATGGCATACCTATCTTCGTTCGGAGCAAAAATTTGCGGGAATTGATGAACTTGTGGCGCAGATTAACAAAGATAAGCAAAATTCAATCGCTTATTTTGAGGAAAACCGACAAACGTCCTAATCATCGCTGTCATAAGTGGTTTTTCCTGCAAAATCTCACGATAAAACTTGCATTTTGCCATAAAACATTGTATTCTTAAATACGTATTAAAAATAACCTTTGCTTGGCAAGTCGAGTCACCGACGCTTGCTCGGTAACAGGGGATTAGGATATTAGGAGGTGAATATGGATGGCAATCACTCAAGAACGCAAAAATGAAATTATCAACGAGTTTAAAACTCATGAGAACGATACTGGATCTGCAGAGGTTCAAATCGCTGTCCTTACTGAGCAAATCAACAAACTCAACGACCATTTACGCACTCACAAAAAAGATCACCACTCACGTCGCGGTCTTTTAAAAATGGTTGGTAAACGTCGTAATCTTTTGACTTACCTTCGTAACAAAGATGTTCAACGTTACCGTGAGTTAATCAATAGACTTGGTCTACGTCGTTAGTCTTCAGAAGCGGGATTTTTCCCGCTTTTTTGTTAGTTATAAAACAATTTGGGGTTTTTGCATCATACATAATTTTAAGCTCAGGCTTTTTTGTGCATACTAATACTAATTTGAATGACAATATAGGCTTTTTAAGTCATTTTTTATATATTTTATCTTTAGAAAGATGATTATCGCGATTTTTTTCGCATCATCCTCCTAAGTGATTTAGATAGAGAGGGGCAATAAATATGGATCAAGAGAAACATGTATATTCCATGGATTGGGCCGGCCGCAAATTAACGGTTGAAATCGGACAATTAGCGAAACAGGCTAACGGTGCCGTTCTGGTCCGCTATGGCGATACCGCAGTATTAAGTACTGCAACCGCATCAAAGGAACCGAAAAACTTAGACTTTTTTCCTTTAACGGTTAACTATGAAGAACGGCTGTACGCTGTCGGTAAAATTCCTGGGGGTTTTATTAAACGTGAAGGGCGCCCGAGTGAAAAGGCGATTTTAGCCAGCCGTCTAATTGACCGGCCAATTCGGCCGCTTTTTGCTGATGGCTTCCGAAATGATGTCCAAGTGATCAGCATCGTGATGAGTGTAGACCAAGATTGTTCGACAGAGATGGCGGCAATGTTTGGTTCCTCTTTAGCTCTCAGCACTTCAGATATTCCATTTGAAGGTCCAATTGCTGGTGTTGTTGTAGGGCGGATTGGCAATGAATTTGTCATCAACCCAACTGTTGAGCAGGCGGAACAGAGCGATATCCATCTGACTGTTGCCGGGACAAAAGATGCAATCAACATGGTTGAAGCAGGAGCACTGGAAGTACCGGAAGAAATCATGCTTGAGGCCATTATGTTTGGTCATGATGAAATTAAACGCTTGATCCAATTTCAGGAAAAAATAGTGACTGAAATCGGCAAGCCAAAAAGAGAAATTAATCTATTTGAATTAGATAAAGAACTCGAAGCTGAAGTAAGAGAAATGTGTGAAGCCGATTTAATTGCTGCGATTCAGGTTCAAGAAAAACATGCCCGTGAAGATGCAATTAAAGAAGTGAAAGATCGCGTGTTATTAAAATATCAAGAGCAAGAAGCAAATGATGATGACCTTAAGCAGGTAAAACAGATTTTGGACAAGATGGTTAAAGCGGAGGTTCGCCGCCTGATTACCGTTGAAAAGATTCGTCCGGACGGCCGGAAAATTGATGAAATCCGTCCGTTGTCGTCACAGGTTGGCATTTTGCCGCGTACGCACGGTTCAGGACTGTTTACCCGCGGGCAAACCCAGGCGTTGAGCATTTGTACATTGGGAGCGATGGGGGATGTCCAAATCCTTGATGGCCTTGGCATTGAAGAAGAAAAACGCTTTATGCATCATTACAACTTTCCTTCCTTCAGTGTCGGTGAAACCGGCCCAATACGTGGACCAGGCCGCCGTGAAATCGGACATGGTGCATTGGGCGAACGGGCTTTAGAACCTATTGTGCCATCAGAAAAAGATTTCCCATATACAATCCGTCTTGTATCCGAGGTTCTTGAATCAAACGGATCCACCTCTCAGGCCAGCATTTGTGCAAGTACGTTGGCGATGATGGATGCAGGGGTGCCGATTAAGGCACCGGTTGCCGGTATTGCCATGGGTCTTGTGAAATCGGGAGATTATTACACTGTTTTAACGGATATCCAAGGCATGGAAGACCATCTTGGCGATATGGATTTCAAGGTTGCCGGTACCGCCAAAGGGGTTACTGCCCTCCAAATGGATATCAAAATTGAGGGTCTTTCCCGTGAAATCTTGGAAGAAGCATTGCAGCAGGCCAAAGTCGGCAGAATGCAAATTTTGGATTCAATGCTGGCAACCCTTGCCGAACCAAGAGCAGAGCTTTCCAAGTTTGCTCCAAAAATCATGACAATGACAATTAATCCGGACAAAATCCGTGATGTCATTGGACCAAGCGGAAAACAAATCAATAAGATTATTGAAGAAACTGGCGTAAAAATTGATATCGAACAAGATGGCACGATTTTTATTGCTTCCAGTGACCCAGAAATGAACGAAAAAGCGAAAAAGATTATCGAAGATATTGTCCGTGAAGTCATTGTCGGTCAAATGTATCTTGGTAAAGTAAAACGAATTGAGAAATTTGGCGCATTTGTTGAGATATTTGCTGGGAAGGATGGTTTGGTTCATATTTCCGAGTTAGCCGAGGAACGTGTCGGTAAAGTAGAGGATGTCGTCAAGATTGGTGATGAAATTCTCGTGAAAGTCACGGAAATTGACAAGCAGGGCCGGGTAAACTTGTCCCGCAAGGCAGTTCTGAAAGAACAGCGGGAAAAGGCAGAGCAAAATCAATAACCAACCCTTAGCATATTAACTTGTTTACAAAAGTCAGGGGCATTAGCTGTCCCTGACTTTTCGTTCGTTCTACCTTGTCCGTTTTATACATAATCTGTATAGAAGAGGGGGAAAGGTAAATGAAAAGGGTAAGTTTAATGATATTGTTTTGCTTGGTTGCCTGGGTTGCGATTGACAATCCATTTGTGAACAACTATTTTGGTTCTTTAAGACCCGCCGAACAACCGGCAATTAAACAAACCGATGAGCTTTATCAAACCATTTTAAAAAATGCTCCTACATATGAAAAACCGGCTTCCGATGCTAAAATAGATCGCGTTTGGAAAGCGATGCCCGGTTACAATGGGTTGAAAGTCGACATTGCGGCTTCTTATAAAAATATGAAAGCAAAAGGGGTTTTTGACGAAAAGAGACTCGTCTATACCCAAATCAAACCAAAGGTAGGGCTTACTGATCTACCTGCTTCGCCGATTTACAGAGGTCATCCAGAAAAACCGATGGTAAGCTTTATCATTAATGTGGCCTGGGGGAATGAATATCTGCCGGACATGCTGGCAACATTGAAAAAACATAATGTCCAGGCCAGTTTTTTTCTTGAAGGTAATTGGGTTAAAAAAAACCCGGAGCTGGCAAAGATGATTGTAAGTGCTGGCCACGAAGTCGGCAACCATTCCTATTCACATCCGGACATGGCAAAGCTGACTGCGGGGCAGGCCAGAGAGCAGCTAATAAAAACCAATGAAATCATTGAAGCAGTAACAGAGAAAAAAGTAACCTGGTTTGGGCCGCCAAGCGGAAGCTACCGTGAAGAAACGGTAAAAATCGCCCAGGAATTAAATATGAAGACAGTGTTGTGGACAGTGGATACAGTAGATTGGAAAAAACCCGCCCCAGATGTTCTAATTAATCGGGTGATTTCAAAAATTGATAACGGTTCAATGGTGTTGATGCATCCGACCGACTCGACAGCAAAATCGCTGGACCGATTAATTACCTTGATTAAGGAAAAAAACTTAAAAATTGGCACCGTATCCGAACTTATGTCAGAGGAAAGAATCATTAAATAATAGGGGCAAGAACCTAAAAGTTGGATAAAATAGTTATTATAGGTATAATTATCTAATGGGTAGAAGCATCTGCTGTTTATAGACAGGAGGAAGTCGATTGATAAACAAATACACATGCCAAAATGGAGTAAGAATCGTATTAGAGCAAATTCCTACCGTTCGCTCTGTCGCAATAGGGATTTGGATCGGTACAGGTTCAAGGAACGAAAATCCGCAAAATAATGGAATTTCTCATTTCCTGGAACACATGTTTTTCAAAGGAACAAAGACCAGAACTGCCAAAGAAATAGCCGAATCTTTCGATAGCATTGGCGGTCAGGTAAACGCGTTTACTTCCAAGGAATATACATGCTATTATGCCAAGGTTCTTGATACCCACTCAAAATTTGCCTTGGACGTACTTGCAGATATGTTCTTTAATTCCACCTTCGTCGAAGAGGAATTAAAGAAAGAAAAAAATGTTGTTTTTGAAGAAATTAAAATGTATGAGGATACACCAGATGATATCGTTCATGACCTGCTCAGCAGAGCAGTCTACGAGGATCATCCGCTAGGTTATCCAATTTTGGGAACAGAGGAAACATTAAATACCTTCTCTGGGCAATCGCTTCAGGATTATATTCATGAGCGCTATACACCTGAGAATGTTGTCATTTCCATTGCAGGGAATATACCAGAAACCTTTATTCATGAGGTTGAAGCCTATTTTGGTTCCTATAGCGGCAGCAGCAAAGAGGATATGGAGAATATCCCGGTATTCCATTCTAATCGGATTTCCCGTAAAAAGGAAACCGAGCAGGCACACCTATGCATTGGTTTTGAAGGCTTGAAGGTTGGCCATGAAGATATTTACAGCCTGATTACTTTAAATAATATTCTTGGCGGCAGCATGAGCTCTAGATTATTCCAAGAGGTGCGCGAACAGCGCGGCTTAGCTTATTCCGTCTTCTCATATCACTCAGCTTATCAAGATAGCGGGATCGTAACCATCTATGGCGGAACCGGGGCAAAGCAACTGAATGTTTTATACGAAACCATTCAGGAAACGCTTGAAAAATTAAAACAAACCGGAATCACCGACAAGGAGCTGACCAACAGCAAGGAGCAGCTAAAAGGCAGCTTAATGTTAAGCTTGGAGAGCACAAATAGCCGGATGAGCCGTAATGGCAAGAATGAACTCCTATTAAAACGCCATCGTTCCCTTGATGAAATTATTGATCAAATCGATCAAGTTACAAAAGCGAGCGTGGATGACATGGCAAGGAATGTATTTAAAGATACATTCTCTGTTTCATTAATCAGTCCTGACGGAGAGTTTCCAAATAAATTAATCTAACAGTTCGGTTTCCGAACTGTTTTTTCTATAGTCTAAATATGGACTTCCTTCTATAAACTAATATAAAAAGGGTTGAGGGGAGTTCTTTATATGAGGCTGAGTGAGTTAAGTGGTAAAGAAATAGTGGACGTGAAGAAGGCAGAGCGCCTTGGGGTATTGGGGCAGACGGATCTGGAAATCAATGAAACTACCGGACAAGTTCAGGCGCTGTTAATTCCTTCGGTAAAATGGTTCGGGTTTCGCAAGCAAGGAGGAGAAATCCGGGTTCCCTGGCAACACATCAAAAAAATCGGTTCCGATATGATCATTATTGATGTTCAGGAGGATGAATAAAAGTGTCAAAAGCCCAAGCAAATCAACATTTGCTTGGGCTTTTTTTATTTCGTAAGTGTGGAATACTCACCGAATGAATCTTTGTTACATAAGATGTTGAAGTGAAAAGCTCAAAGAGAGATTGCAAAAGGATTCTTTAAAAAAGAAGGTGAATATTTTCATGCTGACAGGGATGCAGATAGCCGTTATTGGTGGAGATGCCAGACAGCTGGAAATTATCCGAAAGTTAACCGAATTGGATGCAAGATTGTCATTAATCGGTTTTGAGCAGCTAGACCACGCCTTCACCGGTGCAGTCAAGGAAAAGCTGGATGAGGTTGACTTTTCGAATATAGATGCAATGATTTTGCCAGTAGCAGGCACTAATTTAGAAGGGCAGGTTGAGACCATTTTCTCTAACGAGAAAGTAGTCCTAACAGAAGATATTCTTTCAAAGACGCCTGAACATTGTACGATTTATTCCGGAATTACCAATTCATATCTGGATGGAATCGTAAAGCAGTCCAAGAAAAAACTTGTCCAGTTGTTTGCGAGGGACGATGTGGCCATTTATAATTCCATCCCGACCGTGGAAGGAACAATTATGATGGCCATTCAGCATACCGACTTTACCATTCATGGCTCCAATGTGACTGTGCTTGGATTAGGCCGGTGCGGGATGAGCATAGCCAGGGCATTTCATGCGCTCGGGGCAAAAGTAAAGGTCGGGGCAAGAAAAAGCGAGCATCTTGCCAGAATTACCGAAATGGGCTTAAAACCATTTCATTTGGATAATACGGAAAAAGAGGTAACAGACACTGACATTTTAATAAATACAATCCCCCTTTTAATTGTCACTCCGGCAGTCATAGCAAAACTGCCGCCCCATACCCTTGTGATTGACATTGCCTCTAAACCTGGCGGTACTGATTTTCGGTATGCAGAGAAGCGGGGGATTAAAGCATTGCTTGCACCAAGCTTGCCAGGGATTGTCGCTCCTAAAACGGCCGGGCAGATTTTAGCCGATGTTCTTACACAATTGCTTAGGGAGTCCGGTCAAAATAGAAAGGGGAATGCATAATGAGCTTAAATGGAAAAAGAATTGGATTTGGCCTAACCGGGTCCCATTGTACGTATGACGCTGTGTTTCCGGAAATTGAGAAACTGGTGCAAGCCGGTGCAGAGGTCGTTCCGATTGTCACATTTACCGTGAAAAATACCGAAACCCGATTTGGAAAAGGCGAGGACTGGGTTCAGCGGATTGAGGATCTAACAGGTAATAAGGTAATCGATTCGATTGTCAAGGCGGAACCATTAGGGCCAAAAACGCCATTGGACTGCATGGTCATTGCTCCGATGACGGGTGTATCAATGAGCAAATTTGCCAATGCCATTAATGACAGCCCTGTGTTAATGGCGGCCAAAGCGACGTTAAGAAACCAACAGCCGGTTGTACTTGGCATATCCACCAATGATGCTTTAGGGTTAAATGGCGTGAATTTGATGAGATTAATGGCCACCAAAAACATTTACTTTATCCCATATGGCCAGGATGACCCACTCAAGAAACCAAACTCGATGGTAGCAAGAATGACATTGTTGATTCAAACCGTGGAAGCGGCATTGGAAGGAAGGCAGTTGCAGCCTGTTCTAGTCGAAAGATTTAAAGATGGAGATTAAATTCATTCCCCAATGTTTAAAAAAGGTTATTTCTTTCTAGGAATATGATAAAATAAAATAATCATTCATCAGTGGGTTATTTCCTTAACCCACTGATGAGGTTGACCAATAAACTAATATTAAAACTGGAAGAAAAGCAGGAAATAACCCAGCCAGTGGATTTGAAAGGGGAACTAAAATGAGTCAGCAAAACGGTTTTCACGTTGCCGTTGTTGGAGCAACAGGAGCGGTTGGACAACAGATGATCCAAACATTAATCAAAGAGAATTTCCCAATCGGAAAGCTTACTTTGCTTTCATCTGCCCGTTCTGCAGGGAAAACAATCAATATCAACGGTGAGGACCATATCGTTCAAGAAGCCAAGCCTGAGAGTTTTGAAGGAGTGCAAATCGCATTATTTTCAGCAGGAGGCAGTGTATCAAAAGAACTTGCCCCAGAAGCCGTAAAACGAGGCGCCATCGTTGTGGACAACACAAGTGCGTTCCGAATGGGTACCGATATTCCTTTAGTAGTCCCTGAGGTAAATGAAGCCGACTTGCTTCAGCATAATGGGATTATTGCCAATCCAAATTGCTCTACAATCCAAATGGTTGTAGCGTTAGAACCGATTCGTCAAAGGTATGGCCTGAAAAAAATCATTGTTTCTACCTATCAGGCTGTTTCAGGTGCGGGTGCCGCCGCGGTCGAAGAATTGATGGAGCAAACCAAAGCAATTTTAAATAACGAGTCCTTTGAAACAAATATCCTTCCGGTAAAATCAGATAAAAAACATTATCAAATTGCTTTCAATGCGATTCCGCAAATTGATAAATTCGAAGAAAATGGTTATACATTTGAAGAAATGAAAATGATCAATGAAACAAAGAAAATTATGCATTCGCCAGATTTGCATGTTTCTGCAACCTGTGTTCGTCTCCCGGTTGCAGTTGGCCATTCTGAATCGGTGTACTTTGAAATTGAATCAGACAATGTGGATGCAGCCGAAATCAAAGAGCTGTTAAAGGATGCTCCAGGTGTGATTTTACAGGACGACCCTGAGAATCAGCTATATCCAATGCCAGCAGATTGTGTTGGGAAAAATGAGGTCTTCGTAGGCAGAATTAGAAATGATATCGATGAACCACGAGGTTTTCATATGTGGGTAGTTTCCGACAACCTCCTCAAAGGAGCAGCCTGGAATTCAGTACAAATAGCGGAAAGATTAGTGAAATTAGGGTTAGTAAAATAAAAGCCAAAAAGGCAGGTTTTGGTGTCACCATGAAAATCATCGTACAAAAATTTGGCGGTACATCTGTTAAAGATGAAAAAGGCAGAATACAAGCGCAAGGACATATCGAAAAGGCATTAGCTGACGGTTATAAAGTAGTCGTAGTTGTATCAGCTATGGGAAGAAGCGGCGACCCGTATGCAACAGATACACTATTGTCTTTGATTGGCGGGAATGCAAGCCGACTCTCAAAACGGGAACATGACTTATTATTGTCCTGCGGCGAAGTGATTTCTAGTGTAGTGTTTACAAATATGCTTGTGGAAAGCGGGATAAATGCAACAGCGTTAACCGGTTCGCAAGCAGGTTTCCGGACCAATAATGACCATACGAATGCAAAAATTATTGAAATGAAATGCGACCGGCTGTTAAGGGAGCTCGAAAGCAATGATGTCGTAGTTGTGGCGGGCTTTCAAGGTTCAGCGAAAAACGGCGATGTGACCACCATTGGCCGCGGCGGCAGTGACACTTCGGCGGCAGCCCTTGGTGCAGCACTTAATGCCGAGTGGATTGATATTTTTACAGATGTGGAAGGTATTATGACAGCAGATCCACGGATTGCTGAAAATGCCCGTCCGTTATCGGTTGTCACTTATACCGAAGTTTGCAATATGGCCTATCAGGGAGCGAAGGTTATTCATCCAAGGGCTGTTGAAATTGCGATGCAGGCAAAGGTTCCAATTCGTATTCGCTCAACCTATTCCGATTCTCTTGGAACACTGGTCACTTCCATCAGCAAACACAATCGGGGAAGCGACATTAAGGAACGTCTAGTAACTGGGATTGCTCATGTTTCCAATGTCACGCAAATTAAAGTGTTTGCGAAAAAAGAACAGTATTACTTGCAAGCTGAAGTGTTTAAAGCGATGGCCAATGAAAAAATCAGCGTTGATTTTATCAATATTTCACCAAATGGGGTCGTTTACACAGTTTCTGATGACATGACTGACAAAGCGATCACCGTGTTAAATGAATTGGGACATGACCCCGTAGTGGAGCGTCACTGTGCAAAAGTTTCGGTTGTTGGTGCAGGAATAGCCGGTGTTCCGGGCGTCACTTCAAAAATTGTAACAGCTCTTTCCGATAAGGGAATCCGGATTTTGCAATCTGCAGACAGCCATACAACAATCTGGGTACTCGTGAAACAGGATGATTTGGCAAAATCGGTTAATGCATTGCACGATGCTTTTCATTTAGAAGAAGAGTCGCTTGAGCTAAACGCAACTGATTTTTAAACAGGCTAAGGAACACGGGTTCCATTAATACATGCATCCGTTTTTGAAAGGAGTAAACAAAATGGTTCATTTCGGGAGAGTAGCCACGGCGATGGTCACCCCTTTCGATAAAAAAGGGCATATTGACTTTGCCAAAACCACGAAGTTGGTCAATTATTTAATAGAAAATGGAACTGAGTCGCTTGTCGTAGCAGGAACCACTGGGGAATCACCGACTCTATCAAAGGAAGAGAAGTTGGCATTATTTGATCATGTTGTGAAGGTTGTGAACAAAAGAATCCCCGTTATTGCCGGGACGGGCAGCAACAACACCTACGCTTCAATCGAATTGACAAAAAAAGCGGAGCAGGTTGGTGTGGACGGCATTATGGTGGTGGCGCCATACTACAATAAACCTAATCAGGAAGGTCTTTACCAGCATTTTAAGGCCATTGCCGAGTCCACATCTCTTCCTATCATGGTCTATAATATCCCAAGCAGATCGGTAGTTAATATTGTGCCTGAAACGATTATTCGGCTCTCGAAAATACCAAATATTGTGGCGGTAAAAGAAGCGAGTGGCGATCTAAATGGGATGACCCACATTATTGCCAACACGGCTGATGATTTTGTCCTCTACAGCGGTGATGATGCGGCCACGCTTCCAGTCCTTTCAATTGGCGGTACGGGAGTGGTATCTGTAGCTTCACATGTAATCGGAAATGAAATGCAGGAAATGGTGAAGGCATTCTTTGATGGAGAAACGAAAAAAGCGGCAGCCTTGCACCAAAAGCTGCTGCCGATTATGGAAGGCCTATTTAAGGCACCAAGTCCGGCACCGGTTAAAACAGCCCTGCAATTAAAAGGGTTGGATGTAGGTTCTGTCAGACTGCCGCTTGTAGGATTGACAGAGCAGGAACGTGCAACTTTAGCATCAATTTTAAATACACTTTGATCATAAGGAAACCAACTTCGGTTGGTTTTCTTTTTTTTGATTGTAAAGATTTTCTTGTTTCAAGTATAATAAACATAACTGATTTCGATCGGCATAAACCAACTTAGGAGGAAACGGGTAGTGATAAAGAAAAAAAATCATTCCATTAAGTTTATATCGCTTGGTGGGATAGGGGAAACTGGAAAAAATATGTATCTTGTGGAAGTGGACAAGGACATATTGATAATAGATGCCGGCTTAATGTTCCCCGAGGAAGAGATGCTCGGCATTGATATGGTCATTCCGGATATTACCTATTTAAAAGAAAATAAGGATCGGGTCAAGGCTATTTTTCTGACACATGGACATGAAGATCATATTGGCGCTCTTTCCTATGTATTGGGACTGACTGACGTCCCTGTTTATGGCACAAAATTGACGCTGGCGCTGGCGGGGGCAAAGCTAAAAGAACAAGACTATAACAAAAATGCAAACTTTATTGAAGTAGATTCAGATACGGTTGTTGAATTGGATTCGGTTAATGTGAGCTTTTTCCGAACCAACCATAGCATCCCCGATTCTGTGGGAGTTTGTGTGCATACATCCGAAGGGGTTATCGTTTATACCGGTGATTTTAAATTTGATCAGGCCGCCACAAAACTTTACAAGCCTGAAATCGGAAAAATGGCTGCGATTGGCGAGCAGGGGGTATTATGCCTGCTATCTGACAGTACTGAGGCTGAAAAACCAGGTTATACAACTTCTGAAGCCATTGTGGAACGCGAACTGTCCAATGCTTTCTATAATGCACAAGGGAGAATTATCGCTGCCTGTTTTGCTTCAGACATAAACCGAATTCAGCATATCTTTGATGCCGCTGCTGAGCATAATCGAAAAGTGGCCGTCGTTGGCAAAAGCCTGGAGCGTATTTATCATATTGCTTTGGACCTCGGCTATTTGGAAGTGGCCGACGATTTAATTATTTCGGTAGAGGAGCTAAAGAATTTCTCGGATCGTGAAATTGTTGTCTTAATGACAGGTTCGCAAGGGGAACCGATTGAAGCGCTGCAAAAAATGGCGAAGCAGACACATAAATATGTGAATATTCAACAGGGCGATACTGTCCTTATTGCGGCATCACCATTAAAAGGCAGCGAAGTATTTTTGTATAAAACGATCGATATGCTGTTCCGTGCAGGTGCCAATGTCGTTTCGGGCAAGCGGACCATCCATGTGACAAGCCATGGCAGTCAGGAAGAATTAAAGTTTATGATTAACCTAATGCAGCCCAAATTCTTTATTCCTGTCCACGGGGAGTACCGGATGCTAAAGGCACATCGAAAAATCGCATTGGAATGTGGCATCCCTGATGGAAATATCTGCATTCCGGACCGTGGGGACGTTGTTGAGTGGAAAGATGGACGCATTGCCATCACAGGAAAAGTACCTTCGGGCAATATTCTGATTGATGGCATTGGCGTTGGTGATGTTGGCAATATTGTCTTGCGCGACCGGAAACTCCTGTCACAGGACGGCATTTTGATTGTCGTGGTAACGCTGACTAGACAGGAAAAGAAAATTGCTGCAGGTCCGGAAATCATCTCCAGGGGTTTTGTCTATGTGCGTGAATCGGAAAAATTAATGGACGATTCGACAAAATTGGTCCGGGAAATAATTGACCGTAATATTGCAAAAGCCACATTCGACTGGGCTAGCCTTAAACAGGAAATCAGAGATGATTTAAACCGCTATTTATATGAAAAAACAAAACGCAGACCTATGATTCTGCCGATTATTATGGAAATTTAACAAAGGCACTGGGGATTTCCCCGGTGCTTTTTTGCATGAATTTATCATGCCAGTAAATACTAACCTATATCATGTTTGAAAGGGAGTATTTGAATGGACCGCGATTTATATAGATTCCAATCCAATAATCAAGAAGGCGGCGAGCCTCAAAAAGAGGAAAAACCTGCTTCCGGCTTAATTGAAAAAATCCAGCAGCTCGGACAAACAAATGTACCGCAGCTTTCGCCGGATTCGAAGATCCATTGTTTAACGATTATTGGTCAAATCGAGGGACACCTGGCCTTGCCGCCGCAAAACAAAACAACGAAATATGAACATCTTATTCCCCAGCTGGTGGCAATTGAGCAAAATCCGAACATCGAAGGATTACTGATCATCCTAAATACAGTTGGCGGTGATGTCGAGGCAGGCCTGGCCATCTCCGAGATGCTCGCCACTCTGTCAAAACCGACGGTATCGATTGTCCTAGGAGGCGGGCATTCTATTGGGGTGCCAATCGCTGTTTCTTGCGATTATTCTTTCATCGCCGAGACAGCGACCATGACCATTCACCCGATCAGGCTTACAGGCTTGGTAATTGGAGTGCCACAAACCTTTGAATACATGGATAAAATGCAAGAGCGGGTCGTCAATTTCGTAACAAAACATTCAAAGATACCAGAAGAGACCTTTAAGGATTTAATGTTTGCAAAAGGAAATTTAACTAGAGATATTGGTACAAATGTGATCGGGGCAGATGCGGTAAAAGTTGGATTAATTGATGAAATCGGCGGGCTTGGGCAGGCCATGAAAAAATTAAATGAACTTATTGAGTTGAAAAGGGAAAATAAAGAGGGGTTGATTCAATGATTCTTTACACAATGATGCCACAGGAATTAATCTTCCCCTATGAAACTGATTCTTTAGCTAACCAGCAGACGGTTTCCTATCAGGGCGTACCTCTATTGGTGGAAGCGGTCGATGGCCAGCATGCCCAAGTAATTCGGGTTTTAAGTAGTGACCCGCAGCATTTTTTAAATGAGCAGATTTGTCCTGGAACGAAAATTTCTTTTGCAAATCTTAATGGATATCAGGAAATCTGAGAAAAAACTATGGTATAATGAGGGAAATGAGACAAGAGCAGCCAATTAACAGGGCTGCTTCTTCCTTTTTAGATGGGCGCTTTACAGTAGGATTGCGACCAAATTGATTAATAACCAAGGTGATTAAATGGCTAAAAAAAAGAAACGACAACCGAAACGAAGGGACACCCAGCTTAAACGGACGGTTAAATATGAGTTATCCGCCTTGCTTATTCTCGCAATAACGATTATCTCGATTGCAAAACTGGGGGCTGTCGGACGGGCTACTGTTATATTCTTCCGTTTTTGGATGGGTGAATGGTATATGCTCAGTTTGCTCGGCCTTGTTCTACTAAGCATTTATTTAATGTGGAAAAGAGAAATACCTTTTTTCTTTCATATTAAATTAGTGGGCAGCTATTTTATTGTTTCAGCTATTCTGCTATTAAGTCACGTAACCCTTTTTCACTTGTTGACAAACGAAGGGAAATTTAAAAACCCAAGCGTGATCGGGAATACGTGGGAACTGTTTATGATGGAATTGCGTGGTGAAACAAGTACGACGGACCTTGGCGGGGGAATACTAGGTGCGATATTGTATGCCTTGTTTCATTATTTGTTTGCTGAAACCGGGACGAAAATTATTGCATTCATTTTTATTCTTGTCGGATTTATCCTACTGACCGGAAAGTCCTTTGGGGATTTCCTCGCTAAAATTTTGGTGGCCATTTCCGGCTTTGCCCAAACACAATGGACTGCCTTTAAAACAGATGTGACCGAGTGGAAACAAAAGCAGCAGGATCGAAAAAATGAACGCAGGACCCGGAGGCTGGAGGAGCAAGAAAATCAACCTGCAGGTAATCAGCCAATCATTAATGCGGGACAGGCTGTTCCGTTGGACGAGCCAATCGTTCCGGAACCGATTATCTCCAACTTTGCCGACCGGGCTTTTAGTGATGAAACGCCAAAGGAAAAACCGCAGAAGGAACAAACCAGAACAAGACGCAGTAAACACGAGGAGGCGGAAGAAGACCATACTCCGCCAATCACTTTTACTGAGGTTGAAAATGTCGACTACCAGCTGCCGCCGCTCAGGCTCCTTAAGATGCCTAAGAAAACCGACCAAAGCGGTGAATTTGAACTTATTAATAAAAATGCAGCCAAGCTTGAACGGACGTTTCAAAGCTTTGGCGTTAAGGCAAGGGTTACTCAAGTCCATCTTGGGCCGGCGGTAACGAAATATGAAGTACATCCAGATGTTGGCGTAAAAGTAAGCAAGATTGTCAGCTTGAGTGATGATATTGCCTTGGCACTTGCCGCAAAAGGCATACGGATTGAAGCGCCGATTCCAGGAAAATCAGCCATCGGAATTGAAGTCCCGAATTCAGAAGTTTCAATGGTCTCCTTACGTGAGGTATTGGAAGCAACACAAAACAATAAGCCCGACGCCAAGCTTTTAATTGGCCTTGGCAGGGACATAACCGGTGAAGCGGTTGTAGCCGAGTTAAACAAAATGCCCCATCTTCTTGTTGCGGGGGCAACTGGAAGTGGAAAAAGTGTCTGCATCAACGGAATTATTACCAGTTTGCTCATGAGGGCAAAACCGCATGAGGTTAAACTGATGATGATTGACCCTAAAATGGTGGAACTGAATGTTTATAATGGAATCCCCCATTTGCTGGCTCCGGTCGTGACCGATCCCAAAAAGGCGTCGCAGGCATTAAAAAAGGTTGTCAGTGAGATGGAGCGGCGATATGAATTATTTTCCCATACCGGGACGCGAAACATTGAAGGCTATAACGATCATGTAAGGACCCATAATCTTGAAGAGAATGATAAACAGCCGCTCCTGCCCTATATCGTTGTGATTGTCGACGAGCTGGCGGACTTAATGATGGTTGCATCATCAGACGTGGAGGATTCGATTACCCGGCTTGCGCAAATGGCCCGTGCTGCTGGCATTCACTTAATCATTGCCACGCAGCGTCCTTCCGTTGATGTCATTACCGGGGTTATTAAAGCGAATATTCCTTCACGTATCGCCTTCGCCGTCTCGAGTGCGACCGATTCCAGGACGATTCTGGACATGGGAGGAGCCGAAAAGCTGCTGGGACGAGGAGATATGCTGTTCATGCCGGTTGGAGCAACGAAACCCGTCCGCGTCCAAGGTGCATTCCTTTCCGACCAGGAAGTCGAGAATACCGTCGAATTCGTTATTTCCCAGCAAAAGGCGCAGTATCAAGAGGAAATGATTCCAGATGATGTTCCTGAAGCAGCTGGAGAGGTGGATGATGACTTGTATGATGATGCAGTCCAGCTTGTGATTGACATGCAAACTGCATCCGTTTCCATGCTGCAGCGCCGGTTTCGAATCGGCTATACCAGGGCCGCCCGCTTAATTGATGAAATGGAGGTCCGCGGTGTTGTAGGCCCCTATGAAGGCAGTAAACCACGGGCTGTATTGATGGCCAAACAAGATGAAGAAAAAAGCTCATAAATGATAAAAAAACAGGGCCGATTGACCCTGCCAGCTGTCGAAAAACCATCGGCAGCTTTTATTCATCATCTTTTTTATTAACCGCGTTAATTTGTGTATTATTGTTGTAAAGTCTATGCAACTTGTTTTGTTGATTTGCGCTCCAGGAGCTTCGCTTTCCGCGGGCGTGCCGGGGAGCCTCCTCAGCGCTGAAGCGCCTGCGGGGTCTCCCCTGCCCCGTACTCCCGCAGGAGTCTTCGCTCCTTCCGCGCAAATCAACAAAGTGTTTATCGATAAGGATTTCTCCACATAATCAATTATAATTAAGCTCTTTTTTTAATAGGACTGTGCTTTCTAAATAAAAACCCCCTTATATTTATTCTCCTATTCAACCAATCATTTTGAAAGACATCTTCCTTGGTCTCATATAACATTTCTATGCGACCCAATGCTAGAAACAACCAACGTTTCGGTCGCATACAGCCTTTCTATGCGACCCAATGCTAGAAACAACCAACGTTTCGGTCGCATACAACCTTTCTATGAGTCAAGTCCATTCTTTTGTGTAAAAGTGTCAATAATGTTTTTCAACCAATTAATAAATTTATTAATAAATGGTGTTAGTA
>NZ_LMTJ01000012.1:46911-135603 GCF_001510715.1 Bacillus sp. FJAT-29814
TGATTTTCTTGGTCGAAAAAAACATTTTAACATGGATCATGATTGATGACCTTTCTTTTTACACAATTATATAGACTTAATCTTTCTATGGGACCCAATACTAGAAACAACCAACGGTCCAGTCACATACAACCTTTCTATTCGACCCAATGCTTAAAACAACCAACAGTCCAGTCGCATACAGCCTTTCTATGCAACCCAATACTTGAAATATCCAACGGTCCGGTCGCATACAACCTTTCTATGCGACCCAATAATTGAAACAACCAGCGACCCCGTCGCATATACCTTTCTATGTGATCCAACGGGTTTTGCTTTGATGATATGGAAATAATAGAATTCAAGAATAGAGGTTCCTGACAGTAGCTTGCATTAATATCAATAATTGTGGCACTTACTTATCTACGTTGGAAATAATGTGTGTGGAAATTATTGGTTATTTACCGGTTGTTGATTGGAGCGCAAGGTGCGCAGACTCCTGCGGGAATACGGGGCAGGGGAGACCCCGCAGGCGCTTTAGCGCCGAGGAGGCTCCCCGAACCGCCCGCGGAAAGCGAAGCACCTGGAGCGGAAATCAACAGACCCATTAGCAGGGATAACCAAACATAAAAAGGACTAAAATACAATAACATAAAAAAATGCCGAGAAAAAACTCTTTCTCGACAATCCGACAGGGCCGATTGACCCTGTTTTTTTCTATTAATTTTCCATTTTAAAAATAACATATTAAATTATATCAGAAATTGTAAAAAGGAAATTGGTTATTTGATAACTTTTATAATCTTTACGCCTTTTTTCGACAAAATCTTGAATTTCTATTTAATTTTAAATGAAAACATGATAATATAAATCTCGATTAGTAGGAATGATATCAGAGGTCTGATGTCTTAGGAAAAAAGGCTGGAGGAAAGCAGCATGTCGATAAAGTCAGATAACCGGCATTTATATCTCCAAGTAATCGATCGAATCAAGCAAGATATCGAAAATGGGGTCTATAAAGAAAAAGAAAAATTGCCTTCCGAATTTGATCTTGCCAAGCAACTGGGTGTCAGCAGAGCGACACTCCGGGAAGCACTACGAATACTTGAAGAAGAAAACGTTATCATTAGACGCCACGGAGTCGGGACGTTTGTAAATGCAAAGCCCCTGTTCACTTCAGGGATCGAACAATTAAATAGCGTTACTGACATGATTAAGCAGGCTGGCATGAAACCAGGGACCATTTTCTTAAGATCATCAAAGCAAGACCCAACCGAGGAGGACATTCGTCGTTTCTCATGTTCCACTAGTGAGGAAATGGTGGTAATCGAAAGGGTAAGAACCGCAAACGGGGAACCGGTCGTATACTGTATCGACAAGGTGCCTGCCCATATATTTCCGGAAACCTTTTCTCATGAGGGAGAATCCATCTTCACCATATTAGATGAAGAGGCAAACCGAAGAATTACGTATGCGGTTGCTCAAATCGAGCCCATTGGTTATCATGAAAAGATTTCCCCAATTCTGGAATGTGACCCGGAAACAGCATTGTTAGTCTTAAAACAGATGCATTTCGATGAAATGGATGAGCCTGTCCTATTTTCGGTAAACTATTTTAAAGCGGACATGTTTAGTTTTCATGTACTTAGGAGACGCGTTTAATTTTTAATTGGTAATGAAAACGCAATCAGTCCTAGCTTTAACCATTTCTACAAGATCAAAACAATTTTAGGGGGAAAATACCTTGAAAAATCGTAAAGTTGGAATGGCACTATCACTAGTTCTTGCTGCTGGCACACTTTTGGGAGCTTGTGGAAAGAGTGATGACAACAAAGGCACCGAAGAGACCAAAGGCGGAGACAAAGAAAAAGCATTCTCTGTAGGTATGGTTACTGACGTCGGCGGCGTTGATGACAAATCATTTAACCAGTCTGCTTGGGAAGGTCTGCAAAACTTCGGTAAAGAAAACGGTTTGAAAAAGGGTAAAGGCGGCTTTGATTACGTACAATCGAAATCAGATGCTGACTATGCAACAAACCTTAATACTCTAGTTCGTCAAGATTTTGATTTAGTATACGGTATTGGTTTCTTAATGGAATCTGCCATTAAAGAAATCGCTCAACAACAAAAGGATGCTCACTTTGCCATCGTTGATGCTGAAGTGAAAGAGCCAAACGTGGCAAGCATCATGTTCAAAGAGCAAGAAGCAGCATTCCTTGCTGGTGTAGCCGCTGCTTTAACTACAAAAACTAATCATATCGGTTTCATCGGCGGTATGGAAATCCCGGTTATTGAACGCTTCGAAGCCGGCTTCCTTGCTGGTGTAAAGGCAGCTAAACCAGAAGTACAAGTTGATGTTCAATATTCTGGCGCATTTGATAAAGCTGAACTTGGTCAATCTATTGCTTCGAAAATGTACTCTTCCGGCGCTGACGTAATTTTCCATGCTTCTGGCGCTACTGGTAACGGATTATTCAAAGAGGCCGTTGACCGTAAAGCAAAAGAACCTGCAAAGGATTTCTGGGCAATCGGTGTTGACCGTGACCAGGCTGACATGGGTCCGGAAATCGTCCTTACATCTGCACTTAAGCGTGTAGACGTAGCGGTACAAGACCTTGCCACTAAAGCAAAAGAAGGTAATTTCGCTGGCGGAGAAGTTGTTTTATACGGCTTGCAAGAAGATGGTGTAGGCTTGGCTCCAATCAATGCAAAGGCAGCTAACAAGGATGCTATTGATAAAGCTGTTAAAGAATGGATTGAAAAAATCAAATCCGGAGATGTAAAAGTTCCGGGAACTCGTGATGAAGCGAAAAATTTTAGCGCACAATAAGAGTGATATTAAAGGAATAAGCGGATATATCTTTACCGCTTATTCCTTATTAATGAAACCTTAATTGAAGAGTAGAAGAATCATTCTACTTTTCACTTAAGGTTTTAACTGGGGATAAATCCCTGTTTTTTAAAACAGCAAAAGGTCTGACCTCTTACTACTATTGGTCATTTTTTCCTTTTATCTATCTGCAGGGAGTGAGAAATATGGAATATGTTATTGAGATGCTTAACATACGCAAAGAGTTCGGTAACTTTGTTGCGAATGATAACATCACCCTTCAATTAAAGAAGGGCGAAATTCACGCTTTACTTGGCGAAAACGGTGCAGGCAAATCAACTTTAATGAACGTTCTTTTCGGATTGTATCAACCGGAAGGGGGAGAAATTAAAGTAAAAGGAAAACCTGTAAAAATTTCTAACCCAAATATCGCTAATGATTTGGGAATCGGAATGGTGCACCAGCACTTTATGCTTGTTGATACCTTTTCGGTAACGGAAAACATTATCCTTGGTCGGGAGATCACAACCGGTGGACGAATCGATTTAAAAAAGGCCGAGCGGGAAGTTCGGGACATTTCCGAACGATATGGACTTGCTGTCGATCCACAAGCGAAAATTTCTGATATTTCTGTTGGAATGCAGCAAAGGGTAGAAATTTTAAAAACACTGTACCGCGGTGCCGAAATTCTAATTTTTGACGAACCGACAGCTGTATTGACACCACAGGAAATTAAAGAATTGATTCAAATTATGAGAACCCTTATTAAGGAAGGGAAATCGATTATTTTAATTACCCATAAGTTGAAGGAAATTATGGAGGTAGCTGATCGCTGCACTGTAATCCGCAAAGGAAAAGGGATCGGGACGGTCAATGTCAGTGAAACAAATCCCAATGAACTTGCCAGCCTGATGGTAGGCCGTGAAGTTGTTTTTAAAACGGAAAAGAAAGAGTCTGTACCAAAGCAGGATGTATTGGTTGTGAAGGATTTAGTCGTAAAGGATTCACGTGGAGTAACCGTTGTAAACGGGCTAAACCTGAACGTCCGTGCAGGAGAAATTGTCGGGATTGCCGGGGTGGATGGAAACGGGCAATCTGAATTTATCGAGGCGATTACAGGCTTGCGCAAAGCTGAAAATGGCAGTGTGAAATTAAATGACAAGGAATTGTTTAATTTACCGCCGAGAAAGGTTACCGAAGCGGGTGTCGGCCATATCCCGCAGGACCGTCATAAACACGGATTGGTATTAAATTATCCAATGGCCGAAAATATGGTGCTTCAAACTTA
Organism: Bacillus sp. FJAT-29814; assembly: GCF_001510715.1. Taxonomy (GTDB): domain Bacteria; phylum Bacillota; class Bacilli; order Bacillales; family Cytobacillaceae; genus Neobacillus. The sequence continues at coordinate 51,009 of NZ_LMTJ01000012.1, forward strand.
TTACAAACAACCATTTTCGAAAAATGGCATTTTAAATTTCAAAGAAATATATAAACAAGCTAAGAAATTAATCGCTGAGTTTGACGTACGGACACCGAGTGAATCTGCTTTGGCACGCGCACTATCCGGCGGTAACCAGCAAAAGGCAATCATTGGCCGTGAGGTAGATCGTAATCCTGATCTGTTAATTGCTGCTCAGCCTACTCGCGGGTTGGATGTAGGGGCGATTGAATTTATTCATAAGCGCTTAATTGAGCAAAGGGATAATGGAAAGGCCGTTTTGCTTGTTTCGTTTGAGTTAGATGAAATCATGAATGTCAGCGACCGAATTGCTGTCATATACGAGGGGAGAATCGTAGCTGTCGTCAATCCGAAGGAAACGGATGAACAAGAGCTTGGATTGCTGATGGCCGGTTCAAATAGAAAGGAAGCTGGTTCAAATGGCTAAACGCTTAACAGGATTATTGACGCCAATTATTGCGGTACTGTTAGGAATCATCGTTGGAACCATTATCATGTTAGTCAGCGGCTACGACCCAGTTGCAGCCTATACAGCATTATGGAATGGGGCCTTTGGTGATATTTATTATGTGGGGGAAGTTATCAGACAGTTTACACCTTACATCTTGGCTGGTTTGGCGGTAGCATTTGCCTTCCGCGTCGGCCTGTTTAACATCGGAGTTGAAGGCCAATTTATCGTCGGCTGGCTGGCGGCGGTTTGGGTAGGAGTTGCCTTTGACCTTCCAAAGATTATTCATCTGCCGCTTGCCATTTTGGCTTCTATTGTGGCGGGTGCCATTTGGGCATATATTCCCGGGCTATTAAAGGCTCGTTTCCGTGTACACGAAGTTATCGTCACCATCATGATGAACTATGTGGCGCTTCATGCGACAAACTATATTATTAGAAATTATCTCGCTGCTAAAAGCGGTGATAAAACTGAACCTATTCATCAAACAGCTTCATTACGTTCAGAATGGCTGGAAAGTCTCACCGACTATTCACGTCTGCATTGGGGAATCGTTCTTGCCATTGCCTGCTGTTTCATAATGTGGTTTTTACTAGAAAAAACTACCAGAGGCTTTGAATTACGTGCCGTCGGTTTTAACCAAGATGCGGCGCAATATGCCGGGATGAACGTAAATAGAAATATTATTCTTTCGATGGTCATTTCCGGGGCATTTGCAGGACTTGCAGGGGCAATGGACGGGTTGGGAACCTTCGGCTATGCGGCTGTAAAGGGTGGATTTACGGGTGTTGGGTTTGAAGGAATTGCGATTGCGTTATTAGGGGCCAACTCCGCCTTAGGAGTATTCTTCTCAGCAATTTTATTTGGTGCTCTAAAGGTCGGTTCATTAAATATGCCACTTGAAGCTGGCGTACCGAATGAGCTTGTTAATATCATTATAGCGTTGATTGTATTCTTTGTAGCTTCTAGCTACATCATCAGAGTATTTCTTGATCGATTCAACAAGAAAGGGGTGAAGTAAAGTGAGCTTAATGGATATCTTGACGATCGTTGTTCCATCTACGCTTTTATGGGCAGCTCCACTTATCTTCACTGCACTAGGCGGTATCTTCTCGGAACGCTCCGGGGTGGTAAATATCGGTCTTGAAGGTTTAATGGTTGTTGGTGCGTTTACGGCTATTGTTTTTAACTTGACATTTGTAGGCACTTTCGGCAATGCAACTCCATGGGTTGCTTTGGTCGTGGCGATGATTGTCGGGGGAGTTTTTTCGATTCTCCATGCGGTGGCGTCTATTACCTTCCGCGCTGACCACACTGTATCCGGTGTAGCCATTAACTTGCTAGCAACTGGCTTGACATTGTTCCTTGTTAAAATGATTTATGATAAAGGTGAAACAGGAATCATCAAAGAGAGCTTTAGTAAGATTGACATTCCTATTTTAAAAGATATTCCAATTATTGGTGAAATCTTTTTCCAAAACACGTATTGGACATCGTTCCTTGCCATTATCGTAGCACTTATTGCTTGGTATGTAGTATTTAAAACACCATTTGGTCTTCGCCTCCGTTCGGTTGGTGAACATCCAATGGCAGCAGACACGATGGGAATCAATGTAACGAAAATGCGTTATTTGGGTGTTATCATTTCTGGCGCGCTTGGTGGTCTTGGCGGTGCCGTTTATGCCCAGTCGATTACTTCCAACTTCAGCCACGCTACGATTAGTGGTCAAGGTTTCATGGCGCTCGCGGCAATGATTTTCGGTAAATGGCATCCGCTTGGTGCCCTTGGTGCCGGTATCTTCTTTGGCCTTGCCCAAAGTATCAGTATTATCGGGTCAAGCTTGCCATTCTTAAAAGAAATCCCGAGTGTGTATCTGTTAATTGCACCTTATGTATTAACAATCTTGGCCTTAACCGGATTCATCGGTCGTGCCGATGCTCCGAAAGCATCTGGTACCCATTATATTAAGGGAAGCCGTTAATAAATTAAGAACCTTCAGTTTATCACTGAGGGTTCTTTTTTTTGGAAAAAGTGTCATTGCTTGAATGAACCAAGCATGTAAAATTATAGTAATAAGTATAGGTTTCTGCGCCAAGGAAAAAATATAAAGAAAAATGTTTAGAAATGTAAGTCTGAAGACTAACAAGGAGGAAGGCAAATGGGCGATATATCGGAAAAAATAACGGAAATGCAAGGATATAAACTCCATGTAATTGAAACAGATAAATATAAAACCAATACCATTGTTTGGCGGATGAAAGCCCCATTAACCAAGAAGGATGTTACGAAAAGGGCCCTGCTCCCGCAAGTGCTCCAATCCAGCTCGGCCAATTATCCGACGACAACCAAGCTGCGCTCCTATCTAGATGATTTATATGGGGCAACGCTTTATGTAGATTTGTCAAAAAAAGGTGAATATCATGTCATCAGCTTTCTGATTGAAATTGCCAATGAAAAATTCCTGACAGACCCGACACCGCTTCTCGAAAAGGGGTTTGAATTACTCGCGGAGATCCTATTGCATCCTAATGCGAGCGGTAATGCGTTTGACCGTGAAACAGTAGAAAAAGAAAAGCGCACTCAAAAGCAGCGTATCCAATCGGTCTATGATGATAAAATGCGCTACTCCAATGTCCGTCTGATTGAGGAAATGTGTAAGGGAGAGCCTTATGCACTCCAGGTTCACGGTGATGCTGCAGAAGTTGAAGCCATCACTCCGGACAGCCTGTATGAATATTATCAAAAAGCCCTCGCCGAGGATGAAATGAATCTTTATGTGATCGGCGATGTGAAAGAGGCGGAAGTGAAGGCGTTTGCTGAGGAATTACTCAAATTTGAAACCCGGACACCAAAACAGGCAGAGGACCTTCGGGTTTCACAAAAATCGGATGTAAATGAGGTGAAGGAGCAGCAGGATGTCAAGCAAGGTAAATTAAATATCGGCTATCGGACAAATATTTCCTATGGAGGCCCTGATTACTTCACCTTGCAGGTGTTTAATGGCATTTTCGGCGGCTTTGCCCATTCCAAACTGTTTATCAACGTCCGCGAAAAGGCCAGCCTGGCCTATTATGCTGCAAGCCGGCTTGAAAGCCATAAAGGCTTGCTGATGGTGATGTCAGGGATTGATAATAAAAATTATGATCAGGCTGTAAAAATCATTCGCGAACAAATGGAAGCCATGCGAAAAGGCGATTTTACAGAAGAAGAAATTGAACAAACGAAGGCGGTCATTAAAAATCAAATTCTCGAAACAATTGATACCTCAAGGGGACTGCTTGAGCTTCTATATCATAATGTGATTGCCAAAACAAATATTGGAATTGAAACATGGCTTTCCGAAATGCAAAAAGCCACCAGGGAGGACATCATCGCGGTGGGGAATAAAATAAACCTTGATACCATTTATTTCTTAACGGGAACGGAGGCAGGGCAATAATGGAGAAAATTGCGTTTGACCAGCTTCAGGAAGAGCTTTTCCACGAAAAATTGCCAAATGGCTTGAATGTATATATATTGCCGAAACAGGGGTTCAACAAAACTTATGCCACGTTTACGACCAAATACGGGTCAGTTGACAACACCTTTGTTCCCTTCGGAAAAAAGGACTTTGTCACCGTTCCAGACGGCATTGCTCACTTTTTGGAGCATAAGCTGTTCGAGAAGGAAGATGGCGATGTTTTTCAACAATTCAGTAAGCAGGGGGCATCGGCGAATGCCTTTACATCATTTACCCGAACTGCTTATTTGTTCTCCAGCACGTCTGACGTGGAAAAGAACTTGGAAACGCTGATTGATTTTGTCCAATCCCCGTATTTTTCCGAGAAGACAGTAGAAAAGGAGAAAGGAATCATCGGCCAAGAAATTACAATGTATGACGATAATCCTGACTGGCGGTTATACTTCGGGATTATCCAAAATCTATATAAAAACCATCCAGTCAGTATCGACATTGCTGGAACAATTGAATCCATTTCCCATATTACGAAGGATTGGCTGTATGAATGCTATAACACCTTTTACCACCCGAGCAATATGCTCCTGTTTATTGTCGGCCCCGTTGACCCGGATCAAGTGATGAAACAGGTGAAGGATAATCAGGCTAAAAAAGAGTACAAAGATATGCCGGAAATTCAGCGTCATTTCGAAAGTGAACCTGTTCAGGCGGCGGAAAAGAAGCAAGTGCTGCAGATGAATGTGCAAACCTCCAAATGCCTACTGGGCATCAAGGCGCTCCACGTGGATCAAACAGGGGAAGCAATGCTTAAAACCGAGCTGACCATGAATGTCCTTCTGGATTTGCTGTTTGGCAAAAGCTCGGAGAATTATGATGAGCTATATAATGAGGGTTTAGTGGACGAAACGTTCTCCTTTGATTACACGCAGGAGCAGGGCTTTGGATTTGCCATGATTGGCGGAGACACAAATAGCCCCGACAGGCTTGCGGAACGTATCCAGGAAATGCTGATGGCGGCGAAGGATGGGAATGCCTTTACGGAAGAGCAATTGGAACGAGGAAAAAGGAAGAAAATTGGTGCCTTTTTACGAGCAATCAATTCTCCTGAATACATCGCCAATCAATTTACCCGTTATGCCTTCAACGAAATGAACCTGTTTGATGTCGTGCCAACTTTGGAAAAAATTACACTGCAGGACGTCCAGTCCCTGGCCTCAGAGATGATTGCCGATGAACGGATCTCAGTTTGTCAAGTAATCCCGAAGGCCAAATAGTTTAAAGCGCCGGTTACTTCGGCGCTTTTTCACGGCAAATGAAATAGAGAGAGTGAATATACATGAAAAAATATGTATTAATTACGGGAGCAAGCGGAGGAATCGGACAAGCGGTCGCCAGCCATTTAGCCGCCAAAGGATACAATCTTTATCTCCATTACAATCAAGGAGAACAGAATATCAAAGAACTAATGGAAAGGCTCTCGGCTTTTGGTGGTGAGTACATTCCGATATATGCCGATCTTGCTAAACCGGAAGGCTTTCGGCAAGTTACCTCACAGATTTATTCCCTCGATGCCATCATTCATTGCGGCGGAATGAGCCATTATGGGCTTCTGATTGATTTAAAGCTTGAAGAGGCCATGGCTTTGCTTAATGTTCATGTGCTTAGTCCACTCATGCTGACCAAAGAGCTGTTGCCGAAATTCTTAAGTAAGGGCTCGGGCAATATCGTTGTCATTACCTCGATATGGGGACAGACTGGGGCTGCCTGTGAAGTGGCTTATTCAGCTGCAAAAGGGGCGCAAATTGCGTTTGTAAAGGCTCTAAGTAAGGAAGTAGCCTTAAATGGGATTCGTGTTAACGCGATTGCTCCTGGAGCTGTAGAGACGAAAATGATGGAGGGTTTTACCGATGAGGAGTTGGAAGGGATTACCTTTGAGATTCCGATGGGCAGGCTCGGCCAACCGGAGGAAATCGCAAAAGCTGCCGCATTTTTACTCTCAGATGACTCGAGCTATATGACCGGCCAGGTCCTTGCAATAAATGGCGGATGGTATACCTGAAAATCGTGCCGCTATCATGTATAGATTGGGTCCTCGGGTAGCAAAATAACCATGTACCATTCTAAAGGAGGGTTATGCGATGTCTGTTTTAGATAACTGGAAACAGTGGCAGGAATTTTTGGGTGACCGTCTTGACCATGCCCAAGATCAAGGGATGAGTGAAGGGGCAATTAACAGCCTCGCTTATCAGATCGGTGACTATTTGGCGAAAAATGTTGACCCGAAAAACGAGCAGGAGCGTGTTCTCGCCGACCTGTGGTCAGTTGCAGACCAAAAGGAGCAGCAGGCAATTGCCAACTTGATGGTCAAGCTTGTTAAGCAATAAAGCTATAGAAGAGAGGATGGGGCGGAGATTCCCCGCCTCTTTTTTTGCTATATACCAGTTTTTCAGTGAAATATTAGTTTGCATGTGTTTTTTCTTTCATCTTACAGTAAAATCAGATATGATAGGGGTTAGGTAAGCATTTATGAAAAAATTGTCGAAACTTCTTTAAGGGGGTGCGTAGCTGAAATGAACATGAAGAAAGAATGGTACTTGGAATATGAAATTCAGAAAAATCGTCCCGGTTTATTAGGGGACATTTCCTCCCTCTTAGGAATGCTTTCTATTAATATCGTTACCATCAATGGTGTTGATGAGGGCAGACGCGGCTTGCTAATATTGGCAAAGGACGATAATCAAATTAAACGGCTTGAGTCAATTTTACATACTATGGACACAATAAAACTAATAAAATTGCGGGAACCGAAATTGCGGGACCGTCTTGCTGTCCGGCATGGCCGCTATATTCAGCGTGATGCCGATGATAAAAAGACATTTCGTTTTGTCCGTGACGAACTTGGTCTATTAGTCGATTTTATGGCAGAATTATTTAAGCAGGATGGCCATAAATTAATCGGGATTCGCGGGATGCCCCGGGTAGGAAAAACTGAATCGCTAGTTGCCGCAAGCGTTTGTGCTAATAAGCGTTGGCTGTTTGTGTCTTCGACCCTGTTAAAGCAAACAATCCGCAACCAATTGATTGAGGATGAATACAACAGCGACAATCTATTTATTCTTGATGGGATCGTGTCGACCAAGAGAGCCAATGAACGGCACTGGCAGCTTGTCCGGGAAATTATGCGGATGCCGTCCGTTAAGGTGATCGAACATCCCGATATTTTTGTGCAAAACTCCGAGTATACGCTCGATGATTTTGACTATATCATCGAACTAAGAAATCATGCGGATGAAGAAATTACATACGATATTGTTGACCAGCATAATATGTTCTCCGGTTCTGATTTTGGAGATTTTGATTTTTAAATAATTGGAAGGTGTTCTACGTGACTGAATTAGGGAATCGATTAAAAGAAGCCCGTTTAGCCAAGGATTTAAGTTTGGATGATTTACAATCCATGACGAAAATCCAAAAGCGATATTTAATTGGAATTGAAGAAGGCAATTATTCCAGCATGCCAGGTAACTTCTATGTTCGAGCGTTTATAAAGCAGTATGCAGAGGCGCTCGGCCTAAATCCGGAGGAAATTTTTGAAACCTATAAGAATGAAATCCCTCCATCTATCAATGATGAAATGCCGCAATTATCGAGAGTGAAAACACATAAAAATATCTCTCCGGGTAACTCGAAGATTTTTGATTTCCTGCCCAAAATTTTGATTGCCGTTTTTGTCATTGGAGTTGCCGGCCTTTTCTATTATTTTATTTCCACGAATGCCGGCGATGATACGAATGAAGCTGTCAGCCAGGATAATGAGCCGGTAAAGCTTGTGAAATCCGACAATCTTGAAAAGGCACAGGCTGATGAGAAGGAAAAAGCCGCCGACAAAGAAAAGGCAAAGGATAAGAAACAGGAAAAATCCAAGGATGAAACGCAAATAGAAGAAACGCCAAAAGAAGAAACACAGACACCAGTACCTGAGGCGCCAAAGCAAGAGTTGACGGTTGTGCAGACAAGCGGCAGAAATTCAACATTTTCATTGGCTAATGCCGATAAATTTGTTGTTAAGGTCGTTTCCCGAGGAGAATCCTGGGTAAGCATTAAAAACGGCATAGGAAAATCATTTTTCCAGGGAACGCTGAAGGCCGGCACCGAGACAGAAAGCCAAACCTATGACTTAACACCTGAGGCTGCAGCTGTCATCACCGTCGGCAGAACGCTTGATGCCGATATCTATGTTAATGACCAAAAGCTGGAGTATGCGGTTCCGCCCGCGGAAAAAGTTCGTCAGGACATCACCATTCAATTTGTTCCGAAGAACCAATAGTCATCATTCGATGACTATTTTCGCATGCATGAACTTTTATAAATAGAAAAGGGTGCCGACTGAACGGCACATTGTTGTATTTTAGGAGGAAGTTTGATGAATTTACCTAACAAGATTACTATTTCACGCATATTATTAATCCCGGTGTTCTTGATTATTATGCTGGTTCCTTTTGATTGGGGCGAGTTCCGATTGCTCGGTGCTGACCTTCCGGTAACCCATTTTGTCGGTGCGTTAATTTTCATACTGGCATCGACGACTGACTGGGTGGACGGCCATTATGCCCGCAAATACAATCTTGTTACCAACATGGGGAAATTTCTTGATCCTTTGGCGGATAAACTGCTTGTTTCCGCGGCTTTGATTGTCCTGGTTGAACTGGGCTTTGCTCCATCATGGATTGTCATTGTGATAATCAGTAGGGAGTTTGCTGTTACCGGACTGCGCTTGTTGCTTGCCGGCGAAGGGGAAGTCGTCGCGGCCAATATGCTTGGAAAAATTAAAACGTGGACGCAAATCGTCGCGATTTCAGCGTTATTACTACATAATATTATTTTTGCTATGATTCCATTTCGATTTGACCTTTTGGCATTATGGGTGGCATTATTTTTTACAATCTGGTCCGGATGGGATTATTTTGCGAAAAACAGCCATGTGCTGAAAAATTCGAAATAGGTGCAGTTTTTATTCTGTAAACCTTTGAAAAAGGAGGGGCAGTTTGTGAATGCTGAGATTATTGCAGTTGGTTCGGAGCTGCTTTTGGGCCAAATCGTAAATACCAACGCACGGTTTCTATCTCAGCAACTGGCGGGGCTGGGGATTGATGTTTATTTTCACACTGTTGTCGGGGACAATCCGGACAGGCTAAAGTCGGCGATTGAAATCGCTGAGAAGCGGTCGGATGTGATTATTTTTACCGGCGGTTTAGGCCCGACAAAGGATGATTTGACGAAGGAAACGATTGCCCGCCATCTTGGAACAGAACTGACCATGGACGAAGCCGCGCTGGTATCGATTGAACATTTCTTTAAACGAACCAATCGGGCAATGACGGAAAATAACCGAAAACAGGCATTGATTTTGAAGGGGTCTCAAGTTCTGCCCAACGACCATGGGATGGCTCCCGGGATGATTTATCAGGGTGGTGGCGGACGTATTTATATGTTACTGCCAGGACCCCCAAAAGAGATGGAGCCGATGTTTTTGAAATATGGAGGGCCTGCTCTGGCAGGGTTTGGCGGTTCTGGGGAACAAATTGTCTCCCGGGTGCTGCGGTTTTTTGGCATCGGTGAGGCAGCATTGGAGACAGAGGTCCTTGATTTAATTGAAGCCCAAAGCAATCCAACCATTGCCCCGCTTGCCGGTGACGGAGAAGTAACTCTAAGGTTGACCGCCAAACATAAGAATGTTGCCTCGGCTCAGGCAATGCTAGATGACGTGGAAGCAAAAATCAGGGCGCGCGTGGGCGAATTTTTATACGGTTATGATAATACTTCATTGTTGGAAGAATTGACGAAGGTCTTAAAAGAGAAGAAATGGACGGTTACCGCTGCAGAAAGTTTAACCGGAGGATTGTTTCAGCAGGAAATCACCTCCATTTCCGGGGCGAGTTCGGTGTTTAAGGGCGGCGTCGTCTGTTATTCGAACGAAATCAAGGAGAAGGTCGTTGGGGTCCGCCCGGAGACTCTCGCTGCCCATGGAGCGGTAAGTGAGGAATGTGCCAGGGAACTGGCGGTGAATGCGGCACGGATCTTTGGGGCTGATATCGGAATCAGTTTTACTGGTGTAGCCGGACCGGATGAGTTGGAAGGCAAGCCGGTTGGAACGGTATATATCGGTATTTCGGTTGCAGGGCTTCCGGTGATCGTTGAGAAACTTAGTCTTGGCGGAACGCGCGAAGCCAACCGTGGCCGGGCGGTAAAGTTTGGCTGTTACTATTTGTTGAAATATTTGAAGGAATCACAGGATGCTGGATGAGCGTTCTGTGTTTTTTTGTTTTTTGGGGAAGGGGTGGGCCGTTTATGAAGACAAAATTGTGGGTAATTGGGGATAAGGTGTCCTTATGGAAGGAACATAGTGCCCTCTAGAGCGAAAAAAACCATTGTAAGGGTCACTATAAATAATTCCCATTTCAAGAGAATTGGTTATGCACTATTAAATTATCTGAAAATAAGCAAATAAGGCTTTTTCTTTCAAACCCCCACCAGAAAAACTTCTTTTCGTGGGTAAATTTGTTTCTTATACCATAATAATTACCTAGAAAAAGGTCGAATAGATGTTCGTGTTTTTGCTCGACAAATCATCCGAAAGAGGTTATAGTATTAATAGGTTTCAATTTCATAGATTCCAGCAATAATTTTAATTTAATTATAAAAGGAGGAACTATTTGTGAGTGACCGAAAGGCCGCCTTAGAAATGGCGCTAAAACAAATAGAAAAACAATTCGGTAAAGGTTCCATCATGAGAATGGGAGAACAATCGGAAACGAAGATTTCAACAGTTCCGAGTGGATCCCTGGCACTGGATGCAGCACTTGGTGTAGGAGGATACCCAAGGGGACGGATCATCGAGATATATGGACCAGAAAGCTCAGGTAAAACCACCGTGGCTCTCCATGCTATTGCAGAAGTTCAAGCAAAAGGCGGACAAGCAGCGTTTATCGACGCTGAGCATGCATTGGACCCAACTTATGCACAAAAACTAGGCGTTAACATTGATGAATTATTATTATCCCAGCCAGATACAGGTGAACAAGCCCTTGAAATCGCTGAAGCGCTTGTGCGAAGCGGCGCAATCGATATTATCGTTGTCGACTCTGTAGCAGCTCTAGTACCAAAAGCCGAAATTGAAGGTGAAATGGGAGACTCTCACGTAGGCTTACAGGCCCGCTTGATGTCCCAAGCCCTTCGTAAACTATCAGGTTCAATCAACAAATCTAAAACAATCGCTGTCTTCATTAACCAAATCCGCGAAAAAATTGGGATCATGTTTGGTAACCCCGAGACAACACCTGGTGGACGTGCGCTGAAGTTCTATTCGACCATCCGTCTTGAAGTCCGCCGTTCCGAGCAGTTAAAGCAAGGCACTGAAATGGTCGGTAACAAGACAAAAATTAAAGTTGTCAAGAATAAGGTGGCGCCTCCATTCCGTACGGCTGAAGTGGATATTATGTATGGAGAAGGTATATCCAAAGAAGGCGAAATCGTCGATATCGGTTCAGAATTGGATATTATCCAAAAAAGCGGTTCTTGGTATTCCTACAACGATCAACGAATCGGACAGGGCCGTGAAAACGCCAAATTGTTCCTAAAGGAAAACCCTGTTCTTCGCCAGGAGATTCAGACCAAAATCCGCGAGCATTACGGTTTAGATGGCGAAAAAGTCGTTACCGAAACCGATGACGATGAGCAATTTGAATTGCTAGATAATTAATATTCTTGAGCAAGGCCCATGTTCGGGTTTTGCTCATTTTTTATAAAAATGTATTTTTATGCAGTAAAGCCGACGAATATACATATTGAAACCGTTCTCAAACCAGATAAGTTGGAAATATTTATAGAAGCAATTCTGACAAAACCTTGACAATGACAAGTCCCAGCTTTACAATTAACATGTATATTTTACATTTTTGGAAATATTACATTGCGAAAAGCCTTAGTGCTTGGTGTATGTTGAGTCTAAACAATGTACATGCCGACACTTAAAAAATCTAACAAAAGTTCATAGCAAGAGGAGGTGTAATGATGGACCTAATTACAATCATCTCCATTTTGCTTGGCCTTATCGTCGGTGCCGTTGTTGGCTATTTTATTCGTAAATCCATTGCTGAAGCAAAAATAGCAGGGGCAAAAAATGCTGCAGAATCGATTTTGGAAGATGCAAAACGTGATGCGGATTCACTTAAAAAGGAAGCCCTGTTAGAGGCAAAGGATGAAATTCACAAGCTTCGAACAGAAGCAGAGCGTGAGGTTCGTGAACGAAGAAATGAACTGCAAAAACAAGAAAACCGTTTACTGCAAAGAGAAGAGAATTTAGACCGAAAGGATGAATCGTTAAACAAGCGTGAAGTTCTTTTAGAAAAAAAGGATGATTCTCTAAACCAAAGACAACAGCATATTGAAGAGATGGAAAGCAAAGTGGACGAGTTGGTACGTACACAACAAACAGAACTTGAACGTATTTCCGGCTTAACCCGCGATCAAGCAAAAACAATTATCCTGGAACGAACAGAGCAGGAACTTGCTTTTGAGACCGCGATGATGATTAAAGAAACCGAAAATCGTGCAAAGGAAGAAGCTGATAAGAAAGCGAAGGAAATTCTTTCGCTCGCCATCCAGCGTTGTGCTGCGGACCATGTTGCTGAAACAACTGTTTCAGTGGTAAACCTTCCAAACGACGAAATGAAGGGACGGATTATCGGACGTGAAGGACGTAATATTCGTACCCTTGAGACGTTGACCGGTATCGATTTAATTATTGACGATACTCCGGAAGCCGTTATTCTTTCCGGTTTTGATCCTATCCGTCGGGAAACGGCACGCTTAGCCCTTGAAAAGCTTGTTCAAGATGGACGAATCCATCCTGCCCGGATTGAGGAAATGGTCGAGAAGTCCCGCCGTGAAGTGGATGAATACATCCGTGAAGTTGGGGAGCAGACCACATTCGAAGTTGGGGTGCATGGGCTCCATCCGGATTTGATCAAAATTCTTGGTCGCTTGAAGTTCCGTACAAGCTACGGACAAAACGTGCTGAAACACTCCATGGAGGTAGCTCAGCTTTCTGGATTGCTTGCTGCTGAGCTTGGTCAGGATGAAACGTTGGCAAGACGCGCCGGACTGCTGCACGATATTGGAAAAGCGATTGACCATGAAGTCGAAGGAAGCCACGTTGAGATTGGGGTCGAACTTGCTACGAAGTACAAGGAACATCCTGTCGTCATCAACAGTATTGCTTCACACCATGGCGATACAGCACCAACATCAACCATTGCGGTTCTAGTCGCTGCTGCTGACGCACTCTCTGCTGCAAGACCGGGAGCCCGCAGCGAAACACTTGAAAACTACATTCGCCGCCTCGAAAAGCTAGAAGAGATTTCGGAATCCTATGAGGGTGTTGAGAAATCATTTGCGATTCAGGCCGGACGTGAAGTGCGAATCATTGTAAGACCGGATGCCATAGATGATCTTGCCGCCCACCGATTGGCTCGCGATATCCGTAAGCGCATCGAGGAAGAGCTTGATTATCCGGGACATATTAAAGTAACAGTTATCCGTGAAACACGGGCTGTTGAATACGCAAAATAAAGCGGTGCATATGCGCCGCTTTATTTTTGTAAGGAAAAGAAATGTGGTAAACTTTAAGCTATCAAACAGTGAAAGGGCAAGGATATGAACTTACTTTTTATTGGCGACGTTGTCGGTTCGCCTGGCAGAGATATGGTGAAGGAATTTTTGCCAAAATTAAAGGAAAAATTTCGGCCGCACCTGACCATCATTAATGGTGAGAATGCAGCAGGCGGAAGAGGCATTACCGAAAAGATCTATCGGCAATTTTTAGAACAGGGTGCACAGGCCGTCACGCTTGGAAACCATGCTTGGGATAACCGGGAAATCTTTGAGTTTATTGATAAAGCAAAATATTTGGTGCGCCCGGCCAATTTCCCGGAGGGCACTCCTGGACAAGGGCTTATTTTTCTAAAAATAAATAACTTTGAAGTGGCAATTATTAATCTACAAGGCCGGACGTTCATGAATCCGATTGATTGCCCGTTTCAAAAAGCGGATGAATTAATTGCAACTGCCCGAAAAAGAACCCCATTCATCTTTATCGATTTTCATGCGGAGGTTACCAGTGAAAAGCAGGCTTTGGGCTGGTATGTGGATGGCAAGGTGTCGGCGGTAGTCGGAACACACACACATGTACAAACGGCAGATCAGCGGATTCTTCCGGGCGGAACGGCCTATTTAACAGACGTGGGGATGACCGGTCCCTATGATGGCATTCTTGGCATGGAAAGGGAGGCAGTGCTGAAGCGGTTCTTGACAAGCCTCCCAGTTCGTTTTGAAGTGCCAAAGGAGGGCAGAGCCCAACTAAGTGCTGTTAATATTGAATTGGACCCAAAAACGGGTTTAGCGAAGAAAATCACCCCTATATTAATAAACGATGATCACCCGTTTTATTCTTAATGAGCAAAGGCAAAAAACTTTGCTCTTTTTTTCTTTGCAAATTGTCCAGCTCCAGCGCCTGGTCAAGGCACTTCCGCTTTTCTTTTTTTGTCCAAGCTGGAATATGTCATTTGTAAAGTGAATATAGTAGCAGTGGAATGTTATATACCTGATTTGTTCATGAAACTGCTCATGCGGAATCGGGATTTTACAAGGGGGAGCTAGGAATGGAAATATTAAAAGTTTCAGCAAAATCTAATCCTAATTCTGTAGCTGGTGCACTTGCCGGAGTTCTGCGTGAAAGAGGTGCAGCGGAAATACAGGCAATTGGAGCGGGTGCATTAAATCAAGCCGTCAAGGCAGTAGCAATCGCACGAGGATTTGTGGCGCCTAGCGGAGTTGATTTGATTTGTGTCCCTGCGTTTACCGATATTTTGATTGACGGGGAAGAACGCACAGCTATCAAATTAATTGTGGAACCACGGTAACAGAGCATTCCATTTTTGAACCGTGGATAAAGAAACATCCCAATCTTTATGCCTGGTTGTATTATACAAGCAGGTATTTTTGTGTCGACAAAAAGCTGCCGCGCCCATCATTCACTTGAAAGATATTATTCTGCTATATGAGTAAAAAGCTTTTTTTATATGAATCTTTGAAGGTCTGAAAATAGGTCTAATTGGTAAAAATGTTAAATCAACGGGTTTTGGCGGCAGTTTTAAAGGGTAAAAACGTATTAATTTAAAATTATAAAAAAATATTCATATTTTAGACAATATTTCGAGCCAAAGGGTTGCAATTTTTTGCACATAGGTCTAGAATTGTAAGCGTTTAGTACGTATCCATGACTCTAGTTTTATCTCTTTAAAGCGTAAAAATAGGGCTAATTTCTAGTGGTTTACTTGGAAAAGTGCTACACTAATACATGATTCAATTAATATCTTTTACATATCCAAAGGGGTGTAAGACATGATCAAGCAACTTTCGTGGAAAGTTGGCGGACAACAAGGGGAAGGCATAGAAAGTACTGGGGAAATCTTTGCAATTGCAATGAATCGCCTGGGATATTACCTGTATGGCTATCGTCACTTTTCATCACGTATTAAAGGCGGCCATACTAACAATAAGATCAGAGTTAGTACAACAGAGGTTCGTACTATTTCAGATGACCTGGATATTCTTGTCGCTTTTGACCAGGAAACGATTGACGTAAACTACAAAGAGCTTCATAGCAAAGGGATCATCCTAGCTGATGCCAAATTTAATCCAAAAAAACCTGAGGATACTGAAGCAAGCTTGTATGCGGTTCCATTCACAGAAATAGCGACAGAGCTTGGCACATCACTCATGAAAAACATGGTTGCTATTGGTGCTACTGCTGCGGTATTAGATTTAGATATTCAAGTGTTTGAAGAAGTCGTCAGAGAAATTTTTGGCAGAAAAGGCGATCAAGTTGTTGCCAAGAATATGGATGCAATCAAAGCAGGTTTTGATAATCTGAAAGCTAATCTTGGTGCAGGCGTTCAAACAATGCAACTTGAAAAAGCGGACGGCAAAAAGCGGATGTTCATGATTGGAAACGATGCCATCGCATTAGGTGCGATTGCTGGCGGTTGCCGATTTATGGCTGCTTATCCTATCACTCCGGCATCTGAGATTATGGAATACTTAATTAAAAAGCTTCCGGCACTTGGAGGTACTGTCATTCAAACGGAGGACGAAATCGCTGCAGCGACAATGGCAATCGGTGCCAACTATGCTGGTGTTCGTACTATTACTGCATCTGCAGGACCTGGACTTTCTTTAAAAATGGAAGCAATCGGCCTTTCCGGTATGACCGAAACCCCACTTGTGATTGTTGACACCCAGCGTGGCGGCCCTTCAACCGGTCTGCCAACAAAGCAAGAGCAATCCGACTTAATGGCGATGATTTACGGAACACACGGTGAAATTCCAAAAATCGTGTTAGCTCCAAGTACTGTAGAAGAAGCATTTTATGATACTGCTGAGGCATTCAACCTTGCTGAAGAATACCAAGTTCCGGTTATTGTTTTATCTGACCTGCAATTATCTTTAGGTAAACAAACGGTTGAACCTTTAGACGTTAGTAAGGTAGAAATTAGACGTGGTAAATTGCTAACAGGAGATCTTCCTGAAATTGAAGCCAAAGGCTATTTCAAGCGTTATGAAGTGACCGAAGATGGCGTTTCACCGCGTGTTATTCCTGGAATGAAAAACGGCATTCACCACGTGACAGGCGTTGAACACGCTGAAACTGGTAAGCCATCTGAATCTGCTGAAAACCGTAAAGCTCAAATGGATAAGCGGATGAGAAAAGTCGAAAACATCCGTTTCAATATGCCGGTTTATAAGAATGCCAAGCATGAAGATGCCGATATTCTTTTCGTTGGTTTCAACTCGACTCGTGGAGTAATTGAAGAAGCAATGGGACGTCTTGAAAAGGACGGGCTGAAAGTAAATCATGCCCATATCCGGTTAATTCACCCATTCCCAACTGACGAGGTTCTTCCATTGGTTCAATCAGCGAAAAAAGTTGTGGTAGTGGAAAACAACGCAACAGGTCAATTGGCCAATATCATGAAAATGAACGTTGGACATGCCAATAAGATTGTCAAACATGTGAAATATGACGGGAATCCGTTCTTACCTCATGAAGTATATTCAAAAGCTAAGGAGTTGTTCTAAATGGCCACATTTAAAGACTTTCGTAACGATGTAAAACCGAACTGGTGCCCTGGCTGTGGCGACTTCTCTGTACAAGCGGCAATGCAGCGTGCAGCTGCAAATGTTGGATTAGAGCCTGAAAATTTAGCGGTTATTTCCGGAATCGGCTGTTCCGGCCGGATTTCCGGTTATATAAATTCATATGGTTTCCATGGAATTCATGGCCGTTCACTTCCAATTGCTCAAGGCGTTAAAATGGCAAACCGTGACTTAACGGTTATCGCTTCCGGCGGTGACGGTGACGGGTTCGCCATTGGTATGGGTCATACGGTTCACGCTATCCGTCGTAACATTGATATTACCTATATCGTTATGGATAACCAAATTTATGGATTAACAAAAGGGCAGACATCTCCACGTTCTGCTGCAGGTTTTAAAACAAAATCAACACCTGCAGGTTCGATTGAGCAAGCCATTTCTCCAATGGAACTGGCATTAACTGCTGGAGCAACGTTTGTTGCCCAGAGCTTCTCAACTGACTTAAAAGACCTGACTGCCTTAATCGAAGCAGGGATCAATCACAAAGGCTTCTCGCTAATTAACGTATTCAGCCCTTGTGTAACCTATAATAAAGTCAACACGTATGACTGGTTCAAAGAAAACTTGACCAAGTTGAGCGATGTGGAAGGCTATGACCCGCATAATCGTGAAGAGGCCATGCAAACGCTAATGAAGCATAATGGTTTAGTGACTGGCCTTATTTACCAAAACACTGAGCGAAAATCATATCAAGAACTTGTTCATGGTTACGCTGAAGCTCCGTTAACACAAGCGGACCTCGGCCTTGATCAGAATTATTTTGATAAATTAGTAGCAGAATTTATGTAATCCGAAAAGCGGAAGCGCCTATGCGCTGAAGCTAGACAACGTAATAAAAATCCCGAGGCGATTTTGCCTCGGGATTTTTTGCTGATGTCAAATGCAGCCTGGATTTTCTATTGTTTTCAGTCTCGCAAACCTTTATACTATAATAATGTGCAGATTAAGAAAAACAGCTGTACAGGCAAAAAAACGAAAAAATTAATCTGATAGAAACAAGATCCTGAGAAAGGGGTTATTGCACATGAATGAAAAGCAACGATTAGAAGGCCAGCAAGTAGCTGCTGCTAATTCTTCGGACAAAAAATCTAGTAAGGATTACAGCAAATACTTTGAGCAAGTCATTACGGCGCCATCCTTAAAAGATGCTAAGAAGCGCGGTAAAGAAGAAGTTAAGTATCACAATGATTTTGCAATTCCGGAAGAATTTCGCGGAATGGGTAAAGGCCGCAAGTTTTATATCCGCACATATGGCTGCCAAATGAACGAACATGATACAGAAGTAATGGCCGGCATCTTTTTGGCTTTGGGCTATGAGCCTACAGACCGTACCGAGGATGCCAATGTGATTCTTCTTAATACATGTGCGATTCGCGAAAACGCGGAAAATAAAGTATTCGGGGAACTTGGCCATCTAAAAGCGTTAAAAATGGAAAAGCCTGATTTATTGCTTGGTGTTTGCGGTTGTATGTCTCAAGAAGAATCTGTTGTAAACAAGATTTTGAAAACGTATCAGCAAGTGGATATGATTTTTGGAACCCATAATATTCACCGTTTGCCAAACATTCTGCATGAAGCTTATATGTCCAAGGAAATGGTCGTTGAGGTATGGTCCAAGGAAGGTGACGTTATTGAAAACCTTCCAAAGGAACGCCGCGGCAATATTAAAGCATGGGTTAACATTATGTACGGCTGTGACAAGTTCTGTACCTACTGCATCGTGCCTTTTACACGTGGTAAGGAACGAAGCCGCCTTCCCGAGGAAATTATCCAGGAAGTGCGACAATTAGCGGCCCAGGGCTACCAAGAAATTACCCTGCTGGGCCAAAACGTTAATGCTTATGGTAAAGACCTTGAGGGAATAAATTATGGCCTTGGCGACTTGATGGAGGAATTGCGTAAAATCGATATTCCAAGAATCAGGTTTACAACTAGCCATCCGCGTGACTTTGATGACCGTTTGATTGAAGTTCTGGCAAAAGGTGGCAATTTGATGGATCATATCCACCTTCCGGTTCAATCAGGGTCTACTGATGTATTGAAGATTATGGCTCGTAAGTATACAAGAGAACAATATTTAGAGCTTGTTAGAAAAATCAAAGCAGCGATTCCGGATGTCGCACTATCAACGGATATTATCGTTGGCTATCCAAATGAGACGGATGAACAATTCGAAGAAACGATGTCGCTTTATCGTGAAGTTGGCTTTGAAATAGCGTATACGTTCATTTATTCTCCACGTGAGGGAACTCCTGCGGCAAAAATGGAGGATAACGTTCCGATGGAAGTGAAGAAGGAGCGTTTGCAGCGCCTGAACAACCTTGTGAACGAACTTTCGGCTGAAGCAATGAAAAAATATAAAGGCCAAATTGTTGAGGTTCTTGTGGACGGGGAAAGCAAAAACAACCCTGATGTCCTAGCAGGTTACACAACCAAGAACAAGTTGGTAAACTTTATCGGTCCTAAATCAGCAATTGGAAAAATTGTGAAAGTAAAAATTACCGAAACAAAAACATGGTCATTAAACGGAGAAATGGTGGAAGAATTAGAACCAGCAGAGGTGAACTAAAGTGGCGAAGTATACGAAAGACGATATCGTCGCTCGAGCAGCGGAATTGGCACGAATGATTGCAGAAACAGAGGAAGTGGACTTCTTTAAGCGAGCAGAAGCAGCCATTCATGACAACCAAAAGGTAACTGCACTGATTTCTGATATTAAAGGATTGCAGAAGCAGGCAGTGAATTTGCAGCATTACGGCAAACCTGAAGCGTTAAAGAAGGTTGAAGACAAGATGGCTCAGCTTGAACAGGAATTAGATGAAATTCCGGTTGTTCAGGAATTTAAACAATCACAAGTGGATGTAAATGATTTGCTGCAATTGATTGCATCAACGATTTCTAATAAAGTCACCGATGAAATTATCATTTCAACCGGTGGAGATGTCCTTCGTGGGGAAACAGGCGCCAGCATGAAAAACGGCGGCGGAGAATGCGCTGGACATGATGATTGCGATCACGATCATTAATATGTAAGTCAGGCCCATTTTTGGCCTGGCTTTTTTCTTTGGTCCTCTTTTGAAAAATGTCCTCCCATGGCACACACCTACTAATCCCGCATAAGATAAAGCATGAGTTAAAGATTTTCCAGTATTCAAAGATTATATATCACACTAGTCTAGACATTCGCATAGGATGAAATGAAACAGAAATGAGGAGGGTTCGCGCGAAATGGGAGAATACAGAGAGATATTTGCGAAGGCCGTAGTAGCGAAAGGACGTAAATTTACCCAGTCCAATCATACGATTAGCCCGGCACATAATCCATCAAGCGTTCTCGGCTGTTGGGTTATCAACCATAAATATAATGCAAAAAAAGTTGGTAAAACAGTTGAGATACACGGCTCTTATGACATCAATGCATGGTACTCCTTTAATGATAACACCAGAACTGAAGTTGTTACAGAACGGGTTCAGTATACCGATGTCATCAAGTTAAAATACCGTGACAATGATAGCATGGATGACCACGAAATCGTAGCAAAAGTATTGCAACAGCCAAATACGTGTGAAGCAGTGATTTCCCCTAATGGCAACAAAATCATTGTCCATGTCGAAAGGGAATTCCTGGTCGAGGTAATCGGTGAAACGAAGGTTTGCGTCCGTGTCAATCCTGAAGGATGCAAAGATGATGACGATGAATGGGGCATGGACGTCGATGATGAGGAATTCGAGGAACTGAATCCGGATTTCTTGGTCGGCGGAGAAGAAGAATAATTCAAACTAGGAGGTTTTTGCTTCCTAGTTTTTCTTTTTCATAAAATAGATGGGGATAACATCAGTCTAAAGACCGACAAAACAACGGTTCACCCTGGCTATAATAAAACAAAGGGGGAAGAGAACATGAAAATATATCAGGTAAATGTAAAATGTTTTGATATTTTATCCATGAAAAAGTTCTATTGTGAAACTTTAAATATGCCCATCATAAGCGAATCGGAAACACATTTCAGTGTAATGGCAGGTACTTCAAAATTAGTGTTTGAACACGATACGAAAGTGCCATATTATCATCTTTGTTTTCGAACCGGTTCTGAGTTCTTTGATTATATGTTTCAAAGACTATCGGATAAAAACCTCTTACTGCCTGATGAGAACGGTCAATTCAGCATGTTTTGGCAGGGAAAGCAGGCCTACTTCAATGACCCTGACGGAAATATTCTCGAATTACTGGAACGTCCGTTTCATTGGGGAGGCGTGGCCCCGGATTCAGGATGGTATGATATTGGCGAAATCGGGCTGCCGGTAAAGGATATCAGTGAAATGCAAAATAATCTTTCGGATTTCGTTGAAGACGAACAAAAAAGTGAAAATGACAGATTTGCATTTTACGGAAATCAAGAAGGGGTTTTTGTCCTTGTAAAGGAGGGGCGGAACTGGTATCCGACAGATCGCGGAGCGACCATTCATCCAATTAGGGCAGTAGTATCGGGTCTTCATGAGGGTAAATTTATTCATCAGGAGCTGCCTTACGAAATTGTCGTTCGTAAGGAATGGAGCGGGCAGGTACCGGCAGTCCAATTTCGTATGGCCCGGCCCACTAATCAAATCGAGAAAATTATTGATTTTTACGAGAATGGCCTAGGGCTGGAGAAGATAGGCGAGTTTCACGGTCATGAAGGCTATGATGGGGTGTTGTTTGGCACACCTGGCCACAGCTATCATCTTGAGTTCACTCAATGTGAAGAACCGATGGAACTGCCCCGTCCAACAAAAGAGCACTTGCTGGTTTTTTATATCCCCAATCTGTTCGAGCTCCAAAAGATGGTACATAAATTGGCGGTAATGGGCTATCGTGAGGTAGAACCGGAAAATCCCTATTGGGGACGAGGGGGAGTGACGATTGAGGATCCTGATGGCTGGAGAATTGTCCTAATGAACACTGCAGGGATATAAGGTGCATGTTTTTGAGTAAAATCAGCATCCTATCTCTGAGGAGGTGTGTTCAATGAAACCAAAACAGCCGGGAAATAAGGAGATGCCGGATTTCGATAAGCTAAACGACCGAATCATTGCCGACAGTCCATCAGGGCCGATGCTGGTGATTAAAACCAATCTTGATCCGAAAAATGTTACAGAGAATAACCCCTATTATGATGGTGAAGACGTAAAAGACCCGAAGGAGTTTAAGGAGTATTTTAAAGAGTAAAAGAAAGCCAGCCTTAGTCAAGCTGGCTTTCTTCCCATTCCGGTTTTAACAAGGATAATGTATAGGTGTCATGGACTTCTCCATCTTGTTGGATGTAGCCTCTCAGCAGGCCCTCTTTGGCAAAGCCGAATTTTTCAAGAAGCTTTAAAGATGGTTCGTTTTCCGGAAATACGACAGCCCCGATCCGATACAAATCCAATTTCTCAAAGCTAAAGCTTAAGACCTCCTGCAGCGCCTCCGAGACATAACCATTTCTCCAATAGTTGGGGTGCAACTCGTAACCTATTTCCGCTCGTTTGTTTTTTAATTGCAATCCGTTTAGACCAAGCGTTCCGATTATTTTTTGGTTTTCCTTTAACTTAATTCCCCAGCGGATACCACGTTTATCCAGGTAGTTTTTTTGGAACATATCAATTAATTTTACCGCTTCTGCCGGCAAGGTAAAGCGTTCGGAACCGTAGAACCTTGTTACTTCTTCCGAAGAGAAAATTTCAAAAAGACTGTCCACATGGTGCTGGGTGATTTCTATCAATTTTACTCTTTTAGTTTCTAAGACAGGAAATGTCACGATTTTACCCTCTCTTTCAATTAGAGATCTACACTCTTTAATAAGTGTATAAGTTGTTTCCCGAAAAATAAAGAAGAAATTCACCTTGTTACGGAGGTTAAAATCCATTTAGGAAATTTTTAAAAAAGATGATAAATTTTTCCTGTTGTCTGATAAGATAAAAAAGAAACATAGGTTTTAATAGTAGAAAAGAGGTGAACTGGTGGATTTCCCGGTTTATATATTTGGCATCCATCCCCATTTGATATTTGAATCACTCGCCTATTTTATTGGCTTTCGGGTCTATTTATTTACTAGAAATAAAGAGAGAATTCCAATGGATCAGGCGCTTTGGGTCATTGTTGGTGCGATTTTGGGGGCGGCATTAGGCTCAAAATTTCTATATTGGTTTGAAAATCCAAAGGCAACGATGGAAAACTGGATTAATCTCTTTTATTTAATCGAGGGTAAAACGATTGTCGGCGGTTTATTGGGGGGATTAATTGGCGTCGAAACAGCAAAGAAATGCATTGGCTGGACGCGCTCCACCGGTGATGATTTTGTGCTTCCCTTAGCAGTCGGAATGATGATTGGCCGAATTGGCTGCTTTTTGACCGGTTTGGATGACCATACATACGGCACCGCAACCACCTGGATGACCGGTGTCGATTTTGGTGATGGGATTAAACGCCACCCCACGCAAGTATATGAAATTGGTTTTTTGGCACTGTTAGCCTTCACATTGCTTCAAATAAAACGGAAAAATGCCGGCTGGGAAGGGCTTCTGTTCCAATTGTTCATGCTAAGCTATCTCATGTTCCGTTTCTTCATTGATTTTATTAAACCGACACCACACCCTTATTGGATTTTCAACAATATTCAACTGGCCAGTTTACTGGGCATCCTGTATTACATTTGGCTGATCAATAAAAAACAAATCGAAAAGAGGAGAGAAATTCATGCCTAACCGTCCCTACTTGTTTTATGAATTGACCAACAGCATCTGCTCAACATGTTTACGGAAGGTCGAAGCAAAAGTCATCATCGAAAATGAACGGGTTTATCTAGTAAAAAATTGTTTGCAGCATGGACGTGAAAAGGTATTAATTTCCACGGATGTAGCCTATTACAAGTGGTGCCGGGAATTTATCAAACCTTCGGAAATGCCTTACCGCTGGAATACGCCGATAAAATATGGCTGCCCTTACGATTGCGGGCTTTGCCCGGACCATGAACAGCATAGCTGTTTGACCCTTTTGGAGATTACCGAAAGATGCAATTTAAAATGTCCGATTTGTTATGCAGATTCATCACCGCAAAAAGGAACCTTCCGCAGCTTAGAGAGCATCGAGTTTATGCTCGATAGCATTATAAAAAATGAGCGACAGGCAGATATTGTCCAAATCAGCGGTGGGGAACCAACGATTCACCCGCAGTTTTTTGACATATTGGATCTGGCAAAATCACGGCCGATTCGTCATATAATGGTGAATACAAATGGGCTGCGAATTGCTAACGATAAAGAATTTGTAAGACGGCTTGCCAGCTACTCGCCTGGCTTTGAAATTTACCTACAATTTGATAGCTTTGAAAAAGAAGCCTTGGAGGAATTGAGAGGAGTCGACTTGCGGGATATTCGCCAAAAAGCGATTGAAAATCTGAATGAGTTCAATATTTCTACTACTCTTGTTGTCACTTTGAAAAAAGGCTTAAATGACCAGGAAGTCGGAAAAATCATTCAGTATGGCTTGCAGCAAAAGTGCGTCCGCGGTGTCACTTTCCAGCCAATTCAGGCTGCCGGCAGACTGGAAGAATACGACCCAGCGGTAAATCGTTTGACTCTTAGTGAAGTAAGGCAAATGATTATCGACCAATCCAATGTGTTCGGGCCAAAGGATATCATCCCGGTTCCGTGCCATCCGGATTGTTTGGCGATGGGCTATGCATTGAAGGTAAACGGGGAGGTCACTCCGTTGACTGGATTGATCGATCCCAATATATTGTTGGAAGGCGAGAGAAATACCATTGTTTTTGAGCAAGACGACAATATTAAAAATATGATTTTTAAATTGTTTTCCTTAAATCATTCACCGGACTCATCGGCTTTGTCTTTAAAGGATTTGCTTTGCTGTCTGCCTAAGGTGGCTATGCCGGGAGAAATCGGTTACGATAACGTGTTCCGAGTGATCATTATGCAGTTTTTGGATGCACATAATTTTGATGTCCGCTCGGTTAAGAAGTCCTGTGTCCATATCGCGCACCCGGATGGACGGATCATTCCGTTTGATACGTACAATTTATTTTACCGTGATGATAAAGAACAGGAGCTGAAGAAAATTCAGCAGGAGCTGGAAGTAAGAACGTTGATGAAGTAGACAAATAAGGAGATGGAGGCATGGTTCAAAATCAGGGGAATAAGGCAAATTTAAAAGACCTTTGGCTTGGGATAGGAATTACATTGGGTATTTATGTTCTGGGCCTGCTGGTTTTGTTCGTCTTTTCCGAGGCGTTTTTTGCCTATTTGTGTATCGCGGTTGTGGCTCTAATTATTCTTCCGATTGTTAGTTTTACCAAGGGGAAAAAGCGTCTAGGACAGGGGGCGTTAATCGGTCTTGGCCTCAATGTTTTGTTGTTTACCGCTTGCTTTGGCATTATTATTTCTGGCCTTGGCGGGTAAGTTATTTGTTTTGTTAGGCTGCCAAGTGTTATAGTCATATATGAATGTTAGTTATGGGAGGGAGACCAATTGGACGATCGGCTTTTTAGAGACGCAATGGGTAAGTTTGCAACAGGGGTAACAGTGGTGGCAACGGAAGTTGACGGAAAGGTACATGGGATGACGGCAAATGCCTTTATGTCCGTATCGCTGAATCCCAAACTTGTGGTGGTTTCCATCGCTGAAAAAGCGCAAATGCTTGAAAAAATAAAGCAGAGCCAGTCGTTTTCTATCAATATTCTTTCTGCAGAACAACAGGAAGAATCGATGATTTTTGCAAAACAGATAAAAGATCCCCGAGAAGTAGTGTTTGATCGACTCGGCGGGATCCCTGTATTGCCGGGTGCATTGGCCCAAGTGGTTTGTGAAGTATCAGCAGAGCATGTTGAGGGAGATCACACTTTGTTTATCGGAAGGGTTAAGGAAATTAAACTAGATGAAACAAATCAAGAACCACTCATTTATTTTAGTGGAAAATATCGTTCACTAGCGGAATAGGATACTCTCAAAAACCAGCATTCATACAGTATGAATGCTGGTTTTTTTGTAAAGAGATTCGAATTTTGTCGAACGAAACCGGCAGGTATTTTTTTAAAACACTTTACATACTATAGGTGGGTATAGTATAAATAAAGCAACATAATTTTAAGCAGGAAATCTTAATTTAGGGGGATAATATAATGAAAATTTTAATGATAGGTGCCACGGGTACGATTGGAAGTGCTGTTTATAAAGAACTATCGGCACAGCATGAAATGATAACAGCAGGACGGTCGAAGGCGGATTTTTTTGTCAACATGGTATCACCAGAAAGTATCAAATCAATGTATCAGTCGGTTGGCAATGTGGATGCAGTAATCACTACAGCAGGTGATACACACTTTGGTCAACTAACTGAGCTGACTCCGGAGAAAAATGAGATATCAATACAAAGTAAGTTAAAAGGCCAGGTGAACCTTGTACTGCTTGGACTGGATCATGTAAACGATTTTGGCAGCTTTACGTTAACCACTGGGGTGATTATGGATGATCCTATAAAAGGTGGTGTGTCTGCAGCGATGGCCAGTGGTGGGATTACAGCATTTGTCCAGTCAGCCGCGATTGAACTTCCGAGGGGAATCCGGATCAATAATGTTAGCCCGAATGTTATAGAAGAATCTTTGGAAAAGTATGGTCCGTTTTTCCCTGGCTTTGAACCTGTACCAGCAAGCCGGGTAGCCAAAGCCTACCGAAAAAGCGTCGAAGGAGCGCAAACAGGGCAAACATACAGGGTTTATTAAAAAGAAATACCAGATTATCTCCGAAACTGTCTCGGAGTAATCTGGTGTTTTTTAAGTATAGTTTTTAAATCCCTTTATAGGCTAGGCGAAGGATTTCGACTAACTCCCGTGTAAGCGGCCGTTTAGGATTCACATTCGTATCCGGATCGTTAAAGGCATTCAATGCGAGTTGATAAATTTTACCCTCGTATGCTGCTTGTTCGACCCCGCACTCGGCGACACTCATCGGCATATCAAGCTCTTTTGCCAATCCCACAATCGCTTCAATCAGGCTCTCGATTCCTTCCTCCGTGGTTCGGGCCTGAAGACCTAGCATCCTGGCCAGTTCGGCATAGCGTTTATCGGCTACAAAAGCTTCATAGCCCGCAAACGGAGTGAATTTCGTCGGCTTGATGGCATTATACCGAATCACATGCGGCAGGAAGATGGCATTGGCCCGGCCGTGGGCAATGTTAAACTCGGCTCCGAGCGAATGGGCTAGGCTATGGTTGATTCCTAAATAGGCGTTGTTGAATGCGAGTCCAGCAAGGGTCGAAGCGTAATGCATTTTTTCGCGGGCAACTGCATCGGTTCCATCTCGGTAAGCTCTAGGTAGGTATTCAAAAACAAGCTGGATTGCTTTAATAATTTGGCCGTCGGTAAAATCATTGGCGACAACCGACACAAACGCTTCAAGTGCATGGGTTAACACGTCCATCCCCGTGTCCGCCGTAATGTGCTTTGGAACTGTCATTGCAAATTGTGGGTCGATAATCGCGATATCTGGCAGTAATTCCGGATCAGATAGCGGATATTTGATGTTCGCCTTCTTATCGGTAATGACAGCAAATGAAGTGACCTCAGAACCAGTACCGGATGTAGTTGGGATGGCAAGCAGCTTTGCTTTTTCCCGAAGCTTCGGATAAGTAACTACTCGTTTTCTCGGGTTTAGGAACTTTTGCTTTAAGGCATGGAAATCCACCTCAGGATGCTCATAAAATAACCACATGGCTTTTGCTGCATCCAGTACGGAACCGCCCCCTAGAGCAATGATGATATTCGGCTGGGCATGCATCATCAATTCTGCTCCCTTCACGACGGTTTCAATGCTTGGGTCCGGCTCAACGTCGGTAAAGACATCAAATCCCGCAAAATCAGGGCGTTTCTTCAAATAATGAAGAATCTTTTCCACGTAGCCATACTTAACCGAGCTTGGGCTGGTTACGATAAAGGCTCTGGATAGATTAGGAATGACCTCCAAGGCTTGAATGGAATTCTTTTTATAATAGATCTGTGGCGGCGTCCTTAAGATTTGAGCATTTACATTCCGTTTCGCCACCTTTTTAATGTTAATCAAATGCATGGCACCGACATTGGTGGAGACCGAGTTGCCTCCATAGGTGCCGCAGCCGAGAGTTAAGGTCGGCAGAAAATCATTGTACACATTTCCGGTTGCCCCTTGTGCTGAAGGTGTATTCACAAGGACCCTGCCTGCTTTCATCCTCATTGCAAATTGTTCAACGATACTATCATCGGTGCTGTGAATAGATGCTGTGTGTCCCAGTCCGCCGTACTCCAATGTCGCCTCGGCAAGTTTGAGGGCTTCTTCCGTACTATTTGCTTTATAGCATGCCAATATCGGGCTTAATTTTTCACAGGAAAGCGGGTGCTTTGGACCGACTCCTTCCAATTCCACGACCAAAATCTTTGTTTCAGCTGGCACTTCAATTCCAGCCATTTGGGCAATTTTGTAGGCAGGTAGTCCGACAACCATCGGATTGAGTAACCCGGTTTCCTGTCGGATTGCCACTTTCTCCAACTGGTGTTTCTCCTCTTCATTCAAGAAATAACAATGATTGGCAATCATTTCAGTAATAACTTCCGTGTAGATTTCTTTATCGATAATCAGGGCTTGTTCAGAAGCGCAAATCATCCCGTTGTCGTAAGTTTTGGACAGCAGCAAGTCCTGAACCGAACGCCTGATATTCGCTGTTTTTTCAAAATAGCACGGGACGTTTCCAGGTCCGACGCCAATTGCCGGCTTGCCGGAGGAGTAGGCCGCCTTAACCATGCTTGAACCGCCGGTAGCAAGTATCAACGAAACCTTTGGATGTTTCATTAGTGCCTCGATACCATCAAGGGTAGTACTTTCAAGCCACTGGATGCAATTTTCCGGAGCTCCGGCTTTTACTGCAGCATTTCTAAGCAGTTCGGCCACGAACCTCCCGGAATTTTGCGAGACGGGATGAAAGCCAAAAATAATTGGATTTCTTGTTTTTAACGAAATAAGAGATTTATATATAACAGTGGAAGTAGGATTGGTTACAGGCACCAAGGCTGCAATTAGACCAACTGGCTCGGCCATTTCATAGGTTCCTTCATGTTCGTTTTCACTAATGATTCCGGCAGTTCTTAGGTCCCGAATGCTGTGATAGATCATCTCGGTAGCAAACATATTCTTTGAGATTTTGTCCTCAAATAATCCCCGGTTCGTTTCCTCAACGGCCATCCTTGCAAATTTTTCGTGGTTTTCAAGTGCTGTCAGCGCCATTGCTTTGACGATTTCATCGACCATTTCCTGTGTAAACCCGCGAAACTCTTCGAGTGCCTGGGCCCCTTGAGCGGCTAATCGGTCAACGGAAATGCTCGTTTGCTTTTGTAGTACTTTCTTCTCATCTACTGCCATAAAAAACTTCCTCCCCATAATTGAAGTTTGTTAGTTTTTGAACAAACTGCATAAAGTGAAGCCTGCTCAATTACCAATCTGTCATCAAATATAGCAATCATGAGGGAAGAAATTTGTAGAAAAATGTGGCGAAAAATGGGGATTGCCCCTTTGAAGGGATAAATTCATAGAATGTTCAAAAAATACAACTGGTGGTAAATTAGACTTAAATATTTTTATTTTTAAAAAATTTTGATAATATTATATTTAAAAGATTTACCGTAGAGGAGAGAATACGGATGATCCTACAACTAGAGGAAGTTTCCTTGGTTAGAGACGGAAACTGGATTTTAAATGATGTGAATTGGCAAATAGACAAAGGGGAGCACTGGGTCTTGTTTGGATTGAATGGTTCCGGGAAAACGGCCATTTTAAATCTATTAAATGCCTACTTTTTCCCAACAAAGGGGAGAATTAACGTGCTAGGAATGGAGTTCGGCAAACACTATCTTGGGGAAAAGTTGCGCAAGCAAATCGGCTTTGTGTCGTCCTCCCTCCAGGAGAAATTTCATAGGGGTGATAATGCCTTTGAAGTGGTGCTGAGTGGGTCGTTTGCCTCTATTGGGCTTTATGAAACCCCAACAGATCAAATGAGAGAAAAAGCTATAGGTCTACTGGAAGACTTGGGTTGTCTA
Organism: Bacillus sp. FJAT-29814; assembly: GCF_001510715.1. Taxonomy (GTDB): domain Bacteria; phylum Bacillota; class Bacilli; order Bacillales; family Cytobacillaceae; genus Neobacillus. The sequence goes on from NZ_LMTJ01000012.1 coordinate 81,299, forward strand.
GAGTATGCGAACCGAAACTATGAAACTTTATCGCAAGGGGAAAAACAGCGGGTGTTAATTGCCCGGGCCTTAATGGCTGACCCCTCCCTGCTTATTTTGGATGAACCGACAAATGGCCTAGATTTTATTGCACGCGAAAAACTGTTGGAATCAATTGAAACGATTGGAAAAAAAACGGTTGCGCCAACCGTTATTTATGTGACACATCATGTGGAAGAGATCTTGCCTGTATTTAATAAAACCTTGTTACTAAAGGATGGCCAGGTTTTTGCAACGGGGGCGACAAAAGAGATGCTATCAAGTGAACAGCTTTCACAGTTTTTCGGGCTTCCTGTAAGTGTGATTTGGGAGAATGGGAGACCTCTACTGTCAAAATTACAAATGCAGTAACAAAAGGCACGGTAGATACTGTGCCTTTTCCTAATACTATTTTCATGTTTTTATAAAAGGTTCTCTAAAAACAAGGTCATATTACCTATTAAAATCGCCCTGGAATTGCTCCATCAGACTGATATATTGAGTGATTTAAATGAACTATAATAGGATTGAATAAATAGAAAAGGGGAAATATTATGACATTAAAAAAGAGGTTATTCGGCAGTGCATTGGCACTGACATTGGGGGCTTCTGTTGTTTTTAGCGGAGGAGTTCCAAAAACCAATGCCGCACCAGTGAGCAAGGACTACATAGTTATTTTTAAAGATCAAGCGAAACTACCTGCCGGATATGATAAATTACTGAAGGATGCCGGTGGGAAAGTTACAGCCAAGCTTGATAAGCTAGGTGCAGTCGAAGTAAGTTCGACAGATGCCAGCTTTTTAGAAAAGGTTAAAAAGTCAAACCTAGTTCAGGAGGCCGGTGTTCAAAACAAAATCTACCCGGAAAAGCCAGTTTATCAGGAAACAGTGGAACTGGATGCTGTTGCTGGTGCTGACCTATATGAAAGTTCACAATGGGATATCAAACAGGTAACAAATAATGGTGCTTCATGGAGCATGCCAGGCGGAACAGGAAAATCTGCTTCTGGAGATGATATTGTAGTTGCGGTGATCGACACAGGAATTGATTATACACATCCTGATGTTAAGGCAAATTATGCGTACGGAAAATCATTTGTACCGGGATATCCGGATGCAATGGATGAAGACGGACATGGCACTCATGTTGCCGGTTCCATTGCCGGTAAAGGAAGAATCATGGGGATCGGTCCTGATCTAAAAGTGGCAGCCTACCGCGTCTTTGGACCAACTGGTGGGGCTGAAACCGCACACATTGCCGAGGCACTTATGACCGCGGCAGATGACAATGTTGATGTAGTGAATATGTCATTAGGCGGCTATGACTGGTTCCAGGATCCTGACTACGCCACAAAGGACATTGTTGCCGATGTGAATTTATTTAATCGTGCCATTCAATATGCGATTCAAAAAGGGGTCACAGTTGTTGGTTCCGCCGGTAATAATGGAGTGGACATTAGCAGCCCGGGTAAGTTATCCGGAGACGATAAAGGTGCTACACACCGCAGCCCAAGCAGCCAAAACATGATTCGTGTTTCTGCCGGAGGTCAATTGAAAAATTTAACCTTCTATTCAAACTACGGAGTAGGAAAAATTGACGTTATGGCTCCAGGCGGGGATTATGGCCCGAATTATGATCCAGTGACAAAGACAGGCAGAGACAGTACTTACCTTTGCTTAAGTTCTGTACCTGGCGGCTATGCATATTATGCCGGCACGTCAATGGCCGCTCCAAAAACAGCCGCGTTAGCCGGAGTCATCATAGCCAAATACGGCAAGGATACACTAAAACCTGCCCAGGTAAAACATATCATCCAATCGTCAGCGGAAGACGTGTTTAAACCAGGCTACGATGAGAATTCTGGATTTGGACTAATTAATGCTGTTAACGCGTTAAAATAGTAATACAAGGCAAAAGCGATCAGTTTTGATCGCTTTTTTCATTGGATAAATTTAAAAATTCGGAAATACGATCGCAAAATTCATCTTTTGGATAGCTTTGGTATAAATGACTGGCCATTCTGACAGGGTCTCCGAAAAAGTAACGCTCGTATTGAGTTTGCCTGGTACCGAACGGGCTCATTGTCATATCCCAGGTCAATCGAAAAAGTTGGACACGCTCTTCGGCGTTTAGATTTGTTCCTTGAAGATATACATCCAAATCCGGTTTGATAGGCGAGGAAAAGTCGTTTTCTGTTGGTAGTGTGATCATGCCGCTAGCACCGATTAGTTGTATGATTTCTACAAATCTCGGATATATTTTTGGAAATAGGTTGCTAGCAACCTTGAGTGGAATAATACTAGGCACCATAGTTCCCCATTCATCCAATTCCGCATCATTTTCTGCCTTCGCTAAAAGTGCCTTCATGGATTCAAGGCCGATGATAATTTCCGATATTTTTTCCTGAATTTGTTGATAACCGTATACATTAATCGTTTTGGCAAGCAGGTCAGTAAGACCCAGTAAAAATTCCGTTTTGACAACTTGCCTTGTAATCACTTGGTGTGTTGCATGATGATGAAATGAGCTTTGCAGCATAAAGTCATTTGCCGCTTCAGGGTTACCGTAAAAAAACACCCGCTCCCATGGCACCAATACATGATCAAACACCAGTATTGTATCCATCTCCTCAAACCGTGAACTCAATGGATGATCAAAGGAAGAATCCCCCCCCACAAAGGACTCCCGGCAAATAAATTTTAAACCCTTTGTATCGGAAGGGATCGAAAAGGCAAAAGCTTCCGCCTCCTCGATTATTCCGCCTGTGGAATAAACAAGTACCTCATCGGTTACACCGCCTTGGGTTGCCAATAGACGGGCACCTTTAATGATCAGGCCATGTTCTGTTTTGTCGACTACTCTTGCTGATATGGGTTCTTTTGAGATCTGAAGATTGATTAAGGCTCGATTAACCTGTGGAGAGACGAAGGTATGGGTAAAACATAAATCGTTGTCTTTTGCCCGGTTATAAAGCGATTGAATGTTCTCCGGAAAGCAATTTTCTTTACCCTCCAAGATGGATGCCGATGAGGCGAATGCCATTAAGACTGTATTCATATAATCCGGACTTCTTCCCATCATTCCATTCGTGTGCTTCGCCCATATCTCACTTGCACTTCTTCGTTTTTTTAGGTCTTCCTTTGTTTTTGGTTGCAGAAAAGAAACCCCGATTGGCACCCCCGTTTCTTCAGAAGTATAGGTTAATTTGTCTTTATACTCTGGAGCATCCTGTAAATCGTACAGGGATGCTTTTGTTCTAATAAGCCCTTTGAATGCAGGATGCATGGATAATTTGCCTTCTATCCGTTTCCCATCCAACCAAATTTCTTTGTTTAACTGATCAATCCGCCCTACGAATTCCCTTCCATTAATAGCACCCAATAGAACCACTCCAAATTGAAATTCAATGTTACTCTCATTTTATTGAATAGGTTGGTAATTTGTTTGTACACGGACAAATTTTGGGCACATGATGTAATAATGATTCTGTCCTTTTTCCTCCTCAGATTTAGCCATCCTTCACTTCTTGATATGACTTTAAATTTTTATAGTTAAGATTTCTACACGGGTCGTTAACTATACAATCAGAGTTGAATAAAGGCACGGAAATTCACTGTTCAATCCCTCTTTCTAAGGAAGTGATATTTAAAACAATTGGGTCAAGTTGAATTTGTATTATGATAAGTTTCAGTTATTAAATAGGGAGATAAATCGAGTTTGATTTATCTCCCTATTTTTATTTTATAGTAGTAAATATATTTATTATCTCAAATTCGAGATAGTTTTCTTGACGGTAATTTCGTCAAAAGGTATTATGAATACATAAAGTAACCTAGGTTATTAAAAGTTACTAGATGAAATAAAATAACTAAATAAATTAAATAAAATAGGTAGGAGTGACAATTATGATTGAAGTAACTGTAAAGCTTAGTTACAAAGGAAGAAATTATCTAACTAATGTAATTGTTAAAAAAGACACACCTGAAAAACAGATTTTAAATATCGCACAAGAGCAAATTAAAAAACAATGGTTAAATTAATAAGGCAATCTCCAGACCTTAATGGAAAGGGGTAAAAGGCCTTGAATGAAAAGAAGAAAGTTGGAGAAAAAGCAGTTGATTATGTGAGAGAAGGGATGGTAGTTGGATTAGGAACTGGCACGACTGTTTTCTATACCATTTCAAAACTTGGGGAATTAGTTCAACAAGGATTTTCCATAAAAGGAGTTCCTACTTCTGAACACACGAAAAAATTAGCGACTGAACTTGGAATTCCCCTAATTTCGATCAATGAGATTGAGAAAATTGATGTGGCCATTGATGGAGCAGATGAAGTAGATTCTGAGTTAAATCTCATTAAAGGGGGAGGCGGGGCCCTTTTAAGAGAGAAAATCATCGCAAAAGCAGCTGAGACCTTTATTGTCGTCGCAGACTCAAACAAAATAGTGGAGGCATTAGGAACTTTTCCACTGCCGATAGAAGTAGTGCGATTTGGATATGAAATGACCATGAAGCACATCCTGGAGCTTGGGGGAAGTCCAAAGCTGCGACAAAAAGATGGGATCCCTTTTCTCACAGATAACGGAAACTATATTATTGATGGTATTTTTACAAAAATAAAGGATCCAAAAATATTGGAGAGGGAGCTAAATTTGATACCGGGCGTTGTGGATAATGGATTATTTGTCGGAATGGCAGACAGTGTCATCACAATCGATTGTCATCAAAACATCATCGCGAAAGTCCGGGGCTAGAAAATACGAACATGGGGGAAATAAAAATGGAAACTATGACATTTGTCTTATTTGGTGCAACAGGGGATTTAGCTAAGCGAAAAATCTTCCCTGCTCTATACAATTTGTATGTTGATCAAAAATTGCCACAGTCCATTTCTATTATCGGACTTGGTAGAGGGGAACTTTCTCAGCAAGATTTCCAAGACAAAGTGAAGGACTCTATTTTAGACTTTTCACGCCGCCTAGAACATGATGCAGCAAGTATGGGAGAATTTTTGGATTACTTTCGCTACAGTAAGTTGGATGTTAATCGGAAAGAAGATTTTCAAACTTTACTTCAGTTAGTGATGCAGCGTGAAGAGGAGCTAAAATTAGCCGAAAATCGGATGTTTTATCTTTCGGTTGCACCAGAGTTTTTTGACACGATTGCCTTGAATATAAAAAATAGTGGACTGGGACAGACAACCGGCTGGAAAAGACTAATTATTGAAAAGCCATTTGGTCATGATCTCCAATCAGCTAGAGAACTGAATGAAAAACTAAGCCGTGCCTTTGAGGAAGAGGAAATCTATCGCATCGACCATTACTTAGGTAAACCAATGGTTCAAAATCTTGAAGCCTTGTCTTATGCCAACCCGATTCTACAGTTCATTTGGAATAAGGAACATATAGCTAATGTCCAAATTACAGCAAGTGAAACGGTTGGGGTAGAAAAAAGAGCTGGTTATTACGACCACGCCGGAGCCATCCGTGATATGGTTCAAAACCATATGCTGCAAATACTGATGATGACCGCGATGGATACACCTGAAAATATAAGTGCAGCGGAAATTCGAATTGAAAAGCGAAAGATCATGGAGTCACTAAGGCCCATAAAAGAGGAAGATGTTCAAAATGATATTGTTCGCGGCCAATACATTTTAGGAGAGGTAAATGGACAAGAAGTTCCTGGATATCTAGAAGAGCCTGGGGTAGATCCTTCTACCACCACAGATACCTTTGTTGCTGCTCTTTTGTGGATCGATCATCCGTCATGGACAGGGGTTCCTTTTTACATCCGTACTGGAAAGAGAATGAAGGAAAAATCAACGCGGATCGTCATCGAATTTAAAAATAATCAGAACCATGAATATAAAAATACTCAAATAAATCCTAACTTATTGGTGATTGAAATCAATCCAAATGAAAATATATCTTTTCAATTAAACATTAAAAACCCATTGAACAATGGAAAAGTAGAACCTGTTTGGATTAATCTTGCTAATGGACAAACAGAAATGGGAGTTCCTGAAGCATATGAAAGACTTATTTATGATGCGTTTAACGGAGATTCTACCTTCTTCGCGCATTGGAAGGAAGTTGAGTTGTCATGGGAATGGGTACAGCCAATTCTCAATGCATTTGAAGCGAATCAACTACCTCTATATGAATATCGTTCAGGCTCAAATGGTCCTATAGCTGCTGATTGCTTACTATTGGAAAATGGCTTTAAATGGTGGCTCGATGAACCAATTCAAGAACTTAATGATAAGGTCCTACACTACTAAGAAGTTTGAGGAGGAAAAACTTTTGTCACAAACAATTGAAAATCTAGCCGTTACGACAATTAGAACGTTATCGATTGATGCTATTAATGCAGCCAATTCTGGTCATCCGGGTCTCCCGATGGGGGCAGCACCAATGACATATGCATTATGGGCCAAACACCTTCAACACAACCCTGAAAACCCGAAATGGTTTAACCGTGACCGGTTTGTTTTATCTGCGGGCCATGGGTCAAGCTTGCTGTACAGCATGCTGCATTTAACTGGCTACAATGTCACAATCGATGATTTGAAAAACTTTCGAAAATTGAATAGCAGAACGCCGGGACATCCTGAATTCGGTCATACTCCAGGTGTGGAAGCAACAACAGGTCCATTAGGCCAAGGGATTGCGAATGCTGTTGGGATGGCGATGGCAGAAGCGCATTTAGCAGCAAAGTTTAATAAAGAAGGACATCCGATTATTGATCACTACACCTATGCGTTAGTTGGGGACGGTGACTTAATGGAGGGTATTTCTTATGAAGCGATGTCAATGGCTGGCCACATGAAACTAGGAAAACTGATTGTATTATATGATTCAAACGATATATCTCTTGATGGTGAATTGAACGTTTCTTTTTCCGAAAACATTGAGAAAAGAGCAGAATCAGCACATTGGCACTATGTAAAAGTGGAAGATGGAAATGACATCGACGCCATTTCTGAAGCAATTGAAGCCGCCAAACAAAATACAAATCAGCCAAGTTTGATTGAAGTCAGAACGATAATTGGATATGGAAGTCCGAAGGTAGCTGGAACAAATAAAGCACATGGTGCACCACTGGGAGTGGAAGAAGGGAAAGCGACAAAGCAAGCCTATAACTGGCTTTATGAGGAAGATTTCTATGTTCCAGAGGAAGTAAAAGCCCATTTTGAACAATTAAAGCGTAAGGGGAACGATGCTGAACAAAGCTGGATGAACTTATTCGAATCCTATAAGCGGAAATTTCCTGAATTAGCCAATCAATTGACAAGTGCTATAGATGGAAAAGTCCTAATCGACGCAAAAGATATATTAACTTTTGATACAGGAAAAGCTGTTTCGACGCGCGTTGCCAGTGGAGAAGCCATCAATCATTTTGTAAAATCTGTTCCAGCGATTTTTGGGGGAAGTGCAGACCTTTCAGGTTCTACAATGACGGACATTAAAGGGGAACAAATTTACGCAGTTGAATCATACGGTGCACGTAATGTTTACTTTGGAGTCCGTGAACATGCCATGGGAGCTGCAGCCAATGGAATGGCCTATCATGGCGGTGTAAAACCTTTTGTTAGTACATTTTTTGTCTTTAATGATTATCTTCGTCCGTCAATCCGTTTGGCAGCATTATCAAAGCTGCCTGTCATTTATGTATTTACACATGATTCCATTGCGGTTGGTGAGGATGGACCTACACATGAACCGGTTGAACATTTGGTAGCACTCCGGTCTATACCTGGATTAACAGTTATTAGGCCTACTGACGCAAATGAAACGGCAAGTGCATGGGCCTACGCACTTCAACAAACGGATGGCCCAGTAGCATTGATTTTAAGCCGCCAAAACCTGCCAGTGTATAACGAAACAAAAGCGAATTTGGAGAATGTTTCTAAGGGAGCTTATGTATTGGCTGAAACTAATTCCACACCAGAGGTTATTTTGATTGCTACCGGCTCTGAAGTTTCATTAGCTGTCAGAGCAAAAGCCGAGCTCGAAAAAGAAAATCGATCGGTTCGGATCGTTGCAATGCCAAGCTGGGAGTTGTTTAATCAGCAATCTGCTGAATATAAAGAATCGGTACTTCCTTCTTCCATTACAAAACGAGTGGCGATTGAAATGGGAATCTCACTGGGATGGGAGCGTTTTGTTGGATTTAAAGGAAAAGTGTTATCCATCGAATCATTTGGAGCGTCAGGAGATGGTGCTTCAGTTATGGAACAGTTCGGATTTACGACCGACAATTTAATTCAACTGACGAAAAGTCTTTTGAATTCTTAAAAAAGAGAAACATTAAAGTAGAGGAGGAAATCACAATGAAGGTTGGATTAATTGGTTTAGGGAAAATGGGTTTTAATTTAGGACAAAATTTAATGGATCAAAACCACGAAGTCGTAGCATTTGATGTTAACCCTAATGCTGTGAAAGAAATGAAGAAATATGGAGCAGTTGGTGTATCAAGCTATCAAGAACTTGTTGAGTCTTTAGAAAAACCTAGAATTATCTGGATTATGGTTCCGCATGCTGTTGTTGATCCAGTCATAGGTGAGATAATCCCATTTTTGGACAAAGGTGATATTGTTATCGAAGCGGGTAATTCTCATTATAAGGAATCCATTCGCCGTTACAATGAATTAAAAAAAATTGGTGTCAGATTTATGGATGCAGGTACCTCGGGCGGCATGGAGGGTGCCCGTAATGGTGCATGTTATATGATTGGCGGTGATCCTGAAGCATGGGAAATCGTTCAACCAATTTTTAAAGATACAGCAGTAGAAAATGGTTTCTTATATGCTGGCAAAGCAGGCAGCGGACACTTCTTAAAAATGGTTCACAATGGCATAGAGTATGCCATGATGGCTGCTATAGGTGAAGGCTTTGAAGTGCTTGAGAAGAGTGAATTCGATTATGATTACGAAAAGGTAGCAAGAGTTTGGAACAATGGTTCTGTTATTCGTTCATGGTTAATGGAATTAACAGAAAATGCATTTTCAAAAGATGCAAAATTAGATGAAATCAAAGGAATCATGCACTCATCAGGGGAAGGAAAATGGACTGTAGAAACAGCTTTAGATTTACAAACTGCCACTCCAGTTATTGCAATGTCTTTATTAATGCGTTACCGATCTTTAGAAAATGATACCTTTACAGGTAAAGTAGTAGCCGCATTACGAAATGAATTTGGCGGACATGCGGTTGTAAAGAATTAAAAAAACCGAATTTATAACAAAATGGAGGAAAGCGAAAATGAAATTTTTTATTGATACTGCAAACTTAGATGACATTAAAAAAGCATATAAAATTGGTGTCTTATCGGGTGTTACAACCAACCCTTCATTAGTGGCAAAAGAAGGAGTTAAATTTGAAGACCGCATTGCAGAAATCCTAACTGCGGTCCCAGAGGTTGAGTCTGTTTCTGCTGAAGTAACACCTAATGCCCTAACAGCTGATCAAATGATTGCCGAGGCAAATGAACTAATAACAATAAATGGCGGAGACAAGAACATTACCATTAAACTGCCAATGACATTGGATGGATTAGAGGCTTGCCGTTATTTAACCAAAAAAGGTGTTAAAACAAATGTTACACTGATTTTTAGTGTAAACCAGGCATTACTGGCAGCACGTGCAGGAGCTACCTATGTATCCCCATTCTTAGGCCGTTTAGATGACATTAATGAAGATGGAGTACAGCTTGTCGCAAAAATTGCTGAATTGTTCCGGATTCAAAATCTAGATACACAAATCATTGCAGCATCTGTTCGACATCCGGACCATGTAACCCGTGTTGCGTTGGCAGGAGCACATATAGCAACAATTCCATTTAAGGTCATTGAGCAATTGGCAAAACATCCGCTGACCGACCAGGGACTAGAGAAATTTGCTGCTGACTGGAAGACCGTATAAAAAATTGAAATCTAAGGGCGTTAGCCAAGGGAAAGTTAGCGCCCTTACATAACAAAAATAAACCGGTGAGGAGAACAATTGTATGTCAATTACTTTTGATTATTCAAATGCATTAGCGTTTATGCAACAGCATGAAGTTGATTATTTAAGTGAATTTGTAAAAACTGCACATGAAATGCTTCACGAGAAAAAAGGACCAGGTTCTGATTATCTTGGATGGGTGGATTTACCGTATAACCACGATAAAGAAGAATTTGCGCGTATCAAAGCAGCAGCAGAAAGAATTCGCAGTAATTCCGATGCTCTAATCGTCATCGGAATCGGAGGCTCTTATCTTGGTGCAAGAGCAGCCATTGAAGCATTGTCTCATACTTTCCATAACCAAATGGATGACAAAACAGAGATTTATTTTGCCGGACAAAATATCAGTGCTACTTATATTTCTCACTTATTTGACGTGCTGAAGGACAAAGATATTTCCGTCAATGTAATCTCTAAATCAGGTACCACAACCGAGCCTGCGATTGCGTTCCGTATTTTCCGTGAATATATGGAGAAAAGGTATGGTAAAGAAGAAGCTCGGAAACGTATATATGCGACAACAGATCGATCTAAAGGGGCCTTAAAAACCCTTGCGGATGAAGAAGGATATGAAACCTTTGTGATTCCTGATGATGTTGGCGGCAGATACTCCGTGTTAACCGCAGTAGGTTTATTGCCGATTGCAACCGCTGGCCTAGATATTGGTAAAATGATGGCAGGTGCTGTGGCTGCGGCGGATAAGTACAATAACCCAAACTTGGAAGAAAACCAGAGTTATCAGTACGCGGCAGTCAGGAATGCCCTTTACCGGAAAGGTAAATCAATCGAGCTATTGGTGAACTTTGAACCATCCCTTCATTATGTATCTGAATGGTGGAAACAGTTATTTGGTGAGAGTGAAGGGAAGGATCAAAAAGGTCTCTATCCTGCTTCTGTCGATTTTACAACGGACCTTCACTCCATGGGACAATATGTGCAAGAAGGTCGCCGTGAACTGATTGAAACCGTGTTTTCTGTAAGAGAACCTAAAGTAGATATTACTCTAAGGATAGAGGATAAGGACCTTGATGGATTAAATTATTTAGCGGGGAAGACAATGAACTATGTTAATAAGAATGCCGCTCAAGGTACAGTTTTAGCCCATGTGGATGGAGGAGTTCCTAACTTATCTGTCGAGCTGGATCAATTAAATGAATATACCTTCGGTGAAATGGTTTATTTCTTTGAGAAGGCATGTGGAATCAGCGGCTTGCTAATGGGAGTAAATCCTTTTGACCAACCAGGAGTAGAGGCATATAAGAAGAACATGTTTGCACTACTTGGAAAACCTGGATACGAAGAAGAAAGGAAAAAATTACGAAAACGCATTTCTAAATAATAGAAATAGAAAGCAACCTTGTCACAAATAAGGTTGCTTTTCCTTGAAGTATGAAATATTACACATACTAAAAAGGAGAAAAGTCAGTTATGATGGGGCTTTTCTCCTTTGTCAAAAAACTAAGCTATATTTTCCATTCGAATCGTGAATTTAATATCTTCCTCATTAACATTTAATAATCTTTCTAGCACATCTAATTTAATCTTTAATTCCTTTATTTCTAAACTGTTTACAACATTTACTTTTCTTAGGCTGCCTATCATATCTGATACCACTTGTTTAAAAGTTTGAGAATCAACTAATAGGTAATGAATCAATTCAATGGCTGCTTCTTTTTCCTGCGTATTTTTGCCTGCGAAGATACTTTGTAAATCGGGTTCTAGTACGAAAAGAGATTGTAAATCCTCCGAAATTCTGATGCGAATAAAACTTTTCTTATATCCATAATACTCATTATTCCGAATCCGCATTAAATCAAGGCCAATCATAAATTCATAAAAAGGTGTGTTCTTATTAAGAGAACGAAACCCGTTAATTTCAATGTTTGGTTTTTCATCTATAAAAATTTCTTTTTCATACCTAGTTTGAATTACTTTTGATTCTAACATTTTCACTTTTCATACCTCGTTTCTATTGATTTGTTTATAAAAAGTAATGTGTATACTTTTAGTAACCTAATTACATTATAGTGTTTATAGGCGGATAAATCAATTAAAGTTGCTTGAAAATTATTGGGAATGTCCATCTATAATTTTTAAACACCAAACTAATACTATTTCTAATATGTAATAGTATACAAAATTATAAGAACTACTCTGGAGTCAAAAAAATTTTGGAGGAATTTCTACATGGAGAGTAATTGTGATTTTTCGCCATTAAAGCAGAATTTAGAGGATGGTATCAGACAAATTATTGATTTACTCCAATCCAATTTAATGGTGTTAGGAAACGAAAATTACTGTGTATTAGGAGGTCTGGAGGATGTAAAAGAGCAACTAATAAAAATTGAATCGATTGCAGCTTCCTTCTATTTAAATTGCTATTTATCATCCTTTACTGATACATACGAGGTTTTATCTCAAGCGGTACAGTATTTATCAAAACAAAACCATGGTGCACTCATTGTAGTTGAACGTGGCGATCCTATTGACTCGATTATACAAAAGGGAACAACAATAGGAGCTCTTGTAACACCCAAATTATTGGAATCGATTTTTTACCCAGGGAACCCATTACATGATGGTGCAGTTTTAATAAGAGGAAATACAGTCGTCTCGGCAGCCAATGTCCTTCCGCTGACAACCATTGTAACAGGGGAAAAGAAACTTGGAACACGTCATCGGGCGGCACTTGGCATATCCGAAAAAAGCGATGCACTTGCTCTTGTCGTTTCTGAAGAAACGGGGAAAATATCATTTGCGTTAGATGGGAGACTATATCCGATAAACACAAGAAACCCGATTAAGTTCTAAGCTAAAAGGAATTATAGGGTAGAAATCCAATTTCATAAAGTGGTGATACTATTTAATATTTAGGTTGACAAAAGTAAAGGTTGATATATAATAAAAATATCCTAATTTCGAGATATTTTAATTTGAGATATACGGGAAAGTTAATTAATTTAAGTCGAACTGACTAAAAAACACCAAGGGAGTGTTAATGATGGTAACTTTATATTTATCACCTAGTTGTACTTCATGCCGAAGAGCAAAAGCTTGGTTTGATGAACATCAAATTCCTTACAAAGAAAGAAATATCCTTTCTGATAAACTTACATTAGATGAGATAAAGAATATCCTTTACTTTACAGAAGATGGCACTGATGAAATTATCTCTACTAAGTCAAAAGCTTTCAAGGAGCTAAATATTGATATCGACTCTCTGTCCCTTCATGAATTGTATACGATGATCGAGGAAAATCCTGGGCTATTAAGAAAACCATTAATCCTTGACGAAAAAAGATTGCAAGTTGGGTTTAACGAAGAAGAGATACGGAGCTTTTTACCACGTAATATGCGTATAATCCAACTAGATGAAGTATATAGCTTATTGGAAGAAGTTCAATAAGGTCTGTGTGTCTACCAGATAGGAATACAATTGATATTAACCAAATTATTGATGTGTATCTCTATTACCTTGAATTCGAGATATGATAATCCGTGGTATTAACCTTGAACAATTGAAGCAAACTATTATCAGTTAACCAATTGATTTTTCACAAGGATTCAAATGAGTCCAAGAAATAACATTAGCAGCTTAATAATGAATATTACCTTCAAATTAAGAAATAATAACTTAGGTGGTGCATTAATAATGGGTTTCTTATCCAAATTATTTGGAAAATCTACCGAAAAGGAGACAGAAAAAATGACAAATGTAAAATTAGCAGTAATCTTTTACAGCATGGGTGGAACAAACTACCAACTGTCGAGATGGGCAGAAGAAGGTGCGAAAGAAGCCGGTGCTGAAGTAAAGGTATTAAAAGTACAAGAATTAGCGCCTGAATCCGTTATCGCGGGAAATGAAGTATGGAAAGCTACTGTTGAGGCTACTAAAGACGTTCCAGTCGCAACATCTGCTGACATTGAATGGGCAGATGCCATTATATTTAGTGTTCCAACTCGTTTTGGGAACATGCCATCACAAATGAAGCAATTCCTTGATACCCAAGGCGGGTTGTGGGCGACTGGTAAAACAGTCAATAAAGTAGTAAGTGCCATGACATCTGCACAAAACCCACATGGCGGCCAGGAAGCAACTATCTTATCATTGTACACTTCAATGATGCACTGGGGTGCGATTATTGTTCCTCCTGGTTATACAGACCCAGTACTATTTGGGGCTGGTGGTAACCCATATGGAACAAGTGTTTCTGTAGATCAAGATGGTAAAATGATTGAAGATGTTCAAGGGGCTGTTAAACATCAAGCAAAGCGTACTGTTACAGTTGCTGAATGGGTAAAAAAAGCGAATCAATAAAACGATAATCAAAAACTAATCGGACCTTTCGATTAGTTTTTATTATTTTCTGGAAGAACCGAAAAAACTTGGTATAACTATTATATTGAAATAGTAAATTTTTGACTCGCGGAAAAAATTCTATTGATTATTGATGATTACAAAACGTCCGATCCAACTCAACGATGAGCTTTTTTTGAGAATAATGAAATAGTCTTATGGGACTATTATTCCACAGACTTTTTTATCAGCTATAAATAAAAAAACAGGAAATAACTACTATGTGGGTTTCATTGACAATAATACTGTATTAATATATTATTAATTCGAGATATTGTATTTGATAATAATAAAATTTCAGCTAAAAAGGAGTAATATATATATGAATGTTTTAGTAGTTAAAGCAAACAATCGTCCAGCTTCGCAGGCTGTATCAAGTAAAATGTACGAAACTTTTATGGAAAACTTAGAAGGAGTGAATGTCACAACTTTCGATGTTTTCGCTGAAGATATGCCTTACTTTGGCCAAGATTTATTCAACGCTTTCGGCAAAGTTGAAAAAGGCGAAGAATTGACTGATTTAGAAAAACGTCTTCTTGCTGCAAAACAAAAAGCAATGGATGCTCTTACCGCAGCAGACTTAGTTGTATTCGCATTCCCGTTATGGAATTTAACAATCCCGGCCCCATTACAAACATTTATTGATTACGTATATCAAGCTGGTTTCACTTTTAAATACGATGAAAATGGTCAAGCAGTTCAATTAATGACACACAAAAAAGCAATCATCCTAAGCGCTCGCGGCGGCGTTTACTCAACTCCTGAAGCAGCACCAATGGAAATGGCGGCAAATTATATTAAAAACGTGGTAGGCGGCGTATTCGGTATGGAAATCGTAGACGAAGTTATTATCGAAGGACATGCTGCAATGCCGGCTCAAGCTGAAACCATTATTGCCGAAGGATTAGAAAAAGTAAAAGAAGCAGCAAAGAAATTATCAGCAGTAGCTGTTTAGTATAATGAAATAAACAATATTAGCTAAAAATAAAGGAGCTTGGTAGCCAAGCTCCTTTATTTATTATATTTAGTTCTAAAACAGAAAGGATGTTTATAGTGGCAGACAGCTTATATGATAGCGGATAAACGAAGAGTTTTTGAATTTTCACCATCATTAAAGCCATTTATCTGCCCATTGTTCTAAAACTTTAAGCGATCGCCCGAGTTCGGTCCCTTTTTTGGTTAATGAATATTCGGTCCGTACAGGACGATCTGCAATGACATTTCTTAACACAATTCCATGATCCTCAAGCTCTTTCATACGTTCATTTAATACTCTTTTACTTAAATCTGGTATAGAAGAATGGATTTCACTGAATCTTTTTGGTTCCTCCATTAAAGTATGAACAATCAAACCCATCCATTTCTTCCCCATAATATGGTAGCACTCTTCAACTTTGCTGCATAATTTATTTTCCGTATCCATATATAAACACCTCAAATGGTTCCTTGGTTATTAATAATAACCTTATATTTATAATAGCAAATACTAAAGATAAATAAAAGCACTTACTGGAATATAATTACCAAGCAAACAAAGTTTATACTTATTCGTTCATGAATTTGTCACATATTATATATAAAAACTAATGCTGGTTATATAAAGTTACTTGGTTGAAAAAGAGGTTGTTCTATGTTAGACAACTTCTTTTATTTTTGTTTGAATTAAATTTGGACAGGTTGTTTTCCTTTTTGAAGAAAATATTTACACAAAAAATTCTTTTTTATAGCAAAAAATCCAGTTGAGTAGTCAGTATAATAGAATTGTTATTCTCATGAGGAGGAGCAGATTGCAATTTCTCTTCATCAATATCTAATTCATTTCATAGCGGGAGGTGTACTAATAAGATGAATCTAACTGAAAACCCTCTAAAAGAATTGAGTCCTACGAGCTTATATGCCCGCTATAGTGGAATCTTATCTCTGTCAGATATTCCTTTAGTTTTGGTCAATACAGATGGTCAAGTCATGCATGAGTTAATCCCAGCTCCGGATTTTTGTACATATTGCAAAAAGCAAGGCGGTCAGAAGATTTGCCCCGACTACAAGAGTCGCTTTAACTCGGATAAGGGGGAGGAGGGCCGTTTTACTTGCCATTATGGCTTGCATAATATCTTTATACCGATCAAAAAGCATGACGAAACGGTAGGGTTTGTTTCGGGAATGAAGGCTTATTCACAGGACACCGAATACCAAAAATTTATGATTGATGTCCAAGCCCTAAGGGAAGAAACAAACACGGAATTGGAGTTTATCGCCAAATCCATTGCCTCTTTGAAAACAGTTGATGAAAATAAAATGAAGGTACATGAGCAGTTATGTAGTCACATTGCCAAAAACATAACCATTGACCTGACTGAGAGCACCAAAAATCATGCAGATTCCGCTGTAGCCAGATTATCAATCGAAAAGGAAATGCTGGAGAAAAAGATTATTGACCTAGAAGCGAAAAACATGTCGCTTGTCGTCAATCCGCATTTTTTGTTTAATACCTTGAACTGTATTGCCCGTATTGCTTATTTTGAACATTCTCATAAAACAGAGGAATTGATTTACTACCTGTCCGACTTGCTGCGTTACAATTTGAAGCAGGACGATCAACTTCACACCATCGGTTCTGAAATAGATAACATTATGAAATATCTGTATATCCAAAAAGCCCGCTTTAAAAACCGTCTGGAGTACACAATTGATGTTCCTGAAAACATTAAGGCTTACAGAATCCCGAATATGGTCATCCAACCAATTGTTGAAAACGCCCTTATTCACGGTATTACACCTAGACGTGATGGGGGAAAAATAAATATAATTGCCCACGAAACGGATGAGGAAGTCATTATTACTGTTGAAGATAATGGAAACGGTTTCCCAAGGGATGTCCTCGAAAGAATCAAACAGTCTGAAAATAAGTCGGGGCTGGGGTTCCGAAGCACTGATAAGCGCTTAAAACAAAATTATGGAGAATGTTATGGCTTAGAGATTGTAAAATCTGATTTTAGTGGAAGTACCGTCGCCATCAAGATTCCCACCCAAATAACTGGGAGGTCCTAAAATGAACGTTGTCTTGATTGTAGAAGATGAAATGCTTGAACGGGAGTTCTTGACAATGGTTGTTCGTGATGGACTTCAGCCCGAGGATATTCTGCTGACTGCAGATAGCGGAGTCGAGGCTGTCAGGATGGCCAAGCAGTATCGGCCGAATATTATTTTTATGGATTTAATGATTCCTGATATCGATGGACTAAGCGCAATTCAGGAAATTAGAAAATTCTTGCCTCAGTCGTGCATAAGCATTCTATCAGCTTATTCCGATTTTTCTTACGCGCAGAAGGCCATTAGTTTGCGAGTTTTTGAATATCTGTTAAAACCTGTAAAACCGATTGCGATTACAGCGGTACTGAGCAAAATGTTGAAAACAGTTTCGGTTATTGAACAAGATGTGAGCGATGAAAAGGCGGAAGTAGGTAAACCGGAAACAAATGACCATGAACACTCTCATTTTATCGAAGAAGCGATTAAATATATTGGCGCAAATTTTCGAGAAAAGTTAACCTTGGAAACGGTCGCCACCAAGGTGTTTGTGAATCCAAAGTATTTTAGCCATGTCTTCAAGAAAGAAATGGGGATTCCGTTCACTGATTATATTATTCAACTGAGAATACAATATGCCTGCAGACTGCTTGAAACAACCAATTATCAGGCTTATCGGATTTCCCTTGAATGCGGCTTCTCGGACCCGTCCTATTTTAATAGAGTTTTCTGTGCCAAGATGAATATGACACCGCAAAACTATCGAAAATCCGTCCACGCTTTGAACCAAAATGATTCCTCTCTTGGGGCAAGCGTGAACGGTTAAAAAACTCCCCACCGTAAAGGCTACAGTGGGGAATTTTTTTAATAACACTTTTTAAAAATATGTTTTAAATCTTCTTTAGCAGGCACCCTTGGATTTGACGGGGTACAGCGGTCTAGCAGCGCTGATTCAATCATATGATCCAATGCATTTGTAAATTCAGTTTGTTCAATGCCAAGGTCCCTAATTTTATCCTCGACTCCAAGGGATTTTTTCAAGCGTTTGATTGCTTGTATGAGATTTACGGTTCCCTCACGTTTCGTTCTCGCTGGTAGCTGCAGGACTGTGGCAAGTTTAGCATAGCGATTGGCGGCATATTCCCCCAAGCTTCCATGTAAATCGGCATTGTATTCAATCACCGCATTGAGCAATAGTGCATTCGAACGGCCATGGGAAATGTGAAAAGTGCCGCCAAAGGCATGGGCAAGGCTGTGATTAATACCAAGACCGGTATTAGTAAATGCCATACCCGCTAAACAAGAAGCATTCAGGACGTGATCGCGGGCAATATCATTTTTCGGATCTTTGTAGAGTGTTTCGAGATTTTCAAAAATCAGTTTGATTGCCTTTTCTGCAAGGGCATCGGTAAAATCAGTTGCCTTCGTGGAAACATAGGCCTCGATGGCGTGAACCAAAACATCCATTCCTGTATCTGCGACTACACGCTGGGGGACATGCTGGATACAGGTTGAATCAAGGATGGCCATGTCTGGAGCGATAAACTCATCAACCACAACTACCTTTTCGCCATTTGAGGTAATGACGGAAAAGTCGGTCACTTCAGAACCGGTACCGCTAGTGGAAGGTATGGCAATAAAGAGCGGTTTTTTGATTTCTGCCCCTTCGATAGCGCCAAACTTCCAGGCGAAATAAAGGATTCCTTTCGCTGAATCAATAGCTGATCCGCCGCCGATGGCCACTAGGACATCGGCGCCGCAATCTCCGTAAAGCTTCAGTCCATCAGCAATTAGCGAAACATCGGGATCAGGGCGGACCCCTGTGAAAATGGTGGAGCTGATTCCGGCATCATTCAAGTAATCTACAACCTGCTGCAAGTATCCGAGTGATTCCATAATAGAATCGGAAACAATAAATGCCCTCGACCCTTTAACTTGTTTCAGTGATTTCAACGAATCCCGGCTAAAATATACTTTGGTTTTAAGAAAAAACTGATCTTCTATGGTAGATACCCCCATTCTTCGGCTTTATAACAATAATCCATGTTAACAATATCATGGAACGAAAACCCGAAGATTGAAGATTTGCCAGATATTATAGTACTCTCGGAGCATTTTTATAATAAAAATGGTACTAATTCTTTTTTCTTGAACAATCGCTATTTATAAAGGTAATTTTACCAATTTATTCACAGAGGTTTATTGACCTCCCATTTTAATGAAATTATACTTTTACTAACAATTAAATGTGCACTGGTGGAATAATATATGAAAATAGAAGATATAGTTCAGAGCAAATTGCGGAGCATTTTTAACGACGAAGATCTTATCTATGACAAATCCCGTTTTGCCGGCGGACTTACCAATTATAACTACATTATGAATATAAAAGGATCAGAGTATATTATCCGGCAGCCGGGCGGAATGACGAACCAGATGATAGACCGAAGGATTGAAAAAGTTAACAACCGAATTGCCTCGGAACTTGGTCTAAATTCACAATGTGTGTATTTTGATGAAATCAGCGGGATTAAAATCAGTGCCTATATAATAAACAGCCAAAACGTAGCAGTTAGTAATCCTAGTAAGTCAGAAAATTTAACAGCTGTCTCCAGTTTGTTGAAAAAAACTCATTTGAGCGAAAAGCATTTTTCTAATTTCTTTGATTGGAAGATTGAACTAGCCAAATATGAGCAGATTGTCAAGGAGCTTAACGGCGACTTTTTCTATGATTATCAAAGTATGAAGAGAGACCTACTGTGTTTTTTTGAACAAAATATAAAACAAACCTTTTTTCTTCCATGCCATAACGACCCAGTACCAGAGAATATACTATTAAATGATAAAGATGAAGCATTTCTGATTGACTGGGAATATTCTGGTATGAACGACCCTGCATGGGATATTGCTGCCTATATTCTTGAATCTAAACTAGGCGAAGAACCGATAAAGGATTTTCTTGTGGACTACTATGGCGATTATCCGCAACACGAAGAGATTGTAAAAATAAAAGGCTTCATGCTGGCACAGGATTTGCTTTGGACAGTCTGGGCACTCATCCGGCATTACAATGGCGATGACTTTCTAGACTATTGTTATTTTAGGTACGAACGGTTCCGTAAAAATATGGAAATAATCAAACATTTATCTCAATATTCCATCTCCAGCATAGTGAATAATTAAATAAACTGCGATTAATGAGGATGTTTCATTAGGGTTAACCCCTTCATATGGAACATTCTCTTTTATTATGGAAATTTTACAAGATTTGTGGCGAATTTATGGACGTAAATTACATGCGAATAAGTAACGATTGTACAATCCGCCAAAAATACAGATGGAAATTATCCAGTAAAAACTTCCCTAGATACCATGATAAACCGCTTCCATCAATTAAGATAAAGATGCAATTCATAAATCGTAAAAATAAATTTTACAAAGGAGTTTTGCGAATGAACGCTGTGACGGGATCAACTTATTCTGATTCACTAGCAGTTGCTGCTAAGAAGAAGGTAGCTTCACAATTTTTTAAAAAGGGAATTGTAATCGCTTTATTCTCAGGCTTGATGTACGGTTTCTATTCCGCATTCCTGACATTGGGGATGTCTAAGGGCGTTTGGGCTGACTGGTATGGGGCAAAAACGGTCTTATCTGCATTTGTGATCACCTATTTGCTTGGTGCACTGGGCAGTGCAGTCAATGATACCACGAGCGCTGGCTGGGCACTGCTTAATGTTGGCGTAAAAGGAAAAATGGGAGATTTCTTTAGAACGCTTAAAACCAAGCCTGGTCAAGTGATGATTTTAGCAGCACTCGTCGGAGGACCGATCTCTAGTACTGCTTATGTTGTCGGACTTCAAATGGCGGGTTCCATCGTTATTCCAATAACGGCACTTTGCCCGGCAATTGGCGCAATTCTAGGCAGACTGCTGTTCAAACAGCAATTAAACAAACGAATGATGCTTGGGATTGCCATTTGTGTTATTGCCAGCTTCATGATTGGCAGCACAAGCATTGGCGGCGATGCGCCAAAAGGGATGTTCCTAGGAATCTGTATCGCATTTATTGCGGCTCTGGGCTGGGGCTTTGAAGGCTGCGTTGCCGGCTATGGCACATCGATGATTGATTATGAAATTAGCATTACAATCCGCCAGGTCATTTCAGGTGTTTCAAACTTAATCATTCTAATCCCAATTTTTGGGTTACTAGCTGGCGATGTCGGTCTTTCCGTTGATCTTGCTGTTCAGGCATTTTCTAGCGGTCCAGCGATGATTTGGATTGCAATCGGTGGTTTTTGTGCATGGCTTTCTTATATGAGTTGGTATCGAGGGAACAGTATGTGTGGTGCCGCTCTTGGCATGGCTTGTAATGGGACATATTCCTTCTGGGGACCATTCTGCTGCTGGATCGTCCTTGGTGTTATTTTCGGTATGGATGGGTGGTCCATTCCCCCTATTGCCTGGATTGCTGCGGTAGTAATGGTATTTGGTATCTTATTAATCGCCATGAACCCTCTCGACCTATTCAAAAAAGGGAAACAAATGGATGACCAAAAAATTGCCAGCTAATTGTTTGATTGGCAAAGGAGGAGATAAATCTTGAACCCACTTAACTATGCTATTTTAAAACACTTTACACGAGTCGATGAAGCTTGTGCAGAAGACGTGATCGAAGCGTTAAAAGGGGAATATGGAAAGTTCAGGGCCCTAAATCGAAAAGATGTCATTTCGTCATTAATGACGGCCGAAGCAAATGGACTTATTGAAGAATCAAGATTTGAAATGGATGCGGCTGGCCTTTTAAGAATTTATTACCATGCTCATGAAGACGGTGCAAACACCATTAATAAATACATTAAAGATTGATCAACCTTTGGGGGAGATACGATGAGGTATCAAGGTGAAGAAGCATTAGGACTTGTCGAGACAGTTGGTATGGTGCCGGCAATTGAGGCGGCAGATAAAATGCTGAAGGCAGCTAATGTTGAATTGGTATCGTATGAAAATGTCGGCTCCACGCTCGTTACCATCATGGTAAAGGGGGATGTGGCTGCAGTCAGGGAAGCTGTAGAAGCGGGGGCTGCCGCTGCTGCTGCAATTGGCAAATTAACGGCTCACAATGTAATGCCGCGCCCAATCAGGAGTGTTGGTGACATCGTTTCATTATATGACGTCGATAAATAAGGTAAGGGGACTACCTAAATGAATAGATACGAAGCATTAGGGTTAATTGAAACATTTGGGATTGTCTATGTATTAGAGGCTGCAGATGCGATGTGTAAAGCAGCAGATGTGGAATTGATTGGCTTCGAAAACGTGGCATCCGGTTACATCTCTGTTCTTGTCAGCGGCGATGTAGGAGCATGTAAAACGGCGGTAGAAACCGGTGTCCAAGCAGTCAAAAAGTTGGGCACCCAGGTATACAGCTCTGTCGTAATAGCAAGGCCGCATCAGGATTTAGAAAAAATCATTGCACGTTATTCCATCGATAACTTGCTTGGATAGAAGTGGATGAAATGATAAGGAGAGTCAGAAATGAATATTATTGATAACGATTTGCTCTCCATCCAAGAAGCGCGAATCCTCGTGGAAAATGCGCGCGAAGCACAAAAAAAACTCGCTGCTTTTCCGCAGAAGAAATTGGACGAGATTGTGGAAGTAATGGCAGAAGAAATTCAGCAACATGCAAAAGAACTCGCAATCATGTCCAGTGACGAAACGGATTACGGGATTTGGCAGGATAAGTACTTGAAAAATTTATTCGTTTGCGAATATTTGCCAAAAAAACTTAAAGGAATGACCTGCGTAGGTATCATTAGTCAGGATCCGCACAATATGACAATGGATATCGGGGTTCCAATCGGTGTTGTCATTGCTCTTAGTCCTGCAACGAGTCCGGTTTCTACTACTATATATAAGACATTAATTGCTATAAAATCCGGTAATGCTATCATCTTTTCGCCGCACCCAAGAGCAAGGAAAACGGTTGGAAAAGCGTTGGATATTCTGATTCGCACTGCTGAGGCAGCTGGTTTGCCAGACGGGGCACTTTCCTATCTACATACGGTAACGCCAAGCGGCACATTGGAGTTGATGAATCATCCGGACGCTTCCTTGATTATCAATACTGGTGTACCAGGTCTGCTTAAAGCAGCCAATAATTCCGGGAAGCCCATAATATACGGCGGAAATGGCAATGGACCAGCATTTATTGAGCGTACGGCTAACGTCAAGCAGGCAGTTAGGGACATCATTGCCAGCAAAACCTTTGATAATGGTGTTGTATCTGCAGCGGAGCATTCTGTTGTGGTCGACAGCTGTATAGCAGCCGAAGTAAAACGTGAGTTTCAGGCGCAAGGTGCCTATTTTATGACACCAGAAGAATCGGAAATGCTTAGCACCCATCTTTTTCAAGCAAATGGCTGTGTTGACTCTGAAATGGTGGGAAAAACCGCATCGCAATTAGCAAAGCGCGCCGGGCTTTCTGTACCAGATCATGTGAAGGTACTTGTTTCAGAGCAAAAATATGTTTCGGATGAAAATCCATATACGAAAGAAATGCTTTGTCCGGTATTCGCCTATTACATCGAAGATGACTGGATGAACGCTTGTGAAAAGTGTATTGAATTGTTAATCAGCGAAAAGGATGGGCACACCCTTGTCATCCATTCATCAGATGAGGAAGTCATTCGCCAGTTTGCATTGAAAAAGCCAGTAGGCAGGGTGCTTGTAAATACCGCGGCATCCTTTGGGAGCATGGGGGTCACAACGAATTTGTTCCCGGCCATGACCCTTGGCAGTGGATCGGCGGGTGTTGGGATTACGACCGATAATGTCTCGCCAATGAACCTGATTTATATCCGGAAGGTTGGTTATGGAGTGAGAAAGCCGGAAGAGATGAGATTTGGTACTATGGTGGCGGAAAAACCTTTATCGGGAAATGCGGCACAGGCTCTTGGCTATAAGCTAGAAGATCTTCAGATGCTCCAGCAAATTTTAAAAAATGTGCTTCAAGGAAATGGATAGGAAAATCGATTGCCCTAAGCATCATATGGATGGATATGTTTCAAAGAAGGAGAGGTAGGAATGTTAGATATACGTGACTTTTCAGTTAAATTAGCCCAAGCGACTAAAAACATGTCTGAAGCAGAGCGGGCATCACTCATTAAATTATTTGAAGGTGTTTCAAAGAATATGGGCCAGGAAGAATCTTCTGGCAACAGCAGCCAAGACGGCGGGATTCCAAGTGGGATGACTGAACGATTAACAAGGCTGAAAGAAAAATACTTGACGCATGTTCCTTCCATTACTACACATCGTGCCAGAGCCATTACGAAAATTGCAGGGGAAAACCCAGGCATGCCAAAGATTATGCTGCGTGCTAAATGTTTCCGTTATTGCTGTGAAACAGCACCACTCGTCATTCAGGATCACGAGTTAATTGTTGGAGCACCGAACGGGGCACCACGTGCAGGTGCGTTTTCTCCAGATATCGCCTGGAGATGGATGGAGCAGGAAATCGACACAATCGGGACTCGGCCGCAGGATCCATTTTATATATCTGATGAAGATAAACGGATTATGCGCGAAGAACTGTTCCCATTCTGGAAAGGGAAATCCGTTGATGAGTATTGTGAAGATCAATACCGTGAAGCTGGCCTTTGGGAGCTTTCAGGCGAATCCTTCGTTTCCGATTGTTCCTACCATGCGCTAAATGGAGGCGGTGACTCCAACCCAGGATACGATGTCATCCTGATGAAGAAGGGAATGCTCGATATCCAGCAGGAGGCAAAGGATCACCTGGCAAAACTAGATTATCAAAATCCGGAGGATATTGAAAAAATCTATTTCTATAAATCTGTCATTGATACGACAGAAGGCGTAATGATTTATGCCAAACGATTATCTCAGTACGCTGCAGAACTTGCCGCTAAGGAAACAAACCCGAAGCGCAAGGCGGAATTACTGAAGATTTCCGAAGTGAATGCTAGAGTACCTGCACATAAGCCGCAAACCTTCTGGGAAGCCATTCAGGCAGTGTGGACGGTTGAATCCTTACTTGTTGTCGAAGAGAACCAGACAGGAATGTCAATTGGCCGCGTGGATCAGTACATGTACCCATTCTATAAAGCAGACAAAGAATCTGGTCGCATGACCGATTATGAAGCTTTCGAACTAGCAGGCTGTATGTTAATTAAAATGTCAGAAATGATGTGGGTAACAAGTGAAGGCGGTTCTAAGTTCTTTGCGGGATACCAGCCGTTTGTCAATATGTGTGTTGGCGGTGTAACCCGTGATGGCCGTGATGCAACTAATGACCTGACCTACCTGTTGATGGATGCCGTTCGTCACGTGAAGATTTATCAGCCATCATTGGCGGCACGGATTCATAACAAATCACCACAGAAGTATCTGAAGAAAATTGTTGAAGTGATTCGTTCTGGTATGGGATTTCCTGCCTGCCATTTCGATGATGCCCATATCAAGATGATGCTGGCCAAAGGAGTATCCATAGAAGATGCAAGGGACTACTGCTTGATGGGTTGCGTGGAACCACAGAAGTCAGGCCGCCTGTATCAGTGGACTTCCACTGCTTATACACAATGGCCAATCTGTATTGAATTGGTTCTGAACCATGGTGTTCCGCTTTGGTATGACAAGCAGGTGACTCCTGACTTAGGGAATTTAAGCCAATTTAAAACATACGAGGACTTTGAAAATGCGGTGAAAGAGCAAATCAAGTACATTACGAAATGGTCTGCCGTCGCTACCGTCATTTCCCAACGCATTCACAAAGAACTGGCACCTAAACCACTTATGTCAATCATGTATGAAGGCTGTATGGAAACTGGCCGCGATGTTTCTGCTGGCGGTGCGATGTACAACTTCGGTCCAGGCGTTGTCTGGTCAGGTTTGGCTACTTACACAGACTCCATGGCTGCAATAAAAAAATTGGTGTTTGATGAGAAGAAATACACGCTTGAGCAGTTAAATGAAGCATTAAAAGCAGACTTTGTCGGCTACGAACAGATTCGTACAGACTGCTTAAACGCTCCGAAGTATGGTAATGACGATGACTATGCCGATTTAATCGCTTCCGATTTAGTCAACTTTACGGAAATTGAACACCGGAAATACAAAACTCTATATTCAGTTTTGAGCCATGGTACATTATCTATTTCCAACAACACGCCATTTGGACAAATGACAGGTGCATCGGCCAACGGACGTCATGCTTGGCTGCCGTTATCCGATGGTATCAGCCCGTCGCAGGGATCTGATGTCAAGGGACCGACGGCGATTATCAAGTCTATTTCCAAAATGGCTAATGACAACATGAACATCGGTATGGTTCATAACTTCAAGCTAATGTCCGGATTGCTCGATACGCCTGAAGGTGAAGAAGGAATTATTACCCTGTTGCGTACAGCATCGGTACTTGGCAATGGCGAGATGCAGTTCAACTACCTCGATAACAAGACCTTAATCGATGCACAGAAACATCCGGAACGCTACCGCGACCTCATTGTACGCGTAGCAGGTTACAGTGCCTTCTTCGTTGAACTTTGCAAGGATGTACAGGATGAAATCATCAGTAGAACCATGCTGAATCATTTGTAATTTTTAATAAAGATTTTTCTGTTGCCTTCCATAGCCATGGTCCGGTAACAGAAAAATCACTTAAGGAGAATAAGGGGATATGACAGGTTTGATTGAAAGAAAAGCATTCATTTTCAACGTGCAGAAATATAACATGTTCGATGGACCTGGAGTAAGAACCATTGTGTTTTTTAAAGGCTGTCCATTGCGCTGTAAGTGGTGTGCTAATCCTGAAGGTTTAGATCGGAAATATCAAGTGATGCTAAAACAAAGCGTATGTACAGATTGCGGCGCCTGTGTTCCCGTCTGCCCGGTTGGAATGCTCGATCTTTCAAAAGGAAAGCTGGAGGTATCCCGCGATATAGATTGTACTGGCTGTCGCAAGTGTATCGATGTTTGTCCGGAATCAGCACTTTCGATAGCCGGAGAGGCAAAGACGATCTCCGAGCTGCTGGAAATCGTTGAAGAGGACAGAATGTTTTACGAAATGTCCGGCGGCGGAATTACCCTCGGCGGCGGTGAAGTGTTGATGCAACCTGAGGCTGCCGTAAATCTTCTGATGGCTTGCAAGAAAGAAGGAATAAATACCGCAATTGAAACAAGCGGTTATGCAAAGCTGGATTCGGTCCTTCAAGTGGCGGAGTTTACCGACTTATTCCTTTATGATATCAAGCACATGGATTCTGAGCGGCATTTCGAATTAACTGGCGTGCGCAACGAGCGGATCTTAAACAACTTAAGTGAACTGCTGAAGCGCAGGTATAATGTACAAATCCGAATGCCCTTGCTAAAAGGCTACAACGACGGAAAAGAAGAAATCGATCAGGTCATTCAATTTTTACTGCCTTATAAGGATTATAAAAACTTTAAAGGCATTGATCTTTTACCCTACCACAAGTTCGGGGTAAATAAGTACGCTCAGCTCGGCAAGGAATACCAGACTGCCGGAAATCCAATTATGACCGAGACAGACATGAATCGGATTGAGAGCTGGTTCAAACAATATGACTTTCCGGTTAAGATAGTCAATCACTAATAGATAAATAGATTGAGGTGGTGCCCATGAGAGCATTTGGTGAAAAGGCGATAGAGCGCATCATCCAGGAATCGGTACCAGGAAAACAAGTGACGATTGCTCATGTGATTGCTTCCCCTATGCCGGATATCTATGAACGGTTGGGGATTGACGAAAAAGGGGCAATCGGCATTCTGACGCTGACACCCTATGAAACGGCCATTATCGCAGCAGATATCGCCACAAAGACTGCTGATGTGGAAATTGGCTTTCTTGACCGCTTTACCGGCTCAGTCGTCATTAGTGGTGATGTCCAAAGTGTATTAACAGCACTTGAAGCGGTCAATGAAACATTGAAAACAATGCTGGGTTTTATGACAGCCCCTATAACACGGACATGAGAAAGAAGCGAATCATGGTAATCGGACCAACCGCCAGCGGTAAGACCACATTGGTCAATGCCCTTAATGAGGAGGACAAGCCGATTCGCAAAACGCAGAACCTGATCTATGGCAAGAATACCATCGATGTTCCAGGGGCTTACATTGAGAATACATGGATGTACAAATATTTAATATCTGCCATGCAGGACGCATCCCATGTCTTAATCTTAGTTGACCAATCTAAGCCGGCGGAGGTTTATTCGCCCGGATTTGCCAAAGTGTTTCGATGTCCTGTTATTGGTGTCATTACGAAAGCGGATGTCATGCCGGGAAATGAGGCTAAATGTATACAGCAGCTTAAGGAAATTGGCGCAGCAGACCCTTATTTTAAAATAAGTGTGAAGCAAGGCGTTGGAATAAGTGCTTTAAAAGAATATTTATTTAACCAGAAAGCTAGGTAATGAAAATGAAATTTATTACCGAAAGTTATTTAAGGGATTTATATAAAAAAGAACCGTTTACAGCATATATGGTAGGAACGGGAACAAGACTGACTCCTGGTGGCAGGCAGTATCTCACAGATAAGGGGATTAAGCTGACCGATGCCAGTACCAAGAAAAAAACTGACAGGGCAAACCGGCTATCTGAGGAACTGTCACCGGTGGAAAACAAGGTGAATTGGAAGAAGCTTCAGTTTCAAAGCCAGATGAAATCCACAGAAGCCTTGTTTCTGTTAACCTGTGAAGAGCTTCTTGGTAATGATGTTATTCTCGCTCATCATGTCGTGAAGCTTTACAAGCAATTTACTTCGATAAAAAATGCCGTGAATTCGCATGGTACTGTTGAAAATCTTCCTTGCAATGAGTGCACTGGCATTAAGAAATGCAATTTTTCAAGCAATCTGGGTGACTGTTTTGAAATGACGGATTTTCACATGCAGCTTGAAAAAGGCAGGGAACTGTTACTGTTGCATCGACTTCGTTGTGCGCTTCAGGAGCTAGAGCCTGTGATGCTGGAACTCAGTGACAGCAATAACGAGGAAAAGGCATGGTACGAAGATATGATTGGCAAGGTGAACCAGGTTATTAACACGCTCTCGCAATACATCCATATGACGGTAGGAGGGAACGAATGTCTGAGACGTTTGAATACTGCGACAAGTTAGTACAGGATTTTGAAAAAGTCATTGAAAACCCTAGAGTCAGTAAGTCATCTGTTTACTATACCGGAGTGGATTTAGGAACAGCTTGTGTCGTGTTAGCTGTATTGGATGAAAATTACCGGCCTGCAGCAGGTGCCTACCGTTACGCTGATGTCGTTCGAGACGGGATGGTTGTCGATTATATTGGGGCCGTGAATCTCGTACGTGAAATGAAACGAGAGCTTGAAGAAAAAGTAGGAACACAATTGGTGTATGCCGCTGCGGCGATTCCTCCGGGTACAGATGAATTAGACGGTGGAGCCGTTAAGAATGTCGTTCAGGCGGCTGGATTTGAACTGACCAACCTTCTCGATGAACCGACCGCTGCGAATGAAGTACTCAAAATGCAAAACGGTGTGGTTGTTGATATTGGCGGCGGCACAACAGGAATTTCAATTCTAAAGGATGGCAAGGTCGTTTATGTCGAGGATGAGCCGACAGGTGGAACCCATTTTTCGCTGGTGATTTCCGGAGCCTACAAACTTCCATTTGCCAATGCAGACCAATACAAACGTGATCCCAAGAATCACAAGGAATTACTGCCGGTATTAAAGCCGGTTATTGAAAAAATTTCTTCTATCATCACCCGTCATATCAAAGGTTATGACGTAAAGGAAATAGCCTTGGTTGGGGGTACCGCCTGCTTGGCAGGAATTGAGGAGATCATTGAGAAAAAAACAGGAATTTACACGCATAAGCCAAGGAATCCAATGTTCGTGACTCCATTGGGAATTGCACTAAGCTGCACACAGGAAATCATGGACTAGGTGCTCGCAGGACTTAGCCTTGGATTTTTTTGAAGAAAATATATCTGTGAAAGACTTCAACATAGGTGGAAGAAGGTGTCAATATGATAACGGCAAAACTTATTGATAATGTCTGGGCAACTAGAAAAGCAGAATCACTGAACGGGTTAAAGTTTATGCTTGCTGAAGTGATTGGCGGCAGCAATGAAGGGCAACGCTTAGTCGTTGTCGATATCATAGGTGCCGGGATTGGCGACAGGGTGATTGTTACGACTGGTTCATCAGCCAGGAAAATGCTCGGTGATGACACCGTTCCGGTTGATGCTTGTGTTGTCGGAATCATAGATGAAGATTGTCAGTTTAAGTGATAAGGGGGGCTGGAAAATTGAGTCTTCTAGATTTAGTAAAAGAAGCAGGCATCGTCGGAGCGGGAGGAGCGGGATTCCCGACTCATGTGAAGTTAGCCGCAAAGGCAGAATATATCCTTTTGAACGGAGCGGAGTGCGAACCGCTGCTGCGGGTCGATCAGCAATTAATGGCAGTATACCCAGATGAAATCATTAAAGGGTTTGAGGCTGCAGGAAGATTGGTTGGCGCGGAGAAAGCCTTGATTGGAATAAAAGAGAAGCATAAAGAAGTTGTGGAAATTTTAAACCAGCGAATCAAAGCACTCGGTCTGGACAGCTACGTAGAGGTTAGAGGCCTGAAGGATGCCTATCCTGCAGGTGATGAACAGGTTTTGGTTTACGAACTGACAGGAAGGGTCGTTCCGGAGGCAGGCATCCCGATTGAGGTTGGTTGTGTTGTTATCAATTCCGAAACGGCATTAAATATTTTTCATGCCTTGAGGAATAAGCCTGTGACGGAAAAATATATAACGGTTGCCGGTGATATCCCGCAGCGTATGACCGTAAAGGTTCCGGTAGGCACACCAATCATCGATGTTCTGCGCTTGAGCGGCATTGAAAACTTTGCTGATTACAGCGTCATAGATGGCGGTCCCATGATGGGGCCGGTCATGACCAGTTTGGACGGTTACGTAACAAAGAAAACCAAGGGCTTGGTCATATTAAAAAAACAACATAACCTGATTAAACGAAAAACAACGACAATGGAAGCAGCGAAGAGAGTCAATAAGTCCTGCGAGCAATGCCGGATGTGCACTGAAATGTGCCCACGCTACTTGCTTGGACATGATCTTCAGCCGCATAAGATGATGAGAGTCGCCAACTATGGCTTGCAGGATCAAGAGGATCAAAAAATGGTTTATCTCTGCTCCCAGTGCAATTTGTGCGAATTATTCTCATGTCCAATCGGCCTATTTCCAAAGTCTAACAACCAGTATTTGAAGCAGCAATTAATGGAAAACAATATTCGCTTTACGAAGGTTCCTACGTCCTTTTCAGTACGCAAAAATCGCGAGTTTCGTTTGGTTCCAAGCAAGCGCCTCGTTGCAAGGCTGGGTTTGTATCATTTGGATAAACCAGCACCCATGACTGACGTAACTGTAAATCCGGAGGTTGTAAGGATTGCTAAAAGCCAGCATGTCGGGGCACCTGCGATTCCGATTGTCGCTATTGGTGACCATGTGAGCACGGGACAGTTGATTGGGAAAATTCCTGACAACAGCCTAGGGGCAGCGATTCATGCCAGTATATCCGGAACAGTTGTCGAGATTGAAAATGCGTATATTGCAATAAGGAGGGCCTAAAATGGCGAATGCAATTGGAGTTGTAGAATTTACAAGTATTGCCCGCGGAATCTATGCGGCCGACCAGATGGTGAAGACTGCTGATGTTGAAATCGTCACGGCTTCATCCACTTGCCCGGGTAAATATATAGCCATTGTTCACGGCGATGTTGCCGCGGTTCAGGATTCCGTCGCAGTAGGTGAGCGTTTGGCAGAAGAATGTTTCGTTGATTCATTGATTATCCCAAATGTCAGCCAGGCTGTTTTTCCAGCGATTGCTGGGACAACCATGCCGGAGCGCATCAATGCTCTCGGCATTATCGAGTCTTTCTCGCTTGCCTCCATGATCCTTGCAGCAGATGCGATTCTAAAAACGGCTGATGTGGAAGCACTGGAGCTTCGATTGGGTAACGGACTTGGTGGGAAGGCATTCTTCACGTTTACCGGTGATGTAGCTGCAGTGAAAGAGAGCATGGAAGCAGGAAAGGCCATTGCAGCAGAAAAGGGCCTGCTCGTCAATTGCGAGATCATCGCGGCAGTATCCGATAGATTGATTCCTAGTTTATTTTAACTTTTCCCCATCCGTTGAGAGGAGGTGAAGGGGATGAAGAAATTGATATCCATGAAAGATGTGGAAGCTTTTGAAAAGCAAGGGCAGAAAGTAGTTTGTATTGATAAAAACACCATTATTACTCCAGCAGCAAAGGATGCAGCAAAAGTTTACGGGATAGAGTTTTCTTTTGAAAAAATAGCTTGTGATGTAGCACCTTCCGTACCTGCAAATCCCTATGGCGATGAAATAAACAGTGACATGATATATACGGCGCTGAAGGCTCTGGCAGATAAAGGACTCCTTAAAGGTCTGATGGACGCTCTTAACCTACAAGCTGCGCCTTATCAAACTGATCGCGATGACAGCGGCTTAAAGATTGTTAGGGGTAAAACCGTAAAATATGACGTCTTTGATACAGGCAATTCAAACGATAAAGTGTTTTACCAGGAATTGGTCAGCAAAGATGAATCTCAAATGAGTGCCGGTTTTTTAACGATTGAACAATCAAAATTTGAATGGGAATTAACCTACGAGGAAATTGATTATGTCATTGAAGGTACGTTAACGGTCACTATTAACGGAAAGACCTATACGGCACTTCCGGGAGATGTACTTTATGTGCCAAAGGGATCGAAGGTCGTTTGGGGCTCCCCTGACAAGGCAAAAATATTCTACACTACATATCCGGCAAACTGGGCTGACCTTGTATAAGGTAAGGAGGTTCGAACATGCAGGCACTTGGGTTAATTGAAACAAAAGGCCTCCTAGCAGCGGTAGAGT
Organism: Bacillus sp. FJAT-29814; assembly: GCF_001510715.1. Lineage (GTDB taxonomy): Bacteria > Bacillota > Bacilli > Bacillales > Cytobacillaceae > Neobacillus. Next base: position 114,674 of record NZ_LMTJ01000012.1, read on the forward strand.
GTGCAGATGCGATGCTGAAGGCCGCAAATGTAAACCTGATTGAAAAAACTCTCATAGGCGGCGGCCTTGTAACCATGGTTGTCACCGGTGATGTCGGTGCGGTACAAGCAGCGGTGGAAGCCGGTACAGCGGCAGTGGAACAGCTTAAAAAAGAATTGCTGGTTTCGAAGCATGTCATACCAAGGCCACATGGGGATTTGAAGGGCACAATCATCGGACCTGTAAAGAACGAGGAAATTCACTCGGTGGGACCTAATGAACCAAAAGTGGTAGAAGATGATCAACCTTCGGAGCCGGAAACTGTGGTAGAAGTGGAATTAGCAGCTGAGATTACTTTGGTAGAAGAAAACAGACCGATTCTCCCGCTCGTGGACCTTGGGGATATCAATAAAGAACGGTTGGATTATATCGTTCTAGAGTACGGATTAAACATGGCCTTTGAGATGATTACAAGTTTCAAAGTGACAAAACTTCGAACTCTTGCTCGTGAATATAGGACATTACGTATTGCAGGAAGAGAGATTTCAAAGGCAGATAAGAAAACGCTGTTAGCTGAACTCAAAAATTATTACGAAAAAGACATAAAAAAATAGACTACTAGATTTGTGAAAGGGGGAAACCTCTAATGGAAAATTTCGACTATGATTTAAGGTCGATCCAAGCAGTTAGAGATCTTGCCCGGTTAGGAAAAACTGCATCACAGCAAATTGCCGAATATACAGAAGAGCAAATTGATAAAATTTTACGCAACATGGTGAAAGCAGCGAAAGAAAATGCTGTCATGCTGGCTAAAATGGCAGTTGAAGAAACCGGATTTGGTAAGGTGGCCGACAAAACCTATAAAAATCATTTGGCCTCCATGATTTTATATGAATCAATTAAAGATATGAAAACCGTTGGCGTGATTGCCCATGATGAAGTAAAACAAATGATGGATGTTGCGGAGCCAGTTGGTTTGTTAATGGGAATTATACCTTCGACAAATCCAACATCGACCGCGATTTTTAAAGCAATGATTGCAATTAAATCACGAAATGCGATTGTTTTCTCGCCACACCCATCGGCAGCTAAATGCACTATGAAGGCTGCGGAGATTATGAACCATGCTGCTGTGGAAGCAGGTGCCCCAGCTAACATTATCGGCTGTATTTCTCTTCCTAGCATGAATGCAACCAATGAATTAATGGAATGTAATGAGGTGAAGATGATCATCGCCACTGGCGGTCCTGGTCTTGTAAAAGCCTCTTACAGTAAAGGTAAGCCGGCACTCGGCGTTGGAGCTGGCAACTGTCCTGCCTATATTGAAAGAACTGCCAATATTCAAAAGGCTGTTTCGGATATCTTAGCCAGCAAAACATTTGACTACGGAACGATTTGCGCTTCAGAGCAGTCGGTTATTGTGGAAGCATGTAACCGCGGCGAGGTTATCGCAGAATTTAAAAAACAGGGCGGCTATTTCATGAGCCCAGAAGAAACAGCAAAAGTGTGCCAATTACTATTTAAAAATGGCCATGCGATGAATGCGAAGTTTGTCGGCAGATCACCTCAGGTAATTGCTGATGCTGCCGGAATCACCATTCCAGAAGGAACTAAGGTTCTCATAGGTGAGCAGCATGGCGTTGGCCCGAGTTATCCGCTCTCCTATGAAAAACTGACTTCCGTTCTAGCTTTTTATACTGTATTAGATTGGGAAGAAGCTTGTCACCTTAGTATCCAGCTGCTACAGAATGGTATCGGTCACAGCATGAGCCTTCATACTCAGGATAAAGATATCGTGATGAAGTTCGCGAAAAAACCGGCATCCCGGATTTTAGTGAATACCGGAAGCACCCAGGGAGGTGTTGGAGCCAGCACCGGTCTTACGCCTTCATTTACACTTGGATGCGGCACCTGGGGAGGCAGCTCAGTTTCCGAAAACGTCAGCCCAATGCACCTGATCAATATCAAGCGGGTGGCTTACGGATTAAAAGATTGCAGTACATTGGCTTCTGCTGATCCAACATTTGACTACCCTGAGCTTTCAAATAGCAGTGAAGTACCTGCATCATTGGCAGAAAATATGGATATCGCGAATAATGAACAGCTTGTCAAGTTGATTAACGAGTTAGTCGCAGCAATGGCAAGGGGGTAAGTCTAAATGGACAAATACGGGGATGTTCTGAAGCTATTAATAGAGGCAGTAAAGTATAATATCTCTCCGGCAGAAGTAAAAGAGGCACTGGTAGCTGTTTCAGCGGATTCCAGTGAGGAGCCGGTATTAGAGAGTTCAAATAATATTCCAGTTGGTGTTTCTAATCGGCACATCCATTTATCGCAAGCGGATTTATACATTTTGTTTGGTGAAGGGTATCAGCTTCAAAAGGTGAAAGACTTGTCACAGCCGGGTCAATATGCTTGCAAGGAAACCCTCACCATCTGCGGACCTAAAGGTGCGATTGAAAAAGTAAGAATTCTCGGCCCGTGCCGCAGCAAGACCCAGGTGGAAATTCTTGAAGGAGATTCTTATAAGCTTGGTAGAGGCTCTAAACCGAGAATGTCCGGCGATTTAGCAGGAACTCCTGGTATCACGTTAATCGGTCCAAACGGTTCCTTACAGGTTACGGAAGGCTTAATCGTGGCGCAAAGACATATTCACATGACCCCTGACGATGCAAAGCGTTTAGGTGTACAAAATGGACAGGTTGTTTCAATCGAGTTTATTGGCCCGCGCGGGGGGATCTTCAACAATGTTGCCATCAGGGCAAACGCGGCATCTGCTCTTGAGTGTCACATTGATACAGAAGAAGCAAATGCTATGGGCGTTAATTCAGCTACTAAAGTAAGAATTATAAAATAATATTCTTGGAGGAATGAAAAAATGAGATACGATGCACTTGGAATGATCGAAACAAAAGGTTTAGTAGGGGCAATTGAAGCAGCAGATGCGATGGTGAAAGCAGCGAATGTCAACCTAATCGGAAAAGAACTTGTAGGCGGCGGATTAGTGACAGTTATGGTACGTGGTGACGTAGGTGCGGTAAAAGCCGCAACTGATGCAGGAGCAGCAGCAGCAGAGCGCGTTGGCGAATTAGTTTCCGTTCATGTGATTCCACGTCCGCATGCCGAGGTAGAAACAGTTCTTCCTACAGCAGCTATTGAAAAGTAATCGATATTTTGTTGGATTCTAAATAACCAATTTTATAAAAATAATACTACTTGGAGGAAAAAATCATGAAATACGATGCACTAGGTATGATCGAAACAAAAGGTTTAGTAGGAGCAATTGAAGCAGCAGATGCTATGGTAAAAGCAGCAAACGTATACTTGATCGGTAAAGAACATGTAGGCGGCGGTTTAGTAACGGTAATGGTACGTGGTGACGTAGGAGCTGTTAAGGCCGCTACTGATGCAGGAGCAGCAGCCGCAGAGCGTGTTGGCGAATTGGTTTCCGTTCATGTGATTCCACGCCCACATTCAGAGGTGGAAATCGTCCTTCCTGCAGCTGCAAAGAAAAAAGACGGCGTAACAGTTTAATTTTTCGGGCGGCAGGGGGTAACCTCTGCCGTCTTGTTATTTTTAGTAGGAGGGATTTATTCGTGCTTGCCTATCTATATTTATTTCTTACGATCTGTAGTGAACTTGTGGGCACATCCATGCTGAAAGCATCCGCTGGCTTCACCAAACTTTATCCTACCATTGGCATTTTTGTATCCTATTTCTTTGCCTTCTTCTTTCTATCACAGACGCTGAAAACAATCCCATTGAATGCCGCCTACGCTATCTGGGCGGGTATGGGCACAATAGCCACAGTCGTTATTTCTGTTATGATTTGGAAGGAAAGAATAAATGCTGCGAGTATCATTGGAATTGCACTGATCACCATCGGGGTAGTGGTGTTAAATCTATTTGGTCCGAGCGGGGAAGGAGCAGTTAAAGTAAGCAATGAGGAACCAGTGGTGCAACATTTAAAGTAGGCTGCAAAGCAAGTATTGATTTAGAGGACATCCATTCTAATGACAAGAATGGATGTTTTTTTGTTATAGTTTTATATTTTAGTAAAAATTTTAGTAAAAATAATTGCTAGTTTTTACTGCTGGGAGTAAAATACCGATAAGATAGTAAATTTGACGTTTTCGGAGGGACTAAAAAATGAACATCACAGCGCTGAACACAACTTTCAAAGAGATATTTCATTCGGTGCCAGTACAAGCATTCTTCGCCCCTGGGAGAATCAACTTAATTGGTGAACATACGGATTATAATGGCGGGCATGTTTTTCCGTGTGCCATTACCTACGGTACGTATGCCGTCGCGAAAAGCCGTGAGGATCGATTGGTGCGGCTGTACTCCTGTAATTTTCCTGAAAAAGGTATCGTGGAATTTAACTTGGATAATCTACAATATGATAAAGCGCACAACTGGGCCAATTACCCAAAGGGCATGATTCGCTATATCATTGAGGCCGGATTTGCTGTTCCAACCGGTTTTGAGTGTGTCATTCAAGGAGACATTCCAAATGGCGCGGGTCTGTCATCTTCAGCATCGATTGAACTGTTAACTGGTGTACTTGTAAACGGTTTATTTGGATTGGACATCCCGAGACTCGATTTAATCAAAATCGGCAAGCGGGTCGAAAATGAATTCATCGGTGTCAACAGCGGGATTATGGATCAGTTTGCGATTGGAATGGGTAAGGGGAATGCAGGAATTCTATTAGATTGTCAAACTCTTAAGTATGAATACGCACCGATTCAGCTGGATAGCCACAAAATCATCATTATGAATAGTAACAAACGTCGGGAACTGGCGGATTCCAAGTACAATGAGCGCAGAAGCGAGTGTGAAAGGGCGCTGGCCGAGCTTCAGCAGAAATTGCCAATCGAGGCATTGGGGCAGCTGTCCGAAGACGAGTTTGAAGAAAACAAATACCTTATTACAAATGAAATTGTCCGCAAGCGGGCTAAGCATGCAGTCTATGAAAATATCAGGACATTAAAGGCTCTCAAGGAGCTGAAGGCCGGTAACCTCGAGGCATTTGGCCAACTGATGAACCAATCGCATATCTCGCTGAGGGACGATTATGAAGTAACCGGGGTAGAACTGGACAGCTTGGTGGAAGCAGCTTGGCAACAGCCCGGGGTTGTTGGCGCAAGGATGACCGGTGCAGGTTTTGGCGGCTGTGCCATCGCAATCGTCGAAAATGAAGCAGTTGAGCAGTTTATTGCGAATGTAGGAGCATCCTATCTCGAAAAAATCAGCTACGAAGCTGATTTCTATGTGGCAAATATAGGAGACGGCGCGAAAGAAATCGAAATGTGGGGCGGCTCTAATGATTAATTGGCTGGTAAAGCAATTGGTTAATCGGGCATTGTCGCTGAATTTGATACAGCAGGAAGATGAGATCTATGCGAGGAATCAAGTGCTGGCACTGTTGCGGTTAACAGATTTTAAAGAATCGGATCAGCCCGGTAATGCTGATTTAACGATTCCTGATTTACTTGAGCAAATTATCGACTATGCGTGCGATCAAGGTATTATTGAAGATATTTTTGATGAAAAGGAAATATTTTCGAGTACGATCATGAATTGTTTTATATCCAAGCCTTCCGAAGTGAATCGGCAATTTTATGAAAACTATAAACAGAATCCGGAAGCCGCGACCCAGTATTTTTATCAGTTAAGCAAAAATAGCAATTACATCCAAATGAACCGGATTCGGAAAAATATTGAGTATAAAGCTGCAACGGAGTACGGCGAGCTGGACATTACGATTAATTTATCGAAGCCTGAAAAAGACCCAAAAAGTATTGCCCGTGAGCGGGAAATCGTGCAAACCGCCTATCCCAAGTGCCTGCTGTGTATCGAGAATGAAGGGTATGCAGGGAGGACAAGCCATCCTGCCCGTTCAAACCACCGGATGATTCGATTATATTTGGAAAATGAGCCTTGGTATTTACAGTATTCACCATATATGTATTACAACGAACACTGTATCGTGCTGTCAGAAAACCATACCGAGATGAAAATCAGCCCGACAACCTTTTTACGCTTGTTATCCTTTGTTGAACAGTTTCCACACTATTTTCTTGGCTCAAACGCAGATATTCCGATTGTCGGCGGGTCGATTTTATCCCATGAACATTACCAAGGCGGCAGCTATGAATTTGCCATGGCTAAAGCCGAGGATGATTGGACCTTTGAAATGACGGGTTTTACCGATGTGAAATGCTCTGTGATTAAATGGCCAATGTCGGTCATTCGTCTACGCTCGGAACAAGTTGCTTCGCTTGTCGAGGCAGGCGCGCATATTTTAACCAACTGGAAAAATTACAGTGATGAATCGCTCGATATCATCGCCTGGACGGGGGAGACCCCTCACAATACAATCACACCGATTGCCCGCAAAAAGGGGAACCTGTTTGAACTGGATTTAGTTCTTCGTAACAACCGGACGAGTGCGGAGCATCCGTTGGGAATATTCCACCCGCATGCGGATGTACATCATATTAAGAAAGAAAACATCGGACTGATTGAAGTTATGGGGCTTGCGGTATTGCCGGCCCGATTAAAGGAAGAGCTGGCCGAGGTTGAAAAATATATCCTTGGAAAACCGAATTTGGTTGCAGATTACCATTCGGAGTGGGCAGAGCAGTTAAAGGCGCGTTTAAGCAGTACTGCAAATGAATCTAATGTAACTGCTTTAGTAAGAGGGGAAGTTGGCAAGAAGTTTTTGAGAGTGTTAGAGGATGCTGGTGTGTTTAAACGGAATCCTGCGGGGGCCGATGGGTTTCATCGATTTATTGAAACAATATCATGAACTGGGTGGTAGACCAATGAAAATCGTAGATCGAGTATTTGGCAATTACAATGGTAAAAAGGTAATGGAATATACATTAACCAATGATTCAGGCATGACTGTATTCTGTTTGAATTACGGCTGTGTGATTACAAAAATAATCGTGCCTGACCGAAATGGCATTTTGGAAAATGTGGTTCTCGGTTTTGATAAATTTGAAGATTACTTGGAATTTTCTCCATACTTTGGTGCAGTGGTTGGCCGTGTGGCAGGGAGAATAAAAGGTGCAAAGTTCGAATTGGATGGCGAAGAATATCGGCTGACCGCCAATGAGTCTCCGAACCATTTGCATGGCGGGAACCAGGGGTTTAACTCTGTTATTTGGGAAACGGAGACGATCGAACAGGAAGATGGTGTTGGTTTAAGGTTTTCTTACCGAAGTCATGACGGAGAAGAGGGCTATCCTGGAAACCTGGATACTACAGTTACTTATCTTTTATCCAATAATAATGAGCTTAGTATTACTTATGAAGCAGTGACAGACCAAAAAACCTTAGTAAACTTAACCAATCATTCGTATTTTAATTTGAGCGGTGATGGTAAGCGCGATTGCTCGGAACATAATCTTCGACTCGAAAGCGACCGGTTTTTAGAACTTGGGCAAGATCTGTTGCCGACCGGAAGAATTATTTCGGCAGACAATACCCCATTTGATTTTAATCAAGGTCGTTTGTTGCAGTCAGGAATGAAATCTGACCATCCACAAAACGTTCTTGTTGGAGATGGTTATGACCACCCTCTTCTTTTTACACAGGAGGGAGAAAATTCAATCCTGTTAAGTGAAAAGGAAAGCGGCAGAGCACTTATGGTGACAACAGACCAGCCGTGTGTGGTTCTTTATACAGGAAACAAGCTCGAAGGCCCGTTTTCGATATCAGGTGTTCCGGCTAAGAATTATTTGGGTGTGTGTCTGGAAACGCAAGGGCTACCAGATGCGATCCACCATCCGGATTTTCCGACTGTCATTTTAAATCCGGAGGAGGTATACTATTCAACGACGAAGTATCGGTTTTCCAACACATTAGGGGTTTGATTTATGGCGACAATTAAGGATATTGCAAAAAAAGCAGGCGTATCGATTGCGACTGTTTCAAGAGTGCTAAATTATGATGCAACTCTATCAGTGAGCGATGAAACGAAAAAGCGAATTTTTGAAGTGGCAGAGGAGCTGGACTATAAGAAAAAAGCCGGTGTCCGTAAACCGGAAATCGGGAAGATTGCCCTTTTTCAATGGCATACCGAGAAAGAGGAGCTTGAAGACTTATATTACATGTCGATTCGGCTTGGTGTCGAAAACCGCTGCCGCCACCATGGAATACAGGTGGTCAAGTACTATCAAAATAGCATCGAAGAAATGAAGCAGGATGATATTCAAGGGCTGATTGCCATAGGGAAATTCAGTGCCAATCAAGTTAGCGAGCTAACTTCCGTTTCGGAGAATATTGTTTTTGTTGATTTCTCTCCTGATGAAGATACATTTGATTGTATTGTGGCAGATTTTGAAAGGGCAGCCGTAAAGGTTCTCGAATATTTTTTGAAAAAAGGACACACGCAAATAGGCTATATTGGGGGAAGAGAGGTATTTAAAGACCAAACTTCTGCCATTGAAGACCCAAGGGAACGGGCATTCAAACGTTTTCTAAAAGAGCAGGACCTGTTAAATGAAGCTTTCATGTATACAGGTGCATTCTCGGTGGAAAGCGGCTATGCCCTTATGAAAGAAGTAGTCCAGGATCATGGTGACAGCCTGCCTACGGCGATTTTGGCCGGGAATGATTCACTTGCCATCGGGGCTCTGAGGGCATTGCATGAAGAAGGGATCTCAGTTCCGGAGCAGATTAATATCATTGGGGTAAATGATATAAGCGTAGCAAAATATGTTTTCCCGCCCTTAAGCACGGTAAAGGTATTCACAGAAATTATGGGAGAAACTGGTGTGGATACCCTTTTGGAAAGAATAGAAGGCCGCAAAACAGCCAAAAAAACATCGATTGCAACCGAACTCATTATTCGAGACAGCTCTTTTTAATCATAAAAGGCGACATACTCCACTTTTGGTGGATGATGTTGCCTTTTTTCTATCCGTGAGGATAATGAAGAACCCCTTGCTGTGGCAAGGGGTTCTTGACGTCCGGGATTCGACCCCGCCCCTATGGTTACCAATGTTTACCTGGGGCTATGTAGATCTAGGCAATTTTCAATAAGCTATTTATACCACTTTAATGGTAAAAAGAAGAAATATAAATGCAGTTTAGAGTATTGGAATACCTATAGATTCAGCTAACATATGCCAAGTTTCATCTAAGCTTGGTTTTGGAGGAATGTAAATGATCGTTCCATCTCGACCTCTTGTTAAAATAACACGGTACGAATTTAATTTAATTTGAAATTCATTTTCGACACCGCGCTGGAAATGTTGCCCGTACCATTTCCCGTTTCTTAAATAAAGATCATCATCCCAATGAACAATGGCCATATCTAATTCTAACCCTTGTGTGTGAAACTCAGTTGCTGAGTAGCTTAATTGCTTACAATAATAGATTGAATTGTGATGGTTAAAATATTGTGCTACTTTCGATGGTTTCTCGTAACGTTCGTCTCTTGGAAGAACTGGTACTTCTTTTTGATAATCTGCACCGCTCGCACAAATAACCCCGGTCGTTTTAACATCATTTTTATAAAGTCCCTTAGCAACGGATTTTGCTCGATCTAAATCCCTCGTAACAAAAAGTGAATAACGATCTTTTGCGAGGTTTTGAACGAGGTCCTTTGTTAAGTCAAATTTTTCATCTAATAAAGAATTAACGATTGCGTAATAATTTAGAGCTGCATGGGCACGGAATGAGCAATCCAAGTGTAAATGAGTGTGTGTTTCATACTTGGAAGCGTTCGTAAATAAAGAGCTATGATGTTTTGCATGAACAATAATATTTTTACTAGCGATAGCCGTATTCCAAAGTTTTAGTCCACCTTCTTCACCTGAGTAAATCTCTTGTCCTTCACCAATTAACCCGATAGTTACACTCCATGGTTTGTTTGAGGTTGCAATGTGCATAATGATATCTGGTTCACTTAAATTCTTCGGATGCTTGTTTTTTCTTCTTAAAGATTGATCCACTTTACCAGCATCCCACGCCCTTTGTGCTTCATCAAAAATAATAATCTGCTCATGTGGAACTATTTCTTTTTCTAGGTAATCCATCTTATAACCGTACAGCCCTTGTACGAAGGTTCTATTATTTAATGTATCTTGCAACACATCGACTAATGGTCCATTACCTGATAAATAAACGGCATTTTTCGTATTGTGGGCAATATGTAAGCCCAAGTATGTTTTACCGGCACCAGGTTCACCAGATACTAAAATTAAATGATGGGTATTGGTTACTTGAGCTTCTTGTATAATTTCACGAACAGTTTGTTGAACTTGTTTAAAGTTACTACTCGCGACTGCTCTAATGTTTGGTAATGGTTCGTTATTAAATATTGAGCGAGCTGCTTCAAGCATAGAAGGTGAGGGTTCGTACACGCCATTTAATAATTGGGGCAAGCTAAAAGTTTTAGAAGGCTTTTTCATAATTACTTCAATAATTTTATGAAAACTATTAACCGTAGAACCGTATATTTGATAATTTGGAATAGCGTATAGGTGTTCATTGTCATAATTAGTTAGAAGAAGTGTGCCCATTACTTTTATATTTGTACTGTGAATTTCCGAATGATAATGTTGCAAATCACGTACATATAGTGACGTTTGAATGTACTCAGACGGAGAAATATCGTTATAGCTTTTACATTCGATAACGATAACGTGTCCATTCAAAATTAAAATAACATCTGGGCGACGACCTGAACCCCGTAGAATGTCATATTCAAATATCAAAGAGCCATCAAGAGTGTTATATTGTTGGAAAATCTTTTGAAGCTTGTGGAAACTATCTTTCCAGGCTTTAAGTTGGGAGTCTCTTTTTTGCTTTTCTTCAAAAGTTTCTGCCGTGCTTTCGCCAAAAACATGTAATCGAAGAGGATCGATGAATCGGTTTAAATTTAATTGTAAAAACTGTTGGATCGATCCAGCCCAGCCATAATTCAATTCTAACACCTCTTTTAGTCTGAAAATAATTTTATAGGATGAAATACCTAACTGTTAATATTATACTTTATATTGGATAAATATTTTAAAGATGTTGCGAGGTATTTTTGATGAAAATAGAGGATTTAAAACTTAATAGTGTAATCGACAATCAGCATTTGTGTGAAATTTTCAAATGTGCTCCACAGGGTGGGATGAGGAGATCACATACAACAAATACGCTCGTCTTAATTTCAGATCGTACAAATATATACCAAGACAAACAGACAAACGGTATTTATCATTATACTGGTATGGGGCAAGTAGGAGATCAAGAATTAACATCGCAAAATAAAACGTTGGCGGAGTCGAAAACAAATGGTGTTGCCGTTCATTTCTTTGAAGTTTTGAAGAAACGACAATATACCTATCGTGGTGAAGTAGAATTAGCAGGTGAACCGTATATTGATAGACAAACAGATATTAAAGGAAATATGAGAAACGTGTGGGTATTTCCATTAACTAAAATCGCGGATAATGGTTGGATTAATGAAATTGATCACCTAGAGAATGAATTAGGACAGCAGAATTCCATTTCTAATACGGAAAAAGAACAGGTCATTAAATCAAGAATTGGCCAATCGACATTTAAAGAAAAATTACTTAAAAGAGAATGTAAATGTGCGATTTGTGGAGTTGCAGATAGAAACTTTTTAATCGGCAGTCATATTAAACCATGGAGTAAATCTAATAATGCCGAGCGGTTAGATGTAAACAATGGATTACTTTTATGCCCAAATCACGATGCATTATTTGATAAAGGTTATATTTCATTTGATGAAGACGGCCAACTAGTTTTAAGTAGCCAGCTTGATGATACTACAAAAATTTTCATGAATATCCAAAGGCCTTTTCGAATTGAAATGACTGTAGAAATGAAAAAATATATTAAATATCATTACGATCATATAAGAGTTAAATAGTGAATTGATAAAAAGTTTCCTCAATTACTAAGTTTTACCTAATAACGATGTTTAATTAATTACTTTGTTTTACCAAATAACTATTGATTAAGTCCCTTCACATTAAATTGTTAGGGGCTTTTTCGTTGTGTGGAAAAAATCAGATACTCCCTCTTTTGAGAAGTGTCTGGTTGGTTATTTATAGAAAGGTCTAGATACAAATATTTGAGTTTCACGATTAAAATAGTGATCATTTACTTTCACATATTGATTATTAAACTCTTGTATCAAACCAGTTGTAAGTACACCGTCTGATTCAAGTTCTTCAACATCAATAGGAATTTCAAGAGTTAAATGTGCTTCAAAGTCTTGGTTGGATTTTAAATAATTTCCATCTTGAGTAACATATGACATAATATTCACCTCTCTTTCTATTAAATAATAACATTTAATTACATAATTCTTCCATAGAACAAGTGTTTGTAGTATGCTTGTACTAGGGAGGTGATAATAATGGGATTAGCGTTAGATGAATTTATAAAATATGTACAGAATAGGGAGTTTAATAATTTCCGGCTCTATTCATCAGTTATTAATCATCTTAAGAATTATTATAAGGAAGATGAGTTTAAGTTTTTTTATCCTAGAAATATTTTTAATGATAAACAAACTGAATTGTTATTTTTCTTAAAAAATGGTTATCTTGAAGTAACAATGGATGAGAATTCAAAAATCCAAATTAAACAATTTTATTGTAAGGTTGTAAATAAAATGTTGATTCTTCCTCAGTATGAATATAGTGAACATGAGTTAAAGATTTCATTTGACAATGGTAATGAATTGCTTTTTAAAAGTGTTGAAGATTCCAATGAAGATTGGAAACCTGATTATAATGCAGTTATAAAGGATCTGTATAGATTATTTTAGTTCCTTATTGTTAAGGCACTCGATAATTCGGGTGTATTTTTTAATCAGTATTTGAAACTGTTTTTAATGCTATTGTACCAGTGGTAACTACAGTTTGGAATTTCATCATAGTAATTCTTTTACCGATATTTTTAAGTTTATACAATTGAATTGCCGGAAATATGCCAACCATAAAAAGTACAGTGGAATCTGTCTTTAACACATTGTCTTAGTGGTTTCATAAGCATGGGGATTCTTTAAAGAAAATCTATTACCGATATTGACTAGTGTATTTCAATATGTTCAAAGTATAATGCCCCAAATTCAATCCATTTTTGAAACAGTATTTGGAGTAGTAAAGAATGTTGTTCAAATTGCTTGGGATAGTATTGCAAATGTTTTACTCCCAATTACTATTGTTAAAAACCTTTATTTTACTTGACATAGATACTTTATCTCTCCTTATAAGACTTGTACTATATGCTTATATAAGAAATAATAGCTGTCATACATTGTATTTCACAATAGATTTTTAGGATTTGTTTTGAGATTTTCAAAAAATAAACCCAACTCAATCGAGTTGGGCTTTTAATAATACAAATTTTTATTGTAATGGAATATCAATTGTTACAGGAGTCTGGTTTAATGGTACGTTTAATTGTATAGAAAGGTATTGATAATTTATTTTATCAGATTTTTGCTGATTATAAGTAGCCAATGCAATTTCCTTTATTTCTTCGACAGTAATATAGTCTAAAATGTTAAAATTAAATGAACCTATATTGTAAATCATTATTTTTTCTTTTTGTATTGGGAAGGTACAAGAATAACAAAATCGTATGTCATCTTCAATCGTCCGCTTGATTGAAGACGAAATTGCTTGGGGAATACTGTTTAATATTCTTTGTATGGATTCATCATCTATCCCGCTAAGTTTTTCTAATGCTAATATTCTCTTATTAAATCTGAGATCGAGGTCATTGAGATATTGGATTACTGACAATTCTGTATCCCATTCACCGATGATATTTTCTACTTTTGTTAATCTTGCCTCAAATCCATCTGTACTACTATCTTTACTTTCTAATGCTTCAAGTCTTTTTGTTGTATCAGATAGTTGTTTATTTACTTCGGTTAGTTGTGCAGTTAAAATATCAATTGTTATTTGTTGTTTTTGTACCATTTCCTCTAATTGAACTTTACTTACAGCATCAACATTAGTTACTTTTCCGATTGATCCACTGACGAAAGCTACGAGTAAAAATCCTACAATTACAAAAATCTTCCTCACGGATGAAACCCCCTTAATTTACCAAACTAGTATAATCATACCATTCTTATACTATAATTTGGAATTATCAAATAGATTCAAAAAAAATAACCCCATCTCCTAATGAGTTGGGACTTAGCAATTTTTAGCTGAAATATAATGACAAAACATATAGGCATATTAAGCATTTTTTGTAAAACCTTTAGATAACTTTACATAGAACGCATGTTCTGACAAGGTGGGAACAAACATTCAGTTTCGGGGTTGTTAATCAATAAATTTATTGCTAAAAGGGCTCAAGCCACTGGGGAATTGCTTGAAATGATTTACCTGTCGGAAAAGGGTGAAATTTCTTAGAGAAGAATAAAAGTCCTCCAGATTTCCACTGGTACATTCAGTGCTTATTGTACTTTAAGTCATAAACAGCGTGTTTTTAAGCTTGTAAACATTTTGTCGATTGGACCAATCCGGTCGAAATATAGGAAAGGGGCAAATGTTTTATATATTATGGAGAACTTGGAATACCAGTAGCGGAAAGAACTCGCAAACGCGAGGAAGAGATACTAAACATCATCAAGACGTACTGGAAAAAGTATAACTATTCACCTATGATCCGCGAGATTCAAAGAAGGCAAGTGTTACTTCCACAAGTACGGTCCTAAAGTATTTAAACAAACTTCAGGAAAGGGGACAAATTGATTGGCAGCAAAAGAAACCAAGAACAATTCAAATCATTGATCAACATAAAAATAGTTCTGCCAGCTGACAGAGCTTTTTTAATCTCTAAGCGCTTGGAGATTCATCTTTTTTCTTGGGTACATTTTAATCCAAGTTTCCTCACTTATTATGGAGGTCCTGAAGCAGATTTGTAGTGCAGTATAAAAATCCTGCCCCAATCCGCCCCGAATTGTTGAAATGGAGTAGATATATGAATCGAAAAAATAAAATAAACCCTTGATTTTACAAGGGTTTTGGTTACGTCCCAGAGAGGATTCGAACCTCCGACCTACAGTTTAGGAAACTGTTGCTCTATCCTACTGAGCTACTAGGACACGTTTATTTGGAACGTATATTATTATACTCAGATATTCAAAAAAGGTCAATAATAACTTCCTGTTACTGAACCGTAATGCCTCGTTTAATCTCATCTTTTTCCCGAAAAATTAACCAAACAAGAAAGCTTAGTGAAACAACCAGCCCTTCCATTGAGACAATGTAATAAGGGTAAGGCCCCAATACATCTAATAAGCTCGGCGATTTTGGTTTATGGTTTAAAAACATATAATTTCCATCCACCAGTTTGTTGATTAACATGATGAATGGCATCATGATATTTAAGAAAACAAACAGTTTTACCACCGACCAAATCGTCGGGTGGTACCCCTTCACCCAAGTAAAATACAAGACTGTCCAGATCATCATCAAATGCGTGTAAAAGAAATGAAAAAACCGGAAATGGGGAAATTCAAAGTTTAATAAGGGAGTAAAAATTGCTTGAGATGCTCCCAATAACGCAGTGAATAACAATATTTCGTAAATGATTTTTTTCTTTGTAAGCAACAAGAAAACAGTCAGGAACAGGCTGATGCTGCATAATTCCAGGGGGATGGCATGACTTACCTTCCAATTGCCGTTTACCATCATCCAAATATGATACAATGCTTCGAAGATGATCAAGCTGAGGGCAGTTCCGATTTCAACCTTTCTCCAGTTACCCCGTTTTAATTTTTCCTTATTCAAAAATATCCCTGCCGAAATAATGAAGAGAAGGGCAATAATCACAAAATGGCTGACCGAAAACATTTCAAAATCAAATTCTTTATAGTTGCCGCCAAACCACGCCACCTTGTCTCACCTCTTATGACTGAAAAGAATATTATCACTTCTATTATGATGCTTTTGTTTTTATAGAAAAAGGACTAATCGTTAGGCAAACTCTTACAAAATAAGACAAAATTAAACTTGCTGCAAGAAAAATCGAAATGGGAGAAAGCGGAATAATAGGATGGAAAATCAAAAAAATCGTGCCAATTTGATACTTATTTTTGTTTGGCAAAATTGGTGTGCAAAAAGGGTCTTTTATCTACATCATCTTGCATAAATAGTGGTATTTTTACAAGAGTTATTGACAAAATATTCCGATAACTACCTTTAAAATGAGACTAGATAGTAAAATATTACTATCAAAAAATATTAATTAGGAAGGGGTAAGGTAATGAAAAAAATATTTTCCATGGGGCTTATTTTGGCATTGGTTTTAGTCTCAGTTGTACCAGCACTTGCAAAAACCAATCCACAACCGAAGAGCACATTTTCCCCCCATCTTCCAGACTATCACAAGGTAGACCCTGATTTAACCAGGGAAGTGAAAGCAAAAGGCGGTGCCATTAAAGGAAAGGAATTGAAGACCTCGAATGGTAAGTCCTACATAAAGCCGCAGCAATCCGAAAAGCTTCAACCGAAAAAACCAGAAGAGTTAATGAAAAAAGGAATTGCCATTGTTGTGGATTTTCCGGTACCTGAAGGAAAGGTTAGTGAAGTTCCGGGAGTAAACTATCCACAAATACCACACCATTATTTCGATGACCTTATGAATAAAGACACCTATAATCCTTATGAAATGGATATGTTTAAGAATCTTGCAACCTTTAACGGAAAACCAGCCTCAACAAACAGAACGATGAAAAATTATTTTAACGAAGTCAGCTACGGCAAGTTCAATATGGATATCGATGTGGTCGGGTGGTATACTCTGCCAAAATCATATGACCACTATTTAGGGCAAGATAAGGGTTACTATAACGACAATGGCGATGCCCATATCGGTGAACTTGTAAAAGATGCAATTGAACTTGCCTCAAAGGATGTTGATTTCTCAGAATATGCTGTTCCAGCCAAGCCAGGCGATTTCTGGCTACATGGTGATGCCACTTCATTTGAAAAAGATGGGAACAAGATTGACAAAATCGTGCCAAATATTCTCATTATCCACCGTGGAACAGGTGCAGAATTCAGCACGGACCCAAGCCTTATCTGGTCCCATAAATGGGATATTACCAGTGCGAGCTATTATGGAGATTACTATAAAACAGGCACACCACCTGATGAAGCCACATTGGAGCACACAGTAGTTGACGGTGTCGCCGTCGATACCTACAATATTGTCCCTGAAGTCGGACAGGATCTTACAGGTTATTTAAAGGTTGCCTATCCTGAACTAGTTCCAGAAGATTATACCGGCAGGCCGCCATCACCGCCAAGTGTTGGTGTATTCGCCCATGAGTTTGCCCATGTCCTTGGTCTTCCTGATTTATATGACTATGGATATGATTCGGAAGGTGTGGGCATGTACAGCTTAATGGCGGGTGGTTCCTATGGTCGTGATATGCAGAACCGTAACTATTCCGGGAATTCACCGGTACACCCTGATGCATGGTCAAAAACCTATTTAGGATTTGCTGCACCGAAGGATGTAACGAAGAGTACTTCTTTAACGCTTCGTCCGGTTGAACAGTACCCTGATATTTATAAAGTGATTGTGCCAGGCTCAAACGGCCGAGAATATTTCTTGTTGGAAAACCGTCAACAGAAGGGCTTTGACGCCGGGTTGGAATCTAATATGGATGGAAACGCGCTTCATGGATTAGTGGTTTACCATGTAGTCGAGGATATCCTATCTCGCAGCTTCTGGCGGCCAAATGAAGCGCAGAACTGGGATTTTAATCATCTAGGGCAGGCGCAAGTTCCAATCAATCCTGACAATGGGGAACGGCATTACGCAGTTAGTGTCATGCAGGCAGACGGACAATATGACATGGAGCGGTACCTGAACGACGGTGATGCCGGAGACGTATTCCCAGGTAAAAATAATGTCACATCTATTAGTGCCAAAGGGAATGTGGCACCAAACACGACATCATTATACCAGTGGTCGAAAAAGAGTACGGAGACTGGCATTCAATTTGATCATATCGTTGAAAAGGTAGATGGATTCATCACATTAAATGTAAAATTTACAAAATAATAAGCAGCTAGTTTGTAAAGGTGCAGCGGAGTTATCTCCGTTGCACTTTTATTTTTTGGAACCTCAAACTAGTGGAAAGATTTTTCTTCCTAAAAAAATAACCTGAATTTGTGATATAATTGATTGTCGAAGATACTCGAAACAAACAAGAATGTTGGAGGAAATTATGGCTGGTTATACGCCGATGATACAGCAATATTTAGCAGTCAAGGCAGACTATCAAGATGCCTTTTTATTTTTTCGCTTAGGGGATTTTTACGAAATGTTTTTCGAGGATGCTATTAAAGCATCTCAGGAATTGGAAATTACCTTAACAGGTCGTGAGGGTGGAACCGAGGAACGGATTCCGATGTGCGGTGTTCCTTACCATTCAGCGGCGAACTATATTGAACAATTAATTGCAAAAGGCTACAAGGTCGCTATTTGCGAACAAACCGAGGATCCGAAACAGGCAAAAGGGGTTGTCCGCCGGGAAGTCATTCAATTGATCACCCCTGGAACAGTGATGGATGGCAAAGGGTTAACCGATAAAGAAAACAACTATATCGCCTCGGTTACAGCCTTTGATGATAAGTCCTTTGGTTTGGCTTATAACGATATTTCAACTGGTGAAAGCAAAGTAACCTTGCTGACGAATTTTGATGAAGTATTAAATGAGCTGGCCGTTCTCGGTGCCAAAGAAGTGGTTATTGCCAGTGATTTCGATGGTGAACTGCAGAAGAAAATGCGCGAACGTGACGTGCTCGCGATTTCGTTTGAGGATAATAGTTCAGTAGAAATCAATTTTTCCCAGCTGCTAGAAGATTTGAATCAAGATAAGTTAAAGATAACTGTAGCACGGTTATTCCATTATTTATACCGTTCGCAAAAGAGAAGTCTTGATCACCTTCAGCCGGTAACTACCTATCAAATCCACCAATTTATGAAAATTGATTATTATTCAAAGCGCAATCTTGAATTGACTGAAACCATCCGCTCAAAAGGGAAGAAAGGTTCTTTGCTTTGGCTTTTGGATGAAACGATGACGGCGATGGGCGGCAGGATGTTAAAGCATTGGATTGATCGGCCACTGATCAATCGTGACGAAATCGAAAACCGCCATCATCTCGTTGGAATTTTAATGAACCATTATTTTGAGAGGCAGGACCTAAGGGAAAAACTGAAAGAAGTTTATGACTTGGAACGCTTGGCCGGTAGGGTAGCTTTTGGAAATGTGAACGCCCGTGATTTGGTGCAGCTAAACCGTTCACTCATGCAGGTACCATTTTTAAAAGAAATTCTACTTTCGATGGATATGACTGACATGGCTGAAAAAATGGATCCATGTGAAGATGTCACTGATTTATTGGAGCAGGCAATTGTTGAAAATCCGCCACTGTCGTTAAAGGAAGGGAATATCATCCGCGACGGCTACAATGCCCAATTGGATCAATATCGGGATGCCAGCCGGAACGGCAAGACATGGATTGCCCAGCTTGAACGGGCGGAGCGGGAAAAAACCGGGATTAAATCGCTGAAGATCGGCTACAACCGCGTGTTTGGTTACTATATTGAAGTCACCAGAGCAAACCTACATTTATTGAAAGAAGGGCAATATGAGCGCAAGCAGACATTAACGAATGCGGAACGCTTTATTACGCCTGAACTAAAGGAAAAAGAAGCGTTAATTTTACAAGCGGAAGAGAAAATTGGCGAGCTCGAATATGAATTATTCACGGAAATTCGCGAGACCATTAAAGAATATATCCCGCGCTTGCAGGCGTTAGCGAAAACTGTCAGCGAGCTTGATGTTCTACAATGCTTCGCCAAGGTAAGCGAAGAGCGCCGCTATGTGAGACCGCAATTTTCTGAGGAACGCCGTGTTATCGTGAAGGACGGACGCCATCCGGTCGTTGAAAAGGTGTTGAATGCCCAGGAGTACGTTCCAAATGATTGCATCATGGATACCGACCGCGAGGTGCTGCTCATCACAGGACCGAATATGTCCGGTAAAAGTACGTACATGCGGCAAATTGCCTTGACCGCCATTTTGGCGCAAATCGGCTGCTATGTCCCGGCATCGGAAGCGGTGCTGCCAATTTTTGACCAGGTGTTCACTAGAATCGGGGCTGCGGATGATTTGATATCAGGTCAGAGTACCTTTATGGTCGAGATGCTTGAAGCCAAGAACGCCATTGCCAATGCGACGCAAAACAGCTTGATTCTATTTGATGAAATCGGCCGCGGTACGTCCACTTATGACGGAATGGCCCTGGCCCAGGCGATCATTGAATACATCCACAACCGGATCGGGGCGAAAACACTATTTTCAACCCACTATCACGAACTAACAGTGCTGGATGAGGAACTGTCGAAATTAAAAAACATCCATGTCAGTGCGATTGAACATAACGGCAAGGTTGTTTTTCTTCATAAAATAAAGGAAGGCCCGGCCGACAAAAGTTACGGAATCCATGTGGCCCAGCTGGCGGAACTGCCGGCTGAATTAATCTCGCGTGCTAAAGAGATTTTACTGGAATTTGAACAATCTGATACACAAACCGTCGCTGTCAAAAGGGAAGAATCAGATCCTCAAACCGTTGTTGTGAAAAAAGAGGAGCCTGTCCGTGAACAGCCTGCCCAGCTTTCCTTCTTTGATGAACCGACGGAAACGAAAAAGCCTGAGCTTTCATCGAAAGAAAAGAAGGTTCTGGAAAAAATGCGTGACCTGGATTTATTGGATATAACGCCGCTGCAGGCGATTAATTTGCTCTATGAGCTACAGAAAAAGTTGAAGTAATTTTTTAAAAAGGAGGCGATTGGCATGGGCAAGATTATCCAGTTGGACGATGCCCTATCAAATAAAATAGCGGCGGGAGAAG
>NZ_LMTJ01000012.1:135767-173532 GCF_001510715.1 Bacillus sp. FJAT-29814
GAAGCCGGACTGGCGAAAATCCGCATCACCGACAACGGGAATGGGATTGATGAAGACGATGTGTTGCTGGCCTTCCAACGCCACGCCACTTCAAAAATTAAAAATGAAAACGACCTATTCCGGATTCGGACCCTCGGATTCCGCGGTGAGGCCCTGCCGAGTATCGCCTCTGTGTCCAGATTGGAACTGAAAACTTCCACCGGCGAGGGTGCCGGCAACCGGGTTGTCATCGAAGGCGGCAAGGTGGAGATTTTTGAAAAAGCATCGTCGCGCCGCGGGACTGATATTACGATTACCGATTTATTTTTCAATACGCCCGCTCGATTGAAGTATATGAAAACGATTCACACCGAACTTGGGAATATTACCGATGTCGTCAACAGGCTCGCATTGTCACATCCGGAGGTTGCCTTCCGCTTGATCCATAATGACCGGAAACTGCTGCAAACTAACGGTAACGGGGATGTTAGACAGGTACTAGCTTCTATTTACGGGATGAGCATTGCGAAACAATTGGTACCGATATCGGGGAGTTCACTTGACTATAAGGTGAGTGGATTTGCCTCCATGCCTGAGGTGACGAGAGCGTCACGAAACTACATTTCCACAATGATAAACGGGCGCTTTATTAAAAACTATCCATTGGCAAAGGCGATTCAGGAGGGCTACCATACATTGCTGCCAATCGGTCGGTTCCCCATTGTACTGGTGAACATTGAGATGGACCCGCTGCTGGTGGATGTCAATGTGCACCCGTCGAAAATGGAGGTTCGCTTTAGTAAGGAAGCGGAACTGAATGAATTGGTTACGACGATTATCAAGGATGCATTTAAGACAAAGGTGCTGATTCCGACAGCTTACACTCAAGTGGCGAAAAAGGACCAGCCGAAAACAGAGCAGACTGCTTTGGCGCTTGATGAGGGGACGGTACCTAGACCTGTTTTTGTGGAAAATCCATCGCCGAAGATCCCTTTGGTACAAGAATTTATGCAGAAACCAGAACCTAGAGTTGTGGAAGAGGTTCATGAACCTCAAAACTGGATGGCTGCCAATCCATTTCAAGTTGCGGTAGAAAAATTTGAAGAGCAGGTTGAAATTCCTGAGGTAACGGCTTCTGTTGAAGCTGGTGATACTTCATCCGAAAGCCGGGTGCCCCGGATGTATCCAATTGGGCAAATGCACGGAACGTATATTTTCGCCCAGAATGAAAATGGCCTATATATCATAGACCAGCACGCCGCCCAGGAACGGTTGAAATATGAGTACTTTCGCGAAAAAGTGGGACAGGTTGCTTCTGAGCTTCAGGAGATGTTAATGCCGTTGACCTTTGAATATTCGACTGATGATTATATAAAAATCTCGGAAAATATTCATGAGCTTGAAGAAGTCGGGGTATTTTTGGAGGAGTTTGGGCTCAACAGTTTCATAGTCCGGTCGCACCCAGCGTGGTTTCCGAAGGGTGAGGAAAAGCAAATCATCGAAGATATGATCGAGCAGTTGCTGGCGATGAAGAGAGTCGATATTAAAAAATTGCGCGAGGAAGCCGCGATTATGATGAGCTGCAAAGCGTCGATCAAGGCCAATCGCCATCTGCGGACTGATGAAATACAGGCCTTGCTCGACGATTTGCGAAAAGCGTCCGACCCGTTCACCTGCCCACATGGCAGACCGATCATTGTGCATTACTCGATTTATGAAATGGAAAAGATGTTTAAGAGGGTTATGTAAAGGGGAAAAGCGCATTCTCATTCGATAACGGGTTCCGTTACCTATCCTAAACATTAAACATGAAACTTAAAATGAGTGCCAAATTGTGAATGTGAATTTGGCACTCATTTTTTATTGATGTAAAGAGATAAATAAAATTTGTATAGGAAAATCCACCCCAATTTGTAAGGGTGCAATAGCTGCTGTATCGATGCGATTTTTATTACATTTTTGTTAAAAACTAATGTCAACCAAACAAATAAATGTGTTAACATTAAAGATAAAGAATAATTAGTTTTGTTGGGAGGTTTAAAATTGAAGAATAGAATTATTGCACTTATAGGTAGTTTTTTTGTTTTTGCTGCTGGTTTACTTAGAATATTCAATGAGTCGCTTTCCTCAACGCCTCTATTCGTAGCATATGTATTCATAATCACAGGATTCATTGGAATTGTTGCTAACGGATTAAAGTTAAAAGAATCAAAAAACAACTAAAATGGTTTTGGTTATTTTTAATTACCTAAAGTGGCTTTAGTCCTTCCTAAATTTAAACCATATGTAGCCTAAGTTCATATTAGCTTGGGCTATTTTTAAAATTTAAAAAAGCACCGCAAATACGGTGCAAATTGATATGCATGTTATCATATGTTTCTTCCCGCAAGGAAGAATTTTGGTAGGTCATGGTAAAAATATTGCTTTCATTCTTTCTGCTAGCAAGTATTTTGGGGGCACGGTAAGAATAAAGCCGTCATTCTTCCCGCCAGCAGGAATTTCCGAAGGGAACGGTAAAAATAAATCCCTCATTCTTCCTGCCAGCAAGAATTTCCGAAGTTCACGGTAAAAATAAAGCCGTCATTCTTCCCGCGAGCAAGAATATCAGGAGTCAAGTCCATTCTTTTGTGTAAAAGTGTCAATAATGTTTTTCAACCAATTAATAAATTTATTAATAAATGGTGTTAGNGATTTTCTTGGTCGAAAAAAACATTTTAACACGGATCATGATTGATGACCTTTCTTTTTACACAATTATATAGACTTAATCTATCAGAAGTTCACGGTAAAAATAAAGCCGTCATTCTTCCCGCGAGCAAGAATATCAGAAGTTCACGGTAAAAATAAAGCCGTTATTCTTCCCGCGGGCAAGAATTACCGAAGTTCACGGTAAAAATAAAGCCGTCATTCTTCCCGCGAGCAAGAATTTTGGAAGGTCACGGTAAAAATAAACCCCTCATTCTTCCCGGGGGCAAGAATTTCCGACGGACACGGTAAAAATAAAGCCGTCATTCTTCCCACCAGCAGGAATTTTTGGGGGGCACGGTAAAAATAAAGCCGTTATTCTTCCCGCCACCAAGAATTCTCGAACCCAACGGTAAAAAAATACAACCCCTTACTTCACCACAGCATGCACCTTGTTCAAATACTGCAAGGCCATCCCGGTACCGACCACCACGGATTCGAGCGGGCTTTGCGCCAACTGGACCGGAACCACAATCTCCTTGCTCAACCATTCTTCCATTCCCTTCAATAGGGAACCGCCGCCAGTCAAAATTACGCCGCGGTCCACGATATCACCGCTCAGCTCGGCAGGGCAGTCCTCGAGAGTGGCGCGAATGGCCTCCAGGATATGCAATAATGGCTCTTTTAAAGCATTGCGAATTTCATAGGATGATAGTTTCACCGTTTTTGGCAGGCCGGACACGAGATCTCGTCCGCGGACATCCATAAACAGTTCCTCGTGGTCTATCAAGGCATAACCGATTTCCATTTTAATATTCTCGGCAGTCCGTTCGCCAATCAACACATTGTATTCCTTGCGGACGTATTGGATAATATCATCATCCAACCGGTCGCCGCCCACTTTAATAGAATGATAGGCAACCACGCCTCCGAACGAAATGATCGCCACCTCGGTGTTGCCGCCGCCGATGTCAACGACAACATTCGCTACCGGTTCATCGACAGGAAGGCCAGCACCAATCGCTGCTGCCACAGGCTCTTCAATTAAACTTATTTTTTTAGCACCGGCGTTTCTGACTGCATCCTGAATCGCTCTCCGTTCCACACTTGTCGACCCGGCAGGAATACAAACCGCGACATTCGGCTTGCGCATTGCAAACCCAATTTTCTTCGATGCTTTGCGCATGATTTCCTTCAGCATCTCAGTGGTAAGGTCAAAATCGGCAATGACCCCATCCTTAAGCGGGCGGATTGCAATTATTTTTTCAGGTGTTTTTCCGAGCATTTCCTTAGCCTCGGTTCCAACTGCCACGATCTTTTTCGTTACTGTGTCAATCGCGACAACTGATGGCTCATTCAGAGCAATTCCTTTATTTTTGCTGTAAACCAATGTATTGGCTGTTCCTAAATCTATTCCCATATCAAATGTTTGTAACATTTTTCATCACCTAGTTTCATGAATTTCGTCAAACTACAACAAATTGCGAGTTGTATTTACAAAATACTTTACGTATAAGCCTAACATGATTTTGGGGGTGGAAAGCGCTTTGTAAATGAACCGTTATCGATTTGTAATGAATGAGGAAAAAAATTCTTTCATTTGAAATAAATTTGAAACGCATATAAAAGATATTTTTTGACTATACTTATTTGATGTTCAACTGCTTTTTAAATTTGTGTTACGATAAAGGTGTGAAAGTCAAAATTTCACAGGAAAAAGCGACAAGGCAGTGTGAAAAGATTGGATGCAAAACAAAAATTATTAGTCATCATCGGACCAACCGCGGTTGGAAAAACGAAACTGAGCATTGAAATGGCCAAAAAATTTAACGGTGAAATCATCAGCGGGGATTCGATGCAGATTTACCGGGGAATGGACATTGGGACGGCGAAAATCAAAGAGGAAGAGATGGAAGGGATTCCCCATTATTTAATTGATATCAAGGAACCTAATGAAAATTTTTCCGTGGCTGAATTTCAGTCACTGGTTCGTGATAAAATAACGGAGACTGCCAAAAACGGAAAACTTCCCATCATTGTGGGCGGGACTGGACTTTATATTCAATCTGTCATTTATGATTATCAATTTTCCGATGTGCCTGGTGATGAAGAGCTCCGTCACAAGCTTGAAGAACGGCTAAAGGAAATCGGCCATGATGCATTGTACAAAGAGCTGCAGGAAATTGATCCGGAAAGCGCCGAACAAATCCATCCCAACAATAGCCGCAGGGTGATCCGTGCCCTTGAAATCTACTATCTTACAGGAAAAACCCGTCACGAGTATCAAAATGCACAGCAGCCAGACCTTTTGTACGATACCGCGATTATCGGATTAACCATGGACAGGGAGCTGTTGTACGAGCGAATTAATGCCCGGGTTGATATAATGGTAAACGAAGGTCTTTTGGGTGAGGTGAAATCCTTGTACAACCGGGGCTTGCGCGAGTGCCAATCGATTCAGGCCATTGGATACAAAGAAATTTATCAATATTTGGATGGTGATATTCCCTTTGAACAGGCGATTGAGACTCTGAAGCAAAACTCCAGGCGCTATGCGAAGAGACAATTAACTTGGTTTCGTAACAAAATGAAGGTAAAATGGTTTGATGTAACAGATGTGAACAATTTTTCTCAAAAAATAAAGGAAATTTCACAATATGTTGAAGGAAAGCTTGGAGTAAAATCGAATACATATTAGTAGAGATAAAAGAGGAGGATATTTATCATGAAAACGTCGATTAACATTCAAGATCAATTTTTAAACCAGTGCCGGAAAGATAACACTCATGTAACCGTATTCCTGCTGAACGGATTCCAATTAAGAGGCCAAATTAAAGGCTTTGATAATTTTACCGTGTTATTTGAATCAGAGGGGAAACAGCAATTAGTGTATAAGCATGCCATTTCCACTTTTGCACCGTTAAAATACGTCCAGCTTGATCTTGACAATCAATAAAATGCGACAAACTTGAGCCCATGATTTTAGGGCTCTTTTTTATTTTCAGGAAATCTTTTTAATGAAATTCCAAGGCAGTGAATACATATAAAATGAAGCATTATGCTTTTCTTGAAACATTTGTACATTCCCACAAATGACCTGACGCTGCAAAATGAGAGGTGAAAGCTTTGGACCAACATAATCGCATGAAAAGCAACGGTCAAATTAGGGTTGTTCTCAACTCCCAGAAGAGAAAAAACGTAACAAAAGAGTTACCCGACTTCCAAGTTGCTCCAAAGGTGATTCCCCCTGAGCATTCGGCGCTAAAGGAAATCGAAGACGAGCTCGGGGCTTTGGTTGGTATGGAAGAAATGAAGCGAACCATTAAAGAAATATATGCTTGGATTTATGTGAATAAAAAACGCGAGGAAATGGGACTTAAGGCGAAAAAGCAAGCGCTCCATATGATGTTTAAAGGCAATCCAGGAACCGGAAAAACAACGGTTGCGAGGCTGATCGGCAAGCTTTTTCAAAAGATGAACGTCCTTTCCAAAGGCCACCTGATTGAGGCGGAGCGTGCCGACCTCGTCGGTGAATATATTGGCCATACAGCTCAGAAAACGAGGGATTTAATCAAGAAGGCACAGGGCGGAATCTTGTTTATTGATGAGGCCTATTCACTCGGTCGCGGCGGGGAAAAGGATTTTGGCAAGGAGGCCATCGACACGCTGGTTAAGCATATGGAGGATAAGCAGCACGAGTTTATCCTGATTCTCGCCGGTTATTCTCGGGAGATGGACTATTTTTTATCATTGAATCCTGGATTGCATTCCCGGTTTCCGTTGGTGATTGATTTTCCAGATTACGACATTCATCAGCTCATGGAGATTGGGGCCAGAATGCTGAAAGAGCGAGAGTACACCTTGAGTCATGAGGCTGAAAAGAAGATTAGGGACCATTTAATTTGGGTAAAGTCTGCGTTAACCCCGAACAGTTTTTCAAACGGTCGGTATGTACGGAACATCATCGAAAAATCGATTCGCGCCCAAGCAATGCGGCTGCTTATGCTTAACAATTATGACCGTCATGATTTAATGACGATTCGCAGCAATGACTTGGTGTTTGAAGAAGATAATTAGAAAAGCGGAAGCGCCTTGACCAGCCCCGACAAGCTTAAGACGTAACCCGTAGGACGGGCCTGCCCTCCGGAGGGGGACGGCTTAAGACCTCGAGGGGCTAGGCGCTGGAGCTAGACAAGAAAAAATCGGCGGTTCGCTATAGACCGCCGATTTTTTAGTGCGTCCCGAGTCTCCGTGAAGGCAGTTTACAACCAGGAAATTACAATAAGTTTTTTATGGGAAAAATAGTGTATCAGGATGTTTTTTGTTAAGATGAGAAATAGAGTATTCCGGAAGGGAAGGATGTCTTTTGGAACAAAGAGAAACAAAGGAAAAAGTTGTGTTAGTCGGCTGTCAGACCGATGATGACGATTTACGGTTCCAATATTCTATGGATGAACTGGAATCACTAACGGAAACAGCTCAAGGAGAAGTTCTGGCTTCACTCGTTCAAAAGCGCGAGCGTATCCACCCGGCAACCTATATCGGAAAAGGAAAAGTCGAAGAATTGCAGGCGCTCGTTGAAGAACTGGAGGCAGACCTGGTCATCTTTAATGATGAATTGTCACCGAGTCAGAAACGGAATCTTTCTTCGGGAATCAATGCGCTAATCATCGACCGAACACAGCTCATTTTGGATATATTTGCCCAACGTGCCCGTTCGAAAGAAGGAAAGCTTCAGGTTGAACTGGCCCAGTTGCAGTACATATTGCCACGCCTTGCCGGCCAGGGAACAGCCCTATCAAGGTTGGGTGCCGGGATTGGAACAAGAGGTCCGGGTGAAACCAAACTGGAATCCGATCGGCGCCATATTCGTCGCCGGATTGATGATATTAAAAGCCAGCTTTCCGTCATCGTCCAGCACCGCGACCGCTACCGGGAACGTCGCAAGAAAAACAAAACGTTTCAAGTCGCCATCGTTGGCTATACGAACGCCGGAAAATCAACCTTGTTTAATCGATTGTCCGAAGCGGATTCTTATGAGGAAAATCAATTGTTTGCAACACTCGATCCGATGACCCGTAAATTGATTCTGCCAAGCGGCTTTTTGGCGTTAATTACCGATACGGTCGGGTTTATTCAAGATTTGCCGACAGCGTTAATTGCCGCATTTCGTTCCACGCTAGAAGAGGTGAAGGAAGCCGATTTGCTGCTGCACGTTGTTGACATGTCTAATCAAGATTACTTTCAGCATGAAAAAACGGTCAATAAACTGCTGGAGGACCTTGATGTAAAGGACATTCCGCAGTTAACCGTATATAATAAGCGGGACATCCAGAATACTGATTTCGTGCCAACTGCCGATACGCCGACTGTCTTCATTAGTGCATTTGAGGAAAATGACCGGCAGGCATTAAAGTTGAAAATTGAACAAGTCTTGATGGGAATGATGAAGCCATATGAAGTTCTTGTTCCGTCGACTGAAGGAAAACTGTTGTCACAGTTGAAAAATGGCACAATACTACGAGAATTGGTATTTGATGAAGACATTCAAGCGTACCGTTGTAAGGGTTATTCATTGGAGGACCATCAAATCACCGGACAATTACAGAAATTTAATGTGAGATAGGAGAACAGCAAGATGTTTCAACAGCTAAAAAATGGGGAAAAACTTCAACACATCGTTAAAGAAGTAGAACAGCAAATCGCGGAAGTGCATAAAGGAATCGACGAAAAAATTGAAAAGAATCAGTTCCGGGTCCTACAGAGCTACCAAAAGCATCGGGTTAGCGACTCGCATTTTATCCCGTCAACCGGCTACGGATACGACGATATTGGGCGGGATACGCTGGAAGCGGTATACGCCGATGTATTTGGCGGCGAGGCCGGCCTGGTCCGTCCGCAAATTATTTCCGGCACCCACGCCATATCTATCGCTTTATTCGGTGTCCTGCGCCCAGGCGATGAACTGCTTTATATCACCGGAAAACCATATGATACACTTGAAGAAATTGTCGGAATCCGCGGCAACGGCGTAGGTTCACTGAGGGAATTTGGGATTTCCTATGATAGCGTATCGTTGACAAGTGAAGGTGGGATTGACTGGGATTCAGTCGCCAAGAAAATTAAACCAAACACAAAAATGATTGGGATTCAGCGCTCTAAAGGCTACGCGGTCCGGCCATCCTTTACGGTTGCTGAAATTGGCGAAATGATTCGCTTTGTCAAGTTAATCAAGCACGATGTTGTCGTATTTGTAGATAATTGCTACGGAGAATTTGTTGAAGAAATCGAGCCTTGTCATGTCGGTGCAGATTTGATGGCAGGGTCGTTAATAAAAAATCCTGGCGGCGGCATCGTCAAAACCGGAGGATATATCGTTGGCAAGAAACGGTGGGTCGAAGCGTGTTCTTACCGGATGACCTCTCCTGGAATCGGAGCAGAGGCAGGTGCTTCTTTGTATAGCCTGCAGGAAATGTATCAAGGCTTTTTCCTCGCCCCGCATGTTGTCGGACAGGCATTAAAGGGAGCGGTTTTCACCGCGGCCTTGCTTGAAAAATTAGGAATGAACTCCTCGCCGAAATGGGATGCAAAACGAACGGATTTAATCCAATCGGTCCAATTTGACGACCGCGATAAAATGGTGGCTTTCTGCCAGGCGATCCAGTTCGCTTCGCCAATTAATTCTTATGTCACACCTCATCCAAGCTATATGCCTGGTTATGAGGATGATGTCATAATGGCAGCCGGAACGTTTATTCAAGGGGCGAGCATCGAATTAACGGCAGACGGCCCGATTCGCCCACCGTATGTGGCTTATGTTCAAGGCGGCCTTACCTATGCTCATGTCAAAATGGCGGTCTGTCTCGCTGTGGACCATCTGGCAGAAAAAGGGTTAATCGAAATTTAATTAGGCAGAAATACCGAAGAGCAGCTAAAAATGCTGTTCTTTTTTCATGCAAAAAAATCCATGTTAGATTATCTAACATGAGATTGACATCTTTTATAACATTAAAATATAATAGCAATATAAATTAACAGAAGGAGGAGAAATTCAGGTGAGCGGAAAAGAAATTCGCCGTTCCATGCCACTGTTTCCGATCGGAACGGTCATGCAGTTAACCGAATTAACGGCTAGACAAATCCGATATTATGAAGAGCACCAATTGATTTCTCCAGCAAGAACAGAAGGAAACAGACGTCTATTTAGCCTTAACGATATCGACAGGCTTTTGGAAATTAAGGACTTGATCGATCAAGGGGTGAATATGGCTGGCATTAAACAGCTTTTCTTGGTCAAAGAACAGCATGCAACTTCACAAGTACAGCAAATCGAAAAAGTGAAGCGGGAGTTAACCGATGAGGAACTGAGAAAGCTACTTCGCAACGAATTAATGCATTCAGGCAGACAGAATCGGTCATCATTGCGTCAAGGCGATCTATCGCGCTTTTTCCATTAATTTTTTCAAAAAACGGGAGGGTTTACAATGTCGAGATTTACAAAAGATGATATTAAACGTATGGCAAAAGAGGAGAATGTTAAATTTATCCGGCTGCAGTTTACGGATATTCTCGGAACGATTAAAAACGTAGAAATCCCAATTAGCCAATTGGAAAAAGCGCTTGACAACAAAATGATGTTTGATGGTTCTTCTATTGAAGGTTTCGTACGGATCGAAGAATCGGATATGTACTTATTTCCAGACTTGGATACATGGGTGGTATTCCCTTGGACAGCGGAAAAAGGCAAGGTTGCCCGGTTAATTTGCGATATTTCTAATCCGGATGGAACTCCGTTTGCTGGCGATCCGCGCAGTAACCTAAAGCGCGTATTAAGGGAAATGGAAGAGCTTGGGTTTACTGATTTTAATCTTGGACCTGAGCCGGAATTTTTCTTATTTAAATTAGATGAAAAAGGAGAGCCAACTTTAGAGTTGAATGACAAAGGCGGATACTTTGATTTCGCGCCGACTGACCTTGGCGAAAACTGCCGCCGTGATATCGTGCTAGAATTGGAAGAAATGGGCTTTGAAATTGAAGCATCTCACCATGAGGTTGGACCTGGCCAGCATGAAATTGATTTTAAATATGCAGATGCGTTAACGGCCTGTGACCAAATTCAAACCTTTAAGCTTGTCGTAAAAACAATTGCCCGCAAGCACGGCTTGCACGCAACGTTCATGCCTAAACCATTGTTTGGCGTTGCTGGTTCTGGAATGCACATGAACCTTTCATTATTTAATGAAGGAAAAAATACTTTCTTTGATCCGACAGGCGACTTGCAGTTGAGTGATACGGCCCGCCAATTTATCGCCGGTGTCCTGAAACACGCAACATCATTTACAGCTGTAACAAATCCGACAGTCAACTCGTATAAGCGTCTTGTTCCTGGTTACGAGGCCCCATGCTATGTAGCTTGGTCCGCCCAAAACCGTTCACCGCTTGTCCGAATCCCTGCATCACGTGGCATGAGCACACGGATTGAGGTTCGCAGTGTTGACCCGTCTGCAAACCCATATTTGGCAATGGCCGTTCTATTGAAGGCAGGCCTCGATGGAATCAAGAACAAATTGACTCCACCTGCACCAGTGGACCGTAACATCTATGTGATGTCGACTGAAGAGCGTGCCGAGGAAGGGATCATCGATCTTCCGGCAACCTTGGCTCAAGCGTTACACCTGTTAAAGGCCAATAAAGTGATTGTTGATGGTCTTGGTGACCACATCTTCGAACGCTTCCTTGATGCGAAAGAGATTGAGTGGGATATGTTCCGCACCGTCGTGCATCCATGGGAGCGCGAGCAGTATATGAGCATGTATTAATAAAGAGAGAAATGGAGCCTTGTCCGTCCCTTTAGTGGGGGCTGGATGGGGCTTTTTGTTTTGGGGTGGTTGTGTCGATCCGTCGCGGTGTAGGAAGGGGTCATGTGAACTTTTCGTGGGTAAATCAGCAGACGGTAAAAATAAAGGCGTTTATTTACCCGTTGCATCAAAAAAGGGAAGTCAGCGGTAAAAATAAAGGCGTCTATTTGCCCGTTCCATAAAAAAAGCCAAGCCAGCGGTAAAAATGAGGGCATCTATTTTCCCGTTGCATCAAAAAAGGGAAGTCAGCGGTAAAAATAAAGGCGTCTATTTGCCCGTTCCATAAAAAAAGCCAAGCCAGCGGTAAAAATGAGGGCATCTATTTTCCCGTTGCATCAAAAAAGGGAAGCCAGCGGTAAAAATGAGGGCGTGTATTTACCCCTTGCATCAAAAAAGGGAAGCCAGCGGTAAAAATGAAGGCGTCTATTTTCCCGTTGCATCAAAAAAGGGAAGTCAGCGGTAAAAATGAAGGCGTCTATTTACCCGCTGCGCTCGAAAAACCAAGTCGGCGGTAAAAATAAAGCCGTCAATTTACCCGCTGCCCCCGAAAAACCAAGCCAGCGGTAAAAATGAAGGCGTCTATTTGCCCGTTGCATTCAAAAAACCAAGCCAAAGTTAAAAATAAGATCCTCTTTTTACCTGTTCCATTAAAAAAACCAACCATACGTAAAAAAAGCCCATTTCCCTTAACGGAAAATGGACTCAACTCCTCGCGAATACCTTATTCAAACTCTTGTAATTAATGAATCTGCCGATAAACCCCAATTACTTTACCCAAAATAGAAACATTCTTTAAAATAATCGGTTCCATCGCAGAGTTCTCCGGCTGCAAACGGATATAATCCTTTTCCTTAAAGAATCTCTTACAAGTAGCCTCATCTTCCTCTGTCATTGCGACAACGATATCGCCGTTATTAGCGGACGGCTGCTGTTTGACAATGACATAGTCACCATCAAGAATGCCCGCTTCAATCATACTCTCACCCATAATCTCGAGCATAAAAACATGTTCGCCGGAAGGTACAAGCCTCTCAGGTAGAGGGAAATATTCCTCGATATTTTCAATTGCCGTAATCGGCAAGCCGGCAGTTACCTTTCCGACAATTGGTACATTGACCACCATATTACGCGGAATATTTGATGCTTCATCCGCGTCTAAGATTTCAATGGCGCGCGGTTTGGTTGGATCCCGTCTAATCAAGCCTTTGCTTTCCAATCTGGCAAGATGGCCGTGAACAGTAGAGCTAGATGCTAGTCCAACAGCTTCGCCAATTTCCCGTACAGACGGCGGATAGCCTTTGGTCTTGACTTCACCCTTGATAAAATCAAGGATATCCTGCTGCCGCTTTGATATTTTTACCATGATAAAATGCACCTCGCCTGGTTAATGTTGACTTTATTATAACATGTTCGCCTTTTTTATACAAACATAAGTTCGAATAATTGTTGACAACAAACAAACGTTCGGATTATAATAAAAACAAATAAACGAACATACATTCCACTAAGAGGTGTTTAGTAATGAGAAAATTATGGAACCAATACTCTTATGCTATTATTTTATTAATTTTAAGCTGTGCAGCCGCAGTCTTCATATCCTTCCAAGGAAACACTAATGTTGAGAAGGAATACATAAAAGTCACTGTGTCGGAAGGGGATTCCCTTTGGGGACTATCCAAGGAATACGCTTCAATGCACTCCCTATCGAACAAAGAATTTGTCAATTGGGTAAAAAAGTATAACAAAAATGTTGATGAAAAGATTTTTCCTGGTGAAGAAATTGTCATTCCTGTCAGCGTAAACGAGCCATCCTTGACGCAATTTGCAAGCGCACCGGGTGAATAAGCATGAAAGCAATCATCTATTGCCGTGTCAGTACAAATAAAGAAACACAGGAAACCTCTTTAAAGCGACAGGAAGAGGAACTTACCCAGCTCGCGGCCCAGTATCAATTCGAAGTGGATACAATAATAAAAGAACAAGCCAGCGGCTATGACTATGAACGCGACGGCATCCTTGAGCTGCTTGAACGAATAAAAGACGAACGGGTCGAAGCAGTATTAATCCAGGACGAAACTCGCCTAGGAAGAGGCAATGCCAAAATTGCTATTTTGCATTGCATTTTAAAAGAAGGCATCAAACTCTATAGCATTTCGCACAATGGAGAATTGCAGCTTTCCGAATCCGACTCGATGGTTTTGAAAATTGTCAGCATGGTAGAGGAATACCAGCGCAAGCTCCATAATGTAAAAATTAAACGCGGCATGAAGCGGGCGATTCAGCAAGGCTACAAACCGGAGAAAAACCTAAAAAATCTTGGCGAGCATTCCGGCAGAGAAAAGATTGAGGTACCAATTGAGGAAATCTATAAACTAAGAAAAAATGGCTTAACATTTGCTGAAATCGCAGCAACCCTACGAGGTTTTGGGTACAAAATTTCTAAAGCCACAGTCCATAGAAGATATCAGGAATACATAGAGACATTAGAGGAAGTTGAGTAATGCATCCGCTTCATCACTAGTTCTGTGCCTTATACCTTACCATTTGCCTTGCCAGTTGACCATTTTTCTAGTAAAATCATTTTTTATGCAGGCAGTTTTTTTGAAAGGAATGTGCATAATGCTATCCAAAGAAAAAATGGCCAGAATCAATGAACTGGCTAGAAAAGCAAAAGCAACAGGATTAACAGAAGCCGAGGCAAAGGAGCAAACAAGTCTAAGAAGCGAGTACTTAGCCGTGTTTCGTTCTCAGATGCTTGATACCTTAACCAACACGAAAATCATTGACCCAGCAGGAAATGATGTTACGCCCAAAAAAATTAAAGATAGAAAGAAGCATAACCTTCATTAATCATCAGGAATACAGTTAAGTGTATTCCTTTTTACATATTAATTATGTACTGTGTCAAAATAAGTAACAAAGTGCTTTTAATAGCTAATTCTGTTGCAAATTGTTGAATAAAAAACCATTGACATATATTATTAATGGTGTGTTTATTATCCTAGAGATCAAGAAAGGATGTAATTGATGTTTAATTCTATTGATGAATTATCAGTAACGACGATTCGTACGCTTTCCATCGATATGATCGAGAAAGCAAATTCAGGACATCCAGGCATGCCGATGGGGGCAGCTCCAATGGCCTATACATTATGGACAAGATACATGAACCATAATCCGAAAAATCCACATTGGTTTAACCGTGACCGTTTTGTCTTATCAGCAGGGCACGGATCGGCATTGTTATACAGTATGCTTCATTTATCGGGCTATAACCTATCGATGGATGACCTGAAACAATTCCGTCAATGGGGAAGCAAGACACCTGGACATCCGGAATATCGACATACAGAAGGTGTCGAGGCAACAACAGGGCCGCTTGGCCAGGGGATTGCAATGGCGGTAGGAATGGCAATGGCTGAGCGCCATCTTGCAAGCGTCTATAACAAGGAAAAATATGAACTGGTAAATCATTTTACATACAGTATTTGTGGCGACGGAGATTTAATGGAAGGCGTTTCTGCAGAGGCTGCATCACTTGCTGGACATTTAAAATTGGGACGCTTGGTTGTTCTATATGATTCCAATGATATTTCGCTTGATGGAGATTTAGATAAGTCGTTCTCTGAAAGTGTCCAAAAGCGTTTCGACTCATACGGCTGGCAATACATTCGTGTCGAGGATGGCAATAATTTTGAGGAAATTGCCAGAGCATTGGAAGAGGCAAGAACGGACTTGGAAAGACCGACGATGATTGAAGTGAGAACAACAATCGGTTATGGTTCCCCAAATCGTGCTGGAACATCCGGTGTTCACGGTGCACCTCTTGGCGCTGATGAGCTCAAGCTTACAAAAGAAGCTTATAAATGGACTTTCGAGGAAGATTTCCATGTGCCGCAGGAAGTTTATGAAAACTTCAAGAATCTAATCGTGGAAAATGGTGCGAAAAAGGAAAAGGAATGGGATGACCAATTCGCCCAATATAAAAATGAATATCCTGAACTGGCCAAACAGCTAGAGCTGGCTTTAAATAATCAACTGCCTGAAGGCTGGGACAAGGATGTACCTGTTTACAGTGAAGGAAAGGCTCTTGCAACCCGTGCTTCCTCCGGTGAAGTATTAAATGGAATCGCAAAGAATCTGCCGTACTTTATCGGTGGATCTGCTGACCTTGCCGGTTCCAACAAAACGATGATTAAGGGCTCAAAGGATTATATGCCTGGCGAATATGAAGGACGCAATTTCTGGTTTGGTGTCCGCGAATTTGCCATGGGGGCTGCCATGAACGGGATGGCTCTTCACGGTGGAGTAAAGGTATTTGGCGGAACATTTTTTGTATTCTCCGATTACCTGCGTCCCGCAATCCGCCTTGCTGCGTTAATGGGCTTACCGGTAACTTACGTCTTTACTCATGACAGTATTGCTGTAGGTGAGGATGGACCTACACACGAACCGATTGAACAACTAGCTGCACTTCGGGCGATGCCAAATCTTTCGATTATTCGTCCAGGAGACGGAAATGAAGCAGCTGCCGCTTGGAAGTTGGCAGTTGAGTCAACTAATAAACCGACGGCGCTTGTGTTAACGCGCCAAGACTTACCGACCTTAAAAGGCACAGCAGAAAATGCCTATGAGGGAGTATCAAAGGGTGCTTACGTTGTTTCGCCTGCTGGTAAAGAAACAGCTGATGCCTTGCTACTGGCTACCGGTTCAGAGGTTAGCCTTGCAGTAGAAGCACAACAGGCACTTAGCGGCGAAGGTATTCACGTATCCGTTGTCAGCATGCCGTCTTGGGATCGTTTTGAACAGCAGTCTCAAGAGTACAAGGATTCAGTCCTGCCGAAA
Organism: Bacillus sp. FJAT-29814; assembly: GCF_001510715.1. Taxonomy (GTDB): domain Bacteria; phylum Bacillota; class Bacilli; order Bacillales; family Cytobacillaceae; genus Neobacillus. Next base: position 152,135 of record NZ_LMTJ01000012.1, read on the forward strand.
AACGTGAAAAAACGCTTGGGAATTGAAGTGGGCGCATCCTTTGGCTGGCATAAATATACCGGCGATGAGGGCGACGTTTTGGCGATTGACAAATTTGGAGCATCGGCACCTGGTGAGAAGGTTATGGACGAATACGGCTTCAACGTGAATAACGTAGTTGCCCGTGTCAAAGCACTGCTGCAAAAATAATTCTAACCAAGAGAGAATGGACTTTATGTCTGTTCTCTCTTTTTTTTACAAAAAATTGAACATTGGAAAAATAGGCAGGAAATAGAATAACATTTCTCGAATAGGTAGTGGATATAGCGCTTCGACAAAATTAGTGAAAGTTTTTGCCGTGGAAAGACAAATGTTTCCTGTCTTCTTTTTTATAATAGATAAAAGGGATGTCAGCGAAGGAGAGGTTCGTGTTGAGAAAATATCAGCTTTATTTAATAGAAGATGAATTTGCTACCCATTACTTCGGACGAGAGCGCGTGTTTTTTCAACTATTCAAGGATTATCAACAAGCACATGGGGAACTTGAATTTATTATCCAGCGGCAAATTGCCTATATTACGAAAAAATTGGAAGTGTTAAAACTCCATCAACTGATTCAAAAACAGTTTGGAAAAACAAAGGGATTTAAAGCCGATCACGGTGCATATACAATTGAATTAAGTGGAAAATTAAGTATGGCGAAATTAGAGGTGTACCAGGACTTAATTACAGTAGAGGCAGAGGGCAGCTATGAGGCAGAGACGGCATTTTTTGAGGTGCTGCGAAAATCCGAAGCGTCCTTTCTGGCCATCGATCTTGAACACGAGCGATTTGGCTGGTTAAAACCAATTAAAGAAAGAAAATTTGTCTAAATAAAACGAAATATTGTCTTATCTCGTTTTATTTAGTAAACTGATGTATGGTAGACAACATGAAGGAGGAAATTTGAATGTGGGGTTACATTCTAGTTGGTATACTGGCCCTTGCAGCTGGTATAGCACTAGGATTTTTCATCGCTCGTAGATATATGATGAGCTACTTAAAGAAAAATCCGCCAATCAATGAGCAAATGTTAAAAACGATGATGATGCAGATGGGCCAAAAGCCATCGCAGAAGAAAATCAACCAAATGTTGAACGCAATGAACAAGCAATCAAAATAAGTTGATACAAGCACCCATGTCATAATGGGTGCTTTTTTCTGTCATTGCCTGTCTCAATCTTTCTTATTTTAGGAATTTTTGATAAAATAGATACCTCGGGTTGCTAAATATTTAGAGACGTCTTATGTTTCGGGGGAATGTTATGAAGGTCTTTTTACAATTAGGCTGGTATTTTAAGCAGGAGAAGAAAGCGTACATATCAGGGGTTATTTTACTATTATTAGTCGCACTGCTGCAGGTGCTGCCGCCTAAAATAATCGGAATTATTGCCGACCATATTAATGATGGAACGATGACAATGGCTCTGCTGGTTAAGTGGATACTTGTGCTTATTGGTGTCGGACTGGGCATGTATGCACTCAGGTATTATTGGAGAAATATGATTTTCGGTTCAGCGGTGAAGCTTAGCAAAATTTTAAGGAACCGCTTATATCACCATTTCACCAATATGTCACCATCGTTTTACCAGAAAAACCGGATTGGCGACTTGATGGCCCATGCTACCAATGACCTAGCCGCCATCCAGCAAACGGCCGGTGCGGGAGTGCTGACGCTTGTTGATTCATTATCGACCGGCGGCTTTGTCATCATCGCGATGGCTTTTACAATAAGCTGGAAACTGACGTTGATTTGTTTGATTCCCATGCCAATCATGGCGCTGTTGACCAATTGGTTTGGGACGATGTTGCATAAAAGCTTTTATAAGGCACAGGAAGCTTTTTCATCTCTGAATGATAAAACCCAGGAAAGTATTATGGGGATCAAGGTGATTAAGACATTTGGCCAGGAACAGGAGGATATTGAAGATTTTCGGAAACAGTCGGAAGATGTGGTGCAAAAGAATATTGTCGTTGCCAAAATTGACTCACTCTATGATCCTACTATTTCGATTATTGTCGGTATATCTTATTTCTTAGCGATTGTGTTTGGGGCAAAGTATGTGCTTGCGGGGGAACTGACCATTGGCCAGTTAATCTCGTTTACCGCTTATTTGGGATTGTTAATTTGGCCGATGCTGGCATTTGGCTGGTTGTTTAATATAGTAGAACGAGGTAGGGCCTCTTATGACCGGGTTTCCGCCTTGCTACGGGAAAAGGTTGATATCATCGATCGTGCTGATGCTTTAAATGCTGTTCCAAACGGTGATTTGAGCTATCACATTAGCGAATTTACCTATCCTGGGGAAGCAAAACCGGTCTTAAAAGATATTTATTTTACGCTAAATAAAGGTGAAACTCTTGGAATCGTCGGCAAGACTGGCGCCGGAAAAACCACTCTGTTGAAGCTGCTGATCCGCGAATTTGATGGCGAGCAAGGGGAAATTATCTTCGGCGGGCACAAACTCAAAGACTATAAGCTTGAAAAATTGCGCGAGGCAATCGGCTATGTGCCTCAGGATCATTTCCTGTTTTCGGCCACGGTTGCCGAGAACATTGCCTTTACCAACCCGCTTGCCACGCAAGAGGAAATTGAACAGGCGGCAAAACTGGCCAATATTCATGATGATATTCTTCAATTTACCGACGGCTACCAAACCGTTGTCGGTGAGCGTGGGGTATCATTGTCCGGCGGTCAAAAACAGCGGATTTCAATCGCCCGCTCGCTGCTGATGAATCCGGAAGTATTAATCCTCGATGACTCCCTGTCAGCGGTCGATGCGAAAACCGAGGAAGCCATCTTGTCTTCGTTGCGGGAGAATCGGGAAGGAAAAACAACAATCATCACTTCGCACCGTTTAAGTGCGATTCAACACGCCAATCTCATTATTGTGCTGGAGGATGGCCGGATTATCGAAAGAGGCACCCATGAAGAACTGATGGATATCGGCGGTTGGTATAAAGAAATGTATTTGCGCCAGCAGCTGGAAGAACTGGTTGAGCTCGGAGGACAATAAAATGGAAGAAAAAATAGAACTATCAGGACGTGAACAGCGCAAAGTATTATTCCGCCTGCTTTCTTATACAAAACCGCATAAAAAAATAATCGGATGGGCTTTTCTGCTGTTGATATTAACAACAGTAGGGGATATTGTTTTACCAATTTTGGTCAAAATTTTTATTGACGATTATTTAACTCCGGGGAACCTTGAATATAAGCCGCTGCTGATTCTCGGATCTATCTATATGGGCATCCAAATCGTCAAAGGCATCCTGTTGTTTTTTCAATTGGTGAAATTCCAGGAGATTGCCTTATATATTATCCAACAGCTAAGAATTGACGTGTTTTCAAAGGTACAGGCGCTTGGTCTGAAATATTTTGATAAAACACCGGCGGGCAGCATCGTTTCACGGGTAACCAATGACACAGAAGCGATTAAAGACATGTTCGTGACGGTAATTTCGACGTTTATTCAAAGTGGATTCCTATTGTCGGGGATTTTTATCGCGATGTTCATCTTGAATGTCAAACTGGCCTTGTTTTGTGTTGTGATCATTCCGATCTTAGTTTTTGTCATGGCTTTATACCGCAAATTAAGCTCACGCTATTATTTGGATATGCGGGAAAGACTGAGCCAGTTGAATGCGAAACTTAGCGAATCGTTGCAAGGGATGGCGATCATCCAAGTATTTCGCCAGGAAAAGCGCCTGCGTCAGGAATTTGGCGCGATTAACGACAAACACTATCAGGCTGGCATGAAAAATATTAAAATCGATGCCCTGCTGTTAAGGCCGGCAATTGACTTGATTTATATTTTCGCCTTAATCATCGTATTGAGTTATTTCGGGATCACTTCGTTTGAAACTTCGGTAAAAATCGGGGTCATTTATGCGTTTATCAATTATTTGGACCGTTTCTTTGAACCGGTGAACCAGATGATGATGCGGCTTTCCTTATACCAGCAGGCGATTGTTGCCGGTTCAAGGGTTTTCAGGCTGTTGGACGAAGACGAACTGGCACCGGCCCAACAAAATGATGGGACGAAAATGATCCAACAAGGAAAAATTGAATTTAAGGACTTAAGTTTTTCCTATGACGGCAAACGCGACGTCTTAAAAAACATCACCTTTACGGCGAATCCCGGGGAGACGGTCGCGCTTGTCGGCCATACGGGTAGCGGCAAAAGCTCGATTATCAATTTGATGATGCGATTTTACGAATTTGACCGCGGTGAAATTTTGATTGATGGCGAATCGATCCGAAATTATTCCAAAACTGAATTAAGGGAGAAACTGGGCCTTGTATTACAGGACCCGTTCCTGTTCTATGGCACTGTAAAGGAAAATATTAAGCTTCACGATCAAACGATGAGTGATGAGCAAATTGAGGAAGCTGCAAAATTTGTTCAAGCGAATACCTTTATCGAGCGGCTGGAGGATGGCTATAACCATAAGGTCGTTGAGCGGGGGTCGACTTTTTCAAGCGGACAGCGGCAATTAATTGCCTTTGCCAGAACGATTGCGGCCAACCCGAAAGTTTTGGTGTTGGATGAAGCAACCGCCAATATCGATACGGAGACGGAGGAAGCGATTCAGACGGCGCTGGCAAAAATGCGAAAAGGGCGGACGACTATTGCGATTGCCCATAGGCTGTCGACAATCCAGGATGCCGATTTGATTCTCGTGCTGCATCAGGGGGAAATCGTCGAACGAGGAAACCATCAGGAGCTGCTGACGCTTGGCGGGCTCTACCATAAAATGTACCTGCTGCAAAACGGATTGGTAGAAAAGCTGGAAGATGCCGTCAACTAATAGAAAAAAGCCCGGGGCGACCCGGGCTTTTGTTATGAATGCGAGGAAACATTTCCTAAAAAGATTCGATTATATTCATTTAATAGATGATCAAGCTCTTGGCTGTAACGAATGACGACGGTGGAGGTCAAGCCGTTGGCACTTGCTGCTTTAATCAATTCAGCACGCTTTTTTTCAATAAGTGTCACTAAATCCTGTTTGATCACGACCGCTGTCCTTTCCGGAAAAACTCCTAAACTTTGGTAAAAATAAGAGAATTTGAGACTATTAAATAAGCACTGTTTTACTAGTATACCCTAACTTGTAAATTATTTCAAAGGCATATGTAAAAAAATATCCATTATCATAATTGTCGAAAAATAGATAAACATTTTCGTTAAAGCACCAGCGACACAAAATATTCATGTTATTCAATATCAATTGGGTGAAAGATTTGTTAGAATGAAAGGGAATCAACTATTGTGGGAGTGTTTATATGTCTGATGTCAACATATTTATGGCGTTCGGTGCAGGTTTCCTGAGCTTTATTTCACCTTGCTGTTTACCGTTGTATCCCGCCTTTTTGTCATACATAACCGGAATGTCTGTCGGTGAGCTGAAGGGTGAAAACGCGATGCTGCAAAAACGCAGTATGCTGCATACGTTATTTTTCCTCATCGGTTTTTCCGTCATCTTTATCGCAATTGGTTTTGGAACGAGCTTTGTCGGAAGCTTTTTCAGTGAATACAAGGATTTGATTCGCCAGCTTGGGGCGATTTTCATTGTCTTCTTTGGGCTAATGATTGTCGGCATTCTAAAGCCGGAGTTCCTGATGAAGGACCGCAAGATTGAATTTAAACATCGTCCGTCAGGCTATTTGGGCTCCAGTTTGATTGGGATGGCTTTTGCGGCCGGCTGGACGCCATGCACAGGACCGATTCTTGGTTTCGTCATTTCATTGGCTGCCACAAATCCGGGTTCGGGCATGATGTACATGATTGCCTATACCTTGGGCTTTGCGATTCCATTTTTTATGCTTTCCTTCTTCGTCGGCCGCATGAACTGGATCAAAAAGAACAGCGTAAAAATTATGAAAATCGGCGGCTATATCATGATTGTTATGGGGATTGTGTTATTCTTTGACTGGATGACCAAAATCATTCAAATTCTTTCACCATTATTCGGCGGTTTTACTGGTTTTTAAGTTGTGAAAATCAAAAGGCTCTTCCTCTTAATGCGGGTGGTTTCCATTATTGGGAGCAGGACTACAGTACAAATTGATAACCATTTTTGTTTTTTTAAGATATAATGTGAAGGTACTTATTTATCCAAAGGAAGAGGATTTCAATGAACTATGTTGTGATTTCTTCAATCGGCGCCGTTTTTATGGGGATACTTGCCTTGTTCGTTCGGATGAAAGCCGCCAAAAAGCCGACAAGCGTGAAAAAAATTATTATGCCGCCCGTGTTTATGTCAAGCGGTGCGCTGATGTACGTGGTGCCGCAATTCAGGTTGACTCCGATGGAGATTCTTGAGGCTGTGGTGTTGGGGATGTTATTTTCTATCCTGTTAATCAAAACCTCAAAATTCGAGATCCGTGATCATGATATTTATTTAAAAAGGTCCAAAGCTTTCTTCTTTATTTTAGCTGGGCTGCTTGTCATTCGACTGGGATTGAAATCAATCTTAAGCAGTACCATCGATTTTGGCCAATTGAGCGGAATGTTCTTCCTGCTGGCGTTCAGCATGATTGTCCCTTGGCGATTTGCGATGTATCTTTCCTATAAAAAACTTTATAAGGAACTTCAAAAGAATGAACACTGACTCTGTTATTGGGTCGGTGTTTTTTCTTTTTTAAGGTATGCTCTATGGGGAGGGGGGGACACGGGGTATCGCAGATATTTTGGGATTATCGCAGATATAATTAGAAAATCGCAGATATAATTAAATTATCGCAGATAAATGCTCGAACATCGCAGATAAATAACAAAACATCGCAGATATATTTTGCAGCGGGCCAAAACGGCGGCAAAAAAATAAAAAAACCGCCCAATTCAGGACGGTTTTAGAATAAATGCTCGTAAGGAGCGACGTCAATCTTGTTTTCAAACAACTTTTTCCGTAAAAATTTATGATCTCGTTTCGGGGTGGCCTGAATATACCCGCGGATCACCAAATCTTCGGTAATTTTGGGCACCTTTTCATTAAGGGCGAGCTCGCCAATTTTACCGGCAATTTTATGACGGGCCACATCACGGAACAATTCGGGAACAGGGCTGACCAAGTCCTCGAGCAGAGCCTTTTCTTCCGGGCCCCATAAATGCCGCGATTCATTTACATAATATTCTTCCCATTCCATATCGGATTTGCCATCTTCCTTTGGCATCTTTTTTAAAAACTTGCGAAACATAAAGAAGCCGCCGATGGCCATCATTACTACTAAAAAAACAACCCAAAACAGGATAAACCACAAAAACCAACCTTCAAGCTGCATGTAAATTCACCTACAAAAACGTTTATTCAGTTTATTATAGTCTGTTTTTCGGCTAATTGACAAGCAAACACATTGTGTAATCGAAAACACAAAAAAACGCACAACCATTGTGCGTGTCAGATATGTATAGTTTGGCGGGACCGCCTGGGAATCGAACCCAGCAGACCTGGCACGCAGGTCTCGTGCAGTTTTGAAGACTGAGTAAAAAAATCATCTTAATCAAACTACACAAAGAGCTTTAGTCCCAACGTTCAATCATACAGTCAATCAGTTTTCTCGCAATCCCAGTAACAGTTTTCGTTCGTCCTTTACAGTTTATTTATATAAAGTATGTACTATTTGTCAAAAACTAGAAAGTAAATAAATTCTACCTAAAACGAAGTAATACATAGATTACTTTGTTGTTCTTCTGTACCTATTACAAATGGGAAAGGTACTTGTGTTAACAAAGGCTTGCCCAGCACTATAGTTTTTAGTACTGGACAAGAAATGGGTCTTAAAAGCTTTTATTGAAAAAAGTTTGGATAATTAACTCCGGGTGAAACTGGAAAATTTTTATGCGCTCTCAGTTCGGAGACTGTCATAAAGCCAAAACCTCTACTTCGAAGTTCGTGTACAATTTCAGGAAGTGCTTGCATGGTGTTAGTTTGGCCGGGTTGATCATGTGATACGTAGATTTGACCGTCTGTTAATCTATTATTACCAGTTTGAGTGAGTATTCTATTAACTAAAAAGGAAGCTGAATTGTGAATGTTCCAGTCATCTGTTGCTAAACCTCGTAAATTAGACAAGCCAAATTCACCTGCTACCATTAAAGAATTAGATGAATGGCTAGCATACGGTATACGGATCCATTGCGTATTCTGTCCGGTAATTTCAAGGATTAAATCCTGATTTCTCTTAAAGTCTGCCCTCATCACATCTATGTCAGCATTATTGTCCCAACGTTCATGCTGCCACGCGTGATTGGCAATTTCATGGCCTCCGGCAATTATTCTATCGATTGCCCTTCTAAAATCTGGGTTCGTTCTAGCCCTTTCCAGATTAATACCGCTTGCAAAAAAAGTAACCTTGATGCCAAGTTGATCTATAACATCCAACAGAGCGTTTGTATTTGAGGAGGGTGTATCGTCAAAAGTTAATGCAACGAATTGAGTAGGCTCCGGATATGGCACAATTGCGGTGGTTGCCGGGAAAGTACGGGTAAGTACACCCGAGTCAGCCTCGTGGGTTACTTGCATAGCGACATTATTGGTCCCGGTCGGGTTATGGATTCTGAACCAGTTTGCCGGTACGCCGCTCAGGGTCCAACCGGGTCTTGGTGTCAATGTTATGGTTGCTGTGTATTCAGTATCAGCTTGAAAAGTAGAATGACTGGGATTCCATACTACCGTTCCGGAATACTGGCTTGAAGTGGTGATAGATGTTACAGGTGTATTTCCGGTCCTCGGAGGTATGATGTCCATAATATTGCGAGCGTTGATTGTAACTGGAGAAAAGACGCCGTCGCCTTCAAGATAAATCTTTTTGATTCTTACAGATTCACCATACGCAGGTAATCCGCCAACTCCTCTTAATCTTTCAAGATCCCAGTTGCCGGCAGAAGTACCAGGACCACCATCATTACTGGTTCCATTCGTCATTCTTATTATATTGGTATGACTATTGCTACCCCATCCAGCATCTTGATCAATACGGAAACGTAATATGCCGCGGAACCATTCGGAAGGAGCTTCTTCTAATTCCATAACAACACTATCATAACCTCTCATATCAATGGTATTTTCAAATACAAATCTAAATGCTATGTTTCTACTTACAACGCCGTTATAAATATGAATTAAACCATCCTCATAAGCCCATGTAGAATCGCCACCGGGTGTATGAACAGTAATATCACCAAGTTCAGCTGCCCACTGTCCATTCTCGAACAATACCGGAAGTGCAGGTCTTCCGATAAAGGAAACTATGTAACACGCTCCTATTTGAGTATTGCCTTTCGTGTCTACGAAGATCGTGTAATTACCAGCTTCAGTGCTGATGGGATATACTCCCTCCGCATTATTGGGAATCATGAAGTCTTGGGTAGTTATACCGCCGCTATCGGTTATTGTAATCCATAATCTGTTTTGACTGCCCGTTAGTTGGTCGACCCTTGCGGTGACAGTAACACCATCTACTGTAATAGCTGGAGGTGGTGAGGTCGCAGAGGTTGGAACAACAAAGAGCGTCACAACCATGATGATGCTCAATATTAGCGTTAAAACTTTTTTACCGATTTTCATATTCTCCTCCTAAAATATAATGTTGTTTCCTCTTTTATTATGGAGTTGAGGTCCTCCATTTTCAGCTCTACTTTTCAGGGAAGGTAGCCAACCCATTTTACCTGTGCGTATGTACGGTGACACGCACAACTATCGAGCAAATTCAGCCCTCACCCCCGTGTATCCGCTGTGTAGTTATATCCGATTCGTTTTTCAAAAGATAGACCTCCTTTCATTTGGATATATATTTCCAATTATACCGAAATATACTGATAACCTTACGTCAATCGTTTTCGAGAATGCTTGTTGGATTTTAATAATTTTTTCCACTTGCATTGCTTTGATTTTTGAATTTTTTTTAAAAAAAAGGATTATTTAAATACGAATGTCATTTTTTGTCCTTTGTCTGTTGAATTGTTTGAAAACTCAAAGGGTTTGGCCGAACAATTGGAGAAATAATTCAGTGAAAGGAATTGTAGTGACTAGGGGGTAAGGGCTATTAAAAAAGCAAGTTCGAGTATAGTAATCCTTTTTATAGGCGGTATCATTGCTTTATTTTTACTCTCGTATTTTACTTATAAAATTGTGCTGAAACAGCCCAATATATCTGCCTATTCACAAAAGGAAGAAAAAGATATTTATCGAATTAAATTTATCTCGGGTGACTCTGGCAGTCCATTTTGGTCAAATGTTAAAAAGGGAGCTCAAAATGTAGCAGAGAAGAATCATGTGGCCATTGAATTTCTGGAAACCTTTCAAGGCGATAGTTTTGGATATTTAAAGAATATTGATATGGCCATATCATCTCAAGTAGACGGTATTATTGTACAAGGAAAGGAGGATCCGGAATTTATCGAAATTGTTGATAAAGCTTTGCAAAAAGGAATTCCGGTAATAACGGTCTTTACTGATGCCCCTGAAAGCTTACGTAAAACCTATGTTGGCCCCAATCATTACCAAGAGGGGGAAATAATGGGGGAATATATCGCAGCAGAATTAAATGGGAAAGGTAAAATTGGTATCGTTTACGGTGGAGCTTCAACCGATTATCTAAACTTGAGGAAGAAAGGAATTATTAATGCACTTGCCAAATATCCCAATATTGATATTTTAGGAGCAAACAATAATAATTTGGATGATTTAAAAGGGCTTAAGGAAACAACGAATCTTCTGAATCATAATCCTGATTGCAGAGTGTTTCTAGGATTAACTTCAGATGCAACAAATGGAATTGTTCAATCAATCAGAGGAAGAGGTCAATTAAAGGACTATTCGATCTATAGTTTTGATCAGGACCCAGAGATTTCGGAGTTTCTGAAGGAAGGGATTGTTTCGGCTGTGTTAACTCAGCAACCTGAAGAAATTGGGACAAAAAGCACAATTCTTATGCTGAATTGGCTGGATGGCAAGGAGATGCCACTTGAACAAAATTATTATACAAATATACACTTGTTGAAAAAAGGTAATACACCATGAAAAAAATACGAAATAAGATTATCATCCTGTTTGCTTTTATATGGATTATGATTTCGCTAGTTTGGTTATTGATGATTTATTCTAATCAAAAAACAATTGAAAATTATAACCAAATATTACAAAGATACTTGATTATCAAGGATGTCTCGGAATTAAGCCAAAATTCGATTAATGCATTAAACTATTATTTGATTAGCCCATCTATTCAGACAAGAGATAATTATATAAGGTATAGCCGGGAATTAAAGAAAAATCAACAAAAACTTAAGGTACTAAGAAACCAAAATAATTTCATCTCCCTCATGGATTATGAAAACATGATTAAAAATCAGTTGGAATCAATGGAATTAACTATCCAATTTTCTCAAAAGAAAAACGACCCGAGAATATCCATTCATTTTAATGAGGCCGCAAAGACGTCTACTTATATTTCTGAAACATCTCTTTCATTAATCAGCGGAGAATTGAAGACCTATGTTAATTTTTATAGGGAGATTATTGACCAAAGTATAAACTCGGTCATGTTAAGTTTTTTAATATTAGCCTCAACTTCATTATTGATATTATTAATCTTTTTCAAGTTTTCCAACGATTTAACTCGCCCTATTGTAACGTTGACGAAAGCAGCAAGGGAAATATCGAGTGGGAATTTTGATCAAAGCATCGATATCCGCACCAATGATGAGATTCATTTTCTTGCCAGCAGTTTTAATCAAATGAGAGTTAACATTAAAAAACTGATTGCCGAAATCCAAACAAAAGCGAAGGTGGAACATGAGTTGCAGGAACATAAATTGCTTTTAAAAGAAAGTGAATTGAAGTCCTTGCAAAGCCAGATTAATCCTCATTTCTTATTTAATACATTAAACACCTTAGCTAGAAAAGCGTATTTGGAGAATGCCAGGGAAACTAGTGAATTAATCATCTCAGTATCAGATTTGCTTAGGTACAATTTAAAAAGCATGGATCAATCCTCGACCATCGAAAATGAATTGAAAGGGCTTGAGGATTATTTGACGATTCAAAAAGCTCGGTACGAGGAACGGGTGCAGTATTCCATACATGTTGATAATGACTGTCTTTCCTTCCCAATACCAAGTCTCACACTTCAGCCGTTTGTTGAGAATGCATTAATCCATGCCGTTGAACCTTTTTCCAAAGGAGGGGCAATATCAGTTGCGATTCGAAAACATGAACATCAAGTAATGATTGAAATAGGAGATAATGGACCGGGTATTCCCCAAGAGACCATTCATGCCCTCCTTTCCGGGTCAGCAAAAAAAGCCTATAAGGGACATTCTACAGGGATTGGCATCCAAAATGTAATTCGCCGCTTACAGCTATTTTATGGAATGGATGACATCATTGAAATAGAAGGTAATGAAAATCAGGGTACGCGGATTGTTATGAAATTACCGAATTCAGTGGGGGGAAGAGATGATTAAGATACTAATTGTTGACGATGAACGTGTTGAGCGAGCTGCCCTTAAACAAATCTTAGAGGAAGGGATCGAGAATATTAGAATCGTAGGCGAGGCGGAAAATGGAACAATCGCCATTCAAATGGTTGAGAAGCTAGAGCCGGACCTGATTTTGATGGATATTCAAATGCCGGAAACGGATGGATTAGAGGCGATATTAGAAATCAGCAAACTGAATTCAGGGATTCAATATATTATCATTTCCGCATACGATACATTTGAATATGCAAGACAAGCTCTTCGTTTGGGGGTAAATGATTATTTGCTCAAACCTAGCCGGCCGAAATCCGTAATTGAAACAGTCACGAGAGTCATTCAAAGAATCCATGAACGAAAAAAAGAATTAGAGTTGATGAAACAAGAGAAGGAAAGATTGAAACAATTATTATCTGTCTTTGAAGGAGAGCAGAAAGCTCAGCGTTTAATTGATGAAAAAGAAGAAAATAAATTGAAACAATTTATTATGGAAAATTACCATAAGGACATTACTCTGGAAACGGTTGCGGAACACGTAAACCTTAGCCCTTATTACGTCAGCAAACTTTTCAAAGAAAAAAGCGGCACCAACTTTATTGATTTTCTGACTGAATGCAGAATTGAGAATGCAAAAAGGTTAATGGGTGACCCTTCTAAAAGTCTGAAAGAAATTGCGATTGATGTCGGTTTTCATGATCCGAGCTACTTTAGCAGGGTGTTTAAAAGAAGTCAAGGGATATCGCCAACGGATTATCGGAAAATTGCGTTACAGCATCACCAAAAAATCCTATAGGTTAGCAATAATGTACAAGAGATAATTTTTTGAAAGCGCTTAATTGCTGATAAAATAAATTTGATATATTCAAATAAATGGGAGCAACGGCAGACGAATGGGGAGAATAAGAAAAAGGTACATATTTTTCATTATGTTCGTATCTATTTGGCTTGTGTTAGCGTGGTGGATTTCAAATACAAAAACGATTTCAAAGCCATCAGAAGATAAGATTACTTATAACAAACAGGCTGGGATATCTAAACAGAAGAAAATTAAAATTGGCTTTGCAATGGATACATTACGGGAAGAGCGGTGGCTGCGAGACCGAGATTATTTAGTTGAAAAAGGGAAAGAATTAGGCGTTGATGTCATCGTTCAAGCCGCCGAAAGGGATAATGCAAGGCAAATCGTTCAAGCGGAAACATTAATTAGTCAAGGTGTTGATGTTTTAATTATCGTTCCGCATAGCGCGGCGGCGGCGGCGGCTATTGTGGAAAAAGCGCATAAAGCAGGTATTAAAGTAATAGCGTATGACCGTTTGATCACAAATGCCGACCTTGATTTGTACATTTCCTTTGATAGCATCTTAATTGGGGAACTGCAAGCAGGAGCAGTTGTGAAACAAGTTCCCAAGGGTAATTATGTCCTCATCGAAGGTGCAGAGACCGACTATACATCCCATTTGTATAAAGAAGGACAAATGAAAGTGTTGCAACCATTGATTGATAAAGGGGATATTCAGATTGTATACGAACAGTGGACGAAAGATTGGAACCCAACCGATGCAAAGGCCAATGTAGAAATTGCACTGAGGGCCAATCATAACCAGATTGATGCCATAATTGCTGCAAACGATGCGACTGCAGAAGCAGCAATTGAAGCTTTGTCTGCACAGAACATGACAAGGAAGGTTCCTGTAAGCGGTTTGGATGCTGAGCTTGCTGCATGCAGGAGGATTATGAACGGAACCCAATTAATGACTGTCTATACCTCGGTCAAAGATATGGCGGAAACTGCCATAACTGCAGCCATTAAAATGGCTAGAAGGGAAAAAGTGCCCACTAATTCGACAATAAATAATGGAAAAATTAATGTACCGACTATTTTACTTCAACCTGTAGCGGTAACCAAAGAAACGATGGATGAAACGGTTATTGCCACAGGATTTCACAAGCGGGAAGAAGTTTATCAAAAATAATTTTTCGTAACTTAAAGGGGGTGAATTTTAAAAAAGTATTGTATCAATATGTCTCCGGTTTTTAAGGACCAAAAACAGTGAGAATAGGGGAGGAAGAAGATTGCATCTTAAAAAGTCATTTAAAAAGATTCTCAGTATTTCTATGGCTCTCTTAATTTCAACCTCAGGATTAGTTGCTACGAATAGTACCACCAACGCTAAAATGAATAATTCCAACACTGTAGATACCACTACAAAACTATTAAACGATACGTATTCATTGAAGAAAGCAATTCAATATAATAATGTCTATCAATTGCACAAAAACTGGCAAATACAATCATCCGCAGTTGCGATAGAGGATGGAGCAGCTATTTCAACAAACGGCTATAATTCGAACGGGTGGTACAACACTACTGTTCCAAATACTGTAATGGGGGCCCTTGTAGATGCCGGCGACATTGAAGACCCGTTTATTCATGATCGAATTTCCCGCACAGACGAAGCAAGATTTAATGTTCCTTGGTGGTATCGGACTGAGTTTACACTCCCGGCTAGCGAGCAAGGCAAAAAAATCCAAGTTAATTTCCAGGGGATTGGTTATCAAGCCGATATTTGGGTAAACGGAAAGAAGATAGCCGATAAATCGGATATTATGGGTTCATTCCGAACCTATGAATTGGATATTACAAATTATGTTAAGGCAGACGGCAAAACGAAAAATACCCTTGCGGTTGAAGTAACAAAGTCCAATTTTGGTAAAGATTTCTCTATTTACTGGGTTGACTGGGTGCCTAGGCCGACTGACAATAACATGGGCTTATGGCGTGATGTATTTATCACCACCAGCAATACCGTAACAACACGTAATCCGTTTGTTACATCAAAAGTAGATAAAGACCTTTCGACTGCCAGTTTAAATGCCTATGTTGATTTAACGAATTTTTCCGATCAGACCATAACAGGAACGGTTGAAGCAACCATTAAGGATCCTTCTGGCAAGGTTGTGGCAGCTGTTTCACAGCCTGTTACACTGAAGGCGAATGCAGTCGATCAAGAAGTTGCTTTTACGTCCGGAAATTTCAATGATTTAAAGATCAAAAATCCAAAATTATGGTGGCCGGTGGGTATGGGTGAGCCATCAATGCATACGATTGAATTCAAGTTTAAGGAAAGTGATAACAAAGTCGGAGACAGCATTACCCAAAGATTTGGCATTCGTGAAGTTACGACAGAAATGAATGTATCACCGTCTACGAAAACCAATCCGCCGCTTAAGGATATGGTGCAATTCTATGTCAACCACAAGCCTGTTTTGATTAAAGCTGGCGGATATTCGCCAACAGACTTGTATCTAAGACGTAATATGGATACAAATATGGCGGTTATCCAGTACTTAAAGGATATGGGTTTAAATGCCATCAGGGATGAGGGGATTTTCTTTGATGAGCGCCTGATTGATCTTTTGGATGAAAACGGAATGTTCTACATGGGCGGATGGGTTTGCTGCAGCAAATGGCAGCAGCCGGCGGCATACAGTGACGCAGACCTGCATATTGCCAATGAATCCTTGATTTCGCAGCTACGTTTATTGCGTGTTCATCCGAGTATGATTGCGTGGATGAATGGAAGTGATAATCCAGCTTCTTATGGAAAGGATATTCCAGCAGGTGGATCTGTTGACCGAGGAAAAGAAGTGGAACAGTCATTCTTCGATATTGAAAATCGACTACATTGGGATGAAAATGGGGCAATCATTTCGAGTGGTTCGGCGAAGGTAGCTGAGTTAACCGGAACCGTCAGCGGCATGCATATGGATGCTTCCTATGATTATGCACCTCCGGCGATGTGGTTCGAGGATATGGATCTTGGAGGAGCGTTTGGATTTACCTCAGAGGCCGGACCTGGTCCAAGTATTCCGGTTATCGAAACGATGAAGAAAATTCTGCCGGAAAATAACTTATGGCCGTACAATGTTGGTGGCGATAATTACCAGCAATGGAATTATCATAACGCCAGAGGAAGTTTCCGGGATCTCTCCAAATTCAACCTTGCAATGGATAACCATTACGGTGAGTCACATAGTC
Source organism: Bacillus sp. FJAT-29814 (assembly GCF_001510715.1). Taxonomy (GTDB): domain Bacteria; phylum Bacillota; class Bacilli; order Bacillales; family Cytobacillaceae; genus Neobacillus. The sequence continues at coordinate 168,674 of NZ_LMTJ01000012.1, forward strand.
TTGAAGAATATAACATCAAAGCACAGATGCAGCAATATGACTCGCAGCGCGCGGTATTTGAGGCTTTAAATGCTAACAAATATACGAAGGCGACAGGCTGGGTTCAGTGGATGCTCAATAACGGTTGGCCAAGTATGTTCTGGAACCTGTTTGATTTCTATTTAAATCCGAACGGTTCCTATTTCGGCGCTAAAAAAGGAAATGAGCCGCTTCATATCATGTTTGACTATGCCTCTAAGGAGGTCAAAATTCTCAATAGCACAAATAAGGATTACAGTGGTCTGAAAGCAAAGGTTCAAGTATTCAATATTGATAGCAAGAAACTGTATGATAAAGAATTTAATAATCTTGCTGTCACTCCAGACGGTGCAAGCGCAACTGTAGGCAGCACGCCGAAACAAATCGGCTACCAAACTATTAATTTCAATGGCAAGATTGAAACAGCCAGCGGTATTACCATTGTTGATAAAATTATTGAAAGAGATTTAAAGGTTTCGCCAACTTACTTTATCCGCCTTGAATTAAGGGATGCGAAAGATAATCTTGTAAGTATCAATTCTTATGCACAAACAACGAAAAAAGATTTGGTAAGGTACCAGAACCACAGCTGGAACTATACACCACAAGATCAGTTTGCCGACTTTACTCAATTACAATTGCTTGACCCAGTTGAACTTCAAATCGAAGGAAAACCTAAAACAGTAAACAATGGCCAGGAACAAACGATTACGTATACCGTGAAAAATAAGGGTAATTCAATCGCATACGGTGTATTCGCTAAAATCAAAAAAGGCGCTAACGGGGACTTGGTGGCACCAGTTCTAATGGAGGATAACTACTTTATGCTGCTGCCTGGTGAAAAGAGGACCCTTTCTGCCACCTATAATTTGTCCGATTTAGGTGATGTTACTCCAGTTATTGAGGTAAACAGTTACAATAACTTAACGTCAAAGGGTAAACCTATACCATCCGGTGAGAATCTTGCTTTTGGAAAAACAGCATCTGCTTCATCCACACAGGGGACAACGAATACTCCTGATAAAGCTTTAGACAGTACGATGTTCACAAAATGGCAAAGTTCTACCAATGCTACAACCGGTGCTGACCCACAATGGTTCAAGGTCGATTTTGGCAAGCCGACAAATTTTGATAGAACCATCGTTCGCTGGGATTATGCAAACTATGCCCGCAATATAGTCGTTGAAGTTTCGGATGATAACGTGAATTGGGAGCAAGTTTACAGCGGTACAAATGTGAACGGTTCAGCCGTAAGTGACCTAGAGTTCGATACGGTGACAAAACGTTATATCAGACTGACTATGTCCGGAAAACGTCCTGCTGGTCCGCAGATCGGTTCGGGCGGAACGGGTAATGGTGTAATCGGATTGGGGGCCACTGCGGCTTCTACCAGCTTTAATATTGCTTCATTTGAGGTATACTCCGAGCCGGTAAGTCTCAATACGATCCAGGAGAAACTGGAGAAATATATCTCTGCTAATGAAATTGTTGCACCATTAACCGATCAACTCAGAAATAACCTGCAACAGGCCATCCACCATGAGGAACAGGGCCAACGTGACCAGGCTGTAAAAAGTCTAAATGATTTCCTCAAGCATATGAACAATGACGCCCATAAGGATAAAATATCTGTGCAGGCTAAAGAAAAGTTGACTGCGGAAATAGAGGACTTATTAAAAGAGTGGAAATGATTTAACTAATTTCAAAAATACCTGCTCTTTAATAATTAAACGATTAACGAGGCAAAGGGCAATCTTTTTATGATTGTCCTCTGCTTTCTATCCTGAATTTTATCGGCACCTACTATAAAATATGGATTTGGGATTCTCTTAAAGAAATCCAAGCAGAACACGGTGATAAGGTTCCTGTTATTCAGGTAATGAACATGTCTCATTATGCGTTGGCAAAAGCCGGCGAGATCTTTGAAGAAGGGGCATATAGGGAATATATCCAAAATACTAATTAGGGTCTGCTGAATAATTGGAAAATTCAATATAAACAATGGTTTTTCTGCTTTAAAAAATATCGTAATCATAGGAGGTAAGTAGCTATGGAATCAAAGAAACAATCGAAACTCACGACCTTTATGGAAGAAAAGTTTGTGCCCGTCGCGGCAGAAATCGGAGGTCAAAGGCATTTGCTGGCTCTGCGTGACGGCATTGTCATGATAATGCCGCTGTTGATTTTAGGCGCTTTCGCTATGATAATCATAGACTTCCCTATTCCTGCTTGGATAGCCCTTATGGAGTCTGCAGGTTGGAGCTGGGGCGGTAAAATCGACATCTTGATAGACGCAACGTTCGGCATCATGGCAATAATCGCCGCGTTTGGCGTCGCAAGCTCGTTGGCTAGCAGCTACCAAAAGAATGATGGCACCTCTGTAGATGGTATCCCCGCGGGCATACTCGCCATAGCATCATTCTTTGTTGTTACCCAAAAAGACGGTACGGGTTCTGAAAATCTTTTTGTTGCTATGGCTTTCGCTATACTTACTGCTGAAATCTATCGTCTGTTCGTCCAAAAAAACTGGATCATCAAGCTGCCAGCCACCGTACCAGTAGCAGTTTCAAGACAGTTTTCAGCACTGCTTCCGGGGCTGGCTATCCTTGGTATCTCGTGGCTTATCATTGCCGTACCGATGTCGTATACCGGTTATCATACTATATCTCATTGGCTGAATGAAGGTCTGTTCTCCTGGCTAACCAATTTCGGTCTTTCGTATCCGTTCATGATGTTTGGATCCTTTATCGAGCATTTGTTGTGGACATTCGGTCTGCACGGTTCCGCAATTATAATATTCCCTTTCTTCGAGCCACTTTGGATCAGCGTTACCCATGTCGGAACGACTTCCATCATCACATGGCCATTCTATGAAAACAACGTATGGCTCGGCGGTTCGGGCGCTACATTGCCTGTGGTTATCTATATGTTGTTATTTGCTAAGTCAAAGCTACTCAAAGATGTCGGTAAGATTTCCATAGGACCTGGTATATTTAATATTAACGAGCCGGTCACGTTCGGTCTTCCTATCGTTTTGAACCCTATGCTTATGATACCGTTCATAATCTCCCCGCTCGTGATCGTCACCATCATGTATGTAGGCACATCAATCGGTCTGTTCCCTATAATGGATAAGATCGTGCCATGGACGACACCCATCTTTATTAGCGGTTTCCTTGCAGCCTCAGGTGATATAAGTAGCAGGTTAATGGCTGTGCTGGCTCAAGTCATATGTTTTTCCGCATCGTTCATTATCTATCTGCCTTTCATCCGCGCATGGGATAAAATCAACCTGAAACGTGAGTCGGGAGAAGCTTAATTTACTACTAAAGAAATTGAAGAATCCCCTGCACTTTAAGGGCAGGGGATTTTGAGGAGACGGTTCTATGAAAAAAAAGGAGGATGGCAACAAGGCAGTAGAGTCTTTCAAACACAGCCGCCCCAAAAACTTCTATCGAAACAGATTTTTCGCGCTGGTAATTGATTTTATTGTCATTATGCTCTTGTGCCAAATTGTGTTTGCCATATTTGGCATCCCCGATTGGAAACACTACTTACAGACTCAGGAGGCGGTCAGGGGGTTAACCGCTTCAGATACGCTTGTCGTGGAGCGTATGAAGCTCTATCAAGAGTGTTTTCTAATCACATTAAGCATAGGGGTAATCTACGAGGCTTTAATGCTGGTGTTTTTTGGGGTGACTATAGGTAAACTGGTATTCGGTATGCGCGTCGTCAATGTCAATACGGATAAGAGTTTCTTCGTAGGTAAGCTCATGCTAGCTATGCGCTCCGTGATTAAGGCGGTATCAATATATTTGCTTTCAGCTATACCATTCTTGTTTATGTGTTTGACCACATTCGGCAATTCAGAAGGACGTTCTGGGTTTGATGGATTCGCTGGTACAAAAGTTATTAAAGTAAGGAGTAAATAACTATGAATATTGCGGTTAAGACCCCGCTGATGGCGGATAAGATAAAAGAACTATTGGACGGGAATACCTTTGACGGGGTAGACTTCACTTTTTTGGAAATGAAGGGCATGGAAATAATATTCAGCGTTACCGGAGACAGTGAACAGATCGCTGTTGCCGCGACCAAGAATGCAATTAAGGCTACGGATTATGGAAGGGGACTCTACTTTTCCGTTATCGTGAAATAATGGGAGCTAAATTAAAAACTATGTTGTATAGGTTTTACCAAGGCAGTTCTATTCTCCAGACAAAGAAGCAATAATACTTGGCTGTCTAATAGATTTAAAAGATGAACATTCCATCGGGGGATATTGTACAAGAATTGAAGGATCGGTAAACAAAACGAAGAAGGATTTTTCTTTTATGGAACCTCCCCAGCATCTTTCAGGCGGAGGTTTTTTCATGCGAACATATACTCGCTACCGATTTGCCGTCGTTAAAGTGATGTATAAAATAATGAAAACTTCGGAAATGATAATCTATTGGTGCCTAGATTGGCTTATAGGGCTAATGTAAGGCCTCGTTGATCCACATTTTATCTTCGTAACAATATCGCAGAAATGCTCGAATTGTTCTGCTGCGAATATTAACTGTCATTGGTGAATAATCCATTTCCTCGACCATATATGTTATCCATCCCATAAATAACTCTGTAGTGATTTCTTCAGAGGGTAACTCAGATTCATATAATCCTTAAAATAGCCGAAATTTTGATAATGGCTTTCTATCGTTCTTTTCGCCAAACCTTCGCCCTTTTTAATTAGGATAAAATCTTTGAACATTTCCGCCATGGTGAGCGAAACTTCAGTCGATACATGCTTTGTTCTTCGTATACCTTTTCGCATAAATAAAAAAACCCCTTCCACAGTC
>NZ_LMTJ01000012.1:173542-175885 GCF_001510715.1 Bacillus sp. FJAT-29814
AGAGTGTTTAACCTGTACAGTTTCGAGCAACTATCAAGACAGTCTTTCGTTAGACTGGTCGAAAACCGTGTATGTAAACGGCTTAATCAACGCCACCACGGAGTCAATCATCAGATTAACGGCGGTATAGAGCGTTTTTTGGCGGGACCGCCTGGGAATCGAACCCAGCAGACCTGGCACGCAGGTCTCGTGCAGTTTTGAAGACTGAGTAAAAAAATCATCTTAATCAGACTACACAAAGAGCTTTAATCCCAACGTTCAATCATACAGTCAATCGGTTTTCTAGCAATCCCAGTAACAGTTTTGGTTCGTCCTTTACAGTTTAATTGTAAATGCAAGTACCATTATATGTCAATAAAATGAATATCCATTATCATTTCTTCCTACAGTCCATATGTGTTGAGTGTATGTTGCAACACATGGGGTGCGGGTGAGTTTACTTAATCTAAAATCAAAATTAAAACAGACGGTGAATTTCGAAGCAGGGAATATGTAATAGGCGGAGAATAAGGAGGAAAGAGTTTTTTTTCAGGAGGTAATAAAGTGAAAGCTTTTGGAAGTTTTATCAAGATTGAAGGAATTGAATTTCGTACAGAAGCTTATATACAGTGGGGAGAAGAGAAAGACACAATCGGGGGTATTCTTTTGTATAACCCTGGAAACGCGTATCTATCAGACGCTGAAAGACAGCAAAAATTTCTCCACAGTGAAAAGGAAATCGTATTTGGTGAGTTACTGGTCTCCCATAATGACCCAATTCAAACCATTGGGCAGATAATGGAGGAGTGCTTCTCTAATCTTTCCGGACGTCTCCATATTTACAATCTCTTAAATAAAAAAGGAAGCAACCGAAAAGACGCCTTTACTTGGTATCAAGAAAACAAGCACACCCCCGCATTTCAAGGATATCTTTTCTCTCCTATCCCTAAAGATTTGCCTTGGATTTGGGGAGCGTGGACAAAAGACAATCACTTAACCAAGCCTCTTTTATATGCGCTAAAAGAAAGAGGTGGTCTTCCCAATATACCTCTTATCGGTGTCTTCGAAGGTAATATCGATCCAATTTGGGGAGCCCGCACAAAGGCAGCTTATCCTCCTTATATAGCATCAGAGGAAGATTATGCAAAATACTTATTTTGGTTGCGCCGTAGTTTTAGAAATCATGGGATTTCTAAATAATTAAGCTTTTGAAGAGTATTAATTGTTAGTGCAATTATTACGTTCCTTCATAGTAAACCGTGTAAATTCATTTAATTGAACTTAAGATTGCCATAACGGCGCCTTTTTTTGTGGGTATACCAAGTATTATGTCGTAGCTCACATTGTTTCCAGAAAAAAGGAGCGTGAGCTACCCTGGCAACCCAAATCAGCAGTTTGTCGCAACACATAGATTGGTGTAGTTTGCTCCTTGATAAGAGCATCTCTTGTATAAAATAAAACTCTCCTGATCGTAAGATAACAGGAGGGTTCTTTTGAAAGCTGTGCTTAAAAAAGGACGTTACAATATGTCCGGAATGTCCAAAGGCACATTTAAAGATACTCATCATATAACTTATCTATTTTTTTATTTAGATGATCTACCCAAGCCATTTTGGCACCAGCTTCTTGTAAATCCTCCATAAGTGAGTTGATGTTATAAATAACAAACTCATGAGTAAGATCATTAATCATAAGGATTTCATCAACTAAATTAGGGTTTCCAGTTGAGCAGATTCCATACATTGTGATACCCTCGAACAAATCCTCGATTTCATCGTCGAACATTTCTCCAATCATCTTTGTATCACTCCTTTCTCGAGATGAAATAAATACAACCTCTCTCAATGAGTTTGTCAATAGAAAAAGTAAAAAATATAATAAAACATTAATAGTAATGTATCAAGAGTCGATGAAAGAGGAACCTAGGAATTATCACTGAAATAAATAGGCCTACCATAATAGGGAATGACCGGGATGGACCATAATGTTATTGAAAACCTTTGGCGATAAATAGAAGGGTCTCCTAACTCGGTGAATAAAAGGGGAGTATTAAAAATATTCTCTGAGGTGTCGCCTAAGGGGGATGGAATAAAGAAGTATGCATTTTTTCAGGAGTATTAGCGCACCGGGTTCAAAGAAATTAGCAGTGTTTAGTCATATGATAAAACCGATACACATTCATAAGGGGAATTTTGCCTGACATTGAAGCTGGCAGATGGCATGTCATTATGGTGGAAAGGTATAAACTCTGACTTTAGGTAATTTGTGAATATATTCACTTAAAGTAAACCAGCTAATAGTTTGTCAATATTTTTCAATAAAAATTTAAAATATCTCATGCTATACTAAAAATATGCATGCCAA
>NZ_LMTJ01000013.1 GCF_001510715.1 Bacillus sp. FJAT-29814
ACTAACACCATTTATTAATAAATTTATTAATTGGTTGAAAAACATTATTGACACTTTTACACAAAAGAATGGACTTGACTCCAATAGAGGTTATATGCGACCGAGATGGAAGAAGGGAATCGGACCGGGTAGCCAATAGAGGTTATTGGCGACCAAGATGGAAGAAAGGAAGCCAAACGGGTAGTCAATAGGTACCATTGGATACCAAAATGGGAGAATAGCAGTGAAGTAAGTAGCTAATCAATTTTATTTGGGTTGAGTGACTCCTCCTGTTCCTTCTAGGCATACTAGTAGAAAATTCCTCCAAAGAAAAAATAATAAAAAATCCCTCACCACCCACTCTCCACTCCGCAAATAATGTCGTTACTTATTAGTAGCAAGGTAATAACAAAACTTTTGAAAAACTAGGAGGAAAGAAAGAGATGAGAATTAATCATAACATTTCCGCACTAAATGCTTACCACCAATTAAGTGCAAACTCAAATGCGGCATCAAAGAACTTAGAAAAATTATCTTCAGGTTTACGTATCAACCGAGCAGCTGACGATGCGACAGGTCTAGCAATCTCTGAAAAAATGAGAGCACAAATCCGCGGACTGGATCAGGCATCTCGCAACGCTCAAGACGGTATTTCCTTAATTCAAACAGCAGAGGGCGCAATGAACGAAACACACAGCATTCTTCAACGTGTTCGTGAGCTTGCTAACCAAGCTGCCAACGGAACTTCGACAACTCAAGACAAACAAAACATCCAGACAGAAGTGAACCAACTCATCGATGAAATCGACCGCGTTGCTAACGATACAGAATTCAACAGCTTCAAGATCCTAAACGGCGATATCTCTAAAACTGCTAAATTTGCTCAATCTACAGGAGGAGCAGTTGCAAATGTTGTTGCTTCTTCCACAGCAGCAGCTGGAACTACAACTGTAACGACTACTGGGCCTTTAGCTGCAGCGACTGCATCCATTTGGCAGACTGGCACATTAATGGATCACAATGGTACGACTCCGGCAGCTGTAAGCGGTACAACAAAACTAACTAATCTGGGCGATGGCACTAGCAACTATGGTCTTCAAGTAGGAGATGAAATTTCGCTATCCGCAGTTGTTGGCGGCGAGGTAAAGAATTCAGTTTATGTAGTAACAGCTGAAAGTACGCTAGATGACTTTATGGCATCGGTTAAAAACACATTAGGTGCAGCAGATGTTTCAGTAGATACAGCTGGCGGTGCTGCTACAGGAGACGTAGATGCATTGGGTCTTGATCAGCCAGCATCAGCGGCAAACTCCTTGGTAATTACCGGACAATCAGGGGCTGCAAATGATATTAGTACAATCACGATCACAGCATCTTCGTCAGAAGGTATTGCTCGTTCTTCATTCAATCAAGAAATGAACGGCGGAACGAATGAGGGGCTTGAACAAATCCAAGTAGCCGCTAACAAGGGTGACTTTATTGCTTCAGTTGATATCAATGGGGACGGTGCAGCAGGAAAAGGCGATGGCAAAATCGCAGTTCGTTCCAACTCTGTTGTTCAAGTTTCTAACCTGCAATTATCCTTTAACGACACTATTAATGCAGGCGATGTCTCTACGATAACAGTAGGTTCAGCCAACAACACAGTTTCCATCCATGTAGGTGCCAACTCCGGACAGACATTAGAAATCGGTATCAACTCAATGGATTCAGTGGCTCTTGGTCTTAAAAAAGATGGTGTAAATATCTCGCTAATGAGTGAAGTTGGAGCTGAAAAAGCTTTAAATGTTTTGGATAAAGCGATCAGCACTGTTTCGTCTGAGCGTTCTAAACTAGGGGCTATCCAAAACCGGTTGGAGCATACCATCAACAGCCTTGGAACTTCATCTGAAAACTTAACGGCTGCTGAATCCCGTTTAAGAGATGTTGATATGGCAAATGAAATGATGCAATTTACGAAAAATAACATTCTTTCTCAAGCAGCTCAATCAATGCTTGCGCAAGCTAACCAACAGCCTCAAGGTGTGTTACAGCTTCTTCGTGGTTAAGAACTAGTTTTTTAAAATTGAAAAGAAGTCTCTTGAAAGAAGGGACTTCTTTTTAGGCTATCTATGAAAGATCAAGGAGGATAGGGTATGCAAAAATTAAAGAAGAAGCTTTCTTGGTTGGTCCTGGCTGTTTTACTATTGCAGTTATTTTCGCCGATTACTTCCGCATTAGCCGCCAGTATCCCGACTGCACCAACAAATGTGCGCTTTACTCTCGATGGGATCGATAATGTGATTTTAAGATGGGACGCTGTTAGTGGAGCATCTGTTTATCGAGTATATGAGATAAAAGGTGAAGAAAAAGTTCAATTAAGTCAAACTTCGAATCTAAATCGCTATTTTCCAAGTGTTGCAGCAGGGACTCATACCTATGCTGTGACAGCAGTTAATAGTACAGGAGAATCCCAGTTATCCGCAACAATAGACTTTGTGATTAAATATCCTGAAATGCAGCCGCCTAATGGAATAACATCAACTATTTATAACGGGAATGATGTTTCGTTAAAATGGAATGCTGTTGAGTATGCGAATGGCTATAAAATTTACGAAGTGAAAAATGGACAAAGGGAACTACTTAGTACTTCGACCACGTTAAGCAAAACATTTTCCAATGTTTCAGAGGGGCAGCATGTATATGAATTAACCTCTTATAACGATAAGTATGGTGAATCAAATACAAGCTCACTTGTGGTAAATGTGGTATATCCGATTATGTACGGACCTGAAGGCTTAACGTCTTTTATTTATGACATTAATAATACTACGCTAAGCTGGAAAGAGGTTCCTTTTGCCGCATCCTATAATATTTATAAAATAGTTAATGGTGAAAGGACATTTGTTGCCACTACGGTTAATATAAGACAATATATTTCGAACCTTACTGAGGGAGAAAATGTTTTTGAAGTTACTTCCTATAGCTCCAAATTTGGAGAATCGAAGGAAGGCAGCAAAATCAGTGTGCAAGTCGATTATCCAGAGATCCTTCCACCAGATCAGATCAATTCCTATTTCTATAATGGAAATGATTTATTTCTGTCATGGTCTTCCGTAAAATACGCAACAAATTATAAGATTTATCAAATTAACGGTGATCAAAAGGAGCTCATTGCTACGACAACTAGTCGTTCCTACTATTTAAGTAATCTTCCTGAAGGGGATTATACGTATGAAATTGTTACAGTAAGCGACCGTTTTGGTGAATCGGCACCAAAGGCATATGATGTAACGGTTGATTTCCCTGAAATGCAGGCTCCTAGAGCTATCCTAAATATGGATACAGCAAATAGTGCGATTATTAGCTGGTCTTCTGTACCATATGCTTCTGAATACGAGATTTATAAATTATTAGATGGCGAACCAATATTAATTGGCACTACTACTAAAACTGGTTATTCCGTTAAAGATCTAGAACAGGGCAAACATGAGTATACAGTGGTAGCAAAATCCGACCGTTTCGGAAAATCATCCTACTCAAATGTTGTTGTGGCGGAGGTCGTGCCAGTATTACCAGCACCAGAAGCAAGTAAACCACAAGTAAAAGGCGACAAGATAAACCTCTCCTGGGAACCGGTGGAAAAAGCTGCTTCCTATAATGTCTATAAAGAAGTTAATGGCGAGCGAGTCCTTGTCGGAACAACAAAAGATCCAAACTACACAGTACCGACTCCAGAAGAAGAAGGCACTCACGAATATCTGATCGTCCCAGTCACTGAAGATGGCATCGAATCGATCGACTATGCAACTGTTACGGTTGATATCGAAAAAGCTTTCGATGTTACACCGCCTGTTACCGCTGCTGAGACCAACCTAGAATGGTCAAAAGATGACGTGACTGTTACTCTTTCAGCAACTGACGACTTAAGCGGCGTCAAGAGTACCTATCATTCTATTAACGGAAACGATTTTGTTGAAGGGACAAGTGTCACTCTTGATAAACAAGGCGTGCACACGGTTTCCTTCTACAGCGTGGATAACGCCGGAAACGTCGAAGAAGTGAAATCAGTCGATGTAAAGGTCGATAAGGAAGCACCGAAAACCGTTATTAATGCAAGTGCTTATTGGTATAACAAAGATGTGAATGTTGAATTAACCGCAACGGATAACCTGTCCGGAGTGAAAACAACCTATTATTCTGTAAATGGTTCAGGATTTATAGAAGGTACAAGCTTTGCTCTTGAAGAAGAAGGCGTGCACAGCGTTTCATTTTATAGCGTTGACAATGTTGGCAACGTAGAAGAAGTGAGAACGGTTGAAGTTAAAATCGACAAGGAAGCACCGAAAACGACTGCCAATACAACCGGTGACTGGTACAACCAGGATGTAGTTTTAGAACTTACTGCGGTAGATAATCTTTCTGGTGTCCATAGCACTTACTATTCAGTAAACGGTTCTGACTTCCAGGAAGGCACCAGCATTGTGCTTGATAAAAAAGGCGTCAACACGATTACTTTTTATAGTATTGACAATGCCGGAAATATTGAGGAAAAACAAACTGTTGAGTTTAAGGTTGATAAAACAGCCCCAACCACAGTTAGCAATGTTGAGGAAAAATGGTATAGTGATGCTGTAAATATCGAACTTACAGCAACTGACGATTTGAGCGGCGTCAAAGCCACTTATTACTCTATAAATGGCTCTGAGTTTGCCGAAGGCACCAGCTTTGTGCTCGATCAAGAAGGCGTAAATCAAGTTACTTATTATAGTGTCGACAATGCCGGAAATATTGAAGAAAAACAAACGGTTGAGGTAAAGGTGGACAAAACAGCTCCAACAACTGTTAGTAATATCGAGGAAAAATGGTATACGGATATAGTAAATGTCGAGCTTACTGCCACTGATGATTTAAGCGGCGTGAAAGCAACCTACTACTCTATCAATGGCTCTGAGTTTGCCGAAGGCACTGGCTTTGTGCTCGATCAAGAAGGTGTAAATCAAGTTGCTTTTTATAGTGTCGACAACGCAGGAAATATAGAGGAAAAGCAAACCGTTGAGGTTAAAGTTGATAAAACCGCTCCAACAACAGTAACCAATGTCGAGGGAGCAAATGTTGAGCTTACAGCAACTGATGAGCTAAGCGGTGTTAAGGCAACTTACTACTCGATTAATGGATCCGAGTTTGCCGAAGGTACAAGCATTGTGCTCGATAGCGAGGGTGTCAACACGATTACTTTCTATAGTGTCGATAATGCTGGAAACATTGAAGAAAAACATACAATTGAAGTGAAAACAGATAAAACTGCCCCAACAACCGTAAGCAATGTCGAGGACAAATGGTATACCGAAAAAGTGAATGTAGAGCTAACCGCAACCGATGATTTAAGCAACGTAGAAGCAACCTACTACTCTTTCAACGGTTCTGAGTTTGTCGAAGGCACAAGCTTTGTTGTTGAAACAGAAGGCATCCATACGGTTTCCTTCTACAGCGTTGATACAGCAGGTAATGTTGAAGAGACCAAAACTGTAACAGTTAAAATCGATAAAACTGCGCCGAAAATTACAGCTGATTTTGCAAAGGATTATGCCCTTGGAACTGTTTTGGACTTAAACTACCAAGCTTCTGACAATCTATCAGGCATCAAAGAGTCTTTTGTGGAAGTCAATGGCGTCGTTAACACTACTGGCAAAGTGACGCTTGATAAACCAGGCGTTTATACGATTAAAATAACTGCTATCGACAACGCTGGCTTAAAAACGACAATAACCAAAACGGTTTCCGTTTATATCAAAGCGACCATTGAAGTTTTACCAAAAGTAATCAATGGCAACAAAGGCGTGTTCACCGTTCAGGTATCGCTGCCTAAGTCAATTAGCTTTGCCAATGTCGATTTGTCAACAGCGGAAATAAATGGTGTTCAAGCGAACAACGATAGCAAAGGCTTAGAGAACCAAGCGAAAAAAGGCCAATTCAAATTCAACCGCGAAGATTTTGTTTGGGATGAGAAAGAAGAATATCTAGAGTTCCGCGCTATCGTTGACGGTTATCTTGTCGTCGGAAGCACGACTGTGAAAGTGATTAAGTAAAACTAATTCTTGAGGACAGATCCAGCCAAAGAGCTAAGAAACCTGTCCTCAACCCAGATAGAAACCTGTTTCACTAGAAAAAAATAAAGAGGTTGCCCCCAAGACGATGTCTTCAGAGGGGCAGCCTCTTCATAGATTATGACCTTAACGTATAGAAAAAGTTGTTTACGCCTTTCACCCAGTTGTTGTTCAATCCGGTTGGGTCGTTGGCAGCGCGTACGGGAGCATACTTGCCGCCAATTTTGGCGATGGTATCAAAGCCTTTGTCCAGGTAATTTTTTCGCAGATTCCTGGCCATATCAAAAATACTTTCGGCAACAGAATCATAGTTTCGCAGGCCATTTTTGCCCATCATCCCGGCGATATTATTTTTCTCATGAGCCGCTCGTGACGAGCCGTTTCCGGTCTCGTGCATCGCGATGGAGGCAAGCAGGTTCGGATTGATGTTATATTGCCGGCCGGCTTCGAGGAAACTCGCGCCCATGCCAGACAATTTACCTTTAAGAGTTGGGCCTAACTTATCAATCGAAACTTCGGAGAAATTCAAGGTCGCAGAAGTATTGCCATCCAGTAAATGCGTATAATCTTTTATCACGTTGGAAATCGTACTGTTTTTATCAACTAAATTTCCACTTCCGGAAGTCTCGGAAAAATTCATAGACTGCTGATCTAATATAGCCTGCAGCATACTCGTAAACATATCACCTGTTGGAATTTGAGAGGTATTAATGCCGGTCAGGCTCTTTGAAATCGAAAACAAGGCCATATTTCTAAACCAATCTGTAGAAATCGGATTATAAGTCATCATTCATACTCCTGTTAATTGAAATTATTCTTATATTACTTTATATCGGCTAAAATGAAAATTTGATTAGTTACTAGACTATTTTTATTTTGAAAAATAGGTACCTTTTGCTAGAAGGGAGCATCATTTGTGATTCCAGCTGCATCTATGAGCACGACCAACCAAAAACTATCGGAGACAAGCAGCGACAAAAAAACGGAACAACCCAATGCCGGTGCGTTTTTCGAGTTGTTGAATCAGTTGAAAAATGAGACAGGAACGAACACAGCCCAAGAGCTTTTATCAAACATAATGGCTGCTGAGCCGGACGCGAACATAGTAGACCAGGAAACCCTTCAGGAAGATGAACAGCAAACGCGAGAAGACCTGCTGGGTTTTATCTTCAGCCAACCTGATAACCTGACAGAGCTTCAAACCAAAGCAGCGGCAGCTGAGGGCCAAGTTACATTCATGCAAAAAGAAGACCCGAAAGTGGCTATGGAGGTTTTCAAGGTAAACGAAAAAATGGCACCGGAACAAGAAGCCCCGAATCAACAACCGGCCGTGGAAAGGTCCGGCGCCACCCATAAAGCTGTGACGGAACTTATAAAACCGGGGATGGAGACGCTAAACACGCAACCGCCAATCCAGGCGACGGAGTCGTTAAACGCACAGCAGCTAGACCCGAAAACCGAGCCAGAATTTGATTTTCAGAGGCAGTTCAACGGAAAAGAGGTTATTTTTCAATCATTACATACGCCCGGACAGGAACCGGAGCTAACTTCCACTTCCCAATCATCGAAAATTACAAGGGAACAGTTTGTTACAGAGGTCATCGGGCTGTTGAAACATCATACAAAGTCCACCGAGTTGATGGAGGCGAAATTCTCTCTCACCCCGGAACACCTCGGCGAAATTGACGTAAAAATCACGATTCAAAAAGGGCAGGTCTTCGCTCAAATCACAGCCGAAACGGCCCATGGGAAAGAGATGCTCGAGTCGCAGGTGTCATTATTAAGAACCGCGTTGCAGCAGCAAGGGCTCCAGGTCGATAAAATCGAGATTGCCCAAAGCCAAAGCAGCGGACAAATGCTTCAAAGCAGTTTTTCCCAGCCGGAAGGAAGGTCAGGACAAGAGCAGCACCAGCAGCGTTTTACCAAAAAGAAGCCCAGTCGTGACGAGTTTTATCATAGCCATACCACAATTGATACGTACCTTCACAAAGGGTCCGAGACCAGCATCAACATTCTTGCATAAAAGGAGATTAGCAACGTGCCAACCATCGATACTCAAACCCGCATGCAGACAGCTGCCGGCATGACAAGCAAACAAACGAAGCCAACGAGCGATCCGTTAGGCAAGGATGTGTTTCTTAAGCTCCTTACCACCCAATTGAAAAATCAGGATCCAACTCAGCCGATGGAGGACCGGGAATTTATTGTCCAGTTAGCGCAATTCAGTATGCTTGAACAAATGTCCAATCTGAATCAAGCCTTTAATCAATTCGCCCATTCGCAAACTGCCGACATCAGCCAGTATTCCCATATGATCAACAAGGAAGTGTCCTGGCTGAATTCCGATACCGGCCTGACAGAGGGTGGCCAGGTGAACGGGGTGATCAAGAAGGGGACTCAATTTTTCTACCAAATAAAAGACCAAGAGATTCCTGTAGAAACAATCGTTTCCGCAAAAGACACATCTTCGCAAAATGGATAAAGATAAAATATCGTTCCTGCAAAAAACAAAACAAAACTACTACCATAAAAATTTTACTCGGAGGTATGACAAATGCTGCGTTCATTAAATTCAAGTGTATCAGGAATGAAGGCGTTCCAAAATAAATTAGATGTGATTGGTAACAATATCGCCAACGTGAATACAGTCGGCTATAAGAAAAGCCGAATCATGTTTCAGGACGTGTTAAGCCAAACGGTCCGGGGCAGTTCTTCGCCGGTTGCCGGCGGTTCAGGCGGAACCAACCCGGTGCAAATTGGGCTCGGCGTGAAAACAGCGGCCATTGATACGATGCACACGCCTGGAAGCCCAATGACGACCAACCTTTCTTCCGATTTATATATTGATGGGGATGGATTTTTCGTTGTTCAAAACGACAGCAATGCGAAATACATGACGAGAGCAGGAAACTTCACTCTTGACGGAGCAGGCAACCTCGTCAATCCGCAAGGCTATAAAGTGCTCAACTTCGAAGGAAATCCAATCCAAATCGATACGGATGTTTATGTTTCTTACACAATTGATTATAATGGGGTTATCAAAGGGGTCACTCCTGCAGGCACTTCCGATGAGATTACAACTCTAGGCACGGTGGTTGTCTCTAATCCTGGCGGGTTGAAAAAAGTGGGCGGTTCCTTGTATGAATTAACAGGCAATGCGCAAATGAACAATGATTTTACCGCACCACTCATTGATGACCTGATTGACAAGAGAGAATTTAACCATGCCGGGCAAATCGTTTCAGGCCAATTGGAAATGTCGAATGTCGACCTTTCTGAAGAAATCACCGAAATGATTACCGCGCAACGCGGTTTTCAGGCAAATGCCAAAGTGATTACCGTATCCGATTCAATTTTAGAAGAACTAGTGAATTTAAAACGATAGAGTGTGAGGGAAGATAGCTATGCTTTCCCATTGCAGCTCTTTACGGCGGTGGAATCTATTCGATGAAAGAAAGAATTGTACAGAACAGCAATGATGTGAAAGTCTATGATTTTAAAAAGGCGCTGCGCTTATCGATGGAACAGGTGCGGGTATTAACGAGAATTCACGATAATTTCGCTTACCAGCTTGCGTCTGCGATTTCCACGCAATTACGGACCATTGTCCAGGTGGAAGTGGTGTCGGTCAATCAAATGCTTTATGAGGAATTCATCAAGCAATTGCCGGCTTACACGATTTTAAACGTGTTTGAAACCTCCGAAAAGGGCAGGATGATCATGGAATTAAAGTCGAAAATGGCTTTTGCGATTATCAATCGTCTTTTAGGAGGCCGGGAGCTCGCAGTTTCCTCTGAGGAAAAAGCCTCGTTAACACAAATTGAACAAAACATTCTTCATAAGCTCTTCGAAGGGTTTGTGGAAAATTTAAAGAAATCGTGGAAAGATCTCATGAATGTCGACATGAAGGTGATTGACATTGAAACCAATCCGCAGTTTTTGCAGGTTGCGATTCCCAATGAAACCGTGATTGTCATTGCGTTTACGATAAAAATCGGCGATATGACCGAGCAGATGCATATTTGCATTCCTTACATTATTCTCGAGCCGTTTTTGCCGAAGCTATCATCCTATCAATTGTTTTCACCCCGCAGTCATGCCAAGAACAAGCAGGAATCAAAGTTGTTAAAGTCTAAAATTGAAGGGCTTGAGATCCCGTTAAGCGTGGAATTGGGGCGCTCGAAGATTTCGATTGAGGAATTTTTATCGTTAAATGTCGGCGATGTCATCCAGCTCAACCAGCTTTATGATGAACCGTTAAAGGCGATGGTCGGAAAAGAAGTGAAATTCTTGGTCAAGCCAGGGGTTAAAAAGACGCGGCTGGCAGCGGAAATTGAAACTGTTGTAGAAAAAGAGGGAAAAAAACATGAGTAACGATGGGAAAATTTCACGAGAAGAGCTTGACGCTTTATTAGGAGAAAATCAATCGAAGACCAAGCCGTTTGTTTTTCAAGATTTGCCCGATGAACCCGAAAAGCGGGAAGAAGAATCGGTCAATTTGAATATGCTCATGGATATTTCATTAGAGCTAGTGGTGGAGCTTGGTCGGACGAAAAAGAAAATTAACGAAGTGCTCGAGCTTTCGCAGGGTTCGATTATCGAGCTGGACCGCGTATCCGGCGAGCCGGTCGACGTCCTGATTAACGGCAAAATTGTCGCCAAAGGCGAAGTCGTCGTCATCGACGATTATTTCGGCATCCGCGTGACCGAAATTTTAAATAAAACGATTAATTAACCGAAAAAAGGCCGATATAAGGCCTTTTTTTATTCCAAAAAAACTAAACACTACTGTCGAAAATGCCGTTAACCAATATAGATAAACGATCGGAGGCTTCGCTTTATGATTAGTAACGATCTGCGGTTTTCCGGATTGGCATCTGGAATGGATACCGAATCGCTCGTGGCCAAATTAATGAACGCGGAAAGAATCCCGTTAAATAAAGTCATCCAAAATAAGACGGTAACTCAGTGGAAAATGGATGCCTATCGCGATGTGAATACAAAATTCCTTGATTTGCGCTCCTCAATGGAGGCGCTCAGATTACAATCTACCTTTCAGCAGAGCAAGCTTACTTCATCGGATGGTAATAAGCTGGAGGTTTCTTTATCCGGTCAGCCGAGCAGAAGTGAGTACGTGATTTCCGCTGCCAAACCCTATCAGCCGGGAACTCCTTCCTCCGTTAAATTTGCCGCTGCTGGAGTGGAGAATGATAAAACTGAATTGGGAACTGGCAAGGGCTTCAGTTTTACCCTAAATAACGAAACGATTGAACTGACCGGCACGGACACGATTCAAAGTTCACTGACGAAAATCAATGCCCTGTCCGCAAAAACAGGAGTCACCGCCAGCTATTCTAGCGGCGACAACGCGATTATTTTTACGTCGAAGGATGCTGCAACGGCAATCAGCATCGCCAATCTGTCTAATGGGGCAAACCCATTAAACATCGCAGCCGGCACCATCAGCGGGTCACAGAATGATTTCGCAGCCGGAAACCCATTAGGCGCCATCGGGAACCTAGGCGTCAACGCCACACCCGGCGAGGTCGTTATTAACGGAACCCCGCTCACCATTACCAGCAACAAGTTTACGTACGATGGGATAACCTTTAACCTAAAGACGGAAATTCCAGCCGGGAGCACGGTGACAATCACGAAACAAGCCGATGTCGATTCTATTTTTGATAGCATTAAAGGCTTTGTCGATAAATACAACGACACGATTAAAGCGCTGCGCGACAAAACGACTGAAAAACGCGAAAAGGGTTTTGCCCCCTTGTTAGATGAGCAGAAGAAGGATATGAAGGATAAGGAAATCGAAATGTGGGAAGAGAAGGCCAAGAGCGGGATATTGGCTAGTGACCGGATCATCGCTTCCGCCCTTGATAAAATTCGGCAAACCTTATATGCCAAGGTTAGCGATAAAGACACTGCCATGATGAACAGCCAGTTTGATACGTTAGCGGAAATCGGTATCACCCCAAGCACCAATTACCGCGACAATGGCAAGTTGGTCATTGATGAAAAAAAATTAAAAGCTGCTCTTGAAAACAATATTGAGGATGTTGCTCGACTTTTTTCGAAAAAGCACGATACCGGCCCAGCTGCCAATAATACCGTGAACAACACAGAAGAGTATCAAAATAGCGGAGTTGCCTGGCGAATGTATGACCAGTTGAACGAGACGATGAAGGATATCACCAAGGCCGCTGGTTTTTCAAGTGATTCCTATTTATCAAAGGCCCTCAACCGGCTCGATCAGCAAATCGATTCCTGGGAGAAGCGGCTGCAAACGAAAGAAAGTTATTATTGGAAGCAGTTCACAGCAATGGAGCAGGCGATCCAAAAAGCGAATACCCAAAGCAGCTGGTTAATGCAGCAAATGGGCGGAGGAATGTAATCTTGCATCAACAAAAGCAGGCAGTGTTGACTAAGTACCATCAGCTGACATTAGGACTATTGGCGGAGGTAACAGCTGAACAGATTACACAGCTGCTGACAGAACGCCAACAATGCATCGAAACAATAAATGAACTTGACCAGTGCCATGGGAGCATTCTGATGAACGGCAACATCCAAGAAATGCTCCGGCAAATCAAGCCTTTAGAGCAAAAGCTCTTGGAGAAATTAACCAAAGAACAGCAAATTGCACTTTCGGCGATTCAGGCGGTCAAAAAAGAGAAAAACATCAAACAGCAGTACGGGGAGCTGGCGGTTGCTCCAAGTGGAGTGTTTTATGACAAAAGAAAATAAAAGGGTGAAAAGATGATGGCAGTAAACAATCCATATCAATCCTACGAAAACAATCAGGTGTTATTTGCCAAAAAGGAAGAGCTGCCGCTATTACTGTATACCGGGGCCATTAAATTTATCCTTCAGGCAAGAATGGCAATGGAGAAAAAGGATTGGGAAAGAACCAATGACCGGATTATCCGGGCGCAGAAGATTGTCAGTGAACTGATGGTGACGCTCGACATGGATATAGAAGTATCCAAGTCATTAATTCTCCTCTATGATTACATGAAGCAAAGATTGATAGAGGCAAACACCAAAAAGGATGAGCAGCTGTTGGGAGAGGTGCAGAATATGTTGACAGAATTGCAGGAAACATGGAAGGAAGCGATGAAAATAGTAAGACCTACCTAACAATTTATTTGTTAAGTAGGTCTTTTTGATTATTTTTCAAAATCAAATGTGTAAATTTTTTGTGAAGTAGTTCTTTTTGGTTATTTTCCATTGTAATAAAAGTTAAATCATTGTAATATTAATTTCATAGGCAAAATTCGACATTTTTTATGCATTCCAAAGCGACAAACACAATCCGATAAAGGCAAACCTGGGGAAATCCAGCGACGCAAAGCTATAGGGGCTACAATCAATTATTGATCACGCCAGCCAGCTACCGAAGAAGTCATAATCTACCCTATTAGACTATTCTTCGGAGTGGTCTTTTTTTTGTCGGTCAAATGAGTAGAAAAATATTCCAGTGACGAAAAGGGGGAACACATGATGTTGCAAAACATTGATATCCTGAAGCGTGCTTTAGATGCTAGTGCCTTACGAAACAATGCGATTTCTAACAATCTCGCAAATGTAAACACTCCTAACTACAAACCTCAACAAGTCATCTTTGAAGAAATTTTAAAACAGGAGCTTTCGGGTTCTGGATTTGCCGGAACTAGAACGAACCAAAAGCATATTCCAATCGGTACATCTGTACTTAGTCAGCCTATGATTACCACCCAGCCGTACATTATGCAAAATAGCGGCAATGGAGTGGATGTTGATAGCGAAATGACGGAATTAACCAAAAACTCCATCTGGTACCAAACCTTATCAACCCAAGCATCAGAACAATTAAATTTACTTAAAACAGCCATTAGAAGCAGGTAGGTGAGTCGTCGTGTCAATGTTTCAATCGTTAAACAATAGTGCCTCTGCCTTAACGACGCAGCGTTTGAAAATGGATACCATTTCCTCTAACATCGCCAATGCCACAACAACGAGAGGGCAGTTGGTGGATGGGGTATGGACACCTTATCGCAGAAAGATGGTCGAGGTGCAGGCAAACGGGACTGGGGGATCCCCGTTCAGTCAATTTTTAAAGGATGAAATGAATGCGGGTGGTGTCAAGGTTTCAAAAATCGTAGATGACAAGACTCCGTTCCGTCCAGTCTATGACCCGACCCACCCGGATGCCGGTGAAGACGGCTATGTGCTGATGCCAAATGTCGATATCACAAAGGAAATGGTCGACATGATGAGTGCAACGCGCGCCTATGAAGCAAACATCACGGCCTTTAATGTAGGAAAAAATATGGCATTGAAGGCTTTAGAGATTGGTAAATAAGGAGATTAACCAATGAGAATTGATCAGCTGTTTTCGAATCCAACTGCATTTATAGGAAAAAATCAACCGACACAGACTGCTTCGGCCTCTTTTTCTGCGACCTTGAGTGAGGCACTCCAGAAAGCTAATGAAACGATTGTCCAGTCGGAGAACATGTCGGAAAAAGTGGCCACAGGGGAAATTAAAAATATACATGATGTCACGATTGCTGCGCAAAAAGCACAAATCGCGCTGCAGATGACTACTCAGGTAAGGGACAAAGTCGTTGAAGCCTATCAGGAAATCATGAGAATGCAGGTATAGGCTAATGAATCAAAAAATCATCGATTCCAAGGAAAAATTCTCGCAGTTTTGGAAGAATGCGAGTAAAAAAAATAAAACATTGTATATTGGGACGTTTATCCTGTTGGTCGCCATCCTAAGTTTAACGATTTTCTTTATGGCCAAACCCAACCTGGTGCCACTTTATGCCAATCCTTTAACCCAAAAGGAAATCGGCGAAATTAAGGGAGTTTTGGAGAAGCAAGGCGTCACCGATTACAAAATCACAAACAATGGCACGCAAATCCTCGTGCCAAGTGAGGTAGCAACCGACTTGGTGGTCAATCTGGCTGCTGCGGGTTATCCGAAAGGCGGCCCGATCAGTTTTTCCGAGCAGACGAAGGATTTGAAGTTCGGAGTCACCGACCGTGAACTAGACGCCATTGAGCGGGAAGTCATTCAAGGGCAATTAGCCAATTTAATGACGAAAATAAGCGGCGTGAAACATGCCGAGGTGATGATTACTCTTCCAAAGGAAAGTGTATTTATCAGGCCGGCGGAGGAAGGAAAGGCGAGCGCCTCCATTATCGTCGACCTCGAACCAGGCTATGAATTGGAAAAAAAACAAATTAAGGCACTCTACCATTTGGCGTCAAAGAGTATTCCCGATTTGCCGGAAGAAAATATCGTGATTACTGACCAAAACGGCCAGCTCCTAGGTTTGACCAATTCCGAGGATGCTGCCCTTGAAGGCGTGGAAAGCTATGAAACCCAGCGGGATATCAAGCAGAAGATCGAAGCGGATATTCAGCGTAGCATCCAACAATTGCTTGGCACCATGCTTGGACAAGATAAGGTGCTGGTTCAAACATTTGTGAAGCTGAACTTCGATAAAGTGAAGACCCAGCAAAACTTGGTAGAACCGTTAAATGAGGATAAAGGGATTGCCGTCAGTGTCGAAGAGGTAACAAAAAGCTATAGCGGCGAGGGTGCCGTCCCAGGGGGGGTTGGTGAAACCGGGGAAGGAGATGTTCCGGCTTACGCCGCTAGCGGCAGCACCGGTAAGAATGATTATGAGGAAAAAGTAAACCGTGTCAATTATGAGGTGAACCGGATTACAAAGGAAATGGTTGAAAGCCCGTATTCCATCGAGGATTTGACCATTAACGTCGGCGTCGAGCCGCCGAATCCGAAAAATCCAGCGTCCTTAACACCGGAAACTGAGGAAAATATCCGGAACATCCTTGCGAATGTGGTTCGAACGGCTATCAAAGACAATAATAACTTAACAGAAGCCGACCTTAATAACCGAATCACCGTGTTTCCTCGCGAGTTTGCCGGTAAGAAGGATTTGGTACCTGCTCAAGCGGACGAGCCAACAATCGATTCTTATCTCAATTATATATGGATTGGCGCAGCGGCCCTGGCGTTGCTGTTAGGGGGCCTTGTGACCGCGGCATTAGTAAGACGGAAAAAGAAAAATGAGCTTGAACTGGCATCGGAATTTTTAGAAGTGAAAAAGCTTGAGGAATTCGAGTCCGGTTCAAATAAAAAAGAATCAGTCAAAAAGGAATTAACCGAGCTTGCCGGAAAAAATACCGAGGAATTCGTGGACCTTTTGCGGTACTGGTTAAAGGAAGAAAAGGAGGGATAACATGCGAAAGTTAACGGGAATTCAAAAAGTCGCCATTCTATTGGTTGCTTTAGGAAAAGCGGAGTCCTCCGCGATTTTGAAACAGTTAAATGAGGATGAAGTGGAATTAATTACAAAGGAGATTGCCCATCTCCAATGGATTGACACTAAGGTCAAGGAAGATGTGTTAAATGAATTTTTCAATCTTGCCTCGGAACGGCAGGTGGTTTCCACCGGCGGTGAACATTTTGCCAAGGATGTGCTCGCTCTTTCCTTTGGCGAGGAGAAGGCCAAGGAGATGCTGGACCGATCTTCGGAACGAAATCAAAAGAAGCCATTTTCCTTTGCGCAACGGGCTGAGCCCGTACAGATTTTAAACCTGCTGCAATATGAAAATTCCCAAACAATCGCTCTTGTCCTTTCTTATTTGGAACCGAAAAAGGCTTCAGCTATCCTTGCCGCCTTTTCACCGGAAAAACAAGCGGAAATCGCCACCAAAATTGCCTTGATGGATACCGTTTCCCCTGAGGTGGTACGGCAGGTTGAGGAGGTGCTACGGGAAAAGCTGTCGACGACAACGTCTCAGGATTATTCCGTGAACAACGGCATCGACAATATAGTCAATATCCTTACCGGCGTCGACCGCAGCACCGAAAAGCATATTTTAGAGGCTTTATCGCAGCGGAATTCCAGTCTTGCTGAAGAAATCAAAGGAAAAATGTTTGTGTTTGAGGACATTGCCTTTCTTGATAACCATTCGATTCAGCGGATCTTGCGCGATGTTGACGGGGAGGACTTGTACCTAGCGTTGAAAATGGCCAGCGATGACCTCAAGGATGCAATATTTAAAAATATCTCGAAACGCCGCGTGGAAATGCTTGAGGAGCAAAGTCAATTCGATCGTCCTGTCCGCATAAAGGAAGTAGAAGAAGCACAAGGCCGGATTGTTAGAATCATCCGCAGGCTTGAAGAGGAAGGCTCGATCATTATCGAACGGCGAGGGGTAGAAGAAGTTGTCATCTAATCTTTTTAAAGCAACGTCGATATCGCCGGTTGTCGAAACAAAGTACTTGGCAATAAAAAAAGAAATTGAATCATTAAACTCCGGCCCTTTTGCAGAGGAACTTTTACAAGATGCAGAAGAACGGGCAGCTGAAATCATCCATGAGGCGCAAGAATTAGCTGCCGCGGAAAAAGCAAAAACCGAACAGGAGCTGGCAGCATGGAAGCTTCTTGAACAGGAAAAGGTCATGCAGGAGCTTGAGGAAATCAAACGCCAGGGCTTCAATGAGGGGTATGCCGAAGGGCTGCAGCGATCCCAACTCGACTATGCCGGCCGAATCGGGCTGGCGCAGGAAGTATTGGACAAAGCGTATGAAGAGAAAAAGAGCATTATTAAAGAATCCGAACCGTTTGTCATTGAATTGGCGGTAAACATGGCGTCAAAGGTGATTCAAAAGGAATTGGCAGCGAATCCGGAAACCCTCATTCACCTCATTAAGCAAAGCTTACTGTACTCCAATGAACGGAGCATGATTTCGATTTGCGTCAGCCCGGAGGATTACGAGTTCGTGCAAAATCAGCGCCAGCAATTGCTGGAATCGGTCGAAGGCCAGGTCGAGGTGAAAATCTTACCGGAGCATTCGATTGAGCAAGGAGGCTGCGTGATTCGAACCTCCTACGGCAGCATCGACGCCAGAATCGATGTCCAGTTGAAAGAAATCAAGCAGGCGTTATTGAAAACATTACGGGATGATGCCTATGAACAAGCTGTTGAAAGCGAATAGTCAAATGCGAGTGGGATGATTTTGGATGAACAAGTTATTAAAAATTGAGCGATACTTACAAACGCTTCAGACGATCAACCCGATTAAGTTTAACGGGAAGGTCACGCAGGTTATCGGCCTTACAATCGAATCGCAGGGGCCTGACGTAAAGCTTGGGGATGTTTGCCTTATCTATCCCTCCTCCTCGGAACAGCCGTTAGAGGCAGAGGTGGTCGGCTTTAAGGGGAATCGGGTGTTATTGATGCCGTTAGGTGAGCTAGTTTCGATTGGTCCGGGCTGTGAGGTAGTGTCAACCGGAAAGCCGCTGACCGTCAAGGTAGGCATGGAATTATTGGGCAAGGTACTCGATGGCTTAGGTAAACCGATGGATGACAGTCCCTTGCCGTCAGGGTTAATCGAAGTGGACACCAACAACTACCCGCCCAACCCATTGAAGCGGCCGAGAATCCGTACTCCTTTGAGTGTCGGGGTGCGAGCTCTGGATGGGCTGCTCACCATCGGAAAAGGACAGCGGGTTGGCATTTTCGCTGGGAGCGGTGTGGGAAAAAGCACGCTGCTAGGCATGATTGCCAGAAACACCAGCGCCGATGTCAATGTCATCGGTCTCATCGGCGAACGTGGCCGCGAGGTGCTGGACTTTATCGAGCGTGACCTAGGTAAAGAAGGCTTGGAACGCTCAGTCGTTGTTGTGGCTACGAGCGATCAACCGGCATTAGTCCGGATTAAGGGTGCCATCATTGCGACGACCATCGCGGAATTTTTCCGCGATCAGGGCTTAAGCGTGAACCTGATGCTTGATTCGGTTACCCGCTACGCGATGGCACAGCGAGAGATTGGCCTGGCGATTGGCGAGCCTCCGACAACGAAAGGCTATACGCCGTCCGTATTCGCGATGCTGCCGAAGCTGTTAGAACGGGCCGGAACCGGACCAAAGGGGGAAATTACCGCTTTTTATACCGTTTTGGTCGACGGCGATGATATGAATGAGCCGATTGCTGACACCGCAAGAGGCATTTTGGATGGACATATCGTGTTGGACCGCAAGCTGGCACAGCTCGGGCATTTCCCGTCCATCAACGTGCTAAACAGCGTAAGCCGGGTGATGAAGGATATCGGAACTCCAGAGCATCTTCACGCCGCAGAAAAAATAAAACAGTATATGGCCGTTTACCAGGAGGCAGAAGATTTAATAAAAATCGGTGCCTATAAACAAGGAACGAATGCCGAAATTGATTTGTCCATTAAGTACAAAATTTGGATAGACCGATTTTTAAAGCAAGGGGTCAATGAAACGTCCAATTTAGATGACGCAATAATGACAATGATTCAACAATTTGGAGTGATGGCTGAATGAGTTTCCAATTTCGATTTGAAAAAATTTTAACGATGAAGGAAAAAGAAAAGGAATCGGCTTTAAACGAGATGAATGTGGCGAGGAAAACGAAGGAACTTGCCGAACAACAGCTGCTGCAGCTTGTGAATAGAAAAGAGAGTTATTTGCGAGATTACCAGACTTCTATGCGAACGTCGTTGACGGTCACGGAAATTCAGGAACGCGAACAATATCTGCTTTTTCTTAACAAGCAAATCGAGAGGGAGCGAACAAAGGTCGAAAATTTGACGCGAGAGCTTGCTTTGAAGAATCAATTGCTGCTGGCAAAAAATCAAGAGGAAAAAATGTGGTCGACGTGGCGGGACAAATCCTATGATGCCTACGCCGAGAATCTTAAGCGTGAAGAGCAAAGCGTGTTGGATGAGATGGCGGTCATTCGGTATTTTCATAATAAAAACTAGTTTACAAGAAAGCAGAGAGGGAGTACATGTTTATGAGTGAAAAACAAATAAAACAAATTAAAGCGGTCCAATTTGCCCCTCTATTTGAAGAAACGAAATCAACAACCAGCGGAAATGAACTGCATTCGATTGAAGATGTAAACCTTCAATTAATTGTCGAGCTAGGTAAGACCCAGCTGCGGGTGAAGGAGATTTTAAAAATGAAGCCAGGTGTGATTATTCCAGTCGACAAGCTTGCCGGCGAACACGTCGATGTCGTCATCAACGGTTCCGGGATTGCCGAGGCCGAGGTGGTCGTCGTCGATGAAAAGTTTGCGATTCGGATCACCGATATCGTTTCCAAGCAGGAACGCGAAGAAAGAATGCACGATTAAATTAGAGGTGAGTCACTTGCAACCAGTAGTAAAAAAAGTCATCCTGGCCTTTGTCATAGTGCTGTCCTTCTCATCGCTTTCCAACGAGAAAGTGGCGTTTGGAAAGGAAGGCAATACGGTATATGATGCATATTCCAACGACAAAACAAATCCGGACGCCGTTCAGGGGACTTCTCCGACAACTGTGACACAGCCATCACTTGTCCCATCTTTTCTAAAATTCATTTTTTCATTTGCGGCGATTATCATTCTTTTGCTGCTCTGTTTGAAATTTTTAAAAGCAAAATCGAAGAATATCCCGTCACAAGGCCCTTTTCATTCAATGGGAGGATATCCGTTGGGCTCGAATCGCTCGTTGCAAATGCTGATGATCGGGAAAACCTTATATATTTTAGGAATTGGAAATGAGGTCCGCCTACTGCGGACAGTTGAACCTGGACAGGAACAAGACCTGATCTTGCAGTCGCTTGTGGAGGAAACGGAAGGTAAACAAAAGCTAAGCCTGCCTTCTTTTTTTAAAAAAAAATCACACAACGAGGACTGGGAACAGACCTTCATCTCCCAAATGAATCAAGTGAAACAATCGAGTATTCCGATCAACAAACTAAAAGACTAACAATGGCGGAGATTCAGTTGGTAAAAAAAATCGTAATTCTTATACCTTTCATGTTTTTCATGTTTTATGATGTCGGCTTTGCTGCGCTCAACTCACCAATACCCGGTTTGAATACATCCTCTGAGCCGCAGGCAGTAGCCTCGTCAGTCAAAATAATCTTATTATTAACCGTTCTTTCGGTGGCGCCAGCGGTTTTGCTGCTGATGACCTCGTTTACGAGAATTGTTATAGTGCTGTCGTTTGTCCGGACATCGTTAGGCACCCAGCAAATGCCGCCCAATCAAGTCATTATTGGTCTGGCGTTGTTTCTGACGATGTTTATCATGGGACCGGTTTATTCGGACATCAACCAAAACGCATTCCAACCGTTTATCGATGGGAAAATCTCGCAGGAGCAGGCCTTTGACACTGCCAGCAAGCCGCTTAAGGAATTTATGGCAAAGCAGACAAGGGAAAAGGACCTAAATTTATTTTTAGATTATACAAAAAGCGAAAAACCGAAAACGATTCAAGATATCCCGATTACCGTTCTTGTGCCAGCATTCGCGATTAGCGAACTAAAAACGGCCTTTCAAATGGGGTTTATGATCTTTTTGCCGTTTCTCATCATCGATATGATTGTAGCCAGTATTTTGATGGCGATGGGGATGATGATGCTCCCGCCGGTGATTATCTCTCTCCCATTTAAAATTCTATTATTTATTTTAGTAGACGGCTGGCATTTAATCGTCAAATCACTGCTAATCAGTTTTTAGGGGGTCAGACCCCCGCGGGTTTAACGCATTAACGCACTGGGGGTCAGACCCCAATAGAGAAGGAAGGTTTTCAACATCATGACACCGGAAATGGTATTTGAAGTAGCGAAGCAGAGCGTGTTTGTCACGATCCTGGTGGCAGCACCTATCTTGGGAATCGCGTTGATTGTCGGCCTGGTCATCAGTATTTTTCAAGCCGTAACCCAAATTCAGGAGCAAACGCTTGTGTTTGTCCCGAAAATCATTGCCGTGTTTGCTGGATTATTGTTATTTGGGCCGTGGATGCTGCGGCATCTATTAAACTTTACTCAAAACATCTTGGCCAATCTGTCGCAATATGCCGGGTAGGGGAGCAAAATGGAATGGCTCAATCAAATTCCGTCCTTTTTACTTATCTTTGTGCGTATCAGCTGTTTTTTTATCACTGTTCCAGTCTTCATGATGAGGACGATTCCTGCACCGTTTAAAATCGGCCTGTCCTTTTTTCTCGCCGTTCTCGTAGCAGTCGCTATTGCCCCGGCCTCGGTTCCGGCCTTCTCAGGTAACTTTATTGTGTTGCTAATCAAGGAAGGTATGATCGGCTTAGGCTTGGGATTCATCGCTTCTGTTCTATTTTATGCCGTTCAATTGGCGGGAACGTTCATCGATCTCCAGGCAGGTTTTGCGATGGGTGCCGTTTACGACCCACAATCGGGTACAAATGTGAATTTAACAGGGCGATTTAAAAATGTATTGGCGACCTTGTTTCTTCTAGCGGTGGATGGGCATCATTTGTTGCTTCAGGGAGTTCTCTACAGCTATCAATGGATTCCCGTCGACTCGCTAGTTCCGGCCTTGCTGGACGGGAGAATCTCCACACTTATGCTGGAAACATTTAAGAACTCCTTTGTGATTGCCTTCTTAATGGCGGCCCCGATCGTTTTTACGTTATTTTTGGTTGATTTAGTGCTGGGCATCATCGGGAAAACGTCACCGCAAATCAACCTGATGGTTGTCGGATTTTCCGTGAAAATCGGTGTCCATTTTATTGTTTTGCTGTTGGCACTTCCGAGTTTCTTCCTATTATTAAATACCTTGGTTTCACAAATGAGCGAATCACTCAGCCAAATGATTCGGATTATGGGGGCGTCTTGATGAGTGGAGAAAAAACAGAAAAAGCCACCCCCCAGAAACGGAAGGAAGCCAGGAACAAGGGCCAGGTTGCCAAAAGTATAGAATTTTCTTCTTCACTCATGTTGCTGGCGTTTTTTTCGTTTCTCCTTGCTTATGGAAAAACGCTTGGCGCCAATTTGTTGCTATTGTTTCATGACCTTTTTTCTTCCTATTTAACGGTCAGCTTATCACCTGAAAATATCCAGCAGCTATTCACTGACTTGAGTCTGCTTTCGCTAAAAACAGTGTTGCCGGTTTTATTGGTGTCATTTATAGCGGCGTTATTTTCGAATTATATTCAAATCGGTTTCTTGTTTACAGCCGAAAACTTTAAATTTGACCTGAAAAAATTGAACCCAATCGAAGGGGCAAAGCGGATTTTTTCGATGCGTTCTGTTGTGGAGCTGTTGAAAAACATCATCAAAATCACAGTGATGGCGCTGGTTTCCTATTTTCTTTTAAAAAAGGAAATCATGGCAATCCTGCATTTCCCTCAAATGAAGGTGGCACAGGTTGTCGGATACCTTTTTAACTTAATTGTGAAACTTGGGATCGTAACTTCGATTGTATATGTGGTCATTGGAATTGCCGATTTTATTTTTCAAAAATATGACCATGAAAAGAAGCTGAGAATGTCGATTCAGGATATCAAGGATGAGCACAAAAAGAGCGAAGGGGACCCGCTCGTGAAAGGGAAAATTCGTGAGCTGCAGCGGCAAATGTCTATGAACGGGATGATTCAGGACGTGCCAAAGGCTGATGTGGTCATCACAAACCCAACCCACTACGCCATCGCCATTTCCTATGATGCAAATGCCGGGAAAGCGCCGGTTGTTATCGCTAAGGGTGTTGACTTCATGGCGCAGAAGATTAAAGAAATTGCCAAAGAAAACGGCGTCATCATTTCAGAAAACAAACCGTTGGCCCGTGCTCTCTATTCATCCGTAGAAGTCGGGCAGGAAATCCCAGAGGATTTATTTAAAGCGGTTGCCGAAATTCTCGCCTATGTGTATCGGTTGAAGGGCAGGTTTTAGGGGAAGGCCACGCTGGTTTATCGTATTAACACAACGGGGTTCTGACCCCGAGAAAGAAGGTGAACAGATGAAATTTAAAGATATTTCCGTATTACTCGGCGTGCTGCTGATTGTTGTGATGATGGTTATCCCCTTGCCTACGATTTTATTAGATATTCTGTTGATTATAAATATCTCGCTGTCGATTACCATTCTATTAGTGGGAATGAATACGAAGGAACCTTTAGATTTCTCTATTTTTCCTTCGCTGCTGTTATTAACGACGCTGTTTCGGCTGGCGTTGAATGTATCGACAACGCGTTCGATTCTTTCGCATGGGGATGCTGGAACGGTGGTTGCAACGTTTGGAGAATTTGTCATCGGCGGGAATCCCGTCATTGGCTTTATCATCTTTTTAATCTTAGTCATTATTCAATTTTTGGTCATTACGAAAGGATCAGAACGTGTCGCTGAAGTAGCAGCTCGTTTCACCCTGGATGCGATGCCGGGGAAGCAGATGAGCATTGATGCCGATTTGAACGCCGGACTGATCAGTGAAAAAGATGCCCGTGCGCGGCGGGAAAAAGTCGGCCATGAGGCAGACTTCTACGGGGCCATGGATGGGGCCAGCAAATTTGTCAAAGGGGACGCAATTGCCGGGATCATCATCCTGTTTATTAACGTTATTGGCGGATTTATCATTGGGATGACGATGATGGGGATGGATTTTGCCCAAGCAGCGAGTACGTTCACCCTGCTTTCGGTCGGTGATGGGCTTGTCAGCCAAATTCCGGCACTGTTAATTTCAACGGCCACCGGGATCATTGTCACGCGCGCTGCATCTGACGGCAACCTTAGCGATGACTTGACCCGTCAGCTATTCAACTATCCAAAGCTGATTTATGTTGTGGCCGGTTGTATCGCGTTATTCGGCTTGGTTACCCCGATTGGCATCTTTTTAACATGGAGTATTGCCGGCTTGCTTGTGCTTGCGGCCTATAAAATGCAAAAGGCGAAGGAGAAAGAGGCTGAAGAATTAGATGAGGTCGCTGAGGTGCCGATGGAGGAGGAGAACAGTCCGGAAAATGTCCTCAATCTGCTTCATGTCGATTCGCTCGAGTTCGAATTTGGCTTAGGGCTGATTCCGTTAGCGGATGTATCCCAAGGCGGAGATATTTTAGACCGGGTGATTGCCATCCGCAAACAGGTTGCCTTGGAACTCGGGTTGGTCATTCCGATTATCCGGATCCGCGATAATGTCAATCTCGAATCCAATCAGTATGTCATCAAATTAAAAGGAAACGAGATTGCCAGTGGGGAGATTTTTCTCAACCACTACTTAATGCTGGCGCCAGAGGATGAGGACCACGGCATCAGTGGAATCGAAACAACCGAGCCAACATTTGGACTACCGGCGCTATGGATTAGTGAGGAAATGAGGCAGAAGGCTGAAATGTTCGGCTTTACCGTTGTTGACGCCTCTTCGGTGATTACGACCCATCTCGCGGAGACAATTAAACGCTATGCGCATGAGATTTTAGGCAGGGAAGAAACGAAGCAACTCATCGATAAGGCGAAGGAGCATTACCCTTCATTGGTGGAGGAATTGGTGCCACAGCTGTTATCAATCGGACAAATTCAAAAGGTTTTTCAAAAACTGTTGAAGGAAAAAATTTCAATCCGAAACCTCCCGACCATCTTAGAAACACTAGCCGATTGGGCCGTTTTTACAAAAAATCCGGATTACTTGACCGAATATGCCAGACAGGGCTTATCTCGGCAAATTACCGGCCAATTAGCGGTCAATAAAATGATTCAAGTGATTACAGTAAGTGCCAGTGTGGAAAAGGTGATTACCGAAAGTATCCAGGAAACCGAGCAAGGCATTTATTTATCACTCGATCCGCAAACGATTCAGCAGCTCGTTTCTTCCTTAAATGACATGATCCAACAGGTGGTGCGCGCGGGAATTCAGCCGGTTATCATGACGTCACCGACTATTCGGATGTACCTTAAGCAAATAGTCGAGCGCATCAATGCCGATATTCCGGTGATTTCATTCAACGAGCTCGAATCCGATGTCGAGGTGCAAAATATTGGCGTTGTCCAATTTCAACAGGTTGAGGTGGTTGCCTAAATGAAAATTAAACGATATATCGTCGATTCACTGCCGCAGGCCGTCCAGCAGATT
This sequence comes from Bacillus sp. FJAT-29814, assembly GCF_001510715.1. GTDB lineage: Bacteria > Bacillota > Bacilli > Bacillales > Cytobacillaceae > Neobacillus. Next base: position 25,992 of record NZ_LMTJ01000013.1, read on the forward strand.
CGCCTGGAGCTAGGAGAAAACGCAGTGATCTTGAATACAAAAGAGATTAAAATAGGCGGATTTTTTGGCTTTTTCCAGCGGAAGCAATTAGAAGTGATTGCCGCTTCTGAGGTGTCGGAAAAAAAGGCCCTGGAAAAAGAAGAACCAACGGAAACGGAAGTGCTAAAGCGGCTTTCCAATATGGAGAAGCTGTTGGAGAATTTTTCAAAAGACAGCAGCGATGCTCCAGCTCAGGGAAAGCTCGCGAAATGGCTTCAACGGTTAAAGGACCAAGAGGTTGACCTGGAAGTGATCCGATTTATTGAGAAAAAAGTGCTCACGCAAATGCCTGCGGTGGAGGATTTTTCCGAACAAGAGGTTCGGGATATCGTTCTCCTGACAATCACGAAGCTATTTCAGGATGGCATCGCTGCCGATGGACTCGACCCAAATGTGAATATGATCACGCTGCTTGGCCCTACTGGAGTCGGAAAAACAACAACGATTGCCAAGCTTGCTTCCCGGCAGGTGCTCTATCAGCGCAAGAAGGTCGGCTTCTTAACCGCCGATACTTTCCGGATTGCTGCGGTGGAGCAGCTAAAGACGTATGCCAACATTTTGAATATCCCGATTGAGGTGGTCGAAAGCCCGGATCAGGTGGCGCTGGCCATAAGCCGTCTGCACAACTGCCAGCTGATTTTTATGGACTCGGCAGGTCGGAATTATCTTGAAGAGGTATATGTCGAGGACATGAATAAGCTGTTATCCCAGCCTGTTCAGCAGGAAAATCACCTAGTGCTCAGTATGACCTCGAGGTGGAAGGACATGAAGCAAATTATTGAAAAGATGAAATCGGTTCAAATTGATAAAGTGATCCTGACAAAGTGGGATGAAAGCACCTGTTATGGCGCTGCATTAAATTTAGTGTATCACTATCCCTATCCGTTATCGTTTCTATCTTTAGGACAAGGTGTTCCGGAAGACATCATGCTGGCCGAACCTGAGTATATGGCGAAAAAGATAATGGGAGTCGATGAGGATGCAGGATCAAGCACAAAGGCTGCGAGAATTGTATCAGCGTTTTAATAGTGGCAACGAGGGAAAAGCAACAACAGCTGTTTCGGATTTGAGCCAGGGAAGTAATAGCACGACCATATCAACACAAAAAAAGGAAAAATCCACAAAGGTCGTTTCGATCACAAGCGGCAAGGGCGGTGTCGGCAAATCAAATTTTGCATTAAACTTTGCCCTCAGCCTAAGTGAGTCAGGAAAGAAGGTTGTCCTGATCGACTTCGATATTGGTATGGCGAACCAAGAAGTTTTGCTGGGGATGACGCCGAAATATCATCTGATTGATCTGGTGAAGTCGCGGAAGTGTATTTGGGACGTACTGGAGACGGGCCCAAATGGCCTGGAGTTGATTTCTGGAGGGAACGGGTTTGAGGAAATCCTAGATTTAAGGGATGGCGAAACCAATTATTTGTTTGGGGAATTGGAAAAACTCCAGGGATACGCCGATATTGTTTTGTTCGATACCGGTGCAGGACTATCAAAGGAATCGCAGCGCTGCCACTTGGCCGCGGATGAAATTATCCTTGTCACCACACCGGAACCGACGGCGATTACCGATGCTTACTCGGTGATAAAAATATTGCATCACCAGAATTCAAGCTTGGATGTACGGTTAGTGGTCAACCGTGTCGCCAATTCTAAGGAAGGAATGGCGATAGCCGACCGAATGCGGACAGTAACCAAACGATTTTTAGATAAAGAGATTGATATTCTTGGATTTTTGCCGAATGATGGGCTCGTGTTTCAATCTGTCCTGGATCAAAAGCCGTTTTACTTAAACTATCCGAAGTCCCATGCCGCCAAATGGATGAAGGATTTGACGGGGATTTATTTAAATGGGAATAGCGGTCAGCGCCCAGTTGCAGCAGGCGGCATAAAAGGGTTTATCCAAAAGATGTCTCAATTCGTCAGAATCTAGGGGAGGGAAAGGAATGTTGAATCTGCAGCTTGAAGAAGAGTTATTTGACCGTTATCTGCCATTAGTTCACAAAATCGTTAAGCATACAAAGAGAAGCCTTCCTCTCCATGTCGAGGAGGATGAACTGCTTTCGTTTGGGATGATGGGTTTATTGGACGCCTTCCGAAAATACGATAAGCGTGAAAATGTAAAGTTTGAAACCTATGCGACCCAACGGATTCGCGGTGAAATATATGACGGGCTTCGCCGCAACGATCCACTCTCACGAACGTTAAGGAAAAAAGAAAAGGAAGTCATGAAGGCGTTCGAATATTTAGAGCAAAAGTTTTTCAGGCAGCCTTCCCTTAAGGAAGTGAGTGATTATTTACAAATCAGTGAAAAGGAATGCAAAGACATCCTCATGAAGGCTTCCTTTGAAAAACAAACCTCGTTAGACGAGCCGGTGGATAACGGGGATGAAAACCCATTAAAGATTCATTTGCTTTCTGATGATTCTGTTGTCGAACAGTCAATATTAATAGAAGAAAAAGAGCGGAGCGAGCTTCTAGCGTCGCTCATCGACGAATTGCCGGAGAAGGAAAGAATCATTCTTTCGCTCATATATTACGAGAATTTAAGTATGAGTGAGGTCGGACAAATTCTCGGACTGCACAAATCGCGAATATCCCAGCTTCATATGAAAATCATCAAACGGTTAAAGCAAGCCTTTGAAAAAGAATATCTTGAAAAAGAATGAGAGTGCCCAAAAAACTAGGTTTGGGGCACTTTTTTTTGTGGTAATCTATGACTAAAGGACTATTCATCTGCCCGAAAACTGCCGTTACTAATATTAAATAATTACTTAGATTACCTATCTATTTCGATTCTTCACAAAAAGATTAAGGGGATTAACTAGAATGGCTTTAAAGGTGTTTGAACATGTAGAATATGCCTCGAATAGGGTGGAAGAACATGATCAAGAGTGTGTAAGTCCTCCAAAAAAGGAAATGACCAGTCACGATCACGCAAATTCGTTCCGAATAAAGATTCCATCTCCAATAGAATCAGAGCTGACGCTGCTAAATGTAGATGCAGACTTGGAAGATATTGAGGTCATCATTGAAAATCTAGGATCTGGCGGATTAAGGTTTTTATCTAACTTGCATTTAGAGCTCAATCAGGAAATTATTTTTTCATTTGATTCAGAGTTCTTGGGAGAAAAAATCCATATTCCCGGTCTGATCATCTGGACGGAAGTGATATCTGATGGATTGTATCAGTATGGCGCCCATTTTGAAACTCCAGAACAAACCCGGTCGTTTTTAAACAAACTGCTTGGTTATGAAGAGAGCCCCTAATCCTTGGACTAGGGGCTCAAAATATCTCAATAGATTAATAATGGTTTTACTTATACTCTGCGTATTTTTAGGAATAACATTCCCCCGCCAGCTGCCACCAACAGCAGTCCGAATAGAAGAAGATTAAACATATTTGTTGAAGTGTTTGGAAGTTTATTGCTTTGTGCAGGTACACTTCGGGTATTTTGGCTGCCGTTTGAACCTAATGCAGTGCCGGCATCCTTAGCAGGTGTTCCCGAATCTTTGGCAGGTGTTTGGTCACCTGGAGTACCCGGGTTTTGCGGTTGGTCCGCACTAGCAAATACTAGTTGATAAGTTTCATAGCCATCTGCTTCTTGATTAAGAGCCTTAATATTGGTCACTTCATTAAGATACTGTTTCCCGCCGTTAGAAGCAGTAAAGGTAACGGTAACTTTTTCGTTCAGCGGCGCAATCGACCAAGGTAACTAGATAAAGGATGACAGACAGTTTTCCGGCTTCTTTAGGAGGCGCTGGGAACTGTTTTTTTGATTTTTAATTACTTGCAGAGGTGTTATAATGGTAATGAATGACAGAAAAAAGAAGGCATTAAAAAAATTTGCCGCCCTGTTCCTTACAGGAAGTTTATTGTTTATGGAACTGACCCATCCTATTATATTATCTCCACTAAGGCTCTCGAATTAAATCGTGGGCAGGCATTCGAAAAAAATAGTTTTCGAGATTCTAAGAAAGTGAAGTTCCTTGCGGGGCGTTCGTGCCCATCAGGACGCACAAACGCCCCAGCTATCACATTCCCTATTTTACTATTCTATCTTAGGTGATCAGATAAGATTATAGCAGGTATGACTGCAGGAAGAGGAAAGTAGAAATGGTTAAAAAAATAATTACAACGGCCATATCAGCTGTTGCTCTGGCAGCTGCCATTCAGGCAGTCCCTGCATGGGCGGAGCCTGATCCAACCAATCCACCCAATGAGACTCAGGAGCAAGCTCCGCCTGCAGCAGCTGACCCGACCGCGCCTGAACAAAACACTGAGGCTCAAGGTCAAATTGTACCTCCATCAGTTGTCCCAGTTGTCCCAGTTGTCCCAGTTGTCCCAATTGAAATTATCGAGATACAAAAACAAATAGAGGAGTTTGAAACAAAGATCCAGCAGCTGGACAACGCCATCGTACTGTCAATGGAAAAATCGAATAAATTAAACGAACAAATTGACGCCCAGCAGAGGCGAATTGACGAGCTAAAGATTCAAATTGAACAGGCCAAACAGGATTTGGAAAACCGGAAAAAAAGGTATTCCGAGCGGTTAAAAAGTATTCAGGCACAGGGCAAGGTTCCCATTGCCTCTTACGCGGAAATTCTGCTCTCGTCCAAAAACTTCTCCCAGTTTCTCACCCGCTTTACGGCCATTTCAACGATTATTCAAAATGACAATGACATGCTGAAAAGCCTGCATGAAAAACAAGGGGCGTTAGCAGAAGCAGAGGTAAAATTACATACAGAATTAACTAGCTTGAACCACACTAAAGAAGAATTGACCTCGGAACAACGCAAGATTGAAGCAGATAAACAAGATATTGCCACCGCCTTAGCGGCCGCCCAAACCCACCTGCAAAACCTGGGGCAGGAATTTGCGGCACAGCTGGCAGAGTACCAAACCCAATTAGCCCAGCAGGTGATCGGCAAAATTGGTTTAGACCAAAAGCTATTGTCTTCGTTAACTGATCAGCCGAACTCTGAAGCGGTCAACCAGATTATCACCTATGCCATCAAGTTTTTAGGTGTTCCTTACGTTTGGGGGGGGACCACACCAGAGGGATTTGATTGTTCAGGATTTACTTCCTATGTTTATCGTTCTATTGGCATTCAACTTCCAAGAGTTTCGCGGGACCAGCAAAATTTCGGGACAAAAATACCTCTAAGCCAAATTGAAGCGGGAGACTTAGTGTTTAAAGGAAGCCCTGCCTACCATGTCGGCATTTATTTAGGCAGTGGACTATATATTCACGCTCCGCAAACGGGCGATGTTGTTAAAATTGCTCCATTCTATTCGGAAAAATTTACAGATGCGGTGAGGGTACTGCCTTCCATAACATTTATGATATTTCCTTAATCAACTCAAACAGCCGCAGGTCGTTAACTTTAGTGATGATGTCTTTCGTGCTGTTTTTTTCGAATTTTTCCACGGAGTTCGGATGTATTTTAATTAAAGGCGCTGTTATGATTCATTGTTGATTTTTAGTGTAGATATGAGAATTTATAAGCGGAAAATTCCGGCTAATATAAATAATCGAGGCTAAAGAAGCAGAAATAAGCGGAGTATTCCGATTAACTGCTCTAAATAAGACAAAATCCAAAGAATTTTATAAAATAGACGGAAAAACTCCCCTATTTTTGGGGAAATATGGTTATTTTCCAATTTAAACGGAATTTTCCGTTTATCTTTCAAAAATCAACATTCAGTTCAGCTATAACAGTGCCTAATTAAAAAAGCGAACAGTGGCACTGTTCGCTTTTTAATAATCCGCACGGACGGCGAAGTTTCTCGCTTCCACAAACCGCGCCATCCGCTTCAGCGCCTCCTGCAGCTGTTGCATCGAGGTCGCGTAGCTGCAGCGGACGTAACCTTCGCCGCTTTCCCCGAATACACTTCCTGGTACGACGGCAACTTTTTCCTGCATCAGCAGTTCCTCAGCGAATTGTTCTGAGGTGAGCCCGGTCGATTTGATAGACGGGAACACGTAGAATGCCCCGCCCGGCATGTGACAATCCAGGCCGATTTGGTTCAGCGTCTGGACGACATAGTTGCGGCGGCGGCGGTAGCTCGCCCGCATCGCTTCAACTTCATGATAGCCGTTGCGGAGTGCTTCAAGGGCACCGTGCTGCATCATATGTGGCGCGCACATGGTGGTATATTGAAAAATTTTCAGCATCACTTCGACAAATTCCTTCGGCGCAGCCAGAAAGCCAAGGCGCCAGCCGGTCATCGCAAAACCTTTGGAAAAACCGTTGATCAATATAGTCCGTTTATACATGCCTTCAACAGAGGCGAAGCTTGTATACGGTTCATCGGTGTAGAGCAGCTCCGCGTATATTTCATCCGACACGACGATGAGGTCGTGTTTTTCAACGATTTTTGCAATCGCCGAAAGCTCCGCTTTGTTCAATGTTGTCCCGGTTGGATTATTCGGTGAACACAAGAGAATCGCTTTTGTGCGGTTAGTAATCGCAGACTCGAGTTGCTCCGGTGTTACCTTAAAACCGTTCTCGGCAATGGTGGACACGGGCACAGGGGTTCCCCCGGCAATGGCCACTAATGGCCCGTACGACACAAACGCTGGTTCAACAATCAACACCTCGTCGCCTTGGTTTAAAATCGCGCGGAAGGCGAGGTCAATAGCCTGACTCGCACCAATGGTGACAATGATTTGATTTTTCGGATCATACTGAACGCCGAACCGTGCATCTAGGTAGTTCGTAATTTCCTGTCGCAGTTCGAAAAGCCCGGGGTTGGCGGTGTAGGACGTATAGCCTTGCTCCAACGACAGGATGGCGGCCTCACGAGTGCCCCAAGGGGTGATAAAATCCGGTTCACCGACCCCAAGGGAAATCACGCCCTCCATTTGAGCGGCAAGGTCGAAAAACCTGCGAATCCCCGACGGCTTCAGGTCTTTTGCGGTATCGGAAATATAACTGGCGTAATCGTGTTTCATAGTGTAACCACCATTCTCCGGTCTTTTTCGTCGTCGTCGTCAAAAATCACGCCGTCATGCTTGTATTTTTTCAGCATGAAATGAGTCGTCGTCGACACGACGTTTTCGATCGGCGATAATTTTTCCGAGACGAAGCTGGCAATTTGCTGCATCGTTTTGCCTTCAACGGTGATGGAAAGGTCGTAGGCGCCAGACATCAGATAGAGGGAGGAAACCTCAGGGAAGCGGGCAATCCTTCCTGCAACTTCATCAAAGCCAACACCACGCTTGGGCGTCACCTTGACATCAATCATCGCGACAACGCCTTCCTGGCCTTCGACCTTGCTCCAATCGATTAACGTTGGATAGCTAATGATGATTTTTACGTCTTCCAATTTCTTAATCGTGCGTTGTACTTCCTCTTCGCTAGTCATGGCCATCATCGCAATCGTCTCAATTGGTAGGCGGTGGTTCTCTTCAATAATTTTTAAAATCTCAAGTTCCTCACTTGTTAACTTCATAGCTACGCACCCCTTATAATGTTCGAATTTTTTCATATTGTTGATTTTACTACCGCTTCGCGTCAATGTCACCCATGGAACGAAAAAAAAGCGGATTGGGTTGACCAATCCGCTCTCTCTTTGCTTATTGAAGCTCTAATTGCGCTTTTAACTCATTTTGAATTCTTTGCTGCTCTTCCTTGGCGACCAAACCATAATAAATACCGTTGATCTTTGTGCCGGTTTCTTTGATTTCCATTTGTTGAATGTTTCCTGCGGCCGATTTGTAGTTCTTTTGAATGTCCATCATTTGCCCGAAGGTGAGGTTGGTCTTGACGTTTTTACCCAAAGCATTGAAGATATCTGAGAAATTGGCCAAGCTTGAAACGCTTGCCCCTTCATTGATTACTGCTTGAATGATCTGCCGCTGTCTTAACTGCCGGCCAAAATCACCTCTAGGGTCGTTATATCTCATTCTTGAAAAAATTAACGCCTGTTCGCCGTTAAGGGTAATTTCACCTTTGGCAAAATGGACCCCGCCGTCGATAAAATCAAGGTCATTTTGAACAGTTACCCCGCCAACAGCATCGACGATATCTTTAAATCCTTCCATATTAATCTGGACGTAATAATCGATTGGGATATCAAGGAAGTTTTCAACCGTATCCATGGCCATTGGAACGCCGCCAAACGCATAGGCATGGTTGATTTTATCGTCTTTCCCTTTGCCGACGATTTCAGTCCGGGTATCACGCGGAATGCTTAGCATTTTGACGGAATTGTTATTCGGGTTAACTGTCAGAACAATCAACGAGTCGGAACGTCCTTTGTCGCCTTCACGTTCATCGACCCCCAGTAATAAAACAGAAAAAGGATCCTTTTCGTGGAAAGCAACGGGTTCTTCGCGTTTTTCCGATTGCTTCCGTTCAATTGGCTGATGCATCGTATCAACAGCAGTTTTTAACGATTTATAGACAGAAAAAGCATAAGCTCCACCGGCAATAATTAATAATAATAGAATAATCCCCGTGACCTTCAGCCACTTGCGGTTCTTTTTGTTGCTTCTCATTTTTTGTCCTCCAATAAAATACAGACTTTCATTGAATAGAATAGCAGAAAACTGGGAAAATGGATACAGAAAATGGATGGTAATTTAGTATTGGTGAAATCGAGAGCTATTAATCGAAGGTTCTTGAGAGTTAGATTAAGGGTTTAAAAAACCTATTTTTCAGAGTATTATGGAATTATTACATAGTTTTTGAAGAATTTTTATGGAAAACAGGGGTGACTTTTATTATGAAAGCAGTAGTTCATGCAGGACAAGCCGGCCTCCATGGGGTGGAGGTCCGGGAAATCGAGGAGTTCCAGCCTGGAGCAGGTGAGGTACGGGTTAAACTAAAAACAGCAGGGCTTAACCATCGGGATTTGTTCGTGCTTGTGCGGCATAAGCCGACCGACCCGCCGCTAGTGATAGGTTCCGATGGCGCTGGTATCGTCGATGCCGTTGGAGCAGGTGTTACGGGTATTGGGATTGGTGATGAGGTGCTGGTGAATCCGAGCCTTGGCTGGGGAGAAAAATCGGATGCGCCGCCGCAGGGGTTTGAAATCTTAGGTTTGCCGTTCCACGGGACGTTTGCAGAGCATGTCGTCGTGCCCGCGGAAAATGTGGCACCGAAGCCTGCGTATTTGACGTGGGAAGAGGCCGGGGTGTTGTCGTTGGCAGCGCTGACCGCCTATCGGGCCTTGTTTACGCAGGGGCAGGTACGCGAAGGGATGAAAGTGCTGATCCCGGGAATCGGCAGCGGTGTAGCGACGCTGCTATTGCAGTTCGCCAAAGCGGCCGGTGCAACTGTTTATGTGACATCCCGTTCTGCAGAAAAGTGTCAAAAGGCGCTTCAACTAGGGGCTGACCGGGCGTTTGACAGTAATGAAGACTGGGAAGTGGCGCTTGACGGCGAGAAGATGGACCTTGTGATTGAGTGTGTAGGGGCGGCAACGTTTAACAAGTCGCTGAAGCAGCTGCGCCCGGGCGGCACGATGGTGACGTTCGGCGCCTCGGCGGGCGATGTGGTCGAATTCAACCTGCGTGACTTTTTCTATGGCCAATACCGCCTGTTTGGCTCGACACTGGGCAGCGGCGAGGAATACCGCGAGATGCTGGAATTTGTTGAGAAGCATCAAATCAGGCCGGTAGTAGACCGGATGTATTCATTAGAGGAGTTTGGCGAGGCATTCAAACGGATGGAAAACGCCGAGCAGCTCGGAAAAATAGGGTTTTACATTGGCTAAATAACGAAAGCCGTCATTCATTGTGAGTGGCGGCTTTGCTGTGTTTGATATATATATATATTCTATACGACTTTCCCATAGCCCCGACTTCACCTACAAACACAAAATATGTACCAAGCCCGCCCCCCCGTCCGGGCGTGACACCACTCAGAAAAAATTTCGGTGCCAGGCATAAAAATTTGGCATTTGTCCGTGTGAGGTGGACAAATTGGGAGATTTGTCTTTTTGTGGTGCCTGACACCATTTCCCTATTAATGGGAATTGGAGGGCGGAAGGGGAAATTTACCGTACCGAACTGGTTATCGGGTCGCTTCCCCGCGGATTGTCTCGAGTGTTTGGATCGAGAATTGGACCATTCTTTTGTAGAGGTCTAGAATGGATTGGCCGTAGGTTGTGCCGGGGACTGCCCATTTTCCGTTTAGTCCAGTCCAAGTAGGCGCTGAGCCTCGTGCAACCAGATGGAATCGAGGGTCGACGACCGGGTATTGGTTTGGTAGCGGGCTTGTTGTGGCATATGCGTATAAATGCTGCATGTGGGCAAGAACGCCTTCTTCTGGTGTTTGGAAGCTTGCTCCAGGATTATCAGGCCCGGTGGCACCGATGCCAGCAAAATTATCCTGTCCCGGTTTGACGACTGCGGTAAAACGGAAAAAGTTTGTTTCATGGATGGCCTGGGCAAAGGCAATATCACCCCTGATTCCGTAGTATTCGCCGTAGGTTAAATAATAGTTAGCGAGTTTTGGTGCATCAGGGTTAACGGTTCTAACAAAACGGTCCATTAATTCCGGTGACAGAAGGGTTGGTCCGAAAATGGAATTGACTGGTGGATTCTGCTGTACGGGGATGCTTCCTGATGCTACACCGCGGTTAGTGACGGCATCGCCATTCGATCCTACCGTAGACCCTACCGTTGGTCCATTCCCGCCGCTAGTGCCAGTGCTAGTGCCAGTGCCGGTGCCGGCATTTGGAGAACTTCCGCTCGAGCCGCTGTTTGTACCGGTCCCTGCTACCGGTGCAGAACTTCCGCCTCCTCCACTGCTTCCACTGCTAGCGGCACCGCCTCCTACACTGCTGCCACTATTTTCTACAATAATAAACGCATCTGTAAAGCCCGCAATCTCCATGATCTTGAGGCGCTGTTCGGCGTTTTCCCTGTCTGTAAAAGCCCCCACCTGGACACGGTACCAAGTTGCACCGGAAATGGTAGTTGTCACTACAAAGGCATCATGCCCTAATGAACGAAGCCGCGCGACACGCTCGTCTGCATTTTCCCTGGAGTGGAATGAACCTACCATCACTCTGTATAGGGTACCGGAAACCGTATTTGCAGGAGTCGGTGTAGAAGTCGGCACTGGTGCTGGAGCTGGCGCGGTTGATGGGTTAGCTTTTCGCTGCAGGTTAAAGGCGCGCGCCAATCCATTCGCATGTCCTCTAGCCACCTTTTGAAGCCATGCTTCCTGTTTCATTAATGCCGAATCATGGGCATTGCTGATAAAACCATTTTCCGACAGCATCGCAGGCATTTTAGACTCACGGAGCACATGGAAGTTGGCCTTTTTCCTGCCGCGATCTGCTAGTTCATTCACTTTGATTACCTCTTCATGAATGATCGCTTGGTATCTCGCCGCAGACGATGAATCCGAAAGTCCGTTATAAATGAAATCCTCATAACCATTAGCCGCAGGGCTTGCCGAATTGATGTGGATGGACAGGTAGTAGTCGGCGCCCCAGGCATTGGCATCGCTTGTCCTCTGGCCCAGGCTTTTGGTGGTGTCGCCGGTACGGCTCATCCTGACCTCGACATTATGGTATTCATTGATCAAAATATCACGTAGCTTTAGCGCAATACTCAACGTAACATCTTTCTCATTCAGACCATTACCTTGGGCACCAGGGTCAGTGCCGCCATGGCCTGGATCCAAATAAATCTTCATTTCATCTCCTCCATTTCTAATATACATATTATCGTATGGCTAAAACCGGTAACAGGTTCGGGCCGATTGGGCTTCGCGGTGTCAGGCGCCCTTTGTTATCATACTGACAATGCCAAGAGTGGCAAGGGTGTCAGGCACCATGGCATGTATTGCCACTGTAAAAACAGGAATTAATACCCAACAGGACCTCCTACTTTTTATTTACCTTTATAGTAGGAAAATGGACAGGGTGCTGGGGAAATTATGTTACGGACTATGGTAATTATATGATTGGAGGATATTGTTAAATTCCCAATTAGGGAAGCGGCGAATTGAAAATGATATAATATTGAAGGGAAATGAATCTGGTTTAAGGAGAAATGCAATATGATTCTCGTGATTGGCGGGGCTGGTTACATCGGCAGCCACCTTGTGAAGGAATTAGTTGAAAAGGAAGATGTCGTGATTCTGGATAATCTGTCAACTGGCCATCGTGAAGCCATTGACAGCCGGTCGATTTTTGTAAAAGGCGATTTAGGTAGCGAAGACGATTTGGAAATGATTTTTAAAAGCTATCCGATTAAAGCGGTGATGCATTTTGCCGCGAATAGCCTGGTGGGCGAGTCAGTGGTCGACCCATTGAAATATTACGAAAATAATGTCGCATCGACTTTAACTCTATTAAAAGTTATGATGAAATTCGATGTGAAAAACTTTATATTCTCATCTACTGCTGCTACATATGGGATTCCGACTGTAGATATCATTGATGAAACGACGCCAACAGCGCCAATCAATCCTTATGGCCATTCGAAGTTGATGGTGGAGCGAATGCTGGCTGATTTTTCAAAGGCTTATGACTTAAATTATGTAATCCTGCGTTACTTTAATGCAGCAGGGGCTCATGAATCCGCGGCGATTGGCGAAAGCCACGACCCGGAGACGCATCTAATTCCGATTGTTCTTCAGCAGTTGTTGGGCCAGCGGGAGAAGGTTTCGGTTTTCGGCTCGGATTACAACACGGAGGACGGTACCTGTATCCGTGATTATATCCATGTTACCGATTTGGCATCCGCACACATCCTTGCCCTTGAGGCGCTCCTTTCTGGGAAAAAGTCTGCCGAGGTGTACAACTTGGGTAACGGGCTTGGCTATTCCGTGAAGGAAGTCATCGAAACTTGTGAGAAGGTGACCGGGCTGAAGGCTAACGTCGAATTGGCCGACCGCCGTGCCGGCGACCCGGCAAGACTCGTCGCCTCCTCCGCCAAAATCTACACAGAGCTTGGATGGAAGGCTGAACGAGATCTTGAGAAAGTCATCTCCGACGCCTGGAACTGGCATCAGAAACAGAAATATTAAAGAAAAAGTCCAATTCACTTTCCGTCGTGAATTGGACTTTTATTTTTTTAATGCTGTAAAAATGCCAATTGAATAAAGAACAACACCGCAAAAACATATACTAGTGGGTGGACCTCACTCCATTTTCTCCTGACGAGCTTGAGCAGCGGATAGGTGATAAAACCAAGAGCAATTCCGGTTGAAATGCTTGAAGTCAGCGGCATCGCCAGGATGGTCAAAAACGCTGGAAACGCTTCGTCGAGATCATGCCAGCGGATGTTGGAGATGCTGCCCATCATCAAACTCCCAACAATAATCAGCGCTGGTGCGGTGATGGCTGAAATGCCGGAAACAGCGCTGACAAGAGGCCCAAAGAAAGCGGAAAGAATAAATAGACCAGCAACGGTTAAGGTGGTCAATCCTGTCCGGCCGCCTGCCGCAACCCCGGACGTAGATTCAATATAAGCCGTTGTAGGGCTTGTCCCGAACATCGCTCCGATTGCGGTTGCAATCGAATCCGACAGCAGTGCATGACGTGCGCGCGGCAGCTTGCCGTTTTTCATGAGCTTGGCTTGGTTGGCCACGCCAATCATCGTTCCCGTTGTGTCAAAAATCGTTACCAGGATAAATGAAAATACCACGGCATACAGGCTGTACTGAACGACATCGCCAAGGGCTGTAATAGGATTGGCGATAATTAGCCCCTCAGGGAGGGAGGGAAACGACAGGAAGCCTTTATCGAAAGATAGCTGACCGGTGAAAAAGGCGATCAGCCCGGTAATAATCATTCCGAAAAATATCGCTCCGTTAAGCCGCAGCATCATCAGAATCAAGGTGATGGCCAGTCCGACGATGGTAAGCAGGGCAGATGGCGCATGGAGATCGCCAAGTTTGACCAGATTGACAGGGTCAGCGACAATCACTTTTGTCAGGCGCAGGCCGATAAAGGCAACGAATAAACCAATTCCTGCAGTAATCCCGTGCTTCAGGTTATCAGGGATGGCATCTATTAATTTTTCCCTTAGTGGAGTGAGCGACAAGATCACAAAGATCAATCCGGCGACAAATACAGCGGCAAATGCAGTGTGGTAGCTGATATTTTGCCCGCCGCCTACAACGGAATAGGCAAAAAAGGCATTAAGTCCCATTCCTGGCGCGATGGCAATCGGATAATTGGCGAACAGTGCCATCCATAGCGTACCGATCACTGTGGCTAAGATTGTTGCAGTAAAGACTTGCTCAAACGGGACGCCGGCATCGGCAAGAATCACCGGGTTAACCACGACAATATACACCATCGTAAAAAACGTCGTAATCCCCGCCATAACCTCCGTTCTCGCATTCGTTTGGTTTTCCTTCAATTTAAACATAATAGCTCCTCCAAAACACGAACAATATATAAAAGACTTTATAATAATATTCGTTTTCTGTTCGAATTTCAATATCTAAATTTATTTTTCCCATTTTCTACGATGTATACCGTTCCATGGGTGTCAGGCACCGCGCGTGGACAATTTTTCGATTTTGTCCATGTGGGGCGGACACCATCCCAGCACGCATTTAGAACCGCAAGTTGAAATGGAGACTATTTGGACATGAGGTTTCATATTGTTTGTAATAAGTGATTATCGGTAAAGGGGATTTGTTATGCGCAAAAGAAGGTCTATTCCATTAAAGGGGATTATTTTAGGGGCTTTGGTGTTTGCTGCTGTGGCCATGCTGGTTCGCTGTGTCTTTGTTTCTTCTGAAGGGGAGGCGGTGGATGTGGTGAATGAGTTTTATCGTTATGAACAGGAGGGGGATTTCTCCAATTCTTGGGATTTATTTCATTCCGCCATGAGGAAGAAATTCACAAAAGGTGACTACATACAGGACCGCGCTCACGTATTTATGAATCATTTCGGGGTCGAAACTTTCACTTATACATTGGGCGAGGCAGAAAAACTGGACAAGTGGAAAATCTCCAAGGATGGTCCTGCGATGAAAAATGTCTACAAGATCCCGGTCACGCAAACGTATAAAGGCAAATATGGGAACTTTGATCTCATGCAGGAGGTTTTTGTTGTCGAAGAAAAAGACGAATGGAAAATTATGTGGGATTATAATCAGTAGACTTTCGTTTCAAATGATAGGGGAAATCGCCGCTTATCCCGACTTTAACAAACAAGAACTCCAGGAAATAAGCGCCAGTCAGCTATAAGGAAAGCAGCCTGCCAACCCTGTAATGTAACGGGAAGGCAGGCTGCTTTTTTTATTAAAGAAATAGCCGTTCCACCAGCCAAATCAGTCCTAATGCAAAAATCGCATACGAACCGTAGCGGATGATTTTATCTGAGAATTTCAGCTTGAACATATAGGTCAAGAGCGGCAACAATAGCAGGACAATCATCAACTGGACCACTTCGATGCCAATGTTGAAATTAAACAGCGCCACTGCGAGGTTACTTTTTGGAATATTCATTTCCTTTAAAATGGAAGCGAACCCTAGTCCATGAATCAACCCGAACAGAAACGTGATTCCCCAGCGATGCTTCAGATTCTTGCGGAAGACATTTTCCAGCGCCACATAGCAAATACTGAAGGCGATGACCGCCTCAACAAAACGTGACGGCAGTGTAACCAACCCCAATACCGCCAAACTGATGGTAATGCTGTGAGCTACGGTAAAAGATGTGACAACCGCTGCGTATTGTTTAAAGGTCTGTTTTCTTAAAAGCAAGGCAAACAGAAATAATAAATGATCATACCCAGTCAAGATATGGAGCATGCCAAGTTTGAAAAATGAAAACCAGCCAGAAGATGATGAAGTTTGGGCATGCCCTTGCTGTGTTTGGCTATCACCTGGGGTCTGTCCTCCATCGGGAACCGTTGTACCGCCATCAGAGGATTGTTCTTCCTGGTTTTCGGTAACTAAAATCGTCCATGTTCGCTCTTTTCCCTGTAGGACGGCTTGGCCGGACGCTCCCGGGTACTCAAAGGAAATCAGATTGACATAGTTTGTGTCCGGGTCATTCGTATAAAGGCCATCAGTAAACGAGACTGTATCGCCAGGTGTAAAGGCAGAAAAACGGAGATAAAAGGTTAGATAATTTTTATCCTCTTTTTTCTCAAGCTTCATTTTTTCCAGTTCTGGTTCTTGCTGACGGTTATTCAGGTCGAGAGATAAGCGATGATGAATTAATTCCTCCAATTCCACACTGGCTTTTTTTATTTCTGATTTATCAACATCATTGTTGTTATTTTTATCGATATCCTCAATTAGTTCAATAATAGATAATGTATCAAGAGAAAAGATAAGTTCAGTTTTATTGGTATCCATTTTGACTTTAGTAAAGCTGGCACTGTAGGTATGAGCCTGAGCCCAAGAAGGGAATCCTGTAAGCAGGATTAAAAAGATACATAGACACCACAAGTAATGTTGTCTATATTTGTCGAAAAAGAAAAGCACTGTTACGCCTCCTGATTGTTTTTGTAAAAAAATTATCCTACTATATATAATCACATTTCATAAGGCTTTGTATACGAAAATTAAAAAATATTCCTTTTTATTCCATAATATTAGTTATTTCTTTAATAATGAAAATTTTGTAGAATATTAGAGTAATAGATAAAATTTTGAAAGAGAGGGAGAAATTTTATTAGCTTCATAGACAAAACAATAATACTAAAAGGGACGGAAAAAAGATGAAATTTAATAAAAGGAAGTATAAGCGCTCGATTAGCATGCTTACGGCTATTCTCCTCTTGGTCAGCACGTTTTTGCCGAGCAGTTTGATTGGCAAAGTTAGCGCCTCTCCGTCGGGAGACAATGTTGTCATTTCCCAAGTTTATGGCGGCGGTGGTAATGGTACAGCTGGTACAAGTAATGCGGCAACCTATAATAAAGATTTTGTCGAACTTTACAACCCTACGGATCAGCCGATTAATATGGAAAATTGGCAAATTCAATACGGTTCTAGTACTGGAGCGTTTTCGAGTTCCTCAAATGCGGCTGCTATTAATGGAACGATTCCAGCACACGGCTATTATTTAATCGTGATGAGCGGCGGTGCTACTGGTGCTGAAATTCCTGTAGCGGCGGACATGACGGCTGGAATTAACATGAGCGGTACTAATGGTAAAGTCAGAATTGTAGACGGAAACAATACCGTAGTTGATTTGGTAGGTTTCGGTAGTTCAAGTGAGTTTGAAGGCTCACCTGCTTATACAAAAGGCACCAATGCTCTTTCAAATACAACCAGCGCACAACGTCGTCCTTATGCAAAGGTAAACCCTGCGCCTGGCAAAGGGAATGCTTGGGACACAGATGTAAATGCAGAAGACTTCTATGTAGGGCCAATTGCTGCTCCTAGAAACACAGCAAGCCCAACAGAGGCTCCAATGGTTCCGGTAATTAGCCTGGATCCAAATGGATTGAATATTCAATATCTAAAACAGGCAAACACAGTAAAGCTGATCGGGTTACCTGGAGCAGCTGTTGCAAATTCAACTATTAAAGTATTTGAAAGCGCGACTAACAGAGCTGAAATTGGTACCGGCACTGCCGCTGATAACGGCGCATTTGAAATCAGCCTGCCAGCAGATTTAACTCTGACTACTGTCTATGTTTCTGCCATTCAAGACGGAATGGATGAGAGCGCAGGAATTCCAATTAATGTAGCTGTTCCAAGCACAAGTGTGGACGCAACGAAACTGAGCTACATGGTTAACGCGGGAGCAGGAACATTAATAGGGGATAGTAAAGCAGCTGTCGCAAGCTCCACCATAAATGTTTACCCAAATGAAACCGTAAATCAGACTGAAATCCTGGCGACAGAAACTGTTGGGGCTACTGGCGGTTTCACGATTAAAATTAACAGCAACGCACCGGATAAAGTATACGTGACACAGCAATCCAGCAGCAAAACTGGAATTA
Source organism: Bacillus sp. FJAT-29814 (assembly GCF_001510715.1). Classification (GTDB taxonomy): domain Bacteria; phylum Bacillota; class Bacilli; order Bacillales; family Cytobacillaceae; genus Neobacillus. The sequence continues at coordinate 43,924 of NZ_LMTJ01000013.1, forward strand.
TGCTGGAGAGTACACCGGTAGCAGTTGAAAAAGCAGCTTTAGAACAAATTACGCCGATTAAAGATGTCGATGTAACGAATGCAACTGGTCTTTTAACAAACGTTAATAATTTCTTTACTATTGAAGGAATTGTAACCGTCCAAAATGGTATCATGGGTACTCAGAAGAATAACTTCTACATCCAGGATGCAACGGGCGGTATTAACATATTCGGAAGCTATGACTCTGGTCTGACGATTCAACGCGGCGACCAAGTTAAGGTCACTGGTAAGCTCATTGATTATTACGGCCTTGCAGAGTTTGAGCCTACCAATATTGTAAAAATTAGTGAAGGTAATAATCTGCCAACAACAAAGGATATTACAATTCTGGACTTAAACACATTTTCAACAATAGAGCCTCTTGAAGGATCGCTTGTAAAAGTAACCGGAAAAGTAACAACGGTGGCGGCATCTGGCGCCAATTACAACGTGACATTCGCAGATGATGCCGGAAAAACAACAACAGTGCGGGTAATGTCCGGAACCGACATTAAACCTGACACCGATCTGATTGTCGGAAACAGCTATTCCATTACAGGTATTGTTGGACAATATACATCTAATACCACACAGAAAACAAACGGATACCAAGTGTTCCCGCGTGACGTAAAAGACATTACGTCAATGTTAAACTTAAGCCACACCGCAATGACTGAAGTCTATCGCGATGTAAATATTGAATTTGTGGCGGTTGCCAGCGGTGCAGATTCCGTTAAAGCCTATTATCGTGCAACAGGTGCTGCAGACTATACAGCCCTGCCAATGAATGCGACCAGCGAAGGGCGTTATACTGCAATTTTACTAGCGGCTGACGTACCAGCAGCAGGTTTTGAGTATTACATTGAAGCAAAAGCTGGAGAAAAGGCAAAAACTTCAGGAACAAAAGAAGCACCACATTCAGTAGCGTTAATTTTAGACAAGGCTGCACCAACATTTACAGGAGAAACGCCTGTAGACAAAACCAGAGTGGAAACGCCGCGTCCGGAAATTGCAGTGGTCATCGACGACCCTAGCGGTGTTGACCCCGAGTCCGTGAAGGTTTGGTTTGATAATCAAGAAATTGATTACACGAAGGCTACGGTTAATGCAAAACAAGTAAAATTCACGCCGAATGCAGACCTTGCACTAGGATCTCACACAGTGAAAGTAGTAGCTACCGACCTTAAAGGTAACAGCGGTGAGAAAACATGGACATTTGAAGTTGTTCCACGTTTCACTGGCGGTAATCATTATCGTGGTACTACCCACAACCATACCAATATTTCACATGATGGTGCGGGTACGCCGGAAGCTGCCGTCAATGCCGGTAAAAAGTATGGCTATGACTGGTTCGCATTCTCTGACCACTCACATGATATTGACCCTGACCTGCTTGGTAAGGATACCGTAGAACGAGGCAACACACCTGAACGTTCAGGCGGTGCCGACTGGCAGTTAACAAAGGACTTGGCCAAGCAATATACGAAAAATGGTGATTATGTTGTATTCCCGGCATTTGAAATGACTTCAACATCTTGGGGACATTCGAACATTTTCGGTTCTCAGAATTTCATTGACCGGAATATTAACGGTAAAATGTACAATACTGATGTAACTAAATATTATGCATGGGTACTGACATACGAAGATATTGTGGGACAATTCAACCACCCTGATATGTCTGCTAACTCATTCAACAATTTCAAACCATACAACAAAGATGTAGACAAGCTGTTTACTATGTTTGAAGTAGGTAACGGTTCAGGGCACTATGGATATGCGAACGCCGAGAAGAAATACTTCTCTACCCTTGATTTGGGTTGGCATATTGCTCCTACGTATGGAGAGGACAACCATGAAGGAACATGGGGCCAGACAAAAGCGCGTACCGTTATCGTCGCAGATGACCTGTCAGAAGCATCATTGTTACATTCGATGAAAAATATGCGCGTCTACATGGTTGAAGATCCGAACTTCACCATGGATGTGTTGGCAAATGGTTACTACATGGGCTCAACAGTTGACAGCAAATCGCTTCAATTTAAGATTTCAGGAAGCGACTTAGTGGCGGAAAACCGGAGCATGCCGGAATATGACTATCTGGCAAAGGATTATAAATCAGATGACAGAGTCCAAAAGGTTGAGTTAATTTCCAATGGCGGTGTGGTCGTTGATTCTTATTCACCAATGGAAAAAGAATTCACATGGGAGCCATCTTATACAGTTAAAGGCGGCCAGCAATGGTTTGTAGTCCGTGTAACCCAAATGGACGGAGACAGGATGTATTCCTCACCAATCTGGTCGAAAGAAGAAGCAGTTGATGTAAAGGTAAACGGCATTACTGTTGACGGCGATGTCATCGTTGCAGGTAACCCGGCTACCCTAAAAGCTGATGTTGCCAATAACGGAACACAAGAGGTTAAAAATGTAAAAGTCGACCTATACTTCGATGTGGTGAAAGATGCGAACAAGATTGGTATGCAAACTCTATCATCCATTGTTTCCAAGGGAGTCGGCACAGCAACATTTACATGGAACAGCCCAATTAAAGGAGAACACACGCTGATTGCTGTTGTGACCTCGCTTGACGGTCTTGACCTTAGCGACGCCAAGTATACACAAACAGTTAATGTGAAGGAACCGCTAGGTATTAAAATCATGATTGATGCAAATCATGGCAATGAAAATACTAGTGGCGACAGCGGCTCCTATGCTAACAATCTGAAGGCATTTACTAAAATGCTGCAAATTGAAGGCTATACAGTCGTTGAAAACAAGACAACGATTACTGATGCAGTATTGGCAGGGGTCAAAGTCTTGGTTCTGACCCATCCGAAAACGGCACTGACAGCTGAAGAAAAAACAGCAGTGGCAAACTTCGTGAAAAACGGCGGTTCCCTATTGATGGCTGGAAAGTCCAATAAGAGTAGCGACCCGACGATTAATAACTCTCTCCTTGCGGAAATGGGATCTGCTATCCGTATGGGTAATGATGGTGTCTTCGATGACAGTAAAACAGGAAACTTCTGGAGCGATCCTGCTGTAGCACCATGGGCAGTAAGGTCATTCCCTGGATTAGTATCCAACTATATTACGGACCGTGTATCGTTTATTGAATACTTTAGCGGTACAAGCTTAGCAGGGGCAAATAACCAGCCGTTAACAGAAGGCGGCAAGGTTACAATCCTAGCCAAGGGAAATGAAACCACTTATCAAGGAAATATCTTAGGCGGTTATACCTATGATGCCGTTTCCGATGATAAGGGAGGATCTGCAATTCCGTTGATTGCCTCTGAGGAAATCGGTGAAAAGGGACGGATTGTAGTTTCCGGCATGAATATTTTTAACGATAAGCAGATGGATGAATCATTCGAGCCTTTAGGAAATGATGAATTTACTCTAAACGCGATCAACTGGCTTGCAGACCGCGGAACAAAAATAACGAAGATCGGCGATGCCCGCAACCTTGCTGACGACACAAATGTTGTCGTTGAAGGAACGGTTACGACTGGTGCCGGTGTATTCTTCGATGCCTTCTACGTCCAGGATGAAACTGGAGGAATCATGGCCTTCCAAGAAGTAACGGCTAGTTCCATAAAGCCTGGAGATAAGGTTCGGATTTACGGCCATATGAAAACATTTGATAACAATAAAGAGCTTGAGTTCGTCAAGTTTGACCAGGATGTCATAAAAATTGGCACTGGTGAACCAATACAGCCAAAAGCAGTTCAGACAGGGGATGCAACTTCGGAAGCATACCAAGGCTTACTTGTTAAAGTAAAGGGTAAAGTAACATCCAAGTTCGATGATAATTCCTATTACATCAACGATGGTTCTGGGAACGTGTTAGTATTCACTGATGGATATATTGTCAACCAAAGCGGCCCGGTTCCGGTGCTCAAGGTTGGCGACACGCTTGAAGCAGTCGGTCTTTCCGGTGCATTTGCCCAAGGGGAACGGATTCGTGTCCGTGATACGAAGGAACTAATCGGAACGCCAAACACTGATACAGGAACCCAGCCTGGCGATGGCAGTGGCGGAACGCAGCAGCCAGGTGAAAACGGCGGAGCACCGCAACCAGGGGATAACACTGGCGGAGAGCAACAGCCTGGCACACCTGGCGACACCCAGCAGCCTGGAACTAACAATGGTGGTACGCAACAGCCTGTAGTTACAGTTAAGCCAACTGTTGATGGCGGCAAGGCGACCATTCCTGCCAAGCAATTTGAAGATGCTGTGAAGGAAGCAGTGGCAACGAAAGGTGTTCTTACTGTCGACCTTGGAAGCAAGCAATCAAGCCGGGTGGAACTGTCCAAAGAGCAGGTTGCAGAGTTAAAGGCAGCAGGCATTTCATTGGCAGTGTCAAATGATTATGTAACAGTAAACATCCCTACAAGCATTCTTAAAGATGGCAAAGATTTCAACGTTGCCCTTAAAGAATTAGCAAAGATTGACCAAGCAAAGAGCCCGGTATATGATTTCACCATCATTATTAACGGCCAAGTCATTCATGAATTTGCCGAGCCAATTACATTGACATTCGATGTGGATGTGAGCAAGGTGAAAAACACGAATAACTTGAAAGTGTTCTACTTTAATGAAAAAACAAAAGGATGGGAACTGGTTCCAGGTGCAGTTTATCGAAATGGCAAGGTCGAAGTACAGACAAAACACTTCAGCATCTTCACCGTATTTGAAACAGAGGGAACCAAAGTCAATGCCGACGCTCCAACGCAATTAAATGGCGACAAGCTGCCAGATACAGCGACAAATTCTTACAACCTATTATTCGCAGGGTTGCTGCTGTTGGCACTTGGCTTCTCCTTAGTCCTGATTAAAAGACGTAAACAAGCATAAATGTTAAACCAAAAACAGGCCAAAATCTATTAGATGATTTTGGCCTGTTTTTTAGTTAATTCAACCGCGCCTCTGTCTTTATCCTAACGGATTGTCCAATCGGCTTAAGTTCATTTTAATAGGACGATTGTTTCGGAATTGCTCTCCCGATGTAATTGCCTATTCCCAAGGCCAGCAGGATTCCAACTGCATTAAATCCAATATCAAACAGCCTTCCGTTGCGAGTGAAATATAGTTGGAGCAACTCGGTCAGGGCAGCATAAGCGGCCGCCATTACTAGTATCTTCCAACTTGTTTTTAGCTTTGTTTGCAGTAGGATGGTAAGAATAAAAAATGCGGTAATATGCCCGAGCTTTTGCATCAGGAAGTCTGAGCTCATCCGTTCAGGCAATGGATCAAGCAACTGGCCAAACAACGGCTGCGGGTCCCACTCAAACCGAACCATCCCCGACTCAAAGAGGCCACGGAAACTGGCATTACACGTCATAACAAAAATCGCCCCCGCCCAAACCAAAACCAACAACCAACGCATTCCAACACCACCTCACCCACATTCTAAACCCGGAAAAGCAGGTTTATACCTTGGAAAGATGAGTATTGGTGTCAGGCACCATTCGTGGACAAATGTCCTCCACAGACGGACAGTCCCGATTAGGGCTCCTATCAATGGCCTGGGGGTGTATCGTTTTGTACTCTTTTATATAGGAATAAATACCTATTCCTTATTAATGTTTCCACGTTAACCAACATGGTTTGACGAAGGTCGCCTATCATTCTAGGACTTTAGTATTATTTATTCTGGAATTCTATCATTTTTTGTAAAACTATTAATGTTTACGATGTGATAAAAATCATTGATAATCTAGTGGTAGCGCTTACATTTACTAAAAGGAGGAGTTTTATGAAAAAGAAAAAAATAATGTCAGCTTTATTAACGGCTGGGCTGGTGCTAAGCGTCAATGGCGCTTATGCTGCCGGACCGACAGGAGCACCGAATGCTCAGTCCGCAACCGCGTTTGATAACAAGATTATCAAAAAAATCAGTGCGGACAACATGTATAACACCATTGCCAAATTATCGGCACAGCCGCGAGCGGCCGGGACAGAAGGGGAATGGATTGGCGTCCAGTACATAGCGAGCCAGTTTAAGCAGTATGGCTACGAGACAGAAATCCAGCCATTTAAATTCTATGAGGCGATTAGAACTAATGTGTCAGGTACTCTTATGATCAATGGCCAGGATTTAAAACCGTATGTATTCTCCGGTTCATATAGTGCTGAGGTAACAGCCGAAGTTATGCATGTAGGCAAGGCCATTGCTGGCACCGTACCTGATTCCGTTAGAGGCAAAATCGCTCTGATTGAACGCGGCGATATCACCTTTGTGGAAAAAATTCAAAATGTGTTGGATAAAGGTGCTGTCGGTGTCATTATGTACAATAACACTGGCACTTCCAATGCATTCGGTCAAGCCACATATGGGCAAAATATTCCTGCAATAGGCATCACCAGGGCTCAGGGGTTGGCGTTGGTTGAACAGTTGAAGGCAGGAACGTTTACAGCGACAATCAAGGTATCCGGTTCAGGTATTGCTGAAAAAACTTCCTACAACGTCATTGCCAAAATGAAACCGAATAAAAACAAAGATAACGGCCAAATCGTTATGGTCGGCGCCCATCATGATTCAGTTCCAAACGGACCGGGAGCGAATGATGACGCCTCCGGAACCTCGGCGGTATTGGAGTTGGCACGGGTAATGGCGAACGCCCCGATTGATACAGAGCTGCGCTTTGTCACATTTGGAGCCGAAGAAAAAGGATTGCTGGGCTCTTATCATTATGCCGGCACGTTAAGTGAAAATGAAGTGAATAACATTGTTGCCCACTTCCAAATGGATATGATTGGTAGCAAGGATGCTGGCGGTACAGGAAACCCGGCAGGCGGATTAATCATGTACACGATTGATGGTAAGAAGAACTTGGTAACCGACCTTGCCTCTGCTGCAGGTGCAAGAACAGCAGCCGGAGAGCCGATTCCAGCTGGCCAGTTGGGACGTAGTGACCACGAGCCATTCCATCTGCTCGGCATCCCGGCGGCATTATTCATCCACTCGCCACTGGAGCCATGGTACCACACACCTCAAGATACTCTTGAGCACATCGACAAAAACAAACTGCAGCAAGTGGCTGAAATCGTAGGCGCCTCCGTCTATCAAATCGCCCGTCCGGACACTCCGGCACTACAGAATGCAAGAGTCGCACCTGGTCCGGTAGACTACGAAGTCGTAAACCGCCCGCCTGGAGCATAACAATAGTAAAAGTTCCTCCCTTTCGTCATATTCTTGCTCAGACTACAAATAATAAATGTGGTTTGAGTGATTTTATGACCTGAAAAGGAGGATTTTTTTTGAGCAAGTTCAGTTTTTTGCCATGGTGCTGTTCATGATTGCCGGACAGCTGACGGCACAGCTCTTTCCCACGCACACACTTGCACAAAAGGAGGATTGACAGTTCAACTTCGCATACTTGAAACAACCGACCTTCATTTACACTTGGCAAATTATGATTATTACCAAACAAAGCAGGATGACAAGGTGGGTCTCGTCAAAACTGCAACCCTCATTAAACAGGCTCGTGACGAAGTGAAAAATTCGCTGTTATTTGATAACGGAGACAATATCCAGGGTAACCCGCTAGGCGATTACATCGCCAAGGTAAAGGGCCTGAAGAATGGGGAAATCCACCCAGTCACAAGGGCCTTCAACCATCTCAAATATGACGCCGCCACAGTCGGAAACCACGAATTCAATTACGGCCTCGACTTTTTGGAGCGGGCACTGAAAGGCGCTGAGATGCCGGTGGTCAATGCCAATGTCTTTGACGCAAAAACCGGCAAGCCATATTTTGAGCCGTATCTTATTTTTAATAAAAAATTCAAGGATGAACAGGGCAAAAATCATGTGATTAAGGTAGGCGTTATCGGGTTTGTCCCGCCGCAAATCATGGAATGGGACAAAGAAAATCTCGAGGGGAAGGTTGTCGTCAACTCAATTGTCGAGTCGGCGAAAAAATACATTCCGGAAATGAAAAAGAAGGGGGCCGATGTGATTGTCGCCCTCGCCCACACCGGAATCAGCGCCGAGCCGTACAAGCCTGACATGGAAAACGCCGCCTACTACCTGACTGAAATCAAAGACATTGATGCCGTCCTGACCGGGCATTCGCATAACCTGTTTCCAGGCCCAATGTATGCCAATTTGCCAAACACAAATCTTGAAAAAGGGACCATCAACGGCAAACCGGTCGTGATGTCCGGGTCGCTTGGCAGCCATTTGGGCGTGATTGATCTGACATTCCAAAAGACACGCGGAAAATGGAACATTTTGAACGGCACTGCAGAGATTCGGCCGATTGCCGATGCTGCCGGGAAGACCATTGTTGCCACTGATGAGGCAGTAATAAAGGAAATCCAACCGGAGCATCAAGGCACGATTAACTACGTTAACCAGCCAATCGGCGAAACGACCGCACCAATCTTCAGCTATTTTGCACTCGTGCAGGATGATCCGTCCGTGCAAATCGTCAACAACGCCCAAACCGAATACTTAGTTGAAAAATTGAAGGACCTGACATACAGCAAATTTGCTGGGATTCCCGTGCTATCGGCGGCAGCGCCGTTTAAAGCAGGTGGACGCGGGGGCCCAGATTACTACACTGATATTCCGGCGGGCACACTGGCAATCAAAAACATCGCCGACCTTTATTTGTATCCGAATTCGCTACATGCTGTGTTGATAAACGGGGCACAGCTCAAAGAGTGGCTCGAGATGAGTGCCGGCCAATTTAACCAGCTCAATCCAGCCCAAAGCGGTGACCAGCAGTTAATAAACCCTAATTTTCCATCCTATAATTTCGATATAATAGATGGGGTCCAATACCAAATCAATGTCACAAGGCCGGCAAAATACGATAAAAACGGCAATGCTGTTAATCCAAATTCAAGCCGAATCGAGAACCTGACATATCAGGGCAAACCGGTTACGCAGGAGCAGCAGTTTATTGTTGCGACGAACCACTACCGTGCCTCCAGCAATACATTCCCTGGGGTCAGTGCGGGGCAAGTGATTCTCGCATCGCCTGATGAAAACCGGCAGATCCTCACCAATTACATTCAGGCGAACAAAACAATCAACCCATCCGCGGATAGCAATTGGGCACTGGCGAAGTTCCAGGGAACCGTAACGCCAGTGTTCGACTCGTCTCCAAAGGCACAGTCCTTTGCGGAAAAATTGGAAAACATCCGCTACATCGGCCCATCAGCGGGCGGATTCGCGAAATACTCAATCGATTTAACTCGATAAAAAAAGGGAACTAAGGCAGTTCAATCTACCTTAGTTCCCTTTTTGTTAGTTATGGTGTTACTTTTTGAATCCGGCCCTCCGCTTTGTATTCGAAAGGTTTTGGAAGTGACTTTACAAAATCCACAGTTGCCTGTAAATCTTCAGGCCCAATTTCGAGCCCCGTTGAAAGTGCACCAATTCCATATTTGGCATTTCCGTACATATAATTGTTCACAACGACTGAATACTCTTTGTTCGGATCAATTTTACTACCGTCCGGAAGGAAGATGTCAACGACTTTGCCGGTTTTCGTAGCATCATCAAAGGTGAACGTGTACTTAAACCCAGCAATATGGAAGTCAAGGCCGCGATCAGTAATTTGGTTGTTTAATACCTGTTCCAGATCGGCACCGCTAAGGTTCACCTTATTCAGCACATTCCCAAATGGCTGGATCGAGAATAAATCCCCAAATGTAACTTCTCCAGCGTCAAGGTTGGCACGGACGCCGCCGCCATTCATTAAGGCAAAGTCGGAATTCATCGCAGCTTTCATGCCATCAGCAATTAAGTTTCCTAGTCCATTGTCACCAACCGCTTCAGTTGAAGGGTAAGCTTTTACTAAAGAGGTAAGGGAGCTGCCTACTAACTCGGCCTTGATTGGAGCTACCTGGTCCTCGTATTTTTTCATTATCGCCGAAACAGCAGGGTCTGGGGTGTAGTCAGACTGAAAAACTGTTACAATTTCAGCTTCTTTTTTAACAATATCACCTGTTTTCGGGTTTATCAAAAGGTCAACATCAGAAAAAGCAGAACCGTAGGAATAGGCTTGGACAATTAACTTGTTATCGACCACTTTATTATTATAGACATGGTTATGTCCTGCAAAAATAACATCTACCTCATCATCGATTGTTTCAGCAATCCTAGAAGCATCGAACGAATCCGTATAACCGTCTTGAGCTGCAGGGTTATGGGCAAGAACGACAATGGCTTCAATGCCCTGCGCCTTTAATTCGGACGTATACTTGTTAATCGCTGCTGACTCATCGGTAATCTGTAAATTTTCATTTCCTTTTGTGACAATCATATTTGGGGTCTCCTGCGTAATCACACCGATAAAGCCAATCTTTACACCGCCTACTTCTTTTACCACATATGGAGCCGTGATTAATTGGCCAGTCGATTTGTCAAAAGCATTGGCGGCAACGATTGGAAAGTTCATGCCGTCGTAGCCAGCAGTTCCCTTTGGATGCTCGCCGCCATCCATCATCCGGTGCAGCTCGGCAATGCCCTCGTCAAATTCATGGTTTCCAAGGGTACCGACATCAAAGCCCAAAGATTCCATGACTTCCACTGTAGGCTCGTCCTGAAAAAGCGCCGAAATGAGCGGGCTGCCGCCAATCATGTCGCCAGCGTGGACAAGTAACGTGTTTGGGTTTGTAGCTTCACGCTCACGAAGGGCAGCGGCAGTGTATTCCATGCTTCCGGCAAGTCGTCCGCCCACATTTGTATCTGTATCAAGCTGACCATGCAAATCATTCATCCCAAGCAGCTGGACTTTTACCGGCTCAAACCCGATGTCCAATTTAAAAATGCCAAAGCCGCCTGCGTCAGTTTTTCCAGTATAAGAAATATTGCCGCCAGCATACTTTTCTGCTGCAGGTGATGAAGTAAACGTGACATTCACATTCCCCGGAATTGGTGCAATTGACCAGTTATTATCAGCAGTTGGAGTGATTTCCTTCATTTCCGTAATATAATCCATTAAGATCTGTCGGTTTTCATCCGCGGAGTCAACAACCATCTCGCTTCCTTTGACACCAGGGAAGTTACCGCCGCCTCCAGCGCGATAGTTGTTGGTTACCACGATAAAGTCTTGGTCAGGGTCTACTGGTTGACCATTGTAAGTAAGATTCAAGACACGGCTGGAATTCGGGTTAAGGATGGTTCCGTCCGGCTTATATTTTGCAGGCTGTGTTACATCAATTTGGTATTGAACGCCATCGATCACATCAAAGTTAAATACTTGGAAATCAGGGTTTAATAATGCCTGCTCTCCGGTTTTATTCGGGTCAATCGTATTATACTTGCCAGCTGTCATTTCAATCCATTCTTTCACGACAGAGCCTTTTACTTTAATGGCCTTTAACGTGTTGTCGTATAAGTACAGGTCGCCGGCACTGCGGATTGTTAAATCGCCTTTCTGGATTTCTGTGTACTCCGATACTCCGTTACGTCCAGCTTTGAATGGAGCTCCAACAGACAGGATTGGTAGATCCTTGTATTCGGGTTTGCTTAAGGCAATGTAATTTTCTACATACCATTTTTGTGCATCGGTGACAACTTGGATAGATGGGTCATCCTGAACTAGAGCAAAATAGCTGTAAATGTCATCGGTTGTTTTGCCGATAGGGGTATTCACGTATTTGATTGTTGCTTCGTGGTCTGGTGTAACAGCCTTTACGATAGATGCAACTGGCTCTACTGTCTTTTTCGTCACTGTTTTTCCAGCGGAATCTTTCACATCTTCATAGATTTCCCGAGTCGAAGACTGCGAATCTGCCACCGACCATTTTCCTCGAACTTTTTCCAGCTTAAGGTCGATGATTCCTAAAGACCCGCCGCCATAGCCAGCTTGTACCGCAGGGACTCCGTTGATGGTGCCTTTTTCATTATCTACTCCCGGAAGCGGCTTTCCGTTAGCACCCTTAAACAGACCATCAAGGGCGGCTACGGTTTTTGCCGGAAATAGTTTATGAGTATGCGAGAAGGTAATCGCATCAATACCATCCACTTCACTCAGCGCATAAATGACATCTTCCGTGTTCGCCTTATTGCCGCTGAAGCCGGAGTGCGTCATCGCAACAACCAAATCGGCGCCTTCCTCACGCATTTGCGGAATATATTTCTTAGCCGTCTCAACGATTCCCTTTGTAATCACTTTTCCATCCAAATGGGCCTTGTCCCATTCGTTAATTTGCGGCGGCACGAAGCCGATGAAACCAACCTTGATCACGTGCTTTTTGCCTTGCTCATCCACCACTTTTTTATTCAAAATTTTATAAGGGGTGAATTTGTTTATATCGTTATTCGGATTGTTGTCATGGTCATCGACATAAACGTTGGCGTTGACAAACGGGAATTTCGCATCATCGTATGCCTCTTCCAAAAACTCAAGCCCGTAGTTAAATTCGTGATTTCCGAGGGTTGCGATATCATAGCCCATTTGGTTCATTGCTTTAAAAACCGGATGTACCTCGCCGTCCTGTAAAGGATCGATTTTTGCTACATACGTTCCAAGTGGGGTTCCCTGAATCAAGTCGCCATTGTCGACCAACATGCTGTTTTCTGCTTCTGTCCGTGCCTGTTTTACTAGTGAGGCTGTGCTGGCCATACCGACCTTTAAGTATTCAGCATTTTTGTAATAATCGTAGTTTAAAACATTTGTATGTAGGTCCGTTGTTTCCATCAACCGGAGCTCTACTACAGAATCTTTCTTACCCGCATTTGGGTTCTTGGCTGCTGCGTCGACCTGTGTCCCCGAAAAGAATGGAGCCCCGAGAAGTGTTACGGCCAGTGATGTGGACAACAGTTTCTTTATACCGCTCATTTTCAACCTTTTTCACCATCCTATTAATCTAGTTTTTTTTCCTGAAAAAATAGTCGAATAATCCCCCCTAAAAAAATCCTCGAAAAAAGGCTGCTTCCTACCTATCAAAAAGCAGCCATTATAATATTTCGTTCTTAATATAGAATTTAAGGGGATATCCTTCATAATAATAAAAAATTTTCTACTATTCTGTAAGGGAAAGAAGTCATGGGTCAAAAAGCAGGGATATTCTAGCAACGCGTTAAAGCAAGTGGGAGGTGTAGACAATTTTAAGTATTGTTATAGAATAATAATTAAAAAAGGAAGTCAAATATGAATAAAACAGTAAAAGACTTGTTATATATTTTGACCGGTGCGTTCATTTTTGCGTTGGGTGTAAATTATTTTACAATACCAAATCAACTCTCCGAAGGCGGCATTTTAGGGATCACCATCATCACCTATTATTTGTTCCAATGGTCCCCGGGGGTCGTGAATTTCGTCATTAACGCGCTGCTCATTGTAGTTGGCTACAAATTTTTTGAAAAAAGAGCATTTATCTACACCATCATTTCCATTGCATCCAGTTCCGGGTTTTTATTTTTAACAGAGGACATCGGAAAAAAGTTGACCGACGATATGCTGCTAGCATCGCTGTTTGCCGGGTTGTTGGTCGGTGTGGGATTAGGTTTGATATTCCGGGCCGGGGGCTCTTCAGGGGGAACGACAATCCTTGCCAAGCTCGCCAACCAGTATTTTGGCTGGAGCATCGGCAAGGCGATGCTGCTTCTCGACATCATTGTTGTCGCCGGATCGATTTTTATCATCGGCTTGGAAAAAACGATGTACACCTTGCTGGTGGTTTATGTCGGGGCGAAGGCCATCGATTTTATTGTCGAGGGGCTGGATGAACGGGTCGCGGTATTAATTATTTCGAATTCGCCTGACCGGGTGCTAGCGATGATTACGGAAAAAATGTCGCGTGGCCTCACTGTGTTGGACGGCCACGGGGGCTATACCGGCCAGAAAAAGGAACTACTCTACATTGTGATAAATAAACAGGAAATCGTCCAGCTGAAGAATTTGATTTACGAAATCGACGAGCATGCCTACGTGACGATTCACAATGTCCATGAAATGATGGGCAAGGGGTACAAGGCTGGATAGGTATTAACTACTATGACAGATGTGTGTCAGTTAAAATGGTTCATGCTAATTATTTTGCGAAATGGGTAGGATAAAGGGGGATTCTGTCGAATATATGTATTACCGAGAATTTAATTACTGGGGTTGGTAAGGTGAGGCTGCATAAAGGAAAAATAGCAATCGTAATCATCATACTGCTGGCGCTGTTTCCGATTTACACATTTATCAATGCTGTTAAAGTCGGGGAAAAAGATAGCAATACCGGAAATGCTGCAACTCAGGTTGACGTGGCAAAGAAAGTAAAACCTAATAAGAAGGCCGATGATGTGGCGGAAAAAGGCCCATCGGAAGACACTTCTCAACAAGCTGAGGTGGAAGAGGCTGCTGCTAAGACAGAGGATTCTCCAGCGGCTAGTGATTCTGCTGTTCCTGAGCCTGGAGCATCCGATGAAACCAAGAAAACCAGTGATAATAACGGCTTTGTGGTGGTTATAGACCCAGGACATCAGCTGAGGGCTAACCTGGAGAAGGAGCCGGTCGGCCCGAATGCCAAGGAAACGAAACTCAAGGTTTCGGGTGGCACAACAGGGGTTGCCACTGGAAAGCCGGAATACGTCTTGACGATGGAGGCCTCGCTCATTTTGGGGGAAATACTCGAGAAAAATGGGGTACAGGTGATTTTTACAAGGACGACCCATAATGTCAATATAAGCAACCGTGAGCGGGCGGAAATTGCCAACCAAAATAAGGCCGATTTGTTCGTTCGAATTCATGCGGATGGGGCGGAGGACCCGACCGTCAGCGGATTTTCAGTATTAACGCCGGCAGCAAACAGTCCATATACCAAAGAAATCTACCAGGATAGCCTGAAGGCCTCACAAATGATCATCGAGGCAGCCGCCAAGAATCCGACCGTGAAAGTAAACGGGGTCAAATTCCGCAACGACCTATCCGGCTTCAACTGGTCCCAAGCCCCCAGCACCCTCATCGAAATGGGCTACATGACCAACCCAGCCGAAGACAAAAACCTATCCGACAGAGACTACCTGACTAAATTAATCAGAGACGTCGCAGACGGTATCCTCCAATACGCACATTACAAAGAGGAATAATGTGTAAAGAGTGGTATCGGTGTCATCAGTGATAATGGTGTCAATAGTGTTAATGGTGTCAATAGTAATATTGGTGTCAGGCACCATCCGTGGACAAATTGCTTTTTTGTCCACGTGGGGCGGACACGAAACTTTTCGAAAGAAATCGGTCGCTAATAGAGTTACTAGCGATCGTTTTCTTTTTTGTTTTTCTTCATATAACCTCAGATATGTCCCAACTTCTACTACTGATTCAATCTACGTAAACAACATAAACGGCTTGTTTTCTACAAAACTAGTTAATTAATTCACCTATTTTTCTACAACATCTACTCTATTGCTCTATTATCATAATATTTAGAAAACCGAAGGAGTGATGTTAATGAAAAAGAAGAAATTTATGACTGGGCTGGGGGTTGTCGCACTATGTGCAAGTTTAGCAACACCAGCACTAGCAAGCAATTCTCCCAATGGGAATTTAACAAACCCAAACCAAGTCTACTCTATTAAAGGATTTTCTGATTATGCTGAAATGGTAAGCCGTTTGAAGCAAATTCAGGATAATAGCCAAGGTAGAGTGGCCGTTAAAGTTGTTGGAAAATCCAACCGCGGCCTCGATATTTATCAGGCAAGAGTGGGAAATGGCAAGAAAGTAGTTCTCATAGAAAGTGAGATTCACGGAAACGAAAATACAGGATCCGAGGCAATCCTGAGCGTTCTTCAATATCTCGGTTCAAGCAATTCCCCTGAGGCAAAGAAAATTCGTGACGAAATTACCCTAGTGGCCTTGCCAAAAATGAATCCTGATGCGGACGAGCGGGACCGCCGAGGAAACAGCATGACATGGCAGGAAGTTGTGGCCAAATTCCCGCAACTAGCAAGTGTAAAACCTGCTTGGAACTACTATACATCCAGTAATATGCAGCAAAGGGATTATTCCAAAGATCCCGGCTTTGACGTCAACCGCGACTTTAACCCGGACTTAAATTATGTCCCTAACGCCTCCGACTTCCCAGGATCATCCAGTAAACCAGGCTGGTACATAACACCGGAATCCCAAACGGTGAGAGATGTATATAAGAAATTAAAAGCTGAATTCGGAAAAGTGGACACCTTTATTGACCTGCACCATCAAGGCCAATATTATGTCGAAGGCACCGATGACCTTGTGACGATGTCGCTATCCGCCGAATTTGTCCCAGACCCGCGTACACCTAAGGGATCGAAATATGCTGATTATGCGAAAAACTACAATGTTGATTATTCAAAACAATTGAACCTTGCTGCCTACAATGCGTTGCAGGCTTCAGGGAATTCACCATTCACCAATATTACCCTTTATCAGCGGAACCTTGACCTTCCTGGTACCGCATTGGGAAGCTTTGCCCTTAACGGCAGCGGCACCATCCTCTTTGAAGTAAGAGGCCAAAGCCACACTTTAGGGCAAAAGAAGAAAGGCCAGCTCGTAAAAGCAGTGGAAACTGGACTTTACGGCATTTTGAACGGTGTTGCTGATGGCTCTGTAAAAAATTTGGACCCAGCAGACTATGAAAAGATTCCAGAAACCGCCTACGAACCATCTCTTTAAAAAAATGCCCCCTTTAAACACTAAAGTGTTCGAAGGGGGCCTTTTTTTACTTTTTATTAGGCTTGGTTAGGTCGAGAATCATCGGTTTGTACTCCCAGTTGGCATAAAGCAATCTTTGGTCATCAAAGTGCGGTGAACGCGGATCGCCGCTTTGGCCAGGCGGAAGGATGTTGACACTCTTGGTTTGGACCTTGGAAAACTCGACAATTTGGTTGTAGGTACCGCGGTTCATGTTGAGGATCGGCTCAACTCCACGGGCGCCGAGCTGGTCGAATTTTATTTTTGAAGTTGTTGTCAGCCATTGATCCAACGGCTTTCCTGCATGTTCCTTAGCAGGATGCTCCACAGCATATTGTAGGCCGTCCCGAACCACTTGCTGTAAATCCAGTTTGCCAAGGAAGTTGTACTTGCTCCCCAACTCTCCCTCATCGGCCTGTAGCACATGATAAAGCAGGTCATTCGAGTCACCGCCAATCCCTTGAAGCTCCTTGAATACATCTGTTTTAACTTTGGCAAACCAGCTTCTAAAAATCGTCAAGCCCGGATCATCATAAAGCTCATCCTTATTTTCATCCCATTGGTACTCATCCCATCTGTCAACAAGACCAGCAGCCTGCTTGACCTCAGCAGATAGCCCTTCGACAGACCCTAATTTCTCCAACAACAAATCCTTGAAGAAATAGGCATTCAATTCGATATGACCGGCCTTTTTGTTGATTTCCTCCATGTCGGACCAGGCCACTTTGTCAATCCCGTCAAGCTGGTCAAGGATAAACTTGACTCGGTGGGTTGGACCAAACAAGGATTCTGTGTATTCCCAATCCGAGCTCGGCTTGTTATTCCAGTTGGCGACATAGCCTTGTGCCGGGTTAATCGCGTGCGTCAAAGTTTCAAACGGGTTAATTCCCTGCCAGTCCTGCGAGCCATCGCCAAGCATTGGCAGGCGGTTGTCAGTGCCTTCCGCCCTCATCGCGTTTTTCCCCGTAATCCAGTACCCGATATTGCCCTGTTTATCCGCATAGAGGAAGTTGTGCGACGTTGGAATCTTTTTCGTCGCTGCTTCGAACTGTTTTACGTTGCTGGCACGGTTGAAATCATAGAATCCAACCATCGCTTCAATTTCCTGACCCCAGTGGGCCCGTTTCTGGGTGTAGGCAACACCAGCGTCCTTATAAACAACCGGTCCGTAGACGCTGCGATAAACCGGGAGTGGAATCGCGCTGCCGCCGGCCACCTTTAGCGTTTCGGTACGGACTTCAAAATCGATCCATTTACCTTTATACCAATATTGATTTGGATTAGCAGGGTTTATTTTTAAAACAAAGGTGTCAATTTGGTCGCCCATCCCGGTTGTGGTTGTCCAGGCAAAATCGTTGCCGCGGCCGATGAGCGGGATCGGGCCAGCACCGGCGAACGCCATCCCGACGGAATTGTATCCAGCACCATGAATGCCGACTTCATGGGCAATCTGCGGCGCGGAAAAGCCCATTTGCGGACCTCCGAGGAGAAGCGTTCCGCCTGTGGCGCTCCGCGACGGACTGACCACCCAGGCATTGCTGCCACCCTTATGTGGGAAGCCATAAGCCTTTTCGATATCCAGCTTCATCTGCTGTTCCTTCTCAAGCTGCTCAGCGACCTTTTCGCTGTTCGGGAATTGGGCAGGATCCAGCTTGGCCGCTTTCTTTACGGATTTATCCGGTTTGGAGTGAAGTGAAACCGGAGCATCCGGGTCATTTTTCAAAAAGATCGTGTTGAATGCCTGAAGGCCTTTTTCGGGACCAAACTTCTGCTGCAGCTTGGTCAAGCGATCGAAGGTGGTCATTTCACCGCCGCCGCTCTCTCCAAATCGGCGCACCATCAACTGCTGCACTTTTAATGAATCAACAATTGTCCATTTGGCTGGTTTGCTGCCACGGAATTCGGGAGGCAGCGCTGCCGCCGGGGTCGTTTCTATGTAATGGTTGATCCCGTCAATATAGCCCTGCAGCCCGCGTTTTACATAGTCCGGCAGCTTGGCGAATTGGGCCAGTGCCTCTTCGTCGGTGTAGCCGTCACGGCGAATCACTTGGTCTTGTCCAAGATTTGCTTGGGTTCCCCCGAAAAATTCCGCCATCCGTCCGCTGGCGACAATCCGAGACAGCTCCGCCTGCCAAAGCCTGTCCTCAGCAGTGGCATAGCCGACTCCAAAGAATAGGGCAGCGTCGGTTTCTGAATAAATGTGCGGCACCCCATAAGAATCCCTGACAATCTTAATTTCCTGCCCTTGATGGTTTAATAGTTTGGTAGATTCAATTTGATAGGCTGCGGACGCTTGCGGTGTGGGCGAAGATTTTGGCGCGGCAAGTCCCGGCGCCGGAACAGCGAATAGACTTGCTGCCAAAGCTGTGGTGGAAAGAACAGATAGAATGCGTTTCTTTTTCAAAAAAAAGCCTCCTTTTTAATAGATTCACGTCCACTATAACGCACACAACGTGTGAAAAATGTAACTGTATGGATAGGATAACGGGAAATATTTCGACAAGAACCCAAAGAGGATCCGTTCCATAAGATATACAATGAGAAAAAAATCGAGGAGGATGCTCACGATGCACCCTTTTACCAATTATCTGGATGCGATGGCCCGGCAATCTAATAATCTCATTAGTGACCTTGAAAAAGCAATTAATGGTGAATATAGTGCGATTGATTGTTATGCGAAATTGGCTAATTTGGCAGGGAATAAAGCGGAGCGGGAGCAAATCCTGGAAATTCGCCAGGATGAGATCAAACATTATCAACATTTTGTCCAGTTGTATCAGAGCTTGACGGGGAGACCGCCGCAGGCAAAGATTGTGGAGGAATGCCCGAGCCATTATATCAGGGGATTAGAGTTTGCCCTGGTGGATGAACAGAAAACAGTGGATTTTTATCTAGAAATTGCCGATCAGGCGACGGACCAGTTTGTAAGGAATGTATTCCGAAGAGCTGCAGCAGATGAGCAGAATCATGCGGTTTGGTTTTTGTATTATTTTATGAAAAATAAATGAAGGTCAGATGCCAGTGGCGATTTTCTCCGGTGCCGGAGGTCCGAGGAGTTATGTTTTCAAAAAGTAGTGGAAGGGCATTAACCCCCGATGGCAAGGATTCGGGGGTTTTTCGTTTGAAAAATTGGTCTAGTCCCCGCCGCCGCCACCTGAATCCCCTCCGCTATCCGAGCCGCCCGAATCAAAGGCAGAATCATGGTGGTAATCCCGGCCGTCATAATCATGGCTGTAGGACCGTTGTTTTCCTTTATTGACGTTGGGGAAAATTAAGAATGCCAGTATGATGAGCAAAACGCCATAGAATTGATCCGCTCCAAAAATTAGATAAATGCCGAATACCAGCAGGACAACACCTACCAAACGTTGTAACAATCTGACCACTTTCAGAGACCTTCCTCCCTGGGTGAAATTTAATCTGCGCTGTATTGTAAAATAAATATGACCCTTTTGGCCTATTTATTCATTACGAAAGGGTTACAGTGACCCTCAGTCGTCCTTTATCGACAATTTGGACATTTTGTTAACTCCCGCTTCCAAAGCGACCTAGCCCTATTTTCCTAGTATAATAAAGAAGTCAGCCAAAGAACCACACAATCGCTGTCTATCGTAGTCCTACACTTTACCTCACAGACATCAACCCACAACCAACTGTCCACCTCAGGAGGACAAATGTCCACGAGTGGTGCCTGACACCAATATGTGATATGCCACGGTATCAATGGTAATAACCCCAACTTATAATCCCATTAAATTAATGAAGGAGTGGTCGATTTGGTTCGCAGTGTTCGATTATGGTTTGAGGGGGCGAAGTTTCATGTGACGAGTCGGGGTATTCGACGGAGCCAGTTGTTTTTTGAGGATGCGGATTTTGGGATGTATCTTACCTTGCTACAGGAAACGCAGAGCCGCTACCCGTTCATTCTCCATTCCTATTGTTTAATGTCGAATCACACGCATCTTCAGCTGCAAACGCTGGAGACCCCGCTCAGCACCATCATGAAGCATCTCAACACCAAGTATGCCAAGTATTTTAACAGAAAGTACGATTTCTCCGGGCATGTTTTCGAAAAGCGGTATGGCGCGGAACTGTTGAATTCTCCCGAATACGAAATTGATGTCAGCAAATACATTCATTTGAACCCGGTTGCGGCCGGGATGGTGGACACCCCTGAGGATTATCCGTGGAGCAGCTACCGCGCCTACGCTTTCGCTGAGAGGAAAGTTGACCCGCATCCAAATCCAAGCCCGAACCCAAGCCCGAACCCTCTCGTCGATCCCCAGCCAATTTTATCCTACTTTCCGGAGCCCCCAACCGAGACCTACCGGCATTATATGAGATCCCGATACACGGACAAATTTTTTTGGGAAGACGGCAAGATTTATTTCATTGAAGGGGAGAGGTCATCATGTGGGCAAAGGTAACAAGCATAGGCTTAAAGGGAATGGCTGGCTACCGGGTGAATGTTGAGGTGAGTTCACATGTCGGCAATGATTCGATTAAAATTGTCGGCCTGCCTGATGCCGCGGTCAAGGAGTCGAAGGAGCGAATAATCGCCGCGCTCCGGTCGTTAGGCTACACCCCTCATGGACAAAAAATCACCATCAATCTCTCCCCGGCCGACCAAAAGAAAATGGGATCGATGTTTGACCTGCCGATAGCTATTGGCGTGCTGGGCAGCCTGCATGAGCTCGATGCGGTTATTCCTGCAGATACTGCATTCGTTGGCGCCCTGTCACTGGATGGAGCGGTTCAGCCGGTCGAGGGTCTGCTGCCGGCTGTCCTTGCGGCAAAGACACTTGGGGTGCGAAGGGCCTACATACCGTTTGATGAGCAGCTGCCTCAGCTTGATTTTACCGACATGGATATCATCTATGTCGAATCCCTGCAGGATGTAATTGGCCATCTATCCGGGCGATCCCATGTCTCAGGGTCAAGGGCTTTTTTTGAAAAAAAACCCGAGGGACGCAAGACCAGTGCGGATACCATCGATTTTCAACAAATCATCGGCCATTCCGCTTCCAAGGCGGCGCTTGAAATTGCCGCTGCCGGGGGGCATCACGTGCTGATGACCGGACCGCCTGGGTGTGGGAAGAGCTTGCTCGCTTGGAGCTTTCCCTCAATTTTGCCGGCTTTATCGAATGAGGCTCAGCTTGAGGTACTGAGCCTCTACCAGCTAAGCCGGGTGGACCACCCGCAGGCCGGGGTGCCCCCGTTTCGCAATCCACATCACTCAGCCTCTGGCGTCTCGATTATCGGTGGCGGCCAGTACCCGAAGCCGGGAGAAATCTCGCTCGCTCATCATGGCGTGTTATTTCTCGATGAAATTGGGGAGTTCTCGAAAAAGACACTGGACATGCTTCGACAACCTTTGGAAAATGGATCCATCACCATCAGCCGAACCCATGCTACGATAACGTACCCGGCATCGTTCATTTTGCTTGCGGCAATGAATCCTTGTCCATGCGGATATGCCGGCTCCAACCGTCATTATTGTACCTGTTCGCCGAAGCAGATTCATTTTTATCAAAATAAACTATCCGGTCCGCTGAGGGATCGGTTTGATATCAATCTTAGTTTGGTTCCGGTGGATTTTGCGGCTGAGGAAGGAAAAGAACAGGAGAGGGAATCGTCCCAGGCGGTGCGCTCGAGGGTAGAACATGCTCGTGCCAGGCAGTACGCCCGCTACGGGGCGGAAATCCCCAACGGCCGAGTCCCTTATGATATGCTGATGAAAACAAGCCCGTTAAGCTGCAGCCAGCAGAGGACCCTCCAGGAACTTTTAATGAAAGAGGGCATGAGCAATCGCACCCAAATCAAAATCATTCGCCTCGCCCGCACCATTTCCGACTTGGAGGGTAGCACATACATAACTGACCGAAGCATCGAGGAAGCGATAAAGCTGAATCGGCCAGGCCTATCAAGGGAATCTGTTTTTGTGTGATTGAAAGTGGTTAGTAATGGTGTCATAGTAATGGTGTCAGGCACCACTCGTGGACAA
Source organism: Bacillus sp. FJAT-29814 (assembly GCF_001510715.1). Lineage (GTDB taxonomy): Bacteria > Bacillota > Bacilli > Bacillales > Cytobacillaceae > Neobacillus. Next base: position 66,576 of record NZ_LMTJ01000013.1, read on the forward strand.
GTTACGTATTTTGTCCACGTGGGTCGGACACTCCATGACGGTTGAAAACAATGCCCACTCCTACTAAGTTCAAAAAAGGTAGGTCCGCATTTTATGGAAACCTACCTTTTTTTCATCCTTTCTTTAATATTTTCTGAGTGTGCCAGAAACAGTAATCCGAGTATGCCCAACACGATGAGGCAGCTGGCCCAGCCTTCCCCCTGGACATACAGGACAACAGGAATCGCAAGGAACGACCCCAGCCCGGCAAGGGTGAAGCTTTTGGTGAACGGGTATAGCAGCCCAAATGCAAGTACAACGAATGGTGCCACGAGGGGATGGAAGGCGAGTATCCCTCCAATAAAGGTTGAAATTCCTTTACCGCCCTTAAATCCAAGGACAACTGGCTTTATATGTCCGATAATCGCAAGCGCCAGGCCGACCAACTGCACAGGCTCCGAAAGCCCAAGATAACGTCCGGCTAGCACAACGGCTCCTCCTTTTAACGCATCGCCCAGAAAGGTAAGGACAAAAGCCTTTTTACCGTAAAGCCGCCCGGCGTTCCTTGCCCCGACATTGCCGCTCCCGCCAGTTCTAATATCCTGTTGAAAAATAAACTTCGTGACAATGAAGCCAAACAGGATATTCCCAAGCAAATAGGAAAACATCCAGTATACCCAAATCATTTACATCACTGCCTAATATGATATTTTAAAATGCTCTAGTTCTATCAATCTATGAAACTAAAATGATGGGGCATAAAGTAAAAATCCCCTTCACAATCATTATAAATGTTCAAATGGTTGTGAAGGGGGTTTTTTAATTGTTTAAATAAACAACAGCAGGCTAATAGCCATCACGGCCATGCCGCCGATTAAGCCGTAAATTGATAAATGCGCTTCGTCGTACCTTTTTGCGGCCGGCAGCAGTTCGTCAAGCGAGATAAACACCATGATCCCGGCGACGGAGGCAAAGATGACGCCGAACATTACTTCGTTCAAAAACGGCATCAAGAATAGGTAGGCGGCTAATGCTCCGACTGGTTCTGACAGGCCTGATAGAAACGAGAGCCGGAACGCCTTTTTCTTATCGCCTGTGGCAAAATAGACAGGCACCGATACCGCTATTCCCTCAGGAATGTTGTGAATGGCAATAGCGACGGCAATGGCAATCCCGAGTTTTGGGTCCTGTAGCGCTGAGGTGAAGGTGGCGATACCTTCTGGAAAGTTATGAATCCCAATTGCCAGAGCGGTAAAAGTCCCCATTTTTAATAAATCAGGCTTTTTATCCGCGAGTGCAAGCGACCCGCCGTTCCCGTTTCCATTGGAGCCGCCGTTTCCTTTAGAGGACATATCCTCCACCGTTCTTAGTTCATGCGGATTGGACTGTTTTGGAATAAATTTATCAATAGCCGCAATCAATAGCATTCCGCCGAAGAAGCCTCCTACTGTCAGCCAGTTCCCCGGAACCGTTCCTAGGGCATCTACGAGCGCGACCTTGGCTTTCACAAAGATTTCGACCATCGACACATAAATCATGACCCCGGCGGAGAAACCCAGGGTTACCGACAGGAATTTTGTATTTGTATGAGATGTGAAAAACGCCAAAAGGCTTCCGATTCCAGTAGCGAGACCCGCAAACAAGGTCAAGCCAAATGCCAATAACAAATTTTCAGTCACCTTCGTCTCCCTCCCAATAAATTGGCTGTCTTTTATCAATGACTCATTGACTCACCAATAACATTCTAAAATTTATTCAGTTATACTTTTATATGCACAAACCCAGAAAAGTTTCCTCCGGGAAAAAATTTGAACATAGGACAATATAAACGATGTCAATATGGTACCACATCAACAGCGGATATTAACAGAAAAATCGTTTTGATCATGGTGTGGTGTCAATAATGGTGTCAGGCACCAGCCGTGGACAAAATGCCCTTTTTGTCCATCTGGGGAGGACATTCAATGTTTTCATTGTCGATAACTTATAATCCCAAGTATCGACCTTCTGTGCTTGTGCCCATTGATGGCTTCAATAAGAAAGCCGGCTCATAAGCGGTCGGTTTGTTTGACAGCTTATGGAGCCAGCTTTTCCGTAAAGCAAAATTCAACTATGCCTCTGCCTTTAGCCTATCGGACTCGCCAATCGGCTTGTTTTCCTTTATTCCTCATTTTTCTTTTGCCTCTTTTGGTGTTCTTCCAGAGCAAGAAGGATGTCTTGGATGTCGACTTTGCCGTCTTTGTTTAGGTCGGCAATGTTCGTTTCGGGTTCTGCAGCTGCTGGCGGTGCTTGCCCCGACTGAGGCATTTGTCCTTGCTGCGGTGCCTGCTCCTGCTGATGTGTTCCGGTCTGCGTACCCGGAGGTACCTGCAGCGTCTGAGGCCCACCCGCGGCTCCGTTTCCGGCCCCGGCATCACCAACTCCAACTCCAGTTCCCTCTCCAGCTACCGGAACCCCGGCACCAGATAACACTGCGGTCCCAGCCTGCCCCTTCGATCGCCCGCCAACAAAAGTAAACACCAACAAAATCAGCACAAGTAACCCGGCAACGCCATCACCGATGTAGAACATCATCGCGTAGTCAGCCCACAATGTCTTACTTTCGCCCATCTTTTTCTCGGATTTGCTAATATACTCCTTGATCTCAGAATGGTTCGGATAAATCCGCTGTACCGCCTCAAATTTTTCCAAAGCATGCTTATAATAGCCGCCCCAATATAAATCGAGCCCTTCCTTATAGAGCCGGTCCGTATCGCTCTTTGTGTCCCTAACACCGGCCTGATTAACAAACTCTGTCACCGTGTTGACTGGCACGGCAAAGTTGAAGCCCTGAACCTCCTGACCGTTGACCGTGTCGCCCCTAAACGTCAACAGCCCAATGATTTCACCGTCCTCATTAATCACCGGACCGCCGCTGTTGCCGTGGGTTGCCGCGGCGTTAATCTGAATAACCGGGCTTCCCTGCTCCGTCTTTTTATCGGTAGCGGAAATCTGGCCCGCGTTCATCGTAGAAACAAGCGATGAATCTGGAGACAACAGGTCGGAATCCGCTGCTGCAGGGTAGCCGCTGACCCAGATGTCCTGCTGGCTTTCGATATCATCGGAATTTCCAAGCGGGATCGTCGGCAGATTTTTCCCCTCAATTTTTACAACTGCCACATCTTTCCCTTCATTAATCGGCGCCCCGTAGCTTTTTGTTTCTCCATCAAGCACATCGCCGCCGGGCAAAATCACCTTGGTCGCCTTCTGTATTCCAGTGTACTGAGTCCAGGCAACCAAATAATCATACGCCTCGTTGAAATCTACCTGGAAGTAGTCCGCCATAATGGCCACCAGCTGCTCAAAAGCGGCATCGGCAACCGCCTGGTTCTCCATTTTTCCGAACTCCACCACATGGGCGTTGGTGACGACATATCCGTCCGCACTAATAACGGCACCTGAGCCGGAGCCGCCAATTAAAGTTTGATAGTTAAGCCGCTCAAAAACAGCCTGAACATCGGGGTTGTAGTCGAGAAACTGCCACTTTACAACAGCGTAATCAATAATCCGTACCACCGCGGGTTTTGTGTATTCGTTCAGCCGTTGGGCTTGCTTCACATCGCCTGTGGCCGGTTTGATATTAATGAGGAAAAACGAGGCAACAATCGCCGCAATCAGCAGCAAACTGAGCGGTATCGTAAACAGGGCCCTTTTCTTCAAAGCATGCTTCACCTCTTAGATTCTTTTTTTAAAAACTGACAATGGCAATATATTCGGGGGTTGGATAAAAGGAATTTGTACGAGAAAATGTTATCGCTTGCATTTTTTAAAACAAAAGGAGTATTAAAAAATGAAAACAGCCACTTTGTAAGGCAATTATCTTCTCAAAGCATCGTTTTACCGTTAACAACTTCTTTTATGAATATCTCCAACAACAACCATTAAAGTTATTAGATGACAAGGTTTTTTCCCTAAAAGATTATCTGGTATTATTAGGATTACCTATTACAACAGGGTCCGGAAAATTTCCGAATCTTTAAAGGGAGGGGACGTATTTTTATGAGGTTAAAGAGCATCCACCATATCGCCATCATCAGTTCAGATTATCAAAAATCGAAGGATTTTTATGTGAGAATCCTGGGATTGAAACCAATCAGGGAAGTTTACCGGAAGGAGCGGGATTCTTTCAAGCTTGATTTAGAAGTCAATGATCACTATCAGATTGAGCTGTTTTCTTTCCCGAATCCTCCTGAGCGGCCAAGCTATCCCGAAGCGGCGGGGTTACGACATGTTGCATTCGAAGTTGAGGACTTGGATGAAGCTATTCGCCATCTTACCAGCCACCAAGTGGAGGTTGAACCGATTCGAATAGATGAGTTTACGAATAAAAGGTTTACCTTCCTATCCGACCCGGACGGGCTGCCAATTGAACTTTACGAAAAATAAAGCAACGCAAAAGGGTGAGAACAACCATGTTTCTCACCTTTTTGCGTTACTGGGTTTGACCCCAACGAAGCGTAAATAGGTCTCAGGTCGTAGATTTCTTTCCGCTCGTAGTCTATAGCATGCAGGAGTTTTTTGGTGTATTGTGGAAGTAATAAATGGAAATAACTTTCTGCTGGTGACTTCCATTAAAATGAAACATTCTTCCGAGTTATTCGTATGAATATCAAGGATTTTTAGTTAGGAGTCGATTATGATGAACCCTGTCCTTTCGTTGATTGTCCGTTCGTTTGTGGCCATTCCGGTTACCGTTTTCACGGGCTTAATTACCTGGCTTTTGACATATGATGGCTATCTTACCATCGGCCTAGCACTTGCCGGTGGCTTTCTCACCCATGTCGTCTTAGGGGTGTTCATGTCATCTAGCTTTTTGAAAAAGCACGGGCTGACACGAAAAGAATACCGATACATTCAAAAAAACCTTGCGGATGCCAACAAGAAAATCCGCCGCTTGAATAAATCGCTGTTTTCGATTCGCGATCTTAACTCGGTTAAGCAGCGAATTGATATTTTAAGGATTACGAAGAAGATTCAAAAGATGGCGGCCAAGGAACCAAAACGCTTTTACCAGGCTGAGCCGTTTTATTTTTCTCATTTGGATTCAGTCGTCGAGCTGACCGAAAAATACAATTTTCTCATATCCCAGCCGAAAAAAAGTCTAGAAATCAATCAGTCGTTAATTGAAACAAGGCAAACCCTGAATGAGCTTACCAGGGTATTAGAAGAAGATCTATACCAGGTCGTTTCCAATGATGTCGATCACCTCAATTTTGAAATTGATGTCGCAAAACATACAATCAATAAACAAAAAGAACTTAAATTACCCGAAGAGAACAGGTGGTTAAAGAAATGAGTGAAAACAATCTTAACTTGAACAAAACCGGCGGCAACTTTTTGGATGATATTCTAGCCGACCCTTTTGGCGAACAGCCTGAACCGCAACTGGCCAAAAGCCCGGTCCCGCAGACAAGCGAGGCACGACCAGTAAAATTAATTGATGTGATCCCAGAGGAGCACCGTGCCAAGGCGCTGCAGTTAGCGGAACAAATTGATCCGACCAACCATCAGGCGATGATTCAATATGGTACCCAAGCCCAAGGAAAACTTCTATCCTTTTCGCATCAAATGCTTGAGCATGTCCAGAAAAAGGATGTCGGCGAAATTGGCGATATTATCGCTGACCTCATGAAGCGTTTGAATGAAGTGAATCCGGACGAGTTGAAGGAAAACAAGCCATCCTTTCTTGGACGGATGTTTGGAAAAATCTCGAGTTCGCTTCAGGAGGTCTTGTCCAAATACCAGAAAACGGGGGCGCAAATCGACCGCATCAGCGTGAAGCTCGAGCGGAGTAAAAACGTGCTCTTGTCTGACATCAAACTGCTTGAGCAGCTTTACGAAACGAATAAGGAATATTTCCATGCACTGAATGTCTATATTGCAGCAGGGGAAATCAAGCTTGAGGAAATGCATGAAAAAATAATTCCTCGCTTGAAGCAGGAAGCGCAGTCAACCAATGATCAAATGAAGTTCCAGGAAGTCAACGACATGATTCAATTTGCCGACCGCTTGGATAAGCGCCTCCATGATCTGAAGCTAAGTCGGGAGATCACGATTCAGAGTGCGCCGCAGATTCGCCTGATTCAAAACACAAACCAGGCCCTTGTGGAAAAAATCCAATCCTCGATCGTAACGGCGATTCCGTTATGGAAAAACCAAGTGGCGATTGCTTTGACGCTGATTCGCCAACGACATGCGGTTGAGGCACAGAAGCAGGTATCGAAAACGACCAATGAACTGCTCTTGAAAAATGCCGAAATGCTAAAAACGAATACAATTGAAACCGCCAAAGAAAACGAGCGCGGCATTGTCGATATTGAAACACTGAAGAAAACGCAGGAAAACCTCATCTCCACTCTCGAGGAAACCTTGCGTATTCAAGAGGAAGGCCGTCATAAGCGACGCATCGCCGAACAAGAACTCGCTGCCATGGAAAACGACCTCAAACTCAAACTGCTCGAAATTCGCGGCAAATAAATCATAGCCCTCCGCCAAAAAGCGGAGGGCTTTACATATTTTTCATGCTGGCAACATTGCGATCGGTGTCAGGCACCATTCGCTGACTTTACACAATGGAAATAGTGCTATGCATTCACAAGTAGTATTGTTCTAGTTATTAACCGGCATGACATTATAGTACTCCTCAAGGGTGATGCCGCGGTTCATGATTTGTTTAGCTATGGGTTTTCCTACGTAGCGGAGGTGCCAGGGTTCGTACTGGTAGCCGGTGATGGCTTCTTTGCCTTTGGGATAGCGGATGATAAACCCGTATCTTGCGGCGTTTTTCTCGAGCCACTTCGCCTCTGGTGTGCCGCCAAAGCAATCTTCAGCGGCGCATTTGCCATTGCCGCCGGTGACATCGATGGCCAGGCCGGTTTCGTGCTCGCTTGTCCGTGGCAGGGCGCTATAGGTGGCGGCCGCTTCGTAGCCATCCCGGTCCACGTAGTAATTAAACAATGCCTCCTGCGTCGCAGACGAGCGATAGGCCGAAACGCCCAGCAGTTCTACGCCTTCCTGTTCAGCGGCCGCGAATAATTTCTCTATCGCCGCGGCGGCCTCCTCCCGCATTTTCCGCTTCGGTGAGTCCTCTTTAAAAATAAACGGAATTTCTGCATCGACCAGATCAACCGGCTGATAATCGTCAGGTAGTTTATTTTGTTTGTTGACGAGGACCGGCACAGTATCCGGGGCGGTGACTACCTTGACCTTGCCATTATTATTGCTAGCATATTCAGGTTTTACCGGAACGGGGGGCAGGTTAGCCTTTTTTTCGTGATTAATATCTAAATTATGTGCGCCCGAGCCCATGCAGCCTGCCAATGAAAATATAACAATAAAGATCGCGGTATATGCATTTTTCATAACATACTTCCTTCTTAAAAAAGTCCATCTGCTAACAGCATGGACACGAAGGGAGGACTTTAAAACAGCCGGAAAAATAAATAGAACCTTAGAAACAGCAGGAAAGCCAGACAAACAGCGATTTTTCAGAAAATTTAGGTCTGGAGACTCTTTAACATGCCTGCCGATTTGGTTATATTTGCTATAACACATAAATCGTACGAAACGGCAAAGCCATTGAAAAGTGGTGACGCAAAGCTAAAGGGGCTAAAGTCCAGGACGATGCCAGCCAGCTACCGAACACGAATACTCCTGCGATTTATGTCAACCAAACTGGAGGAGGGTTTCATGTGTTGAAAATGTTGTTAAAGGGAAAATATTATTATCATTTGTTGCAGCAGCGCCATCATGAGTTGCTCGAGCAGGACTGCTTGTGCGAGGATTTACGAAAGAAGTTGAAGGTCAAAGCCATCTACCATACTAGTAAAGTAATCGAGCTCGGTACGAGACTATAGCCGGGCTCAGAACACAAAAAGGCGCCGGATTCCAAAACCCGGCGCCTTTTCCATCTATATTTTAGTGGGACATTACCACGTTGCCGTCATCAAGTCCGTCCTTGGTGACTTTTATAATGCCTACTGCACCTTTTTGAGCATGGTTGAATTGGTGGGTAACGATTGGATAGCTGCCTTCCTTGGTGACAGTGAACTCGACAACCGCACCGCCGCTAGCTGGCAGCATCACCGTTTGCAAACCTTTCATGTGGTTAAACGGGTTGCCATCCACATACACATCATCAAACACGGTACCGACTACGTGAAAGCTGGATACTTCATTCGGGCCGACGTTATTCACATACAATCTTATTTTATCGCCGACTTTGGCAAGCAACGGTTTGTCGACAAGCGAGCCAACTGTTCCGTTAGTGTTTAGGTCGCCATCTCTTAACGCTTTGGTGGAGAAGACTGCATATTTAGGCACGCCGTTTGTAAAATCCTCGAGGTTATTGTACTTGTACCATTCATTCTGAACAATGACATATTCACGGTCAACCGCGGAATCGGTTGGGTAACCATCCTTCGGTTTTACAATAATCGTGCCGTGCATCCCGTTAGCAATGTGGGATAGAACAGGCTTTGTGCCGCAGTGATACATAAACACGCCTGGATTATTTGCAGGATAGGTGAAGGTTCCTTCTTCATTCGGCATAACGTTGGCAAAATCCACGGATGGGGCAGCATGTGCGGCATGGAAATCCATGCTGTGCGGAATCGCTGGGTCTATATTTTTCAAATTAAAATTGATCAAATCGTCTTGGTTGACAATAATCACCGGCCCAGGTGCTTCGCCGTTAAATGTCCAGGCTTTGTAGAAATCGCCTTTGGAAATTTCGATATCGGTAATTTGCGCGGTCATTTCGATGTTCACCTCATGCTCACCGACGCGCACTACTTTCATTGGAGTTGGTTTTTGGTTTAAGCCTTTATGGGGTCCGAATACATCCACAACTGCATTTTTGGTTGTTTTTGCTTTCACTTTCTTTTCCATAGATAAATCCGCTTTTGAACAAGCCCCTAACATCATGACAGAAGTGAACATTACCGCTGTAACTTTTGTAAACCTTCCCATCCTAGCTCCCCCCAATTAATAACTGTCTATTTTTGTAAATGCTTACATTTCCATTTTATCTGCCACTAAAATAGGTCTAGTGATGCAGGTCACGGTAAATGCGCCGTTTTTTGAACATTTTTTGAATTGGTGAGCAAAGTAATATTTTTATAGTGGAAATATTAATTAATCGGCATCTAAATGGCCATTCTAAACGTAAAAAGGAGGGTTTTTTTTGAAAAAAAATCAAGGCGAATCCATTACAAATGAAGACGAGAAAACGAGTGAAGGCTTGAATCAAATCTTTGAAATTATCAATGCCAAAGGCGATGCCGGCGAGTTAAAGGAAATCGTGGAAAAAATGGATCAGCAGTGAGGCCTGAAATTTATCGGGCCTTTTATAGTGGAAATGTGGATAAGATGTTGATAACACCATGTGAACTGTGAATAACATCCTGATGTTTGTTGGTAATTAAAAATTCTGTTATTAATTTTTTTAACAAGAGTTGTTAACAACTCCTAATAATTTGTTGATAACCTTGTGGATACTGTTGAAAACTTGTTAATAAACTCTGGATAGCCATATCGGGTTGTGGATACTACCTCATTCTTTCATCAACATGATTTATGACGACAAATTGGGATGAAACTAAGCGATATTTTCGCCCATTCCTGGACTAGTTTCGCGGAACTGGGGAGGTATCTCGCCGATTCTGACTTTATTTCGCCTAACCGATCCATTTTAGGTTTGCACCGCCAGAAGAAATGACAATTGTCACCTGATATTGATGACATTGCTTACTAAAAAGCCAAGTCGTTCCGGCTTACAATGAAAGTAAGAAATCAGGAGGTGTTCGGAAAGATGAAGGCAATAGTAACCGTCAAAAACGTGACAAAGTCATTTCAACATAAAAAGGCAGTGGACAATGTAAGTTTTTCAATATCAAAAGGTGAAGTGGTGGCAATTCTTGGGCCGAACGGCGCAGGGAAAACCACAACGATCTCGATGATTTTGGGGCTGCTTAAGCCATCATCCGGAGAGGTGCGTTTATTTAACCTGCTTCCTCACGAAAAACAGGTCAGGGAAAAAATTGGGACCATGCTGCAGGAGGTCAGTGTGATGCAGGGCTTGAAGGTTAACGAGATCCTTGAGCTAATCAGAAGCTACTACCCGCAGCCTCTGTCGATTCAGGAGCTCATCGCACTAACCGGTTTGACACCACAGGATTTAAAAACACGCGCGGAAAAATTGTCTGGCGGACAAAAGCGTCGTCTCAGCTTTGCGCTAGCACTTGCGGGAAACCCAGAACTAATCATTTTTGATGAACCGACAGTCGGCATGGATATTACCTCGAGGAAACGCTTTTGGAAAACCGTCAGGACACTGGCGGAACAAGGAAAAACGATTATCTTTTCAACTCATTATTTACAGGAAGCAGATGATGCGGCAGACAGGATTTTACTGTTTAAAGACGGCGCGATTGCCGCTGACGGAACGCCTGCGCAAATCAAAGCCAGTATTACCAAGCAGTCCGTTTCTTTTGTCGTCGATCCTGAAAAGTCATTGGAAAAATTATATCAACATAGCGAAATCACCGATATTTTTCGGAAAAATAACCGCGTCTACATCCATACGGACAATACAGACCGGATTTTGGAACTGCTTTTTAAAGAGAGAATTGGCGCACGTGATATTCAAATTGAACGAGGCAAGCTGGAAGAAGCGTTCGAGCAGCTGACCGGTGAATCCAAGGAGGCTATCTAAATGAAAACATTTCAAATTCAATGCAAAGTAGAAATCATCAGGATATTGAGAAACCGTTATTTTGTTTTTTGGTCGCTTGTCATGCCGATCATCTTTTATTATGTGTTTACTAATTTAGTAAATTCCGATATTCCAAATAAGGCAGAGTGGCAGGCACATTATTTAATGTCGATGACGGTATTTAGTGTCATGGGGTCATCGATGATGACGCTTGGCATTCGATTGGTTCAGGAGCGCTCCCAGGGATGGTCAACGTTCCTCCGGACGACTCCGCTGTCAAATACCGTTTATTTTGCGGCGCAAATGGTCGGCCAAAGCGTGATTCATGTATTTTCGATTGTGATTATTTTTATCGCAGGTGCCTTAATTAACGATGTTTCCCTGACAGCTTTTGAATGGGTGATGAGCGGTTTATGGATTTTACTGGGCTCGCTTCCTTTCCTCGCTATCGGCACCCTGATTGGGTTAATGAAGAAAGTGGAAACAGCAGCGGGCGTTAGTAATGTTCTGTATATGGTGCTCGCGGTTTCCGGCGGTTTATGGATGCCGCTTGAGGTAATGCCAAAGATGATGCAGGCGATCGCCAAATGGCTTCCGTCCTATAACTTTGGCAGCGGGGCATGGGAAATTGTCCGCGGCGGTCTGCCGGATTGGAAAAATATGCTGTTACTTATCGCCTATTTGGTCCTGCTCATGCTACTATCAAACTATATTAGAAGAAAACAAGAAGCGGTGTGATTCACTATGAAACAATCATTCAGCATTTTCCCAAGAAAATACGGCTTTTTCCCCTACGTGTTTCTCGTCTATTTTGGGTTCCCAATCTATTATTTGACGAAGGAAACAGGGATGAAGCAGCTGTTTGGCTATGGGATGGTGCTGCTTTTTTTGGTATCGTACCGGCAGCTATATTTTTTAATAGAAAAAAAGGGATTTTCGTATTGGCTGGCGGTCCAACTGGGCATCGTGTTTATCTTTACGATGTTTTACAATTTAAATCACGTTTTTTTGGGCTTCTTTACTGCGAATTTTATTGGCTGGTATCGAGATAAAAAGGTGTTTCGGCGCGGGCTGATCAGCCTTGCCTTCGTGACAATGTTTCCTTTTATTGTCCATGTGGTTCGGACAGAGAAGTTTTTTACGCCATCAGAACTTCTGTTTTTTGTTCCGTTTCTTATCATCATGCTGATTTCGCCGTTTGGCATTCGTAGCTTAAGCCGGCGGATGGAACTAGAGCAGGAGCTTGACCGGGCGAACCAGCGAATTGAAGAGCTGGTGAAGCGTGAGGAGCGGGTTCGGATTGCCCGGGACCTTCATGATACCCTCGGTCACACCCTGTCGCTGCTGACATTAAAGAGCCAACTGGTCCAGCGCTTAATTGCTGTTGATTCTGATCGGGCACGGAATGAGGCAAAGGAAATGGAGGTTACCTCAAGGGCTGCGTTAAAGCAGGTGCGCGAGCTTGTGACCGATATGCGTGCGATTACCATTCTCGAGGAACTGCTCGAAATCCAGCAGATTTTACGGGCTGCCGGCATCACGTATCAATATGATGGGGACATTGATTTTTCAAGAATCCCGCCATTTACCCAGAACATGATCAGTATGTGCATGAAGGAAGCAGCGACGAATGTAGTGAAGCACAGCCGAGCCTCGCATTGTTCGATTTCTATCCATCTATCAGCAGAAAAGCTGAAGGCTGTCATCCGTGATGACGGGATGGGCATACCGCCCAAGAATACGCAATTTGGCAACGGCTTGAAGGGAATAGAAGAAAGGCTCGCGCTGATTGATGGGACGTTGATGCTGCGCAACCAAAATGGCGCGGTTTTAGAAATCGTCGTGCCGATTATTAAGAAGGAAGGAGCAGCGGTATGATTACTTTATTTATAGCGGAGGACCAGCGAATGCTATTGGGGGCGCTCGGTTCACTGCTGGACTTGGAGCCTGACATGAAGGTGATTGGCCAGGCGATGAACGGGGAGGAAGCACTGGCATCCATCCTCGAGCTTTCGCCTGATGTTTGTTTAATGGATATTGAAATGCCGCTGTTGAACGGCCTAGAGGTAGCAGAAGAGCTTGTGAAGCTGTCAGCGGCCAGCAAGGTGATTATTCTTACCACCTTTGCCCGCCCTGGCTATTTCGAACGTGCGGTAAAAATCGGCGTCCATGGGTACTTGCTTAAAGACGGGGAAATTGACGACTTGGCTGGGGCGATTCGTAAGGTAGTGGCAGGGAAACGCGTATTCAGCCCGGAGCTGGCGATCGACGTCATCCGCGAGGAAAACCCATTAACCCTAAAAGAACAAGAGATTCTAAGACTTGCCGCCTTAGGAAAAACAACAAAAGAAATCACTGCCGAACTGTACCTGTCATCCGGCACCGTCCGCAACTACATCTCCGAAATCATCCACAAACTCGGCGCCAAAAACCGCACCGAAGCAGCCGCCATCGCCCAACAAAAAGGCTGGCTTTAAACCTACGGTGGTGTTAGTAATGGTGTCAGGCACCAATCATGGACATTTGTCCTCCACACGAGGACAAATATGGACCCATTTTGGTCCTTTTTTGTTTTGTGTGGGGGGTTCGATTTTGTGGCCCATTTCCCGCCTGTTCTGGTCGGACAACCTTCCATCCCTTATAGATTTGAATACAATAACTAAAAAGGGGAGGACAAGGTCCGGACAGCCGGTCCTATTCCCTGCTATGCGTAAAAGGGGGAAAGAATGACAATTGAATATTCTAATAGTCGGAACAGGGTATGTCGGTACAACCACCGGTCTAATTTTTTGCGAAATGGGACATCAGGTCACCGGCCTTGACCTTGATAATCGAAAAATTCAAGCGCTGCAAGCCGGCAGTCTACATTTTTATGAGCCAGGTCTTGAAGCGCTCTTGAACAAGCATGTCCGGAGCGGCCAAATAATTTTTACAAAAGAAACCGAAGCCGCGGTTCAAAAAAATGATGTCATTTTCATCTGCGTAGGCACTCCGATGGGGGAAAACGGAAGCGCCAATCTTTCCTATGTACGAAATGTCGCCGAAGCGATCGGGCGCTATATGAATCAATATAAAGTGATTGTCACAAAAAGTACCGTGCCGGTTGGAACTGCGGAGCTTGTTACGAAATGGATTGAAGCCAACCAACCAACTCCTATTCCGTTCGATGTCGTCTCCAATCCCGAGTTTCTGCGAGAAGGGTGCGCTGTCCAGGATGCGCTTCATCCCGACCGCATCATAATTGGGACCACAAGCCCAAAGGCTAGCACCATCATGAAGGAATTATATCAAAATTTCTCCTGCCCAATTATCGAAACCCACCCAAAAGCCTCTGAAATGATCAAGTATGCAGCCAATTCCTTCCTCGCGATGAAGATTTCCTATATCAATGAACTAGCCAGGCTTTGTGATGTGCTCGGGATAAATGTAAACGATATTTCGAGGGGGATTGGCCTCGACCACCGAATTGGCACGGATTTCCTGCATGCAGGAATGGGGTACGGCGGCTCATGCTTCCCGAAAGACGTCAATGCTTTGCTGAAAACGGCCCTGGACCATCACCGCCCTTTATCTATTTTAGAAAAAGTAGTCCAAGTAAATAACGAACAGCCATTATATATAATCGAAAAAATGAAACAGACATTGGGTGAATCGCTTCAGAACAAAACAATTGCCGTACTTGGGTTGTCGTTTAAAGCGAATACGGACGATACCAGGGAGTCGCCCAGTCTTGTGTTGATTGAGCATTTGGCGGCTGGGCAGGCGGAAATCAAAGCTCACGACCCGGTAGTGAAGTTCCGCAGCGATGGAACGATGAATTTTCAGCAGTGCGAAACAGTGGAGGAAACGGTCAAAGGGGCGGATGCGGTCGCGATTGGGACTGACTGGGCCGAGTACCGGCAACTAGATTGGGCTGCACTAAAGCAACTTATGAAACAGCCGATTATTTTTGATGGCAGAAATATGTTGGCTAAATCGGAGCTAGAGGGCTTAGGATTTCAATGTTTAGGTGTGGCTAATTTTTAAAAAAGGAAGGGTGAGTAATGTCTGCTCACCCTTCCGTTATTTAGCTGCCCAAGAACCTTTAGTGCAAAAAAGCAAGTTTTCATTTCTGGCTTTGCAGGACAAGCTGCAGCACAACCGACGTCCGCTTATTAAAAAAAAGAAAATAGCCGCGCCGGAGCACGACTATTTTTAGATATGGCCTTATTTCGCAAAATTAAGGAATCCTTAGAATAATGGTTGCGGCTACGCCATTTGGAAGGGCTCTGCCGGTACTTGTGACAACTTGTACGGACAACAAGTCACATTGGTTAACCGGTACATTAAAGCCGCTTCCAACACCGCAGCAGCCAGGACCTGCCATTGCCGTAACACCTGTTGACTGCACAGTGGAAGCACAATCAGTACTTCTAAATACGGTAGCGGTTACGGTTTCCCCTGCCATTAAGTTAAAGTTGCGAATATTTAATACAAGACCTGTGATGGTTGCGTTTTGTGGAACGACAACACTACTCCTCGCAAATCCACCCGCTCCCCCCTGGGATGTTCCAAGACCAAGGAAGTCATTATTGCCAACCTGTTGGTCTGTACCTAAATAAATCGTGCTACCTCCAGGTCCCGTCGGTCCTTGAGGTCCGGTTGGTCCTTGAGATCCGGTAGGTCCTTGAGGTCCAGTTGGCCCTTGAGGTCCAGTTGGTCCTTGAGATCCGGTAGGTCCTTNGGTCCTTGAGGTCCAGTTGGCCCTTGAGGTCCAGTTGGTCCTTGAGATCCGGTAGGTCCTTGAGGTCCAGTTGGCCCTTGAGATCCGGTAGATCCTTGAGGTCCAGTTGGCCCAGTAGGTCCAGTTGCACCTTTGACGCCTTGAGGTCCCGTCGGTCCTTGAGGTCCAGTTGGCCCAGTAGGTCCAGTAGCACCTTTAACGCCTTGAGGTCCCGTCGGTCCTTGAGGTCCAGTTGGCCCAGTAGGTCCAGTAGCACCTTTAACGCCTTGAGGTCCAGTTGCGCCCTGAGGTCCCGTCGGTCCTTGAGGTCCAGTTGCTCCAGTAGCACCTTTAACGCCTTGAGGTCCAGTTGCGCCCTGAGGTCCCGTCGGTCCTTGAGGTCCAGTTGGCCCAGTAGGTCCAGTAGCACCTTTGACGCCTTGAGGTCCAGTTGGTCCCTTCGGTCCAGTTGGTCCCTTCGGTCCAGTTGGTCCCTTTGGTCCAGTTGGTCCCGTCGGTCCAGTTGGTCCCTTCGGTCCAGTTGGTCCCGTCGGTCCAGTGGCCCCAGTTGCTCCCGTCGGTCCTGTAGCTGCGTTAACGTTAACATTTACTTTGACTTTTTGCTTGCATTTGCAATCTCTTTTGCCGCATTCCGAGCATTTGTCTTTTTTATGACATTTACATTTTTTGTGACCGCATTCGTGGCATCTACTTTCACTGACGGTTTCTACTTCAGCAAAATTGTTATCGTCAGGTTTAAATCCGCTATATTTTCTGCTCATATTTTTCCCTCCTTATCCTCAAACCTTCTGTATCTTATGAATCAAGCTGTAAATGAGTTCGGACGAGTAGCTAGAAAGACTGCCCATTTTTTAAAGAAGGAACTGCATGTTTCCTACTCGCAAATCAAAGCAAATAAAAAACTCCCACCGAGAAAACACGGTCAGGAGTTATGACTAGTCATTTGTTACAGATGGTGCCAGGCACCGATAAGAAGGTTCATACAGTGATAAGTCAGCTAATGGTGTCAGGCACCATAACTTATATTTTCAATGTAGATAGCTTTGTTTCCCTTCGGCAGTTTTATTCGGAGTTTGTCGTTGCGGCGCAGGCGGTGGCCTGTTTCGGCATCGATGAGTTCGCCTCCTATATCTATGGTGCATTTGGATTTGTTGAGCAGCAGCAAGGTGTTGTCAGTCAGAGGGACGAAGGTAATTTGATCTATTTCTGAGAATTCTGGATCCAATTGAAATAACTGGCGTAAATGGAATTCATTTTTTAACGATTTAAACCTTTGTACCTTCGGGTCGGTACTGACTCCCGTATCCTCGTCTGTGATTTCCATAACGATTTTCCCGTGGAATCCACGTTTGGCCCGCTGTTTTTTCGCGGCAAACGAGAATGTCGAAACTCCCAGCAGCAACACGGCGACCACACCGGCAACAATATAAATCCATGGGTATGAATCAGTTTCACTGGTGAGCTTCACATCCGCAACGACTGGCTCCGACTTGCCCTTAGCTGCTCCTGCAGGGATTGAAAATTTTTGCGGCGGAGTCTCTCGGAAGAAGCTGTCACCCTCTGCCTTTACCACCAGCGCGAATTCTCCTGAATCACCCGTCTTAAATTCCCCTGAAAACTCTTTGTCTCCGGCTTTTAGCGGGATTTCCTCGGTATTTCCGGAGGTTAAATCCTTAACGAGCAACACCGACTTCAAGGATTGATAAAGGTCCTTGTTCACCACTTCCTTGCTGCCTTCCACGAAAAACGCTTCAACCTTAACTGTTTGGCCAGCTTTCATCGTTTTCGGAATGGGGGCCGTCTTTAGCTGCAAGTCATTATTGAATACCATCTTAATATCAATTTTATCCTCAGGAAAACCTTTCACTTTTAAAATCCAGTCACCCTGGACAGGATTAATCAGCTTCAGCATCGAGTAGTTCTTAGACTTGGTTAACGAAATCGAATCGGACGGAATCGCCTGCTCCTTGCCGGAAGGGTCCACGAGCTTAACTTCTACCGGCTTCCCTGAAATGAGTGAAATATTGGCTTCGAGTACATTTTCATTCGGAACGGTAAACGGAACATCTTGGAACTCCGGTTTGGCGACTACATCCTGTACAGGCACCATTTTCAGCTTTAAGTGGGCGGCAAAGATTTCACTCAATATTCCCGGCAGATCATTGGCGTTATTTGTTTCGAAAAACTTGCCATTTGTTCCGGTCGCAATCTTTTGCAGCAACTCTTTATTGAGCTTTCCATCGGCATTTAAGCCAATCACATAAATTGGATAGCCCTTAGCCTTGGCATCGACGACTGACTGGGCAAGCTGTTCGTCAGCCTGCTGGTTTGTTTTCGATTTGGTTTTATCGAGGTCGTTGTTGCCATCGGCAAGCACGACAATAAGCGGCTCGTACCCGGACTCATGCCCCTTATCCAAAAAGCTGATCGCTTCCGTTACTCCGGTCGAAATATCGGTGTAGGGATATTTTGCCGACAGCGAATCAATATATTTCTTGATCCCCTGTTTATCCGCTTCGGCTTGGATTTTTACCATGTCCATTTTGCTTTCCACATTATTCCCATAGGCGATGACGCCAATCTTGTCCCCTTTGACGGAAGACATGTCCACGAACATCTTCATCGCTTCGCTGCTGAGATTATTCGGATCACTCGACAGCATGGAGCGGCTGGCATCGACCACTAGGACCCCTTCAATCCTTGAAGTCACATCCGCATCCCCTTCAGCACGAACCTGAAAGGAACTGATCATGCAAAAAACAACCATAAAAACTGTGAAACTAGTAACCAACCTTTTTCGCATCTATGTACACCTCCACTAGCACATCATATTTGATTTTGTTCATTAAAGTATTTTTATTCGTTCTATATATAATACATTTTACCATCCATACGGTGGATTTCCTGAAATAGTTGTCAAAAACTATGGGATAATTTATCGACAATTTTTGCAGGAGATACTGTGGAAGTTTTAAGGTTTAACTATCCTCTGCCCATTGCTGACGAAATGAAATTATTGAAAATACTGTAACTTTATTCCTGTTAGTGATTTTAATTTGGTAAAATTGAACTATATAATTACTTTAATTTTCCAGTTTGGGAAGGATGTTCGGCTTATGAAGAAATTAGTAATGACAGTTTTAATGTTTGTGCCTGCTTTTGTTTACTTATTGTTATATGGAAAAACCATGGCATCGGGGAATTCTTTGCAGATTGCCTCCAATGTACTGGTAATGGGGATATTTATAGCACTAGGAGTGATTACAAAATTCTCCATCGATAGCAATTCAGCCATGTTCAAGTTTCTAAGTGTGCAGGATGATGAACTTTCCAAAAACCCCGAATTGAATAAGCTAGCCGGGGAAATATGGAGAGCTTATAACTATAAGAAGGAAAAGTCGAAGTCCCAATTGAACATTTCAACCTTTATTGAGATGTTCATGTCCGAATTTCAAATTGATAACAAAATCAATATCGTAAAACAAATGAAATTGATTCAAACGTTAGCTTCAATTGCGATTCTACTTGGGGTACTCGGAACCTTTATCGGTCTGGTGATATCCTTGGCGGCTTTGAAACCGACTGCCCAGCTGGATCAGTCAATTTTTAAAATATTGGGCGGAATACATACAGCGTTTTATACCAGTATTGCGGGGATTCTATTTTCAATTGCTATTAATCTGCATACGAAAATACGAAACTCTGAACAATTATTATTGCAATTGATGTTAAAAATAGAAAACTACATCTATCAAAAAGACCTTAAGACGTCTGATTATTTTGTTGTTGAAGCCATTGGCGAGGTAAAAACGGCTGTCCACAACATGGGCAGGGCATTCTTGGATGTTGCCAGCTTTTCTAATGAATTTAAAATCGCTACAGATAACCTTATTCAATACAATGAGAGCTTTCGTCTAAACACGGATGAGGTGAGCGTCATGTTCAAGAACATGAAACAGATTACCGGCCAATTTGCGAAACGCACCGCACAGCTTCATGACGATTTTGAAAAATTATTCGGTTATTTTGAAACCCAAAACAGCAGTTTAAACGGTGTGAAGCAGACGCTTGAACAATCAAGAAATGATTTGAAAGTGGTTTTGGGCGAGCAGTCCATGGTTATTGGCAAAATCATGAATCAGAGTGAAAGTGTTCAACAGCAATACCAGGCAATGTTTAATGATACCCGAAAAGCATTAAATCTGGCCTACAAAGAGTTAAACGGATTTTTTCAGCTAATATCATCACAAATTACACAAATTGCGGTGCAAAATGAATCACAATTGGAGATGCATAAACAACTTACCGATTCCATATATAAGCAAATCAAAAAAGAGCAGGCCGGTCTGTTAAAACAGTTGAAGGAGGCAAATGCCCATAACAATGAAACAGCAGCGACCTTTAGTAATGCCGTTAACAGGATTGAGACGAATGCAGTTAATCAAACACAAGCAAATGAAGCGATGGCAAACAGTTTGTCAGTACTAAGCAGCCACGTTAAACAAACCAATGAATTAATTGTAAAAATAAACCAAACCTTTGCCAGCGGCACCAATGGAACGACAGCATCGTTAAAATCACTTGAGCAAAGCATGAGTGTGTTACAAAAAAGCATCGACCAACTTTCAGGGAAAATGAATGAACGGCAATTAGTCTAAAAGGAAAAGGGTTTGAGCGATGAAGAGAAAATATAATCGATTATTAAACCACAATTCTGAGGAAAGCGATTTTTGGCCTTCTTTTACCGATTTATTATCAAGTATCCTGCTCGTTGTCCTGATTGTGTTTGTTGGGATTATTGTCACGATTAACAATGAAAGTAAGGCAAGGCAGGAAAAAAGTCAGGAAGAAATCAATAAACAGGCAAAACTGATTGCTGAAAAAGAAAAGCAAATCGAGGCATTATCTTATATTCAAAAAGATATTGTTGAAAACCTTGAAAGAGAGCTCTCAGATAAACAATTAGGCATATCAATAGACAAGGAAACAGGTGCCATCAAATTTAAAGATGATCTTTTATTTGAAACTGGTAAAGATGTAATTAGGCCAGAATTTAAGGAGAAGCTTCATCAGTTCCTTCGAATCTATTTTTCTACCTTATATGGACAATATAAGGACCAAATTGCTGAAGTTGTCGTCGAAGGCCATACCGATGATGTAGGCGATTATATAGATAATCTTGATTTATCGCAGCGTCGGGCCTCCAGTGTGGTAAAATTTATTTTAAGTGATGGAGATATTCCATTTAAGGATTTGGTAACGAAGGACATCACCGCCAATGGCAGGTCTGAGAGCCAGCTGAAAATCGTCAATGGGGTAGTGGACAGAGCACAGTCAAGGCGAGTTGAATTTAAGTTCAGGCTAAAAAACAATTATGAAGGAAGCGAAACCAAAAGTGGAAATTAAGGTCCTTCTAGTCAGCGCGGGGGAGCTGTGAACATGGTGGATATCAAACACTATCAGATGGTCAGAGAACTGAATAATGGGGAACATGTCAACGTTTATGTTGTCAAGAACAAGGAGAACGGTGAGATGGGCATCCTCCGTCTCATGAACGGTTCCGAAAATCATGAGGACTGGAAGAACGTGTACCGCCACTACGGCATTCATATTACAAAAAATAAATCCCTGCCATCATTAAAGTGGAATGATGTTTGGGATGACCGGCCATTTGTAGTATTAGATGGGACCGAAGGAAACCTATTAGAAATCGGACAGGTTCTCACCGGCAGACAAATTGACCAGCTCCTCGAGGGTGTCATCCATTTGCATCAACAAAATATTCTATTTGGCAAACTAACACGGTTTAATATTTGGATCAAGGTAACTGGCGACCTCGCTTTATATGGTGCGGGAGAAAGAACGATATTTTATCCGGAACGCAAGATGTCAATCGAGGATGATGTAAAGCAGGTTCTGGCATTTATAAAAAATTATTCAGAAATCCCAGACCATCATTTTGATGGACTTAGCTTTGAAACAGCATCACAGCTGCAGGAATGGGTGCTTGCCCAATTGGCGATCCCGAAGCCTGGGTTGGTAGACAAGGGCGAAACATCCAAGACTGTTTTCGCGGAGCCTGAACCGAAAACGGCTGAAGTCCCAAGGATCGAGAAGAGGGCATTTCCTTCATCATCAACGTCGCCGGCGCCTAAAGTCAAACAGAAGAAGGGTTCCTTGGTAAAATGGCTCGGAGGCGCTGTGATAGCGGGGCTCCTCGGCTTTGCCACCATCGGCATGATGCAGCGTGATGCCGAGCAGGCAGGCAAAGAGGAAAAACAGCAGCAGTTGCCGACAGAAGTAAAGACCGAGAACACAGATGGTGCTGTGCAGGAACAGGTACCGGCAAATAATACAGCCGATTTATCCAAAGCTGCCCCGTTATTTTCTGGCTGGGAATTTATAAAACAGGCATCAACCAAACTGGGGAACACAGAATATACAATCGTTGCCGCTGGTCAGAAGCGGGATGAGTATTCAGGGGTTGTAAAAATCGCCGTTTTATCTGTAACACCAAAGGGAGAATGGCAAAAGCTTTGGGAATCGCCGGAATATGAGAGCTATTTATCGGAACAGGAATATTACGTACAATCGTTTTTGACCGTTGCCTCAAAGGATGCGCAAAAGGCGTTGCTTGTGTTTGACCTGCCTGATGGGGGATCGATGGGGATTTCCGAGGTGAAGGCAATTACAATCCAAGTGAATGGAAATGCAGAAGAGGTATGGAGCGGTTATGGCTTTAGCCTGAAGCAGGAGAATGATGTGATTGTGGTAAAGGAAATGGGCGTGAAAAAGCTCTCAATTGCTGATGGGAAATTCACAATCGAGGAATTTGCCCGAAGTGAATCAGCTCCAGCGGATGCAAAAACTGTCATGTTTGACCTGGATGAATCAGGAATGGTCACTCCTGTGAATGAGAAGCTGATTTCTCTAAAAGCGGGCGACAAACTGGCATTTATCCCAGTCAATCCCGAAGTAAAACGAAAATTTGACCAAGGTGAAATCTCCATCTATACCGATGTTTATAACGGTGGGGATGGGGTGTCCTTGGCCAACGCATTTACCGTTAAATCCGGCAATTATGTACAAGTCGATGAAGCCGGGGAATTCCATTTCGTTCTTGAATTCCTAAACGGCCCTGAAATAGATTTTGACCATCCGGAACCGACGTTTATTGCGGAAGTTGGAAAATAAACTTGAAGTAGTTGATGTGAACATATTAGAGGGTAGCCAATAAGGTCAATTGGCTACCGAAACCGATGAACAAATTCAAAAAGGGTAGCCAATAAGGTTCATTGGCTACCGAAACCGATGAACAAATTCAAAAAGGGTAGCCAATAAGGTCCATTGGCTACCGAAACCGATGAACAAATTCAAAAAGGGTAGCCAATAGGAGTCAAGTCCATTCTTTTGTGTAAAAGTGTCAATAATGTTTTTCAACCAATTAATAAATTTATTAATAAATGGTGTTAG
>NZ_LMTJ01000014.1 GCF_001510715.1 Bacillus sp. FJAT-29814
CGCGGATATATTGAATTTATCGCGGATATAACTCTAATTACCGCGGATATATCTAAGATGATCGCAGATATATAGTGAAACATCGAAGATATAATTTTCTTAGAGTCTAATTGGTGAACAGAATACCGAAAATTCACCCTCCGACTACGCCAATAGATCTTATAGGAGAAGTAAACCCCGAATATTCACCTTCCGACTACGCCAATAGACCCTATAGGAGCAGTAAATCTCGAATTTCCGTCCTCCGACTACTCTTATAGACATTATCGGACCGTTGACCCTGAGTTTTCGCCATTTCCCTACGCCAACCCACTCCAAAGGAGCAGCAGCGCCCGTTTTTTCCCCTCCAACCGCCTCAATCCACCCCCAAACAAGCCCAATCCCCCCGAAATAGTAGTTTTTTCCCACCGTCCTCACGTTTCGCAACCGCGAGATTTGGAGAAAATCATAAAGTAGCGAATCGTTGCATCTCACCATAAATTTGAGTATAATGAATGTCAAATATAGTCAAAGTCAGATGATGACAGGGGGTGGGTAGATGAGTAACATCTCCGATATTATCGAGAAATACTTGAAACAGGTTTTGGAAATGAGTGAACAGGATATAGTTGAAATTAAACGCAGCGAAGTTGCCGATAAATTTCAATGTGTTCCTTCACAGATCAATTATGTAATCAACACCCGCTTTACAATCGAACGAGGATATCTCGTTGAAAGCAAACGAGGCGGAGGCGGCTATATCCGGATCATGAAGGTGGAATCGCATGATTCTGCCGATTTAATTGACCATTTGTTATCGCTTATTCAAGGCAGGGTTGCCCAGGCAAGTGCCGAGGATGTTATCACCCGTCTTGTCCAGGAAGAGATTATTACAAAGCGGGAAGCCAAAATTATGCTATCAGTCATTGATCGTTCCGTGCTCTATATTGACCTTCCATACCGGGACGAATTGCGGGCAAGAATGCTAAGAGCCATGTTAACAACTTTGAAATATAAATGAGAACTCGTCGATTGGCGAGTCCGTTAGGACGAAGACAGAGGCGTAGTTGAATTTATGCGTTAGGGAATTATAATATTTGGAAAATTTTATAATTCCATATTAGCTAAATAAGTACCTGGGTTCTATGAAAAACCAAAAAAATCTAGGACACTTATTTAATCACATGCCTATAGAGGTGAGAAGTATGATTTGCCAGGAATGCAATCAAAGGCCAGCGGCACTTCATTTTACAAAAATAGTAAATGGCGAAAAAACGGAAGTGCACCTGTGTGAAAAATGTGCACAGGAAAAAGGCGAAATGTTTATGTTTAATGGGGAATCGGGCTTATCCTTTAATAATCTATTAGCCGGCTTATTAAATATTGACCCCTCGTTTAAACAGCCGAGTCAAAGCCCGTTTCACCAGGAAGAAATCCTGCAGTGTCAGCACTGTTCGATGACCTTTCCGCAATTTTTAAAAGTGGGACGGTTTGGCTGTGCTCATTGCTATGAAACCTTTCAGGACCAGCTAAAGCCGGTACTAAGGCGACTGCATGGCGGCAACTGGACACATAATGGAAAAATACCAAAACGGATTGGCGGCAGTATCCATCTGCGCAAGCAGATTGAAGAACTGAAAACTAACCTGAGAGAATCAATCAACCGTGAAGAGTTTGAACAGGCGGCAAGCATCCGTGATGAAATCCGCCAGCTGGAAAAAAGGTTATCCGCAAGCCACGAGGGAGGGGAGTAATATGTCGCTCGAACGTTTCTTAAATCAGGCGGTCAGCTCCTGGATGAGTAAGGATGGACCAGATTCCGACATTGTCCTAAGCTCGCGGATCCGCTTGGCACGTAACCTGGAAGCTTATAAATTCCCGACAGTTTTTTCCCATGAGGAAGCAAAACGGATCATCTCAGATATGGAAAATCTGCTGAGACAAGTAACAATGCCGAAATTCGGCTCAATGGAATTATTGAAAATCGATGAAATGCAGCCGTTGCAAAAACGGGTTTTAGTGGAGAAGCATCTGATTAGCCCAAATCTTGCAGAGGAGTCGCCACATGGGGCGGTTTTATTATCGGAAAATGAAGAAGTTAGTATAATGGTTAATGAAGAAGACCATATTCGCATCCAATGCCTATTCCCGGGCTTGCAATTGGCTGAAGCGTTGGAAGCTGCCAATGAAATGGATGATTGGCTTGAACAGCATCTTCAATATGCCTTTGATGAAAGCCTGGGTTATCTGACAAGTTGTCCCACTAATGTTGGAACCGGTCTTCGTGCGTCGGTGATGATGCATTTGCCGGGGTTAATACTAACGCAGCAAATGGGCCGGATTATTCCTGCGATCAATCAATTGGGGTTTGTCGTCAGGGGAATTTATGGCGAAGGAAGTGAAGCACTGGGGAATATTTTTCAAATATCGAACCAGATCACTCTTGGAAAAGCGGAAGAGGATATTTGCCGTGATTTGATGGGGGTTGTCAGCCAGATCATTTCTCAAGAAAGGTCGGCGCGTGAAGCATTACGGAAAACTTCCAACATACAATTAGAAGATAGAGTGTTCCGGTCCTTGGGGGTATTGACCAACAGCCGGATTATTGAATCGAAGGAAGCAGCCAGATGCTTATCAGACGTTCGTCTTGGAATTGATATGGGCTACATCGAAAATATATCTAGAACGATTTTGAATGAATTAATGATTTTAACCCAGCCGGGTTTTCTCCAACAGTATGCTGGCGGTCCGTTAAGACCTCATGAGAGAGATATAAGAAGAGCCGCATTAATTCGAGAACGATTCCAAATGGAATTTAAAAAATTTGGTGAGGAGTGATAGTATGATGTTCGGCCGTTTTACAGAAAGAGCACAAAAGGTACTGGCTTTGGCACAGGAAGAGGCGATTCGCCTTGGG
The DNA here is from genome assembly GCF_001510715.1 of Bacillus sp. FJAT-29814. Taxonomy (GTDB): domain Bacteria; phylum Bacillota; class Bacilli; order Bacillales; family Cytobacillaceae; genus Neobacillus. The sequence continues at coordinate 2,897 of NZ_LMTJ01000014.1, forward strand.
CATAACAATATTGGAACGGAGCATATTTTGCTCGGATTGGTTCGCGAAGGCGAAGGAATTGCCGCAAAGGCTCTTTATGGTCTTGGGCTTGGATCTGAAAAAATTCAAAAGGAAGTAGAAAATTTAATTGGCAAAGGGCAAGAGGCCTCACAAATCATTCACTACACTCCACGAGCTAAAAAGGTCATTGAGCTTTCCATGGATGAAGCACGCAAACTCGGTCATTCCTATGTGGGAACTGAGCACATCCTTCTTGGGTTGATTCGTGAAGGCGAAGGTGTCGCAGCCCGCGTTCTGAATAATCTCGGGGTAAGCTTGAATAAAGCGCGGCAGCAGGTGCTACAATTACTGGGCTCAAACGAATCCGGCGGACATCAGGGCGGAGGGGCCGTTAGTGCCAATACGCCGACGCTTGATAGCCTGGCCCGCGATTTGACAGCGATTGCCCGCGAAGGCAGCCTTGATCCGGTGATTGGCCGCGGCAAGGAAATTCAGCGGGTTATTGAGGTGCTTAGCCGCCGTACTAAAAACAATCCGGTACTAATCGGTGAGCCTGGGGTAGGGAAAACAGCGATTGCCGAAGGATTGGCCCAGCAAATTGTCAATAACGAAGTGCCGGAAATCCTCCGTGACAAGCGCGTAATGACACTTGATATGGGCACTGTTGTCGCCGGAACCAAATATCGCGGGGAATTTGAAGACCGCTTGAAAAAGGTCATGGATGAAATTCGCCAGGCTGGAAATATTATTCTGTTCATTGATGAGTTGCACACGTTAATCGGTGCTGGCGGAGCGGAAGGAGCAATTGACGCATCCAATATCCTGAAACCGTCGCTTGCCCGCGGCGAACTGCAATGTATTGGGGCAACAACACTCGATGAATACCGTAAATATATTGAAAAAGATGCAGCGCTCGAGCGCCGCTTCCAGCCGATCCGTGTTGACGAACCGACGGCAGAAGAATCGATTCAAATTTTGGAAGGATTACGTGACCGCTATGAAGCGCACCATCGTGTATCAATTACCGATGAAGCGATTGAGGCGGCTGTCAAGCTATCAGACCGTTATATATCGGACCGCTTCCTGCCGGATAAAGCAATTGACTTAATTGATGAAGCCGGGTCAAAGGTAAGGCTGCGCTCTTATACAACTCCACCAAATTTAAAGGAGCTTGAAGTGAAGCTTGAGGAGGTCCGAAAAGAAAAGGATGCCGCTGTCCAGAGCCAGGAATTTGAAAAGGCGGCATCGCTAAGGGATTCCGAGCAGCGCCTGCGCGAACAGCTTGAGGAAACGAAGAAGAGCTGGAAGGAAAAGCAGGGCAAAGAAAATAATGAAGTCACCGTGGAAGACATCGCCAGCGTTGTTTCAAGCTGGACGGGAATCCCGGTCTCCAAGCTTGCGGAAACCGAAACGGCAAAACTGCTTAACCTTGAGGAAATTTTACATTCACGGGTAATCGGCCAGGAAGAAGCGGTCAAGGCCGTGGCCAAAGCGGTGCGACGGGCAAGAGCCGGCCTGAAGGATCCAAAACGTCCGATTGGTTCATTTGTGTTCCTTGGCCCTACAGGTGTCGGAAAAACCGAACTTGCCCGTGCTTTAGCTGAAGCGATGTTTGGCGATGAGGATGCAATGATTCGCATCGACATGTCTGAATATATGGAGAAGCATTCGACTTCACGTCTTGTCGGATCGCCTCCGGGCTACGTCGGCTATGAGGAAGGCGGACAATTAACTGAGAAGGTGCGCAGAAAGCCATATTCCGTCATCTTGCTGGATGAAATCGAAAAAGCGCATCCGGATGTGTTCAATATTTTACTACAGGTGCTTGAGGATGGACGTTTGACTGATTCCAAGGGCAGAACCGTTGATTTTCGCAATACCGTTCTGATTATGACATCCAACGTTGGTGCCGAAGCGTTACGACGCAATAAATATGTCGGCTTTAATATTCAGGATTCAACCCAGGATTATAAAGACATGAAGGGCAAGGTAATGGAAGAACTGAAACGGGCTTTCCGTCCAGAATTCCTAAACCGGATTGATGAAATCATTGTCTTCCACGCCCTAGAGAAAAAGCATCTTGATGAAATTGTTACGTTATTGTCCGACCAGCTTATCAAGCGGTTGAGGGAGCTAAATATCGATGTAGAGCTTACGCCGGCCGCTAAAGCAAAGATTTCCGAGGAAGGCTATGACCCTGAATACGGGGCAAGACCGCTCCGCCGTGCGATCCAAAAGCATATTGAGGACCGGTTATCTGAAGAATTGCTTAAAGGAACATTGCTGACAGGACAGAAGGCGACCATCGATGTTGATAATGGGGAGTTTGTCGTCAGAACAGCCGAGAAGACGAGCTTGACCAAATAGAGATTTTTTTGGAAAAACTTTGAAACAATTGCAGGAGGTACACGTAAATATTGATATATCGTGTACCTCTTTTTAGCTAATAGGAAAGTGTAAAATTTTTACCAAATTTTTCTTTTCAGCTTCGCACGCATAAATTCAACTACGCCTCTGTCTTCGTCCTAACGGACTCGCCAATCGGCGAGTTTTCATTTATATTGCTATCACCCGAGAGAGGAAGAACTGCCATGGTTAAACGGAAAACAAAATTCATGTGCCAGGAATGCGGCTATGAATCCCCTAAATGGATGGGGAAATGTCCAGGCTGCGGCCAGTGGAACAAGATGGTGGAAGAGGTAGAGGTAACCGGCGGCAATCGGCGCGGGGCCTTCGCCCATTCGCAGGGAGGTTCGACGATTTTGTCCAAGCCGACGCCCATCACTTCGATTGAAATGGTAACCGAACCGAGAATTCATACCGATTTAAATGAATTGAACCGGGTCTTGGGCGGTGGGGTCGTAAAGGGCTCATTGGTGCTAATTGGGGGTGACCCGGGGATTGGAAAATCCACGCTGCTGCTGCAGGTGTCATCGCAGCTGGCCGTAAAAGGCCATCAGGTTTTATACATATCCGGTGAAGAGTCGCTTCGACAGACAAAGCTCCGGGCAGAACGGCTAAACATCACCTCTGAAAATCTGTTCGTCTATGCAGAAACCAACCTCGAAGAAATCAATCGAACGATTGAAAGCACCAATCCGAGCTTTGTCATTATTGACTCCATCCAAACCGTTTATCATCCTGAGGTTACATCCGCACCGGGAAGTGTATCCCAAGTCCGCGAATGTACGTCTGAATTAATGAGAATCGGAAAAACAAAGGGCATCGCCATTTTTATTGTCGGGCACGTCACAAAAGAAGGATCGATTGCCGGCCCGAGACTGCTTGAGCATATGGTCGACACGGTTCTTTATTTTGAGGGGGAGCGGCACCACACCTACCGAATTTTGCGCGCCGTGAAAAATCGATTCGGTTCGACCAATGAAATGGGCATTTTTGAAATGAAGGAATTTGGACTGGAAGAAGTCGAAAACCCTTCTGAGATTTTTCTAGAAGAACGGTCACGCGGTGCTGCAGGCTCTACGGTTGTTGCTTCAATGGAAGGCACCCGTCCAGTATTAGTCGAAATCCAGGCGCTGATCTCCCCGACCAGCTTTGGGAACCCTAGAAGAATGGCCACTGGGATTGACCACAACCGCGTGCCGTTGTTAATGGCCGTTTTGGAAAAACGGGTCGGGATGCTCCTTGCCAATCAGGATGCTTACTTAAAAGTGGCCGGCGGGGTGAAATTGGATGAACCGGCGATAGACTTGGCGGTTGCGGTCAGCATTGCGTCGAGCTTCCGCGACAAACCGACGAGGCCCACGGACTGCATAATTGGCGAAGTTGGACTGACAGGCGAGGTACGAAGGGTTTCAAGAATTGAGCAGCGTGTTCAGGAAGCTGCCAAGCTAGGATTTGAGCGGGTGATTCTGCCAGCCAATAATTTGGGAGGCTGGAGCGCGCCAACTGGAGTTCAGTTAATTGGTGTTTCCTCCGTCAGCGAGGCATTACAGGCAGCATTGGAGTGATAGCAAATGGATCATAAAAGGGTAGAGGGGCAATCCGTCAGCGACGTTTTGCAGCTTGTCGCGCCAGGGACACCTCTACGTGAGGGTTTGGATAATGTTCTAAGGGCCAATACTGGTGGTTTGATTGTTATTGGCTATAACGATAGGATGAAAAGTATTGTCGACGGCGGCTTTGAGATTAATTGCCCGTTTTCGCCGAGTTTTTTATATGAACTGGCGAAAATGGACGGTGCGATTATCTTGAACGAGACTGCCAATAAAATTTTGATTGCCAATGCGACGCTTGCCCCAGACTCGGAAATCCCATCCTCGGAAACTGGCATGCGTCACCGCACGGCTGAGCGGGTGGCCAAGCAGACAAAGATGCTTGTCATTGCCATCTCTCAGCGGAGGAATGTCATCACCTTGTACCAAGGCAATTTTCGCTACGCCCTGAAGGATATCGCGATGATTTTGACGAAAGCGAACCAGGCAATTCAAACTCTGGAAAAATACAAGGTGGTTCTCGAACAAAGCATTACCAATTTAAGCATTCTAGAGTTTGAAGAGTCGGTGACGTATAATGATTTCCTCCTTGTGCTGCATCGGTTTGAAATGGTATTGAAAATCAAAAATGAACTTCTGGGGTTCCTCTACGAACTAGGGACAGAAGGCCGGCTGATCCGCCTGCAAATGAATGAAATTTTGACCGAGCTTGAGGAAGAAATCATGCTGATTATTAAGGACTATGCCTTCAACCGCGAAATAAAACCAGCAGAGGTATTGAGGCGGATGCAGGCATTAACCCAAAATGGCAGCTTTGATGACGCGGGTCTTTTGAAATTAATGGGCTATCTCGGCTATGTTCATCTTGAAGAAAATAAACACCCACGCGGCTACCGAATCTTGAATAAAATCCCGCGGCTTCCTGGTGTTATAATCGAAAACTTAATAAATGCCTTTGCCAATCTGCCTCCCATTATCGCGGCAACAGTGGAAGAACTGGACGAGGTCGAGGGGATCGGTGAGGTCCGGGCGAAGAAAATAAAAGAGGGCTTTAAACTGATAAAAGAGCGTCTGTACACGGATCGTCATTTATAAAAAGGATTGAAAGAATTCAAATGCTATGTTAAAATTAACAATTTCAATAAATTGACACCGATATTTTTCAATGCTACCCTATGGAAGTAACATCACAACCATGTTTCAAGATGGTTACATTTTGGAAAAATAATCAGAAAATCAACGTTTGTATTTTACGAATATGTTTATAATTAATAGAGGAGGTGAAGTAATGTTAAAACGAATTGTGCAGGCATGCTTCCTCATTTTGGGTGGTTCGCTTGGGATTTGGTTATTGCCGGAGCTATTCACCATCCTTCATGTGGATGATATACAAGCGGTCAATAATTCTTATGTTGCTGCTATTTTAGGGGCTATTATTTTTTATCTTATTACCTTTTGGGCAGTAGATTATGTGTTTAATTTTATTAAGTGGCTCGAGGATTCTCTTGTGAAAATTCCTGTAACTGATGTACTGTTTGGCAGTTTAGGACTTATCTTTGGATTATTGGTCGCTTTTCTAATCGGATTTGCGTTAAACGCGGTTCAAGTGCCGATTGTAAATGAGGTGGCACCGATTCTATTAACCCTATTATTTGGTTATCTTGGCTACCAGGTTGGCTTCAAAAAGCGCGATGAACTAATTGGCCTGTTCGGAAAAGGCAACAAGAAAAAGTCCGCTGAGGAGGAAGCAGAGAAGCCGGAAAATAAAAGCATGAAAATATTGGATACCAGTGTCATTATTGATGGACGGGTTGCCGATATATGCCAAACTGGATTTTTGGAAGGAACGATTGTAATTCCACAGTTTGTCCTTGAGGAACTGCAGCATATCGCCGATTCTTCCGATGTGCTAAAGCGGAATCGCGGCCGCAGGGGCTTGGATATCCTAAACCGAATTCAAAAGGAGCTGGCTATTAAGGTGGAAATTTACGAGGGCGATTTTGAAGAAATTGCCGAAGTTGATTCCAAGCTTGTCAAGCTGGCGAAACTGACGAACGGTGTTCTCGTTACGAATGATTTTAACTTAAATAAGGTTTGTGAATTGCAGAATGTATCTGTTCTAAATATCAATGATTTGGCCAATGCGGTGAAGCCTGTTGTCCTGCCTGGCGAGGAATTGACAGTGCAGGTCATCAAGGATGGAAAAGAGTATCACCAGGGCGTTGCCTATTTGGATGACGGTACGATGATTGTCGTCGAAGAAGGCCGGGAGTATATCGGAAAACGCATTGAAGTGCTCGTAACCAGCGTTCTTCAGACCTCTGCAGGCAGAATGATATTTGCCAAGCCTAAATTATTAGAAAAAGCACTATAGATAAAGAGATATAGATAGAGTGGGGTTTTACTATGACTTACCAGGTCATTCTCCCGGCCGCTGGGCAGGGAAAACGAATGGGAGCAGGGAGAAATAAGCTTTTTCTTGAACTTAATGGAGTGCCAGTGCTGATCCATACCTTAAAGGTTTTTGAAGATGACGAGGCGTGCCAGGGGATGATTCTAGCGGTACATCCCCAGGATGAGTCCGAATTTAAAGCCTTGCTAAAGGAATATAAAATCAATAAAGTCATTGGTTTTGCAGCAGGCGGCAAAGAACGGCAGCACAGCATTTTTAATGCGTTAAAAACAGTCGGGTCTGACGGGATTATTCTTGTTCACGATGCGGCAAGGCCGTTTATCAAAAAAGCACAGATTCACAGCCTTTTTGAAACAGCGATGAAAACCGGGGCGGCGATTGTCGGGGTGCCGGCAAAGGATACGATGAAAAAGGTTGATGCTGGTACAGTAGTGGAAACTGTCGAACGTTCAAGCTTGTGGGCGGTACAAACCCCGCAAGCTTTTCGTGTTTCCCTGTTGCGTAACGCTTATGAACAGGCGGAAAGGGATCATTATCTCGGGACGGATGATGCCAGTCTAGTCGAAAGGCTCGGCCATCCCGTGGCTATTGTCGAAGGCGACTATGATAATATCAAACTGACCACCCCAGAAGATTTATTTTTCGCAGAAGCGATTTTAAAAAAGAGAAATAGAGACAAAAAGGAGTTTTCGTGATGTTTCGTATTGGACAGGGCTTTGATGTCCATCAATTGACGGAAGGGCGTCCGCTGATCATTGGCGGGATTACGATTCCCTATGAAAAGGGCTTGCTTGGCCATTCCGATGCAGATGTATTATTACATACAATTTCCGATGCCTGCCTTGGGGCAATCGGTGAAGGGGATATCGGCAAACATTTCCCCGATACTGACCCGAATTTTAAGGATGCCGATTCCGCCAAGCTGATGGAGCAGGTCTGGCAGTTGGTAAAAACAAAAGGCTACGAGCTGGTTAATGCCGATTGCACTATAATTGCACAAAAGCCAAAAATGGCGCCGTATATTGAGCAAATGCGGGCCCGAATTGCCGAATTGCTCGAAGCGGATGTGGAACAAATCAATGTCAAAGCGACAACCACTGAAAAACTGGGCTTTACCGGCCGCGGGGAAGGCATTGCTTCCCAAGTGGTAGTATTGCTAAAAAAACTTTAACGCTGAAAATCAGCATGGTAAAATAATTCAGTATGAGAAAATGAATTGAAAGTGGTGACATTATCGTCATGTCAAACGAAGTACGTGTAAGGTATGCTCCAAGTCCGACTGGGCATTTACATATTGGAAACGCCAGAACTGCGCTGTTCAATTACCTGTTTGCGCGCAACCAAGGCGGTAAATTTATTATCCGCATTGAAGATACCGACAAAAAGCGGAATATTGAGGGCGGCGAACAAAGCCAATTAAAATATTTGAAATGGCTCGGCATCGACTGGGATGAAAGTGTCGATGTCGGCGGCCCATACGGCCCATACCGCCAATCCGAACGAAATGAAATCTATGAGGGCTATTACAAGCAATTGCTGGAGTCCGGGCATGTTTACAAGTGCTATTGTACCGAGGAAGAACTTGAGGCAGAGAGAGACGCGCAAACCGAAAGAGGCGAAACTCCGCATTATTCCGGGAGATGCCGCCATCTGACTGCGGAAGAGCGTGCCCGCCTTGAAGCAGAAGGCCGCCAGCCAAGTTTGCGCATCGCTGTCCCGGAAGGGAAAACGTATACGTTTGATGATATGGTAAAGGGCGATGTTTCCTTTGAGTCCGAGGGAATGGGCGATTGGGTCATTGCAAAAAAAGACGGTACTCCGACCTATAACTTTGCTGTGGCCGTTGACGATCATCTAATGGAAATCTCCCATGTCCTTCGCGGTGATGACCATATATCCAATACACCGAAGCAGCTAATGGTTTATGAAGCACTAGGCTGGGAGCCGCCGATTTTTGGCCATATGACCTTGATTGTGAATGAAAGCCGGAAAAAATTGAGTAAGCGGGATGAATCGATTATCCAGTTTATCGAGCAATACGAAGAATTGGGATACCTGCCTGAAGCTTTATTTAACTTTATTACCTTGCTTGGCTGGTCACCTGCAGGGGAAGAAGAGCTTTACAGCAAGGAAGAATTTATCGAGATTTTTGATGCTAGCCGCTTGTCCAAGTCACCGGCCTTATTTGATAAGCAAAAGCTTACTTGGATGAACAACCAATACATGAAAAAGATAGAGGTTGATAGGGTTGTCGAGCTTGCAATGCCGCATTTAGTCAAGGCAGGCCGCCTAAACGAAAATCCGTCTGAAGCAGAACGCCAATGGGTTCATAGCCTGGTCGCGTTGCTTCAGGAAAAAATGAGCTTTGGTGCCGAGATTGTTGAGCTTTCGGATATGTTCTTTAAAGAAGATGCAGACTATGAAGCGGATGCCAAGGAAGTGCTTGCGGGTGAAACCGTTCCACAGGTGCTAAAAGCATTTTCCGAGGAACTAGACAAACTGGAGGCCTTTGAAGCAGACGGAATCAAAGCAGCGATGAAGGCAGTGCAAAAATCTACCGGGCAAAAGGGCAAAAATTTATTTATGCCGATTCGTGCTGCGGTAACAGGCCAAACCCACGGCCCTGACCTGCCGCAAGCAATTGAACTGCTTGGCCGAGAGAAAGTTCAAAAAAGAATTAGCAAATTATTAGTTAACAACTAAGGGAAAATGGTATATATTAAGTATAACTATTTATAAGGCTAAAGTGTCGATGAGGAAAAGTAGAAAAATGATGCTTAAAAGAGAGAACCATCACCGGCTGAAAGTGGTTCAGGCCGCTCATTTTTTGAAGTGCCCCTCTGAGTCCCATTTCGAAAGATTTCAGTAGATTTGGGCGGAACCATCCGTTAACAGGGAAGAGTGAGGCTATTAAAGTCCTTTGCATTTTTGTTTTGCAAGCAGCTTTGGCCTAATCAGAGTGGAACCACGCATTTAAGCGTCTCTGTCGATCCGACAGGGGCGTTTTTTATTTGGGGGAAATTAGAAATAATAAAGGGGGATTGGAGATGTTCAAACGGTTAAAGGAAGACGTGGAAGTGGTATTTGAGCAGGACCCGGCGGCCAGGACATATCTGGAGGTCATTTTGACCTATTCCGGTTTGCATGCCATCTGGGCGCACCGACTGGCACATGCGCTATATAAACGTAAGTTTTTCTTCCTGGCAAGGGTGATTTCACAGGCGAGCCGCTTTTTCACCGGAATTGAAATTCACCCGGGGGCAAAAATAGGCAGGAGATTTTTTATCGACCACGGGATGGGCGTTGTCATCGGAGAAACGTGCGAAATTGGCGATAATGTTACCGTGTTCCAAGGAGTGACCTTGGGTGGAACCGGAAAGGAGAAAGGCAAGCGGCACCCGACAATCAAGGACAATGTCCTGATTTCCACAGGTGCCAAGGTGCTAGGGTCGATTACCATTGGCGAGAATTCGAAAATCGGTGGCGGTTCGGTCGTCCTTAAGGAAGTGCCGCCAAACTCCACAGTGGTAGGAATTCCGGGAAGGGTCGTCATTCAGGACGGCAAACGAATCACTCGTGATCTAAATCATGGCGATATGCCGGACCCGGTAGCAGACCGTATTAAAGAAATACAAACAGAGCTCGACCAGCTGCGAGCAGAACTGGCAAACTTAAAAGAGGAAAGGGTATGAGTCAATGGCCATTCAACTTTATAATACTTTAACCCGCAAAAAGGAAACTTTTGTACCGCTCGAAGAAGGAAAAGTAAAAATGTATGTTTGCGGTCCGACTGTCTATAATTATATTCATATCGGAAATGCCAGGCCGGCAATTGTGTTTGACACCGTTCGCCGCTACCTCGAATATCGCGGTTATGACGTAAACTACGTATCTAACTTTACTGATGTGGATGATAAATTGATCCGGGCTGCCAATGAGCTGCATTCGGATGTGCCGACAATTGCCAACCGATTTATCGAGGCATATTTTGAAGATGTTTCGGCGCTTGGCTGCAAAAAGGCGGATGTTCACCCGCGCGTTATGGAAAATATGGACATTATTATCGATTTTATCAGCCAACTGGTTGAAAAGGGCTATGCCTATGAATCGGAAGGGGATGTCTATTTCCGAACCCGCAGTTTTGAAGAGTACGGCAAGCTTTCCCACCAATCGATTGATGATTTGCAAGTTGGCGCCAGAATCGAAGTCGGTGAGAAAAAACAAGATGACCTTGATTTTGCCCTATGGAAAGCGGCAAAGGAAGGGGAAATATTCTGGGATAGCCCATGGGGTCCGGGACGTCCGGGCTGGCACATCGAATGCTCGGCAATGGCGAAAAAATATCTTGGGGAAACCATTGATATTCATGCCGGCGGCCAGGACCTGACCTTCCCGCACCATGAAAATGAAATTGCCCAATCCGAGGCTTTAAGTGGAAAAACATTTGCTCGCTATTGGATGCATAATGGCTATATTAATATTGATAACGAAAAAATGTCGAAGTCGCTCGGCAACTTTGTGTTGGTTCATGACATTATTAAGCAGATCAATCCACAGGTATTACGGTTCTTTATGCTGTCGGTGCATTACCGCAACCCGATCAACTACAGCCAGGAGCTATTGGAAAGCACAACAGCGGCACTGGAGCGTCTAAAGACCTCTTATCAGAATTTAAAGCACCGCCGAGAAGCGAGTGCGAACCTGACGCAAAATAATCAGGAATGGCTTGAAAAAATCAAGGCTCACCGCGATGAGTTCATCGACGCAATGGACGATGATTTTAACACAGCAAAGGCAATTTCCGTGCTGTTTGAATTATCGAAGCTGGCCAACTATTACCTGATCGAAAAAAATACGGCAATCGAAGTCATCGATGCCTTCACAGCGCAATTTGAGGAATTATTCGCGGTGCTCGGCCTGACCCTCGAACAGCAGGAAGAACTGCTCGATGAAGAAATTGATGCCTTGATTGAACAGCGGATTCAGGCGCGCAAGAATCGCAACTTCCAATTGGCCGATCAAATCCGTGACCAATTAAAGGATATGAATATTATTTTGGAGGATACTCCACAGGGTACAAGGTGGAAAAGAGGCTAATACCATGCTAGATTATGAAAACACAGTTGATGCTCAACAATTAAACAGCCTGGCGCTTGCCTACATGGGTGATGCCGTATTTGAAACGTATGTCCGGCGTCACCTGCTTTACAGCGGGCAAGTCCGGCCACACCAGCTGCACCGGGAAGGAACCAAATATGTCTCGGCAAAAGCCCAGTGCCAAATCCTGTTTTGGATGATGGATAACGGGCTGTTAACGGAAACGGAAACGAATGTGGTCATGCGCGGCCGCAATGCCAAATCCGGGACCGTCCCGAAAAACACCGATGTGCAAACATACCGGTACAGTACGGCGTTTGAGGCATTAATGGGATATTTATTTTTAACGGGAGAGAATGAGCGCCTCGAAGAGCTCATTTCACAGGCGTTAAACTATGTAGATGAACAGAAAGGTGGCCGTTAGAATGAACCAGGAATACATTGTGGGCAAAAATCCGGTCATTGAGGCTTTAAAATCGGGGCGGGACATCAATAAAATCCTGATTGCCGAAGGGTCGCAGCACGGGCAGATGCAGCAAATTACCCGGCTGGCAAAAGAAACGAATGTGCTGGTCCAGTTTGTCCCGAAGAAAAAAATCGACCAAATCACCGAGGAAAATCACCAGGGCGTTCTGGCCTATGTCGCCGCTTATCAGTACGCGGAACTGGATGATCTCTTTGCAGCCGCCGAAAGGAAAAACGAACCTCCTTTCTTTTTATTATTGGATGAAATTGAAGATCCGCATAATCTTGGCTCCATCATGAGGACGGCGGATGCGGTTGGGGCGCACGGCATCATCATTCCGAAACGCCGGGCCGTAGGTTTGACGGCGACCGTTGCGAAAGCTTCTACTGGGGCGATAGAATATATCCCGGTTGTCCGGGTTACCAACATGGCAAGGACAATCGATGAATTGAAGGAGCGCGGTGTCTGGATTGCCGGTACTGATGCTAAAGGCAAGGATGATTACCGCCGGCTAGATGGAACTTTGCCGCTAGGGCTTGTCATTGGCAGTGAAGGAAAAGGGATGGGACGGCTGATTCGTGATAAATGCGACTTTTTGATCCATTTGCCGATGGCTGGCAAAGTAACGTCATTAAACGCTTCTGTGGCAGCTGCGCTATTAATGTATGAGGTATACCGGAAACGGCATAGTTTAGAGGGATAGTGTATGGATATCCTGCTTGTGGACGGATATAACATTATAGGGGCATGGCCGGAGCTTAAAGCATTAAAAGACCGGGACCTGCCGGCAGCGCGTGACCGTTTGGTTGAAAAAATGGCTGAGTACCAAGCCATTTCCGGCTTCCGTGTGATCGTGGTGTTCGATGCCCACTATGTAAAAGGGACAGAAAAAAAGTATAAAAATCATCAGGTAGAGGTTATTTTTACAAAGGAAAATGAATCAGCCGACGAACGGATTGAAAAAATGGCTATCAGCCTTAGCAACCGGAAAACGCAAATCCATGTGGCCACCTCCGACTTTACCGAACAATGGCAGATTTTTGGACAAGGCGCCCTCCGGAAATCCGCACGCGAACTGGAAATTGAAATGTCTTCTATTGAAAAGAACATCGAGAAGAAAGTAAAAAAAATCCAAGATAAAAAGCCCGTTTCCAAAATACCGATTAGCGATGAAATGGCAGAAATTTTTGAAAAGTGGCGCAGAGGGCAGAAGTAAGCCTGTACTTCAAAAATTTTCTAATGTATAATAGTGGTATCTATGCTTGTTCGGTGGAGGGGATCTAATTTGAGTACGGACTTCAGGACAAAAATGCATGAACAATTCTCCGCCATGGAGGATGAAGAAATTGTTGATTTGGTTCATCAGGGTGATGGTGAAGCATTGGATTTTTTAATTCATAAGTATCGAAATTTTGTGCGTGCAAAGGCTAGATCCTATTTTCTGATTGGAGCGGATAAAGAAGATATTGTTCAAGAGGGAATGATTGGCTTATATAAGGCGATCCGCGACTTTCGCGAGGACAAGCTCACCTCCTTTAAAGCATTTGCCGAACTGTGCATAACCCGCCAAATTATTACAGCGATAAAGACGGCGACACGGCAGAAGCATATACCGCTAAATTCCTACGTATCATTAGACAAGCCAATTTTTGATGAGGAGTCAGACCGGACGCTAATGGATGTTTTGTCCGGAGCAAAGGTGCTTGACCCGGAGGAATTGATCATTAATCAGGAAGAATTTGACCATATCGAGGTTAAAATGACTGAACTGTTAAGTGATTTGGAGCGGAAGGTATTGGCGCTTTATTTGGATGGCCAGTCGTACCAGGAGATTTCTGAGGAACTCAACCGCCACGTTAAATCGATTGATAATGCCCTCCAGCGCGTAAAGCGAAAATTGGAACGGTACTTGGAAATTCGGGAATTTTCGTTGTAAAATGTATCCGCTTTATAAACTATGGCGGTTATATCAGTGATTCAGAATATTATTGACATTAATTAGGCATCATGTTACATTTTTAAGGATATATTAGGTGAAGAATATGGGTAAAAAAGTTGTACTTGCCTGTGAAACCTGCGGCTCAAGGAATTATTCAACAGCCAGCAGCGACACGAAACAGGAAAGACTGGAAATAAAAAAATACTGCAAAACTTGCGGGTCTCATACCATTCATAAAGAGACAAAATGATAAAAGACCGCGCAATCATTGGGGGTTACTTAAATGTCTCGCATAAAGAATTTCTTTAGTGATATAGCTCGTGAAATGAGAAAGGTAAGCTGGCCAAAGCGCAGCGAACTGACTCGCTCGACTATTACGGTTGTCAGCACTGTTGCCTTCTTTGCGATTTTCTTCGCGGTCCTGGATTTGGGTATTTCAGAATTGATTCGTTTAATTCTTGAATAATAGCCAATGGTTCATGGTATAATGGAAATTAACAAAGGAAATTTCAGTTAAAAACCCGTCAGTTGCGGGTTTTTTAATTTGCCAAAAAATGCATTTAATTTTAGGGAGGGACGGACGAAAGTCCTCGAAAATGGAAAAGAATTGGTATGTTGTTCATACTTACTCCGGCTACGAAAATAAAGTAAAAACCAACCTTGAAAAACGGGTTGAATCGATGGGCATGCAAGATAAGATCTTCCGTGTGGTAGTTCCAGAGGAAGAAGAAACCGAATTGAAAAACGGCAAGAAAAAAGTGGTAAAACGCAAGGTGTTTCCTGGCTATGTATTAGTGGAGCTAATCATGACAGATGATTCATGGTATGTTGTACGGAATACCCCTGGTGTAACCGGTTTTGTTGGTTCTGCCGGATCAGGCTCCAAACCAACACCGCTGCTTCCGGATGAGGTAGCGTTTATTCTCAAACGCATGGGCGTCGAAGAGAAGCGTGTCGATGTCAATTATGAAATTGGCGAAACGGTCCGCGTAAAGGAAGGTCCATTTGCTAACTTCACCGGCAATGTTGAAGAAATGGACAGGGATAAACAAAAACTTAAAGTTCTCGTTAATATGTTCGGTCGCGATACCCCGGTTGAGCTTGAATTTTCGCAGATTGAGAAAATCTAAATCAATTATTGTAAAAAAACTTGAAATCAGTTTTAAAAAATGTTACTATTTTTTAGGTCAGTATGTCTCGAGTTAGATGCTCGGACAAGACTTTGTCAAGTTCTTTGTATTCATATAAAGACTTCAAGATGAGTGGGAGGGGGCTCCCTATATAAGGAAACCCTGTTAACCACATCACGGACTTTAAGGAGGTGTGTCTCGTGGCTAAAAAAGTAATTAAAGTTGTTAAATTGCAAATTCCTGCAGGTAAAGCAAACCCTGCGCCGCCAGTTGGTCCTGCTTTAGGTCAAGCCGGTGTTAACATCATGGGATTCTGTAAAGAATTTAACGCTCGTACAGCAGATCAAGCTGGATTGATTATTCCTGTTGAAATTACGGTGTTTGAAGACCGTTCATTTACATTTATTACGAAAACTCCTCCTGCTGCCGTTCTTTTGAAAGTAGCAGCTGGAATTCAGTCTGGTTCAGGCCAGCCTAACCGTAATAAAGTAGCAACAGTAAAGCGTGATAAAGTACGCGAGATTGCGGAACAAAAAATGCCTGACCTTAACGCAGCTAGCGTTGAAGCAGCAATGCGCATGGTTGAAGGTACTGCACGCAGCATGGGTATCGTTATCGAAGACTAATCTATGCAAACTGTTATGTTGTAATGAGGGGGTTGCGCAGTTTTTCACTCGCAACCTTTTTCGTGGGAGATTAATTCGCTAAAACCACAAATCAAGGAGGAAAAAACAATGGCTAAAAAAGGTAAGAAGTATTTAGAAGCTGCGAAGCTTGTAGATCGTACACATGCTTACCCAATTGCAGAAGCAATTGAACTTGCAAAGAAAACAAACTATGCAAAATTTGATGCGACTCTTGAAGTTGCTTTCCGCTTAGGCGTAGATCCTAAGAAAGCTGACCAGCAAATCCGTGGTGCAGTAGTGCTTCCAAACGGAACTGGTAAAACTCAACGCGTATTAGTATTCGCGAAGGGTGAAAAAGTGAAAGAAGCAGAAGCTGCTGGCGCAGATTATGTGGGTGATGCAGAATACATCAACAAAATTCAACAAGGTTGGTTTGATTTTGATGTAATCGTAGCAACTCCTGACATGATGGGTGAAGTTGGTAAGCTTGGCCGCGTATTGGGACCTAAAGGCTTAATGCCAAACCCTAAAACAGGCACAGTTACTTTCGACGTAACAAGAGCAATCAACGAAATCAAAGCAGGTAAAGTTGAATACCGTGTTGACAAGTCTGGTAACATTCATGTTCCAATCGGTAAAGCTTCTTTCGAAAACGAAAAGCTTGTTGAAAACTTTACAACTGTTTTTGAAACTATGCTAAAAGTGAAGCCATCTGCAGCAAAAGGCACTTACATGAAGAACGTTACAGTTTCTTCAACTATGGGACCTGGCGTGAAAGTGGATCCTTCATCTGTAGCTGCTAAGTAAGATTAGGAATAATTGGTAATTGACAAACAAAATTAGATTATATATAATCAATTTTGTTGTTTAATAAATATAACATTTGTACCGTAGACAGCAGGGGCTTATCGCTTAATATCCTGCCGAGGTTAGCCAAAGATTTAGCTTTTACCTAAGCTATTTATGAGCCTCCATGTCTATGAAAGATTTGGAGGCTCTTTTACTGCCTGGTATAAATGTACACATTCTACAGGAGGTGTAAAAATGAGCAGTGCAATCGAAGCAAAAAAAGTGGTTGTTGAAGAGATTGCTGATAAATTAAAAGCAAGTGTATCAACAATTGTTGTAGATTACCGCGGTCTTTCAGTGGCTCAATTAACTGAACTCCGTAAACAACTTCGTGAAGCTGGCGTTGAATTCAAGGTTTACAAAAACTCTATGACTCGTCGTGCGGCTGAAGTTGCTGGACTTTCAGGGTTAAACGATGCATTAACAGGCCCGAACGCAATCGCGTTCAGTACTGAAGATGTTGTCGCTCCTGCTAAAATCCTTAACGATTTCGCGAAAAAGAATGAAGCTCTTGAACTTAAAGCGGGTGTGATTGAAGGTACAATCGCAACTGTTGAAGAAGTTCAAGCCCTTGCTGAACTTCCATCTCGCGAAGGCTTGCTGTCTATGCTACTCAGCGTACTACAAGCTCCAATCCGCAACCTTGCCCTTGCTGCAAAAGCTGTGGCAGACCAAAAAGAACAACAAGGCGCGTAAGTTAGTACTTATCGCTTAACTAATACGGAATGAAAACTAAGGAGGAAAATTAAAATGACTAAAGAACAAATCATTGAAGCAGTTAAATCTATGACTGTTTTAGAACTTAACGATCTTGTAAAAGCAATCGAAGAAGAATTCGGCGTAACTGCTGCTGCTCCTGTAGCAATGGTTGGCGGCGCTGGTGCTGCTGCTGTTGAAGAGCAAACTGAATTTGATGTAATCCTAGCTTCTGCTGGCGATCAAAAAATCAAAGTTATCAAAGTTGTACGTGAAATCACTGGTCTTGGTCTTAAAGAAGCAAAAGACCTTGTTGACAACACTCCAAAAGCTATTAAAGAAGGCGTTTCTAAAGAAGATGCTGAAGCAATCAAAGCTAAGCTTGATGAAGTTGGAGCAAACGTTGAAGTTAAGTAATTTTAATTCCATGAAAAAGCTCGCTGCATAAGCGGGCTTTTTTTGGCTAACTTAATTTAATAGCGGAAGCGCCTTGCTCAGGGGCAACAGGCATAAGACGAGCCGACCAGAAGGCTGCTTTTTAGCCTTCTTGACGGATTGGCTTATGACCCAGAGCCCTAGGCGCTGTAGCTGGATAGCTTAAAGGTTGTAGTAATTCCTCTTATTTCTTCTATATATAGCTCCCCAGGAGGTGAAGTCAAAAATGACCGAACACTACTATTCTCGAACCCAAAATGTTGAAAGTGACCCAAAGTCTTGGGATTATAAATTACGAGGCCATTCGTTTCGCTTTAAAACTGATAATGGCGTTTTTTCAAAACGGGAAGTGGATTTTGGCTCACGTCTTTTGATCGAGACATTTGCCATGCCTGAAGTGGAAGGGAAGGTTCTTGATGTCGGTTGCGGCTACGGTCCGATTGGCTTGTCGATTGCCAAGGAACATCCTAATCGTACGATACATATGATTGATGTGAACCAACGGGCCATTGAGTTAGCAAAGGAAAATGCTGCCCTTAACCAGATTGATAATGTAAGAATCTATGAAAGTGACAGGCTGCTGAATGTACCGGAAACAGATTTTGTCGCCATCCTGACAAATCCGCCGATCCGTGCCGGCAAAAAAACAGTTCATGATATTTTTGAACAAAGTCACCAACATCTGCTTAGTGGTGGAGAGCTCTGGGTAGTCATTCAAAAAAAGCAAGGTGCACCATCGGCTTTGGAGAAATTAACGCAAATATTTTCTGATGTAGAAACAGTTGACAAATCCAAAGGTTATTTTATTATTAGAGCCACAAAATAGTTGACTACGAATTGTCCCTGTGATAGCATTATAAAATGCCATCATAATATTTACCGAATTATTCCTTTAAATACATAAAATCGAGTATAAAAACGGAATAACAAGGAAATGATGACAAAATAATAGTCAAAATGTGAAAATGTGGTTTTTGGGAAAAAACCCTTTTTCTTTTTGTCTTTTAGCAAGGTAACAAATTCTTCTAAAAGACGTAAATAGATTTTTAAATAACGCTTGATTTGAGGGGTGAATCAGTTGACAGGTCAACTAGTTCAGTATGGACGACACCGTAAGCGGAGAAGTTATGCACGAATCAGTGAAGTTTTAGAATTGCCAAATCTTATTGAAATCCAAACCTCTTCATATCAGTGGTTTCTTGATGAGGGATTGCGTGAGATGTTCCAGGATATTTCGCCAATTGAGGATTTCACCGGTAATCTATCACTAGAATTTATTGATTACAGTCTTGGCGATCCAAAGTATTCGGTTGAAGAATCGAAAGAGCGGGACGTTACTTATTCTGCTCCATTGCGTGTGAAGGTACGTCTTGTAAACAAAGAAACAGGCGAAGTGAAGGATCAAGATGTATTCATGGGCGATTTTCCGTTAATGACGGAAACAGGCACCTTTGTCATCAACGGTGCAGAACGCGTTATCGTTTCACAGCTAGTGCGTTCCCCGAGCGTTTACTTCAACGGTAAAGTGGATAAAAACGGAAAGAGAGGCTTTACGGCTACTGTCATTCCGAACCGCGGCGCTTGGCTTGAATATGAAACAGATGCCAAAGATGTGGTATATGTCAGAATTGATCGCACAAGGAAATTGCCTGTAACGGTTCTTTTGCGTGCACTTGGATTTGGCTCAGACCAAGAAATCATCGAGTTGATTGGTGATAATGAGTATCTTCGCAATACGCTTGAAAAGGACAACACGGAAGGTATCGATAAAGCGTTGCTTGAAATTTATGAACGACTCCGTCCTGGTGAACCTCCAACCGTTGAAAATGCGAAGAATCTATTGATATCACGGTTCTTTGATCCTAAGCGCTATGACCTTGCTAATGTAGGTCGTTATAAAATAAATAAAAAGCTTCATATTAAAAACCGCCTTTTCAATCAGCGTCTTGCCGAAACACTGGTAGACCCGGAAACAGGTGAAATTATCGCCGAAAAAGGAACGCTTCTTGACCGAAGAAACCTTGACAGGATTTTGCCTGCACTTGAGAAAAATATTAATTTCCGCAGCTATAACCCAGTTGGCGGCGTTGTGGATGATGAGATTGTTCTTCAAGGCATTAAAATCTATGCACCTGGCGATGAAAATGAAAAAGTGATTAATGTATTGGGCAATGCCTATGTGGCTGAACCAATTAAAAACATCACACCAGCTGACATTATTGCGTCGATCAGCTATTTCTTCGATTTGCTTCATGGTGTTGGCGATACAGACGATATCGACCATTTGGGCAACAGACGTCTTCGTTCTGTAGGCGAATTGCTGCAAAACCAATTCCGTATCGGTTTATCACGGATGGAGCGCGTGGTTCGTGAAAGAATGTCGATTCAGGACACAGCAACGATTACGCCGCAGCAGTTGATCAATATTCGTCCTGTTATTGCGTCAATTAAGGAATTCTTTGGAAGCTCCCAGCTTTCACAGTTTATGGACCAAACTAACCCGCTGGCGGAATTAACGCATAAGCGTCGTTTATCGGCATTAGGCCCAGGGGGTCTGACTCGTGAACGCGCCGGAATGGAAGTTCGTGACGTTCACTATTCTCACTATGGCCGGATGTGTCCAATTGAAACACCGGAAGGTCCGAATATCGGTTTGATCAACTCGTTATCATCATATGCGAAGGTAAACCGCTTTGGTTTTATCGAAACACCTTATCGCCGAGTCGATCCTGATACCGGTAAGGTAACATCAAGAATTGATTACCTGACTGCTGACGAAGAGGATAATTATGTAACCGCACAGGCTAACTCACGTCTAGGAGATGACGGTTCCTTCTTGGATGAGGAAGTCATTGCCCGTTTCCGTGGTGAAAACACCGTTGTAAAGCGGGATCGTGTCGACTACATGGATGTATCTCCGAAGCAGGTAGTTTCAGCAGCAACAGCATGTATTCCGTTCCTTGAAAACGATGACTCGAACCGTGCCTTGATGGGCGCGAACATGCAGCGGCAGGCTGTACCATTGATGCAGCCGGAAGCGCCGATTGTCGGTACAGGTATGGAATATGTATCGGGTAAAGACTCTGGTGCCGCTGTCATCTGTAAGCATGAAGGAATTGTTGAGCGCGTTGAAGCCCGTCAAGTATGGGTCCGCCGCATTAAAGAAGTCGACGGCCAAGAGGTCAAAGGCGATCTTGACAAGTATCGGATGTTAAAGTTTATCCGTTCGAACCAAGGAACATGCTATAACCAGCGTCCAATCGTTTCTGTGGGCGACCGTGTTGTCAAGGGTGAAATCCTTGCTGATGGCCCTTCCATGGAAAAAGGTGAATTGGCATTAGGCCGTAATGTTCTCGTTGCCTTTATGACATGGGATGGTTATAACTACGAAGATGCGATTATTATGAGTGAACGTCTTGTGAAAGACGATGTATATACTTCGATTCATATTGAGGAATATGAATCAGAATCACGTGATACAAAGCTTGGACCTGAAGAGATTACCCGCGATATTCCAAACGTCGGCGAAGATGCACTCCGCAACTTGGATGAGCGCGGAATTATCCGTATTGGTGCCGAAGTAAAAGACGGCGACTTGCTAGTTGGTAAGGTGACACCAAAAGGGGTAACAGAGCTTACTGCTGAAGAGCGTTTGCTTCATGCCATTTTCGGTGAAAAAGCCCGCGAGGTCCGTGATACGTCACTTCGTGTTCCGCACGGCGGCGGCGGTATTGTCCTCGATGTGAAAGTATTTAACCGCGAGGATGGCGATGAACTGCCTCCAGGCGTGAATCAACTTGTTCGTGTCTATATTGTACAAAAACGGAAAATCTCCGCAGGGGATAAAATGGCAGGACGCCACGGTAATAAAGGGGTTATCTCGAGAATTTTACCGGAAGAGGATATGCCGTTCCTTCCAGATGGAACACCGGTTGATATCATGTTAAACCCATTAGGGGTACCATCACGGATGAACATCGGACAGGTGCTTGAGCTTCACTTAGGTATGGCAGCAAGATACCTCGGCATTCATGTCGCTTCACCAGTATTTGACGGAGCTACGGAAGAAGATGTTTGGTCAACCATCGAGGAAGCTGGCATGGCTCGTGATGCGAAAACAGTTCTTTATGATGGACGTACGGGAGAACCGTTTGATAACCGTGTATCAGTTGGTATCATGTATATGATTAAACTGGCTCACATGGTTGATGATAAGTTGCATGCTCGTTCAACTGGACCATACTCCCTTGTTACGCAGCAGCCGCTTGGTGGTAAAGCCCAATTCGGTGGACAGCGTTTTGGAGAGATGGAGGTATGGGCACTTGAAGCATATGGTGCTGCATACACGCTTCAGGAAATTCTTACGGTTAAATCCGACGATGTGGTTGGCCGTGTGAAAACCTACGAAGCCATTGTCAAAGGCGAAAATGTGCCGGAACCAGGCGTTCCTGAATCATTTAAAGTATTAATCAAAGAACTTCAGAGCTTGGGTATGGATGTTAAAATTCTATCCGGCGATGAAGAAGAAATTGAAATGCGTGATATGGAAGATGAGGACGACTTACAACAGGTCGACACCTTAAACATTGTTCCTGATGCACCAAGCTTTGAATCTGAAAAAGTCGGTTCAAAAGAGTAAATCAAGCAAAAGCGCACTTAAAGAGAATAGCTTTTCCAAGAACAAGCTATGGCTGTTCTTAAGTGCGCTTTTTAATTTTAGCTGTATTGAAGGGTAAAACCTGGACATAAAAAGGGAGGTAGGCCCCCTATGCTTGACGTCAATAATTTTGAGTATATGAAAATTGGTCTTGCATCGCCTGATAAGATCCGTTCGTGGTCATTTGGTGAAGTGAAAAAACCTGAAACAATCAACTATCGTACGTTAAAGCCGGAAAAAGACGGTTTATTCTGTGAAAGAATTTTCGGTCCGACAAAGGACTGGGAGTGTCACTGCGGCAAGTACAAACGTGTCCGTTATAAAGGTGTTGTCTGTGACCGTTGCGGTGTTGAGGTAACCCGCGCAAAAGTTCGCCGTGAACGTATGGGTCATATTGAACTAGCAGCTCCTGTTTCCCATATTTGGTACTTTAAAGGAATACCAAGTCGGATGGGGCTTGTTTTGGATATGTCACCTCGCGCTTTGGAGGAAGTCATTTATTTTGCTTCCTATGTGGTAACCGAATCCGGTGATACCGCACTTGAAAAGAAACAATTGCTATCTGAAAAAGAATACCGTGCCTATCGTGAAAAGTACGGTAATAAGTTCCAGGCGTCGATGGGTGCCGAAGCGATCAAAAAGCTTCTTTCTGATATTAATCTGGACAAAGAAGTAGATGCGTTAAAAGAAGAGCTTAAAACTGCGCAAGGCCAGCGTCGTACGCGGGCGATTAAGCGCCTTGAGGTGTTGGAAGCGTTCCGTAATTCCGGCAACGAGCCATCCTGGATGGTTCTTGATGTACTGCCGGTCATTCCGCCGGAACTGCGTCCGATGGTCCAATTGGATGGCGGCAGATTTGCCACATCTGACCTTAATGACCTTTATCGCCGAGTGATCAACAGAAACAACCGCTTAAAGCGTTTATTGGATTTGGGTGCGCCAAGCATCATCGTGCAAAACGAAAAGCGGATGCTGCAGGAAGCTGTCGATGCGCTAATCGACAACGGCCGCCGTGGTCGTCCGGTTACAGGTCCAGGTAACCGTCCTTTAAAGTCACTTTCCCATATGTTAAAAGGAAAACAGGGACGTTTCCGTCAGAACTTGCTTGGAAAACGGGTTGACTATTCTGGCCGTTCCGTTATCGTCGTCGGCCCTAACTTGAAAATGTACCAGTGCGGACTTCCAAAGGAAATGGCGCTAGAACTATTCAAGCCATTCGTCATGAAAGAGCTTGTCGAAAAAGGACTTGCTCACAACATTAAATCAGCAAAACGCAAAATCGAACGGGTATCTCCTGATGTTTGGGATGTCCTTGAAGATGTCATTAAAGAACATCCGGTTCTGTTAAACCGTGCCCCTACGCTTCACAGACTGGGAATTCAGGCCTTTGAACCAACATTGGTTGAAGGGCGCGCGATCCGTTTGCACCCGCTCGTTTGTACGGCTTACAACGCCGACTTCGACGGTGACCAGATGGCCGTTCACGTTCCGCTTTCAGCTGAAGCGCAGGCAGAAGCCCGTCTATTAATGCTTGCGGCACAAAACATCTTGAACCCTAAAGATGGAAAGCCGGTTGTTACACCGTCTCAGGACATGGTATTGGGTAACTATTACTTAACCCTAGAGCGGGAAGGCGCCGTCGGCGAGGGCATGATTTTTAAAGATACAAACGAAGCCTTGTTGGCTTATCAAAACGGCTATGTACACCTGCATACCCGGGTTGCCGTCCATGCTGGTTCGTTAAATAATGAAACGTTTACGGAAGAACAAAATAACAAACTGCTAATTACAACGGTAGGTAAGCTTGTATTTAACGAAATTCTTCCGAAATCATTCCCTTACATCAATGAGCCTACAAGGGATAATTTAGAGGTTAAAACACCTGAGAAGTATTTTGTTGAAAAAGGCGAAGATATCTTGGCGAAGATTCAATCAATGCCACTGATTGATCCGTTTAAAAAGAAAATCCTTGGAAACATCATTGCGGAAGTATTCAAGCGGTTCAAAATCACTGAAACGTCAAAAATGCTTGACCGCATGAAAGACCTTGGTTTTAAATACTCCACAAAAGCTGGTATAACTGTAGGTGTTGCCGACATCGTCGTTCTTGGCGAGAAGGAGCAAATCCTTCATGATGCGCAAGCTAAAGTGGATAATGTTACAAAGCAATTCAGACGTGGTTTGATTACGGAAGATGAGCGCTATGACCGTGTCATCTCCATCTGGAGCCAGGCGAAAGATGTTATTCAGGGCAAGTTGATGAAGTCCTTGAATAAAACGAACCCTATCTTCATGATGAGTGATTCCGGTGCCCGTGGTAACGCCTCGAACTTTACCCAGCTTGCTGGTATGCGTGGTTTGATGGCCAACCCGGCAGGACGTATCATCGAATTGCCAATCAAATCAAGTTTCCGTGAAGGATTAACCGTATTAGAGTACTTTATCTCGACGCACGGTGCCCGTAAAGGACTTGCTGATACAGCACTTAAGACAGCTGACTCTGGTTACTTGACACGCCGTCTTGTTGACGTTGCTCAGGATGTCATTGTCCGTGAAGACGATTGCGGTACTGACCGCGGCTTTACGATTGGTGCGATTAAGGATGGCACAGAAATCATTGAGACGCTTGAAGAGCGTTTAATTGGACGGTATGCGCGTAATCCAATTAAGCATCCAGAAACGAACGAAGTCATCGTGAAGGAAAATGAATTGATTACCGAAGACCTTGCCGAACTAATCACGAATTTGGGTATTGAAGAAGTGAAAATCCGTTCAGCATTTACATGTAATACCCGTCATGGGGTATGTAAGAAGTGTTACGGACGCAACTTGGCTACTGGCCAAGAGGTGGAAGTGGGCGAAGCAGTTGGTATTATCGCAGCGCAGTCCATCGGTGAGCCTGGTACACAGTTGACCATGCGTACATTCCATACCGGCGGTGTTGCTGGTAACGATATCACTCAAGGTTTGCCGCGTATCCAGGAAATCTTCGAGGCGCGTAATCCTAAAGGCCAGGCCGTTATTTCTGAAATTGATGGTGTGGTTGTAGGCATTAACGAAGGCCGTGACCGCCAGCATGAGATTGTCGTTCAAGGCGAAGTGGAATCACGCACCTATAATGCACCATATACAGCCCGCTTAAAGGTAGCTGTAGGCGACCAGATTGAGCGTGGAGATGAGTTAACAGAAGGATCAATTGATCCGAAAGAGCTTCTTAAAGTGAAAGATGTTATATCTGTTCAAGAATACTTGCTCCGTGAGGTTCAAAGAGTTTACCGGATGCAAGGGGTTGAAATTGGTGACAAACACGTAGAGGTAATGGTCCGTCAAATGCTGCGCAAGATTCGTGTTAGCGATGCTGGCGATACAGACGTGCTTCCAGGAACGCTGCTTGATATTCACCAATTTACCGATGCTAACGAACAGGCATTGTTAAATGGCAAACTTCCAGCAACCGGCCGTCCGGTGCTGCTCGGTATTACCAAAGCGTCTCTTGAAACAGATTCATTCTTGTCGGCAGCATCCTTCCAAGAAACAACAAGAGTTCTTACCGATGCGGCCATCAAAGGCAAGCGCGATGAACTGCTTGGCTTGAAAGAGAATGTAATCATCGGTAAGCTTGTACCAGCGGGAACAGGAATGCAGCGTTACCGCAAAGCAGAGCCTGTCCTTCGCGATACAACATCCGAAGAACCGATTACGGTTGAATAACATTATTAACGGTACTTGCCTGATGGCAGGTACCGTATTTTAAGAAAAATATTAAAAGTATTGTTGACATATAATTGGCAAGATGTTAATATATCAAAGGTGCTCCTATACACCTGATACTTTGGAGGATATCAAAATGTCTTATGAAAAAGTATTACAGGCGAGCAAGGTCATTATAGGAACAAAACAAACAGTTAAGGCACTAAGAGAAGGCATAGTACAAGAGCTGGTCATTGCGGCAGATGCCGAAGCGAAAGTAACGAGTCCCGCAGTGAATGAAGCAGAAAGGCTAGGCGTTCCGGTCCAATATGTCGATTCGATGAAAAAACTTGGAAAGGCATGTAGGATTGAAGTAAGTGCTGCAGCTGTAGCTATTATCCGTTAAAAACTGTTTTTGTAGATCGAGCAATCTGCAAAAACTTTGTTTTTGCAAAAAAATGAACCACCTGGATGTGTGGGCTTACAAATAGTGAAGGGAGGAAAAACAAATGCCTACTATTAACCAATTAGTGCGCAAGCCACGTCAATCAACGGCAGAGAAGTCAAAATCTCCAGCGCTTAATAAAGGTTACAACAGCTTTAAGAAATCACAAACTAACGTATCATCACCACAAAAACGCGGGGTATGTACTCGTGTTGGTACAATGACTCCGAAGAAACCGAACTCAGCGTTACGTAAATATGCTCGTGTGCGCTTGACAAACGGTATTGAGGTGACTGCATACATTCCTGGTATCGGCCACAACCTGCAAGAGCACAGCGTTGTTCTTATCCGTGGCGGACGTGTAAAAGACTTACCAGGGGTACGTTATCATATCGTACGTGGTGCACTTGATACAGCTGGCGTTAACAATCGTATGCAAGGCCGTTCTAAATACGGTACTAAGCGTCCGAAAGCAGCAAAAAAATAATCACATTAAAATAGAAAGCTTCATTGAAAGGAGGAAAAAGCATGCCACGTAAAGGTCCTGTAGCAAAGAGAGACGTGTTACCAGATCCACTTTACAATTCAAAATTAGTTACTCGCCTGATCAACAAGATGATGATCGACGGTAAAAGAGGTAAATCTCAAGAAATTCTTTACTCTGCATTCAATACAATCCGTGAGCGTTCTGGTAAAGATCCAATGGAAGTATTTGAAGCAGCGATGAAAAATATCATGCCAGTTCTAGAAGTTAGAGCACGCCGTGTCGGCGGTGCCAACTACCAAGTTCCAGTTGAGGTGCGTCCTGACCGCCGTACAACTCTTGGTCTTCGCTGGTTAGTTAACTATTCACGCCTTCGCGGTGAAAAAACGATGGAAGAGCGTTTAGCTAACGAAATCATGGATGCTGCTAACAACACTGGTGCATCTGTTAAGAAGCGTGAAGATACACACAAAATGGCAGAAGCAAACAAAGCGTTTGCTCACTATCGTTGGTAATTTTACCTTCAAAAATAAAAACACACTCATACTAGGAAGGAGAAAGACCCAATGCCAAGAGAGTTCTCCTTAGAAAAGACTCGTAATATCGGTATCATGGCTCACATTGATGCTGGTAAAACCACGACTACTGAGCGTATCCTTTATTACACCGGTAAGATTCACAAAATCGGTGAAACTCACGAAGGTGCGTCTCAGATGGACTGGATGGAGCAGGAACAAGAGCGCGGAATCACCATTACTTCCGCCGCTACAACTGCCCAGTGGAAAAACCACCGCGTAAACATCATCGACACTCCGGGACACGTAGACTTCACAGTTGAAGTTGAACGTTCCCTCCGTGTACTTGATGGTGCGGTTGCGGTACTTGATGCACAATCAGGTGTTGAGCCTCAAACTGAAACAGTTTGGCGCCAAGCAACAACTTACGGTGTACCACGTGTGGTATTCGTAAACAAGATGGACAAAATCGGCGCGGATTTCTTATATTCTGTTAAGACAATCCATGACCGCCTTCAAGCAAACGCTCATCCAATTCAACTGCCAATCGGTGCAGAAGATCAGTTCAGAGGCATTATCGACCTTGTAGAAATGACTGCAAGAATGTACGGTAATGACCTGGGAACAGATGTACAAGAAGTGGAAATCCCAGAAGAGTATAGAGCTCTAGCTGAGGAATGGCGTGAGAAATTAGTTGAAGCAGTTGCGGAACTTGATGAAGAATTGATGGAAAAGTACCTTGGTGGTGAAGAAATCACAATCGAAGAGCTGAAAGCTGGCATTCGTAAAGGTACTGTTAACGTTGAATTCTATCCAGTAGTCTGTGGTTCTGCATTTAAAAACAAAGGTGTTCAGCCAATGTTGGATGCTGTTATCGATTACCTTCCATCTCCACTGGATGTACCTTCAATTAAAGGCCATTCTGTTGATGATGAAGACCAGATCGTTGAGCGTCATTCAAACGATGAAGAGCCATTCTCTGCTCTTGCATTTAAAGTAATGACTGACCCTTATGTAGGTAAATTAACGTTCTTCCGCGTTTACTCCGGTACTTTAGATTCTGGTTCTTATGTCCAGAACTCTACTAAAGGAAAGCGTGAGCGTATCGGACGGATCCTGCAAATGCACGCCAACCACCGTCAGGAAATTACAACAGTTTACTCCGGTGACATTGCTGCAGCTGTTGGCTTAAAAGATACAACTACTGGCGACACTCTATGTGATGACAAAAACCCTGTTATCCTCGAGTCTATGCAATTCCCAGAGCCAGTAATCGAGCTTTCTGTAGAGCCGAAGTCAAAAGCTGACCAAGACAAAATGACAACTGCACTTCAGAAGCTTCAAGAAGAAGACCCAACATTCCGTGCACATACTAACCAGGAAACTGGACAAGTTATCATTGCCGGTATGGGTGAGCTGCACCTTGATATTATCGTTGACCGTATGCGTCGCGAATTCAAGGTTGAAGCGAACGTTGGTGCACCACAGGTTGCTTATCGTGAAACATTTACTTCTTCTGCGCAAGTAGAAGGTAAATTTGCACGTCAGTCCGGTGGTCGCGGACAATACGGACATGTTTGGATCGAATTCTCACCAAACGAAGCTGGTAAAGGATTCGAATTTGAAAACGGTATTGTTGGCGGGGTAGTACCTCGTGAATATGTTCCAGCCGTTGAAGCGGGTTTAAAGGATTCCCTTGAAAGAGGCGTACTTGCCGGCTATCCGTTGGTTGATATCAAAGCAAGACTTTTCGATGGTTCATACCATGATGTTGACTCCTCGGAAATGGCGTTTAAGATCGCTGCTTCTCTAGCGCTTAAGAATGCTGCATCCAAGTGTGCACCAGTCATCCTTGAACCAATCATGAGAGTCGAAGTTGTTATCCCTGAAGAATATTTAGGTGATATCATGGGACAAATCACTGCACGCCGCGGTCGCGTTGAAGGTATGGACGCTCGTGGTAATGCCCAAGTGGTTCGTGCGATGGTTCCACTTTCAGAAATGTTTGGTTATGCGACATCACTTCGTTCAAGCACTCAAGGCCGTGGCGTATTCTCCATGCACTTTGACCATTACGAAGAAGTACCAAAATCAATCTCTGAAGAAATTATCAAAAAAAATAAAGGCGAATAATTGATTTTCGCCTTTATATAAAGTATAACTACTTATGTAATATTTGGAACTGTTATCTAGGCGGAAGCCTGACTAGCAGTTCCACTTAAAAATATACTTATCTTTTATTTATTAAAGGAGGATTTTCCTAATGGGTAAAGCTAAATTTGACCGTTCTAAGCCACACGTTAACGTTGGTACAATTGGTCACGTTGACCACGGTAAAACTACATTAACAGCTGCAATCACTACTGTTCTCGCTAAAATTGGCGGTGCAGAAGCTCGCGGTTATGATCAAATCGACAACGCTCCAGAAGAAAAAGAGCGTGGAATCACAATCTCAACTTCTCACGTTGAGTACGAAACAGCAAACCGTCACTACGCACACGTAGACTGCCCAGGACACGCTGACTACGTTAAGAACATGATCACTGGTGCTGCTCAAATGGACGGCGGTATTCTTGTTGTATCTGCTGCTGACGGCCCAATGCCACAAACTCGTGAGCACATTCTTCTTTCTCGTCAGGTAGGCGTACCTTACCTTGTTGTATTCATGAACAAGTGTGATATGGTTGACGACGAAGAATTATTAGAGCTAGTTGAAATGGAAGTTCGTGACCTTCTATCTGAATATGACTTCCCAGGAGACGACATTCCTGTAATCAAAGGTTCTGCTCTTAAAGCTCTTGAAGGAGAACCAGAGTGGGAAGAAAAAATCGTTGAACTTATGGAAGCTGTTGACAGCTATATTCCAAACCCAACACGTGACACTGACAAGCCATTCATGATGCCAGTTGAGGACGTATTCTCAATCACTGGCCGTGGTACAGTTGCTACAGGCCGTGTTGAGCGTGGCCAAGTTAAAGTTGGTGACGTAGTTGAAATCGTAGGTTTCACTGAAGAGCCAAAATCTACTACTGTAACAGGTGTAGAAATGTTCCGTAAGCTTCTTGACTTTGCTGAAGCTGGCGACAACATCGGTGCCCTTCTTCGTGGTGTAGCTCGTGAAGAAATCGAGCGTGGACAAGTTTTGGCTAAGCCAAAGTCCATCACTCCACACACAAAGTTTAAAGCACAAGTTTACGTATTATCAAAAGAAGAAGGTGGACGTCATACTCCATTCTTCTCAAACTACCGTCCACAATTCTATTTCCGTACTTCTGATATCACTGGAATCATCACTCTTCCAGAAGGTACTGAAATGGTAATGCCTGGCGACCACATCGAAATGACTGTTGAGCTAATCGCTCCAGTTGCGATCGAAGAAGGAACTAAGTTCTCAATTCGTGAAGGTGGCCGTACAGTAGGTTCAGGTTCAATCACAACTATCGCTGAGTAATTAACATTTAAAGAGCAGTCGGGTGACGATCCGGCTGCTTTTTTTGTGCGCATTTTCAAAAAGTAGCATGTTTCTTCTATATATATAGAAATTAAACGCAAACCCTTACAATTAGGAGATTACTGGAGATTTCAATAAGCTGTTGAAATCAACATTATGAGCCTATATAATAGAAAAAGTGTTCAGGTCAAAGACAGTAAAAAAAATCGTGATAAATGTTGCGTTTGACATATGTTTTATGTATAATAGACAATGTTGGTCTTTGACTGCGATGATGTGGGAGGTTGCTGACACACCCGGCCGCTTTGCCATGGCGAGTGTGTGGGAAATTTCCACAGAGTATGTCTATTTTCAAAAATAGGCGAATAAAGGAGGGAAAATAATGGCAAAACAAAAAATTCGTATCCGCTTAAAAGCATATGACCACAGAATCCTTGATCAATCTGCGGAAAAAATCGTTGAAACAGCAAAACGTTCAGGTGCAGCAGTGTCCGGTCCGATTCCGCTTCCAACTGAAAAGTCTGTTTACACAATTCTTCGTGCGGTTCACAAGTACAAAGATTCTCGTGAACAATTTGAAATGCGGACACATAAGCGTCTAATCGACATCGTTAACCCAACTCCACAAACAGTTGATGCGTTAATGAGATTGGATTTACCATCTGGTGTTGATATCGAAATTAAGCTTTAATCACAATAAACACACAAAAATTTAGGAGGTGTGACTTACATGACCAAAGGAATCTTAGGAAGAAAGATTGGTATGACTCAAGTATTTGCAGAGAACGGCAACTTAATTCCGGTAACTGTTGTTGAGGTAGCTCCAAACGTTGTTCTTCAAAAGAAATCTGTTGACACAGACGGTTATGAATCTGTTCAATTAGGCTTCGAAGACAAACGTGAAAAACTATCAAACAAACCTGAAAAAGGACACGTTGCAAAAGCAAATACTGCTCCTAAGCGCTTCATTCGCGAATTCCGCGGAAACGACTTAGCAAGCTTTGAAGTTGGTCAAGAAGTCAAAGTTGATATTTTCGCTGCTGGCGATTTAGTAGATGTTACAGGAATCTCAAAGGGTAAAGGTTTCCAAGGCTCAATCAAACGCCATGGACAATCACGCGGCCCAATGGCTCACGGTTCTCGTTATCATCGTCGCCCTGGTTCAATGGGACCTGTTGCTCCAAACCGCGTTTTCAAAGGTAAATTATTACCTGGCCGCATGGGCGGAGAGCAAGTAACTGTTCAAAACCTTGAAATCGTAAAAGTTGATGCTGAACGCAACTTACTTTTGATTAAAGGTAACGTTCCAGGAGCTAAAAAAGCTTTACTAAAAATTAAAGGTGCGGTAAAAGCATAGTCACTTTCTGAGAAAGGAGGAACAAAGGAATGCCTAAAGTAGCATTATTAAACCAAGGCGGTTCACAAGTTGGTGAAATCGAACTTAATGAATCAGTATTTGGTATTGAGCCTAACCAACACGTATTATTCGAAGCAATTGTTATGCAAAGAGCTTCTCTACGTCAAGGAACTCATAAAGTAAAAACTCGTTCTGAGGTAGCAGGCGGTGGCCGTAAACCATGGCGTCAAAAAGGAACAGGACGTGCTCGTCAAGGTTCCATTCGTTCACCACAATGGCGCGGAGGCGGTACTGTATTTGGTCCAACACCACGCAGCTACAGCTATAAAATGCCTAAAAAAGTTCGTCGTTTAGCGATCAAATCAGCTTTATCATCTAAAGTGTTAGAAGAAAACATCTTAGTATTGGAAAGCTTAGCATTTGAAGCGCCAAAAACAAAAGACTTCAAAGCTGTTTTAAATGGTCTTTCTGTTGAGAAAAAAGCGTTAATCGTTACTGCTGACCTTGATGAAAACGTAGCATTATCTGCTCGTAACATTCCTGGTGTAACAGTTGTAACTGCTGATGGAATCAACGTTTTAGACGTTGTAAACCATGATAAATTGATCATGACTAAAGCAGCGGTTGAAAAAGTAGAGGAGGTGCTTGCATAATGGATGCACGCGATATCATTAAGCGCCCCGTTATCACTGAACGTTCTACTGACCTAATTGCTGAAAAGAAATATACGTTCGAAGTTGATGTGAAAGCCAACAAAACACAAGTCAAAGATGCTGTACAAGAAATCTTTGGTGTTCAAGTTGAAAGAGTAAACATCATGAACTATAAAGGCAAATTCAAGCGTATGGGCAAATTCGGCGGCTATACAAACAAACGTCGTAAAGCAATTGTAAAATTAACAGCTGACAGCAAAGAAATCGAATTCTTTGAAAGCTAAAATTCACTAAGAAGAGGAGGGAAATAAAATGGCGATTAAAAAGTACAAACCTACCTCTAACGGTCGTCGCGGCATGACAGTTTCTGATTTCGCTGAAATTACAACAAGCACTCCAGAAAAATCCCTATTAGCTCCGTTAAAGAGCAAAGGCGGCCGTAACAACCAAGGTAAGTTAACTGTTCGTCATCAAGGTGGCGGCCATAAGCGTCAATATCGTTTAATCGACTTTAAACGTAACAAAGATGGCATTCCAGGACGCGTTGCCACAATCGAGTACGATCCAAATCGTTCTGCAAATATCGCATTAATTAATTATGCGGATGGAGAAAAGCGTTATATCTTAGCTCCTAAAAACTTGGAAGTTGGTATGGAAATTATGTCAGGTCCTGAAGCTGACATTAAAGTGGGTAATGCCCTTCCACTAGCTAACATTCCGGTTGGTACTGTTGTACACAACATCGAATTAAAACCAGGAAAAGGCGGACAATTAGTTCGTTCAGCAGGTACTTCTGCACAAGTTCTTGGTAAAGAAGGAAAATACGTACTTGTACGTTTAACTTCCGGCGAAGTTCGTATGATTCTATCTGAGTGCCGTGCATCTATCGGTCAGGTAGGTAACGAACAGCACGAATTAATCAACATTGGTAAAGCAGGTCGTTCTCGTTGGTTAGGTAAACGCCCAACTGTACGTGGATCTGTTATGAACCCTAACGATCACCCACACGGTGGTGGTGAAGGACGTTCACCAATCGGACGTAAGTCTCCAATGACTCCTTGGGGCAAACCGACTCTTGGTTACAAGACTCGTAAGAAGAAAAACAAATCCGACAAACTTATTATTCGTCGTCGTAAAAAATAACGTGTTTGACCTACGGTTCAAGGATAGAACCGTAGAACAATCACGAAGGGAGGTTCATTCATGGGTCGCAGCTTAAAAAAAGGACCATTCGTTGATGATCATTTAATGGTTAAAGTTGAAAAGTTAAATGAAACTGATAAGAAGCAAGTTATCAAAACTTGGTCTCGTCGTTCTACGATTTTCCCACAATTTATCGGTCATACGATCGCAGTTTATGATGGCCGTAAACATGTGCCTGTGTATGTTACTGAAGACATGGTAGGACACAAGCTTGGAGAATTCGCTCCAACACGCGCTTACAAAGGTCACGGTAACGATGATAAGAAAACAAGACGTTAAGAGAGGAGGGCATCCTAATGCAAGCTAAAGCTGTTGCAAGAACAGTCCGTATTGCTCCTCGTAAAGTACGTTTAGTCGTTGATTTAATTCGAGGTAAGCAAGTTGGTGAAGCGGTGGCGATTTTAAATCTGACTCCGAAGGCTGCTTCTCCAGTCGTTGAAAAAGTATTGAAATCCGCTATGGCAAACGCGGAACACAATTATGAAATGGACGTAAATAACCTAGTTGTTGAGCAGGCATTCGTAGACGAAGGACCAACCTTAAAACGTTTCCGTCCTCGCGCACAAGGTCGTGCAAGCCAAATCAACAAACGCACTAGCCATATTACAATCGTTCTATCAGAAAAGAAGGAGGGATAATCAGTGGGTCAAAAGGTAAATCCAGTCGGTTTGCGTATCGGGATCATCCGTGATTGGGAATCTAAATGGTATGCAGGCAAAGACTTTGCTGATCTTTTACACGAAGACATTAAAGTTCGTGAATATATCACGAAACGTCTAAAAGATGCTTCCGTTTCTAAAGTTGAAATCGAACGTGCTGCAAACCGTGTTAACGTAACTGTTCATACTGCAAAGCCTGGTATGGTAATCGGTAAAGGCGGCACTGAAGTTGAAGCACTTCGTAAAGCGTTAAATCAATTAACTGGCAAGCGTGTACACATCAATATTCTTGAAATTAAGAGAGCTGATGTTGATGCGAAGCTTGTTGCAGAAAATATTGCTCGTCAATTAGAAAACCGTGTATCTTTCCGCCGTGCTCAAAAGCAAGCGATCCAACGTGCAATGCGCGCAGGTGCGAAAGGTATCAAAACAATGGTATCTGGTCGTTTAGGTGGTGCCGATATCGCTCGTTCTGAACACTACAGCGAGGGAACTGTTCCACTTCATACTCTTCGCGCTGATATCGATTATGCTACAGCAGAAGCAGACACTACTTATGGAAAACTTGGTGTTAAAGTATGGATCTATCGTGGAGAGGTCCTTCCTACTAAGAAGAAATCCGAGGAAGGAGGCAAATAATATGTTATTGCCAAAACGCGTAAAATTTCGCCGTCAACACCGTGGGAAAATGCGTGGTAACGCTAAAGGCGGCACTGAAGTAACATTTGGTGAATTCGGTCTGCAAGCAGTCGAAGCTTCATGGATTACAAACCGTCAAATTGAAGCTGCACGTCGTGCAATGACTCGTTATATGAAACGTGGCGGTAAAGTTTGGATTAAAATTTTCCCTCACAAACCATACACTGCAAAGCCTCTTGAAGTGCGGATGGGTTCCGGTAAAGGTTCACCTGAAGGCTGGGTAGCGGTTGTAAAACCTGGCAAAGTCATGTTTGAACTAGCTGGCGTATCTGAAGAAATCGCACGCGAAGCTCTACGTCTTGCAGCTCACAAACTTCCAGTAAAATGCAAGTTTGTAAAACGTGAAGAAATTGGTGGTGAATCAAATGAAAGCTAATGAAATTCGTGACCTTACCACTGCTGAAATTGAACAAAAAGTTAAATCTTTAAAGGAAGAGCTTTTCAACCTTCGCTTTCAATTGGCGACTGGACAACTTGAAAACACAGCTCGTATCCGTGAAGTACGCAAGTCAATCGCTCGCATGAAAACTGTGATTCGTGAGAGAGAAATCAGCGTTAACAAGTAGAAACTAGGAGAGGGGGTTCACGAAGAATGAGTGAACGTAACCAACGCAAGGTTTACACTGGACGCGTTGTTTCTGACAAGATGGACAAAACTGTTACCGTTCTTGTTGAAACATACAAAAAGCATCCACTTTACGGTAAACGCGTTAAGTACTCTAAAAAGTACAAAGCTCATGATGAGCAAAATCAAGCAAAAGTTGGCGATATCGTGCGTATCATGGAAACTCGCCCGCTTTCAGCTACAAAGCGCTTCCGTTTAGTTGAAGTAGTAGAAAAAGCAGTTATTATTTAATTGTTCGGATATTCTTTGATTCCGAAGGGAGGTTACACACATGATTCAACAAGAATCACGTTTAAAAGTTGCTGACAACTCTGGTGCTCGTGAAGTACTGACGATCAAAGTTCTTGGTGGTTCCGGCCGCAAAACAGCTAACATCGGCGATATCATTGTCTGCACCGTAAAACAAGCAACACCAGGTGGCGTTGTTAAAAAAGGTGACGTAGTTAAAGCAGTAGTAGTGCGTACAAAGAGCGGTGTCCGCCGTCCTGACGGTTCATACATCCGTTTCGATGAAAACGCATGTGTTATTGTCAAAGAAGATAAGAGCCCTCGTGGTACTCGTATCTTTGGACCAGTTGCCCGCGAACTTCGCGACAACAACTTTATGAAAATCGTATCTTTAGCTCCAGAAGTTCTATAATAATAATCCAAATGCCTTTAAGGAGGTGCTTACGGATGCATGTAAAAAAAGGTGATAAGGTCAGAGTCATGACTGGTAAGGATAAAGGCAAAACAGGCGTAATCCTGGCTGCTTATCCTAAAGAGAACCGTGTACTTGTTGAAGGTGTGAACATTGTTAAAAAACATTCAAAACCTTCTCAAGCTAACCCACAGGGCGGAATCATCAGCTTCGAGGCTCCAATTCATGTGTCAAATGTAATGCCTATCGATCCTAAGACTGGTAACCCAACTCGTGTTGGACACAAAGTGGTTGATGGCAAAAAAGTACGCGTAGCAAAATCCGGTGAAGTTTTAGATAAATAGTTTAAATTAAGAAGGGAGGTACAATAGATGAACCGCCTAAAAGAAAAGTATCTTAAGGAAATTACTCCAGCTCTTATGAGCAAGTTCAATTATAAATCAGTAATGGAAGTACCAAAGATTGAAAAGATCGTTGTTAACATGGGTGTAGGTGACGCTGTTGCAAACGCCAAAGCTCTTGATAACGCAGTCGATGAATTGGCTACGATCACTGGTCAAAAGCCGCTTGTAACTCGCGCGAAGAAATCTATTGCAGGTTTCCGTCTTCGTGAAGGCATGCCTATCGGTGCAAAGGTTACCCTTCGTGGTGAGCGCATGTATCAATTCCTGGACAAATTAGTTTCTGTTTCTTTACCACGTGTACGTGACTTCCGTGGTGTTTCTAAAAAAGCATTTGACGGTCGTGGAAACTACACATTAGGGATTAAAGAACAATTAATTTTCCCTGAAATTGATTACGATAAAGTAAGCAAGGTTCGTGGAATGGATATCGTTATCGTAACAACGGCAAAAACTGATGAAGAGTCCCGTGAACTTTTAACTCAAATCGGAATGCCATTCCAAAAGTAATCGCTAAATAAGGAGGCGAAAACGTGGCTAAAAAGTCAATGATTGCGAAACAAAAACGCACGCCTAAATTCAAAGTACAAGAGTACACACGCTGCGAACGTTGCGGCCGTCCACACTCTGTATATCGCAAATTTAAGCTTTGCCGTATTTGTTTCCGTGAATTAGCATATAAAGGACAAATTCCTGGTGTTAAAAAAGCTAGCTGGTAAAACTAGAGCTTGTGGAAGGAGGTAAAAATTAATGGTCATGACAGATCCAATTGCAGATATGCTTACTCGCATTCGTAATGCGAACATGGTACGTCACGAAAAATTAGAAGTGCCTGCTTCTAATATTAAAAAAGAAATCGCTGAAATCCTTAAGCGTGAAGGCTTCGTCCGTGACGTTGAATATATCGAAGACAACAAACAAGGTATCATCCGTATCTTCCTAAAATACGGTGCAAATAACGAACGTGTTATTACTGGTCTTAAGCGTATTAGCAAGCCTGGTCTTCGCGTTTACGCTAAATCAACTGAAGTACCTCGCGTACTTAACGGTCTTGGGATCGCACTTGTATCAACTTCAAATGGTGTGGTCACTGATAAAGAAGCTCGTGCCAAGCAAATCGGCGGAGAAGTTTTAGCTTACGTTTGGTAATCGATTTTTTGAATGAATGGAGGTGCACTAAATGTCTCGTATAGGAAAAAAACCTATTGAAATTCCAGCAGGTGTAACAGTTACAAATAACAACCACACTGTTACTGTAAAAGGACCAAAAGGCGAACTTACTCGCTCTTTTAATCCTGAAATTGCCATCAACATCGAAGAGAATACTGTAACGATCACTCGTCCATCTGACGTGAAAGAGCACCGCGCATTGCACGGTACAACACGTGCGGTACTTGCGAATATGATCGAGGGTGTTGCTCAAGGATTCGAAAAGAAATTAGAGTTAATCGGGGTTGGATACCGTGCTCAAAAGCAAGGTAACAAACTTGTATTAAACGTTGGATACTCTCACCCAGTTGAATTTGAACCTGAAACCGGACTTGAAATCGAAGTGCCTGCTAACACAAAGATTACTGTTAGAGGTATTGATAAAGAACGTGTTGGTGAATTAGCAGCCAACATTCGCCAAGTTCGTCCTCCAGAGCCGTATAAAGGCAAAGGGATTCGTTACGAAGGTGAATTTGTTCGTCGTAAAGAAGGTAAAACAGGTAAGTAATGCCGCATAAGTAAACGAAAGGAGTGACGTAAATGATTACGAAGCAAGACAAAAACGCTACTCGCAAGAAAAGACATGGTCGTGTTCGTGCGAAGCTTAGCGGTACCTCTGCTCGTCCGCGTCTAAACGTGTTTCGTTCTAACCAGCATATTTATGCTCAGGTAATCGATGACGTATTAGGAGTTACTATAGCAAGTGCTTCTACATTAGATAAAGAACTAAACCTTGAGTCAACTAGCAATGCTGATGCTGCTCAAAAGGTTGGAGAATTAGTCGCTAAACGTGCGGTAGAAAAAGGTATCACTAATGTTGTTTTTGACCGTGGGGGTTACTTATACCATGGCCGTATTCAAGCATTAGCTGGTGCTGCCCGCGAAAACGGCTTACAATTTTAATAGACAAAGGAGGGACATAAAATAATGCGTCGCATTGATCCAAACAAACTTGAACTAGAAGAACGCGTAGTTACGGTTAACCGTGTTGCGAAGGTAGTTAAAGGCGGACGTCGTTTCCGTTTCTCTGCTCTTGTTGTAGTCGGAGATAAAAACGGTCATGTTGGCTTTGGTACTGGTAAAGCACAAGAAGTACCTGATGCAATCCGCAAAGCTGTCGAAGATGCAAAGAAAAACTTGGTTGAAGTACCGATGGTTGG
Organism: Bacillus sp. FJAT-29814; assembly: GCF_001510715.1. Taxonomy (GTDB): domain Bacteria; phylum Bacillota; class Bacilli; order Bacillales; family Cytobacillaceae; genus Neobacillus. The sequence goes on from NZ_LMTJ01000014.1 coordinate 42,352, forward strand.
AACAACAGTTCCTCACGAGGTAATTGGCCGCTTTGGCGCTGGCGAAATCCTGTTAAAGCCTGCTTCTGAAGGTACTGGAGTTATCGCTGGTGGTCCGGTTCGTGCTGTACTTGAATTGGCTGGCGTTCAGGATATCCTTTCTAAATCCTTAGGAACAAACACTCCAATTAATATGGTACGTGCCACTGTAGAAGGTCTAAAACAATTAAAACGTGCTGAAGACGTAGCAAAATTACGTGGTAAATCAGTAGAAGAACTGTTAGGATAAGGGAGGGAAATCAAATGGCGAATAAACTTTTAGTTACCCTCAGCCGTAGCGTGATCGGTCGTCCAGAGGACCAACGCGAAACAGTTAAAGCGCTAGGTTTACGTAAAATGAATCAAACAGTTGAGCATCAAGACAACGCTGCTATTCGCGGTATGATTAATAAAGTTGCTCACCTTGTAACAGTAAAAGAACAATAATCGATTGTTTTCTTTCATAAGGAGGTGCCAATATGAAACTTCATGAGTTAAAACCTGCTGAAGGGTCTCGTCATGAGCGCAAACGCTTAGGCCGCGGTATCGGATCCGGCCAAGGTAAAACTGCGGGTAAAGGTCATAAAGGTCAAAAAGCCCGTTCAGGCGGCGGTGTACGTGTAGGTTTTGAAGGTGGTCAAACGCCTTTATTCCGTCGTTTACCAAAGCGTGGATTTACAAACATTAACCGCAAGGAATATGCCGTTGTAAATCTTGATGCATTAAACCGCTTTGAGGAAGGTACAGAAGTTACTCCAGAACTTCTTATCGAAACAGGCGTAGTAAGTAACGAAAAAGCAGGAATCAAAATTCTTGCCAAAGGGAACGTTGAGAAAAAGCTGACTGTTAAAGCTCACAAATTCTCCTCTGCTGCTAAGGAAGCGATCGAAGCTGCTGGTGGAACCACTGAGGTGATCTAATGTTCCAGACAATCTCCAATTTTATGCGCGTGGGTGATATACGTCGAAAGATCATATTCACCCTTTTAATGTTAGTAGTTTTTAGGATCGGTACCTTTATACCGGTTCCAAGTGTAAATGCAGAGGCCCTTGCGGCGCAAGATAAGCTGAGTGTATTTGGAGTCCTAAATACATTTGGCGGTGGAGCGTTAAAGCAATTTTCCATCTTTGCTATGGGGATCATGCCTTACATTACGGCTTCGATTATTATTCAGTTGCTGCAAATGGACGTTGTTCCGAAGTTCACTGAATGGTCGAAGCAAGGGGAGTCTGGCCGTCGCAAGCTGGCCCAATTTACCCGGTATTTTACGATTGTGCTGGGCTTTATCCAAGCATTGGGTATGTCTTATGGGTTTAACAATATGTCAAATGGACAGTTGATTTTAAATCCAGGAATCGGCACTTATTTGTTAATTGCGGTGGTGTTAACAGGAGGTACTGCGTTTTTGATGTGGTTAGGTGAGCAGATTACAGCTAAAGGTGTGGGAAATGGTATTTCCATCATCATCTTTGCTGGTATCGTTGCCGGCATTCCAACTGTAATGAATCAAATGTTTGTTCAACAGTTTGAAAATGCAGGTGATAAGCTATTCCTAAACATCGTTACAGTGATCTTAATCGCACTAGCGATTCTCGCAATTATTGTTGGGGTTATTTTCATCCAGCAAGCAACACGTAAGATTCCAATTCAATATGCAAAGCGGATGGCAGTCGGTCGTAACCCTGTCGGCGGACAGTCGACACACATGCCGTTAAAGGTTAACGCAGCCGGCGTTATCCCTGTTATCTTTGCTGTATCATTTATAGTTACACCAAGAACGGTCGCTTCATTCTTCCCAACGAATGATGTTACGGCTTGGATTATGAGAGTATTTGACTATTCTCATCCAATCGGAATGATTCTTTATGCAGCATTGATAATCGCGTTCACATATTTTTATGCCTTTATTCAAGTTAACCCTGAACAAGCAGCGGAAAACTTACAAAAGCAAAGCGGCTATATTCCGGGAATTCGTCCTGGTAAGAGCACGCAAGAATATTTAACACGCGTCTTATATCGTTTAACATTTGTCGGTGCTATTTTCCTTTCTGTGATTGCTGTACTTCCAGTTTTATTTATTAAAATTGCGAACCTGCCGCAATCGGCGCAAATTGGCGGAACAAGCTTGCTCATTGTTGTCGGTGTTGCGCTAGAAACGTATAAGCAGCTTGAAGCTCAATTGGTTAAACGTCATTATAAAGGATTTATAAAATAATAGGTTTAGCGGGACCCTCATCGGGCCCCAAAACCTACACATAGCACGAGGGGGAATACGTGTGAACTTAGTATTAATGGGGCTACCGGGAGCCGGCAAGGGCACCCAGGCTGAAAAAATTGTCGAGCAATACGGCATCCCTCATATTTCTACTGGAGATATGTTCCGTGCAGCGATGAAGGAAGGTACTGAACTGGGTTTGAAGGCAAAGTCCTTCATGGATAAAGGCGAACTTGTACCTGATGAGGTTACAATCGGAATTGTCCGTGAACGTCTTGGCAAAGATGATTGCCAAAAAGGCTTCTTGCTGGATGGCTTTCCAAGAACCGTACCTCAAGCGGAAGCGTTAGAAAATCTATTAGTTGACTTAAACAAGAAAATTGACTATGTGATTAATATAAACGTGGACAAAAGTATCTTAATGGAGCGTTTGACAGGACGCCGGATCTGCAAAGATTGCGGTTCAACTTATCATCTCGTGTTCAACCCGCCGGCAAAAGAAGGCGTATGCGACCGCTGCGGTGGCGAGCTATATCAGCGTGCGGATGATAATGCCGAAACGGTGCAAAATCGTTTGGACGTCAACATCAAACAACAAGAGCCATTATTGACTTTTTATGAAACAAAGGGTTATTTGCGCACGATCGATGGTCAGCAGGATATTCACAAGGTGTTTACTGATATTCAAGAACTGCTTGGGGGTTTAAGCTGAATGATCATCTCTGCGAAGCCCTTAGGACTTACCGGGCAAGCGACTCTCGAATATCTCCAATAAGATTGAAAAGTATGTAAGCACAATGGTTTTTCTAGCATACACAAGTATGCGGTACACGGTTTGGGGCAAGACTTACATGAGATAAAGTACTTTTTCTGCTGCCGATGCTTTAGTAAACATTACTAGAGGACAGCGGGTGGTCTTTATGTTAGAATTGTAAGGTTGACACTGTGTAATTACAAAAGCCGCTTTACATTACTGGTTTTGACGAACGCAATTTTTAAAAAGAGAAGGGAGACGAGACCCGTGGCCAAAGATGATGTTATTGAAATTGAAGGTAAAGTTATTGAAACTTTGCCGAATGCGATGTTTAAGGTAGAATTGGAAAATGGTCATACGGTGCTGGCTCATGTTTCCGGTAAAATCCGCATGCATTTCATCCGGATTCTTCCTGGAGACAAAGTAACTGTAGAGCTTTCTCCATATGACTTGACACGCGGAAGAATTACCTACCGCTTTAAATAACTGAAGCACTCCGTATTACCAAGGAGGTTAGGATCATGAAAGTAAGACCATCTGTTAAACCGATCTGCGAAAAGTGCAAAGTCATCCGTAGACGCGGTAAAGTTATGGTTATCTGTGAAAACCCTAAACATAAACAAAAACAAGGCTAATAATAAGGGAGGTGCACATTTTAAATGGCACGTATTGCTGGTGTAGATATTCCACGTGAAAAGCGTGTAGTTATCTCTTTAACTTACATTTTTGGTATTGGTAAAAAGACTGCACAAAAAGTATTGGCAGAAGCTGGCGTTTCTGAAGATACTCGTGTACGCGACTTGACTGAAGACGAATTAAACAAAATCCGTGATATCATCGACAGATTAAAAGTTGAAGGTGACCTTCGTCGTGAAGTTTCCTTAAACATTAAACGTTTGATGGAAATCGGCTGCTACCGCGGTTTACGTCATCGTCGTGGTTTACCTGTTCGTGGACAAAATACGAAAAACAACGCTCGTACCCGCAAAGGTCCTCGTAAGACAGTTGCGAACAAGAAGAAGTAATCGGCAAAGGAGGTTCATATAAATGGCTCGTAAAACTAATACACGTAAACGTCGTGTTAAAAAGAATATTGAAGCAGGTATCGCTCATATCCGTTCAACTTTTAACAATACGATTGTAACGATCACTGATGTTCATGGAAACGCACTTTCTTGGTCAAGTGCCGGTGCGCTAGGGTTTAAGGGTTCTCGTAAATCTACTCCATTCGCGGCTCAAATGGCTGCTGAAACTGCTGCAAAGGCATCTATGGAACATGGCATGAAAACTTTGGAAGTAACAGTTAAAGGACCTGGTTCAGGTCGTGAAGCTGCAATCCGTGCGCTGCAAGCTGCTGGTCTTGAAGTTACTGCCATCAAAGACGTTACACCTGTTCCACATAACGGATGCCGTCCGCCAAAACGTCGTCGCGTTTAATTTTTCTGTATAGAATTTGTATCATTTGTCTATAATGGGATATGATATGAATTTATTGCCTTTTACAGAAGATTTATTCCAGTTGTTGTGCACAAAACGGGAACGTAAACATGGGGGAATTTCGATTAGCCAAACACTAATCGAGGTTTCGACGTTTTGAAGGAGGGTTATTTGATGATCGAAATAGAAAAACCAAAAATCGAAACGATTGAGATCAACGATGATGCCAAATACGGGAAGTTCGTCGTAGAGCCACTAGAGCGTGGATATGGTACCACTTTGGGTAACTCCTTACGTCGTATCCTTTTATCTTCACTCCCAGGTGCCGCTGTTACATCGATTCAAATGGATGGGGTACTACATGAGTTCTCAACAATTGAAGGCGTCGTAGAGGATGTAACATCCATCATTTTAAACATTAAAAAATTAGCTTTAAAAATCTACTCTGATGAAGAGAAAACACTTGAAATTGATGTTCAAGGCGAAGGGCCTGTCAAAGCTGGCAATATCACGCATGACAGTGATGTCGAGATTTTAAACCCAGACCTTCACATTGCAACATTGGCGGCAAATGGACATCTTCACATGCGGTTGACGGCTCGTCGCGGACGCGGCTACACTCCGGCTGACCAAAACAAACGTGAAGATCAGCCAATTGGTGTGATTCCGATTGATTCCATTTACACTCCGGTTCTACGTGTTTCTTATCAAGTAGAAAATACTCGTGTTGGTCAGATGACAAACTATGACAAGCTAACGCTTGATGTTTGGACAGATGGAAGCACTGGGCCAAAAGAAGCAATCGCTCTTGGTTCAAAAATTTTAACTGAGCATTTGAATATTTTCGTTGGGTTGACCGATGAAGCACAGAATGCTGAGATCATGATTGAAAAAGAAGAGGATCAAAAAGAAAAAGTTCTAGAAATGACAATTGAAGAACTGGATCTTTCTGTTCGTTCTTATAACTGCTTAAAGCGTGCCGGTATCAACACTGTTCAGGAATTGGCTAACAAAACTGAAGAAGATATGATGAAAGTGCGCAACTTGGGCCGCAAATCACTCGAAGAAGTGAAGGCTAAACTAGAAGAGCTTGGATTGGGCTTACGCAAGGACGACTAGCCCTTACATTTGACACCAATCCGTTGAATGACTTCAAAAAGGAGGGAACCCTTCATGGCATACAGAAAGTTAGGACGTACAAGTGCACAGCGTAAAGCTATGCTTCGCGATTTAACAACAGACTTAATCATCAACGAGCGCATCGAAACAACAGAAACTCGTGCGAAAGAACTTCGCTCTACTGTTGAGAAGATGATCACTCTTGGAAAGCGCGGTGACTTACACGCTCGCCGTCAAGCAGCTTCTTTCGTTCGTAATGAAGTAGCGAATGCTGAAACTGGCCAAGATGCACTTCAAAAACTTTTCGCTGATATCGCTCCACGCTATGCAGAGCGTCAAGGCGGATATACTCGTATTATGAAGCTTGGACCACGCCGCGGCGATGGTGCACCAATGGTTATCATCGAGTTAGTTTAATATATTTCACAGACAACAAGGGTACTGGACAGGTTTAGAACAAACTAGTTCTCTGCCCTTTTTCTGTATATTTGTAAAGGGGCGGAGCGCCGCAAAGATTCAGTGTTCAACCCTTTGTTGTATAATCTAATAATAATTGGAGTTGTGTCTAGTAGAGTGTAGCTCTGCTCACACCTCCTTTTGCGAACCAAGCCAAAAAGAGCGTTACGATGAGCGTAACTCCTGTTCTAGGAGCGACCTCTATGTTTTCATAGCTTTCCCGGGGAGAAAACTGTCCATTCCTTTTCTTCTTTACGTCTCGTCTAGCTCATGCACCTCCTCCCATTTCTGTTATTTCAGAAGTGTCTATTAGGCAGTAGAAATCGTTCCTGCCTGGGGATGAGGTGCAGGCTTTTTTTGTATATACCGATTCATAAAGAGTGGAGAAGAGTTGAGGCGAGGGGGAAACAGGATGAACAAGGCGATCGTGTCACTTAAAGACGTTTCGTTTCAATATGACAGCCAGGGGCAGTATGCGCTTAAATCCGTAACGTTTGATATTTATGAAGGAGAATGGCTGGCGATTGTCGGGCATAACGGCTCTGGAAAATCAACCACGGCCAAGCTGTTAAATGGTTTGCAGTTCCCTAGTGAAGGAGAAATCTCTGTATGCGGGCTTCTGTTAAATGAGGAGACAGTCTGGGACGTGCGCAAACAGCTCGGCATGGTGTTTCAAAATCCCGATAATCAGTTTGTCGGAACCACCGTGCAGGATGATGTGGCTTTTGGTTTAGAAAATATGGGCATCCCGCGCGAAGAAATGGTTGGACGGGTCCAGGATGCCTTAAAAAAAGTGAAGATGGATCAATTTCTATATCAAGAGCCCCACCATCTGTCTGGAGGACAAAAGCAGCGGGTTGCGATTGCTGGCGTATTGGCGCTGCGGCCGTCCATTATTATCCTCGATGAAGCAACATCGATGCTTGACCCCCGTGGCAGAGACGAAGTTTTAGAAACTGTCCGAACCTTGAAAAATGAAAAATCATTAACCGTCATCTCGATTACCCATGATTTGGACGAGGCTGCCAAGGCGGACCGAATCATTGTGATGAACAGAGGAGAGGTTTACCGGGAAGGAACACCAGAGGAGATCTTTTCAATGGATGAAGAGCTTGTGAAGCTGGGGCTCGATATCCCGTTCTCGGTCAAAATGAGCAAAGCGTTCCGGCAGCAAGGATTTCAATTATCTAAACATTTTTTAACCGAAGAAGAGTTGGTGACAGAGCTATGGACATCTCACTCTCGAATGTAGAATACCGTTACCAGGCGGGTACGCCATTTGAACGGCTGGCGATTCAGGACGTCACAATTGATATTCCATCCGGTACTTACCTGGCTTTGATTGGTCATACCGGTTCGGGTAAATCGACTGTACTGCAGCATTTGAACGCTCTCCTGCAGCCGACACAAGGAAGTGTCAAAATTGGCGACCGCGAGGTAAAGGCGAATGAGAAAAATAAAAACCTTCGGGCCATCCGGCAGCGGGTGGGCATTGTATTTCAATTCCCGGAGCATCAGTTATTTGAGGAAACAGTCGAAAAGGATATCATTTTCGGACCGATGAACTTCGGCATTTCCGAGAAGGCCGCAAAAGATCGGGCCCGGGTTGCGATAAAGCAAGTTGGCTTGGGTGAAGAAATCTTGGAGAAATCGCCGTTTGACCTGTCAGGCGGGCAAATGCGCCGTGTTGCCATAGCCGGTGTATTGGCGATGAATCCGGATGTGATTGTGTTGGATGAACCGACTGCCGGGTTGGACCCGCGCGGCCGGAAAGAAATCATGGACATGTTCTATGAGCTTCATAAGGAAAGAAATCTTTCGACCATCCTCGTTACCCACAGTATGGAGGATGCCGCAAGATATGCTGATCAAATCGTGATTATGCAACAGGGGCGTGTTGCCAAACGAGGCACACCGGAAGAGATCTTCTCGGCGCCGGAGGATTTGGTGCAAATGGGTCTCGATGTTCCAGAAGTTGTTCGATTCCAGTTAAAGCTGGAGGAAAAGACCGGCCTTAATTTGGGGAAAATCTATTTATCAATTGAAGAACTAACAGCAGCGGTAACAGAGCGGCTAGGCGGAGGTGTCCGCACATGATGGAAAAAATGATTTTCGGCCGTTATGTACCGGCAGATTCGGTGATGCACCGGATGGACCCACGCGCCAAGCTGATTATTATTTTCTTATTTGTTTGTATTATTTTCCTTGCCAATAATTGGCTTACTTATGCACTTATCGGAATTTATACTTTTATCATGCTTGGAATGTCTCGGGTGCCTTTCAAGTTTTTATTTGGCGGCCTAAAGCCGATATTGTGGCTTGTGTTGTTTACGTTTTTATTGCAATTGTTCTTTACTAAAGAGGGAGCACTCGTATGGTCATGGGGACCAGTGAAGATTTATGAGGAAGGCATCCGGATGGGGCTGTTTATTTCCTTGCGATTCTTCTTCCTTATCCTAATGACGTCACTGCTAACGCTCACAACCACTCCGATTGAGATAACTGATGGATTGGAAACCTTGCTGAATCCTTTAAAAAAGGTGAAGTTCCCGGTTCATGAAATGGCGCTGATGATGTCGATTTCTTTGCGGTTTATTCCAACGTTGATGCAGGAAACGGATAAGATCATGAAGGCGCAAATTGCTCGTGGCGTGGAATTTGCGAGTGGGCCAGTTAAAGAACGCATCAAGGCGGTCATCCCGTTGCTGATTCCTTTGTTTGTAAGTTCGTTTAAGCGTGCTGAAGAGCTTGCGGTGGCGATGGAAGCAAGAGGATACCGCGGCGGCGAAGGCAGAACAAAATATCGCCAGTTAAGCTGGAGAATGGTTGATACCCTGCAGCTTGTGGTGCTAGCGCTGTTAACTGTGCTGCTGATTTTATTACGTGCATAATGGAGATTGGCCATGCAAAGATACAAAGGCATTATCGCCTATGATGGTAGCGGCTTTTCAGGTTATCAGGTTCAGCCAAAAGGAAGGACCGTCCAAGCAGAGCTAGAGGCCGTGTTGGAAAAAATTCATAAAGGTACGCCGGTTAAGGTCGTTGGTTCTGGCCGGACGGATGCCGGTGTGCATGCCCGAGGACAGGTAATTCATTTTGATTCACCACTGGCGATCCCCGCAGAGAGGTGGCCGGTGGCGCTCAATTCATTGTTGCCGGAGGATATATCGGTTCTTTCGGTTGAAAAAGTGGACCATTCCTTTCATGCACGGTTTAATGCGGCTGGGAAGGAATATCGGTATCAGCTTTTGTTATCGGGGGTACGCGACCCGTTTTTGCGTAACTATGCGTATCGTTTTCCGTTTCGATTAAATCTGGGGGCGATGCGGGAGGCTAGTGGCTACCTGCTGGGAACCCATGATTTCACCAGCTTTTGCGCCGCTAAGACTGAGGTAGTTGATAAGGTGCGGACCATTAAGGAAATCGAATTTCTGCAGGATGGCGACTTGCTGACAATCCGCTTTGTCGGCAATGGCTTCCTGTACAACATGGTACGGATTCTTGTCGGGACCTTGCTTGAGGTAGGCACCGGTGACCGTGCCCCTGAGGAGATGCTGGGAATCCTCGAGGCTAAGGACCGCCGCGTTGCCGGAAAAACGGCACCGGCCCATGGGCTGTATCTTTGGGAAGTGTTTTATTAAAAAATTTATAAAACAACCCATCCTGGTGTAACATTTTCTTGACAATTGCACCTCAACTATTTATTATATTATATGTGTGTGTTTTTAATCCCACGATAAAGCCCCGGAAAGTCTTCATCGTGATTGAAAATATATGATTTTCGAACTTGAAGCGCACGTTATGCTGAAACATCGGTTCCCGGAACAGAATCGATTGCTTGAAAGCTTTGATGGTGCGAGAAAACAATAATCTTAATGGAATTAATTAGGAGGGAACCTCATGCGTACAACGTTTATGGCAAATGCCAACAATATCGAGCGTAAATGGTACGTAGTTGATGCAGAAGGCAAAACTCTTGGTCGTCTTGCTTCTGAAGTTGCATCAATCCTACGTGGTAAAAACAAACCAACTTTTACACCACATGTTGACACTGGTGATCACGTAATCATCGTCAATGCATCTAAAGTTACTTTAACTGGTAACAAATTAAACGACAAAATCTACTACCGTCACACTATGCACCCAGGCGGTTTAAAACAAAGAACGGCTCTTGAAATGCGTACAAACTATGCTGAGAAAATGATCGAGCTTGCTGTTAAAGGTATGCTTCCAAAGAATTCTCTTGGCCGTCAAATCTTCAAAAAATTACACGTATACGCTGGCGCAGAACATCCGCACCAAGCACAACAACCTGAAGTTTACGAACTTCGCGGTTAATTAAAGGGAGGGAATTAACTTGGCACAAGTTCAATATATTGGTACTGGTCGTCGTAAGAGCTCTGTCGCACGTGTGCGCTTAGTTCCAGGTACAGGTAAAATCACTATTAACGATCGTGACATTAATGAGTATATCCCATTCGAAGCTTTACGTGTTGTTGTAAGACAACCATTAGTAGCTACTGAAACAGTAGGCAGCTACGATGTTCTTGTAAACGTAAGCGGCGGTGGCTACACTGGTCAAGCAGGCGCAATCCGTCACGGTGTTGCCCGTGCATTGCTTCAAGTGGACCCTGAATATCGTCCAACATTAAAGCGTGCAGGTCTGTTAACTCGTGACCCACGTATGAAAGAGCGTAAGAAATACGGACTTAAAGGCGCTCGTCGTGCACCTCAGTTCTCAAAGCGTTAATCTTCAAGCTTTCAAAGGCTCTCAACCATTTTGGTTGGGGGTCTTTTTTATACCTGAAAAGTGACTTTGACCACATTTTGACCACGAGAATTTTTTTTGACCACATATGACCACAACTTATAGTTCAATATACTTTTGAAACTTTTGGGCAGTTTGCTCTTTAACGTGGTCAGTTACGTGTGTATAGATGGTCATGGTCATTTGGAAATCGGAATGTCCTAATCGTTCCTGAACCTCTTTTATACTTGCCCCTGCTTCAAATAGAAGTGAAGCGTGGGTATGACGTAAGCCATGTATAGTGATTTTGTGAAGATTATGCTTTTTAATTATTGATTTTAATTTATCGTTTGGGTAAGCCAATCGAAGCGGTAAACCATCATCCCTTGTAAAAACAAGGTTATTATCATCAAATATATTTGGGCTAGCTAATTTCGCTTCTATAAGGCTCGTACGCCACCTTTTTAATAGAGAAAGGGATTTTGTATCTAACCTAATTAAACGCTTAGATTGCTTTGTTTTGGGTTGCTGAAGATAATGTTTTCCCTTATTAAAGAAAAGCGTTTTGCCAAAGCGTATAGTGCCTACATTAAAATCAATATCATCCCATGTTAGAGCCAATACTTCACCTTTACGAGCACCAGTATATATTAAAAGATGAAATATTAAATGGTCACGGAGAGTTAACTCTTTCTCATTATTTGCAATTGATAAGAAATGTTTTATTTCGTCCTTATTCCAATAGTTCCTTTCCTCTGCCTCGTTTGTATCTGCTATTATTTCCTCTTCTCTTTTTGGTATGGTAACATGCTCCAGTGGATTCTTCGATATAATGTCCATCTTCATAGCATATTTAAATACTTGATTAGCCTGTATTTTATAATCATTAACGGATGTAATGCTTTCAGCGATTACAGCTGCTATTACTCCTTTGCGGATTTAAACGGGAAGGATTAAGAAAGGGTCGCAGAATGGCCCTTTTTCCTAAACTGGTTGGTGGGATATATGAAAAATAAAAAAAACAAACCTAAGAAACAATTTTCAAGAAGAGGTCAGTGTATAGTTGAGGGATGCAACGGATACATTGAGGCGAGCCAGCTATGTGGGAAGCATTATGCAAAAATGAGAAGACGAGGTAAAAACGACAATGAGATTTTCAGAATAGGCGAGCTTGGAAATTGTTTAGCTGTCAATTGTACCAACTCTTATTATGCAGAGGGCTATTGTGAGCATCATTATTATGTTTACATAAAATTGGGTTACCCACAAATGCCAAAAGTGATTAAGTTATGTGGGGCTGAAAACTGTTCAAACATCCTTTATTTAAAGGGGCTATGTGAAATTCACTATAACGAGTGGATAGCTAAACTCAAGAATTACCATTTAAGCAATCAAATTCTGAAAGACTAGAGCAACCTCCGAATTATTTGGAGGTTGCTCATGTGTTGGTTCCATGGTAATTTCCAATTCACCTTTTCGCGCTTTAAAGTTTGAAATTCAACATGCCATTTTCTATTTCTTCAGCAGTAATCCCAATGTATTTCCTAGTTCTTTTTCTGGTTTTGCCCGGGCGCCTTCGTAGGCGGCACCGCATGCATGACGGTAAGCGTCACGCTATTGTTCTGATAAGACACCTTGAACAGGTAGCCCCCTGTCTGCCACGCGCGATTTTCGGGCATCTGGTGGAATCTGCCTGTGACCGATCCGCCCTTCATGATGGTCAGTACGGTGCCCTGGGTCAAGGCTCCTTGCACATCCAGGACTAGTTCTCCATCTTCCAGCACCAGGTCCCCATCAGCCTCTACGCTCGTATAGTCGCTATCGCTCTTGACGGTCACGGCGAGGCGACCTTTGCGGCCGATGCGCACATCCCCGCCGACGTTCAGGACTTTGCCGGGGGCGTCGGTGAAGAGCGCCGCGGCTTCCTTCGGAGCGAGACCGGGCTCCAACACGCCGCTGTCGACGTCGATGCTGCCGGCCACGCTGCCGCTGCCGCCGAGAGTGCCGCCCTGAACGCCGATCGAGCTTGTGTGCCGGCCGGTGATCGAAAGCTTACCGCCTTCAACCGTCGTGGCGCCCTCGTAGGTGTTGTGGCCCGCCATGATCAGCGTCCCAGGGCCCTGCTTGGTCAGAGAAGCCGTGTAGAGGTTGTTGTCGATCTTGTTCTGAATGTAGGCCGCGCGCGCATCCATCCATTCTTTGCGCCACTTGACTGCGTCCTCATAGGTGATCTTGTCGTACAACTCAGGATGGCCGTTAGTGATTTTTTGGATGTAAGGATCACCCAAAATGCCCTGAACCATGAAGGCCTGTTCGTTAAGCGTGCCGTCCGGGTTCAGCACGTTGGGACTGAATTCACCGGCGTAGGCAATGCCTTGCTCCTTGTAGCCCGCCAGCCACTCCAGATCTTCCCTTTCCCTTTCCTTGATTGCGATCTGACTGATGTCGTTCGACCAGATGTCCATGGGCGCTTTATTCATGTTGTAGGTCATGGGGCTCAGGAACTGGCCGGGGCCGTACATGCCCTTGGCCAGATCGGGAATCCCCCAGCCCCAGCGGTCGTCCGGAAGACCTTCGGGAGCGGTCCAGGCGATGGATGCTCCGGTGGGGGAGGTTTGCCCGGTGCCGAGGAATCTCACGCCGTCGGACATTTTATTGTTCGCCGTGGTGAACATCAGCTCGCGCACCTGCATGGCGTCCATGTCCGGATAGCGGGAGAGCAGAACCCCCATCACTGCTGTCGCAACGGGCGTTGCCGGTGACGTGCCGCTAGAGTTTGAATAGCTAGTATCACCACTGCTGCTCGTGGTCCGAACGCTGTTTGAAGGGGTAGACACGGTAAACCATTTGGCGAGCCCCGCCTCGTTAAATCCGTACTGCTTTGTGTATTCGGGAACGGTCGCAGTAGGTGGTTGCACCCCGCCGACTGCTACCCACTGATTTTCCGCCAAGGGATTGAAGAGGGGATACGCCGGACGAAAATAAGGGTTGTTCCAGTCGTTGTTGCCGGCCGACCTTACGTTGACGGTACCGCTGTCCTTGATGGCGTCCCAGGTGGCCTCCATAAAGGAACGTCCGGGGTGGTTCGGATTATATTGAATACCATCTTCAGAATAGCTTTTCTTGAACAAGAAATACTGGTACTCCAGATCCTTCAAGTACTCGTTGGGGAGGATAGTCCTCATTGCCGTGGCGTTGGCGCTGTCTTTGCCAATCACTTGATAAGCGTTGGCGAGGTTGCCGTTGGCTCCAAGATCGTTTCCTAAACCGTCATAGCGGGTTCTGTCAAGAGTCTGGACATAAGAGCCCCAACTGCTGTTGATGACCTGCGCGCCTGCGTCGACCATGGCCTTATTGGCTGTATACCAGTACACGTAATCGTGGAAGGGACCGTGGGACTGGCTATCGGAACCGCCGGTCTTGGCAGCATATATTTTCGATCCAAAGGCGATGCCGTGCATGCCTTTACCATCGCGGATGCCGGAGATAATCCCAAGCATACCGGTCCCGTGCGAGTAGTCACTTGTTTTCGCCAGATCACTGGCCACAGTGAACCACTCGCCCGCAGTAAACGGGTTCGCAGGAGTTGCGCTGCGATACCCGAAGCCGGACGTGCCGTAGACACCCTCCGCTCTCACCGAATCGATCAGCCCCGTCTGAAATTCTTCGTGTGTAGCCCTGTGGCCCGAATCCATCATGCCCAGCGTGACGCCCTGACCGAAATACCCCAGGGCGTAAGCAGTGGACGCGTTTACCGCGGCGAGCTGCCATGAGGAATTGATCACTGTGCCAGGAGTAGAAGGATCATAGCCGGTATAATAACCATATTCCGGCGTTTCCCAACTGGTTTTAGCGGCTGCCATTTCCCCTGGATTCTGGGCGACAAAGCCGGGGTCTCCCGGGTACGTCCACGAAAGCGCGCTGGCCGGAGAACCGGAAATGGCTAGTAAGGACAAGCAAACAATAGGCGAAAGGAAAAATTTCACCCCCTTGCTTTGTTGCCACTTTGTCACAATGCCACTTTGCCGACTTGGTTGATGCTTTGTTTCCATTTTTGAAACCCCCCAATTTAGACTTGGATAATATTGGTATATTCTCCTCCTTCCTTATTCGGCAAAAAGAAAAATTCACCTTCCAAATGTATGTTATATCTATAAAATCGTACAAAGGTCCTAAAGGAAGAAAAGATCATGAATGAAATTGCTTCATATCATGGAATTCATGTCAATCAAATTCGACAATGGAGGAATTCATTTCTTGAACAAATGCCCCTGATCTTCGCTAAAGAAAATAAAAAAGCGGATCAAATGAAGGCAGAATATGAAAATCAAATTGAAAACCTCTACGCTGAGGTTGGTCGCTTAACCATGCACTTGTCGTGGCTTAAAAAAAATCTGGAATCAAGGAGTAGGGCCGAGCGTATTCAAATGATTGATTGGGATGATAAAGAGCTGCCAATCACTACCCAGGCTGAGCTGCTAGGCTCAATCGTTCTAGTTTGTATTATAAGCCTGTCGAGCTTCTGCTGAGGAAATATTTATCAAGCATAAAATTGATGGAATTTATACCAAACATCCCTATTTTGGCTCCAGGCGAATGACTGTTGTTCTAAACAACAATGAACTAAATATTAATCGCAAGGCTGTACAACGCCATATAAGAGAAATGGGCATTACAAGGATTTCTCCTGGACCTAACATTAGTAAACGCAATCTGGAGCACCGGATTTATCCGTATCTCCTTAGAAATTTGACCATTACCCACCCTAATCACGTCTGGGGTATTGATATTACCTATAATCGCCTCCAACATGGCTGGATGTATCTTGTGGCCTTAATAGACTGGTATTCTCGCTTTGTCGTTAGCTAGGAGCTTGACCAAACACTAGAGATTGAGTTTGTCTTAGAAGCAGTGAAACGGGCTCTGTCGGTAGGGCAGCCTGAGATCTTAAACAGTGATCAGGGCAGCCATTTCACCAGTCCCCAATATACCGAATTACTGTTGGATAAAGACATCCGAATTAGTATGGACGGAAAAGGAAGAGCCCTTGACAATATTGTTACTGAGAGGTTATGGAGAACGATTAAAACTGAATAGAGGTGGTAGCGGTAATAGGGATTAGATTAAAAATTTCAATTTGGTAAACGAGCATAGACCATTGATTTACAGCAACCCATTTAACAGGCGGTCAGGACAAGCAGTATATTGGAAGTAGGAACAGAACATTTTTCTGAAGGAACCACGGTCATGCCTCTACTGATATATGCCTTAAGGAAGTATCTTAATCCCATAACACGTGCAACTTTAGTGACCACAATTTGACCACGAAACATATAGAAGGATATATTATTTCATTTCCAATGGAACCTAGAAAAGCCGGTTTACCCGGCTTTTTTAGTGAGTGTATTGATTTGTGTTTTTCCATATTTACTATAAGAATTAAAGAGCGTAAGAAGTACGGTCTTAAAGGCGCTCGTCGTGCACCTCAGTTCTCAAAGCGTTAATTATCAACGTTTCGAAGGCTCTCAAGCATTTTGCTTGGGGGTCTTTTTTATCCCGGAAAAGTACTTTTGATCACATTTTGACTACAGAAATAAGAGGGTCCGCACTTATCGGTGGGGATCAGGTTAAGCACCCGAGCTGATAAATAGACGGAAAATTTCCGCCTACTAAGTAATTTTTTTAAAAAAAGACTTAAATAGACGGAGAGATTCCGCTTATCGACTTGATAAACGTAAAAATGAGGGATTTTGCTTTGCATAACCGGAAATCCTCCCCTTATTTCCCCGAAAACGAGCTCTATTCTTCGTTTAACCGGAAATTCTCCGCTTATTTTACTTTTTTACATACCAATAGTGCTGCCAATACGATTGTCATTTCGGAACGGAACCCTTTACCAAATTGCTTGGGGGTCTTTTTTTATAGGTAAAATCGCGACTCTTTTTTGAATAAAAGTCCTTTTAAAGTTCCTACATAAGAAAAGATGCAATGGGCAACATAGCCATAGCAATAAAACATGACCCAAAATTGTAAATTATTACGATAGCATACTAGTATACAACAAAGAAGTATTTGTGTAAGATTGTATTAAAGGGCTTTCATTTTCTGTTCTATAAAATAGGGCTGAGTATTTATTATGATGATGAAATCCTTTGATGATGAATTACCTTACTAAGGAGGATACATATGTCAAAAAAGGTAGATTTAAAAGCAAAACCATATAACCTGACCGATGAGGACATTAAATGGGTGCAGGACACAATCCAATCCATGTCAACCGAAGAGAAGATTGGCCAATTGTTCGTTAATATGGGCTCAAGCCGTACAGAAGAATACTTAACAGATATGGTAAACAACTATCATATTGGCGCTGTTCGCTATAATCCGGGAAAAGCCGAAGAAGTATATGATCAAAACAAAATCCTTCAAGAAAACAGCAAAATTCCTTTGCTGATCGCTGCTAATACCGAAGCGGGTGGAAATGGTGCTTGTACGGACGGTACTGAGGTTGGAGTGGAAGTGAAAATTGGCGCAACCAAGGACACAAAATGGGCGTATGAAATGGGACGAGTTTCTGGTGTGGAAGCTTCGGCCATTGGCTGTAACTGGAGCTTTGCCCCAATCGTTGATATTAACTATAACTGGCGCAACCCCATCATTTCTAGTCGTTCATTTGGCTCTGACCCAGATTTGGTTCTTGAAATGAGTCTCGCATACATGAAAGGAATCCAAGAAAGCGGGATCGCTCCGGCTGCGAAACACTGGCCTGGGGATGGTGTTGATGAGCGCGACCAGCATCTATCCTTCAGCGTCAACAGCCTATCAACCGAGGATTGGGATAAGACGTTCGGTAAAGTATATCAAGGCTTAATCGATGCCGGCCTGCCGTCCATCATGGCTGGACACATTCATTTGCCTGCCTATCAAAGACATTTTAATCCTGATGTGAAAGATGAAGAGCTGCTTCCAGCTACTCTTTCTAAAGAAATCACAACCGATTTGTTGCGCGGAAAATTAGGTTTTAATGGAGTAGTTGTAACTGATGCCAGCCACATGCTGGGGCTGACAGGAGCCATGAAGAGAAGTGAACTACTGCCAACATCCATTGCGGCAGGATGTGATCTATTCCTATTCTTTAATGATCCCGATGAGGATTTCGGGTACATGATGGATGGCTATAAAAAAGGAACTATTACGGAAGACCGCCTGCAAGAAGCTTTAGAGCGTATTTTAGGCTTGAAAGCAATGCTCGGTCTTCATAAAAAAGCTAAAACTGGAATTTTACCACCTAAAGAGGAAGCACTAGCTAAAATCGGCCTTCCGGAAAATAAAGCATTGTTCAAAGAAGTAGCGGATCAAGCGATTACTTTAGTAAAAGATAAACAAAACATCTGGCCAGTTACTCCTGAAAAGTACAAGCGCGTATTGTTAGTTGATGTTAAAGGTGTACAAGGCGGATTCGGTGCATTGATTGGCAGTAAAGAAAAAGCTGTTGATATGATGAAAGAATTGTTGGAAGCAAAAGGGTTCGAAGTTACTGTCTGGGAATCGACGGAAGAGAAAATCATGAAACTTCCAGAGGAAGAAAGATTCGCCGCCATAGCCAACGTATATGCGCAAAAGCGGCCAATTACGGATTTAACAGATCATTATGATCTGATTATTAATATCGCCAATGTGAATCCGGGAACCGTACAAAGAATCGTTTGGCCAGCAAGTAAAGGGACACCAGATATTCCCTTCTATATCCATGAAGTGCCAACTATTTTTGTATCTGTTCAATACCCATATCATCTTGCAGACGTACCACAGGTAAAAACGTACATCAATACGTATGACAGCAAGAAGCAAACGCTAGAGCTGCTTGTCGACAAATTAATGGGACAGTCCGAGTTTAAAGGCGATAGCCCTGTTGATGCATTCTGCGGCTTTATTGACACTCGTATCTAATAAATTAGCCCTCAGCCTAATGTGTTGGGGGTTACTTCTTTTAAAAAGCAAATAATTATAAAAAGCTTTTATTAAAAAATCAAGTGGAAAATGCATTTGGAAGTTATTTTAGAAAAAAAACGTCGAATTTGTTAACGGTTACAATTTCCTGTTGCAAACTCTTTTTCTGCATGCTAGTATACTAGTATATCGAAGAAAAGGAGGGAACAAATCTTATATCCACCTTGTTATAGAGAGCCTGGTCGATCTGAATTTGAAATGATTACTGTTTTTAATATTTTCTTGTTGGGAATTTTAACAAAGAGAGATCGAACAAGCAGGGTAGGATTTGGGTATAAGAATAGATTGAGATGCCCTATTTTCTTTGTTTACTAAATTTATTCAGCAAAATGAAATCGCTTTAACACATCGTGATTCTAACTTTTGGGGTGAAAAAAATGGAAAAAAAACGTCCTTTTGGTACGAGAGACAAGTTTGGTTATTTGTTTGGTGATTTTGGCAACGATTTCTTCTTTATGCTTGTATTAGCATTCTTAATGGTATTTTATACAGATGTTCTGCATTTAAATCCTAAAGCTGTAGGCCTACTGTTTGTGGTTGCACGTTTATGGGATGCGTTTGCTGATATGGCATGGGGTCGTTTTATTGATACTAGGACGACCGGGAAAAACGGGAAATTTAGACCATGGATTTTGAGAATGTCCTTTCCGCTTGTCATAACTGGTGTTTTAATGTTTGCCTATATTCCAGGAATGTCACATGGGTTTTATTTAGCTTATGCTTACGTGACCTATATTGTTTGGGGAACATTATATAGTACGGTTAACATCCCTTACGGATCAATGGCGTCTGTTATGTCAGCTGATCCTGTAGAGCGTACAGCCTTATCTTCTTGGAGAACAGTCGGGTCACAATTGGCAGGATTAGTCATAAATGTTGTCGGACCTATCATTCTGTTTGTAGACAACAAAGCAGTTCCAAGCCGCTTTTTCATGGCAGCACTTATTTTTGGCCTATTGGCAATTGCATGTTACATTGCTTGTTATAGAATGACTACTGAGCGCATTGTTGTGAATGAAAAAGCTAAGTCTAAAGTTAAAAAAGGCGCAACACTAAAAGGTATTGCCAAAAACAAACCATTAATTTTCTTCCTTGCCGCTTCGCTAATTTTCATGGTAAACCTGATGTTGATTGGTGCGGTGAACGTTTACTTGTTTAAAGATTACTTTGGAACCGCTAAAGCTTTAAGTTTTGTCGGTCTAATACAATCTGCAGCTGTATTTGTAATGGCACCATTCATTCATAAATTAGTGAAAAAATTTGGTAAAAAAGAATTGGTATCTGTAAGTATTTTAGTGGCAGGTCTTGTGTATGTAGCTTTATATCTGCTGCCGAACTTAAGTGCAACGCAATTCACTGCTCTCCTAGCTATTGCAATGCTTGGTTATGGTACATTTAACCTTGTGATCTGGGCATTCGTTACTGATATTATTGATTATCACGAATATTTAACTGGGTTGCGTGAGGATGGCACGATTTATGCGATCTATTCGATGGCACGTAAAATTGGACAAGCTGTTGCCGGAGGAGTCGGTGCTGCAGCCATTGCAGCTGTTGGGTACAACTCTCAACTCGAAGTACAAACAGCTGAAACGCTTCGTGGAATCCATATGGTTGGTACGCTCATCCCTGCAATCGTATTTTTGAGTGTATTTGTAATCATTACATTCCTATATCCTTTAAACAAAAAACGTACAGAACAACTTGCTGCTGATTTATCTGAAAAGAGACAAGCTGCTGTGTCTGGAAAAACAGCATAATTCATAAAAAAGATAGTTAATCGCGTGTTAACTATCTTCTTCTTTTCGCATTATATTGTGTGAATGCTGTCACAAATGGTATTATGGGTATAGATTTGTTCAATTGAAGGGGTAACCAATAGGGAGTGTACCAAAGTATGGTGACAATATCGTCAAAGCTGCCTGGTGAAAACAATAAAGAATTTGCTTATAGAATCATCAAAGATTCGATTATGTCATTGGAATTAGAACCAGGACAGGCTATAAGTGAAATAGAATTGGCGGCGGCATTACAGATATCACGTACGCCAATCAGAGAAGTTTTAGGCAAATTGCGGGAGGAGCACTTAGTAGAGGTAATACCACAGGTAGGGACCTATATTTCAAAAATTAAGCCGCAATTGATTAAAGAAGCCTCTTTTATGCGTTATACGTTAGAAAAAGAAATCTTAAAGCTCTCGTGCGAACAATTCCCAAAGGCCAATTTATTCGATTTGAAAAAGAATCTGGCGCTGCAGGAGGATTTAATCGGCTGTAAAGGTAAAGAGAGAGAGTTTCATAAATTAGATAAAGAGTTTCACAGGATTATTTTTGAAGGCAAAAAAAATGAAAATATCTGGACCGCCATTATGAGGATCAGTACACATTATAACCGGATCAGGCTACTATCGGAAATGCAGCATAATTTCGATGAACCGATTGCCCAGCATGCAAAAATTATTGAAATCCTTGAAACGAAAGATTGTGATGCAGTAGAAGAAATAGTGAGACAGCATATCGTTGAACCAATGAAGCATTGGGACGATTTATTTAAAGAAGGCAGTCCTTATATAAAATATTTTGAAATGGTTGACCAAAATCCAGTATTCCTATAGTAGATAGGGATACTTTTTTTATGCCGAAAAAATTATATACTTTTTTGTGAATAAAGCATTTTATCATTGAAAAATTTACCCAGAGTGTGCTAGTATACAAGTATACAAGTTGTGCAAGGATGGAAAAGACGCTTGGAATGTATATTCTAGCAGTTTTATTACATCCTATTAGTGTTTGTTTGAATGTACACGGTTTCAGCTGGCAAAGAACTTTGTGTAAAGCCAGCCATTGAACCGATGTAAAGGTTCGTAATTTATTATGGGCAAGGTGATAGTAGATGTTGCAAAAATACGAAGTACTTAACGAAATGCACAAAGGTTATTTAGTTGCGGTTATTCGTGGAAAAAATAAAGAGGATGCTGTTGAAATTTCCAAGCAGGCCTTCCAAGGCGGCATTCGCTCACTTGAAGTGACATTCTCAACACCAGGAGCTGAAGAGGCAATTGCTGAACTGGTGCGATCTGGCGACAGTCAAATGATTGTCGGAGCAGGGACAGTGTTAGATGCTGAAACAGCTAGAATTGCCATCATGAAGGGTGCGCGTTATATCGTTAGCCCGCATTTTGATGGGGCGATCGCAACGATGTGCAATCGTTATGCCACCCCTTATTTACCTGGCTGCGGTTCTGTAACGGAAATTATGAACGCTCTCTCATATGGAGTAGATGTAGTAAAGCTATTCCCAGGGAGTCTGTTAGGACCTGGGTACATTAAGGATGTAAAAGGACCAATTCCACATGTTGAACTAATGCCATCGGGCGGCGTCAGCCTTGATA
The DNA here is from genome assembly GCF_001510715.1 of Bacillus sp. FJAT-29814. Lineage (GTDB taxonomy): Bacteria > Bacillota > Bacilli > Bacillales > Cytobacillaceae > Neobacillus. The sequence continues at coordinate 64,499 of NZ_LMTJ01000014.1, forward strand.
ATCTTGACAAATGGGTGAAAAACGGCGCCTTTGCTGTAGGAATTGGCAGTGCGTTAACCAAAGGTGTTGCAGGTGGCGACTATAGTTCAGTTCAAACAGTAGCCCGTTCCTTTATGGATAAACTGGCCTCGATTAAGGCGGAATAAACATGAAAAAAGTGGTAACCCTTGGAGAAATCATGCTCCGCTTGTCAGCGCCCAACTATCAAAAGATTGTCCAAGCTCAGTCTTTTGATGCCGTTTATGGCGGCGGGGAAGCAAACGTTGCCGTCTCATTGGCGAAATTTGGTTTGAACAGTTCCTTTGTAACAAAAGTGCCACAAAGCGCGCTAGGTACCAGTGCAGAGCAGCAATTAAACCGCTTTGGTGTCAGCACGGAACATGTCCTTCACGGCGGCGACCGGCTTGGGATTTATTTTTTCGAAAAAGGCTTTTCCATCAGGCCTTCCAAAGTATATTACGATCGAAAAAATTCTGCATTTGCGCTGTCGAAGGTCGAGGAATATGATTTCGATGCTATTTTTGCAGATGCGAATTGGTTTCATATTAGCGGGATCACACCCGCTTTAAGTGATGAGTTATTTCAGCTTTCAAAGAAAGCGCTGGAAACGGCAAAAGCAAAAGGGTTAACAACGAGCTGTGATCTTAACTACCGTAGCGCCTTATGGTCGTTCGAAGAGGCCCGCGTAAAAATGACGGAGCTGATTCCGTACGTTGATGTCTGCATCGGAATTGAACCGTTGGCTCTTCTGGGTGATGATGGGCAGGATATAAAGGACCGCTTGCCGAAAAATCCGTCTCCTGAAGATTATGTACCTGTGATGGAGCAGCTTCGTGACCGGTTTGGAATCCGCTATGTGGCGTTGACGAAGAGGGAACACGTGTCTGTTAATTGCAATCGATTGCAGGCATATTTATATGACGGCAGTCAAATGTATCAATCAACAGAGGTTGAGGTCGATATCGTTGACCGGGTAGGAACGGGTGACGCTTTCTCCGCAGGAATTATTTATTCATTAATTAGTGATTATAAACCGCAAGATGCAGTTGAATTTGCCACTGGTTGTTTTGCCCTGAAACATACAATCGAAGGGGACGCCAATTTAATCCCAATCTCCGATGTTGAAAAATATATGAGCGGGTCGTTTTCGATTAATCGCTAAAAATACATATAAACAGGAAGGGGTGTTTCATGTGGGAGCATTTATTCATGATAATTTTATGCTGAAAAATAAAACGGCTGTCGATTTGTATCACAAGTATGCCAAGGATATGCCTATTTATGATTATCATTGCCACCTCTCGCCAAAGGATATTGCCGAAAACCGCAAGTTTAACACAATAACCGAGCTATGGCTGGAGGGCGACCACTATAAATGGCGGGGCATGCGGGCAAACGGCATCGATGAGCGCTTTATCACTGGCGATGCCAGTGACAAGGAGAAGTTTGAAGCATGGGCTAAAACGGTTCCAAATACCTTGGGTAACCCATTGTACCATTGGACGCACCTAGAATTGAAAAAATACTTTGGGATTGAAGAACTGCTGAATGAAGATACTTGGGAACGGATTTGGGAGCAGTGTAATGCTTTATTGCAGCAGGATGATTATTCCGTTCAAGGCTTAATCAAACGATCCAATGTCAAAGTCATCTGTACAACAGATGATCCGACCGATGATTTACATTACCATGAACAAATTAAAGGATTGAAGGACTTTCCGGTAAAGGTTCTTCCTACTTACCGCCCGGACAAAGGTGTCGAAATCAATAAGGATACGTTCACTGGGTTTGTCGGGAAACTGGAAGAGGTAATCGGCAAAAAGATCTCTTCGTTTGAAGATTATTTATCCGCTCTTGAAGAAAGAGTTGAATACTTTCATGAAAAAGGTGGGCGGATATCGGACCACGGTTTATCTGAAATCCCATTTGCATCATTTGAAAAAAATGAATTGGACGCGATTTTTCAAGCTGGACGAAATGGCCAGACTGTCAGCACGGAGGATGAGAATAAATTCAAGACGGCTGTACTCATCCATCTTGCAAAATGCTACAAAGAGCTTGATTGGGCGATGCAAATCCATTTTGGCGCGATTCGTAATAACAATACAAAAATGTTTGGCAAGCTCGGCCCGGATGCAGGATATGATTCCATCAGTGATCAAGGGGAAGTAGCTGTACCGCTAAATGCACTGCTTGCTGCATTCGATGAAGTCGATGGATTGCCAAAAACCATCCTTTATAACCTGAATCCGATTCACAATGAGTTGGTTGGCAGTACATTAGCCAACTTCCAAACGGAAGCAGGAGTACAAGGCAAGATTCAGTTAGGTTCAGGCTGGTGGTTTAATGATACAAAACAAGGCATGATCCGCCAAATGAATGCCTTGGCCGACCAAGGTTTGTTAATGCATTTTGTTGGGATGCTGACTGATTCACGCAGCTTCATTTCCTATAGCCGCCATGAATATTTCCGCCGAATTCTATGTAATTTGGTTGGGGAATGGGTTGAGGACGGCGAGGTTCCAAATGACGAAGCACTGCTGAAAAAGCTGATTGAGAATATTTGCTACAACAATGCAAAAAAATATTTTAGCATAGAAGTTTAAATAAGGAGGCGCTTTAAATATGAAAATGAGTTTTCGTTGGTACGGAAAAACAGATTCCATTCCATTGGAATACATTCGTCAAATTCCGGCGATGGAGGGGATTGTAACTGCCATTTATGATATCCCAGTTGGGGAAGCATGGCCAATGGATAAAATTGAAGAGTTAAAAAGCACGGTAGAAGCGGCTGGATTGTACATCTCAGTAATCGAAAGTGTTCCAGTACATGAGGACATCAAAATCGGCTTGCCGACTCGTGATAAGTATATTGAGAATTACAAAGAAACGATCCGCAATCTTGGTAAAGCCGGTATCCCGGTTGTTTGCTACAACTTTATGCCAATCTTTGACTGGACCCGTACAGATTTGGAATACCGCCTTCCAGACGGTTCAACCGCTCTTATTTTTGAAGAAGAGGTTGCCAAGAAAATGGACCCTCTAACTGGCGAACTTTCCCTTCCAGGATGGGATTCTAGCTATAAAAAAGAAGATTTACAAGTATTATTTGATCATTACAAAAATGTAGACCATGAAAAGCTTTGGGAAAACCTCGAATATTTCATTAAAGAAATTATTCCTGTTGCAGAAGAAGCAGGCGTAAAAATGGCCATCCACCCAGATGATCCGCCATTTGATATCTTTGGCTTGCCGCGCATCATCACTAACAAAGAAAATCTTGAAAGATTTGTTAACCTGTATGACAGCCCGTATAACGGCTTAACGATGTGCAGCGGATCTCTTGGTTCACATCCGGAAAATGATTTCCCTGAAATGCTCCGTTACTTCGGCCAAAAAGGCCGTGTAAACTTCGTTCATGCTCGTAACGTTAAACTTACTGGCGGAATGTCGTTCGAAGAGTCAGCGCATCCATCTAAATACGGTTCTGTTGATATGTATGAAGTCATTCGTGCGATGAAGGACTTTGAATATGATGGTCCCATCCGTCCTGACCACGGAAGAATGGTTTGGGGCGAAACTGGGAAGCCAGGTTATGGATTATATGACCGTGCTTTAGGAGCTACCTATTTGTACGGCTTATGGGAAGCAGAAAACAAGAATCGTAATCGCAAATAAGCGAATCTGATAAGGGGGATCACACAATATGACAGTGCCATTTAAAGTAGATTTATCAGGAAAAGTAGCCGTTGTAACCGGAGGCGGTGGAGTTTTAGGTTCTTATTTTGCCAAAGCATTGGCAGAATGCGGCGCAAAAGTTGCCATTCTTGATTTAAACCAAGAACCTGCCGACAAAGTGGCAAACGAAATTAAAGAAGCAGGCGGAACAGCGATTGGTGTCGCTGCAAACGTATTGGATCGGGAAGCACTTGAAAAAGCAAGAGAAATCGTCGAAAAAGAACTTGGAACTTGCGATATCCTTCTTAACGGTGCAGGCGGAAACAATCCGCGCGGAACGACTGATGATGAATTCTTTAACTTAGAAGAAGTGAAAAAGAATCCAGAAATGAAAACATTCTTTGATCTAGATCCTAAAGGTGTTGGATTTGTATTCGACTTAAACTTCTTAGGAACATTACTTCCTTCTCAGGTATTTGCTAAAGCGATGACTGAGAAAAAAGGAAGCTGCATTATCAACGTATCATCGATGAATGCCTATACACCATTAACAAAAATTCCGGCATACAGCGGTGCAAAAGCAGCAATCAGTAACTTTACACAATGGTGTGCCACTTACTTTGCAAAAGCAGGCATTCGTGTCAATGCGATCGCACCAGGATTCTTAGTTACTGCCCAAAATCAAAAGTTATTATTTAATGAAGACGGTACACCAACCGCAAGAACTGGAAAAATCCTAAACAGCACTCCAATGGAAAGATTTGGTGAGCCGGAAGAACTTATCGGCGGTGTATTATTCTTAGCCAGCGAAGAGGCAGCAAGCTTTGTTACAGGCGTTGTTCTTCCAATCGATGGCGGATTCTCTTCTTACACAGGAGTATAATAATACGATTGCGAACAGAATGAAGGTTGTTAGTCCGGTTGTTGGATTGGCAACCTTTCATTTATGTTCTTTTTAAAAAATTGCAGTGATATGAAAGAGGTGTTTAGTAGATGAAAGATAAAATCACAGATTTTCAGAAATCCAAGGACTTTTTGGTATGTGTAGACTCAGACGGCTGTGCCATGGATACGATGGACGTAAAACATAAGGTGGCGTTTGGTCCTGAGGCTGTTAATGTTTGGAATCTCGAACATATTAAGGATCATTTTCTTAACGTATGGAACGATATCAATCTTTATACCAAAACAAGAGGAATCAACCGTTTCAAAGGCGTTGTAACTACCTTTGCAGCACTTGAGGCGGAAGGTATTGAGATGCCGGATATCTCTTCTTTTAAAAAATGGACGGAAACGACAAATGAGCTTTCAAATCCATCTCTTGAAAGAGCAATCGCGGAAACTGACGATGCAGGGTTGAAGAAAGCGCTCCAATGGAGTCATGCCGTCAACCGCACCATTGAAGAAAAACTGGCTGGCAACGACAAGCCGGTTGAAGGTGCTAAAGAGGGATTAAAGGCAGCCAAGGAAGTTGCCGATGTTGCGATTGTTTCTTCAGCAAATGGAGCGGCCGTATTAGATGAATGGACAAGACATGAACTTTCTGTGCATGTTGACGTCATGCTTGGGCAGGAAGCGGGCACAAAAGCTTATTGCATTGAGCAATTAAAAAAGTCCGGCTTCGATAACACCCATGTATTAATGGTTGGCGATGCCCCAGGAGATCTAGATGCTGCACAAAAGAATGGAGTTTTATATTATCCAATCTTGGTCGGCAAAGAGAAATTTTCTTGGGACCGTTTCAGAAATGAAGCTTTAGGAAAATTCATTGATGGAAGCTTTGCAGGCGATTATCAGCAAAAATTGATCAATGAATTTAATGATAACTTGAAGTAATTTTAAGGAGGACTGACGATGGACCGCAAAATTGCGGCAACAAATGTTCCGATGCCAAAAGTAGATTTAAAAGCGAAACCATACAATTTATCTGATGAAGATGTTAATTGGGTAAAAGATACGATTGCGGGAATGTCAGTTGAAGAAAAAATCGGCCAATTATTCATTAACCTGTTTTTCTTTGGTGGAGACCAATTCAGCGGAAATAAATTAACAAACACGGAAATCCTAAAAAAATACCATATTGGCGGCGCCCGTTATCAAGGTGGCACTGCCGAGCAGGTACAGGATTTAATTAATGAATTACAGTCCAACACGAAAGTTCCGTTATTGGTTGCGGCAAACTGTGACTCTGGCGGAAACGGCGCGATGAATGACGGCACATATGTAGCCAAAGCGGCTATGTGTGAAGCTTCGGGGGACGAGCAAGTTTCTTTTGATGCCGGTTACGTAAGCGGCCGCGAAGAGCATGCAATCGGAGTGAACTGGAACTTTGACCCTTGTGTCGATATCCTTAAAAACTGGAGAAACACGATCGTTAATACGCGTGCATATGGCACAAATGCCGAAACAGTCATCAAGCATACAAATGCCTATATCAAAGGATTAACTGAAAGTAATATAGGTGTTTGCATTAAACACTGGCCTGGCGATGGTACAGAAGAGCGCGATCAGCACTTGGTAATGGGCGTGAACGAACTGAGTGTTGATGAGTGGGAGGAATCCTTCGGTCAAGTATACCGCAACCATATCGAAAATGGCGTTCATTCAATAATGGCTGGTCATATTGCCTTGGCAGAGTACCAAAAACAATTGGTTCCTGGCTTAGAAGATCGTGATGTATTACCGGCAACTTTAGCTCCTGAATTAATCAATGGTTTATTAAAAGATAAATTAGGCTTCAATGGCTTAGTTCTTACAGATGCTACTCATATGCTGGGAATGACTGCAGCGATGCGCCGTGAAGACTATGTTCCACAAGCCATTGCTGCCGGCTGCGATATGTTCTTATTCTTTAATAACATTGATGAAGATTTCAATTTCATGCTTAATGGCTATAAAAATGGTGTGATTAAGGAAGAGCGCCTTCAGGATGCCCTTGAAAGAATCCTCGGCCTTAAAGCGGCAATCGGCCTGCACAAAGCACAAAAAGAAGGCAATTTGCTTCGTACCAGAGAGGACTTAAAAGTAGTCGGAAGCGAGGACCATATTGAACGTGCCAAGAGAGCGGCTGATAAAGGCATCACATTAGTGAAAAATACATTGGATCAACTTCCGATTCGTCCGGAAACCCATAAGCGCATCCGTCTTTACTACCTAGAAGGGGAAAAGGGCGGCATTTACGAAGCAGGTTCAAAAACACTCGATAATATTGTTGCTGAATTGGAAAGCCGCGGATTCGAAGTAACAGTGAACGATGGTACTACACGTATTAAAGGCCCTACGTTAAAATATCGTGAAGAAGTAGATGCGGCATTGGTTTTTGCTAATGTTATTGGCTATGGTGCACAAAACAATTACCGAATCCAGTGGAAAACAGCGATGAGTAACGAAGTGCCTTGGTATGTATACGAGGTGCCAACAGTATTCGTATCATTAAACTTCACAACTCATTTAACGGATGTCCCAATGGTGAAGGCTTACATCAATGCTTATAACGATGATGAAATCACCATCAAGGCTGTTGTTGATAAAATCATGGGGGAATCCGAGTTCCAAGGAACACCAAACGAAAATGTCTGGTGCGATAAGTGGGACACGAGACTATAAGTTTAAATGTAAAATGGCATTGAATGAAGGACCCTAAACCGAATGGTTAGGGTCCTTTTTGTTGATAGGAAAAAAGGGCCTAGTTATTAAAAATATAATGTTCAAAAGCATAAGCTACGCCATGTTCATCATTTGTTAACGTCACAATATCGGCATGTTTTTTGACTTCTTCTTCAGCATTTTCCATGGCAATCGATAGTCCTGCAGCATGAAACATCGGAATGTCATTTCTTTCATCACCAATGGCAACCGTATCTTCAAGCGGAATGCCAAAGTGGCGCGCCATTGCTTTTAAACCATTCCCTTTGTGGCCATTCATATGTGTGACCTCCAGATTAAAAGGGGAAGAGGAAGCAATGGTAATTTCCTCAATGGCTTCCATATTAGTCTGCAACCGTCCTTTTTGCTCGGGTTCAAGCCCCAAAATAAGAAACTTTAGCACAGTAGAATCTTCTGTAAGGACTTCCTCAAATTGATTAAAAATGGGCTGTCCATATACATGAGGAGGAGTAGTGAACATTTTATAATCTTTATGAGTGTAGTATTCTTCCGGAACAAGGCCCGATGATAAAACTTTCTCAAATCGTTCCAGCCAATGCTGATGGGCAAAGGTAATTTTGTCGGTACAGATTTTATAAGGCATATATTCCTTTTCCAACTCTAAGGCGATTCTTTGGCTTTGAGTTAGGGACAAAGTAGTTAACTCTATCAATTTTCCATCCACATACAAAGCCGTACCATTATTGGCGCCAACAGGGCAGCTCAAGCCGTATTTGTCCAGCTCGGCATTAACCGATTCAGGCCCACGGCCAGATAACGCCATCACAATATGCCCTCGCTCCTGCGCCTTTTTAATAGCCCGGATGTTTTCTTCACTGATCTCTTTTTTTGAATTTAAAGTAGTACCGTCCAAATCAAGTGCAATTAGTTTTTTCATAGGATGCCTCTCCCTTTACCTGAACTCTCTATAGCTCTTCAAGAATTAGTTCTTTTTCTACTGTATTTTCTCCTACATAGGTCCATACCCCACGTAATGTTCTTTCCATAGGTCTGAGGATGCAGGTACCCCCAACAAACTGCGAAGCTGCATTTAGCTGGTTGAAAGCCGCATTTAGGACGCCTTGGTCATTAAACATACCAATGAGCTCACCATATACGATATTTCTGCCATTATATGTTGCTTTAACTATATTTTTATTTTGCTTAAAGTAAAAGGTAGTTTCGGATGTACGATCGCCTTTGTCTTTATTGGTCGTACTAATAAAAATCTTATTATGGAAATTAGCCATGTCCACCACTCCAAAATTCTAGGCTTGACAGAGTATTGAATCTAACAATAGAGCAGTGTATGCACACACCGCTCGTTCTAATGAAGTAATTTATTTATGGCCAACGATTGGATGCGGCACATATGGTTCTTCCAAGAAGGCCATTTCTTCAGGTGTTAACTTGATTGATAGTGCACCTACCGCATTTTCGAGATGAGAAATTTTCTGCGCCCCGATAATCGGTGATGTTACTGGCTCTTTACTCAGCAGCCAGGCAAGGGCGATATGGACGCGGGGAACTCCATATTTTTCGGCTAGTGAGGCAACCCGTTCGACGACCAATCGATCGGCATCTGCCGTCGCATCATACTTGGACCTCTGAACCATATCGGTTTCGGAACGATGCGTTGTTTCTGACCAATCACGGGTCAATCTTCCTGAGGCAAGGGGGCTATATGAAGTCACCGCAATTTTTTCCTCCGTGCAAAGCGGCAGCATCTCCCGCTCCTCTTCGCGGTAGATGAGGTTGTAATGGTTTTGCATGGATACAAATTTTGTCCAGCCATGTTTCTCAGCGACATGCAATGCCTTTTGAAACTGCCAGGCATACATCGCAGAGGCCCCGATGTACCTTGCTTTCCCCGCCTTCACGATATCATGCATCGCTTCCATTGTTTCTTCAATCGGGGTATTGTAATCCCAGCGGTGGATGATATATAGATCAACATAATCGGTTCCGAGTCTCTTAAGACTCTGGTCTATTTGGCTCATGATGTGCTTTCGGGACAGGCCGCCGCCATTTGGCCCTTCATGCATCTGGCCATGCACCTTTGTGGCAATCACAATTTCATCACGATTGGCATAATCCTTTAGCGCCCGTCCAAGGTATTCCTCGCTTGTTCCGAGTGAATATACATTAGCTGTATCAAAAAAATTGATACCAAGCTCAAGGGCTTTTTTAATGATTGGACGACTGTTTTCCTCATCAAGCACCCATTCATGAACCCAGCGTTTCGCATCACCAAAGCCCATGCAGCCGAGGCAAAGTCTTGATACATCCATACCGGTATTGCCTAGTTTTGCATATTCCATATGATAAGACCCCACTTTCCAAATATATATTTCCATTATGGATGAAATTAAAAGAAACCGTTAGCTCATTCATGGCAAATGTTTGCCTAATACTCTCACAGCCACTTACACAATCGATGATTTTTCATTATAATGACTCTATTATCGAAAAAAGGGACTGGTGACCTTATGTCTGAACAAATCTTTAAGCAGCATGATGAACTGGCCAAACTCATTGAACGTTTTTCTGATGGGGAAGGTGTACACGAGACCTCCATTTCATCTTTATTTTTGATTCGTCATTCTGAAGTCTCTGAACCGATTCATGGTGTTTACAAGCCTTGTTTTTGCATTGTCGTCCAAGGTTTGAAGGAAGTGCTGCTTGGGCAGGAGCGCTTTCGGTACGGTCCTGGAGATTACTTTGTCGCTTCTGTTGACCTACCGGTTACGGGCCAAATTATGAAGGCTACTTCTTACGCACCCTATTTGGCGCTCAAGCTTGAATTTGCCCCAAGTCAAATTTTGGAGGTTATCGATGAATCTAAACTTGAAGTTGGGCGGAAAAACAATGCGAAGCGGGGCATGTTTGTTACCCAAATCGAATCATCTTTGTTGGATGCGGTAACAAGGCTGATCAATCTGTTGGACAATCCGAAAGACATACCGGTGCTCGCTCCCCTATTCACGAAGGAAATTCTTTATAGAATTCTGCAGGGGCAGCATGGGGATACACTGAAACAAATTGCGATAGAAGGAAGCAGTACCAATCAAATCAGGGACGTAATAGAAAAAATCACTACTAACTATAATAAATCGTTTCGGATTGAGGAACTGGCGGAAGTGGCAAACATGAGTGTTTCTTCGCTGCACCGTTACTTTAAAGAGGTAACGGCAATGAGTCCGATTCAATTTCAAAAACAGCTGCGATTGCAGGAAGCCCGGCGCTTGTTGTTACTCGAGTCAACAGATGCCGCCGATGTCGCATTCCGGGTAGGCTATGAAAGCCCATCGCAGTTCAGCCGTGAATATTCGCGGATGTTCGGGTTTCCGCCGCGAGAGGATATCAAGCGGTTGAGAGCGAAGTTTGACAATAGAAAAAATGCCTAATCTCCATCATTTAATCGCTAAAAAACACCCTTACTCGTTAAAGTAAAGGGTCTTTTTTGTGTTTTTTAAGTATTACTATTTTCTTGTTGGAACAGTATAATCAAGGATGGGAGTTGAGAGCATGAATAAAAAAGACATTGCCAATATTCGCAAGGAATTTAAATTAGATAATTATAAGATGAACATTCGTGAGATCTTCAATGTTTATGTCCAAAAAGAATCCGGTGAAATTTATCACCAGGTGTGCCAGCCGTTTCAAATGCTGGAACAGGAGACACAAGAATTGTTTCTCGTTAATTTTAAAAAAGTGTTAACGGGCAACCTCGATGCCAAGTTGTTTGAGCTGAAATTCAAACGGGATGTCGATTACAGCACACAATCCATCCTTTTCGAGGGATTGCAGTCTGATTCTTCCGATTGGCAGGATAACATGATTGAAATAGTCAGTAAAATGTTTGCCAACACTGCTTATGAATTTGATACAGTTGTCACTTTTATTCGAGCTGAATACCGAAAAGCGACAAAGAAGCGAAATCTAGAATCTGAAGAAGGCGGGGATGATGAGGTTTATTCCAGCCAAATCATCCTGTGCAGTCTCAATAAAACCGACCAGCCGAAAAAAGCACTCATGTTTGATTATATTGAAAAAGAGTTCAAGTCCTATCATGTCGTCGATCCGATTATTAATATGGATTCGCCGCTGTCAGGCTTTTTGTTCCCAACTTTTAATGACAATGCTGCTGATGTCAACCATATTCTCTATTGTGCCGGCAAGGCGAATCAGCCTGATTTTCGATTTATTGAAGAGGTGCTAAATTGCGAAGACATCATGACGGCCCAGGATGATAAAGACAGCTTCGATTTGATTTTAAAAGAAGTCATCGGGGACGAAGTGGATTCTAGAGTCATCTCCAATGTTTATGAGGAAATCGACAAGGTGCTGCAGGAGAATGAAGAAAAGGAAGAAAGCGAAATCCCGACGCTGGATTATCGTGATGTTGAACGGATCCTGACGGTAAGCGGCGTCGAAAATGTCGATACAGCCAAAGTGGAGCATGCCTTCAAAAGTGTCATCGCTGATGAAAAGCATGAATTCAAAGCAAGCAATTTAGTCCCGAAATCGATTAAAATCAGCACGAAGGTGGCCGATGTCACCATCAGCCCAACAGACTTGAAATACGTAAAATATATTACGTATGAAGGAAAACGTTGCCTGTTGCTGGAGGTCGATGAAGAGGTCGTCGTGGAAGGATTTAAGTTGGAGTCAGGGACACTTTAGTGCCATTTAAAAAATGAAATGGGTCCCTGCAAATGCCAGGGACCAACTTTTTACATATTATTTGTTTAGCACAAAATATTTTTCTCCAAGAAGCTCCTTTTCTTCATAAGTGCCTGAAGTTAATTCTTTCTGGATAAAGGCACTGATTTCTGATTGTTCAAGATTATACATCTCTTCAATTTCCTTAGAAAATAGAAGTTTTTCTTTTTCAAGCAGGTTGGAAATGGAAGGCAGCGCTCTTGGTTGGGGCTCTTCTCCGTTTAAAATTTGAGATAACCCGGAAACATAATAACTAAACGGGCGGCCGCCAACGATCTTTACGCCTTTCTTTTCTTCATTAACCATGATAATTGATGGAAATCCTCTGACGCCTAGGCTTCTGGCAAGACCAAAATCTTCATTTAACAATTGCTGTCCGGCCAGCTGTTCTGCTTCATTGACAATGGTTTCTCCATCAAGGCCCAGCTTGTTGACGATATCCATCATCTCGGATTTGTCGGCAATATTCCGGTTGAAGGCAAACAGCTCTTCCCGAGCACGCCGCAAGTATTCATTGGCCAATGCATCATTATGATGTTTTTGGATCATTTTATATACCCGTGAAGGCGGGTAAGAGGATTGAACAGGATTGTCGATCATCAGTGACCCATCAATTGGCATCCTCGAGTATTCGCCCACTTCTCTCCAGTGTCCAGCCACGTCCGCCGGTCCATTAATTCCGTTTGCGGGATCCACCGGTCCGTCTCCCCATTTTTCAAGCAATCCTCCCATTATGGTATGGAAGTTAAAATAGTGGCCATACTGCACGATAAAACGGCGAAGGACGGGCTCGAGTGCCCAGCAATGTGAGCAAATCGGGTCTGTCACATAATAAACATCAATTGTTTTCTTTGGTTGATTCAAGTCAAAAAACTCCATCTTGTCTTCTCCAGCTACCCCACAAACTCCCGTTTCTAAGTCACAAATCATATTATTTTTATCAGCCAATTTATTAGTCCCCTTTCAAAAGTTGTTTAGCGAGGCATCGCGTTTGCTTTATATTTGTATCCTATAACATAATGAAACAAAGCAATACCAATAGATCATCGATTTTGTCGTTTATCCAACACTATGGAAAAATTGTTGAAAAAGTAGGAGGGAGAATCACATGACGCATACAAAAACCGATCCCCGCATCCTGAGGACTCGCAAATTAATTATGGATTCTTTCATTGAACTCTCAGGTAAAAAGGAATTCAAGGATATCACCATTAAGGATATAACCACAGAAGCGATGATTAATCGAGCAACTTTCTATTATCATTTTGAAGATATTTATGACTTATTGGAGAAGGTATTATCGGAAGTCCTGTTAATCAATCTGAATGGTGATTCTTACGAAAAGGGAGAACTGAATGAAGGAACCTTTGTGAGTATTTTCGGTGCGATAACCAATTTTCAAACGTCATTATCTAACCGCTGCCATCGAGGATATGAAGACACCATTGCTCGTATTATTAGGGAACAGCTCGAGATTATTTTTTATAAAATGCTTTTGAATCAGCGACCATCAGAAAATAAGCAAGCCCTGAATACCGCTGCGGTCATGCTGAGTTGGGGACTATATGGGGCTTCTGTAGAGTGGAGAAGAAGCAGTCGCACAATTTCCCCTGAGGAATTTATCAAACCGGTCATTCCTTATATAACGCATGGAACGAAAACAGGATTGCCGTAGGCAACCCTGTTTTTTAAACTCGGTTAAAATTTTTTACTATAATGATTAGACTGTTTTCACAAAGTCAATAAATGCTTCCACTTTGCTATCCAAGAAACTGAGTGTTCCTTCATCCACCAACTGGCCTTGTTCATCAATCTTCTGATTGACGAAATTAATCAGGACCTCATTTCCTCCCGGTGGAAGAATTTTGGCCTGCATGCCAGGCGATGCTAGAATTTCACGCAGGTGCATTTGGGCCCGGACAGTTCCGAGCATTCCCGGTGTTGCGCCAAGAGCCATTACCGGTTTCCCGATGAATACCTTGTCCACCCGGGAAGCCCAATCCAACGCGTTCTTTAACACGCCAGGAATGGACCAATTGTACTCCGGTGTAATAATGATTACCCCGTCAGCATTGGCAATTTCCTGTTTAAATTCCTTTACCGCTTGTGGCGGGTCATTTTCTTCATCTTGGTCAAAATAAGGCAGGTTACGGATATCAAGCATTTTTATATTGAATTTCCCCTGATACCGTTCTTCCATTGTTTTTGCCAGCTTCAAATTAAAAGACTCTTTTCTGAGACTTCCTACGATAGTCACAATGTTCAAGTTTTATCACCTCCGAAACATATTCTACCATTTTAGTTTGAAAAACAATCATTCGATGCTCATATGCAAGCGAAAAGATAAAGTATAAATATTAAGGCAATACCTTGGATGATCAAGGAATTAACGCATCGATTCTGCAATTTCCTGCATTTTTTTCGACACCAGCGGGTAAAAATGAGTTTTTGCACTGGTGGTGGAATTGCCGCCGAAGAAATTGGTGCCAGGGCATGATTTCACATTATAGCTTGGTGCATTGTCCAATACTCTTTCGCCTGTCTTCAAATCCCACCAATGATGATAAGTAATCGTATCAATTGAGGGAGTGAGACCGAATTTAATGTTAAGGGCGGCTGTGACGTAGACAATCGATTCTTTTTGTTCGGCCGTCATCACATCATGTCCGCTATCGAAATTCCCTACATTCTCTATCATAATCGAGCCCGAGTTAGCTATTGCTCCAATCGATCCCTCTGGCTCAACATTAAATGGCCGGCACACAGCCACTTTTCCATCCGGAAAAATCGTCAGGTTTTGGGCAATATTTTTCCAGCCCATTTTTGAAACATGAAAATTCTCCATGCTCTTTAACATTTGCAGGTGGTTATGGCCGTAAAACTGTTTATAGGAAGGCAGCCAGGTATGGTGGTGTTGAATTTTGTTTATTTTTCTGGTGAAGGTTTGACTAAATAACCAATTATTAAATTCCTCCCGCGTCATCAGTAAATATGGCCCTTGGGTGTTACTTTGGGTATTGGCAGCGGTGGACGCAGGCGCTAAAGTTATGAACAGCAAAATGGAGAAAAGCAAAATAAGGTTCTTCATAGATAAAAATCCTTTCGTAAAAAAATGCCTTTATCATTAGTGTGGTATATGGTTGGAGAAGTATTCAATCAAGGCAGAAAGCGACCTTTATTAAATGGATAAAAAATTGGCAATGGAAAACGGCAGTGTCTTTTGCATGTCTTAGGAACCGCAGTTAAAGAATAGTTCTAAGAGGTGAAAAGAAGTGACAGTGATTACGACCTTTAAAGAAAAACGACGTGAAAAACAGATTAAATATGAGCGATCCGTTCTGAAGGAGCTTTCAATAAATACATTAAAAGAAAGAGTAAGGCAATATTTCGGTTCGACCAGAATCACCTCCAGTTTGATCATGAATTCCGGGGTGGAGGAGGCTTGTTATGATGTAGCCCTTGAGGCCTATTTGCTGGGAGCCAAATTCAGCAAATTTGGCTATTATGGCGAGGCTATGGAAGCCGTAAGGGCACGATGTTTTCGTGAAGAAAAGCATTTGGTTGATACGCTTTTCAACTTTCTGCTTTACTGGGGGAGCGGCGACGAAGGTGTCATGAGTGAATCGCTTTACTATTTATGTGAGCAATATGTCCATGTCTGGTGGCGGGAAGGTTTCGAAAAAGGACAGCGCCGCCACAAGCTCCGATTGCACTAAATCTAAGTTCTAAACTCCTGTCTTGTCCCATATAAATTATTGAACAAGGGACGAGCGGGAAGGAATGATTTGGTTGACAATCAAGAGGATAAAAATCATCGCGTTTGCGGTGGGACTTTTGGCATTGTTTTTCATACTTCAGATTGACTTTACCGATGAGAAGGAGACTTGGAATCTTCCGTTATCCGGTAAAATAATTCTGCTTGATGCCGGTCATGGCGGCCCCGATGGCGGAGCCGGAACCGGTGAAACGCTTGAAAAGGACATCGCCTTGGATATTACTTTAAAAGTTAGGGACTACCTGCAGCAGCAAGGGGCCCTAGTCGTGATGACCAGGACCACCGATACCGATTTGGCGGACCCTGGAACAAGGGGTTACAGCAGAAGAAAAGTAGAAGATTTGAAAAAACGCTTAAAAATGATCAATGGAACGGATAATGATTTCTTTGTCAGTATCCATTTAAATGCGATCCCGTCGCCAAGATGGAGCGGCGCTCAGACCTTTTACGCACCCCATCATAAGGAAAATGCCCGGGCGGCCAAGTTTATTCAGGAGGAGCTGCGCCGAAACCTGGAGAATACAACACGAAAAGCAAAGCCCATCAATTCCGTCTATATTCTGAAACATGCAAAAAGGCCAGGCGTTCTGGTCGAGGTAGGCTTTCTTTCTAACCCTGCAGAAAAAGCTAAATTAAAGAAGGAAGATTATCAAGAAAAAGTGGCGGCTTCGATTTATGAGGGGGTCATCCGTTATTTTACGAATGAAAGGGAATTAAAGGAAACAGATTAGGGAAGAGGAGCTGGGGGCCCACTTCCTTTTTCTGCTTATTAACATGAATAATGTGTGATAGAAATAACAGTTTACATGTCTGATTATGATATACTGAGAGATGGAAACGAATTCATTTAGCGAGGTGTGTTTATACATGTTAACAGAGGCA
Source organism: Bacillus sp. FJAT-29814 (assembly GCF_001510715.1). Taxonomy (GTDB): domain Bacteria; phylum Bacillota; class Bacilli; order Bacillales; family Cytobacillaceae; genus Neobacillus. Next base: position 81,204 of record NZ_LMTJ01000014.1, read on the forward strand.
AGAGTACGTGAGGTTTTAGGCAGCCTTAACGATCCATTTTTACATAAAAGCTTGGCTGAATTAGATGCCATTGAGGAAATAAAAATCAAAGAGGAAAAGAATCATGTAAGCGTTAAGGTGGCAATTGCCAGAACCGGGACAAGCGAGCAATTGCAGCTGCAAACGCAAATCGTCAATTTATTGAAAGAAGCAGGTGCGGCATCTGTGGGCATTCGTTTCGGCCAGCTTCCGGATGAAGTATTGGCGGCACATCGCCATGCCGAGCCGGAACAAGAGAAAAATTTGCTTACTTCTAATACCACTACATTTATCGCCATCGCCAGCGGTAAAGGCGGCGTCGGTAAATCAACCGTATCTGTGAACCTTGCCGTTGCGCTTGCCCGCCTTGGAAAGAAAGTCGGTCTGATTGATGCCGATATTTATGGTTTCAGTGTTCCGGATATGATGGGAATCACCAAGCGTCCTGTTGTCCGTGGCGAAAAGATTATCCCTGTTGAGCGTTTTGGTGTTCAGGTGATCTCTATGGGCTTCTTTGTCGAGGATAACTCACCAATCATTTGGCGCGGCCCGATGCTCGGAAAAATGCTGAACAGCTTCTTTAGTGAAGTAGAATGGGACGATCTTGATTATTTACTATTAGATTTACCGCCAGGAACAGGGGACGTTGCACTCGATGTACACAGCATGCTGCCTTCCTGTAAGGAAATTATTGTGACAACACCGCACCCAACTGCTGCGTTCGTTGCGGCACGCGCCGGGGCAATGGCATTGAAGACTGCCCACGAGGTACTTGGCGTTATTGAAAACATGGCGTATTTTGAAAGCAAGAAGACAGGTGAGAAAGAGTACGTATTCGGCCGCGGCGGCGGTGATAAATTAGCCGAAGAACTGAATACGGAAGTGCTTGGCCGGCTTCCGCTCGATCAGCCTGACTGGAACGATGATGACTTTGCGCCATCGATTTACCAAGAAGACCATAAGCTTGGAAAAATTTATCTTGAGATTGCAGATAAAGTCATAAGCCGATTGAAATAATCAAAAACCTCTTCCGGGTTCGGGAGAGGTTTTTTTACCATCAGTTTTTCTAGTGAAAGAGGGCTTAGCCGCCGCCTCCTCCGCCTTTTTCTTCTTTACCGCCTGCTTTGGAGTTAGCCTCCTCCGCCGCTTTTAAAAGCAATTCCTGAATCTTTGCCTTAAACAGCGGGCTGTCCACGGTTTCGGTTATGACATTTTGAAGATGTTCGCGGTATTCCTTGCTCTTCAAGGCATCGGCCATCTCTTTTTGAATTTCTGGCTCTTTAAATACTTCAATCATCATGCCTCTATATTCAGGGTCGTTCATCAAATCCTTTAATAATTTTTCATTTTCGGACCTCATGTTTTTCGCTACACCCTGGGCAAACTTTGCATCGCTGAACGTCTTTTTCCAAAACTCCGTCGCTTTATCCGAAGTTAAGGTTTGTTCAATTGTATTAGCGACAACAGTTTGGTCCATCACCAATTTTTCTTTCATCTGATCATCGGACATAATTTCCTGAATTGCCTTCTTGCCATCGTCAGTCTTAAGGATATCGACCACCATTTTTTTTGTTTGGTCGTAATCAATTTGCCCTCCGCCACCGCCGCCAGTGTCACCGGATGCGCAGCTAGACAATAGCATCATGGCTGGTAAGAGGAGCATTATGCTAATTGCTCTCATTATTTGAAGCTCCTTTCACATAAGAATCCTTAATTTTATAATGAAGAAAATCAGGCAAGATTATTCGTGAGGACAACTCATTTTATGGATTTTTGAAAAATGGCTTGGTACAATCAGGAGGGTATTCATTTTTTATTATGGAGGAATAATGTGTGACAAGCCGTAATTTGGTAAGAATGTTTATGACCACATTAGTCGTTGGTGGCCTCACGACCGTGTTTGTGGGATTTATTGTACGATGGAATGAATTTGAGACCTACTTTACTGAATTTCAAATACTAGATATTGCCTCCACAGCTATTTGGCTGTTGTTTATGGGCTTCCTGTTCAGCCTGATCAGTCAGATGGGCTTCTTTGCATACTTAACCGTACATCGCTTTGGGCTGGGAATCTTTAAATCGGCGCCCCTATGGAATGGGGTGCAGATTGTTCTAATTCTATTTGGCTTATTTGATTTGGTATATTTGCGCTACAATAACTTTGCTAAACCGGGGGAATCTTGGCTGAACTATCTTTGGCCGGCGCTCTTCCTATTGGTTATAGCGCTTATCGTCGCCTGGTACAAACAAAAACAAACCAACCGCGAGGCCTTTATTCCGGCGCTTTTCTTTATGATTGTCGCAACGCTGATTGAATGGGTGCCTGCCTTAAAGGTAAATGAGCGAAGTTGGTTTTACCTGATGCTGCTAGGCCTATTGGCATGCAATGCCTATCAGTTGCTGGCCCTTCATCAATATAATCAGAAATCGCAGCTGGAAAGACAGCAGCGCGGAAAAGCCGCTGGTGCGAAAGTTAGCAAAAAAATGTAAATGTCTATAAAAAACAACCGCCATTGATATCGGGCGGTTGTTTTTTTATGGTTATTTAATTTCCTTTGAAGAAACCTCGCCATTCGCAATCATTTCGGAAACAGTAACAATCTTTAACCCTTTTTGGCGAATGTTTTGCAGGATTAACGGGATCGCATTCGCCGTTTGCTTGGCGGAATCGGAAGCGTGAAGCAGGATAATCTCGCCATTTCCGGCGTCTTTTGTATTCTCGACAATTTTTTCGACACCGGGATTTTGCCAATCCTTTGAATCCATGCTCCAATGGACGACGGTATAGCCAAGGCGCTTGGCGGTTTTTAACGTCCGTTTATCGAAATGCCCTGTCGGCGCACGAACCAGCTTAATGTCCTTCACGTTTAGCTTTTTAAAAGCCTCTTGAGCTTTTAAAATATCCCTAGCTACCTTGGTATCCTCAAGCTCACTATAGTCTTCGTAGTTATAGCCAAGAATCCCGATTTCATATCCTTCCTTCTGAATTCGGCTAACAATATCGGGATGCCGTTCAGCCCATGAGCCAGACAAGAAGAAGGTTGCCGACTTTACGTTTTCCTTTTTTAATACATCCAATATCGGCTCCGCCTTTTCATCTCCCCAGCCAATATTGAACGTCAACGCCAAATCCTTTTCGCCCCGGTAAACGGCCTTTGGTTCATCTTTTGCCGAGAAAACAGGAATCTGGCTAAGGTTCTCAATATACATGAACCAAGCTGTAAAAAAGGCTGCAATTAATACTAAAGTAACGTTTTTTAACGCCTTCCCGTTTACTACATAAAAGAAATTCATCGTTCCCCCACCTCGTCCAAAACCATCCTTGTCTCAAACATATGCTTGTTTAAATAAAAATATGAAGGAAGAATTTTTATTATAAAAAACAAAAAAATGGAAAACACTACTATAACATACACTTTGCCTGGAGGTTTTTATGTTTGGACTTTTAATCAACGACAAAGAGGTAAAAGAGATAGAATACTTAATAAAGAGAGAAATGGATGAAATCCTGTTTGATCTAAAGGATGAGCGCATTGACCATATCGTCAAACGCGCCATGGAAGAAAGGTATAAGATTTTATTTTCCTTGTTTAGAAGAGTGGCATCGCACCATGAATGCTTAAAGTACATGTGGAAGGACAAGAAAGGCCGAAAAAAACACATGTAATCTTTTTGAAAATAACCGTTGACTTTAGTTTGTTATCTTGTTATATTAATAAACGTCGCTGCTGAAGCAAAAACAATTAAAAAAAGTTGTTGACATTAACTCCAGCGGATGATATATTAATATAGTCGCTCTTGAGTGCGAACGAAATTGTTCTTTGAAAACTAAACAAACAAAAACGTCAACAATAAACATTCATTTCTTTCGAAATGAAGCCAACGTAACATTTATGAGCT
>NZ_LMTJ01000015.1 GCF_001510715.1 Bacillus sp. FJAT-29814
TGCGGGTGAAGGGAGTCGAACCCCCACGCCTTGCGGCGCCAGATCCTAAGTCTGGTGCGTCTGCCAATTCCGCCACACCCGCGAGTTAAATGGCTGGGCTAGCTGGATTCGAACCAACGAATGACGGAGTCAAAGTCCGTTGCCTTACCGCTTGGCTATAGCCCAATATTCATTAAATTAGATAAGAAACAGGAAATGAATTGCGTTTCATTCCCCATCCCTGATGACCCCTACGGGATTCGAACCCGTGTTACCGCCGTGAAAGGGCGGTGTCTTAACCGCTTGACCAAGGGGCCGAATTTTATTTAGCTGGCGGAGAAGGAGGGATTTGAACCCTCGCGCCGCTTACGCGACCTACACCCTTAGCAGGGGCGCCTCTTCAGCCACTTGAGTACTTCCCCAATATGGCTCCGCAGGTAGGATTCGAACCTACGACCGATCGGTTAACAGCCGATAGCTCTACCACTGAGCTACTGCGGAATAATCCCAATTTCACAACCTCTAAAACAGGTTGTCGTCCTTTCGACTCTTTAAATTATAATAACGTAGCATGCTAAAGTCAATACGATTTTTAATAGAAATAACTGGATGAAGGAAATCCTTATCCAATCTGAATCTCCTTTACCTTTACCAGCTTTCCTTTGCAAATTCCGCAAACATACTTACTTGTATTGATGCTTCTTTTTCTCTGGAAGGAAAGATTGCAATTTGAACACTTATATAAAAGGATTTTCTTCACGGTTCGTTTTTTCTTCACGTCCGGGAGCTGGTTGCAAAATCGTGGCGCCCCGACTTTTTTCAAAAGAAATTTGAATTCCGGGTCCCGATGCTGGTAGCCTTTCCCCTCGAGGTGAAGATGATAATGGCATAATTCATGTTTAATGATCCCGATTAATTCGGTTTCGCCCAGCTGGTCGAGATATTTTCTATTGATTTCAATATTATGGGTTCCCAACAAATAACGACCTCCGGTTGAACGTAATCTCGGGTTAAATGTCGCTTTATGGCGAAACGGCTTGCCAAAAGATTCAATTGAGATTTGTTCAACGAGCACTTGAAGTTCTGCGTCTTTCATTTTTTCGGTCTCCCCACTTTCTTTCGAACGTGACAACCTATTATAGCATATATTGTTTATACCCCTTATGAGATTTAACTTTTTGGGAGGTTTTCATAATGCCCACTTGGTTTCAAAACCAAATGAAAAGAGCTTTTTATGAAAAGAACCGCTATCAGATCAAACTGCTAAACCAATGCTGGTTTTTTTACAGAAAAAAACACTGCCAATAAGAGCAGTGTTTTGTGCATTAGGAAGGCTTTAGCATCGTCAACGCGACGCGGCCTTTTTTCATATCGACTGAATCTACCCAGACTGTGACGACATCCCCAACGGATACAATGTCGAGCGGGTGTTTGACGAAGCGGTTGCTTAGCTTGGAGATATGCACAAGCCCATCCTGCTTGACGCCAATATCGACGAACGCGCCAAAATCAACCACATTCCGGACTGTACCTTGCAGTTCCATACCCGGCTTGAGGTCCTCCAGCTTTAAAACATCCTTTTTCAATAGCGGTGCAGGAAGTTCATCTCGCGGATCCCGTTCTGGTCTCACCAGTGCATCAACAATATCCTTTAAAGTTAATTCTCCAATTGCGAGCTCTTCTGAAACAACCTTGAGATCTAGCCCGTTTAATGCGGTTTTTAACTCTTCCGACCCTAAATCGGCTGCGGAAAAACCAAGATTCTTCAGCAATCTTTCAACCTCGGAATAGTTTTCCGGGTGAATGCCAGTCCGGTCAAGCGGCTGCTTTCCGTCCAATACACGAAGGAATCCAATCGCCTGTTCAAACGTTTTTGCACCCAAACGCGGGACTTTCTTTAATTGCGAACGACTGGTAAACTTCCCGGCCTCTTCGCGCATTTTTACAATATTGTTGGCTGCGGTTTTATTAAGCCCGGCGACATACTGCAGCAACGAGGAAGAGGCAGTATTTACATTGACTCCCACCTGGTTCACAGCTGTCTCCACGACAAAGTGCAAGGACTCGGACAGCCGTTTTTGTGACACATCATGCTGGTATTGGCCGACACCTACTGATTTCGGGTCAATTTTCACAAGTTCCGCCAAAGGGTCTTGGAGGCGGCGGGCAATTGAAACCGCACTTCTTTCTTCTACATGGAGGTTCGGAAACTCTTCTCGTGCAATGTCTGAGGCTGAGTACACACTCGCCCCTGCCTCATTGACAATTAAATAAAAGATTTCTCCTCCTGCTTCTTTTAAAATATCTGCGACAAATTGCTCGGTTTCCCTGGACGCTGTCCCGTTTCCGATTGCAACCATTTCTACATTAAACTCACGAAGTATATTGATAAACTTCTGTTTAGCTTCCTTCGTTTTTGAAACAGGAGGATGCGGATAAATAACGTCTATCTTTAAAACCTTCCCGGTTTCATCAACTAACGCAAGCTTACAGCCTGTCCGATAAGCCGGGTCAACCCCCAATACCATCTTTCCTTTTAGAGGCGGCTGCAATAACAGATTACGAAGATTTTCAGAGAAGATGTGTATCGCCTGTTCTTCCGCCTTTTCGGTCAACTCACCGCGGATTTCCCGCTCGATGGAAGGCTGAATCAGCCGTTTATAGCTATCCTCTATCGCCTCCAAAACATAGGCTGCAGAAGGAGCATGCTGTTTTTTAATCCATTTTCTCGACAGATAGTTAATGACGACATCGGGATTCATTTTAATTGAAACCCGCAGGATCTCTTCCTTTTCGCCGCGATTTAACGCCAGGATGCGGTGCGGAACAATTTTATTGACCGGTTCTTCATATTCATAGTACATTTCATAAACGTTTTTCTCGTCTTTTTCGGCTTCCTTGACAATCGAGACCACAGCACCTGATTTAAATGTTTCGCGGCGGATCCATTTTCGGCCGTCAGCATCATCGGAAACCATTTCGGCGATGATGTCCTTGGCCCCCGTAAGTGCATCCTCAATTGTGAGGACCGCTTTTTCTTCGGAAAGAAATTCTTTTGCTTTTTCCTCGATACTTTCGTTTGAAAAAGTTAGCAGCCATTGTGCCAGCGGTTCCAATCCTTTTTCTTTGGCAATCGTCGCTTTGGTCCGGCGTTTTTGTTTATAAGGGCGGTATAAGTCCTCCACCTCTTGGAGTTTTTCCGCTTTGACTATGCTTTTTTGGAGATCGTCTGTCAATTTTCCCTGTTCAGCGATAATCCGCAAGACTTCTTCTTTACGCTGTTCGAGGTTTTGGATGTATTGCCAGCGTTCCTGAATGGAGCGAATTTGCACCTCATCAAGCGCTCCGGTCATTTCCTTCCGGTAGCGGGCAATAAACGGGACGGTATTCCCTTCGTCTAATAAGCCTATTACGCTTTTTACTTGTTTAAAAGATATAGCCAGTTCAGCAGCTACTTTGCTTAATAGCTGATCGTCTTTTACCAATGTTTCAGTCACTTGAATAACCTCCAATCCATCTTTACCCATTTTAGCAAAATCAGTTGGGTATTTCATTTCAAAAAGAAAAGCAAGCCGTTAAGCTTGCCTGAGCAGTTGAGTATGAGAACAGCATTATGTATGAAAAAGCGCCCTTTAAATAAAGAGCGCATATTGCTTAAAATTCGATGAGACCAAGGCTGATTTGCAAGGCTTCATCCACTTTCTCCATCATTTCGTCATCGAGATGGGTTATTTTATCGGTTAACCGCTGCTTATCAATTGTGCGAATTTGCTCTAACAGAATGACCGAATCTCGTTCAAATCCGTAGCGCTTCGCATCAATTTCAACATGAGTAGGAAGCTTCGCTTTTTGAATTTGAGCCGTAATCGCTGCAATAATAACTGTGGGACTAAACCGATTCCCGATGTCGTTTTGGATGACAAGTACCGGACGGACACCGCCTTGTTCAGAACCAACAACTGGGGATAGGTCCGCGAAATATACGTCACCACGTTTGACAATCAAGGGATTATCCTCCGCTAACTAGACGTTCGACTGTATGCTCTGCCTCATATTCTGCCTGGAATGCCTCAGATGCAATCAATAGATTAATCTTCGCCATCTCCATGTATCCGCGTCTCATGGACTCGCGAATTTGTCTCTTTTTACGTTCGCGTAAATACATCTTTGTTGCTTGGTAGATAAACTCACTGCGGTTTACGTTTTCGAGCTTAACGAAACCATCTAACTCGGTTAACAGATGTTGCGGTAATTCTACTAAGATTTCCGTAGTTGCGCTGGATTCAGACACAAACATACACCTCCACCATCACTACACACCAATTTTTTTTATGCTTTTTTCTTTCTATACGCAAAATTCAACCATGGTTATTGGCACCCAAAAAAGGGCAGTAAAAAATAAATTATCTATACCATCTTTTATAATAGCACTATTCACAGCCGATGCATAGACTAAATATCATTCCTATTGTATTATAAGCCAATCTTTCGTTCTTTTATGCACAAATCAGCCGCCCTCACATAAATATGTTGAAGTTTTAAAAAAAACGACTAATTTTTTCAAAGAAGATAATTTTTTGACTCGACAATTTTCCCGCCTTTTTTATAAAGTCGGGGTACGCGTTTGGCGATGATGCAGGGTACTTCGTAATTAATCGTCTCCAGTTTGGCAGCAATCTCATTGACGGAAATCTCTTCATTCCCTGCCCTGCCGATCAATGTAACAGTCGTCCCAAGCGGTACCTGCTCTGAGAGGCGAATCATGCATTGATCCATACAGATTCTTCCGACAATCGGCGACCGCTTGCCGTTCACGAGCACTTCCTGTCCCTGCAGCCTGCGAATCCAGCCGTCAGCATAACCGATCGGTATCGTGCCGATCCACTCCTCTTCTCCACTCTCATAGGTTGCCCCGTAACTGACTTTTTCGCCCTTTGGCAATTTTTTCACATGGACAAGCTTTGCCTTTAACGCAAAAGCCTCCATTAGCGGGAAAGGTATTTCTTTTTCCATCTCCGGAGAAGGGGTTAAACCATACATGGCAATACCAAGCCGAACCGCATTAAAATAGGCCTTTGGAAATCGAATTGCAGCTGCACTATTGCTGGAATGGATGTATTTAGGCCTGCGTTCCAACTCGCCGATTATTTTTTCAAATCGCACAAATTGCTGCTCAAAATAAGTGTTATCCATTTCATCTGCCGTGGCAAAGTGCGTAAAAATGCCTTCAAATACAAATCGCCCGTCCTCCGAAATCAGCCGCTCCAATTGCTTTAATTCCTCACTGTTTCGGACTCCAATCCGCCCCATTCCGGTGTCGACCTTAATATGAACCGTCACCTTGGCGTCCTGCGGCAAATGCTTGGCCGCTTCGTGTAGCCACTCTTCCTGAAATACGGTTAGCGTGATGTTAAAGTCCGATGCAACTTTCACATCCTGCGGGCGCGTCGCCCCCAGCACAAGAATAGGTGCTGTGATTCCGTTATTCCTTAAAGCAATCGCTTCATCCATAAACGCAACCGCCAAATAGACTGCCCCGGCATCAAGCGCCGTCTTTGCCACCTGGATATCTCCATGCCCATATGCATTTGCTTTAACCACAGCAAAAAGGGCCACATCAGCAGGCAGAAGCTTTTTTACGGCGGAAACATTTTCTGAGATACAATCCAAATCGACTTCTACCCATGTATCCCGATAAAAATATTCCTGCTCCTCCATAATTCCACTTCCCAAATGTTTAAATGATTATTGTTTCATTTTAGCAAAAAACAAGAGCAGTCTCCAAATTTTAAAAGCAGCCAAACAAAATACAGGCCCAGCACTGGAGCCTGTATTTGCATCATATTATTTAACCGCTTCACCTTGGACCGATTTAGCCACTTCAATCATTTCTTCACGTGTCAGGTTTTTCGAGGCAATCATATAATCGACCCCATCCTGTGTCCAGCTGATGGAATTGTCTGTTACCGCGCCAATTGTGACGCCAAGGTCAACCAGGTCGCCGTCCACATACGTTGGGGACGTTGCTGCGGCTTTTGCTTTTACTTTCTCCTGAACCAGAGTATATGATTTCTTCTTGCCGTCATAGGTTAGGACTACACGCTTGCCGTCCTCAATCTTCACTTCTTTTTCTCCGGTAAGCTTGGTGCCTGCAATTTCATATGTCGGGTATTTAATCGTGAAGGATTGGTCGCCGCCACCTGCCATTGCCGGCATGTTAAGCTCGGCACGGGTCATGTTTTTCTTCATATCGAAGTCGTCTTTGTCAAAATCAGCATTAAATTTTACTTTGGCAAATTCAACTGTCACCAGGGCATTGCGATCCGGATCCATCACTTTTACCACAGCTGGCGATAAATCTTTTCTATTCAGTTTAATTTCCTGTATGGGTAGCATACTATTATTTTGATAGCGGGTTTTTGTTTCAAACACATAGTGTTGTTTCGTAGTCGAGAATTTGGCTTCCTTGTCGGCAACAATATCATTGATCAGGGACTCGTACAGGTAGGCCTGACTGCTGTTTTGTGGCCAATCGCTTTGGAAGCGGAAGCTCTTTTTCAATGCTGGCGTCAGCACAAACACGCCTTCGTTATTCCTTAATATCATTTGGCTTTGATCTTTCTCCGCATTTTTCAGATTAACGCGATAGAAGTTCGGATCCATATGCCAGATTTCCACGTCGTAAACCTGTGAATCTGACCCCATCTTTAAAGTCATTTTTGCTTGAGCCTTGTAGCTTGTTAAGGCTTTCTGCTTTCCATCCAGCTCCTTCACTATATCTTCTTGCGATTTAGAGCCGCAGGCGGCGAGCATGAAGATGGCGATTAGCCCTGTGATGAGCAGCAACAACTTTTTCCTCATTCCTTCAACCCCTTCTTGTCTCATTTCATATTATTGAGAAGAGAAAGGCAGGGATCAGGCAGTGATAACCGAAATGACCATAGCTGACCTTGTCTCTCCTAATTCTCTACGAATATATGAGACAACCCGTGGGAATATGCTAATGAAGTAAACAAGCCTAAAAAAATTAATCCTCGAGAATGACTTGGGCAACCGCATAGTCTCTACTGTGTGAGATAGATAGGTGTCCCTTCGCCTCGGGCTTTACAATGTAGGGCTTGCCGAGGTCATCCGAGGCAATCTCAATATCCAGAAAGGAAAGGTCCTTCCCAATACCGGTACCAACCGCTTTGGCAAAGGCCTCTTTGGCCGCGAACCTCCCAGCTAAAAATTCAACCTTTCGCCGCTCCGGCAAGGCTTCAAATCGCTGTTTTTCTGCTTCCGTTAAGATTCGGTCGACGAATTTTTTTTGCCTGCTGATCAACTCCTTGATTCGGGAAAGTTCAATTATATCTATGCCGATTCCTTTAATCATTGCAATCTTCCTTCTATTTAAATTTACAGGTGCATAATAGTGTACAAGGTTAAGAAAACGTCTATCATGGTTATTGAGGGAGGTTTGGCCATGTTCACTAGAACCGAGAGCTTCAGTGAGTTTCTTCGCTTCTATCCGATTGTTTCGTTTATAGTTGCGATCCATATCGTCTTATATCTTTTAACCATTCTACCAGTATTCCCAAACTTCTGGTTCATCGAAAACCTATCCGGGGTGAATCTTTATATTATGGAGGGGGAATTTTGGCGGCTCATTACCCCCACCTTTATGCACAGCGGTTTTTCGCACATGCTGTTTAACAGTTTTTCTCTGGTGTTATTCGGACCAGCGCTGGAACGGATGCTTGGCGGAGTTAGATTTTTGCTTGTGTATCTAGTTTCCGGTTTTATTGCCAATGTTGCCACCTTATTGCTGGAGCCACTGACTTACACCCACGTCGGATCGAGCGGGGCAATCTTTGGGCTTTTTGGCTATTATATCGCTATGATTGTTTTTCATAAAGATAGACTTTCCAAGCAAAACTCGCAAATCATCATCACACTTTGCGTAATCAGCTTAATTATGACATTTATTGAGCCGAATATTAATATCACGGCCCACCTGTTTGGACTGCTCGGCGGTTTTATATTGGGGGCAGTTCCACAAAAAAACAGGGCTTAACCGCTAATCTAGGCTGCCCTGTTTTTGCTTTTCTCTTGAATACCATTGATAAATTTTTTGTACATCACTTATTTCCAGATCGGACACCGTGCCGCCTGCCCCGCCAAATCCAGATGATACTGACGCCCCGACTGTTCCCAAATCCTGTCTCCTTTGAAAATAGCTTTCCTGCATTTCGAGGCTTTGAATTTTATTTTTCAACATAAAAATGGTCACGCGATCTATGGTTCGATACCTCAAACTCAACTGGCGCTGGTGAATATTCCACCCGCCCGCCTTGAACTTTGCGATGGCCCAGAACGATCCAAGTGCCAAAAGGATTAACGACAGCAAGCCCCAGATTTTCAGAAAAATTATGGCCGCCGTGACAACCGGGATTGTAAAAAACCAGCTCCGAAACAGATATCGCCGCTTGGCCCGCTTTGGCAATGGGGTGAAAGCTGTTGTTAGAGCATATTCCGGCAGGTAAGGCCCGATGATGGCCCGAATCTGGTCTACCTTTACGATTGGAAGCAAAGTAACATTGGCTCCTTCCTCGTTCGCGGAGGACCCGCCGGCGCTTTCAATATAGACCGTACCATAGCCAATCAGCTGCCTGATTATCGGTTCATTGATACGAATGGCCTGAATCCGCTTTAAAGGAACGGTTATTTGCTTTTTTTCCAGCAGCCCTTGGGATATGATGAGGTCCCCTTCTTTTTTCACCACGGCAAAGTTCGCATACTTTAGCATCGTGATGATGAGGCCGATCATCCAGGCGATAAATAGGCCGATAAAGACGAAAATAACGATGGTTATTAGGTTATGAATCGCCCAGTCCTCGATGCCCCTGAACAGTCTTTTAAACGGGATGAAATCATCAAACTGCGACAGCAAGGCAAAGAGGGCGGAAATCACCACCCCGGTGCCGCCGGAGGTCAATGAGAGAATGACCAATTGCCGGGTGGAGATGTTAAAAATTTGCTCGATTTCCGGTTCGGCTTGCGTGTCCCGGGTATCGGCATTTTTCGCTGCCGCGACATAGTCTTGAATGAGACTTGCTTCTCCCTTGGAGATGGCTGATAGGACGGCTTCCGCCTCATCGTCGCCGCTACTCCCGGCTGTTTCAATTTTCACTTTAACAAGCCCAAATAATCGTTGCAAAATACCTTCGGTTAAATCCATGCTTTGGATTCTTTCAAAAGGTATATAGCGTTTTTTCCGAACGAATATCCCATATTCAATCCGAACCTCGTCATTTTCGATTCTGTATGTATAGCGGTACCACGACAAGATGCCGGAAACAAAGGTGAAAAGGACGATTACGAGTGCGACTATCAGAGAAAAAATCATTGATAATCCGCCATCTCGACCGGCCGAAAAGAGAATGGCAGCCACAGGAATCAACATGTTTTTAATTCCCTTAAGTGTATTAATCACGGTGGCAATCGGGTGAAGCCGTTTCGGTTCAAACATCCTCCTCCACCACCCTTGCCAATTTTGATATGTAGTGGCGCAGCTCATCGGCTTCGATTTCATCGAGGGCGGGAACGGTATGCATGGTTGCTGCCGTATGAACAATCACAGAAGCCAGTTTGTAGTTTCTAAGAATGGGCCCCTGGACTGTGTCGACGTGCTGGACGCGTACCATCGGGACAAGCGTACGGGTGCGGATAAAGATTCCCTCCTGCAGTTCCAGTTCTTCTTCCCTGACCTCATAGCGCCAGCGCTTCCACCTGAGTGACGGAAAGATCAATATATGTAATATGGTAAAAATAACGCCAAGTATGATGAGTATGATGGATATCCATTGAGGTCCTTCGAAAATATGCAGCAGGACGATCGCTGTAGCAACGATTGACCACTCGACAACTGCTCTAATGACCCCTGATATCCGCCACACCGTTAACGCTTTTGACGAAATTCGATTTTGTGGTTCAGTTAGCATACGTATACCCCCTTTGCGGCTTACCACATATAAGTATACATGGAAATGATTAGGGGGACTAGTGCGCAAAATGTCTGGATCGGGGGTAGACTGCTATTGCGTAACGCGCTATTAGACACTTTTACTCTAACAGCACTCATTTTGTCCTTTAGAAGCTGTCTATTAGACACTTTCCACTCTAACCCCACCCATTTTGTCTTTTAGAAGACGTCTATTAGACACTTTCCACTCTAACCCCACCCATTTTGTCTTTTAGAAGCTGTCTATTAGACACTTTCCACTCTAACCCCACCCTTTTTGTCTTTTAGACAGCTTTCCTTTGTCTCAATCTCCTCCCTAGAGCACAAAAAAAGCATAGACCGCAACGGTCCATGCTTTTTAAATAATCTTATTGATGATTGTAGCTTTTTGACTTCGGCTTACTGCCGCTAGGTCTGCGGTCGCCGCGCGGTTTTACGGGCGCCTTTTTCCGGCGGTCATCAGATCTGTAGCTGCGAGAATCATCCCTTCTTCGGCGGTCTCCGCCACGGTCGCCACGGTCAAATGACTTTCTTTCCCGTTTATTTGGAAGCGGCGCTTCTTCTGTCAGCTTCACCGGTGTTGTGTCCGGCTCTTTCGTCAGCATTTTCAAAACTGCTGCAACAACAGTCTCGGCATCATTGGCTTCCAGTAATTCCTCAGCAGCCGCTCTGTAATATTGTAGGTTGTTCGAATCAATGGTTGCTAAAATCTTATCAACCACTGCACGCTGTTGGCCTTCCAATGCCTCATCAAGGGTTGGTGGCTTCATTCTTTCCATTTTACGCTTCGTGGTTTTTTCCACTACAAACAAATATGGCTTTTCGCGCGGTGTTATAAACGTCATTGCCACACCGGTTTTGCCGGCACGGCCAGTACGGCCAATACGGTGAACATAGCTTTCCGGATCTTGAGGAATGTCAAAGTTATACACGTGGGTCACACCGGAAATATCTAGGCCGCGAGCCGCTACGTCTGTTGCCACAAGCACATCAATCGAACCTTCTTTAAACTTGCGCAGGACAGACAAGCGCTTCGCCTGGCTCAAATCGCCATGGATACCTTCAGCAGTATAGCCGCGCAGGTTTAATGCCTCTGATAATTCGTCGACACGGCGCTTTGTTCGTCCGAACACAATCGCCAGTTCAGGTGATTGAATATCGAGAAGTCTTGTTAAAATATCAAATTTGTTCTTTTCCTGAACCTCCACATAATATTGCTCAATCAAAGGTACAGTCATTTCTTTCGTTTTCACGCGGACAATCTGAGGATCCTTCATGAATTTTTCCGCAATGCGCTGAATTGGCCCCGGCATTGTCGCCGAGAACAGCAATGTCTGGCGCTCTTCAGGAATCCCCGCCAAAATGGATTCAATATCCTCAATAAAGCCCATGTTGAGCATTTCATCCGCTTCATCTAGAATTACGGTCTGAATATTGTCAAGACGCATGGTTCTTCTGTTAATATGGTCGAGAAGCCGTCCCGGTGTACCGACAATAATATGTGGAGCTTTCTTTAATGAACGGATTTGCCGTCCGATGTCCTGGCCGCCGTAAATCGGCAAGACGCGCACTCTCTTGCCCGCCCCGATTTTATAGAGCTCCTCGGATACTTGGATCGCCAGCTCCCGTGTTGGGGCAATGATAATCCCCTGAATCGCCTCTAAGCTCGTATCAACCTTTTCAACCAATGGGATTCCAAATGCTGCCGTCTTACCAGTCCCCGTCTGAGCTTGGCCAATTACGTCTTTATTTTCTAAGCTCAATGGAATCGTTTCTGACTGGATCGGGGTAGCTTCCTCAAAACCCATGCGCAGGACAGCTTTTAACGTCGCCTGGCTTATACCTAAATCTTCAAACTTGGTCAATGTTTTCAATCTCCTTCATCTATTTAAGAATATTTTTGATATTCAGTGCCAAATCTATTCTCCCGTTACGGTTCAATTCACATTATATATTTTACCAAAAAAAAGACATTCCTCCCAAGGAGTATGCCCTCATTTACCAAAACAAAATCAAACTTTCTTGATTCCGTACACATAAATTCAACTACGTCAAACGAGCAGCCATAAAACGGCCGGCCGATACGAGAGTTTTCATTTAATCATCATTAGACACATTGTAAATAATCATACCATCTTCATGATGAATATGCAAATGGGGACAAGGCATTAATTACAGCCTTGTCCCTAATTATTGTTAAAAATAAAACCCACAATAGGGGAAACTGTCAGCTTTGCAGTGCTTTGACCACTTCTTCCAATTTCATGCCCCTTGAAGCCTTTACAAGTACGAGCGAATGGTTATTGACATGCTGCTCTAGTTCTTTAATAAGTTCACTTTTTTCCATAAAAGCAAAAACCCGCTGTTCCCCTAAGGTCTTACGCGCTCCTTGGGCAATATGACTGCCTAGTACCCCAAAGGTGAACACGAAATCAATTTTATCAGGATCCAAACCTTCGCCAATTTGATAATGATACTGTTCCTCCTGCGGCCCCAGCTCAAGCATATCTCCGAGAACCAGGAGTTTTCGGTCATAGCCGCGAAGGTTGGCCACCAGTTCAATGGCTGCCATCATGGAAGTTGGGCTGGCATTATAGGCATCATTGATGACCTTTTCGCCATGCTTGCCTTCGACGAGTTCCATACGCATATTTGTCAGCTTGACTCTGCGGAGCCCTTCCTTCATTTTTTCAAATGGTATGGAAAAGTGGCGGGCAATCAGCATCGAAGCTAGAGCATTAAGAATATTATGTGTTCCCAATACAGGCAATTCAAAGGTTTCAGCCGAAGCATTAATTTTAAAACTGTTTCCTTGATCCAGCTGATGGATTTCAGTTGGGTACAGATTATTTGTATCACTTCGGCCAAAGGTCTGCACCTCGATATTGCCTTTAAAGCGGTGAATCCGTTCCATCAACAACGGTTCATCTCCGTGCAGGACAGCTAGTCCGCCTTCTTTTAGCCCCTGAAGAATTTCAAGCTTTGCTTCGGCAATGCCTTCTCTTGAACCAAGGTCAAGCAGGTGGGATTCGCCAATGTTGGTAATCACAACGGCATCCGGACAGGCAAGCTTGGTCAGGAATTCAATTTCTCCCCTGCCGCTCATCCCCATTTCCAAAACAGCAATTTCCGTATCTTCCCGTAAGCCCAGTACGGTTAATGGCAGGCCAATATGGTTATTAAAATTGCCCTCCGTTTTTTGCACCTTATATTCTAACGCCAACAAGCTAGACGTCATATCCTTGGCTGTCGTCTTGCCGTTGCTGCCTGTAATGCCAACGACTTTTACCGATAACTCCCTGCGATAGCTGCGGGCCAATTCCTGCAGTGCCACCAGGCAGTCATCTACTAGCAAAATTGGCAGATCCTTCGGCGGGTTCGGGACATCCTTTTGCCATAACGCGGCTGCCGCACCATTATGAATCGATTGGATGACATAATCATGGCCGTCTACATGCTCCCCCTGAAATGGCACAAACAGGTTCCCGCGTTCAATTTTTCGCGAATCGATGGTAACCCCTGAAATGACGATATCAGCAAACGGGGTAATGTCATTTTGTATAGAAACCATCTCGGCAATTTGCTTTAATGATCGTTTTATCATCGGTTAACCCTCCTTCAATATAAAATCGACACGGCATTAGCGAGCCGTGTCATGTCAGTCTTAGAACGTGTATTTAATCTGCTGCTTTTCGGCATGCCTTTCCTTCGCTAGATTAACAAGACGCTCGATTAGTTCCGGATACTCGACACCGGTATGCTTCCACAATAGCGGGAACATGCTGAATGGGGTAAAGCCAGGCATGGTATTTACCTCATTAATCAGGACTTTCCCTTCCTTTGTCAAAAAGAAATCAGCGCGCACCAGTCCGGAACAATCCAACGCTTTAAAGGAGCGTATTGCCATATCTTTAATTTCTTCATACTCCTCTTCTGTTACATCGGCTGGAATGATCAGGGCCGTATCGCCATCTTCATATTTCGCTTTATAGTCATAAAAATCCTTTTTCGGAACAATTTCACCGGCAACTGAACATTCCGGTTCATCGTTTCCAAGGACGCCAACTTCGATTTCGCGAGCCACGACACCTTCTTCAATAATTACTTTTCGGTCAAACTGGAACGCCTCTATGAACGCCGTCTGTAATTCCGCTCTGTTTCGGCACTTGCTGATTCCAACACTCGATCCGAGATTGGCCGGTTTGACAAAGCACGGATAACCAATTGCGGCTTCAACCTTGGCACAGGCCGCTTCCTGGTCCTTCTGCCATTCGCTTTTAATAAACGAAACGTAATGAACTTGGGCTAGGTCAGCCTGGGCAAAAACATTTTTCATCATCACTTTATCCATACCGGCTGCAGAGGCCAGAACTCCGTTACCGACATACGGAAGGTTTAAAAGTTCCAGTAATCCCTGTACGGTTCCGTCCTCGCCGTTAGGCCCGTGCAAAAGCGGGAAAATGACATCAAGCTGTGCATTTTCCTGCTGCTCTGCCTGGAATAGCGCCGGGGTAAGTGAGGCTGTTGACAGCTGGCCCGCTTGGGAAAATTCAAGCTGGCTAATATTTTCTGGTGGAGCGGTTAATTGCGGCCCTTTAATCCACTGGCCATCTACATTTATGTAAATCGGATAAATATCGAATTTTTCAAGATTTAATGCCTTAATAACCGCTAGAGCCGTTTGCATTGATACCTTATGCTCCGCAGATTTTCCGCCATATAACAAACCTAATTTTGTTTTCATACAAGTGCCTCCATTTTTTCATTCACTCTATTTTAACACTTTAGTAAATCAGAAAGGAAATACCTCTGCTCATGTTTTAATGTTTTTTTCTAGTATATGAATCATGATGCTTGCCTCACAACAATCTCTCGGAAATTTGTCAAGATTTCGCCAAAAGGTGGATGTTTTTTCCTGTAAGATAATTTTGTAGACACATATTTTGGAGGTGCCAAAAAATGTCGGGGACGTTTTTATCAGTATTATTTTTTGGATTTCTGCTTGGAATCAAGCATGCAATCGAACCTGACCATGTTATTGCCGTTTCCACCATTGCCAGCGAATCAAAAAATATCAAACGTTCGGCGTTTGCCGGAATCTACTGGGGAATTGGGCATACAGCCACATTGTTTATATTTGGCATGGCAATGATTGTCGCTAAGAATACCATCACAGACACGCTTGCCTTAAGCCTGGAATTTTTAGTCGGGCTTATGCTTGTCACCTTAGGTCTGTCAAGTCTTCATTCGGTTGTTCCCCATAAGCACAGTCATCCTAGCGAAGCGTTAAACGGCAAGAGCCGGCCGCAGCTGAAGTCGTTTTTCATCGGGTTTATCCACGGCCTTGCAGGAAGCGCCGCAATGGTGCTTTTAACGATGAGCACGGTCTCGACCGTCTGGGAAGGCGCATTGTATATCCTAATCTTTGGTTGTGGCACCGTAATTGGCATGCTCTCCTTTTCAACAATTATCAGCCTGCCATTTGTATTGACATCTGGAAAACAAATTAATCGAAAATTAAACAATGTTGCAGGAATTATCAGTATTCTGTTCGGCCTTTATTATATGTATAACTTGGGCATTAACGAAGGATTATTTTCACTTTGGTTTTCATAAAAACACGTTGGGGGGTGACCCTCTTGAGTCACCCCGTTTATATTACATTCAGCTTCCATTCTTTTGTCTTTTTGTCATAAATAATTTTGGCATGGCACGGTTTATCGGCCATTTCCTCATATTCCTCGTACATATCATCCATATTGGCAAAGTCCCCAAGAACCCAAGCAGGTATTTCAATCTTTGTCCGCTGTACATCTGCATCCTTTAAAGCAAGACAAAGCCCTTCCTTAAAAAACGGCGTCAATGACAGGAGAATTTCCTTATTCACCGGCGGATAAGTCCGTTTTTTTCGGAGCCCAAGCAAAGACTTTTCAGGCTTCAATTCGCCAAGCTTGGCAGCAATCGTGTCGCTTAATAGCTGAAAGAAATCCTTAAACGTGCGATAATAGGTTTTGTTGAACCAGCCATCATCATGTGCCAAATACACAAAGCGATTGCCCAATTTATTATAGAACGGCATTTTTAAATGGTGTTTATGGTGGCCCAAGTATAGTAATTCCGCCATTTCCTGTCCTGTCAGTTCATTTAGCCCTTCTTCCTCCTGAAAATCAATCCAGCAGAAGTTTCCGTATCCATAAACATCGTCTGCAGCCAATTTGCCAATCCGATTATCTGGACAATATTCGAGCAGGGTATGCATATTAAAATCAGCATCATCAAAACGGTGTTGGAGCAGAAGCAAGTTATTTAATGAACCAGAAAAGACAGCAGCAAATTCAGTGAATTCAATACCATGGGTTAGCACATACTGGTCCGATTGATTTAAATGGATATAGACTAGATCCCGTATGTCCTGATGATGCTTTTTCACTGCCAAACTCCTCCGATCAACAACAATTGAATAATTATTAGTATATAGTTTCCTCGTACTGGAAATTCCTTTTATTTCACACCTATTCATTTTAACAAATAATAGGCCAAATAGCTTATTTCAATTGTTTTACAAAAAGTATCTTTTGATTAATATTCCTGTAACTTTTTACGGTCGATTTTCCGGCTTTAATATCGCATACTATTAACAGGCATATAGAGCCTTTTATAGTAAACCTCGTCACGGCACCACGGGATCAGGCCCGGCGGAAAGGAGTGACTTCCGTGATAAAAGATATGACGCATGAAGAAATAAGTTTAATGATCATCACTATGCTGACCGAGAATAAAAAATCGGACTTTGAAACAATCATCGACGAACTTCAGCCGTACGATGTGGCCGCCATTTATAAGGAACTCCCGGAAAAGTATAAGGGGCGGTTTTTGCTATTTTTAAAAATGGATCTGCTTGTGGACCTGATGGAGGAGCTTGATAAGGAAGAACAGCTGGATTTATTAAATAAGCTGGGGATCGAAAAATCAAGCAAGGTCCTTAATTTAATGGACAATGATGACCTGGCAACTTTATTGCACGAGCTATCTCCCGAGAAAATCGACTCGCTGCTGTCTGAGATGAAAGTCGAGGAATCAGAGGCGGTCAAGGATATCATGAAATATCCGCCTGAAACGGCCGGAAGGATCATGAACAATCGGTTCGTTTGGATTCGCAATTATTTTACGGTTAGGGAAGCGGTTGATAAGCTGAAAAGCTTTGCCCAATTTGCCGAGTCGCTCAATTATTTATACGTTATTGATGAGGGGCGCAGGCTTGCCGGGGTCGTTTCTTACCGCGATTTGTTATTGGCGGAACCTGATGAGAAAATTAACAATATTATGTTTGAGCGGGTCATATCCGTCACGGATACAACCGACCAAGAAGAAGTCGCGACAACTGTTCAGCGCTACGATTTTATCTCCGTGCCCGTTGTCGATGAGAATAATGTCCTGCTTGGAATTATTACGGTCGACGACGTGATCGACGTCGTCATGAAAGAAGCCAATGAAGATATTGAAAAGTTATCCGCAACGGGTAAGTCGATCGATTTTGAAACGAAAACACTTGTCGCGGCAGCAAGAAGACTCCCGTGGCTAATCCTGCTTTTATTTATCGGAGTCCTTTCCGGACGAATTATCTCCAGTTTTGAAGATACCTTGAAGCAGGTTGTCGCGTTGACCTTTTTTATGCCGATGATCGCCGGAATGACCGGGAATACAGGCACCCAGTCGCTTGCCGTTGTCGTCAGAGGGCTCATTTCGTATGATATAGATAAAAAAGTGATATTTCGGTTGATTATGCGGGAACTCGGCGTCGGCATTTCAATAGGAGTGATTTGTGCGATTTTAATCTCCGTTATCGCTTATATTTGGCAAGGGAGTCTAATTTTGGGTTTCGTCGTCGGCTGCTCTCTGTTTTTTACTCTGATCATCGGAACCTTGGCCGGAACCGTCATCCCAATTGTGCTTTACCGGCTGAATATCGACCCTGCGGTGGCGTCAGGACCGCTGATTACCACATTAAATGATATTTTTTCGCTGCTCACCTATTTCGGGATTGCCACTGCCTTTTTAACACATTTAATGTAAGTCTTTTTGAAACCTTTTGACCGCGAAAAACGTTATGTATTTATGGGTATGTCATATTTTGCCTAGAAAATTGGTTGTGAGGATTTGGTTTCTCTGCTAGTCTTGAATTAACTTTAAGGTAAACTGGGTGTTGCTGATGGAAAAATACATAAAAAAATCGGATCGATTTGATTGGTCATTAACTTTACTATTATTTCTCTTTTTCCTGGTCAGCTGCGCGGCCATTTACAGTGCCCAAGCGACCGGGCAGTATGGAGATCGTAACTTCCTGATCATGCAGGTTTTCTGGTATTGCGTCGGGGCGGGGATTATTTTAGGATCCATGTTTTTTGATAGCTATCAATATCGCAAGCTGGCTTGGGTTTTGTACGGCTTTGGCATTTTATTATTAGTTTTTCTGGCCGTTGCCCCTGAGAGTATTGCACGTCCGATAAATGGCTCGAAAAACTGGTTTCAGATTAAAGGCTTAGGAACCATACAGCCATCCGAGTTCGTCAAAATCTTTTTGATTTTGGCGCTGAGCCGGGCAGTTGCCGCCCACAATGAAAAATATCTTGAAAAAACGCTAACGACAGATTTATTTTTATTAATAAAACTTGGTGCTATAACGGCAGTACCGCTCGGAATGATCGTGGTCGAGGATTTGGGGACAGCACTGGTGGTTATGGCCATTTTTACAGGTGTGATACTCGTTTCGGGGATCTCCTGGAAGATTATTTTGCCAATCTATGGTGCAGGAGCCGCATTTGTCGGGCTAATCTTTTATCTTGTAATAAGAAAACCGGAAATGATTGAAAAATTCCTCGGTGCTAAAACCTATCAACTTAACCGAATTTATTCCTGGCTTGACCCGGTTAACCATACATCCAGCTCGAGCTATCATTTGATGAAGTCGTTAAGCGCGATTGGCTCCGGGCTTATTTCCGGCAAGGGTTTCGGAAACGGTGAAGTCTATGTCCCCGAGGCCCACACCGATTTTATTTTCAGTGTAATCGGTGAGGAATATGGCTTTTTCGGGGGCAGTGTCGTAATCGGCCTGTATTTCTTGTTGATTTACCATTTAATCAAAACCGCTCTGGATACGAATGATCCGTTTAACACATATGTCTGTACGGGTATCATCAGCATGATTACGTTCCATGTATTCCAAAATGTTGGCATGACGATTCAGGTCCTGCCAATTACGGGAATTCCGCTGCCGTTCATCAGCTATGGGGGAAGCTCGTTAATGGGCAATATGTTTGCAATGGGCCTTATCTACAGCATTCGTTATCACCATCGCAACTATATGTTCTCGACGGACAATTCAATTGGCACATAGGATTGGGGGCTTGAGCAGTTTTCAGGAACTGACTGGCGAGAGTGACCAATTAGGAAGAGGCGGCGGTTTCGCTGCCTTTTTTACGGGGAATGTTAAAACCCATATTTATTTCATTATCAGACAAACTATTATAAACTATTTAAAGCGACTAATTTATCATAAGTGAAGGTGCATTTATGAAGGAGTTTATTTTTTCGATTTTAGATTTCTTATCCGGATTGGGTTATTTCGGGATTGCATTAGGTTTAATGATTGAGATCATTCCTAGTGAAATCGTGCTTGGCTATGGCGGTTATATGATCTCACAAGGAAAAATTGGCTGGGTTGGGGCAGTCATTGCCGGTACGATTGGCGGGACGCTTGCCCAATTATTTTTATATTGGGCCGGTTATTATGGCGGCAGGCCGTTCCTCGAGAAATACGGAAAATATGTACTAATCAAAAAGAAACATATCGATATTGCTGAACTATGGTTTCGCAAATATGGCGCCGGGGTTATTTTCTCAGCGAGATTCATTCCCGTTGTCCGTCACGCGATCTCCATTCCTGCCGGTATCGCAAAAATGTCGGCAATGAAATTTACGCTGTATACGGTTGCAGCAATCATTCCATGGACCATCCTCTTTCTTTACTTAGGGAAAATTCTCGGCAAAAACTGGGCTGATATTAAAGAATTTGCTCAACCATACGTCATGCCGATCATTATCGGTGCGTTAATTGTTGGCGTTATCTACTTCCTATATCAAAAAACAAGAAAAACCACCGATTAAATGATTATCGGTGGTTTTTACTTTAGTGAAGCTGTTTCATATTTTTATTGGCGGCACTTTTCTTTGATTTTTAGCCAGATTTGTCAGCAATACGCCTTATTGGTGACACTTTTTACTTTTTCCTAGCCAAAACTGTTGCCAATACCACTTATTGGCGACAATTTCCTGATTTATCCAGACGATTTTGTCGGCAATCCAATTAGGAAACAAGCTTCAACCCAATGGCTGCCCCCAGAACCATAAAGATAAATACGAGCCGTTTCCAATCCCTCGATTCATTATAAAGCAACATGCCCAGTATCGCGCCGCCGGAGGCACCGATACCCGTCCAGATGGCGTATGCCGTGCCCATAGGCAGTGTTTTCATCGCATAAGCAAGGAATAAGAAGCTTGCGCCAAAACCGGCCGCCAACAAAACATAGGATTGCCAATTACGGTCGTGATGCACTTTATTAATCATCACCACACCGAACATTTCACATAGTCCTGCCAACACCAATGAAATCCAAGCCATCAAGAATCTCCCCCTTTCCCAACAGAATCTTTAGTAACCAACTTCAACCCGATTACTCCTGCCAGCAGCACAAGAATCAACAGGATTTTTGCCGTTTCAAATCGTCCCCCAAAAAAGAGAATCTCTGATATTACAGTTCCAGCGGTACCCAATCCAACAAAGACTGCATACACCGTGCCAACAGGGAGTTTGTTCCCCGCCGCAATCAATGCGTAAAAACTCACAATAATCGCCACAACTGTCCCGGCCCATTCCAAAGCACTATCTGCATGCTTTAAACCAATCACCCAAAACACTTCAAAAAAAGCGGCAAAGAACACTTTCAGCCATTGCAGATTCATTTCTTTTACTCCTTTCCGACAAAAAAAGCCTGGGAGATAACTGTATCATCAGTAATCTCCCAGGCTTTTATCCCTCCGTGTACACAGAAAAGCGGAAGCGCCTTGACTAGGCGCCAAGCTGGACAATTTCCAAAGTCCAATCTGTGCGTTTTCTCTCGGACCAGGCCGGCTTACCTAAATAAACCGCGGAACCCTAGAAAACTTTTCATATTGATTTTGGTTTTTATTTTAACACAAAAGGCTGCGATTGGGAGTGGAAATTTTTATCAGCTTTGCTCAGCAACCCCGGCCTTTTCTTTTACTAAAAAATAAACATACAACATCATCGTGATGAATACTGATATGGCCGAGCCTATGTAGATGCTACTGTAGCCAAACATATGCCCAACCTGGCCAAATATCATGGCTCCAATCCCAATCCCTAAATCAAAGAATGAAAAGAAGGTCGCATTGGCCATCCCGCGCCGGTTCATTGGCGATTTTTCGATGGCCCAGGCCTGAAGGGCAGGCTGTACCGTGCCAAATCCTAAACCATAAAGACAGGCAGCGATATAAAGAACCAGGCTGTTGGGTAGCCAGGCCAGCAAGATCATCGCAAGAAGAATCAGGAATGTTCCCGGAATAAATACGGCTTGATGCCCTTTGCGGTCATACAATTGCCCGGCAAATGCCCTTGTAACCATTAAGGCGATGGCATAGTACAAGAAATACCACTGAATACCCTCAATATCCTTTTGGGCAGTGTACAGCGGAAGGAATGCGGCGATTCCACCAAATGTAACGGTAATAAAGAATAACAATACCGACGGCTTCAGGGCTGACTTTTCATAAAAATCGTGCTTTGCTTTCGTTTTTACCTGCTTCGGTTCCGCCTTCTTATAACTAATTCTCAATGACAACAATAATGCGGTCAGTCCTAACCCTGCACAAATGAGGAAAAATACGTCAAATGAGAGCTTCCCCGCCAAAATTAACCCGAGCGATGGTCCCAATGCCAGCGCCACATTCCCGGATAAGCCGTAATAGCCCATGCCCTCACCGCGCCTTGTGGCCGGGATTAAATCAGTGGCAATCGTGCCTGATGCGGTAGTGGATAAACCCCAGCCGACACCTTGAACGACCCTCATCATAAACAGCAGGAGGATACTTGGCAAAAATCCGAACGAGCCTACGGAAAGCACGAAAATCGCTAAACCAAGGATATAAACAAAACCTCTGCCCTTCGTTTCAAGCGCATTTCCGGCATAGGGACGGAGCAGCAATGCCGAAAAGGTAAAAATCCCAATGACAAGTCCGATTAACTGCTCGTTGCCGCCCAAATCCTCCACAAATAAAGGAATGGTCGGCAGCGTCATCTGAAACCCAAGAAATATGAAAAAGTTAGCTAAACATATGAGTATAAAATCCCTTGTCCAAATTTTTTCTTTCGGTCTTTCCAGCTGTTTTTCCATAAAAAATGAAGTTCCTCTCTCTTTTCTTCTATTTTATCCATCTTCCCTTCTAAAAAATGAAAAACCGCTTCTGCACCATGGCAGAAACGATCTTTCTATAGCACCTTATTTTGTAACAGCCGCTTGGACCACTCGCTTCATCGCAAGAATTTGCCCCAAATGCAGGGTTTCATGGAAAATCCCAAAGTTTGCGAGCTCACCGAAGGTTTCCTGGCCAAGAAATGGCGTTTTTAACTTTTCGCTAAAGCTTTCAGCCGGAATTTCTTTGATTCTTTTCAGTTGCTCTACCAATTGCGCTGATAGTTCCTGTACAGACGGAACGTCTCCTTGCCAATGTGCTGGCTTTGTTCCGTTTCCGAATAATTCTAAGTAGTTTGCAGGTAAATGTGCCGATTTTTTTGGGTAACCAAACATAAACTGCTCTGCCACTGTTAATACATGGCCAACATGCCAGTGTAGTGTATTGTTAAATCCCTCCGGCTTAATATCAACGATGCTTTCGTCAAGTGCCGCCACAGTTTTCAAAAGGTTATTTCTTGTTAACTCAAAATGCTTAAAAAATAACTCGCTCATTTTATCCCTGCCTCTCCCGTTATTAATTCTATCTTATACCAGAATCAGCCAATTTTTAAATAAAATGCCTTACATTTCTTCCGGCGCTTTAATTCCCAGCAAACGCAGGCCTTCTTTAAGGATTTCCGTTACAGCATATACCAGCGCTAGGCGAGCTGTGCGCTCTTCGCTTTCCTCAAGTACTTTTACCTCGGCATAGTATTTATTAAAGGCTTGGGCAAGGTCAACAATATATTTTGCGACTTGGGATGGGTCGAAATTGACGCAGGCACGCTTAATCGCGTTAGAAAACTCCAGCATCATGCTGACAACCTTCCATTCCTTTTCCCAAGTGGATTGGAATGCAGGAACTTCAGCGCTAGCTTGCCAATTGCCTTTTCGTAAAATCGAGCATGCTCTCGCAAACGTATATTGTACGTAAGGGCCTGTTTCGCCTTCGAAACGGAGCATTTCCTCTAACGAAAACTCGATATCGTTCATCCGGTTATTTTTTAAATCATGGAAAATGACCGCGCCGACACCGACCTGTTTCGCCACTTCATCCTTATTCTCAAGGCTTGGGTTCTTCTCTTCAATATTATGACGGGCCATCGCAATGGATTCATTTAAAACTTCTTCAAGTAGGACGACCTTTCCTTTACGGGTTGACATTTTCTTGCCGTCTTTTAGCATCATGCCAAATGGAATGTGAACCATTTTATCGGCCCAATCGTAGCCGGCTTTCTTTAACACGGCAATTAACTGTTTAAAGTGTAGGCTTTGCTCATGGCCCACCACATATAGTGACTGAACAAAGTCGTAGTTTTCCTTGCGGTACATGGCGGCCGCCAGGTCACGGGTTGCATAAAGGGTCGCCCCGTCTGATTTTTTAATTAGGCATGGCGGCAGTTCTTCGTCCGTCAGCTCCACAACCATTGCCTGGTCGGATTCCACTAAGAGCCCTTTCTTTTCGAGCATCTTAACGACTGGCTCCATTTTGTCGTTATAAAAAGCTTCGCCCGCAAAGGAATCGAATTCCACGTTCATTAATTCATAGATTCTTGCGAATTCCTTCAACGACTCGTCACGGAACCATTGCCACAGGTTTTGTGCTTCCTGATCACCGTCTTCAAGCTTTTTGAACCAGGCACGTCCTTCATCCTCAAGAGCCGGATTTGTTTCAGCTTCCGCATGGAATTTTACATATAGCGCCAATAATTCTTTAATTGGATTTTGTTTTACCTGTTCCTCGTCGCCCCAGTGCTTATAAGCGGAAATCAGCTTGCCAAACTGGGTGCCCCAGTCGCCAAGGTGGTTAATTTTGATTGGCTTATAGCCACATTTCTCCACGATTAAGGCAATGGCATTCCCAATAACGGTCGAACGCAAGTGCCCCATGGAAAACGGCTTGGCAATATTCGGCGATGACATGTCAATCGTGACATTGCCGCCCTCGCCAAAGTTCATGGAGCCAAAATTGCCTTTTTGTTTGATGACTTCGCTGACTACTTGCTGTGCAACCTGCTTTTTATTTAAAAAGATATTTAAGTAAGCGCCGACCACTTCTACCTTTTCAAATGTTGGGGACTCGATTTTCCCGCTTAATTCCTGCGCAATCAAATTTGGCGCCTTGCGCTTTAATTTGGCCAGTGAAAAACATGGAAACGCCAGATCCCCGTGCGCAGCGTTTTTCGGTTTTTCAATCAGCATTTCAAGATCACCAACAGCAATCTCGCCTTCCAAAACTGTATGCAGAATTTCTGCAAGTTCCTTTTTAAAATTCATGGTTTAGTCCTCCTTTTTGTATAAAAAACAAAAAACCCCCGCCTCTAATGAAAGAGACGAGAGTTGTTATTCCCGCGGTACCACTCTAATTGTTCTAATGAACCAGCTTTTCCCCTCGTAACGGCGGTTTCCCCGGCAGGCCCTACTCATGTTCAGGTCCGCATCTCCAAAGTGCGCTTCATTATCTGCTCCGTATCAGGCTTCCACCATCCCTGACTCGCTAACAACTTGACAGGTAACTACTCTCTTTTTCATTGATTTTTAAAAATTTGATTATCAGTTATTATACTGGAAGCTTCGAGAATAATCCAGTTTTCACTGATGATTTTTTTCTTAATAAGGAAATCCTAACGTATTAAAGGAGGGAAAAGCAATGGCCAGAAGAAATAAAATTCTTGTTCCCGCAGCACGGCAAGGATTGGACCAGTTGAAGGCAAGGGTCGTCCAGTCGCAAAGTCCTGAAAATGCCAAGTTCGAAGCCGCCGAAGAGGTCGGTGTTCCATTGAAAAAAGGCTATAACGGCAAGCTAACCTCAGAGCAGGCCGGAAAGGTCGGCGGCAGGCTCGGTGGCAGCATGGTGCGCGAGCTAGTAAAAATGGCGCAGGAAAATTTAGCGAAACGGCCATAACATGGGGAACTAAAAAAGACTTGTGCGACTTGGTCCCACAAGTCTTTCTCTGTTCCCTGCAAAAATCTTTGAAGCCCACCCTCATTTCAATGTATATACCACACTGGAATTGGAAAAATATGCACAGGATATGTGAGGGGTGGTATCGAGATGTTTGTTTTCCGGAAGCGGAAGCGAAGACCAAAACATAAAAAAACATTGGATGCGATGCCATTTAATGAAGAGCTTAGTGATGACCTATCTGAAAATGAAAAAATCCTCACGAAAATCTTTCATAATTGCGGGGATTTTATCGTCCGGCCGATCCAGATTAACGGGAAGCCGAAAATGTTAATGTTTTATTTGGAAGGATTATTGGATACGAAAAACCTTGAAATTGTTTTGTTAAAGCCATTGCTCTTTCATGGATTGCCTGAGGGATTGGGAAAAATCACTTCACTCAAACAAATTATCGAGCAAAACCTGATTCCGGGTTCATCGTTTAAGACAGTTTCGAAGCTTGAAGAGCTTATAGAAGGAGTATTAAAAGGCGAGTTAGGGATTATTGTTGAGGGTGAAAGAAATGCTTTACTTGCTGATTTTAAAGGAATGGAGCAAAGGAACGTCGAGGAGCCGGCAACTGAGGCGACGATTCGCGGTCCACGTGACGGCTTTACCGAGACCTTAAGAGTCAACACCTCTTTAATAAGAAGGAGAATCCGCAGCACCCGATTAAAATTGGAGCCTATGACAATTGGGGAACTTTCACGGACGGATGTTGCAATCGCCTATATCGATGGGATTGCACCGGAATCATTGCTAAAAGAAGTTCGATCAAGGCTGAGCAAGATTGAAATAGACGGGATTCTCGACTCTGAGTATTTAGAGGAATTTATCGAGGATGTCCCGTATACTCCCTTTCCGCAAATACAGAATACCGAGCGACCTGACATTGTCACGGCAAATTTACTCGAAGGCAAGGTTGCTATCCTTGTAGATAATACGCCATTTGTCCTCATTGTCCCCATGACCTTTTGGAGTGGATTGCAGGCGGTGGAGGATTACTATGAACGATTTTGGTACACTTCCTTTATTCGATTCGTCCGTTATGTCTTATTCAATACAGCTATGTATTTACCATCTATTTATGTTGCTTTGACCACTTATCATCCAAAGCTAATTCCAACAACGCTATTGATCAGTGTTGCTGCCGCACGGGAAGGCGTCCCGTTTCCAGCCATCATTGAAGCATTGATCATGGAATTTGTCTTTGAGGGGCTGCGTGAAGCGGGGATTCGTCTGCCCAAAGCTGTCGGCTCAGCGGTCAGTATTGTCGGGGCGCTGGTGATTGGCCAGGCTGCTGTCCAGGCTGGCATTGTATCCGCACCAATGGTCATTGTCGTCGCGACAACCGGTATTGCTTCATTTGCGATTCCACGTTATAACCTTGGAACAGCGCTGAGGCTGGTCCGGTTTCCGATGTTAATTTTGGCCGGGATATTTGGTCTATATGGTATCTGCATCGGTTTTATTGCGCTGACGATTCATCTAGTGAACCTAAGGTCCTTTGGTGTCCCCTACTTTACACCGGTAGCGCCGCAAATCCCTAGTGACCTCAAGGATGTGTTAATCCGTGCGCCGAGATGGGCTAATAAGTATGGCCCTTTTTTTACCTTTGGCAGGAATAAACAGCGGGTTGACTCTGGGCAAATGCCCAGTCCGGAACGCGGAGGAACGGACCAATGAAAAAGGTATTTTTCCTCCTCATTTGTTTCGTTTTCCTTACCGGCTGCTGGGACCGCAAAGAATTAAATGAACGGTCGATCTGGCTGGCCACAGGCTGGGACGTGGCCAAGGATGGTGGTGTGGAGATTAGCGGCCAAATTGTGATTCCCGCCAATGTACAAACCCAAGGAGGCGGCGGCGGAGCAACCGGGCAAGGTTTTTTCGCCATTTCAGCAAAAGGAAAAGACGTGAGAGATGCCTTGCAAAACATGCAGACAAAGCTTCCACGCGAGGCTTTTTTTGGCCAGCGCCGCGTGATATTCCTCGGTGAAGAATTTGCCAAGCGCGGAATTAAAGACAAACTTGATATCAACGACCGTTCCGCCGACGTCAGCCTTCGCACAGATATATTTGTGATAAAGGGCGGTACCGCCAAGGAGATCATAACCATTGCGAATCCATTGGAGAAATCACCTGTAATCGCCACATTAAAAGAACATCAAGAAAGCGGCGGCAGAGGCGATACGGCCTACTTAAACTTCCTAATCGCCGCCAACCGTGATGGGATTCAACCCTCCATCCCATCAATAGAGATTAGCACTTCGTTAGAAGGAAAACCGGCCGGAAAAGAGAAATCACCAAACCCTAAAGTATTGCGCTTGGCAGGTGTCAGCATATTTGATAAACAGTTAAAAATGAAAGGCTTTTTGAATAACGAAGAAAACAGGAACATCCTTTGGGTTATGGGGGCCTTGAAAAAGATGACCATCACCATAAAAGGCGGAGACGGCAACAAAAGCATTGACATGAGGAAGATCCGCAGTAAAGTCAAACCAACATTTGATAAGAATGGCAAACCAAGCTTTACCGTCACTCTGACAGGAGAAGGAGCCCTGACCGAAAACAATTCCGGGCTGGATGTTACGTATGCTGATAATCTTAGACGATTGGAAAGGGAATTCTCCAAACAAGCACAAGATCAGGTGCAGCAAACCATAAATAAAGTTCAAAAGGACTACGGCCTAGACATTTTTGGTTTTGGCCAGAACCTCCATCAACATCATCCTAACAGGTGGAAAACATTAAAAACTAATTGGGACAAAACCTTTACGGAAACCACTATTACGGTCCAAGCGAAAATCAAAGTAAAACAAATTGGAATGAGTGGGCCATCTTTATTATATAGGGAAAGCGAGATTAAAAAATGAAGCTTTCAGGGCTGCAGATATTTTGGCTGATATTCACGTTTCAAACAGGAAATATCATCTTACTCACAATCAGTCCGGTCATGAAGGATGCCAAACAGGATGTCTGGATTTCTTATTTAATCGCCAGCGTTTTAGGGGTGCTAATCGTTTATATTGCAGTTAAAACGGCGCTTCTGAATCCCCGTCAGACCTTGATTGTTTTTAGTAAACGAATTCTGGGCAAATGGCTTGGGACGGTGATTGTGCTTGTTTATCTTGTTCAATGGTATTCGGTCATTGGCAATATTTTAAGAGAATTTGCCGATTTTACGATTACCGTTTTGCTCCCGCGCACACCGTCTTGGGTTCTTTTATTTACCATGCTTTTACTCCTCGTCTATATTACCTATATAGGAGGAATCGAAGGGATTGGGCGCTGTTGCGAAGTTTTTGGCCCCATTATCATGTTCTCAGTCGTGATGCTGATCATTTTTTCAATGAAGGATTTTAATGCCGCAAATTTATTACCGGTTTTTACCGATACTGGTGTGGTGCCGATTTCGAAAGGGGCATTAACACCACTCGCCTTCCTTGGTGAGTCTGTCATCATGCTAATGCTAGTTTCCTTTACGGACAAGCCAGATAAAGCGCTAAAAGGTGCATTGTGGGGCATTACACTTTCTGCCTTAACCGTAACGATTGTTGCTGTTTGTGTGCTGTTGGTCTTCGGTCCAGATATCTCTGCTAAACTTCGGCATCCCTCTTTTGATGTTACCAGTTATATTTCAATCTTGGGATTTATCCAAAACCTTGAAATTATTGCGGTATTAGTCTGGATTTTAAGCGTTTTTATAAAATTGTCAGTCTATTTCTTTGCTGCTAGTTATGGGACTGCCCAACTGTTCAAGGCCAAAAACTGGCGGACGCTCATCTGGTTTACTGCACCTTTTTTTTTCTGTTTGGCCATGTTTGTCCCAAGCCACGCCTATACGTTTGGTTACATGAAAACGTATTGGGTTTATTATGCTTTACCCATTAATATGGCAGGAATTCCATTGCTCATGTTACTTGTAGGGACCATCCGGAAAAAACTGGCGGCAGTACCTCCTGGACAATAATTGGTTATACCGAAAAAACCGGAGGCGTGTTAGCCTCCGGTTTTAATCTTCTTTTTCATTGGATTTTCCTGATTTTTTCAGTCTCCCGGAATCCTTTAGCGCTTTTTTGATAATTACTTCAATTTGCGCATTTACACTACGAAATTCATCCTCCGCCCATTTTTCCAAGGCATCATATACCTTGGGATCAATGCGCAGCAGGAATCGTTTTTTTTCAGCCACAAAATCACACCCTAGTAAATCGATCCTGTATTGATTACCGGCTGGCTCCCTTTTTCAGAAACAATTGCCACCATTAAATTATTGACCATCTGTGCTTTCTTTTCTTCATCAAGGTCCACAATCCCTTCTTCCTTCAATTGGTCAATTGCCGATTTAACCATCGTGACCGCACCTTCCACGATGACCTTCCGGGCGGCCAGCACCGCTTTCGCCTGCTGTCTTTGCAGCATCGCATGGGCAATTTCACTGGAATAGGCCAAGTGCATGATTCTCGCTTCAATAATTTCCACTCCCGCCAGTTCCAAACGCCTTTGCAAATCTTTAGTCAATTCATCGCCAACTTCATCAGAATGTTGGCGCAGCGAGATTTCGAAATCATTATTGACATTGTCATAAGGGTACTGGCTGGCAATATGGCGCAGCCCGGTTTCACTTTGTGTATGGACAAACTCTTTGTAATCCTCTACGTCAAACACAGCCTTTGCCGAATCAAACACTTTATACACAACAACCGCGGCAATTTCAATCGGATTCCCTTCCAAATCATTTACTTTTAATTTATCGCTATTAAAGTTGATTACTCTGAGAGATACAGTTTTTCTTAATGTTAACGGAACCGTCAGCCAAAATCCTTCTTGCTTGATGACACCCAGGTACCGGCCGAACAGAGTAAACACTTTGGCCTGGTTCGGCTGAATAATCGTGAACCCGGAAATTAGGAGAAATAGCACGATTGCACACAGTATGGCAAAAGCAAATGATAGGAAACTCTCAGTTAAGACAAAATTCCTAAACAAGACTACTGTTACCCCCGCAATTATCAGGAACAATATAACCCCCAAAAATCCGTTAAGCTTAAACATTTCTTTCTCTCTCATCGTAAACAACTCCCTTTTTTAAGATATTGCTTCTATATCATTATGATATCACTTTGTTATCAAAAAGGGAATGGGTTAATTAGTTTTCAATACCCATTTTTTCTGGTGAAAATTCTTTTTTGCACAGTGGAAATAAAGTATAATCCTTGTATCTGAATTTTCGGGGGTATAGATAGATGACACTAACTGAATTAAATATTGAAGGCTTCAGGCTAATTAATGACCTTGGCAAGCAATACACCTTTTTAAACCCCGCCATTGTAGCGATTGCCGAGTATACGCTGTATGCAATAATTATTTGCATGCTGTTATTTGGATTCTCCAAAAATGGACGGAATCGGGTAATGGTGATTTGTTCTATTTTCACCATTACTTTTGCAGAATTACTTGGAAGATTGGTTGGAATGCTTCACTCTAACCAGCAGCCTTTTGCCGAACTGGCAGCTGTTAATAAGCTGATTGAAAAAGCCGTCGATAATTCTTTTCCAAGCGACCATACGATTTTGGTTTTTTCAATTTGTGTGACCTTTTGGTTGTTTAAGAGAGGCTGGAGCTCTTTATTAGTGTTGTTGGCCGTTCTGGTAGGGTTTTCGCGGATTTGGGTCGGGGTTCATTACCCTGGGGATGTTCTTGTCGGCGCCGTGCTCAGTATCATTTCGGCCGTGATTGTGTACAGGGCTGTTCCGAAGCTGGGGTTTGTTCGGAAATTATCAGGAGTACAGGATCAAAATCATTCGAGGTTTGAACATTTATAATATTTTACGAAAAATACCCGGGCAAACCGGGTGTTTTTTTATAGAGTATACTATTCAAACGTTTAATTAAGAATGTGCTGTACTAATCAATCGTTTGGCTAAAAAGTCATATGTTGAGAATTCAAGGCTTGTCATCAAATAGGATATACTACTCAAACGTTTGATTAAAAATAGGACTATACTAATTAATCGTTTGGTTAATGTCTATTGAAACTAATCAAACGTTTAGTTAATGCCCATTGAAAGTTATTCAAACGTTTGGTTAGCTCATGAATGAGCGGCTGGAGGTGTTAATTCCGGCCGCTTTTACTTCATGATCCTGTAGACCGGTAGTGCCTAACACCAAATTGCCAGAAGAGAACGCAAGGCAGGATAAACAAGCTACCAAGCGCGGGAATCAGCATATATAACAAGTCATTGCCATTATTTTTTCCAAGCAGGTACATCAGCGGCAAGTAGTTGACTGTCCC
The DNA here is from genome assembly GCF_001510715.1 of Bacillus sp. FJAT-29814. Classification (GTDB taxonomy): domain Bacteria; phylum Bacillota; class Bacilli; order Bacillales; family Cytobacillaceae; genus Neobacillus. Next base: position 31,752 of record NZ_LMTJ01000015.1, read on the forward strand.
GAATGGAATGACATAAGTAAAAAAACGGGCCACCCATTTTTGGTATATATTTAACGGATACTGCGCCATCTCCCGGCCACCGTCGGTAAAAATATTGGCTACTTCCAGTCCTTGTACCGTCCAAAAACACATCGTCGCCTGGAGGATAAAGATGCCGGTAAAAATGAGTACACCGCTGGTAATCATCAATATCAAGGTTAAGATTTTTGCCGGGCTCCATTGGAGTGACAGGCTACCCAATGCCCAGGCCAAAACGACGGCGCTTTGCAGCAGCCTTCCAAATCTCGTGAATTCAAATTTCGAGCCCATCACTTGTATGAACGTAGAGCGCGGCCTGACGAGAACCCGATCAAACTCACCCCTTACCACCATGCCGGAAAACATGTCAAACCCGCGGGCAAAACATTCACTTATAGCGAATGCCATGTGGATTACCGCAAAGCACAGAGCCACTTCGAAAAAATCCCAGCCCCTGATTTGGCCAAAGCGGTCAAATAAAAAGTACAGCCCGGCAAAGACGGAAAACGGAATGAAAAACTGGCCGGTCATTAGCAGCAAAAAGGACGCCCGATACTGCATCTGCGATTTAAAAAGAATTTTTAAATACTTAAAATAAAGACTCAAGGTGTGTCAGCCCCCTTGGACTACAACTTTTTTTAGAATATTGTTTAGCGCGAGCCTGCCCAGCCAAACAAGACATAGGATGTACGCGAGTTGGATCAGGATGCCAATGATGGCTTCGTTCTGTGGGATGTGTCCGGAATAAACGCGAAATGGAAAATCGGCTGTCCAGCGGAACGGAAGCACGTAGGCAATTTTTTGAAGCCAGTCAGGCATTAACGGTACCGGGATGATGAGGCCGGCAAAGAACTCGCCAAGGACGCTGAAGATTAATAATGATCCGGTCGGTGACATCGTAAGAAAAACAGATATATACATGAACATCGAAACCGCCACCAACAGGAATAGGCCAAGAATTAACGAACTAATGAATAAGATGAATGCAATGAAGCTTGGCGGCAGGGTCATGTCGTACGGCTTTGGCAGAAAAAAAGCAACGATTAGGATTGGAAAGCAGCGCAATAGGGCACTTGAAAGTCGTTGGGCGAGCAGCTTGGCATACCAAAATCCGTATAGTTCGCACGGCCGGCACAGCTCATAGGCGATGTTGCCGCTTGTAATCAGGTCGAATAGTTCGTTATCGCGAAACCAGATGGTCACGAACACAAGAAATGCCTGCTGCAGCCATATGTAAGTAATAATTTCTTTTAATGAGATTGGCGGTGTGGTGACGGCATACTCATAAAAAGCTTGGAAAACCATGATGATGATGAATCCCCAGAAAAATTGCGTCGCCACCCCGGCGAGTGCTGCAGTGCGGTATTGCATGCCTATTAGGAGACGGAGCTTTAGGACCGAATGATACACCCTCATATTTGATACTCCTTATAGAGCTGGACGATGATATCCTCGATTGGCTGCGCCTCAATTGCGACATCCTTTAACTCTACTATATTGGATAGCTTGGTAATTACTTGGGAAGTGTTTGTTTTTTCTGTATCCACGGTAATAACAGCCCGTTCCGGTGTCCAAGACAGGGTTTGGGTGCCCGGGATTTGGAGTGGTGTCGAGTTTTTTTGGTAGTCGGCGGTGATTGTTTTTTGTGTAGCATATTGCTTCTTTAACTCCCCCAGTTGCCCATCGTACAGGAGGCATCCTTTTCCAATTAGGATCACCCGGTCGGCTAGCGCCTCGATATCGTTCATATCGTGGGTTGTCAGGATAATTGTGACCCCTTTCTCCTTATTTATTGTTTTGATAAACTGGCGGACGGCCATTTTGGACACGGCATCAAGGCCAATCGTCGGCTCGTCGAGGAATAAGATTTTTGGACTGTGAAGCAGTGATGCCGCGATCTCACAGCGCATCCGCTGACCTAAACTAAGCTGTCTTACTGGCGAATTGATAATTTCCTGGAGTTCAAGTGTTTCAATGAGGAGATTCTTGGTAGCTTGATAGTCTTGCTGCGGTATTTTGTAAATATCTTTCAGAAGTTCAAAGGAATCGATGACGGGCACATCCCACCACAGCTGCGACCGCTGCCCGAAAACGACGCCGATATTCTTCACATACGCGGCCCTGTCCTTCCACGGTGTATAGCCCATAATTGTACAGGTGCCGGTGTCAGGCACCAAAATGCCGCTCATAATTTTGATGGTGGTCGACTTGCCCGCACCATTCGGTCCGATGTAGCCGACAATTTCTCCTTGGCTAATTTCAAATGTGACTTCTTTAAGAGCCTCTACGGTAGTATGTTCCCGATAGAACAGTGCCTTAGCTGCCTGCTTCAGGCCGGTTTGGCGTTTCGCCACCTTGTAAGACTTGCTTATGCCTTGCAGTTGGATCACTTTCAGATTCCCCCCTTTTCTAGAGTCATAGAGGAAAATAATAGCATCGGGTTGAGTGAATTGTCAATGATTTTCAAATTCACAGAAAGTTCATGTGTCGGTGTGGTATGAGGTGGATTTTTTTATAAAATGAACTTGGAGTTTATTTTTTTGAAAGGATGTGATCGAATGTGAATTTGAAACCGTTGAAGGAGTCAAAGAAATTAAAGATTTACCATTCTTTGAATGTGAGGGGTGAATTGAACTCAGATCAAAAGCTCTATTATCAAAATTTAAAAGCTGGTTATGAGGGCGAGTTGTATTTTCAGTCTTTAACAGATCAGCTGCAGTGTGAATGCTATGTACTTAATGATTTACGGTTTGAAATTGGTAACACCTTGTTTCAAATTGACTCCATGATTCTTTTTCAAAATATCTTTAATATGAATGAAGTGAAAAATTTTTACGGCGATTATTACTATGATGGTGGAAAATTTTATGATGCTAATGGAAAAGAACGAAATGATCCGTTAGTTCAGTTAACACGTTGCGAATCTTCATTTAGGCAACTCCAACTAAAACTCGGCTGCAAATTACCCGTTGAGGCGAATGTTGTCCACGTCAACCCCCAATTCACCTTATACCAAGCACCCCGGAACAAGCCGATTATTTTACCAACACAAGTACCTAGATATCTCCAAAGATTGGACAATACTCCTTCCAGATTAAATGGTTATCATAAAAAACTCGCTGAAAAATTAATATCCCTGCATGTTGAGGAATCCCCTTATAATGATAAGATGATGCCTCTATATGAATTTGGTTCATTGCGAAAAGGGCTTTCCTGCGGGATTTGCAGGTCTTTATCCGTTTCCGTAGATGGCCAGCGATGTATTTGTGGTTTATGCGGGCACGAAGAGAAGGTAGAGTTAGCGGTATTGCGCGGGGTTACTGAGCTGCAACTGCTATTTCCGGATTTAAAAATTACGACTAATTTGGTTTATGAGTGGTGCGGGGATGCGGTGTCGAAGAAGACTATCTTTAGAATTTTATTGAGGAATTTTGATATAGTCGGGGACCGAAGATGGACATACTTTGTGCAAATAAAATGATTATATTTTTAGAAAAAAGGTATTTTAATGCTTTTTTAAACTATTAGCTCTCTATAGATTAGAGGGCTTTTCTTTTTGTGCTTTCTATTAGACATTTTCAACTGGACCACCACTATTTTGCCTTTTAGGTACCCCCTATTAGACACTTTCCCCTCAACAGCCACCATTCTGTCTTTTAGAAGCCTCCTATTAGACACTTTTCCCCTCAACAGCACCATTCTGTCTTTTAGAAACCGCCTATTAGACACTTTCCCCCTCAACAGCACCATTCTGTCTTTTAGAAGCCGCCTATTAGACACTTTCCCCTCAACAGCCCACCATTCTGTCTTTTAGAAGCCCCCTATTAGACACTTTTCCCCTGAACAGCCACCATTCTGTCTTTTAGAAACCTCCTATTAGACATTTTCCCCTCAACAGCCACCATTCTGTCTTTTAGAAACCTCCTATTAGACACTTTCCCCTTGAACAGCCCTCATTTTGTCTTGTAGACACGTTCTATTAGACTCTTTTTTCATTTTTTTAAAAGAAAAAGTAGCCGTCCCCCTAAAAACGGCTGCTCTTTCCCCCAAAAAAACATCACAGATAAAGCCCCGCTAAGAATATGCCCAACGCCTTCTGGTAGATTTCATCAAATTGCGTTAGCGGCAGCGGGTTCACGCCACGGCCAAGTTCAACGGTGAAGCCCGGCCTGCGCCAATCCTGGATAAACCAATCCTTGTAGCCTGCCCAGCTTTCAATCGTTTTAACAGGTTGATATCCGCTGACCCTGCTAAACTCATTAACCATTGTCTCCGAAACAGGCGGTTCCATATTCTCATAACCCCAGTAAATCTCTTCACCCTGTGTGTGAAACGCCAGCACCCGGGCGTAATCCCTGCGCCTTGTCAGCTCCGCCATCGCAATCGCTTCCGGCTCCGATAACGGACTCTCGCCGCCATAATCTCTTGGGCCAGGGACTTTCGGATTGCGTGCCCGTTCATCCTCCCACCTGGCCGGGAATTGGTCGTTTAGATCAATCCCCCTAATATTGGCCTTCCAGCCCGAAAAATCGGTGCTGCCTTTATTAAACTCAACCACTCTGCTTCGCCAAGGCTCTGTCGCCGGTGGCCCGTTCAAAACAAGACTGACACCATCCGGGTTCACCATCGGCACTGTTGATAAAGTGGTCTGCTGGTAAAGGCGGTTCGTCGCCAACCCGCGAAGAGCCGTTTGATTAGTCAGCGACAGCAAATAATCATTTAAAAAGGTCATTAACACCGGAGTAGTAATCCATTCGTTCGCATGAAACGAAGCGTTGTAATGGACCCGTTTCGCACCATTTCCAATTAACATTTCTGGAATTTCATTGCCGAGTACCGAGTTTCCAATACCTGAAACGCGAATAAATGGATAAACAGTCTCCAACCGCGAAATATCCCTCATCATCCGACTATAATCATAATGCTGTTTGCCTTGCACCAGCCGCCAAGTGATTCGTACCGGTACCCTAATGGCCTGGCCGACATAAAGCTGATTCGGGTTTATTCCCGAATTGGCCAACAATAGGGCATCAAGCTGCAAGTTTCGGCTCTGGGCAATCGCCCAAAGGGTATCCCCGTGCCTAACTCGGTAATCCTGGGCCACAAATCCCGGAATTCTTACCCGCTGCCCCGCGGAAAGCTGATTCGGCTGCAGCCCCCGATTTGAATCGATAATAAGCTGAAGATTCATATGAAACAATTGGCTGTAGTACCATAACGTGTCACCGCGCCTAACGATTATATCCATGCAAGCCTCCTGCAGCTAAAAAATGGTATCAATTAAGTGTATGCAGGCATCTCTTTTTTAAAAACAAAAACCACAGCCGCTGGGGACTGTGGAAAAATGATTATTTATGAACAACTAGGTGGGCAAAATGGAAATGGTCAAACGCACGCAAACCATCTTCCCTGCCCGCAAAATACATTTCGTCTATGTTGGCGGGAGCCAGATTTTCATATACTAACATGTTGTAATCCTGAAGTTCTCGGTCGAGTTCAAAAGGGTCAAAGCCGGTTATCATCGGTTCACCGGTTTGAGCGGTGATGTACCGCATTTGGGTGAGTTTCTTGGAGGCGAGTTGATCGTTAAAAGCAGTATCATCGAGATAGTCAAAAACAAACGAACTTCCGGATTCAGACATATCCGAAACGGTTGATAGAAGCCGGTAGAAGTCTTTTTTTTCGAGATACATAACCACTCCCAGCAAACTGAAATAAGCTAACCGTTTTTCATTAAATCCGCTATTTTTCAGTTCGCTCTGAAGAGAATCATGCTTAAAATCTACAGGGACAAATTTAACGTTGGCAGGGATTTCGATGCCCTGTTCCTTAAGGCGGTTCCGCTTAAAAGCTTGGGTTGCCGGGTGGTCTACTTCAAAAATCGTAAAATCATCCGGAAAATCGCCTTGTCTCAGAGCAAATGTATCAAAGCCTGCCCCTAAAACCACGTACTGGCGAACGCCCCGCTTGATGGCGGCCATCAGGCCATCTTCCGCATATCTGGCCCGGCTGACTAATTGCGGAATGTTTCGGGTATTCATCACCCAATCCAATTTTTCATCGAAGCTGTTCAAAGTCGTGCTTTTTTCAGGGTCAAAAAAGGCAATCGCATTTGCCCAGTTGGAGGCAATTAGCTGCTTCTCTTCTTCTGTCAAAAGAGCATTTGCCAAAAAATCGTTAAAAACGGGCTGACTGGACCTGGATACATGGTACCCTCTTGAAAAACAGCTTACCAACGCGGTTAAACTTTCTTTCGCTTTTTCCAAAATAAACTCCCCCTTCTATTAAGAAAAAGAAAAAACTCCCAGCCCAAAACAGAGCCAGGAGTTTATAGTAATCCACATTATACAACTAGTCAATATTATAATATACCATTATAACACGAAAATATTTTTTTGTCAATTAAATTGTCTCGAATTATTTATCGCATTTTAGACAAATAATTCGGATTCCTCATGATAACTCCTCTGCTTTACACTTTCACGGGATTTACATCAAAAATTTTCCCCGGATTCAAGATGTTATTCGGGTCAACCAGCGCTTTAATCCCCTGCATAATCGGCAAGGAATCCCCATGCTCTTCGATTAGGAAAGACTTTTTCCCAATACCTACACCGTGCTCCCCAGTGCAGGTTCCCCCTTTTGACAGGGCGTACTGGACAATTTGAGTATGAACCTCTCCTACCCGCCTCATATGATCTTCATCATCCGCATCGACAGAAAAGACAGCATGATAGTTTCCATCGCCGATGTGGCCAAAAATCACCGCGTCGATTCCATATTTGTCGACAACTTCCCTAGTATGTTGCAATGCATTGGATAGCTCGGACAACGGAACACAAACATCGGTGACCATATGGCCCTTTCCGGGGTTTACGGCAATAATGGCAAGTGCAGCCTGATGCCGGGCTTCCCATAGCTGCGCCCTTTTTATTGAATCGTTCTCAAATTCGAAGGAGACGCAGCCCTCATCGTTGACAATATCTTGGACGATTTCGATCGTGTTGACTACTTCAGGTTCGCTGCCGCTGAATTCCATAAATAGTGTGGGCTCTTCGCGAAAGCTCGTATTTTTGTAGGCATTAACTGCTTTGATTGTCATTTGATCAACAAGTTCAATTTTTCCTATTGGCAGTCCCGCTTTTAGGAGCATGGTCGCCGCTTTGCCGGCTGCCTCAATGGACGGAAAGGTCACCTTCACGTCGGTGGTAACCTCAGGAATTCCTTGCAGTTTGAGAATGAGCTCTGTATATACTCCGAGCGTCCCCTCGGAGCCGACAAACAGTCCGGTTAAATTATACCCGGCCGACGACTTATAGGAATGCCCTCCGGTTCGGATGATCGAGCCGTCGGCCAGCACAACCTCTAAGCCAAGAACCTGATCACGCATGACCCCGTATTTGACGCTATTAGTCCCACTCGCATTCGTGGCGGCCATACCGCCGATTGTCGCATCCGCTCCCGGGTCGACAGGGAAAAATAGGCCATACCGCTTCAATGCCTGGTTTAACTGATTTCTGGTGACTCCAGGTTGAACGGTAACGAGAAAATCATCTGGTCGGATAGAAATAATCTGGTTCATCAAGGTTAAGTCAAGGCTAATCCCCCCATTTACCGGGATGATTTGCCCTTCAAGGCTTGACCCGGCACCAAACGGAACAATCGGAACCTTGTGCTCATTGGCAAACTTGAGGACCGCACTAACCTCCTCCTTAGATGCAGGGAACACCACCACATCCGGATTCCTCGGCGTATGATACGCCATCCCTTTACTATGCTGCTCAATAACCGTCCCATTTACAGAAACCCGCTCAACGTCACCAATAATACTCAGTAACTCATTATATAAATTCAACGCTGGCCACCTCATACATCTACATAAATTGCACAAACAACTCGTTACGGGGTGTCCACGCGTGGCGTACAAATGTCCACGGGTGGTGCCTGACACCATTTGTTACTCTGTCACATTTCCTATGCTCTCAATATTGCAATTCACCCTATCTTCCCACTTATCTGTACTTGCCGCCCAACCACCCAATTAACGGCATTGGAGGATAAACAGTTCTGGATTTTCGAGGAAGGTGTGAATTTGTTCCATGAAGGCGCCTGCTGGCGCGCCGTCGATGACGCGATGGTCGAAGGTAATGGACATGCCCATTACATCACCAATGACGATTTGGTCATCTTGGACGATTGGTTTCTTCTTAATACTATGAACACCAAGGATGGCAACCTCCGGGTAATTAATGATTGGGGTCGCAAACCAGCCGCCCTTTCCGCCCGTACTGGAAATCGTAAAAGTACTGCCTGATAACTCATGAGGCTTCAGTTTCCGTTCTCTCGCCCGGCCAGAAAGGTCCTGGATCTCCTGTGCAATTTCCATAACAGACTTTTTATCCGCATCCCTGACCACCGGGACAACCAGTCCATCATTCGTTGCAGTTGCGACACCAATATGAATCCTCTTTTTATAAACAACTTCCATCCGCTCGTCGTCCACTGTCGCATTAAAGATGGGATTCCGTTTAAGCGCTATCGCCGCCGCTTTGACGAAGAACGGAAGATAGGTCAGCTTGACGTCAGCCTGTTCCGCATGGGGCTGTAGCTGCTTCTTTAGCTCCACCAGCTTAGTCATTACCACCTCATCCATGGCACTGCACTGAATGGCAGTTGACATTGACAGTTTCATGTTTTCATAGATTTTCTTCCGCAAGCCGCGGATTGGCTCTCTTACATCCTCATCTCGGTCTATTTCTTCTTCCTCCGCTCCCATCAACTGAACGGAAGCTGTTGCTGAGATAGCCGGAGGTGAAACTTCAGATACCTCAGGCGGCACAGCAACCGCCGCAGCGACCTCCCTTTCCGCCTGCACCTTAAAGTTTCGGACATCCTCTTCCGTCACCTTGCCGCCTTTGCCGCTTGGTGTCACCTCGGTTATGTCAATCCCCAACTCCCTAGCCAATTTTCTAACAGACGGCGCCGCAATCACCCGTTTTTTCGAAGCGCTTCCCACAGAGACAGTACTCGCTGTTTCTTGCCCTGACGCTGCCGTGTGCTGCAGCCCGGACTCCTCCTTCTTTACGGATGCCGGAATTGTAGCAACTCCCACCGCAACGGCGTCCTGCTCAACCGTAAACAAAACCTCGCCGACCTTCACAACTGCACCAACCTCAGCCCCAAACGACTGAATCATTCCGCTTACCGGAGATGAAATTTCCACCACCGCTTTATCCGTTTGAACTTCAACAATATTCTCATTCTCCTTTACATGGTCACCGACTGCCTTGAACCATGCCAGGATTTCCGCCTCATGCAGACCCTCTCCGATATCGGGAAGGCGAAATTCATAAGCCATAACTGAATGACACCCCTATTCGAAAATTAATGCGGGTACTTTGACCAGTTTCTAATTTTTAAAAATTAATGCGCCAATACCTCGTTCAGTCCCTGTGCAATTCGGCTGGCACTCGGCAGCCAGTCATCCTCAACCGATGGCACCGGATATGGCGTGTCAAAGCTTGCCACTCTTATGATTGGCGCGGACAAGTGGAATAACGCTTTTTCATTGATCAGAGCGGAAACCTCTGCCCCGACTCCGCCGGTTTTGACCGCTTCATGAACGATCACAGCCCGGCCGGTTTTTTGCACAGACTCAATAATCGTCTCTTCATCGAGCGGAGAAATCGTCCGTAAGTCAATGACTTCAATCGACACATCCGAGGTCTGCTCCACCTGCTCGACCACCTTGCTCACCAATGGCACCGCCGGCCCCCATGTAATCACCGTGACATCCTCACCAGACTTCAGCACATTGGCCCTGCCAATCTCAAGCAAGTAGTCCTCTTCCGGCACTTGCTGCTTGAAAGCGCGGTACAGCTTCATCGGCTCGAGGAACAGCACAGGGTCATTTTCGCGGATCGCCGACGCCAGCAGTCCCTTGGCATCATAAGGCGAGCTCGGCACAACAACCTTCAAGCCTGGCGAATGCAAAAACAAAGCTTCTAAACTATCAGAATGCAGCTCGGGTGTTTTGACGCCGCCGCCATATGGAGCGCGGACGACCAGAGGGGCCCCAAACCTGCCGCCAGACCTAAAGCGAAGTCTTGCCGCCTGGGCGGCCATTTGGTCCATCGCTTCATAAATAAATCCGAAAAATTGGATCTCTGCAACCGGCCGAAGCCCGCGGGCTGCCATGCCGACTGCGGCCCCGACTATCGCCGACTCCGCAATCGGTGTATCTACAACTCGATCTTCGCCAAACAGCGCTTGCAGGCCATCGGTTGCCCGGAACACGCCGCCGTTTTTCCCGATATCCTCACCCAAACAAATCACCTTAGAATCCCGTTCCATTTCCTTTTTCAAGGTAAAATTGATCGCCTCTATCATCGTCATAGCGCTCATTTCAACACCCCCTCCACGGAACCCGCCGCTTGCTGCTGTTCGGCCAACTGCGCAGTCTTTTGCTCATAAACCACCTCGAACACTTCCTCCACACTGCTTTTCGGCGTATTCACAGCTATTTCAAACGCATCACTAACCTTTTGCTCGGCAGCTTCGTATTCCTGCCGTTCCAATTCCTCATTCCAAATGCCCTTTTCAACAATAAATGCCTTCATCCGCTTCAGTGGGTCCTTGGCCAGCCAGTTTTCCACATCATCTTTATTACGATACTTTGTCGGGTCATCCGCTGTCGTATGCGGTCCTTGCCTGTATGTAACAGCCTCCACTACCACCGGGCTGCCATCGCGCGCCCGCTCCAACGCCTGCTTCATTACCGCATAAACCGCCAAAATATCGTTTCCGTCTACCTGAATCCCGGCCATCCCATAGGCGAGCGCCTTTTGCGCAATCGTCTGGCTGGCGGTCTGCTTTGAGCACGGAACACTAATCGCCCACTGGTTGTTTTGCACGAAAAACACAACCGGGAGCTTATATACCCCGGCAAAGTTCAGCGCCTCATGAAAATCGCCTTCGGATGTGCCGCCATCGCCGACATAAGCCACACTTACGCTGTTTTCCCCGTTGTATTTGCCGGCCCATGCCCCACCAACCGCATGAAGGCACTGGGCGGCAATGATGATTTGAACCGGAAATACATTCGCCCCTTCGGCATCCGTTCCCTTAAGATGACCCATTGTATAAAGGAAAAAGTTTTTCATTGGGAAGCCGTGAACAAAACAGGCCGCCCCTTCACGATAGCTCGGATAGATCCAATCCTGCCTTTCCAAGGCGAATGAGCTTCCAACCTGGGCCGCTTCCTGGCCGCTCAGCGGGGCATACGTGCCAATTCTTCCTTGACGCTGCAGCTTTAGCGCCCGCTGGTCATACACCCTGGCCAGCACCATCCATTTGTACATGCTGATTAAATCGGCATCGCTGACATCCGGGGCCTGCCCCACAAGCTTTCCATTCTCGTCCAACACTTGGATTCTCTCAATCTTCAATTCACTCGGCTCAATCCACATAGAATTCCCCCCATTTTTGAAAAATTGATTCCACTTCACCTGGCACCTTGGAACTTCTTGACATTTTGTCCATACTTGCCATTAGCATATAATTTCCTTCCCAGCTCTGTCAACACAATTACCAGAACGTTCAGAAATGTGTGTAAATAGTATCAGATTTACACAAAAAAGAACTCTTCGGCTGATATCATCCGAAGAGTTCTGGTTTTACTTAGCTTTTTCAACTGCTTTTATGTATTCCTCATACCACTTTTTCCATTCTTCTTGCCGGGGCCCGAAATCTCTGCCCTCCGCCAATGCCACAATAACATCTAGGCAAACATGCCAGCCTGCGAGGTCCTTTGGGGTATGGTCGGTAATGGCATGTATTTTTTCAATTAAAACTAATTGGCATCCGTTCGCTTCCTCGCTTAATTCAAAACGGATACTGTCCTGCCACCAAGAAAATTCCAATACAGATAAGGTTTTGAAATCGGTAATCGCCAGCCGCTCAAAAATATCCTCACCCATATGAAATGACATGTACCCGCCTTCCCGAAGCTCGCCTGCGCGGAGCTCGCCAAACCAAAGAGCCAGCTTGTCATTGTCTGTCAGCCAACCCCACACTTCTTCGGGAGACTGCTGCAGATGCCGCTCGAAGCGGGCAGTATATCCGTGTGCCGCTTTTTCAATAGTAGCTATCATCCTTTCACCTCCAACTTTCTTTATATCCCTACACTATCATATCCAAACATTTTTTAAAAAAATATAGACAGAGGCTGAAGCCCCTGCCCTTTTCCGTGAACAACCACTTAAGGGTGTTTAGTTTAATTGTTTTATAAACTCTCTCATAAAGCCCGGAAGATCAGGCCAGGCGTGACCGGATACAAGATTTCCTTCCACATGGAGATGGTTTTCGATATAGGTCGCTCCAGCCGCTTCCACATCCGGCTTGCAGGCGATATACGCCGTCAATTCGCGTCCTTCCATGTACTGGCGAACCGTTGTCAGGATCAGGCTTGCGTGACAAATGGCGCCAACCGGCTTGTTGGCTTCAAAGAAATGGGCCACGATTCTTGGCACGTTTTCATTGAGGCGGATGTATTCCGGGGCTCTACCTCCCGGAATAATTAGGCCGTCGTACTCTTCAGGATTGACATCCTCAAAGGCTGTTTGGGCTTCAATTAAGTATCCTTTACTTTCGGTATAAGTATCCCAGCCAATGAAATCATGAACGACTGTCTGTAGCTTCTTTTTCGATGGCGCAGCAATTTGCACATCAAACCCTTCCTCGAGGCAGCGGAAATACGGGTAAAAAACCTCCAGCGCCTCCACCGCATCACCGGCCAAAATCAGAACCTTTTTTGCCATTTTTAAAACTCCCCTCTTTGAAAAAATAGGGCAATTGCCCTTTATGTATATATTCATCATTTGGTTAGAATTTCCTTTTATGATTGTCGCAAAGTTAACAAAATGTTCAGGAATCTCCAGGTTTAAGAATGGTAAGATTTAATTGGACTTTGAAAAAAGAAAGATTTACAAATTACATTTTTGACATTTATTGCATTGATACGACAAGAAATCCAATATATTCTTTTTATAAAGGGTACTCTATTTTTTAAAAGATAAAAGGTGATGCACTTGAAATGGTTAGGTTATAAAGGGGCACGGTATGTTGGATTCTTTTTTTTGCTGCTACCTGCTTTTACGGCGTCCTTTACACAATATACAAGTGGGCGGGACCTGAATCAAAAGAATATTAAATACGGATCTGATGGTAAACAGGCTTTGGACTTGTATGTGCCGAAAAACAACAGAGATAACCCGGTTATCATTTATGTCCATGGCGGGGGCTGGATGCGGGGGGATAAAGCCGATGTTGGTGACAAGCCCGCTTTTTTTACCGATAATGGTTATGTATTTGTTTCTGTTAATTATCGGCTTTTTCCTAATGCTGACTACGAAAAGATGGCGACAGATGTTGCGACAGCGGTGAAATGGGTTTTTGACCATGCCGAACAGTATCAAATTGATAGAAGGCGGATTAATTTAATGGGGCATTCGGCCGGTGGGCATCTGGTCACCCTAATCGGCACCAACCAAAGCTATTTGAAACAGGTCGGGCTGCCTCCAGGTACGATTCATTCAATCGTAAACTTGGACGGACCAATTGATCTGGCGGAATTTCTTCAACGAAATAGTAAATATAAAACTGTTTTTGGTGAGGATGATCAAGTCTGGACAAAGGCATCTCCTATTACCTATGCGACCGAACAAAATTCACCTCCGGTATTGCTTGTTTCACCCAAAAGGCCTTCTATATCTTCGTTTATAGAAAGGACCAATGATAAGGCCAAAACTTTTGAAATTCATTCATTATCACATGGGGAGATTAAAAAACTGCTCGGGTCGGGGAATGCTCCAGAGGAAGCTGCGAACATGACAAATGCCGTGGCTGAGTTTTTGCATAGTGTAAATTACTCCGGACGGCCTCCACTACCATAAAAAAACGCGCGGTCGATTACATTTATTGTAATAGACCGCGTGTTTTTAATTAGTTTAGAATCTCTCTGCTTTTGGGCTGCATCTCTTTCGTGTAAAAATAAAGAGACTTCCTCCGAGTGTAAACACAGAGATAAATTTGCTCGCCAGAATTAGATAGGAAGTGGTTTGATAGTCTAAGGTGATATGCGGGAGTACAATCAGAGCATAAATAACGAGCATCCCAAAGGCAAGGATCGAATAGGCATTATTAAATGCCCTCCTGATAATTTCCTCGCTTTTTTCTTCTCCGAGGTTTGTAAAAATAATGATCGTATAAGCCACCACTAAAATCATGAAATAAGTTAATCCAGCGATTGCTAACTGGATACTCATTTTTATCTGCCTCCTTTATTAATAGGTAGTCTCGCCCCTCTCTCGATGTGTGACTTGAATCCAACCAAATACAAAGAGTCCGCCCCTAAAAGGGCATACCAATCCCCCTGCGACAGACTCCACCTAAACTTGCAAAATTATTTCTATCAAAAAATAGATCCACCTTTATTATCGCATAAAGGTGGATCATTTTGAAGGGTTTCGCTCCCCTAAACCGTTTTCTTCATAAAATAGACATATCCGCCGCTATAATATCCCGAGAATATCAAATCCCCGTAACAGCGCCGACCGCCAAGGCAATGACGATGACGAGTGCCGGGTGCCACTTGAGTCTTTCTAGCATCACATAGCTTCCGATCAATAGGATAATCGTGTAGACGGGACCGAGGCCGATGAAAGAGTCCTTGGCAAATTGGTATGTCATGACTCCAAGCAGAACGGCGATGATTGGCCGTACAATGCTGGAGATGTTTTTGACCTGCGGTTTGTCCTTATATTTCAACAATACCGCCATCAAGACGAGCATCAGAATGATGGACGGGGCAACGGAGGCAAAAAGCGCAACCAAGCTTCCGATGACACCGCCTTCTGTGTAACCAATATAGGCAGCCAGTTTTGTAGCGATAGGGCCAGGCAAAGAATTGCCTACTGCCAGCACTTCACTGAATTCCTGTCTTGACATCCAGCCATAGTTCCCGACCACTTCATTTTCAATTAATGGGATCGAGGCAGGCCCGCCGCCATATCCTAATATCCCCGGAATAAAGAAGGCCATGAAAATCTGCCAGTAAATCATGAGTCGGACCTCCTATTTCCAAAAGGCAAAAATACGTAAATGATCAACACTAAAATCAGAATGGCCGGGTGTACTTGGAAGCCTTCCGTTAAAATGAGAGACCCAATAATGATGGCAATCCCTTTTGTCCAGCCAAGTGTTTTTCCCGACTTCTTGGTGAAATCCCAGGTCATGGTAGCCAACATGACCGCCACCACTGGTACGACCGACATCGACATATGCTGTACCCAAGGCACATCTTTGTATTGCTGCAATAATTGCAGCAAGAAAATCATCATCAATGCCGTTGGGGCTACAGTCGCCAGCAGGGCACCAATACAGCCCATAACACCGCAAACCCGATATCCGATATAGCCACCCATTTTTGTCGCAATGGGACCAGGCATAGTATTCGCAATCGCCAGGGTATCCGCGAATTCCTCTTCTGTCATCCACTTATATTTCTTTACTGCTTCTTGATGGACAAGCGGAATGGAGGATGGTCCCCCGCCAAAACCTAACATGCCAACGCGAAAAAACGCTGCGATCACATCCCAATTTCTTCTCCAATACGGGCGTGGATTGGATGAAGAATCAGACGTTTTTTCCTTGGCTAGTACATTTACCAAGCCGCGATAGCTCCGTCCGTCCGTGATTCCGTGCCACCCTGAAGCACACCTGTTTTATTGTCTCTCCAAATAATTTGACCACGCCCGAAGCTTCCCCCTTCTGGAGTTACATGTACTTCATGACCTTTGCGGGCAAGCGCCTGGACTAAATAGTTAGGAAATTCCGGTTCAACGTGAACCGATTTTCCCTTCATCCACTGCCATCTCGGCATGTCTAATGCCGCCTGTGGATTCAATAAATAATCAATCGTATTAGTAATCACCTGAAAATGTCCTTGTGGCTGCATGTATCCTCCCATTACCCCGAATGGACCAACCGCTTGGCCATCCTTTGTTAAAAATCCCGGTATAATGGTATGATACGTTCTTTTCCCTGGTTTTAGTACATTTGGATGCGACTCATCGAGGGAGAAGTCAGCGCCGCGATTCTGCAAGGCAATTCCCGTGCCAGGAATGACGATCCCAGAACCAAACCCCATATAATTACTTTGAATATATGACACCATATTTCCTTCCTCGTCCGCAGCCGCCAAATAAACGGTACCGCCTTTAGGAAGTTCATATGGAACTGGGTCAGAGGCTGTATCTGTAATCACTTTGCTGCGCTCTTCGGCAAACTCGTCAGACAGCAATACCTCTGCCAAAATCGGCATATCTTCTGGTTCTGTGATGAACGCTTGACCATCGGTAAACGCCAGTTTCATCGCTTCGATTTGCTGATGGAGCGTTTCCGCGCTCTGCCAGGCAGGATGAGACAATTTTTCGAAAATATTCAGTGCCATTAAGGCAACCATTCCTTGGCCATTTGGCGGAATCTCCCAAACATCATAACCCCTGTAGTTCGTTGAAATCGGCGTTACCCATTTTGGCTCATATTTGCTTAAATCGGATTTGGAAAGATAGCCATTGTGCTTTTTCATGAAGGCATCCATTTTGTCGGCAAGCTCTCCTTCATAAAAAGAACGTGCTTCACTTTCTCCAATCGACTTTAAAGTTGCTGCATGATCCGGAGACTTCCAGACCTCGCCAATCTCAGGCGCTTCCCCCCCCGGTGCGAAGGTTTCAAACCACGCTTCAAACTCTTCTGTCGTGAAGTTCGTCTTAAATTTATTATAGGCAAGCTTCCAATACTTCCCTAAAATTGGGGTTAGCGGGTATCCTTCCTCTGCATAGCGGATGGCAGGCTGGAGCGCCTCCAGCAAAGATAATTTGCCAAATCGTTTTGATAATGCGGCCCATGCGGCGGGAACACCAGGTACTGTTACCGGGATGACGCCATGAATAGGCATTTTCTCATGCCCTAATTCTTTTAACGCTTCAACAGAAATGGATTGGGGTGCTGGTCCAGATGAATTCAATCCAAATAATTCATCCTTTACCCAAACTAAGGCAAATGCATCTCCGCCAATTCCATTTGAGGTCGGCTCCACTACAGTCAGGGCAGCCGCAGTTGCAATCGCTGCATCTATGGCATTTCCTCCCTTTTGCAAAATCTCAAGCCCTGCTTGAGCAGCCAATGGCTGTGATGTGGCGACCATGCCCTTTTTGGCAAAAACAGTATGGCGTTTTGACGCAAAAGGGTGATATAAATAATCCATTTGTCTTCCTCCTCGACACTCTCGGATTCCGTTAGAGTTCTTGTGTTAGTCTACGATTTGCTGAAAAGTAAGATTCCCCCTACTTAGTAGGTAGGAGGATGAATTTTATTGATGTATGGACTGTCCGGCGAAATGGCAGGCAGCAAAATGATTCGGTCCGTATTCCTTCCACTCCGGTTTTTCCGCTGAACACCGGTCAGTTGCGATCGGGCATCTTGTATGAAACGGACAGCCGCTTGGGGGATTTGCCGGATTTGGCAGATCTCCCTGCAATCGGACCCTGGTCCGGTTTCGATTGACAGAGGGTCTTGGAATTGCTGATAGCAGCGCCTGGGTGTAAGGATGCAACGGCCGCTCAAATAGGTCCCCTACGGAAGCCAACTCGACCGTATTCCCGAGATACATAACCAAAACCCGATCGCAAAAGTAGCGGACAACCCCTAAATCATGCGAGATAAATAGATAGGAAAGGTTATATTTTTGCTGCAAGGATTTTAGCAGTTTTAAAACTTGCGCCTGCACGGAAACGTCAAGGGCGGAAACGGCTTCATCACAGATGACAAACGAAGGATGAAGGGCGATGGCACGGGCAATGCCAATTCGCTGCCGCTGGCCGCCGCTAAACTCATGAGGATATTTATAAAAATGCTCCTCTTTTAAGCCTACTTCCTCCAATAGGCTAATCACCGTTTCCCGTTTTTCCTTAGCCGACATATTGGTATGCATTGTGAATACCTCTTCAAGCGCGTGACCAATTCGCTGGCGCGGATTTAATGAGGCAAACGGATCCTGAAAAATCATTTGCATCTGCTTCACAAATTTCAACTTTTCTTTTCTCTTTAAATCCTGAATTTCCGTACCCTGGAAAATCACTTTTCCGGCTGTTAATTCTTCCAATCCCAAAATGGCTCTCCCCAGAGTGGATTTGCCGCAGCCGGATTCGCCTACAACCCCTAAACTCTCGCCTTCACAAAGCTGTAAGGAAACATTTTCGACTGCTTTGACGTCGCTTTGTTTCCGCTGGAGGATTCCCCCTTTAATAGGGAAATATTTTTTAATACCTTGAAGTTCCAGGAGCACCTTTGGTTCTGTCTTCTTGCTTGTAGCTATTTGTTCTGTTGAAACGGCCATCAGTGCACCTCCTCCTCAATTAGCCAGCAGCTGACCTTATGTGTGCCAGAGACGTTTGCTACCTGCGGTTCTTTCGTTCGGCAGCGGTCTGTCGCAAATTTGCATCTGTCATGAAAGCGGCAGCCGGAAATCTGTTCATGTAAGCTTGGCAGCGAGCCAGGGATAGGTTCTAGTTCAAAGTCAGGGTCATCAACATTAGGAACCGAATTTAACAGTCCGATCGTATACGGATGTTTCGGATTATTGAAGATTTCCTCCACACTTCCTTCTTCTACCTTCTTGCCCGCATACATGACCATGACACGATCTGCCACCTCAGCGACAACACCCATATCGTGGGTAATTAACATGACACCCATGTTATATTTTTCTTTCAAATCGTTAATCAAATCCAAGATTTGCGCCTGAATGGTAACATCAAGGGCGGTTGTTGGTTCATCGGCAATCAACAGTCCGGGATTACAAGATAAAGCAATGGCAATCATCACCCGCTGCCGCATCCCGCCGCTCAGCTCATGAGGATATTGATTCATTCTTTTTTCTGGATAAGGTATTCCGACCTGCTTTAACAGCTCAATCCCTTGTTTCGTTGCTTCGCTTTTTGACAGGTTATGATGGAGCATTAACGGCTCGCGAATTTGGTAGCCGATTGTCAGCACCGGATTCAACGCCGTCATTGGCTCTTGGAAGATCATCGAAATTTTATTGCCACGGATTTGCCGCATTTTTTCCTGGGGCAAGTTATGAATCGGCGCCCCCTCAAACAGGACTTCACCGCTAGTAATTTTTCCGTTGCTTGGCAATAGACCCATAACCGAGAGAGAAGTGATACTTTTCCCACACCCCGATTCACCGACAATGCAGAGTGTTTCCCCTTTTTTAATAGAAAAGGAGACATCACGCACAGCAGGCAGCTGCCCGTCTGCTGTGCGGAATTCAGTCACGATGTTTTTGACTTCAAGTAATGTCTCTCCCATTTTTCAACCCTACTTTCTTGTAACGCCCGATAAATCCCATTTTCCAGTCGGATAGAGTTCAAGGCCTGTGAATTCATTATTCAATGCTGCAGTGACAACACCATGGTACATAATAACGACTGAATCGTTCTTCAGCATTAATTCGTTGGCTTGATTCAAATAGTCTTCACGTACTTTTTGATCGGTTGTTGTTCTTGATTGCTCAATCAATTTATCCAATTCAGGATCCTTTAATTGGGTCATGTTGGAAGAACCAACGTTTGCACTATGGAAGTTAGGATATAACAATTCAGAACCATCACCGGTAACATTCGACCAGCTTAAGAACGTAAGGTCAAACTTTCCGGCGCGTGCTGTATCCAGAAACGCTGCCCATTCCATTGATTCGATTTCTACTTTAAAGCCAGCTTCTGTCAGTTGGGCTTGAACCAGTTCAGCCATTAATGGATAGGTGCCGCGGTTTGCTGCCAACAGCTTGATGGTTTTGTCGCCATAGCCGTTTTTCTTCACTAACTCTTTTGCTTTTTCTAAATTATAAGCTGTGCCGCCTTTATCGGCAGAATCTTTATGGCCAAATACTTTTGGTCCGATGACGCTGTCGCTTCTTACACCCAAACCATTTAATTTTTTCACAATGGCATCTCGGTTAATGGCACTTGCAAGAGCCTTTTTGAATTCAGGATTAGCAAATTCCGGTTTTGAATGATTCACTGTTAAGAAATATTGAGGTGTTCCTTGAATCTTTTCAACTCCTACATTTTTCAATGCTTCAACACGGCTTAATTGCTCCGCCTGAATACTGTCAATAAATTGCACTTCACCTGCCTGCAGCATGGAAATCGCTGTAGATACTTCCGGAACCACTTTAAAAACTAGCTTTTTGATGGCAGGAGCACCGTCACGATAGTCAGGATTTGATTCTAAAACAACTTGGTCACCAGGAGTCCAACTGACAAATTTGAACGGTCCGGTACCAACAGGCTCTTTCATTAGGTCTTGTTTCTTATCTGCTGTTGGGCTTACAATTGCCGCATTGGAGTGTGATAAAGCAGCTAAGAACGGTCCATATGGATATTTTGTTTTGATTTCAACTGTATTTTCATCAACGACATTGATTGTATCAACAGGAGCCATCAAGCTTGCGCGCGGTGCAGCAGTTGCTGGGTCACGAAGTTTATCGAACGTATATTTAACGGCTTCAGCATTAAAATCTGTGCCATCGTGGAACTTAATTCCCTTTTTCAATTTAATAACCCATGTATTTTCATCCGGGTTTTCATAGGATTCTGCCAATAATGGTTCAATCTTGCTATCTGCATTTCTCTTAAACAGTGTTTCATAGACATGTTCGGTTACATTCGAAGATGCGGAATCGTTCGTCATGATTGGAGATAAGCCAACCGCATCGGTAAGTGAAGCATAGGTAAATGATTCAATCGCTTCTTTCTTTTCTTTTCCCTTGTTAGTGTTAGTTCCTTCATTGCTTGATTTGGAAGCTGAGCCTCCGCCACAGGCCGCAAGTAGTAGCGCCGTGATAATGGTGAATAACAACAGCAAATTTTTCTTCATAATTATTTCCCCCTCATTTTTATTTGTCCAGCTCCAGCGCCTAGGCGTTTGTAGCTTTTCTTATTGAATATCCATATTTGGATCAATTGCATCGCGCAATCCATCGCCCACAACATTAAAAGCAAATACTGTCAGCATAATGGCAATACCAGGTACGACCGTTAAGTGCGGCGAGCTCCACATGAAGGCCTGCCCTTGTGCAATCATCGCACCCCATTCGGGTGTCGGCGGCTGCGCCCCCAAGCCAAGATAACTTAGCGATGCTGTTGAAAGAATCGCGGTTGCCATCCTCATCGTCGCAAATACGATGATTGGCGCAAAGGCATTTGGCAAGATATGCTTGACCATAATTCGAAAATCTGAGGCACCGAGTGATTTCATCGCCATGATGTATTCTTTTTCCTTAATGGAAAGAACGGAGCCTCTGACAATTCTCGCACATGACGGAATCGACCAGATGCTAATCGCGATCGCGACATTGATCAGGCTTGTACCTAAAATGGCAATAATCAGCATTGCTAGAAGGATGCCAGGGAAAGAGAAAAGCAAATCTACTATTCTCATAATCACGCCATCTAATTTTTTATAGTAGCCGCCAAGCAAACCTAGGGTCACGCCTCCTAACAGGCCCAGGGTAACCGCGACAATTCCGACTACCAATGAGATGCGGGCCCCAAAAACAATTCTGCTCCATACGTCGCGGCCATAGTTATCGGTACCCAGCCAATGTCCCTCGCTAAACACCGGCAATTCACTTGCTTCTAAATTTTGTTTTACCGGATCATAGGAGGTAATCAGCGGTGCAAAAATGGCCATGCCAATTTGCAGGACGATAATAATTAAGCCAATCACCGCCAGTTTGTTTTTCAATAATCGTTTTGCAACGACCTGATACGTTTTTTCTTTACTTGGTGCTTTTTTCACATTGGCCGCCGCCACTGTTGCTGTTTCCGCCATCGTGCCCCCTCCTTTCTTATTGATATTTGATTCTTGGATCGATATAGGTATAGACAATGTCAACAACTAAATTCACTAATACAAACAAGGTGGCCACCAACAGGACGGATCCTTGCACCATTGGAAAATCGCGTGCTGCGATTGCATCAATCATCAACCGGCCCACTCCGTTAATGGCGAAAACCTTCTCGGTAATGATGGTTCCGCCCAAGAGCCCTCCAAAGTTTAGGCCGATCACGGTGATAACCGGAATCATCGCATTTTTCAAGGTGTGAATCCAAATGACATTTCGTTCTTTTACCCCTTTTGCTCTGGCCGTTCTGACAAAATCCGCCCTGACAACCTCCAGCATCGATGACCTTACCATTCGGGCAATCATCGCGGCGGAACTGGTTCCTAACGTAATGGCCGGCAGGATCATTTCTTTCATCCCTTCAACGGTAAACCAGGAATTTGATAATCCCGCTACAGGCAGCCACTGAAGATTGACGGAAAAAACTAAAATCAACAATGCCCCCAGCCAAAAGTTTGGAATTGAAATTCCTGCCAATGCAAACGTAGTGGAGGTTACATCCAGCCAGCTGTTATGTCTAAGAGCTGAAATCAGACCGGCGAATATCCCGATGATTACCGCAACAATCATACTGGCGACTGCCAATTTCAAAGTGTTTGGAAAGCGAACAGCGATTGCTTCAGCAACAGGCTGGCGGGTTTGGTAAGAAAAACCAAAATCCCCCTGGGCAATATTAGCCAAGTAACTTCCGTATTGGACCAAGAAAGGATCATTCAAGCCCAAATTGTCTCGAATCGCTTCCAAATCAGACGCTGTAGCTGTGGGTCCTCCAACCATCGCTGCGGGGTCCCCGGGAGCGAGATACATGGATGAGAAAACCAAAAACGATATTCCAAACAAGAGGAATATTAATTGAAAGAACCTGCGGACAATCATTGAAATCACTATGCACCCTCCTCCTTACGACATTTGTTAATCAATTTTTAATTTTTGATTACTTAATGTTCTGAATAATATAAAAGTGATTATAATCCTTTTCATTTTAAAAATCTACAAAAAACACTCATTTTTTTAAAAATTTTTCAAATTTCAACAACTTTATGGTTTTATTTACCCGATGAACCTTCCGAAATGTCGACATATTCCTGAAAAGTGCTTTATTTTTGAATCGCAAATCTAGAACGCTTACATTTTCGTTTTGTAAAACTAATTATTCGATGGTATCTTCCCTTAATGCACAAAAAAACTCATCTTAACGATGAGTTCCTTGCTGCAGATTATAGTTTTAGCCCTCTTCGGCTTTTAAATCGCCTTAATAAAATATGACTCTCCACTCTTGTAATTCCATCCAATACGTATAACTCCTCATTGATAAATCTTTCTAAGGCCCCGAAGTCATCAACCAGGACGTGGGTATGCAAGGTGGAAGGTCCTGTCATTTGATAGCAGCTCGCCACATTTGGATTTTCTGCCAATGCCTCCGCCACTTTTACAAGGGAACCAGGCTCGCAATCAATTTCAAAGAAAGCAGAAACCCCTTTTCCTGCCTTGCTGCTATTAATGACGATGGTAAATTGCTCGATAACGCCATCATCGATTAATTTAGCGACTCTTTCTCTTACAGCAACCCTGGATACCCCCAATTCCTTTCCGATATCAACGTACGATAGCCTGCCATTGTCGACTAATAATTCTAATATTTTTTTATCGTATTGATCCAATCTGCATAAACCACCTTTCGATTTCTCCCAATTACTAGTATTATATGGGAAGTTTATATAAAATGTAATAAAATTCGCATTATTTTCGACAAACTGTTTGTAGAATACCGCTTTTTCTTTCGATGTGAAGATCAACTTACCCACGCTCCCCGTTGCATCTTTTTCAATCAACTATGCTACTATAAGATTGAAACTTAATTTTTGGAGGGACAGAAATGGTGCTGCCTAATTTTGAAGAGAACTTACACAAGTACGCAAAGCTGTTAGTGGCGAAAGGAATTAATGTTCAACCCGGGGATTGGGTGAAGATGACAATTAACGTCGATCAGGCGCCATTAGCCAGGTTAATCACAAAAGAAGCATATGCCCTGGGGGCTGAGAAGGTCATTGTCAAATGGTCCGATGACGAAATCACAAAAGAGCATTACTTAAATCAACCCCTCGAGGTATTGACGAACATTCCTGACTATGAAATCCAGGAATCCGAAGACCATGTATTAAATCATCGCGTCAGCCGTTTGTCGATTCTTTCGAGCGACCCTGGTTTGTTAAATGAAGTCGATCCGGCTAAGGTGGCACAATACCAAAAGGTAGCCGGAAAGGCATTCCACGCACAACGCAAGGCGACTCAGAATGATGATTTGAAATGGACAGTTGCCGCTGCTGCCGGCGCCGGCTGGGCTGCCACAGTATTCCCGAACCTAGCCACTTCCGAAGAACAGGTCGATGCCCTTTGGGATCAAATTTTTAAAACCTGCCGTGTTTACGCGGAAGACCCGATTGCCGCTTGGGACCAGCACAAACAAACATTGGATGAGAAGGCGGAAAAATTAAATGAAATCCAATTTGATGCGCTGCATTACACAGCACCAGGCACAGATTTAACCCTCGGCCTGCCGAAGAACCATATTTGGGCCAGCGCCGGAAGCGTCAATCCAAAAGGCGAAGAGTTCCTTGCCAACATGCCTACAGAGGAAGTGTTCACGGCCCCTGATACCCGGCGCATGGATGGGGTAGTCCGGAGCACGAAGCCGTTAAGCTATGCGGGGACATTGATTGAAGGAATTGAAGTGCACTTTAAGGATGGAAAAATTGTCGATATTTCTGCGGAAAAAGGCGATGAAGCCATTAAGAAATTAGTGTTTGATAACGAAGGCGGAACAGGCCTTGGTGAGGTCGCACTGGTACCAGATCCATCACCGATTTCACAATCGGGAATTATTTTCTTTAATACCCTGTTTGACGAGAATGCCTCCAACCACCTGGCTATCGGCTCGGCTTACCCGACAACGATTCAAGGCGGGACTAAAATGAGCCAGGAAGAGCTACAGCAGCACGGGATGAACACCGGAACTGTTCATGTGGACTTTATGATTGGCTCTAACGAGATGAATATCGACGGAATTAAACAAGACGGCACCGTTGTTCCAATCTTCCGGAATGGGGATTGGGCAATCTAAAAATGTAAAAAGTCTGAGAGACCGCGGAAGTGTCTCTTGGACTTTTTTGTGAAAATAAATTTAGATTAATGGGAGGAATAAGAGAGTAAATGAGCAGTGGAACACCAAGAACGAGCAGAAATGTTGTAAGAACGGGAGTTAGTATTTTTGCCATATTATTTATATTAGTTCTTTCATTCATGCTTGGATTTTCAAAACTAGACTCAAATACACAGGTTGAAAGAAAGAATGTTGAAGTATCCGCTAAACAATCCAAACAGGATGCAAAATCGATTCCGAAGGAAAAGGATTTGAGTGCATCACCTGAAAATAGCTTAGAGGAAATAGAAGTTGAAAAGAATACGGATACTCCAAAGCCCGAACCCGCTCCTGCAGTAAATCCGGCAATAAAATATGTAACGGCAAGCATTTTAAATATTCGTAGTGGCTCTGATACGAGTTATCCCGTCATTACCACTATTAAACTAGGCCAGCAAGTGTCAGTTTACGAATCTAATGGATCTTGGAGTAAAGTCATGGTTAACGAGCAAACAGGTTGGGTTGCCAATCAATTTTTATCCGATACCAAACCTGTGATAAAGGAACCGGAAAGTCAAAAAACAGTCCAGAAACAAGCACCTGTTTCAAATCCTGCGCTAGCTCCGGCACCCGCTACCAATTCAACTACTGAAAAGCAGACAGCTAATAATAGTCTGGCTGATGGATTAAAGACCGTGGACAATAATAGCCAGTTAATCCTTGTCACGACGAATGGCTCGAATACAAATAGGGCTGTCATTCGGACCTTCGAAAAAAATTCACAGGGACAATGGCTTCCTGTTCTTACAGCCAATGGTTATATTGGTAAAAACGGATTTGCAGCGAGTAAAAAGGAAGGGGATGGCAAATCTCCTATCGGTAAATATACATTTGGGACCGCTTTTGGCCAAAATGGAAATCCAGGAACAAGATTACCTTGGAGAAATATCACAAATGATGATGTTTGGGTTGATGATTCGGAGTCCCCACTTTACAATACTTGGCAGTCAAAAAGTCAAACGGAAGGACAATGGAACAGTGCCGAAAGCATGATGCATCGATTGTATACCTACGGTTTTGTCATTAATTACAATACGGAACGTACTCCGTATAAAGGAAGTGCTATCTTCTTCCATGTTGGCAGCGGTCCTACATTGGGATGTACCGCAACTTCGGCAAACAACGTGATTGCCATTCTCAAATGGTTAGACCCATCAAAGAATCCAGTAATCATCCAAACGCCAATCCAAGAGATATCCAAATTTTGATACGTGATTGATCGATGGAGAAAAGACCTACATAGAACTGTAGGTCTTTTTGGTAAATTTCAGTTGCCATCACGACTCCTTTGCCGTAACAAGTGCCGGCTCTTTCCACGCAAGGGTGATTCCAATCCCTACTACCAAAAATACAGTTGAAAAGTAAAATGGATAGTTCAGGTTGATATCGAATAAAATCCCGCCAGCTATCGGGCCGATGACGTTGCCAATGCTTGAGAACATCGAATTCATCCCGCCGACAAAGCCTTGTTCATCGCCGGCGATTCTCGATAAATATGTTGTTACCGCTGGACGCATCAAATCAAAGCCGACAAACACCGTAATGGTGACGAGCAGAATCGTCACATAGGTATGGACCACCGTCGTTAAAAATACCAGGGCTGTCGAAAAAATAAGACAATACCGGATTAAGACAATTTCCCCCAGCCTACGCATGAGCGGGGCAAAGAAGATAATTTGAAATATCGCTCCCAAAATTCCGCCGCCCATGATGATGATGGCAATATCCTTTGGTGTATAGCCGAATTTATGGTCGACAAACAAGGAAAATAACGACTCAAAAGATGATAAGCCAAACTGTGTAATAAAAATTACCATAAAAGAAATAAAGTACACCGGCGCAAAAATCCTGCGAAACCCTGTTTTTTGTCCCTTTACTTGTTCGGTTTCACTGCTTCGTTCTGGCTCACGAAGCAAAAATACCGATAAAATGGCCGCAAATAATCCGAGACCGGCAGCAAAGAAAAACGGTAGGCGCGGGCCGATTTCACCCAAAAAGCCGCCAATTCCCGGCCCGATAATAAAACCGGTTGAAATGGCCGCCGACATATAGCCAAGCGCCTTTGCCCGTTCATCCAATGTTGTAGTGTCAGCAATGAATGCTGTTACACCTGGCATGATAAAGGCTGCACTGACGCCGCCAAGCATGCGCGAAATGAATAGGATCTCAACCGTTTTACCTATTCCAAATAAATATTCCGAGATACCAAAGATTACGAGCCCAATGACAATAATATTTTTTCGGCCATATCTGTCTGTCCAGCGGCCGGCAATTGGCGACACAATCAATTGGGTTAGTGCAAAGGCTGCAACCATATAGCCGACAACCGAACCGGATATATGCAGCTCATTCATAATAGCAGGGGTTACAGGAATGACAAGGCCAATCCCCAAAAAGGCAATTAACAGATTCATCAAGACAACGACTAACGCCATGCGTTTTTTCATAGTTCTTCTCCTTCAAATAAACCGCGATAACACCATTCTAATATAATTTCATTTGTTTTTCCTTAGGCAGCCTTTATTGGCGTAGCGGGACCTCGTTTTTTCGCCTTCCACTGCTTCAATAACATAAATAGAAAAAAGCCCAAGAGGCAATGCGGTAATTAAAACAACTGCTGTCTCTTGGACTTTTTTTATAATCATAATAGTAACTTATGTTTCTAAACTGTTTGCAATACCTTTTTCTCCCTGCAGTTCGTAACAATCGACTCCAAGACATAGGCTTTTTCAAAACCTTCTCGGGTCGCATCACCCAAAGAACCGTAGCCGGCAGCATCCCCTAATACAAACACATTTTCCATACAGCCTTTTAAAAGATTCTCTAATGGGTTATATGCCTCCACACCCATCGCAACAATCACATACTCCGATTCAAGCTCTGATTGTATCCCTGAAGCCAAGTCCTCGACAATCACACTGTTGAGCAGGATTTTTTCCAACTTGTGTTCCGTCACAATGTTCACATTTGCTTGTTGAAGCTTACCCAGAAGTCTTAATCTTGTGTCAGTTCCAATACGTTTACTTGCTTTAGTCGGAATTTCTACATAGGTGACATCATTGCCGGCTTCAGCAAGGCGACGTGCCGTTCCGTGGCAGGTCATCCCACTGCCTACTACAGTAATTTTATTATTGGAAAATACGAGTTCCCGTAATTTTATGTCTTCATAGGTATATACTCGGTCTAAATCAATCCCCTCCACCTGTGGGAGCCTTGGTTTTCCGCCTGTGGCCAACAAAACTGCATAAGGGTTGAAAGCTATGATATCTTCGACAGCAGCTTCTGTATTCAAACGCACATCAACATTCAAACGTTTCATTTCATGGCTGAGATAATCAATATGCCAAGTCATTTTCCTTCTATAAATCGGGTCCGTTACAAGGTGTAATTGCCCGCCAAGTTTATTTTCCTTTTCAAAAAGGGTTACGTTATATCCTTTTAATGTTAAGATTCTTGCCGCTTCCATTCCACCTGGTCCGCCACCGACAATTACAACATGGCGGTGTTCATTAAAAGTAAGAGGCTTTAGTTCTTTAAACTCCAGCTCTCGGCCTGCTCTGGCATTAATCGTACAGCGAATGTGCAGGTTAGCCGAAACGGAATGGATGCAATGGAGACAGTTAATGCATTTTCTAATTTCGCCTTCGCGTTCTTCAATTGCTTTGTTTACCCATTCAGGATCCGCGATTAATCCTCGGCCTATGGCCACAAAGTCCGCCTTCCCTTCGGCTAAAATGGTTTCCACAAATTGCGGTTCGCGAATGGACCCGACCGTAATCACTGGAATCGAAACTTCCTTTTTGATTGCCTCTGCCAGGTAGACTCTCCAGCCTTGTTCATAAAGCGGGGATTCAATGACTTTTTCCATAGAGTCATAGGTTCCGCAACTAATATGCAGTCCATCGACTCCCAGGTTTTCTAGGTACCTGCTTATGGCCTTACCTAGCTCTAAATCGATGCCCCCTTCTGTAAAATCATCCACATTAAGGCGGACAGTAACAGGGTAATCCTCCCCGCATTCCTCTTTAATGCCGACAATGATTTCCTCGAGAAATTTCATTCGATTCTCAAAGCTTCCCCCGTATTCATCCGTCCGTAAATTTGCCTCAGGGCTGAGGAATTGGTTAACTAAATAACCATGGGCTCCGTGGACTTCAACTCCGTCAATTCCGGCCCGCTTGCATCTAGCGGCGGACTGGACAAATTTATGGACTAACTCTTTCACTTCCGCTGTCGTCAATTCTCTAGGTTCTTCCCCAACGGCTGCACAGGGTACACTACTTGGAGCAACGATTTGCTTCCCATTGATTAACGACGAATTCGACTGTCTACCTGCATGATGGATTTGGACAAATATCTTTGCCCCATATTTATGTACCGCATTGGCCAGACGGAAAATCCCTGGAATAAAGCGATCATCGTCCAGCCTTAATTGCCGAACAAACCCTTTTCCATATTCAGAATCGATACTGGTAAATTCGACAATAATTAACCCAGTGCCGCCCTTCGCCCGTTCTTCATAATAGGCAATCAGGTGATCTGTAACTTCACCTTCGACACCAGCAAGGTTTGTTCCCATTGGCGGCATGACGATTCTGTTTTTTAGGGTTAATTCGCCTATTTTACCTTCTGTGAAAATGTGTTCGTACTTCATTTGTGATCCTCCTTTTCGTTTGTGAAATATTTCACAAATAACCACAAAAATTATATACCATATTAATTTTAAAGGAAGTTGTGAGGAATTTTACCACCCTCATTTGATAGATTAGTGACAATTGTTTGTAAAATTTGCGAAATATGAAAACAGGGCATTCCTACTGGATCTGCCCCTAATTTATATTGCTTTCATTAAAAAGCTTATTTACTTGTTTCCCTTCGAACAACTGGAGCAATTTCCGTTGCTAGCAATTCGATCCCTTTTGCTACATTTTTAAATGGTTGACCGCCTATATCCAACTGTGCAAGGAAACGTTGGTGCCCAAAGAGTTCGTATTGTTTGAGAATTTTTTCGATCACCTGCTGTGGACTCCCCACAAATAATGCCGTATCCGGACTAGCCATATGTTCAAAGTCTTCCCTTGAGATCCTTGTGGCCATTCCACGTTGACGGTTCACATATCCCCAGTAATTGGAGTAATAAGGATAAAACTCGTCTTTTGCCTGCTGAGTTGTTTTAGCTAAATAAGCATGGCCTGTTACTCCGACCTTTAAGTTTTGAGGCGCATGGCCCGCGTTTATTCCAGTTTGACGATAAAAATCGACCAGCAGCTTAAAACGACTTGGATTTCCACCCAAAATAGCCAAAGCCATTCCCACCCCAAATCTGCCGGCACGAACGGCACTCTCGGGCGTACCTCCCACTCCAATCCAAACTGGCAATTTTTCTTGTACCGGTCTCGGAGCAATTTCAGCATCCCTTAAAGAAGGACGGAACTTCCCCGACCACGTGACAGTCTCATTTTGGGTCAGCTGTAATAGAAGGTCCATATGTTCTTCAAACAATTCATCATAATCATTTGTACTATAACCGAAAAGGGGAAAGGATTCGATAAATGCGCCCCTGCCGGCCAGTATTTCGGCGCGGCCATCGGAAAGCAAATCCAATGTTGCAAAATCCTCAAATAGACGAACCGGATCAAGCGTGCTTAAAACACTTGTTGTACTTGTTAATCGAATTCGTTTTGTCACTTGTGCAATCGCAGCCAATATGACTGCTGGAGAAGAAGAAGCGTAATCCAAACGATGGTGTTCTCCTAGACCAAATACATCTAATCCAGCCTCATCAGCAAGTTTTGCGGCTTGAATGATTTCTTTTACTCTTTCCTTAGCCGTTAACGTCCTTCCGGTAAGGGGGTCCGGACCAATATCGGCAAGTGTGTAAATCCCTATTTCCATACCGGCACGTTCTTTAGAAGCCATTTCGGATACCTCCTATCCTATACAGCTAACACTATTGCGTTTCCAGAAGGATCAAAGGTGATGAAACGGTTATTTTCTTCCAATACCTTTGCACCTATCTGCTTCAAATTGGTTACTGTTTGGTTACGAACGTCTTCGTTGTCAAAAATGAGTGTAAACGATTCAAGACCTACACTATTTTTGGCAGGAGGTGGAGCCCCTACTCCATTCCATGTGTTGACCCCTACATGATGGTGATATTTTCCGTAGGAGAGGAATAAGGCCTGCTCCCCGAATCGATTGACTACGTCCATTCCCAGTCCTTTTACATAAAATTCTTCTGTTTTCTTTAGTTCTGACACGTGTAAATGAATGTGGCCCATTACCGTTTCAGCAGGCATCCTTCGCCAAGGCTTATCCGGTGTAGCAAACTTAAGCAAAGTTTCAAAATCTAATGGATCAACTGCCATATCCACTTCATCGCCATGCCATTTCCATTCAGAAGGTACCCGATCACGATATATTTCAATCTCATTCCCATCTGGATCGTGCAGGTACAAGGCTTCACTGACAAGGTGATCAGAAGACCCAAAACGAATTCCCTTTTCCACCAAATGGACGACGATATTGGCTAAAGCCGATTGGTCTGGCAAAAGAATCGCAAAATGATATAAACCAGTAGTTCTTCCTTGTTTTGGTATAACATCTTCAGGTTGTTCCAGTGATAAAAAACTTGTTTTCCCATCAGCTGTCAGTTTTACCGTTGAGCTTGTTTGTTCTAAAATATCGAATCCTAGGACATTTTTATAAAATTCAATCGAACGTTGTAAATTTACCACTTTTACTTTTACATGCCCAACAAAAGTTATTGGTTTCTTATGAAATTCCATAGGTAACCCTCCAAGATTACTTTTTTATGATTGAAAAAACTTATGGTCTAATGACATCCTTGATTTCTCAGCAAATACAAAATAAATGGATACTGCTAATAATACAAGTTCATGTTCAGATCCTGCCATTTGTCCATTGCCTAGAAAACCAAGTGAAAGTTTTACAGTAAAAATAGCACCTATCATAATTAATGCAAAAACAGTAGTAACAATTCGTGTTCCAAGTCCCAAAATTATTGCAAACCCACCTATTAATTCTATTACTGCTATAAAGAATGTAAGAACTCTTAATATAACTTTCCCAATTTCGTTTCTATTCATTTGTATTCTACTCAATTTAGTTACTTTATGTAAGTAAGTATATTTTTATAATTAAGTAGTGTCAAGTTAAATTCAACAACCATGACAAGGAATTAGGGGTGTTTTAAAAAAGAAAAACTGGATCAGGATTGGATCCAGCCAGAGTTTATTTAGCAATAACCTACTCTTCAATCCTTTTAATAACCCTCGCTGGATTACCACCCACCACAACATTATCTGGTACATCTTTTGTCACGACGGAACCCGATGCAACTACAACATTATTACCTATTTTGACACCGGGATTTATAATAGCTCTCCCACCAATCCAGACATTGTCGCCGATAGTTACTGGTATTCCGTACTCAGCACCAGTTATTCTCTCTTTTGCATTTAATGGATGAGTTGCCGTATAAATGTGGACCCCTGGTGCAATAAAGCAGTTATCTCCTATTCGAATCTCACAAACATCTAAGAACACGCAGTCATAATTAGCAAAGAAATTTTCGCCAACATGTATGTTGTAGCCATAGTCGCAACGAAACGTTGGCTCGATGTGTAAATTCTCTCCAGTGGAACCAAATAGATCTTTTAATAATACTGTTCTTATCTTGTCATCAGCCGCTTGTGATTCATTAAAATATTGGGAGATTCTCCTAGCGTACGTTCTTTCATTACGTAATTCCAAATCGGCAGCATTATAAAGCTCGCCATTTAACATCTTTTCTTTTTCAGTTTTCATTCTTGTCTCATCTCCAAAAAATCTAAATCAATAAAAAAAACATATTCTTAATTGTTCCCTTCCTTGGGGGCTACCTTGGAAAGAAAACTTATTAAATTCATTTAATAAGTAACCAAAAAACAATGTTTCGGCAAGATTCATCATTTTACCCAACTCTAAACTTTATGTATTATTCATTGATCATAAGATCAAGCCCAAGCCTTTGTAATCCATATAAATAATCTTGTTTCCAATCACTTTCTGTAAGTTTTGGGAGATGTTCTGAGGGGATGTACTTTGAGCTGCCTATAGTAATTTTGTTTAATATCTCGTTATCCATTTCATCACTACAAAAAATGATGATATAAGGGTTAATGATAGCTACAAAAGTGGCCACTAACCTACTGATTGCATCAATATGATAATCCTTAGAGATAGTTTGCTTATTAAGCCTGCTTCCATTTTCTAACGCCTGTCCAAAATTTCGTTCATTATACTGGGGAACGAATGAAACCTCTCCCGCAAAAAATGTACTTCCTCGCACCACATCTCCATTTATCATAAATCCTGCTCCTGGTCCGTTTTGACCGAAATACAAATATATTAGGGATTGATTATCCTTAGTCCCCTTACTATGGTTAAACCCGAGAACGGCAGCATTCATATCGTTCTCTACTACTACTGGTATAGAAAAATAATCCTCATAATATCCTTTTAAATCAAAATTCTGAAACTGCTCGTATCCCGGCATATAAAAAATTCGACCATTATCAACTGAACCTGGAACCCCGATTGCTATAGAACTGATCTTTGAATCATTTGTAGATATTATTTTCTCGATTAACTTAGTTAATAAATTTATACCATCATCTATTAATACAGTTGGAGCTTTTCCCTGTTCCTTTACTTCTCCCACACAATTAAAAATTGTATAATTGGTCTCTGAATTTTCTAAAAAAATAGCAAGGCCAAGCATATGCTCAGGGTTATACGCATATCTTTTTGCTCTTCTTCCGCCACTAGATTCATCTAAACCAACTGAAATAATTTCTCCATCCTTCTCCATCTGTGCTAGAAACTTACTTATTGTTGGAAAACTAACTTCTAATTTATCGCTTAGCTCAACTTTTGTTGCACTTCCAAGTTCTAAAAGAGATTTACGAATACTAGAAAGGATTACCTTCCTCAATGATTTTGAAGTAGTATTCACAAATGTCACCACCTATTAAAATAGACTTATTAAAGTGATTAAATAAGTGTCGAATAAAAAACATATTAAATTCCTTTAATAAGTGATGTTGATAATATATCATATAAAATTACGGAAAACAATTGGGAATAGAAATTACGATTGGAGCTTTGGTTGGACAAGGGATGAAGGGATATTAAACCAAAGAAAAAAGACTGGACCACAATTTGGTCCAGCCAGCATTTGTATTAATTTTACGGTTGAATCAAGATTGAGTACATAGTACTCACCTGCTCTTTTTTCTCTATCCTTCATCCTTAACAAATTACTCCACAGTCACCGATTTGGCGAGGTTACGTGGTTTGTCGACGTCACAGTCACGGTGCAGAGCAGCGTAGTAGGCAAGGATTTGTAATGGTACAACAGAGATAAGTGGTGTTAATAATTCGTGCACTTCCGGGATGACGAAGCTATCTTCGTCCATGTTGAGACCGTTCATCGAGATGATGCACGGATTGGCACCGCGGGCAACGACTTCCTTCACATTGCCGCGAATGCTTAAATTGACACTTTCCTGCGTGGCAAGCGCGATGACCGGTGTGCCTTCTTCAATCAAGGCAATCGTACCGTGTTTTAACTCACCGCCGGCAAAGCCTTCCGCTTGAATATAGGAAATCTCTTTCAACTTCAATGCACCTTCGAGGCCGACATAAAAATCAATGCCGCGGCCAATAAAAAAGGCATTGCGTGTAACGGAGAAAAATTCTCTGGCAATCACTTCAAGCAGCTCTTTGGAGTCACATAAAACATCCATAGCATTGGCAACCAGACCAAGCTCATGCGTCAGGTCAAAGCCGATATTCAAACCACGGCTGTTTGCCGTTACCTGAGCCAAAATCGCCAATACGGCCAATTGAGCGGTATATGCCTTGGTCGAAGCAACGGCAATTTCCGGACCAGCATGGAGCAATAGCGTATAGTCTGCTTCACGTGATAATGTTGAGCCTGGAACATTGGTGATTGTCAGGGCCGGGTAACCCATTTCCTTCACTTGGACTAAAACCGCACGGCTATCCGCAGTTTCGCCACTTTGGGAAATGAACACGAACAATGGATTTTGTGATAACAACGGCATGTTGTAGCCAAATTCACTGGAGATATGAACCTCCACCGGAATTTTCGCCATTTTTTCAATAAATTGCTTTCCGACAAGACCGGCATGGTAAGACGTACCGGCAGCAATAATATAGATGCGGTCAGACGCATTGATGGCATCGATAATGTCACGGTCAATTTCCAGCTCGCCCTGTTCATTTTGGTATTGCTGCACGAGTTTACGGATAACAGAAGGCTGCTCATCAATCTCTTTTAACATATAATGCGGGTAGGTGCCTTTTTCAATATCGCTGGCATCAAGCTCCGCTTTATATGGTTCGCGGTTGATTACACCACCTTCAAGATTTTGAATCGTAACGTCATTTTCGGTAACCACAACAATTTCTTTATCCATTAATTCAACATATTGGTCCGTTACTTGAAGCATCGCCATTGCGTCGCTTGCGACGACATTGAACCCTTCCCCAAGGCCGACAAGCAGCGGGCTTTTATTTTTCGCGACATAAATGGTTTCGCTATCCTCAGCATCTAACAATGCAAGCGCATAAGAGCCATGAAGCAGTTTTAAAGTTTTACGGAACGCTTCAAGTACTTCCAGGCCTTCAACGGCAAACTTTTCAACAAGTTGCACGATCACTTCCGTGTCGGTCTCACTCTTGAAGTCGACATCTGTTAAATAATCGCGCTTTAACAGGTCATAGTTTTCGATTACTCCGTTGTGAACAAGCGTAAACCTTCCCGATGCACTTTGATGTGGATGGGAATTACCCCTGCTTGGAATGCCATGAGTCGCCCAGCGAGTATGTCCGATTCCCACTTTTGCAAAAACATTTTCGTCTACGATTCTGCGCAAGTCGGCAATGCGGCCTTTCTCCTTAAAAATATGAATGCCGTCTTCGTTTTTAACGGCAATTCCTGCTGAGTCATAGCCTCTATATTCAAGTTTTTCCAAACCTCTTAATAAAATCTCTTTCGATTCGTTACTTCCGATATATCCAACAATTCCGCACATTTATTCTTTTCCTCCCTGATTCAGGGGGCAAGAAGGCTTGGAGGCATACTTGCCCCCTTATCTCTGTTTTCTCTGAGGTATCTGTCTATACCCTTTAAAACATTGGTTTTAATATGCGCATTTTCTCCCCTTTGTGCACAGAGTTACCTCTCGTGTTTTAAAAGAGAAATTGACGGTTGTGCGTTTCAACCGGGAGGCATCCGCCGAACATTTCGATAAACCTCCACCTCGTCAACTAACCGAACCCTCCTTCGGTCAGTTCTGGCGCTTTAAATTAAAAAAATTACCTTTTCGCTGCCCTCCTTTCGCTCATTTGCTTTTAAAGACAAGCAAATTAATACTACAAGAATTTGGAGAACCCGTCAACACTATACTTTTCAAAAAATATAAGGTCGTACATAATAAAATATGCATAAGGGAGCCTTTTTGTTCCCTTATGCATATATTTTTGGGTGTTTACGCTTCTTTTAAGCCCATTTCCTCTTCCACGACTGCCGCAATGCGGTGGACGTAGGCGTCACAAAGCTCTTGGGATGCGGCTTCCGCCATGACACGGACAAGCGGCTCTGTTCCCGAAGGCCGGACAAGAATTCGGCCGTTACCAGCCATTTCTGCCTCAACCGCTTCAATAACTGCCTTTACCTTTTCATTATCGGTCACATGGTACTTGTCAGTTACCCGAATGTTGACAAGCTTTTGTGGATATTTCTTCATTTCTTCGGCCAGTTCCGATAAAGTCTTTTGCGTTGCTTTCATGATATTGACCAATTGTATACCGGTTAATAAACCGTCACCAGTTGTGTTGAAATCCAGGAAAATGATATGGCCGGATTGCTCACCGCCGAGATTGTAGCCGTTTTTCTTCATTTCTTCTACAACATATCGGTCACCGACCGCTGTTGGCACACTTTGAATTCCCTGACTTTCAATCGCTTTATAAAAACCAAGATTGCTCATCACGGTGGAAACGACGGTATTGTGCTTTAATCGGCCAAACTCCTTCATGTATTTTCCGCAGATATAAAGAATATGGTCGCCATCGACGATATTGCCCTTTTCATCAATCGCGATCAATCGGTCTCCGTCACCATCGAAGGCAAGCCCGACATCGGCACCCTTTTCCTGTACAAAAGCAGCAAGTGCCTCGGGATGGGTCGAACCGACGCCATCATTGATATTGATACCATTTGGCGAAGCTCCCATAGTCGATAAATCGGCATCCAAATCGGCAAATAGATGGGAAGCCAATGAAGAGGTTGCCCCGTGGGCACAATCCAATGCGACATGAATGCCGGAGAAATCTTCTTCTACACTATTTTTCAAGTATTGCAGATATTTTTGGCCGCCTTCAAAATAATCCATCACATAGCCAAGCTCGGCTCCTGTCGGGCGTGGCAATTGATCTTCCGGCAGCTCCATCAATTCTTCAATTTCTGCTTCCTGTTCATCAGAAAGCTTAAAACCGTCCGGTCCGAAAAATTTAATCCCGTTATCGGCAACTGGGTTATGAGAAGCAGAAATCATCACGCCTGCCTGTGCCCCCAATGCCTTGGTCAGGTAAGCAACACCTGGAGTGGATATCACTCCTAGGCGCATAACTTCGGCGCCAATGGATAACAAACCCGCTACCAGGGCCCCTTCGAGCATATGTCCGGATACCCGGGTATCGCGGCCAATCAACACTTTTGGACGTGCTGTATCCTTTGTTAGAACATAGCCGCCAAAACGGCCAACTTTAAAGGCTAACTCCGGTGTCAATTCTGTATTTGCAACTCCGCGCACACCATCCGTACCGAAATATTTTCCCATTATAATATCGCTCCTTCAACATGTTTTGCTTCAATTTTAGGCATTGTTTGTTATTGTTACTTTTGCCGTTGCTTTATCAGGTTTCCAGTTAATATTGGCAGGACCTTCGACGTGAATATTGACTTCATGGCTGCCAGCCTCGAGATTGGATAAATCCACATAT
The DNA here is from genome assembly GCF_001510715.1 of Bacillus sp. FJAT-29814. Lineage (GTDB taxonomy): Bacteria > Bacillota > Bacilli > Bacillales > Cytobacillaceae > Neobacillus. The sequence continues at coordinate 70,100 of NZ_LMTJ01000015.1, forward strand.
ACATTAAAGTCACCCGGCCCCAGGCCATTTACAGCAGTGTTTGGGCCATTTACGACTAAGTTGATTAAGTCATTGGCCGGGTCGTTTATGTCCGCCTTGTATTCCGCAGCCAATCCTTTTATTTTTACAGGGATTCCGGAAACGGTTTTCTCCCCCTGACTATTCACCTTCACATTCACTTTGACCATCTGCGGTGATACCTTTGTGATGCCATTGGAAATGATCACCGGCAAATCCAGGGTTGTATTTGCGGTTATTTTGCTGACATCCACTTCCACTCTGACGCTGTCCGTATTTTTTAACACATCCTCATCCCCTGTGATGACGGCTTCTGTTGTTTCCAAGTCAATGGATTCAATTGTTACGCCTTCTGGCGGGGTGCCTTTTCTGACTGTGTTGATTGGGACTGTTTTACTGTTCTCTTTTATCGGAATCGTTACTTTAACCGTTGCCGGCTCTACCTCAACGGTTAATTTATTTAATCCTTTATCGAGAACCTGGACTGTCGCTTCTTTCGTCGTCGTTTCCTTCAGTTTATCCCTTTCATCGACGACAGCTTTTACATACGTAATCCGGTCGATCTTGCTCTTCGCCCCGGTAACCTTCACTTTTTTAGGCTCCACCACAGGCTTACCGGCAGAAAAGCCTTCTCCAATTAAGTCCTGATTAAACTCTGCTTCGACATTAAATTCTTTTGTAATTTTCTCTTCAACCGTAACAGTGGCACTGTCAGGTTTAATGGTCGCCTTTATTTTATCGGATAAATTTCTTATCTCTATTTTTGCTTTTTGCCGGCCAATTTTGGCATCGGCCAAGTTCACATACACCTCGAAGTTTTTCATGGCTTTAGCTGTCTGAACGTGAGTGATCGGTCCCTTTAAAGTAACGTCAACGGTATCCGGCACACCTGAAACAACGAGGTTTTTCGTATCATAATAGACCTTTACCTGGATACCCTTGATTGTTTCCGTCGTACTCCCCCCCGGGACATATTCATCTGTTGCCTTTTTGCCAGGAAGAGTGATCGAAGAATATAACAATACTGCTAGGACCAAAGCCAGGATTTTGATAAACCAGGGGTTATCCATCCATTTATCCATTTGTTTTCCCCCTCCAGTTCCAACGAGCTGAAGAAGCTTGTTTCGTTTTGTCTGTATCGATTAATTCACTCACAAGTAACTCTTTCAATCCATCGACCTTTAAATCGCGGTGGAGCTCCCCATTTTTTGTTAGTGAGATGTTTCCTGTCTCTTCTGACACAATCACAGTGACACTGTCGGTTACCTCGCTTATTCCAAGGGCGGCCCGGTGTCTTGTTCCCAGTTCCTTTGAGATGAACGGGCTTTCCGACAACGGCAAGTAGCATGCCGCCGCTGCGACGTTATTTTTTTGAATAATCACGGCACCGTCATGAAGCGGAGTATTCGGAATAAAAATATTGATCAACAGTTCAGATGAAATTTGCGAATTTAGCGGAATGCCCGTTTCGATATAATCGCTCATTCCCGTTTCCCGTTCAATCGAAATCAGAGCGCCAATCCGGCGTTTCGCCATATAATCGGTTGCCTTCAGGATAGCCTCGACCGTTTTCTCCTGCCCCTCATCATCCGGGCTCGTACTCCTTGAAAAGAACTTGCCCCGGCCTAATTGCTCAAGCGCCCGTCTTAGTTCAGGCTGGAAAATGATAATGATGGCAAGAAAACCGTAGGTGATGACCTGACCCATCATCCAGCTTAAGGTGGTCAGGTTGAAAAAATCACTGAGCACCTTGACCATTAAGATCACAAGGATACCTTTTAAGAGCTGAACCGCCTTTGTTCCTCTTATAATATTGATTAATTTGTAAATGACGTACCAAACAAGAAGAATATCAACAGCACTCGATATGTACTTCCAGAATGTCCAATCAGCAAACGGCATGGTTTTTCCTCCGTCCCTAATACTTCAAAAAGCCAGGTAGAATATAGCCCATACATTATACCATAAATACACCTTGTACCTATTATATGTTGCTGTACAAAAAAAACAAACCACTCGGCTAAGAGTGATTTGCCGTTTATCCCACATTAACAGGCAGTAAGACCCCCACCTAAACACTTAGACGAATCGAAGAAGTATAGGCGGGGGGGTAACTGCCCGTAAATGTCCGAAATAATGAACGCAGACTAAATACGCCTATGGCAACGTCTGCGTGACCAGCATCCTGCTGGCCTCAACTAACAATCAGTGGGGGATGAATAACCCCCCCACTGATTGAAGTTTCACTTTATTTCGCCTCGGTATCAAATACACCGACAACCTCTTTGGCTGTCCTTTTCATATGATACCAAATCCAATCAAACACCTCGTTTACTTCCTCAATATCGCCGGTTACGCGGCCGGCAGAGGCCAGGTATCGTTCGCCATTAATGACTGTAACATCCCCCTGAACTTCGCCCTCAATTCTTAATGTCCCGTTGCGGACAACCACATCGCCTTTGACGACTTCGCCTTCCGGAACAATGACCGTATTATTCTTGACCACCAAATTTTCCTGCTTGGATACCGAAAACTCCCGCTCGTGGTTCCAAGTGGATAGCAGGCTTCCCGCCATCAGAACGACAAACAGCGAGGCCGCAGACATGATTGGATGATTTTTCAGCCAGCGCGCCATCAAGACCTGTTTCTTTTCCTTTGGCAGCCGGGCCAGAACATTGGCGGTAAAATCATCCGGTGCCTGCATATGAGACATGCTTTTTACGAAGGCAATTGATTTTTTCAGCTCATTAAAAAGGGTTTCGCAATCTTTACAGCCTCGGAGGTGTTCTCTTAGGACTCGTTCTTTAGCAGGGTCAATTTCATCGTCCAAGTATTCATGCATTAGTTCAATGATCTGTTCTGGACACATCTTTATTCACCTCTCATCATACGTACCTTAATTGTTGTCGTAACGCTTCCCGTCCGCGGTGAATTCTCGTTTTGACCGTTCCGAGCGGCAAGTCAAGAATTTCGCTAATTTCATTTAAGGATAAGTCCTCAATATATTTTAATACGATGGCTGATCGGTATTTTTCAGGGAGTTTCAAAATTTCTTTTTGAACCGTTTCCTGCAGCTCGAGGCTTTCCAGTTCCTTCTCCGGTAGCTCTGTGTCCGAAGGGATCTGAGAATACATCGTCAATCCTTCTGTTCCGGCTACTTCCGCGTCCAGATAATAATCAGGTTTCTTTTTCCGAATGCGGTCAATGCAAAGGTTGGTGGCAATTCGAAACAGCCAGGTCGAAAATTTCAAATCCTGGTTAAATGATTTTATATTAACATATGCGCGAAGGAAGGCCTCTTGTGCAATATCCTCCGCTTCATGGCTGTTGCCAAGCATTCTGTAGCATAGCTGATAAACGCTGTTTTTATAGATTTCGACGATTTCCCCGAATGCATCCTGATCGCCTTTAATGACTTGTTTTATTCGTTTTTTTACAATAGCTTCCATTCAGTAACCTCAGCTCCATTGCTGCTACCCGATAATACGAATCGTTAGCGAAAAAAGTTTCGTTTTCAACGAAAAAAATGTTCAATACCTTTAATTTTAACAAATTCTTACTAATAATTGCTAAAAAATTTGGTAAAGATTTCGTTAAGAGTGCGGGAGGCATTCAACTAAATGAAGGGCAGCCGCAAGCAATTGCAGCTGCCCTTCATTCGGCGGTCCGGGCGGACGCGTGTTTATCTTTTATAGAAGCTTTTCTCCAAACAGTGAGCCCATGAGTCCAACGGCAATGGATGCGGTTTTATTTTTTTCATCAAGAATTGGATTGACCTCGACAAATTCAGCGGAGGTAATCAGTTTTGCTTCTTCTAGCATTTCCATGGCCAGGTGGCTTTCGCGGTAGCTGATACCGCCCATGACCGGTGTACCGACTCCCGGGCACTCGCTTGGATCAAGGCCATCCAAATCTAGAGATAAATGTACGCCATCGGTTCTTTCCTTTAAGTAGGCAATGGTTTCTTCCATGACCTTCGCCATACCCATCCGGTCAATTTCATGCATCGTGTAAACCTTGATTCCTCGTTCTTTTATTAAAATTCTTTCACCTTCATCCAGTGAACGGGCACCGATGATAACTACATTTTCTGGTTTAATTTTAGGTGAATATCCACCGATATTTGTAAGTTTTTCATGTCCTAACCCAATGCTGACAGCAAGCGGCATCCCATGAATGTTGCCGGATGGGCTTGTCTCAGCCGTGTTGAGGTCGCCGTGGGCATCGTACCAAATGACACCTAGGTTCTTATAATGTTTAGCGACACCTGCCAATGTTCCAATTGCAATGCTGTGGTCTCCGCCTAAGACGAGCGGAAACGAGCCAGTTTGAATGGCCTCATCCACCTTCTCAGCAAGCCGCGCATTTTTTTCAGCAACTAAATCTAGATTTCTAAGGTTTGATTCCTCATCCACCACGACTTCCGGCCTCCCAATAGGAATGTCACCCATATCATGGATATCCACAAATAAAGGTTTAAGGCGTTCATTGATTCCCGCATACCGCATAGCGCTTGGCCCCATATCCACACCGCGGCGCATTTGCCCCAAGTCCATCGGCATCCCAATAATAGAAAGCTTCTTTTTCATCATAGTTATCGGTTCCTCCCAAAATTTACTATGTCATTATTTTAACCGCTTTCAAACAAATGACTCAACTGGACAAAATTTTGTATATATATGCGGTCGGAGAGGAGACTTCTTGGTTTGGGTTTATGGGGTTCGCCCGAGCTTATTGGACAAAATCGAGGTTAGAAAAGGCGAAATGACTTTTATAGCTTTGGTAAAGGACAAAATCAGGTAAAAAATAAGGTAATTGTCTTTTAGATTATGTCTATTAGACATTTCATCTAACATTAGGGGCAAAGTGTCTTTTAGAAGGCTTCTATTAGACAAAATTAGTTTAGTGAGCTTTAAAGTGTCTTTGAGAGGCCGGCTATTAGACAAAATTAGCTTAGTAAGCTTCAAAGTGTCTTTGAGAGGCCGGCTATTAGACAAAATTAGCTTAGTAAGCTTCAAAGTGTCTTTGAGAGGCCGGCTATTAGACAGAATTAACCTAATCAAGGGTAAAAGTGTCTTTTAGAAGTGGCATTGACGACAATAATACCTAAAAGTCATTTGAAAGTGTCGCCAAGGAGCCCTATTGACGACAGCTTTAATTAAAAATCTTATAAAAGTGTTGCCAAGACGCTCTGTTGACGGCAGTTTTAACTAAATATCCTTTAAAAGTGTCGCCAAGAGGCCCTATTGACGACAGTTTTAACAAAAAACTACCAAAGCTACCGCCAATATACCTCAAGTAAAATAAAAAACCCCAAATCTCCAAAGATTTAGGGTGAACTTTTAATATGTAATAGATGGTGGAGCCTAGCGGGATCGAACCGCTGGCTTCCGATAAGCGTGCATGAGAGAAGCTCTCCCAGCTAAGCTAAGGCCCCGTTATGGAGCGGAAGACGGGATTCGAACCCGCGACCCCCACCTTGGCAAGGTGGTGTTCTACCACTGAACTACTTCCGCAAATTCATAAAAAAAACCCAGGATGCAGTACCCCGGGGTTTTCAATATTTATGAGCCATGAAGGACTCGAACCTTCGACCCTCTGATTAAAAGTCAGATGCTCTACCGACTGAGCTAATGGCTCACTAAATGGCTGGGCTAGCTGGATTCGAACCAACGAATGACGGAGTCAAAGTCCGTTGCCTTACCGCTTGGCTATAGCCCAATAATGGGATACTAGTTAGCATGTCCAATTTTTGAAAAAGTATAAGTGGTGGTGGGGGACGGATTCGAACCGCCGAACCCTGAGGGAGCGGATTTACAGTCCGCCGCGTTTAGCCACTTCGCTACCCCACCAGAAATAGTGGTGCCGGCTAAAGGACTTGAACCCTCAACCTACTGATTACAAGTCAGTTGCTCTACCAATTGAGCTAAGCCGGCATGATAAAATATATGGTGGAGGATGACGGGATCGAACCGCCGACCCTCTGCTTGTAAGGCAGATGCTCTCCCAGCTGAGCTAATCCTCCGTTAATGGTGACCCCTACGGGATTCGAACCCGTGTTACCGCCGTGAAAGGGCGGTGTCTTAACCGCTTGACCAAGGGGCCTTTTGAATTAAATAAGCTTCCAAGCGGGCTCGAACCGCTGACCTCTTCCTTACCATGGAAGTGCTCTACCTACTGAGCTATGGAAGCATACTAGCTTTTTGGTAAAAACAAATTGGCTCCGCAGGTAGGATTCGAACCTACGACCGATCGGTTAACAGCCGATAGCTCTACCACTGAGCTACTGCGGAATAATTAGTATTGAAAAATACTAGCCCGGCAGCGTCCTACTCTCACAGGGGCTTTCGCCCCAACTACCATCGGCGCTGAGAAGCTTAACTTCCGTGTTCGGGATGGGAACGGGT
>NZ_LMTJ01000016.1:0-19660 GCF_001510715.1 Bacillus sp. FJAT-29814
GTCGCCTTGGTGAGCCGTTACCTCACCAACTAGCTAATGCGCCGCGGGCCCATCCGTAAGTGTCAGCCGAAACCGACTTTCATCTTACCAACATGTGTTGATAAGAATTATCCGGTATTAGCACCGGTTTCCCGGTGTTATCCCAGTCTTACAGGCAGGTTGCCCACGTGTTACTCACCCGTCCGCCGCTAACCACCGGGAGCAAGCTCCCGATGATTCGCTCGACTTGCATGTATTAGGCACGCCGCCAGCGTTCGTCCTGAGCCAGGATCAAACTCTCCAAAAAAGATGAGTTGATTAGCTCATAAAGTTACGTTGGCTTCATTTCGAAAGAAATGAATGTTTTATTGTTGACGTTTTTGTTTGTTTAGTTTTCAAAGAACGATCAGTGTCACTCGAAAGCGACAGGAATAATAGTATACCACTTTTCTACTATTATATCAATTATAAATTTTTACCAATTCTTTATTCATAATCGATGGTTTCAAAAGCGACTTTACTATCATAACATCCTTGGTGCTACGTTACAACTGAAAATTATTACCAATTCGTAAAGAATTAGTTTCAATTCCAACCTGTTTCGGCGGAATGTTTTATATCTTAACACGCATCCATACAGTGGGCAAGTAATAAATTTTTCCAGTTACAAACAAAAGACATATGCCCAAAAAGTAAGTAGTTCCGATAATGTGGAGAAATAGTGAAAAAAACAATTAAAAATACACAATAAATGACCCTAATAAAATCGAATATAAAATAACATTATAATTGCACAAAAAAAGCTTGGATAACCAGGCTTTTTTCATTATAAATTTCTCGTCATTCGGTTAATGCAGTCTTTAGCTAAATGATTTTTTAAGAATTTCGTCCCAATGAGATAAATAAAGTAAGTGCCCTTCATTATCTATAAAGGAATAAGTGGAATTAGAATATTTTTCACGAAGGTAATTAGAAGTCTCCGAAGTCCAAATAGTATCATTACCACCTTGCCAGATATTTACATTTACATTTAAAAAAGGATTCCTTTTGTCATCAAATTTTTGGCATAATGCAAGAGCATCGTAATATACCCCGATGCCTTTATTACGGTAACTTTCCATTGCACCTTTGATAATGACCGTTTTCATTATCGGGTCAACTGCAACTTTTTTGTCCCCTTCAACCATTTGTTGTATAGATTTTTGTATGGTAGAATCCAAATTATTTGTTATCTTCTTACTGAGACTTTTAAAATATAATTTTGTCATAAAAGGTATGTACTTGTTCATATTCACAATGCTTTTCCAATTCGCAGGCAGAATCTTTGTAGTTTCGTTACTATTTAAAGGTATCGCACTACTAATTAGGTTAAGTGAAGTGACTTTTTCGGAATATTTGCTTGTGAAAACTTGGCTATATAATCCACCAGCTGACCACCCTAAAATCGAAGCCTTTTCGATTCCTTTAGCAATAAGGAACTCATTTATTGAGTCGGCAAAATCCTCCATCGAATATTTTATTTTCACATCTGAATCCCCATACCCCGGGCGATTAATGGCAAAGAAACGAACATTATATTTATCTAATATTTTTGTATCAGGATGAATGGAACTAGCTGACGAACCAAAACCGTGTAAGAAGATAACTGTATTCTCATTCGTTTCCCCGTAACTTAAATAAGATAATTTTCGATTATCCTGTAACCGAATAAATGAGTCTTTGTACCCTTTCAAAATAATACTCCTCTCTTTTTTTGGTTTTTCTCCATTTATATTCAACGTAGGAATTCCAATACCCTTTTTTCAACTTAATCGACCTGATAGGTTAAGAAGGTACATTGATTATTAAGACAGCAACAATATATTAGCACTAGAATTAGCCTTACTAAACCCCGCAATGACAATAGCTATTGTCTCGTTCTCAATAGGTGTGCGACTTTGGGTGAGATTTTAGGATTTATTAAAATAAACACTGTAAAATAAACGAAAAAAAACATACCAATTTGTATGTTAATTGATATGCTAAATAGTATGTTATTTTTTACATTTCCCCACGAAAATGGAACTACTTACCCAAAAAGCATATGTCTTTTGTTTATTCCTGCACATTGACGGTTATTTTTCTTTGGGATGTTTCCTCCTCGGCCGCAGGAGTATTTTTTATAAATACTGAAAGAATAAGGGTTACCAGCGAAAGAACCGCTATAACCATGAATGCCATATTAGCACCATAAATATCTGGATTGGTGATTTCCGGCCGTTGTTTCGCCGTCTCTGCTGAAGTTGTCATCACCGTTACAAGGATGGCCGTTCCGACCGAGGCCGCAATCATCTTCATTGTATTATCCATTGCCGCACCATGCGGAATTAACCTCTTTGGCAACTGATTTAAGGCTGCAGTGGCAACCGGCATCATTACCATCGATAAGCCGAACATTCGGATTCCATACATGACCGTGATAAAGGTCATACTGGTTGCGGGACCAAGTTTTGTAAAAGCAAATGTCGATGCGGTAATAATAACTAGGCCCGTTATTACTAGCCATCTGGCACCGACTCTATCAAAAATTCTGCCGATAAACGGGGCCATGAAGCCGCTTATCAACGCACCTGGCAACAGGGCCAAGCCAGCATCTAAGGCGGTAAAACCCCGCATATTTTGCATAAATAAAGGGATAATGGTCTCAGATCCGATCAATCCCATAAAGCCAACCATTCCTATAATAATCGCATGCGGGAAAATGGCGAAAGTAAACACTTTAAACTCAAGCATTGGATGTTTCAGACGTAACTGTCTTGTTATGAACAATACGAGCGCGAGCCCGCCAATCCCTAATGTGACTAGTGTAACCGGGCTAAGCCACCCGTAATTACCAGCACTGGTGAACCCGTACAGGAGCCCCCCGAAGCCAAAACTGGAAAGAATAATGGAAAGGACATCGACTTTTGGTTTCGATACTTCTGTTACATTTTTTAGTGCGAGGAACGCTACTAAAATATCAATTAACGCGATTGGTAATATAATAAAGAATAATACCCGCCAGGAATAATGGGAGGTAACCCAACCAGACAATGCAGGTCCAATCGCCGGAGCAAAGGAAATTACCAGACCGACTAACCCCATTGCCGCCCCGCGACGATTTACCGGAAAAATCATCAAAAATACCGTCTGCATCAGTGGCAGCATCACGCCTGCACCAGCCGACTGTATGACCCTCCCCAGCAAGAGCATTTCAAAATTCGGGGCAATTCCTCCAACAAAGGTACCGGCAGCGAAGACACTCATTGCCGTTATAAAGAGCTGTCTTGTGGTAAATCGTTCTATTAAAAAGGCACTTACAGGAATCATAATTCCATTTACCAGCATAAAAATGGTCGTCAGCCACTGGGCACTATTAGCGGTAATGTCCATTTCGCTCATGATCGGCGGTATAGCGGTAATCATTAATGTTTGGTTTAGAATGGCAATAAATGTTCCTGCCAAGAGCAACGCAACAATCGGGCCTTGCTTTATTTTTGTTTCTGTCATCAATCCATCCCCTTTTTCTGCTGTATGTTCCATATTAATTCTTGAATGCGGTTTTGAACAGAGTTTTTACAAAAATGTATTTTAAAGTTTACATGAATTTCCTTTTTAAACCAAAGAAATTGCCTCTTACACAGAAAACCCCCTCATCATGCCTGAGGGGGCTTCCTGTTTAATTACTTAGGACAGAATCCGTTTTTCGCCTTCGATTTCTTTGATAGGACCAATATTTTGTGTGAATTCCATTGTTCCCATATATGTTCCATTTTCATCACGAATCGCAAAGTATCGAATTAACACATACTTATCGCGAGCTTTAATCCAGAAATCCTCGTTATCCTTTCTGCCGGCTTTAAAATCTGCCAACAGGTCCTCGACAACATGCACACTTCTTGGCGGATGACAATTTTGCACGGTGCGGCCGATGATGGCTTTGGTGCGTGCAAAGATGCGCTCTTTGCCATGCGAGAAGTAACGAACTACATCATCCTGGTCGATGAACGTAATGTCCACCGGCAAATGGTTGAGCAGCAATTCCAGTTGTTTTAAGGACAGAATGCCTGTCTCCATTTTAATAAAACCTTCAGAAATCGCCTTCTCATCCAGCGCTCTTCGTTCCGGCTTCCATTCCGCTTCTGGCCCTGTTAAACAAAAACCAATTTCATCGCTCTCATGGGCAATTTTGACCCACTCGTCCTCTGTGAAGTTTTTTAATGCCATCGGGAACAGAATGTTCTCTTCTCGATAAATCATCGCGGTTACTTCTCCAATAATCCAGTTAAGGACGTCGATCATTGCCTTTTTATCACCGTTGTAATTGGCTAATTTACTTCGGGCATTTTTAATTGCGTCGACAATGAAATCATCGATTCGCCACATATTATTGGTCGGACCGTAGATGCCATACTTCTCCAAATACGGGAAAATCAAATTTTCCTTGCGGCTAAAGTGTTTTTGAATATCCATTAAAAGATTGATATCCTCTATAAGATTGAAAACATTGTCGGTTGAATCCTCTTTTTCAAACTGCCAAAGATGAACTTGAAGCTGCGTTTTCACAAGCTTATCGAGTTCCCGATTTTCCAATTTAAATGTATGAACAGGATGGCCAGGCTGATCCTCAGGCTTCTGAAGCCGTTCCTCGTCTTCAATTCTGCCCATGAAAATATCAGTGTGCTGCGCATAAAGCCTCATTAGTTCATCCGCCGGCATGATCCCCTCATTGACAAATTCAAGCTGAAGCTCGGAAATCTCGTCAATTGTCACTTTTCCAATAAAAGCATCAAAATGTGCCTTTACCTCGTCTAGGTTTCCTCCGTTATGAAGACCTTTAAAGATTGATTTTAATGTTTCCATTCGCTCTGTATTATTAAAAGTTATTTGTTCACGGTTATTAATGATTTCACTCATCGGAATTCTCCTTCACGTCATGATCTTAATTGAAAATAATTCTTAATTAAAAAATAGCATTTATTTTTCAACATGTTTGTGATTAAAATCATTCTCGACAAGTGATATGTTAACAACTTGTGAACAATGTAAACCTCAAAAAAAATAAGCCCCAATAATTTAGTCATTGAGGCTTTTAAGAAAATCAAAGCATTGTCAACCCACCGCTTACTGACAAGGTTTGACCTGTAATATACCCGGCATCTTCCGAAACAAAATAAGCAACTGCACCAGCAATATCCTGTGGCAGTGCCAGGCGTCGGAAGGGGATAGCTTTTTCCAATGCACTGGCGAGTCCTTCATTATAGGAGCCAATTTCCTGAAATAACGGGGTGTCGCTCGGCCCGGGAGCTACGCAATTTATATTTATCTTATGGCGGGCCATTTCACGGGCAAGTGTTTTTGTTAGTGCGACAACCCCACCCTTCGCTGCTGAATACACCGCTTCACCGCTTGACCCAACCCTGGCCGCATCTGAGGCAATATTGACCACCTTTCCGTAACCGTTTTCAATCATTAGCGGCAATATTTCCTTGCACGTATGAATCTGCCCCATTAAATTGATGTCTATGATTTTTTTCCAAGTTTCCGGTTCACTTTTTAAAAATGGCTCTACCTTATCCCAGCCTGCGTTATTGACTAAAACATCGATTTTCCCAAACCATTCTATCGATTCTTTAACGGCATTTTTCACACTCTCCAAACTGGTTACATCACAATAGACTGCAACCGCAATGCCACCATTTTCCTTTATCTGCGAAACCGTTTCCGCCGCGCCTTCCCTTTTTATATCGGCAACTATTAAAGCCATCCCTCTCGATGACAGTAATTTTGCAATCTCCCTGCCTATTCCGCTGCCGGCTCCTGTTACAAAAGCTGTACGTTGCACTTTACTGTCCCCCTCCTATTACTCCCGATTCGCTAAATTTTTCGCTAATCAGCGCACGCAACCGAAACTTTTGGATTTTGCCGCTTGGTGTCCGTGGGAAATCCGCAATTACCTCTAGATGCTCCGGCCAATACTGCTTTGCAACACCTCTTTCACCTAAGAAGGTCTTCATCTCTTCTAAAGTAAGTGGTTCTGCCCCTTGTTTCATGCTTATAAAAGCACAAGCCTTTTCCTGGAGCCTTACATCAGGCATGGCAACAATTTGGACAACAGAAATATCCGGGTGCTCATATAATACATTTTCCACATATGCAACCGGGATATTTTCGCCGCCGCGAATAATAATATCCTTATTGCGTCCTGTGATGCGGATATAGCCGTCCTCATCCATTACAGCCCGGTCGCCGGTGATAAACCATTCCCCGTCAAATTCAGCCTGAGTCATTTCCAACCGTTTTAAGTAACCGACAAACAAGGAGGGTCCCCGCACAAGTAGGTTCCCTTCGACATTAGGAGGAAGGTTATTCCCAATTGAATCAACCACTTTAACCTCCAAATCGGGAAATGCTTTCCCATCGGTTGACGCCAGCTTTTCCTCCGTGTCATTGGCAAGGGTTAAGGTTACCAAGCCATTTTCCGTTTGTCCCCAGCCCGAGAGAATTTGGGCAGGCAGTTTTTGACGGGCTTGCTTAACCAGTGTTCTCGGGATTGGTGCCCCAATCGCCGCAAAATACCTGAGCGAGCTTAAATCGTAATTCTCGATTCCATTCACAAGAATCGTATCCTGTAAAAATGGCGTTGCCGCCGTGGTGAAGGTGATTTTCTCTTTTTCTATCAATTGAAGGAATTCTTCGGGATTCCATATATCCTGATAAACTGCGCTGCCGCCATAAATGGCCGGAAGGCGGACACCATATAGGAATCCGGTCTGATGGGCGAAGGTTGAGGCCATGAAAATGACATCATCGGCTGTTAATTGAAGATGGTCAATCCAAAGTTCGGATGCAAACGTCACTGTATTATGCGTATGCATCACTCCTTTCGGCTCACCGGTTGTTCCTGAGGTAAAAATGATTTCGGTCACTTCATTGGGGTCATGGGTGATCTGATCCAAAACCGCGGTATCCCTTTGTTCTTCCCAAGGAACATCAATGAGTGACGAAAAGGATTCCATGCCCTCCGGCACCTTTTCACCGATGACGAAAATATGTTGAAGTGTCGGCCATTCCGGCAAAAGCCTTTCAATCATTTCCGGATAATTGAAGCCGCGAAACTCGTCTGGGACGACAATCATTTTGGATTCAGCAAGCTTGACCATAAAACCGATTTCCCTGTCCCGATAAATAGGGATTAACGGATTGCTGATGACGCCTATCCTCGTGGCTGCAAAGTGCAAAATCACAAACTCATTCCAGTTTGGCAGTTGAATCGAGATAACATCTCCTTTTTTCAGGCCTAATTCCAGCAGCCCAAGGGCAACGCGATCAACCAGCATCCCTAGCTCCTTGTAGGTGTATCTGCTTTTTTTATCAATGATGGCCACTTTATCTGGATGCATATCAATCGCCGACTTTAGGTAGTCCAGGATTGTCCTATTGGACCATTTTGACTCATTTTTCTTAATATACTCTTCCGTTAATATCGTTTCGAAACTCATCAGCCCATTCTCCCCCTAATTAAGGTCATTTCGTTTACTGTCTGAATTTCTTAAAATCAACTGGCCTTTTCTCTATAAATGCATTTCTTCCTTCTGCCGATTCGTCAGTTTTATAAAACATCGCCAAGCTAGCCATCGAAATTTGCGAAATCCCTTCAATATTGGCGGAATCGGCGTTAAAGGAATATTTCAGCATTTTGATGGCAGTTGGGCTCTTTTCCAAAATTTTCGCTGCCCATTCCTCCGCCGCTGCAATCAATTCGCCTTGTGGGACAATTTTATTAACAAGGCCCATTTCCTTCGCTTCCTGCGCGGTATATTTTTCACAAAGATACCAAATTTCTCTAGCCTTTTTCTCACCAACTACTCTTGCCAGGTAGGCAGTGCCTAATCCGGCATCATAGCTGCCCACTTTAGGTCCGCTTTGGCCGAAAATCGCCGTTTCCGCGGCAATCGTTAAATCACATATCACATGGAGAACATGTCCTCCACCAATGGCAAAGCCATTCACAGCAGCGATTACTGGCTTTGGTATCGCACGAATCGTCCGGTGAAGCGCCTCAATTTCCAACCCGATGCCGCCGCCAAGCCCGCCGGAACGATCATACCCGTTATCACCTTTGTTCTTTTGGTCGCCTCCTGTACAAAATGCTTTTTCCCCTGCACCTGTTAAAATGACTGCACCTATTTTGTTATCGTCCCAAGCATCACGGAATGCCCAAATCAATTCCTGAACAGTCTGTGCCCGAAAGGCATTGTAAACCTCCGGACGGTTGATGGTGATTTTTGCAACTCCATCCTTTTTCTCATAAAGGACATCCTTTAATTCCATTTTTGTTCCTCCTCAAATAGGTAATAAAATTTTATATATTAACACTGCGTTTATATTGGCGTGATTTTACCTGCAAAAATCGATTCAGCATTAGTTGAATAGTAGGCTCACAGCTTAATAGGGACGAAATTCTTTTCCTATCAATTCACGAGCAATCACCATCTGGTTAGCCTGAGCCGTTCCATCGCCAATCTCTAGTCCGATGCAATCCCTTAATCTTTGTTCTAAAGGCATTTCTTTTGTGTAAGCATAGTGACCATTCAGCAGCATGCATTCGTGGATGGCCTCCTGTGCATATTTTGGGCCGAGCCATTTGACGGAGGATGCCTCTTTGGTATGTTTTTTTCCTTGGTCACGTAACCATAGTCCGCGATAGGCCTGCCACTTGATTAATTCCAATTGGGTATGGTGTGTGACAATTGGGAATGAAACACCCTGGAATTTCGCAAGCGGCCTCCCAAAAGCATGCCGGGTTTTTACATGTTGAATTGTCTCGTCCATACTTTGCAGCGCAGCCCCTACACATTGAAGCCCAATTAATAAGCGGCTAAGGTCAAACCCGTTCATGACTTGAAAAAATCCATTGTTTTCCAATCCGATCAGATTTTCTTCCGGCACCTCTACATCTGTTAAATAAATCGATCCTCTTCCAATCGGAACATTCCCCATATCTTCATAGCCCTTGCACTCCAATCCTTTAGCATCAGCCGGGACGATGAAGGCACTGATACCCTTGCTTCCGGAATTGTAATCCGTTTTTGCAAAAACGATAAAGGCATCGCCTATCGTTGCCGCACTGATTCCCGATTTTTCGCCATTTAAAATATAACGATCGCCTTTATGTACTGCTGTCGAGCGGATACCGGCCGCATCGGTTCCTGCAGCAGGCTCTGTTATTGCCACCCCAACGATTTTGTCACCACTTGCAATTTGCGGCAGCCAAATTTTTTTCAATCGCTCAGCGGCATGAGCGGAGATAATTTCGGAGGCTAGAGCATTAAGCATGACGGCATATGTCAAGTTGAAATCACCGCGTCCAATTTCCTCCGCTGCAATTCCGGTCGTAACGCAATCCGCACCGCTCCCGCCGAATTCTTCGGAAATCCGCAGCCCATTAACACCGAGCTCGCCAAGCTTTTTCCATAAATGCCGCGGATGTGTTTTTTCACGGTCCCATTTTGTATAGTGGGGGAGCAATTCATTTAGAGAAAATTCTCTCAGCATTTCTCGAAAAGATTCTTGTTCATCACTGAAAGTAAAATTTAGCAAGATGATTCCCTCCTTTCTATTTCATTAATGCAAATTCCGTGCCAACCTGATTCATATAATCTTGCATCTATGACACGGTCCTTTATTCGCAAACCCACGATAATTTGCATGGCTGCGAATCACAATTGCGAAAAAAAACACACAAGAAATTTGTGTGTTTAGTAGGCCTATTTAAGGTTATATTTTGCGATTTTGCGATAAAGGCTTGCTAAATGAATGTTCAGGATTTGTGCAGCTTTCGTCCGGTCCCCGCCTGAGTGCTTTAGAGCATTTTTAATCGCAGAAATTTCTGCATTTGCCACGGCTTCCTCTAAACTTAATAGCTTTACCAATTCTATCGGTTCCGATCTCATTCCTGCAGACTCAAAGTCGGGTGAAATTAGCAGGCATTCCATTGTCAGGGTGTGACCCTCAACAATATTCATTCCTCGTTCAATCACCGCCTTTAATTCACGAACATTCCCTGGCCACTCATAGGCAAGAAGCCATTCTTTTAGTTCAGGGGAGATATATTTCACGCTTTGAGAAAATTTTTTATTGAATTCATGAATAAAATGATGAGCTAATGGCAGGATATCCTGTTTCCTTTTGCGAAGAGACGGTATTTTCAATTCGAAAACATACAACCGGAAAAATAAATCCTGCCTGAACTTACCTTCTTGAACCAATGCTTTTAGGTCCCGATTCGTTGCGGCCACGATTCTGAAATCGACATTTTTGCTGCCGGTTCCCCCCAGTCTTTCCACCTCGCGCTCCTGAATAACCCGTAACAGCTTTCCTTGGGCTGGGTATGGCAATTCAGATATCTCATCCAAAAAAAGTGTCCCATTGTGGGCCAACTCAATTTTACCGGGCTTTCCTTCCTTCTTTGCGCCGCTGAATGCCCCTGCTTCATAACCAAACACTTCTGATTCAAACAATTCTTCAGGGATGGCGGTGCAGTTGACCGCCACAAACGGATCATTTTTTCTGGAACTGAGTCCATGAATTGCCTGGGCAAAAAGTTCTTTCCCTGTACCACTTTCACCTGTAAGCAACACGGTTGAATTACTGGCAGCAATCCTGGCCGCCAGTTCCTTCATTTGTTTCATCAACTGGCTGTCGCCAATAATTTCTTCAAAGCGGTAAAGTTTCCGATTTAGCGGTTTATTCCTTAGGTTAGGTTTACTGGTTGATTTGAT
Source organism: Bacillus sp. FJAT-29814 (assembly GCF_001510715.1). Classification (GTDB taxonomy): domain Bacteria; phylum Bacillota; class Bacilli; order Bacillales; family Cytobacillaceae; genus Neobacillus. The sequence goes on from NZ_LMTJ01000016.1 coordinate 10,782, forward strand.
AAAAGCATCCATTCCCATCACCTGCCAGTCAGAACAAGGATTACAACCTGGCCTTTGACCACTTCGTTTCCCTGCTGATTGTAACAGCTAACCTTTTGCGTTACCCAATTCCTCGTTTCGTTGATGTCAATAATTTCGATTTCAGCAGTAATTTCATCCCCAACATGGACGGGATAATAAAAGACCAATTCCTTTTGCAGTAGGATGCAGGCGTCACCGGGGAGCTTTTGACTGATAACCTGAGTGATTAATCCTTCCGTTAACAATCCCGGAACGATCGGTTTATCGTAAAAACTTTTCCAAACATTTTCATTGACCTGATAGACTGGATTAAAATCCCGCGTTAGTTCGTTACATAATCTTACATCCACATCCGTAAACACACGTTTTAACCGGGCGATTTGGCCAATAAACAACTCCTCAATCGTTAGGCCCATACTATCCATCCTCTTCTGAAATTTTTGAATATTATGTCTACAATTCTAACTTAACAGATAACCCTCTTGATTCGCAACAAACTATCAGCCAATCGAAAAAAAAAGAGCAATGATCTGTGTAATCATTGCCCCATTAGAATTTAATGTTAATCCTGCAAAAACTTATCAATCACCTTTTGCCCTTTGTCATTCTCCTTATAAACAAAGGTTACCTGGGCGTCTTTTTTGAATGAAGCGATTTGGTTGGCTGCTTCTTCTGATAGCTGGTAAGCTGTTTCTGTCCCGTCTACTTTCAGCTCAACAGTATGCGGGTCGATTTGGCCAATATAAGCACCGGATGCTTTAGTAAAAGACTTTTCAACTGAAATATGCCTCGATACTTTTGCCTCTTCCTCTTTTGCTGTTAAGAAAACTTCCAAAATATATTTCCCGTTGTATACATTTTCGATGGTAAACTCATTGGCGAATTCTCCATCCTTTGCTAAAGTTACCTCCTCCAGTGCTTGTGTGGATGCGACTTCATCGGAAAATTGGCGTAATTTTTTGCCCTGATCGTCGTATAAAATGTAATCTACCTTTAAACCATTGGAGAAGGTAAGCTTTTGCGATTCTCCCGAAGTGTTTTTTACCGTGTAATTGACATTAACAGAATTGTTTTGCTCTAGGGTTTCAAAAGTAGAACTGAATTTGGCAGCAACCTCACTTTTCTTCGGTGCTTCCGCTTTTGCTCCCCCGCTATTTTCATTTGTATTTGAAGCTGTTCCACAACCAGTTAAAAGTCCAAACATTAACATAGAACCAGCAACCCATAACCATTTTTTATTTTTCATTGTTCATTTACCCCTTTTCTGGTTTTTTTTGGTTTCAAACAAATAGTCGCAGAAAAAGGAATAGAGGTTACAGGCAAATAGAAAAAGATTTATAAGAAAAAGAAAAGCTGCCAGGATTGGCAGCCAACTGCTTATAACTTTTCTAAAATGGCAAATAGCTCTTGAAGATGATGGATTTCATAGGTAGGGATTACCTCATTCCGTTCTTTATTATGACGATTGATCCACACCGATTTAATTCCGGCGCGATTGGCACCGAGAATATCGGTCATTAGGTTGTCCCCTACCATAATGACGTCTTTCTTTTGAAGTCCTATCTGTGACAGCGCATGTTCAAAAATCCCCGGATCCGGCTTGCCCCTGCCATAATCACCTGAGATGACAATATGATCAAAATAAGGAACCAGCTCCGGCGTAATCGCCAGTTTTGTGTTTTGCAGGTCCGGGGACCCGTTAGTTAATAACAGTAATTGATAGTTTCCTTTCAATGCATCAAGGGTTGCAAACGTTTCTTCATAGACAAATGGCAATTTCCGGCGTTCTTGCCGGAACTGCTCACCCAGTTCATGGCCAAAATCCGGGTCATCCACACCAAGCGCCTTTAAGCCCGCAGTCCAAGCGTCCTTTCGGTAGCCAGGCACCATTTCTTTCATTTTTCGGAACTCATCCTGGTCATCGAGGAAATTGCCCCACAGCCCCTCGAACGGATTAATCCCGATCATTTGCGTAAATTCATAAGTTTCATAGGAAGAGTACAGCTTTCTGGCCGATTCCCTTACTTTATCCTCTAGCAAATCAGGGTCTAGCTCATACCTTTCTTGCGCAGCCCTGCACGTTGCCGCGAACGCTTCCTTCACACTCTTTTGATCCCACAACAGCGTATCGTCCAAATCAAAGAAAATTGCTTTTATCATGGCCGGCCTCACTTTTCTTTTTATTAAAATTCTTTTAAATCTAATACATTTCCTTGGCTATCCGCCCATTAAGACAGTGCGAATACGCTCATCATTTTCAGCTGTGCCGACGATTAAATCGAACATTTCATTTTCGGTTCTCAAATAGGTTTCACATCCAATTCTATTATTATATGAAATTATAGAAAATTCCTTCAACTATTTCAAATAGGGTAGCGCTTTCGAAATGGGACTTAATTCATTTTATTAAAATTACTACCAAATTCACGAATAAAAGCCTATATTTTGCCATGCCTAAACTCACTTATTATATTTTTCCAAATATTATAATATTTTACATGACTATACCTAAGGAGGAGTTCTATGAAGAAATCTATTCTATCAATCGCCTTTGCTTCCACGCTTGCATTTGGGGCTATCGGCACACCTGCAGTCCTAGCAAAACCAGTGTCGGTTTCGCAAACACAGCAAGTAAAATATTTTGACAACAAAGTTATTAATCTAATTAATGTTGAAAACATCTATAACAACATTGCATACCTCTCAAAGGTACCGCGTGTTGCCGGAACACCAGCTGAAGACAACGCAGTTCAATTCGTAAAAGCCCAGTTTGAGTCCTACGGCTATGAAGTGAAGCTTCAGCCATTCACGTATTATGGTTATACCCCTCCAACCAAGATGGAGCTAACGGTAAACGGTTTTGATGGAACACTTCAGCCTGCCTCCTTTACTTACACAGTGAGCGGCAATGTCACTGGCGAGCTCGTTTATGCTGGACTGGGCAAGCCTGAGGATCTGGCTGGCAAAGATTTATCCGGAAAAATTGCCTTGATCAAGCGAGGAGATATAAGTTTTGCCGACAAGGTTTTAAATGCTGCCGCTGCGGGAGCCGACGGAGTTATAATTTTTAATAATACTTCCGGCGCTGTCAATGGAACCCTAGGCGCAGCTAACGATAACTATGTGCCGGCTGTGGCCTTGACACAGGCGGAAGGTGAAGCGCTGCTGGCTAAACTGAATGCCGGCCAAACATTTACAGCCACGCTAAACATCGAGGGCGCTCGTACTGGTGAAAGCACCTCCCATAACGTGATTGCCACGAAAAAGCCGACAAACCAAAAGAAAGCAACCAACGATATTATCGTCGTCGGTGCTCATCATGACTCCGTTTCCGGAGCACCGGGGGCAAACGATGATGCTTCCGGCACCGCGATGACGCTGGAACTGGCGAGAGTGTTAAAGGACCTGCCTACTGACACGGAAATTCGCTTTGTAACCTTTGGAGCGGAAGAACTCGGACTTCTCGGTTCTTATCATTTTGTCAGCACTCTCTCAGATGACGAAATCAATCGGACCATCGCCAATTTCAACCTGGATATGGTCGGCAGCCGCGATGCCGGTGATTTGGTCCTGACCACGCTTGATGGTAAAGCGAATTTAGTCACCGACCTTGCCCGGGCTTCAAGCGAAAGGTTAAATGGAGAACCGCTTCCGGTCTATGAGGGCGGGCGCAGCGACCATGTTCCGTTTGCGGAAGTTGGAATTCCAGCGGCCCTGTTTATTCACAGTCCGTCGGAGCCTTGGTATCACACTCCAGAAGACAGTATTGATAAAATTAGCAAAGAAAAGCTTCAGGATGTTGCCGAGATTGTCGGCACTGCCGTATATGATGTGGCCAGATTCGATAACCAAGGACCAAAACCGAAAAAATCAGCAAAAGGTAAAGCGAGCCCAGAACAAATTCATGAACAGGCAATAAAATAATAGATCAAAAAAAGCGGGGCCTCTTGGATCCCCGCTTTTGTTTATAATGTTGTGATGATCGGACCGTTTTTCGTCAAAATCATCGTATGTTCATACTGGGCGACAAAGCTTTTTTCGGTTATATACGTCCAGCCGTCACCTTTTTCAAAAACCTCTTCTTCATCCGTTGAGATGAACGGTTCAAAAGCGATTACCATTCCGTCCTTAAGCAGTTCATCATCTGAAGGTTCATAATAATTATAAATATACGAAGGTTCTTCGTGAATCGTGCGGCCGATACCGTGGCCGGTCAGATTTGCAATCACCGTAAAGCCGTGATTTCTAGCCGTTTTCACAACGGCTTTCCCGAGTGCACTTTTTCTTGAACCAGGTTTTGCTTTTTTGAGGCCTTCCTCAAATGCCAGTTTCGCCACTTCGCATAGCCTTGTCAATACTTCATCGCCATTTCCGACCACAATCGAGATGCCGGTATCCGCGAAATAGCCATTTTTTGACCCGGACACATCGATGTTTACGATGTCCCCCTCCTGTATGACCCGGCTGCCTGGAATCCCATGGGCGACTTCTTCATTGACACTAATGCAGGTGTAGCCAGGAAAATCGTATTCCCCTTTGGGAGCCGATACTGCTCCTTCTTTTTCAAATAGCTCTCCCGCAATTTCGTCGAGTTCTTTAGTGGTAATCCCCGGTTTGGTGCGGCGGACCAGTTCATCCCTGATCATCCCGCAAATTCTGCCAATTTCCTTTAATCCGTTAAAATCATTTTCTGTCTTTGCAATCATGTTTTTTCCCTACTTCTTTCTTTTAGTCATATGTACTATATTGTAGCTTTCCTTCTATGAAAAATTCAAGGAGAAGCATCAAGCCTTCGAGACAAACACACAATTCCCCCGTGCGAATAACCTAGATAAAAAGTGGTTGGAGGTAATTTTGCATGGAAAAAGAACAAGCCCGTACCCCAAAAACGGCCAGGTCGAAGTGGCAGCTTATTGAAGTGATTGGCATCTTGCTGGTGTTTGGTTCCTTAGTCGTCCTGTTATTTGCGCCAAACTCGCTGTCAAAGCTGTTTGATACGATGATCAAAGAGGTTAAACCCGTTGTCGTTGACATTTTCCTGACAAGCGAGGTCGGCATCGCGATTATTGTAAGCGTTGTCGTTGGCCGTCTGTTGGAACGATTAGGCTTTACAGATGGGTTAATCCGTTTGTTTGTCCCAATTATGAAGTGGTTTAAAATAAACCCATCCGTAATCATCCCAAGCGTTTATAATATCCTCGGCGATATTAATGCCGCCGGAAAAATTTCCGGTCCGATTCTTGTCAAAGCCAATGCGACAAAAGCGGAGCAAAAAATTGCCGTAGCCACCATGATTCAGTCACCCCAATCATTCGCTACCTTTGTGTTGGGCCTCATCGCCTTAACCGCCTTTGGTATCAGAGCCTTTCCTCTAGTGATTCTATCGATTTTCGTGCCCATCATCGTTGTTCCATTCCTATTATCCAGAACCATTTATCGGGATACAAAGAAAGTAGACCTTGAGGAATTGCCAAGGTTTACGCCGAATACACGATTTTTGAATACCATTTTTTCCTCGGCCAAGGAAGGCGTTGAGCTATTATTCTTGATTATCATTCCTGCTGTAGCCGCTGTATTCTTCTTCATCGGTGCCTTAAAATTTTTTGGACTGTGGGGTCCGATTGAGTCCGGATTGTCATCGGTGCTAACCATTTTAAGCATCGAACCCGGGACAGGAATTGTTTCGATTTTGGCTGCACCAACATTAGCTGTTGCTCAGCTCGCCGATCTTGCCAGCACCATCGACCCGCGATTAATTGTCGGCTCCTTTGTCCTCGCCAATTCCGGTCTGCCATTATCAGTTATCTTTGGGCAAATTCCGGTAACATGGGCGGAAACGTCCAATTTAAATGAACGGGAAGCGCTCGAAGCGGCGATTGTTGGCATGGTGCTCCGGTTTATTACCGCTTGTGTGCTTGGCTACTTCCTGACTCCATTTTTGGTGTAATGATGATGAAATATATTATTCGCGGCAAGAAAATTGTCACAGTCAGTAAAGTAGGAACGATTATGGATGGGGCAATGGCTGTTGCTGATGAAAAAATTAAAGCAGTCGGGCCGTGGGCGGAACTGAGAAAGCTGTTTTCCGATTTTGAAGTAATGGACTGCTCCCAATATGTTATTACTCCCGCTTTGGTCGATTGCCATACACATCTGTTGGAATTTGCTCCGACGTCGCTCTTTCCTGTTACACCGGAAACCCATTTTATTGCGGGCCGGGCGATCTTGTTCCACGCTCTATCATGCGGCATCACCGCGCTCGGGGAACAAATCTGTGGCCATCCGCTCTGCGATTTTTCAATTGGAGACTATCGAAAAATCGCCCAGGAACTGCCGATGGATCTATCCTTCGCCACAACGAGCATTTCGGTCGGCTTTGAAAAATTGGCCCATTTCAGCGCGGTGACAAAGTCTCGCAGTATCGAACAAAAGGAATTGACCAACCCGCTGATTGTTCGCAACATTGCCGAGGCAAGCGATTATCCAGGTGAGAATGTTTTTATTAATGCAACCCCTGCCAATTTCACTGCTGACGAAGTCCCACGGGCCGGGGAAGTTGTGTACACACTAGAGGAGTTGAAGAGTATTGTTTTGGTCTATCATCAGCTTGGAAAACGAATTGGCTGCCATGTCGCGGGGGAAGAAGCGATTGACATGGCCTTGGACGCCGGTTTCGATGTTCTACATCATGCACATGGGATAACCAACGAGCAGATTGAAAGGGCAGCCCGAAGCGGAGTTCACATTGTGGCAACACCAATGGGCGGCACCCACTTGCGGCCGAATTCCCCAGAGGAAATCGTGAAATTTTTAGAAAAAAACATTCCTGTCTCGATTTCAACTGACGCCTACCTCCCACCTTATCAAGATGTCCCATGGCTGCCTTTTCAGGACCAATCCCTAAGAGGGCCAGCGGAATTAATGCTGATCTCGCAGCCAGCGATGCTTGCTTTTAAAAATCAAGGATATGATGAAAATAAAATACTTGCTCTGTTAACAGATTACCCCGCTGCGATTTTAGGAAAGGCCGATCGTTTTGGTCGTTTAGAACCTGGACTGGAGGCAAACTTTTTAGTAGCCGAAGGGGTCCCCGGGTTAGAAGTCATTGAGGCCGAAAAAATTAAGATGGTTTTTTATCGAGGGTTGAAGGTAATAGAACGACAATAAACTGCCCAGAAGTTTGGGCAGTTTTTCTTACTTCCTTTGCTTATAATAGATATATAGAGGTGGTGAGCTCAAATGTCGAAGAAAAAGAAAAAAGCCGCTAAGGAAAGCAGGGAAAAATTCGTCGATTTACATAAGCAACTGCGGTTTTTAAAAGAAAACAAGAAAAAGATAAGGGATAATCATGAGATCTATTATAGTAAAGAACAAGACGAAATCGATATTCAGCAGTATTATAGAACGATTTCCGAAGCTGGTCCCGATGGGTTAAGCTTGTTCTATCAATATAGCGAGTTACTAACGAAGACACACAAAAATATCATTCCCTATTTTATCAGCAAAGATCTCTATTTATATACCTGGGTAGATTTGCACCCGGACGGCTCAGTAAAAAGCATTTATTCCGGCGAAAGAAAAAATCCGGAAACTGTGATTCTTGAAGACTATGAGATGATCAGCCAAAAATACGAAAAATTTCAAGAGTTTCTGCGGAAAATAAGGGATTCAGAATTCGAGTCTTTTAAAGAATTGAAATTATATGAGCGGTCGTTGAAATTGAATACCGAGCATATTGTTCCGCAATCGTGGTTCGGGGCGGTGGAGCCGATGAAAGGTGATTTGCACCATTTATTTGTGTGTGATCCTGAATGTAATATCTCCCGGTCAAATTTTCCTTATGAAGATTTTAGTTTTTATAATCCTGAATCACCGAATGAACCGATTCATAATTATTGCGGGATTGCCGCAGGTGAGCGGTTTGAGCCTGAGTACGGCAAGGGGGCTGCAGCCAGGGCGATGCTATATTTTCTGCTCCGCTATCCAAAGGCGATAAAAAAATCATTTCGGATAAAAATGGACATTCCCCTGCTCGTCCGCTGGCATCACGAATTCCCGGCAACCCTTTATGAGAAGCACCGGAATCAAGCGATTTATAGGATCCAGGGTAACCGTAATCCGTTTATTGATTTTCCAGATTTAGTGGGAAAAATTAGGTTCCCGATAAATTCAAACTAGCACCATCTGATTGAAAGATGGTGCTAGTTATTTGTTATAAAAGACAGTTTATTAATGGGTGCCGAGATTTTGTCTAATAGAAACTTTCTAAAAGACAGTTTGAGCTCATAGTAAAGCTATTTTGTCTAATAGAAGCGCTCTATAAGACAGTTTGCACACATTTGTGGGAATTTAGTCTTATAGAAGCCTTCTATAAGACGGTTTGACCCTGAACAAACAAATTTTGTTAATAGAAGTGGTCTATAAGACATTCATTTTGGTTTTTATTAAAAATTGTCTTTTATAGATTTGTTGAAGACGCTTTCCAACTGCTTTTCGTCAATAATTGTTTGCAATAAATCTTATTGGCGACAATTTCATCCGGCTTTTCCTCAAAACTGTTGCCTATACCCCTCATTGACGACAATTTCATCCGACTTTTCCCCAAAACTGTCGCCTATACCCCTCATTGACGACAATTCATCCGACTTTTCCTCAAAACTGTCGCCTATACCCCTCATTGACGACAATTTGATTCAACTTTTCCTCAAAACTGTCACGTATGCCCCTCATTGACGACAATTTGATCCGACTTTTCCTCAAAACTGTCACGTATGCCAGTCAAGTCCATTCTTTTGTGTAAAAGTGTCAATAATGTTTTTCAACCAATTAATAAATTTATTAATAAATGGTGTTAGTAA
>NZ_LMTJ01000016.1:20219-75437 GCF_001510715.1 Bacillus sp. FJAT-29814
GATTTTCTTGGTCGAAAAAAACATTTTAACACGGATCATGATTGATGACCTTTCTTTTTACACAATTATATAGACTTAATCCGTATGCCCCTCATTGGCGACAATTCCACCCGGTATTTCCACAAAACTGTCGCCAATACAATACTACAAAAATTCCCTAACTGGTCCCACGGTAATCCCCGCCACTTCAAGAGCAATCCGAATTTGTTTGATCAGTTTCGGCGCCCCGACGGTATCACCATGAATACATACCGTATGAGCCTCAACATCACCCTCTTCGCCATCTGGTGTAAATACCTTTTTCTCCTCAACCATACGTACCACGCGACGAGCCATGTCCTCATAGCTTTGAATAGTCGGCCCCGTCCTCGTCAGGATAATTGACCCATCTACAGTGTGCTCCCGGTCAGCATACACTTCGTACGCAATCGGGATACCCATCTCCTCCCCAACATGCGCCACCGCCGAATTATTTAACGCGAAGACAATCATTTTTTCGGAGACACCGGCGATCGACTCCAAAATCGCCCGCGCGAGTTTTTCATCGCTCATCGCCATCATGTAAAGCGCGCCATGCGGCTTGCAATGCTGCAGCTCGAGGCCATGCCGCTCGAGAAACCCCTTCAAGGCGCCCATTTGATAGACAACATAGTCTTTTACTTCTTCAGGGGTGCAGCTCATATAGCGGCGACCAAACCCCATTAAGTCCGGAAACCCGGGGTGAGCGCCAATCGCCACGCCATATTTTTTGGCGAGCTGAACAGTCTGGTTCATCACATGCGGGTCACCTCCGTGAAACCCGCAGGCGATATTGGCGGAGGAAATGTACTTCATCATTTCCTCATCATTGCCAATCTGGTAGAGTCCGAAGCTCTCTCCCATATCACAATTCAAATCTACCTTCATCGGCGAAATCACCTCCAACCCCCCACTATTTTAATAGAGCAATTTCCTGCCCGGCATCGACAATGTCTTCATTATTCACCAAAAATCCAGCTACGACGCCGGATTCTTCTACCCTTAACTCGTAAAAGGTTTTCATAATTTCGATCAATCCTACGATGTCTCCTGGATTCACCTGGTCCCCTTCCTGAACATATTCCGGCTGATCAGGGGACGGGCGGCGGTAAAAAACACCCGGCAGCGGCGCAATAATCGCTTTGCTCATACAACATCCCTCCTATTAACGAGAAGCAATGTTCTCGGCGATTTTATTTAACACAAGCTGGTTTTCCTTGCGGATCTGTAAGGCTTCCTCGAGGCTGACCGAAACAAACTTTACTTTTTCATTTGTCTTGATTTGTCCCATCCTGTTCAGGTCGGTGCTGATGACAGTGGCAACGGTCGCATAACCGCCACCGGTAACCGCATCATGCAGGAGCACAATCGGTTCCACGCCATCCGGCACCTGTATCGAGCCAATCGGATACCCTAAATCAGTCACATTGGACGGGTTGCTTCCTGCGCCAAACGGCTGTTCACGCTCAACGAATTGTAGGCGCTGCCCTTTATGTCGATAGCCGATGCGGTTCGCTTCCGGTGTAACCGTCCATTCAGTCTCAAGAAAGATTCTCTTACTTTCTTCTGTCAGCCGATAGCTGCATAACCCAACGATTACCCGGATTTCATGACTTCTTTCAAAAATAGGAATAAGCGATTCCGCAATCCTTGTCCCGGCCGCCACCTTCCGTTCATGTAGGTCTCCCGTGGCCAAAACATCGCCTTTAGCCAAAGCCCTACCTTCAAATCCGCCAATGCCGATCAGCGTGTAGGTCGAACGGGAATTCATCACGAGCGGCACATCGATTCCGCCCTCCACCGCTAAATAGATTCGCGCCCCTGTTTTAACAAAGTCAAATGACAGAACATCGCCGGCTTTAACAGCGAGAGTTTCCCACATTGGCACCGAGACCCCGTTGATTTTTGGCGGAATCAATCCTCCTGTCAAACTGATCTGCGTATCTTTTTCAAAAATAAGCTCGGGGCCGATATAAGTAATTTCAAGGACCGCGGCGTTGGGACGATTGCCGACGAGCATATTCCCGACACGGAGGGCAAACTGGTCCATGGCACCCGAAGGAGGCATGCCAATTTCATATAATCCGAGTCTTCCCTGGTCCTGAACCGTCGTTTGCAGCCCGGGCTTCAGCACTTTAATCATGGTACAACCTCCTCAACACCATTTCCGAGAAACGCTCCGGATTTTCCAATACCTCCTGCGGCGTAAACGTGATTTCTTTTTTTCGATAGGTGAAGGTTCCGGCTTCCACTTCTGCTCGCACGGCATCATATTCTTCCCTAGTGATGCTGCGGTAGCGGAAAATATCGCCCTGCTGCGGGAACACGATTGAGTCCTGGAAATCTGGCAATGTTTGTTCCTTTTGGTAAATGGGTGCCGGAGCAATTCCGTACATTTGATAACCGCCGGCGCCTTGAACCGGATAAATGACGGCAAACGCTCCGCCAAAGCCAAAGGTGCGCTCCGGGGTATAGGTCCGCGGCCGGACATATTTAGGCACTTCAATTTGTTTTTCCTGTCGGACGATTTGGAAGCACCATGGCAAGCCAGGCACGAAGCCAATCATTGACACAAGAAACGGCGCCGCATCGATCGCCCCAATAAATTCCTCCTTGCTGTTATAGCCGTTAATTCTCGCACTGTATTCGAGATCCGTGGAATTCGGGTCCTGATGGCGGTCGCGGAACATCATTACCGCTTCATGCGTCCAGGGGTCCTCGAATAAAACCGGAACATCCACAACCCGTGAGGAGATTTCGATGTCCAAATCTTTAATGCTATCTTCAATTTCCCTTAATTCTTTGATTAACCGATCAGGATGAAGAACATCAGGATCGACCCGCACCATATAGGAGGCGTTGGCAGGGCAAATATCGATAATACCCTCGAGATTTTGTTCCTTCAATTTTCTTGTTATCGCGATTCCCTTAAAATTCGCCTCCAAACTCATCGCTTCCGAGAGCTGGACAAAGACAAACTCGTCCCCGCCGTATTCGTAGCGGGTTTGCAATTTGCTCATTTTCTCACCTCTTCAATTTTTATTGCTTCCATATAAGCCTGAGGTGTGTCGATATCAAACACGACCCCTCTGTCCTCAGATTCTAGTAAAATACGATTCTTCATCTGTTTAATTAGCGGTTTTGCCCCGAGGTCCCCTTGTAACGAATGCCAGTTTAGCTGCTCAAAATGCCCGATGAAGACGGGGTGACCGGGCTGTTGATGACAGATGGGCTGGACTACAAACGGTTCATTAAAGGTATCTTGAAGTTGTGCCCCGGTTTCGCAGACTTGCTCAAAAGTCCCTGGTTGGATCAGCGGCAAATCCACAAGCATCAGTAGAACGCTGTCATATTTTCCTTCCGCATGTTGCAATCCGCATTTTAATGAAGCGCTAAGCCCCTCCTGAAAATCGTCACATATGATAAAACTTACACGCTGATCGTGACTCGAAACTTTTTCTAAAATGCGATCGGTCTCATGGCCCAGGACAACAATGATCTCCGCAACCGGCAGCCTGGCTAGCTGATCCATTTGGTGCTCCAACAGTGTCCGGCCTCGCCACTCCAACAGCGGTTTTGGATAGTTCATTCTCGACGACCTTCCGGCAGCCAGCAGGATTGCCGCAATCATGATTTTTTCTCGGCCAATAAGCGTGTCGGTTTATGAATAAACGCTTTTTCTTTTAAAAAGCCACCCTGGTGGCCATTTCGGAATGCGGTGATTTCCGCCATGATGCTTAAGGCAATCTCCTCCGGGGTTTCCGCGCCGATGTCAAGGCCAATCGGGCTGTGAAGTTTTTCCAGCTGCTTGTTTGAAAAAGTGGTTCCCTGTTCCTTCAAGTGATTCATCAACTTTGCCCTTCTAATCCGCGGACCCAATAGGCCGACATAAGGGGCATCCGATTTTAACGCAACGGCCAAAGAGTCCATATCCCGCTCCAAGTGATGGTTCATGATGACACAATAGGTCCGACTATCGATTTGACCCGTCTCGCCCAACAGGCTGTGGGCCGTCGGAAACCGTTCCCTTGTGTTAAAAGCAGGGCGCGGGTCAATGATTGTTGTTTGAAACCCGAGCGTGCAACCAAAATCGGCCAGCGGAAGCGCGTCATGGCCCGCACCAAATAGGAAAAGCTTTGGCGGCGGAATGGTAACATCAAAGAACACGCGGACTTCTTCCCCGGTCTTTTTTGTCAAAAAAATGGTCTCTGATGTAGATGTTTGCTGCGCCAATTTCTGCGCTGCCATCATCATGGTACTTTCTTGTAAAATTTCATCAGCCCAGTTGTCGCCGAAAACATTTGCTTCCGTCACCAGCAGTGGCCTCTCCTCGGACTCGAGAAGTTTGCAAACGACAATCGCTTGATTTTTGGTATAAGCATCGGCCATCTGCTCACCCAACCTCGAGGAATCAATCGGCTCTATCAAAATTTCCACTGTACCGGGGCAGCCCAGCCCAAGCCCCCAGACAAGGTCCTCGTCCAATTCGTATTTCTTTAGAATCGGGTTCCCCGAGCTGAAAACTTCCTCGGCCGAGGCTGCCACATCGGCCTCTAAACAGCCCCCGGAAATCATCCCGTGGTAATCCCCATTTGGTTCAATGATCATCTTCGCGCCTTCACGTTTATAGGCCGACCCCTGAACCGTGACAACAGTTGCCAACACGCCAGGTTGCCCATTTTGTATCATGCTTGATAAAAGCTCGGTAATTTGCCGGTTCGATAACATTTCGTACACTTCCTTGTATGGGAACTTTCAAGATTAATAGATTTTGGTAAGCATTTTGCAAATTTGGGTTCGTAAATTAACATAATCAGAGCAAAAACCTCAGTTTTCATCCGTAAAGCCTATTAAAATTGGTCATTTTTCGACTGTGGAAAAATATATCCGCGGCAAATTGAGATATATCCGCGATAAAACCCAATATATCCGCGTTAATTCGAATATATCCGCGATAATTTTGATATATCCGCGATAACCAGGAATATATCCGCGATAGCATTTTTACAGTCAAATTCGGCCGAAGTTTTCCAACCAGCAATAGAACTCTAAAAGCAAAAGCCAAACCACAAGTTTCTTAAAAACCTTTCCTCGGTGGTTTGGCTTTCTATGATGTCAGTTCATCCTACCCCAATACCTTTCGCAAGGCCCGCTCGGTATACACCTTGCAAAGGTGGGACCGGTACTCGCTCGAGGCAAACAGGTCTTCGCCCATGTCGCCATCGGCAGCAGCGAGACTTGCTGCCTGCTTGATATTTTCTAACGTTGCAGGTTTTCCGAACAAGAACTTTTCAGCCTGCTCGGCGCGGAAGGCGCAATCTCCCGCCCCGGTAATCCCGATGCGGACATGATTGACGAGGCTGTCCGCCGTTTTACCGGCAACCGCACACACGCCGACCACCGCATATCCGGATGCCGGGTGGAAATATTTTAAATACGTACTTTGCGTCCCTGCAGGAGGAACGGCAAAGGAAATCGCCGTCACGACACTCGTTTCCGGAAGGCTCGTGATAAACGGCCCAAGCAAGAACTCCTGAATCGGTACCTTCTCCTCGCCGTCCTCGCCCGTCAGGTGTACCACTGCGTCCAACGCAAGTGCCACAGCCGGCAAATCTGCCGATGGGTCGGCGTGGGCAATATTGCCGCCGACGGTGCCCTTATTGCGTACCTGCATATCGCCAATTTGCTTGGCCGCTTCCGCCAATACAGGCAAATGAGCAAGCACCACCGGGTCCTCGGCAACCTCCGCATGGGTGGTCAGCGCCCCAACTACCAGCCTACTGCCAACAATCCCAACGCCCTTCAACTCATTGACATCGCCAATATCAATCAATGTGCCCGGGTTCGACAACCGAAACTTCATCAGCGGGACCAGGCTGTGCCCGCCGGCAATCAGCTTGCCCTCGCCATTGCTATTTTTCAATAATTGGATCGCCTCCGGTATTGATGCCGCCCGTACATAATCAAAACTGACAGGGATCATTTCACAGCCCTCCCTTTTTGTATCGCCTTCCACACCTTTTCCGGGGTAAGCGGCATTTCCAAATCAATCACGCCATATGGCTTCAGCGCATCCATCACTGCATTGACAACCGCAGACGGTGCAGCGGTCGTTCCTGTCTCGCCAACACCCTTTGCCCCTAAAGGATTAACCGGGCTTGGCGATTCAACGAAACTTGACTCAATCATCGGGAAAAACTTCGCCTTTGGCATCGCATAATCCATGAACGTTCCTGATAACAACTGGCCTTTTTCGGAGTAGACGGTCTGTTCCCACAATGCCTGCCCGATGCCCTGCGCCAGACCGCCATGAACCTGGCCCTCAACAATCATCGGGTTCAGGATACGGCCGACATCATCGACTGAAACATATTTCTTCAATTCGACAACACCTGTTTCCGGGTCAACCTCAACGACACAAATATGAGCCCCGAATGGGTAAACGAAATCCGGCGGATCGAAAAAGCATTGACCTTCCAAAGCCGGCTCCACACCTGCCGGCAAATTCCAGGCATTGTTCGCCGACCAGGCAATCTCTTTAAAGGTCCGCTCCTTGCCAGGGAAGCCTATTACTTTAAACGTGCCATCCTCAAATCTAACTTCCTCAGGCGATACCTCCAGCTCGTGAGCGGCAATTTTCTTCGCTTTTTCAATCACGCGGTCGGCCGCAATCGCTAACGCCCCGCCTGCCACCGGTGTAGTCCGCGAACCGTACGTGCCCCAGCCCATCGAAATCATATGGGTATCACCGTGGAACAACTCGACATCCTCGATTGGGATACCAAACTTTTCAGCTACTACCTGTGCAAACGTGGTTCCTTCACCCTGACCGTGCGGCGACGCCCCGGTTAATACCGTTACCTTGCCGCTTGGGTGGACACGGACCGTACAATTTTCATAAAGCCCGCCGCCAAAGCCAATGGCCCCGGCCACTGCTGACGGCCCTAGCCCGCATAGCTCTACGTACGTGGAGATGCCAATTCCCAGTAAACGGCCGTTTTTCCGTGCCTCTTCCTGTTCTTTGCGCAGCACGGCATAACCTGCCGCTTCCAAGGCCTGCTCAAGCACCTTTTGATAATCTCCGGAATCATAATTGCAACCCATTGCATTTGTATACGGAAATGATCCTTTCGGCACTAGGTTTTTCTGACGGACTTGGACTGGATCCAAACCAATTTTTTCGGCAAACAAGCTTACGATTCTTTCAATCTGATAAGAAGCTTCCGGTTTTCCGGCACCGCGATAAGCGTCAGTTGGTGTCGTGTTGGTATAGACGCCAATCGTTTCCGCCTGGGCATATGGAATCGTGTAAGCACCTGTCACCATCAACCCGAAATCAATCGTCGGCACCCCTGCCCCCATCGTCGATAAATAAGCGCCAAGATTTGCCACATTGCGGGTGCGAATCGCGAGAATCTTTCCATCCTTTGTCCCTGCCAATTCGGTGGTTATCACTTGGTCACGTGCATGGCTGGTCGCGAGGAAATGCTCCTGGCGATCCTCGATCCATTTCACCGGCTGCTTTAAGTCCATAGCCGCAAAAGCCGCCAACGCTTCCTCGGTATAAACGGCAATTTTCGCGCCAAAGCCGCCGCCGACATCCGGGGCAATGATCCGCAATTTTGTTTCCGATATCCCCAATGCCTCCGAATACTGTAACCGATGAATATGCGGATTTTGCGACGTGCACCAAAGCGTCAATTCGCCGCTTCCCGGGTTATATTGCGCCACTGCTCCCCGCGTTTCCATTGGGTTGGCCGCAACGCGCTGCTCATAGAATCGCTGCTTAACTACGACCTCGGCATTGGCAAACACTTCCTCCGGCACTTCGCCCGCTTTCCACGTAAAAGCTACATTACCAGGTACATCATCGTAAATCACCGGGGCCGATGCCTCGATGGCTGCCTCCTGATGTACGACCGCTGGAAGCACTTCGTACTCCACATCGATTAAATCTAAGGCGTCAGAAGCTAAGTACCTGCTTTCAGCGATGACTACAGCCACCGCTTCTCCGGTATAATTGACCTTATCCATTGCAAGCGGAACGCGGTCCTTGGGGATTAAGTCACAGCCCGGCACTAGCCAAATCGAGCGAATCGGCTTGATTTTATCCTGTACATCCTTGCCGGTATAAACAGCGACCACCCCAGGAAGCCTCAAGGCAGCATCCACGGATATCCTTTTAATCCGGGCATGTGCATGCTGGCTTCGTTTGATCGCCATATACAGCATCCCAGTTAATTTAATGTCATCGGTGAACTGCCCGTTTCCGGTAATCAACTTTGGGTCTTCTTTTCGCTTTAGCGGCTTGCCGACGACCTTTGTCATATGCTTCCCCCCTCTGCCGGTACGACTTGTGATTGTTGCTGGGAGTTTCGAATCGTTTCGGCAGCCTGTTGAACAGCTTTTACAATAAACTGATATCCAGTGCAGCGGCAAATCACACCGTCAAGGGCATCTCTGATTTCCGCCTCGGACGGATTTAGATTATCCTGCAGCAAACCGTTGACGGCCATCATGATCCCGGGCGTACAAAACCCGCATTGCAGCCCGTGTTTTTCCCAAAATCCCGCCTGAATCGGATGAAGCTGTTCAACCGTGCCCAGTCCCTCCACAGTTTGAATCTCAGCTCCATCTGCCTGGACCGCCAGCACAGTACAGGATTTCACGGCTTTGCCGTCCATCATCACTGTGCAGGAGCCGCATTGGCTCGTGTCACAGCCGATGTGCGTCCCGGTTAGGTTAAACTCATCGCGCAGTAAATGGACAAGCAAAAGTCGAGGTTCAACCTCTGCCAGCTTGACTCTCCCATTTACTTTCACTTCGACATTCCATTTTTTCTTCACCCAATCTACCTCCTTTTTCAAAAAAATAAAGCGCTTTCGAAACTGGTTAGATTTCATTCTGCATTTCTTTTTCCGCAGTTTTGAAAAATTGCCCAAGAATGACTTTTGCGACACCCCCCATTACTCGCTGACCGACCGAGGCAAGCACACCCGTCACTTCGATTTCGGCGACACAGGTTATCTTTGTACCCCCTTCTTCTTCCTCTGCCTCTTCAAGAATCATGTCTGCTATGGCATCAATCTCCCCGGGTTTGCCTTTCCCTTTCACCAACAACCGATAATAGGTCAGTGGGATTTGATCTACCTGCTGGACTTCTGCCGAAAACAGACCCTTGACCGGGCCCGTATTCAGCCCCAGTTCTGCTGCATAGATACCGCTATGCATTTCTTCAAATGACTGGCAGCCTGGAAGAGAACTTCTAAGAACCCTGTCATCCTGTATGTACCGCCATACAATGTCCTTTGGTAAGTCGAAGGTATAGCTGTATTCAATTCTCAACTTTTCCCCTCCTTTGGAATGACTGTTTTGGTATTTTTTATAGAAAATAGCCAAAATTGGTACACTTATCCTATTCTTACGAGCTGTTGTACCCTATTATTCTAAGAATTTAAAATTAAACGGAGATAATAGAAAAAAGGATAACCGACATGCGGTTATCCCTTGAGTTGCTCGTATTTTTGTTTTCTTTGAACATATTCTTTAAATGAATCGTTTATAAGTGCAACACTAATGGCTGTCATAATAAAAAAGGCAATTGGCACGAGTACCATCCATTGGTATGCATAAAGATAGCTGATATTGCTCCCAATCAAGCCGGACCATTCATAAGATAGGGAGCGCGGCGGCGTCCCATCGTCACCGAGAACGCCATATGGAACATTGGTCCCGCCAAAGAAGAGATTCATAAACCCAAGATGTGCCATAAGCTGCAGGGTTTGAATAAACTGCTGTCCGAACAATAAAATCCATTTTTCATAAACATGCGGGACAATGTGATTAAAGAAAATACGGAGCTTGCCGGCCCCAAGCGTTTTTGATGCCTCGATAAATGTCTCATTGTAGACTAGCCTCATGTCATTTGCCAGGTGAATCGTCACGTTTGGTACGGCCACGATGACCAGGATCAACGTTTGGAAAAGCGCCCGTTCCCAAAAAGGTGTAGCAAACCCGGACATTGGCATCCACAAGACACTGTACAGTATAAAAAATACGATAATCGTTTGGGGCACGACTGAGAATGGTTCAAACACCGTTTTCATTCCATTGAATATTGCTGGTTTTGATGAGAACATAAAGGAACTGAAAACAAGTGAGACAATTAATCTTAGCAACGCAACGACCAAGGTAATCCCAATGGTGTATTTGGCACCGACAATCATCATTTCTCCCATATCATAGCCGAATTTATCGGAACCAAACAGAAAAACGGTGAACGGCGGGTAGGGAGGCGCGTCAAGCAGATTTCCCTTTTCATCGTAAAAGAATTTTACTTGTCTAATCTCTCCATCTAAAAATAAACTCCAGCAAAACAAGATTGATAGGAAAAGAAAACTGATGACAAATCGTTTCCTTTTTATTAAAAACAAAATCATCCTATGGCGTGCCCCTTCTACGATCAAAACTTACCCATTCATAAACCCGGTAAAGCAGGAAAAAGGGGACAAAAATCAGGATACAGCCGATGACAAATGGGTCCGTCCCCACCAACATGGCCCGCATTAGGCCATTCATATTAAATAGGTAATCTATGACCAATAATGTCGACAGCATTGACCAAAATACGGTTTTGGAAGTACCGAACAATCCATCTATGATGTTTCTCAAGACGTGAATGTTTAAAATATAGGAAAAAGTCAAACCCTTGGCCTTGGCCAATTCCACATAATATTTTTCCAATTCTTCTTCAATGTGATGAATGATCACCTTAGTGATGTAAAAGCTGATTGGAACACTCAAACAGATAACCGGAAGCAAAATCGCTTTTTCCCGTACCGATACGACAGTGGCTAGCTTAATCCCTGTATTTTTATAAATTATAATTACAGCCAGCTGCAGCAACAGGATTAACATCAAGTCAGGGATGGCCTCAGCGATTTCAAGAAGATTTTTGATTCTTTTCATTTTGTTTTTAAAAAAGAAAAACGCAACATAGGATAGAAAAAATGCGATGGAACTGGCGGCCAGAATCCCTAATCCCAGTATCTTCATAGATTCTATGTATTTATCAAATATTGTTGGAAAAATTGGGTTTGTCCCATCGATTGTTAATGGTGTAAATTCAATCAACCTTTGATTAAACTCAATGAGGGCTTGAAAATACCCGGATGGGTTAAACGTTAAATTTTGAAAAAGGATTGGAAAAACACCGATTAGAATGAGCACTTCGACCGCAATGACGCATTGCAAGATCAAAATGATGATCTTCCCTAAAAAACGAACAGCCTTCATATGTACCCCTTTCTTCATTCATATTATGGAATTTTTACTATTTTTAGGTAAAATGGCATTTCTATTATACATATTTTACTATTTTTTGGCGATTATTAACTAAAAAAAAGTGTTTGGGAATACAACCAGCCAAACACTCATTTTTTTAATATTATTTTTCAAATGCGTTCCTTAATGCTTCACCGGCCTTTTCCAAGGCAACTTTACCTTGGGCAATAACGGCTGACATACTGACAAAGCCATGAATTGTCCCATGATAGCGGATTGTTTCCACTTTTACACCTGCTTCGGCGAGTTTCTTTGCGTATGCTTCACCTTCATCCCGTAATGGGTCGTACTCAGCAGTAATGACTAATGCTGGAGGAAGACCTTGGAAATCTTCATAAAGCATTGGTGAGACAAGCGGGTTCTGTTTATCTTCTTCACCGTTCAGGTAGCAGTTACGGAACCATTCCATCGTGCCTTTCTCCAGGAAATAGCCCTGTGCATTCTCAACCATTGAAGAGGTTGGTTCTCCGCCTACATTCGTGCTTGGATAAATGAGAAGCTGAAAACAAATAGAGGGTGAGTTTTTGTCTTTTGCCAGATTGGTCACAACAGCGGCGAGATTTCCTCCGGCACTGTCACCACCAACAGCAATTCGGTTACGGTCCACTTGGAAATCTTCTGCATGGTCATACACATATTGAACCGCGGCATAGGAGTCCTCAACTGCAGCAGGAAATTTATGTTCAGGAGCCAGGCGGTAGTCGACGGAAATAGTCACGCAGTTGGCGTAGTTGGTTAAAGCGCGGCAGATATCGTCATGAGTGTCTAGATTGCCGATTACCCAGCCACCGCCATGGTAGAAAACTAATGCTGGATTTTCCGTTTTTAGTTCTTTAGGGTAATAAACACGGACAGGGATGTCCGTTGCCGGTCCAGGAATCGTCCGATTTTCCACCTTCCCTACTTCTTCAAGAGCACCCTGCGGCAATACAAATGCCTGTCTTGCCATTTCCGGTGACAAAGTCTCCATTGGAGGAGCCCCAGCAGCAGCCAATTGGTCTAATACAAATTTCGTTTGTGGATCAAGTGACATCTCTTCGCCTTCTTTCCATCGAAATTTAGCTACAGTATATAAATTTCGACAAAATCCAAATATTTCCTTCTTCAAGTATTAAAAAATAGAAGAGGATATCACAATGGTGTTCACTTAAAAACCGGATTTACTTCCCATTCTTCCCTCAACAGCCCCATCCTAATAGAGTCATAGTATTCCCCGTTATAGTAGCGGCATTTGCGCAGTCTTGCTTCCATGGTCATCCCGAGTTTTTCACCGACCTTAATCATTCGTTCGTTTCCGGACCATGTTGTAAATCCAACACGCACCAATGGCATACTATTAAACAAGTGACTGATCCACAGCCTTATTGTTTTCGTCCCATACCCGCCGCTCCAATAACGGGGATCATAAATCACAATCCCCATTTCCAGCCAATTGGATGATTTATGCTCCCAATAATAGCCGACCGTACCAACCACCTTATCATTCACCACGATTGCCCAGCGGTCTTCCCTGTTTACCCAGCTGTCTCTTTCGGTCAAAAATTGCTCATATGGCATCGAGTTATGCTCGTAGTAGGGAGCATCCCATTTCTTCCATTCCGGCGAATCTTCTTTATAAATCAACTCCCAAAGAACCGGCAAGTCTTGGTCGGTTATATGACGTAAAATTAATTCGTTATCTTGATAATGCATGTTATCCAACCTTCTTCCGTAACAATAGTAATCAGAAATCAGAGTAGTTACGAACAAATCGATTTCTGTTTGGAATTCTTCCTGGATTTTTAACACATCAGGATGAATCTTATATGTTTTCGATTATCCGATATGCCTTCCTCGTGGATTCATTATTTCCCGGACCCTCCCGCGGAATGTCCTTATGTAATTCATAAAACAGATTCAATGTAGACCCCTCCTCTATACGCTAAAAAAGGACCTTATTTTACAATAAAGGTCCTCACGTAATAGCAGTCCGTTAATGTGCATGGGGTTTCCTATGCCATCCAAACTTTCCTTGATTGATATACTCGTCCATTAACAAAAAACCCAATGCAATTTCAATAAGCCCGAGAGCCAAAAATGTCGGTTGAAGCCAGCTTTCCCAGCCAATCCAAGAGACCTGCGCCCCAATCCATATCACCATGGCAATCCCGAGAGTCAAAGTAATGATTCCAGTAAACGGATTTTTTTTGAACGCTAGTAAGGCTCCAATTAAGCTGGCTACTCCGTTGATCAAAAATAACGCAATTCCAGGGATTAAAAAGTCAGTAAATGGGGAATTCCTCAAAAGGTCCAGCGGCAAACCGACCCCTGCTCCACTCGGGTCCGTCATAAGCCCATAACCAGCCGCCGCGGCCCCAAGTCCAATGAACATTAATAGAGCCCCAGTAACATAGGATAAAACCGTTAACTTTTTCATTTGCTCCAACTTCTTCCGAATTAGATTTGGAATAATTTTCGCCGAAACAAATGGAGTAGTTTTCCATCTCTATTATACTTCACTTACTTAAAATAGAGAATATTAAGATTTCATACTTTGTTCCATTTACCATGTTTCTTCAAGTATCTAAAAATCATGAATACTATTAAAACCCCTAGGATTCCATAGATGAAGTTTGAAACATCATCCACTTTCCCCGTAATCGCTTCCCAGTTCTCTCCCACGCTCGCCCCGAGACGAATCAGGATCGTATTCCAAATGATAGTGCCAAGCGTCGTAAACAATAAGAATATCGAAAAATTCATTTTTGCCATGCCGGCGGGAATGGAAATCAAACTGCGGATGAGGGGAATAAACCGACACAAGAAAACAGTCCACATGCCGTATTTGTTAAACCAGGCGTTGGCTCGGAACAAATCTTCTTTTTTTAATCGCAGCCATCTGCCATGCCGCTTAATAATTTTTTCAAATCTGTCACTGTCCAATGTACTTCCCAAGAGATATAAAATAATCGCACCAAATAAAGACCCTATTGTAGATGAAATAATCACCCCTGTTACGGTCAAGTGCGTTTTAGATGTCATGTAGCCGCCAAATGTAAGAATTACCTCAGAGGGAATCGGCGGGAAAATATTTTCAACGGCAATCAGAAAAAATACGCCAAAGTAGCCAAATTGTTCGATTAAATCGATGACCCAGGTTTCCATTTTATCCTCCAAAAATCTTTCTATTTCCTGTTTATTTACGTTAGCGTAATTAAAAAGTTCCCGATCTTCTGCAAATATTGCTATCCGTCCATTTTTATGAGGATTTATTTAAATTTATTCAGAACCTGCTACTTCTGTCTCTTTTGCCTTTTTTATAACAAGTTTTCTAAGTTTCTTCAAAGATCTTGTTGTATCTAACCAGACAAAAAACCATGTAAGCCAGTCCGCAGAGAATTTGCTCTTCTTTGTATCAAGGTTGAAACGGGTAATCATCCTGGTCCCAGTTTCAATCTCCTGAAACATCCAGGTTCCACCTCCAGTTGGAATAATCGCAGGCTTTACTTGTTCAATTCGAAGTATCGATTGTTTCGGCGGGTTAAACAGGATAAATTTTGCTTTTCCAACGGGTCGAAAGAAAAACACACGAAATGTAATCGTAACTTCCGCGCCATTTTCTTGCGGACCATGAACCTGATAATTGGCAATTCTCACGTCCCATGAAGGCCTTAAATCCGGATTTTGGGCTATTTTCCAAACGAGTTCGATTGGTGCCGGAATATCGACCGAAAATTCAAATTTCATCGCCATTCCCCCTATTTTCTTAATTTCTAAAAATTCGCCTTTTTCCTTTGTTCGATTTAAACTAAAATTATCCAATTAAAATGGAGGTCGTGATCATGCAGAAAATTAAAGTTGGCATTATTGGTACCGGGTTCGGTGCAAAGGTACATGCGCCGATGATGAAGTTTCACGAAGGCTTTGAAGTTGCTGCCATTGCAAGTGTATCAAGAGGCAATGTGGAATATGCAAAAACTGTAAGTGGAGTAGAAAAAGTCTATACCGACTGGAAGCAAATGCTCCAGCAAGAATCGCTTGACCTTGTTGTTGTGGCCTCTGCTGTTCATTTACATAAGGATATGGTGTTGGGGGCCTTCGAGAAGGGACTGCATGTCGTTTGTGAAAAACCGATGGCATTAAGTACGGCAGAAACGATCCAGATGATGGCAGCCAGAGACAATGCTGGGAAACTCGGTCTTATCAACCATGAATTCCGCTTCCTTCCGGCCCGCCAAAAAGTGAAGGAAATTTTGGATGGCGGCAGCCTTGGAAAAGTTTTGCATGTCCGTTACCTTTGTACGTTCCAGAATTATCTCTCACTTATGGCAAACCCGCGCGGCTGGCTTGCCAAGGAAGAAACGGGCGGCGGGATGCTCGGTGCCCTAGGCTCGCATATGACCGATTCTCTTCATTGGTGGTTTGAAAGCCGGTTCTCTGAAGTGTTTGCCAATCTTCCCATTCATGTGCCGACCCAAATCTCAGAGGATGGGACAGTTGAACACCGTTCTGCCGATGATGCTTACCAAGTGATAGGCAAGCTTGAAAACGGAACCACCGTCACGATGGAGCTTGTGTCAGCTACGCGCCAAACTGCCAACACATGGCGATTGGAGATTTTTGGTAGTGAAGGTACACTTGTGATGTTGGACGATCATCAGGTTTTCCTTGCTTCAGGCGATGCCCAGCTCGAAAAAGTCGAGCTGCTTCCGGATTTAACATCACCGGTAGATATGCCAACGGTCGCTGCCCGGTATTACAACGGGTTTCATCGTGCACTGGATGCGCTTTATGAAACGGTCACATCCGGAATTAAGCATCCCTACCTAGCTGATTTTCAACATGGTCATGAAACTCAAAAGGTATTGGATGCTATCAGATTATCCGCTAAGGAAGGCCGCAAGATTACTATTCTATAAAATTTCGCAGGAACCATTCGTAAAATGGAATGGTTCCTTTGTGTTTAAATGTGTTTCAGTTTCTCAGGATTCCTAACTACAAAAATTTCTTGGATTCGGTTATTTAAAACACGAAAACTAATGACATTCTGTACATTGTCTACCCCTACAGCAACCACACCGGTCTCACCATTTACATTTGCTATTTGAACTTTAGCCGTATTTGCTCCACTCGTGTCCAGCTGTTTGGTCAGGCTCTTGATAAACCGAATCACGAATGTCCTTGTATGAATCGGTTTAATGGCAGCAAACACATTGCCGCCGCCATCTGCGTACAGGGTGATATCATCAGACAGCAGATTCTCCAGTTGTTTTACATTCCCTTCAAATACGGCTGAAAGGAAACTGCCGATAATCTCCTCGTTCCTGTCACTTTTTGCTTTGATTTCTTCCTCTTCCAATTCGGGAAGCTTCTTTTTGACGCGGCTAAAAATTTTTCGGCAGGTGGTTTCCGTTCGCCCTACAATTTCTGAGATGGCTACGTATTCATATTCCAGCACTTCCCTCAGAATGAAAACAGCACGCTCGATTGGTGTTAATTTTTCAAACAGAAGCAGTGCCGCAAAGGAAACCAGTTCTCCTTTCACAACTTCGACATACGGATCATTTTCCTGAACAAGGAGTGGTTCCGGAAGCCATGGCCCGATGTATACCTCACGCTTCTTCCTGGCTGATTTAAGATAATCTAGACAGGCGTTGGTGACCATTTTACATAGATAGGCTTTTTTATTGACAATTTTGGCCAAATCTACTTCGCCTGCATGGAGAAACACATCTTGAATAATATCCTCGGCATCGGATACCGTGCCTAGCATTCGATAGGCAATCGAAAACAGCAGTGATTTATACTCTTGATAAAGTTCGTCCAATGCCATTCAGCTTCCCCCTATTGAAACAAACTGGCCATATTCCATGTATATTCCCGAACCTTTGCCCCAAGTCTTCCAGAGAGCACAAAATCGATTCCCCACTTTTGCGCCCAGGTAAATCCGTTCTCAGGACCTAGTCCTATACAATATAAATCCGGGTACGTCTTATGAGCTTCGGAAATAGTACCCTCTATATCAGCTTTAATGATTCTTGCCAGTCTTACAGCCTGGTTGAAGGCTTCTTTACAGCTCATCGCCGCGATTCTTCCATCACGGGGATCCACCACATGAACGCAGTCGCCAATGGCATAAATAGTTTGTGAGTTTTTAATGCGGTACCAGGAATCGGTCAGCAGTTTGCCATTTTCATGCAGCGGCAAAGGAAATTTTGTTAGACTCGGGTGTGGTTTAAGACCTACCGTCCAGATACAATAGTCTGCATCCAATTGAGAACCATTATTAAGCGTAATCATTCCTTCTTTGAAGCCATCAGCTTTTACCTGATGAAAGACCGTTACCCCAAGTTTATTTAACCGCCTTTCAAGCTGGTAACCAACCTTTTCTGGAATATCTGAGAGCAGGCGATCCTTGTTATCTATTAATATAACTTCCACTCCGGATGGGTCCTTTCCTGCTGCGTGTGCTTCTTTCTTTAACCACGAAACAATCTCAGCAGATGTTTCAATTCCGGTAATTCCGCCGCCAACCACGGCAACCCTTAGTTTTTTATCTCCCGATTGGATTCTAGCTAGTAGGTCCTTTCTGATTTGCTTCGCAGACCCCATGCTGTCGAGGGTCACCCCGCCATGTGCCAGGTCCATTTGCTGCGGTACACTTCCTAACGCAAGGACTAGGCGGCTAAAGGGAACCTCTTGAATGTCGCCATTTGGGCTGTTGACTTCTATCGAAGATCTGCTTTGGTGAATGGCTGTAAGTTCACCTCGGATAAATTGAATTCCATCCCCGCAATATTTAGTAAATGGGACTTTTAGACTATGATTATTCTCTTCCACAATTGCTTTGAATAACTTCACCTTTTTTAAATGATAATCATTTTTATCTACCAAAATGATATCCAAATCCTTCATTAACCCTGTTGAAAACAACTTCCGCAAATGATGAATCAGATTTATTCCAGCATAGCCTCCGCCAACCACCACAATCGTTTCTTTTTCATGCATATAAAATCCACCCCCTTTTCACTTTCTGCACACATAACGATTGGAGGCGGTGGTTTGTGACCAAAACACAATAAAATAGGTGAAAACATAGCAAAGGGTGTCAGGCACCATGTGAAATTTTCACAAGGTACTTGACACCCTTTCCCTAATCCAATTTGTACAGCCTGCTCTTTAGGTAACTTCTTCTTCCGTTGATGTAGTTTGTGATAATTTGGAGTTCTTGATCGAATTGGTCGATGGTTTGGTTTTTGTAAGGGTCATTCATGACAAAGGGGCGGATGAATTGGAGCAGTGCTTCGGCCCGCGGTCTCATATATTCTACGGTAAATTGCTGGTTCATGACGTCAACTAACAGCCTTTGGTACTGCTTGCGAAACACGTCTACGTCAAGAATTCTTGCACTTAGCGTATTGAACCCTGTTATGGGCACATAATCCGCCTCCATGATTTTCCCGTTCACGTCCCGGCCCCAAGTAGCATCATAATCCCACGGAATCATTTCGAATAATCCGCTGTGCCCATTCCTGTATAACGCATAATTATGAACAAAGCCATCGTAATTCGAGGTGAAAATGATCCCGGCCATCCAGCGCAAGTATTTCTCCACGTCTATATATTTAGGGATATCCCGCCCAAATTCTTGTCTAGGAATCGTATTTATGTTAAAAATCAGTCTCTCCAGGTAAATATCGTCAGAGGTTGCACCATACTTTTTTTCATACCCCTGTTTCAACGATTTTTTCGTTTCCTTATCCAGGTCGCTCATCAGGGAAAAATTGGCATCACCGTCAATTGCATAATAAATGCTTCCTTCCGGTAGTCCTCTTCTGGTTAAAAAGCCCTCATCGACCGATTCGAGTTCCAAATAAACTCCCTCTGCTTTTCCATTAAGGGTCAAAAAAACATGCCTAGCTTTTGGCGCCAATGTGCCAATGTCCGTAAAAAAATCAAAGGAAAGCTTATTGCGGATCATCGATGGGTCTTTATACTCGGCATTTAAATGAATCTCTCGCGATCCGCGATATGTTTTTGGTTTATAGTAATAAAGCTGATATGACTTTTTGGGAAACTTGCGGATATGGGACCCACGGTAGGAGAGGTCCACCTCCAGTTTTTTTCCATCAATCGTTAACTTGGCCGGCAGCGGTTCATCAATCCAGATATCCCGCCTTAATTCCTTGAAGTCGATAGGATTAATGAAGACCTTATAATGCGGCAGTTTGGCATTGTCCATCCTAACACCTCCCTCCCCTTATTTTTATGTTGAAAATGGGGCAACGTCACGTTTTCCATGCATTTTTTCACCTCTTAGGCTTTTGTCCGATACAAATGCAAGAAGGGATACGTAAATTGGTAAAAGAGGAGTGGGTTTCTAACCAAATGCAACATGTCGCTTCTTACTCCCTTTTCAATTTTAAAAGGAGGTGCAAAAATGGCAGAGAGAGAATTTTCACCCGAAGATATTCAACGTGGTGCAGATGAAGCAAGACGCAGCGGGTTTGGCGATTTTATGTTTATGGACCCCGGCCGGCATCGCGGCACTTCAAGGCACCGCATGACTTCACGTTCTAGTTCCATGACAACAAGGCGCCGCACGTCCAGCAGCCGCCGCTACACTTCAAGAAGAAGAACGTCCCGTCATCACCTTAGCGGTTTAAGCTGCAGCCCTTGGCGGAATACGGCCAACGGCAGACATCAGGCTAAAGGCTGTTGGAAGGACGGGAATATGTGGATATTTAGAAGACGGAAAAGAAGATACTAAAGTGTTTGGGAAAGGAGTATGAGCCCTTTCCCATTTTTAATTCGCAAAATGGTTGTTTTTTCCTATAAAACAATTAAAATGAACTATAATCTCATTTTGGAAATGGTGGTGAAGTCCTATCAATCTCTTTTTTAAAGGATTCATTGGGTTTGTCATATTGGATTTGTATTTTGTCTTTGTCCCATCATCTCTTGGGAATCCGATTTTGCAATTTTTCGGTTTGCTACTCTTCTTCCCCATGGCCCACTACATAACCAAATGGGTTGGCTTGGACGGTTTAAAAGGCATCGGCCTTTTCTTCCATCGCGGCTGGGTAAAAAACCTGTTTATGAGTATTTTTATTGGGTTTGGGTTTTGGATGGTTTGGTATGGCCTCGAGTTTTGGGCAGGAACCATGAATTTTTTCGGCATAAAGCCCCCCTCGGAACTCTTTATGCCTGTTGTCGAGATTTTAATTGGCTTTTTCATGGGATCGTTGATTAATGATTTACTAATCCGCGGCTATGTGATGAATCTTTTAAAAGGAAAACTGCCCATTGCCTTGGTGTTCGCCATCAGCATTCTCATCTATGCACTTGATGATTACTGGTATGCGGGCTTCAGCCTTAGCAATATTCTCTTTTCAATTATTTTAGGTCTTTCCTTAACGCTCGCATTTTATAAAACTGGCTCCATCTGGGCCAATACCGGGATTCATTACGGGCTGAATATTGCCTATGGGCTGTTCTACGGCATAGCCGGAAAGGCTGGCAGCGGGATTTTTATTATTGAGGAAACTGGGAAGGCAACGGCTTTGACCAATCTGCTTCCGTTCATAGTTCCAGGTATTATGTTTATTTTTGTGTTGTGGGGTTTAAAATTTTATTCTAAATTTACCGATGCCCCCGTCAATAATAGTCTGCAACTCTAATTTTGGTTAATTGAAAAAAGTGCCCGTTTAAGCTAGCGGGCACTTTTTCCATTAATGTTTCCCGTGTTCAAATTCATCCTCCAATCTTCTAATCTCTTCAAGTGATTTTTCAAGGGCAGCCTGCGGGCCTTTGAAGTGTTTCTTGTAATAGGCAAGGTCCATGATTAACAAAATAATAAACATTCCGGCAAGGGCATAGGCCGCCATTTGGTTCGGCGGAATAATCATCATGATGGAGATGAAAATGATCCAAACAATGCTGAGGACGTTGATTGGCTTGCTCCATTTCCCAAGGCTCCATGGACCGTAATGCTTAGGCTTGAAGATCCCCTTGGCCTCGGCCTCCAGCTTTAGATAAATCGGAATGCCATAGGCGATATATAGCCCAACCACACTAATTGCTGTTAGGAAGGCAATCGTGGAATAGCCGGCATTAGGATTAAGCAGCTTCGTCACGTAGTCAATCAGGGCCAATATGAATGACAGCACAACCGACAGCCAAATCGCTTTTGCCGGGGTCCGGTATTTTCGGCTGATTTCAGCCCAATGGCGGCTTAACGGCATGCCGTTATCCCGTGAAAAGGCATACATCATCCTGGAAAAAGAAGTAATCGACGACAGGCCGCAGAAGAACATCGCAAACGTAACTAGCCATAGCACAACCGAGCCGAAGGTGCCGCCCAATGCTTGGCTGATTACAAAAATAAAGGCGTTATCTGAGTTAACCGCACCGGCCGCATCCGTGATCGACAGCGTGACAAATGATAGCATAATGAACCCAAACACGAACGAAAAGGCTACCGAGTTAAAAATTCCCCAAGGTGCGCGAACGCGCGGGTGGACCGTTTCTTCAATCGTATGGGCAGAAGCATCATACCCCGTGAAGGTCCACTGGGCCTGTAATAATCCAATCAGGAATGCAAGAATATAGGGTTTGTCGGAAAAAGTCTGCCCAACCTGGAATAAATACTCGATTGGCTGAAGGCCGTTTTTTGTAAAAAAGGCCAAGCTGACCACAAGGATGGCAACAACCACCATATGATACCAGGCGGAGAAATCGTTTAATCGAGCAACGATTTTAATACCAACGTGATTGAGGATTCCGTGCAATAGGAGAATGACGCCAAAAACGACTAGAGTAGTGGTTTCAGTAGAGGTATAACCAAAAACGGCTGCTAGGAGCGGATCGGCGAATAAGGCGCAAGAGTAATCAATTCCGGCAACAATACCAATTTGTCCAATTAAATTAATCCAGGCTGTATACCAACCAATTCTGATGCCCTTCAGGGTCGCAGCCCAGTGGTACAGGGCCCCTGCAGTTGGAATCGCCGATGCCAGTTCGGCAAGCGAGGCGGCAACCAGCATGACGAAAAAGGCAACAATGGTCCAACCGAAGCCCATCATTCCCGGTCCGCCGTAAGTTAACCCGTGCCCATAAAGGGAAACGGCACCGGTCAATATCGAAATAATCGAAAATGAAATCGCAAAGTTAGAAAAACCGCCCATGTCGCGCAAGAGTTCCTGGGCATAGCCATAACGATTCAGCTGTTTCCTATCTTCCAACAATTGCTGGTCCTTATTTTTCATTTAGTTTTCACCTTCCTTCCTAGTTATTTGTCATCTCGGCCGACAAAAATTTCATGCTCTTCCTCTTTGAAGGCCCTTACATTCCTATTCGCATTTATGCCAATTGCCGTGCCTGTCAACAGCGTGATAATCACTAAGGCAAAGCCGATCACAACCTCCATCCGCGCTCCCTCCTTTCTTAAAATCGCTCTTTGACCAAAGCTGCTCACTATAATTCCAATTTGACACCGCTCAGTTTTTGTTCCAGCATTTTTCGAAGCACCGTGCCGATATGGGCCCCGGCCTCGACTGGCGGCGTGCCTAGCGGGTGGATATTGGATATCACATTGCGATCAGACTCGACAATCCCCTTCCGAGGCCGATAGCACATATAGGCACTAAGTGAGCTGGCGGAAACAAGCCCCGGACGTTCCCCAATCAGCAACACCAGCACCTCCGGCTCGAGAATCTCGCCGATATGATCCATACACGCAACCCGGCCCCCCTTGACAAAAAACGGCGTTCCCGGGGTGAGATTGTTGATTCTCAGCGAATCTAACAAAGCCGGGTACACATCCTTCAAATTGGTTTCCACGGCACAGGCACTTAGTCCGTCGGAAACTACGATTTGCACCTGAGGCCGGTGCTTGCATTTTTCTTTAATGGTTTGGACGGCGGCGTCCGTCAATACCCGGCCCTTATCGGGACGCTTTAAATAAACCTCCTTGTTTTCATAACACGTCTCCACGGTAAATAAATCAAATTCTTGCAGTGTTTTTTCAAGGACCTCACCGCCGACGGCATCAATTGCCGCCGCATGGTCAAACTGCAGCTTCAGCATCGTCTTGGTTAACGGACGAGTCCCGGTGCGCCAAACACCAATCCGGGCCGGAGTCGATGATGTTAACTCGGAAGTCCCCTCTTGAAAGACGGGTTTCGGTATCGAAGTCTGCCAGTCCTCTTCCGTAAAAACCAATCCAGTTGGTTCTGTAACAGGTACCGGCGTATCCGTTTCCGGAGCCGCCGGAAATTTTTTTTGCAGCTGTTCCATTACTTTTAGGACAATAAATTCGATTTGTTTATCCTGCAACTCTGAGCCTGCCTCCCTTCTG
This sequence comes from Bacillus sp. FJAT-29814, assembly GCF_001510715.1. Lineage (GTDB taxonomy): Bacteria > Bacillota > Bacilli > Bacillales > Cytobacillaceae > Neobacillus. Next base: position 43,918 of record NZ_LMTJ01000016.1, read on the forward strand.
TTTTAGATAAATAAGGTCGGGTCCCCCGCCCGCACTGTCAATTTGCCTTCTTCCATAATCCCCATTTTCTCTAGCCATTTCTCAAACAATGGCGCCGGTCTTAAACCAAGGACACTTCTGACCGTTGCAATATCATGGAAGCTTGTCGATTGGTAATTGAGCATGCAGTCATCAGCCATCGGCACGCCAATCAGGAAGTTAACCCCGGCGGAGCCAAGCAGGACGGCGAGATTTTCCATATCATTCTGGTCGGCCTTCATATGGTTCGTGTAGCAAACATCCACTCCCATCGGAATGCCCTGGAGTTTCCCCATGAAATGATCCTCGAGCCCCGCCCTGATAACCTGTTTGCTATTGTAGAGGTATTCCGGGCCAATAAAGCCCACAACCGTGTTGACAATAAACGGTTTATATCTTTTCGCGAGACCGTAGCATCTAGACTCCAGCGTCACCTGATCGATGCCATGATGCGCATCGGATGAAAGCTCCGACCCCTGTCCGGTCTCAAAATACCACAGGTTTGGACCGGTCCCGGTTCCTTCTTTTAGAATCAGCTCATTTCCCTCGTCTAGCAGGGCAACGCTAATGCCAAAAGCGTTATTCCCCGCCTCAGTCCCAGCTAAGCTTTGAAACAGCATATCGGACGGAGCACCGTTTTTAATCGCACGCATCTGCGTGGTGACATGGGCAAGAACACAATTCTGTGTCGGGATTTGAAAGCGGTCGATTTCTTCTCGTGTCATTTGCAAAATCTGTTTCACGCTCTCGGCGGTATCAATCACCGGATTGACGCCGATAACTGCATCCCCGATTCCATAGCTTAATGCTTCATAGAGAGAAGCCCTGATTCCCTGAATGCTGTCAGTGGGATGATTGGGCTGGGCCCGACCGGCAAGCGTCCCTTTATGACCGATTGGGTAATTGCATTGGGTGACGACCTCGATTTTTGAAGCGGCTTGAATCAAATCCAGATTGGACATGATTTTTGCGGCCGCCGCAACCATCTCGCTCGTCAGCCCCTTGCGGATTCGCATGATTTCCTGGTTGGTTGTGTTCGTGTCAAGCAGGGTTTCGCGCAGGTCACTGACGGTCCAGTTTGCAATAGATTGATAGATTTTTTCATTAATGGATTCCTCAATCACCCGTGATACCTCATCCTCTTCAGGCGGGAGCACTGGGTGATTGCGGATGTCGCTTAAGGTTAACTGTGACAGCAGATGCCTTGCAGCCAGCCGTTCCTGGGCATCATTTGCGGCAATGCCCGCAAGCTGGTCTCCGGAACGTTCCTCATTCGCCTTGGCGAGGATTTCTTTTAATCCGGAAAATTGATAAGTTTTATTAAGCAGCGTAATTTTGGTTTTCACTTGTTCACCTCCTGCCCTACGAAAACGCTAGTGTTTTAACGACAACCGGGACCATTGTGTCATAAAGTGGTTCGCCGATATCGATGTAATCACCATGGTCAATGACAATTTGATCAATGCAGATAACATCAATCCTGGACACTGAATATAGACGCAATAACTGCCCTAAGGCTTTTGCCATATCGTTTTCACAAATGACAACAAGGACTGAAGCACTAGGAAAAAGCCGCGTGTAAAGAGTGCCAATCATTCCTGCCAGTTCCTTGAGCTGTTGATATGGCATATAAGGCAGCCCGCCCAAACTGATAGCAAATGGCAAGCTGGCTTGATCCCCATAAAGCTCTTTTCCTTTCAAGAACTCTGATTCAAATTGTTTCTCTTGCCATGGTTGGGAAACTTGCACCTTCACAACCGGAATATTTCGCAATGGCAATTGCTTTGGCTGGATGGAGACCGTGGCCCCGCTTATTCGTGTCGACTGCATCCCGGCCCCGATTACAGTTGCCCTTGAGGTTTGGGCAGCAGCAGCAACATTTAAGGTGTAACTTCTTAAAGATTTCACCAGCTCAGATGCCAGCAATGGGCCAATATCATGGTAAATGGCAGCATCCGAAAGCCTCGCAGGCGGCGGCTCATGTGTCAGTCTGCCGACGCCTCCGGATATTACCAGTTCATGTAATTCAGGCAAAGTTTCACACGATGAACTATGCACCAATGACTCTAATGCTCCAATCGATATTTTTCCCGTTAAACAGTCAAGCATATCGTGACATAGCTGTTTACTAACCGCTCTGAATTGTTCAAGCGACAAGCTCATCCCCTTTTTGAGGCTTATGCCTTTATAATTAAGCCAGGGCCTTAACGATGGCGATACCGCCAGTATTTCACCCACGGAACTTATTTCGACCAGCCTGCCGCCAACGTGAAAGGTAATTGTCTCAAGGACTTTGCCCTGTTGAAAAAGCACAACGTTAGCCGTACCACCGCCAATATCGATATTGGCTACGACCCCCCTTTGAGTTTTCGAACGCTCGTACGCTCCCGAGCCCCTGCCAGCCAAGACACCCTCAAGACTGGCCCCGGCAATAGCGACAACAAAATCTCCGGACCGCTCCGCCAAATAATGAAGGATCGCATCAGCATTTTTTTTAATCGCCGTTTCGCCGGTTATGATGACAGCACCAGATTTGATTTCAGGTAATGAAACACCCATTCTGTTGTATTCTCGTTGGAGCCAGTCTATCAATGACTGAAGATTGATTTCATCTTCGCTTTTAAGCGGAGTGGAAATGATATCACTTTCATACGTCACTTTCCGATCAATAATCTCGAAATGCGGCAGGGCAAAATGACTCGATACCCGCCCCAACGTCAATTCACTCATGATTAATTTCGTGGTGCTCGTGCCGATATCGATGCCGACACTCTTGATTACCTCCCTGGTCAATGTTCTTCACTCCTGGAAAGATAGAATCCTAGAGAAGCAGAAATTCTACCAATCTTGTTTAAGGGAAACATCTTCACTCATTAAAATTAATTCTGCAACCATCCCTAGCGACATTCTGTTTTTCATACTGTATTCCCTTATCTTGCGGTAAGCTGCCTCCTCAGACAGCATCATAGCGTTCATCAGTTTCCCTTTTGCTTTTTCAACTTGGCGGCGCTCCGTCAATTTTTGCTTTAGGGTCTGTAAATCTCGTGACAGACATTCAAATTGTTTTTTTTGGCTGAGCGCGATCTCAATTGCCGGGATTAGATCTGCTTCCGTCACAGGCTTGACGAGATAGGCGATAACGCCGGATTCCTTGGCGTCTTCAATCAACTCACGCTGACTATAGGCTGTCAGCAGCAGGATGGCGGCATTAGATTTTTGCCGGATAATTTTGGCGGCTTTGATTCCGTTCAGTATCGGCATTTTCACATCCATGATGATTAAATCTGGTTCTAGTGCCACACTGTGTTTGACTGCTTCCTCACCATTTTTGCATTCCTTGATGACTTGGTAGCCTTCTTCTTTCAGCATTTCGCGGAGGTCCATCCGGGTGATCGGATCATCGTCGACAATCATAATTCTATAGGTCAACTTGATCACCCTCCCCTTCAGGTATGGGAAATGATAGCGCAATGGTGGTTCCTTTACCGGTATTAGAGAAACGAATGCTGCCATTTAAATCTTCCTGAACAAGCGTGCGGCAAATTTCCAAGCCGAGGTTACCGCCGTTTACGGAATCCGGACTAAAGCCGACGCCATTGTCGGAAACAGTAATCTGCATCACATTTTCGGATTTCTTAAGCAAAATGCGAATGAAGCCTTCTGAAACATGAAGAAAAGCATGGTTCATCGCGTTCTGGACTAACTCATTAATGACCAATGCAAGAGAACTGGCATTCCGAGAATTCAAAAATAGCGAATCTCCTTCTACCTCTACGGTGACTATATGATCATTTAACCGCATCGAAGTCACAATTCCTTTTGTCAAATATTCAAAGATTTCCTTGCAGTCGACTTCGTCCAAACCGTCCTGCGATAAAATCTCATGGATGATCGAAATGCTCATGATCCGGTTGATGCTCTCGCGAAATACTTTTTCCACCTCATCGGAATTGGACCGTCTCATCTGCAGCCTTAACAAACTGGCAATCGTCTGGAGATTGTTTTTTACGCGATGATGAATTTCTTTAATAACCGCTGATTTAATCATGATCTCCCGTTCTTTTTCTTTCATTTCAGTCAGGTCCCTCATAAGCAGAATTCCTCCAACAATGTGCTTTCCGCGATGGATGCCGACAGCTTTTATTTTTATAAATAGATTCCCACTTTGAAAGTCCTCGGATAATACGCCGCCGTGCTCTTTGATCTGGTCAATCGCAAAGCTGCCGGAGAAAAGGTTATTCACATTTGCTTCCAATACTTTGAGAGTGTGGCCAAATTCAAGTAAAATCTGGTAGGCACGGTCATTGGCAAAAGTAATGATCCCGTGGGCGTTAAAAATCAACAGCCCCTCATGAATAAGCGATGGAATTTTGCTTTCGGTCATTGCCTGCTGAAACAGTGTTTCTCCTAACTGCTCGGTGGTTTCCATCAACACTTCGACATGTTTTTCTTGCTCCACCATGTCAGTAATATCTCGTTCCATGATGAGGGCGGCAATTGTTTCGTTGCGGCTGTTTTTAATCGGGGTTACATTTTGTTGGATATTCACATTTTCTTGAGAAACCCCTCTGGCCCCGATGACTGACTCCCCAGTCTGCAGGCAGTATAGCACCCCAGGCTCGTTCTCCTTCAGGGCAATCTCACCCGTTACAGGCAACCGGTACAACGATACTCCATTTTGTGGATGTGCCTCAGCAACGACCATCGCTGCATCCATATCCGGCAATAGGCAATCAATAAACACATCCGCCTGTGATACATCTGCCCAAAGCTGCAGCTGTCCAGAAACAGTCTCAATTAACCTTCTATCCTCCAAAGTCAACCCCGTTAACCCCATCACCATCTCAGTATTCAACTTCGCCCACCCCCGTGGTCAAGCTTTTTTACATACGTATTCGAGGAATTCGCCTAATATTCATTATCGGGGATGGGCTGCCAATAGGATAAACACGGAACGATTAATTTAAGATAAATGCATAAAAATGGCTTTCCTTAGTTCAGTGATTCCCTCCCCAGTGAGGGAGGATACCCTGCAGATCGCGTGTTGCGGCAGGACTTGCCGCAGCAGTTTTTCTGCTAGCGCTAAATTGGCGTCAGGGTGGTCAATTTTAGTAATCACGCCAACTGGTATCAGCGGAAATCCTTGGGCAAAGTTCGGTGGCAGAGACTGCCGGTTTCTGGTTGCATCCTGAATCACCAACAGGACACGGGCCTCCAATGCTGTTGCAAGCAATGACCGATAAAAAATCGGGTTTTCACTGTATTCCCCGGGCGTATCGATAATCCAGTCCATATAATTAAGTGCTTGTGTTTTCACAGCAGGCGATGGATCCTCGAGCAGTCTCTTCGTTAATGTGGATTTACCGGAGCCAACGGGGCCAATCATCAGCACTTTTCCTTTGTTCATGACCTAGTAATCTCCGCTGGTTCAAATTTCAACTGCCTGCTGAGGAATTGATTTATCGCTTGAATCGCCATTTCCACATTGGAAACCGTCCCGCAAATCACCAGCGACCCGGTAAATCGGTCCAAATAGCCAAGCTCAATATCAGCCGCTTTCGTCGCAATATCCGCGGCGATGATCGCGGTTTCCGTTGGCGTTAATGTCAATATTCCGATCGCCCCCGCCTGCCCGATGCCAAGCTTTGTATACAATGCCTCATCGGGATTGGCTATGATATGAGCCAACGTCAGCTGCTTGCCGGGTACATATTCTTGAATTACGCGCTGCTTCTTCTCCGTCACGTTTTTCACACCTTTAAAAAGCTATTCTTCGGCATCGTTCACTCCTACCTCGAGGGAATCGACAATCCCTACCACCACCGCATCAATCGGGGCGGTTTTATGAAAAATCGTCCGCGCCGGACTTCCCCGGGACACAATGACCCGTTCGCCGCGGCCGGCCCCGATTCTGTCGGCAGCAATAATCGGAGCCCCGGCTGAATCTCCCCTCCAGGTGATCGGCTCAATAATCAATAGCTTCAGCTGGTTCATGCCTTCTTCCTTCTGCGTGGCCCAAATGCTGCCGATAACCTTTCCAAGTATCAACGGTCCTCCTCCTTGCCTAGAACCCTTAATTTAATCCCTTTTTCCCTGATGTACTCCTTTGCCAGCGGCGTAATAATGACCCCCTCCCTGACTAACAATCCCTTTGAGTTTAGGAGATTCCTTGTCAGCCACTCCGCCGTGATTACCTTTTCTTGAAATATATATGGGTCTTCGTGCCCCTCGTCGCCTTCACCAATTAATAGATTCATTATTTCCTTATGAAGGCAGGCCTGTTTGGAAAAACGGATTCCCATATCAGCCATTTCACGCTTGTAAGACTCGAACTTTTTCTGATATGAAAGTGGCAGCTCTAACGTTCTAAGCGTTTGGCGGTCGGCACGTTTTAGCCCCGGAGAATCCTCCCCGATAATGATGGGCTTCTGCAACACCAGCCCCGAAAAAATAATCTCTGCCTTAACGGAACCTTTTAGACCTTGGCAGACCCTGGCCGCATTATCCAAATCAATCTCCGGAATCACAATGGCATCATACTCCAAAGGCAATTCCAGCGGAGCCTTGGCGTACTCATCAGCAGCAATGACTTGTTTTGCACCTGTGGACTGAATTTGTTGGATTCCCAGCCATGCCGATGTTTCCCCATCCAGAAATAACAGATCATGGTCTATTTGCTTGTTTGCTAGAATTAAAAGTTGGTCGCGGTATGGCTCATGTGCCGTGCTGTCACAAAAGATAAACAGGACCTTTTTCTGCTGGGATTCCACTTGCAATAATTCGCGGGTAATCCGCTCAACTAACAGCTGCAGTTTCCCTTTATCCATCCGGCGACACCCCTAGATATGGCGAATAGAAGCGGCAATTTTTGCCGAGTACCACGACTCTGTCACCAGTGGATAAGCCAGCAGCGTTGGCTTCATCCCGGTCGACATGAAAATCCAAAATATATGAATCTTTAACCCTTACGATCACGTCTTGAAAAATCACCCTCCTTTCTTCTGAACCAAGCATCAATGAATCACCATGTTTGACATCAAACCGCTGTGCGTCCGCTCCCGACATATGAACATGATTTTTAGCCACGATTAAGCCTTCCTGCAGCGTTACCGCCCCCACCGGTCCGACCAATGTTATTCCTGAGGTTCCGTCAATAGAGCCTGACAGCCGTACCTGAGGGTGAACTCCAAGCATAAACCCGTCGGTTCGGGAAATTTCCACCTGGGATTGCCCGCGAAATGGTCCCAATATCCGGACATTCCGTATAACGCCCGATGGCCCAACGATCGTGACCGTTTCCCGGGCAGCAAATTGGCCGGGCTGCGACAGCGACCTCAGTTCCGTTAACCCCTCCGATTCACCGAAAAGTACATGAAAATGTTTTTCCGTCAAATGAACATGGCGATTAGAAACACCGACAGGGATCGTTAGTCTCAAGCGTGGAGCCGATTCTGAACTTCCAGGCTGTACAATCGAAATTTTCCGATCCACTAAAAAATCTTTCGCCGAAGGGGTGAGTTTATCTCCCTCCTGAAGCAGGAACTCCTTTGATAGTTTTTGCTGTGCCATTAAATTGCGCAGGAATTTTTCCGTAATCAGTGCCATCTAAAAAACTACCCTTCCAATTTTGGAAGAATCAGCTCGATATCGGAATGAGGCCGTGGAATCACATGGACGGAAATCAGTTCCCCGACGTTTGACGCTGCGGCCGCCCCTGCATCTGTTGCCGCCTTTACCGCGCCCACATCACCGCGGACCATTACCGTGACCAACCCGCCGCCGACCTGGACCTTGCCGACCAACCGGACATCGGCCGCTTTCACCATCGCATCGGCCGCCTCGACCGCACCGACTAATCCCTTCGTTTCAATCATGCCTAATGCAGACGTTTCTCTTCCCATCCCCAAAACCTCCTAGATTACTTGTTTAATTGACGATCGACTTTTATCATCGCTTCAATTAATTCTGCTTTCTTCAATTTGTAGAACTCCCTCCCCTTCACTGGGAAGTCTTTCATCCCCCGCGCCATTTTTTGGAGCTCGGCGACAGTCATTTTTTGAAAAATATCCCGTTTATCCTGTTTTGGCACCCGAAAAAACTCCAATAGGTTAAATACGGATTCCGCAGGCTTGGCGATCACTTTCGAGGATCGAAAGCCGCCAAGCTGTTTGGCGATTTTCCCCCCGCTGTCAACGGCAGCCTGGACACTTGCAACATCCCCGATCATGTAACCGGTAACAATCCCAGCATCAGCTTTTTCATACTTGACCACTTTGACATCCGCAGCCTTCACTGCCTCATCCAAGGCGGGAATCAGCGATGTCAGACCAATCGTTTCAATCATTCCAAGGGCATAGGTTTTCATTTATTTGCCTTCCCTTCTAAAACGAACTATGGGGAGAAAGCGCGATTTTTTTGATTGTTTCGGCAAAGGCTTCGGCTGCGGCCTTGCAGGATGATTGGCTTCCGGTTAACAAGCCGCCGCCAAAGTTGGTTTCTGTCGGCGGGCCGTAGAACACGCAAAGTCTTACATTTGCCGCCTTCAACGCCGCATCCAAGCCGACAATGGCCTCCAGCGGCGGCGCAATCAGGTAGGCAAGCGGCTCCCCCGGATTGATTCCTGCCATTTTTGACAAAAACGTTCCTGTTCTGGAAACAGTGTGGGCATAGTAGGCATGCTCACCTGCCTCATCGACCGCGTAGAATGCCGGCCCCTCGTTGATCATCCGGACCGCAACCTCAAGCCCGCTCTTTACCTCGGATGGCGTCGCTCCCCCTAAAATCCCCAAGAATTCCCCCGATAACGGACCCGAAGCGTGGGCCGCACCCGCATAAAAGGACTTGGCATAGATCACTTCGACGGCGGCCATTTTTGTGGCCTCGTCCAGTGCCGTATAGCCAACATCATCACTCGAGCTTGTCACCAATGCGAGACTTTTAATATGTTCCGGTATCTGAAGGGAATCTCTTAAACCCTCGTCAACATTGGGAATGATTTGACTTGCCAAGGCAAAAGCAGGAAGTCTTATTAAAACCATCTGTTCACCTCCCAAAAGACAAAAAAGTGCCCCGATACAGCTATAAACTGCATCAAAGGCACCTTTGCCCACTTCTATTCACTTTTTATAGGTTACTAACATCCTATTTCTTTCATTTTAATTTATGCAGAAAAATCAGAAATTTGGAGGATTTCTCTTATAGGTGCAGAATGATATTTTAAGAGAATAATAAAAAGGTGGTATATTATGGTTAACGATTATCGTTTTTCTCATCGTCTTAAGGTCCGATACTCAGAAATTGACGGGCAAAAGATTGTGTTTAACGCCCATTATTTGACCTACATAGATGTAGCGGTTACCGAATATTTTCTGGAGGGCCTGAAACTGGATTTTGAAGCCGAGGACTTTGATTTTGTTTTGGCAAAATCAACTTTGGAGTATAAAAATTCGGCACGATTGAATGACTGGTTAACAATTTGGTGCAAAATGTCCAAAATCGGCAATTCTAGTATGACGATGAATTGCATGATTACGAAGGAAGGCGAGGAGGACCCGATTTTGTTGGCGGAAATTATCTATGTCAGCTATGATGCGGAAACAAAAATGTCCCGGCCTGTCCCGGAATTTGTCCGTGCACGAATTGAAGCCTATGAGAGCGGACAGCTTTCAACCAGATAATAACAAGCGAAAAATAAAAATCGGGCACAGGCCCGATTTTTATTTGCGTGCATTTACTTTTATCTGCTGGATAAAAATAATTGATTCGGTGCAAGGAAATAAAGACCTTGTTGTCTAACAGCCTCACCGGTCAGTTCTTCCCACGCCTGCCGGTAAAATTCAAGCTGACTGTGGTAAAAATCTTGCAGCTTTTGATAATCTTCTATTTGTTTAGCCCGATCCGTTTTATAGTCAATGATCGTCCAAGCCCCATTCTTTTTATAAATAAGGTCGATGACGCCTTTGACAAAGATCGGATGTTTGTCTTCAGGATTCACAGTGATAAGGGAATAAAGCTTGTGGCCATGTTCCACCTTCAAAGTGAATGGAACCTCCGTCATCACTTCTTCGGCAGTCTGCAGATCGTCCCAAAGCGGTGAAACTTTAAGATTCTCTAGGTATGTCAGAACTTCCGCTTCTTTTTCCTCGGGCAGCCCGAATTTATTTATGGCAAGCTTTATATAGTTCGCTACATTATGTCCCTGGACGACTTTTTCAAAAACATCATGAATCAAGGTTCCCCAGTCCTTCCCGCCACCTGCCTCGCGTTCAATCACAAGCTCCGAGTAATCCTTGTCCTTCGTCGGCGTCCAATGGTCATACGTTTTCGCTTTGCTTTGTTCCAGCCAGGCCAGTTTGCTAACCGTTTTCGCCTGAAACTCGCTTAAGGTAACCTCAACTCCATCCTGCTTTATTCCCCACATATCGTGTTTGGAAACCTCCAGCTCCTCGATGTTTTCCATCGCTAAAAGACTATTCCAAGGATTCTTCTTGTTATTTCCATTACAACTGATAATTAAAGCCTTCTCGGCGCGGGTGGCGGCTACATAAATGATTCGGACTTCTTCCTCAGTTAAATAGGTCAATTCTTCAGCCTTATATGTCTCCCATTCCTCCGGGATCGCAATCTCGCGAGACTGATAGCCGTTATCCACGGAAAAGGTAAAATATCCTTTGGATAATACGTCTTCCCGTTTGATATGCTTCGAAAGAAAAGATTCCGGGCTGACCGATTTGGCGGGATGAGCCAGGAACACAATCGGCGCCTCAAGTCCTTTCGCCTTGTGAATGTTCATGATCCGGACCGCATCTGCCTCTTCTTCCATATTAGCCACAGTCTTTTTTTCAAAAATCAATTCCGTCAGGGCTTCGAAAATGGCTTTATAGGACGTACGTCCTTCACCTTCCTTCTTCCGCAATGCCTCAATAATCTGTAGCAGGCTTTTGTAGGTCCGCTTGCTGCGGCCATTTTTCAATAATAGCGGATAAAACCCGACTTCTTCGATTATTTTTTCAATCGCGGCAGTCGGTGACAGATTGCGAATCAGCTTCTGATAGGCTTGCATTTTGCCAAGCGCCATCGCAAACTTTGGCTTTACTTCAGGAGCCAATGCTTCCGGTATCTTTGCATAAAAGGAAAACCGGCCCCTAGCCCTTTTCCATTGATACAATTCATTATCGCTGATGCCAAAGAACAACCCCCGTAACGCTGCAACAAAGCTCACTTCATCGGTTGGGTCAAGGAAGGCTTTTAACAGAATCCATAAATCCTGGAACTCCCTCGTTTCACCAAGGATGACCTCGCCGCTAATGCTGACCGGAATACCGGCGGCTTCGATCATTTGTGCGTAGGTGGCGACGCCATCATTATAGCGGGTCAGCACCATGAAATCTTTAGCCTTATGCCCCTGATCCATTAGGTTCTGAATGGTTAAGGCAATATTTTCGGCATCCTTTAAAATGACCTCATCTTTCTTTTTGACATCAGCCGGTACCGACAACACCTTAATTCCTGAAAATCCTCGTCCCTCGTCCTCGTGAAATGAAATTAACGGCCGATATGCGGCTTGATAGACCGTTTCCACTTCCGGCAGGTGATTTTTAAACACCGGGTTTAGTTCCTGTGTCACACAATCCAGGGTCCGGAAATTCATCGTCAGCTGCAGCACTTCTCCGCCATGTTCCTCGATTAATTGTTTGACGCGGTTGTATGTGTCGATATCGGCACGGCGGAAGCGATAGATCGCCTGCTTCGGATCACCGACAACAAACAGCGAACCCTGCCTTGGTTTGCAGTGGGTCCAGTTTTTCTCAGTGATGTCTTCACCGGTCAGGAAAAACATGATTTCAGCCTGGATCGGGTCCGTATCCTGGAATTCGTCAACCAGCAAATAGCGGTATTTGTCTTGAAAGTACCCCCGTACCTCGGCATTTTCCTTTAACAGTTTGGACGTATGCATCATCAAATCCTGAAAGTTTAATAAGGAGCGTTCCTTTTTCAACCCCTCATAGGCTTGTACTGCCTCTTTGAGGAAAGATATAATCTTTGGATGGCAATATTCCTTCCACGCCTGAATCAGTGGCTTAATTTTCATCTCAAGTGCCGTCACGATTTTTTCTTCATAAAACTTGGCATCTTCCTTGGAAGGCCAACGATTGTAGGTCGGCTTTAGATTCTTATCAAATAAGGTAAAAATACTGATGATATTTTTATCCTGTGAGGCATCGATATATCGTTCTTTTTGAACCGCCGTGACAATCGCCTTTTGCAGGGAATCATAACCCCTATCAGGCTCTTGGTCCGGCACCACTTTTCTTGCCTCTTTGATTAAATTCATAAAGGTTTGATAGTCTGCCTGCAATTCAGGTTTGGCAACATGTTCGGTGACCCATTCCACATCGGAAAATTCCTTTAGTTCTTTTAGCCATGGCAACATCTGTTCAATGGAAATCCCTAATTCCTCTATCGCGTCGATTTGGCCAGAATTTGAATCCAAAAGGGTCTGCAAATAAAGCTGCCATGCCTCTTCAAGAATTTCCTCATCATCCCCTGCTTCGAGCTCTTTAAACGTCAAGTCCAATTTTGTTTCAATCGGACGTTCGCGCAAAAGCTTGGCGCAAAAGGAATGAACGGTACCCAAAAAGCAGCGTTCGATATTTTGCAGGGCTACACCCAAGCGAAATTTAGCATCAAGGTCGGACTCTTTTTTCCATGCGTCCTCCAATTTCGCCTGAAAGCGGACCTTTAATTCATCTGCTGCTTTCCTGGTAAAGGTAATCGCAACAATCTGCTGGATTTCGGCAGTTCCGGCATAAATGAGGTTTACCATCCGGTCGACCAGACTGGTTGTTTTCCCAGATCCGGCCCCGGCCTCAACCAAAAAGTTTGTGCCAAGCTCGTGTATAATTTTATCCCGGGCCATTTGGTCGATAATCACCTTAGTCATAAGCCCTCACCCCCTTTAACCGCTGATTCGACTGCTTCATTTTCAGCGTATCTTTGTCATAAAAATCTCTGCGGCAAACAAGCTTGAATTCACAATACTTGCAATCATCTTCGTCATCCGTCATTTCAAATTGGCCATGCTTGATGATGTCAATTAATTGTTCCAAAATCGTAAGCCCATTTGTTCTGAGCGTAGCATCTTGCTTGCGGACAAACCGCTCGGCCATCCCTTTCACTGTCGGGAAGTAGTAGGAGCTTTCTTCCACTGCACCATCTCTCAAACCGAGGTGCTGTTCAATGGCCAAGGCATACACCAGATGCTGCAGCTGGCGTCCGCCCTTGAAAGCTCCATTTTTTGAATAACCGTAGGAACTTCCGGTTTTATAGTCGATAATATGGTAATTGCCATCTAGCGATTGGTCGACACGGTCAATGATTCCCGCAAGCTTTAATTCTCCGGATGGAAGTGTAATCACCGCAGGCTCCTTCTCCCCTATGCCAAAGGCATATTCAAACTGTAGTGCATCATAGTTTTCGCTGTGTCGCTCCTCTTCCTTCAAAAAGATCCTACAGCATTCCAAAATATCATTGAGTTCTCTTAAGTAGACCCGCTCATTTGGAGGAGGAAGTACCTCTTTTTGCTGCTGGGTTAAATCCGTGGCCAGCGCCAAAAGCTTGTCCAAATGAATCGCAACGACAGGCTTAACATTTTCATGTTTCAATTGCTTATAAAATGTTTCAAAAATGCTGTGCAGCAGGCTTCCTCGGGTTGCCGGGTCTAGCCATTTATTCGCATCAAAGGCAAGATCCTCAATTGGCTTTATTCGGAGGACTTCCTTTAAAAAGTAAGAATACGGACACTTTGCCAACGTTTCCAGTTTGCCGGCGCTCAATGTTCTGGCCTGATTCAGGCGCGGGTCATACTCCGCTGCATCGATTTGCACCAGTCCTTCATATTCTGAAAAATCGTTGCGATGACGTGCCATTTCCGCCGACCATCCATTTTGGACATTTTCAAATTGGGTCAGAAGCCCGTCCGATATTTCTACAGGGACATCGCTGATTAATTTTTCATTCCAGTAGTCCTTGTTATCAAAAATATCATCGGCAATAATAGCCGTCGGTAAGGATTTTAATGACTTGAAATCAGCATCAGGGTTTTCAGTCGTCATACGGTAGCACTGTAGCAAGACAAACGCCGGATTGACCACGCGGTTATCATTAATATCAAAATCGCAGTAGCTCACAGTAACCTTACCTTTTGACTGAGCCAAAACCTGCAGCAGCAAATAGAGATTTTCCTGCCCCTTGTCGTTTAACAATGGCAGGCTGCTATTTAATTTAACCCGTTCCGCATCGAGCAGCAGCGGATCCTCGCTAACGTTTCCAGGGAACTTTTTGTTATCTAGCCCGACAATAAATACATGCTGACGGCTATTGTAAATTCCGCTTTTATAAGTGGAAACATGAAGATGCCCCGGTTTGGGTCGTGATTGATTCACCCGGATGGACAGCAGTAAATCAGTAAGCTTTTCTACTGCTTCATAGCTTGATAATGCTTCATCCGCAAAGGGAATAATTTTATCTATTTCCTCGAGGATGGCATTTTTGGCGATTTCATCAAGGGCGGAACTTGTTTTCCCATGGCTTTTCAGGATAAAAGCAATTCCGGATAAGCATTGTTTGTAGTTCAATGTTAACGCATATGGCGGCAGCTTTTTAAAAAGACTAGAAAACCACTGTTTTAACCATGAAAGTTCGCTTAGTCTCGTTTCATAGAAATCATCCTCGGCATTTAAAGCTTCGATAGTGGCAGTAAGATGCTTCATGTAGCGTTCCTGCGACCAGCCAATCTGCAAGTCTCGCAGCACCTTGGCAATCCTTGTTTTGGAAGGGGCTTCATCATTTAGCTCGAGCAGCCCTTCATTCAATAAGTCAATCAGGCCTTGAACACTGTAATTGGCTTGAATCCAAGCAAGCACCCCGGATATCAGCCGGCCTGGCCTGCTGAATGACACTGGTAGACCTTCGCCAAATGTCAATGGAATGTCCATTTTTTGCGATAGCTGGTAGAAAAGTGTGACATAAGAATCAGCGCTCGTATAATAGACAACATTTTCATCAAGTGACGTTCTTTCGCTTTTGATTTTTCCAAGGATCTCCTTTACCTCAAGCTCTTCCGTCTTGGCCGTGAAAATGGTCAAATCTGCATCACCACTTGCTTGTTCCTGCTGATAAAGATAGCTTAGCGGTGCTGGTTCGCTAAAACTGATCGAACTTAGGCTTGTCCGTTCAGGAATATTCACACCCAAAACGGGTGCAAGCGGAAGCTTGTGTCTCTTTTCCGGGAGGATTTTTTCTAAAAATTGTTCTTCCAAGGCGGAAAGGTTCAAGTTTGACTGCAAAATATACACTTTTGTTTCATCTGTGAGGGCAAAATCAATCGCCTTCCACAATAGCAAAGCCTTATCGATAAACTGATAATCACCCATCATTTCCTCATAGCCTGCCAAAATCTCAGCCAGATCTTCTGCTTTTTCCCGCGTTATGAAGGCATCCTTATTAAGGCGGCCGGCTGTAAAGCCTGATAGCCGCAATGTTTGAATCGTAGAATAAATCGAATGACTAAACGACGAGGTGATTTCCATGCCTGAAAAATAATGCAATCTCCCCTGTTGTTTCAGACTATTTAGCAAAGTGTAGGTTAAATGAACGCCTACCGTTTGATCCAAGATATTCAGAGGCCGATTAGAATTCAATTCCACTAGATTTTGCGCTAAGTCAAAAACCGTACGGTACTTGAGATTGACAGCCTGATTCCCGGCTTTCACAAACGCCTCATTTATTTGTTCGCCAACCGTATGTGAATCAACGATGATAATTTTCTCCTTAATGGGGAACACTGTGCAAATTTGTTTTAATTCGTTTACTAAGGAAAACATACAAACTCTCCTATCCCGGTATTTTGTATGGCCTATTCATACATTAATTATCTCATATTTCCTTCCATCAGCCTCACCAATTTTGGCAAAACTAAAAAGGAGACTGGCGCCATGCCTAGCTCTCCTCATACAATTGCTTCATTTTTTGAATCTCGCCTCTCAATTCCTCAACCAAATCCTGCGGCTCCACTACTTTGACATCACTGCCCCAGTTTAGTAGCCAGCGGACTAACCCTTCGCTGCGATTTGCTTTTACCCTTAGCTGTCCATATTCCTCATCGAGTTTTTTCATATTGGCATCTAGACCAAAATAATCAATCATCACATTTACAAGCGAATGCTTAAACTTTAAGGTGACCCATTGTTCGTCGCCAGCGTACATGTTAAAGGATTTATTGATGTAATCCGAAATGTTTATATCAGTCTTTAGGAAAGACTCTTCTGTACAGTCCACATTTCGCATCCGGTCCACCCGAAAATGGCGAAACTTCTTTTCCTCGTTCAAGATGCCAATTAAATAGTAGTAATCATTTTTCCAAATCAGCGCATAAGGACTGACCTTATAAAATTCGCCCTCGCGGTTTAACA
This sequence comes from Bacillus sp. FJAT-29814, assembly GCF_001510715.1. Lineage (GTDB taxonomy): Bacteria > Bacillota > Bacilli > Bacillales > Cytobacillaceae > Neobacillus. The sequence continues at coordinate 60,408 of NZ_LMTJ01000016.1, forward strand.
CAAATTCCTTCTCGATATTGAATTTGCCATATTGAAATCGTATTTTCCGGCTTTCACTGATTGCCGTATTGATTTGGTCAATTTCATAGCGCAGCTGCTGATACGTGCTGCGGATGGAACTTTCGTAATGTGTTGGATTTGGGAGTTTCGCAGCAAGTGGCTTGCTCGTCAACCCTTTTACTTTTTCAATCAACCGCTCCGCTTCTTTTTTCGTAATAAAACGGGCAGAAAGGATAGCATTAATCAAGAGCCGCAGTTCATATTGTTCGAACCTCTTGTTTTTGTGACTGTAATATTTCTTACCGGCTGCTCTTCTCGTAATAAAAATTTCGAAGTTTTGATTGATCAAATCATCGATATCCCGCAATATGGCCCGCTGGTCGACTTCATAGTCTTTGCCGAATTCCATTTTTAGCAATTCTATTATTTGCTCCATTGCCAGTTCATTCGTCTCATCGGTTTCATTAAAGAGGATTTCCCTTAATTTCAGGAGACGCTCTCCCCCGGAACGTTTGCTCATTGGTTTCACCCTATTTTTATAAAATGTTTTATACTGTTAATTCTATTACTTCCCTGTTTTATCCTTCATTTTTTAAAAAGAACATATATTTCTAAAACTCGGATAAAATAAACTCGATTAATCTTGAAGGGATGGGATGTTTGATGTCATTAGAATGGTTTGACAGGGTTTGCAGCGAATTACAGGATCATCTTGAATCTATTTGTGAAGAATATGATCAGGTTGGACACATGAAAATTGAACGGGCTGCCAAGCATCCCAGGATTGAATTCTTTGTTGAGACGGCAGATGTCGATACAGAGGAACTGGACAGGGACTATTTCTGCACCCTGTTTTTTGATCCGCAGAATGAAGAATTTTATGTTGACAGCTTTGATGTTGACACTGGCCACACCGCCAAAATCATCCTTTCCGACATTGAAGAAATTATCGATGAGGTCCACGAAAGCCTTCATGATTATTTCAACGATGAGGATCGCTATACCGATGATGGTATTTACCTGCAGTCGGATGATGATGACGAAGATTATGATTGCGACGATGATGTAGAGGTGGAATTAGTGGAAGAAGATGACGAGGAATATTTTGAAGCGGAACAAGTGGATCATGATGATATTTTTGAAGAGATTGATGTCGAGTGGTCGACTCCGGAAGTGACCGCCTTTAAGCATGCTGATGAGGTCGAAGTCACCTATCAATTTGGTGTCGTTGAGGAAACAGGCGATGGCGTCCTGAAGCGCGTAAACCGGATTTGGACAACTGATGATGAACTTATTAAGGATGAATCTCACTTTATTTTCAGCAAAGAGGAAGCAAGCACCATCATCGCGATGATTGCCAGCCATATGGATCAGTTAAGCGATTTTGATTTTGAATAAACGGTTAAAGAGGCACACCAATTGGTATGCCTCTTGTTAATCGACTGTATAGTCAATCTCAATTAAGTCCCAAGGCGTGATGATACCCAGTGGTCTTTCATCGGAACGGCCGTTTTCAGTTATGATGACCGCCTCTAGCTTGGATTTCTTTTTATGGGCTTTTTCAAAAATGTCTTCAACCTCGAAGATATTAATCTCTTTTGAAATAAAATCGATTGGGTGCTGTTTTTCAATCGCCATAATATCTGACACCTTCACATCGGAAAGATTCACAATATTGTTTTCCATATTTTTTGCCATCCATTTCATGATGGAACTGGCGGTCAGAAGACCTTGGCATGTTTTATTCTTGTAAACTGGAAATTTTGAATAACCATGGTCCCTGATGGCTGCTGTGACCTTTAAAATGCTGTCGTTATAGTCAAAGTTGATGACGTTTTTTGAAGCAATCGAAAGTGCATAGTTAGGCTTGCTTAAAATATTGGCAATTTTTTCAATGTGGTTAACAACTTTGGCATTGGGCTCGGCGATATAAAACCCAACCTCCATCTTCTCGTGAACAATCGCATTTCGAAGCCTTGCATATTGCTCCAAGTCCTTCTTAAATGTTTCAATAACCTGGTACTTTTTCGCGCCGACCTTTACAAGCACGACAAATCTCTCATCATTAATTTGAACTATATCCTTCAGGGCATCATGAACCTGGTTATAGGCCACTTCAAACCGCTCCGAAAGTTGTTGAGTTTTGTTATTTCCCGCTTTCATTTCTCTTCTCCCATTAATTTGCTAGTTTCTATCTCTATTATATATTGTTTTAATTGGGAAAAAGCAATATTTAATGCCTCTCATCCGTACTCCCACTTCTTCTTGATCATCTCAATCTCTTCTTGATGGCTAACTCTTTCATCATCTGGGGTTTCGAGAATTAGCGGGATTTCTTTAAGAATTGGTGATGTCACAAGCCTTTTTAATTCCTTATCAAGGATTAATCCATTATTGCTGAAAATGTTTGCGTGGCGGTCCTTTTTAGAGCCAGCCGGATATTTGGAGTTATTTAAATGAACTATCTTTAAATGTTCGAAATAACCCAATTCCTGACCTTTTTTGAGAAATGGCTTTGTGGTCTCCCCAGCCCACAACCCGCTGGCAAATGCATGGCATGTGTCGAGGCAGAACCCGATTTTCTCAGGGTACTCGCATAAATTACGAATCTGCACCAGTTCCTCTAACGTGGTTCCAAGAGCCCCCTTTGTCCCCGCATTATTCTCAATTAGCAATAAACAGCCGCCCTTCCATTGACTCAGGATACTGTTAAGGATATGCAGCATTAAGTGATAGCTGGCTAGAGGGTCGGTTTTACTGATTTGGCTGCCGAAATGAACGACAACTCCGATCGATCCACAGGCGTCGGCGATTTCCAAATCATTTAGCAGTGAGGCAATCGTCAATTCTTCTTTTTCCTTGGCCGGGGTAATGCTTGTCGAATATGGCGTGTGGGCGACGGATTGAAGCCCATGCTCCAGACAAAATTCTTTGCAACTTTCTGCATCGCCCCGGTCAAATTCCTTTACAGAAAGGCTTCTCGGGTTTTTCGGAAAATACTGAAAAGCGGAAGCCTTGTTGGCAACCGCCCGCTTTGCTGCGCCTAAATATCCCTTTCTGATACTTACATGACTGCCAAGGATCATTTGGTTCCACCGCCCTGTATGATTATCTTTAGATTTTGCGGCAGCGGAAAAACTATTCAACATTACCTATTGATTGGCGATAATTGAAACAATTTGGTCTTCCATCTTTTTGCCTTTATCCTCATCAAGCAGATTATTTAAAACAATCGAGAAGATTAATGGCTCCCCGCTTTTTGTTGTGATATATCCCGATAACGAGCTGACCGTTGTGAGGGTGCCAGTTTTTGCTTTGACCTTGCCTTTTACATCCGCCGTTTTCATCCGATATCTTAATGAGCCGCCTGTCATTTTTTCAGGCGCCCCGCTGACCGGAAGAGAATTTAAATAGGCAGGAAACCACTTTTCTTTTTGGACAGCAAATAATAATTGGGAAATCTCATTAGCTGGAATCGCGGTTACATGGGAAATGCCGGAACCATCACGTAGGACAAGTGTTTTTGTATTAATGCCGAACCTAGTCATTTCACCTTGAAGCACTTCCAATCCCTTTTCCCAACTACCTTCCCCTTTCATCACCTTACCCATTTCCTTTACCAGCACCTCACCATGGACATTGTTGCTTAGCTTCATAAACGGCACGACCAATTGTGACACAGGCATGGAATCGTGAGTGGTTAAAACTGTCGTGGTGTCGGAAACCATTCCGCGTTTCATTTTTCCTGATACTTTGATTCCGTGCTCTGCCAGTGACTGTTTAAAAAGTGCCAAGGCATACATCGTCGGCTCCCAGACGCCGACCCATTCTTTCCTAACCTTTGAATTCACTGGCAAATTCCCCTCAATCACGATTGTGTTCTTTGCGTGCATCCGATCAATGGTAAGGTCCTTTTTCGTTTTTTCTCCGTCTGTAACGCCGCGATTAATGATTTTTATGTAGCCTGTTTTCGGAGTAATTTCCACCTTAACTTTATCGCCCTCTTTTTCCCCGGGTTTGACTACAACCTCGACTGCCCCGGCATCGTAGTCAGGAGTCGGGGCGGCAGTTAAAGCGGATATTTGCGCACCATAATAGGTCGTTTCATCGCTCCACGGCAAGTCAAGGGAATAGCGGACATCGTCATACCAAGTGTCATCGCCAATTAAGTTTCCCTTTACTTTCTTAATACCAAGCATCTCAAGTTCAGCCGCCAATTTATCAAAATCCGATTTTAATAAGGTAGGATCGCCTTTTCCTTTCAAATAGAGATTTCCTTGCAATGTTTTCTTATTTACAGGACCGTCAGCATGAACTTCCGTTGTAAACCTATAATTCTCTCCTAAAACATTCAGGGCCGCCGCAGCCGTCAATAATTTCATATTGGAGGCTGGCCGCAACCGAATATCACCATTATGCTGATAAATGATCTGTCCGTCTGCTGCAGAGCGGACGCTGATGCCGGCAATGGATCCTTGCAAATCGGGAGAATGTTGCAAAAAGTGATTAAGTTTTCTTTCAATGTCTGAACGGTTCGCCGCCAGTCCCTCGCATGGATATATATATGTAATTCCTACAAATATCGTTATAACAGATAATATAACTCTTAAAATCAAACTAGTATTCCTACCTTTCTTGGTTAGAGAGTTTGTCCAAAACCAAAGTTTAGAAAATGTACAGTAAAAAACGGGACACGCTTTATCTTTTCAACACTAAAATATTGTCCCTTAAATAAAGCCAGTTTTGCGGTGCTGGGAGGATAATTTGCCAGAAGGTAGTCCCCAATAATCCATATATGTCAATCAGGTGATATTTTTCAACATAGCTCCGAATATCCTCAAACCAGACATCATGCTCGACTCCTCCTACCCAGTACCTATACCAAGGTGATTGGGAAATCATATCAAATTGAATCGGAGTCCCAGTGCTTATTGCATGATTTTGTGCGGTTAGTACGGACATCGCTTGGGTGGCATTTGTCCCTACTACCTTATCATAGCCATATAACGCCATGGCAATTTGCAGTTTCTGTGCCGGAATTTGTGTAACAGCGTATTGGATTACCTCTTCCATCCACGTTATCGGAGCTATAGGTTCCGGCGGTCCCCCAGGATATCCATAATCAATGGTCATGACCGCAACTATATCGGCCGCTCTCCCAATTGCTCCATAATCATAAGCCCCAACGATTCGATTGGTTGGCATATCCTCTGTTTTTGCATGGACATTCACCTGTAGAATAAGGTTCCCCAATTCCCTTTTTAAATCAGTCAAAAACACATTAAAATCATTGCGATTTGGAGGCGGGATAAACTCAAAATCGATGCTCACACCGGCAAAACCTCTTTGTCGTGTCAGGTTGGTGATGCTCGCTACAAGGTTCCGGCGGTATGTCGGATTTCCCAACACCCTGCCGGCAAGCTCGGGACTAAAGTTCCCGTTCGAAAAATTACGAATCATCAATAATGGGGCAATGTTTAACTGCTTACTGCGGGCAACTAGCGCTGTGTCATCTATTTCATTGTAGGCATAGCCCTCAACGGTGAACGAGTAAGCCACAATCGCCAAAAAAGTCAATTGGCCGGCAATAGAATTCAATATGGCAGGAAGTGCCCCACCCGGAGAAGGAACAATAAATCCAAGGGTGTTTATTTGTAACTTGAGCGGTGTCGGTATGTGTATGATTTGTCCTACGTTAAGGCGGTCTGGGTCAATGCCGGGGTTTGCTGTGAGAAGGCTTGAGGTTGTGGTTTGGAACTGCTGGGCAATTCGCCATAGTTGATCCCCTGCTTTAACCCGATATAACCGGATTTGTTGCGTGGTATCGGGCAGATAAAGCGCAAGACCTGGCACAAGGGCAGTGGAAGCCAGCCCATTATTATTGATAATTGTCTGAATAGGAACGCCGGTTTGAGTGGAGATTTCCCATAAATTCTCTCCGGCAAGCACCACGTGAATAGCCATAAGAATCCCCCCTTTTTACCATCATATGGGGTTCCGGGTTTAATATACTAATGCCGGAAAAATCATTTTCCGGGTGAAGCAAGTTTTCTTATTTTACCGCTGATTATTTTCCTTTCCCTTTCACGAGCAAAATAACCACTTCTTTTTTACTGCTGACCCCTTTACTAACCCCTTCACGGGTAAATGAAACCGACCTAAATAACCGAAACTAAAAAAATAAAGGCCCCATGCACGGAGCCCTTTAAATATTATACTCATCTTCCCAATATTTCTTAAACCGGGTCTTATAGCAGGCGTCGCAAGTTGGAAACGAGTGATCCCATGGCAGCTTCTTACCGCAGTTCTTGCATTTTTTTACAAACTTTTTAATGTCCGTTTTCAGCCGTTCCTGGACCTTATCGCTGATCTCCTCGCGCAGACGCTCCCAATACATGGCCTCCGTCCGCTGCCCTAGCCGGTATAAAAACAACAGGTGAAGGCCAATTGCTTTATAGGTTAGTTCCAATTCCTCCAGACTACGTTCCTTGAGCAAAGGTTCTGGTAGTTCCCTCCCCTGGATTATCGCATACATCGTACCCTCCCATTGCTGAATCAAAGCCAGTTCATTTTTCGAAAATGGCAGATGTAGAAACCCGTATAAATCCATCAATGAAAGAAGAGCTTCGATTTCGGTGCCGGCGATTTTTTTATATAGTGACCGTTCCTCGGACAAGGACGCCTTCTTCGTGCCTTTCGGGCTTTCAAACTTCTCCCACAGTTCGAAGAAAGTACCCAGGTCACGGTAATAACGCTGAAACCGTTCAAAAACCGAATTGGTGGGGGCAATCGCAAACGTCTGAACAGGCCGATCTTCCTGCTCAAGCAAGTTCTTCATCTTCTTAATATCATTCGTAAACGCTACCTTGCCGACATCATAAATTCCCTTCCGTCCAGCACGGCCGGCGATTTGTTTGACCTCCTGGGAGGTAAGCAGCCTCCTTCTTGTCCCATCAAATTTCTCATTTTCCAAAAAAACAATCCGGCGAATTGGCAGATTTAAGCCCATGCCGATTGCGTCGGTTGCGACGATGACCTTTGTTTTGCCTTCGTTAAACTGCTGGATTTGTTTCTTTCTTGTTTCCGGCGGCATGCTACCATATATCATGCTGGCGGAATGGCCGTCATTTTGCAGCCGTGAGGCCATCTCCAGCACGCGCCTTCTGGAAAAACAAATCAGAGCATCACCCTTTTTTACATTTTTGATATCAAATTTCTTCGATTCCACCTCAAGCGGGGTATCACGGCTATACTCATTGATCTCTATATCGGCATTGCCCAACAGCTCAAGCAGCATCTCTTTCGAATTCCGGCTCCCTATTATATGGACCTCTTCGGCATTGGCTTTGGTAATCGCCTTATACCAGGAAAAGCCTCGGTCCTTGTCGGTTATCATTTGTGCCTCATCAATGACAACCACTTGGTAATACTCTTTTTCATGAAACATCTCGACGGTACAGGAAATATGATTGGCGCCAACAACCAGCTTTTCCTCTTCCCCAGTCTTTAATGAACATGGCGTACCCTCGGCATTCAATTTATCGTATACCTCAAGAGCAAGCAGCCTTAACGGCGCCAAATAAAGACCACTGTCGGCCTGCTTCATTTTTTCCAGCGCATGATGAGTTTTTCCAGTATTGGTTTCACCAATATGAAGCACATACGAAATCTGACGTTTAAAAGATGGATCATATTCCTGACCAAAAATATCCTGCATAATCCGTTCTTCTTCAGCCTTTTTCCGTTCTAGCTCAGCTAGTTCCTCAGCCTTTTTTCTTTCCCTTTCCTGCAAATCACGTTCAAAAATCTCACGATGAACGACCTCGTCGAATGGAATTTCAAACAAATTCAGAAGATCCGATACGTATTCCTCCTGAATATCTTCAATAAAAAAACCTACTGCATCATACAAAAGTTCACCGACACAACCCTTTACAAAGGAGGTAGACAGTTTTTCATCGAAGGTTTCAATAAATTCAGCATGCAAGTCTTCCGGCAGTTGGCTTACTATTCTTTCTGGAATGAACTCTGATATGTAATCAAAAATAAGGCTTTCATAGACATAATAATAGGTTTCATATTCGTATAAATGCCGTCCCCAATTAGGGATTTGATGAATGTCCCCTGTCAGTTCCTCCAAAAAATCCACCATCGTCACATATGAGGAAGGATTAAACATACCTTCTTCAATCAGCTTTTTCTCTAATGCGGCTGGATCCTGTGCTTGATATTTAACTTGGTTCTCCAAGTCTCCCGCTAATTGCTTGGCAACGAATTGACGTACATATAAATAAAAAAGCTCATATTGATCTTCTATAATGCCTGCTGCCGCCTCCTCAATTTCAGCACTAATCGCAGCACGCTGTTCTTCTACTTGCTTTTGCTGCTCCCTTAAAACAAAATTCTCCTTCGCCTGCCGAAATCGTTCTGCCCATTTTTCACCCTGACCTTCAAAGGTCTCCTGTATCCAAGCCATCACATCAAATGGCTGATACAGTCTCATTTCATCACGAAATAGCTTATTGATCAGCTTCCGGTCGACACCGTGCACCTCGTAGTCCCGCTCACTCAAAAATTGCTTTTTTTCATTCCGTGGAACATCGTTGGTGGATTTATTCAGCCACACATTGATCCATATCTGTTCAATATAATGGCTGCGGTCGTTTATGTATTGTTCAAATGTCGGCAAGGTTTCTTTATATTCAAAATACCGATCTATATCCTCGTAGATTTTCATTTTGGTTTGTTCGATGGCCTGAGGGTAGATGGCGATCAACTTACTCATTTTTTTCCCTCCAATACGATGACATTTTCATTTCTTTTTAACGAAATCTTATGTATAATGATTTTAGAAATTCGCATATAGTAAAAAAGACCGAGCATGTCGACGTAATCCCGCTCGGCCATGCAATAGCTGGTTCCCTGTCAGGGGATCGGCAATAGAGGGCAGTAATCCACCGCTTATGCTTGCCGGCTCAAGGGTGGATTATTTTTTTTGGTGAAACGACAGTACGGCGATAATCAGACTGGTAAAAGACAGTGCGAACATCAATGCTTGAAATACTGTCAAACAGCATCACCCCCTTTCCTTAAAGAGGTGTTGCCGCCACCCTTGAGAAGTCCTATTCTATTGCAATGTAAATTATACCATTGATTCCATAATCGAACAAGCGTTCCTTAAATATTATGTAATTCACAATACTTATCGACCAGGTCCTCGATTTGGTCCATTTCTGGAAACTTCCCGGCAAACTGAAACTTGATTTCCTCGATAAATTCATCCCGATTGTAAACATGAATTGCTCCGTTCTGCCCGATCACACTAAATTCCGGTACAAATCGGAATCCGCTGCGTTCAATTGCTCCCATTATTTACAGCCCCTTTTTTGGCTAATTGGAAAGTATAAAAATTTTTCCAAATTTTACACTTTCCTATGTCGCATAAATTCAACTACGCCTCTGTCATCGTCCTAACGGACTCGCCAATCGGCAAGTTTTCATTTATTTTTAGTATTTGCAAAAACATTCACACAATACAAAAAGAACGGCACCATAGCGGTACCGCTCCTATTTCCAACCTACGCAGTAGTAAAAACCTCTTCCTTATTCCATTCATGGCGGATTGTAGCCTGGGCTGCAGCCAAGCGAGCTAGCGGCACACGGTATGGCGAGCAGCTGACATAATCCAGACCGGTACGGTAACAGAAATCAATCGAGCTCTTTTCTCCACCATGCTCACCGCAAATTCCTGTCTTTAATGCAGGCTTTGCCGAGCGTCCAAGCTTGACACCTGTTTCCACCAATTTGCCGACACCTTCCTGATCAAGCACGGCAAATGGGTTTTCCGGCAACACTTTGTTTTCGATGTAGGCCTGCAGGAATTTTCCTTCGGCATCGTCGCGGCTGTAGCCGAATGTTGTTTGGGTCAGATCATTTGTTCCAAATGAGAAGAAATCGGCTTCCTCGGCAATTTGGTCTGCAGTCAAAGCAGCACGCGGGATTTCAATCATCGTGCCAATTGTGTAATCGAATTTTCTGCCTGTTTCTTCCTGTACGAGTACAGCCGCATCAATTACCAACTGGCGCATTTGCTTCAACTCGTTGACGTGGCCGACAAGTGGTATCATGATTTCAGGCTGCACTTCTACACCTTTCTCGGCAAGCTTTGCGGCCGCATAGAAAATAGCTTTTGCCTGCATTTCATAAATCTCCGGATAAATCATCCCTAAACGGCAGCCGCGGTGGCCAAGCATCGGGTTGAACTCATCCAATTGACGAACCTTCTTCAGCAATAACTCCTTTTGCTTTAATTCTTCCGATCCAGGATTCAAGATTTGCAGCTTAGTTACTTCAACTAAAAGCTCTTCCTTATTCGGCAAGAACTCGTGAAGCGGCGGATCGAGCAAGCGAATCGTAACCGGCAGTCCCTGCATTTCCTCAAAAATCCCTTCAAAATCGCCTTGTTGCATTGGTAGAAGCTGTTCGAGCGCTTCCATTCTCTCACTATAGCTTTCTGCTAGTATCATTTTTTGCACAATTGGAATCCGCTTCAGATCCATGAACATGTGCTCGGTACGGCACAAGCCGATGCCTCCAGCACCAAATTCAAATGATTTCTTCGCGTCCTCCGGATTATCGGCATTAGCACGAACGCCAATTTTCCGCTCTTGATCTGCCCAAGCCAAAAGCCGCTGAAATTCATCAGATAGCTCAGGATCAATCATCGGGATTTCACCAAGCATGATTTCGCCAGTGGAACCATCAATGGTAATAATATCACCATATTTAACCACAATATCGCCAACCGTAAATTGTTTTGCCTTCATATCGATTTTCATCGCTTCACATCCGCAAATGCAGGCTTTCCCCATACCGCGTGCAACAACTGCAGCATGGCTGGTCATGCCGCCCCGACTAGTTAAAATCGCTTGGGCTGCCACCATTCCGTGAATATCATCCGGAGTCGTTTCAGGAGATACAAGGATGACTTTTTTGCCTTCATTTCCTAACAGTTCGGCCTCGTCAGCTTCAAAAACAACTTGACCTGTAGCTGCACCTGGTGATGCCGGAAGACCTTTGGCAATCACTCTTTTTTCGGCTTTTTCATCGATCCGACGATGAAGCAGCTGATTTAATTGGTCTGGGTCAACCCGCATCAGTGCGGTCTTTTTATCAATAATTCCTTCCTTTACCATCTCAACAGCGATCCGAATTGCAGCTTGCGCTGTGCGTTTGCCGTTACGGGTTTGCAGGATGAACAGCTTGCCGCGCTCGACTGTAAACTCGATATCTTGCATTTCCTTGTAGTGCTGTTCAAGACGTTTACAGGTTTCGGAAAATTGCTGGAATACTCCGGGCATTTCTTCCTTAAGAGTAGCGATTGGCTGCGGTGTTCGAATTCCAGCCACAACGTCTTCCCCTTGAGCATTGATCAAATATTCACCATAAAGGATATGTTCGCCAGTTGACGGATTTCTTGTGAATGCCACACCAGTACCGGAATCATCGCCCATATTGCCAAATACCATGCTTTGTACGTTAACCGCTGTTCCCAAATGATCAGGAATTTTGTTTAAGCGGCGGTAGACAATCGCACGCTGGTTATTCCATGAGTTGAATACGGCATTGATGGCCAGGAATAGCTGCTCTTTCGGATCCTGCGGGAAGTCTTTCCTTGTATGTTTTTTCACGATTTCCTTGTAACCGACAATCACTTCTTTCCAATCTTCAGCAGTCAGTTCCGGGTCGGAGGAATAGCCCTTATGCTCGCGAGTTTCTTCCAAAAATTGCTCAAAATAGAAAGTGTCGATTTCCAAAACTACATTGCTGAACATTTGAATGAACCTGCGGTAGGAGTCGTAAGCAAAACGGGCGTTATTTGTTAATTTTGCCAAACCGACTACCGTTTCATCATTCATGCCAAGGTTTAAGATGGTATCCATCATGCCGGGCATCGAAAAAACGGAACCGGAACGGACTGATACTAGTAATGGATTTGCTGGGTCCCCAAGTTTCTTGCCCATTTTTTCTTCTAAGCGGCCAAGTGCTTCTAAAGTCTGCTTTTCTACTAAAGTTGGAATTGTTTTTTCAGATTCATAGTAAGCATTACAAGCCTGTGTGGTAATGGTAAATCCATAAGGAACCGGCAGCCCGATTCTCGTCATTTCTGCAAGATTTGCCCCCTTGCCGCCAAGCAGTTCTTTCATGTTGCCATTACCTTCATGAAATAAATAAACAAATTTATCCATAATATTAAAAGCTCCTCTCTTTTTTAAGCACATCAAGAATTAAGCCTGCTGTTTCTTCTACAGCCTTATTGGATACATCTATAACCGGGCAACCAACCCGCTTCATAATTTTTTCTGCATGGTCGAGTTCATCCAGTATTCTTTGGAAACTGGCATAACTCGCTTGTGAAGCCAATCCCAGAGCCTTTAAACGCTCTTTGCGTATTTCATTTAATTTATCCGGAGAAATAATTAGGCCGATACAATTTTTCCTCGGTATTTTAAACAGTTCATCCGGCGGCGGCACTTCAGGAACCAATGGAACGTTGGCTACTTTAAAACGCTTATGTGCCAAATACATGGAAAGCGGTGTCTTCGAGGTCCGGGACACCCCAATAAGGACGATATCTGCCTTTGTAATCCCTCTAGGATCACGGCCATCGTCATATTTAACGGCAAATTCAATCGCTTCAATTTTCCGGAAATACTCTTCATCCAATTTTCTCATCAATCCCGGACGACGATGGGGTTCTTTGTTAAACCTCGTAGTGAAAGCATTCATCAATGGACTGAGTAAATCGACTGCAAGAATATCTTCTTCCCCCGCACGTCGATCAAGATACTCTTTTAATGTCGGGATGACAATTGTATAAGCAATAATTGATTTTTCCCGCTTGGCTAAAATGATGACATCCTCAATATCATCAATATCATCCACATAGGAATTTCGACGAATATCCACTTGCCCGCCATTAAATTGTGTGGCTACTGCTTTTACAACAAACTCGGCAGTCTCACCGACTGAGTCAGAAACCACATAGACAACTTCTTTCTGTGCCAAAATCGCAGCAACTCCCCTAGTTTGAATTTTCATCCATAAATTCTACATATGCCCTTGTTATGGTTGTTTTTGTGATCCGCCCCAACAACAAATATGTACTGCCTTGGCCTCCTGATTCCTTGACTACTGGCAAGGAATCGACATGATAATTAATCATTTTTTTGGCTGCTTCAAGTAAAGTTTCATCCGGATGAATCGTGATAATATTCGGCATGCGTGTCATAATCACACTTACAGGCAATTCTTGAAGATTTTTGTTTCCAAGAGCGGCCCTCAGCAAATCCTTTCGGGAAATCACCCCAGCCAAACCCCCTTCAGAATCGACCGCATACAGTGTCCCTACATCCTCGAGGAATAGCTGGACAATCGCATTATACACAGATGTTGACTTTTCTACGACAATGGGGTGCGCCTTAAAATCGGACACTTTTTGCTGAATAAACTTTTTAGCCTTCTGTTTGACTGCCAATTTATCATTAAAAAAATACCCAACACGCGGCCTGGCATCTAAATTGCCTGACATCGTCAAAATGGCAAGATCCGGTCTTAATGCCGCACGCGTTACCGAAAGTTTTTCGGCAATTTCTTTCCCAGTAATTGGTCCATTTTGTTTCACAATCTGGAGGATTTCATCCTGACGCTTGCTAAGTTTTATTAGTGACACCCCCTTAAAAACAATAAATATGTTACATATAGTTAAATGTGTTATACTTATTTGTATATAGTATATTACATATATACAAAAACGGAAACATTAAATTTTAATAAAATAGTAAACTATTAATTCTGAAAATTCTTTTTACAAAAAAATCCCGTCTTATAAACGAGATCATTTTTATTACTTTTGGCAATTGGGACAATAAAAGGTTTTCCTGGAGGAAATGGTCTCCATAACAATGGTGAACCCGCAGCGCTGACAGCTTTCCCCCTCACGATCGTAAACCTTGCGCACTCTGTAAAAACCCCCGGTTTTGAAATCCCCTTTAAAAATAGGGCGGTCCATATACCCTCCATTCTTTATGGCTTCTGGAAGAACTTGTTTAATCGATTGGAACAATTGGACACGTTCAGCTTCACTTATGGCATCAATATCTTTGGTTGGCAGGATCCCGGCATGAAAACATATTTCCGCTGAGTAACAATTACCGATTCCGGCAATAAACTCTTGATCAATCAGAGTTGTTTTTAACCTGCCGTGCTTTGCGGCGACTCTCTTCGAAAATTCTTCTGCGGAAAATGTGGCGTTTAGCGGCTCTGGCCCCAAATGAGCAAGTTTTTCTGCTGCCTCCACCTCCCTAAAGAGATGGAGATAACCGAGACGTAATCCGATAAAATACAGATGCTCGTTGCCAAAGGATAGCCGGACTTGGATGGTTCGCTTCGGCTTATCAGCCTCCGTACCATAATACATCCAGCCACCCAACATTAAATGCAATAGCAGAACTTGACCGTTTTGAAGCTTGAACAATAAATGTTTGCCTCGTCTATCGATATTCAGTAAAGTTTGATTGAGTACCGTTTTTCGAAAAAGTTCTGGATTTACATTGATGGACTTTTCCCGGTTAATTTGAACTTGGGTGATCTGACGGCCAGCAATCTTTTGATTTAACAGCGATTTATAATTTTCCATTTCCGGCAGCTCTGGCATGGAACTCCCCCAGTGTTTTTGCTTTAGTTTTGCCTACCAGGGGCATGCTTAAAAAAAATTTTTTAGACCATAAAGAAAACGCCTTTCTCAATATTGAGAAAGGCGTTTTCTTATAGGACAGGGGCAGTAGGAATCGAACCCACACTGAAGGTTTTGGAGACCTTAGTTCTACCTTTAAACTATGCCCCTAAATGGTGGAGGGGGACGGATTCGAACCGCCGAACCCTGAAGGAGCGGATTTACAGTCCGCCGCGTTTAGCCACTTCGCTACCCCTCCAAATACAGAAAAAAATGGCGGAGGAAGAGGGATTCGA
>NZ_LMTJ01000016.1:75585-76350 GCF_001510715.1 Bacillus sp. FJAT-29814
AATGATTCATTAAACTATGGTAGCGGCGGAGGGGATCGAACCCCCGACCTTACGGGTATGAACCGTACGCTCTAGCCAGCTGAGCTACACCGCCAAATAAAAAAAATTCAGTACTGGTGAAGCCTAACGGAATTAAACCGCTGGCCTCTTGCATGTGAAGCAAGCGCTCTCCCAGCTGAGCTAAGACCCCGAATTATCGGGAAAACAGGATTTGAACCTGCGACCCCTACGTCCCGAACGTAGTGCTCTACCAAGCTGAGCTATTTCCCGTTTGAGAAATGGTGCCGAGGACCGGAATCGAACCGGTACGGTAGTCACCTACCGCAGGATTTTAAGTCCTGTGCGTCTGCCAGTTCCGCCACCCCGGCAAATGAAAGCGGAAGACGGGATTCGAACCCGCGACCCCCACCTTGGCAAGGTGGTGTTCTACCACTGAACTACTTCCGCATTATAAAATTGGTGCGGGTGAAGGGACTTGAACCCATACGGTATTGCTACCACTAGAACCTGAATCTAGCGCGTCTGCCGATTCCGCCACACCCGCATTTAGAGTCAAATAAAAAGCTTATTCTGTCTCATATTTGAGATTCTAAGCTTTGAATTTGTCATTTATTGAGGTTTCATTCCCTCAAAACTAGATAATGCAGAAGAAGTATTGTAAAAACGAGTTCGCCTTAAGACTATGGTTAAGTCCTCGATCGATTAGTATCAGTCAGCTCCACATGTCGCCACGCTTCCACCTCTGACCTATCAACCTGATCATCT
>NZ_LMTJ01000017.1 GCF_001510715.1 Bacillus sp. FJAT-29814
AAGAAATGAATGTTTTTATTGTTGACGTTTTTGTTTGTTTAGTTTTCAAAGAACAATCATGTTCGCTCGTAAAAGCGACTTTCTTATCATAACAAGTTATCAACTGAAAGTCAACAACTTTTTTTATTCCTTTTTGTTGGAGAGAATCTGTCTCGCAACAACGAATATTAATATACCACCATTAATAATTTCGTGCAATAGTTTTTTCTCCATTAATCATAAGTTTTAATTTTCGCATTTTTTATCACAAATATACAAAAAAAAGTGCCGGTAAATGGCACTTTTTTAAAAAAATATTATTTATGACGCATAAGCGGGAATAACAATACATCGCGGATGGACGGCGAATTGGTTAGTAACATTACTAGACGGTCAATGCCAATTCCCAAGCCTCCTGTTGGCGGCATGCCGTACTCCAGCGCTTCGATGAAATCTTCATCCATCATATGGGCCTCATCATTGCCCTGCTCGCGCTCTTTTAGCTGCGCTTCAAAACGCTCACGCTGATCAATTGGATCATTTAGCTCCGTGAATGCATTGGCATGCTCGCGGGCGACAATAAACAATTCAAAACGATCTGTGAAGCGCGGGTCTTCTTCATTTTTCTTGGCAAGCGGCGAGATTTCCACCGGATGGCCATAAATGAAGGTTGGCTGGATTAATTTTTCCTCGACCTTTTGCTCAAAGAATTCATTGACGATATGGCCATAAAGCATATGATCAGTTATTTCAACGCCATGGTCTTTGGCAAGCTGTCGTGCTTCCTCGACGCTCATTTCCTTCCAGAAATCAACACCAGTGTATTCCTTGATCGCATCGACCATATGGAGTCTCTTCCATTCCGGCTTAAGGTCTACCTCATATTCTCCATATTGAATCGTAGTTGTTCCTAATACCTCTTGGGCAATATGAGCAATCAAGTTTTCTGTCAAACTCATAATATCGCGGTAATCAGCATACGCCTCATAAAGCTCAATCATTGTAAACTCAGGATTGTGACGGGTTGACACACCCTCATTACGGAACACGCGGCCAATTTCATATACTTTCTCAAGACCGCCGACAATCAACCGCTTTAGATGCAGTTCGATGGCGATCCGCATGTATAATTCCATATCAAGCGCATTATGGTGAGTGATAAACGGACGAGCAGAAGCACCGCCGGCAATGGCATGCATCATAGGTGTTTCCACTTCCAAGTACCCGTGGTCATCCAAGTAACGGCGCATGGATTGTATGATACGGCTGCGGGTAATAAACGTCTCCCGGCTTTCCTGGCTCATGATTAAATCCAAATAGCGTTGGCGATAACGCTGTTCAACATCCTTTAAGCCGTGGAACTTGTCCGGCAGCGGACGTAGTGCCTTGGTCAAGAATACAAAGTTTTCAACTTTGACAGACAGCTCGCCTACTTTTGTTTTAAATAGAGTGCCGTGGACGCCGACAATATCGCCAAGGTCCGCTGAATCAAATACTCCATACTGATCCTCACCAACTGCATCCTGGCGGACATAGATCTGGATTTGGCCTTTTAAGTCCTGGATATGGGCAAAGCCTGCCTTCCCTTTGCCGCGCTTTGTCATAATTCTTCCGGCAAGCGTAACAGAAATGTTCTTTGCTTCTAGTTCATCTTTTTCCATTTCATTGTATTGTTCAACTAGTTCTTGGGTATTGTGGGAACTGTCGAATCGCTTGCCAAAAGGATCAAGCCCATTTTCACGCATCGTTTGCATTTTTTCCCGTCTGACCCTTAATTGGTCATTTAACTCTTCATGATTCACGACTAATCAACTCCAATACTGTCTATATTATGTAAAACGCTATAAAGTGAAACTTCAATCAGTGGGGGTTTTACTGCCCGTTAATGTGGGATAAAACCTGCGTAAAATACCTGTCTTTACATTCTATTATTTTACACAATCTCAGAGATTCAGACATCTAAAATAAAATAAAAACTGCCAGTTTCCCACTGGCAGCTTGCATTGTAAACAAAATTATTATAGGTAATGACACTGTCTATGTCAAATATTAGCCAACAATTGCCTGGCTCGCCTCTTCCGCCTCCGCTTCAATGACAAGGTCAGTCAGCAGGGAGACCAGCTCGTCGCGAGTCCGGCATTCATTAATAGCATTGCGCACTTTGCCGTTACCGCGGACGCTTTTTAGGTACCAAGCCGTATGCTTGCGCATTTCACGAACGGCAATGTCTTCATTTTTAAGCGCAATCAGGCGATCCAAGTGAAGAATGCAGACATCGATTTTTTCACGAACGGATGGTTCCCCCATTAATTTGCCCGTCTCAAGGTATTGAACAGTACGGTAAATCATCCAAGGGTTCCCTAGTGCCGCACGGCCGATCATCACGCCATCGACACCTGTTTCATCTAGCATTCGCCTTGCATCTTGAGGTGTTTGCACGTCACCGTTACCAATGACGGGAATGTTTACCGAGTGCTTAACCTCGCGCATAATGTCCCAATTCGCCTTTCCTTCGTACATTTGAACACGAGTACGGCCATGGAGGGCAACCGCCTTCCCGCCGGCCTTTTCGACCATTTGGGCGTTTTTCACCGCGTAAATATGGTCCTCATCCCAGCCCATCCTCATTTTTACGGTGACCGGTTTTTCAACCGCGTTGACAACGGCTGAAACCATTTCATAGATTTTGTTTGGGTCCAACAGCCATTTTGCTCCGGCATCGCATTTTGTGATTTTTGGAACCGGACAACCCATATTGATATCGATAATGTCGGCGTTGGTGTTTTTATCTACAAACCGGGCAGCTTCGACAAGCGTTTCTTTTTCGCCGCCAAAAATTTGCAGGCTTAGCGGCTTTTCACGTTCATCGATATATAGCATATTCATCGTTTTTTCGTTTTTGAACACGATTCCTTTATCGCTGACCATTTCGGCACAAACCAATCCGGCGCCAAATTCCTTGACCGTTAGGCGAAAGGCCGAGTTGCAAACGCCAGCCATCGGCGCCAGGACAACAGGATTTTTCAATTCAATATCGCCAATTTTCAGCATTGTATAACCTCCTATCCTGGAGTATTTCGAAATCTATTCTTTTGGTGCCAAATCATCAATACTTATTTTTAAGCTTTGGGTAATTTTCTTTAGCAAGTCCTCCGCAGGCAAACGATTACCCCGCTCTATTTCTCCTAAAATCGATACCGAGACGCCCAACTCCTTTGAAAAGCTTTCCTGGGTATACCCTTTTAGCTTTCGATAGGCGCGAATACGTCTTCCCCATTTCTCCGCTTCCATAATCGGACTCCTTCTTTATCTGGTAATTCGTTGATTAATGCGTCTAGAGGCTTTTCCATCGCCGAGATACGAAGATCAGACTTAATTTCATGGAGTGGAATCATGACAAATGCCCGCTCCAACATTCGTGGATGCGGAACAACCAGCTTCTCTGTTTCAATATTTTCTTGATTAAAGGTCAAAATGTCAAGGTCAATTGTCCGTGGACCCCACCTTATTTCCCTTTTTCTGCCAAGGTCCAACTCAGTCTCTAAACATCTGTCAAGCAATTCCATTGCGTTTAAAGCTGTGTTGACCTCAATTACCATATTTAAAAATAAATCCTGTTCCTCATAACCGACTGGGTCGGTTTCATAAATCGAGGAGCATTTTACTAACCGGATATTAGGCGTGCCGGTCAATATTTTGATGGCATTCATCATATTATCATAACGGTTTCCGATGTTGGAGCCAATAGCAATAAGTGCTGTATTTTCCACTTTTATCTTCCCCTTGTAATTTCTACAGCTACTGATTTGTAATGACCGGGAATCGGCGGGTCAGGCTTAATTACCTTCACCGTGACTTCGGCAATCAAAGGAAATCCCGCCAGCACATTAGCGGCAATTTTTTCAGCAACGGCTTCAACCAGCTTATACGGCTTGCCTTCGACAATTTCTTGACAAACTTGGTATAGTTCCGCATAACTAACCGTTTGCTCCAGTTCATCGGTTTCCCCCGCTTGTTTCAAATCAAGCGAAACGGATAAATCCACAGAAAACCGCTGCCCAAGGCGCGTTTCTTCCAGAAAAACGCCATGGTAGCCGTAAAACTGCATTCCATTCACATATATTTTATCCATCAAGTTCACCTTTCCCCATTAGGGCATCCATCATTTTGGCCATCCTGCTCATTTCTTTGACATCATGAACACGTACCATTTGGCATCCTTTTTGAATTCCGTAACAAATCGTGGCCCCTGTGCCTTCCATTCTTTCGCTGACCGGCAGATTTAATGCCTGTCCAATCATCGTTTTTCTTGAAGTAGCCAAAAGAACCGGATAACCAAGATTAACGAGCTTGTCCAAATTTTGCATCATCAACAGGTTTTCCTGATAGTCCTTAGCAAAACCGATGCCCGGGTCGAGAATGATATTTTCATCCTTCACTCCTGCATTTTTCACAATGGCAATGCTTTCATATAAATCATTGAGGACATCCCTCATAAATAGATTATAATTTCGGTCACGGCGATTGTGCATTAGAATAATCGGAACATTGGCCGCCGCTGCCACCGCTCCCATTTGCTCATCTGCCTTTGCGCCCCAAATGTCATTAATAATGTGAGCACCAGCCGCAATCGCCTGTCTAGCCACTTCCGCTTTATAGGTATCAATTGAGATTGGGACTTTGACATGCTTCGCAATAGCCTGTATGATCGGAATCACCCGTTCCAGCTCTTCCTCGGCAGAAACGGCAGCAAAGCCCGGTCTGGTCGATTCACCCCCGACATCAATAATATCCGCACCATTTTCCACCATTTCCTGTGCATGTTCAACAGCGCGATTCATGTCATTAAATCGCCCGCCATCTGAAAAGGAATCGGGAGTGGCATTGAGGATTCCCATGATAATGGTTTTTTTCTTCGTATTTAACGTGTATGGACCGCACTTGATTGCCGGTTCATTAGCTGCATTCATCCCATTTCCCCCTCGAAAAATTTTAAACTTATTTTATCATACATTAAAAACATTATTGGATACAAAAAAAGGGTGCCGGCAATGGCCGACGCCCTTTCACAAGTCATTACTCTGCATCATATTGGTAAAGTGGGGTACTTAAATAACGCTCACCGTTATCAGGGATAATAGCCAACACCTTTTTGCCTTTCCCTAATTGCTTCGCTACCTGTAAGGCTGCAGCAATTGCTGCTCCAGAAGAAATGCCGCCAAGAATTCCTTCTTCACGAGCTGCATGGCGAGATGCTTCGAACGCTTCTTCGGTAGTGATTTTAATGATCTCATCATAAATATTTGTATTTAACGTATCAGGAACAAAGCCGGCGCCCAAACCTTGCAGCTTATGCGGGCCAGGGTTGCCGCCCGATAGAACCGGAGAATCATTTGGCTCCACTGCAACAATTTTTGCATTAGGGAATTTCTCGCGAATGACACTACCTGCACCTGAAATGGTTCCGCCCGTACCAATCCCGGAAACAAATGCGTCAAGCTGATCCATTTGTTCAACAATTTCCTTGCCTGTTGTTCTGCGGTGAACTTCCGGATTTGCAAAGTTTTTAAATTGTTGCGGCATGAAATAGCCCTTTTCAGCAGCTAAGCTTTCAGCTCGGGCAATTGCTCCCTTCATGCCTTCAGGTCCTGGAGTTAACACAAGCTCGGCACCGTAAGCACGAAGCAGGTTGCGTCTTTCTAAGCTCATCGTTTCTGGCATAACAAACACGGCTTTGTAGCCCTTTGCTGCTGCCACCATCGCTAAACCAATTCCAGTATTTCCGCTGGTTGGCTCAATAATGGTATCGACTCCTGGCTTGATTAGGCCTTGCTCTTCAGCTGCTTCAATCATGGCCAAACCGATTCTGTCTTTTACGCTGCTGCCTGGGTTAAAATATTCAAGCTTTAAGTAAACCTCTGCACTATTTTCATCGACAATTCTGTTCAGCTTTACAATCGGTGTTTGCCCGATTAAATCAGTAATTGAATTTGCTACACGAACCATTTGTTGGCACCCCATTTCACTCTATTCCGAGTAATTTTATTGGATTTATTAATATATTCAAAATACCAGTTATAAACTCGTTTTGTCAATGATTTTGCCCCAGGAAATTTGTGAATTTTTTGTATAAAGAAAAACACAGAATAGGAATCTGTGCTTTAGTTTTCGTCTTTAGTTTTTCCGTAAAACCAGTCCACTTTCGCTTCCTTCCAGAAGGTTGTGGCAGAGGCTGGGGTTTTCATTTGTTCCAAGGCAATCTGCCGGCGGATTTGGCTTTTAACTTCTTCATAGGAATACTTTTTCCCGCTGATTTTCCCTTCCAGCTTCAGCAGTACATAGGCGTTGTCCACCTGAACCGGCGTTGAATATTTGCCCTTTTTTAGCTTTTTCGCCGTGTCTATATAAATTCTTGGGTACTGCTCGTCCCCATCTGTAATATAACCAAGATCGCCGCCTTCATTCGCGGAAAATTCATCAACGGACCGCTCCATTGCCAATGCGGAAAAACTCGAGCCCTGTTTCAGTTCATTATAGGCCGCGTCGGCTTCCTTTTTTGTTCTTACCAGGATATGCGATACATGATAGGCTTCCGGGACATCAAATAGATGTTTATTTTTATCATAGTAGCTTTTGACTTCTTTCTCGGAAATGTTGACGTCCTTTGTCAAAAGCTCTTCCAGCAGCAGGTTGTTGCGGATTTGTTCTTTCCACTTTTTTTCATCAAGCTTGGAATTGGGGCCAACCGAATGATTGGTCGCCTGCAGCATTCGAAATTCCCGTTCGACCTCTTGATCGGATATTTTTATCTTTTCTTTTTTCGCCATTTCCTGAACGACCTGCTGATTAATTAGGTCCCTTAAGACATCCTTGCCGTAGCGTGTCTCTAATTCGTGAAGCCAATCCTGCCTGGTAATTTTCTTTTTTCCGATGGTAGCCACCGCTTCCTCAGCTGCCGCACCGCCAACCTCACCCGACTTTGATAGAAAAAAGACAAAGGTTACACAGTTTAGCATAATAAGGCCTGCAATTACCATCCAAAGCTGCTTCTTCCCCAACCTGATCTCCCCTTAATCGCAACTTTTATTTGGCCTCGTTTCTTAGCTCTTCCAATTCTTCCTTTGAAAACTGGTATTTTTCGTTGCAGAAGTGGCAGTGGGCCTCGGCCTTGCCGTCTTCTTCAATCATGGCGGTAATTTCTTGGGCACCTAGTCCGACAATTGCATCTGCAAAGCGCTGCTTGGAGCAGGTGCATTGAAATTTGACTGGCAGGGTTTCAAGGACTTTTACAGGCTCATCTCCAAAAAGCTCCGCCAATAATTGTTCGGGGGTCAAGCCTTGCTCGACTAGTTTTGATACGGGCGGTATCGTTTTTAGCCGCTCCTCGAGCTTTGTGATAATTTTATCGTCTGTTCCCGGCATAATTTGAAGGATGAATCCGCCGGCTGCCAAAATGGAATCATCCGGATTGACCAATACCCCGACGCCAACAGAGGACGGAGTCTGCTCCGAGGTCGCAAAATAATAGGTGAAATCCTCACCAAGCTCACCTGATACTAGCGGAACCTGCCCGGAGAAAAAGTCACGCATTCCGATATCCTTTACCACCGCTAACAAACCATTAGTGCCGACCGCGCGGCGGACATCGAGCTTGCCATGTTCATTAGCTTCAAAATCCACCTGCGGGTTTGTGACATAACCACGCACTTCGCCCTTGGCATTGGCATCGACCAAAATGGGCCCAAGCGGACCGCCGCCATTTATTTTAATGGTCAGCATTTCGTCGCCCTTTAGCATAGCCCCCATCATTACCCCTGCTGTCAATGTCCGCCCTAGTGCTGCCGATGCGGTCCTCCAGGTTTGATGGCGCCGCTGCGCTTCGCTGACTGTGTCGGTTGAAGTGACAGCATAGGCGCGAATGCTGCCGTTAAATCCGAGTGCTTTTACTAAATAATCGCTCATATTAAACCCCTTTCTCGCTGCTGTTTCTTAAGTTGTCCATGTTTCGTTTATAAATTAGCTGTAACCCTTTTAATGTTAGGAAAGGATCAACAACATCAATAACCGTTGATTCCTGCGCAATTAAACTAGCTAGACCCCCAGTAGCAATGACCGTAGGTTTTTTTTCGCTTTGAGACATCATTCGTTTGACAATACCCTCAACTTGGCCGACGTATCCATAGACTATGCCAGCCTGCATCGCTGCCACTGTATTTTTGCCGATTACCCCTTCAGGGCGGACGATTTCAATCCTTGGCAATTTAGCCGCCCTTGAATATAAAGCCTCTGTCGAGATGCCAATCCCAGGAGCAATCGCGCCGCCCATATATTGGCCATGTTCATTTACATAACAATAGGTTGTCGCGGTACCGAAGTCGACGATTACCAGCGGGCTGCCGTACTCGTGAATCGCGGCAATCGCATTGACGATGCGGTCGGCCCCCACTTCCCGAGGATTCTCATATTTAATATTTAACCCTGTTTTGATTCCAGGTCCGACAACTAATGGTTTTACGTGGAAATACTTTTGACACATTCTTTCCAGCGCAAACATGATCGGCGGCACAACGGAAGAAATAATAATGCCGTTTACATCAGTAAATTTCAGTCCTGAAAAATCAAATAACGCCTTGATGTTCATCCCGAACTCATCCTCTGTCCGGTTGCGGCTTGTCTCGACCCGCCAGTGGTATTTCAGTTCGTCATTGTCATATACGCCCAAAACAATATTAGTATTTCCCACGTCAATAACCAAAATCACATCTATCACTCACTTTATCGGATTTTTCATATTCCACATGCAAACATAATAACATAATATAGCCTATTGCGAAAAAAAAGAGTGCTTCATTTACGAAGCACTCTCGTCTGAATTTATTTGCTTGTATCATCTGATGAGCTTTCTTCAGAAGAATTCTCATCCTTTTTTGCATTGATGTTTACTTTCACATCATCGGCCTTTTTCATGTCGACTACAACAGATTTAAGTTCCTCCGGATTTTCCGGTAAGCGGCCATTATCGATTAAATACTTAATTTGTTCAGCATTTAATGTTTCCACTTCAAGGAGCGTTTTCGCAATTAAATCAAGCTTATCGCGATTCTCGGTAAGGATCTGTCTGCATCGTTCGTAGGAGTCTTTAATAATCCGTTGTATTTCCAAATCGATTTCATAGGCAATCGCATCAGAATAATTTTGTTCATTATGAAGGTCACGTCCAAGGAATACCTGACCGCCAGACTGTTGACCGAACTGCAGCGGTCCAAGCTTATCGCTCATTCCGAATTCGGTTACCATGCGGCGGGCAATGCCTGTCGCACGCTGGAAGTCATTGTGTGCCCCAGTACTAACTTCACCAAAGACAATCTCCTCTGCCACGCGTCCGCCTAATAGGCCAACAATCTTATCAAGCAGTTCCGGCTTTGTCATGAAATAACGATCTTCTCTTGGAAGCATGACAGCATAACCGCCTGCCTGACCGCGAGGCACAATCGTTACCTTATGGACCATATCCGCTTCATCCAACACTAGGCCAATAACGGTATGGCCGCCTTCGTGGAAGGCAACGATCCGTCTCTCCTTTTCAGAGATCACACGGCTCTTTTTCGCCGGACCGGCAATCACACGGTCTGTGGCCTCGTCAATATCCACCATTTCAATTTTCTTTTTGTTTTGTCGTGCGGCCACTAGGGCTGCTTCATTTAACAGGTTCTCAAGGTCTGCACCCGAAAATCCTGGGGTACGCATGGCAATATTTTTCAGATTAACCGCCTCATCCAATGGCTTATTGCGGGCATGTACTTTTAAGACCGCCTCGCGGCCATTGACATCTGGACGGTCAACGGTAATTTGACGGTCAAAACGCCCCGGACGGAGTAACGCTGGATCCAAAATATCCGGACGGTTTGTCGCAGCAATGATAATGATTCCTTCATTGGCTCCGAATCCATCCATTTCAACTAACAACTGGTTCAGTGTCTGCTCACGCTCATCATGTCCGCCGCCAAGACCGGCACCACGCTGGCGCCCTACGGCATCAATTTCATCGATAAAGATGATACATGGAGCATTTTTCTTTGCATTTTCAAACAAGTCACGGACACGGGATGCACCGACCCCGACAAACATTTCAACGAAATCAGATCCGCTGATCGAGAAGAACGGTACGCCTGCCTCACCGGCAACAGCACGGGCCAATAATGTTTTACCGGTACCCGGAGGTCCGACTAACAGAACGCCTTTAGGGATACGTGCGCCAAGTTCAGCAAATTTCCGCGGGTCTTTTAGAAACTCAACCACTTCGACCAATTCGGCCTTTTCTTCATCTGCACCGGCGACATCTCTGAAACGGACTTTTTTCTTGTCATCGTTATAGAGCCTTGCTTTGGACTTGCCGAAGTTCATCACCCGGCTGCCGCCGCCTTGCGCCTGGTTAAGCAAGAAGAAAAATAAAATAAAGATAATCACAAACGGAATAATCGATGTGAAGAAGGTAACCCAGCCGCTCGTTTCTTTTGCAGGCATAACGTCCACTTTTGCATCGGAATTTTGAACGGTGTCAAGGATCTTCTCCCCGTTTGGTATATAAGTGATGAATTTCTTACTATTTGCTTCCAGCTCACCGCGTATCTCAAACACGCCCCGTTCCGGCTGCATTGTAAATGACTTAACTTCGCCACTTTCCAATTGTTCAACAAACTTGTCGTATGAGATTTGGTCGGTTGGCTCATTGTTTCCGTTAAAGAAACTGACTACACCTATAATGACTAAAAATATCAATAAATAAAAGATGGTATTACGGAAAATCCGATTCATCTCTTACCTCCTCCCGCGGGTAAAAACTACATTAAATAGTATCATAGAAAATCTTGTTAATTCAAGGAATAGCCCTTGGTGACCGGGACGTTTAGCATTATCGGAAAACCTGAATTAGGTTATTGATTATTGCTGTATACTTCGGGTTTCAATACCCCGATATATGGAAGGTTCCGGTATTTTTCGATGTAATCCAGGCCATACCCAACAACAAACTCATCCGGTACGATAAAACCGACATAATCCGCTTTGATTTGGCTTTTCCTGCCGCTTGGCTTATCGAGCAGCGTGACGATTTTAATTGATTTGGCCTTACGGTAGCGGAATAAATCCACCAAGTAGCTTAGGGTTAACCCGCTATCGATGATATCCTCGATAATCAGGATATCCCGTCCTTCGACAGAGGTATCCAAATCCTTTAGAATCTTCACTTCTCCGGAAGATTTTAACGCGGTTCCATAGCTTGATACATCCATGAAATCCATTTCCAAATAGCAATCCATGCGTTTCAGCAAATCCGCCATAAACGGCATTGCGCCTTTAAGGACACCGATGGCCAGTGGAAAGCGGTCCTTATATTCCTCTGTTAATTGTGTGGCCAGTTCCCTTATCTTTTCCTGAATTTCTTCTTCCGAAACTAACACCTTTTCAATATCCTGGTTCATCATCCAATGTGCCCCCTAGAAGATCATTACCTACATATTTGAGTAGTATATATGGTTTTTCTTTTTTCTCAATTCCTTCAAATGATGATTTTTTCAAACCTGGAAGCCAGAGAATGCTTCCGTTTCTATCCGTAATGACAGGCCAGAGGTCACGGTCATACATCGGGATCTTTTGGTCGATAAAGATATCTTTTAACTTTTTTGAACCTGTCATCCCTTTTAATGTCATTCGGTCCCCACTTTGTCTGGTACGAATAATCAGCGGCCATTGGACCGCCTCTACAGAAAATAGAGCAGTATGTGCCTTCGTATCTTGAATATTGCCCTTTGAATATTCGGCAGTAAGCACTCCGTTTGGGAGGTTTACTGACCCCGGCCCGTTGAGTTGGATTGAGTACTTTTCCACCTTGAGATGCTGAAATTGAAACAGCAGCTCACGATAAGACCGATATACCTTTAGGTCACCCGGTAAATCCAGTTCTCCCGACGGTCCGCCATAGTTGATTAAGTAAAAAATCTGATCAATATGTACAGCGGAAAGAGCGGCCGGTTTTTCCTTGTAAAGATAGTTTAATATTAGTTGAATCCCTCTCCTTTGTAAAGGTAAAGGCATTTCAAGGAATTCAGCAATGTCAATGATTATTTTGCCTATTTCTTTGTTTTTCACTACTGTATTCATTTTTTCGATCGTTAATTCCTGCAGAAACGCTTCGTCTGTTTGCAATTCCTCGCCAAAGCGCTGAAAATGCTCATGAACAAGAGGGTTTTCATTTTTTAAAAAAGGAAGAACCTTATGACGGAACCTGTTTCTGCTGTAAGTGTCCTTGTTATTGCTCGGGTCGATTCTCGGGGTAAGTCGGTGCCTCTCACAATACTCAAGAATTTCATTTTTGGTTAAACACAAAAATGGCCGAAAAATGGTTCCTTGGCCAAAGGGGCGTGAGAACGGAATCCCTGCCCTTGCCATCCCTGTACTGCCCCGGGTAAAACGCATCAACATCGTTTCCATCTGATCGTCGCCATGATGGCCAAGGGCTAAATACGGGGCTTGATAACGCTCCATGACTTTTCTATAGAAATCATATCTTGCCTCTCTTGCTGCAGACTGGGAACTTTTCCCTTCAGCCTTCATTTTTTCCGGGACATTGATTCGCACCATCTCAAAAGGGACCGCTATTTTTTCACAATATTCCTTAACAAACAAAGCGTCCTCAAACGACTCTTGACCGCGAAACATATGGTCGACATGGGCCACGATAATGGTCAGATGTCTTTTTTCTTTAGTTTGGTTTAGGTAGTGAAGCAGTGCCAAAGAGTCAGGCCCTCCCGAAACCCCAACAACGATTTTTTTATTTTCCAGCTTGAACGAACGGCGTTTGAGAAAGGCCTCAACCTTCACTTCCAACATATCATTACACCCTGCTTGCTACAAAGTTCGAATATCAGGCGAAAGCACACAGTCCATACCGTGTTGCTTCCGTCTTTCTACTTAGAATACCACTTATGTTAAATTACTATCAAAACATAGGCTTGCCAATTGAAGAATTTTAATTAACCATTAGGTGTTTCCATTCATACGAATGAAAGCAAAATAAGTTTCAACGTTTATAGCAATTTTAAAAAAATGTACATGCTATATAGGACGCAAAGAACGATGCTGATAAAGAAAAATTCCATCCAGCCGCTTTTTTTCTTCTTTTTCCGATATTGCTGCCTTGACATCGGTCCGCCTCCCGCAGCTTGCTGCATTGCCGGACGCTTCGACCCCGCAGTAGACACACCTGCAGTTTTGGTACTGTTATGTGAATTTTTTTGGTCACTCATTGCAGCCAATAAATCGACTCTCATTTGCCCTGCTGTCTGATAATGGCCCTGGAGTGCTTTTAAAATGACTTTTTCAAATCGTTTCAGCTCTGGCTTTTGCCTGATTGCTTCTTTTAACTGAGCCAACCCGCCTGTTGTCTTCGTGAGCCTTTGAGGATAGGCGGTATTAATCATCATCATCGCCACTGCAAATAAATCATAGCCTCGATCAGCTTTCCGCGAGCCCAATCCCCAATAGCCACGATCGTAAAACTCGGTGAACTCTTTGATCGCCCGCCCTTGAATCGTCGTACCGCCCACATCGATGCATCTGATTGTCGGCGGGGGACCGGTGACAATCAGGTTCTCCGGTTTCAAATCGCCAAACACCCAGCCATTTTCATGGAGTTTGTCCAAATCGCTAAGCAGTTGCAAAAATAACACCGGCACCCACGCTTTTCCTTTTTTCTGAATAAATGCGAGCAAATCGGGACCGTGGATATATTCCATCGCATAATAGGACAGACGGCCATAGCTGCTGTGCCAATCGTCCACGTCAAACAAAGAAGGCCCGAGGGTTGGGGGCCCCTGGACCTTCGCAAAGGATTTTAACACATTTACCTCAGAGGTAATCGACATACTGTTATCGCTCATCTTCAACGCTATCTGAGTATCGTTATGCTTGGCAAGGTAGACCACTCCATTGGCGCCAAATCCCAGTTCCTTTATAATCACATATTGCTTAGAATGCCATTTCCCTTTTATAACGGTTCCGGGACTAATCCTATACTGAGTCTTCCAAGTATGATTCATCATCACTTGCCAGCAAGCTCCTTAATGATGGTTTTTGATTAAATGAGGATAAGGCCGTCCTGAGTGCCGGGCCGGTGGGGGTTATTCCTCCCGTCGACAGCTTGGAAAACACGCTTGTCAAATTTTGCAGGTTTGGCGTCCAATCGAGCAATTTTTCGACATCATTCCTTTTCCCGGGAAATACGTAAACAGAGAACTGATTTTCCCCTGTACGTGCATTCAAGCTTAAAGAAAGGTCAAACAGTGCTTCTTTCACGGTCGGAAGCTTATGTTTCATGCTGGCGCTGGTGTCGACAAGAATCAACACCTCCAGTTCGACAGTTTCTCCTAGTTCATCGACAACCTCCATGACCTCGCCCCGTTTTTCCGGCGGCAGGTCCTCCATTGTTTTCGAGCGTCCTAAAATTTGCTGCAATTCCCGATTGACGACCCCTTGGATGGTTTGATTCATCGCTTTTCTTGTAACCATTTGCACTGTCTGTGACAACTGCTGGGCATAGACAATCTGACTGACCCCGCCGCCTGACATGGCAATACCTTCGATTTCCGTCATTCCTTTTTCATCAATCACATCTTGCTCCATTACACCGATGACGTTTACGGTTACCCCTTGCTCCCTTGCTAGGGCGGCAATCGCAATTGGATCCTCTCCCTGATTTGAACAGCCATCGGTTATAAGAAGAATCTGGCGGATTTTCCCTGTATACATAACGATCTCCCTCCACTTATCTTATTAGCTATCATTTTCGACCGAGTGGAGGGTATTTATACATATTTCATACTTCAGCTGGTTAAAATAATCGGTTAGGCGCGCTTCTTTAATTTTTGCATGGGGATGGAGGCCCACTTTGGGGTATTATGTTTGATTTTCGCAACCATGATGGTCATATCGTCATCAATCACTTCCCCTTTCGAGCGGATCACTTCCTCGAGAATTAAGTCAGCAATATCCTGCGGGTCGTCCGTTTCCAATTCAAGAATTTTGCGTTTCATCCATAAATCGTAGTTTTCTACATGTTTTGGACCCTCAAATATCCCATCGCTCATCATGATTAACAGGTCTCCTGCCTTTAACTGCTCGCTGACAACGTCAACCTCGAAATCCTGAAGAATTCCCATCGGCAAATTACTGGCTTGAATCTTGATTACCTTTTTGCCCCGTTTAATGAAGCTTGGGGTGGAGCCGATCTTCAGGAATTTTGCTGAGGCATTTTTTAAGTCAATCATCGCCAGGTCCAGGGTGGAGAAAATTTCGTCCGTCGTCCTTAAAGAAAGAATCGAGTTAACCGATTTAATCGCGATTTGTTCCTCAATTCCCGATTGTAGAATCTTTTGCAAGAGCTTTAATGTCTCCTTGCTTTCATAATGGGCTCGTTCGCCATTGCCCATGCCATCGCTGATCGCTATCGCAAACTTGCCGAGTCCGAGCTCAATCGTTGAATGACTGTCACCAGATACAAGCCCCCCATCTTTAGCGGCATGGGCCACTCCTGTTTCAACGGTATATGCCTTTGAGGACCTGAATACGACGTGACAATATCCGTTTGGATAGGCGGCGCATTCCTCCCTGTTCACCAAAATCGTTTCACCTAGAATATCGGACAGCATCGGAGCAATCAATTTCTCACACTCACCTCGGCCGTTGCAATATGGGATGGACATCTCAATATCGACATTGCCCGGTTCAAGGCTGTAGATTTCAACCTGCTCAATATGAATGCCAAACCCCTGCATTGCTTCCATAATTTGTTCTTCCTGTTTGTAATAGTTTTCGCGTTCACGCTGAATTTCCTTGGCGAAGTTATCCATCACCTCGGAGACGCCCATCAACTGGTCGGCTACCAGATTCCGGCTCTCTTGAACCTTTTTCTTCAATTTTTGATTGGCTTGATAGAAGGTCAACTCTGTGCCAATCGTTTCATAGACCTTTTTGGAACGGGTACATAGCTTTTCCCATTCTCGAGCCAGTTTTAAGGAAACATTTCCATCATTTTGGTCCATTTCATGAATAATTTCCTCCAAATAGGCATAGGTTGTACTAAAATTCTTCGCCCAGCATTGTTCCTTCTTAAAGCAGGTTTGGCATGTCTTTTCGGTCACATGGCTCATAAAGTAATCCATTTCGCGAATGCTCTCTTCACCGTCCAGCTCTTCTCTATCAAGCTGGGAAAAGCTTTTGGACAAGGCATGAAAGACACTGGAAAACTGGGAAACCCGCTGCGCAGTCACATCGCGCATTTTTCGCATATATTTTTGCTGTTCGGCTGTATGCTCCGGCGTGCCGGGAATATATTTGGCCAATCTCGATGTTAGCATTTGCGGAGTCAATAAAAATAGAGAAATGGCAGCAGCCGATTCGAGTATTGTCAGCTTAATAGAGCCGCCGCCTTCCCCGTACATGGCGATTAATAGTGTGGCAATAAACAAACCGATAGACACCCCGATTTTTTTCCCTTCCTTCATCAATCCGCCTAATACCCCTGAAAAAGCCAGCAAGCTCATATGATAAAAACTAGAGACACTGGCTAGACTGAAAATCAACCCGGTCACGACCCCCACGGTCGACCCGATGGTCGCTCCGGCAATAAACGAAAATATTAACACAAGGTAACGGGATAAAATATGCTCCACTGATAGGTCATAGACTTTCCAGCCAATGGTTCCCGTCATGATGGAAGCGAGCATAATAATCAGGCAGACTATTTCCTCGGTTTTTAGCAATTGTCTGCGTTTATTGAAGGTTAGCAGCGGAATGCTTTGTAGGAAAATCAGCGTGAGGATAAAGGCGAGACTTGCCTGGACACCGACCATCATCCCGTCGTAGATTGTAAGCTGGTCCGAAAAATAATAGGATTCCGCCAGTTTTCCTAGCCCCAAGATACTTCCGACAAAAAATGGCAGTGCCTTCATTTCATTATCAATCCATTTTTGGCTGATTCGATAGATAATGATAAAGCAAACGGTAATGATGAAGGTTAGGGCGGCGTTTGCCAGCGATAGGGTGGCCGCACCCGAAATGAGCCCGATTAAAGCGATTGGTGCCCGGTCCCGTTTAATTAAATAAACCGCTGCAAAAAAAGGCAGACTAAACGGGGCCAGCTTTGCCAGGATTAACGCCCGTCCTAACAGAAAGCCGACAATTAATAAAAGGATCCCTTTTTTGATAAAAAAGGATTCCAGCATAAATTGAAATTTTTTTAACCCATTTCCAAAATTCCACTTTGGAGAGTGAAGGTTTACTTCTCCGATCGGCTCTACTAAACTTGCGTTTGGCTTCTCCATTTTTTCTCACTCCCTGATAGTTTTAGTTGAAAACTATTATAGAGTTGATAGATTTAAAAGTTTGTCAAATTAGTGAACAAGTTAAAAAAATCGTTCGACTGTTTTCACTATATTCATCCAAATAATAGTACCTATCCCGAATAGATGACGTTTCCTTGTGTAAATTAAAGTTTATATTGACTTTCCATAGCGGTGTTTGTATTATATTATTTGTGTTTTTAAATGAAAACTTGCCGATTGGCGAGTCCGTTAGGACGGTTCATGAGGCATAGTTGAATTTATGCGTTCAGAATTTAGGGAATAAATTCTGATTAGCTAATTTGGCGGTGTAGCTCAGCTGGCTAGAGCGTACGGTTCATACCCGTAAGGTCGGGGGTTCGATCCCCTCCGCCGCTATAACGAAAAGCGGAAGCGCCTTGACCAGGGGCTGCAGCTAGACAGAATTGAGGGAAAAACCGGCGATGTAGCCGGTTTATTTTTATAAAAAAATCGAATCACAAAAAAGACAAGCCATTATGACTTGTCTTTAATCTATTAGATAGTACAGTGATACCTGCTTTATCCGAGTAAAAGTCAGCAGCAAGTTAACCCCGTCTGGCCCCTCTTCCTCCACGCTTGGACTCTGTGTGCCGCTTTAGGGAAGATAAACGATCCTCGCTATCCTTTAAAAATTTCGCCATTTTTGTTTCAAAGTTCTCTGGTCTAGAATGATTACGATCGTTCGATCTGCCCTGACGAGGACGTTGGTTTGAAAATTTTCGTTCTCTTTCCGGTTGTTCTGGTCTATCTTTGGCCTTTTTAATGGATAGTCCAATCTTTCCATCCTTTTCAACATTAAGAACCTTGACCTCAACTTGGTCGCCGACTTTAAGATGATCATTAATATCTTTTACATAATTGTCAGCAACCTCACTGATGTGAACAAGTCCTGTTGAACCATCCGGCAGCTCCACAAACGCTCCGAAATTTGTAATTCCTGTCACCTTTCCTTGTAACTTGCTGCCTACTTCGATTGACATAAAAAAAATGTTCCTCCTTAAAAATATAAAAAATCAAACTTACTATATATTATACAGAAAGGGAAATTTGAGTGTCAATAATACGCCCTATTGGTTCATTTTTCCTTCTTTTCTTCAGGAATATTAAAGATAATTTCGTTTTTCTCCGAGAAAAAGTATTCTTTCCTGGCCAGCTTGGCAATATACTCGTCATCGTTTAATTTTATGATATTTTCGTTTAAAATATCTTCCTGCTTTTTCAGTTGGGCGAGCTCGATTTTAAGCTTCTCATGCTCGGCCATTTTTGCCTCAAGCTTGGCATTTTGGGAAATCAGGCTGGAAATCAACAAATAAGACAGGAAAGCAGCAAACACAAAAAACAAGGACAGCCGTCTAAGTAACAGCTTCCGTTTCCTGGCTGAAGCGATTTCCGCATATTCCTGCTGTTTGATATACGGCGTTTGGATTCTGGATACATTTTTTTGACGTTCAGCTCCCATTTCCCATACCCTACCTTACTCTTTTGTTTTTTTCCACTTTTCAATCCACTTGTTTATATAATTCCAGATTGCCTTAAATTTTCCTGCCGTTTTATTATATAACTTCTCGACGGATTTTTTAAGGCTTTTCGGCAAAAGTTTCCACAATATTAGCAAAATCTGTTTTACAATGCCAAAAATCAACCTAATTATATATAGGATAACACTCCAAATAAATTTTGCCAGGGATAACAGTCCCTTGCCAACGGTCATAACGATGACAATAACTAGCTGAATTAAACCGACAATCGGTTTGTAAATAAGCATCATAAAAGTCCTTTTAATAAATCGCGCCAACGAAATGACCGTCCTGATGGCTAGCTCCAGCAGCCTAAGGTACGTTGTTTTCAACAAGCTTTGATAGGCGGCAAACCCGCACAAAAGGGCAATAAAAATATAAAACCTTAATTCGCCGTTATTGACTAAAAACAATGCATAAAAGATAAGCATTGCCTGAATCATCCAAAACAGCAGATCATTGACGAATACAATCCAGGCCTTTCGCTTGGGCCTGTCCAAAAATCTTTGATACGTATCAAAAAGGGCCCCAAATAGCGACCCCATTCCGATCATGGAAAGCATTGTGAGAAATTGAGTCGAAAGGGTCATCGGAACAACTTGCTAAAGAACCCTTTAGCTTTCTCCCCGTGATGTTCATCCAAGTAGACGAGATCAAAGATTTTCCCTTTAATCGACACGATCCCTTTTTCGACGTCGAGATTCTTCATTTGCAAATTTTGCCCTTTAATGGCCAAAAATCCCATTGATGTCTCCAACAAAAATTCCTCATTATCAAAGCTTTCCACCTGCTTTACGCCGGTAATATCAAGAAGCTTTCTTCCTCTCATCATTACATCATGGTCTGGAATATTACTTTTCGTTGAATGATTATCGTAATATTGTTGGCTCATTCTCATCCCCCACAATCATTTGTCTCGCTACAACATTTTTATGTTAGGGACAAGAAAAATAGAACGAGCTTTACTATAAACCTTCGTCTGAATAACTTACCTTTTCCTCTTTAACGATCGTGTACATTTCCGCCGCTTCTTCCTTGCGGGTCGTTTCCTGAATCCGCTCGATTCTGACGGTGACTTTCCTTTGTCCAAGCCTAAGTGTCAGTTCATCGCCCACTTTCACCGTTGAGCTGGCCTTGGCCTCTTTGCCGTTAAGCTCAATCCGGCCTTGGTCGGAAACCTCTTTGGCTAAGGTTCTGCGTTTAATTAATCTTGAGACTTTTAAAAACTTATCCAAACGCATCTTCTGTTCTCCCCCAATCTATAATCCTTTTTGTTTTGCTTCATCCCAATAATGGTCGAGCTCTTCAAGCGTATAGTCAGCAAAGTCCTTGCCACTCTTATTTACCTGTTGTTCAATGTAGTGAAACCGGCGAACAAATTTTTCGTTTGTTTGAAAAAGTGCCTCTTCCGGATGAATTTTAAGGAACCTTGCCACATTGACAAATGCAAATAATAAGTCGCCGAATTCCTTTCCCGCCCGGTCCATGCTTCCGTCGGTTTCATTTAATTCAGCAGTGAATTCCTCCAGCTCTTCTTTCACTTTCTCCAAAGCCGGGGTAATTTCCTGCCAGTCAAAGCCCACCTTTGCCGCCTTCTTTTGCAACTCATAGGCTCTCAGCAAATTAGGAAGTGCTTTGGAAACACCGTCAAGCAGCGAGTTTTGCACATGACTTCCGCCTTTTTCTTGCACCTTAATCTGCTGCCAATTTTGAACAACCTCCTCGGCATTTGCCGCCTTGCCTTCCCCAAATACATGCGGATGGCGGCGGACCATTTTTGCCGACAGCCCTTCAATCACATCATCGATAGAAAAATAACCATCATCCTCGCCAATTTGTGCATGAAGCATCACCTGAAGCAAAACATCCCCAAGTTCTTCGATCAAATGGTCAATATCGCCTTCGTTGATTGCTTCAATCGCTTCATAGGTTTCTTCGATTAAATATCTTTTTAATGATTCATGGGTTTGCTCCTTATCCCACGGGCAGCCATTCGGCCCTCTTAACTCAGCAATAATAGCTCGCAGCTTTGCAAAGGTTTTCCAAAGGATTTCCTCATCCTTTACAGGTGGAACATACACAGAGGTCAGATTATTAATTGATATATTGCGGTCCAATTCATATAGTGGCACCTTCTCGATGACTTCCTGTTTGCTGCCGGCTGCTGTGACAATCCAAACCTCGTAGTCATCTGGATATCTCTCCATTAGCGTTAATTTGACATCGGAGGCAACAAACTGATCATATACCTGGCTGATGATAATATGCTGGTCCATTTGAAGTTCGCCAGCGTGAATCGAGGTGCCATCCAACAGCTGAAATCCGTCGATCGGATCGATTCTTAAGGATGCAAAGGTCGCGTCAATAAAGCTTTGCCCGCCGCCTACAACAATATTCACTCCCGCCGTTGGCCCTTTTTCAAACAGAAGCTGGACCGTGCGCTCTGCCACAAGCGGATGACCCGGCACTGCATAGATGACGTTTTCGGTGCCCGCCTTTTCGAGCAGGATCGTGGCAATTTCCTCATAAACCTCATCAAATTGATCATGCTGTTCATAAACATCATCAAACGAAGTAAATGTCATTCCTTCATGGGCCAACTCTGCTACAACGGGATGCTCTTTTGTTCTTAAGTAGACATGGTCAGCCTTGATTAATTTTCGATAAACACCGACTTGCAGTTGCTCCAAGTCTCCGGCACCCAAACCAACAATCTCAATTTTTTTAGCCATATTAATTCCGATCCTTTCGAGCCATTAAATAGATGAATTTACTGCCAAACGGAAAAAGTGCCAGCTCATCTTCTCTGAATACTTTTCCTCTAATCACAATGAAGCTAAAGACAAGTACGCCAAAGCCTACAGCCGATAACGCTTGCAGCGCTGCTCCTGTCCGGCTGCCAGCAAGCGAGCCAGCCAGGTTATCAATTAAGAGAAAATAGCCTTTTAAAGATAAAATCATCGCCAAAGCAGCAACAGAAACGGTTGCTAAAAACCTCAATGGCACCAAGGAAATGGGAACCATTTTTTTTAATTTTAATAACAAAATGATGGTGACAATACCTAATGAAATAAGTGTTGAAATCGCAGCTCCCATTGTTCCATACACAGGAACCAACACCATATTCAACATGTATTTGACTGGGAACAGACTTACCGTCGCCAATGCTGGGGCCATGAGGCTTCCCAGTCCCTGCAAAACTGCCATTGCAATAGAAATAATCGATGTAAACAAAATAACAAAACT
Organism: Bacillus sp. FJAT-29814; assembly: GCF_001510715.1. Classification (GTDB taxonomy): domain Bacteria; phylum Bacillota; class Bacilli; order Bacillales; family Cytobacillaceae; genus Neobacillus. The sequence continues at coordinate 22,160 of NZ_LMTJ01000017.1, forward strand.
GAGAACGCCCAAAACTGAGGAGCCAAGGTCATTCTCGAACAGCATGATATTGGTCGGATTGATAATTGCCGCCAGCCCGAAAGCGGCACCGAGTCCAATAACGAGGCTTACTTTAATTGCCAGCTGGATTTTATGATATAAAAATTCTGGCCTGGCTGCCATACGATCACGAGTAATTAGCGGTACAAGCGTAAGGGATATCGATGATGCCACAACCGTTCCCAATTGAATTAACGGCTGCCCCCGGTCATAGATCCCTTTTAGGGTTTTGGCCGGGTCCGGTCCGATACCTGATTTTACAAGCAATGAATATAGATTTAACGAGTCGGCCAATTGGATAAATATCATCAGCATCCCGCTGATGCAAATCGCTAGGCCATGAAAGGTGAGCGCTTTTACAATCGGCGTTATCCATGGTCTGCCCTTTCGAAGAAGCCCATACCCCGGCGCTATTATTCTCCATTCTTTACGAATCCATATAAACATAAACAAAATGATTCCGGAAACGATGGTTCCGGTAATGGAACCAAACATCGCTCCCCCGCCGACAAGGTATAAGGAGACACCCTTTTGCATCAGCAGATAGGAAAGAAACAGAATCGTCAACACCCGGACGGTCTGCTCGCCTACTTGTGATAAGGCAGTTGGCATCATATCGCCAATTCCCTGGTAAAACCCGCGCAGCGTGGCCATAAACGGAAATGTTAAAAAGACGATCGAGACGACCCTAATTAAAACTGAAAGGTCGGGGTCGTGCATCCATCTGGCGATTAGGTCTGCCCCAAAATAAAGGACCAGAAAGCAGATTAGGCCAAATAGTTGTAAGTATAGGAATGATACAAATAGCAGCAGACGGGATTTCTCGACTTCCCCATTTTCCTTTTGTTCCGCATAAAGCTTGGAGATCACAACCGGAAAGCCTGTTGTTGACAGTACGACCGCCATTCCATAAAACGGATACACTTGCTGGTATATGTAAAAACCGATATCACCCACGATATTTTGAAAGGGGATCCGGTAAAAGGCACTTAAAATCTTCGTAATGATTGCAGCAATAGTTAAAATAAAGGCCCCTTTAAACAAAGCCTTTGAAGGGTTCACATAGTTCACCTGCCTTAAGAACGCATAAGCGCCTTCAATTATAGCATTAAAAAAGGCAGCCAGGGCTGCCTTTTTAGTAAAATTACTGCTCCATTTGTCGGGCAAGGAAGCCTGCTGCTGTTTCTACGGCCTTTTGTTCGACTTCTCCAAGTGTTCCCTCTTTTGAAAAAATAATCACCGCTCCAATTGGGTCACCATTTGCGATAATCGGTCCAATTGTGTAAGATGTCACCGTCTCATCATTGCCTTCCACCAAGGCGACATCGCCTTGCTGGGTAATGAGCACTGAATTGCGATCTTCCATCGTTTTTTCAACTAATTCACTAATATTTTTATTTAAATAATCCTTTTTTGATCCACCTGCAACTGCAATGTAAGCATCTCTATCACAAATCAGAACAGGATTACCGAGGCTGTCAAATAGGGCTTCAGCATATTCCTTGGCAAAATCGCTTAACTCGCTGATTGGTGAATACTTCTTTAAAATGACTTCCCCATCCCGGTCAACAAAGATCTCTAACGGATCCCCTTCACGGATACGCAGGGTTCTGCGTATTTCTTTAGGAATTACAACACGACCCAAATCATCGATTCGACGAACTATTCCAGTTGCTTTCATCCAATGTTGCCTCACTTTCATCTGATGATTTTTGAACTTGGTTAGTGATTTTTGTAATCACTGCCAACTTTGAACTTAGTATCTTTCAACTGGAAAGTTCTATACACAAACGTCACATTTTTTTCACATATTCAGGAACTGCTGCCAATTCCGGAACGTTGGAAAGTGAGGCTCCTTCTTTATTTAAAAATTAGTTCACTGGATTACCTTGCTCTTTTTTCGCCAATGGAATGCCTTTAACCATTTCAAAAATGATATTGAGCCAAGCGGAGGTGTCGAAGTCCTTCGTTTTAATAACCATTTTTAATTTTTTCCCCTCCATGCCAGGGGTGACCGCACGGCCAAACTTGCTGCCTAAGTGGAAAAGCTTACTTCCATCAAGCGTGTTGGTTACGGCCTCATCCAATAGAATTGTCACATCCTGCTTAACCTGTTTAATTTGTTCGACGCCATTATTGATTGCAAATACCTTCATCTCGGCAATTTGGAACAAATAGGCGACCTCATCAGGATACTCGCCAAACCGGTCTAGCATTTCTGCCTCCAATTCTTCAATATCTTCGAGCGTCTGCGCACCTCTGAACCGCTTATACATTTCAATTTTTTGATGGCCATCTTTAATATAGGAATCAGGAATGTAGGCATCAATTTCCAGATCGATTTCAACCGTTGGCTTGGGTGCCGCCTTAAGGTCGCCCTTACGCTCCTCAATCGCTTCCTTAAGCATTTGCGAATAAAGGTCAAATCCGACCGAATCGATAAAGCCATGCTGCTGAGCGCCCAATAAATTGCCCGCTCCTCTGATTGACAGGTCCCGCATGGCGATTTTAAAGCCTGAGCCTAACTCGGTAAACTCCTTGATGGTTTCAAGGCGTTTTTCAGCCACTTCCGTTAACACTTTGTCCTTGCGATAAGTAAAATACGCATAGGCGACACGATTTGACCTGCCGACACGGCCGCGAAGCTGATACAGCTGAGAAAGACCCATGCGGTCGGCATCGTGGACAATCAATGTATTGACGTTAGGAATATCGACACCTGTCTCAATAATCGTCGTGCTCACCAACACATCGGATTCGCCAGCGAGAAAGCTGAGCATCACCGACTCCAATTCATTTTCTGTCATTTGGCCGTGAGCATAGGTTACCCGTGCGTCCGGCACAAGCATGCGGATTTCTTCTGCCTTGCGCTCAATATCCTCAACACGGTTATATAGGAAGTAGACTTGTCCGTCGCGGGCAAGCTCCCGCTCAATCGCCTCTCTGACAAGGCTTCCATTGTATTCCACCACATAGGTTTGCACCGGGAAACGGTTTTCCGGTGGTGTCTCTATGACCGATAAATCACGGACCCCAAGCATCGACATATGCAGCGTTCTCGGTATTGGCGTTGCGGTCAAAGTTAACACATCAATATTCGTCTTTAATCTTTTAATTTTTTCCTTGTGGGTAACGCCAAACCGCTGCTCCTCATCGATAATTAAGAGGCCCAAATCATGGTAAACAATGTCCTTGGACAACAGCCGATGCGTTCCGACGACAATATCAACCGTCCCGGCCTTTAAGCCTTTTATAGTTTCGGTTTGCTGCTTTTTCGTCCGAAATCTGCTTAACATACCGATATTTATTGGAAAGTCTTGAAATCTCTCGCGGATGGTCTCGTAGTGCTGCTGGGCCAAAATCGTTGTCGGCACCAAGAAGGCAACCTGCTTGCCGTCAGCAATCGCTTTAAACGCCGCCCGGATTGCCACCTCTGTTTTTCCATAGCCAACATCGCCGCAAAGCAAACGATCCATCGGCCGCGGCTGTTCCATATCCTTTTTGATTTCATGGATGGAACGAAGCTGGTCTTCCGTTTCACGGTAGGCGAATGAGGTTTCAAATTCCCGCTGCATGTCACCGTCCGGCGAGAATGCATAACCGACTGCCGCCTCCCTTTCGGCATAAAGCTTAATAAGGTCGTCGGCAATATCTTCAACTGATGATTGGACCTTTGTCTTGACCTTCTTCCAATCACTGCCGCCAAGCTTATAGATTTTCGGCTCTTTCCCCTCAGAACCAACATATTTCTGGACCAGGTCAATTTGTTCAACCGGCACATAAAGCTTATCTGTCCCCTGGTAGCGGATATGAAGGTAATCCTTATGTATTCCGTTAATGACCAGGGTTTCAATTCCTAAATATTTTCCAATTCCATGATTAACATGGACAACATAATCGCCTGTTTTTAGCTCTGAATAGCTCTTAATCCGTTCGGCATTGGAGAGCTTTTGCCGGCTGGAGGACTTTTTCACTCGCTTATTAAACAGCTCTTCCTCAGTAATGACGGCAATTTTTTGAATTGACAGCTCAAAACCGGTTTGCAGGCTTCCTTTCATAATCTGAGTTCTGCCTGGCAGCGGCTTCTGATCGTCGGTGATGACACTGGCATCTACTTCATAATCTTCTAGAACACGTTCCAGCTTTTTGACTCTTTCCTCGTCCGGCCCTAAAAATAGAATACAATAATTGCTTTTTTTCCATCTGTCAATCTCCGCTTTTAGCAGATGCATTTGTCCGTGGAAGTTCTGCATCGGCTTGCAGGAAACATTAATGATGTTCTGAGGATTGGTATTGGCTACATGCCGCAAGAACAACGACATATAGATAATCGGAAACTCCTTTTTAATTAAAAACGCCTGCAGGTCATGGGAAATATGCAAATCATGGATGATCTTCCCTTCGCCAAGCAAGGCGGTATACCATTCCGCCTCCTCTTTTACTAGCGATTCATTCATTTCATGGACCCGGCTGATTTCATCAATAAACACCAAGCCGTCTTTAGGCAGATAGTCTAGTAGACTGCTAGGCGATTCATAGGCTAAGGACAGGTATTTGTAGACTTCATCCGGCTTCTGGCCATTTTTAAATTGTTCCAGTTCATGACTGATATTTTGTGTAAGCTGCAGCTTGGCCTTGTCGTCCTTTAATTTTTTTAAGCTTTTAGCCAAGCCGCCTTCCAATCTGGCAGCCATCTGGCGATAATTTTCCGGCTCAAGCAGGAATTCTGTTGCAGGGCCAATGACAGCTTCTGTCACCTTTCCTTTTGAACGCTGGTCTTCGAGTGAGAAATAACGGATTGAATCGATTTCAGTATCAAACAGCTCTATTCTTAACGGGTTTTCTTCAGTAAGTGGGTAAATATCGATAATACCGCCTCTTACACTAAACTCACCGGGAGTCGTCACCATTTCACCGCGAACATAGCCCATGTTGACCAATGTTTTCAGGAATGTCTCAATCTCCAAATCTTCCCCCATTTTTACTGCTAGCTGGTATCGCTGCCAGATAGTTTTGGGAGGGAGAATTTTTTTCAACCCGGCAATCGGCACAATCATAATTCCTTTATTATGCTGACTCCAGTAATTTAGTGCGTCAATGCGCTGGGCTTTTAATTCCGGACTGGCAACACTGAGTTCAGCAGCAATTAACTCGTTTGCCGGAAAAAGAAATACTTCCGTTTCGTTTACTAGATTGGAAAGATCATCATAGAGTTTTTGTGCTTGTAATAGATTATGGGTAACAAGCATAATCGGCCTGTTTAATTTTTCGTAAATAGCCGCGGTAAAAACAGTCCTTGAAGAACCCGATAACCCGGATATCAACTGTTCCCGCAAATTTTCGTTAATTCCAGCCAGAACGGACTGGACATCTTCCTGCTGCAGAAATAACGATTTTAAACCATTCAAGGCTTCTCCTCCTCCCTTAAAAGTTTTATTTTTATATTGCTACATTTTTTAAACAGAAAAATGCTTTGGAGTCATTCCAAAGCGCACTTAATGGATCAAAAAATCGTATTGATGGTAATCCGGATTCCGTTCCAATGCTTCTTGGCAATCTTCACAAATCGCCTTAATATTAATATCCCCTGTGGTCTCATAGGAAACCATATCCTGTCTTTCCTGATCGGATAATTTGTGAAGGCCGAGTGCCTCCGCATGAATGGATGCTTCCTCTATAGAGCCAATTTTGGTGCCACAATGACGGCAATGATAATGGATGGCCACGCCTGTCCCTCCCTAGTTTGCAATTCATTATTAGTATGAACGGCAGCAAGGGAACTTATTCATGACGGCCTGCTTTGAAGTTACTTTCCTTTAGTCTATTAAGCATAAGCCCGTATCATTACTGATTATATTCATTCATTACTTGTAAAAATGGCTTTTTTAGCCATGCCTCACAAGCATCGGCGCTCTTTAATACCGCTTCTTTTACCGGCTCCTGTTCGTCAGGGCGGAATTTGCCAAGTACATAGTCAGGAACACTCATACCCGGCGGATTAGGCCGGTCGATTCCGATTCGGATCCGGTTAAACTCCTGTGTACCCAGATGCTGGACGGTTGACTTTATTCCATTGTGGCCGCCGGGACTTCCCTTCTGACGCAGCCTGATTTTTCCAACTGGTAAGTCAAGGTCGTCATAGATGACAACCAGATTCTCCAAGTCTATTTGATAATAATCGATTACCGCCCGGATGGACTCCCCGGATAAATTCATATAGGTTAGGGGCTTAAGCAGTAGGACCTTTTCCCCGCTGGCAAAACCGGTTCCGTATACCCCTTTATGCTTTGCTTGATTCAGCGGGACATTCCAACGGCTGGCCAGTTCGTCAACGACTTCAAAGCCAATGTTATGCCGTGTATGCTCATACTGTTTCCCCGGGTTTCCCAAACCAACAATCACCTTCATATGTGGTCCGCCCTCCTCTTCTTGCTTAGCCCGCTTTTTAAAAAGTTTCGTAAACATCGTTTTCTCCCATTTTCCATAATGCAATAAAAGACGTAACCAAACTAGGTTACGTCTATATACTATTCTTTGCCCTGAGGCTCTGTTTCTCTGCCTTCTTCTTCATTTGGATGGCCGCCCTCTTGCTGCTCGCCTGCATTGATTTCCTCTTCAACTTTAGGTGGCAGAATCGAGGCGACCACTTCGCTTTCCTCGTGGTTAATGGTCATCCCCATTGTCGGAATATCCCTGACATAGAGGCTCTCGCCCACTTGCAGATTAGTAATGTCGACTTCAATCTGCGGCGGTATATTCTCTGCTGTCGTCGTTACCGAAAGTTGATGAAGCGGCTGTTGCATGACTCCACCGTCCTTGACGCCGGCAGCGTATCCGACTAGCGCCAGTCTGACATCAACAGTAATCTTCGAGGATTTATCAACCGCTAGAAAATCAACATGAATGATTTCCTTCTTCATAACATCCTCTTGATAATCCGATAGAATAACATCCTGTTTTGAGCCGTCCATATCGAGCGAAAACACGCCATTTCTACCGACAGAACGAAGTGTTTTGGTTAAATCAGCCGAGCTGATAAACACCGGCCTGTTCTCTACCTTTGCTCCGTAGACGACAGCCGGGATCTGGCCATTGTTCCTCATTTTTTTTAACTCCGAGCCAGGAATTTCCTTGCGCTCCGTTGCTTGTAAAACAGCACTCATTTATGATCACCTTCCTATTTAGTCATCTGTAATAAAAATGCCCTAAAACAGGAAGGTTTAAACATTTTTCAGGTGGTGTTTATTAATCAAATAAGGTGCTGACTGATTGTTCTTCGTGGATGCGGATAATCGCTTCCCCAATGAGCGGTGCCACTGAAAGGCCAACGATTTTTTCAATTTTCTTCTCTTCCGGAAGCGAAATAGAGTTTGTTACAACCAACTCTTTGATTTTGGAATTTTGAATCCGCTCAATCGCCGGTCCGGATAGCACTGGGTGGGTACAGGACGCGTACACTTCTTTTGCCCCATTTTCCACCAAAGCGTTGGCAGCAAGAGTAATTGTACCTGCTGTATCAATAATGTCGTCGATTAAAATGGCGACTTTTCCTTCAATATTACCGACGATATTCATAACTTCAGCCACATTCGGTCTTGGACGGCGCTTATCAATAATCGCAATTGGCGCTTTAAGGCGCTCGGCCATCTTTCTGGCTCTCGTAACCCCACCATGGTCTGGGGAAACAATGACAATATCTCCATCCAACGCTTTGTCCTTGAAGTAGTCTGAAAGGATCGGAACACCCATTAATTGGTCAACCGGAATATCAAAGAAACCTTGAATCTGCGGCGCATGTAAATCAAGGGTCAGCACACGTGTTGCCCCGGCTGTTTCCAGTAGGTTGGCCACCAATTTTGCGGTAATAGGTTCGCGGGCGCGCGCTTTTCTGTCTTGACGGGCATAGCCATAATACGGCATGACAATATTAATCGTTTTGGCTGATGCTCTTTTCAACGCATCAATCATGATTAATAATTCCATAATATTGTCATTTACAGGCTGGCTTGTTGATTGGATCACGAAAACATCACAGCCGCGGATACTTTCTTCAATATTGATTTGAATTTCTCCGTCACTAAATCTGTTGACTGAACATTTTCCGAGCTCGACTCCAATGACCTTAGCAATTTCTTGGGCAAGGGGGAAATTGGAATTTAAACTAAACACTTTTAAATTAGGATCTAAATATTGATTCGACATGAGGGCCCTCCATTAAATTCGCTTATTTTTTCAAATTAAGCTTATCGACGTAATTTTCTTTATTGACTTGATGTGATCGTGCAATTGATAAAGCGTTGCCAGGTACGTCCTTCGTGATCGTGGAGCCGGCGGCAACATAGGCTCCTTTTCCAATCGTGACAGGGGCAACCAAATTGGAATTACAGCCAATGAACACTTCATCTTCTATTTTTGTTAAAAATTTATTTTTACCATCATAATTCACGGTGATCGAACCGCAGCCGATATTAACATCGCTGCCCACCTCGGCATCACCGATATAGCTAAGATGCGATGCCTTGCTTCCTTTGCCAAAGACAGCCTTCTTGATTTCAACGAAGTTGCCGATTTTCACATCATCATTAATATTTGACTCCGGACGAATATGAGCAAATGGGCCAATGTTAACCTTTGAACCAATTGAACTATTATGGGCGACTGATTGCCGTACCACGGTTCCATCGCCAATTTGGCAGGACACAATTTCCGAATGAGGGCCAATCGTACAGTCGGCACCAATCGTCGTATTGCCTTTCAGCATGGTTCCCGGCAGGATGGTCGTATCTGCCCCGATCTTAACATCCGCTTCAATATAAGTGTTTTGTGGGTCGACAATCGTTACACCATTGCGCATTTGTACTTCATTGATCCGGGCGCGCATGATCCGCTCGGCTTCTGCCAATGCGACACGGTCGTTGACCCCAAGTGTTTCATCCAAATCATTCGTTTGATAGGCAGTGACAATCTCACCCTGATTTTTAAGGATTTCGATTACATCAGGGAGGTAGTATTCACCTTGAACATTATTATTTGAAACATTCTTCAATGCTTCAAATAACGCAATATTATCAAAACAGTAGGTTCCTGTATTAATTTCATTGATTTTCCGTTCTGCTTCACTGGCATCTTTATGCTCGACAATTTTTTCAACAAATCCGGCTTCATTGCGAACAATGCGGCCATAGCCTGCAGGGTTCTCAATTCTGGCCGTGAGTACCGTCGCTTTTGCATTTGTTTCCACATGCTGCTTAAACAAAGCTTCCATCGTTTCCGCTTTAATTAACGGAGTGTCCCCGCAAACCACAAGCGTTACACCTGCTTTGCCCTCAAGCTTTTCTTTCGCCTGCATCACCGCATGGGCCGTGCCAAGCTGCTGCTCTTGAAGGGCATAGTGGCAAATATTGCCTAACTGAGCTTTTACCTTTTCCGCACCGTGGCCGATAATCGTAACAATTTCCTTCGTATCGAGCTTGTTAACCTGGTCGACAACGTGTTGAACCATTGGTTTACCGCATACCGGGTGTAAAACCTTATATAGCTTTGATTTCATCCGTGTTCCTTGTCCGGCGGCTAAAATCACAGCATAACGATTAGACATGGACAGTCCTCCATTTATTTAACCTTTTTAACCTTTTTTCCCACTAAAATATTAACGTAAATGAGGTTGTATTTCAAGGAATGAGAGAATTGTGTCTAATGTCGCAATTTTGGATATTCTATTTGAACGGGGGTTTATTATGGGGATGTTGGGGGCTTTTTTCAATAAAAAAGAGCCTTACTGAGAAGAAAGGCCCTAGTTGTTTTAATTCTCAGGAAGCTCCGGCTTCTTCAAATTCTATTTCCAATTCACCTAAACGGTGGTACTCAGCCAATACCGCTTCTTGAATTTTCCCTCGAGTTCCGGAGTTGATTGGATGCGCAATGTCACGAAATTCTCCATCTGGAGTCCGCTTGCTTGGCATAGCGACAAATAAACCGTTGTTTCCGTCAATAACGCGAATGTCGTGGACAACGAATTCGTTATCTAATGTAATTGATGCAATCGCTCTCATTCGACCGTCGGTATTGACGCGGCGCAGTCTTACGTCAGTTACTTCCATGTGCTCACACCCTTTTTTCAATGTTAGTTAAATAATTCAACAGGATTTTGCATAATCCTTCTTTATTTAGAAACTTTTTTGAAAAATTTGGGCGAATTAGTGAAAATCTTTCAAATAAAAAACGCTCGTCCTATAAAACGAGCGCAACTACTTCAATTTCAACCAATGCGTCTTTTGGCAGACGGGCTACCTCGACACAGGAACGTGCCGGTTTATGAACGGAGAAATATTCGCCGTACACTTCATTGATGGCAGCAAAATCATCCATATTTTTAATGAAAACGGTCGCTTTTACGACTGTTTCCAAAGATGCCCCTGCTTCCTTCAGCACAGCCTGCAAATTGCGGAAAACCTGATGTGTTTGATCTTTAATATCGCCCGTTACCATCGTTCCTTCGGATGTTAACGGAATCTGGCCGGAACTGTAGAACATATTATTTACGACAATGCCTTGCGAGTATGGGCCGATGGCCGCAGGTGCCCCATTAGTTTGAACCACTTTCACTTAAATTCCTCCTCGTTTTTGGAAGTAGTTTCCCACTTCCACTTTTATTGTTTTATCCTTTACATCTACATTAGATAATTTTACAAGAGAAATATACTCGTCAACAAGCCGTTCTTCAGTTTTTTCCGCTTCCACAAGGACGGCAATGCCGGCAACCTCTGCATTAAATTCCTCCAGCATGCTGATCATGCCGATTACGGTTCCCCCCGCCTTCATAAAATCATCGACAATCAGGACCTTAGACCCCTGCTTCATGCTCCGTTTCGAAAGTACCATTGTCTGGATCCGCTTTGCAGAACCTGATACATAATTAATGCTGACAGTCGGCCCTTCCGTCACCTTGCTGTCCCGCCGGACAACGACAACAGGGACATTTAATTGGCTGGCCACCGCATAAGCGAGCGTAATCCCTTTTGTGGCAATCGTCATGACCACATCAATTTTGGCATCGGCATAAGCAGAGGCAATGATTCTTCCCGCTTTCTGAACAATCTGCGGACTTCCCAAAATATCCGTTAAATACAGATATCCACCTGGCAGCAGCCTTTCCGAATCGGCTATTAGTTCACAAAGTTCATTCACAAACGGTTCCGCTTTTTCTTTGCTTACATTGACAAAAAACTTTACACCTCCGGCTGCTCCCGGAACGGTTTGCAGGGTGCCGATTCCCCGTTGTTCAAAGGTTTCCTTGACAATGGCCAAATCCTCACTGATGGAGGACTTAGCTGAGTCATACCGGTCAGCGAAAAATGTCAGCGGCACAAGCTGGCGAGGATGGTCCAGCAAATAACTTGTCATATCTATCAAACGTTCACTGCGGCGAAATTTCATAATTACCTCCAAAACCGAATATTCTATATTAAGAATACTACTAATGTGCGCTTTTAATCAAGAGAGTGCCGGCCGCCCAGCATTCTTACCGCAAATACCTGATCACAAAATCCCCTCAGCCCATTGTAGATGCGGTGCATCCTTGAATCATGCTGGACCAGGCCAAAAACGGTCGGCCCGCTTCCGCTCATCAAAACAGCATCGGCACCAAAGCGTTTCATTTGCTCTTTGATTTGGGCAACCTCCGGATGCAGCTTTAAGGTAACGTCCTCAAGAACATTGCCTACATTGCCGCATACTTGTTGATAGTCATTGTGATTGATTGCCTCAATCATTTTACCAATGTTTGGGTGGTGCATTCCCGATAAATTGAGCTGACGATAGACTTCTGCTGTTGACACGCCGATAAATGGCTTGGCCAAAATCACCCAGCATGTCGGCGGTGCCGGAAGTTCAGTAATCATTTCTCCCCTTCCTTTAGCGAGTGCCGTTCCGCCATAAACACAAAAGGAGACGTCTGAGCCAATCTCGCTGCCGATTTCAGCCAGTTCATCTAGTGTCAAACCAAGGTCCCATAATTTATTTAAGCCTCTTAATGCAGCAGCTGCGTCACTGCTGCCCCCAGCCAAACCGGCCGCTACTGGTATTGTTTTTTCAATCGATATCGTAACGCCCTGTTTTACATTAAATCGCCCTTTTAACAGCTGCGCGGCTTGATAAGCCAAATTGCGATGATCATCCGGTACATAACGGTTATGAGAAAGAATAAGTATTTTGTCCTCTTGTAATAAGGTCAGTTCTACCCGATCAGCCAAATCAATGGTGGTCATGATCATTTCCACTTCATGATAGCCGTCGGGACGTTTATGTAAAACATCCAAGGCCAAATTAATTTTAGCCGGCGCTTTTACTAGCAGCTTCACGCTCGTCCACCTACTTTTAAAAATATCCATTGCCCGCCTTTAAGTGCCAGGCTGTCCTGTTCCGATTCATATATTGTCCTATTTTACCACAATTTGATAAATGTAAGACGTAGGTATGAATATATCCTATTAAATTTCATAATTTTATCATGATTTTCTATTAAAAAATAGATAAAAAGCCGGACATTTGACCAATTCGCGGTCATTTGCCCGGCTTTGCTGCGGCGATTGTTTGTTTAAGGCATAAGCGTAATCAGCTTTTAAGAACTATTGCCGGCCCCGGCCGGCTAATTGCTGTTCCGCCAGTTCAATGGCTCGCTTTACCATGTTCCCTGCATCTTTTGCCCGAATGCCGCCCCATCCTTCCTTTTGGACGACATCATAAAAACCAAGATCTTTGGCAAGCTCTTCTTTAAACTGACTGGACATGATCCCTCTTCTTCTACCCATCAAAACAACCCCTTTCCACACCGCATTATCGTTAGTATGGATTAATGGAAAGGTTTTTAAAGACAGCAAAAAGCAGTAAACCTCGGTTTACCGCTATCTATTGCTATATAACAATTTAGCTTAAAGCTACACTTCCTGCTGTATCTTCATAGAAGGTAATTTGCACAGTTTCTGTCAGTACGTCTGCATAGCTGTAGGAAACACGTTCAAATGCATTTTCGTCCTGGTCCAATTCAATCACGAAAACAGATGGGTACGTCTCAGCAAGGATCCCGGAGCGCTCAATCGTTTTTCGCCGACCTCCGTTTGCCTTTAGTAACAACCTTTTCCCTAAATTTGAATCGAGGGATTTTTTAATATCCGCCAAGGATTTTGTCATTCGATCCACCTCACTATGTTAAGTATATCACACTGACATATTTTTGTCAAACAAAATAATAAATTATATCAGTCCAACAAAATGATTGTCAATATATTTCATTCCATTTTTTTTGCTAAATTTCAACATTTCTAGCGTTGCCTTATTGGGCAGGGAATATGTATGGAAAAAAATAAGCCCAGAATCATTGGCTTATTCTTCTTCCTGTACAGGTGGGTAAGGCATACCGGTTCTAAGGACGCCCTTGGTATCTATTCCTCCAAGGCCCTTCTCTCCTGTCAACGTGTTTCGCAGCACATCCCAAACGTTAATTCGTTCCATGAATGGAGTAAAGCTGATTTTGGCGACAATATAGACCGGGTCAAGGGCGTGAATGTTGATTCTAGATGGAGAACTGGCAAAGTTTGCCCCCGCGTAAATTAGCGATTCAAAATGCGACTGGCATGCGCCAGCGAAGATGACCAATTGGTCCAAATGAGGGACTTTCCTCCGTGCCTCTCTGACGGTTTGCACGAAATGCTTTGAATGGCGGTAGGCGTTGATGTCGGTTATTTTCCCTTTTGCCTTTGAATAGGCATCGTGGCCGGTGACCACTAGGATATCAGGGCGGTAATAATCAATCAGACCCCCAATTTTCTCCGGCATCTCCTTTTCGCTGCAATGAATGCCCAGAACAGGAACACCGATTTTTTCATAAAGTGACATGCATTTTTTTAAATAAGATGGGTCGCCATCTAAATGCAGGACTTTTCCGGGGATCTGGAAATATTTGCTGGGCTTGGAATAGCCTCCTGTCGCCGCGTATTCCTGCCTTTCCCTCAATAAATCCACATCCTGGGTAAATAGCTTTAATGACTGTTCTTCAAGAGTTCGGTACTCCTCGGAATGCTTTTTGCGCTCATTTTGATCGAGGACAACCAGATCTTGATAAGGGGCATCCGCTACCAGGCGAAAATCCTCGCCAAAAAGAAACGCCATCGTCTGGCCGTTTTGTTTCTGTATGTCAATGACACGAAAAAGAATATCACAGTTATACGAACGCCTGCCGACAATATCATTTATTTTTATATCCACTGTCGTCACTCCAATTAGACCGGCAAATATGGCCTATAAATAGGTTTCTTTTTAGGCTATGCATTGTGGGTCGTCCTGGTGAAAAAAATAGACCTTCTCGGAAGGTCTATTGAAAATAAGTATATAGCTCATCACTAAGTAGGCCAAATTCTTCGATTGAGAGTGTTTCGCCTCGCCGTGACGGCTCGATGCCGCTGGCTTCCAGGGCAGCGAGGATTTCGTCTTTCTTTGCTTTTCCGTCCGGAAGCTGGCTTGTCAGGTTGTTGAGCAGGGTTTTCCGGCGCTGGGCAAAACTTGCCTTTGTCACCTGGAAAAAGAAGCTCTCGTCCTTCACCGTCACTGCCGGCTCCTTCCGTTTTGTCAGCCTGATTACAGCCGAATCGACATTAGGCTGTGGCACGAATACCGTTTTCGGAACGATCATCACGGTCTCGGCCTCGGTATAATACTGTACGGCAATCGAAAGTGAGCCGTAATCCTTTGTTCCCGGCTTGGCGGAAATCCGGTCAGCCACTTCCTTTTGCAACATACAGACAATTCCGCTAATCGGTAAATGTTCCTCAAGCAGTTTCATGATAATGGGGGTTGTCACATAGTAAGGCAGATTGGCCACCACCATTAGGTCGTCAAATCCGCTGAATTCCTCGGCAATTACGGTATGGACATCGGCTTTTAACACATCATTATGAATAATTTTTACGTTTCCATAAGGGGACAGCGTATCTTCCAATATCGGTAACAGCCGCTGGTCGATCTCAAACGCAATTACCTTTTTGCTAGAACGGGCCAGTTGTTCGGTTAACGCGCCGATTCCCGGCCCAATTTCGATTGCTCCGGAGTTCTCGGTTAGTCCCGCAAAACTAACGATTTTTTTTAATATATTCGTGTCGATTAAGAAATTCTGCCCCAGGCTTTTCTTAAATGAAAAACCGTATTTCTCCAGAATGGCCCTGGTTCGCACCGGGGTCGCTATATCTTTATTCATGGTTTTCCTCCTGAAGGACAACAGCTAGCGCTTCAGCAAACTCCTGTTTGCCGATTTGAAACATCATCAGGCGTTTATGCAGCTGTTTTCCATTTGTATAGCCAATTTTTAAAAGCTCACCCAGTCGGGACCGCCTTTCCTTCGCGCCGCTACCGCCAATCAGGCCGGCATCAAGTAAATCCTCTTGGGTGATTTCTTCCATAAGCGTCTCTTGCATGAGCTGGGCATCCTTTAGCGCTTCCCTGATGGCATCCGGACTGGCATGCTCCACGCCGATTCCTTTATCGCCTTTGGCCAATGCTGCTTCTTTCGTCAAAAAAGCATGCTTGCAGCCGGGGACGCTTGCAGCGACTGTCTTCCGGATTTTTTCCCCCGGATAATCGGGGTCCGTAAAAATGATCACGCCTCTTGTACTTTGAGCCCGCTTTATTTTTTCAATTGTAGCCTGATTCACGGCGGACCCGTTTGTCTCAATTGTGTCGGCATCAACTGCCCGCTTAATAGCCGTTGTATCGTCCTTGCCTTCAACAACAATAAATTCTTTAATTCTCATTGCTCCTCCAAATACTTTTAAATAAATCTGAAAAAAAACTGAAACATTTTTGTAATGTCCATCGTCTATATTAACAAACACACTCATACATTAATGGTAAAGAGCAAGTATGTATTTGCTGTTAAGTATAAAGAAATTTTGCAAAAAAGCAAAATGCAGAGGTACGGCCCCCTGCATTACAAAATTGCTATTGAAGTATCTTGATTTTTACCTTTTTTCGTCCCCAACGGTATGCATCCGCTTTCGAAGACATGAATACATCAATTTTATTCCCTTTAATGGCACCGCCTGTATCAGCCGCAACAGCATAGCCATACCCTTCTACATAAACCTTGGTTCCAAGCGGGATTACTCTTGGATCAACTGCAATAATCTTCGCGTTTGGGTTAGCACGGAGGTCGAAACCGGTGGCAGTTCGCCCTGAACAGCCGTTGCAATATGCTGTATAGGCAGTAGCTGTAACATAATACTCCGTTCCTGTTTCTTCTGCACCACGTGATACCTGTAACGCCAAGTCTTTCGTTCCGACAGCCACAACTTGATCCTGCTTTGCTCTTAGTACCTGTTCGCTTATTACTGTTCTTGAGACCTCTTTCCCATTTTCCAACACGACCTCGTATTGCTTGGAAATGAGTCCCTGTTTACCTTGAGTTACTGTTCTTTCTTTCCCTTTTTCCAAGCCTTCATCCTTTTTTGTGATAACGGCAAATTCAACAGGTTCTTCCACTACATCGGTGACTTTTTCTACTCGAATGACGTTAACTACACCATTCACTGCGATGGTTTCTGTTAATGACGGTTCAACTCGGTCTAATTCGTTTAGTTCGATGCCCTGCTGTTTCAAAAAGTCAGCGACCGTAGTCGAAGTGGACCAAACATCTTGCTCTTTTCCACCGTCTACAAGACTCAGACGAAAGGCCAATTGAATGCCGATTTTCATCTTTTCCTTTATTGCCGTCTGCGGGTCAGGGGAAATTTTATCATGGTCGTTCAAGATAATATTCTCTGCCTCTAAAGCTTCTGCTACAGTCCCAGCTGTTGTCCAAATCGTTTTCTTCTCGTTGTCCTTGACAATGGTTACCTGTTTCGCCTGCCTCCAAACAACCTCAAGGTCAACTGTCACCTTGGTATCGGCCTTCGGATGCAAGTAGTCCTGGTTGCGGATGGTTACATCTTGTTCATCCAATATTTCTTTTACGGTATCTGCGTGTGTCTTATAGACCATTTGCTCGCCGTTTAGCGTGATTGCTACCGTCTTCTTGGATCCCTCATAGAGAAGAACCCCGAGAGCTGTCAGCAAAACTACGAAACTAGCAAACACAATGATCAAATTTCTTCCGCTCAAGGACTCGAAAAACAGGCTTTTCATGTTTTTGAATACGATGAAAAACGCCTCCTTTTCTTAGGGGAGATATTTAAAAACCTTGCTGTCGGCTGTCAACCTTTGCATACCCTGAGAACATATTCCTAATTATGCACAATACTGGAAATATTGCAAAGAAAAACTTATCGACACGGTTATCCTATGTTGAAAAGGAGACATGTAGAACTTTTTGTTATTAGAAAAAATTTGGACAAGCTTCTTAGCCTTTCGACAAATTCCTTTATCAGTTTATGGCGAATAAATTTTTAGCATTTCGTGTCGTGGCTTCTGCTACCTCTTCATACGTTAATCCCTTTATTTCGGCAATTTGCTCAGCCACGAGCTTTACGTAACTTGGCTCATTCCGCTTTCCACGATAAGGATGCGGTGCCAGATACGGGCAATCTGTTTCAATTAACAGCTTGTCCAATGGTACTTCAGCTGCAACTTCTTTCGGTTTTTTGGCATTTTTAAAGGTTACCGGGCCGCCAAGAGAAATATAGAAATTCATTTTCACGCATTCCTTCGCTGTGTCAGGACTGCCGCTGAAGCAATGCATGATTCCTCCCACTTCTTCTGCACCCTCTTCTTTGAGTATCTCCACGATATCCGCCGTCGCTTCCCGATTATGAATGACAATCGGCAGCTGCACTTTTTTGGCCAACCGGATTTGCCTGCGAAACACCTCTTTTTGAATCTCCTTTGGCGACTTGTCCCAATGATAGTCAAGTCCCATTTCGCCCAGCGCCACTACCTTCGGATGTGCCGCCAACTCTTCAATCCAGAGCAAGTCTTCATCCGTCATGTCGATGGCATCAACAGGGTGCCAACCGACGCAAGCATAAATAAACTTGTATTTTTCAGCCAACTCCATCGCTCTTTCGATAGTCGGCCGGTCAAAACCGACCACAACCATATGGGACACTCCCTCATTCTGCGCCCTTTCGATCACCTCTTCCAGGTCGTCATTATACTGCTCAGCATTTAAATGCGCATGGGTGTCGAATAACATATCAAAACCTTCTTTCTTTTTCATCATGGTATTACATTAGAATCTATTTTAAAAACTCCACACAAAAAAAGGGGAAATTCCACGAAAATTGTTACACGTGGAACATTCCCCTTTCGTCCTATTTCACTTTTGATCCGTTCGGAAGCGATTGGTCCACTGTTGCCACAGAAAGCTTACCGTCTTTTGAACCGGCAAGGATCATTCCTTGCGACAATTCGCCGCGAAGCTTAACCGGCTTGAGGTTTGTAATACAGATGAGTTTGCGGCCAACCAGCTCCTCCGGCTTATAGTATTGGGCAATCCCGGACACTACCTGACGTCTCTCGTAACCAAGATCAAGCTGCAGCTTTAACAATTTATCTGCTTTCTTGACCGGCTCACACTCAATGACCTCAGCCACCCGCAAATCAATTTTCATGAAATCATCAATGGAAATTTCCGCGAGTTCCTCTGGTTTTTCATCCTGCTTTTCTTCCACTGCCGGCGTTTCCACTGGAGCGCTGCCCCCTTGCATTTTTGTTTTAATAAACTCTACCTCATCAGCAATTTCTAATCTCGGGAACAGCGGTGCAGCTTTTTCCACCTTTGTTCCGCTTGGAATCGCACCAAAGGTTTCTAGGCTTTCCCAAGTCTTTAGTGCTTCATCCTGAATCCCTAATTGTTGAAAAATCCCATTTGGTGTTCTTGTTAGGAATGGCTTCAGCAGAATTGCAATCCGTCGCAGCGATTCAGCCAAATGTACCATCACACTGGCTAATTCAGCTTTACGTGCCTCATCCTTGGCCAACGTCCATGGCTGTGTTTCATCAATATACTTATTTGTGCGGCTAATCAACTGCCAAATCGCGGTCAAGGCAACGGAAAATTCCATTTTCTCCATTGCTTCCTCATACTTTGTGATGGTTTCCTGATTTACCGCAAGGAGCGATTCATCAAATCCACCGACTGAACCTGCATAATCGGGAATCACGCCGGCAAAATACTTTTCAATCATTGCAACAGTACGGTTTAATAGGTTTCCGAGGTCATTAGCAAGGTCAAAATTGATTCTTTCGACAAATCCTTCAGGAGTGAACACGCCGTCGGCCCCAAATGGCACTTCTCTTAATAAATAGTAGCGCAAGGCATCCAAGCCATAACGGTCGATTAACGTTACCGGGTCAACCACGTTGCCCTTGGATTTCGACATTTTCCCATCCTTCATCAACAGCCAGCCGTGAGCAAACACTTTCTTTGGCAGCGGCACATCGAGAGCCATTAACATAATCGGCCAATAAATGGTGTGGAAGCGAACGATTTCCTTCCCCACCAGATGAACATCTGCCGGCCAGTATTTTAAATAGTTGGAGTCATCCTCCGTACCGTACCCAAGGGCCGTAATATAATTGGATAATGCGTCAATCCACACATAGATGACGTGCTTCGGATCTCCCGGCACCTTGATTCCCCAGTCAAAAGTTGTCCGGGATACAGCCAAATCTTCCAGTCCCGGCTTAATAAAGTTATTGATCATCTCATTTTTGCGTGATTCGGGTTGAATGAATTCAGGATTTCCCTCGTAATATTGCAGGAGACGATCAACATATTTACTCATTTTGAAGAAATAGGACTCTTCTTTTACCTTTTCTACCGGGCGGCCGCAATCGGGGCAATTTCCATCAACAAGCTGGCGGTCGGTATAAAACGATTCACATGGCGTACAATACCAGCCTTCATACTGATCAAGATAAATATCACCCTGCTCCAGAAGCCTCGCAAAGATTTTTTCAACAACGTGTTTATGTCTGTCCTCGGTAGTCCGAATAAAATCGTCATAGGAAATCTCCAGCTTGTTCCAAAGTTCCTTGATTCCCGAGACAATTTCATCGACGTAGGCTTGAGGCGTTACCCCTTTTTCTTCTGCTTTGCGCTGAATTTTTTGCCCATGCTCGTCCGTTCCTGTTAAGTAGCGGACATCAAACCCGCGCATTCGCTTATATCGGGCCATCGCATCGCCTGCCACGGTTGTATATGCATGTCCAATATGTAAATTTCCACTAGGATAATAAATCGGTGTGGTAATGTAAAAAGTTTTAGCGTTTTCTGCCATCTTTAAGCCCTCCCTTAAGGCAATTCGCAAGCAATCCCACCTAAACAGTATTGCCTGTTTTTTTCCCTTCTATATCATCAAAATATACCTAAAATTGCGATTAAGTGCAAGAAACCACCTTTTTCGGGTTCCAGTTTTTAAAAATTTTTACCTTTTACACCCATAAATGACAATCATCTCTCGAACTATATTGTTGGATAAAAACAAATATCGATGTAGAAATTTGTCGAATCTGCCGACAAAACCTTGATTTAATAGGTTAACATTACAATAATATTAAAAACCTGTTTTTATTGGGATTTTATGAAGAAAACGCTATCTAATCAGTATTTTAGTCCCAGGAAAAAATTATCAACTATTTTCCAAAATAAAATAATTGACGAATATGGGAAAGGCTGGTATTATTAGGATTAAGAAATTTGTCGAATAATGGCGAATTATAATAGAGATATAGAAAGCTAATTTATGAGAGGAGATTTTAAAATGAAATCTACTGGTATTGTTCGTAAAGTTGATGAATTAGGACGTGTGGTTATTCCGATTGAATTAAGACGTACACTTGGAATCGCTGAGAAAGATGCGCTTGAAATCTATGTTGATGACGATCGCATTATCCTAAAAAAATATAAGCCAAATATGACTTGCGCTATCACTGGCGAAGTTTCTGATGATAACTTGGCACTTGCAGGCGGGAAATTAATTCTTAGCCGTGAAGGTGCAGAGCAATTAATCAAGGAAATCCAAAGCAATTTTGAAACTGCAAAGTAATGATAGATATATGAAAAAAAGAGGGCTCTCGGAGTCCTCTTTTTTTGGCTAATCAATATGGTATGCCTGGTATACATCACGTTTATTGAGGCCCCGGTCTTTGGCGGTTTGTTTGATGGCGTCTTTTGAGGCCATATTCTTTTCGTAAATATAATGGGCAACATGTTCTTCCACCGTCATCGGAGTCCACCAGTTTTCGGTGTCCTCGGCCTTGGCCTCGCCTCCTTCAACAATGAGGCAAAACTCACCGCGGATTTCCTCCTGACTTGCCCATAAAACCGCCTCCTCAAGACTGCATCTGATAAACTCTTCAAATTTCTTTGTCAATTCCCGGCACAACGCAATCCTGCGGTTCCCTAGTACCTCTGCCATCAAGGTCAAGGTTTCCTTCAGGCGATGGGGCGATTCATAAAAAATCATCGTCGCGGTTTGATGCTTCAATCCATCCAACTCTTCACGCTTATCCTTTTTATTACGGTGGAGGAAGCCGTAAAAATAAAACGGCTGACAAACAAGGCCAGAGGCAATTAAGGATGTCAGTGCCGCATTGGCTCCGGGCAGCGGAACTACTGTTAACTGCTCTTGAATCGCCTGGGAAACAAGCTCATACCCGGGATCTGAGATCGCCGGTGTCCCGGCATCGCTGACCAAGGCAATTTTTTGTCCATCCCGCAGTTTTTGTAGTAGTTTTTCCCCGCTGCTCGCTTTATTATGTTCATGATAGCTGACAATAGGATTGTCAATTTCAAAGTAATTTAACAGCTTTTTGGTGTTCCTAGTGTCCTCAGCAGCAATCAGGTCGGCTTCCTTCAAGATTCGGACCGCCCGGAAGCTCATATCCTCCAAATTGCCAATCGGCGTCGGGACAAGATAAAGAATCCCCTTCTGTTCCTCATTCTCAAAGCTCTTTTGCTGCCACATCATCATCACCTTTTTCCATTGCAATAAATTCCAGCTTCTGCTTGCGGGGTAGCCGCTTGAAATGGTACTCCGCACTCATCGCTTCGCTTTTGTTATCATAGCTTTTATAATAGGTCAGTTTAACCGGGCCTCTGCCCCGTGTATACTTGGCACCCTTGCCTTCATTATGCAGCTTGATTCTTCGGTCGAGATTATTTGTGTAGCCGCCGTAAAGGCTGCCGTCTGCACAGGTCAATACATAGAAAAAATGTCCGCTACTCTCCATATAAAATCTCTCTGATCTGTTTTGTATATTCATCATCTTCATTATAGACAATGATCGGTGGAAGAATCTTTATATCCGGATTACCGTCCTTGATCGCCTCAACCAATATCGTATTGGCTTCCTTCCCAAGTTTTGGGTAAACAAATTGAATGCGCTTAGGTTCTAGCCGGTACTGGCGCATTAACGTGATGATATCGAGCAACCTGCCTGGACGGTGGACAAAGGCGACCTTGCCCCCCTGTCTCACTAAATCACCGGAAGCCTTGATGGCATCCTCCAGTGTACAGAGAATTTCATGCCGGGCAATGGCCAGATGTTCATTTGGATTCATTTCGCTTTTTTCCGGCGTTTTAAAGTAAGGTGGATTGCAGGTGACCACATCAAACTTGCCATACCCTAACCTTTTAGGCATCTCTTTAATGTCTCCATGGATCATCATCAGGCGGTTTTCCAGCCCATTGTATTCAATGCTGCGAACAGCCATATCGTAAAGTCGTTCCTGGATTTCGACTCCAGTAATATTTCCTTTTGTCCTTGCACTTAAAAATAACGGAATGACCCCATTTCCGCTGCACAGGTCGATTAAATTGCCTTTTTGAATTGGAACATAAACAAACCTTGCCAGCAAAACGGCATCAAGCGAAAAAGCAAACACAGACGGGCTCTGGATAATCCGCAAATTTTCCGCCAGTAGGTAATCAAGCCGCTCATCACCCTTCAAGTTGACCACTATTGCTCCGCCCCTTTACCAATATGTATGAAAATGGAGGCTGACGTCATCAGCCTCCTCAGATTATTTTTTATTTAGAAAAGATAAACAAAATAAACAATCGCCTTCCTTGCGCAAGCTTCCGAAATGCAGATTGCAAATATGGAAACCTTCATGATACAGGCGGGCTAAATTGTCATAGCCTTCGCCGACATCAAACGGTTTGGCGCCAGGAGCTTGACTTGTGGTTTCCCCGGTGCCTTGCCCAAGTTTTTTCTTGCCATCCTTCCTGTCTACTTCCGTGGTTACATCTAAACGGCGCCTTAAATGTTCATTTTCCAACTTTAAACTATGATTTTCTTCTAGTATTTCGGCTAAATGCTCCTTTAATTCCCCGAGCTGTTGGTAAAGATGGCCAATTTGTGTTTCCATATTACTTACTGATTCAAATATTTCTTTTTTATCCACGTCTAACACCTCTTAATCTGTGGATTGGATCGAAAAGGCACCTTCTTTAATGATTTCATCCAAAGTATACTCCAGAACCCGCTCTTGTCCTACTAGTTCCACTTGCAGAACACGCTCCAAAATATTTAAGCCCACTACTTTTCCCATCCCATTTGGTGTTTCGAGTATCTCTCCCAAATCAGGCAGCTGTTCTTTGGCAGATTCATATTCATCATTTTCATACTTTAAGCAACACATCAGCCTGCCGCATAAACCAGAGATTTTCGTAGGGTTAAGCGATAAATTTTGGTCCTTCGCCATTTTGATTGAAACCGGGTCAAAGTCACCCAAAAACGTGGAGCAGCATAGCATTCTCCCACATGGGCCGATACCACCGAGCATTTTTGCCTCATCGCGGACACCGATTTGCCGCAACTCAATCCTCGTGCGGAAAATCGCCGCCAGATCCTTTACAAGCTCGCGAAAATCCACCCTTCCGTCCGCTGTAAAGTAGAAGATTATTTTATTTCGATCAAATGTATACTCAACATCCACCAGTTTCATATCCAGTTGATGTTCTATTACTTTTTCATTGCATACTTCATATGCTTCCCGGGCCGCCTGCTTATTTTCCTCAACAATCATCCGATCCTTTGGATCCGCAATTCTTACAACCTTTTTTAACGGCAGGACAACATCGTTCTCGGCTACCTGTTTTTTGGCAACCACAGCTCTGCCGTATTCCACGCCGCGAACGGTTTCGACAATGACAAAGTCATCCTTTTGAACTGGGAGGTCTCCGGGATCGAAATAATAGATTTTCCCCGCTTTTTTAAAGCGTACTCCTACAACATCATACAAATTCAAGATCCCTCCTGCAATTTTAACACAAGCTGTTCCATCATCAGCTGAGGATTCATGTTCGCTGAAAGCTTCTTGTTTGCGTCAAGAATAGCTGACATTTGAGCCGTTAGGCGCCGTCCGGATGTTCGTAACGCAAATTGCTTTAACCGATCGCTCTCTCCCTTAAAAACAATTTGCTCCTCTTTATCCAGTTGAATATATAGTAAATCTTTAAAAATAAGAAGTAATAGATCTAAACCACGATATTGCTGTTCTTTCTCTTTAAAATGTTGGAACCATTCCGTCTGAAGCATGACCAACGCCTCAAGATGATTCTTTTCCAACACCTCATATAATTTTACCACTATTTTTTGGGCTTGTGCAAACCATTCATCGACATTTAATACGAGCGCTTCATCGAGACTGTTGGTCAATTGCGCCAAGAGTGGCGCCTTCTTCGGCTCCACACCGTTCTCAATTAATTGTTTTACCAATATTTGTGGCGGGAGCGGCTGAAACGACAAAGTTTGACATCTTGATAGAATGGTCGGCAGCATCTGCTGCGGCTGCTCGGTCAATAAAAAAGCTGTTGTTTCCGCATTAGGTTCCTCCAAGAACTTTAGCAAACTGTTGGAGGCACTTATGCTCATTTTATCAGCATGAACCAGCAGGTAAACCTTACGTAAAGATTCTACGCCTTTTTTGGAAAACTCCGCCTGCAGAGCACGAATTTGATCCACCTTGATGGATTGCCCGTCAGGCTCGACAAGATGGACGTCTGGATGATTCCCGCTTTGAATCCGCCGGCAATTATGGCATGCTTCGCACGGTTTATAGCCGTCGATTCGAGATTGGCAAAACAGGGCGCGTGTGAGCAATAACGCTATTTCCTTTTTGCCAGTCCCTCTTTGCCCTTCAAAAAGGTAAGCATGGGCCACTCGATTTTTTACTATACTATTTTTTAACATCCGGAGAACAGCCGGCTGTAGCTCCTCAAGTTGATCCCATGTTTTAACCACGAATTATCACTCACTAACCTTTATTTTAAAAATGCAAAAACTGCTCAATTGGCAATACGAAGACGGTTGCTCCCCCAACTTCTACCTCGACAGGATAGGGGACGTAGGAGTCAGCGTTTCCGCCCATTGGCGATACAGGGGAAACCAGCTGTTCGCGGGCCCTGCAGTTGTCCTTGATGATTTGAAGGGCTCGGTCGACGCGAATGTCCTCAGTACCGATAATGAATGTGGTATTCCCCGATTTGAGAAACCCTCCTGTACTAGCCAGCTTCGTTGCCCGAAAATTATTTTCCACCAATGCCTTTGATAAACGGTTGCTATCCTGGTCTTGAACTACAGCGATAATTAACTTCATCAAAACCACCCTCTCCTTCGAGTTTTTCCGGTACTATAGTGTTTTTCTATATTATAACAGTTTCTTGGCTTACGTTCATTTGCAATAACTAGAAGATAGTTATTTTTATAAAAAAAAGCCCTACAACGCAGGCTTTTTTTCGGCTAATTTTGTTTGAACCAGCTCCAGGGTTCTTTCAAAAACCTCATCGATTGCTCCTGAAGCATCTATTTTAACGATTCGGTCCGGAAACCTTTCCATTAGAATATGATACCCTTCTCTCACTTTTTGATGAAACTCTAGCTTTTCCAGGTCCAGGCGATTGATTTCTCTGCCTTTATTTTTATTGATGCGCTGCAGCCCCATCTCAGGTTCAATATCAAAATAGACTGTCAGCTCAGGCAGCATATTCTCTATCGCGAATTGATTGATCGACCAGACCTCTTCAATCCCTAATCCGCGGGCATAGCCCTGGTATGCCAATGAACTATCAACAAACCGGTCACACAGGACAATTTTCCCCTCTTCCAAGGCGGGCTTGACCCGCTCGGCCAAATGCTGCCGTCTGGCGGCGGCATAAAGCAATGCTTCTGTGCGAGGGTCCATTGCTGTATTTTCCTTGGCTAGAATCACCCGACGGATTTGCTCGGCAATATCAATGCCGCCCGGCTCTCTTGTCACCAGGACATTTTGCAGTCGCTCCGCTACCATGCCAAGGATGGTCGTTTTCCCTGCACCATCCGGCCCTTCAAATGTAATAAATACTCCGTTCATTTTATGTACCTCCAAATCTGTCATTTCTTAAGGTGCCCGAAAAACTTTCAGCAAACCTTGTTTTATCATAGAACCTCCCTGAAACCGCGCTCCCCTGGTCAACAACAGTTGCAGCTGTTCCAATTTATCCCTCGTTATGTATTCTCCTTTTAGCAGCAACGGGATTCCTGGCGGATAGGGAATAATTGTTTCCGCACAGACACGCTCCAATGCTGTTTCTAGGGTTGTTTCCTCTGTTTCCAAGTTATCTATTACTTTGTATCCTAGAGCCAAACCTGAAATTTTATGCTCAGGATCCAAACGGACGTAATCGGCTTTATTGGAAATCGTTTCTGTCTCTAAAGACTGCTTTATTTTAGCTACGGTTTCAGCAAAAGGATACGCTTGCCCAGCTTGTAATAACGGCAACACAAACAGGACATTATACGGGTCAGCCAACTCCGTATAGATGGAATAATCCTCAAATCGTTTTTGCAGCTCAAACCCGGTTAAACTGCAGCGCGATTGGATTGTGACTTTTAGTAAGTCGCCCCGGCCGTCAGGAAAGTCCAACACCTTAATTGTCGGGATCTTGTTCAATTCCTCTTTAAAGCCGGAAATTTCATCCATCATAAAGGACAAATCATTCCTATTGTATGTCTCCAAATAGCCCCTTGCCAAATCAAGCGATGCCATGATGGGATAAGAAGGGCTGCTGGACTGGAACATCGCCAGATACTCCCCCAGCTTGTCCATATCAATCAGCCTACTATTAACATGCAAAAACGACCCCATTGTCATAGCTGGGAGGGTTTTATGGGCTGATTGAACGACTATGTCTGCGCCCAACGAAACGGCAGATGCCGGGAATGGGCCGCCAATAACGAGGTGGGCACCATGGGCTTCGTCCACCAATACAGGAATGTTATGCAGGTGTGCATGCTCCACAATGGCCTGCAGGTCATTAACCATTCCATAGTAATTCGGATAGGTTACTATGACCGCTTTGGCTTCAGGATAGCGACGTATGGCCTCTTTTACCGTTGCAGGACATACACCGCCGGCCACTTTCCATTCTTCGTTATATTCGGGCTCAAGGAAAATCGGCCTTGCCTTAGCCAGACTTACTGCATTTAACACTGACTTGTGGCAATTTCTTTGAACCAGCACTATATCATCCTCGGAACAAACAGCCATGATCATTGCCAAATTTCCAACGGTGGAGCCATTGATCAGGAAATAACTTTTGGCTGCCTGGTATAGTTTAGCCAAAAGAGTTTGGGCCTCTAAAATTGCCCCTTCCGGCGAATGAAGGTCATCTAAACCTGATAATTCGGTCGCATCAAGCATCAAGATATTTTGAAAAAAGCCATCCCCACTAGCGTCCATAACACGTCCATATTTATGTCCGGGGACATGGAACGAGATGGGCTCCTTTCGGGCGTGTTCTACCAAGGCATTATATAAAGGTACATTTATTTGCTTATTCATGTAAATACATCCTTTTAAGAGTCTTATCTATTTTCTCGTTTTAAGCAAAAAAAATAAAGCCCTTAAAGGACTTATCATGAAAAAATTTCCGGTGTAGTAATTTTTTTTAGTTGTTTTAAAAAGTATTTATACCTAGGGTCACTTGTTTCGGTTTGGATTAAATCATGTTCACACTCCGTACAAATAAAAGAAGTGTATAGATGTATGCCTTTTGGTTTAAGATTCTCACAGATTACGCATTTTTCTTCAAAATGATTATGTGCATATAAACTCAAGTCTCTCCACCTCCATACACCCATTCTGTCCGACAAAAACCATTTGTATACAATTTTTAGAATTTTCGTCTCGGCCTCAGTTATATTTTATGTTCCTATTTTCGTTTGGGTGTATGTCTATTGGTGAATTCTTTGCGAACAATTCGTACTTTTTTGAGATTAGAGCAGTGGGGAGGGTGGAAATTTGAGGGCTGTTGCTTCAATGGGGTGGGTTAGCGCAATGGAAACGTGAATTTCGGGGTGGGACTGCTTGGATTGGCGTAGTCGGAGCGTGAAATTTTGGGGTTTACTCCTCCAATAAGAGCTATTGGTGTAGTATTAGGGTGAAAATTCGGTATTCTGTTCACCATATGACCCTAAAAAAATTATATCTGCGGTGTTTCACTATATATCTGCGATCATCTTAGATATATCCGCGGTAATTTGATTATATCTGCGATCATTTCAATATATCTGCGATCATTTCAATATATCTGCGATGCCCCATTTTTAAAGCCAATGACCCTTTTAAGAAATGCAAAAAAGACAACCATCTTTCAGGTTGTCTTTCGCTTGCCCGGCAACGTCCTACTCTCACAGGGGCTTTCGCCCCAACTACC
>NZ_LMTJ01000018.1:0-46699 GCF_001510715.1 Bacillus sp. FJAT-29814
CTTTAGCCCTCCAAGACTCGCTACGAGCGAATGGCTAGTTCTTACTCGACGGGAATCCCACCCGCTATATGATACGACCTAGGCTCGGCCGCACACCTGCTTCGTTAGTTCAATAAAAAATGGCCACCGTAATGGCAGCCGGATCTTAAAGTAATACCGGTGATGAAAAAGGACTGCCGGAAACAACCCATTTGTTGT
Organism: Bacillus sp. FJAT-29814; assembly: GCF_001510715.1. Lineage (GTDB taxonomy): Bacteria > Bacillota > Bacilli > Bacillales > Cytobacillaceae > Neobacillus. Next base: position 199 of record NZ_LMTJ01000018.1, read on the forward strand.
TAAATATTAATTAGGAGATCCCCCACTGAGGATTCCACGGCATCCGTTAAAGTGTACTTTGTAGTAAACCCTAACTTTTTTATTTTGTTATCATCCCAGATTCTATTTACTGTGAAATTTTTTACCATAATGGATCGTTCAGTTATCGGTAATTGGACAATTTTTGCGTCCTTACCAGATACTCGCTCGATTTCTTTCATTAAATCGTACCAAGTTGTATCAAACCCTTTAAGTAAATAAACCCCATTATCGTCTTTTGCTTTTTTATATGTTCCTAGCCATTCCATCGCCCTTCCAATATCCCTTGTATCAATTAAAGAAACCTTTGTGTCACCGTTTCCCATCACCGTGCCGATTGAGAATGCTGTCCTGAGGTGTAATATTATAAGCGTTTGATACCCCCCCAAGCGAGTCGGCAATCACATGTCCTTGATTTAAATCTGAACGTTCAGTCCCAGGAACCCTTGCTTCATCAGAATAGTATCTCCCAGAAGATGTAACAGGTTCCGTATTATCATTTTGGAGTGTGATATTTTTTGCCTCAACACGAATTAATTGTCCGTATTCATTTGTAAAAGCCCAATATTCCCTGTCGCCAAACCCGATATCCACTCTGACATTCGGCTTTCTAGAACCTGACATATCGCCGCCGTCTACTTCAATTAGCGCATATTTACTGTAGTCAAAGTCACCGTTAACACTTGCGACCGTCGGTGTACTAGTGGCAGGAACATCTTCGCTTTCACTAGTCGTTTTTTCGGCTTCAACGTTTTTGTTTACTTCTTGCGTTTTATTTTCTTTGATGTCTGTATTATTTTGTTGTGAACAACCAGTAAATACAATAAGTAGTGAAAGGAGTAATAAAATTATTCCCCACGATTTTTGATACCATTTTTGTTGCATAGTGCACCTCTTTTATATAAGTCAATTACTATAATTTTACTATATTAATCTGGGTTATAATAAAAATATTTATAGATTTTTCTTATATATAATATTACGTGTAATATAATTGTAAGACATTGCTTCGTTTTAATCATTGGAAATTTATTGTCATTTATGGAATTTACCGTTATACAGATATCAGTAGAAATAAAAACAGACCATCTTATTGATGGTCGCTCTCTTTGATAACTGTTTCTACCACCCCTAATGAATAAAAAACATTTAATAACCCATACTAAATGGAATAACTTCGAAAGGCTGTGGTTTTATTGAATCAAGAAACAAAAGTAGCTAATGAACTTCAAAAAAGGTTTACATGGAACCCAGTTCCTGTATCAGTTCAAGAAGATATAAATGAGATTTGCGACAGTTTAATGAATGGAACTGTAACACTTCATGATTTGGAAAATCGAGATCCCTTTATGGTAGAAATCATTCATAAAGCAATGAATCAAGCAGGATAAGAAGCCAAATGAAATTTCGGTAAATGAACCGGTGAGCCGTGAACCTCTCCAATAAATTGAAAGAGCTTCTCGTTTCATCGGCCATCCTCTCCACGAAGGCTGGTTCCTAAGCATTTTATAAATTAATTTAATATCATAAAATTTACCTGTGCCATTCTTACCTCATTCTTAACCTTAAATTCCCGACATATTATTAGATTAAAATGAGATGAGACAAGGTGATTGTTATTTTTCAGAAATTAATTGCTACTCTTATTGGAAGTCTGTTATTAGGAGTTGGTGTGAATGGGTTCCTAGTTCCTCATCATTTAATAGACGGTGGAATTGTTGGAATCGCACTATTACTCCATTATTTTTTTAAATTTCCAACTGGTATTATAATGGTGGGGTTGAGTATCCCTATTTGTATATTTTCCTCATTAAATAAAAAAGAGTATTTTTTTAGTAGTTTGCAAGGCTTATTGGTTTCGTCCTTATTTATTGATTTACTTGCTCCTATTCGTTTTCAATTTTTTATTCCCCAACTTGCAAGTGCACTAATTGGAGGTGCAATAATTGGAGTTGGAGTTGGTCTAATGCTGCGATATAAAACAAGCACTGGAGGAACTGACTTACTAGCTGAAATTATTTCCGAAACTTTTTCGTTAAATATTGCACTTGTAATTATACTGATAGATGGAATTATTGTGTTGGCAGGTCTGGCTTTATTAAAATTAGATGCCTTCCTTTATTCATGTATAGCTATTATCGCTGTGGGTTTCATAACATCCTTAATTAAAGGAAAATAATCTTTTATGGGACCAAAAGCTAACCTTTATTAAATTCCCTCCATGTTTTACCAGTAATGAAATGCTTAAAAAAGGTTGGTCTCTCAACCAACCTTTTCGCCATACTCATTATTGTTGTTTGTATTGAGGTTCTTCTTGTTCAATTTGTTGAACACGTGGTTCTACATTATTGCTAACGGATTGGGTTTGTTTAGCGGCATCTTGGTAGAGCTGTTTGGCTTGTTGATTGTTTGTACCAAGAGAAACAAAATCGTCCAGGACGAATGCCTAGTCGATTTTGTTTGTTCCTCTGTTATTTAAAGCAAGTCTTTTTCATGGCCATCGAAATTAGAAAAAACTCTGCGCTTTATATAGGTAAATGTCTAGACCTTGATCATTAAGGGAGCATAGTATAGCTTTGAATATTTAGAAAGTTAAAATCATAAAGGGAGTTGTTTTTTACTATGAATAGGGAAATTTGCACCTCTTGTGAAAACTATTTTTGGATAAATCAACTATCACTGTTACCTAATGATTGGCTTCGTACTGACCAGCGTAAATATTATTGCCCTAGATGCTATCCTGAAATCTTAGAAGAACAAACTAAACTTCTTTTTTATGAATTTTAGTTCGTTTAGTCCTAGGACTGTAACAAGTTATGCAAAGTTTTTAAGATGAACCATCGTCAAGGAAAGCGATCCCATTCGCTTAGTTCGGGATCATTGGCTTTGTTTTTGACCGCGTCTCGAGAAAGCGGTTTCTTTTTGAACGAAATTTTCAATTAAACATATAAAAAGGCAAAAATGATATAGAATAGTGTCTATTCCACTTTATTCTATATCATTTTTACTTTTAATCGTTTTTTGTTATTTTAGTTATCCTCAGTAAGTCTAGGATTAACAATCAAGGAAGTAATCATTCCAATAATACAAATTATCATGCAGGAAAAAAGGAATGCTTTTTATCCTACATATTAAACGCTGCTGTTACAATTAGATATCAATTAAGAAAATAAAAAATGTTCGTTTATGGAACCATGCAAATATAAATAAAGGAAGACTCAAAAGAAACAAACCTAATCCTGTTGGAAAGCGATAATCATAATGCAGGATAAGGGCAATACTTAATAAAGTTATTAACCCATATATGTTGTTCATTTTTTTGGAAATTTGAAAAATCAATGTATTTTTATAATTTCAAGCTTTTAAAATAGGGGTCACTTTATCAATAGCTTCTTGTAATTTTTGACTGTTTAACTTATACATTTGTTTGGCCTCCTTTGATTCAGTTCCAAGAGCAAACAACTCTAAGTCAGCTTGGCATTTTTTTAGAGTTGAAAGAATTAAAGGTCTTTCTTGGGGGGACGCAACTTGCAACTTATCATCGAAAAGGTCAACCATTAACTCTCCAAAAGAATTAATTTGTCCAAGAAATACATTTTCAACCGTAACCCCTAATTTATCTAACTCTGTATGTAACCATGCGCGACTTCTTCCAATTGTAGCTAGTGGTTCATCCATGATCACACCATCCATAATGACAGTTTGAGGCTCTTTGACGGAAGGGACTGATAAGTTTAAGGCTTTTGCTGTTAAAGGTTGGTTCTCCTTTTTTAACATAACGGATAAATCTCCTGTTGCCTCTAATACAGCGAATTCGACATCAGCTACCTGATAGACATCCTTCTTACGAAGTAATGCTAATAATTCATCTATCGTGTATCTTTCTTTTTTTAAATTATCTTCCATGATTTTTCCATCTTTGATAAATACAGTTGCTTTCCCTTCTATAAAATTACGAAAACCTTTGCTTTTTAAGGAAATTAAACCAGCGAAAAAGGGGATAGCAGCAAAGATGACAATTCCAATGACACCGTGAAAAATACTCCGTTCAAGTCCCATAGCTACTTCTGCACCAATACTTCCAATTGAAATACCGGTGACATATTCGAAGAAAGATAGTTCAGAAATTTGCTTTTTCCCTAACCACTTTGTAATGATAAATAAAACCACAACAAATAATGCTGACCGTAAAGCTATATCTAACCATTCAGGCACTGCTTGATACCCCCTGTAAATATAATTTGCTAAAAACCTTTGTACTGAAATTCCTCATGCTCAATTTCGCCTATTCGTTTTTTTAAATCCGTTACTACCTCATGTAAAATCATCATAGTTTCATGTAGTGTACGTTTCGATTCAAAATCCAGAGTTCGTAATGCTAAACTTGAAAGACTGGCTTCTACACCTTTAAGGCTGGCAAGTGACTGTTTTACATCTGATGCGATTGTCATTTAATATTCTCCTTATCCTTTTGGTTTAAATATCAAGGCACCTATAAAACCGAAGATAATAGAAGCAGAAATACCCGCACTCGTGACTTCAAAAATACCTGTAATAAGTCCAACTAGTCCATGTTGTTCAGCTTCTTGCATGGCCCCATGTACAAGTGAATTTCCAAAACTTGTAATAGGCACTGTAGCTCCCGCCCCGGCAAAATCAATTAAGGGCTCATATAATCCAATCCCATCTAAAAGGGCACCAATCACTACAAGGGTACTTAACGTGTGCCCTGGTGTAAGTTTAAACACATCAAACATAATTTGACCAATGACACAAATGATACCGCCTATGACAAAAGCCCAAAAATAGATCATCTTATTGTTCACCTCCATATTCAATTGAAACCGCATGAGCAATGCAGGGAATGGTTTCGTTTTGCTGAAAGGATAACGGTGAAAGCAAAGCACCTGTAGCCACGATTAACATTCGTTTAAATTCACCTTTTTTCATCCGGTTTAACAGATGGCCATATACCACTGTTGCTGAACAGCCTGCACCACTTGCCCCAGCTAAAACAGGTTGTCCCTCCCGATAAATCATAAGACCACAATCTTGGTATCGTTCTTCACTAATAGGAGTTCCGTGCTTTTTAAATAGGTCCATTGAAACTTCCTGTCCAATCTGGCCCAGGTCCCCGGTTACAATTAAATCGTAATAAGATGGCTCAACATTTCGTTCCTTTAAATGGGCTTCAATGGTATCAACCGCAGCTGGCGCCATAGCTCCTCCCATATTAAATGGATCTGTCAAACCCATATCAATCACACGGCCAATGGTGGCAGAGGTGACACACGGTCCTTCCCCAGAATCACTTAAAAGAGCCGCACCAGCCCCAGTGACGGTCCATTGTGCAGTAGGGGGTTTTTGACCGCCGTATTCAGTTGGATAACGAAATTGTTTTTCAACAGCTGCATCATGGCTGGATGCTCCTGTTAACAAATATTTCGCTCCTTTTGTATTTACAATATAAGCACCTAGAGCCAGTCCTTCCATCGAGGTAGAGCAAGCACCGAATAAACCAAAATACGGGGCTCCAATTGTTCGACTAGCGAAACTTGTTGGGGTGATCTGATTGATTAGGTCCCCAGCTAGGATAAATTGAACTTGATCCTTTTGGATGCCCCCTTTTTCCATGGCTTTTTTACAGGCCTCTTCAAAAAGGATTTTATGCGCCTTTTCATAGGAATCCTGTCCAAGCCATAAATCAGCATGAAGGAGATCGAAATCTTCTGCGATTGCTCCGTTTGCTTCAAATGGTCCACCAACTGTTCCAGTAGAAAGTATGACGGGTTTTTGTTCGAAGATCCATGTACGATGACCTGCGAGTATCATAAACCACCCCACCTAATTAGAATTGTCTTTACTAATGCAATAACAAACGCAGAAAAAACACCAAATAATATAACAGCCCCAGCTAATTTAAACATATTACCTCCGACTCCTAATACAAACCCTTCGGTTCGATGTTCAATAGCAGCTGAAATGACAGCATTGCCAAAACCGGTAACTGGAACTGCTGAACCAGCTCCTCCAAATTGAGCAATTCGGTCATAAACCCCAAAACCGGTAAGAAGCATAGCAATAAAAATTAATGTACCCACAGTTGGATTTCCAGCCGTTTGGTCTGTAAAATCAAAATAATAAATAAAGAAGTCTTGAATAACCTGGCCAATAAGACAAATCAGACCACCTGTTATAAAGGCCTTTATACAATTTTTAAAAACGGGTCTGTCGATTTCTCGATTTTTTTGCAATTTTTGATATTCTTGTTGCACCGGGGTTAGTTGTTTCTTTTGATTATTTGACATAGCTTGCCCCTTTCTCTTTAAGTTTTCTCTTTCATTAGATTTTTAATTTTATTTAAATCTTTTTTTAAGCTCTTCTTATCTGTGTTGCCTTTTTGAAGTTTCTGTTCTAATTGTTCCAATTCCCAAATCATTTTTTTATCTGTGGAAACAATTATTTCATGGTTTGGGTACATTTTTTCCAAGTCGGATTTTATTGACTTCTCAATTTTCTTTAATCGAAAGCGATCAAAATTATCAACTTTTATTGCTGCAAAAAGCTCTTTTTCTGTATTCACAGCCTTTACATCTGAAATTTCTTCTTTGGCAATAATTTTTTCTTTAGCCCTATTGGCAACTGATTGATCGATGGGTTTAGTCGTATGTACCAGTGAAACACCTAAATCATTGTTATCCTTCTCTAATTGATTTTGATTATTGTTACATCCTGTTCCAAACCCAATCACGGCTAAAATGGAAAGAAAAATTTTCATTTTGGTTTTTTTGTCTTTCATGAAACCATCTCCGTTTTTCCCATTATTTAAGGCGCGTAAAAAAGGTTGGCCTCCCAACCAACCTTTTTTTCTTACTCATTATTGTTGTTTGTATTGAGGTTCTTCTTGTTCGATTTGTTGAATTCGTGGTTCTAGGGTGTCAATAACAGATTGGGTTTGTTTAGCAGCATCTTGGTAAAGTTGCTTTGCCTGTTGATTATCTGTACCTAGAGCAAATGTTTCGAAACTTGCTTGTGCACTTTTTAATCCTGCTAATGTCTGTTTTACTTGAGTAATCACTGTCATGATGAAATCCTCCTTGAATTTTTTTACCTTTTTAGATTGTCAAATCAGAATTTTCTTCTTTGGCAAATTCTTTTTGGGAATATAGACCTAAAATTACTTTTGGCGAATAGCACGATTTTTTCTGTAGTAACCTCGTTTCCAGATCCCCATCAGTTCTTCTATTTGGTGACGATTATAGGATTGCGATGAATCATCTTTTTGGGTAATGTGTCTCATCTCAAATTTTTTTCACCGTTCCCTTTAGTGAACATCATTAAACATAGATGTTGCCTCTGCTTTGCTTTAATTTGGTTAGTAATCAATTTGATTTGCCATGCCATTCCTCCCGTTTATGATTTAGTACAAAAGTATTATTCTTCGAATAAAATGTTTTATTCTCAATTCTAAAAATTTTCCTATCCCCGGTATCAACCTCAGTATTTATTTATAATTCATTATAGGTATACAACGTTTTAATTTCCTTCTGCCTTCATAGTTCTTTTTTACCGTGTATCTCTTTCATTTTAAATTAGGGATATTAACCCAAGAATAAAAATAGGTAAATGCATATTCTGGATTAAAAATGAAATGAAGGTGCTTTTCATGAATCCAGAACCGCAATATGATTACAATTTATCTCAGGAAAATAATCAGGTTGAAAATTTAGACCAAAGGATTTGGGGTATAAGGCCATTTTTCTTTAGACCCTTTATTAGACCTTTCCCCTTTAGGCCCTTTTTTAGGCCATTCCCCTTTAGACCCTTCTTTTGGGGACCATATTGGGCTAACCCATTTCTAAGCGGATTATTAGGCGGTTTATTAGGTGGCATGTTAACGGGTTTGTTATTACGACCATATGGTTTTTGGTATGCTTATGCTTATCCTTATTTTTATTATCCGTATTATCCCTATATCTTTTTTTAGCATGATGTAAATGACCCAGATAATAATGATGAATAAAATTAAACACCGTTTGTTCCCCAAACGGTGTTTCTGTATCAAGGCTCGATGATGAATTTTTTAAAATTACATAAGTCTATTTTTGATGGGTATTTTAAAATTATTTGGTTATATTTCGGAGGAGTTTTATGAGGAAAAAAAAGTTCGCTAAACTAATAGTGTTGTTAAGCCCTTAGATTTAAATGATCTAAGGGTTTTTCGTATCCATTAAAAGGGATACATCAAATTTTTACGGCTACACCGACTAAAAAAAATTACCTAACTTCTCACATTTAATGGAGGAAAGTGGTTCCATCTAAAGTATATTCCTCAAATGATTGGGAAATTTAGTAAAGAATGTGAGCGCTGCCCGCGAGCATTGCAATTATTTATGAAAGAGAGGAAATTTATTGTTACAACTGAAGGAGTTATATTCAGATCTTCAAAACCAAACTGAAAAAGCAATAAAGGAAATTGAAAATTCTGATCACCCGATTGCGATTTTGCTTCAAACTATTTTGAGAGAGCAACTGGAAATGATTAAAAAATTAATGCAAGAGCTTTCAAATGATGGGGCCGAACTAAAGAACATGTCAGAATTTCTGTCTATTATTTATCATGATAATGAAATAGCCCACCCTACATTTCGAGCATGGAAAAGAGCAGTTGAATGGATGAATCTTCCGTACCTGGAATCAGCAAGAAATTTGGAGCCGTTATTCCAGGAGATAAAGACCAACCTTGAACACTCAGCTGCCGAATTGGAAAGGATTTATGGGGCTAAGCAAACAAAATATATCATTCCATCTTTTTACATATCTGCCCTTCGCTAACAGCATAATCTTTTTTCTCAAAACTACTATCCAAGGGAGGAAGTTCAATGTCCTGGGAAACGGAAAGAACCGATATAAATGTGTACAGCCAGGGAGATATTGATAAGTGGGTGTACAGTACCTGTAATATATGCTCAATCGGCTGCGGCTGCTATATAGCCGTGAAAGATGAGAAGATAGTCGGAATCAAGGGAAACAGTGCCCACCCCATTAACAGAGGCAGACTTGGCCCCAAAGGGGAAAATCAGTGGTATGCCAATAACAGCCCTGATCGCCTGTTAACTCCCATGATCCGTGATTCTTCCGGAAAGTTGGTTCCTGCAACATGGGATGAGGCGATGAATTTAATGGTAAAAAAAGCGACCGATTCTCTAAAACAGAGAGGGTCAAATAGCATAGCCATTTATTCAACCGGACAAGGTCTCTTAGAGGATTACTATACAATCGCAAAGATCGGCAGGGCCGGCTTGCAAACTCATTTACTAGATGCCAATACTCGGCTTTGTACAGCTACCACCGAATTCTGCTTACTACAATCGTTTGGTGCAGATGGCAGCCCAACTTCCCTTGATGATGTAGACGAAACTGAAACGCTCATGTTGTTTGGACACAATGTAGCTGAAACGGGTACCGTGATGTTTGAACGGATAATGAGCCGTAAGAAAAAAACAGGAAAACCGTTCATTATCACTGTTGACCCTAGAAGAACACTGACAGCAAAGGCCGCGGACATCCATCTTCAGCTTTATCCTGGAACAAATGTGGCACTTTTAAACGGAATCCTTCATCTGATTTTAAGAAATGGCTGGATTGATCAAAACTTTATTGATCATCATACAATTGGGTTTCAAGAAATGAAGGAATCCGTAACGAATTGGACCCCGGAGAAAACGTCTGAAGTAACGGGAGTACCTATCGACTTACTCCTGCTTGTGGCAGCACAGCTGGGGAAAACTCCATCACTAATCACCACCACTCTGCAAGGAATCTATCAAAGCGCTGATGCGACAACAGCTTGTGTCGCCATCAATAATTTGCATTTGATTAGAGGGTTAATTGGCAAGCCAGGCTGCGGACCACTCCATATGGCAGGACAGCCAAGCTCATCCTCCAACCGGACAGCAGGCGGAGTGGGAACTTTTCCAGCTCAGCGGAACTCGGCCAATCCGTCACATATACAAGAGATGGCAAGGCTATGGAATGTAGATGAAGCAAAACTTCCAGTGGGACCGGAAAAGGGTATTGAGGAACAAATTGATATGATGGAAATGGGCCAAATCGGCTTCTTTTGGAATATCGGGACCAATCCCATGGTTTCTCTTCCGAATAGACGGCGGGCTAAAGCTGCATTTGATAAAACATTCGTTGTAGTTCAGGATCCCTTTTTAACTGAGACAGCGACCGTCGCGGATGTTGTGCTGCCAACTGCTTTATGGGGGGAAAAAGAGGGAGTTATGGAGAATACAGATCGAACGGTAAATTTATTAAGAAAAGCCGTAAACCCTCCGGAAGGAGTAAGAACTGATTTTGAAATTTTGTTAGATTTTGCAAAACGGATGGGCTTAAAGGATCGTGATGGAAATCCGTTAATTGCTTACACAACACCAGAAGAATGCTTTGAAGAGTGGAAAAATGTCTCTCGTGGCCGTCCTTGTGAAATGACCGGGATCACTTACGATAAGTTAGAACAGCATAATGGCCTTCGCTGGCCGGTAAATGAAGAGCATCCTGAAGGTACAACCAGACTATATACTGATTTTAAATTTCCTACAGAAACAGAATATACCCAGAGTTTTACGAAACATCCATTTACCGGACGGCCTTTAACAAAAAAAGAATATCAAAGGAAAAATCCAAATGGCCGGGCAATCCTTTATCCAATCACCTATTTGCCACCTGCTGAACAGCCAACAAAAGAGTATCCAATGTGGCTGACAACAGGACGACTTGTTTGGCATTGGCATACTAGGACAAAGACGGCTCGATCACCTCTTTTGCATGTAGCTGCTCCCCGGGGATATGCGGAAATCAATGAGGCAGATGCAAAGTTACTTTCTCTTCTTCCCGGAGAACTTATACGTATCTCGTCCCCACGTGGATGGATTGAAGTTCCTGCTAGAATTGGCAATGTGGTACAAAAAGGACTAGTATTTGTTCCCTTTCATTTTGGCAGTTGGGAAAGACGGGAAGCCGCAAATGAGTTAACAGCGGATTTTACCGATCCACTATCCAAACAGCCAACATTTAAGCAATCAGCATGTAAAATCGAAAAGTTGCGTACCCAGCATACCGTAACTGAAAAAGATACTTTACAATCGCTGGCTAATCAATATGGCATATCCGTTGAACATCTACAGAAAGCCAACGCATTCATTTCACCCTACGATATTCAAATTGGAAAGATCCTTGAGATACCGGCATCAACCATTAATGTACCAATACCACCGTATTTACCAGAGTTAAAGAATGGCTCGTTTTAAACATAATTGTTCAAATAGGCCCTCAGTTTTAGATTACCTGAGGGCTTTTTTGAAAGTGTTTTATAGTAGAAAACCTTCTTCAGATGTTGATGGCTATAGCAACGGAAAAAGGAGACGGGCACCCCGCTGCATTAAACGCTGTGAAGGATAGCGCTGCTTTATATCCTCCATTTTCAAAGGGACAGAATCATTTAAATCCTGTTCAAATTGCTGTGTAAGTTCTTTTGCCACGTCTTTACTGTAAAAAAATTCACTCACTTCGTAATTTAAGCGAAAACTTCTCATATCGTAGTTTGCTGCTCCTACTTCCGCAATTTCCCCATCGATAACCATTGTCTTCGCGTGGAGCATTCCTTTGTTATATAAGTAGATATGAACCCCCGCTTCCAACAACTCCCCATAATAAGTAAAGCTTGCACGGTCTACGATTTTTTGATCGACTTCCCGGGGAACCAGCAATCTTACACGTACTTCACGTGCCACTGCCGTCTTTAGTCCCATAATGATATCTTGATCTGGCACAAAGTAGGGTGTAGTGATATCAATGGTTTTTGTGGCTTGTGTTATTCCAATAAAGTAGGCTTCCCTAATAAAAGGCGTAGGAATCCCAGGATTACCTTCAACTGTTTGTACATAGGCTTGGTTCATTTTCTCACTGCCCGGATCTTTATGCGCGTGTGCTTCTTGAATAGTTGCCAACTCGTTGCTCCATTCTGCCATCATGGTAAATGGTTTTGGTAAGCTGGTTGTAGCAGGGATTGGGGAACCATCTTTTCCTGGCTTTGTTTTGCTTCTGAATACTGACTTTATTTGTTCTGGCGAAGCGATATTCCAATGGTGTTCGAAGATATTTTTCAAATCAGATGATGCTTCACCAGCTATTCTTACATGAGTATCACGCCAGAACCCTGCATTTGGCTTTAATCCCGCATATTCATCCCCAATATTAATCCCGCCGGTAAAAGCTTCCCTACCGTCGATTAGGGCGATCTTGCAATGATCTCGATTATTCAGGGCTAAAAATATCCAAGGGGGACGTAAAGGAAAAATGGTCCTGAACTCGATCCCCGCATCCATCATCCGGGAAATCTCAGTTCTGGATAATTTCCGGCTCCCCCAACCGTCCCTAATAAAGCGGATGTGCACACCGTCCATTGATCGTTCGATCAGCAGGTCCGTCATACGCCTTCCAATTTGGTCGGCTTTATATATGTAATATTCCAGGTCAATCGTTTTTTTGGCGTTCTTTATAGATTCCATAAGTCTTTCATACGTTTTCATTCCATTTATTAGCACTTGTATTTGACCAGACCTTAATCCTCCCACGCTCATGTGGTTCAATGCTTGTGCGATTACTTTTGCTGAGTGGCTATACGAATCAGGCAATTTTTCTGATTTGTTAGAAGTAGAGGCCGGCTTTTGACCACCATTCATACGTATGGGATTAGATGTAATCAGATAGAGCCCAAAACCAATCACAGGGAATATTAAACTAATGGCTATCCAATTTAACGCGACTGCTGGTCGCCGAACCTCACGAATAGCCATAATGATCATAAAACCAGTATTTAATAAGTATAGTCCAAAAATCCATACCAATAGAAAAGCCCCTTCCTTTTTTCTCTTTTAAAATGTACAAATGCTAACCTGTTTATAAGTATCTTGAAAAAAAATTTAGCGGCATAAGAAAAAAGTTGTAATGGGTCGCCAGATCCGTGAGAAAATAGCAAAGTCCCACTTAAGGAATACATTATCCCCAAAAGGCTAAAAAATTTAGTAATATTAATATTCTCTATTGAGGTGATTATAGTAAGCACTCGCCATGAAAATGTTGAGAAAGTCCGATTGTTGGAAGACAAATTATTTGAGATGGATGCGACGGGGTGGTTGGAGTATGAATTTTTGACATGGGAATGGTGGCTGTTGTTGTCCTTCTTCATTTCACCTTGGATTTTGTGGTTATACACAAAGAAACGAGAATGGCTAGTAGAATCCATACTGTTTGGAGTTATTGTCATGGTGATCACAATTTTATTGGACACAATAGGGTTGCAATTTTCATTTTGGGAATATCCTATTGAATTTCTGCCCGTAATTCCAAGTGCATTTCCGTTTGATGTTTCGTTGGTACCTGTTGCCTATATGTTGCTTTTCCAATATAACCGAACATGGAAATCATTTATTTCAGCCCAAATTGTCATGGCTTTTGTATATGCTTTTATCGGGGAACCCTTATGCAATTGGATTAACCTTGTTTGTTATATTAAATGGAATTACATGTATTCCTTCTTATATTACATTCTTATTGGACTTGGAATTAGAGCACTTATTTTAAAATGGGTTTCTGTTTCTAAGTCGTGAAAAAAAAGGTGCCAGGCACCTTTTTTCGTCATAAAATATCAGCAACTAATTTTACAATCAAAAAAAACGGGCCGAAGCAACCGAGATTTTTCGGATTTGTCGACAGACTAAAGCTTACTCAAAGAGTAAGCTTAACCTCTATAAACATCATCACATGTTCCAGGTTTTGGTTCATAAAAACAATGTTCTTTAAATTGACCAGAATGAGGTTGACCATACCATGTTGGAGGGCATGGAGCATGAGGATTAAAATACCAAAGAGCATATTTTGCTGGGTGTTCTCTCCAATAATCCAAATTTTTTTGTGCCAATCTTCTTTCAGAAGTTCTTGCTCTTTGATAAAATACATTCCCTTTTTGAACTGCTTCAAAGGAAAAATTTCCTCCTTGCACTTGAAAAATAACTTGGTTAACGGTTCTTAAACCTTTAAAGTCTAAACATTCTGCTACAACTCGATTCACAATTACATTTCCAACATATAACATTCCCTGTTTTCCTTCTCCTTCGGCTTCTGCTCTCATCATCCTTGCCATTAAGGCAACATCTGAACTTCGGTAATTTACTCTTGGCATTTTTCTACCCCCAAATATAGTATGAAAAAAAGCCTACATTCATGTCATTGTTTATAGTATGAAAAAAAGCCTACATTCATGTCATTGTTCATATTATTAAGAATGCTTAGTTTTTACCTTAGTTTTCCTCACATTGAATAATTCCTTCCAAAGATGTTTAGGCAAACGGACCCGATTGCGGGTATTGAAAAATTCAAAAAACTCTAAAAACAGCTTCTTAGTTTCTTACTAACTAATCATTAATTGAACAGAGATTAATCCCATATTTTAGGACGGTCGATTCCCATTGTTCTCATGTAATCTAACAATTGCCCAGTGTGAACAGATTCGTGATAATCGATACGCAAAAACATATCCCCAAGTGTTCTTACATATCCTACGTCAGAAAGGTCGATTACTGCATTTTCTAAATCGTATATACTAATTGACCTTATGTATTTCATAAATTCTTCAGGGTTGATTTTCATGTAACGGATACAGGAGAGAAATTCTTTCATGATTTTGATATTGACCTTGCTGCTTTAAGAAATAAACGCCGATATTTTGCCCGAAAGTGTCTTGATTGGAGTGAAAGGCGCTACCACCTTGCAGGGTCTTTAGGAAATGCTGTGCTAATGCGGTTGTTAGATCTACGTTGGATTGAAAAGCTCCCCGAGAGGGCTATAAAGGTTACAAATACTGGTAGAGTTGGATTATATGAACCCTTAGGGATTACGACTGAGCAAGTGTAAAATAGGACAAATGAAGCGGCTGGGACAAAACCCCCTCTAGAACCAAAAGAGCCTGTGAAATTTTACGATGGGTAAATTTCACAGGCTTTTTTTTATCCGCGATCTCACGTTTTTCATTTATAGAAGCTAGTTATGTCCCAGCCCTAAAAAACCTCATTTACTTATGGTAAGGTTCCACTATTAATGCTAATCCATAACCCCTACACTCTATTTGTCGTAATTTTTTGATTTATTGATGCACTTGCATTCAAATGTTTGTATAATTCTTCTGTAACGAGGAGAGGATTATCGATCATACAGAAATGTCCGGCTTGAGGAATAATGGTGAATGTGGAATTTGGAACTGTTTCATTTAACCTGTAGCCTCAATAAGCCGGTAAGAAGGGATCATGCTGTCCCCATATTGAATGACGCTTTTACTTTTATGTTAGGCAGTTCGGGAACGATATCTTGTGTTTGGTGATGTTCTAGAGCAAACGAAGCTGTTTGTAACTCTTCCGCTCCACCAGAATGATTATACGGAGCAACCAAAGCCGAAATGAGTTCTGGGGTTATCAGTTCTTGATGGTAAGTACCTGTCCTTAAAAATCTTTCGATGTAAGTTGGAGAAGGTTCGAACTCAGGTGCTGTAGGGTAACGGAGAGCCATCACTTTTCCAAGTGGCCAATTGCTAAAAGTAACTCCATCCGTTACAACAAAGCTGGCCACCCGTTCTGGATATTTGACAGCTAAGATTTGAGCGATTCCTCCCCCAAGGTCATGGCCCACAAAATGGGCTTTTTGTATTCCAAAAATAATCAAGCAGTCCTATCATATATTCAGCTTGATGAGGCAAAGAGAGTTTTTCATATTCCGCACGTGGAACACGGTCTGAAAGTCCGTAGCCTAAAAGATCGGGAGCAATCACTCTACACTGAGTAGCTAACTATTGAATAATTGGCATCCAAATAAAGGAATTAGTTGGGATCCCATGCATTAACACTACTGTTTCGTTTCCGGCTCCAGCCACTCTACAGAATAATTGATACTCACCAATTTGGATGTTGCCTTGATTCATTTGCACAATTACCACTTCTTTCTTGTAAAATTTCAGCATTTAGTAATTTTAGCAATATGAACCTGGTTTATACACGAAGCTACCAGTTTTTCCGGTAAAGATATAGATATTCTATACATTTTTCTTCGAAAAGGGCTGGAGCCGCCGCCCCACATACATTCTCAAGAAGATGAGACCTTCTATGTACAGAAGAAGAAGTATCGTATTTTATTGAGGACCAGGTCATTCACGCCACACCTGGAACCTATGTCTATGCACCGCGCGGGATTCAACATACTTATGCATTAAAGACTGAAGAGGCCAAAGTATTAGTTTCCACTTATCCGGCTGGATTCGACAAGTTTGTAAGGGAATTGAGTGTTCCCGTTCCTGAACAACTACCGCCAATCCCTGATGGTCCTCCAAACGCTGAATAAGTAGAAAAATTGATTACGATTGCCGCGAAGCATGGAATAGAAATAATAATCTAGCTTTCTAATCAGTGGTTGTTTCTGAGTAATAAGGTGTTAATTTTTATGAGTCCTTAAGAATTGTGAAAGGACTTTTTTTTCAAAAATCAGCAATCCATTTTGGATTGCAACAGTACTTGGTATTTTATATCTCGAACCTGAAAACATAACAGGGATCACCCCGAACCGTCGGAAGTGATCCCTTTCTACTCGTGTTCCTGAATCCCCATCACAAATTGGTGAATAAGCTGATTTAATTCCTGGTGATTTGGTTGGAATTTGGTGCTTTTCTTCCAAAAATGTTAATTCATTTCGCGGCAGCTTTTCGTGGAGAAGCTGTGCATAATAATGGAAGGCTTTATCCTTCCTCCCATAAATCAGGTAAACCGGCAAGCTAATAGTATGTAATTGGTCCGTACAATTATATTGCAAACTATAATGATAATACTGGGAAATATTTCGTGCATCCCCCTTAACGGCATCCCGAAACATCTTAGTAATTGTTTTAAATGTATTTGAATTGCCCCATGAAATGGCCAATCCTAGCAGATGTTTCGCTTTAGCTTTAGATAGCAGCCTAGCGATAGCAATCCTTTTTTCATTATAAAAATCACGAACCTCGGACATTCCACTGATAATCACCCCGCCTAGAGCCCTATTTTTATGAGACAGCAAAAATTCCAACACTACCGAACCACCCGTCGAATATCCGCAGATTACCGCCTTTCCAATACTAAGATGGTCCATGAGCTTCGCGATATCGTTGGCAATCATCCGATAGGTAATCGGCTCTTTTGAAAAACCACTCCGTCCATGTCCTCTTAAATCAAAAGTAATTACCTTGTATTGTAATGACAAGCCTTCGAGTTGGTAAGTGAAATTGGCACTGGTTAGTAACGGGGGGTGAACAAAAATGAGGGGTGTCCCCTCACCTTTAATAGTATAGAATAGCCCGCTCCCGATTTCAGCCATTACCGGCATGATGAACACCTCAATGATGATTGATATTAATACCTAACAAAAGCATGCTTATCATTCCCCCATCTACGATTCTTATTCGATTTAAACAATGGTGATTATTCAGTTTGCTATACAATTCTAAAAATGGGGCCTTTCCACCGGTAAGCTTAATACGGATAAATTGTTTCTGCTTATTTATATATCTGTTTTCTAATGAGCAGGATCATTGCTCGCAGAGTATGTTGGCATCCAGACTATTTTGGAACCCACATTTGTCGATGACTTATTGACAAACTCCGGGTCGGTCAGGCACCTGTACTATTGGTTGCCCTCGGAAGCGGTCTTACCGGATGTGACCATGTGTTTCGAATACCAGCGCTTCCCGTGAATCCTTTGATAGCTCCAGGCAAACGCAGGTAATGGCCCTCTCTTGTGGAGCCAAAAAGAATCGGGTACTTCCTGTTTCGGTGTCACCTTACCGGGTACCACCTCACCTACAACTATGCCGGGTCCCTCCAGCCGGTCACGGATGGCCAACACTTCCCCTTCAGCATTTACGATCATGGCCCCCGCCTCAAAGTAGCCTCTGTATTT
The DNA here is from genome assembly GCF_001510715.1 of Bacillus sp. FJAT-29814. Classification (GTDB taxonomy): domain Bacteria; phylum Bacillota; class Bacilli; order Bacillales; family Cytobacillaceae; genus Neobacillus. The sequence goes on from NZ_LMTJ01000018.1 coordinate 18,256, forward strand.
TAGAGGCATCCATGGCATGGCACACTCTATATTTCCACAATGTGAAGCATGGATGACCGGAGCGCCAACAAATGTTGAAAATGACCGGACAGATTCCATCGCTGTCTGTGAATTTGCTATCTCCCATTTATTGGTTAATGATTTCGGTGACCAGGAAGGGACACTCCACCAGCAGCTTCCCCCTGCGACCAAGTCTACTTTTTCGCGAATCCTGCGTACTGTTTGGGTCCTCATAAATTCCCAGCACAGTGCAGAACCAACTGCCATGTCGCCTGCTTTTATGATTCCATCATCTGCACCCTCGACATAAAAGCAATTTTCCCACATGGTAGGCAAATCTTTGTCATGCCTGCCCAAAATCCCCTCCGGGGAAACTAGAAAAAACGCGTTGTGGACAAGTCCATCCTTGTCACGGCAAAGGAAAGACCCTCCGACCACCGCGTTATGCCGTTTTGCCAAATTTGTCATCAGGTTCATAGCGGCACCATCAGGGGGAAGTACCGTATTGGCAATTCGTTCGTCAAATCCCATCCCGCTTGAGAAGAACTCAGGAAGTAAAATCCACTTTACCCCTTTTTCCGCTGCTTCATTTGCTAGTTTTTCACATGCTTCTAGATTCGCTGTTACATCCCCAATTACTGGTTGCAATTGTACGGCTGCCACTTTTATACTTTCAGTCCTTCTTCCATCCAAAGTTATCACCTTCCTATCATACATTTCTGAAAATTATGTTAACTTATTCGTCTTTTTAAATCAAGCGAGGTTATGAAATATGTGCCTGTCATACCCCGTCATTTTTTGATATTTTCCCAACAAAATTCGGGTAAACATGTTCATTTTTTAAAAAGAATAATAATTCAAAAAAATTTAGTGTTTTTCAAAAATTAAGCACTTACATGATTTATAATGAAAGAGGTTACATATTTTAATTCTTTGGAGGGATTATGATGGTGGCGAAACAAACAGTATTTGTCAACGAATTTACTAACGGAATTTTGGATCCTGCCCAGGATATGCTTGGTCCTGTTAAAGATGGGGGTTACATTATTGCCAATACGGCGCCAGGTTGTTGGGGACCGATGATAACACCTTGCCTTCGCGGCGGCCATGAAGTGACCAAACCAGTGTATGTCGAAGGGGCAGAAGTTGGTGATGCAATCGCAATCAAGATTAACAGTATTCAAGTCACGTCAATCGTTACTGCTTCCGGAAATGATGCACCTGTTGAAGGAAGATTCATAGGCGACCCGTTTGTTGCGGTCAAATGTCCCGAGTGTGGAGAAATGCACCCTGAAACCATCATTGAAGGAACGGGGCCGGAAGCAATCCGATGTAAACAGTGCGGTGCAGATGTCACTCCATTTGTTTTTACAAACGGCTATACAATCGCGTTCGATTCTGATCGAAAAGTAGGGGTTACATTAAATAAACAAGCTGCTGAAAAGGTCGCAGCAGATGGAAAGAAATACATGTCAACTCCCGAGAACTCTGTTCAAAACCCAATTGTGATGTTTGCACCACATGATTTGGTTGGAACCGTTGCAAGACTTAGGCCATTTCTGGGGCAGCTCGGAACCACTCCCTCCAGATCATTTCCTGACTCACATAACGCTGGCGATTTTGGGCAATTTTTAATCAATGCTCCACATGAATACGGACTTTCTAAGGAACAATTGGAAGAGCTTTGAAGTCCCCATTAAAAATCAGAAACTATCGTTATTACCTATTTCCTATTTCTATACTACATACAATAATTTTGACTGAAAATAAATAAAGTTGCGAAAAAACTAAACTATATTGTTAACTTTCTACATTAAAGTGGTATCTGATGGCCGAGGTTCTGACATCACCTTACGTGAAAAACCATGGATATTTTAATGTGTATTAATATAATAATAAATTCAGTTAAGAAACCTACCTATCTAAAAATCCTTAAAAAATTGGTGCCCAATATTTTCTCCATCTCATCTTCTTTGTATCCTCTACTAATCAAGCCCTCTATAAACTCTGGAAGATTTTGATGACCCTTAATGACATCAAAAGGTTTCCGTTGCATACTCGTAAAAACTTCTGGTGACACATATATAAAGAATTCCTCACACAAATCCAATCCAATTCCCACATGGTCAATTCCAACTACCTCTACCAAATGATCTATATGATTTAATAATTGCTCTAAATGGCTATTTTCGTCTTCAATGCCTACGAGTATGCTTAGCGCATTAACCCCAATAACTCCCCCCTTTGATGCGATCGCTTTCATTTGTTCAATCGTTAAATTCCGCATGGTGCCGGCAATTACCCTTGAGTTCGAGTGAGAGGCTATGATTGGCTTCTTTGAAATTTCCATCACATCCCAAAAACCTTCATTAACCTTCATCATTTAGGTGTGTGACATCAATTGTCATTCCAAGTCTTTCAGCCTCTTCAATTACCTCAATGCCAAATGGGGTAATCCCCCCCTTTTTCCCTTCACGAATGGGGCTAATATGACTTCCATCACCGACATCGTTTCTTCTGCTCCAGACCAAACCAATGTTGCGCACCCCCAATTCATAGAATACTCTTAACAGACTTAAATCCTTCCCAATGGGTTCCGCTCCCTCAAGGGATAATAAAAATCCAATCTTTCCCGATTGCTGCGCTTGAATCATATCATCACTATTTTTGCAAATCATCAATGTATCGGACGATTCTTCCACTTCTGCATACAAAGAGCTGACCTGTTCAAGTGCTTTTTGTAAGGCAAGATGTGGTATAAAACTGTTATCTACAAAAAGGGCCGCAATAATGATATTGACTCCACCTTCAATGAAGCGGGGCAAGTAATCTGTTTCAATAACCTTCTTTCTCCCTTTTTCCCTTTGAATTGCAACATCCATCAACAAATCAAAATGGGCGTCAATAATTAATGCACGCTTTTTAAATTGATTTATGTAAAATTTCCCTTCCATAAACCCACATCCAATATTTAATAATTTTGAAAAAGAAGCTGTCTCAAAAGTTCTATAATATGATCTGTTGAAACAACCTAGTCTTTTCATTGTTAAAAATGGTGCCCCAAAGAATGGGGCACCTACCTATAGACTTCAAGAATGCGTCAAATGATTTAAACCGGTTCATTTACTTCAACTTGAGCTAAATCCCCGGCAGCTTTAACACGAATTCGAGTTGCATTTCCTGGAAGATAGGCGAGCGGTACATCTTCAATGTCGACGATGATGAGACTATCCGAATCTGCACCCGCATTTATGGCCTCCGACATCGCTTTTTCTTTGGCCTGCTCCAAAGCCTTCTCTCTTCCAATATCTTCTAAGGCATATACCTTTTCAATTTGTCCACTGACTTGAGCAATAGCCGATCCAATAGCATTTGCCACACCGAAATTATGTGGTCGAATAACTTCTGACGCTCCTTTAAGTTGATCTGGAAGCAGGATACTCCCACCGCCGACTAAGATGACCGGTACAGGGTCTGCACTAGTTTTCATCTTATCAATAGCCACTTCCACTAGTTCAACCATTCCTCGATAAACCTTTTTTAATAAATCTTGATCCAAATGACTTACTTTTGAAGGGTCTCCTAAGTCGACCATACCTAATGCAACCACAATATCAGTTGCAGTTAAGATTGTTCCTCCAAAGACCAATCCTTTTTGGGGCAGACGATAACCGACACTGTCAGGACCGATCGTAAACTCACCATCTTCTTTAATTCGAACAATCGTTCCGCCACCCAACCCGATGGAGACTAAATCAGGCATCCTAAAGTTTGTGCGAGCACCGCCAATTTCAACTGCAAGGGATGACTCACGAGGAAATGAGTTAATTAAAACGCCAATGTCGGTTGTCGTACCCCCTACGTCCACAACTAGTGCATCAGAATTACCACTTAAAAAGGATGCTCCTCGTAAACTATTTGTTGGACCACAGGCAATGGTTAATATAGGGTATTTCATTGCATAATCAACAGCCATTAATGTCCCATCGTTCTGACCGAAGAATACTCTTGCCTCAATTCCCTCATTTTTTAATGCATTGATAAATCCTTCAGCCGTCGCTTTTGCTACGTTCACTACAGCAGCATTTAAGATGGTTGCATTCTCCCTTTCTAGTAAACCGACACTGCCGATTTCTGATGATAAAGAAATATGGACTTGATTTCCTAAAACTTCCTGGATGATTTCTTTTGCGCGGTGTTCATGACTTGTTGAAACAGGCGAGAAGACGGAGGTAATCGCAACCGAATCTACAAAACCCTTAATTTCATTGGCAATTTGGTAGAGATGTTTTTCATCTAAATCCGAAATTTCTCTGCCATCAAATTCATGCCCGCCACGAATAATATAATTGTACTTACCAAGTAGTTGTCTTAAGTCCGCCGGAACACCCATTAAAGGTTTAATTGCTAAAGTAGCAGGTGCACCGATTCTTATAATCGCAATCGTATTTAGCCTTTTTCTTTCCACTATGGCATTTGTACAATGAGTAGTCCCTAACATGGCATATTTAATATGCTCCCTTGGGACACCTGAAGAACTAATTACTTTTTTCATAGCTTCATAGATCCCTGTACTTACATCTTCTGTAGTAGGAGATTTAGTTTCAGAAACCACCTGATTGTATCTGTCCAAGATAACGGCATCTGTATGCGTTCCTCCTACATCAATACCTATACGATAGATACTCATTTTGCACCTACTCCTTTCATCACAAGCTCTTCAACCGGAACATAGTCAAATTCATATTCAAAATATTTTGGTCCGCAGGTTGCAATCCCTTTTTCCGTTCTCCATTTAGGATGACAAGGGAGTCCAACAACGACACAACGAGCTCCATATCGTAATGCTTCTGTTGTAATTGGAATGCCGGTTTCGGCATCTAGAACCGCGATGAGGTCTGGAGTAACACAAAGCAAACGGTCTTTCGTTAACGCGAGTAAGTGTTCGTTTTGAAACCTTAACTCTAGATTTTCACCTTTATAATTTTGGATTCCTTCTATTACTGCTGTTCCTCGAGCAAAACCTGTTTCCGTTTTGCGGTTAACATCGACTACTTTACCCTGGAATAGTTCATAACCACCAGTTAACTTCAAAATTTCATGGATTGGGTCTTGATTATTCTGTTTGGCTAACCGAATAGTTTTACCAATATTTTCTTCCAGTTGTAAAATATTGTGAATAGCACTATCCTTAACATTTCTGCCTGTCATTGGATAGAGGGCAATCATCGCCGCTCCGCCTTTTTGGATAACTGCCGTTCTTGCTAGTCTTTCAGCCCACACATTATTGATTGCATTAAATAGTGAGATATTTCCCTTTTCATCCGCAACGATCATCGGTGTTGCTGAGATACCATCCAAATAGAAAGTGACCATCTGCAATTCCGGGAAAGCTCTTCCCATCCCGTCTGCATCCACTACTGGCAATCCTAACCTTGCTGCAAGAGCAAATGGGAGAAGAGAGTTAACCCCGCCTGCTTCAAGCGGCATGGTGGCAAAAATGTTGGGTGTTTTTGCCCATCCCCCCGAAAAGGTGGATTAAGGGATCTACCAAAAAATAAATCCCAGTTAAATAGAGAATGGGCGCTTCCTTATGCAAGTATAGCGCCCGATTGTAGAATATTGAATTATTCAATATGGAAACAAATTTCCCCATTATCCTTTCCAATATTTTAACTCTTAAAAAAACCTCATTTACCTTAAGATACGGTTCTCCGTGTTGTATCTAAATGAGGATTTATCACCCTCTTTGATTACGCAGCAACTTATCCTGTATCCACACAGTTTATTACATCTTTTATCTTTTACAATTCAATTCAAAAAAAGTCCATAAACTACTTTGTGGACTTTTTTTTATAAGCCATGGATAAAATGGTTTTCTTTTACAAATAATAAGAAAAAATTATTAAGGATTTTTCAAATGACAAACACACCAAATAACAATAACTGCCCAAATTATAAAAAAATTAAATATATCCTCAACCAATCACCAGATTTACTTTGCAGGACAATTGAGGTCGCTGGAGATTGTCTGGAAATTGTCTTTATGAAAAATTTAATTAAGGCTGAAACAGTTAATGAATATGTTATTAAATTCATTCAACAGCTACCCAAAAAAGATATAACCTATTCTTATTTAATAAAGAATATCCCGATTGACGAGGTAAAGATTGACTTTAAGGAACAAGAAATTATATCTTCACTTTTAAATGGATTCGTTTATATTTACTTATTAAAAGAAAATAAAGCCCTTTTAGTAAATTGTGCTAATCCAATTGAAAGATCCATCGAGAAAGCAGAAACTGAATCTTTGGTATACGGCCCTAAAATTTCGTTTACAGAATCATTGTCTTCTAATATAAAAATTATCAGACAAAATCTAAATAATTCTAATTTGTGTACAGATGAATTGGAAATAGGAGAACTTGTTAAAAAGAAATTAAGAATTATTTACATTAAAGATTTAACGGATGAAGACATACTAAAAACACTTAAGCAGAAGCTTGAAAATATTACAATTGATGATATAAGTGACAGTTCAGTTTTGGCACAGTGTCTTGAAGATAATCATTATTCTTTTTTTCCTCAGTTTATCATGACAGAGCTGCCCGATCGATTTCTCTATTCTATTTTAAATGGTCGGGTTGGTATCCTTTTAGATCGAAGCCCAGTGGCTATTATTGGGCCTGCTAATTTTTTTTCGTTTTTTGAATCAACAGAAGATATTTATTTACGCTGGTCTTTGAGTACTTTCATAAGATTTATACGGTTCTTGGCTATGGCTGGATCACTGCTCTTTACAGCATTCTATGTTGCAATCCTTACCTATCACTTTGAGCTTATACCATCTAAATTGATAATTGTCATTGGGCAATCACGTTCACAAGTTCCTTTTCCCCCTTTACTAGAAGCAATATTAATGGAATTATTAATTGAATTACTTAGAGAGGCAGGGGCACGTCTTCCATCAAAAGTAGGTCAAACTATGGGGATTGTTGGAGGGATTGTTATTGGTCAAGCAACTGTTGAGGCTGGCTTAACTAGCAATATTTTAATTATTATCGTGGCATTTAGTGCATTAGGGGCCTTTTTAGCTCCAATTTATGAGATGGGGACTGCTATAAGAATTGCCAGATTTCCTTTCATTATTCTAGCAGGTGTTTGGGGTTTGAATGGGATTATGATTGGTGTCTGTGTACTGGTTGTCCACTTGTTAAAGTTGACATCCTTAAATAGACCTTATCTTGCACCTCTATACCCGTTTAGGGTAAAGGATTTAAAATACTTTCTCATACGGCTTCCACACCATTTTTATAGGAAACGTCCTGTTGTCAATCGTCCATTAAACGTATCCCGGATAGGATGGAAATTTAAAAAAACAGAAAACGATTTAGATGAATTTTGAGGTGGATAATGAAATCAAATATTAGTTTTGTAAACGCCTATATTGCTTTCTTTATCATTCACACTTCACAAATCGAAATGGGCATACTTGGCGTCCCTAGAATTGTTTTTCTTGAAGCTAAGAAAGATGCCTGGATCAGTGTTCTACTATCTGGACTATTCATTAGTGTTATCATTTGGATGATAATTAACATCCTTGGTAAATATGAAAACTATAATCTTTATGAAATACACGAGAATTTATTTGGCCGCTTTATAGGCAGTATCATCAATACCTTTATGGTTATTTACTTTATTGCAGCACATTACTCTATCATCATCGCTTATGTTGAATTGTCCCTGACATGGGGATATGAAGGAGTTGATGAATGGGTAGGTGTTTTAGTGCTATTATTAGTAACCATTTATGCCGTATCTGGCGGATTCAGAGTAATTGCAGGGATATGTTTCATATCCTTCTTAATGACTATATGGCTGTTATTTGTTTTTTATCAACCACTTGAATTGATAAACTTCACTAGAATTTTGCCCGTCATGTCTGCAACCCCAGCACAAATAATGAAAGGAGTATTTAAAACCAGTTTTACAATGTTAGGTTTTGAAACTTTATTTTTTATTTTTCCATTTATAAAGGAGAAAAAAAAGCTGCTTTTTTTCAGTCAATTAGCAATCTGGTTTACTACACTTATTGTATTTATAACAACTGTTATTTCGATATTATTTTTTAGTCCAAAGGAATTAGAAATACATATTTGGCCTGTGGTCAGTATGATAAGCGCGGTCCATTTTCCATTTCTTGAGCGATTTGAATTTATTGCCGTTCCATTATGGATATTGGTTATTTTTCCAAATTTATGTTTATACCTGTTCATTTCTTCAAAAGGAGTAAAACAAATATTTCATTTAAAACAAAAACATGGTATATGGCTAATTTCAATAATCATTTTTATCACGAGTTTTTTTGTCACTAAAAGAGTCGACAATAACCTTTTTTTTAATCAAGTTGGTCATGTCGGCTTTTACCTATGGTTTATCTATCCAATCTTGTTATATTTCATTTCAATCATTAAATCTAAAATTTTTTCACATTCTTAACGGAGTTGAAAAGATGAAAAAATGGCTTATTCTATTTTGTTGTCTTCTCTGTACTGCATGCTCGCCCCCTGGAAAAATATTAGAAAGGCAAGGGATTTTAACTATTATTGGTTATGATTTACTTGATAAAGATACATATAAAGGCTCTATTAGCTTGTTGCAATTCGACCGTAAAGAAGAAAAAACAAGTGAAACCATTTCTGCCATCGGTAGTACAAGCAAACAAATAAGACAAAGGTTAGAACAACAAACAAGCCACGACATTACATCTGGACAATTGAGGACAATACTATTTGATAAAGATATAAGTGAAAAGATAGGAATTTCATCTTTTTTAGATACAATGCAACGAGACAGCAGCATTGGATCATTAATATTTTTGGCCATTACAAACAATACTGAAGAAGTCATTAAAAATAATCACTATGAAGAATACCCTGAGATGGGGTCATATATTTATCAACTATTGGAAAAGCAAGAAAGGAATGAAATGTTAATAAACTCCAACCTGCATGATTTTTTCTCCACTCTATATGAAATTGGCATCGATCCTACCTTGCCTATTATATCGAATAAGAATGGTGCAGCACCCTATATTGAAAAGGTGGCATTATTAAAGGATGATAAAATGGTCGGTTCTATTTCTTTGACAAAAACCTTTTTCATAAAATTATTCACCAATCGCAGGGCTTCTTTGGGAGATATAACATTAAACATTCCTATAGAGGTTTTAGAAAAAAAGGGAATACCACTAGTCGAAAAGCCAAAAGGAGATAAATTTAACATTACAATTCGCCCAATAAAGCACCGAGGAAAAGTTAAATTATCTAACGAAGATGACTTTTATCTAAACGCAACGATTAAGGTTTCAACTATAGAAGTACAGCCTGCAATTACTCTTAACAATAAGAAATCTATAAAAAAACTGGAGCAACTGCTTGGGGAAGAACTAAGCAAAGAATTGGGGGATTTTCTTGAGGAGTTAAGAAAATTAAATACTGATCCAATTGGCATTGGAAGAAAAATAAAAAGCATCAGAAAATATTCCAATTTAAGTGATAAAGATTTGCGGGAAAAGTATTCAAGTTTAAAGTTAAAATCAACTATTAAAGTTGAAATAAAACGAACAGGTGCTGTTGATTAGTAAAGATAGTAGAGAAAAAAACTCTACTATCTTATTCTTTCAAGTATATTACGTTCAAGAATATTAACGAAGAAGAACCTCATTTACTTATGATACGGTTCACCACTATAAATGCTGAACTACATCCTCATACGAATAGGTAAGGGTTTGACGTTATCGCTCCCTTTTCCCCTCGTTCACACCGTACATGAAACTTTCATCTCATACGGCGTTCCAACTAATCCAATTCATTCAGTTCTATGTACATGATGAAGCTCGTTTATTTCCAATCAGATTGTGTAATTATTGCATTGTCTTCGTAGTTTATTGACTTTATCTATTTGTTTATTGTTTAATTTTAAAACATTAACTATGTTTTTGATTTTATCAATATTTTTTAGATGTATAAGTCGGTGTACAGATTCATGTAGTACTATCAGTGATACTATGTCAAGAGTGTAGACACAGATTTTTTCTACCGCGCTTACGCTTGGTGCCCTTGATAAAAAATTTTAAATAAAGAGCGATTTAAACTTTTTTATCAAGGTAAAATCAGGCTGCAGAATGCCCATACATTCGTTCGAATTCGTTTGGTGTAAAGTATCCCAATGTTGAATGGATCCGCTTGGAATTGTAGAAGAACTCGATGTACTCAAACAATGATTTCTTAGCTTCCTCGCGCGTCCTGTACTTCGTTTGATAAACTAGCTCACGCTTAAGAATACCGTGAAAGGACTCGATACAAGCATTGTCGTAACAGTTCCCCTTGCGGCTCATGCTGCCTATCATTTTGTACTGTTTTAATAGTTTCTGATATTCAAGTGAGGCATATTGAACACCACGGTCCGAATGATGAATAACGCCTTCCCCTGGACGTTGGCGCTTGTAAGCCATTTTTAATGCGGTGATCACCAATTCCTTTGTCATGGTTTTGTCCATTGCCCATCCTACTATTTTACGAGAATATAATTCCATTACGCTCGCCAAATACAACCAGCCCTCATTGGTCGGAATATATGTGATATCCGTTTTATCCCGATGTCGTAATAAAGCCGATTATTCCGATAACCACGTTATTCCGATATTTTAACTCAATCTTGGGCTTTTTGCTTTTTTGTAAGCAAAAAAATCGGAATAACTTTTAACAAGGATTGGTTGATATCCTATTCTGAATTTGTAGTTAAACTTCAAAATCAGAAAGGAGAATTCAATGTGCAATCAAGAATATTGTCGAGGGAATCGAAGCTGACATGAAATTCTGCAAAGATTTCCGTAGTTCAGAAACTATCAAAGAGTACTATAAGGCATGCGCCGGAATCCAAACTTTCTACAAAAGTTATTCCGATGTTTTGTTTGAATTGATTAGGCTTTCAAGCATACCATTTTCAAGGGTCGGAATAACTTTTTAATCGGAATAATCCGTTACCCAAAGTTTGTTTGGTTTACTTGCTTTAAATCGCCGGTCTAGAACGTTTTCGCTAACCGGATGTTGATGCTTGGAATTGGTTGTAGCCTTGTATTTTTTGACAGTACAAGACTTCCAGTGGTTCTTCGTCATAATACGAGAAACCGTACGCTCACTAACCTTTACGCCCCGTTTTTTAAGGGTTTTAGCGATTTTAATACTGCCGTATCGCTGTTTGAATTCCAGGTGCTTCTTTAAGATCTCCTGAGACAATTTCTCATGCTGTTTCTGCCTTTCACTTATCGGTCGCTTTAACCATTTGAAGTAACCGCTTTTGGAAACTCCCAGGACTTTGCACATCTTCTCCACTCGGTATTGGGAGCAGTGTTCTTGGATGAACTCATATTTTACCGAGGGCTTTTCGCGAAGTAGTGCATCGCCTTTTTTAAGATTTCATTCTCCTCCTTGAGATCACGAATTTCTTTCTGAAGGGCCCTTAATTCAGCTGCTTCTGAAGAAAATGTTTGGACAGACTTAATTTCAGGTTGTTGACCATACATCTTCACCCAGCCATGTAAAGTATTAGTGTTCACGCCAACTTCCCTAGCCACTTGAGCAACAGGCTTATTGTTTTCGCTAATGTACTTTACGGTTTCAATTTTAAACGCATCTTCAAATTGCCTTCCTTTTGCCATACAGACACACCCCGTTATAGTTGATATATTTATTATAACAATCTGTGTCTACTATTTAGTCTAGCATCAGTGCCACCACTTTCACTGATACAAAGTTGAGTTATACGGTAGCTATTTTCACTATTGCTTTCCTCAACACCGTTTCAAAAGAAGTAAGTCCTCCACGTTATCAGCTTACAACGTTGAATTATATCTATTATAGAATGAACTTAGGTGCTTCCTGTAAGCCTGTTAGCCGTTCATATGCCTATAACATATCATGGACTTTCATAATTGCGAATCTTACTCGCCCACTGCCAACCTCACATTTAAGTGATATACACATTTCTATGTATTGCCAGTTTAGACCCGTACCTTCAGAAGTTTGTCAGCGTAACCCTTACTTGTAGGTTGTTTTGCATACTCACCATATTCATTCAACTCAAGCATCATGATTTACACCACCCCCTCGGGTAGGCTTTCGTCAGCTAAACTTCACTGTTACGGTAAATTCTTACGCCTTTTCATCGAGCTTTTAACACTATCATTCTTACTAAATCAAGTGCTAATCGACTAAGAGAGAACCCTTCAGAGCGTTACCTCTTCATTTGATTCTTCGATATAATCCTTCAATTCCAAAGGGAATTGCCTAACCTTTACTGGAGTAATGTGACCATCCTCCTTTTGAGCTAGGAACATTTCGCTCCACAATCTGGCCCGTTTGCGGAACAACTGTTGATTCAACTTTTTACCGGTACACATATTTCGCAATACGGGTTGCTAATCATATCACCAGTGTATCTTTCTAATATTGGTTTGTTATCAATTTGATATCCATTACTTTGTAATGATGGGAAAATGTCAGCATATGCTTTTTGAATATCTTCAGCTGTATGTCTTACATCGTAAATAACGTATTTTCCACCGTGGAGTTCATCTTCATTAATAGAATCATCCAATGGATAATCCTTCGAAATCACAATACAAGCATCGAACCTACAGTTTTCAGGCGGTGTTGTCTCGGGATTATCTTGTGGAATTGCAAATAGGATTGCCGATTCAAGGAGATTCCTATTCCTAGCCCATTGTTTTAACCCTTCCATTATTTCAATATTGTCAGGACCATAGGGGCCAACCCGTCGCATATAAGCAATACGATAGTTTGGCAGTGTTTCAACCTTAAATTTCATAACTCTTCTCCCTCTCTTTTATTATCATTGTTGGTTACATTTCGAATGTAGCATGCTTTAAAATTATTTACATTTTATTTTTTAAAATTTTTCCAATTTCTTAAAATAGCAATTATTCTTTTATAACCACTATTTAACAGCTCGATTCTTTTGCTCTTCTTAGTTTATAAAGGTGTACTTTTAAAACCTGTCTAATAAAGGGTGGTTTTTGCATTTATAAATCTATGAAAATAATTTTGTAAACGTTTATTAAAATCACCATACCTTTAGAAACTAAATATAGTAAAATAGTAGAAAAAAATAAATCTCCTGGAGGAAGTTCATTGTGAAAATCGGTTATGTTCGCGTTTCATCTACAGATCAGAATGAAGAACGTCAAATCAAAAAAATGTTAGCTTTAGGCATCGAAGAGCGAATGATCTTTGTTGATAAACAAAGTGGAAAAGATTTTAATCGCCCCAGCTACCAGACGATGAAACGTATCCTGCGAAAAGGGGATCTCCTTTATCTGGATGCCCTAGATCGATTGGGGAGGGATTACGAAGGGATTATCCACGAATGGAAACACATCACAAGGAACATTCAAGCGGATATTGTCGTGTTAGAAAACGAAACGTTGTTTGATAGTCGTAAATATAGAGAGATGGGAGATATCGGAAAGTTAATGGAAGATCAGTTTCTAAGCCTTCTCTCTTATGTGGCCGAACAAGAACGAAAGAAAATCAAACAGCGCCAAGCCGAAGGCATAGCGCTCGCCAAATCCCAAGGTAAACATTTGGGACGACCAAAGCTTAATTTACGGAGCCTTTCCCATGAACAGCACCAATTATTAGATTCTCACTATCCGAAGTGGAAAAATAAAGAAATCACGGGCGTTGAGTTCATGCGTTTACTTGGGTTGAAAAAGAACTCATTTTATAAAGTAGTCAGGGAATTTGAGATTGGAATATGAATATGGAGAATAATACAACTAACCAAAAACGGTTGAAGATTCTTAGTGAAGATGAAATAAAGATCATTTATGACAGACCAAGCTTCTCATACGAAGATCGCTGTTCTTATTTTTCTCTTTCACAGCCAGAGAAAGAGCTGCTGCACACATTGCGTTCTGTCAAGTCTAAGGCTTATTTCGTTTTACAACTGGGTTATTTCAAATCCAAACAACTATTTTTTACATTTGACCTCTTTGAGGTAGAAGAGGATCTTCAATATATTCTGAAGGAGCATTTCAACAACAGTAAAATTGATGACTTGAGTTCAATTGATAAGTCCACTAGGTTAAAACAACAACAATTGATTCTTAAATTATTTAACTACCAAAGTTGCGGTGTTGAAGAACGGCGTAAGATGGAAGAAAAGGCTCAAAGGGCTGCAGCGTTTTGTGGTAAGCCTATTTATATCTTTCGAGAAATCATGAATTATTTGTCTGAAAACTGCATTGTTGTTCCCGGCTATAGTTTTATGCAAGATATGACAGGACAGGCAATAACCCACGAGCAAAACCGATTAATCACATTGATGCAGGATTATCTTAAACAGGCTGATATTGGATCCTTAGATCGATTACTTGAGGACTCTTCAGGGCTGTATGAAATAACACTACTAAAACACGAACCGAAAGACTTTAGCGCCACTGAAATAAAGCTTGAAATGAATCGTGGTAAACAAATACAGCATTTATATTACCTTGCTCAAGAACTGTTACCAAAGTTAGGTATTTCTAACGAAAGCATCAAGTACTATGCTTCATTAGTCAGTTACTACTCTGTCTATAAGCTCAAACGGCTGAATGTATGGATTGTTTATGTCTATTTGTTATGTTTTGTATCCCATCGTTATCAACGAATGCATGACAACCTGATCAACACCCTAATATATAGCGTAAGGGGTTATGCAGATGAAGCTAAATTAGCAGCAAAAGAACGAGTTTACGAGTGCTATACAGAGAGTAATCAAGACATGAAAAAAGCAGGGGAACTGCTTAAAATATTCACTGATGATCATATTCCTGCCAATACTCCCTTTAAGGATATTCAAGACCGTGCATTTACTATTCTGGAACGCCAGTAACTGGAATCCGTAGCGAAACAGATCACTACAAATATAAAATATGATGAAACTGCCTTCCAATGGGAACATATTGATCAGCAGGCACGACGATTTAAACGTTATTTAAGACCTATATTTTTGCAGGTTGATTTCGTAGCTCCTTCACCGAATGATCTATTAATTAAAGCAGTGAATTTTATAAAGACTGCTTTTAATAAGAATAAAGCGTTAGGACAATATCAATCAGATGATTTGCCAAATGGTTTTATATCCGATGGTGTGAAGCGTTATATCTATGAACAAAAAACAATTTTAGCAGATCGCTATGAATTTTTAGTCTATCGCCTCCTACGCAACCGTTTGGAAGCAGGAGATATTTTTTGTCGTGATAGTATCCGATTTCGCAGTTTTGAGGATGACCTGATCAATGATCGTCAATGGGAACAGAAAGAAATGTTGATCGCTGATACTGGCCTGACGATTTTCAACCAACCCATTCATAGTCATTTAGTGGAGCTTGAGAAGCGATTAGAAGATCGAATTACTAAAGTTAACCAGAGTATTTCATCTGGGGAAAATGAGCATCTTCAAATCAAAAAACGGGGTTCACATACCCGATGGACATTACCTTATACTCGGGACACAGAATCTATTAATCACTCATTCTACGATACATTAAAGCAAATAGACATTAGGAGTGTCTTGCATTTTGTTCAACAGCACTGTCAATTCCTTGACTCATTTGAGCACATCTTGGGACGTTATGCCAAACAGAATAAAGACAATCGAATTCTTGTCGCCTGTCTGATTGCTTGGGGAACCAACATGGGGTTAGGGAGAATGGGGGAAATTTCTGATATTAGCTATCCGTTACTGGCTGCCACATCTGATAACTTTATCCGTCTGGAGACTTTAAAAGAAGCTAATGATTGTATTAGTAATGCAATAGCCAAACTCCCAATCTTTAAACATTATGACATTGGGGAGACGATTCATTCTAGTAGTGATGGACAGAAAGCTGAGACTCGAATCAATACCATTAATTCCCGTCATTCACCTAAATACTTTGGTCTTGGTAAAGGGATTGTTTCCTACACAATGGTAGCCAACCATATCCCTGTTAACGCCCGAATCATTGGGGCCAATGAGCATGAAAGTCATTATGTATTTGATATTTTATTTAACAACACAACTGATATTCAGCCTGATGTGCATTCCACGGATACACATGGAACCAACGAAGTGAATTTTGCTATTCTTCACTTTTTTGGCTATCAGTTTGCGCCATGCTACAAGGATATTCACGATAAGGTCAACAAATCTCTTTACGGATTCAAACATCCAAGCCAATATGGAGATAAACTGATCAAGCCAGTCCGAAAGATAAATACGAATCTTATTATAGAAGAGTGGGAAAATATTCAACGAATTATGCTATCCCTTGCAGTTAAAACAACCACACAAAGCATTATTATTGGTAAGCTAAGTGCTTATGCACGGAAGAACAAAACCAAACGTGCTTTATGGGAGTACGATAACATCATAAGAAGTCTATATATTTTGAATTATATTGATTCTCCACCTTTACGACGGAATGTGCAAAAGGCATTAAATCGGGGGGAAAGTTATCATAAATTACGCAAAGCAGTATCCTTTGCTAATTTTGGAAAATTACGTTTCAAAAATGAAAATGACCAACATATCTGGGGCGAATGCAGTCGATTACTCTCCAATTGCATTATTTATTATAATGCCAGTATTTTATCTAATATGTTGGCTTACAGAGAAACAAAGGGACTGGATTCGGATGTTATGAAGCAAATATCCCCAGTTGCGTGGCAACATATTAACTTCTATGGAAGGTACGAGTTTAATATTCAACAAGAGCCTGTTGATATGGATGCAATCATTCAAGAATTAGCACAATTAAACGTAATATCAGAAACAGAGTAAGCAATGTTTAAGGAGAACTTCCCTAATCTTTAAGTGAAGTTCTCCTTATTCCACCTTTTCGGGGGGATGGGCAAAAACACCCATGTTCTTTTCTAAATAGGATTCAAGGCTACTAAAGGCTTTTATGGCCTCATCACCGCTTGGTGTTTTTTCTACCAAAACCGTAGGTGCTCCCATCATACCTGAAGGGACAATCATAGCATCATCCGGTACCTCATCAACCGAAATAAGCTTGATTGGACCATATTCTTCTATGGCTTGTAAGGCCATCAACTTTCCAATGTACGGATCCCCTCCGCCTCCAGTACCTAGTAATGCCGCTCCTACAGCGATATCTTCGATTTCTTGCTTTCCAATTAGTCTCAAATCCATTCTCCTTTCAAATAACAATCTTTTATTTTGATAATCCTTTATCCTACAATCCCTTCTTGGGCATCTTCTTCAATCATTTTTACCCCAAGAAGTGGCTTTTCTACTCCATAATATAAAATGATATATAATAGAATAGAACCTACTATACTCGTAATGGCGGCCATAGGTAAAAGTCCAAATTGCGTTAATAATCCAATCGAAACAGCTGAAATTAGTCCAGCAAGTCCTTTTGTTTCAACCTTCTTACCGCCTTTTTCAATCACATAATAATGGCCTATTAAAACACCGGCCATTGGTACTAACCATGCTCCCAATGCACCAACAAATCCAAGTATGGCACCAATTGCTCCTGACCCAACAAATGCTAGAACAACTCCAATAATTGCTGGAACTAGTGTTCCTTGTTTTCTGGTTAATCGAGGGATTCTTTTATTTTTTTCATGCAAGGTGGTAAAAATAGTCGATAAAGCTAAACCGCTTGAAAATGCATTCACATCGTTTGTAGTCCATTGGGCAAGGAATAGTCCGATGACAGCAAAAATACTAAATGCCACCCCAAATTGTGAAAATACAGTCCAATAGGATCCGCCTTCAGCCGCACCAACGACTACGCCCCAAATAGGGATGAAAGTTGAAGCTATATAGCCAATTACCATGGCCTTGATTAAACCACTTCTGCTACTAATAAATCTTGAAACATCAGGCATAAATGCTGAAAACCCTGCGTATAATGCAACTCCTAAAAACATAACAGATGTAAAGCTTACTTCATCGTTCTGAATCGTCATAATGGCAGGAAGTCCACCAGGATACTTATTAACCGAAAAGATAAAGGATAAGATCAATACAGCTGAAAAAATAGGAACGGATATCCAGCTAATTAGCTTCATTTGGCTAATTCCTCGATAGGATGTAAACATCATCAGTGAACACAGTGCCGCAGCCACTAAACCTCTTTTTAAATCGAATCCCTCATTAAAGGAAATGCCTAATATAGACATTCCAATTCTGGCAATCGCATCTGCTTGCACCCCAATAAATGCGCCTGCAATTAGAAACACAATAAATACGGGTACAATTTTTCCATATTTAGAAAAAGGTCGATCACATAACACCGGGGTCGCTAATCCCTCACGTCTCCCAATCTCCCCTACCAAATAGCCAAATATCATACAAATCACATACCCCAAGAAAAAGGCTAGTGACGCTTTCCATGGGGTTAGTTTTGTTCCAACATCTACCCCAACCCCTATTGCACCTAGTGAGGTCCACATGCCAAGAAATAACATAAGAAAACTAATCCAGTGCTGTTTTGCGCTCTCTGCTACTTTTTTGTAAACATCATCATCCATATAGGCTGTATCTTTTGCGTTTTCATTCATCCCCAATTTCCACCTTTCACACATAGTTTAAAAACAAATTTTCTAGCAAGGATTTTGCTTAGATCCAAAGATAAACTGGAAAAGCAAAATCCTTGTTGAAGATTAAAAATCTTCAGTAATTTTCCTACATGTTTTCCCTTGGTGGTTTTTTAATGCTGTTAAAAAAGAGCTTATTAAACACTTTTTACTCTTTGTTTTGATGGCGGAGTCATATATGTCAATCGGCTTTGTTTTACTCCCATCGCAATTAAACTTTCAAGCATTCGTGTCGCTGCAAACGCAGGATCGATCACCGGAACATCGTAGCCGTTTTCTTTTAGGCGCGTTTGAAGCTCCGCTGCTACACCCATAAAACCAGTACAACCTAATACTAGCGCATGAGCGTTATCTAGTTCGATAGCTTTGATCATTTCTTCATATAATGCTTTTTTCAACTTATCCTTTTCATGAATTTCTAAAACAGGAATGTTTACGTACCTGATAGAAGCTAGATTTCCATTTACCCCTAATGTTTTACTTATGTTTTCAATCATCGGTACAACGTTCGGTAATACTGTTACAACGGAAAAGGATTTTGCTAAGGAGCTGGCAAATAACATAGAGGATTCACATGCACCAACGACTGGAATATCCAAAACTTCTCGTGCAGGCTTCACTCCAGGATCTCCGAAGCAATCACTAATGATTCCCCCATATCCCTCTTCTTCTGCCTCGATTGCTTTTTCTAAAAAATTTGGAATACACAGCGCTTCATCATATTCGCATTCTACAGATGCAGGACCATAATCCAGGATGACAACGCCGACTTCTGTTGTATCGGAAGCATAATGTTTAATTTCTCGCTTAATTTCTTCATTAAAAACATCCGAAGTAATTGGCATAATAACTTTGATTTTCATTTACAAGCACTCCTTTTTATTAAATAGATTGGTAAAGAGATTGTTTGAAATAGTGAAATAGAAATCACAATTAATTCCTTTGACTCACCTCCAAAATGATTAGTAGAACTTTCTTTCGCATTAATACCTTGCAAGAACTGTGCCAAAATAGAAAAAAACCTCTCAATCTTGAGAGGTAAGGGAAAAGACTAAACAAACTATTAGGTATAATCAGAATTTTGCGATAATGATAATCTTGAAATTCTAAGAAAAATATACTATATTATATATTTTCTCTTATTTCCTCATTTTTTCTCATCTTTTCTCATTTTCTTTGTTGAGGAACCTTTTTATAAACTCAATTCACCAATTGCTTTGGTTCTAACCCTAAGAACTTCTCCCTGTATATAGTCGAACGGAAATTCTTCAACATAAGCTATTTGAACACTTTCAGGTTTTCCACCTTTTCTGATTACCGCATCTCTAACAGTATCAACAGCCCTGCTGACCACTTCTTCCTTCGTCAGCTCATTCAGCCAGTACACCTTGTCTATCTGTTCACTAATAGGGGCAAAGCAAGCGCCGATTGCATTACAAATATGAAATCCCGATGGTTTCCTGATCTTTTTATATTTACTAAATAGGCTGTCATGCAATAACGGACTCCCACCACCTACCAACACGATTGGCAATTCTTCGTCATTAACAATCAACCGTTCAATCGTGCTTTTTATCTCGTTCATCACATAACTGATAACTTGTCGACATGCCTTCTCCGTAAGGGAATCAAGAAGGTTGTTCTGCTTAGCATCATGCAAGAACGCGAACGGAAACACTTTTAAAAAACTATCAGTTACGGTCTACTTCTTTCCTCCCCATGCAATACCCTCTTTTCGAATATCACTAGCAACTGTGTTTCCAATCTCGACCATACCTTCTTTCAAAGAAATAATACTCCCTCCACCAAAAGGTAATGAAGTAACCGCAGGCATTGGGATGTGTATGCCTGTACCAAACAAGCTAGAAGAATTGACTACCTCTTTGAGATTACTTCCTTTGACCATGCCAACATCAATAGTACTTCCACCGACATCAACTGCTATAAATTCAGTATATCCACTTATGACTGCAGCTCCGCGCATACTGTTGGCCACACCCGATCCAATCGTTAAAATAGGATAATGAATGGCTTCCTCAATGGACATTAGCGCCCCATTGTTTTGAATGAGCCAATATGGACATTGAAATGAATGCTGATGAAATATGGTTGACAAGCCTTCGAGGGCAGTCCTGATGACTTTGGAGATGATTGCATTCAATAGGGCAGAATTTTCTCTCTCAATATACCCAATACTGCCCAGCTTGTGCGAAACTGTGACTGGGAGAGTTGGAAATTCTTCCTGAATTCGTCCTTTTAATAGCATTTCTTCTTGTTCATACAATGGAGAATACGCTCCTACTATACATACGGAGTCGATCTCACCAAGTTCAATGGCAGTAAAAAGCTCATCCAAATCAGTAGCCAAGCCCTCTGTTTCCTTTCTTCCCCTATATCCGTTTCTACTTTTTAGATAATAAATACTATGAATGTAGCTTTTAAGTGAGGCTGGCCAGTCTAATCCTGGTTCTAGAGTTATGTCTTGTTTTGTCAATCTTATTAAGGCTGTACGGGCCAATTCCTTTTTTTTGGAATAAATTGCATTAAGAACATGTGTTGTTCCAATAAAGACCCCTTTTACTTGGTCTGGTAAAATTCCCGATTCGTTAAGAACACTGCTAATTGCAACACTCATACCTGTGAGTATATCTTCAGTAGTAAGGTGCTTGGCGGCTGCGAGTAACTGTCCTTTTTCAGACACGAGTACGACATCAGTGTTAGTACCTCCTACATCAATCCCTAGCCTCAAAATCCTCTTCTCCTTCCACCCACTGCACCTGCCGATAGTCAGTATTTATACCAAACCTCCTAGGTCCAACAAGTTCAAGCATATCTTTCGTTCGAAGAATAGAAGGAGCAGTTATTGCAATAACAATCACAACATCCCCTTCTTGTAGTTCTGCTGCTAGCTTTGGCAAGAATGTATGGGAATCCAGCAGCAAAATCAGGTCCGGTGTGGTACAAACATATTCACCTTGATAAATGATAGATAAAAATTCATTTTGAAAGCTAATTTGAATTGATTTGCCATCGTGAGAGTACTTTCCGTTAATACCGCATGCTCCGACAAGCGTACCATGATTAAACCACCGCTTAATGAACGATACATATCCAATAGTGATAAGCTTAAGCTCACCGTATACTGAATTGGAAATAATTCGTTTCATATGTAGAAGCCTTTGGTCTGTTGAACCATATAATATCGTCTTGCCAAGCTCTAAAGCCAGCTTTAACGTTCCAGGTATTATGCCAGCTAATAATTGGCCGCCAGTCATACCGTAACAGGCAAGATGGACGTAGCCGCTGTTTCGCATGACGATTTCCTTAATCGTTGTGATCGTTTCAGACGGAGTTATCCATTCAACGAGTGACATACATTCCTCTCCTGTTTGTGCAGCAATTGGAAGCAATGGAATGTTATTAAGGAAATAGGTTGTCATGTCTATTTCTGGAAATGCTCTTCCCATTCCATCCCCATCAATAACCGGAAGATTGGTTTGTAACGCAATCATAAGTGGATACAACGCGTTCAATCCACCTATTTCAAGCGGGATAAGCGCAGCTGCTTTCATTCCAGACACCTGCTCATAAATGGAAAGAACCTTAACTCCTTTCCTTCCTTCTGGCAAATCCTCACTGAATAAGAGAGGCGAACCTGCCACCGCTATAGGGACAACCCACTCATTTGCGACTTCATTTATCGTCTTGACTGTGATGGTTTCGTCTTCTTTCATTATAGAGCGCAATAAATATTCCATTGTTTTCGGATCACCACCTCCACCACAGGAAAGCATTTTAGCTCCGATTGAAATGAATGGGACGTCTGCTTTTTGGATGGACCAAGACATTTTACATCTCCTTTCTTATTACGTCTTATTATCATATGTCGGCGTTTTCACACCAATTTTATCTCGTCACTTTATTCTTAATTGATTTAATTTTCTGTATAATGTTGGCAAACTTATCCCTAATTTATTGGCTACCTTCTTCTTTCCGTTCGTATCTCTCCCTAATTTATCTAGAAGTTCAAGTATATGATCTTTTTCTACTCGGTTATTTCGCTTTGAAATACTATTACTCTTCGAAAGTTCAGAGGGATGATCCACAAGAAAATTTTTGGGTAAACTTTTCATCGTAACAATTTCTCCTATTTCAAGCTCAAAAAAAATGCTGGACAACGTTTTGAATTTCGCGGATATTTCCAGGCCACTGATGGTTCAATAATGTTCTATAAACGTCAGCAGATAGTCTTTTTGGCGGGCGGTTTAGTTCCATCGAAAACTTTTTCATAAAATGTTCGATTAAAATGGGAATATCATCTTTTCTATCTCTAAGCGATGGTAGAAATAGCGGAATAACATTTAATCTGTAAAATAAATCTTCACGGAAATTGCCCTCACGTACCAGTTGTTCTAGATTTTGATGGGTTGCAGTGATGATTCGTACATCGACATTTTTGGAATTACTGTCCCCTACCCTTTCAATTTTTCGTTCCTGAACAACTCGCAGCAGCTTCGCCTGGAGATGAAGTGACATATCACCTATTTCATCAAGAAAAATAGTTCCGCCATTAGCTAGTTCAAATCTTCCTGGTTTATCGGTTACAGCCCCAGTAAATGAGCCCTTTACATGTCCAAACAATTCGCTTTCAAGTAAGTTTTCTGGTATTGCTGCACAATTAAGAGCCACAAACGGTTTATCCGAACGTGAACTTTCTTTATGGATCGATTGAGCAAAAATCTCCTTACCTGTTCCACTCTCTCCTCTTAACAATATGGTCACATCACTGGTTGATACTCTTTTAGCGATAGTAATAACTTCTTGAAGCTTCGCACTCGTCCCTTTAATATCTTCGAAACAACACATTATCTTTTTCTCCATTTTTTTAGGCGATGGCTTTACCAGTTCAAGTTTAATCAGATAAGATTGAACTTGTTCTTTGTTGAAGATTGGTTTTACATGGGCAATAAATTCTTGCTTGTTCAAAATGGACTTATGCATTTCTAACCGGTGGATAACCATATTTTTTGACTCTTTAATATCAAACCAGCTTTTCTCAGAAATGATACTAGTAACCTCTTCCCCGATAAGAATATGTTTTCTAGCATTCAGCTTTTCAGCTAATCTATGATTTATTTCTTCTATTCTACCATCATATGAAATCATCAAGAACAGATCGTCAGTCATTGAAAAAAGTTCCAGTACTTCTCTTTTTAAAAGATCATTTTCTTTTTCTAGTTTTTCTGCAATGGATTCACAGGACAATAGATGACATCCAACTTCCGCTAAATTTCCAAGCATTTCTCTATTTTGAACGAACCATTCTTTGTTGCCATCTTTAGGTTGTAGGATTCCAATCGCTTCTACTCTACCAGTTTCTTTTATCGGAACTAGCAGTATAGAGTCGCCCTTATAATATAAACATTCCTCCTGAAATACAGATATTCCAGTTTGAATGACTTGGTTAATAGATGGGACTTTATGAACTATATGTTCAAAATCATCACTGGTAAGAATGCTAAATTGAATTGAAAATCTCTTAAACAAATTTACTACCTTATCTGCGTGTTTATAGAAAGCAATGTCCTGCATGGTATCACACCCTATTTTTACTTCTATTTTTTTTACGAGTTACTAAATGGTTTAAATACTTGACAAATAGGTCAATGTCATCGTTCTGGACAAATACTTGTAGAAACTAACTTCATATAAAAACCCGATACAATGGATGAATGTAATCAACTTTATATTAACAAAAAATCCCTTGGCGGGTGGAATTTTTGTTAAAGTATTGATAATTCGGTACTTTTGTTTGTTTTGAGGCATTAATATATTTTCATACTCACTTAAGGTGGTTAGTTTGTCGTAACTTCATTTAAAAGTTAATGATTAGGTTTACTATAGAATAACTAGACATCATTCTACAATTAATTTGAACCCCTATTGCTATAATTTATACAAGGGTAAGGAGTGATTACATGTTAACTCAAGAAGAAGCAAATATCCTAATTTCATCGTTAAAAAATTATTATATGAGAAGGATGTTTTGAATTTTCCCGAGGCTGGTGGAAAACTGTTATTAAAGTGCAAAGATGGCAATAATAATAATAATTATATAATTGATGTTACACGAGGAAGAATCAAGCCATCAAAAGGTACCTATCAAACAAGACATAATAAGGCCACGGGATTAATTCGAGTTGACATTGACGGTCCTCCACATGATAACCCCCGATGGTGAGGAAGTACCATGTCCACATATCCACATATTCCGTGAAGGTTATGATGATAAGTGGGCTTATCCACTGGAACGTGAAATATCGACAGATCCAGGAGATTTGGTTCAGATTTTAATCGATTATTTTGAATATAATAATATTAGCAACAGGAATGAAATCAATATACAAGGTAATTTACGTGATGGCGGCTAAAGACGACCTTAAGAAAGCTTATATTGAGTGGTTAAATTCGAAACTAGCCTATAAAGACCTGGAAGCTGGTGCTATTGAGATTACCACTCCTTTTCTTGATAGGCATAATGATCGTTTGCAAATCTATGCAATTCCCAATAACGGTGAGATTAAATTAACCGATGATGGGTATATTTTATCAGACTTGCAGGCAAGCGGTTTTGAATTTTCCAATTCAAAAAGAAGGAAGCAAATCTTTAATACAATTGTAAAAGGTTATGGGGTATCCTTTAATTCTGATTATAATGAACTTTATATTACAACAGATTTTAAAGATTTTCCTAGAAAAAAACATTCATTAATTCAAGCAATGATAACTGTGAATGATATGTTTATGACAACTAAGACTACAGTATCGAGTTTATTCACAGAAGATGTTGGTAATTTTCTTGAATCTCATAACATCCGTTATTCAGAGAATATTTTTCTCAGTGGTAAGAGTGGTTATAACCATAATTTTAACTTTCTAATTCCTCATTTCAAAAATACACCTGAGAGAGTTGTTCATACTATGAATGTACCATCTAAAGGGACTTTATCGAATATAATTTTTGCATGGAGCGACACAAGGTTTAATAAGAATTTACAAAACTATAAATCCGACTTATATGTATTTATTAATGATCAAGAAAAAGAGATAGACCCTAACATAATTAATGCTCTTAAAAATGAGAATATTAATCCAATTCCATGGAGTAATCGTAACACAGTGGTCGATATATTGAGTGCTTAAAGATATTAGAGAAATTTATTCTCCAAAAACAGAGATAAACAAATTCTTTCAAGCATATTTTAAAACTGTCAGTGTTATAAAGAGAACCTGTCACTCTCCGAATAATGTCGACAAAAAATCAAGAAATTTGGGTAGTGACACTTGCCTCTAACCCCAAAAAAGAGAACCTATTGAATGACCATTATTGTAAAGGCTCGTAGTCGACTATGAGCCTTTTTGGTTGCATTTTTATTGCATGCTTCACGGGATTTCCTTTTTTTCCTTAGAAGAAAATGCGACTTTATTACTGAGTTTCTCTTCTATCCGCCGTGTAGTCTAATACGAAATAAAGGATGTACATTGAAATAAAATAAACCACCGCCGAATAGATTATATTCCATTTACCATAATGTAAAACTCTAATATAAACTGCATACAATTCAAGTAATACAAGAATGCAGGTCCATCCCAATATATATATAAATTTCTTAATGGCATTAGATTTCAGGGGAAAATAATTAAAAAAAATAACCAGTACAGCAACCTCACCTAGGGCAACAGCTAGGTACGACCACTCTATTTGTTCTTTATCAAAATACCAGTAAAGTTTGTACTTTAAATCAAGATACAAATCAGTTACAAAATTCATTAACAATGCAAACTGTATTGTAGCTAGTAACTCGTGCCTAGTCCTTTTTCTGGGCATTTTGAGGGCAACTAAAAGAACTAATATAACTGTCCCAATAAATAGCTTCACCAAGAGGAACACCTCGTTTTAAAAAAACAACAATATCAACCATATTATCATTATTTATTCGATGAATTATTCTTCTTTAACCTGCCCTTTCGTATTATAAGTTCAACCAGATATTTCTGGTTGAACATTTTTTAGCTACAAGAAAAACAAGACCGCCGCAGCGATCATCCTCAGCCATCACAAAATAATGAATTTCCCCCACTTTATGAATACTCCAACCATTTAAGATAATTTACCAAATATAAAAAAAACCCTAAAGAATGTATCCCTCCTATTTTTGGAACAATACATTTGATTGTATTAACGAATAAGGAGGTTAATTAGAAATGGATAATCAAAAATTAGCCGATCATGAATCATTGGATTTACATGAAGTTATAAATTTCAAAACCCTTTGCTTAGCGAAATCAAAACTAATGCAAGGCTTGGTATTTGATCATGATTTGAGAGCATTAATGCAAAAAGATGTTGAACAATCCATGCAAGCGCTTGGAGAATTACAGACAATTTATCAACGTGCACCTTTTCAAGCACCTGTTCCTCAAAACCGGCCAACACCAATAATAAATTGAAAGGAAGGCTATTTCATTGAACAATGACTATTTAGACCCTATAAACTCGCTACACGTACCAGAGCTAGCAGATACCACATTTGCGATGGATTTACTTCTTCGTGCCAAAGAAGGTGTGCGCAATATTGCTGTCGCTTTAACAGAGTCCGCGTCACCAGATGTTAGAACTGTCTTACGAAACCAGTTAATGCAAGGGATTGCCATGCACCAAGAAATTACAGAATTAATGATTAGTAAAAAATGGTTCCATCCATACGAATTAAGTGAACAATATCAATTAGACCAACTCTCTGCCAACAATACTTTGATGATTGGCAAAATGAATCTATTTCCTGTTGAGACCAATAGAAAAGGTATGTTTGACCGGACACCTGATGAACACTGACACTGGAGGCTGTAACCAATGAAGGCGGTAACGTATCAAGGTATTAAAAATGTTGTAGTCAAAGAAGTTCCAGATCCAAAGATTGAAAAACCAGATGACATGATTATTAAAGTAACGAGTACAGCTATATGTGGGTCTGATTTACATTTAATTCATGGCATGATTCCTAACCTGCAAGAAAACTATGTTATTGGCCATGAACCAATGGGAATCGTCGAAGAAGTTGGTCCAGGTGTGACTAAGCTAAAAAAGGGAGATCGAGTCATTATCCCCTTTAATATAGCATGCGGTGAATGCCATTACTGTAAAAACCATTTGGAAAGCCAATGTGATAATTCAAATGATAATGGTGATATGGGTGCCTATTTCGGATATTCTGGTACGACGGGTGGCTATCCAGGTGGGCAAGCTGAATATTTAAGAGTGCCGTTTGCGAACTTTACTCATTTCAAAATTCCAGAGACTTGTGAAGAACCAGATGAAAAATTAGCAGTTATTGCCGATGCGATGACTACTGGTTTTTGGAGTGTTGACAATGCAGGTGTAAAGGATGAAGATACCGTTATTGTTCTTGGCTGTGGTCCGGTTGGTCTTTTTGCTCAAAAATTCTGTTGGTTAAAAGGGGCAAAGCGAGTCATAGCCGTTGATTATGTCAATTATCGCCTGCATCACGCCAAGCGCACCAACAAAGTAGAAATTGTTAACTTTGAGGACCATGAGAATGTAGGTAGTTACCTGAAGGAAATCACCAAAGGCGGCGCTGATGTTGTCATTGATGCAGTTGGTATGGACGGTAAAATGACTGATATGGAGTTCCTTGCAAGCGGAATGAAGCTTCAAGGCGGAGCATTAAGTGCGTTTATCA
>NZ_LMTJ01000018.1:47626-49259 GCF_001510715.1 Bacillus sp. FJAT-29814
CAGATCAGCTATTAAAAGATATTATGCAGCAAGACATTGATGTATCTACGAGACAATTACAAGAATATGCTTCTATCCTTTCAAACGCTAAGCAGTAAATTAGGAGTTGAATGAACATGAATCCAATCATTGAAACTTTAACTGGAATGGACGCACTATCGGATCAAGTGGTTGCAATGGATCTACTCATTTCAGCTAAAAGTGGAGTTAGAAATTATGCCATGGCAGTTACGGAGGCAGGAACACCGGAAATTAAAGAAATGCTCACTCGCCATTTAGTGGAAGCCCTTGATATGCATGAACAAATATCCGCATATATGGTAGAAAAAGGATGGTACCATGCTTGGGATACAAACGAACAGATCAGTTTGGATTTAAATAATATCAATACAGCATTGAACTTACCGACATTATAAAAAATTTCCAGGAACAGTTTAACACTCACCAAATAAACTGTTCCTATTAAACCATTTTGAGTTTATTTGGCAGAAATAAATAAAGTTAATACTTCTTGCTTACTCGTGTTTGTTTTGAACTATATAATGAAAACAATTTATTGACTATTTTAAGTATGAAAAGGTCGGAGCAGGAAATTCATCAATTTTGATACGAAGTAAACTATAAGGTTTCTGTCGTAAGTCTTTTCCATAATGAAATCTAGGCTGTCGATGTAATTGGTTCACAATGACATACAAATATTGATCCGGACCAATTGAAAAAGTATCCGGCCACAAAATTCTCGGATCATGTGCGATAGTTTCCATTATGCCATTTGGCAATATCTTACGGATACTGTTGTTTTCATAATCTCCAGCATAAACAGTTCCCTTTGCATCGGTGATCATTCCATCAGACGCACCTTTTTCTCCCCAATACTCCACATGATAAGGTAAATCCATGTCCGGTATCAATCTGTCTCTCAGGGCTTCTGTTGAGATTGAGAACAAATGACGACTGGTTAGTGGAGCAAAAAATAATATCTTTCCATCGGGAGAAATCGCAAGACTATCAGACGCCAATCTAAATGGAGAAGTTGAACCGTCTTTGTTTCGATTCATTAAAATTTGACCTTCTACTTTCGGTAAAAAATAGGGATAGGGTGAAGTTGAATTTGCCCCATTTAACCGTCTAAACGCGTTTCCATTTGATAAATCTACGACGATAATAGCTCCTGGTCCTCTTGAAGAAGAATCCGTTATATAGGCATAACCTGCTTTTCCAACACGAAAATCAAAACGGACATCATTCAGATAAGTTGTAGGCAGGACAACATCTTCTGGAAAGGTATATACTTTTCTTATTTTATTGGTTTCTAAATCAACAGCGACTAATTTTGCCCCCCCTTTAATTGGTTCAGAAAAATTGGGTGCCGCTGTATCTAATATCCAGAGCGTTCCCCTTCCATCAGCAACTACACTTTGGACACTGATGAAAGTCATTGTGATATTCTCGGGATTAACCAAATTTGTTTGTAAATTAGGATAAGGCTGCAATTTATCCTCAACAATTTCCCCCACCGTAAATTTAACATCGTCTCCCCATTTCGGAAAGCAAATGAAAATACGACCGGTTTCTGAAACAGTAACACCTGTAGGCATAGCCCCATAAAATGCATAAACTAGTTCTAAATTAC
>NZ_LMTJ01000019.1 GCF_001510715.1 Bacillus sp. FJAT-29814
AGCTTCTCAGCGCCGATGGTAGTTGGGGCGAAAGCCCCTGTGAGAGTAGGACGTTGCCGGGCAAGCGAAAGACAACCTGAAATATGGTTGTCTTTTTTGTGTTTTTAAAAAGGGTCATTGGCTTTAAAAATGGGGCATCGCGGATATATTGGAATAATCGCGGATATCTTGAATTTAACGCGGATAAAATCAAATTATCGCGGATATATCAAAGATGATCGCAGATATATGAAGAAACACCGCAGATAAAATTTTCTTTGGGCCTAATTAGTGAACAGAATGCCGAAATTCCATCCTAAAACCACGCCAATGGAGTCCATTGGAGCAGTAAACCCCAAATTTTCGCACTCCCACTACTCCAATAGAGCCTATTGGAGCAGTAAACCCAAAAAAATTTTACCTTCCGACTACGCCAATACACCAAAAGAACCTATTGGAGCACCATAAATATTGTGATAAATTGGAAGAAGCATGATTAAAGGGAGTTATGTTTATGAAAAAAGCAAAGGCAACTATCACAGCGGTCTTACTCGCAGATGATCCAGAAACGTTTGTTACTAGAAGGATTTCGGAAGTGGAGCTGGAATTTGGAGGTATTCCTGGTGACCGTCACTTTGGTTTAACCAGCAAAGCAGATTCTCGGCAGCCGATGTATCCAAGGGGCACCGAAATCCTTAACCGCCGTCAGATTACGATTGTATCGGAGGAAGAACTGGACCAGATTGCCAGAGAATTGGGAGTAGAAGTGGTGCTTCCAGAGTGGTTGGGGGCAAACCTCCTAATCCAAGGATTTTCAGAATTTACAAAGCTGACTATCGGTTCGCGAATCCTGTTTCCAAGCGGGGCAGGATTGATCTGTATGGGAGAAAATCTTCCTTGTACATTCCCAGGCGATGAAATCCAAAAGCAGTATCAAGATCATGAAAAATTATCTTCCCGGTTTGTCAAAGCGGGCTACCGGAGGCGGGGAATCGTCTGTGCAGTAGAACGGCCTGGAAAAATTGACGTAAATGACGAAGTCCAGATTTTAATCAATGATTTTGCCAATCCAATGCAGTAACTGGGTAATTCATCAAGACATTTCTAGCGTTGTTACCTTAGTTTGAAAAGTATGGAATAGCGTTACCACCAGGGAGACTGCCTTTGTTTTGATTTGTCTTAATATTAATATTATTCTTGACAATAAAAATCGATGATGCTACCATTTCTGTAAACCAAAGACGAGGGAGTAAAACTGTTAAACGATCTCTCAGCGAATCCGGGATGGTGGAAGCCGGACAGATGACGTAACAGAAAGTGGGCCTCCGAGGGCGAAGTGAAAGAATTTTTTTAGTAGCTTAGACGCAGAGCCAGCGTTATAGGGCTATGGGTGTGCAAGCACTCTGCTGAGAGGGTATGGTTGATCCATACCAAACAAGGTGGTACCGCAAGTTAAACACTTGTCCTTGAATGAATATTTAAGGACAGGTGTTTTTTTATTTTATGGAGGATAGGAGCATGTACATGGATGATAAATTTACGCTCTATAACTTAAAAGTAGAGGTCATAGGTACAGAGAAACCAATGGTATGCGGACATAAGGAAGGTGACTATTTCTTAGTTATCGGGGAAGACCTTATCTTTCCGGAAACGAATTCATTTTCCATGTACGCCTTAAGCGCAATATTACCGTTGCTGCCTGCAAAGCAGCGAGAATTACACGCAAACGACTGGATGTTGTCTGATAGTGTGATTGCCTGCCCAGATCCAAACTGTGGCGCCAGATTTAAAATAACGCGGATCGGGACGAAAGAATTTAGTCATGGGGATTGCACAATAGAACCTATACATAAAGGAGATTGACAATAATGGCAGAACGATTTCAATTAGCAAAAGATTATAGTATCAGCAGGGTGATCAACGGGTGCTGGCAGCTATCGGAAGGCCATAGCTTACAAACAAAATTAGATATGCAAGATGTCACGAAGGCCTTCCATATGCTTGCTGAAAGAGGGTTTACGACATTTGACTGTGCCGATATCTATACAGGTACGGAAGAGTTCCTCGGTGAATTTTTATCGGAACTAAAACATGGGAGCACCCTTTCACCACAAGATATTCAAATACATACGAAGTATGTGCCGGATATCAATTTGCTTAGTGAGGTCGATTATAACTATACAGAAAAAATCATTGACCGAAGCCTCAAACGTCAAAAACGAGATGTATTGGATCTCGTGCAGTTTCATTGGTGGGATTACAATGTGCCCGGCTATATAGAGACAGCGGGAGATCTATTGAAACTGAAAGAAAAAGGAAAGATCCGTAATATCGCCGTTACAAACTTTGATACAAAGCATTTGAGCGAGCTCGTTGATGCCGGTATCCCTATTGTGTCTTGTCAAAACCAATATTCAGTTTTTGATAGGCGTCCGGAAAAAGAGTTACTAGATTATTGTACTAGCAAAGGAATTTCCCTGTTGTGCTACGGTACATTATCGGGAGGCTTGTTAGCGGAAAAATGGCTCGGCCAACCATCGATTCAACCTGAAACGCGCTCACATGTTAAATATTTTCAGGTGATTGAGGATACATTGGGTTGGGATGGCTATCAGGAATTATTGCTATTGTTGCAAAAAATCGCTGCAAAGCATTCTGTTAAGGTTTCTCAGGTTGCGACAAAATATATTTTAAGTCAACAGGGTGTCGGGGCATCGATTATTGGTGTTAGAAATAGCAGGCATGTGGAGTCAAATGCGCAAATATTTGCTT
Organism: Bacillus sp. FJAT-29814; assembly: GCF_001510715.1. Classification (GTDB taxonomy): domain Bacteria; phylum Bacillota; class Bacilli; order Bacillales; family Cytobacillaceae; genus Neobacillus. The sequence goes on from NZ_LMTJ01000019.1 coordinate 2,752, forward strand.
TTGAGCTCGACAGTTCCGATATCGATGAAATAAAACAATTCTTAAACAACTATCCAATATTGGACGGCGAACCTTTTGAGTTAGAGCGTACGGTTGGGTCGAAATATCGCAATATTATGAAGATGAATTTAAATGAAGAATAAGAAGATGGAAGTTTAGTTTAGAATAGACAGTTTAGCATAGAAGAGGAGAGTTCTAGTATGAATCAAAAACTTGAATTTAGAGGCGGATGGGGCACTGCGTTTATCCCAGTGGGAATCTTTTTGTTTTTCTGCATCCAGTATTTTATTGTTTTTAAAGCGTTTGAAATGTATGCACTCGCTATGGGTGCTTTCGTTGCACTCATGGTTGGAGCGATTTTTGTAAAAAAGGGCCACTATGATCGTTTCTGGGATTCCGTCTATGATGGCGTCAAGGAGGCTGTCCCGATTGCGATTTTGCTGTTTGTCATCGGGATGTTCTCGGCGCTGATCAAAGCCACGAATATTTCGTCCGGTTTCGTATGGCTTGCCGATTTGCTTGGCGTGGATGGCGGATTATTTACAGCCTTTACATTCCTAGCCGTTTGTGTCATTTCGACTGCCACGGGTTCATCGATTGGAACCATGTTTACCTGCTTCCCTATTTTCTATCCGGCAGGAGTATTGTTGGGATGCGACCCAGCCATTCTTGCAGGAGCTATCGTCAGTGCTTCTATTTTTGGCGATAATTTAGCGCCTATATCGGACACGACCATCATTTCTGCAGGAACGCAAGAATATACCAAAAAAGAAGGGATTGCTGATATCGGAGGGTGCGTTGCCACCCGGCTAAAGTATTCCTTGGCAGCAGGGACAATCTCGTTTGTTCTTTTCTGGATCTTCGGCGGAGGAGGTACGGCAGGCGCGGGCGCTTCCGACATCCTTGAGAAGAACATGAATCCTGCCACACTGGTCATGCTCGTCCCGGTCGCCGTTATGTTATTCGTGGCAGTGAAAACCCGCGACATTTATAAGGCAATTACGATAGGTACAGTTTTGGGAACGATAACAGGCCTTGCATTTAACCTGTTAACTTTCGAAAATATTATCTCCGTTGCAGATGGTGCTCCAGTAGGATTCTTGACTGACGGCATCAGCAGCATGATGGCAACGGTCACGCTGGTTCTTTCCGTGTACGGGATCATGGGGGTCCTGAACGGTGCCGGTGTGCTTGAAAAGGTCACGACTAGCATTCTGAACAGCAAAATGGGCCAAACGGTTCGCGGAGCCGAGATCGCCATGATGTTGGGGATTTCGTTTACAACGTTAATTTTCGGCGGTGTAACCAGCGCATCGATGACGACATTTGGAAAGGTACAGAATGAGATTGGCAAGCGGGTTGGTCTGCATCCATACCGCCGTGCCAATCTACTTGATGGTTTCGCTAACTCGATTGTGCTAGTCATACCGTTTTTAAGTGTATTTGTATTCCTCGGCGCATTATTGTCAGATGGGTATGATTTTATTGCGCAACTATCACTAACACAAGTCAGCGGCGGCATGATTTATTGCATGGTATTGTTCTTGGTCCTATTGTTCTCTGTCCTAACGGGGTGGGGCCGCCAATTTGAAGGCGCAGATGGAAAAGCCATTAGCAATCCTCAAGAATACGCAAACCAAAGCGCTATCATGTAAAGGGGAAACCGCCGGTACCCCTGTGCTGCCACATAACGCTAATCCAATGCAGTGAACTTAACTTAAAGTGCCAGTGGCCCCCCTGAATTTGTCAACTTCTTCTTGACATTATTCGGGAGGCGACTAGGCACTTTTTTTATACAACCATATCCATTTGGATCCTTTCGATTGAATCGTCCTTCCGCTTCAAATCTAGGAAAAATGACCTAGGTTATTTTATATGATTTTGCGAATGTTATAGTTAGGGAGGCGGGTATGGTGGTTTTTTTTAAGAAGAATAATCGAATGAAAAAACCAGATAATGGCAAAGGAAAGGGGCTGTTTCATAAAGGGGGGAAGGCTGGCTCTGATGCGTTTCTTTCTGCTTCGCTTGATAAGACAGTGGCTGAAATCCAACAAATTTTAGGCCATAGTGATGATTTGGTGATGAAGTATTTCAAAGTTTTTGGACAGTATGAAGCGGTGATACTTTATTTTTCTAATTTAGTAAAACAGGATAGTATTAATCATGATATTTTGAAACCTCTAATGTATGTGCCGGACCACTTAAAGGATCGGAACCGGCCGTTAGGCCAATTAGCAGATATGATAATAAAAGAAACGCTCTATCATAGCCAGGCTTACCCTGAACGGAGTCGGGAAAAATTAATCGAGTTCATTTTAAGCGGTGAAACCGTGCTGATCATCGACGGGATGACGGAAGCGATTCATATCGGAACACGAAATGTGGAAAAGCGCTCCCTCAGTCAGCCAGAAACTGAACAGATTATCTTAGGCCCCCGTGAAGGATTCATTGAAAATATCCAAACCAACCTCGCTTTGCTGCGCTATCGTCTTCCAACTCCCGATTTACAAGTCAAGACCATGAAAATCGGACGCCTGACCCAATCCACCGTCGCCTATTGCTATCTGAAAGGCATCGCTAATGAAACCGTCGTACAGGAAGTGGAAAAAAGACTGTCACAAATAGATATCGATGCCATTATGGATGTTGGCTATCTGGAACAATTTATCGAGGATAATCCTTTTTCCCCGTTTCCACAAATTCAAAGTACGGAAAGACCAGATAAAACGGTTGCCAATATGGCCGAGGGCAGAGTGGCCATTTTTGCTGATGGCTCCCCGTTTGCCTTGCTCGTCCCTGTTGTTTTTAATCAATTTTATCAAACAGCAGAGGACTATTCATCGAGGTTTTTGATGGGCAGCTTTGTCAGAATGGCTCGGATGCTGGCCCTTGTTTTTTCCCTGATCTTTCCGGCGCTTTATGTCTCGTTCATTTCGTTCAATCCGGAATTGCTGCCAACCGAATTTGCCATCGCCGTGGCCGGCGGCAGGGCGGGCGTTCCCTACCCGGCAGTCGTGGAGGTTTTAATGATTGAAGTGGCCATGGAGGTCTTAAGGGAAGCGACCGTACGTCTGCCGAAGCAGGTGGGCGGCGCCTTATCCATCGTCGGGGTTTTAGTTGTTGGGCAGGCCGCCGTTGAAGCCGGTTTGGCAAGCCCCATCACCGTCGTTGCAATCGCCCTGACCACGATCGGCTCTTTTGCGACTCCTGCCTATTCCGCCGCCTTTGCTCTCCGCATGCTGCGATTTCCCATTATGATTTTGGCAGGAATTTTTGGTTTATATGGGGTCGTCATTGGCATCATCTTTATTTTTAACCACATGCTGTCGCTCCGATCATTTGGGGTGCCGTATATGTCCCCAGTTTCCCCGGAGAACTACCAGGGGATGAAAGATGTCATTTTCCGTGCCCCATTGTGGTTAATGCCAAAAAGACCTTCATTTCTTCATGGCGCAAACCGCAGTCGATTAGGCAAAACTATCAAGCGGAATGAGTTCGGGAACGAATAGCGTGCAGCAGTCGAGTTGAATGGAGGTCTCAGGAAATGAATACTAGAAAGATCACGACAATTCAAGCAACAGCGATCTTAATTAGCACCATTATCGGCGTGGGAGTCCTGCCATTGCCCTTATTTGCTGTACAAGAAGGCGGAACCGGGGCTCCGCTTGTCACATTTCTAGGACTGGCATTAGGGGCGATTGGGCTGGTTATTCTTACCCATCTGGGGATTCGCCACCCGCAAAAGACAATCATTACCTATAATGAAGACATCATCGGAAAGTGGCTCGGCCGATTTTGCAGCTTGTTTGTCATCCTGTTTTTCTTTATCTTAACCGGCCTTGCTGCCCGTGAATTTGGCGAGGTAGTGGTGGCTGGTGTTTTACAGGAAACGCCATTGGAAGTCACGGTCATTGTCATGCTGCTGCTCGCGTGCATTAGCTGCAGAAACAATATCAATGTATTTTCCTATATTCACAACTTTTATCTCCCTATTATATTGGCTCCTGTTTTAATAGTAGTGGCCTTATCGCTAAAAAATGCGAATCTTTTATACATACGTCCGATCATCGGCACCAATGTGACGCACATGTTTCTTGGGGCATTGACGATTTCCGCCCTGTTTCAGGGCTCGTTTATTGTGACGATGATTATCCCCTCGATGAAAAATCCCAATAAAGCCATGAAGTCCAGCCTTTGGGGGATTTCTATTTCAGGTGGATTGTATTTACTGCTTGTCATCGCGACGGTATCGGTGTTTGGAACGGAAGAGATGAAGCAAATCCTATGGCCGACGCTGGAATTGGCAAGAACGACAGCGGTGCCTGGGAATGTCCTGCAAAGGCTGGATGTCATCTTCCTGGCTGTTTGGGTAACAGCAGTATTTACCACTTTATTTTCCAGCTACTTTTTTACAATTTATTCAATCAAACAACTGCTGCATATTCAGGACCATAAGATGCTTTCTTATTTCCTTTTTCCATTCATCTTTATTTTGGCGATGCTGCCGCAAAATATATTTCAAATGTATGAATTTATTAAATTTGTCGGCAGAGCAGGATTGTTGATTACCATTTTGTACCCAGGCTTGCTGCTGATGATTGATTTCTTGAAGAATAGGAGGCTGAAAGGAAGTGCGTCACAACAAACGTAGCTTGGTGCTTGTGCTGGTATTCTTCCTCCTTCTCCCATTACTTTCCGGCTGTTGGGACGCGATGGAAATGGAACGCCGTGCCAATGTTTTGGCAATTGGAATTGATGAAGCCGATGAAAAGGATCAGAAGAAAGACGGAGAGGTCGCTCATCTGAAAGATAGTTTTTTTAAGCCAAAGGAAAAATTGATAAAGGTTACCGTCCAGATTGCGATCCCAGGGCGGATTCCGCTAGGGCCTGACCAAGGAGGAGAACAAAAGCCGGTTTTGGTCATGAGTGTCGTAGGCCATACATTGGAGGATGCCCTGATCAATCTTCAGCAGCAGATAGCCGATCAACTATTTCTGGGACATTTACGCATCATTGTTCTAAATGAAAAGGTGGCAAAGCGTGGAACGAAACGGCTGCATGATGTACTTCGGCGTAATCCGGAAATTCGAAGAACCGCGGCGCTCGTCGTATCAAAAGAGCCTGCTGCTCAATATATGAAGCTAATGCCGGGCCTGGATCGGGTTCCCTCGCTGTATTTGGCCGATATGGTGGATAATTTATCGGCTTTGGGCAGGTTTCCGCCTAGTTTTATTGGATTATTTTGGACCATTTACTCGAGTAAAGGCCAGGAAGCATACCTTCCGTACTTAACCATTAAGCAAAATGATACCATCGAGCTAAAGGGGCTTGCTTATTTTAGGGGCGATAAGATGGTTGGCAAAACGGCACCGCTGGAAATTGGCGTTTTTATGGCGATAAAAGGCGAAAGCATAGGCGGGTACGGGGCCTTTGTTCAAGTACCTGGCACTGACCAAATGGTTATGATGCGAGTAAGGAGCCGGAGGACCAAGATAAAAATTGACCTGAAAGACGGCCTCCCCCATATCAGGCTTAAGATTCGCTATGAATGCGAAATCGACGAGAAGGCAAGTTCCAAAATTAAGATCAGTGACTCCAGGGTCTTGAAGAAAATTGAAAAAGAAACGGCTAAAGACATGAAGAAAGGGATTGAAAAATTAATTGCCAAGACGCAAGCAGCCGGTTCCGATGTTTTCGGTATTGGAGAACACTTTCGGGCAAAGCTTCCCCAGTATTGGAACCGCAAAATAAAAACAAAAGAAAACTGGTCGAGAGCCTTCCAAGAGCTAACGTATGAAGTGAAAGTGGATGCTCAGATTCACCGCGTCGGCATGAAAGCGAAATAAACTAGAAAGGATGAGGTTCGTTTGAATATCGGTTATATGATCTACATCATCATTCTTTTCTTCCTATCCGGCCTCATACTTCTTTTAACAGACGTCAAAAAATATAAAAAGGCAGCGCAGGATAAGGAACAAAAAGTCTCGCTGATTCTAGCATGGATCAACATCTCCATTGGAATGGGATTATCGCTGGCCAATTGGATTTATCAGAACTTTGTTTGGTGAAACAAGAGGATGGTGAAAAAACGCCAAGGTTCGCCGATCAACATGATGAGTAATCAGGGTATTTATGTATGAAATCTGCCTTTCCTACAAATGATAATTTTACAAATAATATCCGTAAGGTGGAGAAATTTTACTGAGGAGTATTATTTGTGTTTGGAAGACATCATTAAACGGTAAAGGAGGTGTGGTCATGAATACCCTGCTAAGAATTGCCTTACTACTGACCATCATTGGGGCTATAAATTGGGGATTAATTGGCTTCTTTCAATTTGATTTGGTAGCAGCTATATTTGGCGGACAAGATTCGTTTTTATCAAGAGTGATTTACGGTTTGGTCGGTTTAAGCGGGTTAGCCTGCTTAACCCTATTGTTTAAACAATGGGAAGCGGCTGACACGAACCAAGAAGGTAACCGGACTAACTATAGTGGCGGTAAGGTTAATTATGGAACTGAGTTTGGTGAGGAATCAGACGTAACTGATCTTAGAAAATCCTCCAGAGAAGATCAATAAAAAAGAAAATGAAGAAAGCCATACAATCGTGACTTTCTTCATTTTCTTTTTTTGTCCAGGGGAATCATCCCTGTTTTTTCTTTTAAATTGATCAATTCTGAGCACACTAATAAGGAGACGCTTGGAATTCCTGCTGTCATTTTGAAAGGAGGAGCTATGAGACATTTTTGGTTTTTTGTTTTTTCGTGCCTGCTTTTGTCCGGTTGCGGCAATGACACGTACGATAAGGCAATGGAACAGGGAAAACTGGCGCTAGCCCAGGGCGAGTTTGAAAAAGCCCAAGGATTATTTGAATTAGCCTTAGAGGAAGAACCAAAAGACCAAGAGGCACAGCAATACCATGATGATTTAACCGCCTTGTTTGAAGTGGAGGAAGCCATAAATAACAAAGAATGGGACCAGGCTTTGACAAAATCAAATCAACTGCTAAAGGAGAAAGACCTGCCCGGCAGTATTAAAAAGGAACTAAACAAGCATAGGCAGACGGCAGAAACCGCAAAGAATAACGTTAACGAACAAGAGCAAAACGTGGCGGAAAGTCCGGAGAAAGAAAGTTCCGAGGCGAAAAAGGACACCGTCAACTGGAAGACCTATCACAACGAGAGATTTGGCTTTACGATTAACTATCCAGCTGAATGGAATCCTGGAGCTGAGCCGACTAATGGCGATGGCCGGGCGCTGCATCCGGGGAACGAATCAGAAGTTCTGGTGTATGCGAGCAACTACATGACTGAAAATCATCCTGACTTGACGGGCTATGAAAAAGTGACGACAAACGCTGGTTACGAGGCGTATATTATGGATGATCATGATTTCAGCTATGAAGGAGTCATCATCCATGATGGAATTGAATTCCACCTTAGTGCAACGATGAGTCCAAGCTTTAAACAAAAGTATTATGATGCGATCAAACAAATGCTTTTTAATGTGAAATTTGATTAACAAAAAGGCGAGTCCTTGATCACTCGCCTTTTCCTTTTTAACGCCGATGTTCTACAAGGTCAATTACCCCTAATACTACGTGTGCCAAACCAAAACCGAAAACGGTATCCGCAATCATTTTATTAGAACCGCGTTTCTGTCTAAGTGCCAATCCCGTTGCTGTTACGGCAGTCCCTAACGCTGTTGGAATTAAACCTTCACGTATGTTCATGGTCATTTCCCCCGCATCGAAGTTAGTGGGTGTTTTTGCACACCAATATTAGTTTCACCATGGCAAGATGAGATATTCTTGGTGCTTGCTGAGAATTTTCATCGATAGGTTCTGTTTACTTTTTCATTTTTTGAAGAAAATATAGTGAGACCATACATAGGAGGAACATACATGAGCGATCAAGATTTAAAAGCCAAGGTGCTGGACATCATCTCCAAGCATAAAACGGGTGTCCTTGCTTCTGTTGAGGATAATAAGCCACATGCAAGGTACATGACATTCTACAACAAGGAGTTAGTATTGTATACGCCCACGCAAAAGGATACGGAAAAGGTGGAGGAAATAGAGAAGAATCCGTATGTGTCGGTCCTGCTCGGCTATGAACAAAAGGGGCAAACCGATGCCTTTATTGAAATGCTTGGCACCGCCAGCATAACGGATGACCAAGCCTTGAAGGATGAAATCTGGGAGGAGTCGTTTAGCCAGTGGTTTGACGGTCCGAAAGATCCAAACTACATACTTCTTGAAATTCAGCCTGAAGTGGTCCGAGTCCTGAATCTGAATGGTGAAACTCCACAAGAATTATCCGTGAAAAATAGTTAGCTTCCCGAAAAAACCGATCCCCTAGTGATATAATAGTGATAATTATATCACCAGGGGGTTATAGCTTTGGAATTAAACGATGTTATTTTCGGTCACAGGTCAATTCGGGAATATGAAGATAGGGAAGTAAGCCAAGAATTGCTGGAATACATATTGGATGCGGGGATTCGGGCCTCGTCCAGCGGCAATATGCAAACGTATTCGATTATTGTCACAAGAGACAAAGAGCTTAAGGAAAAATTATACTCCGCCCATATGGAGCAATCGATGGTGGTGGATGCACCGATACTATTAACCTTTTGTGCAGATTTTAATAGAATGAGAAAGTGGCTCGCACTTAGTGATGCGCCGGGGATCCATTTTGATAATTTCATGAGCTTTATAATTGGGGCTATAGATGCAACGCTAGCAGCACAAAACTGTGCCTTAGCGGCAGAGAATGCCGGGCTTGGGATTTGCTATATGGGCTCAACGCTTGCCAATTGCGACCAAATCGGCGAACTGCTAAACTTGCCGCCAAATGTCGTGCCCGTTGTCGGGTATTCATTAGGCTATCCTGCGGAAAACCCTGCCCCGCGCGACCGTTTGCCTAGGCATGGACTTGTTCACTATGACAAGTATCAAGATTATTCAGATGAAGATATTCTGGAAATCTACAAAGAGAGAAATGAAAAGGGCTGGAACCGTTACATGAACGTGCCAAGGCTCAAGGAAATGACAGAACGTTTGGGCTTAAAAAATCTTGCCCAAGTCTATACCATTGCCAAATATACGAAGGAATCCCACCAAGAATATTCACAAACAGTCCTGAAATACTTGGAGAAGCAGAATTTTATGGAGAATGAGTGAGGTTTCTTTATTGCAATGGGGAGTGGAAACGAAAGCAAGACTTCATTAGTTATAAATCAAAAAGGCCCGACTAGCGGATAGGAGCTAGTCGGGCCTTTTGGCATTCACGGGTAAAATTTCTTTGCAAAATTCTAAGATTGCCCAAGAATAATAATTTAATTGCTATTATCTGCTTAAGAAAATATGCCAATCTGCCCAACATAAACTAATTTCGACGAAATATGCCAATTTTGGGACAGAAAATGATACTTTATAACGATTAATATAGGTGAGGGTTCATTTTGCATTGTGCATTTAGTAAAAAAGATACAGAGGAAGGTCCCGCCCTACAAAAGAGAGAATTGGAGACATGATGATTTTGACAAAAGATTTTGTTGTACAAGGTGAATTACCGTTAAGCAGAAAAGAAACATATGGAAAAAGCAAGAAAACACAAACTGTACCTGTTTTCACCTCAAGAATGGAAAAACGCGAATATTATAAAGGCATAAAATTCGATATTAGAAATGTACTAGATGTTAAAGGGTTTTTAAAAGATATACGGGAAAATTGGCATACATATGTTTCACAGGTTCACGAATGGATTCAAAGAAATATCGTAAAAAAGGTGATCGTGACGGGGATTTTCACGATTGTTCTTGGCATGTATACAGGCGCCGCGAATGCAGCATTTATTCAAGAATACACCTATCAGGTAAAGGCTGGTGAAAACATTGAAACAATTGCGGCCAAACATGGTGTCACAGCGCAGGAAATATTAGATGCCAATGGGATTTCAGCCATTGACGGTAAAAAAATTCTATTGCCAATGGTAGAAGACCGGACTGTTACCGCCACAACCTTAAATATCCGCTCCCAGCCAACCACGAAAAGCAGTATTATTGGAACCTATAAAAAAGGGGAAGTGGTCAAGGTTTCATATGTAGAAAACGGCTGGGCCGCTATCTTAATTAAAGGACGTGTATGTTTTGTGAGTGCTACTTATCTTTCAGAAAAACAAGCAGCTGTAACTCAAGCAAAAACCATGTATGTAACGGCATCATCGTTGCGAGTGAGAGAGGCTGCTTCTATGAGCAGTGCTGTACTTGGTTCGTTCAAATTAAACGAAAGTGTGTCTGTGATATCAAGCGCGAATGGCTGGGCTCAAATTCGTTTCAACGGCAAAACAGCATTTGTGAGTACAGCCTATTTAACCGATAACGCACCTAAAAATGAGCCTATTACCAGCAACAACAACAACACAGCGGCAAGTTCATCTGTGTATGTGATTAAGAGCGGTGATACGTTTACCAAAATCGGTAAAGCATTAGGGGTTTCTGCCGCTTCCATACAGGCGCTAAATCCAACAGTGGAGCCTACAAAGTTGCAAATTGGTCAATCCATCAACATCCCGGCCACAACCGTTGCAGCGCCAAATCAAATCAGCGTAACAGCTCAAATAGGAGGAGTACACCCTAAGGGAACATTTCGTTTCATTACTCCTAATGGCAAAACATACAGTGCTAAAGCATCTGGCAGCATGATCAATGAATTATTTAACCAGCAAGGAAAAAATGTAACCCTGACACTCAATGCAAAACGAGGTCAACCAATGACCTTGATCGCGCTGCAGTGAAAGTTAAAATAATTTTTTTGGGGGATTAGTTCTTTGTATACAATGAGAAAAGAAAGCTTAGCAGAACTGCGAAAGAAAAGGATGAAAGAGCGAAATCAAAAGCTTATCGCAGTTGTCATTGCTGGTGCTATTGCAGCACTACTATTCATGAACAACACCAAGGTTGACGCAGACAGCATGGTATATACCGTAAAAAAGAAGGATACCTTTTACAGCCTCTCCAAAAAGTTCCATGTCACGGAAAAACAGCTAAAGGAGGCTAATGGTTTACCATCGGGGAAAATCTTTGTCGGACAAAAACTTTTGGTGCCTAATCCTAATGATATGAAAATTGGAGATTCAAAGGCGGCCGACAGTCATTATACTGTCAAAAAAGGAGATACCCTTTACTCCATTGCTAAAAAATTTGCTGTTCGTGTGGATGAATTAAAAAAGGTCAATCATCTGCAAAGTGAGAAAATTTACCCTGGTCAAAAATTAACGCTTCCTGCTAACACCAAACCAATTTATGTAGCGAATCAAGGGGACACGTTAATGGGAATTGCTAAACGCTTTGGGGTAAAGGCAGAAGAACTGAAGAAGACAAATAAGCTCCGCCATGACACGGTTCTGATTGGACAACAGCTGAAGATTCCGGGCAAGGCCATCTATACAAAAGCAACAGTCGTTGGAGCTGCTGACAATACCAAAGTAGAATTTAAGCATAAGGGTGAATCATTGGTCTTAACCGTTCCTTATGGTACAGGTCCTGATTATCAAAAAATAGCGGGACAAAAAGTAACGATTATCCATAAGAATAACGCTGTAATTTCGACATATTAAAAGACCATAAAGCAAGTGCAGTCACTACCCGAAATTTGGGACATTATTCGGGTAGTGCACTCTTAAAAGGTAAAGCGTGCCACCTGTTCACCGTGGATGATAAGCCCGTCGATTTCTTGGAAACCCATTTTTTCGTAGACGCGTTTGGCGTGTTCATTACTTGGTTCATAAGACAAAGTAATGGTTTGATGGCGCTCCTCTTTCATACTCCTAATATCGTCGATCACGAGTTGAATCGCCTGTTTTCCGAACCCTTTCCCCTGATGCTGTTGATCAATCATCATGCGATACATCCAGTACTCATGGTCGTCCTCGTCAATCCCAAAAAGCGTAAAACCAACCATTTCCTCTCCATGATAGATTCCTTTTGCATGGAAATTTTCAAGAAAGTTAACTGGGCGAGTGATACCGCATTGGATGCCACAAATTTCACTTGGTCTTCCCGTACCCGCAGCGAAATCGCCTTCAGCCAATTATCCTTCGTAATGGGTTTTAGATGCAACATACTTCATCGTTCCTTTCAAATTCTTACCAATATCAATATGAAGTAAAAATGTTTTGAACAATGATCAAAACAAAATAAAAATTGCCTAACTGGCAGATATGGATTTTCTATAAGCAACATTTCTGGTAATCCTTATTACCTTTAGAAGTCTTAAATCTATTATACTACTTATGAGGGAGAGCGCTAACATGTATAGGGGCAATGATAAGTTTAATTTAAGTGGGGAATTAAATGAGTGCCAAATGCATACCCATTTGACACTCATTTTTACTGGCACGGTTCTTATTTGAATGCAATAACCTCAATCTCAATGAGGACGTCTTTTGGCAGACGGCTAACCTCTACGGTTGAACGTGCAGGGCGATGGTCACCCAAATGCTTGCTGTACTCCTCATTGACAGTGGCAAATTGGTTCATGTCTTTAAGAAAAATGGTCGTTTTTACGATATTTTTGATGGAAAGCTGCTGGCTTTCCAAAATAGCCTTTATGTTCTTCATTACTTGGTTGGTTTGAATAACAATATCATTTTCCACTACTTCATTTGTATCAGGGTCAACAGGAATTTGCCCGGATAGGAATAACAAATGACCGATTGAAACTGCTTGAGAATACGGCCCAATCGCTTTTGGGGCTTTTTCTGTGAAAATCGTTTGCATCTAGTATATCCATCCTTTTTCTATCAAGTTATTAAAAATCGTAAGCATTTAATGCATTGACACTGTGTGCCAGGGCTGAGCCGGCTTTTAGGGCGGTGGCCACAAAGATGGCTTCTGCCAGCTCTTCGCGTGAAACCCCTAATGCCTTTAAACTTTTTGTATGGACTTCAATGCAATACGGGCAGCCGGTTACATGGGCAACCGCAATAGCGATTAATTCTTTTTCTTTTTTGCTTAAAAGGCCCGGCTTCATTGCTTCTCGATCAAATTGATTAAAGGCAGAAAAGGCTTCGGGACTTAATTCATTAAAATCCTTGAATCGGGCCATATTGGATTTGGTATACAATTCATGTTGATTCTCTCCGTCAAATGCTTGCAAAGCGTTTAACCCATGGGCCATGGCAGATCCCGCTTTTAACGCGGTAGCAACCATAATGGCTTCTGCCAATTCTTCTTTTGAAGCTTCTAATCTTTTTGCAGCTGATACGTGAGCATCAATACAGTAGGGGCAGCCGGTTACATGGGCAACTGCTACTGCAATTAATTCTTTCGTTTTTCTAGGAATAAGCCCTTCCGCCAGAGCCAACTTATCAAATGCTGCAAATGCTTTAAATGTATCCGGGGCAAGCTTTGCAAGTTCCGGCAATCTACGAATATAGGATTTTTGGTATAGACTTTCGTTAGACATTTATATACCTCCATTTATAAAAAGAAATAATCTTTAAGCACTAATGTTATCCTTTGGATTATCCTCGAAGAAATCCATTTCCTTCTTAATTCCAAACTTTGGATTATTCCCCACGACGTTCACGTAAATGACTGCTGCCACCATGTAGGCAAAGGTTCCCAAAATGATCTTGAATGATAGAGAGGACATTAGTAAGTAAGCTTGGAAAGCCAGTAAAGCCATGGCAATATATACAACCAAATTTAAAACTAATGGCGGTAATTTAAACGGAGCTTTCTGATAAAGAACAGGATATTTTTTAGGTAATTTCGTTGCAGCAAATACTGTTATGACACTATATATTAGGAATACACCTGTTCCTAACGCCGAAACGACGGCAAGTGACATACCCGTGAGGATTGGAATCGCACCAATGACATAAAACAAAGTCAACAACCAGTGCGGTGTTCCATACTTGTTATTCACTTTTCCTAATGATTTTGGCAGCCATCCATCCTCACTAGCAATCATTAGACCTTTGGTCACCCATGAGAGTGTCGCATTCAATGTAGTGGCTAGTGCAAACATGGCTCCGCCAACCATAAAGAAGATAAACAGCGGTTCCGGCATGATGGTTCTGGCTACGTCTGTCAACGGCTTGTTTGCAACATCGGCGATTGGTAAAACAGCAACAGCGATTGTTGCCATAAAAGCATACAGGATTCCTACGCCGATTGTCGTTGTAATAATCGTTAATGGGATATCTCTTCCTGGGTTTTTGATTTCGCCGCCAAGTTCCGCTATCACTTGTGCACCGCCAGTAGCAAATGAAAGTAATCCTACAGCCATAAAAAACCCAGCAAATCCGCCAGGAAACAAATCCTTTGCATTAAAAACTTGATAATTAACCTCTGGCATCCCCCATACAACAAACACAATTAATGCAAGGAGGAGAACAACCACCATAATCTTTTCTACGATAGCTGCAGTTTTTACCCCAACCAAATTCGCAATAAAGAACACAGTTAGTAATGTAAAAGCAACCAGTTTTAGTGGGGCAGATGGGACTAATCCCTGAACATATTCTGCAAATGAGATCGCATACATGGCGATGGATAGTTGGGCTAGTGTAAATAGAGCCAACATGAAAAATCCGATTTTGGGAGATAGTAGTCTACTAGTGTAGCGATATAATCCTCCTGTTGTGGGAATGGCTGATCCCATAACAGCAATGGGAATAACTAAAAATAATGTAAAAATAGAAGAAAGGATAAATGCTAACGTAACCCCGCTTCCTGTCATACCAATGGCAATGCCCGTTAAGGCCATGACACCTGCTCCAATAATCTGCCCAACTGCAATCCCCATTAAATCCCCTAGACCCAAGACCTTCTTTAATTTTGATTCTTGACTAGACATTTATTTCACCTCTTTGTTCGATTTTTTAATATTCAGAAATCTACAGACGGAGTGCCGCCGTAAATTACCATAATGGACGGTAATTTGGCACTCGCGAAATTTTTTACAAACAAACCTATATCCCTTAGTTTGACCGTGTAAATTTACGATAAGATCTCAGTACTTATTTAACCAATGCCTCTTCTGGCGGATTTTTAGATTCAACATCTTGAAAGGCCAAAGCAATTCTTTCTAGTGCTTCTTTTATGAGCGGTCTTGGGGAAGGAATGCAAATTCTTTGGTAGCCTGTCCCTTCTTCACCAAACATCTCGCCATCTTCAAGTATGACGTTTGCTTTGTTATAAATACGATCGTGAACTTCCTTAGATGAAAGACCGTACCCTCTAAAGTCGAGCCACATCACGTAAGTTCCTTCAGGAATTTCTACTTTGACAGTTGGCATTTTCTTGGCGAGGAAATCTTTTACAAACTCCATTGTCTCATCAAGATAATCGCTTAATTGCTCTAGCCATTCCTCGCCCTCATTATAGGCAGCAATGAGAGCCGAAACCGTAAACGGGGATGGCAGCTGCATGCCCATTGCCTGGCTGAATGTTTCCCTGATTTCTGGATTCGAAATAATGACATTGGTACAATGAAGGCCGGCAACATTAAAAGTTTTATTAATCGCTGTACAAGTGATAATATGGTCTGTCTTGTTCGCGACTTTTACGATTGGAACAAAGGTTTGATTCTTTCTGATCAGGTCCCCATGAATTTCGTCCGCAACAATGATGACATTGTTTTCGGCACAAATATCTGAAAGCCTTTTCAAATCTTCTGGTGTGAAAATTCTTCCTGTAGGATTATGGGGGTTGCACAGGATAAACATTTTTGTATTTTCTTCTTTGGCTTTTTCTTCAAAATCCTCAAAGTCAATGGTGTAGGTTCCATCAGAACAGGTAAGTGCATTATTTCTTACGATTCTTCCATTTCCTTCGATGGCAGCCATGAACGGAGGATAAACAGGGCGTTGGATGATGACCCCATCTCCAGGATTGGTCAAGGCTTTAACCGCTACGTTCAAGGCATGAACGGTTCCCGGGCTAGGTACAATTTCTTCTTTTTTGATGGTCCAGTTGTGCCTCTTATGAAACCAATGCTGAATGGATTGATAATACTCATCTGGAAAGACAGAATATCCAAAAATTCGATGGTCCACCGTTTTATGCAATGCCTCAATTATTGGCTGCGCCACGGGCAAATCCATATCGGCAGTAAATAAAGGAATCGACTCATCATCGTATCTTTCGGTATAGCCAAACTTCTTTATTAACTCTTCTCCATCCCATTTTAAGGAATAGGTCTTTCGACGATTAACCATTTCGTCAAAATTGTATTTCATCAGGCAACCTCCTCGTTCGAGAAATTTTTGTAAAGAAGATAATAAATTAATAGCGCTTTCATTTATTATTCAAAAACAGTTTAGCACCTAAACAATTATTTCGTCAATAACATTCTGAACCTTTCAAAAATTCCATTTCTGTGGTAAAGGCTTAGAGGTGCATTTTTGTCTATGGTACAATGAAGTAAAAATGAGCGGATTCCAAATGGAAAGGGGGAAGCAAGATGGATCGAGAGAAAATTTTTTATGAACTGATGGAAACTATATATGAAACAACCAGGTTAGTGAGCGATTACCAGAGTGTCCCGAGGACATATGGCACGGAGGATGAACTCTATATGGTGGAGGCACATACACTTAATTTGATTGGCGATAAAAAAACAACCAATACCTCAGAGATTGCTGCCATTACAAATCGTACAAAAGGCGCAGTTTCCCAAATGATCGATAAGCTTGTAAAAAAGGACTTGGTGATGAAATATAAAAATCCGGACAACCATCGGGAAGTGAAAATAGAATTAACACCAAAAGGGAAAATTGTCTATGGTTATCATAAGGAATTGGATGCAGAGGAATATAGAAAACATTTAAAGAACCTTGCCCAATTTACAGACGATGACTTTAAAAAGTATATAATGATTTCAAAAATAATCAATAAAGGGACCATGAATGCGATTAATGGCGGGGATGTTCTTGATAAATAGCATGTAAGAACATAATGATTTTTTCCAAAATATTAATAATAAAGAAAAGTGCCAGTTACTACCCGTATTTGTTGAGTTTCGGTCGACTTCATTCGGGCGGTGACAGGCACTTTTTTTATTGTTTCCTTATGCCATAATTTGATTGGGGCTGACAATTTTTTTCGTGGCGTGTAAGAATGCAAATATATTATCATATCGCGATTTGCAGATTAAATAAATTATGTATTGACTAAAGTGATAAATGATAATAAAATTCATTTATAAGTGATAATGATTATCAATATCACAAAGAGTAAAAATACATTCAGATGAAAAGGTGGAAGCGGATTATGATTTTGGGCAAATTTGTTAAACCTCTATTGGTTAGTACTGTTTTAGCGTTCGGTCTTGCGGGCTGTGGGCCAACCCAAGATAGTTCTGATCAGAAAGAATCCACTGATCCAAAAAAAGCCGCGAATCAAGTGGTGAACGTCTATACTGCTAGACATTACGAAGCAGATGATCAGGTTTATAAGAAATTCACTGAAAAAACTGGCATCAAAGTAAATGTCGTAAAAGCTGAGGCAGAAGAACTGATTGAGAGACTTAAACGGGAAGGGAAAAGTACACAAGCTGACTTATTCATTACCGTTGATGGCGGTGTCCTTGCGAATGCCAAGAATAATGATGTACTTCAGCCTGTTACATCTGATTTAATAGAAAAAAATGTTCCTGAGAAATTTCGCGAAAAAGAGAACTACTGGATTGGAATGGCTACCAGAGCACGTGTTATCGTTTACTCGAAGGATCGTGTGAAACCTGAACAGCTTTCTACATATGAAGATTTGGCTGATAAGAAATGGAAAGGGAAAGTATTGGCTCGTTCTTCAACAAGCCTGTATAACCAGTCCCTGCTTGCATCATTTATTGAGTTAAATGGAGAAGAAAAGGCTGAACAATGGGCTGCAGGAATCGTGAAAAACTTTGCTCGTCAACCAGATGGGGGAGACCGTGACCAGGCTAAAGCTATTGCAGCTGGTGTAGGTGATGTAGCAATCATGAACACCTACTATGTTGGCTTACTTGCAAACTCTGAAGATCCGGAAGAAGTTAAGGTGGCAGAAAGCATCGGTGTATTTTATCCTAACCAGGAAACCAACGGGACACATATCAACATTAGCGGAATTGGTTTGACCAAGCATAGTAAAAATAAAGAAAACGCTATTAAGTTAATTGAATATATGACAAGCGTTGAGGCGCAGGAGTTTTTATCTGCAAACAATTATGAATTCCCTGTTAACCCAGATGCCAAACAAGATGAGTTATTAGAATCATGGGGCGACTTTAAAATGCAAGAGCTTGATTTTGACACATTAGGGGAACATAATCATAAGGCGATTGAAATCTTTAATAAAACAGGATGGAAGTAATATGAAACCTTCACCACTGAAACGTTATGCGCAAAAAGAGCTTAACGGCTGGTGGATCGTCAGTATGATTGCGGCGGCAGTAATTCTGCTGCCCATTCTTTATGTTTTTGTCGAACTATTCCAAGTACCTAATGAAAACTGGTTCCAGATCCGCCAATACTTAATCAAAAATTATGTTTCCAATACCTTATTTCTTGTGGTGTTAACAGGAGTGTTTACATCATTTTTAGGGATTACCCTTGCTTGGCTAACTGCCGCATATGATTTTCCGCTTCGCAAATTTTTTCGTTGGGGATTGATGCTGCCGCTTGCGATTCCTCCTTATATTGCTGCCTATACGTATCGAACCATGCTAAGCTTTACAGGTGTGATTCAAACGACACTAAGGAACAACTTTGATTATCAAATCAGTCCGGATCTGTTGTCGATTTCCTCCTTAAGAGGAGCGGTCTTTATATTTAGTGTCTTTCTATTTCCCTATGTATACATTATCGCCCGTGCGTTTTTGGAAAGCCAAAGTTCAGCTTATATTGAGAGTGCAAGACTATTAGGGCGAAAACCACTCGTTGTTTTTACAAAAGTGGTATTGCCGCTTTCAAGACCTGCTCTAATTGGCGGAGCTATTTTAGTGATTTATGAGGTGCTGAGTGACTATGGAGTCACCAGCTATTTTGGGATTCATACGATTACGACAGCTATTTTTCAAACATGGTTCGGTATGTACGATGTGGATACAGCAATGAGATTGGCAGCGTGGCTCATGATGTTCATTGTGGGTATGATGATACTCGAAAGGCTTATTCGAATGCGTCAGCGGTATCATATAAGCAATAAATCACGACCGCTGGTTCCAATGAAGCTCAAAGGAATCCCTGCAGCTGCTGCATTTTTCTACTGTACGGCAGTATTTTTGCTTGGGTTCTTAATTCCGTTTATCCAATTGATAGCGTGGGCGAAGTTAACGGTGAATAAAGTTTGGGATATGGAGTTTTTTACTCTTCTTTATCAAACAGTATTAGTTGCTGCCATATCTACGAGTATTATCCTGGTTGTTGCTGTTATTGTAGCGAATGTGAGTCGTTCTAAAACCCCGTTTTCGTTTGTACTATCAAAATGGGTAACATCCGGATACTCTATTCCGGGGGCGATCATTGCGATTGGCGTATTGGCCATATTTATTCGACTCGATGAGAATTTAGCGCCGCTTTATTCACTGGTGGGATTAGGAGATGCTCCCCTCGTGTTAAGCATGTCGATGGCCATGTTGGTGGTAGGTTATACGATACGTTTTATAGCTACAGGCTATAATGCCATTGAAGTTGGTTTTGAAAAAATTGGATCGAAATATACCGAAGCTTCAAGGCTGCTTGGAAATGGAGTAACGAAGACATTTTTCAAAGTAGATTTGCCACTAATAAAAGGTGCTTTGTTAAGCGGTTTTATTTTGACATTCGTAGAAATATGTAAGGAGCTGCCTTTAGTATTATTATTAAGGCCATTCAATTTTGAGACGCTGGCGACGAAAACCTATCAGTATGCAAAAGACGAGATGATTCAGGAAGCGTCCATCCCATCCTTAATGATTATAGGACTTAGCGTTTTGTCTGTCATCATTTTTCATATGATTGATAAGAGGGTGAAGCAATGAAAATTCTAGAAATACAGGATCTTACCTTTTCCTTTTCTCGTGGTCAGGGTCCAGTTATAAAGGATTTATCAATTTCTGTTGATAAGAGTGAAACAGTAGGTATCCTTGGGCCAAGCGGGAGCGGGAAAAGTACACTTCTGCGTCTTATAGCAGGTCTTGAAATGCCAACAGGCGGCAGCATTTCAATTGCAGGCAAACCAGTCGTAAACGATGTATTATTCGTTCAACCGGAAAACCGTGGAGTAGGGATGGTATTTCAGGATTACGCCTTGTTTCCCCATATGACTGTTAAGGATAATATTTTATTTGGTCTTTCTAAAATTTCAAGAAAAGAAAAAACTGCCCGTCTAAAAGAAATGCTTCAGCTTGTTCAAATGGAGGAATTTGAAAGAAGGTACCCTCATGAATTAAGCGGCGGTCAACAGCAAAGGATTGCATTAGCTCGAGCACTTGCGCCAAAACCAAAACTGCTGTTAATGGATGAACCATTCAGTAATCTTGATGCTGACTTAAAGGAGTCGATCCGTGCTGACCTCGGGTCGATATTAAAGAAAGCTGAAATGACTTGTATTATTGTGACACATGACCGAAATGACGCGGAGGCCATTTGCGACCGAAGTATCTTGATAGGGCAAAAGAACATTCACTTTACTCAAGAAAAAATAATTTCACTTTACTAAATTTTAAAAAATAATCCCTATAACTATATGACAGGAACTACAGGGACGGTTCTAATGGCATTTTTCTAGTGCCGAAAAAGCGGGCAGAACCGTCCCCTGTAAAGTTGGTCGATATTATTCGGGGTATGACTAGGCGCTTTTAACACCGATTTAAAACACAAACCGCAATACCATGATTGAGATGATTCCAGCTACAACCGTTCCCAATAAACTCCGTGTAACAATCGCAATGATAAAAGCAGGCAGTGCAGCGATTAGTTCTAGGTTATATTGCAAAGATACCAATTTTCCGTTAGTTATGAGCAATTCTTGCCCTACTAAGGCCGCCATAACCGCAATGGGAACGTAGTTCAACCAGCGCATGGCCCATTCTGGCAGTTCAACACGACTCAAAACTGCAATCGGCAGCACTCTTGGAATGAATGTTACTAGGGCTGAACCTAAGATAATTAAAAAAATCGACCATCTTACTTCCATTTTTCCACCGCCATTCCGATCGTTGCGGCAATGATGGTCGCCACAATGATCCCCACGCTTCCAGAAGTCACTAAACTTACCCCGACAACCACGGCAACCGCACTCAGGGCTACAAGAATATCTTTCAACAATTTTCTGCGGCTGGCCAATTGCAGGACAAGCAGGCCAATAAACATTCCCGGTAAGGCAAAATCAAGCCCGAATTTTTCCGGATCGGAAATCCATTCTCCGAAAAAGGCCCCTGCAATATTGGCGATGAACCAATTTAGATAAGCGGTTATATTTAGGCCGTACATCCATTTTTCGTTTAGCCATTTCTTGCTTGCCGCTTCATTCATTGCCACACCAAATGTTTCATCGGTAAGCAGAGAACCGATGAATATATTTTTGGAGGGATTGAGATGACGGAAATAAGGCGATATAGCCGCGCTCATTAACAGATGGCGCAGGTTCACAAAGAAAATCGTAAAGATGATCGCCAGAGCGGGACTATTGGCCCCAATCATCGCGGCAGCAATAAACTGCCCGGAACCCGCGTATAAAAGCAAGGAGATCAGTCCGATTTCAACAATCGAAAGTCCAGCCGTTTTCTCCACAACACCTGCGGCAAATCCAATACTTAAGTAACCCAGCACAGTGGGCAGACAATCCCGTACACCGGCAAGGAAGTTGTTTTCTTCCCGCAAAAGCGTGTTTTCACTTATGTTCATTTCTCCCTCACCCACTTTTCAGAAAAATTAGTATGTTATTAACTTTATCATCCTCATTGTATGGCTTCAATGATATAATTGTATGCAATACAATTTTTCAAGGTGGTATTATATGCCAGTTAATTCTTTCGAAAATTACCCGATGTCGTGGAAACCAAATAAAAAACAGCTTGTCCCGCCATTGTACCGTTCGATAGCCAGTTTACTAGAATATGATATTCTTAATGGCTTTCTAGCACCCAATACGAAGCTTCCACCGCAACGGGAACTGGCAGATTATCTTGATATTAACCTCAGCACGATCACAAGAGCCTTTAAAATCTGCGAACTGAAAGGATTAATCTATGCCGTTACCGGAAGGGGAACCTTTGTAACGCCCAATGTAAAAAATGCTATTTTCATGGCAGATAGTGATGAGAATAAGAATTTTATCGAGATGGGGATCATCAAGCCCCTAGATCACACAAACTCATTTGTCGCCCAAGCGATTAAAAGCATTGCCGCGAAAGATTATTTGGAAAGCTTACTAGATTATAGACACCCGTTGGGCATGCCTTATCATCGAATGGCCGCCAAAAAGTGGATGGGGCGCTTTAACATGGATGTCCCGATTGACAATATTGCGATCACTTCAGGAGGGCAGAATTCGTTTTCGCTGATTCTAATGGCCTTGTTTCATCCGGGTGATAAAATCGCGGTCGATCTCTATACATATCCCAATTTTGTGGAGCTGGCCAAAATTATGAATATCCAATTAATCCCGATTGAGGGGGATGAGCAAGGGATGAATCCGGAGAGGTTGGATGGTATCTGCACAACAACTTCTTTGCAGGGAATTTATTTGAGTCCCTCCTGCAATAATCCAACTGCGGTCAGCATGAACATGAAGCGCAGAAAGGAAATAGCAGAGGTCATCAATAAACACGGACTTATTTTAATAGAGGATGACGTTTACTCTTTCCTTGCCCCGGATGGCTTTTACCCGATTTCCCATTTTGTGCCGGAACGGTTTGTTTATATCCTGAGTGTTGCCAAATCACTCAACTCCGGTGTTCGCGTTGCCTTTATTGCTTACGCAGATCAGTTTATTGAGAAAATCACCTATGGAATTTTCAATCTCAACGTCAAAACATCTGCCTTAAATGCAGAAATTATAACAGAGTTAATTAATTAATACAGGGGCTGCCGAACAAATCATTAAGAAGAAACGGGAAATGTCACAGGAACGGAACCGGATCTTCCTGAAATATTTTCAACTCTATTATCCGAGCGAAAACCCGATCAGTTTCTTTCGATGGTTACCCTTGAAGAAAGAATGGCAACTCAACCAGTTTGAGCTTATGGCGTTGACCCGGGGGATTCATGTTTTTCATTCTCATCGTTTCTTGGTCAAAAAAGATGAAGCTCTCCAATTTGTTCGTATTTCCCTGACATCTCCCAAGGACGTCGATGAGTTGGAGGAAGGGCTTCATATATTAAAAAGTTTGGAAGCAGGGGACGGAAAAATACATTGAGATTAATCACAGGAGACTACCCGAAGTTTGTTGTAGATTGAAAGGATTTTTGTAGATAGATTAACAAAAACAGGTTGTTATATCGACCTGTTTTTGTTTTATCATTATACATCATCCAGGTTTTGGGACGATTTAAATAGCTTCTTTGCTTCATAGCGATCTGTTACCTGCAATTTATTTAATATATTGGTCACATGGTTTGCTACGGTTTTGGAACTTAAGTGAAGACTGGCGGCGATTTGCGCATTTGTTTTTTCATTGACAATCAACTCTAAAATTTCCTTTTCCCGAGGAGTAAGCTCAGATAGAACAGGATTATTCCAATTGGACTCATCTACTTTCGAAAAGAACTGTATCATCCTGGCGGCAATATCGGAACTGAATACGGCACCTCCATTCCCTACTAAGCGAATCGAATGAAGCAGCTCCAGCTCCCCGGCGTCTTTCAGCACATACCCGCTTGCCCCCATCTGCATCGCGGCAAACACGGATTTATCGTTTTTAAGCATGGTTACAATCAGGATTTTCGTATGTGGCAGCTTTTCTTTGATTTTTTGTGTTGCATCAATCCCGTTTATTCCGGGCATGCGAATATCCATAACGATCACATCAGGACGGAGAAGCAAAGCCATCTTTATGGCCTCTTCTCCTGTTTCTGCCTCCCCGGCCAACACCAAATCCTCAGTTGTTTCAATCAGATTCCGGACCCCTCCGCGGAAAAGAGGATGGTCATCCGCTAATAATATTTTCATGCTCGCTTCCTCCTATTGGAAAAGGCAAAATAGCCTTCACACGTGTTCCTCCGTCTTTAATGTTGAAAAATTCACAGCTTCCCCCAAGCTCCAGCGCCCGTTCACGAATCGATGTTAACCCAATCCCGCCATTTACGGATGGCTCTCTTTTCGCTGGTATCCCTATTCCATTATCAATAATCTCAATTTGCAGTTCGTTCCCTGCATTCATTTTTAAAATGATTGTACAAATCGTTGCATTTGAATGGCGAACGACATTAACCAGTGATTCCGTCACAATACGATAAGCTGCCACCTCGACTGCTGCAGGTAAACCGGGCAATATTTCCGGCAGCTCCAGGTGAAATGTAATAAGTGGAGCTTCTGTTGAGGCTGCCATTTGTTCGGATGTTTTCCTGATTTCATTGATTCTTGTATGAATCGACCCTAGAAGTCCAAATTCATCCAAGGTCGGAGGTCTTAATCCGTGGACCATCATCCTGATTTCATCAACTGTTGACCGAATCACATGACGCAAACCGCTTAATAGTTCCCGTGCCTTCCCCGGATTTTTTTCGATATATTGCTCGGCTGCGGCTACGTTAAAGGCTAAAGACAGTAAGCGCGGCGCGAGATCATCATGGAGATTGCGGCGAATCTGCAGTCTTTCTTCTTCCCTGGCGAGGACGAGTTTTTCACGGGATTCTTGCAAATTATTCGCGAGCAATTTCATGCCAATTGCCATTTTTACATTTTGTAGAATAGGCCCTGCCTGCCGGAGTAACACTTCAATCAGTTTATGGTCTTCGCCAGTAAACGCTTCATTTAAAGAGCGGCTTGATAAACGTAGTGTCCCAAGCTCTTCCCCGCCATGAATGATAGGGAAGTCATAAACATCCAATGGCAATTTTCCTGAAACAGAGGCTATGGTTTCTTTTCCATTCACGGTAAAAGTAATGGCTGCGTACGGAATCCTTAGTGCACTTCGAATCGTATCCATTACCTCGTTAACCATCTCTTCTGGAGGGATTGGTTTAATCAGTTGATCCCCTAGTTCTTTCAATACCGCATAAGGGTCATCGTGCCTGCCCTTCATGAAGCGGTTAACAATGCGCTGCAGTTTTTCTTTTAATGGGGCGAAAAGGACTGCCACAATGGCAGATGCCACGAGTGATATAATGAAATTTTGGCCTGTTTTAAAGAGACTGCTAAAATATAGGACAAAAAAAGGATAGATAAGAATAATGGCAAGAGATAATGCACCATAGACGATTGTTCGATTCACAAGTGGGTCGATATCCCAAAGGCGGTGCCTGAGAATAGCAAATGATAATGTTAAAGGAATGATCGCAACGAAAGCGTAAAGAGTGGCACTTAAATAAAGATAGGAGACTGGACTTGATGTGAACGACGGGTAGACAAAAAAGCCGCTGATGATGATGGAGCCTAAGAATGAAATAGCAAAACCGAATACGACCCATTTTGTTTGCTGGCGCTGAATGGAGGTTGATTGTTTTTTATATTGATATAGTTGTGAATAAACTGCAGCACCAATGATAGTTAGGTAATAGAAAAGTCTCGCTGTGCCAGGCCAATTTAATAAATGTAGAGGCGTTTCCGGGAATAACAAACTAACGATTTGAATTAAACAAAATGGTATAAAAACAGCAGCCGTCCAGCGCAGTGCGAATCGCCCGTTAGGAAACATGAGGAAAAACAAAAACAGTGAGATCCTGCCGGCGGCGCCTATTATCTCAGGGATCAGAGCTCCCTCCGATGCAATATAGACTAAAGAAGTATAGGTAGTACCGTAAGTTACCAATGCAAGCACAGCAACGAGGCTTAACATATCCTTTTTCCCTTTGATTAAAATAATCAATGCTGCTGTATAAAATAAAATCGCAAAAGTACATTCAATCAGAACAAAGAAAACTGCATAAGAACTCGGTGTTAAATGATAATGGCTAAGAGCTTCAATTGTGGTCGGCGGTGCCGGTGCCAATGAACTGCAAGGCTTAAGAATACATTCATCGCGGAGGGTTTCATAATAGCCTGGAATGGAATGGATGAAAAACATGATGGTTAAAAGGCTGAAAATAAGAACAAAGCATCGAAAAAGAAAGAGCTTCTTTTGTTCGATTGCTGGCCACCTCCCTTTTTCTAAAAATATATAGGAAAATTATAGCAGGTGTGAAAACCTCTGTATATTTCTTTTTTACTTGCGGCATTCCCGAATTTTCCTACAAAACATCCCGGACCAAATAGGAATCAGCTGCCCTTCAAAACAGGAATTAGCGCCTGTTAAGATTTGTTATGTAGAGTAAAAAAACAAAAGGGAGCTGGAAAAAATGAATGTAGAAAAAGTCATCAAGGTTTTAGGGTTTATTGCTTTTTTGGGGGGGATTGCGAGGATGGGGATGACTCCATCGGGCTTAATTTGGGGGTCGGACAGTATACCGGAGTTATCGTTTGCCTTTGCCGCAAGTATTTTAATGGCGATTTCCTCCGTCGCTTTGTTTATGGCTCAATCTTGTAAAACCGGGGTGTTTGGTTTTATTTCCACAATATTGCTAACGGTGGGCAACTTAATGCTGGCCGGAATTTTTTACGGTATTTTCTCTTACGGAGATTATCCGAAGGATGGGTTGTTCGTCAACATTTCTAACAGTATTGGTTATGGCGGACTTCTGCTTGGTACCATCATCCTGTTAATCGTTACCTTCCGAGCGAACGTATTTCCGCGCTGGTATGGAATTGTGTTTTTGCTGATGCTTGCTTCCCTTGGCCTTCCATTCTTGGGCGATTATTTCGCCTTCTTCTGGGGATTAACGTATGTTTTAATGGGCTATTCAATTTTTACGGGGAAGGGATACAATGCAAGTGGTGGAAAAAAGATAGAGGGAATGTAACTATATAGATTATTCCCACAAAGAAGCGCATTTCTATTGAAAGAAATGCGCTTTTCTTAATAATTGGGCTATAGGATCACTGCTCTGGTTACCGTCATTTAGACAAGGTTATTTCGTAATTAGCTGAGATTGTGCAACTGGCAGTTTTATAGAATACTTGCCGGCGCCGTTTGCCGCTTCACCGATAAAGGTAATCCCACTTTCAGGCGAAATCGCCTTTTGTGCAGCTAGAGAAGATTCAAATACAGCTGACACTTCATTTGCGACAGGGGCGAAGCTCCAGTTTCCATCTGCAGACGGATCAATGGTTTGCTGCTCCTGAATATAATCAATGATCGCTTGGCGGTTTTCATCTGGATACATTTCGACTGCTGTTTGATTTCTGACTCCAGGGAAATTGCCGCTGGCACGATAGTTGTTTGTCACAACAAGGAATTCCTGTTCAAGATCGATTGGCTGGCCGTTGTACTGCAGATTTTTTACACGATTTGCCTCAGCATGAACAAGATTGCCATTTCGATCATACTTAGCCGGCTCTGTTACATCAATTTCATACGTTACCCCATCGATTACATCGTAGTTATAGGTTGGATAGCTTCGATTAATTAATGGCTGCTCTTTAGCTGAAGCTGGGTCAATTTGATTAAACAGCCCGGCAGACATTTCTAGCCATTCTTTTACATCCGCACCGGTAATTTTAATGGTAGCAACCGTGTTTGAATAAAGATAAAGATCGGCTACATTTTTAATCGCAATCGTTCCTGCTGGAATATAGGTGTAGTCGCCCCCAAAGCCTGCTTTAAATGGCGCACCAGCAGAAAGAATAGGCAGGTTTTCATCAGGGGTACCCTGCACTTTTTTCTCCACATACCATTTTTGAGCGTTTGTCACAATCTGGATGGAAGGGTCATCCTGCGTAAGCGCAAAATAGCTGTGAATATCAGCTGTCGTTGTTCCTACCGGCTGGCGTACATAGTTAAGGGTTGCTTCGTGTGCTTCTTTAACAGCTGCCAATACCTTGTTGTCAGGCTCCGCCAAGCTTGTTTTTGTTGTTTGATCATAAATGGCCCGTAATTCTGATTCAGAATCTTTAACCAGCCATTTTCCTTTTTCTTTCGCAATTTTCATATCAATCACGCCAAGGTGGCTTCCCCAGCTCCCTGCCATGACAACAGGTACCCCGTTGATTGTCCCTTTTTTCGTGTCTACTCCTGGGAGATTTCCATAGTTTCCTGGGAATGTGGAATGGCTATGACCGGAAATGATGGCATCGATGCCTTCAATTTTTGTCAGATCATAGACGGCATTTTCCTCCATTTCACTGACTTTTTCATCGCCAATCCCAGAGTGGGCAAGGGCAATAATGAGATCAGCGCCTTCCTTTTTCATTTCCGGGATTTGGGATTGTACAGATTTTACTATATCCTTCGTGATCACTTTACCATCAAGATGGGCTTTATCCCATTGAGTAATTTGTGGAGCGACTGCCCCAACGACACCAACTTTAATCACTTGCGTTTTGCCTCTGTCATCTACTACTTTCTTCTTTAAAATAGTGTAAGGTTTGAAGTAATGTTCATCATTAGATGGATCGTTATCATGGTCATCCTTAAATACATTCGCACTGACATATGGCATTGGCGCATCGTCCAGTACTTCGTCAAGGAACTCTAGTCCATAATTAAACTCATGGTTCCCAACGGTTGCCGCATCATAGTCCATTTGTTTCATAGCTTGAAAGACTGGATGAAGTTCTCCCTCCTCAAGCTTGTCCACTCTTGCTTTATAATCGCCAAGCGGGTTTCCCTGAATTAGGTCACCATTGTCAAAAAGGAGAGTGTTCTTCGCTTCCTTTCTCGCTTCCTTGATAAGGGAAGCTGTTTTGGCAAGGCCAAATTCCAGCGTTTCGGCATCCTTATAATAATCATAGTTATATAGATTGGTGTGAATATCTGTCGTTCCAAGAATCCGGATGGATACCTCGTGCTTTCCTGTCTGATCGGGCTTGGCTGCCATCACAGACTGATAAGAAAGAGGAGCGGCTAAGACGGATAGTGCCATCGTAGTTGCTGCTAATCTCTTATATGCTTTCGCTAATGGTTTTTTCAACGGAAACAGCTCCTTTTTAATGTTTTTGTTTAACCATTTTTAATTATAAAGGGAAGTAACCATTGTTAAATGGGCCTTGAGAAGGCTGTATTCTAAATATTTCGTAAACCTAGTGTAAATCATTAGGTCTAAATTCCTATTCGTGCAGCTGGGGAAGCATCTTACCGTTTTAGCCACTATATCTTAAAAAGAATCTTTCGACGAAATCACCTAAAAAAGGACTTTTTTCCTATAAATTTCTGGTTTTTATAAATATTCGAAAAATTTGTGTTAATCTTCTGTTAAAAACGACCCAATCTATTGCTTTAGGACTATAACTATTTTCACATAATGACCGGAATGCTTATCAAAAAGAGGGAGTTTTATCCTAGTTACTATTTCAATCAGTTATTCCAGATTATTGTAAAAAAATTAAGGGTATTGTATTATTTTTGTAATATTATGAGTAATTATCTAGTAGTTACATAATTTGGAAGAGGGAAAGAGGGAACTGCTGTGAAAAAGAGTTCATCGCTTCGAATCGCCATCCTGTTGGGGGTTCTTTCTGCTGTTTTTATCGTTGGGGGAGTTGTGAAAATTTTCCACGTTTTGTGATTTTTGATTTCACGGGGGATAAAGGAACCATCCTCGGGGCGCCTGCTTGGCCTGAAAGGAGATCGATATGAGTAGAGTGACGGTTATTTTGGCCGATTCGGATTTGGGTTATATCACGTCCGTGTCGAATTTTATTCGGACATCGGAGTTAAGCAGTCAATTGGCTGTGAAGTATTTTAGCAATCAGGCAGATTTAGAGGCGTATCTTGAGGGGACGACGCAGACGAATCTATTATTGACGACCGCGGAGCTGCTTCCGGAGAGCTCGGTCTCTGTTGAAACGGTGATTGTTCTGGCTGAGACGCCGAAGGACCAGGTGCTCGGCAAGGAAAGTTTATTAAAATATCAATCTTTGACCTCCTTATTCTCAAAGGCGCTGGAAATTTATTATCAGCAGCATCAACTTGCCAAGCCGGTACGAAGTGCGGGTGGCAGCACGAAGGTAGTGTCCGTATATTCACCGATTGGCGGGTCTGGAAAAACGATCTTAGCCGTGAATCTGGCCCGGTTGATCGCCAGTGAGGGACAGCGTGTCTTCTATCTAAATCTGGAATTGATCAGTTCGATGCCGCTGTTTTTCAAAACGGAGGAGGTGGCGGACTCATCCGAGGTGTTTTATTACTCCAAAGCAAGGCCGGAAGAGCTTGCTTATAAATTGGAAACCTTGACCCGGCGCGACCGCAATGTGGATTACTTCAATATTAAAAGCATTCCCGAAGAGATGATTGATTTGGCCGCCAAGGATACCGAGGCCATCATCGGCGCGCTGGTGCAGAGGGATATGTACGACTATATCATCATCGACTTGGATTCTTCTCTCGATGAGCGGGTGCTCGCTTCGCTAAGAATGAGCCAGCTGACCCTGTGGCCGCTTGTTGTCGATATTCAAAGCTTTTATAAAACGAAGATGGCGCTCGAGGGCTATAAGCGGATTCTTAAGGACGATGATTTGGAGCACAAGATTGCCTTTGTGCTGAACAAGTTTTTGGGTGAACGGCAGATTCCGGCTGAACTCCACGAATTCGGTCTGGATACCTCGTTCGCGCTGCCATACGTCTCGGAGTGGAAGGCCGTCGGCAGTTCGCAATTACTGACGACCCACCCGTTTTACAATGATCAAATCAGGAAGCTGTATCAATTGCTGCTGGAGCATAACCGAGGTGTTGAAATTGGTTGATGAAAAGATCGTCGAGGAGCTGCGGTCCAGGGTGCATGATATTGTCACCGCCTCGCCTTCCTTTGATGGTGAAGACGGCGACGAAAAAGTCTATGATCTGGTGGAAAAACATGTCCTGTTCTATTCGAGGGAGCATTATTTAACAGCGAGCCAAAAGCAATGGCTGATTAAGCGGATTTACGCAACGCTAAGAGGGCTCGATGTGCTCCAGCCATTGCTGGACAATCCGGCGATTACCGAAATTATGATTAACAGCCATGAGGAGATTTTTATCGAGCAGGAGGGGCAGATTTCCCAAGTGCCGGTCCGATTTGAAAGTGAGGAAAAACTCGATCAGATTATCAAGCGGATTGTCGGCAAGGTGAACCGCGTTGTCAATGAAAGCACGCCGATTGTCGATGCCCGCCTTCTTGATGGCTCGCGGGTGAATGTTGTCCTACCGCCAATTTCCCTGAAGGGGCCGACGATGACGATCCGGAAGTTCCCGGAACAGCCGCTGCTAATTGAGGACTTGATTAAGTGGGGCGCCATTTCCAAGGAAGTAGCGGATTTTCTCCAACAGCTGGTCATTGCCAAATACAATGTTTTTATTGGCGGGGGAACAGGCTCCGGTAAAACAACTTTCCTCAATGTGCTGTCGAATTTTATTCCAAAGGATGAGCGAATTATCACGATTGAGGATTCGGCGGAGCTGCAAATCAAGAACGTTCCCAACCTAGTCAGCATGGAGACACGTAATTCCAATACAGAGGGCAAAGGCGAAATTACCATACGGGATTTGATTAAAACCTCACTGCGGATGCGGCCTGACCGGATTGTCGTCGGAGAGGTGCGCGGCCCGGAGGCACTCGACATGCTGCAGGCCATGAATACTGGGCATGACGGCTCGCTATCGACCGGCCACGCCAACTCGATTGCCGATATGATAAGCCGGCTCGAGACGATGGTGCTAAGCGGCGCAAGTCTGCCGGTACCGGTCATCCGCTATCAGATCAGCTCGGCAATCGATATTATGGTGCATTTGGGCCGGCTCCGTGACAAGTCAAGGAAAGTGCTGGCAATTAGCGAGGTGCTCGGCGTCACCGACGGCGAGATCCAGCTCAATCCGCTGTACCAATTTGAAGAATATGACGAGGTGAACGGGAAGATTGTCGGAAAGCTCGTCCATACCGGGAACAAGCTTCATAACGAGCTCAAACTTCGGTCTGCCGGCATTCGCCCCAACTCTCTGAAGTATGAATAAAAAACCTGTAGTTCTAAAAGGAGGGCAGCATAATGGAAATTATGATTGCGGCCGTGGTGATGGTGCTGCTGACGTTGCTCGGGTTTTTTATCTATGACCGGCGGAAGGCCGCTCCGAAGGAGAAGCAGGATCCCGAGTTTGTTGAATATCAGCGAGCCAAAGCACGCAATACCGAGCTGATTCACTATGCCGACTACAAACTGACAAAGCAAGAATATGCGGCAGCCCTGTTGATGGGTGCCGGGTTCTTTTTCCTGGTTGGCTTTTTATTTTACAAAAATCCCATCGTTGCCCTGATTATTGCCTTATTAGGGTTTATTTTTCCAAAAGTTAGAAGGGTGCAGCTGCGCGACAAACGGAAGCGTGATTTGACACTGCAGTTTAAGAACATGTTGTTTTCCTTGTCGTCATCACTGTCGGCGGGGAGTTCCGTTGAAAAGGCGCTAAAGGCGGTGAAAGCCGACCTTGGGCTTCTCTATCCTGACCCGAATACATACATTATCCGCGAACTTGATTTGATTAACCGGCGGATTGCCAATGGCGACCCGATTGAAAAGGTCATCCGGGAGTTCAGTGACCGCGCTGACATTGACGATATCCAGAGTTTCTCCGATGTATTTACCGCCGCCACGAACACTGGTGGAGACTTGGTGGAAATCATCAGCCGGACGTCGATGATTATCACCGAGAAGCTGGAAATACAGCAGGAAATTCAGGTACTCGTGGCTGGAAAACGAATGGAATCGAACATTTTGATGGTAGCCCCGCTCATGATTATTGCCTTTATGACCTATGCCTCGGATGGCTATATGGAGCCGCTGTTTGCGTTTCCGGGGGCCGGGCCGGTGATCATGACGCTTTGTATGGGGATGTTGTGTTTTGTGTTTTGGGTCATTAAGAAAATCATGGACATAAAGGTGTGAGCCGATGCTTGGATACTATATTTATCTCGCCGTGATTGTCGTGGTTTTGCTCATACTCTATTTATTAAGTTTTAGGCGTTATCGCGAGTTTGTTCAGGAATACAAAGCTGATTTCAAGCTTACGGCACTGGCGCCGATGTCACTGCTGCTGATCGACCGCCTCAAGCTGATGCACCGGTTTCCCAATGTGTTGAGTGACATTCATCTGAAAATCCGCCAGCTGTATGACGAGCGGCGTGGCACCGAGTTTACGAAAATGCATCTCGCTGAGTGTATCTCGATGTTTCTGGTGATTGTACTGTTCAGCGCGATTTTTGGAGTTGCCGCCGATGGCAACCTTGGGATGGTGATTTTTGGTGTCGTTTTTGCTGTGCTCATTCCAATCGTGCTGACGCAGAAACTGACTGACCGGGTCAAGGAGCGGCAGGAGGACATCATTTTGGAACTTCCAGAGTTCGTCAACAAGCTAGTGCTGCTGGTAAATGCCGGGATGAATGTTGAAAAAGCAATCGTCCGTGCCGTCAGTCAAAAGAAGGATGCGGAGAAAAACTACTTATACCGCGAGCTGAAGCAGGTTGTCGCAGAAATTAACAACAACGGCAATTTCGCCGCAGCCATCGAGCAGTTCAACAAACGCTGCCGAATTCAAGAGGTGTCGGTGTTCGCCTCGACGCTCCTGCTCAATTACAACCGCGGCAGTGAACTCGTCATTGCACTCCGCGGCCTGTCGCGCGAGCTGTGGGAAAAGCGAAAAGCGGTCGCAAAAATCCGCGGAGAGCAGGCTTCCACGAAGCTGGTGTTCCCAATGGTCATTATTTTTATTGTCATACTGGTTATGATTGGATATCCGGCTATGGCTTTAATGTAGTTAATTTTTGTCGTTCCACTCAAGGGAAGGCAAGTTAACAATCATAAATACATTTTTTTGGAGGTTGAAAGGGAATGGGAGCGACTCAAGAGTTGATGCAAAATTTTTGGAATGACGAAGAAGGGATTGGTACAGTCGAGATTCTGCTGATTTTGGCGGTCCTCATTGCGCTTGCGCTGATTTTCAAAAATGAAATCACCGCGATGGTTAACAAAATTTTCGATGCCAACGGAAAGAAAGTCGACGACCTGATTAAGTAATCGTGAGAGATTACGAGAAAGAAAGAATGTGGGATAAGATGCGTGCCGCTTTCTTAAAAAATGAAAAGGGAAGTTTTATCATTGAGGCTTCCCTAGTCTTTCCAATCATTTTTATTACGATCATCATGTTTTTATATTTAAGTATTTATATTTATGAGCATGCGCAATTGTATACCTACGCCAATAAGGCGGCCAACCGAATTGCTTACGCCTGGACCAACAGCAAAACAGATCCCGTCACGTTCGAATTGAAGGCGCCGGGGGAAAGCGATGGCTTGTATTGGCGGCTGACCGATGATCGTATGCTCGGTTCGTTAATCGGGCTGTCCGGCGGGGATTCAGGTAGCATCAGTGTAGGTGGCAGCGGTAGCGGGCTTGTCGGAGAAAAACTCGCCAAATTCACAGGAGTTACGATTCCTGATTATGTCAAGGGCACTGTTTCCTATAAAAATGTCCTCGTGGAGAAAGCCGTGGTCGTCGAGCTGAACCGGCCGCTGAGCTTCCCCAAGGTTGTTGAAGATCTGCTTGGCAATGACGTCAAAGTAAAGGCAAGTGCGACGGTCACCGACCCGGTTGAATTCATCCGCACCATCGAATTGATTAAACTATACGGGCAAGAGCTGCAGGACAGCGGGGTGTCAGCTATTTTACAAAAACAAAAAGGTGCGGAAAAGAAATAGAGGTGGTTTCTCGCTCTCTAGTTTCGGAGGGATTTGTTTGAGAACTTTTTTTAAATCTGAAAAGGGCGTTGTTTCTGTTTTTTTAACACTGATTATTTTGGTTGTGTTTGTGTTTCATGCAGTGTTAATTGACTATGCCCGGATTGTGATTGCCGAAAAGCAAACAGAACGGGCGGTCAAGGCAGCCTCCCGGTCGGTGATGTCTTCGTTTGATAACAGTCTCGTGCCTTATGGGCTTTACGGCCAAACCGGGGAAGCGGCAAAGATTTTTGAAAAAGTTGTCAAAAACAACTTGGCAGAGGAGAATCCGACTACGTTCCAATTTATCGATACCAAGGCTGAATCCACATCGGTAGCGATGTCAGGCAAGGAATACACGCTCGGAAACCTCGATGTCTTTGAAGAACAGCTATTGCAGCAGATGAAATACATGGCCCCAGTTGAATTTACGAAAATCATGCTGGAAAAATTCAAGCTTTTGGATTTGCAGCAGGATGTGCAGGAAGTGGACACCTTTATTGATGTGATGAGCAAGGTCGAACCGCTATACAATGACCGTGAGAAGGCTCTCGATCACCTTGATGATGAGATTGCCTCCGATAAATTGCTGTCCGCGATCAAGAAAAAGCTCGAAGACAAGGACATCACGGAAATTATTGAGGCCACCCGCAGTGAACTGCCGGCCGATGAGCGTTATATCGTCAGTCTCGGCAATATCGCAGTTCTTGATGATATTGTCAGCATGTCGGCGTTGGCCGCGTTTGCGATTACTGCGTTGAAGAAGAAGGAAGCAGAGCTTGAGAGCCTGAAGGCAGCCGGGGAAGACACCGCCGAACTGGAGCAGCAAATCAAGGACCTGCAAAAGGCAATCGATGCCTATAAAGACGAGTCGCAAAAGCTGGTTGAGAAGGTATATAACCACTTTAACGGCATGTCTAACGGCAAAACCGGTGCCATCAAAAAGGCGTTGGAATATTTAAATACGGCGATTGAGAAAAACAACAAGATTAAAGCGATTGTTGACGACGCGATGGCCAAAAACGGAGGCTCGATGCCGGATGGAGTATCGCTGACCGACATGTTTTATGATCCGGCAATCCTTGAAGGCTGGAAGACGAAGCTGATGACGGTCAAAGACCATGTCGATCCGCTGAGCACGGCAGCTGAATCGGTGAAATCCGCGTTTAATGTGATTAAGTGGGAGGACCCGGTGTCGGTTACCAAGTTTGCCGCGACGATTATTGGCGATATCATCATTATGCGCGAGCGCCTGCCAAAGGCGAAAGCAGCAGCGGTTGATGTACATAAAGTATTTCATGAGCAGCGCGTGCGGATGACCCCGGAGCAGAAGGATCTGAAAGACAAAAAGGAAAAGGAAGCCAATGGTGGTGTGGACACCGTGAAGAAGGAAATGGAGGCCATTGAAGCGGCAGCCGTCGAGGATGCTACCTACCAATCAGTACACAATAAATTTTTGGCATATCAAAGTATGAATAAGGCGATTTCCGATGCCAAGGAGGAATTGGCTAAGCTCGATGATTATGAGGGTGCCGCTGATTCCGCGCTGAATATTTTTTCAAAAATGATGAAGGCCGTCCAGGATGGACTTTATGGCTTACGCGACGAATTGTATGTCAATGAGTATATTTTGAAACATTTTAACAGCAGCGAACCATACGATGTCACAAAATATGAATCGTACTTGTTCGTCAATAAAGAGATTGAGTATATCATGTACGGTTATAACGTGCCGTATATGAACTATGCAGCCGCCTATTCGCAGCTGTTTGCGATGCGGTTTGCCATCAATATTGTCGACCAGATGATGAACCCGGCCAATAAGGCATTAGGTCATCCTGTGCTTGTATTCGTGGTAGTTGTCGCGGGGGCATTGTTAAAAACGATTGAAGAAATGAGCGACTTGACAACAAAGGTAACGGACATAGATTTTTTACCAACGAGGATAGCGAACAAACTTGGTGCCGGGAAAGCGCCGGGAATGGGCCTTAAAGTAAACTACCGTGATCATTTACGGTTCTTCCTGTTAATTAACGGCAGCCATGATAATAAATTAATGCGCACGCAGGCAGTGATTGATCACAAAACTGGAGTCAATTTGGGAGAGCGCCCTGTTCAAGTAGTCGGTAAAGCCACCAGCACCGTCAAGCTCTGGTTCCTGCCCGGTGTGATGGATATGCTCGGCCATGGCGGGATCCTCAACGGCCACGTAGTCGACAAAAACCGCTTCGAATTCACAAAAAAGGCGGCTTACTCCTATTAGCGGAGGACGTTTCTGGCAACTGAACAGTGTTATCCACAAGTTGGGGAGAGTTATCCGAAGTTGAGGAGAGTTATCCGCAAATTGTGGAGAGTTATCTGCAAATTGGAGTGTTATGCGCAAGTTGTCGTGGGTTATCCACAAGTTGGAGAGTGTTATGCGCAAGCTGTCGCGGGCTATCCGCAAGTTGAGGAGTGTTATCCACAAGTTGAAGCTTGTCATCCGCCAAATAGTAAGTCACTTTCAAGGAAGGGAGCGAAGATAGTGTTGTTCAAACGTGAAGAAGGCAGTATTGTGGTTGAAGCTTCATTAGTCCTCCCTTTCTTTTTGATGTTTATCATCTTTCTTACATCGATGATCAAGCTGGCGATCTATGACACCGCGCTCGACCATGCTACTGCGGAGGCTACGAAACAAATTGCCACCCATTTGTATCCGGTGGCGCTGATCAAGGACGCCGCTGCGGATAGGATTAAGAAGACGCCGGTGGGAGAACAGTTTTCGACTTATAAAGGAAAGTTCGACGATATCAAGAGCTTTTTTGAAAGCAACATTAATCTCATCAGCGGCCTATTCAATTCCCAGATCGGCAAATCGTATAATATGGGGATGGAAAAATTGAACAGTATTCTCCCGAATGGTTCCGGGGTAAAGGAAATGGTGGAAGGGGAAGCGGCGCCGTTATTCAGCCCGATTGTCCGCCATTACCTCGATATCAATATCGGCAATGAAGACGACCTGAAGGTGACGAAGGTAACATTACCGAGTCTAATCACCGGCGGGGATGCCTATTTTGGCATCGAAGTAACGTATAAGCTTAATCTGCCGCTGCCATTCATTGAAAAAGAAGTGGAAATCAAAAAACGTGCCTACGAGCGGGTTTGGATTGGAAAGTAGAACCAAGAGGAGGGATAATCATGAAAAAATGGACGACTGTACTATCAAGTGTTCTGGCCATTTCTCTATTAGCGGCCTGCGGGAATGATGAGGATGCCGGCAAAGCACCA
Source organism: Bacillus sp. FJAT-29814 (assembly GCF_001510715.1). Classification (GTDB taxonomy): domain Bacteria; phylum Bacillota; class Bacilli; order Bacillales; family Cytobacillaceae; genus Neobacillus. Next base: position 40,926 of record NZ_LMTJ01000019.1, read on the forward strand.
GATTCCAAGGCTGCGGAAACGACGGCGCCTGCGAAGGACAACAAGGACAACAGCAGCAAAACGGCTGAGCCTGCGAAAAAGGGCAGCAAGCTCAACTTAAATCAGTCAGCCAAAATTGAATCGACTCTTGGAGAGTACGAAATGACTGTCAAGAGTGTGAAAAAGATCGATGAGGTGGAAGGCTTTAAGGCGGAGCGTGATTTGCTCCTAGAACTAGAGGTAGTAGTCAAAAACCTTAAAGACAAGGAGCTATTACTACCACTGCTCAGTGATAACCGGATTATCAACGAGAAATCTTCGCGCGGATTTGACACTTTACAGGTACTTGATGGGAAGGAAGACCGCACGATTGAGCCAAACCAAACGGTGACCCTTAATTTGGCCTTTGACGTCGAAGAAGCGTCCCAATACGAGTTCGTCCATGGCAACGGGATTACGATTGACGAAGTAGCTTGGCAATTTAAGGCTCAATAACCCGCGATTTCAGCGGGTTTTCCTGGTTGTAGTAGTAGAGAGAGAAAACCCTAGTTGATAGGGGCTGGTTTGAAAATTGAATCCCGCTTCGCACGTTTATTAGGGATACATAGTAGAAAGGGGGATCTATGTGGCATTATATTTTTATTTACTTATTGTATTCTTGCTAGCCGCGTTTTATTTTGATGCCAGGATCCAGAAGATTCCTAATTGGCTGACGGTTACCGGCGTCGTTGCCGGACTGTTTATCCATGTGATCAGGTCAGGTTTTGCCGGGCTAAAATTTTCCTTTTACGGCATTATCGTCGGCTTTGTGATCATGTTTGTGCTTTATTTGGCAAAAGCGATTGGTGCCGGCGACGTCAAGCTGTTTGCCGCAATCGGCGCATTGACCGGGGTTGAGTTTTCATTATATGGCATCATGTATTCGATTATTTACGCAGGCTTGATTGGGGTTGTCCTGCTGCTCGTCAGACGAGAATTTGTGTCGCGTACGGTGGGGTTATTTTTAAAAATGAATGAACTGAAAGAGGCGCAAGAAAAGGGAGAAGTCATGGAAGCGTACAAGAAAAAAGAAGTCCTGACGTTTCCGTTCATGTACGCGGTGATTCCCGGAATCGCCACCACCTATTTCTACGTGATTCTTTAAGGGAGGGGGAGAAGCATGCCGAACCAAATGTATTCATTTGATTATCAAGTCTATGACAGCAGTGCCAGAAAATTCATTAAAGTCACAAGAAGCCGCCCTCCAATCCACCATGATGAATTAGAGGACCTTTCTGTGAAAATGATTCAGGCCAATGCAATTCCGCCGCTTGTCCCGCTGGAAATCGAGGAAATCAATCTTGATGTCACACTGCACTATGAGATCACGGGCAGGGTTTCATTAGAGCAGTACCTTTCCACGAGAAGCCTAAGCTTGCCGGACTTTTATCAGCTGCTCGATCAAATTATCGGCAAATTTGATGAGAGCCGCGACTACCTGCTGAACGAACAGAAATTTGTCATCCATGAAGCGTTTATTTATGTTAAAGATAACCTCAAAGATGTTCGCTTGATGTACCTGCCGTTACGGGAAATTGCGGGCAAAGTGCCGATTCAGCTGGAATTTCGCCAATTTATGCTGAATATGGTCAGCCGTATCAGACAGTTATCCGGAAACGGTTTTCAGGAGTTATTAAACTATTTGAAAAGCAGCCAATTTTCACTGGAACAATTTCGCAGCATGGTGGCGATGAACCTAACTGCCGCTAGGGGCGGTGTCGGGTTTGCCGGCTTGCAGCAGAACGGGGCCGAAGCGGCTGCAGGGACTGGAGTTGCTGCGGGTCCCATTATGGGTGCCGGACTTGGCAAGGGTCCAGATGCTGGGGCCAGCCGGAGAATGGAAGGTAGTCCGGCACAAGCAGCGGAGAAAAACCAGAAATCCTGGTTTAGAAAGTCCAAAAGAGAAAAGGGTGCAAAAGGAAAGCCCGCCGGAGAAAAGATCGGTATAGAAAAGCCATGGCATGACGGGGCTGAGGGACAGCCAACGGCAGAAGTCGCCGGGCTCAATCCGAAGGTCAAGTTGTATACGATATTGGCAGCCATCCTTGCCGCTGCTGGGATTTGGAAGCTGTATCTCAGCAGTCCGAGTGAGGGTATGTTGTACTTGTGTATTGGGTTAACGATTCTTGTAGCAGACTTGGTGTATATCGTTTTGGCGATTATCAAGCCGGGTGGACAGGTGCCTGTGCCGGTTAAAGAAAAACGGAAGAAGGAAAAACCGGCTCTGAAAAAAACGGGTAAGAACAAGAAACCGAAGGAAGCGGCGGACGAGGCTGAGCCAGACCTGGCAGTATCCCTCGCTGCAGTCATCCAACAGGCACCAGTTATCCATAATCCAGACGACTATTACCTTCATTTAGGAAACGAGACGACGCTGCTGATGAAGCCGGAAGACAATGGGGAAAAGGAAGTGGCCGCGACCGTACTTCTGTCAGAAGTGGAACAGCGGATCTTTCCGGTTGTGGAGATTGAGCAGAACGGCAAGGTGGAGAAAGTCAAGATTGATAAGGAACTGTTTATTATTGGGCGCAATCCTGAACAATGTCATTATGTATTAGACGCGGTCGGGATCTCGCGCACTCATTTTGAGATTACCGGCAGCGCTGACGGGCAGTACGGCATCCGTGATCTGCATTCGAAAAACGGCACCATGCTCAACGGGCAGAAGCTAACGCCTGGACAAATCTATCCCATCAAAGATCGGGACAGCATTTTTGTGGGACGCTTGACATGTGTATTTAAACAGGAAGCTTAAGACCGAAACTGGAGTGGAAATGATGTTTAAAAAAACAGGGGTTCTTCTTTTTACGGCTGCTATGATTCTGTCTGGCTGTGGTGAAACGAATGAATCCGTCAAACCAGAAGTGAAATCTGAAAATGTTCAGGACCAAAAGTCAAAGGAAGTCAAGGACTATCGGCCGCTGATAGAAAAGCAAACCAATGAGCGGAATCAATTTTTGCAGGCGGTGAAATATCCGCAGGTGCAGGGTGGCGTTGGGCTCGTCAGTGTGGAAAAACAAAAGCTGATTTCGTTCTATCAGAATGACGCTGGCTTCTCCATCCATGTGGAAATTGATAAAAATCTTGCTGTTCCAACCGGTGCTGATGTGAAGGAAGCTACACTGACAAACGGGGAAACGGCATCCTACACAGACAACGGTGTTGTCTATTACAAGGATCCGTCTTCTGGATTCACCTATGTAATTTCCAGTGTGGAAACAGGTATTGAGGAATTGCTTGCGATAGCCGGAAGTTTGACGGAGAACAACGAGGCGCTTATGGTTGCTCAGTTTAAAGGGACGGATTATCTGCTGCCCCGCAATCTGATCGATAATAACCAGAAGCTCGACGCAATCGGTGCTGTAGTAGGAAAGAAAGCAAACAATATATCTGGCGAACTTGGGAATTATCTGTTTTTGAAGTACAGCGGGTTTGAGCTGGAGATCCTCGCTGAACCGGCCAAGCTGGAGCAGGAACGGGCAAAGCACGAAGCCACCCGGAAATACGAAGAAGTCAAGCTTGCTGATGGCACCCCAGCCTACTTCGTCGAAGTCAACAAGGAAAAATCCCTTGAATTCACAAAAGACAGCTACGGCTATAAACTATCCGACAACTACCAAAAACTAACGAAAGACCAACTAATTCAAATCGCAAATTCTTTTAAATAGGGGGAGCCACGGGGATTGTCCTCGTGGCGCTTTTCTATTATTCGGTGAATCAACAGCAGAACGGTCCAATGTTTCTTTAAAAAAAACAGAAGTTTTTCTCGGGAAAACTTTTCGTGAAAAAAGTATTGACCTGGATGAAGTATTCTAGTAATATTAATTCTTGTCGCCGATGGAAATTAACAAAAACATTTGATTTTAAAAAAGTGATTGACTTTGAAAAATGTTTTTGCTATAATAAATTCCTGTCGCTGAAACAGTCAATTATTTTTAAAAAAGTGGTTGACTTGGTGATGAAGAGATGATATATTATTATCCTGTCTCCGAAAAATTGTTCTTTGAAAACTAAACAAACAAAAACGTCAACAATAAAAAACATCATGTTTCTTCTATATATAAGAGGAACATGAGCCAACGTAACTTTATGAGCTAATCAACTCAACTTTATTGGAGAGTTTGATCCTGGCTCAGGACGAACGCTGGCGGCGTGCCTAATACATGCA
>NZ_LMTJ01000002.1:0-569311 GCF_001510715.1 Bacillus sp. FJAT-29814
TCATAAATGTTACGTTGGCTTCATTTCGAAAGAAATGAATGTTTTATTGTTGACGTTTTTGTTTGTTTAGTTTTCAAAGAACTATCTTGCGTTGCCGCTCAAAAGCGACTTTCTTAATATATCACAGGGTGTTCATTAATGTCAACACCTTTTTTCAAACCGTCGACTGCAGAAAGCTTTTTAAAGATGTTTCGCAGCGACGGTTATTAATATACCAAGTATCCGAGAAAAGGTCAATAGCTTTTTTTGTTTTTTTACGATAGTTTTTCACTAACGCGATAGCAGCGATGAAAAACCCCTTGCCCTTTGGTTTCGAGATTAACAATTTCTAATAAGTGTTTTTCGATTAGATATTCAAGAAGTACAGCCATATCCACTGAATAAGGTCGCAATTCATCCTCACTCATGATTTCACTGAACATCCAATATTTCTTTGTACTCAATACTTCTAATAAATGCGCTGAACCGATCTTAGTCCTAGAATAGATTAAAAATTCGCTGGCAAGGAATAAGAGTTCAAGCCGTTGTTCAAGCGTTTCCTCACTATTAACCAGTTCCACATATAATTTATAAATTTCCGGTTCGATTTGTTTTACTTGCTGCCAAACAGTCAGTTCCGGATGCAGGCCATTTTCGATGATCGCCAGCCGTGCCAAGTGATGAAGTGAATGTACCACATGATTGTAGGCATCAAGATACTGTTTATGCTCAAAAAGTGCCTTCCCGTCAACATAACGGCGAATTAGTTTGGCGAATTCCAAGCCCATCTTTATTTTTCGTCCATTAAACGGGAATTCTTGTAACTCTGTTTTCAAGTTGGCAATATATTCATTGCGGTCAAATAGAATCTTCGAATCATGCAACCATTCAAAAATTTTGCGATTCGTCCCTAATAATAACCATTGTTGCAGTTGTTCGATTGTTATAACATGCATCGCTGCTTTTTTTTCATCGTAGGAGTAAAGTTTGGTGTATACCGGCTGCTCCGCTTCCTTGACAATCACCAATAAAATCACGTCAAATGAATCGGTTGTTTGACTTGTTCTTTGCTTTTTTTCTACCAATAATATCCCTAAGGTATTTAACTGGCTTGCCCTTTCTTGATAGATGGGCCGAAGAATGTCTTCCATTCCATTTACCTCCAATATCCTCGTTAGCAATATATGTTCGACAGCAATAGGAAATATCCTGCTAAAATTTAAGACAAAATTCGACATTCTTCATTAGTTTCCTTTTTTCTCTTCTCGCTAAATTATGTTATAGTTGGTCTAGGAGGGAGACTCATGGCGAAATATTCAAGTAAAATAAATAAAATAAGGTCCTTTGCACTAGGTTTAATTTTTGCCGGCTTTATTGTTATGTACGCGGGTATTTATTTTCGTACATCACCAATTATTATGACCATTTTCATGATTCTTGGTCTACTATTTATAATTGCAAGTACAGTGGTTTATTTTTGGATTGGCATGCTGTCAACTAGAACGATACAGGTTAAATGTCCAAATTGCGGAAAACATACTAAAATGCTCGGCAGAGTCGATATGTGCATGTATTGCAACGAGCCGTTAACCCTTGATCCTACCCTCGAGGGGAAAGAATTTAACGAAGACTACAATACATCTAAAAGTAAAAAAGGATGACCTAAGCTCGAAAGCTTTGGTCACCCTTTTTATTAATACCAAAAAGGCCGATTCTGTTCAATCAGCCTTTACATAATTTAATGAACTTCTTTACTGGAACACTCCGGACAAGTACCGTAGATTTCCATACGGTGATTTGCCACCTTAAATCCAGTCACATGTGTTGCCAAGTGCTCGACCTCATCTAGTCCTGGATAATGAAAATCAACAATTTTCCCGCATTCCTCACAAATGACATGATAATGATGTGAGGTGACAAAATCAAAGCGGCTTGAGGAATCACCATAGGTTAATTCTTTTACAAGACCTACTTCACGAAATACCCGTAAATTATTGTAAACTGTTGCCACACTCATATTTGGAAATTTGCCTTCAAGAGCTTTATAAATCTCATCCGCAGTAGGATGTGACATCGAGTTTATTAAATATTCAAGTATCGCATGACGTTGTGGAGTAATACGAACTCCGGTATCCTTCAAGGTATCCAACGCTTCTTTTAATTGGTTCATCGCCATGCACCTTCCTTCTAAAAAAGATTCTTATTTTATAATTGTTATAATTAGTTTACTAGGTATTTTGTACTTTTGTCAACATTGTAATACCACTAACATAATGTTTTTAACTATTTCTATACATTTTTAGTGCCAATTTACAAACAGTTCATGACTTCTATATTAACTATGCAAGGTTTGTTCGTTCGCACCTAGTTTATGGTTCACATACCGCGCCGTTACAAACAATAAATCGGAAAGCCGGTTTAAATAAGCCAATACAAGCGGGTTCGCCTCTTCCCCCAAGCCGACTGCACATCTTTCCGCGCGTCTTGCAATGGTACGGGCTACATGAAACGCTGCCCCTGCTGGATGTCCACCAGGCAAAATAAAGTTTGTTAACGCTGGTAGCGTTCCATCCCATTCATCTATCATTTTTTCCATTTCTTCAATATCCGCCGCGGACAGCGACCACTTAACCTCTTTCCCCTTTGGTGTCGCTAGTTCTGCGCCAACATGGAATAGGTTCGTTTGTATTTTATGATAAACTTTTTCAATTATTTCTTTTCCTTGAAAATTTTCCTTACTTAAATGGCTAAGGGCAAGTCCGATCATTGAATTTGTTTCATCGCAGGTGCCATACGCTTCCACCCGCAGGTCGTTTTTTGCCACCCTTTGCCCGTAAATGAGCGAAGTCGTTCCCTTATCGCCCGTTTTCGTATAGATTTTCATCACCGCTCCCCCTTTAATCATCACAATTTTTTAACTTTATCATATCACCTATATTGTTTTTAAGAAAATGCAAACACTGTCGCCATTAAAAAAAGGGCCGCTCGCGACCCTAAAAAAATTATCTGAGGAGGTATGCCCTAATAAAATGATATTCAAAACCGGTATTCTTGCATTGGACAAATGCCTTTTTCGACGAAAATAGGCGTTAAAAAGACTTAAAGATTTTCCCTGATAAATGCCAACGCTTCCTCCACATGGCCTTTCACTTGGACCTTGCGCCATTCCTTGGCTACTCTTCCTTCTTTATCCACCACAAAGGTGGATCGTTCAATGCCCATGTACTCTTTACCAAAGTTTTTCTTTAGTTTCCAAACGCCATAAGCTTCTGCCACCTGGTGATCCGTATCCGCCAGCAACAGGAACGGCAAACTGTATTTCTCGACAAACTTTTGGTGCCGCGCGATCGGATCGGGGCTGATTCCCAATATGACCGCATTCAAATCGGCAAACTCCTGGTACTTGTCCCTGAAATCGCAGGCTTCTGTGGTACACCCTGGTGTCATATCTTTCGGATAAAAGTAGATGACAACATTTTTTCCGTGCAGGTCAGATAACGTTAATGTTTCTCCCGTTTGGGCTTCCAATGTAAAATCCGGCGCTTTGGTTCCGATTTCAACTGTCATGCCATTCACTCCTTTTGAAAAATATTCCTATTTATAGGCTACCGATTGTTTTATGATATTGCAACTTTCTTGTCCTATTTTTCGCGTTCAAACATTACTCTCGCAACAAACGCTGCCGGCAGCGTGTACCCAATCAGCGCCTCAATCGCTGCAATGAACCGGCCGATTCCATGCGGGATAACATCCCCGTTGCCAACCGAAAACAGCATCATCGAACTAAAATAAAAGCTCGTTTCAAAAATGCTATAATGCTTTTCATTATTTGCTTCCCTTAATACCGACATTCCCATTAACTCAAAAATTAAATAAATAAGACCAAACCCGATGATTAACGTCAGATAAACGGTCGCCAAATAGAAAAAGTTATCTAATGAAACTATTTTTCCTTTAATTGTATTTGGAATAAACAGCGTGCGAATACTCATAAAAATGCAAAATATTACGATTGGCAGCAGGAAAAAAACCACGGAGCGACCACCTCAAAAATAGAATAACAGCTACTCTATTCCTATGCGGGCTCGGCCGATAAAATATCAAAAACCGGACAAGTTGCCCGGTTTTTGATGTGGCGCTAATTCCCTGCACCGCGGTATTTTTTGACGCCCTGATTCCAAAGCAGGACGGAAAGCACAAAAAAGATGATCCCAATCAGCGGTGTTAAAAACGAATACCAATACCATTCTTTTTTTTCAAGAAAAAAAGCAGCAGGATAGACACCGGCAAAAGCAAACGGCAGGATCCAGGTGAGCACGAACCGAATCAGTTTGTTGTAAATGTTGACGGGGTAGCGCCCGTAGTTGCTGATGTTGTACATCATTGGCATCAGCGACGTTCTTGCATCCGCCCAAAAGCTGATGCAGGCCAGCATAATGAAAATGCCGCCGTAAACGAGCGCCCCGCCAATTACGAACACGATAAATAGGATTGGTTCATACCATTCAATGGTGAGCCCGAGCCTGCTGCCGGCATAAAGCATAACTGCTATGCCGGTAATTCCTCCTAAAAGTGATTCCAGTTCCAGCCGCTCCAGGATAATCTGAAACAGGCTGTGAATCGGCCTGGTCAGGATGCGGTCAAATTCCCCTTTGACAATGTAACGTTCATTAAAATCCCAGATGTTAAAAAACGCCGAGAACACCGCGAACGGTACGAGGAAAAACCCGTAAATAAAAATGATTTCATCCCTGCTCCAGCCACTCAACAAGTCCGTGTGTCCAAACACCACTAATATAAAAATAAGGTTGATGGCCTGCGACAGCAAATCCGAAAAAAATTCAACAAACAAATCGGTCCGATATTGTAGTCTTGTTTTGATATATTGTGACATGTATTGAAAAAACATTGATACGTAGAACACAGCTTACCCCCCTTGAATCACAAGCTGCTTTTTCGCGATGACCCATAACCACTGAATCGGGACATATAGAATAAGTACCCAAAGGAATTGCTGGCCAAGTGCTGCGATCGCTTGCTGATGTGTAAAGCCTTCAGTGTAAATCATGCTCGGGATATAGCTAATGCCCTGAAATGGCAGGTATTTCATGATTTCCTGGGCCCAGCCTGGGAAAAAGCTCATCGGCAAAATCAGCCCGGAGAACAGGTCAATCACCACGCGTTTGGCGCGAATCAGGCCTGTATTATTATATAAGAAGAAAGTCGTTATTCCTGTTAACAAGTTCAGTTCGGTATTGATGAAAAAGCTCAATAGAATCGAGATGGCAAACAACCCCCAGACACCGAGATCCCAGGTAAATTGTATCGGGAAAACGAAATAAACGATGATGAGTCCGGGCAGAGAGAAGAAGAACAACCGAAAAATCCCTTCCCCGAGCGCTTGCATTGTTTTCATCCCCATGTAGTTGTAGGGCCTGATTAACTCAACCGCCACTTTTCCCTCTTTGATTTCCATCGCCATTTCCCGATCGAGGTTGTTGAAATAAAACGCGCGCGCCATCCAGGAAATGGCCACGTAGGTTGTCATTTGGGCAATAGACAGCCCTTGAATATCCGCTTTTGCCCCATATATCGCCTTCCATAAAAAGTAATAAGCCCCAATGTTGATGCTGTAAATAAGGATTCCGGTATAATAATTCGTCCGGTACGCAAGCATCATTAAGAAACGGATGCGAATCATTTCCAAGTATTTATCCAACTTCTACTGCACCCTTTTCATAAATATTGCGGATAATTTCTTCCGTCGAGGTTTCGTTGATTTTGATGTCCTTGATTTTGTAATTTGCCACGATTTTGGCTATCAGCATCGAGACGAGTTCATCGTGATCTTCTACGTTAGCCGTAAAAATATGCTCTTTTTCATCAAGAGCCCATTTAACCGGAAGCCCGGTGGTGAGAGTTTTGACTGCTTGCAGGTCTACATTTTCAAGAAATTGAAATTGTAGCTCTTTGCCGTCTCCCAAATTTTCCTTGAGATGTTTTAGTGCCCCGTCGTAGATAATCTTTCCCTCATCGAGCATGATGACGCGGTCGCACAACGCCTCGATATCGGAAAGGTCATGCGTGGTTAATAGAATCGTTGTGTTATATTTCTCGTTGATTTCCTTTAAAAATTCACGGATTTTTAATTTTACGAGCACATCAAGGCCAATCGTCGGCTCGTCTAGGAATAAGAGCGGCGGGTTGTGAATTAGTGCGGCCGCGAGTTCACAGCGCATCCGCTGACCGAGCGATAATTTTCTGACCGGCTTGTCGAGTAGCGGTTCGATATCGAGCGTTTTGATGACATGGTTCATATGGTCGTCGTAATGCTCGTCGGTAACCTTATATACCTTTTTGAGCAGGCGGAACGATTCCTGGACTGCAATATCCCACCAGAGCTGCGAGCGCTGCCCAAAGACGACACCGATGGTTTGCACGAATTGTTCTCGCTGCTTGTGCGGGTTCATGCCGTTCACGATGATTTTGCCCGATGTTGGCGTTAAGATTCCCGTTAGCATTTTGATGGTCGTTGATTTACCTGCGCCGTTTTCGCCGATGTAACCGACCATTTCTCCTTGGTTAACAGTGAAGCTGATGTCGTTCACCGCTGGAACGACTTTATAATTTCTTGTGAAAAGGTCACGGAACGCCCCTGCCAAGCCGGAACGGCTGGAATAGGACTTGAATTCTTTTCGTAAGGTAGATACTTCAATTGCACGTTGTGTCATTTTTGAAACCTCCAGTTGCGGCTTGCTTACCCTAATGTTTTAGTTTAGCCAAATTGAGGTGGGAACACAACTTTGGAGCATTGGAGTGTTGGGGTGTGGCCAGGATAAGGATGATGGTATATTAGACAAATTGCGTTTGAATTTTGAGAAAGTGTCTTTTAGAAGTGGGCTATTAGACAGGTTGTGGTTGATTCTATCGCAAAGTGTCTTTTTAGAGGGCTTCTAATAGACAGGTTTGAGGCATAGTTCTGGAAAAGTGTCTTTTAGAGGGCTCCTATTAGACTGGTTGAGGCATGTTTCAGGCAAAGTGTCTTTTAGAGGGCTCCTATTAGACAGGTTGTGATTGATTTCATGGCAAAGTATCTATTAGAAGGCTTGTAAAAGACATTATTACCCCTTCTTCATGTTAAAGTGTCTTTCATCCAAATCATTGGCGACATTTCTGATGATTTTCCAAACGAAACTGTCGGCTATAAGCCTCATTGACGACAGTTTTTTAAATTTCTTATGCAAAAGTGTCGGCTATAGCACCTATTGACGACACTTTTCCAAATTTATCAAGCAATACTGTCAGCAAAAGCCCTATTGACAACACTTTTTCATATTTCTTAAGCAAACCTGTCGGCTATAGCACCTATTGACGACACTTTTTTAAATTTCTGAAGCAAAACTGTCGCCTATAGCCCTCATTGGCGACAGTTTTTTAAAACTCCCAAGCGGAACTGTCGTCAACAGAGGATCTTGAAGACAAAAATGGTAATTTTGCAGTTAAAATTGTTTTCAACAAAGTTGATGAAAGACATTTCTATCATAACCTCAGAGTGAAACGACCTTCATAAAGCCTATGAAAGACATTTCAACCTGTCCCCCGGACAAAACGTCCTTCATCAAGCCGATGAAAGACATTACCCACCCAGTCACCCCCCGAACTGTCCCTCATCACTCCTATGAAAGACATTACCTCCCAGCCAATAAAAAAATGTCCTTCGTCCTTGTCTCACCCAAATAGTCGAAACATTAATACAACAAAATCGTGATAGAATATGTAAGGAAACGAAAAAAGGAGGTAATTATTGTGCATTTTACCAATTCTGAACGATTACATAACGAAGCGCTCCAGCATATTGTCGGCGGTGTCAACAGCCCGTCACGTTCATATAAAGCTGTAGGTGGCGGTGCTCCGGTTGTGATGGAGCGGGCCCAGGGCGCTTATTTCTGGGATGTCGACGGCAACCAGTATATCGACTACCTGGCGGCATATGGCCCGATCATCACTGGCCATGCGCACCCGCATATTACCGAGGCCATTAAGCGTGCAGCGGAAACGGGGGTCCTATACGGCACGCCGACTCCGCATGAAGTGAAATTTGCCAAAATGCTGAAGGAAGCGATACCCTCATTAGACAAGGTTCGCTTCGTCAACTCCGGGACGGAGGCGGTCATGACAACCATCCGCGTGGCCCGTGCTTACACCGGCCGAGACAAAATCATCAAATTTGCCGGCTGTTATCACGGTCACTCTGACTTGGTCCTTGTTGCAGCAGGGTCCGGCCCTTCTACGCTTGGAACACCGGATTCCGCCGGGGTGCCGAAATCCATCGCCCAAGAAGTGATTACTGTCCCATTTAACGACATCGAACCATTCAAGCAAGCTCTAGAAAAATGGGGCGACCAAATCGCCGCTGTTCTCGTCGAGCCAATTGTCGGCAACTTCGGGATTGTCGAGCCAAACCCTGGTTTCCTTGAGCAAGTTAACAAGCTTACCCACGAAGCAGGTGCACTTGTCATTTACGACGAGGTCATCACCGCGTTCCGTTTCATGTACGGCGGTGCCCAGGACCTTCTCGGCATCAAGCCGGACTTAACCGCACTTGGAAAAATCATTGGCGGCGGACTCCCAATCGGCGCATACGGTGGCCGCAAAGAAATAATGGAAAAAGTGGCCCCGCTCGGCCCGGCTTACCAAGCCGGCACGATGGCCGGAAACCCTGCTTCCATGCTTGCTGGAATAGCCTGCCTTGAAGTGTTGAAACAGCCAGGAGTGTATGACTACGTGGACCGCCTTGGCGCGATGCTTGAAGAAGGAATCTTGGCGGCGGCAAAAGAATTCGATATCGAGATTACCATCAACCGCTTAAAAGGTGCGTTCACCGTTTATTTTACAAATGAAAAAATCGAGAACTATGAGCAAGCCGAAAACACCGATGGAGAAATGTTCGGTAAATTTTTCAAATTGATGCTTCACCAAGGAATTAACCTTGCGCCATCCAAATATGAAGCATGGTTCCTAACCATCGCCCATACAGAAGAAGACGTGGAAGCGACTCTCCATGCAGTCAGAAATGCATTTTCATCACTAAAACAGTAATAAATATACAAATTTTATGCAAAAAAGGAGAGCTGCCCAGGCTCTCTTTTTATTTCACGTAAATTTGAAAACGTTTACAATAACAGCTTTTCATCTGTTTTTTCGATTAAACTAATGCTAAATCTATATCCAAAATACTGAATATTTATTTGATGTCTGAAAATTCTTATGATAATATTAGACTATTATTTTTGCTTTTTTATCCATTTACAATTTTACCTCACTAAAGCACCAAATTATTTCTCAAATTTATCGTTTCATAGGAGGTGAAGCGGCTTCCTTTAGTACCACTAAAGAAGCCCGAATAAATGATACAAAGATGGACCCCTTCCCTATTTAAAGATTTCCACAAGCAGGAACACGATGCATGCGGAATCGTCGCCAGCCTTGAAAAAAGCAAAATTCCGACCAGGAAAAATATCTTCAACTGCATTAACGCGCTTGTGACCATGAATCACCGTGCTGGTTTTATCAACGATGAAGGGGACGGCGTGGGGATTCATGTCGATATCCCAACCGAGCTCTGGAAGGAAAAACTGCGCCAGGCCGACCTTGATCCATCACTTGTGGAAAAAGAAGAATTCTCAGTCGGACATGTGTTTATTAGCAAAAATGTAAACTGGGAATCTACGAGACAAGAATTAATCAACAAACTAACAAAACACCAGCTACAACTAGTTTTTGAAACCAACAAAGTGACCGACTCCACTAAATTAGGGCCAATTGCAATCCAAGAAAATCCTGTATTTTGGCAGTTTGCCTGCCTATCCGATAAAACCGGCGATGAATTAAACAAGGTTTTGTTTGAAGCTCTGGTAGATTTTGAGACAAACGAGAATGTTCACGTAGCCTCATTAAGTCAAAATCATGCCGTATACAAAGTTATGGGAGCCGGTGATATTCTGCCACGTTACTATCATGACCTTGCCAGCCCGCTTGTCGCTTCAACAATGACGCTCGGCCATAACCGCTACTCCACCAATACACTATCAAGCTTTTTCCGGGTCCAGCCGTTCAGCGTCCTTGGACATAACGGTGAAATCAATACGATTGCCAAGCTGCGCGACGAGGCCAAAATGATTGGCGTGCAGCTCGTGAAGGACGGCAGTGACTCGCAGGATTTAAGCCGGACAATGGAAACTTTAATCTGCCGTGAGGGCTATTCATTGTTTGAAGCGATGGACCTGCTGTTTCCGCCAATTAATAATGAAATCAAGGCATATCCAGAACATTTGCAAGATTTATATACTTATTTGCGCGAGGCATGGGGCCACTTCGCTCAGGGCCCTGCGGGGATCATCTCCCGCTATGGCGATGAAGCCGTGTTTAGTGTCGACGCTTTGGGCCTACGCCCGCTTTGGATGCTGGAAACCGATACATCCTACCTGTTCTCCTCTGAACCAGGAATTATTCCATCCAGTGAGTATGTGAGCGAGCCAAAGCCGCTCTCCCCTGGCGAGAAGGTAGGTTTTAAATGGATCGGTTCAGAGTTAGCACTTTATGACCATAGTGACTATCAAAATGAAGTTTATAACCGCTTTTCAAAACGGCTCCTGCTTAACGAAGCACGATTCCGGCTGCAGCCACCGTTGTTAAGCAAAACCGTTACGATGAGTTATCCGGACAAAATCCATAACGGCCAATATAAAGCGTTCGGCTGGGAACGGGACCATATCCAGTTGATTGAACAAATGGCGGAAAAAGGTGTCGAGCCGATTCGCTCGCTTGGTCATGATGCCCCTCTGGCGGCGCTTAATCCTGAACGCGTCAACATTGCGGATTATATCAAGGAAAGCGTAGCAGTCGTGACCAATCCAGCGATTGACCGGGACCGGGAAACCGAGCATTTTTCCACACGCGTCATCATTGGGAAACGTCCGGTTTTAAACGCTGCCCAAGAAACTGGGACTGTGATTGAACTGACAACTCCGATTCTGTTGGAAGGCAAAGCCGGCTTTAGTTGTTCAGAAACGATGGGACAGCCAAGCTTTGACCAAGTGGTTCAGTATTTCCAAGAACAAAAATTGGCTGCTTATATTTCGACCACTTTTTCAAAAAATGAAACAATCGGTGATGCACTTGATAGACTCGCCACTGAAGCTGTTCATGCTGTCAAGCAGGGAAAAACCTTGCTTATTCTCGATGATGCGAAAGCCCATCAGGACGATTCCTATTGGCTCGACCCTCATCTGGTCACATCAGCGATCGACCAGGCATTGGTCAAGGAGGACCTTCGCCGCGATTGCTCGCTGTTGCTGCGTTCGGCCGCGATTCGCTCCTTGCACGATTGTGTAACCGTGTTTGGCTTAGGTGCGGATTTAATCAGCCCATATTATATGTTCCTGACGGTTCTCGGCGAAACGACCGCACCGCTTGTTAACCTGTACATCGCTTTGAGCAAGGGTCTTGAAAAAGTGATTTCAACCATCGGCATTCATGAACTGCGTGGCTATGGACGCCTGTTCTCGAGCATCGGCCTGAACCAAGAAGTTGCTGAGGTATTAAATGTCGTGAACTTCTTTGGCTCCTCCGAGCTTGAGAGCAATTTTGAAGCGATGAAGCAGGATGCCTTTAAACGGGCTGAGGATTACCAAAACGAGAAAGAACGTGTCGGAAAAACATTCCACCTGTTCCCGCGGATTTGGAAGGCAATTGGGGAAGTGGCGGCAACCGGCGATTACAGTGTGTACCGTGAAAAAATTTACGAGCAAGAAACTGAAAATCCAACGACCATTCGCCATTTGGTCGGTTTAAAGAATAGCGAAAATCCTGTGTCACCTAGCGAAGTCAATATTACTGTCGGCGATCATGATCTGCCGTTTTTGATTTCTTCCATGTCCTTTGGCTCTCAAAACGAGATTGCCTTTAGGGCTTATGCAGAGGGGGCAGACCGCTTAAACATGGTCAGCTTGAACGGGGAAGGCGGCGAAATCAAGGATATGCTAGGGAAATATCCGAGAACCCGTGGGCAGCAAATTGCCTCGGGTCGATTTGGTGTCAACGCCGAACTGTTAAACTCTTCGAATTTATTGGAAATAAAAATTGGCCAGGGTGCGAAGCCTGGTGAAGGCGGCCATTTGCCTGGATCGAAGGTTACCGCCAAGGTCGCGGCGGCCCGTAATGCGACACTTGGTTCAGACCTGATTTCACCATCAAACAACCATGATATTTATTCAATTGAAGATTTGGCGCAAATGATTCAAGAATTAAAAACAGCCAATGACAAGGCAAAGATTGCCGTTAAAGTGCCGGTTGTTCCAAACATTGGCACCATTGCTGTCGGGATTGCCAAAGCGGGCGCTGATATCATTACCCTAAGCGGTTTTGACGGCGGGACCGGTGCCGCAAGAATCCATGCGCTGCAACATGTCGGCCTTCCGGTTGAAATCGGGGTTAAGGCGGCCCATAACGCCCTGCTAGAAAGCGGATTGCGCCATAAGGTGGAGCTTTGGGCAGACGGCGGGATGAAGAGTGCGATGGATGTTGTTAAAATCATGCTGCTTGGTGCGAACCGGGTTGGTTTTGGAACACTGGCGATGCTGTCAATCGGCTGTACCACCTGTCGCGGCTGTCATTTGGATACCTGTCATGTCGGGATTGCCACGCAAATTGAGTCGGAAGCACAGGCGAAAGAGCATGGACTGCGCCGCTTCGTCCCACGTCAGTTTGACTTGGCGGTTCAGGGCATCATGAATCTGTTTACCGCATTCGGCAACGAGGTAAAAGCACTTGCTGCTTCCCTAGGAATTCGCAACCTACAAGAGGCTGTCGGCCATTCCGAGTTTTTGGAACAGGTAAAGGGCCAGAATCAGCTTAATCTATCCTACTTGCTGAAACCGCTGGAAATTAGCCAGTTCACCAGAATCGAAGCTTCCAAGACAGCAGCCGAAACCCAAATGCAGGTCGCAGCCGGTGCAGAGTATCACGATGCAAGTGTCGAACAGCTTCATGCTTCAAGAGAGTTTGTCAGTGTCACTTCCGAACAGCGGGTATTGGGTAGCAGGGTGTCTTGCCACCGCGTACGCGGCAGACTCGATGGATCCTACAAGCAGTTGCCAAGTGTGCAGCTTAAGTATAAGGATGGCTCTATTCCAGGCAACGGCCTCGGGGCCTACAACAGCGAAGGCATTGACATTACTGTCAATGGCGGCGGCCAGGACGGTGTTGGGAAAACTTCCTTCGGCGGCAGCATTTATATATTGAAGTCAAAAGGGAAAAATGGCGAATATCTAAATGGCTCTGTCGGAAAAGGTTTTGGCTATGGGGCCCAAAAAGGCCTACTAGTTGCTCAAGGCAATGCCGATGCCCGTGCCGGAATCAGGCTTTCAGGGGCAGATTTGATCATCGCCGGAAAGCTGAAAAAGCCGCTTCCGGAAAAAGAGGCAGGCAATATCGGCGCCAATGCCAATATCAAGGGCTTTGCCTTTGAATATATGACCAACGGCCGCGGCCTTGTGCTTGGCGATCCAGGTCCATGGATTTGTGCAGGGATGACAGGCGGTGTCGTCTATATCCGCCATCAGCCGGAAATGGGACTGACCAAGGATGCGATTAAACGCCGAATTGCAAAAGGCGCGAAGGTCTCCGTTCTCGATCTATCCGAAAAAGGAATGCAGGATATCGAAGAACTGTTAACCAAATATCGTGATTTACTCGAGCAGAATGGACAGTCACATGAAGCAGACCAGCTTCGTCCATTGTTAGCCGCTCCGGAACAGCATTTCGTTCAGATCAGCCCGGTAAAAGAACAGGCCGACCCAGCTGTTTCAACCGAGTAAAATTCAAAAAAGCATCCGCACGTTTGTTGCTGCGGATGCTTTTTTTGGGATTCGCGGATATATTCGGATTTTCGCGGATAAAATGATTTTTTCGCGGATATATCGAAATTATCGCGGATATATTCATATAATCGCGGATATCCTCCATTTTTTCGCAGATATATTTCCATCCATGCCCCATTTGCATAAATATGTCATATAATATCCCTTGCCAATGCAAATAAATCCATGTATGATACAATATTGTTTAACATTGAACTAAGATTATTTTTTGGAAAGGAAATATTTTAATAATGAAGTTAGGTGCCCGCATTTTTAAAACGGGAATTGCTATTGTTTTATCGCTTTACTTAGCGCAATTGCTGCACTCACCCTCTCCGGTATTTGCAGCCATAGCCGCGATCTTTGCCATACAGCCAACGATTTATCGTTCCTTTTTGACGATTATCGAACAAATCCAGGGGAATTTGATTGGCGCGATCATGGCCGTTGTTTTTGTATTATTGCTCGGAAATCATTTTATAGTGATTGGTCTCGCTGCCATTATTGTGATTACTGTTAATCTTAAACTGAAACTTGGAAACACGATCGGATTGGCGCTCGTGACGCTCATTTCGATAATGGAATCGCCTGGCGGCAACTTTTTGACATTTGCCGGCATCCGCTTTTCCACGATCATGATTGGGGTATTTTCGGCGTTTATCGTAAATCTCGTGTTCATGCCGCCAAAATATGAAAATAAGCTTTATCATAAAATCGTCGATACCACCGGGGAAATCATCAAGTGGATTCGCCTAAGTACCCGTCAGGATTTTGATCATCAGCTTCTGAAAACCGATATTGGCAAATTAAAAAACGATATTAAAGAGATGGAACAGTTTTATTCTCTGTATAAGGAAGAAAGAGACTATTTTAAAAAACATCACTTAGACAAGTCCCGTAAGCTGGTGGTTTTCCGGCAAATGACGGTCACCGCCAAAAGAGCCCTAGATACGTTAAAAAGATTGCATCGCTTTGAAAATGAAATGCTAATGCTGTCGGAGGAGTTTCGGTCTGTGCTGCAGGAGCAAGTGGATAACCTTATATATTTTCACGAACAGCTGATGCTGCGCTTCATCGGAAAGGTGCCAACTCCGCCCTCAAACCAGGAGGAGAAGGTAACAATCAATAAAGAAGAGCTGTTTCACTTCTTTTTGCAGCATCAAAAGGAAATCGACGAGGAGAACAATCCGCAACTATACCATACAATGCAAATTGTCGCATCGATTATTGACTACAGCGAGCAGGTAGAACATTTGGATGTGTTAATCACTAGTTTTCATTACTACCATAACAACGAGATTTCCATTGAAGAACAAGATGATTAAAAAACCCGAAGCAGTTCCGACACTGCTTCGGGTTTTTGGGCGACGCTAAACGGTCGCTTCCTCATTTTTCTTTTCGATTTGCTGCACCTGAAATAATTTATAATAATTGCCTTGCTTCGCCATCAACTCATCATGCGTCCCGATTTCAACGATTTGGCCGTGTTCAATTAACACAATCCGGTCGGCATGGGTAATCGTTGAAAGACGGTGCGCGACAATAAAGGTCGTCCTGTCCTTCGCCAATTCATCGAGTGCTTCTTGAATGTAATGCTCGCTCTCCAAGTCGAGTGCCGAAGTTGCCTCATCGAGAATCAAGATTGGCGGATTTTTCAAAAATACACGGGCAATCGCGACTCGTTGCTTTTGGCCGCCAGATAGCTTAACTCCCCGCTCACCAACCTTTGTACCATATCCTTCGGGAAGATGCAGAATAAACTCGTCAGCATTCGCTGCCTTAGCAGCCCGAAATACCTCTTCATCGGATGCCCCCGGTTTCCCCAACAAAATATTCTCTTTAACTGACTCGCTGAATAGAATATTGTCCTGAAAAACAACGCCGATTTTATCCCGTAATGACTGCACCTTGAACTCACGAATATCACGGCCATCAAGCAGAATCCTTCCTTGGGTGACATCGTAAAACCTCGGTATCAGACTGACCAGCGTCGATTTTCCGCCGCCGCTCATGCCTACGAGGGCGATCGTTTCGCCTTTTTTTACCTCTAAGGAAATATTTTTCAGCACCAGTTCTTGGCCTTCGTCATAGGCAAACGAAACATCTTCAAAGGTGATATTCCCTTTAACATTGCTGCATTCGACCGCATCAGGAGCATCGACAACATCATATTTTTCATCGAGAAATTCAAACACCCGGTCCATCGAAGCAAACGATTGGGTGATCGTTGTCGAGGAGTTGACCAACCGGCGCAGCGGGCTATATAGCTTATCGATATAGGCGAAAAACGCCACCATCGTTCCTAACGAAAGCTGACCATGAATAACAAGATAGGCAGAGTAGCCAATCACAAGTAACGGAGCAATGTCTGTAATCGTATTGACAACCGCAAATGACTTGGCATTCCAGCTTGTGTGCTGAAGCGCCTTCTCAAGGAAGTTTTTATTCTGTTTATCAAACTGAGTCTGCTCATAGCCCTCAATCGCAAAGCTCTTGATCACCGGCATTCCCTGGACCCGTTCATGAAGATAGCTTTGCACCTCGGCTAGCGCTTGGGAGCGGACCCTTGTCAATCGGCGCAAGTTCCCAAAAAAGTATCTAATCGAAAAAGCATACAGCGGGAACAGCAAAATCGAAACGATTGTCAATTTTACATTCATCGAAAACATCAGAATAATGGCAATGACAATTGTGGCGATATCAAGCCAAAGGTTCATTAACCCGGTCACGACGAAGGTCTTTGTCTGCTCGACGTCATTGATCACACGTGAAATGATTTCCCCTGCCCGTGTATTGGCATAATATTTAAAGCTTAATTTTTGAATATGCTTATACATCTTATTACGGATGTCATATAAGATTTTGTTCGATGTCCACTGGGCAAAATACTGGCGGTAATACTCAATTGGCGGCCTGAGAATGACAAATATGATAATCATAATTCCCATAAGCAGGAGCAGTTTGTGAATTTTATCACCAGTGGCCAGTTTTGTATTCCCTACGATATCATCGACCACGTATTTTATTAAAATTGGAATAATGAGCGGGATAGAAAATTTTACAATACCAATAACGATGGTGGCAATGATTTGCCATTTATATGGTTTTACAAATTGAAGATAACGCCTGATGCTATCCAAACCTTTCCCCCCTTTCCTTTTTCAGCAAAAACACCTGTTGACCTTCATCAACAGGCGTTTGAACCAATACACGAATTACCGTCTGTATGTTAAATACCGTTCATACCAGATATCGATAAAATCCGGTGCAAATGGGCCGCTGCGCTGGCGAATCCACTGAATCAGTTTATCGACATTCCGCTTTAGAATTTGGTCAATCACATCTGGATAATTCATTTCGCGGCGATGACGTTCATACTCATCCTCGTCCAGTAAATTAAAGGTCATATCAGGAAACACTTTAATATCAAGATCATAGTCAATATACTTCAGTGCCTCACCATCAAAAATAAACGGCGAACTGATGTTGCAATAGTAATAAATCCCGTCTTCACGAATCATGCCAATAACATTAAACCAATATTGCGAATGGAAGTAACAAATAGCCGGTTCCCTTGTAATCCACGTTCTTCCATCTGATTCGGTAACAAGCGTTCGATCATTAGCGGCAATTACTAAATTTTGCGACCCTTTTAAAACAGTTGTTTCTTCCCAGACGCGATGGATGTGCCCATTGTGTTTATAGCTATGTATTTGTATTGGTTCACCTTCGATGGGTACGCCCATTTTCTCCCCCTACCTTCATCTTGACCTTTGCCACCTAATCCGAACATATAATAAACGACAAAAGGCAACAAAGAAAATTCCTATTTTCTATTATTATAACGGTTGAAGTCTAAATTTAAAACAAAAGAGCCATAATTCAATAGGCTCTTTGTAAAAATTTGCTCTTTTTTTTGATTATACAGTGGCCGGGAAATTCATTTCCCGGTAAGAATTGATGACCTCTTCCGTTTGTTTTTCAAAAATTAACTGGATTTCTTTCAATTCTTTCTTCATCATTTGTATATCTGCTTGGATGGTTTCAAGATCGGTTTCATTTTGTAATGCTTGCAGTTCGGCCTCGATTTCCTGGCAGCGCTCAAGCTCAGCTTGCAAAAACAACAGTTTTTCCATCGTGACCATCTGTTCGGAAACTAATCGGTTAAATTGATTCATGTTCCTCACCGCCTTCTTTTGTGTACCTAATATGTATTCTCGAAAAAATAATCATTTTCCTTTGACAACTTCTGTTGAAAAAAAAGAAGTTTTGTCGAGTGGTGAGTGCGACACACAAAAAAGAAGGCACTCAATATCGAGTATGAGCGCCTCCTAACGTAAGTATTCTTTTATTAGCTTTGGCCGAATTGACCATTTCCAGCGTTGCCGCCTTGTTGTGCAGAGCGAGCATTTCGTTGTCTAACTTCTTGTGCATTTGTTTCACTTGCAAACTCAGTGCCAAATTGGCCAGATGCACCAGCACCAGCAGCACCAGCACCAGCACCAGCATTTCCGCCTCTTTGAGCAGAAGCTTGGTTTTGTTGTCTAACTTCTTGTGCATTTGTTTCACTTGCAAACTCAGTGCCGAATTGACCTGCACCGCCTGCACCTTGAGACTGGGCATTTTGTTGTCTCACTTGCTGAATGTTAGTTCCAGCAGAAGTTTTGTTAGGCTGTTGATTGAAATTTGCCATTGTTATCACCTCCACGAATTTAATTTGCCCGTCTTCGTGGAGATTATCCGAAGATTTTTATTGAATAATTTTAGACAAGTAAGGATATTCCGCCATCCACAATAATCGTCTGACCACGAATCATACTTGACTCATCAGATAGCAGGAACATCACGCTATTTACAATATCATCTATTTCCACCATGCGTCCTGCCGGTGTTTTTTCCGCCGCATCACGGAGCATTTCCTCACGGTTTGGAAAATGCTTTAAGGCTTCTGTATCGACTGCACCACCTGAAACCGCATTGACGACGATATTTTTTGAAGCCAATTCAACGGCCAGATATCTAGTAAGGGCTTCAAGTGCCGCTTTTGACACACCAACGGCCGTATAGTTTTCCAAGTAGCGGATGGAACCGAGAGAGCTGATGCTGACAATTTTCCCGCCGCCGTTTTTCTCCATTAGCTTGGCCGCTTCCTGGGCGCAAAACAGGAGTGCCTTGCTGTTAATATTTAAGGTCCAGTCCCAGTGTGATTCTTCGAGTTCCATCGCCGGGCGCTGAACTCCTGATGCGGCATTGTTGACAAATATATCTAGCCGACCAAATTCCTGGTCGATTTGTGCAAACATATCTTTAATTTTGGAAACATCGCCAACATTGGCTTTTACCACTAGTACTTTTCTACCCAACGCTTTTATTTGCTCAGCTGTTTCTAGTGCTCCTGATTTGCTTCGCGCATAATTAATTACAATATCGTATCCGGCCTCGGCCAGGCGAAGTGCGGTTGCTTTGCCGATTCCTCTGCTGCTGCCGGTGATTAGTGCTACTTTTTGTGTCATTTTTTTCCCTTCCAATCTTTTTTATGTATCGCTACCATTTTAGCCTTTCCGTGAATAGATGACAATTTTTATATAAAAACTAAGTGGTGATTACGTTTGAAAGGAAGTTTTTGAATGTACGAAGGCAGGGATATGACCGAATTGTCGATGATGGCAAAATCAGATTGGAACGATTCAGAGCTTTTCTTTTTTCATCACGCCCTACAGCAAATGACCCCATATTTAAACAGTGAAGGGCAATCGATTCACAGGCAGATTGTCGAAGAAATTCAAAATCGGGGCGGGTTGAATAACTAAAAAAAATGAACGCCGTCAAAGATTTCGGCGTTCATTCTTTCATATATCCTGATAGAGCTTAAACATCTTCTGATACGGAACAGGGAAAGCATAATCGGTAATCTCATCTTCCGGCACCAATTTCCATTCGCTGCTTTCTTTAATGTCGGAATTTATTTTTCCGACATATACCTTCAAATTCCAGATAAGATGCGAGAACACATGTTCAATCTGGCCAATAATCTGGTCAAGACTGATTTTTAAATCTAGGGTTTCATCAAACAATGCTACAACTTGCTCGCGTTCGTGTTGTAATGGATGTAGAATTTCGATAGTTGGAAACTCCCATAAATTCGCCAGCAGTCCTTCAGAAGGGCGCTTATGGATTAAAATCCTCCCTTTCTCGTCAACCAAAATGGCTGAGGCCAACTCCACATTCCGGGTTTTCGTTTTCTTCGTTTTGATTGGCAGTTCGGACTGTACCCCTTCTTCAAATCCCTGACAGTGATCGCGTACCGGACACAACAGACAGGCAGGAGATGTTGGGGTACAAATTAGTGCACCCAATTCCATCATCGCTTGGTTGAACGAGGATGGGTCATCATGAGAAATCAACTCGCGAACCGCTTCCTCAAACACCTTCCTGGACGAAGGCTTGGCAATATCTACCCAAATCGAAAGAATCCTTGATAGGACACGCATGACATTCCCATCGACGGCGGGTTCTGGAATTCCGTAAGCGATGCTCAAAATGGCTCCGGCGGTATAGGGGCCGACGCCTTTTAACCCGCTAATTTCTTCGGGGGTACTCGGTACCTCGCCATTATATTTTTCCTTTACTTCCCTTACCGCAGACTGTAAATTCCTAACCCGGGAATAATAACCGAGTCCCTCCCAGGCCTTTAAGACCTTATCTTCTTCGGCGTCCGCCAAATCGTCAATCGTTGGAAACCATTCAATAAACCGATTGAAATAAGGAATGACTGTATCGACCCTTGTTTGCTGCAGCATAATCTCGGAAACCCAAACCTTGTAAGGATCGCGGTCCTTTCGCCATGGCAGGTCACGCTGCTCCGCTTTAAACCATGAAATTAAATCATTTTGAAATGCATTTATATTGATTTTTTTGACATTTTCTAGTTCAATTGACATAACATTTACTCCTTTATTAGTAAACCACATGAAATTAGGGAATATAATAATAAAAGCGGAAGCGCCTTGACCAGCCCCGACAAGCATAAGGCGAGCCGGCAGGAAGGTTGTTTTTTAACCTTCATGACGGATTGACTTATGACCTCGAGGGGCTAGGCGCTGGAGCTAGACAATAATAAGTAATTCTGTATTACGATAAGTCAAAAAAATGTTTTTGACAAGAATTTTACAAGGGGGAAAACTTTTTGGATACTGGAACTCATGTTGTGATGGGGATTGCTCTTGGCGGTTTGGCAACACTCGATCCGGCAGTTGCGGCCAGCCATGCGACCACAACCAGTGTTTTAATAGCAACGATTGCTGGTTCACAAATACCAGATATTGATACAGTGTTAAAATTGCGAAATAATGCCATTTACATTCGTAATCATCGCGGTGTTACCCATTCCATACCTGCGGTTTTGTTGTGGCCGCTTCTGATAACGGCAGTTATTTATCTGTTCATACCAGATGCGAATCTCCTGCACCTATGGGCTTGGGCCTTTGCGGCCGTGTTTATCCATGTCTTTGTTGATATTTTTAATGCCTATGGAACTCAGGCGCTTCGGCCGTTTTCAGCCAAATGGGTCGCGCTTGGGGTGATTAACACATTTGACCCGTTTATATTTGCGATCCACATTATCGGTATCATCCTTTGGATTGCCGGTGCCAATCCAGGCTATACCTTCCTTTTGATGTATGCCATCATTATTGGCTATTATATGAGTCGATACCAAGCAAAAAGGCGGGTGCTGGTTGAGGTTCGCTCCCTCATACCAGATGCAACTGAAATCATTATCGCTCCGACGATGAGGTTTCATCAATGGAAGATAGCGGCAATGAACGAGCACATCTTTTTTGTAGGACGTTCAGTAAATGGCAAGGTGGAAATCTTGGACCGCTTTAGAAGGGTCCCTGTACCAATGACACCGGTTATTGAAGCAGCCAAAAAGGACGAAAATATAGCGGCATTTCTGTCGTTTTCGCCAGTCTACCGTTGGGAAGTGGATGAATACGACACCTATTACGAGGTTCGGTTTATCGACTTGCGCTACCGTAGCAACGGCCATTATCCGTTTGTCGCAGTTGTTCAATTAGACTTAGACTTCAATCCGATTTCTTCTTACACCGGATGGGTGTTCAGCGAGAAAAAGCTGCGGAAAAAGTTAGGAATCCTTCCTAGCTAAATGAAAACTCGCCGGCTATTGCAGCCGACGAGTTTTTGTTTTAATGAAGCATTTTGTCCGATTGATCAAAGTATTTTTCAAATTTAGGATTCGTTGCCGCAAATTCATGAAGCTTGTCCCCATAATTTTCAATCCACTGTTTGACAATCCGTTCGGTCATTTCGCTGCCCATGTATTCCTGACCAGCACGAGCAGATGTGGTTTCAAAGTCCTCCCACAGAAGTTCAACCCAAGTCCTGGCTTGGTTATAGGAGAGCTGGTCATTTTTTTCAAGCAGCAGCTTGGTCAGTTTTTCATGATAGTCGTTCATCAATAAGCCCCTTTGCCATTTTCTTTTAACATAAGGAAAAAAATAAAGTCCATACTAATGGTACGTGTTAAGCATTGAACCGCACCTTTGCTTTTCACGTTCTGGAGTCCATTAATGGAGGTACAGCATGAGAAATAAACAGACCGGTTTCCCGAATCAAAATAATAACAAGCTCGAGGGAGAGCCACGCGCGAAAGCGGAATACGCATCCCGTCGAGCGGACGGCACCATCAACACACATCCTCAGGAGCGGATGCGCGCATCAGGCGAGCGCGATGATGAATCACCGCAGGTTTGGAAATAGGTTGTAATTACGGCAAGCCAGAGATACCTGCCTCTGGCTTGTCAAACCACTATTTCAGCGATTTAAGCAAAGAAATCGGCAGCGCCTCTTCCTTTCCGTCACCTTTCAGGCGGTAGCCCCAGGCAAAAACGCCATTTAAATATTCGATTTTAAAGTATTCGCCAGGTGCACCCTCTATTTCATAAATTTCGCCCGGATTAAACATTTTTGGGTCAAGCATGTAAGCACGAGCCATATGTACCTTGCGTTCGAGCACGGCAAACTCATTTACCATCCCCATTTGCTCCGCTTTACGCGCTTGCTCTTGTAGTTTGGCTATTTCCTGCCGCAGTTCATGCTGTGTCATTTCACTATATCGTTTCTCCTGCTGCATCCTCGTTCACCCCTTCTCTTTATTTTAGTATAATTATTTTTGTAAAATTAATAAAGTATTAACGGAGGCTACTATGAATTCACTAATCGTTACAGGCGGGGGTTCAGGATTGGGGAAGGAACTCGCCCTGCTTTTTTCACAAAAAGGCTTTCATATCTTACTGGCAGGAAGAACAGTTGAAAAATTAACCGGAGTGAAACACGAAATTGAGGCCAGCGGCGGAAGTGCCGATACCCTTCAGTTGGATGTTAGCAATGGCGAAGAGGTTTCGAGGGTAATTGGCAACGCCGGCAAAAAATATGATATTCACGGTGTTGTAAATAATGCGGGGGTGGGCCATTTCGGACCGTTCGTGGAAATTTCCGAAAAGCAAATAAACGAAATGCTCGATACAAACGTAATCGGTACCATTCTCGTGACGAAAACTGTTTTGCCATTGTTGGTGGACAAGGGTGAAGGCCGGGTCATGAATATTATTTCAACGGCCGGTTTGCGCGGAAAAGTTAATGAGGCTGTTTATTGTGCCAGCAAATTCGCTGTCCGCGGCTTTACCGAAGCACTGCAGAAGGAGTATGAAGGCAGCAATATCAAATTTAATGCAGTCTACATGGGCGGCATGAATACCCCATTTTGGGATGCAGGTGACTATGTGAAGGACCCATCCCGGCTGCCGTCAGCCAAATCCGTAGCTGAAGTTATAATGGTACAGATCGACCAGGATACGATTATTATTGAAAGCAAAAAATAATATTGCGCGTTTTATCAGTAGAGGAAAGACATTTTGTTCCGCTATTTTAGTGATTTTGTCGTTCATCGGCTTGATGAAGTACATTATCAGGTTTTCTGCGTGGTTTTTGTACTTCATCGGATTGATGAACGACACTTTGCAGTTTCTCTGGGTGGTTTTTGTACTTCATCGGCTTGATGAAGTACATTTTGCAGGTTCTCTGGGTGGCTTTTGTACTTCATCGGATTAATGAAGGACACTTTGACCAGGTTCCTAAATAATTTGTTTTTCATCAGTTCCCTAAAAGACATTTCTGCAAGAAAGTTAGCTGTTTTGTCTATTAGAGGCGTTCTATTAGACACTTTCGCGCTGTCCTCGCCTATTTTGTCTCTTAGAAACCGGCTATTAGACACTTTCGCAGCTATCCACGCCTATTTGTCTTTTAAAACATCCCTATTACCCTTAGGAATTTTCAAGTTCCCCAAGATATTTCTCAATTAAATCCATCGAAAAGCCTTTCCGATATAAGGCCTGCTTCATTTTTTGCTGAAATTCATACCCGCTCAATTGTCTGTATTTCCGAAGTGCCTTTTCCCCTTGGAAGCGGATTGCCTCCATTTCCTCATCCCCGTTATCCGTTTCGGTTTCGCTAATGGCGATTTGAATGACTTCAAAGGAATACCCTTTTCGAAGCAGCGTTTGTTCAAGCTTTTGCTTTTGGATGCGCATTGACTCCTTGGAGTTTTTATTGAAAAATTTTCCGGCAATTTTGACCGCTTTTTCGATTTGTTGCTCCAATGGAAACGCCCTCAGGGCATTGGACAAAATTTGCTCGCTGATTCCCTTTTCCTTCAGTTCTTGCTTGACGGTATCCGGCCCCTTGTCCGTCGTATTGGCCTGGGTCCGGACATAGGCCAAAGCAAATTCTTCATCATTGAGATATTTCTGGGCTGTTAGTTTATGCAGCACCTCGTGGATGACCGGCTCTTCCACCTCTTTTTTCTGCAGATAATCGCGGACTTCTTTTTCAGCCCTCATCCTTCGTGCGAGATAGTTTATCGCGAGGTTATAGGACTTGCGAATATCATCCTGATACTGAATTTCCATTAATGAAAACTCATCGATTTCCATGCCTTTTTTCAGCTGAAACTTAATCAACACATCGCTGTCGACACTGAAGGCAAATTCCTCGCCGCTTCCCCGGTCCATAAACACATTAAAGCGGTCCTGATTTTTTTGCTGGGTGGTTATTTTTGTAATAATGCCCATCTTGTTCACTTCACCATAAATCTGCAAGGAAACCCCACCGTTCACACATGGTGCGGAATTGCCGACTCCTTTCGTTTGTTTATAAAATAGCAATATCCATCAAAACGCTGTACAAGCTGACAGCATTTTACCTGAATCCCTTGTGCTATTCGCTTTCCGGTCATATCTTTGATATCCACATAACCACTGGAACGCATAGCAATTTGCCCGAACCAAGTTCCCAGATATTTACCTCTCTGCACAATCGCTTTGACCATATCTCCCGACATAAAGCCATGGATCATTTTGACTCTCGGTAACTGACGGATAGGAAAACCGTATTTATCTGTTCCCGATCGATACCTTGAGCCTCGTCCTTTGGCTTTGATTTGTAACACATAGTTAGTTTTAAAGTGTATTGGGGTGGAAGGAGTAGACTCTCCGATACAAACCGCATCGTAGTAATGTTCCTTAGGAAATTCATGTTGTATCCGTTGCATTTTTGTTCTTGCCCCGGTTCCACACTCCA
Organism: Bacillus sp. FJAT-29814; assembly: GCF_001510715.1. GTDB lineage: Bacteria > Bacillota > Bacilli > Bacillales > Cytobacillaceae > Neobacillus. The sequence goes on from NZ_LMTJ01000002.1 coordinate 25,557, forward strand.
CCTTTAAATCAGTGGTCAAAAGCATTTGATAAAGTTTCCAACGGGTTGAATTGACAACTGCAGTATCTTTCAAAGGTTTCTGTAACTGTTTTTTGATAGGGTCAAAACTGGATAAAATTCGTTTGCTCCGCTTATCCTTTTTCTTGATTAATTGGATTGCCCATTCATCCAAGGTTAAGGTATCTTTTTCCTCGTTAAACTCTCGACAGGCAAGAGTCAAGTTGCTGACTCGATCGGAACCTCCCCTTGATTTCGGATAAACGTGTTCAATTTCCAATGGAGCATCTTTGGTTCCGCAATAAGCACATTGCCAACCGAACTTCTCTAAAAGATATTCTCGGACTTCGTATCCTTGTAAGGTCCCTTTTTGATACTCAAGCCCGCTGATTTCAGGGTTCATCATCCTTTGAGTATCAAATTTGACTAATTCTAAGCTGATATCTGTCAAAGGAATTAGTTTTTTCAACCGATTAGTCCATGAAATTACATTGTCCACCCTCGACTGTAGGGAAGGGGGCAACCACCCTTCGGACCGTTTACGGTTCAAAAATCTAGCTTGACGGTAACGGGTCTTACGATTCCGTCTTGATTTTCTATAAGAACGACGGGCTTCTAACTTTTGTTTGATGTCTGTTTTGTGGTGGAGTTCCGCTAAGAACACCACTTCATTCTTCTTCATGATGCTGATTCCTGTTATTTTGGAACCAACATCCATTTTGATTCGATAGGTTTGTTGATTCAAAGAAATATCTTTCCTATCCTTTAATCGAATAGTAAACGGAAACTTCTTATGAACTACGGCTTTCCCTTTCTTGAGTAACCTTCTTGCCTTTGCAGGATGGCAAGGGTTTAACGGTTGTTTATTCGCATTTAACACAAAGACCATCCGACTCGGCTCCTTTTTAAAGATTGTGAATCTTTCTCCGTTTGCACGGGTAACACAACCGTAAGGCTGTTCCCTTCGTTAGGGTTGGACAGGCTTGTCGTGAATCCCACACCGCTCGCTAACACCCTTGCTTGCTTTTAATGAGATTCCATAGAGCCAAGGACTAGGGAAGTATCCTTGGGTATGATGACCAAACCAACGTAGTTTCCTAAAAGAAACTGAAACTGGACAACTGCGGGCTTACTTTCACAAGCCCCCGCTTTTTTGGGGCGTGGGTAGTTGACTTTGCCATATTCTTCTTAAAAATATTATACAATATTTTTAAGGGGGGACGAAGCTGAAATGATGATAGCAATTGCGGGGGGAACGGGATTTGTCGGTAAAGCTTTGGTCAGGGATTTGGTGCAAAATGGTCATGAGGTTATTGTCTTAACCAGAAAGCCTTCTAACGGAACGGGAAAATTCCGCTATGTCCAGTGGCTTACGGAACATTCCAATCCGGCTTCCGCGCTGGAAGGTACCGACATTTTTATTAATCTGGCTGGTGAATCGATTAATAGCGGGCGCTGGACTGACCAAAGAAAGAAAAGAATTTTGGACAGCAGACTGGCAGCAGTCAGAGAACTTTTAAGCATCATGACTAAAATGAAGCGAAAACCTCAAGCCTTCATTAATGCCAGCGCGATTGGGTTTTATGGAACATCGCAGGATAAAACGTTTACTGAGAAGGATCCAGGCTCTGGGGAGGATTTTTTATCAAAAACAGTTATCGCGTGGGAACAGGAAGCGGCTAAAGCCGAAGAATTGGGAGTGCGGACGGTCTTTTGCCGGTTTGGGATCATTTTGGACAAACGTGAGGGCGCGCTTTCGAAAATGATTTTTCCCTACCAAGCCTTTATCGGCGGGACAATGGGCTCTGGGAAGCAATGGATGTCCTGGATCCATATTGAAGATGTGGTAAAAGGCATTGAATTTGTAATGGCAAACCGGAATTTCAATGGTCCAGTGAATTTTACTGCCCCTGCACCAGTGACAATGAACGAGTTTGGCAAGTCATTATCTGAGTTGCTGCGGCGGCCGCATTGGCTTCCGGTTCCGGGTTTTGCGCTTCGGATTTTGTTAGGTGAGATGAGCACATTGGTTATCGAAGGACAAAGAGTGCTGCCAAATGAATTGTTAAAACATGGCTATGATTTTAAATATACCGAATTAAAAATTGCGTTAAAAAATATATTTTCTTAAAAAACGGTATCATTCCTTTTTTAAAAGGCAAAAATGGAAACGTGTACATGATGTACCATTTTTACCTGCTTAAAATAAATTTGGAAGGGATGAATCATGATGTCTGAAAACAAAAAGCGCAATAAGGATCGTGAACGTACAAATTTAACAAGCATGCAAGAAGTGGCCTATGGCCATGAATTTAAAATGGCTGACCGCGCCGGCGGCTATTCAAATCGTAAGGGCAGATAATAAGATCATAAAACTTAATTAATTTTTTCCATTAATGGACCCCTTCTATTTGGTAAAGCTATTAAGGGGAGCTTCTTACGGCTCCACCAGCAACCAACTGAAAGGGGTTTTTTTCATGGGCCGTTCACACGGACATAAGACTCGTGACAAAAATAAAGCTTCACTTCCACAGGTGCCGAAAAACATGAAATCCGACGGGCATGATGTAGAATTCTCTAAAGAAATGGCTGACGGAGCGGATATGGAGGCCCAAGCACGGGCGAATGCCGCCAATCAGCGCGTAAGAAATCGGAAAAAATAATGCTGATTACGACGCTAATTTGTCTATTACTTAGAAAAAGGCGGCGGACTGCCAAGGCATTAGCGAAATAAATCGAGGCTTTCCAACCGGCGGGACCGGCGAGGGGACTAATCTTTTGCCAAAAAAAAGAAGAAGCAGGATTCCTGCTTCTTTTATAATGAAAAAAGGGGGAAATCATATGAATCATGAGTTCTAAAGAGAGGTATCCGTTATTAAAACGGCTAGAACTCAGCACTGCTGTAATTCCCATAGATCAAGTTGGCTTACCACTCTTGTCTATAGTTTTACTATACTCCGAGGACCCCTTTTAAACAACGGATTTCACAGTTTTTTAACATATTTATGGTGGAAATTTGACTAGATTGTGAACTAACCAATGTGGTTATGTTATAAACCCGAAGTTATTTAAACCACCACTGCTTCTTTCTGTTCAACTTCTCCGAGAATCGCAAAATAGCGAATACTCTCCAGCTGCTCCAAATCGGATTTGGCTGCCTTGATGACCCTGATTCCGTTTCCGACTTCATCAATGATTGTCACAGTAGGCAGTATGTCATGAAGACCTTGAACTAACCACAATTCTTGTTTCTTTTCCTCATTCTGCTCACAATATTCTGTCGTGGTTTGCGCGTACTTTTTCCTCGCGGAACGGTTTTGGTAGACGTAAACCAAATCTTCAATGACCGCACTAGCCGTTGGGAACATTCCGGCGCCTGGTCCCTGCAGGGTAATCCGACCGACAATGTCGGAGTACACATTGACCGCATTTTCAACCCCTTCGACATGATAAAAGGGATGCTCATTGCCAACTAGTACCGGTTTCACAGAGGCCTTGATTTGTCCTGCTTCCTTCGACAGGCTGGCAACATGTTTAAAGCGGAGGTCCAGTTTTGTGGCAGCATCAATCAATTCGCTGGTGATACCGGTGATACCCACACGTTCTACCTTAGGCCATTCGGGCTCTTCCCCAAAGGCGATTCGGCTCAGAATCATCGTTTTATAAAAAGCATCAAAGCCCTCAACGTCATTGGTTGGGTCTGCCTCCGCATAGCCATTTTTCTGGGCCTGTGCCAGGCTTTCTGCAAATGAATGCTGCTTTTCCCGCATTTCGGTCAGGATAAAATTCGACGTCCCATTTAAGATTCCTTGAATCTGTTGGACACGGTTAATTTTTAACAATTGCCTTAAGGTTTGAATAACTGGAATGCCCCCGGCCACCGTAGCTTCAAAGCCGATAGAAACGTTGTTTTTCTCAGCCAACTCCTGGAGTTCGCTTCCATGGTGGGCAAACATTTCCTTATTGGCGGTAATGATGTGGCAGCCGCGCTCGATTGCCTGCTTTAAGTAGGTAAAAGTCGGCTCTTTGTCAACGATTGCCTCAATCACAATATCGAGCTGCGGCAATTGCAGGATTTCCTCGAAGTCTGTGGTGAGTAATACGTCCGGCGCAATATCCCTTTTCTTCTGTTTATTTCTGATCAGAACGGCAGCCACTTCCACCTTTTTCCCCAAAACACCAGCCAACTCGTCCCCGTGGGAAATAATCGTCCGATAAGCCCCTTCTCCCACCGTACCAAAACCGAGAATAGCCACCTTTAACACTGCCATTTCATTCCCTCCTTTTTATAAAAAATAAAAACCCCCTTCGATAAGAAGAGGGCGTTATAGTCCTCCTCTTATCTGTCAGGTTAAAGATAACCTGCAGGAATTAGCACCTTTTCAAGGAATACCTTGAAGGTTGCCGGGCTTCATCGGGCCTAGTCCCTCCGCCTCTCTGGATAAGAGATTTATATTTTTAAATTTTCATTCATTTTGTAAGTTATAAAAAAAATATTAGCTGAATCTTCCAATAAAGTCAATAGTTAAAGTGGCAATAATGGAATGGATTCCTGTTGGCTTAGTTTTTCGACCATATCCAGCCATTCCTTTGGTTTGTTTGACAATACAGAGTAATACGTCGGCAGGAAGTCTTTGACAAGAGTTGCCGGGAGTTTGTCAACCTCTTCATTGGTCGGCATGAAGCAAAGGTCGAGACCTGAGACGGCTTCCCCATTGTTTTCCCATGAAGGATGGACATAGTTCAGGTCCAGACGCTTATAGCCTAGGTGTGACAGCACTTCACGGCGAACATACGGATCCATCACCTTGACGCCGCCAAACTGATGGTGCTCTACCCGGTATGGGTCATAAATTTCGGCAAACATGCCAAATAATTCTTTGCCATTTTCTTTTGCCAGCTGCTGCAGGTCTTTCAGGCGGTTTTGCGCCAAGAAACGGCCAAGGCTCAAGCCCGGTTTGCTGATGATCGTAAAATCAGTCATCGCAATGTTCCAGTCGGGATAATAGCGGTACTCGGTTGCACCGACCACTTCGTCGTTGTTGATAGCAACGAATACTCGGATCGATGGGTCCTCGAGCGGCTCCTTCCACAGGTCATATTCCAAAACCTCTTCCGGCGGGAAAATTTTCCCCATTAGATCGTGAAGTTTTTTAAAATTTTGGTCATAGATACTCGTAATACGTTTGTATTCCATTGGTTTTCGGACCTCCTAATTGTTTGCCTATTGTTAACACGCTATTTGAATGGATTTTTCCATTCCATTAATGCTGCGTAGTTACAGGATTCTTCGTCATCAAGGTAGTTCTCAGCGATACCCAGCGGCACGCGGCCGCAGCGCAGCAAAAAGCTGATCACCGGGTCCTTTAGCTGGCCATTGATGATGGCAGACAAATATTCGTTCGCTGTCATTTTTTCCGCAAACTTGTGATAGCCGGGCATCCGCCCGCCGCCAAGCAGACGGTCATAGCCTCTTTCAATGACAACATGATACATGGCCTGCATCATCAGTTTGCCGAGCCCAAGCTTGCGGTACTTGGGTCGGACGCTAATGTCGACAATGTACAGTGTATTGCCGTTCGGATTATGGTTGCGGATGTATCCGTGGTCGGTGATTTCCTCCCAGTTGTGGTTGAGTTCATTTGGATCAAAGTCAACCACTAGACCTGTGAGTGACCCGGCCAGTTCACCATCGATTTCAACGCACAAAGCCCCCTCTGGAAAACGGGTAACATGGTTGATCAATTGCTCTTTATTCCACCACAATTCCGAGGGAAACGGTGGAGGGAAGCATTCCGCCTGAATCGCGATGAGTTGGTCAAAATCATCCTTCGTGTAATTACGGATGCAAATCGGCAGCGGCCGGTCTTGGTCATAAACGTAAAATTCACTTCGGTACATCGGCCTCACCCCTATTGCCAGTCTGTGTATAAATCCGTTCTGCGGTCACGCCAGGTGGTGACAGAGCCACGCTCTCTTACTTCGTACAGCAGTTCAAGGTCGAGGTCAGCAGTGACAACCATATCGTCGTTGATTTCCCCTTGGACCTGAATGCCCTGCGGCGGGAACGGGATGTCATTAGGAGTAATGACGACAGCCTGGCCGAAGTTGGCACGCATGAAGTCCACGGTAGGCAGCGCCCCAACGGTCCCAGTGAGGACGACATACACCTGATTTTCGATGGCCCGGGCATGACTGGTATAGCGAACGCGGTGGAAGCCGTGGCGGTCATCGGTACAGGATGGACAGAAAATCACGTCCGCGCCTTTGGCCTTCGCCATCCTAACGATTTCCGGAAATTCGATATCATAGCAAGTAAGCAAGGCAATTTTCCCCTTCTCGGTTTCAAAAATTTGAAATGAGTCACCTGGCGCCATATTCCATTCTTTGACTTCGGTTGGGGTAATATGAAGCTTGGCCTGCTCGCCGATTCTGCCGTCCGGGTAGAAAAGGTGCGCCGTATTGTACAGTTTTCCGTCTTTTTCGATGACATGCGTTCCGGCGATAATATGCATGTTCGTTTCTTTGGCGAACTTGGTGAACAGCTCTTTGTATTGCTCAGTAAAGCTTGGCAGGTCGTTAATGGTCAGGCTTTGTCCTTGGCCGTTGCCGATGGACAGTAGCTGGGTCGTAAAGAATTCCGGAAACAGGACAAATTCCGCCCCAAATTCCTCGGCTGTTTTTATGTAATGCTCGCACTGGGCGGCGAATTCCTCGAAGGATTTTATTGTGTGAAGATGGTACTGGACTGCGGATACTCTCAGTTTCATTTGCGTAGCCTCCTTGTTAGGTGGTTTGTTAATTTCTAATGGAAATTATCTACTATTTAGGGAGGGAATACAAATGAAAAGCGTTTTTTTATATTAGTTTCCATTATATGGAATTCAAAAGACAAAACACTACAAAAACGGATGCAAAAAGTCTTTAAGACAGCCTCTTAAAGACAAAACTGCATGAAAAAGTGCTGGAAGTGTCTTTGTGTTACCATTTTTTTGCAAAAAACACATATTCCGTGCCCAAATCCTCATTCTTAACTCTTTTTGTACGTCACGCCATTAAAAAAACCACCTCTAACAAAGGTGGTCAAAAATTTATTGCCCCAGTTTTCCCTCTGCCAACTTAATCTGCGCAAGAACCTGCTCCGGTGAAGTCCCGCCAAAGCTATTCCGTACCGCTACAACATTCTCCGGAGCTAAAACCTCGTAAATGTCGTCCCCGAACAGCGCGCTAAATTCCTTATACTCATCCATGCTCAAATCCAACAAAAACTTGCCGGACTGGATGGCGTATAAAACAATTTTTCCAATCACTTCATGGGCCTCACGGAACGGAAGGCCTTTGGTGACCAAGTAATCGGCAATATCGGTCGCATTAGAGAAATCATTGTTGATCGCTTTGCGCATGACATCCTTCCGAACGGTCATACTTTCTATCATCGGTGCCAGCAGCTTCAATGACCCTTCCAGTGTTTCCACCGTGTCAAACATGCCTTCCTTGTCTTCCTGGAGGTCCTTGTTATACGCAAGCGGTAACCCTTTTAGCACCGTCAACAAGCCTACTAAATTGCCATATACACGGCCGGTTTTCCCACGAAGTAGTTCCGGCACATCCGGGTTCTTTTTCTGCGGCATGATGCTTGAGCCGGTACAGAACGAGTCATCAAGTTCGATAAACTGGAATTCCTGGCTTGACCAAATCACGAATTCCTCCGACAATCGGGAAATATGGGTCATGATAATCGAGCCAATCGAGAGAAACTCAAGGATAAAATCACGGTCGCTGACGGCATCCATACTATTCGGATAGACAGTTTCAAAGCCCAGCTGCTCGGCGACCAGCTCGCGTTTAATCGGGAAAGTTGTCCCAGCCAAAGCACCAGAACCAAGCGGCAGCCAATTGACCCGTTTCAATGAATCCAGCAATCTCTCTTTATCGCGCTGGAACATCCAGAAATATGCCATTAAATGATGGGCGAACGATACCGGCTGGGCACGTTGCAGGTGGGTGTAGCCAGGAATCAGTGTCTCCACATGCTCCTTCGCCTGACCGACGATCGCCTTCTGGACATCCTCAACCAATTTAATCAGCTCAGTTGTTTTTGTCCGCAAATAGAGATGCATGTCGGTGGCAACCTGATCGTTCCGGCTGCGTCCGGTATGAAGCTTGCCTCCAACAGGCCCAATCTCTTCAATTAATTGTCTCTCGATATTCATATGAATATCCTCGTCTTCGACCAAAAACTCCACTTCGCCGCGGTCGACTTTTTCCTTAATCGTCAACAAGCCTGCTTTAATTTTTTCGGCATCTTCCAATGGGATGATGCCACATTCGCCAAGCATTTGAACATGGGCAAGGCTCCCGGCGATATCCTCTTTAGCCAGCTTTTGGTCAAAGGCTATCGATGCTGTGAACTCCTCAACCAGCTTGTTAGTTTCCTTTGTAAAACGTCCGCCCCATAACTTTGACATTTAAAAATCCTCCTAAAAGATGGAGCCCCCGAACATAAAACTTCGAGGGCACTCCGCTCCGATTCCTATTTTAAAACTGACTCTTTCTTATTTACCTCGGAATAAACCTTCGTCGGCAGTCCCCAAAGCTTGATGAAACCAACCGCCGCATCATGATCAAAGGCATCGCCTTTTGTATACGTGGCCAATTCCTCATTATAGAGGCTGTACGGAGATTTGCGGCCGACAACGGTATGATTGCCTTTATGAAGCTTAACGCGAATGGTACCTGACACCACATTTTGTGTTTCTTCAATGAATGCATCTAATGCAGCTTTTAATGGTGAATACCAAAGTCCGTCGTAAATGATTTTCGCCATTTTCTGGTCAATCTGGGTTTTAAATTCGGTAACCTCACGCGGTAATGTTAAAAATTCCAATTCCTTATGGGCATTGATTAAAATTACCGCTGCTGGATTCTCGTAAACTTCACGTGACTTGATTCCTACCAATCTATTTTCAATATGGTCGATCCGACCGACACCGTGTTTACCGCCAAGTGTATTCAACGTTTCAATTAATTGAACAAGCGGTAATTTTTCGCCATTAAGGGCAACTGGAACTCCCTGTTCGAAGTCAATTTCCACATACTCCGCGGCATCAGGAGTTAATTCGATTGGATTCGTCCAGTCGTAAGCCGCTTCAGGTGCTTCGGCCCATGGATTCTCTAGAACCCCCGCCTCGCAGGCACGTCCCCAAATGTTTGCGTCAATGGAGAACGGATTATCCAAATCTACCGGAATTGGAATCCCATTTTGTTCGGCATACGCGATTTCCTCGTCACGGGTCATGCCCCATTCACGGACCGGTGCCACCACTTTTAAGCTCGGATTTAACGCTTGAACGGAAACCTCAAAACGAACTTGGTCGTTTCCTTTGCCGGTACAGCCATGGGCTACAGCGGCAGCGCCCTCTTGTTCCGCAACATCAACCAATAATTTGGAAATTAATGGTCTTGATAATGCCGAAGATATTGGGTATTTTCCTTCATATAAACAATTAGCCTTTAAGGCTGGTAAAATATACTCTTTAGCAAGCATTTCTTTAGCGTCCACCATGATCGCCTTGATGGCGCCGACGTTCAATGCCTTATTTTTGATAGCTTCCAAGTCTTTACCTTCGCCAACATCCAGCCCTAACGCGATTACGTCATAACCATACTTCTCCTGAATCCATTTCACCGAAACAGATGTATCTAAACCGCCTGAATAGGCTAACACGATTTTTTCCTTTGCCATTGTAACGCTCCTTACCATCTTGGGTTCGTATTATTATTCAATCATAGGTATTATTATACATACTTTTTCAAAAAAATCTACTATTAAGCTAGTAATAATTTTAAAATTGCTTTTTGGGCATGCAGGCGGTTTTCGGCTTCATCAAAAACAACCGAATGCGGACCATCAATAATTTCTGCGGATACCTCTTCGCCGCGATGCGCCGGGAGACAATGCAAGAAGATGAAATCGTCTTTTGCATGCTTGCATAAGTCTTCATTTACCTGGTAGCCTTGGAATGCCTCCAAGCGCTTTTCCGTTTCCGCTTCCTGCCCCATCGAAGTCCACACATCTGTTACGATGACATCTGCCCCTGTAACAGCCTTCAGTGGGTCATTCGTAATCATGACGGCGCTGCCCGTTTGTTTGCCAACCTTGATGGCGTTTTCGACAACCGCCCCATTTGGCAAATACCCTGGCGGTGAGGCTACGCTAATATCCATTCCCACCTTGACCGCCCCTTCGAGTAAGGAATGGGGCATGTTGTTATTACCATCACCGATATAAGCTAGTTTCAGCCCCGATAATTTACCTTTATGCTCTAGAATCGTTAACAAGTCGGCCATTACCTGTGTCGGGTGCTGCAGGTCGGTCAGTCCATTGATAACCGGCACGGTTGCATGCTCCGCCAATTCCTCCACCGAGTCGTGGCCGAATGTTCGGATCATAATCCCATCTACATAACGGGACAGCACCTTTGCTGTATCGGAAATACTTTCGCCTCGGCCCAATTGAATATCCTTGGAGCTTAAAAAAATCGCATGACCACCGAGCTGGAGCATGCCAACCTCAAATGAGACCCTGGTACGGGTGGATGATTTTTCAAAAATCATCCCCAATACCTTTCCATTCAAATATGGCTGCGGTTTACCTTGCTTTTGCAATCCCTTCAGTTCCTGGGCAACATCGAGCATATATAAAATTTCTTCACTGGTAAAATCAGAAATCTGTAAAAAGTCTTTTCCTTGTAAATTTATTTTAGTAGCCTCGAGCATGGACAATCCCTCTCTTTTCCAATTGGTAGAACTCGCTGACGGTCATAACTTCAAAATCTGACCCCTCCGGCAGCCCAATCATCGCTTTTACGGTATCGAGATGTGTAAACACCGGCACCTTGTAGCGGACGGCGTGCTCGCGGATTTGGAAGCCAAATTTCTGTTTGTTACGGCCTTGATTCGGAATATTGATAACCGCTTTTACCTTGTTATTTTTGAAAAAGTTTAGGACATCGCCTTCGTCCTTAACCACTTTTTCAACTATGATGCCATGGTTTTGCAGATATTCCGCAGTCCCTTCGGTAGCGGCAAGCTTATTTGTTTTAAGCAGTTCTTCGATAATCGGAAGGCTCACCGGTTTTTCGCGATCAGATACGGAACATAAGATATAATTTCCTTCCCCAAGCGAAGTCATCGCTTTTTCAAACGCTTCTTGATAGCTTTTGCCAAGGCCGAGCGCTTCTCCGGTCGATTTCATTTCCGGCCCGAGCACGTGGTCCACTCCTTTAAGCTTACTGGAGGAGAAAACTGGCGCTTTGACGGAAAAATAACTCGGTTCTGGCTGGAGTCCTGGAGCATAACCAGATAGCGAATCTCCCAACTGGACACCGACGGCCAGTTCAATCATCGGAATTCCGGTCACTTTGCTGATAATTGGCACTGTTCGTGACGAGCGTGGGTTCACTTCAAGGACATAAACCGTATCTCCGTGGATGACGAATTGAATGTTCATCATTCCGACGATTTGGGCTGCTTTGGCAATCCTGTCGGCGTAATCTATTAATGTTTCTTTCATTTTTTCAGTAATCGTAATCGGCGGGAACAGCGAAATGCTGTCACCGGAGTGGACGCCCGCTTTTTCAATATGCTCAAAGATGCCCGGTACGACAATCTGCTTTCCATTGCTGATGACATCAATCTCGCATTCCAGCCCTGGAACATATTTATCTACCAATAACGGCCACATTTTTTCGTGTGACTCAAGCTGTTTGATATACCCCGTTAATTCGTCTTCTGAAAAAATCGTAAACATAGCCTGGCCGCCGATTACATAGGATGGCCTTACTAGAACGGGATACCCGAGCTCTGCAGCACCTGCGAATAATTCATCTGGTGTTTCAGCCGTTTTTCCTTCAATATGTGGAATCTCCAGTTCCTCGAGCAACTGATAAAATTCTTTGCGATCCTCCAAGCGGTCAACATCCTTGACCGAGGTGCCCAAAATTTTAATCCCCTCGTCTTCTAAATCGTGGGCCAGGTTAATTGCCGTTTGCCCGCCAAATTGAATCAGGACGCCTTCAACCTGTTCTTTTTCGATTACATGAAGAACATCCTCGGCCGCGAGCGGTTCGAAGTAGAGGCTGTCGGCAACGGAGTAATCAGTGCTCACGGTTTCAGGGTTATTGTTGATGACAACCGCGGCGTAGCCTTTTTTCTTAAGGGCTTTCGCGGCATGCACGGAACAGTAATCGAACTCAATTCCTTGGCCAATACGGATTGGACCACTGCCAATGACCAGGATTTTTTTCTTATCTGTCGGCTCCACTTCATCAAATCCGTGCCAGGTGGAATAGTAGTATGGTGTAACGGCATCAAATTCAGCTGAGCATGTGTCGACCATTTTATAGCCCGGCTTCCAGTTGAGTTCCTTCCACTTGCTTCTGATTTGTTCTTCAGGAATATGATAAATTTGCGATAATAGCTTGTCGGCAATGTTATGACGTTTAGCCAGCTTCAGTAGCTCAAGCGGGACATTGCTCCATTTGTAAGTTGCCAGTTCAGTTTCTAAAGCGACAACTGAGTTGATTTTGTGTAAAAACCACGGGTCGATCTGGGTCAATTGCTGGACTTTTTCAAGGGTGTAGCCTCTTTTAAAAGCTTCGGCAATCACGAACAGCCGTTGATCGTTGGCTGTTTCGAGGAGCGGTTCCAGATCTGTTTCTTTTAAATATCCGGCTCGGCACAGACCGTACATATTCATTTCCATTGAGCGAATCGCTTTATTTAGCGCCCCTTCGAAGGTCCGATCAATGGCCATGACTTCGCCGGTGGCTTTCATTTGCGTTCCTAGCGTTCTATCCGCTTCGGGGAACTTGTCAAACGGGAAGCGCGGCAGTTTGACGACAATATAATCAATTGCCGGCTCAAACGAGGCAAAGGTATTGCCTGTTATTGGATTCACAATTTCATCCAAGTGATAGCCAATCGCGCACTTCGCCGCCATCCTCGCAATTGGATAACCGGTGGCTTTTGAGGCAAGCGCCGATGAGCGGCTGACCCTTGGATTGACTTCAATGATGTAATATTGATTGGATTCGGGATGGAGCGCGAACTGAATATTGCAGCCTCCAATAATCTCCAACTCACGAATTACCTTTATCGAAACGTCACGGAGCATTTGATACTGGACATCTGTCAGTGTTTGCGACGGGGCGACTACAATGGAATCGCCGGTATGAACGCCGACTGGGTCCATGTTCTCCATATTGCAAACGATGATGCACGTATCATTGGCATCGCGCATGACCTCATATTCAATTTCCTTCCAGCCTTTGATGCTTTTCTCGACTAATACCTGGTGAATCGGGCTGGCTGCCAGACCTTTTTTCAAAACGACTTCCAGGTCCTCTTCGTTATAGGCAAAGCCGCCGCCCTCTCCTCCAAGCGTATAGGCTGGGCGTATGATAACCGGGTAGCCGATTTCTCCGACGAACTGGAGTCCCTCTTCATAGCTGTGAATGATGGCGGATTCCGGAATCGGTTCGCTGATTTGCAGCATCAGATTCCGGAAACGTTCACGGTCCTCGCCGTTTTTTATTGACTCCACGGAAGTTCCGAGAAGTTCGACATTGTATTTTTCAAGAATCCTTTGTTCAAAAAGCTGAACGGCGAGGTTCAAGCCGGTTTGGCCGCCAAGCGTGCCGATCACCCCATCCGGCTTTTCTTTTTGGATGATTTTTTCAATACTTTCAACGGTTAGCGGTTCGATATATACCTTATCGGCAACAGCCTCATCAGTCATGATTGTTGCCGGGTTATTGTTGATCAGGACTACTTCAAGCCCTTCTTCCTTCAGGGCGATGCACGCCTGTGTGCCGGCATAGTCGAATTCTGCCGCCTGCCCGATGACAATCGGGCCTGAGCCAATCACAAGCACTTTTTTCAGTTTTTTATTTAACGGCATAACGTGTCTCTCCCAATGATGCAATCTGTGTAACGAATTCTGTTAAAATATGTGCGGTATCACTTGGCCCCGGATGGGCTTCCGGGTGGAATTGCACAGTTTGAATCGGAAACGTTTTATGCTGCAACCCTTCGATCGACTTGTCGTTCACATTCCGGTAAGTAACGTCAAACACCTTACCGTCAATGCTGTTATCAACGACCACATAGCCGTGGTTCTGGGCCGTGATTTTCACTTTCCCGGTTGTCAGTTCCTTCACTGGATGGTTTCCACCGCGATGGCCGTAGGCGAGCTTTTCAGTTTTGGCGCCATAGGCAAGGGCGATTAATTGGTGCCCTAGACAAATTCCGAGTGTAGGATACTGCTGGCTGATCTTTTTAATTTCCGGGAACCATTTCTTTAGGGACATCGGGTCGCCAGGGCCGTTGCTGATCAAGACACCGTCCGGATTCAGGGCTTTAATTTTTTCAAAAGACGTATTGTAAGGAACGACGCTGACAGCGCATCCTTCAGAAAGCAAGGCGTTCAGGATTGACTTCTTGAAACCAAAATCCATCAGGACCACATGCGGCCCGCTGTTTTTGAAAAATTGTGTCTTCTTCGTTGATACTTGGTCCACCCAGAGTGGAGTTTTCTCTATTGTTGGAAAGCTTGCGTCTGACGTTTTGCTTAAAAACCCTTTAACCGTTCCCCGGCTCCGAATGGTTTTTACAAGCAGTCTTGTGTCAACTCCGGCAATCCCCGGAACGCCCGCCTGCTTTAGTTTTTCGGAAAATTTCTGGAATGACTGATAATGGCTCGGCGTTTCGCATAGGTCGCCGATCACGACACCTGCAAGGGCAGGTGAAATGCTTTCATCGTCCAGGGCGTTGATGCCGTAGTTTCCGATGATTGGATAGCAAAACGTGATGATTTGACCGGCATAGGATGGGTCGGTAATGATTTCCTGATAACCGGTCATACTTGTGTTAAAAACAACTTCGCCGAGAGAGTCTTTGTCTGCCCCAATCAAAATACCTTCAAATACTTCTCCTGTTTCCAAAGTAAGATATCCTTGTTCCAACTAGCCTCACTCGCCTTTCTCTAAACTTTGGAACGTTTCTTCCAGCTTTATAGTGAATTCGTTGATTTCGTCCGTTGTGACAGTCAATGGCGGTAAAATCCGCACCACATTTGGTCCCGCTGTTAAAATGAGCAGGTTGTGGTCGATCGCTTTCTTAGCAATCGCTGATGCATCGTTTTCGACTACCAAACCTTTAAGCAGACCTTTGCCACGGATGTCTTTGATAAAATCATACTTTTGTTTCAAACCTTCTAACTGAAGGTCAAGGTATGAGGCCATTTCATTTGCGTTGGTAAGCACATTGCTTTCAAGTATATGCGATAAAGTTGCTAGGCCAGCTGCCGTAGCTAGCGGATTTCCGCCAAAAGTGCTGCCGTGGCTGCCAGGTTCGAAGCCTTTTGCCGCTTCTTCCTTGGCGATGATTGCCCCGATTGGGAAACCTGAACCAAGTCCCTTTGCAATGCTGATCACGTCCGGCTCGATTGAATATTGCTCGTATGCAAAAAGTGTCCCTGTACGGCCGATGCCTGTTTGGATTTCATCGACCATCAAAAGGATGTCTTGCTGCTCACAAATTTGGGCGAGATTTTGCACCCAGATTGGGTCTGCAGGAATGACGCCGCCTTCGCCTTGAACCAATTCGAGGAGAACCCCTGCCGGCTTTTTTGATTCTAGTTCATCAAGCGCTTCGATATCGTTGTACGGCAGGTAGCTGAATCCTGGCATTAATGGGGCAAACCCTTGCTGGATTTTTTCCTGGCCGGTCGCTGTTAATGTCGCCAATGTCCTCCCGTGAAACGATTGGTTGAAGGTGACAACTTCAGATGAACCGTTCCCCTTCACTTTGTTCGCATATCTTCTGGCAAGCTTGATGGCCGCTTCATTTGCTTCCGCTCCGCTGTTACAGAAAAAAACCTGATCGCCGCAGCTGTTGGCTGTAAGCAGGGCTGCAAGTTGCTCCTGATTCGGGATGTTGTATAGATTGGAACAGTGCCACAGGTTTTGCAGCTGTTCTTCGAGTTTTTCTTTAACTGGATCCGGTACATGGCCGAGGTTGCAGGTGGCAATGCCGGAGGTGAAATCTAATAATTGTGTGCCTTTATCATCCCAGACATAGCTGCCTTTCCCCTTGACCAGGGTCACAGGAAAACGGGCGTAGGTTGGCATAACTGGTGAGAGTTGCGAGACGGTATTTTGGTTTGACATTACGCTATCTCCTCTTCTAAAACGATTTTGGTTCCGATTTGTTTTCCGTTCACGTAATCTAGTAAACTGCTTTTCTCGAAACCGTTTATGATGGCAACTTCACGAATATTGTGGACAAGACCATCGATGGCGGCTTTAACCTTCGGAATCATTCCGCCGTATATGGTTTGATTTTCAATCATTTCTTCGATAATTGCTTTAGAGACTTTGTCTACTTTTGTCTTTACGCCATTTTTTTCGACGAGGATCCCCGGGATATCGCTAATAAAGCATAGGTTCGCTCCGAGTGACTTGGCGATTGCGGATGCGGCAATGTCGCCGTTGATGTTATAGCGTTGGCCGGTAGAATCAATTCCAATTGGAGAGATAACAGGAATGTAACCTTGCTTCACAATTCCCTCAATTACAGTTTGATTTACTTCCACTACTTCACCGACAAATCCCAATGTTTGGGCATCTGATGTCGGTACGGCTTTAAGTAGGTTCCCATCCACACCACTAATCCCAAATGCACTGCCTTGAACTTCTGCAATGTTTCTAACAACCTGCTTATTTACCATCCCGCTCAGGACCATTTCCACAATGTCGAGAACATCGTGGTTAGTTACCCGGAGGCCATTGATGAACTTCGTTTCGATGTTTAAACTTTTTAAAAGTTGATTGATTAAGGGACCGCCACCATGGACCAGAACCGGAGTCCACTCCCCAGCCTGTTGCATCTGGACAATATCCTCATAAAACGACCTTGGCAGATTTTCTAACACGCTTCCGCCGCACTTGATCACTAAGTATTTCATTTCAGCTACACACCCCTTTTATGTGCGGTAGGATGCGTTGATTTTTACATAATCATAAGTAAGGTCGCATCCCCATGCGGTGGCACTGAAGTCACCTTGATTTAATTCAACCGAAATCTTGACATTGTCTGATTCCATATACTTTTTAACTTCTTCCTCAACGAAGACACTTGGCATGCCATTCTCAAATACTTTATATGGACCAATGGCTACTTGTATTTTGTTTGGCTCAATTGGAACACCACTATATCCAGCTGCAGTCACAATTCTACCCCAGTTTGGATCGGTTCCATAAATGGCCGTTTTTACGAGATTGGAAGAAATAATTGATTTGCCTACCACTGTGGCAGCTTCTTTACTGAAGGCTCCATTCACTTCGACTTCAACAAGCTTGGTAGCCCCTTCTCCGTCTCGGGCAATTTTTTTTGCGAGGGATTCACTGACCATTTTCAAACCGCTCACAAAAGTATCCCATTCCGGATGGTCCTTTGTTAGCTGGTCATTTCCTGCCAAACCATTGGCCATGACCAACACCATGTCATTCGTGCTCGTATCTCCATCAACAGTAATCATGTTAAAGGTTTGGTTGGTGATATCCCGAAGCGCTGTTAACAGGTCTTCATGGGCAACGTTTGCATCCGTTGTGACAAAGCCGAGCATGGTGGCCATGTTTGGGTGAATCATTCCGGAACCTTTTGCGGCACCGCCGATGCTGATGGTTTTGCCGTCAATTTGCAGTTGAACTGCAGTGTGCTTTACGCAGGTATCAGTTGTCAGGATTGCTTGCAGGAAATTGTCTTGAGCTTCATATTCATCAAGGAGAATTTCACTAATTCCTGCCTGAATTTTATCCATGGGCAGCAATTCGCCGATTACACCTGTCGATGTGACTGCAACATGATGGTCTTTTACACCAAGTTGTACAGCAAACTGTTTTTGCATTGCATAGGCATCCTTTAACCCTTGCTCTCCGGTGCACGCATTGGCATTCCCTGAATTTACAAGAATTGCTTGAATCTTGTTTTCTTTTGCGATGCTTTCTTGTGTCACTAATAATGGTGCTGCTTGAAAAATATTCGTTGTGTAAACTCCAGCAACCAATGCCGGGACCTCTGAAACAATATAACCGAGATCAAGCCGTTTCCGTTTAACCCCGCAATGTATACCTCCCGCCTTAAACCCTTGCGCCAAGGTAACTCCTTCTTCTTCAAGTACAACTATCTTCTGACTGAATGTGGCTTGAATCAATGTAATTTCCCCCTTTTTGGTCCCTGTTCGTTAATAAAGCTCTTTACCTAGTAAGCTATTTTTTCATCATGGATATATTGGTACGTCACCAAGTCCCATCCTGACATCCCAGCCAAACATGATGTTTGCGTTCTGGATTGCCTGGCCTGCGGCACCTTTGACCAAATTGTCGATTACTGAAATAATGGTCAATCGGTTGGTCCGTGGGTCGACATGAAGGCCGATATCGCAGTAATTGCTGCCCCATACCTCTTTTGTTGCAGGAATAGTTCCAACCGGTCTGATCCTTACAAAAGGTTTATTTTTATAAAATTCATCGTATATTTGATGAACGTTTTCTGTAGAGAGTTTGTTTTTCAACTTTACATAGGTTGTGCACATGATTCCGCGAGTCATCGGTACAAGGTGGGTTGTGAAAGTGACAGTGATGGGATTCCCGCTTTCATCTGAAAGAACCTGTTCGATTTCTGGTATATGCTGATGGGCGCCAAGTTTGTAAGCCTTCAGATTTTCGTTGATTTCAGCGTAGTGGGCGGTTAACGAAAGTCCTCTCCCTGCTCCGCTTACACCAGACTTTGCGTCTATGATTATAGATTCATGGTCTGCAAGTTTTGATTTTAAAATTGGAATCAACCCTAAGCTTGCCGCTGTTGGGTAGCAACCTGGATTGGCAATTAAATTAGCTTTTTTTATTTTTTCTTCATATAGTTCACTTAATCCATAAACTGCCTCATTAAGGTAATTTTCTGGTGGCGAAGAATGCTTATACCAAGTTTCATATTCTTCTGCTGACCTTAGCCGAAAGTCCCCGGATAAATCGATACATTTCATACCGTATTCCCTGAGCTGAGGAACAAGATTTCCACTCACCCCCGAAGGAGTTGCCAGAAAAACGAGATCATTCGTTTCGGACAAACTTTTTGGGTCGAATTTTTCCAAAGGTTGTTCTATCAACCCCGATAAATGAGGATAAGCATCACTAAAGCTATTGCCTGCTTGAGAGTTAGAAACTACAGTACCAATTTGGAAATTTGGATGCTTTTTTAAAAGCCTTATTAACTCAACCGCTCCATAACCAGTACCGCCAATAATCGCAGCCTTCAATATTTCTCACTCCCGCGTTGTTTTATAATGAATTATTATACATACATGTATATAATTATTCAATAAATAAATTGCTTATTTTTTCATTATTTATTTAATTTTTAGATACCTATTTTTGTAAACGCTTTCAGAATTATGTTTATATTTATACAATCTTTATGCATAGAGGCAAAAAAAAGAGACCCGCAAGGTCCCTAATAACGCGATTTTATAAATTTGAGTGCAAAATATTTAAAACCCTTTTTAATTCTTCAACAGCCACCTGTCCAGGTGCTGAAGCCTTTTTGGCAGAAGCAAATGTAATGGATGAGCCAAATACCTCTCCAGCCATTCTGCTTATCAGACCTTGTCCACCCATTGAAATGGTAATGATCGGTCGATCAGCATACTCCTTGTACATGGTGTTGGTTGCATCCAGCAATGTTAGGACATCCTCTGTACTAGAAGGCATGACGGCAATTTTGGGAATGTCGCCTCCCAATTCTTGAGCACGGCGTAGTCTGGCCACGATTTCTTCTTTTGGAGGGGTTTTGTTAAAATCGTGATTTGAAACTATAACGAAAGTTTCGTTTTTATGAACATATTCTATCAGGGATTGGATATCGTTTTCTTCATTAAATAGCTCCACATCGATGAAGTCAGCCAAGCCTGATTGGGCCACTGCTTTGTTAAGTTCAAAATAAAATTGGTTGCTGACTTCTTTTTCACCACCTTCACGTTTACTTCTAAAGGTGAAGATCATTGGAGCTTCATTTAAAATCGTACGAATCTGGAAAAATGCATCCTTTACTTTTTCGATCTGTTCTACATTCTCAAAAAAGTCCACTCGCCACTCGACTAGGTCAAATTCCAATGTCTTTAAAAATTGGGCTTCCTCTATTAAGTCAGTCAGCGTTCGGCCAACCAATGGGACGCAGATTTTCGTAGCCCCTTCGCCAATTGTTATTCCTCTAACTTTAAAAACCTTCTTCATGATAAGACACCTTCTTTATAAAGTTGCTAAAATTTCATCAGCAATTTCTTCCGGATTCTTATAATCTACCTTTATTTTAATATGATGGTTTACGTATACTTCCTGCCTATTTTGATAAAGTTCTAAGGTCTCTTCTATTGATTTGCCTTGGAGTACAGGGCGGTTATCAATAATTAGGTCCAGTCTTTCCTTCCAACTCTCAAAAGATATATCTAGGAAAATGACAGTTGAATTAGATAAGCATGCACTTCGAATTTCTTCTTGTAAAAAAGCTCCCCCGCCTAAAGAAAGTACTAAGTTCGTTTTTCCTGATAAATCGGTTATTACGCTTTTTTCCTTTTCCCTGAAAACCTTTTCCCCATATTTGTTAAAGACTTGGGGAATTGGCATGTTAAATTCCTTTTCAATTACTTCATCAGTATCTATAAATTTCCGATTAAGTTTCTGGGCGACAAGCTTTCCCACCGTTGTCTTGCCGGCACCCATAAATCCTATAAAAACAATACTTTTTCCACTATGTACCATTAAAAGTTTCCATCCATTTCCTTTTGATTTATAAGCTTTTTTTAATCCATTTTTTGGATATTAAAAACAACGACTGAGAGCCTAGTACCGTTAAGGGGACAATCAGGTCCCATAACATAAGGTCCCAGGGTAATAGGGAATATTCGCCATTAACCTTAAATAATAGTATAACTAGCATTGAAGGAATTAGTGAAATCAATACCCAGTAGATAAATAACTTTACCTCTTCCTTATTTATATAATGAACAACCAGAAAACACAGAATTATCATTATTAAATTAGCTATTAGAGAAACAAAAGAAAATACAAAAGTGATACTACCTCCAAGAAATAATGTAAAAAGAGTTATAACCGCCAAAACAAATGGAACACCAAGATACCTCATTCTACATCTCATCCTTCAAATACCTTTGTTTGTATGTTTTCATGCGCAATTATTATTATTATTGCTCTCATGCAACCTTACTACTAAACCCGTACTAACGTATGAGGGACATCTAGCTTCATTCGCTTCCGGATTTGTCCTTCATCCTGCCTAAGAAGAAAGAATTTGCATTGAGTAAGATACTCTATATATTACACCAAACACAATAAAAAACGTAAATATTCTGCAAAGTCAGCAAATGGTGCCTGACACCAATCGCGTTACTACCAACTTGTTAATAGTGATTTCCCTCTCCTGTATACCAAAAAGAGGCCCTCTCCAGAGCCTCCATGTTTATTGCTTCATTTTCGGGTCCAACACGTCTCGTAGCCCGTCCCCCATCAAGTTAAACCCAAGTACGGTCAGCATAATGGCTATGCCCGGGAAAAACAGTGTCCACGGTGCCTGGGTAATGTAATTTTTTGAGTCGGCGAGCATTTTGCCCCACTCGGGTTCCGGCGGCTGGGCACCCAATCCCAGGAAGCCAAGTGCAGCGGCTTCAATAATCGCGGTGGCAATTGCCAGCGTCGCTTGCACGATCACTGGTGAGATACTATTCGGCAAAATATGCCGGAACAGAATTCTCGAGTCCTTCATCCCGATGGCACGGGCTGCCATGATATATTCCTCCTGCTTCACACTTAGCACCTTCGAGCGGACCAACCGGCCAAAGTTCGGCACATTGATGACGGCAATCGCAATCAATGCATTCTGTAGAGATGGCCCCAAAATCGATACAACCGCAATCGCCAAGAGAATACTCGGAAACGCAAGCATAATATCGAAAATTCGCGAAATAATCCCGTCGACCCAACTGCCATAGTAACCAGCGACGATGCCAAGCAGCGTCCCGACGACAACGGATCCTAAAACGGAGAAGAACCCGACCCATAATGAGATACGCGCCCCATATAAGATTCTTGAAAAAATATCGCGGCCAAAATCATCGGTTCCAAACCAATGCTTGCTCGACGGCGCCTGCATCCGGTCAGCCAGCACCTGTTCCTTAAACCCATAGGGTGCAATCCAAGGTGCGATAATCGCGATGACGATAAAAAATAGGACAATCCCTAGCCCAATCACGGCCAGTTTATTTTTATAAAAAGATAGTAACGCTTCCTTCCAAGGGGGTACCAATTTTTCTTCAGCGGGCATCATCGAGATATCGGCTGCATTTTTTGCAAGTTCTGCCATTCTTTATCCCTCCCCTATTTATTGTATTTGATTCTCGGGTCGACAAAGACATACAGAAGATCGACAACCAAGTTAATCAAAACAAAGATCGCAGCAATAATTAAAATCCCTGACTGGATAACTGGATAATCGCGATAGGCAATCGCTTCGTACAAATAACGGCCTATGCCCGGCCACCCAAAGATCGTTTCCGTCAGAATCGCTCCGCCCAACAGAAGTCCGGTTTGCAGTCCGATAACGGTCAAAACGGGGATAATTGCATTTTTCAAAGAATGCTTGTACACGACCCAGAACATTCTTAATCCCTTGGCTCTTGCTGTCCGTACATAATCGGACTTCATGACCTCAAGCATCGTTGCCCGGGTCATTCTCGCAATAATCGCCATCGGAATCGTTGCGAGCGCTGCGCTCGGCATAATCAAATGCTTTAATACGGTTATAAATTGATCAGTTCTTCCTTGAAGCAAAGCGTCGATGAGATAGAAATTTGTTACAGCCGTAACAGGATCGCGAACATTTACCCGGCCTGTCGTTGGAAGCCAGCCCAATTCAATGGAAAAAGCCCATTGAAACATTAAGCCGAGCCAAAAAATCGGCATTGAAACTCCGATTAGTGCTAGCACCATTGCGCCATAATCAAACCATGATCGAGAAAACCAGGCACTGATAATACCGGCATTAACCCCCACCACGACCGCAATGATCATCGCCACAAGCGTCAATTCAGCTGTCGCAGCTAGGAATGGCCAAATTTCCACATTTATCGGACCTCTTGTCCTTAATGAAGTCCCCAAATCACCCTGAAGCAGATTTCCAAGATAGTCAAAATATTGTATGTACCATGGCCGGTCCAGCCCCAGTTCTCTTGTTAACGTGGCAATCGCTTCGGCCGTGGCCTTTTGTCCAAGGATGACCTGGGCGGGATCTCCCGGAATCGCATGAATAATGGCAAAAACAACGAGCGTCATCCCAAATAAAACAGGTATTAAAGATAGCACGCGGCGAATCGTATAAGTGAACATTTTTTTCACCTCTTTTTTGAAAAAAAGGAGAGGCAGAACTACCTCCCCTTCCTGGAATCATTATTTGAACTCAACTTTTGTCAAAGCTTCAGAACCGGTTGGATGTGGTAAGTAACCTGAAACATCCTTTGCGGCAGCAAGCAATGGTCTGGAATGCACAAGCGGCACCCACGGAGCATCCTCTTTAATGATGACTTGCGCTTTCTTGTATAGCTCATTTCGTTTGTCTTTGTCAGGTTCCTGCTGAGCTGCAATCAAGATATCATGAAGCTCGTCATTGCTGTAATAAGCATAGTTGTTGCTTCCAATGCTATCCTTATCAAGCAATGTATAGAGGAAGTTATCAGCGTCGCCATTGTCACCGGTCCAGCCAAGCATGAACATATCAAACTCGCCTTTTCTGGCTTGCTCCAAATATGTCGCCCATTCAGCAGATTTGATATTGGCCTTCACACCAATTTTGCTCAAGCTATCTTGGATAACCTCAGCAACCTTTTGTGCTTCTGGCATGTATGGACGGGCAACAGGCATGGCCCAGAGGTTGATTTCAAAGCCTTTCTCAAAACCGGCTTCCTTCAATAAGGCCTTTGCTTTTTCCAAATCATATGGGTAATCCTTGATCTCGTCGTTATAGCCATCAATGTTTGACGGCATTGGGTTGATCGCCGGTACTGCTTTTCCGGCATAGAACGCCTCAATTAGCGATTTCTTATCGATCGCATGGTTAATCGCCTGACGAACGAGCTTGTTATCAAACGGTTTCCGTGTAGTTGTCATACCGAGGTAACCAACGTTCATAGTCGGACGTTCAATGACCTGTAGGTTCGCATTCGAAGTGACAGTTTTCTCGTCTGAATAGTTTAAACCATCCATAATGTCAATTTCTCCATTGGCAAGAGCGTTCAAGCGCGCTGTGTTTTCAGGAATCACCCGGTAAATAAGTTTATTTAACTTTGGCAGTCCTTTTTGCCAGTAATCAGGGTTCTTTTCAAGCGTGACAGTATCGTTTTGTTTCCATTCCACGAACTTGAATGGACCTGTGCCAACTGGATGGCTTCTGAAATCATCGCCATATTTTTTAACTGCAGCCGGGCTTGCCATACCAAATGGAGACATGGCGAGATTCCAGAGGAACGGTCCAAGAGGTCTAGTTAACACAAATTGAACTGTATGCTCGTCAAGCGCTTTTACCTCTTTAATCACGTGGCCTGGATCACCTTTATAGCCGCCAAAGTTGGCGTAGTATGGGAATTTCTCTTCATCCCCGCCCGCCCAGCGTTCAAAGTTGAAGACAACCGCCTCGGCGTTAAAATCAGTTCCGTCATGGAATTTTACACCCTTACGAAGCTTGAAGGTGTACGTCAATCCATCTTCTGATGGCTCCCATGATTCAGCAAGTCCAGGATGAATGGTTGTATCCTGCTCACCAAACTCGACCAATGTTTCAAACATGTTCTCAGTTACCTTGAAGGCTTCACCTTCAGTAGTTGTGATTGGATCTAGTGATGTGGAATCACCGCCGCGTCCAAAAACGAGAGTATCCTTTGTAGAACCGGAACCTGAACCGCCGTTTGACGCAGGCTCTTTCTTGCCGCCTGTTTCTTCCGTTTTGCCGCTGCAGCCAACAAGAAACATGCTAATGGCCATAATGGCAATCAACAGCATTTTAAACGTATTCTTCTTCATTCTGTTTCCCCCTTTGTAAAAATTTTATTTATATCATCATTGCGCCTTTCACTTGTTATATAAGTGACAGGCAACATAATGACCGTTAAAATTGTGTTCTGCAGGTCTGGATGATTTGCAAATATCCATCACCTGCGAACACCTTGTGTGGAAAGCGCAGCCAGACGGCGGATTAGCCGGGCTGGGCAGCTCGCCTTCGATTAAAATAGGCTGCTTTTTTAAATCTGGATCCGGCACTGGGACCGCTGACAGTAATGCTTTTGTGTACGGATGCATCGGATTTTCATAAAGTTCTTCACTATCTGCCAATTCTATTAATCTGCCTAAATACATCACGCCGACCCGATCGCTAATATGACGGACAACCCCTAGGTCGTGGGCAATGAAAATGTAGGTTAGTTTAAACTCCTCCTGAATATCTTTCATTAAGTTGAGAACCTGCGCCTGAATCGAAACATCAAGGGCTGAAACCGGCTCATCGGCAATAATCAGCTTTGGTTTAGTCATTAACGCTCTGGCAATACCAATCCGCTGGCGCTGGCCGCCGCTGAATTGGTGCGGGTACCGCTTGGCATGATAGCTGCTTAAGCCGACAACCTCTAGCATCTCTTTAACCCGTTTTTGCCGTTCCTCCTTTGTCCCGATTCCATGAACAATCAGCGGCTCTTCGAGAATTTGCTCAACAGAATGCCGGGGATTGAGCGAGGCATATGGGTCCTGGAACACCATCTGGATATCGCGGCGGATTTTTCGCAGCTCATGCTTCGACATTTTCGTAATCTCTTTATCTTCAAAAATAATTCTCCCGTCACTGGCTTCGATTAACCGCATGAGCAGCCGGCCAGTCGTTGATTTTCCGCAGCCGGACTCTCCTACGATTCCCAGAGTCTCGCCTTTTTTCACGTAAAAGGAAACATCATCGACCGCCTTGACCTCACCCGTTTTTTTGCCAAACAGGCCACTTGTGATCGGAAAGTATTTTTTCAAGCCATTCACTTCAAGAAGTAACTCTGGCATGGTGTTCACTCCCTTCCTTCATGGTGTGCAGGAAACAGCGGACTTCGTGTCCATCTTTTTCCGAATGATATAAATCGGGTGTGGCCACGTGGCACTTTTCAAAGCGGTCTGCGCATCGTGCCGCAAAGCGGCAGCCCTGTTGGATCGTTCCCGGTACAGGCACCGTGCCGGGAATACTGTATAACCGTTCCTTCTTGCCTCTTAAGTCTGGAACCGATTTCAACAATCCCTTTGTATAAGGATGCTGCGGGTCTTTTAGGATTTTTCGAACGTCCCCCTGCTCGACAATTTGGCCGGCGTACATGACAATGACGCGCTCACAAATTTCCGCGACAACCCCCAAATCATGGGTAATTAATATGATGGAGGTGTTCGTTTTTTTATTTAAGTCTTTCATTAAGGCGAGGATTTGCGCCTGTATCGTCACATCAAGCGCCGTTGTTGGCTCGTCCGCAATCAGCACCCTCGGATTGCACGCCATCGCCATCGCAATCATCACCCGCTGCCGCATGCCACCGGACAGCTGGTGCGGATGCTCAGTTAGGATCCCTTCTGCCCTCGGGATTCCAACCAGTTTAAGTAATTCTATACTGCGAACTTTTGCCTCTCTTTTGGAGAGGTTTGTATGTAATCGGATGGCTTCACTGAGCTGATTGCCAATTGTAAACAACGGGTTTAACGAGGTCATCGGTTCCTGAAAAATCATCGAGACCTGATTGCCACGAATTTTTCTCCATTCTTTTTCTGAGATATGGGTGAGGTTTTTCCCTTCAAAAATTATTTCTCCCTTTTCTATTTTTCCGGGCGGTGAAGGGATCAGGCCCATGGCTGCCAGTGATGTCACGCTTTTGCCGCTTCCGGATTCGCCGACAATCCCCAGAATCTCTCCTTCTTTTAGTTCGAAGCTGATTCCATCTACTGCCGGGAGCAGCCTTTTTCCCGATTGGAAGGATACTTTCAAATCATTTATTTGCAGGATTGATTGTTTGTCCATATTGCTTACACCTTCTTACTTTCGATTCTAGTAACCAACTATTGTTTTACATTTCGAAATGATTAAAATTTATTCAATATTATGACCATTATGGCATATACCATGGTGAGAATATTGTAGAAATTTGTATGAGAAAATTAGGATGTTTTGTCTAAAAATGTAAAAAGGCGCCTGACACCCGTTATGGGGGTCAGGCACCTTGTTCCTTTTATTGCTTTTGACCTGTATAAATGAGAATCGCATCCCGCAGGAATTCAGCAGTTCCCGGTTGTTCCTTGTCGTAATAGGCAGTGAACCGTTCGTCATCTACATACATTTGTGCAAGTCCTGCGTGTGCCTCTTTACTATATTCTTTCCAATAATAGGTGAGCCATTTTTTGTGAAGGTCAGCCGCTTTTTGTGCCAATTCTCCTGCAGGGTCACCTGTTTTAAATGCTTCTGCAAGAGTTTGTGTTACTCGTTCTGTTAACGTTGTCACTTCCTCATATTGCTCCTGCGTCATGTTCATGAGCTTGGCATTGGATTGGTCCACTTTTTCGTCCCCGTATTTCTCTCGAACTTCCTTACCGTACTTATTCTCGTTATCCTCTATCAGCTTTTTCTTGAAGCCTTCAAATTTCTCTTTATTTGACATGTTCATTCTCCCTTCTGTCGCCGCTATGGTCTTTTCGACATTGGCAATCAATTGATCCAATTGCTTTCGTTTTACGAGGAGCTGCTGGCGATGTTCCTTGAGCGCTTTGTTGCCGTCAAAGAGGGGATCGGTCACGATAGTTTTAATATGGTCAAGGCTTAAACCTAATTCCCGGTAGAAGAGGATTTGCTGCAGACGATCCACTTCCTGTTGACCATAAATCCGATACCCTGACGAATTGATCCTTGCCGGCTTAAGAATCCCCATTTCATCATAGTATCTTAGTGTCCTCGCGCTCACCCCCGCCAAACTGGCAAGCTTCTGAACCGTATACTCCATGCTGTTCACCTCCTCAATCACAACAATACACCTTTACGCAACGTCAAAGTCAACAACTAGTATGCCTATTTTTTTGGAAGTAACCAAAGAGGGCGGCTGTCCACCCCACGAAGACAAATGTCCACGAGTGGTGCCTGACACCAATCCTACTATCCCCCTTATTTTAATAGTGGAAACTTTAAAATTCAGAATTTTAAATTTATTAATTGTTTATGTATACCTTTTCACAAAAAATAGTAGTACAATTGAACTATAGGATATCACATTCTCCAACTCTACTCCCCGTTACTTTCTGGCAGCAAATTTATTCAGAAAGGAGGGATTTCTATGCATGCCACTCGTCCTCTCGTGCAAATCTTTGGGTTAACCTTCGACCTCTCTATTATTATTACCAGCACCATTGCCGCCCTTGTAGTTCTCGTATTCGCGTATGCCTGCACACGGCACATAACGGCAAAAAAACCCGGCAAAATGCAGAACCTTTTGGAATGGGTGATCGAATTTGTCCAAAATATCATGGTGAACTCCATGGGAAGAAAAGACAATATGTTCATTCTTGCCGGGGGTGTGGGACTGATTCTCTATTTGTTCATCGCCAATATTATGGGCGTCCCCTTCTCCTTCATCGCGGGAGCAGACCATGCCACATGGTGGAAATCGCCAACTGCCGATGCCCATGTCACGATGACGCTTGCGATTATGATGATTGTCTACACCCATTTCATCCACATCCGCCTCCATGGGCTTAAAAATTACTTCCTGAGCTTTTTCAAACCATTTAAGGCCCTGTTCGCGATTAACATTTTGGAGCAGTTTTGTACGACGCTTACTCTCGGGCTCCGATTATTTGGGAATATTTATGCCGGGGAAGTGATGCTCGGCATTCTCGCCGCTGCCGCTATGAAAGGATTTCAATCCGGCATCTTTATTGGCATCGGGTCCAGTCTGCTTGCCGCGATTCCAATGATGATTTGGCAGGTATTTTGCCTGTTCATCGGAGCAATTCAGGCGTACATTTTCGTAACGCTGTTTATGGTTTATATTGGTCAACGGGTAAATGAGGCCACCACGTAAGGGTAGGAGGTGTGAAAAATGGGGGAATTTGAAATTTTCGGGATGCCGGTATCATTGGGGACGATGATTTTTCAAGCTGTCATCTTTACCGCGTTAATTTGGATCCTTAAGCAAAAGTTTCTCTCCAAACTCGTGGGCGCGATGGAAAGTCGAAGAGAATCGATCGATAACCAGCTTAATCTGGCGGAAACTTACAAACACGAAGCAGAGGCAGAACTGTTGAAGCAACGGGAAATGACGGAAAAAGCGACGCAGGATGCCAAGCAAATCATAGCGAAAGCTCGCGAGGAAGCGAACATAATAGTAAAAGCAGCTAGAAAAGAAGCCTTCACCATCCGAACAGAAGCCTATGAAAACGAACGTCGGGCGTTGAAAGGACGTGGCGCATCATGAAGTACGAGTTCGTCAAAGAACACGGGAAGTTAATCGAAAAAATCGTCATTGATAACGAACCGAAATGGGTCTATGTCCAATATACGAAAGGGAATCTTGAAAAGTTTGCCTATACATTGAAAAATAATCCTGAAGGTACATCTCATATCGTCGAGAATTTTATGGAGGGGCTCCCGATTTCAGAAGAATTGAAGACGGATGTGAGCAGATTCCTAGCTACGCTGAATACTAGCACCGAAACAAATTTCCAGGCGTTTATAAACTTTCTGGTGCAAACCTTGTCGCTCCACCTGATGGTGGGTATCGCCCTGGCTTTATCGATTTACGGCGGCTATCAGTTGGGGACAAAATTGGATGCACAGTTGGAAATTTATCCGGGTTTCACGATTATTGGGATCTTTTTAGGAATTGCCATTGGAAGTTTGGTTGGCTACGTGATGATGTTAAAATACCTTGGCACCCATGGAGAGAAAGGCAAAATTCCACCAGTGAAAATCGGAGTAAAGAAAAAGCCTGAAACCGGGCACTGGCCTATTATAAGCGTAACCATTTCCGATATCCGCGAAGCGGTTCGCCTATTCGCAGCCGATCTGCCAAAAGGGATTAATCGAACGATTTTAATAAAAGATGACTATAGCATTGATTCCGAACAACTGGCACCGTATCTTGGCGGTGTTCCCAATCGGCCGTTTTATATGTCAAAAGAGACATTCACTATTTACGAGGAGATGGAAAAGGACATCCCACCCCTCCTAGATAAGGTTCAAATAGCGGTCAATTTGTTCTATAAAGTAAACAAAATATACCCGATCCGGCCATACGATCCGCAATACCGGGTCAACTACCACCAGCTGCTGCAAGGCCATTACCTCGATGGCATGCCGCCAATTGATTTTTATTTCACCGACTATGACGGATTGATTACCGACCAGAAACCAGAGAAGAAGCTGGTCGGCGGGTAGGTAATTGGATCTCGGCAGGTTTTTGTGAACCTGTCTTTTTTCTGTTATTTTGGCGCTGCGAGTTCCCACAAGGATGGCTCCTTCAATTTTTGTTTTTCCCGATGACGCCTGAGTTCTGGAGGAAAGCTTTTCCAATTTTTATAGTCATTGTTTGTCCCCCTTGCTGCATAGAGTTTATAAAGGAGGCTGGGACAAACGTGAAAACTTCTTTTTCAACCATAAATTTGATTCGTTATACAGTAGCTTTTGTTTTTATTGTTTCTGGACTAATGAAATTACTGAATGCCGACTTGGCCAATCATTTTATGAACATCGGACTCCCTTATCCCGAGTTGATGCTAAAAATCGTCATCCTCCTGGAAATCGGCTGCGGAGCGTTGATTCTGGCAAATAAATATGTCAAAAATGCGGTTATCCCTTTAATCGCGATTATAATTGCCGCGATCCTGTTAACCAAACTGCCGCTGCTAAGCTCGGGGATCTTGCAGTTTGCCTTTAATGCACGCCTGGACATCGTGATGCTGGTTTTGTTGATTGCTTTATATAAAAGGTATCCTTGAGTTTTGTGCCAGATTGCCTGGGAGCGGTCTGGTTTTTATTTTTCAAAAAAAGTCTCTTAGAGAGATTCTAAGAGACTTTTTTGAGTATTATCTGTCGTAAAAACGGAGACCTCTTGTAAACTGTTTACCAAAATTCGGATCTGCCACTACTGCGGGATTCAGGATGTCATCCCCTTTAGGCTTAACCCCTTCTTCCACCCATTTAACAAGATCGGAGAATCCTTCTACCTCCTCCTGTTTATTAAATCCACAATGCTGAATGTCCCTAATAGCTCTTGGAACGAAGAGGTCAGAGTTGCCCTTCTCCGCTATTCTTTCGGCGTAGATTTGCTCCATACTGAATGGAACAAACAGGTCGCCAATATTATGCATCGCAAGTACTGGAATTTTAATATTACCAGTCACCTTTGGTACCCCTGTTAACCCTTGCTGTTTCGATGAAGGATCAGCTGCAACACGTATGACGGACTCATTTAATGCCTTTTCTTCAGGGGATAATGCTGGGTCATTATCCAACTGGTAAACCATATCAGTTGTATTGACTATATTACCAGGCGCCACACCGTAGCCAGGGGCTGTGGTATGTTGACCAAGCAAGAAACTCTTATAGTTTTCGAAAGCTAAGTCAAATAATGGGCGATCCCCGCCAGACATGTTCTCGGTGACAGCTTTTAGTTTGTTATATAAAATGTTTTGATTTAGGATTCCATTTTGGAATTCCATTTTTGCCATAATAGTCGGGACTGTCTCTGTTGCATAGGTGGAACTTGCTGGGAACTGTTGCTTTTCTTTTTCAATGCCAACAAGTGCCTGCGCAACAATGTTATAGCTTGCAAAATAATCAAACAGCTCCGTATCCCCAGTTACTCCGCACATTGGGAACGCGCCGTCATAGGCCTTCGGATACTGCTCCGCAAGAACAGCGGTAACATGGCCGCCCATGGAATGGCCTGTTATATATACCCTTTTTGGCTTTCCTACTTTACCATTAAAGAAAGTTCCTAACGAGTGAGTGTCTTTAACCCCTTGCGCCACATCATATCCATTCGTGCTATAACTCGAGGCTGCCCAGGCATACCCACTTTTGATTAGGTGTTCACGTAAGTTCGTTGGATTGCTTACCGTTAACTCCAACCCCTGCCCACGATACCCATGCGCATAAAGAACCAATTCACCGTTCCAATTCTTAGGAACCTCGATTCGATAGCCCGCTCCATTATGTACGCCCCAATAGCGGTCTGTCTCATAACCTGGCAAACTATCAAAAGGCAGCTTCGACTCATTCACAAAATACGGAATTCTGGCTTGGACTATTTTTTCAGGGTTAGCCTGATTTTCCGGTTTTGCTGCTTCTGTCGTTGCCATTGGGAAAGCCAGAGTGGCGGCTAGCAGGGTTACTAGAACAGATTTTTTAAGCATTTTATACCTCCTTAATAATAATAGTTTACAAGTTAAATTATCAGATAGTATGTAAACGGTTTCAAATAATATCGTTTATCAAATTCATACATATTTTTTATTTTTTCAACAATATGACTGACTCTTATTACCAAACTGACGATTGTTAACAAAAAATTCACACACTTCACCAAATATAGAGGAAGAATTTTGTAGAATTAAGGTGGAATTCTATTAAAAAGGATGGTGGACTATGATTAAGAAACCGCGGCTTATGCCGAAAGAATTATTGATGTCCCGGTCGTTGAATGCCAGAATGAATGTACTAGAAGACGAAAAGTGGAAAATAGAAAAGGGCTTTGCTGGCGAAGTGAATTTTGATTCACTGACCGACGAGATGCTTCATAAGAAATGCTGGATGATCAACGGCCTGTGGCTCAAATCCGGCGACAGCACTTTTCAAATCGATAAGAATATGATTTTTGAGAGGAAAATTTACCTCATCGATGTGAAAAACTTCGAAGGCGACTACCACTACGACACCGATGGTCGTTTTAGGAAAGCGGATAAATATCTAAACACCCGTTGGGCCAGTTAAAACGTGCAGACAGCCTATACCGCCAATTACTCCAACAATATGGAATCCATTACAATATCGAATCATACCTTGTTTTTATAAACCCCGAATTCACTTTATATGCACCTCAAAATGAATGTATAATACTCCCGTCGCAAGTAAAACGTTTTTTGAAAAAATTAAATAATGAGTATTCCAGACTTAATGAAGGCCACGAAAAGCTAGCCGATCTACTTGTTTCACTGGATTTGGTGGACTCGCCATTTGCTAGATATCCTACTTATGATATTGGGGGGATGGCAAAGGGTATGCTTTGTTGTTTGTGCCATCGACTCTCGACATTTATGAAGGGTGATAAACTGGTTTGTGCGGATTGCGGAGCTGAGGAAGCTGTAGAGGCTGCTGTCTTGAGGGGTGTTCGGGAGTTGGTGATGCTTTTTCCGGGGATGAAGATACCGACAAGTCTGGTTCATGAGTGGTGTGGCGGAATGGTGTCTCGAAAGACGATTAGAAGAATTTTATTACAAAACTGTGAATCAATCGGAAATACTAAGTATCGTTATTTTATATTAAAAGAGTAATTTTCCCTTGAGTCTCGGTATCATAATTTAATGTGATGCCGGGCTTTTTTTACCGATGACACTCCTCGAACTCCTTCTCGGGTAAAATAATCGCTTCTTTTTTACCGTTGACTCCCCTTTGACCTCCTTCTCGGGTAAAATAACCGCTTCTTTTTTACCGTTGACTCCTCTTTGACCTCCTTCTCGGGTAAAATAATCGTTTCTTTTTTACCGTTGACTCCTCTTTGACCTCCTTCTCGGGTAAAATAACCGCTTCTTTTTTACCGTTGACTCCCCTTTGACCTCCTTCTCGGGTAAAATAATCCCCTCTTTTATAATGCAGATACTTCCATTCCACCTTTACGGTCAAAAAATCAACTCTGTAATCTAACACAATGATAATAACCCAACCCCCTACCGTATAGACTGATATGCTAAACTAGAATATAAGAAGGGAGTGGGCCACAATTGGATTTAAAGGATAAAGTAAAAAATCTTCCCTCATCTCCCGGCGTTTATCTCATGAAGGATCGCCACCATACGATTATCTATGTCGGGAAAGCCAAAAATCTAAAGAAACGGGTGCAGTCGTACTTTTATCATTCAAAGGGCCACTCGCCGAAGATTAAAAAGCTGATAAACACAATACACGATATCGATATCATCAACACTGACACTGAATTTGAAGCGTTTATGCTTGAATGTCGATTAATCAAGGAAATTAAGCCTTATTTTAATCGAAAAATGAAAAACCCCAAGTCCTATACCTATATAACGGTAATAATGAATAATGGGCTGCGCACGCTCGCTCTGACAGACACGCCAATAGATGGAAATCTTCATTTCGGTCCATTTGTCAACAAATACACCGTGGAAAAAGCGATTGAAGGCATAAAGGATATCTTTAAAATCAACTGCTGCAAAAGTTCAAACAAAAACACGCCTTGTTTGAACTACGCAATTGGCCTGTGCATCGGCGTTTGCCTTGGCGGTCCTGCATTAAATGAATACAACAGAATCATGGAAAGAATCATTGCCATGTTTGAAGGCACTGATACCAGTATTCTTGAAGAAATAGAACAAAAAATGCAAACTGCCGCCCAACAATGTGATTTTGAAACGGCCGCAAAAATAAGAGATAATCTTGAGGTTCTCAACTTCCTTTTGTACAAAGAGCGGGTCATTGAATTTACCGAAGCAAACCAAAATATCGCTGTTATTGAGGACTTGGATGAAACGGCCTTTAAGTTCTTTTTAATCAAAGGGAATAAAGTTCTTTTCTCAAAAAAATACCGCCGTGAACAAGATCATTCTTCAGAAATGGCAGCCCAAATGACTCATTGGTTCAAAAATAATGAACCAGACCTACAAGTTACACGAGATGATTTGGACGAAGCGCAAATCATATACAGTTATTTAAAAAGCAGCCAATGCCAATCCATCATTATTCCAGAGGACCAGCTAGGTCAAAGTAGAGTAATTATCGAATTACTTTAAAAGCCCCTTCCAAGGGCTTTTTGTATGAAAAATTTGAATTTGCCCACTATTTTAAAATAACTTTCTTTTTTCGAAGTAATACCATAAAACATAATAACATCAAGGTTTGTCCATTATTGTGAATTGTTTTCCAGAAAAAGTTTTTGACGATTCTAAACAATAAAAGTATTATAGAATAATAAAAGGGAGGTAACTTTATGGCAAATTTGAATAAGCAGACAATTGTGGACAGTGTGCCTCAAAAGGGATTTTTCGGGCACCCAAAAGGTCTATCCACACTGTTCTTTACTGAATTCTGGGAGCGTTTCTCTTATTATGGGATGAGAGCGATCCTTGTATTCTATATGTATTATGAAGTATCCAAGGGTGGCCTTGGCATGGACAAGACCCTGGCCCTTTCCATCATGTCGATTTACGGATCACTCGTTTACATGTCGGGGATTATCGGCGGATGGCTGGCTGACCGGGTATTCGGTACATCGAAAGCGGTATTCTATGGCGGGGTTTTAATTATGCTCGGTCATATCGCCCTGGCGATTCCGGGAACCGTGGCCTTATTCTTCGTTTCAATGGTATTGATTGTCCTTGGTACAGGACTACTGAAACCAAACGTTTCCACCGTTGTTGGTGATTTGTACGCTGAAAACGACAACCGCCGTGACGCAGGTTTTAGTATTTTTTACATGGGTATCAATCTTGGTGGCTTCCTTGCGCCATTAATCGTCGGATCCCTAATGGATACAAGTTTCCATTTAGGCTTTGGCGTGGCCGCTGTCGGTATGTTTGTCGGGTTGGTTATGTTCCTTGTAACCAAGAAAAAGAACCTCGGACTTGCGGGTACCACAGTTGCCAATCCGATGTCGCCTGCTGAAAAGAAAAAGGTAATTACGATCATTGTAGGAGCAGTCATTGTACTGGCCATTCTTGCAGCGATTACGATTTCTACTGGATATTTAACTTTTGGAACATTTGTCAATCTGATAGGTATTCTTGGTATTTTAATTCCTACTGCATATTTTGTCGTGATGTACCGAAGCAAGAAAACAACATCCGTGGAACGGTCTCGGTTAATTGCCTATATTCCGCTGTTCATCGCCTCTGTAATGTTCTGGGCAATTCAAGAGCAAGGCTCAACCATCTTAGCGAGTTATGCCGATACACGGACACAATTAAATTTTGCAGGAATCAAGCTTTCTCCAGCGTGGTTCCAATCACTTAACCCGTTATTCATCATCGCGTTAGCGCCATTTTTTGCATGGCTTTGGATGAAGCTTGGGAAATATGAACCGACCATTCCGCAAAAGTTCTCATTAGCATTATTGTTCGCTGGATTATCTTTTATCGTTATTCTGCTCCCTGCATACTTTGGCGGAACAGATTCATTAGTTAACCCATTATGGTTAGTGCTAAGCTATTTAATTGTTGTGCTTGGTGAATTGTGTCTGTCACCAGTTGGACTATCTGCGACAACCAAACTTGCTCCGGCTGCTTTCTCAGCGCAAACGATGAGCTTATGGTTCTTGTCGAGTGCTGCCGCTCAAGCGATTAACGCACAGATCGTTAAATTCTATACTCCTGAAACCGAAATGGCTTACTTCGGCATTATCGGCGGTGCATCCTTAGTACTTGGAGTAATCCTATTAATGCTTGCACCAAAGATTCAGGGCTACATGAAAGGAATTCGCTAAAAATTTTCGGAAAAAGAGGCTGGTTTACAGCCTCTTTTTATTTTTCAACCATAAGATATTTTGATATAGTAAATGTTGGGTACAATACAGATGTATTCCAACTCCGCTAAGGTTAATCCCCATTCTTCTAAGTCTTCCCTTTAATTTCACACCTATTATGAATCTTTTCAATCTTGGTTCTTCTCGTAAATTTATTGACGATTTAATAATTTTTAAATTAAGATAATTATACTAAAATAATAATCTCCAACAAGGAGGAAGGAATATGGATGCAACAATAAAGTCAAATCAATCCAAAAAGCACCCACCTGGGTTGTACCTGTTATTTATGACAGAAATGTGGGAACGTTTCAGCTACTATGGAATGAGGGCGATCCTCATTCTCTATCTAACAAAATCTTTGATTAGCGGCGGATTGGGCATGAATGAAAGCAAAGCCCTGATGCTATATGGATTTTTTACTGGGGCAGTATACTTTACACCATTAATCGGCGGTTATTTGTCTGACAGATATTTGGGTCAAAGACTTGCGATCACCATTGGCGGTATTACGATGGCCCTCGGGAACATCGTCCTGTTTTCTAATCAAAGCTTTACGGCCGTCTATATCGGCCTTGGATTGCTGATTATCGGGAATGGATTCTTTAAACCAAATATTTCAACGATTGTCGGTGAGCTTTATGGTGCAAAAGACAAACGCCGTGATGCTGCATTTACAATCTTCTATATGGGGATTAACACCGGAGCATTCTTTGCCCCGTTAGTAATCGGTGCGATTACGGATAAATGGTTTGCCGTAACGACAAACGGTGTGATCCAGTATGGTTATAAATACGGCTTCCTTGCATCTGCTATCGGTATGATCATTGGACAAATTTTATTTAACGTACTTGGCAATCGGTTCTTAGGAGATATTGGCAAAAAACCAGTTGGAAAACCACAGGTTACTGGAACCGGTGCGACACAGAACCAAACACTTTCCAAAGTTGAGAAACATAGAACCACTGTTATCTTCATCTTGGCAGCATTTGTCGTCTTCTTCTGGGCAGGATTTGAACAAGCCGGCGGCGCATTAAGCATTTATACAGACAAATTTGTTGACCGTACCCTGTTTGGCTGGGAAATCCCAACCTCTTGGTTCCAATCGGTTAACCCGTTATTTATCATCTTATTGGCACCAGTTGTTTCCATGCTTTGGGTAAAACTTTCAAATACAAAGCGCGGGGACTTGCCAGTTCCGACAAAAATGGCAATCGGGATGATGCTATTAGGTGCAGGTTTTATCGTCTTATTATTTGCCATCATGCAAACAGGCAGCGATGAAAACAATATTGTCACAAAAGCAAATGTCATGTTTATCATTTTCACCTATCTGCTCCATACGATTGGTGAGCTGTTCTTGTCACCGGTGGGACTTTCATTTGTCAGTAAATATGCACCTGTAAAATTCGCTTCTTTATTAATGGCCGTTTGGATGGCAAGCTCCTTTGTAGCGAATATCCTTGCCGGACAATTAGGTGCGTTTACTTCAAGCATGGGCTACTTTGAAGTATTTTCCGTGATTGGTATCGCCGTTATCATACTCGGATTAGTACTGCTCGCACTTTCCAAGAAGCTTGTGAAAATGCTTGGTGAAGACGAAGAGAATGTAACGGAAGAACGCTTAGCTAAAGCAAACTAGAATGACAAAAGGCACTTTTCTTATGAAGTGCTTATCCTATAAAAAGGTGCTGTCTCCCGGGAGATAAGCACCTTTTTCGTTATTTAAACTTGCCGTTCAATAAATGCTTGACCGCATAGACAGGATGATAAAGCATCATCCACGGCCCCGAGTAGCGCATGACATCCTTCATTTTCTCACGGTATTTTTGTTTGTAACAATGGACTTTACAGTTGGAACAGGCTGTTTTGTTCTCGCCAAAGCGGCAGAACGTCAGTCTCATATGGGCATAGTGTTTTAAATCCTGACAGTCCTTGCATAACCCATTTGAACGGAGCCCATTTACATGCTTATGTTTTCTGCGACAAAATATCCCGATCATCTCTTTGACAATTTCTTTTTCCTTTTGAATATTTGGACCTGTATTCGGTTCAATTAAGCGGGCACCCATGTTGTAAAACCCCCTTCCGATTCTCCTACCTATCTAAACGATAGCATGAAAAACTTCATTATAATGGAAGAGTTTTTACAAATCCCGCACATTTTTAGAGTATTAATTCCGCTGCAGCATGCTGATTATTTTTTCACAAATTTCATGGGTTTCAAGGGCATCGAGTGCCGTTATTTGCGGTTTGGAATTGGTTCTGACCGCTCCAATAAAGTCTGCGACCATTTGTTGGAATCCGCGTTTCACCAAGGTTGGTTCCCAGTCACTTCCCCGGGCTGCAATCGTGTCCATCCCTTTGGAAATGACCAGTTCCGAAACATTGTAGACGGTGCGTTTCTCAAGCGGCCCCATAACTTGGGCGATTTCTTCAGTTGTCCCAATATCCCGGTTCATGATGCCGATGGCCGTCTCACCGGTCTTTGCAACAAATTGAATAACAACATGGTACAGCATGCCGTTCTCCATTCTAGCATTTACAAGGAGATTGTCCACCGGATGCGGAAACAAATATCGCATCGTGTCGACCACATGGATGAAGTCATCGAAAATAAACGTTCTTGGCTTGCCCGGGAGGTTGTGGCGGTTTTTCTGAACTAAAACAAGATTGGGGTTCGCCACCTCTTTCAATTGGTTATAGGATGGTGCATATCGGCGATTAAACCCAGCCATCAGGATAAGGCCTTTTGCTTCCGCCAATTGGACCAGGCGCTTTGCCCCTTCATAATAGTCAGTGATCGGCTTATCGACAAACACGTGAATATTATGATTTAACAATAACTCGACAATGTCCTCGTGGGAGGCGGTGGAAGAATGGACAAAGGCTGCGGTGATTCCGCTGTTAATTAACGCATCAAGACTTGAATGGATATGCTCAAACCGATATTGATCCGCTATTTCCCTCAGTTTCTCTTGATTTCTTGTATAAAAATGAAATTCCACATCTTTAATGGCCCCATATACCGGCAAATACGCCTTTTGGGCAATATCGCCGAGTCCGATTACTCCAAATTTTGTCACAGTGATCTCCTCTTTCTTATGTTCATGTTTTGTTAACCATTATGAAATACTTTGGGTTTGTTGATACCCGTTATTCAAGCAGGTCTCCAGTATTTTCAGGTTTACTCGTTCGTTCTTTCTAATCAAAGTTTGATAGTATGGCAGAAAGGCATTTACAGAAGAAATCTGGGCTTCACCGCAAATATCAATCCCCTCCACCTGCTTTTGTTTTAGCAGGACCTCTAAATATTCTGTCAGTATATCGGTCGTCATGATGCCCTGGTCCCAGTTCGTCGTGACATCTGTTCCGCAGAGTACGTCTTTATCTATACTAACATATACATTTTTGGTATGAATGGTTGAAAGAATGGATTTTATTGAGTATTGGTGTCTGCCATCAAATGGAAAGATGACCACACGAGGGCTGTTAGGGCAATGATTCATGAAGGTGGTTGGACCGATTATGACAACTCGCTGCAATAATGGCAATTGTTTCAGGGCATAAGACACCCATGTGCCGCACGAAAGCAATGATTCATCTAGGGGTTGTGTCGACCCCAGGTCGGGATGGTTGTCGAATAATACAAGTGTAAAGGGGTTGGTTAGTTCTTTTAATAACAAAAAAGAAACATAGTGGTAATTCCCGTTGCCAATGAAGGTAATTCCTTTTTGGCCGCGGTTTTTTAGACCTACTTCGATTTGGCGCAGTGATCTGTTTTCGCAATATAGGTTCACGTGGTTTATTTTTCTGAAATCAAGATTTTCATGCTCGGCCTGGAGCAGTTTATTTTGGCAAAAATACTGTTCATCAAAGTGCAGAATGCTAATGCCTTTTCTTAATAACCCCATGATCCTCATCTCCTCTTCATTTTTTTGAAAAATAAGGTTATTAGAAAAATAGATTTATAGTTCAATTATAGCATGCTTTTCCATTAACAACGGAAAAAGAGCAGCCCGTAGACGTTTGGCTGCCCGTTAAAACATACTCAACTTATATTGTTTCGATAAAAGCTCCAACAGCTTGATGCCAGCAATGCTGTTGCCTTTTTCGTCTAGCGCAGGGCCGAAAATGCCGATGCCGGCTTTTCCCGGAACCGCTCCCATAATCCCGCCGGATACACCGCTTTTTGCCGGAATGCCGACTTTAATCGCGAATTCTCCGGATGCGTTATACATCCCGCAAGTCACCATAAACGTTTTGCAAATTCTGGCCACATCCACCGGCATCATTTGCTTACCGCTTTCCGGGTCCTTGCCGTTCATCGCAAACACAAGGCCAATCCGCGCCAGCCCGAGACAGTCCATTTCAATCGCACACTGCTTTGTGTATAAATCCAACAGTTGCTCCACGTCTTCTTCAATGATATGATGCTGCTTTAAAAAATAACATAAGGACCTGTTTAAATTGGCTGTTTCCAATTCGGAACGGGCCACCTCTTCATTAAAACTAATCGCCGAGTCGCCCGCTAATCCTCGGACAAAATCAACCAGCCTTCCAAATCGCTCATCGACCGTTTCCCCTTTTATTAAATGGGTTACTACCAACGCACCGGCATTAATCATCGGATTCAGCGGTTTCGCAGGGGCCATGGTTTCCAATTTTGCAATTGAATTGAATGGGTCGCCGGTAGGCTCCATCCCAACTCGCTTAAAAACTTCGTCCCGGCCGCGGTCCATTAAAACCAACGCCAGAGCAATAACTTTGGAAATGCTTTGCAGGGTTATTTTTCCCTCAATATCACCTGCAGAAAAACACTTTCCATCAGGATAGTGCACGGCAATCGATAAATCGTCCGGATCCGCCTTTCCTAGGGCAGGTATGTAATTAGCAACCTTACCGTGTTTTGTTACTGTTCTTGCTTCATCGACAAACACTTTTAATTCATCATTTGATTGGCATCCCATTTTCATCACCCGTAGTAGTATGAGCCATTTTTGGAAAAAAACACGCAGGGATGCGCTTATCAATTATAAAAATGAGCCCTGCCAAATCAGATGGACTCTCTTAACAGCTCTTTCACTCCATCTATGATATCTAAGGGCATAACCCCGTAGTTTGACAATGTTTTGGCTTTTTCTTCACCTGCCCGGGCATGCAAGTAGCTTGCCGAGATTACTGCATTCATCGGTGATGCACCTTGAGCAAGGAAGGAAGCAATTAGCCCCGTCAGTACATCGCCGCTGCCGCCTTTGCCTAGGGCATCATGGCCGTGAGGGTTGATGTATACCTCACCATCTGGCCCGGCAATCACGGTGCGATGACCCTTTAACAGCAAGTAGATATTGTTTTCCTTTGCAAAGGTTGTTGCTATACCCAGCCTGTCGGCTTCTACTTCTTTAACCGTCTTATTAATCAATCTCGCCATTTCTCCTGGGTGCGGGGTAAAAATAACTGGGCCTTTACAGGTTCGCACCTGTTCCAAGTTGCTCCGAACCAAATATAGGGCATCAGCGTCTACTACGACCGCTTGACCAGTCAAAGTGCTCAGCAATTGTTTGAGCCACTCTTCACCGCCCGGGAACCTGCCCAGCCCCGGCCCAACCGCCACACAATCAAATTGCGGGAGTGTAGATGAAATTTGGTTGATCGCCCTTTCGGCAATATGACCGTTTTCTTCTGGCAATGGCAAAAACAACGCCTCCGAACATTGGGCCGCTGCCATAGGATAAATCCCTTCTGGTACTGCCAATGTCACCAACCCAGCACCGGAATGGAGCGCTGCTTTTACTGAATAAATAGGAGCCCCAACATAAGGACGAGAACCGCCAACGACTAGTACATGGCCGAACGTTCCTTTATGACCAGTGGCGGGTCTTTTGGGAATAGAATTTTTCACAGCATCCTCAGTAATCAATTTCGGCAGGTCGAGCCCCAAGTTTGCCGCTACGGCTGGAGGCACAGATATATCGACCGCCTTCCACTCTCCGATATAGCTTGGACCCTGGTTGAAAAAGAACCCTTTTTTCGGGAAAACAAAGGTAATCGTTTTGTCCGCTTTGATGGCGACTCCATCGACTTGCCCCGTATCACTGCTGACACCAGAAGGGATGTCGACTGAAAGGATGAGTTTATTGCCTTTGTATTCATTGACGAGCGAAATTACTTGGCTGAGAGGTTCCCGCACCGGTCCTTTTACCCCTGTCCCCAAAAGAGCATCAACAATAATATCTGCCCAATCCAGTCTTGCGTTTATTTCTTTCATCGAGGGTTCATCTAAATAAAAGATAGGCAGCTTCCGATTTATGTAAACATCGTAATGGATCTTTGCATCCCCACTGATACGCATTGGGTCTACCAGCAAAAGGATCTGTGCCTCCACCCCCAAATCAATCAGCCTGCGGGCAATAACAAATCCATCACCGCCATTATTCCCACCTCCTGCAAGCACCAGAACCCTCGGCGTTTGGTGTGGGAAACTAGCGAGAATTTCCTCCACCACCCGCGCCCCCGCATTTTCCATCAACACAATTCCCGGAAGGCCCAGATTTTCCATCGTATACCTGTCCATCAACTGCATATCCCTCTGCCCAGCAACCAGCACCGCCAATTCCCCCACAACCTTTTTTCTTTATTATATCTGAAAATAGCGGCAGCAACATATTAAGGGGAGACAAAGAAAGATGATGCTGATTGTCCACCCTGCACGGACAAATGTCTATAGCTGGTGCCTGACACCAAAAACGACACCAAAAAAAATGGCACCAAAAAAGGGCGGACTTATGCCACCCTTTATTTCTCTATGATTGATTCAAGTGATTCTGTCTTAAAGACAACATCATTCAATGCCAGCTGTAGTGTTCCTTTAAAGACAGCTCTTTTGAGTAATTGATTTCCCTGGGCAATCAGTTTTTTGACTATTTCTGCACGCATCCCCGTCAGGATGGTGGTGCAGCCCATCATGGTTAAACCATCAATGATCCGTATG
This sequence comes from Bacillus sp. FJAT-29814, assembly GCF_001510715.1. Classification (GTDB taxonomy): domain Bacteria; phylum Bacillota; class Bacilli; order Bacillales; family Cytobacillaceae; genus Neobacillus. Next base: position 69,482 of record NZ_LMTJ01000002.1, read on the forward strand.
AAGTTATCTGCGCCTACTTGTCCGATTGAGGCAACACCGGAAAGGTCAATGATTAATGTTTGAATTTGCCGGTTCTCAATTTCGGTAAACACCTTATCTTGGATTGTTTCAATTCGGATATCGTCAATCGCTCCAATCAGCGGCAAAATGCAAATATCTGAATTAATTGGAATAATAGGAACAGACAAGTTTTCAACAAGTTGTCTTTGCTTATCGAGCTCCTCATCCTTATATTTGGTGTAGTTGATAAAGAAATAGGTAAGAAATTGGTCTATCAATTCATTGATACTTTTTTCCATAGAGTAAAAGGCAACACGGTCGGCTTCCAGGTTCTTAAATTTGTCAAAGTTATATAAGAAATCCCATAGCGTCCTTCTAATAGCCTGAATCCACTCCAGTTTGAAGGCGAGAGTCAAGGAATGGCTTGCCCAGGCCCGTCCCTCCTGCTTCGCAAACGAGATTAATTCGTGTTCCATTCCCTCAACTACATACAATACAAGCCTATGGGCATTGCTTAATAGATTAATATTTCCGATATTTTGTATCTCTTCAATTTTGTCTCTTACATTGGTCGCCTCAGTTAGCAACCGGTCTTCAAATAATTTTTGATTTTCCAGGAAAAATTCTTTAATTGTATAGGTCTCCTCATAAAGAACATCCACGTTTCTCACTACACGTTGTGATTTATTGTGGTGCTGCGGTACTCTAATTGTAAACTCCGTTCCTTGATTTTCCCTGCTATCAATAGTAATATTTCCTCCGTGCTGGTAAATGACGGAAAAGACTTGAGCAAGCCCCATTCCTGTCCCCTCGTCCTTTGTCGTAAAAAAAGGCGTGCCCAAAAGTGAAAGTTTTTCCTCCGGTATACCCACTCCAGTATCCTTGATTGTCACCATTACCTCTTGGCCAATCACACAATGCGTCAGTGTGAGCGTTCCCACACCATTCATGGCCTCTATGGCATTTTTAATTAAATTAAAGAAAGCTTTTTTAAATTGATTTTTTCTGCCGTAGATGGCCGAGTCTGTATCCTTGAAGTTAGTTATTACTTTTATTTCATACATTTTATCTTGAAAGAGATTAATAATTGATTCAAGTTCCACTGATAAATAAATACTCTGATATTCTTCATCCTCCAAATCAGGTTTGGATACTTGAAGAAGATTGTTAAGTGTCTTCAAAGCATTGTCCAGTTCCGAATGGGCAATCTCAACGTATTCCTGTTTTTGATCATGTTGAAGAAGCTGTAAAAAACCTTTTACCGCTGTCAATGGATTTCTTACTTCATGGGCTATGCCTGCAGCAATTTGACCGATTGAGGCCAACTGGCTCACATGATGATGACTATCCAATTCATTGAGGATCCCTTCACTCGACTTCATTAGTTGAAAAACTCCTTTCCTATCATGGAAACTTACATACTATCAATATTTCAAATATTTCTACTATCTAAATATATTTTACTAGAAAATTCTTACATGTATATACGATAATCTATGGATTATTCTCCACCCCGGATAGTTCTATAAGACCATCTTGTAACTCCGTTCACCAAAAATAGGCCCTTCTAAACAGAAGGACCGATCTTTTTATGTCCGCCCGGCACGGACAAATGCCCACGAGTGGTGCCTGACACCATTTATAGACACCATTTATTAAAAATATTGCTTCTCAGCTTTTTTCAATGTCATGGTCCAATTGACGCCGGACCCGATATGGTAGGCGCTGGCAAAAGACCCTTGGTTGATGGCGATGCCGAGATTGTCTAATGAGTTGACATAAACGAGCGGTTCGCCTACTATACTGTCGGCAAATGAGCGGCCAAATGTCATAATGTTTTCATACACCTGACGCGTGCCGTTGCCAATGGTTACTTTCAGTCTGTCTCCATATTGGATGTCGGCATCTTTTAGAAGATTACGATGAATATTAGTCCATAAATTTCCAAACCGAACATCTAGGACTTCAATAATTCCAATGATTGTTTTATCTTGAATGTAAGCATGGGGTAGCGGCAGTTCGACCACTAACTGAACCTCAACCTGAGGCCCAACTTCCTCAAATGTTATAACACCAGAGGCAAGACGGGCACCTGTATACGCATAAATGTCCCGGCCATGGAATGTATACGACTCTCCGGAGTTCGGGAGCCGATTGGCGGTTTCATCCAAAATCCGTGCTTCGGCAATAAAATGCTTGATGTGCGTCAATGTGCCATTATCCGGTGTAATAATATATTTTCCCTCGATTGTTTTAACGACAATACTGCGCCGTTCGGAGCCAACACCAGGGTCGACGACTGACACAAATACAGTCCCGCTCGGCCAATAGGCAATCGTCTGTAAGAGCCGGTAGGATGCCTCCCAAATGTTATATGGAGGAATATCATGGGTTAAATCAAATATCCGGATGGAGCGGTTAACTGAATAGGCAACCCCATACATCGCGCTAACAGCCCCATCACTAATGCCAAAGTCCGATTGCAATACTAACGCCTCACTCATCCTATTCCTCCTTTTGTAAAAATTTGTCAAAAAACATAATGCCATTATTTTTTCTAACCGCTTCATTTTTGGGAGATTCAATATTCTGAAAAAAAGTTAACAATATCATACAGTAAAGCTTACCGGGTTTCAATCACAACATTGCAATTTTCGCTTATTACTCGAGTTCCGATTTGTTTACAAACGGGACAAAATCAATAATTTCATCGCCATCTGAATAGGATTGTCCGTTCACTGAATTTTCTGGGAAGGTTTCCTCATTTTCACCGTTTAAAGGTAACCAGCCGAAAAATAAGTCTCTTGCCGGGAACAGGGATTGGAACCATAAATCTGCCCTTCTTGCTGCCTCGATTTTTCCAAGAGAATCAACGACTGTAACCCAGTCCTTCGGCAGTCCCATGACTCCATATGATTTATTCTCCAGAGAAACAGCCTGTTCAAGCTGGATTTTTGGAAAATAAAAGTGTTCCCCACCTTGAAATAGGTAATTCCGATCCTTCATCAAATAAAATTTCACAGTGCTTACCCCATCATTAGGATGGATATTCCAAACCAAATGATAGCTGGAAGCATCTTTCCTGTTAATCTTCCAGAGCCTCGGCTCGCCGCTATCATCAATATAAACAGACTTCCATTTATGTTTGGACCAGACCCAATAGCTGATGCCATAGCGGTTCTCCTTGGTTATAAACGGAACTACCTTATGTCGCTCATCAATGGTAACCGTGTCCTGTATCGTTTCGGCTGCGGCTGCGGGAAATACTTCATTCATTTGTTTCATCAGCTGCTCATTTGTCGGAAACTTCGCAGGTTTTGAAAAATAAAACCAATATGCCATTAGCCCCGACAGGACGACAATAACAGCCAAAACCGCAAGAATGATTTTTTTCCTCATCCTAGCTTCCCTCCTTTAAGAGGGACTCGTCTAAGCGAAAATAATAATGTCGGTTTGGCGTTTGGATTAACAGTCCCTTGCCATCTTGTTCAACATAGATGATGGCTGATAGATTGCTGCCAAACTTCGGCTTTGCACCAATCAGCTGATAAGGGAACCGTTCACTAGTCTCTGACAACTCATACCAATCGGTGCTTCTGACTAGCTTCTCCTTCCCTTTAAGCAGAAGCTTTGGGGCGTTTTCTTTATCAAAACTGAGATTCTCTGCTGCAGGATGGGTGTTAATAATGAATCCTTGCTCAACGTTTGCCAAATAGGTTAAGAGCTGATTTTGGGGATATACAGCCTGGTTACACACGATTGCCAGCAATCCAGCAGCCAAAAAGATAAAGTTCGCAAAAAATCCCAACCAAGCATATTTCCGATAAAACGGCCACTGTGGAAGCCTTCCTCTAAGTAAAAATAATATCCAGACACCGAGCGGCAAAATCGAGATTCTGATCACCTGGTCAAATAACGGCCAATCAATCGAAAACGAAAATAGACCGATAAAAATGATAATAATAACCTTCCATATCTTAGGCTTTATTTCTTGTTTTTTATAAATCTGCCATGCAATGGTTCCCACCGCTGCCCAACCGATCACAACCAAAATAATTCCGATGATACTCCGCATCCATACCACTCCTTATAATTTAACAATAATGGATGCTGTCATTTTTGACCATTTAAAATTTCCAGTTTTTTCACGAGACGAAGGTAATTTAAGGAATAAACCAAAAAAGGCCCCCCTCTGGAGCCCTTTCTGTTACGATTCATTTTCTTCATTGATTTCGTCGATTAACTGTTTTGTCCGTTTGGCATTTCCTTCGGCAAAATTTTCAAGCCGCCGCTTCAATTCATCATCATCATGGATCCGTTCGGCAGTGATCAAATACGTCCGCATTAAGTCTTCTTCTATTTCAATTGAATTTTTAAGGATATCTTGAAGCTGCTCCTTCTCTTCGCTGTTATTGCCCTTAAATATATTCATCTCAGCTACGCACCCCTTTTTTATCATTAGAATTCTCCATTGTATGAAGGGTTATCCGTTAATGAGAAAACCTCTCTCTCCTTTTGCGAATCGCATGAATGATAAAGGTAGCAACAAAAGCCAACACCAATACAGCAATAAATACTTCATTTGGAATATGGATATCGATTAGGGTCAGTCCCATTTTTACCGCAATAAAGGTAATCAATACGTAAGCCGTTGTTTCAAGCTCTGGCACCCGGTTCATCAAACTGATAAAAAATGTAGCGATGCCCCGCATCATCAGAATTCCGATCATGCCCCCGAGCAGGATGACCCAAACTTCGTCAGAAACGGCCAGGGCGGTCAAGATACTATCGACGGAGAACGCCAAATCCATTAGCTCCACACTGATAACGGTTGCCCAAAAGAACCCGAACGTCTTCGTCAGCCAACCCTTTGGCGCTTGAATGGTTTCCTCGTCTCCTCCCTCTTTGCGGCCATATTTATCAATGAAGAATTTGACGGCAAGCCAGAGCAAATACAGAGCCCCGATTAATTTAATAAACCAAAGTTTGATTAAAAAAGTCCCTAAGCCAATGAAGATAAATCGGAATAAATAGGCGCCCCATAAACCATAAACCAGGGCTTTCTTTTGCTGTTCCTTTGGCAGAGGCTTAACAAATGCCGACAGTACGAGCGCATTGTCTGCAGATAAAATACATTCCAGTACCGCCAATGATAGAATTAATCCCCATGCTTTTGGCGAGGTAAGAACGTCTGCCCACATATGCCAGTCCAGCATCGAGGCATAGGTGGCTAAAATATCTTCCCACATGTTCATTTCTCCTTTGCTATTTACCCAATAGTATATATGCACAGTCTTATTTTACACCTTTAGGCGGATCTAACCACAAAAAATAAACCTGAAATTCAAACTTCTGCCTTTTCTGCACTCATCACCTAGTACATAATTCCATTTCATCCGATTAATACTAATGAACACGTATGTATTTTTTTACTAGGGTCTGGTGGTTTAATGTTTTTTAGAAAGCGGCCAAAGCAACTAAACAAAATAAATTATGAAACGAAAGAAAACTCTATTCTTGAGTTGCTGGAGAAGGCCAAACAATCCAGCGACTTTGAAACATTTTCACCAGTGGAAAAAAACGCCTTTCTCTCAATTAGTTATTATAAAACACTAGTGGATATGGATTTATTTAATCGTATATTTTTAGAGAATCTCAAAGAGAAGCTTGCATCAATTAAAAATCTCGCCGATTTAAAAGACATTATTCCAATCGATAGTATTCTAATTACGCAGGATGTAAAGGAAGTAGAAAAAGGGCTTTATCATGGAGCGGCGGTGATCTACCTACACAATAACCTCCAAGAATTTGCCTTAGTTGGCTTATCAGACCCACGACTAGGGAAACGGGAAATAAATGAAACTGAAAATGAATTTAGCGTTATCGGTCCGAAAATTGGCTTTATCGAGGACCTCAGTACCAACCTTCATTTGTTAAGAAATCAATTGATTACATCCGACCTTATCTTTGAGGAATTTGATGTGGGGACAAGATCCAAAACAAAAGTGGTCGTCGCCCATTTATCCGGGGTTACCAACCCTGACTATGTACAAACGGCAAGGCAGCGGATTCAAGACCTCGATATTGATGTTTTATACGATAATACACAGTTGGAAGAATTGATTTCCGATTATTCCACTACACCATTTCCATTGTTTATCAATACAGAGAGGGTAGACAGAACCATTTACTCATTAATAAGAGGAAATGTGGTTATATTGATGGACAATTCCTGTTACGCCCTAATAGGGCCAGCAGCACTTATGAACTTTTTTTCCACTCCCGAGGACTTTTATCTTCCTTGGGTGGTGGCATCTTTTTTTAGAATCATTCGGATTTTTGGTATGTTATTTTCCATCTTTGTCACTTCGTTTTATGTGGCCATCCTTACCTATCATTTTGAAATTGTCCCGAAGGACCTATTAGGGCCAATCATCTTTTCAAGAGCCAATGTTCCATTTCCCCCAGTAGTAGAGGTGCTATTTTTGGAAATCACCATCGAACTGCTCCGGGAAGCAGGGGCACGGCTTCCGACTAAAATCGGGCAAACCCTAGGTATTGTCGGTGGTATTGTCATTGGTCAGGCAACAGTGCAAGCGGCGTTAACAAGTAATATTTTATTGATTCTGGTAGCATTGGGAGCATTATCTTCCTTTACTACCCCTATCTATAAAATGTCGAATACGGTCCGACTTTTGCGTTATCCGTTTATACTGCTAGCTGCTATTTGGGGGGGATTTGGCATCTATATCGGGGTTATTTTCTTGGTTACCCACCTGCTTCGTCTTAAATCATTGGGAAGTCCTTATTTGCTTCCGTTATCACCCTACCGTAAAGGCGGATTATCCAATACTTTCATTAGAAAAAACGATTATCATAAAGAAAAACGTAATAAATTTTTAAGAGCCCTTAGCCGTAAAAGGTTTAATCCAGTGACAAACAAGGACCCGGATGAGGGATTGAATTCAGAATAAAATTCATGAGAAAGAAACGATTACAATGAAAAAAAATGGCCGTAAACAATACCTATTCCTGTTGCTACTTCTTTCTATCACTCTATCCGGATGTTCCAGAACGAATATCATCGATCAATTAAGCATTATCCATGTGTATGGATTTGACTTGGACGACGATGGGAATGTGGTTGGGACCGCATTGTATCCTATTCACTCCAAATCAAGGGGCGATGCGAGTATTCAATTCGTTGAAGAGAAAGCCCCGATAGGTCCATTGATTCCAGCAAAAATGGATCGACATACGAGCATGCCGATTAAGCTGTCCAAAATCAGGGTCCTTGTGTTTGGAAAAAAATTCGCGGAAACAGATACAAGTCAGCAAGTAAAGCGGTTTATCCTTACCCCCCAGCTTGGGACCAATATTCAAATTGTCGTATCCGAACAATCCGCCAAGGAGGCACTTAAAGCCATTAAGAAAAGGGGGGAACTCACATTAGCCGACCAATTGAAACATAATATGATCCACCAGAACATGCCGGAAATGAACTTGCACGTTTTTCTAAATCACTTTTTTGGCGAAGGAATGGATGCTTACCTACCGATGATTACTGTAAAAAAAGGCAGGATTAAGGTAGATGGTATCGGAATTTTCAAAGGTGCCAAGTTTAAACTTCAGTTAAACGAGAAACAGACATTCATATTTTCGATATTGGAAAATAAAAACACGGAAGGTATGTATAAAATTAATACCAAGGAAAAAGGGAAGCGTGGAATAATAACTGTCAGTGGTTATAAGAATAAAAACCGGTGGGAATTGGTCGGTAATCATCCACAGCACTTGAAGCTAACTTTAAACCTTAAGTGGGTAGCCAATAGCTATCCAGACTGGATTGACATTGCAAATTCAGGTGACTTAAAAAAATTGGAAACGATAATTGCAAAAGATATAAAAAAAGAGGTTAAGTCCTTATTAAGAACTTTGCAAAAAAATGAAGTCGATCCTCTAGGGATTGGGAATATTGTGAGGGCACAAGACAGGAACTGGAAGGAAAAAACATTTTATGAAACATACCCAAAACTTCCAATCCATGTAAAAGTCAATGTAGAACTTCTTCATACTGGGCTGGAATCCTAAAAGTGGACAAGGTGATAAATGTGCAAGCAGTTGTTAAAGAAAATTCAATGGTTTCACCTTATTTTCTCTTTTTCCTGATTCATGGCTCACAGGTAGGAATTAGTGTGTTAAATTTTCAATCAAGAATCAGTAAAGGAGCAGGACAGGATGCCTGGGTATCGGTATTGGCTGTCGGGCTTAGTCTGAACGTGATATTTTTCATGATGTTACACATTATGAAATATGCAAGCAACGGAGATATCATATCCTTCCATACAGATACATTTGGTAAATGGATTGGCGGGCTTCTTAATCTAGCTATGACCTTCACTTTTTTAGTTGCTGGTTTATTAGTTTCCCACTCGTTTATCGAACTTCTCCAGGTGTGGGTATTTAATGGAATTCCGAGCTGGGAGTTTGCTCTTCTCATATGTTTGCTAAGCTATTATATTGTTTCCGGAGGATTTCGAATTGTTGCAGGAATTTCCTTTTGGGGCGTGGTGATTCCTTCATTCTTGCTGCTATCTTCGCTATACCTGTTCCATTATCGGGAAATTTCATACCTGCTGCCCATTTTTAACCATGGAATAAAGGAGTACTTTATATCAGCAAAAGCATCCTCCACGATGTTTTTTGGATTTGAAACGGTCCTTGTGTATTTTCCTTTTATCAAGAATCAATCCCGGGCCTCTAAATGGGGACATCTCGGATTATTATTTACAACACTTGTGTACCTGGTCATTACATTGGTAACTTTTATGTTCTTTACTCAAGGAAAACTCAAGATTTTAACGTGGCCGACCTTGACCATGATCAAAATTATCGCTTTTCCTTTTTTGGAACGCTTTGAGTTTATCTTTATCTTTACCTGGCTATTTGTGATCCTTCCCGTTATTTGTATTTATTTATGGTCGGCTATTCGGACTGTCAAACTGACATTTCCCAAACTAAAACCTACCTATGTCTTGTTCTTTTTCATTTGCTGTTACTTTTTTTACAGCAGTATACTGGAGGATATATATTACACAAAGCTTTTGATTAAAATCGTCCGATACAACGGCTTCATCTTGCTTTTTGGCTATATTCCCCTATTATTTATTATTAGCCTGATTAAGGTCGTGATAAAAAATAGAAAGCAACAATCCATTTCGTAACGAGGGATGCTGCTTCTATTTTTTATCGTATTTTTATAAACTAACCGATTGTAACCGTAAATGATCAGAAATTAAGGCAATAAACTCTGCATTCGTTGGTTTCCCCTTTAATGGGCTGACGGTATTGCCAAAGACAAATTCTATTTGTTCGATACTTCCACGATTCCATCCGACTTCGATGGCATGTCTGATCGCTCTTTCAACTCGGCTGGCCGTTGTATGAAATTTCTCGGCAATGGCTGGATAGATTATTTTTGTGACGCCTCCCAATACCTCCATATTATGGAACACCATTTGGATGGCTTCCCGCAAAAATAAATACCCCTTTAAATTTGCCGGGATTCCCACCGACCGCAACACATCGGTTACCCTTACTTCTAGGTTTTCAAACTGCTGCTCCTGTTTCAATCCTTTTTCTTTCACACTTGGGATATAAGAGTCCTTTTTATGGCAAATAGTCCGGATCGTTTCTGATAATTGGGTAAGCTCAAACGGCTTTAACAGAAAATACGATACTCCCAATTCGCTCGCTTTTTTAATGATATCATCTTTGCCGAACGCAGTGAGCATCAATACTTTTGTATAAATATTTTCTTCATATAGTTGTTCTAGTAACGATAGACCATCGGAGTGAGGCATGACCAAATCCAGGATCACAATGCCAGGATTTTCATTTTTAATTAGTTCCATTCCATCAAAGCCATTGTGGGCAATTCCAACTATTTTCATATCGGTTTGGGTTGAGAGGTACTCGTCCAATACTTCTGTTAATTGAATGTTATCATCAATAAGTCCAATTCTTATCATTTTTCAATTTCCCCCTTAAGAATTTCGGCAACTACTATTTTTCGGTAATTGCGAAAGGATGACAAGAAGTTTATTACAACATTTTTTTCATTTGCCGCCAATTCATAGGGGAAATTTGCATGTTCTTGTCGATATTATCGCTTCATTGTCAATATTACTAGACTTTGGAACTATAAGGCTTTAGCCGAAAAAGACCGTCAACAACGGGACGGCCTTTTTGTATGTTGTTCATATTAGCACAGTTTCGACCAAAGCCTGCTGGTCATCGCTTCCGAACCTTGTTCAATAATCGAGTAGGCGGCATTCGTAATCGCTTGCGCCAATGTTTCCCCGGTTCCGGTTACATCATTAAAGCAAACCTCAGAAGCCCCTTTGTTGGTATAGGTGAAGCCATATTCCTTTAGCCTTTCGACAATAAGCATGGCATGGTCAAGATTATGCTCAGGCTGAAACTCGTGCTCGTGGATGAAGATGCCCTTTTCAAAATCAAACCATCTGTCCCACCTATTTAACTTCCAACCAAGTATTCTACGTGCGATTGCGTCTACCTTATACAAATTATGAAGCCTCCTTTTTGTTATATAACAATTAATTTTAATTAAAAGAATTATATAACAGTTTTCGAAAGATTGCTACCATTTTAAAAAAATTTTTTTAAAGTGTAAAAAAATAAGCTCTGTTCCTCTTTTCAGGAGCAGAGCTTATTTTTATCATGTACCACAAAAGGTCCTATACGGCAGGTTGGTTTGGGCAGGCAGAGTACAGTACTCATCCTGTTCCGTAGTGTAAGCATATGGAGTTGCCAGGACTTTAAGCAATCTCTCCATCACGGTTAAGTCACCTTCCTCGACAGCGGCTGTTAACGCTTCTTCCACTCGGTGGTTGCGTGGGATCACCGAAGGATTGGAATTCTGCATCAATTGCTGAACGTCATCCTTTGATTGGTTCTGCCGCTCCAACCTTGCCTGCCAGCGCTCAAACCACTTTGTGAATTCCGGAGTACCAAACATGGCTGTGTCTTCCTGTTTTGACATGGTTAGGGCGCGAAAAGTGTTGGTATAGTCAGCGCGATGGATCTTCATCATGTTGAGAAGATCTTCAATTAGCGCTCCATCCTCTGCCTCTTCATTAAAAATTCCCAACTTTGTCCGCATCCCCTCGAGCCAATTTGAGCGGTACTGCCCCATATAGTCTGAAATTTCATATTGGGCAATTTCGACAGCCTGCTCCTCATTGTCATGCAGCAGCGGCAGCAAGGTTTCCGCAAAACGCGCCAGGTTCCAGCCGCCAATAGGCGGTTGATTCCCATATGCATACCGGCCTTCCCGGTCAATTGAACTGAACACTGTCGCTGGGTCATACGTATCCATAAACGCGCAAGGTCCATAATCAATACTTTCGCCGCTAATTGCCATGTTGTCGGTATTCATCACGCCGTGAATAAACCCAACCAGTTGCCACTTGGCAATCAAGGCAGCCTGCCGCTTGATGACTTCGCGAAGCAGGGCAAGGTAGCGGTGGTCATCTTTTTCAATTTCCGGATAATGGCGGTCGATTGTATAGTCAGCCAGTGTCCGAAGGTCATCTACATTCCCCTTTCCTGCAGCATACTGGAAGGTGCCCACACGGATATGGCTGGCGGCTACCCTTGTCAAAATCGCGCCGGGTAGTGCCGTTTCTCGGTAAACCGGTTCACCGGTTGTCACCACCGCCAAACTGCGCGTGGTCGGAATCCCGAGTGTGTGCATCGCCTCGCTGATGATGTACTCACGCAGCATCGGCCCAAGCGCGGCCCGGCCGTCGCCGCCGCGGGAAAATGGCGTCCTTCCCGCCCCTTTTAGTTGAATATCTAACCGTTCGCCGGAAGGGGTCATTTGCTCGCCAAGAAGAATGGCCCGTCCGTCTCCCAGCATTGTAAAATGGCCAAACTGGTGGCCAGCATAGGCTTGCGCCAGCGGCGATGCCCCATCGGGAATAATGTTGCCGGCAAACACGGCGAGGCTGTCCTCAGTTTGCAATGCTTCTGCGTTCAGCCCCAGTGCCGCGGCTAGTGAGCCATTTAGGATGACTAGGTTCGGATCACTCACTGGACTTGGTTTCGTGTCGGTAAAAAAAGCCTTCGGCAGCCGGGCATAACTATTATCAAAATTCCAGCCAGGTTCGGTTACGTTTTTTGTCATTGCTATCCTCCACTTCGAATGCTTGCGACATATCACCCTGCCGTTTTTGGGCTCGCAGATATATTACGGATTATCGCAGATAAATTTATTTTTTCGCAGATATAATTGGATTATCGCAGATATATTTCATTTTCCGCAGATATATCCTCTTTTATCGCGGATATATTTTGAAAATTGATTTTTCAATGTAAAAATCCCACACATTTATTTCATTATATTCTATTTTTATCAAAAGAAGCCCCTTTTAGTGTCCACCCCAGCCGTTTTATTATACAGAAGGCACTACTTTTCAGAAAAATAACCCGCCACGTTACCGGCAGGTTATTGCTATACATTATTCCCCGACTATTTTTGCGCCCTTCAACATCTCGTCGGTTAACGTGATGCCTTCATCGGCTGCAGCTTTCTTGTTAATGTACAGCTCCAATTTTTCCGGGTAGCCGACTGGAATTTCAGCCGGTTTCTTTCCTTTTAAAATATCCACCGCCATTTTGCCGGTCGTGTAGCCGAGAGCATGGTAGTCCAGGCCATACGATGCAAATGCCCCGCGTTTGACGGAATCACCTTCACCGGCAAAAGTCGGGATATTCTGGGCATTGGCTACCGTTAACACGGATTCAAGCGCGGAAACAACGGTATTGTCCTTTGGAATGTAAAAAACATCGGCGCGTCCCACCAATGACTCAGCCGCCTGCTTGACTTCAGAACTTGTTGAAATTGTTGTTTCAACTGCCTCCAGCCCCTCCGCTTCCAAAGCCTTCTTGGCATTTTTTACATTCACGACAGAGTTAGGTTCACCGCTGTTATAAATGATTCCAACCTTCTTTGCTTTTGGGATGAACTTTTTTATAGCGCCAATCGTATTTTTAATCGCATCCGGATGTGTATCGGATGTACCGGTTACATTCCCGCCAGGCTTCTCTATGCTTTGAACGAGTTGCGCCCCAACTGGATCTGTAATGGCGGTGAACAGGATTGGAATCTCTTTTGTTGATTTTACCACTGACTGAGCACTTGCTGTGGCAATCGCCAAAATCAAATCATTCTTGTCGGCAACCAATTTTTGTGCAATCGATGCATTATTGTTCATGTCACCCTGGGCGTTTTGGTAATCAAGCTTTAGGTTTTTTCCCTCTTCATAGCCAGCATCCTTTAAAGCAGCAATAAATCCTTCTCTGGCGGCATCAAGCGATGGATGCTCGACAATCTGAGTAATGCCTATTTTTACCGTCTTCTCTTGCTTCTCTTCGCCGCCTGTTTCTTTACTTCCACCGCCGCATGCGGACAGCATCAATAGCACTCCGATTAGAATTAACGCCAAACTCTTTTTCATTTCAATTTTGTACCCCCTGGTTTATTTACAAAAATTTTATAATATTCAGATTTTAACACGTTTAAGCATTAAAGGACAAGTACTAATTGGAAAAAAATAAAAGGACAGTTAAAAGTTAACTATCCTTTCATCAATGGTCCCTGTGGACGATATAATTCATTAAATGTTTGAGAAACGAGGTATTGCGCGGAATCTCCTCCAACACTTCGATAGCTAGGCAATAATGTTCCCACATTGCTTTTCTCGCACCGTCTGGCCCCAACACCGATACGAATGTCGAATTGCTGTTTTCCTCATCCTTGCCAATGGCTTTTCCAAGGAGGTTGGCCTGGCCTTCCACATCAAGCAAGTCATCCTTTATTTGAAAGGCAATCCCGGCGTGGCGGGCGAATTTTTCCAAAGAGGTTTTTTCCGGCTCTGGCGCCTGAGCGAGAATTGCCGGCATGATGAGCGATGCTTCGAAGGCAATCCCGGTTTTGTAGTAACTGATTAGATCTAGCTGGTCTAAAGACAGTTGTTTTCCTTTCGAATCCAAGTCCATTGCCTGGCCCTTACACATATCCGCCGTTGCCCGGGCCGTATATTGAATCAATTTTATCACGGCCTTCGGGTCGAATTTTTCAAGAGAAGCCTGCTCCTCCACCGCCTTCTGGGTCAAAAACAGGCCGGTTAATTCCGCTATTGCTTCATTATATGATACGTGCAGCGTCGGCCGCCCCCTTCTGATGGATGCGTTATCCTGGGAAGGCAGGTCATCGAAAATCAACGATGCTGTATGCATATATTCCAAGGAGCGAAGGAGCGGCACTATGGCTGACGGGTCCAATCCATATCCATCTACGGCCATAACCCAGGCCATGATCGGCCGAAGCCGTTTGCCATCGCCGTCCAGACTGGTGTTGGCGGCAGCAACGATCGTGTCCTCTAACAGGTTGCTTTTCGAAATTTTTAGGTGATTGTTGATTTGTTCTCGGACGGTTTCAATTTTATCGAAAAAATCCTTCTGCTCCTGGCGATCGGTTTGTAAAGATGTCACCATATGATCGCGCAGCAGTTTATCGAAAAAATCCACATCATCCGCCTGCTCGACCATTTTTTGGACGAGGCGGTTGAAGTCAGCGATCCCGGCCGTCAACATTTCCATCACTTTTTTATATTTCCGTGTTCCCAACCGTTCCTTGGCGCGTTTTAATCCGTTGATAGCCCGGTCAAGTATCACTTCACAGGTCTTCGTGTCGGAGCGGTACACGTTGTGAATCAAATTGGCGATCACCGCCCAGTAAAGCTCAAATGGGTTAATCAGGTCCGGACGTTGCTTATGATATGTCATGTAATAGGTATACGGTGTGACTACACTGTCCTCCATGTCCTTGAACATATCGGCAAAATCGTCAGCCAATTGGTTGTAAATGCCATAATAAAAGGTTCGATTGTGAAAGCCCTCATCCTCTGCCGTGCCAATAACCGACCGGGCGATCAGCCTTGATGAGGCGGATTTTAAAATAATCGGTATGTATAGGTCTTCATTAGTGTAATGTTCTTGGGTGAGCTCTTTTTCACGATCAAGTTCCTGTGATTGAAAAAACACATAAGCCTGCTCAAAAAAGTGCTTTCTTGTTTCGGGATGTTGTTGTGCCTTAATGTATTCAAATGCCTCGCGAAGTTCTGCGTGAATGAACTCGATGAGGCTGGCGTTGGCTCCCGTCCACTCCCCCAATTCCGGAACGGATTCAGTAATAAGGGTGGTCCGGATTAACTGGGAGTATTTCTTTTTTTCATTTGCTGTTAGGACATCTGAATCGAGAAGGTCGTCGATATAGGGATAGGTCAGACCATAGGAATAGCCGAGCCTGATTGCCTGGTCGAGCTTTTGGCTTCGTTCCTCAGGCGAGATGGTATCGTCCATCTCATCGAGCACATGCATGATGACTCCGGCAATGATTTTGATCAGCTTTCGCTGGGCATGGTCCTGCTCCATTCCCTCTGGAATATTTTCTGATACCCTTTTTAATTTGTTGAACAGCCAGCTAACTGTGGTTTCAATGTTCTCCTCTTGGCCCCAGCGGTACAACCCGGCTATGCTAAACATGTCCGAGTTTTTTGAGTCAGTGGTGAGTTGATTTTTTAAATTGCTTACGACTCTCTCAATCTCGGTTTTTGTTTCGGGTGAGTTTAGGTCTTTGCCGAGGTCTCGCATGTAAAGATAGGAAATGCTTCGATCAAGATAATTATCCAGTTTCCCCCTGTAATCCAGCCATTGGATATAAGTGTGATACCCTCTGGATTTGCGGTTTACCCCCTTTTTGTTGTAAAAAAAGGATAAGAGGGGATGGCGTATATGATTGTGCTTCCACAATTGGATGTCCTGTGTCAATACAGGTATATAGCTTTTTTGGATGACCTGGTCATTAAGTTCTTTAAAATATTCTGCCGCGTTGGATTCGGCCTGGCGGTAGCAAGCCTCTTTCATTATGTCCCTATTCATTCGGAGCACAACCTCTGCTTAAGGTTTTATAGTTTGAGAGTATCATATATCTTCTTTTAAAAATATATAGTGCTGGAAAAATAACTTATACCTGAAATATTCGGCCAATATTAATCCCGCTGCCTAAAAAGCAGCGGGATATTATCAGCTATTTATCTTCCCTTAACAAATACTCATTTCCGTCTTGGTCCTTGAATGAAAACATCGTGCCAAAAGGCAGTCTTAACATTTCCCCTACTTGGACGCCATTTTGGTTCATTTTTTCATAGGCTGCTTCGATATCATTTGTACTGAAAAGAACAGATGGATGGGCAACCTTAGATGGCTGTTGCTGTTCCATTGCCGCCTTTGAATACAGCACTAAAGTGGTAAATTCGGCCTCGCTTGGTCCGACCTCTATCCATGAAAAATCCGGGCCCATTGGCTGGTCCATTTTTAGTACAAATCCCATTTTATTAAGCCAGAAATCCTTTGCCTCTTCTTGGTCGTTTACATACACAGTCACTTTGCTAATCTTATTAATCATCTGTGAATCTCCTTTTCATTGGTGAAATACAAAATCAGTTTATCAATCAAAAATTCCAAATGCAATTTCCATCACTTTACCCCCATCGATAATTGTCGAATATTGCCGAGGAAATAATAAAAACTCCTTGTTCACTTTTGGATGGCCGGTATTTTTATTTTCACTGTGAATTCTTGGTCTTTGTAGATAAAGTCTAAAAATCCTTGACAGGCTTTCACCGTGTCATGAATCATTTTAGTTCCCAGTCCTTGATGTTCCCCGCCTTTAGTGGTTTTTCCGTAGCTGTGGAACAACTCATCCAGGATGGCGGTTGGGATGGGAAGGCTGTTATTTTTACAGATTAACAGATACAAGCCGCTTCTTTTATAAAATTGCAGGGTAATCACGGCCTGCTCTTTCCGCTCCTTTTGCCACTCCTCACAAGCTTCAATACTGTTCGACAAAAGGTTCCCAAATAAGCCAACCATCTGCTGATCGGATACAGGCAATGACGACAGCGGCAGATCAAAATCGTAAACCATCTCAATCCCAGCTGCCTTAGCTCGCTTATACATTTGATGGAGAACGCCCGCCACACTTCCCCGCTCTCCCTTGATGGACAGGTTGGTTTCTTCGTAGTCATCGACCAAATCGTCCAAATAGGCTTTTGCCTCTGCCGCGTCTCCTTTTTCAAGCATGAAATGAACAGCGCTCACATGCTTCAAGAAATCATGCCGCTCACTGCGGACAACACGGAAGGTTTCATTTAACTGGGTTGCCTGCTCCTCCATTTGTTTTACCGATAACTGCAAAGAAGCCAACTTTCCGGCGACCATCACCCTAATAACTTCAATCACGATAAAAACGATAAACGGTACGAGATTTACCCATAAGGGCTTCATCGGTATGTATAGTAAAAGCAATAATAACTGCAACCCCCACAACAGACTATTCCACCTAAACCCTAACACGGGTAAATGGAGAATGATTATTCGATAAGAATAGAAAAGGAATGCCAGACCTCCCACATAGAAAGGTATTTTCCACGGCAGGGCCTGGATATGGATGCTCCCCAGCACCACTACCATGAACCAATATAAAATCGACTTCAAGATCTTCCCGCCTTTAAAAATAATTTTCTTGTAAAAAGTCCACTTTTTCCTTTGTAATCATCGCTTGTTCTTCAATCCCCTCAAAAGTAACAATATAGGAATTTTTTGCGTACAGGGAAAAGTTCTTTACATAATGAATGTTAATAATAAACGAACGATGCGAACGGATAAAATCACGTTCTCGCAGCTCTCCTTCTAATTCATTAAGAGTTTGATACGTTTTAATCGAACCCGACTTGGTATAAATCGTGGATGAACGACCGGATCTTTCGATAAAAATAATATCCTTCTTCTGAATAATATGGATATCGTTTTTCTGTTTTAAATATAGCCGCCCGGCAATCTCGGCCGACTTTGATTTTTCCTTCAGCCGCTCAATTGAATGAATCAACCGGTCTTTTGTATAAGGCTTCATGATGTAATCATGAACATTCAACTCAAAGGCATGAACGGCATAACCGCTGTTTCCGGTCACAAAAATCACAGATATATTGAGAGCATGTGAATGGATAATATCCGCCAGCTCGTAGCCCGATAAATTCGGCATCTCAATATCGGCTATCAGCAAATCAACACTTTCTTTCTTAATCTGCTCATACGCCTCTTCCGCCGAAGTGGTGGAAAAGACAATCTCTAAATCTGGTATTGCCGCAATAATTCCCGTTAATTTATCCAGATCAATAACCCGGTCATCAACCAGACCTACCTTCATAAGTACCCGCTCCAAATCGTAATCTTGCTTTATTTTACCATCTTTATTGAAAGATATGGCATTTTCGCGACATAAAACGAACAATTCGCGACATAACTGCAGATTTCAACAAAGTTTCTTTGTATGATAAACACAGATAAACGAACAGAAGAGGTGGAAAAAACATGATTGAAATTCAGGGAGTCACGAAACAATTTAAAGATAAAAACAAATATGTAACGGCATTAAAGCATGTATCTTTTTCGGTTAAGGAGGGGCAAGTGGTCGGATTGCTAGGTGAAAATGGCGCCGGGAAAACAACCTTGCTCCGGACAATCGCAACATTGCTTACACCTACAGATGGTGAGGTCTCAGTCGCCGGTTATGATACGATTAAAAACCCAAATGAAGTCAAGAAGCGAATCGGGGTCCTATTCGGTGGCGAAACAGGATTATACGACCGCCTAACAGCCCGTGAAAACCTCGAATATTTTTCCGGACTATACGGCTTAAGCAAGCATGAGACCAAGGTACGGATTGACGACTTATCAAAAATGTTTGGAATGAGAGATTACTTGAACCGCAAAGTCTCTGGGTTCTCAAAAGGGATGCGCCAAAAAGTAGCCATTGCCAGGACGTTGATTCATAATCCGGACATAATTTTGTTTGATGAACCGACTACAGGGCTTGATATTACCTCCTCCAATGTGTTTCGCCAGCTTGTTCATCAGCTGAAGCGCGAGGGAAAGACAATCATTTTTTCCAGCCATATCATGGAGGAAGTGTCGATGCTATGTGATTCTGTTGCGTTGATGCACAAGGGAGAGCTTGTCTATCAAGGGGATCTTGAGACCTTGTATAAATCAGAAGGAAGCCGCGATTTGAACTATATTTTCATGAGTAAACTTGTAAGGGGGAACGAACACTATGCTTCTTAAAATCTATTTAAAGGAAATAAAAGATTGCTTCCGCGACCGCAGGACACTGCTGCTGACCGTACTTTTGCCAGTAATTATGATGACTGGATTAACTTTCTTTTATGAAAAAATGGTTTCTGACGGAGAAGGAGAATCCTATAAACTTGCGGTGAATGAAGGTGCTGCTGCCGAGGTAGAAACTATTTTTGCAGGACTAAAGAATATTAAAATCGTTAAAACGGCCAATCCGGAGAAAGAGCTAGAAAAAGGCCAGGTGCAAGCGGCACTTTTACTTGACGATAATTTAGATGCTAAAATCTCGGGCGGACAAAAAGTCGATGTGTCGATTGTCGGAGATTCTTTCAGCCAGAAATCGTCCAATTTAATGGCAATCGTCCAGAACGCTTTTGCCAATTATGAAAAGTCGATTATTTCCGAGAGATTACAGACGAACGGAACAGACCCGCAATTAGTCGAACCATTTAACATTGTTCAAAAAGAGCTTTCCGGTGATAACAATAATGCCAGCCTGCTGGCAATGCTGATTCCGTTAATTATGGCAATTGCGATTGGGGTTGGTGCCAGCCCAGCGGCTGCCGATCTGTTTGCCGGCGAAAAAGAGAAAAAGACGATGGAAGCGCTATTGATGACACCTGTCAATCGCTCGACATTATTAATGGCAAAATGGTTGACCATTACTACTGTCGGTGCGGTTACAGGTATTATCACGCTGCTAGTCGTCGCCCTTGAGATTACATTCCTGACGGAAAATCTTAAAAAATCCATTTCTTTTGGCGACAACGCCTCCCTCATTGTCGCGATTGCGGTTCTTATCTCGATTGTTTATGCCATGTTTACTGCCTCGCTCCTGATGGTGACGAGCGTGATTGGCAAGACTGTCAAAGAAGCGCAAAGCTATAGTACACCGGTAATGATGCTGGCCATGTTTCCAGCGATGATTCTTTCAAGTGTCGGAATTAATGAACTTTCTTTTCAGCATTTTGCAATTCCAATCATGAATTTATTCAGCCTGTTAAAAGAATTAGTCTTTGGCGTTGTCGATTACGAGCACATCCTAATCACCATCGCTAGCAACCTGATTACCATGATGATCCTCTTCATCATCGGTAGAATTCTATTCATGAAAGACAAATGGGTGATGAACTAGGGGAAAGCAAAGGACGGCCCACTAATGCGTGGTCGTCCTTTTTATTTTTGGGCCTTTACTTTTTACTTCTTCCAAAATCTTCATTTCCCTTCTAAAATAAAAGGTATAATATCCCAACAGAGGTGCCTTCATGTCCATCAATATCTACCAAATCCACGTTCAAACAGATCAACTCGAAAAGGTAAATGATTTTTTAAATGACTGGCTGAAAGATTCGCATCGAGTACAGCCTGTCATCTATTCCAGCCAGAATTCACATTTTCCGTTTTTCCAAAAAGAACAGCCTTCACTTTTCGCAGTAAGTCCCATGCATGAGAATTGGATTACAATTCGCCATGATTCGTACGAACCGCCCTTTGAGCTTGCAGAAAAGCTGTCAAGTGCTCTTGACTGCACTGTTATTCAGGCGATGGGACAGAGTACAGTAGATACCTATTATTTAAGTGTCCATCAAGCTGGCAAGATGATTCGAAAAATTCATTGTGGTGAAGACACGATCGGAACGGAATACGAAGGCGAGCCCTTCCCTTTTGAAAAAATCAATCCTGATGAACACTACTTTTATTATGAAGAAATGGATGATTTCTGCCAGCACTTCGGATTTGATGTTTTAATCGACCCATCGGAAAACGATGGGGATTGGACCATTATCAAAATAAAGGAAAAGCCAATTGAAAGGAATGGGTTATTTTCGAAATTATTTCGAAAACACTAATCGTCCCCACCCTGTTCATTCTCCCCATAAATACCCGCAGC
The DNA here is from genome assembly GCF_001510715.1 of Bacillus sp. FJAT-29814. GTDB lineage: Bacteria > Bacillota > Bacilli > Bacillales > Cytobacillaceae > Neobacillus. The sequence goes on from NZ_LMTJ01000002.1 coordinate 90,660, forward strand.
AGGCAGCAAGTATGCAGGTTAGGTACATGGCGGTACCGTATAGGAAGAAGCGGATGTGTTTATTACCGCGGTTTAGTCGCAGCAGTTCATAATTAAAAGTGGAGAAGGTGGTGAATGAAGCCAAGAAACCTATGGTGAGAAAGCTTAGTTGTTCGTTCGTAAAATTATTTCTTCCATAAATAAATCCTGCAGCGAGGGACCCCAGGACATTAATTATAAAAGTGGCGGTTGGAATCGAAAGGATTGTCCACTTTGAGAAAAGATTACTCAGATAATAGCGAGATATGGCTCCACAGAAACCACCCGCTCCAATAATTAGAAGAAATTTCATCATAGGTTAGCGGGTTCCTTTCTCCATTTTATTTGCCACAGCATGTCCGAGCGAAACAAACAAATAACCGCCAATAATCGTCAGCAGCAGGTAAATGGAACTAGTTTTCAAACCCCAATCGAGAAAAAGTTCCAAAACTTTCACACTAAAAGTAGAAAAGGTAGTAAACGAACCCAAGAAGCCGGCTACAAATCCAGTTCGAATCAAAGGAGAAATACTCTCAACCTTTAACGATAAAAAAAAGCCAATCATAAAACAGCCTAATAGATTGGCAAACAGGATTCCCGAGGAAGGAGGAAGATTGGAATTCAAAAGCATCTGGTCAATAAAATACCGTGACAACGTACCAAGTATTCCTCCCATACCTACTACAATATATACCATTATCATCACTTCTTTTTTCTACTACTATATTCCCTTTTTAAAAATAATTGCTTACAAATTTCAGTTCGATAAAAAGTTTATCCGCTAATCTCGGTCAATATTAAACCATTCCTCTTCCCATTCATCTTCTTCCCACTCACTGCACCATTGATAATTTCTTTTTGCAAAGGTTAGAATATAATTTCGTAACATTTGATGACGAACAAGCTTTTGCTCATCTGTTAGCGCCCCAGCCCAGGCATACGTTTCAATCAATTCATAATAATCCTGATAAATACGGTTATAAATTTGATCGAGGTGTTTCTTTTGTTCTTCTGTATACTGAATAGGCCTTGTACAGTCTAAATCATCATCCAAATTCTCTGGTTTTAGCTCTTGTTCCTCTACTTTTTTCTTTTGCTGTTTTTTTGCAGCCGCTTTTTTTTCGCTTATGATAGTGGCTTTTTCTTTAACTTCATCGCTGTCTGTAAAGGCCTTGGTCAAGGTTTCGGGAACTTCAGCAAAGCTAATTCCTTTAGGTACCATGTAGAAAAGAAACAAGAATAATATGAATCCCATTTTTTTCATCATCGGTTTTCTCCTTGTTTACAAATATGTAAAGTTGCATATCAAATGACATGCAACTTTTTCCCATCATTTAATCATCGTAGCGATCATCATCCTGGCCATCATCATCATCATCATGGCCATCTTCATCATGGTCATCATCGTGTCCACCGTCATCGCCATCCCGAGACCCTTCTCGTTCTACCTCCAGTACTTTACCGGTATTGGCGTCTATTTCCACCTCGTATGTACCGTCAGAGCTTTTGACAATAACCTCGTATTGTTTCCTTCCATCATCTTCTTCCAACTTAACTGAGACTACCGTCCCTTTCACCTTACCCAAAGCAATTTCTTTTGCTTGTTTCTCTGAGATTTGGGAATTTTGCATTAGTTGCTCAGCCTTGGCAAGTCCCCCTTGTAAGTAGGCACTAAACCCGAAAGGAATCAGAAAGGCCAGCATACAGATTACCTTTTTCAAACATTATCACTCCTTTTAGTTTTTTATATTTTGTACCATAAAAGTTATCTTATTCACGGCTCTTTTTCTCCCCAAAAAAATCTTGGTAATAAAGAGACAAACTGGGACAAAGCCGTTACATTACAGGTATCTATTGAACAATATGAAGTATGAAAGCCTTTCGAACAGGGGGGAAAAGGGGATGGGATAAGCAGATTTTTCAATCCAAAGAAAATAAAAGAATGGTATCAGAACAAAAGATTTCATCCAGTTGGACAAATGGAAGAAGAATATATTCGTTGGGGACTTGGAATTGAGGTTCCATTTTTTTTAAGCGACAAATTTTCCGTTGAAAATAACTCCGTTGCCATTGTCGGGTCACAAATCACTCATGACTCTTCGTGGGCCATTAAATATTCTATTGTAAAAATAAGCAGACTGGGGACGATGGTTAATTACTTTAACAGCGTTATCATACACGGGGATCAAATCGATGAAGAATTCCATCATATTTTTCATCTCGCTAACGGAGCCGATTATCAGTTATTAATTTCCAACGATTACCATTATCATTCCACTGGAAGGGTTCGACTCATTCAAAATTAGTAGGGAAACAACCTATATTTGAAAGTCTATTTGATTTGCCCACTACCTCTGGACGACTCCGGCATACCTTAAACTAATCGAACAAGGAGTTGAAAAGGAATGTTTAGTTTAACCAGCTTTGAAATTAGTCATTTTCTATTAGCAATGGGATGTTTGCTTGCTATGGCCCACTTATTAGGGTATCTAGCTGAACGGATTTATATTCCTCGCGTCATTGGAGAAGTGGCTGCGGGTTTAGTTCTAGGGCCAACGCTGCTGGGACACTTATTCCCTGATGTATTTAAATGGCTGTTTCTTGGATTCGAGACTGAACACAAGTTATTTGGACTTTTATACCAATTGGGCTTATTAATGTTAATGTTCTGTTCGGGTCTGAAGTTTCAAACTAAATTTAACCGGGATGATATAAAGATGACATCAGCTTTAGTAATTGGTGCCACAATTCCTGCTTTTATTGTCGGTTGGTTTGCCGCTGATGTCTTTAATATTTCCCCCTATCTGGGAACAGCTAATAATCCTTTAGCGATGAAAATAGTCATAGCCATTTCTATCGCAATCACTTCAATACCAGTAATATCCAAAATTTTCAATGATCTCGGGATTATGCATACAAGATTTGCAAAAATTGTCATCGCTTGTGCAGGAATTCATGATATTCTGCTCTGGGTTGCGCTAGGTTTTGCCACTGCCATTGCCAGTAATGGAGCTGGTTTTTCCTCAGGCATAGCCTTAAAAAGTATCGGAGTATCGTTCGGATTTATTGTAGGGACCTTTATTGTCGGGTATTTTCTATTTAAACACTTAACCATTATTAAGCAAAATATATTATTTCGCTCCTCTAACTTAGGATATTTTTTGTTTATTATGTTTATTCTTGCCTCTTTAGCAGGCAATCTTCATGTCGAAACGATTTTTGGAGCGCTTATTGCAGGAATTATTGCCAAAGTGGCTTTACCAAAAGCGGTATCTGAGCGTCTCGAGCAAGGGGTCAGCAATATTTCCTTTTCTTGGTTTATCCCAATCTATTTTGCAACAGTAGGATTGCAATTAGACCTCGTCCGGCACTTCAACCCCCTATTCTTCCTTGCCTACTTCCTGTTTGCTACCTTGACGCAGACACTGGCCGTTTACCTCACCTCCCGTGCCATGAAACAGGATACATTGACCAGTTTCAATTTGGGAGTGGCGATTAATGACCGCGGTGGTCCCGGAATTGTTCTTTCCTCTGTTGCCTATGCAGCAGGAATTATTAATCAAGAATTTTTCGCCATCCTTGTTATGTTAGCACTGATCACTTCCTGGATCCCGGGAACATGGCTTCGGTTCGTCGTAAACAAAGGATGGAGACTAATGCCCGGAGACGAAAACCTTATTCCCCAACCACGGTCAGACGGAAAAATCAAATCCTTCAACAAATCGGTGTAGATACATTCGGGACGGTTCTTGTGTCTCATACTTTGAGACACAAGAACCGTCCCGTGTTTTACTCAAGTAAATAAGCCTTCAATTTACTAATATTTCGATCTGTTAGTCCGATTGCTTCTTTAAGATAGGAATCCATGCTTCCGTATCCCTTTTCCACTTCATCGTAAAAGGCATGCAGGTATTCGAGTCGGGCCTCAAACATGGCGTCAAGCACGGCCTGGTCCACCGGCTTGCGGTTGTAAGACTCGAGTCCTGCAAAATGTGCCTTCATTCGGTCTAATGTGCTGTTTGTATATAAATAGTCCTCCTCAATGACATCGCGTGAAACCCCAAGTGCACTGAGAATGAGCGTTGCCACAGCCCCTGTCCGGTCCTTCCCGGCCATGCAATGGAACAGCATGGGTGCCTGCGGTTCCTCCAGTAAAATCTCAAATACCTTGCGAAATGTCCCCGGATAGCTCACCATTTTTCGGTTCAAGTAAATCAATAACTCCCCGGGTTCGTTTAAGTTAGGGCTATTTTCCCCCAGATCGCCAACTTGACTTACGACATTTCTATCAGGATTGACTGGGATGTGATTCCATCTGGTATCAGTAAAAATCGGATCCGGATAACGCCCAATCTCATCCTCCCTGCGAAGGTCACAGATATTTTTAATGCCGAGCCGGACGATAAGCTCCATGTCCTTTTCAGTCAATTTGCTTAAATTCCCCGAACGAAAAAGCTGACCTCTTTTCACACTGTACCCCTCAGGTGTTTGATAGCCCCCTAAGTCACGGAAGTTGAAACTTCCTTCCAAAATAATTTCACGATTGATACGATCCATGAATGCTTCCCCCCCTTAACCAGCATTTCTTTTTAAAAATAATTATACCGTTTATGGCTAAACATTGCCTAATTATACTGTAAGAATGTTACTTTCCCACCATATTATAGGCTATAGGTACAAAATGATTGACCGGGGAGCCTGCATTCTCCATGATAATAATAGAGGTGGTTTATTGTGCTGGATTTATTTATCAGATCAGACAAGCAAAAAGATTGGCTGCAAAAATTACGGAAACTAGAAGCAAAGTATAAAAATAGGGCTGCGGAAATTGACGAGTTGGCCATTTTCCCAAAGGAAAATATTCAAGAATTGGTCGATATGGGATATCCTAGTGTGACTCTCCCTGCAAATTTCGGCGGTGAAGGCCTCAAAGTCTATGACATGGTCATGCTTCAGGAAACACTGGCTAGCTTTGACGGCAGCACAGCGCTTTCAATTGGCTGGAACCTGGGGGTAGTTGGGGAAATATTTGAAACTAAATCATGGACCGTGAAGCAGTTAAACTTTTTTGCAAAAGAAATCCTAAATGGCGCCCTGGTGAATCGTGCCGCGAGCGAAGCGCAAACAGGCAGTCCTACAAGAGGCGGGCGGCCAGGGACAAACGCTGTCAGGAAGAATGGCGCATGGGTACTGACGGGCCGAAAAACATTCACTACCATGTCCCCTGTGCTAACCTACTTTCTAACGTCGGCGTGGATTGAGGAGGAGAAAATGCAGGGGCACTTTCTGCTTCATAAAGACTTAGAAGGACTATCGATTGAAGAAACATGGGATGTCATTTCGATGAGGGGCACAGGAAGCCATGACCTTGTTCTTGATGGGGTGACCGTCGATGATTCCATGCTTGTGGAACGCCTCGATGGGCCAAGAGGAGGAAAAGTCAACGGCTGGATTCTACATATCCCTGCGTGTTACCTTGGCATCGCCCAGGCTGCCCGCGATTACGCCGTCCATTTTTCCAACCATCATGCACCGAACAGCCTGAACGGGCCTATCAGCCAATTGCCAAATGTGCAGCAGCTGCTAGGAGAAATTGATCTAGAATTGATTCGGGCCCGACATCTCATCTATAGTGTCGCTGCAGCCTATGATGATGAATCCCGCCGGGGTCTTATCGAAAACGAACTTGGCGTCGTCAAGCATACCGTCACGAACTCGGCAATTAACATTGTTGATAAGGCGATGCGGATTGTTGGGGCAAAAAGTCTGCAGCGTTCGAATCCACTGCAGCGTTATTACCGCGATGCCCGCGCCGGCCTCCACAACCCGCCAATGGATGATATGACGATTAAAAAACTGGCATTATCGGCTATTGAAAAAGATATGGCAAAAAAGAGCTGAATTTTCAGCTCTTTTTTTGCGGACCTTAAAGTTTCCTATTCAACTAATCTCGCACTTTTTAACTTAGGCATCATCAATTTCATAAAGACATTTAACAAGGGGCCGAAAAGGATCATGGCGATAACCGTTCCTTCCCTAACCGTAATGCTTTCATTGAATAAAAATGAAACTGCGAGGGCAATGGCAATCGATAAAACGTCGACAAATTGTCTGATGAACCCAAAATTCTTATTAATCTTTTTTGAGATGATCATACAAACAGATTCCAACGGAAATGTAACCAAATTAATCGCCATAATAACAGATATAGACGCCGCACAAATGATGACCGATAAAATTAAGAGCAGAACATTCATCCAATAGCTATCAATGGTGAACTTGGAATAAACATCATAAATCATGAAATTCACGACGAATCCCAACAGGACCGCCACAAATATTTGAACAATATGGTTAATCTTGAATTCCTTTTTAAGGAGAATTAATTGAAGCAGGACGCAGCTAATGTTCATAATCATGGAAAAAGTCCCGACCTTCATATCAATGACCCCGGATACACTTAAACTTAAAGCATCCCACGCCCCGACACCAACAGCTGCTTTTATGCCTAAACTCGCGCCTATGCCTGTAAGCATCATGCTAATTGCCACAATGAGAAATTTTTGAATAGACTTGAACATTCCATCATGCTCCTTTTTGCGATAAAAACTCTAATGTAATAATATAAAATCAATGACGACATTAAAATACTTTACGCAAAAGTTAGAAAGCGTTTCTAATATTTCAGGGGATTTCAATAGAAATACTGAAAAACCTTTTTAAAAAGGGGCTTGGACGGATTATGATCATTTCGAATAAACTAGAATCGCTGGACACTTTATCCAAATCGGAAGAGATACTGGCGAAATATATTCTGAGTGAAAAGGAAAATATCGAAAAACTGTCGACGATCGACCTGGCAAACGCGACGTATACATCGCCTTCCACAGTGGTCCGCTTGTCCAAAAAGCTTGGTTTTAGCGGGTGGAATGAATTGAAGGAAAAATATCTTGAGGAACTGCATTACTTAAATCGACACTTTACCGAGATTGACCCGAATTATCCTTTCGAAGCGCAGGATTCTTTTTTGACGATTGCCTCCAAAATCGGGCATTTGGCAACAGAAACCATTCAAGATACCATTTCTCTTTTAAAAAATGATGATTTAAAAAAAGCAGTGGACCTCTTGGATAAGGCGCGGGTCATCAACGTATACGGGATTAGCAATTCGCTCCTGATGGCTTATGATTTTAGAAATAAAATGCTTAGAATTAATCGCCGGGTTGAAATGATGGACCTGCCGGCAGACCAGATTTATGTGGCTTCTAATTCTTCACCAACTGACACGGCCATACTAATTTCCTATTCTGGTGAATCGTCAGAAGTTTTAAGAATTGCTGAGATTCTGCGGACAAACAAAACACCAATCATCGCCATTACCAGTATCGGGGAAAATAGTCTGAAGGAATTTGCAGATTGTACGCTTTCCATATCAACCCGAGAAAAGCTGTTTTCAAAAATTGCGAGCTATTCGACGAACAATTCCATCCATTTGGTTCTGGATATACTCTATTCGTGTTTATTTAAGTTGAACTATAAAGAAAATCTGGAATATAAAACAAACATTTCGAAGAAGATTGACGATCGGACATCGCATATTACGTTACTGCGGGAAAGATAAAGCCAAGTTAGGTTGTGCTAACTTGGCTTCCGGGACGCAGATAGGGTCTACGCTACCATTAGCCCCCTTTCTAACCGCATGGGCATGTGGACAACAATCCCCTACTCAATCAAACTCTCAGCAATTTTCAGCACATCCTCTTCCGGTATGTTATATGCTTTAAGGTTGAAGGTAGTATTTTTATGAAAAAACTGTACATCTATGACAAACGGATATTCCGGATTTTCGCTCTCCAACTTCGTTTGCGATAACCACCCATTCACTCCACCAATACTCACCTGTTTCCCAGTTGACTCTAAATTTGTATCCGTTCCGGGATTCTCCGTAATCGTTAACTGTTTTCGGTCCAGTGCGCCGCTCTCAGCTTTCTCATTCCATGAATTTTCCTTGCCGTTTTCGGGTGTGACTAACCCGGAGGCATGTTCCATTCCGGCAGGCAACCATTTTGGCAGGATGAATTCAAAACTCGATGTTTGATGATTTTCGTCCAATCTGTCCATTTTCAACTGTTGGCTTCCCGTGAGGGGAACCAAACTGGTTGGAGCATCACTTGTTGATATCTTTTCATCCAGCTTTGCTTCCGGTTCAGATTTTTCCAAATGATCCTTTACCAAGGTACCTAAGGTAAAGACAAATATTAGGCAAACCAAACTTGTTAATACCTTCGGAAAAAGCATTTTAGGGTTACCGGGTCTTTTCGAGGGCTTTTGGATTTCCTCTCTAATCCTCTTTTTGTGAAATTCGGTAAAATGCTTCCCTTTCAGAGTAGTTTCATTTAATGTTTCTCTTAGATTAGTAAGTTCGTTTTCAATCTTCATCAAAATCCCTCCTCATTATACTTCGAAGCTTTTCCCGTCCTCTATTTAATCTCACTCTGACTGTAGACGCTGTGATGGATAGTAACTGACTTATTTCTTTTGTCGAAAAACTTTGATAGTAAAATAGGATGATCACCTCCCGATATTTCAATGGCAGTTTAAGCACTGCCTCGGCTAGTTCCATGCCAGATTCGTTGTTCAGTATGGTTGACTCTGCCGACTTTTCCGTATGGGTTTTAAAATCAAAAAAATTGCCCAAGACAACCTTTTTCATGGTTGCGCTTCTTAAAACATCTTTGCACGTATTGGTAAGAATCTTATAAATCCAGGTTTTAATGGAAGCGTCACCGCGAAAGGTATGTAAGTTTTTATATAATTTTATAAACGATTCCTGGACCGCATCCTCCGCTAAACTCCAATCCTTTAGATAAAGATAAGCCGTTCTGGTTAACTCCTCGCCATAATCAGACATCAGTTCTTCAAGCAAGTCATTTGGATTTAACTGATGATTCCATTCATTCCGTGTTAGTTGCATTGATGTCACCCCCAGTTCCTTTGCAACTCTGAACATACTTAAGACGGGTATCAAGAAATAATTGTTACAAAATTTTTTTCTAGCCCACAAAAGAAAACATAATAGCAAATAACAAAATAAAAAAATTGTAAAAAATTTGCAACCATTTTAGCCATCCGTCCGTCTAATTTTTAGGTCTAAGAATGGATTCTCCCCAGAAAGGAAAATGAATCGAATGCTAATTTATTTATTTAAGAGGAAACGGTTCCTCATCAGCTTTTTGTTTTTATCCACACTGGTCATTGCCAGTATGTTAAATACAGTTTTAAACGATGGGAAAATCCGGCAAACCATGGTACAAACAGATGACCAAGGTAGAATCCTAGATAAACCGCCGTATCGACCCTTTACGGAGTACATCCTTGGTTCTGATCGGTATGGGTATGATTTAGTCCATTTATTAGTTGAAGGAGCGAAATGGACAATCGGGATTGTCCTCATTGTCGCTTTATTACGGATGATTTTGTCGATTATCATTAGTTCGTTTGCTTTTTCATTAAAACCGGCAATTTTCAATAGTATGAAAAGTATTTTCGAGCCCTTTTCCGTCGTTCCGCAAACGATTATTGCCTATTTTATCTTGTTTAGTGTTTTATGGAGACCGGGTGATGGGTTTCATACATCCTTTTGGGAACGAGCGACTTTTGAAACGATTGTACTCGTATTACTTGCAGTGCCAAATTTAACGATCCATCTTGCTAATGAAATGAAAATTGTAGAAAGGGAATCTTTTATTGAGGTAGCTAAAACCCTTGGTGCCGGTAAAGCCCGAATCTTTTTTAGACACATCGTTCCACATGTCTATGAAAAATGGATCTTATTATTTGGGCAGCAGTTTATCCAGTCTTTAACGCTTCTCGCCCATCTGGGATTTATGAGTCTTTTCTTCGGCGGTACCATCCCCCCTAGCGATGATGGGACACCTCCGCGTTCCGTTTCCTATGAATGGTCGGGGGTCATAGGCGGAGATATCAGCTACCTTTATTCATACCCATGGATTGTCTTGGTTCCAATCGGCTTCTTTATCGCAACCTCTATTAGCGTCGCATTGATCAATGAATCTGTAAAATCGTATTTTCAAAGCGAAGACAGACTGCGGCTTCGGTCGATGAAGGCCGCAAAGCACGATGAATCTGTAAAAATAAAGATTCCTGCAAGCTAAAAGAAAACACGTAAAAACCCAGCTGCAATATTAGGCTGGGTTTTGTTTATAATTTGTTTATCCTTAGCTGCTGTATTTTTACTTGGATTAGGAACGTTCATGGAGATAATATATACAATGGCAAAACCAAAGCAAAAAATTGTAAAAGCGACTAGCGTTTTATAAAAAAATAAGAAGAAAAACTTCAAGGGTAGGCTCCTCGAAGTTTTTTTGATGTAAATCGGTGTTCCCTTTCCAACTGTCATTCTAAATAAACAATGCCATCCTTCCCATCTACCGTCACCAAATCCCCATCCTTCAACAGTGTAGTTGCCACCTTTGTTCCAACAACAGCAGGCAGCCTGTATTCCCTAGCGATGATACTGGCATGCGCCAGGATTCCGCCGGCATCGGTAATGAGGGCACCGGCTATCGGAAATAGAACTGTCCATGAGGGTGCAGTTGTTTTGCACACGAGAATATCTCCTTTATTTAGCTTTGAAAAATCCTCTTGCCCGGTAATGACCTTCACCTTTCCCGAATAAATACCCGCAGAAGCAGCATTTCCTTTGAATGATTTCGCCTTTTCCCCGGGAACGTTAGGTAGCAATCCAAATATTCGTTCAATCACCGGATCCGCTGGCAGGTTGGACTGGGTGCCGAAGAATGGCTCCGGCTTTCTCTTCTTATATTCTTTCATTCTATTTTTATTCTGCCCGACTAACTCATGAAGAGCCTTAGGTTCCTGTAAAACCTCCAACAAATCGTCTAAAAAAAGGTAAAAAATATCTTCTTCGGCTGTTATGACCCGATACCTTACTAAGGTACGGCCTACATTTTTAAGGAAGTAGCGGGATTTTGCAGCAATCATCGCATCGATATAAAAATGATGATCTTCATCTACACCCCAACAGGATAAAGCCCAGTTATACAATGTTTTAAAACGGTCGGTCAGTTCACTATCAGGCAGAAGTTTAAATAGTGCCCCGACCTTTTCCTGGCGTTCAGCAACCAGCTGCTGGAATTCCAAGTCAAAATGGTAATCTTTTAAAACGTATTTCTTAATGATGGATAAAGCATAAGCAGGATTTTCAAACCAGGTTTCTTCTGCGAATTCATGGGTGGCCGACTTACGATGACCATATATACTTAAGAAATCCATCAGTTCCTCTAGAAACTCCCTTCCCTCTCCTGTTTGTTCCAGTGTTTTGAAAGAGTCCAAAGAATTCGTAAGTGAAGAGCTGAGAAATTCAGAAGCTTTTACCTGATTGGCCAATAGCCATAACCCGCGGTCTGTTTCCAGAGACATATTCATTACTCCCTGGAGCAAATCGTAGACCTCCTTGGTATCCCCCTTTCCTGTCACCTGTCCATATGCTTCCTCCAAGACTACGGCCAAAGCCGTTCTTGGGATCGTGATTTCAAAGTGGCACTCCCAAGCCTTTAAATAGAAGTCTTGCAATTCTTTCACATTTTCCAAGGCCTGATTCAACGATAATTCTCCGATAGAACGTTCAGATAATAATCGATAGAACGGCATATAAAACTCGTTCACTTTGCTCTCCAAATATGACTTGACCCGAGGAAAATATTCCTCCATTTTGTTCTGATGCTTGATGATTCTTTCTTCAAATGGTTCCGGATGTGGAGGCATCGCCTGATAATAATAGCCATGATCTAACTTGACAAGGAATTGAGAGATAGGCATTTTCATATTTTCAAATGCTCGTTTGGTTCCTATAGAAACGGCGGGTAAAAGAAAAGACGCATATAAAGGCGTTAGCGGCCCGGAGAAGTGGGTATCATCAAGCATCCAAAATTCCTGCTGTTTGTCGTTTTCACTTAGGAACAAGTTTTGTTTCCAATCAGAGAAAGGAATTGCCTTGGACATAAATTGAGCACTCCTTATAATTTAATAAATCTATATTACTTGAAATCATCCCGCTCATCTATCCGGTAAATAACGTATTTTCCCAACAGAGGGAAAATATCACATAACGGAGAATATACTAAACAATGAATTTTAGGAAGGACTGTTCTCCAAAGATGACATTAAAGAAATCTCAAATAGTTGAAAGGGAGAAATATTTAAACCAAATTCCAGCCATCCTATCAAACCTTTTGGAAGGAAATGGCACGGTTATTGCGATTATGGGCGAACCTGGAATCGGCAAAACCCGGGTGGCAAAGGAAATCATGAATATTGCCAGTGGGCACCAATGTAAAATCTTGCTGGGACGCTCCTATTCTGTCGGCGGAGACACGGCCTATACGCCTATTATCGAAATGTTCAATCAGGGTTTCCGGGGGATTAGTCCTGAAAAAATTACTAATTGGACAAGGGATTTGCCAGACTTGGGCAAACTGTTTCGCCGATTGTCTTTCCCTGAACCCCCAAAAGTGGCCGATCAGGCCTTAGAAAAAACTCGTTTATTTGAGTCATTGGTTTGTCTGGTGGAACGGATGGCTGAAGGGCGGCCACTTATCATTGTACAAGAGGATATACATTATACCGATCCGGCTTCCTTAGAATTTCTCCATTACTTAAGCCGCGGCACAAACATCTCTCCTCTGATATTGGTTTTAACGATTGATACGCTTGGGCTAGCGAATAATCCAAATGTGAACGGCCTTGTTCAGTCGTTACGAAAAGAGGATTACTTCATGGAATTCCACCTCAATCGCCTGAGTGTTATAGGCGTGACCCAACTGCTGTCAGACCGGCTGGGTACAGCCTTACCAGATGGCTTTATTCCTTTTATCATGAAACATTCCGAGGGAGTGCCTCTGTTTATCGATGAACTGGTGCATTCTTTACTTGAAACAAATGCATTAACAAAGCAGGATGGGGTTTGGGTCCTTTCAGGCCGTTCAATTGAAACCATTCCTTATCGAATTAAAGAGCTGATAAAAGAGCGAATCCAACGAATTGATTCCTTGGAACAAAAAGTCCTCCTATATGCGGCGATATCAAAAGGAACTGTATCCCACTCGATCCTGCATCGTCTCACACAAATGAATGAAGACGACTTTTTGTCCGCAATCCAACGGCTTCAATCCTCAGGACTAATTTTTGAAGAGATCCAGGAGATGGAGGTCCATTACGGCATCTACCATACCTTAGTGAAGGAAGTCATCTACGAGGAGCTTCCCATTATGGCACGCAGACGCGCCTATCAGTATTTCATCGATGTCCTTGAAGATAGCGGCTATGATAATGTCGAGTATTTGGCTCATTTATATGAGGGCGCCGGACCTGAAACGGACCCTGTGAGAACGCTCAGCGTTTTCCTTAAAGAAGCGGAACGGGCCCTAAGTCTGCATGCATACGTATCGGCAGCTAAGTATTATAAATCCGTCTTGCAGCTAATACAAACAGGCAAGATGGCTGATGAAAAAGGCCGCATTCCCTGGCTCTTACAACGCTTGGGGGAAACTCACAAACTGCTGGGAGAACGTACTGAAGCCCAGCGGTATTGCCTAGAAGCGATTCGGACCTATGTTCCATCCAACAATCAAATCGAAATCGCACGTTTACATGGGTTATTAGCGAATATTTTTTGGGAATCAGGTGAAATCGAACAAAGTTTGCAATACCTTGAGGATGGTTTGGCAATAGCCCGAAACCAACATGATTCCCATGACGTACATTACCAACTTTTGCATACAAGTCTTGTTTTCTTGAGCAGGATGAAACGACCGGAAGAATATCGCCGAGTATATGAAGAAATTCAACAGGTCCAAAAGTTAATGAGAACGCCTCAGGCTGCAGCACGAGCGAAAGTAGCGGAAATCGATTATTGGACAAGCCACGTCACGATGGAAAATTATAGTCCCAGTAAGGTTAGGATCTTAGTTGAAGAGCTTAGTAAAATGGAGGCAGATGATGAGACTCTTTTCCGAGGCTATTTCGTTAGCTCCGTTAATTTTGTATTCTGCGGAAAATATGAACTTAGCAGAAAATATTCGGGGAAGGCTTTAGAGGTCGCCCTCCGAATGCGTATTTTGGAATATGAGATTCGCAGTTACTGGATGCAGGTGCAAACCCATCTCTTAAGCGGTCAATGGAAACTTGCTTTACCAATCATTGATTTATGTTTTTCAAAAGCTAGAAAAATGGACGTCGGCAGGCCATTAACCTATGCCCAGATTATAAAAGGAACGGTTTATGCCTGGATGGGACGACACAAAGATGCGCAAGTATGCTTAGACGATATGAAACGTCTCATCCCAGCCTTCCTAACGAAAGATGGACACATAATCGATATGATGTCTCCCATTGAAATGATGATTGCCTTGGGGACAGAAAAAGCTAAGGATTACTACAACTCCATGAATCGAACTCGGCCATATTACGTCGCGAATCCTTTTTTAAATCTTGCCCTATGGGGGGAAATTCAATTAGTCGCAGGCGATCCAACAGGGGCCCAGAAAACAGTGACGGAGCTTCTTTCAGGACACATCGAAGAAAATAGTTACGCTTGGGCGCTGGGAAAACGCCTGGAAAGTAAAATTGATTTTTCACTAGGAAATAATGCATCTGCTCTACACCACATTAACGAAGCCATTGATCATTTTAACGAGTTAAGAATGCCATTGGAACAGGCCCGCTCATTGTTAATTTATGCTGACATTCATCTGGACAAAAACCCGGGAGAAGCAAAAAAATCTTTGCTTCAATGTATGGAAATGTTTGAACAGCTGGATGCGGACCAGGATTTGCAGTTGGCCCAAGCAAAGATGAAAAAACTTGGGGTGAGTTTTCCTAAACACACCACAAAACAAAAAGAAACCATTTTAAGTAAACGAGAAATGGAAGTTGCCCGGTTGGTTGCTGAAGGTCTAACAAACATAGAAATCGCGGATAACCTAATCATCAGCCCGCGCACCGTAAGTACGCATCTCGAAAAAATCTACAGGAAACTTGGCATCAACTCCAGAGCCTCACTTGTAAAATATCTGATTTCAATTGAAAACCAATAAACTTAGAAAGCCGCCATTGCCTCATTTTATCGGGTATAGCGGCTTTTTACGTATGTGTTTTTTTGTAAAAATACGTAATCTGCATTTCTCAAAATACGTTATTTACTCGATATGCCCCATCTTACAGCGATGATAAATTGGTAATGTGAACAACGGGTTCATAAAAACCAAAAACCAAAGGAGAGTTGAGCATGTATCATCGATTTGATTTGTATGGTCCAGTCCATAAGGGGATTCGCTTGGCATTAAGCGGTTTATCCTATCAAACAGGGTCAGTTGACAGTTCTGACTACGACAAGGTGCAAGCATTTATCGAGGAATTTAGAAGTGTTGTGATCATTCTCGAATCCCATTCGAGAGATGAGGATGACAATATCAATGAATCGTATGAAAAATTTGCTCCTGAAACATTACAAGAGTTGGAGCAAGAGCACGAAGGATTGGAACACAAGCTCGAGCAACTGGCTGAATTAGTGAATCAGTTGGAAGCGAATCGGGCGAATCCAGTGGAGTTTCCGAAACTTTGGTACCAAGTGGGCAAAGAGTTAAACCGCTTCACAGCTGATTACTTAATCCATCTTCAGCGTGAAGAGGGCCCTGGGATGAAGGCATTATGGGATAATCTGAATGATGACGAATTAAGAGTGATTTCAAAAAATATCAGATCCTCGATTCCGCCACACGCGATGGCCATTTTTATGCATTATATGATACCAGCGATCAGCCACACAGAACGAGTTGAAATGTTTAGCGAAATGAAAAAATTTGCACCGAAAGAAGCATTGAACGGAATGTTGGGCATCGCCGAAACCCGCTTGGACCAAAAAAGCTGGGGTCAGCTGCAATCGGCACTTACAAAAATCAAAACGGAAGGGGTTCAGAATCAGGTATGAAAATTCTTGTCATCGGAGGTACAGGAACGGTAGGCAGCCGTCTTGTTTCAGAGCTTTTACTCCGTAAGGCATCCGTCCGCGTTCTTACCAGAAATCCAGGCAGCAATCAGAACGTGGAATGGTTTCAAGGAGATTTAGAGGCTCCCGGTAGCTTCGAATCAGCTTGCATCGGTGTAGATGCGGTATTTCTGTTAACCAGCATGTCATTAACAGAAACGAGCCAAGGAATTGCAGCTGTTGAGTCCGCCAAAAAAGCAGGTGTTCCCAAAATAGTCTTCTTGTCGACACCAATGGCAAAGGAGATGCTCCACATTCCTCATATAAAAAGCAAGATTGGGATTGAAGATACGATAAAGCAATCAGGTATGGAGTATACCATTTTACGGCCGAACAACTTTTTCCAGAATGATTACTGGTTTCGTGAGGCGATTCTTCAATACGGGGTCTATCCTCAACCGCTGGGTTCGGTCGGATTGCACCGCGTCGATGTCGGCGATATTGCCTATGCAGCGGCAAATGCACTCTTGCTCAGCGGCTATGAAGGAAGGGAATATCCACTTAACGGACCTGAAGCATTAACTGGAGAAGCAATCGCTGAAACGTATAGTCGACTTACAGGCACAACCGTCCGGTATATTGGAGATAACCTCGATGAATGGTATCAACAAGCAATTACGTCGATGCCAGAGTGGCTTGCTCAAGATTACAAAGTGATGTATGCCTGCTTTCAAAAATTTGGCTGCCTAGGCTCTGAAGAAGACTTCAAACTTCAGAAGCAATTGCTAATGCGTGAGCCCAGTTCATTTGAGGATTTCGCGGCGAAAAACGTGAATCACTGGAAAAATGAAACGATAAGGAGAGTTTAAACAATGAAAAAAATATGGGCGGTGTTATTATGTGCAATTATCGCAACAACAACCAGTGTGGTCTTTGCCCACTCGGGAGACCTTGCACAGCAAAAGCAGCAGACTTTATCCAGTCAGCATCAGAAGAGTTCAGGGGCACAAGAGACTGCAAATCCGGGAAGCATCCCGACGGTTCTCGTGAACGGGATCGTGATAAAGTCAGAGTTGAATCATTTCAAGGATGAGGTCCTATATGTGTCGGTAGAAGAATTCGCCTCATTGTTGGATAAAAGCTATGATTTCTCAATGCAAGAAAAGCAAGTGACCTTTAATGGCAAAATTATTAACAGTATTCGAATCAAATCCGGGGAACCAACTGCAAATATCACTGATTTGGCAACAGCAGTTGGTGCGCAAAAGATCACTTGGGACGCAGCAAATAACGAATGCTATGTTCTAGTCCTTCCGGAGGGGACAATTCAATTGGATCCTCATGTTGTCCCTAAAATGGGCGAACACTGGGCCAATCCGGGAGCGGGAGACCTTCCAATCGGACCAATTTACGGGGTATATGATGGTAAACTAGTATTCTTGGAATACATGATTGCCCAGGAAGATTTCATCCAGGGAAAAAATCATGTGAACCTGGCAGGAATGAAAGGAGTACCTATGCCACAGGTGGTTCAAGTGGATGTGGAGTACCAAGCACACGGACACTCGGGCTTTGAAGTCCCTCATTACGACATTCACAATTACTTTATTAGTGATGAAGAACAACAGGAAATTGAATGATTTTAAGAGAAAGGCTGCCTCTTCAATAGAGACAGCCTTTCATCGTTTTAATCATATTTTTGTAAAAATAATCCCAAGAATCGCTGAGAGGATTCCTACAAGCTGATATCGTTTTAATTTTTCCTTAAAAATCCAACACCCGGCCAGAATGACAACTAGGCAATTCAAGCTGACGATTGGGAAGATGATGCTGGCAATCCCCTTCTGCAGTGCGTAGAAATAGCTGCTGTAACCAATAACGCTGACCAAACCGACTAGTGAACCGATATTGATTTCCGACCGTTGCCAACTTTCCTTTTCCCGCAAACTGATCATTCCGAGATAGACGCTTCCCACTCCGTACATAGAAATTAATGTACTAAGCGAACTAATATGTAAATAAGAGGTTGTTTTCATTAAAATACCGAGGATACCAAAGGACACGATGGCCAAAAGCACCCGGTACATCCAACGTCCGTAATTGGATCCACGGTTTGCTCCCGGCGAATATTGAATCATGATGGCAGAGCCAAGGATCACCACAATCCCAATCCAATGAATAAAGTCTATTCGTTCATGAAATATAAGCGCCGCCCCGAGAATCGGCAGTATGGTATTTGCACCGATTAACGGTGAAGTTAAACTCGCCGGCCCGTTTTCAAATGCCCGAGACATCTGAATATTGCCATTGGCATTTAAGATTCCAATCAAACCTCCTAGAATGAGGGCATAGATGTTGAATTGCATTTCCCCTACTGAAATCCCATATCCGAGCGTCAGGATAAATGCCACAAAATAAAAGAAAAACTGTAAATGTACCTTTGACAAGCCACGGCTTGTACTCCATTTAAAAATGGTATTATTCGTCCCGAAGCTCAAGGTTGTGACCAATGCTGCCGCAATCCACATGCTGAAACCTTCTCCCCTATCATTTTACTATCTCATTTTAGTACCATTTAGAAAGTATTGGCAATATATTTTTTCGAGTTGCGAATAAAATGTCGGTACAAAAAAACTAACCGGATGATATCCGGTTAGCTCAATTACTTAGCCTCTTATACCATACTGCGGCAGCCTCTACTTCATCCAATGTCAATTGATGCCCACGATTCTCCCAATGCAGCTCTACCTTTGCATTGGCATTTTCCAACAACGACTGTAACTCAGTCGATTCTGCTGGCGAGCAGATCGGATCATTTGTCCCGGCAGCAATGAACACTGATTTACCTGACAAATCAGGCAGCTCCACGCCCCTCCTCGGTACCATTGGATGATGGAGTATCGCACCTTTTAACGCATTTTGATAATGGAACAATAAACTTGCAGCGATATTCGCCCCATTTGAGTAACCAATGGCAATAATATTGTCCCGGTCAAAACCGTACTTCTCGGCTGCTTCATTAAGAAAATCATTTAATTCTTTCGTGCGAAAAATAAGATCCTCTTCATCAAAGACTCCTTCAGCCAATCTACGAAAGAACCGCGGCATGCCATTTTCCAATACATTCCCGCGCACGCTTAATACATTCGCTTCATCGTCAATTCTTCCTGCAAGAGGCAACAAGTCCAGCTCATTGCCACCAGTACCATGAAGCAGCAGTAAAGTTGGCCGAGTAGCGTCTTTTCCCTTATTAAAAATGTGTTTCATTAACGAGCACCTTCCTTATTTTAAGTCTAATGGGCGTAATTTTTCCTCAATCTCTTTTCTACGTGGCTCCAGGAAATCCGGTAAAGCCAATTTCTGCCCCATCGTTTCCATCGGTTCATCTGTTGCAAAACCTGGCGTATCTGTTGATAATTCAAACAAAATCCCATTTGGCTCTCTGAAATATAAAGCCTTAAAATAATAACGTTCCACCTTGCCTGAATTTGGCAAATGATTGTCCTTTAATACTTCAGCCCATTGATTATATTCTTCTTCATTCGGGACACGGAAAGCAACATGGTGTACCCCACCGCGTCCTAATCGCGCTCTTGGCAAGTCCGGTCTTGTTTCAATATGAACTTCCGCTCCACTTCCTCCTTCACCCGTTGCATAAACCGCGATATCGGGAAAATCCCCTTCAAGTGATGGATATGAGCCAACATAGCGAAATCCCATGACTTCAGTCAGTACGCCAACTGTCGGTTCCGCAATTCCAACTGTAAGTGTGACGGGTCCCAAACCAATGATGGCATGCTCGGAAGGAATATCTTCCCACTGCCAAGGAATCCCGCCTCTTACACCATGTTCTCCATTATCAGCAACAAGAATCAAACGAGTCCCATCGAAATCTTGGAACGCCAAGGAATCACGGTTTGCCCGCTTCTCTATTTCCCCATGCTGAATTCCAAATTGTTCAAAACGATCTTTCCAAAAATTCAAAGAGTCTGTACTCTTCACACGCAAGGAGACAGTAGAAATATCCGAAGTTCCTCTGTAGGAATGCCCAAGTCCCGGGATATCAAAAAATGTTACCTCTGTCCCTGGTGTCCCTTCCGCGTCTGCATAGAAAAGATGGTAAGATTCTGTGTTATCTTGATTAACCGTTTTTTTCACCAAGCGCATGCCGAGAATTTTCGTAAAGAATTGATAGTTTCGTTCCGCTTTACCTGTTAAGATCGACACATGATGCAAGCCCAACAGTTCCATTTCTATTCACCCCTATTTAGGTCGTTCGATTTCAAACATCTCTCCAATTTTGGCGTAATAATTTCCGGCCAATCGGCTTACCGCGGCCAATCCCCTTGGGTCAATTCTCCCCTTTTCATACATGTCCTTTTCAATATGAAATTGGATCACTTTCCCTATTAATAGATCACACCCAGGAGACTCTAGCCCCCCCAATTCCAAGGAGTGCTCCAATACACACTCCATACGAATTTTCGCTTCCATTATCCCCGGAACAGCAACCTTCACGCTCTCAACAGGAGTTAAGTTGGCCCATTCTATTTCACTTTGGTCCGCAGGAAGACTGGCAGCCGTTTTATTTATTTTTTCAACATTCTGCTCATCTACGATGTGGATAACAAATTCCTTGGACTCTATGATGTTTCTTGCTGTATCCTTTTGTTTGCCGCCTGATCGTTGGACTGATAATGAAATCATCGGGGGATTTGATGAAACGATATTAAAATAACTAAATGGTGCACCGTTCAAAACGCCTGCTTCCGACATGGTTGTCACGAAAGCAATAGGTCTTGGGATAATACTCCCAATAAGAAATTTGTAATTTTCTCTTTCCGATAACGAGGCAGGGTCAATGGATAGCATTGAATTCATCCCCCTTTAGTCTAATTCTCTTACGTCAAACGGCAGCAATCTTCGTTCGATTTGACCGCGATATTGTTCGTACTGTTCCGGAAGCATTAATTTTTCTCCCATCGTTTCATGGGATTCATCATGAGCAAACCCTGGAGGATCGGTGGCGATCTCAAATAAAATTTCCCCATGCTCCCTAAAGTATATAGCATTAAAATAGTTTCTGTCCCGAACCGGCGTGACGCCGTAACCATTAGAGGCAACATATTGTTGCCAATCCAATTGGTCTTGATCATCAATGGCCCGCCATGCAATGTGATGGACGGTTCCTACTCCCATTGCCCCGCGTCCGGTTGGCGTAAGTTTAAGATCGATCACATTTCCGATGTCTCCGGAAGAACGGAAACGAGCGAGATCTCCTTCTTTACCTACTAATTCAAGCCCCATTACTTTTTCCAGCAACTCCGCCGTTTTTTCTGGCTGGGATGATAATAGCGTTGCCCCACCAAAACCTTTGATGGCAACCTCAGGGGTTACATCTCCAAAGGTCCAGGTATTGGTTTCCCCTTCTTCTCTTTCAACAATTTCCAAGTGAAGGCCGTGTGTATCATCAAATTCCAGATAATCTTCTCCAAAGCGTTCTATTTTTGTAAAAGGAACTTTGAATTTTTCTAATCTTTTTTCCCAAAAGCCCAAAGCACCTTTCGGAACAACATAAGATGTGATTCCTACTTGACCGTCTCCAATGATTCCTTGCTGAGCACCTGGCCATGGGAAGAAGGTAATGATTGTTCCCGGTTTTCCTCCTTCATTACCGAAATAAAGATGATAAGTACCCGGATCATCAAAGTTGACCGTTTGTTTAACTAAGCGCAACCCCAGAACTCCCGCGTAAAAGTCGACATTCTCCTGTGGATGACCAACGATTGCTGTGATATGGTGAATACCCATTGTTTTTTTACTCATCATTCGCACTCCTTTTTTACCTTATTCTTTACCAATTATCTAGAATATTTTATCTCGAATTCGAGATATCATTCAAAAAAAATTAGACGTTTTTCCTTACTTTTTTCAAAAGCTGTACCAATGCCTCCGCATCTTCTGAGGTTAGGGCACTAAATATTTCATCCACTAACTCATGATGTTTCGGCATCAATTTGTTCATTAATTCGATACCAGCGTCCGTCAAGGTAATATGAATGACTCGTCGGTCTTCAAGACAAGCATTACGCAATAACAGGCCTTTTTGTTCTAACTTGTCGATCACATACGTCATCGAGCCGCTTGAAATCAAGATGCTGTTTCCAATTTGTTGTATCGTTTGTTTCCCTTTATGATAAAGTACCTCTAAAACGGAAAAGTCTGTAATACTCAAATTGTTTTTAGCAATCTCTTCCTTTATTCGCTCATGAATCGCTTTTGATGTTTGCATTAATGTAAGGAATGGCAAATTGGTGCATTTATTTTTCATTTTATCTCACCTCCACCAATTCATTTGAATTTAAATATCTTGAATATGAGATAATATTACAGCCAATCCTCTATTTTGTCAAATAAAATTTGACATGAAAGGCGTTTCATAATTTACACTTAGATAACAGGTTGCAAGGAGATACTAACAATATCAGGGATGTAACCACCAATATTAAATCTGAAAGGCAGGTATGGAGATGACAAACCAAAGCGTGATTTTTTTTGATATAGATGGAACCTTGCTTGACCATGATAAAAAATTGCCCACCTCCACTAAAGAATCCATTTTTAAATTGAAGGAAATGGGACATATCGTTGCAATCGCTACAGGCCGAGCCCCATTTATGTATGAGGATTTGCGAAAGGAACTGGAAATCAATACTTTTGTCAGCTATAACGGCCAGTATGTCGTGTTAAACGGCGAGGTGCTATATACTAATCCACTAAACATCTCTTCTCTTGAAAAACTAACCGAAGCAGCCCTAAAAAATAATCATCCGGTGGTATTTATGGACCATGAGGATATGAAGGCAAATATTCCGGAGCATGCGTACATAAATGAAAGTATTGCGACATTAAAAATTAAGCAATTTCCGACCCACGACCCAAATTATTACAAAGGACGCGAATTGTATCAAACGCTCCTCTTCTGTCCGGAAGGCGAAGAAACACAGTATGAGCGGGCGTTTGATGACTTTGATTTTGTACGATGGCACCCAGTTTCAGTGGATGTTGTTCCAAAGGGCGGCACGAAGGCGAAGGGAATTGCCAAGTTAGTCGAAAAGCTCGGATTTCCTGCAGAACGCCAATTTGCCTTTGGCGACGGTCTAAACGATTTGGATATGCTGTCAACCATCCATAATAGTGTGGCAATGGGAAATGGCGAGGAAGAAGTGAAAAGAGTGGCCAAATATGTTACAAAGTCTGTTGATGAAGATGGGATTCTTCATGGCCTGCAAATGGTGGGGCTATTATAAATGAATGCTCGCCGATTGGCGGGTCCGTTGAATAAAAATGAGCGACTGCTACATGCAGCCGCTCGTTTTTATTATTTATTATTTATTATTATCTAACTGTTTTTAAAGCACCGCTCCATGCAATCACTTCATCAAGCATTGCATTGACGTTTGCATTATGCAATTCTTGAGGCGTAAATACAGACATGTTTTCAAAATCAGTAAACAGGCTTAAAGTTGGATGTGTGCGAACGTCAGCAATTTTTAATTCGCCGCAGATTCCACGTAAATGTTCAGCTGCACGCGCTCCGCCAGTTGAACCATAGCTTACAATGCCGGCAGCTTTGTTGTACCAAGCTTCGCGGGCAAAATCAAGTGCATTTTTCAATGCTCCAGAAATACTGTGGTTGTATTCTTGAACAATGAATACGAATCCATCGAGATTTGCCAATTTTTCGTTCCATGCAGCGATTCCAGGCTCTGTTCCATCTGTTGTGCCTAAGAAAGGAAGATTGAAATCTGCAATATCCACGATCTCATAGTTTGCATCGCCGCGTTGATCGGCAATCCCTTTCACCCATTCTGCAACTTGTGGGCTAACACGTCCTTGACGAGTGCTTCCTAAAATAATCCCGATATTTAACTTTTCAGTTGCCATTGTTACATCCTCCTTTGGTTCTTTTCCAAATAATCTATCTAGTAAACCCATGATGCACACCACCTCAACATATTTACATTGGAGCAAAATGCTCTGTCACCAACTATTATTCAGTTGGTTACTTTATGTAAGTTAGTATATTATCATAAATAATTATAGTCAAGTAATTAATATATAAAAAGTAATTTATTTTTAAAGAAATATGATTATAATAGTAAGTAAGGAGTTGATTTCAATGGATAAATCGATTTGTCCCCGATTTGAAAAAGCCATGGGAATGTTAAGCCAAAGATGGACTGGCATGATCATTTATCAGCTTTTACTTGGTCCCCAGCGTTTCTGCAATATTGAATCTTCCATTGGCATAAGTGGAAGAGTGCTTTCTGAACGGTTGAAGGATTTAGAGAACGAAGGAATTGTGAAGCGCGAAGTTTTCCCAGAAACTCCTGTTCGTATTGAATATTCTTTAACAGAAAAAGGCAAGGCCTTAGAACCTTTAATGAGAAGTATAGAAACTTGGTCACATACTTGGTTGAATGAATAAATGAAAGTAACCGCCCCATTAGAAGCGGTTACTTTCTTTTTTTATCATGAGACTAACCAGGCAAACATTTCATTGTAAAGATTGAGTATCTCCTGCAATCAACTTCCGCTTGGACTTAAATTTGCGCTTTCCAAAATAATAAACAGGAACGATGATGACAGCCCAGATGGCAAAATAGTTAAGGATGACAAGGAATGGGTTGCTGCTGCCGTTATGGCTCTCTATTCCCTCTCTCCTATGAAATTTTTCTCCATGAAACTCTCCATCAGGCCGTCCATGTTTCACATCCGTCTGATAAACTGAGGTCCCATTAGTTGGGGCCTCCCACCTTTGCTCCATTTGTTTTGGCATGAAATCCCCGCGATTGGCAGAGGCTGTTGAAGCAAACCACTGAATTCCGCCTGCCAGAATGGTGAGTGATAGGACGACAGGAACCAGGATACCCTTTCTGACCTTACCTTCCTTCGTTTTAAATGCTTTTTTGCAAATCGTCATGACCCATTGCCAATGCAAGGCAATATGAAGGCCGACTAGGACCAGCGTAGCGTCAGCGAATAAACCATGGAGTCCACGCAACCAGCGGCTCCCCTGGATAGCAAGACCTGGAAAAACAACCCGCGAAATAAAAATCCCAGTGATGATGACACCTGCCATCGCGATTAATAGCAATACGTTTAACATATAACCAAATCGCGTCTTATTGGGAAGTTTGGAATCAAGAATCTTTTTGGTTGTATTAACAACCCAGCGATAATTTAATCCGATGTGAATAAGGATCGCAACTCCGATTACAGTGCCGGCAATTTCATGGAACGGCAATCCGTCCAAGACTCTCGGATTCATCAGCAAAACAAAAGTAACAGCCATCAGCAAGTCTAAAACAATTTTTATATAATTCTTTTTCACGTCAATTCCTCCAAACTTAATGGTTCAAGCTTAACTGCCTTTATATTAGTTGGGGAATCTTAATAAATCCTTAAGATACTTTGGGCACTTTTAAAAAATATGTTGCTTTAACCTATAAGAGGCGAATTTTGAAATAAAAAAATAACCCCCTTTATTGTAGGCGGTTACTTTTTATTTATAAAAATTTAATCAAAAAGCCTTGTAATAATTCCGCCAATAATGACAACTACGATGGCACCGAGCAAAGCCGGCAATAACGAAACTCCCCCTATCACCGGTCCGAACGTTCCAAACAGATACTCGCCAAGCCATGCCCCGACAAATCCAGCAAAGATGGCCGCCGCCCAGCTGCCCGGCATTTTCAAAGGTGACAGCTTTTCCGCAACAGTCCCAATGACGAACGCTATAATGACAGCCATGAGAAAAGAAGTAATGGTCATCTGAACAACCCCTTTTTGTCATTTTATTCAAGAATTGTCCAATTGGTTCGAGAGCAATCAGGTATGTTTATATATAAGTAATTTCCTTATTCATTTAAAGAAAGTTCATATTATTTCATTTTTGCACTAGTATTTGGTGGTAAAATTATGAAAAACAGAGGAGGAATTTTTTATGTCTAGTATAATGGGGTTATTCTCATTATTTATTGTAACGGGAGTACCTGTGGCTATAATTTTTCTATTAGTATTGATTTATCAAATAAAAAAGAATAGCGAAATTCAAATTGAGCAAAACAAAAAGATTATTCAACTGTTAGAAAAAAGTCATTGAGGCAACTAGGCGGCTTTGCGGGTATTTTTTAAATCTCCCTTTGGCTATCACAATCTAGAACTATTGCTTAAAGGTTGGTAGGAAACCAAATGAAGAAGTTAAAATATTGGAGAGTTGCGGCGGTTATAGGGCTGCTGATCGGCATAGTATATTGGTGGGCAACATCCTTGGTGAAAGACTTAAAGGACCCGTTGAACAAAGCTGACGTGTTTGTATACAGCGATAACGGCATACTTCATTGGTTTGAACTGACTAGCAGAAGTGGGAAAGTTAAAGGAAAACTTCACCAACTGAGATTAATAGAAAAAGTCGGAAAAGCACCGTCTATGGAAGAGAAAATATATCCCGTGACCGGAGAGACTACCAAAAAAGGATATACATTTGTGGTGAATAAAGACGGGAACCTAAAATCATATGAGGCTTGGTTTTCTGGTCCGCATCTCTCAGTACGTATGCAAGTAGAACAAGACAGCATACTATACAATCCCGTTAATCAGGAAGAACTCAGTGGGTACGTGAAGGCCCTAAAAGATTATAACACGGAAGAAAAGGAAAATAAGCAACGAAGACAATTTTTTGACGAGCTACGTAGTGTAATCGGATTTCTTTACGTAGACGAGAACGATTTGTTCAAATTGTTCATCAAAATCGACGAAGCCTTAATCGAAGGCGAATTGACAGGTTCCCTTCTCATGATGGATAGTAATGGGAAAGAAACCAGGTATGCATTAAAGGGTATAACAGATGGACAGATGTTGAGGCTCTTCGCCACAGTAAACGGAGAAACAACCAAGCTGGAAGGCCATTTTCATGAGGGTGCAGCTGAATTCGACTTGTCATTTTGGACGGCAGACAAAAAACTGACGTTTCATGCCGTAACCGAAAAAGAGTTTAACCAGAGTTACGAGAAGCAAAAGAATAATTCGGCAACAGAATGAGCCTATAAAAAAACCGCTTGGAGATGCACCCAAGCGGTTTTTAGTGCTTTCTTAATAGACGGTTCATTTTTTAACTCATAATATCATACAACATTGGTTTGTTTTCAATAAATTTCTACTTCCAGCCAAGCGACAGAGATATTAGAACGTCTCTAAAGGATTGCATTTGCAATGAGTTTGTCAAATTTACGTATGTCGACACCTTTTTTTAGATTGACTTTTATGTGGCCCGCTCTGGTCCACAATTCAACCTCTGCATTTACGTCAAAAAAACTACCCGCATTTTCTGTTGACCACATATTAATCGATGAATATGGCAGTGAATAGATTTCTACCTTTTTTCCGGTTAATCCTTGAGCGTCTCTTACGATTAACCTCTTATTCGTGAAAATCGCACTGTCACGAATTGTTTTATAAGCAGCAACCGCCACCTCCCCATTCACTAATAGTTCATTTACATCATTTGGTATCGGACATTCAGAGATGAAAGTCCATTGCAAAATATCCTGGGTTGCAGCCATTAAAAAACCTCCTATTTTAATTTATCATTTACATAAGTTCTGTAAATATATGCTAAAACCTTTTTTTACCTATGGAAAGAAAACGCAAAATTACAAGGGAACCGAGCCAATCCCCTATTTCATCGACTTCTCATCAAATCTATAAAACTCCAACTTTCCATCCGCTAACCAAAACTCCAAAGAGATTTTTCTTTTTTTGTCGACATATCCAACAATGTCAAACCCTTGCTCCGAGCGTGTATAATGGTGTTTTTCATACTTTCTGATTACATCTTCCTTAGTATCGCCAATGTGAATCCCTTTTGCTGTTGGCAACCCTTGATCGGTAATGATGAATCGGCTGATCCTTCCTGCTTGATCAGTAGCAATTTCTACTCCATCCCTTAATAAATAGTAATTATATTTTTCAACATCTCGGCTTTTTTCCGTAGGTATCTCGTACTTTTTGGTGACTTTGTTGCTTTTAATATTATCCCCCACATAAATTCCTTCAATATTCTCATGACTTAAATCGGTTGAACTCGTTATCAGTTGATGAAAGCCCCGGGGAAAAGTATTTTCAAAAAAAATGATAAAAACCATTAGAACGATTCCAGATGCGATCAAAATAAGGGGTATTCTTTTCATTCGTGATCTCCCTTTATATAGAATTAATATGTATATAGAATTTCTATGTATATAGAATACACCCTGTTTTACCATTTTTCAACAGATTAATTCTAAAACCGTTTATGTAATTCAAAAAAATTGTAAAATATGAGTAATACATATAAGTGGGTGAAGCAGATGGACAGATGGGAATATAAATCTATCAAGTTTAAACCAGGCGGATTTTTCGGAGGAAAGCTGGATGAAAGTGAATTCGAAAATGAACTCAATGAGTACGGAAACAAAGGCTGGGAATTGATTTCTTGCTTTGATACCAGTTTTGGCCAAGGCACCTCGAGAGAAGTCATTGCTGTGATGAAACGAAAAAAAATTAGGACTAACAATGAAAAAATACCTATTACTTAGTATTACTACTGCATTGTTATTAATCGGATGCAGCCATAATCTACCTATTTACGAAGATGACAGAAACTTTGATACGACAATCATCAATGGAACTGAATATGCTCTGCAAAAATTAAGTTATAATGGCCAAACGTACATTTCCGAACCAGAACAGTTTATGAACCCTGATGACTATGACCGCTTTAAGCTTGGAAGACAAATTGGAAAAACTCAAGACAGTATGCAAATTTATGAAGTGAAAAACGATAAGAAACGTATCGCCATGTGTGGTTTCATGTTTCCAGCAACATTTTATAAATTGAGTGAAAGTGAAAAATAGCCATATGGATAATTTAAGAAAACCACCCTGCTTTCGATGGCTTCGGGTGGTTTTACCGTGTTTTTGACTGTTTTTTCAACCACAATAAAATTATTATTTCTCTCCCAATATTTGAGTGTCGCCAGTAGCATTGTTTAAATTAGTTGTCCATTTTTATGGTGAATTCAAAACCAGTCAGCTTTGTATTGTAGGGTGTTTTAGTTTCTTGAAAGACTAATTTTGTTTTAGACAAGTCGTCTGGTAAGGGCGGCGATACAATAAAAGTGTATGAGGTATGTCCTCCTGAACCGCCCCCACCTTCATTTCGACAGTCGTAATCGGTCCCTTTTCCATCGTCGACGGAAAGGCTAAACCAGTTATGGTCCAAAAAATCCCTCGGGTTTTCATCGGAATCATCCACATCAATCGTAAGGTGAACCACACTGGCATTTTGGAATTGACGGATAAATGTTACGGTGTAAAACAAATCATCCTTTTCAAATGATTTTAAGATCGGAATATTTTTAACAAACCCTTCTGGCTCTACAATAGGTTTAAATAATTCCTCGTTATAAAAATGGCCAAAAACGCCATTTAAGAAGAGCTCATATAAATCATATTTACTTGACCACTTGTTTATAAGTTGTTCGGTAGGAAAACCAGGATTATTATTTGTAAGGTCCTTCCGTTTCTTGATTAATTCACATATTTGCTCATCAATGTCCTCAATTCGAGTATCATAATGTTCTGTTGGTGGTTCAAATCCCATTCGTTTCATATTTTCCGCCTCCTTATATATTTTTGTTTAAGGCTCGCTTTATATCAATAAAACCTACAGTTCCACAAATGAAAACCCCTAATGCCAAAATCACGGTAAAAAACCAATTATCTCCCCAACTTACCACTACACTATACAAACAAGCCAATGCCGTGATGGACGCGGCATATGTCGCTCTCCATTTTTTTAATTTTTGAGACATTCCATTACTCATCATCATTTTCCTCCAAACAGCGAGCATGGTCTAACCATCACAACAACTTCTCTTCTTTATTTTCTTTTTCTTTTTCTTTTTCTTTTTGTCCCCGTGTCGTAAACGAATCGTCAACTTGATTTTGATTAGGAATTACTTCAATATCCTACAAATCGTCTAATGCGATTACTTCACCGCTCGAAGCATTCACTCCAAACTGGCAATCTAATTTCCCGCATAAAACATATTGTTTTCTGCCAAAATCATAAACATAATAAGGCTTTAGTTCAACCTGATCTTTTAGTTTTTCATATGCTACTTCTCTCGAAATCATGATTGGGTCAGGGGTTTGGAACTGCTTAAACATATCCAACATCAGTTTGTTGTCCATGTAATTTACGGCCCTAAGGTTGTTTGTATCAATTATGACCATGAGTTTCCGTTGAAACACATGCTGACTTTTTTTATTTGCTCTTAAACTGGCATGAATGTATCCTTTTTCACGATGGAGCGTTTTTAGCACCCATTTCCCCGTATCATTTGGATATTCCTGGCGTAAAAAGTTTGTCACTTCATTTATACATTTCTCTTGTTCTACTTTTGTGATGGGAAATGTTTCGGGTGATGGTTCCAAAGAGAACGCCTCGTCTGCCGATACTTCCTCGATCCATTTTATTTCCTTTCTGTCAAACGGGCGATCTAACGGTTCATCCCAATGAATGGTTTTGTTGATTTTTAAATAGGAATTGACATCTGCCATGATTTCGAATGGAATGGTCGATTCCCCATCATTTTCCACAAAAATCTCCTCCACCGCATAAATAGGAATTAATCTTTCCTGTTCATATGAAGGACAATGAATCAATTTCAATTGCTCTCTTGCTATGAGTTCTATTTTTTCAAGGGATAGTGAATAGTTTTCTTCCCTAATCAATTCTTTAGAAGGAAATTGACCATAGGCAGAGAAAGAGGTGAGCTTCCCTTCTGAGTCGAATTTCACTTCTATAGAACCAGCAGGTGACAAAGCCACTCCTTCAAAGCACTCGATAAATTGGAGTTCCCCTTCATCTTCTTTTTGTATTTGAAATTGTTTCCCATATAGTAGCCCTGTTTCTTGTTCGACCCATTCGATTATTTTCTTTGTATCCAGATTGGCAAACGTAATCCCATCTTTGGCGTATGTCTTGCCCAACACAAATATAGCACTCTCAAACTTACGGGTATTCACATTGATCTCAATACTTGCTGTACCTTCAGGATTCGAGTCATCATCCTCCTGTTCCATTTCATGGTTAGGGAACCACTCCATCCATAATGTATAGCTAGTATCATTGAAGAAGTTTACCTTTCGCGAAAGGCCATGGCGTTTTAAGTAATAGTTACCTAATCCAAACTTTTCCTTGGTAATTTCAATTAATTCTTGTATTCTACTATCCAATTTCCTATCTCCTGGTAACATTAAAACGTAAAAAAACGTACACTTATCGTAAAATGGCTACCAGGTTTCACCTCCTTATTTATTTTAACATAATTATCCAATTGCATTTCTTATATATGTAAGAAAGGCTACTATTTTAGCAGCCTGATCATCATGAAAGAAAGCATTCATTTGATTAGTACTTTTTTAGTATTTCATAAACGCCCCTTCAAATAAGTAACTACTCTTTATCCTCCAACTGCCAATTCCACAATTCTACTTCGCCTAGCTGCTCCCCTTGGATAAATGATTCATCCTTCAGTTTTAATAATTCCTTCACGGGCCCCGTTACAACAGCACCATATACGGTAAATCCCTTCTCTTTTAAATATTGATATTTTTGCTTTAAATGCCCAAGACCTAAAAATTGCTCATAATAGCTTTGGGGCTTATTTAACAGCTCCTCCATATTTTTCAACATTAATTGTTCGCTTTCGGTAAGGGTATCCTCATCCAATCGATTCATTCGTAACGACTCATGATAATTTTTATCATGTTCATTTCCGCCTGTTAGACCAATTAAATCAGAAATAATTATATCTTCATTTCCACCCCAGCCAGATGGTTTGTAATCGACAAACTCACCTGTATACAAAGGCATCCATAAAATATTGATATCGTACTTTCCTAGAGACTCAATTAGTTGTTTTGACTCCATAAAACTAGTCGTGGAAAAAGCTAACTCCCCAACAGTTCCTTCAGGAAGTTTTTCTAATGTTTCCCATACATTCGGCGAAGTATTAGCTTTAAGCTTTCTTTCAGTACGTGGATCTACCGGTAACGAAAAAGAAAAATCATTCAGTTGTTTGCGCCCGGGATGTGAAAATGAAATGGATGAAATGCCGGCAATTCGCTTCGTCAGCGTCGCTTGACCAATGACCTTGTCATCATATCCTACCTTTTTGATTAAGTTATACGATAATTTTTTCGTTCCGAAAAACGTCATATTTTCATCTTCAAAGTCAAAGTCTCCGCGTACATTCGGTACAGTCCATTCTAATGCCAGTTTCGAGTAATACGCATTTTCACCTGATATATTGAGTTTATCCGCAATAATATTTATCAAGATCATGTATCCGGAATAGATTAAAAAAACTAAAATCAATATGCGAAGAATTCTAAAGCTTAATGTAAATCGGGATTTCCTTAATATTCGTTTTTCCAAATCTTTATTCCATTCTGTCATACTGCCACCCTTTCTTTTCAGCAAGACTCGCTAATCGCTTTCTTGCTCGATAAAGTGTTATTTTTACTTGATCTTCCGTCAGTTGCAATGCATCCATTATTTCTTTATAACTAAATTGTTCATATTCTCGTAAATAAATTATGGATCGATATTGTTCAGGCAAGTATTTTAATAGCTCTTCAATTTGTTGATTCCGTTCTTCCGTTAAGAGAGATTCTTCCGGGATCCCATACGGACTAATCATTTCTTTTTTAGATAAAAAGATGGATAGAAGGGGGATTGTCTGCCACCGATGTTGTTTGCGCCATTCATCTAAATATGCATTACGAGCCACTTTAAATAGCCAAGCACGAGCCTCTTCTCCTTCATATGTGTGCAAAGAAACAGTCGCACGAACAAAAGTTTCTTGTGTTAAGTCTTCCGCAAGCTGCGTCGAACCACACAACTTTATGAGATAAAAATAAAGGGGCCTTGCGTATTGCTTATATAAATTTTCTAATTGTTGTCGTTGATTTTGCATTTTGCCCCCCTCTTTACTAATCTCGCTATTAACACGTTTAATCAACTTAAATGTTACAGTTATTCCAATAAATATTTTTTAAATGATCCATTCTACAGTACTTCAAACGCATATACAGGTTGATAAAAACCTTTTGTATCTAAATAGTAGCTTACCTCCACCCTATGGATATGTAAGGTTTTGATCATTTTATTTTCAGGGTATAATATGGATAAATATGCACCTAAGTGGAGGTGGAAATATTTGAGGAAAATAGTTTCGATATTTTGTATATTTATAATTATGGTCATGAGTGGCTGCAGTACTTTTTCTAAACCAAAAATTTCAGAAGAACAGGCAAAATCAATTGTGTTAGAAAACCACACTAAACACATTGGGAAAGTTGAAATAAAATCAGTTAGCCATAAAGGTGATAAGTATATTGTTAAATGGGAAAATAAAGAAAACTGTGAGCATGGAACGGACTATATTGATGATGAAAATGGCAAAATACTAAAAGGTGAAACGACAATTTGTTAAATACTTCCTATATCGGAGAGAAAACTATGAAATTAAATGAACGTTTTTTTAAGAACAGAGTAAAGTCTATTGTCATTACTCAATTTATATTAATTATCCCAATGATTATATTAATATATTTATCTTTTACGACCTATCCTGTGAATTTTTTCTACTCTGGATTTGTCCAAATTATTCTTGCTCTATCGATGATTTTATTGGGGATTGAGCAATACATATTAAAAGGGAAAAGGTCATCAACTCTTTTCTTTGCCTTAACATTATTAATAATATTGGTTGCTATAAAAACTTTTATGTATCAAGTATAAAATGATAGGTCTGTTTTGAAGTGCATCAAATAATACCAATAAAAACGGCTTACGAACTGATAACAGTTTTGTTGAGCCATTTTTATTGGTATGACCAGAGACTATCATCATTTTTTAGGATCTAATAATTTCGCGATGTTCTCATTGCCCATGATAATGGCATACATATACGGGGTCATATGGGAGTAGTCCTTGATGTTCGGATCTGCCCCTAATTCAAGCAGAGTCTTTACCGTTTCCTCATCTTCCCCTTGTGCCGTATACATTAATGCGGTCATACTGCTCTCAGAATCCTGATGATGCATGCAACTGCAATAAATGTCGTCCGATTCTTTTTCGAAAAATATCCGGATGTATTACAATATTAAACCATTTGTTCTACACTTCTTTCCACTATTTCCACCATATCAGCCTCGGCACCGAGACTAAAGTTTATAAAAATACCCTGTCCCCCTCCGGCACCAATGCCCGAAATAAAAATATTATTTTTTTGACCTACTACCGTCAGGCTCAAACTTGCTCTGTTTCCATTCCTCATAAAATATTTATCATAAACTCTAACAGCAACTTTAGTATCTCCAATTGTGTAGTTGCTTTCATCAACTAATTTCATACTTATTCCGCTATTACCAATATCGTGTTCCAAATGATGAACCACTTCCTCAAATTGACCAATAATTGTCTTTTCATATTTTGCCATGCTTACATCAGCCTCCCCATCATTATTTTCTACCGAAAAACCCAACACTCCCTCATAATGATAATTTTTGAACCCTTATATCATCAGGATATTTTTTGGCTAGAATTTTATATAATTCATTTTTAATTTCTTTATAGTTGATAATTTCCTCTTTAAATAATAATTCATAGCCCGCAATTGGATCGTTAGAGTTAATCTTTCGAACAGCCTCTGCATATCTCGCAGCATAGTCACCTGAAGATTGATTTTTCGCTACAAGTTGTTCTGCCTCTTCCGCATAAATTAATGATTTATGCGGGTTGGACAAAAGATATAACTCGGAGAGTAAATGCAGTTGATAATCCTTTCTCTCAACTTCTAATGTTTTGATTGCTTCCTCAAATTTGCCTTGCTTTACATAAGTATGTAGTAAAAGGTCGGCAGCGGTGTTGTTTTTTGGATCGATACGGAGAATATCCAAATAGATTCTCTCGGCTAAAGCGAAATCACCCTTTTTTCCAGCTTCTGCAGCTTGTTCTATTAAGCTATCGACTCGTTTCTTTTGTTTCATAAATGATCCTTGGAACTCCTCAAAACTTTTGCCTGTAACCTTTTGAAATGCGGCATAAAATGAATGATCTTTTGCTGCGAGCAACAGTTCTGGAATTACTTTAGTTCCATGTCCTAGAACAAGTTCCCGAACGGCTATATAGCTTTGCAGATACGGATCATAACTCCCTTGCCTTGCCTGTTGAAAGTCTGCATTCGAATCAAGTTTTTTTAAGTCAAGTAACACATCAGGAACAATATCCACATTGGTATCCGAGTAACCAAAAAATTCCCCAATCCCCTCATGAAACCATGCGGGAATACTGTTTATAGAAATTTTATTTTTCGATAAAAATTGGTGGGTTCGATAATGGGCATATTCATGATAAAAGGTATGCTCAAATTCTGTATCTTGGATTAGTTTAGGACTCAGGATATGGATCGATTGATTGTTATTTTGATAAAATCCTACTGCTTTTTCAAACCCAAAATTGAATGTTGGTATTTTTTTATTTTCATAAATGATAATTGTAAAAGAATCGGAGAATTTTCGGCCAAACAATTGATCCGCTTCATTTTTTATTTTAGGATAATAGCTTTGTAGCTTTGAGATGGATCCTTCTCCAGCTTTCGGATATTTAATCGTAAGACCATCTACTTTTTCTGTAAGCAGGTTATCCTCGTACCCAAGGGGAATAAACAAATTAGCAAGCACAAGCGTTTTTTCCTTAAACCCCAAATTCGATTGGGATATTTCTTTTTCTAAAAAAAGATTAACGAGCGCCAGTCCGCTTATATATAACAGAAAAATCACGGAGAAAAGCAACAAACCTAGCGCCCCGATTCGGCTCTTAATATATAAAAAAGTAATTTTCCCGGTAATCATTCCAAAAATGCTGATGGCTAGAAGAACCATTATTAATACATTGATACCGAGGGCAATGATAATACCCATGAAGCCATTTTGTGTCATGATCACGATAAAAACTAGACCTAGTAAACTTATGAACAAACAAAGAAATAAAAGAAATTGCACGATTCTTTTCATGGGGGCTCCTTTAATATTTATCAAAATCCCTGGCACCACTCACATTAACATAATATCCCAATTTATTATAAAAGTTTTAGAGACTTAACCCGATAAGAAGCAGAGAACCGTCCCCTGCTTCCTTTATATTTAAATTCCATTTTTTATATCATATCAACTTGGTTAATATTAAGTCCATCGTTATTTAGATAAGGTTGCCATTGTAGTTCGCTTTTTATGTAACGGGTCGGATAATATAATAAACGCATTCACAACTATGGAACTATTTGTTATAATTAGTGTAAAATTACACACAAATTCAATGTTGAAATTGTTGGGAAATTTTAGACAAAAGAGGGGTATCTATGAAAAAAAGACCGGTCATAGGCATTCTACTATTACTATTTCTTATTGTAATATCATTAAATGCTTATCAGTTGAAAAGTAATAGTCACTCAGAGATATTATTGGGTTTAAAAGGAAGCATTTATTATACTGAAAGAGTAGATGGGGTGCTCTCACTGTTCAAAGCGGATGCCACACTGCAAAATAAAATACTACTATACAGCCACAAAGGGAAAGGAAAAGACAGTTATGGGGGCAATAATGATAATATTATAGATTTTTATTATGATAAAACCAGTCAAACTATTTATTTTATTGCTATGAATAACGGTTCCTGGTCCTTGTTTTCCATAAAGGAAGGAGAGGTGCAACCGATTTTACTGCGGGAAGAGGATATGTTAGCCGAAACTGACTATATCCAAAATCAATTTGATCATCTTTCTGTTTCTTCAAAGCAAGGTTCCATTTACTTAAAAGAAAATGGCAAGGAAAAAATAATAAAAAAATTCTATGGAATGTACGATGAAAAATTTACTGGGTATGGACCGATTGGTTTTTCACCGGATGGAAAATATTTAGTGTACTATTCGATGGAACATTTAACCCCCTTTGGAACATTATTAGAAGGCTTTTTTAAAAACAAAGTCGGGAACACGTATATAATGGACTTATCAACGATGAAATCGACCAATTATTTAGATGCCTCCCAAATCCAATGGATAATAGACTAACTGGGTGGTTTCCAATTAAATAGCCGAAAATTGGCAAGGAACAAACAAGATCCTGCATATTTTCGGCTAATTGGATCTATTGAACAAAAGCAACTCGCCTCCTTTGCTCGAATAGCTTTAATCATTGCACCGCAAGATTTTGCATTTTGATGTTTATATTTCTAGATTCCCGGTATGAAGAGTGTCATATCCTCCCCATCTACCGTGCTTCGGAAATCATAAACTGGTTGATAAAAACCTTTAGAATCTAGATAGTAGCTTACCTCTATTTTATGGATATGTAAGGTTTTGATCATTTTATTTTCAGAGAAATATTTAAATTTCCCTTCTAAAATTTCTTTATATGCTTCTTGTTCGCTTTTTATTTCAACATCCCTTACCTTGTCATAGGTTACGAACTGATTGTCAATCCCCTTCACTGTTCCATCACTATAATAATTTACCGATAATGATCCATCTATTAGCTGATTTGCTACTACCCTCTTATTTACCGTCCACTTAAACGTACCAGTTTCGACTTTTTGAAAATATGTATCTTGCGGAAGAGCTATCCCAAACTTTGTTAATTCTTCTTTTAAGGTTGCTTCATCTGCATCTATTAATTCTTTATCCACATCGAAGCTTGAAAAATCTGTATAACGATAACTTCCATCTAAGTATTTGAACCAAATATTATGAGATCTCTCGCGTCCAAACCAATACACACCTTCATCCTGATACGAAATAACCTCCATATTCGATGTGTCGAGATGTAAGCTTTTAGAAAAATCTTTGACAAATGCATCAGCAGCAGCCTTCGTATAGCTTGGTGCTTTATATACAGGAACTGTCATTCTATTATCGTTGAGCTCTACATCCATAGTAACTGTCGCTTCTGACATATCAGTTTTATGAATAGGCACGATGGAAAGATTGCCAAATTCCTTTAAATGGTAGTACGTAAGCATACCTCCGAATGAGATGGCTACCAGCAATAAAGGCGAAAAGCAAATAATTGCTTTCTTTAATTCCTTTTCTTTTATCCTGATGAGGCCCTTGAGTATACCATATCCAATAATTGCACCCAGCAGATTATGAAACAGATCATCCAATTCAAAAATACCGAATCCCGTCATGAATTGGAAACTTTCAATAGAAAGGGTAAATAGCAACGCTGCCCCGAATGTCCAAAGAGCCTTTTGAAAACGCGAATGTAATAATGGCAAAAGGATACCGAACGGCACGAACATGAAAATATTTAAAAGCAGAAACTGCCAATTCCTTACCCTAAAGCTGTACCAAGCTTCCCGATAGGAACTAAGAAAAGATAAGTTCATACTCCCCTGAAAATTTGAACCTCTGTTTAAAAAAGTCACTCCAATCACCATGATGACATATCCGGCAAACAATCCCCCAAACAGCAATTGTTTCTTAGGAAGTCTTTTTTTTCCGCCAAAGAATTTCCTGTAAAAAACGAAATATCCTAAAAAGAAAAGAATCCCCAATACAATTACCGCGATTGCCGCAAGGAAAAAATACTCCCTAACAATACTCGTGATTTCTTGTAATCTCATTTCTATCTCCTTCCACATTTTTCATAACTTTTTCATCATGATGGATGGTCCATATATCCGTAACAATAGATAGACGATGTTACTTTTGATATAGTTTTAAAAGAATAGGCTCTATTATTATTTTATTGTTGCTTTTTTGTGTAGATATAAGAATTAATAAGCGGAGATATTCCGGTTAATGGCTCCAAATAAGGCAAAATTCAAAGATTTTGAAAAGATAACGGAAAAACTCCGCTTATTCTCCTTTAGTTAAAATAATGAAATTATATTGTTTTTTAAAAATTTTGTCACTAACCCGCTTTTTCCCATTTACTCGCCATACTTTGCCATGATCACAATTTAAGAGGTTTACCTGGCACTGAAAATCCTTTTTATTAAAAATGGAAGCAGGGACCGTCCCCTGCTTCCTACATACTAATAATTATCAATAACTCCGCCAAGAGAAGAAGCTTTAATAATAGGCTCTTTCATAATCTCAGCTAATTCATCCTTTGTCCCATAAACGACAACCCCTAATATTTCTACATCGTCTATTTTTTTATCTTTTAAAGTCTTGAACGCCTTTTGATGTTCATTGAAAGCACTCGTTTCCAGTAACTTTTGGAAATTTTTATATTTAAACTCCAAATCATCGGTGGTAATAAAAGGAGTATTTATAGAAAAACCTAAGGCTTCATTTTCCCTAATAAACGTTGCAGACCAGTCGTATTCCTTCGCCTCTTTTTTAAACGTGTTTAATTGGTTATTGCTATAGGTATTTACCCAGAACCAAGTCATTTCGGGAAGCTTTTTGAAAGGTAATTCACTTGGTTTGTATGGCTGATCAAAGGAGAGGGCTACCTCATATATTTTGTCTCCTTGCATCCCTTTAATCAGTTCCTCATCATTTTTATATTTTTTATAAGCAACATTTGGATGGAAAAACAGCATTTCTCTCCAACCATTTTCTTTATAGGAGACTTGCCAATCCTCTCCTGTGACTCCCATGCTGCCGCCGGCCCCCCTTGAAATCAAAACATATGGGATCAGCCCGTATTGATATTGCTTTTGTTCGACGACGACGGATTTAATTTTCATGTCTTTTGCTATTTTATAATGGCTCATCCCTCCTAAAAAGCCTCGTGAATCCACTGTTTCACTGATATAGCCATTCGGAGTACTTAGTCGGACATACGCATCCCATTGCTTAAATGCCTTTTGGCTAAAGAAAATAGAAATAGCGAAATTGGCTATGTTTAATACAACAAATACGAGTATAGAAACCAAAACAATCGTGATCATTGTCTTCTTTTTGCCTTTTTTTATTGCCTTTTTAATCTTTTTCTCATCAAAAACATCATCTAAATGTTCATTCATGAAGATCCCTCCACTTTTTCTGAAATTCTTTTCTTGCGCGAAATAAGTAAGTCCTAACGGTTTCTTCCTTCATTCCTAGCAATAGGGCGATCTCTTTATAGCTGAGATCAAGTTCGTATTTTAATAATAAAAGCTGCTTATAGACTTCTTGGATGAGTTCTAAAGTATGGGCGATTTCATCATTCGTTTCGAGACTTAATACGCTGGATTCAGTGTCTTGGTCATTCGTAAATTTATTCCAGAAGTGATGATCATCGATCGAAATTGCTTGTTCTTTTCCGTTTTTCCTTAGCATTTTTTTAAATTCATTCATTGAAATGGCGAAAATATAAGCAAGGGCTTTATCCGAAGGAACACCACTACTATATGCGATATATTTCATATAACTTTCTTGAACTATATCTTCGGCATCTTCATGACTGCAACCATTCTTTTTTAAATAAAAATAAATCATTCTTCCTTGTTTTTTGTATATTTCCAACAAAATCTGAGAATCCATGGCGCCTCCTTTCTAAAGTCCTTCAATAATAAAGAGTCTAATCACTTAAAAAAGTGTACAGCAAAACGATAAATTTTTTTGGATTTAAAAAATTAAAAAAGCTACTCTTCCCCTTGAAGAATAGCACAATTAAGTATAGACGTAATTATTGGTTGGTCCATTATCGATAATGGCTGCGGGACCTTTTCATTTTTCTTTTAAGCTCTGTTATAGCTGAGTGTTGATTTCGTTGTGTTTGAAAAAATAGACGGAGAATTCCGGTTATTTTGGGAGTTCCTTATTTTATCTCCAAAAATAAGCGGAGTTTTCCGCTTATCTTATTAAAATCTTTGAATTTTTCCTTATTTGCAGCCATTAACCGGAAATTTCCGCTTATTTCAGCCTCTTAAGCCTCATCTATATACATTAACCGGAAATTTCCGCTTATTAATTCTCATACCTACACAAAAAATCAACAATAAATAATAACAGAGCCTTCTTTTAAAAAGGATTCTTTTGTATAAAATGGATTAATAATTACCTCAACAAAATGGTGTCAGTATTCATGGAGCCCGA
This sequence comes from Bacillus sp. FJAT-29814, assembly GCF_001510715.1. Lineage (GTDB taxonomy): Bacteria > Bacillota > Bacilli > Bacillales > Cytobacillaceae > Neobacillus. Next base: position 131,919 of record NZ_LMTJ01000002.1, read on the forward strand.
TAGAATCGAAGCTCGATTTAGTGGTTCAATCCAAAAATAAAAAACCTTTCATTCGTTAATGAAGATTCGATATTAAACCAAAAGGCAGTGGTTCGTACACTGCCTTTTAAATCATTATTTCGAATTCTAATGCAATGAAATCATACATTTATAGAATAATGCTAACGATTACACCTGAAAGGATGCTAACAAGCGTTGCGCCATATAACAGTTTTAACCCGAAGCGAGCGACCACATTTCCCTGCTGCTCATTCAGACTTTTGACCGCTCCGGTAATTATGCCGATTGATGAGAAGTTGGCGAAGGATACCAAGAATACGGAAAGAATTCCGAGTGTGCGTTCACTGAAGTGATACTTACCTCCGGATAAATCCAGCATCGCGACAAATTCATTGGTCACCAGCTTCGTTGCCATAATCCCCCCGGCATTCACCGCTTCCTTTAAAGGAATTCCCATAATAAAGGCGAAGGGTGCAAACAAATACCCTAATATCTGCTGGAAAGGAATGCTAAACAATAATTCGAACACGTGATTGATTCCTGCCATTAAAGCAATAAACCCAATCAACATAGCCCCTACTATAACTGCTACCTTAAAACCATCAAGGATATACTCACCCAGCATTTCAAAAAAGGACTGTTTTTCCAAATTCTGAATTTCCAAAATATCCTCACTTGGTTTTACCTCGTATGGATTAATGATTGAAGCGATGATGAAACCGCCGAATAAATTTAAAACCAAAGCAGTGACGACATATTTCGGGTCGATCATCGTCATATAAGCCCCAACAATCGACATCGAAACAGTCGACATCGCTGAAGCACAAAGCGTATACATACGCTGCTTTGAAATGAGGCCCAGTTGTTTTTTTAACGTGATGAATACCTCTGATTGCCCGACCATCAACGAAGCCACCGCGTTATACGATTCAAGTTTTCCCATGCCATTGACTTTACTTAATAGCAATCCGATTCCCTTCATAATAAACGGCAGGATTTTTAAATATTGAAGAATTCCAATTAATACTGAAATGAACACGATTGGCAGGAGCACAGTTAAGAAGAATGGCGCCTCTCCCTCATTCGCCATGCCGCCAAACACAAAGGAAACCCCTTCATTTGCATATTCGAGAAGTTTGTTGAAGATCGTGGAAATCCCTCGGATAATGCTTAAGCCAAATTCAGTATTCAAAAGCAGCACTGATAAAATAATTTGAATGACAATCATCATAATGATTGGTTTGACTTTTACTTCTTTTCGATTGGAGCTGGCCAACCAGGCCAAAAGCAGAACAATCAAAATACCTAAAATTGAAACAATATAGCGCATTTTTACCCTCCTGATGCATTAAAACATGATGTACACGCTTTTAATCTTGTTACAGCTGTATGGGAACCTTACACATTTTAAATTGCTTCGTATATTTTGTCCAACATTTATAAAAAAACAACCAGGCATTTTTGACTCTGGGACCTAAATGGATTCGATTTAAATGTATAAAAAACGTTTATCAGTAATATCTAATCAGAAGAGGAAGTATTTGAAACATGCTAAGGAGCGTTTGATACTGGGGGGTGCGATGTGGCTGTTTGGCATAGTTGGCTTTAGTGTATTTAATTCACGCCGCCATGATTTTTGCTAAGAACATGAAAGGAGAAAAAAGTTCGTTTTGAATAAGTTCACCTTGGGGACATGGGTTGTCAAACTGATCCCATGTCCGTAAGAAAGGAATCACCACAAGAAAGAAAAATCGAACATTACATGTTATCCAATAATCCTACTTAACTCTTTCGCTATGACCATTCTCCCCTGCTTATTCAGGCATTTAATTGACATGCCTCTTCTTCTGGCTGAATTTTCAATTAACCGTAACTCTTGGTACATCGACTTAGACAGTATTCCTTTTTCAATATTTCTCTGTAATTGATAATAAAATCCCGCTAACATCTCTTCAGGAAGGCAATCGTAAAGAGATGTTCTATCCATGAAATGAATTTGCTTATCCTTCAAATGAATAACCTCCATTAATCACAAACCGGCCATTACCTCATGTTAGCCAATTATAAATTTCCACTATAGTTTTCTCCGGATTGCCATTCCCATTTATATAATACAGAGATGTGTTGCTGTTGCTCAGTTCCTTAATAATTTTTTTATAAAATGAATGAGCAAATACAGAAGTATTGATAAATACCGCATCCACACGTTTAGTTTTTGATATATCTCGATTAATCTCATCTACCTCGATAAACTCAATGGTAGGCAGATGCTCAATTAATTTTTGCTGCCAAGTTGTTGAACCGCCAAATATAATAATTCTCTTATTTTCAATAAATTCAGTCATGACGTTCAGTGGCGGCGTTTTTTCTGAGTCCATCTGTTCTTCACGGTAGGCGAAATTTCTGAGAGCATGAACCTCATTGGTGTAGTCTTCTATGCTCTGAATTTGCTGATCCAATTGACGAATTTTCGCCTGCGCCTCCCAGAGCTCACTCGTCAATCCAGCAATCTCCTGTTGCTGCTTCTTAACAGTGCGTTCCCACTCTTGCCTCTTCCGTATTAGCTTGGATTCCTGTTCATTGATTTCTGTTTCTCTTGATTTCATTTCAAGATAGTAATCAAATTTCGAGTGATCCAAATAAAGTTTTTTTGTATCATGATAAAGCGAACCAAGGCATTTAAGATACAGGCACGTGATAAAAAACAAATCCTGGTCTTCTTCCGTAATGTGATTATATTTTTGGGCATAAAGAATTTCTAAAAAGACCGTATCCAGATCGTGTTTTGTCAAAGGAATCTGTTCAGTTGCATCCAACTCATGAATGTTCAGCGTTTTGAACCAACCGCCGATGGCTCCAATATATTTTGCCGGTTTATCTTGAAATACCCTTTGCTCTGCCTGAACGGAAGAACAATCGGGATCAGTTTCATAGATTCTTTTTAAGGTGTCACTTATCAGATACTCCAACAATTCCCCTAACGAAGTAAATCGGGGATTTTTCGGTATGTTGTATTTTTTATATAGACGAGAAATCTCCTCTTTATGTTTCACCATCATATCCTTGGAAAAAATAACTTTTTGCATGTTAATTTCATTTAAAGTTGTACCCAATACCGATTGAAAGGATTTCCAGGCCACATTCTCTGTATTAAACGGTCGTTTTTCCCGAACACACAGATACCAAAGCACGATATTTTGGTATACCAGCTCAACTTCTTTAACAGTCTCACTTTTTTTTCTTCTGGAAAATGTCCGCATAAAATGGTCAAAATCAATGTAAGTATGCTGCTTTAAGTATTGATAAACGAACTTGTATCCCTTTTTAATAAGTGATTGAATTTTGGAAAAATCATTGGTTTGTTCCGACAAGGCTACAATCCCTGCCACTTGTCTAATTTTTTCCTCATTTTGCGTGGAATACATGGAAAACAGAGGATTTCCCTTTAAACCACTGCTTGTGTATGCCTCATAATATTCCCATTCATTCTTTCGGTACAACGCTTCAATATATGGGTGCAAATACGAATTTCCACCTAATGCAATGATGAAAAATTGTTTTAACATAATCGATTCCTGCGGAAGATTCTCTATTTGATACGCCATTGCTATTTACCTCATTTTATGGAGATATTTATTTAAACCAGATAAGATTATTTCACCATGTTTAACTATGTTAAGTAAATAATACCACAACACTGTTCACAAAACCTTAACAAAACTTAACAAAACCAAACAAAACCCAACGAATTTAAGGGTGGTTCACTGCTTCCGTTCAAAGAAGGTTCATAATAAAGAATAAACAACTATGTTAAAATTTAGTTAATAGGTCTGGAAATGACGGGAATGGGGATGAGAAATTGAAAAATGGATGGAATACCCTCTATTTGTTCGTGCTTGGCATTATCGCGGTCTACACAGGGGAACTCGTTACGTTTATTATGTTAGGGATTATTTTAATCAGCCTAAATAATATTAATTCAACTTTGAAGGAAATTTTAAAAGCTACCAAAAAATGAAGCAAGGGATGATCTCTTGCTTCATTTTTTATCTCAGTAAACGATGAAAATAACATCCCATGCACACTACAGGATAATATTGGAATTATATGAAGTTTTAATACTATAATAAAGATGTATTCATTATTTGGACAAGGGGGATAAGGATGGCGACAATCGATTTGCAGAAAAAGACTGTAAAAATCGTCTTAGAAAAAAAGAATCTCGTGAAAGTAACCGCTCGGGTTGGCCTGGTTCTTGATATCACGGGTTCCATGAGAAACCTGTATAAAAATGGAACAGTCCAAAGAGTTGTCGAGAGAATATTGGCAATGGCCGCCCAGTTTGATGATGATGGCGTTTTGGATGTGTGGGTGTATGACAATGAATTTTCCAGATTAAAGCCAGTAACCGAAAGGGATTTTGAAGGCTATGTGAATCGAATTATTCTAGAGGATGATTTAGTACATAAATTTGGAAGGAATGATGAGCCGCCTGTCATGAAAGACGTATTGAAAAAGTATCTAGAAGAAGACCCTTCGCAAGATCCGGCTTATATTGTATTTATTAATGATGGCGGCTGCAAGAAATCGATTAAACCACTAATTGAAAGCTCCGCTAAGTATCCGATCTTTTGGCAGTTTGTCGGCATTGGGAACGGGAATTTTGATTTCTTAAGAACACTAGATACGATGGAAGGTAGAGTAGTGGATAACGCGAATTTCTTCCATATTGACGACATCGATCAAATTTCAGATGACAAGCTTTACGATGCATTGTTATCTGAATTCCCGGGCTGGCTAAAGGAAGCAAGGGAAAAAGGGATTCTGAAAGTGGCAGAACCAAAGCCGCCAACAAACCCCTCACCTGTTGAGAAAAAACAAGGATTTTGGAATAGAGTTTTGGGGCGATAAAAACCCCTGCTAGCAATAATTAGGAACACCTATTTGGGTGTTCCTTTTCAATCCTACAGTCTATCCAATCGGCAACTCCACAATAATAGTTGTCCCTTCATTTTCCTTACTCCTTACATGAATATGGCCTTCATGCAGGTCAATGATGGTCTTGACGATTGATAACCCAAGCCCAGTACCCTCTATTGTTCGAGTGCGTGCCATGTCTGCCCGGTAAAACCGTTCAAATACCCTTTCAACATCCGCCTCTTTCATACCGATTCCGGTATCAACAAAGGCGACGTAAATGGATGCACTTCTTTCTTTCAAGGTAATCTCGATACTGCCATTCGGTTTATTATATTTAATCGCATTTGATAACAAATTATCCCAAACAGTATTCAGCAACGATGGATCGCCAATCATCTCTATTTCTGGCAACGAGTAGCTAAGCATGATTCCTTTTTCACTAATGGACCATTGGTGATTCCGCACCAATTCCTTAATTTGCGCACCGACATTAAATCGCTTTTTCTTCAGGATATCTTCATTTCGGTCCAACGAGGCGAGCAGTAGCAATTGTTTGGTTAACGTGGACAGCCGGCGGATTTCACCGTTAATAATACCAACGTACTGGGACCGTTCCTCTTTCGTGGCTGAATCCTTATCCAACAAGTTGGTATACCCTTTAATGTTCGAAAGCGGTGACTGGATATCATGCGAAATATTTGAAATAAAGTCCTTCCTCATGTCTTCCACTTGTTCCAATTGTCGCGCCATCTTCATAAAACTGTGGGAAAGCTCTCCCAACTCATCGTGGCGAGTGCTATCCAGTTTGACCCTAAAGTTGCCATTTTCCAGCGACTTTGTTGCTATCGTCAGGTCCGATATAGGTTTGACCAAATATCTTGTATTAATGATGACCATTACCATCGTCAACACAAACGCGATGAGGATAATCCAGCCAAATAAAACATGCATCTCGTTAAAAAGGAATTTGATATCAGGCCGGACAAAGAGCGCAAATTGCTTGTCATTATGCCGCAACGGTACCCCAATGGTATTTTTTAGTTCATTAGCAAAAAACCCCGTAACAAAGGTTTCCTGTGGATAATGAAGAATACCATGAAAAATTTGGCCATTTAAAACGGTCTGGATTGTTGCCGCGGAAAGACTCTTATCCCTAAAGTCTTCTCCAAAATAAGTTCTCGTACCTTGATCGTCCACCAAACAAATTTGATAACCCACCGCCGCAATACTAGCCAAATATTCTTTCAGGTTGATGTTTTCATGGTTTTCGGCAAATGTTACTATATCCAGAGCCACATTTGTGTTTTTCTCATCGTTATAGGGTTTTAATTTTTGCTGATAATACGTATTGGAAATCAAAAATGCAAGAATAAAGCTGAAGAACATCATGCCACTTGTGATGACGATAAATTTCACATAAAGTGTTTTCATCCCCGTTGGACCTCCAAAAAGTATCCAACCCCGCGGACTGTCTTGATCTTAAAATCATCAGTTAACTTGGCAAAACGCTCCCGTAATCTTTTGATATGCACATCGACTGTTCGTACGTCCCCTTCATAATCCAATCCCCAAATTTGTTCAATCAAGTCCTCTCTAGAAAACACTTGCTTCGGGTTGGAAGCCAAATAATATAGAAGTTCAAACTCTTTTAATGGTAGAAGTAAGGTTTTGTTTCCGATTTGAACTTCATAGCTCTTTTTATTGATGGTTATGCCGCCAATCTTCAGCAACGAATCCTCATTTTGCTGGTCGTATCTGCGCAGCATTGCTTTGATGCGAAAACTGAGTTCCTTTGGTTCAAATGGCTTGACCAAATAATCATCCGTTCCGGCCAGAAAGCCTCGTTCCTTATCCTCGATTTGGCTTTTTGCTGTCAAGAGAATCACAGGAATGTCATACCGTTTGCGAATCTCTTTTGTCAGCTCATAGCCATCCATGAATGGCATCATTACATCCACTACAGCTAAATCACAAGCTTCCTTTTTTAAAACTTCCAGCGCCTCGATGCCGTTTTTTGCTTGCGATACGTGATAGCCCTCTTCAAACAAGTGAATTTCTACAAACCTAATTATATTAATATCATCGTCAACAATTAAAATATTTTTCATGTCTGAACCCCTACTTTAGTATACCGTTTATTTTTTCTCTCTATAAAACAATGTGAGAAGGAAAAAGGCAATGAAGCTTGCAAGCAGCGCAACGCCGCCGCCAATATAGCAGATTAACGTAATCGCTTCTGGCAGTTCAAAAGGTTTCACCATGTATAACCACATGCCTACTGTTAAACCAACAGAACCAATTATTGCGCTCCAGACATGCACTTTTGTCACAATGCCTTCCGCTGTTGGAAAAACCTTATAATACACAGCCCATGCAAATAGGCTTAACCAACCAACGACCAGAATATGAGCATGAACAGGACGGAATGCATAAGAGCCAGAGCCGGCCATATGTGCCCCTAGTATGGCTCCTACCACGCCAAACATTCCTGCAAATCGTAGTAATAATACACTATTTTTATTCATAACCTTTCTCTCCCTCTTTTATTTTTTTAGTTCGGTAAAACATGTCCGTCACTCATTTTAATAATGTGATCCACATAGGTCAGCATCTCTTCGTCATGTGTCACAATTAACGCCGCAATGTTCAACGTTTTCGTTACCTCACGGATGAGCTGCATAATATCCTTGGATCTATTTGAATCCAGACTGGCGGTGGGTTCATCAGCGAATAGAAGCTTTGGTTTATGAATCAAGGCGCGGGCAATCGCGACTCGTTGCTTCTCCCCGCCTGATAAGGACGAAGGATACGCCGTTTTCCGGTGCTCCATCCCAACTAACTTTAGCATTCTGTCAATTTCTTTTCGTTGTTCACGTTTGGCCATTTTCGCTTCAGCCACATCCAACATGAGCTGAAGCTGTTCTTCCACGGTAAGAAAAGGGACCAGGTGGGCAAATTGAAACACAAACCCAAATTGGCTGGCACGAATTTTTCGGACTTGCTCTGAACTCATAGACGTCAGATTTTCCCCTGCAAAATTTACTCTCCCTTCTGATGGCGTTTGCAAACCCGCCGCAATCGTCAGCAGGGTGCTTTTCCCTGAGCCCGATGCCCCGACCAATGCGTTAACCTCCCCTTCCTTAAGCGAGAGGTTTACTCCTTTAAGGATTTCTTCCTCTATTTCACCATTAGTAAAGGTTTTTCTCACTTCATCTACTGTAAATAGTTGCATTTTACATCTCTCCTTGTTGAATCGCTTGTATTGGTTCCACTTTTTTAATTTGAATACCGGATAGGGTAGCGCCGATAAACCCAATTGTTATAAAGACACCAGACAATAGCACGGTTGTTTCTGTCGTTAAACTAAATGGGATGTCCTTAGGTGCGAATGTATTGAAGGTGTGGCTGAGCGTGATTGATATAGAAAGTGCGATGATTGTAATCAACACCATTTGTGTCCACATCATTTTGAACAACGCACTTGTTTTCATGCCGATTGCTTTTAAAATTCCGTACAGGCCAACTTTTTGAACATTCATCATATAGAAAAAGATTGCAAACAACATGCCGCTAATAACCACTAAAAACCAAGTAATCATATTTAGGGACAGCTGTTCTGCTTTATAACTTGCAATTGTATTTAGAAATTGTTTTTGCGAGAAAGCTTCCAAGCCAGCGAAATTTGCTCCATTGGTATCCCCGGGTACAAATATCAATTGCATCTCAGTAACTCGGTACATTTCTTTAAAGTCATCCATATTGATAAATGCCACTGGCGCATGGCTGAACTTACTGTCTTCGGCAAAGCCTTTTACAGTAAATTCTCCTTGTAGTTGATTATTCGTTAATGTATCGCCGACTTTAATGCCTTCTTTCTTCATGGAAATATCGAGGACAATTTCTCCTCTTTTTACCTTTGGAAACAATTTGGTGTCTGTTGCCGTTACAAAGGCCACACTCTGCTGCTTGTCAACAGCATCATTTATGAAGCCCATTTGAATCGAAAGGGCAGTTGCATCTTTCTGTTGTGATAAAATTTTGTCTTGTAGACTATCGTCAATTCTTGACAGTCCGAAAGTCTGATTTGCCTCTTTGGTCATATAAAATTGCCCGTCCGGCAAATTTTTGATTAAAGCTGCGTTGTCATGTGACAACCCATTGGCCAAACCAGAGATTATAAACGTTAATAAGCTAACGAGTAGCACAATTGATCCCAGAATTAAAAACCGCACTTTGTTTTTTTTCATTTCCTTCCACGCCATATTCATCATGATTCCTCCCATCGTTTTGATACTCATAGTGTAATGTCGCAGTATGAACGGAAGATGAACAAGAAGTTACATATTTGTTTGTTGGGATTGTTTTGTTGAATTGCTTGGGAAAAATGGTGAGGTGCGGGTAAACTGGAAAAGCGCCTGTAATTACTTGCCGTTTGGTAAGATTGACCAATTAATGGTATTATTTTTTCAAAAGATTAGGTTGGGGGTGCGTAGCTGTAATGAAAATGGCGTTTATTTCTGATATTCACGGGAATGGTGTTGCCTTGGATGCGGTCCTTGCGGATATTGCACGGAAAAAAGTGGACAAAATTTACGTCCTGGGAGACATTTGTTATCGCGGGCCGGAACCGAAGCGGTCACTGGAATTAGTTCAGGCTCTTCAAACTGAAGTCATTAAAGGAAATGCCGATGAGTGGGTAGTACGCGGCGTTCGCGAAGGGGAGGTCCCTGATAAAGCGTTGGAATTAATGAATACCGAGCGGCAATGGACGGTTGAAAAACTAGACCCGGCTGACCTCCAATATCTCGAAAACCTGCCAACCCACTTAAACATGACTGTGGACGGAATCAAAGTCGCTGCGTTTCACGCAACGCCAGATAGTTTGTTCGAAATCGTCCTGCCAAATGCTGACGACGACACCATCCTGTCCGAGTTGATGAAGCCTGCCGATGCGACCGTTTATTTGTACGCCCATATTCATCGGCCATATATTCGCTATATTAACGGAAAAGTGATCATGAACATTGGCAGCGTAGGGTTACCGTTTGATGGCCTGACCAAAGCATCTTATGGATTAGTAGAAATTGAGCAGGGCAATATCCAAACATCGATCCAGCGGGTTACCTACAATTTTGAAAAGGTCATCAGACTTTACGATGAAGTGGAATATCCCAATCAAGACGTGATGAAAGCAGTTATTCGAAACGCAAAAATCTAACCCAGAAACTAAACATGCATGCGAAAAAGGGAATAGCATAGGCAGCTGTTCCCTTTATAGTATCAGCAGAACGGTTCCCGCCGTGATAACAATCCCACTGATTATCGTATGCTTGGCTGCCTTTTCTTTTAGAACAATGAAACTTAAAATCATCGTCAGCACGACGCTGAATTTATCAATCGGTGCGACAACAGAAACCTTTCCCATCGCAATGGCGGCAAAATAACATAACCACGATAGGCCCGTCGCAACCCCGGACAGAATTAGAAACAAGTATCCCTTCTTTGTAATCTTGTTCAATTCCTTATGCGTTCCTTTGAAAAAAACAATTGCCCAGGCAAATAACAGGATAACTATTGTTCTGAGGAAAGTAGCCAAATTTGAATCGACATCTTCCATCCCGATTTTCGCCAGTATCGAGGTCAAAGCGGCAAAGACTGCCCCAATAATGGCATACACTATGTAGATTTGCGAGCCAGCGAAGCGTTTCTTTTCTTCATTTTTTCCTATTAATACAAAGGTACCAATGGCAATAATCGCTCCTCCCGCCAATACCAGCGGTTCGGCCGGCTCGCCAAGAACGAGGATGGAAAATGCAATCGTCAATACGACACTTGCTTTATCAATAGGAACGACCTTGGACACATCACCGATGGCCAGTGCTTTAAAGAAAAACAACCATGACAAGCCTGTTGCCAAACCGGAAACCAAAATGAACCATAATGCCCTTGTGCTAATCTGCATGACGGAATCCAGTTGGCCGGTGACAATCACGACAATAAATGCCATGATTAAGACAACAATCGTCCTTATTGCCGTAGCCAGGTTGGAATTTACTTTCTCAATACCGATTTTAGCCAGGATGGCGGTGAGCGATGCAAAGACTGCTGCTAATAATGCTAAAATGATACTCATTTATGTGACTTCCTTTAATGATATATGAAGCGGTTCCTTTTCATAAATTCAGTATATCGTTTTATTCTAAAAATAAACAAATTTACCTACAGCAAGGAAAATGTTCTATTCGTACTATTTCCAAAAAAACGACCTCATCATATAAAAGAACCCCAATCGTAATTCGTTTACGATTGGGGTTCTCATTCCATTGAACTAGCTGCGTACCGGTTGTGTTACTTTTACCAACGCTGGAGCTTGTTCCTTTACGGTACTTGGTGTTCTCATAAATAACGAACAGATTAATGTAATGACTGAAATTCCCGTAACAAAATAGAAGGCATATTTTACGCCGGCAGCTAATATTTCGCCCTGACCGGCTTCTGGAGTGCCTGCTGCAAAACTATTTTGGCCTGCTGTAAGCAGTGTAATGGCAATAGCTGTGCCTGCTGCACCAGCTACTTGATTCAATGTATTCATGGCGGCCGAGCCGTCTGCATACAACTCACGTGGCAATGCATTGAGTCCATTTGTTTGCGCCGGGATGGTTACCATCGTTAACCCGAAGAACAATACCATAAATGCTACAATGATTTGCCAAGCAGGTGTTGTCGCTGAAATAGTCGCAGCAAACATGATATTTCCAATCAATACAATGATTGAGCCAACGATTGTTAATTTACGCGGCCCAATTTTATCGAACAGCGTGCCGACAATCGGTGACATAACCACGTTAACGGCATTACCAGGAAGCAGCAATAAACCCGCCACTGCTGCACTAAATAATAAAGAGCCCTTTAAATACATCGGCAATAAAATACCAACTGATAAAATCACTAAAATGCTTAAGAACATCATCGCTGTTCCTAATGTGAACATAGAGTTACTGAAAACACTTAAATTAATCATTGGCTTATCCATTGTCTTTTGACGAACTCCAAATAAGACAAGAGCAATAATTCCTATCAGCAAAGACACCCATACGATAGGAGTTGTAAAAGGCGCTCCTGCCATAGAAGCCAATCCATAAATTAATCCGCCAAATCCGGCTGTTGATAAAACGATGGATAGACCATCGATTTTAGGTTTCGTAATTTCCCCGACATTTTCGATTTTTAATGTGGCCGCAAGAGTCAAAATGACATAAAAAGCAGCGCTAATCCAGAAAATGTAATGCCAGCCTAATGTACTTATAACAACACCTGAAAGGGTCGGTCCTAAAGCAGGCCCTAATGTAATCACAAGACCCATGATCCCCATGACTACCCCACGTTTATGAACCGGAAAAATAATTAATAGAACACTTACCATGACCGGCATGATGATACCTGTTCCGACCGCTTGGACAATTCGGCCAGTTTCCAAGATGACAAAATTTGGAGAAACTGCCGCTAGAACCGCCCCTGCCATTGATATGATAAGTCCACCAATGACTAATTGGCGAGTACTAAACCATTTCATTAAAAGTGCTGATATCGGCACCAAAATCGCCAATGTTAATAAATATCCTGTTGTCAGCCATTGTGCAGTGGCTGCTTTTATTGAAAATTGCTCCATCACATTTGTTAATGCCATATTTAAGGCAGTCTCGCCAAATAATCCGATAAGGGCCCCCAGCATTAAGATGGCCGCCATTACCTTTGGACTTTTTACTTTAATTTGTGTACTCATTTAAATCTCCTTTTTATTCAATAGACCAGTCTCTGGTTGCAAAGTTTATCCATTTTGTAGCACACCCCCGAATACTAACGTTCTCCACTATATCAAGAATTTTTTCATAATGTCAACCGGGTTGACAATATATTTTTATTTAAGTTGCACTCAGTATTTACCTACAAGCCCCAATCGAGCTTCAATATTTGATTGAGTAATTGGAATTTTTCATCGCCTATTTCATCTATGATTTTTTTAACGAGATCGGCCTTTATCGACTGGTTTTTTTCGTAGCATTCTTCACCTAGTTCTGTTAACTGAATGCATTTATCCTTTTTGTTATTTTCTAAGCTGCTTATTACTACTAAACCCTTTGACTCCAGGCTTTTGATGAATTTATGGGTTGCTTGGCGGGAAATATCCACACTTTTTGTCACATACGAAATAGTTGGCTTACTTTTATAAATCCTTGCCATAATAAACCATTCTGAATTTGATAAATAGATGTCACTGTTATCGTTCCATACTTTTTCAATAATTCTGCGAAGTTGAATATGACGTTCACTTAATAAGTCAATAAAATCTAATTTATGTAAATTTGTTTCCAACGTATTCACCTCATTTTGTCTCTTTGGCTATTACTATACGAAAGCGCTTCAAAATTGTCAACAAAGTTGACGATTTACGAAAATTATGATAAAATTATTTGTAAACTTGGTTAACGATTTATAAGATAGGAGAGATAAAATGTTTCATATTGGAGATGTAATTATCTATTCCGAACATGGCTTATGCGAAATTGAAGATATATGTGAAAAAACCATATATGATGTTACCAGAACGTATTATGTGATGCATCCTCTAGGAGATACAAAATTAACCATCAGCACCCCTGTCGATAGCGATAAAGTTCTGATGCTCGAGTTGTTGAACCGTGACGACGCCGTGGGAATTATTGATTCCTTTAAAGAGCCAGGTGCAAAATGGATCGAAGATATTAGACAACGTAATATGAAATACCACACGGTGGTTAAATCGGGGAATCGCAAGGATATTGCCCAAATTGCCAATACGTTAATGAGGAAAGAACGTGAACTTGGCCAAAATAATAAGAAGCTCTATGATCAGGACCGTAGGCTCTTAAATACCATCCAAACGATATTATTTACCGAACTTACGACGTCATTAGATACTAATGTTGAAGAGATAAGGAACAGGATCACAAGCGTGATCCCGTAATGGAAGCAGGAGACAGTTCCCCTGCTTCGTTTATTTACTTAAATGATAAGGTACAGTCGTGATAATAACGTTCCTTCTATACAATAAATATGCGCGAATCAGTAAACTGGATTGATTATGAAGAATGTTCTCCCAATTATTCTTCGGAATAAATTGCGGAATAATCACGGTAACCTGATAGTTTGCCTCGCTCGCTTTTTTTTCTACCGTATCAATAAATTTGGTTAATGGATGAATGATACTTCTATAATGGGAATGCAATGTTACCAGTCTAATATCGGGCTGCCACTTCTTCCATTTTTCCTCAAACTTCTGTTCATCCTCTCTTTCAAACGCGACATATACAGCAATAATTTGGTCGGGTGAAAGGGATTTTGCATAGTTCATCGTATTTTCGACCACATGCGTGATCCCAGCCACTGGTACAATCATGACATTCCCTTCAATTTCCGTAATTGGCTCACCGGCAGTAATCCTGAGCTGCTCCCCAACTGCTTCATAATGTTTTCGAATCCGATGAAACAGGATAATGATAAGCGGCAAAAAGATTAAGACCGGCCACACCTGCGGAAATTTTGTTAAAAAGAAAATGATGGTGACAGTAAAACTGATTAGCGCCCCGGTAGTATTGATGATAAATTTCGGTACCCAGCCAGCAGGTTTTTCGCGGAGCCATTTTACCATCATCCCGGATTGCGATAAGGTAAACGGCACAAATACCCCCACTGCATAAAGCGGAATAAGGTGCTCAGTTTCTGCATGGAATGCTGCTATTAGCAAAATCGATGCCAATCCAAGTATAATAATTCCATTTGAGTACCCCAATCGGTCTCCTCTAATCAGGAACATCCTTGGAATGAATTTATCCTTCGCCAGGTTCACCGCCAGTAACGGAAAGGCGGAATAACCGGTGTTTGCTGCCAGAATTAAGATTAAGGCAGTCGTTCCTTGGATAAAGAAGTACATGAAATTCCGCCCAAATACTTCCTCGGCAATTTGCGAAACTACCGTTACCTCTGCTCTTGGTGCAATCCCATAAAAATAAGCCAATGTTACAATTCCTGAAAACAGCACCGCAAGCAGGATACCCATAGCCATTAAAGTTTTTGCAGCATTAACAGGGGCGGGTTCTTTGAAATTGGGAATCGCATTGGAGATGGCTTCTACCCCTGTTAACGCTGAGCTTCCTGAAGCAAATGCCCTCAAAAGGATGAACAAACTGACTCCAGCCACAGGGGTTCCAATCGGTGTATGCAAATTGGCAGAAACATCCCCTGTCATCACATGCCAAAGACCGACACCAATCAAAATGAACAAGGCGAGCACAAACAGGTATACAGGGTACGCTAAGATGGAAGCCGATTCCGTGACCCCTCTTAAATTTAAAATTGTTAGAAATAGGACAAAAGTGACGGCAATCGCAACATTATGGCCATGCAAATTCGGAAAAGCAGAAGTAATCGCATCCGTTCCGGCGGACACACTAACCGCAACTGTCAGGATATAATCAACTAATAACGACCCCCCGGCTACCAATCCAGGGTTCACGCCCAGATTACTTTTTGAAACGACATATGCCCCGCCGCCGTGAGGATAGGCAAAGATGATTTGCCGATACGATAAGATAAGCGCCGTTAAGAGAATTAATACTCCCACCGCGATTGGAATCGAATACCAAAGTGCAGCAGCTCCGATTGTAACGAGAACAATCAAAATTTGTTCCGGGCCGTAAGCGACAGATGACAGCGCATCCGAAGACAGGATGGCCAATGCCTTTGTCTTATTGATTCGTTGTTCCCCTAATTCATGTGTTTTTAAAGGCCTCCCAATTAGAAACCGTTTGATGAAAGAAAGCATGGTTGACTCACCGTCCAAAAGTTTATAGCTTATTTTCCCCATTTAATAAGTAAATTTCGATGTTGAAGTTTTATTTTTTCGAATAAAAAAAGTGTCCACAAGTCAAACTAAATAGACCTGTAGACACTCTTATTTTATTAGCGTCACAAGTTCCACCTTCCTTCTCATATAACGCTTACGAGGTTAGCTGTCGGATTCGGACCTTGAGTAGCCCTACCTTCAAAAGGATTCACCCCATGGAATAAGGCATAAAGCCTTAACTGGTTCCCCCGCACCAATCGGTTTCAGCGATTTAGAAATATGAAACAATGAAAATAGTACTACTGTATTCCATTAATGTAAATAAAAACTTTTACGTGGAGGATTTACATGACTAAACAAAATAAACCTCTATTATCTGATGAATTTCTCAATGAATTAGCGAAAGAAATTAACGAACAATATGGCTGGACAGTAAAAGAACAAAATGATGAACCGAAATCGTTTCTTTCTCCTGATCGCTAAATAACGGCCTTCTCATCTTTTTTCCCTCCATGGAGGGGCCATAAAATTCCACTTTGCTTAGCTTTTGCCAAAAGAGAGTTTTTTATGAAATCAGGTTATATGTTAAACTGAATGTAATAGGCTTTGGAATGGAGGTGGCAGTAATGGCACGGGAACGTAAATTTTCGACGGAGGAACTTTATCAATGTACCAAGCAGTTGCTGCTAGAGCATGGGTATGAAGGCTTTACCTTCAGCCTGCTGGCAGATCGGCTCGAGGTTTCTCGCGGGGCGATATACAAATACTTTGAAAATAAAGAAGAACTGATTACGGAATTTATGCTTGATGAAATGAAACATTTCCTTGCTGAACTTAAGGAAATCGCTGTATTGGACGACTTTGACAAGCAGTTTGATTTCTTGTTCAGGCTTATTTTTAAAAATATCAACATCCAACAGCTCATTGAGATTGGCAAACAAATTCCTTTGTCCACAAGTGAAAAGGTTCGAACTAATATACTGAAGCTTGAGGCCATGCATTTGGAAATGTACAAATATATGCAAAACTTTGTATCGCTGGGAAAGTCTGAGAAAAAGCTCAAGTCCCAAATCCCTGATACGCTGGTGCTAGGGATGATTTTTCAAACAGTAGCCATTCCCAATCATTTTGGCATCCCACACGATACCTGGGTCAAGTCGATTAAAGAGATTATCAGTCACGGTATGTTCCAAAATAAATAAATTGACACCATTGTCACTATAAAAGATAATGAGTATGACAATGGTGTCATTTATTTTTTACCAAAAGTGACACAACTGTCACTTTAACTTCTACAGAAGGGTGGGTTTATTATATGAAATCATTCTTACAATCTATCACCGACCGAGTCTCGACGAAAAAAGGGATGTGGATCACGCTTGGAATCTGGTTAGCGGTGACCATGCTGCTGGCTGTCTTTGCCCCAGGCGCCAAGGAATATGAAGTGTCAAACATCCAAACTATTCCCGATGACGCACAGTCCGTAATTGCCCAAGGGAAAGTAGATCATTATTTCAAGGATAATGAAGGGATTCCCGCCATTCTTGTTTTTCAAGCTGAGAATGGAAAGAAAATTGACGTCCCTCAGCTGGTGGGAATTGTCCAACAGATTGAGGAGGCAAAAATTGAAGGCGTTGACCAGGTCGTGCCGCTGTCGAAACTGCCACCACAAGCAGTTGCCGGTTTCTTCTCTAAAGATCAAACCACGGCCATTCTTCCAATAACAATTGATTCAGCACTGGAGAATAAAGAAATTCAAGATGTGGAAAAAGCCATCCATAAGGTTGTTAAGGATAACTCCGATTTAACCTTGTATGTGACCGGCCCAGCCGGGATTGCCACCGACACATTGGATTTGTTTTCACGGGCGGATGTCGTCCTAATTTTATCAACAGTAGGATTAATCCTCGTTCTGTTAATTGTTATTTACCGCTCGCCGCTCTTGGCGTTGATTCCATTGTTAACTGCAGGATTCGTGTATGAAGTAGTAATGCAAACGCTTGGCCTGATGGGTAAAGCTGGCTTGGTTTTGAGCAGCCAAACACTGTCAATAATGACAATTCTCTTATTTGCAGCCTTGATCGATTATTCACTATTTGTGTTCTCCCGATTTAGGGAAGAATTGAAAAAGCATGATGATAAATTTGAGGCAATGAAGCTAGCAATGCGAGAAGTTGGTACCCCTGTCTTCTACTCCGGCGGAACAGTGCTGGCCGCTATGCTGGTGTTATTTTTTGCCCAGTTCGGAGACTATCGGAACTTCGCGCCAACATTTGCAACGACCATGCTGATTATCATGCTCGCATCGGTCACTTTGGTTCCGGCGATGTTTGCCCTTTTCGGTAGAAAATCGTTCTGGCCAATGATCCCGAAGGTAGGGCAAACTGCGATTAAAAGCAATTCTTTCTGGAGCCGAGTCGGGCGCTTCGTTGCAGCAAAGCCAGGGCTATCCGTTGTGATAGTCGGATTGGTCCTGCTCTTGTCGGCAAGCAATATGGTGAATTTGAAATATGAATTCGATACGATGAAGTCCTTCCCGAAAGATATGCCATCACGGATGGGCTATGAAATTCTTGAGGATAAGTTTGAAAAAGGTGACCTTGCCCCTACCACTGTGTTATATGAGGGTTCTGAGCCGCTTACGGCAGAACAGCAGGAGTCTTTGAAAAATAAACTGGCGGAACAGGATATGGTAGGTTCTGTACGGGTAAATGGTGTTGCGGATGAAGGCAAAGTCGTGCAATACAGCCTGACTTTTGCAGAAAATCCGTACTCCGCTAAGGCAATGGATGCTTTGGAGTCGATGCTGGACCGCTCGGATAAGCTTGCTGATGGTGCGGGTGTGGATGGGAAGCTTTATTTTGCCGGGGAGACAGCCACGAAGGTCGATGACCGTTCGATTAATGACAGGGATTTGATTGTGATTGTCGCGTTGGAAACACTGTTGATTTTTGTAATGTTGATTAGTTTGACCCGCTCAATTCGTATGTCAATTTATATGATTGGAACGATTTTAATTTCCTTCCTTGCCGCCCTTGGGCTGGGGATGTTCTTAAGCAACTTGTTCTTTGATATCGACACCATCAGCAACCGGGTTCCGCTTTATTCGTTCGTCTTCTTGATTGCGCTGGGCATCGATTATAATATCATGCTAATTTCGCGATACCAAGAGGAACGGGCGAAGCATTCAGTTAAGGAAGCGGTAGAAATTGCTGTCGCTAGCACAGGCGGAGTGATTTCTTCTGCAGGACTTATTCTGGCAGCGACCTTTGCGGTCCTGATGACCCAGCCGATCCAGTTATTGTTTGTGTTCGGCTTTATCGTCGCCATCGGCATTTTGCTGGATACCTTCCTTGTGCGCGGCGTTTTGCTGCCGGGATTGATTGTGTTGTTTGAGGGGAAGAAGGAGAAAAAGGCCGAGACTGCACGTTGATAGTTGTAAATGAGAAAGCGGACCGGCTTTGGTCCGCTTTTTCTTATTAAATGGTTTTTGTTTTTAATGATTCAATTCTTTCGCAGTTTCCGCCTTATCGGGTATATTTAATAAGACAACGCCGCCTATAATGAGGACAATTCCAGAAAACGATAGAATGTTAAACAACTCTCCCCACACTAAAACACCTATTAAAGCGGTCAGCGCTGTTCCCACTCCTGACCATATGGCATAGGCGATACTTAAAGGAATTTTAGTTAGTGCTTTTGCAATAAAGTAAAATGAAAGTCCATACCCGACAACAACGCCAATTGAAGGAAGCAGGACAGTGAATCCATCCGACAATTTGAGCATGGTCGTCGCCAATACCTCACAAATAATTGAAATGGCTAAAAAAAGAGACCCTCTCATCTTTTCACTCTCCTAATGCACCCTGCCAAAGTTTAATAGTATAACCCCAAAAATAATTAGGGTGATCCCAATGAATTTTTTTCGGTTAAATTTTTCTTTATAAAAAGTAATGCCCACCATAGCCGTGAGCGCAGTGCCTAAACCTGCCCAAATCGCATATGCCATCCCAAGCGGCACCGTTTTTAATGCTAAAGATAACGCATAGAAAGCTATTCCGTATCCGATGACCACTCCGAGAGACGGCAGAAGTTTTTTAAAGCCGTTTGTGGCTTTAAGCATAGAGCTGCCGAACACCTCACTTAAGATAGCCAACAGCAAAAGTCCATAAGCATTCATCACTAGCCCTCCATTTGCAAAAAGACTCCTATTTATTGTACAGGAAACTGTATGGTTTTCGGTGACTAATTATTTTTATTTTGACAACTTTATAGTCGGACTTTTTGCCCAAAATGGTAATCTTCCTGTAAAATTATGCTAGTAAATATTAATAATGGGGTGAGACAAGTGATAGATTTAAGTTTTAAGCCGACACTTGTGGGGGAAAAAGTTATTTTGAGGCGTTTTAATGTTATGGAGGATTTCCCCTATTTGGTGGAATGTTTGCAGGATCCCGAGGTTTTAAAATTTACGGGCGGCTCCGATGATTTTGATAGAGAAAAAATCATGAATTGGTATAATACGAGAAATGAACAAACTGATCGGTTGGACCTTGCAATCGTGGATAAATCCCTTAATAACTTGGTTGGGGAAGCGGTGGTCAACGAATATGATCAAGTCAACCATAGCATGAATTTTAGAATCCTCATTGGCCCCAGGGGGAGAAATCGGGGGCTGGGATCGGAAGCAACACAACTGATCATCGATTATGTATTTGAGAATACTGATTTGAATCAACTTACTTTAGGTGTGTATGCATTTAACCCTAGAGCGATAAAAGTCTATGAAAAAATGGGATTTGTCGTTGATAGTGTCGATAAAAAAGATCTAGAGTATGAGGGCGAATGGATTGATGCCTTTAATATGAAGTTGACGCGTGAAAAGTGGATGAATAATAAATAGGCTGGATGCAGGCGGCTCAGTTTGCTTTGAACTGAGCCGTTTTTTTGTTACAAAGTTGTGAACTTTGTAGATATATTCTAAAATTTGTAGATATATTTGAAAAATTGTAGATATCCTCCGAGATTTTGTAGATATCTCCTAAAAATTGTAGATATATTCCTAAATTAGTAGAAACCATTCTCATTTACCGCGGAGGCTTTTTTTCATCTTGAAGGTCCCCATCCAAGTATTTTCCCAAAGTCTCCCGATCAACCAATTCCCTAATCGCCCGAATGATAGGGTCAAAATTGGAATAATTCTTTCCGTATTCGAGGTTAAATTCATAGTCAAAATCGGACGGATTTTCACCTTGGTTATGCTGGATGATGGTCTCGATTTTATCAAGTGCTTTGACCAGTTTCGCTTCTTTCGTTTCCGCTTGATTATATTCATGCCATAATGCCAGAAATTGCTGCTGCATTTTCACCGAAAGCGGTGCGATTAAACACTCAATCGCTTCCTCTTCTCCCTTTAGTTTTTCCTGTGGCTGTACGGCCAGTTTCGCGGAAAAATCACCTTCATAAGCTTCCCCCAAGTCATGGATTAAAGCCATCCGAAGGACTTTATTAAAATCAATTTCAGGAAAAAATTCCTCCAGCACCAGCGTAAACAGACTTAGACGCCAGGAGTGTTCGGCGATGCTTTCCTGCCTCCCGGAACTAGTCCACGCAGTCCTTGTATTGATTTTTAAACGTTCCAGTTCTTTAATAAAAGTCATGATATTCCTGATGTCTTCCATAAGAATACTCCTTTTTTTAGAATAAAAATGTTTTAATGGCAAGCCCTCCTAGCCACGTACAAGTTTATACTGATTCACTGGCCGGCCAACTCCGCCATATTCAATGACAATTTCCACTTTCCCGCTCTGCTCCAAATATTCCAGGTACCGTCTGGCAGTCACCCGGGCGATGCCGATTCCTTCCGCAACGGCTTCTGCCGAAGTGGCCTCGTCCTGATTTTTCAAAAAATCAATGACTTTATCTAAAGTAAGAGCATTTAGTCCCTTCGGCAGTTCCCCTTTATCTTGCCGGCCCTGATGAAACAACAGGCCATCCAACTCTTGCTGGGAAATGGAATCTCTTTTTAAAAAGCTTTGATGGTACGTTTTATAATTTGTGAGCGCCTGCTGAATACGGTCAAATTTAAATGGCTTCATAATATAATCGACGGCACCGAGCTGTAGCACCCCGCGGACGGTTTCCATATCACTTGCCGCTGTCACCGCAATTACATCGGTCCCCAACTCTTCAGAGCGGATTTGTTTAATCGTCGTCAGCCCGTCCTGATTAGGCATATAAATGTCGACAAACGCCAGATCAGGCTTTTCCTTCTTTATCAGCTCAACGCCTTCCTTCCCGTTTGCAGCGCAGCCGATGACCTTAAAGCCCTCTACCCTCTCGACAAACTGCCGGTTTATTTCTTGGACCATCGGGTCGTCCTCAATTAACAGCACTGTAATCAACTCACTAGCCATCACGAAAGCCCCCCCACTAAATCGTCACAATAAAGGTAGTGCCTTTTCCTAAGTCCGATTCTACCTGAATCGTGCCATTCGCTTTTTCCACGATTTCCTTTATTAAAAATAGCCCAATGCCATGATCTACACTGCTCTTTGTTGTATAACCCTTTGTAAAAATATACGGCAGGATGGTGTCCCGGATTCCACACCCATTGTCCTCAACCAATATAGATAAAAGCCCTTCTTCCTGCTCAATGCTGATATAAATATTCTTTTTCTCTACTTCCTTATCCTTAAAAGAATCGAAAGCATTTTCTATTAAATTTCCGATAATGATAACAAAATCGTGTTCATCGAGCGGTTCCGGAAATGAATGTAAACGGCTGTTGCGGTCAATCTGCAAATGGATCCCCAATTCCTTGGCGCGGCTGACTTTGCTTAACAAGAGGCCCGACAAGCTTTCACTTCTAATATTTTTCGACAAGAATTGCGTCAATTCCTCTTGTTCTTCAGTAGTTTGAAACACATATTCCAGCGCTTTCTTCGGATTTCCGAGCTGCAACAAGCCGGCAATCGTGTGGAGCTTGTTCATATGCTCGTGATTTTGCACCCTAAGGGCACTGACAAACGCCTTGACGCCCGTTAACTCTTCCGCCAGCTTTTTTGCTTCGGTCCGGTCTTGGAAAATCGCGACGGCTCCGATTATTTCTTCATTTACTTTAATTGGAATCCGATTGCTAAGGATATTTGAGTTTCTTACGGTCAACTCTTTGTTAAATACAGGCTGTTTCAGATCAAGGATTTCCGGCAACCTGGTGTCAGGCACCACATCGCTAATCTGCCGGCCGATGACATCACCCGATACCCCCATCATCGTTTTGGCCTTATCGTTAAAAACGGTAATTCGCTGCTCTTTGTCAATCGCGATAATGCCTTCGTGCATGGCGTTGAAGGTTTCCGTCCGCTCCTGCACCAATTGGGCAATTTCGTGAGGCTCCAAATTGAACATCTGCTTTTTCATTTTTGAAGCCAAAAGCCAGGCTCCCCAGCCGCCAAAAAATAACGAGATCGCCCCGGCGACGAGGATTTCGACCCGCATGTCCCAAATCATTTCGAAAAAAGTCGGCAACAAGTAGCCGGCCAGGACGACACCAACCTGTTGATGCTCGGCATTCATAATTGGAACAAAGGCGCGAATCACAGTTCCTACCTCACCTTTTGCCTTCGTGGTATAGGTTAGTTCAGCAAACGCCTGACCCTCATCTCTTCCAGCCGACTCCTTTCCAACCAAGCTGGAAATAGGGTGTGATAAACGAATATGGTTCATATCCATGACGACAATATATTCGGCATGATGGATGATCCGAAGTTTTTCCACCCGGCTGCGGATTTTGTCTTTTTCCTCTGCAGTTCCCGTAATATTGGACTTAATTTCAGCATCCTCAGCGATGGTCTGGGCTGTCAGCAGGGCTCGTTTCTTTAATTCCTCTTCCTGTGAATCTATGAAATTACTAATGATAATGATTCCGGCTAGCAACAGGGAGAATCCTACAATAAAAAATATTAACGCGGTAATCTTTGTTTTCATGGTCAGACGGTTCATAGCAGGATTCCTTTCTTCAATACTACTAAAATAATTTTATCATGATAAAATTAAAGTGAGAACAGGGAGGAATTTGGGATGAAGTATTTGCTTGGAGCCAGCTTGCTTGTTATGACCTTAATTGTCGGCATCTTCTTTTTTCCTTCGAATTTATTTACCAGCAAAGAAATCCCTTACGATGATGAACAGGACGGATTATCACAACAAATCGTCATTAAGTTTAGCCACGTCGTTGCGGAAAATACGCCGAAGGGTCTCGCCGCACAAAGATTTGCTGATTTGGTGGAGGAAAAAACCGATGGATTGGTCATCGTAGAGGTCACCCCGAATGGAGCGCTTTATACGGATGATGATGAGCTTGAGGCTTTAATCAATAATGATGTGCAAATGATTGCCCCTTCTCTATCAAAACTGACAAAGCTTTCGCCGGAATGGGCCCTTTTTGATTTGCCATTTCTGTTTGAAAATGATCAGGACATTAAAGATACCCTTTCAAGTGAGCTTGGGGAAAAGTTTTTGACTTTAAACGAAAAGAAGGGCATCAAGGGGATTGCGTTATGGAGCAATGGATTTAAGCAAATGTCGAGCAATTTAAATCCTCTTCGGAAACCCAAGGACTTTTCCGGGCAGCGGTTCCGGATTATGCCGAGCCCGATTATTGCCGAACAGTTCAAGGCATTGAACGCAGAGCCGATTGAAGTTCCGTTTGACCAATTGTATACCTCTCTTCAGAATGAGGCATTTGACGGCCAGGAAAATACCATTTCGAACATCTACTCCCGGCGGATTTATGGGATGCAAAAATATATGACCGTGAGCAATCATGGCTTTTTAGGATATGCCGTTTTAATCAACAAAGAGTTTTGGGACAGCCTTCCGGAACAAGTTCAGCGAGACATTAACGAGGCCATGGCCGAGACGACCTCATGGATGGTCTCCGAATCGCTTCGGGTGAACCGGGAACAGCTTAGGTTGATCGAGCAGGAATCGCCAATTCATATTGACTACTTGTCGGAGCAGGAAAAGAAAGAATGGTTCGAGGCGTTAAAGCCTGTTTATCACAAGTTTCTGGATATGGTTGAAGACAATGAAATGAAGGAATTTATAAAACGGCGAATGGTGCAAATGGGGACACGGTAAGTGTCTTCTTTTTTTTCGACCAAAAAGACCAAAAAGACCATTATCACCAAAAATATAATAATTCTAAATTATCAATTAATATGAAGACAGGGGATTTGAAAGCGTTGTCAAACAAAGGGAGGGAATAGAATGAAAATTAATTTTCGCAACTTAACGGTTCAAGTTATTATCGGTATTATTCTAGGGATCACCGTGGGATTTTTGTTTCCAGAATTCGGTGCAAAGCTAAAGGTTCTTGCGGATATTTTTATTAAACTCATTAAAATGGTGATAGCACCGATCATCTTCTTCACCATTGTCATTGGAATTGGCAATATGGGTGATTTAAAGAAGGTTGGCCGAATCGGCGGCAAGGCACTTCTCTACTTTGAAATTGTTACTACATTTGCCTTGGCCATTGGGATTCTTGTTGTTTCGCTGATTAAGCCTGGGCATGGCTTTAACACCAAAGGGGCAGAAGGAGCCGACGTGTCCCAGTACACGAAAGCCGCTGCGGAATCGAGTCATGGACTCATGGACTTTATCCTCGGGATTGTACCGGATAATGCTCTTGCCGCGCTTTCCGGAGGAGAACTGCTTCCTGTTCTGTTCTTTGCTGTCCTATTCGGAGTTGCCGCTGCGTCTCTTGGAGAAAAGGCTGCGCCAGTGATTTCATTTTTTGAAAAAGTCTCTGAAATTTTCTTCTCGATTGTTAATATGATCATGAAGATTTCGCCGATTGCGGCATTCGGAGCGATGGCCTATACGATTGGCAATTTTGGAATTGGTTCGCTCGTTTCACTGGGAAAATTGATGGGTTCTGTTTATATTACGATGTTCCTTTTCATCGTATTGGTCCTTGGCTCGATTGCAAAATTTTATAACTTCAATATCTTTAGCTTCCTCAAATATATAAAAGATGAAATTCTATTAGTTTTAGGAACATCCTCTTCTGAATCTGCACTGCCTAAGATGATGGAGAAGCTTGAGAAATATGGTTGTTCCAAGTCAGTTGTCGGCCTTGTCGTTCCAACAGGCTATTCGTTTAATCTTGATGGAACATCTATATATCTTTCAATGGCAGCAGTGTTCATCGCCCAAGCTTACGGTGTTCATTTAACTGTTGTCCAGCTTTTGACCCTGCTTGCTGTGTTAATGCTCACCTCTAAAGGTGCGGCTGGGGTAACTGGTTCAGGTTTCATTACCTTGGCGGCCACTTTGGCAGCATTCCCAATGATACCAGTTGAGGGCATGGCACTCATCCTTGGCGTCGACCGTTTCATGTCAGAAGCCCGCGCGATCACAAACTTGATTGGAAATGGTGTCGCAACGGTTGTTATTTCAAAAACGGAAAAAGAATTTCACCCTAATAATCTAGCTGCAGCGAAAACAGAATCTTCGATCGCTTCTTAACATGAAAAGGGCCGGCTCATTTTGAGTTGGTCCTGTTTTTATTTTCCTTTCACTAACTTCACCACTTCCTCTTCGGCGCACTAAATATGGAATATTTGTGACAATTGTAGATATCTTTGAAAAATTGTAGATATCCTCCTGATTTTTGTAGATATATTCTTAAAATTGTAGATATCTCTAAAATTTTGTAGATAAAATTAAAAACCGGACTTCAAAATTCAGGCCCTTTCCTAATTAGGACGCAATATATGATAGAATTTAATTATTGTCAAATGTGTTTAGGAAGGAAGTTTATACAGTATGAGTACTGCAACTGTCAATAGATTAGAAACAGAAAGCGTCGGGAGGCTTCTCGTTAATTTGGCCCTACCGGCTATTGCCGCCCAATTTGTTAACATGCTTTATAGTGTGGTAGACCGTATTTACATTGGGCATATTCCGGATATCGGTTCAGCAGCCTTAACAGGGGTGGGAATTGCTTTTCCTATTATTATGATGATTGCCGCCTTTAGTTCATTAATTGGACTCGGAGGTGCCCCGCTTGCAGCCATTAAAATGGGCAAAGGCAGATTTGATGAAGCAGAACAAATTTTGGGTAACTGTTTTGTTGCTTTATTAGGAATTTCGATTGTCTTAACGGCATTTTTCTTAACATTTGGCGAAGAATTGTTGTTGCTGTTCGGGGCAGGTCCGGAAACCCTCCCCTATGCAAAAACCTTTTTAAATACCTATGTTTGTGGCACTATTTTTGTCCAAATCGTCTTGGGGCTGACCCCATTCATATCGACACAAGGCTTTGCTAAAACAAGTATGGTTGCTGTGATGATTGGCGCTATAATCAGTACCATTCTTGCGCCGATTTTTATTTTTATATTTGGCATGGGGGTGCAAGGTGCTGCTTTGGCCAATATCATTGCCCAAGCGATTTCCGCTTCATGGGTATTACGCTTCTTGTTCGCTGGTGGAACAAAGCTAAGAATCCAGAAGAAGTATATGAGAATACAAAAAGCGGTAATCATTCCCGTCCTGCTGCTGGGTGTGTCGCCTTTCATTATGCAAAGTACGGAAAGCCTACTGAATATCGCCTTTAATTCTTCTTTGAAAAATTATGGCGGCGATTTGGGTGTCGGGGCCATGACCATTCTGGCGAGTGTCATGCAGGTTTTAATCATGCCAATTTTAGGATTAACCCAAGGGGCACAACCCATTATCAGTTATAATTACGGGGCAAAGAATAATGAACGTGTGAAAAAAGCATTTAACTTTCTATTTGTCATTTCCATGGGCTATTCGGTCGTGTTCTGGCTGCTGCTGATGATTTTCCCATCACTGTTTGTTTCTATATTTAGCAGTGATCCCGAACTTGTGGAAACAACCGTATGGGCGACAAGAATTTATATGGGATTGGTATTTGTAATGGGGGCACAGCTTGCTTGCCAGCAAACTTTTATCGCCCTCGGTCAGGCAAAAACCTCTCTGTTTCTGGCACTACTACGAAAAATAATCCTGTTAATTCCATTGATTTACATTCTGCCGCAGTTCTTTTCCAATAAGACGTTTGCTGTCTTCCTGGCAGAACCGGTTTCGGATTTCCTTGCCGTTGCCGTTACCGTCACGCTATTCTTTATTCAATTTAAGAAAATCTTAGCAAGAAACACTATGGTGCAGGCGGAGAATGTTAGCTAGCGGGATGGTTGTATATAAAAAAAGACTTGGCTCCCAACCAAGTCTTTTTCCGTATGATTTATTGATTCAAAATCAATTTTTCAATCGCATAAGCGACCCCGTTTTCATTATTTGACATCGTCTGAAACTCGGCGACTTCTTTGACGCTGGCTGTGGCATTTCCCATTGCGACACCGCAGCCCGCGTACTTCACCATTTCCAGATCATTCTCACCGTCACCGATGCAAACAACCTCTTCCCGTTTCATTCCCAGTTTTTCCGCAAGCTGTTTTACTGCATTTCCTTTGTTGACGCTTGGATGAAGGATTTCCAAAAAGAAAGGCGCGCTTTGCACCATTGTATATTTTTTACGGTAAGAAGCCGGGATGGCCGCCATGATTTCGGTTAACCGTTCGGGTTCGTCAATAAACATCACTTTCGGAATCAACATGTCTTCCGGAATTTCCTCTATCGCCCTAAATGAGAGCGGTACTTTGTTGGCAAAAGATTCATAAACAGTATAATGGCTAATGTCTTTGTTCGGCGTGTAGATTCGTTCTGTATCAAAAAAGTGCATCGGAGAACCAAGTTGCAGACTTAACTGGTACAGCTCCTTTAAATCGGAAACCGTCAAGGAAGTCTCGGAAACGACTCCCCCACTATTCGTACCTTGCACAAGTGCACCATTATATGTAATCACGTATTCATCTTTATCGGCTAATTCCAATTCTTCCAAAATCGGACGGACACCGCCGATCGGCCTGCCGGTACATATAACCACGTTCACACCTTTGGCCTTTGCTGCTTGGATTGCTTCATTTACCTCCTGAGTAATTTCCCTTCGGTCATTAAACAATGTGCCATCTACATCGATTGCTACTAATTTATACAAATTTTTCACCTTCTACTATTGTTGTCCTGAATATGACAGTCCCCTATATCATAACTGATACTAGGAACCGTCCTCTGCTAATCTCTTTTCCATTTTCCCATTGCCATGTTGGGCGAATCTTCCGGCGTCGCGCTCGTTAACTGGGTCGAGGCGCCCCCACGGCCAGCCACCGAATTGGGTTTTGCGGTAATCGCTGAAGGCCTCTTGGAGCTCTTGTTGGGATGTCATCACGAATGGTCCATACTGTGCGACCGGTTCCTCAATCGGCTCACCTTCGAGAACCAAAAGATAGGCAGTTTTGCTGCCATTCGTGATCTCAATGTCCTGGTCACCTGCAAGCTTAACTCGGTGATAAGCCTGTATCGTTTTCCCGTCTATCCCAATGGTCTCGCCTTCGTAAAAATATAAATTTCTGTTCATTGTTCCAGACACAGCCTGGAGCACGAACACAGCCCCTGGTTCCATTTGAAGAAGAGAAATCCCTACATGATGATTCGGATCTTTGGCCCATGAGGCATTGGTTGGCTCCAAGCTGTTAGTTCCAAGCAGATTCCCGGAAATCAACCTGACCACCGTTTTTCTCCCACTGGCATCCGCAGATTCGATGACAGGAATATCTTCAGCCCACAGCATCTTATATTCTGGGGCAGCACTTTTGTCCTTGGACGCAAGATTTAGCCATATTTGAAAAAGCTCAAGCGGATTATCCTTGTCCTTATGTACGAGTGGAAACATTTCGGTATGAAGGCAGCCCTTACCGGTTGTCAGCCATTGCACGTCTCCATTTCCATAACGCCCTCTTGCCCCGGTCGAATCAAAATGGTCCACTAATCCTTCAAGAACAATCGTTACAGTTTCAAACCCTTTGTGCGGATGTGCTGGAAATCCTGGAACCGTTTTTCCATGATACATCCTAAAACCATCTTTTACTATAAAGTCTTCGCCAAGATTTCTACCCTCCAGTGAGGTACTAGGTCCCTGTTCTTCATTACCAGACGGATAAGCGTCTTTATGATGAACGGAGAAAAGGAACGGGTCTTCCGTTTCCCACTGAAATCCCAGCTTTTGTATTTTAAGAATGTTTTCTTCAGGCATTATTTTCGCCCCTTTCATATGTTCAAAAAATGTTCACATCTAATCACATGGCCCCGTTATCTCCATCACACCTTTTGTTAAGTGCAAAGAGTACAATCGTATTGATTTTATCAAATGAAAGGGGTGGAGGCTAATTTTGGGTTGACAGCAACATTTTGTGTGACCGGGCAAAGGTTTTAAGTTGGAATCTATTTTTACATAATTTTTTTAAAAATTTTACAGGGGGTTATTATTTTGTTTCAAATCTTTATGTTTGTATTAATATCTGCAACTTTGGTTTTACTTAGCATGTTTGTTGATGGACTAATTGAGTTAAATAAGCAGGAAGAGGAAGAAAAAAAATCTATTATTAGGGATGGTTTATACGGTTACCTCGATCAAACATTTGGCTTTGGTAAGGTTACCATCTTCAAAACAATACTAGATTGCGAAGGCAATGTACGATATCTTGTGTATCTGCCGAAGTACGAATGGCTCAAGTCCCCCGAATATCAATGGTATGAAGTGTTTGCCACTCAAAAGGGCTATCAGCATTTAAAATTCGAAAGATAATTCATTGAAAAACACCCGAATGAATTTCCTTGGGGTGTTTTTTGTTTTATACTGTAGCTAATTCGTTTTAGAAAGAGGCCATTGTATGAAAATCGATTCACCTAAAATTTCGAAAGAATTATCAACTAGGGATTTCATGGATATTTTAAACGACGGGGATGCAGAACTTGAAATGTGCACGGTTGCGGACAGTGTTTTTGAACATGAGGCAGTCAGCCGGGCCAGGCTGTCAAACATGGTAATAAAGAACTGTCGGTTCAATCATACCGATTTTCAAAACATAGACATTACCGATGTTTGTTTTGAAAACTGCGATTTATCGAATGCCAATTTAAGCAAATCTTCCATCCACAGGGTCATTTTTAAAAATAGTAAACTGGTAGGCACGGATTTTACCGACTCCCGGTTAGGAAATGTGCAGTTTGAGCATTCAGTATTAAATTTGACGGCTTTTGGAGAATCGAAATTGGAAAAGGTCTTATTCCAAGATGCCTCCTTAAAAAATACTGACTTTTTCGAATGCAAGCTTAAAAGCGTAGAATTTCAAACATGCAACCTGGACGGGGCAAACTTTGAAGGAACCTCTTTGAAAGGGATTGATATCAGCACTTCAACGTTCGATTATATGACCGTTTCCATCGACGATTTAAAGGGGTGCAAAGTCTCCTCCTACCAGGCGATTCAATTTGCGGCTTTAATGGGGTTAATTATTAAGGATTAATGAAAAACGGGGACGATTGTTTGAACCGTCCCCTGCTTTTTTATATCACATAAATGTCCCCATAAGCTTTTTATGCGTACATTTCCTATCTGTTTCCCAACGGTTTTGTCCTCATGAGCCCGTCGTCATTTGGTAAGTTTTATTATGCATTCTCCTAACACGGTTTGATCCCACACCAATGACAGCTTGTCACCACTCTTCACTTCTCCCACACCTTCTGGAGTTCCTGTAAATATGATATCCCCTTCCCCCAATCCAAAGTGTTCAGCCGAAAAGTCAATGATTGTTTGCAAATCAAAGATCATACTAGAAATATTGCCGGACTGGACCAGCTCACCATTTTTTAAAAGCGAGAAGTTCCTTTTTAGAATTTCTTCCACTCCAACAAACGGGATAAACCTACTTACAACTGCCGAATTGGGGAAGCCTTTAGCAAGCAGCCATGGATACCCTTTTTTCTTAAGCTCACTTTGCACATCCCGCAACGTAAAATCGATTCCAATTGCCATTCTTTCCACAATTTCGTCTACTTTTATTCCCTTTTCATAGGGCCTTCCCATTCTAATCACCAGTTCCGTTTCAAAATGAACGGGGCCACGTTTTCCCGGTAGAGGAATCTCCTGGCCCATTGCTTCCACAAGCGCATGCGTCGGCTTTGAAAATAAAAATGGGCTAGTCGGCACCTTATTGTTCAATTCAGCAGCATGGGCAGCGTAATTCCGCCCGACGCAATAAATATTTCGAATCGTGTTCAAGTTCCATTCCCCTTTCTGGATGCAGTCTATCATTAGTCAATTTTACCATTTCACGCAAGAGTATAAAAATAGAAGTCATCTAAAAAGAGGAGTATCATAAAGTAATGAGATATTGATTAGATTTGGAGGTTTGGAGTACAAATGCTGAAAATCCGCAATGTGGAATTATCAGATTTACCCGCTGTTGTCGCAATAGAAAATTTATGCTTCTTAAAAGAAGAAGCGGCCACTGGGGAAGCCTTTGAAAAAAGAATTCAGCAAATCCCGGATAGTTTTTTTGTAGCGGAAGAAGATGGGCGAATTGTAGGGTTCGTGAACGGACCTGTGATTAGTCAACCATTCATTACAGATGACTTATTTACTGAAATCAGACAAAATTCGGCGACTGGCGGGCATCAATGTATCCTTAGAATTGCCGTTGAGCCAACCTCCAAGAATCGGGGAATTGCTGCAGCCTTGCTCGCCCATCTTGAAAATTCAGCACGAGCGAAACAACGTGAAACTATTACGCTTACTTGCAAAAAGCAATTGATTTCTTTTTATGAAAAACAAGGCTACACCAACGAAGGTGCATCTGAATCCGAGCATGGCGGCGTCACTTGGTACAACATGGTTAAAAGATTAATAATATAGAACTGCTTACAATTGTTTACACCCAACTAATGGTATTGGTATAAAAGGGGCATCTATTAACATGAGTTATATACGGCGTGGCACACACAAATTTAAAATGGTAAACTTGGCTTTATTTGCGGGTGGTTTTTGCACCTTTGCCATCCTCTGGGGGGCACAGCCGCTGCTCCCGGACCTTGCCAAGGAATTCCACATCTCGCCGGCAGTTTCGAGCTTAAGTTTGTCATCTGCCACAATCGCTTTGTCTATTAGTTTATTATTATTCGGGTCCTTATCAGAGGTATTTGGCCGGAAACCAGTGATGACTTTCTCATTGTTTGTCTCGTCGATACTTTGCATCCTCACGGCCTTCACGCCCAACTTTCATTTATTAATTGTATCGAGAATTTTACAAGGAGTCGCCTTAGCGGGGCTGCCGGCGGTGGCGATGGCCTATTTGGGGGAAGAAATGGAACCCAAAAGTTTGGGAATGGCAATGGGATTATACATCAGCGGAAATTCTGTAGGGGGAATGGCAGGGAGGATCATCAGCGGCATTTTAACGGATTATTTTAGCTGGCATATCGCATTATTTGGTATCGGCATCATCAGTTTATTGGCCAGTATTGTCTTCCTAAAGATTTTGCCTCCATCCACTCATTTTAAGCCGCAAAAATTTGCCCTGAAGCAACTGACAGGCTCCTTGTTGAGTCAATTTAAAGAGCCCGGTCTACTTTATCTATTTGGCATCGGGTTTCTGCTAATGGGGAGCTTCGTCTCTTTGTACAACTATATCGGGTTTCAATTAATTAAGCCGCCATATTCGTTAAGCCAAACCTTGGTAGGATTTATTTTTATTGTCTATATTGTCGGTACCTTCAGCTCAACATGGATGGGAATGCTTTCTGATCAGTATGGAAAAAGGAAAATTCTGCTCCTGTCTCTGCTCATTCTATTAATTGGCGCCTGCATGACGCTGAATACGAGTTTATGGTTTAAGATTTTTGGTATCGCGGTTTTCACCTATGGCTTTTTTGCCGCCCATTCAATTGCCAGCAGCTGGGTCGGGAAAGCGGCAACCCACGATAAAGCGCAGGCCTCGGCACTATACTTATTTTTCTATTACGCCGGTTCAAGCATCGGCGGGACCGCTAGCGGTGCCTTTTATGGGCATTTTGGCTGGAGCGGTGTTGTGACGATGATTGTCGTTCTTGCACTTACTTCCATTGTGGTATCCTTCCGGTTAGGAAGCAAAACAAGACTTTCTAAGTTGGAAAAATTGCAGCAAAGCAGTTAAAAAAGCAGGCACAGGTCTGCTTTTTTATCTTAGCCAGGCCCCACCTATTCTATTAATCTCTTTTCTTTCCTATAGAGTTTTCGGGACCTTTCGCAACCCTAAACGTTGATTTTCACTCCTTTCTACCTACGTTCTTACATCCTTCCAAATTACCAGAAAACTTCAACTTTTCTTTACGTCACATGAATACTGGTTTAACAATCCAATATTATGATGAAGTTGTAACCAATTCTATTAAACTTTTGGGAGGAAGAATATAATGAAAACGAATAAGATCCTAGTTCCACTCTTAAGCGCAGCCATTCTGTTCCCGACTGCAATCAACGTTCATGCTAATCCTCAACAACCAGTTTCAGTAAAATCGGTTGAATTTGTTGGGATGCAAGCACCCGACACAGATGCGAAACGCTCATCCATGTATAGCGAAGCATCAGCTATTGTCACTTTAAACGATGGCACCCAAAAGATTGTGCCTTTAGAATATCATTCAATGGCACAACCTGGCGATGTCATTAATGGTAAGATTGTTGGTGCTGCTTATGATGTAAACGGAAATTACATTACTGATAAAAATGGCAAGCCGATTACTTCGACCGCTCCAGATATGAATACCATTCTAAGTGTGAATGGTAAAAGCGGAAAATTATATATGCTGAATCACTTTGAAAGCATGCCGAAAAATGAAATTGGCAACGTGCCAAAAGCGATGTATTTAAATACGGTTGAACAGAATAAGAAAACGGGCGAAATGAAAATAACTGATATTACACCGGTTGATTTTTCAGCAGATGGCGGACTTTGGACACCATGTGCCGGCGTTCTGTCGCCTTGGAATACCCATTTAGGCAGTGAAGAATATGAGCCAAATGCCAGGGTACACGAGGCAAACCCGGAAAATTCAGACGTGACACAATTTGCCCGCAACTATTACCAAGACCCATCAGTGATTGGCAATCCATACCTTTATGGATATACCACTGAGGTAAAAGTTCATCCAAATGGCGAAGCCAAAGCAGTCAAGCATCATAGCATGGGTCGCTTGTCATTTGAAAATGTAACCGTCGCACCAGATAATCGTACCGTATATTACGGAGATGACGGTTCGTATACGATGTCGTTCATGTACATTGCCGACAAAGCAAAGGATTTATCAGCTGGTACTTTATACGCGGCAAAATGGAAACAAACCAGTGACCAAAACGGCGGTGCTGCTGACATTGAATGGATTAAACTAGGGCATGCCAACGACCAAGAAATTAAGGAAATGGCTCAAAACCTGAAATTTAGTGATATTTTTGAAACAACAAATGATGCCGCCTATGCACAAGCAAACGGCTTTAAACAGGTAAAAGCTGCAGGCAATCTCGAATGGCTGAAGGTAAAACCTGGAATGGAAAAAGCAGCAGCATTTTTGGAATCCCGCCGTTACGGTGCTCTTCTCGGGGCAACAGCGGAGTTTAATAAGATGGAAACTCTCACGTTTAACAAGGCCGATAATAAAATTTATATGGCGATGTCCTATATTGAAAAGGGAATGACCAAAAATCCAACTGATCCAGCTGATGATATTCAATTGCCAAAGCTCAGTGCTGGTGCCATCTATGAAATGGATCTGGCAGCCGGACAAAAAGATCGTGACGGGCGCCCTATTGATAGTGATTATGTGGTAACCAAAATGTCAGGACTCATTACAGGTGAAGACTTAGCTGTTAAGGATGCAGACGGAAATAGAGCCAATCCTGATAAGATTGCGAACCCGGACAATATTGTTTTCTCTGAAAAATATCGCACGTTATTTATTGCTGAAGATAGTAACATGCATACCAATAATTTTGGCTGGGCTTATAATGTCGATACTAAGAAGCTATCCCGGATTATCTCTGCCCCGGATGGCGGTGAAGTAACCGGCCTCCAAGCCGTTGATGAATTAAATGGCAAATCCTATCTCATGGTTGGATCACAAAACCCTGGCAACATTGGTTATATCGATTTAACTTCATTAAGCGCAAAAGAGTAATTCAATCTCCTATTTAACTAAATTCCCCCCTATTCATTTATTTAGGGGGGCTTTTTTCTATGCAATTTGCTTTTTCCCACTTAAATATCTTGCACAAAACACTGTGAAAGTAAGAATGACAAATGACACTATTACACCGACAAACGATGCCAGGATAGGCTGTTGGACACGTAGATAAGCATTAACTTATGTCCAACCAAGTTTCCATCACTGTTTCCAGTTCTTCAGTCAAGGCTTGTTTCCTTTCGTACAGCCTTCCAAGCTCCTCATAATCCAGTTGGCCCTTGCCCATGGCTACATCCAGCTCGCTCATTTCTTTTTCGAGATTTTGAATCCTTGCCAGCACCTCAGCCTCTGTCACTTCCGGCTTCACTGCCGAATTTTTGTCTTTTTGTTTCTTTTCAGATTTTTCAACAGTCTTTTTAGGTTCCACCGGCTTGATTACCTTCGCCTTCTCAGCCTTATAATAATCGAAATTTCCCAAATAGCTTTTCAGGCCGTAATCCTCGACAGCAATCACCCGTTCACCAATTTTATTAATAAAATAGCGGTCATGCGAGATAAAAAAGATGGTTCCTTTAAAATCCTCAAGCGCTTCCTCGAGCGTTTCGATGGAATCGATATCGAGGTGATTTGTCGGCTCATCGAGGATCAATAAATTAATATCCTGATACAGGAGCATCCCGAGCTTTAGCCTGATTCGCTCTCCCCCGGACAAATGCTTCACTTTTTTGAAGACGCTGTTTTTATAAAACATGAATTTGGACAGATATTCGCGGGCCTTGCCCTCAAGAATCGAAATCCCCTCCCGGAAAGTCTCCAGCACGGTAAGCTCTTCATTGTCAAACGTAATCTTCTGCGGCAAATAGGCCGCCATTACATTAGCGCCCAATTCGACTACTCCGGCATCCGGCTGCTCTTCCCCCAGCAGCATTTTTAAAAACGTGGTTTTCCCGCTGCCATTTGGACCGATAAGACCCACTCTTTCACAGTACTGAATCAGTACTTTTGCACCCCTAAATATCACTTTATCCCCATAGGTCTTCGACAGCCCGACAGCCTTGATGGTTTCATTCCCCGACCGCTCTGCCGTTTTAAAATCTAATCTCATATTTCGCCGTTCGAACTTCGGCTTATCTACCCGATCCAATTTATCTAACCTTTTCTGTATACTGGCCGCTCGTCTAAAGAATTTGTCATTTCCGCCGCGCATTGCCCAATCGCGCAAATCCTTTACTGTCTGTTCCATCGAATTGATTTTCTTTTGCTGCTCCCTGAAATGCTCGAATTGAATCCGCATATTCTCTTCTTTTTGACTAACAAAGGACGAATAGTTCCCTTTGTAAGCGATGGATTTCATATCCTCGATTTCGACAATTTTATTTACGACATTATCGAGAAAATAACGGTCATGGGAAACGATTATGACAATACCCTTATAGGTCTTTAAATAGCCCTCAAGCCACTCAATTGCCTCCATGTCCAAATGGTTAGTCGGCTCATCCAGCAGCAGAATGTCCGGATTGTGAATCAACAGCTTGCCAAGCACAACGGTCGTCTTCTCCCCGCCGCTTAATAAATCAAACTCCTTGTTCAAAAAGCTTTCTGAAAACTGAAGCCCAGTGCAAACCCTGCTCAGCTTTTCTTCACGGTCATATCCGCCCTTTGCTTCAAATTGTTGTACGAGATTGCTGTATTTATTCAAGGCTTTTTCAAGTGCCTCACCCTCAAGCACTTGCATTTGCTGTTCCAGTTCCCGCATTTGAGATTCAATCCCGTCCACTTCCTCAAAAGCCAGGTTTAAAACATCAATAACCTTCATGCCTTCCAGATAGACTGGCGTTTGTTCAAGATAGGCCCTAGTAGCTCCTCGCGGCAAATGGATCAACCCCTCATCATAGCCATAGCTTGAGGTTTGCGGGTATCCCGGGTAATAGTGCATATGTTCCACACCGGCAATTAGTTTGAGAATCGTGCTTTTTCCGCTTCCGTTTGCACCGACAATGCCGATCTTGTCTCCTTCATATGCTTCAAACGTGATATTTTCAACAACGAGCGTAGCCTCCATAAATTTTTTCACGCCCATTAACTTTAATTCCAACATGATAAATTCCCACTTTCATCCATAATATGGGTCATGCCTTTATGGACAGGGCAAAGAAGCACTTCCAATACTATTATTTTTTAGAATAAAAAAGACCGTAAGAAGATGGATTCCTCTTACAGTCCAAAAATTCAGCATGAGTATAATTGCCTGCGTTAAATTGGCGACTCATAAAAATGTGCCTTCAATACAGGGTTAATCAACGGTCATCTCGAATTCAGTAAAGTAAGTTGCCTTCTATATTGCCTGATTCCATATGAGCATGACAAATAAACCTAACTAAAGTTAGGAAAAATGCGCTCAATACAAAATCGATATTAATTTTTGAAAAATTAATATTGGCAATTAGATGGTTCCATAAACTACCTTACCTCCTCCGCAAATTTCCTTAATTATCACATATTTCCATCGATTTGTAAAATATTTTTACAGCAAAAAAGCCTTTCGCTAGGAAAGGCTTCTTACAATCATCCTTATTGTAATACTCTTCTCGCATTTGTAAACTTAGCTGGATTAAAGCCGGCAATTTTGACAACATCGCCTGTTTGCGGTGCATGGATATATAGTCCACCGCCAATGTAAATGCCGACATGGTAAGCTGGGCTGCCTCTAAAGACTAAATCTCCCGGCTGTACTTCATTAAGAGAGACGGCTGTTCCAACTCTTTGCTGGGCGCTTGAAACCCTAGGAAGGCTGATGCCTGCCGCATTTCTAAACACATAAGAAGTGAATCCGGAGCAGTCAAATCCTGCTGGCGTAGATCCGCCCCAAACATATGGTACACCTAAGAATTGCTTAGCATAAGAAATGATAGCATCTGCTGACGCAGAGGCTGGTACATTCACAGGAATCGATGGTGCCGGCTTTGAAGAACTTCCACTGGAAGACTGTTGAGTTGCACGCTGTTGTGCTGCACGCTCTTGCGCTGCACGCTGTTCAGCCAAGCGAGCCTGGCGCGCTGCCTCTTCCCGGGCAATTCGTTCTTGGCGGTCTCTTTCTTCTTGAGCTGCAAATTCAGTTTCCAAGTTTGATAGTTCACTTTGCTTTTCTGCTAATATTCTTTCAGCTTTACTCTTATCTTCTTCAATTTTCTTCTGCTCAGCAGCAAGTTGTTCCTTATTCTTGTTTAAGTCCGCTAACTCAGTTTGCAATTTTTCCTTTGCTGCTTCTAAAGCCTGTTGCTTTTCTTTTAAACTATTCAGCATATCAGTATCTTTTTCGATAATCATCGAAATCGCACTGAAACGAGTTAAAAACTGGGATAGGTCATTCGATGTAAGCAAAAATTCAGCATAGGTAGCAACGGACGTTTTTCCTTCTGCCTGAATACTCTTTAATCTTTCGGAATATATCTCTTTATGTGTATCTAAATCTTTCTGGGCCTGTTCGATTTCAACCTTAGCTTGTTCAATTTTCACCTGTTGTCCCTGGATTTGCTCATTTAATTTTTGAACCTTATCCATTGCTATGGTGATTCGGTTGCCCAATTGTTGTAATTGTGTTTCAATGTCTTCAACTTGTGCCTTTTGTTCTTCAATTTGACTCTTCTGAATTCGCTCTGCGTATGTAGGTGTTGTTATTTGAAACATGCTGGCAAGTACGGCAGCTGATATGGTATATTTAATAAATTTTTTCATTACAAAATCTCCTCTTGTAACTTATCTTTTTTTCACTCGTCTAATATATTAATAGTTTATATGCCAATTCGTCGAAACACAATGAATGTGTCGGATTTGTAATACAATTGTAATTTAATGTTGAAAAATATTACAAAAAATCGACAACT
This sequence comes from Bacillus sp. FJAT-29814, assembly GCF_001510715.1. Taxonomy (GTDB): domain Bacteria; phylum Bacillota; class Bacilli; order Bacillales; family Cytobacillaceae; genus Neobacillus. Next base: position 171,753 of record NZ_LMTJ01000002.1, read on the forward strand.
TCCCTCTTGCATCATGTAAATGTAATACATGTCAATTTTGTGACAGAAACCTTGGTTGTCCTATGTATCAACAAAAGAAGCAGGAACCTCAGCACAAGGTTCCTGCTTCATTTTTCGACATTTTCACGTTTAATGTCGCTTTTTCTACTAAAATCTTTTACTCTTTTGTTACAACGGCTGCCCCTTGAAGAAAGCTCTGAATCTTTTCAGCAGCTTTCGCCAATCTTTCAGGAGATTGAACCAGTGCCATCCTGACATAGCCTTCCCCTTGGGTTCCAAACGCATCGCCAGGGACCACCGCCACTCCCGCTTTCTCGATTAATTTAAAGGCAAATTGCCGTGATGTCCATCCGGAAGGGATTTTTGCCCAAACAAACATTGTGGCCGGTGACTTTGCCACCTTCCAGCCACCCTTTTCAAGCCCGGCAAGTAAAACATCCCTACGGTTTTCGTATTCATTCAACTGTTTTCGGAGCACATTGTAATCCGACGTAAGCGCGGTGACTGCCGCCATTTGAATCGGATAAAATACCCCGTAATCAATATTGGACTTAAATGAAGCCAGTATCCTTAAGGCTTCCTCGTTGCCGACAGCGTAACCAATCCGGCAGCCGGCCATATTAAAGGTTTTTGACAATGAATTGAATTCAATCCCAACTTCCTTTGCCCCCGTAACCGACATGAAGCTAATTTGCGGATTTTCGTCATAAATCAGCTCTGAGTAAGCAAAATCATGAATGACAAGAATATTATACTTTTTGGCAAATTCAACTACCTCTTCAAAAAATTCTTCACTTGCCAAAGCCGTTACCGGATTTCCCGGATAACTGATGATCATCATCTTTGTTTTATGTAAAACCTCCACTGGGATTTCACTCAATTTCGGCAAATATCCGTTTTTCTCCAATAACGGCATCGGATAAATGGTGCCGCCAGCAATCATCACCCCATGCTCGTAAATGGGATAGCCTGGGTCTGGGACAAGGACATAATCCCCGGGGTCAATCATCGCCATCGCCAAATGGGCCAGCCCATCCTGGGAACCCATTAGCTGTAATATTTCCGTTTCAGGAACAAGCTCTATTCCATAACGTTGCTTGTAAAAATAAGCGACTGCCTCGTTAAACTTGTCAATTCCCTTCAAAGTATAACCATATTTCGTTGTATCCCTGCTAAATTGTACCAGCGTATCGACAACATTAGCGGGTGGCGGCATGTCCGGACAGCCGACACTTAAATCAATCACATCCATGCCCTTTTTAATTGCCTCGCTTTTCTTATTTGCTAACTCGGTAAAAATACTTGTCGCCATGTTTTGGGTTTTTTTCGATCCAACAATCTTCATCTATATCACCTTTTGTTTTATAGGATTTCCTTTTTCAATTTTATCATAATTTTCAAAATTGAAGCGTGAATCGAGTTTTATAAAGCATGCATATATAAAAAGAGCCCAAATGATGGGCTCTCCATTTTATATATGGTCTATTTAATATACGTCACGCAGATAACGGCCTTGCTTTTGCATATCTTTTAGATACGCTTCAGCCGCGTCGCGGTCCATCGAACCTTCTTTTTCGATAAGGGTGATAAGGGCATCATTGACGTCTTTTGCCATACGTTCCTTATCTCCACAAACAAAGAAATAAGCTCCATTTTCAATCCACTCAAATAATTCTTTACTGTGTTCAAGCATTTTATGCTGAACATATACTTTTTGATCAGTATCACGGGAGAAAGCGGCATCAATTCTGGTTAACACACCATCTTGCTGATATTGCTCCAGCTCATTTTGGTAAAGAAAATCAGTCGCTGCATGCTGGTCTCCAAAAAATAACCATGACCTGCCGGCCGCTTTATTTACGGCACGTTCCTGGATAAAGGAACGAAATGGCGCGATGCCTGTCCCTGGTCCAACCATGATGATATCCTTGTCTTGCGATTCCGGCAAATGGAAATGTTTATTAGCTTGAACATAAACCGGAAGCGTATCGCCTTCCCTAACACGTTCAGCACATAAAACCGAACACACTCCCTTTCGGTCACGGCCGTGAGAAGTATAGCGTACAGCACCAATCGTCAAGTGCACCTCATCAGGATTAGCGGCAATGCTGCTGGCAATCGAATAGAGACGAGGCGTCATTTTTCTTAACATCGAGACGATTTCTTGGGCAGAAGCTTTCCATGGGCCAAAATCCCGTAACATATCAAGCAAATCACGGCCATAGCAATATTCCTTCAATTGGTCGGCATTTTCAACCAGTACAAGCTTTTGCAGCTCTTCATTTTCTGTAAACGCAGCAGCCTGTTGTAAAATCTTCTTTGAAATCAATGTAATCTCAGTATAGTTTGTCAGCGCTTCCTTAAGGGACAGAGCCTCTCCCTGCTTCCCTACAGTTACAACCGTTTCTTCCTCCCATCCCATTTCCTTAAGAATGGAAGCAACAAGTTCCGGATCATTAGATGGGACAATGCCGAGCGCATCACCTGGATTATATGAAAGACCTGAGTCTTTTAATGATAACTCAATATGTCTTGTTTCCTTACTGGAGCAAGCGCCATTTAAATTAATATTTTTTAGGACCTTCGCTTGAAAGGGATTGGTTCTTGAATATGGCGGTTTGTCACTTTTGGTATTTTTCGGGTTTTCCAGTGTTAGTTGCATAATTTTAACCTCCAAAAGTTATATATACATAGGATAGCACAGCATAAGCATAACAGATGTGTAATTTGACACACAACAGACAAATAAATGTAATTCATGGCGGCAAATATTGTCCCTCTCAGTTTTAACATTTTAGCCTTTTTTAAGCAAAAAAAAAATCCGCTTTTCCTCAGGGAAACGCGGATTTTTTGCTTTTTTATTGCTTAGATATTCTTTTGTTTTCCTTCTACATCACGTTCTACTTTCATTTTTGTAACAGGTAGATAGCCTTGCTCTTTTAATAAAGTTGTTTGGATTTCATCTGACATTAAATAGTCAAGGAATGCTTTTGCAAGTTCTGTCGGCTCACCCTTAGTATAAGAGTGTTGGTATGCCCATACAGGGAATTTACCAGATTGAACGTTTTCTGCTTTTGCTTCTACTCCATCGATAGCTAAAGGTGTTACGGAATCATCTGTAAAATAAGAGAATGCAAGGTATCCAATTGCTCCTTCAGTTTCACTAATGATCTTTTTAACTGTGTTTGAAGAATCTTCTGTAATCCCTTCCGCTGGTGTAGCACCATCCAAAGCAAACTTATTGAAGATAGCTCTTGTTCCTGAAGAGTCAGGACGGTTTACTAGAACGATTTTTTGATCCTCGCCGCCAAGTTCTTTCCAGTTAGTGATTTTCCCAGTGAAAACTTTAATTAAATCGTCTTTTTTAATATCCTTAATCCCTACTTTAGGGTTAACAGCTGCAGTCATACCAACTACTGCCACTTTATGGTCAACAAGTTCATCTGCCGGAATTCCTTCTTTTTCCTCAGCAAAAACGTCTGAGTTCCCAATTTGAACTGAACCTTCTGCAACCTGTGATAAACCTGTACCAGAACCGCCCGCATTTACTTGAATATCAACTTTTGGATTTTCTGCCATAAATTCTTCAGCTGCAGCTGCTACTAATGGTTGCATCGCAGATGAGCCGGAAATAACTAGAGAACCAGATAGTTCTTGCTTTTCTTCGGTTTTCGGTGTTTCTTTGCTGGCATTGCCTTCTGACTTCTCATTTGAAGTACCGCTTCCGCAAGCAGCCATGATGATCATGAATGCCGAAAGTAATGTAAGCAGGCTTAGATGTTTTAGACGTTTCATTTGAAAAAATTCCTCCCGTTAATTCCTAGTTTTTTAGATTGCTATTTTTCTTACGGTTTTAACTATATAACAACATTATTAATTGAGTGTTAATTAAATATAAATTAGAAATAAATTGGTTGTAAAAAATATGTAAAGTCTAGTGATGGAAAAAAAAGATAGAACCCCTAATCTGCTTCCGCTACATAATTAATAAATCTTTACATTCACTTAATAAAGGGTTAACGATTGTTTAATAATATGGAAATTGATAAGTATCTGAATATTTTTTTACTACCTGAGTTTCTTCGAACTGCTCAATTTGGATGAAGCAGGGGAAAAAGCATTCGTGTTGCGGAGGGGTAATATGAAACGTAAAATTCTTGTAGTCGATGATGAACCTTCTATTGTTACTTTACTTCAATATAATTTGGAGCAGGCAGGTTTTGAAGTCATCATTGCAATGGATGGGGAAGCGGGAAAAACAATTGTAATAACGGAATCACCTGATCTCATTATTTTAGATGTCATGCTTCCCAAATTAGATGGAATGGAAGTATGCAGGCAGCTTAGGCAAGAAAAGATCAAGACTCCAATTTTAATGTTAACTGCTAAGGACAGTGAGCTTGATAAAATATTAGGTCTTGAGTTTGGTGCTGATGACTATATGGTTAAGCCCTTTAGTCCTAGAGAGGTGGTTGCTAGAGTAAAAGCTATTCTTAGAAGGGTACAGCTTCAACCTGAACACGGAAATAACACAGATTTGGAAGAGTCGCAAATAATAGTGGGTGAATTAATCATCTATCCCGACAAATATGAAGCCCGCTTCCAAGATCATCTATTAGAATTGACACTAAAGGAATTTGAACTCCTCCTTCATCTTGCAAAAAATAAGAACAGAATACAATCTCGAGACCAATTGCTTAACGCTGTTTGGAATTATGAGGTTTCCGGGGATTCTAGAATTGTAGATGTTCACATCTCTCATTTAAGAGATAAGATTGAAGAGGACACAAGAAGACCAGTCTATATAAAAACGTTTCGCGGAGTTGGGTATAGATTAGAAGAACCAAAAGAAAAATGATTAACTTGGAAGCAAATGAAGGCTAGAATATATTTGTGTTAATATTTTATAAAGGCTGTCTAACCTCATGCAAATCGGTTATACAGCCCTTATAAAAGCTTGGATTATTCATTTAAGTTGGAAAGTTTTCCAGTTACAAGATATACAACATGTTCTGCAATGTTAGTCGAATGGTCCGCAACCCGCTCTATATATCTGCTTACGAAAGCTAACTGGGTAATTTGATTTGTTTTATCTGGGCTTTGCTGCAGATAACCCATAAGTTCTTTAATTAATATGCCGTACATTTCATCCACTTTGTCATCCTTCGCAGCAGATCTTTTTGCTAATTCTACGTCCTCTTTTAAGAATGCTGTTAATGAATCGCTTAACATTTCTAGTGCAATATTCATCATTTTGGGAATGTCGATAATTTCCTTTATCAGCTTTTCGTTGCCAATATGCAAGGTTGACTTAGCAATATTTACGGCATTATCCGCAATTCGTTCTACTTCTGAGGAAATTTTTATCGCAACGATAATTTTTCTAAGGTCCCTTGCGACAGGTGATTCCATGGCGGTTAAAACAATCGCTTTATTGTTTATTTCATGTTCTAACTCATCAATGACTGTATCATTTTGAATAATTTCCTTTGCCTTCTCAAGATCTTGATGAATGAGGGTGTTGATACTTTCTTTAATGGCAGTCTCTGATTTCCGAGCCATCTCGATTAACATGTCGTTTAGTTGCTTTAAATTATTATCGAAATTTGATCTTGTATTCATATGGTCACCCCTTTTATCCAAATCTACCTGAAATATAACCCTCTGTACGTTCATCCGCAGGGTTCGAAAAAATCTTTGATGTGTCATCAAGCTCAATCAGTTCACCCATTAAAAAGAATGCGGTTTTATCCGATACCCTTGAAGCTTGCTGCATATTGTGCGTAACTATAACAATTGTATATTTTTCTTTAAGATTTAGAATAAGTTCTTCAATTTTTAATGTTGAGATCGGATCTAATGCAGATGTAGGCTCGTCCATTAATAAGACATCAGGCTTTGTCGCAAGTGCTCTGGCAATGCATAGCCTTTGCTGCTGCCCACCGGAAAGACCGAGAGCAGGTGTTTGTAAACGATCCTTCACCTCATCCCACAACGCTACATCCATCAATGATTTCGTGACAATCTCATCGAGATGGGTTTTTCTTTTCGTTCCATGAATTCTCGGACCGTACGCAACATTATCATAAATCGACTGTGGAAATGGATTTCCCTTTTGGAAAACCATCCCCACATTTTTTCGCAATTCCACGAGGTCCAGTTTTTCATTTAAAATATTTTGACCATTGTAATTAATTTCTCCTGTCATCCTTACATTTGGAACATAATTAATCATCAAGTTCAAAGTTTTAATAAAGGTTGACTTTCCGCAACCTGACGGACCTATGATCGCCGTTACCTCTTTTTTGTTTATCGGAAAATGAATCTTTTTTAGTGCATGATGATTCCCATACCATAAATTTAAATCCTTTATATCAAAAACCGTTCTCGCCGTTGTAATGGTAGACACGCTGTTCCCTCCCTATCCGAACCGTCCTGAAATATATTCTTCCGTCTTTTGATTGGAAGGATTGGTAAAAATCTTTTCCGTGACATCATATTCAATTAAATCACCAGATAAAAAGAACGCTGTTTTATCGGAAATACGCGATGCTTGCCCCATGTTATGGGTAACAATAATGATCGAATAATCCTTTTTTAACTCAATAATCAATTCTTCTACCTTGGCATTGGAAATCGGGTCGAGCGCAGAAGATGGTTCATCAAGGAGTACCACTGTCGGTTTCATCGCAATTGTCCTCGCTATACAAAGACGCTGCTGTTGTCCACCTGAAAGGGATAATGCTGATTTGTGAAGGCGGTCCTTTACTTCATCCCATAATGCCGCTTTCCGCAAGCTTTCCTCCACTATTTCATCTAACCGGCTCTTCTTTTTTATCCCATTATATTTTAAAGCGTGGGTAATATTATCATAGATCGATTTAGGGAATGGATTGGGTTTTTGAAAAACCATCCCAATTTCTTTTCGTAATGCGACTACATTCATTTGGTCGGATAATAAATTGAGATCTTCATAAATGATTTCACCTTCAGCCCTTGCTCCGGGAATTAAATCATTCATTCGATTAATTGTCCGTAAAAATGTTGACTTTCCACAGCCAGAAGGCCCGATTAGTGCTGTAATCGCATTTTTTTCAACATCCATTGAAATACCATTCACTGCCCTTTTTTCACCATAATAAATCTCTAGGTTTTTCACTTGTAAAATAGTTTCACTCAAATGCTCCCACCACCCTTTATTTCGTAGCCGTGATCCTTTTATGAATTCGGGTGCCAATCCACCTTGCCAGTAAATTAAATAGTAAAACAGAAATGACTAAGACAGCAGCCGACCCATTTGAAACCTCTTCGATATCGGGAATTAACCCTTGAGTATTAACGGACCAAATATGGACAGCAAGTGTTTCTGCAGGACGGAAGATATTTAAAGGCGAACGTTCCGAAAATGGGTTCCAATCCAAATAATTCAATCTTGGTGTGGAAAGACCCGCTGTAAATAATAGTGCTGCCGCTTCACCAAAAACGCGTCCTGATGCAAGAATCGCCCCCGTTAATATCGATGGAAAAGCACTGGGTAAAAGAACGGTTTTTATTGTATGCCAATGAGTAATTCCGAGGGCAAGACTTCCCTCCTTCAATTCACGCGGAACCGACCGAATAGCATCCTCACTGACACGTACCAGTACAGGAAGGTTAAATACTGTCAGCGCCAAGGCCCCTCCTAAAATGGTGTATCCCCAACCAGTTAAATTAACAAACATCAATAGGCCAAACATTCCGATGACAATGGACGGAAGCGAAGATAAAACCTCAATACAAGACCGAATAATATTCGTCACTTTTCCCGGCTTGGCATACTCAGCCATATATATTCCGCCGCCTAAACCAAGTGGAACAGAAATGAGCATGGTTAAAACCAGGATATAAAAAGAGTTAAATAATTGGTCCCGAATCCCGCCGCCAGCCCGGACATTACTGGAGGGAGATGTTAAAAAATCCAAAGATATATGGGTTAAACCCTTCACCAAAATATAGGAAAATAATCCGACCAATATGGATACGATGATAACAGCTATAGCAATAAATACACCTGTGGCAATCCGATCTGCCGATTTGCTGGTCATTGCATTTTCCTCCTTGATGAGAAATAACGAATGAGGATGATAAATACGAACGACATGATTAAAAGAATTAAGCCCATCGACCACAGAGTATTATTTTCTACGCTTCCGTAAGTGGTATGACCCATATTTAATGTAATGATTGTGGTTAACGTGGCCGAGGCATCAAGGAAGCTTGATGGCAAATCCCTTACATTCCCAATAACCATTTGGACTGCTAACGCCTCCCCAAACGCACGGGCCATTCCAAGAATAACGGCTGTTAAAAGCGTGGGCAATCCTGCTGGAATTAATACTTTTCGAATCGTTTGCCAGCGAGTCGCTCCTAACGCATAGGAACCTTCACGGAGACTTTTAGGCAGTGAACTCATTGCATCCGTTGCAATACTCGTAATCGTCGGTAAAATCATGATGGAAAGAACAATCGTTCCTGCTAATAAGCTAAACCCAAGCCCGCCTATATTTTCTCTTATAAAGGGAACTAACACCGAAAGTCCGATAAACCCGTAAACAACAGATGGAATCCCAACCAGAAGTTCAATCACGGGCTGCAGGATCTTTTTTCCCCACGAAGGAGCAATTTCTGTCATAAAAATCGCTGCGCCTATCCCGAGCGGTGCTGCAACTAAAGCTGAGAGCAAGGTGACAGCAAATGAGCCAAAAATAAAGGGAAATGCCCCATATTCCGGATTTGCTTTATTGGTTGGATTCCACTTTGTGCTGGTTATGAATTCAATTGGACTGACACCATTCTTAATAAACGACTGAAGACCCTTGGTACCTAAGAAAATGGTTATGGATATGGTAACGGAAATCATAATCACCGCGCATAATATCACGAGAACCTTCCCACGCATTTCATTTCCTAATCCATTTTTTCCTGATTTCAATAATCGGTCCTTTGCAGGAATTGTTTTTTCCATAATGCACCCATCCCCCCCTTTATGACTTAATAGGGTAAATGCTTTTATTGCATTTACCCCTTTCAATTTTTAATGCTTCTTGACATTCCCCTCTACATCTCGTTCTACTTTCATTTTTGTCACAGGTAAATAGCCTTGCTCTTTTAGCAACGTGTTTTGGACATCGTCTGACATTAAATAGTCAAGAAATGCTTTAGCAAGACCCTTTGGCTCACCTTTCGTATAAGAATGCTGGTAAGCCCAGATTGGAAATTTGCCACTTTGAACATTATCTTCGGTTGCCTCAACACCATCAATCGCAAGAGGGGTAACCGAATCATCTGTGAAGTAGGAGAAAGCCAGATAGCCGACTGCACCTTCCGTTTCCGTCAGAATCTTCTTCACCGTGTTTGATGAATCTTCGGTAATCCCTTCTGCAGGAGTTGCCCCATCAAGAGCAAATTTATTAAAGATCGCACGTGTCCCGGAGGCATCAGGACGGTTTACGAGGACAATCTTTTGGTCTTTGCCTCCAACTTCCTTCCAGTTCGTAATCTTGCCGGTAAAAACTTTGATTAAATCATCTTTCGATATATCTTTAATTCCTACATTTGGATTTACAGCGGCCGTAATCCCGACAACAGCCACTTTATGATCAACAAGCTGTTCTGCCGGGATTCCTTCTTTTTCCTCGGCAAAAACGTCAGAATTTCCAATATCGACTGAGCCCTCGGCAACTTGAGACAAGCCTGTACCTGATCCGCCAGCATTCACCTGAATATCCGCATTAGGGTTTTCAGCCATAAACTCTTCGGCTGCGGCCGCTACTAAAGGCTGCATGGCAGAAGAGCCGGAGACTACAAGTGACCCCGAAAGTTCCTTTCCTTTTTCGCCGCCAGCTTTATTATTATCTTTGTCTACATTTCCATCTCCACCGCCGCAAGCTGCAGCAAACATCATTAATGCTGCTATTGTTACGAATAAAATAGGTTTTTTCATCCACTTCATTTTGAATCCTCCTAATATCATTATGGTTTAAGTTTGCCTTACTTAGTGCATAATAACTTTGCCAGTTAGAGAATCTATTTCTTCTTTAGAATGCCTTCCCAAAGAATTATTTATTAAAGTTACTGATAAATTTTTCAATAAAAATGAGGAGGATCACCATTGTCAACCGACAAAAAAAATGATATTTCGACTAAAGATGCAAATGTTAAAATGAGTGAACAATTCAAGGATTATAGTTATCGAGGAGCTTCTGAAGCAAATTCTGAAGCGGAGAAAGCGAATCAAGAAATTCAAAAGGAATTTTACGGAAGTAACGAAGATAATAATTTACTACCCTTTCATGTAGATAGTAACAGCCCTCCAATAAAAAAATAAGCCGGCTTCGATTAGAAGCCGGCTGTTCCAATGATATAAAAAATTTGTTTTCTGTCCGATTGCGGAAGCTGTTAGCTCTAACAATTCGATTTCCACCATTTATCAGATTCGTTTTACTACAACTGCGCCTATTCCAATTACCATATACAAAATCATCATGTACACTATTATCATACCAGTTTCAATTGTGTGAACACCCATTGCATATAGAACTAGCAGTAGAGCCCCGCTGCCTATTAGGACAACATAAAGAACAATTAATAAATACCTTTTCATAAGCAACAGACTCCGCTCATCCAGTTCAGGTATATTGCCATTTCTTTTTTTACGCCATTTTGAATAGAGAAAACTAATCAGGAATCCACCCAATGACCCAACTATAACTGCAGCAGCTAACCCAAAGCTAAACTCTCCATCTTCTTTTCCAGTCAAATATACCCCTAATAATCCTCCGATTATAATCATCCCGATAATGAAGATATAAATCATCATTTGATAACGTGTTTTCATTGCCTAATCCCCCTTATGCTTTAATGCTTCCTCTAAATAGAACATTTCTTCAATTGGCACATCAAAATATGCAATTAATTTTAATGCAAGTTCCAAACTCGGATTGTATTTATTATTTTCAATGGCATTGATCGTTTGTCTCGTAATTTGCAAATCCTCAGCCATCTTAACTTGGGAAATTCCTTTCTTCAGACGGATTTCTTTAATATGATTAATCACCTTCAACCATCAGCCACCTCCAAAAGGTAAAGATATCTTTACACTGAGCATAAAACAAAAGCATCAATATGTAAAGATATCTTTACATGTTGATGCTGCAATTAAAATGGGCAAGATAAAAATATAAAACAAACTTGTGCTTTTCCCTTAATAAATCATTAATATTACATTAAAATGCAAAATGGAATCCATATAGCGTGCTACATTGTATATGAGGTTTAAGTGGTTCTTTTAATAATTTTGGAGGCATTTCTATGCAGCATTTAATCACTTTATTTGAGCATCATAGTTATTTAATCCTATTTGCCGGAATTTTTCTGGAACTGATGGCTCTACCTATATCAGGGGAGTTTTTAATGAGTTACGCTGGTTATTATGTCTACCAAGGTAAGATGAGTTACTTTTTGGCCCTGCTGACGGTCTTTTTTTCAGGCGGTGCGGGAATAACCTTAACGTATTGGATTGGTAAAGCGGGAGGATACAAACTGATTGAAAAATACGGAAGGTTTATCCATCTTGGGCCGGAAAGATATAAAAAAACATCAGCCTGGTTTGAACGTTCAGGCAGTAAATTAATTGTCTTGGCTTATTTTATTCCAGGAGTAAGGCATTTTACGGGTTATATCTCAGGAAGCTCTAGAATGCCGTTTCGAAAATTTATCATACCCGCTTATGCAGGTGTGTTTTTATGGGGAGTTTGTTTTATTACACTCGGAAAAGTGTTGGGACCAAAGTGGGAGGTCTTCCATCAAGCTGCAAGGAAATATTTTGTTATTTTTATTATTATTTTTGCATGTATGTTAGCAGGATATTTGCTCTATAGGTTTTATAAAAATCAAATTAAAGCCGTTTTTATTCGCTTTATCCAAGGATTGTTAAACCGTTTGAAAACCATAAGAGCAACGGAAATATTTCTCGTTTTTCTTACATTAGTTTTAATAGGTATGATGATCTTGATGCTGGGTCTTGCTCAGGACTATTTATATAATGACTTTACTTCGTTTAATCAAGTAACAAAATACATGGTTACTTCGGCAGTTTATAAAGAGTGGATGAAAGGGCTTCTTATCTTCCAGTCTCCTTATACTCTGGCTGCATTGATTGGAATTACGTTAATCCGGATTTGGAAGCAAGGTGAGGACAGGCTGCTAGAGTATCTTCTACTCATCGTAGCCATTTCTGGAACGAGATTGTTTCATGAATCCATCAAGCAGATTTTTGTCTTTCTCCAATCATTTGGATTTGTCGGGACATTCCATTCCGCAAATTTTCCTGACTTAAATGCTACTATGATTATCATTATTTACGGAACTTGTCTATTTTTACTAGTCCGCCATTCAAAAAATAATTATGTTACGATAATCGCTCCTTTATTAGGGATCGTTCTACTATTCAGTCTTGCGATTGTAAATATTGCATCTTCTGGTGTACTTCCCAGTGACATTGTTGGTGGATATGTATATGGTGGTGTCTGGATATTTTTTAATTTCTTGTTGTTTGAAATGTTACGGCTTGTATTGGAAAAGGATTAGCTAATTTTAGGTTCGTCCTTGAAGTCTTATTCTTGGGACATGAGACCGAAGGCTTCAGGCATTCCACCTGATGGCCTTCGGTCAGGATTTCGGGACTATTTAAGAACAAGATGCGACACACATTCAACGTGGGCGGTCTGAGGAAACATGTCGACCGGCTGAATATATTCCACCTTATATTTTTTACTTAACGTTTCAATGTCCTTAGCCAGAGTGGACGGGTTACAGGAAACATAGATAACCTTTTGGGCTTCAACCTGCAGGATCGTCTGAATCAGTTGTTTATCAAGCCCGGTTCTTGGCGGATCAACGACAATGACTTCCGGTTTCCAGCCTTTTTTGACCCATTTTGGCAATACCTCTTCCGCTTTGCCCGGGACATATTTGGTGTTTGTGAAGCCGTGGCGCTTGGCATTTTTCTTGGCATCCTCAATGGACTCTGGAATCACGTCCATGCCTCGTACCTCTGCTGCTTGGTCAGCGAGCCACAATCCAATTGTACCCACACCGCAATAGGCGTCGACCACTTTTTCCTTCCCTGTCAGTTGGGCAGCCTTTTTTACCTCGTCGTAAAGGTTCACCGTTTGAGTCGGATTTAATTGAAAAAATGTCCGCGCCGATAATTCAAACTGTAGGTCACCCAAGGTTTCCTGGATAAAATCTTCTCCAGCCAGCGACAGCGTTTCGTCTCCGAAAATCAGTGAGGTCTTCTCACCGTTTATATTTTGCACGATGGATTTCACCTTTGGCAGACGCTTTTGGATTTCTTCGGTGATCAGTTCCTTTTTAGGCAGCTCTTTTTGCGATGTAATTAGGATCACTTGAAGCTCTCCTGATTGCACGCCGACACGGGTGACGATGGTTCTGACTATTCCTTTATTGGTTTTTTCATTATAAATCGGGATTTGCAGTTCTTCTAAAATCCGTTTAATCGCTGAAGTTGCTTCATTTGTTTGCGCATGCTGAACAACACATTGGTCGATGTTGATCAATTGATGGGAATTAAGCCCATAAAGTCCGGCCAATACTTTGCCAGCTTTTTCGCCGACCTGGAAGCTGCTTTTATTGCGATAGCCCCACGGATTCTCCATTCCAATCGTGTCGCGGATCTCCAATTTTCCAACATTCAGATTGGTGTGGCGTTCAAGCGATTGAACCACGATATCCCGTTTTTCCTTCAGCTGCTGCTGATAATCGAGGTGCTGCAGCTGACAGCCGCCGCATTGGTCATATACCGGACAAAGCGGCTTAACCCGATGTGGTGATTTAATGCGAATTTTTTTAATTTTTGCCTCGGCAAATTTTGGATGAATCTTCGTTGCCTCCACGACTACTTCCTCACCAGGAAGGGCACCGGGCACAAAGACGACCTGCTTTTTAAAATAGCCGACCCCCTCGCCATTAATGCCAAGCCGTTTTATGGTTAATGGAAAGGTCTGTTTCGGTTGGATTTTGACTGTTTGTTCTGTTTTCATTAGGTTCACTCCAGATTTATTCACTTTACAGAGGTGCGCGGCCCGTCTTTAGATGCTCCTCCATTTTAGAGGGGGCATCCTCTATTTTTCTAGAGGGTCGCCTCTATTCGATGCTCCGCCACAAATATAAGGAAGCATAGCTTAAATAAGGCTCCCAGCCTTGTTTGTATTGTTCCATTTCCTCGTGGGTAGGTTTTCGGTCTAGCCCGTATAGCTTTTTGATTCCGTTTTGGATCCCAATGTCGGCCAGGGGAAACAAGTTCGGGCGGCCAAGGGCAAAAAGCAGAAAGTTTTCTATCGTCCATCTGCCGACACCACGGATTTTCATTAATTTTTCAAAGATCGCCTCATCGGGTTCACTTTTTAGCCCTTCAAGATCCAAGCCATTTTCGACCATTTCTTTTGCAATGCCTATTACATACTCTGCTTTTCTGCCGCTCATTTGCAGCGGGCGCAACTGGTCCACTGTCAGTTTTGCAGTTGTTTCCGGACTCGGAAAGAACCAGATGCCATCTTTTTCATAGCCGAACGTTTTTACAAAGCGCTCGGTTAACGTATAGGCAAATTTCATATTGATTTGTTGATGGATAATGCATTTGACGAGCGAATCGAACAAATTAAAATCGAGTACTAGCGGCGTACCAATGAATTGGATGAATATTTCCTTTAAATCGGTTTTTTGAAAATGTTGATGAATCGGCTTTAACGGTATATTCCATTGAAAAATTTCTACTGTTCTTTGGATGATGGCCTCTTTAGCGGCGGCGTTTTTCCCGGAAACCTCAAATATCGGCTCATCAACTGTTCCAATTGCCTTTACATCAACAACATGGGAATCGTTGCCAATGAGGACTGGAACTCGCAAAAATCGTTCTTGCAAATTTACTTGTTTTAACGGGTCGGGCGTATGCCGTTCTAAAATGCTATCAAAATTATATGGGCCTTCAATATGTATCGTTTCCTGCCACACGGGGGTTCCATCCTTTATTATTTTTCCCCGTATTATATCACGAAACAAGGAAAAACCGAATTTCAAGCGAAATCCGGCTTATTTTTTCTTCATTAAATGGTCAAGGTTTTTGAATTTGTAACCTCTGTCTTTAAGGTCCTTGATGGCTTGTTCTAGAGCATCAGCGTTATCTTTTGAAACTGAGTGGAGTAAGATGATGGCCCCTGGATGTGCCTGTTTCATGATGTTATTATACGAGTATTGCCAGCCTTTTTGACTGTTGACATTCCAGTCAACAAAGGCGAGCGACCAAAATATATGGGTGTAGCCCTCTTCTTTAGCGATTTGCATCGTCCTTTCGCTAAAAACACCACGTGGCGGGCGGAGGTACTTCATTTTCTTCTGCCCCGTAATTTCTTTGGTTTTAATCTTTACTTTGTTTAGTTCTTCGCGAACTCGTTCATCGCTGACCCTTGTAAAATCGGGATGGTGCCAGGAATGGTTGCCGATGATATGGCCCTCATCGACAATTTGTCTAGCTAACTCAGGCTGCGAAAGTAAAAAATGTCCCGTTACAAAAAATGTCGCTGGTACTTTTTCTTTTTTTAGTACCTTAAGAATTTTGGGCATCTGCCCATTTTCATAACCACTGTCAAAGGTCAGGTACATGATTTTTTTGTCAGGGTCGCCTTTGTATACCGCCCCGTATTTGGCAAGGACCTCGTCATATTCTGCTCCCGCATACGGAGGCTCCTCGTTGACCGATTTTTTAAAGCCCCAGTGAATCGGCCTGTTTGGCAAGGCCGCGTATGTAATAGTTGGCACCAATACTATCAGCACACTAAGTGCGCACAATAATCGTTTCATTCAAATTTCCCCCAAAATTGTTTTCTTATATTGTTTGTTGTTGGCGGGAAATGATGATTAGTATTTATAGGAAAAGGCATTGCTTTGGTTTAGGTTGGTGGTAAATGCGGCCTTTGTTGGTTCCAGTGGAGGGGAGGTTGCAAAGCCTAAGGAAATAGGTAGCTTGCCTTCCATTGGGGATATGTAGATATTCGCGAATCTCTTTGTTGGTTATTGGTACCCCAAAAATTAAAAAATGGTCATTAATTGCTTCAAGATAGGCATCCTTGGATTCCGACTTACAATGTCGACATATCCACTTTTGCCTGTAAAACTGCATAGGCATATGAAAACACTTATAGCACCGTACACCGGTGATGATTTCCCATCTTTGAATGGAGTACGTTCGCAAAACATCGATTCGTAGCGGGGTGTTTTTTTTAAAAAGAAGCTTTCTTACTTTACCGATTGTTTTTTGGTCAACTCTGTCTATACTATAGTATTTCTCTAACTCCTCAATTTTCTTTAAAAGATTCGCTACTTTTAAGACCTTTTTTGAGGCTTCATGGTAACCAGTAGCGACTTGTATGACGCTTGATGATCTTGTCATCACAACAAGAACTTCTATCGGGGCTAATTGCAATTGGTAATTTTCTAAAAAATATTGTAAAAGGATTTTGTGGCGAATAGCCTGTGCTAGTGGATTATCATATACCTCTTTTGATTCATTGATCTCTTGAGTTAGTTGATCTTTTTCAATTTTGAGTGACCCAGCGTAATTTTTGGATTCAATAATAATTGTTATCTTTGGAGAAATGAGAAGTGCATCAATTTGAAAGAAGGTATTTCCGATGGGAAGTCGAAGACCATGAAATATGTGATACTTTTTGCCAGGAATAAGAAAATAGTTCAGTCTTTTTTCACCTTGATAACCAGAGTCTAAAAATTTGCGTTTAGTTTCAATAATTGGCCTTTTTGGGTGATTTTCTGCCACTCTTCTTAAGACAGCCTCAATTTGCTCCAACGGGATTGGTTTATAAAAGTCTAAAACAAACAAAATCTTCCCTCCTTTTACGTAATAAGAGATATTTTCGACAGAATCCGCCACATTTCCTGCTTGGACTTTTATTATTCTTTAAAACTTTTAGGAGGCAAAAAATATA
Organism: Bacillus sp. FJAT-29814; assembly: GCF_001510715.1. GTDB lineage: Bacteria > Bacillota > Bacilli > Bacillales > Cytobacillaceae > Neobacillus. Next base: position 188,813 of record NZ_LMTJ01000002.1, read on the forward strand.
TCTACAAATTTTTGAAGGATATCTACAGTTTTTTGAAGATATCTACAATTTTTACAAGATATCTACAAAATTTCAAATATATCTACAATTCATTATCCATGCACCGCTTTAACGCACAAAAGACCAACCATAGTCCCTTCCAAAGACCATTAAAAACCCTAAATTACCCCCTTTTAGTAAAACCACCATGCCAACTCCCAAAGAAAAAAAGGCAGACCCGCACACTCGGGTCCACCCTTCTAATTACCCTTTTAGTTAAAAACCCGCTCCTTGAACTGGGACAGCTTCTCTAGGGAAGACTTATCCACATCGGCATGCAGGCTGTTGCCGTGCGCGTCCATTGTGACGACTGCTTTAAAGCCTTCCACGCGCAGGTGCCACATCGCTTCAGGAATACCGAATTGCATTAAATCAACGCCTTCGACGCCTTTGATGCAGTCTGCATAGTACTGTGCAGCTCCGCCGATGGCGTTTAGGTACACGCCGCCGTGCTCCTGCAGAGCAGCCAAAGTTTTAGGGCCCATGCCACCTTTACCAATAACAGCGCGGATGCCGAATTTCTTCATAATATCGCCCTGGTAAGGCTCCTCACGGATACTGGTTGTCGGGCCGGCAGCCTTCACATGCCACACACCCTCTTTATCCTTCAGCATAACCGGACCGCAGTGGTAAATGACCTGGCCGTTCAAATCAACTGGTGAATCGTGATCACTTAAATACTTGTGAATCGCGTCGCGGCCGGTGTACATCATGCCGTTGATTTTGACAACGTCGCCGACTTTTAGCGAACGAATTTGCTCTTCTGTAATAGGAGCTTCCAAGGTGATGACGTCCTCTTCAACCGAAGCGGCAACCTCTGCCTCAGCAGACTCGGACTCGGAAGCAAAGTCAATGAACTCTCCATCTTGATACGCCCACTCGAGGATGGCGCCAGTTTCCGGGTCAACGCTGACGCCCATACGGCGGTATGCCCAGCAGTTATAAGCGACGGATACATAGAAGCTTGCCGGAATCCGGTGCATCACACCGATTTTACAGCCAAGCAAAGTCGCTTCGCCGCCGAAGCCCATCGTGCCGATTCCAAGTTTGTTGGCATTTTCCAAAACATACTCTTCAAGCTTGCGAAGATCTTCATTCGGGTTCACGTCTTCAACCGGACGGAATAATTGTTCCTTCGCCAAATCATAGCCTGATGAACGGTCGCCCCCGATGCCGATGCCGATGAATCCTGCGGAACAGCCTTGGCCTTGTGCCTGGTAAACCGAATGCATAATGCACTTGCGGATACCGTCAAGGTCACGGCCGGCGCGGCCCAGTCCTTCTAGTTCACATGGCAGGCTGTATTGGATATTTTTGTTTTCACAGCCGCCACCTTTTAAAATAAGCTTCACATCAATGAAGTCTTTGTCCCATTGTTCAAACTTAAAAACCGGAACGCCGGCGCCGAGGTTGTCTCCGCTGTTTTCCCCTGTTAGCGAATCAACGGAGTTCGGACGCAGTTTGCCCTCTTTTGTCGCTTGTACGATTGCCTTTTTAATCGCTTCTTTGATTTCCAACTGGTTGACACCAACCGGCGTTTTAATTTTAAAAGTTGGCAACCCGGTATCCTGGCAAATTGGCGATACCTGGTCGTCCGCCATTTTTATGTTGTTGGTGATGGTCGCAAGACTCATTGCGGCGCGGGTACCGGCGTTTTCTTTTTCCTTGGCAGCCTTGATGGCACGACGCACATCCTTAGGAAGCTTTGTAGACGTTTCGACAACCAGCTTGTACATGCTTTCTTCAAACGTGGCGTTATTCAACTTGAATTTCCCCTTTCCCTTTGTCCTCTGATAATCTCTATTTAAATATTACAATTTTTCACACGTTTAAATTATACTCCTAAAGTGACCAGAATTAAAGGATTTGGCTGCAATCGATTACATGGAAGTATGCGGCAAAACCTTCGCACTTAAAGACCATCAGGCAAAAAAAATAAGCCTGTTTATTTAACAGGCTCAGACAGGTCGCGGTTATTAAATTCGCGGCATTTTGATTCCATTTCATCAAGAATGGAAATTAATCGATCGATATCTTCAAGATCCGTTTCCTCCGGATCAATTGCATCGAGAACATCAATAAACATATTCAATCGTTGCTTTAAAAAGTTTACTTGCACATTTTTATCATGAATTTGGCTACCCAAATGGTATTCACTCCTTTCAATTTCCTTTCTTAGCTTATAGGAATTAAGGTGCTTTCGCAATATTTTTCCCAAAATAAAAGCCCCTACCCGCGAAAATGGATAGGAGCAAACTCATTATCTCGGCCGTTCTGATGCTACAAACCCAAACGACACATAATCCTGGACCGGAATCCAGGCACCGATGCCCTGGGAGGTTACATTTTTAACAATAATAAACTTCTTACTGCCTTTCAGCATTAAATAAACCTCACCATAAGTGACTTTCCCTTTTTCATTGACTCCAGGGGCATAGGCATAAAGGTAGCCTAAACGGTTGGTTGGAATATTATAAATATGGTCATTTTTCGTTCCGGCACCGATGATGGTTTCAAATGCCAGGGGCAGCTTTGTTTTCTCCATCGCTGTGAGGAGCATCATTTTCTTCACGTCTTCTGCATTAGGGATTTTCGCCGTCAGTCCGCCGCGTACAATTTTTTGTGCCTCTTGTACATATTTAATTTTGTAAGGAGCGTTGCCGCCACGATTATCAAAATAATTGGTATTGATTTTTTGATATTCCCAGTTTGGCGAGGTTTCCGATGATTCATAGTTCAGCGGCCATTGGCCCAAATAAATGATGGCCCGATAGCCAAGTGCAAACGGTGTGCTGTTAATGCTAGACTCGTTCAGCATGCGGATCAAATCAGGGTTTTTGATTTTGACCTTTGATGAGTTGATCAATTTCTTCGTCAGCTCGCTAGGCTGCAATTGCGGCAAGTCCTGGGTGGAATTCGGGTACGTATTTTCCTTTGAAATATTACGCACCGATGCCGGAATTTGATATTTTACCTGATCCCTTTTGACGGATGAGGCTTTTTCAGCGAAGGCTGCCGGTAAAATAGTTATCATTAAAAGCAAACACATAAAGACAGAAACAAGTTTTTTCACTGTGTGAAGAACTCCTTTCACTACATAGTAAATTAGTCTGATAGTAGTTTTTTCGGAGTTCACCAATATTATCCCTTTTCTGGCCCATGCAATAAAATTATTTTGCATCTTTCTAAACTGGGCATTCGTTCCGCGCCATGATGCTCATGAAGAAAGTAATATAATTGTAATAATCTGAACATTTACAAAATTTAAATTATCACTTATAATGGACTTAACCTTTCAAAAAGGAGGGCTGCAATCAATCGGCTAACCCATTTATCGAATATCTTTAAGGAGGTTGGGATTACTCACATATATGACAGTCAACACTCGTGTTTCTCTATTTTAACAAACATGAAGGTTGGTGATTGATGGTCCCAGGAAAAAGCGATTGATTATTTACCCATACATGAACAGGTTCAGATGATGATGAAACACCGTATTACCCCTAATTTGAATTCATATGAAAGAAGACTCTACGCCCAAGCGGCACAGAGTCTTTTCTTTTTTATAACAGAAAAAAGCCAATTCCCATAATGAAGTAGGCTGCGATCAAGGTTAAACCTTCGAACCAGTTGGACTCACCATCGTTGGATATAATAACCATTAAGAGAACAGAGCTGACCATTGCAATTAATTCTGGCAATGTGAAAACAAGCGGCATTTTCGTTTCGAACATCAGTGAAAACAACACAAGTACTGGTGCAACAAACATGGCAATTTGCAAGGTGGAGCCAACTGCAATTTCCACAGCGATATCCATCTTATTTTTAACGGCCATAAGGACAGCTGAGGCGTGCTCAGCAGCATTACCAACAATTGCCACGATGATTACCCCGATAAATAGTTCGGTCCAGCCAAACGATTCGGCAACATAGTGGAAAGTATGAACCAGATTCTCGGAAATATAAGCAACAGCAAGAGTTGCAATTAAAAGGATGATAATGGCCTTCCACTTTCCCCATTCAGGTTCCTCATGATGTCCTGCAGCTGCAGCAGCTTCACTTTCCGCGCTTTGATAAACCCCGCGATGAGTAACCAGTTTAAAGAATAACGCAGCCAGATAAAGCGCGATTAGAATAATCGAAATGCCAATACTTAATGTTAATGTTTTAGGTTCATTCATTTCCATTGAAAAAACTTCTGGAATGACGAAAGCCACGATAATCGCAAACATCAACAGGCCGGAATTATGTCGGGCATCATGGACATTGAATTTCTGCCGTTTGAACTTTAACCCCCCGATGAAAAACGATAGCCCCGCCACAAGCAGTAGGTTCCCAAGCACAGAACCGGTCAAGGAAGCAAGGACGACTCCCACCAACCCGGCTTTTAAGGAAAAAATCGATATAATCAGCTCGACCGCGTTTCCGAACGTGGCATTTAACAAGCCGCCAATCCGTGGTCCAGCGACGATCGCGAGGCTTTCTGTGGCACGCCCCATGTAACTGGCTAGGGCAATAATCGATAAACAATAAATAGTAAAAAGGACCATCGTCGGCCAATGCATGAGTGTTCCAATCACAGAAAGCGGAACACCGATGAACGTCCCAAGCATAAAAATTTTATTTGTCATAAGCTTCCTCCATATCTCTGTTGAATCTATCTCTTGTTTCTAATCCATTATATTACCCTAAAAATTCCAAAATTTTCATTTAAAGAGTATCATTTTCTCAAATTCGGACGCAACATTTTTCTTGCTTATGCGTAAGTTTCTGGGATACCATCAGTTTGTAACTAATTTTGAATTGAGGAAAGCTTATGAATAAAAATCAACTGCGGTTTTGGGTCCTGGTCAGCATTGTGGCGGTTTCCGGTTTTTCACAAGGGATGCTCCTGCCGTTAATTGCCGTAATTTTTGAAAAGGACGGCCTGTCCTCCTCGTTAAATGGGTTAAACGCGACGGCCCTTTATATAGGAATTTTGTTAGTATCACCATTTATGGAACCACCGCTCAGAAAATACGGTTATAAACCAATCATCATTTTCGGCGGCGGGCTTGTGATTGCATCACTGACATTGTTTCCGATGTGGAAATCATTCTGGTTCTGGTTTGTCCTGCGGCTATTAATCGGCATCGGCGATCACGCCTTGCATTTTGCGACACAAACATGGATTACCTCTTTTTCTTCTCCTGAAAAAAGAGGCCGGAATATCTCCCTTTACGGGCTATTTTTCGGTATCGGCTTTGCGACCGGACCGCTGATGACTCCGCTTGTCGATCTAAATGAAGCCCTGCCATTTATTGTCTCATCGATTATTTGTTTAGCGGGTTGGGTTTTTGTCTTCACCTTGAAGAATGAACTGCCGGAGCAGGAAGTCAAAATCAATTCGTTTCTTGCGACGATCAAACAATTCAAAGAAGCAATAAAATATGGCTGGGTGGCGTTCCTGCCGCCGCTTGTTTACGGATTTTTGGAATCGTCGTTAAACGGCAGCTTCCCCGTTTATGCGCTAAGGAGAGATATCGATGTTTCCAGTGTTTCGGTAGTTTTATCGGCGTTTGCCATTGGGAGTATCATCACCCAGCTTCCATTAGGGGTGCTTAGTGACCAATATGGCCGAAGAAAGGTATTAATGACCATCCTCTTTCTCGGATTTTGTAGTTTTACTGCGGCCAGTTTTCTCGAACAATCGTTCATTGGCCTAGCAGCAGCCATCCTGATTTCTGGAATGGTCGTCGGTTCCACCTTCTCGCTTGGAATCAGTTACATGGCGGACCTGGTTCCAAGGAACCTGCTGCCAACCGGAAATTTGCTTTGCGGTATCTTTTTTAGCTTGGGCAGCTTATTCGGCCCAATTATCGGCGGATTATTTATTAAATTTTTTCAGAATGTCAGCTTTTTCTACATTATCAGCGTCCTGCTCCTCGCTGTTTCCGTAAGCGTCTTTATGTTTGGAAAACAAGCGGCTCTTTTCGCCCAGCATAAAAATTAATTTGAGCAAAATCATATCTAAGGCATAGAATGTATGGTAAAATAAAGGTAACAAAATAAATATTTTTTACAGAAGAAAACTGCTGTCATCACATTTGATGACAGCTTTCGTGTTTTTTAGGGGTTGTGAGTTTGATTATTTTTCTCAATTAGGAGGGAGAAAACATGGTTCCAGAAACAAAGGCACTCACAAAAGGAATTCAGAAGGTGAGCTTTTTAGAAAAAATAAAACCATACGCCGAGCTAATTGCTGCCGGATTAAGCGGGGTTCTCATCCTTGCCGGCTGGCTCCTAGATAAGTACGGCCAGGGGGCCGATTCGATTATCGCCTATTTGCTCGCGTTTGTGATTGGCGGCTTCGCCAAGGCAAAGGAAGGCATTGAGTCCACTTATGAAAATAAGGAATTGAACGTGGAAATGCTGATGATCTTTGCCGCGGTCGGCTCGGCAATCATAGGATATTGGACAGAGGGAGCGATTTTAATCTTCATCTTTGCCGTTAGCGGTGCGCTTGAGACATACACGATGAATAAGAGCCACAAAGAAATTTCTGCTTTAATGGAGCTGCAGCCTGCAGAAGCTACTTTGATCACCAACGGCTATGAAAAGCGCGTTTCTGTCGACGACCTTCAGGTGGGCGACCAAATATTAATTAAACCGGGTGAACGAATACCTTCCGATGGCATCATTGTCAAGGGACATACCAATATCGATGAGGCGGCCATAACCGGTGAATCGATGCCTGTGTCCAAGAGCACTGAGGAAGAGGTTTTCGCTGGAACCGTTAACATGACCGGTTCGATTACTGTGGAAGTTTCAAAAGAAAGCAGCGATACGCTGTTTCAAAAGATTATCCAATTGGTGCAATCAGCACAAAGCGAAAAGTCGCCGTCACAACAATTCATTGAACGCTTTGAAGGGACCTATGTAAAGGTAGTCTTGCTTGTGGTTATCGCGATGTTCTTTCTCCCTGTGTTTCTACTGGGCTGGAATTGGCATGAAGCCTTTTACCGTGCGATGATTTTGCTTGTGGTTGCCTCTCCGTGTGCGTTAGTCGCATCGATTATGCCTGCTACCCTATCGGCTATTTCAAACGGTGCACGACATGGAATTCTCGTCAAGGGCGGCGTGCATCTCGAAAATCTCAGTCATTTAGGTGCGATTGCTTTTGATAAAACCGGGACGCTGACAAAAGGCAAACCTGAGGTTACCAATGTATTAGTCAAGGAGGGGCTCGACAAGAGCGACCTGATTTGGAAAGCCGCTTCCATTGAGAGCCATTCCAACCATCCTCTTGCTCAGGCAATTGTTAAGTTCGCCAAGGGAAGTGTTAAGAATCATTTGTTACATCCCGATAGTTTGGAGGATGTCCCGGGCTGGGGCGTTAAAGCGAACATAGACGGTCAGCAGTGGAAAATAGGGAAAGCGGCCTTTGTAGGAAAGGATCATGCTGAGAACTTTGCCGGAGGGATGGCAAAGGAGTTGGCTGCTCAAGGCAATACCCTCGTTTTTATTGAGATTGACAGCGAACTAAGTGCGGTAATTGCCTTGAAGGATGTTGTCCGCGAAGAAACGAAGCTTGGCATTGACCATCTAAAAAAGCAAGGCATTCGTACCATTATGTTGACAGGCGACAGCGAAAATACGGCCAAAGCGATTGCTGCTGAATCCCATGTTGACGAGTACTATGCCGAATGTTTGCCGGAATCAAAGGTGGACCATCTAAAACAATTAAAAGATAGGTATAAAACGGTGGCGATGGTCGGTGACGGGATCAACGACGCCCCGGCACTGGCAATCGCCAATGTCGGAATAGCGATGGGGGAAGGAACCGATGTGGCCTTGGAAACAGCCGATATCGTGTTGATGAAGAATGACCTGCCGCGGATAGCCGAAGCCATCCGCCTGTCTCAGCGCATGAACAGAATCATTAAGCAGAATGTCATTTTCTCGATCACCGTCATCATGGTGCTTATTTCTTCAAACTTCTTCCAATCAATCGATTTGCCGCTTGGTGTCATCGGCCATGAAGGCAGCACGATTCTTGTTATTTTAAACAGTTTAAGGTTGTTAAAATAAGACCGGGTGAGCATCACCCGGCCTTTTACTTTATTCATAAGTATTTAGTGATAGCTGTTGGACCCGTTTGCAGATCCTGATGTTTTATTGCCTTTTGCACCCTTGCTTTTCTGCTTAGTGCTGCCATCTTTTTTTGTATGCTTTGTCATTGTCCAAACCTCCTGTTTTTCTTGAGGATTACCCCCTCTATCCTAGTTTGGACCGCGGCGTTAGTTTCGATAAAGGTAACTATTAGCAATTTGTCTTTTTTTCTTCACTGTAAAAGGCGTTGATTTCCCCGCCCAAGATGATGATGAAGGCGGAAATATATAGCCACAGCATCAACACGATGATCGCGCCGATACTCCCGTACGTGACCGTATAATTGCTGAAATTGCCGACATAAAATGATAATCCAAGTGAAGAAATAATCCAGCCGATTGTCGCAAAAATCGCCCCTGGAAACGCACTTCGGCAGCGCAATTTAACATTCGGAGCGACCCAGTACAAGCCGGTAAAAATCAGAAATAATATCACCGCACTGACTGCGACGCTAATGGTATTCCAAAGCCGGATAAATTCTTCCGAGTAGCCAAATTGGGAAAATAGCACAATGCCGATTTCCCGGCCAAATACAGGTAAAATGATGGCAACGAGGAAAACAAGGATCATCCCAAATGTCAGCAGAATCGCCATTCCCCTAGAAACTAAAAATGAGCGGCTTTCCTCGACATTGTAGGCTTTGTTGAACGCTTTGACGATGGCATTAATGCCGTTGGACGCCGACCAAATCGTCCCGATAACCCCGAACGAGAGCAGCCCCCCGTGACGGTGCCTCATAATTTCAGTTACGTTTTTTTCAATTAATTGCATTGCTTCCTCAGGAGCAAACCCGCGAATCATGCCCAGCATATCGTGCTCATGAATCGGTAAATAAGGAAGAATTGAAAACAGCACAATCAATAACGGAAAAAGAGAAAGAAGAAAATAATAAGCCAATTGGGCACTCATTCCCGGAAGATCATCCTCGTCAATCCGATGCCAGAGCAATCGGAGCAATGACGAGCGGACATTTCCTTTATCCTTCATTCCATCACCTCTGCAAATTGGTATCCGCAAATAAACGGCCGAAAATGGCAATTAAACAATTCATATTCGCAAATAAAACTTTGAATTCTGCGTATAACAGTCCCAATTCCGTAAATAAAATTGATATACCCCAAATTAGCTTAGCGATATTCTTTTTCCTCAAGCAGCTCTTCCAATAGTTCATCGTCTGTGCTGAGGGATTCCTTCGTTTCCTTAATTGCATCCGTTACCTTCGGCGTCAGCTCCCGTAATTCGTCTACTTTTTCTACGATGAAGGAAATATCCTCGCTGACTTGTTCAAAGGTGGTTTTTAATTTTGCCGCAGTTCCTTTCACTTTTTCGGCCATTTCACCGGGATGCCTAACTACTTCTGAAACCACTCCGGATACTTTTTTCACATGTTCCTTCATCGCTTCACGAGTATCCTTATCAAGCAAGGTTACTACACCACCCGCAAGTGCCCCGAAAAACATTCCCTTCCAAAACTGATTTTTTCTTGTCATGTTAACCTCTCCTTAGCTCTATGTAAAAAGAAAATCCTGCCAAAAATGTTTCCCCTTCATTTATTTTGCGATATCTACGTTTCCTATGCAAGTTTACCCGGTTTATTTTTCTGTAAACACTATTACGAGATGAAGTATTGACATGTATCAGTCAACATGAAAAGATGAACATATGAATTCGGAAAGGATGACCGAAAATGGATTTGACGCAAAAATCAGTTGAAAATGTCGAGTATATGATTGAGCAAATTAAAGAGAAATTAAAGGTTTTAAACCTCGGAGCGATTAAGCCGTCTCACTTTGATGAAGAAATGTATGAGGAATTAAAAGAAATTTATGAAATGGTTCTACGGAAAAATTCGTTCAGCCCGAGTGAAATGCAGGCACTTGTTGAAGAACTAGGAAGTTTACGTAAAAAATAAAAAACAGATCAGCGCGATCTGTTTTTTTATATTTATATTTCATCCTGGTCTGTCAAAATGATTGGGCCGTCTTTGGTGATGGCAATAGTGTGTTCATATTGAGCCGAATACGTGCCGTCTACCGTTCTCGCTGTCCAACCGTTAGCATCCATTTGGGTAAACAGCATCCCGATATTGACCATCGGTTCAATGGTGAAGACCATGCCTTCTTTGATTCGCGGGCCTTTACCGGGCAAACCGTAATGAGGTACGTCCGGTTTTTCGTGAATAGATGAACCAATCCCGTGGCCGATAAAGTCGCGGACAACCGATAGTCCCTCACCCTCCACATAGGTTTGGATCGCGTGGCCGATATCGCCAATACGATTCCCTGGCACGGCTTGAGCAATCCCGCGATATAATGCCTCTTTGGTTACCTTTAAAAGATGTTCGGTTTGTTCCGAAACTTCTCCGACTGCGTAGGACCAGGCGGAATCAGCCAACGCCCCGTTGTAATTGACAACCATGTCGATCGTGACGATATCTCCTTCTTTTAAAGGCTCTTTTCGAGGAAAACCGTGACAAATTTCATCATTGATGCTGGCGCAGGTGGCATATTCATATCCCTTATAGCCTTTTTGCTCGGGTGTGGCATTATGTTTTTTCAAAAACTGTTCTACGAATTGATCAATTTCCCAAGTGGTGATTCCTGGCTTAATCAGCTTCGCAATTTCCTTATGACAGGCGGCCAAAATTTCTCCTGCCTTTTTCATGGCCTCAATTTCACGCTGTGATTTTAGGACAATCATCTATGTTCCCCGCCTTTTTGAATTAATTTAATATATAATGAACATAATGGTGCGAATTGGTTAAGATAATGGCAACACCTCTTATCTTAACTCTATACGGATATTTTTTCAAAATTACTTTCTTATTGGGAAAAAATTTATCATTTCTTCGTAAAATTCATTTTTTTGTCACATTGGCTTGTTCTTAATATGGTGCTTTAATTTTCTTTTTGTTAGAATATACATATAAATTATTTCATAGGTGTGTGAGGCTCAATGATAGGTGACCGCGTAAAAAAATTCCGCCAAGATAAAAGAATGTCACTGTCTGAACTTGCAGAGCAAGCAGGAGTTGCGAAATCTTATTTAAGCTCTCTTGAAAGAAACCTGCAAAAAAATCCTTCCATTCAGTTTCTAGAAAAGATTGCGGGTGTGTTAAATATTCCTGTTGAACATTTAATCCATGAACAAGTCGATAAAAACGAGTTGGATAGTGATTGGATGAATCTTGTAAAGGAAGCGATGACTTCCGGCGTTTCCAAAGACCAATTCCGCGAGTTTTTGGAATTTACTCAATGGCGGAATAAACAAGGAAAGAATTAAAAAAAAGCATCCTACAAAATAATTAATTTTTGTAGGATGCTTTTTTTTCTGTTCCAAGATCCAGCGCCTTGTTTCCATTCAGGAAGTCCCGCACCTCTTCTACCGATAATCCCAGTTCTTTCGCTTCCAAGATAAGTGCAAGCCATTCGTTGTCGATTATTTCCATTCGCCCAATCACCGTACTCATGTTATTTTCCTCCTAAAATACCTCCGTATTCCAGGCAGCTCGGCCATCCTAGTAAATCTCCGCACTTACCTTAGACCCGCAAGCTTTGCGTCCCTGCTTTTCAACAGGTTTGCCTTTTTCTGTTTACCTCCGACCTTGTGCCCTTGTACTCTATTTCTCTATGTTAGGCCTTAAGGCTTATTCCTTATGTAGATAGGTAAATTATATCTAGTTCTTTCCTAACATTGTGTTAGTTTTTGTCAATATTTTCAAATTTCCGAACTCCTTTTTCGGACAAAACTCGCCAAACTTTTACAAAAGCCATCTCTTGCTATTATGATTAAAGTCAAATTTAAAAAAGAAAGAAGGAGATTTGGGTCGAAATCTCCTCCTTTTTAAGGAATTTTATAGAAATCCTCGCTGGGTGACACCTGTAGTAAAGTATTTTTGATAAAAAGAGATAAGTTTCTGTGAATTTAGTTCCGGGTTTACCGTTTCATTGGATTGAATCGTAATCAGTGAACATGCCAGCCCAAGTTTGCAGGAATCCTCGGTATGGAGCCCCTTTAAATGCCCGAAAAGAATCCCGGCTGTGAGCGAATCCCCTGCTCCGGTGACATCGATGACCAAAGTCTCCGGTGCGACCAATGCCCCCGCCCGTCCGTCTTTGGTAAAGTAAATTAACCCCTGGTTTCCCCGAGTTATGACAACACGCTCAGCACCCTTTCTCAAAATGACCTCCGCAGCCCGGAAGAAGTCTCCTTCCGTACGGATTTCCAAATTCGATAAGGCTTCTGCCTCTTTATGATTGGCAATCACCCATGTGACACCTTCTAGAGAAGCAGGCAACTTTTTGGTCTTAGAGGCGGAAACCGTGGAAATGCATATTGGGATGTCTGCCTCTCTGCAACTTTCAATTACTTGATGGATAACCGGTATTGGGAAGTTGGTATCAAGATAGACCATCTCCGAGTTTTGCAGGTGATGCCAATTCCTCTCCACAAAATGTTCCTCTACCTCATCATATATAGCCATATCGGCAAGAGCAACCGTCATCTCACCTTCCGTATCAAGCACCGCTGTATAGGTTCCGGTTGATTTTCCGTTAATGATTTTTGTAGGATTCATATTTACATAATCCATTGTCTCCTGAAGGAGCCATTCGCCTTCAGTATCTTTGCCAATATAGGCTAATAACGAAGTTGTGATGCCTAGGCGGCCCAAATTTTCCGCGACATTTCTTGCAACCCCGCCCTTTGATTTCGTACTGACAGATGGGTTGGATGTCCCGAACTTTAATTGGTCGAGAACTTGAATTTTCCTGTCAATATTGGCACCGCCAATACAAAGAACTTTCTTTTCCTCAGGGAGCACAAAGGCACGGCCAATGATTTTGCCAGATTGAATCAAAGAGGAAATGATTGTGCCAATTTCCGCTTGGGACAAGCCTGTTTTCTCGGATATCTGCTGCTCGGATATAAACTGGTTCGACTTAACCATTTCCAAGACCATTGCTTCAAGATTGTTCATTGTCGGCACCTCTTCCAAACGGCATTTTTTCTACCTTAATACTATTACGATATAAATTGGAAAAATCCTTTTGGATAATTTCACCATCAAAAAAAGGAATGTCGAATAGGAGTGAAATTACGCTAAATTATTATAACGAAAATATTTGTCTAAATTGTGACAAATAGAATATAATATTTACAACTTGTAAATACACTTAATATTGATAATTTTCCGTCAATTAGAAAGGAGTGACGAACAACTTTGACAGTCGTTCATGTTTTAAACTTTACCATTCCCATTGCGTTTATAGTGTTTGCCGGATTTATGCTTGACAAAATGTGCAAGCCGGCAAAATCAGAAGAAAAAGCTGGTGAAGAGTGATTTTAACCGACACATCTTCATTCAGCTTTTTTTATTGGAATTTGTTATTTTAATTTATTTTGTATTTTCAATTCGTAGTTTTTAAATAAAGCCGAATTTGTTTTGGTTCCGCGCTTGGACATTAATTGATTAAACCTTAGCAGTTTCTCGTTCATTTTGCGCGCTAAGGTTTCTCTTTCAACGCTGTCATCGCAGTTTCTAATTAGGTCCTCAATGGTCATCATTTCTTTTCGCAGTTGATGCTCTTCCTCGGTATAGCCCGAATTTTTCAATATTTTGTAAACCATCCGCAGCTCTTCCGGTATGCTTGATAAATCCTCGAGCTCAAGCGGTTTTCCAAATCCTTTAAGGTTGTCAAAATCCCCATCTCTGTATGCCTTTTTAATTCGATCTTCCGAGACAATATGAAACATATCCATTTTTCGTCCCCCTTTTTAAGCATACCCACTATGTTTAGTATAGCAAGATTGTCTATATTGCGGTAATGATTTTTCATTTGATTGGGAATGCTATCACCGAAGACGAAAGGAGTGTTGCAGTTGGCACGTGGACAGCATTTTAACCACAAAAACAAGAATCATCCGGGTGAATTCCCGAAAAACGCCTTTATGGCTGAAAAGAAAACGGAAGAGGCGCCTGGGGATGAAGAGCTAATCGTCGTCCAGGAAGCATTTAAAAATAGAATGGAAGAAGAAGAGCAGCGTCAGGACACCGGTCGCTGGCTTCCTGAGCAAACGGAGCAGGACTAGCTCTTCCGATTTATAAAGGCTGCCCTTTATTGCGGACAGCCTTTTTCTTAGTGTGTCAAGCTTCTGACGAATTGGTGGAATTCGATTGTTTTCAACCACTGCGTCAATTTTTCAATATCCTTTGAAAACACGCGGTCCTGCTTAATCGAAGTCACTTGCTCCCTGCCCTTTTCGTAAAAAGATTTGGTGTGAGTCGCCATCTTATCGACACCGCGGTACTCGACAGCCTGCATCGCACAAATCATTTCAATTGAAAGAACTCGTCGCGCATTTTGGATAATTTGATATGCATGTCTTGCGGCGATGGTACCCATGCTGACATGATCTTCTTGGTTTGCAGAAGACGGAATCGAATCGACGCTCGCCGGATGGGCCAACGTTTTATTTTCCGATACGAGAGCTGCTGCTGCATATTGCATGATCATCGCCCCGGATTGCAGACCGGGCTGCGGGCTTAAAAATGGCGGCAGATCATTTAATTGCGGATTCACTAACCGCTCAATCCGCCGTTCTGATATATTTGCCAGCTCTGCCACGGCAATTTTCATAAAATCCATCGCCAAGGCAATCGGCTGCCCGTGGAAATTCCCGCCGGAGATGACTTTTTCCCCATCATCAAAAATTAACGGATTGTCCGTCGCCGCATTCATTTCGATCTCCAGTTTCTCTTTCACATAATCAAGCGCCTGCCACGATGCACCATGAACCTGCGGGATGCATCTTAATGAATAGGCATCCTGTACGCGAAGCTCCCCCTGCATCGTAGTTAACAGGCTGTCGCTTAAATATTGGCGGATCCTTGCTGCCGTATCGATTTGCTGCCGGTAGCCCCTCGCGACATGGACCTCTTCGGCAAAGGCGTCAATGATACCGTTTAACCCTTCAATGGTCATCGACGCGATGAGCTCACTTTCATAAGCCAATTGCTCCGCTTCTAAGTAGCCGATAACGCCCATTGCCGTCATCGCTTGAGTGCCATTGATAAGCGCCAAACCCTCTTTGGCCTCTAATGTCACTGGCTGGATTCCCTCCTGCTGCAGTGCTGTTAGTGCCTCCATCCGCTTTCCTTTGTAAAAAACTTCGCCCTCGCCAATTAACACTAATGCCAAATGGGATAACGGTGCCAGGTCGCCGCTTGCACCGAGGGAGCCCTGCTGTGGAATCACCGGAATGATGTCTTTATTTACAAGGTCAATTAGTCTTTCAATCACCATCGGCCTAATTCCGGAAAAACCTTTTAGCAGCGCGTTGGCACGAAGCAACACCATTGCTTTCGCGACTACCTCCGGAAACGGTTCTCCGACACCGCAGGCATGGGAACGGATCAGATTAAGTTGCAGGTCTTGGACATCGGCTTGATCAATTAACACATCGCTAAACTTACCGAACCCGGTATTGATACCGTACACAACCCGGCGTTCCGACACAATCCGTTCGACTGCCTCTCGGCTCTTTGCCGCCGCCTTCATACTATCTTCCGATGCTCGAACCTTTTGCTTTCTGTAAAATACTTCCTTCATTTGCTCTAATGTTAAACTATTGCCTGTTAGTGTAATCATCCCATCCCACTCCTCTACCACTTTAGTAAAATAAAGAAAGAGGCTGGATTCCATTTCTTATCAGATTTGGAGTCCAGCCTCTATAATAGACTTTACATTGATTTTTTGGCGATGCCGCATGTCTCATCATCCATTCCAAAAATTATTGCTTTGATAATAATTGTATGTGAGGCAACCTTGACTTGTCAATTAAATTTTCAGAATTTTAGCACGATAGCACTTTAGCAGAATAACAAATAAAAGGGGACTCCTATTTAAAGTAGCCCCCCTTTTTTTCTTTAATCAAATTTTAAGCCTTTTAATGCTTCTGCCAGCGCATTATTCAAAGGTTCATCCTCTTTGTCTTGATTTTTTAAATACTTTTGTACAGTCCGCTTATCAACTTTCCCTTTGGATTCTTTATCACGTCGGGCTTGGAAAGCTGAGAGTTTTTCACGATAACCGCATTTGCAGGTGAAGATTTGGCCCTCTCCTTCGCCTCGCAGTTCCAGCTTTTTATGGCATTGCGGACAGCGGGCATTCGTGACACGGGCTACATTTTTACGATGTCCACATTCTCGGTCTTGGCAGACGAGCATTTTGCCTTTTTTGCCATTCACTTCAAGCATTGGCTTGCCGCAATCCGGGCAATTTTTCGTAGAGATATTGTCGTGCTTGTATTTTTTATCGCTTGCCTTAATTTCAGCAACGATTTCTTTTGTGTAGTTTTTCATTTCGGTGATAAATACTTCTTTTTTCAATTTGCCATGAGCAATTTGCTCAAGCTTTTGCTCCCATTCAGCGGTTAATGCGGGAGATTTCAGCTCCTCCGGCACCAAATCCAACAATTGACGCCCTTTAGACGTAATATGAATGTCCTTGCCGCGCTTTTCGATGAGGAACGAATTAAATAGCTTATCGATAATGTCAGCACGTGTCGCAACAGTACCTAGGCCGCCAGTCGACTTTAATGTTTCAGCAAGTTTTTTATTGTTTGTTTCCATGTACTTCACAGGGTTTTCCATTGCCGAAAGCAATGTTGCCTCAGTAAAGCGAGCAGGTGGCGTGGTTTGACCCGATGTTTGTGCGATCAGTTTTACATTTAAGGTATCGCCCTTTTCAATGCGCGGTAAAATCTGTTCTTTAATGTCCTCTGCCGCATCGTCTTCTTCAAAATGATTTGCATATACTTCTTTCCATCCCATGGATAAAATAGTTTTTCCTCTGGCCACGAAGTTCTCATCACCGATTTTTGCCCGAAGCGTTAATTGCTCATATTCGTGGGGCGGGAATAAGACAGCCAAAAACCGCTTAACGACCAAGTCATAGATTTTTCGCTCTTTATCCGAGAAGGCAGAGAAGTTTACATAACCTTCCGTTGGAATGATGGCATGGTGATCGGACACTTTGCTGTCATCGACAAATGCCTTGGTAGCTTTTATCGGTTTAGCTAAAATTTTATTAGCAAATGGACGATATTCTCCAACCGCGCATGCCTTTAACCGTTCCGGAAGAGTCCCGACAATGTCGGAAGAAAGGTAACGCGAATCGGTTCGAGGATAGGTTAACACCTTATGCTGCTCGTATAGCTTTTGCATGATGTTTAACGTTTCCTTGGCAGAGTATCCAAAGATTTTATTCGCATCGCGCTGCAGTTCTGTTAAATCGTAAAGACCTGGTGAAAAAGACTTCTTCGGCTTTTTCTCAATTTCCATTACAACGGCATTCTGTCTGCCAAGCTTCTTTACAATCGCCTCGATTTTGTCTTTATCGAAGCTACGGCTGTTTCCTTTTGGGTCCTGCCAAGTCAGCTTTAGTTGGTTGGATGTTTGGGCATCGATGCCGTAATAGGTTTGCGGTTTGAAGTTTTTGATTTCGTCCTCGCGTGCAGCGATAATCGCAACAGTAGGTGTTTGCACGCGTCCGCAGTTTAATTGGGCATTGAACCTGGTGGTTAACGCCCTGGTTGCATTTAGGCCAATATACCAGTCAGCTTCCGACCGGGCGACAGCCGAGGCATATAGGTTTTCGTATGCTTTGCCTGGCTTCAAGTGGGAGAAGCCGTCTTTAATGGCCTTATCGGTAACCGATGAGATCCATAGCCGCTTTATCGGTTTATTGACCTTTGCTTTATCAATAATCCAGCGGGCGACTAATTCTCCTTCTCTCCCAGCATCTGTCGCGATGATGATTTCATTGACATCATTTCTGACAAGCTGACTTTTAACGGCATTAAACTGTTTTCCGGTCTGCTTAATGACGGTCAATTTCAACCGCTCCGGCAGCATTGGCAGGTCTTCCAATTTCCATGTTTTATATTTCACATCGTAGCTTTCCGGGTCAGCCAGCGTGACCAGATGCCCAAGTGCCCACGTCACAATATATTTATCGCTTTCAAGGAATCCATTGCCCTTCTTATTACAATTGAGAACACGTGCAATATCACGGGCGACAGATGGTTTCTCAGCAATTACGATACTTTTGCTCATAAGTAAATACATCCTTTCAATTTCCGTACGTTAACTATAACATACGTGCTTATGACAATGTAACTTGGGGGGATGGTCCGTGCCCGTCCTGTTGTTTTTTTCTTGTGTAATCTTCTGCGAGAATAGTATGATGTATTGGCAAGCAAATGGAAATGAGGATACTAGTATGAGAATAAGAGATTGGGACTCGAATTTAAAGGTCCGCCTGTTTGGCGAGGCGGCGATGAATATTACCTTTTGGATGTTTTTCCCGTTCTTGGCAATTTATTTTGCCGATGCCTTTGGAAAAAATAAAGCGGGATTTTTACTCGTTTTTTCACAAATTTTCTCGGTGGTTGCCAACCTGATGGGCGGTTATTGCGCCGACCGCTTCGGCAGGAAGCGAATGATGGTGCTGTCGGCAATCGGCCAAGGGCTGTCTTTTGTTGTCTTTGCGTTTGCAAGTTCCCCTTGGTATCAGTCGCCATGGGTCGGGTTTATCGCGTTTGCTGTTGCCGGGGTTTTCGGTTCGTTTTACTGGCCGGCCAGCCAGGCGATGGTCGCAGATGTGGTCGAGGAAAAACATCGAAGCCAAGTTTTTGCCATTTTTTATACCTCAATTAATATCGCAGTGGTTATCGGTCCAATTTTAGGCGGAATATTTTATGCCCGCTACCGCTTTGAGTTATTGCTGATTGCCGGCATTGTTTGTATCGCACTCGGCTTCATTCTGGCAAGGTGGACAAAGGAAACGGCACCTGTTCAAAAAGCAGCCGGGTTATCCGGAAACGGAAAATGGTATCAATTTTTGCTTAATCAGCTGAAGGATTATTCGGTGATTGTAAAGGATAGAACATTTTTGCTGTTTATTGCGGCAGGTGTACTGGCTGGGCAGACGTTCATGCAACTGGACCTATTGCTGCCTGTTTATATCAAGGATGTTATCCATAATCAAATTCTGTTTTCTTTCGGAGATTGGTCATTTAAAGTGGGCGGCGAGCAAGCCTTTGGGATTGTGCTGGCTGAAAACGGCTTCCTCGTAGCGTTATTGACGGTTGCCGTGACCAAATGGATGAGCCGTTATAGTGAAAGAAACGTGTTTGTGCTCTCCTCGGTTATTTACGGCGCTTCGTTGATCATTTTCAGTCAAACCCAATGGATTTGGGGCTTAATCATGGGGATGGCCGTCTTTACGTTTGCCGAGCTAATGGGGGTCGGGCTTCAACAGAGCTTTGTGTCAAAGATTGCACCCGAGCACATGCGAGGCCAGTATTTTGCGGCATCAAGCCTGCGCTTTACCCTAGGCAGGACGATTGCCCCGCTGTCCATCCCAATGACGGTATGGATCGGCTACAACTGGACCTATTTCGTTTTGTTTATTCTGGCGCTATTTAGTGCTGCATTATATTGGCTGATGTTCTATTCGGCTGAGAAAAAGTCGATGAAATTGGGTGCTTAGTGAGGGGTCTGGCTTTTAGACTTCGGACATTTTTGCTTCTTTTGGCAGTGGTTTTGTCCGAAGTTGGCCCGTCTTCGGACATTTTTGCTTCTTTGCGGGTTGATTTTGTCCGCAGAAATCTCCCCTGTGTGCTCAACAAACAAAATAAATAGCACCATGATTCCTTTTAGGTAACCATGGTGCCAAATTTTTTAAAATGCCCAGTTTCCTCCACGGAACACTGGTTCAATTTTTCCATCAGCCGTAATGCCGTCGATATCCATATCAGTGGAACCGATCATGAAATCGACATGAGTGATACTTTCATTCAACCCATTCTCCTTCAATTCTTCGGCCGACATCTTCTTTCCACCCTCAATACAAAAGGCATAAGCGCTGCCGATTGCCAAATGGTTAGAGGCATTTTCATCAAACAATGTGTTAAAGAACAAAATGTTCGATTGCGAAATTGGCGAATCGTAAGGAACTAGCGCAACTTCGCCGAGATAGTGCGAGCCTTCGTCCGTTTCAACAAGGCGCTTCAGCACCTCCTCGCCTTCCTCCGCCTTCACCGAAACAATTTTTCCATTTTCAAAGGTGATCGAAAAATTGTCAATGATATTACCGCCGTAGCTAAGCGGTTTTGTGCTGGTCACCGTGCCGTTTACGCCAGTTCGGTATGGAACGGTGAACACTTCTTCGGTCGGCATGTTAGCCATAAATTCAACGCCCTTTTCATTGACGCTGCCGGCGCCCACCCATAGGTGATTTTTCGGAAGCTCGATGGTTAAATCTGTGCCTGGCGCTTTGTAGTGAAGCTTGGCATAACGTTTCTCGTTCAAATAACGGACCTTTTCATGAAGGCTTTCGTCGTGTTTTTTCCAGGCTTCAACCGGATTTTCAGAGTCGACCCGTACCGCTTTAAAAATCGCATCCCATAGTAGCTCGGTTTGTTTGTCTGCCGGTGCATTCGGAAATACCTTGGCAGCCCAGACAGGCGATGCAGCCGCGACAACGGTCCAGCTGACTTTGTCAGATTGAACGGCCTGTCGCTGTTTCGTCAATGCCTTGCCGGCCGCCTTCTGGAAGTTAGCAATGCGCTCAGGATTGACTCCCTTTAACAGGTCGGGGCTAGAGGAAACAACAGACATAAGCGCCGCTCCCTTTTCCACCAGGTCTTCCATTTCCTTGGCGCGCCAAAGCGGATATTCATTGAAAGCCTCATCAGGTGCAAGCTCGTACTTTGTTCTTGTGACCGTATCGTCAGTCCAGTTGACAATGACATTGTGGGCTCCGGTCTCATAGGCTTTTTTCACAACCAAGCGAACGAACTCGGCAGCATCTAACGTGGCGTTGACCACCAACGTTTGCCCCTTTTGGATATTTACGCCAACCTTGACCGCAAGCTCGGCATATTTCTCAAGGTTTTTTTGAAATTCACTCATATGTATTCTCCTTTTTTCTGAATCTTTTATATTGTAACTTTTATTGTTGGAAAAATAAACCGATAGCTTGTATTTGGGCATGAGGATTTCATAGTTACCCAACTGCCCATTCCTCCCACCATCCGGACGCTATGAACCTACCTCCTTTAATTCTTGCCCCTCCAATCATCGGTTAAAGTAACCGTTCCCATAACAAAAAGAGCAGCGTCAAAGGATTCTCTCCTCATCCACTGCTCTTTCACTTACCAATCTACGGCCTATAAATTACCGTGCCGTCCGGTGTCTTCGAGATTTCCTCACGCATTTTTTTCAACTGTTCCATCGGGTCGGACGGAATCAATTTCCCCAATAAATTCCCCAGTCCCAAGGTTTTCAGCAAGCTCTCCTGAAGATTGACAACAACCGATGTGACGGAGCTGTTAGTCGGGCAAACCTGATTTAATGGCACTTTTTTGGTAAGTGCTTCGTCAATCAATACCAATCCGAGTTCTTTGGTAATCACGCCACCGGATGCTTGCACCTGCTGACAAACGGTTTGCACCACTTGATCAACCGCTCCGGTTGTTCCGCTGACAACAGGTTCTAGCTGCTCGAGGACAGGTTCAAGCGGCTTTAGCACCGGCTCTAACGGCTTCAGAACTTGCCCAAGCGGCTTGGTTACCGGTTCAAGCACCCCAACCACGGGGTCAAGTACCGGCTTCAATGGGTCAAGTACTGGGTCGAGCACCGGTTTCAACGGGTCCAACACCGGGTCAAGCACCCCCATTACAGGGTCAAGCGGCTTGCTGACTCCGCCAATCACCTCATCAAGCGGGTTGGGAATCAATCCAACCGGGCCTGATAATTCTTCGGAGGCATTCCCTTCCTCACATGTTAGCGGAAGATGCCCCGCCGAGATTCTCGCAATCTCTTTTTTCAGCTGTTCAATCGGGAGTCCCGCCAAATCTTGCAGGATTTTTACCTGTCCCGGCTTTTTCGGTCCTACACTACCGGATACGGTATTTAATGTTAATTTGTCGATTACGCTGTTGTCCGATTTCATATAATGGGCAACCATGACGACATTTTCCATCCCCAACGCAGGGACTGTTTCCGTTGCTTTTACACAGGCTCCCTTAAACGAAATCGCCGATGCATCCACCGTCATCCCATAAACCGTTACTGGCCCTTTTGCATTTAACGTAATACTGACAGGACCTTTATCGGAATGAACCTGCTTCGTCAATTTCATTCCATAGATGGTGGCCGAATTATATTGGAACCGGAGCATCGGCTTTCCATCGTTTTTCGAAGTTTCCCTCGTGACCAATGAAGCTGTCATTCCCGAACCAACAACCCGGTCCGCCTCAATAATAAACCCCTCTGTATCTACTTCTTCGGCGTTCACACCCTCGCTAAATATAACTGCTGAGGATACCAGAAGCGCAAGACTGCAACAAATCAAAATGAATTTTCGTTTCCACCACATAGACTACTCTCCTTTAGAAGGTGTGTACTGACTCTTCTATCGGGTTGGTACGGGTGGATTTCGCCTTAGCCGGCCCCAACTGCCAGGCCGTAAGCAGCGAACCGCCGATAATACCCAAAATCGTTCCGAAGAGGAAACCGCCCAATGCCCCAATCACTGAAAGAATCGAGAGAAAAATCGTCATAATTCCGAGAATCCGTGAAGCATTTGGAAAAATAAACGCAAGTATCCCAATCAAGATAATCATTCCGCCGAAAAATAAGCCTATGATAGCAATCGACCCCGGCAGGAAGGTGCTTAGATAAAGGTTTAATGGAATCCATAAAATCATCAGGCCGCTTATGACGGTCAAGAGCGCGCCCCAAAGTGGCCGCTTTTTCCGCCATGTTTTTAACCCCATCTAACTCGCCCCCTTATTTCTTTATTCGTTCGACAGTCAACTTCATTCCGTTCATATTAATTGTTTTTTGGAATAGGTAATGCGTTTTCAGTTTCGCATTTTCCAAAACAATCGTTGACGATGTTTGCTGGAATTGCTTTTGCCAATCGCTGCTATTATTTTCCTCCAACACCAGATTTTCAAACTTGGCATTGGCCTCGATTAGGCCAGCGTCATGCTGCAGCCCGCTAATTTGCACTGGCTTGGAAGCGGTAATTTTAACGCGAATCCACTCGCCCCCGACTTGAAAGTCCTTATATAGCTGCAAATTATCAATGGTCAAGGTTTCAATAATATTGGTTCCCTGCGGGGCAGAATCGGAGCTGCTCGTTTTTCCCATCTTCGGATAGAAGGTATAGCCTTTTCCTACTAATTTATCAAACTCAACATAAAAATCCCCTACCCCTGCAATTGGGACAGCATAGGCTACCCCCGAAACGCCGAATGATACCAAAAGCAGACCCAGGGCTAAAAATCCTGAGGCCAGGGCTGACCAAAATACCTTTTTACTCGTAGTGCCCTCCAATGGTTGAACTGGATTCTCCATCATACTCCCCCTCCTAATCTGAAAATTAAAAAGATTCACGATACGGTATAGTACTATTATAGGGCTTTGATGAAAAATTTTCCAATATGTCTGTAGTAGTAAAAAAACAGACCAACATATGACAAGGGTACTATATTTTTATTGCCGCGGTTCATAAGCTCGAAGCCAAAAACAAAACGGATGCCGCTCGCTGTTAAGGCCTTAAGGAATAAGCACATATCCCAATATTGCGGTAAACGTGATTAAACGTTAAAATTTAGCTATAAGCTTGTAACGGAGGTAGCTTCTATGTGGAATGAATTTAAGCAATTTGCGATGAAAGGGAATGTCATCGACCTCGCTGTCGGGGTTGTGATTGGTGCCGCGTTCGGTAAAATCGTCTCCTCGCTAGTTGATAATATCATTATGCCAATCATTGTTTTAATAACAGGAAAGGTGAATGTCGAGGACCTGGCCTTTAAAAGCATTAAATATGGTGCCTTTCTACAAAATGTCATCGACTTCTTCATTATCGCCTTCACTATTTTTCTATTTGTAAAGTTTCTGAACCGCTTTAAAAAGAAGAAAGAAGAAGTGAAAGTGGAAGTAAAGGCCGACCGCACCGAAGAACTGTTGGCTGAAATCCGGGATCTGTTAAAAGAAGATAAAGATTTTTTACGAAAAAATGAAACTCACTGATGACTTGTACGTATAATTTAAGTGTAAGATACCATTTATGAGGTGAAGAGAATTGTATACTCAAACATCATCTACTGAATTTATGCCTTCAGTATTGCGGACATTTGCCTTATCGCTTGCCGTCGCCTTCCTGGGCACGATGGCCGGAGTTTATGTCCCGCCGGCATTATTTATGCCGCTGGCAATTTTGGAATTGGTTATGATTATTGCGGCCGTGTTTTTTAGACGAAAAAAAGCCATTTCGTATTCTTTTCTTTATATTTTTACGTTTATCTCCGGTATAACGTTATATCCGATTGTCGCCTATTACGCATCAACTGCCGGGGCAAATGTTGTTGTCATGGCCTTTGCGACGACCACGATTGTTTTCTCGGGCGTTGCTGTCTACGCGGCCAAATCAAAACGCAACTTCTCGTTCCTGGGCGGATTCCTGCTCGCTGCGCTTCTCGCGTTAGTGGCAATCGGAATCTTTAATATTTTCTTCCCGTTAAGCTCAACGGGCATGCTTGCCTACTCCTTTATCGGCGTGATGGTATTCAGCGGCTACGTGCTCTTTGATATCAGTAGAATGAAGCATTATGGCGTACGGGCGGAAGATGTGCCATGGATGGCCTTAAGCCTGTATTTGGACTTTGTTAACCTATTCATCAGCATATTGCGTATTTTTGGGATTTTGAATAGCAGAGACTAATAATGTAAAAGGAGCATGGGGCAAATCCCCATGCTCCTATTTATTTTCAATTAGCTCCAGACCGCGTTGAATAAGTTGTTTGATTGACGGACTCCAGACCGGTCGTTCTAGTGCCTTTACTAGCCCCGAAATGTTGGGATTGTTTTCCTCGAATTGTTGATAGAGTTCAAGTATTTCAAGCCTTAGCAGCCAATCGCTAGGGTATTTTTCATCCAGGGTGGCGGCTATCTTCCCTACTTCCGCAGGATTCCATTCGTTTTGTTCGCGAATCGTGCGAACTGCACTATACAGGTTTTCAAGTTCACTCTCATTTTCCCTTGCCCCTTGCTCCTCTATTTCCGGGACCGGCTGCATATCAAAATAAGAATACGGATCCGCGGCACCGGCAAAAACGGAGGTAATTGAGGCCCCGACTGCCATGTCATAGGTGCCCCAATCAGGCTGAAACAGAATTTGATCCTTATAGGATACGGTGCAATCCTGAAACGAGATTAGAATGGGGCTACCATTGACAAGATGAAGCTTTTTAACGATTCCGTCCACTTTGATACCGCTTTCAAAATTTAAGCTCGTTTTACGATTTTCGGTGATTCCTAAATCGTGTAATTGTTTTTCGGTGCAATCCTCGAGTGCTTGCCGTCCTTCTAATCGTCCGATTGGTGTCCCAAAGCCCTTCCGATGGGTTTCAGTGCCGTGTCCGGCTAACTGATTGTCATCATAGGATAAGGCTGTAGGTCCCTTAGTCCGAAAATAGATGGCTTCCCCGGCTTCATCCTTACTAATTTCTCCCACTATTCCAGTTACCTGTAGTCCGGAACAAAAAACAACTGTGGCGGTGCTCTCTGTTCTTAATGCGTTTTCAAGACTTTCGGTCCCGCCTTTACGGAAAGCCATCGTCCCCGCAAAATCATCAATCTTGGCGACTAATTCCTCAAAGTTTTTGCAGACGAATAACTGCGGCTGCGGCTTGGTTACATCATATGGAGTGTTGATACATTCTTCAACCGAAAAAGGTATTTTTCTTACCTCTCGGGCTAAGCAGCTTTGGCTTTCACCGACGGAGGACAGCAGTCCGGCCCCATAGATTTTGGGGTTATCAAGCTCACCGATTAACCCGTATTCAACCGTCCACCAAAATAGCCGGGAAACCTTGTCCGCTTCGGTTAATCCCTTGACCTTTTTTCGGGCCTCCGCTACCAGATTTTCCGCCTCTTTTACTTGTTCAGGCGTTGATTGGGGATCCTCGGCAACAATGGTTAAATTCCGCACCGCCTTGAATACATCAAGCTTTTCCTTGCTCGAAAGCGCCTTTGCACCCATTTCTCCAATTTTACGGACAAACTCGCGGTAGGATTTATCTAATAGTATCGGTGCATGCCCTGCCGCTTCATGGATAATGTCCGGCGCCGGCGTATAGGCGATATTTTCAATTTTTCTAATTTCGGTCGCAATAGGCAGGAGCCCGTTTTGAAGAAAACCATAGAAGGCTGCCCCTGGAATCAGGCCGTCAATCGTCACAGCCCCCCAACCAACCTTTGCCAGACTCTCATTCATTTCCTCAACTTTTGGGATTGATTCAATATTGATACCCGAGTTTTTCAGGCCATTTACATAGGCCGAATGAGCAATATTTTTCAAGTAATAATGATTTTGCCGCATCACAAACCGCCACACCGCGTGATTAATAGGTGTATACTGTTGGTAATACTGCTTCGAAATGAACTGTTGCAAGTGGGCAGGAATCTTTTTGGTCACCGCAATCTTCCCCTTTTTCTAAAAATTGTTATCTATAAAATAGTATTCTATTTTGTGGTGGGAAAGTCCTTTCATCTTAGCGCTCCATTGTTTTTGGATATAAACCTTTTAAAAACACAGTTACCCCAATTTTTTTGCAGACTGTGACATAATGCATCAGTGTCAACAGCACAGTCCCTGTGTTCATTCCGATAATGACACCGTTCATGCGCCACTCCGGCATCGATCCAAGCCATAGGACAATCCCAAAGCTAATGACCGTGGACCAAATAATATGGAAAAAGGCTTCTTTGATCATATCGAGGCCAATCATGAACCCCTGCAGTGGCATCACGAAATAATGAAACAGGAAAAAGGGCCAAAGCAGCTGCAAATAGACGGCGGATGTCGATGATTTAAAAAATAGCGACGTCAATTGCGGCGCAAAAATATAAAAAATAGTCACAGCAGCAACGCCGTATCCAACGGTTAACAGCATCGACTGCTGAAGCATTTTTTGCAGTGAAACATAATCCCGCTCGGAATAGGTTTTTGAGACGGCAGGAATCAGCACAATCAACAGGGAGTGGGCGATAAAGGCAGGAAAAAAGCCAATCGACATCGCCACGCCCATCAGCATGCCGAATTGTTCCGTGGCAATCGTCCCGGTCAACCCGGCATGAACCAAGGCGGCCTTAATAATAAAAGGTTGAATCGCACCCGTCAATGCAGAAAACAGGCGCATTCCTGTTGTCGGAATCGAAACGGCCATTAAATTTTTTCGGACAATTTTTCGATTTAAATTCGAAAAAGGCTGTCTTCTTATCGTTTGAAATTGAACGATGAACATGAGAATCAAATAAAGGAACACCACGATTTCACTGGCAATCAGAACGGAAATAGACACTAGAAGGGAGGATTCCGAGTCAAAATCAAAAAACCGGAACAGCACAAACAGTCCTGCAAGCTGAACCATCTTTCTTAAAAAATTGGACACGGCAATTTTCCCCATTTGCTGGCGCCCCATAAAGTACCCCCTGGCAACGGAGGTAAAAGAAATAACCGGAATCAACAACAACACGAGCCATCTGATATACGGATGATAGCCATTAAATACGGAAATAAACGGGAGCAGCGCCGCCCCGACCAATAGAAGAATAACTGTGAAGGTAATTGTCACGGTAATGGCATGGTGGAGAATATTGCGGTGATAGCGATCCTCCCGCTCGGCAATGAATTTGGAAATCGACACTGGCAGTTCGAAGCTCGCCAGCAGGGCAATTAAAAAAATCGTAGGCAGTATTGTCATATAAAGCCCCAGCCCGTGTGAACCAAGTTCCCGAGCCAGAATCATGTTAACCAAAATCTCGATTCCTTCACCCAAAAAGGCAGTCGCTGCCAGAAAGATAATCCCCTTGTAGTAAATAGCCATGGTCCCTGTCCCCTTTCTTTTATAAGAATATGAGACAAGTTCGTTGTTTAGTAGAGGAAGATTTTTTGAAATTAAAAAAAGGCTGATTTTACAGCCCTTTTAAAAATTATTTCGTCAACGAATGCTTAAACGCATAAATAACCGCCTGGGTGCGGTCCTGAACGTCCAATTTGCTCAAGATATTGCTGACATGGGTTTTGACGGTTTTTAAAGCAATAAATAATTCGTCAGCGATTTCCTGATTGGTTTTTCCTTCGGTCATCAACAGCAATATTTCGAGTTCGCGGCTGGTGAGGTCTTCATGTGGCAGATGCTGTGTTTTTTGACGCATTTTTAACATCATTTTCCCCGTAACCTCTGGCTCGAGAACCGATTGGCCGTTAAAGGTATCACGGACTGCTTTGGCGATTTCGCTCGCCTTGGACGTTTTCAGCATATAGCTGGTTGCTCCCGCCTCGAGTGCCGGATACACCTTTTCATCATCGAGGAAGCTTGTGACAATGATGATTTTTGCTTCCGGCCATTTCTCAATAATTTGCCGGGTCGCTTCAATCCCATCCATTTCCTTCATGACCAAATCCATTAAAATGATGTCTGGACGGAGCTCAAGCGCCAGTTCAACTCCCTTTTTGCCGTCAGCCGCCTCCCCGACCACTTCAATATCGGGCTGTGCCGACAAATACGCGGATACGCCGATTCGCACCATTTCATGATCATCGACAAACACTACTCTAATCATCTGCAACCTCTCCACTCTCTACTACCGGGACCTTCACTTCCAGCCTCGTCCCTTTATTTTTTACACTGATTACCTTTAATGTGCCTCCAACCTCAACGGCCCGTTCATGCATGTTCTGCATCCCGTAGGAGCCGGCTTTGGCTTCTTCCACTTCAAAGCCTACCCCGTCATCGACGATTCGCATAATAATCAGATCGTCCCGCTTAATTAACAGCACCTCTAACATGCTTGCTTTCGAGTGCCGAAGCGTGTTAGAGATGGACTCCTGGAGAATCCGGAACAAATGGTCCTCGACCCCTTTATCAAGCGGAAACTCTTCTACTTTCCATTTTATATCCATTGTTACCTTTTGAGATAATTCAATTAACAGCTCCTCGATTCCTTCCTGGAGAGATTTATTCTTTAATGCGACCGGCCGCAGGTGCAACAATAGTGCTCGCATTTCCAGCTGTGATTGGTGAATCATTTCTTCAACCATTTTCAACTGTTTCGTTTCAAAATTTTCCTCGGACAATTCACGCGTTTCATTGATTGCCGACATCATCATCGAGGCCGCAAACAATTGCTGGCTGACCGAGTCATGCAATTCGCGGGCAAGCCGGTTTCTCTCCTGTTCAATGAGTTCCTGTATTCGTGATTCCTGATCCTCCACTTTTTCCGTCGCCAATCGCTGTGACAGCTTCGCCTGCTCAGCAATCTGCTTGCCGAGTTTTTCAATTCGTACAGCAATCGTCTGCATTTCGGTGACGGGAGGATTTATTTTAAAATCGACATGCTTTCCTTCCTCGAGCTGATGCAGCGAGTTTTCAATGAACCGAAACTGCTTTCTCCAGTAAAACCCGGATAAAGCACCGAGAAGAATTCCCATCGCAATGCTAAACGCCGGAATGAACAAGGCGATCGGAATATCCATAAAATGCCGTGTCCACAATTCGGACCAGCTATTCAAGGGGAACACATACGTAAAAACTCCGGTTACCACGATGGCAATCAATACGGACAACCCAATACTCCAGACAATTTGACGCCCCGCTGCACTCATATCCGGGTCACCTCTAAATTCCCGACGATGAGCGAAGTAACAATTTTCACCTTTTGCTCGGCCTGTTCATACCCAGGTGTTCTTAATTGAAACGATTGATTAAACATTCTTGGTTCTTGGTTTTCAAACACCATGGCTGAACCAACCAGACAGGAATGCTGAACGCTCGCTTCATATTCATAAGGAACTAATATTTGCACATTACCGATCAGGTTGCGGATAAAAATGACCGTTTCACCCTTTGGCAGCATCGTATAGCTAAGATCAATAATCGTGTCGCCGATTCCCGCCTGGATGTTGACATCGTTCCATTCGTAAACCCCGGGCGGTGTCTTTTGCTGGCCAAGAAATATATTTTCAAATAATGGCTTCGTTTTGACCAGGGTTTCCTGCTTAGGCGTATCCCCGAGCTTGCTAAGATTAACTGTCATTTTCTGAGGCTGTTTTTTCGAATTCAGATATTGTATAAAAAAGTGCAGTAAAATCGCCAATAATAAAAATCGGAACGTCATCATGCTAAAGACATTAACAACTAGGAAAGCAATTCCCCCAAAAAATAAGAGTTTGCTGAGCTTTTTTTCTGGTTTCCGGCGACCAAGATAAATCATTCCACCCGCGATAAAAAGGGAGAAAATAAGCCCCTCGTTGAAAAAAAGCAGCTCCAATAACAGTACAGCAAAACCGATAAAAACCAGCCATCCGGTATAATCATTTCTATTATTTTTAAACATTGGCTCACCCTCCCTTTTTACCGTTTTTGTTTATCGGGAAAAGAGGCGCTCCTACTCCTCGCGCCTCTTTAAGAATACCATTTTTTCAATATTAAATGGACTTGCTTTCTTCCGATTTTGCACTTTTTTCTAATTCGGCAATTCTAGCATCAATCGTGCTGCGGTAATAGTTGCTGTTCACTTGATTCTCCAAGTTGTCTAAATAGCTTTCAATTTCATTAAACCGCGAGTATGGTTTATCGGAATAAGCATTGGAGTCAAGCACTTGGTTCATGCGCAGGTTGGCGCGGGTCACATTTTCGCGCCCCATTAACTCCATCCGTCTGAGGTGCATATCTTTGAGCTTATGCTTCATTTCCTCATACTTTCTTTCCAATTCGCCACACTGGGCTTTCACTTGTTCAAGTGATGCGCCAAGGCGCTGGACACGGCTGGCAAATTGTTGATGCTCTACTTCTGCAAATTGGTAAAGCTCGATTTCGCCCGCTTTTTGAGCAATCTCAGCTTGATACTTGCGTTTTTCCGCTAATTCCAAGGCCTGCTGATATTCCCGAGCAAATTCATCCTTTAATTTGTACTGGCGCTCTAGCAGCTTGCGTACCTTTTCTGTTTCCTGCTCGGACTCGCGAAGATATTGATTAAGCAGCGCAATTGGATTTTGCTTCTCCTTTTGGTCAAGTGCATCATGTAAATCAGCTAACACCGTGTTTTTAATTCTTGAAAATATGTTTGTCATGTTCATTCTCTCCTTTTAATTTAAAATAAGTTTTTTTAATTAGTAATGTTTCATTTCATTCCACTGCTTTTCAAAGTTGGCAAATGGATCGGATTCTTCTTTGATAACGGTAGATTTGGTTCCATTCCACTTTTTGTAAACGAGGTAAAGGACATATGCTGCAGCGATACCGATGATAGCCGGTGTATTATGAATGGAAGCCATCAGGACGACAAAACCGATAATGCCAAGCCCTACCTTTGCCCAAGTTGAATCGGCCTTGACGAACTGTTTGAAGATGAAATATAGCAGCACCAGGCTGACAGCCAATCCAACTAGCGGACCAATCGTTGATAACAATATGACCGCTGCGATACCTCCCGCTAACAATAAACCAAATTTTTTCATTTTGTTATTCACTCCCTTTCTCTTTCTTGATTTCATCTTACCTTTTTTCCACGCTTCCCATAATTGCTCCTGAGCTTGATTTTTGACTCGGTCTCAAGACGTAGAAAAGGTCAGTCCCTTAAGCCTAAGCTTAAAAAACTGACCTTTTTTCCGTTATTTTGAGATAAACATCTGCACCCAGTAGTGCCCATAGGATCCGCCTTTGGCATAGCCGACACCAATACGGGTATTCTTGCTTAGGATATTGGCGCGATGACCGGAGCTGTTCATCCAGGATTGGACAACCGCTGCCGGTGTAGTCTGCCCGGCAGCGATATTCTCCGCCGCGGAACGATAGCTGATGCCAAACGCCTTGATCATGTCAAATGGGCTGCCGTAGGTAGGGCTTGTATGGCTGAAATAGTTTTTATCACGCATGTCCATTGCCTTATAGCGGGCAACCCGTGACAGTTCCCAATCTGCCGTCATCGGCGGCAGGCCGTTTTTCGCCCGCTCCTGATTGGTTAGTTGAATGACCTGACTTTCAATCGATTTTGTCCCGCTGATATCGGGGATCGTCACTTTTTGACCCGGATATATCAGGTTGGGATTTTTAAACTGGGGGTTGGCCGAAATAATTTCCGAGAGTCCAACCTGGTACCTGACGGCAATTTTCCAAAGCGAGTCACCCGGCTGGACTGTATAAATTTGCTGGGCAAACGAAACGCTTGGAATGCAGAACAGAGCCAATAAAAACATGAAACCGAACCAAAATGTTTTTTTCATTTTTTCGCCTCCTCCGAATATATATTTTTGATTTCTGCCCCAAAATATACAGGTCCAAAAAATAATTCTTTATACCTAGTATAACCACTTATTTATTACGGCTTTTCCAGGCAGTAGGCAAGATTCATCCCCTTCCCGCATATATCTTTAAAAAGGCAGTCATAAGGGGGATTGCGGGTGGCACTTTGGTGGATAATGACTTTCGGTATGGTGCTTTGCCTTGGGATAGTCGGAGGCACGATGGTACATTTCTTAAGAAACGCACTCGATTCAGATGATGCTAAGCGGATTGATAAATTACCTGTTGATAAGGACCCGAAATAGGGTTCTTTTTTTGATTTACATAAACTTTTAATTTTAGGAAAAATTAGACAAGAGATAATTTTGATTTTTGGAGGGTTTTTATGACGTCCGAGAAAATTCCCAAACTGCCAAAGCCGTACTGGCGTGATCTTGAATTGCCTTCTTTTGAAAAATTAACCGAGAATTTGTCCGTCGATGTCGCCATTGTCGGCGCCGGTATCACGGGAATTACTGCAGCTTATTTGCTTTCCAAAGAAGGCGTTAAAGTGGCGATTATCGAAGCAGGAAGCGTTCTCAATGGCACCACCGGGCATACGACCGCGAAACTAACGGCCCAGCATGATATTATCTACGATGAATTAATTAATCATTTCGGCGAAGACAAGGCGAAACAATATTATCTGTCGACTTCGAGCGCAATTGATTTTGTGGAAAACAAGATCAATGAACTAGGGATTGACTGCGATTTCAGCAAGGAGGATGCCTATGTCTATGCTACAACAGACCAAACCAAGAGTAAGTTGCAAACCGAATATGAAGCATACCAACGACTGGGGATACCCGGGGCACTAAAGGATACGATTCCATTCAATGTTCAGGTGAAGGGCGCTTTGGCTATGCATAATCAAGCCCAGTATCACCCGCTGAAATTTTTGCGGGGGCTTTTAGATGAAGCGGTTAAGTCCGGCTGCAAGGTTTATGAGAATACGACAGCCTGGGACATCGAAGAGGCTGAAACGGATCAGCCCGTTGTTGTAACGAAGGGCGGCAAGCGGGTAACCTGCAAGCATGTCATTATGGCTTCCCACTACCCGTTTTATGATAAACCAGGACTTTATTTCGCCAGAATGTATCCGAGCAGATCCTATGCCATCGGGATTAAAACGGACAAGGAGTATCCTGGGGGCATGTATATCAGCGCCGATAACCCGCCGCGTTCGATTCGCTCCACTCCGCTGGAAGGCGGCGAAAAATTGATTATTATTGGCGGCGAAAAGCATAAAACCGGGCAGGGCGAAGATATGATGAAGCATTTTGAAGCCCTCGAGCAGTTTGCCGAAGAGGTTTTTGGGATAAAAGAATATGCCTATCGCTGGTCGGCCCAAGATTTGATTACCTTGGACAACGTTCCGTATATCGGCCCTATCACCCAAGATCGGGAAAATGTGCTATTGGCAACTGGATTTAAAAAGTGGGGCATGACGACTGGCATTCTCGCGGGGCATATTTTGACCGATTATGCACTTGGCCGCGACAACCCTTATAAGGAGTTGTATTCACCGCACCGCTTCCAGGCTGATCCGGATTTGAAAAAGGTCATCACGGCAAATTTGGATGTCGCCAAGCATCTCATTAAAGGTAAGATTGAATTTGTTCCGAAAGATCCCGATGAACTGGTTGCCGGTGAAGGCTGTGCCGTTACGTATAATGGCAAGCGGGCTGGTGCCTACAAGGATGAAAGCGGCAAAATGTATATTGTCGACACGACCTGCACCCATCTCGGCTGTGAATGTGAGTGGAACCACGCCGAGAAAACATGGGACTGCCCGTGCCACGGCTCCCGCTATTCCTATACCGGCGAAGTCATCGAAGGTCCCGCCGTCCAGGGGCTTGATTTATTGGAGGAAGCATAGGGGAAACCAGCAATATGAATCGATTTTGAGTATATATCTACAATTTTTTAAGGATATCTACAAAATTTCAAAGATATCTACAATTTTTAGGATATATCTACAATTTTTCAATGGATATCTACAAAATTTCAAGGATATCTACAATTCAATCCTAAGGTGCCGCGTTAAAGCGAAAAAATCCAGCGCACAAAAAACAACGCCTCCCACTCAAGCAAATGGGAGGCGTTATTCATTATGTTATCTAGGGTTTCCGTGCGGACGGTTTCGTTTTAACGCTTCGCCGGTTTCGAATTCAACCAGCTCAGAGCTTGTTTTCATTGCTTTCTTACGATTGTTATTGCGCTGTGCATTTGCGTTACCAAGCTTCGTTCTACCCATATCTTTCAACTCCTTTTTAAAAAGAAAGTCATTGTTAGTATGAGTGGAAACTAACGGTCCTATTCTGCCCTTAGAACGGGTGCTTTTCTATATTTTGTCAGCTGTTCAAAGCCATAAGCCGCTTCAATCAACACCTGCTCACTATATGCTGTTCCCGCAAACGTCAGTCCAACCGGCTCGCCGGCTTCCGTATACCCCGCTGGCACCGCAATTGACGGGTAGCCGGCCTTGGCGCTGATTTGCGATCCCTCATCCGCCGGAAACAAAATCACATCCAGGTTGTATTTTTCTAGAGCAAAATCAATTCCTTGCTCCCGCGAATGGTACAAGTCAAATTCAAGCGTATCTATATAGGCGGCCTCAGTTAACGAACCGCTTGTTTCTTCCGATTCCAGCAGTACGGTCTGTCCGTATTTCAGCATTTTCTCTTCATCCTGATTGTTAAACGCAATGACATCGCTCAAACTACGCACCTTGACCGAAGGGTCCAAACCATTTAAATAGGCATTCAAATCCGGTTTGAACTCATACGTTAACACATCATATTTCCACATCGCCTTAGCAGAAGGAATCTTAATATCCTCCACTATTTCGGCATCGGATGTTTTGAGCGCCTCGATGGCAGCATGGAACACTTTTTTCTTTTCATCTGTTAAAAATTCGATAAATCCGTCCACAGCAATGCCGATTCTTTTTCCCTTCAGGCCATCTTCCACCAAGGACCTAGAAAAATCAATACCATCAAGCGGATTGGTTAGGGTAATCGGATCCTTTTCGTCCCGTCCACATAGGGCAGTAAGTAAAATCGCGGCATCTGTAACGGTCCTAGCCATTGGTCCAGCTGTATCTTGGGAGTGCGCAATCGGAATAATCCCACTGCGGCTAATAAGGCCGACCGTGGGCTTAATACCGACAATTGAATTTTTGCATGATGGATTTAAAATCGATCCGGATGTTTCCGTTCCTACAGATGCTGCCGCAAAACTGCAAGCTATAGCAGCACCTGAGCCTGAACTGGAGCCGCCGACATCGAATGAACCGGGACCGTATGGATTTAACACCTGACCGCCGCGCGAACTGTAGCCATTTTTCATCTTGTAGGTCATGAAATTTGCCCATTCTGTCATGTTTGTTTTTCCAAGAATCACCGCACCAGCCTTGCGCAATTGTTCGGCCACATAAGAATCCTTTAGTGCGATCGAGTCTTTTAGCGCCAGCGACCCGGCACTTGTATGCATTTTGTCATGGGTATCAATATTGTCCTTAATTAAGA
This sequence comes from Bacillus sp. FJAT-29814, assembly GCF_001510715.1. Lineage (GTDB taxonomy): Bacteria > Bacillota > Bacilli > Bacillales > Cytobacillaceae > Neobacillus. Next base: position 224,959 of record NZ_LMTJ01000002.1, read on the forward strand.
TCGGGACTCCATGCAGCGGCCCCCGCGGACTTTTCACCTTACGCTCCATATCAAGCGCCTCGGCTATATGTAAAGCATCAGGATTGATCTCGAGAACTGAATTAATTTCTTTATCATAAACCGATATTCGCATTAGATATAAGAGGACCAATTCCTTGGATGTCAGCACGCCGCTTTCAAGTTTTTCACGTATTTGAGCGATTGAGGCATCCTCTAGCCACTCATCATAATACTTTCTCAATTTTGGATTTTCCATTGTATTTCCCCTCCGTTTCTCCCTTTTATTATTCAAGGAAAATAACGCAAATCCTTTTTTAAAAATAAATGAAAACTCGTCGATTGGCGAGTCCGTAGGACGATGACAGAGGCGTAGTTGAATTTATGCGACATAGGAAAGTATGAAATTTGGTAAAAATTTTATACTTTCCTATTAGCTAAAAAAGGCCGCCACGGGTATGGGGCCCTTGGCTGCCTTAGCGGCGCAGCTTTTGTTCTTCAGCTGCGATTTTTCCTTTATAAAAAATTCGTTTATGGAGTGGTACGTTTAACTCTCGACAAAATTGTTTCAGCTCACGCTCTTCCCGGTCCGTTACTAGCGAAATCACCGTACCAGCAGCTCCCATCCGGCCGGTTCTGCCTGCGCGGTGGATATACTGAGTGATATCCTTGGGCAGATCGATTTGCACCACATGGGTAACCCCCTGAATATCGAGACCACGTGCCGCAACGTCGGTGGCAATTAGCATTTTAAGCTTGCCGTCGCGGAATGACTTTAACACTGCCTGACGATCCAATTTTTTCATTTCGCTATGTAAGACTCCAGCCGACAACGCTTTGTAATCGAACTTTTCCTTCATAACCTGCAGCTCGCCAATATCATTAATGAATGCGAGTGATTTGCTGCCCTCCAACCGGGCGACTTTTTCCAGCAACTCGACTTTTTCGCGGCGTTCGCAAGAAAAATAAAGATGCTCAACCTCTCCGGATGATGCAGCTTCATCTTTGGCGACTTTAATAATTTCAGGTTCACCCGTCAATTCCCTGGCTGATTTCTCCGTTGCCGGCTTCAAGGTGGCGGAAAATAATGCAACTTGGCGGTCGGACATCGTTGATTTGACGATGTTCTGAACCGAGGACAAGTGCTCTGATGCCAAAAGCTGATCGCCTTCATCGAGCACCACGAGCTTGACTTCGTGCATTTTTACCTTTTTCTGTTTGATTAGCTCAAGCAGCCTTCCTGGTGTAGCAAAAATGACATGGGGCCGCTTTTTTAATTTTTCCAGCTGCCGCTTCAGATTGGCCCCGCCGATGATGGAAGTGCCCCTGATGCTGCTTCCCTCAGACCACTTTTGAAATTCCTGATATATTTGCATTACCAATTCCTGTGACGACGCCAGCACAACAGCCTGCAGCGATTGCAGGTCGGCATCGATTTTATCGAGCAGCGGCAGTAAATAGGCAAGCGTTTTGCCTGTTCCTGTCGGCGATTCTGCAATAACGTCCTTCCCTTCAAGGATGAGAGGAATGGCTTCCCCCTGAATGGCTGTTGGTTCTTGGAAACCAGACTTCTTCCATGCCTCTTGTAAAAATGGCTGTAAATTGTTTAACATGTATGACTCCCTTTTCTTTTTTCATGTTGTTTTGATACTAACTTAATTATGTTGCAGTGTCTAGTTTAAGCGGAAGTTCAGAAATAGAGAAGAATCCATGCCATATGATAAACAAGGACCGAGAAGTATAGGACACAGGCGGAAACCAGCAAGGTGCGAAGTCTTCCTTGTAAAGGACGCATGAAATATAGACCTATTAACATAATAGGCAGAAGGATTTTGATACCATAAAAATAGGTCCAGCTTTTGTCCGTAACGGCACGCATTAGAGGATTGGCTTCCTCAATAATGCCTGAAATAATCCCAAAATGAGTCAGGACCGCATCCAATATGCCGGCAATTAGCAAAAATAAACAAAGTCTCATTCCGATCCCTCTTTATATTTTCATTGTTTCTATTAATACCTATGCTGATACATTCATTTCCATAATACCACAAACGAGAACAATTAGTTCATTATAAAGAACAACAATAACAAAAAAAAATGAAGTTTTCACGACTTGTCACAGTTAATTTGACATCTTTGTGAACATTGCGGCAAATTGATATGAACAAGAAGAAATGGTGATAAAATAGTGACTACATCAATTTAACAACATAATGGAGTTGAAAATAATGTTAAAGAAAATCTCCTTTATCATACCTACCCTATTTTTTCTATTAGGAACGAATGTATTTGCTCATTCACATTTAAAGGATTCCAATCCTAAAAGCGGTGAAGTAGTGACTGAAGCACTTGAAAACATTACCCTTTCCTATGAAACAAAGGTCGAGTCCACAAGCACCTTTACTTTAACGGACCAAAACGGCACTAATATTCCACTGTCACAAGTTTCCGTAAACAATAGTCAATTAGTCGGAATGCTGAAGGATGGACTGGCCGACGGCGGTTATACTATTCATTGGAAGATTATCGGAGCCGATGGCCATCCGTTGGAGGGGGATGTCCCGTTCTCCGTCCAAATGCCGGAAAACCAGGCTGCTGAGGGAACAGTTACAGTTGCGTCAAACACCCCCTCAACAAGCAAGGACACAACCCGGGAAACTGAAAATGTTAAAGCAGCCGATAAAAATCAGGCACAAACCGCGGCAGTCCTCACCCAAAAAGCTGAGCCTGAAGAAGCAACATTTAAAGACTACATGATTCCAGTGGCAGCCGGATTATTGATCGTTATTGGCGCCGGAAGCTACTGGTTATTCTACAGAAGGAAGCATGTCTAGATGTTATGGTTAAATGTTGTAAGTGAAGCCCTGCTTTATCTTTGTTTTTCCATTTTACTGGGTAGTTTCATTTTGCATTTAATCCCGGAAACCGCTCGTCCTGGAATCCAAATATCAAAAAGTACTCTATTGATGGCAACTCTTGGAGTTGCTTTTCTTTCCTTTGTTCCGGTGTTAAAACTCATTTTGTATTTATCCCCTGATATGGGTATTGGGTTGACCGTTCAATCGGTTTTGCTAAATTTTGAAGTTGGAAAGTCCTGGGTTAAAACATGGATCGTGTCGCTGATCTTATTCATTTACCTTGTGCCCATCAAACTGGAGCGGAAACCGTTCTTTTCGCTGGCCGGGCTAGTCCTTATTGTGGTCTTAATTATTCTGCAAGGCTGGTCGAGCCATGCCAGTTCCTTGACAGGCTGGCAGGGGGCATTGACCCATACCACGCATTTTCTGGCAATCACAACATGGATAGGTATTCTCATTGTTATTAGCTGGTTTTCTACGAACCATGACAACTGGAAGCAATTTTTAAAGTGGTTTACACCGGTTGCTATTTCATGTTTAGCGCTGGTAGCCCTGACTGGATTCGACCTTATGGGCTATATGATTAGCGAGGATAACTATGTAAACAGTTGGACCCTGTCCTATGGTCAGGCACTGCTGCTAAAGCACCTTGCTATCATTCCACTATTGGCATTTGCATTTATTAATAGTATTTTAATCCTGAAAAAAGTCTCGGATGATCCGGCGTTTAATCCGCTCCCTTGGGCAAGACTCGAGAGTATGATCGTATTATTGATTTTTGTGGTTACCGGTGCGCTCGGACAAGAAGCCCCGCCGCATAATATTGAAACAACGATTAAAGAAACAGGTGTTTCGCCGCTATTCAGCTTTTTTCACGAAGGCGAGCCAGTGATTCCATTGGCATTTTCACCAGGTATTCTGTCAATCGTACTTTTTTTGTCAGCAGTCCTTTTCCTGGTCATGTTAATCCTAACCTTTATTAAAAAGGCGCCAAAAGTCATGGCACTTGTCATGGGCATCTTATTTATATTGACTGGCTACTTGGCGTTAATGCTAAGCGTGCAATAAAAAAAGCGTATACCCTCTTTGGGTTTACGCTTTTTTTGTTATTCTCTGCTCCCACGTCTTTCCGGATTGATGGATAATCCAACTGCCGCTTCGTTGGCCGCGATCCTCATGTCGGTAAACATTTCTTCAGCATAAGCGAGCTCGATGACCTCACCGTATTTCTTCTGGATTTCCGGCAGGCGAACCTTTAATGAAGGGGTCAACTCGCCGTCTTGCACGTTCCATTCTTTGCCGATAATGACTACCTTCTTTGGCTGTTCATGCCGGGCAAATTTACTCGTGAACTTGGCTACTTCTTTTGTAAGCAGCTGCTGGACCGCCGGTTCCTTGAGCAATTGGTTGACATCTGTTGTCAGCCCCTTTTGCTTTGCCCATGGCAGCAGGTTTTCTAAGCTTGGCGTAATTAAAGCGATCACATACTTTTTATCCTGGCCAATCAAAACCGCATTATTAATATAAAGACTCTGGGTCATCGCGTTTTCGACCGGCTGCGGCGCGACATTTTTTCCGGTAGTCAATACAATTATTCGCTTCTTGCGGTCGACAATTTTCAAATACCCTTCCTCATCGATACTGCCAATATCTCCGGTTAAAAACCAGCCATCCCTGAATGTCTCGGCTGTTGCCTCATCGTCCTTGTAATAGCCTTTCATAACACTCGGGCCCTTGACCATGACCTCACCATCTTCAGCAATTTTAATTTCAAGATTAGGCAGCGGTTTGCCGACTGTACCGACTTTCGAGCGAACCATCGGATTCGTACAGACAACCGGTGAGGTTTCCGTTAACCCGTAACCTTCAAGCGCAGGAATATCAACCGCCCAGAAAAACCGGCCGATTTCCGGATTGAGGGCGCCGCCGCCGGAGATAAGCCCTCGGATTCTGCCACCCAGCTTCTTTTTTACCTTGCTATAAACCAAGGCGTTGGCAATCTTCCAACTGCGGGTGATTTCCTTTGGGAGGAAACCGTTTTTCATCATCTCATCAAAGCTTTGGCTTAAATAGTACTCATATTTTTTCAAGCCGATATTAATGGCCCATTTAAAAATTTTCTTGCGCAACGGCGTCCCCGATTCGACCATTTGTTGAGCGGTAGCGTACACTTTTTCAAATAAGAGTGGCACGCTGACGAGCACGGTTGGCCTTACTTCCAAAAGATTTTCCTGGACTTTATCAATACCCTCTGCGTAAGCGATGGTACAACCAATGGACAATGGCATGAACTGTCCAGCCATCCGCTCAAAAACGTGGGACAACGGCAAATGTGAGAGCAGGATGTCGGAAGGTTTCGCTTCAAGGACCCAGAATTGAACCCCTTCCACGTTGGAGAGAATGTTTCCATGTGTCAGCATCGCACCTTTTGGGTTTCCGGTCGTCCCAGATGTGTGGATAATCGTCGCCAGTTCATCTCTTTTCAGATTGCTCCAATTATATTCCCAGTTTTCATATGGGAGATTGTAACCAAGAGAGGCAACATGCTGCAGTGACACAATCTGTTCTGTTTGGACGAAGTTATCAGGTGGAAAAATAATTGCGGTTGGCACTCGGTCAGCTTCGGGAATTTTATCAAGAAAAAAGTCATCCTGTACGAACATGAAGGTACATTCTGCATTTTTCAGTATATAGGTGACTTGATCTGGTGGCAGGGTGGAATGAATCGGTACGCTGACAGCACCCAAACTCATAATGGCCAGGTCGGCTGCCGGCCAGTAAGGGTTATTTTCAGAAAGTATAGCGACTTTGTCATTTCGCTTTACTCCCAAATAAGCTAAACCGGCCGCGAGATGCTTCACCTTGTTCCAAAAGGTTTCGTAGCTGATTCCATGCCAACCCCCTTCTAGTTTCCACAAGAAAGCGTCCTTACCGGCATGCTTCTGGGCAGTACGCGCTACTGCTTCCACTAAGTTATTTGCCTTCATAATCTCCCTCCAATCCATACCCAAGGAGGCTGAAGAAGAGGCTGCCTCCAGATTTCTTTTTTATAGGGCGTCTTTTACATTGTATTGCTTCAAAATCGATTCAATCTTTAGGGCTTTTCCAATATCGCCTTTAATTTTTAACTTTCCTGTCATGAACGCCATCGTTCCGTTCAGCTTCCCTAACATGAACAGATGGAAGCTTACCAGTGACATAACCAACATACAGTCAGCAGGATGCTCGCTCCCTTCCGTTACCGCCGCTTTACCGTCCTGAAAATGAAGCTGATATTCCCCGCCATCTTCTCCAGTAATGTCAAACTGGTAAATGGCATTAAACCCCTCAATCGGAACCGGGTTTTCGTTTACCGTTTCCGCAATTTTTTTCATCAGATCCGCTAATGAATACATTTCAATTTGCTTTCCCATCGTTGATCCTCCTTGAAAAATTACTGCACTTTCTTTCAAACGAGAGTATTCAAAATATTCCTATTATACTCATAATACCAATACGTATCCGTATTATATAGCAAAACCCTTCGCTAAATTTCGACTTTTTACTATAGCCACATTGTTTTCACAGGCTACGCCGCTAACAAGTTTAATTTCCTTGTTAAACCGCCAAATATCTTTTAAAATTAATACTAATTCGTACCGGTACTATACAGATTGGACTGATGAGTAATGCTTTTTGTGACTGAAATGCCGAAAGAGGCAAGGGATAAAATTCTCTATGCGAGCCTAGTGCTTTTTACCAATGAAAGCTACAAAAATACTTCTGTCTTGGACATTGTTGAGATGGCCCACGTATCCAAAACAACTTTCTATCAGCATTTTTCTAGCAAGGAAGAATTGATTGAAACACTCTTCAAAGAGGTATTTTTCGAGATTATTGAAGAAGTAAACTTGGCAATCAATAAAGAAAATCGAACAGCCTACAAGGCTTATGCCGGGATTCGCCGTTATATTGAAATTTGTTTTACAGACGTTAAAGTCGCCAATTTAATGTTGGTGGAATCAGTTGGGGTTTCCCAGGGGGTGGAAAAAGCCAGGAGTGAAGCCCACCGGCAATTTGCCCAGTTGATGTTTCAAACGGTTCAAGGCTTGCTTCCAGCAACCGTTTCTAAAACAGAGATTCGAATTGTTTCACAGGCAATGATCGGGGCAATCAATGAAGTGGTAGTACAAAACTATAACGAAACCGAAGACGGCCTCGTTCATTTTGATGAACTCGCCCGCCTTCTCAATCGAATCGTCGTTGCAGCATTCGTTAATTTATCCAATTAACGAATGCTTTTTTTTGCAAAAATATAAAGCAGCCCTCAGGCTGCCTATTAGATGATTAATGTCCTACATAATTTGCATCCGGAATCAAATTCATCCATTCCTCATACGTTATAATCGTATCCCAATGTCCAGTAAGTTTGGCCACAACCACAACGATGAAAAATAATGCAAGAAATCCAACTGGGATGAACCACTTGTTTACCTTTTTATTCACAACAGTCATATTCAACGTATCTTTAATCGGGCAAGCCTCCACACAAGACATACAGGCATTGCAATTTGGCGAGGCGACCACCTTTTTCGTATGGACCTTGATTCGCTGCGGGCAAACTTTTGTGCACATTTCGCAGTTGGTACAGGTATCCTCATTCCGGCGGACCTTTGAAATTCTGAATATCGAGCCCAGTCCGATTAGCGCGCCATACGGGCACAGGAACCGGCACCAGAAATTTCTGAAGAACAGCGATAACACGAAAATAACCAGAACCACTTTCAAAGCAAAACCGCCGATATTTAAGAAGAATAATAGCATTTTAACATCGGAAATTTTATTATACGGTTCATCCAGGAACGCCTTTGCCTGAAAAGTCGGCATCGCAATAATCATGCTGATAAAGAAATATAGCAAAATGTACTTAATCGGGGTTAATATCCATGTCAGCCATGTCGGAATTTCAAAATTCTTTTTAAAAATTTTCCGTCCCAGCCACGCCGTCATTTCGCTAACCGTTCCTACCGGACAAAACCAACTGCAAAACGATCTGCGGAAAATCAGTCCTGAAGCAATAAAAAATGCCAATAGGACGAGTCCTGCCGGGTGAATCACATCAAACTCGCCGCTCGTCAGCCACACCTTTAAGGCTACAAGAGCACTGATTGGCAAAAACCCCTCAACGGCTGACGGCCTCTCAACAAACGGTGTTTCTCCCAGCGTTTCAAAATGCATGTAAAATCGATAGAATTGCAGACCAACATATAATAAAAACAAGAGAAACACAGCCTGAACAACATATCTGGTAATCTGAACCGGCTTCCGTTTCAATTGTTTTTTATACCAGGCTTTTGATTTCATATAGAGTTCCCTCCATTCCTAATACTTTAACTATAGGTAACTGGTAAACTCAGGTATGTGATTTAAATCATCAAAACCATTCAATTCATAAAGCTGTCAAATTAGCGACGAAAATCCGTCAAAAAGTTTTTTATTATTGTTATATCAATAATGGTAACGATTTCATCGGAATTTTCCGAAAAAAAACCACTTGCAAAATTATTTGAAAATAATATAATAGCAATATCAAATATTAAATCTGACTTTTTAAAAACAAAATCGATGACGAGAAGAGTAACTTGTCTTTCTTGACCTCAGAGAGCCGGCGACTGGTGAAAGCCGGTGTCAGGACACAAGTGAAAATCATCTCCGAGATGCTAAGCTGAAGTTTTTAGTAAGCTTATGCCGGACTGCCTGCCGTTAAAAGAGGACACGTATGATGGTACGTTGATCGAGAGCCGCAAGTTTTTTATGTTTGCGGAAGTAGGGTGGTAACGCGAGCAAGCTCGTCCCTAAGCTTTAGGGGCGGGCTTTTTGTATTGTTTTAAGATGTCAGGAAGGAGAGAAATGTAATGAAAAAGAAAGACACGTTATTTGTAGGATTAATGCTATTTTCAATGTTTTTTGGGGCAGGCAACCTTATTTTCCCTCCATTCTTAGGTCTGGGTGCCGGAACCTCGTTTTGGCCGGCAATAACAGGATTTATTTTAACTGGGGTCGGACTACCGCTATTAGTATTGGTCGCGATTGTGCTTGTAAATGATGCTAATACACTTGGTAACCGGGTTCATCCATGGTTTGGCACAAGCTTTACCGTGTTAGTTTATCTATCAATTGGACCATTATTCGCGATTCCGCGTAACGCTAATGTTGCCTACGAAATGGGCGTCCAGCCGTTTTTGGGCCATTTATCCGTTAGCCAACCGCTGCTATTATTAGGTTTTTCTGTTGTTTTCTTTTTACTGGTATATTTATTAAGTTTAAATACTTCCAAAGTGGTCGACTATATGGGCCGATTTATTTCGCCGATCCTCTTATTATCAATCGTTGTTTTGTGTGTTGCCGGATTTTTTGTCCTTAATAAGCCGCTTGAGGCTCCGACTGACACTTATCAGTCCGCTTCATTATTTAAGGGATTTATTGATGGCTATTCAACAATGGACGCTCTTGCATCACTTGCATTCGGGATTGCCATCTTGACCGCCTTAAAGCAAAGAGGCGTAACAGATAAAAAACAGTTAACAGCCTATACGTTAAAAACCGGTCTTATTGCGGGTTCAGCGCTGGCCCTTGTGTATGTGATCATCGGGCTGTTGGGGGCAAAAATGGCCGGATACGGAACGTTTGACAACGGAACAGCTGTCCTATCATCAGCCGCCACACTTGTTTTAGGGAGCGGTGGCACTGTCCTGCTTGGCGTCATTTTTACCCTCGCCTGCTTTACAACTTGTGTCGGTTTGACAATCGCCTGCGGCCAATATTTTTCAAAATTAATGCCGAAGCTTAGTTACCGTATGGTCGTAACGGCGGTTACGGTTGTGAGCTTTTCACTCACCAACCTGGGCTTGAATCAAATTATCTCAGTATCGGTTCCATTCCTTGTAATGGCCTATCCGTTGTTAATCGTGCTCGTGACTCTGGCCTTTCTGCACCGTTTCTTCGGCGGGGCGCAGAAGGTATATGCCGGTGCGATGCTGCTGACCGGTCTTGTCAGTGTGTATGATGGCTTAAAAATGTTCGGACTAAAAATGCACGTCCTAGAAACTTTGATGGGCAGTCTTCCATTAGCATCAGTGGGCCTTGGCTGGGTCGTTCCGGCACTTGCCGGCGGCTTGGCGGGATTTGTTTTCGACAAACTGACCCGTCGTGAAGAAAGTGAACAGTATCAATTGGAAAAGGCCTCTTAATAGTCGATGCCAGTGGTTTATATCCGCTGGCATCTTTTTTATTAAAATGCAGTTTTTTGGATGAATTAATGGGAAGAATGGAAAAATATCAGCATTTATGATATGAATAGATAGTAGATAAATGAAAACTCGCCGACTGGCGAGTCCGTTAGGACGAAGACAGAGGCGTAGTTGATTTTCTTATTAGCCAAGATGAAAGAGGTTGAAACGGGTGGACAATAATACATCTAACTTTATAAAAGATATTATCATAAAAGATTTGGAATCGGGAAAGCATCAAAAAATCGTAACCCGCTTCCCGCCGGAGCCGAACGGTTACCTTCATATTGGCCATGCTAAATCCATCGTCCTGAATTTCGGCTTGGCGGATGATTTTAACGGACTGACAAACCTTCGGTTCGATGATACCAATCCGCTCAAGGAAGACATCGAGTACGTCAACTCGATTAAAGAGGATGTTAAGTGGCTCGGCTATGAATGGGACAATTTACAGTTCGCCTCCAATTATTTCGAGGAAATGTACAACCGGGCAGTTCTGTTAATTAATAAGGGACTTGCTTATGTTGATGACTTGAGTGCGGATCAAATCCGCGAATATCGGGGAACGCTGACAGAGCCTGGAAAGGAAAGTCCTTTCCGCAACCGCTCGATTGAAGAAAATCTCGAGCTGTTTGAAAAGATGCGGGCCGGCGAGTTTGTCAATGGCGAAAAAGTGCTGCGGGCTAAAATCGATATGGCATCTCCAAACATCAATTTGCGTGACCCGGTTATTTATCGAATCTCTCATGCGACTCACCATAACACCGGTGACAAATGGTGCATTTACCCGATGTACGCTTTTGCCCATCCGCTCGAGGATGCAATTGAAGGTGTGACCCACTCCATTTGTACAATAGAATTTGAGGATCAGCGCCCATTCTATAACTGGGTTGTCGAACAATGTGAAATGGAAAACACGCCCCAGCAAATCGAGTTTGGCCGCTTGAATCTGACCAATACGGTGATGAGCAAACGGAAGCTTAAGCAGCTTGTTGACGAAGGCTTTGTGGACGGATGGGATGACCCGCGGATGCCGACGATTTCCGGTATGCGCCGCAAGGGCTTTACCCCTGAGTCGATTCGGACATTTGTAAAAGAAACGGCCGTTTCGAAAAATAACGCTACGGTAGATTATCAAATGCTCGAGCACTTCGTTCGCGAGGATTTAAAACTAAAAGCGCCGCGGACAATGGCCGTGATTAACCCGTTAAAAGTCGTTATCACAAATTATCCTGAAGGGCAAATTGAGCTTTTGGATGCGGAAATCAACCCGGAAAATCCAGAAATGGGCATGCGGAAAATTCCTTTCTCCCGTGAGCTTTACATCGAGCAGGATGATTTCATGGAAAATCCGCCAAGCAAATACTTCCGCCTCTTCCCTGGGAACGAGGTCCGTCTCAAGCATGCATACTTCATTAAGTGCGAAGAAGTTGTCAAGGATGCGGACGGAAATGTGGTTGAATTACGCTGCACCTATGATCCGCAAACTAAGAGTGGTACTGGGTTTACCGGCAGAAAAGTAAAGGGAACAATTCACTGGGTGGAAGCAGCCCACGCCGTTCCTGCGGAGTTCCGGTTATATGAGCCACTGATTTTGGACGAATCCGAAGAAGATGCTGACGACGGCAAGACTTTCCTTGATAAGGTAAATCCAAATTCGCTTGAGATCCTGCAAGGCTTTGTCGAGCCAAACATGAAAGAGTCCATGCCGCATGATAAGTTCCAGTTCTTCAGACACGGCTATTTCAACGTTGACCCTAAGGTAACAACCGTAGATAAGCTAGTATTTAACCGAATTGTTTCGTTGAAGAGTTCATTTAAGATTTAATAAAAAAACCAAGTCTGCAGCAGACTTGGTTTTTTTTATTTATCTATCGTAACTGGCACCTCTAAAATAATTTTTGTCCCTTTACCTGGTGAACTAGTTATCGTCAGGTGCCCGCCAACCGACCGTGCCCGTTCGTCCATACTGAACAGGCCGACTCCAGAGGTCTGCGTCTCCATATTAAAGCCCTTCCCTTTGTCCTCTATCATCACGCGGACGGCATCATCCATTTCCCGGATGGTGACAGAAGCGTCCGAGACATCAGCATACTTCCAAATATTCGTTAATGCCTCCTGGATAATTCGATAAATTGTCAATTCAATGCTGATATCCAGACGTCGATTTAAAACACAATCAAAATAAACATCAATCTGATGATGGTCGGAGAACCGTGATAGATATGAACGGATTGCCGGAACTAGCCCAAGATCATCAAGGACAGAAGGTCTTAGTTCCCAAGATATTTGCCGAATTTCCTCGATTAATTGAGTAGCCTCCTCCTGCATTTGCTGCAGCAGTGGATGGTCCATTTCAGCGAGCATGCGATTAATCGTAATCAAATGACTATAAAGATTTTGGCCAATCCCATCATGAAGATTCCGCGACAACCTCCTGCGCTCTTCCTCCTGAACATCAATGATTCTCGTCATCATTCCTTGCAATTCCTGCTCTACCCGTTTTCTTTCCGTCACCTCATAGCGAATCGCTACATATTGATATGGCTTACCGTGATCATTCATAAACGGGACAATCGTGGTATCCACCCAATAGTAGGTGCCATCTTTGGCCCTATTGCGAATCTCGCCTTTCCAAACCTCTCCAGACCCGATGGTACGCCACATTTCCCGAAAGAATTCTTTCGTATGGTACCCCGAATTGACAACACGATGGTCCCGTCCCAGCAATTCCTCTCGTGAATACTGAGAAATATGGCAAAATTGATCATTTACATATGTAATAATCCCCCGTGAATCGGTGATGGCAACAATCGAAGATGCATCGAGGGCAAATTTGTAATCTAACAGTTCACTTTTTGCCTGACGTAAATCCCTGTCCATTTCATATCCATCCTCCGTATCATAGAATATGCCCCAAAAGTAGCTGTTCCAATAGAGAAGCAGAATCTTGCACGATTTCCTGCTCTTGCTCCGAAAAGACGTATTTCTCCCGTTTTCCGACAAGCAATACTCCTTTAGGAACGGCATTAAAAAATAAAGGGACCGCATAGGTGGAAACAAGTTTTTCAGCGAGATTGATGGGATAATCAGTTACTTTCCCTGTGATGTTGTTAGGAAATTCTTCTATCATCATCGAACTGCCGCTTGAAATGATCTTCCCCGCGATTCCTTTACCGAAACGGACGGTTATTCGTTTGTATTTATCATTCAAATTTCCGGAGGCATAATGCCATCTGACATCAGGACCTGCTTCATTCTGCATGGCAAGGCCAACAAAATCGCAGGAAATTTGCTCCCTCAATTGCTCGCAAACCTGTTTCACTGAGTCGAGTTCCCCTAGTTCTGACATGTCGTGCGTCTCCTTAAATGCCATAACCCAATAACCCCTTTTTCACGGCATATTCCACGAGCTCCGGCCGGGTTTTCATTTGCAGTTTTTCCATCAGGTTGCCTTTATGGGTTTCCACCGTTTTCACACTGATGACCAGCTGTTCGGCAATTTCCTTGTTGGAATACCCTTTGGCAATCAAAGTAAGCACTTCTTTTTCCCTGTCAGATAATAAATTATACGTATCACTTTCATCATGCTTGATACCTGATAAGTATTCTTCCATTAGCCGTTTTTGGGCCGAAGGGTGAAGATAAGCATCGCCTCTGGCCACCGATTCAATCGCCGACATTAATTCGTCATGCGGGGCACTTTTTAAGATACATCCGGATGCACCGCCTTGTATTGCTCGGAATAAATACTCTTCATCATCGTGCATCGTTAAAATCAAAATATTTACTTCAGGCATTAATTTCTTTAATTCTTGGGTTGCAGACAGCCCATCTTTCCCGTGCGGCATGCTTAAGTCCATGACAACCACATTCGGTTTTAGCTTCAGTGCCTTCTTAATGCCTTCATTGCCTTCTGAGGCCTCACCGACCACTTCGATTTCGGGATTCGTATTCAAGAGCATTTTCAGCCCGCTTCTTACGACAGCGTGATCATCTACCAATAGGATTTTTATCAAAAATAAACTCTCCTTTCATGTCTATTTGAGTGGAAGAGATATTTCTACGGATGTTCCTTCTCCTATTTTAGAGGATATCACACACTGTCCGCCAGCCAAAAGCATTCGTTCCTTCATCGCGGCTAGGCCGGATGAATCGCGATGGTCCATGGGTTGAAATCCCTTGCCAAAGTCATCAATCGTGATTTTCAATTCGTTCCTTTGCCAGAAAAGGTTAATTTTTACATTCGATGTATCTGCGTATTTGGCAATATTCATTAATGCCTCCTGGCAAACCCTGAACACGGCAATCCTGTCTTTCTCAGGTACCTGTTTCTCGATTCCGTCTGACTCCAACTCAACTAGAATCCCAAATGTGGAAGTATATAATTTAATATAGCTTTTCATCGCTGGCAGCAGCCCTAACGTTGTTAGGGCTGGCGGGTGCAATTCAACAGAAAGCAGCCTGATTTCCTGGATTGTTTTTTCAATCAGCATTTCCATTTCACGGACATAATTTTTCATCACCGGCTCTTGTGTCCCTGATTCGATAAATTGCAACCCGGTTAAAATACTATACAGGTTTTGGCCGACCCCTTCGTGAAGCTCCAATGCAATTCGCTTGATTTCCTCTTCCTGCGATTCGATAATATAGGAATTTATTTTCTGCTTCATTTTCAATGTATCCATGACTGCCCTCCAATCCCTCTTATTAAAAAAGTCAGGAACTCTTACAAGACCTAAACCTTTTTCACTGTATAGGTTAAACCGCTATCTGCGTCATACGCCGACCACAAGCGATCAGATTCGCTAACCTGACTGGATAATGGGACGGCGAGAAAATACATATGGTCAAAGTAAAGCCGGATATGTGTCCCATCAGGACAAAGCTGAACTTTTTGGATCGATTTTCGAACGGCCGGTGCCTGGTCTCCGCCCTCTTGGTCCAGAATCGCGATTTCCACCGATGCGCCGGAAAACCGTTCTTTTACTGCCTCAAGATTAATGGCCCCCACAGCTATTACATCCCTTCTTCACAGGGTAAATGAACATTTTATAGCCCTGCAGGTAATCCCAAAATTTGTCCTCGGCATGATCCTCAATGAATTGAATTGTTTCATCCTCTGACTCCCATGTACTCATGCCCTTAATTTCGGCGATGACCATTTCCGCCCCGTCAACGACCTTCTCCTCGAGATACCAATTTAAGCGCTTCTTGGCAAACAACTTTTGCAGCAATTCTTCGATTTCGCCGGAAAAATCCCCAGCCTGCTGACGGACAAAGCATAAATCGATATAGGTTTCGCTAGTCATTGACATTCACACCTTTTTTGTAAATCAGAAAAGCAACCGGGAATAGAATCACATTTACGACAGCGGCAATAATAGTATTAGTATAATTTTGATAAAAATATTGATGGACCATGTACTGGGTTGCAATAATATTCAACATTAAGACAGCGAGCAAAAGGGCAACCGGGATATAACTACGCTTCATACCGCTTCACCCCCACGGCATAAACAACGCCGTTTTCTACTTTTACATGGATTTCCGGAAGCGGTCGTCTTGGCGGTCCCGCAGTAGGTGCGCCTGTTTCCACATCAAACTTTCCATGGTGGCATGGGCAAAGCAAATCGCCTTCATCCTTTTGCCAGAACACTGGGCAGCGCAGGTGGGTACATGCATTTTGGTAAGCAACCAATTTCTTCTCTGATAATCTGATCAGGATGGCGCTGTCGTGTTCGCCAGGGAAGTGAAAATCGACCGCATCCCCAACGGCAACTGAGTTCAAATCAGCAATTTTTTGTTTCGGATATTTTTTGTCACCTAGGCCACCCAGTTCTTTAGCGGCCAGCACCCCCCATGGAAGGGAGGAAACGGCGAACACGCCGGCTGCCCCTACCAATGTCTTCATAAAGCCGCGGCGGTCAAGCTTTCGTTCATTGTTTCGATTTATATTATGGGTGTAATTATCTTCATTGAACGGGATTTTATTATTTTTATCGCTCATGGTAATCCCTCCTAGAACAGTTTAGTGACGCCCTGCAGGATTCCAGGGAGATTCACTCGTACGTTAGTTTCGCCTTCTAAATATGGCATGCTTGTTACCCACTTACCATTATCCAGGTTAAATTGCTTTTGTTTTGCTTCGATTTCTTCATCTGTTAACCACTGAAGTGTATTAGACGGACATACACTCGCGCACATTGGCGGAATACCATCCTTTGTGCGGTCAATGCAAAGGTCGCACTTATACATTAAATTCTGCTCTGTATCGAACTTCGGTATTCCATAAGGGCAGGCAATGGTACAGTTTTGGCAGCCGATACACTTTTCCACAAGAGCAGACAGGACAGCTCCTGTTTCGTGAATTTGGATCGCCTGGGCAGGACAGCTTCTTGCACATGCCGGATTCACACAGTGAAGGCACATTAATGGCATCGTTTGACGGTTAACAAGCGGGTTCACATCGTATACATAGTTGCGGTTACGCTCTTCGTGCCCTCCGCACTGCGTGCAGGCTGCTAAACAAGAACGGCACCCGATACAGTTTTCAAGTTCAAGATATAACCTCTTTTTTACCACTTTACTGCACCTTCTTCATTTCAAGTTTTTCAATCTGTGCGGCACAAGCCTTGAATTCCGGCATCCGAGAGATCGGATCAAGTGCACCAATGGTCAGTAGATTAATAGATTCATCATGTCCCCAGTGATACGGAACAAAAACGGTATCTTTGCGAATCGCTTCGGTGATTTTCACCTTGTAAACAGCCTCGCCTCTTCTTGTATATAAACGGACATTTTCTTCGTGATTGATATTATATTTTTCTGCTGTTTCCGGATGTACTTCTACAAATGGATCCGGACACATATCACGCAAAAATTGAATTCTTCTCGTTTGATTGCCCGACAAGTAGTGGTATACTACACGTCCAGAAGTTAAACGGAGCGGATATTCCTGATCCGGTTCCTCTGCTGGAGGTCTGTAAGGCAATGCAAAGATCTTTGCTCTACCATCTGGATGATAAAATTTCTTATCCAAGAATAAATGCGGTGTCCCAGGATCATTTTCCTCTTTACAAGGCCAGAATACGCCGTCTTGTTTTTCAATTTTTTCCCAAGTAACCCCGTAATAATCAGCTACTCCACCTTTAGAAGCAACACGCAGTTCATTAAAGATATCTTCGGCACTTTTTAAGTGCGAAAAATAGTTGCCGCGGCCCATGCGTTCAGCAATTTCAATTTGAATTTGCCAGTCAGGCTTTGCTTCACCAAGTGGTTTTTGAGCTTGGTTAATTTTGATGATACGGCCTTCGACATTAGTGGTTGTTCCTTCATCCTCCGCCCAAGTAGTGGTTGGCAGAATGACATCGGCAAACTCTGCAGATTCAGAAAGATAAAAATCAACACATACCATGAAATCTAAGTTTTTCATCTGTTCACGTACATAATTTAGATTAGGGGCCGAAACGGCAGGATTAGAGCATAAAAGGTATAAAGCACGGATGGTCTTTTGCTCCATTAACCCGAACATTTCATAAGCAGAAACACCCTCTTTTGGCATTTCTTCTGGCTGGATTCCCCACACCTTGGAGATATATTCCACATGCTCCGGATAAGCAATTTTGCGATAGCCTGGAAGCGCGTCTGCTTTTTGTCCATGTTCGCGGCCGCCTTGACCGTTTCCTTGTCCTGTAATCGTGGCAACCCCAGATTTAGAGCGGCCAATTTTCCCAGTTACAAGGGCCATATTCGTATAGGCAGAAACGTTGTCTACCCCTTTAACCTGCTGCTCAATCCCCCGTGCAAACATAACGATTGCATTTGGCGCTTTTCCGTAAATTTCTGCAGCACGGATAATTTTTTCAGGTGCCACACCCGTGATTTGACTTGTATACTCAGGTGTGAAATCTTCTACTACCTTCTTTGTTTCTTCAAAACCGTTAGTATGATTTGTTACGAACTCTTCATCCACATAACCATTTTTGATAAGCTGATTCAAAATACCATTTGCTAACGCCAAGTCTGTACCTGGTCTCAAATCAAGATGAAGATCCGCTCTTCTTGCGATCGGAGTTTCCCGCGGGTCTGCTACGATCACATAGCCCCCTCTTTCTTGAACCGCCCAAATACGGAACATCGAAGTTGGGTGACATTCTGCTGTATTACTGCCAGCCAAGAAGACACAGTCAGTTTCATGTACATCTGTCCAAGGAACTGTAGAACCACGGTCGATTCCAAGAGAACGGTTCAGTCCACCTGCCGCACTCGCCATGCAGAAACGTCCATTATAATCGATATACCGAGTTTGAAGACCAACGCGGGCAAACTTCCCTGTCAGGTAGCATTTTTCATTTGTCATGGACACTCCGCTATAGACGGAAATTGAATCTTTTCCATATTGCTCTTGCAGTCCTTTAAACTTGCTGACAATTAAGTCATAGGCCTCTTCCCAAGTGGCTTCACGGAATCCTTTGTTCGTGCCTTTTAATGATTTATCATCGCGAATTAGCGGTTTTAGGATACGATCCTGGTGGTTTACCTGCTGGTAAGCCGTAACGCCTTTTGGACACATTTTACCTAATGTAACCGGCCAATCGTAACGAGGCTCAACCCCAATAATCTTATTGGTTTTCGTATTCACTCTTAAGTTCATCCCGCACTGCATCGCGCAATAGCTGCAGTGGGTCTTGACTAACGTTTCATCTGGATGATTTACATTTTCTATCTCTTTAAAGAACCGGTCTCTCGCGTTTTTAAAATTAACCTCTTGCATTTTGGTTTGCCTCCTTGACCTTGACTTGGTGGGTCGGAATTCCCGAGAATCTTGCGATACGGTACTTTCTGCGGCATGGCAGGCAAAGTTCAGCAAGATTGAAACCATCTTCCATGTTAAATTCCATGCTATTGACGCCCAAGACATTGATAACGTCAGTTGATTGTTCTACTGAAACAAATTGCTCCCCACAAACCTTACATTCTTTCATATGCTGTTCCCCGTAGTGTTCACGGTAGTTTCTTGCCAGCACGCTCATTGGACGGAATGGGATATGGGCAAGCTTACCGAACGGCAAGTAGATTAGGGTCACAATGACTGAGAATTGGTGAATCAGTGACATTTGCGGCTGCATCCAGCCGTGTAAAAATACATTTTGAACAGTCAGTAACAGTCCAGTGACTGAAATCAATAACAACAAATAAAGCGGCAGGAAGTCGTACATAAATTTTTGTTCCGCTCTTGCCTGCATATTTTTCATCCGGCGGTAAAGTGCCATGCAGACACCGGTAATAACCATGATCGCTGAGATGTTTAATGCGTTATAGGAGAACCAAGCGATGATTCCATCAGCTTTGATATTGATCAAATTCATTCCCATTACAACCACCGTGTAGTAGCCGTTGTCTTCCATTGTGAAGTACATCCAGCTGAAAACCAGTGGGAAGGTTACTAAGCAGGCAAGCACGCAGCCCCAACCGATCAAAATGTGCTGCATCCAGCGATAGAAGCCCCGCTTTTTGATGAAGTCATAAATCGCCAAGTGATTAACAGCTGTTTTCGCTGTGCTTTTTCTAAAAAGCAGCTTTAGTCCTTTTTTAATTATGAGTTTGGTTGGCGGCCGTTCACCCCAGGAGATAAAGCGATAAAAGAACCCACCGAGGAAAGTAAGCGTTCCTACCATATATCCATAAAGATTCAAGTCGATATGGGTAAACATTCTTGTGCCGATAAACACTAAAATCGCTAGTCCAGTGACTGATAAAAACATTGATTTCGCAAATTTCGAAGCAAACGCATCATTAACTGTGCTCTTTGTATTCGCAGCTGCATTAACTTGCATTTTATTAGTTGCTTGCATTAGAGCTCCTCCTCCAAAAAAATAACACTTCCGTTTTCTTACTCTTATTGTAAGTAAAACGGAAGTGTTATCTTTATCGGGGAACTCCCCCATCCTTAGGGGAAAAAACCCTTAGATATTCAAAATTTGACATAGGTTTGTCACATTTGCCTTTTTGCGTACTTTTTTCGCCAGGAATATAGCAGAAGCAGCACCCCGATTAATAATTGAAGTGTTGACAAGGCTGCGTCCCAGAAATGATGGTTGGATGGTCCGTAGCCAAAACAATGATTGATCCTAGTCATCGCAAATACTAATTGGGGGATATAGTAGCCGAAAAACAGCAGGATTGTCAGCCCGACACCGATAAAATAAAAAATGGTATAGGTAAAAACAGTCCTTTGTTCTCCGGCAAATACTACCTCTGATTGATTGTCCGCTTTTAAAAATGTGAACTTGCTTCTGATTGCCTGATTGGCATTTTCCATCAGATTATAAGCGCCGGATACATTTTCATACACATAATACAAGTCTGTTTTCATATAAATGCAGAACTGATAGACCATCCGGATTAAGGTGTCTAATGCAGCAAGCTTCAGGAAACTAAGGAAAATCCCTGATTCCTCTGGAAAAATCAGCTGCCCAACCAAAGCAAGAAAAAGTATGGCGGAATCAAAGCAAAGCCCTGCAAGATATAAAATATTCCGATCCTTTGACTGTAGTCTCCAAGCCTGTGCCATGTCTGTTTCCAGTACAACCAGGATTAACCGGTGCCCAATCTCCAGCCTAGTCGGGAGATTAAAACTGCGCATCGCCAATATGTGGCCAAACTCGTGGATCATGACCAAAACAGCCGATAACACCATCCAAGCAGGGATATTAAATACCATCAAATCGAACACAAAAATATCCTTAAAATGAGGAAATAACTCCGGTTTTAAGATAAATAAGAGTATATTGATAGCAAATAACACAGCATAAAGCATCATTGTTACCTTATTAAAAAAGAATTTTCCCAACTTTGGTGAAATCCCCAAAAAGCCAAGACGGTCCTGCTGCTTTTCCCGAATCTCTACTTTGATCCCATCAACTTCGGCAACCAGTTGCAGTTCCAAAAGCTGATTGGCAAAATCAATAAGATCCACTTCTTCCTCAGGAAATTTCTCTTTCAGCTGCCGCTCGATATCTCCCAGACTAACACCATCTTCAATGAGGTGAATGGCATCAATACACACCTCAGGCATTTCATAGAACTCACCCGACGCAATATCCTCAACAATATAATGTTTTTTGTCCTTGCGAATTTCGAGAGGAATCAATCTTAGTTTTGATTCGAGTGTAATGTTCATGTTAACACCTTTTTTACGTTTATTTTTTTACATAAAGAAGGATGCTAGCAAAAGACTAGCATCCTAACTTTCCTATGGTCTGACTCCAACAAAAGGACACCACCAGCAAGTTGTTTTTACTTTCTTAAGTTTACGGATTTTCATGTGTCCACCTCCTTTTCATGTTCATTTCCTGTTGCCATGGATATGTTTGATGAAATTTGACCCAAGCTGGAAATACCTTTTTAAACTCTTCAACCAACATTGGATCAAATTGGGAACCCATTCCTTCGATAATGCGTTGATATGCTTCTTCAACTGGCAATGCAGCACGATAAGACCTTGAAGAGGTCATCGCATCAAAAGCATCTGCAATAGCAGTTACTCTTGCAAGTAATGGTATTTGGTTTCCCTTTAATTTATCTGGGTACCCATTACCATCCCAGCGTTCATGGTGGGATTGTATAACACAGATACTATCTTTTATTCCGTCCACATTTTTTACTGCATCCGCTCCGACAACAGGATGGAGCTTGATTATTTCAAATTCTTCTTTCGTAAGTTTCCCAGGCTTCATTAAGATCGAATCCGGAATATGAACCTTACCGATATCATGCAATAAGCAAGCATAATAAAAAGATTTTTGTTCTTCTTTTGATAGCTTACCTATTTCTTGTCCTAACATTAATGCATAATTAGCAACCCGTTCGCTGTGACCTCTTGTATAAGGGTCTTTTAATTCTAAAGTAGCAATAACCCCTTTTACAATCCCTTGTAACTGATTATCATAAGAATCACTAATTGCTTTGACATATCCTTGAAACCGAGAAAGGAGGAAATATGACATTGTAGATAATATTAAAAACAATATAATTGGTAATATCACATACGATGTTTGTAGTATTATACCAGTTAAAAGGTATTTTACAGTAACCCCCAGACTCACCAACCAAAAGTACCTTGTATTCAGGAAAAGAGGTAATGACAAAATTAAAAATACCTCTACAACATTCCCACTGAAATATTCATCTGCTGTTCCATAATATGTTATGATATCAACCGTAAAAGCAGTTAGTAAATAGCCGATAAAAAACACATATTTTATTAAAAACTGCTTATTTATCCTACTAATATACAACATTACTAAAATAAGCAATAATAATACAATATAATTAATATACCAATAATTGCCAGGTAAGCCAGGTTTTTCGTGCGAAATATAAATAGGTAAAAAGTAGTAATAAAAAATGTCATAGCCAAACAAAATAATATAGAAAGATATTAAAAACCATTTAACGGTTCGTTGCTCTTCATGTGGAATCATTTGACCCTCCGAGTGTAAAAAATACACATTTCCCTTTTAAATAGACGAAAGCTTTTTTCCTAAAGTTACAATTATCGTTGTTCCTCTACATTATATCTCATGTAGAAACCCCTTGAAACATTTTATTTTGAGGAATTTTGTATAATTGAAGAACAATTTTTTCCTCTATTTCCTTTGAGTGATTGGTAATGAAATGATGACCTTTGTTCCTTTTCCTTGTTCACTTGCTATCTTTAAGTCACCATTATGGTCTTTTGCAATTTGATGCGACACGATTAACCCTAATCCAGTACCATCCTTTTTAGTCGTGTAAAAAGGTTCAAATAAATTATTAATGCTTTCTTTAGAAATTCCGGGACCTTCATCCTCAATAGAAATTCCTAATTTTTTATTATCTAGAACCTGAATATAGATTCTGACCCTGCCTCCATCTGGCATTGCCTCGATTGCGTTTTTTATTAGATTAATAAATAACTGTTTTAGCCGACCTTCATCACAATCAACTATTGGGATTGGTTCTCTTTTGATCGTTTCAACAGTTACACCATTTTCAACAGCCTGATGATTTGTCAGTGATAACGTATAATTGATAATCTGTTCAATATTGGCTTTTTCATATTTGGGCTCTCTTGGTTTTCCAAGATACATCAAATCGTCAACGATCGCATTAATCCGGTCAATTTCTTGAATCATAATTGGATAATATTCATTAGCTACCGGATTCGCTTCCAATTGCAACTGGGTGAATCCCTTTAGCGATGCTAGCGGGTTGCGGATTTCATGTCCTACTGCTGCAGCCATTTGTCCGATAACCGCCAGTTTTTCTTTTTGATGCAGTTCCTCATAAACATTTGTTAATGATTTAATATAAGAAAAAAATCTAATTAAAAGGATGAATGCAATCCCGCATAAAATGATTATGCCTAGCATCGGCGACATAACATTTCCATCTTGTAGGATTAATCCTAATAACAAGTACCGGCCTAGTAGTCCAAAGGTTACAGACCAATAATATTGTTTATTTACAAATACAGGTGAAAAGAATACAAACAATAACTCGACAATATTTCCTGACGCAAACGATTGGGAAGACCCAAAATAAACTAAGAAGCTATTTATGCCGTCGAAAAGAATAAACCCAAATAGCAAAATATATTTAACTATATATGGGTTTCCTTTTTTAATAAATGTTAACGAAATAGGCAATAACATTATAATGAAAAAATAAAGCCAATATCCTAGCCCATCATTAAGTAAATGTGATGCACCATAGTCTGTATACTTAGGCAAGATAAAATACCAAAATATTTCATAGGTGAAATAAAACAAATAGAATAATGACAGTAATAATGTTATCGCCTTTTTTTCTTCGAAAATTAGCTTTGGACTGTTCTTACCTTCTTTCATGTTTGTAGCTCCTTAACCCTGGATACTTTTCACAACATTAAATTAGTTTTATGTTTCTCATACTATTCTACCATTTTTTTAAAAAACTGTTACATATTAATCGATTTTTTTCGACAAATATTTTATTGGGAAAAAAATAAGGAGCCCCTCCATATGGAGAAACTCCCTGTTTAGATGTTAGCTGGCTTTTTTCAATTGCTCTCCGGCCTGGTTCAATGTCGAATGCTTGCGTCCATATGTGAAGTAGACAACCAATCCAAACACTAGCCATACGCTGAAGCTGATCCATGTCAATGCCGGCAGCTGCAATGCCAAATACCCGCAGAATAAGAAGGCCAGAATCGGGATCCATGGAACTAACGGTACACGGAAGCCAGATTTTACAGTTTTATTTTTTCGCAAAAACAAAATGCCGATTGAAACAGTCATAAAGGCGAACAATGTACCAATGTTCACGAGTTCAGCCAATTTGTTCAGCGGCAGTACCCCGGCAAAAAACGCTACAAGCGCACAAGTGATCCAAGAGCCCACAACTGGTGTTTGCTTCTTTTTACTGACTTTCGTAAATACCTTGGGCAATAGTCCATCACGGCTGATCGCATAGAATAAACGGGATTGTCCGTAAACCAAAACTAGCAATACTGTCGTGATTCCGGTAATCGCGCCAATCGATATAAAGCCGGCAACCCAATCCTGATGAATATAGTTTAAGGCAAACGAAACCGGATTTTTTACATTAAGGTCAGTATAAGGAACAATTCCAGTTAAAATCGCTGAAACAACAATATATAAAATCGTACAAATTAATAATGATGCGATGATTCCGATTGGCATATCACGTTGAGGCCGTTTTACTTCTTCAGCGGCAGTGGCTACCGCATCAAAACCAATATAGGCAAAGAAAACAGTTGCCGCACCTGTTGCCACACCAGAAAAACCAAACGGCATAAACGGCGTCCAATTTGAAGGCTTCACGTACCAAACACCCACTCCGATAAAGAGCATGACTACGGCCAACTTTATGATAACCATGATGGCATTGAATCGGGCTGATTTTTTCACACCTTGCGTCAGCAGGAATGTAATAATCACCATAATAACGATGGCTGGAACATCGACGAAAGTCCCTTCAGTAGAATTGTATGCACTCGTGATTGCCTTGGGAAGGTGAATCCCAAACCCTGACAAGAGCCCCTGAAAATAGCCAGACCATCCGCTAGCCACCGCTGATGAAGCAAGTCCGTATTCAAGAATCAACACCCACCCCAGCATCCAGGCGATGATTTCACCGAAGACGGCATAGCTGTACGTATAGGCACTGCCCGAAACCGGAACGGTGGAGGCAAATTCCGCATAACAAAGGGCGGCAAAAATACAGGCTAATCCCGATAAGATAAACGAGATAATAAGGGCAGGCCCAGCGTGTTCAGCAGCCGCGACACCAGTGACAACGAATATTCCCGTTCCCACGATCGCGCCAATACCGAGCATTGTCAGGTCAAATGCCCCCAAATCCTTTTTTAATGTAATACCTTTATTTCCGGCCTCATGGATGAGGGCTTGGATTGTCTTTTTTCTAAATAGATTCATTTATTAAACCCCCATGTTTATAATATTCTGAAAAGAAAGTCTATACTGAAATTTATATCGAAATAATATAATCTTTTTATTAGAAAATCAATATATTTTTTATAATTAAATATTGGAAATAGAAAAATCATTAGAATTCTAACTAAAAAAACACTATTCTCACTTTGAAATCGAAATAAAATTATTATACAAAATATTATTAAATCAAAAATAAAAATGGTATTGGAGAAAACCAATACCATTTTTTAGACATTATTTAGGTTAGCCTGCCAATTCTTCTTTTTTTCCTGCAGGCAGCGTCAACGTTACCTTTGTTCCTACTCCAGGCTTGCTATCATAAGCTACCCTTCCGTTCATGGTTTCAATAATTCTTAAAGAAACCGATGTACCAAGGCCAGTACCTTTATCCTTAGTGGTATAAAACAACGTCCCGATCCTTGATAATTGTTCTGGTGTCATTCCTTTGCCGGTATCTGCAATCAATACAGATGCATGATATTGATTGGACGCCGTATGAATCATGACCATCCCGCCTTCTGGTGTTGCTTCAATGGCATTTTTGATAATGTTGACAAGTGCCTGTTTCAATTGATTACGATCCGTGTATAATGAAAAATCAGAACTGTCAAAAGAGCTCTCCAGTTGAACCCCTTGTTTTACCGCCAAAGGTTCCAGAAGCATTACAACTTCCGATAAAATATTCTTCAATTGAAATACTTCCAGTTTCTCAAATTGGGGTTTGGCAAAATTCAAGTAGTCATTAATAATGGATTCTGCTCTGCCTAACTCACTTAACACAAGAGATAGATACTCGTGATTTTTCTCATTTTCCTCCTGATGCATTAATTGCAGGAACCCCTTAACCACCGTTAATGGATTGCGAACCTCATGGGCAATCGATGCCGCAAGCTCTCCCAATGTATTTAACTTTTCCGCCCGCTGGATTTCCTTCCGTAATTCGCGTCTTTCGATTAGCCCTTCATTAAGCTTGGCAGCAAGGACTAAAGCTAACGTATAAATCAGGGCAAACAGAAGTAAATCCGGGATATGTATAAAAAATTTAAAAATATCGCCCTTTACATAATGATAAGCCGATAACGAAAAATAGCATAAAACCAACGACCAGCCCCCTGCTAATAACGTTAAAAACACCCGTTTATTGGAAGTCACATTCCAAAATTTTTTCCTAAGCAGGAAAGGAACAATGGCTGTAAGCAGACAGCCGACAATGGCAAAAACAACGGCTTCTCCGCCGATTAACAGACGCATTCCGATGATGGAGGCAATGACCATTGCACCGGCAACCGGACCCCCGTAGAAAATCGCCAATAGCAATGGTGCATAGCGAAGATCCCAGTTCTGACCATAGTTCGAATAAAGAAAAATCATGCAGGCCATCGCCGAAGCGCTATAGAATAAACCAAAATAAAAAGGGGTATTCCATTTTTGCTTATGGTCAGGTGAAGCACTGCAAAGCAGAACAGGTGCAAGTACAATTAATGATTGCAAAAGAAGTTTTTCTGCCAGCATGGTCATTCCTCCGAAGAAACAATCGTATTATCGATAATATACGACAAAAACTTCCCCTTTCCTTCATTGCTAAAAAAATAATGTTGGGAAATGTTTGTGCAATTTTCAACAAAACGTCTGAGCGATTGTTTCCGGTAAACTTGAATTCTACACCATTAGGGGATACCCAATTACTTTTCAAAGAATCCAGCAAGTCAAAAGGGGTACTTTGATATGCAGAGCTACCTAATACATCGGATTCCTCTCAACCGGCACCCATAAATCGCTTAGTTCCAGCTGTCCTGCCAATGAATATAGCAAATCCTCTCTGCCTCTTGCCGCCATGAATTGGACCCCCACTGGAAATCCGTCCGCTGTTAGATGCAACGGTACGGTCATCGCCGGTTGGCCAGTTAAATTCGCCAACTGGGTAAATGGCGTACGCATTAAGTTGTTTTCGGCCACCTGTTCGACAATCCCGACCTTTTTCAATAGACCGCCCATGGACAGTTTACCGGTGACCTGCATCGCCAGCTGTTCCGACTTCTTAGGCTCAAGCTCGCCAATTTTTGCCGGAAGAAACGCGGTAGTTGGTGTCATATAGAAGTCATAGGTTTCATGAAACGTCTCCATCACAATCGCGGCATAATCCCATTCGCGAATGCTTAAAACTACTTCCTCCGCCGACGTCGCCTTCCCGACCAGACCCAAAATCCAGGTAGTCTGCTCGACATCGTTCATTACGGCCTTTCTTCCCAATACCCCCTCTAATGAGGCAACCGCCGCCGCAACTTCGCCGAAGTACATCGTTAAATAGCTCTTGGCAATTTTCCTTCCGTCCACAGGTGCATCCACTTCCTCAACATGATGACCCATTGATTCCAGAAGCTGAGCTGTCTTGTAAACGGCCTCCATGCACTCTGCCTGGACTTCCGCGCGAAGCGGCGAACGAACTGAAAAGGCAATCTTTAGCTTTCTAATTGGTGGTGTCTGGGCCATTTCAAGATACGAACCTTCAAATGGCGGTGCGTGGAAGGCGGCAGCTTTTTCGAAAATCCTGATTTCATCCAGCATGGCTGCACTGTCGCGTACCGACCTTGACAAAATATGATCCACCGAAGCACCCTGCCAGTTTCTACCATATTTCGGTCCAACCGGTGTCCGCCCCCTTGTCGGCTTCATCCCGAACAGACCGCAGTAGGCTCCGGGTATCCGAATCGATCCGCCGCCATCATTCGCTCCTGCAATCGGAACCATACCACTGGCAACCGCTGCGGCAGAACCGCCGCTTGAGCCCCCGGGCGTGTGTTCCAAATTCCAGGGATTACGAGTTGGCCCGTAAACGGCAGGTTCCGTGATACCCATTAATGCAAACTCCGGTACATTGGTTTGACCGACAAACACTGCTCCTGTGTTTCGCACCCGTTTAACATATTCCGAATCGGACTGGGCCCGATATTTTTGAAACGCCTTCGACCCATAAGTAATTTTCTCCCCAGCAATTTCCTGTGCGATATCTTTTAAAAGCATCGGTACACCGGCAAAGGTCCCCGCTAACTCAATTGTCTCTGCCTGTTTTTCCGCTTTTTCGTAAAATTTATTAATGACCGCATTTAAAGATGGATTATGCTGTTCGATTGTTTTTATCGCTTCGCGGAGCACTTCCTTCGGCTGCAATTCTTTGTTTTTGATTAACTCAGCCAAACCGAGACCATCATAATATTTATAGATAAAGCCTTCCAATTTATCCCCCTCCATTTCTATTTCCTTCATGAACATATCTTCTATTCATTATTCGGATTTTCCTGTTAATAGAATTCCAAATATCTTTGTTGACATATTCAAAAATAAGGTGTATTATTATTAATTGTGCTTTACATTTTGGTAACTTGAAGATGATTATGGATTATAATGTAGGAATTTTTTTCTGGCTTTCCACTAATGTTTTTTCGGAAAGACTTATTCACACTGGAGCGGCCTCGGAGCCGTGAGGATGTAGGAGAGGTAGGGCTTACATCGTTTAGGTTTAAAACCTACAGTGGAAAAAATGTACCGCGGCTATTCGTTTAAAACGATATTTATAATTTTTACATTAAGAAAGCTTATGGAACTTGCAGCAACCAAGTTACCATCACACAAATAGATGAAAGCAAAGAAGGCAGAGGGACATCCCCTCTGCCTTCGCCAATTCATTGCCCCGCTTTCCGCTTCGCTATTTTTCGAATCACTTGATTAATAACTTCCGACAAGACCAGACCAAAGGCAATCGATCCAGCTAGCATCAGCACCTTTGCCGCTGAACCAAGGGCCGTGTTATATTCATTCTCCACGAAATTTCTCATGGTTTCATATGCCAGACCGCCTGGAACTAGCGGAATAATGCCGGCCACACTATAAATAATTACCGGGGTTTTAAAGCGCTTAGCCAATTCATGACTGAGAACAGCGATAAAAACGGTGGCAGCCAAAGTGGCCGTCACGGCGTCATTTAAGTAACCATTCAGAAGAAAGTAAATTAACCAACCGCCCATGCCAATCAAACCGCATTTTACCAAAGTTTCATTTGGCGCGTTAAACAGGATACCAAAGGCGCTGGTCGCGATAAAGCTAGTTATCGCTTGAGCCAAAACTTCCACTTTTCATCCCTCAATCACACAAAATTTAAAATCACTGCAATGCCCGCTCCGATGGCAAAAGCCGTTAAAAATGCCTCAGCCCCTTTTGACAATCCGGACACCAAGTGCCCGGCCATCAAATCCCGAATGGCATTGGTGAGCAATAAACCGGGAACGAGCGGCATCACCGACCCGATGATAATCTTATCCAGCTGCTGACCCAGGCCCGTTTTTACAAAAATTAAAGATACCAGTCCAATAACAAACGCTGCCAGAAATTCTGAAAAAAACTTGATTGGGACAAAGCGATGAAAGTAGATAAAGCTCATATAGCCTGCCCCGCCTGAAATCATTGCTGGAAAAAAATCTGCCCAAACACCTTTAAACATAATCATGAAGCAGCCGGTTGCCAGTGATGCCGCAGCGACCTGCAACATCAACGGAAAGGTAAGGTCCAGATCCTCAAGCTGTTTCAACTGCCTCTTTGCTTCAATAAGCCCGATCT
Organism: Bacillus sp. FJAT-29814; assembly: GCF_001510715.1. GTDB lineage: Bacteria > Bacillota > Bacilli > Bacillales > Cytobacillaceae > Neobacillus. The sequence goes on from NZ_LMTJ01000002.1 coordinate 255,196, forward strand.
CCCCGCTGGAGATTTTCCTTGATATGCTGTTGACCAATGCAACCTTCTCAAGGTCTGTTGACCGCTCCGAGATTCTGATTAATTTTGTCTTGGTTGGCTCCTCCCCTTCTGCGGAAAAAATAATCCCAGTCGGAGTCACATAGCTGTGGGAGTTTTCAATCCCCAGCGCTGCTGCCATCCGCATCATCGTATCCTCGACCCGGTACGTCTCCCCGCCGCTTTGCAGGATGATCTTCCCGGCCAGCAAACAGACCTCCATTATTTCATATGTATTATCCTTTGAAAACTCCATTCATCTCACCACTATTACATTGAACGTTTGATACCTAGTTTATAGTAAAACAAGCCCTTAGAGCAATGAGGAGACGACTTTCCCATTTTAATAAAAAACTTCGGAATATTTTCATAAATTAGTAAAAAATGCTGTTTGAATTTTCCGAATAATGAAATATAATATTGCCATACTATAATGAGAGGTGGGTATTTGTTTGAAAGCGTTAAAATCTATTCTACTGTGGGGAGTAATCTCCGCACTCGGCGCAGTTGGATTTGGAATCATGGCCTTAAACAGAGGCGAAAGCATCAATGCCATTTGGCTGTTAACAGCCGCTGTCTCCGTTTATGCCATCGCTTACCGTTTTTACAGCAAGTTTATCGCACAAAAAGTTTTTCAGTTAGATGATAAACGGAAAACACCAGCAGAAATACATAATGACGGGAAGGACTATGTTCCGACTAACAAATGGGTGTTGTTTGGCCACCATTTTGCCGCGATTGCCGGCGCCGGTCCATTAGTCGGCCCGATTTTGGCAGCGCAAATGGGCTATTTGCCAGGAACACTGTGGATTGTGGTCGGCGTGGTTTTGGCTGGGGCTGTTCAGGACTTTGTGATCCTGTTTGCCTCGATGCGCCGGAACGGTAAATCACTAGGTGAAATGATCAAAGATGAGATGGGCAAGGTAACCGGCATTATTGCGATGATTGGCATTTTAGGAATTATGATTATTTTATTAGCCGTTTTAGCACTTGTTGTTGTCAAAGCTCTCGTCGGAAGCCCTTGGGGAATGTTCACCATTGCGGCAACGATTCCGATTGCCATATTAATGGGAGTTTATATGCGGTTTATCCGCCCTGGCCGTGTTGGTGAGGCTTCGATTATCGGTATTGTTTTACTGGTTCTTTCCTTAATTTTTGGCCAAACCGTTGCAGAAAATCCAACATTGGCCGCAATGTTTACCTTCAAAGGTGAAGCAATTGCCATAATGATGATCATTTATGGGTTTGTTGCTTCCGTTTTACCTGTTTGGCTGTTGCTTGCACCGCGTGATTATTTAAGTACCTTCTTAAAAGTAGGGACCATTCTTGGGCTTGCGGTAGGAATTATCGTTGTCGCACCAAATCTAGAAATGCCTGCTGTAACAAAGTTTATTGATGGCACTGGTCCTGTATTTGCCGGGAACCTGTTCCCGTTCCTATTTATTACAATTGCCTGTGGTGCGGTTTCCGGATTCCACGCTCTCGTGTCTTCCGGTACTACACCGAAAATGATCGAAACTGAATCTCACGCCCGTCCGATTGGTTATGGGGCCATGCTAACTGAGTCTTTCGTTGCTGTCATGGCGATGATCGCAGCGTGTGTCCTGCATCCAGGAATTTACTTTGCCATCAACAGCCCAGCTGCATTAATCGGTACAGATGTTGCCCAAGCAGCTTCTGTTGTTTCAAGCTGGGGCTTTACGGTCACTCCCCAGGATTTATCAATGATTGCCAAGGATGTCGGTGAAGCGACCGTCCTGTCAAGAACGGGGGGTGCGCCGACACTTGCCATCGGGATGGCGGTTATTTTTTCAAGTGTGATTGGCGGCAAGGCACTGATGGCTTTCTGGTATCACTTTGCGATTCTGTTCGAAGCGCTGTTCATTCTGACAACGATTGATGCGGGTACTCGTGTCGGCCGCTTTATGATTCAGGATTTGATTGGTACTGTTTATAAGCCGTTTGCCAAAACCGAGGCGTTAATACCAAATATTATTGCGACTGCCCTATGCGTTTTATTTTGGGGTTACTTCCTGTATCAAGGGGTTATTGACCCGTTAGGCGGCATCAATACGCTATGGCCGCTGTTTGGAATCGCCAACCAAATGTTAGCGGGTATCGCCTTGCTATTTGGGACAACTGTTCTCTTTAAAATGGGCAAAAAAGCATACACTTGGGTTACTTTACTGCCAACCACTTGGTTGCTGATTGTAACATTGACCGCGGGCTGGCAAAAACTATTCCACGAGAACCCGAAGATCGGCTTCCTATCCCACGCCAAGATTTTCAAAGAGGCTTACGACGATGGAAAAGTTCTGGCACCGGCAACCTCTGCAGCGCAAATGAAGCAGGTTTTGATTAACGACTATGTCGATGCCGCTCTTACCGGCATTTTCATGATTGTTGTCATTGTCGTGTTAATCTCAGCTATACGCATTTGGTTTAAGGTATTAAAGGGCACCAAATTGTCATTGCACGAAACGCCATATGTACCGCGCACCGGAGAGGATTTGAAGAAATATGTTGGATAGGTTAAGAAAAATCAACTTCTACCGCAAGCAATTTCTAAGCTTGCTGGTGGGAGTACCAAGCTACGAAACTTACGTTGCCCATATGGAATCACATCATCCTGGAGAACCCGTTAAGTCCCGGAAGGAATTTTTCTGCGAGGCCCAGGATGCCCGATACAACGCAAAAGGCGGTAAGGTTTCGCGCTGCTGCTAAATAGAAAAAACAGCCCGGCATTCAATGCCTGGGCTGTTTTCTTTCATTGATGCCAAATCTTCATTAAAACGAGATTAATCACCGTGACCACCGCGTAGAGAATGGCCCATGTTTGTTTTCCGCTAAAGAACAAGGCAACTGCCGGCAAACCAAAAATAATGAGTTCAAACAGAAGATATGGGGTTCCGGTCAGGCCGTAGGGTGCCTTAGGGGAGCCAAACATTCCCCAGATAACCGCTACCAGCAAGGGAATGCCGATGCCTAAGAAGTATTTCATAACTGTTCCCTTAGAAACATGGAAACCCCAATATCCATAGATGACTAGTGCTAATATTTCTATTAGAAACCGCAGACCCAAATTTAATGCTTTTATTACCTCCATCCTTGCTCCCCCCTATTATACCTATTCGATAACCGGCGATTTTACCGGTTGAAGTACCTGTTTCGTCCTTCTTTCTCTAAAAATAAATCCCGTGAAAATGCACAACAATACAAATGGAATACTTGTTTTATAAAGTTCTGCAAAACTAGATGAAATCCTTTCTTGTGCAAATTTTTCCACTTGTTGGGTATAACCCCTAACAATCATTCCTGTATTGGCAATTTCTTGATTCACCTGTGATTCTACTTCTTTATGAATTTGTTCAGTAACCAGACTTCTTTGATCTTCTGGAATGGCGGCCATTGCTCTTTGAACATTCGCATCAACAAGCTGCTTACGCTCACTTTCAGTTATAAAAGATGGTGTGGCTTTTTGTGACTGACTCTCATCATTTATGGCTGTTTTTGTTTTCGTTAAGATATTCGTTTTCAATGCATCCGGTACCTCAAGCTTCTCGAGCTTTTGTGCGGCAAATTGAATGACATCTTGTTTTTTATCAGCAATATTGTTGGTCAGCCCGGCAACAAAGATGGCGACTGCCAAAACGACCCCGACTTGCCTCAGCATCGAGAAAACGCTCTGCGACGCGGTTAGCATTTCCCCTTCAAACGAAGAGGTGCTAGCTATTGTCGCTGATGCGATCACAAAACTAAATCCAAAACCGAGCAAGCTGCAGAGAAGGATAATCTCTTTTTCAGTGCTGTGAAGGCTTAAATTGTGTAATAGATAATAGGCGATTCCCATTATGGAAAAACCAAGCATCACCGGAATGGTGTAGCCTATTTTTTTCGTTAACAAACCGGCAAAGTTGGAAAAAACAAAGATGGCAGCAGATACTGGTGTGACGAGGAGTGCGGCTTGGAGCTCTGTCTTGTGCTGGAAGTTGGTTAGAAACTGTGGAAGCAAGACCATTACGCCAATCAGGAAGATAAACCCTGTAGTCACGATGACAACTGAACCTGTAAATAGACGATCTTTAAATAAAGTTAAGTTAACCATTGGCGCCTTCGATTTTTTCTCAGCAATGATAAAAAACACGATGGATGCGGCAGTCACCAGATAGCATACAAAGGCCTGGCTGCTGTCCCAGCCCCAGGTATTGCCTTTTATCAAAACGAGATTCAACGTAAAAATGGCTAAAACGGAAAATAGTAGACCGTACCAGTCAATCGATGATTTTACTCTGCTTTCGTTCCTTACTTTTAAAATTAGGAAGGATACAGCAATGGCCAATATACAGATTGGCACGTTTACATAAAATACCCAGTGCCAGCTAAGCTTTTCAGTAATGATTCCGCCCACTGTCGGGCCCAAGGCGGTTGATAATCCTTGTGTGGCTCCAAGCAGTGTTAACGGGAGCACCCTTTTTTCAATCGGCATCGCTGAAATCCCTATTACCATGCTGCATGGAATTAAAATGGCGGCACCCAAGCTTTGGACAAACCGGGCCGCAATCAGAAATTCTCCGCTGTTTGCCAGTCCGCATAACGCTGATCCCAATCCAAATATGAATAACCCGACGATGAAAAATTTATTTCTGCCATACATTTCGGCAAACCTTGCCAGCGGAATCGCCAAAACGGCAATCGTCATCGTATATACATTCAGCATCCACGAGCTGGTTTCCAACGTGGTATCGAGACTTTCCTGAATCGCCGGAAGTGTGATATTCATAATCGTGGAGTCAAGCATACAAACAAATATCCCCAAACACATTAACAATACAACCTTCATTCCACCCGTACCCTTCATACTCTATTCCCCTTGTTCGTTTAGATTTTTTAATTCATCATCAATCATGCTCATGACCATCTCCGCCTGGCGAATCCCAAACTCTAGTGTAAACCGCTTATAATGCTCCATATCTGTACTGCATGATTCGGCAATTCTTGTTAAATTGTCATACATCGCTTGATTTTTTTCACGTTCCTCCTCCAGCCATTCCACGATTTTTTCCTTAGTGGTGAACCGGCCAAAAAAGATGCGGATCAGGATATCCGACCTTGTAATGGTTGGATTAATCGGACTGTCCAGATATTGCTGAAACTGTTCCCTTCCGCTTTCGGTAATGGCAAATAAATTCTTATTAGGTTTACCTTCCTGCTGAATCACCTGTTTTTCAACGAGTCCCTCCTTTTCCATCTTTCTTAACGCCGGGTAAATTGCCCCGAATGATGCTTCGAAAAAATAGGAAACAGAATTCTCCATCATCTGCTTAATGTCGTAACCGCTCATTGGCTCCTCGTATAGAAAGCCGAGTATCACATCTTGTATATTCATTTCTCCACCTCAATATTATTGATGTTTATATTATCATTGTTAATATAATTATTGTCAATATTAATTTTGGATATTTTTTCAAATAAATACTCCCGCCTGAATACAAGCGGGAGTTTACCGTTATGCTTTTACAATAGTAGGGGTGATGTTAACCACTCCCCTCCGAATTTTCTTTAGATACCTTTCGATGAAATAAAGATTGATGATAATCGATAGAATAACTGTTACCGGAAAGCCAACAGCAAAGCCAAATAGGAAGACAAATAATCCTACTAGTATCCGAAAGGTAACAAAGACAAGCGTGACAGCATAACTGCGCATCATCCATTCCTGGTGACTTTGAATGTTTCGTTCTTTAATACGCTTCATACCGATGAAGGTCGTGACAAACCAGGCAACATCAAGAATTAAAAACGCGATGGTGCTGCCAATGCCTCCCGTCGCATAAAACGCCAGGTAGATTCCTGCCGGGACGCTGAGAAAAATCGATCCGACATAAATCTTGCCGATCGCGCGGTGCGTCTTGATTTTTTTACGGCTTTTCTTCAAAAACTGAAACGGTCCAAGAATTAGAGCGATAGCGCCTGTCGCGATATGAAAGTAGAAAAATAGCTTCCAAGTATCGAACGGAAAACTCGGATTTTCCAGTTTCCCTGCTACAATCCCGGCTTTCCGCGGATCGTTTATACCGTACATAAATACGATATACCCCATAAACGCAATAATGATAAAGTAACCAAGCCAAAGCTTCCAATTAATTTTTTGTTTGACCATTTTATAAATTTCCCCCTTTTAAGATACCCCTTTTATCATTGCTTCCACCTGAAATTTGACAAACACGTCACGTTCGCTCCAGCTAAAGTCCGGAAAGGTAATCAGTAATGCGGTAATTCCATGAAGTGACGCCCAAAGTGACTGAGACACCAATTGAACATCATTCTTTCTTAAAACGCCCGCATTCATCGCTCCCCCCACAAGCGCTGTTAACAGAAGAAACCCTTTAGTCCGATCGTCCTCTTCTATAATAATTTTTTGCAACAGATGGAGATTTTCGATGAAAATGAGGCGGTAGTAATCCGGATGGGTTAGTCCAAATTGAATATAGGCATGAAGTGAGGCCTTCAACCTCGAAGCAACATCCTGATTCTCACTCTTAGCTACACCTTCTTTTAAGCTGTTTAGAAATATTGCATAGCCGTTCATTAGCAGGTTTTTTAGAATTTCTTCTTTGCTGGCAAAATAGTTGTAAATAGCTGTGGGGGAATACTCAATTTTCTTGGCAATTTTCCTCATTGAGACATTTTCGTAGCCGTCTGATAAAAACAGCTGCACCGCCGCCTCAATAATTTCCTGCTTCATCTCCTTTATTTCTTTTTTGCGTCTTTCATTTGTGCTCATTTTTTAATATCCACTCTCCAGAACGATTAAAGTTAACACCGTTAATTTAATTTACAGTGTTAATTATAACCAGTATACAAATTTTGTAAATACTTTTTTTGTAATAAATAAAAAAGACGGGAATTCGTTCTCCCGTCATAATGTCTCATTCCCCAATATTGTTCTCAAACCATTCCTGCAGTTCTTTAAGCGAGGTAAATGTGAAGATTTCCTCACCATTTTGACCGTTATCAAAACCATTATTTCCTCTCAAGGTAATTTGGCCTTCATCCTCCGAAACCAAGATGGCATATGGGTGGTTTACGTTTATGTATCTCGCATCCAAATCATTATCAATCCAACTTTTGCTTCGCAAAAATGCGTCACAATGCTCCATCACATTCCCTCCTTCCACACTTATTGTTCCAAAAAAATAAAGGACAAAACAAATTTGTCCCTTAAAGATTTTTTTCGATAAATTGTAATGTCTTTTCAATAATCACCTGTTGGTCGTTATCCAATGTGGCGACATGATAGCTGTCTTTCATATGATGAAGTTCCTTCACCTCGGAACCGATTCCATCATAAATCATTTGCGAGTTGTCCGGCGGCACGACATGATCTTCTCCCGAAACAAAAATTAGCGCCGGGCAGTTTACCTTATGTAAATCTGCTTTTATCTGCTCCATGAATGTTAAAATTTCTTTGACTGACGCAACCGGTGTTTTTTCGTAGGCTAACTCCGTCACACCCGGCTTTTTAATATCCGAGCCGATGGCATCTAAAAACCGGACATCTTCCAACTGGCGGACCGGTGCCATGGCAGGGATATCGACTGCCGCATTAATCGGGATAATCGCACGGATTTCCGGGTAATTCTCAGCCATGTATAAAGTTAATGTACCGCCCATCGAAAGCCCTGTTACAAAAATCGTGTCACAGCGTTCCTTCAACCACTGATACCCCTCTTCTACAGATGCAATCCAATCCTGGTATGTCGTTTGTTCCATGTCCTCATAATGGGTTCCATGTCCTTTTAGGCGCGGACCGCACACGGTGTAGCCAGCTTTGGCATAGGCTTCTCCAAGCGGACGCATGCTCTGCGTCGAGCCGGTAAACCCATGTGAAACCAAAATGCCTACCCGATTTCCTTCAAAATAAAATGGTTCTGCACCTGCTAAAACGGGGTACTTTTCAGTCATTCCCATCCCTCCAACCTGGATTTTTTCTTAGTTAAAGTATTCGCCTTCATTTGTGATTAAACCTGCAAATTTTTAAATATATCAGCTAAAACTGGGGGTAATTTGATTGCAGCTTCGCCATTAAATTAAACTGTTTTTGCTCCATCAAATAGAATGTTTGAATTTCTCAAGAACTTAGATATTATAATATTTAGTAAACCGAAATATTAATAGGAAAGAAGTGTTAACCGTGAATCAGCAGGAATCTGCAAAACGGAATTTGGCGATTATGTGGTTTGCTAACTTCTTTGTAGCAGCAAGCATGACAATGGTTCTGCCGTTTATTTCTTTGTACATAAAATCATTAGGCAATTTTACGGAAAAATATGTCCAGCATTGGTCAGGATTGACTTTTGCCGTTACCTTTGTTTCTGCATTTATCTTCTCCCCTATTTGGGGTAAAATCGGCGACCGTTTTGGCAGGAAAAAAATCCTGATGATTTCGGCATTCGGGATGGCCCTTTCGATTTTATTAATCGGATTTGCGGAGTCGGTCTGGCAGTTGTTTATGCTGCGGTTTTTTATGGGCTTCTTCGCCGGTTTTATTCCGATGTCCCAAGCTTTTATTTCCACACAAACACCAAAGGAAATTGCCGGCCGGGTTCTGGGGACACTGCAAACTGGCAGCATCACCGGTTCGTTATTGGGTCCAATGCTGGGCGGTGTGCTGGCAGATACATTTGGGTATGCGGATACCTTCAAGTGGACGTCACTTTCTATTTTCCTTTCGGCAATCTTGGTCATCGCTACAAAGGAATTTCGAATCAAAGCAAAAAAGGGCTCGAAAACTCATTACTCCAGCAAGGAAGTTTTGTACCACATTATCCGAAATCCTGTAATGCTAACCGTCCTACTTATTTCGGCACTTGTGCAAATTGCCCATTTTAGTATTCAACCGATTCTATCATTATTTGTCAGTGAACTTCATGGACCGATCAATATCGCTTTTTATTCAGGGATTGCTTTTTCTGCAGCAGGCTTGGGAAATCTGCTGATGTCGCGCAGATGGGGGAAAATTGCTGATCAGTACGGCTATATTAAGGTATTAGTCATTCTGTTATTCCTTGCCGGGATTATTTACCTTCCTGGGGCTATCGTTACGAACCTGTGGCAACTGGTGGCCATCCGTTTTGTTCTCGGTGTTGCCATTGGCGGGATTATTCCGGTGCGGGTTGCTTATATTCGCCAAGAAGCACCGCTTGCGATGCAGGGAGAGGTTCTCGGGTACAACAACAGCCTTAGATTCCTTGGAAATATTATCGGACCAATGCTTGGCGGTTTTATTTCCGGCTATCTCGGATTCTCGGCAGTATTTATCAGTACAAGTGCCTTATTAATCATAAGCGGGGTGATTTTGCTGATATCGATGCGTCGCCATCCGAAGCTTGCAAAACACGCGGCTTAGATCAAAAGAGGGTGAGACCGCATGTGGTCCACCCTCTTTCATGTTTTACTGTGCTTGTAACTGCAACTCATAAACTTTAAGATTGCCATAAACGGCTTCCAAGACTGGAACAGATATTCCTTCTAGTTTAGCAATGTCCAACAAAAAACCTTGCAAGTGGTCAGCCTCAACCTGCGCCAGCTTTTCCATATCCCGTTGCATCGAGGATTTCATCTGATATGCCAACGAATCAATCTGAGTCATAATGTTTGCTTCGATATCGACAGGCAGTGGCGCACCGGACAGTTTTGCAAGTGAGGTAATCTCTTTTAACAGCAAAGTGAGTGTCGCACGGCTGCTTGGCACTTCACGAATGGGTCCAATCGGTGACCGCATTAATGTGGTAATCCCGGAAAGAGTAGCAATAAATAAATATTTATTCCAGTTATCCCGGTTAATATTGTCACTTAACCGATAGCCCGTGACTGTCCCGCTAAAGGCCTTTTCAATTTTTAAAATTCTTTCTGTCTCTTTACCGGAGCGTTCCCCAAATACAATGTCGTGCTTTGCGCTAGTATGGATGATTTTACCGTTCTTGTCTAAGGTTGATTCAATAAAGCACAACCCGCCAATAATGTGCTTTTCACCAAACTCATCTACCAGGCGATCAAAATGATACATTCCGTTCAACAGTGGAAGAATCGCTGTCTCCTCACTGACATATTGTTTAAAACTAGCAATCGCCCCTTCCAAATGGTAGGCTTTCACAGATAATATGATTAAATCAAACGGCCCAGCCTCCTCGCCGGCAACCAATGTTTTTGGGGTTAGGGTCACGTTTCCTTTAACACTCTCAATCATCAGACCCGTATCTTCAAGCTGCTTTTTACGTCCCGCTCTTACCAAAAAAGTGACGTCTTCACCCTTTTCTGCCAGCCGGCCCCCAAAATAGCCACCAACAGCACCAGCTCCAACTACTAAAATCCTCATTTCAGCTACGCCCCCCTATGTATTTAAACCTTCAATATATTTAGTATAATTCAAATTTTAATAAAGAGAAGAAAAAGAATATATGCGGAACTGAAAACCACTTAGTCAATTAAAAGGGGCATTTTTCTATCTGTATACATAGATAAGCGTCTTTTTATGAAGAATAAAAGGATAAGGAAGGAAATGGTGGTTTATTTTATGGAAATGCAGCCATTAAGCGAAGTTGAAAAGTTGGCATTTAAAAAGGTGAAAATCTTTAGGCAAAGCCTGTTGCGGTATATTTTGCGGTCGATGCTCGCCAGTATGTTTATCGGTTTCGGTGTGATTGTTGCCTTTAAAACCGGAAATTATTTTTATACAGAACATTCCCCATTGACCTACCCAATGGCGGCGATTACATTTGGCGCGGCCATCATTTTAATTGCCTACGGCGGCGGCGACTTATTTACCGGCAACACCTTTTATTATTCGTATGCAGCATTCCGCAGAAAAATGGCATGGCGGGAAGTAATCCAATTGTGGATCAGTAGTTATATCGGCAATATTTTAGGGGCAGCAGTGTTCGCATTCCTGATTTACACCACCGGTCTGTTTGCAGAATCCACGGTAAATGGGTTTTTATTGAGTGTGGTTGAAAAGAAGATGCAAGTTCCAACGGTTGAGTTGTTTTTTCGCGCCATCCTATGTAACTGGCTCGTCTGCCTGGCCTTCTTCCTTCCTTTAGGTCTAAAGGGAGATGGACCCAAAATGTTTGCGATGATGCTGTTTGTGTTTTGCTTTTTCATTTCCGGATACGAGCACAGCATTGCCAATATGTGCACCTTCGCCATTGCCTTAGTATTGAATCATCCCGGAACGATCTCATGGGGCGGAGTCATTCACAACCTGGTTCCTGTTACCATAGGTAACTTGTTTGGAGGCAGCCTGCTCATGGCCTGGATGTATTATTTTGTTAACAAGCCATTTTTGGATGATTATGAAGATGCTTCGAATCCACTTGAAAAAGGATAATCGACAAATTTCCAGGGAAATAGGTACAATACCTTCGCGATATCGACAATGAACGGTAAAAGGCTGTCATCGGGTCATTCCAATGACAGCTTTTTATTAAAAATTCCATATTGTCTTATAAGCTTTTCTCCAAGCAAAAACCGTAACCGCAAGGAGCAGGAATAAGTAAATAATTACTCCGAACGGAATAAACGTTACCACGAAATGGAGACCGATGAACACCCCAACCAAAAGCAGCGCCAGAAATATTTTCAGCCCGCCGCTTTGGGCGGCATCCTCGAAGGATTCGGAAAATGGAAGTGTCCCTTTTAAAAACAGTGAACAAACGACCGTGTACAGGATAGAGGCGATTAGAACCACCAGGAGGTCCGGAATTATTTTAAAACCAAACATCCCCACAAATATCACACTTAAAATGAAAAAGATGGGGAAAAACAGGTTCACGATAAATACCTTTAACACTGCACTATACAGTGATGCCAACTCCCTGATTGGCGCTGTTTGATAAATCCAAGCTCCTTTGTACTTCCCTGAATATCTCAGCATGGCAACAGCGTTTGGAATCATCACACTGCAAAAATAAATGGCAAGATACCATTTACTCGAAATCAGGTTGGCATACGAGTTCATTTGAATTTCGTTAAACATGAATATAAACGGAAAAACTAAGGCCATCCCTAAAGCCGGATACACCTTAAGACGGAATTCCCGCTCATTTCGCATCATATTGTCGGCAAAGCGAAAAAAGAGCCTCTCTTCTTTACTGCGGCAAATAACCCCTGCAAGCCAATTTTTCCATTTACGCTCTTTCCGCTTGCTCTCGCCGCTTTGATTGGCCAGCTTTTGCAAATTACTTTCAAATGAGGGCATCATCCTGCTGTAAATGATGATCGATAACAGCGGGATTAACACAGCCAGTAATGAAAATGCAATCAGATACAGGCTTGACTGCTGTCCCAGGATCAGTTCATATGGTGCGGCAAACCAAATGGGCGGAACAAAAAATTGCCACCAGCTTGGGGTAAAGGTGATATTCATATCCACAAAATTAAACGCCCTGACGACAACCTGATACCCTACTGCAATTGAGATCGACAGCCCAATTTGCACGTAATTGATGATATCTTTCAGCTTTTCCCCATCAAAGAACCGTAAAATGAAATAATAGATAATCGAAGTTAACACGACGATAAAAAGGTTAATGAGAATTAGCCCTGCCAAAGTTAAAAGCAAAAATAAAATTCCATGTCGTACCGTCCCAGCAATTAGCGGGGCTGTGGCAATCGCCGCGGTCAAAAAGAAAAGATAGATGGCGATATGGACCGTTTTTGCGGCAGTTATTGTCTTTTTCCCAATCGGTTTCGTCCCGAGGATTCCCTTATCACGAATATCGAGAAGCACGTTGGAAAAATCGGAAATCATCGAGGTCATTACGAGAAACATGATGACGCCAAAAAAAATGCTCATTTGATACATGTAATACTTGCCAAAGACAACCAAAGGAATGAGCATCACGCTAAGAAGCGCATACATTCCCAGCGACTTGATAAACCCATTTTCTTCAGGTTTATTCTTTTTCTTTGCCTGTTGATTAAAAATGGTCGGTGTCCTTCGCCCGTCCATCGTCAGTTTTACAGCAAGGATTTTCCTCATGACGGGATAATCAATGCCGGAGCGTTCAAATGCCCGGCGAAATAAGTCAAGAATCTTTAATGTTCGGAAGTCTTTCACGGCTTACACCTCTTGAACAATCGAGACAAATTCCTCAGCTATTGCCTTGTATTGATTAAAACCAGTTAACTGATTAAAAATTTGCTCTAATGTCCCTTCCTTGTTTTGCTCCTTTAATTCATTGAAGCTTCCGTCTGCGACAATTCTTCCATCATTGATCAGGATGATGCGGTTGCTTATTTTCTCGACCACGTCCATGATGTGCGACGAGTAGAAAATCGTTTTACCCTGAGCGGCCAACACCGCAAGGATTTCCTTAAATACCATGACACTGTTGGCATCTAGCCCGCTTAAAGGCTCATCAAGGAATAATAAATCCGGGTTATGTAATAAACTTGAGATGATCAGAACCTTCTGCCTCATCCCCTTTGAAAAAGAGGCAATCCGTGATTGATAGACCTCTCCTAGGCCAAAAGCCTCCATCAGTTTCTCGGCCTTATAATCTACATCGCGATGATCCAAACCGTACAGTTCGCCGACAAAGGTTAAATACTCCATCGCTGTGAGATTATCATAGAGTTCGGCAATTTCCGGTACATAGCCAATTCTTCGTTTATACTCCGTGTTATCGTCGGAGATTTTTTGACCAAAAATCTCAATCGAACCCGAATAGTCGCCTTCGAGGCCAAGGAGAATCTTGATGGTGGTGCTTTTACCGGCACCGTTTGGCCCGATATAGCCGATGATTTGGCCGCTTTCAACCGTTAAGTCGATTCCCTTTAAGACTTGTTTTACTCCGTAGCTCTTTTGTAAATCCTTTAAAACTAGTACATGGTCCTGGATTGTCATCACCTTCTAAATTGTTTTGATAGTTTTATAGTAGCATAATTTTCCTGTATTTTTACAAAAAAATGGCTGGTACTCACCCAGCCATTTTATTTCTTACTAAGATAATAGACATAAACTTTGATCATGAAATAACTGACTTCTTCGGGAAGCAGTTCCTTAATGGGCTTTAAACGCTCCCGGCCAGCGTCTGCGACTGCTTTTTCCAAAAGCGGCAGATATTCAGCTGGAATCAGCCTTGAAAAATCAACCTCCAGTCGTTGTTGGGCACACTGCAGTAAATGAGCTTCCACGGTACTTACAGCAAGTTCTCGTTTTTCGGCGATTTCCTGAATCGACAAATGCTGGTGATGCAGGCTTAATGTTTCTAGGTGTGAATCGGTTACGGCTTTTTTGGCTGGCTTTTTGGCTGCCGTCGGCTTGGGTTCAATTTCACTCTGATATTCCGGGTTGTTTTGCAAAAACTCCCTGACCGCCTGAATAAACTGGAGTCCGTATTTTTGCAGCTTATGTTCTCCTACTCCGCTAACTTGTAGAAATTCTTCGCTTGTCTTTGGCAGTTTGGCGCACATATCCTGGAGGGCCGCATCGGAGAAGATGACGAATGGCGGCACATTTTCAGTGTCGGCGATTTGTTTGCGTACTGTCCGCAGTTCTTCGAATAATGGATCGGATTTGGCGACTTGCTTCACCAGGACGGTTTCTCTACGTTGGACTGGCAATTTTCCTAATAACACTTCTTTTCCCTTTGGAGAAACATAGATGGTCGGGAAGGTTCCCTGCTCAATGGCCAGCAATTCCTGCGAGATTAGAAACTCAATAAAATCACTGACATCCTTGGCACTTTTGTCCTTCATGATTCCATAGGTTGATAGCTTGTCGAACTGGAGCTCGGTCACTTTTTTATTTTTCGAGCCAGTTAATACTTGGGCGGTTAAGTTTTTGCCAAAGCGCTGTCCCATCCGGATGACGCACGACAGGACCATCTGCGCCTCTTTTGTCACATCTATGCTCGTTCTTAAGTCAGTGCAATTTCCGCATCGGCCGCAATGTTCCGTTTCCGTTTCACCAAAATACTGCAGAATAAATTCCTGCAGACAGTTTTCTGTATGGCAGTAGTCAACCATTTGCTGTAGTTTTTCCAACTCTTGCTTGATGCGACCTGGGTCACTCGATTGGTCAATCAAAAAACGCTGAATCTGGACATCCTGCGGAGAGTACAGCACGATACATTCGCTGGCAAGTCCGTCACGGCCGGCACGACCTGCTTCCTGATAATAGCTTTCCATGTTTTTTGGAAGCTGCAGGTGAATACAGTAACGGATATTGGATTTGTCAATACCCATTCCGAAGGCAGAGGTGGCGACCATAACCGATGCCTGGTCTGTCAAAAACCGCTCTTGCTCACTGGCGCGATCGGCATCCCCCATACCAGCATGATAACGAGCAACGTTGATATTTGCTTTCCGAAGACGTTCATAAAGGGTGTCAACATTTTTCCTGGTCGCTGCGTAAATAATCCCGGCCTCTTTGTCGTTCTTTTTAAGATAATCGAGCAAATATTTAATCCGGTCCTGGCCTTTAATGACGGAGAATGATAAATTTTCTCGCTCAAACCCAGTGATAATCGTATTTTCATCGTCAATAGCGAGCAGGCTGCAGATGTCCTCACGTACTTTAGGGGTTGCTGTTGCCGTTAAGGCGAGGACATTCGGTGTCTGCGGCAGACTGTCGATCATTTTTTGGATATGTCTGTAGCTCGGACGGAAATCATGGCCCCATTGGGAAATACAGTGGGCTTCATCAACGGCAACGAGTGGAATGTCCATGTTTCTTAAGTCCTCGATAAAATCTGGCGATTCAAGGCGCTCCGGCGCTATGTATAGCAGTTTATATTCTCCTTGTTTGGCACCCTGGATCCGTTCATTTGCCTCGGAGTAGCTTAGCGAGCTATTGATAAAGGTTGCTGGTATACCTGCTTGAATGAGTGCATCAACTTGGTCCTTCATCAGTGAAATTAATGGGGAAATCACGATGGTGGTTCCCTGCAGGATGAGGGCAGGAATTTGGTAGCAAATCGATTTTCCGCCGCCGGTCGGCATGACACAAATGGTATTGTTTCCGGCAAGGACGGATTGGATTGCCTGCTCCTGGCCAGTTCGGAAGGAATTGTAGCCGAAGTAGGATTGCAGTAGTGGGAGTGCTTTTTCAAACAAGATGGTAATCCTCCTTTCAATTTATAGATGTACTACCCTATTATACCGTTTTAGTCTTGGGATTTAAAAAGAAAAAATAGAGAGGACAGTTCAGCATAAATTCTACCAAACTTGTCCCCGAATTTACTTATTTAGCCACGCTGCAGCTGAAAGTCTGCGACTAACTCGCCAATTACCTCTTTTCTAGCATTCCTTAATTGCGGTCGGTAGTGACTCATCAATTGCCCAATTTGGACCTCGGTTAATAGATTTAGCTGCTTTAGCACTTCGACAGCGGCTGGATATACAGCACGGCTATTTCCGTCTTCAATTTTGATGGCAATACCAAGCCCAGTTTCCAAATCTCCAATGGTATAGACAGCCTCCGCCCCTACTTTGCCAATGAATCGGCCCTGCCCAACTCGCATGAAATCGGAGCAAAAGCGGTCGGTTCCGCCAACCATTTCAGGTGCATTTACCATAGCTTTAGTAACGCGTTTAATCGCTTCACTTCGTTTTTCCGGCAGTGCCTTCGGACTAGCCAGCCTTGCATATCCATAAGCTATTTTTTCAAGCGGCAGTCCGTGGACCGGAACACCACATCCATCAATCCCGATTTCGATTTTTTCCTTCGGATATTCTGTCATCTCGCTCACAGCATCCAGAATCCGCTGCTGAACAGGGTGGTCCAGCTCGTAGTAGTTTTCGAGCGGTTCGTTCATGTGCTTTGCAGTCACGAGCATCCCGGTATGTTTCCCGGAGCAGTTGTTAAATAAAGGGGTCACTTCTTTCCCTTCACGGATCAACTCTATATATCTCTCTTCCCAGCGCGGTGGGTGGGTTCCGCATTTCAAACAGGTTTCTTCAAGCCCTGCCCGCGCAAGAATGGACAGCGCCCGGTCCGTATGCATTTTTTCGCCATTATGGGAAGCGCAGAATAATGACAGATCAGCGTCGCTGAATTTAAAATGTTCGGCAGCGCCAGTTTCGACTACTGGAATAGCCTGAATCGGCTTCATTGAAGATCGGGCAAATACCACTGCATCGGGATTCCCGGCATAATAAAGCAATTGTCCTTTGGCATCTACAACCGCAATATGTCCATAATGCACACTTTCAATCAAATTGCCTCTTGTTACATTTATTAAGCTGGTAGAATTCAAGTCTCTCATCCCTTAATTAAAATTCACAATCTTATAAATTATTATGGAATAAATTTACCCCAGAGACAATTCATTTTTCTATCTTAAAAATATCCATATATGAAACATTTTCCAAACAGAAACGTATTAATCAAAAGAAAGAGATATTTTTAGGGGGAGAGTATATGAGCGAAAAGGGTTGTATCAAGTGTGGCAGCAGGGATGCTGGAACAAAGGAAGTGGCTATGACAGGAACAGGACTTTCGAAGATGTTCGATGTTCAAAAAAATACGTTTACGGTTGTGTACTGCAAGAAATGCGGTTATTCGGAGTTTTACAATAAAAAAACATCTACTGCATCAAATGTCCTTGATTTCTTCTTTGGCGGTTGATGAAAAAAATGAAATAGGGGACGGCATACTAAGCCGTCCCCTTTTAGTTCTACACCTGATGTACCTTTCTACTTATTCGTCGACCCCGGGCTAAACAGCTCCTCCAGCTGTTTGCGAAGAATAAATTTCTGGATTTTTCCGCTCGCATTTCGCGGCAGGACTTCGCAGAACACATATTTGCGCGGACGCTTGTAGTTTGCCAGGCTGTCGCTGTTTTTGCAATACTCGTCTAGATCGTGCTCCGTAATATTAGGGTCTTTTTTCACGACAAACGCCGTTACGGTTTCACCCCAGCGGTCATCCGGCTGTCCGATAACAGCGACATCCAGGACACCCACATAGGCGTGCAAAACGTCCTCCACCTCGCGCGGATAAATATTTTCCCCACCGCTGATGATCATGTCATCGACCCGGTCATTGACAAACAGATACCCTTCGTCATCGAGGTAACCGATATCTCCGGAATGATACCAGCCTTTATACAATGCTTTCTCCGTCGCTTCTTCGCGGTTGTAATAACCGACAAGCATAGAAGGTCCCCTAACGATAATCTCGCCAGGTTCACCAACCGGCATAATGTCGTCCGGTTCCGATGGCCCGTCTTCCCTTGTGCGGACAACCCGAATTTCATGATTTAACCCGGCCTGCCCTGCCGAACCAACTTTTCGAAGCTGGTCTTTTTCCGACAAGAAAGTAATCGCCGGCCCCATCTCCGTCATTCCGTAAGCTTGAACCAAGCCAATCCCGAAGCGGTCATGCAGGGCTCGAACCAGCGCCGGTGCCATTGGGGCAGCTCCATACAAGCCAAGTTTCATACTTGATGTATCATATTGGCTTAAATCTTCCTGCAGTAGCATATTCCACATCGTCGGGGCAGCAAAGAACTTTGTAATTTTTTCTTGACCGATTAACGATAGGATTACCTTTGGATTAAATTGATGCAAAACAACATTTTTCGCTCCTACATTTACCCGCGGCAGGAAGGCGCAGTGCAGTTCTGCACAGTGGAACATCGGTGCTGTTACAAGACCGACATCTTCTTTTTCCAGCTTTTGCGCAGCGATGCATAACATACTCTGTTCGACCATATTGCGATGGGTATGCATGACCCCCTTCGGTCTTCCAGTCGTTCCACTTGTGTAAATAAACGCATAAAGATCTGTTTCACTCACATCGACAACAACATGATCAGATGGGGCGACGGCAAGTTTTTCTTGGTAGCTGGCGGCATAGGCTGGAGTTTCTTGGTCAATGAACCAAAACGAAGTTTTGTCGAATCGGCTTGCAATAGGCTCAATGACTTGCTCCAATGCTTTTTCAAAAATGACTACCTTCGGAGCGGCATCGGACAAAATAAAGGCGACTTCTTCAGACATGAGGCGGAAATTGATTGGATTAAAGATGGCGCCAATCTTGGCACAGGCAAAAAAGGCGGTTCCCAGTTCTTCGGTGTTAAACATAAACGTGGAAACGCGGTCGCCTTTTTTAACGCCTTCATTTTGAAGCGCATTGGCCAGCCGATTCACTTGTTCGCTCCACTCCTTATAGGTGTAGCGGACGTTTTTTCTTACATCATAGAGGGCTTCTTTGTTGGGGTACTTTTCCACTGTTAAATCAAAAATTTTACCGATTGTCGTTGTCATTAGATCGCCTCCGTAATTTATTGGGGAAGGCAATCGGCATAGTGACCGACTGCCTTAATTCCGCTATTCAACACATTTTTTCAGTTTTCTATAATCCTAGGTTCTTGGCAATGATCGTTTTCATGATTTCATTTGTACCGGCATAAATGGCGCCAACCTGAATGTCACGGAACCGTCTGGCAATCTCGTATTCTTCCATATAGCCATAGCCGCCGTGGAGCTGCATGCATTCAGAAGCAATTTTCTTGGCATTGTCGGTTAACTTCCATTTTGCCATCGACACCTTGGTCACCACGTTTTTGCCTTCGATATGCTCGGCAATCAATTGATCCAGGAAGGCACGGGTCATCTCAATGTCGGTAGCCATTTCAACAATTTTAAACTGGGTGTTTTGGAATTGGCTGACTGGCTTGCCGAATGCTTCACGGCTTTTCACGTATTCTATCGTCTTTTGCAGCATGACTTCAGAGGCGGTTTGTGCGCCAATCGCCACGAGAAGCCGTTCCTGCTGGAGCTTTTCCATCAAATAGAGGAAGCCTTTGCCTTCTTCGCCAAGCAGATTTTCCTTTGGCACCCGGCAGTCTTCAAAAATTAATTCGGCCGTGTCTTGGGAATGAAGCCCGACTTTATTCAATTTGCGGCCTCGTGAAAACCCAGGGGTATCCCGCTCAATAACGAGTAAGCTGACCCCTTTATGCTTCGGCACAGCCTGAAGGTCCGTTTTCACCGCGACTACAATCAGGTCCGATTGAATGCCGTTTGTAATAAACGTTTTTTGTCCATTGACGATATAATGGTCGCCATCGAGCTTGGCTGTCGTTTTGATGTTGGCCAGGTCCGACCCTGTGCCAGGTTCCGTCATCGCGATTGCCGTAATGATTTCTCCCGTCACACACTTTGGCAGCCAGCGCTGCTTCTGCTCCTCCGTTCCGTAGGCAGTAATATACGGAACAACGATATCATTATGTAGCCCAATTCCGATTGTTCCGGTCCCCACTTTTTCAAGTTCTTCATTGAGGACAACGGAAAATCCCCAATCTACGCCGCTGCCGCCATATTTCTCATCGATGTCCGGACACAGGAAGCCCTGTTCCCCCATCTTCATCCAAAACGACCGAGGAATCATTCGCTCCTCTTCCCATTGCTCATAGTAGGGATATGCTTCTTTTTCCAAAAACTTTCTCAATGACTGGCGAAAAATTTCGTGATCCTCGTTTAAATATGGGTGTTTCATATCTATAAACCCCTCTTTCCAATGAAACCGCTTACCGAATTGCGGATTATTTATGCCTTACGTCTATTCTATCAAAGGTATTGATTTTTTTGAATTTTTAAACTGTTTTTTCGAAAAAAATAGATACAGTTGTTACCATTTTTTTATAAATCAGCTATCATTAACTTAGACAGAGCTGAAAAGGAGTAATGAAGGTGCAAAGGAGAAAATTAGTTATTACCCATAATCTTGAACAAAACTTGCTTGAACAAATAAAAGAAATCATTCCCGACTGGGAAGTGATTGCCGGCAAAGACAAAGAGGTATGGCAGGACCATGTAAAGGATGCTGAAATTATCGCCGGCTGGAAAAAGGGTCTTGAGGAATATTGCTTGGCACCTGATGCCAAACTGAAGTGGCTGCAAAGCTGGAGCGCCGGCGTCAACGCCATGCCGCTAAACCAATTGGAATCGAAAGGCATTTTTTTAACAAGTGCCAATGGGGTTCATGCCTATCCGATTTCAGAAACGATTTTCGCCTTAATGCTCGGGCTGACGAGAAAAATTCATACATATGTAAAAAATCAGCAAGCTAAAACCTGGCACCATGCCAATATGAAGCTTGAAATCCATGAAAAGACCATTGGGATTATCGGCGTTGGAGCCATTGGAAAGGAAACCGCCAAAATTGCCAAGGCATTTGGAATGAGGGTGCTTGGTGTCAGGCATTCGGGCAAGCCTGCCGAAAATGTAGATGAAATGTATACAACTGCGCAATTGGATGAATTATTGCCACAGTGCGATTATGTGGCGTTAACACTGCCATTAACAAAGGATACCCGCCATTTGTTTGGTGCCAACCAGTTTCGGCAAATGAAACCGACTGCTTTCTTTATTAATATCGGCCGCGGGGAAATAGTGGTCGAACAAGAACTCATCGAGGCATTGCAGAATGGAACGATTGCCGGTGCCGGACTTGATGTGTTTGAAAGGGAGCCATTAAGTGCGGAAAGCCCACTATGGGATATGGAAAACGTCATCATCACACCGCACACCTCTGGATCTACCGAGCATTATAATCAGCGGGTGGTTGAAAACATCCTGATACCGAATCTAAAAACCTATCTTTCCGGAGAGGAGCCAGGGGTCAATCACGTGGATTACAAAAAAGGATATTAATAAAGAGGGGCTGCTTATCAATGAGCAGCCCCTTCTCTTTATATTTAGTTGACATCCACATTTTCAATATTTCTAAAAGAAAAGTAGGCGATAGCGCATCCGATTATCGCTAGGGCGATTGGTATAACGATAAATGTAACCAAGTTTACCCCATTAACAGTTGAATTGATTAATGATACCATCACAATCGCCGATACGATCGGGGCGACAGTCGATTTTTTCCGCATCCCAAAATACAGTGGAATCAGCGCCATGCCGGCAGAGGCAATCGCTTCTAGTGTCATCGTAATCAAACTGTCGGTTAACACCTTTCCTGTTAAAGCTTCTGGTACAAAATGCAAATAGGAATCGACGAGATAAAAGACACTGCCGATCAACAAATTCGATAAGATAATGGTTAAAAAGGTAAAGCTGGCCACAATTGCTAACTTGGCGATGATGATTTTTTTTCGATTAATCGGGTAAGTGAACATGAGTGAAATCGAATTGCTTTTGTATTCATCAATGATCAACTTAGAAATAAGCACAGCAGCAAAGATAATAAATACAGGTCTGATGATACTGCCGATTACGGCGAATGCCATTTCATAATTTTCATAGGCCACTACCCCTTCAACCTTTTCACCATAATAAACCAGGCAAAGCATTGCCATGATTGCGAAGTTGGCAATGGCCACACCTTTTAGATAAGAAAATAATTTATACTTCTTTATTTCAAGACTGATTAATTTACGCACTGATACCGCCCCCATTAATTAATGTTAAGAAATAATCTTCAAGCGAATGATTCTTCTTATTGATTTCCTCAATCATCACGCCATTCATAATAAACGTTTTGGAAATTTCGCCTTGTGTCACGCGGGAATCATAAATTCTCATCCGCGTTTCATCGATTACTTTATAATTGGTGATCTTTAGTATATCCTCAAGCACATAGACGGCCTTGTTCATATCACTAACCGCAAGTTCAATGTACTCTGTATTTTGCTCGCGAATTTCGTTCATCGAAACCTCTTTAATCAATTTCCCATCACTAATGACGCCAATCGTGTCGGCAATTTGCTCCATTTCACCAAGGATGTGCGTGGAAATGAGCATCGTAATCCCATACTCCCGGCTCAACATATGAAACAAATCACGCAGTTCCTTAATTCCAACCGGATCCAGACCGTTAATCGGTTCATCCAGTATCAACAGTTCCGGCTTGGTAAT
Source organism: Bacillus sp. FJAT-29814 (assembly GCF_001510715.1). Lineage (GTDB taxonomy): Bacteria > Bacillota > Bacilli > Bacillales > Cytobacillaceae > Neobacillus. Next base: position 278,113 of record NZ_LMTJ01000002.1, read on the forward strand.
GATTGCACGGGCAATTCCGAGCCGCTGCTTCATCCCAAGAGAAAATTCCTTTACCGATTTATTTTCGATATTTTTCAATTTAACTAAATCCAATGCCTGGTCAATCGCTTTTTTATCGTAGTAGCCCATATACTCGCAGTGCAGCTCGAGGTTTTCGCGAGCAGTTAATTTGTCATAAAAAACGGGATATTCAATAATGCTGCCCATTCTTTTCAGGATTTCATATGAAGTATTTGTAAGCTTTTCACCAAAAATTTCAATTTCCCCGCTTGTCGGTTTCACGAGGTTGGTCAGCATCCGCATCAATGTTGTCTTCCCTGCTCCGTTTGGTCCAAGAAACCCGTAAATTTCGCCTTTTTTCACCTTCATATTGACGTTCGAAACAACTTCCTTGCCTTTATAGGACTTAGTCAATTGATTTGTTTGAATAATGTAACTCATTTTTTCCAGCTCCCTTTGTTCTTAACTGATTCTTATTCTAAACAGCAAAATTATCTTTTTTATTAATCAAATCTTACGAAATTCTTAAGAAAAAAAGGGGGGCTCCTATCGTCTGAACCCCCCTGACAGTTAGTATGTAATTCGATTGAGTTTCACGGTAAAGGTTGTTTTTTCATATGGTTTGCTGACAAGCAGGATTTCCCCGTCCATTTTTTCAACCAGCCTTTTGGTAATCGTCAGCCCGAGGCCACTGCCTTGATATTGCTTATTTCGTGAGTCCTCAAGTGTGTACATGCGTTCAAACACCAAATCCTTGTGGAGCTCGCTGATTCCTTTTCCCTTATCCGTAACATCTACATAAACGGAATTCTCATCACCTCTTAGCGTTAGGCCAAGGAATTTGCCACCCCCGCCATATTGGATTGCATTGGAAATCAAATTATTCAACACTCGGTCAAGCTCTTCCTCATTCCCAAGGGCATAGAGGTTTTCATCAGGGATATCAATCGCCACCTCAAAACCTTTTGTTGAAAGCACTTCGTAAAAACCTAAAATATTTTTGCGGCACACTTCATTCATGTTCACTCTTTTTAAAGGGATATCCTTATCACCCGATTCTAGCTTCGCCAGGTCAAAGAACCTGTTAATCAACTCGAGGACTTCTTGAGATTTTCCATGAACTTTGGACAGAAGCTCACGTGTCTCTTCGGAACCGCGCCCTGGATCATTAAGCATGATCTCGACATACCCCAGCACCACCGTAAGCGGTGTTTTTAAATCATGCGAGATATTGGAGAGCATCTTGCGCATCGACATCTCCGTCTTATTGTAGGTAGCCATAACTTTTTGATTTAGTTCCAGGAGCCGGTTGATTTCGATTAAGATTTTTTTCAATTGTTCTACATCCGTATGGACTAACAGTTTTTCATCGGTTTTTGCATCAATGATCTTTTTCAACTTTTCGTGGACATAGGTCAAATTTTCGGTATGGCCCTTTCTTGATTTATATTGAAAAAAATTAAGGCCGATTAGAGCCGCAATGATGATAGACAGAAAAATAACCATCGTTTAAAACTCCCCAAGCTTATAGCCGATACCCCATAAAGTTTTAATATATTGTGGTGACGAAGGATCGTCCTCAATTTTTTCTCTTAATCTTCTCATATGTACGTTAATCACATTTTCGTCACCATAATAGTCGTCTTCCCATACCAGGCTATAAATCTGCGCTTTTGTGTAAACCCGGTTTGGATGGGAGATAAATAGTTTAAGAATTTGAAATTCCTTGGCAGTCAGCTTGATATCCGCTCCGCGCTTTTGTGCCGAGAAATTGTCCAAATCAAGCGTCAAATCACCAACAGATAGAACTTTCGTTTCTTGCTCGGGACGAGAATAATGATTTGCTCTGCGGATGGCGGCTTTCACCCTGGCGACAAGTTCAATCATCGAAAATGGCTTTGCTATGTAATCATCGGCTCCAAAGCCCAGCCCTAACGCCTTGTCCAAATCCCCGTCTTTGGCAGACATAATCAATATCGGAATCATGCTTTTTTCCCGAATGATTTTTAAAAATTCCATTCCATCCAGCTTCGGCAGCATTAAATCGAGCAGAATCAAATCAAAGGATTCATTTGCAAATGTTTGCAGCGCTTGTTCACCGTCATATGCCGCCGTGATTTCAAATCCTTCTTTAATGAATTGGTTTTTCACCATATCACTTATGGCTGTATCATCTTCTACTAGTAAAATTTTGTGTTGCAAGAGATCCACACCTTCCGTCCTAAAGTCCTATAAATAAATTCCATATTCCCCATTAGAAATCCTTTAATTCTCCATAAAAAAGCGTCCAGTGATAATAATGATAATTGGGTAAAATTGTAAATTAACGAAAAGATTATACCATTTTATGTTAAAATATTTTTAGATTTTGCGTGTACAAACGGGAGTTCAGTTTAATTAGTGCACCTTAATTGGAAATAGCGGATGTATAAACTGAAAAAATATCAAGGGGTGACCAAATTATAATGACAAAAAATAAAAAAACAGGCAAAAGCAACAACTTGTCGGGTCCTGAACTGGTAGCAGAATTTCTAAACAACCTTGAACATCCACTTAAAGAAGAAATAGAAGCGGTTCGAAAGATCATTTTAAGCACTGATGATAAAATTACTGAACATATTAAATGGAATGCACCTAGTTTCTGTTATGAAGGTGAAGACCGAATGACATTTAATCTTCACGGAAAAGGTTATATTCGACTCGTATTTCATTGTGGTCCTAAGGTAAAGGACCGAAATACCATTGAACCTCTGATTGTAGATACTAGTGGAATATTAGAGTGGCAAGCAGTTGACAGAGCTATAATGAAATTTACTGACAAAAATGACGTTAAAGCCAAAGAAGAAAAACTGAGGGAAATAATAACTAAGTGGATAGAGGTTATTTAAAATGGATATGTGCCCATCCTCTCGCAGGATTTAATTTAATAGCACAATAACCTTAATATGACCTATGAGAGTTTAATAGCATACTTCTGCATTTCTTTCCTGGTATTTAAGCAAACAAGAGAGGCGCAGCCTCTCTCGTTACTTTTTATATCTCTTAGAGCTAAATTTTTCACTAGCTTTGAAGTTATAAACTGGCTTTATGAAGCTGGCAATCTTCACGGTTTCCTCCACTTTTTCGAGGATTTCATCCATCGGCTTATAGGCCATTGGTGCTTCATCTAGTGTTTCCTCAGACACAGATGTCGTCCAGATGCCTTTCATAGTATTATGGAAATCCTCCATGTTTAGGGTTTTCATTGCCTTCGTTCGGCTTAGGACGCGGCCCGCTCCATGCGGTGCCGAATAGTTCCAGTCCTCGTTTCCTTTACCCACGGCCAAAATCGAGCCGTCCCGCATATTGATTGGGATGATAAGGCGTTCGCCCTTTTGCGCTGAAACTGCGCCTTTTCGTAAAATAAGGTTATCAGTATCAATGTAATTGTGGACCGTATCGAAACGGTCAGCTACCTCAAACCCCATGTTTTCGGTGATCGCCCTTGCAATCTCTTCACGGTTTGCTTTGGCGAATGCTTGTGCCAGTTTCATATCATGGATATAGTCATGGAAATCTTCGCCTTCTAGGTAGGCAAGATCATCCGGAATGACAGGATTCTTATCTTTATAGCTTTGGATCATCGCCTGAATTTCTTTTTTGCGTCCCTCTGCTTTGAGCTGTTCAATTAATTCCGTTAAATCATGTTTTCGAAGCTTAGAGATTGCCAGTTTTTGATAGTACTGGGCAATCTTCGCTCCTACATAGCGGCTTCCAGTATGAATCGTCAGATAGTGATAGCCATCGGAATCAGTGGAGACTTCGATGAAATGGTTGCCCCCGCCAAGCGTTCCCAAGCTATATAAGCTTTTATCCTGGCTTAAAATATGGGCAGCTTTAAACTCTTCCTTGGACGGAAAACTCGTGTTAACGAAACCAACCGTCTCATCGCTATGAATCTCCTGTCCGCTAGGAACGTACGTCCTAATAACTTGATCTAGCTTATTAAAATCGAGCTGTTTTTCCTGAAGCTTGACAGTCAGAACACCGCAGCCGACATCGACCCCGACGAGATTCGGGACAACCTTATCCTTTAGCTGGATGGTGGTGCCGATGACACAGCCCTTTCCGGCGTGGTAGTCTGGCATAATACTAATCTTTGTTTCCTTTAAAAAAGCTTGATTGCACAGCTCTTGGATTTGTTCAAGCGCGGTTTCCTGCGGGTAATTGGAAAATACCTTTGCCTCTGTTTGTGTTCCCGTTATTTTAATCACGAGTTTTCCCTCCTTTTTACAGATATTATCAACAGGCTACCATCTTATCGTCGATTAAGGCAATGGTTTTTATACGACAATTCCCACTTTATGTTTCATGTGGACAGGTTGGGCTAGTTCTCTAGCAGTTTTATCCTTATAGAGCCTTCATGAGGACAGTTTCTTCGATTCTCACACTAGTTTTGTCCTCATAGAGCCCTCATGAGGACAGTTTCTTCTATTCTCTCACTGGTTTTGTCCTCATAGAGCCCTCATGAGGACAGTTTCATCGATTACCCCACTGGTTTTGTCCTCATAGAGCTCCCATGAGGACAGTTTCATGATTACCCCACTGGTTTTGTCCTCATAGAGCCCTCATGAGGACAGTTTCATCGATTACCCCACTGGTTTTGTCCTCATAGAGCCCTCATGAGGGCAGTTTCATCGATTCCCCCACTGGTTTTTTCTCAAGGAGCCTTATTGACGACACTTTTGCAATCTCTCAACCCACTTTTGTCGCCAAGGAGCCTTATTGACGACACTTTTACTATCTCTCAACCCACTTTTGTCGCCAAGGAACCTTATTGACGACACTTTTACTATCTCTCAACCTACTTTTGTCGCCAAGGAGCCTTATTGACGACACTTTTACGATCTCTCAACCCACTTTTGTCGCCAAGGAACCTTATTGACGACACTTTTACGATCTCTCAACCTACTTTTGTCGCCAAGGAACCTTATTGACGACACTTTTACAATCTCTCAACCTACTTTTGTCGCCAAGTAACCTTATTGACGACACTTTCACACTTTTTCAACCTGCTTTTCTCCTCAAGGCTACATTCAAAAGCCCCAAAAAAGAAGATGCCCCACTAAGGACATCTTCCCAACACCATCAATATACCGTCTGCATTCCCTTCCCGGCCACGGTTATCCATTCGAACTGGCGCAGGCGCAATTCGAACAGAGTCAGCGGGTCACGGAATAGCTCTGGATTGGTATTCAATTTTCGCAGGATTTCCTGATTGGTTTCGGCCTCTGAGCGGGTCTCAGCAACAGCACGATTCAAGACAGCCAACGGGCTCTTGAAGAACAAACCGATATCACGCTCCAACGATTTTTCAAACAGCTCAAACGGCTGGAAAAATTGGCGGCTAACCTCTTTGGCCACATCTAGGTAATCCTCGCCCTCGACAAACGATTTATACTTGTTGTAAACCATCGATTTATTTTGCGATAATGCCCCGAACAGCTTGCCGGCGCTTTTTAATAAAAATTGAGACGGGGTCCGCTTTAACAAAATATTGACGGACTCAAGCTGAAAGCGGCTGGTGAGCCTGTCGATATCACGACGCCAATCATCAAGCACCTTGAAATCACATTCGAGCTTTAAATACTCTTCCCCATACATTTGATTGAAGGCGTCACCGAGCTCCAATAAATTTTCTTGGCTTTCGGTGAATTCCGCTCGGCAGCTCTTAAGCCATTCCAAAAGCGAATGGTAGTACATTGGCATGACCTGCTGCTCTACATAATCCTGCAGCCTGTTGTTCATTTCATGATTTAAATTCAAATGAATTGTGCTAAAATTGCTATCCTCTTGGATGAGCGAAGAGCACTCCCGGAGCACTTTCGGTACAGACTCAAAAATTTCAGCTTCCATCTTTTCTTTAATTTCGTGGTAAATCTTAGAAACAGCCCTGGATTTTTGCACCACCGTGTCATTTAACTGATGGGCAGCACCATTTAGCTTCGTGTTCATTTCCTCATTCCAGCGCACTGTTTCAATCAATTGATTCTCTACAGTAAGCCTTTTTTGCAGCAATGTGGCAATTGTTGTCCGGATGAAATACAACAGCTTCGCCAATCGCTTATCAACAAGGTTTCTTGTATTCTTAATTGCGCCAATAAACTGTTGTACATCCTCGGGCCGCAAAGTTCGGTCGGATTGCGAAGAGCAGGCAAACACCAAGGCATCCGGTAAATGCTCTCGAATCGCCGACTTGGTTTCCTCTACCACCAATTGTGCCTCATGTTCATCGACAATAGTATCCATTTTAGTAAGCAGAAAATGAACCGGTATATCCGGCGCCAACACCTGGATCTGCTCCATAGCAACTCGCTCTTTGTCAGTAAAGGGTGCTTTGGCATCCATCACAAACAGAACCGTGTCGGCCACTTGAAGATATTTTAAAACGTCGTAGCTGTCCTGATGATTTCCTTTTAATCCCGGTGTATCAATAAAAGCAAGCTTATTGTTCTGCAAAAATTGATTTGGCTGTTTGAATTCGATGATGGATTCCAGTGCATTACGGAGCCGGTCCATTCGTTCTTGAAATTCACTAAACCCGGAAAGCTTGGTGATCTCTTCATCGGTAATTTCACTGATTTCCGTTTCCTCTGCATGCTTAAACAGCACCACGGAGGAGGTTGGGCTATCCTGCAAATCTTCACCTAGTACCGCATTGATAAATGATGATTTTCCGCTGCCGCCAAGTCCAGCAACTATCACATGCTGCGTGTCAAAATCGACAAGCTGGTCAACCACCCATTTCATCCGGTTGTTTTCGCCTAAATCATGGGAGGAAGCCCATTCAGTAATCGATTCAAAGAGTGTCAGACACTCCTCTAGTTCATCGATATCAGTCTCAGTCACACTGATTAGTCTTTCCGCCTCTTCAACAATCGTCATGCTTAAGCTTGCCGGAAACAGTTCGTTCCAAGATAGCACCGCAGCCGATGCCAATACCACATGGACAGGGGCAGCTAGCCGGACCCAGTTCGTCAATAAATCAGGAATGAAATCCTGCAGTTGTTTAATCAGATATCCGCCGTTAATATAGCTAAAATACGTTTCTTTATGAAGTCTTGAAAGCTCTAGCCATCTCCCGCCGCCCTTTTCCAGTTCCAAATTCATCAGAAGATGATTGATTTCCAGGAGCCACGTATAATAGGAATTTTCATTCCGATAGCTGTTCCATAATGAGGCTGCCAGTTCCTCAAATCTCTGTAAATCAAGGCTGAACAATGTCACCAAAGCCTGTGAAAAATAGCTCGGTGCGTGTCCCTTCGTTACACCCTCATTCACGTAGCTTTTCAGTGTCTCAAACCATTCAGGCGATCCGGTCCGTTTGGCTTCATTTACAGCCAATTCTATCGCATTTTCCCAGTCCCCGCGTTGCTCAAAAAACTCACGGGCAATTACAGTCAGATTTGGGTAATCTGGATTGGCGTCTATCGCTTTTTTAATTGTCGAAATTGCCGCTTCGATTTTCTCCCGCTTGAGATAAAGCGAAAATAACTTTAACGCCACCTCTGCGGACAACGTTGGATTATCGATTTCAATGGCTGTATAGATATCTTCTGCCGTTGATAACATCCCCAACTCGTAATAGGCATCGGCCGTATTTTTTCGGGCCCATGGCTCGAGTTCATTGATAATACTCTCCCATTTAAAAATGGCCGCTTCATAATCTTTATGATGAAAATATACTTCGCCCTGTGCGAAACGAATTCTTGTTAAGTCAGGCAGGTCTTTTTGCGCTTCTTCTTGAAACGCATCACCAAGCACCTGGATTGGGTGAATATCTTCATGTTCATTGATGAACATTTTATAAAAGGTTTTGTCCTTCAATTGCTGCTCGATCGTCATTACTTTCCCTCCATCGCATGCACTCTATGTCATTCATATGGAAAAGAGGCAAAATTATTCCTCATACCATTCGACGTGAGTTCCAGATTTTAGTCCCAATTATCCGATTCTAGCAAATGATTTTTATTAAATTGTATCATATGTATTTCAATAAAAAGACAAAGAGTAGTAATTTATATAAAAACGGAGGGGATTTCCCCTCCGTTTCCTTCATGAAGATTATTGGTTTAAATTAATTGTATCGAATTGCTCCAGACCGGTATCACCATGACCATGGATCGATAACACGCCATTGTTTTCTACCACCACGTATGGACAGCAATCATAGATGACCAACCCTCTAAGTGTGCCGTCTACCCGGTATGATTCGTGGAAGCCTTCACTCAAGTCATCATAGTTATTAGCCGTCATAACCGAAACTTCATTTCCTTCCTGGACGGCGTAATGGTGAGCAGTTTTGCTGACGATTTTGTCTTTTGCTTCATAAAAAATTCTACCGGAATCGTAAGCATCAATGCGATTGTCCTCATAGGTGCCGTCGTTGAACTTCCACCATAAATCGCTGAATACTTTTAATTCCTTCTGTCCGGGTGTTTCTACTACAATAAGCGGTGCTTCAACCGGGCTGTCTTTGAATATAACAAACAGGTCCTTTAATTTACCAAGCTGGGCGGGGCCCTTCGTTTCATATAACTGACCGCCAGGAGCGGAAACATAAACACGTTCACCTTTTTGGAGAGCTGTATATTTGCCCTGCGTTTGCGTTTGGATTCCATTTTCCTGTTCAGATGCACTTGCTGCTGCAGGCAATGCCAGCATTGCCGTCAAGGCCATTCCTGATAAAATTTTAAAGGTTTTGTTTTTCATTTTCCATTTCTCCTCTTATAATGTTATTAAGAACATTTCGTTCCACAAATGGAATTATAAAAAGAAAAAACTGTCACCTTCAATGTCAATTTACTCTCAAACTATCAAATTATAGCATCTAATTCTCCAATGAAAAGGTGGTGTACCGTCCATGCAAATCGGCAATCTTCTATTTAAATTGGAAAATCAATGGTTTGTCGGCAGGGAAAAGGAGCTTAGTGATATTGCCGAAGTTAGCCTTTTCAACCCTTCTTGGCGACTGCTTCATCTATTTGGGCCAACCGGGATTGGAAAAACCACTCTTTTGAAAAGATTTCAGGTTATACATAAGGGGTCTCTGTTTATCTATTTAAGCGGACTTGAAGGCTATGAGACGAAGGAGCAATTCCTTGCCGACCTCTGGGAGGAAATCCAGAAAGCAAATCTGAAAACTTCCCCTGCTTTGGTCCTGAATGAAAACACGCTTGCCCGCTACTTAAATGAACTTGCAGAGGAATCCGGCAAAGTCATCCTGCTCTTTGACTCGTTTGAACAGTGGAGTCCGTTACATAAATGGTTAAGGGAAAAGTGGATCCCATTAATTTCGCTTAACGTCAGGTTCGTTACCTCCTCAAGATTTCCATTCCCCCCTGATTGGCTGCGTTCGCCAGGTTGGATAGGACTTATTCAATCTATTGAATTAAAAGGCTTAAATAAGCAGAGTGTTCAGGAATATCTTGATATGCGGGGTATTATCGACAAAGAATCCCGCTACTGGGTTGAATTTTACTCCAAAGGGGTTCCACTTGCGCTCCGTGTTATTTGTGACATTGTTGAACTGAACGGGGGTGTGTTTTTAGAGGAAGATGAGGCTTTCCGATATTTTATTTACTCGCTCAGCCAGCAGCTGCTGTCCGCTTCAGCCGAAATCATCCACCATCAGGAATTATTAACGGTTACTTCCCTATTTTGGTGGTTTGATTTTGATTTGTTGGCTGATGTTAGTGATGGTACCATCTCGCCTGGACAATTCCATCAATTTTGCCAACTTCCATATATTGAGCTAAGTGAAAATGGCTGCTGGCGCGTCAACGATGCCATCAGACAATGGCTGAGCACCGAATTGTCGCTGCGAAATCCCGAGAAATATGAATTATTTTTAAAAAGAGCAACACATTCATTAAAGAAAAAAATGGATTCTGTCCCTGCCGGAAAAAAACTACCTTTTATCCTAAATACACTTCACGTTAACCAAAGCGGATATGTAAAAAGATTTGGCTTCAGTACAAGCAGCAGGGTATTCGCACATAGTCCGATTAAGGAAGTGGAAATACCCATTATTATGGATATGTTCCGTCAATATGTCTTATCTTTAAAGCCCTTTTTGCCAGACCCATGGCACCAAGAGCAGTACTTTCAGGATGTATGGAGAGTAAGTGCAGAATCGTTTGTCGGCTTCCGCTATCACGAGAAACTGGCTGGATTTTTAGTTTTTGTCCCGCTAAACGAGGAAACACGCCCCCTTTTTTTGAAAAACCCGGTGTTTCACGATTATATTAATCGGGGTACAGCCCAAGAGAAAGAATTTATTATTTGGGTCATTGCCGCCAATCCCGAGTTTGATCCAGATGTAACAGGGTTTATTTTGCGTTACATGTTTTCGAATCTAGCGGAGGATACATTGATTAATGTGGTGTCTCCGTTCCCTGACCTTACCGAGCTATTTTGTTCACTTGGCTTTCAAGCAGCCGACTGGTACAAGAAAAAATATAGCAACCAAATGCCTATGAAATTTTTACAACTCGACTTAAGGAATAAAGACTTATCTGCTGCCATAAAACAAACACTTGAACTGGCTGCGCCCAATAAAGGTATCAACGAGATGTCGGCACTTTTAAAGAAATTTTTTACCGCATATCATAAAGCGGAATCGGAAGAAAATATTCATGCCATATTTGTACACTTTCCACTGTTGGAGAGAGAGACTAGTGTAGCGGGGTTTCGAAGGTTTATCACTGAAGTCATATCCCAAATGGAGAAAGGTTCAGAGGAAGATCAAACATACGCATTCATCATTAAGAATTCCTATATAAAAAAGACAACAAATCACGAAGCCTTGGCCACCCGCCTGAATCTATCCTTAAGCACCTACTATCGATACCTAAAAAAGAGCATTGAAAGAGTCGCATATTTGCTGTTAGAGCAATGTTCGGAATATGACTAAAGGGGAGCAACCATGCCCCCCTTTCATTATAATACCTTGCTCAAAAACGCCTTGGTCCGCTCTTCCTTCGGATTTTCAAACAACTCCTTCGGAAGCCCCTCTTCCACAATAACGCCGCCGTCCATGAACAGAACCCGGTCACCCACTTCTCTGGCAAAGCCCATCTCGTGGGTCACGACCACCATTGTCATGCCTTCCCTTGCAAGCTGCTTCATAACCTCAAGCACCTCACCGACCATTTCCGGGTCAAGCGCCGAGGTGGGCTCATCAAACAGCATGATTTTCGGTTCCATCGCCAGCGCCCTGGCAATCGCCACCCGCTGCTTCTGCCCGCCGGACAAAGAGTCAGGATACGCGTCCGCTTTTTCAGCAAGACCTACTTTCCGTAACAGTTCCAGCCCCTTTTCTCTTGCTTTATCCGCTGAAACCTTCCTTACCTTCATTGGAGCAAGCATAATATTTTCTATCACCGATTTATGAGGAAACAAGTTAAATTGTTGAAACACCATGCCCACTTCGGTTCGGATTTCATTGATATTCGTGTTTTTATCAGTAATATCACTGCCTTCAATCCAGACATGACCGCCAGTAATGCACTCTAGCAAATTCAAACAGCGGAGGAAGGTTGACTTCCCCGAACCGGATGGCCCAATGACGACTACTACCTCTTGGGGCTTTACCGTCACATTGATATTCTTTAAAACTTCATTTTGACCAAAACTCTTCTTAAGATTTTTCACTTCAATCATTGTACCGCCAACCTTCTTTCAAGTCGTGATAACAGTAAGCTTAATGAGAAAGTTAACACGAGATAGATGACCGCAGCTGTTAGGTAAGGCTCCCACACGCGGTAGTACTGCCCTTGCATGGCTTGTCCCCAATACATGAGCTCCTTTGCTGCTATAATGCCCGCTAAGGAGGAGTCCTTGATTAAGACAATAAACTCATTTCCCAAAGGCGGGATCATTCTTTTAAAAGCTTGCGGCAGGATGACATTTCTCATGGCCTGCACATGATTCATCCCAAGCGAGCGGGCGGCTTCCATTTGTCCTTTATCAATGGATTGGATCCCTGCTCTAAATATCTCAGCGACATAGGCTGCAGAATTTAATGAGAGAGCTGTAATAGCCGCTACAATTGCATTTGTTTCTCCCATTATGAATGGAATAAGCCCAAAGTGAACCAATAATATTTGCACCAATAAAGGTGTCCCACGGAAAAACGTGATATAGACATTGAACGGAAAGGCAATCCACTTGTTATTAGACATCTTTCCCAGCCCTATGAACAGCCCAAGTACGCAGCCAATCAATATACTAACAATTGATAGTCCGATGGTCAGCAATGTTCCTTTTGCAAAAAATGGAGCATACTCAGCAAGTAAATCCCAACGAATATCCATCTCTGAAATCCCCCTAATCTTGAACCTAGCAGTCTGTCTAATTATTATTCTAGGAATAAAAATTGCGTAACTGCCGATTTGGAAGAGTTACGCAATTTTATGTTACGCATTATTTTTGCTGTTCTTTGATTTCCGTTACATCTGGATCTACCTTAAACCACTTTTTATAAATTTTCGCGTACTCCCCGTTTTCAAATACTTCTTTTACAGCTTTATCGAATTCTGCCTTTAACTTGCTGTCCTTAGCAAACAACAATCCATAGAATTCTTTATCAAAAGCCCCTTCATCCTCAATGATAACGAAATTCTCATTTGGATTATTTTTAACATACTCCTCGATTACGGTGTTATCAGCGACTACAGCATCTGCTCCCCCGCCTTTTAGCTCCATAATCGCTAGATTGTTATCTTTAAATTTCTTTAGGTTTTTATTTTCTGCCCCAAGAAGCTTCTCAACCGCTTCTTGCCCTGTTGTTCCATTTTGCACAGCCACCACTTTGTCTTTTAAATCTGCAGCGCTTTTAATCGGGCTATCTTTCGGAACCATGATTTTATTGGTAGATAGGAAGTATGGAACCGAAAAATCATAGGTTTGTTTACGGTCATCATTGATGGTAATAGCAGAAATACCGATATCTGCAGTTTTTCCTTTAATTTCAACAAATAATGGATCCCAGCCAACGTGTTTAACGTTTACTTCATATCCTGCTTCCTTTGCTACCGCCTTGATGAAATCAATATCAAACCCAACAACTTCTCCTTTATCCTGATATTCAAATGGTGCATATGCGGCATCCGTTACTACTTTAAGCGTCTTATCTTCTCCCCCGCCGGTCTTGCTTGTACCACAAGCCGAGAGGATCAACACAAACGCCGCCACTACTACTGTTAGTGACAATTTGAACTTTTTCATTTTCATTAGAACTTCGTACCCCCCTAAGATATTTTAGTAAAACTATTTTTTATAATTTTGATAATATTTAGAATACATAAAATTATAACCGTTTTCGGTTCTATATTCAATAGTTTTATTTTTTACTATAGTAAAGCGCTAGATCTTCGTAATATAGATATTATTCCAGTGAAACTGGGCCATTTTTACCATCATACGCTGAAGTAGTTTAAAACATACCCTCCTCTTTCATTTTTATTTGGGCATTCGCCGTTTCCTTACGATCACCCCAGAATAATTTATAGGGTATTTATCACATAAGGAGAGATGCCCTGATGAATCCGTATGGCCAATACCAGCTGCCACATACGCCGCTGGAATACCATTACCATTCCTATGTTCCTGTTGATCAACTAAATCCCCATTTGCCTCAAGAGCAATTGAACCCATTTGCTCCCCAGGAGCAATTTGACCCTAACCGGCAGCCACAGCAGCTTGAGCGCAGAGTAAGTCAGCTTGAAAGAGAACATAATCGCCAGCAAAGAGAATTGGAACGACTTGAACGTGACGTAGTCCAATTACAGCGGAGACTGCAGCGCGTGAATCAGCGTCTTCGTGCCGTTGAAAGACGATTTAACTTTCCATTTACTCCTTTTGATGGAGAATATTAATTTAAAAAAGATGGATCGGGTCCTGCCCGATTTTTTTGTTTTTTCTTGGTTAAAAAACATGATTTTTTAAGGAGACCGCAAATTACTTGTAAGAAAATCTGACATAGTTGGTGTGATTTTTATTTATTTCTATTAAACTAAAAGAAAATAAAAAAAGTGGTGAGGACCGGAATGGGAAGTGATTCATCTTATAAAGATAAAAAGGTCATTACAATCGGGATTGTCAGAGAGCTTACCGGTCTGTCCGAAAGACAAATCCGCTATTATGAAGAACGGAAACTGATTTTCCCGGATCGAACACCAGGTGGAAGCCGGAAATACTCCTTTGCAGATGTTGAATTACTCGTAGAAATTGCCAATAAAATCGAGGACGGTGTCCAAACGCACGAGATTAGAAAAGAAATGCTGCGTGAGCAAAAGAAACAAAATCCTGAGAATATTAGAAGAAAAATGATTCAAGGACAATTAAATGCACAATTTGGAATACGTAATGGCCCTTATCCTAATCGATAAAGGCCTTCTTTTTTTGTGAAAACCCATTGGTTCAAAAGCCTTCATTTTTCCCTTTTTAAAAACTACGTGAGCTTTCCTTACATAATTGTAGAATAAAATCTGACATAAATGTGAAAATACAATTATTCCGATTGTTAAAAAATTTCACAACATAAAGGAGGAAGATGAAATGGATACTACATTTTTAATGAACAGTCTTTGGGTTATGATCAGCGCCGTTCTTGTAATCTTGATGATAGGGGGATTCATTCTTCTAGAGACTGGTTCAACCAGAATGAAAAACGCGGGTCATATTGCCGGAAAAACCATCCTGACTTTTGCGATCGGATCGATTATGTTTTGGATCGTGGGATATGGATTAATTTTTGGCGAAGGAAATTCATTGATTGGCCTTTCAGACTTCTTTTACTCAGGCTATGACGTTGAGGGTTTAGGGCTTTCAGGAGCAGTTTTCTTCTTATTCCAATTAGCCTTTTCTGGGATATCATTAACCATTGCTTTTGGTGGATTTGCCGAACGGGCAAAACTTGGCGCTTATCTAGTGTTTGCTGTACTATTTTCCATTATCGTATATCCCCCGATTGCCCACTGGATTTGGGGCGGCGGCTGGCTGGCGGAGCATGGCAAGCAAGACTTCGCAGGTTCTACCGTCGTTCACCTGACTGGAGCGATGGCTGCATTTGCTGCTACCATCATCCTTAAACCTCGGATTGGCAAATATAATAAAGATGGTTCCGCTAATAATTTGGCTGGGCATAATCAAGTATTCACCGCATTAAGTGTCCTTTTACTTTGGATAGGCTGGTTCGGTTTTAATGCCGGTAGCACCATCTCCGTTGATAACGCGTTTTTTGGATTTGTAGCAGTAAATACAAATCTAGCTGCGGGAGCCGGTGTCATTGCGGCGCTGATTATCTCCTGGATTGCTCTTGGAAAAGCAGATGTCCCGATGATGCTGAACGGCGCTTTAGCCGGATTGGTGGCCATCACTGCCTCTTGTGCCTTCGTTGAGACTTGGGCTGCTGTTGTAATTGGTTTCATCGCTGGAATTCTAGTATTCTATAGCATTCGATTCTTTGAAAAAATGAAGATCGATGATCCCATCGCCGCTCTTTCCGTACACGGTACAGCAGGGATATGGGGGACATTATCCACAGGCTTCTTCGCAACACCGGAATTAGCTTCTGTTGGCCAGCCGGGATTATTCTACGGCGGTGGTTTACATCAGCTTGGCGTTCAAGCCTTAGGAGTGTTTGTTTGTGGAGTATTTGCCTTTCTCGTTTCGTTTATTCTATTAAAAATCATGAAAGCTGCCATGAATGGATTACGGGTTACCGAAGAAGAAGAAATTATCGGTCTTGATATGAGCGAGCATGGAAGTTATGGCTATCCAGAAATCGTAAAGGCAGAAGGTGCAGCAGGAAAAAGAGAGAATTTACTGCATCCTGAGCCAAAACTAAACACTTAAACCCTGGAAGCCTAAACACAAACCACTCCATCCCCTTCCTAATCAACGGGGATGGAGCACATGTCTAATGAAGGAGGGGGTACAAATGACTGCAGCCAGCTATGAAGAAATCCTGCGTTACCGAAAGAAACATATTAGGTTGGCCTCAACAGACCACTTTATGTTAAATCTGCTGCATGACGAAATCCTGAAGCAGGTTGTCGGGCTGGCTATCTCCATTTCAATCAAAAGGGACGGTCCCCCTCCCTGTCCTTTTTCTTTTTTTGTCATGGGAAGCGCGGGACGATTTGAACAGTCAGTATGGAGCGACCAGGATCACGGGATTGTTTATTTCGAAAAAAATGAACAGGCAATGACCTATTTTCTGGGGCTGGGAAAAGAGATTTCAGATGGTCTTTATCAAACTGGATACAATTATTGCGACGGAGGCGTCATGTCAAATAATCCGTTATGGTGCAAATCCTTGTATGAATGGCAGCAGCAGCTGACAGATTGGATTCACGAATCCTCTTGGGAAAGTGTTCGGCAATTATTAATTTTTATTGATAGCCGTACACTTTATGGAGAAGAAATTTATATTAAACAATTAAAATCATTCGTTTATCAATTTGCGCAAAAGGCACATCTTCTAAAAAAGATGCTCAACAATACGATGTTTCGAAAAAAAGGAATTGGCGTCCTGGGTCAATTTCTGACCGAAACACATGGACTTCACGCAGGGACATTAAACATTAAAGAGACGGCACTGTTTCCTATTGTAAATTCGGTGCGGCTGATGGCTATTAAAGGAAGCATTGTCTCATCCTCTACCCTAACACGGTTGAGCCAGCTGCCAGAACGATGGATTCCTGCTTACAAAAAACAACTTTATCAATCTCATTTATTATCACTGCTTGATTTCCGTTTAAAACATGGCAATCACATCAATTATGATAATGGTCACTATTTGCCTATGGATACCTTGTCCAAAGAAGAAAAAATAAAAATGAAGGAAATTATTAAAACAGGGTCAGCCTTGCACCGGTATGTAAAAGAGGTCATTGAAAAGGAAGAGAATAATGGCGATGAATGACATGATCCAGTTTTTTCGACAGTTGTCCGGAAAGCTTGGGTCCAATATATATGCAGGCGTCCACGGTCAAACCAACCCTCAGCATATTTCCTTCATTAGACAGCTACAAAAGGAAATGCAAAAAGATCACAGCCTGACCACCCCATTCCTTGACTTAAAAGTCGTCGTATTCGATGTAGAAACCACCGGCTTTTACCCCGAAAGGGGCGACCGGGTAATCTCTATTGGGGCTGTCAAGATGACCGGGCCGCGCATTCATGAAAATGAAACATTTTATTCCCTAGTGAAGACCGACATCCCTTTGTCGGATGCTGTTTCAGTACTAACGGATATTAGGAATGAGGACTTGCAGAATGCTCCAGAGGCGCCGGAGGTATTAATCAGATTTTTTAAATTTATTCATCATCATGTACTTGTTGCACACCATGCCAAGCACGAACAAGTCTTTATGAAAAAGATGACCCATGACTTAGTAAAAAGAAAATTTGACCACCGCATCATTGATACATCCTTCCTAACTCGGATCACCCTACCAGCTAGAAAACCGTTATCACTCGAAGAAGTTTGCAAAGAATGTAATATTGAAATAAAAGGACGCCACCACGCCCTTGGTGATGCAATGCTAACGGCGCAGATTTGGAGTCACTATATTCAATTGGTTCAGTCTATGGGAATGGAAAATTTACGCGAACTTTATCAATACCTCACTACATTAGAATAGTAAATTCATTCCTTCTTCCCTTTTCCTTCTGTAAAATAATCATCCCCCCATTAGCAGTAAGCTTCTATACTACTAGTTTTCCCCTCTATTACCTCTCTGAAAAGGGACAGAATTGCCACGCAAAAAAAATTTTTCAAAAAACTAAAATTCCTCTTAACCTTATCAAAACAAGGTTGTAAACGCTACCAATTTGTTCAATTAGTTTGAATTGTCAGATTTTTGTGTTGACCCTGTCTGAAAATGGGTGTAAGATTATCGAAAATAGTTTCTAATCTGGTAAGTCCTTAGTTCCTCAGCCTATATATATCGCTGGGTCGGGGCTCTTATTTTCATATTTTATTTTATTCAATTAATGCGTTTTATCATTAAAAGGAGTGGTAATGTTGGGAAGTCAATGGATATTCCTTGGCGGACAATTCGTCAAGAAAGAGGATGCTGTTGTATCAGTTTTTGATCATGGTTTTTTATATGGCGACGGAGTTTTTGAAGGCATTCGTGTTTATAACGGCAACGTCTTCAGGCTCGATGCCCATCTTAAAAGACTGTTTGAATCAGCACAATCCATTATGCTGAGGATTCCGTATACACAGGAGGAAATGACGCAACTGATTGTTGACACCGTTAGAAAAAATGAACTTGAAAGTGCATATATTCGCGTCGTCGTATCCCGCGGTAAAGGAAATCTCGGACTTGACCCATCTTCCTGTGCCAATCCAAATGTGATCATCATTGCTGAGGAATTAACGATGTATCCGAAGGAATTTTACGAAAACGGCATCAAAATTGCATCCGTTCCAAGTAGAAGAAATCGTCCGGATGTGTTAAGCCCACAGATTAAATCGTTGAATTACTTAAACAATATCCTTGTTAAACTCGAAGCGAGCCAGGCGGGCGTACAGGAAGCCTTAATGCTCAATGACCAAGGCTATGTAACCGAAGGCTCGGCTGACAATATCTTCATTGTAAAAAATGGCGTCATTAAAACTCCTCCGGTTTACTTGGGGGCATTGGAAGGAATTACACGAAACGCGATTATCGATGTCGCAAGAGCGAAGGGCTACGAGGTACAGGAAGCCCCATTCGGAAGACATGATGTTTATGTGGCCGATGAAGTATTTTTAACAGGGACAGCAGTTGAGGTCATTGCCGCCATTAATGTTGACGGCCGTACAATTAATGACGGAAAACCAGGACCTGTGACGAACGACCTTTTGGCAGAGTTTAGAAAAATAGTAACTACCGATGGAGTGGCTTGCTACCCTGAAAGAGCAAACCAGGCTATTGTCAGTTAGGAGATTATAAAGATGCGAAGCGATATGATAAAAAAGGGGATTGATCGTGCCCCCCACCGGAGCCTTTTATATGCAACCGGAGTTAAAACAAGTGACTTAGACAAACCGTTTATCGGCGTCTGCAACTCCTATATCGATATTATTCCAGGGCATAAGCACCTGAACAAATTCGGTGAGATTGTCAAGGAAGCCATCCGCGAAGCCGGCGGTATCCCATTCGAATTTAACACAATCGGTGTTGATGACGGAATTGCCATGGGCCATATTGGGATGCGCTACTCGCTGCCAAGCCGAGAGATTATCGCCGACAGCGCAGAAACCGTAATTAATGCCCACTGGTTCGACGGAGTTTTCTACATTCCAAACTGTGACAAAATCACGCCGGGCATGTTAATGGCGGCGGTAAGAACCAATGTCCCGTCCGTATTTGTCTCGGGCGGCCCGATGGAGGCCGGTGTTTCTTCTACCGGTAAGCAGCTGTCCCTCACCTCTGTATTTGAGGGAGTAGGCGCCTACCACAGCGGGAAGATGTCCGCCCAGCAGCTGTTGGAAATCGAAACAAGCGCCTGCCCAACATGCGGTTCTTGTTCGGGAATGTTTACCGCTAACTCGATGAACTGCCTAATGGAAGTCCTCGGAATGACGGTGCCTGGGAACGGAACAATCGTAGCCACTTCCGAGGAACGGCATGAATTAATCCGCCAGGCGGCACGACATCTGATTGAATTAGTAAAAAAAGATATTCGTCCACGCGATATGGTTACAAGAGAAGCGATTGATAATGCTTTTGCACTTGATATGGCCATGGGCGGCTCCACGAATACGGTGCTACATACACTGGCCATCGCCCATGAAGCAGAAATCGAATACGATTTACGTGACATTAACAAAATTGCCGAACGAGTCCCTTATCTGGCAAAAATTATGCCGGCATCCGATTATTCCATGGATGATGTCCATCGTGCCGGCGGCGTCAGCGCGATTCTCAACGAACTTTTTAAAGTGGAAGGTGCCTTGCATAAGGGCTGCTTGACAATTACCGGCAAAACGCTCGAAGAAAATGTGAAGGATGCAACAATAACAAACGAAACTGTCATTCGGACAAAAGACAATCCGTACAGCCCTGTTGGTGGCCTATCCATCCTGTACGGAAATATTGCTCCAGATGGCGGGGTCATCAAGGTTGGTGCTGTTGATCCATCCATCAAAACCTTCCTTGGTGAAGCGATTGTTTTTGAATCTCAGGAAGAAGCACAAGAAAACATTAATAATGGTACTGTAAAGCCAGGCCATGTCGTGGTGATTCGCTACGAAGGCCCGAAAGGCGGACCAGGAATGCCGGAGATGCTTGCACCTACCTCCGCCATCGCCGGACGCGGACTTGATAAAGAAGTCGCCTTGATTACCGATGGCCGCTTCTCAGGCGCCAGCCGGGGAATCTCGATTGGCCATATTTCTCCAGAAGCAGCAGAAGGCGGACCAATTGCCTTAGTCGAAAATGGCGACAAAATCTTGATTGACCTTGAAGTACGATCGATTGAGCTGCTCGTTGATGACGAGGTTTTAGCCGAGAGACGCGCGAATTGGATAAAGCCAGAGCCAAAGATCAAGACTGGCTATCTGGCAAAATATGCAAAGCTTGTTACATCTGCCAATACCGGCGGAATTATGAAAATCTAGTTTTTTATGGGGTTCGAGGTTACCTCTCTCCCCTTTTTGAAAAATTCATAGAAAAATCGATGACGGGAATAAAGGTTTAGGAATTCGTATTTTCAGAGAGCTGGGGTTGCTGGAAGCCCAGTAATACCTCCTAATCCGACATCATCCCTGAGTGTTAATCTGAACGGTTTTAAACTCAGTAGGTTTAACCGGGTGTTCTTGGACACCTGTTACAAAAAGAAGCGTTATAAGATTCGTTTTCGCTTCATAAGGCAGCATTCGTAAGGATGCTGTAAAACCGGGTGGTACCGAGAAATGAAAGACCTTTTCTCCCCGAACATTCTGCTTTTGATGTATTTGACTGCAGCAATTCGGGGGGTAATAGGTCTTTTTTATTTGTTGTTTAAGCAAAACACAGCCATACGCTGAGTTTTTCAAATATTCAATCACTCTTAAGGAGGGAATTACGACGTGAAAGTAGAAGCAAAGCTGGAGTTCCAAACCAGTACCGCACCAAAAACAGGTGCAGACCTTCTGATTGACCTATTAATCAAAGAAGGTGTTGAGACAATTTTCGGGTATCCCGGAGGTGCCGTCCTGCCGATTTATGATGCGATTTATCGGGCACGGGGCTCCATCAACCACGTTCTCTTCCGCCACGAGCAAGGCATGATTCACGCTGCGGAGGGCTATGCCAGAATTACGGGGAAACCGGGAGTCGTCATTGGAACTTCAGGACCTGGAGCAACGAACTTGGTAACCGGAATTACAGATGCAATGATGGATTCCTTGCCGCTCGTCGTATTTACCGGTCAGGTTGCACGGTCGGTAATCGGAACGGATGCCTTTCAAGAGGCGGATGTCATGGCGATTACCACACCGATTACAAAGCATAATTATCAGGTACAATCTGTTGCCGACCTACCAAGAATCGTGAAGGAAGCTTTTCACATCGCTTCTACAGGACGGCCGGGGCCAGTCCTCGTCGATGTACCAAAGGATATATCTTCGGAAGTCTTATCCATGGTGCCGGAGGAGGTTAGCATTCATTTGCCAGGCTACCAGCCAACCTATAAACCAAATCCATTGCAGATCAGAAAACTGGCAGACGCCCTTCCAAAGGCGAAAAAGCCGGTGATCCTGGCCGGTGCCGGTGTGCTTCACAGCCAAGCATCTGACGAATTAACCACTTTTGCCGAAAAGCATAACATTCCAGTTGCCACCACCCTGCTTGGACTCGGCACCTTCCCTGCCGACAGCCCTCTCTCCCTTGGAATGGGCGGCATGCACGGAACCTATGCGGCAAACATGGCCTTATATGAAAGTGATTTATTAATCAATTTCGGTGCCCGCTTCGATGACCGGTTAACTGGTAACTTGAAGCACTTTGCGCCATTTGCCAAGGTCGCCCACATTGATATCGATCCGGCGGAAATCGGCAAAAATGTACCGACGCAAATTCCGATTGTTGCCGATGCCAAGGTAGCTTTGACAATGCTTCTCAATGAGGCGGATCAGTCGCCTGAGTGTGGAGAATGGCGTGAAAAGCTGGCTCAATATAAAAAGGACTTCCCGCTTTGGTATAATCTCGATCCAAACGGCATGAGCCCGCAATGGCTTATTGAAGCGATTCATAAGGTTACGGAAGGTGAAGCGATTGTTGCTACCGACGTCGGACAGCACCAAATGTGGGCAGCCCAATACTACACTTTTAACAAACCACACCGCTGGATCACATCGGGTGGACTTGGCACAATGGGCTTCGGCTTCCCAGCTGCAATTGGCGCACAAATGGCTGCCCCTGACGCTACCGTCGTGGCCATTGTCGGTGACGCCGGGTTTCAAATGACATTGCAAGAGCTTTCGGTCATTTATGAACGAAACCTGCCTGTCAAAATTATTATCGTCAACAACGGCGCACTTGGAATGGTCCGCCAGTGGCAGGAGCTGCAATATGATAATCGCATCTCGGAGTCCATACTCCAGACACAGCCTGATTTCGTTAAACTTGCGGAAAGCTATGGCATCCGCGGGGCAAAAATCGATAATCAGGAAGACCTGGTTGCCTCCCTGCCAGAATTGATAGCCTACGATGGCCCTGTACTGATTGATTGCCGCGTCC
The DNA here is from genome assembly GCF_001510715.1 of Bacillus sp. FJAT-29814. Taxonomy (GTDB): domain Bacteria; phylum Bacillota; class Bacilli; order Bacillales; family Cytobacillaceae; genus Neobacillus. The sequence continues at coordinate 300,879 of NZ_LMTJ01000002.1, forward strand.
TTCAGAAGGAAAAAGTTTTTCCAATGATCGCGCCTGGCAAAGGGCTTCATGAAATGATTGGGGTGAAACCGCAATGAAACGGATAATCTCACTAACCGTCCAGGACCGCAGCGGCGTCCTGAACCGGGTTACCGGGGTCCTGCAACGGCGCCAATTCAATATCGCCAGCATCTCGGTCGGCCCGACTGAAACAGAAGGTGTCTCGAAAATGACGCTTGTTGTCGATGTTGAAGATGAACAGCGGCTTGAGCAGGTTACCAAACAATTAAACAAGCAAATTGACGTATTAAAGGTTTCTGATATTACTGATAAAGCGATTGTCGTCCGCGAGCTTGCCTTAATCAAAGTGGCCAGCAGCGCCCAGCTCCGCGGCGAAATTAACGGGATTATCGACCCATTCCGGGCCCTGATTATTGACGTCAGCAAAGACAGCCTTGCCGTGCAAATCACCGGCCGCCCGGATAAAATCGATGCCTTGATTGAATTGCTTCGCCCATATGGAATTAAAGAGATTGCCAGAACCGGCCTGACTGCCTTCCAACGCGGGCATCAGCCGCAAGGAAATGAACTATCTGCTACTTACCTACTAAAATAAAACGCTAATTTTTGAAAGGATGATTATAATGGCTAAAGTATTATATAACGGAGATATTCAAGAGGAAGTTTTACAAGGGAAAAAGATTGCGATCATCGGATATGGCTCACAGGGCCATGCTCACGCTCTTAACTTAAAGGAAAGCGGCTTTGATGTTGTTGTAGGCTTGCGTCCTGGAAAGTCCTGGGATAAAGCCGTGGAAGATGGTGTTGAGGTTACGACTGTAGCTGAAGCAACTGCACAAGCAGATGTTGTTATGGTGCTTTTACCGGACGAAATGCAACCGAAGGTTTATGAAGAAAGCATTAAACCTAATCTCAAAGCGGGTAACGCATTAGTGTTTGCCCATGGATTTAACATTCACTTTAGCCAGGTTGTCCCTCCTGCTGATGTTGACGTCTTCCTGGTAGCACCAAAAGGTCCAGGACACTTGGTTCGCCGTACTTATACCGAAGGTGCTGGGGTTCCTGCCCTTTATGCAGTATATCAAGACTACACAGGCCAAGCGCGCGATGTTGCCCTTGCATATGCAAAAGGGATCGGTGCAGCCCGTGCTGGAGTCCTAGAAACGACATTCCAAGAGGAAACTGAAACAGATCTATTCGGTGAGCAAGCGGTTCTTTGCGGCGGTACTACTGCATTGATCAAAGCTGGCTTCGAAACGTTGGTGGAAGCAGGTTACCAGCCAGAAGTTGCCTACTTCGAATGTTTGCATGAATTGAAATTAATCGTTGACCTGTTATATGAAGGTGGCTTAGAGAACATGCGCTACTCCATCTCCGACACTGCCCAGTGGGGAGACTTTGTTTCTGGACCGCGTGTTGTCAATGAAGATACAAAAGCCCGCATGAAAGAAGTATTAAAGGACATCCAAACAGGCGCATTTGCTAAAGGCTGGATTTTGGAAAACCAAGCCAACCGTCCGCAATTCAACGCGATTAACCGTGCCGAAAATAACCACCCAATTGAAGTCGTCGGCCGCGAGCTTCGCGCTTTAATGCCCTTTATTAAAAAGCCTGTAAACCAGAAGAAGGAAGTGGTGGTACATGGTTCACGTTAACATCTTTGATACAACCTTACGCGATGGTGAGCAGTCCCCTGGTGTAAATTTAAACCAGCTTGAAAAATTGGAAATTGCCAGACAGCTAGAGCGGCTTGGCGTTGATATTATGGAGGCCGGTTTTCCGGCTTCCTCTCAAGGAGATTTCGAAGCGGTCAGAGCGATTGCCCAGACAATCAAGAATTCTTCGGTTACCGGCCTGGCCCGCGCCACTAAATCGGACATTGACATTGCGTGGGATGCGTTAAAAGATGCAGCAGAACCAAGGTTGCATGTGTTCATTGCCACCTCCCCTATCCATATGCAATATAAGTTGTTGAAAACACCTGACGAAGTCGTGCAGACAGCAGTAGATATGGTCTCGTATGCAAAAAAGAAGTTTACCCATGTGGAATGGTCAGCGGAGGATGCCTCCCGATCCGACTTGGATTTTCTGGTACGTATCATTACAAAAGTCATTGATGCAGGTGCAACAGTGATTAACTTGCCGGATACAGTAGGCTATACAACACCTGCCGAATATGGCCGGATGTTCCGCTATATCCGCGAGAACGTGCCAAATATTCATAAGGCCGCCCTCTCCTGTCATTGCCATGACGATTTGGGAATGGCCGTTGCCAACTCGCTAGCGGCAATCGAAAACGGAGTGACCCAAGTCGAAGGCACGATTAACGGCATCGGTGAACGCGCCGGTAATGCTTCTTTAGAAGAAATCGCTGTTGCATTAAATATTCGCAAGGATTTCTATCCGTACACAACCAATATGGTTTTAAAAGAAATCAAACGTACCAGTGACTTGGTAAGCCGATTCACCGGCATGAAGGTTCCCGGCAATAAGGCTGTTGTCGGCAAGAATGCCTTTGCCCATGAATCTGGGATACACCAGGATGGCGTGCTGAAGAATGCATTAACCTATGAAATAATTACTCCTTCGATGGTAGGCGTTGGCTCGAATGATCTTGTTCTTGGCAAACACTCCGGACGCCATGCTTTTAAAGACAAAATCGAGCATATGGGCTTTACGCTTTCTCAAGAAAAGCTGAATGAAGCATTCCAGTCGTTTAAGCAATTGACTGACCGCAAGAAGGAAATTACCGACGAAGATTTATTTACAATTTTAACTGATATTCAAACGGCAACTGTTGATGTGAAAAAATATGAGCTACTTGCCTTCCAAGTTCAGTATGGGTCAGCCAACCTGCCGACTGCGACTGTGGCTTTAATGACCCCTGAGGGTGAGCGTGTGGAAACCGCCCGTACCGGCGGCGGAAGCGTCGAAGCTTTATACAATACGTTAGAGTCCCTCGTGAGCGAGGAAATCCATCTAACCGATTTTAATTTAAGCTCCGTTGGACGCGGTCGCGATGCTCTCGCCGAAGTCCACGTCAAAATGACTGTAAACGGAACAAACGTCAGCGGCCGAGGCTCCTCTCAAGACGTCTTGGAAGCTTCGGCAAAAGCATTCATTAACGCTGTTAACCGTGTATTTTTTACAAATGGAGCAGTCATTAAGGAACCGGCGCTATAAAGAAATTTTTAAAAAATAAGGAGGTTGCTTCTAATGAAGAAACGAATTGTTTTACTTCCCGGTGATGGAATCGGCAAGGAAGTTATGAGTTCCGCAAAAGAAGTGTTAACTGCAATTGCTGAAGAGTATAATCACTCCTTCAGCTTCGAAAGCCATGAAATCGGAGGAGCAGCCATTGACCAATACGGTACTCCTCTTCCGGAAACCACTGTAGATGCCTGCAAGCAGGCGGATGCCGTATTGCTTGGAGCGGTCGGCGGGCCGAAGTGGGATAACAACCCTTCCCACCTCCGTCCTGAGCGAGGGTTGCTCGGAATTCGCAAGGCCCTTGATTTATTTGCGAACCTGCGCCCGATTAAAGGTTTCAAAAACCTGCTCCATGCATCGCCATTAAAGGAAGAAATCGTTGCCGGCAGCGACCTCCTTATTGTCCGTGAACTTACTGGCGGAATCTACTTTGGTTCCCCAAGCGAACGGCGGGATAATGGCCAGTCGGTTGTTGATACACTTGCCTATACCCGTTACGAGATTGAAAGAATCGTAGACAAAGCGTTCCAGGCCGCCCGCGGACGCCGCGGACGCCTTACTTCGGTTGATAAAGCCAACGTGCTAGAGTCGAGCAAAATGTGGCGCGAGGTTGTCGAGGAAAAGAAGGCGGAGTACCCGGATGTTGCCGTTGAGCATGTGCTGGTCGATGCCGCTGCGATGAAGTTGATCACAAACCCGTCTCACTTTGATGTGGTTGTGACGGAGAACATGTTTGGCGACATCTTAAGCGATGAGGCCTCCGTGTTAACTGGGTCCCTTGGAATGCTCCCTTCTGCTTCGTTGAATGAAGCGGGTGTCGGCCTTTATGAACCGGTTCACGGATCCGCGCCGGACATCGCCGGAAAAGGCATTGCCAATCCGGTTGCGATGATTCTATCAACGGCACTGATGCTCCGTTATTCCTTCGGATTAGAAGAAGAAGCGAAAATCATCGAGGCCGCTGTTCAATCGGTTCTGGATGCTGGCTACCATACAGCCGACCTTCAGGTTCCAAATGGCCGAAAAGTCGGAACTGAAGAGATGACAAAGTTGATTGTTGACTTTATCAGGACACAAAACGCCTCTAAGTGTATTGCGAGCTGTTATTATTAATAAATGATTCGGTGACCGCCAGGCTGGGCAGGAATGGCCTGGCGGTTTACTCTAAAAACAATAAAAGCAAAAAATCTATAAACGTGAGGAAGGAAGCTATGCAAAATCCAAAGAATATTATCCAAAAAATTTGGGAACAGCATGTGGTCCATCAAGAAGAAGGAAAGCCGGATTTACTTTATATTGATTTGCACCTCGTTCATGAAGTAACCTCTCCTCAGGCTTTCGAGGGCTTACGACTGAACGGCCGCAAAGTCCGCCGGCCGGAACTTACTTTTGCAACAATGGATCATAACATTCCAACCCGGCAACGCCAAGTCATCAATGACCCGATTTCAAAAAAGCAAGTTGATACTTTGCAGCAGAACTGTGAGGAGTTCGGAATTACCCTTGCAGATATCCACCATCCCGATAACGGCATCGTTCACGTCATTGGCCCTGAGTTAGGACTGACACAGCCCGGAAAAACCATTGTATGCGGCGACAGCCATACCTCTACACATGGAGCATTCGGTGCACTCGCTTTCGGGATCGGAACAAGCGAGGTGGAACACGTTCTTGCCACGCAAACGGTTTGGCAGGCACCTCCAAAAACGATGAATGTAAAAGTGAACGGTAAGCTTGGGACAGGCGTTACCGCCAAGGACTTAATCCTTGCGATTATCGGAAAGTTCGGCGTCAGATTTGGAACAGGCTATGTCATTGAATATACCGGGGAAGCGATCCGTGGATTTTCAATGGAAGAACGGATGACCGTCTGCAACATGTCCATTGAAGGCGGGGCACGGGCCGGGCTCATTTCCCCTGATGAAACAACAGTGGAGTATTTGCGTGGCAGAAAACATGTTCCGCAGGGAGAAGCATTTGAGGAAGCCGCAGACCGTTGGAAGGCGCTTGCCACCGATGAAGGTGCCACCTACGATACAGTCGTAGAGATCGATGCAGCTGAAGTAGAGCCGCAGGTAACGTGGGGAACGAATCCCGGCATGTGTATCCCGGTAACGGCAAATGTGCCAAGTCCAGACGATACAGATAAGCCTTCTGAAAAAGATGAAATCGTACGTGCCCTAGAATACATGGGACTTCAAGCGGGTCAGCCCATTTCCAATGTTAAAATTGATCATGTATTCATTGGTTCCTGCACCAACTCCCGGTTAAGTGACTTACGGAAGGCTGCCGAGATTATTCGCGGCAAGAAGGTCAACCCTTCAGTAACAGCGATTGTTGTCCCAGGTTCCTTCAGCGTCAAGCTTTCAGCAGAAAAAGAAGGATTGGACCAGGTCTTTAAAGAGGCAGGGTTCGAATGGCGCGATGCCGGATGCAGCATGTGTCTTGGCATGAATGATGATATCATTCCATCCGGGGAACGTTGTGCTTCAACATCGAACCGTAACTTTGAAGGACGTCAAGGAAAAGGCGCGCGCACCCATCTGGTCAGCCCTGAAATGGCAGCCGCTGCGGCCATTGCCGGCCATTTTGTCGATGTCCGAAAGTTTACAGCTCAGGAGGTTGGTTAATCCATGGAACCGTTACGTACGCTTCAGGGCCTTGTTTGCCCATTAAATAGAACGAATGTTGATACTGACCAAATTATTCCGAAGCAATTTTTAAAGAGAATTGAACGCAGCGGGTTTGGACAATTCCTGTTCTATAACTGGCGGTTTGATGACGCTGGAAATCCCAATCCTGACTTTCCATTAAATCAACCGCAATACAAAGGGGCATCCATCTTGGTTGCCGGCGAAAACTTTGGCTGCGGCTCCTCCCGTGAGCATGCGCCATGGGCGATTCAGGACTTTGGCTTTAAGGTCATTATCGCTCCAAGCTACGCCGATATTTTTAAAAATAACACAGTGAAAAACGGCATCCTTGCCATCCAAGCCAGTGATGAGCAAGTGCAAACCATCATGAAAAAAGCGGAAAGCGAGGGGTATTCCCTGACAGTAAACCTCGAAGAACAAAAGGTTTATGACAACGAGGGCTTCCAATTCCAATTCGATATCGCTCCATATCCGAAGGAAATGCTGTTAAATGGCTGGGACGAAATCGGCGTTACCTTAACGTATGAAGATAAAATTACGCGATATGAGCTTGCACAAAAGTAATATAAATGAGCCTGGGACGAATCCAGGCTCATTTTTTATAGGAAATTATTCAAGATTATCCAGTATATTTGAACTTTCATGCTCATCGTTAAAGGTCAACACCTCATCTGCAGGTTCATAGGACTCTCCGTAGAAGTGTTGGTCCTTATAGGTATGAATTAGGTTGTATGTCTTTTTCATGGCTTCAAAAATTAATTCTTCCGATTCATGATGGGGCGCCCAATAGAGGATTTCCATCTTGTTGATTTCATTAGTTACCAAAGACCGGCGTTCATATCCAATCGATTTTGCATGTTCAAACCCTTCGCGTTTGTAAAAGCGCAGTCTTTTCTCAGTATCGCTGTCTTCATAATTGACCGGTTCAACTTCAAGGATAATAGGCTTTCCCTTTTGTTTCATTTTTTCTAAAAGCTTATGGCCGAGACCTTGACCGCGGGCATTTTTCGAAACAAACAAGTAATCAATAAACAGAAAGTTGTCGAATTCGGCATACATCAATACATGGTTTGGACCCTCGTCCTTGTTATAAATGTCAGAACGTTCCTTGAGCAGAGTCTCCATATGCTCACGGGATTTCATTTCTTCAATCGGAAAGTACTGATTTAACTTTTCGTACCAATGCATATGAATCTCCTTCATTTAGTTTCAGGACTTAAAACTCTGGCAGTCGATCAAGGTTATTTTCTTTAATACCGTCGGGCTCGCTGCGAATGATATCCCGGCCATACTTGTGAAATACATCGACATGGGCGATGTTTCCGGCTTTAGCTTCATCCAATGCTGTCAGGTAATCCAGTTCCCTACCGGTATTGGTTTTGAAGGCAATAATATCCCCATCATCATTCTTCTTAACGGCGACAAACTCTTCTTTGCCATCGGGATTTTGTGAACCTGCCTCCATTTGTGCCTGCTGCTCGCTTTGCTGCCGATATTGCTGATAAATTTTTTCAAAGTCCTTTTGTTCCAAAAACTCCACCTCCGAACATTTGTTAGTATTTTTATTTTTCGAGAAAATATGCATGATAAAGTGTCAAAAAACGTTCAAAAAATGGTTGTTTTTTCCTGTGTTATACTTTACCTATAATTGGGGGCGATTGAATGGAAATACAGGAGGGAAATACCTGGTTTTACATCCGCGATCATCAACAGCAAGGACCAGTTGGCCTATTTGAGCTAAAAAAGCTATTGGAACAGGGAATTTTAACAGGGGACAGTTTTGTTTGGAACAAAGATTTGGACTGTTGGCATCCGGCTAAAACGCTTGAAATACTGCCAGAGTCAGACTCCCTGGATGAATCGAGGGAATTGATCAACTACGCTGCAGGATGGGTGGAAATCGAAAAGGATACCTATCCCAACGGAAGGCCCATTGTGCGTTATTTGGCCAGATTCTTTGACCTCTCATTATTTTCGTTATTTGTCATTACTTTCGTCTCGATTTTTAAGCCGCGGTTTGTCCTGGATTCGTCTGCAATCTTTATTTTTATGCTGAGCCTGATCCTCTATATTTTAGTAGAAGCTGTAATCCTATCAATCTTTGGGAATACGCTGGGAAAGTTGTTATTAAACGCTCGTTTGAAAACGATTACAGGAGAACCGATTGATTTCTCTACTGCTCTTAAACGAAGTATTTTTGTAAATGCAGCCGGGATGGGATTCGGAGTTCCTTTTCTCAATATTATTTGTTTCCTTTACTCCTATCGGGATTTAAAGGAACATGGCATCGCTACCTGGGACAAACATATGGGGACAGTAGTCTTATACGGCAGAGTCAGTACAGCGCGCCTTGTTGTCGTTAGCCTATTTCCAATTGCCCTGCTCATCACTGGAATCGTCATCTAGATTTTCCTTTTCCAATTTTTTGTGAATCACTGAACAAAAAGAAGCCCCTCCTTACAGCATGGAAGGGGCTTTTAGTATTATTCCAAGGTTCTTTGGCTACTCAATGTCCACCCCAGGTGGACATTTGTCCACGAACGGTGCCTGACACCTCTTTTACGTTTTTCATAGTTAAAAACAGGATATATATGATGATGCTGTTAAGTACTAGGACTAGTATAAGAACGGCGGAGCTGACTGTGATGCCGTTGGCGAGTTGCAGGATGACCATTGCTGACATGGCTGTGAGCAAGGTGATTTCTTTGATGATGAGTATGGGTGCCAGGAGGTATCCAAATGGTTGTTTCCGGATGATGAGGATTCCCGCCATGATTCCCGCCGGAACGATAAAACCGAGATCGAGTGCTTGAATGACCAATGTGGTATAGTGCTCAAGCCCTTCAGGGGGTGTTTGATTAAAAAGCGGCGGGATGATTTTGCCAAGCCACATGATTCCAAACACGATGGATGTGAACAACAAAAACCCGCCAATAAATTTAACGGGAAGCTTTTCTGAGAAAGCCCCGGGCAATCGTTGGATATCAAATGACATCATCGCCATCGTGAACGCAAAGAAGGATGCTGACATCAGCAGTACATAGACGAGAAACAACGGGTTATACATCGAAAGAAGTGAATACGAGGCATAGGTGTAGAAAAAATAGCCCAATGTCCCGGTTAGCAGTAATCTTCCCTTAAGCGAGTTCCTTCTCGCCCAAAAAAGTGAAAGCACCAGTAGTGGTACACCTAAAATCAAGGTGACAAAATCCTGGGCAATCGCCTGTGAAGCCATCGCAACGGAATCATGCTGATAAAGCCCTTTTCCGTAAATGCTGACAGTTTCTTTGAAAATAGTTTGGTGTTGGAATTCCCCTGGTCCCTTATTGGACAAAATGGCAATTGCCGTCGCCGCAACAGATAAAACAGAAATAATCAGGACAAGGATACTGACTGTTTTTTGATTTCTCATGACAAAAACCTCTCTTCAAAAAGTTTGAATGTCATCTTTTCTGTCTTTCTAACCTTATCCTAACCCATTACATGAAAATTCCCTATTACAGAAAACACTGTTCACAAAAGATTCAGAATTCGAACCGAACAGGACCGAAAACTGTACCGGTCCTGTTAATCTTTTGCTTTTGTCCTCAGGATTTTCTTATTCTTGCTGGTAATCATGATTTCGTATCGGTCATTTAAAAAAGTTATGCAATAAAGTTATAATACTGTTATTAGGGAACTGGTTTGGGGTGAAAAACAATGCTGGATTTAAAGAAAACACACGATCCAAGAAAAAATACGAACCTGCTTTCGCAAATTACCGGGAAACAATTAGACCTTAAAGCGGCAGTCCGGGAAGCGGAGCAGATTTTTGAGAAATGCCGTTCGAAAGAAACTCCCCCTTTGCTAGGCAGCCGAACCGCGAAACTTCCTGTTAAGGAAAAATTAGCAGAAAGACTGTTTCGGCTTTTGGCACAACCTTCAAAGGTCTTGGAACCAACCAGGATCTCCGTAGATTCTGCCGGCACTGTGCATCCAGACTGGAAGGCACGGCTTGATCGGGAATTTCACCTCCTTACCACCGAGATTGCTAAAGAAGTCAATGTCGTAGATTTCGGTGCAGTCGGCGACGGAAAAACAGATTGTACCGCAGCTTTTAAAAAAGCGATCGGAAACGGCAGGGTAAAAGTACTTGTCCCCCAAGGTGTTTATGTTGTGAAAGAAATCCTGCTCCCATCGTGGACTCAACTTGTCGGTGCCGGAAAAGGAGTTACCACCATAAGACTGCATGACCAGGCACCGAAGGGAACAAGACTCGTTACCAACGCGAGCCATTGGCGCGGAAACCACCATATTCTTGTCAAAGGACTTAGTCTTAACTGGAATGTCGAGAGGCTCGGTAATGAGGCTAAAACAAGTACCTGGGGCAATCATTCCAGTTGTCTTACCTATGCGAACGTTACTTATGGCTGGGTAAAGGATGTCGAAGCGATCAACCCGGGGTTGCACGGTTTTGACATCACATCGACGCTGTACAATTATGCAGGTGACGGCTATCGTGCCCGCGGCAGCAGCAAGTACGTTTTGCTCGATAACCTGACTAGCTATGGTTTTGGTGACGACGGGATTACCACCCATCATAGCGATTATATCCTGATATCCAACTGCCACATGTGCGACCCGAGCGGCCGTGCTCATAAAAAAGGTTTTTCAAATTCGAACGGGATTGAGGTCGATGATGGCTCTAGGAATGTGGTGCTCGTCGATAATTCAACGGCCAGATGCTTTGGCGGTGTAGAGATCAAGGCCCATCAAAATTCATCGGCTGCCTCTAACGTAATCATTGTCGGGCATATTTCTGTGAACGATAACCGTTCATACAACTTTCGCCATATCGGCCACCACAAGAGCATCGATGCCGAATCAAAGTCGGCTTACAATATCATGGCGGTAAACCTGGCCTCGATTGCACCAATTTTTACAGACCTTTATAAAGGGTCGACACCGCGGGGCCTGGTGCTTTCCGCCTATAAAAATGTCGTCATCAACCATTTTACCTTGATTGGCGACCCGAATTATGATTACAAAGGCAACCCGGTGGCGGCAATACAATATCAGGCCCGAAAGGTTGTGTTGCAGAATGTTTCTATGAAAAATTTTAAAACTGCCGGAGCTGGAATTAAAGTGTTCGGAGGTCAAAATAAGGCTGATTATGTAAAACTGAAAAACATTGCAATGGATCATTCCAAGTCTGCAAAATCCTTAGTAGGCGACGGGGTTCAAAATATGGAAATCGATTAAATTCACCAGCTAGTTTCTTAGATGTATATCAAGAAAAAGGAGCCTGCTCCTGCAATCTTAGTTAATTAGATGGCAGGAGCAGGCTCCTTTCATGATTCTGATTAAAGCATTTTTTCAATAACGGAATTGGCCGTCAATTCTTTGTTATGTGCCGATTCATTGAAGGATCTTTTAAAATACTCCACATATAGAAGGTCCAGAAGGTAAAGCTGTGAAATTTTTGCTGTTAAACTTCCGCCTTGCAGCGGACCTTCATTGGCGCCACAGAGCAGGGTGATGTCCGAATAACTGGTTAATGGCGACTTGGCGAACCGTGTGATAGAAATGATTTTGGCTCCCCGTTCTTTAACGACCTTTGCGACATCAATGGTATCTTTCGTTGATCCTGAATAAGAAATTAACACCGCAACATCCTTCGGCGTCATCAGCGCAGCCGACATGATCTGGAGATGCGAATCGAGCGAGCATTCAGTTTTATTGGTAATCCTTATAAATTTATTCTTGGCTTCCATAGCGGTCATAAGCGATGCTCCGACTCCGAAAAAGTGAATTCTATCTGCTGCAATCATATAATCGATTGCCTTCGAGATATCCTTTTCATTTAATAGGTTACGGGTCTCCGTTAAGGCACTGACCGTTGTGGTTAAAATCTTCGAAGACAGTTCCTCGATAGAATCCTGCATCGTAATCTCCCCTGAAAGCTGAGGAGTTCCTTCACCTTGTGAAATGCTGTGGGCCAAAACAATTTTAAATTCCTGATACCCTTTTAGATTCATAGTTTTACAAAACCTAAACACACTCGACTCACCCACATTGCAGGCATCCGCAAGGTCGGTAATCGACATATATAGAACATCCTTTGTATGTTCCAGGATATACTCTGCAACTTTTTTTTCTGTATTCGTAAATGCATTATATCTTGAACGAATGAGTGAAAAAATATCTACATTTGCCATGTTGCACCCCTTCTATTTTTCACTTCGCAAATGAAGTGAAACTGCCCCTAACATTCCAGCTTTGTTTCCTAACGAAGCTTTCATTATTTTCACATCAGAAAAGCTTTCCATAATGTATTCCTTCACTTTAGCAGAAACCTTTTCTACTAGAAAATCTTGCTCCATGACCCCGCCGCCCACAATAATTGCAGGAGGGTTAAAAATGTGAATTAATGAAGCCAACCCAAGCGCTGCTTCCTCTACCCATGCGTTAAGCACGTTTAATAAAGAGGTATTCCCTTGTTTAATTTTCTCAAAAATAACCTTGCCATTTGTACATTCCGGGTCAATTTCTAATGCCTTTCTTACCAGGGCAGTTGTAGAAGCATATGTTTCATAACAGCCTCGCCCGCCGCAATTGCAGTCATTACCTTGGGGATGGGTGATGATATGGCCGAATTCTCCGGCAACCCCCTTAGCTCCTTTGTAAACCTTTGAATCAACGATAATTGCTCCGCCAATCCCAGTTCCATATGTCAAGCAAAGAAAATCGGTAAACTCCCGGCCGGCACCAAAATACTTTTCACCCAACGCCGCTGCATTGACATCATTTTCCACTTTAACAGGAACATGAAATTTTTCCTCAAAAATCGCTTTTAATCTTGTCCCGGTATAGTCAGGGATATTTTCATTGGCATAAATGATATACCCTTTATCGCTGTCAACCTGACCGGCGGTGCTGATCCCAATCGCATCATAGCCTCTAAAATCTGATATAATCTCAATCAGCTTTTCTACTATATATGGCCCGCCCTTTTTACTTTCAGTATCATATTCTTTAAATACATCGATTTTTCCTGCTTCATTGGAAAGGCAAAGCTTAATTGAAGTCCCTCCAATATCGACGGCTAATACTTTCACTTTTTTCACCCACTTCTTTTACACGTTAGTAGAACTAAATCCCACGAGTCACTCGAGGGATTTCAGTTCTGAAAAAAATTTTCTCCATTATTGGATAGCGTTGACAAATCTTTTCGTAATTTCCATAGGTCTTGTAATCGCCGTACCTACCACAGCTGTATGAACGCCTAGGTCGAAAACAGTCTTTAATGCTTCAGGAGTCCAAATACCGCCCTCGGCAATAACCGGTACCGGAAGTTCACTAACTAATTTACTAAGCATATCGGTATCTGGCAATGCTTTCCCTTTTGTGTATGCCGTATAACCGCTCAGCGTTGACCCCACACAGTCAAAGCCAAGTTCATAGGCCTTCTTTCCTTCTTCAAAAGTGGAACAATCGGCCATAAAGAGTTGATCTTTATATTTTTCTCTTATTAACGGAAAGACTTCTTCGATTGTCTTACCGTCAGGCCTGATTCTATTGGTTGCATCTAGCGCAATGATATCGACACCTTCTCGATAAAGAAGATCAATTTCCTCCATTGTAGGTGTGATAAACACATCAGATCCTTCATAGACACGCTTAATGATTCCAATTATCGGCAAATCAACCGTCTTCTTGATTTCCCTTATGTCTTCAACACTATTGGCACGAATGCCGCTTGCCCCTCCAAGTTTGGCCGCATACGCCATTCTTCCCATAATATATGGGCTGTGCAGCGGCTCCTCAGGAAGTGCCTGGCACGAAACAATTAACTTTCCTCTAAGCTGTTCGAAAATTTTATCCTTATTATCCATTTAAAGCATCTCCAAGTTAAATTTTATCCCTTTTCTGCCCCAATTGCTAAGCCTTTTGTAAAGTATTTTTGGAAGCAGATAAATATTACGAGCATCGGAATGGCTGCAACAGTAGCTCCTGCCATCTTATAGGCAAAGTTTGGATTTAAGTCCTGCATTAACGATGCAATACCAACCATTAATGTTTTGGATTCTTCACTCTGTCCAACAACTAGCTGCCATAGGTAATCATTCCATACCTGAACAAAGTTTAGAATAAACAATGCACCAATACCTGGTTTTACAATTGGCATAATAATTTTATAGAAGGTATAAAACTCCCCTGCACCATCCATTTTGGCAGCTTCCCGTAAAGAATCAGGGATTGAATCGAAGAACCCTTTAAGCAAGAATACTCCAAAAGCAGTTGCCACGTTCGGCCAAATCATACCATTTAGAGAATTGACCATACCCAAGTCTTGAATAATTCTGAACAAAGGAACAATCATAACCTCTTTTGGGATCATTAAACTAGAAATAAAGATAATATAGATTACATTTTTTCCTTTAAAATGAAGCTTTGAAAAAGCATAGGCTGCCATGGAACTGAATACGATAACCGCAACAGTTGAAACAAGTGATACAATAATACTATTAAATGTCCACTGCAATGCCGGCTGGTTTTGGAACACATCGACATAGTTGTCGAAGGATATCGTTTTTGGGAACCAATCCGGCGGCATTTTGATAACATCCGAACTGTTTTTTAATGAACTGGTAAATAGCCAGTAAAGCGGAAATAGGTTTAAGATTGCAAAGAAAAGAATAATCACGTTTGCAACTACGTCAACCGTTTCTCTTTTTCTTTTATTTTTATTTTTATTTTTAGACATGCTATGTCACCTCAATCCTTTTTAAACATTGCTCTTAATTGTGGAACCGATAGCACTAATGTAATTAAGAACATAATGACACCAACAGCAGAAGCAATACCAAGCTGATTAAACTTAAAGGCGTTATTATATAAGAAGTACATAAGTGTTGTTGATGCATTGTTTGGTCCGCCGCCAGTTAAGAGTTGGATAACAACGAATATTTTTAATACAGCAATAATATTCATAATGATGATATAAATGGTTGTAGGCTTTACCAAAGGGATTAATATTTTGAAGATGATGGTCGTACGGCTGGCGCCATCGACTTCTGCCGCTTCAAATAATTCCTTCGGAACCCCAATCATTGACGCTATATAAAGTATGATCGCTTGACCAACGTTAGTGGCAAAAGTTACAAAAATGATGACAGGTAAAACCGTTTTGGGATTACCTAGGAAGTTGACAGATGACATTTCCATTTGTTTGGCGATAAAAGGAATGAGACCATTGGCCGGGTTCAATAAAAAGCTCCAAACCATACTCATTACAACCATCGAAACCATTACTGGGATGTAATAGCTTCCTCTAATAAACGAGACATATTTCGCGTTTTTATCAAACACAGCTGCAGATACGAACATGGCAAATGCAACCGTTAAGGCCACGATAAAAACAACAAAGACAACTGTATTAATAGTGGATTTTACAAAGACCGGGTTTTGGAATAATTTTTGATAGTTTTCAAATCCGACAAAGACTTCATTTGTATAATTAATCCTGTATAAGCTTAAACGGATTCCTTCAATTATCGGATAAACGAGGAATACCAAGAACAGGATGAGCTGTGGAGCAATAAACAGGTACCCTGTCATATTCTCTTTTAAAGCATGTTTGTTAAACTTCATAAGAATCCTTAACCTTTCTAAAATTAAAGCCCCAATGCCGGGGCTTTAATTTTGATGTTTTAACGCTAAAGGCTATTTAATCACAGAGTTTTCTTTTGCCTCTTTGATGATTTGGTTACCATTCTTCTGATAATCTTTCATCGCCTGTTCAGGTGATTTTTGACCTGTAAAAATAGCTTGTAGTTCAGGGTACAGAACCTGTCTTAATTGGCTGTAACCAGGAACACTACCTGTAAAGTTAAACAAATATGGAGCATTTTTGTCATAAGCTTCGAATAATGGGTTATCTGCCTTGAACTCGTCCGCTACGGAAGTTCTTACAGGGACACCATTTTTTGATGCTTTAACTAACTCAGGGTCAGTGGAGAAGAACTTTACGAAATCCTTACTTACTTTGATTCTAGTTTCGTCTTGAGTGTTAAATACTGCTGCGCCGGAAACATAAGTGAATGTTAACGGGTCGCCGCTCTCAGATGGAATGTTCGCAAGTCTAATATCAAACTTTGGTGCTTTTCCTTCATTCATTTCCGCTTTCGTGTTGTTGAATAAAACAGAGTTCGTGAAAGCGATCGCAATCTTTTGGTTCTTAAACATAGCTAGCACATCATTAGAAGAAACAGATTCAGCACCTGGATTTGTTAAGCCGGCATCATACGTTTTCTTTAACCATTCAGCCGCTTTAGCACCCTTTGCATCATCAAGCACGATATTGCCTTTTTTATCAAAGAATTTATTGCCAAACATTCTTAAATAAGCAAGGTTCCAAGTGTCACCTTGGTTATTAAGGGCATAAAGTCCCATTGGATAAGCATTTGAATATTTGTCTTTTGGTAAATCGTTCTTAAGCTTGTTTAAGATTGTTTCATATTCATCTAATGTCCAAGTCTTGATTTCATTCTCGCCGCCAATATACTCTTCAAGACCAGCAGCCTTGAACATTTCCGCATTATAAGCTAATGTTCCTGGCATATGAGAGAATGGGTAGAAGTAAATGTCCTTCCCGAAAGTGACACTTTCCCAATAATTTTGATCAATATCTTTCTTGGCAGTATCATCCACAATATCATTTAATGGAACTAAAGCACCGCGATGTGCGTAGTCACCCATAGCAAATGTATTTTCAAAGAAGATATCCGGAGGAGTGCCGCCGTTTAATTTAACGTTTAACAGCTCATCACGTTGGTCACTGGCGATGACTTCAACATTAACCTTTACATCATAGTCCTTATATTGCTTTGAGAATTTCTCTGCAGCATATTTGAAGAAGCTATCATAGTCAGCCCCTTTTTCATTTGCATCCATAACACCTTTCCACTGTGGTGTTAACATCAGGGATAATTCTACAGTTTTGTCTTTGGAACCTGCTGCAGGTTTACCTGAATCTTTATCTGAACATCCAGCTAATAAAGCTGATAGTGCCAGAACACCGGTTAAAGCGGTTGATAGAAAACGCTTTTTTAACATACGTTTCTCTCCCTTGATAAAATATTTTTTATTTTATTGAAGACAAGCTCGCTAAGAAGCCTGTGACCTTCCTCATCAAGATGCATATAATCAATCGTATTCATCGGGACAATTCCCTTGGTATCAAGGAATTCCGTATTTTGTATTTGCATTAAGCCTTTCAAGTGTGTTGATAGCTCCGCTGACTTAAGATCACAATCTTTTCCCATTGATTTTCCCACTTCGGTTTCAAAGTACTCTTTGCCGATTGGAGGCGGGGCAACCACTAAAACTATTGGACTAGCTCCCTTTATGCCTGCGGTTGTGGCCTTTGCTTTTTGCGAGATTCTGGCGATCCCTTGTGCAATGTTATACGAAGTTAAATGAAACCTTTCCTTCGTATCATTTGTACCAAGCATGATAATGACCAGTTCGAGCGGCGCATGGCTCATTAAACAGGGATGAATATAATTCAATCCATTTAACCCTTCAAATAAAGGGTCATCCACTACAGCAGTCCGGCCTGAAAGCCCCTCTTCCACGACTTGAAACTCTTCACCCAATCGCTCAGCCAGGAGGCTTGTCCATCTGACACCTTCCGGAAATCTCTCCAATGTTTTGGCATCGAAACCCCATGTATTAGAATCTCCGAAACAAACGATTCTTTTTTTCATAGTGTTACATCCCGTATTTGCGAATGGCGTTATCAATCATATCCTTAATTTCTTTTACCTTATCCAGGTCGTTGCCTGTCACAGGCTCAAGCGGCCCTCTTACACTTCCGATATTGACGCCGCGTAATTTGAGAAGTTCCTTAATCGTAGAATACATATGGCCGTTCAAAGAGCATAAAGCAATAATAATATCGTTAATATCTCTTTGAATGTTTCTTGCTAGTTCAAAATTACCGGTTGCCACAAACTCTTCCGCTTTTAAAAGCAGTTCCGGCATAGCTGCATATGTCCCGCCAATCCCGCTGTCAGCACCGATTAATCTTCCAGAGACATACTGTTCATCCGGACCATTAAAGACAATAAAATCTTCTCCGGCCGCTGCCTTAAACCGTTCAATATCCATAACTGGCATTGAAGAGTTCTTAACGCCGATTACTTTCTTATTCTCAATTAACTTCTTAAAAGTCGAAAGCGACAGATTGTATCCTGTTGTCTGCGGGATATTGTATATAATAAATGGCAATTCTGTTGAATCCATGATTTCCGTCCAATACTTGATTACTGAGCTGTCCGGAAGCTTAAAGTAGATTGGAGGAATGGCAGATAATGCATCATATCCCAACTCTGCTGCATGCTTGGCTAAAATAACGCTTTCTCTCGTAGATGGCGCACCCACATGAGCAATTAACGTAAGCTTGCCTTTAACCGCTTCGGCAACATATTTTAACGTTGCTTTTCTTTCCTCAAGGTTTTGGTAAATACATTCACCTGAGCTTCCACCTACATAAAGACCCTTTACCCCTTTTTCGTAAAGGTAGTTACAAAGATCCTTTGTTCTGACTTCTGATACTTCTCCTGCATCATCATAGCAAGCATAAAATGCCGGAATAATACCTTTAAATTTTTCTAGATTCATATGTCTTCCCCACCTGAGTGATAGTAATGTTACCGTTTACAATCAAAATATATCATAGTAATCTAATTCTGTAAATAATTTTCTTCTTTATTTGACTTTCTGAAAAAATTCTCCACCTTTTTCCGGCAATTCCTAGCCCATTTACCTTGCTTCAAAATCAAGATTCATTTCCCCATTACGTAGTGAAATGAATAATCTTCTGTTATAAAATTCATTCTCGCCTGGATAGTCTTCACGGTAATGTGCCCCCCTGCTTTCCCTTCTTTCTTGCATGGCCTTAAGCAACAGGTTTGAAAGGATCAGAAAGTTTCTTGCCTTGAAGGCACTTTTTCTTTCTTTGACATTATTTATGAAAAACTCCATGTTAAAAGATGACTTCAATCTCTCTATTTTTTCCAAAGCAGCCTGAAGATTTTTTTCATCACGAATGACATTGCCATTGAACCACATTATTTCTCTTACCGCATCCAGTACTTCATGTGGTGTTATGGAATCATTGGTTTGTACCGAAAAGGATTGAATCGCTTGAGACAATGTTGCAGTCTCTTTCTGTGAATTGATTTTTTCCAGATTGACTCCCTCTAGGTATTCGAGACAATCCTGTGCCGCTCTTTTTCCAAATACCATACACGCCCCGGTAGAATTTCCTCCGAGTCGGTTAGCCCCCTCAATACCTCCAGCCAATTCCCCGATTGCATAAAGCCCCGGGACACCTGTCCGGCCATAGCTGTCCACTTTGACGCCGCCGTTGCTGGCATGGGCAAACGGGGCAATTTTCATTGTATCCCTGATCAGGTTGATTCCTCGTTCATCTAGCCAATTTAAATAAATGGTATAGAAATCGCTGTTATTCTGATAGATTTCAGAATCATAGATCAGCTCGAAGCCATCTTCGCTATTCGTTCTGAAAATTTCTTTCATCATCGCGATATCAAAATATTTAGAGGGCAAGGAGTTTGTGAATGGCCCATGGGTGCTGCGGACCTTAAAGCAGTCCTCCTTCGACATCCCTTCCGGAAGCACTTTATCCAATATGCTGTTTCCTTTGTCATCGACAAAGTCATTGCAATAATTTAAAGTATGCTCGCCCCATAATGTCTTATATTTTGGCGAGGTAAAGCCGGGTATGAACTGAATGAACTCCATATTCACCAGGCTAGCTCCTGCTTCAAGCGCAAGAATATGCCCGGAACCATCGACATCATTTGGGTTCAGATTGTGCTTGTAAATATTCCCAAATCCACCAGTAGCAAGGACAACTGCTTTACAGTTAATCATGATGAAATCATTATCCCGATTCAAAAGGATGGCACCGCATATTCTCTCATTCTCTTTAAGTAGAGAAACGACCGCCGTTCTTTCCATTAAGGAAATATTAGGGTAGTTTTCCATTATTTCCGTCACATTTGCCCTGATTTTGTCCCAGTCCTTCAGCATGTATATCGTTCTGCCATGATTGGCAAAACAGGCTTTGCGGTCATCGGAAAGCTTATAGGGCTCAATCCCGATTTCGGGATACTCCTCAACCCTGTCCTGTATCTCATCAATGTAGATTTTCGCCATTTCTCGGTCTTGCATATTATGACTGACGGCGTCAATATCCTCTAAAAACACGGCTTTATCTGCTTCATTTTTAGTAACTTGTGTTCCCAATGATGCCTTTAACGGAAAAAAACTTGAACCGGAACACAGTTGTGTTTTGGTTGACATAATGATGTTTTTTCCGGCCTTGGCCAGTTCCATGCTCACTTTAAGACCGGCAATACCGCTGCCAACAACCAATACATCTGTTGTTATGATGTCTTTAATCATTTGTACTGCACATCCTAAATAAGTATTTTAAAAACCACTTTTCTAACCTTTTCCGGAACGTCTACTTTGATGCCTGTCATATGAACATCATCCGGAAACAACAGCATAAAGTCGCCTTGGCCTAGCTTTACCTTGGATTGCACCTTGCCTTCAAGCAGGTAATAGTCGTCCTGTTCATCGTATTCCTTTGTTACAGTCATTTTTTCAAATTGCTCACGGGCAATAAATTCGGAACCCTCTAGAATATAGTGAAGATCGAGGTATTTTTTGTGTGATTCCCAGAAACGTTCTTCCGGCTCTTTTGTTACATACTCGATTAAATTGAAGAAAATTTCATCTCCTTCCACTCCATGCATACCTGTTTGGAGTCCTGTAAAATCGTGGTTCTGAATGTATTGAACCGCACGATCAACTCTATCGATTATTCCTTTATATAGTTCAAAATTGCTTATATGATCTGCTATCATTTTCCTTTGCTCCTTAACTGAATAAGTTGTCATTTTGTTAAACGCTTTCAAACAGAATATATCACAATTAATTGATAACGTAAATTATTTCCCCCTTAATCAATAATTTTGGAAAAAATTTTCACCTTTTTCATTTAAAAAAAGCGTCATAGACTATATCATCTATGGCGCTTTTCTTCTTTTTCAATGATGATTTCATCAACAAGCCGCTCCGCTACTTTCCGATACAAATTCCCCATATGGACAAGTGAGGCAATCATCAGCACCTGCTCCAGATATGAAGACTGGGAATCTACGCTATCAACAATTTCTTCCTTCACTTCCTCCACCCGTCTTTTCATATCTTCCTTAAAATCTGCGGCATTTTTTTCAGTAATATTTAAGTAGCCTTGATAAAAAGAATCCAAGTCAATCTCTTCTTTAATAATTCTTTTATTCAACCCATCAAGCGTCGTTTTAATATCATTAATAGAAAGAGAGCCTTTCAGCTGATAGATTAAGCTGATTAACATCAGATGTTCCCTCGAGTATTTTTTATTTCTTATTGGAAACATCAGCTTTCCCTTTGCGTAGTTGTTAATCATTGTTTTGGTCAGGACCTTTTCCTCATCATTTCGTCTTGATTCAGCAAACTTACTTTCAAACAACTGAATGACTTGGTCCATATATAGATCTATTTTCGGGATATCCTCAACTGCCAAATTCGCACCCAGGTTTAATTGCTCTATAATTTGGTTGATTTTTTCCATATGTGTGGCTCCGTTCATATTCTTTATATTTTTCATTATATCTTAATGAAAGGTCATTGACTAGATAGAGAAACACTTGTATCATTATATGTAGTTATCAAAACTACATGTTGCTATAGGAGGATTATAAATGAACGCTTATATCCGCGAACCGATCAATGGGCTCACACATTTAATCGGGGCGATTTTGTCCTTTGTCGGCCTATTGGCAATGGTCATCAAAACATCCATGGCCACGCCCTCACCACTGGCTATAACTGCTGTGATTATCTTTGGTGTGAGCATGATGCTGCTTTATTCAGCATCGGCCACCTATCACATGGTCATGGCCAAGGATAAGGTGATTGCTTTTTTACGGCGGCTTGATCATTCCATGATTTTTATCCTGATAGCCGGCACCTATACTCCGTTTTGCTTCATCAGTTTGAATGGAAAAACAGGAGCTATCCTATTTTCGGTCATTTCTGGGATTGCCATCTGCGGAGTGGTGTTTAAAATGGTTTGGTTCCATTGCCCGCGCTGGATTTCCACCGCCCTTTATATCGCCATGGGCTGGATGGTGGTGTTCGTGTTCTCGCCGCTCGCAGGCAGCTTGAATCCAGTCGGCTTGTTCCTTTTGGTACTGGGGGGAATCTTCTATACCGTTGGTGGTGTAATTTACGGGGCAAAACCGAAGTTTTTAAAATTTAAGCATTGGGGATTCCATGAAATTTTCCATATCTTCATCATGCTTGGCAGCCTGGCGCATTTCTTATGTGTGTTTTTATATGTGATATAGGAAAGAGCCTTCCCGATTTTTTACGGGCAAGGCTCTTTTTAAATTTCTTTAAAACCATACTTTTTTAAAATCGCCATAGACTTTTCATTTTGCAGGTAATCAAAAAATAGTTGTGCTTCCTTTGGACGGGCAGATTCTTTTATCACACCAACTGGATAAATGATCGGTTCATGGGTGTTCTCCCCGGCAGTTGCGACCAACTCCACTTTTTTGGACATAAGCGCATCCGTTTTATAAACGATTCCAGCATCGACGTTTCCCGTTTCCACATAGGTCAGCACCTGGCGGACATCCTTGGCATAGATTACTTTTGATTCAATCGTTTCCCAGACCTTTAAGTTCTCCAATGTTTGTTTTGCGTATTTTCCCGCGGGGACCGATTCTGGGGTTCCAAGTGAAATCTTGTCTACCTTGGTGATGTCTGCAAGTGTCTTGATCCCTTTCGTCGAACCCTTCGGTACCACGAGAACGAGTTCATTGCCTACAAGATCAACACCATTCTCCTTGTCAATTAGGCCGTCTCGCACCAGTTGGTCAAATTTATCCTCTGCCGCGGAAAAGAATAAGTCGACAGGCGCACCTTGGGCTATTTGTTGCTGCAGGGCACCGGACGCGCCAAAATTATAGTTAATTTTTATATTGGGATGTTCCTTTTCGAAGTCAACTTTTATTTCATTCAGCGCTTCCTGTAAACTGGCCGCAGCCGAAATTGTTAATTCTACTTTTTCTACTGCAGGTTTTTCCGCATTGTGGGTGCATCCCGTAATAACCAGCAGCAATAGCAGTGCCATCGAAAATATGTAATAAACCTTTTTCACAGGCTTTCTCCGTTAATTTGATTCATCAGCTCTTCATGCAAAACGACAGCATGATTATACACCGGATCCTTTGCCCCGTATAAAAGCGTTACCTGCTCATTTGCTGCAGTTTCGAGGACTTGTCTCATCAGGTTTTGCTTTTGATCGTCGGATCGGAGTTCGTCAAGATAGCGACTGCGAAATTCTGGGAACAGTTCAGGCTTATGACAGAACCATTTCCTCAAGTCCGGGCTTGGAGCAATGTCCTTAAACCAATACTGCAGCTTGGCAGACTCCTTCGAAATGCCCCGTGGCCACACACGATCCACCAAAATCCTGCATCCATCCATCTCATCATACGGCTCATAAATTCGCTTTAAAAAAATATCGCTCATACAATCACCTATTTCTTGGAAAATAAAGATTGGTGTCAGGCACCACAAAAAGACAAATTACCGAAATTGTCCACTCCAGATGGACAATCTGTAAAACTTTGTATGAACTATGTGTTTCTTATCCTCTTGGCAATTAATCTTCGTCTTTCACATCGAGGTCTTCCGGGATTGGTTCGTTCAGGATTTCTTCGACGAGTTGTTTGTATTTTTCCATTTGTCTTAGATGGGTGTTAAATTGATCTTTATAAATTAAATACTCGATACCGTCGTAAAGAGCGCGGATTTTCTTCTGCTGAATTAGTTTTTCTACTGTCGCTTCTGGAATATTAAGATATTCCGCTGTTTCTTTTAGTGTTAAATACATAGTCCTTATCTCGCTTTCGTAAAATCAAGGGCGTTAACTACCCGCCCCGCCCTTCCTTTGGTAGTGACCGCCTGTGATAGTGAATTAAGAATCGCTTCCTCGGCCGCTTCTGCCGCCGCCGCAAATAATTCATTCATAAGCGGGTGGTCTTCACGCAGCTGGGTCCTCGGTTCCGTCATCTCCTCAGAAAAATGGACGATTCTATGGGCCGTTGAAAAAGAAATGACAATATCGCCGCTGCCGTGGCCAAAATGGCTTCCAGTTCTGCCAAGACCAATGCCGCAGCGTTTGGCAACTCGAAGCAGTTGCCTGTCACTTAACGGAGCATCTGTTGCCAACACAATGATAATCGAACCGTCTGACGTTTCCGAGAGCCCCCCCTCGCCTTCATATTGAAACGCCCGAAACTCTTCCTGTTTCCCAAAATTGCTTAAAACAAGACAGCCCATTGTGTAACCTTCCACCACACGTGATGAAGAGCCGATGCCGCCTTTATAACCAAAACAAACCATCCCTTTACCGGCCCCGACCGCTCCTTCTTCTGCTTGCCCGTTCGTGGCCTTATTAATGGCTTCAATCGCATGTTCCGGCTTGACCGGAAACAAGCGAATAGAATTGAGGTAGCCGTCATTGCATTCGCCGACCACCACATTGATGGTTCCCGTCGTATCGCCAATTTCCGTATTCTGTTCAAGCATGTAAGCCAATGTCCCTTGGGTTACCGCAGGCACGCCAAACGTATTGGTCAGCATGATTGGCGACTCTAGGACTCCCAATTCGTTAACTTGAACGAGACCGGTTGTTTTTCCAAAGCCATTAATGACATAGCTTGCCGCTGTCACCTTTTCTTTAAATATATTGCCGTTATGCGGAAGGATGGCCGTCACACCCGTGCAAGCATAGTCTTCACCCGTTTCACCTATCGGATAATCCAGCGTCACATGACCGACCATCACACCGCGAACATCGGTAATGCAATTTTTCACCCCAACCGGCAGCCTTCCGACTTTGATCCCCAATTCTCTCGCCTTCATCGCTTCACCCCCGTCCTGTGATAAAGGAAGTTTTCAGAAGCAAAGCCTCTAACTTCATCCTCGGAGTAGTATTTTAAAAGCTCATTGATGAGATTTTGCGTTTTTGACGCATCCTCCAGGTTAATGACAAATTGGGAAATCCCATCAAAATCTGATCCCAAGCCAATCTGCTTCACCCCACCCAAAGAACAAAAGTGGTCAATATGCTTCACGAGGTCAGTAATGGTTACTTCCCCGGATTCTTTAATAAACGGTGGATGATAGACAACATGAATCATCCCGCCTTTTTTAAACATCGCTTTTGCCATTTCATCGGTTAAATTACGTGGACTGTTGCAGAGTGCCCTGGCGTTTGAATGGCTGGCAATCGGGTATTGTGCAAGTTCCATTACATCCCAAAACGCCTTGTCACTCAAGTGTGAAACATCAGTCAGGACCTGATACTTGTTATTTAATTTAACGACTTCTTTTCCAAACAGAGTCAGTCCGCCGCCGCGCGGCTCGCCAGCACCGTCTGCCGCCAAGTTGGCGAAATTCCAAGTCAGCCCGACCAATCGAACTCCAAGGCGATACAGTGTTTCAAGCTTCGTTAAATCATTGCCGATGGCATCCACACCTTCGAGCGTTAAAACCGCACCGATCTGGCCAATTTTAAGGTTATCAATATCCGACCAATCCTTGATATGTACCATGTCGGGATTTCCCCCAAGAACTTCCTTGTAAAAATAATCAACCTGCTCCAGCGCCACCTGGAATTTTTGTTCTGAATTGAGATATGGCTCGATAAAAATGGCAAAGAATTGGACTTTAACATTTCCCGATTGCAATCTGATCTTATTCGCCTGTAGTTCCGGCGCATCGGCAAACCGCAACTCCCCTTTGGCCTCCCAAAGCTTTAGAAGTGCATCACAATGCAAGTCTATAATATTCAAAGATGTCGACCCCTTTTTACTAAAAAGTGTATCATAAATCCCATCAAAAAAGGACCACCATGTGGCCCTCGTTAATCTTGACTTTTCTCTGATTCGATTACTTTCAAGCTGGATTCCCCCGGATTTTCCATGATATGTTTCAACACGGACAGCCTGTTGGTCCAGAACTGGTCGTAGAATTGTTTCAATTCCTTTAACGGTTCCAGCTGAAGCTGATAGATTTTTTCCCTGCCCTGTTTGCGGCCGCGGACCAATTCCGCTTCAGAGAGTACTTGCAGATGCTTAGCGATGGCCGTGCGGCTAATCGAGAAATGCGAAGTGATTTCAGAAATCGGCAGTTCTTTTTCGGCAAGAAGCTTTAATACCTCTCGCCGTGTTGGGTCGGCAATCGCTTGAAAAACATCATGTTTTTGAGCTGACGCTGACACTTAGCCCTCCACGATCCGCTTTAATTTTTGCACGATGCCTTCCCAGCCGCCTGACATTGTTTCCCGAATGACAGAGGACTTCTGCCCGGCTTTGCCGATGATTTCATCAGCTGCTTTCCAGCCTCCGTGGATCAAAGTGAATTCGGTCTTGCCGCCCAGGTCTTTTAAAATAAACGAAGCAAACCAGCCTTCGGTATCCCACTTAAATGAAAGTTTATTGGGCGGGTCCAATTCCGTTACCTTGCATGGGGATGGACCAAATGGTGACTGCAAATGAAATTCATAGCCGACTTCCGGTTTGAAATCATTTGGCATGAACCATGCGGCAATCCCTTCGGCGGTGGAAACCTGGTCCCATACTTTTTGGATGGGTGCCTCGATGACAACAGATTTTTTGATATCTTCCAATGTATTTACCATGTGTTCTCCTACTTTCCTATTTAAAAATACAAAACCTTTTGGTTTCACATCTGAATTATATAAAACCATTTGGTTTCATGTCAATATATTAGTTTCCTCTAATCCACACTTTCTATGCAAAAAAATCTCTCCACATCATTGTGAAGAGATTTTTTTGCGAAAAATGACATGTTCAAGCAGAAGACACAGCACCAAGCCAACGATTAAGCCATTAGCCACGATATTGCGCAGCCATGGCGCCACCGATTCAAAGCTTTCCGGAGGCAGGAACATCAGGCCGATGCCAACCATCAATGAAAGGCCGATGACCAATAAGTTGCGTTGGGAAGGCTCCTGTCCCATTAAATCGCGTATACCGAAGCCAAGCATTTGGGAAAAAGGAATAAACAAGGACGCATAGGCAACTTCTAATGGCATGACAGCCAAAAATCCGGCAATATACGGGAAAAAGGCAATTATAATCATCATCAGCGCTCCAATGATCACTGGGCGTTTCGCTTTAATCCCGGTTGTCGTAATAAATCCTGCCGATACGGACAAGGGAACAACCCCAACAACCGAAAACAACCCGGATAAAACCAAGTTGACTCCATTGCCGAAAATCCCCTTTTGGTATTGAACCGGCTTAATTTCTTTTTCCAGTGCGATTCCGACCACCAAGATACTGGCTATAACATTTGAAATCAGCACAATCGAGGTGATGATCGAGGTCAGAATGATTCCCGCATCAAACTCCGGCATACCCCAGCTAAGCGGCTTTGGTACCGAAAACCAGCTTGATGGCTCGTAAGTTTTTCCGGGATTAATGAGTCCCAGCCAATGGAACAACAGCCAGCCAACAATAATGCCAAAAAAGGGGCCCATGCTTTTTAATAGGCCATTGGCCTTTAAAGAGATTACTAGGATGATCAAGATTTCAACTAAACAAATCAACGCAATCTTTCCATTCAACTGGCCAGTCGCAGTCACACCGAGAATGCTTTTGAAAAATGAACCGCTCAGCTGACTGACAAGTAAAATTAAATAAACACCTGTCACGATTGGAGTAAACAGATTGCGGACTTTTTCAATAATCGGCAAAAAGCCGAGGACAGCCAGAAAGATTCCGGAAATGATAAGCCCCATTTCCAATTGCTGCAGCAGTTGTCCGTGTTCTCCAGGGGCGCTCATGGTCCCAAGCAGGATAAAAATCGCCCACCACATCCCGGCGGCACCCTCAACTACTTGAAGGCGATGGCCAAAGAAGATTTGAATTAATGTAGCTGCACCTGAAATCAGCAGCATTCTTTCCATGAAGCCAGCAATTTCCGCTGGGGACATTTGAAAGGCGGCGCCCACTACCACCGGGACCGCAATCACATTGGTTAACATAAAAATGGCCCATTGGATTCCCTGTATCCCCGATAAAGCGGAACTGCCTCTTTGTTCCATTTCGTTCATTGGAATTCCTTCTTTCCAAAATAACCTAAATACTACACTAAAAAGATATCACAACTTTCCAGGCAATTATAGTTAAACTGTTTACGCACGGAAGAGCATAAATACATCTCAAGCCTTAGTCAAAATTAATCCCCTGGTACATCGCGAAAAAACAAAGGATTTCTTATTCTAAATATAGAAGATGTAAGGAAGAAAAGGGGATGGGGAAAATGAAGCGAATTTTAATTCTTTTATTAGTCATTACTGGACTATATATTGTCTTTAATCAATCCAATGTGCTGGATGTATTTCGTGGAAACGGAATTAAAAATGATGAAGCGGCCATTACCAATAATACAGAAGTAATCAAGGTGGATGTGGGGAGTGTCAGCACTACGATCATTCCAGAAGACCGGAAGAATTTACGGGCAGAATATGAAGGAAAGCAAAAGCTAACAGTTAAAGAAAACGGTGACGAAGTAGAGGTTCGCTTAAAAAGCAAATGGTTTAATTGGTTTAACTGGGGCAGCCAAAAAAGCAATCTGAAAATATACATTCCGGAAGATTATGATCAGGATATGTGGATTGACCTTGGCTCAGGGAATTTGAATTTTTCCGGTGCCTCCAAAAATAAACCAATGAAATTAGAAAAATTAACTTTAGATATAGGTTCAGGTAATATGAATCTTCGCAATCTTGAGGTGAAAGAGCTTTATCAGGACGTTTCATCTGGTAATGTCAACATGAATTCTATTAAAACAGAAAAAGGTATCTTTGATGTCAGCTCGGGGAATCTTGATATCGACCACTATTCAGGCGGAATTACAGCCGATGTCAGTTCCGGAAGGTTAGCGGTTCAAGTTGAGCAGTTGACCGACAGCATTAAAATGGATATTAGCTCTGGGCTTGTTGATTTGGATTTGCCAGACGATGCTGATTTCACCTTAAATGGTGAAGTGAGCAGCGGTAAGATCTCCTGCGACCTGCCGCTGGAGGATAAAGTGCAGAATAGAGAAATGATCCATGGAAAACATGGGTCAGGAAAGCATACTATCAACCTGGATGTCTCAAGCGGGATTATAAATATTAATTAGTTATACAGGGGCGGTTCTGTGCGTAAAAACATGTACAGAACTGTCCCTGTTTCACTTTCGGTACCAAATATCCTGGAAATACATACCGTATATTGCGGTGTGTTTTTTTATTAATGGAAGGAGCGTTCTTATGTATTATACCCCTCATTACCCGGTACTTCCTCCCAGCCAGTTTTACCCCGTTTATACCATAGGCCCATATGTCCCGCCGCGGGTTTATCCGCCAGTCGATATTAAAATATTTGAAAGCTCCGTGAAATCATTTCGTCTGTTAATGGCGCAAGGGAGTTTATTGTTAGATCGACTGGGAGATGTTTCATTCGCAAGAAGAATCATGACCGCTGCCCAGCAAGGAAATAATGCGGAAGTCGACCGCTTGATAAAAACTATCGGCCTAAAAATTCCGGTCATAACCCAATTTACGCCCACAGGGGTAAACTTTATTCTTGGCACACAAACAACTCAAGCACATCCAAACAACTGTTGTACCTTAACCATCAACATGAAATGGGGTCAATGAAACAAATGGCAAAATCGCCGATGTGTTCCACAGGGACTCCGCGAAGGATAAAGAAAAAAATTGGTATCCCATTCAGCTCGGGATACCAGTTTTTTGTTTTTCCAGAATTGCCCCCACTTCATCGGCAGGCAGCGGCCTACTAAAGAAATAGCCTTGTCCTGTATCACATGCGTTTTTCTTTAAAAACTCAAGTTGTTGCTCTGTTTCAATCCCTTCAGCCACCACACCAAAGTTCAGATTTAAACCCATATCAATGATGGTCTTGACCAAGGCCCCTTGGCTGGCGCGATTGGATATTTCATTCACAAACGATTTATCAATTTTTATTTTATTAATCGGCAAGTGGTTTAGGTAACTTAACGAGGAATACCCTGTACCGAAATCATCAATTGACAGTAGGATGCCAAGTTCCTTCAATTGATTAAGGATAACGAAGGATCTCTCCAGGTTTTGCATAATACTTTCTGTAATCTCCAATTCCAGCATACTGGCATCAAGTGTAAATTCATTTAAAACACTAGAGATATAGTGAATAAAATCTTCATCTTCAAATTGACGGACAGAGACATTGACCGCGATTGGAAAGTCAGGAATCCCAGCATCGCTCCATGCTTTCCTTTGTTTACATGCCTCACGCAAAACCCATTTTCCAATAGGAACAATCAAACCTGTTTCCTCGGCAAGCGGAATGAATTCTGCCGGTGAAATAAAACCGCTTTCCGGTTGCTGCCAGCGAATCAGCGCCTCAATGCCGACGATTTCCCCTGTTTTGAGGGACACCTGGGGCTGATAATGAAGCAAAAATTGGTTTTTCTCCAAAGCTTTCCTTAAGCGGGTTTCCAACTCCATTTTACGGACCGACACCCCATTTAAATTGGAGGAATAAAATTGATAATTATTTTTCCCCCGCTCTTTTGCCTGGTACATGGCGGTATCTGCATATTTAATTAATGATTCTTCATCCATCGCATCATCCGGATAGAGGCTGATGCCAATGCTGGTTGTCACAAAAAATTCCTGGACATCCACTTCAAAAGGCTTCGCAAACTGATTTAAAATCTGGCAGCATATATCCCTTACTTTTTCCTTGCTTGTGTCATCTAGTAAAATAATAAACTCATCGCCGCCCTGCCGAGAGACGAACCCGTCATTTCGAATAGCCAGTTCCAGACGATGGGCTACCTTTTGAAGAATAAGATCTCCTACGGTATGTCCTTTCGTATCATTGATAATTTTAAATCTATCCAAGTCTAAAAATAGAACGGCAAGCATTTTATCTTTTTGAAAGGTCAAGACATCATTTAAGTGCTTTTTAAAGCTGTTGCGATTGGGCAAACCTGTAAGGGTATCGTAGTAGGCCATCGTTTTAATTGTTTTTTCCGCTTCTTTTCGATCGGTGATGTCCCTTCCGACAATTTGCACCGCAAATCTGCCTTCATAAAGGATGGGTGTCGAGGCCATCTCCACATCAATCGTTTTACCATCGAGCCGTTTCACTTGAAATTCAATACTGACTCTTTCTTGTCTGGGATTATCTAAGGTTCCCACCTTGGTGCGGATTTTGTGGACGATTCGCAATGGTACAAACCTTAACGGAGATTGTCCGATTATTTCCTTAGGGGAGGTGGCCCCCATTAGCTTCCAGCCCGCTTCGTTAATATACTCTACCTTCTGCAGGCTGACGACTGCAATAATATCTGGTGACATTTCTACTAAACTTCGATATCGGCCTTCACTCTCTTTTCGATCCGTATTATCAAACAAAACACTATTAAAAAACACCATTTTGCCATTGTCATCCATGGTCGGAAAACCGCGGTCCAGAATCCAGCGCACCTCGCCGCCAGGCCGTATAATCCGGTACTCACTGGTGACAGCTTCGCCCTCGGCTAGGCGTTCTTCTCTTTCAGCAATCACTTGCATGTCATCAGGGTAAATAACTTTTTTCCACAGTGTTTTGTCGTGATAAAAATCCTCCGACGAGTACCCGTATAATTTTTCAATTCCCTGTGTAATGAATAGCGCATTTGTCTTCATATCATGTGACCAAATGGCAACATCGAGGGTGTCATAAATATTTCTTAATCTTTGCTTGTCATGTTTATGCGCCTCTTCTTTTATATTTAAGTCTTTTAAGGCGTAAACCAAAATTGGAATCGTTATGAAAAGGATCATTAAGGTAATGAAATTTAAATATGGTACAGTAGGAAAGAGACGGGTTCCCACTATACCCAATATTTCTGAAAAAAAGAGCAGACAAAATATGAGGATTGGCAGTTCCCGGTAGTTTGTAAAAGTCCTTCTCATCCTATTTCTCCGTTCCCCTTATGGATTTGTAGAGTTAATTTTTTATTTAAAGATATCAGAAACCGATGAATTCGACAATTAGCTGAAAAAAACTTTTAGAAAGCGTTCGCATTCCAGTTGAATATGATAAATATTGGAGAAGTTTATCGTTTATCCGATTCACCAAAAAGACGATTCGGGATTCCCGAATCGTCTTTTCTTATTTCAGAAGATATACTCTTGTTTCATAAGGCTTCAGCGTAAATTCTTTTCTTAATTTCCGATCCTTAACATCATAGTTGTTAAGAATGAGTTCAGAAGCAGAAAAGGTTACACAAGATGGCACCTTGAATCTTGCTGGCTTTTTGCTGAAGTTATTGATGACAATCGCCTTTTTACCACCCATTGTCCGGGTATACACGAAAAGCCTTGGATGATTAGGCAATAGCAATTCGTATGTACCATAGACAAACAGCGGATTTTCTTTGCGCAGGCGAATCAATTTTTTATAAAAGGATAAGATCGAATCTGGGTCGTTTAATTGTGCTGCTACATTAATTTCCCGATAATTAGGATTCACTTTCATCCAAGTACGATCGGCCGTTGTAAATCCGGCCATATTTCCAGCATCCCATTGCATCGGAGTGCGGGAATTATCACGTCCCGATTCCCAGATCACCTTCATCACTTCTTCGTGCGGACGACCTTTCGCCGTTTCAATCTTATAGTAATTAATCATGCCAACATCATTGTAATCCTCAATTGATGGGAATTGAACGTTGGTCATCCCGATTTCCTGGCCCTGATAAATAAATGGCGTTCCTTTCATCAGGAAGTAAAGGGCTCCGAGCATTTTGGCACTTTCCTTCCAAAACTCCTGGTCATCCCCCCAACTCGACACCCGGCGTGTCTGGTCATGATTCTCAATATAGAGTGCATTCCAGCCTCTGCCTTCAAGCCCAAGCTGCCATTTCGTCAAATTCTTTTTAAGCTTGGTGATATCGACTGTACCCTCGCCATCCTTTTCCCAAAGTTTAAGGAATTCAAATTGAAAAATCATATTAAAATAGCCGTTGTCCTCATTAACCCATTTATCAACATCATCAATGCCGACTCCGTTCGCTTCCCCGACCGTCATCACATCACGCTGCTTGAAGGTCTTTTCAGAAAGCTCCGTTAAGTAATCATCAATGCCGCCCACATTCATCATGTAAGGAAAACAAGGAACATAATCAAGGCCCTCCGGGTTCGGCATGTCCGGGATGCCCGGTTCCTTTTTAATATGAGAAATGGCATCAACACGGAACCCGTCAATCCCCTTATCGAGCCACCAATTGACCATATCATACAAGGCATTCCTTACCTCAGGATTTTCCCAATTCAAATCGGGCTGTTTCGCGGAAAAAATATGCATGAAATATTGATCTGTCTCTTCATCATATTTCCAAGCAGGACCGTTAAAAATCGATTCCCAGTTGTTCGGTTCTTTGCCATTTTTTCCATCCCGCCAAATATACCAATCGCGCTTTGGGTTGTCTTTGGAAGAACGCGACTCAATAAACCACTGATGTTCATCACTCGTATGATTGATGACAAGGTCGAGGATTATTTTCATCCCACGTTTATGAACTTCCTGAAGCAGTTCATCAAAATCTGCCATCGTCCCGAATTCATCCATAATATCTTGATAGTCGGAAATGTCGTAGCCATTATCATCGTTAGGTGATTTATACATTGGAGATAACCAGATGACGTCGATCCCCAATTCTTTTAGATAATCTAATTTGCTCGTTACCCCTTTTAAATCCCCGATGCCATCCCCATTACTATCCATAAAACTGCGGGGATACACTTGATAGGCGACCGCTTCTTTCCACCATTTTTTTGTCATACCGCACCTCTCATTAACTTTTTTGCACTTAACACAACCCATTAAAAATCCAGCATACGGTTTAAACTGAACATCTGTATTACCGGCTTCTTCTTTATCCTACTATCCTATTATTTGATTGAACCTTGCATAACACCCTTAATAATTTGTTTTTGACCAATCATGTACATAATTAAGATTGGAACGATCGTCATTAAAATAGCTGGAATTAACAATTCCCAGTTGTTCATATAAGTTCCGTTAAAAACCTTCATTTGAACAGGCATTGTATATACACTTTCATTATTCAGTACTAAGGAAGGAAGCAAGTAATCATTCCAGATCCATAAGACATTTAGAATCGCAATCGTAACGGTTATTGGCTTGAGCATTGGAAGAACAATCAGGAAAAACGTTTGTAATGTATTGCATCCATCAATCCTGGCCGCTTCTTCAATCTCAAGCGGGATCGATTTAATAAACCCATGAAACATAAAAATCGAAAGCGCACTGCCAAAACCAATATAAAAGGCAATTAACAAAGGAATCGGTATGACATCAATCACCTGAAGCTTTGCCCCATAAATATGCATAAGCGGAATCATTAACGATTGGAACGGAATGACCATGGAGGCAACTAATATGGTGAAAAATAATTTATTATATTTGGATGGTTTTCTTACAAGGTGATAAGCCGACATTGCGGAAAAAAATACAATTAAAATCGTACTGATTGTTGTAATTAGGAATGTGTTTTTAAATGTAACGGCAAAATTCATCTTCTCAATGACATCAGCAAATTGCGAGAAATCCCAACTTGTCGGTAAAGAAAACGGAGAGACTAAGATTTCCCCATTACTTTTAAACGAGTTAATGATCAGCAAATAGAAGGGAAATATAAAGCAAATTAAGGCTATGATCGCAATGACGTAGGTGAGGATGGAAGTCATTATTTTCCGTTTTGCCATTATGCCTCTACCTCCATTTTCTTGCTGGAATAAACCTGAAAACCGGTAACAACAGCAACTATGACGAATAAAATGATGGCCTCAGCTTGCCCAGTGCCATAATTCGATTCAACAAAGGCCTTATTTACCACGTGCATCGAGACCATCTTGGTGCTGTCGAACGGACCGCCTTTTGTCAGGGCAAAGTTCAAGTCATAAACCATAAATGCATTTTTCAGTGATAAGAAGACGGTGACAACAAAGGATGGCACCATTAACGGAAGCGTTACATTAAACAGTCTTCTTAAAGGTCCTGCGCCATCAATGGTGGATGCTTCGATTAGGTCCTTCGGAATACTAATTAATCCGGCAATGAAAATAATCATCATATAGCCGGAGGTTTGCCAAATCGTAACGATGACAAGTGCCCAGAAAGCCATATCCGGATCACCCAGCCAACCAAGCTCCAGCCATCTAATCCCCATTTTTTCCCCGATTGCCGGTAAGGATTGAACAAATATAAATTGCCAGATATAACCTAGCAGCAATCCACCGATTAAGTTTGGAGTAAAATAGGCAGTTCTTAGTGAGTTTTGAATTTTCATACCCGAAGTAACCAGGTAAGCCAATCCAAATCCCACCATATTCACAAAAAAGACAGTGGCAAATACGAACTTAAGCGTGAGCCAAAGTGATTCCCAGAAATCCTTATCATTCATCGCATTAAGATAGTTATATATTCCAGAAAACACCATTGGGTCAGTAGGGTTATCCATTTTGAAAAGCGTCAGGTAAATTCCATACAGGAAAGGAATGATGACTGTCATCGCAAAAAATAACGTTGTCGGTCCCAGGAATAACAGAGAATTGCCCCAGTCGGCCAATTTGCTTCCACGCTTCATTTATTTCACATCCTGTCCTCAAATTAAAAACAAGTGGGCGAGATCCTCACTCCCCGCCCACTCTAGTGGTTTTCTACTGTTAAAATCAGTTTAGGAATTACTTTTGCTTCTTAAAGTTTTCCTCAACGAATTTTGCCAAATCGGCTCTCTTAGATTCTTTTGCAATTAATTTTTGAACTTCAGGTCCGACTGTTGTAGACCACTCGGAAGCATTGATATAGTTAGTAGTGAACGGCATTGTCTTGCCTTCCTCAATTGCGTTACCAATTGCAACACCAAGCGGATTTGTCACTTTGTTTGGATTGTTCTTGAATGCAGAAATGATTTGTGCCTTATTCACGACGAAATCTTGTCCTGCTTCATCATATACAAGCCATTCAAGGAATTTCTCAGCTGCTTCCTGTTGCTCTTTTGATGCCTTTTTATTGATCACAAATACTTGAGTAGGACCAGCAGCGATTTTATTGTTCAGTTCATTGTCCGCATTGTTGTCAACTGGAACTGGCATAAATCCGAACTTGGAGCCTTCAAGGGCCTTCAGTGAGTCAAACGCCCAGTTACCGTTGAATAGGATAGCAGATTCGCCTTTACCAACAGCTACGTGTGCTGCATCATAGTATTGGCCGATCGGGCGGTCGCCAAATTTGTTATATTCTTTGGAAGCTAATAGTTCCATAGTGTCATAGTAGCCATTCCATACATCATTCTTGGCAAGATCCTCTTTGCCGGCAGCTAATTTATCAGCAAGAGTAGTAGGATTTTCAGACTGATTTAAGAATAATGAACTATAGTGGTTACCTACAGACCATGCTTCTGTCTGATAAGCGACAGGGTACTCAACACCGGATGCTTTAATCTTATCTAATAGATCTTTAAATTTATCTCTTGTATTAATCGAGAATGGGTCAAAGTTTCCACCCACTGCTTTTTCCACTACTTTTTGATTGTATACTAATCCCATGCCTTCCACTGCAAATGGGAAGCCAACCACTTTGCCATCGGCATCTTTAAGTGCTACGTCTGTTTCTTCATTCCATTTCTTGTCTGAAAGGTCGATGCCGACATCTTTGTATTTATGTAAGGCAGCATACGGTTCAAACATGGCCAATGTAACCGTTTTCCCAGAAGACGTCAGTTTATCGAAAACATTCAGTGTATCCCCAACGGCAGTCGAGTTTACTTCAATTTTAACTTCTGGATTCGCTTTCATAAAATCCTTTGCTGCTTGTTTAAACTGCGCGTCAATCTCACCTTTAGCATTTGTTACGATGATATTAACCTTGCCATCTTTTGAACCTGTTGATTCATTACTTGATTTTCCGCTACATGCAGCCAATGAAAGTGTTAAAGCGGCCGCAACGCCAATAGCTGCTGATTTCTTCATAAATCCTTTGATCCCCATTTACTCATCTCCTTTTTAAAAAAGCGTTTCCATTTGGGAAAAGTTCTTGCTTACAAGCAGATTATATGACAGAATATTTCCTAGGTCAATATATTTATTTTTTTAAAGTTTACTACTTTTACTCTAGTTTTTATAAGGAAGTGTCTCTATGAAAATTACGCTTAAGGAAATTGCCAAAATGGCGGGTGTATCCACATCAACCGTCTCAAGGGTACTTAATAATAGCAAGCCTGTTAACGAGGAAATCCGCAAGCGGGTATTGGATGTTCTAAAGGAAACAAATTATCTTCCCTTTGTTGCCCAGAACCTGGCTTTGCAACAAGAACGGCTTTTAATCGGGGTGATTTGTCCGCAGCACAGCAATACAGTGCTTGATGATTTAATTTTAGGAATTAACCGTGTTTGCAAAAT
Source organism: Bacillus sp. FJAT-29814 (assembly GCF_001510715.1). Lineage (GTDB taxonomy): Bacteria > Bacillota > Bacilli > Bacillales > Cytobacillaceae > Neobacillus. The sequence continues at coordinate 338,436 of NZ_LMTJ01000002.1, forward strand.
TTACGGATATGACACTGTGATTGGATTGACCGACAGTACTCGGGAAAATGAGATGCATTATATAGATTTATTCAGCAATGTCTTATCTGTTCAAGGCATCATTTTTATGGGAAATCAATGGGATGAACAATATACAGAGATTACCAGGAAAAATATTATCCCAGTTGTGCTTGCTGGGCAAATTTCTTCCATCCCTTCGATTCCATCTGTACATGTTGACAACCTTACTGCCTCTTATGAAGCAGTAACATATCTAATTTTAAATGGACATAGGCAAATTGCCATGATTCGAGGAACAAATGGCAAATCTATTAGAGAGGATCGATTTACGGGGTACAAGAATGCATTGGCGGATGCCGGTATACCATTCGATGAACGGTTAGTTGCAGATAGTGATTTTTCAATAGAAGGTGGAGGGAAAGCAATGGCATCCCTCTTGGAGCAAAATACTTTACCGACTGCAGTTTTTTGTTCGACAGATTCGATGGCAATCGGGGCCATCAACTATCTGAGCGACAACGGCTATCGAGTTCCGGAAGATATCTCGGTATTTGGTTTTGACGGTCTTGAAATAACGAAGTTGGTACGCCCTTCGTTGTCGACTGTTGAATATTCTGCAGTTGAGATCGGGATGACAGCAACAAGAAATCTGATTAAACTTTGCAAAGGTGAGGAGCACATTGCCCCCCATATCAATGTGATTCATCATCTGGTTCCACGTGAAAGCACTCAATCTCTCAATCTTGTAAAAAAATAACCAGAGTCCGGACCTTTTCATTTAAAGACGAGGTCCTTTTTTTGCCCTAGATAAGAAAAGGACCCATCTCGTTTGAGATGGGTCCCGCATTTTAATCTTCTTTATCAGGACTATTTACCATAATTCCGGCTACTTGGGTTAGACGGTCATAGAACGCCAAACCGGCCGGAGTCTGGTCAAGACCGATTTCTTGAAATGCTTCTTTCATGCAGCGAAGCCAGCACTGGGCTCTTCGTGGCGTAACTTCAAATGGCAAATGACGCTGCTGCATTGCCGGCGGTCCAAATTCCTGGCTGTACAGTGCCGGGCCGCCCAAGAATTGCGGCAGGAACATTCGCTGCTTACGTTTTATTTCTTCCATATCCCCTTCAAATAACGGAGCCAATTCAGGATCCGCATAGACGCGCGGGTAAAAGGCGTCGACCAGTTTATTTATCGTTTCCTGTCCGCCAATTTCTGTATAAAGTGATTTAAATGGAAAGTCCAAATTGCTCACCATCCCTTGTTTATTTTCCCCTGTAATAAAATTATTATAAAGATTTGTCAGATGGTGTTTTGTGATATAAATCACGCTTATTGTTGAATTACACAAATTCCCATGGATCTGGGGTAATTAAATTGGTTTCTTCAGGGAGTCGAATAACCTAAGTCTGTTTATAAGTGTTCTGCTGATTATTATTGGGATTATTGGGCTTTAGGACGTTGATGTGACGGGTATTTCTTTGGATTGACGACACTTTTATCGATTCCCAAATCAGTTTTGTCGTCAATAGCCCTTATTGGCGACACTTTTGCTGGTGCCTCATTCAGTTTTGTCGTCAATAGCCTTTATTGACGACACTTTTGACGCTTCCCCAATCAATTTTGTCGGCAATTGCCCTTATTGGCGACACTTTTGACGCTTCCCCAAATAAGTTTTGTCGCCAATGGCCCTTATTGGCGACACTTTTGATGATTCCCCAATAAGTTTTGTCGCCAATGGCCCTTATTGGCGACACTTTTGACGTTCCTCCACATCAATTTTGTCGCCAACGGCTCTTGTTGGCGACACTTTTGATGATTCCCCAAATAAGTTTTGTCGCCAATCACCTTCGAAAGTTTAATGGACTACACGCTTTATTTTTTCAATTACCTTTCCATTAATGGGCTTAAGGAAACTTCCTTCGAACCGGACCGCCGAGCCAAAATGATATTCTAAGGCTTGTAGATCCTTATGTAACTCAACAATATTTTCGACTGTCAATCCCGAACCAGGCATAATAATTGGCGCATGAGCACTTGCCGCTCCAATCTGCATCATGTTTTTAATAGTATCAGCACCCTCAATTGCAGTCGGCCTTCCCCCTGATGTTAACACCCGATCCACCCGAAAAGGCCCCTCACATAAAGAACGGTAAATCGCTTGCGTGTTTCCCGCATCAATCGCACGATGAAACGTGACCGACATGCCTTTGCTTTCCTCGAGCACCATGCCAAGCAGGTCACTATCCAGCGTACCCGTTTCCATGGTTGCACCGAAAACGATTCCTGCAGCCCCAAGTTCCCGGGCAATTTTGATATCCTCACGTAACGCAGCCCACTCTTGTTCCCGATATGTAAAAGAATAACTATGCGGCCGGATCATCACCATTACCGGAATCTTGACGCTCTTTACAACGGTTTTGATGATACCGTAGCTTGGAGTGAGCCCTCCTTCTCCGATTGCCGAAACCAGTTCAAGCCTGTCCGCCCCATGCGCTTCCGCCGCACGTGCATCCTCGTCATTTAAAACAATAATTTCAACTAAACTCATGCAGATTTCTCCTTCCTTTTACTTTAAGATGCTTATATTTTTCACGGTGCCACCAACTCGATCTTTATTCGGTCGGGGTCTTCAAAAAATACGGCATAATGATGCTCACCGCCTGCATACGGGTGTTTGTCTGGATAGAGAATACGCACGCCCTTTTCCTTTAATTTTTCAGTCATTGCGTCAACCTGTACCCTTGATTTTGCATGAAAGGCAAGATGATTTAACCCAACCCTCCGGCGGTGGTATGGAGGGTCCATGAACCGTTCCTCTGCTTGTACAAAAACAAGATAGGTCTCACCGTACTTCCAACTGATGCCGAAATCCCACTTTTGGTATTGCTGGTAACCCAATTCAGTTAAGAACCATTCCCAGAATTCAATTGTCTTACGAAGATTAGAAACATTGATTTCAAGATGATGAAGCATGACAACCCCTCCTCTTACTTCAATGTAACATGAACGAATGATTTTAAAAAATTGCAACAATCCGAAACATGGATGGCGTTTTTCAAAGACACTGAAGACAACGTTCATGCGTTAATGAGCGAGGTTCATAATTAATAGAAGTTGAGGCTGTTTTTTTCAGCCTCACCTTCTTGTATTTAGTCAATTCTTTTTTCAAAAATGGCTTCGTAGTAAGCGGCGGAACCGTAAGCCCCGATCCCAGGCGCAAAGATTTGCACCAGCCTCCAGCCTTTCCTCGCATTCTGTTGAATGATTTCATGATAGCTTTCCTTCGGTTTCCCACTTAACTTACTTAATTCTATTTTTTCAAATTTGTACTCGTACATCTGCCCGCCCCCTGTTATTTTTCTATTATATACGTTAGCATGGTAGCGTGAGTTTCAATATTTTTCAAAAAAGTGTCATTGACCAAGCTGGCCGTTTATATTAATATATTAGTTTGAAAGTATTAATGAGTGGTTCGAGAACCTCCCACTATAAAAAACTAAGGAGAAGTGAATATGGAAAACACAACAAAGCCGCTGGTGCAAATGGGTGCCGGCAAAGGTGTTGCCGCCGCCGGGCAATCGGGCAGCAGAGTCAAGGAAATTGTTGTAAACGGAATCGTGGCCGCCTTGTACATCGCCGTTTCGGCGTTAATCCAGCCGTTCGGGTTTACACAGGTACAGTTCCGTGTTTCGGAAATGTTCAACCACTTGATCGTTTTCAACAAAAAGTATCTTTACGGGATTATTTTAGGGGTATTTTTAACCAATTTATTCTTTTCGCCAATGAAGGCCTATGACCTTATCTTTGGTGTCGGCCAGTCGTTAATTGCCTTATTGATAACGATGATGAGTGCCAAATTTATTAAGGGTCTTTGGGCTCGGATGATTGTGAACACAGTAGTATTTACATTTACAATGTTCTTGATTGCGCTTGAACTGCATTTGGCCTTTGACCTGCCATTTATGTTTACATGGCTTACAACCGCTGCGGGTGAGTTCGTGGTAATGGCTATCGGTATGCCAGTGATGTACTTTATTAACAAGCGTGTTGGTTTTGATAGAATGTTTAAATAGTTTTTCAAAAGCTGTTGCTTGGGTCTTTGAACCGGGCAGCAGCTTTTTTATCCCACATTAACGGGCAGTAAGCCCCACCTAAATATGCAAAAAACCAAGAAGTATAGGTAGGACTAACTGCCCGTAAATGTCCGATTGGTTCAACTAACAATCAGTGGGGAAAAAACCCCACTGATTGAAGTTTCACTTTATTGGTATTTAGAGGAAAAAGATACTAGAATTGAAATAGTATTAATAGTAAAAAAAGATTGGAAGGGAGTTTTTAGCATGCTGCAGCGTCCGAATAACAATGAGTTTCCAGATTATTATGTTCCATATGTCGGGTTGGTTCCTGAAGGGGATATTTTATCGATTCTAAAAGGAAACCTGGAAAAGGTGATTTCGTTGTTCGAAGGGATATCCGAGCCAGACGAACATTTTCGCTATGAACCTGGCAAATGGAGCATGAAAGAAGTTCTTTGCCACATGGCGGATACCGAGAGAATTATGAGCTATCGCCTGCTTCGAATCGGCCGCGGCGACAAGACTCCGTTAGCTGGCTTTGATGAAAATGAATATATCGCCGGAGCACACATGAGTGACTTGCCATTGAAAAACGTCCTTGCCGATTTCATCGCCGTCAGAAAAGCAACCATAACATTAATCGAAAATATGCCTGAGGCAGCATGGGCCAACGTCGGGAACGCAAACAACCTTGAGGTCACCGCCCGCGCCATCGCCTACATCATCGCTGGCCACGAAATCCACCACCGCAACATCGTAACCGAAAGATACCTAACAAAATTGAAATAAAATTGTTTTGGTTCAGGCACCGACCGCTGAAAGTGTCCACCCCACACGGACATTTGTCCACGGGTGGTGCCTGACACCATTAATGACACCATTGATGACTCCATTGATTAAATCCGATAGTTTGAGATAAATTCGAGAAATTCTTTTTGTTTGGTGTGGTCGTATTTCATGATGGCGTAGGTGTTGGCTTCGGGCAATTGAATCGTATGGCAATCTACCTCCAATAGCCTTCCTTCCAGCAGCTCTCTTCTGACAGTTGATGTCGGTAGAAACGAGACTCCCAAACCCTCGACAATGAATCTTTTCGTGATGTGAACTTGGGATACTTTCATCATTCGCACACTAGGGTATTTACTTTTTACGGCGTGGCAAAGGCCATCCCAGTAACCTGGATGATTATGTGTTAATAGGTAGTTAGATGTTAATACCTCTTCTTCATCCAACGGCGGGGCCGTTTCAGAATCGCGTCCATCGTGCGGCGCAATCAGGATCACCCGGTCATTGTATAATAGTCTGCTAATCAATTCTGGATCAGTGCTGTTTAAGCAAGATAGCCCAATATCGACTTCTTCTTCCAATACTGCTTGTTCAATTCCCACGGATTCAATAATTTTTATCGAAATTTCGACTTCTGGATGCTGATTCGTATAGCTTCTTAGGACATATGGCAGAATCGTATCCGCGATTAACGGTGAAATGGCAATCGAAAATTGCGTTGTATACCCCTGACTAAATGACTGAATGTCCTCAAGCCCGCTCTGATAGACCTCTAGCAGTTTTTTTGCATGGACCAGGTACCTCCTTCCTGCCTCGGTCAGTTTTACTTTTTTCCCATCCCGGTCAAACAAAAGAATCCCAAGCTCTTGTTCCAATTGTTTAATATGGACGGTGACAGATGGCTGTGAAATATAAAGGATTTCCGCCGTCCTGCGGAAATTCCCGCAACTGGCAGCAGTAATAAACGTGTTAAGCCATTGGAACTCCATAATCTCCTCCTTATTAAAAATAGTAATCAATCAATTTAAAATAATTTAATTTTCTTAATTACATTTATTTTATAAACTATTACTAAATAAGGAAAGGGGAGATTTTTATGATTCAAAAGGGGTTAAAGGGAATTGTTGCTGCCGAAACGTTAATCAGCCATATTGATGGTGAAAATGGACAGCTAATATATCGGGGATATGATGTCGGAAGTCTCACCAAAAGCCTTTCTTTTGAAGAGGTTACCTATCTTCTCTGGTTTGGCTATTTACCGGATGAGCTACAGTTAAGTTCCCTGAAAGCAGAGTTAAAGAGTCACAGGCATCTTTCGGATTATATGAAAAAATTAATCGACCTACTCCCTCATGCCATGGACCTAATGAGTGTCCTAAGAACAGCCATTTCAGCAGAAGCCGGAAACTTTGACTCCGACTATGGCTGGAAGCCGACAGTTTCACAAGCGATTCGAATCACTGCCCTCGCCCCTACCATTATCGCCTATCGGAAAAGACAGTTGGAAGGAAAAGAGTTTATCCAGCCTTCGGATGAGTTGGACCATGTCGCCAATTACCTTTATATGCTTAACGGCACCACCCCATTGACAGCACATGTGGAAGCTCTAGAAACGTACATGATCCTGACTCTTGAACACGGAATGAACGCCTCCACCTTTTCCGCACGGGTGACCGCATCGACTGAATCCGATATGGTTTCTGCCGTCACTTCGGCGATTGGAACCATGAAAGGGCCGCTTCATGGAGGAGCTCCTTCAGGAGTAATTGAACTGTTGGATGAGGTTGCGGCAGTCGGCGACGCCGAAATGGTGATGAAGAATAAATTGTTTAGGGGAGACAGATTAATGGGTTTTGGTCATCGCGTCTATAAAACTCATGACCCCCGCGCCATTGCCCTAAAGGCCAAGTTGCAGGAATTGGTTGGCCAGGATGAATGGCTTGACCTCGCAATAGAAACAGAAGAAACAGCAGTCAAGGTGTTAGAGGAACTAAAACCTGGAAGGTCACTTTATACAAATGTAGAGTTCTACGCCGCCGCCATCATGAAAGCCATCCACATGGAAGCAGACCTATTCACACCAACCTTCACCGCAAGCAGGATCGTCGGCTGGACGGCACACATTCTCGAACAAGCCGAAAACAACACCATCTACCGGCCACAATCAAAATACATCGGGACATTCAAATAAATGGTTTCAAAAATTGGTGTCAGGCACCGGTCGTGGACATTTGTATTCCTCAGGTGGACACTTGCAAATTAGCCCATAATTAGGAAAAGGCAAGGGATTAGATCCTTGCCTTTGTGGGTTTATCTTTTTGGTTTCGGTGGATGGTTAGTCCAATGATTTGGGGGATTAGGTTGAGGATACTTACAACGATTAGCAGTTGCTGGGATGTTAGGGGTTTGAAATACCAGCCCCATTTTTCGTGTCCGGCCATTGTTGTATTGAGATAATAGGAAATGACCAAGGAGACCAGGTTGCCAATAACCAGTACTGGTACCGTGGCCGAATACATGGCGATGTAACCCAATATCAAACTGATTACGACCATGATCCCGTACCCTAGCATTGAGCCTTGCGAAACATCAAGAAACATTGCGATAAATACGTAGGGAAAACTTAGTAAACTAATCAATAGTATACTGATTATTGTTTTTTTCAAGATGGACCTTCCTCCCGTTAAAAGTTTGCACGCACGGATTCACTCATTTAGTGTAATTTTACACCTAATCATCCACTTTTACAACTTTTTCCTATTCATCCTCTCATTTATTTTAAAAAAACCATTTACGAACACACGTTCCTTGTTTTATAATGTAACTATTGGTTAATAATAGCAACTGTGTTAATTTCATTTTCTAAAAACGTTAACTAATAAATTTAATTCAAGGAGTGATTGTTGGATGGCCGTAAAATTAATACCCTATTTAGTGATGAATGGAAACGCACGGGAAGCAGTCCAATTTTACGAGAAGGCGTTGGACGCTCAGGTTCTGTTTATGCAATCTTTTGGAGAAATGCCTGAAAACCCGGAATTTCCGCTGCCTGCAGATGCCAAGGATCGTGTCAGTCACGCCTCCATTAAGGTCGGTGAGTCTGAGATTATGTTTTCTGACACATTCCCGGGACAACCGCATCAAACCGGAACGCAAGTGATAATTTGTATTTCAACGAACGATGCGGAACAGGCAAGGAGAATGTTCGAAGCGCTTTCGGACGGAGGCCAAGTGGAAATGCCGATCCAGGAAACGTTCTTTAGCCCTGCTTATGGCACAGTAACGGACAAATTCGGGGTCACCTTCCAGGTGTTTACGGAAGGTCCACATCAATAATAAGTAGATACAAAAATGGCTCTGGTTGCAGCATGTGCATCAGAGCCATAAATCTATTCCCTCGTCCAATATCTATCGATATCAGTCAGTTCACCCCACAAAGGCTCAAGACCATTTGCCTCTATGAAGGCATCAAATCGTTGGCAGTTTTCTTCCTTAAACTGCACGCCTTCCAGCCAAATCGTATCACATTCATCACAAATATAAATATGATGATCCAGCTTTGCAACCATGGCTTTGCACACTACACCTTGCTCGCAGAAAGGACAATAAATCATCCCGAGTTACCCCATTTTTGCCCTTGAAGCGGCGGGTTGGTATTTTCTCATCGGCCCGTATTCCAAGACTTCGTGAAGATATAGATTTCCCTTTGGACTCACCTTTTTCAGCAGTTCCATCAAGTATGTAATATCGTCCATCGCTCTATGTGTTTGATAATTTGTAATCTCATGTGCTTGCAAAAGTGTAAGCAGCTTGCCATTTGGAAAACCATACTGTTTCCAAGGGACATTTCGCATTGTGCAATACCACTTCAAATCGTTTACTTCCGGGTACATCTGAAAAAGAAAGCTGCGGTCAAATGATGCATTGTGCGCAAAAACTGCCTCTGCCCTGTGAAAATAGGTTTTAATTTTTCCATCATAAAAGCTTTTTCCTCTAACATCATCAAAGGGAATGCCGTGAACACGGAATGCTTGGTTATAGTTCTTCCGTGCCGTGGCAGAAAGCGGTTCTCGTAAAAATGACTCTTCTTCCAGTATATCAAGAATTTCACCGGTTTCCGACCGGAAGGAAAAAAGCTTCAAGGCCAGTTCAATGACTTCATCCTTAGTTGGACCTAATCCGGTAGTCTCAACATCGAGCATTAAACCGTAGCTTTCCTGTTTCAGCATAACCATCACCCTTTAATTCAAAAATTTCCTTTATTATATCAAATTTTTCAACCTGTTTCTTCTGGAAAAAAATCCGTAAGGGATCATTGCCCCTGACGGATTCCATCAATAAACGCTTTAATGATTATTTCTAGGCTTTCATCCAAATCCAACGCCATTTTGAAGCCGCCCCTTTGCTCCAATGAGGAAAATCCGTGTAAAATGCTTCGTAAGCCCCTGACGGCATGCAGAGCCATATCTCCCTCCAATTGATATGCCTGCAACACCCGGACAGAGAGGCCGACAATCTTCGATCCTGCCTGCTGGACATCGGCATCCTCCGGTTCCGGGGCCATCAAGGTAGCCTCGTATACTCCCGGATTAGTCCTTGCAAAATTAACATATGCCCGGCCGATTGAAAGGATTGCTTTGGTGCCGGATACCCCAATGGCCGCTTGCGTCATTTCCTCATACAGTTTATTCAATCCATAGATAGCGAGGTGTTTTCGTAAGCCTGGAAGCCCATCAAAATGATTATATAATGAAGGTGGGCGGATACTGAGCCTTTTCGCCAGGTTCGCAAGGGTAACCTCCTGCATTCCCTGCTCGTTGGCTAGTTCCCCCGCCGCTTCTAGTATCGTTGCTAAGTCTAGTGCAAATCTTGGTCTTGGTGACATCTGTAAGCTCCTTTATTTATTTTCTGTTCCATATTTTTAATGGCTGTGGTCATTGCATGGAATGGATTTTCAACCAGCTCCCCATGCCCGACCGCTAATAAACTTGGTTTTAAATTCACCAGTTTCTTGGCGCTGGCTAAAGCCGCCTTTTTACTCCATGTGGCAAAGGCCGGGAATGGAAAAAACAACTTCATATCTCCTGAAACGGCGATTCCTCCCCGTGTTTGAAAAGCATCTCCGGCAATGACTGCATTGGTCCGAGTGTCCAAAAATGACATCGATCCTGGTGTATGACCTGGAGTCTCAAATGCCTGCAACGAACCAACGAAGTCCCCTTCCTTTAATAAAACATCGGCCCTTGTTTTTAGATTCTTGGGAACTCCACCTTTGATTGGGGTTTGCTCCTCATGCGCATCAAGCGACCGGTCACCGGACATTAACCGGCTGTCCCGCACGGAGATGTAAACTTGGACATCTGGAAGGATTTCTTTCAATGAATCTAGTGCCCCGACATGGTCTTCATGGGCATGGGTCAACACAATTTTGGTAATCGGCTTCCCAATTTTTTCAGCCACTTGGATAATCCCCTTTTTACCAAAATCAAGTGCTGCATCAATTAGGGTCAATCCATCATCTTCCTCGACCAAATAGCAATTAACCGGAAAAACCTTTGCCATAAACGTAACTTGATACAGATAGCCGTTTTGAATGATTCTCATTTTACCCATCTCCCTAAAACTAATATCATTAGTTTTATAATAACTAATAGCATTAGTTTTAGCAAGATTTTTTAAAAAAATTTTGTAAAAAATTGTATTCACTGTCGCCTTGTAACAAATTGTTCAATACTTTTTTACAAAAATGTGAATAAGTGCACAAACTACTCCCAACATGAAATAAATTTGCTATATTAATAGCGTGGTAATTATTTATAACTTATTTAACATACTAAGGAGATGTTTCAAATGTTTGCAAATTGGTTAAGAGAAAACAAAATTGCTGCTGGTATTTTAACAGTGTTACGTCTATATCTTGGATATTCTTGGTTTACCGCAGGTCTAGGTAAATTAACCAGCGGAGGCTTCGATGCTTCTGGATTTTTAAAAGGCGCGATTGCCAACCCGGTTAAAGGTCCGGACGGAGCAGTTGTTTATGGCTGGTACGTGGAATTCTTAAAAGGCTTCGCTCTTCCAAACGTAGATATCTTCAACGTTGTTGTACCTGTCGGTGAAACATTGATTGGTTTAGGATTACTTTTGGGCTGCTTAACAACTGCTGCCATGTTCTTCGGCCTTGTGATGAACTTCTCTTTCTTCCTTGCCGGAACTGTATCTCATAACCCAACAGACATCTTGCTTGGCTTCATCATTTTAACTGCTGGTTATAACGCAGGCCGTATCGGTCTTGACCGCTGGGTGGTTCCATTCATCCGTAAAACTGTTTTGAAAAACAGCGAGCCTGTCAAAAGCAATGCGTAACTTTTAAAAAATGCCTCATTCCAAGTATGGAATGGGGCATTTTTTTATGTAAAAGTAAACTACGATTGAATTTTTTGACAGAACCTGTATAATTGTTCCCGAATCTAACGAATAGATAATTATACAAGGGGGTGGCTATTTGTGCCAAATACTGCCATTATTCAATTTAACCATGTAACAAAGCAATACGATAACGATCCACCCGTGCTTCAAGATGTTAGTTTTGAAATAGAACGAGGCAAATTTTATACCTTACTCGGTCCCTCAGGTTGTGGGAAAACAACGATATTGCGATTAATTGCCGGATTTACAGAACCATCAAACGGTGATATTTATTTTAACGGAGAAAAAATCAATCATGTACCTGCCAATAAACGCAAGATGAACACGGTGTTTCAAGATTATGCGTTATTCCCCCATTTAAATGTGTTTGAAAATGTCGCTTTCGGCTTACGTATAAAAAAGCTAAAAAACAGTGAAATAACCAAAAAGGTTCGAGAAGCATTGAGTTTTGTTAACCTTCAGGGTTATGAAACCCGCGAAATTAGGGAGATGTCCGGCGGGCAAAAGCAACGGGTAGCGATTGCGAGGGCAATTGTGAATGAACCGGAAGTCATCCTGCTTGATGAGCCGCTTTCAGCACTAGACTTAAAACTGCGCACTGAAATGCAGTATGAACTTCGTGAGCTGCAGCGCCGGCTTGGGATTACCTTTATTTTTGTTACCCATGACCAAGAAGAAGCGTTGGCGATGTCCGATGAAATTTTTGTTCTTAACAAAGGGATCATTCAGCAAAGCGGTACACCGACCGATATATACGATGAGCCGATCAACCGCTTCGTTGCTGATTTTATTGGAGAGTCCAATATTGTCGACGGAGTCATGCTCCGGGATCATCTGGTTGAATTTACTGGCAAGCAGTTTGATTGTGTCGACGAAGGCTTTAACGAAAATGAACCCATTGAAGTTGTCATCCGTCCGGAGGATTTGGAAATTACTACTTTGGACCGCGGCAAACTTCAGGTCCGCGTTGACTCGCAATTGTTCCGCGGGGTTCATTATGAGCTGTCCTGCTACGACAAGGACGGAAATGAGTGGCTCGTCCATTCCACCAAAAAGGCTAATGTCGGCGATGAAATCGGGCTTTATTTTGACCCGGAAGCGATTCATGTCATGCGCCACGGGGAGACAGAGGAAGAATTCGACCGCCGGTTAGAGGCATATAATGATGGGCAGGGTTCTGGCGATGGAAAATAAGCTAACCCGCCATTTATACTCCATCCCCTATTTCCTGTGGATGCTCCTGTTCGTAGTGGCACCTATAGTTCTCGTCGTTTATTATTCTTTATTTGATATTGAAGGAAATTTTTCATTTGTTAACTATCAAAAGTTTTTCACGCCCGTATATCTGCAGATGACCCTAAGTTCGTTTTGGTATGCGTTTTTGATCACGGCGATTTCGCTGTTGGTTGCTTATCCGACCGCACTGCTGCTGACAAAAACCAAACATAAGCAATTATGGCTTCTGCTGATTATCGTTCCCTCGTGGATTAATCTTTTATTGAAGGCCTATGCTTTTTTGGGAATTTTCGGGACATACGGCGCCGCCAACAGCTTTTTAAAAATCATTGGCATTGGCTCGAAGCAAATCCTGTTTACCGATTTCAGCTTTGTTTTTGTCTCGGTATATATTTTTATCCCGTTCATGATTTTGCCAATTTTCAATGCCCTGAATGAATTGAACCCGACGCTTCTGGATGCCGCAAGCGATTTGGGAGCATCGAAATGGGTGACTTTCCGAAGAGTGATTTTTCCGCTGACGCTTGATGGCGTGAAATCGGGCTGCCAAGTTGTGTTTATTCCTGCACTTTCGTTGTTCATGCTGACGCGGTTAATTGCCGGCAACCGAGTGATTACCCTGGGAACATCGATTGAACAGCATTTCCTCGTAACCCAAGATTGGGGCATGGGCTCAACGATTGCCGTATTTTTAATTATTGCGATGGTCCTGATTATGGTCCTCACAAACACCAGAAAGCGAGGTGTGTAAATTGGATAAAAAAATTACACCGTTATCGAAACTGTTTTTGGCGATTATCTTTTTTATCCTATATGCACCGATTTTCTTTCTGATTTTTTATTCGTTCAACAGCGGCGATACGATGTATGACTTTGAAGGGTTTTCGCTTGATTGGTACCGGGAACTGTTTCAGGATACAAGATTATTAATTATTGTTTTAAATACAATTGTAATTGCTTTGTTGTCGGCTCTGATTGCGACGATCATCGGGGTGCTCGGGGCACTGGTGATTTATTTGGCGAAAAAAAATCAGACAAAAAACACCTTAATGTCGTTAAACAATATATTGATTGTCAGCCCGGACGTTATCATCGGCGCCTCGTTTTTAATCCTGTTCACGATGGCCGGAATCAAACTGGGCTTCTATTCGGTATTGATGTCACATATTGCTTTTAGCATTCCGATCGTTGTGCTGATGGTGCTCCCAAAACTATTGGAGATGAGCCCATCGTTAATTGATGCAGCACGGGATTTGGGGGCGGGACGGTGGAATATTTTCACCAAGGTCATCATCCCGTACATTACACCGGGAATCTGGGCCGGTTTTTTCATGGCCCTCACTTATTCTTTCGATGATTTTGCCGTCACTTTCTTTGTAACCGGGAACGGTTTTTCGACGCTGTCCGTGGAAATTTACTCGCTGGCGCGGCGGGGAATCGCGTTAAATATTAATGCCTTGTCCGCCCTCTTGTTCCTCTTTACGATGCTGCTAGTCGTGATTTATTACTTTATCACAAGAGCTTCGAAGGTTAATGGAATGGGGGTGCGCAAGCGATGAACAATTTGGTCCGATTTTTCCTAATCATCGTTGTGGTTTCAGGGATCCTGCTGGGGACGATTTCCCATTTGAACACCTCCCAAGGCTATTCCGGGAACAATACGCTGACCGTTTATAACTGGGGCGATTACATTGATGTGGAGTTAATTAAACGGTTCGAAAAAGAAACCGGCATCAAGGTGATTTATGAAACCTTTGATTCCAATGAGGCGATGATGACCAAAATTCAGCAGGGCGGTACCAGCTATGATGTGGCGGTCCCGTCTGAATACACGATTGATAAAATGCGCCAGGATGATTTGCTGATTCCGCTTGACCATTCCAAACTGCCGAACTTGAAAAACATTGATCAGCGGTTTATGGATTTGCCGTTTGACCCTGATAATAAATATTCCGTTCCGTATTTCTGGGGAACTGTTGGTGTTGTCTATAATCCATCTATGATTAACGGGAAAAAAATCACCAGCTGGAATGACCTCTGGGACCCTGCTTTAAAAAATGAAATTTTGTTGATTGACGGGGCTCGTGAGGTCATGGGCATGGGGTTAAATAGTCTTGGATACTCATTAAATGATACGAATAAAAAGCATTTGCAGGAAGCAAAGACGAAACTTGATAAGCTGACGCCGAATGTAAAAGCAATTGTCGGGGATGAAATCAAGATGCTCATGGCCAATGAGGAGGCTTCGATTGGTCTCGTCTGGTCTGGGGATGCTTCGGAAATCATGTCAGAAAATGAGGATTTGGATTATGTGGTGCCAAAGGAAGGCTCGAATTTGTGGTTTGATAACATGGTCATCCCGAAAACCGCTAAGAACGTGGATGGTGCGCACAAATTCATCAACTTCATGCTTGATCCCGAGGTTGCTGCGCAAAACACCGATTACGTCGGCTACTCTACACCGAATAAGGCTGCATTGAAGCACTTGCCTAAGGAAGTTGTGGAGGATGAGCGGTTCTATCCTTCACCGGAGCTGACCGAGAAACTGGAAGTATACGAGAACCTAGGGAAACGAAATTTGGCGTATTATAATGAGTTGTTTTTGCAATTTAAGATGCATCGGAAATAAGACTGGGCCACTGCCTAGTCTTATTTATTTTTTGATTTTTACCGCTGGGCCCTCTCCAGACCCCTATCGGGCAAAAGAAAAACGCCACAATCATCCGAAAGGTGATTGTGGCGCACTTATTAATAGCTCTTGTCTTCTTTGAGGCTTTCTCTGTCTGTATACCAATTCGTCACCTGAGTCAGGATGGCAAAGACGAAGAAGAAGTTCATGGCCCAAACGTTGATAAACGGAGTAATTCCGCCAAATTCGATGGTTACATAGCCTTTAAGTTTCATTACAATTATTGATTCGATAAAAACAAGCACAAACCCCAACACACCCGCAATTGCCGCACGTAACATTACCGACCCCTCCAAACCATATTTCACCCTATATAAACAATGGTCAAGCTATATTTTTAACAATTCTGTGAACACTATAATAACTTCATTATATAGCAGAACCGGAGAATAAAAAAGTAACTCTGTTTATTATTTTTTAATTAAAAGCATATAAAAAAAAGGTGCCCTATTTGGTCACCTTCCTCACTTTACAGCTTTAATAAATTCTTCTACCGTTAAAATGGTATTTTCAAAACCAAGGTTCTCCGCCAGTTGTGTTATTCCCGGAGCTTCGACATGGGCTTCCTGCAAAATATCCTTCTGGGCGAACACGTCACGTGTTTCCCCATCAAGCAGGACCTTCCCCTGATTAAACACAATCGTGCGCTCAAAGTTCTCGGCGACAAAATCCATATCGTGGATAATCGTCATAATCAGTTTCTCTTTCTTTGTAAGCTCTTTGATGATTTGCTTAATGATTTCCTTGCCGGCATGGTCCTGAGCAATGGTCGGTTCATCCAAAATGATGATGTCTGGATCCATCGCGACAATGGAAGCAATGCAGAGCAGCTTTTTTTCCGAAAGGCTTAAATCATGAGGGTTCATCTCAAGTTTATCGTCAAGGTTAACCAACTTCAACGCCTTAACAGCTTGCTTCTCGGCAGTATGCCTTCCCATCTTGATATTGAGCAGCCCGAACATCGCTTCCTCAAGAACCGTTCGTTTGAAAATCTGATCATTTGGATTTTGAAACACCAGCCCGACGGTTCTGGCCAATTCAGCCGCCGTTTTCCGTTTTACATTGTGATTTTGAATCAGTATGTCACCTTCATCCGGCTTTAAAAGGCCTTTTAGAAGCTTCACAAAGGTTGTTTTCCCTGCTCCGTTTTGGCCGATAATTGCTGTGGACCGCCGGTCAAACTCCAAATTAATTCCAGAGAGCACCGGGCCCTCCGCTTTATGATAGGAAAATGAAAGATTGGACACTTTTATCATTTGATCACACCTCGCAATGCCATCTCTGCATCTACAAGCGTTACAGGGTAACTGTCTGTCCCAGCCTTTTTCACGCCTAGCGCCCTGCAAACTCGTGTATAAACTGGTGCGGTTATACCGTACGTCTCCAAATCATCTCGTGAAAATATTTTTTCAGGGGTATCAAAGTCAATAACCATGCCTTCATGAAGCAATAGAACCCGATTACAATACTGGGCGACCTTTTCCATTTTGTGTTCGGCCATAATGACGGTAAAACCCTGTTGACTAAGCTCATGAATGGCCCTGAACACTTCATCGGAACCGGCCGGGTCCAACTGGGAAGTCGGTTCATCCAACACTAAAATTTCCGGTTTCATGGCGATGATGCCGGCGATGGCCATCCGCTGCAACTGCCCGCCAGAGAGGTCAAACGGGTTATGGTCTTTGACATGTTCTATTTTTAACAGCTTAAGCACTTCATCAATTCGTTTTAGCATTTCGTCCCGCGGCAATCCGATATTCTCAAGTCCAAAGGCAATTTCCTCATAAACTGTCATTTTTGAGCCCGTCACTTGCGTGAAAGGGTTTTGAAAAACCATTCCTACCTTTAACGAGAGGTCGGCAATACTGTGCTGTTTGACTTCGAGCCCGTCAACCAGGACCTTCCCACCGTACGCACCCTTGTAGAAATGCGGCACAAGTCCAACCATGGCCTGGCATAATGTCGATTTCCCCGCTGAATTCTTTCCAATAACCCCGATGAATTCGCCTGCTTCCACTTCAAAGGAAATGTCATTGAGCGCCAATGTTTCGGCTAATGGATATTTATATTTAAGTCCTTGGGCAATAATTTTTTTCATAAAAAAATCCTCCAGGCAACGGCACCCACGATGAGCAATAGCAGTAAGGATTGAATCCATTTGCTATGGGCATAGGTTTTTTCCACATTAAGATAGGTCTTTGGGGTCCGTGAATTAAAACCTCGTACCTCCAAAGCCATCGCCCGCTCCTTCGTATTGATCAGCGACCCTAATACAACTGGGCCCAACAGCGGCAGAAAGGCTTTAATCCGGACAAGCAGACTCCCCTCGGTTTCCATTCCGCGCGACCGCTGTGCATCGGTAATCGTACTCATCGACGCCATCATTTCTGGTATGATTTGGAACACTGAAACAATGACGTAGCCGATTCGTGGCGACATGCCTTTGCGAACCAATGACTCGACAAGATCGGATGGTTTGGTGGTCAGCACCAGAATCATAAACGCCCCGACAATATTGACAACCCTTAGTGTAATTTTTAAAGCATAATAAAGTCCTTCCTGATACATGGCAAATGGGCCGATTTGAAACAGCACCGTTTCGTTTTCCGGCCTAAACAGCCCTTGAATGATGACAACGGTAATCAGGACGAGAAAGACAAATCCGAATATCGGTAGGGTTTTTCGAAAAACACCCGCTGCCAATAAAAACAGTAAACTGATTCCGACACAAATGAACGAGACCGTAAATGATGGTAGAATGATCGGAATCAAAATGGCAAATAAAATATAGATTAGTTTCGTGATGGGATCGACATCATGGACGAACGATTCCCTGTCCACATATAAGCTAATCGACTTCAAGAAGCCTCACCAGCTTTCCTTCAATATACCTCAATTTTCCTGTAAATTGAGACAAGGGTCAATCACTAAATGAAGACCCGCCAATCGGCGAGCCCTCATTGGTAGAGTTATAGAATTAATCCAATGTTTCCACTTTGTCATTGTTATTGTATAATTGCACGACATTTCGCGGTAATCCTTTAAAAATTCCGTAGCTAATTAACACAACCAGTAATTTATCCGGTACATCGACAACAATCTCGTCAAGGAAGGACGCCAGCCAAATGGAGTCCGTTTTTGCCAGCACGGCAGCAAAGAGTGCATCGCCCCAGACGTTTCCTGTTTGCCCGCCCCAGAAACCGATATTAATCGGTGTGGAGACAATCGTTGCCACTAATCCGATTATGAGGCCGGCAATAATCGCCTTTCCAAAGGTAGAAATATAGCCTTTGTAAAACAGAATTCCGACTGCAAGACCGATCGCCACACTAGTAATTCCATAAACGAACGAGATTGGATCAACAGTTAGCCCATAAATGATGTTGTTTATGGCCCCCGCCAACGCTCCAACAACCGGGCCGCCCAGCATCGCCGCAAGGACCGTTCCGATGGAATCCAGCCATAACGGCAGTTTCAGAACACCGGCTATGAACTTTCCGATATAGTTGACACCGACTGCCACTGGAATAAGAACCAGTGCTGCAGTAGAAAAACGGAACGACCACATGCTTTTCTTGTTCATAAAAATAACCCCCTTTTATTTTTGAAAACTAGAATGATAGGAACTTATGGCTTCAAGTGCGGTTA
Source organism: Bacillus sp. FJAT-29814 (assembly GCF_001510715.1). Classification (GTDB taxonomy): domain Bacteria; phylum Bacillota; class Bacilli; order Bacillales; family Cytobacillaceae; genus Neobacillus. The sequence continues at coordinate 357,298 of NZ_LMTJ01000002.1, forward strand.
AAATTTCGGCTTCTTCCCCGCGCTTGCTGGCCGACTCAGCGTCGACGTAATCATTTATTCCTTCTTCCAGGTCTCCTTCTTTTTCGACAACAACATTCAAAATCGAGACAGTCTTGACGCCTCGTAAGCCCCCGATGACAAACAGGGTGGCTGTTTCCATGTCCGAGGCCAAGACGCCTTTTTCGGACCAAAAGTTGTCGATTTCTTGTTCTCTATCAGTATAAAAGCTGTCATGACACCTGACAATACCTGTATGAAAATTTATTCCTTTACTTTTCGCGGCAGTAAGGGCATGGAGGAGTAATTCCGTATCCGGTACAGCAGGATAGGACTTGTCAATATAGGCATCCGGGGCACCATCATTTCTTACCGCTCCGGAAGCAATTACCAAATCTCCAATGCGCAAATTCGGCTGTAGAGCGCCGCAGCTGCCGATACGGATCATCGCCTTTACACCGATATTTTTTAGTTCTTCGATTGCGATTCCAGCAGAGGCTCCGCCAATTCCGGTAGAAGTTACCAAAATTGGAATTCCTTTATAGAGACCTCTGACCGTTTTGAATTCGCGGTTATAGGCTATTTCTTCAGAGTTCTCCAGGTATTTGGCAACTTCGGTAACGCGGCCCGGGTCTCCCGGCAGCAGGGCATACTCTGCGGCTTGCTCGATACCTAATCTGATATGAGGCTGTAGTATATTTATCATCATCATATGCTCCTTCGGTTGGTTTAATTGTTCGTTAGGAAATTAAATAATAGCGGAATAGAGAGGAAAAATTTTCTGGCATATTCTAGTTCAATATTACCAAATATATGAATCCTTTGTTAGTTTTATATGAAAAAAGGTGCCTGACACCATTAGAGGTGCCGGCACCTTTTCAATACTTAAAATGTTGCTAACATGTCCCATGAGGTTCCATCGACGCCGATTTTTTGGAAGCCGAATCGTTTGTATAGCTGGAGTGCAGGGTTGTTGGGGTCGACACTTAAGGAAATGCCAGGATGTCCTGCTTGTTTTGTGAGTCTCAGCATTTCAGCAAGCAGAGCAGTGCCGATTCCTTTTCCGCGGTATTCAGGCAATAAAGCCATCCCTAAAAGCGGAGTCTTTTCGTCAACATACCCATATGTTTTATTGGTTTCATTGAATAACCGCACCCATACCGCTCCAATTGGCGTTTTGTCTCTGTCCATAGCAATAAGCGCTTGATCACCTGTTCTGCCCCAGCCTTGCAGCGATTTGGCAATTTCCGGTTCGTTAAGAATATCCCTTGAAAGCCGCGGTTCGCCTTCAGGAATATAGATGGCCTGATAAAGCATCTCCCATAGGAAATCCTTGTCCTTTTCCGTACCTATTCTAATACTATAACCGTTCAAAATATCACCCCATCTATGTTAGACGATTCTCTCAAAAAAAAGTTGCCTTATTTCGGGTAAGTTGGTATCTTGGAAGGGATTTTTAAAATTTTAGTGAATTTTTTATAGGTTAGACAAATCTATTAGAGGTGATGAAAATGGAGATTGTTGGATTTGGCGGCGTTTTTTGGAGAACTAGACAAATGGATGTTTTAAAAGCCTGGTATAAAGAGGTCCTTGGGCTTTCCATGGAGGATTGGAATGGAACAATTATAACACCAGGTTCCGGAAATCAAACGGTCTTTTCGTTTTTTTCCGAGAATAGTGACTATTTTCCAAAAGAGCAGTCTGTTATGTTAAATTTTCAAGTTAAAAGTATGGAGGAATGTTTGAAGCATCTTGAACAAAAAGGGGTTCCTCTCATTCGTGATCCTGAAATAAGCGAATTTGGTACTTTCGTTTGGATCGCCGACCCTGAAGGAAGACGGATTGAGCTGTGGGAAAAATAAGCGAAGCTAAAATGGAGCCCCCAATGAAGGACTCCATTTTCTTTATTTTATTCGAAGTTTATAATCTCCCTTAATCCAGGACGGAAAGTAGACCAGTTCTAGTGAGATAGGATTTATTTGGTTTTGCGGTGAAGGTATATTCACGCCGATTTCCATTGTTCCGTTCTCGAAACCACTTTGCGAAGAACCCCATTCAGAGGCAATCTCCTCTCCATTCCCATCCATTTTTCTAGTAAAAAGAAAATAATTAAATTCTTTCCCAGGTTTAAAATGGAAATAAATCGCATCCTGCTCTACCCTTAGTTCACTAAAGTAGTTTTCCTTTGGCTGTTTCAGGATCTCCTGCTTTTCGGTATCCACCACCACAAACACTTCATCTTTATTAACTGCTTGAAGCTTATTTAACACCAAATACAATTCCTTTGGCTGTTTAAAATAATTGCTCTGCAGATAGACGATTGCCTCATCAGGCGAAATTTGACTTGAGATAATACCATTATTTATTTTATTCCAAGCCTCACCGTTCTCATCCACAAGCCGTAAATCTTCAAAATTAAGAATCCGTTTTGAATTTTGAGGGTCCATTTTCACATGGATGGCCGCTCTTAAAGGATAAACTTTAGCGTCGATAAAGGTAATCTTCTGTCCTTGGATGGTCACCGTTTTATTTAATTTATAGGTTTTCGCTGCCGGTACATCCTTGTTTAACTGGAATGGCATGATAAAATCCTCTTTCAGAGCCCCGCTCTCTACGCTTACTTGAAGTTCAAACTTCCTTGCTTCCAATGGTGTTTGAAAGTGAAATTCAAAATATTCGCTGAAGCTGGTTTCTCCAGTTTCGGAATAGGGTGGATTTCCAAAAGAAGCCGAGCCAATATCAAGGTTTTTACCGTCCAGACTTTTTAGCTTAACATTCTTCGTAAATAGCTCTGTCTGCTTTTCTTTGGTTTTTATGCTGTAAAACAATGCTAAACCGTCCCTATCGGCAATGGCCCCATCGATGGTAAAGGTCATTCCATTTATCTCCTGAGATACGCCAATTTTCTCATAATAATCATTTTCGAGAGCCAGCATTTTTCCTTTGTCACCACGGATGAGCTCGACAACTTTTTCCATTCCCGGAATCTTTGTAACGTATTCCGCGAAGACGGGTGATAAGCGAATGGAAGTGAAAAAGCTTATGAGAAGAATAGCCGCAGTCATAATGCTAACCAGCCATTTTCTATGGCGGGATTTTCGCCTTTTCTCCAGTTTGGCCATTTGGTAGCCCGCTGTGAGCGCCTGATCTAATAATTGTAGCGGGATATCAGCGTCATCAATACTTTTCTTATATTCTGTTAGTTTCACTTCTTCCTTATCAAACATGCAGGTCATCTCCTTTCGGTTCAAGCTTATCACGCAGGGCTTTCAACGCTTTATTTAGCCACGTTTTCACCGTACCTTCCGGGCACTGCAAGGTTTCGGCAATCTCCTTTATTTTCATGTCTTGAAAATACTTCAGCGACAAGATTTCACGTGATCGGTCGTCAAGAGAATTCAAGGCATCAGCTAATTCTAAAAAACCATAATTCTCCTTCATGCCTTGCTGTTTTAAAAATTCGTCATTTAATACAACTCGTTTGTTCTTTTTTAATTGGTCATTGCAATAATTAATCATAATCCGGATCAGCCAGGTTTTAAAATAAGCTGGTTCCTTTAGGGAGCGAATACTTTTATAGGCACGGTAGGTAACCTCCTGTACTGCCTCCAGTGCGTCTTCCTCATTGCGAAGAAAGGAAAGAGCTGTTTTATATAAATCTATTTTATTAATATGGAGTAACTGTAAAAAAGCTTGGTCATCGCCACGGACGGCCTTCTTGACCAATTTGTCAGTTGAATTCATGCTGCTCCCCCCTTAAACCGTTTTGTCTATATATTAGACTAGGAAGTTGGCAAAAGGATTTAATTTTTTAAAAATTTTTTAAGATGGCGAGATTATGGGACATGAAAGGTATTGAAGAAACGTTGGATGTAAAGGTAAAGTTGACATATGTTTAAATCGAGGTCGAATGAAGGAGTGTTACACGTTTGAAGACTGAGGAGGATATTATTCAGGTAATTAGTGATGATAGCTGGATGATGGAAATCTTAACGACGGTAAAGACTTTGAACTTGCCTGATTGGTGGGTATGTGCGGGATTTGTGCGTACTAAGATATGGGATGTGTTGCATGGGTTGGATGCTAAGACTCCCCTTCAAGATGTGGATGTAATCTATTTTGATCCAGTAAATGCGGATGAAGCTGATGAAAAGATACTTGAGAGCAAGCTGTTAGAATTGATGCCGGATATCCCTTGGTCTGTAAAAAATCAGGCGAGGATGCATGTTATTAACAATCTGCCTCCCTACTCTTCTGCAGTGGACGGAATTTCGAAGTTTCCGGAAACGGTCACGGCTTTAGGGGTCAAGCTTGATGAAAATGGTCATATCATTTTGGCAGCACCCTGGGGCATTGAGGATGTTATAAATTTGTTAGTTAAACCTACACCGCTATTTTCCAATACTGAGTTAGAGAGGGTCTATGTTATGCGAGTTAATAGGAAGAATTGGAAAGCGACTTGGAATTTATTAAAAATTACGTAACTGCGTCTGTATACACTCAGAAGCTTGGCTACGAAAGCAGAAATCTTCACAACTTCCACACAAGTTCCTTATAAATTCTTCACAAGTTTTTTATAGTATAAAAGTAACTTATTAGGAAATAGGTTCACTTGAACTCATTTCTTAAAACTTCCCATAATTTTGATTGGTGCTGACACCAATCTATTTTTTTTGTTCTGATCAGCCCCTGCCATTTTGACAAGGGGCTTTTTTTTAGAATTTCTTTGCTAATGTCTGGCTCTCGGTTTCGAATGGGTTTTCTTCAATTTCAAAGCCGAGATCACTGATCAATTGGTAATCCTCCTTAGCCCCTTGACCAGCGGTAGTTAAATAATCCCCGACGAAAATCGAGTTGGCAATAAATAGCCCTAGGTTCTGGAGGGAACGCAAATTAAACTCACGCCCTCCGGAAATGCGAATTTCTTTTGTTGGATTAATGAATCTGAACAGGGCCAGGATTTTAAGACAGCGAATTGGTGTTAGTTCATTTAAGTTCTCAAGTTTCGTTCCTTTGATCGGATGGAGGAAATTGACCGGGATGGAGTCGGCATCGAGTTCCTTTAAGGCAAATGCCATGTCGATAATGTCATCGTCAGTCTCGCCCATTCCACAAATAACTCCAGAACAAGGAGAGATTCCTGCTTTTTTTACGTTCTCAATGGTTTGCACTCTGTCATCATAATCATGAGTCGTGGTAATGTTAGCATGATGGTTTGCGCTAGTATTGATGTTATGATTAAAGCGATCTACCCCGGCCTCCTTAAGCTTTACTGCCTGCTCCTCATTGACTAATCCCATACAGGCACAAATTTTAATTTTCTCTACCTCGTTTTTAATTTCCTGAACCGCAGAAATGACAGTATCCACTTCATTATTTGTCGGTTTCCGCCCGCTCATGACGATACAATATGTACCAATTTTGTTTCTTTTTGCTTCCTTTGCCCCCTCAACAATTGTCTGCTTGCTGATCAGAGTGTAGCGGTCGATTTCCGTTTTCGCTTTAATGGATTGGGCACAGTAACCGCAATCCTCCGGACAAAGCCCGCTTTTTGCATTAATAATCATATTCAGCTTTACCTTCTTGCCGTAATGCCTTTTACGAATTTCAAAAGCTGCGTTGACCAGGGATAGCAGCTCATCATCCTTTGACAGCAAAATTTTCTCGGCTTCCTCCCTTGTCAGCTGGTAGCCATCGAGTACGTTTTTAGCCAGGTTTAACCAATCCATATCATCACCTCTTTTAATATGTCAACCAATAATTAAATTAAGTTAACAATTAAATTATAAATCACGCGGACTTATATTTAAACAATCTATTATGAACTTTGGCTAAATCAGGAAATTCGGCCTAAGTTAACCCAAATCTTCACAACTTCCACACAACTTCCCCCTAACTTCTACACAACTATTCTATATTATAAAAGTAACTTAATTAGGAAATAGGTTCACTCGAACTCATTTCTTAAAACTTCCCATAATTTTGATTGGTGCCGACACCAATCTATTTTTTTTGTCTTTATTAAATACCTGAGGCTTTGGGATTAGAGAAAGAGTAACAGTGTTAGGAGTATTAAGACTATTCCGAATTATTGTATTGACACTTTAATATTTTAATTGTTATGATGTCCCATGATAATAGATTGAAAGAAAGAAAGGAAGGAAAAAAATGAGGTCAGAAAAGTTCAATCCAACACTAGATTTTGCTAGAAAATTGGATAGCAGGGATCCACTCGCTCCGTTTCGACAGGAATTTTACATAAAGCCCAATTCTATTTACATGGACGGGAATTCATTAGGTTTGCTTTCAAAGCGCGCGGAACGTGCACTGCTGAATTCCTTGGAAGATTGGAAGAACCACGGAATCGACGGCTGGACAAAGGGGAAACAGCCTTGGTTTTACCTGGCGGAGCAATTGACGGAAAGAATAGCACCGCTCGTGGGGGCAGCTGCGGATGAAATAATTGTAAGCGGTTCCACAACCACCAATCTTCATCAGCTTATTGCAACTTTCTATAAACCGACTGGGGCAAGGACTAAGATTTTAGCAGATGAATTGAACTTTCCCAGTGATCTATATGCCATGAAAAGCCAGCTTCAATCCCGCGGTCTTGACCCAAAGGAACATTTGATTCTTGTCAAAAGCCGGGATGGCAGAATCCTCGAAGAAGACGATATCATCGAGGCAATGACCGAAGAGGTTGCGATGGTAATCCTACCGACTGTCCTCTATAGGAGCGGTCAAATCCTAGATATGAAACGGTTGACGGCCGAAGCCCATAAACGAAACATTTTAATCGGCTTCGATGCCTGCCATTCGATTGGCGCCATTCCTCATTCCTTCAGCGAATGGGATGTTGACTTTGCCTATTGGTGCAACTACAAATACTTGAACGGCGGACCAGGCGCGGTCGGCGGTTTGTATGTAAACCACAGGCATTTCGGCACTTCTCCGGGCTTGGCCGGCTGGTTCGGCTCCAATAAGGAAAAGCAATTTGACCTTGAGATTGAGTTTACGCCAGCAAGCACAGCTGGAGCCTACCAAATCGGCACCCCGCATGTGTTAAGTATGGCACCATTAGTCGGCTCCTTGGAGATTTTCGCTGAAGCTGGCATCGATCGTATACGAGAAAAATCACTTCAGCTTAACCAGTATATGATGGATTTGATTGAAGTCGAGCTCGCCGATATGGGATTTGTCATCGGCAATCCAAGGGAAGATTTGCGCCGTGGCGGGCATGTCAGTCTTGAACACAAAGAAGCGGCCCGAATTTGCAAGTCGTTGAAGGAAAACGGCATCATTCCGGACTTCCGTTCACCAAACATCATTCGCCTTGCTCCGGTTGCCCTTTATAACACCTATGAGGACGTATGGCAGGTTGTGCAGACTCTCAAAACCATCATGACAGAAAAGCAATACGAAAAATTCGTGAATGAGCGCGAGGTCGTTGCATAGCAAAACTAAATGGCTATTTTTTTTAAAAAACCTAAGGGGTAGTGGGAGGAAAGTTTATGGTGAATAAACAAACTCAAGGTCAAAATGGCCCTGGGACTGGACTAAAGCGCGATTTAAGTACGGGGCAGCTAACTATGATTGCAATGGGCTGTGCCATCGGGACGGGTCTGTTCCTCGGAAGCGGCCTTGCCATTAGTTTGGCAGGTCCCGCGGTATTAATCAGTTACGCTGTTGGGGCCTTTATTGTCTTACTGTTGATGGGCTGTTTAGCCGAAATGACGGTTGCTCACCCGTTAACAGGGTCGTTTGGCTTCATTGCTGAAAAGTACATTTCGCCGATGGCAGGTTTTCTCGTCCGCTATTCCTATTGGATTGCCAATGTCCTCGCCGTCGGTGTTGAGGTAAGTGCGATCGCAATATATATGAATTACTGGTTTCCAGACGTACCGGGAATCGTGTGGATTTTGCTTTTTGGTGCCGTACTTATTTATGTCAACGCCACTAGTGTCAACACCTTTGCGACCTTTGAATATTGGTTTTCAATGATCAAAATTAGTGCGATTGTGATCTTTATCCTTCTTGGCGCTTACGTTTTATTTGGCTCCTCTGCCGGTAGTGAAATGGGACCTGAAACATTGGTTAATGATGGCGGATTTATTCCTTTTGGCTGGTGGGGAGTCTGGGTTGCCATCTTTATTTCCTTGTTCAGCTTTTTGGGAACAGAGCTCATTGCGGTTACCGCCGGGGAGGCAAAGGATCCTGACGTTGCCGTACCAAAAGCGCTGAAGGCAACGGTATTCCGCTTGTCTACCTTCTATGTTGTTACCCTTGCCATCATGTTGATGATTGTCCCTTGGCATTCCGCGGGTGTAGACAAAAGCCCATTCGTAAAAGTAATGGAAATCTTGAATATTCCTGGCGCTTCCGGGATTATGAACTTTATCGTGTTAACAGCAGCCTTATCGGCAATGAACAGTCAGCTCTATTCGTCAACGAGAATGATGTACTCCTTATCACAGGCCAAATTTGCGCCCTCTATCTTCGGAAAGGTCAGTAAAAGAGGCGTACCATTATCTGCCCTCGCTGTTTCAGCTGTAGGCATTATATTGGCAGCCGCTGTCAGTGCGTTATTCCCAGGTACCTCCTATGCGTTCATGATGGGTATTTCGATGTTCGGTGCCATTTTTACATGGCTGATGGTTTTCATTTCTCATTTATATTTTAGAAAAGCATGGGAAAAATCAGGTGGACGCAAGCTACCCGTGAAAATGATGGGCTTCCCGTTTTTAACGATTCTTGGAGCCGTCCTGCTAGTTGCTTTAATGCTGTCCACATGGGTGACTGATTTTAAAATTCTGCTGCAGTTTGGGGTTCCTTGGTTAATCTTCCTGTCAATCGCTTACTATTTTATCAATAAGAGCAAATCGGCAAACCCGGATTCAACAGTCGGACATGTAACAAAAAACATAAAATGAGAGGAGGCCAAGTGAAATGGAAAAGAAGGATACAGAAAGCCGTGAACAAAACAAGACATTAGGCCCCGAACATGAAATTCAAACCGATTTAAAAAAAGAAATGTCATATGGTGATTACCTTCATCTTGAACAGATATTTTCAAGCCAACATCGGCTTTCGGATCACCACGATGAGATGCTATTTATCATCATTCATCAGACAAGTGAACTATGGATGAAGTTGATTTTGCATGAGCTAGAGGCTGCCATTGCGTGCATTCTCCGTAACGATTTAGAACCGTCGTTTAAAATGCTGTCGCGTGTCTCACGGATTCAACAGCAGTTAATCCAATCATGGAATGTGCTGACAACAATGACACCGGCCGATTATATGCAGTTCCGTGATAAACTTGGTCATTCCTCCGGCTTCCAATCCTATCAGAACCGGCTAATCGAATTTGCTTTAGGCCAAAAAAATGCGCACACGCTTGCCGTTTACAAGCATAAGTTCAACTTGTATGAGCGGATGAACGCAGCTTTGCATGAACCAAGTATCTATGATGCCGCTATCACAGCCCTCGCCGCTCACGGATTGCCGGTTGATGAGACAGTGCTGAAACGTGATTGGTCTCAGGTCTATGAACCGAACCTAAGTGTCGAGGAGGCATGGCTGACAGTTTATCGGAATACCGAAAAATATTGGGATTTATACGAGCTCGCTGAAAAGCTTGTGGATGTCGGCAATCAGCAGCAGCTTTGGCGATTTAACCATATGACCACGGTCGAAAGGATTATTGGCCATAAGAAGGGCACGGGCGGATCTTCCGGAGTGACCTATTTAAAACGGGTGGTCGACCAGCAATTTTTCCCGGAGCTGTTGAGCCTGAGGACAAAGCTGTAATACACTTAGGGTATCTAGGTTTGGAGGCTGGTTTTATGAAAAAATGGATCGATATTTCACAGCGGCTGGACAATCAGGTTCCTGTCTGGCCGGGCGATACCCCTTTCAGCTACAAAGTGAGCTGGAGCAAGGAGGAAAGCGGGTCGGTGAATGTCGGAGAAGTAACGATGAGTGTCCATACCGGCACTCATATTGATGCGCCGTTTCATTTTGATAATGATGGAGAAAGAGTCATTGATTTGGATATTGAGTTGTATATTGGGCCAGCGCGGGTAATTTATGTTCCGAATGTGTCGAGTATCGGTGTGAAGGAATTGGCCGGTGTTGATTTGGATGGAGTAACGCGACTGTTGATTAAGACGGAAGCTTGGAAAGATCGTGGAGGGTTTCCTGATTCAATTCCCCCGATTGAACCGGAGCTAGCGGAGTTTCTTGCGGGTTACGGCGTGCGGCTGCTCGGGCTTGATTTGCCGTCAGTGGACGCCTTGGACAGTAAGGAACTGTTGGCGCACCATGAACTAAGCCGGTTTGGGATTCATATTCTAGAGGGATTGGTGTTGGACGGTATTGAGCCGGGAGATTATGAATTGGCTGCCTTGCCGCTTCCGTTGGCGGAGGCTGATGGCAGTCCAGTGCGAGCGGTGATTCGGAAATTGGAATAAACCTTAACTTTTGTTAATGGCCTATTGATATAGAGACCAGTTTAAAAGGGGAACTTCTTATTATACCGGTAGCCAATCAGCTTTATTGGCTACCCTTTTTCATCTTTCTCATTGTGTTCGGTAGCCAATCGCCTCTATTGGCTACCCATCTTCCTTTTTTTCATTGCGCCCAGTCGCCAATCGCATCAATTGGCTACCCATCTTCCCTTTTATCATTGCGTTCGGTCGCCAATCCCATCAAAGCCCAATTTTCGGAATAAGGTATTACCTCTACTTTTCTCATAAAAAATGCTCCCCTTCCGGTACAACAACTTTAATCCTTGATTCCCACTAAAAACATGCCGATTTCATCATGTATAGCGATTTATTTCATCTACCAGCGTTTGCAGGGCCTTCCCTTGCGGTGAGGATGCCATTGACGCACGAATTCCCCCGCTCCTCTGCTCAAGCGTGTCTATATGCTGAAGCAGCGAATCGCCCGAAAGCCTTTCTTCTTCCAACGTGAGCGAAAACCCCTTTTCCGCGAATGCTTTGGCATTTAAAATTTGGTCGCCCCGGCTTTGCTGCAAACCCAATGGGATAATCAGCATTGGAATCTTTAATGCTAAAAATTCAAAAATCGCGTTCGACCCGCCTCTAGTAATTACAAGGTCTGTTGCCGCCAAAATATCAGGCAGTTCATCATGCACATATTCAAATTGTTTGTAGCCAGAGACACCTTCCAAGCTTTGGTCGAGATTGTTTTTTCCGCACAAATGGACGATTTGATACTTTGCCGAAAGCTGCCCCAAAACATCCCTGACCGCTTCATTAATTTTTCTGGCGCCCAAGCTGCCGCCCATAATCGTTAAAATCGGCAGCCCTCCATGGAAGCCGAGAAATCTTCGACCTTTCTCCGCAGACCCAGCCAGCACTTCCTTCCGAATCGGCGAACCAATCGCCACTGCCTTACCCTTTGGAAAAAATTTCACTGTCTCATCAAAGGAAGTGAAGATCTTTGTCGCAAACCGCTGTGAAATTTTATTAGCCAGTCCTGGTGTCATATCGCTCTCATGAATGAAAATCGGGATCTTTAAAGACCGCGCTGCGACAATCACAGGAACGGAGACAAACCCGCCTTTGGAGAACACCAAATCAGGCTTTAGTTTTTTTAAAATTCTTCGCGCGTCCAGGCATCCTTTCAGTACTCTGAACACATCAACGACATTTTCAAAGTCGATATATCTCCTTAGTTTCCCGCTGCTAATGCTATGATAGGGGATCTGGATTTTTTCGATTAATTCCTTTTCAATGCCTTTTTTCGATCCAATGTATTGAATATTCCAGTCATTTCGGATTTCACTGATTATCGCCAAATTGGGGGTCACGTGACCGGCCGAGCCCCCGCCGGTGAACACAATCGTTTTCTTCGACATACTGCCTCCTAAAAAGCCCAACATAATAAGATAATTATATGTATTTCGGGCTGGCAATACCATTTTTTCTTTTTAATTATTTTACGATAATTCCATGCTTGTCCCTAACAAAATATTCCGAACCGAATACATTATATTATCCTCACTAAAGGAGGTGATGGGTATGTCAGGCTATGGTGGTGGATACGGCGGCTCAATGAGTTTTGTGCTGATTGTCGTTCTGTTTATCCTATTGATTATTGTAGGAACTCAGTTTATGGGCGGCTACTAATTTTTGGACAACCCTCCTTATCCGAATCGGTTTTGAAGCGTGGATGCCACGCTTCCTTTTTTCATATCAAAAGACCAAATCCTCCGCCAGATTTGGTCTTTTTTATCTAAGCTACTTTAATCGCCTTGCCGAACGGTACCCTTGGCAAAAATTCACCTGGGACTAGCCAAAACATTTCGTAATCGACCTCGATTTCCTCTGAAAAAAAGCCGGTGACATCGGTAATATAAAACAGCGTATCCACCTTTTCTTCTGCAGCCCACTCAAGTACTAATGTATAAGAAGATTTCCCGTGATTATGGTACTGAATTGAATCACTTTTGATTGGAGAAATGCTTCTAATTTTAAAATCTGCTTGAACCAAGATCGTATCAGGTTTAACTGTTTCAAACAGTTTCACTATGTTATTAATGAGAATGGTTGGCGCCTCACTGCTGGAAGTATCAACTGCCAAAGCAACCTTTTTATCCTGGCGTTCTTGAATCATCGAAAGGATCCTTTTATGCCATTTCAAGACCGTTTCCCCCTTTGCTTTATTGAGCGAGCGCTATTATTTTCGGTAAGAAACAGCACGTTTATGATTGGATAATTGCGGCAGAGGCATTTTTATTATTAATTAAAAATTGGTTGGCGGAAATAATATATAAGATATTCCCTCCACCCCTTTTTAAAAATCGGTTATCTCATTACAATAGAATTACCAAGGAATTACAGGGGTGGACTTGATGGATTTAAAATTGTATTCGATACTATGGGAAGAGTTATAATGCATCCAATTACAGTGATTGAAACGATTAGCACTGTCTTCATGGTGATGTTCCTAATTGGAGTTGCTTTTATTGTTCCGAAGAGGTTTCGAAAAATTGGCTTGTTGCTGGCAGCTACAGTGATCTTCAGTATGGGGTTATTTTTTGCTGTACGGCCCTTTTGGATTGATTATCGTGTCGGCATAAAAACAGAACAGCTTAATCAATACTTGGCGGAAAAATACCCAAATGAAACGTGGGAGATTCGGCGCAAAGAAGGCCGGCAGTATAATCCATATCATCTTGATGTCAAATTTGAAAATGAGCCAGGATGGGTTTATACCTATTTTGTGGAGGATTCAATGATCTCACAGCTTGGTCTGAGCGTCCCGAACGAACAGATGCCGAATGATGGGAAACACTATGAACCAAGGGAATAGTATAAATTGGGGACGTCCTTGCCTGGACGTCCCCTTTTGGCTTATAGCGGTTTCCTACCGCAGGTAAAGGTAGTTTTGAATTTCATAAAGTCATACATAAGCGCAGCTTTTCTGCCTTTATCAGTGTGTCTGTTTCGTCTGTGGTAGAGGCAATCCATGAATTCGAAATCGCATTGACAAGGATGGACCCCGGCTTTTAGACAAAGGTCATGGCGGCGGCAGCAATCGTCTACATCATTAATTGGGGCTCCCGGCCCGCTACAGCCCGGCCCTCACCAGCGGTAGCCGGGAAAAATGCAAAGGCCAAAGGGATTTCTTCTTCCGCCAGATTCCATGATTAGCACCTCCCTGCTCATTTTTCAAGTATTTATACTACTAAAATATGTACAGGCTTAGAAAATGCAATGGAGATTAGACTATTTTTGAAAAGGAATGTTTGTTCGCCAAAAAACCGCCTGGTATTTTTCCAGGCGGTTCTGCTTTAACTCAAATATTACTTACCAAATTTCGTCCCTTTTCCTTCGACCGGTATAGTCCTTTATCGACCCTGTTTAAGATTGTATCCATGCTGTCCCCTTGGTGATAGCCAGTAACACCAAAACTGCAGGTAATTCTTCCGGAACCGACGAAGTCATGGGAAGCGATGATTTTACGATAATACTCTGCCAACCCGATGGCTTCATGGCTTATCGTATCCGTAATAACGATAAATTCCTCGCCCCCCCAACGGCCAAATAGGTCGCCCGGAGCAAGGTTATCCTTAATAATTCCAGCTAATTCGATTAACACCGAATCCCCTATCTTATGGCCATAGCGGTCATTAATACATTTAAAATAATCGATGTCGAAAAAAATAATCGAAAACGACTTGTCCGTTTGTTTGGACTCCCTCAGCTTTATTTCAAGCCACGCGTCAATCTGATGGCGATTCGCAATTCCGGTCAGCGAATCGAGATAGGCATGTTTCTTTACTAATTCCACTTCTGTATATGCCTTAAATAAATATTGAGTGAAATATAGAACAATAATATAAACCAAATTTGCAAAATAAAATTGTGAAAGGGAATCAACTGACTTCGATGGCAGCTGACCGATAAACAGCATCCCGATGATAAAAGTACAGGCAAAGATAAAACTGGAAAAATAAATCCCCCGTTTTGGGCCTAAGGTAAAAAAGATAAACGTTAAATACAAAGGGGTCCAGATAATAAAATCACCCAAGTCCCCGCCGCCGGATTTAATCATATCATTGTAGATGACATCGAATACGGTGGAAACATGAAAAAAACTGATCAATAGTAGGTTGGAATACTCACTAAAACGAACAAAACGATTTTTGTACAATAGAACCCAACTGAACAGAAACCAGATGAAAAGAGTGCTATTTACAATAGCATCAAATTTGTCTTCCACGAACAAATTTTGCAGTATCGTGTTCAACGTTAACGCGAAAAGAATAAACGGCACAACCCATAGATAAATGCTACGTTTTAAGTCGGATAATGATTTTCCCGTTTTTCCCATAATTTTCTCTCCCAACTAATCTTGATCGATTAGTCCCGCCTGATTGCTCAAAAACGGCAGCTGGCTGGCATAGTCACCTTAGACAACCTTAGCCCCTATAGCTTTGCGCCTTTATCTTTGGATAAATTTGCCTTATCGATTTCCTACAGGTTAATGAAGAAATTTCTTTATTCTACATGTATGTATACTTATGCTGTTATTGGAGTATACTTTCATTTTAACAGAAAACTGGAATTTTTAATATAACATTTAATACAATCCATCAGGTCAAATTACCTACAAAAAAAACACTTAAACAAAAGGTGCCTGACACCATTAGGTAGTCAAGCACCTTTTTTATTTTAGTAATATTGTTATTAGGCTGTACTATCTCTAAGCATAACTGAAACTGAGGATTTATGCTGCAAGTTTTTCTGGCTTTTCATCAAGGCTGTGGCCTTCCCATTTGGAGATGACGATGGCTGCCAATGAGTTGCCAACAATGTTGACGCAAGTCCTTGCCATGTCCAAAATTCGGTCAATACCGGCGATGAAGGCCAAGCCTTCTGCTGGGATGCCGACACTTCCCAATGTGGCAAGCAGGACGACAAACGAAACACCAGGAACTCCAGCTATTCCTTTTGACGTAACCATTAATACTAGAACCAAGGTAATTTGCTGGCCAATCCCCATATCGATGCCATACATCTGCGCAATAAACAAGGCGGCGATTGCCTGATATAAGGTAGAGCCGTCAAGGTTAAAGGAATAACCAGTTGGAATGACAAACGATGTAATCGCTTTTGGACAACCAATTTTCTCCATTTTTTCCATTATTTTCGGCAGTACTGTTTCCGAACTTGCAGTAGAATAACCTAATAAAAGCTCATCCTTCAAGTACTTTACCAGCTTGAAAATATTATAGCCGGCAATTTTAGCCGTGATCCCAAGGATAACAACAATAAAGAATATCATCGATCCATAAACGACAATGACCAATTTTCCTAATGGGATTAACGAAGATAAACCAAACTTCGAAACCGTTACACCGATTAACGCGAAAACTCCTAATGGTGCAACTTTCATAATCTGGTTCGTTACGTAGAACATCGCATCTGCCGTTCCTCGGAAGAAATTTAGTAGCGGTGTTCCCTTTTCACCAATTGCAGCAATTCCAAGTCCAAACATAACCGAGAAGAAAATGATTGCCAACATATCGCCATTAGCCAATGATTGGATGATATTTGTTGGAACAATATTGACAAACGTATCCACCAACGAGTGGCTTTGCGTTGTTTCTGCAGTTTCTACATAGGAATGAATATCTGTTTTGGTTAGCTGAGAGCGGTCAATACCGCTTCCTGGATGAAACAGATTTCCGAATAATAAACCGACAATGATTGCAATTGTGGTGATGATTTCAAAATACAGAAGCGTCTTGCCGCCAAGTTTACCGAGCGATTTCATATCACCCACGCCGGCAACACCGACTATGATACTCGAAACAACAATAGGCACGACAAT
The DNA here is from genome assembly GCF_001510715.1 of Bacillus sp. FJAT-29814. Taxonomy (GTDB): domain Bacteria; phylum Bacillota; class Bacilli; order Bacillales; family Cytobacillaceae; genus Neobacillus. Next base: position 373,666 of record NZ_LMTJ01000002.1, read on the forward strand.
CATTTTAATGAGGCGAATAAAGATGGTTCCAATTGGCTGGAGAAATTCAGCTACTTGAGGATTCCCGTAGAATACAGCACCAACGGCAATACCCAATGCTAAACCGATGAAGATTTGCCAAGCTAAACTGATTCTTTTCATTTACATCTCTCCTTTAACTATGAAGTAAAATCTCTTATTATACTGCCTATTAGGCTAATACATACAATAAATATAACATTTACACTTTTTTAATATAATTTTTATCGTGATAAATTTCAATGGTAAAAAAACACCAAATCATAATTTAGTAGCATTGAATGTATTCCTTTTGAAAAATTAAAAGAACTCCTGTATGGAGTTCCGAATTTTATTTATGCAAGCTGCTGCTTGATTTTTAAGCATTCCTGATAGAATTTCTCTGGTTCTTCAAAGTTCAATAAATGGGCAGAGTGCTCAAACCAGACAAATTCCTTATGCGGACATTCCAGTTGGTCAAAATATTTTTTTGCTACCGGCGAAGGTGTCTGATAATCCTGTCGGCCGGCAAAAATATAAACCGGCACTTCTAGCGTGGCGACCGACTCATAATTACTTTGAATTTTTTTGTTTTCCTTGTGAGCATTTTGCATCACTCCAAATAGTGGGAAATTTTACAAACCTATTATACTGGCAAAAGATTACTTTTAATAGAAAAATTTAGGCAAAAGGTAGAGGTTATGGTAAATTTATTTAAGAAAGATTTTAGATTGGAAGTGAGCCAGTTTGTTAGAGAAATTCTCCATTTATATGACATCGTTACAGCAAGAAAGAATAGTACGAGTGTATGTGCCAGAAAATTATCATAATGAGACAAAACGTTACCCCGTTTTGTATATGCATGATGGGCAAAATGTTTTCGAGGATGAAGGCTCGATTGGCGGCACTTCCCTTGGATTAAAGGATTATTTGGCTAAAACCGGGCTCGAGATTATTGTCGTTGGGATTGACCAAAATTCCGTTGGTGATGGGCGCGTGAATGATTATTGCCCTTGGCCGCATGGCAAATTAAGTGAGGAGATTTTGGGCTATTTAAGTTCTTCTGGCGGAAACGGTGAGGCTTATTTGGATTTTATTGTCGACGAATTAAAGCCATTCATTGACCGAAAATATCGAACGATTGAAACTGAAACGGCGATGGCCGGCATCTCATTAGGCGCCCTTATCACCACTTATGCCGCCTGCCGCTACCCGCATATATTTCGAAAAATTGCTGTCTTATCTACGGCTTACTATCGAAATCAGGAAGCGATTGAGGCATGTATTGAAGAGTCCGACCTTGACGGCATCGAAAAGTTTTATATGGATATAGGGACGAAAGAAGTGCCGGAGGATTTGGCAGCAAGCCAGCTTTTTATGGAGTTAAGCAGGAAGGTATATGAGCTATTGAGCAGCAAAATTGATGAGATACGTTTTGCGGAAATTATAGATGCGGAGCATCATTACCGGTTTTTCCAAGAGAGAATGCCGGGGATTTTGACTTACCTTTTTGATGATGCGGATTCGAAAAAATGAACCCGTTTTTGTGATATAATATAAGGAAACAGGTTCAAACCTCATCCAAAGGGGTGCTCTATCATTCAAAATCGGATTGTTAAATTCATTTTTATTATTATCGGATTTATTTCCTTAGGATTAGGCGTCCTTGGGATTATTCTGCCTTTATTACCCACAACGCCATTGTTGCTTTTAGCATCGTTCTGCTTCGTAAAAGGGTCCGAACGGTTTGAGCGCTGGTTTAAAGGGACGAGCATCTATAAACGGCATCTGGAAAGCTTCGTAAGGGAACGATCCATGACTCTCAAACAAAAATTGACGATCCTATTGTTTGCGGATGCTATGATTGCAATTGCCTTCATCATGGTTGACAGTTTCCTAGTTAGGATCATCCTGCTACTAATCGTCGCATATAAGTATTACTATTTTTTCACCAAAATCAAAACCATTCCAGTAATTAGTGCAGATACAGGCAAAAGACAGGAATCTTAAATTTCCTGTCTTTTTATCATTTATGCCTTAATTTTAACAGTGTCTTTATTCTTATGCCCCTTTACCTTCTTCCATCTTTGCATAAAAGCTTTCTTCTACTACACCTTTCTTAACCAATCACTCACCAATGATTGCACCATTTCTCTTTTTTCAATCGTTATTAAATGCCCCGCTTGGTCTAGCACCACAAATGTCAAATTTGGTAATTTGTCTAATAAAAATATATGATCTTTATAACCACAAATAGAATCCTGCTTGCCGCAAATTACCAGGGCGGGCTGTTCCAATTTTGAAAGATTTTCAAATGGTTTTTCATTGAAAAAATACCCCCGCTCACGCCAATTGGATTGTAGAAAGGTTTTATCAGCCAACAATCGTCCAGGCTGCACTTCCTGCAAAAAACGCCTAAGGTTCTCTTTTGTTTGATATACCAGTAGCGTTTCAAAAGCTGTACGGACATCTGGATTAACGGAAGCTAGGCTTGACTTGTCTTTTTCTCTTACAACCTTTTCTGGCAAGATTCTTTCTTTCAAATGAACAGCGGGTGCCAGTAAACAGATGCCTGCCACTTGATGCGCCCTGGCGGACAACATACCCTGCGCAATATACCCGCCATATGAATGTCCGATTAAACTAAATGGTTTTTCAAAAAGGACTTCATCGATAAACGCAAGAATGATTCTTCGCATTTCCTCGGTAGATTGAATGTTGTTGCAAGTACTTTGACCATGTGCAGGAATATCAATATAAATCCGCTGAAACCCATCTTCGTTCTGAAAGACTGGTTCCAGCCATGCCTTCATCGACCGATGATCCGTTCCCATTGCATGCAAAATAATTATTGGATGGCCCTTTCCTACCATATCGTAAAATAATGCTTCCTCCTCGAATATAAACCGCATTGCCCCATCTCCTTAATACAACCGCTTCGTGTAACTTTCTTCGAGGCCCTTTTGAATGGTATTAACCGTGGATTTAGGAAGTTTGGCATGTTCGAACAAAATTTTAGCGGCGGAAGGCAAAGTTTCCTTTGCGGGCCAGGAATCAGTATCCCATAAACTTGACCGCTTTAATGCTTTTGCACAATGAATAAAACATTCCTCCACTTCTACGCCAATTCCCAAGAGAGGTTTTTTACCCTTAACCGCCATTTTTTCAAGCAGTTCCTCATCTTTTATTATCGCCGCCTTGCCATTTATTCGAAGCGTCTCCTCCATTCCTGGGATGAAAAAAAGCAGACCTATTTTAGGATTCGATAATATATTACATAATGAATCTAGTCTTTTATTGCCTGGCCTCTCGGGGATCACGAATTGTTTTTCATTTAAAACATGAACAAATCCCGGCATGTCTCCCCGAGGTGATACATCGCAGAATCCATGTTCATCGGCTGTGGCTAACATTAAAAATGGTGATTTCGCAATAAAATCGGCACAATGGCTGTCAATATATAAAATTACCTTTTTAGAAGCCAACTCACTTGGAAAGCCAATAATCGAACGCAGTTCTTCTTTGTTTCCCACCTTATTTTTAAATTGATCCAAAAAATCCCTCTTCCCTGATTGTTTATTTTGTATTTTATCACAGTTTTTTGATTTTTTTAAAAATAGACTAATTGAAATGAAACTCACAATCCAATGCGATGGTCTAATTAAGAAAGGGGGTGCGCAGCTGAATGAAGAAGTTATTACTCATCTTGTTACTTACTAGCCTATGGTTAGTCGGGTGCACGACACATAAAGAGCCAGGAATCGAAGGTTATGTTGTCAAAAAGGGGGATGGACGGATTCTCGTAGTGGCCTCCGCCCCAAAGGATTTTAGTTCTACGGGGGGATTGGCGGAATTCTATAATGCAATATGGTTTTCCAATGCACCGGGGAAGGTAAAGGTTGGCGATAAGGTTCAGGTTTGGTTTGATGTGGTGGCGGAATCTTATCCGGGCCAGTCCGATGCCGAGAAAGTTGAAATCTTGCCTGAAAAAAAGCCAAAAAACGCTGACCTTACCGAAGCCGAAGCGATTCGGAAAGCCTTGGCTCCAGAACAGATTAGTCAATATGAAGTACCAGCAATAAATTCGGTAAATTATAATGAAGCAGCTGATATTTGGGAGGTCCTTGTTAAACAAGGGGATAATGATGCAACTGTAGTAATTAATGATAAAAAAGGCTAACAAGAGCCATTCAAGAGAATGGCCCTTTTGTTATGTCCGAGATATTTAATAGAAAATGTGTTATCACTTGTCAGCTCTTGTTTGTAGTTCGTTCACCGTCACAAATTTATAGCCTTTTTCCGTTAGAACCTCTAATATTCCTTCTACCGCTTTCAGTTCATCGGCAGCAGTACCGACATACCATGGATGTAATAGGATAATCGAACCGGGCTGAATATTGTCCTTGATATACTTAACTTTGTCGGACGATGATGCATAATAAGTGTCTGGCTCAAGGTTCATAGCAATCGTGTCGCGATGATGTTTTTTTAAGTAATATGGTAATCCCATTAGCTTTTTGCTGTTCGGAGGCCGAAAATCAATCTCCCCTTGATATCCTGCTGATCGAATTAACGCATCTGTCTTTTCAATTTCTTTTTTTATGAAGGAAGGGGATTTAAAAATCATCCGCTTATGGGAATACGTATGATTTCCGATCTGATGCCCTGCCTCAATTAATTTCTCTGCTTCCCCTGGAGACTTCTCAATCTCGCTTCCAATTAAAAAAAACGTAGCTTTGGCATTGTATTTTTCCAAAAGTGGAAGGAGTTCCGGAACATTTTCAGTAGGCCCGTCATCGAACGTTAATGCGACCACCTTCTCTTCCGTCCCCACCTGGTGGGTTAATCCTCCAAAAAACTGATATGTTCGAGAGTTCATTAATTTATAAGTTCCAAATAACAATAGAAGGACAAATAAAATGGCTGTTCCAAACAGGATTATTTTCTTTTTCATCATCCACATACTTTCATTAAAAGATACAAGCTATTATAACAAAAAAAGGAGTGTAAAACCGCTGTGGTTCCGCACTCCTTTTTCCCTAAAACGGCTTGGTTATCATAAGCGTAATGATAATGATAAAAATAAAATTTTCGATATACTCATATTTAAAAAGTTCCCTTGATAAACGCCAATATTCTTCCGGGATTTCCTCGCCTTGGTGGGATGCCAACATTTCCTTAATTGGTTTTGATCTCGGTGTCAGCATGACAGGCCCAATTGCCAACGCAGCCAAAAACAGGACAAGACTTAGATCATACCAGCCCATCCGGAACAGGCTTGGATTCAAAACCCCCATCAGCAATCCTGTGACAAGCAGCATGGTCCCGCCTATCATCACATAAATATGAAGTCTATGACGGATGGCATAAGAATGGCGTAATTCCGTCATTGTTTTTCCTGATTTGACGACAGTCGTTAGAATAAACCCCGGCCCCATCCCGATAATAGCAGAAAAAATATGTAAAATAACTAGAATTTTGTAGAAAGTTATCATTTTGAGGCAGCCTCCAATCACTCTAACAGCCTTAATTTTAACATAAACTTGTTTTTTAATATAAAAAGCTTTGTTACAGATTCTTAGATTTTAACAGTTTGTCCTCACACTTTTATGACACAAGCATATTTTAATAAATATAAGCGAAAGGGGGGAAATACATGGCCAGAGATTTCATGGATGAAGAAGTGGTAGATGTCAGCCATAAAAATGACGGCGGACGTATCGTAATTAATGCTGACACAGTGATTATTCGTGCCAAGCGTGTCATCGTTGAAGAGGAAAAAAAACGTCGGACCGATGACCGACATCGGACTGATCACAGACATCGCACAGATAACCGGCATCGGACTGATCACAGACATCGCACAGATAACCGGCATCGGACTGATCACAGACATCGTACAGATGACCAGCATCGGACTGATGACAGACGTCATCATAATCGCCGCGATGACTGGGATGACAGAAGAAGAGGGTTTTCGTGGATCTAACGGCTTGATGGGACAAGCCACTATTAATAAAAACCGGCATAGCTCTTTAAGGGGCTAGCCGGTTTTTTGATCCTATTCATCATTAGGATTGATGATGGCCAACACTTGATGGTCTTCCCATTTCCCATTAATCTTGACATTTTTAATGGCGATGCCTTCCTTATGAAAGCCTGCTTTTTCGAGGACTCTAATGGAGCCGATATTGTGCGGCATAACGCCGGCTTCGATCCGATGAAGGTTCAATTCGACAAACGCATATTGTACAACAAGATGAGTCGCCTCTGTTGTATAGCCTTTGCCATTGTGCTGCTGATCTAAAAAATAACCAATGAACGCACTTTGCAGGGATCCGCGAAGAACTTGAAACAGATTAATGGTTCCAATTAGTTTGTCATCTTCTTTTTTAAAAATCCCAAATTGATAGGATTCGTCCCCTTGCCAATCCTTTTGAAAGCTTTTGATTCTTTCCTGTTGTGCTTCAAGTGTATAGAAATCCTCGTTTCGTTCATAGGAAAACCTTTCGAAGAATCGACGGTTCTCCTGTTGCAATCCAAGGAGTGCAGCAGCATCCTCTTTTGTAAATGGCCGTACATATATATTTTTCCCTGTTAACATTTTCTTCCCGCCTTATTTAATACATCTTGTACATTCCGTGGGATTTTGGGTAGGTATATTGAAAACCAAATTTCTCATAAAGCTTATTTGCCGGTTCGTCAGCGATTAAACTGACATAGGAGCCGGGGCACGTATTTTTATCAAGGTAATCCATGATTTCCTGCATGATGACCTTGCCGAGACCCCGGCCTTGGTAACTCGGTTTTACAACAATATCCACGACATGAAATACCGTGCCGCCATCACCTACGACTCGGCCCATCCCAATCAGCGTGTTTGCCTCGTAGATGGAGACGGCAAACAATGAGTTTGACAGACCAATTTCGGCGGCTTCTAGCGACTTTCTGCTGAGCCCGCCTTCAACCCTTAGCTCATTGTATGCTGAAGGGGCTGGTGGCTGGTAAATAATTTTCATAGAAATCTCCTTTATTTCAAGTGCAGTACCATATGCTCATCATCGTAATAAATGCCATTTATTTTCAAGGCTCTTTCCTCATATCCGTATACTTTAAAGCCCAGTTTGATATAAAGTTTTTTCGCCCTTTCATTTCCAGCCGTTACGGTAAGATTGAGTTTTTCAATTTCATCGATGGTTTTTGCTTTATTGATAGCTGCTGCTAATAAAGCCTCCCCAGTGCCCGTACCTCGTTTGCCAGGCGTGACATACATAGCGAAAATGTTGGCGCGATGGCGGATTTTATATGGTGTCTCTTGTAGCAGCGTAACGACCCCCATCAGCTTATTTTCGTAAAAGGCGCCGAAGGTAAAGTTCCCGACTGTTTCGAAGTTCCGCGCTGTCTGTTCGACGGGATTTTCTCGTTTGACGGCGTCTTCATAACTGGTGAGGAACGCTTCCGGGTTCTGTTGCAATGCCTCAAGCCTAAGAGCCCAATATTGTTCGGCATCTGCTGAATTTAATAGTCTAATTTCCAAGTTATTCTCCCCGCCTTCAAAAATTAGTTAAATAACCGCTTAACCTCTTTTTCCAATTCCTCGACTAACGGAAACGATCCGGATGAACATAAACTTTCTACCAAGCTCGTATAATACCATCTCTGATCGTTCTTGCCGCGGTTAAAGCGGTCCCAGACAGCCTCACCGTTTTTCGCGTAATCATCGATGATCGAGCGGATATTATGGAGTTTGTCTGCACAAGCGACAGCACGGATGTCTTCCGAGGCAGTTTTCAAGAATTCAATGGTATGTTCTTTTCGGTCTTCCCAGGAAAGCGTCTTTTCCGGCTCCGAACAGCCTGCAACGATTTCCACAATCACCGGGCCAAATTCGCGCCGAATGTCCTCGATCGTAAGGTCTGTATCTTCCACTGTATCATGCAGAATTCCGGCGGCGACCACCTCATCCCGGTAACCCGCCTTCAATAATAGTATGCCAACAGCCACCGGGTGCGTTATATACGGGATATCCGTCCCTTTTCTGAACTGACGCTGATGGGCTCTGCCCGCAATCTGAAGTGCTTTATCAATTACATCCATTGGAACCCCCTCCTTTTTATAAAAATAATTCTACCACTATTTTCCTATCTGTAGCCATTAAAAAGGAGCCTGCATACAAATGCAAGCTCCCCTTCTAAATTAGGCTCCTTCCGTTTTTTTCATAACAGTCGAGCCTTTTACTAACGGAACCAAGAAAAAGACACCAACAAGGAATAGCAATGCTGATCCTTCATACATGGCAACAAGCGAAAAAGTCTGCTTCAACCAGCCGCTCGCGGTCATGGTAATGACCATCGTCCCCATAAACACCGGGTTTAAAATTCCATTCACACGGCCGATAAAAGCCGCATCCGTATTTTTCAAGATCATCGTATTGATTCCGATATGGATACATGGCATGAATAAACCAGTAACAAATTGCACTCCTAATGTCAGCCAGAACCATTCGGATAGACCCAACATGATAAATCCGATGACATTCACGGCCATTCCAATGGCGAGCAGGATTTGCGGCGGTGTTTTCTTCGCTAAACCGACCGTCAGACCTCCGCCCAAAATCATTCCTGCTCCAAAAGCCGCCATCAGCCACTGCAGATGCTCCTTCGGTAACCCCAGCTTTTCAGTGACGAGGAAAACCGCCAGCGGCTGCGTCAACCCCAATGCCAGTCCGGCAGCGGCAAAGCAGCCGCCTAGGAGCGTCAATGCCCGGCTGTTTAGCACATACTTGAATCCTGCCTTCATTTCCTGCACAACAGTTGTGTTTTCTTCCTTTTCCTCTGCCACATGATCAGGCGGAAGCAGGAATAATATTCCGGCAGACAGCAAGAAGGCCACGCCCATAATCGCAATCGCAACATCGATTCCGTATTGCTGGTAAACAAATGTACCGAGAACGGGACCGAGAATCATAAACAACGCAAACATCGTTTGGTAAATCGACATCCCCATTTGGATGAGTTCTTCCCTAACATGTGTTTTAAACAACTTCATTCCGGACGGTTGAGAAAACTGGGATAGAATTGAAGACACAAGCGTCGCGAAGAAGATAGCCTTCCAACTCCCATATACAAGAGCCAGCAGAACGACAAATATAGAAATGGCGCTGAGGAAATCGCACCAAATCATCGTCCGTTTTGGCCGCCAGCGGTCTGCAAATGTCCCGCCAATGAAGGAAAACAAGAAGATTGGGGCAAACTCGGCAACCGAAATCAGTGATACCGCAATCGGATTTTCATTTGTCTTCTCGACAACAAAAAGCAAAATCGAATAGTTTCTGACCCAGATCCCAATTTGCAGGAAAAACGTCGAAAGCAGAATCGTTTGAATGACTCGATTTCGAAATAACGCCCCTATCGTCATTTCAGAATTTGTTTGTTCCATAAAAAAACCTCCTGATCCAATCTGGATAGGAGGCAAAACAGGCACCAAAAGGCAAAGTACACTAGGTACTTTTGCCCTCCATTTATAAAAAGCCCGCACTAATCCTATCCAGAAAAATGTTCGTTTATTGACGAATGGTTTCTAAAAATAGGACTAGTTCATCATTGGCTTTAAGTCCACCCTTTCGCAATTTCGTATTACCATATTACTTGATTTGTTTATAAGTTTCAAGAAAATACAATTATTGGAAAGAGAAATTTTAATAGGAGCATTTTCCTAACTAAAATAGCCTAATCCTGTAAACTTTTCTCAAACATGACCATATCCAATGCCCGAATCCCATATTCATAAATCGGCTCCGGATATTTTTTGAAAAAGTCTTTTTTAATTTCGCTCATCCGGAAGCCTACTTTTTGATAAAAAGCCAGGTTAGCAATGCTGGAATTGGCCGTTCCCACAATCATTTTTTGCATACCTTGGGCTCGGTAAATTTCAAAAGCTTCCTGTAAAATCATTTTTCCCAGACCCATTCCTCGGAAATTTTCGGCCAATGCCATATTCTTGACCTCTACCATATGCCCGGGGTGAAAGGTAAATAGGATGACCCCTGCTGCCTGCCCCTCATAAAGAACCGAGAACATCTCCCCGTCATTGATGTACCCCTTAACAATTTCCTCACTTTCATCCGCTAATAGGAGCCATTCCATATACAATTTCCGATGATCTTGTTCTACTGACTTTAAAACTACTTTTTTCACAGCATACACTCCTATGAACCCTTTTCATATATATGGTAATATTATACAAGCAGGTGGTGATAAATATGGAACCAAAATGGCTGGAATGGGCGAAGCAACTGCAGTCCATCGCCCAGGCTGGATTAACCTATTCCAAGGATATTTATGACTTGGAGCGGTTTGAAGCGATTCGAAAAATGAGTGTTGAGATTTTACAAGAACATACTGGGTTGGAAAAGTCCATGATTGCAGATTTGTTTGCTAACGAAACGGGATATGCGACCCCAAAGGTAGACATACGAGCAGTTGTGTTTAAGGATAATCAAATCCTCATGGTCCGCGAAAACCACGATGGCAAATGGTCGCTTCCGGGGGGCTGGGCAGATATCGGTTTTACACCTGGTGAAGTGGCAGCCAAAGAGGTCAAGGAGGAATCAGGTTTTGATGTCAAAGCGGTAAAACTGCTAGCGGTGACCGATTACAAACGCCATGCTCACCCGCCTTCCCCTTATCATGTTTATAAAATGTTTGTCCAATGTGAAATTGTTGGCGGACAAGCTACCGAAGGAATAGAGACAAGTGGTGTTGGATTCTTTGCGGAACACGAACTGCCGCCGTTATCACCCTCGCGCATTACGAAGGACCAAATCGGGATTGCGTTTTCATTTTTTAAAAATCCCAATCAGCCGGTGTACTTTGATTAATGAAAAGGGTATGGTGCAGGCGACCATACCTTTTAATTCGCAGGCAAAAATTTAAGAAATTTTTCTAATAGTAACCGGTCGATTTTTTTCAACTCAAGACAAGGCTGGTTACCAATTGGATAGGGGTAAATGGTTCGTTCGCAAAGGGGGCAAATTCCCTGTTCCTTAAAGGTATGGATAATATTGAGCGGCATTGGCGGGTTTGTTCTGGCAATCATGAAATTATATAAGTTCCCCTTTATGGTGAAGTATATTTCTAAGCCACTATAACCGCTTGTCTCTCTTACCTTAATGTTTTCTAGTGTTAGACCTTTTACCTTTACTTCCTTCATCTTGACCACTGCTTTCCTCCATCTGCTTTTGCCTTAATCATACCATAATCAAGATTTATTGAAAAAAATCTCCTGTTTTGGTAGGAATAATAAAAAAAGCCATTTGTGACTTTCGAACACAAATGGCTCTTCTCTTTAAAAGAGACCAGCTTCTTTCGCTGCCTCAAAGCTGTTTCTGGCAAATTCAAATGGGTCGCCGACATTTTCCCAGTGCATATACATTAAACGGGGACTGTCAAATAGCCAGTGATTGTGAACGGCGGTGACAATTAGTCCTCTTCTTCGTAATGCAGTTAAAAATGGGTTAATTTCCTTTTGTAGGATGACGGTTTCGCCCAGGTTAAGTGTTCTGCCATTTTGGTTATTTTCAAAGGAAAGTGCAAATGGCAGGGCCAAGGGGGAACGGGTCCGACGGCCCAAAATGGTCGCGTTAATATTACGGAGACGTTGGACAACGCAAACAGGGGCTGCTGTGATAACCTCGCCGCCAATAATGTTCGCGAGCCGTTGGCACGAATTTGAAGATGATGATGACACGCGAATCCCTCCTTTCGATGATATGCTATACGATATGCAAAGAGGGACAAGCATGTGAAGGGATTTTTCTAGAGGTTGCCTTTTTTGATAGTGATATAATAGCAAGGTTATTGAACCCGAGCTTGAGATAGAGTATTTAGGGTGAATTTTTAGGAAAGATGATGATTGAAGACAGTTCCTAGGCAAAATTCAGTGAAAGTGTCGTCAATAAGGCTTATTGGCGACAGTTCCATACAAAAGATCACCAAAAGTGTCGTCAATAGGGCCTATTGACGACACTTCCATGTGAAAAATCAGCGAAGGTGTTGTCAATAAGGCCTATTGGCGACAGTTCCATACAAAAGATCATCAAAAGTGTCGTCAATGAGACCCCCAACCAAAATTATTACTTTATTTATGTTTTCTCCAATCCTTTCTGTTAAGTATGTAATGATGATGGATCTGATCATCAATTTCAACATCATCCATAAATTGAAACCCGCATTTTCGGATAACCCGATTAGAGCCAACATTGTTTGGGAGGGCCACTGCATTAAGAACCTCCACATTTGTCTCCTCAAATAAAAAGTCAATTAAGCCTTTTGCAGCCATGGAGGCATACCCCCGATTCCAATAAAACTTCGAGAGTCCATAGGCAATTTCCCGATTCGGGGCAGGCAATTCTTGCTTAAGCCCAGAATGGCAAAAGCCAATCAACTTACCCGTTTCTTTTAAGATAATCGCCAAGTTCAAATACGTCTGGTCTTCAATGTCCGGCAATGCTGCAAGAAACCGATTATTTGAGGGTATCTCATAATTCTCAACGTAATTTAACCGCTGCTCCCGAGTTGTTTTCCAACTAGGCAAAAATTCATAGACCTCGGGCTGGGAGGTAATCTCATAAATCGTGTCCACATCTTCAATCCTGAATTCACGCAGATAAATTTCTCCACAATCAATATATACTTCGGTCAATTCGATCAACTCCAATTTCCAGATACCAATAAATTCTCGTTCAATAAAGAAATTCCTTTTTTTTAAAAAGAAAGGATATGAATACTCACCATGCGCGATTGGAAACCTAAAGCTGTAGTCAAGAATGCATGATAAACGGGGTGTGGTTATGGCAGATAGTCTGGAACCAACGGATTACGAAACAGGGTCCGCAATTCGTACGTTTAACATTATTGATTCAACCGTTGGACCCGAAGGATACGAAGTTCTGTTGGAAATTGATTTGGATAGCGGTTTTGACTTGGAGAGCGTGAAAATGAAAATCTCTCACGAGGACATGGAAGCTTACGAAACAAAGGATATTCATGAAGCGGTGAAGTACGCGTTGGGATTTTTCGATACATGGCAATGATTACGTATAAAGGTAGAGCTAACTAAGGAGCAATGTGAAAAATAATGAAAAGACAATTCCTGCCGATGAATTTAATAATCCTGCAACCCAAAGTCAGGCGGAAAAGACGCTAAAAAGTAAGGCGAACATAAAAAATACCACAAGAGCACGGGAAGATGACCGCCTGTAATGCGGCGGTCTTCTCTAAATTAGCTTGGACATATAAAATTCATCGACATATTCATTAAACAGTTTTGTGCTGCTAAAATTAATAAGTTAAAATGAAATCCTTTCGCCGGTAGACGCTTAAAACAACCCCTATCAAGATTGCATTCACCAGTGTTGGCATTAAACCGTAGCTGATAAACGGCAAAGATATTGAAATGATAGGAAAAACCCCGAACGATATGGCAAGATGGGTTGCCAATTGAACTATATACAGTGCCAGTGCTCCGATGAGTAGCAGTTTTCCGTATGAATCTTTTATTTTGAAAGAAACGGCCACCATTCGCACGGCCAGTAACGTAAGGATTAGGACTAGCACGATGGCGAACATCCAACCATAGTGGTAGGCAAAACTGACAAAAACAAAATCCGTATGGGCTTCAGGGATAAACTCTTTTCTACCTGCATTCCCGAACCATGTTGCCTTAGTCAGTATCTCATGCATCCGACTGTAAAGATATCCAGCGCCGTTGGGATCATTTTCAGGATAAAAAAAAGCAAGCAGTCTTGTTTTTTGATAGCTCTTTAGAATACTCCAGAAACTAATGACCAGCACCGCCACGCCCCCAGCTATCGCTGTCCAAACGGCAATAACGATTTTCCTGTTGAATTTGCTCCACCACATCATCACGAAGACCATGACTGTGTAGATGTAAGTATTCACCATACTTGGCATCGTAACAAACAGACTGAGCGGAATGGAAAATAAAGGGATAAACTGCCAAACCTTAAGCCTCTCACTATTGAAAAAGGCAGCCCAAGCAAAGAACAAGAAGGGAATCGCCATCGTGCTTTCTATTGTTAAAATCGATGGAATTCTTAAAACCGGCGTCCCATTAATCATTGTCGAAGCAAAAAATCTTAAAATAATTAAAATGAAGATTCCAACCAGGTAAAACAGCCAGCCTAACTTCTTCCACTTTCGATAATCAAAAAACATTAGCCCGACCGCAGCTGCTCCACCGAGAAGGACGGTAATCAATTTGCTAATTGAAAAATATCTCTCATCTATATAGCCGAGTGAAATCAGTGGCATGAATCCAAGGCCGAAAGCCATTACAAGCAGGCCAATTAGTATCCAGTCTACCTTGGGACGGTGAAGCCTGCTCAGCTGCTCCCCCAGTTTCCCTGGACTGCCCATTTGTTGAACGGCTTTTTCCTCCGCTTGAGATTCTGTTAGTCCTTTTTCCAGCCATCCCTTTTTTGCCTCTTTTATATGATAGGTTAATTCTTCTGCCACATACTTCTTAGCTTCCTTCGATTTTATATGATTAATAACCTCAGTTATAAAAACATGGCGCTTATTCATGTAGCTTCACCTCTCAAATAATTCTTTCAAAACCAGCTGTTTGTCTTTTTGGTTTTTTTCAGACTTTTGAAGTCTTTTCAACCCTTTTTCCGTCAATCGATAATATTTAATCTCCTCTTGCCAATTGGATTGGATCCAGCCGGACTGTTCGAGCTGATGTAATTGGATGTAGAGGAATCCCTCATTGTCCTCAAATGCCCGAATTCCTCTTCCTCGAAGAAGCTTGGTCAATTCGAAGCCTGTTTTTTCCTGAACGAGTAGCTGGAGGAGAGCAAGCAGCACTTCCTCCCTTGAATGTTCTTGTTTGCCAATTCTCTCATGGATTTGCTTTTGATGCTGTTCGGTAAACCGCAGCTTGGCAAAGGTGGTTCGATCCATTGACTTTTTTAAATTTTTCAAACGGTCCTCCATCATTTTCCCTCCAATTGGTCTTTTAGAAGTTCTTTTGCACGCCTTAGCCGCGTTTTCACCGTGTTACCACTTACGTCAGTCAACACGGCAATTTCATTAATGAGTAATTCCTCATAATAATATAAATAAATGACTTCCCGATATTTAATCGGCAGCTTCATAATTGCGGTTATTAACTCGACATCCTCTTCCTTTTGAATAACAGTCTGCTCGACCATTTCTTTTTTTGTTTCGCTGTGCAAAGGGTCTTCTTCGGTAATAATTACGTTTTTGCTGTACCAGCTTTTTAAATAGTCCTTACAGTGGTTAATAGCAATTCTCCACAGCCATGTTCTTAATTTAGATTTGCCGCTATAAGTATGTAAGCTGTTATAGCACTTCATAAAAATATCCTGCGTCAGATCTTCGGCGGCAGCCCGATTTTTAACATATGAATAAACAAGCTGGAGAATTTCCTGCCCATATCTTGACATGATTTCATCGATTAGGACTTCCTTATCTTCCGTTTCAATCATTTGTACTGTTAGTTCTTCCAATATTAACCCTCCTAGCTAATTCTTAGACGATGTCACCATCCTGAAGGTTTTTATTTTTTCTCAAAAAAGTATGCAGTGAGCGAGGTTCCCAACTCAGCTGAACAGAAAAAAGCAGGGTTGTTCCCCTGCTTCATTAGCTATTGGCTATATTATCTCCCCCTTGCAACTTTTTTCCTCTTTGAATCGTCTAATATGTAAAAATAAGTAAATAGGGTGATTCCATGAGTATGCAAAGGAGTCCATTTGATTCAAAGCAGCAAATGGTTCAAAAAATCTATCGGGAAACTTTGTATAAAAAACGGACTAAGAAAGTTGAGCAAAATGAGAAGAGAGATATTTCCCTTTTTATAGGATTTGTTATCTTTGGCTTCTTTTTATTGGCCATCTTTGAACAATTCCTTTAGCCTTGATTCGGATATTGCTTCTGTAAAAACTGAACCGACTCGATAATTAGCTGTTTTAACATCTCGATATCGATATCCGCGACTTTATTAATGTATACACATCCTTTACCTGATGTATGTTTTCCAAATGCCTTTAATAATTCCTCGCGTTTCGTTTCACCTGGAGCAAAATACAAACTAATTTTGGCCTTTCGTGGTGAAAACCCGACAAGCGGAGCATCTCCCTCATGACCAGAGGCATATTTATAGTGATAAGACCCGAACCCGATAATGCTTGGCCCCCACATCTTCGCTTCAAAACCGGTTGTTTCTGTAAACACCTCAACTAACCTGTACGCATCCTCTCGTTTTTTTGGACTGTCCACATTTTCAATAAACTCAATTACACTATTGTCAGTTGGTTTTGTTTTTTGTTCATACATTTTTGGTACGCTCCTTTTGGATATATTTACGTTGCCGTTTCCTACATATTATTTCGTGAAAATGCCAAGCTAGATGTAAAAACAAAGGGGGCTTTTAAGTGCGAAAGGTCATGTTTAGCCTAATGGTTACTTCGGCGCTGGTTTTTACTGAGGGTGCATTCTTGGTGGGATTGCCTCATATTTCGATTGCCCAGCAGAAACCAATTCCTCCGTATGCCAAATGGGGACAATTAGCCATGAAAAAAACCCATGAAAAATATCCCCAGGCGCAAATCGTGGATTATCTTCATGTTGGCAGAACAACCGGACCGCAATCGTCTGTTGAAAAATTCAAACTTTGGCTGAAAGATTCTCAGAGGGAGTTTGGTGTATTTGTTGATATTGAATTCGAAAATACAACTGAAAAAGTCATTAGTACTAAGTTTAGGGAGACGACAAGATAAAGTTCTCACGAATTTTTTGCAAATGTTAGCCCTTTTTCCGCGAGGGATTTTTTGAGCAGCTCTAACGCTTTTGGCCCCATTCCATGCAATTGCATGATTTCCGCTTCCCTGACCTTAGTTAATTGTTCAAGTCGAACATAGCCGGCACCCTGGAGAGCTCTTTTTGCGGGTTTAGACAGTCTTTCCGGCAAATTACCTTTGGATTCCATAAATATTGCTCCTTTTTGATGTGTTTCTCGCCCTGATAGGGTGGAATTTTCCGGCGAAAAAAATTTATCCGCGCTAAAACTCATTATATCCGCGATTTAGGGTGAGATATCCGCGGAAAAACCAATATATCGGCGATATTTCGATTTTATCCGCGAAAGTCACCCATATTTCTGCGATGCTGCCTAAACAGGTATGGCCTGTTTGGGCCCGACAATTTTTAAAAGATCTGTAAGTTCGTGTATTTCGTAGGTTGGCCTCATTGCCATTGTGTTTTCCTTATAATGCGGGTTAAACCAGCAGGTATCAATACCATAATTGATTCCGCCCTGGATATCAGATGTCAGCGAATCACCGACAATCAATACCTTTCCCTTATCGGTAATGTTGAGCTTGGAAAAAGCATAGTCGAAAATCCCTTTATTAGGTTTTTGGCAGCCCGCTTCTTCTGAAACAATAATAGCCTCAAACGCAGAACGAAGCGGTGAACCCGCTATTCTTGACCTCTGCACGTCGCCAAACCCATTCGTGATAACCGCAAGTCGGCATTCTGTCAGACTGGAACACACTTCCTGTGCACCTGACATCAGATGGCTCTCCTGACCTAAATATTCAAGATAGATCCGGTTAAACAGCTCACCATCTATTTCAAGATTATACTCAATAAAAAGCCGGTTAAACCTCTCTTTTCCTAGTTCAGACAAGCCAATGAGCCCCTGTTCTAATTCTCCCCAAAGGACCTTACTTATTTCCTTATATCGTGGACGGTAATCCTCTACCCCCGCAGGCAAACCAAACTTCAAAAATGCTTTCTGAAATGCGCTCTCTTCCGATTTTCCAAAGTCAAATAATGTATCATCGATATCAAATAAAATGGTTTCGTAATTCATGGCTGCCTCCAAAATCTAAATTTATTCCATTTTATCATTTATTTACAGTTATAAAGATAATACATGCTCAATTTAATTTTTATAAGTAATATATATGTTCAAAAAGTAAAATATATATTACAATGTAAGCATATAGCATTTAAGGGCAGGTAATGAAGTTGAAAGAGTCCATTGTGAAAAACAAGGTGAAAGTGGCCCGTATTGAGAAAAACAATTTGACTCAAGGCGAACTGGCAAAGTTGGTTGGGGTAACAAGACAGACAATGAATTTAATCGAAGCTAACAAATATAACCCCACTATTCGTGTTTGTTTGCTAATCAGTAAGCACCTGGAACGCCCCTTGGACGAATTGTTTTGGTTAGAAGAGTAACTTTTATAGGGAGTTGATACAAACCATGCAAGTGCAGATATTAAAAGTGTTGATTAGTGCAATTATGGTTTTTTCTATTGTCAGTTTATTGTCAGGCCAACTTCAATGGGGCATTTTAGCAGGGCTTGTTGTGGGGGTTGGAAGCGCCAAATGGTTTAGGTTGAAACGGCAAGAAGCCAATGATGAAATCGAATATGACGAAAGGATCAACGCTAACATCAAAGAATATTCTTTTCAGACATTTTCTATTTCCAATCTGCTCTTATTAGTTTACTTAATCGTCTCGGATTTAATTTTTAATGAACATTTAGTCAAGGCAAGCTACCTTGTTATTTATGTATCTATCACATTTATTGTTGCATTTTATATCGTTCCGTTATTGGCACGCCGGGGATAACCAGATCTTTAAGGAGGCATGGAGATGAATCAACCGTTTATAGTTACTGCCGTCATTCTTTTTGTGTTAGCTTTTCTTATTGGAGTAAAAAAGCAAACCTGGATATTGTCAGGCTTTAATCAAAAACGTGTGAAAGACCAGGATAAACTTGCAAAATTGGTCGGTGGATATAACTTCCTTATAGGAATTGCCATGTTAATCGCCGCTTTTATTGATCATCCGAATACAGAAATTTTATTTCCGATTATGATTGTGGGTTATGTGATTCTACTTGGTTATGTCAATACCAAGATGGTCGAATAACATAAAAAGCAGGAGAATTCCTGCTTTTTATGCATATTAATTTAAGACATCCAATATGATCTTCCCTTTATTTAACCTATTTTCAACTAATAGATGGGCACTGGCAGCATCCTTTAGTGGAAACCTATGGCCAACCGCTATTTTTAACTGTTTGTTTACAAGGTAAGGGATTACTTTTTGTGCCGTTTCCCGCTGGAGCTCCGGCCTCTTCTGTCTGGTCGTGCCCAAACTATAACCAAGAACACTCCGACAGCTTGCATGCAAATCGACTGTTTTTATATTTCCGACATGACCGCTGGAATTTCCAAAATGGACTAACCGGCCAAACGGTGCCAGGCAATTAAAACTGTTCTCTGTTACTGCACCGGCTATCGAATCAAGGATAATATCAACTCCCAGGCCATTTGTCAGTTCATTTACCTTCGCTGCGAAGTCCTCCTGCTCATAGCAAATAACATGATCTGCGCCATTTTCAAGTGCTGTTTTTATTTTATCAGGATGTCCAACTGTCCCAATCACTTTACTAGCCCCCATTAATTTGGCGAGCTGTGTGGCCGTGGTGCCGACGCCCCCGGCGGCCGCATGAACCAGTACGGACTCTCCCTCTTCTATTCTGGCGATATTGTGGAGCAGTCTATAGGAAAGGAATGATACAATCGGACACGCCGCTGCTGTCTCAAAGTCTAATTCATCAGGTATAGGATAGACCAATTTATGGGATGCCACCGCGTATTCTGCATATGAACCGCCTTTTGTAAAGGCAATCACTCTTTGTCCTACTGTCAGATTAGAAACATTCGCTCCAATTTCTACTACATAACCGGCTGCATCCAGCCCCGGAACGAAAGGCAATTTGCCTCCTTTTTTTCCATACCTCTGTTTAATATCGGCAAAATTGACACTCGTCTTGACTACCTGGATCAGTACTTCATCCTCGTTAAATTTAGGGACCTCAATATCTTGGTATGATAAATATTCAGGTCCGCCGAAATTTGTTACTACCACTGCTTTCATTAATGCTTACCCCTTTTATAAAAAAATTTAAAGAATTTTCTTTTAAACTACCATAAATGCCCAATATATTAAATCTTTTCATCCACTCTTAATCTAGATTTAAATACTTTATCTGTTCTTTGGATCGATGTCTCTTTTAATAGATTCGTACCGAGCACCCCGGCAATAATCATGATTGACCCTATAATGTGGTATAGATTAATTTGTTCATTTAATAGAATAGCACCGGCGGCGATAGAAATGACGGTCGAAAGGTTAGAGAAAATGCTCATCCTCGATGCGGACAGCTTGGATAAAATATAATTTGATAAAAATGCTGTTATCATCGTCGCAAAAATACCCAAAAACAGAACAGACCCGATAAATTTTAATTCTGTGATCAAATAAAAATAGCCGGCGAGTTCCCCTGTTAATGCATTTTTGATAATCGCACACAGATTAAAAAATAACATCCCCATTGTAACCATCAAATAGGTCAACTGAATCGGAGTAAAGGAGTCGGAGAGATACCTTGAAAGCACAGCATACCCCGAAATAGCTACTGTTGAAACCAGCAGAAACAAAATGCCCAGGATTTTATCATCGGAAACCGTTATGCCGGATCCATTACTGTAAAAGATATAAACTACACCAAAAATCGATAAGAAGATAAAAATGGTTTGAAAGATATTCATCTTTTCCTTAAGAAAGATTGAAGCTAACAGGGCTGTCAATGCAGGCGAAAAGGCCATGATAATGCCTCCTTCAGCGGAAGACGTATACGCTAAACCAAAGGCCTGAAAGCTGAAAAAAATGGTTGGATATAACAAGGCCAGAACAAGTAACGAAGTGATGGTTTTTTTCTCAAACCTTATATTCTTGTTAGGAAGCTTTTTCATAAACATTTTCAAGTATATGCTCAATACTGCCCAACCGATGAAAAAACGCCAGCCCAATGTGTCAACAGGCGAGGCTGTTTCCAATGCCATTTTCGTAAATAAAAACGATAGGCCCACAATGGCTGCATTTAATAGCGCGGCTAAATAGGGTAAAAATTTCTGCACTATACTCACTCCCCCGATTTGGCAGTACCAGCAACTGCCGCTGTCGAAAAATACCGCCTAATTGAATTTATATCTTTCTGTATTTCATCAAGTTCACTAGCAATTGTGTCTTTAGAACTTTCTTTTACGACCAGCCAATTTAGAATTTCAACCTTTTTTGAAAGATAAAAATCCTATCTTCTATCATCAATTGTTCATCTAACATGTTGTATTCCCCCTTCAAATCTTGATTGCTACCATTTGATTTTGTTTTCATTATCTACCCACAGAACTGGTTAAAAAAGGGTATAATTAAGACGAAAATGTCCCCCTTTTTTGAAAAACTGCCGGAGGTCAGCTATGAAAGATTTATCCTATTTTCAAATGAGAGCTCATCTTTATCCCAGGGAAAAACAATTTACCGCTGATGTTAAATTTACAGAGCTTACTGATCTTTGGTTTTGCAGTGAAAAGAATGTAAAAAGGAAAATAAAACAATACGTTCAAGATGGCAAACTTGTATATCTGCCCGGAAACGGAAGAGGCAGAGCATCCATAATTACATTTCTCAAGCCTTTTCAGGCGGAAGTCGAAACGGAAGTGACGAGATTAATAAAGGGAAATGACTTAGAGTCTTTAATTAAAATGATGCAGCTGCCGATTCCAAAAACGTGGGTTTCCAATGTATCCAAGGAAATTCAAAATCTATTTGGCTATTACTCAGACAGTGAGTCGTCAGATGTCCTTAAGACCTATATTAAAAGGAGATTCACGACTCTTGATCCTGCTCATGCCTCTGCCAATGTGGAAATGTTTTTAATACATCAAATAGCCGATAGTTTACTTGTTTTCGACCAAGAATCCGACCTAGTAAAGCCCCAGTTAGCCCATCACTGGGAAACACCGGATGGCGGGAAAACATGGATATTCCATTTAAGGAAAGGCGTCCGCTTTCATAACGGAGATTTGCTAACGAGCGAAGATGTCAAATACACTTTTAAAAGAATCCGTTCGTCATCGTCTCAGCATGACTGGCTCGTTAGGGATATTGAAGAAATAGATTGCCTGTCACCCTATAAAATTCGCATTTCGTTAAAAAAGCCAAACCGGTTTTTTTTAAGATATGTATGCTCGCAAAATATGGCCATCTTACCTAGGAATGTTCCCTTTGCAGAAGAAAAGTGGATTGGCACCGGTGCATATGAGTTGGTCAAAAAATCAGCGGATTTAGTCGTTTTGAAGGCCAATGACAACTATTTTTTATCACGCCCGTTTATTGATGAAATACAAATTTACTATTTTCCATTCTCCGCTAACCAACCTTTACGCTACGATTTACTGAATAAAGAAGAGGATGCCCCTACAACGGTAAAGAGTATTACGGAAGTTGGCTTCAGGTGTTTGGTGTTTAATTTTAGGAAGGACAGTATTGTCCATAATCCTTTCTTTAGAGAAGCAATGTTTAACCTGCTGGATATGAAGAAATTGTGGAGTGAGCTGGGAAGGAAAAATCTGTTGGAGGCTTCGAGTTATTTTTATTGGAATAGCAAAAGCCCAGTTAAAAACTTTGCGGATGTTCCGACACTTTTGGAAAAAGCAAATTATCATGGAGACGTTTTGACACTTTATGTACTTGGGCAGCCCAGCTTTGTTGAGGATGCAGAGTGGATCCAAAAAGAAGCTAAAAAAGTAAATCTTCACTTTCAAATTAGAACGTTCAATTTAGGAGAATTGTATGAGAGTGAGTTGAATCAAGCCGACCTCCTGCTTATGGGAGAAGTGGCTTCGACAGACCATCATCTATCCTTTATAGGCGCTTTTTTAAATAAGACACTAGTGTTTAACCGCTTTTTATCACCTACTCACCTAAACAAGCTGCAAGGATTTTTTGACCAAATGCAGCAAGAAGAGAGTAAGGATAGGAGGGAGAAGTGGATAAACCTAGCTGAAAACTACATCAAGACTGAAAATCTTTTCATTTATCTCTATCATCCTGTAAAGCAAAGAACCTTCCACTCGATGATTCATAATATTCAAGTTGACTCTTTTGGATTGATTGATTATAAAAAGTTATGGATAAATGGATAAGCTTAGTCCTTCGCACGGAAGGCTAAGCTTTGTCCCCGATGACTTATATAAATCTATTTATCGCAAATAAGGAGATATCTTGCTCTGTCTTACCTGAGCTAATCAATTCCGATAATATCTGTCCCACAGCGCTGCTAAATTTAAAGCCATGTCCAGAGAATCCAGCTGCGATGGCAATGTTTGAATAGGCCGGGTGCAGGTCAATAATGAAATTTTCATCAGGAGTCAGGGTGTATATGCAGGTTTTACCATACTTCAAATGGTGGCTATTAGGCATATTCGAGTTCAAAAATTGCACCAAATCAGCTTCATCTTCCGCCAACTCACCAAACCCAAGCATTGGTTGATCCGGGTTTATTTGTTCACCGCCGTCGTGACGACCAACCTTCAATCCAGAACCATCGATACTAGGAAAACCATAATAAAGGCCTTTAGAGGTATTGAACGCAAAGGCTGGAAAATCTTTATGATTATATAAACGTTCATCCGCTTCAAACCAGGCAAATGTTTTTCTTATCGGTTGGAGAGGAAGCTTTAAATCTAACATGGAAAGGAGTTCTCCCGACCATGCACCCGCAGAAACCACAAGTGAATCGGAATAGTAAGTCTGATTTCCCGTGTTGATTGCTACTCCATCATTTTGGGCTTTGATTTCTTTTACTCTAGTATTTGTTATTATAGATGCGCCGTGCTGCTCTGCAAGTTCTCGATAAGCTGAAATACATTCCTCTGGCTTTAAGACACCTGATGTCGGCTCAAAGCAGCTAATGTATTCATTAGACAGTGAGATTCCCGGCCATCGTTTATTGACTTCATCTGAAGTTAGAACCTCCAATGGCAAGGAGTAGGTCTGCGAACTGGAAATGATGTTTTGAATAAAATCCGTTTTTTCCATACCTACATTCAGAACTCCGGTTTGCAGAAACAATGGCTTCCCTGTCGCTTTCTCTAGGTCGTTCCACAATTCTTGAGCTTTAAGCGCTAATGGGACATATTCCGCCCCTTCCCCGTAGGCGTATCTGATAATTCTTGTGTCTCCGTGATGACTGCCATTGTTGTGCGGCGGATTAAAGGAATCCAGCAATAGTGTTCTTTTCCCACTTTTGGCTAAAAAATAGCCGGCTGCCATTCCCATGGAACCTGCCCCAATAACAATCACATCATAATGATTCGAATTCATTTTTTTCACCTTTACTTTTTCGTAAATTCACTTACTTTTCTAAAAATTTGTGGTAAATTAATTTTATCATTTTCAAAAGGTGGTTAATACAATGGAGAATTTTTATTTGTTCGTGATTATGTCGATTTTACTTATTATTTTGCCTGGACCGGATACGGCGATTGCAACAAATAATACCCTGACTGTCGGGAAAGCCGGCGGTTTTAAAACCGTCATCGGTACCTGCTGCGCACTTATGATTCATACATTGGCTGCGGTGGTGGGACTGTCCGCGATCATCGTGAAATCGGCTATGTTATTTTCCGTTTTCAAGTATGTCGGGGCCGTCTACCTTATGTATCTTGGGTTTAAAACATTATGGGCATTAAAAAGCAAGAAACCTGCCGAGCTGGCTGTTGAAAACAAGTATGAAAATAAATCTTGTTTTAAACAAGGATTCCTGACCAATTTGCTAAACCCGAAAGTTGCTGTCTTTTTCCTGACCTTCCTGCCACAGTTTGTGGATGCGGGAAGCGATACATTTGTACCATTTCTTACAATGGGATTGACCTATACCGTATTAACCGCCCTATGGTTTGTGTTCTATATCTATCTGCTAAACCAAATTAGCGCGTTCATGAAAAAGCCAAGGACACAAGCTGTTTTTGAAGGACTAACCGGCACGGTGCTGATTGGTTTTGGCGTTACGCTGGCAATGGAAAAAACACATTAAACTTGGGTAGCCATTCATGGGTATTGGCGACCTAATCTGATGTTTGCTCGTCTTCGGACAGTTTCACTTGTTTTGGTTGTGATTTTGTCCGAAGTTGGCCCATCTTCGGACATTTTCGCTTCGTTTTGTTGCGTTTTTGTCCGAAGGTAGCTCGACTTCGGATATTTTCATTCAGAATTATCCGTTTTACTTATCCTCTCTAGCAACTCCCAATCAACATTTCCATCCAGTTCATTACAAATATTTTCAATCAAATGAAAAGCCATCTGATCCATCCCGCCATCATAACCTTCTTTAGCAAAATATTGATTTTTAAACTGAATAAACCAATAGTATTGGCTGTAAAGGACTTCTTCGTAGATAGATGAAGAACTCGCGATGATTTCTTCGGCATATTGCTCCAAAAACAAAAAATTATCTAATAGTTTCGTTAAGCCTTCATCCTCAAGCACGATGATGTTAGTCTTATCTAACTTTGGATTTAAAGTTTTAAACAGTTTTTCAATTCCCTGTTCTTTAATAATGTTCATAGTGAATCACCCTTATTACTTATTGGAGCAGTCTCCACTGGAAGTTTTACTTATTTTTTACAATGTTTCATACAACTGAATAGCAATATAGACCGCCACGCCCCAAATGATGATGGCAGACACTTTATTGAGCATTCGTAAAAACTTTCCTTCCGAATCGAAATTCCCTACGATTTTTCCGGCAATGGCAAGACCGAGAAACCAAAGCCACGAAACCACGATGCAGGCAATCGTAAATCCGACTTTTTCTGAACCGGTGTAGCCAATAGAACTCGTACCGATAACACCTATAGTATCAAGAATCGCATGAGGGTTAAGCAAGGAAACGGACATGGCAAACATAATTTGCTTTTTCATCGGCATCGCCGCTTCTCTTTGGCTTAAGCTGGCCGGGTCACTCTTCCATATCGACCAACCCATATATAGCAAAAATAAAATTCCAACTGTAAATAAAATAGTTTGCAAGACTGGAATCGTGAAGACAATGACGGATACTCCCAATACGGCCGATAAAATAAGTAAGGTGTCGCACAGCGAAGCAGTAAGGATAACAGGAATTGCTCCTCTAAATTTTGGCTGTGAAGCACCTTGATTAAAGACAAAGACATTTTGTGCCCCAAGTGGAAGGATGAGTCCAAAGGCCAAAACAATTCCGTGAAGTAATGCTGCTAACATGGTTCTCCTCCTAAATAATGAACTGATATTTAACCATTTTATAACAAAACTAGTAAGCTTGTAACTTTTTCAACTCCAATACGTCGTTTAGAAGGAATCGTGCCTTACATTGTTGAATACTTTCAAATACAGACACGTACAAAGGAGTTGTTCCAAATGTCAGATTCAAGAAATGAGTTAGTAAGCTGGGGTAAATCGATATTCATTGCCATTGGGATTGCATTTGTAATTAGGACGTTTTTATTTGCTCCATACATGGTAGAAGGCTCTTCAATGGAACCTACCCTGCATAATCAAGAAAAAGTTTTCGTCAATAAAGCGGGGGATTTTTCGCGAGGGGACATTATCATCATTAAAGGTACCGAGAAAAACTATGTAAAACGGGTAATCGGATTTCCGGGTGACCAGGTTGAAATGAAAACCGATCAATTATACATCAATGGGGAAATAGTGAAAGAAACGTACCTCTCTGAAAATCTAAAGGCTGCTCAGCAGCTGGGCAGTAAGTTAACAGGCGATTTTGGCCCGATAACCGTTCCAAAAGGTCATTATTTTGTCATGGGCGACAACCGTCTCCGCAGCATGGACAGCCGGAATGGCCTTGGTTTTATCAAAGAGGATCAGATTGTTGGAACAAGTGAATTTATATTTTTTCCGGTGACAGAAATTAGATTGGTGAAGTAGCATCGCATTTTTTGAAAAATAGGTGTGATTATAAATGAAAATTAGTAAGACAAATGCCGAACATTATATATGGGGTCCTCATTGCGACGGATGGCATTTAGTTAAGAATGAATATCTGAGCGTGATCCATGAGCGTATGCCTCCGCAAACATTTGAAGTAAGACACCATCATGAGCGTTCCCGTCAATTTTTCTTTGTCTTTTCCGGGATTGCCACACTCGAGGTAGATGGTGAACGTATAAATCTACATCCCCAGGAAGGGTATGAGGTGCCGCCCCTTGTTCCGCATCAAATGTTTAATGAAACCGAGAGTGATTTGGAATTTCTTGTTGTGTCTCAGCCAACCAGTAAGGGAGATAGGATATTAAGATAATATAAAAACCTTCCACAAATTTATTGCTGGAAGGTTTTTTAAATACCCATTATACCGCCCGGACTTTTTGGGGTTTCCTAGGTCTTCTTACAAGCTCCCCGCCGCAATTAGGACAAATATGTTCCATCGCTTCGGTGCACGGTTCGCAAAATGTACATTCATATACACAAATATAGGCGGCAGCATTTTCCTCAATGGAAGAATCACAACGTTCACATTTTTTTCTCATTTCTAATGCCATCTTCCATTACCTCCTCTTTTAGGAATAGTCGTTCATTTGGTTTTAAGAATTGAATGCTAACGCCTTGCACTTTTCCACTTTCTATTAATCTTTCTTCGACATTTTCTGTTTCGCAATAGAATGGTGGATAATCAAATGTTCCGTAATGGATGGGAACCAGATATTTCGCATTTAATAGTTTTGCTGCCTCCACTGCCTCCTCGGGGGTTAAGCATGCAGGCAAACTACTCTGTGTTTTTAATCCTTGAACATCCAGTATGGGGCCATTCACTGGAAGACAGGCAGCATGTATGGGGCCATATTGTTGCTCCATCCGCCACCAATACCCATGCCATTGGGTATCCCCACAGTGCACAATTGTATGGACGCTGTCAGACACAACCCAAGATACTTGGGGAGAACCATAACCATCAACGGAGTAGGAAGCTGAGACCTTCATATCGTTGATAAGGAAAGCATCATTTGGCCCCACCCCTATTACGTTATTAAATCCACATTTTTGGGCATAATCGACTGAATCTTTTGGAATATATATTGGAGTATCTTTACCAAAATATTTTAGGACCGATTGAAAATCAAAGTGGTCCGGATGAAAATGAGTAATTAATACGGCATTAGGACGTTGGATGGTTCCCAGAGAAACCAAGGGCTCTAATGGCTCCCCCAGTCTGGCTGCAAGCGGCCGGTCTTGGCCTTTTATCGGCGCTCCCAATGGATCTATTAGAATAGAAGTCTCTTTTGATTCAACTAATACCGTTGCCCATGATAATTTTTTTAATTCCAAGATAATCTCCCCCATTTCAGCTTAATTGTCCCTTACTTCTCGGTAGCTATCTCCACTATTAGCCTCCACTTCCTTTTTATTCCACAACCTTATGATAATAATACTTTAATGAGTAGTTTTTTGCAACTAACTTTTTATTAAAAACTTACTATCCCATTCTAAAGTTGATATACAATAACTATTTAGTTTAAAATTAGTTTTAAGGGTGGGTGAGCTAATGAAAAAGAAATACAATTTACCATGCAATATCGCGAATACACTTGACATAATTGGGGATCGGTGGACATTATTAATCGTTCGGGACATCATGAACGGAATTACTAAATTTAATGAATTAAAGGACTCTTTAACTGGTATAGCACCGAATATATTATCGGACCGGTTACAATTATTGGAAAAGGAAGGCTTAATCGTTTCAAAAATTTACAGCAAACACCCGCCGAGGTATGAATACGAACTCACACAGGATGGCTGGTCCCTAAAGGATGTCCTGTTCGCCTTGGCCATTTGGGGAAATAATCATTTTGAAAAAACGTACTATCGGGTCGTAGATAAAGTTTGTGACCATGAAGTACGTTTGACGTATGCTTGTCCACATTGTGAAACGTATACAGATAAGCCGGTATTAAAACCTATTAATGACTAATGTATGTCGAATATAGAAAAGGAAAATGGCTTGGGATCCTCCAAGCCATTTTCCTTTTACACACTTTTAAAATTCCACACAGAACGGTTGAAGATCATCGTTTAAGCAATACTCAATTCTTTGTCTAAAATTGCCCCAAGTGACCATTTCAAATGCTTGTTCAAGTGGGAAGAAGCCAACTTCCAAACTTTCAGAACTAGTGGTAAATTCTCCTCCAATTGGTTTTGCTAAAAACAATGTATTGCAAATGGACTCACTCATATTTTGAAAAATTCCACAAAACTTAATAATTTCTACATCAATCCCCGATTCTTCCTTTGTTTCCCTGATCGCGGCAGCCCGCAGCGACTCTCCTTCTTCTACCTGTCCACCAGGGATTTCCCATCCTCTGCGCGGCCCCTTGATTAATAGAATCTCATTTTTTTCGTTTAATACAATCGTAGCCGTTGAAACAATGTGTTTTGGTGGTGCCATATCATTCCCCTCACTTATTTATTACTTCTTTACCCTTTACTCCCCATCCTTTGCCATAGGAGTGCCCGCTGTTCCATTTCCGATACAAATGCCTTCTTGGCTAGACTATATCCACTCGTGTTTTCAAATCTTAGAGCCAGCTCTTCTTTAAATTCACTATACCTGGTGGCCTCATCCGGATGGGAGCGTAGATAATCCCGAAAGATTAGGTGCCGTTGGATTTGCGGGTTATCACTCTGGTAAAAATGAATATGATGGGTTCGGTTTTCCCCGCCTTTTCGAAACAATCTTCTGCCTGGAATTCCCCATTCACCAGCAACATCGTATCCTAGAGCATCCATTTTTCCGTTAAAAAAATCAATTTTGTTGATGTCCTTTACGATGCACATCATGTCGATGACAGGTTTTGCCTTCATGCCAGGAACCGACGTACTCCCAAAATGTTCAAACTGGATAACTTCGTCACCAAATATTGTTTTTAAAAATTGGGCTTCTGTTTGGTACATTTGTGCCCATTCCTTACAAAAGTCTGTAAGCCTAACTTTCATTTATTGAATTCTCCTTTAAATATCTAGTTTCTATTATTCTTCGATAATTCTTCTCGTACCTTTTTTATTTCCTCAGTTTGGTCCAAAATATTATTATTCACTTTTCTTATCGCATCATAGATTGCAAACATCCCCGCGAACAATAAGACCAGGATTAGGATATCCATTTAATCACCTTCCCCGTTTAAATTAATACTAATCTAACTTGGGTAAACATGGAATAAATAAACAAGAAAAAGCAATGCCCCTTGAAGCATTGCCAATTATTGCAAAATTGTCTTTTCCCAACCCTAGTCAATATCAATATTCTCATCGACCAAAACACCTAACTTCACGTAATTGATCAGTTTTTTGGCCTCCGTTTCAACCCGTTTTCTGCCAATGGCAGTTAGACACCAGTTATCCGCATTCGTTAGTTGATCCTTTACTGGACACAAGGTAAATTGAATCCAACTCGGCATATAGGTTTTAAGTGTCAAATGCAGCCTTCTCATATGAAAATGGGAGGTCACGACCAACAACCTTTTGATATTGTGCAAATAGAAGGCCCTGTCCAGTACCAAGAGCGAGGCAAGTACATTTTCTTTTGTATGCAATGAAAGATCTTCAATTAATATATCTTTTTCAGGAATGCCTAACTTCATGGCCTCGTTCTTTAACATGATGGCTTCCGTGAATTGATTTTGCTCCCACTTTACGCCGCCGGAAAATAGAATTTTCCCTGCTCTGCCTGCTTTATATAACTCTACCGCTTTCGGCAACCGGAATTTCACTGCATGACTGCTGCCGGCGACAAAAATACAGTCCCCGGTTTCATTAGTATCCTCAATTCCTCTATACAAAAGATTTGTCAGCTGAACATCCGTGAGTTGATCACCATCTAATTTAGAAATAAACATTTTTCACTCCTGCTTTCAAAAATTCGCCTGGGTCCCCCCTACAATTACTTCCACATGAATGGAGCTAATCCTTCTCATTTAATATATTCCAACAAAGAAGGATTTG
This sequence comes from Bacillus sp. FJAT-29814, assembly GCF_001510715.1. Classification (GTDB taxonomy): domain Bacteria; phylum Bacillota; class Bacilli; order Bacillales; family Cytobacillaceae; genus Neobacillus. The sequence goes on from NZ_LMTJ01000002.1 coordinate 404,629, forward strand.
TTGAGCTTTTACCGAATTTTAGGAAATATGTCTTTTTATAGGAGGAAATAGATGAAGAGGTTTTTAAAGGCTGGGACAATGATCCTTCTGCTTGGCAGTCTTTTAGCAGGGTGCAGCAGCAGTAAAAATGAACAGGCGAAAAGTACGCCCCAAACGGAGAAGCTACCACCTTCTGAAACAACAAAAAGCAGTGAACCCGTTGTAGATAAGGGCACGCCTGAATGGGATTTGCAGCAAATCACGACGGCGGTTGATGACAATGACAAAGCTTTATTCATGAGCTATCAAAATGAGGAAAATGATACATTTTTCAAAGAACAGCAGCGTTGGATTGATGAGGTGAAATTTAAGAAACAGCAAGGCTACACAGTATCAGTAAAATTATACAGTTTTCACCAAGAGGATGATGCAATCGCCACTGTTCGATTCAGTGTAATGATGAGCCATCCAAAGCTTGGAAGCACAACGAACACGGTGGCCTACCAAATGATTAAATCAGGGGACAGGTGGATTTTAAACGATGTTCCTTTTGAAAAAATGGTCTCCGATTCCGGACAACTGACAGTCTATTACCCTAAGGGACAAGAAACGGCAGCCACCCAAACGTTTAAGGATGCAACTGATATTGTAGATTTCTATTCAAAGAAATTTAATTGGAAACCACAACCGATTTCGATAAAAATCTATCCAACCAGCAACGAAGTATCTGCGACCGTTCCTTGGATCGCATTAGGCGGATGGAATGAGATCGGGGAGTCGCTTAAAATTACAACGGCTCTTTCCGATACCATTTTCCGCTTTTTGGCCCATGAGCTTACACACAAAATGGTGGGGGAAATGGCAAACGATAATGCGACCATTTACTTCCAGGAAGGATTTGCGTCTTATTTGGAAGGCACGGTGATTAGGGACTCGTCCGGCCAAGTATCATATGATCCTAAACTAGCACAAGAAAGGGCTGCTAAGGCAATGAAAGCTTCCAGTTCGGTTAAGACCATTGCGGAACTTGGAACCATTGATTACACAGACCCTGAAGGCTCGATGTATCGTGACGGATTTCTAATCTCTAATTATTTAATAGAAACCAAGGGTCTGCCTACTTTTATGAAAATGCTTGGCTATTTATCGAAATTCGACTATATCGACCAACGCTCAGAACATAAAATGGATACATGTCAGATTAGAACTTTAGAAGCCATTGAAAGCACTTATGGTCCTGCAGACAAAGTCTCCGCGGAAGTTCAAAACTTTTATGTTAAGGGGAGCGGGAAATAATTTGTATAACTAGCAGCCGAAAATTTGCAAGTTTTATTTTCGGCTGTTTACCTCGAATTTTTTTAAATCACCCCCTCTATTGTCGCGGGGCAAACAACATCACTGAAACGCCAATCAAACATATACCCGCTCCTAACCAATCGTATAAATCAGGTGTTTTTCTATCAACACCCCATCCCCATAAAACCGATAGAACGATAAATACCCCGCCGTAGGCAGCATACACCCGCCCGAATGATGGAAAGCTTTGAAAAGTGGCTATCACACCATATAGGGCTAACGCGATTCCCCCGCCTATTCCCCAATAATAGGGCTTTCCTTCTCTTAGCCATAACCAAATCAAATAACCGCCGCCGATTTCGGCCAAACCTGCAAGGACAAATAAAAGAATTGCATTAATAATTTAAACCACTTCCTTAATCGATTGTGTATATGAAAATTATTACTTAATTTAACTAACATTAACCGGACCTTCAAAAAAGGCTGCCAAACAGCGGCAGCCATAAATCCTTTTTATAAAATCCTCCAAATATATAGCCCTAATGCAATTAAAGCGATAAAAATAACAACTGCATAAATTAAGGTCAAGTTAGTTGTATTTCTTTTTGCGGAACCGCTGTAATCTTCGTCAGGTTTCTTGGTGACGATTAGAGTTGCAATCAAAGCAACAATGATAATCACAAAAACCAAACCAACCATTATATTCATGTTACACCTCGTCTAGATTAGTATGCATTCTTTATGATCTCATTCAGTTTCTGGCTTAGCCTTTGCTTCATTTCCCCATGCTGCTCAACTGAAAAATGGTATTTACAATCAAACCAGTGATCCTCTGTATACAGCCAAACCGGCTTTGGAATCCTTTCTTCCGGTTCCCAATCATAGCGCGGGAAAATGTGGGCATGCAAATAGACATCCGTATTTCCATAAATGGAGTAATTTACCCGCCGTGGGCTGCACACTTCCTGAATCGCATCCCCTATGATGCTCATATCCAGAAGATACTCGCTTCTTTGCTTGTAATCCAGTTCATTGAGTGAATTCACTTTTACCGAAGGCAGAAGGACACAGTAGCCAGGAAGAAATTGAGTATCTCCCATTACCGCAAAGCCGCTTCTCATTTTGGCAAGCACCATCGGATTTTCTCCCCGATGGGCAGAAGCAATTCGGTCTTTTTTCCAGTCCATACTTAAGCTCATTTCATTACCCCTTTTATTATGCTGCTTTCTCATTGCCTATTTTAATAGATTTTGGAAGCAATGCGCTAAAAATTGCTGCTAGTGCCAATATGATAATAGAAAGATAGAACGAGGCATTATAGCTGCCAGCGTGACTATAGAATAAACCTGGCAGGTACGCGCCTAAGGCAGAGCCGATTTGATGGCTTAGCGACAGCCAGCCCAAAATAAAGCCAATAGAATGATGTTTAAAATACTGCGTGGCCAGCAGTTGGGTAGGTGCCACTGTGGCAAAGTCGACCAATCCGAACAAGACGGCAAACACAAAGAGCAATGCTGGGTTATGGCTATTTAACAAAATAATAATCGACACAGCCCTTGCTGCATATAAACCGAACAAGATTTTCCGACAGCTCCACTTGTCCGCAATGACACCGGAAAGCAAAATGCCAATAATATTGAAACCGGCAAGCACGCTGACTGCAGCACCTGTGACGGCTGTTGAAAATCCATGATCATGGGAAATCGGGATCAGATGGGTATCCATTAATCCAGTCGTGGTGAACCCACAGATTGCAAATGGCAAAATTAAAAACCAAAACTGCCTTTGCCGGAAAGCATCCCATATCGAAAAATTCTTGGTTGATATCGCCGAGTTATTGATTTGTTCCTCTTTGAGATCCCCGCCAATCGGCTTCAGGCCTTTTTCATGAGGGTCGTTGCGTAAAAGGAACATGACGACAGGGAATATAATTAACGTTAGAAAAATGCCTAAAATGATAACGGTCAGTTTCCAATCGAGCCAGTTAATCAACAGCAATGAGCCTGGAACGAGCAGCATTTGCCCCGCACCAAACCCTGCCTCGATAATCCCTAATGCAAGTCCACGTTTTTCATTAAACCATTTTGTCACAAGAACCGTCGCGGCCACATTGGAAGCCCCGCCAACGCCAATCGAAACGAAAATCCCATATAGCACAAATAATTGCCACGGCTGTTGGACAAAGGAAGTTAGAAAAATACTGATTCCGACAATCAGCGTGCTCACGGATAGGATCAATCGCGGGCCCAGCTGATCTACTAATCTCCCCATTACCGGCTGAGAGAGGCCATATACGATAAAGCTAAGGGTGGAAATGAGGGAAATGGTTCCCCGGTCCATCGAAAAATCTGCTTCCCATGGTTGAACAAACGCACCAAAGGAAAGACGAACTCCCTGAACCGCCAATAAGGCCAAAAAGGTAATAAAGATAATCATCCAAGCGTAATGAAATTTTCTTTTCATGCGATTCTCCTCAAAACATATGTAAAGATTAAATAGATTATCTAAATAAAACACAATTTTTTTCTTAAATTTCACAATATTAATAGTTTTTATTATATCATAATACTCCTTTTCCGCTTTAAACAACAAAAAGGTACTTCCCAATATAAGGAATGCGCCTCTTCGCCTAATAATTTGCTCCGAACACTTGATTAATTCATGATGAATTCACTATGTTGTCCACAATATATTTACAAATAGTAACGAAGTTAATTGGTGCTCATACTATAAAATAGAACTCTCTGAAAGAGGTGAAAAATATGTGGCATGAACACGTAAAAATAACTACTGGCACTCATCCTGGACAATCTGGAGGTTGTATAGCAGAGTACAACCACTCCACCCTAAGTCACAATCCTCAACATCCATTAACCCCTCAAAATCATGTACTGCCACCAGTGCAGCCATATGGAACTTACGGCCAATATGGGGTTCCGCCCTGGAGACCGCCTGGGACATTTTTTTAAATTTTTCATGGGCGATTAAAGGACATGCTTATTTACAATCAGATTACTCATTTTCACTTTTAACATTTCTAATAAAGTATGAAGGCGATGCTTATACAAGCATCGCCTTAAAATATTCTCTCTTATTATCATGAATTTGGTTTAAAGGATGGATTTTTAGTCTTATCATCGTTTTTTTTACATAATTACCCTCATATCTGGAAAAAATTATATAGAATACTGGGGGTGGTTCACGGTGAAAAAAAATATCTTTAAATCGATTAGAAAGCTATTTAACAAGGAGCCACAATTTGACGAAAAATCAAACCAACACAGAATTAACCTAAAACATCAAGATATTAGCACCCGATATGAGGAAAATTTGGAGATTTTTAAGACCATTTTTTCATTCCCAATGAGTTGCGATGTCAAAATCCGTGAGTTTACGATCCGTTCGCTTAATCGTCGTGCCTTTATTATTTTCATCGCTACCATGGTCGACGGTGAATACATCATGAAAAGTATTTTGAAGCCGCTGATTGAAAACCCGCAGCCATCAAGAGATATAGCAAATATTGTTTCTTTTCCTATCGAAGATACAAAGACCAAAATCGGTGCCATCACAGAAGATATCACAACCGGCAATACAGCACTCTTTGTCGAGGGTGATCACCAATGCTATATATTTGCCACAACGGAACTTAAAGGCCGTAGTATTGAAAAATCCGATAATGAAGTCATCATCAGAGGAGCAAAGGAGGCCTTTAACGAAAATCTGTTTGATAATGTAGGGCTAATCCGGAAAAAGATTAAAAATGAAAACCTGATTGTTGATCATTTGGTCGTTACAGAACGATCCCGAAACGATGTCTTGCTGGTTTATGAAAAAGACTTGGTAGATGATAAACTGCTTCAAGCGATAACGAAAAAGCTTAATTCCATTGATGCTGACAGCGTGATTGATTTAAGTATTCTCGAACAGTTCTTGGAGGAACGGCCAAGGTCCCTGTTTCCGACTATCCTAAACACGGAACGACCTGACAGGGCGGTATCCTTTATTGAAGAGGGCCATATTGTTTTGTTAATGTCCAATTCGCCAAATTGTCTTGTCCTGCCTGCTACATTTTGGGCGATCTTTCATTCACCTGAAGATCACTACCTGCGGACGCCATATGGAAATTTTATCAGGCTATTACGATTAGTCGCTTTATTTATATCCATGTTTGCCTCCGCATTTTACATTGCCATTACCAACTATCATGTCGGAATGATACCACCTGATTTATTAATGGCGATTGCCGGGACGCGAGAACGGGTCCCGTTGCCATCGATTATTGAAATCCTGATGATGGAGCTTGCCTTTGAACTGATTCGAGAGGCCGGACTGCGCGTGCCCTCCCCGATTGGCCCGACCATCGGTATTGTCGGAGCGTTAATTTTGGGACAGGCGGCCGTTCAAGCCAATATTATCAGTCCGATTGTTATCATTGTCATCGCACTGAGCGGTTTAAGTTCGTTTATTATTAGTGATGTCAGCATGAATTTTGCGATTCGCATAAGCCGTTTCTTGATGATTTTTTCAGCTGGTTTTATGGGGATGTATGGCATGGAGGCAATGATTTTACTTGGCATCTATTATTTGGTCTCTTTAAAATCATTTGGCGTGCCTTACTTTGCGCCGATGACACCACATACTACCTCGGCAAAGGATCTGATCATTCGGCCAGTGCCAATGAAGTTAAGGTTCCGCCCAGGATATTTAAAACCGAAAGATATGGTGAGACAAGGAAAGGATTCATGATCCGATGAAACAAAAGCCTGTGAAACTTGGTATTCGAGAATATGTAGCGATCGCCATTCTGATGGCTGGTGCAAGAGCAACCGAAGATACGCCAGCGAATTTGTATCAAAAAGTGGAAAATGCTGCGTGGATGGTTCCTCTCCTTTCGTCCGCACTATTTTTTATCCCGCTCTATTTATTGCTGAAGACGATGTCGTTATTTCAAGGGAAAAACATGTTTGTTGTCATGAATAAATTACTCGGCAAATACGTGGGTTTTACTGTCGGACTAATTATTTTCGTGATAAGTTCCTCTGCCATTTCATTTGATTCAAGAACGTATACCAATATCATTAGAACTTATTATTTTAACACAACACCTGTTTTGGTCCTTTATGCGATTTTAATTGCCATCTGTGCATATGGTGCAAAAAAGGGAATACAGCATGTCGGTTCCGCTTCAGTCCTGATTGTATTCTGGGTTATCTGCTCTTTGGCTTTTGCCTTATTATTAAGCATACAAGACAGTACGCTCCAATCGGTGCTGCCAATTTTGGGGCCGGGAATACTTGAAATTATCAAGACAACTCCAAGCAGCCTTGCTATTTTTGCTGATTTTTTTCTGCTGACGATGCTCGTTCCATACTTTAAGTCCAATAAAGAATTTCAAAAAGGCACTTGGATTGCCTATGTTTTTGTCAGTGTCCAAATTAGTGCTTCCGTCTTCTTTATTATTTGTTTTTTTGATCAATCATTAGGAGGATTGGGCTACCCATTTCATACGTTAATTCGTTATATTTCACTTGGAACCTATATTCCCAATATCGAAATCTTCTTTTTTGCCATTTGGATCATGGGAGCAATTATTCGCTTTACCGCCTTCTTGTATCTGACCGCCCTCATATTCGGTCAGCTTTTTAAAATCAAGGATTTTGAATATTTAATTCCATCCATTGCCACGATCTATTTATTGATTGGGCTCATACCAGAATCACCAGTGGAAACAATTGTTCATCTGAAGTCAAGTATTCGAGCCTTGGCAGGTCCGATGTTTGCTGCTATTTCACTTATTTTATGGCTGGCCGCATTGGCAAAAGGAGAATTTAAACGTGCGAAAAACAAAAACAGTATGTAAATTTTTGTTGATAGTTATGATTATTTTCCCCATAACAGGCTGCTGGGACCGCGGCGAATTGGAGGATAAGTCCTATGTGATTGGCCTCGGACTTGATCGTTCCAAAAGAGAAGGGAAAATCAAAGTCACGATGCTGCTGGCCAACCCCGAGGTCGGAAGTATGCAAGGGGGGGGAGGGTCAACCGAAAAGCCGAGAGAGGTTATCTCATTTGATGCCATCGATTTCATTGCCGCCAAAGTAACGGCCAATGCAATCGTTTCCCGGAAAATTAGTTATGATTTATTAAAAATTATTGTGGTTTCCGAAGAGTTCGCTAAGGATCCGGAGTTTTTCAGGATTTTTTATGACGTTGTCTATGATAAAGAAATCCGATTGAACTCCTATTTGGCGATATCGAAAGAAAAGGCAAGCCAATATTTTTTGAAAAATCATCCAAGGATGGAGACAAGACCCCATAAGTACTATCAATATATGGTCGAACACGGGATTGAAAACGGGCTGATCCCCGATTCGACGCTTTTTCGCTTTATTAAGGCAACGGAAAGAGGAAAAGACCTGTTTCTGGCGATGAACACGTCTGCCATAAGGGAAAAGAAGCCGGAAATCAGAGCAGAAGATAACTATTATGCCGGACAGTTGAATGCCTCAGGTGAGCTTGATGATACGCAATTTATCGGTTCTGCCGTATTTAGGGAAGGCGTGATGATTGGAAAGTTAACCGGCCAGGAAACAAGCATCGTCAATACCCTAGATGATACAACAAATATCAGCGATTTTATCATTGATATTCCTAATCCCTTTCCCGGCACAATCAAACAAATGGCACTCAGGGTGATGAAAGAACAAGACAATACTGTCAAAATGAATCTGAATGGGCCACGGCCAAAGATCTTTATTACCCTGCCGTTAAAATTTGAAGTAATGTCAAATCCTTCGGAGGTTGACTTTTCTAAGGAAAAAAATCGGGACATTCTAAAGGCAGAAATAGCCCGCCATTTTAAAACCGAACATGAGAAATTGTTGAGAAAAACACAGAAAAAATACAAGGGTGTACCTTACCCTTTATCACTTGATGCCCAAAAATATTTTGCCACAAATCGGCAATACCAAAAATTTAATTGGACGAAATCATATCAACAAGCAGAAATTCACGTAAAGCCGAAAGTTAATATTGTAGATTATGGAAAAGGTCCTAAGAAAGGGGGAAAATAAATGAAATGGCTCGCAATCCTTGTGCTGCTCGCCATTGCCGTGTATACCTTGGGATTTGCTGTTACTTTATGGAAGGAAAAACAGAGATTTGGTGCAATGGCTGTTATATTTCTAACACTCTCCATAATGATTCTGCCGTTTTTTTCGATTCTTAAATAGTAGTTGAATTGTTCTATTATTCATAATTTCTATGAGGACAACTTCTTCGATTTTTTCACGGGGGTTGTCCTCATGACCCTCTATGAGGACAACCATTGTTCCTCGCACTATATAATCCTATGGTCGCTGACAAAGTCTTTGATGCTTTTCATTACTTCTTTCATAGCGTCGATTGATTCTAATACATCCCCATTTACCTCAAGGCTGTGTTCTGCGTCTGGCACTACAACTGTTTCGATAAGCGGATTGTCTTTCAATGACGAAATTCGTTTCTCTACAAAATGATGATCCTGGTCACCGATTATACAAAGCGACGGCAGTTGGGTCTTCAACAACGCCTGATATACCTCGTCAATTTTGATAAGCGGGGTTAGCCAGATTCCAAAAGACTGACGGGTGAAATGTCTCTGCCCCCATTCCTTTGCCATTGGAATGGTCCCAATCGATTTGCTTAACAGAAAGACTTGTTCGTAAGAACTATCTTTTAAAACCTTTTCAACCACCGCAAAAACATCCTCATACATCCATTGATTTTGTTCAGGTTCAGGCAGCTTTTTAAAATGCTCATTTTTCATAAATTTATAGTTTATGTGAAGGACATCTACATTTTGCTCTAAACAAACCCCCGTACCATAATGAAACAGCGGGCGCTGCGTCGAGTAACCCAATCCCGGCAGCATGACACAGATGCTTTTCGCAGGTTGTTTGCTTCGAATCCACAAATATGGGATGGTCGACATTTCATTTCTCACTACTTGATCTTCAATAAATTTATACATTCGATTCACCTACCATTAATGATGCTACTATTATAAAAATTTAATTTCCTCAATTTGTCCGCTTTTGATAAATCCAATATTTTGATATATCCTGTTGGAGTCTGGATTTTTTGTATCGGCAAATAGCATGGGAACGAGGTTCTCAGATTGGATGATGGCACAAAGTCCGGCGACAAGCATGCTGGCATAACCGTTCTTGCGATACTCATTCGGGGTATATACAGCAGTAATTCGGGCATGCCTTGGGGAACGATGAGCAATATACGCCATCGATACCGGCCAGTCATTCACCATCCAGAAATATAAATCCCCTGATTCAATCATGTTTTTGGCCCTTGTGGCCTGCGTCACTGGCTCTACTAGAGTCCCGAATGCGTCTTTATGAAAACCGACGAGATATTCCGTAACAATATCTGAATGCTGGTCCGTTGTTTTGTGAATTTCCCCAATGAGATTTTTCGGGGGGAGTATTTTTGGACAAAGGTATGCTTCTGTCGTCATGATGATTTCGGATCGGGCGGCGTTTGTTTTTGAATAAACTTCTAAAAATTCTTTTGCTGTCTGAGGATCTGCTACAATTCCGGGTAACTCTTTCAAGGTGTGAGCTAATTCTTGAAAAATTGTATTCCGTTCAGTTGGTGTGACCTCACTTGAAATCCACAAAAACCCGTTCCTTCCAGGCATTTGGGCGAATATCATCTTGCCCTCTTTTGTTTTGAAGGACAAGGAAGCGGCGTCTTCAATGATTCGATGAATGTGGTTATACTGCACTTCATCTTTCATGAAATGACTGCCCTCTGCCACGGCAGGATCGTTAGGAACTAGCCTTGTAAACATTGAAATCCCCCTTATTTTTTGATGCTTTCTCTCACATAAAACCAGTAATCTTCACTTATTCGGCCCATATACCCTATCCGTAATATCGGGGACTCCCTTCAAGGCCCAACGCTTTTCTAATGTCGCTCTCATGCCGGGCGCCAGCAGTTCACATTGAGAAAGCTCCTGCATTTCCTCAAAATTTGGCTGCTTGGCATGGAGAATTTCGTTGCACTTTTGAATCGTCCATTGCGGATATGTGCGCTCTATCAGCGTAAAGGTCTGGCCTTTCTCTACCAGTCCTTCTTTTAATACGCGAAAATACCAGCCGGTTCGGCCTGTATTTTGTATAAGTAGCGCAAGGGTTTTAATTCTAAAACGGCGGGCCGGTTTCCAGCATGGCTGCCGCGGCTGTGACACTTGTACAACCGCTTCGCCGATTTGGAACGTATCGCCAATCGAAACCGTGTCCTCTGTCAAATTTTCCAATAAAAAGTTCTCGCCCATCCCGCCGGGACCGATTGCTGAATTGCCAAGTTCCCCCTTCCAATAAGAATAGTTTTCCAAAGAATAGGCAAACACTGCTTTCTCCGGTCCACCATGGTTCTTAGTATCAAACACTCCGTCGCCAGTCAAACCGGTTTTGCCGACCCTAACGGCCCCTTCAACCGGCTCTTTAAAAATTGCACTCGTCCACTCCCGGTCCATTACGCTTTCAGCATCGTTATCTCCTACCGTTTTTGGTTTCCCGATAAACACTTTTTTTAATAGAAAATCCACTTTCTGTCACCCCTCGTATAAATCATCCAGCATCATCTCATATACCTCTTCTACTTCCAACTGCTGGTAATCTTTTAATCTCTGCTCACTTAACCAAGCACCCGCAAGCTCAGCTGCCCGTGGATAATCCTCCGCCATCAGCTTTTGGACTTTGTCACCCTTTTTAAAACCAATCATTTGGTTAAAATAAACATTTAAAAGTATAGAGAAATCCTCCAAAAAGGCGATAGGCCCGTTAATCTGGATGGGCTTGCGGCTCAAATAAGGCGTCGTGTCCTTCAAATTCGTGCTGCCGCCGAATTTATCCTTGGCGGCATATTCCAGATTACGGATCCCGCTCATATAAAACGCCCCGAAACATAACGGACACGGTTCCATTGTGGTATACAAAACGTAAGAATTCACCCTCTGATGGACCCGGTTATCCAGTTTTAACAGCGCGTTCATTTCAGCATGGGCCAGTTCGTTATGTGAAATAACACTATCTGAAAGTTCGGCAAAGGTGGCACTCTTTCCCCTTGCCACAATTTCTCCATCCGCATCGGTAATCAAAGCCCCTATCGGCCTTGATCCTTCCTGAAATGATGACCACGCTTCCTTAAAACCTTCCTGCCATATGTAAGGGATATCTGACCAATTCACTTTATTTTCGCTCCCACTATTTTGTGATAATAAAATTCTAGCATAATCGATAACTAATATTAATAATATTCAAAATTCCATCCAATCTAATTTGAAACCTTTTTTTCCATATAATCGTATTAAAAACAACGGGGGTGGTGGAAGATGAAGTTGAAAAAGAAACGGAATAAAAGTAAAAATTGGGACTTGATTGACATTGGCTTTGATCTTGTTGAACCGATTTACCTCCTGGTAAGATGGATAGTCCGCATTTTTATTAAAGTCCTTGATTAAATCGAAGGGGCTAAGTACATATTTAGATAATCATGAAACTTTCATCATTTCTATTCGTACAATATAAAAAGGCCATTCTGAAAGGGGTTACAAACCATGGAACTAGCTTTATGGATTTGTATTTCTGTCTATGCCATCTATGCCCTCATCATGATTCCTGTACAATATGCCTATATCGCCGAAACGAAACAGCGGTTTAAGGAACTAAATAAATCCCACAACGAAATTTATGACGACATGTCCTTTGAGGAGCAGCAGCTGCAATATAACCTCCAGGGAAGTCTGTATAATTTGCCGTCGACTTTAATCGCCACACTCATTTACAAAATCCGTAACCCAAAAGAATAGTGAACATTAGAAAAGCTGTCGATCTGACAGCTTTTCATTTTTGTTATTTATTTTTGGCGTAATTCACCGTATTTCCGAATCGCATTTCTCCAAATCAAAAAGCCAGTTTCCATGCTGGACAGGGCCAAACCCACCCAGGCGAACCAACAGGATAACGGGTACTGCTCATATTCTAAATATGGGTCAACAGGTTTTTCTTTGTGAGCGGCATGCTGGGTATCCGGTTTTTGGATTTTCACAGCTTCCTTTTCTACTGGTGCCTCAACCTCAGTTGTAATTAAGCTTGCTTCCACCTGGTCGTTCTCTATTCCCGTGTCTTCTTGGGTTTCTTCCACAACCTCTTCTGCATGTTCAACCTGCTCTTCTACAATGACTGCCTCGTCGACTTGGACCATTTTAACTTCTTGCCCCGACATGGACTTCATCGCTTCGGTGATTAGCTTTGCCAGTTCATCCTTCGGGAAATCCTTAATCGAAATCCAGCCTCGAGCATCAACCTGGTAACCATTTTTCTCGAGGACCTCATTTGGCATGTACTTTCCAATGACATAACCATTTCCACTTGGCTGCAATTCCCGCGCCAGCACTTGCCCTTTTTGCTTGCTTTCCGGGTAAATAAAATTAACCCTTCCATTACTGATTTCTTTTTCCTTGAGTTTAAATGATTTAAAAATAACCTTTTTTTCCTCAAACGAAACCATTGGATTTTTTCTCCTTCCTTTAAAAATCTTTATATATGTTCAACCTTCTGTGAAATAAGCAAATTTCAACATTTTCCAAATTGTCTACTTATAGACTTCTCGATTCATGTCTATTTTCCTGCAAAGGTTTTCAGACTTATATAAATTCGTTTGTGATTACTCTTGGAAAACCATTAATTTATAAAATATGGTAATATCAAGATAGTTTTATGGGTTGTCCATCTCATATGGAAACGGGATTGAGAACCATATGGATTGGGCAGGATAGAAATGCTAAATTGATTGAAGCGAGGGAACATTTTATGAACAACGTGACGAAGTTTAACATTTTGAAACCGGCCAATGAAGTGTTTGAAGCATTTGTCGACCCGGCAAAAATCGGGAATTTTTGGTTCTCCTCTAGTTCGGAAAGATGGGAGCAAGGCAAAACGGTTACGCTAAGGTATGATGAGTACAACGCCGTCCTGAATATTAAGGTAGTCGAGATTGAGTTGAATAGGAAGATTGCCTTCCTTTGGGGACCCCCGGAGGATGAACATCAGGTTACCATTACCATTACTGAAACCGGCCAAGGGGCCGCCATTATTGAAGTGCTAGAGGAAGGTTTCGACGAAAATGACCCAGAGTTACCTTTTAAATTGGCTGACAACAAAGAAGGCTGGGTGTATATGTTGACCTGCTTAAAAGGTTATTTGGAATTTGGCATTACCACTTTACGTAAAGGAATGGTCAAGGACCTATAGGAGAGCCGGCTGGCTCTTCTACAGGTCCTTAATAAATGTATCGACAACTTCCGCTGCCTTTCTCGGGAACTGCATCCAAACATAGGCATGAACCGAACCTTCAATCCTTTGAATCTCAAATTCACTGGTCAGACTCGAAAAATAATCCAGACTATGCCTTATTTTTGGATTGTTCCACTCCTCCTCACTCGGCAAGAACAGAATCGGGCAGGCAGTTTTCTGGTAGTACTCCTCAAAGCGGACATCCAAATATTTTATAATATACTCCGTTCTGACATGATTTTTATAAAAATGCTCAAGGCTTCCGTCAGGCAATTCCTCGATACAGCTTTCGATGAATGCCTGGAAATGCTTGTTCCAGAGGACCTCTTTTTCCAACGGTGCTCTATAATCCTCAATAAAATCTGCTGGCGTTTGATAGGTTTTCAATTTCCGTTCATGCAACTGGGCAATGAGCCGACCTTTTTCCGCTTCAATTTCGGCAGGACTGCCGTTAAATAAGCCATACTCCCCGTATTCGTTGTGAAGCGCCCCTTCACAAACGAGAAACAGGACCCGTTCCGGATGCGAAGCCGCCAAACTCAGTCCCACTTCCGCTCCCATCGAACTGCAGACGACATGACAGCCTTGGATCTTCAACTCTTCTAATAATAAATACAGATCATTGGCAAAATCATCGATATGGTACCCGGTCGCCGGCCTGTCAGACTTGCCATGTCCCCTTAAATCAGGAGTAATAATTCGGTACTGCTGCTGCAAATGTGGGATCACTCCGTCCCACATATGGGATGTTCCACCGCTAAAATGAATAAGCAAAACGGTGGGTTTCTCAGTTTGGCCATCTGTGTGCTGGACATTTAAGGTTATCGATTTTTTTAGTTTGATCTTTTCTTCCACTAAAGTCATAGTTTATTCCTCATTATTTAGGATTTTGGTTTGGCCCAGATTAGATGAACCATGTTCATCCAATAGCTTTCTGATCTTTCAAACGTCATTCCAGATTCCCGAACCATTTCAAGGATGTTTCTTGTATGATGACATCCTGAGAATCGGTACAGAAGAGGGTTCAATGTTTTTTGAAGCACTGAGACAGCTAAGTTTGAACTGATTCCATGCTCCATCAACAGAATTTTCCCATCCGGCTTGCACCAGCGGTTAATTTTTTCAAGAACCATCAAAGGTTTCTCATAACTGCAAAACGATAATGTCGATACAATCGTGTCAAAAGAGGCATCGGGAAAGTCCATCGTTTCGATATCCCCACTGATAAAATCGGCCTGAAAACTGTAGGATTTTGCCGCTTGCTTTGCCTTTTCGAGCATGGCTTCACTAAAATCAGTTGCGGTTACCTTTACGTCTCGGGAATAGTACGGGAAGTTTGCCCCTGCCCCGACGGCTAGCTCTAGCACCTCGCCTTTCGCATGGCTCAAAAGATTTTTTCGCCAGCGCCTCTGGCTTGGGTCTTCTCTTCGTTTGGCATATTTGGCTGCCTGCTTGTCGAAAATCCTGATTTGCTTTTGTTTTTCCATGCATTCACCTCAATTCGGCAAGGAAGCCCCTGCGTTTACGCATGGGGAGGAATTGCCGACTCCTTTCGTTTTTCTACAAAATAAGAATATCCATCAAAACGCTGTACGATTTGACAGTATTTTGCCTGAATTCCTTGAACCATTCGTTTTCCGTTTTTATCCTTGATGTCTACATACCCACTGGAACGCATGGCGATTTGTCCAAACCAAGTGCCTTGATATTTGCCTTTTGGCACAATCGCTTTAACCATATCTCCTGACATAAATCCATGAATCATTTTGATTCGTGGCATTTGACGAATAGGAAAACCAAATTTGTCGGTTCCAGACCTATACCTTGAACCCCGTCCTTTGGCCTTAATTTGAAGAACTTGATTGGTTTTGAAGAGCAACGGTTCGGTTGGTGTAGATTCCCCAATGCAAACTGCATCATAATAATGCTCCTTGGTGAGTTCGTGTTGTATCCGTTGCATTTTCGTTCTTGCTCCTGTTCCGCACTCTATGGTCAAACTCGTTCCTATCAAACATTCATAGAGTTTCCATCGGGTCGAATTGACGACTGCGGTATCTTTCAACGGTTTTTGAAGCTGTTTTATGATAGTGGGTAAACTTGATAGAATCCATTTGCTTCGCTTATCTTTTTTGTTAGCCAATCGGATTGACCATTCATCCAAAGTGAGATTATCCTTTTCTTCGTTACATTCTCGGCAAGCAAGTGTGAGGTTGCTGACTCTATTGGAACCGCCCCTTGATTTCGGATGAACATGTTCAATCTCCAGTGGCACGTCTTTGGTTCCACAATATGCACATCGACGCCCAAACTTATCTAACAGATACTCCCGGACTTCGTAACCCTGCAAAGTTCCTTGTTGGTACTCAATCCCACTAATTTCCGCATTCATCATTTTCTGTGTATCGAACTTCACCAATTCCAAACTGCAATCCGATAAAGGTACTAGCTTTTTAAAGCGATTGACCATGGACAGGACATTGTTGACTCTTGCCATTAAAGAAGGCGGGAGCCACCCTTCAGGACGTTTGCGGTTCAGGAATCGGGCTTGACGGTAACGGGTCTTGCGATTCCGTCTTGACCGTCTATAAGAACGACGGGCTCTTTTTTTAGATTGTGAATCTTCCTCCGTTTGCACGGGTAACACAACCGTAAGGCTGTTCCCTTCGTTAAGGTTGGTAAGGCTTGTCGTGAATCCCACACCGCTCGCTAACACCCCCGCTTGCTTTTAATGAGATTCCATAGAGCCAAGGACTAGAGAAGCATCCTTGGGTATGATGACCGAACCAACGTAGTACCCAATGGGAACTGAAACTGGTCAACTGTGGACTTGCTTATCACAAGTCCCCGCCTTGCGTGGGGTAGTTGACCGCCCTTTAGAATAGTAAACAATCAATTCCTCCAACAATTCATTTATTGGTGTAAACTTGTGCCCTATTGACTCGGCAAGACTGGTGTCCGTTGACCATGACCCCGGCAGGTTATATGGCGATGGGTCTCCATCTGGGCTTAAGGTTGCTTTTGTTTCAGTTATTGTTTCGATTAACGCCACTAATTCACTCAAACTGATGTCGCCGCTTGAGCCCGGATTAATCGCTCCTTGGTAGCCGGACTTGGCGATATTCAGCAGAAACAGTGCTGCTTCTTCTGAATCTATGAAACCATATCTCATGTCGGGATTTTCGATGAACATTGGTTTTTTATTGGTTATATGGTCGACATGAAACTTTAAGCGGTTGGTGAAATCGTCCTTACCGACAATGATGGAGAAGCGCACAGCGACAACGGGAACTTGTGCATGTTGAAAAAGTATAGCTTCTGCAGCTCGCTTTGCCTCTTGGTAGCCGACATAGCCAGGGTACTCCCGGCGATTTTTTAAAACGGGCTTGAATGTTTTGGGGTCAAAGTTCTCTTCTTTATGAAGGGTCCCAAAATCATAGACGGCCTGGCTCGAGGTAAAAATATATTTTTTGATTTTTCCATTTAGGGCCTGCAGCGTGCTTTGGGCTTCCTGGGAAGAGTAGCAGGTTTGATCAAAGACAACATCCCATTCCTTGCCGTAAAAGGCTTGGTTTAATGTGTCGGCATCCTCGCGGTCGATTTTGAGTCTAGATATCCTGTCTCCAAAAGGGTCGGCTGTCAGCCCCCTCGTTGCAATCGTCACCTCGATCCCTTCATCTATTAATAATTGCACCAAGCGCTTGCCGACAAATTGTGTTCCTCCGAGAATTAATGCTGATTTCATGATAAATTCCTCCTATTATTCGTATGTATAACGGAAAATTTTAGACGCGATCTATTAGACACTTTTGGGCTAGAGAGCTAGTAAAGTGTCTTTTAGAGCTAGTCTATTAGACACTTTTGGTACGCACCTTCGGCAAACTGTCTTTTAGAACCAGTCTATTAGATACTTTCGGCACGGACATCAGATAAAGTGTCTAATAGAATGCTGACGAAGGACATAACCTCTCAAGCTAGCACAGGAAACATTAATTTTAATAAAAATCATTGCACTCTTGGATTATGAACTCCATATAATTCAAAGCATCCCTGCGCCTTTCAAAGACTGAATGGTAGTAGGACTTTTTGATATTCTTCCTTAATCCCATCGATTCGTTGATAATTCGATGCCACTTGGACGGTAGGGTATGGAGGGCATACTCCCCTGCCCCGACCTTAGAGGTAATGTCCTTTTCCCTAAGGGTATAATAAATGCGAGTTACTCCCAAAACGCCCCATTCTATTGACTCTAAACTGAATAACATGCCTAAATAATCGAGGGACCCCACCTTTTCACAGCGTTTCTTCCAGCCAACCCAGTAGGTGTTAAGATTAGTTAACATATTCTCAAGCAAAAGATCCCAATCAACGGTAAGGCCATACTTTCCAGGATCGCCCTTCATCACGATCCCGTATTTTATAATCTGGAAGGCATCGATATGGTCCTTAATAAACGGCTTATATCCCTGCAGTTTTCCTTCATTAAAGTACAGTCCAACGGCATCTGCATTTCCGCTTAAATCACCTGCCGCCACATACATTCCATCCAAAAACAACCTTAGGAATTTCCCTTGAACCTCGGAATGAATCAGTTTTAAAACATCAACATCCTTTTCCGTAAGGGACCGTTTCACAACCGCAAAGAAATCAATATCACTTGAACCGGAGTCGAACGCCCCCATCGAAACAGAACCATAAATATAATAGGACTCTAGCAAATTCGGACATCTTGAATCAATCAAACTGAAATATGTATCCAAAACCTCATTAACCATCGCAGGTACTTGCATTTAATGTAAATCCTTCCACGTAAAATCAACCGACAATGTCCCTATGTATCTTTCGTTATTAACAGGCAAATTTTTCGTCGCTAATTCAGGCTTGCGGAAACAGGCAAGCCCCTTGTAATAGCCGAACTTCTGGCATACATCCGGACGCGCCGAATAGATGCCGCACTTGTCATTTTCCATGTCGTAAAAAATACAGGTCCCGTAAAATCTCGTTTGGCTTTCAAGTTCCTGACGTTTCAACCTTGGCATTGATTTTACTTTTTTCTTAATTATTTTCCATTCCCTCTCCGTAATGGAAACCGGGCCGCAGCATAGGCCCCTGCAGCCTTGACATGGTAAGCTTTCCACAAGATTTCCCCTCTATTTAGTAATTTGCTATTTAAATAGGCATTTATTAGCAAACACCTCGTTTATAAATTTCCCTTCCATTTTAGCACAAATTGGTAATATTGCTAAAATTAGTTTAATAATATCAAGTTGGCATGTTTGCGGAATTTGAGAACACTTTGATTCTAATCAACATGTTTTTATTACTTTATTGATGTACGGATAAAGCAGATAACCTAGCCATACTCCCAGCAGGTTCAGGATTAAATCATCAATGTCCATACTCCCCCGTTTTGTCAGATGCTGGGCCGTTTCAATCAGTAGAATGACAACAAGAGGTGTAAGGAATCTTCGAGCCTTTGATAGATTTTTGTAAAGCATTAAAGCAGCAATGCCGTATGGGATAAAAAGAAGAATATTGGCTGTTATATTATAAAAAGCGATGAGGAAGTTTCCTTGTTCGGAAAGAAAATGGATAATTGTTCGAAAGGGAATCAAGTTTATTTCTGTGTATTCTTGATTTGCAGGACGGAAGAACAGCAAAATGAAAAGGCCCAGACTATAAAGGGATAGAGCCATTTTTATAATAAAGGCATGTATATGAATGCTTTCTTTTCGAAGATAATAGACTGCGAAAAACACAAAAAGGGTTACGCATATCCAAACAACCGGCAAAACAACCGGATGTAAGTAAGATAGTAGCTTTAACCAAATAGGGAGTAAGGCTGTGAATAGGAGTTGGGATAGACCGATCGCGATCCTAAATGATTGAGTTGGTTTCATTTTAGTTACCTTTTTGTTTTTTTATAATTAGGGTCCTGGGGGTATCAAAAAAATACAAACTGTTTTATTTTTTCAATCTAATTGTCCCTAAGGATCCGCTTTGAGGACAAGATTTTAAGTTTTTCATTCGAACTGTCCTCATGAATCTTCCATGAGGACAAAATGCTTTGATTTTTCATTTGAACTGTCCTCATGAACCTTCCATGAGGACAAAATGCTTTGGTTTTTCATTCGAACTGTCCTCATGAACCTTCCATGAGGACAAACGGCTTTGGTTTTTCATCCGAACTGTCCTCATGAACCTTCTATGAGGACAAACGGCTTTGGTTTTTCATTCGAACTGTCCTCATGAACCTTCCATGAGGACAGTACGGTTTTGTTTTTCACCCAAAGTGTCCTCAAGGATCCGCTTTGAGGACAAACCTCTTTGGCTTTTGAACAGAAGGGTCCTCAAAGGCATTTAAGATCGTTTATAACAATCCATATTTATTCTGCCTCTGCCACCTTAATAATACCAAGCAAAAACACCAAATGGTCTTTCATCCGCTTTTCAATTAGACTCGTATCCTTCCCGTCAAATCGAAGCATGTTATATTCGGCAAGCATCGAAAACATCGGATACTGGTATTCCGCCGCCAGCAGCGACGGGTCGATTTGCTTTACTTTTCCTAACGCAATCAATTTTTCAAAGACAACTTCAAGGAAATCGAGTGTCTTCTTAATGATGTCATTCAAAAACAGCTCTCTTGCCTGGGTATTGCGATAATGCTCGATGTACAGAATCCGCCATAGTTTCTCGTTAACGGGCTGATCAATATGTTCCTTAAAGTTCTCAAAGCCTTTGGCGAAAAACTGCTCGATGCTGGAGTTGTCGAGAATAACATCAAGTACCTCAATCGGCGGCAGCGTCTTGGCCAATTCCTCTTGAAACATTGAAAATATCGTCGTTATGATTTCGTCCTTATTCTGAAAGTGGTTGTAAAGCGAGCTTTCCTTAATCCCCACTTCCCTGGTAATTTCGCGAATCGAAACACCGCTGTATCCTTTTTGAGAAAATAAATCGATGGCTACGTCTAATATTTTGTCCTTTGTTGAGATCGTTTTCGTCATATTACGTTCTTGGGTCTCCTTTCTTGCTGGGTTTGCGAATATAACGGCAGTACCTGCTTGATTAATACATCATTAAATTTTTCCGGCTCTTCAAAGATAGCAAGATGGCCGGATTCTTCCAGAATGACAAGGTGTTTCTCTGGAGCTTCTACAAAATCAACATACTGCTCCACCAAATCTATAGGAATAATTCTATCATGCCGGCCGGCGATAAAGAATACCGGCACCTTGAGCTCAGGTACCAAAGTAAAGAAATTAATGGAAGTGAGCTCATTCCACAGATTGGTCGCGGAAAAACCAAACCCTTTCATAAATGACAATTTTTCCTTAAAGGTCAGATGATGGCTCATTAGGTAATGCATATTAATGAACGCCGCATTTTTCCTAAAAGAAACGCCATTGAACTTGGTCAGCCATTTCCGCTGAATCACCATGTCATCGATTTTTTTGTATACGCCGCCAGCAGGAAAGCCGACTCCCTCAAGCTCCTGGATCGCTTTTTTAATGCCCTTGTTTTTAGCAGTCTCCAAGGCAAATTCGTAAGATGTCTGCTCTTCAACGCTGCGGTTGATCGGCGGATTGATCGCGACAAAAGCATGCAGGAGGTCCGGATGCCTGTGGGCAAACAACAGCCCGTACAGCGAACCGATGGATTGCCCCATGAGAAAGATTTTTGGCTGTTGGAATTTCTTCATAAGATAATGGACAAGCTCATGTGCATCACCAAGCATTTGATTCAAATTCATCGTTTCGGCGGTTACCTCAGGAGAAAAAGATTTCCCCGAACCTCTTTGATCCCAGTTAACCACCAAATAATGATCTTCCAGTTCACGATTATATTTTTGCTGTGCTCCTGTTTGGGGGCTTCCCGGACCTCCGTGAAGGAATAACAGAATCGGCAGCTCCTTGTTTCGGCCGCGAATCGTAATCCACTGGTCTACCCCGCCAAGTTGTACTTTTTCCAAAGATGAAATGCTATTTGGCTCCTGATGGCCTTGTTTATCCCGGTAAGGCGGGATGTACCCGCCAATAAGCCTTTTTATCATATTTTTCACCCTTCCACCTACTAACGTTCGTTAGTTATATTGAGATTATAGCTAACAACTGTTAGTTTTACAAGGTGTTTTATGAAATAAGTGGAACTTTTTTGTAAAAATATTGATGACTGCAACAGATCCCGCCGACAGCATGGTCTTCCTTTTTCAAAAAATCGCGTCGGTTTTATTAGAAGCAGCAGGTCTTTTGGCCGCTTGAATACCAATGATAATGAAGCCCGCACCCGTAAAAAGGGAACCAACAATTTCTATCATGGATTGAAAGCCAGGAAATACAGAGGCTAAAGCGAAGATTATCGTACCTGCTAATAAAAAATAGCCCGAATATGCAGGCAGTATCTTTCCACGGATAAGCGAAATTCCCAACAAAATCATCCCGATGACAAATAACAGCGGGCCAAATATATAGATTGGCTGGATAGCCGGCGAGCTGAATACTTCACCAACATCCCCCAACGATGCCTGGGCTATTTCCACAAAGACGATGGCCGTTACAATGATATTTCCAGCAACCCCGAAAATCATGGCCAATAGGCCCGTTAAGCCATTTCTTTCCCCCTGAAACATATAAACGGCAAAAAAGGTGAAAACCAATAGTGCATGTGCAGTAAAAATCAATAAATTACCGAAAACTGTCCCATATTCCATAGAGCCATAATTTAATAGATGGGCAGTAATCAGAAGAATTCCAGATAAAATGGCTGTCCAGCATAACAAGCTTACGATTGTTTTGTACATACAAGATCACTCCCTTAAAATGAATTAATTTGGCAAAAAGTAAAATGAAATGGCGGATGTCATGTCAAATATACCGTGAGCAATGATGAGGGGAACAAGTCGGCGTGTTCTTAAATAAACAATCGGAATGAAGACCATGGGGATAACGGTTAAAAAGCGATAAAGTGAATAGTTCATGTCATATGTTACCGGCAGTGCGATGTGCTGCAGTGCCCAAAAAAACATCACGATAGAAACAGGAATTACTTTGTTGTGGAAAACCTCCTCCAACTTGGGCAGACAATAACCCATATAAATGATCTGTTCCATAATCGCCCAGCCAATCGGCCAAATTATCACACTGTAAATGGCCCCCCAAAGCGGAAGCGGGCCTGCTACGATGGGGGCAGCAGCTTTCCCAAATAAAAGAAGAGATATCAGCGTCGCCCATAAAACCGTTAGAGGCATCACTACAATGAGAACAAGGCCCGACAGCTTTAAGTCGCGTTTTAAATCCCCGGGTGAATACCCGACTAAAGATCTAAACTCTATCCCTTCTCTCCTAACCACCCATAACATTAAACCTAAACAGGCAAAGTCAATCATCGAACCATAGACTGTCCACCATCTCCCAGCAGCCAAGTAATCCAAATGAAACCCCAGTGCTACGATCCCTTGAAAAATAACAGCAAATATCGTACGGCTAAGCAAAATCAATAGGATGATCCAAAGCTTATTTTTCATATTCTCCCACCTATCTCCATAAAACTTTACTTACAGTTAAAATTGTTTTACTATTTAAAATATAGATTGTTATCCATATTTTGTAAAGATAAATTTTTCCAAAATGAGGTGGATTTTTTTGAGACGAGAACAAAACAAAGAATATACGAGAAACCTGCTTATCACTTCGGCTATAGAGCTTTTTAAACAGCAAGAATACCAGAAGACTACAATTGATGAAATTGCCAAAAAGGCTGGGGTGAGCAAGCCGACCTTTTTTGCCTACTTCAGATCAAAAGAACAAATTTTATACGAATTTGACCTTCAGCAGTTAGAAGCATTTGAGTTATATATGAAGGAGCAACTAAATAGCCAAGGGGATTTATTCGCAAATTTAAGGGAAGGCATCATGCATATGGCAACAAATTTGCATAGTACCAATGTGTTGACGCAAAATTTGATGCATTTAGTTACCATTAGTGCAGATTACAAACAATTACTTATGAGAATGTCGACTATTTTTCAATCAATCACGAAAGACGTACTTGAGTTTGGGCAGGAAAATCAAATGGTCACCATGAATATTCCCGCTGATGAGATTGCAAGGGATATTTTCAATATCTATTTAGGTGGATTAGTCAGTTGGGTGATTTCAAATGGGGAAGATTCGCTTGAGGTTTTAATCGGGAGCGCTTTGGAGCATTATTTTACTGGTATTAAAATAGTTTGATAAAACTCTGGTCATAGCCATAATCAAGGTCGAGGTTTGTGACATTACAGCCTGACAGTAGAAAAAATCCAAAGCCTGTTATCGAATGTTAAATAACCTCATATATTTTCTATAACTCTATAGAAAAAAGGGTGAGGCCGATGTTTGCTGTTCATTTTTTTGAAAACAAAAATGCGTTATTAACGCAGCTGCTAAAAAACGTTCCCGCAGTTGGCACAGATTTAAAAATTAAAGGAAGGAAAGCCAAGGTGACAGCCGTAAAACAGATTGATGATAAACATTTCCATGTCCTAGTGACATTGGAATCCCTAAAGAAAAACCAGCCTGCTGTTGATCCAAAAAAGAAAAAAAAGTAATGACATAAGCCGTAAACTTTCGGCTTATTTTTTTTTGCTATAAATCTGTTTCGAAGACTCATAGGCTTGTTTGAATCAGGAAAAATAAACAAGATTCGTCGTTTCTGCGACAGTTTTTGAATGGTAATGATTGTTTGCGAATGTTTATGATTGATTTTAAATGGATTCAGCAGTAAAATAAGTTTATTAAGTGAAAGCGTTTTAGGAGGCGATACTTTTGTTGGAGCCAGAACGCCATCAAATCATATTAGAAGCATTGAAGTCAAAGAACACGGTCAAGCTTCAGGAGCTTATTGAATTAACGAACTCTTCCGAGTCAACAATTCGCCGTGATTTGATTCAATTGGAACAAGGGAAATTTCTCAAGCGGGTTCATGGCGGAGCAGCGAGATTGCAAGGCAAGCTTCAGGAACCAAGCATGACAGAAAAATCCTCCAAAAACCTTCAAGCCAAAAAGGCAATTGCCCAATATGCCGGAGGTTTGGTTGAAGCAGGAGATTGCATATACCTCGATGCGGGTTCTACGGTATTTGAGATAATTCCGTTTCTGCCGGAGGACATTGTCGTCGTCACGAACGGCCTGATGCATGCCAATGAACTGCTGGATAAAAAGATCAAAACCTTTTTAATTGGAGGCCATTGCAAGCCGACCACAAAAGCGATGATTGGCCGAGGGGCCTTGGAAAGCCTCGAGTATTACCGATTTGATAAATGCTTCATGGGCGCCAATGGGATTCACCCGCAATTTGGCTACACCACCCCGGACCCCGAGGAAGCGCAGATCAAACAAAAAGCGATTTCGTTATCCCGCGAAGCCTTTATTCTCGCGGATGAATCGAAGTTTTCCGAGATTGCTTTTTCAAAAATTGCCGATATACACGCGGCAGCCATCATAACGAATGATTTGGACCCTGACTTGAAAGAGCACTTCCACAGCAAGACAAACATAAAGGTGGTATCAGCATGATTTACACAGTTACGTTAAACCCATCGCTTGATTACATTGTCGAACTTGACCAAGTCAAGGTGGGTGAATTAAATAGAACGAAAAATGAAACCAAGTTACCTGGCGGTAAGGGCATTAATGTCTCCCAGGTATTAAAGAGATTGGACGTTGACAGTATAGCACTGGGGTTTATTGGTGGCTTTACCGGTGATTATGTGAAAAGTTTTTTAAAAGAATTAAAGATTGACACAGATTTTGTCAAAGTCGCGGAAGATACCCGCATCAACGTCAAGCTTAAGGCAGATAGCGAAACAGAAGTTAACGCCACAGGCCCTGCCATTACAGAAGAAAATTTCGAAGCGTTAAAGGCGAAAATTCGCGCACTGACAGATAAGGATACTCTTGTTTTGGCTGGAAGCATCCCCGCCTCCATGCCGAAGAGCACGTACGAAGCGCTTGCGAAAATTTGCGATGAAAACGGAACCAAGTTTGTCGTCGATGCTGAAGGTGAACTTTTAAAAAGAGTTCTCCCTTTAAAGCCGTTTCTGATTAAGCCGAATCATCATGAACTTGGCGACTTGTTCGGGGTCGACATCAACACCTGTGAAGAAGCCATTCCTTACGCGAAAGAGCTGATTAAACAGGGCGCTCAAAATGTAATTGTTTCCCTTGCCGGCAATGGCGCGGTGTTGATTACGAAAGATGCAGCCTACATGGCCACTGTGCCAAAAGGAGAAGTAAAAAGCTCAGTTGGTGCAGGGGATTCGATGGTGGCTGGATTTATTGCAACCTATCAAAGCAAAAATTCCATTGAAGAGGCGTTCCGAATCAGCGTGGCAACTGGCAGTGCGACTGCTTTTTCCATCGGGTTATGTACCCGCGAGCAAATGGAAGATTTACTGCCGCAAGTACAATTAAGACAGATCTTTTAATAGAGGAGAACCATTATGAGAATAACAGAGCTATTAACGAAACAAACGATCAACCTCGCTTTAAACAGTTCGCAAAAAGCGGATGTGATTGAAGAACTGGTTACAGTGTTAGACGCTGCAGGCAAATTAGCCAACAGGTCCCAATTTAAACAAGCCATTTTAAATCGTGAAGCACAAAGCACCACCGGAATCGGCGAAGGCATCGCCATTCCCCATGCAAAAACAAAGGCAGTCAAACAGGCAGCGATTGCCTTTGGACGATCGACTGGCGGTGTCAATTACGAATCACTCGACGGGCAGCCAGCCCACCTATTCTTTATGATTGCGGCTACAGAAGGAGCAAACAATACACACTTAGAAGCTCTGTCCCGCTTGTCGACGATTCTATTAAAAGAAGAGGTTCGAAACCAGCTTTTAACGGCTGCATCTGAAGATGAGGTTTTGGCGATTATCAACGCGCATGACCAGGAAGATGAAGAAGAAGAGCAATCAATGGCCGGCAAGAAGCAATTCATCGTGGCTGTTACCGCCTGCCCTACCGGGATTGCCCACACGTATATGTCCGCGGATTCATTAAAATCCAAAGCCGCTGAAATGGGTATTGATATAAAAGTCGAAACAAACGGCTCAGGTGGCGCGAAAAACGTCCTGACAGCCGATGAAATTGAAAATGCGACAGCGGTCATTGTGGCTGCCGATACAAAAGTGGAAATGAACCGATTTAATGGCAAGCATGTCATTGAAGTTCCCGTTGCGGACGGGATTCGTAAGCCGCAGCAACTGATAGAGCGGGCATTAAATCAGGATGCACCTGTTTATCACGGCACTGGCCAGTCCTCCAAAAATGAATCCGATCAAGGCGGCCGCAGCATTGGTTCGACCATCTACAAGCATTTGATGAACGGTGTCTCCAATATGCTTCCGTTCGTGGTCGGAGGCGGTATTTTAATCGCGATCAGCTTCCTTTGGGGCTTTAATTCCGCCAATCCAGATGATCCTTCTTATAATGTCATTGCCGAAGCGTTAATGAAAATCGGTGGCGGAAATGCCTTTGCCTTAATGGTTCCGGTGTTGGCTGGATTTATCGCGATGAGTATCGCTGATCGCCCTGGTTTTGCGGCAGGTATGGTCGGCGGAGCGCTCGCAGCTAGCGGTGGTGCTGGCTTCCTTGGCGGACTTGTGGCCGGTTTCTTGGCTGGTTATGTCGTCGTTGGCTTGAAAAAGCTGCTGGCTGGACTTCCTACTTCACTTGAAGGGATTAAGACCATTTTGTTGTATCCGTTATTAGGGATTGCGATTACTGGGTTCATTATGGTCTTTGTTGTCAACAAACCTGTTGGTGCGTTAAATACCGGGATTTCTGAGTGGTTATCCGGTCTTGGAACAGGAAATGCAGTATTACTTGGCATTGTATTAGGTTTAATGATGTCGTTTGACATGGGCGGCCCTGTCAACAAAGCAGCTTATGTGTTTGGAACCGGGTTAATTGCAAACGGAGTATACGAGCCAATGGCTGCGATTATGGCGGCAGGAATGGTTCCTCCTTTAGGCATTGCCCTTGCGACTACTCTGTTTAAGAAAAAGTTTAGCGTTCAGGACCGAGCTGCTGGTCGCGTCAACTATATCATGGGATTATCGTTTATTACGGAAGGCGCGATTCCATTTGCGGCTGCCGACCCGCTTCGCGTCATCCCATCTGTAATGGCCGGATCAGCTGTTGCCGGTGCATTATCGATGTTGTTCGGGATTGGACTTCGTGCGCCGCACGGCGGAGTATTTGTCATGCCGTTGGTTGATGGCAACTGGTTGATGTATTTGGTAGCGGTAGTCGTTGGTGCGGTTGTTTCAGCGGTATTATTGGGAATTTTGAAGAAACCGGTAAGTGAATAGGTTTGTTTTTAAAAAAAAGCCCTGTTGTCCATGCGGAAACGGGGCTTTTTTGTGTGGATTGTGGGGTTGGTCTGGGACCTGAGAGAATATATCCGCGGAAAAATTGGATATATCTGCAGTAATTTCAATATATCCGCGGAAAATTGAATATATCTGCGATTTTTCCAATATATCCGCGATCATTCGAATATATCCGCGAACAGGTTATTTCCAATGGTCAGGCGTCCGCAAATGTGCCGGCAATTTTGTCCGACCATCGCCACGGGCTGCATTCAACTGAGCCTGCGTCAAAAAGAGGCTTCCGGTAAGGTCGGCTCCGGATAAGTTCGTGTCCCTTAAATCCGCCCCAATCATGTCGGCAAATCGCAAATCGGCTTCCCGCAGGTCTGCCGCAATCAGGAGCACCCCTCTTAGATTCGCTCCTCTTAGGTCAGCCTTTCTTAACTTGGCCCCTAGCAAGTCCATTCCCCGGCCGATTTTCTTATTTTTTTGAGTTGTAACTTTTGCACGGACCAAATCACTAGTTTTTAAAAGTAACTCATTTACTTTCGCCCGGTGTACCGGAACATCTAGGTCTAGAATGGCCGCTGGGCTTATCGTTGTGAGATTTTCCGTTTCTTCCAAAGCAGCCTGCAATTCCTTATGAATGGACCGGGCGGCCTCCAAATGAAGCGCCTCATTCAAATAATAAAGGATCTCGTGAAGCTGCTGCATAATCTGAAAGACCTCGAACATTTCTTTTGCTGAATCAGGATTCTCCCGCCAATCGTTGCCGCCATAAGTGGTCTGCGACACCTTCTGCCCAGCACCAAAGCATTCATATACGGTACAGCCGCGAAACCCTTCTTTTCTGAGATCTTGGTGAATCCGGCAGCGATAGTCAGACTGAAGATTTTTGCAAGGGGTTCCTCCGTTTTTATCAAAAGCGAAATCAGCCGACTTTGCATAAGGAAGCGCCACACAGCACAACCCGAAGCAATTCTGGCAATCCGCCCCATATTTATTGATTGTTGTAGGATTCGACATCTTGACACGTCCTCTAAAAAAAATCTATCCAATAGTATACTATAATTTTTATGATAGCACCTGCATCCCCATAGCATTATTTTTGCAATTCTATCGGGGACTAGTATAAAATACTATGAAACCATCTAAAATGACAAACGTATATAATATTCAATACTAGAATAGGCAGGAGATTTTATTGGGTATAAACATTTTACAACTTGGACAATATGCATTTGATATTTATTATTGGATGATTATCATCGCCATTTTCGGGTCATGGTTTCCTGGATTTCAAACCTCGAAGGTGGGCCAGGGGATTGGCAAATTGGTTGAACCCTATTTAGGATTCTTTAGAAAGTTCATCCCTCCGCTCGGGCCGATTGATTTTTCACCCATTATTGCCCTCTTTGTGTTTCACTATTTAAGCAGCTTTGCTTTAGAAGGGCTTAACCAATCATTGAATTTCTTGGGGATTTGATAAAAGGCGAACAGTTCCGTCACTGTTCGCCTTTTATATTTTTCGGCAAAATCGTAGCGTAACATACTCTTCATGCTCGCCTTTTCCAAAGGCACGCTGCTCCATGACAAAACGATATCCCCTCTTGATAATTGAATTCTATAACCCCTTCCCTATTCCCTTTTAAAAATAGAAGTTTTCTAGGTATATGAGTATCCCCATAACTAAAGTTAGGGGTTTCGAAAGATTAGGCTTTAAAAGCCCATTGTCTTTACGTGGGCTACCACTAGTCCCGCTAATACATCAGGCCGCAGCCTTCAGCTTTTCATGTTTTTTCTCCATTATAATGATTTTCTTTGGGGCTTGAAGGAACTGCTTTCTTTCTAGTCCTTCAAATGCCTGCTTTACATGTTTGCGAACAATATTAAAAGCGCCATTTACATCTGCATGAATAAGAACGTTAGACCCTTTAATTTTGTAAAAAGCTCTGCTACACCGATACCCACTAAAATATGGATGGGTATCATCCCCATAGGTTGGAATTGCATCATTGTCCAAAAAGCTAGACTTGGAGGTATAGCTTTCTTCACGGTCAATGACTTGAATTCCTTTCCGTTCAGCCTTGTATCGAATCATTTCTATGAACGTCGCATACGGAATTTGGATGAAGGTCTGCTTATCTGACTTTTTCATTTCTACCTCCGATTTCCAACCAACATTTCTACCTATAATGATGGTATCAATCGTTCTTTCTACGGCAATCTCCACCACTTTTGCACTGGCTTTATGTAAAAAATCCATGACACGATTATTCCTTTTTCTATCCAAGGAAATTAAGCGATTGGTAGTAAATATCCCTTCTTTTGGGTCCTTCCCATTTCTTATAACACACATGTAATTGGCCCTTAATTTGTTATAGTATTGATTAAGGGATTTTAACCATGTGCCTTTGATAAGCAGAGGCTGACGCCCCGTGTTATCGACGATAGTTGCCAGGTTATCGACTCCTAAATCAATACCCATTACCCGTTTGGGAGTAAATATAAATTCATTTTTTTGTTTTTCAGTTCTTTTGATTTCCTTTTCCTGTTCACTTTTAAAAACAATCTCTACTACATAGCGGCCATAGGACGGTACGATTCGAACCTGTTGTAATTCCCCTTCAGATTGAACAATCTTGCCAAGTTTTAATAGAAGAGGGGTTCCAGGTAATTTCAACCTATTCCCCTCTTTTATATCCGTAATTTGATTCGTCAGATAACAGGTTGTGCGGCTATTCTTCGGTTTATATTTTGGGATTTTTGGTTTACCGGAAAAGCTTTCGGGATGGATTTTATATTTCTTAGAGGCTTCAAAATAGCTTTTCCAATCATCATATACTTTCTTCATTGTCTGTTGATTGGACTGAGAGGGCATTGAGGTGTAATCGGTCTGTTTCATAATCTTAAATAAAGCTTCTACAAAGGTATATCCAATGAAGGATTTTTCTTGGGATGGCATTTCAAAAAGCTTCAACTTTGGCTCTATTATTTTTCCTTCTTTGTCTACATTCATCGGTTTTGCTTTTGCTTTTTCATAGCTTTTTAGACGAATTTCATTCATTTGAGGCAAATAGGTTTCAATATCTTGTAACACTTGAAGTTGATTTTCATTTTTAATTTCCTTTTTTAATGCTGTATATACCTGACGAATATAGTAATTGGTAATGTTGTACAAGTTTTTCGCCTTAAAACAAAGCGAATCACAGTAACCGAACAACTCATGTTCAGGATGAATGTGTATTTTATAGGAACTATACATAGTCTTCACCTCCCTCGCAACCAGAACAAATGTTCGGTTTTTATTATAGCAGTGATTAGACTAAATGTATAGTAAGACCTGGTTGTTTTATTGAAAAATAAGCAAAAAAATACAGCTTATATCCCCATATCTAAAGCTAGGGGTTTTACGCTGCTTTTTGATAAATATTCATAATTTTGATAAAATCATCTAAAAGCATTTAGGGGGATGTCGATGATTACCTATCCATTTTTAAAACAGGCAGCAACCATTGGCGTAACAGCGCCTTCATCCGGAGTGCCAGCCGAATTGCATGATCTTGTTAAGCTTGCCTGTAATCGCCTTGAACGGGACGGGTTTCAAACAATCATCGGGGAAACAGTCTGGACAGAAGACAAAACAAAATCTGCCCCCGCGTTGAAACGGGCCGCTGAATTTAAAGATATGATGGATAACGATGACATCGACATCATCCTACCTCCATGGGGCGGTGACCTATTAGTCGAGATTCTTGAGCACCTTGACTTTGAAACTATGAAAACCAAGTGGGTATTAGGCTACTCCGATGTGAGTGGTCTTTTACTAGCTATTACATTACAAACCGGGATGGCTACTGCCCACGGGACAAACCTGATCGATTTACGCGGAGAATATTCGGACGAAACAACTGCGGCGTGGCGGGCTGTTTTATCAACAAACACCGGAGATTCTATCGACCAGCGCTCCTCGAAACTCTTTCAAAAGGAGTGGAATCATTCGAATCCGTCGCCATGCGTGTTTCATTTAACTGAGCCGACTGTTTGGAAAACAGTTTCTAGCCAGACTGAGAAAATTCATGGCCGATTGCTTGGCGGCTGCATTGACATTATCCGCCATCTAATTGGCACACCATTTGGTGATGTCGCCAGTTTTAGAAAAGAGCACATCCCCGGAGAGCAACTAATTTGGTATTTGGAGAATTGCGAATTAAACACGGCCGACCTCCGCAGGTCGCTGGTCCAAATGAAACTGGCAGGCTGGTTTGAACATTGTTCCGGCCTGATGTTTGGGAGGGATCCGAATAAACCTGTGAAAAACTACTACGTCGAGGATGTTTACAAAGATCTTGCCGACGAACTTGGAATTCCGATTATCTACGATATCGATTGCGGTCACATACCACCGCAGATGACGTTTATCAATGGCGCATTTGCTGAGGTCGAAGTAAAGGACGGCAAGGGAACCGTCCGGCAAACGTTCCGGTCATAATGATTTATACACGAGGGGCTGTTATTCAACATGAATGGAAAAGTAAAATTACTTTCGGCCATGCTGATTTTTGGAAGTCTTGGCCTTTTTGTAAAAAATATCGACCTGAGTTCGAGCGAAATTGCCTTTTTAAGGGGCGTTATCGGGAGCCTATTCCTACTCGTTGCCAGTTTACTGGTCAAACACAAGGTATCCGTTAAAATGTTAAAGAAAAATGCCGTTTTGCTGCTTTTATCCGGGGGCGCGGTCGGCCTAAATTGGATTTTTCTTTTTGAATCGTACCGGTACACGACCATCTCCAATGCCACTATCAGCTATTACTTTGCGCCGGTGTTTGTGATGATTTTGGCCCCGTGGATTTTGAAGGAAAAAATCACCCTTGCGAAGGCGGGCTGCATCCTTGCGGCGATGGCCGGATTATTTTTGATCGTCCAAAACGGGTCAGTTGGTGGAACTGGCACTTATAATCACGGACTCGGCATCTTCTACGGCCTATTAGCGGCGGGCTTTTATGCCAGCGTCATTTTAATGAACAAATTTATTAAAAATTTATCGGGGTTTGAAATCACGCTTGTACAGTTGATGACAGCGGCCATTGTCCTGCTTCCTTATATTTTAGTACGGGGACAGCTGGATTTATCAGGGTTAAACTCCTCTTCGATTATGTTCATCCTGATCCTCGGGATCGTACATACGGGTTTTGCCTATTTTTTATATTTTTCGTCGCTTCAGCAGTTAAAAGGGCAGACTATAGCCGTACTCAGCTACATTGACCCGATATCAGCTGTCATTTTCGCCGCGATCTTTTTAAGCGAGAGTATGACTGTTCTGCAAATGGTTGGCGGTGTCCTGATTTTGGGGTCAACCTTTTTAAGTGAAAAACTTGAAGTGAACTTGGGCAAAAATAATCCTACTACAACTTCTTAATAGAATAGGTGCGTGCGTTGGATGAATGACCCGTGGTCTCCGGAGATTGAGGTTTCTAAAAGCATAGCGGAGTTGATGATTGGTCGTCAGTTCCCGCAGTTGAAACCAGTGACAGCCCATGTGCTGGGAGAAGGATTTGATAATTCCGTCTATCTAGTAAATGGGCAGTTTGTTTTTCGGTTTCCCCGCAGGGAGATCGCAGCTGGTTTGCTGGAGACGGAAATCAAGCTGCTTCCAGGGATAGCGCCATTTCTGCCAATCCCGGTACCGAATCCTCTTTTTGTCGGGACTCCTGATGAACCATTTCCATGGCCGTTTGCCGGGTATAAGCCCTTATGCGGTGTAACGCCAACGGGATTGACGCTTGAACAGCGAATGCTATCCGTTGAACCATTGGCCAAATTTTTAAAGACATTGCATGCTTTTTCTGCCTCGGAAGCGGAAAAGCTGGGGCTTCCCCATGACCAATTGGGCAGGCTTGATTTTCTAAAAAGAAAGCCAATGCTCGAGGTGAATATGGAAAAGGCAAAAGGGCTGATGGGGTATGATGAAATGAAACGGATTGGGGGCTTCCTCTCGTCCATTCGAAGGCCGTTTACGAATGAAACCGAAGCACTCCTTCATGGTGATCTGCATATTCGCAATATGCTTGTCGATGAAGCTGGCCGCGTATCGGCCGTGATTGATTGGGGCGATACCCATATTGGCCACCCGGCGCTGGACCTGTCGATTGTTTATAGTTTTTTACCTGCTGAAGGCAGGAAATCCTTTTATCAGGTGTATGGTGAGGTAGAACCAGAAATCAAACGCATGGCCCGCTTCAAAGCCATATACACCCTCCTTTTGCTGCTTTTATATGGGGAAAATCGGGGCGATGTGCATTTGGTCGATGATTGCCGGACTGGACTCCGGTTGGCACTAACAGATTAATTCGCTTTTACCACTGCGCACCCTCTTTGCTTCCCCCTCCCTCCTTTTTCCTATGTCGATAAAAATTTCAAAAAGTTCTTGATTTTGAACAAATGGCATATTATGATTTTTAAATAAGTAATCCTATAGAGTTAATGGGATTTAAAAATAAATGGGCTATTGAGACAACCCACTCAAAGAGTGGGATAAGTGTCCTTCAACCATTCATTGCATATATTTATAAAAAACTAATACCTAGTAAACAAGTCTTGTCCCATCACGTCATCGGGATGAATTTTTATCAGTGAATGTTGACTGAAACACTCAAGTTTAATAGGAATCTATTCTTATCAATGAATCTTGACTGAAACACTCAACATTAGGAGGCATGTCCATGAAGGTGTCGAGTAAAGGAGAATATGCACTGCGAGCCCTACTGTTGCTAGGGAATCATCAAGGGACTGTAATGGGGATTCAGGAAATTTCGGAAAAAACACTGGTCAGCATTCATTACCTGGAACAGATCCTGCTCCAGCTCAAAAAACTGGGCTATCTCACCAGCAAACGAGGCGCTAAAGGCGGTTACATGCTTTACAAGCAGCCAAACGAAATCAATTTGGGAGAAGTCATCCGGGAATTGGAAGGCCCATTGTCCCCCATGTCATGTGCCTCTATTACCAAATATGAACCATGTCCTTTGGAGGAGGGATGTCAATTAAAGCCGCTATGGTCGTTAATCCGAGATGCGATTGCTTATATTCTTGAGCAAACGACACTCCAAGATTTGCTGGAAAACCGAGTTAGCCTAATAAAAGGAGAGGATTTAGTTGTCATTAAAAGGACATCTTGACCAGCAGGTGCTGGAAAAAATCACGAGCCTGTTGAATGGGTTGGAATTTGGAACCATTCAAATTACCGTCCATGATTCACAAATTACCCAGATAGACCGCTTGGAAAAACACCGGCTGCCGCTGCAAAAAAAAGCGAACAGCCAAAGTTCCAGCCAACAACGAAAGATATGAAAATGATTAGCTGCCGATCGGTCACCCGAAGGCCCCTTAGTTAATGTACATGGCAATGTGCATCCAATAACTAATGGGCTTTTTTTATTGAAAAAAGCCCTCAAAAAAACAAATAGAGGAGAATCAATATGCTAAAAAAATTCTGGATAACACTTTTTTCAATTTTATTATTAACCGGGGTGGCCGCATGCTCCAGCCAAAGTTCCACGGAACCGTCAAAAAAAGCAGCTGCGAACAAAAAAGAACCCGTTACATTATTAAACGTTTCCTATGACCCAACCCGAGAATTATATGAGGAATTTAACAAAAGCTTTGCCGCCTACTGGGAAAAAGAAACAGGCCAAAAGGTGACGATTAACCAATCTCATGGCGGCTCCGGCAAGCAGTCTCGGTCGGTTATCGATGGCTTGGAGGCAGATATCGTCACACTTGCCCTTGCCTATGATATCGATGCGATTGCCGATGCCGGCAAGCTGGATGAAAAATGGCAGGAGCGACTCGCAGACAACAGTTCACCGTATACGTCCACCATCGTCTTCCTGGTCCGGAAAGGCAATCCAAAAAATATCAAGGATTGGGATGATCTAGTGAAAAAAGATGTGTCCGTGATTACACCAAATCCGAAAACCTCCGGCGGGGCGAGATGGAATTACTTGGCGGCCTGGGGCTATGCCCTCCAGCAAAGCAACGGTGACGAACAAAAGGCAAAAGAATTTGTGGAAAAACTGTTTAAAAACGTTCCAGTATTGGATTCGGGTGCCCGCGGTTCGACGACGACCTTTGTGGAAAGAGGCATCGGCGATGTTTTGATTGCCTGGGAAAATGAGGCCTATCTCGCGATCAACGAGCTTGGCAAGGACAAATTTGAAATCGTCAATCCATCCGTCAGCATTTTGGCAGAGCCTCCTGTAACCGTTGTGGACAGTATTGTAAAAAAACACGGAACAGAAGAAGTGGCCAAAGCTTATCTTGACTATTTGTATAGTAAAGCAGGACAGGAAATTGCCGCGAAAAACTATTATCGCCCACGGAACGAGGATATAGCTGCCAAATATGCCGATCAGTTTCCAGATATCAAGCTATTTACCATCGATGAAGTGTTTGGTGGATGGAAGAAAGCGCAAAAAATCCATTTTGATGACGGGGGAATATTTGATCAGATTTATAAGCCTTAGTTTAGGAGGATTTTGTCTAATAGGAGGGATTGGCGTAGTCGGCGGCTCTTTCTCGAACCTCGACTGCGCCAATAAATGAAAACATTTAGAATGGAGAGGCTTGCACGTGTTTAAACAATCCAAACACCACCGAGTGCTGCCAGGTTTCGGGCTATCGATGGGATATACCGTCATCTACTTAAGCCTGATGATCCTCATCCCAATTGCCGTGTTATTTTTAAAAGCAACCACCATCAGCTGGGCGGAATTATGGGAGACTGTAACCGATGAAAGAGTCGTAGCTTCCTATAAAATAACGTTCTACACCTCCTTTATCGCCGCTCTTGTGAATGCGATATTCGGAACACTCATTGCCTGGGTATTGGTGCGATACAACTTCTTTGGTAAAAAGTTCGTTGACGCGCTGGTGGATTTGCCATTCGCCATGCCAACAGCCGTTGCCGGCATTGCCCTAACGACGATTTATGCGCCTAACGGCTGGCTCGGGCAATATTTTGCCCAACTGGGGATCAAGATTTCCTACACCCAGTACGGGATTATGATTGCACTGACGTTTATCGGCCTCCCCTTTGTCGTCCGTTCCGTACAGCCGGTATTGCAGGACCTGGATCAGCAATATGAAGAAGCCGCCGCAACCCTTGGTGCTCATTCGGGACAGATTTTTTTCAAAGTTATTTTTCCGGCGATTTTTCCGGCAATCTTAACCGGCTTTGCCCTTGCCTTTGCCAGGGCATTGGGGGAATACGGTTCGGTCGTGTTCATATCAGGCAATATGCCAATGAAAACGGAAATCGTCCCCCTGCTCATCATTACAAAATTGGAGCAATACAACTACGGCGGCGCTGCTGCTATTGCCGCGGTTATGCTCATCTTCTCATTCATTCTCTTATTCTTAATAAATTTTTGGCAATGGAAGACAGCGAAAAAACACCAAATGACCTAGAGGGGTTTTGCACACATGGAAACTAGTAATCTTGTTGAAGTAACAAGTACAAGAGCCAGCAGCTTTAAGCTGGCTCCCATCAGGAAATGGCTGTTGATTGGCGTGGCCCTCAGTTTTTTGGGCATCTTTATTTTCATTCCGCTGCTCGCCGTTTTCTCGGAAGCCTTGAAAAAAGGAATCGGGCTATACTTCGCGGCGATTATAGAACCCGATGCATTGGCGGCAATCAAATTAACCCTGCTTACCGCCTTGATTGCCGTACCCGTGAATACGCTGTTCGGGGTCATAGCCGCATGGGGCATTACGAAATTCAATTTTAAAGGGAAAAATATTTTGATTACCTTAATTGATATCCCGTTCGCGGTGTCTCCGGTTATTGCCGGTCTCGTATTCGTGCTTTTGTTCGGAACAAGTGGTGTGCTTGGGCCGTTTTTGGAAGCGAACAATATGAAAATCATATTTGCGGTACCAGGAATTGTTATTGCCACCCTCTTTATCACGTTCCCATTTGTGGTCCGCGAGTTAATCCCGATTATGCAGGAACAAGGTTCCGAGGAGGAGCAAGCCGCCCTGACCCTCGGTGCCAGCGGGTTGCAGATGTTTTTTCGGGTAACGCTGCCCAATATTAAGTGGGGGCTTTTGTACGGCATCATTCTATGCAATGCCCGAGCCATGGGCGAGTTCGGTGCCGTTTCGGTTGTGTCCGGTCACATCCGCGGACTAACGAACACCGTCCCACTTCATGTTGAAATCTTGTATAACGAGTACAATTTTTCGGCCGCCTTTGCCGTGGCGTCCCTGCTTGCGCTGTTGGCTATTGTTACTCTTGTTTTTAAAAGCATCGTGGAATGGAAGACAAAGAGAAATAATCATGGGGAGAGATGATGGAAATGGGGATTACACTCAATGGGGTCACCAAAGTATTTGGCACCCAAGCAGCCGTTCAAGATATTAACCTTAAAATTCCAACCGGGGACTTTGTGGCATTACTGGGGCCATCCGGCTCGGGCAAAACCACCTTGTTAAGGATGATTGCCGGATTGGAAGGATTGGATAAAGGGAAGATTTTTTTCAATGAGGTCGATTATACTGCTAAAACAGTGAAAGAGCGCAAGGTTGGCTTCGTGTTTCAGCATTATGCCCTGTTTAAGCATATGACGATTTTTGAAAATGTCGCATTTGGGATGAAGGTGAAGCCACGGAAATGGCGCCCTTCGAAAAAGGAAATCCAGGAAAAAGTATTCGAATTATTAAAGCTGGTTCAATTGGAGCATGTTGCCGACCGCTATCCATCCCAGCTTTCAGGCGGACAGCGGCAGCGAATTGCCTTGGCGCGGGCATTGGCGGTTGAGCCGGAGGTGCTGCTTCTGGATGAACCATTCGGCGCACTCGATGCTAAGGTTCGCCAGGAGCTGCGGCACTGGTTAAGGGAAATCCATCAAAAGCTTAACATTACCACTGTGTTTGTTACCCATGATCAAGAGGAAGCACTTGAGATGGCGGATACTGTGGTGGTCATGAATCATGGACGGATTGAACAAATTGGCTCACCTCAGGATGTGTATGAAAAACCGGCAAATGCCTTTGTGTATAGCTTTTTAGGCCGGGTCAACGAATTCCGCGGCGCTGCCCTGTCAAATGGAAGTGATAAGGAAGAAGCAGTCGGTTACATTAGGCCGCATGAGATCCTGTTGAGTAAAATTCCCAAGAGATACAGTGTTGCGGCCGAAGTTTCCCATGTACACGCTGTTGGTTCAACTGTCCGGGCGGTTCTAAGACGACTGGATACGAATGATTTTTTTGAAGTGGAAGTAGCTTTGGATCAATATCGTGCATTGGATCAATTTTCAAAAGGTGCCCTACTTTATGCTGAATTTACGAATATCATTGTGTTTAAGGAAAAGGAGAAGCTGGGCCGTTCGATGATTGTGGAAAAAGTAACTGGGGAGGCGTTTTCGGCTTTATCTTAAAGTGAGAAGGCTCAGTTATTATTCATTGTTGTCTCTCGGGTAGGTATGGGAATTCATAAACGGAGAATTTCCGGTTAATGTATATAGTTGAGGCTTAAAAGGCTGAAATAAGCGGAGATATTCCGGTTATCTGCTCTAAATTAGACTAAATTCAATGATTTAGATGATATAAGCGGAAAAACTACCCTTATTTTTAGGGAAATATAGGTATTTCCCTAAATAAGCGGAATTCCTCCGCTTATTTATCAAACACAGTGAAATCAACATTCAGCAATACAGAGCTTATGAGAAAAAAACTTGAGGACAACTTGACTTTTTTTTCAAGGTGTTTTGTCCTCAAGGCGCCTTTTTGACGACACTTCTTTATTATTTTTCAGGTTATTCTAGTGCCAACAACAATTTAGGCATTTCTGAAGTGGAGCCCCCATTCCCCTACACCATCAAAATCTCCCGAATATCCTCTTCTGTCAAAACTCCCAACACTTTTTCATCGGAATCAAGGATATCCTCGACTAGATGCCGCTTCTTGTCCTGCAGCTCATTCATTTTTTCTTCGATGGTTCCGCGGGCGACCAGCTTAATGACCTGTACGACATTCTTCTGGCCCATACGGTGGGCGCGGTCGGCTGCTTGTTCCTCGACCGCAGGATTCCACCAGGTGTCATACAAAATAACCGTGTCGGCTCCCATCAAGTTCAAGCCCGTTCCGCCGGCCTTTAAGGAAATCAAAAATAAATCACGTTCTCCGTGGTTGAACCGGTCGCAAATCTCAACTCGTTCCTCAGAGGGTGTGCTGCCATCAAGGTAAAAATAAGCCTGGCCCTTTGCCGTTAAGGTCCTCCCGATGATCTCAAGCATTTTCGTAAACTGCGAAAAGATCAGTACGCGCCGGCCTGACAGCCGGGATTCATCCAGGATCTCCATCAACTGCGTAAATTTTGTTGAACCGCCATCATAGCCATCGACAAACAAACCAGGGTGGCAGCAAATCTGCCGCAGTCGCGTCAATCCCGCCAAGATTCTGATGCGATTTTTTCGGATGGTATCTTTGTCCAAATGCTTTAGTGTGTCATGGCGCAGTTTCGCCAAATAGGCAGCATAAAGCTTCTTTTGTTCAGGATACAGCTCGACGGTTTCGAGGAACTCCCGTTTTTCCGGCAGCTCGGCCAACACATCCTCCTTCACCCTCCGCAAGAAGAACGGCCGGATTCTACGGGCAATCTTCTTCCTCGAAAGCCTGCTAAATTCCTTTAGCCCGAGGAATAACTCCGGAAAGACAACATGAAAAATCGACCACAACTCCTCCGCCGAATTCTCAACGGGCGTGCCGGTTAATGCAAACCGATGCCCCGCCTGGAGTTTCTTAACCGCCCTAGCCGTTTGCGTCACCGGATTCTTGAACGCTTGAGCCTCATCAAAGAACACTGTATGAAAGGTCTGTTTTTCAAACCATTTAATATCCCCGCGCAGTAGCGGATAGGAGGTAATCAGCACATCAACATCATCCAAATCGGCCAAAAGCTCCGACCGTTTATCCTTGCTTCCGTCAATGACAACAGCCCGCAAGTCCGGAGCAAACTTCCCAAGTTCACTCAGCCAGTTATACACCACCGATGATGGACAAACCACCAACACCGGCAGCTTGCCATCCCGGACTTCACCAACAACCGAAACGATATACGCGATACTTTGGATCGTTTTCCCCAAGCCCATATCATCTGCCAAAATCCCGCCAAATCCGTAATACGCCAGAGTTTTCATCCACTTGAATCCAACCTTTTGATACTCTTTCAGAATCGGCTCCAAACCTGAAGGAACCGCAAACTCCAACCTGCCGGGGTTTCGCAGCTCGTCCATAAACTGACGGAACGATTCCTCCAGTTTGAATGCATCACTTACCTCTACCGTATCAAGAAGCTGCAAGCATTTCTCGACAGGCAGCGCCAATCCGTCGGCCAAATCCTGATCCTGTAACAGCGGCGACTTAAGATACCGCTGGATCTCCTCGAATTCCCTCGTCTGGAGCGACAGCAACGAGCCATTCGGAAGCCGGTAATACTTTCGCTTTTCCTCTAACGCCGCCAGGACCTCACGGATTTCCTCATTGGAAATGCCCTTCATTTCAAACTTGAAATCCAGCCAATTCGTCCGCTCTTTTCTAACCTTGACTCTAATCTTCGGAAAAACATCTTTAAGAACAATTCGATTCCTGACCGCGGTTGTGGCGTAAATTTGCACGAGCTTCTGCAGCTTTGGCACAACATGAACCAGAAACTCATATTCTAGTTCTTCATTTTGCAAAAAGTAGCCCCCATCGGTCTTAGCAAACGAACTTTCATCCATGATTTCGAGAATTTGCTGTTCCTTCGCCGCATCCCTCATCACCATGACGCCCGCCGGAAATTCCCGTCCTTCCAATGGATTAATTATCACATGTTGATAGTGGAATTCCAGGCCGGCGAGCAGGCGATTTTTCACTCGGTCGAGATAGAGCTTAGCCACAAGTGGGGCAGGCTTTAGCTGCTCCCTTAATTGCTCATCAATGTTCACCTGCCCCAGCCTTTTTAGACCTGGCGCGATTTTTTCAATAAAAATCAGCAATTGGCTTGGCGGGATAGGAATTTCGTTCCTTCCGGCTGCCGCGAGCATCTTCTTCAGTTCCAGCAGTCGTTTATAGTCTTGGTCCTCTAATTGGTTTATTTTTCCAGCATAAAGAACTGACCGATAGGAATCAAGGATGATCAAGCGCCCAAGACCGGTAATCACCAATTCTTTTTTCGAAAAATCAAACTGCAAGGGCAGAACGCCTTCGGACAAGCTCAAACCCTCATATAATTGCCCTCCATGCTCAATCCTTACGTTTGGTGTTTTTAAAAGTAAGGGCAGTATCCGTTCCCATGAAGTCGAAGGTATGGGCAGTATTTTCTTGTCCATGTTTCCTTCAGGCTTGCCAAAAACATGCTCATCACGCATCACATGGATGAGTTCTTGGATGACACTATCGGTCTCTTGCTGAAAACAATGCAGGCTTGGGTCGTAAGGAAACGGGAACGAACGTCCGTCTCTTACCTGTTCCAAAAATGCGCGGATGTCGTACACTTTGGCGATTTCAATACCAATAATGTACTGCCCATTCCCAATTTCAACGGGTTT
Organism: Bacillus sp. FJAT-29814; assembly: GCF_001510715.1. Classification (GTDB taxonomy): domain Bacteria; phylum Bacillota; class Bacilli; order Bacillales; family Cytobacillaceae; genus Neobacillus. Next base: position 447,210 of record NZ_LMTJ01000002.1, read on the forward strand.
ACAGATTAACCCCACATCCAACACGGTTCTTTTTTCAAAATGACGTTGGTGGCCGCTGTTGCGAATTGGCTTTTCGTCGAAGATTGTCAGCAAGCCTTCGGCCAGCTCCTGACGAGGTTGCCCGCGGTCATAAATCGCAAGTAAAACAGCCGCAACATGCTGACATTCCTTTTTAAAAGAAGTAAGTTTCGGGCAGCTGCATTTCGCCCGAATTTTGCCGTTCTCATCTGTTTCGATTGCTACAAGAAAAGCCTCATCACCATCAACAGTCGCCTGCCAATAGTTGGAGCTATATTTTTCAAAAGTTACTTTATTTGTCCGATAAAAATAATCTCCTCTTTTGAAGGAGACGGAACCACACATTTCAGTTATGATTTTATGATTTAACTCTATGTTCAAGTGGATTGCTCCTTCCTCGAGGGTGAAGCAGTGGATGATTCTCTGCTGCATTTAATATAACGATTTTACCACAAAGGAGAAAGAATCATAAGAGAGCCAGTTTTTATTTCCTGCAATAGCTGTTTCTATTAGGCATTTTCTAAGATTCCACTTCTTCTTGCCGCCTCCTAGTTTATCAATCTTTCAATCTGCTAAGCAGCTACCAAATGATTCAAAAGAACTGCATCCACTTCATAAAATTGGTAAATCTGGCGGATGTTGGTGAAAGCGCTTGCAATTATAGTTGGCTTAAGGACTAATAAAAAAAGAGAGGATGATTGCATTGAAATTAAGATTGGCATTTGTACTACTTCTGGCCAGTGTACTGCTTTTAACATCGGGCTGGACAACAGCAACGGACTCTGCTGTCAACATTTCACAGGACAAAGGGGCTGATACGTACTACATAGACGTTAATGTCGCAACTGTTTGGTCAAAACCCAATATTACTAGAGAAGTAGATGAGCCATCTACCACTAATCCGGCCGATCCGAGAAAGTGGACTTCCACTATGACTTATCAGGATAAGATTGGCCTTGTCGGCAAATTAGAGACACAAGCCCTATATGGATCCCCTGTGACGGTTCTTGAAAGACAGGGAGATTGGGTAAAGGTAGCCGTTCACAATCAATTTACTCCAAAGAATACGGAAGGCTATCCGGGTTGGATGCCGGCTGCCCAATTATCCAAGGAACCAAGTTACGAAAATCAGCTAGACCACCCATTCGCCTTGATAACATCGCCAACAGCCTGGTTATATAACGATAAACATGCGACAGAACCATTCCTTGAAATCAGTTTCAACACCCGCCTTCCAGTGATGCATGAATTTGAAAATGAAGTACTGGTAGCCACTCCAAGTCATGGCAAGAAGTGGTTGAAAAAGTCGGATGTCGCTATCTATAATACGCAAGAAGATATTCCTGAGCCAACTGGAGATGACATTGTCAATACCGGAAAAAAATTCATGAATCTCCCTTACTTATGGGCCGGTACATCCGGATTCGGATTTGACTGTTCCGGGTTTACTTACACGATTCACGCCGCAAATGGCATTTTCATACCGAGAGACTCTTCGGTCCAGGCAAGATATGGAACTCCTGTTACCTGGGATGACCTTCAACCGGGTGACCTGGTCTTCTACGCTTACAATGGGGGCAAAGGCAGCGTCCATCACGTCGGAGTCTATATCGGCGATGGAAAAATGCTGCACTCACCGAACTCATCTACCCACGTTCGCATTGACGACATCGTGGCCTCCGGCTGGATCAAGGAATTTTCCGGTGCCCGCAGATACGTAAAATAATCATAGGGATGGTTCCTGCTGTACATCAGGTGGAACCATCCCTTCTACCTTTTCAACTTCAAGTTTTCGCTCAAAAAATCATTAAGGATTCCAAGTAAATTGACAATTAATTTACAATGATTCCATTAGTGGTTAACAATCTCTTGCTATACTTGGCTTATAAAAGTCAAATCTTAAAGGAGCAGTGGTCATGATGGAATTCCTGATTCGGCTGGTATTTTTAACTACGCTTTGCACGCTTCTTTGAGCCTATTCGCTCTTTTTCAAATTTATTAAAACCTTAACGGCGCCTTTGATGTGCTCAGCTCAATTCCCGCTAACTTTTTGACTGACAGATAAAATTCCAATCCTGATTTAACGATGTCCAATTTGGTACGCGGTCCGATCGTAATTTTTCGAACAAGAAGTTGATCTTCACCTGTTTCCTCGTTCCTCGCATACACAGGCACTTTGATAAACGGTATAAACGCGCCTCTAGAGACGCGAAAATGTATGTGCTCTTCCGCTTTCGGGATGAAAATCGAGCGGAATTCTTCCTCACAGGTAAAAGCAGGATGTTTGATAAAGCAGCCCAATGTCCCAAATGTAAAAAGAATGGCTCTGGAAAAGCTCTCGTCTGATAACCTCGTTTCCTTGGCAAGCTGCAAAAGCTTCTCCATTACTTCTTTGACAATTCGCTTTTGCTGCTCCTCGGCATAAATGACCTTTCCAACAAAGGTAATTTGCGAATTGAAGGTCTGACTAAAAAATTTCTGCGCATCAATGCCAATATTGCAGCCTTCATCTGCACCATATGCGTTCCACAATGGCAGCAAGTCCGGATTCTCAGTCAAAGAAAAAGCAAAAATGTTTAAAGCTTTGTAATAGCTCTCAGTCGTATCAAATTCGCGGAACAGAGAAAGGAACGTATCCTTCTCACGACTGTATTTCAGGTCATCAATGACTTTCCGGACGATGTCGTTCACATAAGAAATCTCTTTATAATCATTCATGAAATCGACACGCGTAATCCAGAAGCAGCGCTCCCGGTCCAAAATATTATTGAGTGTCTCCATGGACGTATAATGGTATAGCATGCTTCCATTCATGGTCTTAGATAAATTCCCAAAAACCCGTTGTTTAAAAAACTCCGCCATCTCCAGAATGAATGGATCAAAAGTTAGCTGTCCCACACAGATTCCCTCCCGTCGCTTATTTTATTAGCATTCCATATTTTGGAGAGATTCTTGCATAAAAAAAGCCTTGCCACTCTTAAATTGACAAGGCTTTTTTAACCTAAGCTTGTTCATTTGTTTTATGCAAACACGCTTGCTCTCCTAGCGTGCATGCACCTTTTCACCTTGGACCCAAACTTCACGAATATTTTCAGGACGAACCAAATACATCATTTTTTGAAATACATCAAGAAGGTCCTCATGATCATCATAAAGAGGTAATTTGGCCGTGCTTAGGGCGGTATCGATAATCTGGACATCCCATGCATGATTTTTTTCAAGACGACCGATTGGCAGGCTTAAACTGTCTCCGCCTCCGGCTGTTGCCAGATAGAAGGCTTCATTCACCGTAATTCGGGAATTTGGGACACCGCGGTCTTCAGCTGGAAGATCCGGGTTCACGCCATCCTCCAACATTCTCGAAGACATGACTGCCTGGCGGACATTATCGAACAAGCTCGGCGAGAATCCGCCAGAAATATCGCTGCCCAAGCCTATCTCGACTCTTTTTTCAAGAAAGCGGGCAATCGGAATGACACTATTAGCAAAGTAGGCATTGGAGATTGGGCAATGGGCAATGGCCGTTCCTGTCTCCGCAAATAACGCAGCATCTTGTTCATTTAAAAAATTGCAATGTGCCATAACAGACTTGTCACGCAATAACCCAAAATCATGGAGAGCAAAGGCATCATTTTTGCCGAAACGTTCCTGGACATACTCATGGGCCCAGTCACTTTCGCTGCAATGCGATTGAATGTATGTATCATGTTTGGCAGCTAATTCGCCCAGCCCTTTCAACGTCTCATCTGTACAACTTGGTATAAACCGTGGGGTGACAACCGGGTAGACTCCATGTTTTGTGGTTTTCGACAGTTCTTTTACGGCTAAAATAAATTCCTCTGTATCCGCCAAAGCCGTTGGCGTATCAGCATCACGATAATAGTCAGGAGTTTGCTCAGGGTTGTCCATCACCACTTTTCCGACTAAACCTCTCTGCCCGCTTTCTGCACAGATTTGAGCAAGCAGGTAACTTGCCTGTTTATGGACAGTGGCAAAATAGAGGGCCGTCGTGGTCCCGTTTGCCAGCAAGGTACTGACAACATCCTGATACACCTTTTGGGCAAAATCCAAGTCCGAAAATTTGGACTCAATCGGAAAGGTATAGGTGTTTAACCAATCGTAGAGCGGAATATCCAATGCGGTTCCGGACTGAGCCCATTGCGGGGCATGCACATGCAAATCCACAAAACCGGGCAATATATATTGCCCCTCTGCAAGGCGGTGAAAGTTTCCCCCGCCTTGGTAAGCCTCCACTAACGGCTGGTAATCGGCCTCTTCCGGTCCAACCACCCTTTCTATTATTCCGTTTTCGTTTATACAAAAAAGATGGTCTTTTAAAACCGCTACCTCTTTGGGAGACTTGCTAGTAAAAGCAGTCCCTTGAAAAATCCGCGCATATTTCATCATAGAGTTCACCTTCATTTACTAATTCTATTTCCTTTTTCATATTAACCTACTGCTTCTTAAAAACAAAAGGCGAATACACAATGCCCCTTATTGACGACACTTTTACTGGTTCCTCCTGCAATTCTGTCGCCAATGCCCCTTATTGACGACACTTTTACTGGTTCCTCCTGCGATTTTGTCGCCAATGACCCTTATTGGCGACACTTTTAACTGGTTACTCCTGCGGTTCTGTCGCCAATGACCCTTATTGGCAACACTTTTAACTGGTTTCTCCTGCGGTTCTGTCGCCAATGACCCTTATTAGAGTCAACACTTTTGCTGGTTCTTCCTGCGGTTTTGTCGCCAATGCCCCTTATTGGCGACACTTTTGCTGGTCCCTCCTGCAGTTTTGTCGCCAATGACCCTTATTGGCAACACTTTTGCTGGTTCTTCCTGCGGTTTTGTCGCCAATACTCTTAAAAATCAACAGCCAGGTCCGCTTGCCTGGCTGTGATAATATTTACTATATGAAACTATGGACAAACGTTTTTCGTCTTAATGTATGAAATTATTTATGAGAGGAATATGTGGTGTGAAGCGTAAACAATCTAGACGTACAGTGTTTGTATTAGTGGTGATCGCCACGATAGTATTCTTTTTTTATAAATTCTCCCACTCTTCAACACCGAATGGTAATCCATTGCCGTCTGAACTTCATCCTGTTGTGAAGGAAAATATAAAACAAGTAATCAAGCAAGCTGCGGATAAGGGGATCGTGGTTGTGATTACCGATGGCTTTCGCAGCGCCGCAGACCAGGATCGACTATATGAAAAAGGGCGAACGGCTGGCGGTACGATTGTCACGCATGCAAAAGGCGGACAGTCGTTTCACAATTATGGGCTTGCGGTTGATTTTGCACTGAAGAATGCTTCCGGCGATGTTATTTGGGATATGCACTATGATGGCAATAAAAATGGCAAAGCTGACTGGGATGAGGTCGTAGAAATCGCAAAACCGCTGGGCTTTGCATGGGGCGGGGATTGGCCGGAGTTTAAAGATTATCCTCACCTGCAAATGGATTTTGGCCTGACGATTGCCGATTTGCAGAATGGGGCAAGACCAACACTGACAGCAGGGCCCAACCCGGGCGAATAATCAACTGGCCATGAATCGCCTATGCTCCCCAATTGATCAAAGAAGACGTTATGTTGAAGTTGGTTTTTCCTTTTTCTCGTTAAACACCATGCTTTCAATTTGCAGCATGACTGACAGGACGTGGATGAAGGCTACGTGCATGTTGGAATCTTGTAAATTCTTGTTGTAATGATGATGGAAGCAGCTTCCCATCGCCTCTCTTGCCTGATAATCAAAATGATAGAAATCGACAATTGGAAAAAATAAGCCGCCGCCCAATGGCATTAGGATTCCCATGGCGACTTCTCCTTGTTTTGGCGGAATGGCAGCTGGATCATAGACGATCACATCCAGCGGCTTTTCTTCAAGGATATCAATGGCCAAAAATATCCGGTCATTTAATTTTGGGCCAATATAATAGAATTTCGGTACCGCTTTGGCGCATTCCCGGAGCCAGGAGATCATGAATGGCTTTCTATGCAGCTCATGATAGTTTTCCTCGATGTACGCTTCGATACTATTATCATGTGGGTCTATGCTGGCATCATACAGCATCCGAAACCAAAATAAATTATAGAGTAAGCTCGAGCGCTTTTTTCTTTGCGGTTGATGCTCATCGACATACTCATTCACCATTGGAAGACAAGCCTCATAATACCGGTCCAAGGCAAACATCATATAATCCCGAAAAACCTCGCTCACCATTTCTCTCTTTAATTCTTCTGATACATCATAATCCGGCCGGAACTTTTTTGCTTTCGCATGAGCTTGGACTAACTCTACTACCTTGTCGAGCGTTGATTGGTTACTCATGTCATGCATCAACCTTTCTGGTTATTAACTTTTCATTGCGATAGGGATTCCAGATAGAGTAAATTAAGAGTTCACGTTACGAAGACATTATGGAGTAAAAAATGAAGTTGCTAAAATTATAGCATTAAAAGTCGAATTTTGACGCTGAATAAAAGGGGAAATTATCCATTTTCACAAAATTGTTAAATATGCCGCAAATGGCAACTCCCCCCTCCTTCTTAAGCCATTAGGGCAGCCAACAGTGTTGAGTGGCTGCCCCAGCATTTATCCTATCCGATTATACTGCCTCATGACCCGCAGTAGCTCTTCATGGTCGATGGCATGGACTTTTTGGCCAAATGGTTTGACTGTTGTCATCGTTTCGGCTGCGAGCATGGCGTTTACCACTGATTCATCAACAGCTTGGCAAACAGCTTCGTAGATAGGATCAAATACTTCATCATTGACGAATTCCAGTTTCAGGCTACCCGGTAATTTTTGAGGAATGTCCATCTCATTTGCCGTGGAAAAAGCCAGAAAGATATCACCCGAGCTGTTTCCTCCAGGAGTTCCGCTTCTGCCAATTCCGATGGCCACGCGTTTGGCAACCCTCCGCAGCTGATGCGGGAGCATCGGAATATCGGTTCCAATAATGACGATAATCGACCCTTGCTCCTTCTCCAAGACCTTCTCCTTCGGCATTTGCTTTCCGACAGGGACCCCCAAAATGGTCAGCCATTCTCGCAAGCCGAAATTTGCTTGGACGAGCACACCGACATGATGCTGCTTTCCATTGATAGAAACAATACGCGAGGATGTCCCAGTTCCGCCTTTAAATTCGTAGCAGATCATGCCGGTTCCCCCACCAACATTGCCTTCAGCGACAGGGCCAGATTTTGCACTTTCTAGGGCTGAAAGGACATGTTCTTCCGAAACATGCTGCCCGTTAATGTCATTCAGGACACCGTCATAGGTTTCGGCAATCACGGGCATCGCCCATAAATGCTCTTGACTGAATTGTTCGCCGTACTGTTGGATCATCCATTTTGTCGTCGCGTGATGGGCAATTCCAACTGAATGGGTATTGGTGATGCAAATCGGACTCAGAAAATAACCGGCATCATTGACCCAATGCACTCCGGTCATCTCGCCGTTGCCGTTTAAGCTATAAAAACCGCCCCAAATCGGCTGCATCCCATCCTTTTTTCCCCGAGGCAATATCGCTGTAACCCCTGTACGGACTGGACCTTTCCCGATTACAACCGGCCCTTCCCCTTCAATAATGGTCGTAAATCCAATTTCCACACCCGGAACATCCGTTAAGGCATTAAACTCTCCGGTTATCCCAGGGAACGGCAAACCAAGGTCTCGCGCACGTTTTTTTACCAAAGTCATTACCCTCCTTCTAAACAATCAGGGGCCTGACTCCCACTGCTTTCACACAGTATAGGACTGGGCCCCTAACCATACCTCTATTTCATTTTATAGCTGTATTGATCCAATATCCACTGAGGGAACTCCATCCGTGCTGTCATGAGCGGGTCGACAATTTGGCAAATCCTTAGGTCACCTACAAGGGATAAGAGCATACCCGCCTCATCCGTCTCGATTCCTAGCTCCTGAACGATAAATTGATGCATGTTAATCGTTGCCTGTTTGGCGGCGTCGTCCAACGTTTCCGCCGAGGCAATCGTGATGAGTTTCCCTTCACTGACAAGCATCGGCAGCGGGAGCGCCTCCCCTTTTAAAACATCCACTTTGACCGTTACTTCTCCTGGAATTTCCAAACCGCAGATGACAATTTCCCCGTCAGCCATCACCGCATGCAAATCCCCCATGGAGAGAAGAGCACCTGGGACATTAACCGGCAAATATAGCGATGAACCTTTAATGATTTGCTTGCAATCCATATTACCGCCATGCTCACCCGGTGTTCCGGTCGGAATTTCTTCTCCGCCGGGAGCGGTGCCGATCACACCGATCATCGGTTTAATCGGAATCTGGATTTTATCATTAAAAATGGCTTTCCCGTCCTTGATGGGAATAATTTTTGTAGTTTCCCCTGTGACATAATCGCGGAGCACTCCCATTTTCGGGGTGGTGGTCATGACCCCTTTTTGGTCAATTTTAATATCCAGGATTTCTACCTTTAAGACATCTCCAGGCTCTGCCCCCTCGACAAACAGAGGCCCTGTTGCCGGGTTAATCTGATCCCAGCCCACTGAACTGAACGGCTGGTCTTCCCGTTGAATTTGGTTGCTAAAACAGTCGTACGTTTCAAACATGACCGTACTTCCTGATGCCACTTTTTTCACCGGCTTATGGTTTGGCGACATCGTTAGTACAGCCTGCTCCTTCTGAATTCTCTCCATTCCTGCAACTCCCCTCTCTACGGGTAGGCCGACTTCCGGTGGATCCTCTTAAGGAACCGGCCCTCTGGCTCAACCCGCTGTTAGCGTATAAGATACCTTTCCCTCATCACTGATGTCCACTAATGCGCCTCGCAGCAAGCCTTGGTCATAGTCGGTTCCGGCATTGATGCAGACGGTCCTGCCTAATGTTGTCACGCCACGGCTTTCATGAACATTCCCATGCAGCGACAGCAACGGCTGGTATTTTTCAATCGCCTCACGCACCGCTTTACTCCCTACGGGCCCGGTGGCCAGGGAATCACCATCGAGAATCGGCTTTAACTCATCATCGTACATGGTTCCTTGATCCAAGTCCGTATCATGGGGAGGAATATGAATATTAAAAATGCAACGATTCATATCCTTCACCTGTGAGGCCAATTGATGTATTTTCTCCGCTAGTTCTTCCTCGCCCAATTCGCGCGGGTACTTAAACACACTTTGTTTCCCCCCGCCTACCGATAGAATTTCGAACCCGCCCGCCTCAATAATTTTGCCATCGCCATTTTGGACGAAGCTTCCGCCGCTGATAATTTCATCAAGGTAGTAATCATCTACGCTCCCCGGAATCAAAATGCACGGAATTCCAGCTGCATGGAACCGTTCATCCGCCATGGCAATCCACTGCTGGAGAACCTCAACCTGCTTCTCCTTAATAATCCGCTCGGCATCACTTTCGGTTAATGAGTTCAACTCATCTTCCGTAACCAGATAAGGATAAAAGCCGGCATCCCGCAAATTCCTCTCCAGGTCCGGAAGCTCCTTCGGGTTCTTCACTTTGACAGTCGAACCATAGTAGCGGCAAGTATAAACGCCGGATTTTTGCACAATGGGTACGACCATTTTACCGGTGAAATCCCCTCCGAAAAGAACCAAATCCGCCTTATAGAATTTGCCGGCATTGGTAAACTTCCGAAAGGTGGTTTCCGCTGCATGCAGGTCGGCCGCAAAAAAAAGTTTCACATTCCTCACCCCTGTATCAATTTTTAAAAGAGTCCATTAATCAGAAGGTATCTCCTGGAATTGAATATCAAGATCGATTCCCTTCTTTGCATGGTGCCGTTTCATCACAAAGTAGACAATGATAGGAATAAACATTAAACATAGCGACACGACAATCATCGTGAATGGCAAATCACCCCGGAAAAACGGAATCAGGAGATAGTAACAAATCGAGATACTGATGGCGAGCGTCAACCAGCCAAGAATGGTGATGAGATGAACGCCTAAAAACTTTGTTTTAACAACCGGAGGTGAGGAGTTAAATAAGATTTTCTTGCGGGTGGAGAACACGATGCCGGCAATCCCCAAGAAAATCCAGGCTAGGAACCAAGTGAAGATTGTGTAAGCGATATTGGCCGTCCAGGAAGGCATGAAAATATCAAGCATTAGGAAGAACCAGGCGCCAATGATGACCGTTCTTAATGCATAAGTTGGTGAATTGGTTTTCTTATTGAGTTCCATAAATTTGCTCGGAATCAGCCGGTCAAACGACCAGGCAACAATATTTCGCGAAGGCCCGAAGCCCAAACCTGCCGCCGATCCAAACGTGGCAATCGCAAAACAGATGGCAATTAAGAACACAAAAATTGGACTCTTTGTCATGATGCCAATCATGATGGTGATAAATGGATCATATCCCTTGAATGGGTAGGCTTCATGCCCGGCATTGTAAAGATAATACAAACTATTGGACCAGATATCGCCGAAGTTGATATAGGACATGGCATAAAAAACTGTCCAGACAATCATCAAAATCGCCAGTGACCCAAACAAGGCCAACAGCTGGGATTTCTGGACATTCCGAACCTCACCGGCAAGGTTCGCCCCAAATGTCGAGCCAAGCGTATTAAGAATAATATAGGTTGAACCCGCCATCACGGTTGCGCCGAAGAGGAATTTCGTCGTATAGCCGTCCGCAGCAGCGAGGTTAATCACATCCCCATAGTTCAATCCGGTCAGTTCTGTGAAATTGGCGGCGAACGTTCCCTGCCCGGTAATCAGATTGGCGACAATAAAGACAACAGCGCCTACCAAAGTGGCTGTCAGCGTTAAATAAGCCAATCTTACCATCCACTTTGTTCCCTTATAATAGATAAAATAGATGAACGCAAGGAAAGCCGTACCAATAATCGCATGCATGGTATTGCTATTGAAAAACTCAGCCAGCCCAAGCCACGATGGGTCATTTCCATTAATCAGAGCGATAGAATAAAAGAACTCGACGATGGACCATTTAATGATCCAGTTTAATAGAATCCCCGTCCACGAGATGGAAGTAAATGTAATCATGAAACTTGCCATCAGCCCCAACGACGGATGCAGGATCCGGCTTATATAGATATACTCACCGCCCGAGCGAGGCATCGAGACCGATAATAACCAATAAAGTCCGGCAATAATAAACATCTGTGCCACAGTCAAAATCGCCCAAACCATATGGGCTCCCGGATACAGAAACGGTGCCCACATAATATAAACGAGGGCAAACATCAACCCCGGGTTGGCTGCCGAGTAAATCATCGTATCAAGCGGACTAATCTGCCGGGCAATTCCACCGGTTGATTTCTGTTCAAACAATGCGAGACCAGCTTTTGACATTTTTTCACCCTTCCCCTTTATCATTTTCTTGATCTTCCACCTTTGATTCATCAATCGTCTTTTCCTGTTTTCCCTTACCCGGATCATATTGGAATAAGCAGGCAAGCTCGCCATCGGGATGCGGGATGACATTGAAGGCAATCAGGGCCCCTTTGTTTCGGGCTGCCTCTGCACCTGCTTCCACTGCAGCCTTTACCGCACTGACATCCCCCTCCACCAAAACCGTCACAAGGGCGGGATCCACCATCGACTGCTTGACCAGGTGAACATGGGCGGTTTTGACCATGACATCCAATGCTTCGATGGAGGTCGCGAGCCCCCTTGTTTCAATCATTCCTAACGCTTGGGCCACCCATCTCACCTACCCGTTTCTTCATCGTCCTTCGCTTCCAACCGCTTCAGCACTTCCTCGACAATGCGCTCGATATTTTGTTCCATCCTTGTATGACCCTCGCTTTTTCACCCCCGAAGGTTATTATCCTTCCAATTTCGGCAAAACCAATTGCAGTTCATTATGCGGTCTAGGAATCACATGGACAGAAAGCAGCTCCCCAACCCGCTGGGCCGCATCACTGCCCGCTTCTGTCGCGGCTTTCACCGCCCCCACATCACCTGTCACCAATACTGTCACGATTCCGCCGCCGACATGAACCTTCCCGACTAGATTGACGTTTGCCGCTTTTACCATTGCATCGGCAGCCTCCAAGGAAGCTACCAAACCTCTCGTTTCAATCATGCCTAGTGCTCCATTTACCGCCATAAATCATTCCTCCTAAATTTTTTAAAAAAATTGGCCCAGTTTACGTAGTTTGGTATTTTTCGATGACACTTTTGACCAATGCGGTAATCATTTCGGGATCGACATTCATTTCGCTTCCTTCCACTTTCTGTAACACCTGTTCCACGATTTGGTCCATACTTTCGTCAGACTCTTGATGGGATGGTGCAGCATAAGCTGGTTTTGGGATGGCAACGTCCTTGATTCCATACGCAATCCGCTTAATATTAAGCAAATGCCTGGCGGTAATGTTGTCGGCAGTAATGTTCCCGCCGTATGAGCCGCAGCCTAATGTCAGCGAGGGTGTCAAACCGGTGGTCGCACCCGCTGCCCCAATTGATGCCAGCGTATTCACCAGAATACGCGAAACGGGCATTTCCAATCCGAAGGCCTGGGCGACTTCCTCGTCATTGGTATGGAGCGAAAGGGAATGTCCCCTGCCGCCAATGTTTAACAGTTCCTGGCAGAGCCGCCTTGCCTCGTCAAGGTCCCTTGCCGTATACAAAGCAAAAATCGGGGAAAGTTTTTCAATCGAGAACGGAATGTCCTTGCCAATCAAGCTTTCTTCAGCAATCAATAATCTCGTTCCCGCAGGAACCGCAATCCCCGCCATTCCTGCAATTTCCTCAGCCGATTTTCCGACAATCGCCGGATTCAATTTACCCCTGATCGGGGATATGACATTTTCAAGCAATCCCTTTTCGGTTTCATTTAAAAAGTAACTGCCGGTGTTTTTCAATTCCCGAATCGCCATTTCCTTTACGTTTTTATGGACGACGATGGCCTGCTCGGTCGCGCAAATCGTCCCATTATCAAACGTCTTGCTGTCCACAATCATTTTGACCGCTTTTCTTACATCAGCAGATCGGTCGATATAGACAGGGACATTGCCCGGTCCAACTCCGTAGGCAGGTTTCCCGGAACTGTACGCCGCGCGAACAAGCCCGCCGCCGCCAGTGGCCAGGATTAATTGAATGTCCTGATGGTGCATCAGTTCTGTGGTTGCCGCCATCGTCGGCTTGCTGATCCAGCCAATCAACCCTTCCGGCGCGCCTGCTTCAACAGCCGCATCACGGCAAACCCTCAGTGCCTCGATTGTGCATTTCACCGCCGAAGGATGGGGGCTTACCACAATGGCATTTTGAGATTTTAACGATATAAGCGCTTTAAAAAATGCAGTGGAAGTGGGGTTTGTCGTTGGGATAATCCCGGCAATGACCCCAAACGGATAGGCAATTTCAGTGATTTTATTTTTTGGGTCCGCCCTAATAATGCCGACAGTTTTTTCATCCTTGATTGATTCATAGACGCCCATGGAGCCAAGGTCGTTTTTGATCTTTTTATGTTCGACGACACCCATGCCCGTTTCTTCCACTGCCATTCTCGCCAATCTTTCCGAAGCCTGATTGGCGGCCTCCGCCATTTGTTTGACAATGGTGTCGACCTGTTCCTGGCTATACGTCTGAAATACTGCTTGAGCTTCCTTAGCCAGCCGTACGGCCTCCCGCATATCCTGTATTGATTTCAAATCGTCATCCAATTGCAAAATAGGGACCCTCCTTTCTGATTTTTGAATTACCTTTTCGCTGCTGTCTTTCCCGCCAAACTCCCCCAGGTTCGAAGTTCCTCTTCCGTAAGCGGAGGATAGGCCGAGGGCTCCTCATCATCAGGGTGCTCGAGCCTGCCAAATCGAAAGGAAGCGGAAAGTTCCTTCCAAATTTTGATTTCCACCTCTGAGAGCGGTTTCAAATGAGAGGCTGTTTGCTGATTACTTGAGCCTCCGATTGCAAACGATATTTCCCGCCATTTTTTAAAATCTGTTTCCGTAAGCGGAGGGTACTCCGGCCCTTCATGGTCAATAGGCGCGCTGACGACCGGGTCCGAATATTCTTTAAGCTTTAAAATAACTAATCTGGTAATCTCCTCTACCAAATTGGCATCCATACTTTCACCACCTGTAGAAAGCGCTTTAAATTTTTCCGTCCCGCAAGTATTTTTCCACCAATGCATCAGTGTCTTCGGTAAATCCGCCCCCTAGCTCGCGTGTTGTTTCGTTGTCACGGCTGCCAACCCAGGCAACCAGCTGAAGCCGCCGCATCAGAATAAAGGTTGGGATATCCTGTTCCTCTTCCTCGGAGAGCGGGCGGACGCTTCGATACCCTTTTAACCAAGATTCAACAAGCTTTGGGACATAGGGCTTGTGTTCAATAAAGCTTAGCGACGTCGCCAAATCATATAAATACCAGCCAAAACCGCAATCATCAAAATCGATCACCTTGATTTGGCCCTGGTCCACTAAAAGGTTGGCGAGCCGTAAATCCGAGTGAATCAGCCCGTAGCGGTCCGGTGCTTTTCCGAACCGCTCCAGCCGTTGCCTAATTTTCTCCGAAGCTTTCGTAAATAAGGCCTTCCGCTCAGGAGTAATCGCCAGTCCATCCTCCCATCGGCCCCACTTCGGCGATTGCCCCAGAATCGTATCATAATCCCATGTCAGCCGTTTAAATTTCCTTAACTCTTCCCAATTTAAGATACTATGGTTATGCAATTGGGCGGTGATGGCGCCCAGCATTTCAAATTGGCTGATGAGTTCATGTTCGTGATCCTCGTTTGGCGCCTCCCCCTCCAAAAAGCTGAACAGCGTGCAATGATAGGCCATATTTTCATGGTTGACGACTTGAATATAGTCTCCATTTCCGCCCGTGATTGGCAAGGAGACGTGAATGGATGAATGCCGGTTAATCGATTTGATCCATTCCAGTTCGCTTTCCACCGCTGTTTTCGTATGGTATCCTGGGCGGCCTACCCGGAGGATATATTTTTCGCCGGTTTCTGTATTCGTTACAAGATAGGTAGCATTTTCGGAGTAGTTTAATAGTTTGATGGTTGACTGCGATAAAAAAGGATAGGAAGGAATGGCGGCAGATGCAATAGCGTTAAACTTTTCCAATGATTCCTGTAAAGGGTCAATAGAGGAGCTGCTCATTTTCAAAACTCCTTTCGAATCATGAACTATAGCTATAAACCATTTTCGCTGCCTGTTTTATACTAAGCTCGCATTTTTCCAGTAATTCATCACAATAGTCTTTATCACAGAGCAAGCCGGGCTTGAATTGCAGGACGCGATTGTCCAGCATGGAATAGATCGCCCAAACCCCATTTTTATAAAGCTCCTGCATCACATAAATCGCACCTTTTGGGTGATTGAATTCGAGCCCCATGACCACTCCCAACTGACGGATGCCGACGAAAAAGTCAGGATGCTGCTTCCTAATGGTTTCGAGCCCAGTCCTTAGATAGCGGGCGACAAAATCGACGTTTTGCTGCACCTCCTTACGCTGTGAGATTTCGAGCACCTTCATGGCCACAATACAGCCCAATTCCGAACCCCCGAAGGTAGAAATATGGGCAAAACCGTCCTCATTCATCCAATTGCCTGCCTGTTTACTGACAACGGTTGCCGCAATCGGATAAATGCCGCCGCTAAAGCCTTTGGAGGTCACAAGAATATCGGGCTCAACCCCGTAGTGTTCAATGCCCCAAAGCTTGCCGGTCCGCATTAATCCTGTCTGCACCTCATCGGCGATATACAGTGTTCCATATGTCTCACAAAGCCGCTTAACACTCGTAAGGTAGCCCTTTTCAGGAAGCGGGAATCCATAGGTGGCAGGGATTGTTTCAATAATGACGCAGGCAACATCCTCATTTCTTAATGCCCGTTCCATCGCATCCAAATCATTGAACGGCACATGAATAAACTCCGACGGGGCACCTTCACTTAAAAACGGGCGTGAATAACGTTCATTTCCTAATGAAACCGCTAGTCCCGTGTGGCCATGATACCCATTGATAATTGAGACGATTTTTTTCCGTTTCGTGGCATAGCGGGCACATTTCAAGGCAACATCAATGGCTTCACTGCCGCCGGCAGATAAAATGGAATAATGCAGGCTGTCCGGCGAACAGCCAGCAAGTTTTTCCGCTAGTCGGGCCCGGGTCATCGCCGGAAAGTGATGGTTGCCAATATCGAACTCATCGAGGGACTCTTTTAACGTGGCAATAATTTCGGGATTCCGGTGGCCGAGATTGTAGGTCCCCCCATTTAAATGGACATCCATAAGCTTTTTGCCTTCCATATCATAAAAGTAATAACCCTCGCGTTTTCCCATGACCAAATCGATGCCGTCTTTCTGCCATTGACTCGTTTTCCCGGGATTCCACCATTGCATGGAACGGTCAAGGACTTGCTTCTTATTGCCAAATTCGATCATATGATTTCTCCTCATTTCTCTAAAACATATTGACATGAGCGCTTCTTGGTTAGGATCCGCCCTAAATTTCATCGGCGACAATCAGTTTGATTCCCCGTTCGGACAAGGTTGTTTTCCATTCCTCAGGACAGAGATGGTCGGTGATAATTTTCGAAGCCTCGGTAAGCGCGCACATATGGGCAAAGGTCGCCTTGCCGAATTTGGAATGGTCGGCAAGCACAATGACCTCCTCCGCCCTGTCCATCATTTTGCGCGAAATGCTGGAGCCACTGATATCATAATCGGTAATTCCATTCTCAACGGAAATTCCACCGGCGCAAATAAAGACTTTGTCAGCCCGCAGCATTTCCAGCATCCGTTCGGAAAGCGGTCCGCTAGTATACTTTTGATTCCTTTCAATTTCACCGCCGATAAAAATAACTCGGCCCTTAAAAACATCCATCGCCCCCAGCATGACCGGAACAGAATGAGTAATCAGCGTAATATCATATTTATCTGCCAAATAAGGGACCATGTCCAACGGAGTGGTCCCGTTACCAATCATAATAATGTCCCCATCTTTGACAAGTGCGGTAGCCGCTTTGCAAATCGCCTGTTTTTCTTTTTGATTGATCATGGTTTTTTCATCAAAGGGAAGTTCCCAGCTATGAATCTTTGTTTTGACAGCCCCGCCATATACCTTTTTGACGTATCCTTCCTTTTCAAGCCGGTCCAAGTCACGGCGAATCGTTTCATCGGACACTTGCAGCAGGCTGGCCATCATCCGAACCTGGACCTTCTCTTCCTTTTCCAAAGATTCCATAATGACTGCTTTGCGTTCTTCATAGGATAAAGACATATATGGTACCACCTACTAAACTTAAAATCGGAACCCTTTTTGCTGGTTTATTTCAAGGGTTTAGTTTTCAGGCAGGATTTGCCCTCCATCGACGATGATCGTTTGGCCGGTAATAAAGCCTGCTTCCTTTGAAGCCAAAAAGAGGGCAGCATAGCCGATGTCTTCGACTCTGCCAAGCTTTTTCATTGGAATCGCCGAGGCCATTTCCTCAAGATAATCCTCGCCCAAGCCCTCAAGACCTTCTGTCAGGACATTTCCTGGCAACACCGCATTCACGGTAATGCCGTCTCCCGCTAATTCCAATGACGCTGTCCGCATGAACCCTAATTGAGCGGCTTTGCTGGCAGCGTAATGGGACCAGCCCGGATAGCCG
Organism: Bacillus sp. FJAT-29814; assembly: GCF_001510715.1. GTDB lineage: Bacteria > Bacillota > Bacilli > Bacillales > Cytobacillaceae > Neobacillus. The sequence goes on from NZ_LMTJ01000002.1 coordinate 464,810, forward strand.
GTAACAGGGCCGGTAATCGATGAGGTGATCACAATCCTGCCGTATTCCGCTTGCTTGAGGTATGGTATACATGCTTGCACAGAGTGGAATGTCCCTTTCGCGTTCGTGTTCATGACCGTATCCCAATCCTCATTGGTCATCGTTTCAAGGTTGGCGGATGGAAAAATGCCGGCATTGGCGCAAAGAACATCGATACTTCCGAATTTCTCATGCACTTCCCTTGCCACATCCTTCATCGAATCGCGGTCCTGAACGTCCCCTTTAATCGCAATCACTGTACCGCCGCCATTGCCATTGAGCTCGGCCGCACAAGCTTCGGCAGCTTCCAAATTCCTCGCCACTACCGCAACATTTGCACCATGCTTGGCAAAAACCCGGGCAATTCCTTTTCCAATTCCCATGCTGCCCCCCGTAACGATTGCCGTCTTCCCTTGCAACGAACCAAACATTCAATCCTCTCCCCCTCAGATTATTGGGCTTTTCCAAAAAGCAACAAACCACCAATCTCGATGTTGAACGAAGTTGTGGAATGTACTGTGAGATGTTGTGGATTTCAAAAGATAGTAAAAATGTATGTTGTCTTGGGACAGAATATTCTGTTATTTTTGCCAAAAACCTGGCTTCAGGGGATGGGGGTAGTTCATTGGGATGGGAAACGATTGGCGACTCTGTTCTCCTTGCCCTAGTAGCTCTCAGTAGCCAATAGCTTTTATTGGCAACCTAGTTCACTTCCGGACTACCGGTTCGGTAGCCAATAGCTTTGATTGGCTACCCGGTTCTCTGCGCGACTACTGGTTCGGTGGCCAATAGCCTTGATTGGCTACCCAGTTCTCTTCACGACTACCTGTTCGGTAGCCAATAGCCTTGATTGGCTACCTAGTTCTCTTCGCGACTACTGGTTCGGTAGCCAATAGCCTTGATTGGCTACCCAGTTTCTCTTCACGACTACCTGTTCGGTAGCCAATAGCTTTGATTGGCTACCCAGTTCTCTTCGCGACTACTGGTTCAGTAGCCAATAGCCTTGATTGGCTACCCAGTTCTCTTCGCGACTACTAGTTCGGTAACCAATAGCCCTGATTGGCTACCCAGTTCTCTTCACGACGAAGGGTTCGGTAGCCAATAGCCTTGATTGGCTACTCAGTTCTCTTGGAAACTATGTTTTCGGTAATCAATAGGACTGATAATGTACTATTATTTTGCAAATTGTCCTTACTAGCCATTTTTTGTAAAGTTACCTTGACATTTCCATTAGATGTAAAGTAAACTTTACGTAAAGCTAACTTTACATGCAAGAGGGGGGCGTGAGATGAAACATCGAATAAAAGAGTTAAGAGCATCGTTTGGTTTAACACAAGAGCAGTTGTCCGAACAAATTGGCGTTTCGAGACAAACCATCATTTCTATTGAAAATGGCCGGTATAATCCGTCTTTGGAACTTGCGTTTAAAATTGCAATGGTATTTCGCTGTAAGATTGAAGACGTATTTATTTTTGAAAAAGGAAGTGAATAAATATGGGTTTAGATCAGATGTTTGGCTTGCTTGGTTTATTACTTGGAGGTTTAGGCGGGGCATTCGGATGGTGGTGGGGGCGCAGACAGGCTGCCCGTAAGCGAGGGCTCGACGAACGATATAACATCATCTCAACAAAATCACTTGCAGCCTCCTGGAAAATAACATTAGTGGCTATTTACATTCTATTTATTTTATTAAATTTCGGTATGAAACTGACTGCAGCTCCCGTATTAGGGATTCTATTATTGATTCATATGGCGGGCTGGACATTTTCGATCATCTATTATAATTTAAAAATATAATAAAACAGGGCAGCCAAACATCCCAATTGGCTACCCGTTTTCCAATATAATTGATTGCTTATGTCTATGACGAGCACCCGTTGCCGCAGCTTGAGCATGAAGAGCAGCTGCTGCCGCCATGATCGCCTCCGCCTCCGCCCGAATTCGAATCATCCGATGAGGCAGAACCGCAAAAAACAGCGCTCGAACAGCCGCTTGTATATTTCGCTGCTTCAGCAAAAGCATAAACTTTTGCGTATTGCCAATATTCATCAAAATAATAATACGAGAAGAACACCATCATAAACGACAGGGCCGTCATATCGCCATATCTCCGTTGTTTCAAAAAGGAACCTCTCGGATTGGCCCGGTACATTTTTTCTGAAACGCCTAACTGCTCCTTCATCCGGCAAATCAAGTACTCCAACAATTCCCGATTACCATCAGTCTGCCGGAAATAGGTTTTAATCAATTCTTCATCAGACTTTTCCTTAAAATCTTTTAATACTTCACTCGCAAGCGGATATTTGAAAAAGTCCCCCCAGGTGTTCCAGCTAAACTGGGTCACTTCAAACAGCTGCGAAAACACCCAGTCAAAAAAGGCACGTTCCTGTGGCGCCGGCTCGGGGGTTGTGTTCGGGGTATGATGCAGCATTTTCCCTAAAAATTTTTCAGAAAAGCGCTCATAATTCCTCGTAAACAGAATCATCTCATGCCAAATTTCATCAACTGAATCACTGAACATCGGTGCTTTCTTTAACAGGTTGGCCATGATGAAATATCGCTTTAATTCAAACAAAAGCCATTCAAATTCGTCCTCGCTCCGTTTCGGGTAATCCTCAAGGTAGCGCATTTTAACCATCCGGATATAGTCATCGCTTAACGCTGAGTTTAACTGATCGATTAGAGGCTTTAGCGGGACGTTACTTAGGACACCTAGGTTTGCCGGGATGTTCTCTTTTTTTAGTTTTGGACGATTTTTTGCGATTAAAATAACACCAATGATAATTCCTGCTACGATCAAAATAATAGCCGCTGTCATGTAAAAATCCCCCCTCAAGATGCACCTTTTTGAAAACTTTTCCTTTTTTAAAAAAATTATAATACAACAAAATAATAATTTTAGTACTTTTACGGAAAATTGACCCAAACTTTACAAAATAGGCGGTTATGAAAATAACGACTTCAAAAAATGTTTCCAGTTGTCATAAACATTTAACCGACGATTCACACTTACTTCATTAATCGGTAACAATTAACGGGTATAGTATTAAGCAGAGGGGATAGCATGTGTGGCTATCATGGTACATGGCGAAGGTGGAGCCAGTACTGCAACACCGGAACCACAGAAGAAGTATACTTAAAACCTTTGAGTCCACTTGAATTGGACACTTTGATGGAACTGGGAAAGGCCGCTGAAAAAGTTCAGCGGCCTTTTGAAATTCCTTTTCAAAAAGTCCCTAAACAAAATGAATTTCCTCTTTCTTTAACGCTTCTTGAACCATTTGCAATTCTAATTGCACTTTTTCCACTTCCACAACTATCTGGGACGATTCTTTTTCCTAGGCAATTTCCCCGAATCATTGATATCGGCTCTTTTTAGTTCCAAAATATTTGTAATTAAAAGGAAAATACCTACTTCTTCTCGAATATCAATTAATAGCAACAAATGGGGTTCAAACTGAAAGTATTGGGAGAGGAGAAAATCAATGACCAAAACAATTGTTGAAACTGTTTACGGTAAACTGCAAGGGGAACAGGTTGATGGAGTGTTTGCATGGAAAGGGGTTCCATTTGCAAAGCCTCCAGTTGGATCACTTCGATTTCGCGCCCCAGAACGGCCGGATGCTTGGGAAGACGTCCGTGATGCCACCCAATTTTCACCAGTTGCACCGCAGACACAGCGGGAAATCATGGAGTTTTTCGGGAATGATGTCTCGAATGTTAGTGAGGATTGCCTGTATTTAAATGTATGGTCACCTGGCGCTGATGATAAAAAACGGCCTGTTATGGTTTGGATTCACGGCGGCGCCTTTGTTTCCGGTTCGGGATCCAGCCATTGGTATGACGGCGCTTCGTTTGCCGCCCAGGGTGATGTTGTCGTTGTAACGATTAACTATCGTCTGGGAGTATTGGGCTTTCTTCACCTTGCCGAAATTGGCGGTGAAGAATATGCGACATCCGGGAATTGCGGCATTCTTGACCAAGTGGCAGCATTGCACTGGGTTCAGGACAACATCGCGGCGTTTGGCGGCGACCCAAACAATGTCACCATTTTTGGAGAATCCGCTGGGGCCATGAGTGTTGGAGTATTACTCGGATTCCCATCCGCACAAGGCCTTTTCCAAAAAGCAATTTTACAAAGCGGCGCGGCGGCAAATGCGCATTCTTCCGAGACTGCGACAAAAGTGGCTAGTCATCTATTAGCCGCGTTACAGGTGGAACCTACGAATCTCGCAAAACTGGAGGAAATGCCGGTTGAGCAATTATTGAAAGCCGCTGACCTCCTGCCGGCGATGAGCTTGGGGCCAGTTGTGGATGGTGTTTCATTGCCAAAGCATCCACATGAGGCGATTGCTGGCGGTTCGGCGAAGGATGTCGCGATTTTGATTGGCACAAACAAGGATGAGTTTAATATATTTACAGTGTTTGACCCTGAGTGGAAGGATGCGGATGACGCGAAGGCCAAGGCACTTTTTGAAAAAACATTCGGACCTTTAGTGCCGCTTTTATCCAATCAATTCCGTGGTCCGTTGAATCAGGAACTTTTCAATAAACTATTAACGATTCATATCTTTACCTATCCGGCACAAAAACTCGCGGAGCTGCAGGTAAATCAAGGCGCACCGGTTTGGATGTATCGGTTTGATTGGGAAACGCCTGTATTTGACGGTGCCCTAAAAGCTACCCATGCGTTGGAGATTCCATTTGTTTGGAACACGCTAGATACGCCAAATACGGAAAATTTCACCGGTTCTTCTCCGGAACGGAAATTAGTCTCGGTCCAAATGCATCAGGCATGGATTAACTTCGTGAGCAACGGCAATCCAAACACGGAAGACCTCCCGTTATGGCCAAAGTATGATCTAAACTTCCGCCCAACGATGATTTTTAACCTAGAGAGCGAAGTGGTCAACGACCCGAACCGTGAAGAGCGGTTAAAATGGGAGCAGGCGGCCATGGTGATGAAGGCTTAAAATGTTCGGCATTTGATAAAAGGTCTAGCCTGGCAGGCTAGACCTTTTTCTTAATCTTCTATGCTACGAGATTCTTGATTTTTACTTCTTCTCAGTCGCATATAGGCCTTCTATTCGACCCAACTCTTGCTTCCTGATCCCCCTCGGTCGCATATGCGCCTTCTATTCGACTCAACTCCTGCTTCCCGCTTCTTCTCGGTTGCATATACGCCTCCTATTCGACCCAACTCTTGCTTCCTGATCCCCCTCGGTCGCATATACACCTTCTATTCGACTCAACTCTTACTTCCTGCACCTCCTCCGGTCGCATATGCGCCTTCTATTCGACCGAACTCTTACTTCCTGATCCCCCTCGGTCGCATATGCGCCTTCTATTCGACCCAACTTCTCCTTTCTTTTCCTTCTCGGTCGAATAGAGCCATCTTATCCAAGAAACTCCCTATCAAAATGCCTACAGTGTACCGATACAAGTCCACAACAAGAAATCCTTTTCCCAATACTAATGCGCCAAGCACAGTGCCCCTAATCTGGTTAATCCAGTCGGCTTGATATAACTGGCTGAATTCAATGGCGAAACTAAATACTAGGCTGAGCCCTATGGCAGTGAGTATACTTTTTCGAGCAAGCAAGAAGCGAAATCCAAAATAGACCATCATCGCCCACAATGCGTCCCCGGCGTTTTCTGCGATAAAGTTCGGCAGGAACTGGCCGTATTTTCGGGAGGCAAGCCCTAATAACATGACAATAAAAATTGTAATAAAATATTTTATTCTTTTCATCGGAATCACTCTTTTTCTATCATCTTCCTTTTTAAATTACCATATGTTACGCTGTTTAAATAAAAATTTTAAGAAAGAGTGATTTTTATTAACATCTTATGGGACTTCGATGGAACACTTTATGATACATATCCTGCATTGGTGGAAGGCTTCGTTCAATTATCCCAACAAGATCTTGACCGGGGTGAGGTTTTACAATGGCTGAAAAAAGATTCGAAAACGGCCTTCAAACATTATGGCATTGATGAAAGCCGCAGGGGTGAGTACCAAACATATTTTAATTATCACTCAAAAAAAATCAGCAGGCCGTTCGATCATGTTGAGGATGCTTTGGCAGCTGTCGAGAACAATGTGATCGTGACCCATCGCGACAAGGAATCGACGATTTATCTGCTTGAAAAATATCATTTGAAAAAGTATTTTAAGGAAATTGTTTCGGTTGAAGAACAAGGCTTCACCAGAAAGCCTCATCGTTCTTCTTATGAACATGTTCTTAGACGTCATCACATCGACTTGGTTGTGGGTGACCGGGAATTGGATTTAATTCCTGCAAGGGAACTAAACATCAAAACGGTTGCCTATCAAAATCCGAATCTTGAAGCAGATTTCCACATTGAAAGCTATGCAGACTTTATTCCTAGGGTTCTAAATCGGCTGTAATCAAAAAAAGATGAGTCTAAGGCTCATCTTCAGGCTGTCGGGATAACGCGTCAGAGTGAATATTTCAGTCGAACGCGTCATGGGACTAGCATTCATGACGCGTCAGAGGCAAAAAATCAGTCCAACGCGTTATGGGACTAGCATTCATGACGCGTCAGTGGCAAAAAATCAGTTCAACGCGTCATGGAACTGCCCTCCATGACGCGTCAGTGGCAAAAAATCAGTCCAACGCGTCATGGGACTTCCCTCCATAACGCGTCAGAGGGAAAAATCCAGCCGAACACGTCATGGGACTTCCCTCCATGACGTGTCAAAGGGAAAAATCCAGCCCAACGCGTCATGGGACTTCCCCTCATGACGTGTTAGCGTACCATATGGTGATAACAGACTACTGTTAGCAGCAAGAAGATTGTTGATCGCAGCAAGATTCCTCTAGTGAATTTTCTACCTCCTTAATTTCAACACTACAGCAATCGGAACTCTCTTTACCAAACAACTTTTTAAAAAAATTCATCTTTTCCATCTCCTTCTATTTTTGGATTGATTAAATCAAGTTTTTTTGATTTAATCCATATAAATCAACTTTTCTTGATTTAACACTCTTAGTATATTAGCAATTTTTACTAATTACAACCACTTTATCAAAAAAATTTGTTTAATTAAAATATAATCAAATTTTCTTGATAAAGGAATTGACACATGAAAATATTGGATATAAGATAAACATATCAAGATTATTTGATTTAAAAAGCAGGTGAAACGAATGCAAGAAGAAATTCCATTAACAGACATATCATTGGATTCGACATTCGAAAAGTATGAGTTAAAATTTAAAGCGATTGCTGATAAAAAGAGACTGCAAATCATGAATATTTTAACTCAAAAAGGAGCCATGTGCGTATGCGATCTCGCGCCCTTGGTTGATATGGCGCAATCAAAATTGTCTTACCATTTAAAGATTTTATTGGATGCAAACATCATTACAAAAGAAACACGGGGAACCTGGAGTTATTACGAACTGAATCAGAAAGAGCTCAATCATTTGTTGTCCCCGGAGCTTTGCTGTTTATTCAAGCCGACATGCTGCTAAATTTTTTTGATAATACATCAATTTTTTTTGATTAATACATCAAGATATTTTGATTAACACATCAAGATATTTTGATTTAAAAGGAGAAATATATATCATGTGGTTAGATGCCCTTAAAAGTTTTCTTTATATTGCTCTGGAATTAACGGTCCTTTTCATCGCCATTTCGTTCGTAATTAGCCTTCTCCAAGGCTATATTCCGTATGAGAAGATAGAAAAAAAGCTCACAGGCAGAAATAAATTCATCGCCGCATTTGCAGCCATTGTTTTTGCTTTTATTACTCCCTTTTGTTCCTGTTCAACCATCCCGGTAGTTGTCAACATGCTGAAGAAAAAGATGCCGTTTGGAATTGTCATGATATTTTTGTTTGCCTCTCCTGTTCTTGACCCCACGATTTTAACGATTATGGCCGTTGCTCTTGGCTGGAAGGTGGCTGTACTCTATACCATTTTGACGACCATTTTTTCAATCATTATCGGCTTTACTCTTGAAAAATTAGGCTTTGAGAAGTCCGTAAAAAATGTCGTGATGTCTGGTTACGAGGAACAACATAAGAAATTCAATGTGAAGTTGGCGATAAAAGAAACGTTGCACTTAATGAAAAGCGTTTACCCGTATTTAATTTTCGGTGCAGCAATCGGGGCTGTCATTCACGGCTTGGTTCCAACAGAATGGATTTCCAGCGTGTTTGGCCGCGACCATTGGTGGTTAATACCTGTCGCTGCTATTATTGGAATTCCACTATATATTCGCTTATCCAGTATGATTCCCATCTCGCAAATCCTGATTGCAAAAGGAATGGCGCTGGGGCCTGTCATGGCGATGATGATCAGTTCTGCCGGTGCGAGTTTGCCGGAGATTATCCTTTTGAAATCCATCTTCAAAAAACAACTCGTTGTTACATTCGTTCTATCAGTCGTTACCATGTCGACAGTATCGGGATTTATTTTTTACCTGATTTAATAGAAAATAAAAAAGGAAGTTAGTGTATAAATCACTAAACTCCCGCGAGTGTTGAAAAATAAACTGGTATAAGTGATGGTCTGACCATTCTGAGGATGTTTCGCATTTTCATAGGCAGTTTGAAAATCCGATGCTTCGTTGGCATTGGTAAAATATGTTTCTATCAGATATTCATTTTCTCCTACCCGGCCAAGCAGCTCGTCAACGTCTTGATCGCTTAGCAAGATTCTTGTCGAGGAGGATATGGTAGAATTCATTATCGAATCCAGTATGTATTCTTTAATGACAAACTCCTTGGTCACTCCGTCGGTGATAAAGTGACATGATCACCGACCTCCATCGCATACATGTCTCTGAAAATGACGGGCATGCCGATTTCCCCTTCATGGTTGATTACTTTTTATGAGCAGAATCCAGGAGTAAATCCTTCGTTTTATTTTTTCTTTACCAAACCAATGTCAAGCCGGCTGTTTACTATTATCAAAGGACTGACTCACTTTTATTAAAATTAGACTAGGACTTTGTTCATAATTAAGAACAAATTATCCTTAAAATATGTTACTTTAGTAACGCTTGATATAGGTAGTAATAACCAAAATTAGGAAATCATAGATGTAATCTTCTAATTTTTCTGTAAAGTCAGATAAAATAGAATTGTTAGTATTCTACATAATAGGAGGGAAATGGATGCGGAGGATTTTGAAGGCAGGTACGGCGATTTTATTTAGTGGTCTCCTAATTGCAGGGTCACTGCCCTTTAACGCTCATGCTAAAGGGAAAGATGTTGATTATGGGAAATACAGCCAAGTAGCAACAGGAAAGGATGGAATGGTGGCTACTGCCCATCCGCTGGCATCGGAAATCGGTGCAGAAGTACTCAGAACAGGCGGAAATGCGGTTGATGCAGCAGTGGCCATTCAGTTTGCTCTAAACGTTGTTGAGCCGATGATGTCCGGTATTGGCGGCGGCGGCTTTATGATGTATTACGATGCAAAAACGAAAGAAACAACTATCATCAACAGCCGGGAACGCGCCCCCCAGGGAGCAACACCTGACATGTTCTTGGATGAGAACGGAAAAGCAATTCCATTTGCAGACCGCGTAAGAAGCGGTAAGTCGGTTGGAGTCCCTGGGACATTAAAGGGACTCGAAACCGCTTTGGAAAAATGGGGCACCCGCCCTATGCAGCAATTGATTGGCCCGGCCATTAAGCTGGCTGATCAAGGATTCCCGATTGAGTCGGTACTTGCCGACGCTATTGCTGATAACGAAGAGAAGCTTTCCGCGACAGCAGCAAAAGACGTCTTTCTTCCAAATGGGCAGCCATTAAAAGAAGGCGACCTGCTTGTCCAAAAAGATTTGGCTAAAGCATTTAAGTTAATTCGTGCCAAAGGGGCAGATGCCCTTTTTAATGGTCAAATTGGCGAAGCTATGGCAAATGAGGTCCAGCAGTTTGGCGGTTCGATGACAGTAGCAGATTTGGATAAATATAATGTTACAATTGATAAGCCAATTTGGGGCGATTACCAGGGTTATCAGATTGCTAGCATGCCTCCTCCAAGCTCTGGTGGGGTGTTCTTGCTGCAAATGCTGAAAATCTTGGATGATTACAAGCTTTCCAAATATGATGTAAGGTCATGGGAAAAATATCATCTCCTGGCTGAAACTATGCATCTTGCCTATGCAGACCGCGCTGCCTTTGCAGGGGATCCTGAATTTGTTAACGTTCCGTTAAAAGGGCTGCTTCATCCTGAATATATCAAAGAACGTCAGGCTCTAATCAGCCTTAACAGCATGAATAAGTCTCCAAAAGCTGGAGACCCTTGGAAATACGAAATGGCTTCAGCCAATTACAAAATCACTTCACAGCCTGACGATAAGAAAGAGGGCCAGACAACCCATTTTACGGTCGCTGACAGATGGGGCAATGTCGTTTCCTACACCACGACAATTGAACAAGTTTTTGGCTCTGGAATCATGGTGCCTGGGTACGGGATTATGTTAAACAATGAATTGACAGATTTTGATGCAGTTCCTGGCGGAGCCAATGAAGTGCAGCCAAATAAACGTCCATTGAGCAGCATGACACCGACAATCGTCTTTAGTGATGACAAGCCTATTTTAACAGTGGGATCGCCAGGCGGCACAACAATTATTACTTCTGTTTTACAGACGATTCTACATGCAATCGAGTACGACATGGAGCTAAAGGAAGCGGTCGAGGAGCCAAGAATCTATACGAATAGCACCACTTCTTATAGAATCGAATCCGGAGTTTCCGCCGATGTAATAAGCAAACTGAACAGCATGGGACACCGATTCGGCAGCCCGACAACAATTGGAAACGTACAAAGCATTTTTATTGATCATGAAAACGGCACCTTTAAAGGAGTAGCCGACTCCAGCAGAAATGGCGCTGCAATCGGTATCAATTTTAAAGGGAATCGGTAATCTTCAAAATAAAAAAAAAGGGGCAGTCTCTAGATACCTTTCCTGGGGCTGCACCTTTTTTTATCACATTTTTCTTTTTGAGATCTTTTTTATGGCTCGCTGCTGTTGTAGGAATAGCCCTTCATCTAAAGAAAAAAGGGATAGATGGAGGGCTATTTAACTGCATAATATATTTTTTTAAAAGAAATCTTCAAGAATTGATAAAAGGATTTTAATTTCTAAGACGTAAAGTTAGGTTTCTCAACAATCTGAGGAAGTTAGTGTATAAAACAACTAACTTCCCTTTTTATTTAGCAACAATTACTCTCATTTCCCAATAACACAAGCCCATTGGCCTCTTGATTGAAATCCATTGTTAGGTTTTCCGTATATGGCTCTACATCGGGATCGATTGCGACCATTACTTCATTAATCGTTACGACTATATCCTTTTCATCCGGCTCATCCAGAGCCAGTCCCATTTTTGGCTGTCCTCAGCCAAAGCCCGCAAAATAGATACGAATGTTTTTGGCATCATGTTCTTGAAGCAATTGCTTCAGGACATCACGAGCCTGATCTGTAATATTCATCTCCCCATCACCCCTCAAAAAATTCACTTCATTCATCATACCGTTTTTTAATAAAATTACAACCTATTTGCAGCCAGTGCTCTATGATGTGCAAATTTTTCCAGCTGTTCAAACCCGGTGATTTCTTCACTCATCAGTGGAACGATTGCACATTTTTCAGCAAGGTCAGCTGTCACCTGTTGAATCCAAGCCTCTTCGGCCTGTGCCCTTCCTTTGAGGACAGGATCTTTTGTTTCGGCAGCGTAAAAGCTTTGATTAATAACCCACCATTCCGTGGAAATATCGGCCCGCTTTAAATCGGCTTGCAACCGGCTTGCCTCTAATACCGGAGTGGCTTCCGCCAATGTGACGATGACCACGCCGGTTTCCTTCCGATTCCGTAAGCGCGGCAGCAGCATCTGGACGCTCTCGGGGATTTCTCCGGTGGACCGAGCGAGTTCTTTATGGTAAGACTGGGCGGCATCCAAAAGCAGCAATGTGTGCCCTGTCGGCGCCGTATCAACGACGACGATTTCATCCTGAGCCCTAGCCACAACCTCCGCAAACGCCCGAAAAACGGCAATCTCTTCCGTACATGGCGATTTTAAATCCTCTTCGATATACGCAATCGCATCTTCATCAAGCTCATCGCTTACCTTGGACAATACTTCCTGTCTGTAAGCCTCAACTTCCTCTGCTGGATTGATCCGGCTAATCGTCAATTGCTCATTTAATTTGCTATTTTGAAAAATAAACTCTAAATGGGCGGCCGGGTCGGTAGTGGTTAAATGTACTTTATGGCCTTTTTCCACCAAGCCAACTGCGATCGCAGATGCAATCGTGGTCTTGCCAACTCCACCTTTCCCCATTGTAAAAATTAATCTTGTGTTATTTTTCGAAAAGTCTTCCATTACTTGATTTAAGCCTGGCAGTGAGATTGGCTCGCCTCTGGGTTCTGATTGCTTCGCAGGTAGTGTGTAATGTTTAAATAAATAACGCAGGTTTTGAATGCCTGTTAAAGAATACGACACAAATGGCAGCGAATACGTGACAACCTGTTTTAAATCTTTGGGCATCCCCTTGATTGCCTTGCGTTGTCTTTCATATAACGCCGCGGAAATTTTATCGTCAGGTAAATAAGATTGTAATAATCCATTCATAATCAAAACTTGGTTTGAGATGCCAATATCCTTTAACTCTTTAGATGCACGGCTGGCTTCGAGCAAGGAGGACTCATCCGGCCTAGAAACAAGAATAAGAGTCGTTTTTTCCCGATTAGAAAGTGCATCCATGGCAATAGCATAGATTTGTTTCTTTTCGGACACCCCCGATAAAGGCCCCAAACAAGAGGCGCCATGGGTGTTGTCTTCTAAAAAGCCGCTCCAGGCCGTCGGCAACTGCAACAGGCGAAGCGTATGCCCTGTCGGAGCCGTATCAAAGATAATATGCTCGTATTTTTCATACACCTTTGGGTCGGAAAGCAAATTGGTGAATTGATCAAAAGCGGCGATTTCAACGGTGCAGGCCCCCGATAACTGTTCCTCCATGTTGGCCACAACAGCATCTGGAAGTTTCCCGCGGTAAGGTCCGATGATGTTCTCGCGGTATGCTCTAGCGGCTTCCTCCGGGTCAAGATTACAGGCATAAAGATTGGGCACATTTGCAATCGCCATCGGACTATTTGTCAGCCCAACTTCCAATACGTCCTGCAAATTAGAGGCGGGGTCGGTACTGACCAACAACACCTTTTTGCCCTCTTCCGCTAAAGCCACGGCAGTCGCACAGGCTGTCGAAGTCTTACCAACGCCGCCCTTGCCTGTAAAAAATAAAAATTTGGTCGCCACAATCATCTTCGGATCGAAAGCTTGAAACATGATTTTCACTTCTCTCTATTTTAAATCGATTTTCAGTCCGACCTTTTGCTTTTTCGAAAGCTCGTCCACTTCTACCCCAAACCATGCCGCAAATTCTTCGTTGGTTGGGTAAATGCCAATTTTGCCGATTTTCCCATCAACGATCGTAACCGGCAATGCATCTGGCCCCTGTTCATGAAGAACCTGGTTTACTTCCTTGTTATCAACAAATCTTCCAGGTTCGGTTGCCAGATTATAGCGTGTAATGTCAAAGTCCTTTTTTTCCAATAAAAAGATGGCCGTTGCCACTCTGGTTAATTCAGGGTCGACACTCGGACCGCAAACACCTGTAGGGCAGCATAATGCCGGGTCAAAGATTTGTACTTTGGTCATTAAATTCCCCTCCAAAACATAGGTAGGAAGACCAAGAGTTCAGCCTCTTGGCCTTTCCATTTTACTCCCCCGTATCGGCAAAACGCTTTATGCGGTCGCCGATTTCATCACGGACACGTTGAAAGAATGCCCATTTTTCTTCGTCTGTTCCTTGAGCTTTCGCCGGGTCATCAAATCCCCAGTGAACCCGTTTAACCTTTGATGGCGTGATTGGACACTTATCAGCAGCATCTCCACAAAGAGTGACAACTAAATCAGCATTGTTCAAATACTCAGGATCAATAATATCCGAAGTATGGGTTGAAATATCAATACCTGCTTCTTTCATCGCTTTTACCGCATTTGGGTTTAGCCCGTGCGCTTCAATCCCGGCACTGCGCACTTCCCACTCGTCACCTAAATGCTTTTTGGCCCACCCTTCAGCCATTTGGCTTCGGCAAGAGTTTCCTGTACATAAAAAATAAATCGTCTTTTTGTTCTCCATGTTGAATTCCACCTTTAGGCTGCAGATTCTTTAAAATATTTTCGTTTAAACCATAACGCTACGTTGACCAATGCAATCATGACCGGAACCTCTACAAGTGGCCCAATAACGGCCGCAAAAGCTGCGCCGGAATGAATCCCGAATACGCCGACCGCCACCGCAATCGCTAATTCAAAGTTATTGCTCCCCGCCGTAAACGCAAGGGTTGTCGTGACTGGATAATTCGCGCCAATTTTCTTTCCCATGAAAAAGGATACGAAGAACATTAATATAAAGTAGATTAATAACGGAATGGCAATTCTGATGACGTCTAATGGCAGACTGACGATCGTGTCGCCTTTCAATGAAAACATGATGATAATCGTAAATAAAAGCGCAATTAAGGTAATTGGACTGATTTTCGGGATAAAAACTTTTTCATACCACTGTCTGCCTTTAATTTTTACAAAAATAAAACGTGTCAGCATCCCCGCGATAAATGGGATCCCCAAATAGATGAATACCGATTTGGCCACTTCAAGCATCGTAATATTGACAACTGCCCCTTCGAGCCCGATCCATTCCGGAATAATGGTCACAAACACATACGCATAAACGGAAAAGAACAGCATCTGAAAGATGGAGTTAAATGCGACCAGTCCCGCGGCATACTCTGTATCTCCTTTGGCAAGATCATTCCATACAATCACCATCGCAATACAACGGGCCAAGCCAATCATGATGAGACCAACCATATACTCCGGTTTATCCGGAAGGAAGATGACCGCCAGCAAAAACATTAGGATAGGGCCGATAATCCAGTTTTGAACCAGCGAAAGGACCAACACCTTTACATCTTTAAAGACCCGGCCGATTTCCTCATAGCGCACTTTTGCCAGTGGCGGGTACATCATTAGGATCAACCCAATCGCCAATGGAATGGACGTAGTCCCAACCTGCAGCTCATTCATCCCTTCGACAAATCCCGGAAAAATAAAGCCCAGGCCAATGCCGACTGCCATTGCGATAAAGATCCATAGCGTTAAGTAGCGATCCAAGAAGGATAATCGTTTTTTATCTGTAGTACTCAATTTTTCTCACTTCCACTTTCAAAATTAACAACCGCAACGAAGGGTCGGATTTGCTCTATCAATCAAGTTGATTTGATCTGTCTGTTCCGGTACATGTTCCAATATATCTTCAATAAGTCCATACAGCTCGCTTTGTTGATTCAAGGAATAGTATATCCACTGGCCCCTTCTATCCTCTTTCACCAATCCTGCGTCTTTTAACTTTCTTAAATGCTGGCTGATCGATGGCTGACTCATGTCAAACACTTCAAGAAATTCACAGACACAGCACTCACGCTGCTTTAAAATACCGATGATGGTCAGGCGGGTTTTATCCCCCAACAGTTTTAAAACGGCAGCAGCGCGATCTAATTCAACAATAGTTTTAGACAACAACCATACCTCCTTTTAATCGAAATATAACTATATGCTTATATGTTAATTTAAATCATTATGGAATTCAAGAACGATGCATGTAAAGTTATTGTAAAAAATGGTCTGGACTGGGCTTTCATGACGCGGCAGAGCGAAAATTCCCGACCAACGCGTCATGGCAATGGCTTTCATGACGTGGCAGACCAAAAATTCTCGACCAACGCGTCATGGGGATGGCTTTCATGACGCGACAGAGCAAAAATTCCTGGCCAACGCGTCATCGGACTGACTTCCATGACGTGCTAGAGCGAAAAATCCTGATCAACGCGTTATGGGACTGACTTCCACGACGCGGCAGAGCGAAAATTCCCCGCCAACGCGTCATGGGACAAGCTTTCATGACGCGACAGAGCAAAAATTCCTGGCCAACGCGTCATCGGACTGACTTCCATGACGCGCTAGAGCGAAAAATCCTGATCAACGCGTCATCGGACTGACTTCCATGACGCGTCAAGAGGGAAAATTCAGTAGAACGCGTCATGGGACTGGCTTTCATGACACGTCCAAGCAATAAATCCCGACCAACGTGTCATGGGACTGAATTTCATAACGTTACTGAGATCATTTGGTGATAAAAGAATTGCCGAGAAAATACCCTTTCTCGACAATCTGATTGAGAACCGTAGGCAATCAATCTATTACAATAATTTTTCCATTGCCATGACATCAACAAATTTGCCATCCAATATCCCCTGATTTTGAAAAATCCCTACCTCGCGAAAACCCGTTTTTTTATATAATCCTTGTCCCAGTTGATTGAATGGAAATGTGAACAAAACCATTTTATGAAAGTTGTTTACTCTAGCGATGGATTCAAGTTCAGCGAGCAGTTTGTTCCCTACCCCTTTTCCCCTGAAATCCCTTGAGATATAGACTGAAATATCGGCAACCCCATCATAGGCACAACGATTATTGTACTGATTTAAGGAAGCCCAGCCGATAATTTTCCCATCCTTTTCCGCGACAATAACCTGAAAACGGCCAGAATGCTTTTCAAACCATTCTTTCATGTAAAGGTAATCCTTTTCTTCCGTTTCTAATGTGGCAATTCGATCGTGAATTCCTTGATTGTAGATTTCACGTATTGCCCCAAGGTCGTCCGCTTTTGCTTCCCTAATGAGGACGTTCATAAAAGATCTCTCCTCTGATACTAAAATAGGTCCGTTTCAACGGTCCATCTTAACCGTCTGATCCATTCTTGCTGTACTTCTTTTGGAGCATGTTGAACCTTATACAACACCTTCCAAACCTTATATACACTATAAGCTTTTAACGATTGTGAGGATATATGGATAGAGCTATGCTGTTTGTATTCTTCCATAAACAAGGGATTCAGAACTTCGGCATATTCAGGGTAATGCAGTTTGGTAAACCAACAGACCCAAGCAATATCGGTTAACGGGTTGGCCCATTCTGCCCACTCCCAATCCAAGATTGTCAGAATATTAGAGTCAGTGTATAAAACATTATGAACCCCGTAATCACCGTGGGTGAGGACCCATTCCTCCTGCGAATCGTTTATGCGCAGCAGGATATCCTTAGAGGTACCAATAAGATCTCCGGGGACAAAATCCAAATCAAGGTTCAATTCAGCAAAATCGGAAGCCTTTATCCCCACAGCTTCTTTATATTTCTTGGAATGGATGTTTTTTGAAAGAGATGTTCCCAAGCTTTTATATAATTCTTTTGCTCTCTCCAGTTCCATGCTATCTAAAATCGATTGTCCACTCCGGCCGTTCCGGTACTCCATTACAATGATTTGAAAGCGATCGGTATTTATGACGTCGTAGATTTTGGGCGTTACCCCTGTGTCCCGCATCAATTTCAAGCAATTGATATCATTTTCAATGTCCTTGTTAAGAGAATGGGCCAGCTTAATCACCAATGGGGGATGTGATTCCGATGTTAGTAGGAAAGTTTCATTGGTGTATCCCCCGGTTAATCTCTCAAGCTTAAAATCACCGTACTTTTCCTCTAAATGTTTTTTAATGAATTTTTCGTTCAAAAAATATCCCCCTTAGTATTCAAGCCAAAACGTTGTTGAATCCCAATGCTTAGCACTCATTTTTCTATTTCCTATCCAACCATACTTTTTGAGTTCCCTGGCAATCATTCTATTAAAAAATCCATGGCCGACCAAAACGACCGATTGATGTTCCTCTGCCCTTTCAACCAAGAACTTTGCGGCTGCTTCCGCCCTTCTTTTTGCCTCTTTTACTGACTCGCATCCATTGGAATAACCCATAAACCATAGGCATCGCAAAATCACCGCCCACATACTCGCATGTAACCTTAAGCCCCCAATTTGGGCAAAAGGCATTTCCGTTTCACGAAATAGTGAGTTTGAAATGACGGTTACGTTAGGTTTTAAATACTCCGCAGATTCCAGCGACCGTTTCAGATCACTTGTAATGACAATAGCAGCAGCCTTTATTTTTTCAAGAGTTTCTTGTGGATAGGATGTTTCTTCAGATACTCCCTTTGAATCATATTGTTCAACCCATTTTTTAAACTCGTGGCTAGTCATAGACTTATTCTCAGTCCACAATGATTGACCGTGTCTTATTAACGTAATTTCCATCCTATCTCCTAATTTCGAACCAGCTTTTCAATATAATCATAATCTATGTTTTTATCTGTGGAGGTATAGAAAAATCCTTTGTATCTTATCGTATCTGATGAGTTAATCGTCAATTCCTTAATAGGTTTGCCCTTAAGATCAAAAATGGTTGTACGAAAGCTATATCCCATATACATAAAAGAAGGCTTGCCCTTCTTAAAGGTTACTCCATTCAGGTTATGGATAATGTAATTGATGTCCTTCCTGTCGGTAATCTCCACCTGATATCCTGTGTTCCCATCAAACACCTTAATCTTGGAAACGTCAGATGGGGTGATGTTCACCAGTTTATGAGGTATGAAGGTGAACGAAAACAGCAATAGTAACACGCATGGAATGGTTATGATGAGCATCCAAATCATTTTTTTCAAAAAAACACCCCCATTTTCAATATTACAATAATCAAGATACTAATTGCTCTTTTTAATATAAAGACCCTTCAGCATAAAGTGCAGAAGGGCCAGAAATCTAATTTTTTATTGTCCGCAACGTCTTTTTATCTCTACTTAAAATAACAATCTCATATATGTCGGTTTGAACGGCAGTTTTGGCTTCCTCTGTTTGCAAGAATTCCTTGATGGTCTGTTCGGCCTTTGCCGCCACTTCCTCCTGCTCCGCGTCAGTAGACGAGACTGTGGTCCGGACTTCGATATAGAAGCGCTCTTTATTATTGGAATAACCGGTTCCGCTCACTTTAAATTCGGTTCTGGCAGTCAGCCCTTCTGTCATGGTTAGGTACAAGGGCACTAATCGGCCTTCTCGTTCCTGCAAATTAGGGTCAATCAGGTAAAATTTAATTTTATATTCTTTGATCTGCTCCTGTTGCAATCTTGTTAAAATATCACTCTTAATCTGATCCAATCTTGTCTCGGTTTTGGGAATATATTCAATGTTGATTCTTCTATCACTGCTGACTCCAATCCCGTTCGGCTCGTATCCATACTTTTGCAGAACTTCCCCGACAATCGCCGTCACCTTATTAGCCTCTGCGTCAAACTCTTTATCAGCTTTCTCGTAAATCTCAGCTGCCCTTTTGGCAGCGTCGGGGTCGTGGAATACCCTTACTTTATAGGCATCGTTGTTTCTTTTCTTCAAGATATCCTTAATCAGTTCTTCCGCTGGCGTTTTTACTTCGTTATAATACTCAGCCGTGCCCTCAAACCCAACAGTTACTTCTTTTTCAGGAATGCTTACCCCTAACTGGCCATATTGATATTGCTTTTGATCCAAGGCCTCTTTTACTTCTTCAAAAAGCGGCTTGGACTCAAATAGGCCGCCTAAATAAGGAATAGTGGAGACAATTTGGGCCATGGCTGGTGAGACAAAGGCCGATCCTACGAAGAGGCCGAACGCCGCGGCGACAGAAACCGTAACAGCAGCCACCAGTTTCCACACAGCTTTACGCCCCTTCAGCCCATGACGAAAGGTGTTCCAATCTTTTTCGGTTTGTTCCTTGATTTCCTTATCAATCTCGCCATTGGCGTATCGATCTGGCAGGTCAGCAATAAATTTTTCAAGAGTGTCAGGTACCTGCAAATGTTCCAATGATGAGAGGTTCACTTCTTTTTTAGATCCCATTCGTCTTTACCTCCTGATAAAATTTTTTTGAGTTACCCATTATTTCCGCAAGCTTTTGCCTTCCTCGTTTAATCCGCGTTTTGACGGTGTTGATGTTTTCATTAAGGATAAGCGAAATTTCTTTCAGGGATAAATCTTCATAATAATGAAGATACAATGGCAAACTCTGGTCTCTTTTCAACTTCTGAAGATGGGCCAGCATTTCCTGTTTTGTTTCATTTTGAATCGCTGTTTGCTGTGCCGATTGGTTAACGATTTTGCCCTGTGCTTCCGTGCTGTCATCGAAGTCTATATGAATAACACGATGGTTTTTTCGATAGATGTCGATGGAGCGTGAATAGACGAGACTGTAGAACCACGCCTTAAAATTCATCAGCTCCTTCTGTTTCATTATGCTGATATACGCCCCTTCAAGGGCATTCTGGAGTGCATCCTCGGCATGTTCTTTTGATTTTAAAATGAGAAAGGCTGTTTTATAGGCTGAGGGCAGAAGATTCCGAACTAGTAGGCCAAAGGCTTCCTTATCCCCTTCCCTAATTTTTCGCATCAGTTCCTGTTCATTGTTCAAAGATGGGACCTCCCCTTGCAAACGTTTCATATGGTAAACGAAATGGAAGCAGCTTTTGGTTTCACTTTTTATAAAAAAGGTTGTGTTGCCCTTCGATTTACATTTGTAGTATAAATACCTTGCATATATGAAATAGTTACTTGCAACGATAAAGGAAGAAAGACCGATTAGCAATGTAATAGGAGGAGTTATGAATGGCTCGTTTAGAAGGTAAGGTCGCAATTATTACTGGTGCTGCTCAAGGTATGGGTGCATCACATGCAAGGCTCTTTATTGCCGAAGGTGCAAAAGTTGTATTAACAGATTTGAATGAAGAAAAAGGAACGGCTTTAGCCACTGAATTAGGTGAAAATGCTTTATTTGTAAAACAAAATGTGACAAGTGTAGAAGATTGGGCAACAGTGGTTGCTAAGGCTGAAGAAAAATTCGGATCAGTGAGCGTATTAGTAAACAATGCTGGAATTACAATGGCAAAATCCATTTTAGAAACATCTCTTGAAGATTACCGTCGTATCGTGGATATCAATCAAATTTCTGTTTTTCTAGGAATGAAAACGGTTATTCCCTCTATGCAAAAAGCTGGCGGCGGTTCCATTGTCAATGTTTCTTCCATCAATGGGATTGTTGGTGGTGCTATCGGATATACCGATACAAAATTCGCTGTTCGCGGCATGACAAAAGCAGCGGCAATGGAATGTTCCCACTATGGCATCCGTGTCAACTCGGTACACCCTGGCGTGATCGCAACCCCTATGGTCGTCCAAGAAGATACAAAGGCAGCTGTAGAGGAATTTTCAAAGCATATTCCTTTAAAACGAGTAGCGCAGCCCGAAGAAGTATCAAACCTTGTTCTTTACTTATCTTCTGATGAATCAAGCTACTCAACAGGATCTGAATTTATCGTTGATGGTGGATTAACGGCAATGTAGATTTTGGAGGATGCCCTTAATTTTTCAAACAAAAAATGATTGACATATTTCACCATTCCTATTAAAATCATCAACAACCACATATTGTCAATTTAAATCAAGCGATGATAAGGACATGAATCATTCTTAAGTTTTCTTTCCAGAGAACAGGGCCATTGGCTGAAAGCCTTGAAGAAAAAGAGAATGGTTTACCACCTTAGAGCTATTATAGGGAAATTTAAGTATCTATAATCGGGTAATCCGTTATCTTTTTTGAGCATAAAGCAGGCTAAGATAGCATGTTTTATGGAATTAGGGTGGCACCACGACCGCACTCGTCCCTTTTGTTGGGATGGGTGCGTTTTTTATTTTCACAATTTTATAGTCAAGCGATGATAAGGACATGAATCATTCTTAAGTTTTCTTTCCAGAGAACAGGGCCATTGGCTGAAAGCCCTGTAGAAAAAAGAATGGTTTACCACCTTGGAGCTATTATAGGGAATCTTAGTATCTATAATCGGTAAATCCGTTATCTTTTTTGAGCATAAAACAGGCTTGTTTTATGGAATCAGGGTGGAACCACGGCCGCACTCGTCCCTATTGTTAGGGAGAGTGCGGTCTTTTTTTATAAAAAAAATAGGAGGAATGAAAAATGGTAAATCAATTGGAGGCAGAAAAAAGAAATCATCGAAAATTAGGTCAGGAGCTGGAATTATTTACTTCCATGGAGGAAGCACCGGGAATGCCGTTCTTCCTGCCAAATGGAATGGTAGTTCGAAATGAGCTTGAAAATCTATGGAGACAAAAGCACAAAAAGGCTGGTTATAAGGAAATAAAAACACCGATTATGATGAAACAGGAGCTTTGGGAGCAATCCGGCCATTGGGATCATTATCACGAGAATATGTATTTCTCGAATGTGGATGAGCAAAATTATGCGATTAAGCCAATGAGCTGCCCTGGCGCTGTGCTCATTTTCAACAGCAAACGGCGAAGCTATCGGGAATTGCCAATCCGTTATGCAGAGCTTGGATTAGTCCACCGACATGAACTGTCTGGTTCTTTAAATAGGCTTTTGCGGGTCCGCGCCTTTACTCAAGATGACGCCCATATATTTGCCCGGATTGACCAGATTGAGTCGGAAGTTGCCAAAGTCCTTGAGTTGGTGGATGAGTTTTACTCCCTGTTTGGATTTAATTATAAGGTCGAACTGTCCACTCGTCCGGAGGAATACATGGGTTCACCGGAAATGTGGGATCAAGCGGAAGCTGCGCTGGAATCTGTGTTACAGAGCAAAAGGGTTGATTATCAGCTGAATCCTGGGGACGGAGCGTTTTATGGCCCGAAAATTGACTTTCATATTTTGGATTCACTCGGCAGAAGCTGGCAATGTGGCACTGTTCAATTGGATTTTCAAATGCCGCAAAAGTTTAACTGCGGTTATGTAGGCGAGGATAACAACCTTCATGTTCCCGTCATGATTCATCGGGCCATCTATGGCTCGATTGAGCGGTTTATGGCAATTTTAATTGAGCATTTTGCTGGTGAATTCCCGCTTTGGCTGGCACCCGTTCAGGCAAAAATCATCCCGATTTCCGATGCGCAGGCAGATTATGCGGAGTACGTGGTGTCGCAACTGGAAGCCGCAGGATTACGTGTGGAAGTTGATGACCGGAATGAGAAGATGGGCTTGAAGATCAGGGAAGCTGAAAAACAAAAGGTACCTTATATGCTGGTCGTTGGTGATAAAGAAGTCGAGAACCATTCCCTGGCATTAAGGAAGCGAAAAGAGGGGAATATTGGTGTACTGAGCATTGAGGAAACAATTGAACGGTTCTTGAAGGAAATAAACCTAGATAATTAACAAGGAAGCTCGAAGGAAAAATGGAATATTCGTGGCATTTGTTGTTTCTTGAGGGGTTTGGAGTTATGAACCTCCCATAACGACCGGGGCGTTGGTTTTTTCATGCCTTCGGTCGTTATGAGCCTCCCTAAGGTTATTTGGGAAAGGCCTCATCACAAGAAACCCCAATCATCTCACTACGAAAGTATTTACTAAAATATTTTTTTACTCGATCATGAATGTCCTCACTGTACCATTCTGATAACCCATGCTCCTTAAATAATTCCGGCATCCCCAATCTCGCTGAACGCCGTCCCCCTTGACCATCGCCAATAAGTAGCGTATCAATCCAAACCCGATCCACGATTCCATCCAACAGTTTCGGAAAGTCCGGGGTAAATGGGAGCACAGGTGAAATGGAAGCCTGGGTGGGGATACCTGCATCATGAATTTCCTTCAAGGCTTTTAAACGAAGTTTAATCCCGGGTGCGTAAGGGGCAAAAATTTGCTTGATGTCTTCCCGATCGGTTTCAACCGTCATCGATACAACGAGATCACATTTTTCCTTTATTTTTACTAACAAATCAACATCCCTAGTGACGAGCGGGCTCCGGGTCTGCATCTGAAGGAAATCAGGCGGATTCTCTACCATCTCCTCCAAAATCGCCCGGGTAATTCCAGCATTCCGTTCCATTGGCTGGTAAGGGTCTGTAGCGGATGACATAAAGATAATTACTGGCTTATTCCTCTTGCGAAGTCTGATGATTTCCTTCCGGTAATTTTCGGCTGCGTTCGTCTTGAGGTCTAGCCATTCTCCCCAAGGGATTCCTTTGAAACGTTGGAGGGGCATTTCCCTTACATAGCAATAACTACAGGAGAAGCCGCAGCCGCTGTATGGATTCAGGGAATGGGTAAAGCCGACGTCCAGATATCCCTTTGCTTCTGTAAGGATTTTCTTGGCTTGTGTTTCTTTTACTTCCATTCCCATCTCCACCCTTCCTCATTACTTTAGTAAATCATTTTTTTCTAAAAATTCCTTCGCCACACTGTTAGCCTTTTTCTTCTCAACCGCAACCTCGTAATTCATTTTTCTCATTTCATCATCGGTAATTTTGTCAGAAAGTTTATTCAAAATATCTTTTAACTCTGGATATTTTTCTATTGTCTCTTTCTTTAATAAAGGTGCGCCTTGATACGGAGGAAATAAATTTTTGTCATCCTCTAATACAACGAGATTATATCTTTCAAGTTCACTATCCGTTGAATAGGCATCTACTAAATCAATATCGCCTCTTTTTACGGCCGCATACCTTAATTCCGGCTGCATAATGGTAACTTTGGAGAATTGAATTCCATAAAGCTTTTGGATCCCGAGGTATCCATCTTCACGCTCAGGAAATTCCGGCGTGAATCCAGCCTTTATCGCGCCTTCTATTGGTTTCAAGTCAGAAATCGTCTGCAAGTTATACTGCTGTGCTAGTGACGCTGGAACTGCTAATGCATAAGTATTATTAAAATTCATCGGCTTAAGCAGAACTAAATCTAATTTGGTTAACAGGCCATCCTTGGCTTGTTCATAGACTTCTTTTCGATCCGTGCTGTTTGGTTGTTCTTTTAACAAATCTGCGATGACCGTCCCGGTGAATTCAGGATAAATATCGATACTGCCTGAGGTTAAAGCATTATAGACAAAGGTGGTTCCGCCCATATTTGGTTTCACCTCAACACTCAGGGAAGAATTCTCTTCAATTAAAAGCTTGTACATGTTCATCAAGATTTCCGGTTCAGCCCCCAATTTTCCGCCGATGATAATGTCTGCTCTTTTTGGCTGCATAACCGAAGAAACAGTGATGACCAAGAAAGCTGCGATGATGACAGAAACCATGGAGACCATCGATTTCTTAAATGTCATCTTCTCCATCTGCCGGAGTAAAAAATCGAAAAATAACGCTAACAGGGCTGCTGGAATCGCCCCTAACAGGATCAGGTCCGAATCATTCCGGCTGATTCCGACTGTGATCAAATCACCTAATCCGCCGGCTCCTATCAAGGCTGCGATTGTCGCCGTACCGATAATCAGCACCATTGCGGTTCGAATCCCAGCCATAATAACAGGCATGGCAAGGGGAAGCTCTACCTTAAATAACAATCTGCGGTTATTCATGCCAAGCCCTTTTGCCGCTTCAATCAAATTGGGGTCCACTTCTTTGATTCCAGTATAGATGTTTCTTAAAATTGGAAGCAACGCATAAATGACCAAGGCGATAATCGATGGAACAGTGCCGATTCCGACAAGTGGTATGAGCAGCCCCAACAACGCCAATGACGGAATCGTTTGAAACACAGCGGCAATTCCAATGACAATCTCTGCCGCTTTCTTTTTTCGGGTTAAATAGATTCCAAGGGGAATCGCGATAATTAAAGCAAAAAACAGGGCAATGAAGGAGATTTCGATATGCTCGATTAAACCCTTTAGCAAATCTCCCTTTCTTGCTAAAAAGGTTTGGAATAAATCGTTCATTCTACTGCACCTTCTTTCAGGCTACTCGACAGTTGCTGAATCAACGTCTGCCTAGTTACATAACCGATGATTTCCCCGTCCTTGTCTATGCCGACTTGGTCCTGCTCCGATAATGCTTCAAGGGTTTGCTGCAATGAACTGGTCACTGGGATCACTGGGATATTCTCTGCTTCTTTATTGACACCAGATAGAACTTTTTCCAGATCAAAATGAAAATCTCTTTGATTGTTCGTTCCAATAAATTCTCTGACGAAATCATTGATGGGATGATAGATTAATTCATCACGGGTCCCAACTTGCACGATTTCTCCATCTTTCATAATACAAATCCGGTCGCCTAACTTTAGCGCTTCCTGCATATCATGAGTAACGAAAACGATGGTTTTCTTTATCGTTTTTTGAAGGTTCAAGATATCATCCTGGAGCTTTTCTCTGCTGATCGGATCAAGCGCACTAAATGGCTCATCCATCAGAATGATTTCTGGATCAGCCGCCAAGGCTCTCACAACCCCGATTCGTTGCTGCTGGCCTCCGGATAACTCACTGGGTTTTCTGTGTTTATACGTTTGGGGCTCTAATCCCACCATTTCCAAGAGCTCGTCCACTCTTTCGCCGATTTTCTCTTTGCCCCACCTTTTCATTTCCGGAACAACGGCGATATTCTCTTCTATGGTCATATGCGGAAAAAGAGCAATTTGCTGAAGCACATACCCGATATTCCAGCGCAGTTCATGAATATCATAGTCGCTGATTTTTTTCCCATTTATTAAAATGGTGCCCTCAGAAATATCGATTAACCGATTGATCATTTTTAGGGTAGTGGTTTTTCCGCTGCCGCTCGGTCCAATCAGAACGAAAAATTCTCCTTTATAGATAGTAAGATTTAATTGCTTAACAGCAGTCGTTCCATCATCAAACTGTTTTGATACATTTTCAAAGTGAATCATTTGTTTACTCCTTATTTTTTTGGCGCTAATTTAAAGGATTCTTGGTATTTCTATTATTTCCTTTAAAAAATTTCATAAGTTTTGTATATTGGAACCTTTCTAAAGGACACTATACTATTGAAACCCGCCCAAGTTGTCTAATATAACACGGCTATAAGACACTTTTCTAGTTTAACCTCCTCAAACTGTCTAATAGACCGCCTCTAAAAGACACTTTACCATTCAATCAAGACCAAACTGTCTAATAGACACCTTCTATAAGACACTTTACCAGCAATCAAGACCAAACTGTCTAATAGACACCTTCTATAAGACACTTTTAGATGTAATGGAAGAATGGGGAGTAGGTTATCAAGACGTATAAGTAAATTTATATTAAAATAAAGAAAAAACGATAGCGGGCGGGGAGAACATGGAAAGGTTGAAGAAATGGGCAAGGAAACTTAAAAAACAACTTTTTGTTCTATATTTCGCTTATAAAGATAAACGAGTATCCTGGTACGCGAAAGTGGTTGCCGCCTGCGTTGTCGCTTATGCCTTCAGTCCGATCGACCTGATTCCGGACTTTATACCCGTACTCGGTTATCTAGACGATCTTATTTTAGTTCCATTAGGAATTATGCTGGCTTTAAAGATGATACCAGCTGAAGTGATCAAAGACTGCGAAGTTAAAGCAAACGATAGGATGAAATACGGAAAACCGAAAAACTGGATTGTTGGCTCGTTGATTATTATTCTATGGATTTTCTTTGTTTTATGGCTTGTCTTAAACGGGTATAAGTTCATTAGTTAAAGAGGGTGGAGTTTATGCTTTATCCTTCCACCCTATCAATTTTCTACTAAATATTTATTGTATAACAACTTCCTCTAACACCTTTACAAATTCTTTTAACTGAGGCGGCATATTCGACTAGTTCTTCTACATCCTTAAATGTTTGGTTCTGATTGGTCACAATGGCGATCGATAATGAAACAAGCGGAATTTTTTCTATGATACCCTGCCGATTTTCTGCTATGACATATTGTTGTGACAGGTGGGGGGAACTATAAAACTCTTTTACCATCTTTTCAAATTTTTTTATGAGGGATTCGCAATCAGGTAGGATATCATGATGATCAATAATAGCAATAAAATCGTCCCCGCCTATATGCCCTAAAAAGGATCCTTTATTTGTATAATACCTTTTCAGGAGTTCTGCAGTAGATTGAAGCAGTGCATCCCCCTTTTTGAAACCATAGGTATCGTTATAGGCTTTGAAATGATCCAAATCAAAATATAAAATGCTAAACCTTTCATGGCGGATGATTTCTTTTAATTTTTCTTCAATGCTGTGATTGCCCGGTAATCGAGTGAGAGGATTTAAAAAGCTGGCGAATTCCACTTGAACCTCTACTAACTTCATTAGCAATTTTTCAATACTAACAACGCCGATATATTTATTTTCTTTTGTTACAATGACATAGTCATACCGATTCTGTTCTTCCCTTTCCATTGCTAACTTGCATACCTCTGTTACCGATTGAAAATAATCAACCATGAGAGAATCTGTACTGACAAGCAATTCAATCGATTTCCCCATATAGAGATGGTAACCGTACTGGGTTCCAATTTTTTGATAAAAATATGTTTTTGAAATAAGGGAAACTGGGACTTCATTTTTTATCACAACTACTCCTTGTATTCTTGTATTTTCATTAAATAGTTTATCTACGGTACTATTTAATTCATTTAGAGAAACACAAGGAACTTGCTCTACAATATCACCCACATATGCAACCATCGTTTTCATCCTTTTTCTGACTATTAACTTACTGAAAGGCTTCGTGATCGTGAATACTCCGGTATTCTCCCTGGTTTTACTTCCTCTTTTGGTTTACCTAAAGCGTATCCTTGTCCAAAGTCTACACCTTGTTCACTAATAAAAGCCAGTTCTTCGATTCTTTCGATTCCTTCTGCAATTATTTGAGAAGAAGACTGTTTGGCATATTCAATGATTAATTTGACCAGCTGCTGTTGCTCTCTATTTTTGTCAATATTTTGAATGAGTGACCGATCTAGTTTAATAAATTCAGGCTTTAAATAAATTAATGTTTTTAAGCTATTGTATCCGGAGCCTACATCATCAACGGCAATTCGGAACCCTTGTGAGCGATAATTGGAAAGAACTTTTTCAAACAGTTCAAAATCTGTGACTGCGCTTTTCTCGGTCAATTCAAAAACAACCTGTTTCGGGTCAATTCCGAGCTCTGATAACAGCCGACGGGTTTCGCCACTATGATAATTAGAGTCAAGCAACACATGAGGGTGAATATTAATGAAAATCAATGGGCTTCTCTCGAGAACGTTCTCTTTATTTCTATCAATGAAACGTTTCAATGCGAGATTTCGGCAAAAGCATTCAAATAAAAACACTTGATTCGTTTGTCCAACAAAATCGTAAAACGTTTCTGTATTTGAAAATAAGGTTGTTTTACCAGGACGATTCAATATTTCATATCCGACTGTTTCTCCTGATTTCAAGTTAAGAATAGGCTGAAAAAAGGTATCCAATGTGTGATGTTTTATTATTTTTTGCAATTCCTTCAAACTTCTATAATAAACCAGATCCTTCTTTCTTCTGTTATTTAAATACATCAGAAAAGAATAAAAATGACTAGTCTTTATGTGGGAAAATAGTTTCGGATGATCCATTTTGCACCTACTTTTAGATTAGATACTTTAATTTTACTTATATATTGTTAATAAATTGTAAAGTTGTTTGTGAGTTTATGTAAACTTCTTGGAGGAAAAACGCGGGCTTAGGTGGGAAATGCACATAAAAAAACCCCCGCATTTAAGTTAATGCAGGGGGTTAACTGGTTAATCTTTATTAAAATATCCGCAAACAACTTGGCCAACCGCTTTTGCAGCGACTAAAAGGGCATCTTCATCGATATCAAATTTTGGATGGTGATTAAAGTATGGTTTTTCTACCCCTTTTGGCGTACAGCAAATGTAAAAGAAGCATGCTGGGAATCTTTTTGCATAGTGCGCAAAATCCTCTGATGGAGACATTTTAGGGAATTCCTTCACTTCTGTAATATCTCGATCATTGGCATTTTGCAAAAATCCAGCTACCCTTTCGGTCAGTTCAGGGTTGTTATACAATGGCGGATAATCCGGTGTATACGTAAGTTCACAGGTTACATTGAATTCTTGTTCAATGCCCTTGGCGATACGGCGAATTTCTTGTTCAATCAATTCCCGTGTCTCATCTGTCATCGCCCGAACATCGCCTTCTAGTTCGACACTATCTTTAATCACATTGAACGTACCTTTTCCGTCAAACGAACCGATGGTAATAACCCCCATATCAAATGGGTTTAGACGGCGGCTGACGACCGTTTGAACCGCTGTTACAAAATGAGCACCAGCGACGATGGCATCATTTGCCAAGTGGGGCGAAGAACCGTGTCCGCCTGTGCCTTGAACTTTTAATTTAAAGTAGGCACGGCCTGGGAATACGTAGCCGCTGTTGTAGCCGACAACACCTGATGGTCCAAGCGGCAGTAAATGAATCCCGAAAATATCGTCTAAATCATCCAGTAAACCGGATTGAAGCATTCCAATCGCGCCACCCGGCGGCACTTCTTCAGCAGGCTGATGGATAATTTTAATTTTTCCTGGAATTTCATCCTTTAGCTGGATCAGGCAGTCCGCCAGAACCAGTAGATAGGCAGTATGTCCATCATGACCGCAGGCATGCATAACACCTGGATTTTTTGACTTGAATGGCACATCCGTTTCTTCCGTAATCGGAAGCGCATCGAAATCAGCACGAAGGCCGATGGTTTTGCCCGGCTTGCCGCCTTCAATCGTCACGATAATCCCATGGCCGCCACCGACTTTGGTATCCACTTTGACATCTTTGCCTTGGTAAAACGCTTCAATATACTTGCTTGTGTTTTCTTCTTCAAATGAAAGTTCAGGGTTTTCATGAAGATAGCGACGGATCCCAATGATTTCGTCTTTCCGTTCTTCTAACATTTTCATTAATTGTTCTTTCATTTCGAATGACCTCCATCCAAATTGACCTTTGGCTTCTGGAATATATTAGCTGGCTTTTTTCGTTAAGACCGCTTTTTGTTCTTTTCCTGCGTTTTTTGGAACCATGAAAATAATGGAAATCAGTGCCAATACACCGAAGATGACATTGACAATAATCCCTGATGTTGCTGCGACTTCAGTACTGCCGACGGCGGCAATTCCGGCATACACGGCTGCTGAAATGGCCACACCGAACGCTCCGCCAAGTGAGCTTGCCATTTTGTAAACCCCCGCAGCTGCTCCCACCTTATCAGAAGGCGCGTTGGATACAGATGTATCTGTAGATGGAGTTGCGTAAATGCCAAGTCCTAAACCAAACAATGCAAACCCAATGAATACAGCAACGGTATAGGCAAAGCCCGGCAAAAAGGTTAGACCCATCATTGCTACACCAACCGTCGTGATCACCGTACCCCAAACCATTGGAGATTTAGCGCCAGATTTTTGAAGAATTTTCTCCCCAACGCGAATCATTGCCAGTACGGCAACTAAGTAACCAATCGACAGCATCCCTGATTGAAAAGCGGTAAATCCACGTGCAACTTGAACATACGTATTGGCAACCACTAATGTACCAGCTACGGCATTTAATAAGAAGTTAGAGTAGGTTGCCCCTGCATATGGTTTATTTTTAAATAATGAAAAATCGATAAGAGCAATCGCATTATTTTTTTCAACTTTCACAAAAGTAATGATTCCGACAATTGTAATAGCAAGACAGATTAAAGTAAGTGTGCTTGTCCAGCCCCAGTCTGCTCCACGAGTAATGAACAGATTCAACGCCAGCATTGTTACGACCAAAATACCTAAACCCTTAACGTCAAACTTAAAAGCACCTTTTGAGTTTGCTTTGCTTTCCGGTGTATCCTTAATCAGCCACATACCGAGAAGTGCAAAAATAATCGAAAAGATGAAAATCCATCTCCAGCCCATATAGGTGGCAATCGCACCGCCAGCGAATGAACAAACGCCAGAACCGCCCCATGATCCAATTGACCAGTAGCTCAGGGCGCGCTGACGCTCGGCTCCTTCAAAATACTCTTTCATCAACGCGATCGTTGCCGGCATAATACATGCCGCAGAAAGTCCTTGAATGATACGGCCAATTATTAATAATGCCGCCCCTTGTGCTAGTACAAGCATCAATGACCCAATAATGCTCAATACGAGCCCAATATACGTAATTTTTTTACGTCCCACTTTATCAGCCAATCCGCCAGCACCGACGATAAACATACCCGAAAATAATGAGGTTAAACTGATTGCAATATTAAGGGTTCCAAGTGAAACACCTAAGTCCGATTGCACGGCCGGAACGATGTTGACCATGGCTTGCGCAAACAACCAGAATGTAATAACGCCAAATACAATACCTGTAATTAATTTATTTGTCCCTTTATATGTTTCCATTTCCGTTACCTCCTAGATTGCAACATGTAATTTGCTATCTACTTTTTTTAACAACGCCCGCGGTATGTATTAATTATAAAAAACGACCCCTTTAAAAAGGAGTCGTTTTTTAACCACTTCAGCTGACTAGGAAGGTAATATTATTTACTCAGAAACTTTTAGGGCAAAAATTTACCGTGTTTTTTTTACCATTGTCATTCTTATTTAAATTCTTTCCTCAATTCAAAAAAGTGAATGGCATTAATGGTTAAATAGGAATAAAATGACCAATCCCCGTCAATTTTTTCATCAAATACGTTTAGTAATGGTTGGCTGGAATGAGTGATGTAGTCAATAATCTCCTTGTCCAAGCCAAATTTGCTGTTATTTTCCCACCAATTCTTATACAAGGCACCGTTGTCTTTGTCAAAAACATACTTCCGCACTTGATATTCCCCATTAGGGATCCCTTTAATCGTGACGCGTACTTCTTTCACCAATTTTTGTAAAAATGATTCTTCTATTGAAAAGTACGGATTGACTATATTGTTATTCATTAATACAATCTGGTAACCAGTCTCATTTTCCATCATGATATGATACGCACCTTTTGAAACGACTTTTCCTTGCAGCCTGTTAAAAAAGGACATCGCATAGAAGGCTGGGCGTTTGCCATTAAAATAATGAAACAGCTCCATTCCTTCAAGGGGAATATTTCTTCCCTCTACATTTCTTTCATGAATTTCGGTATTGATCCAAAAACCAAGCGACTCGACTTCTTCCGCCACAGCAAGCGCATCATGCAAGATTAACGATCCGCGGAAAAACGTCCCGTTCGTATAACGGGTATTTCCGGAAAAAGAACTCCAGTTCATTAAATGAATCGGTTTTTCGATCGAATGGCTTTTTAAGTAGTGGGTCAATTTATGCGTTTTTTCCTTAATAAAATCTTTTGCCAATACATAATTTTCATCGATGTCGTATTTGTAATCCACAATTTCATTTGGGCTTGCCTGAAACGCAATGAAATCAATGTGCTCCGGTTGTTTTAAAATCCATTTATGCGCTTCATCCGTGGCTCCTGTTTGAAAAGAAAATGGCAAAAATACTCCCATCCTTATAGAAGGAACTAGTTTTTTCATCAATTGGTATAATGCTGCATAAAATTGTTCTACTTGACTGCTTTCTAAAGCATCTTCATCCGTCAGGTAGATAAAATACCAGGAGCCAACATAATGTTCACCGAACATTTGCACACAGTGTCTGATAAAATGCTCGAGTACTTGAAAGTATGACTCATGATCAGTTTTTCTATATGTAATTTGGATAAATAAAGATAGGTTATGTGTCTTTAAAAAATCGATGACATCATCCGAGTTATAATAAGGAGAGGTTGTCGGAATCAATTCATCCGTTTCTACAGCCGGAGATATCGTCCTTCCCCTTAGTAATTTATTGATACTGATATATTTTATATTTAATCCTTTTTTCGCTAATAGCACTTGCTTGCGTATATTTTCTCGTTGTAATTCCCTCAATTCGCCAATCGTTAATATATTGTCTGGATGAGTAAATTTTTTACGAGGTGCAGAAGCTAAATCAATTGTTAGTTCTTCGAAATAGGTCTCTGTATTACTATAGGTTGCCGGATGGTCTTCCTCTGAAAGGAGTTCACCTAATTTCAACATCAGTTCAGGAGAATTCAGGAAGGCGCCTCTATCCTCCAACTGGTAATACTTAACCAAATTCACTTGTTCTTTTGCGTGCTTTTCCCGAAACGTATGGGGTGTCTCCCCATACACCTCTTTGAATAATGTGGAAAATGATTTGGTATTGGGAAAGCCATTTTTCATGGAAATATAGGTAATCGAATCCTTGGTATATTGCAAATCCTTCACACTGTGCTCCAAGCGGACATTCATGACATAACGGCTAAAACCAATTCCAAATTGCTGTTTGAAATACCGCGAAAAATAGCTGGGCGAAAGATAAAAATGTTTCGCGACATCCTCTAAGGTGATCGGCTCGTCAAAATGCTGATTGACATAGGAAATCATCTCCTGCGATCGCTGGTCATTCGAATCGATGTGATT
Source organism: Bacillus sp. FJAT-29814 (assembly GCF_001510715.1). Classification (GTDB taxonomy): domain Bacteria; phylum Bacillota; class Bacilli; order Bacillales; family Cytobacillaceae; genus Neobacillus. The sequence goes on from NZ_LMTJ01000002.1 coordinate 499,061, forward strand.
CCATTCCGGTCTGGTTCCCTTAAATCGCTGAATCAAGGTAAGCAAAATTTTGCATGTTAAGATATGTACCTCAAGCTGACTGCCTTCCTCCTTTCTGCAATAGGCAAGCAGCAGTTCAGAGAGGAATTTGCGCATCTGGGCCATAATTGTTTCTTTCCCGCGGTCCATTTGCTGGGAATATAAATGAAAATGATAGTGACGATATTCCTTATAATAGTCAGAAATAAACGAATCTGGAATCCCTAATGATAACACGGTGTTATTTTTGACAGCCTTCACTTGATACAATTCATTTCGGTTGATTACAAGCAAATCATTTTCTTTTAAGTGAAAAAATCCATAATCGGTTTCAACGATAATTTCACCGTCGAGTACCAGGAGAATTTTGATTCCCTGGTAAATCCGCGATGATAAAAATTCTATATTTTGCAATAGCAATTGGAAACTCCCTGCATGATCCATTTGTTACCACTCTTTCTCATCTTTCATCATACATATAGGATAACCTTAATCTCAATTCATTACTAACAGGCCGCTGAAAGGTCAGTGGCCTGCATACATGGTTAAATGGTCGTTTTCCGGTTTAAAGCTTGTTTTTGTCTTGGAAAAATGAAAGTAAACAGCTGCCTTGCAATTAAATACAGCACAGTTGCCAGGGGAATGGCATATAAATCAATCCAAAAGCCTTCCTGATACTGGTCCGGATTTTTCATGAGGGTGAAGGTCTGGAAAACGGCAATCACAAGGGCAGGCGGTAAAAAGACAAGCCATGGATTGGCCAGCCATCTCCAGTTGACCAGGTCTAGTATCGCTTCATAAATCCCTTCAATTCCTGCCCCTATAAAAAAGAGGATCCCAAATAACATAAGAACACTTTCCAAAGGAACAGGATTGTCAAATTCCGGGTGATAATATTCTGACAATGAATAGGAGATGAAAGCTAGGCCCGCCGTAACAAAGACAACATTCCATAGGAATCGTGCCAGTTTATAAAACGGGAAAATCGCCTTTTTCATTTCCCAATTGATTTTATCTTCATGGCCGAAGGCCCTGATTGCCTGCCGGATGGCTTCATCTTCCGGGAGCCCTTTAATCATCAGCTCCTTCACATGCTCCTCCAAGTGAACGGAAAGCTCTTCCTGAAAATCCCCTCTCTCCTCATCGGACATCGGCAAATCGGCGACGATCTTTTCTATATACTGTTCCAATTTTTTCATGAAAGCCCCTCCAGCGTTTTGTCGATTAATTGATCAATTTGTTTCCAGCTGCGAAGCTTATCGGCCAGCAACTTACGACCGGTATCCGTGATGGTATAGTACTTTCGTCTGCTCCCGTCCAGCCCCTCCTGCCAATAGGACTCCACACATTCCTTTGTTTCCAATCGCTTTAGGGCCGGGTAAAGGGTACCCTCATTCATATGGTAGGCATCATCGCTCAGCGCCCGCAGTTTCTTGGTCATTTCGTACCCATAACAATCCTGTTCCACCAACAAAGACAGCAATAATATCTCAATACTTCCTTTTAATAGCTCCCTATCCATATGGATTCCTCCAGTTTTTTCTAGTACCATTGTATAACAAGGTACATTGTTAGGCAATGTATACGATGAAAAAATTATAGATGCTTGCAAAAGTACAGAAGTCTAGAATCAGCAAACTAACCTCCCTTGCATGAAATGGGTCTATTATTGTCGGAAGTTTTTTCCTGAAAATGGTTGCAAATGATAAAAATGTGGATATAATAATTGATATATAACACACGATATGTATCAACTGAATTCTATTACTAAAGGAGTACAATATGGCACCTAAGTCAAAGTTCAATAAAGACCAAATCATTGAAGTTGCGTTTGAAATCGCCAGAACAGAAGGGATTGGTGGCATTACGATCCGAAAGGTGGCTGATAAGCTGGGGAGCTCCATCGCTCCAATCTATGTAAATTTTAAAGATGTTGATGAATTGATTCAGGAAGTGGTTAATAAGACCTTTGAAGTGAACAGACAACTGATAAAGGAGCAAAATACAGGCTATCCGTTTCGTGACATAGGAGCCGCCAGTCTCAAATTTGCCAAGGAGTATAGCGCCCTGTTTCGCGACCTTGTAATCAAGCAAAATGATTACATCAATAATCTGGAGCAGGATGAGGATATGCTTGTAGAAATGATGAAACAAGATCCTACTCTCGAGAGCTTTTCCGATGAAGAACTCAGAACCATCTTATTAAAAATGAGAATTTTTCAGATAGGTCTTTCCATTATGGTGGCAAATGAATTGCTTCCGGACGATTTTGACGAGGGAAAAATGATGCATATGCTAGGCAGCACCGCCAGTGATATCATTACCGCAGCCCATATGCGGAAAGGAAAAAATGCGAGTAAAGAACAGGAGGATCAAAATGAACGATAGGATTGTGATTATTACAGGTGCAAATTCGGGGATTGGAAAAGCAGCCGCACTAAAATTTGCGGCTGAAGGCTATCGAGTGGTCATGGCCTGCCGTAATATAAAGATTAGTGCACCCGTACAAAAAGAAATCATAGAAATGACCAAAAATACAAATGTAGATTTGATGGAGATTGATGTTTCTTCTTTTGACTCTATTTGTACATTTTCCACAGCATTTAAGGCGAAATATCCGCACCTAGACATCCTCATCAATAACGCCGCCTATTTAAATCACGGAGAGAAAGAGTATAAGCTAAGTCCCGAGCATATCGAATTATCGTTCGCTACAAACACTTTCGGCCCTTTTTTGTTGACCCTATTATTGGCTGACCATCTCGAAAAATCTCAAGACCCGAGAGTCCTCAATGCTTGCACGACAAATATTAAAAATTTCTTTGACCCAAAAAGGAAAATTGAGTTCGATAATTTACGCGGGGAATTGCGCGAGACAAGGCCTTACAGCGTATATAAAATGTACGGTGACTCGAAAATGGCGCTGCTGATGCTAACCTTTAAACAGGCCGAAGAATTTAAAAGCAGAGGAATCAAAGTCAATGCGATTCAAATAAATCGTGTAAAACTATCAAAAGAGACGATTCAAAAGATGCACTCGATTTGGAGGGTGTTTGCTCGGTTACAAAATCTCACGAATCCGCAGCCATCAGGCATGGCTAATAACTATTTTCACATTTGCACCTCGGATGAATTTAAAAATCTAACTGGCCAGCTGATTAACCATAAAAGAGAGATTATTGAGCCATCAACGGCCGAAACGGGCTTGGCACAATTAAAAAATATATTCGGTAACAAGACATACCCTAGCTATGCGACAAATCCTCAAAACGTTGAACAAGTATGGAAGTTGAGTACCACGCTCACCGAAAACTTCTAATTTTCCCATAAAGCACGGGGGCACTTGCCCCCCTGCTTTATGTAACATACCCGCTTACATATATTTCGCTGTAACTGACCTTTCACATTCCATGATCCCCGCTGGAGGCCCTTGGTACAAAATTTCACCGCCGCCAGTCCCTCCATCTGGGCCCAAATCGATCATCCAATCACTAGCGCGAATCACGTCCAGGTGATGTTCAATGACAACGACCGTATTGCCTTTCTCCACCAGCTTATCAATAATGCTCAAAATATTGGAGACATCTGACATGTGCAATCCGGTGGTCGGTTCATCCAGAATATAGATGTTCCCCTTCTTATTCAATTCCTTTGCCAGCTTCAACCGCTGACATTCACCACCGGATAACGTGTTCAATGGTTGTCCTAATGACAGATACCCAAGTCCGACTGTCTCCAGGCTTTTCAGCTTGCTTCGGATATCTTTTGCTTCAAAAAATTCCACGGCTTCCGCGATCGTCATTTCCATGATATCTACTATATTTTTTCCTTTATATAAGTAATGGAGCACATCCTGTTTATACCGTCTGCCCAGGCATTCGCTGCATTCCACTTCCATTTCATCCATGAAGGACAAATTGAGTTTCACCGTTCCCGTTCCCCCGCATGTTTCACAGCCTCCAATCGAATTATAGCTAAATAACCCGCTGTCAACACCGTTTGCATCGGAAAAAGCTTTCCGTATGGAATTCATAATGCCAGTAAAAGTCGCCGGATTGGAACGGATATTGGCGTGCACCGCACTTTGGTCAATGGTGATGGCCTCCGGAAAATCCTTGGCAAAAACTTCATTCACCAAGGTGCTTTTCCCAGATCCCGCTACTCCTGTAACAGCCGTAAACACCCCTATTGGCACACGAAGACTGATGTTTTTTAAATTATGTAAACTGCTTTTTCGGCTTTCAAGAAACTCGGAAACCGGCCTTGGTTTTGGATTGATTTCTGTCTTTCGGTTTAAGTAGTTGGCTGTAAGGGTATCAGAAGACAAAAATTCCTGGTGACTGCCGCTAAACATAATTTCCCCTCCGCCTGACCCCGCAAATGGCCCGACATCAACAATATAATCGGCGATTTGAATGACGTCTGGGTCATGCTCTACCACTAAAACGGTATTTCCCTTATCACGCAGTTTGACAAGCAATTCATTTAACCGGTACACATCACGCGGGTGAAGACCAGTGCTTGGCTCATCAAATATATACATTAACCCCGTTAAGGTACTAGACAAATATTTCACCATCTTGACCCGTTGGGATTCACCGCCTGACAAAGTAGGGGTTTCCCTTGTCAAGGTCATATAGCTCAAGCCAATCTCACAAAGATTTTTCAAGCGTTCCATAATGCCGTCCACAATTGGTTTCGAGTTTTTATCAGCAATCTGCGGAAGCACCTCAATTAAGTCGTCCAACTGCATGGATGTAAGGTCATGTATCGAATAACCGTTAATTTTGGAAGACAATACTTTCTCATTGTACCGTGTCCCGCCGCAGGCCGGGCATGTGCCAGTGGTTGCATAATTCTTCAGTTTCTTCTCGGTTTCTTTCGTTGTCTCTTTGTCCCTTTTCACATTCTGGCGCATAAATTTTACAGCCAATCCTTCGTAAGTTGTATTTAAATCGTTATTCATGTAACTTACGACTACTTTTTGCGGTTCTGCGTAGACCAGCTTTTCAAATTCTTCTGGTGTATAATCTTTTATTTTTTTATCTTTATCAAAGAAACCAGATTCGGCGTAAGCTTTCCACTGCCATGAACCCGGTGCAAAGCCTGGAAGCAAAATGGCTCCTTCATTTAACGATTTCTCCATATCCAGGGCAGCATTTATGTTTAACGTAATCGTTCTGCCAATCCCCTCACACTGCGGGCACATGCCGGCAGGATCATTGAAAGAATAGGCATTTCCGTATCCGAGATGGGGTTCGGCAAACCGCGAAAACAACAGCCGCAGCAAGGGATTAATGTCTGTAACCGTTCCAAGTGTAGACCGGGCATTTCCGCCAAGCCGCTTTTGATCCACTACAACAGCGGTAGACAGATTTCTGATTTCATCTGCTTCCGGCCTGCTGTACCGCGGCAGAAACAGACGGGTAAAACTGCTGTAAGTTTCGTTTAATTGGCGTCCTGCTTCTTGGGCGATGGAATCGAATACAATCGAGGACTTTCCTGATCCGGACACACCGGTAAAAATCGTGATTTTCCCTTTTGGAATTTGTAAATTGATATTCTTCAAATTGTTTTCCCTGGCGTTGATCAGTTCTATGTATTCCTGAATCATCCTATCCACTCCTTGGCAGTTGCTTGATTTTGCGACTTTATTAAAGCCAGAACTTAGATTAAAAAAACTTGGTGTAATTAACCAAGTTTTTGTTGATGCTTGTAGAAATAAATTTTTTCTGCAATAAAACTAATAATCAGACCATAAATGAATGGTAACATTGAACCGGACTTAACATAGAAACCATTTGCATGATCCGTATATTCGAATTGCCACATAAGCAGTGGAATGGTAAACATGTGTCCAATGAAATATAGTAGCGTCGTTGTCAGTACAAATGACCCAAAAGCGACTCCGAAACGATTTCGTTTCATTACATCACACTCCTACGTTATTCATTATAGCCGTTTTTCCAAAAATTTCATCTACCCTTTCTCTTTTTTCTTTCAGAAATAACTAATAAAATTAGGAAAATTCCAGCGAATAGGTAGGCAGATACATCTCCAAGTAGCCAAATACGGTATGTCATAACTAGGCATGGATAAAAAGAGCAATACACCAGAGACAATTGCCAATAAAAAGGCTACATAGATATTGGTTATTTTCATTTGAATTCCTTTCTCTAAAATCAATTAGACGATGGGTATCTTCCCCTTGGTTTTTTCCACTATTTCCCAATGCTTGCATTATAGCAAAGTTAGAAAAAAATCAAAATAGTTTAGGTCTATTGACCTGTTTTGTGCGGGATTTCTGAAGAAACTCCGGCTGCGGACAGTTTTACTGGTTTCGGTGGCGGTTTTGTCCGCAGGACCGGTTCTTGCGGACAGTTTCACTGTTTTCGGTGGTGGCTTTGTCCGCAGGACCACTTCTTGCGGACAGTTTTACTAGTTTTAAAGTCAGTTTTGTCCTCCTGACGCTTTTATTTTCAAAATTCCTACCAAAAAAAGGGCCAAAGTAAATTAAAATAAATCATAGATAAAATCTTTCGTAAAAACTCTGACAAATTTTTATTTAAAAATTTCGGCCAAATAAAGCGATGCTGCGTCAAATAGTTTAGAAAAACACAAAAGGGGGGAAACCGATGAAATCGCGGTCAAACGATGAAGTTTTGAGCGAGGAGCTTTTCATAGCCTCATTCGAAAAAATTAAAGATTCTATCTACAGAGCGGCATATTTCTATACAAAGAATCAAGCAGATGCCTTGGATATTGTCCAGGAAGTGGCCTACCGGGCGTTTAGAAACCGAAAATCCTTGAAGGAATTGAGTTATTTTAAAACGTGGATTATTAAAATTACGATCAACACCTCGATTGATTTGCTAAGAAAACGGAAAAAGGTCGTCGAATTAACCTTTAAGGATGAAATGCCCAACCAGCAGAAAGAAGAGAACTACAACAGCTTGTTCTTAAAGGAGCTGCTGAATGCTTTAGATGAAGAGGAAAAGAAACTAATTTATTTAAAGTATTACCTGGAGTATACCTTTCAGGAGATTTCGGACATTACGGATGCACCGGTCAGTACCATCAAGTCGAAGATTTACCGGGCCTTGGAGAAAATTCGAATGAATCATCGATTGGAGGAATTATCATGAACCCAATTAAAAACGAACTTGACAATATTTCGGTTCCAAAGGACGTGATGGAGAGGATGTACATGGGTATTCAACAGGCAAAGCAAGGAGAGCAGGAACCTTCCCCGAATCACCGTGCCAAAAGTAGAAAGAAGAAAATCATAGCAACAATAGCAAGCCTTGCTGCGGTCGGAGGTCTGTTTTTCGCATCAGCCTTTGTCTCTCCAGCAATGGCCGAGGTCGCATCTAAAATCCCATTCTTGAAGGATCTTTTTATCAACGATATTGAATTAACAGACTCCAAGCCTGTCGTGGCCACGCTAAGGGAAGAAGCAATGAACCTCGGGATAACCGTCCAAGGGATGGGGATGGGCTGGGAACTGGCCGGCGATGACCCGGATGCATTGGTCATCATCCTGGACGATAAAGATTATAACAAAACAGCAAAAACCCAAGTGGAAAACCTTGTGAGAGATGTCCTTGATAAGAAAGGATACTATGCAAAGGCCCTCCAAGTGATACCACAGAGTGAAGATTTATATAAATCAATGATGAGAATTAATGTACTCATGAATCAACAGGCAAAAGAAATCCAACAGGAACTCAAGAATAAGGGTTATGGAGTCGATTTCGTTAGTATGAATCGTGAGCCCGGTGAAATCTTCGTGATCCTTCCGGAAACCGAAACACGAGTAGACGAGATTCGGGCAATCATTCAAAGTTACCAAAAAGCCAATTATAATGAATTTTTCTTAGATATCAGAACAGTGAACCTAAACCAGATGGACCCGGAAACAAAACTAAAACGTGACCTGTATACCATTTTCGAAAAACTGGTTGCCAAGAAAGAATATAAGGTCGAATATTTTAAATACACAACAGAAGGTCAACTGACCATCACAATCAAAGCATCCATCGACACGTATGATAGTGAAAATGTAAAAATGGCTGATAGGATTAGAAATGATGTAAGGTCGATTTTGGACAAAGAATATCAACAGCCTTATAAAATTGAGATATTGGGAATTAATGATGAAAAGATAGATTGACCTGTTTTCCATTTTCTATTCAGGAAAACTTGAAAATGCAGCAGCATTTAAACTAGGATTTGTAAAAGGCTCAGTTCAAAACATTGAACTGAGCCTTTCCGTAGGTCTAGGACTCTTGGGCCGTATTTGCATTTGAAACATTAATTTTGCCACTGTTACTATTTGTGAATGAGTTTATAGAGCCATCACCAAATGCGAAATTCCCACCGATGATGGTATTGTTAGAGGTATGGCTGTTTTGATAGGTTGGGCCATAATTAATATTTGCATTATTAAAAAGTGCTTGTACCTTAATTTGCCTTAAATTGATGAAGAAGGCCAATTCAATCACCGTCCTTACTTCAGTTTATTTTAAAAAAAGGCTGATGATTGTCCACATGCCTAGCTACTGCTTACACATTCACAACTCTGGTAGTTTCATAACTCATTACAACTCAAACTATGCAAAAATACAAAAATGGAATATATTGTATTCATAATAATTTAACATAGTAGAAATGAGCGTGTCGAGATGGAGTTACAAGCAAGAGCCCTGCCGAAACAGAAAAAACGAATAAAAGCGCTGCAGCTGACTGGTATTCTTATTGTAGTGTTTTTTGCCTCGATCATCTTTATTTACCATTCTATTTTATGCTATGCTCCTTATCCGCCAGTGGGAAAAATGGTTGACGCCGGGGATTATCAGCTTCATATGTATGCGGTCGGAGAAAAAAACAATCTTCCTACGATTCTATTGGAATCTGGCTCTGGCACCCCCTCATCTGTTTCAGATTGGCGTTATATTCAGCCTGAGCTTGCGAAAATAACTAGAGTGATTACCTATGACCGGGCCGGCTATGGCTGGAGTGAGTCCGCTTCCAATGACCGGACCAGCGAGCAAATCGTTGAAGATCTTCATAAAATGCTGGAGGTTTCCGGTGAAACGGGACCTTTTCTACTCGTCGGGCATTCCTTTGGCGGTTTCAACATGCAATTATTTGCCCATCGGTATCCTGACCAAGTTGCCGGACTTGTTTTAGTAGACTCATCCCTTGTAGGAAAAAGTCCGAAGGTATCAGATTCAGGGTTGTTTTTACAAGGGTCGTTAAGGGCTTTGGGTGTGATGAGAGTAATGGGCAATCTAGGGATGCTTCCGGTCCCAGAGGCAGTCATGTCCGATAAACGGTCAAAGGAATTTTTGTATCGTAGTTTTTATAATACGGACCAAAGAAGTGAACTTTTGTTTATGGCTTCAGCTGATGAAGAGCAGCTGAAGGTGGTTCAAAAGGAAGGATTGGGAGATCTTCCTGTGATGATTCTCTCCTCAAGGGCGGAAGAAACGGAGCACAAAGACTGGCAGAAGGCCCAGGATGCGTTACTTCAGTTATCAACAGACAGCAAAAGAAAAATCGTGGAGGACTCCGGCCACTACATTCACCATGACCAGCCGAGGATTGTTTTGGAGAGCATAATGGAAATCATCGAAAAGGTAAATTAACTTCCTTTTAATAGAAAAAGAGCCTGATTTGAAAAGTTTCAACCTCAAATCAGGCTCTTCCCTATTATACTAGCTCTGTACGTTTACCTTTCTTCTTTTTACAATCAACCAGATAATAAACAGAGCGATGGGAATCAATAAAAAGTTGGCATATTGGCTAAATAATTCGCCAGCTGTTTCCCATTGTGGCCCTAGAATATAGCCTAAATACACGTAGCAGGCTGTAACTGGCAGCATCGCTACATACGTGTAAATGATAAATTTCCAAACACTCATTTTAGCGATTCCGCAGGGAATGGATATAGCCGTCCGTACCCCAGGGATAAACCGCCCGATAAAAGCGACAGCTCCCCCATGTTTTTCAAAAAATCGATCCGATTTTTCCATATGCTCTTCTTTGATAAAAAAGTACTTTCCAAATTTCAGGATGGCGACCCTGCCTCCATAACGTCCTAAGGAATACAGTGTCAGCGGCCCCAAAACCCCGCCAATCGAACCTGCAAAAATCGCTCCATATAAATTCATTTCTCCTTGATAGACCCAATAACCGGCCAGTGGCAAGACAAGCTCGGCCGGAACAAATTCAAATGTTAATGCTAGCATAATGCCAAAATAAGATAGTTCTTTAAACGATTCCACCATTTCTAGGATTAGAGTTTCCACAAGTTACCTCCACCATTATTGTTTTAACATCTGGCAAGATTTTGTTCAAAATAACCCACAAGCTAAGATTATACCATACAAGTTAGACGCGACCCCATTAACAAGTTATGGATAGTGAATATTTTTTAAATTATGAAACCTAATTTTATTTATATCGTACTAATGGCTAATGGTTTTATAATCAATCTGGGCACAATTTAAAGTAGAAAGTGTAACATGCGAGAAAACCATGGAAGAATTTTGTCTATTATACTAGGAGGTGTAGGTCTTACCAACGTAAGACTAATGATTGACAACAGTTAACTTATTATTGATTGTATTATTAATTGCATTAACTGCATTTTTCGTGGCGACCGAATTCGCCATCGTCAAAGTTCGTGTATCACGGATTGACCAACTCATCGCTGAAGGAAAAAAAGGAGCACTTTCCGCTAAAAAGGTCGTCACCCATTTAGATGAATATTTGTCAGCGTGCCAATTAGGGATTACGATCACGGCATTAGGTTTAGGTTGGTTAGGCGAGCCAACGGTAGAAAAATTGTTGCACCCCTTATTCGAGTATCTTCAATTAAATGAATCGATTACACATATCCTATCATTCGGTATTGCGTTTGCTTTGGTTACTTTTTTACATGTGGTAGTTGGTGAGCTTGCGCCGAAAACGGCAGCCATTCAAAAAGCAGAAGAGGTTACGCTTTTATTCGCAGTGCCAATCATTTGGTTTTATAAATTGATGTACCCGTTTATCTGGTTTTTGAATGGTTCAGCGCGTGTTCTTGTAGGATTATTCGGTTTAAAACCTGCTTCGGAACATGAAGTGGCCCACTCTGAGGAAGAATTGCGGATCCTATTATCTGAGAGCTATAAGAGCGGGGAAATTAACAAGAATGAGTTAAAATACATGAACAACATCTTTGAATTTGATGAAAGAATCGCCAAAGAAATCATGGTCCCCCGAACGGAAATTGTGACCATTTCGATTAACGCTTCCTATAAGGATACCATTCAAACAATTAAAAGTGAGCATTATACCCGATACCCCGTCGCTGATGGAGATAAAGACAATATTCGCGGTTTTATCAATGTGAAAGAGTTTCTGACGGCACTGCAAGATACAAATATTGACGAGGACTTTCAATTGGAGAAATTCATTAATCCGATTATTCGGGTCATTGAGACAGTCCCTATCCACGATTTGTTAGTAAAAATGCAAAAGGAACGCACCCATATTGCCATTTTAATGGATGAATACGGAGGCACCTCCGGTTTAGTGACAGTTGAAGATATTCTCGAAGAAATTGTTGGTGAAATTAGAGATGAATTTGATGAGGATGAAGTGCCTGCTATTCGTAAGCTAGGGGAGAATCACTTTATTCTTGATTCAAAATTGCTCATCGAGGACGTTAACGATTTATTAGGCATTGATTTATCTCATGAAGAGGTCGACACAATTGGCGGCTGGTTCTTAGCCAATACCATCGATGAGGAGAATGATTCGGTGATGGAAATGGAAGGATATAAGTTCAAGATCCAAAGTAAAGACGGGCATCAACTTCATTATTTGGAAGTAAAAAAAGTCTAGGAGTATTGCTTAGGTCCGGTGAGCCCGTTCTAGGAGGCAGCCGGACCTTTTTGTTTGACTTCTCATCTAATCATTTAAACCTTTTCCATCGAGAATTTGCTGCATATATTTTTCGATCCGTGATTCTCGGGTTTTGGATTGTTTTGGCTGGGAAAAATAAAGTATGTATGCCCTTTGCCGTCCTGGCGTCAATGCCTCAAACGCAGTTTTCAAGGCAGGAATTTCATCAAATTTTGTTTGAAGTTCATTAGGAATTTTGTATTCTGCAGTCGTTTTAAGGCTCACTTCCAAACCGGCTTTTTCCACTTCAATCGCTTCATAAATATAATCTTTTATGATGGGCTCCATCCCAGCTATTTCTTGAACATCGGTGAACCGAATCTGGCGCTGCGCCTGGGAATTCTCCCCGGGTCTGCTTAGAATGTCTTTAGGATCCTTTAACAAAGCCCCCTTGAAAAACATGAGCGCACAGTATTCTTTAAATCCCTGGATGACGACGATGTTCTTGCTCTCAGCCGTATAACAAGGCAGCCTCCACTTCAATTCTTCAGTCAAATCACAGCCAAGGGCGATAGTTCTTAACCTCTTAAATTCTTCCTGCCACTTTTTCGCTGTACTTAAAAATTCATCCACCTTCGGATTGGTTCTGCTATTTGTCATCAAAGAACCCCTCTTCCAATCAATCATCAAGGGGAATCACTTCCGCGATAAAAAGAGAATCCCCTGAAAAGATACAATACATATCAGTAATACCATTATCCAGCTTGGTATCTCGAATGACAATGCCTTCGTACCCCTTTTTCATAAGGTGGTTTCGGAATGCCGTATTGGCTCCTTCCTTATTCAGAAGTGTCGCTTTGTCCTTCCAGGTGGGATTCCTGTTTCCGGCCGCAAAGTAATCGCAATAGTTGTCTCGTTCTTTCATAAATAAATCGAAGGAATCCTCAGATATATATTCCTTTAAGTTTGGTTCATCCATATAGACTTTGTAGACAAAGCCCCTGACTGGCCTTTCGATCTGTACCACTTTCGGCTCCCCGTCCTCCCAAAACTCCGTATTGGACTTTTGGATCACCGTCTCCGTTCCGATGGCAAAAGGCTTCGCTGAATCGACATCAGACGTAAACCAAAAGCCAATCGTATCGATCCCGTAAGGTAAGTTTTGGACAACTGCTTCTTTAGGAAAGTGGTCGAATTTATTAATGGAACCATGATAAATAATCATAGGCAAACCCTCCATTTTTAGTTTGCCCTAATTGAACCGGGAACTTTCAAAGCTAAGTACGTTTATAGCAATACCTACAAGGAAGACAACCTTGCGAAAATGTTATTGAAGAAAATACCATTAATTAATATCGCCAATGTTCCCTATCCTAATAAAGGAAAAAATTTTTAGGAGGAAGTATTATGGCACAATTAAGAGATATTATGACATCAAATGTTGTAACCGTTAACGAAAATCAGACCGTACAGGAAGCGGCAGCGTTAATGAGCGAGTATAATATCGGGGCGATCCCAGTAGTAAATAACAGCAGACAGATAGTTGGAATTGTAACGGATCGTGATATTACCCTTCGTACGACAGCACAAGGAGAAGATCCACAAACACCTGTATCTCAAGTCATGACTGCACAGAAAATCGTACAAGGTACCCCTGATATGGATGTTCATCAGGCAGCAGATTTGATGGCACAGCAGCAAATTCGCCGGTTGCCGGTAGTCGAAAATGGACAAATAGTCGGAATGGTTGCTCTAGGCGATTTAGCCGTACAAGATATATATGCAAACGAGGCAGAACAGGCGTTACAAAGCATTTCAACCCCTTCCGCACCTCAGCAATGACTTTAAAAATTGTTTAGAGTTTTTTTGGACACAAAAAAGATGAAAATATGCAAATAATGATGGTAAGCTGACTTGTTTGATACAGGTCAGCTTTTTCTTATTCTTTACAAACGGGCAGAGACTTTGCTATTTGAGAAGAACGTGAGTTTGAGAAAATGACGAATATGGAATTGCATAAGGGTCTAAAGCCTCTAAACAGAACAAATGTTTTGGTGTAAAATGGTTACGTCTAGTTTGTTTTTACTATATTTATATTTTAAAAGGTGGATTTAAATTGAATGGTACATCACATGCAGCAATAGGATCAGCAGCAGGATTTATGGTGGCTCAAACGTATGAAACATCTCCGTCTGTGACACTCTTGTTAGTCGGATTAGGTGCCGTCTCAGGATTAATCCCTGATTTGGACATTGACGGGAAGCTTCGCGGAAAAATTACTTTGTCTCATAAGGTGATTCGGCTATCTGCCCTAATCATTGGAATAATGATGATTTTCTATAGTTTCTTAGAAAAAACGGCGATGGAAAGATGGATGGGTGCCGGAATAGGATGTTTGATTCTAGTAGTGGCCTCCCTCATTAAGCAAAAACACATGTTAACGATTAAGGGAATAGCTGTACTGGCGGGAGGATTCTCGTTAGAGGAACTTTGGTTAATTCTACTGGGAGTTTTCATAGTCATTGCTTCATTTACTTCGCATCGAAGCTATACCCACTCTATCTTGGGCATTGTTTTCTTTGGGGTTATTGCCTTCCATTTGGAGGCTTCACTTGGAATAGAAGGTGTTTTTTATACCTGTCTTATCGGCTACATCAGTCACCTTGTGGCGGATTTAAAAATACTGCCATTTAACAAACGTGGGGTTAAGCTGTTCTTACCGCTGTCTTCAAAAGAAATATAACTTTGCACTAAAACGAATTTGGTCAGTCTTTCTTGAATATATGTTTGGTAAAAAGCATAAATGGGGAGATCTAATGGCTGTTGTTGCGATCTACACTATTGGCAGGCTTAAATATCCAAATGACCATCCTAACACTCGTGAGTTTTTCGAAGTGGGATACAAAGTAATGCGGCAGGCTGAATTATCAGGGCATCTTATTAGGGAGTTTTCAGCTGATGGAGTGCCATACCCTGAGGTTGCGAGAAAAGGGGCTGGTGAGCCTGTTCTTACATTAACGGTTTGGGATAGCCTACAATCTTTATACCGTTTTACCTATTCAGGCAGGCATAAGCAAGCCATAAGAGACAGGAACAAGTGGATTGAACTTCATCAAGAAAAACACCCTTCATATGTGGTTTGGTGGGCAGAGAATGTGAAGGTTGTTTCCTGGGAAGAGGCTTTCAAGAGGTACAACTATTATATTCAGCATGGAACGACTCCTTTTGCTTTTGACTTTAAAAGTGCATTTGATGAAGATGGGAAGACGTTCTTGGTTAAATAGCTGACAAAGCCCCCCTTAACTAGTGAAGGGGGGCTATTGTTATTTCCACACCGGAAAATTCTTATTTATTTGGCTAAGATATCCTTCTAGACGGTCCCATGTTTCGGCTATACCTTGTTCCATACCCATATCCATAACGGTCTTGAGAGCCTCCGCGGAAATATATTCTCCCCGGTTAATTAATTTTGTCTTACCGTCCATATCGATAAATTCCAAGGTGACTTCGGTTGAAGGCAATTTGTCATCAATATTTCCCTCTGCATCGGAGAAATAATCTGTAAAGAGAATTAACTCAGATACGACAATAGCCTTGTAGATTCCTTTTCCCCAAGATTCCATACCATAAAATTTCCCTTGATTCGGATCCACACATTTCATGCAATAGTGCCAAACACCACCTGGTCTGAAGTCGACATGACATACCGGAAGTTCCCAACCCTTTGGTCCCCACCAATTTTTGAGATGCTCAGGCTCTTTAAACATTGTAAATACGAGGTCGCGCGGTGCATTGAATATGCGCTCTAGAATTAATACCCGATCGTTCTCTACTCTCGTAATCATTGTATTATTTGACATTACAGCTCTCCTCCAATTGAAGTAGTATTGAAGTAATGCGGGCTAGATACAGCAGTTGTTGTTATCCCTTTTTAATTCCTTTCCATAACGGCGAAATAATGATCCTCATCGTCAGCAAAATTAAATACTTTTCCAGAAGGCATCTCAACAATATCTCCGACTTTGACATTTTTACTTTTTAAGTTCAAATGCAATTGATCGGCATTGTCGGTAAAGAACATCAAAGAAGGGGTACCCAAATTTAATTCTGGTTCCATTTGAGCGATGAAATCTTTATTGTGAATAACGATGCTTGTTGTTGCATTTTCTGGGGCAACTTCAATCCATCTCATACCTTGACCGTTATCCTCTTCTGCAATTACCTTAAAACCTGCTTTTTCCGTCCAAAAATCACGGGCTTGATCTTGATTTTTGACATACAACATAACTTGACCTAAATGACGAATCATTCATTTCACTCCTTAAAAATTTTCATTAATTCAATGGTTTTTTGCCCTGTAATACATTTAGATAATCGTCCAACCTATCCATCCTGTCTTCCCACAATCTCCTGTAGGAGTTAAGCCACTTATCCAGTTCTTGAAAAGGTTCCGGTTTTATCCTATAGATTCGGCGATTAGCGATCGGCTGAACCTCGACCAGTCCAGCGTCGCAGAGCACGCGAAGATGCTTGGAGGTTTGCGGTTGTTTCAATTCTAACTTCTTTGCTATTTCGCCAACCGGAAGCGGCCCTTCTCGCAGTAGGTCAATGATTTCAAGGCGGTTGGGCTCAGCCAGGGCACTGAAGGTGTCCGGGTTCATGTTGAATCCTCTCCCAACTTCTGTTTTTATTCATTAATTTCTCTGTTTGTTAAAATATACCTCATGAGGAATATTCCTGTCAAGGAATATTAATAAAAAATAAAAAAAGCTTTTGAAAGCGCTCAAGATTCAAGTCTGGTTGTATTTCAAAAGCTGGTGAAAAGGGACCCTATATTATGAAATACAATTTGCTAAGTAAGGCAAGTGAGAAACGAATAGCAAAAAAAGAACAGCAATCATATAAAATTGCTGTTCTTTGTAACATTCTTTTTATTCTTTTACAAATTCTTTTGTACTTCTTACAGTATCAATCGGGCGAACATACTTTTCGATTTCTGCACGTTTAGGCTCTAAGAATGGAGGTAAAGATAATTTTTCCCCAAGCGTTTCATAAGGTTCATCTCCCATAAAACCAGGGCCATCAGTAGCGAACTCAAATAAAATTTGCGGTGCAACCCTTGCGTACAATGACTCAAAAAAGTGACGGTTGACATAACCGGATGTAGCGAATCCAAAACTACCCATTCGTTCAATCCACTCTTCTAAAACAGCGCGATCCTCTACACGGAATGCCGCATGGTGAACCGTCCCAAAACCTTGTCGGGCTTGAGGAAGAATCGGATCATATTCCACAATGACCGAGGCACCATTCCCGCCTTCCCCCACTTCAAATAAATGGGATGATCCTTCTTTGGCAGTCTCTTTAAATAATAGGACTTTTTCCAGCATTTCTTTAAAGTAATCAAAGTTCGCAATCCGAACAAAGACAGGTCCTAAACCGGTAATGGCAAATTCGAGTGGGATTGGGCCTTTTTGCCATGGTGTGCCAGATTCAACCCCTTTATTGAATTCGTCAGAAATCAACTGATATTGTTGATCATCAAAATCAACGAAAGAGAGAGTTTTCTTGCCAAATTGTTCTTTGATGCCAGTATGTTTTACTTCTAGGCGATCAAATCGTTTTACCCAATAGTCTAATGCCGCATCACTTGGTACACGGAACGAGGTCTTTGAAATCTCGTTTGTCCCATGAACGCCTTTCGGAATGCCGGGGAAGTCAAAGAACGTCATGTCCGTTCCTGCACTGCCTTTGTCATCTGCAAAAAATAAGTGATAGGTTTGAATATCATCTTGATTGACCGTTTTTTTAACTAACCGCATCCCTAACACATAAGTGAAAAATTCATAGTTTTTTTCGGCACTGCTTGTTATAGCAGTTACATGGTGTATTCCTTTTAAATGGTTCATGATATATTCCTCCAAGTTCTTTAAATTTTTATCTCGAATTTGATTATCTTGAATCTGAGATAATAATACTACTTATACATATTCTTGTCAAATATCTTTTATTCTTATTTACCTTACTTGCCCCTTCATCGAAAATCCTCATCAATTCTAAGAACAAAGCAATTTTATTGGCTATTGGGGATCCTTTTTTATTGGATAGAGCAGTTTGGGTAGCCTATCATCGCTATTGGCGACCGGATTTTGCTGGCCAGAGCTGTTTGGGTAGCCAATCATGGCTATTGGCGACCGTATTTTATTGGATGGAGCAGTTTGGGTCGCCTAAGATCTATTATGGTATTTGTTGTTTGCCTCCCAAAAATAAACCCGTTATTAAATTATTTCTTCTTTTTTATTTTCTCTTCCGCTTTTCTTATGTTTTCAGCCACTCTAAATTTAACGATTTGACTAATCAATTCATAAGGGATGGGTTTTTCAAGAGGAAATTGGATTGCACCTTTTGAGGTCTTATATCCCGTTAATTCCTGTTTAAAAGCATTGATGCCGCTTGGAGTTGGATAGAACCCTATATGGTTCTTGAATGCAGCAAAATGCACCAAATTTCCATTTAAAACAAAAGTAGGCATTTGATAACTTATTTTTTCCACAGCATTTGGTGCTGCTTCCTTAATCACTCTTCTTATTGTTTTCAGTATTTCTTGAACTTCTTTAGGGTACTCCAAAATATACTCATCAATTAAATGAGGATTATTCGTTTGTTCCATAGTTATCTCTCCTTTTCATTTATCACTTTTAGATTCCCAAAACATGTTTTTTTTAAAAATAAGACATCCTAATAGTACCAAAGAAACAGGAAATAAGATTGCCTTTATTTCAAAAAGGCATGTAAGGTGTCCATCTGATTGAAAGGAGCTCTATTTCATGAATCTGTATCAAGTAAGAAAAGGACAATTTGTCTATTATAACAATGAATTACACAAGGTTTATGGGGTAAAGCCGATGTTCAAGCTTTCCGTTCATCTTATTCGACTACGGGACTTAACACAGCATTTAACCAATGCTGCCAGCGTGGAAAAATACAGACCAAAGGACCGTAACAGCTTTATATTTAATCATAAGGCCTATACGCTCAATGAAAATCGAAAAGCGGAAGTAGGGCCAATAGAAGAAGTATGCAACAATGATGCGGCACCTTACCTTTATCCTGACCGAAACAAAATAAAGCCCCTTAACCATGTAAGGGGTTTTTACAATTTACTTAAATACTCGATAGTAAAGTAATTATTTTGATTTAATGCCAGCTCCACAAAGAGGGATGATTATTTTTTCTTCTGGCGCTTTCTGATATTTTAAATAGCCAGCATAGTTTGCAGCTGTTGTCACTTCAACATAAAAACCTTTATCACTAAGTTTAGCACGTGCACTCAGAATCTCATTTTCTTCAATTTCAATAAACTCGCCATTGGTTTGACGAACAGCTTCCAAAATTTGTTTGGAACGTGCTGGTGCTGCAATTGATATTCCTTCTGCTAAAGTACCTGTATTCGTAACAGGTTCCGCTACTGTTTCACCATTTTTATAAGCTTTCACCAGAGGTGCACAGTTTGCAGCTTGGATCGCAATGATTTTCGGCATTTTTTCGATTAATCCGTTTTCAAATAATTCTTTGAAACCATAATATGCACCAAGGACAAGTGTACCGTTACCTACCGGAATAATTAATGCATCAGGCGCATCCTCTAAATGCTCGTAAATTTCATAGGCATATGTTTTGGTGCCTTCATAAAAATAAGGATTATACACATGGCTTGCGTAAAAAACCTTTTCTTCTTCTACCGCTTTTTGTGCAGCCGCTGCAATCTCCTCGCGGGTGCCATGAATTTGTTTAATCGTTGCGCCATGTGCTTTTATTTGAGCAATCTTTTTCGGGGATGTCTCATCACTTAGATAAATATCACATGCAATATGACAACGCGCTGCATAGGCTGCAACCGAAGTTCCAGCATTCCCACTACTATCTGCAATTACTTTTGAAACTCCTAAGTCTTTTGCCTTCGTCATTAAAACAGCGGCCCCTCGATCTTTAAAAGATAAGGTAGGCATCATATAATCAACTTTTACATAAGTATTAGGTTCTTGGGGGTCCAGAACGATTAAAGGCGTTTGACCTTCCCCCATTGTAACCGATGTCCACGTCTTCGAATCTTTTGCAAATGGCATTGTTTCAAAATAACGCCATATTGAGTTTGGATAATGACTCCAAGATGTAACATCTATTTTAGGTGTACTTTTTGCTATATCTAATACCCCGCCACATTCACATTTCCATCTATATGGTGTAATATCATGCTTTTTTCCGCAGCTGTTACAAATATATTGTTCCATCATGATCATCCTATCAAATTATTCACTATAATTTTTTATACAATGGAGGCAAAAAAATATGACTAAATATAAGCGATTGCATTAATTTCAATTTTGAATCCAAAATGTAATTCATTTGTTGGTACAACAGTTCGAGCCGGTTTGTGTTGACCAAAAAACTCTTTATAAACAGCATCTACTTTATCCCACAATTTCACATCTGGAATATATAGTGTCATACATAAAATTTGCTCTTTTTTACTTCCAGCTGCTTCTAAAATCATCACAACATTTTTAAGTGCTTGTAATGCTTCTTCTTCAATGGGGCCAAATTTCTTTTCGCGTGTCTCTGGATCAATTGCAAATTGCCCTGATACGTAAACTGTATCATGATGAACGGTTGCGAGTGCATAATGTCCATTTGACTTTAAATTTCCTACTTCAAAAATGCTTTTCATCTGGCTCTCCTGCCTAATTAGATTTATTGTTTATTTCATATGTTTCATTGCACATAGGTATATAATTTGCCGATATTTCCACTTCAACAACGACAACATCATCGGACTTCATTGGACATTTAAAAATATACTGGTTTATTGATTACCATCGGCAATATTTCGCTCAAGGTTGCAAATGATACTCGGAAGATATCCGAATTCACTGCTTACATTACTGTATAGGCACAGAAGAGAAATGATTTATTGCAGTTTCCCTTTACAATCAACTGGCAGCTCTTCTACTACTTCACCTTCAGAGATTAAGTACGCTTTTTCGTGTAAATTACAAACCGGGCAGATATGGTTCGGTATGATCTGCACTTTATCTCCTACATTTATTTGATTGCTGAAATCCTCATTGTAAATAATCGCATGTTCGTCGAAAACACCATGAATATAAACATCTTCAAATTCTTTAATACGGCCGAAGCCTTTTGTTGTAGTATGTCCTTTGCTCCTGCTTTGAGCTGTAATGCCTTTCGCCCCTACGTCTGTAATCACTCGTTCCTTTGTCGGCTTACTAATGATGGTCGTAAGAACCGATGCTGCACAACGGTCATAGGTACCGATGACATTGGCCTGTGAGGAATCCATGAGAATATAAGTTCCAGGTCTGATTTCGGTTATACCTTCCGGGATTTCAAAATTTAGCATGAACGGAGGGGTAGAACCGATACTGACAACTTTTGGCTTGAGCTCCATTTCCTCTGCAATTTTTGCAAAATCCAAGGTTCTTTTTACACTTTCAATAAAAAGCGCTTTGCATTCATCGATATTTTCTGCCTTATAGGAATGTCCGTCATGGGAAAAAACACCTCTGAATTCAACATTTTCACACCCCTTTACTACCTCTAGTAAAGTTCGGAAATCACTTTCTTCGATAATACCAGAACGTTCTTCCCCTACTTCAATTTCTATGAGTACTTGAGCCTTTTTCTCTGCGCCATTGAAAACTTCTTCTATTTCTCTAACTTGATAGGTATTATCGATCCCAAAAGAAATATCAATGGTCTCAGATAGTTTTCTAATTCGTTCAATTTTTGGTTTGCCGACAATCTCATTGGCTATAAAAATGTCCCTTAACCCATTTTTAGCCATTACCTCGGCTTCCCCGACTTTTGCTACCGTAATGCCTACAGCACCTAATTCCTCTTGCAATCTTGCAAGCTTGGGCATTTTATGAGTTTTGGTATGCGGGCGTAATTTGACTTTATTTTCGTTAGCATAATTTTGCATAAAACTAAGATTATCCATCATAATTTTTCTATCAATCAAAAGCGCCGGTGTATCTAACTCGAAATATTTCATTTTCTGTCCCCTTTTCAACTTCAAGATAAAAATTTTCATAAGGAATTAGGTATATAAATGTGCTACTACTCTAGTTGCTTTGAATTCTCCAGAACGTCATGGTATCCCCTCCTAATGCACATTCCCCCTCATGTTAAAGATAAATTCATACACAATTTCAGCTTGTAAATATAGAAAAAAATATATAATATTGTGTATAAAAGGATAAACTTAAGTAAATTATATAAAATTTTATATAAAAATCAATACATTTTCACAATTTCATATAAATAATTATATGAAATTGTTACACGGGAATGATTTTAACAAGAAGGTGGTAATCTTCATGAACATCGGCAATAAAGAGTTACAAAAGTACATTCCAATAGCAAATTTGATAGCTAAGACATTCGGAAAGAATTGTGAAGTTGTCATTCATGACTTAACCGTTCCTCAAAACTCAGTGATCTATGCCATTAATAACCATGTAACAGGGAGACAAGTGGGACAGGCTTTTGATCACTTGGTGAAGCAGGTATTGCTATCACGAAAATTTGGCGATGACTATGTTGCTGGCTATAAGACCCTTACCGAGGATGGCAGGGAAATTAAATCTTCTACTGCATTAATCAGAGATTCCCATGAAAAGGTAATAGGGGCACTATGTATAAATTACAATCTGGAAAACATGGTTAATTTCAAGGAATTTATAGACGAATTTATAGCGATTGATCAAGAAGACAAAGAAGACAAAGAAGAAAATATAGAGCTTATGGAAAATGTAGTAGAAATTGCAGATGATTTGATTGATAAAATTATCTCAAATTTTGCAAACGATGATTTGAAAAGAAAAGAGAAAATTAAATTAATCAAGTTTATGGATGAAAAAGGGATTTTTCTAATCAAGGGGTCTGTAGATAAAGTAGCAGAAAAGCTTGGCATCTCAAAAGTGACTGTCTATAGTTATTTAGATGAAATTAAAAAGACACTATGAAGCCTGTTATTATAGGTTTTTTTATGTTTAGAATGCGCATACAGCAACACCCATTTTATATATTTTTTTAAAAGGCATCCATTCATAAGGATGCCTTTTTCCTGAGACACAACGACTTTTTGATTGGCTGGAGGTGTGCCATAGCTGGAATTTCACTTATATTCCCCCTGTTAACCCCTCCTCCTTCGCCTTTAACGCCGCTTGGAATCGGTCCTTTACATCTAACTTATGGTAGATGCTAGAAATATAGTTCTTAACGGTTCCCTCCGATAAAAACAGCCTTTCTGCAATCAGCCGATTGCTTAACCCTTGGGCAATGCATTCCAGCACTTCTTCTTCGCGCTCGGTTAAGTCATAGTTGTTCTTGTTTTCTTGGGGGGCGTGCGGTTCAGGACTGTTTATTTGCTGAACGAGCAGCTTGGCCAAATCCTGTGGCAGCAGGGTGCCTCCCTTATGAATCAATTTAATGCCTGCAAGCAAGTCCTTTGGGTGAATCGCTTTTAACAAATAACCTTCTGCCCCGATGGCCAAAGCGTCTATCACATAATTGACCTCTTGGAAGGTTGTTAAAATAATTACCTTCGTCTCCGGCCAGCGTTGTTTGATGATTTTCGTTGCCGATATCCCGTCCATTTCCGGCATATTAATATCCATCAATACCATGTCGGGTTGTTGCTGCTGGCATAAATCAATGGCTTCAGCACCATTTTCCGCCAAACCTACGATTTCCATATCATCATCCATATCCAACACGATCGACAAGCTTTCGCGGATCAGCTCTTGATCATCTGCGATGACTAATTTAATGACACTCATTTAGGCCACCCCTTTTATCGGTACTGTAATCGTCAGCTTTACTCCCTGATGATTTCCACTTGTAATATCAAGATTTCCGTGCAGTTCACCAATTCGTTCCTTCATCGCGGTTAGGCCAAAACCAGGCTGCAAAGCATCGATTGGACTTCCATTGTTCTCAATGATTAAGACAACTTCCGAATCAGTAAACTGGTAATCAATCATAATTTCTGATGCACCACCATGTCTTTTAGCATTGGTCAACGCCTCTTGAAGACAACGGATAAATGCGAGTTTTATATTTTTGGAAATAGGAAATTCCTGCCCTTGCCTATGGAACTGGACAGCAGTATCTGTATTTTCTTTGAAATTAGTAACAATTTTATACAATAGCTCCGATAATGGCTGCTCATTTTCTGACGGAGCAATTTGATGGATGTGTTTCCGAATGTCCTCTAGGCCTTGACGGGAAACATTGGCCAGGTTTTCTACCTTCTTTTTAGCCCTTTCAATGTCTGTTTCTAGCAAATAAGAAACGGCATCAAGTCCCATTGTAACCGAAGTAAAGTGATGGCCAATCGTATCGTGCAGCTCTTGTGCAAGCCGGTTGCGTTCTTGGAGCAGCGTCACCTTCTCAATTTGATCTGCATACTGCTGAAGCACGCGATACTGTTCTTGGATTAATTGATATTGTTTATTATTTTCGGCGATGATTCGTTTTGTTTTCTGCTGCGATTGAATCACATAATTAAAGCAAGCTCCAAATCCTAGAAAAATTAAGATATCAATGTACTGAAGAAAATAAGTAACGGTGTCCAGGGTCCACAATGTAGGGATTGGAAATAAAATTAAAAACACGGGGAAGGTCCATTTGGCCGTCTGTTTTGTAGCAAGGTAACCTATCATTAAGATGGACATGAGGATCATGGCCCCACCAAGATTAACGTGCGATAGGACATTAAAATAGACAGAGGCTCCGCCTGCCACAATGAGCTCCGCAACGGGATAAAGGACAGGGTTCTTGTAGCCAGGTCTCCAAAAAATGTGCGGGACAATATAATAGACGGTTAATATCCCAACAAAAGCCAAATAGGAAAGGACGCTTTCACCTTTCACTTGAATAAAGAAAGAAAGAATGCCCGCCAGATACCAGCACAATCTTAGGAAAAAAATAAACCAGTCCACCCACATCCACTCATAATCTGTTTTCTTCAAACCTACACCTCCCCTTCTGCTACTATTTTCCTATACTTACCTATCTTACAAGAATTTAGGTAATTCTAATAGTCTAAAAATAAATAAATTTAATGGGTTTCCAGACGAACTCCAAAGGTAATGCAGAATTTCATGACTGACTTCACTACAGTCATATGACTTTTTCTTTGTATGATAAGGTCATAGGGTTACAGAAAGGAACGAAGGAAATGAAAAACGAAGAAATGCTGCAGGAGTTGGAAGAAAGATTAAAAGGGCTGCCACCGGACGATCGGGAGAAATTAATCGAACTGTATCAGGACCTTATTGAAGTGGCGGCGGAAAATCGCAAGGCTGATACACATTTGCCGGGAACGTTGACGGACCATTACCCATTACAGATTGAAATGAAAAATGATTCTTATCCCAATCTAGGTAGAGTCATCCTGGCATCCATCAGTTTATTTTTCTTTAATCTCATTTTTGTGCTAGGTCCGGTCATAACGGTTTTTGCCGTTTATCTGTCTCTTTGGATCGTCTCGGTCAGCTTTGTATTATCACCGCTTTTTGTCGTGACACAAGTATTGATTGGTGGCTTTACTATCATGGAGTTGTTTCTATCCCTGATTCTCTGCGGAGTGGGAATAGCGCTTGGGGCCGGTATGGTTAAGGCGGGAAAAGGCTTATACAAGATTTTTAGTACGTATGTAAATTGGAATATAAAATTAATAAAAGGAGAATAAAAATGAGAAGAATTATGTACGGGGCGTTAGGGCTCGTGGCCATTGGAATAATTGGTGTCATCATGTCAATCAACACATCAGGTGCAGAAGCTTTTACATTTAGTTCAGTAGATGTTCATCAAAATAAAGATATATCAGCAAAAGGAATTAGTAATATTGTCATTGACTCCCCTACTGTCGATGTAAACGTTCAGCCAACCAGCGGGGATAAGATTGAAGCTGATTTTTCAGGCCAAGTAGGAAAAAAGAGCAAAAATTTATATAAGCTGGATATCGATAAAGACGGTGAAACTGTTAAAATCACGATGGAAAAGAAAGATAAGTTTCAGTTTATGATGTTTAACTTTACAAAAGTCACCCTAAAGGTCAAAGTGCCTCAACAAGATTATAATTCAATTGAAATCAATGCGGCATCTGGAGATATCGCGTTAAATGAATTGAAAGCAAAGGAAGTAGCAGTCGAAACACAATCAGGTGATATTGAAGTCAGCGATGTTGCGACCGAGGATACGCTTGAACTGAAAGCTTCTAGCGGCGATATTGCGGCTAATGGAAACCGCACAAATCGGCTGGACATTGAATCGAGCAGTGGTGATATTAGGATGAAGGATAATGAAGCCAAGGAAACCGACGTCTATACTAGCAGCGGTAAAATCGTTTCAGATGATCTAGTCTCGGAAGATATCAAAATGAATACATCTTCTGGTGATATTGTCGTTACAGCAGAAGAAATGACTGGCCATGTATCATTGGAAAGCAGCAGCGGCGATCTTGACGTAAGCTTTGCAAAACCAGCCGCTTCCATGAAAGTGGATTACAAATCGAGCTCAGGCGATGGAACAGCAGAGTTGGATAAAATGAACTTTACCGAGAAATCCGAAAATCGGATTGTCGGCCAAATTGGTGACGGAAAATATAAGTTAACAGCAAGAACGAGTTCCGGTGATTTTAGCGTAAGAGACTGATGGTTATCAAAAAATGACTATAGATGAAAAAGCAGTTGATTCTAACCGAATTCAACTGCTTTTTTCATCTAAAAATCCTGATTCTATTGCACTTGGGCGGTCACCGCCACTTTGAGGGGTATCAAATGAGATGGTAAACGTGGTGCCTTGGTTTAGTTCACTCACAACATGAATCAATCCCTTATGGTTCTGAATGATTTTATAGCTTACCATGAGACCTAAGCCATTGCCATCCTGCTTTGTCGTAAAAAAAGGCTCGCCAAGACGCTTGATTTGTTCCGCTTCCATGCCCTTGCCTTCATCCTTTACCGTGATGACTACATTATGAGAGGTCCTTTCAACCACAACAGAAACATTGCCTCCACTAGGCATCGCCTCAATAGCATTTTTGATTAAGTTTATAAACACCTGTTTCAATTGATTTTTTTCTCCGGAAATCACGACTTCCTCAGTTGGAAATTGGCAGTCAATATTCACATTTTTAAGATTGGCTTCCGGCTCTAAAAATTTTATTACGCTGTGCAAAATACTTGTTATATTACAATCTCTGAACACAACCTGGTGAGGCTTGGCAAAGACCATCAATTCACTGACGATAAAATTAATCCGATCAATTTCATCAAGGATAGTGTCAGCATAGTATGGATTTATTCCATTATTATTTAGAAGCTGGACAAACCCCCTAATGGTGGTGAGCGGGTTTCGGATTTCGTGGGCAATCCCGGCTGCCAATTCTCCAATCATCGAAAGCTTTTCGGCTTTACGGATCATTTCTTCCGATTTTCTTTTTTCCGTAATGTCATATTGAATTGAGATATGTTTATAGTGCTCGCCGTTTGCATCCAAAAACGGAATAATCGTCGTATCCAGCCAATACTTTGTTCCGTCCTTTGCCTGATTTAGTATCTCCCCTTTCCAGGCTTCTCCACTTTGAATCGTTTCCCATACTTCATGGAAGAAGGAAGGGGGATGATAGTTAGAAGAGAATATCCTATGAGGTTTCCCAATTAATTCCTCTCTGCTATATTTATATAATTGGCACAGGTTATCATTTGCAAAGATAATTTTATCCTCGTGATCGGAAATGGCAAAAATCGTGGCTTCATTTAAGACTCGCTCCACGTCAGCAAGCTCTTTAAGGGTCATGGTTAAATCCTTTTCCGCATCATCTAAAGCAAGCCTGATAAAGGCAATTTCCTCGTTGTATATCTTCAAAAGCGTTTTGGACATCAGTTGGAATAATTGCTCAATCATTTTCATCACTTCAAAATAGCACTCTATTGATATCCTTTTTCCAAGTACTTCTTGTTGGAGTAAATCCAAGATGGAACCACGGGTTCTATAAAAAATATGGATCGATTGATTTAAAGTGGCATTCGTTATAATGAGCGACAGACCTAAATCTTTTACAAAAGCGATTAGATTTTGTTTATTTTCTGCGGTTTGGCTTATTAAACACTCCCCGACCAGAAGGCATAAGTTTGCCTCGACTTTCTTGGAACACTCCCGCTTATCCAAAAGAGGATTTATAAGTATTTCATTTGTAGCGGCCGAATTCAATCGTTGAACATGGTCTCCAGATAATTCTTTTATTTTTGCACCTATATACCCAATTTGATTATTCATCTTATCCCTCTTAACACAGTAATCTTCATACCTAATAATTTGACAAATTCCCACTAAGCTCCTGCATTTTGGAAAAATTATGACGAAATATAGGCTGGATCCGCATTTTTTTGGTGTAATGCCGCAGGATTTTTAGGCCAAAATTCCTATTTTAAATTTTTTCAGCCGTTCGCAAACTTTCCAGCCGTATCAAAGGTATATAGATATGTAATGTTCGCAGGAGCAACAGAAAAGGAAATAAACCGGCTCCCTTGCGATGAACAGGAATGGAGAGATGGACAATGAGCAGGATTGATATTGTGGAAGCATTTGAATTATATAGACAACGAATGTTTTATATCGGTTATTCGATTACAAACGATTGGCATTTGGCGGAGGATATCGTTCAGGAATCGTTTATAAAAGCATTTAATAAAATCGATACAATTGAGGACAACAGCAAATTAGGAGCATGGCTTTCCTCTATTACCACCCGAACCGCCATTGACTTTATCCGCAGAGAGCGGAAAAGAAAGGGGCTGCCGTTAGAGGCGGAAATGCTTGATATCCTAGGGAAACATACGGATCAGAATGTGGAGGCTGAAGTGGAGACAGTCATGCTGCAGGAACAGGTTCAATTCGCGATACAGGAAATGAATGATCACTATCGGGATGTACTTATGCTAAAGGTAAATCAGAGCTTAAACGAACAAGAAATCGCCAGCGTCCTTGGCCTCAACGTCAGTACGGTAAAAGTGCGAGTTCACCGTGGCAGAAAACAATTAAAGCTCTTATTGCATGATCAGCTTACCGCCTAGGAAAAACTTCATCAGAGAAGTCCGGATCCTATTAGACCGGCCTCTTTTTTATTCCAACAAAGGGACCCTGCCACATAAGCAAATTACTACAATAAAACAATCATAGCCTCAAATATAAGTATGTGAATCTTTTAATTTTTAAAAATATTATTTTCTACTATATCAATATGTTTTATAATCATAATATGATTAGAAAAATTACAATCACTTCCGAAAATGATATAAGGATTACCTTGAATGCCATCCGGATGTTAACCAGGTCCCTTCATTTTTCCGAAGTGGATACTCAAAAGTTAATTGTCGCCGTTTCTGAGCTTTCCAGAAATATTATTGACCATGCCGGCAGCAATGGATTTGTCTATTTCGAAGCATTAGAGAATAAAGGGATCAAAGTAATCGTGCAGGACTTTGGCAAAGGCATCAAACAAATAGATGAGATTCTTCAAGGCCAAACCAACTTTCAAAAAAAAGGATTGGGAATGGGTCTTGTGGGGGCTAAAAGATTGATGGATGATTTTAGCGTCGAAACTTCAAAGGAAGGAACGAGGATTATTGCCGTTAAGTGGAGAACCATACCATACAAACAAAGATAACAAGGATGACATAACACTTGATCGTTTAGCAGCAGTAGGACAAATCGCGGCAGGAATTGCTCATGAGGTTAGGAACCCTTTAACCACTGTTAAGGGTTTTTTACATTTATTGAAGGAAGAGCAGCCTCATTCCTACTTGGACATTGCGGTTGAGGAATTAGAAAATGCGCTACTAACCATGCAAAACCTGTTGAATGTATCGAAGCCTGACCTTGATGACGAAGGTCTTTCCGATATCAACCTATCGACTGAAATTGAATCCATCTTATACCTGTTTCAAAATCAAATCTATCATGTTTCCATTGAAAAGCAATTACAAGATACCCATGTAACCGTGTATGGCAAGCGGAATCAACTAAAAAAAGCGCTGTTTAACCTCATTAAAAATGCGTTTGAAGCGATGCCCGAATCCGGTACCATCACAGTTAAACACTATATGGAAAACGGGAAATTATTGCTATCAATCCAGGATACAGGAGTAGGCATACCGGAAGATAAACTTGGAATCCTTGGGACGCCGTTCTTCACTTCAAAAGACGACGGGACTGGTATGGGCTTAACCCAGGTTTATTCGACGATTTACGAACATAATGGAAAAATTACCGTTTCAAGCGAGGTAGGCTTAGGAACAAATTTTACGATGGAGTTTCCTGTTCGGAAGAAGAAAGATGTAGGGGTGTTGGAATTGAATCTGCCATATGTTGAAAATCAGACCTTTAGTGATTTTTATACTCATAATAAAGAGAACTTTATGGAACTGCTCAGAGCACAGGGAAAAACTTTGTTTGAACATATTAATGGGGTCAAGCATATTGATGAGCAGTATGTTTTAAATTCAGCGCATCAGATTGTCACATTGTTAAATGCGTCAGACGAGTTTGGCTTGGTCATGCACGCTAAGGAGCATGGAAAGACTTGGGCAAAATTGAAATTGGAGTTAATTGTTAAGCTGGAGTGGTTTCAAACTGT
The DNA here is from genome assembly GCF_001510715.1 of Bacillus sp. FJAT-29814. Classification (GTDB taxonomy): domain Bacteria; phylum Bacillota; class Bacilli; order Bacillales; family Cytobacillaceae; genus Neobacillus. The sequence goes on from NZ_LMTJ01000002.1 coordinate 529,704, forward strand.
TCGCCAATGCTATTGGGATTTCCTATTTAATTATTATGATCATATTGACATAAGCAAAAAGAAATTCTTTGAAATCGAACGAAACATAAATTTTAACCTCGATACCTATGTAACACATTTCTCATCCAGTTATTCGGAATACAAAAGTTTTCTCATCGAGGCACAAAACGAGTTAATTGAGGATTTGATTGTTCCGATTATACCATTGACCGATACAATGGCGATTTTACCGATTATCGGAATGGTGGATACAAAACGGGCCAAAAATATTCAATTAAAGGTTTTGGAAAGAATCTATCAGCAGCATATCAGTTACATTATTATCGATCTTTCAGGTGTATCCTATATGGACACCGCTGTCTTAAATCATTTGTTTAACATCATTAACGGCATCCGGATTCAAGGCTGCGAGGCTGTGTTAACCGGGGTTCGCCCAGAAATAACCAATACCATTGTGGAATTGGGAATCGATTTGCACGCAAAAGTATCAACAAAAGCTACTTTACAACAGGCCATCCAGGACTATAACAAGCTGCATCTTGGAAACCAATAAATACATTCGTGTGATTAGGCTTTCGGCAATAATGCTGAAGGCCTTTTATTATATTGGGGAAACTGGAAGGAATAATTCACCTGCTGACAGAACATAATATTTCCAATTGCTTGTTTTTTACAAGGGAGAACCGTTATGTCAGTACCTTTAGAAATAATCTTTAGAACCCTTACATCCTTTATTCTATTATGGATATTTGTCCATATGCTGGGGAAGCAGGTCATTTTTCAAAAATCCTATCACCTCTTGATCGCGACAATCACGATGGGAACGATAGCAGGAAATCTAGCATTCAATCTAAATATTAAGTTCCGATATTTTATCCTGGCATTTATGATCATGGGCGCCATCATTTTCACGTTGAACACCCTGTCTGTCAAGAACCATCGTTTTAAGAGATGGATTGAAGGGGAACCAACCTTCTTAATCCAAGAAGGAAAAATCCTGGAGGAATCACTTAAGAAAATTGGGTATTCATTAGACATGCTGACACAGGCGCTACGCGGCAAAGACATCTTTAACATCGATGAAGTGGAATGTGCGATTCTAGAAGTGAACGGTTCGTTATCGGTATTAAAAAAGGCGGAATATCAAAACGTCCTGAGGAAGGATATCCATTTGACTCCATCCTCAAGCAAGGCCCCCGTAGAATTGGTGTTTGATGGAGAACTTTTGGAGGAAAATCTCTCTGATCATGCTCACAACAAGGAATGGTTCCTGGCCCAATTACAAAAGAGAACCCTTCAAGTATCTGACATTGCATACGCGGTCGTAGGATCGAATGGGAATTTATATATTGATTTATTTCGGGATCATGTAGATGAAAAATAAAAGCTGAAAACATACAAAAAAAGACCATCGATTCCGATGATCTTTAAATCCGCTTGGCTCCAATATATCTAGCATGCCAATATGGGTTGTTTGTGTTAGTTATAATAACACCTTTTGATGAGGATGCCATAATCATTTTGCCGTATCCCATATAGATCGCAACATGGGTTGGGGCACTTGCTTTATTCGGTGCATAGAATAGTAAGTCACCGATTTCCAAATTAGATGGTCGATATCCGTTTCCATAGTACATTTGGGCAGCAGTGCGATTTAGTGTAATTCCCGCTTTTCCGTAAGAATATTTCACGAGGCCTGAACAATCAAATCCGCTCGGCGAAATTCCGCCCCATTTATAAGGAACCCCTTGATTTGCTTTAGCAACCGAGATTGCTTTTGTATGATAATATGCCGCTTCTGCTATATCACCCTTGGCGGCGAACAAAGTGCCACAAGAAGCTAAAATGGTAAAGGCTATGATGAATTTCTTTAGCATGATTGTTTCCTCCTCGTGTGATTTGATAGTTTCACTATACTAGAAAGGTATAACAGACTCATCACAGCAATATGATAATTTCATTACAAAGTTATTCCGATATAATTTAAAGACAGTATACACTTAAACCAAGCATCACCTTGTATTCAGTAGGCAAATCTAATGATTAACAGAACCCCCCAAAAAAACGCTCTTCGCCAGATTAGGTAATATTTATTGTCGTTATCCTGTAAACGTAATACTTTCTTACGATAAATTACATGCTATAAATGTAATCAAACTGACATAAAGGGGACAAGTTGAAAATGGCAAAACAGGAAAAACAATCAAAGCCAAAAAAACCGTTCTATAAAAAATGGTGGGTATGGCTAATTGCAATCATCGTAGTTGTGAAGATTGCTTCTGGTGGGGATGATACTAGCGAGGATACCCAAAAGGAAAACAACACAGCTGATACTCAGACCGCGAAAGAAACACAAGAAGAGAATAAAGAACCAAAAGAAGAACCCCAGGCAGAGGATAATGTTCCAAGTGAATATAAGTCTGCTTTGAAAAAAGCCCAATCGTACGCAAAAACAATGAACATGTCCAAAAGTGCTATTTATGACCAATTAACTTCAGAATATGGTGAAAAGTTTTCTCCTGAAGCAGCTGATTATGCAATGAGCAAACTCGAATATGACTGGAAATCAAACGCTTTGAAAAAGGCTAAATCCTATTCAGATTCTATGCACATGTCAAAACAAGGCATCTATGATCAACTTATTTCTGAACAGGGAGAAAAATTTACTGCAGATGAGGCACAGTACGCAATTGACAATCTGAAAGCAGATTATAATAAAAATGCCTTGGCTAAAGCAAAAAGTTATCAGGAATCAATGAATATGTCACCTGCAGCGATAAGAGACCAATTAACCTCTGAGCACGGTGAAAAGTTTACACAAGAAGAAGCCAATTACGCAATTGAGAATTTAAATAAATAAAACGCAAAAACTCGCCCTCACCTTTTCTTTGGTAGAGGGCTTTAGAATTAGAGCTCCCTCCGCTAGTTGAAAAGAAAAATTAACGATTTTCAAATATCGTCTACTTTGATATGTGATGTTATCAAATCAACAAAAGTAACTTCTATATGGTAAACCCCATTTACCTTGTTTTGTCCATAACTCATATTTTTCTTAATCATTGTAGAAGCTAGGAGAGGATGAAAAAAATATTGGTGAGTGGTTTTTATTGAACAATGGTAAATTGGAGGTATTTCTTTTGGATTTTTTCAAGAAGACAAAAACTGACACTTTAACCGCTGCCGAAGTATCTGCTCTTTGGCTACAATATACAGGTGATAGTATGGCGATCTGTGTTTACAGATATTTTCTTACCATTGTTGAAAACGAAGAGATAAAACCCATTATGGAAATCGCATTACAGTTAGCTGAGAGCCATGTTACAAAAATCACCGAATTCTTAAAAAGCGCTAATTTCCAAATCCCATTGGGATTTACAGAGAATGACGTGAATGTTAATGCTCCTCGTCTTTTTTCTGACCAATTTTTACTTTTTTACTCCTATACTATGACCATACATGGTTTAACCGCATATAGCTTAGCTATTACGAATTCTGAGCGACAGGACATTCAAAATTATTTTTATGAATGTATGGGTTCTGCAAAGGACTTGTTTCAAAGAATTGTGGAATTGGCTAAAGACCAGCCAAAATATAAAAGTGTTCCCTCCATTCCTTCCCCTCATGGGGTGAAGTTTATGGAAACGCCAGGATTCATTTCTAATTTAATTGGAGACAAAAGACCATTAAATAGTTCGGAAATCAGCACTCTATTTTTTAATTCAACGAAAACTGGATTTATCAGTTCGTTAAGTTTAGCTTTTAGTCAGGTAGCAGTGCGTGAAGACGTTCGTAATTTCATGTTAAAAAATGTGAAATTAGCAGGGAAAGATGCTGATAGCTTTGATGCAATCTTACAAGAGGATCATTTACCAATCCCTGAGAAATGGGATGCCGAGATTACTGATTCTACCGTAAGCCCATTTTCTGACAAGTTAATCATGTTTCATGCAAGTTTTTTAGTCAATGCTGCCCTTACTTATTATGGTGCTTCATTAGGTTCTAGCTTCAGATCGGATATACTCTTAAACTATACGAAGGTATTTACCCACGCTATGGAGGCTGGTGCTATTTCTTACAATATTATGGTAAAACATGGATGGTTAGAAAAACAACCAGATTCCGACTAATAGAATGTTCACTGGTACAAGGATGATTTAACAAAGAGATGACAAATTAAACGAACAGGGCATATCTCTAACTGTAAAAGGAGATGAAGTAATGGAAAAGGTCGCTAATATTGTTCATATAGGTGAATTAATAGCTGTCTCTAAGGTCTTTGAGGTAAACCCTTTTCAAATGGTAACATTAATTGAAAAGGGTTCAATGGAAGTATTCGAAACGAAGGAAGATTTTATTGCAAAATACGGAATCAAGGATACTTATGAAGAATTAGAAGATTGGTGTGAGTTAAACAATGGGAAGATTTTCACTAAACCTAAAATTCCCCGTCAATGACGATTGTCTTTCAAGAATCCCCCCATAAGTACAATACTTCACAAATTACCTTGTTGCTTTGAAGCATACAGAGGATTTGCCACTCTCACCAAATCTGCATATTACACTTTTAATTCTTCAAATGCTTTTAATACATCTTCAGGAATATCAATGTGAGCAATATAATTTTTTCCGTTCGGGCCGTATCCACTAAGTAAAAATAACCGCAGCGATCATTAATCTTACAAAAGCCTCCACTAATTGATTATTTTCTGGGTGGTTTTCATCCATAATCTTCTGCCAACAAAACTCATAGTGACTAAACAAAAGCACGCGTTCCAACAGGAACCCTAAATTTTCGAACTCTCAATAGTATATTATCTCCGGAAATTTATGAATAAGTAAGTCACATCCAACCAAAGTTGGAATCAAGTTCATCAATTTGATTGATTAAATATGTTTTATCTCCATTTATAATTTAAATAAATCATAATTATGAAAAAAACAACAATCACCAGTAACTATCACTAAGAATAGGAGTATAACCTATGAAACTAAATCATCTCAATCTCACGGTCACTGACGTTAATGCAGCTCGAGAATTCCTTGTGAAATATTTCGACCTGCAAACCAAGAGCACGCATGGCGATTCATTCGCTGTACTGACCGACGAAAACGGATTATTGCTCGCCTTAATGAAAGGTGCTCAGGTCAGCTACCCCAAGAGCTTTCATATCGGCTTTTCACTGGAGAGCGAAGAGCGAGTGAACGAAATCAATCAACGCTTGAAAGATGATGGGTTTGATGTGAAACCCCCACAAAGGTTGCATGGTTGGACATTCTATGTTAAAGCACCGGGTGGATTTACTGTCGAGGTTCTATGTAGAATGAGGCACATTCAATAAAGGCTTTTTTTCCAGCAGATTGTTCCTTTTTCAACTGGATTTAGTGGGCTTGATGGCAGTTCCTTTTTTTAATCTACATTCGGATTCTCTTTTAATTTTTTCTCTGATGTAAATTACATCTAAACCGAATGAAATACCTAATAAACTTTTTCTTAACCATACTGTCATGTTAGTCTAATAAGATAAATATAACCGCCGAAACGATCATTAATCTTAACAAAAGCCTCGATAGTTAAATAAGCATCTATCAAATAAATATTATGTTGCAAACAAAAAAAGCCGCCAAATAGGACAGCTCAGTTTTACATTAATCTATATTTACTTGAACCAAATTACACCGTTGCTGCTGCTGCGTACTTTTCTTCCAATGTCTTCTTTAAAAATAAAGCCACTTCAAGCATGCCATATTTCCCAGCTTTTGCTTCTGCATCAGAATTATAGTTTGTGTTTGTATTAATATCGTACGTATAAATTTCACCATCCGCATTTCGGATGAACTCGATTCCTGCCACTTGAATACCATTGCCAGTCAGGACCTTTTTATATTTTTCTAAAATTTCGTCCTCAAACCCGTCGATGATTTGGAACTTCGGTTTCTCTTCTACTTCTTCTCCTACCGGACAGAACAAATCGCCAATCTGGCAGGCGTCCGCCGGGCAAAGCTGGAATCCTTCCGAAGTATCCACCTTAACGGCATACACAAAGTTTCCACCGACAAACTCACAGCGGGTGATGTAGCTTTCAGGAGATACAATATATTCTTGAATCAGGGTAATGCCATCGACCGGTTCTTCGAAAGTTGGTCCTTCCACATAGGCTTTTAATGCTTCTACACTTTGGAATAATTGAACACCCAAGCCCTTACCGGCACGGTTATGTTTCGTAATAAAGGGTTGTCCTGCGAATGCTTCTGCAGCCTTTAGGATGTTCTCTTTGCCTACCGCTGCAATGGTTTTTGGCGTCTTCACACCATACTTGTTTAACTCTAAGTATTGCAACACCTTGCTTACTTCCAGCTTTAGGGCGCTCGTCCCATTTAATACCGTACGGCCATGAGCCTCCAGCCAAGCCAATACTTGTCCAGTAAATTCCGCGGCAAACCGATGGTCACGTGTATGGGAGGAAGCACTCATTCGGCTATAGAAGATGCCTTCCGGCGGCTCTGCCGATAAATCCAGAGTCCCTTCGTCCAAATGCCATTCTTCATACGGGACTCCCAGTTCTTCCAACCTTTTTGTTAAGTGGACAGTCCATTCACTATTTTCATGAATCACATATACCTTGCTCATGTTCACGACCTCTTTCTAGTTCTTTAGTAAACTGCGTTTTTGTTCCACTAATGGCATAACCTGCTCCGCAAAGCGTTCCATTTCCTCTAGCTGTGGGGAAAATTGCAATAGCAACAAATCTAAGCCAGCTTCTTCATATTGTATAATTCGGTCGGCAATTTGCTCGGGTGTTCCTACCAGATTTGGCCGCAGACCGCGATTGGAAACGGAGTAATCCTGCAATTGGATTTGCTGCTCCAAATGTGATTTTGTTGTGAAGTCTTTAAAGCCGGCATAACCGCTGGAGTCCTTCACCTTCGTGATTTTTTCAAGCTCGACGAGAGCCTCGTCTTCCGTATCACGGCAAATCACATAAGCAGCCATTCCAAAAGATTTAAATGGCCCATTGCCTGTTTGTTCGCGACGTGCCTTCATATCGGCTATTTTCCGCTCAATCTCTTCTACTGTTCCACCGTGCATCACATACGCATCGCATTTTTCCGCAATCGTTTGCTTGCCTTTTTCACTTTCACCGCCTGCATAAAGGATCGGGTTTGGTTGTTGAACCGGCTTCGGAGCAAGCTTCGTGTCTTTTAGGTCGTAAAATTGGCCGGAAAAACGGAAGTTTTCTTCTGTCCATAACCCTTTTAGCACATCAATAAACTCCTCGGTCCGGGCATAACGCTCATCATGCTCGGTAAAAATCCCGCCATATTGCCGCGCTTCTTCCGCCCACCAAGCAGAAACAACGTTAAGCGTAAAACGGCCGTTACTGATGTGATCAATATTGGCGGCCATTTTTGCTGCCACGGCAGGATTGTGAAAACCGGGGCGAATCGCGGTCATAATTTCAATTTTTTCCGTCACGGCAGCAAGTGCCGCTGCTGTCGACCAAGCTTCAAGTGAATCATGCTCTGGACCTTTAATATCATTTAAATATAATTCAGCGATTAACGTCGTCGAGTAACCCCATTTTTCGGCCGATTGAATGACTTTTTTCGCATACTCAAACGTTGGCGGCATGTGTTCATCATCCACATTCCGTAACCAGCCTCCAAAAATCGGCAACCAAAACCCATATTTCATCTCTGTTCTCTCCTCTGCTAATCTTATTATCTAGTTTTCCTATTCCCTAAGTTGGATTTTACGAATAAATAAAAAACTCTCCTCATAAGAAGAGAGTTTAATAAAACCCTCTTCTCATCTTTCAAGCGATGCGCTTGATGGAATTGGCACAGTATTCATACGAACCTGCTGCCGAGGCTTCAAAGGGCCAGTCCCTCCACCTCTCTGGATAAGAAGAAAAATGTACATTCAATTTTTTCATTAACTAATGCGATAATAGTGGAAATTCAGTGAATTGTCAATCAATTATTTCGAAACTCTAAATGAGCAACTTATACTTAGAATCGGAATGCGTCCTAATAATCAAATATATATTTAACACTCCTTACGACTGCCCTTCGTACAAAAAGAACCTAGAATTTCTAGGTCCTTTTATGTTTTAGAATTAAATTGTTGATGGAATGGACTCGGGAACAAACTCATTTTTAATTTCCTGGTGACCATTATTTTCATTATATATTTCTTCTCGTTGTAATCCGAACTTCTCAATAACTGGGATATCATGTACGGAAAATAGGTATGCATCTTCTTTTGAAGTCACAACATGTTCATGCCATGCCCAGTTAGGAACAACGAAATAATCACCTTGTGACCATTCAAATTTCACACCATTGATGACGGAGTAACCGGAACCTCTGTAGACTTGATATACAGTAGAACTGGTGTGACGATGTGCCTTTGAATGGTAACCTGAAGGTAATTTTTGCATCCATGAAGCAATATTCGGATTGGCTGTTTCGCCAGTAGACGGGTTAATATACTCTACAGCAAATCCATCAAACTTATCAGGTTCAAATTCACTTAAACCTTCGAGTGCAGTATGAATCTGGGACCATTTAAAGGAAGCAAGCGGTGCAACTGAAGTTTTGCGGTCGCTGATTGGTCTTACCATACCACCTTTATATCTCTTAATAGAATAATCATCCGGTATACTGGGCTTTTCTATATAATCCGGATGACCCTCAAAAAATGTCCCATTTAAAAAGTAAATGAGCGGAATATCTAACGTATCCATCCAAATTACCGGCCCGTCGCCCTCATGTCCATGTCCATGCCATAGTCCTTTCGGAGTGGTAAGGAAATCTCCTTCTTCCATCGTTATTTTCTGACCTTGGACGATTGAATAAGCACCGTTACCATTGGTAATGAAACGCTGTGCACTTTGAGTATGGCGATGGGAAGGTGCTACCTCCCCTGGCAAAATTAATTGGACTGCCACGTAAATCGTGGAAGTAGCAGAGGCCCATCCCCAAGGTTTCCGGTCTTTTAATCCTGGATTTTGAAGGTAGATTGCCCGTCTTTCTCCGCCGCGTTCAGGAGTAAAAATGTCTTTAGCCTTCATTAATTGATCATAAATTTTATCCCACTTCCATAAATAAGGGATGGCTTGTGGGGTAGGTTCCTTACAAGATAGTTCAGGAATGGCACTCCACAACGGTCCAAGATGATTTCTTTCTAATTCTTTATTAAAATCTAAGACTTCCTTACTTTGAAAAAAAGAATTACTTTCCGCCATTCGGCCAACCTCACTTTTTAAAGATTAGGTATTTATATGCTGTTCTTGATATTGTTTTTTTACACGTTTAATCTGAGTTATATGTTTCTGCAAGTGCTCTACCAGGAAATGCTCCACTAAAAAATGCATGTTTTTCGAGCCAAATTTCGGATTTCGATGAGGGGCTTCGATTGCTAGATTTTCTTCTCTTATTTCATCGAACGCTGAAAGTGCATGTGCTGTTGCGTCTAAAATTCCCGCTTTGACATCTTGGTACTGTCTGCTGTGGGCTTGGCGTACTGCCTCAAGCCTTGCCGGGGCATCCATCCCTCTTCCCCATGGCCCAGGTACAGCAATCACCCGCTGAAGCTCCGTTACCCAATAATAAATAATTTCTTCTACATGGGAGAGAACCTCCATGACCGACCATTCATCGTTGCTTGGCTTCCAAGCTAATTGGTCTTTAGGTGTATTTTCAGCAAGACTGATGATTTCATTGATCCCTAACTCAATTTCAGACTTATATTCTTCAATCGTCCGGCTCATGATAAAACAACTCCTTGCTTTACAGCCTTCACTTTATTTTCAAGCATACCAATTTCCTCAATTTCAATTTTTACCACATCTCCATCTTTTAAGAAGACTGGCGGTTCCATAGCAAAACCGACTCCGCCAGGCGTACCTGTACAAACCACGTCTCCTGGCTCTAAAGTCATGATATGGGAAAGAAATTCTACAAGATATGGAATATCAAATACGAGATTTTCAGTATTTGATCTTTGTCTTAGTTCACCGTTAACGGTGAGTGAAATCTCCAGTCCAGACGGACTCGGAATTTCATCCGCCGTTACCAAATACGGCCCCATTGGAGCGCTTCCATCCAGATTCTTTCCTTGGAACCACTGAATGGTACGTCGTTGTAAATCTCTAGCAGTGACATCATTTACAATGGTATAACCAACAATATAATCTAGGGCATTTTCCTTTTTTACATTTTTTGCCCGCTTTCCTATGACGAAAGTAAATTCTGCTTCATAATCCAGTTTCTCAGTAATCTCTGGCAGCGGTATATCATCGTACGGTCCGTTGACAGCATTGCTAAATTTGGCAAACACCACAGGGAATTTTGGAATCTCCCTTTTCATTTCTAAGATATGTTCACGGTAATTTTGACCAACACATAGAATTTTTCCCGGATTTGTGATTGGAGCACGAAGTAATACTTCTGAAAGATTGTATTGTAAGCCTTCGCTTGGATTTTCTAAGGCAAATTGAATTGCTTGGTTGGCAGCAATCTTACTTGCTTCCCCACCTTCCAAATATTGAACCATGTCAGCAGGGAGTAAAGAATCGGCAATTTCCTGGCTGCGCTTTATTCCTTGTAGATTTAATAAAGATTGGTACGATTTATTTAGATCAATGACTCTTTCGGCTATTACTGCACCAATTTTTTCAGTACGCTCTTTTTGAAATGTAACTAAACGCATTTCTTATTTCCTCCAAACACCTAATATAATGGTTTAAACACTTCGATAATATCTTGGTGACCATTATTTTCCTGGTATACTTCTTCTCTCTCAAAATTGAAAGCTTCCATAATCGGCAAATCATTTGTAGAAAAAAGAATGGCATCTTCTGTTTCTGAAATATTGACATGCTCATGCCAAGTCCAGGATGGAATCACGAAGAAGTCCCCCTCAGACCAATCAAATCTCACTCCATTCATAATGGTATATCCTTTTCCTTTAAAAGCATGGTACACATTACTATGAACATGACGGTGGGCTTTACCATGGAATTTTGGCGAAAGCTTTTGCAATCTTGCTCCAATGCGGTTATTTGCGTCCTTACCTGTACTTGGATTGATATACTCAATCGCAAAACCATCAAATGCATCTGGTGGAAATTCGCTTAATCCATCCAAACTTTTCTTAGCTTGACCATATTTATATCTTCCTAATGGAGCGATACTTGGATTTCTATCCGATATTGGACGTACCATACCGCCACTATAACGTTTAGAACTGTAATCATCCGGTACCTCGAGGCGCTGCTGTTTCTCTGGGTAAAATTCAGTAAAGCAAACATTCATAAACATTGTGAATGGGACATCCAAGCAATCCATCCATAAAACCGTTTCATCACCAAGATTGGCATGGTCATGCCAAGTCCAAGATGGTGTAATTAAATAATCTCCTGCTTCAAAATTAATCTTCTCTCCGTTTACCCTGCCTTCGGCCCCATTTCCCTTCATGATAAAGCGAATGGCAGTAGTAGTATGCCGGTGGGCTGGCGCAATTTCACCAGGCTTTACAGCTTGAACGGCGGCATATAATGTTTGGGTAGCTCCTCCCCAGCCCAATGGCTGGAGATCCTTCATCCCAGGATTAATTAAAAATACTGCTCTGCGGTCGGCCCCATTCCCTACCTCCAGTAATTCTTCGGCAATTTCCAAATTCTTTTCAATTAGCTCTTTCTTCCATAAGTAAGGAATTGGCTTTGCTTTCGGCTCAACGGTATTTAATTGATGAATTGATGACCACAACGGCCCTAGGTTTTCTTTTTCTAACTGTTCATGAAATTCAGATAATTTATCTGATACTTTCATACTTAGCCCTCCCCTTATTTAAAATCAACAGATACAGTAAATTCACCAATTCGATCAATTTGAATGCGAACCTGATCACCTTTTGTGATTGGGCCCACCCCTTCTGGTGTACCGGTCGTGATTATATCACCAGGTTCAAGCGTCATGCAGGCTGATGCAGTTTCAAAAAATTTATAGCAATCATAAATTAAGTTCTTTGTATTGGCTGACTGGCGAAGTTCGTCATTCACCCATAAATTAAATGCCAGTTCATTCGGATTTTCGATTTCGTCCGCAGTAACAATCCAAGGCCCAATTGGGGTAAATGTATCAAAGGATTTCCGCCATGGACGATCTTCTTTTCCGCGAACTGTCATATCCATTAAGGCAAAGTAGCCGAAGATATAGTTATGTGCTTCAGAGGCCGGAACATCCTTTGCCCGCTTGCCTACAACGAAAGCAAGTTCCGCTTCATGGTCGGTTCTTCTCTCCTTAAACGGAATTTTCACAGTATCCCCCGGGCCAATAATGGAAGAAGGAGATTTTAAGAAGAAGCCAAGATTTTCAATCGTATATTCCGCATTATTAAACTGCTCATTCATTTCATCTTGGTGTAAATAATAGTTTACTGGTGCTGCCACAATTTTTCCGGGCTTTGGAACTGGTGGATTCAATTTTACTTCAGATAGTCGGTAGGTTTTTGTATTAGATAATGAGTCTATTATTTTTTGTTTTAACTCATCAAAGTTCTGGATGATTTGTAGAAGTGATTCTTGAGGTTTTTGCGCATTCCATGCAACGATATCATCTATTTTGTGAATATACTGATCCACCACAACGCCAATATTATAATTGTTAAACAATGCAATTTTCATTTTCCTGCCCACCCTTTGTATACTATGAATTTATCACACTGTGGAGGAATTTCCTCCACAGTTCTTATCAAAACGTTCCTACTCCATCAACTGGCATTGGACCTTTATACCCCAATTCTCTGGATATAATTTTGCACTTTTCCAGCAATCTTTGATTGGAAAGGGAATTTGGTGAAATATCATTCTCTCCTTTAATACCAACTATTGTTAGTGCTGCTGCTAATGAACCATCAGGATAAAAAATCGGACTGCTGATGGCGGCAATACCTGAAACAAGACTTGCTTCTGTTGTAGAGATACCTGTTTTCCGAATGCGTTCAATATCCAGGTCATACTCTTTCGGATTGAGTTTATCAGGAAAAATAACTTCCTTTTGATAAAGCTCATTTGTGATCTCTTCAGGAAGAAATGCCCGGAATATTTTCCCCGTAGCTGTAAATATTGGCATGTAAGAACCCGTTCCAATCTCTACATTAATGATTTTGTTGGTTTTTTCATAGCGAACAAAAAATGGTCCGCGATCTCTCCAAATACTTAATGCCACCGTTTCATTCAATTCATTCTTTATTTCTATTAAATGAGGTGCTGTCAGTTTCGCAACATCAAAGGTATCAAAGGCAGCACTGCCAAGGGAGATTAATTCAGGTCCTAATCGCCATTTTGGATTTTGATTCTCTTCATTATCCCTGCTTAATACACCTAAATGAACAAAGGAATTGAGGTAACGATAGATTTGACTCTTATGCAATTTCGTTTCATGGGCAATTTCACTTAGACTAAGTGGGCTTTTCTTTTCCGCGAATACCCTTAATATGGAAAAACCGACTTCTAGTGATTGCACCCTTTTGTTTTTACCGTTATCTTCCATTATCTTTCCTCCAACACAATCAGTCGTTAACATCTCGTTAACTCAAATATATTGATTGAATGTTCATTAGTCAAATTAATACCCACTACAAATCTCTGCGGTGGATTAATGCCTGCAATTCCATTTGCTCACGTAATGCTTCGACTCCATGACCTCTACCAATCCCGCTCTGTTTGAACCCTCCAAATGGCATGTTAACTGCAGATGCTCCCACTCGATGGATATTCACAAAGACACTGCCAGACTGGAGTTGACGGCCAATTTCAAAACCCTTTTCGATATCCTTTGTCCAAACTGAGTTTCCTAAGCCGAACTCAGTATCATTTGCCATCTCTATAGCTTCCTCCACTGTTTCGTAAGCAAGAATCGGTATAACAGGTCCAAATTGTTCTTCCTGAACAATCGGGTGATCTTGAGTTACGTCCGTGATGATTGTCGGTAGTACATAGTATCCGTCCGATGGGTTAACCCCTTCGACAAATTCTCCAACTGTTGTTACCTTTGCCCCACTCTCCATCGCCTTTTGGATTAATTGTTTGACATTGTTGTATTGTGCTTCATTATTAACCGGCCCCATGGTAGACCGCGGATCAAGCCCAGGACCCACTCTTATGTTGTTTGCAGCTTTAGTAAACTTTTCTACAAATTCTTGATACTTTTGATGCTGTACGTAGATTCTTTTCACTCCGTAACAAATTTGACCACTTGCACTAAATACGCCTTGAATTAGCTCATTTATTAATCTTTCATCCATTTGCGCATCTTCTAAAATAATTGCAGCGTCATTTCCTCCGAGTTCCATGCTTACGTTTTTGATGGTTGCAGCAGCACTTCTGATAATCCCTGCTCCTACCTCAGTGCTCCCAGTAAAGGTGATTTTTCGGACCTTTGGATGATTCGCCATTGCCTCACCTACGGTAGAACCGGAACCAAGAACGATATTGAGAACACCTGGTGGGAGTATTTTCGCCATCCCCTTTAAAATTCTTGTTAGGGCAAGCGGACAATACGTAGAAGGTTTAATAACCACCGTATTTCCTGCCATTAAAGCCGGACCTAACATCAGACAAGTCAGGTATACCGGTGAATTCCAAGGAACAATAATAGAAGTGACTCCCATTGGTTGGCGAGTGAGGATCATTGTCCCTTGTTGATTTTCGATTACTTCCTCTTTTACGACTTCCTCAGCTAAAGAGCTGTAGTATCGAAGAACATTTGCGCCGCCTAGGATGTCACCTTTGATTTCACCCTGCAATCGGCCATTTTCCCTTACCAGCAATTTGACAAAGGAATCATAATGACTCTCAAGAAAGTCACCCATTTTCCTTACATAATCTCCGCGTTGGAAAGCAGAGACTTTTGCCCATGCCTTCCAGGCGTGGCCTGCTGCTTTGACAGCCTGATCTACATGCTCTGCTGTTCCTTGAGCAATTTCTCCCACGCATTCATTTTTTGCAGCAGGATTGTAGATTTTTGATACTTTTGTAGATGTTATTTCTTTATGATTGATAAAAAGGGATTCGCTATAATAGGTGATCATAAAAGCCTCCTATTCATTAATGGTTTTGTTTCGCTTTTGGAGGTTCTCCGATTCCTTGTTCACGTACGGCTGAGATTAGGGCTGCACGGAGAAGCCATTTTCTTGCTAATTCAGGATCTGCAGCCTCTTTTGCCAATTCCTGCTGCATTTTCAAACGATACTCAGAATCTTTTTCTTTCATTAACTGAGTATTTCTTTCGGTAATTTGTCTTACATAGGCCAAGGCCACTTGTCGGCGGACATTGCTGTAAACCTCCAATTCTTCCTCAATGGTTGCTTGAGGCTGATTAGAAAAAATACGAATTAATCTTCTACTTAAGTCTACAGCATCATGGATTCCACTATTTAATCCTAATCCTCCTAGAGGGCTGTTAATATGTGCGGCATCCCCCATTAAAACAACACGTCCCTGATGGAACTTTTCAGCCACTCGTTGGTGGACACGATAAATCATTCGTTCCACTATCGGAAACTCGTCTTCTGTTTTTAGCGCTCGTTTAAAGCCAGCTTGAATGCTTTCATCACTTAACGCTTCTTCATCGGAAACGGAAGGTGGAATCGGATACAATAATCTCCATGCTTCAGGGACTCTTAAAATAAATAAGAATTCATCAGGGTCAGAAATGTAATTTACGTATGCGAGGTCTGGAAGGTATGGTTCGAACGATTTCGGTGTACCGGAAAGCAGGAAACGTTCTTCGAGTGTATAGCCTTCAAAGGATAGGCCTAAGAGTTTTCTAATGGAACTTCTTGCTCCGTCTGCCCCCAGTAGGAAAGGTGTTCTAAATGTTTGTTCCACTCCAAAGGTTTGGACAGTAACAGATACGCCATTTGGGTCCTGAGTGAATTGAACCACTTCTGAATTAAAGAGTACTTTCGTATTGGTGCGTTTTTGTAGGCGTTCATACACTACCTGAGTATATGTAGATTGCGGACATTGTAAGCGGAAAGGATATTTCGTCTCATCTGAAATCAAAGTGGCATCAAATTCAGCATAGAGTCCGGTCTGACGATCACGATACTGAATCACCGGTGCTTTCAGACCCCTTTTTAATAATTCTTCTGTTAATCCTGTTGTCTCTAGTAATTCCATTGTTCCAGGATGAAAGGTTGAAGCTCTCCATTCTTTATTCGGAGAATCATTCTTTTCAATAACTAATACTGGGATTCCTTGTGATGTTAATATTTCCGCTGCTGTTAATCCTACAGGTCCCGCTCCCACAATAATAATTGGATTTTCCAACAAAGTAATTCCTCCTCTAGTCATTATCCACATGTTAACGCTATAAACACTACGTTAACGTTATAAATAACATATCACCGTTTTCAGTTTGTAGTCAAGTGTTTTCGGCTACAAAAATTGAATTTTCACTCAACTTAAAAAAATTAAAGCTGCAATCATAGAATAAGGACGCCTAAAAAAGTCAAACCGGCGTCCTATTTTTGATCTATTTATTCTGGCAAAAAATTATTTATAGATTTCCAATCCTCGTCTTGCATATAATTGCGGGTCCTTAATACCGAAAAGCTCTAATGCATTTTCCCCAAGGATTTTCCGTTTTGCTTTTTCACTTAAAAACGGCAGATCATAAATGGTGCTTGGTGTATCAAAATCCTGATGAGGATAATCAGATGCATATAATAATTTATTTTCTGCATCGAAAGACTTAAAAACCATTTCCATTTCTTCCATATTTTCATAGTATTCCAATGGCTGTGAAGTATAGTAAAAGTCCTTGATATACTCACTTGGAAGCCTTTTTAATAAAGGTGCTTCAGAAGAACGCATCATATAGTCGCTATCAAGTCGTCTCATAATAAATGGAATCCAGGCAACCCCTGCTTCAATAAAAATAAACTTTAGCTTTGGAAAGCGCTCTGGGATACCGTTTATCACAATATTGGTTAACTGAATCATGTTATATAACGGAAATCCCAATGCATGTGCAGATAAGAAATTATTAAATTGGGTAAATGGTTTCTCCTGCCAATGGGATACGGTGTGGAACCCTAATGGCTTCCCCTTTTGTTCAAGTAATTCGTACAATGGCATATAGCTATTATGGTGGACAGGTTGATAGCGGACACTTGTTACCATAAATCCGATAACGCCTTTTTTATCTGCAAATTCCTCTACAAGTCTTACACAGGCTTGCGGGTCAGAAAAAGGCAAGTATAACATGGTGGTTAAGGAATCATCATATGGCAGGATTTTTTCTGTCATCCAACGTGCATAGCCAAAGGCAATCGCAACCTCCATATCGGTTTGCGGGTGCAATCCTAAGGTTAATAAATCGGTTGGAAAGACAATACTGTAATCAATCCCCATTTTTCGAGAGCTATCAATAAGAGGATAGATTTGTTTTGGTATATCTACCGTATCCGGTTTAGGAAAACTATTAAAGTGTTCCTTAACTTTTGTTCTGCCTCCAAGTGTTCTATCTCCCAAATCTGCAGGCAAGGTGGTCGTTGCTGCACCAACACCGGCATACATTAAACGATGTTTCCACGGTTCATCCACATATTCAGCAATCTCTCTTAATGGCGTGGAAAAGTAATGACAGTCTGCATCAAAAATCGGGAAATCATAAAACCCTTTTTTAAGAGCCTGTTTTTGTGCGTTATCTAAAAAATTATCCTTTAAATTTAGTGATGACATGGTCCTATCCTCCCTATTTATCTCATGCTTCTCCACATTTGCAACTCAAACACTTCAATCTCCATTTGTTTCAATAGTTGATCGATAAACATAGCGGTTTCTGTTTGCGTTACTTGAACTTGAGAGGGCAAAGGCTTAATTTTATGGGTTATTTGGTATTCATCATCATTTTGAATCTTGGCTACATATAAGCGAATCACACTTTCGATTAATTTTTGCATCCGGGAATCTTCAATCTCATTTAAATTCCCTTCAAGCCGTATATTTTCTAATAGGTTTGCCAGTTCTGATAGGCTTTTGTTTAGAGTTTGCACAGCATTTGTTGATGACATCATGCCCTCCCCCCTTATATTTCAACATAAACTTCATTATTTTTTACAAACGCGTAAAACTTGCGAAGTTTAAATTTCGCGCTAAAATCACACTCACCTGTCTTAAGGTCATATTCAAAACCATGCCAAGGGCACACGAGTCGCAATTCATCTTCAGCAATACATTCTTTCACAACTGTTTTATCCTCATTTAGTATTAAGTTGACCTTGTTAAAAACACCGCCAAGACAGACCGGGCCTCCAATATGGGCACATGTATTTTCATATGCATATAATTGATCGTCCCATTTAATAATTCCTACTTCGATTCCATCGACAGCAACTGTATAAGGCTCTCTTTCTTTTAATTCATCGAAGTAACATACCTTTACGTTCACATCTTTCACTCCCTCTGAATTGATTCCCTGTGCTTTATAGGAATGGCTACATTCTTCTTTTGTCGATTTAAAAAGGTACAGTACGAAAGAAAATAGACAATGACAAAAAATAGTAGTAACTTATAGATTGCAGCGTATTCTATCCATTTTGCCAATAAACCTACTAACAGGGCTCCTACCCCGACACCAATGTCAAATGCAGAGAAATAGGTAGCTGTAGCCATCCCTCTTCTATGCGGTAAAGCACGGCTAATTGTCCAAGCTTGTAATGTTGGCTGAATGGAACCGAACCCTATCCCATAAAAGAGTGCTGCTGCTACTAAAATGGCCACATTAGCAGAAAAGGAAAGAAGTATAAGACCGATTCCGAAGGCAATTGCTCCCGGGATTAGAACGTAAACACGGCCCTTTTGGTCCGCAATCCTCCCTGTAATGGACCGTGTAATCATCATCATGATTGCTGTTGCCATAAAAAACCACCCAACATTCTCGAGTCCTGTTTCTTTCCCGAACAGCGTCAGAGAGCTTAAAATTCCTCCATGTGACAAGGTCACAAGCATAATTAACAATGCAGGTAATAGACTACTTTTTTCTATAAACGTTGTTTTTTCTAAATTACTTTTCTTGTTCAGATTTTTGGGGAAATGAATAACCTTACTTAAAGCCATGCTAATCATAACGGAAAGAGAAGCAATCAAAAAAACATAGGGAAAACCATAGTTAATCATCAACCAGATTCCCAATAGCGGTGCGCTTGCCATTGCAAGATTAATAGAGAGACCAAAATATCCCACTCCCTCCGCTCGTCGCTCAGCAGCAATTTGATCCGTTATCATTGCGGCGTATGTAGTGGATGAAATTCCCCAGCCTACTCCTTGAACAATACGAATAACAAGTATTAATGTAATAGAAAATAGCCAATTAAAACTTATCAAAGCTGCTGTAAACACAATAAGACCAAATAACAGAACCTTCTTTTGGTCTATCCGATCGAGTGCATGACCAGCAAAAGGACGTATGATTAAAGCTGTGACGGTAAACATCCCCACTACTAAGCCAGCCTCAAGTTTATCCCCGCCTCTTTCAACCACAAAAATTGGCAATGTTGGCGTCAACATATGAAAACTAAAAAATATAAAAAAGTTGGACAAAGAAGTTAAGATGAAATCCTTTGTCCAGAGACGTTTATTACTTGAAACCGAGTCGGTCATTCAAATCCCTCGCCACTTCATAGAATGCTTCTTAATCCCTCTGATAGGAAATTTGAGCAATCTTGACATCAATTACAGCTGTTCTGCCTGCTTGGACGGCTTCTAAGCCTTTTCTTAAGGCACCTTCTAATTTCTCAGGATCAGATACAGTTAGTGCCAAGGCACCACCCGCGGCTTCGGCTACTTTGGCTAAATCTGCCGGCTGATGGAAATTCACAAAAAATTGATCATCTCGGTTTGCAATACCATCAGGATATATTTTCAACGTATTGTTTTTCGTCGCATTCCAGCCTTGGTTATTGAAAATAACAGTTAAAAAAGGGGCTTGATATCTGCGTGACATCCAGTGAACCGAAGCTGGTACACTAAATAAATAAGATCCGTCCCCTGTAAGGCTGACCACCGTTTTATCCGGTTTTGCGAGTTTAGCGCCAATGGCTGCCCCTCCATTCCACCCCAATGATGAACCTCCATTGCCAAACATCGTCCCCGGTTTACTTCTAGGAATTTGTCTTGATACTGCCATCGCATTTGTGATGGTTTCGTTTAGAATGATGGTTTCTTCGTCAATTACTCTATTAAGGCATGCTGCCACCCAATCTGGTGTAATGACCCCATCTGCTGGGGGGACGTCCAATCTTTTCCAACTTTTTCGTTGCTCAATATGCAGATGACGTATACGTTCAAATCGTTCCTGCTTTCTACTATTATTTAAGTTAGTTTGGTTTGCATACTCATTCAGTTGAACCAACGCTTGGAATGAATCTGCCTGGAATAAAGCTTCAGCGGGTACATAAGCTAATGGAATATCCTTTTTAATCGGGTCTGGATCAATATAGAATACTTTACTTTTCTCACGAGGTTGATTTAGTGTTGGAACCCAAGGAACGTCGGAATCAATTACAAGCACTACATCTGCTTTATCTAGTAGTTCTCCGCCGTCAAAGCCCAAATGTAATGGATGTTCAGTTGGAAAGTTCATATAGGCAGCATTTGCCTCCACAACTGGGATTGCAAGTTTCTCGCAAAATTGGACTAAGAGGTCGACACTTTCTGTATTTCTGCCAAGAGAAGATGTAATTAAAATAGGATTTTCAGCGTTTGCCAAGGCGGTTACAATTTGTTCTACCCCTTCATTTGATAACGGCAATTTTTCTAGGGGCTTCCATTTATCAGACATGTCTTGTATTGGAGTAACTTCTTCTTCAAGCACTTCTCTTGCGCCGGTTAAATAAACAGGTCCTTTGGGCTCAGAGTTTGCTAGTTGCATCGCTCGGTAGACAAGTTGTTTTACGTTTTTACCTGTGCGGATATCATATTCCCATTTCACATATTCTCTAACAATTCCACGCTGGTCATAGACATTTTGCAAATAGTTAATATGAGAGTTCCGGCTTCCTGGCAATTCCCCTTCCATTGTGGAAGGCGTTTCTCCAGAAAAGATGAAGACAGGTACTCTTGAGCGGGCTGCATTATGTAGACTTCCTCCTAAGTTTTGGGTACCTACATCGGTATGGACGAAAACCCCTTGCGCCTCTCCGCTTGCAATATAGTGACCGATAGCTGCGCTCAAAGCAACATACTCGTGAGGGCAAATGATTACTTTTGGGAGTGGACGATTTAAGGCTTTTGCTTTTGCCAAACCTTCTATCACGGCAGGATGATCACTTCCCAAATTACTGAACAAGTAGGAGATACCTGTCTCCTGAAGTGCCTCCAGTAAGGCATCTGCAGAAGTATACCTCTTCAATTTTTGGTCCACTATTTTTTCCTCCTATACATTTGTTTTGTGATAATTGATCCCGTGGGTTTCTGTATACTCATCAAAAATCATTTCTGAATTTTCCCTTCCGATACCGCTTTGTTTTACCCCGCCAAAAGGAATATATTTATGTCCTAATGGAGTTTGCCCCGCACCATTTATAAATGTCATTCCGGCTTCAATGTTTCTAGCAATCTTCAACGATCGTTCAAAATCAGAGGACCAGACAGAAGATCCCAAGCCAAGTTCACTATTGTTTACCATTTCGATGACTTCCTCTTCCGTACGAAAAGAAACAAGCGGAATTATAGGCCCAAATTGTTCACAAGTTACTATGTCGTGGTTAGGGTCCACATCACGAACAAGAATAGGTCTGAGATAATAGCCATTCTCCCAATTGTCAGGGTCAAGCTTTGTTCCAAGTTCAACTATTTTTGCGGAACTGTTCTTGATCCGTTCAATTAAATCTCTGACATTTTGAAATTGTTGCCGATTATTGATTGGACCCATGGTAGCCCTTTCATCCAATTGGTGTCCAATTTTATATTCCTTCGTGAGATCGACCATTTTTTCAAATATATGGTCATACATTTCCTCGGGAGCGTAAATTCTTTTTATCGCATAACAGAATTGGCCTGAGCGCCTGAAAACAGCTGTGACAATTTTCGGTACTACTTCCTCTAGATTCGCATCATTCAGAATAATGGCCGCATCGTTTCCACCCAATTCGAAATGGATACCCTTGAGTGTATCAGCTGCTGCTTTCATTATGTGTTTAGCCGTTGCCCCTCCACCGGTAAATGAAATTTTCCGAACAAGCGGGTGTGTAGTTAGAGCAGCCCCAACATCTCCTTCACCATGAACTACATTAATTACACCTGGCGGAAAGAACTCTGCAGCCAGTTTCAAAATCTCGGTAACACCCATTGGAGCAAATGGTGAAGGTTTAAAAACCATCGTATTGCCAGCAATTAAGGCAGGTGCTAATTTCTGCATAGTCAATACAACGGGTGCATTCCAAGGGACTATACCGGCAATGACTCCCATTGGTTTTTTCTCAATAGAAACCCAGCCCGTTTCGTCCTCTAGTACTTTCGGCATGAAAAAATTTCTTGCAAGTTCCGCAGCATTTCTTATTCCGGATACTGCCATCCCAATCTCAATTCTTGTTGCGGTAAGCAGCATCCCATTTTCCTTCGAAACAATCCTAGCAATTGAATTAGCTTCTGCCTCTAAGCGATTAGCTACTTTTAATACAAGAGAAATTCGTTCATCTAACGGTGTTAGTGCCCATGAACGAAATGCCTGATGTGCGGCATTTACAGCTTGATCGACATGTTGTAATGTACCTTTAGCTATTAGACCAACAATATCACTTAAGCGTCCAGGATCCCGAAGTTCTGTATATTCATTGGTTTCAACCTCTTGGTTATTAATAAATAAATTCGTTTTCAGAGTCATCACCATCTTTTATTAATTAAAATAACCCGTCGAAACACTCGACTTTTCAAGACGGGTTATTTTTAACTCATATCGTCTGCCCAATGGGCAATCCATTTTTCTTGCCTTGATAACTTTTCCATTCTTTCAACATAAAGAGGATTGCTGCAACCAAAGCAACGATATTTATAAACGTTGCAAATTGGAAGAAAGACACGGGAATAAATAGACAAACTGCCAATAAACAAACGAATAGTCTTTTTCCAACACTTAAACGCTCGAACAAGAATCCTTCTAATGACATTGCAAGTAAGTAACAGGCAATAAGTGTTGTGGCTATCGTTCCTGCTGCCGCTGACCACGGTACGATTGGCTCCAAGCGAATTAACATTTCAGGTGCATAGACGAACATGAATGGAACCAGGTATCCAATTATACCAAGACGCATTGCCTGGTAACCGATTTTGGTAGGGCTCTCTTTTGCAATCGGTGCCGCCGTAAAACAAGCCATGGCAACGGGTGGAGTGAAATTGGAAATTATGGAAAAATAGAATACAAACATATGGGCACAGAGCGGATCAACTCCCAACTCCACTAGCGTTGGTGCGACTAATACAGACACTAGTGCATATGCGGCTACCGACGGCATACCCATTCCTAAAATAATAGAAACAATAGCGCTTAATAATAGAAGGAAGAATAATCCATATTCTGCAAAGCTTGCAAGAATTAAACCTAGATTGAAGCCTAGTCCCGTTACCCCAGTAATCCCTACAACCAATCCAGCTGCGGAAAGAACAATACCAATTTCTAACATAACTTTTCCACAATCAACAAATACTCTAGGAAATAATCTCAGCATATTTTTTCTAACTGTTCTATCAAACGATAAGAAAATTACTGCAATAACGGATGCGTATAAACCTGCAATTGATGGTGAAGTTCCTAGGAAAAATAAGAAATAGATTAAGGAACCTAGGGTCGGAACAATCATCCAGCCCTTCTTAAGAACTTGTTTAAATACAGGAATGTTCTCTTTACTTAAGGCAAGTATGCCCTTACGTCCAGCAATAAAATCAACTTGAAAGAACAGACAGATATAAAACATTAATGCTGGGACAAGTGCTGCCAAAGCTACTTCCGTATAAGGTACACCAAGGGTTTCAGCAATAATGAATGCTGCAATCCCCATTACTGGCGGCATTATTTGCCCACCTGTTGAGGCAACAGATTCTACTGCACCAGCTTCTGCAGAACTATATCCACTTTTCTTCATTAATGGAATGGTTACACTTCCTGTAAGAATTACGTTTGCCACTGGACCGCCTGTAATGGTACCTACAAGACTGGAGCCAAGAATAGACGCCTTTGCAGGACCTCCACGAAAACGTCCAAAAGCCGAAATGGCAATATCATTTAGGATATCAGCACCACCAAATAATAAAAGAATTTGACCAAAAAAGATAAAACTCAATGCGATAGTTGCCGCTACATTCAACATGCTGAGTAAGCTGTTTGAATCTAAATACATATAATTAAATAATTGATCAATAGTTGTGCCGGTTCCTCTGAAAACTCCCGGAAAATAAGGTGCAAAATAGCCATATGCAAGAAACACCAATACTACAATCAGCAATCCTTTACCGAGTACCCTT
Source organism: Bacillus sp. FJAT-29814 (assembly GCF_001510715.1). Classification (GTDB taxonomy): domain Bacteria; phylum Bacillota; class Bacilli; order Bacillales; family Cytobacillaceae; genus Neobacillus. Next base: position 554,237 of record NZ_LMTJ01000002.1, read on the forward strand.
CTAATTGCTTCTAGAATAATAAGTATCGCAATAACACTCATGATAAAACGTCCTGTGGATACCGTACCAATATCCATTACAATTGTAGGATAAAAGATTGCAAGATACAGACCGGCTGTTAATCCTAATCCTGACAATATCCAGTCATACCATGGCACCCTATCTTTTGGAGAGCTTTTACGTAGAGGAACACTTAAATAAATGGCGGAAAGAAAAAGTCCAAGGAATAATCCGATATATTGTTCTGCATATATACTTAACCCGAGACGCTGATGTATACCAAGAATATAGAGGATGCCAGATATGGGAATTAACGCTAATAGCGTAGACCACAAGTATTTTACTGATTTATTCTTAAAAATCCTGTACTTTTGAAAATCCGCATCTGGATTTATTGGTATATTAGCTGCTTGCTTTTCACTCATTACTTCAACTCCCCTTGTAAAAAAGTAAACTATTATTCTTGATTAGGACTTTGCATAAAAGGTTATGCAAAGTCCCGCTTTTTTGTTGAATACTTCATTTTAAGGATTAGGATTCAGCTATTTTTAACAGTTCCTGCTGTACTTTCTCTGCTTCATCATTCCATAGACCTTTGTCCTTAAAGAACTTCACGGCACCATTATGGTAAGGAACGGTAGGATTTGGATCAAACATGGTTTCTGGTGTCCATGTCTTCAACCAAGCATGAATCGGTTGAAGTTGCTTATAATTTGCCCATAATGTTTCCATAATTTCATAAACTGTGTCGTCGTTAAGATGAGAAGATGCCACCAATTGAGAGGGGTACTCAATGCCCACTTGCTCTTCTTGAATGTAGCCTTGAGCTAGAACCTTTGTTAAACGAACGCCTGGGACAATTTCATTAATTTTATCTATTACGGACTTTGGTACAGAGTCAATCTTGTCGGGAGTAATACTATCTAAGAAGTTAATAGATTTTAATCCAACTGAATTATGAACTTCCTGAACGACTGGTGTTGTCGGTGTTAAAGCAAATGCTGCATCAACCCTGTTATCCTGCAGTGCTTCAATACCTGCAGCTGTGGTTGGAATCGGTACTTGTTTGACATCATCCCAAGACAGGCCATTTACAGTTAAAGCAGCCTCTAATACCTTTTTAGCAATCGCTGATCCAGGATAATCGGAAGAAAGTCTTTTACCCTTTAAATCTGCAATCGACTTAATATCAACGTCTTTTCTTACGACTGCACCTGTAACACTTAGATAGTTACCACGTACAAGTAAACGCATATTTTTAGTTGGCTGGTAACCGTTTTCACCTTTGAACGCCCAAGCCATGTCTGGTCCAGATCCAACTCCTAGTTCAATTTCCCCCTTTTCTAATTGTGGGCCCCATGCGCTTACACCATTAGAAGGTTTAACTGAGATTTTAAGAGATGAATTAGTTGTAATTACTTTTGCTAGTCCGTTTCCAATTGCATTGTAAGAAACCCCAACTGGTGTTGTCCCGATACTGAGTACACCGCCGCTTTTTTTCGCGGGTTTTTCTTTTTCTTGCGTTGAGTTATTTGCCTGATTGCCGCCGCAAGCTGTCACAAATAACATAACAAGTACAATAGTCAGCAAACTAAAAGCAGATTTCCCTATTTTCCTTATTCCCATCAGATTCGCCCCTTTTCCTCTTTAATATGTAGTAGATTTAGATTAAACGCTTCCATTAAATAATAAAATTTTCAATAATTACCATTTCTTTAATCCATTCGTTTTTCACAGATTTGGGTTTATACTGTATATAGTAGATATAAAGTAAAGCCCCCTTTCTTTGATAACAATACGTTAACGCAATTAACTAGTTGTTACTAATAACAACATTACCATAGTGTAAATATAATTGTCAAAATATTTTTAAGAATTTAAATATTATTCCTTCTAACAAATCAAGTGGTAGTTTCTGGGCGGTAAAGTTGGAAGCAAAGGAGGGATTTATTCACAGCTCTTGTAAGAGAGATTGATGTGGAATTGAAATGTAGGGTCGAAACGTATAAAGCAATTTTTAATGATAACACTCATGAATATGATGATTTTAGATTTAGCGACCGTAGGCTTAATTTGCAATATAATTAGGATTAGCAATATGTCCTGCATCCTGTGGTCAAAACCACGTCGGCCCAAGGTCAAATTAACCTATGTCAGGTCTGTTTGGATCAATAGCACTCAAAATCCAACCACCAATCCTATCTCTAGCCTCTATAACCCTACATTTATGCCTTGTTCAGTAAGTAGTGATGCAGGACGTATGCCACTCCACCCGCACCAACTATGATTACAGGATTGTTCATATTTGTCCTCCTTCTGATTGTGTTTATGTTGTTTAAATTTTCCTATTCCCTAAGTTGGATTATGGAAAAAAACTCTCCTCAAAAAGGAGAGCTTAATAACCCTCTTCTCATCTTTCAAGCAAATGCTTGATGGAATTGGCACAGTATTCATCAGAACCTGTTGCCGAGGCTTCAAAGGGCCAGTCCCTCCACCTCTCTTGATAAGGAGAAAAATGTACATTCAATTTTTTTCATTAACTAAGGCGATAATAGTGGGAATTTAGACAATTGTTAATCAAATAGGTCTGAATAAAACATCGAGAATCGTCTCCGGGAATAATAAACTCGATTTGGTACCAGCTGTAAAAAGAAGAACGCCCCCCATATTATTGGGGTGATTTATCTGTTCACTTAAGAGCATTAAGTGCAACCTTTGCAGCTTCTGCGATTAGCGTATTGTCATAGGTGGCATTCTGTGTATCCCGGCTGGATAGTACTGCGATGACAATCGGTGCTCTATTTGGCGGCCAAACAATGGCAATGTCATTCCGCGTTCCATAGCTTCCTGCCCCGCTCTTATCATCGACTACCCAGCCTGCTGGCGCACCAGCTCGGATCAATGCATCTCCGGTTGCATTTCCCCTCATCCAATCTGTCAGGATCGCACGTTTTTCAGTTGGGAGCAAGTCACTGACCGCGAAAGCCTTGAGGCTTGTAGCTAGTGCTTTTGGTGTGCTGGTGTCACGATTGTCTCCAGGAATAGCTGAGTTCAAATCCGTCTCGTAGCGGTCAACTTGGGTAATATTATCGCCAATCTGCCGCAGTGCTTTTTCAAATCCCTCAGGGCCTCCCAGTTTTTTTAATAAAAGGTTCCCTGCGGTGTTGTCGCTATATCGAACCGCAGCCTCGGCAACTTCCCGAAGAGTCATCCCGGTATCTACGTGAAGTTGTGTTACGGGTGAATACGAAACGATGTCCTCGCTGTTATATGTGACCAACTCGTCAAGTTGATCAATGGAGTAATGCTGCAGCAATGCGCCTGCGGCTAGAGCTTTGTAAGTAGATGCGTAAGCGAACCGCTCTTGAGGCCGATAAGAGACTTTCCGATTTGTACCTGTATCGATGGCGTAGACTCCGAGCCGGGCATCATATTTGTTCTCGAGTTCTGCAAACTCACGGTGGAGTTGGGGTGCTGGTGTTTTCGCGACTGCCTTTTCGGGCTTGTCCGAAAGATTATGGGTGCTCATCGACCAGCCGGCGAGGGGTACAATGGCAACCACTAGCACAAGCAAGGCATATATAAATTTTTTCATACTGAAAATATTATGTGTTTTCTTCAAGATCATAACCTCTTTCTATTAATTTTTAGATGTCCTGAAAATAGAATCAGCGGGATTAATCATTTTTTAGATTAACACCGATTGGCCCTTAACCAGCAGATCCTAAAAATGCTGGGGAAGAATTTCCTCCTTTCTCCAATCTGATTACATACGTAATAATAGATTAGGTTGATAATACTACAAGTGTAGTATTTGTTGCACGTTTAATACTACACTTGTAATAAATAGATGTCAATCATTTTGAAGTTTGCTGCCCTTTTTTATTAAGATCAAAATATGCCCGAAAAACCCGCTGGCTGATGATATTAGCTGCACTGTGCGGCTTGGCATAACCATCACGGTAAGCATTTGGCACAATAACGGCAATAGCAATCTCAGGATCATCGAATGGAGCATAACCAACAAAAGATTGATTCCAAGTCTTCACCCCATTTTTATAGGATTCTGAGGTCCCGGTTTTACCCGCGGCATTGTACGGTTCGTCTTTAAAATAACCTCTTGCTGTTCCTTTGGAGCCATGGGTAACCAGCCAATGGCCTTGTTGAACCCGCCTAAGCATCTCCTCACTCATATCCACCCGATTTAGTACCACTGGTTCGATTTCATCGATTACGTTGCCTGGTTCATTGCCATTCTTATTAGGTTCACGAATCTCCTTCACCAATTGTGGCTTCATCCGGTATCCTCCATTGGCAATCGTTGTAATATACTGAGCGATTTGCAACGGTGTATAGGTATCTAGTTGTCCAATCGCTATTTGAAAGTAGGTGCTTGGATTGGTTCCTTTAATTCCCGCCGTTTCATTATCAAACCCAATACCGGTCGGGATGCCCAAACCAAATTGGTTGAAATAATAGCGGATGGTTTCAATTTTTTTCGGATTAATATTCAATGTGCCATTAGGGACATACTTGCCCCCCATAATTTCAATCGCGGTTTTCCACATATAAACGTTTGATGAACGCTCTAATGCCTCTAAATCGGTAACCCTGTTCATGACTTGGTAAGAAGAGAAGGTTCCCGACCCCTTAAAGCGCATGACTTCATCCAGCTCGGTTTCCCCGAAATCCCTGACACCGGTTTGGTATCCGGTTAATACGGTGGCCCCTTTTACAACGGACCCCTGTTCAAACGCATAAGTGAAGGTTCCCGGTGTAAAATCGGTGAACTCCCCGGACTTCCTGTCATACACTTTTCCTGACATTGCAAGAATACGGCCTGTTTTCGGCTCCATTGCCACAACAAAGGCAGTGTCAAGGGTATCCGTATGCGGCTTTTGGATGGCACTTACCAACTCTTCCTGCATAATTTTTTCCACTTGGGCTTGAAACTCCATATCAATGGTCAGAACTATATCCTTGCCGCTCTCCCCTTCCGATACAGTCTCTGTACTCACCACATTTCCATTTTGATCTGTCACTGTTTTCACTTTTTCCTTTCGACCTTGCAACACACTATCGTAAAGCTCTTCAATATAGCTTTTGCCGACGCGATCATTAAGTTTGTACCCTTTAGTCATATAGTAATCTACCTTTTCTGCCGGAAGGCCTTCATCTGCACTCGTCACTTCCCCAAGCATATTCCAAAACGTTTCCCCATAGGTTCGGCCCCTCTTCCAATCAGTCGAGACATCCACTTCCGGCAGGTTATCCAGATTTTCATTGACCTTTGCAAATTCTTCCTCTGTTACATTTTCATTTTTAATCATCGTCGGAGTTAAAGCGATCGCGGACGAAAGCTTCCGATAGATGGCCGCCAGATTTTTGTCCATTTTCTTCAGATCGCCTTCTGTAATGCGTTTCAATTTTAATTGATATAAATCCTTGTCATTCAGCATTTCCTGTTCGTATAATTTCTCCTCCTTCTTTGTGATTAGATCCGTGCCATTGTTATGTTCTAGCAGCCAGATATCTTTCAAATCCCGATCGGTTACTTTATTGATCTCTTTATCAGTCATGACCAGGAAGGTATTTAACTTTTTAGCCAGTTCAAGCAATTCGCTCGGCTGCGGATTTTTCGGCGGTGTATAGATAATCGCCTTTTCCGGAATATTGTAGACTACTAACTTATGATTCGTATCATATATTTTTCCACGCGGAACGGAATAACTGACGGGTGTCACATCTGTCTTCTCTGCCTGAGCCGCATAGGCTTCCCCTTTAATAATTTGGATAACGCCGAGGCGGAGAATCAGGATAGAAAAAAGGACAAAGACCATGAAAAAGAGACCATTCAATCTCCATCGGATTGGGTTTTTTACTATATTTTCTTTCTGCTTTTTCCGCTTCAAAACACATCAGCCCTTTCATACTGGGAAATTTGTGTACAAGTTAGCACCGAATACTACAATTGTAGTATTTGACCCAATAAAGTCCCAAAAAGGAAGTAAAATCCTTTCTGGGGTTCATTATGAATATATCTTTTTATGATGCAGGATCTGCTTGGCAATCTCCGCTGCCGCGCTTCCTTGGGCATGTCCATCTTTATTTTGAATATTAATGGCAAAATAAAAACGATCGTCACCTTTATCGACAAAGCCAATAAACCAGCCATTTACATTCTTTCCATTAACCATACCGGTTCCCGTTTTACCGTACAACCGCTCATTCTTTTGAGCATCTATTAAAATTGCATCTTTTACCGCTTTGATATTTTCCGCTTTAAAATCCCAGTGATTTTCTGCGAATTGATATAATAATTGGACTTGTTCAATGGGTGATATTTTTAGGGAAGATTCCATCCAGTAACTATCCAAATTCCCTGAAAGATCCTCATTCCCGTAGTTTATTTTGTGAAAATAAGCTTGCAGCGGCTTTCTCCCTATCTCTCGATCAGTATTCTGGAAATACCAATTCACGGAACTGCTTAAGGCAGTCGCTAAATTTTGATTTTGATTCCATTCTGGAAAGGGATAAATTCCCCCATCCCAAACCTGTTTATTGTTATTCGGGGAAATCACATTGGATTCTAATGCAAATAAGGCAGAATATATTTTATAGGTGCTATCAGGAGAAGTCCTCTGTTCACTCATCTCTCGATTATATATTTGATATTGATCTTTATTGGGATCATATAAAACAAAGCTGCCCTTGTAGCCCTTAAAATAGGAGCTTAAATCTTCATAGACCGCATTCTTCCCGCTAAACTGATACACATTATTTGGGCTGGCAATTACGGTGGTGATGGGAGCAAGGAATAGAACAATAATTCCTAATACAACACAGATGACCTTGCTTTTCCATTTCAATAATAGAGAATCTCTAGAGTAGCTTGCAATGCACTGGATTCTTTGTTTGATTTGTTTTTTTGTCCCACCTATACCTGGAGCAATCTGTTTAAGGGTACGATCATACTTTTTATCTGCAAAACGAATGAGGGTATACCCATATTCGATATATCCGCTCTCATCCAAGAGATGTAAAACGGATGCATCACAGGCCAATTCCCGATCCATTCGAATCCTTTTTGAAGCATACCAGACGACCGGGTTGAACCAATAAATAATCTGAACCATCCACATGAGGTAATTCACAAACAAATCTTTGCTTTTATGATGGTGCAGCTCGTGCAAAAACACGTATTTTAATTCATTTAAAGAGAATTCTTCTCGCGTTTTGCTTGGTAAAAAAATAAAGGGCTGAAAAATCCCGAACGTGATTGGCGAGGAAATAAGCGAGGTCTCACGCAACCTTATGTTTCTTTTCACCCCAACCATCTCTTTGCACACTTCTAATAGTTTGTTTAGCTTTTGGTTATGAACAGCCGCAGCAGACTTTTTAAGTTGATAAATTTGATAATTTGAATAAACAGCAACCCCAACAAATAGAACCATTCCAATGACCCACACTGTAAAAAAAGTATGGTAGACGAAATCGGGCGCTGACGTGTTTACCGATACCGTGAAATCATGTAATATATCGCTGTTTGGCGCCTGAGAGGCATCCACTCCATTAATCCTTTCACTCTTCGAAGGCCCGTTTCTATGAGAAAAAAGTAAGCTTTTAAAATACTGAGTTCCTTCTCCGAGGCGAAAATAATTCCAAGGTAAAAAGGCAGCAAGGATTGGAATGCATAGAAAAAACCAAATATGATAATGTGCTTTCACTGTCATATGATTGTTTAATAGCTTTTTGATTAACTGAATGATGAAAATTAGGAGGGATACCACGATTGTACTTACTAAAATCCGCAACAAAATGGCATCCATTATTTCTCCCCTTCTTTCTTATCCCTCATCGACAATATTTTCTTTAATTCTGTAATATCTTCATTTGATAACTGATCATTTTCAATTAAATTTAATACCATTGAATTTAATGTACCGCCGAAAAACTGCTTCAGAAAGGATTTACTTTTTTGCTCAACATATTCGTGCTTTTCAACAAGTGAAGTATAAATAAACATTCGGCCATCTTTTCTTGCGTGCAAAGCGCTTTTCTTGACTAGGCGCGCTAGCATGGTGTGAATAGTATTTGGCTTCCAATCACTCTTTTTCGATAATTTCTCCACGATCTCCGGAGTCGAAATCGGCTCATAGGTCCAAATAACCTTCATCACTTCAAATTCTGCTTCTGATATTTGTGGAATCTCCTTCATGATCCCCCTCCTACTTTTACAACTGTAGTATTTATTATAGCAAGAAGGTCCAAGTATATAAAGAATGTTGGTTACTATAGCCTTTGGTAAATAATCCCCCAGTATCCTGAGAATTTATACTGATACCATTCACATTATTTGAGATATAGAACAGATCCTTACTAAAAGAAGGATCAAAATGCTTACTAATAAAAAATAGATCGTAATACACACTAATAAAGATAAAAAATGGCAAATTATACTGAGGTGAATATGAAGTCACAGAAAACTGCGATCCAAAATGAAAATTTAACTCTTCTTATTTGGAAATTAGCAATAGGCTCTGCTTTATCATGGGAGTTATCCAAGCTGTTTGGTTCCGACCATCCTTATTTAGCTCCACTATCCGTCATCCTCACGATTCAATCAACAATGGATAAAACCGTGAGCCTGTCGATAAAAAGGGTGATTGGAACCGTGATCGGGATATCGGTTACTGTTTTGATAGCAAGGTATTTTTCCGTAACTGGATGGAATTTGGGACTTTTAATTTTATTTGGATGTTATATCGCTAAGTATTTAAAGTTTGACAAGAAAGTTCTCCATCAGGTTGCCCTTACGATATTATTTGTCTTTGTATTTGAACACAAAACAAAACATTATGCGATCGACAGAATGAGAGATACCCTTATCGGTGTATTGGTTGCAGAGAGTATTCAGTTAATTTGGGGTCGTCTCATTTCATGGAAGCGTGACAGGCTAATTAAAAAGTAGCTTGGCGCAAATGCCAAGCTATTTCAATGCATTTTTTTATTCCTTATTTTAAAAGCCAGCGTTATTTTAATAGATATTACCTATCTATATTTTTCTTTTTCGTATTAAATTCGTCATATTCTCCCCAAATAATATATCCTATTCCAATTATCAATGACAGTAAACTGAGGGTACTTAGAAGGCTTCCAACATATTCTAACATTCTATTAAACAACTGCTCATCCCAACTAACAACTCCAGAACCAAATATAGCAGCACTAATATATTTGGTTGAAATTAAAAAAGCTGCAATTGCAATAAATGCGACACCTGTTCCTCGTCTTTTCAATCTTATCAATCCTCTCTTCATAACTTTTGTTAATCAAATCATAAAAAGTATTACTATAAATATATTCCATTCCGTTAATTAAATCCTCCTTATACAGTACTGCCCCATTCATACAATCAAAAATATAGTCCAAACAGTTATACTTAGAGAATGATTCAAAGTAATTAATAAACAACATGTACAGTTCCATTACGCCAAAATATTCTTAATCTAGTACTGCACAAAGGAACCACATCATATAAAATAAAAATTAACCTAATGACTATGTTACGGGGGTGCAAAATGTATATTCCAAAACACTTTAAACTGGATGATGAAGAAGTTATTTATGATTTTATCGAAACGTACAGCTTTGCCACTTTATTTTCTCAGCACAATGGTCAACCTTACGCCACCCATCTTCCACTGATATTAAATAAGTCCGAAAATGCGTTATATGGTCATTTTGCTCGTCCGAACGAACAATGGAAGGATGCTGAAAATCAGCAAGTTCTGGTGATTTTTCAAGGCCCGCACTGCTATATTTCCCCCTCTTGGTATGAAACAGCGAAGGCAGTACCGACATGGAATTATGTGGCTATCCATGTATATGGTAAATTGGAGATCATCGAAGATCCAAACGTAATAGCGGAATCTTTACATGATATGGTAAACAAATATGAACAACCCGATAGCCCATACAGTCTAAGCGATGTGGATCCTCATTATATCGAGGGAATGACTAAAGGAATCGTCGCTTTCAAAATAAACATTACAAAAATCGAAGCAAAAGCGAAATTGAGTCAAAACCATCCGGTGGAACGACAAGAGTCAGTGATTAAGAATCTGGAAAACAGTTCAAAACCAGAAAACATACAAGTAGCAGCTCTTATGAGGAAGAATCTGCAGAAATAGTAATAAAAAGAGCTTGGCTGCATGCAGTGCCAAGCTCTTTGATAGAAAGACTACCCTTTTTATTAAACTGTCAATTCCAAGAGATTGCCTTCCGGATCTTCAATGACACTCTCATAATAGCCGTCCCCCGTCACACGCGGGCCATTCACAAGGCGGTAGCCATCATGTTGCAAGCGCTCTGTCAGTTCATCAACAGCTTCCCTGCTGCCGAGAGAAATGGCAATATGGGCCCAGCCAATCCGGTCGTCCCGATCCGGCTGATCAATTCCTCCCTTGCGCATGATCTCCAAACGTGCCCCACCCTCAAAAGTAAGAAAATAAGATTCAAATTCCTTCACTTTATTATGATATTTCTCGTTTGCTTTTCCATTAAAGTACGTTTCATAAAACGTCTTCATCGCTTCTAAATCTTTGACCCAGATGGCCACATGCTCGATTTTCATTTCACTGACTCCTTTAATATAGTTCTTTGTATCTTCATCTATTATAAGACAACGCTGCATTTACTCAAAATTCTCAAATGCAAAGTTCATAGGGACTTCGCACCGCTTGCAACGCAAAACTCATCATCCTACGATCGTCCTCCTCTCTTTCTTTTTCACTATCAATATTGTAAATTATTAGTAATAATCTATGTAATTTTTTCCATCATTGTTTTTATCCAAAATTAAACCATTGAACCCATTAAGGAGCCAAAGATGACAGCAAACTTATCGATTTTCAAATCAAAAACCGGAGAAGAAAAGTTCCTAAAAGCTTATGATGAAGTAATGAAGCTATGGGACGTGGCTTTCGAGGAAGTAAAAGTTCCTACAAAGTATGGAGAAACACATGTCATTATTAGCGGACCAAAAGATGGGATTCCCATGGTCATGTTGCACGGTATGACTGGAAATTCGAGTTTCTGGTATCAAAATATCACAGCCCTGCAAACCTATCGGGTATACTGCATCGACACATTGGGGGATTTCGGAAAAAGCCTTGTGCAGACTCCATTGAAATCAGAAGAAGACTGCGTTCTATGGCTTGATGAAGTATTTACTGGAATAGGTATCGATAACGTTCATTTAATCGGTCACTCGATGGGCGGATGGCTCTCTTTGACCTATGCAAGAAAACGCCAGGAGAACCTAAGAAAATTAGTGCTCATTGCACCGGTTGCTTCCATCTTACCCATTCCTTTTTTAAAACTTGCTTGGTTCATTTATCCTTCTATGCTATTTCCATCAGAAAAAAGAATTAAAAGAGGATGGCACTGGTTCTGTGCAAAAGGATATGATATTCACCCGACCGTCATGCAGCAGATAATTACAGCTTATAAGCATTGCAAACCCCTTCTTGCTGCTATTCCTAAAAACTTTTCAAAAGAAGAACTAGGGGATGTGAAAATTCCGGTATTGTTCATCGTCGGAGAGGAAGAAAAAATTTATCGTGCAAATAAGGCAGCAAAAACAATGAAAGAGAAAATTCCACATGCCGAAACCACCATCATTCCGAATTCCGGTCATCTATTAATTACCGAGCAAGCTGATCGAGTGAATGAGGCGATCGTTGGTTTTTTGAGGGAAAAATAATAATTTGTATCTTATCCACCAGGAACGCAGGAAAACCCTTGGCCAGTGATCGTCATTACCCCCTTTGGTCAACTTGTTCAAATTGAAAAATTAATACTTCCGATTATTTACATCCAATAGTTGATTTTCAAATTAAAAAGCAGGGTGAATTCATTTGCAAATGAATTTCCCCCTGCTTTTTCACGTGTTATTTAGTATTCCTCTCTGCTTTTTGCATCATCATTTATTAAAATTAAATTTTTTATTAAAATTGTTGCTCTAATATTTCATATGTAATAAAATACTTACATATGATACATTTTAATTCTGGCAATGAGTTACTTCTGGTTTTAGAGGCTTTATCCAATCCACACCGTTTAAAGATTATTGCTGTTTTATCAGAGGGGCGGCAATATGTTAGCCACCTAGCTCGAGAGCTTGGCATTAGCAGACCACTTTTGTATCTGCATCTTCAAAAATTAGAGGAGGCGAAAATTGTTTCAAGTGACACGGAAATTTTAGAAACAGGCCAAGCGGCAAAATACTTTAAACTAAACGATTTTCATTTTGAACTAAATGAAAAAATCATTCATGCTCTTTCCTCTTCATTAACTGTTAAGAAAAAAAATAACTAATTGTTCGAGGTGCTCACAATATGAGTTCAGTTTCGCTATTCGGATTAATACCTTTATTGTTTTTATTGGTTCCCATTATTTTTATATTACTTGTCGTATTTTTCGTCGTTAAAACGGTTAAACGATTTGAGAAGCGCGCCGATGAGAAACTTGCCTTAGAAAAGGAAAATACACGAATTCTTCAATCAAAAGTAGTGGCTTTAGATGAAAGATTAGGTGTTATTGAGAAGATGCTAAAAGAAGTGGAGTAGCAAAAGGGCCAAGCACATTTTATGTGTTTGGCCCTTTTTTATTTCATCATTATCCTTCTTTGATCAACGTACCGTTAATAGAACAATTTAGTAAGCTGCTCATTATACATACTCATGGAGTGTACATTCTCTTTTAATAAGTTATTAATAATTTGCTTCAATACACTTGGTTCTCGCAAGTCATTATTGTCGAATTGTTCAAGCTCCTGCAACTTTATCCACTGACAATCAGAAATTTCTTCTTCGAGATGTATTGAACCTCCAGTAACCTCACCAATAAAATGAAATAAAATCACTTGATCGTTCGTACTGCTAATAAAATTATATACACCAGTAGTGCCAATCAGTTTTACTTCCAACCCCGTTTCCTCGTTCACTTCTCTCCGAGCTGCATAGAGAATGTCCTCACCATATTCAATATGACCACTTGGAAAGTTCCACTTATTAACAGCAGTTGGTTTGTTCTCTCTTATCAGTAAAACTTGACCATCACGAATGATGGATACACTTGCCACTAAAACAATTCCCTCTTGCGACATCCATTTCTCCTCAATTCTCTTTGGACCTTACTTTGGACCTTATATTGATCTCTATTATAGCGCTACGTACACCCTCATAAACAACCGATGAGGTCAATTTTTTTAGGTTGAAAAGATTTAATGGCATTTCCTTTGAAATAATTTATGAATGATTGAACTTGTAAAAGACCCTAGTACAGCACTGCCTGCAATATCAGAAGGATAATGATGACCTACCCAAATTCGCGATAATCCCAATAAAAACGAGAACCCCATCATGATGGAGCCAAGGGCACGTTGATAAAAGAGGACAGTTGTTGAAATAGCAAAAGCAAGAATAGTATGTTTGCTTGGAAAGCTAGAATCGAATTTAGAGGGAGTAAGTATTCCTACTTTCCTTTTTAAAAATGGACGTGGTTTAAAATAAAACAACTTAATAATAAATTGTATGAATAACGAAATCACAATAGATACTACTGCTTCAAAACTCGCATTCCTTTTTCTAAAAAGCATAATAACTAAAATAAACAAGAAAACAAATCTCAACTTGTTGGAAATAAGTATCATTAATCTATCTAAAAACCAATAACGTCCTGAAAACGAATTTATTGCACGAAATATTTTGACATCCAAGCTTATTCACCCCATTTGAAAGAATGATTTTGGATAAATTGATAAATAAGTTTATTCAATTCGTTTGCTGCTTTTGTTGGGACTTGATGTTTCATATCTTTAACAAAGGTTATTTCATTTTGATTCAGTTTCTTTTGCAATAGTTGTGCATAAGGGGAAAATGGTTTATCCATTTCGCCATAAATAAGGGAAATTGGCTTATCGATTTTTTCAAGTTGCTCGGTACAATTATAATTCAAACAATAATTATAATATTGCAGGATGTTACTTGCATTCCCTTTTTTGGCTTCTAGTAACATCGTCTCGAACAGCTCTTCTGTATCTGAATTACTTTTAGATATTGACCGAGCCAAAGCAGGCAATGCCCCAAACTTAACAAGGGTTTTAGCAATTCGTATTCTGTTTCTTTCGCGCCAATCACTTACCTCAGACATCCCACTAATGATGATCCCACCTAAAGCAAGCTCGCTTGAAGTTGATAACAAAAATTCCAATACGATTGATGCCCCTGCTGAATAGCCACATAAAAAGGCTTGCTTTATATCTAGATAGCCCATTATTTTTTTTATATCCTCTACAATTAGAGGATAGGTGACAGGTTGGCTTGAAAAAGAACTCCTGCCATGTCCTCGTATATCAAAGGTAATGACCTGAAAATAACGGGAAAGTTCTTCTGACTGGTAAGTGAAGTTTGTGGAAGTTAGGACAGGCGGATGAATAAATATGATAGGAATCCCTTTACCTTTAACTGTGTAGTAAAGGCTGCTTCCATCAATTTCGAGGATGGGCATTTAATCACCTCAAATTATTAAAACCTCGCTGTTATTATTTGCATTTTTGTTCGAATCATCCATTTTAGCTTTATTCGGCAAAAAAGTTTCCTTTTTCAGGGTGGTGGTTTTCTATTGATTTTGAAAGTGGAAATTTGACTAAGGGGTCACCTGTTTACTAATTCATTGGTAAGCATTTTTCACTTAAAAACAGAAAGTACAGTGGAGCTGCCGCTGTATTTTTGAATAGATTTTCCCTTCATTTATTCATATTTCTTGTTTCACTATTCCGCCCGTTTGAGGATTTACAGTCCTTTGTGTCTAAAAAGGATATAGTATGCCACAGTGCAAGTCTACATGGGCTCTTTATAAAATAAAATCATAAATTATCGCTTTAATTTTAATGATTCCCCATTAAACAACAAAGGTCCTTAGAAGGACCTTTCAGATTGTAGACAAAAGGCATTTTGAATTTCACGATTTTGGTGTCTTTTTCCATATTCAAGCTTATTCTGTTTGATT
>NZ_LMTJ01000002.1:569705-769320 GCF_001510715.1 Bacillus sp. FJAT-29814
ACAGACAAGGTTAATGTATCCAAACAAAAAAGACTGTCGATTAAAACCCGAAATCCTTCGGATTTGTCGACAGTCTGAAAGGTCCTTAGAAGGACCTTTTAAAAAACATTAATAGTAGCAAGCACAACCAACAATTATTAACAGGATAAATAATACTACAATTAAAACAAACGGGTTCCCGAAACCACAACCGCCATAGCCAACGCCGCAGCCGCCATAGCCGAAACCGCAGCCGCCTCCTCCGTATCCGTATCCATATCCAAACATAAGTTTTCCCCTTTCTTTATGGTTAATTATTTTTCTTTATTTAATACCAGCCACCACAAAAAGAAGCACCAATTATGACGAGTAAGATAAATAAAACTACGAATAAGGCAAATCCCCCGCCATATGCACCATCTGCCATAAGCATACCCCCCTCTCGAATTGTTACTATAACCTATGCAAATGACAATTAATTGTATGGGCGAATTAAAAAACTCCCGGAATTTATCTCCAGGAGTTTCCAAGAGTTCCATATTACCGCATGTTTCTTCAGGAGGTTAACGTGATGCATTTCGGTACTATGGATATCGGCTTACAATAGCGTATGACATATAGCTTATGCTGTTTCGACTTTTTATATAAAATAAAAAAAGAAATCCTTAAGATTTTCATCACAATTAAACACAATCACATTAATCATTATTTTCCCGTATAAAAACAGTACCCCCTTTTAGTTTATTCGAGGAGTTTGCTATACTGATCTTATATAAAACGGACGAGCTGAAAACATTGCTGGAGGTGGGACTTTTTAAATTCCATTGCTACTATTGTGAAATAATCAAAAAATTATCCAGAACAATTTTAAGAATAAAAAGTGGACTCAATTTCCCTAAATTTTGCAATAAAATGAGTGCTTTGTCCAATCACTTTAATTGTTAGAAAGTAATATATTATTACAAGCCTCCATAACCCGCATAAACTGCGTGTTTTCACCTCAGGACGCCTGCATACTTTGCAGGCGTTTTGTGTGTTTTTAGGATAATCGTTGATTTTATTCTCGTATGGATGTTTGTCCAAACCATTCTTATCCATATTAATATAATTATATTATAAAAGTATTTTACGACATGCGGTTTGTACAAATATCAATAAGCCAATGAAAGATGAACACGGTGTATAGCGTAGCTCACAGGAGTTTAGGTTATTTTTTTATAAATAAAAACACCGCAATAGCGGTGCAAATTAATATATATTTTACCTGGCAATTTTTAAAAAGAACGTTTTACCGTAAAAAACGGAACCCCTTATCCTTTTACAGACCATTTTTTTATAATAATCCTTATCCAATTAATAGTAGCAAGATGCTCCTATGATTACTAAAAGGATGAATAACACAACGATTAAAACAAATGTCCTGCCGTAACCGAAACCTCCGTAGCCGAAGCCGCCGTATCCGCCAAAGCACATAGTAAAAGCCTCCCTTCATAAGGAATTAGCCTTAAATTAATACCAACCACCTACGTAAGCAGCTCCTACAATGATGAGCAGGATAAATAGCACAACAATTAAAGCAAAACCATTGCCGTATGCACCATCTGACATTTAAACATCCTCCTTTCAATCCTGTTAGTTACAAGTTATGTAAATTAATATTAGTTTGTATGGGTTACCTGTCCTTTAATTTTAAATTTGGGTGATAAAGAGAAGGGTATTTTCCAAAACGATGGCAATGTAGTGTAAAATATTAGAGAAAGAAAAATACATATATGCACTAAGAAGCGATAAAATTTGAACAAGCGAAAGGAGGAATAAGTTATTTTAAATAGAGTAAAATCATTACCACATCATATAATATTTGCAATCGGATTAACTTTAAATTTGGCAGGATTGACATTGGCTACGATTTTGCCATTTAGGATTTGGTCCATATTAATGGAAGGGATCCTATTATTTGTTGGAACTATACTAATAGTGATGGCTTCCGATAAAAAACATTCAAATAAGAGTTTATGAACAATGCGAAAAATTGGGAAATAAAATATCAAAAAAACGCAAGCCTGTGATTTGGCTTGCGTTTTTATATGCGAATTTGTTTTGTTTTTTGCTGTTAATTAATTTGAGAATTGGCGTATTGCACCCCAAAAGTGAACCAGTAAAAAGAATTATCTTTTTATTTCATCTAACCTCATTTTTGCAGTCATTTCAGCATCTTTTTTGTGATTATGAACTTCAACAAGTCTTGATTCTAATTCACCTGTTTTCTTGTTTTTATAGATTTCAAAGATCGCATAGCCTTCATTTTCTTCATCGTCCTTCCAATTATCGCTAATGTAACCTTCCGTATCATATAGATAACTTTCGTGAACATTCTTGATTTCTGGATATTTAGAAGGATTCAAAATATGAATATCATAATAATAATTTTCATTAAAACTCTTTTTAACTCGATCGCCGTTTTTATTATAATCTCGATCTCTCGTTTTATGTGTTTCTGAATGGACAATATCTTTTACTTCATAAATTTTTACATCCACTAACTCATAAGAAGATGTAGCGGGTTTATCTTGAAAATAAAAAAAACTTAACAAACCCAATACTACAATCGCAAATAGGAATTTAATGTTCTTCAATCTTTATTGCCTCCGATCCATTTTCAATGCTATTTGTTCCCCCTTGAAAATAATCACTACGTTATTAATTCTTGATAATAGGCTAATATCCTTTATCAAATTTTTTCAACGAACCATCATGCAGATGAAAAAAAACGCCGAAAACACACAAGACAACCTTGTCTATTTTCGGCTTTGTTATTTTTATGGAATTAAGCTGCTGTGGCAATTGCTTCTATTCAAAAAGCTCTTTCAATAAACCATACGAGCCCAAAAGCAAATATCGCCGCTGATGTGCTAGGGATGACCCATTTGATTGGTTTAAAGGTTAATTTTCTAATCCACAAAATGACTGGAAAAGCGATAGATACGATCAATAGCTGACCGATTTCGATTCCGATATTAAAGGATAGAAGAGACATCGCCATATGACCAGGATCTAATCTCATTTCCGATAATATTCCGGCAAAGCCGAATCCATGAATGAGTCCAAAACCAAAGGCAAGCCACGGCTGGTGTTTCGCGTCCTTGTTAAAAATGTTGATAAGTGCAACGTAAATGATGCTTAGTGCGATGACAGACTCTACCAATCTGCTTGGCAGCACAACAATATTAAAAGTCGCCAGAGCCAATGTGACACTATGGGCAATTGTAAAGGCGGTCACTAATGAAAAAATGTGACGAATCGTCCTAGCTCCAATAAGTAAACTAATGACAAACAAAATATGATCATAACCTGTAAAAATATGCTCTAATCCTATCAGTACAAACTGTTTTACATTTTGCAGAAAACTGACCTCGCCAATTTCTAATTCCCTTGACTCGAAGCTTAAAACCTTTTCTTGCACTTTACCATTTAATTTAACGGTCGCGTAATTGGCATGACTTGGGTCAGAATCATCCATAAACATACTATACTCGACCACTAATTTTTCAGGTTTATGTTCGATATTGTAGGCTAAGTTCACAACAGCAAATGGCTTTTCATTTATCATCTCGATATCGTTTTTTTCTACTACGCCTTCAATCAGCTGGCTGTCCGCATAAAGCTTAATACGGGAATTGATATAATCTTGAATCACTTTGGTATCTATGTGCTGCTGCTGTGCTGTTTCCTTATTAAGTGCATGGCCCAGTTCCTCTAAATCCACTTTTAATTCGTAATCTAATGTTTTCTCATTGACTTCAATCGCAGAAAAACCTTCACTATTATTGGTATGAGCAGAGGCTGGGGATGAAAGGAAAGAACTAAATGATAGCATGAGGAGCATGATACAGTACGATAATTTTTTCATCGAAATTCCACGTCCATTCTATTGTTTTACTCACAAAGAAGTGAAAACGGAAAGACGAGGAGTTTTCACGCCCCTCGTCCTGACTCCGTCAACATCCATTACTTAGCTGATTTCATGAAAACTGGGTTGGAATAGAACCATAAATCTTCCCATGGATTTTCGCCTTTAGGGTCTTTTTCTGGTTCTAATTGATCCGTGTTTGTCCCACGTAGACGAATGTAGCTGTCTTTATCCACATCTTTTAACGTATACGTAATCGTGATATATTCACCATCTTTTTTCCAATCTTTTTCAGAAAAACGCTTCACTACTTTTGTTGTAGGATTAGAAGCAGTAGATTTGTCCGCCACTTTTCCATTCACTTCGCCCATGATTAAGTCTACACGTTTTACATTTGGCTTATCACCATTAGCGTTGGCAGTGTTTGGATCCTTAATGCGAACAGTTACCGTTACATCGGATTTCTTCCCTGGAAGTGTAAGGGTTTCACCGATTGTTGCAGTATTACCTTTTGCTACTGCATGCAAAGGTGATTTTCCGCCAGCTTGCACTTTCACATCTAGTTCTGAGATCAGGTCGCCTGTTGTCACAAATACATTTCCTTTGCGCAGGTTTTCCATTACATTTTCATAATTTTTCTCTGCTTTTACATAGGTTTTTGAATATTCACCTGGCCAGAAGTCGCTTCCACCGTCACGCCAGTTAACATGTGAGTCAGATGTAGCGGTAATCCAGAAGTGTCTTCCTTCCCCTAACATCGAATCCCAGAAACCGCCAACGATCGCCGTCATTTGGTCAAAACCACCCATTGTTGGCGCATTTACGTTTCCGTATGACCCACGAGACCCATTAGGATTTAGGGTGCCATCCCGTTTGATCGCAGCAGCTTGGTGACCAGGAGCTCCTTCCATACCAATCGAGATATTGGGTGCGGTATCATTCCAATTACGAATTTCTTGCGGTGTCGTTGATCCAAATTCTCCAATACCTTTCGCTGAACGGGACGCATGGTGAGCAATATGAATGGGAAGCTCGTCCATTTGTTTCATATAGTTAAGTGCTTCAATCATTTTGGATTCCGTGTTTCGGCTTGGGTCATTTGGATACGCATCACGAGAGTTGAACTTGCTTTCAATGTCATAAAGCATTTGTGATTCATTTTCGCCTTTTGGGATCATGAGCGTGCTGTGGTCAGCTCCTGGTGTATCAAACTCCATTCCATAGAATTGAAGAACTTCAGGAACAGCTTCACGGGATTTTAATAATTCAGGATAGGCCTGTTCTAAATTGACTTTAGAATGGTTAGGACCCCCATGGTCAGTTGTCATCACCCAATCAAGTCCATACTTTTTAGCATTTTCGGCATTTTTGGAGATTGGATAAATTGCATCTCCACCCCTAATCGGAGTTGGAGGATTTGTAGAATTGTCCCAACCGACACTCCACTCACTATGTACGTGATGGTCACCAGCAAGCCAAGAAGCATTATTCTTTTTCACTTCTTCTTTCGACAATGATTGCGCCTCTGCTTTTTGATTCCCTCCCTCATTCCATAATGTTTGGGTGGTAAGAGCAGTGGTGGCAAGAACGGTCGTTGCGATTAACGGTATTGCCTTCTTCAAACGAGTTTTCATTTTTTCCTCTCCCCTTCTAATCCTTGTTCTAACAGTTAAAATCTTAAACTGGTTATATTAGGAGATTATGGATATGCCGTAAATTTTATGTAAATAGGGAAAATTGAGACAAACAGCCTATTACTATGGACTTATTATATGAAAATGAGAGTTGACTTCATACATTGAAAAAAGAAAAAAACCCTTTAAGAGGACAAAGGGTTCCGTTTAGAGAAGAAAAATTGAAATAGCACAAGTATAAATTTTGCCTTATATCCTATTAAACCGAAAATTTATAGAACTTTTTATCAACATTTAATACTGGGAAATTTTCGGGTAAATCCTTAACATCGATACTTGTAAACCCATTTTTTTCATAAAATCTATGGGCAGCTAAAAATTGTGGTGTTGTTCCAAGATAGACTGTTTTTATCGATGATTCTTTTGCCCATTTCATTGCATTATTTAATAAAAGACTTGCCGTCTTAAATTTCGAACCTCGGTATTCTTCATCTACAAACATCTTTCTTAATGCGACTTGATTATTTCCTATGTCTAAAAGACTTATTGTACCAACCACTTTATCATCATAAGTGGCCACCCAAAAGTTTCCCTTACCCTTCTGGTAAAAATCTGCAATGGTAAACAAGTCAGGTTGGTCATTCTTTGTGATCGCAATGTTATATTCTTGTTGCTGAATATGAAGAATTAATTCCACGACTTGATCTTGATACTCATTTGAGTATTGTTTCACAATAACGCTGTTATCCATTCATTTACACCGCCTATAAAATTTTTCTACATTAACTACATAAGCTTTTATTTTTGGCTAAAGGCCATTTTTAATCCTATAAGTGCGAAAAGAGACCCCTGAATAAAGTTAATCTTTTTCGATATTGTCGGATTTTTACGGAGGAAATACCCTACTTTTCCAGCAAATATACTTATTAAGGTGAAGATGATGAAAGCTTGGACTAGAAATAGAATTCCATACACAAACATTTGAAGGGGAACATCGCCATTACTATAATTAATAAACTGTGGAAAAAATGCTAAGAAAAACAAAGAAACTTTTGGATTTAAAAGATTCATTATGATTCCTTTTTTGTATAAGGATTTATAGTCTAAAGAGTCTTCGGTTTCTAGGTTTAGACTTGAACCTTTTTTTTAAAAGACTTATAGGCTAAGAATAACAAGTATGCGGCTCCTGCATATTTTACTAGGGTGAACGCTAAAGTGGAATGATAAATGACTGCTGATATACCCACTGTCGCAGCAGTGATATGAACTAGTAATCCAGTGCAAAGGCCAAGTGTCGTAAAAATTCCGGCATTTTTCCCTTTCGCTATACTCTGTGCCAAGGTGAATAAGTTATCTGGTCCAGGCATAAGGGTAAGGACTATAGCTGCACTCAAAAAGGATATGACAGATAAGTAGTCCACATTTCTCCCCCTCACATCTCTTTATTTTGATATTTACTTTAATGCAAACATAAGTTCAGGAATAAGTTAGTTTCTTATAACTGTAAACTCATAGTAATTGTCCTAATGCTAAATCCCATTTTTTCGTACAGCTTAATTGCTTGATTCCCTGCAAATACACTTAAACGGATTTCTGAGTATCCCTCTTTTTCTAGATGGTCAATTCCGGCTTTCATTAACAGTTTGGAAATCCCATTCCCTCTAAATTCTTCTATAACAAATAGTTCGTAAATAAATCCATTCTTTCTATCAGTAATTTGGTCCTTGCCTGTGCCAATAAGAATCCAGCCCATTAATTGATCGTTTTCTGTTGCTATTAAATAATAGCTTCCCTTTTCCAGTAGTGGTTTAACAAGTTGATCAATTTTTTCTTTCGTAGGTTCTACTTCACCTAATGTGCCATCAAAAACAGCTTGTGGCGAAAGAGAAAATACCATTTTTAGTTCAGTATCATTAGGTTTTCTAATATCCATTAATCCAATCAGTCCTTTTGTCTCCTGCTAATCAGTTGAGCAAACTTTTCCCTGTTTCTATCAACCAATCTGCAAAAAGTGTTTCTTCTTCGAATTGAGGGTAATGTGCCGAATGTTCAAAGACGACAAAATCCTTCATTGGAGCATCCAAGTCATCATAATACGCTTTTGCTGCATTTGTAGATGTCATATAATCATTTTTTCCCATGACGAAATAGAAAGGAATATCTAAACGATCTACTATTGTTGTAATATCATTCTCTTTTTCTTCATCTAGTAATATTTCTTGTGTAGCTGAAATTCCCTTAAAATAACGAACAACATCTAGTAAGTTATATTCTGGACTAGTTAAAAATCCAATGAAATAGTCCATATTATCATTAATTAACCTAGCTGCCCCACCGTATTTACGGACCATGTTTCTGGGAGTATGCGCTTCGCCCTTTTTAATAGACTCTCTAAGAAATTCTAATTGATCTACATCCCTTAGATTTCCAGCTTGTTGCGCTTGGCGTATTGTATATTCTAGGCTATCCATTTCACTCATTGTATAATTTGAAACTTGACCAATGCCAATATAAGCCGCATATTTTTCAGGATTTTTGCTAGCAGCTTTCAGTCCTATGTATGTTCCAAATGAATGACCAATTAATATGACCTTTTCTTGAGAAAACTCTTTTTTTACATATTCAGTCAGTGCCAATAAATCATCCACATGTTGATCTGTGGTTATATTTGAGTAGTCTTCAAAGAAGTGAAAAGACTTCCCACTTCCTCTCTGGTCATAATGAACAATGGTAAAATGTTCCTCAAGCAGATCTTGATACTTCCTGACATAAGGTATCTCTGAACAGCCTGGTCCACCATGTACAAAGATGACAATCGGATTACGTTTATCGACACCTCTAATCATCACTTCCAGTTTTGTTCCGTTTATCTCAATTGATTTTAATACGGAAATGCTGTTTGTTCCTTCAATTTTAGGTGTCCAAGTAGGAAATAAACAAGTAGTAATTAAGATTAAAGTTATGGTAATAAAAAAAATGATGAACTTTCTTTTCCTTATCAAATGTGATAATTCCCCTTATTTTCCCTAATTTGGTTTTTATTATATCATGAAGAGGGATTCTGTTGCGCAGTTCGAAGCTTTTGTAATTTATTCAACAACCGAGGTGCACGCCTACAAAAAAGTGGAGACGCCTTTTTCTTTGAAGTGGCAGGCAAGTTAGCGGAACGAAGCAGGAAATAAATAGTAGGACGTACAATATAGTAAAGTAGGAATTTGCTTTCTAGGTAGGTGAGATTATATGTCAAAATATATTAGTATCTTCTTCTTAACTGTTTTGGTAAGTATCATTCTCTTTTTCTTATTTAGTTTCGTATTTATGGCTGGAGGCAATCCAGCAGAAGAAGCAGTTTACACAATAGGAGCCATCATAATCATTCTCCTTTCGTTTTTAGTTTCACAATTTTACTATCTAATAGATTTGATAAAGAAAAAATTGTAGCTACCATGGGTCCGGTTCTCCCGGCTTTTTTTGTACTAAACCATAGAAAGAAAGCTTTTATATAGTCTAATAATACCTTATTTTGAGTATGTGTTTGTTGAACTCCCTTTAGCACAATAAGAAAACGGGATCGCTGCAGCCATCCCATCTTTAACATAAGCACCCATAAGCATATTTGAAATTATTCACAATAACGCTATTGAATTTTTTTGTTTAATTATTACAAAGGATCCAATGATTTAGCCCTACTAATTCGATAAGCAATTAAATAGATAATAACGTAAATTGGAAAGGAATAAAAAACACTCCATTTTACAGTCGTATAAAATCCAATCCATTCAAATAAAGGTTCACCAATAAAAGAAGTTAGTGCGGAATAAATGACAGCTTTGAAAAAGGGATTTAAAGCTGGTTTAAATTGTAGCCAAAGCATAATGGTTACAGGTATTAAAGTAAAATCCCAAGGTAAAAACGTTGGAATGGTTGGCAATACTCTTCCAGCATAATGCCAAAACCCTAACACTAAACCTAAAAAATCAAACCAAGCGGAAACAATTAACCCAAAACCACCAGCTAAAAGCAGTCTTGCTTCACTTCCACGTTTACGAAGTAGAATCCAAATAACCCAAGGAATTGTAGATAAAGCAACTGAGAGCCAAAATTCCCAGTGCCATAACGTATTCACTTTCCAATAGCTTAAATAGTCGACTTGTACTTGATGAATCCTTTGAAAAAACTCATCTGAATTTTTAATTTCTTCATTGCTAATCAATGGTGTCATTTTTAACTCACCTTTAAAGAGATATTACACTATTATTACCAATTATTTACCTGTTAACCAGAAAAGAGATGTATGTAGACTTAGGCGAAGACTACTTTGATAAACAAAGACAGTTATCTATTGTACGCCATTCAGTTCGAAGACTAGAAAACTTAGGATATACGGTTACAATAACAGGAGCTTCCTAATCCATTAACAAAAGTATATAAACACCAAAGATCAGACGCTCTCCCCTTTTAAAAAGATGAATGAGCAGCGCCTATTTAAGTATTGCCATTTTTCGGATCTCACAGAAGTTAATTTTCATGGTAGTTGAACAAGAGCTACAGTCTTCCATTTTATACACTTTAATTCCTTATGAATAGTCTGATTCCTTTATACTTTCCTTCACTTTCCTTATATATGATCTATCTTTTGTCGATGTTAATCCCAGTTCCTCACATGATTCCAATTTCCCTAGCATTAGCAACGGCAGTAGCAAGTCCACTTAACGTAATTCCTACTATTAAGAGGCGGTTTTCATGGTTTCGGTTTGTTCAAAGAACCAAAGCACCTTCAGTTAGCCGCTATAGTTTTATAAAATATAGCCCTTGATTATCTCGTCCCTATTGTGTAACGGTTTGTTTTTGCGAAATAGATGATAATTTATTTTTATCAAGTTGGTGAAAAACAGGTAAGAAAAAGGCGATTATTGCAACAAGAATAATCAATACTCCCATGACACTAAATAAGAACGCTATTCCGAAATAATCTGCAAAATTCCCACCAAATAAAGCACCTATTGGGATGCCGATTTGTGATAGTAATATTCGAACAGCAAAAACTCTACCACGTAAATGGCTTGGAACATATTTTTGGTACAACGTTGTATTATTAATTGAAAAAATAATCGAACAAAAACCTACACAGAAGATACAAATCGATAGAATAGAAAAGGACTGGAATATTCCTAACAAACCAATAAAGACTCCTGCAATCATATACGAACTAAGCATGATTATACGGCGGTTGTCCGGTTCCTTCTTTAATCCTGTAATAAGAGAGGCCAATAACATTCCAAATGAAAAAAATGAAGTAAATAAACCATACTGAAAAGAGGTACCCCCAATATCTTTTGTGATAAATGGCAAAAACATTGAACTTAGAGCTGCAAAGCCCATATTGAATATCATGATTAACAATCCTAATCCTAAAAACACTTTGTTCATTCTATAAAAATGGATACCCTCTGCAAATTGTTTGTACCAATTTACTTTAACTGGCAGAGCTTCTGCTTTCAAACTTGTTAACTGTAATAGTAATAGACCGGTTCCACCCATTATTCCAACTAATATATACAAAACCACCTGAGCACCAAAAAATTGCAATATCACTCCAGCAAGTGGAGGTCCCACCAAATTCATGGTTTGCATGGTACCCTCTAGTATTGCATTTGCATTATTCAAACGGTTTTTTGGCAAAATTTCAGCTATATAAATCATACTTGATGGTCTATATAATGGTTCAGCTACTCCAATAAGAATGGCTGTAATATATAAATGCCCTATATGTAGTGTTTCAAATGCAAACAACACTGTTGGAATAAGAAATGCAAATGCCCGTAACCATTCTGACAATACCATTACTTTCTTCCGGTCCCATCTGTCTAAATAGGGAGCTGCACATAATTGAATGAATATGCTGGTAAACAGCTCAACGGCTACAATACTGCCTAACACAGCTAATGATTCTGTTATTTCGTAAGCCATCCAACTCATGATAAACGTAGCAAATTGACCGCCCAAACCAGAAGCTGCTTGCCCCAGCCATATAAAGACAAATGAACGATTTCTAAATAAATCTGCCATATTTTTATTCCCCATCCATCAGTTTCGATCCAACTTTCATTTTTCTAAACCTAAGTAGCTGGTTAAATCACTGTTAAATTTGTTTAGTGCTCCATTTCTTAAACTGTACCTTTCTCTGCCTTGGGAATAGACGTGTACACGGACTAATCCTGCTGATCGAAGAGTAACCATATGATAATGAACTGTACTTTTGGCTAACCCTATAAATTGAACAATTTCAGTAAAACTTTTTTCTCCATTAGTTAAATATCGTAGGATTCTTAAGCGATTTTCATCCATAAGAGCTCTTGCGATATTTAAAATCGATAATGAAGGAAAGTCTGGGTTCATTTGTTCAATCTGGGTTGAATAATAAATAATGGTCAGACCATTATAGTCATTAGTCAAATTGTATGGACTAATATGATATTGCGGGATCAAAATAATCCGTTTAACCTTAAATTCTAATCTTAAACCATTTGTTATTTCTTCAATAAGATCAACAGGCTTGTAATCCTTCAACAACTCTCTATTTTTCTGAGCATTTTTAGTAAGAGTATTAATGATGGATGAATCTAAGTGTTGATAGTATTCTTCATACCATAAAGATAATAATTGAACCATATTTGAACGCCATTCATTAATATTACGCAAATCATTTGTATCTTCAGGAGTCCAAGTAGCTACTTGCTCAAATATCTCCCCAACTGATACATCCCCAATCCACTCTAAAAAATCATGCACACTATCTTTTTTAGGACATGCTAATAAAAGCAAGTTAAGAATGCTCTCCTTTAATTCTGTATTTGCTATAAGTGCCAATGTGGTTTCACTCAGTTTACTTTTTACATTTCTCACCCAGCTATTTCCTAATTGAATACCTTTATGTAGTGACTTCGTTTTAAAGGCTAATAGGCTAGTAATTAACTCATTGCTTTCAGAAAATTCGATTTCCAACTTAATATTATTCACCTTGTTCGTCTCCTATCGAACTATTATTTTGTTCTATTATATTCGAACAAAACACAAGAATCAACTGAACTAATCTTCAAAAAGCATTAAAAAAGGACCTAAATTTTAAAATAAGTATGTAACAGATAACTTCATACACATAAAAACGCAAAAAGGCCCAAAATACAAAGATGAATACATCTATGTATTTTGGGGCTTTACCATTGGTCAAATTCAATTAAATGAATAGAAATATTAATGTAAATAATTATTCAGAAGACTATTGATTGAGTGATTTATTTCATTTATGTTAGGATTTCCTACTTTCGTATCATTAATGCTATAGTTCCTTTTTAGTTGAATAATTCTTTTTATACTTTCATTTAATCTTTGTTCGGAGATTTCCCCATTTTGAACAGCCGTTTTTAAAGAGGAGATAATCTTTACAACATTATTATAGTCATGCCCGACTAAAATAATATCGCTTCCTGCCTTTACTGATTCCACCGCTGCTTTGCCAATATCAAAATGTTCTGTGATAGCTCCCATTGTCATATCGTCCGTTATGATGACTCCTGTAAAACCAAGTTGTTTTCTAAGAAGATCCGTCATGATAGCTTTTGACATGGTCCCTGGATTCGTTTTATCTAATTGGGGCAATAAGATATGGGCGACCATCACAACATCTGCACCTTGATGAATCGCACGTTCAAACGGTATTAACTCTAGTTCTTTAAGTTCCTTAAGGCTTTTATTGACAATTGGAAGGTCCAGATGGGAATCAACAGATGTATCTCCGTGACCAGGAAAATGCTTAATTGTCGTGATAACGTTCTGAGACTGTATCCCTTTCATCGTTTGAACCCCAAGTTTACTTACTATTTCCGCATTGTTCCCAAATGATCGATCCCCGATTACTGGGTTATTCGGATTGCTGTTAATATCGAGAACAGGTGCAAAATCGAGATTTAAACCAAATTCTTTTAATTCTTGCCCTAAAAGTGTACCGACTTTAAAAGAAAAATCAGGATTGTTTACTTGTCCAATCTGATTATTTGGAGGAAAGTTAACAAGTCCACCCGGCAATCTTGTCACACGTCCACCCTCTTGGTCAACACCTAGTAAAAGCGGTAGACTTGAACTATTTCCAACTTTCAGTTGATTCACAAATTGAACGGCCTGTGCAGGGGTTTCAAAATTATTTTTGTAAAAAATAATTCCTCCGACATGGATTTGGCTTATTAATTGTTTTGCGCTTGCATCCATTGTAGTCCCGGAAACCCCAGCAAGAATCATTTGGCCAATTTTATCTTCTAAGCTCATTTTAGAAATTACTTCTGAAATGGTTTGGTTTTCTTGTTGATTCGGCTTTTTTGCTTGTTGATTTGGTGTCTTTTCAAGCTGTGTATAGAGTGAGATATGGTCAACTTTAGGATTTGGCTCCTGCTCTGTTTTTACTTGTAAAACCCATAATAAATCAGTAGAAGCCTTTGCATGATAGACAAGGATCATTTGGTCATGGGTTGAATCTTTAAAGTATCGAATGGCATCCGGTTCTCCACCAATTTTCTCAATTTCATTTAAAGAAATATTTTGTAGTTCGGAATCATAAGATCTTATATCATTTACAGTCTGACCTGCATAGCCGATTGTTGCATGATGACTTTCATATTCCTCATACCTACCTTTAGCAGTTTCCGAAATATGGTCTGATTTTCCCCACTCTTTATTTACTTCATTCCATCCTGATTCACCAGAAACAAAGGAAATGTTCGGAACTTTACCTATCTTGGATAAGGAAAACGTTTCCTCTACTAATTTCTCAAGATTTGAATTCTGATCATTCTTCGAGTCTTCGGGAGGTTGAGTAATAATTGGACTTTCTTCACTTTGGGTAGTCTGTTCGCTACTATTTTCTTTAATTGCATAATAATAAACGCCAATGATTAAGGCTAAAATTAAAAGTGGTATCGTAAAAATAAGTAATTTATTTCGAGATTTCCTTTGTCTTTTCATACTCCAATTCCCCCTTTCTAACTGTTCTCTTTTAGCTAATATGATGTTTTTTCACGTTTTTCGAGTTTATCATCCGCTTGTTAGGGTTTCATATTTTATTACCATTGTCTTCCCGGATCGTTTGACATATTATTAACGGTCCCCCTTGGGTAAAGCACAGAGTAGTGGTCCATTACCGGTTCCGGATTACTATTTGAAGTCTTAGGAAATACTAACAAAATGTTGTATTCCGAATTTGCAACATACCCTATAATTTCCTCATCCTTACTTTTCACGTCATATGCTGGAGTTCCAAATACTTTCTTTACCATAGAGAGTGATAATTCATTTAGTTTCTTATCAAAGGATCTCGCCTCAAAAATCCGTGACCCTTTGTTGAATCCAAATACCACATTGTCTTTCGAAAATACAGCATAATTCCCTTTAGCATTAGGTACCCAATCAACCTTATCCGGATTTCCTAGCTTTTTCTCTACGTCTTCTATAACAGTAGTTTTAACAGGAAACTCTGAGTTTATGATTTTACCCTGCTTTGCCAATTGCATGATACTTGACAGAAGCTTTCTCTGAGTATCCTCATTAGATGATGAAACAGCGGTATTGTTATTCGATGCTGAAGCTTTACTTGTGATGACTTGTGTTGTATTGCTTTGTGATGCCTGGCTTATATTGTCTTGCGTTGTATTACTTTGCGTTGTATTACTTTGTGTTGCTTGACTTGTTTTGTCTTGCGTTGTATTGCTTTGTGATGCTTCGTCTTGAGATGCTTTTTCCACTGACAGAGTTGACCTATTTGTATCGCTATTTTCATTTGGGTAAACATCTGCACTGTCTGGTTTAATGGTGCTTGAGCACCCTACCATAATTGTAAGAGATACAGCTAAAACTGCACATATTGCCGAACTTTTTTTAAATCCCGTAATCATAATAATTCTCCGTTTATTGTATTTATTTGCATATCCTAATGTCCCAGTAGTACTTCTTTTCTCTGAGAATAATCTAAGCATATTGATCATAGTCTGACCGTATTTTTTGACTTCTTCTTCTTTCTTCAAAGTGTTGATGACAGCTGCATCACAAGCCACTTCACAGTCTTGTTTTATTTGATTAAGTGAATACCAAATTAACGGATTGAACCAATAGATTGCCTTAACAATCAATAGCAGGGTGTTTACCGCTAAATCCTTACTCCTAATATGATTTAACTCATGGCTTATCACAAACTTAAACTCTTCTGGAGTTAATTTGTCTATAAGCTCCTCTGAAATTAATATTTTAGGACGGAGTATTCCGTAAACTGCAGGCGATTTCGAGTAATTACTATAAATAATTTTTATCTTTGAATTTATTTTAAGTCTTGTTTTTTCTGCTTCTAAAATTTCAAGTAGGTCTTCTCTATCACAGGCTGAACACTTTTTCAATTTAGCCATCATCAAGATATTTACGCATAGAATATACAGTAAAATTGATGAAACACCTATTATCCACAGCACCGCTGCAGTATCATAATTAAAAATAACGCCTATAATACCCGGATCACTTAATACGTTACGATCTTCTATAGAGGGTATATTTCCGGTTGCGATCGTACTGTTTGTTATTATGTTAGGAACATATTGCTCTGCTATAAAATGAGGATCAAGTTCCTTCTGATCAATTGTAATAAAATTCATAAAGCTTATATGACTTTGAATGTCTATTGGGAGTATTAGCCTAAGTACAAGCAAAATCCAAATATAATAATGAAGCTTTGCACTAAGCCTTTGTCTAAAAATCGCCTTTACGGCATGTATCCCCAATGCTAGAATACTACCCATAAGTGACAGTAATAAGACTTCTTTAAATACTGCAGATAAAACCATGTCCCATTACCTGCCTTTTAATCGTTATTTTTTTTATGAAGCAATCTTTCCAGTTCTTCTATTTCCTTCTCAGAAATCTTCTCTTCTTTTATAAAATTGGCGAGCATAAGGTGGATAGAACCATCGTATACCTTTTGAATAAACGACCTTGTTTCTTCCAGTACACAGTCTCTTTTATCTACCAAAGGATAATACTTATAAAGAGGCATCTCCTTATTTACACCTATAGCACCTTTCTTTACCAGTCTACTTATTAATGAATGAATTGTTTTGGGACTCCATTTCTTATTAGAACTTACAGCCTCTACTATCTTCGCAGAAGTTAATGGAGATGGAGTTTCTTCCCATAGCACCTTCATTACAATCCACTCTGCATCAGATATATTGCACTCTGCTTTCTTCATCTTTGCCCTCCATCCTACAAGTGTAATCTGCAATAAAGACTACACTTGTAGGATGGCGTTGTCAACGTCCTTTTTTTCCCAAATTAAATAGCCCACAATGTTTTAGCTACAAAATTAAAAATGAATAATAAATCGAAGCTAATGCAATTTATACATTTAATGAAGGAAGGAAAAATGAGTAATAAAGTACATTTTCAAAACAAAATGATTTTTATTTTTTGTAAACCAATGATAAAATGAGTTGTCTTACTCATTTAATAAGGAAGGCGCCGATTGGACACATTCCTTATTCCTAATCATCTTATACCATCTCAACAATTGCCGTAATAAACTAATTTGAAGTGATACAAAAAAGCAGGGCGGTAATTATATAAGCTTGATGACTCAATTTCTATGTTAGAAATCAGCATTTTTTAATAGGAAATTGAACCATAACCTGTGTTCCTTCTCCTTCTTTACTCTTCACTTGAATTTTCCCCGAATGGGATTGAACGATCCATTGTGCTATTGACAGACCTAAACCAGAGCCCTCTATATGTCTTGTTCTTGATTTATCTCCACGATAGTAACGATCAAAAATATAGGGAAGGTCATACTTTGAAATCCCAATACCAGTATCCATAATTTCAACTACGGCACGTGAATTTTTAACGGTTCCACTTATGGAAACCTTTCCTTGGTCTTTGGTGTATTTAAGCGCATTATCTAATAAAATGACGAATAACTGTTTGACTCTCTCCTTATCCCCGATGATCTTAATTGGCTGAATGTCCGCCGTTACCTGAATTTGTTTTTGAAGAGCCAGCGCTTTAAAGTCTCTCACAATTTGCTGGAGTACTTCATCTAACTGGAAAGGCTCTTGAACTACTTGTAAGCCTTCTGAATCTGAACGTGCCAATGTCAGTAATTCCGAGGACATTTTGGACAGATAGTTTAGTTCCTGTATCGCTTGATGTATGGTCTCACTTTCCTGTTCAATACTACGGTCTGGGTGGCGAAATAAATGCTCTAAATTCAACTTCATTACGGAAAGCGGTGTGCGCAATTCATGGGAGGCATCAGCAACAAATTGCTGCTGTTTATCCCATGACTTTCTGATCGGTATCAATGCCTTGTTAGCAAGATAGATCCCGCCAAGAAGGGCAATAAACACACTTATTAGGGAACCAAACCCAATCACCATGAGCAAATGGGACAACATTTCATTTTCACGTTTTAAATTGTAGATAATTTGTATCTTTTTTACCGAATCCTGCTCTGAGGACATATTTAAATATTTATAAGAGTTTCCACCCATCGTGATGGTTTGTATCCCTTCCTTATTCAATAAAGAGGAGAATCTTTCCGCATCTGCTTTTGAGAGGGATTGTTGAGGAAGTATTTTATAGAGTTCATTTTTCTTGTCCCAAAGTAAATAAACCAGTCTACGATTCTCTTCCCTCTCTGGATTTAATTCTTTGCCAAATCTCTCTTGTTCGCCTAGGAGATGTGTCTTCTTTTCAGATATTGTTTCGTCGACCTGATGATATAAACTGTAGTGCATGTAAAAATATATCATGGCTCCAAAGGCATTTTGGAGAATGAAAAACACAAGGGAATTTAGGATAACCAGTCTCATTTTTGTCCGTTTAAACATAGCGCTTTTACTCCTTCAACATGTATCCCACGCCTCGAACGGTTCGAATTAAACCATCATAATTGAAGGGAGCTAATTTTTTCCTAAGATAATGGATGTAGAGTTCTACAATTGCATCAGTTGTCTCTGATTCAAGTCCCCAAACTCGTTGAAAAAGCTGGTCTTTTGTTAAGATTTGCTCTTTATTTTGAATGAGATAATAAAGTAATTCGTACTCTTTTATCGTTAGTTTTAATGCATCCCCGTTTATAAATCCCTCATGCTGGCTGGTATCTAACCGAATAGGACCATACGTTATTTTACCTTCAATTCCAATCTTACCGGCACGGCGCAAGATTGACCGGACCCTTGCTAAAAGCTCCTCCGTCGCAAAGGGCTTAACGATATAATCATCTGCTCCTAAATCCAGGCCATGAACTTTATCCTCTATCCTGTCTTTTGCAGTAAGAAATAATGTGGGTGTTTTGCAGCCTACACTTCGTAATTTTTTCATAACCGTGTAGCCATCCATAATTGGCAGCATGATATCAAGCGTTATAAGATCGTAATCATTTAGTGAGGCCATAAGATAGCCTTCTTCCCCGTCTTTTGCCTGTTCCACTTGGTACTGCTCTTCCTCTAATATTTTTAAAATGATTCTTCTTAAGGGTAAATCATCTTCTATAACCAATACCCGCATGACTATCCATCATCTCCCAACTTTATTGTTAGTATATTGTTCATTTTCCAAGAACTCTATGTCTGGAATTGACTCTTTGCATTTTAACAGCAGATTTTGCAGAAATTGATTTTTTATTTAAATAACTATAAAGATTTCCGATAAAGGCCCCGATATACAAATAAGTTAACCCTCCATACAACCTATAAACAATGGTGCCTGACACCGCAGCAAGAATACCAAAAATAACCTGGTCTTTATTTTTCGCTGGTGATGTCGGCGGATCTGTAAGCATAAAAAAGGCAAAAAATAGAGCAGCATTGATAAATGGCGGACGAAGTGCATCAGATGCATCACCGATATGAAGAAGGCCCATGAAAAATAGCAAGACAAAAGATGTTCCCAAATAGGCAAGTACTTGAGGGAATTTGTTTACCCTGTCAGTTACAAAATAACCGCCAATCAAAATAAAAATAACCGTCCATACTGGCAAGTCTCCAAAAGCTCCCCACCAGCTTTGACCTGTTTGAAAGATAAAGATGGATAGGAATAATCCAAATGCTGCTGGATTAAAAATGGGTTTCTTCTTATAAACTAAGAGATGCTTAGACAAAGTAGCCAAAAAGGCAGTGGCGGCTACAACGGGCCATGAGGTTGTAAAACTTAATATCAATGAAATAATTAAACCAGTAATAACGGTGCTGTCACGACTGCTTTTTCGTTTAAAGATGGTGCAGTAGATGTAATCTGTCAATAGAGCTGTCCCAACAGCAATCAAACTAGTTATGATACCCATCCAGGTTATTGTACCGATTGATGCGATGACCAAATAAAGAGACATGGCAATCGAAACATATCCCTTAGGTGTTTTCATCCATTTCTTTGCTCCCAATTAAAACCCTCCTATTCTCTTTATCTGTAATTCTGGTGTCATGAGTAATCCCTTTAGTTCAAGTTCTTGCATAACGATTTCCCCTCCAGGTAAAAAGGCAACGGTAGAAAAAGCATCTGCCATCATCGTATAAGGTGCAATAACACTGCAGCTAACCCATTCATTTGGGGAGCTATTCGTTTTGGGATTCATAATATGATGTTTCCCCTTATTCAACGGGCTCACCCGCTCATAACTGCCCGAGGTACAGATGGCTTCATTGGAAATTTGAATCGTTTCAATGATTTGATCTTTTTGATAGGGATGCTGAATCCCTATTGTCCACTTGTTATAACTTTCTTCTACTCCACCTGCAAATAGGTCACCGCCGGCATTCACAATAAACCCTTCAAATTCCTTCAATTCATTAACAGCCAAGTCGATTGCAAACCCTTTGGCCACAGCTCCTAAATCAATGACCAATGGTTTTTTGATTGTTACTGTTCGGGTTTCAGGATTTAGAACGATGTCCTGATAATCAACAGATTCGTCTGAAAAGGATTGTATTCTCTCACCTGTTAAATAATGGCGATTAAATCCCTCCTCCTCCATGATTTTGCCTAACGTAGGATCAAATAATCCATCTGTTAATTTAGCCACTTCTATCGCAAAAAATAGAGGCTCATATAAAAACGGACTAATTTCCACAGGTGTTTTGGCCTTTTGGCATGCCAGCATCAACTCGCTCGAAGCGGTAAAGCGGCTGCAGGTTTGCTCTACTTTTTGAAAGGCTGCAAATGCACGGTTTATCTTTTCTTCTATTTCTTCCGATGGTTTTCTAGAGATCACTTCAATTTCTACAACAGTGTCCATATATAATTTGGTTTTCCTCATCGTTTTAACCTTGATTGGTTTTGGCCTGGTCCAGCGCCTGCTGTACCGCATCTTCAAATGCTTGAGTGCTATAAGTTGCCCCGGATACATTGGTCACTTGAGCACTTTGAGCCTGAAGTACTTCATCAGGGAGACCAACCACGTCCCTTTCCGAATAATGCATGGCAAAATCGCTAATCTCAACATCCGTAATCGTGTCATTTTTAATCGTTACTTGAACACCAATCGAACCGCGTCTGTTCCATCCGGAACCTGTAAATGTTCCATCTTTATATATCCTGTTCGATTGAGTGACCTTTTGAGTATTGCTTGTGTTGTCACTATTTGTGTAATATGTTTGAATTTTATTCTCTATATGAAGTGGTTGTCCCTGAGCAGCATTTGTTTCCGTTGTAAAATAACCTGCTACATATACAGCTGCAACCGCTGTTGAACAAAGGAGTACCCACTTTTTGTCCTTTTTTTTCATACGATAATCCTCCTAATAACACTATTTGTTACTGAGAACAGTATAACCGGCCAATCTTAGAATTTTCTTAGAAAAGATAAAAAAACAAACCGTTTGTATGAATGGATGATAGCTAAATTCCAAAAAAACCACTCCCTATTTTGTTATAGGAAATGGTTTTACTAATAATATAAAATAATCTTTTGAGACTAATAGCTGTCGGATGATAATACAACATGCCACTAGTAAAATGAAAGTGTGTAATTTCTTTAATAAGGTGTACTAAATGTGAGAAGGCTTACTTTTCCTCTGTTACTACCAATTGCGCTCTAGCATTAAAAAATGATCGATAACCAGATTTAAGAATAAAATAATACTAATAGAAAACGTTTCAGTAATACCTAACATAATCGAGAATAACCCCTGTCATCATCCCTGGTAAAAAGATAATCCGCTCCTAACATCAGTAACGCTTCAACCAATGAAAAAAGAGGCATCCCAAAAGTTTGCGCAACTCATGAGAAACCTCTAAATTTTTGAGAGAAATGGTAGCAAAATGTTATAGTTAATTTTAAATGTTTTTTTCCTTTACATGTCTTTTTAATAAATCGTAATGTTCCATCACTAATTTCAAACATAATGATTACTCTCCCCTGGGGTATCCATTATTTATAAAATATTAAAGATGATTAATTGCTTCATAATTATAAATTTACCATATTCGCATTAAATAGTATAAATTTTCCAACAGAAGAATCACTTTCCTTATTCAACTAAACTGCACCGTTCAATAAAAAAATGCGATTCAACTTAAGGTAGAAACGCATTCGTAGAAAAAAGCTAAATTAATGCATCTAAACTAATTTAACCCATAAACTTACTTTCTCAACTAAAGGGTTTTTTTCTTCGCATTCTAATAATGCTGGATCAGCATTTTTTGCCAATCCCCATTCCTCTATAATTATTTCTGATTAACATTCCAAATGAACCAGATTTTCCCCTTTATTACTTTCTATATATCATTTAAGCCCATTGGCATGTCGTCTCGTCTTAATTAAAAGTTCAACAAGAATATGAGTGTATCAGAAAGCATATTAATATTCCGAGGTTTAAAATCCTGGGGGAGGTCGAAATTTTGGATACACCATTTTTCCGTCGGGCATCTGGTGATAACACCATTTTGTTTTTAGGAAACAAAGTTTCTGTCTTAGTTAGCGGAGAAGATACAGCAGGCAGGTATGCGACTTTTTTAACGGAGGAAAGAAAAGGGTTTGAACCACCACCACACACTCATATGAGAGAAGATGAAACTTTTTATATTCTTGAAGGTCAAATAACTTACTATTTAGATGATACTGTTATTCACGCTACTCCGGGAACATATGTATATGCTCCTAAAGGGATTAGACATACCTTTAAAGTTGACACTGAAACGGCAAAAGTATTACTAACTGTTTACCCTTCTGGATTCGAGCAGTTTGTTCATGAACTTAGTGAACCTCTACCCGACCAATTACCTCCAGCCCCAGATGGCCCCCCTAGCCCTGAAGAAATTCAAAAATTGACTTCGATAGCTGCGAAATACGGGATCGTGATGAAATAAAGAATAATGTTGCGTTCTAGTGGTAAATAGCCTCATTTATTAACTCGAAAAATTTCCATTCAAAAAATGGGAGTTATTTATTGTTGCTAGATTTTTAAAAAATCCATCTAAACGGATTGAGTGCTTGAATTCAAGAGTGGGATTGCTACGGCTATCCCATTTTTCTTCTTCAAAAACTGAGGGAGTTAATGAAGGACAATGATATTATTTCTAGAATAAAAAAGGATAAATAACTTGCGATTAAGGAAACGGAGAGATTCATACGAAAGTTAATTTGTTTCTCAATAATAAAACTGAAAAAAGCATAATTAATAAACTACGGAGCGAGGGTTGTGTCTTTGCTGAAGAAGAAGCCCAGTTACTTATGTTTGAGGCTGGGAATATAGAGGAACTAATGAATATGGTAGAACTACGAGTAAGTGGTTTACCGCTAGAATACGTGCTTGGGTTTACAAGGTTTTGCGACCTACGAATAGAGGTAGAACAGGGAGTTTTTATACCACGTCGACGTACAGAGTTTCTGGTTCATCAAGCAAAAATTTTAACCCACCCAAATGATATTGTTTTG
This sequence comes from Bacillus sp. FJAT-29814, assembly GCF_001510715.1. Taxonomy (GTDB): domain Bacteria; phylum Bacillota; class Bacilli; order Bacillales; family Cytobacillaceae; genus Neobacillus. The sequence continues at coordinate 593,188 of NZ_LMTJ01000002.1, forward strand.
GATTTATGTTGCGGGTCTGGGGCTGTTGGTGCTGCCATAGCAACCGACCTGAAAAAAATTTTATTACACTCCGTTGATATTGACCCCGTTGCTGTACGATGTGCTTCCCGTAACATAACTAAGATTAGTGGTCACGTTTATCAAGGTGACTTATATGATGCATTACCCCATTCATTGAGAGGGCAAGTGAACATCATAGTGGCTAACGCACCTTACGTTCCTACTGACTCAGTAAATCTCCTTCCCCGAGAGGCACGTTTATATGAACCACAAGTGGCACTTAACGGAGGAAAGGATGGACTAAACCTTCACCGTAAGATAGCGGAGGAGGCTCTCCACTGGCTTGTTCCTGGGGGGCATCTATTGATAGAGACGAGCGAAATGCAGGGTGCAAGAACCTTTCAAATCTTTGTCAAAGCTGGTCTAATTACCAAAATAGTTAGAGATGAAGAATTGGATGCCACAGTTGTTATTGGAACAAATCTGTCTAAGAGTCACTAAAAAACAAGTTTGTAATTCAGCTAAACGGGGGCTTTTGCTAAATTATCAAAAAGCCAATAATATGCAAGTTTTTATTTATTTCTTGTATATTATCGGCTTTTTTACATAAATAAACATATTGCCCTAAACAGGATTTCATATTAAGAATTTTTTTTTGAGATTTACCAACCTCCAAAACTGCTAAAACAACTAAATAAAGCCAAACCCTCCACACATCATGCCGCCACACATCATGCCGCCACACATCATGCCGCCGCACATCATGCCACCGCACATCATGCCACCCCACATCATGCCACCGCAAGGCATACCGACAAATATTCGCGAGTCCTGACTTCGAGGATACATAGGAATTAACTGACCAACTTGGAAATGATCCATTCCCAAAGTCTGAAGTTGATTTGGAAAATTGAGCATTTTTACCACCCCTGTTTATTTAATCATTAGGTTAAAATGACACCTAACAAGAGAATTAAACGAAGAAAATATATCAGCAATGTGTAATGAAGAGATACTTCGTGTACTCTCTTCAACAAATTATGCTTCCATTTAGGTGGCTGTTACTGGTTTAAAAGCCTATTTTATGGTCAAATACTCATAAAATGTTGTGTCTGGAAGAAACGATGGCGGCAATTTCATTCAACTTGTTTTCATTCCCAACGAAGGTGTGCTAACAGAAGAATTAGTTCATTTAAGAGTAACAAGTGGAAGGATATTTTGTGATGTTGGTCGAATATAACCCTTGCCCCCTTTCCATAAGGGGATGGAAGGTAAATTATTAAATAGAGACGATGTTAGCGCTGTATAGGCGCACCTAAGTCTTATATTCTTCCTAGGATTATGTTTTCTATTGTCATTTATTGCGTATATTCAGAAATAAAAAAACACGAAAAGACTCAATAATAAGGATATCGCCATGGGTGCGGTTCAGTAATTTTAAGTATTAATGTGGCGAGTGGAGAAGGATGATAAAAGTATAGTGAATAATATCGATAAAAGGAATCGGTTGGGGGACGAACCTTTTAAGTTTCGCGTGACAAAAGATAATACGGTCTTTTTGGATTATTATGGTAGACAAGTAAAAGTCTTAAAAGGAACAGAAGCAGAAAAATTTCTAAAGAGAATAAAAGCTGCCGAAAGTACAACGGAAGAACAATTAATAATGGCGAAGATAACTGGAAATTTCAAAAGGGGTAATGAACGAAAAACGGAAGGAAACCAATAATATATGACAAAACCGTTTGTTAAACTTACTGAATATAACCCGGACTGGGAAAAACAATTCGAATATGAGAAAAATAGAATTGTTGGTGTTTTAGATCATAATGTTATTGGGATTGAACATATTGGAAGCACTTCAATAAAGGGATTAGCGGCGAAACCAATCATTGACATTATGGTAGGTGTACGAGATTTAGATGAAGTATCTGATTTTGTTCGTCCTTTAAGTGAAATCGAGTATGAATATGTGCCTAAACCTGAGTTTAATGATCGAAGGTTTTTTAGGAAGGGATTATGGGGACAGAGCACTTGTCATCTACATATCTGTGAATTTAACGGCATGGAGTGGGTAGAAAAATTATTGTTTCGTGATTACCTAAGGTTACACCCTCAAGCAGCTGAAGAGTACGCTTCTTTGAAAAAAAAACTTGCTTCTATATATCAGTTCGATCGACCAGCCTATACGAAGAAAAAAGAACCATTTATTAAGACTATTATAGAAAAAGCCATGAAGGAATAATATAGTTCATAAGTGGGGGGATAGTTGATATGGGAGAGCTGGATCATAGGTTAAATCCATCCATATTGGAAGATGGGTTAGCCATCATCTCGTTATGCAAAAAACAAACAGGTGACATTTGGCAGGCTCATTTAGGTGCGGCAGCGATTGGCAGTTACTTTTTTGTTAAAAATAATCACAATCTAAGTCAGGAACTTGCCCAGCTTGTCTTTACTCAAGCCGAATCGATGGCTAATAAGGTATTGGAGAGGAACAACGAAAGACATCTTTCCTTTTGCGATGAGAACAGTGCCGTATCGGCTATACTTGAAGCGCTCGATAAATCGATCGATCAGCTTCATTGGGTTGGACATAACGTCATATACACCGCAGCGAGTTTATTGGCCATAAATGAACTTGAGGGCTGGGGAAGTGCTGAGGATATTGCTGGAATAACTGATCTCATTCAATCGTTTGAAAGGACTATTCCTGGAAGATCATGGATCGGATTTACTACTTCTGAAGTAAAAAAGATGGTCATTACGGAGGAAGACGGATTTCCGCCCATATCAAAACCGTGTGAACTTTCCTTACTCGTTCTGGAAGAATTAGCCCAGTTCCCTATCATTTATCGAGCCGAATCGCATCATGATTTGATTGGACACATGCTAACCTTTTCACATGCGTTAAACATCTTGTTTGACCTTGGGCATACCTCTTTTTTCAAGCGAGGATTACTGCCTGTTCTTAAATTGATTAAAGTTCTAAGGAGTACTAGAAACATTAATCCTGAGGATTCAATCAAGTTGGTTTCGCCTATCGACCGCCTGCCTTTACAGCCAGCAAAACGAGCGAACGAGCTTCCGACTGAGATTAAATTTTGGAAAAAGGACTATAGTAAGCAAGATTGGGATTATGGTCACATTTTTAAATTCTCCAATAGCTTTTACGACCATTTACGCCGTGTGGAGCAATTGAAAGAGTCGTATTTTGAAAACTTCCGGTTTATAATTGCCCAGTCGTCACAATTTGAATGACTGAAATGATTAGAGATATAAAACTTTAAAATCGGTTGTGAAGTATTGTATTAAATTACTGGTGGCTTTAACAAAAGAAGGAATAAAAATATAGAGCCTAAAATAGGCAAGTTTTTATACACCACTTGCGTATTTTGGCTCTTTTTGATACTGCCATTACTAGCATTTTTTAAATCTTAATATCAATCTTCGCATTTTTCTTTAACTCTTCAACCTGCTGAACGAGTTTTTCCTGCTGTTTTTGCTGTTGAAGCGATTGTTGGATTTGCGGTTTTACATCTTCAAGCTTTGGAACTTCTTGTCCAGCACTCTTTCCTTGTTCCACATATTGGTCATACGTTTTTTGAATTTCTTCATCGGTAATTTCACCAGCCGGCATTTCTTTCTCAAAATACTGATTAAGTTTAATCTCGTCAGCTATTTGAGATTTAAGTTTCTTCATATCCATTCCGGATTTTTGAAGAGCAGCTTCAAATTCTTTGTCTGTTTTAAACTGTTTTTTTATTCCGTCCAGCTGTTTATTAATATCTTCCTCTGAAACTTTATAGTTTTTTTTATCTGCCTCTTGAAGAAGAAGCGTTTGCCCAACTAAGCTATCAATAGTTTGGTTTTTCGCTTGCTCTGCAGCTTCTTTAGACGTCGGGTCTTGTCCCATTTGCAGCATTTGTCCTTGTATAGATGATAAAACGCTATTATAGTCGCTTCCTAAAATTTCTTTATCATTCACTAAGGCAACCATTTTCTTTTCATCTATTTGCTGTGCTTTTAATTTCTTTTGCATTTCATCCATTTGCTTTTGCTGTTCCTTCTGCTGAGCGGTTTCCCCTGTTTTTGCTTTATCATTATTTTTAGCTTCTTTACTTGCTTCATTTCCTCCGCATGCTGCTAAAACAACGACCATTAGGCCGGTTATAAATGTAAACATCATTTTTTTCATGACCGATCTCCTTCCTTAAGCTAGAAGTATAAATTTCTTCTAAAAAAAGCATCTAGTGCGAATTATAAAGTTAATCTTATGAAAAAGAAACCTTATGCGCTCTTTTTTAATATTTATAACAGGATTGAAATATTTTAGAAGTAGAGTAACGGGCAAGCAAATTTTATTGTGCTTGGCTCTTTTTTTCTTCATACAATCGGTAAGAGTGTTCGCACATATGGTTGAGGGATCAGGTTAAGCACCCGAGCTGGTAAATAGACGGAAAAAATCCGCTTAATTAGAAATTAGTTTTAAAAAAGGCTTAAATAGAAGGAGATTTTCCGCTTATTTACTCGAAAAACGGAAAAATAGGAGATTTTCCTTTGCTTAATCGGAAAACCTCCGCTTATTTGCCCCGAATCTAGTTATATTCTACAGTTAACCGGAAAAGCTCCGCTTATTTTACTTTTGCTGGTTACTCGATTAAGGACAAGACACCGCACTTTTCCAAACGAACTGAGTCGAATGTTTCTTGGGCTTATTTCTGATTAACAAATTTTCCTTTATGCTTTTCATTGATTTTTCTCAACTTGTAAACAATTAAAATAACAACATGCAGGATAACCAATACAAAGAAAATGTTACTGTATATTGTACCCATTGATGAGTGTAGCAATGGATTCCACGAACTACGCGTTTCAATATCAACGGCTCTCCCATATATCCCGATTGCAATCGAGCCTGAAATGAAATTTTGCATCATGAGCAGGCCCATTCCAATACCTGCATGCTCCTTTGGCAATGGTATTGAGATTGATTTAGACATGGCAATCATCATAAAAGATTGGCCGACATTGCCCATGATTAGAAATAGCGCAATGAACCAAGCACTCGAACCGATGAAAGTTGAAAGCAAGAAAAAACACAGTATTAATAAACTTGATGCAAGAAAAAATAAATAGGATGTTCCCTTTGAATCCGCAAGCTTTCCACCTTGTCTATTCAATATGGCAGATGCAGCAGCAGCGGGTACCATCGCGAATCCAATCAAGCTGGCAGGGAGTTTTTGTACATCTGCTAGAAATAAAGGAGTTAGAAAAAATAGTGAATAACCCATTCCTGTTATGAAAAACGCTAACACTAAATTAGATGAATACTTTTTGTTCTTAAATAACTCAGGCTGAACAAAAGGTTGCTTCACAGAGTGAATTCGAATGATGAATAAAATCGAAGCAACAATCCCCCCGATCAACCAACCTGCATCGTTCGTTACACCTAATAAAATTTGAGTGACCGCTAAGGCTAATAATGCACCGCCTAACCAATCAAGATTCGTATCGGCGCCTTTCTCATCTCCTAAATATTTAAAATAAAACGGCAACGTCAAAAGAAGGAATAGAGGGATGCAGAAAAGCCAACGCCAATCCACAGCACTGACAACCAATGCAGAAATAACAGGGCCAAGTGCACTACCTAAAGCCGTTCCTACAAACACCGTCCCCATCGCTGTACCTCTCCGTTCAATAGGAAAATATCGTATTGGAATAAGAGTTGCAGTCGCAGGAATCGTCGCCGCACCAGCTGCTTGTAAACACCTTGCAACGAGTAAAAGCCAATAGGATGTAGAAAAGAAACCTAGTAATGAAGCGAAACTAAAAAGAATCAACCCAAAGGTTAATAAATTTTTCAGTTGAAACCGATCTGCTAATTTTCCATAAATCGCTGTTCCAATCCCATATATAAGGGTATAGGCCGAAGTAACCCAGCTTACTTGAGAATTTGTGAGCTGAAATTCTTCGCTTATCAGAGGGAGAACAAAGTTGAAGAGTAATATACTCATAGAGGAGAAAGTGACCGTGAGCATCATAATAATTAATAACCTTTCGCTCGCTTGCTTTTTTATCATGTTTTCCATCATTTATTCCTCCTTTGCAAAATAAGGGAAAGTCTGTACTGACTGACATTTTAAAGTAAAAAACATACTAGGGAGTTAATCCCCTAGTAAATAATGCAACACTTTCTTCGATTAATTTGGCGAACTTTTCATCCGTAAACGCGGGGTCTTCGTTCATTCTTCCATGTGCTAATCCAAAATTCAAATAAAGAAAGGTAATTGCCATTCTCTCTGCATCAAAAGGACCCATTTTCTCTCTACGTTTCATTTCTGCAAAATAGTTAGTTAAAAATTCTTTTAATGCCTGAGGGTGTCTGTGTGAATACTGGTGCAAGCCAGGAACATTTTCCCCTATTTTCATAATGATTCGGAGCATTTTTCGGTTACGATGCATGATCCTATGATAATTCTGGCTAATTAACAGTAAGTCTTCTTTGAAGCTCCAGGTAAGCTTACTATCAAAAATGGCACGCATTTCCTCAGCATAATGATATCGGTCAATTGCTTGCTCTAATAAGTTTTGCTTACTTTGAAAATGTCTAAAAAGTGTTTTTTCACTAAAGCCAGCTTCCTTTGCAATTTCCTCTGTTGTAACCCCGTTATATCCGTTTTTAGAAAAAAGGTCTATCGCGGCAGTAATGATTTTTTCTGTTGTATCCTGTTTTCGATTTGAAGCCATGACTCCTGGTTCAACCCCTTCTAGGAATGTCAGTACTGACTGACTTTATTGTATTCATTTTTGAAAAATATGTCAAACAACAAATTGTTCTAATTTACAAAAATGCGATGGGTGTACCCTGTTTCCGAAATCAGAAATTTTTTTATGCAGCCTTCAATAATCATTTATCACAAGGTTGGAAAGATATACCACAAAACCGCCCCGCTCGCTTAATTAGAACTATTTATTAAGTTGCTCATTATACATACTAAGCTGGCGCTTCTTTAACTATTGGGGAGCTTTGTTTAACAAAGGTTTGAAAGTTTCAATGGTATAATAATTTTCATAAGGGGTGCTAAAAATATGAAATTAACAATTTTAAATTCAACTTTTTCCGTTGTGAAATTGCCACCAAATGAACCATTACCATTGTGGGCAATAAAATCCGATGTATTTTTTTCTATTACCCGAACAGTTGAAGAACTGTCTATCGTGTGTCCTTCTGAGTGTTTACCATTGAATGAAGTATTTAAGGATGCTGAAAATGATTGGAAGTGCATGAAAGTAGAGGGAGTTTTAGACTTTAACTTAACTGGAATATTAGCTTCATTAGCGAATCCGTTAGCCGAAAATAACATCAGCATCTTTGCTATTTCCACCTTCAATACGGACTACCTGCTTATTAAAAGCCATTCCATTGAAAAGGCAAAAGTCATATTAGAGAATGAAGGTCACACTTTTACCGATATGTAAAAAACTTTATTGAATGGCATGTTATATAAACTATTACAGTCAAAGGTGGCCATAGAAATAATGGGGAAAATTAATTATTCCATTGTGGATGTTTTTTCACAAGGAAAATATACAGGAAATCAACTGGCTGTTTTTAAGAATGCTGAAAACCTTTCAGATCATAAAATGCAACAAATAGCCAAGGAGATTAATTATTCAGAGACTGCTTTTATTTTATCAGATACGAAAAAAAATGATGGTTATGATGTTCGTATTTTTACACCTAATGAAGAGGTTCCTTTTGCTGGACACCCGACTTTAGGAACTGCCTATATCATTCAAAATGAAATAATAGGGAAACCAGTAGAAAAACTCACTTTAAATTTTAAAGCAGGACAGATTCCCGTAACATTTGATCAACAAGAACAAATACTTTGGATGAAACAAAATAAACCCACATTTGGTGGTATTTTTGATAAAAATGTAATTTCAAATGTTTTAAATTTAGATAAAAAGTACATAGACGATCGATTTCCAATCCAGGAGGTTTCAACAGGACTTCCTGTGATTGTTGTCCCTTTAAAATCTTTAGAAGCAAGTAAAAAAGTTAGAATAAATAAAGAAAAATACTATGAGTTAATTGAACATACTGATGCAAAAGCAATTATGGTCTTCTCCCCTGAAACATATTGTGTCGAGAATCATTTAAACGTTCGAGACTTTGCAGATTATTTTGGGATTCCAGAAGATGCAGCTACCGGAAGTTCTAATGGATGTTTAGCTTCTTACTTGGTAAAATATCGGTATTTTGATACAAATGAAATTAATATTCGTGTAGAACAAGGATATGAAATGAAAAGACCCTCTTTATTGTTTTTAAAGGCAAGTGATGAAAACGGTGAAATTGTAGTATATGTAGGAGGAAAAGTAGAAAAAATGGCCCAGGGCGAATGGTTCCTATAGTCACTCATCTTCCTTTGTCATTTAGCTTTATCGCGAATTGCCTCGTACACGAAACAAAAAAGCTGCCAGAAAAATGGTAGCCTTCTTGCGAAATATACTAGGTTCTTGCTAAAGGAGAGTAGCAAGATACATTAAGTATTATCGACCATTATCTAAATATGGTCTAGCAAATTTGACACAAATTTATGGCGCGATATGTTCAACTTCTCCTTGCGTAAAACTGACGATGGAGTTGACGAACTTCTTCTGCTAGTTCAGGAACAGGTCCATCTATTGTGGTATCACGAATAACATCTTGAATGGGAAGATTCCGAACGCGCGATGGAGTAACCCCCATTTCACTCAACCACTGTACTAGCTGTTCGGACGAACTTGCATAAACGATTCGACCTAAACCAACCCAACCGTGAGCCGCAGCGCACATAGGGCAGTGTTCACCAGAGGTATATACTGTCGCCTTGCTTCTTTCCTCTTGTGTCATGTTGCTGGCTGCCCATCGCGCCAAAGCGAATTCAGGGTGTTGGGTATGGTCACCATCTGCAACATGGTTATGGTCTTCTGCTAGTACGTCTCCGTTGGCTGAGACAAGAACTGAACCAAATGGCTCGTCACCTTTCTCCAATGCAGTTTTTGCTAGTTCAATACAACGACGCAGATGCTTCAAATCCGAATCAGTTATCATAATTTTATCCTCCTCGTCCTTTCTTACTTTTTTCATCAATATTCCATAAACATACCATTAAAAGTTCATTTGTGAAACGAGTTTAAGACCTACTGCAGCCCTGTATAACAGATTGAATTATTAGAGAAGAGCCAAAAACAGGCAAGTATTAATACAAACTCTGTTTAATACGATTTCAGTTGTAAAGGGATAAACGATGGTGAACGAAGGAAACTCTATTTATAGAAGAAGTTTTTATTAAAAAAAATCAATTTAATATGGTTTTTCTATAGAAAGAAGTGATTTCGTTTTGGTTAAAAGCAAAAACTCTGAAGCCTTATCTATTTTGAAACAGGCTTTAACTGTGAACAGAAAGCCTTTTCCATGGGTAAAGGCCTTTTCCGCAGGATTAGCTGCAAGTCTTCCCGTTATGATTGGATTGCTCTTCGGTCATTTGGAGTATGGATTACTTGCTGGCTTGGGCGGCTTTACCTATTTGTACACGTTTACTATTCCATATGCGCAGCTGGCTAAAAAGCTGTTTGCTGTTGTCATCGGAATGACCTTGGTCACTATTTTAGGAACGCTCGCTGCTCCTTCCCCCCTAGCCATCGCTATTTTAATGGGACTAATCGGAGCCACAGTCCTGTTTATTTTTGGAGCCTTACAAATTACAGGGCCGTCTGCCATCTTTTTTCTTTTGGTTTTTGCAATGGTTTCAGGAATGCCGGCGGATCCAGGACTTGCTCCTGTACGGGCCCTTCTCGTCTTTCTTGGAGGGAGTCTATCGTGGGTAATCGCCATGGCTGGCTGGTTCTTTAACCCATATGGTGCAGAAGAAGGAGTCGTCAAAAGAGTGTATATCGAGTTAGCAAACTTTATGTACTCTGTCGGTACAAACCAATTTAATGAATCAAGACACAATATGATGTCTGTATTAAGGGAGGCAGATGAGACCCTTACTGCAGGGTATATTCCATGGCGAGAAACGGAGTTATTTAAACGGTTATATCTATTAAATCAACATGCCAATCATCTATTTATGTATATCACCGAATATTTTACAGATGCTCAAGAAAAATTGCCACAGGAATTAGGACAGACTGTCAGGCAGCTTGCCCATTCGTTTAATAAGAACAACAAAGGTGAGTATGAAAAGATTCTTCAGCCTAGTGAAATGGATGATCAGGTACGTCAGTTATTTGCAAAAGTGTATGACGCAGATGCGATCATGAATGAACCGATTACAAAAATTAATGCATCCATCCAACCATCCAAATTATCTCTAAAGACACTATTGGGCGGGGCTTTTGATAAAAACTCCACCGTTTTTATCACTTCCTTACGGTTTGGTATTATGACAATCATTGCTGCCATCATCGCCTTCCAGTTAGAATTGGCACGTTCTTATTGGGTTCCGTTATCCTGTGTAGCGGTCATGTCAGGTGCTACCTTAGTAGCCACACATCATCGTGCTATTCAAAGAGGGATTGGGACGGTCATTGGCATTATCATTGCTAGTTTGGTCCTTGCACTGGACCCATCCGGGTATATTATCGTCTTCTTTATCCTTCTATTGACATTTATAACAGAGCTTTTTATTGTGAAAAATTATGGTCTGGCCGCACTGTTTTTTACCCCGAATGCGCTTCTAATGGCTGAAAGTACATCGGTCGGTAATTTTAGCTTTGCTTATTTTGCTTCAGCGAGAATTTTAGATGTCGTGATTGGGAGCGTAATAGGTTTAATCGGTGTTTGGTTGATTGGGAGAAAGTCTGCATCCAGCCGGATTCCACATTTTATTGAAAAAACAATCCGGAGTCAGGCTCAATTCTTATTGGTTCTTTTCTCTGAACAGGGAAAAGGCTTTAATCCAAGAAAAAGTAAGGAATTGAGAAAGATGCAGATTAACGTAACGAATTTAAAAACATTATATAATACAGCTTTAGGTGAAATTCCGAAACAACGTGAATCCTTAGATTATTTTTGGCCCATTGTATTTTCTATCGAGCATTTAGCTTATCTCTTAGAGGATTGTTCAAAAGAGGAGAACCGTCCCATTCTTTCCGATCACGTACTTGCACAATTACTTTACGCTTGTGAAATGATGGCAAACTCAGCAACTCTACAACGTTCATCATTACAAAAAGTCATTCCGGAAATAAAAGGATATCCAACAATCACGAAAGAATTAATGAGTTTACAGAATTCGATCTATCATGCTTAGGAAGGTTTAAAGCGGAAGGATATTTTATGAAACTAGTCGAATATAATCCTTGCCCCTTTTTCATTAGGGGATCGGAGAAAAATTATTAAATAGAGATGATTAATAAAAAGTGATGAGGGTGAAATATTGAACATTTCAGTTTTAGGTTGTGGACGTTGGGGAACCTTTTTGGCTTGGTATGCTAATAATGTTGGACACAAAGTAATGTTATGGGGCAGAGAAAGCTCCAAGAATTTTATTGGATTGAAAGAAACTCGAAGAAATGATTATCTTTCTTTACCGGAAGATGTAGAACTAACTATTTCATTAGAAAAGGCGATATCATTTGCTGAAATCATAATTATTTCCATTAGCGCTCAAGAATTACGTTCATTTGCAAAACAATTAAGTTCCTTGAATGCCATACAAGGTAAAACATTTATTTTGTGTATGAAGGGGCTTGAAGCTAATAGCGGAAAAAGACTTTCCAAAGTATTTGAAGAAGAGGTTGGAAAAAATGTAAATACAGCTGTATGGGTTGGACCTGGACATGTACAAGATTTCGTGAATAATATACCAAACTGTATGGTGATCGATTCTAACAATATTGATATAACAAAAAAAATTGTACAAGAGTTAAATAGCAATTTAATTAGGTTCTACTATGGGCAAGACCTGATTGGAAATGAGATTGGTGCAGCTGCAAAAAATGTAATGGGTATAGCAGCAGGAATGCTGGATGGGTTAAATTATGGCAGTTTAAAAGGATCACTTATGGCAAGGGGAACTAGGGAAATCTCTCGTCTAGTTAAAGCAATGGGCGGCAATGATGTCACTGTATATGGGTTAAGTCATCTAGGAGATTTTGAAGCAACATTATTCTCCGAGCATAGTCATAATAGAAAATTTGGACAGGCATTAGTCGAAGGAAAAAGATTTGGAAAATTAGCAGAAGGTGCCGCAACGATAAAGGCATTACGGGAATTATCCAAACAATATGACGTTCAACTTCCAATTTGTGATGCGTTATTTGAAATAATCTTTGAGAATAAAAATGCAGAGGAAATATTGAAAGATTTATTTTTACGACCAGTAAAATTTGAGTTTTAGTGAGATTATGCTTCAATTAGGGAATTAGTGGCAAAACCACTAATTAATTAGTGAAGGCAATTTTTTTGTTGAATTCACTATTTGTTAGACGGATTGAATTATTTTTGATGTCATGCCATTATTAAATTTAAGTCAACTTATAAATGGTCATTTCATTCTATTAAATAAAGGAGATGATGATAATGAAAAAAGTTACACCATTCTTAATGTTTCAAGATGGCAAAGCTGAGGAAGCGATGAATTATTACATATCAATCATGGACGATTCAGAAATTACAAGTATCATTCGTTATGGAGCGAATCAAGCGGGGGACGAAGGAACGGTCATGAAAGCTACTTTTTCCTTAAAAGGACAAGAATTTATGTGCATTGATAGTAATGTGAAGCATCAGTTTTCCTTTACTCCTTCATTTTCAATTTATGTTACTTGTGATACTGAGGAAGAAATTAACAACCTTTATGAGAGACTGATCGAGGATGGACAAGCCCTTATGCCAATTGGTGATTATGGTTTTAGCCGGAGATTTGGTTGGCTAAATGACCGGTTTGGTGTATCGTGGCAACTGAATCTTCCTTTGTAAAAGTTTGATGGTTCTTTACAATAACACAACGATCATCTGCAGGGTCATTCATGTTGCCAGGCACCATTCCAGAAAATGGATGGTTCCTGGCATCTTTTTTTGTTAATAACTGTCAGGTCAATTTTTTTTCTAAATAATACTGGTTATATCCTTTTGGGTGATCTTCAACTTTTCCAATCACCTTATATCCACATTTCTGATAAAAATCTGGTGCCTGGAAGCTAAAAGTATCTAATAATATTAACCTACAATTATTTTCTTTTGCTGTTTTTTCAATATGATTTAATAACTCTTTTCCATATCCTTTTCCTCTTAATGAATGATCAACCCATAGATACTCAATATGTAGATGGTACCAGAAAATCGTTCCAGTAATCCCCCCAACAATTTTGCCCTCATCATTTCTAAGCACGGAGCTAACTTTCATTGATGGCTGTTTTACTTCATCCGGTAGTAACGAAAGGTTGTATTCAATTACCTTTTTTCGTATATAATCACTATCTTCTTGAATCCACTGCTTATTAATTTCCATACTTCCCCTCCTTTATAAATACCATATTATATATTAAATCCTTTTTACTAGTGGTAATTTGTATAAAAAACTTAACCGCCCGTTACTTCAATAAAGTTCAACAAAAAGAAGCGTTCATCCCTTCTTGGATCAACACTCCCGTTTCTTTAAGTAAATTATTCAAGTTGCATTCGTAATTATATAATTTTTATGATTGAAACTAAGATACGAGCTGCGGACATGGCAACCGACAAATGTTTGCCGGTCAAACAAGTTCATCACAAGAATCTCGCCTACGTTTTTTATATGTTTAGCGGCGGAGTAATATCAGGGGGAAAACAGTTTCCAATGCCCTTCGGAGACAACTTCCACCGCTCCGTCGATCACTTTGATGGCGGTTTTATCATCAATTGCATACGCCGGCCCCTGCATCTTGGCGGCCCATCTCTCTGCAGCAGCCATGGTGTTTCCCGGCAGCATCTCGTGATCCAGGTGCGGAAACATTGCAAAATCGACCAGTCCCAGCGTTTCATCACCACCGTTGGGTGGAGTCCAGCCAACGAAGTATTCCCCGATGTTAGGTGCCATCACCATGCTCCCGGCGCTCAGTCCCACATAGACTGCGCGCAGCGACGGCAAAAGGTCTGCCAATCCGGATTGCCGCATCCAGTAACATAGATACAAGGGGTCACCGCCATTCACTAGCAGAACGTCAGTCTCCTTGACCGTAGGGACCCAAAGCTCTTTATCGATGCTGGGCAGCGCGGTGAGCTCAAGCACCCCCATTGACTTCCAGCCAAGCTCACACATCGGTGTGGTGGCCTGTCCACTGAAGAACTGCCATGCTTTGCCTGCACCACCGGGTATGGCGTACAACCCAGTGGTAATGCAGAGGGCATTTACCTCGTCAATCGGTTTGCCTAGCATGTCAACCAGCGTGTCGTGTATACTCTTGTTCTTGATGCCTGCAGATGTAAGCAGAAATTTCATAACCCAACCCCCTATCGTTATAATATTCTATCTCTTTAGTATATTCCGAAAAGCAAGCACCTTCAAGCATAACCTTGACTCGATAGCGCACAATGAAATCAGACATTTAAATAAACATTCTATATAAAATTGTGGATTGGACTCTGTATTGTACAAGGGTTCAATCCTTTTTGCTTTATTTTTTAGGAAGAAAATATTATTTAAATCTCGGGGTTTATATGCTTTTGCTTTTTCGATTACCGTGGCGAGCTCAATTCTTTACTTTTCTTAAATTACCTTTTTCCAATAACCTCTTTCCTTGCTTCAATAAGGAAAAAGCGTTCTTCCAGTTGAAGAAACGCACCATTTTCTAGAATAAACTTTTATGGTTCACTAATCCCTAATGCAAGTAAAAGAAAATAAGCAAATACTAATACTGCACCGTTTAGTATAATTCCTGTAATAACAAACCACAGCTTTTTAGATAAGATAGCAAAGATAATTCCAAGTACAGAAAGCACAGTGAACACGCTTATGCCCAAAGTTAAGTTAGCATTAGGTCCTCTTATTATAAAGAAAAAAAAGATACTTATAGCTACTGTTAATAGTGATAAAACTCCCAATATATTCTTTTCCTTTTTCTTCCTCAAAATTCTGCAACCCCTTGTAGAAATTTTTTTAATGTTACATTATTCAACGTATGTCCTTGTTTTATATGAGATCAATTAGTGTACTAACCACGTTTGTGGAACAAGAAAAGCGACTGCTTTCATCCACTAATAGGAAGTTTTATTAAATCAATTAAACTGCCTGACACACAAAAACCGGCACCCTAAAGATGCCGGTTAAGTGCTGTTCTCTATTTAATATTCCCCGTATTCGTAAGAAATGTGACGATTTCTGGGAATATCGCAAGCAGTCCGATGAATAAGATCATGATAATCGCATATGGAAAAACACCTTTAACAATTTCTGACATGGTGGCAGATTTGTCTACTCCCTTTAATACGAATAAATTTAATCCGACAGGTGGTGTAATTAATGCTAATTCCATATTAACAACTAAAATAATAGCGAACCAGATTGGATCAAAACCTAAAGATGTAATAATTGGATATAAAATTGGCACCGTAATCACGATAATGGAAACGGTCTCTAAGAAACACCCAAGAATCAGCAATACGATATTGATTAATATAAAGATGACCCAAGGGGAAACATCCCATGATGTAGTCATTTCCGTAATAGTCTGCGGGATTCTTAGAACCGTTAAAATAAAGCCAAGCAGCATGGCACCAACAATAATGAAAAGAATCATGGCATTTGTTTGAACAGTTGAAAATAAGATTTCTTTCATATTTTTAAACGTTAAATTTTTATAGGCTAATCCAGCGACTAATAAGCTAATGACTACCCCCACTGCTGCCGCTTCCGTTGGTGTAAACAGGCCTGAATAAATTCCGCCGATAATAATAACTGGCAGGATTAACCCCCATATAGCCTTTTTGGATGCTTCGAGTCTTTCCCCCCATGTAGCAGGTGCTTCCTTAATATGTCTTGTCTGCCAAGAGGCAAAAATGGTGAAAAGTAATGTAAGGAGCAATCCTGGAACAATACCTGCAATGAAAAGTTTGCCTACCGATTCTCCAGTGATATTTCCATAAAGAATCATTGGAACGCTAGGCGGGATCAAAATTCCTAATGTACCGCCTGCGGCTACTAAACCTAATACATATTTTTTCGTATAACCCCGTTTAACCATTTCTGGAATTGCCACTGAACCAACGGTTATAGCCGTTGCCACACTTGAACCTGAAATAGCAGCAAAAATGGCACAGCAGAAAATCGTTCCAATCGCGAGCCCGCCAGGTAAATGCCGGAACCATTTGCTTGCCATTTCATATAAATCTTTGCCTACACCACAAACTAATAGGATCTGGCTCATTAATACATATAATGGAAGAGCCGTTAGCTCAAATGAATCTAATGCCTTATAAGAAATAATCGGTATTTGATTGAAAGCTAGTGTTCCGCCATTAAAGAAATACATTCCGCCTATCGTAAGCAACCCTAATGTAAAGGCAACGGGCAGACCAATTAATAGGAGAGTCCCCATTCCTCCAAGGAAAAATATATTCATGCGTGAGTCTCTCCTTTCCCGCGTAAACAATCAATGATTTGTAAGATAAATGCCAGGCAAAGCAATACCCCGCCGATCGGAAGCATCATTTCCGGTATATACATCGGCACCCTTAATAGTGATGAAGAGGTTGTTCCAATTGCATAAGTCCCTTGGACATGCAGAATCGAGTAATAGGTGAAAATGACACTAAAAAGGAGCCCTAGCAGATTGGAGATCACCTCCAAAATATTTTTCACTTTAAGCGGTACCGCATTGGTTACAAGATCCACTGTAATATGCGAAAAGGTTCTTAGTGCGTATCCGCTTCCGATAAAACAGCTTCCAATCAACGAATAAATCGATAATTCCGTCGCAAATATCGTTGGTGAATTGAAAATAGCACGAGACACGATCTCATAAAAGATCATTCCCGTCATAAGCACTACGAATAAGCCTGAAATCATTCCCCCAAGCTGAATGATCCTATCGATGAATTTATAAAGCGTCTTAAACGAACTCATTTTCCCCTCCAAACTATGTCAGCAACAACATTATTGAAAATTCACCCGGGAGAAGATCCTCCCAGGTGATTCTATCATTCTACTATTTTTAGTTTTGACTTTCGGCAAGGTCTAGAAGTTCCTTACCAAGCTCTCCCGCTTGTTTTTCGAAAATATCATAGACTGGTTTAGCTTCGTCCTTCCAAACTTTTAGATCTTCTTTAGGAACGACGTACACTTCCACACCCTTGTTTTCAAGTTCCTTAGCCGTTCTCGTATCTTCCGCCTTTGTTTGTTCACGAATCCATTTTTCTGTTTCAGCAGCCGTTTCCTCAATTAACTTTTGTGTTTTGGCAGGAAGCTTATCCCAATACCCTTTATTTACGGCTAAAATAAACTCTAAATAGGCATAATTGTTAATGGTTAAATATTTAACCACTTCATCATATTTTCTTTGCAGCATCGCAGTTGTTCCAGATGTTGCACCATCAACGGTTTTACGCTGCAAGGCCATATAAACTTCCCCGGCGCCCATAAATACTGGAGAAGCTCCATATGCTTTAATGAGTTCTGATGGAATGTCACCTATACTTCTGATCTTTAAGCCTTTAAAATCTCCAGGAGATTTAAGCGGTCTAACATTATTAGCAAATTGAGCGAAACCATAGTCAGCAAATATTAATACCTTTGCGCCTTTTTCTTCCATAGCAGACCTTAGTTTCTCACCCATTTCACCTGAAAGCGCCTTACCAGCAGCGTCATAATCATGGAAAACATAAGGGACGTCAAAGATACCCATGGAAGGAACGGTTGAAGCCCACAGTGTTGCCGAGTTTAATCCCATCTCTACCCCGCCTGTCAGGATCGACTGGTTCATTTCCTTATCACTTAATAACTGTCCAGCTGGATATACTTGCACTTTTACCTTACCGCCGGATTTTTCCGTAACGTTTTTTGCAAATTGTTCAATACCAACAGAGACGTGATGGTCTTGTGGAAGATTGTACGCTAAACGAATGGTAGCTTCTTCGTACCCGTCTCCACCGCCGCTCTCTTCAGCTTTGTCTCCTTTAGCAGGAGCTGCTTGATTTGTTGCCTTTCCCCCACATGCTGTCAAAATTCCCATTAATAAAACTAAGGCTAGAAAACTTGAGATTACCTTCTTCATTTTATATCCCTTTCCCCTCAACTATTTTTTTGTTTAGTATTAGCACCCTTTTACTTTATGAACATGACCCGTCAATTCCCGATTTGTAAATGGTTTCAATAATTCGACGCAAGCTAGAAGCTGACCGAAGTCAATTCCCGTATCAATGCCCATTTCATGCATCATGAAAACAAGATCCTCTGTTGCCGCATTGCCAGCTGCACCAGGGGCAAATGGGCACCCGCCAAGACCGCCGATCGAAGCATCAAACCGAGTGACCCCCGCTTCTAACGCAGCCATGACATTTCCCAGTGCCAAGCCATACGTATCGTGAAAATGAGCAGAAATATGTGACTTTGTTTTTAATGAAATGACAGCCTGAAATAACTCGAAAACCTGCTTTGGATTCGCTCTGCCGATGGTATCGGCAAGAACTATTTCATCTGCACCGAGCCTTTCTGCTTCCTCGACCATTTTGAGAACCAAGTCCGCATCTACTTTTCCCTCAAACGGGCACCAAAAAGCCGTGGCAATACTATAGCGGATAAACATATCATGTGCTTTTGCTTTTTCGATTACCGAGGCAAGGTTCGTCATCGATTGCTCCCGGCTCATTTTTACATTTTTTAAATTAAAGCTGTCACTTGCACCTACTACCAGTGATAGGGAATCAACACCGCTTTCGATCGCCCGGTCATACCCCTTCTCATTTGGAATTAGCGCCATATATTGAACGGAAGGTTTTTTTTCTATGCCATTTAGAACTTCCTTTGCGTCCTTCATTTGCGGCACATATGCCGGATGAACGAAAGAAACGGCTTCCATCCGTTTAATTCCTGTTTTGCTAAGTGCATTGATCAACTCTATTTTCTTTTCGGTCGAGATAAAATTGGCTTCATTCTGAATTCCATCCCTGGGCCCGACTTCGATGATTTCTACCTTATCCGGAAGGTTCATAAGACATCCCCTTTTTTATTGTGAGAAATTCCCTGTTTTATAAATGGAATGGAATCTAAATAACCCCTTTTGCTTTTAGATCATTCATTTGCTCTTCCGTCAGGCCAAGCTTATCGCCAAGAATGTCACTGGTGTGCTGCCCCAATTCTGGTCCTGCCCACTCGATTTCCCCAGGGGTTTCACTCATTTTTGGGACAACTCCCGGCATCTTCAACATACCAAGGCCATCAACGGCTACTTCCTGAATCATTTTCCTGGCTTGGTAATGCGGGTCATTGACGATATCCTCTACAGAATAAATGGAACCAGCCGGGACCCCCGCTTTATCTAAGGATTCCTTAACTGCCTCAAATGGCAAACTTTTCGCCCATTCTTCGATCAGACCGTCTAAGAATGCAGCATGTTCAGACCGTTTGGCATTGTTTTCAAAGCGCGGATCCTCGGCAATGTCCTCTCGGCCCATTGCATGCATCAGCCTTTTAAAAATGGCATCCCCATTCGCACCAATTACGATATAGGTGCCATCTGAACAAACATATGTATTCGATGGTGTAATTCCCGGCAGCATACTTCCCGATCTTTCCCGAATCAATCCTGCACGGTCATATTCGGGAAGAACGCTTTCCATTAAACTAAACACCGATTCATATAGAGCAACGTCAATGACCTGTCCCTCACCTGTGCCATTCACATCACGATGGTAAACAGCCATTAAGGCACCGATCACCGCATAAAGCGATGACAAGGAATCTCCAAGACTTACACCTACTCGTACCGGCGGACGATCTGGATAGCCCGTGATATAGCGAAGACCTCCCATCGCTTCCCCAATCGAGCCAAAACCCGGTCTATCTTTGTAAGGACCATCCTGACCATATCCGGACACCCGAATCATCACCAGACCTGGGTTAATTTTCTTTAATTCTTCGTATCCGAGACCCCACTTTTCCAATGTCCCGGGGCGAAAGTTCTCTATTAAAATATCAATTTCTTTCACCAGCCCGCGGATCAGCTCTTGTCCTTCATGGTGCTTCAGGTCAATGGTAATCGACTTTTTGTTCCTGGATTGAACATACCACCATAGACTTGTCCCGTTTTCCATCACCCGCCATGTTCGGATGGGATCACCCTTAGCGGGAGGTTCAACTTTTATCACCTCAGCGCCAAATTCAGCTAATAGCCGGGAGGCAAATGGACCGGCAATGAGCTGTCCCATTTCCAGCACTTTTAAACCTTCCAACGCTTTTTTCCCCATATGTCTTCATCCCCCCATAGTCTCAATCTGTTTAAAATGAAAGAAGATTTCTAGTTATAAAGTGATATAAGTGCCTTTAAATCATGCTCAATGTGTTCAAGCATTACCTTTGCTGCTTTATCCCCATCCCTTTCTTTAAGGGCTGAAAGGATGCGTGAATGTTCTTCGATCGGGCTCTCATCATGCATGGCTTCTTTCACCACACTGTTCCTTAGGTAGGTCACTTTATCGCGAATCATATTCGTTAATGAAATCAGTTGGCGGTTACCGGATGAATTCAAGATAATCTCGTGAAATTTAATACTCAATTCCACTACTCTATTTTTATCCTGTTTTAACCAGGCTGTTTTCGTTTCTTCCACAATCGTTTCCAGCATGTCTAATTCGGAAGAATCAATTTTTTGAGCAGCTAATTTTGCTGCAAGCGATTCCATTTGCTGCCGCACTTGATAAATATCAATCATATCGGATGTTGATGGGCTGAACACATGGATGGCGTTCCCTTGCTGCACAAGCAACTCATCTTGAATAAGGATTTTTAAAGCCTCACGCACCGGTCCACGGCTGGTGCCGAATTCTTCCGCCAGTTTTGTTTCTACCAATCTTTCACCTGGAGTGTAATCACCTTCCAATAAACGCTTTTTTAATATTTGATAGATTTGGGTATTTAGGTTATCTCTAACAATTGTTGACAATGAAAGCGCCACCTTTCCGAACCGCCTCGCGACCGTTCTCTTAACACTTTTTTAATATTAAGATAATTCTGGTTAACTGTCAACAGTCAACATTCAGTATATTTAATATTTTCGGAAGATTTATTTAAAAAAATAATCTACAAAAGCTTCTGCCGCTGCTTGAAAAATTCACTAGCAGCATTTAGTAATGATATGTAAAACAGCTAAAAAAGGATGAATACACATTACCGGTTGACCCAAAAATGCCAATGAAAGATAAAAAAGAAGCGTGGTGGTCACGCTTCCTAACTCAGTAAGCTTGTAATAGCCTATTCTAGGTGAATCGAGGCTCCTATATTACAAACTTAGTAGGTCATATAAATTGAACCCACAATAATTAACAAAATAAACAGGACTCTTATTGGAGATTAGTTGAATAAGGAAAGACATGTTTAACCTCAAATAGGTTAGGTTATTAAACGTATTGTAACTAAAATTTTGAGGAGGTTATTTTTAATGTCTCACGAACAATATCAATCCGTTTTGGAAGCACTGCATGAATGTATGGTTGCGTGTAATCACTGTTACGACGCCTGCTTAAAGGAAGAAAATATAAATATGATGGCGGAATGTATTCGCTTAGATAGAGAATGTGCGGAAATTTGTGCTTATTTAGAACAGGCGATTAGCAGAGGAACGCCATTTATTTCTGAATTAACACAAGTATGTGCCACTATTTGCGAAGCTTGTGGAAGCGAGTGTAAAAAACATCAGCATGAACATTGTCAAAAGTGTGCAGAGGCTTGTTTAAAATGTGCGGATGCTTGTAGGAAGTTAACTGCGTAACTCTATGGGAATTCTGCTCTACCACCACTACCGATGAAAAGGTGCCTTCTTATTAAAGGATGGCACCTCATTTTTTTGAGGGACCTTATGTATCTGATTTATTAATTTTCCATAATTTGCACTATAATACATGAAAGAAGCAATACATTACATTGGAATACTTTAAGGTTCATATACTCTCGTTAGACCACGATTTAGGTGAAGATATGAATCGAAATTACTTCCAATAGGATATGATTTGGTGAAGTACATCTGTGAAAAGGGGTTACGTGCTGATAAAATCTACCTTCATACAGATAATGTTGTAGGAAGAAAAAATATGTTTCAGACGCTAAAAGCAGCCCAAAGAAGAGGCTTTATAGAGAATGATAAAGAGATCTATCATTATTCAATAACACCCAATAAATACTCATGATTGAAAACGTGAAGAAAAAAGAAACAGCAGAAGATTCTTTAAATGGTATTTTTGGTAGCGGATTAAATGGATTACATTTCACCAAAAGGAGCGGTGTTAAAGATGAAACGATGGCCGAAAGATACCATAGCGGCGGGTCGTCGTCATACCGTTGGGCTTAAATCGGACGGTACGGTGATGACTGTCGGAGATAATAAATATCGCCAATGTGATGTAAGCGGCTGGCGAGATATGATCGCTGTCGCAGCTGGTAATGTTCATATGGCGACGAACACGGGTAATGCCCATACAATTGGTCTTAAATCTGACAGTACGGTGGCGGCTACGGGTTGGAATCAGTATGGTCAATGCGATGTAAGTGATTGGCGAGATATCGTGGCGATTGCGGCGGGTTGGCGTTTTACCATTGGGCTTAAATCGGATGGCACGGTGGTAGATGTAGGCCGAAATAATGAAGGCCAATGCAATGTAGGTGACTGGCGAGATATCGTGGCGGTCGCGGCGGGTGACTGGCATACCGTCGGGCTTAAATTGGACGGCACGGTGACGGCAGTGGGTAATAATCGGTATCGCCAATGCAATGTAAGCGGCTGGTGCGATATGGTGGCGGTTGCGGCGGGTTATCTTCATACCATCGGGCTTAAATCGGACGGAACCGTGGCGGCTGTGGGTTTAAATAAACATGGCCAATGCGATGTAAACGGCTGGCAGGATATCGCAGCGATTGCGGCGGGTAGTAATCATACCATCGGCCTTAGATCGGACGGAACCGTGGCGGCTGTAGGTTGGAATAAATATGGCCAATGTAATGTAAGTGATTGGCGAGATATCGTGGCGGTTGCTGCGGGTTGCGCTCATACCCTCGGCATTAAATCGGACGGCACCGTGGTTGCTGTGGGTGATAATGAATATGGCCAATGCGATGTAAGCGGCTGGCGCGGCATCCGACTGCCCGGCAATTAGTCTTCGTTTAAAAAGGATATAGTTCCTGCAACTAATAAATCCCAAAAAGGATTAACCATAAAAGAAAAAAATTTCCTCTATAGCTAAAACAGGAGCGATAATCCAGAAAGGATTATCGTATTTTTGTTGAAGTAATTAAGCTAATGTTGCAGGCTAGCCTAATAAAAATAAGAGAAGCCATAAAAATGCTCCTCCAATTTAAAATTCACTTTTATCTTAAGAATCTACAACTTCCAAGTCCCCATAAAGCATTATTAGTTATTACAGATCATTAACACGTTCCCATCCAAATCTTTAAAGTTAAAATAGGCAAAATCACCAATACGCTCTATTTCTTTGACAATGGTAATTCCCTTATTTTTTACAAATCGATGCGCTTCATCGATATCTTGGACATAGAAGTTGAATAAAACATGCTCCGAGGGTTTTAATGTAAAACCCGGGTCAAAAGTGTGATCATCCAGAGTCAGTCCGGTTTCAGAGGTGACAGGGATGTTATGAACAGGAGATTTAACCTGAACCTCGTCAAAAGGTAATCCAAGTAAGTCGCAATACCATTTTACTGACTTTTTGAGATCATTCACATGAATAAAAACGTTGTTCACCTTACAAGCAATGGGAGACGCAAATAACCGATACCGCCCCGATGACACCCTCTCCAAAACCCGGTATTCCTCACTCACATTTGATGAACGATTCCCACCTAACGATTCAGGAACCATATCGGCCATAGCTGTCCCTGGGTCCTTCCATGTATTCGGATACTCGGCTTGAATCCAATCATTCACATCCCCAATGGTGCCTTCCCCGCCTAAAGCCTCCAATGCTAAAATAATAGCTTGATAGTGGTTCATATTAACACGTCCCCTTCTATTGTTGTTCGTCTTCTTACCATGTCCATTCCGCCAATAATTGTGTTGCTTTTACCTTTCGCCCTGTTTGGGGATTAACCGTATCGGAAATCCTCACGATCCCAGCCTCGGCCAAAACATCGGAAATGATATTGGCGGTTCTAAGATCAAATTCCATTCTCTTTTTTATTTCTAAATCCAATCCCTCTGGTGTCCTGCTTCTTACATCATTCCGGCAATTCTGTGACAGCCATTTCGCTGGAGCATCATTCAAAGACTCTACCGCTACCTTGATCAACTTATCGGTAATCCTAATTCCACGGCAATGGTATGGAAGAGGAATTCCCAGTTTCTCAGTAATTCTTTCGAGGAGTTCCTCCGGAATGGGCTGTTTAGTATCTGAAAAGCCGGAAGTTCTAATTTCTTTTCCTACGATAAAATCCTCTTCGCTTATCTCTCTTTTTTCAGAGACTAATAGGGAGTCGAATGCCGTGAGAAGCTCTTGAATCTCAGCCTGTTCATTTATAATAGCCAAGCTTCTTTTGTATTCCGCTTCGCCTTTGTATCTTGTAATCTCGAACCATTTTGTTTCGTCTTCTTTACTATTTAAATACATCGTATGGAAGTCCAAAAATTTGTTATATACCTCCGCTGCCTTCTCTTGAAGATGCATGAACTCTTCTACTTTATTCTTCAGAATGTGATATTGATAAACTTTAACAAACACTGATTCTCAACTCCAGTCCTTGCTATGCCACTCTCTTCTCTTAGATTAATCACCAAAATTATTAAGCCATTTTATATACTTCGGCTTATTTCTTTCATACCATTCACTACATACAAAATATCTTTCGCCATTGATTATGATGTCATCTTTCCAATACCGGTTATAGCCATTTACTTTTCTTTGTTCAGATAATGATGTTCTCCAGTCAATCTTTTTTAAAAAAGGATAATTAATATCAAACGTATATTTGCTGTACCTTTCATCCTGCAGCTTTGTTACCATTTCATCAGAAAGCGCTTGAGAGGCTACTAAATTTTTGAAGGTGGTATTTACCAATATCCCCACTTTTAAACCCGCATGTTTATCTATAACCCCTGTGGGACTTTGTTGCTTTTGCTCATTTTCTCGTAGCCACTTTTTCATATACTTTATTTTGCTTTCTTGTGAGAGTCCATCCACGTTTGCTTTAATCAATTCTATAAACTTTGTTTTAAAGGACAATTTGTCCAAAAAAACACCCCCATTTTTCTATCAAAACTTAGCTTTTATCTTTAGTTAACGGTAGCAGCTGTTTCCAAACCTAAGAATACTCCGTTCTATCAACGTTTCTGTGACTGAAATTATATTCTTATCTGTTTAGCTGCAGCAGAAATTAGAGCAAAGATGTAAGCTGTATTCTGTGATTTTTGTATTGCCTCTTGCCGGACTCCCGCCTCACCTTTTAACCATCGATCATAGTAACCGAACACAAACTCAAAATCCTTGTAGCTAATTTTTCTTTCTTTAGAGATCCTGACACTTGGGCTATTCGTTTTTGCTTTACGAATGATTAAATAATTCCCTTGAACTCCCACCTGGAACCACAAAGGTATACTTTGATTTTTAGGTACTGTATGTATTTCAAATTCTGCTTCTTGTGCTTGTTTTACCAGTTCGCTCCATAATGCTTTTGCTTCCATTTCCTCACTCCTTTTAGTACAATTTTCCATATCCTATTTAAATTATAGCAAAGACCTTTCATTTAAAAACTAAGAAAGTTTAATGAATCAACCTAGCATGAAATTCATCTAATAAAAAATGATATGATGATCTAGAATCATTAATTTGCAGGAGGATTCAATGAAAAAGCAGATTAAAGTAGTCGCAGCGATTATTGAAAACGAACAACAAGAGATCCTATGTGCATTACGATCGCCGGAAATGTCTCTTCCAAACAGATGGGAGTTTCCAGGTGGGAAAGTGGAAGCTAATGAGGACATCTACTCAGCCCTTGAGAGAGAGATAAGGGAAGAGTTAGACTGTAAAATTGAGACATTTAAAGAGGTATTTAATGATAACACTCACGAATACGAAACCATCTTCATTCATTTAATTTCTATTAAGTGTAGAGTGGTGGAAGGTACACCGACACCGAGTGAGCATTCCAAGTTGATCTGGCTAAAAAGAGAAAATCTTGAATCGTTAAAATGGGCTCCGGCTGATATTCCAGCGGTTGAACAATTAATCCATGAAAAATAGTCTTCTTGATAGGAGAAGACTACGCTTTTTGGGATCCGCATCCTCACTCATATTTCATAGATAATCATATTCCTTCAAGACATCTCGAATAAACCGACTGCTTTCTTTCATAAAGATCTCGACATTCCATTCAATATTAATTTTTTATGCACTTTGTGTAATATTCGATGAACCGATAATGACCTTATTGCAAGGTTAGATATGGGGACTACTATTTTCAGTTAAAACCGATGAGAAAGAATGATTTGTACATGGAACAGACAATAACTTCTATTAGACTCAAATATGAAAAGTATTACCTGGAGAAATACGAGAAATTTGAAGAACGATTTACGGCAATAGCTGAGTACATACGCTTTTATAAGCATAACTGGTACCAAAAACGATTAAACGGCCTCAGTCCTAGGGAATATAGGGCTAAAGCCGCTTAAATTCTTTTTATTATTTCTACTGTCTACTTGACAGGGTGCAGTTCAACCATACTGAGCCATTTTTTTAAATACTACTTTATATAAGGGTCAATTATTTATATTCCGCTATCGGTACTCTCAACTCTAAATGCTTGCTGTGACTATTAAGGACTTTTACGCTCACATTGAAAGGAATGGAAAAAATGAACTCCATCATCAATAGTACCAGGTGTAAAAGAAGAAATATTTCGTCCGAAATTCCCACCATTTTCTTTTGCGGATTGTGCTAAGAGAGCAGTTCCTTGACCAAAACCCTTACAACCAGGACTGTCAGCAGCAAATGCAGAACCTCCAAACGCCATCATCAACGCAGACAGCATAAAACCAGCCACAAGTTTTTTCATCCAAACACCCCCCTGTTCACTTTTGAGAACAAAATATCACCTATTAAGAGTTACAGACCATGACTAACTGTATGCAAATATTTTCCCCGCGACAAATATAGACATAATTGAGATTGGTCAGGAAATTTTACCTCCCTATATTTTCATACGAATCCAATCTTATAATTCAATTTAACAATAAATACAATAACATTATCCACCGTACGACAATTGATTAAAAACATTCAATCGGCGCTGAATTCGCAGGGAACGGGTTAGAGACGTCCTGTCACTTGGGGCTTTTGTGGATTCCGCTAACCGATTAAGGTAAGACCCGTTTTACTGACCCTTTTTACGTACCAGTTTTTCGATTAATATTGGCTTAAATTTTATATCTTTAATGATAAAATCTTTTGGATCAAATTGTTTCCCTGTTGGCGGAGGTGGCGGAGGGGGAGCACCAACTTTTCTTTGCAGTGTTATCCCATCGGGTTCATGAAGTGGCGGATTATATCCGTCGGGATCAAAGATCTTTGGCGGTTTGATTTGCCCCGCTGAAAGTGCACTGGCATGATCCATCACTGCATTGATAAGTTTGGTGTAATCTTGAATTGCTTTATTAATATCCTCTTTTGCAGGCAGATTCTCGAAAAATTCTGGATTTCGGACCGCAAATTGAAGATCATTTCTCGCCTGGATAAAATGCATCTTCTGATTTCGCGCGTCACGAATGGCAAATAGGAAATTTTCTTGTTCTTCCAGGGGAGGCGTAGGTAGCGGCAACGTATCATAAGTTGCAACTTCCGTCTCGTATGGAAAAGCGCTTGCTTTTGCGATTGTAGGAAATGCCTTAAATCGAGCGAGAACTTCACTTATTTCAACGGTGGGAGAGATTTCAGGTCCGCTCCCTGCACATTGATACATCGTTGCGTGATACTCCGATTTCGATTCGTTTTTACTGTTTGCATTTTCAAAGCTCGACTTAAAACTTCCTGCTACAGCTAAACCATTAAATTCTGCCTCTAATCCAAATGATAAATTGCTCTGTACGCTTGAATCGACTGAAGTGATTCGGATGACAGCATAAAATTCTCCACCGGTTTGAAGCCCCCTTACAAAACTGTCTCCAAAAGCCCTCTTAAATTCATCAAATCGGTTTGCATTTAAAAGTGCTTGTGCTGCGTCCGATACTTTAAAATTTTTCCCACGGGAAATTGGGTTTTGGACGGTAACACGGGCTACAAGAAATGTTGATGTTGAATTGTAATTGGACGATTCGGAAAATTTGGACTTTAATGAACCTGAGGCCAGCCCATATCTTCCTGAAGCTTCGAAGGACATTCCGAGACTTTCCATCAGTTCTTCATGTGAGTTAATGATTGAAATGGATGAAAAGACCTGTTGTCCGTTAAAGACTGGTTCGGGAATGGTAAAACCCTCAAGTGCCGTACCAACAGCAAGCCCTGTCTCGCTATTAAATCCCATACCAATCTCTTCTTTGTTAAACACCAGATTTCGAATCTGTTTCACAGGCGGCATCGAATCTCCTCCTTTAATTCTACAAATTTATTTTGAGCAGCGGGCTGGCACTACTCGACTTTAAAATCTTCCCCACCAGTCCAATGGCTTATTGGGAGTCATCAGACTTCTCCATAACTCGTTACATGGAGTTGAAAAATTGAAAAACGTTTTTTCAGCAAATCCTTCTAACGGATCTAGAAAAGGTTGCATGGTTAGTTTGTCTTGAATCGAAACCTCCATTGGAAGAATGCTATTTTTAGCAATCTCGAACTTTAAATCGGCTCCATATATTTTTTTTGATCCATCGAATATTTCGAATGAAATATCGTGGATTAAGCCAAGTCCAGATCCTCCAGGTTTGATGACAATGCGATTGAAAAAGTCGCCACTCGGAAAACCGTCAGGGTAAGTGGGCAAGTTTTCATCAGGTATTTGAATTGGTTCTTTTGTGAGTGCTTTGACCAATAATGCTCCCGTTGTTAACCCTGTCCAAGTATATAAGCCACAACCATCCGTATTCAGACTATCTGCAGCAGAAGGTCCTTTATTGAACCGATCCCAGGCAAGAAGTAAACCTAATCCACCAACACCAGGTGCTGCTCCAGCGACAAAAAATGCAATCTGTGCCAAATGTTCCCCTCCCAAATTCAATTCATTGGATTACTTTGCAAGGCAAGCCCTAGGCAATATAGTTTGCCATTGTGGGCACCTCCTTATCTTTTTATTATCATTTTATGAACGAGTTTTCCTTTTAAGAATAGGGGTATTTAGAAACCAAGCTCACCATTTTACACAAAAGCGCCCACCGGTGGACGTACGAGTTGAGGTCTGCATCTTTCTTGGAAAGCTATGGAATATAGCGGCATGCAGAGCTCTCGCAGAAAAAACAGTCAAAAAGCAACTCTCTCAGCGTTGGCATATCCTCTCAGACGGAACAAAGGTTTAAAGAGATTTGTATAGCTGCTTTTTATTAAAATGTAGTAATCTCACTTGGAGCCAGCCTGATTTCGCATTGTGTAGTTTTGAATTCGGAGCTTTTAAAGTAAAACATGATGAGTTTATTGAACAAATAATAGCTGGTGGAAAGAGGATAAAATATAGGTGTATTAAAGTAGTATAGAAAAACAGCGAAGGCACGTTGTGCAAACATCCTTAGTGAAGGATGATTCTTCGTAAATGTTCTGACACAGCTAAGGAGTGGCTAGTCGTAGGAGAAAGCTCCGCACGAAACTAGCAAAATTAGTTGTTTAAGAACCTCAGCTTTTTTAAGCTGAGAGGTTCAGTAAACGATCTTGTACTTTTCTTTCACCAATTGGTAAAAGGGTTTTGCCATATAATTCATTTAGCACTTGTGCCATAGCCGCATAGATGGCTGTAAAACCGCAAAGAATCCCTTCATATCCAGCTATTGTTAAAGTCAAGCTAGAGCCTGTGAAATTTGCAATGGCCAATAAGAAAAATAGAATCGTAAGTGTCCCAAAAACAACTTGCAGGGCCGTATTTATACGCAAAGTTCCGATAAACATGAATAACGTAAAAAGTCCCCACATAAATAAATAAGCGGCCATTGATAAAGAATTAGCTACTTCACCATAGCCCATTAATGGAATCACGTTTAATGCAACCAATGATAACCAGAAAAAGCCATAAGACGTAAAGGCTGTTGTTCCAAATGTATTATTTTTCTTGAATTCCATGATGCCCGCAATAACTTGTGCTAATCCTCCATAAAATATGCCCATTCCTAAAATCATGGCATTCAATTCAAAGAAACCTGCATTATGAATGTTCAGCAAGATTGTTGTCATACCAAATCCCATTAAACCAAGTGGAGCAGGGTTAGCTGTTATTTCTTTGATGTTTGTAACTGTCTTTTCCTTTTCCAATAAAGTCACTCCAAATTGATATATTAGTATACATGCACTAGGTTGTATTATAGGCAGGGCGATTCTGTTGACTTAGTTTATTTATCTCTTTTCTTAACTTTTCTTGCTGGTTAGTCAAAATAATGGTCTCCTTTTATTACGATTTTGTCTGTAATAAACTACTAAAGCTATATTATTTCGGGTGTGAATCCACCTAATTAATAAAATTTTCGACAGTAAATTGTTAATACCTTCCTAACAGGCACCCTAAATGTAATAAAAAAAGATGTAACTGGTGTATTTCATAATGCCGGTACTGACTTTTTATTACTTTATAGTCAAATTTCCACATTATTTCCCTTATTTCGATACAAAATGCATTGAATTCTTTTTATATTCTAGTAGAATATAATATGATATTTCTAATTTTTTACATCTTTATTTAGATTAAAAGGATAAGCATTGTAATGGTAATAATGAGAGGTGAAAAGAATGAATACGAATAGAGAAATTTTAGAAGAAAAAGATGATAAAATTGCTCAGCTAGAGAGACAATTAATAGAATTAAGGGAAGCAAAACAGCAAAGTGCGGCAGCTATTGCGGTAGATTATAACTCAAGGACCTTTTCTCCACCGAAAGGAAAATTTAAGTTTTTCTTAAAAGCTGGTGGCTGGAAGATTATTTTGCCCATCCTTGTTTTAGCCATCGCAGTAGGAATTTGGCTATTTGCTGGCAGCAACTCCAAACAAGAGTCTGTCACGTTTGTTGAACGTGTTCAAGAGCTATCCACATTGGCAACAGCTGAAGCTCATATGAAAGAGGTTCTCTACGAAGAGGAATATAAGAAATTCTTGAATATTAATCTACCAGGAACAAAGCGAGAAGTTCTATTAATTGTACCTGCGACGGTTATTGCTGGTGTTGATTTGAAAGGGATTACTTCTAAGGACATGGATATTAATGAAGAAACAAAAGAAATAGATATTACCCTTCCTCATGCAGAGCTCATCCAGGACCCATCAGTACAGATGGATAAAATACAAGCCTTAGACAAAAATGGTCTTTTCCGTGCTGATATTAAAATGAAAGAGGGCTTTGACCTGGCCGCTGAGGCACAAGAAAAAATTCGTCAAGGAGCCATCTCTAGTGGTTTACTAGATACTGCAGAGAAAAATGCAGAAAAAGTGTTAAAGGAATTTTTTAAGAATATTGATTATACGGTAAATGTCACGTTTAAGTAATAGGAAGGCCTGCCCATGCTGCTTGGGACAGGCCTATTCTGTCATTTACTGTAAAAAAATGAGATCATGGGGTGAATAAAATGAGTGAAAAAATGTATACCTTGCTTGATGCGAACCGCAAGCCATACCAGAGTGCAACGCCAGGAAAGCTGGGAGGGAACGGAAAAGGCAAAATCTATGGGCGGCTGGATTGCCCGGCTGCATTAAGAGCGATAGGCAAAGGTGGGTATGTGGAAAGTCGGGTCTTCTTTGCAGATGAAGAAACGGCAATTGCAGCCGGATTTCGCCCTTGCGGAACATGTATGCGCGAAAAATACAAAGAATGGAAAGCGTTGCAAGGAAAATAAAAAAGAGTGCCTGGCACCGCCCAAATTTTGTCAAGAGCAGGGATGTTGTCACTCCAAGGAGAATATTCTAATTGGAATATTTAATAAGGGGGAGAAATCTAATTGGCAAATGATAATGAAAAAAATTTAAAAAAGATTAAAAAGGTCTTTGATAAACTTGGTGTAGAAGATGCTAAAGAAATAATTGATATAGAAAAGTTTGAAGGATTAATACAGAATTTATCTAAGCTACCTGCTGAAGCTTTAGAAAGTTTGGTTAGTAAAATTCCAAACTTTACGGATCTATCTAAAATGTATCTCGATAATTTAAATCATTCATATAATAAATTAATGAATGATCTAATAGAGGAAAAAAAGAATCTTTATTCGATGTTACAAAAAGAAGATTTGTCAGATAGTGATAAGGCTTGGGTGATGAGTGAAATTAAGGATATAAGAAGGACTATGCTTATAAAGGATACTTTATATAATATTCAAAATAATAAAGTTTTCAAAGTAGGTGCAACAGCTCTTAGTATTGCATTGGCAGCAGTTGTAGGAAGTAAAATGAAGAAATAAATATTCAAAAAACACTCATTGGAATAACCTCTTTATCTAACTTCGTTATTAATGTTTGGGGCAAACGAACAATTAAAAGAGTGCCTGACACCACCCGAATATTGTCAAGGGAAGTGACAGGCACTTGTTTTAATTAAATCATTTCCAGTTTAACCATAAGCCTTTTTATATCTATTATAGGTCAGAAATCATTCCACCATCTACCACGAATTGAGCACCAGTTGAATAGCTTGAATCATCAGAAGCTAAATATATAACTAAATTAGAGACTTCTTTTACTTCAGCTCTTCTTCTTAGTGGAATATCTTGTTCAAGTTGCTTAAGATATTCTTCAACATCTGGTTGGTCAGCCATAGGAGTTTTAATAATTCCTGGATGTACAGAATTTACACGGATGTTAAATTGTCCAAGTTCAGCAGCAGCACCTTTTGTCATTCCAGTTACAGCATGTTTAGAAGCACTATAAGCAATAGCCGTTGGCGCACTTACCAAACCATCTACTGATGAAATATTAACAATGGAACCTACACCAGCTTTTTTCATAGAAGGCAATACTTTTTGCATTCCTAAAAACACGCCAAGCTCGTCAACTTTAAATGTTAATTCGAAGTCTTTTACAGTTAGTTCTTCTAATGGTTTGAAGATACCAATCCCTGCGTTGTTTACTAACACGTTGATTGGGCCAAATGTTTCTTCTGTTTTTGCTACAACTTCTAACCAGTTTTCTTCATTTGAAACATCTAATTTAAGAGCGATTGCGTTTTCTCCTAATTCACCAGCTAGTTTTTGTGCACCCTCGAGGTTAAGGTCAGTAATCGCTACTTTTGCTCCTTCTTCCACGAATTTACGGGCATGCATAGCACCCATACCTTGTGCTGCCCCAGTAATGATTGCTACTTTACCGTCTAGTTTACCCATGACTCAATTCCTCCGATTCTATAGAAAAGATTATATTAATAACTCTAAGGTGAGTATTCACACACTTATAGCCATCACGACTATTATTTTTCCAAGAGATTCCCTTTATACTTACCAAATAGCATGAATTACCAAGTTATTTAGCGGTATATCCACCATCAACATGAATCGTTGTGCCTGTAACAAAGTCATTCTCAGCTAAGAAAACAACTGCATGTGCAATTTCTTCCGGATTTCCTAATCGGCCAATTGGGTGCTTAGCGACTAAACCATCATAAAAATCTCCCAATGCCTCTTTGTTAACTAAACCAGATTCAATAAACCCAGGTGCAACTGCATTTACACGAATGTTTCGATCTGCATATTCTAACGCTAGTGATTTAGTCATAAGGTTAACAGCACCTTTACTTGCAGCGTATGGAATCGCTGTTGGTTCACCTACAGTTCCTAATATTGATGATGTATTAATAATCGAACCGCCTCCGGTTTTTAACATTTCGCGAATCGCATATTTTGAGCCATAAAAGACTCCGTCTTGGTTTATCGCAATAACTCTTTTATATTCTTCGGCAGTCATTTCATGAGTAGCCTTTTGTATTCCAATACCGGCATTGTTATAGATGATATCTAATTTACCGAAACGATTAACCGTTTTAGAAACTAGATTTTCAACTTCTTCTTCATTTGCGACATTTACCTTCACAAATAATACATTGTCATAGGTTTCTTTCAATTCTTTTTCTACCGATAATCCTGTTTGCTCGTTGTAATCAGCAATCACAACTTTTGCGCCTTTTTCTAAAAATGCCTTCACGGTAGCAAGTCCAATTCCCGAAGCGCCACCTGTTACAATTGCTACTTTATCTTGTAAATTTGTCATGTTAATTCCCCCAATGTTCTAAAAGATTTGTGAACTTTTTGTGAACAACTTCATGATAATCCTATCTTAAAATATTGTCAATTAAAGAATCTTGAATTTGAGATATTTTATTTCCGATTAGATTTGATGCCTTCCACGACCAGAAAATCGCTCGGTTTTGTTAATTGTTTATACGTGACGCGAAAAAGAGCCCATTCTTTTAAGAATTGGACCCATTTCCTCTTTCGTTACTATTGGAGCATACCGCACCACATACTGAGTCTCCGACAGGGATATAGGAGATAAATACCAAGTTATTTAGGAGATCGATCTTAGAAATAGAAAGATATAAATTTTTTTCATTAATTCTTTTTGATAATCTAAAAGGAATTGCGGTTTTGCCTCATTAAATAAATATAATAGTTTTTCAGTATCAAAAGGTTCCCTATCTTGTTCCCCGAGTAAACGGTAGAAGTTTACATCATTGCGATTTATTAAAGATCAACATGTCGTTTTGGGCTTGATACATCTAAAACTCCTGAACTCGAAGATGCAGATGAGATCAAACGAAGAATTGATGAAGCCACTCAACCCCTTTCCTCTTCCATACCATTTATATATTTTTTAAAGCTTCTTCAATTGGTTGACCTCTTTAGTGATATATACCCATCTTTTTCCAATCAATAACTTCATTCTATGCAATTTGAATCATTTTACATCTCTATGGAAGGAAAAACTGTCATGCTGAGGGAATTGTATAATTCTAAAAATTCTGTCATAAGGGGGTTATAAAATGGTTTTTCATGTAAAAAAAGTCTCAAAAGTTGTAGCGTCTTCCGTACTCGCGGCTTCCCTATTAATTGCGCCTTGGTATTTTTCCAAAAATGAAGTCAAATCCTATGCGGAAACTATCGGAAATTCGGAAGTTTCACAACAATTATTTGAAAATGTGGCAAAGGAATTTGGGGTTCCCGTCAATGTCCTGATGGCTGTGTCCTACAATGAATCACGCTGGGTCCAGCATGAGGGGCATAGCGAAGTAGGCGGGTTTGGAATCATGAATTTGGTCCAAGCGGATCAAGATCATAGTGCCAAAGGGGATGAAACAGCCGAGGGTACATATAACACAGCTGATGAAGCCATATACACACTTGACCAAGCAGCACAGATTCTTAAAGTAAATCCAGATTTGTTAAAGGATGATCCTGAGCAAAACATCCGCGGCGGTGCCGCCTTGTTAGCTGAATACGCTAAGGAAACGACTGGCGGCCTTCCTTCCGATGCTGCCGATTGGTATGGGGCTGTTGTAAAATACAGCGGATCAGACATTGCAGAATTAGCCACAGATTATGCCGATCAAGTGTATGAAACCATCCAAAACGGGGCGGTAAAATCAACGCATAACGGTGAGAAACTGACGCTAACAGCGGAGAATATCGTTCCGAATAAAGATACGGCCAAAAATATTCCACTGCGGAATGCAAAATTCAACAATTCGGATTGTCCAAACGGGTTGGAATGTTCCTTTATTCCTGCACTGTACAAACAGTTTTCAAGCAGTCCAACCAATTATGGGAATTATGATATTGCCAACCGCCCTGAAGATGGGATTGATATTCGCTATATCGTGATCCATGATATCGAGGGGAGTGCCCAGTCGGCCATCAATCATTTCCGTAACCAATCTTTTGTAAGCGCCCATTACATTATTGACTCAGCAAACGGGAAGGTCACACAAATGGTTCGTCCAAATGACATCCCTTGGCATGCGGGAAACTGGTATTTTAATATGCACTCCATCGGGATTGAGCACGAGGGATTTGCAGTGGATGGAACGAACTGGTACAGTGAGCAAATGTACCGTTCAACTGCCAAACTTGTAAAATATTTATCTGAAACATATAACATTCCATTAGACAGACAGCATATTATTGGCCACGATGAAATCCCGGGTCTGACCGTTTCCAAGCATGCTGCCATGCACTGGGATCCAGGCGCATACTGGGATTGGTCCCACTTCTTTAACCTGCTTGGAGAATCTTTGAATCCAAGCAAAGGGGACAAAAACAGCTCGATTGTAACGATCCGTCCGAACTTCAACACGAATAAAGCAGGTTATACGTATAGCGGAAAAGATCTTGATTCCCTATCTTCTAGTTTCTTACAGTTATATAAGGAGCCAGATTTTAACTCCCCTCTTATCAGCGATCCTGTTCTAAATAAGACCGCTCCGGGAACAACGCGGCTCAATGACTGGGGAGCCAAAGCCACTATGGGGCAAAGCTATGTTAAAGCCGATCAACAAGGGGATTGGACTGCCATCTACTTCGCCGGGCAAAAGGCTTGGTTTTACAATCCTAACAACAAAAACACTGTTCCGGGAAATGGAACTGTAATTAAACCGAAAGATGGGCTTTCTTCTATTCCAGTTTACGGGGCTGCCTATCCGGAAAATTCCGCTTATGATGGCACGGGAATTGCAGCCTCGGCACGAGGAGTAGCAGAGGTCTTATATCAATTGCCAAAAGGACAAATGTATGCAGCGACCGGACCAATCCAATCCGATTACTATCACGCCAAAAATTTCAATGATCCAGCCACTAACAAGGTCGTGAAGGGTACGGAAGAATTCTACCAAATCTCTTTCAATCATCGCATTGGGTTTGTGAAGAAAAGCGATGTTGATGTTGTCGTTAGTCCAAAATAGCTTTTATTATTTCCTAAGCTGAAAAAGACTCGTTTTATCGAGTCTTTTTCAGCTAATTTACTTACCTTTAATTTAGGAAAATTATAAACTTTTTAGTTGCTTATTACTCTTTTAATAATTTCCCAAAAAACCAAACTATTAATATATTCCAAATAAGGAACTTATCTAGATACAGAAACCGCAAACAGCGTTTAGTCTCTTTTGGACAAGGGATGTGTTTGAACCTTTTTCTGTCATGCTTTTATAAGCATTTGAAAGTTTATTAAAAGTCGAATCCAAGGATTTAATGGACAAATCTTGAATCACTTTATTAACAGGCTCCATATACCAACCTCACTTTCTCTTTTAGAAATCCTATAGTTAATATATTTCTATTCGGCAATATAGTCTATTGTTGAATTAGAGATACGTATTGAATTTTTATAGTCGAAAAATCCTTTCCAGGTTGAATTGATTTTACAGGCGGTTTTCTCAAACAAAAGCACTACTTCGTGTAATTTCAGAATAATATCGTATGAGTTTATCTTTACTTTTTGCATACTCTATTTCTTTTTTTGTGCTAGTTCCCATATAACCGTCAACATCAATGACCACGATTTCATCCGACATATCAATCTTCCGATAGTGCAATTCCTCAAATAGTTTTTCTTGCTCTTTGGTTGTTTTGATCCCCTCACTTTGTTCAAAAAAACCAAGGCTTAATACAATATTCCCTTCTAAAGTAAGTTTTGCTTCCATTTCCCGAAACTGTTTCTTGAATTTTGTCGAACCACATAGCGTAATCACTTTCATTGTATTCCCAACTCCCATATAGACACACTTACTATTTTTCCTGTTGTGGTTTTCTTAAGTAGTAAGTACTTCGACAATTCTCGCCAAAATCCCTTTGGACACTAAACCTAGTACCGTATCAAATTTCAAAAGGCGTATGTATGTTGATAAAAAAAGAATAACGTTCTATGAGTTGGTGCCAAATTTTAAAATATTATTAAACATCGTAGTGTTCTACCATGCAAGAACGATCTTTTTCTTGGGTGAGGAATCTAAAAAAAGAGTTTTCCAAAGTATATTTTACGCTATTTACTTATTGACAATTTATGTAAAACGTCTCACCATTATAATGAGTGAGCAACTCACTCAATAACAAAAATGGAAAGAGGGCGTGTTCGAATGAGCCAAGGTAATATCCTGCGAGAAATCGTTCTGAGGAAGAGAAATCAGAGAATAAATACCAAAGAACTTCAAATCAGTACAACTAACAGCATCGTAGAAGGCTGTTACGTTAAAATTGGCGGTATTAATCAGTGGATTACGATTCGTGGCGAGAACCGGAGCAACCCAGTTTTATTATTGATTCATTGTGGTCCAGCTTCAACCTATTCCATATTCAGTCCGTTGTTGCGTTCATGGGAGAAACATTTCACTGTTGTTCAGTGGGATCAGCGTGGAGCAGGAAAGACCTTTGGCAAGAATGGTAAAGACGGCAGCGGAGCCATCACTTTCGACCGTCTCGCGAAGGATGGGATAGAAGTAGCAGAATACTTGCGTGAAAAACTCTGTCTTCAAAAGGTCATTCTTATTGGAAGTTCTGTGGGCAGTCTAATTGGTATCATGATGGCAAAGCTTCGGCCAGATCTTTTTTATGCCTATGTCGGCACAGATCAGAATGCCCCAGATACACAAAATCTTTTGTATACATTATCAGTCAACGCTCTCCGCGAGGCAGGTAATACGAGGGGTGTTGAGTTGCTTGAACAAATGGGGCCTGATCAATCCCAATGGAGTCGTAAAGATTTTGACAAGAGAAATCGGCTTATCGTTAAAACGATTAAGGATGTACCCAATATGATTACAGACTTAGTCTTGCCATCAATGCTCTCTTCTCCTGACCATACAATACGTGATTTGATGGATATTTTTAAAGGTATGAATTATTCTCTTGAACATTTATTTGATGAATTAATAAACTTTGATTCTAAAAAATACGGGAAATTTGAGCTGCCGGTTTTTATTTTTCAAGGTGATCATGATATTATCACGCCAACTGAACTGGCTAGAGTATATTACGATGAGATTGAAACCCCTCATAAGGAGTTTGTTTTTATTAAAAATGCTGGCCATCTTGCCTGTTTTGCACGGCCTAATCAGTTTCTTGAGGAATTGATCAAGAGAGTACGTCCATTGGTTCCAACGCCTTTCAACAAATTGTAAAAAGCAAAAGTTCTCTAGTTGAATGATATAATGAATATGACATTTTTAGATTCGGAGGTTGGAAGGGTGTCTCCATTAAATAGGCAGCAGCAGCTTGATCAAATCCGTGACGAACGCAGGGAGCAGATAAAACAAGCGGCGCTTAAAATGTTTGCCCGCAAAGGATATACAGGAACGAAAACAAGCATGATTGCGAAGGAAGCAAGCATTAGTGAAGGATTAATTTACCGTTATTTCAATTCTAAAGAGGAACTTTTCTTAACTCTCGTTGAAGAATTGATGGAAGAAGCAAGAAGGGAACTCAAGAATGTTGGGAATTTACCGGGAACACCTTTTGAACAAGTGAGAACATTAACGAAAAACATACTTGATAAGGACAATATGCATGCCTTTATGTTAATGGAACGTGCCCGTACAGCTGATGATGTTCCCGAAAAGGTCTCACACATTTTTGAAGGAACTTCAACTAATGTTTTAATCGAACCAATCATTCCAATTTTCGTTAAAGGTCAGGAATTGGGTGAATTTTCGCCA
Source organism: Bacillus sp. FJAT-29814 (assembly GCF_001510715.1). Taxonomy (GTDB): domain Bacteria; phylum Bacillota; class Bacilli; order Bacillales; family Cytobacillaceae; genus Neobacillus. The sequence goes on from NZ_LMTJ01000002.1 coordinate 633,177, forward strand.
GGCGAACCCCGAAAAATGTTGTCATGGTATTTTACCATCATCAACAGTCTTCTTATTCAAGAAGAGATTGATGAAGAGTATGGGTTACCAGATGTGGATGTGTTAATACGTATTTTGACAAATTAGTTTCCAAGGAATAGGATTTAATCCCTTTGCCCTTCCATTTAGTCTAGCATCAGTTGATCTTTTAATAAAATAATGGGAAACCAAAGTGAAAAGGTTTCCCAGTCTTTTTTAATAAATGATAACGTTGTAGTTGAACAAGGAATTTATACTTTATCCATTGAAATTGTATTGCTCGGTAAGGGAAAACGGTTCTTTGATTCTGGTACGATACCGACTGCCCTGCAATTGCTTGAATCCAGATCGTTCCCGAGCGGCTCAGTTCTATTGCGCTACGAGACTGCCGGAAAACCGACTTTCCGCAATATGGAGTCGGATGCCGACTTCAGTTAAAATATGATGCATCGTTGGAATGGATGGGATATTCTATTAGATTATTTTTTAAGAAATAATAAATAAATCATCATCATTTAAAAAAAGTCCAAAGAGAGCACAAAATCACAGGTTAATCTGAAGGGAGCCGAACCAATGAAATATCAAATTGTGGAAAGAGATGCTTTTCGGGTAATCGGAATCAAACGGGAAATACCATGTGAGGGAGAAGGAAATTCACCCAGCAAGGGCATTAATCAGTTTTGGGGTGAATCAGCCGCTAATGGAATAATGGATCAGTTATTGCTATTAAATAACGGAAAGCTAAAAGGGCTTTTAGGAGTGACCAGGAATTATTACCAAGAGAAAAATACCATCGACTACTGGATTGCAACGGAACATAGTGGTGATGTAGCATCGGAGTTTTCAAGCATGGAATTCCCTGCCTCAAAATGGGTTGTTTTTGATGTAAGAGGGCCAGTTTCAACAGCTATGGCGAATACCTGGAGGCAAATTTATTCAGAATGGTTCCCATCTAATAAATATGTGCCTTCTGAAATTGCCCCGATTGAAGTTTATATGGACCCTGATCCCGATAGTCCAAACTCCATGAATGAAATTTGGGTTGCAATTAAATAAAAAAGTTTCATAAGGGTGGACTTCTATGGCAGCCATTATTTAAGTGAGTATTAACAAGATTGCCTGGTTCCACCTTAAGCTTTGCCGAGGAGAATTCGACAAATTGAGGGAGTGGCACAAGTAATTGCCTTATGTTCCCTTCCCCTCCGATGCTATTATTTATGGGATATACCACGTTTGTACAATATAAAGACAACTACTAATTAATCCATATGCTATATAATTAAGGAGATGTTTCCATGAAAATTAAATTTAAACCCGTAAAAATTACTATAGTGGAAGCATTTATGATTACATTAGCTTAGAAAAACAATGGGGGCTCAATCTTATAGACTAAGCCCTCGATAAATTTAAGATTTAACACATTCCCTAACGTAACAAATTTGTCCTCCCCTTAGGTTCTTCACAAATTAATTAACGTCAAACCATAACGGTTCATCGTCATCAGGTTCTCCATTATAGTTAATGAAAATTTCTTCTCCTGCTTTTATGTCGATCAGTGCATAAAAGTCAATTGTTCTATTCCCAAAATTGAGTTCAAATATGGCATTGGGCGTATAGGAGTGGTTAAATAATGAACCATATCCTAAAGCAAGTGCACACTCATCATGATCTGGATCCCACCAGAACACATACTCCATCATGATCGTCTTTTTCAAATATTTGTAATCCTTACCAGGAGACACAATAACTGGAGCTTCATGTATCAGTTCACCTTTATGAATGTCGCGGGTTGCAAAAATCCCTCTGCCATATTTTGATTTCTTTACTTCAATCACTATCACCACCGCCATTATAAAAAAATGAATATTTTTTTATTAATGTATGTCAGCAGGTTTACAGGTGATAAATAGATTGACTATGGTGCCTGTCACCACCTGAACCCTGTCGAGGAGAATTCGGCAAATTGCGATTAGTGACACTAGGCACTTGCTTTAAAAGACAAAACTCATTCGTCAACAGGTAAAATTGTCTTTGGGATTCCAAAAAACGGTATCCTAAAGACAAAATTAACATCAGGTGTTCAAAAATGTCTTTAAACCCGACTCTTAAAGACAAAACTGGATGGTTAACAGGTAAAATTGTCTTTAGGATTCCAAATACTGGTATCCTGAAGACAAAATTAACGTCTGGAGTTCAGAAATGTCTTTAAACCCAACTCTTAAAGACAAAACTGGATGGTTAACAGGTGGAATTGTCTTTAGGATTCCAAATACTGGTATCCTAAAGAAAAATTAACGTCAGGAGATCAATTAATTTCTTAAAAAAGGAAACCTTGCTACCTAATAGCAAGGTTAATCTAGAGAGAATATATAGAAAAGTTGTTTTAAACCGTCATTTTCCAACCTGAGGAGCGTGTCCGTCACCACCCGAATAGTGTCGAGAAGAATTCGAAAAAATACGGGTAGTGCCAGGCATTTGTCTTCATATTCCACCAAGTGTTTTCCATTTAACGGTCCAGTTCCCAACCACGTTGGTCCACTGGCTTTATTGCTTTTCGAGTATCGGGCATTTTCTTTAACCTTTCCTGCCACTCGCGATCTTCAGCCATTTCCCTCAACTTCTTTTCCCAAGAATGAAGGTATTCTCTTCTTGTCTCGTCATCGACTCTCGGAGCAGCATAAGCAACAAATGGTTCCTCTACATCAAGCCCCATATATTCAAGCATACAGTGATGAATCGGATAAAGAACCTTCTTTATATCACCATACACATCGGAATCTGAGAATCGTTTCTTTGTTCCACCTGTAGTAATGCACATAATCCCTTTTCGCCCCAGAAAACGGCCGCTGGTAAAACGTTCACCATCAGCATAAGCAACACCATAAGCCAAGACACGATCAAACCATCCTTTTAGGATTGCTGGAATTCCGCCCCACCACAGTGGAAAAACAAAAATCATCAAGTCTGCATCTAGAATTCTATTTTGTTCGCGTTTCAGATCCTCTGCAAACCCATCGTACATACTAGCGTGAAGTTGCTCATTTTGATAATGAAACCGATTCGGGTCCGCTGCTGTTGTAAAATCATGGCGGCCTGCCACTGGATTAAAATTGTCAGCATAAAGATCAGACACCGTTACATGATGACCAAGATCAGCAAATGTCTGTACAGCACGATCTTTAAGCGCACCACTAAATGATGTTGGTTCGGGATGAGCATATACGATTAATACATTCACCATGTTCCCTCCACATTTTCCAATCCCTGCACACTATTTACAAACAAGAATCCACTTGTTTTTTAGTAACCTAGCATGTGTGGAATCCATAAAGATATTCCTGGCATATACGAGATAATAAACAACGCCACAATTAAACCTATAAGGAGTGGGAAAGAGGCTTTAACTAATTCTCCAAGCTTTACCTTCGTCATATTCGATACAATATATAACACTACACCTACTGGCGGTGTCACTAACCCAATCGTTAAGTTCAAACAGATAATGACTCCAAAGTGGACTGGATCAATTCCTAACGCTAGAATAACGGGCAAAAATACAGGGACTAAGATTAATAGAGCTGCCGTTACCTCCATAAACATCCCAATGATTAATAGCAAAATGTTAATAATAAATAAGATAATATATGGGTTATCACTTAAAGTAAGTAAATAATTTGCCATTTGCTGTGGAATTTGTTCAAGTGCCAAGGACCATCCTAGAATATTAGCCGTTGCAATGATAAAGGTAACGGTCGAGGTGATCAGACCTGTTCGTAGAAATATCTTTGGAAAATCAGAAATTTTAAGTGTTTTATAATAGAACATTCCTACTAAAATAGCGACAAAGCAGGCTACCGCTCCAGCTTCAGTGGGAGTAAATGCTCCAGAGTAAATTCCGCCTAAAATTATTATTGGAATAGATAATGCAGGCAGGGCTCTTAAAAAAGAAAGAAAGATCTGTTTTACTGGAGGAAATTTTCTAACCTCGAAATTTCGCTTACGTGCATAAAAATAAACAATGATAAAATGAATAGCGGCAATAAGAAATGCGGGTAATATTCCTGCCATAAACAAAGCGCCGATCGATGTGCTGGCAACTACCCCATAAATGATAAACGTCATACTTGGAGGATGAATGGGACCTAGAACAGAGGAAGTGGTCGTCAAGGCAGCTGCAAATCTTCTGTCAAACCCATCCTTCTCCATTTCAGGAACAATGGTAGAGCTTCGGATTGCAGCTTCAGCATTTGCTGATCCAACAATTGCTCCAAGAAACAAGCCAATTAATACATTCACATAGGCAAGGCCGCCACGTAAATGGCCTACTAGGTTTCGAGATAAGTCCAGTAATCTTGCCGTGATTCCGCCTGCATTCATTAACTCTCCTGCCAATACAAAGAAGGGAATCGCCAGTAAAGTAAAGTTGTTAACGCTTGAAAGCATCCTTTGGGAAGTGACGCCAATTAACGTCGTCCCATCGATGCTTAATAAATGTAAAAATGCCGTTATTCCGATTACAAAAGCAATGGGGATCCCAGAAAAAAGCAGAACAACAAATAGGATCAGTATTATCATAGAGTTTGCTCCTCATTAAACGATTTAGGAGAAAATAAAAATGCCAATGCATGAATGAACATAAAAGTCATTCCTAGTGGAATGGATAAATAGGGCCACATCATCGAAACACGGAAGCCAGATGCAACCTGCCTCATAACGGTATCTGAGAAGGTTGCAGCATAACCCAGGTATGCCAGAAAGACAATGAATACAAGGGACACCAATTGCGTTAACATATATATAGGTTTACGTACTTTCTCTGGGAGTCTTTCAACCGCATCGATAGCGACTAGTTCTCCCTTTTTATACCCTACGCTCGCTCCAATAAAAGTTACCCATACCAATATAAATCTTGCTAATTCCTCACTCCAAGAAAATGAATGATGAAAAATATTCCGGGCTCCAACCTCCATAAGTGTAATAACAGTCATTAATCCAATTAAGAAAGCAAGAAACCATTTGGTATATTTATAGACTATGAGACTGAGCTGCTGCATTCATTTTGCCTCCTAACAAAACGGGGGAAATAGAGACTAGATCCCCCCGATTCTCATTATTTTAACTTATCCACTTCTTCTGCAAATTCTTTTATTAGCGGGTGCTTCTGTGTGTAGGATTTGTAAACAGGTTGTGCCATTTCGATAAATTCATCTACATTTTGAAGTTCCGTTACTTTGACCCCAGCGTTTTTGACTTCTTTAAGGTTTTTCTCATCTTGACTCTTAATTTGCTCGAATAAGTAGGCAGTCGCTTCTGCTGCAGCCTCTTTAATTAATTTTTGATCTTTTTCTGGAATCGACTTTAATACTTTATTGTTAATGAGGATGACTCCAGGGAATGGAAATTGACCTGCAAGTGTAAAATGTTTAATGACTTCTAAGTGTTTCTCAGCATACATGGTTGATAAATTGGTTTCTTCCCCATCGATTACCCCTGTTTGTAACGCACTGTAAACCTCACCATAGGCCATTGGTGTCGGGGATGCCTTTAATGTTGCAAAAATATCTGAAATTAATGGTGACTGAACAACACGAAGCTTTAATCCTTCTAAATCTGCGGGTTTCTTAATTTCCCGAACATTATTTCCAAGATGACGCATTCCGCCCTCCAAGTAAGCCAGACCAGTAATTCCTAATTCATTTAGACTATCAAGCATTTTTTGTGCTGTTTCCGTTTTAAGCGCTTGTTCTTCAAGATCATAAGTATTTAATAAAAATGGTAATTGAAGAGAATCAAATACGGGTGTGACGGCACTCATAACAGGTGTTGAAACCATTGCCATATCTAAAGTGCCATTCATGACGTTTTCTAAATTTTCCCTTTCCTCACCAAGCTGTCTATTCGGGAAGATAGTAATCTGAATTCTTCCATTTGTTTTTTCATCAACTAACTCAACAAATTTTAAAGCTCCCATATGAAATGGATGTGCTTCTGCAGCAGCATGAGAAAGTTTTAATTTATGTGTAGCTTCTTCTTTCGCACCTGTACTAGGTTTTGATTCCTTTTTATCACTGCCTGATGTTTGGGTTGCAGGTTTTCCGGACCCTAGACCACAGGCAGTTAAAAACGTCATCATAAGGAATACCAAGAAAATAGATGTTAGCTTTTTCAATATCTTTCATCCCTTCAAAATTAAATTTTTTTCAAAAAAATATTTTCCCCTTCTGACATCCCTATATGATGTGTTGCCCGTTGTTAATCTCGTTGAACCAGGATACTGATTGTAAGGCAGCAAAAAGCCGCTTTGTACTAAATTCTTTTTGGTGCCGAATAATTTGTGATGCCCGTTCCGCATCATGATTCTTTATCGCTTCAATGATTTCCTTGTGTTCCTTATTTGAATCTATTAAACGATCGGGAACAAGCGTAAAAATAGACTTTGAATACAGACTTCTAGCCGTAAGGTTTTCTAAGGTCTCTATTAATATTGGCGAATGGCTGCCTCTGTATAGAGTATTGTGAAATTTGGAGTTATACTTGCCAAACATTTCTCGGTCGTTGTTTTCAATACATTCGTCCATTTTTTCAACATATTCTTCCAAACGTTCAATTTCCTCATCTGTGATGTTTTCTGTGCTAAGTCGAGTAGCATAGACCTCTAGCTCGAATCGGACATTGCAAATATCCATAAAGCTTTTTGCATTAAAAGGCGCAATCCTTGCACCTCTATTTTTCTCGAATTCTATTAATCCCTCTGACTCAAGTCTTTTTAATCCTTCCCGGACAGGGATATCGCTCAATCCTAATGTTCTTGCAATATCCCTTATATTTACCTTGTCTCCAGGTTTATAATGAAAAAGGATAATTTGATTTCTTAAATATTCATAGGCCTCATCTGATTTACTCATTTCTTTCACCTTTGCTTATAGTTTTTGTGGATACATGTTGAAGGCAATGCCATTTTTCAGTTGGTTACATATATAAATCCTTTTTGCTATATATAAACTCTGTTTTTATATTTAAATGAATAAGGATTATATATAATTTATTCGCGCAAATATTTACTACGTGATGAAAAGGTTAACTATCCCTCAACGAAAAACGAAGTATTATGTGCAGTCATTATTCTAATTTCTTCATTGGAAAAACCATTTTCAGCAAGATTTTTCACAAATTCAACTAAGCCTTCATCAGGGTTGGGATTTGAAATTTGTCCGAGATCGGAAGATAGGATGGTCTTTTCGGGACCAACGTATCGGATATGTTCATACAATTCTTCCCATGTAACCCCATATCTTGGATCAATACAACCGAAGCATTGCTCCATATAGGCTCCTAACTCAGTCAGCTCTTTTTGTTCCTCTTTTGTGAATGCAATCGATGAAAACGTTGGGTGGGTAACCAGTAATTTCCTAACCCCACGGTCTTTTGCGGCAGTTGCAAGAGCATAGATTTCTTTTTTGGAAAGGTGGCCTGTCGCTAATATTAAATCTCTTTCGTAAACCAGGTCCAGAATTTCAAAAATGGGCTTTTTCAATTTTCCATCTTCAAGAATGGTGATGGATGTTTGAGGAAGCCCTTGTGCTTTACGCTCTACCTGAACCTGAGCCCAAGGCGGAAGCACTTCATAACTGCCCCTATTCGTTACATAATCGATTTCATTTTCAGAATCAAAAGTAGGCATCCAGACAATTTTTGCACCATCTCGTGCTGCCATTTCCACAGCCGTCGGATTTATTCCCCCTACCGAATTATTCAAGGTGATCGCTCCAACAGGGTTTAGCTTGGGATATAATTTTTTAACGATACGAGCTCTTTCGGCGGTGCAGAAGTAATGGGACTTAATCCCAAACCCTTTCATTCCAATACTTTGAAGACGCTCTGCATAATCTAAATCATCTAATTTCCTTTCAGGAATATCAGGCCCTGTGTGGACATGTAAGTCATAGGCACCTTCAAGCAATTTTTGATACATCAAGCCCTCTCCTTTCTATTATTTAGCCTATTTGTCTTGCGGCATTGGGTATTCATCAGCGTTTAAAACCCAGCCTTTTTGAAGCGAGAAATCTTCGCGTGGCGGACAGAAGATATCAACCAATTGATTGATTCCGTTACCTATCGCTTGTGTAGTATGAATGGCTCTTGCAGGAATGACAGCAACCGAAGGACTTGCACAGTGTTCATGGTCATCCTCACGCCATTTCGCCATATCTGTTATCCAAGGCCAGCGGAGATGGTGGACGAATTCTCCTTCAATCGCCAAAGAACATTGTTCAAAATCATCATGAGAATGCGGCGACATTTTTGAAGGGTCACGCGGTCCAACATTCGGGTCTAATACGTTGACCATAAATGTGGAACATCTAAAGATTCTCCCAAATCTTCCTTCTTCCTTGGGAATATCCAGGCTGTATACTCTGACCTTATATCCATCTACCGGTTCAGGCCATGGCTTGAACAATGCTGTGTTTGGATGTGGTTCACGATAAGATTCCTTGTTAATTGGCAATTCCTCTAAATCTTCATTTGCGGAACTAAAAAGACGAACAACCTTTCCACCTTTCACAATCTTTATTTCACTATCTCCAGGAGGTAAAATCGCAATGCTAAATCCATCCACAACAGTTTCTTTATCACCCCATTTTACAATCGCCTTACTCTCTTTATCTTGTAGAAGCAGAACGTATTCGTCGGTTTGATTTTCTCGGACAAGTACTCCGCCATCCTTAGCTTCTGAGTAAGATATATAAAAATTTTGACCACGGAACCACCAAGTTTTTAGAAATTCACTTGATTCAACTGGCGGAGTTTCATAGAATTTCCCATAATCTGCTCCTGCAAAGTCCGTGGGAGACACATTCTTTTCCTTTGAATCCTTCAAAGTGGCTCTTGGATCGCTTTTATCAAACATCGTTTTTTAACCTCCGTTTTCCTAAAACATTTTTTTGTAGTTTCTAGTAATCTATTTTCCGATGGATAGTCCATCAAAATTTTCCCTAAATGCCTTAACTAGTGAGTTTGCACCCGCTGCCACTAGGGAAATATCACCACTTACAGCCAGAAAACGGTAACCTCGTTCTATATAGTATTTTGCCTGCTCAAGGTTACCTGCAAACGCTCCCATGATTGTTCCAGTTTTATTCGCTGCCTTTTCAATTTCAGCAAGGCGCTCTTGAACATTTAGATCATTAATATTTCCAGGTACTCCAAAATCAACGGCTAGGTCAGTTGGGCCGATAAATGCTACATCCAGCCCATCAAACATTTTTTCAATACAATCATCAATCGCTTTTGTTTCAAATTGTCCCACTGTTAACACTCTAGAATTTTCACTATCCAAATAATCTTTAATGGCAACGCTTCCATAATTAGCGAAAATATTGGCAACCCCTACTGATCTTGTTCCTAAAGGAGGAAAATGCATCATGCTATACAATTCTTTTGTTTCGCTGGCTTTTCGCAATCTCGGCATTTGGATACCAACAGCACCGGCCTCAAGCAAACGATTTACTAACCCTTGAACAGGTTCAGGTAACCGTACAACAACAGGGATACCGGCGTTCACACCTGCTCTAATGACACTTCGTGCTTCCTCTTCACTAATCTGTGCATGTTCCATATCACAAATAATAAAATCAAATCCTGCAAGTGCTAAAACATCAACGATCTCCGGACGCGGGATTTTTAGAAATGTTCCAATACAAGGTTTTAGCTCTAGTTTTTGCTTTAAATCCATCTTCATTGCAAAGCATACCCCCCTCTTTTGTTATGTATCTGATCGGATCTTGTTGAGATTATATATAATCTATGATGATTATATATATAAAATTATTAAAATTCAATATATTTTATTTATTATGATATTTCAAATTATTCAGGAAGATAAGTTGGACGCATTTTTAGGGCCATCCTTTGCGGGACGGCCCTTTCTTTGTTATTCAGCAATATCCGCTTCTAATATCAAAAGAAGCCATTCAATCTAAATAAGGGTTGTTTTGCCAAATTATGATATTTCCTGCTGGATTCAGCTCTCCTTAACATAGTTGTTGCTTAACAGTAAGATGATCAACCATCATTCTGAAAGTACTAGGTCGAGCCAAGATTTCGCCTCATTATACAGGACTGGATTGTTTTCCGGCGTGTAGTAAGCTAGCACTGCAACAGCCTGTGATACGACCCACCCGCGGGCTCTTGCCCACGTAGCGTCGTCCGTCGGGAGATATTCGCGGAATGCATCAAGGGCCTCCGGCGAGTGCAACTTCCATGCGACCATAATATCGCATGCAGGATCGCCAATGCCCATTTCACCCCAATCGATCACACCGGTGATGCGTTTATCTCGCACGAGCCAGTTACGCACGTCAAGGTCACCATGATGCCAAACTGGCGGGCCGTTCCACGGTGGCGCAGCAAGCGCCGATTCCCACACAGCAGATACAGCAGGGTCGCCATCGAACCGCTCTAGCCAGTATCGGAATCCCTCATCCCGTTTTGCTAAAGGAATGCCGCGTCCAGGGGGCCCACCCGATGGATTGATTTGTTGCAGCGCTGCAACGAACCCCGCAAGATCACGCGCTGCCTGAATCGCGTCAATCTCCTCTACCGGCACTGTCTCGCCTTCAACCCATGTATGTATCTCCCAAAACCACGGATATTCGCTATTGGGGTGCCCTTGAGCGATAGGTACTGGGGTTTCAAGCGGAACCAATGGTGCGAGCTTAGGTAGCCAAATAAACTCGCTACTTCCTGGTGTGGTCGGCCCCTCCCGCCGCGCGAGCCGAACGGAATATTCGTCGCCTAGCCGGAAGATGGCGTTCACTGTACCAGCAGGCTCAATCCGTCGCAGGGGCAGCTCTGCCCAATGGGGAAATTGGGCGACAAGCAGACGGCGCACCAGTCCCTCGTCAATTTCCATTTCGTCGACGTGCATCTTTTCACCCATTCGTCGTCTCCTCCTCAATCGCTTATCATTTTAACAAGTTGTCAATATAATCCATATAATACGAGTTTCCGTGACTTGTTCATTCATGATCGACACTTCCCGATTCGCGAATGTCAGACATCATCGGACGTTTATTTTCTACACTGTAGAAAAAGGGTTCCGTTTTGAGATACTTGCCGAAAGACAGTTGCATTAGCTTCGTTATTGGTATATAGAAAAGTAAGCGGAGAATTTCCGGTTAAATGCAGAATAGAGCTCGTTTTTGGAAAAATAAGAGGAGGTTTTCCGGTTATGCAAAGCAAAATCCCTCATTTTAACGTGTATCGAGTCAATAGGCGGAATCTCTCCGTCTATTTAAGCCTTTATTAATAAAAATTACTAATTAGGCGAAATTTTTCCGTCTATTTTCAGCCCATTTTAGTTGGGACCGCCGTAAGTGGGAATAGTAGAATGACAAAGGAAAGAGTAAATCTATTAATAATGAAATGGCAGCCTATTAAATGGTCCCCCAATGCTTTAATGCACAGGGGGACTGACCCCAAAAACTCTATTTGTTTAAAGGACATCCTCATAGGCTTGCTCAAGAATCTGCCGGTAATCCCTTGCACCAATGTCACGTATGTTACTTGTTGTAGAATTATTTTGCATGGCCAGTTCTACAATTCGTGCGAAATCCTCTTTTCGCACTCCTGGCAAATCTCTTAATTTAGGAATTTCCAATTTATCAGTAAATGCGTGAATTCCAGTAACCAATTTTTCAACCGCGGTTTCATCCGAATCCGATTCATTGGCAAACTTCATGTATCTTGCCAGATCAGCATGGATGCCTATCTCTTCTTCTGCATTAAATTTTAATACATAAGGAAGAAATACGGCATTGACCACTCCATGTGGTGTATCATACAGACCCCCAAGTGCTTCTGCCAAGCAATGTACAGCAGCAACATCCGCAGAACCGAAGCATAATCCAGCTAAAAGACTGCCTTCCAGCATGTCATAGCGCGCTTGTTGATTTTCTCCATCCATGAAAGCGGCCGGCAAAGAAGAGACAATTTTGTTCATCGCTCTTGCTCCGAATGCTTGAGAGATGGGGTTCGTTACTTTACACGTATAACCTTCAATGGCGTGAACCAATGCATCCACACCGGTAGCTGCGGTAACCAACTTCGGAACCGTCATGGTTAATGTTGGATCAAGCACCGCCATCATGGGTCTTAATGAAGCATCTTTTAGTGTCAGTTTTCGATGTGTGGCAGACTCGGTTATAACCGAGGAGCGAGTGACCTCAGAGCCTGTCCCTGCAGTAGTTGGCAGACAAATAATCGGGGCTATATTTGCATACTCCCTCTTTCCTTCCACGTATTCGACCGGTGTTCCACCGTTCGGACCAAGAAGAGCGATCGCCTTCGCGGTATCCATCGCGCTTCCGCCTCCAATAGCGACAACCGTCTCAATCCCCTGTTCCTGAAATAATTTAGCTCCAGCCAAACATTCCGTATCCCTCGGGTTTTGCGAGACAGCATCAAATAAAAGGACATGATACCCTGACTCTTCCAAAGCTGTTTTGATTGGGGAAACGATCCCAGCCTTAACCACACCCGGGTCACTGACTAGCAAAACCGACTGCCCAACCTGAAGAGACTCCAATAGCTTCGGCAATTGCGCTGCTTTGCCATATCCCATCTCAATTCTAGTATTACAAAAATAACTATAACTCTCCATTTCCAAAACTCCTTTGGCCATCATCTATTTCTATGTATAGTTCCTATTATAACATCAATTATTTTAATATTCTGACTGCAGAACGAATTATTCTTATCTATCATTACAGAAGTTTAGGTACCAGGCACAAAAAATTCTTTTTCCGAATGGTTCTAATGTCAATTCGTTTTCTGTGATAATATTTTGAATCCCATACAAAGAATATGTCCCAGTAATAAACACTCTAAATGATTCTGATGGAAATTTTTTGAAGAGTTAAACAATTGTTCCGGGTAACTGAACTTTATTTACCTAGCGGGCGTATTAAAAAAGTACCTGTCACGCCCCAAAAAAGTGCCCGCCACCAACCGAATAATGTCGAGATGAATCGACAAATTATCGGTTGTGACAGGCACTTATTAAAAAAATTGTAAAGCACATTTTCTACTTCAAATCTTCGATTGAATTAATATCCATATACTTTGGCACAACCAGTCCATTCTTCGTTCCATGAAGGTTGCTTCCAAGATCAACGATATCATTTTTATATTGTTTATAATATTCCCTGTGGGTACTCGGGAGCCATCCAGCCACCATGCCATCGACACTGCCGTTTGCTACACCGGCAAACATCGGGCCGACCTCCACTTGACTCAATTTCACCTTGAAGCCATTCTGTTCCAGCACCTTTGCCATGACATTGGTACTGGCGATTTCTGTATCCCACGCCACATAGGCAAGACTAATGGTTTCCCCATTGGCTGCTTTGGCACCATTTGTCCATTGCCCCACTTTATCCTTGTTGGCCATTATCCATTTTTCTGCTGCTTTCGCCGGGTCCATCCCGTCTTTAATATCTACCATCACTTTTTCTATATCAGCAGGTTCCCAGGAAAATTGATCAAGGATGGTATACGCACCCGGCGCATCCTGCTCAAGACCTTTTCTTACAATGGTATGAATATCCTCCGTTTCACCAAAAGATTTCTTTGGATCTTCGAGAAATTTTAAATCGTAAGTGGAAAACATCCAATGCGGTGCCCAGCCGGTGACAATGATCGGTTTCTTTTGATTATAGGCCTTCTTTAATTCTGCTGTCATCGCAGCCGATGACCCCTCTTGCATCTGCCACTGATCCAGCTGATAATCGTTAATTGCCTTCTCTGCTTGCGCCATAATTCCTGCTCCAGGTTCAATCCCAATTATTTTGAAATCAGTTTGGGCTCCGATACCGTTCCCACCCTTTTCCGTGGCCGTTTCTTTTGTAACTCCTGTCACGATCGCTGCGAGGATGACCAGAGCAACTAAAAGAGAATAGACGATTTTTTTCTTCATCACCTTTTCATAGGCCGGTTTCCGTAAATTTTGGCTAATCCGATCGAGTATAACGGCGATGAACACGATCGATAAACCTGCTTCAAAACCTTTTCCTACATCAATTTGGCTGACTGCCCGGTAAACATCTGCCCCCAGCCCCGGCGCCCCTACCAGGGAAGCCGTCACTACCATCGATAAGGCCAGCATAATGCTTTGGTTGACGCCAGCCATAATGGTGGGCGTAGCAATCGGTAATTGAACCTTAAATAATTTTTGGCTGGTGCTGGAACCAAAGGCATCCGCTGCTTCAATTAAATCCTTCGGAACTTCCTTAATCCCAAGATTCGTCATTCGGATGGTTGGCGCAATCGCAAAAATAAACGAAGCAATAATTCCTGGCACCATGCCAATGCCAAAAAACAAAATGGATGGAATTAAATAGACAAATGCGGGCATGGTCTGCATAAAGTCCAATATCGGCGTTACGATTCGATGAACCGTTTTTCTTTGAGCACACCAAATTCCAACAGGAATTCCAACGATGATGGTGAGTAATCCTGATAGTAATACAATGGCAATGGTTTGAATACTGGAATCCCAATAACCGAGATTATCAATCAAGAGCAAGCTGAAGAGCGTAAATAGTCCTAATGGCCATCTGCTGGTATAGGCAACCAACAAAGTTAAGATAATGATTAAGAGGATGGGCGGACCCACACTTAATACATCCACTATGATATTTAGCAGGGACTCGATTAAGGTGGTTAATAAGGTAAAGAATCCGGCAAATGCAACGGTAATCCATTGGACCAGGACGTCTACCCAATCTCCTAGAGGGATTTTCGGCACATTCATCTCATTCACTCTCCAAATCGTTCAAGGAATCTTTATTTCCCGCCAACGCCCCGATAACGGCACCGCGAATGACCACACCCATTAGGCGGTGCTCTTCATCGATAACAGAGATTGGCAGACTTGATGTGGCGATCACGTCCATTAGTTCGGCAAGTAAGGTATCTCCGGAAACGGTTGGAATATCCGTTGTCATGACTTCCGCAATGGATAGATTCTGATCAATGGCCCGTCGTGCCTCTTCCGCAGTGATTGCACCCAATAGTTTCCGATGGCGATCAACGACAAAAATACTGGAATACCCCTGCTTCCGCATGATTTCCAATGCCACCCGCGGCCCTCGGTCTATAGCAATTCTTTCTGCCGGTTTCATTACATGGGATGCCGTTAATATTTTTGAAAAATCTACATCTTCAACGAATTTCTCGACAAATTCATTCGCAGGATTCATTAAAATTTGCTCAGGTGTTCCCAGTTGAATGATACTGCCATCCCTCATCAACGCAATCCGATCGCCGATTCGCAATGCTTCATCCAAATCATGGGTAATAAAGATGATTGTTTTCTTGTATTTCTCTTGGATCTCCATCAGTTCATCCTGCATATCCTTCCGAATTAACGGATCGAGCGCACTGAATGCCTCGTCCATCAAGATGACATCTGTGTCACTGGCAAGCGCCCTGGCTAGTCCCACCCGTTGTTGCATGCCGCCGCTTAATTGTTTGGGCAGCTGATTTTCGTAACCTTTTAACCCGACAATCTCCAATGCACTAAGTGCTCTTTTTCGCCGCTGCTCAGCGGGGACCTTCTGAATCTCCAGCCCGTATTCCGTATTTTCCACGATCGTTTTATGAGGAAATAAGGCAAAATTCTGAAACACCATACTAATTTTTTTCTGCCTGACTTCCCTTAAGCGCGCATCACTCATCTTCACGATATCTTCATTTTCAATCAGGATTTCTCCGATTGTTGGCTTAATCAGCCGGTTAAACATACGGATTAACGTGGATTTTCCGCTTCCGGATAAACCCATTATGACAAAAATTTCACCAGGGTAAATTTCAAAGGAAACATTTTTCACCCCAACGGTCTGTCCGGTAGCCTTCAAAATTTCCTTCTTGGTCTTTCCTTGTTTCAATAAGTCGATTGCAGCTTTTGGATTATTACCAAAAATCTTAGAGACCCTTCTGACCTCTATGTAGGGATTCATGCTGTCACCTCATTCGATGAATTGACCGTATCATATACATTTTTGCCCAATATCCCCATTCTATGTTACTTCCGTCAAATTTTTTAGATTTAGATAGAAAAGGTACTATTCTAGTGACTACAAATCAACTTTTAAGGGGAGTTCCGCTGGCGGTAAATAATTTCATCCTATCGTTCAGCTCAGAATTTACTTCCTGAAAAAAGAGCCTCTGCAAGAAATAGTGTTGAATTGGCCCTTTCTTTTTATCAGGTAATTTCATTTACTTATGATGCGGTTCATCGGACCTACTTAAGTGGCAGTTTTTTGCTTGAAATTATTCCTTTAACGAATGATTCCATCAACTAACAGAATATGAAAAAAAACAATCGAATTACCTGTACATTTAACTACTATTATCGAAAATTATTGTTAAATCAAAAAACCGAAGGAATATGGGGTCAGTCCCCCAATGCTTTAAAGCATCGGGGGACTGACCCCAAAAACTCTATTTGTTTAAAGGACATCCTTATGTCATAACTATTTATCTATTGACATAAAAAATGTGCCTGTCACCACCCGATTTCTGTCGAGGAGAATTCGACAAATTACTGGTAGTGACAGGCACGTACTTGGTACCTATTGTTGCTGTTTTAATCTTTGTTTCAACAAGACAGTTCCCCCAATGAGTAGGAGAATGATTCCTGCAAACAGCCAGCTATACATGTTTGTTGCTGTATCTGGCAGTTGTCCTCCTGTTGAAGGATTCGCTTTTATGTTTGTTTCTGTGCCTGGTGCTTGGCCTTCTGTTGATGGATTTGCTTTTACTAGATCATTTGGATGGAAGACTCCATACGTACTTAAGTGTTTCGTCATGGCTTTAATTTGGCCATTTTCGAATGTGCCCCCGATTAATTCCCAGACCTTTTTATTTGGATTCCAATAAAAAACTTTTAATGCTTCAGGATGGTCGACTCCACTTACAGGGAAAGCAAGCTGAATCTCATGGTCAAAATGACTGATGATTTTATCTACCTGTTTGATCGTGAAGTCATATACGGCCCCAACTGCCAAATTGGATGAAGGAAGCTTTTCAGGGGTTTTTGCGACTCTTTCCATGCTAATCACAAGGTTTTCCCCTTTTGCAAAGTTTGCGGCATCTACCAGAAGCTCCACATCATCTTTAACGATTTTAATTTTCGCATGGCGATTGATGAGCGTTTCTAGCTGGCCAGCCGTAAATTGAATCGTTGTGACTTCGTCCAGATTCTTCTTTAATTCAACCACAAGTGTTCCATCTTCATCCAGCTGATTGATTTGGTCATCAGAAACGGTTGCACGGTCTCCATCTTTTACAGGAGTGACTAGTACTTCCTTTTGAAGACGAGGCACGTCACTAGAGAGAACATTTATGGTGATCGTGACCATTTTCTCATGCTGTCCATCACTTACCAGAATGGAAAGTGTGTAAACCGCTTTGGCTGCTGCATTTAACTGCGATGCATCGGCAACGATTATTTCTCCGGTCTTTTCATTAATGGTAAACGTTCCTTCATTGTTCCCGGAAAAGATTTTGTAGGTCAATGCATCTCTATCGGCATCACTTGCCTTAACAGCACCGACCACTGTGCCATTTGCAGTCTTCTCATCAATGGTAAACGAGGCATCATCCGCAGTTGGTGCGTTATTGTCTGGAACCTCTTCTGCTGCCTTTTTCTTTATCGTGTAAGTATCGTACAAGTATGGCAATTTTGTGATTTCATTTTTAGTTTGGTCATACTTGAACGAATACGTGTTAAAGGTTACAGAATCTTCTTCTACTGTTACCGTCACATAAGCTGTCTCTTTTGCGATATCACTCTGAGGCCCTTGAGGGTTTAACGGATCACCTGCTGGTTTAGCAGAGTTTTTATCAAGGAATTGATAATTCGGTGCTAGCGGATCATTAGACGAAACCGAATAATTCTTTTCACCATACCATTTCAACCCACCAGCTGTAAGAGCGACCATATAGAATGGTACATTGTCTGGCTGTAGGGCCGTTGTTTCATCAAGCATTTCTGGTTTTGCATTGACACCCTGTTCGTTAATAAAACCTCTTGAAAACACATGATCATGCCCCTGCATGACTACATCAATATCCAATTCCGCAAAAATTGGCGACCAATACTTTCTTAATTCGATAATATCGTTATCTGTTATGTGGCTGGCACCTGTGTAGATGGCCTTGTGCATACCGACAAAAATCCACTGGTCATTTTCTTTTGCTTTCGCTACCTCTGATCGTAATAAAACTTCCTGTGCTTTTAATTCTGGTTGTGTAGCATTTTGGGTGTTAAGCATCACGTATTTTACTGGACCGTAATCAAAGGCATACGCTCCGCCTGATTGATTTGGTACGTTAATATGACCGTTAAAGGTAGCATTGTCGTGGTTCCCTTGAACGACAGAAATGAGGTTGTTTTTCAAGAAATCTGACCCTGCCGTTGGATAGGCTCCGCCGTTATTGAAGAACAAGTTCCATTGTGTCTCATTTGAAGCTGAATCAGTCAAGTCACCGCCAATATAAGTAAAGGCAGAATCTGTTAACTTGCTCAATTCATTAAAAGTGGCTCCTACTGCTATTGCATTCACAGCGTTACTAATTTGCGGGTCCACTATATAGTTGAATGTGAAGCTATCTTTGTTCCCTGCTTCAGGTGCTGTTTTAAATGTTCCTGTAAGCGTGTTTGCGCCTGCTCCCGCTGTATATTCATACTCTGTACCAGGTGTTAATCCGTTTACTTCCACTTTGTGGAAGAATCTGTTTCCTGCACCTGCCGCATTCGTTCCACTAAATATAGTTGATTGGCTTTCACCTTTTTTATTCACTTTCAATAACGTTTGAACTTTCTCATTGCTTGTCCAAGCGAAATTGACACTTGTTGCTGCATCTATCCCTACATGCATCGTCAGTTGTTGCGGCACCTTATTAGGATCAGCCTTAATAGGGTTGTCCGATAAAGGATACACTTGCGTTACAAGGGTTTTTCCATTTGCAGTTACTTCTGCATACCAACCTGTATCGCCGCTTGCCAATGGCTCCCATACAGTAGCGGCTATATTTCCGCTTTCAACTGATATTGTATTTCCGATTTTCACCTCTTCTGTGACACCAGCAGTAAAGGAAGCGGTAGATATGGTTCTGTTTGGATTTTGTAATGGAAGATTAACAGTAAAGTCATCCGCTTCTGGCGAAAAAGCATTATATTTATCCATTACAGGCGAGTAAGTTTTATTAATCAACTTTCCGTCTTTCAATTGAAGTGTGCGAAGAAAACCATCTCCACCACGGTTATAATCCTGGTAATCACTCATGATTTCTTGTACAAAACGTGTTGTACCAGGGACTGTTCTTGTATTTCTAGATACTCCAGGATTATGTCCGCTTAATACTAGAGCTACATTATTATTTGGCACAATCATTTTTTCAAATATCTGCTGACCACGTTGAGCTTTGTCAAAGTCGCCATTTGTTGCGAGGTACTCGTGCACTAATATAATCGCACTACGATTGCTGTATTCTTTAAGAACTGAATTTGCCCATGTAACCGTATCAGGTGTTACCTCAACTCCCATCCCTAGGTAAAGCATGATCAAGTCTTTTCCTCCGATGGTCACGAGGTCATAATGATGGGTATTATTGTTGTAACTTCCGCCATACCATGGTTGCCCTACATAGCGGTCCTCGCCGAAATAGGAGAAATACCCGCTCGTTTCATACCTTAGATTTGTAAAGTCCCCCACGTCATGATTTCCAGTCACAACACCATTCGGAACTTTTGCATCATCTAATAGTTTATGTGCAGCATCTGCAATCTTCCATTGTGCCATATTGCCAACGGATTGAATGAGATCACCAGTATGGGCTACATAACCGATATGATTTTGGTTATATTGGTCTGCCAACCATTGGGTCATTTTTTTGTACGTATCATCAGCAGCATAAAAATTTGTATCTGTATAATATTGCGTATCTGTGAACCATCCTATGGTGTCACTGCCATTGGATACAAGTTCAGGAACAATCATTGCCCGAAGCTTGCCTTCCGATACAAATTCCGCCGTATCTACTTTTGCAGTCAATGTAAAATCCGAACCCTTAGACCCGTGTCCAGAAGTTACCTTTACCCATTTTTCTAATTTATGATTCCAAACTGCCAATGCTAACTTTTCACTACCTTGCGTATGTCCCGTAAACGACAGAACAACTTTCCCAGTAGCTTCCCCTACATTCACATCATAGGCTTGATATGGCATGCCTGATTCCGAAGTAGTTGTAACATAACCGCCAACTTTTTCTCCGAGAATAGTTTCTCCAGGATAGCTCTTATTTTGAAAATTTGTACTGTCCATCACATTGGAATAACCTTGGATGTCGGTAATATTTACAGCCTTATAAAAAGTTACATCCGCGTTTCCACCACCAGGTACATTAGGAGTAATCAATAGATCTGCATGATTTCCCCCCCTGATAGTCTGCGGATTTGTCACACTTAATTCAGCACTGTCCACTTCAAAACTAACCGTTTTAGTTGTCGCATTGCCTGCCTTATCCGTAACTGTAATAAGGAGGGTGTGGGTGCCTGACGTTAAAACAGAGTCATATGGCAAAGAGATGGTTGCCCCATCCAGTTTAACCAGTGTAGATGCAATCCCAGAGGTTGCATCTGTAATAGATGCTTTTAAACCGTCTGTTGACCGGATTATGGCACCGTCCGTGACAGAAGGCTCGACCACCGGAGCTGTATTGTCCGTAGTAATGGTCGCCGTTTTGACTGGAGTGCCGTTATCCAATAGCACAATGGTATGATTCCCATCCGCTAGCGACGTTGTATCCACTGAGAATAATTTTACCTTGTTATCCCATGCTGTCAGATCGAACAGAATATCAATCTTGTATGCTAGGGATAAATTACTGCCGCCTGGGAATCCGTCACCCATGCTATATCTATTTGTGTCCAAATAATCTTCTTCCGTTATCTGATTGCTTTGAGATGCAGGTATTGCCGGATCCACTGCATAATACAACTTTACACCTGTAGGTACGATTTTACCGCCGTTTGGTAAAGAAATAGAAAAATCAAACACACTAAAGTCATCATAATTTGTCGTATTCGGTGCAGCATTAACATTATAGTCCCCAGCTGAATTCCCAACGACAATACTGATGCTATTAACCTGTCCTGGAGTCAGGAGGCTTAGGTTAAGCGGCACTCTTTGCTGCACATCATCCTTAGGAATATAAGAATTGAATTGATCGTTAATGTATGTAGAATTTTTAAATTTGTTACTTTCAGATTGTATTCCCGAGGAACGAAAATCCAGGTAAGCATTGCCGTCAGTCGTCATCCCGTCAATAGGATTTCCATCTAACGTTAAAGACAAGTTGTCGTTACCATTTTTTGATGCTCCTGTTACAAACAATTGGCCGTTAAATAGATCTCCGTTGTTAACGTTCCATGAATAGCTGCTGTCATCCACTTCGGGAATTTCATCCACTGGAGGGTTTTCATCCACTGGTGGCGTATCCTCCACCGGAGGGATATCACCCTCTGAAGAAATTTTAACACCTTGAATAACGATATCATTGATACGTGTATTACCTGCCATAGCAGTTGTACCATCATCGCCATTTACTTTATAGTTAGAAGTCATAATCCAACGAAGGAATACTTTATCCTTATCTTGCATTTCTTCTGGTAAAGCTAATGTACTTAAAGGAGAATAACTTGTAGTTGTACTGTAACTGCTGTTCGCTATGTCTTTCCAGTTGTCTCCATCAGTGCTGTAAATGACCTTAAAATCTCTTGGCCCTTGTGGAGATGACGAAACCTTCCCCGTTACTGTCAATTGTTCGTAACCTTTGGTAGAAAGTTCAACTTGCCAATATTTATTATCCATACCCCCAGCCCATTTACCAAGGTATACAGAATCTGTATCAGCATAGCTACCAATGGTAGGAACAGCTCCCTGAGAGTTAGAAAATAGAGCGTTGTCTTTATTTTTACCGCTTGTCGCAGGAATGGATGCGGACATTTCTGTTGCAGTAGTCATATTCCATGCTGCAACGGTTTCTAGATTAGCTGAATTGTCCGCATATACAGAGACACCCCCAGCCCAACCATTCATGATCACAACTATTACCAACAGTATGGATAATAGTCTTTTTCCTATTGCTTTCATAAAAAAGTTTGCTCCTTCACATTGTTATTTTCTGTAGAAATCAATTGTTGAAATAGAATCATTCACCTCACTAAAATATCTGAATTCTAGAAATATACTATTTTATCTTATAAAATGGATGTTCAAAGGATGTTAAGACACTATTAAAATACTATTAATGTATTATTCATTCTTTGTAAACGGGATGCAGGACGGCAAAAAAAGGGACAGGCATTTATTTGTTTACCAGGATATCTTCCTATTTTCAAATCATAGGTTTGTTCCTTTACCCTTCACCCCACCTTCTCAAACCTCCCCGCTATCGCCGGAGTACTAACAAAGCAGGTTTGTTAAAGAAGGAATATAAATCAAATTGGTAGAATAAGTGAATCGGATATAAATCTTAACTTCTAAATATTAATAAGAGGAAAAGGTCTATGGGAACTAACGAAGTAAAAAGTTTAAACTAAAATAAGCGTGGGGGGTTGAAAAATATGAAACAATTGGGGACGCTATACTTTTTCTGTGGAAAAATGGGCGCTGGAAAGTCAACTAAATCTAAGCAAATGGCGTTAGATAAACATGCGGTACTGTTGTCTGAGGATGAATGGCTTTCATCTCTTTATCCCAATCAGATTGCATCATTTGAGGACTATCTAAAATTCTCAGTGCAGCTCAAGCCGTTGGTGAAAAAGCATGTCCAAAACATATTAAGTGTCGGTACAGATGTAGTGATGGATTTTCCAGCTAACACTCAAAAACTGCGAAAGTGGTTTTTGGATATGGCGTCAGAGATCAATGCCAGCCATCAACTAATTTTCCTTAATCTAAATAACGAGCAATGCTTACGTCAAATTGCACAAAGGCGTAACGAACAACCCGAAAGAGCAGCTTTTGACACGGAAGCGGTGTTTATTCATGTTACTAAATTCTTTGAAGCACCAGAAGCATCCGAGGGTTTAAATATTTTAGAGTTTAGCGGAAAAGAATAACAAGGAGTTCAATGATTCGTATGTATAGAGTACCTTTTGTTCTGGGAGGTGCTCTATATGATATAAAATGAAACGTGAGTAAGAAAAGTTTCAATGTATATATGTTAATTTCGATATAACTTTGTGAAGTGGTACATTAACGGGTAGCGTTTCTACGATAAGTGGAAACGCATTTTTTTGAAGTAACGGGAGGTTAGTGGAATAAGGAACCATCTTAGGGAACACTAAAAAAATGAGGTGTGAACTAATGAAAAGATACATAATTTTTATAATGGCATATCTTCTGGTTATTGCCCCTAATAAAACAGTGGCAACAATTAAAGGATACGATATATAGCAACTCCCCTCCCAATATCTTTTTCAACAACCGGTAAATCCAATATGAAAGTAGTGTGAAAATTATTAGTAGGCAATCCCTACACGTGATTTTTTATAATCGCTTGCTTTTATCTGTTTATAGGCAAATTCTGCTGTGTCCGGTACGGATATCTTCGCTCCTCCCTCGGGCAAAAAGTTTCGTTCTACCCGATAGTTGCCTACCCTTTCTCCATCCGGCAAATACGTAGGACAGACAATCGTCCATTCGAGCGATGATTCTTTAAGTATATTGTAAACTTTATGATGTTCTTTCGCTGCACGGGTTGACCTCTGCTTTGATACCCTTGATTGATAACGCAGTGAATTTGGCGCGGTTCTACTTTGCAGAATACCCGCGGTACCTATCGTTATGATTCGTTCTATACCTTCGTTTTCCATTGCTTCGATTATCAGTGGCATACTTTCTGATAGAGTGGTTGTACCATCAGTATTTAGGGCACTAATCACGACATCCATCCCATGCATGGCGCGTACGACATCCTCTTTATTTAAAACATTCCCTTGTAAAATGGTTAAATTTTCATTTTTCAATTGGAACTTCTCTGGAGTGCGAACTAATACAGTAACATGATGTTTGTCATGAAGGGCAAAACTCACTATTTGACTTCCAACTCGTCCGGTTGCACCTAAAATTAAAATATTCATAAGAATGAGGCTCCTATTTTAAATACTAATAGTTTATTATAAAATTTAATTTTAATAAGTCAACCTGCCACTACCATCTCGTAAGTAGTTATAAAAGGGCAAAAAAAGGATGATAGCTGATATCATCCTCCTTGTATTCATTTCATAATCATTTCTTTTGAAGACCTGTATTTTTTTCCTTTTACTGTTTACCGTTTACCATTTCCCCTTTTTCCCCCATATTCCCTTTTCCCTTTATAGTTTCTCCTTGATTTGTCTTGTACCTTTATTTTAGACCTATTGGCATAACGCGGTGTCTCGGAAGTTAGCTCAACGGGAACATCCCTCTGCTCCTTCGACAACAATTTCAAGGCAACTGAAACTAATGCGACTGAATCAAACTCGTCGAGCAATTCGCTTGCTGCACGTTTAAATTGTGTGTACTGCTCTTCTTCAACTAATTGAATCATCTTTTCTACTGCGGCTTGCTGTATAGACTCCCTCGCCTCTGCGACCGTTGGTATTGTTTTACGATCGATCTTTCCTTTCGATGCTTTTTCAATACTGTGAATCTGTCCCTTTTCTCTTGGTGTAGCAAATGTAATGGCTAACCCCGTCTTACCTGCTCGACCTGTTCTGCCGATTCGGTGAACATAACTTTCTGGGTCTTGAGGAATGTCAAAATTGTAGACGTGGGTAACTCCTGACACATCAATCCCCCTCGCAGCCACATCGGTCGCAACTAAAATATCAATGTGTCCCTCACGGAATTTATTCATCACAACATCTCGCTGTCGTTGATTTAAATCTCCGTGCAACCCTTCAGCAAGATACCCTCTTTTATTCAATGCATCACTTAATTCATCCACGCGTCTTTTTGTTCTTCCAAAAATAACGGCTAATTCTGGGTTATCCACATCTAGTAGACGGCAAAGCACGTCAAATTTATCTCGTTCCTTAACCTCATAATAAATTTGCTTTACAGTTGGAGAGGTAACTTCCTTCGCTTTCATCTTTACTAACTCTGGATTCCTCATAAACCTTTCGGCAAGACTTTGAATCGGTCTGGGCATGGTGGCGGAAAACAGCAAGGTTTGTTTTTCTTCAGGGGTCTCTTTAAGGATTCGTTCAATATCCTCCAGAAAGCCCATATCCAGCATTTCATCAGCTTCATCCAAAACCACCACTAAGGTGCGGTCTAGCTTTAGCGTTTTGCGTTTAATGTGGTCCAAAAGTCTTCCCGGTGTTCCCGTAATAATGTGTGGTCCCTTTTTTAATGCTTTAATTTGGCGATCTATAGACTGACCTCCATAAATGGGAAGAGATGATATACCCATGTATTTTGCCAGCCGATTGATCTCTTCTGAAACCTGAATAGCTAACTCTCTTGTCGGTGCAATGGCTATAGCCTGAACATATTTTTTGCTCGTATCCACTTTCTCCAAGATCGGTATGGCGAAGGCAGCTGTCTTTCCTGTACCCGTCTGTGCTTGACCAATAATGTCCTTCCCCGTCAAAGCTACGGGAATGGCTTTCTCTTGAATAGGAGATGCTGCTTCAAATCCCATATCCCTAATAGCTCTTTGAATGGGCTCACTAATTCCCATTTCATGAAATGTTGTCATACTCAAAAATCCCTTCTTATGTGTTTACTATTTTTTATAATGGACTAAACTCTTTGATTGAATGCACAATGTTAATATAATAAAAAAATGGTTTCCTGGTCTGGAAACCATTCTTTTCTACGTAATGACTTTGATCATATATTGTATGCCTAAAACAATGAAAGCCCTACCTCTCTTTCATCCTTACGGCTCCTTGTCCGTGCCAGTGTGAATCAGGATTACAAAAAAGTGACTACTTTATCGAGTTATTTGATAAAACTTCAAACGTTCGTTAAATTAAATAATTAAAATGGATTAAATTGTAGAAATGCAAAAAGAGGTTAATGTTATAAAAGTGAGTTGATGAAGTTGAATGTCTTTGAAATGATTAACTTTTAAAAATAATCATATGCCCAGAAAATGCAGGATCTATCCGGGAGTTGTCATATATTATCTATAATTAGTCTTAACAGAAACTTTCTATTTGATTTTCAGTAATTCCTTCAATTAATCTCAGTTCACTCATCAAAAATTCATGTGCGTGATCCAACATTTTCTTTTCGCTTGTATTAAGTGCTTTCTCTTTCTTCATACGCATTAAATCACGTACAACTTCAGCACCTTCTTGGATTTTACCTGTTTTTATTTTGTCCGTGTTCATTTTATACCTTTGTTTCCAAGGTAGTAATTGACCTGATTCTCCATGCTGAAAAATGTGTATGATGTGTTTTAATGCCATTATGTCAGTAACTGGTCGTATATTTGAACTCAATATTTTAACCGTAGGAATCATGACTTGCATATTACTGATAAACATTTTTATGACATAATACTGTTGTTTTTCCCCTGAGATTTCCTTTTCTTCTATGGCATTAATTATACCTGCTCCGTGCATTGGATAAACAATGTTATCGCCAATTTGAAACAAATAATCCACCTCCATACTTTGTAACCTTTATAAGCTTAACACACCTAATATTTTTTATCAAATTTATAATAATATCATAAATTTATTTTTATTGTCAATAACTTTTTTCTCAAAAAAGCGAGAAAATTATTATTAATGAAAGGGGATGATTTTTTCAACAAATGAGTGAGGTTTATATGAATGATTACGGGTGGACTAACCCCTAAAAATCCCATCGCAACACGAAACGAATGAAATAAAATTTCATAATCTCTATTGCCTTTCGAAACAACATTATATATAGTCGGAATAGAGTGACTATTTTGCATACTAAGGGGTGATGCTCCTAACAATTCCATTGGCAAATAATCTTTTTGGTGTTTATCAGTGCAAAATTTTTGAAAGAGGTGGAATTTTTTTTGAAAAGAAAGGCGTTCGTCTCATTGATTACAATCATTTCTATGATCTTATCTATTTTCCCCGCCGGCTCTTCCTTTTTTGCAGCGACAAGTACACAGCTTACGATTCACTATCATAAGAAAAGTGGAGACTACAAGGGTGATATCGAGGTGTTTTCCTTTAACCAAGTTAAAGGAAATTTGTCTGAAAAAACAATCGATTCCTATGGACTAAAAATGACATTCAATTTTGCAGATGTTCAAGATGATGCTTACCTTGGCTTTACGGTTAAAGAAGACAGCACTTTCCCTGCAGACATAAGATATGTAAAAGCGAAAAATGGAAAAGCTGAAGTATGGCTTAAAGATGGCGACCCTCGTGTGTATAGTGACCCCCTCCTCATAGACCCAACACAAATTAGTAAAAAGAACAACAAAGGATATGTTTCTGTTGAAGATTTAAAGGAACTCCTAAATCTCACTTACAATTATGGAAAAAATACGTACAAGTTTGATGGCGCAGCTGTTGGAAGCGCTGACATATTAACCATTTACCATGATCGGGATTATTTTGAGATCAATATTAATACGAACCGAATTGGTTCAAATGTTACCGGGAATATGCTGAATAACTATACCGACCTTGTTTTCAGTGATGTCGACGGATATAAGGAAAATAATAAATACTATTTGTCGTTAGGGTACATTGAAAGGCTATTTCAGGTTGCTGCACTCAACATTGATCGTAATGCGTTTATTTTAAAGCAGCAAAACACCGCCTATAATCAAATTTCCTACGCAAAAGCTCCAGAAGACGTTGGTTTTTCATCTGAGAAGCTAGCAAAGATTGATGATTATATCAATCAACAGGTCGAAAATGGCTTCCCAGCAGCTGCAGTGATTGTTGTTAAAGATGGAAAAATTGTTAAGGAATCGGCATATGGCTATTTGAAAAAATATGATACTTCGTTAGTAGATGGAGCCTACCAATCAGCAAAGCTATTACCAAAATCAGAGTGGGAAAAAGCAACAGTAGATTCGTTATTTGACTTGGCATCCAATTCGAAGATGTATGCCACCAACTATGCTATCCAGAAGCTCGTCTCAGAGGGGAAGCTTGATATTGACAAGCCTCTCAGCACATTCCCGGGCTGGGAAAACTTCAAAGACAGCTATACTGTATATACAGGTAAATGGACACTTGGAGGAAGCGGAGGTCTAAACAAGACGCCTCGGACCGGAAAAGAAACGGTGACTGTACGTGATATCCTCCACCATTATGGCGGCATGATTCCAGACCCGGAATATCCAAATAAAAATTCCGCCGGCGAGTTATGGTATCAAACCAACGATCCAACGAACCGTTCCGGAATTATTGATGCGATTTGTAAAACCCCGTTAATGTACACACCAAGAACCACTTATGCTTATAGTGATGTTGACTATATGATTTTAGGCCTGCTCGTGGAGCAAATTACCGGCAAACCGTTAGACGAATATGTTGAAAAGGAAATTTACAACAAACTGGGGTTAACCCACACTGTATTTAATCCGTTAACAAAAGGTTTTTCCAAATCGGAAATTGCCGCAACGGAGTTAAATGGAAATACCCGTGACGGCTATATTAATTTTGGAAGAATGGAAGACGGGTCATCTGTTAATATCAGAAAATATACGCTGCAGGGCGAGGTTCATGACGAAAAGGCTTGGTATTCAATGGCTGGTGTGGCCGGACATGCGGGATTATTCTCCACTCTCGGGGATATGGGCGTGTTGACACAGCTTATGCTTAATGGCGGCATCTATAATGGAACCCAAATTTTCTCAAAAGAAGTAGCGGACGAATTTACAACACCATATGATCCTAATCCTGCGAAGGTGGATTCATCAACAACCGGATTGGGCTGGCGCCTGCATTCAAAAAATGCTGCAGCATACTACTATTTCAACTGGGGCCCAAGCAGAAGCACCTATGGACACCAAGGCTGGACCGGTACCTTGACGATTATTGACCCTGTTTACAATATGAGCATTACCATTCTTACTAATTTAAGACATTCACCAGTAGTCAGTCCACCGAATGGTTTTGCAGGTTCAAACTTTCCAATCGCGAATCTAGTTCCAATCTCCGGATTAGTCTATAATTCATTGCTTTGGGAAAAGGAAAATTACAGTCCAGAGGCACCAACAGCTTTGACAGCTAAGACAACCGGGATTAAATCCATTGATCTTAATTGGAATAACTCATTTGGGGCGGAAAGCTATAACGTCTATCGGTCTGAGTCACCTGATGGGGAATACAAACAGATTAACACTTTACCGATTACAACTACTATGTTCAGCGACAATAACTTACATCCTGGAACTGATTATTACTACAAGGTCACAGCCACCAACAATATTGGTGAGTCGGATTATTCCGAAACTACCCATGCTGCTACCATTTCGGTTATGGACATGTACACTTTAATTAGACAGCTCATTAGTCAATTTGGGGATTCTGGGGAATTGGAAGGTCCAATGAAGCAACAGCTTTTAAACAGTATTATACAATCTGAAGACCAATTTAATAAGGGACATATATCACAAGCAATCAAGAGTGCCGAAGATTTCCTAAAACACATGGACAATCAAGGATTGCAAAAACAGATTTCCACGAACGCAAAACGATCTCTTAGTGGTGAAGCAAATACTTTAATTGAAGCATTAGCAGATTAAAGCATATAAAAAGAGACTTTGTTAAAACAGGGCCTGGTACCACCGGAATGCCACAATCCTTACAACAGAGCAACTAATTAATAATTTTATAAAATAAGTTCATTCAAGTATAGAGCGCAATTCTTGAGTAGAATTTGCGCTCTTTCCATTCTTTTATTTAAGCTTGAGAGCCATAGAATTTGATTCTTGAGTTACCACAATATCTTGTTGTTCAGAGTTTCCATCTGTATATTTTACATTTACGTGGATTATGATGTCCTCCTCTACTACATCGTTGCCATCATGTGGAATGGCAAGTGTATATTTATATTGATTCTGTTCATTATACGAAACTGTATAGGTATTCCCAATTTCCTTGATACCTTGATATCGATCTGAACCAGGCTCACCATAAATGACATGTATCTTTTCTGATAATAGCCAGTTTCTGTCTTCTTTATCTGCTGCTGTAAGTGTCACATCTTCTATAAATAAGCCTTTATTAATGGTATACGTGATGGAGTCGATATCGTTTCCAGTTACATTTAGCATAACATCTGTAAAAATGAAATTAGCTCCGACACCACCTATACTATTTACAAGACCTATTCTTTCTTTAGTTGATAATTCAAAAGTAGCTTTCTCCGATGAAAGATTTGTATGTAGCTGATTCCCCTCATCACTCACCGCATAAGCTGTGATTGCAAAATTTGCAACTTGCACTTCTCCATTCTTATTAAGGTATGGAATGCCTATGATCATTGACAATAGTATGCCAAATGCACATGCTACGGAAATCCACCTTTTGAAATTTAATGGTGCCGCTTTATCTTTTTCTACAATATTGCAATTCTCTATAATGCGATTTTTCATCGTTTTTGACATTTCAATAGAATGAACAGCATCTTTCATCTTATTAAAATCCATCATTCTTTCTCCTTTCGATATCTTTCGCGAATCAGCTCTCTTCCGCGTTGTAATCGTTTTTTTACAGCTGACGGGGTAATGCTAAGTATAGTGGCTACTTCTTCTATCCTATAACCCTCAACATAATAAAGTAATAATACAATCTTATGCTTATCTGGTAATTTCATAAGAAGATCAAGCAAACCATAGTTTTCTTCATTCTTACTAAATAGTTGCAAATCACTGATATTCAAATGCTTGTGCATAAAATTGAACCGCCTCTTATTTTTACAGTGATTAGTAGCAACAGTGATCAACCATGCTTTTTCATGTTCTACATCGCGAAAAGTTGGGGATTTCGTTAGATATTTAATAAAAGTGTCTTGTACAGCATCTTCAGCATCATACTGATTACATAGAATAACAAAGCAAATTCTAAATAGCATATTCCCATATATATCAACCATTCGCTCTAAATCTGTTTCAGTCGGCCGAACTGATTGTTGTAACACCCCATCCACTCCTTTCACCTATAACACACATGAAAATACCATTTGGTGAATTTTTATATAAAATAATCTTGTCGATCCAATATGGTAAGGAAAAAACCCAAAAAAAAGCACACGATCAGGAATGAATGCATAGCGTATTAAAACAGTTACTTAATGGTAAAGGATGCTGTTAATATGCCTGCGATTATTTGTGGACCAATTATAATAAATAATATCACTGGAAATGGTGACGTCCAATTTGGTGATAGCTTATTCAACTCACCAAAGGTTGCATCTAAGACTCCTGCTGGTGCCGGGGGATTTAACACCGGGGCATTCGTACTATCAAATACCATTGCAAGTTCTACGAATTATATTGACCCTAACGTAATTGACATGCCAGTGGCCGGAAATAATTAAAGGAATGAAACCAGGTATCCCATTCGTAAGTTGGCATCTCTTACATTCAGGGGAAAATAAAAAATAATGAAAAGGATGGCTGCCAAAATGCCTGCAATTATTAATGGATCCGTTACAATAGATAATATCGGTACAAATGCGGATGTCCAATTTGGTGACATTTCCTTTATAACACCCAAAACGGCATCTAAAGCCCAGGGGGGTTCCGGAGGATTTAACACTGGGGGAGGAGTAATCGTCACTACCGGCGGAAGTGTTACAAATTATATTGACCCCAGCTTAATCAATATGCCGAATTACAGTAATAACTAAATGGATAAAACAGTTTTTTTCTTTAGGAGGGAATGAACTTGGCTGTTCATAAAGATGGCATTCATATCGGCACCATATCAGGCGCAGCTGTCAACTTTGGTATGTCAGTATTTAATTCACCAAAAACGATCTCAAAAACAATAGCTGGGGCTGGAGAAAGCAACTTGGGGATAAAAGTTATCACTAAATCAGGAAGCAAAGCTTGAATTCACACTGCCATTTGAATGGAAAGGTTTTTTAAGTATTCCAGACAAAGTAGATAAGCTAAACAAGATCTGTTTGAATCAGATATCTTGTTTAGCTTATTTTTTTATGATAAAAGGAGTGCCGCCAACCACCCCATCCACTTTTTGTCCATTTAGTGAACTGACTCTTCCTTTACCCCATGTTCACGAAACGCTCAATTTTACTTAACCAAATCTTAACACTCGTTTTAGATAATGAGCCTGTAAAAACAAATCGGATAAATCCTCTCGTATGAGAAATCCCCTTGATATGGAGATGAGCGTAAACATGAATAAATTATTTATTTCTTCCGTTGCGGCTATCGTTGCCACGATCGCGCTTGGGTTTAGTGTATTTTTCTTATTTATACTAGATTCAAAGGGGCAGCCAGCGGTAAGTTCTGCAGCATCAGCACCATCATCAACATCTGGAGAACAAACAGAAGCCAAACCAGACCATCCTTATTTACCGCCAAGTATGGACGATGTTCCAGAAGGGGAAGAAGGGGAATTAATTAAATTAGGGTATAAAGAACATAATGAAACGAGTACGGTTTTGGATGAGTATGTTGGAAACAAACTGAGTTGTGCCAGCTGCCATGCGGATGGTGGAGTTGCTTCTTCTCTTGACCTTGTAGGTGTTTCAAAAACGTATCCACAATATAATCCACGTGCAGGAAAAGAGGTTACCATCGAAGAACGTATTAACGGTTGTTTTAAAAGAAGTATGAATGGAAAACCGCTTCCTTTAGATAGTAAAGAAATGAAAGCAATGGTTGCATATTATAATTACATTTCAACCAATATTCCTGATGGCACGAAAGAAAGACCTTGGGCTAAAATGCCAAAGGCTGAAGGTGATCTTACTAAGTTAAATGTGGATGCCGGCCGGGAACTATACAATAAAGCCTGTATTACCTGCCACGGTGAAGGCGGAGACGGTGGCGCAACAGGACTTCCTCTTTGGGGAGACGAATCTTACAATATTGGAGCGGGTATGGCTCGTGTAAGAACGGCTGGAGGCTTTATCAAAAAGTATATGCCTAAAGCGCCGGTGGGTGGTTATGAAGCAGGTTCCTTCACAGATGAAGAAGCGATGAATATCGCAGCCTATATTAACTCTATGGCTAGACCGGACTTTCCTGATAAAATGAATGACTGGCCGAAAGGCGATGCACCGGATGACGCAGCCTATGAAACACTTGCTGGGAAGAAGGATACGGTAAACAAATAATAGAATGGCCCGTTAATAGCGGGTCGTTTTTCTATATAAAACAACCTTTTGTGAAACTCATTTAATCACTATAATAGAGGCAAGGGGCTGAGACAGTTGGAAGATAAAAAATTAAGAGGAAAGACCATTTTAATTATCGATAATAATAGAGAAAATAGAGCTGTGTTAAGATTTCATCTGACCAGGCAAGGTTTTGAAATATTGGAAGCTGTCGATGGACAAACAGCTCGTGACATGTACTTGAAACACGATCCTTGTTTTGTGCTTCTAGAAACCTCTCTTCCTGATATGGATGGACTCGAAGTTTGCTCCTGGATGCGTTACAAACTGGAAAGTAACGTACCCATCATCATTGTATCTTCTAATAATTCGGATCAGGATCGAATTGAAGGGCTGAAACGCGGTGCCGATGATTATATCGGTAAGCCATATAATGTAGAGGAATTGTCAGTTAGAATTGATACAGTTTTACGAAGAACCGCCAATCGTTGCAGTAAGCTAAGCTATAAAGGGTTAACGATTAAACCATTAAAGGGAGTCGTTAAATTCCACGATGAAGTATTGGATTTAACCCATTTCGAGTATAGATTGCTCTATCTATTCATGACTCACCCAGATCAAATTTTTTCAAGAGAACAAATCATCAATACCGTATATAAAAAGAATGAAAAGATCATCAATGAACGAACAGTAGATGTCCATATCAAAAATTTAAGAGAAAAAATTGCGGCGTACACAGATTATCCTTTTATCGTAACGTTAAGAGGGATTGGGTATAAGTTTACAACAGAAGGTTAGGGAAACGTACGAAAAAGTGTGCCTGAGACTACCAGGCACTGTGATAGTAAGGATCAAACCATGCTTTGGATTGTATGTAAATACGCACGTTTATCTCCCACCTAATCCCGATTTACTTTTAGAGCTTCATATTTAAATCCATAATACTGATAGTTTTGTTTTCTGTACATTTCTCTAGGGGTATCTTCCCCGTCGGCGACTAATATAGCAATCTTCTCAGGAAATAATTCCATGACAAATTTTTGCAACCTGCTTCCTATTCCTTTTTTTTGATACAACTCGTCAACCGTTAGGTTATCAATTTCTGCTGTTTCACTAGAGATAATGACATCTACATAGCCTGCTGGAGACCCCTTATAAAAAGCTAAAACCTGCTGAACCTTTTGATCTTCAAATTGACGTTTTATAAGATCTACCTTCTGCTTCGCAAATTCAATTCCATAGGTTAAATCATGCTGATATTGTAGATCAAGAAATACTTCTAAATTTTGATTTGTTACTACTTGAATATCAATATCAGGGTTATTTATGACCGAAGGAAAGTGTTTCGGTTCGATCGCATATAATTCGAGAAAACCTATTTCATACCCCATATCCGTTAGGTAAGCAAGTAGTTCTCCTGTTGGCTTTATATTATCAGGAAAAGAAAATTTCACGTGTTTTTGGCCCCTTTTCAGATGGTAATCCCTTAGGTAATTTTCAGCCTCTTTGAATTCAGTTACAGTCGGCAATGTTTTAAATTCAATTAAATTACTATCATACCTGATTAACATCTCAGGATAATGATAGTGTCTATATTGACTATTTTCACTGACTATTATTCCAAGCGTATAGATATCTTCGAATGTTATTTGTTTCATTTTTATTCTCCTTATTTATAATCAATACTGCTATTTTACTATCTTTACATTTATTAATCTATCTGACCCCTAACCTTAATAATCTAATTACCACCTCTTTCCGTTTCTTTCAACCGCATCACCCTTGAATTTGAATTATAACTTTTTCTTATAGATTCGTAATTTTTATGTATTACCATCCAATTCCAAAAAGCTGTATTCTTGAACTAAGAATACAGCTACTTTTGACAGGATGTGTAAATCTGGATAAAAATTTTTTATCGTTCATTTTTGGGGGAATAAAAACATGAAAGTAAGTATTATCGGAACCGGACGAATGGGCAGCGGTCTCGTTAAAACGCTTGAACCGTATGTAAATGAATTATTTTGGGCCTCAAGGGATAAAGAACGCATGGAGTCTTTCATACATGCAAATAAATTAACCCGTATTGTACCCGTTTCCTATACAGAAGCACTTGAAGCAGATATCATTATTCCAACACTCTGGTTCAGAGATGTAATCCCTTGGGCAAAGGAAAATAAGGAACAACTAGCCAACAAAATTTTGGTTGATATCACCAACCCATTCACAGAGGATTTTACAGATTTTACTTTAGATTGGGGGAACTCAGCCGCTGAAGAGCTGCAAATGAGCATTCCCGACACAAAAATAGTAGGTGCCTTCAAAAATACCTTTTTTCAGGTATTCGAAAATCCTATTCATGAAGGTTTAGAGAGTGATGTTTATGTAACCTCTGATCATGAAAGTGCAAAACAAATGGTCATGACATTATTGAGTCCTCTGCC
The DNA here is from genome assembly GCF_001510715.1 of Bacillus sp. FJAT-29814. Classification (GTDB taxonomy): domain Bacteria; phylum Bacillota; class Bacilli; order Bacillales; family Cytobacillaceae; genus Neobacillus. The sequence continues at coordinate 669,025 of NZ_LMTJ01000002.1, forward strand.
ATTTAGAGTGATGGATGGAGGTAAACTGAAAAACAACAGGACGATTGAAAGACTTACACTGTTCGAGCGGGAAATTGCCATTAGGTATGGAAACTACCCTTATGTATCAAATCGGTTATTTGGTATGAAAATGGGTCACTCAATAAATTAAGCCCAAATCGTAAATATCCAAAATTTTGGATTTAAGAAAGCGAGTGATATAGATGATAGGAATGCAATATAAGATCATTTTGCCAAAAGATTATGATATGGAAATTATTAAAAAAAGAGTCCAAAACAATGGACACAAAACAGATGGTTTTCCTGGGCTAAAATTTAAAGCCTATTTAATTACCGAGAAGGAGAAGAATGGGAATTTATACAATTCCTATGCACCATTATATATTTGGAATAGTTCACAAGGAATGAATAAATTTATCTTTGAAGGTTTTTATGACAATATTTTAAAATCCTTTGGATGGCAGCAAATAAATATTGGTGTTCCCTTGAATATGGAGCTGGGCGCAGATTTAAAAAGCGTAAAATATGTTGTGGAATATACAGGTAAAATTACTGAAAGCACATCTTTAATTCATACACATTTTCAAACTTCTACTGATTATGTGATAAATAAAGACAAAAGTATTGGGAATTTATTAGTTTATAATCCAGATAAATGGGGATACAGCCACTTCAGTTTATTTCAAGAAACACCACAGATTGACCCATCAGAAAACCTTACTGTATATAAAGTTTTACATGTTTCAATGTAAACTAGAGTGCCTGTCGCCACCCGAATTTTGTCGAGGAGAATTCGACGAATTACTGGTGGTGACAGGCACTTAAGATTCTTTTAACGAGCTACTAGTGACTCTTCAAGTAACTTTAGATTTCCATCTAACATTTGATAAACTTTGTCACAATATTTTAATAATCGTTCATCATGTGTGACCATGATGGCGGCTTTGTTCCGTGATTTCACTCCCTGTGAAATCAGTTCAACAATTTCAAAGGCGCGATTTGTGTCAAGGCTGGCTGTCGGTTCGTCAGCAAGAATAATGTTTGGGTCATTCATGAAAGCACGAGCGATGGCTGTTCGCTGCCTTTCTCCCCCTGAAAGTTGATTAGGGAATTTTTTCAGTTTATCCCCTAGGCCGACATCCTCTAACAACTGCTTGGCAAAAGCTTTATCTTCCTTTGTAATGGAGCCTTTCATTTTCTTTACGACTAATAATTGGTCAAGTACCGTCAAGTATGGAACAAGATTAGACGTTTGCAAGATAAAGCCAATTTGTTCCAATCGTAAGGAAGAAAGTTGTTTTGGCTTCATATCAGATAAGCGGATTCCATTGATTGTGACGTTTCCATCGGACGGTTGAAGGAGGGCGCCTGCGATTGATAGAAATGTACTTTTTCCTGAGCCCGATGGACCAATTACGGCAACAAATTCTCCTGGTTTAACCGAAAGGGAAACATCGTTTAAGGCAGTAAACGTTCGATTTCCTTCTTTATAATGTTTCGATACATTTTCAAATTGAATTCCTTCCATTACTCAACCCTCCCAATCGCTTGAAGCGGATCTATCTTCGTTATTTTTCGAACAGAAAGAAGCGAACTTAAGACAGATACAACAAGAAGTACCATTGCATAGATAATGACAAGTTTAGGGTCAAGTGCAAAAGGCATTGCCTCAGGTAAAATGAGGGCTGTTCCATAAGTTAATAGAATTCCAATCCCAATACTGATAACAGCCAGCAAAAATACTTGAGAAACAACAGCTCGTCCAAGAAATGCATTATTTGCTCCGATTGCTTTCATAATTCCGAATTGATTCGATTTCTGCAATGTCAAAACATAGAAGAAAACGGTAATGACAAAGGCTGAAATGGCTAGAAGAAAAGTAAGCATCATCATAATGGTTCCATTTTCAGCTGTGTAGCCAGGTAATCCGTTAATGGCTTCTTGTTTCGTTGCTGTTTCAATTCCTTCCACCGATTGATCGACTTGTTCCGGATTTATTTTTTCACCTTGGAGCATAATGGCATTGACTGGTTTATCAGCCCCCATATCTGAGCCTGGCGCTGCAAAATGAATGTCACGCCATAAGTCCATCGTCATAAAAATCGCCGGCAAATGGTTAAAGGATTCATTCTTGACAAAGCCGCCCACTTTGATGACGTTCGTTGTCCCTTCAATTTCAAGGGTATCGCCTAGTTCAATGCCTTGATTTTTCAATGTATCATTGACAATGACTTCCAGGTCTTTTCCTTCTGTCAGCGGATGACCCTCGATCACTTCCGGCTCTAAAAACGTCCCCGGATTGATGCCCATAAGGGAAACGTCGATTTTTCCATCAGTAGACGTTGTCTTCTCTTTCAGAATGACTGCCGTTCGTGTACCCATCGGAGCAGCATCCTTCACTTGTTCCAGACCTTTAAGTTCTTCGGTTACATCCTCCGAGATGACGGACCTTAACATCGAATGTCGCGAACCTTCTTCAAAGACAACATAATCGGCTTTCATATTTTTGAAACTTGAAGCACTTAGGGAAGAAAGGCCATTTCCCAGTCCCGATAAAATAAAAACAAGCCAAGCGATTAATACTAGAATCATACTAATCATAAAAAAACGTAATTTTGCATGTTTTAACTCTCTTAATGCAAGAAACATAACTTCACCTCTTTATTTAAATGAATAGCTATTTACTCTTCTACGTGTAGACCGGAATCATAAAGTTACATAAGTGTAACTTTGATCCCTATTCATTATGAACAAAAGTAACACAAGTGTCAATTAAAAAACATTCCATGACAAAGAAATGCCCTTACCAAATTCATCCACTCTTGTTCAGGTAATTTAGCATGATTAGGAATATTGATAGCTTGAAAAATGAACCCTAAAATCAGGTGATTCGGAAAATCAGATTTTACGAGTTTATCCTTTTTTCCCAATTCAATAAAATCATTCAAATAGGAATACATCTTTTCATGTAGGGATTCTAACCGTTGCAATGTTTCATTTACTTTTGCATGATTGGATGTTGGAATTTGATAAATCATCGAAAGAATTTGATGAATTTCGCTATAGTTAAAAATAACCCTCAATAAATAGTCCAATTGTTCTTCGAAGGAAGGATACTCCGTTATTTTTTCAAGATCCTCCATGAATTGCTCCATTTCAAAGTACATATAGTCCGTAATCAATTGATCTTTATTATCAAAGTACTTATATAAAGCAGCCCTTGTTATATTCAACTTCTCAGCCAGCAGACCAAAATGAAATCCTGCATAGCCATGTTGCAGTAACAGCTCCTTAATTGCCTGATACTGTTCACTTTTTGTAAATTTACTATCACGTGCCATTATTCCACCCCACCTTCATTAAAAGAGTAAAGAATGATGAACCTCAAATACTATTATACCTTTTTCCTACTTAAAAGTGCCTGTCTCCACCCGAATAATGTCGCAAAAAAGCGACAAATTACAGGCAGCGACAGGCACCATAGCTAATCTTAATGTTAAGCCTTTTGTTTTGTAGATTCTTTTTGTTCAAAGTATTCCTTGGCTATTTGATCAATTTCTTTTTTCAATTCTTCTACCATTATTTCTTCTGGCACTTTGCGGACAATTTCCCCTTTACGGAATAACAACCCTTCCCCGCGCGCACCTGCAATTCCAATATCAGCCTCTCTTGCTTCTCCAGGACCATTTACAGCACAACCGAGAACAGATACTTTAATTGGTGCTTTAATCGTTGAGATATATTCTTCCACTTCATTTGCGATGCTCATTAAATCGATTTCGATTCTTCCGCATGTGGGGCAAGAAATAAGTGTGGCGGCATTTGATGACAGACCGAATGATTTTAGTAATTCACGCGCAACCTTTACTTCTTCAACAGGATCGGTACTCAATGATATACGAAGGGTATTGCCTATTCCTTTACTTAAAATCGCACCTAAACCTGCCGCACTTTTGACTGTACCGGAGAACAGAGTCCCTGCTTCTGTGATCCCAAGATGTAGAGGGTAATCAAAAGCCATTGCCGCCTTTTCATACGCTTCAATCGCTAAATTAACATCAGAAGCCTTCATCGATACGATAATATCATGGAAATCTAAGTCCTCTAGAATTTTAATATGATGAAGAGCACTTTCCACCATGCCGTCTGCAGTAGGATATCCATATTTATCAAGAATGCGTTTTTCAAGAGACCCCGCATTCACGCCGATGCGAATTGGGATCCCTCTTTCTTTCGCTGCTTTGACGACTGCTTCCACTTTTTCACGTTTTCCGATGTTTCCAGGATTAATTCTAATTTTATCTGCCCCAGCTTCAATCGCTTTAAGTGCTAATTTATAGTCAAAATGAATATCCACGACAAGTGGAATATTAATTCTTTTTTTGATATCCGCAATCGCATTCGCTGCCCTCTCATCAGGACAAGCGACACGGACGATTTGACAACCCGCATCTTCAAGTCTTTTGATTTGTTCAACAGTTGCCTCCACATCATGAGTTTTTGTAGAAGTCATACTTTGAATGAATAACTCATTGCTGCCACCGATTGTCAAGTTGCCTACTTTTACCGGTCTTGTTTTTGTACGATGTATGATTTCGCTCAATCGTGATACGCTCCTTTAATATTAATTCTATATACAATATCATTATTGTAGCAAAGTATTTTTCAACATGATAGTAGATTGATATAATCCAACTGAATTTTTATTCATTCCTATGTATGAGTCAAATGTGTTCAAGCGAGGTAAAACCCTTATTTTTAAAGGGTTATTAATACCCATTTTCCCTTGGGCCCTTGATTATGTCAACTAACTGTGTATATAATATAAAGGTGCAAGACATTTACACTGTCTGCGGAGTAGAAATATAGTTTCTTTTTCTAAAAAAACATGCTCAAAAATACACATTCTGCTGCCCCCTTTAACAAGCATTCAATCTTGATCGGGTGTAATTGAATGTGAAAAACAAAACATAGGAAGGAGGTAGAATGTGCGGAGCATCATGAAAGGATGATTGCATGAGTGTAGATCAAACTAAAGGTCTCCAAGAAGAAGAAAAAGACGATTATTCATTTGATCAGGTTCCAGAAGAAAAACGGAACATGGGTTGGTTTAGCGTAACCAACATCACGTTTGGGATTGCCACAGCGATCTTTTATTTTCAAACTGGCAGTGTGATGGCCCTTCAGTATGGCGCGATGAACGCGATTATTTCAGCTATTTATGCCATCGTGATTGCTGGAGTCTTAGGTACAGTGATTGCCTATTTATCTGCGAAGTCAGGAATGAATGTAAACCTCATGTCTAGGCAAGGGTTTGGGTACATCGGTGCTTCGTTAACTTCCTTAATATACGCATCGAATTTCATTATGTATTGCGCCTTTGAAGGGATGATTCTCGTTTCCGCAGTACATGCATTTTTCCCCGCAATTCCACTATGGCTTCTAATTATCGTTTTTGGATCCATTGTCATCCCGCTAAATTGGTTTGGTATTAAACAATTAGATAAATTACAAAAATGGTCATTACCGATCTTCTTTCTATTTTTAATTGCTATCATCATTGTCGCAGTCAATATTCCGTCTCAATTTGATGGTCACTTTTGGACCTATATGCCAGAAGGTGTACAGATAGGCGGAACAGCTTTACTGTTATGTATCGGAATGCAGCACGGGATTATGGGATTAACCGCTTTAATTGCGTCGGATTATGCGCGGTTCCTTAAACCAAAAGATATTAAACTTGGTTCCATTATGATCGGATTTATTCCGCAAATTTTCTGTTTTGGTGTCATGGGCTTACTTGGAATATGGTTTGGTGTACGGTTGGCTGAATCGAATCCGGGGGTTTATATTGTCTCCATTCTTGGACTAGGTGGAGTCGTTTTTACGATGTTAACACAATTACGTATTAACGTTACAAATATTTATAGTGCTTCCCTGTCACTCTCCAACTTCTTTGAGAATGTATTCCACTTCAAACCCGATCGTCGCTTCTGGGTTGTTGTCTCTGGCATCGTGTCGATTGCGCTAATGCTTGGCGGTATACTGGATTATTTAGGCAGCGCAATGACATTTCAAGGGGTTCTCTTAATGGCATGGGCTGCTATTTTAGTGACAGATGCCTTAGTCGTGAAGAAGTTGTTGAAAATTGTACCGATGGAATATGAAGCAAGACAAGAGAAATTATATAAATGGAATCCTGCTGGGGTTGCACCATTAATAATCTCAAGTGTCCTTGGAACGATTGCTGGATTAGGGTACATGGGAACATTCCTACAAAATACAGCCACTTTCTTTGCGGCCGTACTAGCCTCATTCCTCACAATTGCAATAGCTGTCTATACGAAGGGGAGCTATTACAGTAAAGAGTCTGAGGAAATAAAGGTAAAACGTAAAAAAGAAAAAGAGAGAAAACAGTCAACATTCACAAAAGAAGTACCAGTTGATTAATGCAAATAAAGGTCATGATACAGATCAAAGTTCCTGCGTAGATTCGCAGGAACTTTTCTTGTGCGATGACCATCTCTTAAATAAAAAAGTGTGCTTTTCACCACCTGAATAAGGTGTGGAGCCATCGTTAAAAACTTTTTCCAAAAATATTTAAAAATCCAAGCTGATAAGACAATAAAACACTTGCAAAAAACATGGCAAAAAAGACACTCACAAACACCCAATCACGTTTATGGATGGTCATTTCATGATAATGTGTTCGGTCGGTTTCCCCGGTAAACCCTTTTGATTCCATGGCAAGGGCTACTCGCTCCGCTTTACGGATCGCATTGGCCAAAAGTGGAATGGCATAGCGCCGAAACTGTTGCAAACGCTCTTTCACTCCCCTTGCTCTCCCTACTCCTCGAATGCGGTGGGCTTGCCTTAACACTTGAAGCTCATAACGAAAGGTCGGCAGGAATCGATAGCCCGCCAAAATCCCGAATGTTAATTTTGGCGGCAGCTTACATTGCTGCATTAAACTTAACATAAACTTCGTTGAGTCGGTCGTTAAAATAAACATCAAGGATAGCGCTGCGAAAGAAAGCGAACGCAAACCTAATGAAATTCCGGCCCAAAAGCTGTCATAAGTGACTCGAAACGACCAAATGGCAAATAGAACATCCCCGCCTGAAAAAGCATCACTAGGATGGAGCATTGTCATCCAGGCAAAGCTTGCCGCTAATAAAATAAATGGCGAAAACATTACGATCCATCGCTTGAAAGCCACTTTGCTAAAGAGAAATGTCACGGCAACCGTGAATACTAAATAGATAAATGGTGTCAGCGGATCAAACGTAAAGGCTAGGAGCAGTGCCGGTATCAATACAGCTAGAGCCTTCATAGTTGGATTAATGGATGTTAGCATGGGCCCGCACACCTCCCTGCTTTTTCTCGTTTGAGTGGAGGTTTTCAAGCAACCGATTAATTCTTACCCGGAACGGAAGTCTGAGTTTCGCATCATGGAGTATTTCCGGTCTCTCCCATAGTTCATCCGGTTTCCCGCTGAAGCTCGCTTCCCCTCCGTCAACGACATACACTTTTTCACAATAGATGTCGACTAAATCCATGTCGTGAGTAACGAACACAATAGCGGTCCCTTGTCTTTGTAACTTTTGAATCATTTGCATTAATTCTTCGGTTGTTTGTGCATCTTGACCAAATGTCGGTTCGTCGAACAGCAGAACACTTGGTGTATCCTCTAGCATCGTCGCCACACTTAGACGACGTTTTTGTCCACCGCTTAAGGTAAATGGATTGCTCCATTTATGAGACGTTAGACGGAAACGTTCGAGCAGTTGGTTTACGGTTTGCTCGATTTTGTCCTGGTTTACACCGTTTAGCTTCATTCCAAACGCAATTTCATCGTAAACAGTATCGGTAATAAATTGATGTTCAGGGTTTTGAAACACATACCCCATGACTTTTCTCATCTCGTGCTCTGACCACGCCTCATACTTTTTATTTAAAAGCAGCCGGCTTCCTGTCTTTGGCGTCAAAATTCCTGACATGATCTGCAATAATGTCGACTTCCCTGCCCCGTTTCTACCGACAATGGCAATGAGTTCTCCCGATTGTAGAGAAAGGTTCATTCCTTTCAAAATGGACTGCTTTCCCCTAGAAAATGAGATATTCCTTATGGATAATACCTCACTCGCTTCGTTAGACCATGTATCGAATGGTTGAATTTTTCCACTAACAAGGCTTGGCGTCTGGCCAGTGAAATTCATCCATGATCCTAGGTCCTCCTCGGATAGGGGACGATTCTTTTCAAGGACCTTTCCCTCCTGTTGATCAAGAACGGTTTCCACGATTCTAGGGAGATGAATCCCTTCTTCTTTCAGATTTTTCGCCTCGTTATAAAATACATCTTGTGGTTTTCCTTCTAACAAAATGTTACCACGACTACTGATGGCCATTACCCGGTTTACCATAGGAAGCCAATCATCTAACTGATGGTCAATAATCAACAGGGCAAAACCCCGCTCTTGTTTTAATGAATAGATTAATTCAATAAAATCTAACCGAGAAGCTGGATCAAGGTTCGCTGTCGGTTCATCCAAGATCAATAACGTTGGATGTAAGAGAAGAACAGAGGCAAGAGCGACCTTTTGCTTATTCCCACCTGATAATTCATGGATGGGCCTATGTTTTTCTTCGGTGAGCCCAACGTCACTTAAAATGTCGTCAATTTTCCGGGTCATCTCTTCTCGTGGTGTTTTTATATTTTCTAACGTAAACGCTAATTCATTTTCGACCGTAACCATACAAAATTGACTTTCAGGATCTTGAAAAACAACCCCGATTTCTTTGTAGATTTCTCCCTTTTTAAAATGACTCAAAGGCGTTCCGTTATAACGAATTTCTCCTTTTGCCCACCCTTCAACAGCTTCAGGATAAAGGCCATTTAAACAAAGAGAAAGCGAACTTTTCCCGGAACCGCTTGGGCCTATGAATAGAATCGTTTCTTGTTGATGAATAGAGAATGTCAGATCTTTTAAAAGCGGCTCCTTATCAGAATCATAGCCAAACGAGAAATTTTCTACTGAGAGGAGTGGCTTATGATGCTTTATGCTCACGTTTTGCCTGCCACTCCTTTCCTAGCGCATAGCTTCTCAGCACTCCTGTATCTGCTAATTTTTCAGTGATCCACTTTCCTAATAGACCAGCAATCAAGGCCCCGCTAATCACACGAACAATCAGCATCGAGCTAAGCAGAGGGAGGGATAGAGCGATATATCCAGAATGAAATAAGCCCCAGATAAAGCTGGTAACTGCTGGACCAACGCCCGCAGCCACTAGAACACCCTTAGAATAATTTCGGTATTTTGTTGCAGCAAAAGCAGCCTCAGCGCCAAGTCCTTGAATTAAAGCAGAAACGATTAACATCGGACCTGCCGGTGACCCTAATAACACTTGGACACCCCCGGCAATGGTTTCAGAAATGAGTGCCGCTCCAGGCTTGCGAATGATGTAAGCCGTAATAATCGAAACAATAAACCATATCCCGAATATCACTTCATATCCAAAAGGCCCCAAGCCAAACGGTGTTAAGATGTTGGTAAGGCCTGTGCCAACGGTGAAAAAGAATAGGTAAATGACGGCAAATACGACACCAAGTATCGCCATAAGCACAATTTCACGTAAATTCCATTTCGTTGTCATTTGATGAACTCCTTAATCTTTACCTATGTAATAGGTTTATTTATCCTTTTTTGACGGGCTGTTCGCTGAGATGGCTGCCGTCATCGTCACATGACTGCGTTCATGTGTTTTAGAAGCGTTAACAAAGGTTTGCTCTAGGGTTTTAAAAACATCATTGGCATCCCCATCAAGGCGAGACGCATAATGAATGCCCTTGGTGAAAGTTCCGTGCCCCTTTGCTACCTCTACCTGGTCTGCGATAATCTGCATATAGTCTGGATTGTTCATCGGATAGAGAGCAAAGTGAGTAGCCACCTCTACTTTTTCTTTGCTGGATGCTTCTTCATTCAAGCGTTCATCATTCTCTGACATATAACTATCCCCTTGGCTATCTCCAGGGCAGCCGACAGAAAATGTTCCATTGAAAACAACGTGTACACCCGTTTTAGCAGCATGAATAAAAATAGCCTTGGCTACATCAAAAACGTGTTCACTACGCCCTCTAATACACGTTGTTACATCATCCGTTTCCATCCAAACCTTGCTTGTATCGACCTCGTTTAATGCCTTTAGAATCACCTCAACAAAATTATCTGTCATTGGATAGATGGAAAAACGACACCCTACGATTCTACTTGTTCCACAACTTAAACCTTGCATTCTATCTTCCTCCTAAAATTTTTTCTGTCCGTTTCGCCCTTTTGGTTAGGGGATGTATACTCCAAAAAACACAAAAACTGCATCTCCAAATAGGAAGATGCAGTGAATGTCATAAAGAATATACAGAAAAAAATGAAGTCACTTGCACTTCCCCACGCTAGCATTACCTAGTTCTGGTCATGAGGGTCAGCAGGAATTTCACCTGCTTCTCAGCCTTACAGCTCCCCTAGTGCGAAACGAAATATGAATTTGTCTACTTCATTGTACGACAAATCTGAATAATTGCAACTATAGTGTTCAGTTTTTTCGGAAATATGGAAAATAATAGTTTGCGCAAGTTTAACTCGGTTTTGAACAAACGAGTAATGCGTTTCCATTTGGTAATCGCTTTTTCTTGTTCAACGGGTGCATAGTTAAAGTTTTATGGTTCCTTGCAAACCATTTCGATAAATGCTATTCTAAAGAGAATTATTTTTGTTCGGTGTAAAGGATAGTATAGGTAAAACTTTTCGTCTTGATGATCACTGAGAGCAAGGATAGTAATACATTGTGTGTTCTAACACACTAGGAGGCAACAACGTGGAAAAAGGTAAAGTAAAATGGTTTAATGGCGAAAAAGGCTTCGGATTCATCGAACGTGAAGGTGGAGAAGATGTATTCGTTCATTTCTCAGCTATCCAAGGCGAAGGGTATAAAACATTAGAAGAAGGTCAAGAAGTGACTTTTGATGTTGAGCAAGGCCAACGTGGAGCTCAAGCCGCTAACGTTCGTAAGGCTTAATAACAATGACAATATGGACAGGCTCTTTTTTTAGAGCCTGTTTTTTATTTTTCTAAAAAACAAAAAACCCCACTCACTGATGAGTGGGGAACATGAAAACAGTATTTCAAATGGTAAACACATTCTACCATATAATTTATAGGATTCCTAATTTTCTTCAACCTAAATGATCAAGTCCCTCTAAAAACAACATTATTTAAACATCTCATTATCCAAGATAATCACATTTTCATTAAAAGATGTACTGCCCATCCGTTTCGTATTTTCCACCAGCCTAAAAATATTATCACAGCATTGTTTGGCACCTATCACTAATAACGGTACACCAATAAAGTCAATCTTTAACCCTCTTGAAAAAAATCCCCCCATTGACATCAAAAATGGAACAGTCGGTGAGGTGTTTGAAAAGACTATTTTTTCATCAACTTGGAATTTTTCCTCTAGTATTAAAATCATTTCTTTCAATGCTGGCACCACATACTTATTCCTTTTTCTCCCGATTGTATAAACAGAGTTCCCGTCATCATCAATCCCGTGAAAAATCAGCTTTCCAAAATCCTGTTTTGTAAGCTTGTTAAAATATTTTACGTTTAATATGACATCCTTAGTTAGCTTCATTTCTGATTGGGGCAATTGCTTTAAATGATAGGCAGCAGCCAAAGAAGACGTATGGGTTCCGCCATAATCATTATAAATATAAATCATCGGAAATCATCCTTCGATTTTTCATCTATATTCCTTAGATTATTTATTCCAATCCGGCCAGATATTTATTCTTCTAGCTATCAAATAAAACAGCTAAATAGATTAATGACAAAGTTTATACTAAGAGTTTTATGGACATAGCCACGATGTTACCCTGTCCAAAAACTAACAAGCCAGTCCGCAAGTACATTTATTTTTCCCAAAAAATATGGAGTATGCCGCTGGAAATTCTTGATTAACTCTTTGTACCTCTTTGGCAAACTCCTCCTCTGTTTGAGGCACGGGTGATAATCGGTCTGCCTTTTCTTGGGTATCAATAGAAGCGCCCGGAGGAACAAACCGATTTGGTTGCACTACCACTCCATTCGTTACAACCGCTCCTGAAGAAATAAAGCTCCCTTCCCCTATCAAAGCGTTATAAACAATGGCTTTAAAGCCGACAAAAACGTCATCATCAATCCGACTAGGGCCATGAATCAATGAACCATGAGCACAGGAAACCTTATTTCCGATATAGATAGAATAGTTGTTATGATCCTTCTCCATATATCTATTTTTAAGGCCATGAAGAATAACACCATCCTGCAAATTGCTATTGCTGCCAATGTAAAATGGAGTTCCTTCATCGGCCCGGATACTTACAAATGGACCGACATAGGTATTACTCCCAATGGTTACATCACCCACAATATAAGTAAACGGACTCAGGAAAGCTTTGTTGTGAATCCTGGGATATTTGGAATAATGATTCACTGAAGTTGGCGGATTATATCCAACATAATAACTATACAAATTGAAAGGGCCATTTTTACTGCCAGAATGATTCCACAAAAATGAAACCTCCTCTTATGCCACAAAATTTCTTCCTAATACTTATACGTTGAAAAATTTTATTTCATGCATTTAAACGGGCTTTTTATCACCAGACCGGCTTCCTCCGAATATAGCTTGAATGGACATACATTGTGTTACATATTTAAGTGAATCCAAAATAACGAAAGTTTTAAAAATAATAAGTATGGTGTAGAAAATAATGCATTTAATCATGTTTTTGACAGAAATTGAACTAAACCAGGATATTTTACTGTTTTTTGCACCTTTACTTTCTTTCATTGCTAGTTGTAGTATTTAACCATAAAAGTACAATTTAAATGCCTAATCCCATTATGGGAACGGAGGACCCAATTTTTTGGGGTTAATTCTACTCTTTGTAGAAGGGATGACACTCTTTCGCCATCCTACCCGTCAGCTAACTTCGTCGGCAAAAGCGAAGGAGGTCAAAAGACCACCTTATTTGAAGGTGCTTTTTTTGTGGATTTATACAAAAATCGCATTTTCTAAAATGGGTCTTTTTTTTATAACATGTTCGGGAGGGATAACCGTTGGAGAAAAAATTTAAATTAGACCCTCCTAAAATTCTTGTTTTAGGATTTGCAACCCTGATCCTAATAGGAGCCATAATGTTGACTATGCCGATTTCAACAGTGGATGGACAAGGTCTTTCTTTTTTAAATGCTATGTTTACAGCCACCTCCGCAACATGTGTTACAGGACTAGTTGTAGTGGATACAGGAACTACGTTTACAATGTTTGGACAATGGGTCATTTTGTCCCTAATTCAAATTGGCGGGCTTGGTTTTATGACAATTGCAACTTTATTTGCCCTCCTTTTTGGAAAAAAAATCTCCTTGAAAGAAAGAATTTTACTTCAAGAATCTTTAAACAATTTGTCAATGGATGGGATTGTAAGGTTGGCAAAGCGTATATTAATATTCACTGCCGTAATTGAAATACTGGGGGCTATGTTACTAGCCATTCGGTTTTCATTTGATATGCCCCTTAAAAAGGCAATTTATTACGGTATTTTTCATTCCATTTCAAATTTTAATAATGCGGGATTCGATTTAATGGGGGAATTTCGCAGTTTAACTGGTTATGTCGATGATCCAACAGTTTCTTTAACGGTTTGTGCATTAATAACCCTTGGTGGGATTGGATTTATTGTGATGAATGAACTGTTTGAATATAGAAAAACAAAAAGATTATCTTTACACACAAAAGTCGTTTTGGTATCTAGCTCTATTTTGGTGGTAGGTGGAACCTTTTTAATTTTGTTATTGGAGTTTTCTAATGATAAAACGTTACAACCATTATCTTTTACCGGGAAAATTCTTGCGTCTTTATTTCAATCCATAACGCCTAGAACAGCAGGTGCAAATACACTGAACATCCCAGATTTAACTCAATCAACCTTATTATTGATCATTTTCCTTATGTTTATTGGTGCATCACCTGGTTCAACAGGGAGTGGTATTAAAACAACGACCTTTACTACTTTAATTGGGGCTGTTTGGTCACAAATTCGCGGGAAAGAGGATGTTATTCTTTTCCGTCAACGGATTGCATATGAAACGATTTATAAGGCACTCACGGTAACAGTAAGTGCGTTATTTCTTGTATTAACCGTTACCATGTTTTTAACCATAACTGAACCTGGAAAAGATTTTTTAATGATACTATTTGAGGCGACATCCGCATTTGGTACTGTTGGACTTTCTATGGGATTGACTCCAGAATTATCCCCCATTGGCAGATGTATAATTATTTTCACCATGTTTGCAGGAAGGGTTGGACCATTGACGATTGCCTTTGCAGTAACTATGCGTAGAAAGCCTGATGCTTTCCGTTATCCAAAAGGAAAAATTATGATTGGGTAGTTTTAAAATAAATGGGGTGCCTTCACTACCCGAATAATGTCGACTAAAAATCAACAAATTACGGAGCGTGACTGGCACTTTTTTAGGGGTGAACCAAAATGGTACACCCTATCATTATAGAACTATAACCTCTTCTTTATTTTCTTCAGCTTTTTTAGCTACTTCTCTTTGGTTTTTTCAGCTTTTCTTGCAGCTTCTTGTTCTTTTTCGCCTATGAAGCCCGTAATTACGGGCTTCATATTCTTGACAAACGACACTACTCTGCGTTACTATATACCGGTAGTCAGTATTACTGGATATCAGTATCACAAAATACCCGAGTACTGAATAACATAGTGTGAAATACAAATGGAGGGACAAATTTGGAAAATATTACAGAAATGCTGAAAGGGGTGCTTGAGGGTTGTGTGCTTGAAATCATAAGCCGTGGCGAAACGTATGGCTATGAAATCACGCAACAGCTGCGAGAACTTGGATTCACTGATGTAGTTGAAGGAACAGTTTATACGATTACCATGAGGCTTGAGAAAAACAATCTGGTGGACATCGAGAAAAAGCCATCCAATATGGGACCGCCGAGAAAATTTTACACACTCAACACAGCAGGCCAAGAGCAACTTGAACTTTTTTGGAGAAAATGGGAATTTGTCTCAAGCAAAATTAACGAACTTAAAACAAAAATAAAATCAAAAGGAGAAATTATATGAGTATTTTTGAAAAAATGATTGGAAGTCTGGATGACAAGCGGGAATGGAAAGCGATAGAGGCGCGTGCGAAGGCACTTCCAAGTGAGTACAGCAACGCTTACAACGCGATCAAAAAATATATGTGGACCTCTGGTGGTCCCACCGACTGGAAAGACATCAGCCGTATTTTTGGCGGTATTCTCGACCTCTTTGAGGAAGGTGCCGCGGAAGGCAAGAAAGTTACAGACCTAACGGGTGTGGACGTGGCTGCTTTCTGCGACGAACTAGTGAAAGACGCGAAAACTTGGAGGGACAAATATCGCACGAAGTTGAACGATGAGATTGGTCGTGGCTAACGGCGAAATCCTAGTGGATTTTCGCCTAACATCGCCACTAAAGACGTAAACAGCGATTGGGAAATAGTAAATTCAATAGATCATTCCGACTGAATAGCTGGTTACAAATGTGTATGTGCCACCTTCACTATTCAGTTAATTTTAGCCCTCTTATCTTATGATGTATTTGTACAAATAGATAGTCCAATGTCTTCGTAGTGTGCATGGAATTATTTTATGATTAGGTGTTTAACTAGTCGGCACAAGAAAACTACACATAGACTAATGATGTATCAAGACAAATGCACATGGAGGAGATTTATGATGTATAGACAAAGTGGAATGCCGAATATGATGCCCAATGTCATGCCGAATGCCTTGCCAAACGTAGCACCAAATATGCTACCAAACATGGTTCCAAATATGATGCCGAACGTGGTTCCGAATATAATGCCGATGCAGATGGCACCCATTCAATCATTCCCAGCACAATACTGCCCGCCACCGTGTCAAGAGTACTGTCCACCACCACCATGTCCCGAGTACTGTCCGCCTCAATGCTTCCCAACTGAATATGATCCACCACTAGTTTCACCGGGGAGAGAGTACGTTAAAACAAATTTATTTAATAGGGTCGTTACACATCTACACCCTTCTCACACCACTACCGTCAATAAGCTTCACGTTAACCATCAGCACTATTTCCCACATACCGAATCATGTGTGAATGAATGCTGCGAAACACATACTATGTGCGGAGTACCAGTTAATCCGTGTTGTCCAACTGGGCCTTTTGGATTCTAACTTTTTTAACCCCCATTTTCGGGGGTTATTTTTTCAATTACTGGACATTTGTCATTGCTTCTATCGTTCCAAAACATGAAATTATGTACAAATTTGGTCTCAATGAACTCGTATTTAAGGCAATACAAATAAGAAAAAATCCGTCTTCATGATCGTTCATCATGAAAACGGACCTGCTTTCAATCAAGCTTTTTGAATCATGCACTTAATTTATTATTTTTGCATCCACAATATCCTCTCTTTTTGTAGGTGTCATATTTTCATCACCCGGCATTAATCTCAATCCCTTATTGACGACAATCCGTAACCAAGTTCCTGGTATCCAAGAAGTCACTAAAGCTAACATGACAAGTACGGCAAAAAACTCTTGATTAATGATGCCGCTTGCATAAGCAACCGAAGACAAAACAATTCCCGGACCTCCCCGGTCATTGATGGCGATGCCAAGATTAAAACTAGTTAGTCGATCGAGTTTAATCATGCGAGATGTAACATATACCGCAATGGTTTGAGTAAGGGTTGCGAATAACAGAAACCCCAAGAAAAATAATGGATTAAAGTGTTTAACCAGGTCTAATTGCAGGCCTACCGTTGCAAAGTAGATAGGAATGAACCATGAAAAAGAAATATTACTAACACCTTGTTCTACCCTTTGAGACACAGCCTGTGGCAACGCCAATTTTGCTACAATTCCTGCCAATAGTGCACCAAAGATGGTTTCTACATGCAAGTTCCCGGCTAGAGATGCAAGCATAAACATGATAAACAAAAAGTACCCTAAATTTGACGACCGAAATAGCAAATTTTGTTTTATGATGGTAAATTTTTTAAACAGGAGATAGCCTAGCAGGAGTGTCCCTACGATAAATGCTAAACTGATGCCCACGCTTTGAGCAGCAGACCCTACTGTTATCACCCCTGTTTGACTTGCAATAGCAGTGGCTAAACCTAAGGCAACCCATAGAAAAATGTCATGAATCCCAGCACAGGCAATGACAATTTTTGCAAAACGCGTGTGCATGATTCCTAGGTCATTAAAAATTTTTGATATGACGGGAATCGATGTGATGGCTATAGCAATGGCAATGACAATCTTGAAGGCGATCGCACTGTTGGCTGTTCCTAAATAGGGGGTAATGTTAAACATTCCTGCTGCAAGCCAGCCAACTATAAAAGCTGGTATTGTTGCACCAATGACCAGGAAAGAAGTGATTTTGGCATCTTCCTTACTGAAATGAGTCTGGAATTTTAATCCACTACTAAACATTAGCAGCAACAAACCAAGTTGGTACAGAAGTGCAAAAAGTTTGGGTTCTGCTTCAAATCCTAAAAATAGCCACTTGAACGCTTCGGGAAAAAAATGTCCCAGTAATGTTGGACCCAACACCAATCCTGCTGCAACTTCCCCAATGACACGAGGGATAAAGATTTTCTCTGCTAAAAATCCTAATAGATGGGCACATGCTAATAAGCAGCCCATAGCAAAAAGAAAATGACTAATCTCTTGCCCGGTTAAACTAAACATGCTGTTCCTCCTTGTTAAATGTATACATTCTCTTCAAACTATGAGTAAAAAGAGGTGCTTGTATAGGCCGTTGCCTGTACATTTAAACAAAAAAGCACTCATTCATATGAGTGTTACTTCTGAATCTGCCGGGCTTTTTTATTTTTTAGATAATTGTCCTTCCACTAAATCTGTCATGTTCATTTAAGTTGGAATTGGGAATTTAAGAAAGTCGTTAAATTGCCATTGCCGAATTCAAGCATAAAGAATTCTATTTTTATGTTGTAGATGGAGATTATTATTGTTAAATTCAAAATAGTAAATTAAGGGAAAACCAGTGTTATCTCTTTAGATTGGGCAGGTACCGGGATTTAGTGATCCCAGTCCCGGACCGACTAATCTTTGTCCTTTATTAATAGGAGGTGGTTACGGATCATGCAAAATCATGAGCTATTTAAAAATAGTCAGCTTGCACAAAATTATATGGCTTCCTATGAGAACACATTATCATTATGGCCCGTTCCTTTTGAATCGCTATATGTGGAAACGGAATACGGAAGTACGCATGTTATTGTTTCAGGACCAGAGGACGGCGAACCTGTCATTTTGCTGAATGGATTTGGTTTTAGTGCAACCATGTGGTATCCGAATGTCGAAGTTTTAACGCAAACGTTTCGTGTATATGCAGTAGATGTTATCGGTGAATTTAATCGAAGTATCCCAAAAGCGCACTTTAAAGAGAGAAAAGATTATGTCAATTGGCTTACATCACTGTTGGACAAACTACATATCGATCAAGCCTATTTTATCGGACATTCTAATGGAGGTTGGCATGTACTTAATCTCGCCATAAGCGCACAGCATCGGGTCAAAAAAATGATCTTATTGGCTCCAGCAGCATCCTTTGCTCCTTTCACCAAACAATTTGGAATTCGTTTGTTAGCTGCTAACATCATTCGTACACGTTCGGTAATCATTAACTTTTGTGCAAAATGGTTTATTAATAAAGACAATCTCCATATGGTCAGTCATCATCTCATTGAGCAGTTTTATCATGGGATTGTAGGATTTGGATGGAAATATAAAGTCCTGATTCCATCTGTTTATCGTGATGAAGAGTTAATGAATATTACTGTACCTACATTACTCATCATTGGTGACAAGGAAGTCATTTATAATCCAACACGAGTATTTGCAAGAGCAAAACAACTAATCCCTCACATCTCCACCATATCCATTCCTGGAGTGGGACATGGAACCAATATTGAAAAGCCTGATTATATTAATCAACAAATGGTAGATTTCTTGAATATTAAAGCTTAAAAAGAGTGCCTGTCACTACCCGAATCATGTCGAGAAGAATCGACAAATTACGGGTAGTGACAGGCATTTTCTTTAAATGAAGTTTTGGAGTTTCAGGTACCGATTATGTGGAGCAGCACGGAAACGGAAAAGTCGGCCTTTATGGGGATTGGCTAATAATTGCTGACGATTTTCGATTCCATTCGCTTGCTCCATAAGGACGAGATCCTACATCCAATGCATTCTTTAAATTCAAGTTAATATTTATTAAACTGGATATACTGTTTTATGATCTACAATAATCGTAATTGTGGACTTTTCCTTGTTAAACTCAACATTACCATCCGATGTATAATACCAAGTCTTTTGGTTTTTCTCCACATCAAATAGATTTAATTCCTCTTTAAATTTGATGATATCTTTGGAATCTTCATCGGATACTTTCATAAAAATGACCCACTTATCATGTTCTGGATGAATCTCATATTCATCTGTTTGATAAAAGAGTCGGCTTCCAATCGAATGACGAATCAATAACATATTAGGCACCACCCAAATCTATCAATAAAAAGACGGTTTCTTTTGTTGACTTTAAAGTAAGTTCATTTCGTGCAGTTATACGTGCACTGTCTCTTTTTCCAACAACAACATCTTCTTCTAAAATTAGCTCTCCATCAATCACAAAGACATACATCTTTCTTCCTTGTTCTTGTTGATAGAAGATCTCTTCTCCTGCATCCAATTTGCATAAGTATAATGTAACATCACTATGAATCTCCGCAGCCCCATTGGTTGGGGTTGAAGAAACAATTGGTAACAACTTATTCCTCATTGAATCAACATTAAAAGAAATATCCTCATAGGAAGGAGGTAATTGCTTTTTGGAAGGTATAAACCATAGCTGTAAAAAGCTTGCTTCCTCTTCTAAAGAAGGATTCATTTCAGAATGGAGTAAACCAGTTCCTGCCGTCATACGCTGAACATTTCCAAATCGTAATACCCCACTATTCCCCAGACTATCTTCATGCTTTAATTGACCATGCAATACAATCGATACAATTTCCGCTTCCCTATGTGGATGTATGCCAAATCCTTTTCCTGCTTGTACTGTGTCATCATTAAAAACACGAAGTGGACCAAATTGGATATTTTCCTCATCATAGTACTCACCAAATGAAAAACTAAGATTGCTCTCTAACCAATCATTTTTTACAGAGTAACGAGATGCTGCCGGAAATCTCTGAATCATTTATCTCACTCCTAAATATCTCGAATTAAAGGCAAATATATATGAAAAAGCCCAACCTGTCAATTTTCGCCTACTATAAATTAGGAGGAAAATTTAACGAGTATTATCCTATGACAGTAAAAACTACAATGACGACAAAGAACACTACTGTCTCTCATATTGTTAACAAGTCTTATAGCAAATTGCTTTAATCGTTAAAGCATTTCTTTTGCTAATTTATCTCGAATTCAATATAATTATCTCGAACTCAAGGTAATTATATTGAATTCAAAATAAAATAGAAGGATGGATAAGTAGTATGACAAAAGTTGGTATTATCGTTGGTAGTCTTCGTAAAAATTCTTTTTCAAAACAAGTTGCTAATAACGTAGCCCCTTTATTCCCAGAAGGATATGTAACAGAGTTTGTTGAAATTGGCAACCTACCATTATTTAACCAAGATTTTGAAGGAGACCTAGGAACTCCTGCAGAATATACTGCATTCCGTAATACAATCAAAGAATTAGACGCGGTATTATTTGTAACACCTGAATATAACCGTTCTATCCCTGCTGTATTAAAAAATGCACTTGATGTAGCATCACGCCCTTATGGAGAAAGTGTTTGGAGTGGAAAACCTGCAGCAATCATTAGCCAATCTCCAGGTGCTCTTGCTGGATTCGGTTCAAACCATCACTTACGTCAAGTACTTTCATTTTTAAATATGCCCGTTGTTCAACAACCAGAAGCATATATTGGTTCTGTACATGAATTATTAGATGAAAATGGTAAACTGAATGAAGGAACAGTAGAATTCCTACAAGGTTTCGTTAATGAATTCGTTGAATTAATCAAGAAATATCATTAAGTTATACAAAGTTGGAGTGTTGTGCAAAACATACTGCCAACTCTCCAACTTTATTTTTATAGCAAGTTAACTGGCGGGATAAATATTCATTATACATTTTTCCCTTCAATAGAAAATGGCTTTGCTTCACTGCCATGGGCCGGTTTTCCAGAAGGCCCACAAAAAAAACGAATTCCAAATAGGAATTTGTTTTTTTGTTTTGGAGAGTTCAAGTGTTAACCCAAAGAAATTTATTTCGCCTAAGATTATAAACCTATCGATTGCAGGTCATTTAACCTATAAAATTCAGGATTTCTATTATTTTATATAAGAAGAAATAACTGTTTTTTCCAGTTTACAGTTTATTCAAACTCTATTAACTATCACTCAACATTCCTCCTATATGTTTATAGTCGAAGACATAATTTTATAGGAGATGATGGAAAGATGAAGAAAAGTTTGATTGCCGGCCTTGCCACTCTCTCGCTGTCGGTTTCAGTAGCAGCCCCTTATGCCGTTTTAGCCAAACCGATTGAAATTTCAGCTACTGACAATGGACAATCCACCTTAAAGCCGCTTACCTCCGATGTCGCGGTCATTGCCCATCGTGGTGCCTCTGCCTATGGCCCAGAACACACACTTGTGGCCTACAAACAGGCCATGACCATGGGGGCCGATTATGTCGAATTCGATTTACAAATGACCAAGGATGGCCAATTGATTGCCCTGCATGATGAAACCTTAAACCGGACCACCAATGTCGAAGAGCTATATCCGAACCGGGCACCATGGCGGGTAAAGGATTTTACCCTCGAAGAGATCAAGCGTCTCGATGCGGGCTCTTGGTTCAATCAAGCCCATCCCGATCAGGCAAAAACGGCTTACATAGGACAGCAAGTTCCAACCCTTGAGGAAGCCATCAATTATGTCAAGCAGCACGGAAACGGAAAGTTCGGCCTTTATATGGAAACAAAGGCACCCAATGTTTATCCTGGAATGGAAGAGAAAGTAATTGAAATCTTGAAAAAAACCAATGTCCTGGATCAGGAAAAACTGTTCCTCGAATCGTTCAGTGAGGAAAGCCTTCGCAAATTAAGAACACTTGCCCCTAACGTAAAACTGGTACAGCTTTATACGGGAGGCATGCTGGCAGGCAAAGACGTATTTCAGGAAATGAAACGGGTTTCCGACTATGCTTCTGGCGTGGGCCCCAGCAAAGAACTGGTGGTTCCAAAGTTGATGCAAGCGGCGCATCAAAACCAGCTGCTCGTTCATCCTTGGACTGTCAACTCCCAAGATGACATGATCTCCTTGCTCTCTCTTGGTGTCGACGGCCAGTTCACCAACAATACCGACCTGCTGGTGAACATACTGGACAAGCCGTTTATCTCACACGGGGTGGCAAGCGGTGATGTGACCGATTCTTCCGCCATCCTATGGACCAGGACGAACGCCAAAGCCAACGTGCAATTTGAAATTTCAACAGAAAGCACGTTCAAACATAATACCATTGTTAAAACAAGCGCGGCGGAGATCAAGAACGATTTTACCGTAAAGGTCGAAGTGAACGGATTAAAACCCGACACCAAGTATTATTACCGGGCACATGCGGTTTCCAGCAAGCATACCGTAACTGGTTCCTTTAAAACGGCACCGGCAGAAAACAGCCTAAAGCCATTGACGATGGTTTGGGGCGGTGATACGGGCGGCCATGGCGAGATACCGCCATATAAATCGTTCGAAGCGATGTCAGCCTTAAATCCAGACTTCTTCCTGTACAGCGGTGACACCATTTATGCCGACAGCCCTACCCCGGCTGTACCGAATCCACCTTCACAAAAGGTAGAGGATTTCTGGGCAAAGTATAAAGAAATAAGGACGGATAAAGGGTTCCGCAGCCTCCTGCAAAAAACAGCAACCTTTGCGACCTGGGACGACCATGAAGTCATCAATGACTTTTCAGGACCATCCGAGCCGCTGACGCCAACCGGATTACGCGCGTTTAAAAACTACTGGCCCATCTCCAATCAACGCAGCGACGCAGACAAACTGTATCACAAGTATTCTTGGGGCAATACGATGGATATGATGATGTTAAACAACCGGGGCTATCGCTCTCCAAACACGCAGGCTGATGGACCTGATAAAACCATGCTTGGGGGCGAACAAGTAGAATGGCTGAAGCAGCAGCTGCTTGAATCAGACGCAAAGGTGAAATTGGTTGCGTCCTCTGTTCCGATCTCCATTCCAACCGGTAAAGCCATGTCGCGAGACGGATGGGCCAACGGCGACAATGTCAATCCGAATGATCCAACAGGGTTTGAGCAGGAGTTCAAGGAAATCTCTGATTTTATCATCGAAAATGGAATCAAGAACGTTTTCTTCGTTACAACTGACGTTCACTTTGCAGAAGTCATCAAATATGATGCCAATCATGATGGGAAAACGGATTATAACGAATTGATCAGCGGACCGATTGGCGCTGTGAAGATTAATCCAGGAACATTGGACCCAACCTTCGGGCCTGAACGGTTATATGCCGAAGGAAACTTCTTCAACTTTGGCGTATTCCGTATCGACCCAGCCACCCAGAAAGCAACGGTCGAAATTCAGGATGAAAATGGCCAAGTCCATTTCAGCCATACCTTCCAATTGGAAGATTAATATTATAGGAAAATACACGGGGACGGTTCTCTTGGCTTTTTTGTGCCATATGAACCGTCCCATGGTATTCTCAACGATTGTTAGTTGTCTTTAAATTGGAATTCATTATGATAAAATTCAAAAAAGAATGGAAGGAATTTGTCTACTATCTCAGAGTTATGATCCTTCCTCCACGCAATGGATGCCTCAACCGCAACATTTATGTCTTCCACTTTACGTAGTATGACCCTATCTGCAGGAATCATCGGGGATGGAGTCAATGCTACTCCCATGCCGGCAGCAACCAGCGCCAAAACAGTTTGAAGGTCATTGGCCTGAATCTTTATATTGGGTGCGAATCCCGCCCTTTGGAAAATGCTCATAAACGTATCGTAATACAAAACACCTGCGGATTTAGGTGTCATGATAAAGGTTTCGTCTGCCAAATCACGAATGTAAATGGACTGTTTGTTTGCTAGGGGATGATTCTCCGGTAATGCAGCCTTAAAACGCACTTTTTTTATCGGCCTTACATGAAGTTTACTGCTATTGATTGGAGCGGATACGATACCGATATCAATCCTTTTTTCATTTAATGCTTTGACTATATCGGCTGTACTCAGTTGGTGAAATGCAAACCCTACTTGAGGATGAAGTTCAAGGTATTTTTGAACGAAAGGAATCAGATCCTGGACTGTTCCAGTGAAACCCATTCTTAATTCACCTTCCATCCCGGTGGAGGATAATCGCGTAATAACGCATGCTTGTTCCACTTGATCAAGGATTTGATATGCCTTGTTCAGAAACACCTTTCCAGCGTTTGTCAACTCAACATACCGCTTTGTCCGATAAAACAATTGGGCACCAATTTCCTCCTCCAACTCCTGAATTTGCCTGCTAAGAGGCGGTTGGGCGATGTGTAACCTTTCCGCTGCTCGACCAAAGTTTAATTCCTCCGCAAGTGCCAGAAAATATCGGATATGCCTCAGTTCCATATACGTTCTTCCTTCCTATCATCAATACCTAATAGGTATTAATAGAAGTGATTTTAGGTATTTCTCTTCATTATTTTGATTTTTTAAAATAAAGTCAAGGGAAGAAAACTTCTAGCAAAGGGAGAATTTATATATGTTGAAACAAGAATTGCTATATAGAATAGGTCGCCTTCAAAAGACACTGGAAACACACTCTATAGATTCCTACATCATCACTGCTGAAGAGGATATCTGGTACTTTACCAATATTACCTATAAACCGGAAGAACGACCATTTTTTCTCGTTATATCTCCCGATCAACAGCCCGTATTAGTGGTGCCAAAACTCGAAGAATCCCATGTTTATAAAGGAATTATAGATTGTAAGGTTATCACCTATTGGGATTATCCTTCACCGGTTGGAGAAAACTGGAATGAGGTATTGAATGATTTTATTAAAAGATTTGGAAGAACGGGAATAGAGGACAATGTGAAAGCGGAAGTATTTTTAAAAATCAAAGCAAAGGAACTGGTTCCAAGTCAGCTAATCGTAGAACAACGGAAACTAAAAAGTCCATACGAGCTTGAAAAAATTAGATCGAGTGCAAGGATCTCAGATAGAGCAATGGAAATGATTTTTAAATCCGTTTATAAAGGGGCTACTGTCATTGAACCATTCGCCTTGTCACGAAGCGTCCAAACCGAGCTCATTCGGACAAAGCAATTTGATCCCATCACGACTTCACTCCTGACTGCCGTTTGGCCAGCACCCATTAGTTCCATGCCACATAGTATTCCCAACTTAGGTGATCGGTTGGGTTCAGGACCGAACGTGGCGATGGCTTATTTTAGAATAAACGGATATGCCTCCGAATGTGAACGAACCTTTTTCCTTGAAAATCCGACAGACGAAGAGGAAGAGTTATTCCACCTCATGATGACTGCCCGGCAAAGGGCATTGAAAGTTTTGAAAGCCGGGGCGAGAGCAGCTGATGTCGATTCCGAAGCAAGGAATTATCTTATCAAGAATGGATTAAGTGAAAATCTGCTGCATCGAACGGGGCATGGTGTGGGCCTGGGGAACCATGAGGCACCTTTTATCGCGGAAGGCAGTAATGAAATTTTGGAAGAAAATATGGTGATCACGATAGAACCCGGTATTTATATTGATGGAGTTGGAGGTTACAGGCACTCCGACACGATTCTTGTGACCAGGGAGGGGTATGAATTATTAACAACAGCCCCTACAGAACTATCTGATGTCATCATGAAGAGGCCGAATCCCATAGCTAAACTAAAAGGCAGCCTTATACAAAAATCATTAAAAATTGAATAAAATCTTGTGGAGAACCGTAGGTGGTTCTCTTGTTTTAATTAAGCCAAAAAAAAGAGTGCCAGTCACTACCCGTATATCGATAAAATACGGGTAGTAACTATGGACTTTGTTGCATAATTTATCTTCTCTATTAGTTTTTTATAAAAGAAAATAATAAGGCACTTATTACAATTTATAATAGCTACCTTTGAAATTCTCCACTTCTTTAAAACCGTTTTTCGTATCAAAGATTATATTTGCGTTTGTTGCAATTTTTTTATAATCAAAATCGGTGTGATCTGTTAGTAAGGCAACTACGTCAAATTCCCCAAGTTTATCGTAATTCATCTTTTGAACGGGGATTATTTTCCCCTCCAATGTGAAATTTTCAACATGAGGGTCATAAACCGCAATCTCAGCACCTAACTTTTCTAATGACTCATAGAAACGGAAAACCGGAGATTCCCGAACATCGTCAATATCTTTCTTGTAAGCAGCACCTAAGATGGCAATTTTGCTGCCCTTCACTGTTTTACCTTGCAAGTTTAGAATCTGCATGATTTTTTTAATAGAATAGGAATTCATTCTATCGTTAATATCACCAGCGACTTCAATTATCTGGGTATTGTAATTGTATTTTTTTGAATACCAAGAAAGATAATAGGGGTCAACGGGTATGCAATGTCCTCCTATTCCTACACTTGGATAAAACGCCATGAACCCATATGGTTTTGTATTGGCAGCTTCAATTACTTCCCATGGATCTAACCCCATTTTGTCACAAATAACAGCAAGCTCATTCGCCAAGGCAATATTTACAAACCGGAATGTATTTTCAAACACCTTCGCCATTTCAGCTGCTTTCGTTGAACTGACAGGGAATACATTTCCGCCAATAAACAATTGAGCAAGTTCCGTACATCTTTCTGTATGACCGCCAACAATCCGCGGAGTATTCTCTATCGTATATACTTCGTTTGACGGGTCAATTCTTTCTGGAGAGTAGGCAACAAAGAAATCTTCTCCAATTTTAAATCCTCTGTCTTCAATTGATTTAACAATGATCTCTTCGGTTGTAGAGGGATAGGTTGTACTTTCAAGGATGACTAATGAACCCTCGGTGGCATTCATCACAATTTCGTCTGTTGCGTCTTGAATATAAGACAAATCTGGTTGCTTGTGTTCATCAATCGGCGTAGGAACACAAATAACCATGACATCAACTAATCGAAGTTCAGAAAAGTCATTTGTTGCTCTTACTTTCTTTTTGTTTACTAATTGTTTCAAAACATCATCCTGGACATCGCCAATGTAATTTTTGCCCGCATTTATACGATTGACTTTTGTTTCATCCACATCAAACCCAATAACCGAATAACCTACTCTCGCTTTAGATACCATAGTCGGCAGACCTACATAGCCCATTCCAATCACGCCAATAACCGCACTTTTTGTCTGTAATTTAGCATGTAACTGACTGTAGTTATTCAGGTCTGTTTCGGCCATAAAAAAAATCCCCCCCTTATCTTGTACCCCAAGATGTTTTATTAATGGTTACTAACGCCCAAACTCGAATCGGAACTAATATGATCATATAAATAAGAGCAAATATCGGAGAAAACAGATAAACCAATGGATTTTTAAAAAAGTAATAAACTCCGCTAATAAAGGCAACGAGGACCATATATCCTAAAGAGTATAAAACAAAAATCATAGCATATGTTTCTGTCCATTGAAGGAAAGATGCTGTTAGAGATACGGAAAAAAAGAACCACGTATATCCTTCACCAAGAAGCCACACTAACATAAACGGCTTTTTCCAAGCATGTTTCAAGGAGGCAATACTGAATAAATAGGTTGATTTTCCCCAGCGGACTTGTTGTTTAAAAAGTTGTTTTAATTTGTTCGGTACGTCCGTCAGACACACAGCGGTCGATTGATATTTTGTCTTTCCTCCATATTTCAAGGAGATATCGGTTAACATCCGGTCGTCGCCGACTTCACAAGGAACCCCAGCTACAGTAGGACTTAAAAATTCATCCAAATGGTCCACAACCATTTTGGCCCTATGCATACTTATGGCACCAGAACAAACCAAAACAGCATTGGTAACGGATTGTGCGCCGCGCCCTACTCGAAATGCTTTATCATACACTACGTCTTGCAATCGAGTTAAGAAGTTTTCTTTTGCATTTCTTGCGTTAATATGACCGACGACTGACATGACTTGATCGTCATTAAATGGTTTTAATAATTCCCTTACGGCATCCGGGAATAGATATCCATCAGAATCAACTAGCATGAAAATATCACCAGTAGCATGTGTAAATCCCCAGGCTTGTGCGGCTTTTTTCCCTTTGTTTTTTTCAAATTGATGCGTGATGATTTTAGGCAATGAAGGGTCATTTTTCGAATGAATGACTTGTGCCATTTTACTTACTTCAACAAAAGCGGAATCATCGGTACTTCCATCATCAACAAAGATAATTTCATGAATGGGGTAATCTTGTTGTAGCAAACAAGCTAAACTTTTGTTTACGGATTCGATACTTTCATTGTAATTGGGGATAATAACAGATACCTTATACTCTTTCTTTGGCTCCTGTTTTGCAGGGTTATAAAAATAAGAAACAACCACTTTTAGTAAAAGGTAGCCGAAACTGACAGTAGAAAAAGCGCCAATCACATATTCCCATGTTTTTTCAGCCCTAACATTGACAAACACCATCCCCGTTAACAATAGAGCATATAAAACAACGATAGTTATTCGAACAAACCAATTTTCCACCACTACAGGCGCTTTCGGTTTCTTTTTACTTTGATATGGCTTGCGTTGATCATTTTCTAATTGAGACATTTTTATCTCCTTTCATTTACTATCTTTAAATATTTTTTGTGATATCAAGCACCGCCTCACTTTGTAACTTTTGGCGCCTTTATCATACCCCTCCTTTTTCATCAGTTAGTGCATCCTATGTAAATGCATCATTTTTGAAATGGGCAAGTGTTGAGAAAAGGAGATAACGGTAGGAAAGTAATAAGAACAAATTATACGTGCATAATTTAGTCCTAGATTTAACGGGTTCTTTCGTCGGAGAAAATGTAAGATTTTTGGGGGTAAATAACTAAAAAGGCAACGGGGTGTCGTTGCCTTTTGAGAAGCTAATTCAACAAATATACTGCTTTTTGGGTAAAATACAGTTGTATCTCATTAAGGATAGACAGATAAAATTTTGGAGGGTCTTAGTATGAAGCATTTTACAGAAGAAGATAAGATAAAGATTTTATCTGATATTATTGCGATTAAATCTGTTAATGAAAACGAAATCGAAGTGGCAAATTACTTGAAAGAATTATTTGCAGAATACGGCATTGAATCTAAAATTGTTCCAGTTACAGACACTCGTGTTAACTTAGTGGCTGAAATTGGAAGCGGAAGTCCAGTCATTGGCGTTTCTGGCCATATGGATGTGGTTTCTCCTGGTGATGAGAGCGAGTGGACTTCAGATCCGTTCACATTGACAGAAAGAGACGGAAAATTATATGGGCGTGGAACAAATGACATGAAAGCAGGTTTAGTCAACCTTGCTTTAGTGATGATTGAACTCAAAGAAAATAATGAACTAAAAAATGGTACTGTCCGTTTTATGGCAACGACTGGTGAAGAAGTCGGCGGCGCTGGTTCTAAAAAATTATACGAAGAAGGCTATATGGAAGATGTCAATTATCTATGGGTAGCTGAACCTTCTCATGACACGATTATTTACTCTCACAAAGGTTCACTTAACTTGCGTGTAACGTCTATTGGCGAAGCAGCACACAGTTCTATGCCTGACCAAGGGTATAACGCGATTAATCCATTGATGAAATATCTATTAGAAATAGATGAAAAATTGAATGGCGATGATCGTAAAAATGAAGTTCTAAATAAATTGGTTATGAGTACAACTATTTTTAATGCAGGGAACCAAGTAAATTCAGTTCCAGAAAAAGCAGTAGCTGAAATAAATGTGCGTACGATTCCAGAATTTGATAATGATGAAGTGATTGACATATTCAAGACAACAGCTGACAAATACAATAAAGAAGGCTCCGATATTAGGGTTGAAGTGACCATGTCATTACCAAGTGTTTTCACTTCAGGACAGTCTGAAATGATTGAGCTTGCGAAAGAACTCGGTAAAAAACACTTAGGTTTGGACATTTCTGTTAAAGGTTCACCAGGGGTGACAGATGCATCAAACTTATTACGTGGTAAAGATGACAACTTCCCATTCATGATGTTTGGTCCAGGCGAAACAAAAATGGCACACAAAACAGATGAATATGTCTACAAAGATTACTACTTTGCATTCTTCGATATCTATAAAGAGTTAATTTTAGGATTATCGAAATAAAAAGTGATTTTTTAAACATTACAGAGATGACTTCCATTTTTTGGTAATCACCTCTTTTTGCTTTGGTTTTGCCAGACACCCTATTTGAATTCAATATGGACTGAATGTTGATTTCACTGTGTTTGAAAAATAAACGGAAAAATTCCGGTTAAATTGGGAAATACCCGTATTTCCCTAAAAATAAGAGGAGTTTTTCCGCTTATATGGTCTAAATCTTTGGATTTTGTCTTATTTTGAGCAGTTAATCGGAATTTCTCCGCTTATATCTGCTTCTTTAGCCTCCACTATATACATTAGCCGGAAATTTTCCGCTTATGAATTCTAATACTTACACAATAAAGGGGTTTTCAACTGTCATTAGTTACATGATTTCACAAATTCTATAAACAATTTAAAATGATGATCGTCAAACTGGTAGATGAACTCAGGATGCCATTGAACGGCTAAGATAAACTTTTTGGATGGCATGACAACCGCTTCGATCAATCCGTCTTCAGCCCTTGCTGCAGGCAATAGATGTTTCGATATCTCCTTAATTCCCTGATGATGTAAACTATTTACTTTCAGAGAATCTGTTTGAAAAATAGGATAAAGCGCGGTATCCCTTTCTATGTAAACATAATGAACGGGTTCCGTGTAGGGCGGCCTTTGAATATGTTTGATGGTACTACCACTTAGCTGAGTAGGAATATCCTGATATAATGTACCGCCTAACATGACATTAAATAGCTGCAGACCACGGCAAATCCCTAAAGCGGGTTTATCTAGTTCCACTACATGCTTAAAAAGAGCAGCCTCCATCACATCGCGTTCACTGCAGATTTCCCCGCAAGACTCGTCTTTTTCACCATACCACTCTGGATTGATATCCTGACCACCAGAAAATAAAAAGCCATCAAAAGCAGCCGCTAGTTTTAGAATTGTATCCTGGTCTGTGGTTAACGGTAACATGACCGGGATTCCTCCAGCATCCTCGATCCCTTTCATATACCCAGGCAGCATCCAATAGCTGTCCTTATCTTTATCATACAAGGGTAATACACCAATCATCGGTTTCTCCATCTAGTATTCACTCCCCCATTATGTACCTTCCGAAAAAAACATCTATTATACTACATAATTATTATAATATTGATACGTCACTTAGGGACAAGGAAAAATTCTTGGCAGCGGTAAGTGATTTTGATACTTATTCTCAATTATAATAATTAATTCTCAATTAGATTGACAAGTAACATGGTTTTATCTATAATAAATTTATAATAATTATAATTTAGGGAGTGTACAATGTGAGGAATGATACTGTTAAATATAAAAAAAATATGAAGCTTTTTATTTGGGCTGCTTCCTTAACCCTATTTTTTGCCTTCATTGAAATCCTCTATGGATTCATTTCAGGCTCTCTGATGATGATGGGCGATGGTGTTCACATGGGGTCAGACGCTTTCTCATTGATTCTTTCCCTAATCGCAACCATCATGGCCACAAAAGCAGCCACGAAAAATAAAACTTTTGGATACAAGAGATTTGAACCCATCGCGGCATTTATTAATGGTTTAACGTTAATCATTATCCCTATATTTATCATCACAGAAGCCGTAAGCCGTATGATTCATCCAATCGACATCATCCCTAACCAAATGTTAATCGTCGGTACGATTGGTTTAGTGATAAATGGAATCGTTGGTTTAATTTTGACTAAGGCCAATTCTAATTTAAATGTAAAAAGTGCACTGCTTCACGTTTTAGCGGATTTATTTACGAGTGTGAGTGTTGTCATTGCAGCATTGGGGATTAAATACTTTGGGGCAACATGGTTAGACCCAATTGGAAGTATATTGGCATCACTCATCATTATTGCGGGTGGATTCAAAATTACAAAGGAATCTTTAAATATATTAATGGAAGGCACACCAAAAGGGTATTCCGTGGATGAAATTGAAAAGTTGGTTAAAGATGTGGAAACAAATCTAACCGTTAACGATATTAAAGTTTGGTGTATTAATGAGGCGGAAATATTTGCTGCCATTCATGTGAATACTACATCAGAGAATAATAACAAACTACTAAATACCATCAGAAAAAAAATAGAAACCAATATAAACATCCCAGCAAAAAACATTTACGTAAACATAAATTAATCATGTGATGGGACAGTAAAAACGGGGCCAGTCCCCCAAAATTAGAACAGGAGACTGACCCCAAGAATCATATTCGAATGTTTAAACCACTTATACGCTATTTCTTTTTCTGCCGATATAAATCAACAGATTTATACCCCTGTGACAGGATGTCGACCATTTGTTCCAGGCGTTTTTCCCGTGTTTGCTGCTGTGTGGCAGAGAATAGATAGCGTGCCCAACTCTTTTGGTAGCCTGGTGTTAACTCCTTATATAGTCTCAGTTCATTGGGATGATCCGCTAAAAGCTTTTCAATATCTTTAACATTTTTCTCATAATCGGCAACAGACTGACTTGGAGCGGATGACTTTTTCGTTTTCCTTTTTTCACGCTTCAATCCAACGACAGTGAAGACATCATCCATTCCCACCATCCGCGAGAATTTCAAGTCGCTGTCTTCGACATACCCATCCTCGTTCACCTTCAGCGCAGGAAAGATTTTATCTCTATGAATGAACGTTTCGTACCGCTTGTTCCCTTTTTTCGGATAAGCGAAAAATAAGTACCCTTTTTCAAGCAATAGCTGTTCCTTGATCACCCTTTTTGTATAGTCCACCATTTGCTCGAGCGTTTCGATAAAAATAAAGATCCCATCATGGTTTCCGGATAAATTCTTCTGATTGTCAATAAACAAATCATAGTCATCCGGCTGATTTAGCACTGCCAGATTACCATACTTACCTAGATTTAATTTATCAATAATGGTCATCCTTTTACCCCTTCCTTAAACCGGAAATTTAACAATCTTCAATAGTGGAAAGAACCTTGTCAAGGATCTGTTCTCTATTTTTTACGTCGGTATGTATCTCTTCGAAAGCCTCAGCTATCGCTTCTCGAATCAACTTACTTGGTAATTTCTGATGGTTAGATGAGGGCTTAAAAAATAGGTACATCGGAAACCCACCATTGTTTGTTGGAAATTCATAACCAACATCTTGCTTTTGGGCACCCAATCTTTCATAAAAGTGGATTCTTCTTAACTGGTTATTTTTATTTTCACCTTCAACAGGTATTTCCACCTCGAAAAATAAGCCCAGCCCATCCTGTTTATATTGTGCTAAGTGGTTTAATAAAATGGCCCCATACCCTTTATTCCGAAACTCTTTATTAACTGCCATATAATCGAGCCAAATGGCATTTGCCTGCTCTAATTCATAAATAAACGTATACCCAACCAACTCATTATTGCTCCGTTGATTCGCCACCAATAATTTGTATTTCTTTTTAGAAAGTAAGAATTCAAGCTGGTCGTAGGTTTTTCGTTCTTCGATAGGAAAGTCTTCCTCATAAAGTTGATAAACATTCTTTAGTTCGTTCATCCCACCGTCCACTATGTAAAGCTCAGCCAACTTTTACTCGACCTCCATCCTCATTTTGGTCCTTAACTAAATCAAAACGAACATAATCTTCTGTTGTTTATTTTTAATTTACCACAAATTAGAGACCATGGGGACGGTTCTGCTGAATTTTCAGGCACTGGAAAAGTGCCATAAGAACTGTCCCCGGGGTTCAAAATCCATTTTCCACAAGCCATTTCATAAGGCTTTCTTCTCTTTGCCTCATATCCTCATACTGCGGATCAAACTTATTCATTTTTTTCTGTGCACCAATCGTTCCATCTACCATAAACAATATTCTTTCAGTTTTGGCTGCCACCTTTACATCATGCGTAACGAGCATGACGGTTGTCCCATTTTTATTAATCTCTGAAAGAATCGCCATAATCTCTTCTGTCGATTTGGAATCTAATGCTCCGGTCGGTTCGTCTCCA
The DNA here is from genome assembly GCF_001510715.1 of Bacillus sp. FJAT-29814. Taxonomy (GTDB): domain Bacteria; phylum Bacillota; class Bacilli; order Bacillales; family Cytobacillaceae; genus Neobacillus. The sequence goes on from NZ_LMTJ01000002.1 coordinate 703,506, forward strand.
AATAGGATATCAGGATCATTGATCAATGCTCTGCAGATGCCGACTCTCTGCAGCTGCCCGCCAGAGCCTTGGGTGGTCGTATGATTAGCAAGCTTTTCAATTCCTGTCATTTCCATCAGCTTTCTTGCTTTTTCATACACCACATTTTTATCCGCATCTTTTGCGACAAGAGCAGGAAACATCACATTGTCAATCAATGATAGATTTTTTAATAGATTAATATCCTGAAAAATAAATCCCATGTTTTTCAAACGAAGCTGTGCCAGTTCTTCTTCCTTCATGCTGCCGATTTCACTGCCTTTAAATTTCACACTGCCGGAAGAAATGCGATCCATTCCGCTCACATTGTACAGCAGTGTCGATTTCCCGCTTCCGGATGGCCCCATGACCGATACGAATTCACCTTCTTCTATATCTAGGTTGATGTCCTTCAAGATATGAAGCTCATTCTCATTTCCTAAAGCTACTTTTTTGTTCATATTTTTTGCTTCCACTATATTGCTCATCTATATCCCTCCCATCCCATTCAGTACTGTTAACTTCTTAATACGACGGATAAATCACCTTTTACGGCTACCTTGCAGGACACAATTATTGTCCATCCAACGGCGATCATCAGCGCTAACGGACAGAGCAGCCAGGTCTGCCAAATAATATGGACAAATTCTATTTTTGCCGCTCCCAAAGAGGACATCGCCATACTTACTAGAAACTCCCCTACATAATTCGAAACCAGCGTGCCGAGGATGATTCCTATTACCAAGACCATCATCGTTCCTGCCATATATTGATGACTAATTTGCTTTGACGTTAATCCCACACTTCGCATAATGGCAATCTGAGACATATCTTTTGATAAAAGCATTCGTAGGAATAAAGCAGTGATCAATACGGCTAGGATAACGGCGATTGCAATTCCACCTATCACCACAGCTCTCATCTGTTCAATCAGATTTCCAAGCGTCTGCTCTGTATATTCTTTGATATCATTTACCTGCGCAGCATCGTAAGTATTTTGGTAGTAATCCATTTTTTCACGAATATCCACGCCCGGAGCCAAATCCATGCTCACAATATACCAAAGAACGGCCTCTTCATTTACCCCAAGACTAGTATGCGCCTTTGCTGTTTTTCCTCCATTGGTTATATCCTGATAAATACCCGTAACGGATAAAGTCCGCTCTTTCCTACCAACCCTGACGGTTACTTCATCTCCTACTTTCTTGTTTAATCCGTCTTTTGCGGCATTGGCAAAGGAAAGCGAGATTTCTCCCTTACCCTGCGGTGCTCTTCCTTCCAAATAGTTTAATGGAAAGACGGAAAAATCTCCGGTTTCAATATTCATATAGTCCCAGGAGCCTTCCTCGTTTTTCACCTGGTAGGAACTTGTGATGTACGCTGCATACTTTTCAATATCGGAATCATTCTGCAGTTCCTCCTGCAGTTTTTTAAAATCTTCTGTAATCGTATCGGTTCTTCGAAGATCGATTCTGATGTCGGATTTTCCTATTCCCATGTATGTAGAAAATTCTGGTGAATTCATAGTGTTATAAATATTGACAGGGAGAATGACAATAAACGTACATACGATAAAAATAACAAACAGCAGCCTGTATAATTTGAATCGTTTCCATACATCCCTAAAGCCCATGTAAATATTGGTGCTGAAGAATTTGTTCTTTAGCAGCGGGAAACTGTATTTTCGGCTCTTTCCCCGCTCCATAGAATCTCTACGTAAAGCCTCCACAACAGAAATCTTATCGATTTTTTTCAGTACTTGCTTGCAGTACAGCACAATCATGCAATAGACAAGTAATGGAGCTATAAGCGATAAGACATATTGTAAGCTACCAGATAAATCGGAAGATAGGTAAAGTCTCATCTGACCGTTTATCAGATTTACCGCTGCAAAGGACATCAGATACCCGATTATACCGGCTGCTACAGAGATGACTCTGTATTTGTTAAGATAGACCCTTTTTATATCCTTTTTGGATATCCCCATTGCTTTCATAACACCGATTTCTCTCATATCCTCATCAATCGCCGCCAGAAATGTAAGTCTGATACAAAGCGAAGAAATCACAATAAGCAGCATACTAATAAATAGAATGACAATCGCAACGGCCATATCTGACATGGCATTAAACATTGCAAATATCTTTCCTTCGATGATCGGACCGTTTGCCGGAAGACCCGCTTCGATATAGGCAGCCTGTACAGCAGCAGGATCACCATTTTCAACCAACTTGAATTCGATCAGATATTCCATTTCCCCAGCCTGCGCTTTCAGCATTTCATCATAGTCACTCTGATTGATCACAAACCGTTTCGAAGAAGTGAGGGATGAGTTCATCTCAAAATCTCTTGCATAATCTGAAATGATAAACTCTTTCTCATACCTGCCGCTTATCACCGTAATCCGCTCACCTATTTTTAAGTCATGCTGTTCCATGAAATAAATGGGAACGGCAACGAAACCCTCCTTAACTTCCAGCTTTTCGTTATCAAGATCCAATATGAAATCGAATTTCTTGTTCTGTACAACAAATGAAATATCCTGTATCGTCCCAGCCATCGTTTGATTTTGGCCAAAATGGATATTGCTTCCGTCGATATTCTGAAGAACCATCGTCTCCTGCATCGCGATTTGGTCACGGTATTGTGCTGTAAATTGGTCGATGTCTGCCTGGTCATATTCTCCGGCATGCATCACCGTCAGATCAGCCGGCACAGCACTCTCTTGAAGATCTGACAGCGACTGAAACAGATTGACAATATTATTCGTGGCACTGGCTGTCAAAACAACGGCCATCGTGATAAATACAAATACAGTCATCGTGACAATTTTGTTTCTGAGAAAATCATTCTTGACTATTTTCAAAAACATGATTATTCCTCCTCCCTGCATCGATCATTTTTTTTTCCTTGCAATATATCAATCTTTGTCAGTTCTTCAGAGGAAAATATCCATCACTTTTCGGATTCAGGATGGCTCCTAGCCGAATGAACAAGGAAATACTTTCCTTCGTACTAATGTCATCATACATAATAATCTTTATTCCATTAACCTGCTAAAGCCTAATGACTTTCTACGTCCACAGCCCTATTTTTTAAAAAAATTTATTTTTTTGCATTTGTAGAGCGACCCTTTATGGGGCAGGTTAATAAGATTATTGGAAATATAGTGCAAATTTACTTTGTTTAATGTTAAAGTTTAAGAGAAAGGTAGTGTTATTAATCACTTAGGATTGGCTATGGTAGACATTCTTGCATATATTTGAATTAACTGAGACTAAATAAAAACGGGGTGAAAAAATTGGATTGGTGGTTTTACATCACAATCATTACAGGGCTTAGTCTCCTTTATTATGGTTATGAAAACAAAAAGAAATATGAATTAAAAAGAAGAACAATGGAATTGGAACATGAAGTAAAAATCAAAGAAATGGAATTAGAACAAAAAAGATTGGATGTAGAAATAATAAAATTGGAAAATGGTTTTGAAAAAACACTTTAGATTTTTCCAGTTAAATACAGAATGGAGCTCGTTTCGGGGTAAATAAGGGGAGATTTTCCGATTATGCATTGGAAAATCTCCCCTTTTCGAATTTTTCGAGTCAATAGGCGGAATTTTTCCGTCTATTAACTGTCAAGGAGATTCGACAAATTACTGCTAGCGATTACTGCTAGCGACTGGCACTTTGTTTATTGTTCCTGAACGGATTCTTCATTAAAGATGGATTTTGATAAACTATGGATAATATCCCCTCGGCTGATAATGCCCACGACTCGGCCGGCTCCATTCACGACAGGAATTTTTTTAAAATGATGTCTAGATATTAAACGGATCGCACTTTCAAAATCATCATCAGGTGCTAATGTCTTAATATTTTTCTTCACCATAATTTCCCCAATAGGCGTATTCATTCTTTCTCTTAATACATCTTCTATTTTTTGTGCTTCTTCTATATAAGTCACATAGTAGGCTAAATACAGCTTCTCTTTATGTGGGGAAAGATATCTCACAATATCCCCATCTGAAATGATACCGACTAAATTCCCTTTCTCATCCACGACTGGGACTCCGCCAATGCGATTGGTTTCTAATAGAGAGATTAACTCTTTCACAGTTGTTGACTGCCTAGCAGTAATGACATTTCGAATCATAAAATCGCGTACTTCCATGTAGACCGTCTCCTTACGTTTACTATATAAGCAATTTCCTTTTAGTAAAAATAGTATCTAGTTTAAGGATACACCTTATTTAAAGGTTCATGCCTTTCGAATTTATGAACTTTTTTTGAAGGTTTTATAGTCGAAACATATGAAAATGGGATGATTAGAAGCATGAGGAAGAACCAAAAAAGAAAGCCTGCCCTTTGGTGAAGGACACCAATGGACAGGCTTTCTTTTAAACTCTGGTTTTACCTAAATCATAGAAACGGAGAAAGTAATTAGTAAATTCCCACCGCATCAAACCCGGAATTAGTTGCAGCCACTTCCGCGCTGCCTTCACCATAAAGATCGATGGCAGACTGAACAGCCGCCTTACGTGCGTCGCTAAAGTTGGAATTTGGGGTTAAATATACTGATAGAGCACGATAGAAAATTTTACCTAGTTTTTGCCTGCCGATATCTTGAGCAATCAAGTAGGCAGCATGGTTTGTAATCGAAGAGTTCACATGGACACCGCCGCCATCAACAGAAGTTGGCATATGATAAAATTCATTCATATGTTTCGGATAGACGCCCCCATTTGTGCTATATGCCCTTCTTTGCTCGTTTTGTACAATAACACTGTGTGGATCCCTTAAACTGCGCAATACTCCATTACCCGCAGCTTTAGCGGCCGGTGCCATAATATCCTCGCCCATTTCCCAATCATCATCATCAACGAGTGCACCAAAGATGTCAGCGAATGATTCGTTTAGTGCTCCAGATTGATTTTGGTATACTAAATTAGCTGTATGAGTGATGACGCCATGAGTCATTTCGTGAGCAGCAACGTCAAGTCCAGCTGATAGAGAAATCATAAACTCACCGTCACCATCACCATAGGTCATCCAACGTCCATTCCAGGAGGCATTGTTATAATTGGTGCCATAATGGACTCTGGAGATGATGGCCATCCCGTTGCCGTCAAGGGAGTTGCGGCCATGCTCATTAAGGTAATAGTTATATACCTTTTCAGAATTATAGTGTGCATCTACAAGCGCTCGATCATAGTCTCCGATAAATGCAGCAGAATTTCCTACATGGATCGTATCGTTACTTGAAGTATTATCATTTTTGGCATCATAGGTTATGATTCCTTTAAGGTTTTCATGAGAGTAATCTTCTAACGTAAACTTAGTTCCGGCATTCGGTTCCTTCACTTGGGTAATATGTAGTTGCCTGTGAGCGCCATGTACACCTTTTCCGGCACCATTTTGTGTTTTCTTTTCATCAGCATGCATTAGGCCATTATACTGATCAATCACATCGCCTGTTTTTGCATCCACAAAGACAAACCAGTTTCCGGGATCATCCCCCATGAAGTTTACATTCACTTTATAGGCAGTATGATTTTCCCCTTCAAAAGGATAGACAACTAGCTCAGAGGTTGGCTCGTAGGTCAGCTCTTCAGGAGCGTTGACAGCGGATAGTGCCTTCTTTAGTGCAGCATCACTACTTAAAGAGGCCGTCGTGTCCACTGCAGTATCGGCAACTGTTTGATTCACTCTTCCGTTAACAGCAGTGACCTCATTATTTTCATTAAAATGAACAATAATTTCCGATCCTTCTACCTTTACCCCATTTATGGACTGATCAAAGCGGACGTGAGTCATACCTAGTTCATCTTTTTGTACATTTTTCACCTTTAGATTTTTCTCCGGATCTTTGAACCCGGTTTTATCTTGGTTTTTCTTTAAATAATTTAATGCATTGGATGTGTTGCTGGAGGAGAATTTCTCTGCATGCCGCTCCTTCACAAATACTGGAACGCTCGCTTTCGCATTCCACTTCTCAGAAGCTTGTACACTAGTAACCACTTTTGAATCAACCGGATTCGCAAAAACACTGCTCATTGGGATCGAACCTACCAACATCGCCGACGAAAGAACCATAGGTAAAATAAACTTTTTCCTCAATTTCCCATACCCCCTATTATTTTCCAACATCTTTATTATAGATTAATAAAAGTAGACTCGCATCGATATTTGGAATTATTTGAATTATTAAAATAGTAGTAAAAAATACCTAGTTAGAAAAGTGGAGTTTCTGAAGAGAATTGAGGAAAATGGCGTGGATTGGAAAAAAGGGGGGAGAATTCTCTCCTCCCTTTATAGAAAAGGTTTAATCATCACGTTGTTCTGCTCGGGCATTTCCGCCTTTTTCTCCAATTTCCTGATAAAATTCTTTATCGTGGTTGTTAGAGGTGGCTTCTCCGCCCTTGCGTCCGATTTTCTGATAGAATTCTTTGTCGTGGTTTTCGGAGGTGGCTTCTCCGCCTTTGCGTCCAATTTCCTGATAGAATTCTTTGTCGTGGTTTTCGGAGGTAGCTTCTCCTCCTTTGCGTCCAATTTCCTGATAGAATTCTTTGTCATGGTTTTCGGAGGTAGCTTCTCCGCCTTTGCGTCCAATTTCCTGATAGAATTCTTTGTCATGGCTTTCTGAGGTAGCTTGCCCGCCTTTACGTCCTGCTTCTTCCAACGTCATTTTCCCTTGGTTATCGTTTTTGTTTGCCATAATAAATCCCTCCTAGTGAAATTTGGAATTGCTATTTGACTTACACTTTTTATGTACCCATACTAGTTTTTCTTAAACATTTTTTAGTTTTTAAAAAGATAATTCATTGCAACAATGTGAAATGATACACTTTAATGAACATGTAGCGTTAGATTCGTAGCTATCGGAAGGGAAAATAAAAAGTGGCTCAGTATAGTGAACTAAGCCAGGGAACGATTACAAGAATTCTTAATATGTAGAAATATGTTAAAATGGGTAGAGAAAATAGGTTGAAATGCCAACGAGGATGCCGGTCAAGGCCCCAAAGAAAACTTCTGTTGGCTGGTGCCCCAGTAATTCCTTTAATTTATCTCTCGACTCCGTTTTTTTCAGATTGGGGTGTTTGATGGTATCGATTAACGTGTTGAAATCTGCCAATAACGTGTTTAATACCTCTGCGTGATAGCCTGCATGTCTTCTAACCCCCATGGCGTCATGCATAACAATCATGGATACGATCACACAAATGGCAAATTCATTGGATTGAAATCCTGCAACGAGTCCAATTGCTGTCGTAAGTGATATGATTGTGGCCGTGTGTGAACTTGGCATTCCGCCTGTACTGAACATCAGCTTCCATTTTAATTCTCCAGATGTTAAAAAGTGAATCGGGATTTTTACAAATTGCGCAATAAACATACCTAAGAGTGCAGCCAGTATGGGAAAAGATAAAAACATATGGTTCCCTCCAATGATTGTATGAAGTTAAGTTTTTGGGGTTATTCGATATTTATATGTAAGGGTTCTATATTATTAATTTACTCTAAAAATTAAGGCATTCCAACCATCCAAATGAAAATTCTACAAAACAGATACAGATCATCAATCAGTTGTTGCTTTAAAGGATCGGGGGACATACGCTTGCGGGAAATTGAGATAGGGGGAGGCGATTAACCTCCATTTATCCCTCTCACACCACCGTACGTACGGTTCCGTATACGGCGGTTCCAATTATGTCGAACGCTGTAGGTCATATCTTGCAGAAATACTTTTTAATCCTAGGGAGAGCCAATAGGCTTTCCCTAATGTTTTGTGAAGGATTGGACTTTTGGATACTCTCCAATAAGCCTTTCTAGTATTTCCCCATTCGTATGCTTTTCCTTTCGGAACACCTAGTTCAATAAGTTTCTTGACCTTTGTCCGGGGAAGTTTCCATTCCTTCCATCGAATCATTCTTAACCTTCGGTTAAGCCATCCTTCGAGTTTTGTAATTACTGAACGAGTATCAGCTAAGTGGTAATAATTAATCCATCCCACTAAATATTCGTTAAGGTCATGAATCCTATCTTCCATGGCAATTGACCTGCGTCTGCTTGTAAGCTTCCTTATTTTATCTTTAAACCGTTTAATTGATTGAGGAGATATCCTCACCTTAGGTTTTAGATTACTTGTGAAACTGAACCCAAGAAATTTCCTTTTCCAGGGGCGGTCTACGGCACTTTTATCCCTGTTAACCTTCAGTTTAAGCTTTCCCTCGATAAAATGAGTCATCGCCTTCATAACCCTTTCACCAGCTCTTTTAGACTTCACATAGATATTACAATCATCGGCGTAACGAACAAAACGATGTCCTCTACGCTCCAATTCTTTATCCAGTTCGTCCAAAACAATATTCGAAAGCAGGGGACTTAAAGGTCCACCTTGCGGTGTTCCCTCAAGATTCGGACTGACAAGTCCGCCTTCCATAACACCAGAGGTTAAAAATCGTCTGATTAGTCTTAACCTTGTCAAAGAACTTCTCAAGGTCAATGTCGACTACCCATCTATAGCCTTCTTCTATATAGCTTTGGGCTAATTTTACAGCCTGATGTGCTCGCCTGTTAGGGCGAAAGCCAAAGCTACAATCGGAGAAGCCTGGGTCGTACATCTTGGTAAGCATCTGGGTAATTGCCTGTTGAATGAAACGGTCTGTCACGGTTGGGATTCCCAGTTTCCTCTTCCCTTTGCCGTCTGGTTTCGGGATTTCGACTCGACGGACGGGGGATGGGATATAGGTTCCCTCGAAGAGGGATTTTCGCAGTTCGCTCCAGTTGAGCATAATATGTCCACGAAGAGCAGTGACGGGCATATCGTCCACTCCATGTTTTCCCTTATTCTTTTCCACTCTCTTTATTGCGTTAAGTAGGTTCTCCCGTGACAAGATTCGTTCCATTAACATTGATATAACCTCCACCGTAAATAGGTGTTCTGATTGTGTCCTTTCCAATTCTCCACCCTGCTTATCGCCCCCCGTGGATTCACCATTTCTTACGATAGACAGGAACCTTGTTTTCTGTTTCATTGAATGGAAAGATACGCCTAGTTCCTATTTTCCATAACCAGTTCAGCCCTTCCTTATCCCCTTAAGTGAATAAGTACTATGGCTTCTGCTGACGCCTGTCGTTCAACCTATCCTCACGGATAGGCTTACCGCATGAGTACGGCATACCGACAGGTTCTCCCCGGGTAAGAGTACAGACTTTCCTTCCATGTCTCCGCCTCATTTACTCTGTAACACCTTCGGCAGTAAGGGCTTTATCTTGTATGGCAGATTCACCCAGTGTTACCTAGCCTTATATGAGATTCGTGTCCCTCGGAGCGGAAGTTTGCCGCCGACTTCCTTCAGATATGAGAGTCACCCCTCATACCCTTGTCTTAAGCTACAGCTACTACTGCCTTCACTGTTCGGGACTTGCACCCTAGAGCCTGCACCCATGCCGGGCACACCATATGAAAAAGAGCCGCAAAAGGACGACTCTTTTTCAGTAGGTATTGTTAGAGACTATTTTACGATCGCTTAGCAGAACGCACCCTATTACAAATGGCTAAGAATGCTGCTTGTTTTTCTGAAAAATTTTAAGTGTTATTAGTAGGAATATATGTTCTTATTCGGTATAATAAACATAGATTAAATGAACGGAAAGAAGGCGATAGGGACTATGTCAAATCAAAATAAGAAACCCATTAATCTGCCCACTTCACCTTCATTTATTGTGGAAAGGGAACTTATCATTTCTCCAAGAGATCGGAAATTCATCAACGCTTTGCTGGAGGATGCTAGAAAAATTCAGAATACCGTCCTCTCCATGGCAAAAAAACGCTATGAAAGAATGATTCGTTCACTATCACATCAAACTCTTTATGGCCACCTTATACAAGTAAACAAGGAACTTGAAACCGAACCGAAAAATAAGTCATTACAAGAAAAACGGAAAGAAACCATAACAGCGTTGCGGAATATAAGTAAAGAATATAGTTTAACCAAGAGTCAATTTGAAAAGAATGCCAAAATCGTTCGCTCTTATTTTCATAATCGATTAGATTCCGTAGCCGTCCAAAAAGCAGCGGATCGTGCCTGGATTTCGTTTGACAAATATTTGAATAAGAAATCCAAACACCTTCATTTCTTGAAAAATGGAGAAAACCATTCCATCGAAGGGAAAAGTAATCAGGCTAGTGTTGTAGTTAAATATGAAAATGGCGAACTAAAATTGCGCTACGGGGATTACTATTTTCAATTCATACCGATTAAAAAGAACGATTTGTACATGGAGGAAACAATATCTTCTATTCGATCATTTTTTGAAACCCCATTAGACCAAAATGAGGCCGTTCAAGAAAATACGAAACTACAATTATCCTTTATAAACGAAGAAATAACGAAGGAATATTATCAAAAGCATTTTCAAAGTACCTACCGCATTAAATATAACCGCATTATCAAAAAGGTCATTCGTGGTCGTGAACGATTTTACCTGCAAATGATTGTAGAAGGCAGACCCGTTCCAAAACGAAAAAAAGATGGCAAATTTCGCCATCAATTAGGCAAAGGGACAGTTGGCAATGATTTTGGAACGCAAACGGTAGGTGTAGCAAGTAATGATAAGGTGGCACTCATCAATTTAGCGGAGAACGTAGAAAATATCGATTGTAAATTAAACAAAATTCAACGGAAGATGGATCGTTCCAGACGAAAATCCAATTCAGAAAACTATCATAAGAATGGCACTGTTAAAAAAGGCAAAAAGAAATGGATTGATTCAAAAAGGTATAGAAAGTTAAAAGCCAAAGCAAAAGAATTACACCGAAAAACAGCGATAAAACGAAAGCTCGCTCATCAAACGCTTACGAATCAATTAATTCATTTGGGTGATATCTTTATCGGTGAAGAAATGAATTTTAAAGCACTGCAAAAGCGAAAAAAAGATACGGAGAAAAATGAAAAAGGTCAGTATAAACGAAAGAAACGATTTGGAAAATCACTCGCAAATAAAGCCCCTTCCATGTTTATCTCCATCTATAGAACCAAAGTCAATCAATTAGGTGGCACCTTTTTATTAGTGAATACAAAGAAATTTAAGGCCAGTCAGTACGACCACACCACTCAAACGCCAGTCAAAAAGCAACTCTCTCAGCGTTGGCATATCCTCTCAGACGGAACACAGGTTCAAAGAGACTTGTATAGTAGCTTTTTATTAAAATGTAGTAATGTCACTTTGGACCAGCCTGATTTTGCATTGTGTAGTTTTGAATTCAATGCCTTTATAGTAAAACATGATGAGTTTATTGAACAAACAATAGCTAGTAAAAAGAAGATTATGAACAGCGGAATTAAAGTTGTGTAGAAAAAAAGTCGGGAGATTGACCATCTTCCAACTCAAAAAACAAGCGAAGGCGCGTTATGCAAACATCCTTAGTGAAGGATGATTCTTCGTAAATGTTCTGACACAGTTAAGGAGTAGCTAGTCCCGTGGGAGGAAAATCCCGCGAAACTAGCAGAAGTTAGTTGTTTAAGAACCTCGGCTTTTTAAAGCCGAGAGGTTCAGTTGTAGGTTCATTTCTAATTTACTTAACTTCTCATCGATTTCCTGATCATGTCGTAATTGGGGGCGGAACGTAATCTCTTTTGGAATCGTCTTAAACGGTTCATACGAGATCTTAACTGTTCCATTTTCCTTAAACATGGATAGTGGTTCCAACGCTTTCCCGTCGCTTCCATATAGCTCAAAACTCAGCTCCATCTCCCGCTCAGCTGGCTGCTTTAGCTTATAGACCACTTCCGTTGATGTCGGAGCAAAAGTGACCTTCTCGACGATTAAGGAGATATCACCGCTTTCTTTCTTTTCCATTGGAAGGATTACCTTGTTCTCTGAAGTTATTTCTTCCACTGGAAAATGAATATTCCAATTTCCTTCCGTGTCACCAAGCTTATTGAAATTCACGTCGAGTTCAAATTTATCCGGTAGTTGTGTAGATGAATCTAGGTGCATGACACCAAGAATCGTTTGGTCATCGTATCGTTCACTGTTACCCCCTACACCATAATTCCCAGGTTGCTTTCCATCTATCTTGAAGCCAATCGATGGATTAACGTTGTCATCAAGGTCCTGTTGTGATTGGACTACATATCCAATGGAAACCCGAGTTCCATCAAAGATCACCTCATTAACAGTCACTGTGATTCCTTTATCAGTAGCGCTCTTATTGATCGTTTGCGAAAGCCCTTTTTCAACGGTTGTTTTTAAAGTACTATCTTTGGAATGGGTAAACACCGAACCTACAAACGGAATACTTTGCAGTACCTGGGCCATGGTGTTGTTTGTAAAACCAGCGCCCAAAAGAATAGCCACACTAGCTACAATCCCACTGGCAATCATCGTTGACTTCTTCATTTTCTTCTTTCTCTCCGGTAGGCTAGCGAGGGTATCATCAATCCGTGTGCGTACCTGACTTGGCATTTCGCCCTCCATTTGTTTCAATAACTCTGCTAATTTTTGATCATTAATTTCTACCATTAGATACACTCCTCTCAGTTTTTGGATTAAGATATTCTGATAGTTTCGTACGAGCCCGGCTGAGGCGTGATTTCACTGTTCCATCAGGAATATCCAATGCTTGGGCAATTTCACGAACACTCCAATCCTTTAGGTAATAGAGCGTTACCGGAACGCGTAAATCCTCTTCTAATGATTTAAGAGCTTCTGTCAACTCAAAATCCGAACGATCATCAGGGGTTCCTTGCTCCATCCATTCTTGCATCGGTACTACCTTCTTATTTTTCCGCAAAATATCGTAGCAGCAGTTCATCACAATCCTAACCATCCAGGTTTTGAAAATACGAACGTCCCTTACGTTATGAATGGAACTGTATGCTTTTAATATGGCTTCTTGAAGCGCATCTGCACAGTCGTCATCGTTATGCAGGATTGACTTGGCCACCTTGTAAAGTGTGTCTTCTACATCTTTCACAATCACCACAAAAGCTTTCTTATCCCCTTTTTGGGCTTTTTTTATATCTAGTTCCCTAGCCAAATGTCCCACCTCCTTGTTTTTCTATCTATTAGATGGTCTACAGATTGAAACGGTTCACGCAAATTTATTTTTTTATATTAAATTTACAAAAGCTGGTATCCTAAAGACAAAATTAACGTCTGGAGATCAATTAATTTTAAAAAAAGAAACCTTGCTACCCAATAGCAAGGTTAATCTAGAGAGGATTTATAGTAAAGTTGGTTATTGTCCTTCTAAACCGTCATTTTCCAACCTGATCTAGTCAACCATGCCTCTTGTTCCTTATAATCAGGCATTATTTTTCCAACAAGACGCCAGAAGGAGCGGTCGTGGTTAAGATGTACCATATGACACATTTCGTGAATGACGACATAGTCGATAACCTCTAGTGGTGCCATTGCCAGCCGCCAATTAAATGTCAACTGCTGCTTTGAGTCACAGGTTCCCCATGTAGTTTTGCTATCTGTGATACGAATAGAACGTGGTTTTGGTTTGAAGTTGCCTTGATAGTTAGCTATGCTCTTCTCGACCAAAGCCTTGCACTGCTGGTAATAAAATCGTTTTAATGCTTGTTTGGTTTTTTCATCGTCACGCTGCTTAACAAATATGTGCAACCTTTCTTCTTTAAACACTACATGGTCTTGATTTATATGTTCATCTTCAAGGATTTGGATGGGATAAGCGTTGCCTAAATAAAGAAAACGCTCATTATATTCATAAACTTTTTTCTGTGGCCCTTGTAGCCTATCCTTCATTTCTTTCAATTTTTGCTGAATAAGGTCCCAGTTTCCCTCTAATAGCTGATGAATCCGTTTCTCAGGTGTCCCTTTTGGGGCCTGAACTTCCAGATTCCCATAACTATCGATCGTGATGCCCATCGATGTTCGATTTTTGTACTTGACCTCAAAACGGATGGTCTCTCCCAAGTAAGTATGTATCATGCAATCACCTTCATCATTCTCTCATGAATGATCCCCGATCTAAACTTTCATTTTCAAAATATACTGTTCCCCAATTGGGCCCATTTTTCTTTCCCCGGTATCATAAAACCCAACCTTTCGATATAGTTCTTGGGCTGGAATGTTTTTATGATTCACTGCAAGTACTAGTTCATTATAAGAAGGGAATTCAGATTTTACAAAACCATTTAACAATTGCATCGCTTTTTTAGCGAAACCTTTCCCCTGTTCTAAATGGTTGATTGACAAAGCCGTTAATAACAACGCATGAGGATTAGCTGAGTAATCCTTCACTCGAGTGGAAGTGTGAAGTAAAAAGAAACCAACAGGTTTTTCCCCATTTACAATGACTATAGGATGTCTCCCTTCGGTATCTACTAAAATATCATTCGGTAAAGCAGTAAATTTTTTTTGCTCTTCTGGAAGATGGAAGGACTTTAAAGCTGCAATATGCTTTTTTTCCAAACGTCTCAATGATATATTTTCCATTTTTTCTCCTTCATATTATTTTATTTCTGAGAGCTAAATCAACTACCAAAAGCAAAAATGAGTTCTGTTTCACAAACTAACACTCCATCAACAGTGGCGATCCCCTTTCCCTTTCCAATTGGACCTTTTAATCTGGTTATTTCAACTTCAAGTAAGAGTTGGTCACCCGGTTTTACTTGTTTTTTAAAACGGCAGTTGTCTATACCCGCTAAGAGCCCTAAACGTCCTTTATTCTCCTCTTTCGTTAGCATGACAACTGCACTTACTTGAGCTAATGCTTCAATTATTAATACCCCTGGCATAATTGGATATTCTGAAAAATGTCCGTTAAAATATGGTTCATTTACAGTTACATTTTTAAGACCTACAGCTCTTTTTCCTTCTTCTAGTTCTAAAATCCTGTCCACTAATAGAAATGGAAACCTGTGCCTTATAATTTGCTTAATAGATTGAGTATCTAACATCATTCACCCTCCATATTTTGGTATAATATACCAAATTCAATATCACTTAACAACACTACCTCTGGTTAGTAGGTTAGTCAATTTATTTAGTTATTAATGTAATTTTGTAATGGAATTGTCACCTTTTTCATTTTGCGAGAATTTAATGCATGGTGGTTAAAAAAGATGCTTAACATCCCCACAAAAATAAACCCAACAGTAATGATCATGGTTGATACATAATCTGTAAGTAGAAGGACTAAGGCCACTGTCAGATTTGCTGCTACACTTGTAAAAGAAAAAACGGCTAAATAAGAACTTCTTGAATCACTGGGAATAGAACTTGATAAATAAACTTGTTGTGCGAGCTTAAACAACACCTCACCAAAAGTAGCAACAAACATAAAATCAATAAGAAGTAGTAAATTTGTGGAATAGCTTAATACGGAGAAGCCCCCGAAAAAGCATATGGCACCGAGTTTTATAAATTTATTAATATTGAGATTCCCCATAAATTTTGAAAACAATAGAGATAAAAATACAGCAAAAAATGTATTTTCTGCTCTGAGAATGCCCACTACATTAAATCCATTGATGGGGAAATTTAATGAAAAAAAATGTAGAGTTAAAGGATGAAACTTCTCTTCGAGATAGATACTTATATATCCACCAAGTTGCTCTTCAATAGATACAAGAAGAAAAGTACCAATGGTAAAGAAAATAAATTTTCTATCATAAAGAATGGTTTTGAATGTCATTACACTATCTTTTAACAGTAAGTGCATAGTTATTTTATTTTTAGAAGAACTGTTATAAGAAGTTATTGTTTCATTGATTTTCAAATGGATCACTATACACGAAATCAAAAATATGATCCCTATGGAAAGGAATAAATAAAATTTGTATTTCCAAAAAAGGATTCCGCCAATGAGGCTGCCAAGACCGATAGCAATATTATTCATCCAATAAATACATGAGTAAATCTCTTTTCTATCTTTTTCTTCACTAGAGTCGATAATTAACGCCTGGTATACAGGAATAATAGCCGATTCAAAAAATTTAATTCCCAATATGATACAAAACGAAATGTATATTGAATCCATCCAAGAAGAATTAAAAAGGGCCAGTGAACAATATCCTAAAAAGATCACAAACTCCGAATAAATAATAATCTTCTTCCTACCTAATCTGTCGGATAGAAATCCTCCGATGAGTGCACCTATTATACTTACACTTATGACCATCATTACTAGAAATCCCGTTGCAGTGGTACCCAAATGTTTAGAAAAATAGATGATTAAAAAGGGTTGGACGGTCATAGTGGAAAATATAATAAAAAACTGCAGAACCAATCGGACCTTTATGTTACTTGGAAATTTATTAAAAATCATATCCTTAGTCCATACCCCTTTCAATTGGCCCAAATACTAGAACTGTATTTTTAATCAACTCATTCCAAATAGGGTGATTAGGAGGATCTGTTAGGTTTAGTCTAAGACCCATCAATAAACTAGTGTACGTGACAGCCACTATATCCGGGTTAAGATTTATTAATTTTCCTTTTTCTTGACCCTTCAAGATTAATTTCTTTAACTTTTGTTTGAAATCACTATGAAATTCATCAAGAATTCTAAACTCCTGATCGAACCTATTATGCTGACCGATTACTTGTTGAATGAGTCTTAAATAAATATCCTGAGTCGAATAAAAATGGATGTGTGATTCGACCATCTTTTCTATCTCATTTAAAGGATTATCAGGGTTGTCTGAGAACGCAAGCAACTCTTTTTTAAAGATCTCTAATGGTTCCACTATGATGGAATAAAAAAGGTCATTTTTCGTTTTAAAATAATTAAAAACATTCCCGTATCCCATATTACATTCCTTTGCAATTGTTGCAATGGAAACATTGTCAAATCCATTATTGGCAAAAAGAATAGAAGCGACTTGCATGATATTCTCCCGCTTCCTCAATATTTCAATTTTTTGTTCTTTAGATAAAGGCATAGTTTTCCTCCAATTTTATTAACGACTGACTAATCAGTCGTTGGTAAAATAATAAACTTTATTTCTATATTTTGTCAACAAGAAGCAAATAAAAACCACCAGTTATCTGATGGTTTGACTTACCGCCAATTTTGTTTGACCTACATTTGAGCAAGCATTTCAATCAACTGATCCTGTATTTCAGGTCCTTCTTCTTCATCTAATAAGTTGTTCAGCATAATTGAAAAAATCAACCGCTTCCCTGACTCTGTTTGCATGTAGCCCGAAAGCGTGCTCACCCAGAATTCTAAAAGTAGAAATACAGATTTGCTGTATAATAGGTAACATAGAAATTAAATTTTGGGAGTCTTATTTATGGGGAAAAAGAAAAAATCTAAGCCCATCGCTCAGGAGGATTTCGGAAGTGTTGAGTTTCATTGTTTGAAATGTGACTCTACGTTTGAAGTGAAATGGGAAACAATCTGGGATATTCAAGAATGCAAGCATGGTTATGTAGGGTACGATTTAAATGATACCCTTATTTGGTGCGAAAAATGCGGGGAACTTATTAATGAGCATGAAGAACCAGTACCTGTGATAATGTCCATAAAGCAAATTACAGATGAGAAGAAAATATAAACATAAGTGAATGTATTTACATCTATCAGCTGTTCATTCAGTGATTCGTTAGATTAAGCTATTGCGGCGTGACTGCACATAAAAAAAAGAGAAGTGCTACCAACACTTCTCTTCGACATATTTAGGACAGTGACACCGTGATAAAACTACTTTAACGTAATTGTCGGCTCAAGTTCCGCTTCAAAAATTCGCGGCCATGGCAGTTTCACGTGAACACTTTCCAGGGACGAAATGGTTTTATAAAAGTCTTTATTTCCTCTTGATCCAATATACACCTGTTTACCATCAAAATACTGATACCAGTATTCAGTTTGCTCTGTCAGTTTTTCCTGCACAAAACGGTTTACTTGGTCATAATGAGCCCCAAGATCAAATTCTCCTGCGCCAAGCTGTTGAACATACGCTCTGGCTGCCGGGTGGACCACATTCTTATATCCCTGGTCTTTGGCAAACCGATGAAGTAAAAATTCATAATGGGCCTTCGCCGTTTGTTCGTACAACGGAACTCTAAATCCTGATGTTTGAACTATAAAGGCATACCTTGATGCTGCATGGCCTACCGTAATGCCAAGTGCATTTCCGGCTGTATTCCAGCCGCTATAAGAAAGAAGTTTTGTAAGATCTACGCTCCGCGCAAGCTTCATCACCAATTCTTCTTCGGCCTTATTAACAATTAAAACATCTCCAATGGCCACCTGTTTACCCTTAGCAAGTAGCTCTTTTGTTCGATTAACCAGTCCGTCAATATCTTTTGTTCTGGATGAACTGCTGGACGAAGGGGTATTTAGCAAGAGATGAATATCCGCCTGATCCTCATTCCCAACCAACGTACCACCGGCTGATATAATATGCTTTTGCACATTGTAATCAAACGTAGTGTCTTCAAATGGTGCAATCCAATCATGGCCTTGAATCCCGCCATATTCTACAAAGAACTTCGGTGAAGAATGGAAGAAATGGTTCACGAATCGCGATACTAACACCACATCCACTTCATCAGCGCCAGGAAAAACGGAGACTTTGTCCTGAACTTGAAGCTCATTCACCTTAGCTTTTAATATTTCCCTCTCTGCACGATGAACTCCATAAGGGGCCGCATCGTCCTGAGATAGAATTAAGTAGTCAATATAGCCTTCCTGAACCCAGTCAATCATTAACTGATTCACCGTGTGATTTCTTGCTCTTGCTTTCTTGTAATCTTCTAAAACAGAGACAGGGATAAGCGCCTCAAGTTGTTCCAGTCTCTCTTTACCATCCATACCCAAATTTACGACCTTATCGTACAAAACGGCCCATTCACTAATAAGCGAATAATATTTTAGATATTCATCATTAATGGCAGTAACCGCTAGTCTTTGAATGTTATCGTAAACATATACAGGCTTATTCGGAAATAATTCTTTCAGCTTTTTAATGACTTGAATATCACGAAGAGAATCTTCTAATGATTTAACACCTGTACGCGAAGCCACTAAACCTCCATAAGCCAGCATACTTGTGGAAATAACAAAACCATCTGCCTGATCGGCGTTTTTCAGGATCCAATTGCTAATTTCTTCCCCATTACCTGGTTCAGTGAAACGGCCGATCATTTCTTTTGGCGGGATAATTACCTCCATCCCTGCCGCCTTTCCAACTTGCTGTGGAAAATAAGTATTTGCCGGCCGGTCATCTAATGGAACCATTAAAATCTTCGCCAGCGATTTTTCCTTCCCTGCGGCATCAACCATACCCATAGAGCTAAACAGCAAAAGTACAGCAAGACCTAATGAAAAAACTCTTCTCCAATGTTTCACAGTTTTCCTCCTTGATTACCTAATTTGTGACACAATTAAAGAACTACCCCATTATCAGCTAAATGTTCCCTTAGCTTGGTGATGTTTAGATCTTTGGGTGAAACATGATCAGTAATGGAAAGTGCTGCGGCAGCTCCGGCGGCTTGACCCGTAGCCATTGCACTTGGAGTTAATCTCGTGGTTGCCAATGCCTCGTGAGTGGTTGAAATACACCTCCCCGCTACTAATAAATTATCAATTTTCTTCGGCACAAGGCAGCGGTAGGGGATGCCATAGCTGCCATCTCCTTCGATGTCTTTTGCTTGAACGCCTTTACCACTTGGATCATGTATATCAATTGGGTAGCCGCTGAGAGCAATGGTATCTTCAAATTTCCTGCCATCGACAACATCCTCAATGGCGAGTACATATTGGCCATCAATGCGTCGTGTCTCTCGGATTCCTATTTGAGTTCCAACCGCAGAAATAGATGCCTTTTCAAAGCCGGGAATTTTCTTTTGTAAGAACTCTGCCATCATCAGAACCTGTTTTCTTCCTTCTCTTTCCCCGGCAGATAAGTCAAACACATCTGTGCCGTCCAAGCCTTGCACACGGGTGCAATTGACGAGCACCTCATCTTCCTCAGGTCCTGCAAAAAAGAGAACTTGGTCCCGATTAATAGGGACACCGGATTCACTCCATTCCTTATAAAAGCCCTGAACACCCGTTAATGGGATGAGGTCTAATTCATCAATTGGGGTCTTTTTGTAAAAATTACTTGGATTTGCTTTCATGGCCTCTTTTACTTTTTCAAGGTTTACACCCCGCATACGGAACTTCATCGTCATGGGCTGCGTTTTGTGATCTTCCTCTCTTCCTTTTAAACAAGGGGCACCGGAGAGATAGGCGATATCCGCATCTCCCGTTGCATCTACAAACCTCTTGGCGAAAACACGGATGGGGCCGGACTTTGTTGCCAGTCCTAGTGAAGTGATCTGATTCCCTTCCACTTCCACTTTATCTATAAAACTATGAACGAGTACTTCCACTCCGGCTTCCTCGAGCATTTCCAATGCCAATAGTTTATATTTTTCCGGATGATAAGGGGTTAACGAATACGTAAATCCAACCGTATCTCGCAAATGACCGGGCGACCCGCTTATTTCCATTAAGCGATCCACAATCTCTTGAGCAATTCCTTTTATGACTTGTTTTCCGGAGTTTGTATGAAAAGTCATCCACGGATAAACCAGTGCAACCGTCGACATTCCTCCCAAAAAGCCATACCTTTCAATCAGAAGTGTTTTTGCACCTGCCCTACCTGAAGCGATCGCTGCATTGATGCCGGCTGGACCGCCGCCCGCAACCACAACATCAAAAGTTAGTTCAGTCTTCAAACTAGACACATCCTTTTTTTGTAAACATTATTTTCCACCCGTCATCGTGACACCCTCGATAAATTGCTTTTGTGCAAAGAAAAAGATAATTAACAATGGAACGGTGGCCATTACAGACGCACTCATCAATAACTCCCATCTTGTTCCTACTTCATCCGTAAATAATGCCAAAGCCAATGGCAAAGTCATTAATTCTTTGGAATTGATATAAATGAGCGGCTCGTAAAATTCATTCCAGCTAGTTAAAAAGGTGAAAATCGTAAGTGTCGCAATGGCTGGCTTCGCCAGTGGTAGCATGATATTCCAGTAGATTCGAAAATAAGAACAGCCATCCAGCATTGCCGCCTCTTCTAATTCTTTAGGGACCAATAAGAAAAATTGCCTCATCACGAAAATCCCAAATACTCCCGCCGGTCCTAAAATAGGAATGGCGATTAATGGGACATGGGTATTAATCAATCCTAAATCCCTCATAAAGAGAAAAAGTGGAATCGTAATAACCTCAACAGGGATCATCATGGTGCTTAATAAACATAAAAACAGCAAATTGCTGCCTTTAAACTTCAATTTTGCGAACGCATAGCCAGCCAGCGAGCCGAAGAAAATGGTGCCAATTGTGACTAAGACGGCAATATAGAAACTATTAAAATAAAATAGGTGGAAAGGGGTCGTTTTTAGTACTTGTAAATAGTTTTCCCACCTAAATGGATCAGGAATGAATTGAAAGGAAAATATTTTCGTAGAATCCTTAAAAGATGTGTTTATCATCCATAAAAATGGAACAATCATAATCAAAGAAATGATGGATAATATTCCATAAAAGGCTACTTTCGTAAACACACCATTTTTTCTATTATTGTTCATGGAAAACCCACCTTTTTCTTACACCCCATTGAATTAGTGTAAAGAATAAAATGATGACAAATAACACAATGGCAATCGCAGAGGCGTAGCCAAAATCAAATAATTTGAAGGCATTTTCCCAAATATAATAAACTAAGACCTTCGTGTGATTCCCTGGGCCGCCGCCTGTCATCACATAAATCTGTCCAAACACCTTCATCGAGCCAATCACTGTTAAAATTAACGTTAAAAAAACAGTTGGTGTAATCATCGGAAGGGTAACATGCCAAAATTGTTTTAGTTTGTTTGCACCGTCCAAATAGGATGCTTCGTAAAGGTTTTTATCCACCTGCTGCAGCGCCGCAAGGAATAGTACCATATTCAGACCCACATTTTTCAGAGCACTTACCACAATAACCGCACCCATAGCAAGCTTTGGATTATATAGCCAGGCAGGTCCAGTAATGCCAAAAACATCGAGTATTTGGTTAATAAACCCTTCATCTGTCCCAAACATGTATTTCCATATAATCGACCAAACCACAATAGAGGTCATAACCGGAATAAAAATAGCTGTTCTAAAAAAGCCAATTCCCGGCAAATGACGCTGCAGCAGCAGCGCTAGCAGCAAGGCAATCATAATATTTATCGGAACAAGTCCCCCGGAAAATAGAAGTGTATTTTTCATAACCTCCCAGAAGTCAGGGTCGTTTACTAAACGCTGGTAGTTCTCGCTGCCAATAAAATTCGGATCTCCAAGCAGCTTCCAATCCGTTAAACTCATATAAACGGAATAGATAAAAGGAATAAACATGACTAACACAAAGCCAATTACCATTGGGCTTACAAATAAATAGCCAAAAAAGGCTTCACTTCCAAAAAACTTACTTCGCACTTTTTGAACAGGCAGGCCCTCTGCTGCTTTCACTTTTACTTCCAACTTCGCTGCCTCCTTTACAATGAATCAATGGTTTCTCTAAAAGAAGAAATAGCTCCTTTAATACTTTCTTCCGTGTTTCCAATGACAATCGCTCCAAGCATGATCGCTTTTACTCCAGCCCGATAAAGCAAGGGAATATCAGTCGGCTCAATCTTTCTTTGTGATGGAACCATTACAGGTACATCTACGTTTTGAACAAGCGAATTATAGGAAAGGATATCTTTAAAGGTCAATGGGCTGCCGTATTCCTCCCCGGGAACAATGGAAGCCTCGAGAGCTGACACTCCGAGATGCTTCACCTTGCCCAACTGACTAAAACGATATTCATTTGTAATCGCAAATGTCTTTTCCATCCCGTCCAGCTGTGTTAACCAGCTCGGCTTATGATGGGCATAGATGGAATAGAAATTAAAACCAAGTTGGATTAACTGTTCCATTTCACTTTGTTTTATATCTTCAAATGCGCCGCCCGGAACAATCCCAAGCGGTCCGGAGAATTCCGCTCTAATACTGCGGAAAACTTCTTCATATTCATGAACAGAAGTAAAGCTGTTTCCTGATGCCCGATGATGGACATTTACGTGCAATTTAATCACATCAACACCGGCATGAATAGCTGCCCTTGCAAGATCCAATCGATTTTCCGGCAAACTTGCCATTAAGGTAAGCTTTTTTGTCTCTAATATCTGTGTTAAGGAAGCAGTCAACGTAAACACCCCTGGTAAAAGGGATGCGGTTAATCCTTTTTAGGGTTAACCGCATCTCATTTTATTTCTTCAATAATGGATCAATCTTATCTTCCATACCTTTAAGTATTTCTTCAGGCTTTTTCAGCTGGCCAAATAATTCATCAAAGCCAAATTGAATCGCATTATCAATTTTTTGCCACTCGATATGTCCAGCTTGTAGTCTGGCATTGTCCATTTCATCAATAACAGCTCTTTTAATGCTTTCCACCGGCGGATTATTCGGCTGATTCACAAATTCATCTGAGCTAAGGACCGACTCACGCGGCGGTACGAAGAAAGTGGATGTCGCTTGAATTCCCTCTTGGCTTGTAAAGAACTTCAGCAGTTCTTTTGCCTCCTCTGTGTGTTTAGAGCCTTTAAATAATCCATATCCAGCCTGGCCCAACATTGGGAATCTGCCTTTTGGCCCTTCAGGAAGCGGGGCGATATCCCAAGCAAAATCTTTTATTTCGCGGGCACGGGAAACATAACTGTATACATCAAAGAACATGCCAATTTTCCCTGACTCAAAGCTTACTTGCTCGCCTGCTTTTGGATGGGAGCCATCTTTAAACATCATCCGATCAAGCATCTTTAGTGTTTCTACACCTTGTGGGCTATTCCATGTGAATTTTGTTTGATCCTTATTAAATAAGTCTCCACCATAGCCCCAAGTGTGTGATAATAAGGGAATCCACGTATTCCAGTCACGGAAGAAGTTCGCACCATATGTGCCTTTTTCGGATATCGCTTTTGCGGATTTCTCAAATTGCTCCCAATTCCATGTTCCTGCTTGAACATGTTCGTTCGGAGTTTTTTCCCCGGCCTTCACGAATAAATCTTTGTTATAGAACAAAACCTCTGGTGGTGTTGAAAACGGAATGCCATACAATTTATTGTCTTTTCTAAACAAATCTAAGGTGGACGGGAAGAAGTCGTCCATATTGTATTCCTTATCGTCTTTAAAAGAAGAAACATCATCTAAAATTCCATTTTCCATGAATTGCGGAACCATCCGCTCAGCTACCCAGCCTACATCGGGTAATTCCCTGCCGGCAGCCAAAACGGTAATTTTCTGCTGGTAGTCAGGGAATGGAACACTTTCCATTTTCACCTTAATATTTGGATGTGTTTCATTGAATTTTGCGATTAACTTGTTATAGACCTCTTGGTGGGCTTCATTCCCCCACATCATAAAAGTCAATTCCACCTGTTCATCCTTTGCTTTTGAACCTTTATCTTTCGGGGCAGTTGTATTGGCATCTTTATTACACGCCACTGAAACCGCTACCAAAAGAATCACTAAAAAAATGATCCCAAGCTTTTTTATCATCTCATAACCTCCCTTTGTATCTCATTTTAATAAAGGCGGAATCTAAAAAATATCCTCTCAAAACGAGAAATAGTTCGTTATTCTCATATTTTCGTCATTTTAGGAAAATTCACGGAACTCTTTTGGTGTCATTCCGGTTTCTTGCTTAAACACCGTCATAAAGTGCTTCGGACTTTTATAACCCGAAAGCTGTGCCACCTCATAAACTTTTAAATTCGTATCTTTTAACAATTTCTTGGCCCTTTTTAAACGTTCTTCCGTTATGTATTCCGTAAAGTTCGTGCCTAATTCCGACTTAAATAATTGACCAACATACTGGGGATTTAAATAAACATGCTCCGCAATATGTCCTAATGTAATTTCACGGCTTAAATTTTCGTCGATAAATTTCAGGATGTCTTGAAACTTTCGGGAAACAGGGATCCGGTTTTCTTCCTCGGTTTCCTTAAAGATGTTTGAAATGGCCTGTGACAGTTCAATCCGGTTTATTGGCTTTAAAAGATAATCCGTTATTCCATAACGCATGGCCGTTCTCGCGTACTCAAAGTCGCTATGACCGCTTAATATAATAATCGGAACATCTTTGGATATTTGTCTTACCTTCGAAATAAAGGTAAGGCCATCCATCCCTCCCATACGGATGTCCGTTACAATTAAATGCGGAATTCGCCGGTGAATCATGACCATTCCTTCCTCCCCGCTTTTAGCCTCCAATACTTGAAAACCGCCCATGCCTTGTTCAAGTAAAACTTTCAAACCTTGCCTGATAATGGCCTCGTCTTCAACAACTAATATTTCTTTCATTTTCATAGGCCCCCCTTCGTTGGATCGGTATTTTCAGCAAGATAGAAAATCCATTGTGTTCTTGGCTTGCTATCTCAATTCCGTACTCTTTTCCATAAAGCAGTTGAATTCTTTCATGAACATTTGGCAAAGCAATCCCGGTATGATTTCGGTTTGGCTTGGTTTGTCCTGTCTCCAATGTCTGCTTTAGCGCTTTCAACCTTTCAATGGGAACCCCCTTGCCGTTATCATGAATGACAATCTCGAGGAGTTCATTCTTACTGGCTGCTTTAATCACGATGAGGCCTCCCTGTCCAAATAGCCCATGGATAATGGCGTTCTCAACAAGCGGCTGTAATACCAGTTTAGGAATAAGGACATCATGTAAGACCGGCTCAATCTCTTCTTCATATTGAAGATTCTCCCCCATCCTAACTTTCTGTATGGCTATATACGATTGAATAAAAGACAATTCTTCCTTTAAGGTTACGATTTTAGAAGAATTATCAATGGTGTATCGCAGTAATCTGCCGAGCGAAGACACCATATCGGAAACCTCCAGATTTCCCTTTGTGACGGCAAGCATATTAATGGTCTCTAATGTGTTGTAAAGGAAATGAGGATTCATTTGACTTTGCAGTGCTTTAATCTCCGCTTCCTTCTCCCGCAGCCCTGTCTCGTATACTTCTGAAACCAGACGGTCAATTTCATTGATCATATGATTAAAGCCTTTTCCAAGCTGTCCAATTTCATCATATCCTTGAAAAGAAACCCTTTGAGACAAATTCCCTTTTTCAACATTTTCCATCGCTTTTCTTAATTTATAAATGGACCCTACCATAGGCTTGGAAAGCATAAATCCTAGCAGCATAGAAATGATAATCCCTAGTAAGACAACAACGATCACCACTTTACGGAGATGGTTTACCTCACTTAATACCGTGGCGCTTGGCGTTAACATAATGGTTTTTACACCTGAATAGGATGACTCGTTATATACAACCAAATAGTCAGTATGATTAATTGAAAAGTTCATATGTTGATGTTCTTTGAATCTGTTAATCTCAGTCAAAATGGAGTCTCCGATCATTTCGTCTTTTGCCTTTGGGTAAATGAATTGATTTTCATTGTTTAAAATAAAAATACGACTCGCTAAATTGGTTCTGCTTAAAATATCCTGAATTAACTCTTGCTTTAAATCAATTATTATAATTCCCAGAGGTTTATACGATTCCGGGTCCCTAATCAGCCTGGCAACGGAAAAAACAGTAACATCTTTGCGTAAATAATAATTGGGTTGATGGAGGGGAAGAAGCACCCACTCTCCGTCAGCTTTATTAATTTTCTTCAGCCATTCACTATTACGATCAAATACTTTTAGCATGACGGTATTTGAATCTAAATTACTAAAAATGGTTCCATCATTAGCCATGATATGAATACCTTTAATTTCATTTCTCATATGTATTAAACTAGAAATATACCGCCATAACGTTATTCGTTCATTTGCCGGTGGAAACATGGTTTTATCACTCGGGATTTGATGGTTTTCTAGAATATCCATTACTTCTTGATTATAGAGCGGAGACAATGAAATGATTTGCATTTCCTTCAGATATCGGTCTAAATTTCGATTGATTTGGTCCGCCAATTGGACTTGATATTCCTCCGTACGTTCCCGGCTCGACTTCGCCACTTGATAATATGTAATACTTCCAAGAAGGGTTGCGGTGGTCAAAATAAGAAGGGAGAAAATCAGAACCAGTTTAACCCGATACGGAAGTGATAATAATGCTCTTTTGATTCTTTGCTTAATTGGCAATATGTCCATCAAAATCCCCTTCACTCATTGAATTTCTTACTTTTCTTTCTACAGATCCCTTCCAAACTCCTTCCTACCCCTCGACAACTACCGGTAGTTATCTATTAAAAAAGTGCCTGGCACAACTCAAATAACTTCCCGATGGGGTAGATTCAGAATTCATGACATTCCGCTGCCACAAAAAAATAAAAAACCACCAGTTATCTGATGGTTTGACAATCCGTCATTTTGATTGGACCTACCATTGAGCAAGCAATTCAATCAACTGATCCTGTATTTCAGGTCCTTCTTCTTCGTCTAATAAGTTGTTCAGCATGATTGAAAAAATCAACCGCTTCCCTGACTCTGTTTGCATGTAGCCCGAAAGCGTGCTAACCCCGAAAATCGTTCCAGTTTTAGCGTGAACAGTTAAATCAGCAAGGCGTTCCCTCAATGTGCCTCCAACCATTCGTTCTATTTGACCACCGATGGGCAGACTGTGATAAAAGGATTCAAACCATGCTTTAGACTGTACGTTGAATAATAGATTGGTCAATTGATTCGGTGGAATTAAAGTCACAGACGAAAGTCCTGATCCATCCCGGAGCAGAACCGCAGCTGGATCGACACCGAACTTAGCCACCTCTGTTAACAACACGTCCATTCCCGCCTCCCAGCTGCCTTCCCCTTTTACCTGCTTCCCCATTTCTTTTACTAATATTTCTGCATGGCCATTGTTGCTTAGTTTCATGAATGGGATGAGAAGCTCAGCAAGCGGTATGGATGTATGATGGATCAATCGTCTTGCGTGTTCAGGTACGCAGCCGATTTCCTTCCTGCCGTTTATTCTGATGCCAGCCTGTGTTAGTTTTTCAGCAAATACTTGTAATACGTACTTAGTCGGCTCCCAAACGGCAATCCATTCTTTGATTGGTTCCGTTCCCACTGCCAGCTTTCCGTTAATTACAATTGTATTATCCCCGTGGCGGCGAACGACCTTCAATTCCGTTTCCTCTGCTTCCTCTTCTACTGTAATCGCATGATTTTCAATTTGGACATAAGCAGTATCAGGAAACACAGAGACATGGGTTGCTTCACCGTCTGCTGTTCCCGGCCTCACTTCTATCATAACAGTCCCCGCATCAAAATCGGCATTTGGCGAAAGCGTCAAGGCAGACACCTGCGCACCGTAATAGAAATGTTCATCATCCCACATCATATCCGGTGACAAGCGTACATCATCATACCACACGTCATCCGCAATCACATCGCCAGAAATGGACCGAATACCATAGAGATTGTATATTTGATCTGCAAATTGATCCAAATCTTTTGGGAGAAGCGTCGGGTCGCCCATTCCTTTGATGTACAGATTCCCTTGTAGTTCATGATTGAGGATTTCGCCATCGATCCATATTTCAGTCGTAAACACATAATCCTTCCCCAACGTGTCCAAAGCAGCAGCGGCTGTCAATAATTTCATATTGGAAGCCGGATGCAGCCTTGTACCCGCATTGTGATGATAGAGATTATTGCCGGTTTCATCCTCACAAACATTGACGCCTATTAGTGCACCTAGCAGTTTTGGATGCTCCGATATAAAATGATCCAGTTTATACTTCCAATCTACTTTCTGTACATGGTTTGATATCTCCATACCCTATTTCCCCCTGCGCTTACGTCACGTTTTTTTATTTGGTAGAATTCAGACATTTAAATTATCCCATATTTGTAGTAGGTCAGGTGGTTTAATTTTAAAAATATACTGAAAAATGGGTATATTTATCTTCCTTATTAAAACCGTATATTCACTTCTTTTATTCAAGCTTCAACATGCAAAGACAGGAAGCCGGACGTACATTAAATGGTTAAGCAGCAGAGGGAAAATCATTTCATTGACCCCATAAAAATCTCGATACCTCAATTATACAAAAAAGACTGCCGGCAAACCCGAAGCTTTTCGAATTTGTCGACAGTCTGAAGGCTCAAAAGCTTACCGCTTTCGAGCCTTTTCTTGATAGACAGCCTAATTTCATTTACCTTATTTTTTTATATTTACTTTTGTAACTGAGCTTATATTGCCAGCCTGATCCTCCGCGTAGACAGAAAGTTCATTCTTGGCTTCTTGCTTAGCAATTTCAACTGAGAATCGGCCTTTTTTATCTGCTACGGCGCTGCCGAGTATTTTGTTGCCATCTTTCACCACTACGATCGTACCAGCCTCTGCTTCACCTGTTACCTTTGTCGTATCAGCAGTTATTTTATCCACTTTAGGTTTTTTTGGTGCTGTTTTATCAATCGTAAATTGTATTGTTGTTACATTTCCTGCTTCGTCTGTTACTACTAATGTATAACTTCCTTCTGCAGTGACCTTCGTTCCGCTTGCAAACTTTTTACCATCTAATTTTGCTGTACCTTCATTAAAGGAAATCGTGACATTATAATTATAGAAACGATTGTTTTCTACTCCACTAACAATTGGTGCTGTTGTGTCTGTTTCTATTGGATCAGCCCCTGATGCTTGTGTACCGATTAATTCTCTAGTATCTCTTACACGTATCCGCGTTCCTTGGGCAAATTCACCTGAAAGTCCAACGGCTTCTAATGTATCACCCTTTGCGAGAACGGGTACAGGAACATTACTTTGGTTCACAATGTAGCCATCCGTAAACACTAACACATCTCCAGAACCATCATTAATAACATAAGAATTTTCATCAAACTTCGATACTACCGTTCCTTTTACCTTCACGAGAAGTCCTTGGTTGGCAGCAGATGTTGCTTCACCAGTTGGAACTACTTTTGGTTCAAGAGGTTCACCAGTACCGATTTTAATAACATCTTTAGAGAAACTTGTAAACTCTAATTCTTTGTTATTATCAAATGTCTTAATGTGGCCATAAACACGTACTTTATCTCCTGGTTTTAAAGAACCATCTGGAACTTCTTGGAATGCCATGATACCGCCAGTTTCCTCCTGTAAATTGAAAGCATCAAAGAAAACGCCTGCTCCAGTAGTAACCGTACCTTCTACAACAACATCTGTATCATCCGCTAGTTTTCTAACATCTTCAATCTTAGAAACCTTAGCTTCACGATGTGCTAACCAGTTTACTGCATTTATTGTAAGTTCATCATTTCCTTTAGGTTCAAAGGATTCATCCATTTGTTTGTCATTAAAGATGTTCATACCAGAAACAATAATTCGCCCATTATCAATTTCCTCTGATGCGATTAACGGAATGGCTGATCCGCCCGTCTCATCGGAAACTGCATCATACGTATATCCATCTTTAATATTTCCTTGGTAGGTCGTTTCATTTCCTTTCGCAAGGATTGTAACCGTACCGCTTTCTGTTAGCGGCTGATTATTATCCCCAGACAAGCTCGTTCCGCTATAGTAATCGACAAACGATACGCGGTCCGTAATATAATTGGAAACTAATCCTGGATGGACTCTGACTGCATAAGGGCTTACCTTTGGATCACTCCAGAAGTTTCCGGCTTTACTATCATCAAATACCCCATCGTTGCCTATTCGGATAGCTGAGCCAATATCTGTTAACAATCCATTATTAATAGTAGGGTTTGTACTGTTATTGCTTTTTCCAGCCATTAATAAGGAACCGCCATTTTTCACAAACTTGGCTACTGCAGCATTTTCATCAGCAGTAAGTGCTGTTCTTGCATGTGTTAGTACTAATACTTTTACAGTACTTAATACTTCATCAGTAAGTGCTGCTTTATTTTCCGTTACAGTGTATCCTTCTTTTTGAAGCATAAGTGTAAAAGCTTTTAAGTTATCCTTATACGATCCACTGTCAGCACTTGTATTTTCGTTGCCGTGAGCAGCATCGATTAATACATTAATTCCAAGTGGTTCTTTAATTTTTACCGGTAATGTATATTTCACATCACCGATATCAAGACCATCAGTAGACGTTACAATCACAATTAGCTGATGATCGCCTTTTATCGGGCTAGTCCATGTAGCTGTTGCTGTTGCTGAGCCCTTCGTTAAAATAGATGAAATGTTATTTGTTCCGATAAAATTATCAGATTTCACTTCATCATAGTAGAAGTCTACCTTTAGGTTTTTAATGGCTTCCGTACCGTTATTGGCAACCGTTGCCGTTAATTTAGAAGGATTGCCTCCAATAATAACGCCACCATCAATATTAATATCGTTCACTTTTACATCGACAGATTCTTCTTTTGACCAGATTGGTGAAGAATAAATTCGTTCGCCATCCATTTGTGTAACTTTAACGACAAACCATTGCTGGCCGCCTTCTACCGTGTAGGATGGGTTCCATGTGAAGTCTTTTTCCATAGGAGAAATCGAATCCACTATTTTTCCACCGTTTGAAATCAATTCTACTTTTGCAATTCGATCATCTGATTTGTAAGCAGTCGGAAGATATTTATAGTCGCTATCATTATGTGCTTCGGCTACAAGGTCGCTTCCTTTAATGTCAAATTTTAATGTTTTGCTATCAACTGTGGAACCCATATAGTATCCGTTCGCTAAAACATCCAGCGTGAAGTTTGGATCTTCTTCCATGTACACACGCATATTACGCATTGAATGAAGAAGGGATTCTTGTGAAAGATCGTCTGCAACGATAACAGTACGAGCATTTACTTGGCCCCAGGTTCCTTCATGATTGTCTTCACCATAAGTTGGAGCAACATGCCATCCTAAATCTAATGCCGAGAAGAATTTACCTTCAGCATTTGCATAGCCATAATGGCCAGAACCATTTCCAACCTCTAACATCGTAAATAATTTATCTACGTCTTTATTGTATGGTTTAAAGCTGTTAAAAGCATTTGCAGACATATCTGGGTGGTTAAATTGGCCAACGATATAATCGTAAGTCATTACCCATGCATAATACTGACTTAAATCTTGGTACTGCTTACCATTAATATTTCGGTCGATAAAATTATCTGAACCGAAGATGTTTGAGTGCCCCCATGTAGTAGAGGTCATTTCAAATGCTGGGAATACAACATAATCACTTTTTGTGTATTGTTTGGCAAGGTCTTTTGTTAATTGCCACTGATCACCACCAGTACGCTCCTGCATCCCATCACGAACTACAGTATCAGTACCCAGTTTTTCAGGGTCAATATCATGTGAATGGTCTGAGAATGCAAACCAATCGTAATGGTGGGCTTTACCCGATTTTAAAGCATCCTCAGGTGTACCCGCACCATCATGTGAGATGTTAGTGTGGTTGTGCGTTGTACCACGGTAGTGATTTCCACCTGTAAAACGTGGAACGATTTCAAATGTCCATTCTTTTTCAGTCAGATTATCTCTTCCGTCTTTTGCTGAAACTTTCACAGTGTGCGTTCCAAGTGAAAGATCTGTTTCAGGTGTATATTTTACTTGTGTATTGCTAATTGTTGCAGCGGGTGCTGCTAGCTCAGTTCCATCCAACCACATGTGAACTGAACCTTCTTTAATGCCACTTGGGTCATTAATCAAAGCAGAAATCTCAGGTTGTGGACTTTCTACTTTCGTATCATTTTGCGGTGTTTCACCGCTAATTACTGGACCAACAGTATCATCAATTACTTTTACTGCATATGGCGCTTCACTTGTTCCAGCTGTTTGTACCTGCTCTCCAGATTTTGCCTCAATATAATAGTCGAATCCATTTTGAGGTACATTAGCTACTGGCAATGTTACCGTATAACGTCCTTCACTGCCTTTACCCATTGGCAATGTAGTATATTCAGAAGTACCAGTTGCTCTGTAGTAAACTGTAACTGTTTCTGCACCATCTGCATTTGCTTCAAATTCTACATCTGCGCCTTTGTAAACTTCTGTTAACGCTGAATGTGTAATACCTAGAATCGGAGCAATATCATTAACATCACGAGGGTAAAGCTGGTACCCGTTAGTGGCTGACACATTTGTAGTATATTGTCCTAGTACACCTGTAACAGTATAACTTTTACCTATCACAAGGTCAGTATCAGGCTTAATATCAGTTGCTCCCATAACCCGCAATGTGGTTGCCTTATTATTTTCATCTACAAAAGTAACATTATAGTTTGCACCAGTAACTGCCACAGCCGAAACTTTACCTGTTACAGTTACTAGGCTACCTTCAAGCGGCTCTGCCACTGCATACGTATTTAAGTCATTAATTGTAAGAGTTTTTGCTTCCGGTATCGGGTTACCCTCACTAATTTTCACAATGGAGGTAGGTTCAAATTCTGTTAGACCATTGTAATAAAGTACTTTACCCGTAACACGTAGTTTATCACCTTTGAGAACTTTAAAACCTGCGTCTAATGAACCACTAAAGATATTAATTCCTGCTGTATCATCTTGAATATAATAGTTCTGCTTTTGAGTTCCAAGAATTTGGGTGTCAACTGTGGCAACACCTTCAACCGTGAAGAACTTATTTAGGTTTACAGCCTGACCTTTAGCATCAGATTCCCGTACATCTTTAATTTGTGAAAGCACAGTCGTATCAGCTTTTGTAATAGATACAGCTGCACTTTCTAACATGTTTCCTTTAGCACTGCTTGATAATTGTGTCACATAAACCGTATCAGGAGCATCATTAATCGTAATAGAAAAATCACCTGAAGCAGTAGCTTTCGTCTCTGTTGTAACTAATCTTTCAGCAACGCTAGCTTTATCATTCGGATAAACATTGATAATCGAGTTAGCTACCGTAGCACCTGCGCCACCAATTAAAGTACCAACACCATTATTTATCACATAACTTAATTTTTCTTGCGCGATAGGTGCACTTGCTTTTGCTGAATCTATTTGGATTGCAGCACTTTCATCCATCTCGCCCTGCAAGGCAGAAACAAATACCGATGTTAGTGCTTTATCAGATGAGAAACTTATATCAAAGGAACCATCACTTTGTGCAGTCGCTGTCGCGAGCGCAGTTCCTTTGGATGCACTTTCATATACCTTAACCGTTGAACCTGGTTCAACAGCATCAGCTGTACCATTAACAGTTATTGCAGTTCCTTGTTGCACAAATTGAATATTCATTCCTTTTGGTTGCAAGCTTGTGACTGGAACCATTGGAACTTCCGTTGGGCTTGCAGTGTTTCTTGGTGCAGCAACAGCTCCTACATAGAAGTCTGCTTCGTTATCATCCGTATCCCAAGCGTTCCCTTTTCCAGGAGCTGGGTCAACGTTTGCATATGGTCTACGTTGGGCGCTTGTTGTATTTGATAAAACCTTTGTTGCTGCAGCACCCTCAAAGGAAGTGGCGGAACCATAACCAACAAAATCAATGGCACCATCTGGTGTTGCTCCACTAGCTGCAGTAGTATTGTTTAATAAAGCCACTTTTCCGTTTGTACCAGCCATAGCGATTGAGCCCGAAGCATCTGAAGTTGGGATATCACTACCGTTTGCACCGCCTGCTTCCGAGATCAGATAATAGCCATAAGCCGGAATTGTGCCATCTAACGGAGTCACTGTCCATGATGTTCCAGCAGCGGATGCATACTGTACGGACCAATTTGTAAGGTCAATTGGTTTATCTGTAGGATTGTATAACTCGATAAAATCCTTATTGTAAGGAGCCCCCGAATTGCCTCCTCCCCCAAATACTTGCGAAATTACAACATGGCCAGCCTGCTCTGCATGAGCTTCACCTATTAAACTACTAGGCAAATATGTGCTAATCAATAGAAACGCTGCCGTAGACATACTTGTCCAACGCCTGAACGTTCGATTTTTAATTGTCATCCATTAACCACCCTTTTGTTGTAAATTGTGACATGTATGCAGACAAGAAGATAATTTTGATCACCCTTATCTTCATCCCTTCATTTTGCCACTGCTTTAGTCTACAAAAATTATACTAATATATCATTAATTTATTGTAAATCATTGTAAACAAATGTTAAAAAATTGTAATTTCGCTATATTTCCATATACAAATACCGATAAAATATGTTTATATCTATATGAAAATAGTTCACACACCCATTCCACCTTTACTATAAAACTATCAAAATATAGTATTTTAGGAGGTTTCATATTTTGGCGCATTTCAACAAAGTTCAACAACTCTTGAAAGTCAGATCTCTAACTCTGTTGTTATTCACTTTTTTATTCCTTTTCTTTATTTCCTTCCCTTCAAATACGTCAGCACATGCATATAGTGCTAGTTATACAACTATTAAAATGGATACTAACAATACAGAGATGATATTTTCTATCGACACATTATCCATTTTAGAATTAGTACCAGATATTGATAAAAACAAAAACTGGATTCTTGAATCATCCGAAATTGAAAAGGGAAAACACCATATAGAAGAATTAATTACAGAAGGTCTTACACTTGATAAGGGGAATAAGGAACAAACACCGAACATTAAGAAAATGGAAATCATCGAGAAGGAAAATAAAGAATTTCTTTCTACAACTATGACCTTTCCAGTATTTTTCCCTGGCGACACACTTATTTTTAATGATGGGTTTTATTTCCATGATACAGGAACCAATTACATCAATCTCATTTCAGCATCCTATTTTGGTGAAACAAGTGAAGCCGTATTAGAAGGGAAAAACCGAACTTGGACGATGTTAATCACAGAAGTTCAGCAGGAACAGTCATCCAATGGAGAACAAGCGGCTCAGCAAGTACAACCATCTCCTGGAGAGCAACTCGACCAGACGACTCCTAACCAAAAACAATCTGAACAAGCAAACCCAAGCCATACAGCAACATCATCTTCCTGGCTTTCATTTTTGAAACTTGGAATGAGTCACATTTTAACAGGCTATGATCATTTACTATTTCTACTTTCACTTCTCATTGCCAGACAAACATTTAAGCAGATTGCAACAACTATTACTGCTTTTACGATTGCTCACAGCATTACATTAACCCTGACAGTATTAGGCATCATTGACATCCCTTCAAGTTTCGTAGAACCGGCCATTGCCCTTAGTATTTGTTATGTAGCTTTGGAAAATATTTTTCGTCAAAAAATTAGCTATCGTTGGGTCATAACATTTGTTTTTGGGCTAATTCACGGAATGGGCTTTGCTGATATCCTGAAAGAGATGAATATACCAAAAAGTAGTTTAGCCATTGATTTAACTAGTTTTAATTTTGGAATTGAAATAATCCAACTGGCCATCGTCTTTCTGCTATTGCCGCTATTATATTTTATCTATCGATCAAAGCATTCTAAGAAAATTATTATGATTGTTTCCATTTTTGCTTTCCTTTTAGGTGGAGCATGGTTAATTGAAAGACTATTATTTTAAATGAACATTGCGAAAACATATGAAAGTGCCCGACTTCTTATTAAAATAGGGCACTTTTTTTGATATAGGTTAATATCCCATTTACGAATGAAATAAGAAAAAAGTTCCTATGGCAACGGCTTCTCACTGCAGCTTTATACCGTTTTTAAGAAAAGTAAATACCGAGATATAGAATCTGGTTGAAGATGAAAGGACATTAAAGGTTTGGAGCGGAGGATTTCATTCGAAAAAAACCTAGGCATCGCCTATATTATTCCTTATGATAAAAATAAAAATAGTAAGGGGATACACATGAGGTATTTTGTTAAAGTACTTGCAGGTTTCATTATTCTGGATTTATATTTGAACATTGGGATTGCGAAATCAAGTCAATTTTGGCTACAGGTTTTATTAATAGTTCTGTTTTTTCCATTATTGAAAGCACTTCTATATATAACCAAAGCAAAAGAGTATAAAAATATTGGGATCAGCTTTCACTCAAAGTGGTGGAAGAATTTGATAATTGGTTTTAGTATCGGGTTTTCATTTTGGCTTATAAAGTACATGATGGTTTATCTTTTTGGGGGACTCGAGATAAAGGGCATTAAACCATTTTCGGAATTAATTATTTCACTTTTGATGGTTATGCTCACATTTTTGGTCGGCTCTTTTCTAAACGAAATCATTGTTAGGGGATATATATTTGGGCATTTGAAAGAAAGGATTCCGGTGAAATGGGTGTTTATCATCTCTCTCTTACTTTATGCTCTAGACGACTCTTGGAATGAAGGATTCAGTATCTCCAACACGTTATTTTCATTATTCATAGGACTCTCTTTAACCTACACCATTTACAAAACAGGTTCCCTTTGGGCAGATACCGGTATTCATTGGGGGTTGAACGTCTGTTACGGCATCTTTAACGGAACCCTAGGTAGTACAGATTCAGGAATCATCATGACAAAATTCAAACCGGAGTCCATGCCTATAGAAATCATCAGCTACATTGTCCCTCTGCTGATGTTTTTGTTTGTATATTTGCTGCGAAACAAATTTGTACGGAATAATGTCTAGGTTGACTTAAATATCAATGGATTTAAATAACAGATGACCCCTCTCCTATACAGGGATCAACTTCTTATAATCGCTTAGGCTTAGTAAAATATGGATATTCTCTCTTGTAAACCTTCTAAGACTTCTTTTGGCATTTCTATGACTTTGATGTCACTCCCTAGGAAGAGCAGCCAATTGGTTATTTCCGTCAGTTCTTCAGAATGATGAACATTGATAAAAGTCTTTAGTATGGCGGTGGTTTGAAAAGGGTCTGTATAGGAAATAGATATTTTCAAAGGGTGATATTTCTTAAACTGGGCAATGGCCGTTGGACCAAGTTCAAGGACAAGGTTGATGACTTCTTCCTGCCCACTTAGTTTTTCTTGAATCTTTTTCTTGCTTACTCTTTTTTTTGTCTGGTAGGGGTTGACATCGATGAGATGGTCGACAAGAATGATCTTCATTTTTTCTTCCTTTAAGTCAAAGCCTTCAATCAGCCAAAAGCCTTTTTCACGATAAAGATGCAAGAGATAAATGGGATAATCCTTTTTTTCCTTCGCTTCATGGATGGTAATCATTAAATGTTGATCCACAAGGAGGAGCCCGATGAGTCTTTCTAACATGGGGTGCGGAAGGTCCGAAAGCTCCAGCAGGTCGGGATTATTGGGATTAGTCCCTTCGAAAAGCAAGATTTCATTTAAATGAACCAAGTCATCCTGCTGGTTTTCTGAGATAAGGCCCAGCAGTTTCTCTGCTAGTGACTGACGGCTTTTTAGGTAGGGGAGCTGTTGATTTCTTGTGGCCATAAAGGCAACAAAGAGTGCTTTGACCTCATTATCAGTAAAGCGGACAACCGGAAGGACAGAGTTTTGCATAACAAAATAACCCCCATCCCTTCCAACTTCAGCGACAAGCGGCATTCCCATGGCCTCAATTTCTCTGATATCACGGATAGCCGTCGAACGAGAGACGTTAAATTCGCGCATGATTTCAGAAATGGTAAAGTGGGAGCGGTTATTTATATACCGCATGATTGTATTAATTCGTTCAACTTTTTTCATTGGAACTCCTAAACAGTATCATTTTTTGACATGGTTCAACGCTATTATAAACTCATCAAGTAAAAAAACAAATAACTTGATTAAAATTACGAAAAGGAAGGTTTTGAACATGGCCAATTATATTTTAGAAGAAAAAGACAGCTTTACCGTTTTAGGGATTGGGACTGAGCTTCAGAGTCATTACACGGATTATGCAGGAATTAATAAGGAAAAGGCTGATTTTTGGGAGGCTGTCAAACAAGATGGAAGGCTTGACAGTTTAAAAGCAATCGCCTCAAATGATTACATCTTTGCTGTAAACGAAGCGGTAAATAACAAGATGATGCATTATGCCGGCGTCATGACAGATGCCTCGATACCAGAAGGAGACAGACTGATCCAATTTCCTAAGGGAGAATATCTGGTAGTCAAAGGAGAAGCGCAGAATGCAGATGAACTGCATACTACACTTACTGGCATTGCCTTTGGTCAAGCATTGGCAGAAGTACAGGATTTTGCCTATGTTGGCGGGCCCAATACTTCGGTATTGATGGGGCAGCGGGACGGCTTAGTCTTTGGTGAAATGTGGATTCCGGTTGTGAAGAAATAAAGATACATGGAGTGATGAAAATGATCGTTGATTTTAAAAATGTGTCTACGGTTGGATTAGAATCTTCCCCCGTAGCAGAAGCACTTGCCGGTTTACGCGCTAATGAAGCTCGGTACTTTATGAACAAGTATAAGCATGAATTTACAGTTGTACCAGCTAGCGAGGCCACTGAGACCCTTGAATATGTAAACCGAATTTTGAAAGAAGAACGTGATATTGAGTTTTCGGCCAAACCGTTAGAAGTATCGCGGTTTCAAGTGGAAAATATCGATTGGACTTATGTCTTTTATGAGGATGGTCTTTCCGTCAATGTCTTGTATACGATCGATGACCCAAAGAAGCGTGCCGTTGGGTTTAAGCTTTCTGATGGTATGGAGGTTCCAAAGGAGCTAGAAGGGAAGTTTAAGTTTGCCAGGCAGAAGTCTAAACTTGCCGGAACCATTCGGGGCTCGTATTTTGTTATAAAAGGAAAATATTAAAGTAAGCAAAAAAGTGCCTAGTCACGTCCGAATTATTTCGAAATGAAACAACAAATTACGGGTAGTGACTGGCACTTGTTTTAATTAATCTCCATTAATTATACTCTTCGACTGCATAGCGATCTTCATTTTTCTTCCTGCCCGCGAAAGCGAAGTAGGCAAGCCCTCCTACGACTATGAGGACGATTCCAAAGAGAAAAACACTGCTAAAGCCGAATGATTTTGCTGCTATTCCTAGCACGAATGCACCAATAGCCATTCCTAAATCCATTGAATTAAAAAACAATGAATTGGCAATTCCCACACGATGTTTGTCAACAGAACTAATAATCTGTGTTTGGAGGATTGGTGTAACAGAGCCATACCCAATCCCAATGACCGCGCCTGCCATAATCATAATGACTGCTGTTTGGGGCAGTGAAAGCAAAACCATCCCAATGGCAAATAAAACAATACATGGATAAACAATTTTGTTTGCCCCGTAACGGTCGGCCCAAACACCTGTAAATGGGCGGAAGACAAACATTAAGCCCGCATACAGAATAAAGAACGTACTAGCTGCTTTTACAAGGTTAATTTCCTGTGCATACAAAGCTAAGAAGGAAGCAATACCGGAGTACGCGCAAGCTAAAAGAAATATGACAAGCGCAAATGGCGCTGCTTTTTTGTCAACCAAATCATCGAGAACAAAACTTTTATTTTTCTTTGAAGCTTTTTCTGGCTGCTCTTGCTGTGGAACATGAATGACCATTGATAGGAAGACATTTATGGCTGAAATGACAATACAAAGAATGTAAGATGTGTTGTAGGCGCCTATATTCGCTAAGTTAAGACCTATAACAGGACCAATAACCATCGCTAATCCCATTGCTAACGAAAACCAGCTCAGTCCTTCTCCACGTCTTGAATCTGGGATGATTTCAGCACTGATTGTTCCTTTTACAGTGGTGATGATCCCAAAAGTGATGCCATGAATAATCCTCAGGATAAATAATGACCAAATATTGTTTACAAATGGATAAAATAATGTGGCAATTAAAAATGCTGTTGCAGAATAAATGAGAATTTTCTTTTGAGATCCTATACTTACCCACTTACCAGCAAATGGCCGAATAACAATAGCCGCAATTAAAAATAATGTTAATAATAAACCGGCCTGATCGGCACCTCCGCCAAATTCCTTCGTTAATTGAAGTGGAAGTGCTGTTAACAAGATATAAAATGCTAAAAAGATAAAAAAGCTGATAGTAGTGATATTTATGAAATCCTTCGTCCATATTTTTGGTTTATCCATCTAATGCTTCCCCCTCAAATTTTCTTCTGTCATTTAACTCATCAGTACTTGTGTTTTCTTAAAACAAAGTCACTATTCAAGTATACGCCCCTTTGCCATGCACACATAATTGTCTTTTTCATACCACCTATGCATAATGGTAATATCACAGTGTGACAGAGGGGAATTTCAAATGCATTTTGAACAACTTTTTTACTTTCAAACAGTAGCAAAACATAATAGTTTTACAAAAGCCTCCGAAGAATTAAACCTTTCACAGCCAGCGCTAAGTCGTTCTATTTTGCGGCTTGAAGAAGAAATCGGTGTCCCTTTACTTGAAAGAAAGAGCCGTGGGGTGGTTTTAAACCAATATGGGAAGGTTTTTCTCGAGTATGTAAACCAAGTATTATCAGAAATGAAAGATGCAAAACAAAAAATCCATGATATGGTGGATCCAAACCATGGGACCATTTCACTTGCTTTTATCCAAACACTTGGTTCGAGTTTTGTCCCTGATTTAATCAGTGATTTTCAAAAGGAATTTCCAAACATTCAATTTCAATTATCTCAGAATATTTCAAGCAAAATTTTAAAAGAAATACACGCCGCTAACATAGATATAGGCTTCTGTTCGCCGCTGGAACAGCATGAAGGTCTGTGTTCCGTTCCGGTTTTGTCCGAAGAATTATTCCTCATTGTTCCAGCATCCCACAGGTTGGCGGAAAAAGAGCGGATCAATTTAAGTGAAGTAGCTGATGAGCCATTTATTCTTTTCAAACCTCAAACAGCCTTACATGATTTAATAGAAAATCTCTGCCATGAGGCTGGATTCCACCCAAGAAAGGTTTTTGAAGGATATGAGGAGAGGACAGTTTCTGACTTAGTGGGTGCCAATTTTGGTGTTGCCATTGTCCCGCACATACCTAACCTGGACAAAAGTAAAATCTCCATGATTCAGGTGCAATCACCAAAATGCTTTCGGGTCATCCAAATGGTATGGAGAAGAAATGGATATATGTCTCCTGCCGTAACAAACTTTAAGGAATTTGTGGAGAGGACGGGCTATAGAAATGACCAGTGAATAAATAATAAACGAAAATCTTAGGTTTTTTCCTCTCTACTAGACATGTAAAAAAGCCCAGTCATGATATAACTGGACCATACGTTTATTCTTTAACTGCTTGCATCATCTCTAACTGGGCAGACAGTTTCGCTTTAACCTTGAATGGGGACACTTCTACTGTTCCACCCCATCAAAATTCTTAGACATAAAGTGATCAAGCATTTCGCGCACTTCATCTGTGGACTCTGTGTTCATTAATTGATTTCTTAATTCACTCGCCCCACGAAACCCTTTGACATATATCTTGAAAAATCGATGAAGCGCCTTGAACGGACGCCGCGTTAAGGATGAATATTGATCATGGAGGTCCAGGTGCAACCTTAAGAGATCAAGTAATTCCTTACTGCTATGTTCTTTCGGTTCTGTTTCAAAGGCAAAGGGATTATGGAAAATTCCGCGCCCAATCATCACCCCATCCACATCATATTGATGGGCGAGCTTCAGGCCAGTTTGACGGTCAGGAATATCCCCATTGATCGTCAAGAGTGTATCTGGTGCCACTTGGTCACGAAGTTTCTTAATCTCCGGGATCAGCTCCCAATGAGCAGGTACTTTGCTCATTTCCTCTCTTGTACGAAGATGAATGGAAAGGTTGGCAATGTCTTGTTTCAATATGTGTGTCAGCCAATCATGCCATTCATCTATATCCTTGTAACCAAGCCTTGTCTTTACGCTTACAGGCAATCCTCCAGCTTTTGCCGCTTGTATTAATTCTGCTGCCACTTCAGGCCGGCGGATTAGGCCGCACCCCTTCCCATGCCCTGCCACATTCGGTACCGGACAACCCATATTGATATCGATGCCCCGAAACCCAAGTTCCGCCATACCTATGCTCATTTGCCGAAAGTATTCAGGCTTGTCCCCCCAGATATGTGCGACAATGGGCTGTTCATCTTCGGTATAAGTCAAACGACCACGCACACTCTGAATCCCATTCGGATGACAATAACTCTCACTGTTGGTGAACTCGGTAAAAAACACATCCGGTCTAGCTGCCTCACTCACAACATGACGAAAAACAACATCCGTCACATCTTCCATTGGTGCCAGTATAAAAAAAGGTCGTGGTAACTCACGCCAAAAATTATCTTTCATATGGTAACTCAAATCCTTTCATTATGGGATACATGGTCTACCTATTATCCCAAAACTCAAAACCAGATTATCCTTGGTTCTTTTACACTTATACCATGCCCAAGCACATTTTATCAAACTGATTGCAAAATTCACCTGATAAATCCACCACAGATTTTGATATCCTGTTAATTAAGGTAAAGAGTTGAAATGACTAAGCATTGTGGTATATAGTTTAATCAAATCCTTAATTAAGGGGTTGCTTAATTGACTACAAAAGACACACTCAGCCTTATCTTTGCTGCGCTTGCCGATCCGACGCGCCGAGATATCCTTACCAGGCTGTCACAGAGGGCAGCGACAGTCGGGGAGGTTGCCGAGCTTTTCGAGATAAGCGCACCCGCAATCTCCCAGCATCTCAAAGTGCTGGAGCGGGCAGGGCTGATCGAACGGACAGCGAACGCCCAGTGGCGGACCCTGACATTGCGCACTGAGCCTCTCGATGAGGTATCGGCCTGGGTCGAGAAGCACCGCGGCGAGTGGAACCAGCGCTTCGACGCACTGGAAGAACACCTCAAGACCATGACCGCAAATGAAGAACTGTTTACTAAAAAGGAGGAATAATGAACATGTCAACATCACCACCGGAGTTCACCATCTCCCGCACCCTGAACGCCCGCCGCGAACTCATATGGCGCGCCTGGACCGAGGAAAGGGAACTAGCCCACTGGTTACCTTCGACACCCCTAGAATCCATCTCCTTCGATGTCCGCAAAGGCGGACTCTACCGCTACACAATGGTCAACATCGAGACTGGCGAGGAATTCCCGACAGGAGGCGTGTTCCTCGACGTAGTACCTTTCGAACGGCTTGTCTTCACCTGGGGTTACCCCGATGCGCCCATCGAGGACTCCCCTGTCGTGACCCTAACCCTCACTGAACACGGTGACCGCACCGAGATGAACTTCCATCTGCGCGGATTCGCCGGACATCCTGGTGATCAGTACGTGTACGACGGCTGGTCCGATGCGCTCGACACCCTGACGACACACCTGAGCGACCAGAAGCAGTAGACGGTGAGTAAGAACAGAGAAGGACCCTTTATGGGTCCCTCTCATCGTCGAACAGATTATCTGCAAAGGCTGTGGATTGCAAAATGCTAACGGCGTCAGTGGCCAAGTCCAGCCGGTGCCCGCCACTGAGGATGCAACGTCCATTCCCTCCTCATCAGCTTCGGCATCCGTTGTCCAACCGGGAGGAGGGACGGCCTCCCATCATAATCCAAACCTGCTACATTATTTCCGTTTTAAACGCATGCCTTTTAATAAGGTGATATGATCCGAAATGAGAAATCGCTCGTACGCTTCA
The DNA here is from genome assembly GCF_001510715.1 of Bacillus sp. FJAT-29814. Taxonomy (GTDB): domain Bacteria; phylum Bacillota; class Bacilli; order Bacillales; family Cytobacillaceae; genus Neobacillus. The sequence goes on from NZ_LMTJ01000002.1 coordinate 747,945, forward strand.
CTATTAACAGCGTAAATTGCTAGTTTTCCTTCATCGTCATAGTGCATCCCCCACCCATATTTCTTTACCAATGGAGAAGCTCTAAAACACGCTTTAGGCTTTTTGAAAAATTCTTCTCGTATTTCATCTCGTTGATCAGATATAATTTCGTTTTTAATTAAATAGGTTTGAAATTGCACATCTTCCTGAGTATATTTGTAAGCGCTATTACTGATTAAGTCATATTCAATTGAAGCTATAGTCGGCTTGTTATTTCTTGGAAGAGGTATAATAGCTGAATGAACTCCGGAATCCTCCGAAATTGTAATAAAAGTATTCTTATAACTCATACATTACACAACTCCTTTCTAAAACCATTTCCTTTCGTTCCGCAATGTAGGTCTGCCTCTACTAAAGAAGGAAACTTCCTGACAGAAGAAGAACAATTGAAATAAGAATTTATCACCTATCCCAATTCCAAAAACTGACCTCATCCACTCTTAATTCTCCAACCCATGGTTCTTCCCGCAGCTTCAAGATTTCCTTTGTAGGTCCTGTTATAACAACGCCATAATGCTTAATGCCATTCCTTTCAAGGAAATCAATTCGTTTTGAAAGGTCTAGTTTCCCAAGGTAAAGGTTGTTCGCTTTCCGTTCATGATCTTTTAAAAAGGATAAAGTTTTCAGGAATTGTTTGTGGAGAACCTTTTGGTCACCCACATGATATTCAGGAGAAGAATGTCCCTCTGAGATGATCCTGCTGCCGAAAAGCCCTTTCTTAACCTCTCTGGAATCTAGAATCATATCATCGTCATGCCAAATTGGAAAGCTCGGAAAACCAATAGGTTCAAAAATAGATCTCTCATTCTTTCCCTCGAAACCAGTGTCAACAGCTAACCAAATTAAATCCATTTCTTTTCCTTCGAATAGTTGAAAAACTTTCCCGGTTTCGAATAACTCAGTAAAAGATAAATAGGCTGAAACGACAGTTCCTTCGGGAAGCTTCTCCAATCTATTCCAATCCGATATATTCTGATTCTCAACACCAGGATATAAAAAGGCCGGTTGATTCCCCGATACCTTTCCAAAGTATTCCCTTTCCGGATTAGCCATCATTGAAAAAAGAAACTTCGTTTTTAATTCCCCAACCTTTACCGTCTCATCCCCAACTTTTTTGTTTAAATTCCTCACTGCTTCCAAACTAAAATATGGATTTGAATTCGTACTTGTTCCACCCAAATATCCATAAGGGTCCGTTACGGTCAGTGTTTGATTAATTATGTTCCTAAAAACATCTACCCGGTCCGGTGTCCCCCATGAATAGTAAACAGCAGTGAGTATGGATGAAACAAAGGTAAATACAAGAACCACTCCAAGAGCAAAAAAGGCAGTTTGCAGTCTCGCTTTCCATTTACTTCGTTTTAATATTTTTTGTTGTCTTTTTTCATTAATATTAAAATCTTTCATCTGCTCTGTGTTATTTTCCTCAAGAAACTCCTGATATTTTTCTAGTTTTTCCAATTCCTTTTCGAAATCTTCTAATTCGCTATCCGATAGTTCCCCTTTTTCGTATGCTTCCAGTTTTCTTTTAAATTCATTGCTCACTTTTCTCCACCCTTCCCGCGTCTTATCGCCTGTCTGCCACGGAATAATAATACTTTAAAATGAGTTTGCTTCACGTTCATCACATGTGCTGCCTCAGTGTATGATAAGCCGTGAAAATCATGTAAAAGCACCGCAAATTTGTGTTTTTCCGGTAAGTCTTTTAACATGTTGATAATTTCCTGAACTTCTTCTTGTATGACAATCGTATCTGCTGGTGCTTTCCTTTTATCAAAAAAGGATAAGAAAAAGCTTTGTTCCTTTATCACCGTTCTTTTATGCTTGCGATAATGATCAATAAATGCATGATGCGCGACTGTGAATAACCATGTTTTTACCCTTTCCCCGCTGTAATCCTCAATGTAAAGATAGGCACGGAGAAAAGTTTCTTGAACTAGGTCCTCGGCCAAATGGTGGTCATGACAAAGAGAAAGGAGAAAGCGATAAATTTCATGGAAATAGATATTATAAATGTCATCAAGATTCTCTTCCATCTGCTCCTCCCTTCCCTAATAAAACGAATGGACATAAAAAAAGTAACAATATATTTGTAAATTTATCAAATCTTTACAACAGCTACGATTCCAACCTGAAAATTTTTCGGGCAAATCCCATTTCATGTGTCATAACCACCTTCGTCATACAAGGAAATCAAATGCAAGGAATTTATGCCACAATCTAGTTTTTCAATATTTCAAACTTGTTTAGCAAAAAATGTTAAGAACGAATACATGTTTGCTGTTATAGTGGATGTAGGGTAGGTGAACGGGAATGGATTATTTCGTTTGTATACAACGAACGCTTGTTTACATTGAAGAAAACCTGCAAGAACAAATAACTCTAGAGAAACTAGCCGAAATTGCTTGCTTTTCTCCTTTTCATTATCATCGTGTTTTCCAGGCTATAGTCGGAGAATCGGTGATGGATTATGTAAGAAAAAGAAGGCTAACCTATGCAGCAGAACAATTATTCTATACAAATGAAAAGTTGATTAACATTGCGATTGATGCTGGTTTTCAATACCAAGAATCTTTCAACCGAGCGTTCAAAAAGCATTATGGCATTTCACCGAGGCAATATCGCCATGCAAAGAGAATATCCGGACCCTTACGTGGAAAAGCCTATCTGAATACAAATCTCATTTCAGGAGGACATAAAATGGAACCAAAATTAGTCACGAAACCTGCTTTTCACATCATTGGATACGAACTAAAAACAAAGAATGAATACGGTCAGAATAATAAAGACATTCCTGAATTTTGGCAGCAGTACATGAGAAATGGCCTGGGCTGTAACATTCCAAATCCGATTCATCAAAATGTGGAGCTCGGCATTTGTACTGATTTTAACCCTGAAACAGGCGAGTTCGTGTACATCATTGGAATGGAGGTAGAGGAAGGAGCTCAAGCGCCAGAAGGAATGGTGTACAGAAGCTTCCCGGAGCTGGAATATGCGGTGTTCACTACACCAAAGTCAGATGAAGGATCGTTTGTCCCATCCATTCAGTCCACATGGAAATATATTTTTACAGAATGGTTCCCACAATCGGGTTATGAACATCATGGATCCATTGAATTTGAATTGTATGATGAAAGATGCTACGGTTCAGAGAACAAAGTAATGGACATCTACATCCCTGTAAAAAAACAGACCGTAAAGGCATAAAAAAAGTGCCTGGTGTCACTACCCATATATCCATAAATTACGGGTAGTGACAATGGCATTTTCTATTTTTTATATAAGGAATACGCAACTATGGCCCTTTGCTACCGTCGTAGTCCAAACTTGTTATATTAAACCCCGAACTGCTCTTCTATTTCTTTTTCACCATTATAGTTGATGACGTAACTGTGGAGTTTCCTGCGTTGTCAAACGTTTTATATGTGATCGTATAGATTCGGTCCGAACCACTTAATTCATTCCTCAAATAAAACTCGGTATCCGCCGTTCCATATTCCGCTCCTTGAATATCCGGCTCAGGAATTTTGTTGCCCTTCACGACATCGGGTTGGCTGCTTGTGATGGACACAAGCTCAAACGAAGCAATACCTGATAATGCGTCCCTGGCATCCACAGTAGCCTTCACATTTATAAGCTTGCCGTTGCCCCCAATGATGACAGACGGATTGAACGTTACATTCAACAATGGCTTGGTTTTATCGATTTTCACTTGAACTGTCTTTATAGCTTCCGTATTGCCTGCATGATCGACACTACGGTATTCTAGTGTATTGATTCCTTCAGTTTTTACAATAATGCTGCCTGTGTACGTTGCCCATGCACCGCCATTTAGCCTGTATTCGGTCTTTGCTACACCTGAAACGGAATCAGCAGCAGTCAGGCTTACTTCTACATCACTGTTGCGCCAGCCAGTTCCTAGTGTAGGAGTGGTAGTGGTGGGAGCGGTTTTATCGATTACGAACTCCACTCTTTTTACATCTTCAACATTGCCTGCCAGATCAACACTGCGATATTCCACAGTGTTTCTACCTTCCGTTCGTACATACGTTGGAGCCTGATAAGTGACCCAATTTCCTCCATTCACTCTGTACTCTGTCCGCGCTATACCAGACGTTCCATCTTGCGCAAGAAAGGAAAGTGGCACATCTACTTTTACTGGATACGAAGGAATATCCCCGATTGCTGTCTCCGGTTTTTGTGTATCGATTTTGATGGTTCTGGCCAGTACATCCTCTTCATTGCCGGCTTTATCAATACTCTTATATTCAACGACAGTTGTGCCGTCAGCAGACAGACTGAATGGCTCAGCGTATGGCTGCCATTCCCCGCCATTAATCCGGTAAAGTGTTTTTTCGATTCCTGTATCATTGTCGGCAGCAGTGAGTGCAACGGTCACGCTGGAATTATACCAGTCATTCGTTCCAGTTTGGCCCTGGACATTCATCGTTGTCACAGGTTTAGTGGTATCCTGTGTATTCACAAGGATATTGTATTGGGATAGGTCCCTATGTTCAAAAGTTCGGCCTTTGGACTCTTCCTTGCTATTATAGTAGCTATAAAAATTGCCCTTTTTATCCACAACCTCAATAGAATAGAGCGGCCAGGTGCCTGCTGGATCATCGGGGCTTGTCCCAAAATTCCCTTCGTATTTTAAATTCGCGGCATTATAGGTTAACTCTACATCTCGGTAAACATAGCCAACAGGCGCTTTATAAGAAACATAGACATGGTCAACTCCCGAAAGGTCGTCAAAAATGTCTGCCGACAGCTTTACCTGTTCGCCCTGCATGATGGCTGTTTTTGAAACTGAAAACCCGTTTAAGGCCGGCGGGGTAATGTCTCCTACAGTTCCATACACTTCAATATTATAAGCGCTTAAATCCGTTACTTCGTAGTACCCTCCTTGATACGGCGTCTCCCCATTTCGATAGTAATAATGGTTATAAAGCTTATCCCCCATTTGGATCGTGCCAATCGACCATTCTCCTGGTACATCATACGGATCGGCATAAAAGGTGCCTTCATATTTTCCTGTTTCTTGGTTATAGCTCAACTCAAGACCTTTTCCAGCTTCACTATCTCGATTAGGCGGCACAAAACTTACGTGTACATATTCAACTCCGGAACCTTCTTCAATAATATCGGCTGAAAGAGTAATCGATTCTCCTCCAGCAGCCCTTGTTGAGGAGAGGGATAATTCACCGAGCCTCGGTGCTGTATCATCGATTAAAGTACCATACACTTCAATATTGTATTGTGATAGATTCCTATATTCATAGGTTGATCCCTGATATGGTGTCTCTCTGTTATAAATACTATATTTGTTCCCCTGCTTGTCCCTCAAATAAATGGATGATAGTTTCCACACGCCTGCCCCATCATAGGTGGATACATCGAAGGAACCCTCATATTTTGACGTTTCAGGGTTGAAAGTTAGATAAACTGTCTTTGAATAACCGGTTGGACCACTATAATAGGCATAGGCAACATCCACCCCTGATTCCTCTTCAATCAATTCTGCACTAAGCGTTACGGATTCGCCTACCGTAACATTTGTTCCTGATAACGAAAGACTAGAAAGCTTTGGCGGCGTCAAATCACCCGCTGCCATTCCTTTGGACACCGGAGTTAATAATGAAAATAGTAGAATCAGCGTTGCCAACTTTGCGAGCAAATTTCTCCTTTTTCTTAGTAAAATCAATTCTCTCCCACTCCCATTTGAAAATTATGTACGCCTTAATTTTACCTTATTTATCCAGTTTTAGTATATATAAAGATCTTTATATTTTAAAAAATGTTCTCAACTAAGAATAAATCAATTTGCTGCACTACTTTAGTATTAGAACCTTATCTAAGAATCGGAAGGAAAGACTCTACGTGAACAGGTTCACCTTCTTTCTGAACTGGCAGTCACGTAGAACCTCCCTACTTAACCAAATGGTGAATTAAAGTTCGAAGGAAATTACCGATTCGGTGTTTGTCTAACATTTACGGAATGGGATTAAGCAGGAAATATCCTTCAACAAAAAAGTACACCAACAGAAAACGATTTAGCCCTGATAACCCGATTCTCAGAGCGTGCTGCGAAATCGGTTTGATGGTCAAACACCCGAACATGATTAATCATTTCGGGCAGTGACCTTCACTTTCGGTTAGAGTGTATAGGAGGCCTTTTTAAAAAGATTGTCATCAATGATGCATTTTTTCCCTTCAAAATGAACATTCAATTCTCTTCCCTCAATATACGTTTTAGTGACCCGCACTAATAACTGCCTATTTTGTAATTCAACCAAATAGTAAGAAGACAGGTCGTTAAATGAATCGGCGACTTGCAAGACACCCGGCTGAATAATGAAGTCTACAATTTCCTGTGCAAAGTTTAACTTTTTTCTTTTTATTAAAGGATAAATTGCACTTGCGTTTGGATATTTTTCTTTCACCACGGCATCGTACTTCGACCGGCATGTTCCACTTTTCTGATAGTTTTCTAGGTTAATATCTTCCTTGATTATTGTAGTTGTAGTGTTTTCCAAATGATTAACCAAAGAATCAATACTTACATTAAATAATTTGGCAATGCCTTGTAAATTATTTATATCCGGAATTCCTCTGTCATTCTCCCATTTTGTAATAGCCTGCCTAGATACACCAAGTTTATCGGCTAACTGCTCCTGTGATAGTCCTGCTCTTGTTCGAAAATCTTTTATCTTTTCGCCTAATGTCAACTCAATTTCCTCCTTGTGGCATTTTCTATCATAGTTATATCATTTCATTTCATAAAACCCAAGAAACTCCGGTTTCCATCTATGATACTTTGCGTAGCATAGCAAAAAAGAACCATGGGGACGGCTATGTTGCTTTTTTCGGCTTTAGAAAAACGCCAGAAGAACCGTGCCTGTTGTTCTGCTTTACCATTTCACGACATAGGTATAATTTGGTATTTTTTTTTTACATTTAGGACTTTTCGCCACAAAAGGTTTTTCCAAGGAAAGGGGTTGTAGTGGTGAATATTTTAGAAGTTCGGAATTTGAAGAAATCGTTCGGTTCCATTCAAGCTGTAAAAGATATTAGCTTTTCTGTAAGTGAGGGGGAGATTTTTACCATCATCGGACCAAACGGGGCAGGAAAAACAACCACTCTTGAGATGATTGAAGGCTTGGTTCCACCCGATGATGGAGAAATCCAGTTTGGCGAATACAACTGGAACAAGCATGCCATCAAAATCAAAAGGAAAATTGGCGTACAGCCGCAATCTAGTGCGATGTTTGATTTATTGACCCCTGAAGAAAATTTGAATCTGTTTGCGACATTTTACGAAAAGGCCCGGCCAACGGAAGAAATTCTCCAATTGGTCAATCTGACTGAGCATCGAAAAAATCAAGTCAAGAAATTGTCTGGCGGTCAGCGGCAGCGACTTGCGATCGGGTTAGCGATGATTAGTGACCCTGACATTGTCTTTCTGGATGAACCGACAACCGGACTCGATCCTCAGGCACGGCGCAATGTCTGGGATATCATTATTGAACTTAAGAAATTGGGGAAAACGACGATTCTCACCACTCATTACATGGAAGAAGCGGAAAAGCTAAGCGACCGGGTGTGTATCGTGGACCAGGGCTTGGTGGTCACCTTGGATTCCCCCTCCGCCTTAATCGAAAAATTAACAAATGAACGCGAGGTCCGCTTATCCTTCCTTGATGGAGAAACAGCTGCCCAGGAAGCGGAGATTTTTGCAAGGGCCCTTGATTCCGTGACCCGGACAGAACGTGACGGTACCGCCCTTACGCTTTGGACGATTAAACCCGAGGATTTACTGTATGACCTTTTTAAATTCACAAAAGACAAGGACTATCAAGTCGAACAGGTTTCGATTCGAGAAATGAGTCTTGAGGATGTCTTTATCGCTTATACCGGCAAAGAGTGGAGGGATTAAGATGAATAATCTCAAGCAATTTAAGCAAATGTTCCTTGCTCAACTAAAATTAACGTTACGGGAAAAACAAGCGTGGTTTTGGGGCATCTTTTTTCCGGTTATTTTAATGGTCATCTTCATGACGATATTTGGCGGCGGTTCCAATGATGATTTTAGCACGAAAGTGGTCATTGTGAATGAATCGGCAAACGAAACGTCCGCCATGATGGCCAGTCAATTACAACAAATTCCGATAATTAAGGTAAGTGATCCTGTTAGTGAAGATAAAGCCAAAGAATTGGTCAAAGAGAAGGAAGTCGATGCTGCCATCGTTTTGCCGGAATCGGCACAGGCCACATCGATTAAACTGATCGTCAACAAAGAAAATGAACAAAGTGTATCCACCCAAGTCGTTGCCGGTGTCCTAAGTCAATTCATTCAGCAGGCAAACCTGCAGGCGGTTGGCGCAACCCCAACCTTCCAGCAGCAATTTGAAACAGTTTCTTCGGGAAGTTCGGAATTGGAGTATAGGGATTTTCTCTTAACGGGGATGATTGCGTTATCGATTGCCCAAGGCGGCTTATTCGGCATGGTGGACTTGGTTGATATGCGCCGAAAAGGGTTAATCAAAAGGCTACGGATGACTCCGGCAAAAATGGGGATCTTTGGGCTTAGCGATATGGTGATGCGCCTGTTATTTAGCACCATTCAAATCATTCTCTTATCATTAATTGGGGTCTTCGTATTTGGTGCTAATTTGTTTATAAACTTTCCCAGTCTACTGCTGGTCTTTTTAATCGGTGCCCTTGCCTTCAATGGAATTGGCTATTTCATTTCTTCTTTTAGCAATACGAATGAGGCCTACATGGGGGTAGCAAACATTGTCAGTTTCCTCATGATGTTTCTAAGCGGCATATTCTTCCCGGTTGAAACCATGCCCGAATGGCTGCAACCCGTGTCAAACATTCTCCCGCTCACCTATTTTGCAGACGGCCTAAGAGACAGTATGGTCTATCATACTTCTATTCTGGCAACCCCATTTTGGATTGGCTTTGGCAACATGCTTCTTTGGGGCGGCATTGCCTTTATCATAGGTTCTTTGTTGTATAAAAGGCAATCCATTGTGTCGACCAGGTAATACACGGTTAACAAGTCATCTGCTATACATTTTAAGTCACTGCCGGAAATTCAGGGCAGTGACTTTCTTTCATTCCCCCCCATTTTCGGATTAATTTCACAAAATGTACAAATTTTCACCATATTTCGACACTAAGAATGAGATATGATAGCGATATCACATCCATGATTCCCCACTAAGAACCCCCATTTATTTTAAATAAAAATTTGAAAGTGAGTTGATTCGTTTTATGTCAAAGAAAATGAAAATAAGGGATATTCGCAGTAAGAACGGGCCTGAAATAAGTATGCGCGTCCACCATTTTGCGAATCCGGAAGAGCGGCAACAAATACTGATGGATTTAGCCATTAGCTCACAGTTTCAGATGCGTTATCGCGGGCTCTTCGAATACTACGGCAAAGATTTTATTGCTTACAAGCGAGAAAAACCTTCTGACAAAAACCGCAATGAATTCCTCCGTGTCATGTCCATGTATATGGCTAACTATTTGGAAGATGATTCTCCCCCTTCATGGAAACTATGCCAAGCCTCATTTTGGGAAGACTTCATTTATTCCTTTTATCCTGATCACATCAAACACTCACCAGACGAAAAATCCGTAGAAAACTTCCTGTATCAATTGAAAAAATTTGTTCGCTGGCTAGATAAGCGCGTTGGCACCTCATGGTATTCAACTGTCGAGCAATACACTTCTGAAGCATTTCCAGATCTTAAAATCTGCGAAAAAGTCCTGTATCGCCTTGTATTACACCACTTCCCTCGGATTCATCACGCAGATTGGAATTACCAACAAGATGTGGAACGAATCAGTCAAGAACTCAGCCAATGTACAGAAGACATAGAAAGCCAGTTTAAAGTCACTACTATCATTGGGACAACCGTAGTACTGAGCGAACTGAAAACAAATTGTACTTATTACGTCAGAGATTTGCCTAGTGAATTACTTGCACCTGGCTTTACTTTAAGTGGAGTCATTGGCAAAAAAAGCGGTGAGCAAACATGGAATTGGTACATTACTGTTGGGATCCACCCACCTAAAGGACGAAAACTGGATTACGCCGTCTCGATAAAACAAGAGAGTATCGACACTTATGATGGGGTTCATTTTTTCAAAAAATAATTTATTGCCTTACTTAAGAGTATAGTTAATGACAAGGTAAACCAAGGGGACGGTTCGGCTGACTTTTCAAGCACTAAAAAAATGTCATGAAAACAGTCCCTGTAGTATCAAGGCTTCGGATTAATCCCCACCCAGGATATTCCGATCATTAAAAAGGTAAATATTAAGATAAACAAGCTAATCCCAATCCCCCAAAGGGCATCTAAAAACCAAACGGTTAATTGCTGATATAATACGATTTAGTTACAACGAGCAGGTGTTATTAATGTAACTTGACTATACTGGCGGTATTAGGAGGAAAGATGCAATAGGTATGAGAATTCATAGGCGGAGAATTTCCGGCTATTGTATATTGGGGAGGCTTAAGAAGCAGATATAAACGGAGAATTTCCGATTAACTACTCTAAATTAGACAAAATCAAATGATTTGGATGAAATAAGCGGAAAAAGTTCCTTTATTTATAGGGAAATATGGGTATTTCCCAATTTAAACGGAATTTCTCCGTTTATTTTTCACACGAAGGGAAATCAACTACCTAAAATAAAGGTACAGCAATAAAAAAATAAGGTGAGAAAATCAAGACGATTTCGCACCCTATTTTGCACTGCGGTTTACTGTTTTGCACCTTTAAATATATTAATTGCATTTATAATGTACAGCCTCTGCTTAACAAAAGATTGGTCATCAATTCATCAATTAAACTATTAATTCATTTTAAACACGCTTCGCCCTTCAGTAGGAAAGGTTGGTTGAGTCTTTAACCACTAACCGATAAAGAAAAATAGGCAACATACCCCAGCATCATTAAAAGCTGAAGGATGATTCCCACAATACTACAAATTAAACCTGCGGTAGCTAATCCTCTACCATTTTCATTTGTTTTGTTCATTTGATTTACTGCTATTCTTGAAAAGACAATTCCAATAATGCCTAATATTAAACCGATAAATGGAATAAATAATGATAAAATACCGACTGTTAAGGAAATTACTGAACTATTGTTTGTTTGGTTTTTTTCAGACATTCTCCATCCCCCTCTGGACAATTTTACCATTAATATTAGGTGGCGGCATAAAATCTATGACTCAATTAACAAAAATCTATAGTATACTACCTTTACCAACTACTTCGAGGTGTTATTATGTGGAGTATAACAAGTGCTGCAAAGGAAAAGTTTAGAAAATGCCATCTTCTGCCGATCCATGAATCCGATGAAGACTGGGAACGTGCTTTACAAGAGGCCGAGGAAGAGGGGGAAGACCTGATTGGCCGCCTAAAAGTGGAGCTTGAAGAAGTGAAACAGGAATTGGTTCAAGTGGTGCCAAGCTGGTTCATTCCGTATGTAGAAAATGGAACATTAAATCAACCGACGTTGCCAAAAGATGTGCGTGAAGATTATTTACAATGGATGAACGAGTCAAGCAAGGAATTTGAACAAGTGTTAGATGCTGCCTTTGAACATACCCAACAAGCATTACCATTTCTTTCCCCTGCGGTCCAGGATGTCTTTATGGAAAGCTTGCATGATGCAACCATTGAGCGAATGGTTCGAGATGAGGACACGCTTCACCTTTACGTTAATACGGATGGCGGTTTTTCAACAAAATCATTGATTCATTTTTCGTTTGAAGGAGTCACATCTGAAGAAACGGATACCCCCATCGAGATTGGGCAATGGTTGATTTATGACGAGTTGCAAAAAACGGATGATGGATTTGCGTTCCGGGTATTATTTGAATGTCCGGATGCCGAATGGACCATTACTGCGAAACACATCGATGCCGAATATTTTTACCGTCCCAAACTATATACGAGATTAAGAGATGAAGAAAAGCTCGAGGGGACATCATTGGCTGAATATGCGGCGATGTTAAATCCTGAATATCGCTATTGGTTCATTACTCCAGATGTCGAGTGTGTGATTACATCGTTAACGGAAAACATCGCAATCGAAAACGGTTCGATTGAACTGGGACAAACTGAATTTGTGGTGACGTTCGGGAATAACCGTTACTCTTATCCTCTAAGCCAATTCAACCCCATTCAGTTTGTATATACAGATGTATACGAGGATCCGTATGCCCATTTCAATGAACCTGTACCGGAAGACGAACTCGAAGCTGCCGCCTTAGGCGATAATTTGGAATTACAAGCGCGCGCATGGAATACGATGTATGCCAATTCTAGAGAGCTAAAAGACATCATCAATCGAGTTCTAGGTAAAATCGAGATAACTGACGAAAATGAAATGATGATTAGTGTAATGGTAAGTCATTTTTATACTGAAGGGATTTTGACAGAAGCGATGGTCAATAAGTTTCGAACGGTAATTGATTAGCCGTATATAGCTTTGGTATCCTAGCAAATTTTTAATAGAATAGTAAGTAAATAGACTATTGAGAGGAATGTTACCATGAAACCAATTATTGGCGTAACCGCATCACTTCGAGAAGGAAGAGTATCCGTGGACAATGATGTGCTAAAATCCGTGCTTTTGGCTGGAGGCATCCCTTATATCATTCCTTATAGTGATGATTTGTCCGTTATGGATGAGATTGTTCAGCATCTAGACGGGTTGGTATTGAGCGGAGGAGTAGATATTGACCCTACATTTTTTGGCGAAGAACCCATTCCTAATTTGGGGGAAATAATGCCCGAAAGAGATGCACTTGAGATTTCTCTTATTAAAAAGGCGCTCGCGGCAAACCTGCCGATTTTAGCGATATGTCGGGGTGTTCAAATTCTCAATATCGCAGCCGGCGGGAATATGTATCAGGACTTATACAGCCAAAAAATTGGGCTATTGCAGCATTCCCAACGAGCACCTGAGACCCATTTATCCCATTTTGTGCATTTACAGGAAGGGACCCTGCTTCAAACGATTTCCAACTGCACCCAATTTAAGGTAAACAGTTTCCACCATCAGGCGGTCAAGGATCCCGCTCCTGGATTCATTTTTAGTGCCAGTTCAAGTGACGGTGTTGTAGAAGCCATTGAAAGTGGCCATCACTTCTTTGTTCTTGGTGTTCAATGGCACCCAGAGCATCTAACATCATTTGATGAACCTTCAAAGCGTATATTCAATTCTTTTATCCATGCTTCAACATGCAAAGACAGGCAGGCTGAAACGTATTTAAAAATACTTACCAGTCCATAAACCATTTAGGGGGCTTTTAAAAAAGTTCCCCTCTTAAATAAACACTAACCTATTTAACCTTATCGTGTTTTAAATAAAAGTTCGGATATAAAAGTATATAACGAAGGAAACAACTCCTAAAACAATTTTTAATATCCTACCTTTCTTGTCTATCACTGATTCGAAAAATAATACAGCCGCAAATAATACCCATATCTTCTCAATTAAAAACACCCCAACAAGTGTGAGAATTGAAAATCCAAATATGGGAAGCATCAAAATGAATGATACTATAAAAAATCCACCTAAAAAGGTTAGTCTTTTCTTAAGCGAATATCGTTTATAATATGAGAATGCTAAGAAGCAAATGATCATTAATAAGGCTATCCATGGAATAATCATGTACAAAATCCTCCACTTTAATGTTCTAATTTCGATATCTAGAATCAGGTCCCTTCAACCCTTTTATTATTGGAACAAGAAAAGTCTATTTCTTTTTCTGGCGAAATAAATCAACAGACTTATACCCCTGTGATAGGATTTCAACCTTTTTTTCTTGGCGTTTTTCACGTGATGCACCGCCAGATTACGATCATTACCCAGATTTAATTTATCGATAATGGTCATGATTTTCTCTTTTTCTAGAATGAATCGTCCTTTTCATTATTTATCTCTTTTTTTAACATAAAACTAAATGCGGTAAAACCGCTAATTAGGATGTAAACCATGATGACAGGGAGCGCGACCTCAATCCCATAAGCTCCACCCGTCATCCAAATACTATCAGATTGAAAACGAAACAGGGCAAGCGAGGATTGAGCGCTTTCCTCCATATGGGCAAATTGGACCACATTGGAGTTCATGAAAAAGTTCCAAATCATATGGACCATAACGGAATTCCATACATTTCCTGTCTTGTATACGATAAGGGAGAACATGATTCCAACCAAGGTGCCCCCGATCAGGACCATGCTGCCATCGATCAAATGAAGATTATTCATGGTCATTAAATGAAGGGATCCGAACAAAATGGAAGTAACAGAAACCGCCGTTATCCTGTTCCATTTGTCTTCGAATAGTTTCAATAAATAGCCTCGAAACAAAAACTCTTCGATCACTCCTGCTGAGCAGGCAGCCATAAACGAGCCCATGATCATCAAGAAACCGTTTGAAAAAGAGATTTGTCCCTGTTGCTCAAATATGGCTAATTTTGTAAACAAATAAAAGGCCATGACTGTAAGCGGCATCGTTAAACCAATGAAGACCCATAATTTATTCGTCTTGGCCAAGCTTTGAATGCGAAAATATGCAGCCTTTTTCTTAAAAAATTGCCGGGCATAAAGCGCCAGTATCGCTAGTGTAAGTCCCATACGAACGAATTCCTTGATCACAACCCGGATTGAAGGGTGATCAATCCAATCCGTCAGCGGGTTCACCATAATAGCTGCCGCCAAAAACAAAATAACCAACACCAAACCATGCAATACGACTTTTCCCCAATGCATATCCTTTCAGCTCCCACACTTTTTGTGATTTTAAGTCACTTAAAAGGCCTACCATCCGCGAAAATTTCAAGTCGCTGTTTGCGACAAAATGGTTTACTTTAGTCAAATATTGGGTTACTCTTATACATAGATATTCTATATACATAACTATTCTATATAACAAAGGGGATAAATATGAAAATATTAGCTTGGGCTTTGATACCATTTTATTTAGTGGTTACAATCTTTTGGATGGCAAATTCTCCGATTTTATTTTCATCATGGGGTATCTTTATTTGGATCATTTCCATTGTGTTAGGGTTTGTCGCTTATACTCAAATAAAAGAACCAATCATTATTAAAAAACTAATATTGTATTCAAGTTCCTTTATGGTGTTTTTGGTTATTGTAACCATTTTAATCTATTTGGCAGTCAGTTCTATGCCTTAACCTATAGTTTCGTACAATAGTCAGCGTACTACTTCTGTTCCTGCTATCCAGTCATAAACATTTTTCCTTTTTTTATTTATAAGCGGAATGATTAGATATAATAATATGACCAGATTGACAGCATTTAGAATCACATAAACTGTAAGCTCAGAAAAGTCTGTTGGCAGCATTAATCTCCATATACCGAAGTGAGCGACCTCCCACGGAAGAAACTTGATAGCTGTTCGAAAAGCTGAACGACCGATTCCAATGCGCTGACCGATATTGTCAACAACGCGGATCCCCATTTTTCTCTTCCCCCAAGTTCCCTGCCTTGTTGAACATTCACAAATAATAAAATAAAGTGAAACTGGCAACGTCATCATAAAAAATCCTGTTAATTCGGCTGTGACAGGAGAACTTGAAAATAAGGGTTAATATATGAGCTAAATAAGAATGATATCGTACCTACAACTAAAACACCATATAGAACGATAAGGAGATAATCGATTAAGAAAGTGAAAAGGCGGATTTTAAAGGGCGCATTTGTCATAATAATCACCTCCTGCTTCATCATCTTTAAAAAAATAACTCTTCTCAAAACATTACCACAAAAATCCAAATTATTATTTCAATTTTAGATTCACATGAATTTATTCTTCCAGGAATATATCCTCAAGCGTTGGTTCTTCCACTTCAACACGAAGTACATCTGCCCTGCACTGCTGAAACGCCCGAATGATTTCAGCAATCTTCTTCTCATCTTCCACGGTGATGGTTACATAGGGAACCTTCATTTCCAGATCTGTTCCCGCTGATTCCAGCCACTGCTGCAGCTTCATCTGTTCCGATACGGGTATCGGGGAATGCTTGATTTTGACCTTAATGGACGACCGATAGAAGGATCTAAGTTCCTCCATGGTGCCGCTGCTTGCAATCTTTCCTTCTTTCATAATGGCAATTCTTGTACAAAGTTTCTCCACTTCCGCCAGATTGTGAGAGGTCATAAAAATAGTCTTCCCTCTTTTTTGCAGCCAGGTGATCAGCTTATGGATATGAAGCACGGATTCTGCATCCAAACCGGAAGTGGGCTCATCCAGGAAAATAAGTTCAGGATCATGGATAATCGCTAGGGCAATCCCTAGTTTCTTTTTCATCCCAAAAGAGAATTTAGCCGCTTTTTTCCGGGCATGCTCCTCCAAGCCAACTAATGTGAGAACCTCCCTACACCATTCCTTTCCCGCCGGTTTTCCCGACAAAGCCGAAAGAAATTTTAATTGCTCGAAAGCGGTTAAGGAACCATATAACGTAGAGTAATCAGGCATCACGCCTATCCGTTTTTTCACATCATCATTTGGACCATTTACACCTAACAGTGAGTATGTTCCAGAACTTGGTTGAATAATGCCGGTTAACATGTTAATAAAAGTAGATTTTCCCGCTCCGTTCCGACCTAAGAAACCAAAGATTTCCCCTTTTTCGACGATAAGATCAATTCCTTTTACAATCGGCACTGCTCCATACGATTTCTTCAGCTGCTTTGTTTCAATCGCAATCATCAGCATTCCCTCCTTTTAAAAATCAGATTGGCAAGCACGAGCATGATACCTGCTAAAATAAAAATCACCAAAAAAGTAAAATCTTCTCGCTCTAAATAATAAAAGGGGGTCATAAACTTCACCCAACTCACCCAAACATTCGACGTAAACACAACCCAAAATCCTAAAATCGGAAAGATAAGTCCAATCACAATTCCCAAAAACATTGTAATCCCAGGCTTGGAAACCAGGACTGACAGCAGGATGGTCAAGCAGATTTGATAGGTTACTAAACTCAAGACCTGAGAAAAAATGAAAAAATCAATTCTTTGGGAAAATATACTGATCAGGATGAAGGAAATTGCCAAACAACTGAACCAAAACAGCCAAATACCGAAAAATTTCCCTAGTAAAATCGAAGTTCTTGACGTTCTTGTGACTAAAAACCGCATCGTCCGTTCGTGTATTTCCCTGTTCATGGTATCGTGAGATAGTCCCGCTACAAATAATTGCCCCAGGAGTAAAAGAAGCCCCAAAAGACCAACCGTGTGAATATTTTCCGCTTCCTTTGCGGAAAGCTCCATCCCAGTCATTAACAGATTGGCGAACTTGGCTGAATAATAAGAGGTTAGGAGTAAAATCACAATAACGATTAACGATTTAACTCCTTTAAATAAACTTAAAAATTCCCTTTTCCCCATTACATACATACTCTTATTCCCCTTTCTGGTTTATTCTAATAAACTATTTACCATTATTATAGTTTTCCTTTCTTAAGCCACTGAAAATTCCACCTTAATTTTTCCTTAATTCCTAAACTTTTGGCGGCTGAATGATATGATAAAAGTAGATGAACGAGAATGGGAGATTGTTATGAGTGAGCCACAATTATTAATTGTCGACGATGAGAAGGCCATATTACATATGTTAACCACTATTTTATCGAAAGAGGGGTTTACCCATGTTGATACCGCAGGAACAGCTGAGGATGCTCTTTCTCTATGTCAGACGAAACGATATGACCTCATCCTTTTGGATGTGATGCTTCCGAACCGCAGCGGTTTTGAAATTTGCCCGCTTATTAGGGAAACGACCGACGCTCCTATATTCTTTCTTACAGCAAGGGCCACTGATTTGGATAAACTTTCGGGCTTTGCCTTAGGTGCAGACGATTATATTACCAAACCTTTTAATCCTCTGGAGGTCGTCGCTAGAATCAAAGCGCATTTACGCCGTCACACCGGAAAAGCCAAAAATGATTCTAAAACGTTGTACCAATATGGGCCCCTCCATGTAAACACACTCTCAGGGGAAGTAACCGTAAAAGGAAGTTCAGTAGAATTACCGGCACAGGTCTATCAGCTATTGCTGTTCTTTTGTAAACACCCTAATCAACTATTTAGTAAAAGCCAGCTTTATGAAAAAGTATGGGGCGGGGAATTTCTGGGTGAGGATAATACCGTTATGGTTCATATTCGAAAGCTTCGCGAGAAAATCGAGGACGATCCTAGTAAGCCACGTTACATTACTACCATAAGAGGGTTGGGCTATAAATTTGTACCTGATGTGGACCAGCGATGAACATCCATAAACGTTTTGTCGTACAGTTTTTCATTCAACTAATCATTGTTTTTATCCTATTTTTCACTCTATTACTCTTGATTTGGGCAATCATCGGCTTTACCATCATGAATGATGAGGTTACCAAGGATCTTTCCAAGGCAGATGAGTCTTTTTTTTCTAACAGGGTTACAGTCAATGGAAATAAGGTGACGTTTGATGATGAATTAAAGAAGCTGGCGACAAATCAAAATGGCTGGCTCCTTGTCCTAACAAAAACGGGTGAGGTCATTGGTTCATACAATGCCCCTGAACATGAACGCGCCCGTTTTACAAATAGCGAATTGGCTGCTTTACTACTGCAGGATTCCTCTGACTCTACCGAATATACCAATTGGCTGTTAGAAGAAACGAAATCCCAGCCGTACCTGCTGCTATTCGGAAAAAATAAGGCTGAAACCAGGTTGCTAAACGCAATAAAGAAAGATGTCGATTGGAAAAATCAGAGACTCCAGCTTTCCGCTGACATTCTTCAGCAAATGAAGGAAGAAAAAGGCTGGGCTCAATTGATAGATGGGTCCGGGAAAGTAGTAGACAAATATGGCACAGATAAGGAACACGCAACTTACGAGCTCCAGGATCTTCACCAATTATCAATGGAGGAACACGATTCCATTGCGGCTTACTTTGATGCAGAGTCAGAACAGACCATAATGGTGGGCATCCAAGATTTTCGTTCAACCCCAAATCCTGAGGTAAGCTTGGTTAAAACGATGAGCAGAGGTTTCGTCGTCATTTCTGTAGTAATATTTTTGCTATTATTGATGGGTACCTTCTGGTATGCACGTAAATTCGGGGTTCCATTAATTACGATGATGCAATGGATTCAGAATCTTGGCAATGGCTTATTTGAACAGCCGAACGACCTCCTTCAGCAGCCCCTAATGTTAAATAAAAAAGGAAAACTAAAAAGGCCGTATCGTTTGTACAAGGACCTTATTGCAACCCTTTCACAATTAACAGAGACGCTAAAACAAAATGAATACGAAAGGAAGAAAATGGCGCAAACGCGGGAAGAATGGATCAGCGGTCTCTCCCATGACTTAAAAACACCGCTTTCCTCCATTTCCGGTTATGCACAAATGCTTGAAGCAAAGGATTATTCCTGGACAGAATCGGAGACCAGAGAATTCGCTGGGATCATATCAGAAAAATCAACGTACATGATGAATTTACTTGAAGATTTAACCTTAACCTATCGCCTAAAAAATCAGGCTTTGCCAATCGCCAAAGAACGGATCGATCTGAACGAATTCATCCGCCGAATGGTCATCCATTTTATCAATGATCCAACAAACAATGAGCAGGAATTCCTTTTCCAGCCGGAAAATCGGCCGGTTTTCGCGTCAGTTGACCCAAAATGGTTTCAAAGAATTATGGATAACGTTCTGGCTAATGCCGTCAAGTACAATCCTCCCGGTACAACTATTACAGTATCGGTTTCATCGATTGAACAGCATTTAATCGTAATTACGATTGAGGATGATGGCATTGGTATGGACAATGATACGCTCAATAAACTCTTCCATCGCTACTATCGCGGCACCAATACAAGCGACTCCGGGAGCGGAACTGGACTTGGAATGGCCATCACGAAACAACTAGTTCTCCTCCATGGAGGATCGATTAGTGTGAAAAGTGTGCCTCAAAAAGGCACAACGGTCCGAATGATTCTTCCCCTGGGGTGATAACTTTTTCAAATCGCTAAATTCATTAAGAAGAGCGCATTCCCTACTGCCGGAAATGCGCCCGATTGATGAATTTCTTGAAAAGAGCGATAACCTTTGGACCCTGCGGTTACTTCTTAACATGCACCATAAATAACATTCCGCAGCCTTGGCTGATGAATACCTTCAAGGTTCGGAAACATTTGTTGCATGTAGACGGCAGATAAATTTTCCTTCACATCGACCATAAGCCATGTACCCGCCAAACCCATCCAGCCAAATTCACCTAACGAGCTATTGCTTCCTCCAGTGGCTGGATCGATCAATGTGCGAACTCCGAGGCCATATCCATAACCTTTCAGTTCATCCCAGTTATAATACGTTAAAAGTTCTGGTGATAGATGGTTGGTAGACATGAGCTCGATCGTCTTCCGCCCTAAAATGCGCACACCATCCATCTCTCCCCCATTTGCCAGCATATGTCCGAACCGGCTATAATCCTCCAGTGTAGACAGAAGTCCGCCACCGCCGCTTTCAATAAGAGTACCGGGCTGGTAGCGGGCATACATGCTCGTATTTTTCACTAATTAGCCTTCTTCGTTGCGGTCGTATAAGCTGCAAAGCCGGTGTTTCTTTTCTTCAGGAATCTTGAAAAAGGTATCCTCCATTCCCAGTGGGTCAAAGATTTCATCCTTTAAAAATTGACCGAAGCTTTTACCGGACAGTACCTCAATTAATGCTCCAAGAACATCATGGCTAAATCCGTAATGCCAGCGGGTCCCCGGGTCAAATGCCAGTGGAATGGAAGCAAGCGTTTTGGACAATTTCCGTACGTTCCAGTCCGGGCTTTCAGATTTTGCCGCTACCTTTTGGGCCACTTGACGTTCTGTTTCAAAAAAGTACCCTCCATAAGTAAGTCCCGAGGTCATCATGAATAAGTCTTTAACGGTAATAGACCTTGCCGCAGGCACGATTACAGTTTCGCCAGTTTCGCCAGTCTGATAGACTTGAGGATTTTTAAATTCCGGCAAATACGCTTCAAGCGGGTCATTTAACAAAAACAGGCCCCGCTCATATAACATTAATGCAGCCACACAGGTAATGACTTTTGAATTTGAATGAACCTCCCGCGATTGAAATCACGGGTTTCTGGGTTGGTGCTAATGCACATTGACCACATGTGGCTGGGAACACACAGCCGCTATACCGTTGGCAAAAGCCTTCGGCACTACTTTTCTTACAATATTACATGCAGCATTTACATCTGCATGAATCAAAATATGATTTTG
>NZ_LMTJ01000002.1:769888-794481 GCF_001510715.1 Bacillus sp. FJAT-29814
TGGTATCTATTTCGTTCTCCTTTGCCATTTTAATGATGTTACAACTGATTTTATGGAATAAGTCTTTGATTTGGTTATTTCTCTTACTATCTAATTTTAGTAATCTTTTTGAGTAATACGCCCCTATATTTGTATTCTTTCCATTCCGAAGAACTGCGTAATAGTAGGCACGCAGCTTGTTGTACCATTGATTAATAGATTTTATTCTTCCACCTTTAAACAGAACAGGCGTTATGCCTGTGTTCGTGACAATGGTTGCGATGTTATTTAAGCCCAAATCAATGCCCATGCAACGCTCCAGCTTGGCATTTAAATTTTTTCCATTTGAACATAGATTAGCAAAATAAGGGTAGAGCTTGTGCCCTTTTTTGATGATTATTTGATAGGTCCTGTACTCCTTCTCCAATTTTTGTCACCCCCTTAATTATATTTTACCAAACATATGTTCCTTCGTCTAATGATACCTATTTTTTTACAAAGAGCGAACCTGTATCACGTCACTGAAGTAACGGGTGTTAGTTCCGCATTTTTCATAAAAAAGGCACCTATTTAACGAATCCTGCTAAAGAACTCATTAAGATTGCCATACATTACTGGTCAGAAAAATTAAAGCACTGAAAGGACTGACCCAAAAGAAGGAAACCCAATATAATAGGGTTTCCTTCTAATTTAGCCGGAATTTTTCCGTTTATTTTTCATACTCAGTGAGCCTTACAACGTATACCCCGGTATCATCCACGGGAACACATATGCTTGCAGCATGACCAAGATTCCCATTAAAGCGGCTAACGCAATACTGTGGAAAAAGACTGCCCGGAATATTGGTCCGACAGCATTTGCCCCTTCATTTCGATCCTCGTAACAAGCGGCTGTTGCGACGACGATGCTTTGAGCATCAATCATTTTTCCCATGACGCCGCCGGTTGAGTTGGATGCAGCAATGAGCACCGGATCTAACCCCAATTGATCAGCTGTAATTCGCTGCATATTTCCAAACAGGGCATTCGAAGAGGTGTCACTGCCCGTCAGGAATACGCCCAGCCATCCAAGCATCGCGGCGAAAAATGGATAGAGAGCGCCGGTTTTCGTGAAGGCGAGACCAAGAATCGCATCCAACCCGGAATATCGCGTCGTATAACCCAATCCTAATACCAACGCAATCGTAATTAATGGCGTTTTCATCCTTTGTGCCGTCCTTACGATCGACACCTTCCATTGTTCTTTGCTTAATCGGAGGAACAAACCGGTTAATATGGCTGCAAAAAACACACCGGTTCCTGCTGCCGAAAGCCAGTTCAAAGCATATACCGCTGCCTCTGGGGCAGATTCTTTCGCAAGCGGCGGGCTGCGAAAAACCAGTTGATCCAAAAAAGGAACCGAGATATTATATAAAGCCTTCAGACCAAAGAAGTTTAATGAATTCAAAAATGCCTTCCATTGCGGCAATCCCCACATAAATACGAAAATGGTCAGGAATGCCCATGGGGTCCAGGCCTTTACTACTTGGCCGCGACTATATTGGGATTCTTGTCTTTCCAAAGATTTAATCTCTTCTTCTTCACCTGGAAGATAAAACTTATTCTTTGGCTGCCAAACCTTGAGAAGTAAAATGAGTGCAAGCATTGAGATAATACCAGCCAAAATATCGACAAGCATCGGACCAACGTAATTAGAAATGGCAAATTGGGCAATTGCAAAGCTGGCGCCCGTTACAAGAATAGCCGGCCAGATTTCAAATACTTGCTTCCACTTCCCCTTATGCATAAAAACCATGGTGGCAATCAACCAAAATGGAACGAGAATCGAGAAAAATGGCAGTTGGCGTCCAGCCATTGCCGATAAAGCCATTTCAGGCAGACCCGTGACGTTTGCTAATGTAATAATCGGCGTTCCTACAGCTCCAAATGCAACAGGCGCCGTATTGGCAATCAAACACAGCACGGCCGCTGCCATTGGACGAAATCCCATACCTACCATTAGTGCCCCAGCGATGGCTACTGGGGTGCCAAAGCCTGCTGCGCCTTCAATAAAGGCTCCGAAGGAAAAAGCGATCAAAAGTGTTTGAATGCGCCGGTCAGATGATAGTGACACAACAGAGGATTTTACAATTTCAAATTGGCCCGTCACTAATGTAATCGTATACAAAAACATCGCAGCCACAATAATCCAGCCGATTGGCATCAAGCCGAAGAACGATCCATAACCAAAAGCAGCCAATGTCGAGGACACAGGCATGTCGACAAGCCATATCGCCATGATAACGGTGACAATCGCCGCTATGAAAGCAGCTTTTGGTGCAGCAATACCATGATGCCTTTTACCTAATTTATCCTTGTGCGGATGTATGGCCAGCAAATACAACAAAGTCAAGATTGGCACTGCGGCTAATAGAGTAGACAGAAAAGCATTTCCCATCGGGTTATACAGCTGATGAAACTCCAAACAATCCCCTCCCATATATTTTACTGATAATATATGGGTGGTAATTTCTAATTAGTATAGGTCGTCCATCCTATATTTTCACAACTGCCTGTTAATAGAAGTGCCAGGCACCTCTCGACAAATTACGAGCAGTGATCAGGCACTTGTTTACTAGCATAATCTCTTAAAATATATCTTTTCACCTAATGTAAACTCCATGCTCTTTTTTAGAAGAATCCAGTCGCAATGGGACTTTGGTTCTGTGTTTTCCAGAAAAGTCTGAATATTATTGTATGCGCTTACAGAATTTGGTAAGATCGAAGTAACACATGGCCTTGTGAAAGTAAAAAATAAGGGTGGGGTTATATGTCAAAAAGGTGGTTGTCTTTACTTAGTTCAATTATTTTTAGTATTGCGCTTTTAATATCAGGTACAGGATTTACTGTAAAGGATGCGAAGGCAGAGCAACCGGAGGCCGCTACTGCGGATCTGCAGGTTGGGGATGTAAAGGTTGTTCCCCTGCAAGTGACTGGTCCGGCAAAGGATCGCCTTAATCTAATTATTTTTGGCGATGGATACACAGCAAGTGAAATGGACAAGTTCCTGCAAGATGTGGATCGGAACTTAAATGTTCAGTGGAGTGTTGAGCCATTCCGCAGTTATCGATATTACTTCAATGTATATATGGTCCTGACTCCTTCCAAAGATTCCGGTATTAGTTGTGACCCGGATGACGGAAATGTTCGACGCGACACAGTCTTTAAACTTCAGTATGCGGCTAATTGTCCGGCGGACAAACTTGCTCGAGGCGTAACCTATGGTTCTGGAGGAGATCAAGCACGGACGAACATTCTTACCAATTATGTGGCACCAGAATTGGGCATACCCGCCAATGCGCAAAATATTCAAACATTGGCGATTGCCAATACAAATACTTATGGCGGTATCGGCGGTGTCCACGCTACCACCACCGGCGGCAGCCCGCAAGGACCATTAGTATCGTTACATGAGTTGGGACATTCTCTGGGCAATCTGCAAGACGAATATGCTTACTCTAATCGCGAAATTCCTGGACCTCCTCACCCGAATAGTGAACCTAGCTCTATTCATCATACTCGAATGAGTTCTCAGGAAATGATAGAAAAACAAGCCAAATGGTGGCGCTGGTTAGGAGAAGAAAGCGAATCAGGCGGCATCATTCGGGCGGCTGATCCAGATGGATATGAAAGTGGTTCGACTCGCGGTTCAAATATCTGGCGTCCGAGCGAACATTCGATGATGAGACATACCGGCTTCTATTTTGATCAGGTCGGCAGGGAGCAAATGACCCAGCGTATCACCGGCATGCGTAATGCGAATGCGATGCCATTATTATCTGCGCCAGTGGGCGAGGTTGGACCTGCCGATGTGGTATGGGTCGAAACAATGCACCCAAGGTTCCATATTCTTGATGTCACATGGGAAATTAACGGTAACGTAATAGCGGATATGCATAACAGGCGGCATCTGAAGCTTGCCGATCTAAATGTAAAGGTTGGTGACAAAGTAAAGGTAATCGTGAAGGATCAAACCGAGTTTGTGCGTGATCCGAACCATTTGAATGGTCCAAGGATGACTCAGACCCGTGAGTGGACTGTAGGAAAACCACTTCCAGAGACGAAAGTCGATGCGAAATTTACCCGCACTTCAGTGACGGACCATCCTTTAGCTTTTAACGAAATTGCCTTTGTTGAAACCACCCAGCCGAATGATAGGATTTTCGATGTCACATGGGAGCTTAACGGCAAAAAAATAGAGGGAACAAATAATAGCCGGCTTCTGGATCTTGGAAAACTTGGCTTGCCCAAGGGGACTTCAATGCTAAAGGCAACTGTGACAGACCCCGCCAATCCTAATAGGGGCTCGGACACGGTTACATGGACCGTGGATAATGGTTTGCCATCCGCGCCTAGAACACTATCTGATCCACTCGTGAAGCTTTCCGGAGATGTTGAGCACAACGTGTATTTCAACGAGTTTGATATGTTGCTAGAACCTAAGGACGACCAGAAGGGATTTGTCGTCGGAGAGTTCCGCTTGAATAAGGACGGTTGGTTCAATTACTTTGGATTCCCGGAAAAGCCGCTCGGTACACCGTTCAAGTTCACACATTCCGGGACAGATGCGAAAGCATTGACATATGGCAACCTAGGCACGGGAGGCTTGTCAAAAGTCACGTTTGAGCAGTCCTATAAGGAGGGGGATCCTGGTGGTCCATTCGTGCCGGGCTTTGGCACGCACATGGTTGAACACAGAGCCATTGATGCTGTCGGCAACATCGGGGCTTCTGACATGTTTAAAGCAACCGTTTTACCTGGAGAACTACCTGTCTGCACAACTACCTTGACCGGTACCCATAACAGCAGGCTGGTTGTTGATAAGGGGACAGTCTGTCTTAAGGATGCAGTTGTCCGAGGTGGTGTCACAGTCAAGAACGGTGCATCCTTAGTTGTATTTAACAGCAACATAAATGGCGGCTTGCAGACAGACAAGGCGAACATTGTGCAAATGTTTGGTACGACTTTAAATGGAAAAACCCTCATCTCCGGTACTGCAAACAATGTAACATTAGCAGGAAATATGTTTAATGGCGGTCTAACTCTGACCAGTAACAATCAAATTTCCGCAAATGCGCAATTCGGCCAGTACGGACCGATATTGTCCGGGAATACCATCAGCGGACAGTTAGACTGTAATGACAATAGTTCAACGGTCAACGATTTTGGAGCACCCAACGAACTAAAAGGCGCCATCACCGGTCAATGCAAAGGTCTCTAAAGGTTCCGTGACCCGGAATGTATTTTGGAATTAAAAAAGCTGTATGGCAGTATGTTTTATGAATGAATAAAAGCCTAAAATGTGCAAGGAATGTATAAAAACTTGCATATTTTAGGCTTATTCTTTTTTCATATTGTACTTATCATTTTAATTTAGTAACACTTGAAACAGTGTTTTGAAATTCACGAAGAGCGTGTTAGTCGACGAAGAAGGAAAATCCAACTTAAGAGTAGAATGGATTACTTATATATATAAAATCCAATAGGTGGAAATCATGAAAAATAAACTTTTATACATTGAAGACGATCAGGAAATCGGCGCCTGGGTCAGTGAAGATTTAACCAGAAGGGGCTATCATGTGACATGGCTGACCTCGGGGGATGATGCGCCCCATTATATGGAGGGTATCGACCTCGTCATCCTTGATATCATGCTTCCTGGATTGGATGGATTCTCTATCGGCCAGCGGGTAAAGAAAGACTATCCAGCGACACCGATTCTTCTGCTTTCCGCTAGAACCTCTATTGACGATAAACTGCAAGGCCTACATTTTGCCGACGACTATGTGACGAAGCCATTTCATCCTGAGGAATTGGCGGCACGTGTCGAAGTGCTGTTAAGACGGTTTGGCAAGATTTCACTACCGGTCATTCAACTATCACATCTCAGCATTTATTTAGACCAGAACCGAATTGTCGATACGAGATCGAATCATGAAATCATCCTAACGGCAAAGCAATTTCAAATTTTCACGTATTTGCTTCGTCATCCGAATCAAATTCTGACTAAAGAACAAATTTACGAAGCGGTGTGGGAAAATCCCTATATAGCTGGAGATAAAACGTTAATGGTCCATATTCGCCATTTAAGAGAAAAAATCGAGAAAAATCCGAGTCAGCCGCAAATTATTGAAACCATTCGGGGAATCGGATATCGGGTGAAGCAATGAAATTTCGACATTCTCTGTTGGCGAAGTATTTATTGATCATTATGGTAGCCCTTATCTTATGGCCGATTGTTTTACCTGCCTATTTAATACCGTCCTATCTTCTAGACAAGGATCTTCAACAGCAAGCTCAGTATATGGATACGAAAAAATTAAAGAAAATGTGGCATCATGAAGCGGCAAAGCTGGATGGAGCTACTCCAGATCAGGTAGATCAGAAGCTCCACTCTTTAAAGGAACAATATCCGCTCGCTCGGATCTTCTGGGTGGACGGGACGGGCAAAACCAAACTAACCCTTTCCGAGCAAAAGAATATTCCAGCTCAATGGACTTTAGCGAACAGTATTGCGTTTTTGAATCATAGTGATGAAGATCCCATTACGTTTGTATCTTTTATCGGAAGCAACCAGAGCAACGGATTTATGGTTTTTCAAATACCACCCTCTGTTGCAAAACTTCCGACCCTTTCCTTTATCGATGACAAGATTTTGGCAATCTATGGTTTTCTCGTATTTGGCCTCTTCCTATTGGTCTCTTGGTTATTTTTCTTCAAAATCCGGAAACGGCTCGTTCATCTCCAAACCGCCATGACAGAAACGAAGGAAAACGGGATTCCCGAAAAGATCGTGATCAATAAAAAGGACGAAATCAGCGAATTGGGCAAAGCGTTTAATCATATGATTGATGAACTGATAAAAAGCCGGCAGCACGAACAAGAAGAAGAAGCGCTTCGCAAACAGCTGATTGCCAATATATCCCACGACTTACGAACACCGCTCACAGCCATTCGTGGGCATGCCTATTCATTACAAAAAGAACCTTTATCGACGGAAGGAAAAGATTCACTTTATTTAATTGAAAACAAGATAGATCTGTTAAGCCATCTGCTTGAAAATCTCCTTTCCTACACGCTATTATCAGCCGGAAAATACACATTGCAAAGAAAAGAAACGGACATGATTCGGTTCATACGTGAATCTATGGCAGGATGGTATCCGGTATTTGAGAAAGAAGGCTTTAAAGTAGACGTTCACCTGCCCGAAAAGGCTTTGATCTGGCATATCGATCCCCATTGGTTCATGCGCATCCTCGACAATCTCTACCAAAACGTGGTGAGACATGCTAACTCGGGGCGATACATTGGTGTCAGAGTCGTGAATTACGTAGGAAAAGCAGCCATTCTGATCGAAGACAGAGGCCCCGGCTTGGATGTTATAACAGACAAAAAGGGGGCCGGCATTGGTCTCTCCATCGTGTCATTAATGCTGCAGGAGATGCAATTAGGTTGGAACATAACAAGTTCATTAAAGGGCACGAAAATCTATCTGTACGAAAATAAAGAAATGGAAAAGAATAACCTTGAATGAAATGTATTTCGCAATTAATCAATTAATCTCAGTATTTTTTTGAATGAAAAAAGAGCCAAAATATGCAAGTGGTGTATAAAAACCGGCATATTTTAAGCTCTTTCATTTTTTATTCTTTATTTCCTTTAGTTTATCTGGGGTAAAAGAATAATAAATTCTGTCCCCATATTCTTTTCACTGTTCACTTTTACTTTACCTTTGAAAGAACGGATAATTTGAAAACTTACCATCATACCTAGGCCAGTCCCATTTTCCTTTAAGGAATAAAACGGGGATCCAAGCCGATCAATTTGCACTTTTGTCATACCAATTCCTTGGTCCTTAATAATAATCTTTATAAATCCATCACTAGTTGAAGTACATTTAACCCAAACAATTCCACCATTCGGCATAGACTCTATGGCATTTTTCAAAATATTAATTAAACACTGGTTCAATTTTTGAGAATTTCCATAAATCCAGCAGTTTTCATGAAGGTCTGTTTTAATCTCAACATTATGGCCCCGGCTGTAACTTTCAATAATTTTTATTACACGTTGTAACTGAGAACCTACTTCGATTCTTTCGTTGTTATTTATTGAGGGTTTTCCAAAAGATAAAAAATCATTAATAATCTCATTTGCACGATCCAATTCATCAATTGATATTTGGATATATTCCTTCTTCTCATTGGACAAATCAGGCTCGTTTAGAAGTTGCAGAAAGCCGCGAGTAACTTGCATCGGATTTCTAATTTCATGTGCGAAAACACTTGTTAACTCACTAATAACCCGTAATTTCTCCGAGTTTTGCAACTCTAATCGCATCTGGTGAATATCCCTGATCGATTCATTTAGTATAGTTAAGAACCAAGTAACGACCACTACAAAAATAAGCTGAATCATCTGCACTTTAAGATAATCTATGGAAAAACCTCTTAAAACACAAAAAAACGTAAGTCCGATTAGACAATAGTAAAAGGCAATACCAACCGCAATTTTAACTCTTTTATCTTTGGTTGAACTTGCAAACGTTTTTTGATAGAAAAATATAACAGGCAGAGATAATAATAGGACAAGGACGGTATTATAAAATCCAATACTGATTCCAAAATAAAATCGATAAAGTATGATAAAAGCGGATAGGAAGATGGCTGAACTATATCCGCAGTATAGGCTCCCAAATAATAGAGGAATAATTCTTAAATCCAAACGAGCATTTTCACCAAAGCTCGCTGGAAATGACATGCAAAAAAATATGGATATTCCCCACAAAATGGACATGAGCACTTTTCTATTTTTATCACTATGTACCCTCTCTGTAATAAATGTAAAGTAAATAAATATGGGTATTACAATAAGAGTTAGTTGCAGTAAAAAATCCTTTATTATACTCATCTTCGTTACCTTTCATATTCTCCGTTTCAAGTGGATTATTAAAGCAATCCCAAAATGCTGAGAATAAGAATATTAAAAAAACAAATTACAGAGATATTAAAACACCCCTCTTCCTTATATTATATTCCATAAGGGAATTTACAACTAATTTAATTTTGCTCTTAACAAATTAAACAAAATTTAAACAAAACCTCACCTTCATTTTAACCTTTACTGATTAGGATGAAAGTGAGGTTATTTGTTTTGAAAAAAAAGAAAGGATGATTACGTTGAATTTCACATCGCCTTTACTCAATAAAGAGGCAAAAACAAAATATAACCGTTGGCCCTCATGGATCGGTTATGCCGCCATGCTATGGTCGGCGCTATACGGAGGATTACATCTTTACTGGTTATTAGGTGGAGCTGGATATCCATTTAAAAATGACGATATGGGATTGTTTTCCGCCATGGTTACCCATCTTCCGGAACAAATTGGCGGAATTGTATTTGTCACTCTATGTCTCATAGGCATTGGAATAGGAATTGTCATGCAAAGACCCCAAAACAAGGCTTTTTCTCGATGGTTTCCTATTGCCTATTCATGGGGATTCTCACTTGCTCTGCTCCTGTTTATTCCGGATACCAGGTTAATTGCCGCAATGGCCTACGCTTTTTTATTTAAATTCGACTTCAACTGGCACATGTTGAACCAAATTTTTTGTATTATTGGCGCGCTTTTTTGGATGCTGGCCGCTGTTGTTTACCAAAGAAAAACGCGTCATGCCTGTGAATATTGCGGGAGGACCACTGACGGAGAAACACCTTTTTTGATTCGTTGGGGGAGATCGTTGACGATGATCGCCGTGTTCGCCCCCATCCCTTATGCCTTCATACGCTTCTCATGGGCACTTGATATCCCTTTAGGGGTTGACCCACAATTCCTTAGGGATTTCTCGAGCGCCAATCCGATGGCCCGTACGACCGAATGGGTTTTCGGATCTCTATGTATTGTCGGGGGTATCCTTACACTCGGTTTGATCCAAAAATGGGGTGAGGTCTTTCCTCACTGGTTCCCGTTCATTGGTGGAAAAAGAGTCCCCATCATGCTTGCCGTTCTTCCCGCTTCCATTGTTGCCATAGCTGTAACCGCAGCAGGTCTTGTTTTTACATTTGGCATCTTGGCCGCGGCATCTCATCTCTTCCCAATGGACAATATTATACTCAGTCAAGGCTGGGGAACGATGGGACCGATGATTTTTTGGCTGCCATGGGGAGTCGCTCTTGGGCTAGCTGCAATCGCCTACTATTATCGTCGGCGTGGACGATGTTCCAGTTGTGGAATTGGATAAAATGGAGGAGAGTTGAAGATGAATGAAAAAACAAACCATTTGAAA
Source organism: Bacillus sp. FJAT-29814 (assembly GCF_001510715.1). Lineage (GTDB taxonomy): Bacteria > Bacillota > Bacilli > Bacillales > Cytobacillaceae > Neobacillus. The sequence continues at coordinate 780,192 of NZ_LMTJ01000002.1, forward strand.
ACTCAAACGGAAAGGCTGACTGCCTTTGAACAATGGGCGAAGAAAGCGGTATGGCCAGCTTACCTCGGTTGCTTTTGGGCAGTCATGTATGCCGTTTTCGTCCGATTTTATCAAGCAGCCGGTGGAACCTTAGGTCTTCCGGGGCAGCCCGAGGATCCTAAAATGATGTACATGGCAAGTTACATCGCGGGCGTCTTAATCATGACCTGTGGGTTCATTTTAATTGGGCTTGTCAAGCCATGGGGAAGAGTCGTCCCGACATGGGTGCCGTTCATCGGAGGAAAAAACATCCACTTTCTTATCATCTTAATCCCTACTCTTTTCTGTACTGCTTATTTAATGGCACATGGAATCGGCGGGATGATTACAAAAGCCCTTCATCTGGCAGGTGTGATTACCCTTCATTTCAATGGCTGGGTTTCACTCGATGTCCACAGCATGGTGTTATGGTCTCTTTTATTTTATGAGCCTTGGTTTCTGACCATGGGCATTTTATCCGGGTTAACAGCTGCACATTACGCACTGGCTTCCGGCATTTCACTTTCTGCCTTTAGACGAATTCTGGCCATCTTTATCAGTTTCGTTTCTCTGCTAACCATTTATTGTGTATTCTCTATCATTTTTCAACTCTCATAGTTCATGCTCTTAGTTGCCTGGCACCACCCGAATGATGGTTTTTTATCATTATGGAAAAAGAAAGAAGCAGAGAAGTTCTCTGCTTCAGATCATTGCAGCTTATTATTCCAAACGTTCAAGTTGGTGATTTTGCTGGCGGCGAGTACGCCAAATTCCCCGTTGATAAAGGTATTGTCGATGATGGTAAAGTTTTTTAGAATATAGCCGGGCTGGGTGGAGGTGATACTGATGATGGATGGATGTTCATCGCTGCCTTTATAACCATTTTCTAGCATATTGTTAATGATTTTGATATTACTTGCATTGGATACGTCAATAATTCTTGCGAAATTACCAACACCGGTGATGGTGTTTTGTTCAATGGTTGTGTGGTTCGCATACACCGATATCGCTGCCCACATATCATACGCCTCTTTTTCTGGATACGTATGATAGAAATTATTTTTATAAAAATTGTTGTAAATCTTATTTCCTTTAATGAGAGCGCCTGGTGATTGGATTTTTATCGCCCTCTTATGATTATAGGAAAAGGTATTGTTTAAGATTTGCAAGTTCACAGCTTCCGTAAACCCCTGAATCACAATTCCATCGCCATCATCCTTCGGTCCGATGTTGGTGATGGTGGAATTGCTTATCGTAATATTTTTGCTGACAGGCTGTTGTTTATGTTCCGGACTGATCAATATTCCCCGCGCCACATGGTGCCCCCAGCCTTTTATCGGATTTTTGGCGAAAATATTATGAATCTTGCTATGATCAATCGTAATATTTCTAGTTCCACCTTCAATTCGAATCCCGCTGACAGTTAAACGAGATAATGACGGGTCTTTTGGCTGCGTCAAATTCTCAATGGTGCACTCGGAGATGACGACATCACTAGAACCATTTGCAATCGTTATCCCCCTTAGTGATCTTTCGTTTCCGTTGATTGTCAACCCTTGAATCCGGACATGTCCGCCTTTTATATGCAACATAGAAAACAAATCCGAAGCTGCCTTAAGAATCGCATGATTCCCGTCGATTTCTGTTTTATCTGAAATACGAATTTCCTTTGTTATTTTATACTCACCGGTTGGAAAATAAATTTTATGTGCCCTGCTATCCTGCAATGCCCGCTGTATCGCCTCGGTATCATCGGTCACACCGTCGCCTATTGCCCCATAATCTTTTACATTAATTGCCTTTGTTTGGTTGAACCAAATCATGATTAAGGAAATTAATATTCCAATCAGAATAAAAAGCATCCACTTTTTTCTATTCAACAATCTTGAAACTCCTCTTTTCATTGTTCCTATCCTATTATCACCTTAAATTTCTACATTTAACGTACTTCTCTTAAAAAATGGTAGAAAGGAACTGAAAAATTCTCCAATATAGGATAATCGAACAACAACTCCCCTCCTATTTCTAGGTCTGCATCATCAATCCTCTTGAAAAGTATGGCAATGATAATTCAATAAAAGAAAAAGTCTAAGTCCTTTCCTTTAATTTTTATTTGTCCATTCGAACTGGGAAAATGAACTCATAGGTAGTGAGAGTGATTAAAACGATTACAAGTAAAAACGATAATTCCTTCGTCCCTATTTGCAATCCGAGCCAAATGAACGGTTTTCCAAAAATCACAACATCTTCCATTAAGGATAAATTAAAATGAATGGTAATTTGATTGATAAGGAGGATTCAAAAGTATGTCTACGGAAAAGCCAAATCCTGATCTCGTCCAAAAGAGAAACTATCTTTTTGAGATTCACTTTTTACGCGCGTTTGCCTGTTTAGCCGTTGTTTGTGTTCATGTCTCAGCTACTAACTTCGGGATGAACGACCAAACCTGGAATGGGTTTACCTATTTTCTCAATCAATATGGACGGTTCGGCACACCTATTTTTGCAGTGATCAGCGGGTTTCTTTTATTCTATCAAGCAAAAAATAGAGGGTTTCGTTTAGGATATTTCCTAAAATCACGGTTAACGAAGATCGTTATTCCCTTTTTGATTTGGAGCCTAATCTATCGCTATCTCCTGTACTACTATGACAAGCAAGCACTTGAAAACTTCCAAACGGAAGCAACAAAGATCCTGATGGGGGATTCCTTTTATCACCTATATTTTGTGGTGATTGTGATTCAATTTTATTTTGTCTTCCCATTTCTGCAAAAGCTGTTTCGCACCCAGACTCTGATGCTGGTATTTACCTTTCTATCGTTGCTGCTAAGCTACCAGCTATATGGATTTCAGCCCGACATTAATGGGCCAGTCGGGGAATTTCTTTCGAGCAAATCATTTATGCCCATCTGGATTTTTTACTTTGCCTTTGGAGGTTTCCTTGCTTATTTTTGGGAAGAGATTGTTGGCTTTACCGTCAAACGTCCATGGAAGATGTTCGCCATCGCCCTGGTTGTTTCTGCCGGGGCAGTCGTTGAGTACCATGTAAATGGCTATGTATCGAATCGCAGATTATCCAATTTGGCCAATATTCCCTTACTGTGCATTGCCGTCATCGGGATGTACCCTTTCTTTACGAAATGGAATCTATTCAAAAAGCCTCTGACCATCATTGGTCAATATTCGATGGGGATTTATCTCATTCATCCGCTGATTTTATACTTATTTGCCAGACATTTACCGCAAACTTACTGGAGCGTCTATTATGTGCCGCTGATGTTTATCGCTGTGCTCCTTATTGCGGTCGTTTTTATTAGAATTCTTCAAATTCTGCCGTTCAGTCAGTTTGTCATTCCGGTGCCAAAAATAAAGAAAAAGAATTCTGTCGATCACACGAAGGTAAAGACGAAAAAAGTAGTTGCCTAATATAGAATGAAAAAAAGCCAAGCTAAAAAACTTGGCTTTTTTTCATCGTATTACCCGCCTTGATACAAGCTGGAAAAGACCTGGTCAATATAATGGATTCGCATCTGATCAGCATGATTGATCAGCCGATCATACATATAGCCGGCTGCCTCCATGCAGCTGTGGACTTCCATCTCATTTGCGTAATACTGCATCGCCCGCTTGATTTTCCCTACCGCAGCAGGATGATGCAGAACAGATATGATTTGCTCCTCTATCGGCCTGTCATCGTTTAGCCGCTGCACGAGCCCTCTTGGTTCAAGAAAGTTCATATTCCTTTCTTCCTGCCCGGGCAGGACGGAATGGATGAAGATGGGGAGCTTCTTCGTCAGTCCTTCGCTGACCGTCACCCCGCCAGGCTTTGTAATCAGGGCATCAGCCCAGTCGTATAATTGATTCATCTGGGCCGGACTGGTTACGTACGAATATGGCCTAACCGCGTCGGAATGCAGTGAGGCGATTGTTTTGTATAGTGAAAAATTCGAACCGCAAAGCACCCGATATTCTACTAATTTGCTATTACTAGACTCTCGCAAACTGCTAAGCTCCCCCAGCCCCAAACTTCCTCCAGCAACAAGGACATGCATTTTCCAATCGTTTGGCTTTCTCTTTTTTCTTTTTAAAAAATGGTTATTTGTCAGGATGCCGGAAATGATAATGTTTTCTTTGGGAACAGCGTTATTGATTAATTGCTCCTTTGTGTCTTGCGATGGAACAAAGTGGAGGTCGACGTGTTTTTTCCCCCATAAGTGATTCACACAAAAATCAGTATATATATTAACAACAGGAACGTTGCAAATACGAAATTCCTTCAGTTTATTGACGAGAAATGAAGGAAAACTATGGGTGCAGATGATCAAATCCGGCTGTTTCTCTTGAATCATCCTCTCCATCTTTTCCAAAAAGAGCGTTTCATATGTGAATTCAAGGATTGCTGATTTTCGATTGAAAAATCGCATGTAGAATTTACTGTATACCGATGGCCATTTGGTGATCCATTTCAAATAAGCTTCAGAAAGGGACTTTTCGAATGTGGAATTCACATAGCTCAGAAAATCCACTTTTTCACATTGAATCGAAGAATCCAGTTTTCTCAAAGATTCCATAAATGCGTCTGCTGTTCTGTGATGGCCAGATTCCATTGTAAAAAGCGGCAATAACAAGATTTTTCTCATTTCTGATCCTCCACACGTTAAAGTAACTCTGAAATAGGTTTATTTACTGCCTTTCGTGCAGGCAGATAGCTTCCTAAAATACCGATGAGTAAACTTACTACGAGCCAAAGTATACATCCTTCCAGCGACAGACCTGAGGGTAGCGGCGACTTTATCAGTACTTCCCCAATTTTGCTGGTCAACAAAGCTTGCAGTGGGTAGGACAATCCAACCGCACATAACCAGCTGACGGATGTGATAAACAAACCTTCCCCAATAAAAAGCAGATAGATCTTACGCTTTCCTCCGCCAATTGAACGTATGATGCCAATTTCCTTTATTCGTTCGCGAACATTGATGCTCATAGAAGTTAGTAAGTTTAAGGCGCCAACGCCAGAAAAAAGAATTCCTGTGATGAAGAGAGAATAAATAATCATCCTAATCATTTCTTTTGGGCGATCCTTCATATCTTGTACCTGATCTGACGCTTGGATTTCTATATTTTTAGCAGATAACAAGTTTTCCACCTTATATAGGCTTTTGGCTAACGCTTGTCCCTCATCCATTTTGATCAGCAGGCGGTTACTGCTGGCAGTTTGAAGCCATTGATTGTAGTCAGATTGATTCAAATATACAGCCGGTCCTGTCAGCTGTTCTCCCAGGATGCCGATTACTTTCCATTGCTTTTCCTGCCGGCCAACTTGAAGTGTCACAGAATCTCCTAAGCTGATGTTTGGCAATGCTGCAGAACTGATCACAATGCCATTCTGGATTTGCTGATTCAGCCACTCCCCTTCCTGCATATTGGGACGGACGAAGGCTGTTTGAGATGGGACAGCCTGCAATAAAACATTCCGCTTGGCAGAGGAATGGGACATCACGGCATTTCTCGCTGTCCATGCCTCCACCGCTTTTACTCCGTTTAGTTCGTTGATGGGAGAAAGCAACTGTTCAGCGGGAAGGATAGTGCTAATGCTCCATTCTGCATCGTAGTCCCAGAATTGATTCATTTCTTTAAGTGTCAGCTGCAATGATTGGTTTAGCGCAGCACAGGCAATGATAATCGCCCCGCCAAAGGATAACATCAAGATATTTGTGATCAGCTGTGTCTTTTTTGTCAGCGAATTTCGAACGGACAGGACGCGGAAATGAAAATATCCCCGGTTAGACCGTTTCTTTTTTTGCTTTCGATACGGCCGGCTAATCGTTTGTAGGCCGTGAATAATCGGCGCTCTCAATACTTTTTGAATCGGAAAAAAAGCAGCCAAAATGGGAACTAGGAACGATAAAACAAGGATCATTGCGGTAACCTTTGGTGAAAAGGATAACGCTGCTTCCCCCATATTCAGTTCTCGCAACAGATAGCCGGTAAAAAGATAGGAAGCCGCGGTGCTCAAGGTTACAGATAAGCAAAAGACGATGGATCCAATCAGAATCACAGCCGCCGAGAGTTGCCTCCAAATGTAGGACGCTGTTGCCCCCAGAACCTTTTGGATACTCATCTCATACACCTGCTCTGAAACCATGCGGTAAAACAGATGGATGTTCAGTAAAAATCCAAGTAAAAATGCTAAAACGCCTAACAGCATGAATAAAAGCAGGATCGTATTGACAATGGTCTCCCTTAATAAAAAAGTTTCTTGGGATAATTCAGCGCGGAAAACAGTAATCTGGTTGGCTTGAAGCTCCTTCTTAACTTCTTGAATCAATTTGTTTTTCTGCGATTCGGAAATGGGAGCTTCAAACGTTAGATGAATAAGATTATCAGCTGTAGACTGGCCTGATTCCGCGAGCACCTCTTTTGAGATATAGCCATATCCTAACCCGCTAAATCTGGTGGGAATTCGTGAGACATCTTCCACTGTGCCCCTAATGGTGAGCTGTTTAGGACGCTTGCCAGGAACGGTCATCATTACTTGATCTCCAGCTGCCAGTTGATCATGCACCATCGTTGACTTTTCTAGTAACAGTTCATCATGATCGACCTGTATCGAGTCAGGTTCGACCTGTAGTTGATTGATGTTAAAAAATGGGCTGTCAGGGTACGCTATCAACTCAAAATTCCTAAACTCATGATTGATTTTGACTCGCGCTCTAATTTGCTGCTTTGCTTCTACTTCTTTGATGCCGTTTATTTTTGTCAAAAAAGAAATATCGTTTTCTATGGGAGATGTGTAAATCGTAAGATCTGCGGCATTTGTTTTTTCTGCATTTTGCCGGATTGCTTGATTAAATACATCCTTTGTTTGAAATAATGCTCCAATGACCGACAGGCAAAGGGAGATTGAAAAAAGGATGCAAATCGTTCTGGTTTTTTGCCGACTTATATCCCTCCAGACTTTTTTAATATAAATGGGGATCATTGTATCCCCCAGTCCTTTCGCTGGTTGATGACTTTTCCATCCTTTAGCTGTAATGTTCTTGGGATTTGTTTCGCTATGTCAGTATCATGCGTAACCATCACAATGGTTTTTCCGTTTTTCGCAAGCTGTTTAAATAGGGAGAAAATATGAGCGGCATTTGCGCTATCCAAATTCCCGGTTGGTTCATCCGCTAGGATTAGCGGCGGATCATTTGCTAAAGCTCTCGCAATGGCTGTCCGTTGTTTTTCCCCTCCTGAGACATGGTCCGGGAAAAGATGGCACTTATCGGCTAAACCTACAGATTCCAGCAGTGCCATTGCTCGTTGTTTTTTCTTTCTCTTTTGAAAGGGAGAGGTCAATTCCATCGGAAGAATGACATTTTCAAGTAACGTAAGAGTCGGGATTAAATGGAATGCTTGAAATACAATACCAATGTTATGTAATCGCCATTTGGTTAATTCACGATTTGATAGACTTGAAATGTCAGTACCATTTATGCTCACCGTTCCAAAAGAGGGGGAATCAATCCCGCTCATGATATTTAGGAGAGTAGATTTTCCGCTTCCAGATTTGCCAATCATACAGGTAAACTCGTTCTTATTAATCGCAAAACTGACATCCTCAAGCGTGTAGAAGGGCTTGTCCCCGACAAGAAAGTATTTTGTTACATTTACAAGATTAATCATGGTATAGCTCCTTTTCTCCAAATTGGCTGATGCATACCGTTTTCAATCTAATTAAATACCATGATCCAGCTCACTTCAACGAAGGATAAAAATGACATGATCCTTTACATAAGAACTTCTTATCAGGTATTTAGTCAGTTTCCCCTCTTTTTACCACCCTATAATTTGGCTTGTCCATGATGGAGTCCCCAAATGTTCATTCATTTTATCCAAAAAATGGTAATAGGGCTGTTTTTTTTAGATAACAATGCTTATTTTTGAAGCTCGATGCCTAAGTTTTTTGTTTTTTAGGCAAAAAACGATTTATTTAGTCATTTTTCAAACTCTTTACATTATCTTTTGGTTAAGAATGTTACAAAAGCTTAGATGCTGATGAAATGGGGGGAGGTACGCCTCTTAACCTAAGATAAGAAGAACAACATAACGTAAACATGACAAAACTTACACCATTTTTACGAAGCTGGGTAATCGCTTCCAATGTTGAGGTTTCGGACTTTTAAACGAATGCAGGAATTTGGAATGAATTTTGTCACAGGAAAAACGATTGATTGCAGAAAAGCTGGTTGGTTTATTATTCTAAGGCTGTCAAATGCTGCATTTGAATTTGAGATTTGAAGAGGAGTGATTGAATGGGAAAAATTGAGTCAGACCTGCAGATGACTAACCCGATTATTCAAAACCAGGTCCTTACGACAGCGAAGAAATTTTCAAGAAAAGAGAAAACCTTTGTTATTACATTGTTTGTTCTTACGGTAACAGCTCTCTTCTATGTTAACTGGACAGCATCTGACAAGTTTAACTTAACAATTGGAATCTATGGCTCCGTTATGATTGGGTACCTATTGGGAAAAATGCTGCTTTCGTTTAAGTACACAGAAGTGACAATGGATCCTCCTGATTTAAAGGTATCTGTTGTGATTCCATCCTACAACGAAGCACCCGATGCGGTACTAGGAACGGTGGAAAGCATTTTAAAACAGGATTATCCAATTCACGAAATCTTTGTCATCGATGATGGCAGCAAGGATAGCTCGGCATATGACGCGGTCCTGAAGCTCCGAGACAGCTTAAAAACTGTCAGCGGTGAAACGGCTGCCTTGTTTCCTGCCGGCCATATCCCAAACTTGATTGTCCATCGGCTTCCGCAAAATAAGGGGAAGCGCCACGCGCAAATCTGGGCGTTTGAACGGGGAACCGGTGATATTTTTGTCACGATTGATTCTGATTGCACGGTGTTCTCTAATGCCATTCGCGAATTGTTAAAACCAATGAATGATCCGGAAGTAATGGCGACGACAGGCCACGTCAATATTCGCAATCGGACGGATAATATTCTTACCCGCCTGATTGATATGCGATATGATAATGCCTTTCGTGTGGAGCGGGCCGCACACTCCGTGACAAACAATGTCTTAGTCTGCAGCGGTCCTCTTAGTGCCTACCGCCGCGACGTAATTATGGATAACTTGGAACATTATGGCAATCAAACGTTTTTAGGCCAGCAGGTACAATTGGGGGATGACCGCTGTCTTACCAACTATGCCATTAGAAAAGGAAAGACATTGTATCAATCAACGGCCCGCTGTATTACAGATGCACCTACTACATTAAGAACCTTACTTAAGCAACAATCACGGTGGAATAAATCGTTTTTTAGAGAAAGCTTGATTGCGTTGAAAATTGGTTTGCACAAACCAAATGTCTTTATCTGGGTCATGCTTGAAATGTTCCTATGGGTTGCTTTTGCTGTCTCTTTAATCATGGCCATTTATCTTACATCTACGACGATGGGCTGGGTAATGGTGATTTATTACTTTGCCTATGTTACTATCTCTGCCTATGCCCGAAATGTATTTTATGCGTATAAAAAACCGCTTACGTTTTTAATGGCACCTATTTATGGTCTGCTTTTCTTAATTCTGCTGTGCCCGCTTCGTTTCTGGGCGTTGTTTACACTTCGTTCCACTTCTTGGGGAACTCGAGGATGATTGATTCTATAAACCTAGTATTCTTATATGATTGGGGGATATTTTGATGAAAGTTCGTAAAGCGATTATTCCTGCAGCTGGATTGGGTACCCGCTTCCTGCCAGCAACCAAAGCACTGCCAAAGGAGATGCTGCCAATCGTTGATAAACCCACCATTCAATATGTTGTGGAAGAAGCGATTCAATCTGGCATTGAAGACATCCTTATCATTAGCGGACGAGGCAAACGAGCCATTGAGGACCATTTTGATAAGTCCTATGAATTGGAAGAAACGTTATTAAAAAAAGAAAAATATGAAAAACTGATGGAAATTCAGGCGATTTCAAACCTTGCCAACATCCATTATGTTCGTCAAAAGGAGCCACTTGGATTGGGCCATGCCATTCACTGCGCGGCTAGTTTTATTGGAAACGAGCCATTTGCCGTGCTCCTGGGCGATGATATTGTCAAAGCGGATACACCTTGCCTGAAGCAATTAATTAACGTATTCAATCAATATCAATCTTCCGTTCTCGGCGTTCAGCAAGTTGCCAAGGAAGAAGTGTCCAAATATGGCATCATTGCCCCGATTGAAAAAAAAGTGACTGAGAAGGATGTATTTTTACTTGATACAGTTGTTGAAAAACCAACTGTTGAACTGGCCCCCTCTCAATACGCCGTTATGGGACGCTACATCCTTACGCCGGAAATTTTCGATATCCTGGCCACATTGCCGCCTGGTGCGGGAAATGAAATTCAATTAACGGACGCCATTAAACTACTTAATGAGACTCAGCCTGTCATGGCTCATAACTTTAAGGGTAAACGCTATGATGTGGGTGATAAAGTTGGTTTCATCCAAGCGACGATTGACTTTGTATTAGAACGAAGTGAATTAAGGGGGAGAGTCAGAAGCTACTTACGTGAAGTCATTCGTGCGGAAGACCTGATTGCTTCTCGTTAAAAATACCAGACTGGGCCTATAATTATGCCTACTTTAAGGAGGAGTTATATGAAGAACATATCGATCATCGGAACAGGTTATGTCGGACTGGTATCAGGTGTTTGCTTAGCCGAAATTGGCCATAATGTCACCTGCATTGATGTAAATACGGAAAAAATTGAGCTTCTTAAATTAGGGGTTTCCCCTATTTATGAACCGGGATTGGAAGAATTAATGGCCGGCAATGTTGAAAGAGGCAAACTCCATTTTACTTCAAATATGAGAATGGGTTTACAAGAAGCAGAGGTTGTCTACATTGCTGTCGGTACTCCTCAACAAGAAAATGGAGAAGCTGATCTTTCTTATATTTTTAACGCGGCACAAGATATCGGCCAAAACATCACACGTGATGCCATAATCGTTACTAAAAGTACCGTTCCACTAGGTACTAATTACAAAATTGGCGAAATCGTTCAAGCCAATTTGCAAGGATCCTATTCTGTAGACATTGTTTCCAATCCTGAATTTCTGCGTGAAGGGTCTGCCATCCATGACTCGTTTCATGGAGATCGGATTGTCATTGGGGCAGATTCCCCTGAAGCAGCCAATATAATAGAAGAAATTAATCAGCCGTTTGGTCTTCCTATTTTAAAAACAAGCATCAACAGTGCCGAAATGATTAAGTATGCCGCCAATGCATTTCTAGCAACAAAAATATCGTTTATCAATGAAATTGCTGCTCTCTCAGAAAAGGTTGGCTCAGATATTACTGAAGTGGCAGAGGGAATTGGCAAGGATGTCCGTATTGGCTCCAGGTTTCTTGATGCCGGAATTGGCTTTGGCGGTTCTTGTTTTCCAAAAGACACGAAGGCTTTGGTAAAGATTTCAGAAGCTGTCGATCATGATTTCCATTTACTTAAATCTGTCATTCAAATCAATGACAGACAAAAGACGGCACTTGTGAAAAAGGCGAAAGACCGTTTTGGTTCACTGAAAGGACTGCGGGTAGCCTTGCTCGGATTAGCCTTCAAGCCTAATACAGACGACATGCGCGAGGCAGCCTCCATCAACATTTCTAAAAACCTATTGAAAGAAGGAGCGCGAATTATTGCCTACGACCCTATTTCAATAGAAAACGCCAAGAAGGTGCTCCCACACGAAGTTCAATACGTGGAACAAATTGAAGATGCAATCAAACAGGCCGATATCGTCTTTATCGTAACCGAATGGAAGGAAATTGTTGAAAAAGCATTAATCTTAACAAGTCTCTTTATGGATCAACCCATCATCTTCGACGGTAGAAACTGTTACACAGCAGAAGATTTAAAAAACTATACAGGCGAATATATCGCCATCGGCAGAAAGCCAATCAAGCAAGGAACCAATTCCATTTATCAAAAGCAAATTGCTTCTGTATAAAAAAAAACGATTCGAAAGGGTGTAGAACGATGAAAAAAGTATCAGCTGTTATTCTAGCAACTTCATTAGCATTTAGTGTATCTGGGCAGGTAGCTGCAGAGCAAATCAAGGAGCCCGCTCCCATTGTTCAAAACGTAGACGTACAGAATATTTGGAAGTCAATTGACAACCTCAAGGCCAGTGTTGTGCTTCAGGATGAAAAGTATACCGTCTCGTACGATGAAAAAGATGGAATCGTAAATGTCAAAATTAAGAAACAGTCTGGAAAAGAAGAAATCGAGGTAACAGGGGAAGAAGCTAACAAGCGTGTGGTTGATTTTGTTAAAGGCTTAGGCTTATCCACCGATTTAAGTAAAGAAGAATTCATCAATCGGCTCTCGGAAGCTTTAGGTGTGGAGCCGTCTGAAGTAAAAAAAGCGGATGCAAAAGTAATCTTTACGAATAAGGCCCATTTTTCTTTCTCCTATAAAAAAGGGGAAAAAGCAGCTGCCGACCCTTATAAAGTTCGTCATCTGAAAGTTCATCTTAAAGCGAAGGATGGTACCTTCTACAATGTTCATCTGTTAGCCAAAGACCCTGTTAAAGCAACGTTTGTCAAAAAGACCAAGGACGGCGTAACGGTTTTAAAAAATTCCAAGGCACAAGATGAACTAATCCGAATCAAGGATGAACTCATTCCAGCCAAGGGAACAACATGGGATGATTACGTAACAAAAGTCTCCGATACACTAGGAATTGAAGTAACAGACATCACCAAAGCAGATGTTCAACTGCAATTTGAGAATAATTCAAAAGTAGATGCAAAGTTTCATAGATAAGTAAACATGGGGACGGTTTTTGTTGGATAGCCACAAGGACCGTCCCTTTGGTCTCTTCTTAAATTGGTTTAAAAAAAGTGCCACTGTCACCACCCAATACTGTCGACAAGATATCAACAAATTTACGGGATATTGGTAGTGACGGGCACTTTCCTTTAGTCAAGATGTTTTAAAGTACATAAGAGGTTAAATTTTTACGCGCCTTAGAGGATTCGAACCTCTGACCGTACGCTTAGAAGGCGTATGCTCTATCCAGCTGAGCTAAAGACGCATGATAGGAATGCAAAGAAAGAGGGATTTAAACCTGTACGGATTTATCCGCCCCATATCCATAGCAGGTGCTCCTCTAAAGCTAATTGAGCACTTCCCCGAACATAAAAATGGCTCCGGAGGTACGACCGATCGGTTAACAGCCGATTGCTCTACCACAGAGCTACTGCGGAACGATATATAACATTTAAATGATGGGCCTAAATGGACTTGAACCATCGACCTCACGCTTATCAGGCGTGCGCTCTAACCAGCTGAGCTATAGGCCCATAATATTTTATTTGGCTGACATTCGTATAATTATGAGAATTCATAGACGGAGAATTTCCTGTTAATGTATATAGAGGAAGCTTAAAAGGCAGATATAAGCGGAGATATTCCGATTAACTGCTCTAAATAAGACAAAATCCGTAGATTTGGATAATATAAACGGAAAAACTCCCCTTATTTTTAAGGAAATTTAAGTATTTCCCAATTTAGCAGGAATTTTTCCGTTTATTTTTCAAATATAGCGAAATCAACATTCGGTTATAACAAAGCATTTAAAAAAAACGATACCGGTGGTCGGGGTCGAACCGACACTCCAGAAGGAACACGATTTTGAGTCGTGCGCGTCTGCCAATTCCGCCACACCGGCAAAATAATATGAAGGCGGCAACCGGATTTGAACCGGTGGATAAAGGTTTTGCAGACCTTGGCCTTACCACTTGGCTATGCCGCCATTTTAAAAAATGGCTGGGCTAGCAGGATTCGAACCTACGAATGACGGAGTCAAAGTCCGTTGCCTTACCGCTTGGCTATAGCCCAATAACGATAATGGGGCGGCTGATGGGAATCGAACCCACGAATGTCGGAACCACAATCCGATGCGTTAACCACTTCGCCACAACCGCCAAAACAATAAATGGTGGCTCAGGACGGAATCGAACCGCCGACACATGGATTTTCAGTCCATTGCTCTACCGACTGAGCTACTGAGCCACACCAAAATCTATATAAACAGCAGGTTACCCCTACTGAGTAATATTAACGGTCTGGACGGGACTCGAACCCGCGACCTCCTGCGTGACAGGCAGGCATTCTAACCAACTGAACTACCAGACCGGATTGCGGGGGCAGGATTTGAACCTGCGACCTTCGGGTTATGAGCCCGACGAGCTACCGGACTGCTCCACCCCGCGACAATAA
>NZ_LMTJ01000020.1 GCF_001510715.1 Bacillus sp. FJAT-29814
CGCGGATATATTGAATTTATCGCGGATATAACTCTAATTACCGCGGATATATCTAAGATGATCGCAGATATATAGTGAAACACCGCAGATATAATTTTCTTAGGGTCTAATAATTGAAAAAAATATCCTAATTTAAGCCTAAAACTATTCCAATCCGACCGACTAGAGCAGTAAATCATTAATTTTTAGCCTCCAACGTGTCAATCGGCCATGTTAGAGCAGTGAAATGCAGAATTTCCTGCCCCTACTATGCCAATCCCGCGCACTTACTTCCCCATCAAAAATTGATAAACCAAAAACGGTCCCTTTTTCATTGTGATATTCAAAAATGACTCAATAAACGGGTAATCGCGATTCGGCATCATTTTCGTTAACTCGCTCCACCACTCTGTTTCATAGCGGGCAATCATGCTTAAGTTATATAACAATAAATAATGGACTAGAAGTTCAGGAAAATGAAAAAACTTATCCTTATTGAGCGGCAGCGCCCAGCAACCCTCCTCAAAATTGAATTTAAGCGGCGAAACTTCCGTAATCCATCTTTCGCTGTCCTCCCCTGAAAAACTCAGCCCTTCATTGGAAAACTCTACTCCACTCACAAATTTTCCACTCAAAAACTCCTTAAATCGATTTTCTGTCATATGAAAGTGGTCAAGCACCGCTTCGGGGACAATCAGATTTCCATCCTTCTTAACAAGCCTGCAATGTGTTCTTTTCCCTAAAAGTATGGTAAATAATTCATCCAACTCAGGTATAAGCTGCAATAAATCCTCCATAATGACTTTTTCTCCGTCCAATTGCTTTAGATGAAACAATTTTTCTGACATAAATGGAAAAAGTCCGTTTTTTTGCAGTTTGACCTCATCATGGAAAAACTGGTAGTTCTGCTTCTTTCTTTTTCTAGTGGAGACTCCATGGGCCAACACGGCCGTTGTTTCCGGATAGGCGGGGTCAACGGTTAAAATGCAGGCCTTTATTAAATGGACTAAGCCATAAAACAGCAGAATCGGTTTTAAGATCAACGGTGAAGTTGCCGCTTGTTGATAATAAATTTGTCCGTGCTCCAGATAGTAAAGAAAAGCATAGCCATTTTCGTAGCTTTTTTGTTCCGGATTATCAATCTTGTTTTTTATATAGCAGTTTTTTAAATAAACCTGGCAATATTCGGCAGAATAGAAACAGGTGTAGCTGCTCCATCCTTTATATACGCTATTCAAAGTAGAATTCACCTTTTTTCTGAAAAATTAGATTAATACATTCCTCTTGACACTATTTTGTCCAATTGATAACCTACAAATAATATTTTTTACCTGGAGGCCGTTAAAATGTGGGAGAGTAAGTTTGTAAAAGAAGGTTTAACATTTGATGATGTTCTTTTGATTCCTGGGAAATCTGAAGTGCTGCCAAAGGATGTTGATTTGAAGGTTGAATTGTCGCCTACTGTGAAGCTGAATATCCCAATTATCAGTGCCGGGATGGATACGGTCACCGAATCGGAGATGGCGATTGCGATGGCTCGCCAAGGCGGTTTAGGGGTTATTCACAAAAACATGTCGATAGAGCAGCAGGCTGAGCAGGTCGAGAAGGTTAAACGGTCTGAGAGCGGGGTCATAACCGACCCATTCTTCTTGACGCCTGACCACCAAGTATTTGATGCGGAACATTTAATGGGGAAATATCGCATCTCCGGCGTGCCGATCGTCAATAATTTCGAAGAACTAAAGCTGGTCGGGATTATCACCAACCGGGACTTGCGCTTTATTCAGGACCAGGATTATTCGTTTAAAATTTCAGATGTGATGACAAAAGAAAATCTGATCACGGCTCCAGTGGGAACGACATTAAAAGAAGCAGAGAAAATCCTGCAAAAGTACAAAATTGAAAAATTGCCATTGGTTAATGACGAGGGAGTTTTAAAAGGGTTAATTACGATTAAAGACATTGAAAAAGTGATTGAGTTTCCAAACTCGGCGAAAGATAAGCAGGGAAGGTTATTGGCAGGTGCTGCGGTCGGCGTCACAAAGGATACGATGCTGCGGGTTAAGGCACTTGTCGAAGCCGGTGTCGATGTGATTGTCGTGGATACCGCACACGGCCATTCCAAGGGCGTACAAGATACGGTCAGAGAAATTAGGGATGCCTATCCAGCCCTTACAATTGTTGCTGGTAACGTCGCCACTGCCGAAGCAACGAAGGAGTTGATTGAGGCCGGTGCCGATGTCGTAAAAGTCGGAATTGGACCAGGGTCAATTTGTACCACTCGGGTTGTAGCAGGTGTTGGCGTGCCGCAAATTACAGCTGTTTATGACTGCGCGGGCGAAGCGATGAAACATGGAAAAACAATTATTGCCGATGGCGGAATTAAATATTCAGGGGATATTGTCAAGGCATTGGCTGCCGGTGGGCATGCGGTCATGCTTGGAAGCATGCTTGCTGGAGTTACCGAAAGCCCGGGCGAAACGGAGATCTTTCAAGGACGCCGCTTTAAGGTGTATCGCGGTATGGGTTCCGTTGCGGCAATGGAAAAGGGCTCAAAGGATCGCTATTTCCAAGAGGAAAATAAAAAGTTTGTTCCGGAGGGAATTGAGGGCCGTCTACCATACAAAGGACCGCTTGCCGATACCATCTATCAGCTTGTTGGTGGCATTCGCTCTGGAATGGGCTATTGCGGTTCAAAGGATTTGGAGGCATTAAGAATGAACGCCCAATTTGTCCGAATGACTGGTGCCGGCTTAAGGGAAAGCCATCCGCATGATGTCCAAATCACCAAAGAAGCACCAAACTACTCAATGTAATTATTGAAAAGAGAGACGCTCTGACGTCTCTCTTTTTGTTGCTAAATAGCAATATCAGTGCTGAAAATTGGTAAACAATGCGTCAATGGTCTGTCTATGATTTGTAATAGAGTTATGTTAAAATAACCAAAGTGCATAAATTTAGTTGGAGGGCTTTTACAGTGAATAAACAGGGTTTAAAGAAGTATGTTGCCAGCATTTTGGCATGTTTGATGTTCTTCAGCCTTTTTGCCGGCTTAGATAGAGTAAAGGCAGAAGCGGCCTTAAACATTAATGCTGATGGGGCCATTTTGGTTGATGCTGAATCAGGCAAGGTTTTATATGAAAAAAATGCAGACGCAGTCCTGGGGATTGCCAGCATGACAAAAATGATGACGGAATACCTGCTGCATGATGCGATTAAGCGGGGAAAAGTGAAATGGGATCAGGAATACACACCGAGCGAGGTTGTTTATAAGATTTCTCAAAACCGCTCATTATCAAATGTACCATTGCGCCAGGATGGCAAATATTCGGTACGTGAGCTTTATGAAGCGATGGTCATTTATTCGGCAAACGGAGCGACCATTGCGATTGCAGAAGTAATTGCCGGCTCGGAAACCAACTTTGTAAAAATGATGAATGATAAGGGGAAAAAACTAGGATTGACAGATTATAAATTCGTTAACTCTAGTGGTTTAAATAATCGCGATTATCAGGGAATGCATCCACAGGGAACAGGCGCCGAGGATGAAAATGTGATGTCACCGCGGGCGGTAGCTAGTCTTGCTTTTCATCTCATTAATGAATATCCCGATGTGTTAAAAACCGCAAGCGTCCCGACGAAGACATTCCGTGAGGGTACAAGTGACCAAATCAAAATGGATAACTGGAACTGGATGCTGCCCAAATTGGTTTATGGTTATGAGGGCATGGACGGGCTCAAGACAGGAACAACTGATTTTGCCGGCTATTGCTTTACGGGTACAGCTAGCCGTGACGGCAAACGCTTCATTACGGTGGTTCAAAATGCTAAAAATGCAAGCGGCAAGGGCGACTATAAATCTCGTTTTGATGAAACAAGAAAAATGCTTGATTATGCGTTCAGCAATACTTCCAAGGAAGAAATTGTTCCTAAACACTATCAAGTGAAAGGATACAAGACTGTTCCTGTTATTAAAGGAAAAGCTGATCAGGTAAAAATTTATACAAAATCAGCGATTAACATGGTCATCGGAAGTGGTGAGGAAAATAACTACAAACCGGTGTTGACGCTCGATAAGAACAAAGTGAACAAAAATGGCAAGTTAACGGCACCAATTAAAAAAGGCGATAAAGTGGGTACGCTCACAATTGCACCGAAGAATGATGAAAAGGTCAGTTTCTTAACGAAGGAAGGCAAACAGAAAGTAACAGTTGATGTCATTGCTGCCCAAGACGTGGAAAAGGCGAACTGGTTTGTGCTTATGATGCGCGGCATCGGCAACTTTTTTGGCGATGTTTGGAGCGGCATTTCTTCCACAGTTAAAGGCTGGTTTTAAAATAGGTCGGTAAATTATGGAAAGGATTCTTGTCTTGACAGGAATCCTTTTTTGTTGCTTTAATGATTTTATGGAATAAATAATTCCGACTGATATGTATGCAATTATTTTTCTAAATATTTTGAAGGCTGAGGGGGATATATTAAATGAGAACTGGTACCGATCGGGTAAAACGCGGAATGGCAGAAATGCAAAAGGGCGGCGTCATCATGGACGTAGTCAATGCCGAACAGGCGAAAATCGCTGAAGAAGCCGGAGCAGTTGCGGTCATGGCGTTGGAGCGTGTTCCTTCGGATATCCGCGCTGCTGGCGGAGTGGCTAGAATGGCAGACCCAAGAATCATTGAAGAGGTTATGAATGCTGTTTCGATTCCGGTTATGGCAAAGGCAAGGATCGGCCATATTGTCGAGGCGCGTGTTCTCGAAGCAATGGGCGTTGATTATATCGACGAAAGCGAAGTTTTAACACCTGCAGATGAAGAGTATCATTTGTTAAAAAGTGACTATACCGTGCCATTTGTTTGTGGATGCCGTGACCTTGGCGAGGCTGCCCGCCGTATTGGTGAAGGAGCTTCGATGCTTCGTACAAAAGGTGAACCTGGAACTGGCAACATTGTCGAGGCTGTCCGTCACATCCGTAAGGTAAATGCTCAAGTTCGTAAGGTAGTCTCCATGAACGAGGACGAGCTTATGACAGAAGCTAAGCTATTGGGCGCACCATACGAAATTCTTCTTGAAATCAAGCGACTTGGCCGCCTTCCAGTTGTTAACTTTGCGGCTGGCGGTGTTGCAACACCTGCGGATGCAGCGTTAATGATGCAGTTAGGTTCTGACGGTGTATTTGTCGGTTCAGGTATCTTCAAATCAGAAAACCCGGCCAAATTTGCAAGAGCGATTGTTGAAGCTACGACACATTATCAGGATTATAAATTAATTGCCGAGCTTTCCAAGAATCTTGGCACACCGATGAAGGGGATTGAAATTTCATCTCTTGCACCGGAAGCACGGATGCAGGAGCGTGGGTGGTAAATGACTAAAATAGGCGTTCTAGCATTGCAGGGGGCTGTTCGGGAGCATATCCAATCACTCGAAGCTTGCGGTGTTGAAGCGGTTGCCATTAAACGAACAGAACAACTGGAAGAAGTGGATGGCCTGATTCTCCCTGGTGGAGAAAGCACAACAATGCGCCGATTGATTGATAAATATGATTTCTTGAATCCATTAAAGGACTTTGCCCGCACCGGGAAACCGATGTATGGCACATGTGCAGGGCTCATTCTTTTGGCAAAAAATATTGTTGGTTACAGTGAGCCGCATCTAGGTGTGATGGACGTTACGGTCGAGCGCAATTCCTTTGGCCGCCAGGTTGACAGCTTCGAGGCCGACCTCGCGATTAAGGATGTTGCCGAAAGCTTCACCGCCGTCTTTATCCGGGCGCCGCATATTGTTGAGGCGGGGGAAAACGTTGAGGTATTATCCAAGCATAACGGCCGGATCGTCGCGGCACGCGAGGGACAATTCCTTGGCTGTTCCTTCCATCCGGAACTGACCGAGGACCATCGCCTCACTGCCTACTTCGTGGGTATGGTCGAGGAAGCTAAGCAAAAGCAGTTAGCCTAATTCGTATAAACTGGTTGCATTTGGATAATAATTATAGTAAATTAAGTTATACAAAAACTTATCATATTTGCTAAAGCAATGAGAGGAACTAGTAACAAGATGTTTATTCTAAAGAGAGCCGGTGGCTGGTGTGAACCGGTGAGTAATGCTTGTGAATCCCTCCTCGAGTAAGGTGCGGAACGCCCCAATGTAGGGGTTAGTAAGTGCTTTCGGTGAAAAACCGTTATTTTTTGAGGTGGACAGTCTAGCACTGTCAACCAGGGTGGTAACGCGGGTAACTCTCGTCCCTGTTTTGGGGCGGGAGTTTTTTGTTTGCCAAAAACCCCCCTGGACTAAATAAAAAGGAGTGTCTAAGCATGTTGGATTTAAAACTATTAAGGTCAAACTTTGCCGAAGTAAAAGAAAAACTACAGCATCGCGGCGAGGACCTAACCGATCTTGGCAAGTTCGAAGATTTGGATGTTAAGAGACGCGAGCTCATTGTCGAGGCTGAAAAATTGAAGTCAAAACGCAATGAAGTTTCCCAGCAGGTTGCTGTATTAAAGCGCGAGAAACAAGACGCCGATCACCTGATCAAAGAAATGCGCGAGGTAGGCGACCGCATTAAGGAGCTTGACGATGAACTACGAGGCGTCGAAGAAACTTTGGAAATGCTGCTGCTAAGCATTCCGAATATCCCGCATGAAAGTGTGCCAGTCGGGGACACAGAGGATGAAAACGTGGAAATTCGCAAATGGGGTGAAGTTCGCGACTTTGGTTTTGAAGCCAAGCCGCATTGGGATGTTGCCGATCATTTGGGGATTCTCGATTTTGAACGGGCCGGCAAGGTTACCGGCAGCCGCTTTGTCTTTTATAAAGGATTAGGCGCTCGCCTCGAGCGCGCGTTAATCAGCTTTATGCTTGACCTTCATGTGGAGGAGCATGGCTATACCGAGATATTGCCGCCATATATGGTCAACCGCGCCAGCATGACGGGAACCGGCCAGCTGCCTAAGTTCGCTGAGGATGCATTTTTAATCGAAAGCGAGGATTATTTCTTAATCCCGACTGCTGAAGTGCCAGTTACGAATTATTATCGCGATGAAATTTTAAGCGGTGATGAGCTGCCGATTCGCTTTGCGGCCTATAGCGCCTGCTTCCGTTCTGAAGCTGGCTCAGCTGGACGCGATACACGTGGATTGATTCGCCAGCATCAATTTAACAAGGTGGAGCTCGTTAAGTTTGTAAAGCCTGAGGATTCCTACGAGGAGCTTGAAAAATTAACCCATGATGCCGAGCGGGTTCTGCAGCTATTGGAACTGCCATATCGTGTCCTAAGCATGTGCACGGGCGACCTTGGTTTCACCGCAGCGAAAAAGTATGATATCGAAGTCTGGATTCCGAGCTATAGCACGTACCGTGAGATTTCTTCTTGCAGTAACTTTGAGGCCTTCCAGGCAAGAAGAGCAAATATTCGCTTCCGCCGCGATCCAAAATCCAAGCCGGAGCATGTTCATACCTTGAACGGTTCAGGCCTTGCGATTGGCCGCACGGTGGCTGCTATCCTGGAAAACTATCAGCAGGAAGATGGCAGTGTCGTGATTCCTGCCGCACTGCGTCCATATATGGGTGGCCGAGAGGTAATCAAGCCGGTTTAATAGGACATAGAAGCCCGGAAAGTTTTTTCTTTTCCGGGCTGAATTAATCGTGTTGACATAGGAGAGAATATATGTTAAATTAACTTCTGTTGTCGTGGAGGAATACCCAAGTCCGGCTGAAGGGATCGGTCTTGAAAACCGACAGGCGGGTTAAACCGCGCGGGGGTTCGAATCCCTCTTCCTCCGCCATCACAAGATAAATACGCGCATAAAAACTGGAGATAAAAATTCGTTACAATTCTTTGTAACGGATTTTTTTATATAAAAAGGAAAAGCACATGCTGGCATTAGCCAATATGTGCTTTTGTTATATATAAAATTTCATTGAGTTTTTCTTCAACCTGATGGCAAACGCGTTTAGCATCTTTTTCACTTTTCACCACATCAGTTGTGTCCATGTCGATGACCAATACTTCGCTGGCATCATAACGGTCCATGACCCATTCGTCGTAGCCCTTCCAAACCTCGAAGTAATATTCCTTTAGTTCCGGGTTGATTTCAAAGCTACGGCCACGGGACATAATCCGGTCGATGACCGTGTCAAACGAACCTTTCAGGTAAACCATTAAGTCCGGCGCTTTTTTAGGAAGTTCATTAAGCTCTTCCATCATGTTGTCGACTAAATCTTCATAAATTTTGAATTCTAAGGCGGAAATTCTGCCCAAGTTTTTATTTACATAGGCAAAATACCAATCCTCATAAATCGAGCGGTCCTGAATCGTATAAATTGGATTCCGCCAATTCATGCAGTCTTTTACTGTTTTATAACGTTTATTTAAGAAAAATAATTGCAATAGGAAAGGGATCCGTTTTGCGTCCAGTTCTTCTGGTGTTAATTCATAATAAAGCGGAAGGATCGGATTGTCGTCTACCGTTTCATAAAATACCTTGCTTTCAATTCCTTTAGTTTCAAAGTGTTCTTTTAGAAGGTCGGCGACACTTGTTTTTCCAAGACCGATCATACCGCCAATAACGATGCTCAATTAACATCCCCCGTTCGTTAATGTGTTTGTCCAGCTATTTGTTTTGAGTGTATAGGAAAGTTTTTCAATTATATAATCTAAATCCTGTTCATTTTTAACGAAATCCAATTCATCACCGTTGAAACGAAGAACAGGTATTTCCGGATGTTCTTTTTCAAAAATGGCCATCGTATGCTCATAGTCAAGGGATAGCTGTTCTAGGTAAAGCGGGCTGATATTTTTTTCAATCTCACGCCCTCTTAGCTTGATTCGGCTTAGCAGCGTATCAAGGCTGGCGTTTAAATAAATGATTACATTGGGCTTAGGCATATCTTCTGTCAGGATTTGATAAATCTTGTAGTATTTTAGATATTCATCCTGATTTAGTGACCGCTGAGCAAAAATCAAATTTTTAAAAATGTGATAATCGGCTACAACGGATTGATTTTTGCTTAAGTAATGGGTATTGATATCCCCCAATTGCTTAAAGCGATTGCAGAGGAAAAACATTTCCGTCTGGAAGCTCCATTCCTCAATGTTTTCATAAAATTTCCCCAAGAATGGATTTTCATCAACAATCTCCCGTAGCAGAGGAATCTCAAAGTGCTCCGAAATGGCTTTTGCGAGCGATGTTTTTCCTACACCAATCGGCCCCTCAACGGTTATAAAGGGTATATCCCCCATTCTTTTATCCTCCTTCTCCAACTGCCTGCACGTTCTATCATTAACCGGTTGTCCGGATAATCTATGCAATTTTTCTATTAATTGTCCCCCGAATCCGTCAAGAATCGACAACAATCCTCCGATTTCTTGCAAATTCAGCTTCTCTTCGACACTAGAAATTATTTTATCACACTCTGAAACCGAGGGGGAGATGGAATTTTGGAGGAAATTATTTTTCTGCCCATAAGGTGAAAAAAACTGCCGATTTGACGGCAGTTTCCCTGATAAAAAAATTTATGTTCCTCTTTTTGTCACATTAAAGTTATCGACGATCAGGAGCCAGTTTTGTGGGAAGGCCAACCCAAGCTTCCAATAGCTCATCCCTCTTAAATTGAGCTCCTTTATGAGGTCAAACTTCGCCTGAATCGAGCGGGCATCCTCAAACCACACCTCATGCTGTTTTCCATCTTCGGCCCGATAACGGAAAAATGGCGCCTGCGCTTTTGTATCATATTCGATTGGGACATTATGCCGAGCCGCCAGCTGAATTGCCTGCTGCGGGCTGACAGCTTTGGCAATCGAGCCCTGGACAAATGGCAGTGTCCAGTCGTAGCCATACAGGTTTTGTCCCATCAAGATTTTATTGGAAGGCATTTCGGTAATCGCATATTCGAGAACCTTTCTTACCTGATCGATTGGTGAAACGGCCATTGCCGGGCCGCCGCTGTAGCCCCATTCATAGGTCATGATGACGACAAAGTCAGCTATTTCCCCATGGGCCCGGTAATCATGGGCCTCATACCATAAGCCTTTTTGTGTGGCGCTCGTCTTCGGAGCCAATGCTGTCGACATTAGCCAGCCTTCACGCTGGAAGCGTTGCTTTGCTTTTCTTAAAAAACGGGTGTAGGCCTCGCGGTCGGCGGGACGCAAAAATTCAAAATCAAAGTGAATATCGCGGAACCCGTATTTTTTTGCAGTTGTGACAATATTATTAAGAAATCTATCCTGTATGGCGATATCATTCAGCAGTATTCGCCCAAGTTCATCACTGAATTGATCTTGCTCCTGATTATTGATGACCATCATTAACACATTGCGGTTGGCCCTGGCAATTGCCGGGAATTGATTTAATAAAGGTTCCTTTAATGAACCATCGCGGTTGACCTGAAAGCTGAACGGCGCTAAATAGGTTAAATACGGTGCGGCTTCACGGGCTGCGTTTTCCAAAGCAGGGGCAACCGTGGTGCCGCGTGGTTCGACGTAGGCATTAAACTCGGCATTTCTCTTTCTACCTTCTGGAATATAAAGTCGAAGCCCGACTTGAAGCGGCTGATTGACGGGAATTCGATTGACATTGGCCAGTTCCTGGGCAGTAGTGCCGTATCTTCTGGCAATGGTAAATAAGGATTCTCCCGATTGGACGAAATGAAAATGGCCGATAATCGGAATGACCATTGCTTGCCCGACTACTAGATTATTGGGGTTAGGCAGCTCGTTGGCTTCCACTATATCTTGAACAGTTGAATGGTAGGTTCTTGCGATCGTTGTTAATGTTTCATTTCTTTTTACCACGTGGATTTGCATATAAAATCCCTCCTAGCACAAATACGCTACAATCATTCTATGAATGAATGCCCCAATAAATGTTATAATGGGTAATAAATTTTGGTGTGGGAATATAAGATAGAGTTTTTAGAAGGCGGTATTACGAACAATGGAAAATCAAGATGAACGATTCATGCTCGAAGCAATAAAGGAAGCGAAAAAAGCCGAGCTACTCGATGAGGTGCCGATTGGAGCTGTCATTGTCAAGGACGGCCAAATCATTGCAAGGGCCCATAACCTCCGGGAAACTAAGCAAATGTCAACAGCCCACGCTGAGCTCTTGGCCGTCGAACAGGCCTGCCGCGAAACCGGCTTTTGGCGTCTTGAGGACACAACCCTATACGTCACTCTCGAGCCGTGTCCGATGTGCTCAGGTGCCATCATGTTATCGAGAGTCAAACGGGTGGTTTATGGGGCGAGTGATCCAAAAGGCGGCTGTGCCGGCACTCTGATGAATCTCCTCCAGGACGACCGCTTTAACCACCAAAGCGAAGTGACTAAAGGAGTGCTCGAGCAGGAATGCGGCCAATTGCTATCCGATTTTTTTCGAAAAATTAGAGACAGAAAAAAACAGGAAAAGCAGCAACGGGCGGACTTACAATAATTTACAGTCGATATCAATTGCATTTTTTTTAGTTTGTTAGTATACTAAGAAGGCGTCAGATACGACGCAACTAATAATTGGTATCAACTTTGCCGCGCTAGGTGGGGAGGTAGCGGTGCCCTGTACCCGCAATCCGCTCTAGCGGGACGGAATCCCTTCCTGAGGCTGATTGCCTGTAGGGTCTGCCTTAAGTAAGTGGTGTTGACGCCTGGGTCCTGCGCAATGGGAATCCATGAACCATGTCAGGTCCGGAAGGAAGCAGCATTAAGTGGACGCTCTCATGTGCCGCAGGGGTGCCTGGGTCGAGCTAACTGCTTAAGTAACGCTTATGGGCGTCAGTCGAAGGAAGGTGCGCGGCAGTTATTACATATGCCAAAATGAAACTCATCTCGAGACTCGGGATGAGTTTTTTTGTGAACTCCATAGATACACTTTGAAATAATGAAAATGGTTACTGTATAATGAAAAGGATGAATAATTTTGAAGGGGGCGATGTCTTTTGTCATATCAAGCATTATATCGTGTTTGGCGGCCTCAAACCTTTTTGGATGTAGTCGGGCAAGAGCATGTGACCAAGACATTGCAAAATGCCCTGCTTCAGCAGAAAATCTCGCATGCCTATCTTTTTTCCGGTCCAAGAGGAACAGGGAAGACGAGTGCGGCTAAAATATTAGCAAAGGCGATTAACTGCGAGCGTGCGCCTGTATCAGAACCATGCAATGAATGTGCGGCCTGTCGCGGCATTACCAATGGGACGATACCGGATGTATTGGAGTTTGACGCTGCATCCAACTCAAGAGTGGAGGAAATGCGCGATGTCCTTGATAAAGTTAAGTTTGCGCCAACTGCCGTCAACTACAAAGTCTACATCATTGATGAAGTGCATATGCTGTCAATCAGTGCGTTCAATGCCCTGCTCAAAACGCTAGAAGAACCGCCGAAGCATGTTATTTTTATTTTGGCAACAACAGAACCGCATAAAATCCCGCTGACGATTATCTCCAGATGTCAGCGCTTTGACTTCCGAAGAATCACTGCCGGTTCGATTGTGAACCGAATGAAGTTGATTGTCGATGAAACCGGGGTAGCCTGTGACGACCGGGCATTACAAATGATTGCCAGAGCGGCAGAAGGCGGGATGCGTGATGCATTAAGCCTGCTTGACCAGGCAATTTCCTACAGCCAGGATCGGGTAACAGTGGAAGATGCACTGACAGTAACGGGATCTGTTTCGCAAGGCTTTTTAAATGAAATCGGCAAAGCGTTTCAGGATAAGAATGTCGCTGCTGGCTTGGAAGCACTCGAGGAACTGTTATTTCATGGAAAGGATCCGGCACGGTTCATCGAGGATTTGATCTTGTTTTATCGGGATATGCTGCTATATAAAACAGCGCCCAATCTCGAGGAGTCACTGGAGCGGGTCATGCTTGATGATGAGTTCCGGACGTTGGCGGAATCTATGCCGACGGAGCAGATTTTCGAGCTAATTGAGTTTTTGAATAAAACCCAGCAGGACATGCGCTGGACCAATCATCCAAGAATTTTTCTTGAGGTGGCGATTGTCAAGCTGTGTCAGCTGGAAATGCAGAATGCCCAGCCGGTTCAGTCGGGAAATGTGGAACAATTGCTGTCAAGGATTGAACAGTTGGAAACCGAACTGCGAAACATAAAGGCCAATGGTGTGGCAACTGCCCATGCCGAACCTGCCCAACAGCAGCAAAGGCCGGCACAAAGGTCTTCAAGAAATGTGTTTCAGGCAGCAGTTGGAAAAATCAATGAGGTACTAAAGCACGCTACAAAGCAGGATTTAAACCAAATCAAATCGAATTGGGGCGAAATGCGGAGCAGCCTAATGAAATCACATGCGGCGTTGTTAAATGAAACTGAGCCGGTTGCGGCATCGCAAGCAGCGTTTATTTTAAAATTTAAGCATGAGATGCTCTGTCAGATGGCGATGAGCCGGCATGATTTCCTGGAGGCTGTAACAGCTGCTTTAAATAAATTAACCGGCAAACGGTTTGAAATGCTGGGTGTCCCCGAAGAGCAATGGGTGACGATTCGTGAAGACTATATCAACAGCCATCAAGCCGAAGACGGGGAAAATGAATCATCCCCGGCCCAGGATGAGGAACCTCATATTGCCGAGGCCAAAAAATTATTTGGCGCTGAATTTGTTGAAATAATCGACTAAAAGCAATTACTTTTAGTCGTGCGATGTATTACTGACGTAGCTTCCCTTGTGAAGCTAGACAATTAATATTGGAGGTATAGAAGAATGATGCGTGGCGGAATGGGAAATATGCAAAATATGATGAAGCAAATGCAAAAAATGCAAAAGAAGATGGCTGAGGCCCAAGAACAATTAGGACAGGAGAAAATTGAAGGAACAGCCGGCGGCGGAATTGTGACTGTAGTCGTATCTGGCCATAAAGAAGTAATCGATGTCCAAATTAAACCGGAAGCAGTCGACCCGGATGACGTGGAAATGCTGCAAGATCTTGTTTTAGCTGCCGTAAATGATGCGCTAAAGAAAGCCGATGAGCTTTCAAATAGTACAATGGGGCAATTTACTAAGGGATTAAACTTACCATTTTAATTAAACGTGATGCCAAAGTGCTTTGTGATTGCTAAGCACTTTGGCTTTTTTAGAAAGGAAAATAGTTATGCATTATCCAGAACCGATTTCGAAGTTAATAGACAGCTTTATGAAGCTGCCTGGCATCGGGCCAAAAACCGCTGCCCGCCTGGCTTTCTTTGTGCTAGGCATGAAAGAGGACACGGTCCTCGATTTTGCCAAAGCCTTGGTCAACGCCAAACGCAATTTGACCTATTGCTCTGTCTGCGGCCATATTACCGACCAGGATCCTTGTTATATTTGTGAAGATCAGCGGCGCGATCGGAGCATAATATGTGTAGTGCAGGAGCCTAAAGATGTAATAGCAATGGAAAAAATGAAGGAATTTAACGGATTGTATCATGTTCTTCATGGGGCGATTTCCCCGATGGACGGGGTGGGCCCTGAGGATATCAATATTCCGGATTTACTGAAACGGCTGCAGGATGAAACTGTCCAGGAAGTCATTTTGGCAACCAACCCAAATATTGAAGGTGAAGCGACAGCCATGTATATTTCCCGGTTGTTAAAGCCGTCAGGGATCAAAACAACCAGAATTGCTCACGGTCTGCCAGTGGGCGGAGATCTTGAATATGCCGACGAGGTAACTTTATCGAAAGCATTGGAAGGCAGAAGGGAATTATAAAAAAGAATAGATCATCAGTTGATAGCCGGAGGTTAGATAAATGTTATTTCGGCGTAAAGGACGACTCCGCAAAGAGTATGATGAAAAGGTACTAACCCAGCTGTATAAATACAAGGAATTTTGGCAGCGGGAGAAATTGCTCTTGGAGAGAAGCCTTGACCCATCAGAAGAGGTAATTTGCCAAACAAAAATTGCGGAAGCAAAATATATTCTCCTTTTAAAAGAGGCAAAGGAAAGAAAGGTCTCATTAAAATAGGTTATTGCCGGCTAAAGCTCAAGCGATTAAATGCTTGAGCTTTTGGTCTATTTTTATCAGCTTGTACATAGCTTGGTAATAAAAGACTTTGGAGGGGGAACTCTTTTTTGGAACCTGTTTATGTGATTGCTGTATTGGGAGGACTCATCATTTTATTGTTATTTACCGGGTCTCCTTTTAAGTCGGCGCGATTTGCCGGCCAAGCTGTAATAAAAATACTAATAGGAGCCTTATTTTTATTTTTCTTAAACGCATTGGGCAATCGTTATGGCATTCACGTACCCATCAATTTTGTCACGTCAGCAGTATCGGGATTCTTGGGCATCCCAGGCCTGTTTGCATTGGTGGCCATTCAGCAGTTTGTAGTATAATATTGAAGCCGCTGGAATCCGGCGGTTTTTTTCTTTTTAAAAAATGAATAAAAGGTGTTGACGACTCATAAAGAATACTGTAATATATTAAAAGTCGTCACTGAAACGGCAAGTAAGTTTTAAAAAAGTTGTTGACTTAAACAACGAAAAATGTTATATTAATAAGGTCGCTTCAAGGCGATTAACGAATTTGATCTTTGAAAACTAAACAAACAAAAACGTCAACAATAAACATTCATTTCTTTCGAAATGAAGCCAACGTAACATTTATGAGCT
>NZ_LMTJ01000021.1:0-1624 GCF_001510715.1 Bacillus sp. FJAT-29814
TTTTGTCCGTTCATTATACACCCATTTTTCTGCGGGTATTGCTTGGCTTTTTCGTTTGCTGGCTTTTCATTTTTTTTGTTGACAGGTCGGCATTCGCTTTTCCTTTATCAGAGTAAGTCTGGTTCTTTTTGTTTTCAAGCTGCTGCTTCATTGCCTCTTGTAGGCAGATTTTCTTTTTTTGTGCTTCGGATTGATTATTCTCAGTCATAGGAATTTCTCCTTTTTGAATATGATAGTTAGTCCATTATAGTCTATTTTCGTTTTTTTGTGAAAGAACATCGAAAGCAAACATGGACAGAAAATTATGGTTTTCTATGTTAAATAATTTAAATCATTGTTACGATTCGAAGTAGGAAGGTTCAGAAACTATTTCCTTATTCGATGAACGGGCAGGTTTGTTAAGAAGAAACTCTATTAAAAGATTATAGAATAAGATTTAAAACTTAAAAAAGGATAAGTTCATTAATTATAGAATACTTTTAGAGAGTGTTCCTGAAAGCAGAGAGACGAACGCGTAACACTTTAATCAAAAGGAGAAATATTAATGGATAACGAATTATTAAAAAATCTTAGGAAGTCGGATCATTTACCAATCATCCTAGTGCCCGGATTCTGGCTAGGTGCGTGGGCTTGGGAAGAAGTTGCAGGAATTCTCCGTTCAAGTGGCTATAACGTTAGTTCTCTAACTCTGCCTGGCCTTGAATCAGTGGACGTAGACCGTTCCACAATTACACTATCTGACCATATTGACTCAATTTGCGAAGCTGTGAAGGCAGCTGAGGAGCCTGTTGTACTTGTTGTACACAGTGCAGCAGCGATTTCTGGATACGCGGTGAGTGATCGTATCCCTGAACAAATTGCAGCTATGGTTTATGTAGACACATTCCCTGCAAAGGATGCAATCAATCCGGCGTTCGACGCCAATGAGATGCCACTTCCTTCGTGGGAGGAACTAGATGAGGCAGACATCCGCGGGATGAGTGACGAACACCGCAACCTCTTGAAACAACGGGCAATTCCTGTTCCGGGTAATGTTGTACGCGAGACACCAGTATTGGTTAACGATAGGCGGTTGGTTGTACCGAGTACAGTTGTTTGCACGTCTCACTCATCTGATGAATTGAAATCAGTTGTTAGAGAAGGCTTTACGTGGATAAGAGGTCTTTCGGAGCTTCAAGATGTCACATACATTGATCTAGCAACACATCACTGGCCAATGTGGTCTCGTCCGAAAGAGCTGGCAACCATAATAGGAAATGTTGCACAGCGTAAGCATTGAGGGCTTTTATAAAAAATATTTAGTAACATTTTATTTTAAAGCTATTTTGAAAAAATGACCTTAAAGTAAAGAAGGCATTGATCCAAGTAGGATTGATGCCTTTTTTCGAAATGTTTTCTTGTGCTAAAGAGGCAGCATACCTGTAATAACTGAAATACTACTAAAAAGTTTGTGAAGAAATGTACTTAAGCTAAAGGGTAGCATTACTGGAACAACGGTAATGCTTTTTCTTATTGAAGTAACGGAGCAGGTGTGCGGCCGAGCTAGGTCGTATCATATAGCGGGTGGGATTCCCGTCGAGTAAGAACTAGCCATTCGCTCGTAGCGAGTCTTGGAGGGCTAAAG
>NZ_LMTJ01000021.1:2644-4577 GCF_001510715.1 Bacillus sp. FJAT-29814
CTAGGTCGTATCATATAGCGGGTGGGATTCCCGTCGAGTAAGAACTAGCCATTCGCTCGTAGCGAGTCTTGGAGGGCTAAAGGTAACTTTAGTCTTTAAGCGTAGACAGTTAGGTAGCGGGCCGAAAGCCAAATGGCTGAAGGGATTGAGCTCCATAAACGTTAGTAAACCGAGAGGGCTGATGCCTTACCTGCGTGCAGAAAGCAACATTTTATCCTTCGTCAAGGCAAGAAGGATAAAACCTCTCTGGAGTCAGAGACCTTGGCACGTTACACATTGATATGATATGGCAACTCGGGAGACCCTACCGGTCTTTTCTATCTATTGAAGAGTATGGTGTACAAGCGATAACAAGCAAGGAAACCAAATGCCGATGTAGGGGGTCGGATAGCAGCGTAGTACCAATGAAGTTGGGTAATGCCGATGGAGGAAAGGCTAGCTACCAGTTATCACCCTTACTAGGGACACATTTACTACACACAGAGGTAGGTATAATAAATGGAAACAAAACTACTAAGGATAGCAGAATTAGCAAAATCTGATCCTAAAATGAAATTTACATCACTTGCACCTTATTAAATAAGCAATCGCTAACACAGTGTCATCATGAACTACCTAATAAAAAGGCGACTGGTGTTAACGGAACGACTAAAGAACAATACAGTGAAAACATGGAAGAAAACATTAAGGATTTAGTAAGTAGGCTTAAAAGCAAAAGTTATCGACCTGTTCCAGTAAGAAGAATGTATATCCCAAAACTCAATTCAAACAAGAAAAGACCTTTGGGGATACCTGAACATGAGGATAAAATTGTACAAAAGGGTATTACCAAAATACTAAATACCATCTATGAAAATGACTTCCTAGATTGTTCATTTGGGTTCCGCCCTAATCGGAACTGCCATGATGCGCTGAAAATACTGAACCATTATATTGAAAAGAGGTCAGTAAGTTATGTGGTAGATGTTGATATCAAAGGTTTCTTTGACAACGTGGATCACAAATGGATGATAGAATTCCTGAAACTCCGAATCGCTGACCCTAACCTTCTGAGAATAATCAGCAGGTTTCTTAAAGGTGGATACATGGAGGAAGGGAAGAAGTACAAGACAGATAATGGCACACCGCAAGGTGGAGTAATATCTCCGATATTAGCCAATGTTTATCTCCATTATGTTCTGGACTTATGGTTTGAGAAAGTGGTTAGGAAACAATGTAAAGGACAGGCATACATAGTAAGATACGCAGATGACTTTGTGTGTTGTTTTCAACATAAAAGTGAAGCACAGCAATTCTTCCATTCATTAAAGCTTCGATTAAAGAAGTTTAATTTGGAAATAGCCGAGGATAAAACTAAAATTATTCCCTTTGGTAGGTTTGCAGAAAATAATGCACGGCGAGAAGGGAATAGTAAACCAGCTACCTTTGATTTCCTTGGGTTTACCCACTATTGCGGGAGAAGCAAACAAGGGAAATTTCGAGTAAAACGGAAATCTAGCAGGAAGAAAGTCCAAGGCAAACTAAGAGAATCTAAAGAATGGCTGAAGACTAATAGAAATAAAGATATTCATACAATTATGGATAGATTTAAACGCTCACTCATAGGTTATTACAACTATTATTGCATCACAGATAACACTCAAACTGTTAACAACTTCAAAGAGAAAATCGAACACTTACTATTTAAATGGCTAAACAGAAGAAGCCAAAGGAAGTCCTTCACATGGGATAAATTTAATCTCTTTCTTCGTAAATATCCACTTCCTTCACCAAGAATCAAAGTGAACATCTACGATCTTAGAAAAGAGATTAGCTACATTCTGTAAATGATGACTAGGAGGAGCCGTGTGCGTTAATAGCGCAAGCACGGTTCTGTGAGGGGGGAGGAGTACAATTTACCGTAAGGTAGAAAGGCTCCCTTCTACTCGACTAG
>NZ_LMTJ01000021.1:5143-13877 GCF_001510715.1 Bacillus sp. FJAT-29814
GTTAATAGCGCAAGCACGGTTCTGTGAGGGGGGAGGAGTACAATTTACCGTAAGGTAGAAAGGCTCCCTTCTACTCGACTAGTTCATGAAGGAAATAAGATTTAAGTTGTAGAATTATAGTGTATTTGGTAATGTGAGGTGATTAATTTGATTAAAAATATAATCTTAATAACGGATAAGACGAAAAGTTTTTCAATGCAGTACGATATAAGTTTATTGTTGGATTCTTTTTGAGTTTTCAAAGTGAATTATTCCAAGGCACTTCTGTACTCGATATCGAGTTTATTATTGAGGTTAGTAGACATATCTCGTATATGCTTCTACAACCCTGAGAGTATTAATTTTGAAAGTGGAATGTTTCACCAAATTTACCTTGATATTCACGTATACCTTTTGTCTGCCATTTGGTAGAGGGGATAAAAAGCAACCGCCCGCACAAAGTATGGGGCTTACCGATAAGGTGTTTGATATGAAAGACATTATTTACATGAAAGAATAGGCAGGATAATTCGCAAATGAATTTGTCCTGTTTTTTTATCTCTAAGCCAAACGATGACAAACCATTTTTTTGATATTATTTTCTTCCTTTTATCCTAAAATTAATTTAAAAGAATGAAAGTTTATTTGAAAAAATCAAATAATATAAAGCCAAATTAATGTGCTTTCCGTCTAATAAATGAATAGTGAGCTAGGAGGTGGAATATATGGATTATTTAGTGAGAAAAGCCCAAAAGGGAAATGATAAGGCATTTTTAACATTATTTCAGAAATACGAACAAGAAGTATATAAAATTGCTTTTATCCATGTAAATAACCAAAATGACGCACTGGATGTTGTTCAAGAAACTGCATATCGTTCCTTTAAATCAATCAAGGAACTTAAAGAACCAAAATACTTTAAAACGTGGTTGATAAAAATTGCAATTAACTGTTCCCTTGATATTCTTCGAAGGAGAAAAAATGTAGTTCAATTGAAGCCCAAATTTGAGGAATTAATTTCAGGAGATGTTAATGAAGACATCATTTCAGAAATGACAGTACAAAGATTAATTCAAGACCTAAACGAAGATGAAAAAGGTGTTATCATACTGAGATTTTATGATGATTTAACGATAAAAGAGGTGGCGGAAACACTGAACATTCCCCTTGGTTCCGTTAAAACAATTTTATACCGAGCTTTAAACAAGCTCCGTAAAAAAATGAAAGGAGATGATATAAATGAACAATAAGATTAAACAAGAAATAGACAAAATTGAAATTCCGATAGAATTACATGATAGAAGCAAAATGGGAGTTTCCAAGGCAAAATTAGAAATGGGAGGTTCAAAACGAAAATGGTATTATATTTTAGCACCTGTATTTGTGGCATTATTAGCTTTAGCAATTGTTTCACCAAATTTATTTTCGAATGAACCTCCAGAAAATCCAACTATTAGAACCATAGAATTTAGTAATGCTTTTGATGTATCCGATGCCCGAAAACTTGTCGGTTGGTCGAACAATGTATTTATCGGTAAAGTAATAGACCAGGTTGGAAATGTTTCAAGCGGTGGAGTTCCCGAAACGCAGTTTAAAGTGGAAGTGTCTGAAAATATCAAAGGAAATTTGAATGGAACAGTCATAGTTAATCAACAAGGTGGGTACGATGGGGATGAATTGATATTAGTTGAAAAAGACCAATTACTCCAAAAAGGAAAATCATTTTTATTTATAACAAGGAAAATGGAAGAAAAGGATTGGCATTCCTTGGTTCCAGTTTACGGCGACATAGAAATTACCAACGAAGATTTTAAAAGAGAGCAAGTCGAGAAATATAAAAAGGCTTATGAAGAAGAAATACCATTTGAATTAAAACATGAGTAAAAACCAAAAAGGCATGTTCATTCTATTGGTGAATGTACATGCTTTTTCTTTTGTTAATTCGATTGTTTTTTTACATTTTGTGATTCAAAAGAGAACGTCTTATGTTGACACGGCAGCCTTTTCTTATTGAACTAAAGGGGCAAGTTAGTTCAATAAGAAAATCCTCAATAATATAATAAAATAATTACTTTTATTGACATATTTTTAAAATCCCGACCAAATGAAGTTAGTTATAATATTTTTAAGGGAGGGATTTTTTTGCAGGACATTTCAATATGGCTAGCTTTTGCAGGGGGCTTTTTAGCATTTATTTCTCCTTGTTGTCTACCGCTATATCCATCATTTATTTCTTATATTACAGGTGTTACAGTAGGGGAATTAAAAAATCAACAAGTTCATACAGATATAAGGAAAACGGTCCTGTTACATTCAATTTATTTTTCAATAGGGTTCACATTGGTTTATTTTGCTTTGGGCTTCTCTGCGAGTTTTATTGGAAAATTTTTTTTAAACTATAATGAAGCTATTAGAATGCTTGGTGGGATTTTCCTTGTAACAATGGGATTGTTTATGTTAGAAATTTTCAAACCGAGTATTTTAATGAAAGAACATCGCTTCAATTATACAAAAAAGAAAATTGGATTTTTTAATTCGGTTATCGTGGGAATAGTTTTTGGAGCAGGGTGGTCTCCTTGTATTGGACCTATTTTTGGAGCAATTATGTATGCTAATCTAATGTATCCTACCAAAACTTTTTTTAATATTACTGCATATTCATTGGGGTTCTGTATTCCATTTATAATAATGGCTTTTTACATCAGCAAAACAAAACTAATATTAAAATATTCGGCAACATTAATGAAAATTGGTGGCTTTTTAATGATTATTATTGGATTAATGGTGTTTTTTGATAAAATGACATATATAAATATCTGGGGTTCCGAAATACAGTATTTTTTTGAGGGATTGTTTAGCAAATAAAACCTCCAAGTATACGTTATGAGATGAAAAAATTATCTTTCCTCAACCAAGGGGATAGGAGATTGTGAATAAATGTACTTAAGCTAACTGGGGCTTTTGTTAAGGATGATGATCGCTGCGGCGGTCATTTTTTCTTGTTGAACTATCGGGCAGGTTAGTTTAAGTGAATTTATTGACAAACTATAACTTCATTAATTATTAACTTCTATTGAGGACAATTAAATAGAGTATGTGCCAAAAGTTCCTCTTAGATCCAACTGATTAGTTTTTTTGCCAAAAAACAGGATTCGATGCACCTCTTTTCAAATGGTTAAATTAATGTTATGATTGTGCTGTAAAAATAAATTGTAACGAGGTGAGGATAATGAACACAAAAAAATATATGTCTTATCCTCATATTGCTTTTTAGTTATTTTTTTACGAATACATTAGGCTCTGAGGGTAGGATTCACTCTCAGGGCTTTTATAATTAGGCAGAAGGATCATTTAAGCTTTCTTGCCAATCTATTATGACAGCCACTTACGGAGTGGCTGTTATTTTTTTGTTTTTCGTTATTCATCGCTTTTCAAATATGAAAGGATGATGCTTTATTAAAAGACTAGCTCAATATTTTCGCTCATTACAATCCGGACAGTCATCTTATAGTATGATTTATGAACCTGACCCAACCTATTGGAATAATGATGTTGCCTATTACATTGAACGGACACATAAACTCACACTGGATAAACCATGTATCATCATAAAAATACCTTTTGACCGTCTCGGCTTAGATGAAAATATGGATCAAGTTGTTCTCTCAGATTTTGCATTAAGAGAATGGGTTGATCATATCGAGGCACTAAATGAATTGATTTATAATCGGTCACGTTCTGATAAAGAAAATGGTGCTTTTTATTGTTTTCGTCCAACCAATGTGGTGTTGCAACGTAATGCATCCTTTGTCGAAGTCATCTCGGAAAAATGGTATCTATGCTTAATGATTACAGTTCAACTTCCATTCAGGAATAATGATAAAGCTATGCGCATGCTCTGCAAAATGCTTCCAAAAGAAGTGGAGAAGTTTATTGCCAAGTTTGATCTCATCAAATTAAATGTTGCCTATGAATTAGGAAAAAAACAAAATATGATTCGCGAATGGCTGAAATCCAGTGATTATTGTGCGTTTATTGCGAATGGCAGCATTTTGCCAAGAAATAAAGACAACAGCGGGCCACTGGAGGGTGCCATGCCTTTTACATCCCCGGAAGATATTGAAGTTGAAATTTGTGGTTTGCGAGGAATGGGAATAAAAAATGGTGTGACGGTCATCACCGGCGGTGGCTATTCGGGTAAAAGCACTTTGCTGGATGCACTAAATTCGGGGATTTACAATCACAGCATGGGCGACGGACGAGAATTTGTGATTACAGATCAAAGTGCAATGGAAATATCTGCAGAGGAAGGCCGTTCCATAAAAAATATCAATATTACGCCTTTCATAAAATGGATACCCAATAGTTCGGCTGAACAGTTTTCGACTGACTACGCATCAGGTTCCACATCTCAAGCCGCAAATATTATGGAGGCAATCAACGTCGGGTGTAAGCTTCTTCTTATTGATGAAGACAGAAGTGCGACGAATTTTATGATTCAAGACATCAAAATGCGTTCATTAATCAAGCATGATCCCATTACACCTTTTACGGAACGTGTCAGGGAGCTTTATGAGGCCGTTGGCGTATCTTCCGTTCTTGTTATTGGAGGAAGCGGTGAATTTTTATCCGTTGCCGATCAAATCATCCTGATGGACAATTTTGTGCCAAAAAACGTAACCCAAGAAGCAATAAATTTATGTGAACACGACAAACCACGCGAACGTATCCCCCTTACAAAATGGGAGATAGAAAGAAAAATAACCAACGATCACTTTTCAAGCTATCCACAGGGCAGTGGTACAGAAAAGCTAATGGTTTCACCCATGGGATACATGATGATAGGTGATGAACAAATTGATATCAGAGGGCTTTATAATATCACATCAAACGCCCAACTTACAGCTATTGCCTTTTTAATTCGAAAAATAGCTATAGGTAATCAGGATCGTGTCATCTTTCTTCATGAAAAGATCAAAAAAACTCTCGAAGATATGGAGAGAGAAGGAGTGGATATTGTATTCTCTTCCTTTTTTCCAGGTTTCGAAAGATGGCTTGAATTACCTAGAATAAATGAAATATTATCTGTTATAAACCGAATGAAATATTTGAATTTTATTCAGCTTGAGCCCCCTGAACACCTTTAATTACGACATAAATATTGATTATCTTGATAATCAAATTGTTAAGTAAATAAGTGAAAAGAAGTAGTTACGTTGATCAAGTTGCAAAATTCAAAAAGGATACTGAAGTTGTTAAAGCACCACAAAGAGTTGAAACTTTAAATAAACAAGGGTAAATTACAAGAGAATAACAATAGGTGGTCGGAAACGTATTATATATTCAGCAATCGGGCGCTTTTCTTGAATAAGAAGGCGCCTTTTTGTATTCTACTGGATTCTGAAACTACCGTAAAAAGGGATTGGAGCTATATTAAGGTGAAGAAAAGATTGTGATGGATTACACTTAAACAAACGGGGGCAAGAGTTTAAGAGCAGGCTGCCATTTCGGTGGTCTTTTTCTTATTGTAACGGGCAGTTTAGTTCAATAAGCCTAAATAAACATTTTCTTTTTTGGGAACAAAAATCCCTTTCTTAAAAGCAGGAACCATAAGAAAAGGGTTTTTTTGTGCCTATAAAACTAACATGATAATAACTTCAATGCTGTCACATTTATTAATTGATTATTAACATCCTACAAAATACAAACGAATAACACCTCTCTTCATTTGGAGGGAATCCTTTTTAAAACAGTCTTATCTATCTTCCTCTTTATCATTTAAAAGCTATATAATATGCTCTGCGTAAGGTCTAATAAAATCTAAATCATCCATAAACACTTAGCGCAATTTAAGATACCGCGCTTTTCGCCTTTTTATAAAAAAAGACCGTTTCCTATAAGAAGTAACGGTCTTGAATCATTATTTAAACAGTTAATCGCTACTTTCTTCGATGATTATGATGGTGATGTTTACCTTCTGGTTCAAAAAGGTCGTTATGACGGAAAAGGTTAGTTGGCTCGAAAGGTCCACCATCCCTACCAGTAACAATCCAAGCTTCAATTCCCTCTTGATTGTTCTCACGGTTAACCGTCTGTACATCACCAGTTAGGGTAACTTTAAGCGTGTCGAATATATTAAAATGACCCGCACTTAGTAAAAGAAAGGTTGTACACTGATTTGGATTAAGAGAAATAATCTGGTTAGCTATTATTGTTTCAGTGCTTGTGGCGGGGAACTCGGAATGTCGACATCTATGCACGATAACTGTTACTGTTTTTCTTGAATTCGTTTCATTTTTTAATTGCACAACTAGATTATCGATAGGTTGTCCATTTAGCATTACGCTGGGGATGATAAATGGTCCTGTAGTTAAAGTAGTCATTTTACGCACCTCATTTTTTATTATTACAGATTTTATTCTGCATTAACATATTATGAAAAAAGGGTGGGAAAGGTTGGGACAAAAATCAATAATTTTAAAATGTGTCAATAACTAATAAAAAATAATGTATTCAGTCCAGAAGTTTTATCTTCGGTAAGATTCAGCGAAGGGTACTTTCGTATTTAAACACGCAGAATTTAAAAGAAAAACTATCAGAATAGGGTGTTTTTAATGACAGGAAAGAAACGGAAACGAATCAAAATTGGAGATGTCTATGTAATACCCCCAATGCCATTAACAGATGCCACCGTCAATAGATTGATTAATTTGATTAAACACAATCATTATATATTTGCTAAAGAATTTTTAGTCATTTTGTATTGTTATCAAAAGCATGATTATAGCCATGCTGTTCAAGACCATAATGATATGTGGAATTTACAAGGCGGAAATGAAGGTGAAGCTACATCATTAGCAACACCTCATGAAGAGCAAGCTAATATTGATAGAAATGTCATTGTAAAATAAGGAGTCAAATATTAAGGGGACCGATTTCTATTCTTGCACAAACAGCTGTTAAAGCATTTGCAGGGAAGCCTAAAGTATTAAAATATTATGATGATAACCATAAAAGTTCAGTCGATATTCTGTAAGAGAAGTTTGTGAAAGAATGTACTTACACTAACGGGTGCGTTTCTACAATAGGTGGAGACGCATTTTTCTTATAGAAGTAACGGGGCAGTTTAGTTTAAGTACGTTTGATGATAAATTTAGAATATATATGGAAAATTTTTAAAAGTAACTTTTATATTAACTTTATGAAACTAAAAATAGGGTTGGATTTTTTTAAAAAAATGAAGCAATCCAATTCTATGTGAATCGGATTGCTAGTTTAGCATGTTATTTGAGTTTTAAATTCAAATTTTTAAGCCACATTACTATTGACTTTCATTCACATTTCCTTCTGCCGGAATCGGATACTCTTTCAGCAACCGGGCAAAATGCAGTAAATTGTAAGCAGTTATTTTTGCGTGTTGCATCGTAAAATCGTTCTCTCTCCCGTTTGCCTCAATAAAGGATGGACCAGGGCCCGCTTCCCCCACCCAATAGGTATCTACATTGGGAGGAATCGTAAACCCAATATGCGACAATGCGTAAATTAGGTAGCTTGAGACGTTTTTCGCACCGTCTTCATTCCCGGTCACAACCACTCCGCCCACTTTGTTATAGTAAATGTACTGGCCTTTTTCGTTCGTAAGGCTGCTTCCTCCATACAATCTTTCTACAACCAAAGTGGCCAGGCTGCTCTGTTCGCCAAGCCAAATCGGCGAGCCAAGCAAAAGGATATCCGCCTGCTTCACTTTTTCAAAAATCTCTGGCCATTGATCCTTATCATTCACTGCCTCATGGGTAATTCCAAAGCCGATATTATAATCAGCCATCCTGAGCACTTCTGTCTCCGCTCTGTTTTCATCAAAAAATTTTACAATCTCGTTAATCAGCGCACGAGTATTGGATTGCTGCGTGCTGTCTTTCAAACTGCAATTTAAAACTAGCGCTTTAATGCTCATTGCTACATCTCCTTAGGTCATGGTAATAGTATTCCTTTACCCTGAGAATTTTTTATTAAACTAGAAATCCGGTTCGTTCGCGGTATAAAAGGCTGCTGCAACCGCATATGTAACGGCATGACAACAAACTATGAAAGTGCCAAGTTCACGTCCGCAATCGGTTACAAGTCATACATTTAATTAACTTCTAAATAGATTACTAATACGAAATAAAACATACAATCCTGCAAAAAGGTTACTTGAACAAATCCGCAATAGTCTTAAATAATATCTCTTCTTGAACAAAAGGGGCAGGTTACTTCAAGAAGGGATTCAAACAATAAAGACAGAATAATCAAGAGGAGAATTATTTTTGAAGTTTGAAGGGGAGACAATGGATAAATTTATTTACTTAATTCTTGCATTATTTTTACCTGAGAGAAATTCAGCACTATATTAAAATAGACAATTTTATTGCTAGTGTGGAAAAAAGACGTCTACTTTAACGGGCAAGAGTTAAAAATCCAGCTGCCAATACAGGTGGCTTTTTTATTAAACTAAAGGGGCAGGGTACTTGAAGAATAATGTTTAAGATTGGAGAAATAAATTTCTAATAAAATGAAAAAAGGTTGAATTAGGGATATCTGTTGTGATTTTTATGATGATAGAAATGAGCTAATTGTAGTCACATAATGTAAAAAATGAGGTTCCTCTCAAAAATAATAATTAAAAAAGCATTCAGAACTGATCCTTGAATGCTTTTCTCAACTTTTATTTAAAGTGAATTTCCTGTATGCGTCCAATCTGTCCATTTGTAAGTCT
>NZ_LMTJ01000003.1:0-10412 GCF_001510715.1 Bacillus sp. FJAT-29814
GTTAATAGCGCAAGCACGGTTCTGTGAGGGGGGAGGAGTACAATTTACCGTAAGGTAGAAAGGCTCCCTTCTACTCGACTAGCAGAATAATAAATCCTTTAATCCAACTAATAAAACGTGTATAATAATGTTTATATATAAATATTTATACATTCCGATGAGGGAAGAAGGGTTTATGCTTTTGTTTTGTGAGTCAGATAAACTAGATAACTACTTACTTGAATTAACCGAAGTTAATTATTCTAATCCAATTATTAAAAAGAAAGCAGATGAACTTTTTAATCCATCTCAAACAGAACTCGAAAAAGCAAGAATAGCTTATGAATTTGTTCGTGATGAAATTTCTCATTCTTGGGATATACAATCGAAGCGAGTTACTTGTAATGCTTCGGAAGTATTAGACTTTAAAGAGGGAATTTGTTATGCAAAATCACACCTATTAGCGTCTTTATTGCGGTCACAGGGAATACCAACAGGTTTTTGTTATCAAAGATTAATGTTATTTGATACTCCAGAAAAAGGGTATTGTATTCACGCTTTAAATGCTATCTTCCTAATATCGCTTAATAAATGGATAAGGGTTGATGCTCGAGGAAATAAAGAGGGAATTGATGCCCAATTTTCAATTGAAGAAGAAAAATTAGCTTTTGCCATTAATGAAGAACTTGATGAAAAGGATTATCCAGTTATCTATGCTAAGCCTCATCCTAAAATTGTTGCTGTTTTAGAAGAAAATACTAATGCATTAGAAATGTATAAACATCACTTGCCAGATAGTTTGTAATTGTTTCATCAACGGGTGCTAGAGTTATAGATCCGGCTGCTATTCAATGTGGCCTTTCTTATTGTGCTCCCTCAGTTAGATACGATTATCTCTCGAATACTCACTTATTCGCAGGATTTCAAATCACTTGAAAGAATAGTAGGGGATTGATTGAATGAGTTTAGATCATTTTGGCACATGAAGGCGTACTTAAATAAAGGAGGTAGTGATATCTCCAATAATTTCCATATAATGTACGTATTCTCCACGCTACCCCTGGAGGTTTTCACTCCCATGTCTCAACGGGTCAATGCCCTCTTCATTCCTTCGTTACACCTATCCAAGTGGTAGAGGCCGGTCTTTCTAACGGAATGGGTCTGAGCCCTTTTGCACAATAAATCCGGTACTCGTACTTTCTTTGAAATCCTACGAATAAGCCAATATTCGAAAGGCATTAAACTTAAAGAACTTATTTTATTATCAATACAATATTAGGCAGCTATTGACATTATAGGTTGTACCTTCTCAGGACGATAAGAATCATTCTTTCTGGCCATTCCTACCAGAACTCTTGCGAGTTTATGAATTAGTTTCATAATTGATTTCATTTTCTTCATCTTTTTAACTTTAACATTATTAGCGTGTAGCTCT
Source organism: Bacillus sp. FJAT-29814 (assembly GCF_001510715.1). Classification (GTDB taxonomy): domain Bacteria; phylum Bacillota; class Bacilli; order Bacillales; family Cytobacillaceae; genus Neobacillus. The sequence goes on from NZ_LMTJ01000003.1 coordinate 1,415, forward strand.
TTAAAATCAGGGTTGTTCATGACAAGACTCATAGTCGCTAGATACAAGAAGCGCCGTAAACGAGATCTTCCACGTTTTGAGAGGACAATTTGACCTTTCCATTTACCTGAACTAGCCTCTGCAAGGTGCAGCCCAGCATGACGCAATAATGAATTGCCGTGTGCAAATCCACTTAGATCTCCTGATTCTCCTAGAATGCCTGCAAGGGCAATTTCGCTAATCCCTTTAATTGCAAGTAACTTTTTTGCGAAAGGTATTCGTTTAAGGACTTCAGTGACTTCCATTTCAACTCGCTCGAGTTGAGTGGTTGCTAAATCAAACTCTTCAATCAATTGTTCCAGGTGTAGTTTATAAGCATCAAGTGCTTGTCGAGTTCCGATTGAATGCATAGCTAAGTCAATTAATAATTGTGCTTTTCTTAACCCAGGTTGTCTCTTCATTTGTTTTTTCCAACCTACAACGATATCTGTTGCTTTCATTGAATGTAGTTCAAGTGGTGTAGGGAATAATCGTAGAGTTGCCATTGCCCCTTTGCCTTTAACATCTTTGAATACCTGCCGAAGTTCTGGGAAAACAATATCGACCCAACGGTTGATTTGATTGACCGCACTGACAAGTCGTTTAACCGTCATGTCACGGTTAGACATTAAAACTCTTAGTTTTTCAAAGGCCTCTGAAGAGGGACGAATAAAGGAATAGTAACCATTCTTGACCATATCAGCGATAACAAGAGCATCTTTTTTATCACTTTTCGAACGGCTATTATCACGGTTTTCCTTGTTCTTTTTTACGAGGTGTGGGTTAACAGTTACGGCCTCAATATCTTGGTCATATAGCCATTTTGATAGATTAACCCAGTAATGTCCTGTAGGTTCCATGCCGATTATTGTAAAAGCAAATCCCTTTAAGGTTTTTAACTGGTTAATCCATTGTAGTAATCTAGCAAAGCCCTCTTCGTTATTTTCAAATGTAAGAGGATCACCGACGATTATTCCACGGAAATTTACAGCTCTAGCTACGTGTAATTCTTGGGCAATATCCACACCAACAACAAGGTGTTTATCTGAAATTCTCTCAATTAGTTGATTTTGTTTGTCTTGCATCTTAAACTTCATATTAGGGTTCCTCCTTAAGGTTTTGAGTTAGAGTGGTGTCTATACTCATATCTTACTGGGGGACCTAATTTTTTTCAAAGTTGATAATTAGCTATCTACAGGAATTCTAACGGTACAGAATAGTTTAAAAGGTCAGAAACGAAAAAGTGTTTAAGTCAGTTTGTTATGATAAAGGATAAAAAACACCTTAAAGAGAAACAATAACAATCAAAAAAGAGGGTGTTTGCTGTCATTATGCTATTTTTTCTAACAGTCATCATTGTCCTAATAGTAGCTTTTAGTATAAAAAGGAGAAAAACGAGGCATGAAGTGTTTGCGACCATTTTGTTTGCTTTAATGATGAATTTTGTTTCGGATTTATATCTTGATCTTAAATACCATCTTTATTGGTATTTTGATAAAAAGGAGGTTGATTGGGCGTATTTAATTGTTGCCTTAGGGCAGGTAGGAGTATTATATATTATTGTTAATTACTTTCCGAATAAATCTACTACAATTAGAAAATTAATATATGCCCTGAGTTGGACAGGAATCCTTGTTTTGCTTGAGTTATATACTGTGAAAATTGAGGTATTACATTATGGTAAATGGAATCCTTGGTATTCTGCAGCAGTGTATTTTGTGTCATTACAGATTCTTTATTTTGTATTAAAATACACTCAGGATAGTAGAGAAGTCAGTAAATAAACGGAATAATTCAGCAAAATTCTCAATGAGAAAAGAGAGTAAGAAAAGGTATAAACAAAATTACATCTCAAGCATAACGTGGGACGACGTTCTAAGAACACATTGTTATTTTGGTTCGTTCAAAAAGATTGTGAAGAAATCTACTTAAAGAAACGGGTGCAATAGTGAAAAGGCAGCGGAGTGTCCGTTGCCTTCTGCCATCCCCTTTTAAAAATATTTCTTGTAAAATTCTATTCTAATGCTTCCACTTAACTGAGCATAAATTCTAGTTGTCTCGCTTTTTTCGTGTCCAAACAAACTTTGAATAACATCAATGGGAGCTCCGTTGTTCAATAAGTGTGTAGCATAGCTGTGGCGAAGTTGGTGTGGATGAATTTCTTTGTTGATCCCAGCCCGACTTGATATTCGTTTTATAATGTACCTCATCTGTCCAATACTCATTCTATGAGGGTGCCGTTCAGTAACAAATATAGCGGGATCCTTATCCTGGCGAAGGTCTAAGTATCGCTTTAGCCAGATTTCACGCCGTATTTAAAGTAGACCTCCCTTTCTTTATCACCTTTCCAAGAACTATGGCAGAACGATTAGACCAATTGATACAATTTTTATCAAGAGAAACAATTTCTCCTATTATACAACCAGTTGAAAACATAAATTCAAACAATGCCTTTTCCATTGGATTACAACAGGCTTCCCTCAAATGTTCAATTTCTCTCTCCGTTAGAAATTTTGGAATCCGTTTCCCTTGTTTAGGTTCTTTTATTTTTGCTGCTGGGTTTTTGGGTAAATACCCTTCTTCGTGTGACCAACTAAAAAATGATTTTTTAAATCGAATTCGATGAGCCAAACTTGATGGTTCTAGGTGTTCACTTGATTTTGCTAAGTATCCTTTCAGTTGATCAGTAGACAATGACTCAATATCCACATCATTAAAGTGTTGAATCAGCAGCTTTGATTTGAGCCTATATGCATTTAACGTCTGGGGAGAGAATCCTTCAATCCTTTTGTCCGATTCATATAACTCCCAGGCTTTTGATAATAACAAATTATTTCCTCCTTTTCGGTTTAATTAGAGGAATTATTGCCCTGATTATAGAATTGGAAACGTGGTATTGAAGGGGCAGGTTAGTTGAACAAGAATTCTAAATTTTTTGTGGGTGTTTTATGTTAGCATAAAGTGGACTGGAATTTATTCGATTTAGGAAGGGATAGTTTTTAATATGAAGAATAATACTTTGAGATTGATGTTTGTAATGATTACAGTAATAGCCACTATACTTCTTACGGCTTGTCAAACTCGTACGGAAGAACCTGCGATAAAAATTTCCTCTAATGCTGTTGAATTAAGTCCTATCTATTATGGAGACCTATATAATAAGGAGAAAGAAGAAATAGAAAAGCGATTAAAGGATTTTATGATAGGCAAGAGATTTATTGATTTACCAACTATTGCTTATGGAGAATTTATTCAAATCGAACCTTTAAATTTCGAAACAGGGCAATATGAGATATATGATTATATCGTAGATGAGAAAGGTAATATTATTTCAGATTACGATGTTGTTCCAATAAGTGTAACTTCCAATAAAGAAGGGAAAACAGAATTTACATTCGAAGAAGGGTATGATTTTGAAAGTTATTAAGACTTCGCTGTACAAGGAAAATTGATTCATTGTTTATTGATTCGCTGTGAAATAGATAATAATTCATTTGCATTTGCAACACTTGTGTTAAATGTTGAATAATTGCTTCTTGAACGGGTGCTTTACTTTAAGACCTCGTTGCTGCGGCAGCCTTTTTGAGTTAACGGGACAGTTTAGCATTCCTGTAGGTCGTTATTTTTCGACTTTGAAAAAAATAGGGCTCCTCAGTAAGATATGAGTATAGAGACCAATCTAACTCACAACTTTAGGAGGAACCCTACAATGAAGTTTAAAATGCAAAACAAACAAAATCAACTAAAAGAAAGAATTTCCGTTAAACATCTTATTATCGGTGTGGATATTGCTCAACAATTTCATGTTGCTCGAGCTGTAAATTTCCGTGGAATTATGGTTGGAGATCCACTGACATTTAACAATAATGAAGAGGGCTTTGCTAGCTTACTACAATGGATTAAGAATCTTCAAAGATTAAAGAACCTTGATGAAGCTATAGTTGGGATGGAGCCAACAGGACACTACTGGATCAATCTTTCAAAATGGCTTTTTAAACAGAATATTGAGGTGGTAACAGTAAACCCACATCTAGTAAAAAGAAATAAAGAAAATCGTGATAATACCCAATCAAAAAGTGATAAAAAGGATGCTTTAGTTATCGCTGATATGGTGAAGAACGGTTACTATTCTGAAGTTAGGTACACATCAGAATCATTCGAAAAACTTAGAGTCCTTATGTCAAACCGTGATGTAGTAGTAAAACGCCTCGTTAGTTCTATTAATCAATTAAATCGTTGGGTAGATATTGTCTTTCCAGAACTACGGCAGGTATTTAAAGAGATTAAATCTAAAGGGGCAATCGCAACCCTTCGTTTATTCCCATCCCCAGTGGAATTAGAGAAACTGCAGCCTCACGATGTTATTGCAGGTTGGAAATCAATTATGAAGAGGCAGCCTGGACTAAAAAAGGCTACTTTACTCCTCGAAGTAGCTAGGAAATCCATTGGTACAAGACAAGCACTTGATGCATATAAATTTCACCTTGAGCAACTATTAGAGGAATATGATTTAGCTGTAACGCAACTCGAAAGAGTTGAAAAACAAGTAATAGATGTATTAAACAAAATCCCATTCGCCAAGCAGTTACTTACCATAAAGGGAATAAGTGGAATTTCTTTAGCTGGCATATTAGGTGAGGCTGGAGATTTAAGCAACTTTTCTCATGGTAATTCTCTACTTCGCCATGCAGGATTACACTTAGCCGAAGCAAGTTCAGGTAAGTGGAAAGGACAAATTGTCATTTCAAAGCGTGGAAGGTCAAGACTACGGCGATTTCTCTTCCTAGCGACTATGAGCCTGGTGGCGAACAACCAAGAATTTAAAGCATTACACAATCATAATGTTAATGTGAAGAAAATGAAGAAAATGAAATCAATAATGAAGTTGGTAGGCAAGTTAGCGAGGATTTTTGTTGGAATTTCTCGACGTAATGAAACCTATTGTCCTGATAAAGTTCAACCGTTATTACCGCTGGCTGCCTAATCACTTAAGAATCGAAGATTATTTGTCCTCGTTACGATGGTAACTATAGTATAGAAAACGTGTGTTTTCCGAATTTTGGCTTATTCGTAGGATTTCAAATATGTACGGAGTACCAGATTTCTTCAACATAAGGGCACAGACCCATCAGTTTAGCATTACTGGCCTCCACCCTTGGAATAGGCATGACGAAGGAATGATAGGGCGAATGACCCGTTGAGACATGGGAGGGAAAGCCTCCAGGGGCGGCGTGGAGCATGTACATTATATGGTAAAATATGGAGTAGAGTTTCACTCCTTTATTTAACTATGCCTTCACGAAGCCACAATGATCTGAAATCATCTCTTATTACCGTTAAACCTATTTAAAGGGATATGAAATCCTGCGAATAAGCGAGTATTCGGGAGAAAATCGTATTAAACTGAGGGAGTTGTAGAGCGAAAAATACCATGATGCTAGGTACTCTATTCAAAAAGGGATTAATAATGGATGAAAGCTCAAGGTGTTTTATGAATATCGATGTATTATATTAAATTTGTCGTTGCGGTGGAAATAACTGTATAATATATTGGTGAATAATTTAGTTCCTTTTTTAGGTCCTAACGAAAGGAGATCACCATTGAGTGCTATAACTAATACTAAAGATATTTTGGAGCGAGTATCCGATGGATTTTATTCGTTAAATAATGAATTAAAATTTGAATATATAAATAATGTTACAGAAAAACTTTTACAAATTAAACGAGAAAATGCAATTGGGCAATATATTCATGATGTATTACCACACAGTGACTTGCGTAAATTTGTATCACGATATAAAAGGGCATTGTCGGAACAAGTACCTGTAGAATTTGAAGAGTTTTTTAATAATAGATGGTATGAAATAAGGGCATTTCCTTCTAGGGAAGGCTTGTCTGTACTTTTTAGAGATATTACAGAAAAGAAGAAAGAGTTTCAAAATATTAATTTTCTAGCTAATTACGACGTTATAACAGAAATACCGAACCGTTTTTACTTTAATAAATACTTAAAACGCAAGTTAAAATCACAATCTATTGATGGCTCATTTGCTGTTTTATTTATTGATATTAATAATTTTAAAAATGTAAATGATACATATGGTCATGGAGTAGGTGATTTGGTATTAAAACAAATCTCCAGACAAATTAAGGAAATAATAATTCAATATGGTTTCATAGCTCGTTACTCTGGTGATGAATTTCTTCTAACGTTGGAAAACCTTAATGATAATGAAATTTCATCTGTGATTGAACGAATAATTGAATCATTTTCAAGTCCATTTTGTGTAAATGGGTTTGACATAAAAATTTCAATCTGCGTTGGGGTTAGCCAGTTTCCTAAGGATGGGCAAAGCGAAGAAATATTAATAAAATATTCGGAAAATTCAATGTATCTGGCAAAAAAAGAGGGTAGAAATAAATATAAGTTCTACGCCTTTCATGAGAATGAAGGAAGAATAGCCACTTTAAAATTAGAGTTAGAGCTCCACAAGGCGATAGAAAATAATCAGTTACTACTTCACTATCAACCTAAAATCAATTTAAATACGGGGAAAATTGTGGGTGTCGAGGCATTAATTCGTTGGGACCATCCAGAATGGGGAATGGTATCGCCAGAAACATTTATACCTATTGCTGAAGAGACAGGATTAATTTTACCTATTGGAGAATGGGTTTTGAATGCTGCGTGTAAACAAAATAAAACTTGGCAGCAACAAGGTTTTTCAACAGTTGTTTCCGTCAATTTATCAGCTATTCAATTTAATCAGACTAATATTATTGATACCATTGAATCCATTCTTCAAAAAACAGGATTAGAACCACACTTTTTAGAAATTGAGATTACTGAAAGTATGACAGTTGATATTGACCGTACAATTTCAATATTACAACAGCTTAAAAAGATTGGAGTCCATGTTAGTATCGATGATTTTGGTACAGGTTTCAGTTCATTAAGTTACTTAAAAAACATTCCTGTTGATACATTAAAAATGGACCAGTCTTTCGTTAAAGAACTTCGAAACAACCCAAATGATGAAACCATAGTTAAAACCATTATCTCAATGGCTCATAATTTGAATTTGATTGTAGTAGCTGAAGGAATAGAAACAAAAGAACAACTAGTTTTTCTACAACAACATTTATGTGATGAAGGACAAGGAAATTTTTTAAATAAGCCCTTAACAGCGTCCCAATTACAAGAAAAACGGTTTGAAATAGAAAAAATAGTTGAAGAACATGGAATCCCTAAAGATATAAACCAACAATTGTTATTGAAAGAATTATTGGAATCAGCCCAAAGAGAGTTACACGATACGATTCGTTTGCAGCAAGGGATGATATTTAAGTATAAGAAAATTAATGAACGATTTATTCATACACAATGTGACGGGGAATTATTATACAGACTTGGAATGATTCCTTCTCAAGTGATAGGAAAAGAATTAGCTGATTTTCTTCCTTATAGAACTGCCCTCGATAAAACTGTCTACTATAAGAAGGCGTGGGAAGGAGAGGAATTTGTTACTTATGAGGAAGAGCTAAATGGAATTAATTATCTTACAACTTTACGTCCTATTAAAAAAGCTGGAGAAGTAGTACAAGTCATAGGTTCATGTATAGATATAACGAAACGTAAAAAAGCGGAGAAAGCTTTACAAGAAAGCGAGGCTAAATATCGGCTGATTTCTGAAAACATGACGGACATAATAATGTTATTAGATATAAATGGAACGATACAGTATGCATCACCTTCCCTTGGAAATGTAATGGGTAACCCATTAAAATCATATATAGGTAAAAGATCGTTTGATTTAATACATCCTGATGACAAGCAAAGCGTAATGATGGGATTTGAAAAAGTATTAAACACTATGAATCCATTAAGGATGGAAGCTCGTTTTGTGAACGTTGATGGGAAATCGTTATTAATTGAAGGACTAGGTACCCCAGTCCTTGGAGAGAATGGCGCTCCAGAACATTTTATAGTAGTGGGAAGAGACATTACGGAAAAAAGGGAAATGGAAGAACAACTCTCAAAATCAGAGAAATTAGCAGTTGTGGGTCAACTTGCTGCAGGTGTTGCACATGAAGTCAGAAACCCTATAACTTCAATAAAAGGATTCATTCAACTTTTGGAGAAAGGAATCATGAAGAAAGAATTTTTCGAAGTAATTTCCAAAGAGTTTAAACAAGTTGAGGAAATTCTTGAAGAATTTATTAATCTTGCCAAACCAAAAGAAATTCAATTAAAAAAGGTTAATATTAAAACTATACTTAAAGAAGTTGAGACATTATTAAAACCAGAAGCAAATTTGAAAAGGGTAGAAATTTTCCAAGAGTATAAACAAAATCTTCCTCAGATTATGTGTGATACAAACCAAATAAAACAAGTTTTTATTAATATAATTAAAAATAGCATTGAAGCAATTCCTAAAAATGGGTTTGTAGAAATCCAAGGCAGTATTGAAGGAAAAAATGTCCTAATAAAAATAATCGATAATGGAACTGGGATAAGTGAGGAGCGAGTTCAGAAATTAGGTGAGCCGTTCTATAGTAATAAAGAAAAAGGTACTGGTTTAGGTTTAATGATATGTTTTAGAATTGTTCGGGAACATAACGGGTCAATAAAAGTAAAAAGTAAAGAAAATGAAGGTACTACGGTTGAAGTTAGGTTACCAATAAAAACTTGTCAATAGGAAGAAACCTAATGAATTAAACCAAATATAGCTAGTTAGGAGAAGAATATGCAGGAAGGTAATACAATGGCATTAAAAGCAAACGGAAAAACCCCCAATGGCTTATTCATTTGTTATGAAATTAATAAATTAGATTGTGAAGGATTGTACTTAAACGAACGCGGCTATTCTTCAAGAAGGAGAATGGCTTTTTCTTACTGAAGTAAACCAGCTAATAGTTTGTCAATATTTTTCAATAAAAATTTAAAATATCTCATGCTATACTAAAAATATGCATGCC
>NZ_LMTJ01000003.1:10992-12630 GCF_001510715.1 Bacillus sp. FJAT-29814
AAGTAAACCAGCTAATAGTTTGTCAATATTTTTCAATAAAAATTTAAAATATCTCATGCTATACTAAAAATATGCATGCCAAATAACCTTCCGATAGACTAATTTGGAAGGTTTTGTGTTATTTAGTTAGATATAGGTTCTAAGCTATATCTTGGAAAGTCGTTTTATTCTTTAGTAGGGCAAATATCCAATGTAAGAGCTTATTTACACAAGCAATGACAGCTACCTTAAAAGGTTTTCCTTCTTCACGTTTCTTATCATAGAACTCTCGTAATTTCTTATTGCGAGGTATGATTTCATCGCTTGTTTTGCTTTTACGACAGTCACGTATAGCACAACGAACAGCCATATATAGGGCGTGACGAAGCCTGCTGGACCCTCTTTTTGTGATTCGATTCTTGGTGGCTGTAAACTTACCAGATTCAAATACACTAGGGTCAACTCCAGCGAAAGCTACCAGCTTTTTAGGATCAGTAAATCGATCTATCTCTCCAATTTCTGAAATGATCGTTGCCGCGATCTTTTCTCCGATACCAGGGATAGATTTGATAATATTATATTCTTCAACTTCTTTAGCGAGGGCATCTATCTCGGACTCTAACTTAGATAGGTGCTCTTTGTACTGAAGAATGATATTGATATACATACCTAGACTTAAAATATGGCTCTGATAAACGGTCTTTTCAAACGGATTTCGATTTGCGGCTGCCTTGAGCTTAGTAGCTTTTTCTTTAGCCCATCGATAGGAACGACTTTTACATAACTCAGCGATTTTGTTGGCTATTGTTTCTTCACTTGCCTCTAAAATATCTTCAGATGAGGGAAACTCTGAAAGAGTTAATAGTGATACTACCGAATATAAGTCACCAAAAACACCTCTGTATTCAGGGAAGACCTGCTCCAGAATCGCTTGAAATTGTAGCTTTGTTTGAATCAATACTCCAGTAATATTTTCGTGCTGTCTTGTAAGATTCCGAAGGTTTAATAGCTGTACACCACGTTTCTTATACGGCTCTAAATCCTCCTTATAAAACAGCTCACAGAGATGGTAAGCATCTATCGCATCTGTCTTTACTTTTCGAAGACTTGAACTTTTGGCCTTATAAGAAATCAATGGATTAATAATTATCAATAAATACCCACGGTCCTCCAAGTATTGAACAACAGAGGAATGATAATGTCCTGTCGCTTCTAGAACAATAGTTGGTTTCTTGCCAGTTTCTCTCTTAACCACCTCCAGATACTCTACAAGTAAATCAAGACCTTCTATAGTATGAGAAACTTTAAAACTCTTACGGTATGGTTTGCCTTTATCTAAAAATGCCTGAACTTGACTTTCTCCTTTTGAAACATCCAGACCAATGACTGGATTCATATCAAAAATCCTCCTCCTAAACTAGTAATTTGCCAGTACCCCTAATCCTCCATGCAGTGTCACAGCTTCGCTTGTTATACGAGATCTAAGTCCCAACCAGCCTCAATCATGTTTCTACAAGTAGGGGGCGAACCGTTTACTTGACGGGGTCAAAGCCCCACGGGCAGTTACGTTCTACCCTGGCTACTGATATAATAAGACCAAAATAAATAAGGTCAACCAGAAATATTTAGCATTCTGGTTAACCTTATAATACGAACGGG
>NZ_LMTJ01000003.1:13142-112809 GCF_001510715.1 Bacillus sp. FJAT-29814
GCTACTGATATAATAAGACCAAAATAAATAAGGTCAACCAGAAATATTTAGCATTCTGGTTAACCTTATAATACGAACGGGGGCTTTAGTTCACGAACAGTGAAATCATAGCGGTGCCCTATTTTTATTTTATGTAGCTGAAAATGCCATTAATGACAATAAACCACCAGTGATAGTTGTTTAACTTTCTCTTACAATTAATCATGAGGTGGTTTATGTGTTTGTTTCACCGATGTTATTGCGAAGGGTAACGGAACCTTTTGATGATGATTCATATATTACAGAACTAAAGCTAGATGGCATTAGATTAATACTTTCAAAGTTTGATAATAAGGTGCGTCTTTATACTCGCCATAATAACGAGGGTACAGCCCGATTCCCTGAACTTTTGACTATAGATATACCAGACGGAACGGTTTTAGACGGGGAAATTATCTTTACTAGCGCCGATGGGAAGCCGGACTTTGAAGCTATGATGTTCCGGTTCCAGTCAAAGCGCAACGTACTAGAGAACGGGACGTTAAGCTAGGTGGTTTTCGACGTCATCCAATATAGGGGCAAATCGGTTACCAGGTTTCCCTTGATGGATAGAAAGCAACTGCTGCATGACATTATCCCGGAGGATTCAAGTTTAGTATCGAAGGTAAAGTTTTTGGAAGGTCACGGTTCGACATACTTTGATCTGGTCCGGCAGCAAGGCTTGGAGGGGATTGTCTTAAAGCGCAAGGATTCACTCTATGAGGTCGGTAAGCGCAGCTGGGTTTGGCTCAAAGTGATAAATTACCAATATGATGATGTGGTGATTACCGGGCTTAGAAAGGGCAAATTTGGGCTTCTCCTGGGCTTTCAGGGGCAGACCAGCCGGAGTAATGGAGAGAATATTCTACCAGCCGAACGTAAGAAACTGTACGGGGTGCTGGAGGTTGTGTCAGACGATGATAAGTTTACTTTTATAGAACATATCCCGTGTCGAGTAAGGTACCGGAACTTAACCAGAACTGGGTTGCTCAGGCTGCCTCCGTTTGTTAAATGGAATAAAAAAAATTTTAGGATGGAATTGTAATAGTTTCATCCTTTTTATTATGATATAAATATATCGAATATAATATATGTAACTTAAATTGGGGGAAGAAGGAAAGGATAATATATGGAAAGAAAAAATAAAATAGACAATAAAAACGAATTCGATGTAACAGAATTAGCCCCTGTCTTTCTTGGTTTGGCATTCGTTTCTCCGTTTTTTGGCGCTTTCGGAAATAAAGTATTAGGTATATCTTTTAGTGAACTAGGTACATACGGTGACTTACTTGGAGGAAGTACACTTCCCTTTCTAACATTTGCTAGTATTCTTTATATTATTCGAACAATAAATATACAAAAGGAACAATTGAATATACAAAAGGATGAAATATCTTTAGTTCGTGAAGAATTAGAAGACGCAAAAATAGCTTTGCAAGAACAAAGTAAAACATCTAGACTTAATAGATTTGAAAACATATTTTATAATTTAATAAATGAAATTAGAATAGATATACTAGGATTTTCATTTCATACTGAATCAAAAACATATTCTGGGTACGAATATCTTAAATATCTATTGGTCACTTTTAATAAAAGAATGGAAAGCGGCACAAATAGCCCGGAATTTAACAAACAAGTAAAAAATATACGTAAGGAACATTTTAATGAAGATTTTTATAAAATATATGGAAAGGTTGTTGAAGATTCATATTTTTCGCTTGAAAGAGGTACTGATTTTGATGTTTTCCAAGACCATTTACAACAGGTGTTTCTTTTATTAGAAAGGAATATTAATTTACTAGATGAATGGGATCTTGAATTTTATTTGAAATATTTGTTTAATCTTACTCGCAAAGAAACGTTAATTCTATATTTACTAAGTAATGCATTCTTATTCAATGACAAAGGGATTAATAGTATTAAAAAATTAAATTTACTTAATTACATTTCAAAATTTGATACAGGTAACACAACAGATTATAAGTTTATAAAATTTGTAGTTGAAAATGATTTTGAAATACTGCCGTCTTTTACCTTTAATGAAAAAGATTCTGCTCAAGGTAACTAATCAAATTATAAATAAATTACGAGCCTGGGAATCCGGGCTCACTATTTTTTACCTTTAACGAATCACTTTGGACATTAGTTTTTGGTTTATTAAATCGCTTGATTCATGCTCAGCAACAGCTACAAATATTATTTAAAGGTAGTGCGTTTCTTCGCACGAATGAGCGTACTTTTGCTGATTCCGGTGATTTCCTCTACTTGTTTGTATGAATTACTCCCCAGTAGCTTTAGAGCGTGTTCTATTTGCTTCTTGCTAAATTTGTTCGGTCGCCCTTCCCGAAAATCCTCCTTCTGTTTCGCTATAGCCTTTTCTTCCTGGATCGCTCGACAATCATATCCCGTTCAAACTCTGCGAACGCCAGCATTACGCTCAATATAAGCCATCCTGTAGGCGTATCCTCAATTAATCCCATATTTAGCACATGGAATTTAATCCCCTTCTCGAACAGTGACTTAACGGTGTTTATTCCGTCTGCAGTCGTTCGGGCGAAACGGTGCAGCTTTGTAACGACGAGTGTATCACCTGTTTTTAGTTCTTGCAGCAGCTTGTTGAATTCGAGGCGATCAGTTTTAGTTCCGGTAAACATTTCTGAATAAATTTGTAGCAACCATGCTTTTCTATGCTTGAAGCTGGGATTCCAAATCTTGATTTAAAGACGATACCCTGGTGTAACCATATTTCATGATGATTTTCTCCTTTTATTTATTTATATTTTTCTGACCGGGGGTGGGCTCGTAAAGATCTCTTGTATTTAGTACTATTTAAATAGCAATTGCCTTGAACTATATGTAAGAAAGACCCCTATTAGGCCTCGAGTCAGGAGTGCTATAAGTCGTATAATATTTTTAGATTCTCACGCTTATGGGATTATTGTGAATATTTATGTTACTTGAGTCTATCTTAATTTATATTAAAAATCACAGGGAAAGAGTGAATTAAGGCTCTAAAAGATAGAATAAAGAATGAGGAGAATGAAAATAGAGAGTTAAAAAAACAATTAGAAATGGCTTATGGTGAACTTTTTTTACAAAAATCACGGTTTATCGGAAAAATATAGCAAATTTTTCAAAATATTGTAGTTTAGTACTCTTGAAAGAGTTAGAATAATGATGGAAATGTTGTTTTAGGGCTGGCCCTCTTAGAAAAACTAAACTTTATTGATAGTCAATATGCTAGATATTAAATAATATTGTACTCAGTCCTAATAATTACTTTCTGTTACACCTACCAACTAGTAAGATTGGAGTTATTAGGATGAGTACAATTTTTAATTTACTGGAAGAGTTTAATCGTGCAGCTAGTTCAACCCGCGAAAAAGGCGAATTATTTGAAAGATTAATAGCAAACTATCTTTTGACCGATCCAATTTATTCAAATCTTCTAAGTGATGTATGGTTATGGGATGATTGGCCATATCGTTGGGGGAGTGACGATGGGATTGACCTTGTAGCGAGGGTACGGTATACGGGTGAATACTGGGCCATTCAATGTAAATTTTTTAATTCAAACTATAGTATTGAAAAAGGAGATATTGATTCATTTTTTACAGCATCGGGTAAACTTTTTGTAGCAGATGATTATGAGCAATCGTTTGTTCACCGCTTAATTGTCTCTACAACAAATAATTGGAGTAAAAAGGCAGAGGAAGCTATAAACCATCAAACAATTGAGGTTACACGTTTAGGGCTCCAACAGTTGGCCGAAAGTCCTATTGATTGGAGTCAATTTAGCATTAATAACATAAAGGATCTTCGGCTACGCAGAAGGAAGCAATTATTACCACATCAGAAAGATGCACTGCAAGATACTAAATTTGGATTTCAAGCTAATGATCGTGGGAAACTAATTATGGCATGTGGTACTGGAAAAACCTTAACTTCACTGAGGATAGCTGAAGAAATAACGGATAGAAAGGGAAAAATTTTATTCCTTGCTCCCTCAATTTCTCTTGTTGCGCAAACCCTTCGTGAGTGGGCTAACGAATCTATTGCTCCATTCCATTCATTTGTTGTTTGCTCTGATAACAAAATTGGAAAAGAAAATGAGGACATACGCAAGTATGATTTGGCATACCCTGCAACTACTGATTCCGACAGACTTGCTGCCAAGTTAAAGCAGGTTCCCTCGGATCGCCGAAGTGTTATTTTTTCAACTTATCAATCTATTCAAGTTGTATCAGATGCTCAGAAAAAGGGTGTTGGGGAATTTGATCTAATTATTTGTGATGAGGCGCATCGAACAACGGGGATAAGTATAGATAACGAAGACATATCAGATTTTGTAAAAGTACATCAGCAAAACATAATCCAAAGCAAAAAGCGGTTATACATGACGGCAACTCCTCGTATCTATAATGATGCATCAAAAAATAAAGCTGACAAAAATAGTGCCACACTATATTCCATGGATGATGAAACAATTTATGGGCCAGAATTCCATAAGCTTGGGTTTGGTAAAGCTGTCCTTAAGGACTTACTGGCTGAATATAAAGTTTTGATTGTTGCTGTTAACGAGGAGCTTATGGCAAAGCTTGCAAACGATTACAATGCATTTAAAATTGAAAATAAAAAGGCAATTGATAGTGGATTTGCTACTAAAATAATTGGAAGTTGGAAGGGGCTTTCAAAACTTGGCTTGATAGAAGTAAGTGAAGAAGGAACAGAAGCGATAACTGATGATACTGCCCCAATGAAAAGAGCTGTGGCTTTCTCACGCTCAATAAAAAATTCCCAGTCCACAACCAAGATATTTTCTGAATTAGTAAGTATGTACAGCCAGTCTCATCAGGACAATGATAATATGGTTTTTTGTTCATTGGAACATGTAGATGGGACTATGAATGCACTTAAGCGTCAGGAGGCAATAGAATGGCTTAAGGAAGATCCTCGAGCCGGTGAATGTCGTATTCTCTCAAACGCACGTTGTCTTTCAGAAGGTATTGACATCCCGGCACTTGATGCAGTAGTTTTTTTTGATACACGGGACTCTATTGTTGATATTGTACAGTCTGTTGGGCGGGTAATGCGTAAAACAAAAGACGGTAAAAAAAAGTATGGGTATATTATTCTTCCGATAGGAATTCCATCATCAAAAGTTAAAGATTACAATTCTTATATAGATAGAGATAGTCAATTTAAAGGAATTTGGAAAGTTATAAAAGCACTAAGGGCTCATGATGATTCTTTGGTTGATGAGGCTGAATTTAGAAAAAAAATTCGTGTTATTAGCGCATCCCCTGGTAAAGGAAGTGCTAGTGATTCAAGTGGTAATTCTCAAATATCCATGGACTTTCCTCTACTCTCAATTGATGCTATATCCGAAGCTGTTTATGCAGCAATACCAAAAAAACTTGGTGATTTAGAATACTGGAGGGACTGGGCGAAGAACGTTGCACAAATTGCAGAAAGTATTATTTTACGTATTCATGAACTATTAAAATATGATAAAGCACAAAATGCCTTTCAAATTTTTTTAAAGGGGATTAGAGATAACCTGAACCCATCAGTAACTGAGGAAGAAGCAATAGAAATGTTATCACAACATGTAATTACACGTCCGGTATTTGAAGCATTATTTGAAGGTTATTCATTTACAAAAAATAACCCAGTATCAAAATCTATGCAGGCAATAATAGAAATAATTGATAACCATGCCATGAGTAGTGAGATTGAGAACTTGGGAAAGTTCTATGAAAGTGTTCGAGAGCGAGTACAACTTGCAAAGAGCGATAAATCACGGCAAGAAATTATCAGGAATTTATACGATACCTTTTTCAAAAGTGCATTCCCACGGATGGCTAAACGCTTAGGTATTGTTTACACCCCTGTAGAAATAGTTGATTTTATTATCAATAGTGTTGAATTTGCTCTACGGAAGCACTTCAGTACAGGATTAACTGAGCGTAATGTGCATGTTCTTGATCCGTTTACTGGCACGGGAACTTTCGTAACACGACTGCTACAATCTGGGTATATTAGACCTGCGGATTTATTACATAAGTATCAAAATGAACTACATGCCAATGAAATCGTTTTATTGGCCTATTACATCGCAGCAATAAATATAGAAAGCACCTATCATGCTTTAACTGGCGAATATCGACCATTCGAAGGTATAGTATTAACGGATACGTTTCAAATTGCCGAAAAACGAGATTGGATTGATCGTCAAACTTTGCCGGAAAATAGCGAACGAGTAAACCGACAAAAAACACAGGATATTCGAGTTATAATTGGGAATCCTCCATATTCAGTTGGCCAAGAAAGTGAGCGGGATAACAATAAAAATCTGAAATATCCAACCTTAAATGATCGCATTCGTAGTACCTATGCTTTAGCGTCAAAATCAGGGCTAATGAGGAATCTCTACGATTCATATATACTAGCCATTCGATGGGCCTCAGATCGTATTAAAGATAAAGGTATCATAGCTTTTGTAACCAATGGTAGGTTTATTGATAGTAATAATGCAGATGGACTACGTAAATCCTTGACTGACGAGTTTAGCCATCTCTATGTTTTTAATTTACGCGGATTTATTAAAGGGAGACTTGGGGAGGACGCAAAACGGGAAGGCCAAAATGTATTTGACATACAAACTGGTGTTGCAATAACGGTCATGGTTAAAGATCCTGATCATGAAGGTAAATGTGAGTTGTCTTATTACGACATCGGTGATAATCTTAGCCGCGAAGAAAAACTGACAAAAATAGAAAACTTAAATAGTATTAATGGCGTCTATTGGCAACATATCATCCCAAACACAAAGGGTGATTGGATAAATCAACGTAATCCGGTGTTTAATACGTTTATTAGTATAGGGAACAAGGATGATGAAACATCCAATAATATTTTCTCCTTATACTCACTTGGTGTTGTTACTAACCGTGATACTTGGACTTACAACTTTAAACAAAGCTGTCTCGAATCCAATATGAGAGGGTTGATTAAAAACTATAATGGAGAAGTAAGACGATATGTTAATGCATGTATTGGAATGGAGAAAAGTCAAAAGCCACAAATTGAATCTGTAGTGGATAACACCCCGAGTCGAATAAGTTGGACACGTGCCCTGAAATCTGATGCAAAAAAGGGAAAGTTGTTTAAATATGACCCTAAATCGGTTGCAGTTAGCATGTATCGCCCATTTACTAAGCAATGGTTGTATTTTAACCGTTCCTTCAACGAGATGGTATATCAAATGCCACGAATCTTTCCTACTGAGGAACACGAGAACATCGTTATTTCCATAACCGGGATTGGGGCGAGACGTGATTTCTCAGCATTGGTTACTGATGTCATACCCAATCTGCACATGCATGATACCGGACAATGTTTTCCTCTATATTGGTATGAAAAGGTACAGGTTGAAAATAATACTCAAATTGAATTATTCGAAAAACAACCAAATAATTACAATGGATATATCCGTCATGAAGCAATTACAGATTGGGCATTAAATGAATTTCAAAGTCATTATAATAATTATTCATTTACCAAAGAAGATATCTTCTGGTACATATACGGTATCCTTCATTCTCCTGAGTATCGTAAACGGTTTGGCACAGACCTAAAGAAAATGCTACCACGTATTCCACTTGCTGGCGATTTTTGGACATTCTCAAAAACTGGACGAAAGCTAGGTGAATTGCATTTAAACTATGAATGCGTTGAACCTTATCCTTTGGCCGAGGAGTCAAAACTTTTAATGGATGAAGAGAGTTATAAAGTAACCAAGATGACCTTCGGTAAAAAGAATGGAAAAATTGATAAGAGTGTAATTGTTTATAACCAAGAGCTTACCCTGTATGATATTCCGCTTGAAGCTTACGATTATGTTGTAAACGGAAAATCAGCTATTGAGTGGATTATAGAGCGATATGCAATAACCAAAGATAATGATTCTGGAATTGTCAATAATCCCAACGAATGGTCCAATGATCCTCTCTATATTGTTAATTTACTAAAACGGATTGTAAGGGTTAGTTTGGAAAGCGTGAAGTTTATAAAGGGGCTACCCCAGTTAAATGTAAGTGAAGAATAAGAATTGTTAAAAAAATAAATGGGAAAGTCTTGTCTATTTTAGTCAAGACTTTTTCGTAATTTCTATTTTAATAAAAGTTTTGTTAATTCAGTATCATTCCAAAATCGTTATTATTTGTTTCATAGGAGGGGTTCCTATCTTTGAATTTTTCAATATACTTTAAACCACTTTATAAGGGTTTTTTATATTGTTTAAATAAGGTACGTTCACCTTACGTCGTATTCTAGGCCCTTTTTAAATCATAAAGGTTCGACAATCCATTCAAATAATTATATTTTGGACATTTAGAATCAGTACAGCGAACAATCGTGGCTAACAATCTGAATGAGACAACTAATTTATAAAGTCGGCGCCAAAGAAAGCTTTTTTTGGTATGAATTTAAAGGAAGATTCTTGGGTATATAGTAAGTAACGGAGGGGGAGAACACAATGGTAATGCACAAGAGAAATCCTTTAGGTTTAACTTATAAGGACTATTTAAACAATAAAGAATCATCAATAATGACTTTCGATGAATGTTAAAAAAGAAGATGATTGTGAAGATACTGAATACTCCGATAGTTACGGTGAGTATAAAAGGTAAGCGCACATATGTCCAGAATGGAAGCTCTAACGCTGTAATTCGGCGTTCTTTTTTCAATCACAAAATGAATATTAGTTCCTATATAATGGATTTAAGGTGATATTAAGGCAATAGGTGACTGCGGTAAGATTAATGACAGCCAGATACTAATATTCCGAAAGATTTTATGATTACTCGTGAATTGTTCAAAGATCAGGAATTCATACCTAAACCGTTAAATAAAGAATTTTTAGAGAAAATTAGCTATCATCTTGAATAATCTAAAGAGGTTATTATTGATCTTGCAAAAAACGGTTGTGAGAACGACTCAGCGACAACCCGAGGAGAGCGAAGCGACTGGAGCGGAAATCAACAGTCAAAATAATAAAATATGCTTAAAAAAGAGTCTGCCTCTAAAACTTTTGGGCGATGCCAGCGAATAACATTCCCTATATATTCTGTTTTATAAATGAGATGTATTTTAAACTAATAAACTAACTCATAATTTTATTCTCAGTATTGGTTGTCGCCATTATTTAGGCAAATAAAAAAGACTAACACACCCTGTTAATCTTTGACCGGATACAATGGTATGAGTCTTTTTTTTACATCGAACTTTCTGGCTACGGTATTTAGCTGCCAAAGAGCGTCGTGTTACCAGCACGGAACTCTTTTTTAATTACCTTCATTATAGTCGATTTTCATGTATTTTACAACAATACGGGAAACTCTGAATGATTTCTGTTTTACAGAAAATAGCTGCCGATGACAATCAATTCATTCAAGGAAACCTGCAATACCTAAAAATAATCCAGTTCAAGTTTGTGTCTTCATCATCCATCAAGTCCAGATCCAATTTGCAAAAATCCTCTTCGGAATATGAATGACCATATTTTTCAGATGGGAAGGGGCAGTATCAACTTTTAAAGTAGCCCTTACATTTATTCGGTTTTTAGGACCTACTTTGCTCTTTACTCTGTCTTACCATGCAAATCTGGAAAAGGCAATTGTACTCTCACTTCTATTTTCTATTTTCATTCAGTAATATCATTAAATTGAGTGTATGATTTGTTTCTGTTGGTTCCATTAAGCGCCAAAACGATAAGAAATAAAATAAACATAGGGAAACGATGTATGATTTTGGCTATTTTCTTAAACCGGGAAGCTGGAGAAAAAATGAAAAAAGTTCTTCAAGTTATAATCGTTATTCAGCTAAAGGGTGAGAGAGTGAAATAAAGCAACGAATAATTACGATGTGGCGATTGCTGCGGGTTGTGCCCATATTGTCGGTCTTAAATCTGACGGCACGGTGGTTGCTGTGGGAAATAATAAATATGGCCAATGCGATGTAAGCGGCTGGCGTGGCACCCAACTGCCCAACAATTAGTTTTCGGGTAAAAAGGATACAGTTCCTGCAACTAATAAATCCAAAAATAAAAGATAAAAATTCCTTATTCAGCTATCGGGAGTCTTATGTGAGAAAAAAAAGGAGCTAATTTTAGCTCCTTTGAAAGCTTTATTGTTCCTTAATGCATGCTTCATAGAATTGACTGCCAAATGATGATGATGTAACATACCCGCAATCGTACCTTAGTTTCCCAAATGTTGGCGCTTTACTGGAAGCAGATATAACGAAAGGGTGTTCTTTTAGCATTTGATAAGATTGTTTAAGTGTAACATTTTCAATTCTGATCAATCCTAATCGTTTCAAATTATCTAAGTAATTACTCAGAATTTCTGGATGATCGATATTAGCTTCTTCGCCAAGCAAAGTAAAGTTTCTAAGCAATTCATAATAACTTAAGTTATCACTTTCCATTGCTTTTAAGCTTATTATTGGATGGTAACCTAAACCTATTTTTTTCAACAACCTTGCTTCGTCAGAGGTTAATTGCTTTAATATTTCTACAAACGAAGGATGAGCTTTTGAAGAAGATTCTTTATCCATTGAAGTTGCAAGTAAGTTAGCAAACAACTCTCTTAGTTCTTCGTTATGTCCTGAAAATCGTAGAGCTTCCAAAGCAGGACCAGCAACAGTCACTTCAGGGCTTACAATGTTTTCTTTAGTTTTATTTTTAAATCGTTTTTCCAAAGCCGGTTGAAGATATTCTTTAATTTGATCAAAGCCCCAAACTAAACCGGAGACTGGAGAAAGTGCTATGTTTATAGCTTTAGATAAAGTATGGATACTTTTACCTAATTCTTTTGCAGCGGGTTGAAGCATATCCTCATAAACGGGTACAGCTTCAACTATTCCTTGGACAGCTTCTACGGTTTCTTTAACGTTACTCATTAATTTATTCACATCCTTTTTTAAGTACAATGTGATTCTACTAAACTTTTACAATTTATTCTAGGAGGTGTTTGTGTGGAAAGTAAAGCTATTGTATGAATTATGCTCTTTCTTTAATATTTGTTTATTGATTTTAATTGGTTGGAGCGTTTGGTTCCTAAGATCTCCCATACTCTTTTTGGTTTGTTATTTCTCTAAAAAAAAATCCCGGCTGCGTAATAGTCGTGATCTTCTTTTTTAAGGCGATTTTGAGATCTACAGAGGAGATATTTAGCCATATTGAACTTATATAGTAAAAATTTCTATTAGGGGAACTTGAATATGTCAGAACTTAATTATGAACAAAGAATGAGGTTAAAATTCAACCATTATGCAAGTATTACTGCTTTCAAAAGACTTGAAAAAGCAATTGAAGAATCCAACGATCATGAGATTTATTCTGCTATTGGAGAGCTACTACTTTGGGTTATGACTACTCATGAGTGGCATAAAAAACATGGTTTAGCTGATTATTATAATAGAGCGGGACAGGATGAAAAAGGACTTCTATTGTTTGGGCTTGCGCATGCTTATAATTCAATGAAACACAATATGAAACTATTCGTGATTCACAATAAAATAGGTCTTCATTTTAATAACATAGACTTTAATAAAATAGACTTTAGACCTTATGCAGTCAGGTGGATTAAAGCAGCAAATCTTTTGGATGAGGGATTTCCAAACCAACAGAAGAATTATGTTGACTATATTGAAGATAAAGATGTTCTAAAAACATTTAATGATGTGTTAATTTTTTTGAATAATGAAATGCAAACTTTAATATTTCAAAAAGAATAAGTTGTTTTAAGAGTCCTTCCAGGGCTCTTATTATTTTTCTTGAAAGCAGGTGTATTGATGACAGTAGAGGTTGGAGTATTAATATCCGTTTTATCCGTAATAATTGCTTTTCTTGGCTATTCACTAAACAAATCTAAGGCAATTAAATCTGATGGGCAGGAAAGTGCAGAATTAAAGGCAGAATTGGGTTATATCCGCAGAGGGGTTGATGATATAAGAATTGACCAGAAAGCCAGTGAGAAGCAAATGCAGGTTTTTGGAGAGCGCGTAACACTGGTGGAGGAATCCAACAAGTCGCTGCATAAACGAGTCGATAAAATTGAAGGTAATGGAGGAAATGGAGGAGGAAGTGGAGAATGAAAAAGGATATTGCTACATTATTAGGTGGGTTTTTAACAGCCCTATTATTTTTTTTAGGAACCATCGGAGTATCTTTTGATTGGTTTACAACTGAAAGTATTAATGCGTTTATCCTTGTTGTCTCAGCTGGAACTGCGCTTGTAATTAACTTGTATGCTGTATGGAAAAACACATATACATCTAAAAAAGCGCAGTTGCAGAAAAAGGCTTTGCAGGCCCAGGGCCTAATCAAAAAATAATGTTTACCCATTTGTCCCTGTCAAGAATAAATATTTTGCATTTACTATACTATAGGAGATGATAAGTAATGGCAAAAAAAATCATGTGGGATCCTGGCCATGGAGGCATTGACCCCGGCGCCGTTGCCAATGGACTCCAAGAATCAAAACTAACATTAAAGATTGTACAGTATGCGATGACATATTTAGAGTCATATTACATGGGATTTGAGCAAAGAGCTACTCGGTTAAGTGAGACAACGGTGGAGTTATCGAGGCGAGATGATCCCGCGAATGCATGGCCAGCAGATGTATTTGTATCCGTCCACATTAATGCAGGTGGGGGAACAGGTTTTGAAAGTTTTGTTTATAATGGTGCCGGTTCGTCATCCGTTGCCCTGCAGAATATTCTACATGCTGAGATTTTAGCAGCTATGCGACAATATGGATCCATTCCTGATCGTGGCAAGAAACGCGCAAATTTTGCAGTATTAAGGGCGACAAATATGCCGGCGATCCTTACAGAAAATCTTTTCATTGATAGCAATGACGCTAATCGACTAAAGGATGAGACCTTTATTAAAGCGATTGGCGAGGCGCATGCACGAGGTGTTGCCAAGTTTTTAGGGCTAGCAGTAAGACCCCAAACACTTGCTATATCAAGCCCATCTGTCGTATATGAGGCGCATGTCCAAGAACTGGGGTGGCAAGGGCCACGGCGAGACGGCCAGACAGCTGGAACCATTGGACAATCACGAAGAATAGAAGCGTTGACTGTAAGACTTGAACATTCGGACGCCAGGCTTACAGTAGAAGGACATATTGAAAGTTTAGGCTGGACACCAGCTAGGACCAACGGAGAAGTAGTCGGAACCATTGGTAAGGGGTTAAGGCTTGAGGCTATAAAAATAAATTGTGATAAACACAGCATCTCTTATCGTGTTCACGTTCAAAACATAGGCTGGACTGCATGGATACGTAATGGCGAAATAGCAGGTACGACTGGACAAGGATTGCGAATCGAAGCCATTGAGATTAAATTAGCGTAGTTGAGAAGCCCCTTACTATTTTAGTAGGGGGCTATATTAGTTATGTACTCATTTTTATATTTATTAATTGGTCCAGCGTTTTACTGAGACTAATCGTATCTGGTGACGTAAGGCCCTTTTTCATTCCAACCGTTATCATTTTCCTCCTTAGTAATTCAATTCTCTTGGTTAGTTCCTCATTGCACACTTTATTTCTCTCCTGCTTTAAAGTAATTATGGGATTATTTTACCAAAAGTGGATTGATATTCAAATAGATAACTTGACAATTTTTTTTTTTTACAAATTAAAATCCCCTTTTTCTCTTGAGATGGGGGTTTTGATTCTTTAACACTTTGTTCATTTTATCAGATCATGTTAGGTAAATTGCCTATTTTTTAATAATCCTGGTCTGCCGATTAAATAACCTTGGGCGTAAGGAATGCCCATATATTGAGCGGTTGCCAAGTCTAATTCATTTTCAATTCCTTCTAAGATAAGATAACAATTATACTCTTTGCAATATTTAATTAATAACTTAATCAAAAATTGTTTACGATTAGATCGATAAAGATCCCTTGCAAAATAGTGGTCTAATTTTAAAAAGTTTGGTTCTATCTCAACCAATAACTGAGTGGGAACAAATCCTTTTCCGATATCATCTATGGCAATTAATATTCCATTTTCTTTAATTTTCCTAATCCTATCCTTAAAAATTTGCATATTGATATCTGACATATCTTCTGATTCAGAAATCTCAAAGACAATCTCAAAAGGAACATTTACCTGTTGACTAAGGTTTTCTTTTTCTAACATAATATTATATAGGAATTTTAAAAATTGTGGATGTATTATCGTAGACGGGTATACATTTAAAAACAATTTTCCTTTTATTCCTGAACCTTCTGTTAGGTAGGTGCGAACAGCTTTTTGAATAGACCGCGAATCTAATTCAAAAAGCTGTTTTACTTCTATTGCTTCATCAAATATTATCGTTGGATCTAAAGAAGAGCTAGACCTTAATAAAGCTTCAAAACCTATAATCCTCATGGTATTTAAGTCATAAATAGGCTGAAATACATGATAGAATTCTTCATTGCTAATAACATTGTAAATAGACAGTTCCATCTTAACTCATCATCCTCCTTAAAAATAAAAAAAGATAGCCCTGAAAACAAGGACTATCTTAATTTATCCCTATCTTCGGTAGCCTGGCGATCATAACAAGTATTGCCTTAGACCCATGGCTTTGCGTCCTAATCTTTCAATTAGTTTGCCGTTATCGGAAAAGTCATTAATATCATATCACAGATTATTTACATAAAACGACAATTTTCTACATATTTCGAAATTCTGGTTATAAAAAATAGCCCCCTTGCTCATTGAGTAGGGGGCTATTTTAATTGACAAATATCACCATTATATAGCCAAATTCGACCATAAGAATTATAATAAATAAAAAAAGACATGCAGGATGTCCAAACATGTCATCAATAAATTGGTTATATTAATTATATAATAGTTTACTTTTTTGTGCTATTAATTTTTAATAAAGATGAGTGTTTGGGTCTCCTGAAATAAAGGAGGCATTTATGAATACTAAATATGTAAACTTTGATTATTTCCATGTTGTTTGTAGACCAAAGAATTCTGCCCCGACATTTCGTGATGTTCCATTTGATGTAAGGGCGATTTTTTCAATCATGGAAAATAAGGATCTTGCTGAGAGAACAATTCAGTACAAACAGGAACATGCTAGGATGGAACAATTTTCATTCATGGGACATACTCAAAATCTATGGGATATGTACTTTACAAGATTAAGAGATTTTAATCTACCTTCTAAGGCGAAGAAAAATTCAAAGTCAGTTCCAGTTGATTTGGATGATGATGAATATATTGGCGAAAATGTTTCTGCAATTTATGATCAAACATGCAATATCATAATGATACAGAGAAATAGATACAGCTTGGGTCCAAGTGCGATTGAAGAGTATTTTAACCAATTTTGTAATCCAAATGAAGAAATTCACTTGCGGCCAATTTACGTAACTGACATGCAGACGAGAGTTAAGAGTGCAGATTCAGTAAGGAAACTCAGAATTAAGTTCTCTGATGTGAAAAAGGCAAGTGAAAATGTTACTGGAGATTCCCTAAAAAGATGGCTTACTGCATTCGATGATTACGAGACAATCGCTGGCGAAATTGTTTTAACTGTCGGCAGGAAGAGAAAAGCATCATTAGGTGGAAATTTAAAGGGACTCGTTGATGAAATATATGCCAATCAAGATTTAGTAAGTCATGCAGAAGCCAGTATAAGAAAAACTGAGCTGGCCGATAATGAAGTTATTGATTTATTCAATGACAATGCACATGATATTGCTACATTCTTACTACCACCAAGGGCAATTTTAAATCATGAGGCAGTTATTTTAGAAATGGAAAGACTATACATGGCAAAAAGGGCACGTTTACTTGCATTAATTGGGAGATGACTAAAATGGGAAGATTTCGAGATAAGATTTATCCCTATGTAGTGGGAGCGATTGTCATGATTATTGCCTATTGCTTTCATTTAGATCCTACTATAAAAGGATTTGATAACGTTTTAGATGGGCTTATCTCGTTTTCTTCAATTGTCCTTGGATTTGTGGCTGCATTATTAGCGATTATCTTAAGCATATCAAAATCTCCGGTAATGAATCACTTGTACAACTACACTGCTTCTGGTGGGACCATAGACGGGAAAACTCTACTTTTTGGATACTTTCGTTCTGCACTATTTTCCGGTTTTTTTACAGTGATTATTTCAATATACATGTTTATTATTAGCAATAAAGAGCGAATAAATATATTTGATGAAATACTCACCTATTTTTGGATTGGGATTACTACAATTTTTATGTTAACGTCATACAGGATTGTTTCGATAATAATGTTTACTTTATTTAAACATGAATCAAATCAATCTACACATGAACAAGCAACTCAACCAGAAAGTGATTATAGTCAATTACAGGAACGAAATACCAGAGTGATTGAATAGAAAGAAATAAGCCCCTCCTAAATTATAGAAGGGGCTTTAGATATGCTTCCAGGTCTTCCTCAAAACCACATCCGAAATGGTCGGACGTTTCACGCCATACTTCTTGGCCAGCTTATATTGTGCATCAGTTTTGGTGTAGCCATCCCAAAGTAATTCTTCATATTCACTTCTAATTCTTTTCACTTGTTCCTCAGTCAGCTTCGCGCAAGTATTTAGTTCTCCTAGCTGTGTTGACCTGATTTTCTCACTGTATTCGGGAGTAGTTCTTAATCTACATGCTTCGGATTTTTCTCTGGTGCCGGCTGCATATTGATTAAGGTATTTGATGACCGTATGAGCCTCAATATGTAATATTCTGGCCACGTTACGTGTTGACAACTTTTCTTGGTAATACAACCGTTCAATTTCTTTTAATAACTCAGCATTCATTTAACCACTCTCTTCTTCAAGTGCTTTCTTAAGTTTAAATGCTGCCATTTCTATTGCCGAATCTCGAGTCGATCCATAGCAGTTACAGACTGTTACCTTTCCATTCGATGCAATTGCATGATAGATGTCACCGTAATCCACCACATGAAAAGCGACTTTACCTTTGCGGAAATACCAAAACCAATACCAAAAATTCCATAACCAAGCCGGCATCAAAACGCCTCCTTTCACCTTAAAATTCAATATGCGTTCTTTATTCCCTTTATCTGAATATGGACGTTTTGTGGCAAAATAAAAAGCCCTGCAAATGGGCTTAAAATGGCAAATTGTCATTCATCGATTTATTACATTCCTCCTGCTCCTGCTCTTAGGCCAGCACCAACTGAGTAATGTCCTGGTTGCCGTTTATGATGACCTTCTCCAGCTGTGCGTGGAAAGGCATATCCTTTTTAATCTGTTGACAAAATAATAAAGCAATCTTTTCCGGGTGGCGGCCTCAGAGCAGGAAACTGCAAGATTGAGATACTTTTGATGAATCGCTGTAGATTATCTGGATGTTTCTGTTCATTTGTATACTTCCTTATAAACCTTTCCCCAAAACATCCACTTTTGGCCGGGAATTAAACGCTAATAAACGAACAGCAAGCAGGCCGAAAAATACAATGTATTCAAGCAACCGCAATTACCTCCGGCAGCTATTCTAATATTTCCGATTTTTTAAGAATTAATTAAAATGGAATTACTTACCGCTGACAAGATTTTTTCAGGCCAAGTGGTAATAACGCATTATTTATTATCGCTAAGTTTATAACAATACTCGAACCTACAATTTAACAACTTGCCCAATAACAAGCCTTTTTCGGTCGGAATGAATAATTCAAATTTTTCATATTTCCTTAACTGGCGAGGAGATACCTTTATTTTTTCAGCAATATAATCCTTTTTTAATCTGCTTTCTCTAATTAACGCCTCAATGTTGCATTTCCACATTTTCATCACCTGTAAAAATAATACTTCGGAAGGGAGGTTGAAAGGAGAGCAGAAATAAGGAAGTAAGGTCCGTTTCGTTTAATACTACCAAAGATGACGATAAACGTTATTTAGAGCGGATAGTGTCAATAGGTAATTTTAGCGGCTACGTTAAGCGCTTGATTGAGAAGGATATCCGGCAGAGGAAGATAATAAAGTCGGAAAATAAAGCCACCACAGCCAATTTTAAGCGATTACCCGATAATTATTCGGACCACTTGAAACAACCTTAAAATCCGTATGACCACCTCCTTTCTTAATCAGTTATGTGTAACAAAGTAACGCGGTTGACGTTGGTAATTGTCAGTACAATTTGAAAGGGGATGCAAAAAGAATGATAGAAGGGATGGGGTTAGGAGGTAAGAAAGTTCACTGGGTAGAATGATTTGATCGACTCCTTTCGAATTCCTCCCATGACCGCAACTGTACCATGATGAGCAAGAGATTCTATCCACGAAGTTTCAATTTGTAATCCTGTCTGATTTTTATTGGCAATTTTTATTTTGTCTTTTAAAATTCAGTGTATACAACGTCCTCATCTACCATGAGGTAAACTTTCGGTATCTCACACGCAATGTAACTGGGAAACTATTTCCCAGTTACCCACCATGTGCGCCCGGCATGGGTGCAGTCTATAGGGTGAAAGTCCCGAGCCATGAAGGCAGTAGTAATGGTTAGCTTAACGCAAGGGTGTCCGTGGTGACGCGGAATCTGAAGGAAGCGAGCGGCAAACCTCCGGTCTGAGGAACACGAACTTCATATAAGGCTATGTATCATTGGATGAGTTTGCATGTCAAAACAAAGTCCTTACTGCCGAAGGTGGTACAGAGTAAATGAAGCAGACAGATGGAGGGAAAGACTGTACTCTTACCCGGGGAGGTCTGATTGATAAGCCAAGTACACTTGGTAACCTATCCAGCAATGGATAGCTGAACAATCAGAAGTCAGCAGAGGTCATAGTACCATTCTAACTCGAGAAAGAATGGGAAGGACTGAACTATTAAGAAAGAATGCAATCTGCACATTCGGTGATTGCATTGAACACAGACAATCCGAAAGGACTTACCTAAAGGAGGAAGCGGTGAATCCGTTGTGGACTTTAGGAGGGTGGAGCAAGTACCGGCATAAACAGAGCCTTCATTCACGTGGAAAGGAATAGCATCATGTTAATGGAACGAGTCTTGTCACGGGAAAATCTCTTAACTGCCCTTAAACGGGTAGAGCAGAACAAAGGAAGTCACGGCATAGATGGAATGTCCGTAAAATTCCTACGACGATATCTCTATGAAAACTGGGACTCCCTTCGGGAAGCTTTGAGAACAGGTAACTATCAACCTTCCCCTGTTCGCCGTGTCGAAATCCCGAAAGCAAGCGGAGGGATAAGGCTTTTAGGCATACCAACTGTGACAGACCGTTTCATCCAACAGGCAATTGCCCAAGTATTAACCCCAATCTTTGACCCAACCTTTTCTGATAACTGCTATGGCTTCCGACCTAACAGGAGAGCCCATGATGCGGTAAGAAAAGCAAAGGGTTATATCAAAGAAGGTTTTTGGTGGGTAATTGATATGGACTTAGAGAAATTCTTTGATAAGGTCAATCATGACAAATTGATGGGAATACTCGCTAAAAGAATTGAAGACCGCATACTTCTAAAACTAATTCGGAAATATCTTCAATCAGGTGTAATGCTTTAATGGGGTCGTCCAATCAACAGAGGAAGGTACTCCGCAAGGAGGACCTCTCAGTCCTCTCCTTTCAAACATAATTCTTGATAAATTAGATAAAAAAATTAGAAGCTAGAGGACATAAGTTTGTCCGTTATGCGGACGACTGCAACATCTATGTTAAGTCATTAAAAGCAGGGGAACGTGTAATGGAATCCGTTACGACGTTTGTTGAGCAGAAACTAAAGTTGAAGGTAAATAGGAATAAGTCGGCGGTAGACCGTCCATGGAAACGGAAATTTCTTGGCTTCAGCTTCACATGGAATAAAGAACCGAAGGTGCGAATCGCGAAGGAAAGCATCAAACGCTTTAAGATGAAGATTCGAGAAATTACCTCTCGGTCAAAACCTTTTCCAATAGAAGTAAGAATTGAAATGTTAAACCGTTATCTAACAGGATGGTGCGGGTACTTCGCTTTAGCTGAACTTCAAGCAAATTCAAAGAATTCGATGAATGGATAAGAAGAAGGCTTAGAATGTGCGAATGGAAACAGTGGAAGAAACCCAAGACCAGAGCTAGAAAACTAATTGGTTTAGGCGTCCCTGATTATAAAGCATATGAATGGGGCAACTCCAGAAAGAAATACTGGAGAATCGCATGTAGTCCAATATTACACAAAACCCTCGATAACTCTTATTGGAGTCAACGAGGGTTGAGGAGTCTATAT
Organism: Bacillus sp. FJAT-29814; assembly: GCF_001510715.1. Classification (GTDB taxonomy): domain Bacteria; phylum Bacillota; class Bacilli; order Bacillales; family Cytobacillaceae; genus Neobacillus. The sequence goes on from NZ_LMTJ01000003.1 coordinate 33,468, forward strand.
AATCGTTATGAATTTCTACGTCAATCTTAATGGAACCGCCGTATACCGAACGGTACGTACGGTGGTGTAAGAGGTCGGGGGTTAGTCACCCCCTCCTACTTAATTGAGCTTCCGGTTTTTCAAACCATTGTTTCCCATACTTATCCTTTAATAATTTTTCAGTAGCATTGGATATGTAAAAATAGTGAAATTTTTTTATTTAGAGTCAAGTGGTAAATCTCTAGTAATTAGTATGGAGATATTTTTGTATAACGCTGGCTTAATTACAGCGAATCTCACTATCAGCAGTTGAGGCAGGGAGTAGTAAAACGCAGATGCTCGAACTGGCCGGCGAGCTTGTTGCTGATAATTTAACGGACAAGGAATATCAAATAAACGGTTTCTGAATATCGTCAATTATATCGAAAAAAATAATGTTTCGGTTCAGGAGATTCCTGATTCCTTCCGCGATAAAATCACGATTGAACATTCCTTCTTTTTTAGAATTACTTCCAAAAATTTCATTCATTTTTTTATTTCCAACCGAAATTTGGAAAAAACACGTATATTAATAGTAGTTATCTTTTTCGCTAAAACACAATATTTTTATAAAAAGCCTTAAAATTATAGTAAAATTACCTTCTCTCCCTTTGCTAGACCATATTTTACTTAATTTGAAAAAGGGTTATTCAACTGACCATTAGTGTGTTCCACATTGGCAGCTATCTGAAGAAAATAGACGGAAGATATCCGCCAAGGTAATTTGGACACAGCATTGAAGTACCTAAGCTTAGCTCTGTCCTTGCATAATTACTTATACCGTTCAAACAAATGAACTGCCAGTGCTGGATAATTAATTTCCTCAAGGGCATGTCCATTTTTTAAAGAGAGCTCTTTCCATTTTTTTAACAAATCGAGGTTTGGACTTTTCTTTTCCTTAAGCATCTTTTTAAACCCACCTTTGCATTTGTAATTAATTTTTTATGGCAAGGATATTTTAGTTTTCCTTGGGCATCAATTATTCCAAGAATTATTGCCCGGCAGAGTTGTATTAGATATAGGCTCTACATATTCAACACTAGTATGATTCCTGTTTTTTCATCAATCAGAAGGTACTGATAAAAACCAGGTTTATTTTCCTCATGTAAATATTTTACCCTGTAAAAACTAGTTTTACAGTTCTTAAACTTTGGTGTGTTGCGTTTTTTGGGGAGTAATATTTTCTCTGTGATAAAATCCCGCTCAAGTCCGGCCAGATCCTGCCATCTTAATGAAATACAATCGAATTCTCTGAAGGGAATGTAAACATTTTAAACGAAAATATCAATAGGTATAAAAAAAAGACCAACTTTTTAAAATGTTTCAATCTAAATGATTGTTCATTTTAATAGTTGATCCTATTTTTATCTTTTAATTAGATCATGGCCTCTCCATCCACGGTACCACCTAGTAGTAATGGTTTTATAGGAAATCCCGCTTTGTTCTGCCCATTCAATAAGCGGTTTTTGAATTCCGTTGATTTCCGCATAAACCGTTGACTGTTTATTTCGGGATTGCGCTCGCATATCAATCCATTTGCAGTTCAAAGGTTCGTAATTACCATTAACATCCATACGTTCAATGGTCAATTGCTCTTCATATCCGTTATTATTTGCCCAGTTAAAAAAGGACATGAAATCATTATTCCACTGTTCACAAACTGTGATGCCCCGGCCCCCATAATTTGTATAGTTTGAAGCATTCGGATTGTTGCACCTGTCTTTCATCTTTCTCCAAATATTATGAAGTCTTGTTTTGGATAATCCGTGTATTGTTGCTATGGTTACTCCTCCTCTTTATTTATGTCGGAAAAGTAACCATTTATATTCTAGAAATCAACTTGAAATAATTAGATAATCAATCCCAGCATGCCAGCCTCTATAAAACTTGGAGAAGGAACAACACCAGCCGAAGGCATCAAATGTTTATTATTCAGGTCTTGATTTACACCATACTCTCTTATGATAGTTTTTGAAAGTGAAAAGTTCTTATAATGTTCCGTTTAATAGGGTTTGGAAAATACCTCCAGATGATTCTAAATCCTTTTTTAGCTTTTCGCGCATATGCCCCAAGAGATATCGGAACGCCTATATAATTCTTGGAACCTTTTTTGGAACATCAAAACCCAGTCATAATAGAGATATTGGCCTATTGGAACATTTGGATCAATATCAAGTGTATTCCTTAATATCACTTAAAAGATTAAAGATTTTTGAGTTGTATTTATTAACTTCTATCAACCTCCTTCTTTCCAATGAATTAAGTACAGATTTCATGACCTTTGAGTTCATTCTTCTTCTCAGGTTACTTTGCTGAATCTTTTTCCATTCAATAGCACCATCTTGATTATATTTGATGATATAATCGACCATTAGTTTCTCATCAGGTGTAAGCGGATCTTTTTGCCTACCGTAAATAGCCAAGTAATGTTCAGAATAATACTCAAATAGCTGCCATACCTTCATGGTTGTTTCCAAGTTAATATTTGTTGGGAAGGGAACCTTATCATAGTTCTCTGCAATATGTATGAGAGCTATCAGCCTTGAAAGTTTTCCGGGAAGTTTCCGCATCCACTCACAATAATGTGAATCACCAAAAGGTTCACCTTTTCGCATTTGTTTTTGGACAGCATCTCTGAATCTTTGGAATTCTTCATAGGCGCCTGTATCAAATGTCAAAGTACAACCACTAAGATCGTGGATATCATTCAATAGTTTATTATAGGAAGCTTCAAGTTCTTCTGTCACTGGTTCAGAATCAAGTTTATCATAACCTACATTGTATTCTGGCTTCGCCAATAGAAAACGTTGTGGCAATCCTCTATTCGTAGAATATTCCGTAAAGTCATTGATAACAGATGGTTGAAATAAAGCACCTATATTGAGACAAGGGTTTTCCAAATGTTCCTTAATATTTCTTCTGGTGACTGTGTGAGATTCACCATCAACCCCCTTTAAATAGATGTCAATGTTGGGGTCACTACTGTACCTGCCCATCATACCTGTGACAAATCCCCCTTCTGGCGAGAATAAGGAAATTTTCTCACCATTATTAACCATAGTAGTTACTAGTGCTTCTGGCGTGACATCTTCCACAATCATTTGCCCTTCACTAACAATGGGTAACTTTGTCAATGACTTAATTAATTCTGATTTCTCAGAAGTAAAATTACTGATGGCTTCCGGGTCATTAAGCTTGGCTAAATCCTGTTCCAGTTTTTCTATTTTCCTAGTCAGTATCTTTTTAGTAGATTCATATTCAGCACGCTCAATTCTTTGAGTGAACATGTTTTTCCTCTGGATAGTTTGTATCGGTTTAATCATATGACTAAATACAGCTGATTTCTTTGATCCTGGGGCTGCCAATGCACCCGAATAAACGCATACTTCTTCACACCATCCTCTCTTAGGCGAAACCTTAAATTTTCTCATGGACAAGGCGGCTAATACAGGAAATGCTAACACAGATGGAATATCAACTGGCACTTGTAACGATTCTGAAACTGCCTCCACATATTTCTTCAAAACTACTGGAAATACCTCCGTCGGAAACAATGGTAATTGAGGTTCATCAATCCCATCTTCTTCCTGATCAGTTAAGCTCTTTAACAAATCAATATGGTGGTTAATGTAATGTTCGGTAAGAAAAATGGTATCTTGACTAAGCTGTACTAACATCGCCTGGATGTCCTCTTGTGGCATTTTGACAACGTGATTTAGGATGGCAGTTTCATGGCCGAGCCTTTTACAGAGCTGAGTTGCTATATCATTAGATACCTGGCCTTTTAGTACTTTGTCAGCAAGTTTTAACTCAAAAGAGTAACTACGAGCTATTTTCTCCTCAACCAGCACCGAATCCGGTACGAGCTGAGGTTTTTCTTTGGTTTGTGATGATTCTTCAAATTGGATTTCTTCAAGTCCTGTTTTTTCTTTGCATGGCTCTCCCATGTTTTTCTCTAAATCATCGAAAAAGTTTTTATCATTGTTTTCCATCATTTCTTCAATAAATAGTTTTTGTAATTCTTCCATCTTAAACATCCTTTCTTTTGCGTTTTTTATGTTCTTAAAAATGCTCCAAATGTTCCAAAGTGCCGACAAGCGTTGAAAGGGCGCCTTTTGTTCTGTTCAAAAAATGTCCAAAACATGTTCGAATTTCGGCAAAATCGGAAACACTCTTTAGTTAGATTGGTATTTACCTATGAATTTTTGAGATCCGATAGAGTGAATTATAAACCTGCCTTCCTTTTTGTAACTCTGAAATAGAACCAATTTAAAAGTACTAAGTTTCATAAACCGGTTATATTTTCCACCTATCTCAAAAGCAAAAACTCTTGTGTTAATTGAAAATCAATCTTTTAATTTATTTTTTTCTAGCGCGATAATCGTTTAAAACCAACTTCCGAATATACTCAGATCGCCTAATCCCGGATTCCGCACATTTTTTAGCAATGTACTTGATATATCTTTCCGGAAGCCTGACGCTGAATGGAATTGAATATTCTGTTTTGCTTGATTTCGTCATCTTTATCAACTCCCCTCAAAGTAACAAAGTAGTTACTACAATAATTTTTGAAAAAAACCCTTAACCAGTGCGGAATACCAAAAGCTTGAAAATGTAGAGGTATAACTTCAATTCTTTATTTTCAGCTATTCATATGGTTAACGGATGACACATGTATCGAAACCATTTGATAATTAAATGTCAATACCTTTTTTGGAAAAGTCACAAATATTAAACCATAGGCGGCAATCCACGGATTTTACTGCAAGTGTTAAAACGATATAACGCTAGGAAACAAACGTCTTGTTTGTAAGACCATTATGCCTGTCGCGCAGGCAGCGATGTCTTCATTTTCGAGTACGGATGGTATTTCTGGCACAGGAAATATTTATTAAGAACAGATTATTCTTTTGAAAACTATTTTTTCCATTTAATTGGAGGGGGGGGGGATTGTAATGGCGTAATGAGAATTTGTTATTCTAGATACTAACAACGTATCAATCATTGGTTCATAATTAGTTGCTCCTTTCATACGAGCAACAGAGGGAGGACAAGTTAACAAAATGGCTTTAGAAAAAAATTCTTTTGGTATATCAGATCGGGTTTATTGGTAAAAGGGGGTTGCAGAAAGCCGGGGACTAGGACTATTAAAAAGGTCTGAATAACTGTGTATCTAAACCATTGGAAGGGTATATCTCCTTTGAGATAATAAATAAGAATTTATTCGTTATTTTGGAATTTAAACAGTGGATCTAGCGTCGAAGGATTTTAGGTGGAAAAAGTAAATGGTGAGAATGATTTCATTCTGAAACGAAAAGGGACTACTTTACGTAAACCAAGAACTTTTTTATTTAATGTTGCTCGTTGTTTGTTGGATAACAGTATTCCCGGAGAACCTTTACAAAGGAAAATTACACGAAGCTAAAGAGCCACCACTAAAAGGGGATATTTCACATTATCATAAATATAATATTACTTATCTCTTACCAAAAACAAATATAGGTAGGTAACGAAAAATCAGAGAACTACTTCTCCCCCTCAAGGGAATCGTTTTTTATCCTTATTGAGTGCAGAGTGGAAGATACGCATAGCATTATAGTTTAATGAAAAAATCTTTTAAAAGGACTAGCGCTAGACTAATCCTTTCTTGATAGTTACATCTAACAAATTAATATACTCTCTGAAAAAAAACCTTACCGCCGTATTTCTCACAAAGTTTAATGACAGCCCACAATTCTCTTTGATCTTTCCTCAGATACATAATTTTTATTCGATAATCATGAATGCAATACAGAATAGATTTACCATTTTTCGATACTATTTCATTTGGATCCACACCATATTCAAGTAATAATTTGGCAATAGGATAATTATCACAGGCTAAATATAAAGCAGGTACGCCACAATAATCCTTTGCTCTTGGATTAGCCCCTGCCTGTAATAATAACCTTACAATCTCTACCTGATTACATTCTGAAAATCGTGGCTTTTTTTGGAAATCACCTACAATTGCACTTATCAAGATTGGTTCTTTATAACTTTCTATATTTGAATTGTTAATTTTATAATTTGGATCAGCGCCAGCAAGTAATGCCTCTTTTACACCCTCAATATCCAAATCTAAAACAGCCTCTGCCAATTTCATATTGGAAATTTCAATCCATTCTTTAAGCGAAATATCCTCCGGCCTAAACACCTTTATCATATTAACCTCCATAGTAAATTTCTACTTTATTAATCAAATAAAAAGAATACAGATAAATTTCAATGGATAAATCATATATGATTTATATTACTATATCGGAATCACATATGCTATTCAAAAATAATATAGATTAAGATTTACTAACCCTAAAGGGGTTGTTTAAATGGAAGAACTCTCAAAGTTAATTGGCGATCGAATTCGTTCCTTACGGAAAGCAAACAATTTAAGTCAAGAAGAACTAGCCTTTAAATCATCACTTCATTCCACGTCAATAGGTAGAATTGAAAGAGGAGAAATGACTTTTAGTATTGATAATCTTATAAAGATTACCAATTCTTTAAATGTATCCCTAGAAGAATTTTTTAGTGTAATTGATCCAAAGGGTAAATCAGAAAATACTATTCTAGTAGAAATTATTCGATTACTGGGAAATCAAAGTTCGATGCAACAAAAAAAGATATTAGAAATCTTAAAATTAATTTTGGAACTTAATGATGTAGATAAATAACCAAGCACTCACTTACTCCAACAAGCATTTTGACTAGTTTCTAAAAATGAATAGTTAACATAATTTCAATTAACCTTCTAGCAAGATAATCCCGATATCAGGAAAGATAGGGGGACGGGCCTATTAACTGCAAGAAAAGTTAAACAAAAGTAGCCTACTACTTTAATTAGGGTACTAGGACTGAGTTTAAGCCGAAGGCAAAACGGAAGAAGGTTACTCAATTTGTCTAAAATGACCAAGTTTGCAGCATAGGAAAATTAAAGGCTCCCAAGAAAACGTTTCGAATCTGACCTTCTTTACGTGATTGGTCACAATTTATGAAAAAGCACGCTCAAAAGTTGTATGGCCTACTATATGTATGAATTTAAGCCTTCCTATAGTATTTGGAAGGTTTTATTATTGATTTAAAATTCAGATTTCTTCCAAAGGCCTCTTAAGTTCGGTAACAATTTTATATGTAATTTCAAAAGTTGGGAGTGTTTTTCGTTTGATAATAAAAATCAATGTTGTATACGTAACACCTATCGTTTTTGCAAATTTTCCTTGTGTATACGAACAATCTTTAAGTTTTTCCTCTACAAAAATTTTGTTCAATCGGTCTGTTCGTATTCCATGACTTCGATTTACTGAAATAGGGCTTGACGACGAACTTAAAAGCGGATGCATGCATTCATTTATTTTTATTCGCTACTACAATCGCATGGTTTTCGAAAATCCGAAGCTCAGTTAAAGCCCACGTTTGAAATGGATTTAGAGCTCTCTAGATTGAGGGTTATCATGCGATAGTTATTGCCAGGTCCGACGGGCGCAGGCAAAACTCGTTCTTTATTAAAGCTTACCTCCTATCAGCGTGCGGTTACAGCAGTTTGATAATTCATTATTTAACCAGGCGATACTCGAGAATATATGGCCGCCACTTGCAGGATGCCGCTTCAATGTTGACTGGAAACATCTTAAACATTTATTTAATGTACCAATTAATAAATACGATTTACTAGGAGGTGAGGGTACATAGTTAAAATTATTTCGTAAAATAAGGTGGCTAACATTTGACCAAACGGTTCGGAAAAACAGACCCTGTGATATCGTCGATTTTGGAACAACATGGGTAAAACCAAAAGAAATATTAGGTCTAACCTTTCCCGTAAATCAGGATAAAAGATGATTCAAAAACTCAATGGTTGAGACGTTTGGTGTATAAATATGGCTGGAATGACAAAACACCTCATGACACATAAAACGGAAAATACAATGTTGAAACAAGAGGGAACCATCGAACCTACCTTTCTAATGAATTAAATATTCCACAAATCCAAGCATTCTTTACAATAATGTTCCCTTTTAAGGATATACCAGAAGAAATTAAATAACAGGTAGATTATTACTGGTTGAAAGAAGCAGAATATGAAGAAGAAGCCTGTAAAATAAATGACTGGTTAAGGCTGAAAGGAATACGTCGCATTGGCTATACGGAGGAGGTTACTTATAATAGATTTTGTGGATTAGCGGATGGGATGCTCGGAAAACGAGAAGAAACCTTGTTGTCCCTTACACTGGAACTAAATTTTCTTCCAGAAGGAATAATAGAATGATTTAGCTTTCCTTTTTGACGTTCAACGAACAACAGCTATTTCGACATTTTACTGTGACTCCAAATAGAACTAACTTCTTTTTCTCTTCGGCTCTTAAATCCTGGAAACCCTGTTTTTCCTTAGGTTCGTAAAATTCATAATTCCAGCAGGTTGAATTATGTCTTGCATTCTCATCTTTCCGTAAGTCCGTAATTTAAACATCTACAAACGGAAAGTTAGTGCCTATAAAAACTTTTAACGAAAAGACCGCTTGCCGATTAAATAGGTAGAGTCCGCCTATATTATATTAGGTTTCTAATCAGCCGTGCTGTTGTTTGTCAAGAAAGCATATATACTTAGACTAATAATAAGCCGACTACAGAAAAATATAAAGAAATATGGCGATAGTGGATTAAACACAGTATTTGGAAAGTTTTTCGGATTGATTTTTTTGGAGGTTATTATGAATGATTTATTAGAGGCGAAGTTAACAATGGCTCGTGTTAAGGTGAAGTTTCTAGACCTTGCTGGCGAACTGATTGCTGACAAAGGTTCCACAAAAGACGCATAATTAAGCGCATGATTGGCATTGTGGAATATATTGAGGAACATACGATGAAGGAAATAAAGGAAACATTATAGGCGATAATAAAGAGAAGCTCTGACGTCATGTGCCGGGGTCTTTTTCTTTTTTTTAGTTAATTCAAATTCGTACACGTACGAAAGTAGAAGGACGGTCCTTTTGGGAACGCTAGAAGGTTTCAGTCGGATGACTTGAAGGTAAACAATCCGCCAATTAAACGCAATAAAAACGCGCAATAAAAACGCCAGCCCGTAAAGCTGGCGTAAAATTTATCGTTATTTAAATACGTAATTTAGCGGTGAGTGTGTATTGTGCTGATTCTGTATGTCCATATTCGTCATCTGCACGTAACGGCGTACCATATTCATATGGGAGTGTCCGAGAATACGTTGCAAGCTAAACGGGTCGCCACCGTTAAGGATATAAAATAGTGCGCCGGTATGACGGAGTGTGTGCGGGCTGACTCGCTTGTTTGTTATCTTCGCTATTTGGCCGCAAACTCGTAAGTTATCTCTTACAGTGGATTCGCCAATTTTTTCTCCCTCATACGATAAAAATACGTAGTCATTGCTGAAAGCTTCCGTTTCTTTCAAGTACTGGCTTAATAGTTTAGCTGTGCGCGTTGAAATTGGCACGATACGACCGATGCGCGTCTTTGTATCCGCAGCTTCCAATCGTATCGACATCGTTTTAAAGTCTATATTTTGACGCTTCATATCTACGAGCTCACTAACGCGAACCATCGTATCGAGCAATATAAGCAATATTACCTTTGTCCGAAAACCGACGTAAGTATCATCGTCAATAGCTCCAATTAGCCTGCGATACTCTTCAACGGTAAGCGCTTCAACGACGTCTATTGGTGCCTTAATCGGCTTGAAGCGCTTATGTATTGCCTCATTGATCCACATTTTATCTTCGAAACAATATCGAAGGAATGCACGCATTGTTCTAATGCGAATATTAACGGTCATGGGTGAATAATCCATTTCCTCGACCATGTATGTTATCCAGCCCATAAATAACTCAGTCGTCATTTCTTCAGCGGATAACTCAGCATTCATATAATCCTTAAAATAGCCGAAATTTTGATAATGGCCTTCTATCGTTCTTTTCGCCAAACCTTCGCCCTTTTTTATTAGCATAAATTCTTCGAACATTTCCGACATGGTGAGCGAAACTTCAGTCGATACATGCTTTGTTCTTCGTATACCTTTTCGCATAAATAAAAAAACCCCTTCCACAGTCAAAATAAGTGTAAGAGGACGAATGTTTAACCTATACAGTTTCGAGCAACTATCAAGACAGTCTTTACGATCAGTCGTTAACAGTTTTTCGTTAAACTGGTCGAAAACTGTGTATGTAAACGGCTCAATCAACGCCACCAATCACCGAGTCAATCATTAGATTAACAGCGGTATAGAGCGTTTTTTGGCGGGACCGCCTGGGAATCGAACCCAGCAGACCTGGCACGCAGGTCTCGTGCAGTTTTGAAGACTGAGGAGGACACCAGTACCCCACTCGGCCCCATCTAATGAATGTACTACTATATTACAATGGATTATAGTAGTAAATCAACAATTCGACTCTAATTGTCATTTTTTCGACAATTTTTGAAAAAAGGAGAATACATTATGGTTGTATTCTCCTTTTTCAAAAGATTATCTAACATCCAATTTGGCCACAATGGCGACCGGCACTTGGAGGAATGCCTGAATGTGACAGATGAAATATTTTAGTAAAAAATCTGTTGTGAACCATTCTTTCACTTACAAAAATTCTCATATTTTACTTAACATATAAACTCTAGTAAAACTAGTTAGGTTTGATATACCAGTGTTTAGACCAAATTATTCCAACGAAAAATTTTAGTAAAAATAGAAATAAAACCGTTTACATTTAGTAAAAACCAGAATATAATCAAGTTGTCATACTAAAAGGAGGATTTCTATGAAGCTAGTAAAATCAATATTATCTTTATTCATTGCAACAGTATTTCTTTTAGCTGGCTGCAGTTCATCGTCCAGCAAAAACGATGGCGATAAAACGGCAGATGGCAAAGTCAAAGTTCGCTTTGCTACATGGGATGTTGGAGACGATGTTAAATTACAGCAAAATTTGATTGATAAGTTTAATAAGTCTCATGAAAATATTGAAGTTGTTTTAGAAGCATACGGAAGTGATTATGATACGAAGATCACCGCCGGTATGGGTGAGAAAGATGCACCAGACGTCATGTATATGTGGAACTACCCACAATATAAAGATGCACTGGAACCTCTTGATTCTTACATTGAAAAAGAGGGTGCAGACTACAAAGGCAATTTCTATGAAACGCTTTGGAACTACAATTCAGCTGATGGAAAAATCCTCGGCTTGCCAGTTGGATACACAACTCACGTGGTTTATTATAACAAAGCTCTTTTTGATAAAGCTGGAGTGGAATATCCAAAAGCGGGCTGGACTTGGGAAGATTTACAAACAACAGCTAAAAAGCTGACCAACAAAGAAACGAAAGTAACAGGATTCGCTTTCTCAGGCAAGCCAGATCCATATGATTTTGAAATGTACCTATGGGGCAACAACGCTACCTATGCCGATAAGAATGGAAAACTAAAAGGCAACCTGGATTCCAAGAAATCAGTTGAAGTATTTGAGATGTTCCAGAACATGGCGAAAGATGGCATCGCCATTACAACTGAAGGCTCGGGAGATACTGAAATGAAATCCGGCAAGGTAGCCATGTTTGTTTATGGCGCATGGGGATTAAACCCATTAAAAGATGCAGGCATTGATTATGGTGTAGTGGAATTGCCGACGTTTAAAGATGGAAAAAGCGTAAGCATTTTAAGCTCTTCAGGTATTTCGGTTTCGAAGGATTCCAAACACAAACAAGAAGCATTTGAGTTTATTAAATTCTGGACCAATGAAGAAGCGAATAAAGCGAGAATCGATTTCGAGCTTCCGGTTCTTAAATCTGTAGTAGAAAGCGAAAAGCTTGAGCAAGATGAAAAAAGAAGCGTGTTCTATTCCATGCTCGAAAAGAGTAATGGCTACACTCCAGCTTCCTTCATCGTTGATGACTGGAGCCAAGTGTCAGAAAATCTAAATCTTGCATTTGAACAAATCTTTAACCCAAGCACCAGAATGGAGCCAAAAAAAGTATTAAGCAGTGTTGTGGAGTAAATCGTTAGTACGTCTTCAGGGTAAGCACTTCACATGAAAAGGTGGGTGCTTTCCCATTTTTAGCTAATAAGAAATAAAAAAATTTTAATAAATTTTTTTATTTCTTATGTCGCATAAATTCAACTACGCCTCTGTCTTCGTCCTAACGGACTCGCCAGTCGGCAAGTTTACATTTATTCTGAAATTTAAGGGGTCATCTTATGTTTAGTAAATCGAAAGCGAATAGCTATCAGCTGGTAAGTAGGAAGGTACCCTATTTATTTATATTACCGTGGATCATTGGGTTCTTGGTGTTTACCTTGGGACCATTGGCTTTTTCTCTAGTCATGAGCTTTTTTGATTGGCCCATTACAAGTGCCCCGACCTTTATTGGGATTGACAACTATAAAAATATGTTTAGTAACGATCCGCAATTTTATAAATCCCTAGGCATCACCTTAAAATTTGCCGCTATTTTTGTTCCGTTAAATTTAGTTATCGCCTTAGTTCTTGCCCTGCTTATTACGCAGCCTGTTAAAGGAATGAAATTCTTTCGTACGATTTTCTATTTGCCGGCCGTTGTTTCCGGTGTGGCGATTTCAATTATTTGGGGCTGGATTTTCAACTCTGAATACGGAATTTTAAACTATGTTTTATCCTTGATTGGGGTAGAAGGGCCAAGGTGGCTGATTGATCCAAAGTGGGCTATTGTCACAATCGTCATCGCAAGTGCCTGGGGAGTAGGAACGATGATGCTCATATTCTACACCGATATTAAAGGAATTCCCGCTGAATTATATGAAGCGGCTGCGATTGATGGTGCAAGCCCGCTAAGGCAATTCATCAGCATCACTATCCCTGTGATCACGCCAACGATTCTTTTCAACGTCATAACATCTGTGATTGCAGCCTTACAGCAGTTGACTTTGGTTCTCCTGCTAACCGGCGGAGGTCCCTTGAAGTCAACTTATTTCTACGGTCTATATGTATTTAATAACGCGTTTAAGCACCATCACTTAGGATATGCAAGTGCAAACGCATGGTTCATGTTTATCATTATTTTAGTTTTAACCATGTTAATCTTTAAATCATCATCCACGTGGGTGTTTTACGAAAATGAAGTGAAAAAAGAAGGGAAGAAGAAAAAATGAAGATGTCAAAGAAGCACAAAACAATCATATACATCCTTCTTGGGTTATTTTCACTTTATTTCTTATTGCCGTTTGTTTGGGTCATCCTTTCTGCTTTAAAAACAGAAGCCGAGGTATTCAGCTTTCCGCCTAAGATTTTTCCGGATGTTCCACAATGGGGCAACTTTATGGATGCCTGGAACAGCCAGCCATTTGGAACGTATTTTATGAACTCGGTGATTGTTACGGTAATGACGACGCTAGGACAACTGATTTCATGTTCTCTAGTTGCCTATGGGTTTGCGAGATACGATTTTAAATATAAAAATTTCTTGTTCATGCTATTGCTGGCAACGATGATGATCCCATGGGACGTGACGATGATCCCTTTATACATGCAATTTAATTTGTTTGGCTGGATTAATACCTTAAAGCCGTTAATAGTTCCAGCATTTTTTGGGTCTGCCTATTATATCTTTTTGCTAAGACAGTTCCTGATGAATATTCCAAAGGATCTTGAAAATGCTGCGAGAATTGATGGTGCGAATGAATTCCAGATTTTCTATAAAATTTTCCTTCCCATCATGAAGGCGCCGCTTATCTTAATTGCGGTATTAAATATTTTATTGGTTTGGAACGACTACCTTGGTCCATTAATTTACCTTCAGGACCAATCAAAATATACATTGGCATTGGGCCTTGCCGCGTTTAAGGGAGTTCACACCCTGCAAATATTACCGATTATGTCGATTACATTAATCATGATTGTTCCGCCTGTATTAGTTTTCTTGTTCGCACAGAAGTATATTGTCGAAGGAACTAGTGGTGCAATCAAGTAATTCAGCAACAATGCTCGAATTTCAACTACGATCGTTCGGAGGAAGATAATATGCTACGTGAAATGAAAAGATGGGAAAATATCCAACTGACCGGGATCAATAGACTTCCCGCCCATACAGATTTTTATCGCTATAGTAATAGCGAGAATGCCACTACTTTTAATAGAGAAACTAGCATCGGATACCGTTTGCTAGATGGAGTTTGGAAATTTCTATTTGTCGAGGCACCGGAGCTTTCGCCAAAGGGCTTCGAAACAGAGAATTTTCCGATTGAGAGGCTGGATGATATCGAGGTGCCGTCCAGCTGGCAAATGAAAGGCTACGGCCACATGCATTATACCGATGTGTTGTATCCTTTCGCCATCAACCCGCCATTTGTACCGCAGGAAAATCCAACCGGGATCTATTTTAGAGAGCTCGTCATCGACGAACTATCAGAGCATGAAGCGCTGATTTTAAAATTTAATGGTGTCGATTCAGCTTTTGACTTATATGTAAATGGGCAGCATGCCGGCTTCAGCAAGGTTTCAAGATTGCCTTCTGAATTTGACATTACAGAGTTTTTGAAAAAAGGAAGCAATCGCCTGACAGTAAGAGTCTATCAATTTTCCGACGGTACCTATTTAGAGGACCAGGATATGTGGTGGCTCTCTGGAATTTTTCGAAGCGTTGAGTTATTTACCATCAACAAGGACACAATGCAGGACGTTTATGTTGAAACAGTGCCTGATGAAAACTACCAACATTTCACCTTGAAAATTGGCGGAGCTTTTTTTACTCATAATGTAAAAAATCTTAAAGCGACGCTTCAATATAGAAATGAAAAGGTTGATGAATTTGCCATTGATGTGGTCGATGGTATGTTCAAATCTAACAGATTAGTTGAAAATCCGCTATTGTGGAATGCCGAGGAGCCGAATCTTTATACACTCCAGTTCCAATATGAATTGCCAACAGGCGAAACGGAGATCGTGCCGCTTAGAATTGGCTTCCGCTGTATTGAAATCATGGATAACGAAATTCGCGTTAACGGAAAACGCATTTTCTTTAACGGCGTGAACAGGCATGATGCCAATCCAAAGACTGGCCGCACGGTTAGCTATGAGGATATGGTCAAGGATGTAAAAATGATGAAGCTGCACAACATTAATGCAGTTCGTACCGCCCACTATCCAAATAATGATGTGTTCTATGATTTATGTGACGAGTACGGTTTATATGTGATTGATGAGGCGGATTTGGAGTGCCATGGCTTTGAAAATACTGGCAATTACAATTGGATTTCCGATAATGAGCTTTGGGAAAAACAATATGTTGACCGCGCTGTCCGCATGGTAAAACGAGATCGCAACCACCCAAGTGTCATTATGTGGTCACTCGGAAATGAATCAGGTGCGGGCCGCAACTTTACGGCGATGTACAATGCAATAAAGGCGATCGACTCCACTAGACTGGTACATTACGAGGGTGATAGAGTTGCCGCCTACAGCGACGTCTACACCACAATGTATACGCGAGTGAAGCCGCTTGAAGAAATCGGAATGAATGCGGAAGGCAGGAAGCCTCATATTCTATGTGAATATGGCCACGCTATGGGGAATGGGCCCGGCGGATTGACCGAATACCAACAGATCATGCGAAAGTATCCTAGATTGCAAGGCGGCTTCATTTGGGAGTGGTGCGATCACGGGATTGAACCTACCAATGAAAAGGGTGAAACCATCTATCTATATGGCGGTGACTTCGGTGACTTCCCGACAAACGGAAACTTCTGTATTGACGGACTTGTTTACCCTGATAAAACACCATCACCTGGACTCCTAGAGTATAAAAAGGTAATTGAGCCGATTGTCACAGAAGAGGTTAATTTAAAAGAAGGCAAGGTTCTTGTGAAGAACCTGTACGATTTTAGGAATCTGAGTGGTATCATGCTTCATATTTCTGTAAAATCCTATGATACACTTATCGAAGAAAAAACAATTATATTACCAAGCATCGATGCGCAGAAAGAAGTGGAGATTGTTTTACCGGTAGATCTGGCGAAAGCAATTAAATATGACAATGTTCGGATCTATCTAAGCTATCAGGAAGCGGAAGGTACGCTCTATGCAGAAAAAGGTCATGAGATTACAAAGGAAAGCTTCTTGCTTGCTTCAACTAAAGTGGAGAAGACAGTAAAAAGCTGTCATCACGGTCGGCTCCGAATTTAGCATCGCGAATGAAGCAGCTCAGCTTACAATTGAAAACAACAAGTTCAAGGCTGTTTTTTCAAAGGTATTTGGAACACTGGAATCGTTCGCAGTGGAAGGAGAAAAAATGATCGATAAAGGCCCTGAGGTCACCCTTTGGCGAGCCATCATCGACAACGATATGTATAAAAAGGATGACTGGGTCAATAAGTACTTCTTGAAGAATACAAAAGAACAGCTTGGAATTGTTGCCTATGAGGTGGCTGAAGATTATATCGATATTGAAATCACCAAATATCTATCAACGGTAAACCAGGCGTGGGGCTTCAATCTGACTTATAATTACCGGATTACGAAAGATGGTGCCCTAAACATTAACCTTAATGGAAAGAGGGTTCTCCGAGGCACTGATATTCCGGAAATGCTGCCGCGAATTGGTGTCACACTAAATCTTAACCAAGATTATAACCAGGTAACCTGGTATGGACGAGGCGATTCTGAATCGTACCAAGACACAAAACGCAGTCAACACATTGGGTTATACAGTAAGACTGTTGCAGACATGCATACGGATTACGTGTACCCTCAGGAAAACGGTTCACGCTGTGACACTTCTTTCCTAGCAGTAGCAAACGGTGAAGACATGTTCTTAGTCAATTTTAAAGAGGATTATGATTTCACCATCCATGATTATGAAAGTAGTGCACTTGAAGAAGCGAAGCACCGTGGCAACATCAAAAAGTCACCTTACAATGTGCTGACGATTGATTACAAGCAAAGCGGCGTGGGAAGCAATAGCTGCGGCGAAGAACAGCTGCCTCCATATCGGGTTGGAGTCGAGGATTTCCATCTTCAATTTGAAATGAGAAAAATCGCTAAGGACAACTTGGTGGAAGAAAGCAAATTTTTTACGGCACGCTAACAGTAAGCAGGGGAAACCCTGCTTATGATTTCAAAGGAGAAAAAAATATGAAACTTGATATTAGAGAAATTCCTTTTTCCAGATTTGGTTCGTATTTTTGTGTGTCACAGGAGAAGGATTCTGAGGAAATTTATATCCGCGACGTTCACGGCGGGGATGACGCCCCATCAAAGTTGTTTAAATTGAATTTGTTACAGGAAGGCGTTGAAAAGGCGTTTGAGATTTTCGCAACGGAAACTTCTTTGCGCTTCCAGTTAATCGACAACGAAGAGAAATATGCGGAAATCATTATTCCTGAGGAGGATGAACTTCATATTCATACAAGCGGAGTGGAGGTTCGTTTGCAGGCGAGTAAAGTGAAGTACGATACTTTACATGAATATGAGGACGGGATGTACGAATACCACATTTATCCGAAGGAATTAAAGCTGATGATCAGCAGGCTGTCGGGCGAGATAAAGGTTGAGGCGCCTTGGAATGTGATCGGAAATGATTTTATTGACATCCGGATGAAAAATGGCCATTTTGTCATTGAAAGCTATCGTACTGTCTATAAACAAAAGCCATATGCAAGCTTTGAAGCAGGGAAGGAAAAGGTTGAACAGCTTTATCATGAATGGAAAGAAAACGTTGCGAAGTCCAGCGAGTTTTATCAGTCTTCAATTGACCGTGCTGCCTATATTACATGGTCAAGTGTGGTTCACCCTCATGGCCACCTTAAAGATTATGCGATGTATATGTCTAAGCTTTGGATGTACAATATTTGGTCATGGGATAACTGTTTTAATGCGCTGCATTTAGGTGAAAAGTATCCGGAGCTTGCTTATTCTCAGTTAAAAATCTTTCTCGATACCCAGGACGAATCCGGAACATATCCTGATTTTGTCAATGATAAATTTGTATCTTATAACTGCATTAAACCGCCGATTTTTACGTATGTATATGAAAAGCTGATGGAGCGGAACGACTATTTTAAAGATGAACATCGGCTGCGGGAGATTTACCAGTCTACAAAGAAAGTGGTCGAATATTATCATTCATATAGAACCTATGAAGGAAGACTTCCGCATTACAAGCATGGAAATGATTCAGGCTGGGATAATGCTTCATTGTTCCATCAAGGAATGCCGGTCGAAGCCCCCGATTTGGCCAGCTTTTTAATCAGAACGTATGATTGTCTGTCTCGGTTTGCCGAGATGCTTGGAGAAGAGGCAGAAGGGAAGCGATTTACGGAAAAGGCGGATGCTCTATTTGCGTTGCTGATGGAGCGGCTTCATGATGAGAATGGATTCTTTGGACGGGTTGGAAGGAATGCCGAAAAGATTAACATCCGTTCTAGTTTGATCTTGCGATTGCCTGTTTTAATTGGATATCGTTTGGATAAAGCTGTCATGGATCAGCTTGTTACTGATCTGGCGGAAAACTTTGAAACCCCATATGGTTTGGCAACCGAAATGCCATCAAGTCCGTTTTACAAAGAAAATGGCTACTGGCTCGGTCCGATTTGGGCGCCGGTTACTTATCTTTTTGTTGATTCTTTGACAAGTTTTGGCTACAGTGAAATGGGAGAGAGAATTCGCGATAAGTTTATAAATCTTACGCTAGCAGGCGGTATGGCAGAGAATTTTGACCCATTCTCCGGCAAGGGACTCGTCGATACCTCCTTTACGTGGACATCGAGTGTCTTTCTCGAACTAGTAGAGAAGAAATAGAGGATGATGAAATGCGTAAATACATTGGGGAAATAAGTCTTACGATTGTAGCGGTCATTTGGGGAAGCGGATTTGTGGCCAGTGCGGTTTCACTGGAGCATTATACGCCATACCAGATTTTAGCGATCCGGTTTTTGATAGGGGTACTGCTGTTAAGTGCTGTATTTTTTAAGAAATTTAAACTGATGAAGAAAAGCACGATTATAAAGGGCTCCATTATCGGAATATTTTTATACTTGGCATTTGCCCTGCAAACCGTAGGATTACAGTATACAACACCATCAAAAAATGCCTTTCTCACTGCGGTAAATGTGGTGATTGTTCCGTTTATTGCATTTTTTATTTATAAGCGAAAAATGGATAAGTTTGAGCTTTTTGGAGCGATTCTGGCGATTACAGGTGTCGGTGTCATCTCGTTAAAGCTTACGGCTGAAGTGAATTTCGGGGACCTGCTTACCTTGTTGTGTGCGGTGGGATTTGCATTCCATATTTTCTACACTGCACAGTTTGTAAAAGACGAAGATCCGGTTCTTTTGACTATTGTTCAAATGGCGGTCGCAGCGATTTTAGGAATGATTGTCGTCTTTTTCAAAGGGGAAACAAGCTTTTCGATGAATGTCGAAGGGGTTTCCAATGTGATCTATTTGGGTGTTTTCTCGACAACGATTGCGTTTTTGCTGCAGACGTTTGCGCAAAAATTTACAACCGAAACAAATGCAGCCATCATTTTATCGACCGAAGCCTTATGGGGTATGGTATTCTCCATTATCCTGTTAAGCGAGGTTATTACCTTGAAAATGATCATTGGAGCACTCCTGATTCTTTGCGCTATTATCATTTCCGAAACGAAGCTAAACTTTTTCAAAAAAGAAACGATTGAGGAACCAGTTTCGTAAACGATATTATTTCAAATCCACATGTTGATTGGATGAAATAATAAGAATTTAAATTAGAGTTAAGTAGGTATGCACAATGGCAACGATTAAAGATATAGCTGATATAGCACAGGTTTCAATCGCGACAGTGTCAAGAGTGTTAAATTATGATGAAACATTGAATGTTACACCGGAGACGAGAAAGCGAATTTTTGAGGCGGCAGAGGAATTAAATTATGACTTTACCCCGAAAAAGAAGAAACCAAAAAAGAAGGGGCTCATCGGCCTGTACTACTCCTATTCGTTGGAAGAGGAATTGATTGACACATACTACTTGTCCATTCGGGTCGCTTTGGAAAAGAAGCTTGAGAATATGGGGATGGAGTTATATAGAATCAACAAGGACGATACAAAGAGAAGTGTTTCGAAGCTGGACGGCATTATCTGTCTTGGAACGTTTAAGAAGGCAGATATTGAGTTTATCAAGAGTTTTGCTAAGCTGTCCGTGTTTGTCGATGCAAACCCTGATGAGAACTATTTTGATTCTGTCGTTATTGATTTCAATTCCGCTACCAAAAATGCACTCAATTATTTAATGGAATTAGGCCATCAAAACATTGGTTTCATCGGCGGGGTTGAAACCGATATGTACGGAAACCGATTCAAAGATTTGCGCCAGGATGTTTTTGAGTCCTATTTAAAGGAAAAGGGCATTTTCAAAGAGGAGTTTGTCAAAATCGGCGGGTATAATCCAAAGGATGGATACTTAATCCTAAAGGAAATGCTAAGCGGGGACGAAAAACCTACAGCCTTGTTTGTTGCAAACGATTCGATTGCAGTCGGGTGTTATAAAGCAGCCTATGAATTGGGCGTGAAAATTCCGGATGACCTGAGCATCGTCGGGTTTAACGATGTATCATCGGCTCAATACATGGTCCCGCCGTTAACAACGGTCAAACTTTATACCGAAATAATGGGGGAAACCGCCGTTGATCTTCTCTTTGAAAGAATCGCATCCAAACGAGAAATATGTAAAAAAGTGACCATTCATACAAAACTAATCATCCGCGGCAGCGCAACAGCGGTTAAGTCTTAGTTTCCGTCACCTAAAATATAAATAAGCCAAAAATATGCTTTATTCATTTTGCATATTTTTGGCTTTTTTTAATGGAAAAAGGATATTCTACCCTATTTCGGAAAAGATAAAGAAAAACTTTCCAAATGGTGCTAATATGGCTAATTTTTTCAAATCAAAAAAACACATTCGTAAGTTGAAATACACACTCGATAACCAAAAAGACCAGCAAAGCAGCCTGGAAAAATGTGAGCATCGCAAGGATCAAACCGAAGACTGGGAAAAGGAGCTTACTAAATCAAAGGATTATCAAAAGAGCTATTATTTTAATCAAAAGTCAGGCAAAAAATTTACGCTTACCTACTTATCTACACTTGTCGAAGAAAAGGTGATGGATAATAATGCTGTACCGCCTTTACTCGAGGGCGAGTTTCATCAGATAGACGATGTTAAAAAGCTTCTTCCTTTAGCAGATGTAGAATTATCAAGCAGCTTTAAAGATATCCCTGAAAAGCTGCTGAAAGGTGCTGTCATGCTTTCCTTAGAGGGGGAAAAGGAGTTTGCCTTCATCTCCTCACCGAAACAAATTGTCCGGTCGGTTTCAGCACCCGAGATTGAATTTAGTGTTGTAGGTCCGAAAGAAGCCTTTGTAGAACCCATTGACCAGAACATAAATATGATTCGCAAGCGTTTACCAATTAAGAAACTCATCATAGAAGAATTTATAGTTGGAAAATTATCGTTAACCAAGGTGTGTGTCCTGTCTATCGAAGGGGTTACAAATAAGGAAATAATCAATACTGTCAAGCAACGGATTAGCGATCTTGATAAGGATGAAATCGCTGACAGTTCCTATTTTACTCAGATGATTTCCGATAATGGGAACTCTCCTTTTCCGCAGCTGCTCGATACAGAAAGGCCTGACCGTGTGTCATCCAGCCTGGTTGAGGGGAAAGTGGTTATACTGGTTGATGGCTCACCCCATGCTTTAATCGGGCCAACCTCTTTGACGGAGTTCTTTAACTCTTTCGAAGATTATTTTCTAAACTGGATTCTTGCAACCTTTATTCGATTAATCCGTTTATTTTCGGTTATCTTCTCGATCATGGTTACACCTCTTTATGTTGCAGTGGTGACTTACCACTATCAAATGATTCCAAAAGACTTACTAATTACGTTAGTTACCTCAAGGCGTGTTGTCCCTTTCCCCCCCATACTTGAGGTCTTGTTTTTGGAAGTAACGATTGAACTTCTACGGGAAGCAGGGGCAAGGCTGCCAACTAAGGTCGGCCAGACAATTGGTATCGTGGGCGGTATTGTTTTGGGAACAGCATCAGTGGAAGCGGGGCTTACAAGTAATGTTCTATTAATTTTAATCGCGCTAGCTGCACTCGCTTCCTTTACCACTCCAGTCTATCAAATGAGTAATACCATCAGGATTTTGCGATTTCCGTTTCTGATCATGGCCGAATTATGGGGATTAGTCGGGATTACGATTGCTTTTTGTTTTTTGCTTACACATCTGCTGCGGCTTACTTCATTAGGCCTTCCATTTATGGAGCCAATATTCCCTCTAAGATTGAGAGATTTTAAAGATGCCTTATTCCGGCTGCCTTTTAAAAATCAGGCGAAACGTCCGCAGTATCTAAGGACCAATGACCCCATCCGGTTTAGCAAGGAAAAGGCCCATAAAAAGAAGGACATTGATGAATAAAGGAAGGAAGAGAAGCAATGATGCAGGGATCCATCCAGGAGAGACTCCAAATATCACCATTTATGGCCGCGTATGTCATTGTTTCTATGCAGATTGGAATAGGAGTCCTAGGTTTCCAGCGCATTATTGCCACAGATGCTGGCACAGATGCCTGGATTTCGGTTATTGGGGCGGGATTGACCATCCACATCATCGTGTGGATGATGTATAAGATTTGTGAGACTGTAAATGGGGATATACTGGATGCCAATGTTTACTTATTCGGAAAAATAATCGGCAACAGCATAAATACCTTTTTTATCTTTTATTATACGGTTACGTGTGCAGGGACACTTGGCGGCCTTTATGAAATTATACGCACTTGGATGTTTCAAAGTCTGAGCCCGTTTTGGTTCGCAGCTATCTACTTACTTTTAGGAATCTATATTGTCTTTGGCGGCTTTCGGACCGTAGCAGGAATCTCGTTTTTCGGAATGGTAATACCTTTTTATTTACTTTTTTCTTTTGGTTTTGCCTTACAGTATGGGGATTTTACCAATTTGTTGCCGATTATGGACCATTCCTTTATTGAACTAGTAAAAGGCGGCTACCACATGTCACTCAGTTACCTGGGATATGACGTTTTATTATTTTTTTACCCTTTTATTAAGAAACCAAAACAATCAAAGAAATTTGTTCATATCGGGCTTTTGTCAACCACTTTCATTTACACGGCCTTAGCTGTCATAACTTTTGCCTATTTTCCGCTGGGTTTGCTTGAAAAATCAATATGGGCAACATTGGAAATGTGGAAAATTGTCCGGCTTCCAATAATTGAGAGGTTTGAGTATTTGGGAATTGCCAATTGGACCTTGATTATGCTCCCAAGTATAGCCCTTTCCTTATGGGTAGCAAGCAGAGTGACCAAACGTATTTTTCATATTAATCAAAAAAAATCGGTTATTTTTATTGCTTTGGTATGTCTGGTGATGGTGGTACTCATTCCTACTCGTGAAAGACTGAACTTCCTGTTTAACTATACGGCAATTGTTGGGTTTTCCTTAGCTTATATTTACACTCCTCTTCTTTATTTTTTACTGCTGATTAAAAAGAAGGTGAAAGCGAAGTGAAAAAATCCTGCTTTATTGTAACGTTACTGTTGTGTATGACAATTCTGCCTGGATGCGTGGAAAAAAAGGTAATTGATGATGTAAATATTGCCACTGGCATCGGAATTGATAAAAGTGAGAAACAGTTCCTTGGGAGTGTCATGATTCCCGTGTTTAAGCCAGACAAGTCATTCGGGAATTTTACATTTAAGGCCAAAGGAAAAGTGATCCGGGATTTGGTATCTGAAATGCAGAAAAAAGCATCACAGCCAATTGTCAGCGGAAGTCTTGATATCGCTCTTTTTGGAGAGGATGTCGCGCGTGAGGGACTTATTAAAACTCTAGACGTCTTTTTGCGGGATCCAAGTGTGGGTGCAAGGGTTCAATTGGCTGTAGTAGATGGGCAAGCTATAGATATTTTTAAAGGAAAATATGGTGATCGCGGGAACGCCCAATACCTGACACAGTTACTAGAACATAATATGGAGCAACAAAATTTGCCTTTAACCAATCTTCATCGATTTCTGGCTGCGTTTTACCAAAAAGGGATGGATCCCTATTTACCAATGCTTAAAAAGAGTAGTCGTAATTTAGTGACGATATCTGGATTAGCCCTTTTTAAAGATGAAAAGCTCGTTGACATTCTCCATGAGAATAAAATGTATTATTTCAAGCTCCTTGTAGACCATCACACATTGGGGGTAGTGAAAGTGAAGGAGGCTCATGGAGAATCTACTGTCAAAAGTATGGGGTTAAAGAAAAACATAAGACTGAAAGGAAGGAATCCCTATACATTCTCGATTAAGATTAAATTAAAGGGAGATCTTACCGAGCATCAGGAAAGGATCCTTGAGAAAGGCGAGATTCGAGAAATTGAGAACAAATTAGCACAACAAATCTCAAAGGAATGCAAAATGTTGGTTGAGGATTTTCAAAGAAAAAACATTGACCCGGTCGGCTTTGGTCACTTCGCAAAAACAAGGACACGAAATTTTGATTACAAAAAGTGGAATGAAGAATATAAAAATGCGAAATTTGAAGTTTCAGCAGATGTTAAATTGATTGGACATGGTGTAGTGGAGTAATGATTATCTGAAAGGTAAAAAAATAACCACCGTTAGTTTGACGGCGGTTATTCATAGTGAAAACCCTTTCTTTCCCAGGAGAACATTTTTCAACAAATACTTTTCGACAAAAATCTATTTGCGCGTACACAAATCCTTTCATCAAAATGTAAATCGCTAATCCTATAGATACTTTTCCGGTAACTATATTTTAATATATTGCAATAAGATGTTAAATATCTTAAATAAAGAACAATTCAAACATCCCATGTACTATGATTTTTTAAAATAGGACTACGATATTTGCGGTATTTTTATTTTTATATATTAAAAATAGCCTAATTACGTAAATTGAAATGTACGAATAGATATCCTGATGGAATTAAAAAATGTGTAAAGTTTGTCAAAAAAAGCAATAATTTGTTCTGATAATTTCGAATGTTTTTCCTTCATTTATTTTCCAGTAATTAGTATGATAAGAATGTTAAATTTTTACGAATAGGGGAGAAGAACAATGAGCATGGAAACCAATCTTTTTGATATCTGGAAGGATTTCTATTCAAAGTCTACAAGTATGTTTGATGAAAGGATCACGCAGAATTTCCCATCACAAGGAATTGCTCAAGTCATGGAAATGAATTTAATGTTCAAAAAAATGATCGATGAAACTACGGAAAAATACCTGGAATTAGTTAACATTCCATCACGTAACGATTTGGCCAGTCTTTCTTCCATGATTGTCAATGTGGATGCGAAAGTTGATAGCTTAGAAGAATTGTTGGAAGAAAGCAGCGCAAATCAACCTCATGCTGCCAGCCTCCAGGAGGAAATGGTTTCCATCAAAAAGGATATAAAGAGTCTTGAAAATAAAGTGAATCAAATTCTTGCATTGTTAAAGGCGTCGGAAGGATCAAAATAGACAAAAGGAAACAAGAGGTGTCGTGCTTTTTATATAAAGCCGGGACTTACATAACGGGTCGACAATATGAGTTTACTCGCGCCCTATATATGTAATTTTCATGTAGATGTAAATTATTAATATTGTTTGTATAACGTTAAAACTGATAAGGAGTGAGTAGTCATTAGTGTTCCTATGACCAATGATTGGGAAAAATACACCGATCTATACCCAAAAGAATTAAAGCAATTATTTAACCGTGTATATCGGGCTACCCAAGTGCTAACCACCGATGCCGAACCAGAAGTAGCTCCGACACCAAAGGAAATCGTTTGGACGAGAAATAAAACGAAACTTTATCGTTACATATCCGACCAGCCTAAAAAACACAAGATTCCATTGCTGATGGTGTACGCGCTCATTAATAAACCATATATCCTGGATTTAACAAAAGGCGGCAGCTTGATAGAATATTTGGTTAATCAGGGATTTGATGTTTACCTTCTTGATTGGGGCACCCCTGGATATGAAGACCGGAATATGAAACTCGATGATTTCATTATGGATTACATTCCGCGGGCTGTTAAAAAAGTAATGAGAAAGTCTAATGTTGAAGAAGTGTCCATTCTTGGGTATTGCATGGGCGGTACAATGACGTCTATTTTTGCGGCATTGCATCCTGAATTGCCGATTCGAAATCTTGTATTTATGACAACTCCGTTTAATTTTGAGAATTCAGGTACTTACGGCGCCATGCTAAACGAGAAATTTTTTGATCTTGATAAAGTAGTAGACACCCTTGGGGTTGTTCCTCCTACAATGATTGACTTTGGCAACAAACTAATCAAACCGATGGCAAGCTTCTATGGGCCTTATGTCAGTCTTGTGGATCGGGCGGACAATGAAAAGTTCGTAAAAAGTTTTAAGCTTCTTCAAAAATGGTTAAACGATGGCATTCCATTCCCAGGTGAAGCATATCGTCAGTGGATCAGGGATTTCTACCAGAAAAACAAGCTGATTAAAGGGGAGCTTGTTGTACGCGGCCAAAAAGTAGACTTGAAGAATATCAAAGCCAATGTTCTTAATCTAGCAGGAGAAAACGACATAATTGCCCAGCCGCATATGGTCGAAGCATTAATGGACGCGATCTCTAGCCAGGATAAACAATACAAGAATTTACCGGTTGGCCATACTTCCATTACCTTTGGCAGTCAGGCCAATAAAATAACGTATCCTACGATTGGCAACTGGTTAGCAGAACGTTCTAACTAAATATCTTAAAGATCATTGAGAATAAAAAAAGAACCGCCGTCACACGACGGCGGTTCTTTTTACATATTTATTTACCGGCTAGTTGAGCTTTCTTCACGTCAGCAGTTTTAAGATCAAAGCGATCAGCGTTCATGACCTTGGTCCAGGCGGCGACAAAGTCACGCACAAACTTTTCTTTGTTATCATCCTGTGCATAAACTTCGGCAATCGCACGAAGAACCGAGTTTGAACCGAACACGAGGTCGACTCTCGTCGCAGTACGCACGACTTCACCCGTTTTACGGTCGAGTCCTTCATAGACATTTTCTCCTGCAGGCTTCCACGCCACGCCCATGTCAAGCAGGTTCACAAAGAAGTCGTTCGTGAGCTGGTCTAGACGTTCCGTGAATACACCGTGTGTTGTACCGCCATAGTTGGTACCGAGAACACGCATTCCGCCAATAAGAACCGTCATTTCTGGTGCAGTTAGATTTAATAGCTGAGCCTTGTCAATTAGCAGTTCTTCCGGACTAACGCTATACTGTTGCTTTTGGTAGTTGCGGAAACCATCAGCGACAGGCTCTAGCACATCAAAGCTTTCTGCGTCTGTTTGCTCTTGGGTCGCATCGCCGCGTCCAGGGGCAAAAGGAACGGTAACATCAAAGCCTGCATCTTTGGCAGCTTTTTCAATTGCGGCGCAACCGCCAAGAACAATTAAATCGGCCAAGCTAACTTCTTTTTCAAATTCATTTTGAATGCCTTCTAGCACTTGAAGCACTTGAGCCAGTTGTTCCGGTTGATTTACTGCCCAATCCTTCTGTGGAGCAAGGCGGATGCGGGCACCATTGGCACCGCCGCGATGATCGGAGCCACGGTAGGTACTTGCAGAAGCCCAAGCAGTTGTTACTAGCTTGCTGACAGTAAGGCCTGAGTCTAAGATTTTAGCCTTAAGTTCCGCTACATCAGCGACTGTTAAATCATAATTACCGGCTGGTACAGGATCCTGCCAGATGAAATCTTCTTCAGGAACTTCTGGACCGAGGTATCTTGCTTTTGGACCCATGTCACGGTGCAGTAATTTGAACCAGGCACGGGCAAATACCTCTGCAAATTCTTTCGGATTCTCATAGAAACGACGACCAATCTTCTCGTATTCTGGATCATGTCGCAATGCCATATCTGCCGTGGTCATCATCGTTGGTACTTTAATTGATGGATCTTCTACGTCTGGTGCTAGATGCTCCTCAGCAGGGTCGACAATCAGCCATTGCCATGCACCGGCAGGACTCTTTGTCAGCCACCATTCATAGCCAAACAATAGCTCAAAATAACCATTATCCCATTGTGTCGGGTTGGCAGTCCAGGCACCTTCAATGCCACTAGTGATGGTGTCGCGGCCTTTACCTTTGCCATATGAATTTTGCCAGCCCAAGCCCATTGCTTCGATAGGGGCAGCCTCTGGCTCCCGGCCGACATGAGAGGCATCTCCTGCACCGTGTGCCTTACCGAATGTATGGCCACCTGCAATAAGAGCTACGGTTTCTTCGTCGTTCATTCCCATACGGGCAAAGGTTTCACGAATGTCGCGGGCCGACGCAATCGGATCTGGCTTCCCGTTCGGGCCTTCTGGATTGACATAGATAAGCCCCATTTGTACGGCAGCCAGCGGATTCTCAAGCTCACGGTCGCCGGTGTAACGCTTATCGCCTAGCCATTCCGTTTCAGTTCCCCAATAGATATCTTCTTCCGGATGCCAAATGTCTGCACGTCCTGCTCCAAAACCTATGGTTGGACCGCCCATGTCTTCAATCGCCACATTGCCTGCCATAACAAGCAAGTCAGCCCAAGAAATTTTGTTGCCGTATTTTTGCTTAACTGGCCAAAGTAGTCGTCTGGCTTTATCAAGGCTGGCATTGTCAGGCCAGCTGTTAAGCGGTGCAAAACGTTGGTTGCCTGTTCCGCCGCCGCCACGTCCGTCACCCACACGGTAGGTACCAGCAGCATGCCAGGACATACGGATAAAGAAAGGTCCATAATGGCCATAGTCAGCAGGCCACCATTCTTGGCTGGTTGTCATAAGATCGCGCAGATCCTGCTTAAGAGCTGTGTAGTCTAACTTTTTGAATTCCTCCGCGTAGTCAAAGTCTTCTCCCATCGGGTTGGACTTTTTATCATGCTGCCGGAGAATATTCAAGTTTAACGCGTTGGGCCACCAGTCCCGATTTGTAGTACCGCTAGATTTTACGCTAGTCGCACCGCCATGAAACGGGCATCCTTCGATGTTGCCATTGTTTTTAGTATCCATAATTTTTCTTCTCTCCTCCTATGTAAAATTAATAGTATATAATTATGTATCCTAGTTTAAAAAACTAAGATATTATAATTATAATAATTATCATTTAGTTATTATAATAATTATTATATAATCATTATAATAAATTATGAATCCAAATTGAAAGAAATAAGTTTTGAAAAATTAGGATGAAAAATTTACGGTATGCTTTAAGTAGACCATGATGCTGATGGAAAAGGTTTTCAAAATAATGAAGGTCATAGATGAAGTAATAGAAATTGTAGAATTATTCCAAAGATAGTTGAAGTGAATGAAAAGGATTTTTGGAAAATTAAAAATTTTCCTGTACTACCATTATAATGAAATAAATAGAGATAAGGCAAGTCTTATGGGATAATCGTTTAGAATTCCTGAAAAATTAAAAAAGTTGCTCGAAAATCCTTTAAAACAAGGAATCCGAACAACTTATTCCAGCAGAAAAATTACTCTATAGAAATACTAGTACAAACTGGTTTACCATTCCTATTTTCTTTTCTTGAGTTCTTCTTTATCCGGAAAGTCATAACGCTTATGGTTAGAATCGCCTTCTCCTTTTTCATTAGACTTTTGTCCGCCTAATTGTACGTTCTGGTAAATCTTTGTGTTTTCACCCATGTTTATCACCTCCAAAGCTATATTCTGTTCAAATGATTCTCATTTATGTTTTGCATGCAGATGAATTTTATGAATCACGGAACAATTTCAAAAACAGTGCCTTGGTTAAAATTCGTTACGGTCATCGAACCATAAACTCCTAAATACAGTCTGGTCTGCCCCCGATTTGTTCCCAAGCTGACATAATAAGCCGATTGTGATCCAAAAGGATAATCAGGTTCAATTACGGTAAAATCATTGGGTCTGCCATCCGCTCTTACCCTGGAATAAGCTAATACCCCTCTAGTCGGAGAACCCGATTCTCCTCTTCGCGCAATATCCGTAAACACAACGCTCCCCGTTAACGCGGGGATTCGTGTGCCAATATAGGGCTGCACACCAGTAAGTGCTGTTCCGGCAAACTTATCGGGGCGAGGATCTTGGTGAAAATAACTGGTTAGAGGCGGTATACGCATCGGTCCGGTTACCACTGCTTCATTGTAATAGGCAATCGTTTTCGCATCCAAAGTTTGGTTTTCAGGGCAAGGCCTGATAATCTGAGTAGGAAAGGCGCCTTCCCATCCGCGCCAGCCCAAGTTAATCAACCCTTCCTCGACGGGTTCGATAGTCCTTAAAGAAGCGCGGACAAGCTGTGTAACCGGTATAGGTTTATAATGAACAAATGAAAAAATTGACTCTACTAATTCCTGACCGACTTGTCCTGCATATTTGACATACTGGTTATAGAATCTTTGATAGGAAATGCCTGGTATATTGCGGACCCCTTTGGCTATGACCGTAAGCGTTTCCTGAATGGGAAGGGGGAGTTCATTAAAACGGGTGACGATAGGTGGATTGGAGATAAATGTATTCTTAACCACATCAACTTCGATGATCTTACCGGCGATTTCCAGATTATCCTGGCTTAAATTAAATGGATCAAATGCTGATCCGCCATCACCGGTTGTTAACACAAGTTTTCCCGTTTCGGGTGAAAAGTTTAAGCTATTGACACCATTATGATTCATAAATGGTCTTCTTAAGTTAAGCAATGTCCGTCGTTTTTGCGGCTGGCCATTATTTTGCAAAATCCACTCTTCCACTGTATCAATATGATCAAATTGCGCTTCTCGATTTGTCCATCTTAGGTTTAAGGTGTTTGGATCACACGGGTTGGGCTCAAAAGAAGCAGTCAGAGCACCAGGACCTTGTGATCCGGCTACTGAATAATGAAGATAAAATAGTCCATTATAAGTAAATTGCGGATGAAACGCCAGCCCCAGCAAGCCCCGTTCATCATAACCGCCGTCCGAAGCACCTAGTTTAATGATTCGCGGGCGAATATCTAAAAAAGACCTGCTCACTCCATTGTCTATGTAAAAAATCTCGCCCACTTGGGTGGCAATAAATAATCTTTCAACAGAGTCACCCGGGAGGATCGCTGTTTTCAAAACCGTGGGTAAATTGATCTTGCTAACGATGGGCCGCAAACGAACTTTAACTCTTATCACCTAACTTTCCACTCCTTTTTATGGTATTCTTTTTTTAAGAATATGAGTAGAAGTGTTCCATTAGTACCAGATTAGGGTCTCCAAGCAGTTCCTATCGAACGAACTATTGGGATAAAAAGTATGATCAATGGCGAGGTAATATGATGAGAAACATAAAAGTCGGTGTAATTGGAATCGGTCATATGGGCAGGACCTATGCGCTTCAGTTGGATAAGGGCCTGATAGAGGGTGCCGTGTTAACGGCTGTTTGCGGTCGAAATCAGCAGCTTGCTGATATGAAAGAACAAGTGACAGGCGATGTCCAATATTACCAAGATGAAGATGCATTTTTTCAAGAATCAGGAATTGAAGCGGTGATTATTGCGACACCGCATTTTAGTCATCCTGAATTAGCCATAAAGGCATTCGCCAACGGGATCCATGTTCTCGTTGAAAAACCGGCAGGGGTCTATAGTAAGCATGTCATCGAAATGAATGAGGCGGCCAAAGAGAGCGGCAAGGTATTTTCGATTATGTTAAATCAACGGACAAACCCGCTCTATCAAACATTACGGGAACTGATTCATGCGGGGGAACTGGGGGAAATAAAACGGACCAATTGGGTCATCACAGATTGGTACCGGTCCCAAAGCTATTACGATTTAAGCAGCTGGAGAGCGACCTGGAAAGGGGAGGGTGGCGGCGTTTTGTTAAACCAAGCTCCGCACCAACTGGACTTGTGGCAATGGATAACCGGTCTTGAAATAAAGCGTGTTCATGCATTCTGTCACTATGGCAAATATCATGATATTGAAGTGGAAGATGATGTGACTGCCTATGTTGAGTATGGAAATGGGGCGACAGGGGTATTTATCGCTTCAACCGGGGAAGCTCCTGGAACCAATCGCTTTGAAATCGCCGGTCACCGCGGAAAAGTGGTAGTAGAAAATAATGCCCTAACTTTTTACCAACTGGCACAATCAGAACGAGAATTTAACGCCACGTATAAAGGCGGTTTTGGGAAACCGGAATACAATAGAATCGATGTACCAGTGGATGGTGATAATCCAGGACATGTAGGAATTATTCAAAATTGGATCCATGCCATTGTGCAAGGAACACCTCTGCTTGCCCCTGGTGAAGATGGGTTACATAGTGTAGAAATTGCCAATGCTATTTATTTATCCTCATGGATGAACCAAAGCGTTGATTTCCCTGTAAATGCGGATCTTTACTACGAAAAATTACAAGAAAAAATCAGGCAATCGTCGAAATGAGTGGAGATTAAAAATGAAGGAGGGATAACATAATGATAAGAGTGGTATGTAAGGGAAAGCTTAAACCTGATGCTAATATCGAAGAATATTTGAGTCTGGCCAGAGAGGTTGTCCAAGAAACGAGAAAAGAAAAAGGCTGCATCATGTACACCTATCATCAAGACATCAATGATTCAACCATCCTTACCACAATTGAGGAATGGGAGAATGAAGATGCACTTCATGAGCACAATCAGAGTGACCATATCAGGAGATTTGTTCCCGAACTAAGAAAAATGAGGGAAAGTACAGAAATTAATATTTATCGGGAAGTTTAAATATAAATGGACAAATTGAGTTGTCGGTGAAACAGAATGACTATCTGAAATCAAATAACTATTTAAAGTACCATTGGTGTTCAAGCTAATGGTACTTTGCTATTTTGATATATGTAGTTTTGAGTTCACCCTAAAGAATACTCCATCCAGAGAATCTAGTGCTTATTTTTGAACCAGCTGACGACTCCAAAAATAATAAGTAATACCCCTCCGATCTCGATAGCATGGTCTGCCAAGTTTAGAATTCCGCCAGAGCGAATGATAAAATCTGTCACTTGCCCAAACAAAAGGCGATCAATGCCGTTACCAATTGCTCCTCCTACCAGGAATCCAAAACTACTATCAATAAGAGCACCCTTCATTTCTCCGGTTCTACGAAAATAGAAAACAACTATCACAAATACGACAGCGACAACTCCAAAGAGGCGTGCATAGCCTTGAAATAAACCTCCCGCCATCCCACTATTTTCGATATGTGTAAGTTGTATTCCCCACAATGTGAATGTTTCATTGATCTCAATGTAGGCCCGAATCAGATATTTAGAAAGCTGGTCCATCACAATAACGAAAATGGCAATGACATAAAATGGCATAAATAGACCTTCTTTCTTAAAAAATACAAAGAAATGAACCAAGCGAAAAAGTTTAAAAAAAGTGCCCTAAAGCATAACTTCAGGGCAAAAATCTTGCGTAATATTAGAGGTCATTATATTCTTTTTTCAGTTCGTCAGTAGTTTTATCAATCTGCTCTCCCCAATGGTCGTTGATCGTATTAAAAACAACCTTGCCATCCTGGTCCATCATAGCGTAGCCCCTATAAGCGACATCGCCATTTTTCATCCCCATAAAATCAATTAATTCAAAATTCGGATCAGAAACAAAGGTGAGACTGCGACCATAATTTTCTTCCAGTTGTTTATATAATTGGTATTGTTCTTCCGGTAAATCCTTGCTAATAATGTACATTTGAACATCCATGTCTTCAAACTTATCGAGATTTTCATGCAACTGAACCAGTTGCTGTGCACAAAGTCCTCAGGTATAGGACGTAATAAAAAAGAATATCGTCGGTTTTTCCTGAGGAAATGTTACTTCATCTAGGTCTTGATTTAATAATGTAACAGGCTCGCTGAGTGTTTTTTGTCCGCACGCAGATAATAGCAGAATGGATGCGAAGAACAAGATCAATATTTTCGGCTTCATGTTAAACTCCTTACTATAATGAATTCAGACAATTTCCCTTCCATTGTAGTGTAAACCTAAACATCTATCAATATTATTGCTTTGATCACATGTTTAATTCAACTTTATGAGATTTTTGAATGGTAGGGGAGTTTTAATTCAAAATATTTAAAAAATTTTTATTATCTGTCCATCATAACGGGACAATTGCCTTTTTAGCAATACCAATCTCTTTTACTATTAAAGTAACCGAAAAGTCATAAATATTTCATCTTAATGTAAACGGTTTCATCCGGTTGTTCCCATTATCCATTTTAAGAGGAGGAGTAACAATGAAAACGATTAAAGAACCAATTTTTGATGTTGGTCAGTTGGCTCATGTGGAGATTTTTTCTCCAAAACCAGAGGAGACAGTAGACTTTTTTACGAGATTGCTTGGCATGAGTGTAACAGCCCGTTCCGGTCAATCTGTCTATTTGAGAGCGTATGAGGAGTCGTATCATCATTCTTTAAAGGTTACGGAATCAAAGGAATCCGGTCTCGGGCATGCCGCTTGGCGGACCATTTCTCCTCAGGCCCTTCAGCGGCGGGTTGAGGCAGTAAAGGCAACAGGTCTTGGCCGTGGATGGATTGAGGGAGACCTTGGCCATGGAGAGGCTTACCAATTTACAACGCCTGATGGTCATTTAATGGAATTATTCTATGATGTGGAATATTACCAGGCCAAAGAAAACGAAAAAACGAAATTATTGAACCGGGTTACGAAACGGCCAGATCGAGGTGTACCGGTACGCCGCTTGGATCACATTAACCTCATGACCGCTGACCCAGGAAAAAATACTGATTTTATGCTGGATGCCCTTGGTTTTCGATTAAGGGAACAAATTCAGGATAACGGCAACGTTGTTGGAAGCTGGATCAGCGTTTCCAACCTTGTCCACGAAATCGCCTTCATGCCCGAACCTAATAAAATGCAGGGAAAACTCCATCATCTTTGCTATTGGTATGGCATTCCGCAAAATTTATATGAATTAGCAGATTTACTAAGAGACAATGATATTTTCGTAGAGGTACCGCCGAACAAGCATGGAATCAGCCAAGCGTTCTGT
This sequence comes from Bacillus sp. FJAT-29814, assembly GCF_001510715.1. Lineage (GTDB taxonomy): Bacteria > Bacillota > Bacilli > Bacillales > Cytobacillaceae > Neobacillus. The sequence continues at coordinate 68,576 of NZ_LMTJ01000003.1, forward strand.
ATGTATGTCTATGAGCCGGGAGGAAACCGGATAGAGTTGTTTGGAGACGCCGGTTATCTCATTTTGGACCCTGCTTGGGAACCGGTGATTTGGGAAATGAAGGATGTACCGGGGAATGGCGATACATGGATTGGTACTGCATTCCCTGAATCGTGGTGGGTACGAGGTACCCCTGTCACCGTTCCTGAAATTGCAAAATCTTAATATCAAAAGGCGCAGTGCGTGCCGCTCATTATGAAAGGCTCATAGTGCCCGTGCCAAGGAAAAAACTCGCGTGCGGGTCACTATGACAGGTTCATAGTGCCCGTGCTAAGGAAAAAACTCGCGTGCGGGTCACTATGTAAGGCTCATAGTGCCCGTGCGAAGGAAAAAATTCATGTGCTGGTCACTATGACAGGTTCATAGTGCCCGTGCCAAGGAAAAAACTTCCGTATTGGTCACTATGACAGGTTCATAGTGACCGTGCCAAGGAAAAAACTCGCGTGCGGGTCACTATGAAAGGCTCATAGTGCCCGTGCGAAGGAAAAAATTCATGTACTGGTCACTATGAAAGGCTCATAGTGACCGTGCCAAGGAAAAAACTCTCGTGCGGGTCACTATGAAAGGCTTATAGTGCCAGTGCCATGTAAAAAACACACGTCCCGGTCACCGTTTCAATAAAAAACTGCGTACTGATCATCGTTTCCAATACCCCATTCTATCTGAAATTAACTCCCCGGACCGGATTAATTCAGGTGCCATCAATTCAACCCTTCGATTGGAAAGCCGATTACTTGGCCCAACTAAGTTTATAGCTGCAATTACTTTGCCAGTATAATCTCGAACCGGTGCAGATAGAGAGCTAATATCATTTCGAAGTTCACCGTTGCTAACTGAATAGCCCTTTTGATAGATTTGCTTCAATTCTCGGCGAAACATATCTGGGTCAGTGATTGTTTTAGAGGTATATTTTTTTAATCCATTTCTCAAAATGGAATCTACTAGAAAAGGTTCACTAAATGCTAGTAATAATTTTCCTGAACTCGTGCAATGGGTATGGTAGTGAAGACCGGGATGCGAGACTAATTTAATCGAGTTTTCACCCTCTACTTTGCATAAGTAAATGATTTCAAGGTTATCTAAGATAGCAAGATGAGAGGTTTCTTTGAAGGTATTCGCTATTTTTGTAATGATCGGCAGTGCTTCAGTATGGAGATCAATATGTCCTAATACGATGGAACTTAATTCGAGCACGGATAAACCAAGTTCATATTTGTTTGTTTCGCTATTCTTTCGGACTAATCCCTCTTTGGCCAATGTTGCTAGTATTCTCTGGACACTGCTTTTTCCTAACCCCAGTTCAGCTGCAAGCTCACGAACGCCTTTTTGAGGCTGTTCCATCTTGAAAGAACGAAGAATTTTTATGGCATTGCTTACAGAAGAAAGTGCATTTTCTTTTTCCATTTATCCACGCCCCTTTATTTTGATTATATAAAAAATTCGGAAAATGTCCACTATACAGGGACAACGAAATTGTTCAGCCAATTTATCTCTATTATTATTGAAATCAATAGAGGAAGAGAGGAAGGTGTGCAGCAAATGACCAAAGTGAAAGCTGCCATATTAGGTTCCGGAAACATCGGAACAGATCTAATGTACAAAATTTTAAAGAATGATGGGAATCTGGAACTGTCGCTCATGGCAGGGATTGTCCCCGATTCAGAAGGATTGGTTAGAGCACGTGAAATGGGAATTCGCACTAGCCATGAAGGCATTAAAGATATTTTGGAGGATACGGAAATTAAGATTGTCTTCGATGCCACAAGCGCAAAAGCACATTTGCAAGCTGCGGAACTCTTGCGTTCAGTAGGAAAAATGGCTGTCGATTTAACTCCGGCAGCGGTTGGTCCTTATTTGGTCCCACCGGTAAACCTGGATCAACATATTGAAGCCAAAAATGTAAACATGGTATCCTGTGCCGGGCAGGCGACCACTCCACTTGTATATGCGGTTTCCCGTGTAGTCCCGGTCCATTATGCAGAAATTATTGCCACAGTCGCCAGCCTTGCGATTGGGCCGGGGACAAGACAAAATGTCGATGAATTCACGAGAACGACAGCTAATGCCCTTATGAAAATTGGCGGGGCCAACATGGCGCGGGCGATTCCCGTCTTTAATTCAGCCGAGCCTCCAATCACCATGACAAATACCGTTTATGCCGTCATCAAAGATCACGATTTTGATGTAGATGCTGTAAAGAAATCGGTCCTAGAAATGATCGAAGAAGTTTCCTCTTACGTTCCTGGATACCGCTTAAAAGGCGAACCATTCGTTGATTACCGTGAAACGCCTTGGGGACGATTGCCAATGGTAGTCATCATGAATGAAGTGGAAGGAGAAGGAGATTTCTTTCCGACCTATGCAGGCAATTTAGATATTATGACAGCATCCGCCCGAAAGGTTGGAGAATTGTATGCTCAAGCATTTATTGAGACAAAGGAGGTCCAACGATGAAAATTCCTAGAATTACCGATACAACACTTAGGGACGGTTCACACGCTGTCAGTCATAGTTTTTCTCCTGAAGTAATAAAGAATGTAGTCAAAAGACTTGACGAAGCGGGAGTGCCTGTCATTGAAGTCAGCCATGGAGCGGGATTGAATGGTTCAACCATTCAACAAGGATTTTCTCTTCATTCGGAATTTGACTTAATTAAAACAGCGGTTGAAACCGCAAAACAGGCAAAAATCGCTTCCTTATTTGTACCGGGTATCGGCACAAGTGAGGAATTGCGACATGCGGTTGAAATTGGCATCAACACCATTCGGATTGCTGTACATTGTACCGAAGCGGATGTGACGGAGCAATACTTCCGCTTGGCGAAAGAATTAGGAATTGAGGCAGTGGGCTTTTTAATGATGGCCCACACCCAATCAGGTAAAGTGCTTGCAAAACAGGCAAAATTGATGGAATCATACGGAGCGGATTGTGTTTATGTGGTGGATTCGGCAGGCGCTCTTGTTCCTGTGGGCGTAAAGGAACGAGTCTCAGCATTAAAAGAGGCACTTTCCATTGATGTAGGCTTCCATGCTCATAATAATCTTGGATTAGCGATTGGTAATACATTGGCTGCCTTGGATGAAGGAGCGGATCAGATTGATGGAACGTTAAGGGGACTAGGAGCAGGACCTGGTAACGCGCCAACAGAAATACTTGTGGCAGTTTTAAATAAAATGAATATCGACACCGGAATTAGCCTTTCAGCATTATTGGATTTAGCAGAAGAGGTGATTGCACCCATCCTGCCAGCCCAAATGATTCTAGATCGCGACAATATATCGAGTGGATATGCAGGCGTATATAACAGCTTCTTGTTACACGTAAGACACGCCGCTGAAAAATTTGGTGTAAATGTGTCGGAAATCATGGCAGAACTAGGGAAACGTCAAGCCATTGCTGGCCAAGAAGATTGGATTTTGGATGTGGCGGTTGAAATCGCTGCGAAAAAAGGGATCAAGGTCTAATTAAGTTTTTTAACAAGGGTGTGAATTTGATGATGATACAAGAAGCTGCGGCGAGGCTACTTCAGGCGGAAGAAACGAAGAAGGCGATTGAACCGTTAACCGTGACTTATCCCGAAATAACGGTAGATGAAGCATACCAAACTCAACTAGAGATCACCCGCCTTAAAGTGGAAAACGGTGCCAAGATTGTCGGGAAAAAAATTGGGGCCACAAGTAAGGCGATACAAAATATGTTTGGTGTCAATCAGCCGGATTACGGCCATCTTTTAGACGATATGATGTTTGTCGAGGGAGACACGATTCCGTTGGACCAATACATTCAGCCGAAAGTAGAGTGCGAGATTGCCTTTATTTTAAAGAAAGATTTAAAGGGTCCGAATGTGACCATCATGGACGTGGTCGAGGCCACGGATTATATTGTCCCCGCCATTGAAGTAATTGACAGTAGGATCTCAGATTGGAAGATTAAGTTTGAAGACACAGTAGCGGATAATGGCTCTTCTGCCAGCGCCATCATCGGTGGAAAACCAACGAAGCTTGATGGTGTTGATTTAACCCATATCGGAATGGTGATCTATAAAAACGGCGAAATGATCGAAACCGCAGCAGGCGCGGCTGTGCTAGGCAACCCGTTACGTGCCGTCGCCTGGCTTGCGAACTCTCTAGGAAAATATGATGTTTCTTTAAAAGCGGGAGAAATCATCCTGTCCGGTGCCCTGACCAGCGCTGTTGAAATTGAAGACCAAGACACATTTACTGCTGAATTTGCCCATATTGGCTCGGTAAGCGCAACATTTAAGCGGTAAAGGGGATGAGGTGAAAAATATGCTGAAAACGGATGTAGTAGATGTCATTGCCAATGAACTATTCAAGGCGGAGAAACATGGGTATTCGGTTGATAAATTTGTCGAGCAATATCCTGAATTGGATGAGGCGTTGGCCTACAGAGTACAAGAACGATTGATTGAAATTAAATGTAAGGAAGAAAATACAAAAAGGGTTGGCCGCAAGCTCGGTTTAACCAGTAAAGCAAAACAGGTCATGATGGGTGTCCATGAGCCGTCTTACGGCGTTCTGCTTGAGAGCATGCAATTATTTGAAGGGGAGCCTATTTCCATTTCTCCTTTTATTCATGCAAAACTAGAACCTGAATTGGCTTTCATTTTTGGGAAGGAATTAAAAGGATCGCATGTAACGGTGGCGGATGTGCTTACTGCTACAGACTATATCGCTCCTGCAGTAGAGATCATTGACAGCAGGTTTCAAGGCTTTAGCTTTACACTTCCGGATGCAGTTGCGGATAATTCTTCATCATCTCGTTTTATCATTGGTGAAAGGTTTTATTCACCTAATCAATTAGATTTAAAACTGATGGGGATGGTGTTTAGGAAGAACGGTGAAGTGGTCGCGACCGGCGCAGGTGCTGCCGTGATGGGCCATCCGGCAAGAGCGATTGCCTGGATGGTCAATAAATTGTATAAGGTCGGACAAAGTGTTCAACCAGGTGAAGTGGTGTTAAGCGGTGCGCTATCGGGGGCCTTTGCCATAGCAGCTGGTGATCATTTTTCGGCGAGCTTTGACAGAATCGGCTCGGTAGAAGCAGTATTCACTGAATAACGTCAAGTAGAAGGGGGAACTGTTTTATGCCATTTGTTAAAATAAATATTCTTAAAGGAAGACCGCCGGAAAAAAAAGAACGATTAATCCGTGAAGTAACCGATTTGGTTTCTGAAATATTGGAGGCACCAGTCCAGAATGTCCGCGTCATGATTCAGGAGGTAGAACCAGAGCACTGGGGAATTGCCGGGGAATCGGTTAAGAAGAGAAATGAGGTAGCAAAATGACAAACGTTCAAACTGGTGTAAGAGAAGTGGGTTTGTATATTAATGGACAGTATGTGAAATCGAGTAATGGTGTCACGTTTGAAGTGAAAAATCCTGCAACACAGGAGGTAATCGCAAGGGTTAGCGAAGCAACCGAGCAAGATGTCGATAAAGCTTGCCGGGCAGCCAGAGAGGCTTTTGAAAATGGCCCATGGAGGACGATGACGTTAGCGGAGCGTTGTGAGAAACTGCGCCGAATGGCCGAAATTATCATGGAGAGAAAAGAAGAAATAGCCCGCTTGGACGCAATTGATGTTGGGAAGCCCTATCAATCGGCCGTTGAACACGAAGTTCCCCGAGCAGCGCACAATATCCGTTTTTTTGCCGATTTTGTTGAAAAGCAAGGCGGAGAAACCTATCCAATGGAGGAAAATTACATCAACTATACCCGTTATGAGCCAGTAGGAGTGGCGGCTTTGATTACTCCATGGAATGTGCCGTTTATGCTGACAACTTGGAAGCTTGGCCCATGCCTCGCTGCCGGGAATACCGCTGTCATTAAACCAGCCGAGATGACACCGCTATCCGTTTCTTTGCTTGGTGAAATTGCCAAAGAAGCAGGTATTCCAGATGGCGTCGTTAACGTGATTCACGGTCAGGGCAATGTGGCAGGAACGGCACTGACCACACATCCTGAAGTTGACTTGATCTCTTTTACGGGTTCAACAGCAACCGGAAGAAGGATTTTGAAAAATGGAGCGGATACGCTTAAAAAAGTTTCCTTTGAACTGGGTGGAAAAGCGGCTAATATCGTGTTTGAAGATGCAGATTTAGATACAGCGATACCTGGGTCAATCCATGCGGCCTTTATGAACTCAGGGCAAATCTGTCTTGCCGGATCAAGGATTTTAGTCCAGCGCAGCATTTTTGAAGAATTCCTGGAAAGGTTTAAGAAAGCGGCAATGGAATTAAAAGTGGGAGACCCGCAAAATAAAGACACGAAAATGGGGCCGCTTGTCAGTGAAGAACATTATAAAAAAGTAACGAGTTACTTTGAGATTGCGAAAGAAGAGGGCGCTGCTTTAATCTGTGGTGGAAAACGTCCGGAGCTTCCTGACTATCTGCAAAATGGATATTATCTCGAACCAACCGTTTATGTGACAGAAAATCCGAAGTCACGGATGTGCCAAGAAGAGATTTTTGGACCTGTTGTAACGATCATCCCATTTGATACAGAAGAAGAGGCCCTGCGAATTGCCAATGATACGGAATATGGTTTGAATGGTGTCGTTTGGACGCAAAACCTGCAGCGTGCACACCGAATTTCCCATGCAGTGCGGGCAGGGACGATTTGGGTGAATTGCTGGTTTGTTCGTGACCTTCGCGCACCGTTTGGCGGATTTAAGAAGAGCGGGATTGGACGTGAGGGCGGCCATCACAGTATGGAGTTTTTTACGGAAGCGAAGAATATTTGTATTGCTTTGAAATAATAGGATAAAGGAGCAGTTGCATGAATGAAAGACTGCGCTTATTTTAACATGAAGCAACCGCCATCAAACGACGGCGGTTGCTTTTAAGATTCAAATCTACTGCCCCCAAAATTAAGCTAGCACAAAATGCCCGGGTTTCACCTCTTGTAAAGCATGTTGACTGAAATCAAAACGAGGCATTTCCGGCATTTCTTGCTTTAGTTTGTTCGTCTCGATTGCTGGGTCGGGAACCGGAACAGCTGCCAGCAGCGATTTCGTATAGGGATGAAGCGGATTGCTGTATAGCTCTTCACTTTCGGCAAGTTCAATAATTTTTCCGGCATTCATCACGGCCACTCGGTCGCTGATGTGTTTGACCATCGAAAGATCATGGGCAATAAATAAGTAGGTGAGCCCCAGCTTTTTCTGCAAGTCCTTTAATAAATCCACGATTTGAGCCTGCAAGGATACGTCCAATGCTGATAACGGTTCATCACATACAATGAATTTCGGATTAACCGCCAGCGCCCGGGCAATGCCGATCCGCTGCCGCTGACCGCCAGAAAATTCATGTGGGAATCGATCCGCATGTCCTTTTTCCAAGCCGACAAGTTCCAATAATTCCTCGACACGAGCCCTCCGTTCGGCTTTGTTTTTCACCAATTTATGAATATCCAAGGAATGGCCGATAATATCCAGTACCTTCATACGCGGGTTAAGTGAAGCATAAGGATCTTGGAAAATAATTTGAATTTCTTTGCGAAGCTGCTTCAGTTCTTTCTTATTTAATCGGTTGACCGCCATTCCCTTATAAAGGATTTCTCCTTCCGTTGCCTCTTGCAAACGCAATAACAGTCTTCCGGTTGTCGATTTTCCAGAGCCGGATTCCCCAACGAGCCCCAGCGTTTCACCTGGCTGTATCGAAAAACTAATCGAATCTACCGCTTTTAACGTCCTTCCGCCGCCAAGCGGATAGACTTGTTTTAATTTCCGTACCTCAATTAATGCGCGGCCCGGATTGATATCTTCGGGTAAAGCGATATCCCCCTTGGGATGTTTCTTTTCATCTAACCGAGGCAGGGCGTTCAAAAGCTTTTTAGTATAAGGATGCTCCGGTGAGGAGAAAATCTTATCCGTGGTATTTCTTTCGACGATTTCGCCATTTTTCATGACAACAACCCGGTCACACATCCCGGCAACAACCCCTAAATCATGGGTAATTAAGATAATGGAAGTTCCGAACTGCTTTTGCATTTTTTTCATTAAACGCAGGATCTGCGCCTGAATCGTGACATCGAGAGCGGTCGTCGGCTCATCGGCAATCAATAGCTTTGGCCGGCAGGCAAGGGCCATGGCAATCATGGCCCGCTGCCTCATACCTCCTGAAAACTCATGCGGGTATTGATCGTAGCGTTCTTCCGGATTTTTTATACCTACGAGCTTTAACATTTCGATAGATTCTTTCCTTGCCTCTTTTGCTGAAAGCCCCTGATGTTTGATTAATACTTCATCGATTTGTTTACCTACTTTAATAGTAGGGTTTAATGACGACATCGGATCCTGGAAAATCATACTGATTTCTTTACCACGGATTTTTTCCATTTCACTATCGGTAAAAGTGGAGATAGGTTTGCCGTCAAATTCAATCGAGCCTTCTGTCATCAAAGCCGGGGGAGAAGGAAGCAGCTGCATGATCGACCTTGCTGTCACACTTTTCCCAGAACCGGATTCTCCCACAATCCCGAGTGTTTCTCCTTTGCGGACATCAAAAGTAACCCCCTTGACCGCTTCGAAAACTTCATTATTAGAAAGGAAAGAGATATGCAAATTGTTGACTGTTAATAATTTGTCCATGTCGAATAGCCTCAATTTCTAGTATTAATAATTTTGTGTTTTTTAAGTTGACATCCAATCATTTTATTACTATACTTTTCACTGTTACATATAATATATACTAAACTACTCGGAATTATCAACAATAAAAAATGTCCTAAGGGGGTGAGTATTTGCTTTCGGAAAAGGGTCAAAATAATGAACCATCATTGTTTAGTTTTGAAAAGAATTATTTAGGAATCATAAGACAGCCATTATTCAAGTATTTATTGATCCTGCTCGGACTTCCTGTCCATTTGGTGACCTGGCTCATTTATCAACTTACATATAAACTTTCATCCTATGGGCATTTACTCCAAAAAGAGAAGAAAGCATTGCAACAGTCTCCTGTATACGACCAATGGATTGACCGTTATGAAGATCAATATAAAAGTAAAATGAACTATTTTAATAAGCCGATAGATGAGCTAGAGATGCGCCGTGAAGCTAGAAAACTAGCAGATATACAAGCTGAGGAAATGGCTAAAGCTCGTTTGTCAGAGAAAAATATTAAAGATGCCTCTTATCTGTCATTCTTTGGAGAGCGTTTGAGAAATCCAGCCTTTGTTAAGGTTAGTTTTATACCGGGCATCCTGATGTACTTGTTCTTATGGGGCTATTCAAGACCGATGCTTCGATATATACTCGAACGGCTGGTGATGACGATTTTCGTTATTATCTCGGTAGCAATTTTCGTTTTTACTATTTTATATTTTTCACCTTCAGATCCGGCAGCGAACATCCTGGGTGAGGCAGCTACGATGGAGCAGCGACAAGAATTTAATCATCAATACGGTCTGGATCAACCGTATTTGGTGCAGCTTGCGGATGCGGTCAAAGGAATTATCACCTTTGATTTAGGGTTTTCCTACACAGGAAATGAGAACATTGCAGCAAGCATCGCCAATAAGTTCCCCATTACATTAATAATCGCGGTATGTTCCTTGTTGATGGCTGTCGTGGTGGCGATTCCAATCGGCATCATTTCTGCTGCGAAACGGAATTCCATCTGGGACTACAGTTTTATGTTTATCGCACTAATCGGGTTGTCGATTCCGAATTTTTGGCAGGGATTGGTTTTCATTCTTAACTTCTCGATTAAATGGCATTTGTTACCGGCAACCTATTCACCGAATGATTGGCTGTCGATCATCATGCCGGTCATTGTCCTTGGTACAGGACTGACGGCATCGATTGCTCGGATGACACGTTCATCCATACTTGAAGTCATCAATGAAGATTATATTGTGACAGCGAAGGCCAAAGGGCTTAAGCCTAGAAAAATTCTAATCCAGCACGCCCTAAGGAATGCGATGATTCCAATTATTACGGTGATTGGCTTGCAGTTTGGCGGAATGCTCGGTGGCGCTGCCGTTACGGAGAAGGTCTTCAATATTAGCGGTCTCGGAAGCTATATCGTTGATAAACAATTTGTTCCGGACATTCCATCGATTTTAGCGGGGGTTGTCTATATTGCGATTACGATCTCTCTTGTAAACCTTGTGGTTGATATTATCTATGCATTATTGAATCCGAGAATCCGTTCTCAGATGAAAAGTTCTTAAGAGGTGAATGGAGTGACAACACAACAGGAGTTTGCCCTAAAACAATCACAACAATATAAGAATGCAAATTTTTCAGTTTGTCTTTCGTTCGCATTAACTTTGCTCTTCCTCTTTAATGCTTATGATTTTGCACAAGGGACCTGGAGTATCGTCTGGGGGATGGTAACGGCTGCTTATTTTGTTACATCCATCCTGCAAGGGGCCATTGCCTTGCTTCTAAAAAAAGATTTATTGATCTATGGCACGATTCAGAAGCGCACAAGACTTCTGAGTGCTGTTCAACTGCTCAGTTTATTTACAGGGAATCTTTTTACGGCGGCATTTGCCTTTCGCATGTTGAAAAAGAAGAATTCGATTGAGTATACCCTTGCTTACTATATGTTCATGACACAATTTCTGGTTTTCGCGATTTCCCTGTTCAATTTGTTTAAACCATATGTGTCAAATCTTTTTATGCCAACGATGATCCTGCTTATCTTGGCAATGGTGATTGAACTCATTTTGGTCATCATCCTAGCGAAAGCGGATGTGGAACAGGGCGTGAAGCCATTATTGAAATGGCTGGGCGTTGTCGCATTTTTGATTGGCTTAACCGGGAATTTCTTCGGTTTAATCTTAGGCTATAGCCTAGTGATGAAATCAATCAGCACTGATGTTTCGACCATTGATAAATGGAATAAATTCTGGATAAGCATGACGAACAACTTTACGGCCATGCTGGGATTTTTATTCGTGTTTTTAATGTTGGCGATTTCAATCGCCAGCTACGGAACCTTTGTCAGTTCCTTTGCGACAGAAAACGACTATGGTGCACTCCTTTTGGATCCAAACTTGGCACATCCCTTTGGTACCGATAATTTCGGCAGGGATGTTTTCTCCAGAATCATTTTCGGTGCACGGATCTCCTTGGTGGTAGGTTTATTGACGACCTTGATCCCACTTGTCATTGGCGGATTTTTAGGAGCCATCTCAGGCTACTATCAAAAATCGATAGATAATATCATCATGCGTTTACTTGATGTGTTATATGCCGTGCCAGGCATTTTGCTGGCGATTGCGATTATTGCGGCATTTGGATCGAGTACTTTTAACTTAATCATAGCATTAAGCGTCGGCTCGATTCCGACATATGCAAGAACGATGCGAGCGAATGTCTTGATGGTTTCCAATCTGGAATTTGTTGAGGCAGCCAAAGCATTAGGAGAAAACGAATGGAAAATTATTTTTAAACAGATTGTTCCAAATGCGTTTGCCCCGATGATTGTGAAAGCTTCGTTAACCATTGGCAGTGCCGTTATTGCTACAAGCTCCTTAAGTTTCTTAGGCTTGGGAGTGGAACCGCATATTCCGGAATGGGGAAATATTTTAAAAATCGGCAGTATGTATCTGGAAACCAATCCGCATTTAGCTATCTTCCCTGGAATCGCCATTATTCTGTTGGTCCTTTCCTTTAACTTCCTGGGGGATGGTTTACGGGATGCGTTGGATCCAAAGTTAGATTCGTAGATTTATTTTTTCAATAGATCACTTTTAAAAAAATCACAACGGAGGTTGAACAGAAATGAAGAAATTAGGTTTTCTGCTAGCAGCATTCATGTTATTTATAACAGGCTGCGTTAAAACTGAATCAGATGTAAAAGATGATGCAAAACAAGCTCCAAAAGGAAAAGCACCAACGATTGAAATTTTAGGAATGTCTACTAGCGAAGATAGTATGAACATCTTGCGAGACCAACTGACTAAAAACGGTTTTGAAGTAAAGCTAAATATCCAACCGGATTACGGCAGCTTCACAGCTCAAAAAGAAGCTGGTAACTACGATTTATCGGTAAATAGCTGGACAACTGTAACAGGTAACCCTGATTATGCCGTTCGTTCATTATTTACATCAGATGGCGACAATAGCTTATTTGCTGATAAAAAAGCGGATGAATTAGTAGAAAAAGCCGCTAAGCAATTACCTAAAGAATACCAAAAAACATACAAAGAATTAGAACAACACGTGGTTTTAGACAATGCCTACATTGTCCCAATGTTCACATCCTATAAAGCTCAAGCGGTGAACAACCAAGTAGTGAATGAATCAACTGTCCGCTTGCCAAAATCAAGGGCCCAAGTTTGGGAAAAATACGACTTCGTGGACACATCTAAACGCGCTACCCAGCCGTTGATCGTTCATCAGCAGATTGCTTCTTTAACATCTCTAGACCCGATTAAAGGGAATGACGGTTCTATCAACACGTTAAATACAAACATGTATGTACGTTTGGTAAACCTAACTGACGATGATAAAGTTGTATCTGATGGTTCACTTTCTTTAAATCACGCGATTGCTGAAGGAAGCAAAGACTACTACTTCTTATTGCGCGATGATATTCATTTCGCGGCAGTTAACAACAAAAAAGCGGTAGATACGGGTGAACGTGTTGGGGCAGAGGATGTTGTCTTTTCTCTGAACCGTGCAAAGGATTCAAAATCTGTTCCGGACCATCGTACCTACAGTCTTCATGAAAATATGGACTCCATCTCCATCGTTAACGATTTAAGCGAGCTTGATGGAAAAACAGCAGATGGCAAAACCATCCGTAAAGCATTAGAAGCGGGCATTAATGGAGAAATTAAGCAATTAGTTACCGACAAAACGCAAGCAAATAACGATTCTAGTGCGTACCAAGTCGTGAAAATCACAACTGTGAATCCATTCCCGCAGGTATTGAACTATCTGGCTCACCAATCTGCCGGTATTGTTTCGAAAAAACAAGTCGAAAGCATCAATACCTATGATGTAGCAAACTTTGATATCAACAAAGATGTGCCATATGGCGATCAAAGAACGATAACAGAAGGTGCAAGCTACAACAATCACCTTTATGCTAGCGGTCCATATATCTTAACTTATAAAAATGATTATGAAGCCCATTTTGTAAAAAATCCTGCTTACATGCCGGGTACTGAATATGAAGCAAAAGTAAATGAAATTGTTGTGAAATTCATCCAAGATGCAGACAGTGCTTTATCTACACTCCGGAACGGCGAAATTCATATCTTTAATGGTGTGCCGGAAACCAAATATAATCTAGTAAAAGAAGATAAAAAATTAACGCTGCAACAAAACAAGAGTAACGGGGTTTCCTACCTTGCCTTCAACATGAATGGACGCGAAGTTTCTAAGAGCGTGGCATTACGTAAAGCCATTCTTTACTCTGTAAACCAAGATGAATTCATTAGCTTCTACCAAGGAAACAAAATGAAGGCTGTTTCGACGGTAAGTCCTTTAGTTGACACTGGTTTAAAAGTGGTGGCAGACAGTAAAAAAGCGAAAGAATTCCTAAATGAATATTTGAGCAAAAAATAATTGATTTATTAGCCGGAAATATGCATGCTTTTAATGGTGCATATTTTTGGCTTTTTTTATTTAACAGTATTGGCTACCCGAATCGGAAGGGTGATACTATTTGGGTAGCCAATCAAGGCGATTGGCGACATAATAAAGGAAACAAAAGAAATTATTGATGATAGTAGGGAGCTGCATATTTCCATGACAATACAAATAAACCAGTGTAACCTTGAGGATTTGCGTACACTTCAAGAAATAAGTATTGAAACATTTAATGAGACATTTAAAGAACAGAATTCACCTGAAAATATGGCTGCTTATTTGGAAAGGGCATTTAACTTAAACCAATTAGAAAAAGAATTATCCAATAGTTCATCGCAATTCTTTTTTGTTTATTTTAACAATGAACTCGCAGGCTATATAAAGGTCAATATAGATGATGCCCAGTCCGAAGAAATGGGCGATGAATCACTTGAAGTAGAGAGGATTTACATAAAGAGCAAATTTCAAAAACATGGGCTTGGTAAAGTTCTGCTAAATAAAGCGATAGAAATGGCGACGGAACGCAATAAAAAGAAAATCTGGCTAGGCGTATGGGAAAAAAATGAAAATGCTCTTGCTTTTTATAAGAGATTGGGATTTGTTCAAACAGGAGCTCACTCTTTTTTTATGGGGGATGAAGAACAAACGGACTTTATCATGACCAAAATACTCAATTAAGCTTTTAAAAGGGCAGATACGAATGGCTGTCGGACCCCCTGCAAATATAATATCATTTTAGTATAATAATTCGTCATACAAGACAGAATGTTCAGTCTAAATAGGGTAATTATGTTAAAATGAAACATACAAAATCTAGCATATATAAGAGGTGTATGACATGTTTATTAAACAGCCATTTGACGAGTTTTTAGGATTAAAATACAACAAGCTTGATGATCATAATTTGCAAATTATCTTGCCCGTTCAGGATCTGTTCATTAATAGTGCAGGGGTTATACATGGCGGGATTATTTCATCATTGGCTGATGTAGCCGTTTCAAACCTGTTGCCAGCGGATGAAGACGGTGTACAACAAGCTGTAACAGTTGATTTAAATGTTTCTTTCTTGAAACCCGCAACTGGAACATACTTGATGGCAAATGCCAAAATTGAAAAACTGGGAAGAACGTTAATTCACACGGAGTGTTCGATTTATAACGATAAACAAGAAATGGTAGCTAAATCTAAAGCAATCTTATTTCGCACAAACCTCAAATAAGCCCTAGTTCCATAAGGAGCTGGGCTATTTTTTTGAAAACAAAAAGCACTGAAACTACAGTGCAAATTGGTATACATTTTCATATTTAATTTTCAGTTAAATGGTTCAAAAAAAACCATACACTTTTAGAAAGACGTTCCGCTGGGCGTGTTATCACATTGGTTATCATGGAGTTTGCTTCATATCCATCCCAGTACTTTAATTTCCCGCAAGAAAGCTCCAACTCCACCGCAGATTTTAAGACTACGCCATATCCCATTCCTTGGATTACAAACTGCTTTACTGCCTCCGTTGAAAACAGTATCTTTGTCTCCAGCTCATCTATTAAAAAAGGAATGTCAGAAGAAATAAATATAGTTTTTGAATGAATCGGAAATGGAGGCTGTACCCCTATTAATTGATCATCAGAGATTTTCCGTATTCTTAGTGAAAAATGATCCTCTGGAGGTGTTAAGGTGATCCCGATATCAATATTCCCGGTTTTAACTAAACCTTCAATGTCCTGATCTTCTCTTATTTCCAAATCGACAGTGATATTGGTATGACTTTGATTAAAGGAAAGGATCATTTTGGGTAATAAATAGGTCCCTAATACTTGCGAAGTACCGACAACAATTCTTCCCCGGCTGCCTTGCTGAAACTCCTCCATGGCTCGATATACTTGCTCCTCTAAAGATAGAATCGTTTCTGCATATTCCAGTAAGGTCAAACCAGCGTCTGTTGCTGCTATATTTCTTCCAACCACTGTATATAAGTGGACGCCTACATCCTGTTCAAGCCGTTTTAGCATCATCGAGATCGCTGGTTGGCTCACATGGATTTCTTTTGCAACCTGGCTAATATTCCCTGTTTCCATGACTCTTTTAAAAACAGATAAATGATGGGTATTCATAAAATCTCACACCTATAACACTTTAGTTATACTATTATAAGAACAATTATATTTGTATTATACTCTTTTCGCTGTCAAAATAAAATTATTGAGTGAAAGGAGCATAAAAGATGAACCTAAAAGAAATAAAAACTCATTTCCCGATTTTGAATCAGTCCGTTAATGGACACCGTTTAGTCTATTTAGATAACGCTGCCACCTCACAAAAGCCCAAGGTGGTAATTGATGCACTGGCAACCTACTATCGAACTTACAATGCAAATCCACACAGAGGGGTCCATACTTTAGGCGTGAAGGCAACAGATGCATACGAAGATGCAAGGGAAAAAGTGAAAACGTTTATAAACGCAAAGAAAACGGAAGAAATTATTTTTACACGAGGAACGACTTCTTCGTTAAATTTGGTGGCTCAAAGTTATGTCAGGGAATTTCTCAAAGAGGGCGATGAAATTTTAATTACCGAGATGGAGCATCATAGCAATCTGATCCCATGGCAGCAGGCCGCAAAAAAAATCGGGGCGGTATTAAAGTACATTCCTTTGTCATCAGATGGAACGGTCGATTTGAACAATGTGAAGAAATCAATCACCGCTAAAACAAAATTTATTTCAATTACACATGTTTCAAATGTATTAGGAACCATTAATCCGATAAAAGAACTCGCCAAGCTGGCCCATCAACAAGGCGCAGTCATTTGCATCGATGCCGCCCAAAGTGTTTCCCATCTTGGGGTAGATGTTCAAGATCTTAATTGTGATTTCCTGGCGTTTTCTGGCCACAAAATGATGGGTCCAACTGGAATTGGCGTGTTATATGGCAAAAAAGAATTATTAGAAAATATGCCTCCGGTTGAATTTGGGGGAGAAATGATTGATTTTGTCGGGTTGTATGACTCTACTTGGAAAGAGGTTCCTTGGAAGTTTGAAGGTGGCACACCAATCGTAGCGGGAGCTATCGGTCTTGGGGCTGCCATCGATTTTTTGGGGCAAATTGGACTGGAAAAAATTCGTCTTCACGAGAGAACACTAACCAGCTACGCGTTGGAACAACTGTCCACCATTGAAGGGATTTCCATCTATGGGCCAAAAGATCCTGAACAAAGAGGTGGATTGATTACATTCAATGTTGATCATGTTCACCCTCATGATTTGGCAACCGTTTTGGATTCAGAGGGAATTGCCATTCGCGCTGGACACCACTGCTGCCAGCCATTAATGAAGTGGTTAAATGTATCCGCAACAGCTCGTGCTAGTTTCTATCTCTACAACACGGAGGAAGACATTGATTTACTTATTAATGGGATAAAAACAGCAAAAGCATATTTTGAAGAGGCATTTGTACTGTAATACAGCAACAATTCTAAAATCTTTTTATAAAAGTTCACGAAATCTAAATATTTAACGCTTGCCAGCAGCATTTGTCCATAGGGAAAAAGTCTTATAATGAAGGTAATCGATTTTTTCATGGAAATGGAGTTGGCAGGCACATGAAGCATGTTGTCATTACTGGGAGCACTAGAGGAATTGGCTACGGACTGGCTCGGGAATTTTTATTGGCAGGATGTCGGGTCATGATCAATGGACAATCACAGAAAAGTGTTGATACTGCATTGCAAAGTCTAAAAGAAATTAAGTCAGGTACAGTGGAAGGGTTTGCAGGAACGGCCGCCAAACGGGACGACTTGGAGCAATTATGGAATTACGCCGAGCAAAAGTTCCGTACCATTGATATTTGGATTAATAATGCCGGCATTGACCAGGAGCGGAAGTACTTTTGGGAATTGGATAAAGAGGCGTACGATCAGGTTATTCAAACGAACCTTAAAGGTGTCATGAATGGCTGCCATGTGGCTTTTAACCATATGTTAAAACAAGGCTACGGACAGATTTTTAACATGGAGGGCTATGGCAGCAATGGCATGATGAGCGAAAAGATGACGTTGTATGGAACGTCAAAAAGTGCCGTCAGCTATTTTACCCGCTCTTTGGCAATCGAGGCCAAGCAGACAAATATCAAGGTCGGTACGCTGAGTCCCGGGATGGTCGCCACAGATTTTTTACGAAAATCGCTTGACGACCACAACCGGAAAATTTTTAACATTTTGGGTGACAAGGTAGAACCGGTAACCAAATTCCTTGCAGAGAAAGTGCTCGAAAACCAGGACAATGATGCAAAAATTCAATGGTTGACCAAACCAAAAGTAATGTGGCGGTTTGCTAGCTCGATGTTTACTAAGCGGGATATTTTTAATTAATGTTATTTTTGTTATAGTATCACAAAACCTTAGATATATTTCTAACGGGTATACTTGTGAGGTGCAAAATTTTATATCGCAGACCTAATCACAAAGCAAATAACATAAATTTCACAACGCAAATAACAGTATATTTCGCAATCAATAAGGCTTAGAGTAATTGAACTCTAAGCTTTTTTGTATTATCTTATTAAACATAAGTACCCGTTTGTTGAAGTACATTTGAAACCAACAGTTATCCAAAGTGATTATGAAACCACCAAACAATAAGAATCATACTCACTATTCCCCAAGCTGTGGTACTCACTATCCACCAAATTATGGATTTTGATTTTTTTGAACTTTCCTCGTCTTCTATATTTGCTGTTATAAAAGCGAGCTTACTTTCCATACCTTTTTTCATAGAAGTGAGAACAACAAATCCGATTATTATGAAACCAATAGTTATCCAGAGTAATAAGTCCACCTTTATACCTCACTTTTTTTTGTGAATTACTTTCCTTTCAATCTTCTTTATTCAATTATCCTGCCTTCGTTAGCGTAAGAACATCATTTCACAAACTTTCCAGTATCCATAATATCATTTTAACATAAATATCCAATAACCTTTGTTTTTACAACGTAAATCACTTACTAAATCACAAAGAATTCACACACCCTCCAATAATTATTTCATATACTGTGAATTCCTATGTGAATTCAAGTGCGTTTTTCTATGTGTTTTACTACGTTTGCACCTCTGAAGTAAACCCGTTAATATATTTCTAAGGTTTTTTTGTTTCAATCCTATAGTCGAATAAATGTATCCTAAATTTGGAAACCTACTATTAAATGGTTCCTGAAGGTGAATTTATGAATAGCTACACAAATGACAACACTGCCAGAAGGTATAAAGCCCATGTTAGTATTTTAGGAACTACTCAACTGCATTTGAGAAATCCTTATATTATTGCTTGGTGGTCCGCAGCGTTCCCGGGATTCGGGCACATGCTTTTATCTAAATATCTTAGAGGATATGCTTTATTTATTTGGGAAGTTGTCGTTAATCTGAATGCACATGTTAATTCTGCTATGATTTATTCCTTTCAAGGGAAAATTGACATGGCAAAAGAAGTGTTAGATACAAGGTGGCTTCTTATGTATATTCCTGTTTACCTTTTTGCTATTTGGGACAGTTATCGGACAACTGTTGATTTGAACAAGGTCAATCTTTTAGCTGAGCGAGAGGAACACCGTTTTAATACGTTCTCATTAGGAGCATTAGAGATTAACTACTTAGATACCCGAAATCCCGTCATTTCAGTCATGTGGTCTTTGTTTGTGCCTGGTCTGGGACAACTATATATACATAGGATTTTAACGGCTTTATTTGTTATCATATGGTTAGTGGTATTTTTTTACTATTCACATGTTCAAGAGGCGATCGTACTCTTGTTTTTAGGCAAAATTAAAGAAGCAACCTCGGTATTAAAACCTGAATGGCTCCTTTTTATTCCTTCACATTATGGGTTTGCTATATATGATTCTTACATTAATACGGTTGAGAATAACAAGCTTTTCGAGAAGGAACTAAGGTTCCACTTAACCAAGAATTATCAATCGGAGGGTTTCAAAATACTAAAAGGACAAAAAGTGAAGTGATCGACATGCAGGTATTTTCAACATTTGAAACCACAGGATTTTTAGAAATGGCCATTTCAACGTTAGAAAAAAGAGGAATTAAAAAGGAAAGCATATTTGCTGTTCCTTTGGATAATAGAGCAGAAGACCGTAAAATCTTTGATAATCTTCATCGCTCAGATGGAACAAGCCTGATTGATATTGGAATGGCGCTAGCCACAGCATTTTCAGTTATTGGAGCAAGTATGGGGTTTAAATTAGCCTGGGGACCAATTTATTGGGGATTGATTGGTGCCTTTGTTGGATTTGTACTTGGATTTGCGATTCGTCTTTTTATGGAATTGGTTATGAAGAAAAAGAAAAGAGTTTTAAGAGGAAAACATTCTGAAGTAATCTTAATTATTGATTGTGAAGAATCACAAGCTGAATTAGTAGAAGATATACTTTGGAGTCATTTCGCATTAGGTGTAGCAAAAGTAAAATGAATGATCAATATTTGTAGAACAAATATAAACATAAACTCTTGAAGTGTACTCTAGCAAAAGGGTATGCTTTTTTTATCTTACAAAATGAGAAAGGGAATAATAATATGAAATGTTTTTCAATAGATTTAGACGGAACGTTACTGAATTCCAACCATGAAATATCCGAAGAAAATTTCAAGGTTTTACAGGACTTGCATGAACAGGGGCATAGCATTATTATCAACACGGGCCGGGCTTTTGAAGATGTCATAAAATTTGATGCTGTGCGAAGGCTGAAACTCCCGGTTATTAGCATTAATGGTACGGTACTATATTCGAAAACAGGAGATGTCCTGTACGAAGCCTCCTTGCCCATTTCCATCTATAAAGATTTGCTGCCAATTTTAAAGGAAATCGGTGTATGGATCATGGTCTACACCAATCAGGGCGGCTTTCCATGCAGAAATCCCGAGCTTCAAGATAAAAGTCCTGAAGAAATCGCACCGATCTTCCAAAATTATGATTACGATCAAATTCTAGAAAAAGAAAATCTAAAAATTTATAAAGTTATGGCTGTATCACGAGTGGATCAGCTAGAGAAAATTGATCAAGTAAAAAAAGCCGTCGAGGGAAAATTTGATATGTCAATGGCTTCTTCGCATCCGAACAATGTGGAGTTTACCTCGACCGATGCGAATAAAGGAGTCGCTTTGCTGCGGTACCAAGAGTTGGTGAACCAAAAATTTGATGAGATTTTTGCATTTGGTGATGGTGGAAATGACCTGGACCAATTTAAAGTGGCCACTACCTCTGTAGCAATGGGTAACGCCCCTTTCTTTATTCAGCAGGAAGTAGATATGATTACGAAAACAAATGATGAAAATGGGTTTGCTTATGCAGTCCGCCACTTACTAAACATTTAACATTGATTTAGAAAATAAACAGGAAAAAATATAGTTTTTCAGAAAAGAAATATATTGACTTGATATGACAACTCGTGTTAAAATAAAAAATTTGATAAAAGCCTCTCTATATGATACGATTAAAAAGGTATTAAATTTGGAGGTGCTGTAGTTGTTTCAAATTGGCGATTTCATTGTTTATCCGATGCAGGGTGCCGGAGTGATTGAGGCTATTGAAGAAAAGGAAATCCTAGGTGAGAAACAACAGTATTATGTGATTAATATTCCTAGCAGTAAAATGGAAGTCATGGTTCCTATTGGTAAGGAAAAAAAATCACGGATTCGCTTAGTATCAGATAGTATTACGCTTGAAAAGGTATTGCATAATTTTTATTATGGGCAAACCGATACCAATCTCTCCATGAAAGAAAGGTATAAAATTAACCTAGAAAAATTTAAAACGGGCGATATTCAAGAATGTGCTGAAGTGGTGCGGGACCTAATGCGCATCAATAAAAAGAAGGCACTTAATCAAAGTGAAAAGCAGCTGCTGGAGAGCGCAAGGAAGATTTTCATCAGTGAATTAGGTTTTATTAAAGGGATTTCTGAAAATCAGGCTACGGATCTGTTGAACAAAAAAGTCGTTTAAGTGCAGCCCAAATAGTTATTTTAAAAAAACACTAAAGTAGGCTTGTAATTATTTTGAATAAGTGGTATTCTTAATTAGAATTATTTTTGTTCAGTGTAAAGAATAGTATAAGTTTAACTTTTCGTCTTGATACTGAGATCAAGGATAGTATTAACATGTGTGTCATACACACTAGGAGGCAACAAAAGTGGAAAAAGGTAAAGTAAAATGGTTTAATGCAGAAAAAGGCTTCGGATTCATCGAGCGCGAAGGTGGAGAAGATGTTTTCGTTCATTTCTCAGCTATCCAAGGCGAAGGTTTCAAATCTCTTGAAGAAGGCCAATCTGTGACTTTCGACGTTGAGCAAGGCCAACGTGGAGCACAAGCAGCTAACGTTCGTAAAGCATAATTACCAAATATGAAAGACATACTCCTTTAATGGGGTATGTCTTTTTTAATTTTTGCATAAATCAAAAGAAGAATATCTTTTACTAATTACTTACATTTAGGTTCATTTCTCTTTTTCAATAACATCCTTTACTACATCTTCAATGGTTACATTCTCGAGGACCTTCTCCATTGCAGTCTGGGCACTTAAAAAGAGTGGTTCAATTGTATGTTGAATATTCCTTCCGACAGTACAATCAGGGTTCGGATTTTCGTGAATGGTAAACAGTTCGTTGTCCTTGACAACATTAACCGCTTTATAAACATCAAGCAATGTAATATCCGATAAATCCTTTGCGAGTTCTGCTCCTGCAATACCAGGTTGTACTATAATTAATCCTGCTTTTTTTAGCATCCCCATAATTTTTCTAATCACGGCTGGGTTCGTATTTACGCTTCGTGCTAAATATTCAGATGAACTTACTCCATCTTTATTTATTTCAATTAGAGTTAATATATGAATTCCAACGGAAAATCTGCTGCTAATGGACATCTTCAGGCACCTTCCTTATTTATTGGAGAAAAAAATTTAGTGTGTTCATCTGTAATTCATTCGATTACAAGTATATTATAACTTAAAAGCTTAATCATAATAAAAATTGATATTTTTAATCTGTTGACATCCAATCAAGGTGTAACTACAATAGTTACAGGTAATCAAATTAATTACAAGTCATATTTGCAGGAGGACTAAAGAATGAAAATTGGAATTATTGGTGCAAGTGGAAAAGTAGGCGGTCTTATTTTGAAGGAAGCAGTCAGTCGGGGACATCAAGTTACGGCTATTGTAAGGGATCAGTCAAAACTTAAAGATACGAGCGCTGAGGTAATCGAAAAAAATATTTTTGATCTTACACAAGATGATGTTAAGCAGTTTGAAGTAGTTGTAAATGCTTTCGGCGCTCCACTTGGAGAAGAGCAGGCGCATGTCGATGCTGGGCATGCTTTAATCGAGGCAGTGAAAGGAACGGATACAAGAATCATCGTTGTTGGAGGAGCTGGAAGCCTTTACGTCGATGAAAATAAAACTCTTCAGCTAATTGATACGCCTGAATTTCCTGATTTTGTGAAACCAACAGCAAAAGGTCAAGGACGAAATTTGCAAGAATTACAGACAACAACTAACATCACATGGACATTTATCAGTCCCTCTGCCGTATTTAATGCGGAAGGAAAAAGAACGGGTTCTTATAAGTCAGGAAAAGATCATCTTCTTGTAAACTCAAAAGGTGAAAGTTATATCAGTTATGCGGATTATGCAATTGCCGTTTTAGATGAAATTGAAAATCCACAGCACATAAACGAACGTTTTACTGTTGTCGGTGAAGCAGAATAGATAACCAAGTTCTTTCTTAAATAAAAAAGGGCTGAGGAATTCCTCAAGCCCTTTTTTCCTAGTCGTTCTGAGAACCTTGGTTATTATTACGGTTGTTAGCGGAAGCATTGTTGTTTCCGCCAGCTTCCTCGCCCACTTGGTTACCAAGCGCGCCACCCGCTAGGCCGCCAGCTACAGTGCCAAGAGGTCCAAAAACAGAACCTAACGCAGCACCTGCCGCACCACCACCAATAGTACCTACCGCCTCACCAACACCACTGCCATTTTGATTAGTCGCATTGTTCCCAGCTTGGTTCATAGCATTGTTGTCTTCATTTCCACCAAATCGATTGCGTTCGTTATTTTCAGCCATATAATTTCACTCCCTAATTAAGATAGGAGACAAGATGCAAACCTTTTGTTAGCATCGTTCCCCAACCTATTTTGCCCAACTGAAAGAGCATTATCCACATTCCATCATAGCGGCTGAAATAAAGTAGAGTTCGATTTAAGTCACAAGTGCTTTTTGGTTGCGAGGAGTTTTGAGACTTTTCCAAATATGACTCGTCTAATTATATTAAGGGGGAGATGATCTTGAAAAATTTCAAATATTTGATTGCTTTTTTGGGGATTATTTCATTTTTTATAGTAGGTTGTTCAAACTTAATAAAAGATGAAGAACAGTATATAGATGTTGAGAAGCGTATCGGGGATGAAAATAGATATGAAGAATTCAATAAAATTACTCATAATGACCAAGTTCAAAAGGTGAGAGAGATAGTGGACAATATTGATTGGGAAAAGGCACAAGTATCTATGGTACGCCCTCCTGATTACAGGTTTGCATTTCAATATGAAAATCCGGAAATAGAAACAAAAGTTGCGTTGTATGAACTTTGGATAAGTCCAAATAACGACAAGGTAGAACTTGTAATTAATGCTGAAAGCAAATATGTTCAATTAGACAAGAACCATTCGGCAGAACTATTAAAATACTGACTGGCGAAAAATTATCCAATCTTAAATAATAATTAGAGCTCAAAAGAATGTCGGATTGAAAGCAATTCTCAGTAAGGAGAATTGCTTTATTTTGTTGTTATTCTATCCCATATCCATTTCATTTTCTCTTCTTAAGATCCTTATCTCCATTCATCCCAATATAAAAAGACATACTCTGGTTCATGTTCTTTTTTCAACTCATCAATGCTTGCTATTTTATCTGAAGTTTTCTGTTTATTCGTAGGTAAAGTATTACTAGCGTTCTGTTTTAAACCCTTCTCATCCATGATATACACCCTCCTTTTTAGCATAGTTTGTGTGTCCTGTCCCTTTTCTTATTCTTGTTTTTGCAAGGAATGTAAAAGAAAAAGCCCCAAGTATAGCTTTACTTAGGGCGATGTTGTTCATAAGGGAGGTATGGAACACTTTTAGGCGTATAAGTAATGACATCAGAGGAATATATCTCAATTAATAATCTATTCTTTAATGTTTTAGCCTGAATTAATATAGGTTGATTGTATTCATTTTTAAAGACTAAATCAGGTCCATTCCAGCTAACAGTGGCATCCCGTCTTGGGGGAACGTATGAAACCTCTTTACTATGTGAGTAACGCTTAATAACTTTTAAACCAGCATTATCGATAGCATTAAAAAGGGTAGATGATACTTGACAAATTCCACCACCTAAGTCTTCTGAAAATTCCCCTTTAATTATTACTGTAGAAGGCATATATCCTTTCACTGCTGTTCTTTCGCCAACCACTTTATTAAATGAGAATATTTCACCTGGAAAGAGTACGTAATTATTAATCGCTTTTGCAGCAAGATCGATATTATTGTTTCTTTCAATGCTTTTATTAGTAAAGGATGTTATATATTCTCCAATTTTTTTACTTCTAATATTTCCAAGCAATTCACTATCAACACTTGGATAAATTGTTTGTAATGGGATTTCCATTTCTGATGAAGTATTATTAAAATAATAAGACATAATTTTTTCTGTGAAAATTTGGCGATTCAATCGGTAACCTACTTGTTCTCGTGTGATATTTCCGGACTCATTTATTATGGCATTTTTAGGTTCTTTAGTAACTTGTTGTTCGATTTCGTCTGTAAATTTTATTAACTTTTCCGTATTAATAATGGGTAATACAGGATAATTTATCGAAAAGTTAGTACGATTTACAACTGAGATGGGGTACCCGTTATTAGTGATAACTAAATTACTTGGCATACTTACTTGCTGAGACAAAATTAATAGCCCAAAAAACAAAGTAATATTCATATGCTAAAAACCTCCATCTCATTGTAATGGTGTGAAAATCCATGTTTTAGGAAAATTGACCTATTTTCCGAATAATTTTTCTACATTAAGTGGAACGATCACCCGTCCATTTATTTGTTTATGTATTATAGGGTTTTTAAAGGGATCATAATCTTCACTACCTTGATTAAAAAATCGTGAACGTGCATATATTTCAAAACCGAGTATACTTTGAATATCTTTATTATGGGTCATTTTAACCATCTCCTTTTACCTACTTTTAAATTATTATTTATATTAGCGTTAAAAAAATTCCAATAAAATTTTTTTGTTTTTTTTTACATAGTAATAAAATAACGCGTCATGAGACTGGCTTTCATGACGCGTCTGAGAATATATTTTCTGTTAGCCTTGTTCAATAATCCTGCCCGTTTTCATGTAACTTTGAATAAATGATTTGTTTCAGTTCGGTTATGACATTGTGAAATGGAAAGAGTTCTAGAAGCATAGCGTGATGTAATGAACTGCCATCCATAACCCCCCAGAAGATGAGGGAGAGTTCCTCCGAATTTGTTTTCTTGGAAAATTCCCCATTTTTAATCCCTTCGTCAATAATCGTTTTGAATAAATCTTTATACATATTGAATCTTGAAATCATGATCGTACGCAGCTCGTCTTTCCTAGTGGAATACAGCCAGAATTCAATGTGCACTTTTGTCATATTGACATAGTCAGATGTTTTATTAACATCGCTGTATGTATTAAACAGATGTTCCAGTTTTTCGTGGGAGGTTGTGAACCTGCCCAGTTCATCCTTCAGCTTATTAATGCTTTCAGAAGTACGCTGGTTCATAAGCTCTATATAGATTTCATCTTTACTACTAAAGTAATTATATATAGCACCCTTACTTATGTTAGAGTGTTTTACAATATCCTCCATTGTAGCAACTTGAAATCCTTTTTCGGCAAAACATTCAAAGGCACTTTTCAGTATTAAGGCTTTTTTATTTTTTTTATAGTCATCAGACACTACTGGCATAGTCCTGCTCCTCATATAGATAAATTTGATTAAATGGTTCTGAATACTTCCTTGTACTTATCATCAATCTGCAAAAAACCTGGATTATTCATCCTTATTTAATAATGATTATAGCTTAAAAATAGACTGACTAGTATATTATTGGTAAAATAAACTGACTAGTCGTTTTTCGGGCGCAGTAAGTTAAGTTTGAGGGGGGAAAAATGAAAACACTTGTTCATTATTTCATTCGTTTTACCTGTATCATCACTGGGTTTGCGCTCTTTTTGTCCATCCCAAGACTATTTAATGTTGATACAGGGACCATAGATATTCAGTATGATACCTTTAAAGAAAAGTTTTTGGATACGTTCATTCAGTTTTTTCAAAATTACAGCTTCAAAATGTGGCTAACTCAAGATGTAATAGATCGATATGTCTACACAATGGAAATTTTGATCCTGTCACTATTGCTGATCACGGTGCAAGGATTGATATTGGCCGCGTCTACACTCGTCGGGCCTAATAAGTTCAAGCGACTCTTTAAAAGGTTGCTGGATATGGTTGAAGCCATTCCAGACCTGCTTGTCATTTTCCTGTTTCAGATTACTGTTATCTATATTTACAAGAGCACAGGGTTAAAGCTATTTCAATTGTATGGATTCACCGGGACTCCTTATTTTATTCCCGTAGTGGTCATTTCCTTTTTGCCTTCCTTATTTTTGGCGCAATTTTGGGCAAATGTATTTGAAGAAGAGACCCAAAAAGATTATGTGACCTATGCAAAGGCGAAAGGAATGGGGCTCTCCAGAATTTATCTGGTTCATATGCTTCGCAATACGTTGCCTATGTACATGGTCCAGCTTAGGACAGTGGTATGGATGGTTCTTTCCAACATGGTTTTGATTGAATTTATGTTTAAAATTAAGGGATTCACCGAAGTTCTTGGGAATATATTTTTTCAGCCTGTTTCCCAAGTGTTGTTCAACTTTATTCTGTTTGCCCTCCCGATTATTCTGGTGGATTTGATTGTTAGATTCATTTCGTATAAGACAAGGGGAAAAGAAGAGGTTCGGTTATGAAAAAATATAAAATCACCATTGCAGGTTCTTTGATTATTCTGGGCATCCTGATCGCCAGCTGTCTCTATCCCTTTTACGGGCCGCCTGATTATAACAAAGAGATGTTAAGATACGACGGGCAGGGGGATTTGATTGGACGTGCTCCGTTCCCTCCTTCTTTAGGTAAAATATTTGGTACCAATCCCAATGGAGAAGATATGTTTCTTGTAGTTTTGGATGGTGCCAAGTACACGATTTTGACGGCACTTATTGTCACGTTTTTTCGGCTGCTGCTAGGGGTGATCACGGGAACCATCCTGTCCTTTTGCCACCCCAACATCAAAACCTATTTTAAAGATTTTTTTATTGGCTTTCGGTATGTACCGAGCATCATTATCGCCATTTTGCTTATGCTGCCGGTAACGGTTAGATATACGGGAATACCAATTGGTGTTGTTATCACCTATCAAATTGCTATTTTATTCATTGTTGCCTTTCCATCTGTTGCAGTGACCACAGCAGATCTAGTGGAGGAGTTGAAAAAACAAACCTTTATCAAGAGTTCTTATTTAATGGGGGCAAATCATTGGTTTATCGTTAGGAAGCACTTGTTTCCGTATTTACGATCCTATGGGCCGTTGATCGGAGTCCAACAGTATATGAACACACTAGTGTTGATGATGCACCTGGGTATCTTTTCCGTTTTTATTGGCGGCCCGCAAATTGGCGGTATTAACGACGGTTCCGATGATTCTCCTTTGGCCTCATTATCAAATGAATGGTCGGGATTGATCGGACAAAATTTCAAGTTCTTACTTCATTATCCATGGGTTGAACTAATTTCAGTTTTAGGATTTTTCTTGTTAATTATCATCATGAATTTGATAAAGAGAGAATTAACCGCCAATATGCAAGATATTCTGATGTATTCTAATTCTGTAAGAAAGCACACAAAAAAAGGGGATACCCCAAAAACGGCATAAAGGAATAAAGGGTATATACACAAAGAAGAAGTATTAGGGTGTGAAAGTAAAGAGCACAAAATAGGCTAGTTTTTAGACGACTTGCTGATTTTGGGCTCATTTTATTCCATATAAGGAATTCGGCACATGGTTAGGAATAGCAGTGTGATAGAAAAAGGGATATGATGGAGATAGTTAATGGGTTGCGAATATACGTAGTCTTCTGTCAATATTTTTTATTAGCCAAAAATAGTTGGAATTTGGATTGGGTTCAATGGTTTAGAAGTAAGATGGACTGGTCAATTGATTTCAAGTATTTTAATATAAATTAATATTGGATGGCGATTTATATGAGAAAACGTAAATGGGAGAAAAGGAAAACACTGAAAGTAGTCTTAATCCTATTTCTGGTTGTTGCTGCTGGATTCGGTGGTTATTCTCTTTATGGTTCATATAAAATCAATCAATTAGCGGAAATGACATTTAAGGAAATGCTTGCTTATACAACCAAAAATAATAAGGACGCCGTTATCACTGTAGGAATTATTAAGGATGGCAAAATGGCATATAACGTTTATGGAGAGAATGGTATGGAATTACCCCAAGAAGAGCATATCTATGAAATTGGCTCTATTACAAAAACCTTTACGACATCATTGCTGTGTAAAGCTATTAGTGAGGGAAGGGTCAGTCTTGAGGATTCTATTGAAAAGTATTTGAGTCTTCAGAAGAGAGACTATTATCCAACAATCCAAAAGCTAGTGACGCATACGTCCGGTTATCGAGGATACTATTTTGAAAAGCCAATGATTTCCAATTTCCTACACAAAGAAAATGATTTTAACGGAATATCAGAGGAGATGCTCTTGGATAGAATCGGGAAAATTAATGTGGAAAATTCCGACTACCCGTTTAAGTATTCTAATTTTGGAATGGCAACTATAGGTGCCGTGCTCGAGCAGGCATATGGAAAAGATTATACACCATTGATGAATGACTATATTTCAGATGATTTAGGACTTACAAATACAAAAATATCAGATCGTTCTGGTGATCTGGGTCATTATTGGAAATGGTCAGAATCAGATGCCTATTTGCCGGCAGGTGCAATATTGTCTAATATTACCGATATGATGCAGTATGCCGAGATTCATATGCGAGAAAAACCAGATTATCTCTCAATCGCACATAAGGGATTAGCTGAAGTAAATGCATCATCTGCCAGTAATGAAAAAATGGGAATACATATTGATTCGGTTGGGGTTGGCTGGATGATTGATCATGAAAATAATATTATTTGGCATAATGGTGGAACAGGAAATTATAACAGCTATATTGGATTTGATCAGGAAAATCAAGTTGGGGTCGTGATATTATCAAATTTGCCACCTAATTATAGAATTCCTGCTACTGTCATGGGAATTGAAATTCTGACTTCTTTACAAGAGTGATCATAAAAATAGAAAAAGGTGAACGTATGTCGAGAGTTGTTGCTTTAAATACACTTGCCTATCAACAAGTGTTCTCAGAAAATAAAGATTGCAGCCAAGCGGATGTATTGAAAGAATTAAAATCTGCAGGCTTTCAATATGTTGAGGTTCGTAGAGAATATTTCAAAAATGGTCAAGCTGAAATGGACAGGATTACTGACATATCCAGGGAACAGCAATTGACCCTGTTTTACTCTGTACCCGATGAATTATTTAAAGAAAATAAGCTAAATCCTGCAGTGGAAGGGTATTTTGAAGAGGCGAAACAACTGCAGGCTGTTCAAGTGAAATTGACTTTGGGGGATCTGAATGATTTAACCCGACTACATGCCAACCAAATCGCTGCCTTATTAGAGAGCACAGGGATTAAATTAGTCATTGAGAATGACCAAACAAAAGAAAAAGGCAGTGCAAACAAGCTAAAAGCTGTGATGGAACAAGCTGCTCAACATGGTTTACCAATAGGGGTAACTTTTGATACTGGAAACTTCGTGTATATCAATGAAAACCCAGTTGAGAGTGCGCAACAGTTGAAGTCGTTTGTCCACTATATCCATATCAAAAATGTCCAAAAGACAGATACGGGTATTGAGGTAACAGATATCGAATCCGGTGATCTCCCTATCCAGGACATTTTACGAGAATTTCCTGAAACGGTCCCATGTGCCATTGAATATCCATGTGGTGAACAGGACAGGATTATCGAAAAATTATTGCATGAGAGAAATTTGCTGGTTGAAAGATTTGGCCGCTAATCAGTTTAAAGACGCAGGTTTTATACTTTGATCTGTTCTTTAAAAAATTCAGGAGAATTTTATGGTTTGAGTTAAAGGTTGCCCAATACTCGATCTACAATCGGATTATTGCTGAAAGGATCGTCGTATTTCGTAGTAGGATAGCCATATTCTCCATAAAGTGCATCATAATACCGGCGCATAAATTTACCATTAAGAACCCCATAAAAGTATGCGACCGGTTTTCTGACGGCATTCGTGAATTTTAGTTTGCGAATCAGCTGTTTAAACGACTCTATTGCCACTTCCAGCATACGTTCGGTTTCCTTTTCGCTATTATTGCGATAGGCAGCGATCTGGGTCATGTGCCAGAACTCCTCGATGGTTTTTGCGTCTGAATAGAAATACTTAACCAGTTGGACAAATTCCTGAGGAACACGATTGCTCACATAGGTATGATCAAATTCAAGCGTTTCTTCTTTACGTTTTTTTATCTCTTGATCTTTTTCAGTTTTTAAAAGATTACTAGTTTCTTTTGGCTGGTTCATTTTTTCCGGTTTGGGTGGTTCATTGGATGGAAAACGATTAAACACATATAAATTGCTAGACTGCGAGCCATTCTTTCTTTCGGTTTCATGGACGGTGATGATTCCAAGCTCTCTAGCCTTAAGGACCATTCGCTTGAACGTAGAACGGGAAATGCCATTGTCCTGAAATTCCTCATGAATGACTTTAAGGATTGTTCCAATCTTGGCATTGGCAACACCAGGAAGTTTGGCCGCGAAACGGACCAGCCGTTTTAATCCAAGTAATTCCCCTTTAGAAAAATCCTCCTTATGTTCTAATAACCACAACTCCATATGATGATTGAATTCTGTGAGACTAGCAAATTTCGAATACTCTTCAAAAAGTTGAATGCATCCAGATTTTAAACTCATGATTTGTTGCCACCCTTCATCGCTTTGACCTTTATCAGGCACCTCAACAATAACGGGTTTGGCAGCATAAATCGAATCACCAAAAATCCAATTTGAGGCCAATTTTGAGTCTTAAAGTGCGTTTTTTTGCTTCAAAAATGATTTTTGAAGCCGATTTTGGCAATTTAGGTCATTTTTGCACATATTTTTTACGACAGAATCTATTTAAAGAATTAGACTTGGATACCACTATGTTGGCAAAATTTTGTAAAAAAATTAGAACCCCAAGTCTATGAATGGGGTTCCGCGTCTGATTACGTACTCGGATTTGGTCTAGCCTTTCATTCGCTCTGGCAGATTTTGAATCGATTGGACCACTAAATCAA
The DNA here is from genome assembly GCF_001510715.1 of Bacillus sp. FJAT-29814. Taxonomy (GTDB): domain Bacteria; phylum Bacillota; class Bacilli; order Bacillales; family Cytobacillaceae; genus Neobacillus. Next base: position 100,759 of record NZ_LMTJ01000003.1, read on the forward strand.
GCTTGGATTCAATCCGGTAAAGTAGATAAAGGGTCACAACGATAGGGAAGCCTACCTCGCTGACGAGGGGGATGAGTTGATCCACGAGTGTTCACTCCTTTCCTAGCGGTTTTTATAAAAAGAGGCCGGGTTCATCAACTGAATCCGGCCTCCCTACCATTAAACAATCTCGTATTCTACGACGTTGCGATCGATAACGCGGGCACCTTTGGCTTCCACGTATCTGCCACTGGCCGATGTGAAAACCGCCGCTGCAATGATTTGCTCCATCGCTTGCTTGACTGCCGCTTCGTCAATCGGTTCCTTTGGGTTGTCCAAGGAAAGGCGGGCGGTTTTGCCAAGCTCCGTGCCAAATTGCAATTCCAATGTTTTTGCCATGTGATTCACCTCCTTTGTGATGCCGGCCGCCGTTTTGACGGTTGGGCACCAGTTTTATCGTCACCCTCAAAATTAAGCGGTGATTTCAGTGCTGTCGTTACGTTCCGTTTTGTTTAGCGGGTCGTTGCATAAAGAGGCAATCGCCTGTGATGCCTGGAATAACTGATCAACCGTTACTTCCTTTCTCACATTGCTAAATGTCTTGGATTTGTAAATCGGTTTACCAAGGTCATCTAATCCTGCTTCAAATACCAAGCGAAGCTTAGTGCCTTCTAATAATCCCTGTGCCATGAGTCCCTCACCTCCTTTCACCCTCTATATATGGTTTTTTGGGTGAAAAAGGACAGGGTGGGGGAACTTTTAAAAAAAATACTAGAAACGTGTTAAATAGGGCTGCTTTGGAGAACTAACAATGATAAAAAAGATTTCTTTAGTTTTCAGGACTTTATTAGTATTCTAGTTAAGAAGTGCAGTCGATGGCGATAAAGTTACACTCACCAATGGGCCAAATACCAGAACTCAAAATTGTAGATGAAAAAATCAAAGCAGACGAATTTGACTATGTAGCTGTTGGACGTGCACTACTAGCTGATTCAGAATGGGCAGTAAAACTCAAAAATGGTAATCTTAATCAAGTATTGCATTATACTAAGGAATCCGAGAGATACCTGAATTAATTACACGTATCTTTGATGAAAATAGTGTCGAGGATTTCGACATAATACGGTGGTTGCGGGCGGTGACAGGCACTGTAACCAAAAGTATCCCATCGCCCAATGCCGGCAGTGTTACTCATTCATTTTTGCCTGCATTTCATGTATAATGAACCATAATTCAGATTATGCATATGATATTTCTTCGAGAGAAATCCTATAGATAAGCCGGATAATACATAAAAACGAGGTTAATACATGAGTGAAAAAAGTTTTGAGGGTTATAATTTAAGCGATGAAATAAGAAGATCTTTAGAGGCATTAAAATATGAAGCTCCGACAGAGGTTCAGAGTAAAGTCATTCCTTTAGCATTGGCAAATCAAGATCTTGTCGTAAAATCTCAAACAGGCAGCGGCAAGACTGCGTCCTTTGGAATTCCTATTTGCGAAATGATTGAATGGGAAGAAAAATTGCCACAGGCCTTAATCCTTACACCAACCAGAGAGTTGGCTGTTCAAGTTCGCGAAGACATTAAGAATATTGGAAGGTTTAAACGGATCAAAGCAATGGCCGTTTACGGAAAAGAACCTTTTACGAAACAAAAAGAAGAATTGAAACAAAAAAACCATGTAGTTGTTGGTACCCCAGGTCGTGTTATCGATCATATTGAGAGAGAAACCCTGGTTTTAGATAATATTAAGTATCTAATTATAGATGAAGCTGATGAAATGCTTAATATGGGTTTTATAGATGAAGTAGAAACAATTATAAATGAACTCCCTTTAAACAGAGTAACAATGGTATTTTCAGCAACATTACCTAAGGATGTTGAAAATCTCTGCCATAAGTATATGGGAAATCCTGTTAATGTCGAGATTGAGGCTACTGGGATCACGGCAGATACAATAGAACATCGTCTAATCGAAGTAAAGGAAGATGAAAAAATTCCACTCCTTAAGTCCGTTACCGTCGTTGAAAATCCAGACAGCTGCCTTATTTTTTGCCGAACCAAAGAACACGTCGATACTGTCTATACGAAATTGGAAGAATCCAATTATTCTTGTGAAAGACTCCATGGCGGATTAGATCAACAAGATCGGTTTGCTGTAATGGATGGATTCAAAATGGGAAATTTTCGTTATTTAGTTGCCACCGACGTAGCAGCACGAGGGATTGATATTGATAATGTGACACTTGTTATCAACTTTGATGTTCCAATGGAAAAAGAAAGTTATGTCCACCGGACAGGCCGAACCGGTCGCGCAGGAAATGAAGGAAAAGCGATTACGTTTGCGACACCTTATGAAGGAAAATTCGTTAAAGATATTGAACGGTATATTGGCTTTGAAATTCCAATAATGGATGCGCCTAAGCCACATGAAGTTGCTGGTAAAAAAGCTGCTTTCGAAGAAAAAATCAGCGGCCGACGAGTCGTAAGAAATAATAAAACCGCCAGAATTAACCAAGATATCATGAAACTATATTTTAGCGGTGGAAAAAAGAAGAAGCTTCGTGCGGTAGATTTTGTTGGCACGATTGCGAAAATTCCTGGAGTAACTGCTGATGATATTGGGATTATTACGATCCAAGATCAAATGTCCTATGTTGATATTCTGAATGGAAAAGGCTCGCTCGTTTTACAAGCCATGGAGAATGCAACCATAAAAGGGAAGAAGCTAAAAGTTAGTAAAGCCCTAAAATAATTATATCCTGAATTCAAGTGCCTGACCCCCGACGATTTAAAGCGTTACAGCGCCGGGGGGCAGGCACCATTTTATGTTAAGAAATTTTCATTTACCAACCATAACGCAACTAGTCTATAATAAAAGGATGTCCAAAAAAGTAATAGGAGTCTATTCATGACTCCAAGAAGATGTAAGTAGGTGAGTACAATCGACATCATAGAAACACGGGTGAGGGGTTTTATTGCTGATATTCAACACCCAAAACAAAAAAAGAAAATGAATAGTAACGATTTGGAATTTCAGTTGCGCAAGTTAATGGATGATTATTTTGAAATGGACGGTTATTCGTTGTTTTATCGCGCAATCCAAACATTGCAAGCCGAAGGAATGCTTATCCCGATTCAAAATAATCAATACAATGGGAAAACACCTGCGCTTGCCTTATATTACTGGGTAAATAAAAAAGTTCAGGCTGACAAATGGGATCGTCTTGAGATGATGAAATTAAGTGATCAATTTGATTTTTCCTATTATGAACGGCATCCCGAATGGCAGACAGAGGATGAATGGCAGCGAATCCAGAATGTATATACGTTTCTAAAGTCCAGTCAGGAACGGGAACTCGTATCAGTAGAAGAAAGAAGCCTCGAGCTGTTTGGTCATGAAAAATTCTTATTGGATCATGATAGTTTTCCTGATGGAAAAGGCTTTTTAACTAGGATTGGCCTATCAGAAGACCGACTTAAAGTGGTGAACTACGGGGAGCCTTTTGTGTTTTGGATGAAACAAGGAAAAGAATTAAAAGATATTCAGAGAGTACTAATCGTCGAAAATCTATCTTTCTTTCATACTTCTATTAAATTATTGGAAGATAATCAACTCGATTATGAGCCAGAACTCATTATTTATGGGGAAGGCACGAAAATTGAACGGAGCTTCTCCTTTTTCTTTCGAATGTTTCCGCCAAAGTCCTATCTTTTCTACTACGCAGGAGATCTTGATGCCGCTGGTTACGGAATCCTCATACGGCTTATAGAAAAATATCCAGATTGTAGTATTCAGCCTGCCTTAAAAATCTATCGTAAAATGCTAGAATGTTTAGACCAAAAAAATGACCAGAAAATCGGTCAAACACAAAACCTCAAATACCGTGATTTATTTTTTCAATGGTTTACAGAAGAGGAGCAAGCACTATTACGGCAATTATGGCAGGAAAATAAGAGAATTCCTCAAGAGGTCTTAACCGTGGAAACATGGAGGCGATGGACGTGAACGAATCATGGGAAGGGTTTGGCAAGCGTTTGCAACGATTAAATCCACTGTTTGAGCTTGGCAGGGGAATGGAAGTAGGAGAGCTAAAGCCTTATATCCAAAGTATTCTGATGCAGGTGCTCCTTACCATCTTTTATCGAGAATTAAATGATGATGATCATAGAAGCAAATCAGATATCAAGTATATGGTAGAAGATTCCATTAAGCAAATGAAGCTGTTGGCAGACGATAAGCAAATTGATCGGATTACAAGCGGGCTATTATATCAGGGAAAAGAAGAGTTTAGCAAACCGTTTGAAGCCTTATATTACGATGAAATAAGACAATCATGGGATACCCAGGTCTTCCGATATGTCACAATGGATGAAATCTATACAAATTTAGAGCTTGGCGGATCGATTGTTTATAAACTTACAGATGTTTCTCAGGAAATGATTTTTATGAGCAGGGAAATGGCAGAGGAATTCTCGATAACGATTGAACAGCTCTATAGTATGCAGCTCATTAAAAACGGTAATTTTAGAAAAGCTACCCGAAACCTCGATCACCTCATTTCACGCGTAAACCGCTTAATGGCAAAGGAATTCACTTTCCAGAAGGAAATGATTAACAATCCTAAAATCTTGCTGATGGAAGAAGAATGGCAAAGGGCAGACAATCGCGTTGAAATTGAAAAGCAATTTGAAGAAGAAAAAAATCACTTCCGTACGATTACGAGGATGATAGAAAAAACGAAACGAAGTAATGAAGCCGATGAGGCGATCCAAAAAGAATTGATGCTTCTCCAAGAAAAAATTGGCCATACAAGGCAGCTGCATGATCGTTTTGCCAAGCTTGTTATTCAAAATATCTCGTATGAGATGAAATTAAAAGCAGAAAATCCTTCCTTGTTTTGGGAAACCAGTCTGGTTTCATTTCGAGAACATCTTTATGAAAATTGGTTCATGAAGGAAGGGTTTAAAAGTTTCGAGACCATCGAAAGAGTACTTTCTCCCTTATTTTCACCGAAGAATGAATTTATTTTGCCGCTTGATTGGATCTGGGGAGAACAGGAATTCGATGAAAAACAACTAAGTGATGCCGTAATCGAAGAAGAATCAGAAGAAAGTGTTGCTCGTCCACGAGTGACGAACTGGGATTCTGTTGTTAAGGCATGGAGTTATGTTTTTCAGCATTTACAAACATACGGAGAATTTTCATTAGCAGATTTATCCACGCTGCCATTAGAAGTGCAGGATATGTGGTTTGAAGAATCTGAAACGATTGATTTATGGATGATGTTTGATAAAAAACCGTTGAAGGTTCAAGTGTTGCATCGGAAAGAAGAAACATTAAGTGACGAGAGGGAAATTCTCCTTTATAAATTAATGCAGGAATATCCACAATTTCAAACTTTTGAAGGCATAAAACTCTTTACTATGTTTGATCACCGAGCAGAGCCTCATTATTGGTATCAAATGAAAATTACCCCGTTTAAGCTATGTGTACTGGAGGAAAAAAGATGAGTGCAGAATCAATCAAAAAAGCATCAGCTGTCTATTTTACTCTATTAAAAGATAAAGTAATTGACGAAAATAGCGAACACTTCCAGACGTATTTTGAGCCGGAAGTGAGACAGACCGTTCTTTTATTGGCGGACGAATCAGGTACATATATCATTGAATCGCCTAAACGGATTCACTTAGTTGTCCAGCCCACCGGCTCTGTATTTGCCACGAATTTTACCCATTTAAAGGACAAGCATCGGCAGGTGGAAACGAAAAAGCATTTTCATCTAATCAGCATTGTGATTATGGCTTTCCTTGCAGCCATCGACCAAAATCAGGCTGCAAAAATCCGAACAAAGCGTGAAGGGATTAGCTATTACGCATTGGAACGTCTTGTCAACGATCTCATTACAAATTGGGAAAGCATCCTTAAAGCAAAACCTAATTTTGGCGAAGAGGAAAGAATTGATATGAAGGATGTTGTGACAACGTGGAAATACATGGAGGTTGACAATGATGATTATGGCACCAAAAAAGGCAATCGGCGGACCAGAATCGGTTTAGTTGCCAGTTCGATGCGATTGTTAGAGGCTGAGGGACTGATCATCATTCTTGACCGGGATGATATTCCAAAGGCACTTCCTAAACAAGAGCTTTTTGAGCGGATTGAATACCTGTATCACGACTACGATCGTTATGAATTATTTAAAAAGTTAATGATAATGGAGGAGGGGGAGCATGCCGAAAATCCATCGAATTAGAATTGTAGGCCTGAAGTATGATGGCATGCAAAAGCAATATAAAGATACCACCTTTAACTTTCATAATGAAGAAACATCCACAAATGGCCTGATAGCGATGATGAATGGGGGCGGGAAGGGTGTGTTCCTGCAAACCATCTTCCAAATTCTCAAGCCTGGGACTTCATGGGGAAAACAAAACAATCGTTACTATCAGCAGTTCTTTTTTAATAATAAAGAACAATTTATTCCTTATACGTTTCATGTTGTCATTCAATGGGAATTAGACGGTGCCGACCGTCGGCACCTGGTAACCGGAGGAATGTTCTCCGCCGAACAGCGGATTTCAATGAGTGAAGAAGGCGGAAATGAAAGCAAAACTTTGGAACAGGAAGCGAAGATCCTCCCTAATATTACCTTTTATACAAGAGAATTTGAGCGGAAAGAAGAGGCATCACTAGAGCATATTCCACTCTTTGAAAATGATGAGGTTGCTGAAACCGAAAGCTTGAAGGACTATTTAAAATGGAATGGATATGACGTTTACAAAGATAGCAAGAAGCACTATCGCATTCTTGATACATACGGAATTAACCGTAAAGACTGGGATATTATGAAAGAGATTAACAAAGATGAAGGCGGAGTTGGGAAATATTTTGAGGGAGCGGAGGATGATCATTCCCTGTTACAAAAACGAATTATTCCTACTGTAAGTCAAGTCTTGCACAGAACAGAACATCAAAAGAATGATCTTGTCGAGATATTCAAGAGTCAGGCAAGTATTGCCAAGGATTTACCTGTTCTTTTGAAAAGAGAACAAGCACATAAAGAATTTTTGGAAGACATTATCCCTTTTGAAGAAAACCTGGCAAAAGGAGTAGAGCATAAAGAAATTGTTACGGGCAGTGTACAGGTAGGAAGAAAATTGCTTGGTGCGCTTCAGCATTTGAAGCAAACAGAAGAGGAAACGCTGGTTACTATAGCGAAAGACATGGAAAAATTAAAGCTGCGGCAAGCGGATTTACGCTTTCAACAAGACAATTTAGAGTTTGCAAAAGCTCACAGAGAGGTACTAGATTGGGAGAAAAAATTAGTAGAGGAAAAAAATAAGCATGCTTCCTTACAAGAATTTGTAAAAGAAAAACAGGAACGAAAAAAACAGCTGGACTTTCAACTGCTATTGAAAGAGTGGAGTGAAAACGAACAAAGTATTCGCTCTCTTTCACAGCAGATCGCGACATTAGAACAAAATAGCGGTTTAGAGCAAGTGAATCAAAGAATGGGCGAAATCAAAAAAGAAGCTAGCAAACAATGGGAGCAGTCTTATCTATCCATACAAGAATCAGTTAAGCAATATTTGGGGTATGAAAAGTTCTTAACGAAAAAAGGAAATGACCTGTCACAGCAGGATAAACAAAAGACTCTAGAGATTGCCCAGCTTAGTTCCGAAATTGACTTCCTTTATACGCAAATGCAAACATTTGAGTTGGAGGAAGAAAACCTGATCAAGGAATTTGGCGACCGCTTATCCTATGATTTAAGAGGCTTTATCGAGTTTCTATTTAAGCAAATTGAAGATAAAAAGGCCAGGTTAGAAGAGCTGAAGGCAAACGAAAAAGAATCGAGAGAATTGCTAAACACATTAGCCACCTCCCATGGGACACTCGTTCAATCCATTCAGTTTTCAGAAGAAAAATGTGAAGAGTTAAAAGCTGCAAATGAAGAACAAAAGCAAAAAGAAGCAAAACTAATAGATAGGCTTCATGGGTTAATAGATGATGTCACAGTACCTTTAACTCATGCGCTTCTTTCGAAATATGCCCTACAGATTGAAGAGATACTAGGCAATAATCGAGAACAGGGTGAACAAATAAAAAAAGATTTATGGGAAATACAATTGGATCATTCCTTAAATGATGAGCACTTCTGGATTCCCAATAAAGATGTGAAAGAATTAAAGGAATGGATTGATGAAAAGACTGGTATTGATGTGTTTTATGGAACCCAGTTTCTTCAATCTTTAAGTAATGAGGAACTGGTCAATTATCTATTATCTTATCCACTTCTTCCATATGGATTAATCGTAAGCGGGCAGCAATGGCAAAAAATTAATCAGCAGGTTCTTTCAGGAAGAATGTTTAAAAGCCCAGTTCCGATTTTCCTGCGCGAGGAAATGAACAGCGAACATCACCAGCCATCCTTTGTCATTATTAACGGAACAGAGAAAGAGCTATTAACGGATAAAAATCAATTTACCAACTGGAAAATTAGTATTGCTAAACAAATAGAAGAAAAGAAAGAAGCCCTTATTGAAATTGAAAAAACAGAAACTTCCTTGCGTCGTATTTTAAAAGAAATCGATCGATTCCTGTCACGTGATCTTGCTGTTGATATGGAGAGAGCTTTGAATCAGGAACAGAACTCCCTTCTTTCCAAGATGGTTCAATTACAAGAAAACACAACCCAACAGCAAAAACAAAAAGAATTACAGCGCCAGCTAAAAGAAAAGTTGGAGACTACAAAGGTAAAAATCGAAAAGCTGACTAGAGATGTAGGGAAAATAGAAGATTATGAACGAGATAAGCTAGTTCAGCAAGAAAATAACCGTGTAAAAATAGAGAAAGAAAAACGCAAGGAAACGTTAATTTTAGGGCAAAAGGAAATTGTAAAAGAGCATCAAAATAATGTTGAACTGCAAAAAAAATGGCATCAAACCTATTTAGAATGGAAGGTTACAACCGAACAAAATATAAAAGAGATTGGCCTCTTTATTGAAACAGCGGTTTTTCCTGCTGATGAAAAAACAGAAGCTTGTGAAGAAGTTCCACGTTTATCACCACATTTATTGGAGGAGATCAATGGCAGCATTGAAGAGCTAAAGCAGCTTCAAAAATCAAAGGAAGAACAGGCTAGAGAATTACTGGTTATTCAAGCGAAAAAAGAAACGGAACAAAAGCAGCAAAAGAAATTAGAGAAAAAACTCGATACCCAAAACAAGGAGTGGAAGGAAGCTCCGGAACCCCATGAACCGATAAGTATATTAGAAAATCTGTTGCAGACTGCACAGAAGGAAGCAAAAACGGCAGAAAAAGAAGAACGGGAACAAGGAACAGCTGTAACCGTCGCGGAAACGTCTCTAAAACATGCGTCTGAACAGCGTGACAAAGCGGCAAAAAAAATATCAAAGCATGAACAACAGCCTGAAGAATGGGAAGACCTTGACTTAGATGTAAAGGCGATTGAAATAAAAGACCAAACAAAACAAACGCTAGAGGAAATAAAGCAGGCTGAAAAGCTTCAAAAAGAAGCAGAATCGAACATCACTGGCTATGAAGGGGATTTGTTAACTTTATCCGTGATCCTCAAGGAGGACGCGGCAGCATTTACTGATACGGATTTAGAAAAAGTGAAAAATCAAGGTAAAGCATGCATCCTTTCCTGGTGTGAAAAACATCAAGCCATTCAGGAAGAAGGTAAGGAAAAGCATGCGAAAATCGAACAATCGTTACGAAATTTAAAGCTGACCATTGAAGGGAAAGATTGGGAGATTCGCTTTAAAAATGAAGTATTAACCACTTTAGACCATATGGATACGAGGCATTATTCCCATATTCAAAGTGTCGTTAAAAATATGAAGCGCTTCTCACAAAGTGGTTTGGAACAATTAGAACGGGACAAAGAAAGGGCAGAAAAGGCGCAAAACTTCTGGGCAAGCCGTGCCAGCATGAAGGTCATGAGCATTTCAGAGGGGATTCGTTCGATGATTGCAAAAATGAAGCTGAAAAATGAACGAGGGGCTTTCCCACTTGTCCAGCTAAAAGAAGACATCTTACCGAAAAAGCCGGAAGATATCGAGCCGCTGCTGAAGCAGCATTTTGTAGCTGCGATAAACAAAATTACCAAACAATTTGATACGATAGATTCTAATAATCAAGCCGTTGATCAAGAAATTAAACAACTCATTAGTGATGAGCAAATTCTGTTTGTCTCACTGCGAAATCGTTATCCAGAGCTGCTTGTCTATAATATGAGAACCGATAATGCCTTTATGTACGGAAAACCGCAAAGGGAGCATTATTCAACCTGGCAGACCATTAATCAAGGTTCAAGGACGAAATCAGATGGCAGTGGGGGACAAAAGCTGTCCGCCCGAATGGTGATGATGATGATGTTATTGTCTGTTAAAAACGAATCAGACCAAAGCTGGGTCCCTTTAGTCTGTGATAATCCGTTCGGACAAGCGGCGTCAGCACATGTCCTCGACCCGATCTTCTCAGTCGCCGAAAAACTGAAGTTCCAATTCATCGTCGTCACTCCGCCCGAACTGGTAAAAACGGAAATCAGCCAACGATTTGATGCCTATTATAAATTGGACTTCATTCGCGAAAAAGGAAAAGAAATTGTTTCGGACACCATCGTCCCAGCCTATCGAATTTACCAGTGAGCTTGAACAATAGGATAATTGTCCAAGATTCAACGGTGCAGCAATAGTTTCTTTTGCATACACCGGATAATGACAATAATCGAGCCCGAGAGCCAATCTCGGGTTCTTTTTGTTGAATTAGCTTTTAAAAATAGTGACCATTACTAAACAGATGGCACTAAGTAATATGACTTTTATTGTTTTACCATTGGTTACAAAGCTTCCATGTAAATGTAGGCAATTTATTAGAGTCTTTATAAATTCTTTATTTTCCCACTTTTTCCCAATCTATTAAAGATTGATCGGAAAGATAGAGTACAAGAGGTTATCAAGATTGTCGGGTTAGCCGGCAGGGAAAATGATAAAGTACGGACCTACTCGATGGGCATGAAACAACGATTGGGGATTGCTCAGGCGATTCTGGGCAAGCCGCGATTTCTTATTTTAGATGAGCCAACTAATGGCTTGGATCCAATTGGAATGCCCTTCCAATAAGCAAATTTCCCTTCCTGACTTAACCGTTCAATCCGCCAGTAGTACTCATTCTTTGCTATTTCAGCTATTTGGCGTCTATCTACTTCTCTAGCCAGATTTGATCATTTTTCACAATACAACGCACTGCCCATATACCTCCTCAACGTAAAATAGGCTATTGATTCAGTAACAGCGACCTATAAGAAAACATAATTTGTTGATGAGAGTACACATCGTATCTAATGTTTATATATCCGATTCTGATAATTTTACTTGTCAACTCTCTACTCAGGCTTAACTCATAATAAATACAAAGGGGAGGAAGAAATGCAGAGTTTTCATAATGAGCTTCAAGGATTGGCAATTGATCCTTATCAAGCTGGTCAGTTAGTTCCAGTTGGTCAACAAATCGAGGATTCACGCCTTTGGGGGCGTTGTGGCGGCTTTCGTTGTGGTTTTGGTTGCGGTTTTCGTTGTGGTTTTGGTTGCGGTTTTCGTTGTGGCGGCTTTGGTTGCGGCTTTGGTTGTGGTTTTGGGTGCGGCTTTGGTTGCGGCTTCGGTTGCGGCCTCGGTTTCGGTGGATTTGGCTGTTTTGGCATCGGTTTTGGTTTTATTTAATTGGTTTGGCTTTTCATCATTTCTAAAGTTTAATTACACGACTCTAATAAATAATTTTCAACTCCAACTCAGGATAAATTCTCAATAAATACAAAGGGGAGGAAGATATGCAGAATTATCAATATGAGCTTCAAGGGTTGGCTTTTGACCCATTTCAAACGGGTCAGTTAGTATCAATGGACATCCAGAACCAGGATCCGCGTATGTTTGGTATGCGCTGTGGCGGCTTCGGTCGTTGCGGTGGCTTCGGTCGTTGTGGTGGCTTCGGTCGTTGCGGTGGCTTCGGTCGTTGCGGTGGCTTCGGTCGTTGTGGTGGCTTC
>NZ_LMTJ01000003.1:112971-329190 GCF_001510715.1 Bacillus sp. FJAT-29814
CTGTGCTGGCATCGGTGTTGGTTTTATTTAATTGGTTTGGCTTTTGGGTCCTTACCGAAAATACTTGAAACAAACTGCCCCTGCTCGGACATGTGCCTCAGGGGCACTTCTTTACCATGTTAATCATATTGGACAAAAAATCCTACATAAACTGATAGTGCACAAGTAGTAACGAATAGGAATAAGGAGGAGCTAAAATGACAGAACTTAACTCGTCCTCGTGTCTAAAGGTCAAAAGGGATACCTTTTTTATCCCGGACCAAAAGGGAGGTGTCTATTTTAGAAATAACACGAGTTCATTCCGAATGGAAGGGAAAACCATCTATCAGTGGATTGAAAAATTGCTGCCGATGTTCAATGGGGAACAAACCCTGGGTGCTTTGACTCAAGGGCTAACGCCACCTTACCGTGACAGGGTATACGAAATCGGCGAAACGTTATGTAAAAATGGGTTTGTTCGAGATGTCAGTAAAGATATTCCCCATCAATTAAGTCGTCCAGTTCTTGAAAAATATGCCTCGCAAATTGAATTCATCGAGAATTTTGTCGAATCAGCTGCATACAAATTTCAAGAATACCGCCAGGCTAATGTTTTGACGATTGGCTCTGGACCTTTCGTGATATCTTTGGTTTCTGCTTTACTCGAATCAGGACTACCTAAAATAAATGTCATGATTACAGATGGGGTTCCAACCAATAAGCAGCGGCTCCATGAGTTAGTGCAAAATGTAAGGAAAATCGATTCCGATGTGGAAATGGTGGAAGTGCCCTATCATAAAGGAGCAGGAGTAAATTTTTGGAAAGACGCTGTTCGGAATTATGATTGGATTCTGTATGTTTCTCAGGATGGAAATGTAAATGAATTAAGAAATCTAAATCAAGTTTGTAAAGAAGAAAAAAAGGCATTTCACCCAGCCATCTATCTAGATAAAGTTGGGCTTTCTGGTCCGTTAACTCATCCAGATTCAGAAGGTTGCTTCGAGTCTGCATGGCGCAGAATACATCAATCAACACTTAAAGTCGATGAGAAGCCACAGGTCTTCTCTTCCACTTCAGGAGGACTTTTGGCAAATGTTTCTGTATTCGAATTGTTCAAGAAGGCGACAGGAATTGCAGGTTCCGATCAAAGTAATCAAATATACCTGCTTGATCTTGACACGATGGAAGGAGACTGGCTTTATTTCATTACACATCCATTAGTAACATCGGAAAGTGATAAACCTGAACTGATAGAAGATCTGGAAGCAAGACTTCAACAGGAAATGAACAGGGATGAACAAGAGTGGTGGCTTTTGGAGCATTTTAGTCGATTAACTTCAAAAGAAATCGGTATTTTTCATACCTGGGAGGAACGAAATTTGCCACAGCTTCCTCTTTCCCAGTGCTTGGTTCAGCCTGTTGACCCAGTCTCAGCGGGACCGGCCGAACTGATGCCGGAGGTTGTTTGTTCGGGTATGACACATGAAGAAGCAAAACGAAATGCCGGCCTGAAGGGGATTGAAATGTATGTTTCCAAACTGATAGATTCACATGTATATGGCTTCGAACATCTGACCGATCAGGTAGGTGCGACGCTTCCAAAGGGATTTATTGGCATCGGTGCAGGGGAAACAGTCGCAGAGGCTGTGTGTCGGGGGCTTCAAGCCTATCTGGATGAAGAATTGAAAAATAGAAAAGGGGATCATGCTGTTTTCCGTATGCCAATGGGAGCTATCGAGGATAAAAGTTGCCGATATTATTTAAATGCCCTGACTACCCTTAACGGTTCAACTGGCATTGGTTTAAAAGAGGATGTATTGGGCTTCCCAGTTGTATGGGTAAGGTCAAAAGGCCGTTTGTATACAGGAGCAGGTCTAAATACGACATTGGCATTACGAAATGCATTGCAGCAAGCTATTTTGGATGCTCAAAACAAGATAACTTCCGTAAAGAGACAAGTGGCGGAGCCTGTGTTATATCTGGAAAAAAACGAAACCACATTTGAAATCCCTTCAGGTGAAGAAATGACCCAATCGGAGCTATTACAATCCTCCATTCAGGTGTTGAATAGAAACAATAAACAATTACTCGTTTATGATCTATCGATTGAGCCCTTTTTAAAACAAGGGCTGGCAGGGGTATATGGTGTGCAGATCCGAGAGGGGGGACCCCGATGACTGCATGTATCCTGATTGTCGGTGACGGTATATTAGCAGATTTTGTCTGCGATCAATTGTCCACCAACTATCTCGTAAGGCGTCAAAGCATGTTGGAAGAGATTCCAAATGATGCAAAATTAGCGCTTGTGCTTGACGATGCATGGAATCCATCTAACCATCATAAGGCGGAAGCGCAATTTAGGACTGCTGGTATTCCTTGGCTTCGAGGTTTCGTTTCATTTGGGGAGGGAATCATTGGTCCATTGGTAGGGTACGAGACGACCGGATGCTATCTCTGTGCGGATAAACGACGCTTGTTTGCTGGGTCCGATCGTTTAGAAATGTGGACCCTCCAAGCGAGAATGGGAACTGAAGCCAGTGTCCCGCGTGATGCATGGGCTTCCCGAACGGGGTTATCGCAAATGGCGATGTTGATTAGTAACGGAGTGCAAAAGGTTCTACAGGGAGAACCATCCACGCTAGAAGAAAGGATATCGATTACCAATCTGAGAACGCTAACAACCTCCAGCCACTTTTTCTTACCCGATCCATTATGCCCGATTTGCAGCACAATACCAGAAGATACACCAGAGTTGGCGCACATTTCCTTAGAGTCCAGTCCTAAATTAAAAGATCACGGTTATCGATGCCGTTCGCTGGAAGAATTGAAAACAGTGCTCGCTTCGGACTATCTGGATGAGCGTACTGGTGTCATGAATGGAAAAATGGCGGATTTCAGGCTTCCATTTGCGGATATTTTGGTTAACATGCCGTTGTTTGCCGCTGACGAAGGAGTAGCGGGGCGTACGAATTCTTATGAAATGTCTGAGCTAACTGCCATTTTGGAGGGGCTGGAGCGACACTGCGGCATTGAGCCTCAAGGCAAAAAGACGAAGGTTCGTGATAGTTATCATAATGTAAAGCATTTCGCATTAAATCCAGCTAGTTTAGGTTTACATGATGAGGAGCATTATGCAATGCCTCATTTTCCATTTAAACCATTTCATCCTGATAAATCAATGAATTGGGTGTGGGGCTATTCGTTTTTACAGGAACGTCCGATCCTGGTTCCGGAGTTGCCTGCCTATTACAGTTTGGGCCAAGGGGACGGCTTTGTTTATGAAACCTCCAACGGATGTGCATTGGGAGGCAGCATGGAGGAAGCCATTTTCCATGGCATTATGGAGGTCGTGGAAAGGGATTCCTTCTTGTTAACTTGGTATGCACAGCTGCCGCTTCCTCGTCTCGACCCTCATTCTGCCAACGACAAAGAAGTGGAGCTAATGGTTGATCGATTACGTGAGGTGGCCGGGTATGACGTTTATTTTTATAATTCGACGATGGAAAATGGGATACCCAGCATTTTTGCAGTAGCAAAAAACCGAAGGTCAGAGGGTGTAAATCTTATTTGTGCGGGAGGTGCCAGCCCTGATCCTATTAGAGCTGTAAAAAGCTCGGTATACGAACTGGCGGGAATGATGGTTAGGCATGACAAACTTCTAGAGGAAAACCGGCAAAAATATGAAGAGATGCTAATAAATCCTTATGCTGTCCGTAATATGGAGGACCACGGTCTGCTCTATGGCCTACAGGAAGCAGAAGACCGGTTGAACTTTTTATTGGATGATCATCGTCCATTGCGAACTTTTTCTGAGGAATTTAAACAGCCTTCTGCGAATAACGATTTAAAGGACGATCTTGAGGATGTCCTGCAGAGGTTCCGCCAGCTTGACCTTGAGGTCATAGTAGTGGATCAAACGACACCAATAACAAAACGGAATGGATTATTCTGTGTAAAGGTATTGATCCCTGGTATGCTGCCGATGACATTCGGCCATCATCTGACCCGTATCAAAGGGCTGGATAGAGTCCTCCATGTACCAATGAAGCTTGGATTTGCCAAACAGCCGTTATCGTATGAACAGCTAAATCCATATCCTCACCCATTCCCATAATAAAAAACAGGAGGTGTAAGAGTGAAGCTTGAAACCTTTCTGCATCATCTTCACTTTGATACGGAAAAAGCTGCTCCGCCGGATTGGCAAGTGGATTGGGACGATGCACCACTACCATATAAACTGTACCGCGGCTTACCGGAGATCCCTTTGGCCGGAGATGTACCGTTGAAGCTAGAGCGGCGAGAAGCCCAAGCAGAACCAGGAATAGAGGAGCTCGGGTCTTTCTTATGGTACGTATACGGACTAACACAATATGCGCAAGCCGCTTTCCTAGAGTACGCAGAGGAAAGAACTGCTGTAAGCTATGCTCAGTTATTTCGTAGATTTGTTCCTTCCGGCGGGGCATTGTATCCCAATGAATTATATGTGTATGCAAAGCTGGAGGACGTACCAATCGGAATCTACCATTATGATGTAGGACATCATAGTCTTCGATTGCTCCGAGAAGGAAATTACGATACCTATTTGTCTAGAAGTCTTGGTCATTTTGATGTTTCTGATTGTTTTTGCACGGTTTTTGTCTCAACAGTTTTTTGGAAAAATTTCTATAAATATAATAACTTTTCCTACAGGCTTCAAGGTTTGGATGCCGGTGTGGTCATTGGGCAAGCCTTAGAAGTGGGGGATAGGATGGGATACTCATCACGGGTCTGTTACCAATTTCTTGATCGTTCTATTAATCATTTGCTAGGGCTTTCAGAACAAGACGAAAGCGTATATGCAGTTATACCATTATCTATTTACCCATCTATCCAAACGGATGACAATTTTAATAGTGTTGATCCAGTATCAGCTGCTGAATTGTCCCGGGAAGTGCCATTGCTAAAAACGGAAACCTATAACCGTTCAAAAAGAATCCTTGATTACCCGCTGATTAAAGAGATGAATGAAGCATCGATGTTTGAAACAACTCATTCCTTTGTGAAGCTTAGTAAAGAAGATCGTGCTGAGAAGTCCTTTGGTACGGAGTTCATTATGTTGCCCTATACGGAATCCTTTTCGTATGATCTTGCATCTGTTTGCCGGGAGAGACATTCTCCTGAGCTTGATTTTATGCTAGGGAATGTCAGTCAAAAAAACATATCCACTTTGTTAAAAGAGACATTTTCCTTTTCGTATCGGAATGACCTTAACGAAACACAAGATTCTGAGCTAAGTGTAACATTGAACGGCTTCTTTTATAACGTGGAGGGTGTTTCGAATGGCGCTTACGCCTATGACAAAAGCGCTCATGCACTTCGAAGAATATCAAACGGGGATTTCCGCGAGGTTTTGCAAAATGGTTTAACCATGCCCAATGTAAATTTGTTTCAAGTGCCGCTCTGCCTGCATGTTGTTGGCGACAAGGATCACCTTAAAGAAGAAATGGGATATCGAGGATACCGGATTCAACAGATGGAGGCGGGTATACTGGTGCAACGGCTGCTTTTGACATCGTGTGCTTTGGAAATGGGAGGACACCCGCTATTAGGTTTTGATGTGGAGCAATGTGATGAACTTTACAGATTGAATTCAAAAAAATTAACGAGCCTTATCCAAATCCCTGTAGGTCCATATCGTCCTCGTGCATGGTTAAAAGGAAGTTTAAAAAGCTAGCTGGGATAGACAAGAGTCCCACTGACGGGAAGTGTGAAAAATCAGACACCAAAAGGAGCCTGAGTTTTAGACTCAGGCTCCTTTTGTCTTTACTGCTCATCATTGTTCTGCTTGATAAGTTTATAGCTGGAAAGGGCGACATCACCGGTTAATCCGGCTAGTAGGGATAAGATGATTGTTTCTACATAGGAATGAGGAGCGGTATACAAAACGAGAAGGAGTGCAGCGATTGCACCTAGAAGCATTTCTTCCAGAAAACCAAGGTAAAAAAACTTTTTTGTTCGGCGCGGAATGATCATTTTCCCATGCTTCCGAACATGTCCGGAAATACCAACAGTCCCACCAATCACGACAGAGAAAATAATGTCTACAAACACTTGTTTCTCACTCTCCTTAAGCCTAAATTTTTTGGACCTAAGGTAAAATCTTGGTGTATTAACATTATACTAAACTTAGAAACTCATAATGATGGGGAAATTTGGATAAGCCTAATCGTTCCGCCTTTTTTAGTTAACATTTCAAAAAATTTCCCAATGTTTTTAATCAACAAAAATTACCTACGATACTTGTAAAGTCCACATTTAAATTTTTTTAGGAAAAAGGTAGTGCGAATATTCTCCTGCGACATAAGATGTATGGATTGTCATCGAAAAGTCGTAAGGGGGTAAATACATGCCAAGAAGATGGTTAACTTTTTTCGTGTTAGCTTTTCTGTTAGTGGCTAGTTTCATAGTCAATGTGCCGGCTGGGTCTGCTGCGGCTGCCAGCGGCAAATTAATTATCATTAATAAGGCCAACAACTTGCTTGCCTACTATGACAATGGTCAGTTGATAAAAAAGTTTAAAGTAGGTACCGGCAGGAGCAAATCGTTGACTCCTGAAGGTAAGTTTAAAATTGTTAACAAAATTGTCAATCGACCCTATTACAAAGGGAAAATACCTGGAGGAGACCCACGAAATCCGCTTGGAAATAGGTGGCTAGGCTTGAACGCCCGTGGAACATGGGGGACCACTTATGGGATTCATGGAAACAACAACCCAAGTTCAATTGGCGGGTATGTAAGTAGCGGCTGTGTTCGGATGTATGATGAGGAGGTAGAGTGGCTGTTTGACCAGGTGCCAATTAATACCCCTGTTATTATTACATCCTCGTCGAAATCATTTAATGCCATCGCTGCAGCCAATGGCTTTAATGTAACAGGGGATGATAGTGTCCCAGTTTCCGGTAATACCAAAGGGGAAATCCTAAAGCGAGGAAGCCGCGGTCCTGCGGTTAAGGAACTGCAAAGTAAGCTGACATCTCTTGGTTATGATACCCGGGGGACCGATGGGATTTTTGGGGTAAATACAGAAAACGCACTACGGAAATTTCAAAAGGATCGTAAACTGGCCGTAGACGGGATTTTCGGACCAGCGACGAAAAAAGCATTAGGAATCTAGAAAAGTTGTTTATGACGACCCTTAGCTGTTCATTCACATTGAACAGCTTTTTATATTTGAGTGCCAATCCCTCAACAGAAAATACTGTATATTATCCAATGACTTTGATATACTTTTAGCAAAATATGCTAAGCAAAGAGGTACATACCGTGTTAAAATCGAAAACGCAATTCTGGTTGATTCAAATTTTACTTATTTTAACGATTATTTTCGTCTCATCAAAAATTACATTTTTGTTCAAGCCAATCGGAATCTTTTTCTCAACGATCTTCTTTCCAATCCTGATTACCGGATTCCTCTTTTTCCTGTTAAACCCGTTGGTCAAATTTCTTGAACGCAAAAAACTTCCAAGGATAGCGGCAATACTAGTCATTTATATTGGCTTTGCTGGCCTTCTTGTCTTAGGAATCAGCAGTCTCGTTCCGACTGTTTCAAAACAGGCAGCTGATTTGGCAGAAAATCTACCAGTGTTTGCTCATAAAACGATTGAATTCTTTAATGAAACGGTTAAGTCATCGGAGTTTAAAAACTTTAGGGACGACCAAGCTGAGATTTTCGACAATGTGCAACAACGATTAATGAAGTATGCCAACACACTTCCAACCACTCTGACAAACGGGATCATGGGGATTTTTGGTGTGGTCACCAATCTAGCGATCATTCTTGTCACCGTGCCATTCTTATTGTTCTATATGTTCAAGGATGGGCATAAATTTCCGCAGGCCGTTTCAAAGTTTTTTCCTGCTAGTTACAGAGATGAGGGCATGAAAATCTTGAAGGAAACAGGAGAGACATTATCGTCTTACATCCAGGGCCAGGTGATGGTTGCCCTGGCAGTCGGAACCTTGTCCTTTATCGGCTATTTAATTATTGATTTGCCTTATGCATTAATCTTGGCGCTCATTGTCGCCTTCACCAATATTATCCCTTATGTTGGGCCAATCATTGGCGGTGCACCGGCTGTGATTGTCGGTCTATTTGACTCACCGACGAAAGCTTTGTTGGTTATCGTTGTCATCCTGGTCGCTCAACAAATTGAAGGGAACCTGCTGTCACCGATGATTTTAGGAAAGTCATTGGATATACATGCGGCAACTATCATTATTATCCTGTTAGTGGCAGGCAATCTAGCAGGCGTACTTGGAATGATCCTTGCTGTTCCGACTTATGCTGTTTCTAAAGTAATCGTTTTAAATACAGTCCGATTCTTAAGAGCAAGAAAAGCGGCGAATACCGAAGGCTAAGACCAAGCCGTTCTCTTGTGGAGTACCAGCATAGGAAATAGCTAGTATAAAAACTAATACCTATTTTTATAGCTAAAGGAGGAGTTTTATATGTCTAGAAAGGCTTTTAGTGCATCTGGAGCTGTTGCTGTTGGTCCTTACTCGCATGCAATTGAAGCAGGAGATTTAATATTTTTATCTGGGCAAACCCCAGTAGACTCACGGAGTGGAAAGCTTGTAGATGGTGATATTGTCGAACAGACAAATCAATGTTTTAAGAATCTTTTCAATGTATTGGAAGCAGCAGGTTTAACTCCTGATCATGTTGAAAAAGTGAATGTATTCTTAACTGATATGAATAATTTCACAGCAATGAACGAAGTCTATGCTAAACAATTTTCTGAGCCATATCCTGCTCGTACAACCATAGGTGTGTCATCCCTACCTCTTGGTGCACAGGTCGAAATCGAGATGATAGCTAGAAGATAAAATTCAGATAAAAAGGGCTTATTTATATAATGGGGGAACAATATGTTTATTGTGAATGTTGAGGGGGCCATTCATAAAGATGAAAAATGGTTATTAATTCAACGGAGCTTAAAAGAAGCGCATGCAGGTGGAACACTTTCTTTGGTTGGAGGTAAAGTTGAGTTAGAAGGAAATTCTTCTGATATTCTTGAAAGAACTCTTAAACGAGAGATATTTGAAGAAGTAGGTTTAGAAGTAAATACTCTTCAATATGTTAATAGCTCTTCATTTGTAACTGATAGAGGGGAACATGTGGTTGATATTGTTTTCCTTTGTGAACATCATTCTGGAGAGCCATTTGCCAAAAGTCCGGATGAAGTTGATGCTGTAGTGTGGCTCACTACTGAACAGATTCTAAGCAACCCGCAATTACCTATTTATTTGAAAGATAATATAAAACTTGCCGACTCATTATTAAAACAAACCTTTTCTTGTTAATGGAGGGATCACGATGTCCGATACAAATCAAATAATCGTTCCGCATTTATGGTATGACAAAGAGGCAAACGAAGCCGCCGAGTTTTACACTGCCATATTCCCAGACTCGAAAATTACAAATGTAACAACCATTCACGACACACCCTCGGGTGATTCTGATATCGTCTCTTTTGAGCTCTGGGGGCAGAAGTTCACGGCAATCAGCGGAGGACCTTTTTTCAAGATCAATCCGTCGATCTCGTTCATGGTTAATTTTGACCCATCACGAGAAAAAGCCGCAAGCGAACTGATAGATGAGGTTTGGAACAAATTGTCCGATGGCGGAACAGTGTTGATGCCGCTTGATAAGTATCCGTTCAGTGAAAGGTATGGCTGGATTCAGGACAAGTATGGTTTGTCCTGGCAGCTAATCCTAACCAATCCTGAAGGGGAAGAGCGTCCGGCAATCATTCCATCTCTTTTGTTTGTCGGTGATAAATGCGGTAAAGCGGAAGAGGCGATTGATTTTTACTTGTCGGTATTTAAGAACACCAAGCAGGGACTTCTGGCTCGCTACCCTAAAGGAATGGAACCTGACAAAGAAGGAACAATTATGTTCGCTGATTTTAGCTTAGAAAATCAGTGGTTTACGGCCATGGACAGCGCCCATAAGCATAATTTCGGTTTTAACGAGGCTATCTCTTTCATGGTTTACTGCAATAACCAAGAGGAGATTGATGACTACTGGGGAAAGCTCTCTGCAGTTCCAGAAGCCGAGCAGTGTGGTTGGCTGAAAGATCAGTTTGGTGTGTCCTGGCAGATTGTGCCCCGTGAAATGGATGAGATGATGAGAAAAGGCACACCTGAGCAAATGGAACGGGTAACAAAAGCATTTCTTAAAATGAAGAAATTTGATCTTGCTGAATTACGAAAAGCATACAATGGATAGTTTTCTGGTACACGTTTTAAACTAAGTCCGCTTTTTAAGAACAACCAATACGATACTAGAAGGAGCCTGATTCTAGGATACAGGCTCCTTTCGTTTAACCTAGAAACGAACCAATTTTTTATGACATCACTGACCTCGCCACTTTGCCAAATTTCTTGAATCGCTATCTCTGCCCGGAAAGTTTCTCCCTATCATCTGCGAGTGGCATTTGTTCAACCCATTTATGTTTAATCCTCAGCTTAAACCCGTCTTTCAAAAACTCTGCAAGCTCCATCATTAATCTGGTAAAATGTGCTCCTAAATCATATCGTTAACAAGTTGCAATCGCTTTGATATTTCCGGGACATCCGCTTAAGGAGCCTAATCGCTGTAACTAATATTATAGTAATATAGTAAATATAAACTATTTTGTAAAATAATTGAAATTTAGTATAATGGAGATTGTCAGATTAAAAGGGGGATTTTAATGTTTTTATATTTTGTGATTTTTTCATTAGCAGGTGCGTTGTTTTTTCTTGGATGTACCCTGTTTGCTTCCAAGAAAAATAGCGGGACCACTAGGGTA
The DNA here is from genome assembly GCF_001510715.1 of Bacillus sp. FJAT-29814. Classification (GTDB taxonomy): domain Bacteria; phylum Bacillota; class Bacilli; order Bacillales; family Cytobacillaceae; genus Neobacillus. The sequence continues at coordinate 123,786 of NZ_LMTJ01000003.1, forward strand.
CCCAAGATTGGCTTGGGGTTATTTCTGGTTCTGTTTCTGGGTTCACTGATTTTGCTAGAAGGCGCTGATAAAAATGTAACCGCTTTAAAAGAGGAAAAGGCCATGGCCCAGCCTAAAACAGAGGAAAACAAGCCGGCGGAAAATCAGCCTAAAGAGGAAGAAAAGAGCACAACGCCGGAAAAAACAGATGACCTGGAAGAGCACCGTGTAGAGATCGTAAACGGCCCGGGAAGCATGACAAAAGGTCCAGCTAATCCGAACTATGTCATGGATGTCAGCTATGATTCCGTTAGTCATCTAGTGTCAGGCACCATGAGTGTCGAATTTATCAATAATTTGGATGTCGATCTAAATAACCTATATTTCAATGTGTGGGGAAATGCTAAGGTTTTTTTAGCGGTAGCGAAAAAGGATGCCAATGTGAAAATAGACCAAGTAAAGGTCAATGGCCAGCCTGTCAGCCACACACTGGAGGGAACGGCATTACATATACCTGATGTGCCGATAAAGAAGGGTGAGAAATCGAAGGTTGAAATGAATTTTTCCGTAGAGCTACCAGAAGGCCAGGACCGTTTTGGCTGGAGTAAAACGACGACATCTTTAGGAAACTGGTTTCCAATTTTGGCTGTTTATGATGATGAAGGCTGGAACGTGGACCCTTATTTTCCTTCCGGTGAATCCTTTTATTCCTTAACAGGAAATTTTGATGTTACTTTTACGACTGAGAAAGAGCAGGTCATTGCCACTACTGGTACCGAGGTCGGGGAACCGAAAATCAACGGTGCTTTGGCCACCCATCATTATAAGGCGGAAAACGTCCGCGACTTTGCCATGGAACTGGATCCAAATTATAAAATTAAGCAGGCGAAGGCAGGGAAAGTCAATATTAATGTTTACTACAAAGAGGAACATGCCAAGTTTGTTGATACAATGCTAAATGCCGGCACCAAAAGCATTGCATTATTCAGTGAGAAGTTTGGGCAATATCCATGGCCGGAGCTCGATATTACTGCAATGGAAGGCTGGTTTGGGGGCATGGAATATCCACAGCTGGTGATGATTACGATTGCACCTCAAATGCAAATAGAAGGAGTGGCCTCCACAACTGCGCACGAAATCGGTCACCAATGGTTCTATGGCATCATCGGCAATAATGAATATGATGAACCATGGCTGGATGAGTCCTTTGCCAGCTTTGCAGCCATGTTGCACGATGGATTGGAACAGACGCCGTTTAGGATTGACAATTCAAGATTAGGGGATTGGCACCTTTCTCATTCGATTGAAAAATTTAAGGAGAAGGGAAAGGAAGGCACCATTGCCTACTATAATATGGCATACAGATATGGGGCAAAAACCGTCGATGACCTGCGCAAAGAACTGGGGGATGAACAGTTCTACGCTTCCATGCATGCCTACTTCAACGAAATGAAATTTGGCGTCTCCACTACGGCTGATTTTATCCGAATTATGGAAGAAACCAGCAAACGCGATTTGGGTAAATTCTTTGAAGACCATAAGGTGTTTGTGTCAGACCAACAGTAAACGTGATAAAGGAAAACTGCCGATTTTTACGCCAATCGGCAGTTTTTGCTTGATCGGTTAAAAACCTCTGGATAATCTTTGGCTGATGTCCATTAATTATTGTTGGTAAGAAATATAAACTTTTTGGATCGACTTATCCGTAATTCTGACCTGATCGGCAATTCGTTGTTCCAAACGGGTGGACGCTTCTTTGAAGTCGGTGCCGTTTGTCCAGTTATTCTTGTTTATGTCATTAGTTGTGTTTCCTCTCGTTCCTGTTCGGCCCGCCCTGTTATTGTCGTTGGTGGTGTTTCCAGTGATCCGATCCGTGCCAGCCCCTGTATTATCGTTGACACCCGCATTATTGTTGTAAATGCTTGCGTTGGTCCCCGCACCGGTATTTCCGTTATTGTCATTCATTACCGCATTTGTATTGCCACCGTTGATTCCGATATTATTGTTTATGTCGTTTGCACGATTTCCGGTTCTCGTTCCTGTTATGTCTCCGGTCGTATTATCATCTTGACCTCTGTTCAAACGGACAGTCACCCAGGCAACATTATTATAAATGACAACATGGGCCCGTTCCACTTCTCTTAATCGTTCAACATTTCGAATGGCACGAGTGGTCCTTCCATCTTGATTGGTAACATTTCTCCCAGTAGTGCCTCTGTTTAAATCATTGTTTCTATCGTTATTCACATTATTTGTGTCAGTAACACGATTGTAGTAGTTGTTGTTATTGAGGTTATTCATCCCGCCGAAATCGCCTGTATCATTGCCGGTATTTCGATTATCGGTATTACAGCCAGTTAACCCAATGAGGGTAGAGGTCAATAACAAAGCTGCCCATCTTTTATGCAAATGAATCATCTCCTTAAAAATTGGTCTTACATATATATCGTGGCTCAATTCATTGGAACTATTCCGGTCGGGAGATAACAAATAATGGAGCTTATTTGGGTTAATTTTTATCTTTTGTTACATATGCATGACTGGAAGCGAATAAATATCAAATTAGTGTGGAAATTTTTAAAGGGAGGCAAAAACCATGAATGATGGATTGGAGCGGACAGCAAGGTTAGAACACCGTTTCTGGCTGCAAATATTAGGTGATCATTCGAGGTTTATTTATGAAGGCCTTGCACCGGTTCAACAAGTTGAAATCGAACAGGCTCAGACGTTTATAGGGGTATTTGATACACTGCTGGGACAGGCAAATTCCTCTGATACAGGGCAATTGGCCGCCAAAGCCGAACCGGAGGTGATTCGATTAAGGGAATTTAAATTGGAATTGATCAGAAAACACCTTACCGGTAAAATCAAAATTCATCTTACTCCTACTTTTTTAAACCATATGGTAAATGAATTGGAGGAATATTTAAGGATACTACGGCATTTAAAAGCAGGCCAAGTACCTCCGGTTTATCATGAATTGCATCATCATCAGGTGTGGTTGTTGGATGCTGCGGGCCATTCCGAGGCGATTACCTCTACTTTGGATGGTGTTGAAAAGAAATTAACAGAGAAAAGCAAAACTTTTATGAAGAATTTTCAAGATTTTTATTTGAAAGCGGTAGAATTGGCGGGATACTTAAGAACGAATTTGTCCACATTTCCAGCGCTGAAGAAATTCAATTCCGATACGCAGTTGGAAATAATATTATTTCAAGGTTTTTTACAGGAAATAGAAGAACTCAGGTTAAGCAAAGAAGCATTGGGGACATTCGCCCCGTTAATGGCAGATCATATGTTTCGGGAAGAATGCTATTATCTTGTGAAACTGGCAGAGTCGGCAAATCTTGAGGCTCCTAACTGTGACCCAACTAAACCTAGACTTAAAGAATGAAGGGTGGAAAAACCAGTGTGGCCCATCTAACAGCTTCCTTTCGTAAAATCGCTCTCTAGTTCTGTTAATTAACTTGGGTAACCGATAACTCATTGGCTACCCAAAAGGTTCCATCCATGCGGTTCCGGTCGCTAATAGGCTTGATTGGCTACCCAAACTAATTTCCTATGGAATTTCAGTAGTCAAGACCAATCTGAGTTTGTCTTGGATTTTTAGGACTGACAGCACCACCTGTTGAAGAATTAGCAACTAATGGCCCCGGAACCACACGGATCATCCGGGAATCATGGGTAGACAGGTTTGCTTTATACCCCGACTCCATACTTCCTAATTCGTGATGCTTCCACAGATCTCGTACTGTGGCCGAACCCTTTATTCCTAAATCCGCCCATTTAACAGTTACCATTTGTTTGGAATCACCGGTATTAAAAAGGGCAACATTGTACGTCCCATCCGGCAGGGCTTGATAAAACACCTGTGACGTTGGTGTTTTATATAAGCGTTTCCCGGCAACCCCGCTTTGGTTGACGCCAATAATTTCATCATTGGCCAAGAGACTGATTCCGAAGGTGTCCAGCTTTGTCAGGTCGTTTCCAATCACAAATTGCGATGCCGCAATCGCCCAAAGGGTAACATACGAACGTTTCTCAGTTTTTGTTAAACCGTCTTTAACCCCGTTGGCCACATTGAGTGAATCAAAGTCGTTCCATGCGCCTGGCCCGGCGTGAGGTTGCCAGATAGCCGCATCATCAAATCTTCGTGATACCTTTTTCCAACTGGTCAGAAACGGTGTTCCATAAGCCTCGATATCGTGGTCCGTCCGCCAGCCATTGGACAATCTCTTCCAGGTATCAGCATGCTTTATATCGAGGTTATTGGATAGTTCCACATGAATCGGCCTTCCTGTTTTTTGAAGCGCTTTGGCCCAAGCCTCGACATCTGGGATATCCTCGTTACGGACACCGTCAATTTTCAGGTAATCCACCCCATATGAAGCAAAAAGCCTTGCCCAAGAATCGATGAATGCCTGTGCTCCTGGCTTTGAAAAATCAATCGCATACATATTTTTAAAATTAAAGTTTACCTTCTGACCTTTGCTAAAGTCCGCTATGTCTTTTGCGTGGTATGGCGTTCCTTCAATCGGCGTGTTTTGGTCAACAGCACCTTTCGGAATCCCTAACGTAACATACAGGCCAAACTTTAATTCTTTATTGTGAATATAGTCCCCAAGTGCTTTCATGCCGCTCGGGAATTTCTTCGGATCGACCTTCCATCTGCCATAAGGATCAACAGTGGTGGTCCAATCCAGCATATAATAATCATCAAGATTGACATACTGATAGCCGTGGGACTTAAATTTTTCGGCCAAAACATCGGCCGCCGCTTTGATTTTTCCTTCCGTAGGATTCTTGCGGATGGAACTCCAGCTGCTCCAGCCCATAAACGGACGTTGTCCCAAATTGTTGTAGGATGAGGCTTCGGCCTCTTCTAGTTCTATTGGTAAAATTGGAAAATTGCCACAAAGGATCAAGGAGAACATTAACAAGGATGTGATTATTTTCTTAAGCATAAGCAATTCCCCCAAGGTGATGGTTTTAAGTCTAAGTCTTTTTTTGAAAATAAAAGGAATTCTAACAATTATTGTTGAATATTAAAATGTAGAATACGGATTACCATATCTTATCCAAAAACTATCCGTTACTTACAAGGGAGTGTAAAGGCGAGGTGAAAAATGAGGAGAATCGCAATCTCGGATATTCATGGCTGTGCAGCGGAGCTTGATAAGCTCCTTGAAAAAACAAAGGCACTGGCGAGCGAAGTCATTTTTCTGGGAGATTATGTGGATACCGGATCAAACAGCTTGGACGTGGTCGAGCGGGTGAGTGAATGGTGCAGTCAAGGGGCAATCGCTTTGCTGGGGAACCATGACGATCTATTCCTGCGCTGGCTCGAAGGGAAAGAAATCATTTATTTTTACGGAAAAACCGGGGGAATCGCCACTATTAACAGCTTTCTGGACCGGATCGGGTTAGAACCGGTTGAATACACGCAATTGCTGCATGATGAGAATAAGGAAAATGATATCAGAAAAAAGATTCAAGATCATTTTCAACCTCAGATTTCCTTCTTGCAATCCTGCCCGTTATTTAAACAGGAATCAGATTTTATTTTTGTCCATGCGGGAATCAATCCGAAGAAAGGGCTGGAAAAAACAACTAGGACAGAGTTTCTCCATCTTCGGGACGAATTTATTTATGAATACAATGGCCAAGAGACGGTAGTTTTCGGCCATACACCGACGAGAAGACTTCATAAAAGTAATGAAGTTTATTTCGGGTCGAACCGGGTCATCGGTATTGATGGCGGGTGCGCTTTTGGCGGCCAACTCAATGCGCTGATCATAAACGATGACGAGTTCAGTACAGAAGCAGTATTAAAAACTTTTTAAATAGGGAGAGAGAAAAATTGTCAAACATTCCATCGATTCTTCAAAGTTTACGTATGCCAGTAATCGGCGCGCCGCTTTTTATCATTAGTAATCCGAAATTGGTCATTGCCCAGTGCAAAGCAGGTATTGTCGGTTCCATGCCGGCACTAAATGCACGGCCTGCTTCACTGCTTGACGAATGGCTCGCAGAAATCACGGAGGAACTGGCAGCTTACAATGCCAAAAATCCTACTCGGCCTGCCGCACCGTTTGCGATTAACCAAATTGTTCATAAGTCCAATGACCGGCTCGAACACGACGTAGAAATGTGCATAAAGTATAAGGTTCCCTTAATTATCACGTCGTTAGGGGCACGTGAGGATGTCAATACCGCAATACATAGTTATGGCGGAATCGTGATGCACGATGTCATCAATAATAAGTTTGCTCATAAGGCAATTGAAAAAGGGGCGGATGGCCTGATTGCAGTGGCAACTGGCGCCGGCGGTCATGCTGGTGTAAAAAGCCCGTTTGCCTTAATTCAGGAAATCCGCGAGTGGTTCGACGGGCCATTGGCGCTATCGGGTTCCATCGCCACTGGAGGCGCGGTACTGGCAGCACAAGCCATGGGAGCTGATTTTGCGTATATCGGGTCGCCATTCATTGCGACACACGAAGCTAATGCAGTCGAGGAATATAAGCAAACTATCGTCGAATCAACCTCTGACGATATCGTTTACAGCAATCTGTTTACGGGAGTCCACGGAAACTACTTGGCGCCGTCTATCAGGAAAGCCGGTCTGGATCCAGAAAACCTCCCGGAGAGCGATCCATCCAAAATGAGTTTTTCCGGAGATGCGAAGAAAAAGGCATGGAAGGATATTTGGGGCTGCGGCCAGGGAATAGGTGTCATTAACGAAATCACTGGAGCGGGTGAATTTGTTGACAAGCTCTACGAAGAATATGTAGTTGCAAGAGAAAGACTACAAATGGTTCGATAATCTATTAATGCTAGAGACGAGATTGCCTTCGGGTAGCCTCGTCTTTTTGTATTAGATTTAGGTGGGGAAACATACAATTTTTAGTAGATTGATTTGAGGAGCTGGAATAATGAACTTCGAAAGGCAAAAGGCAATTATGCTTGCTGAGAATATGAACGATTTTATAAAATTTGTCCAGAAACATTATGAAAATAAACAGAGCAGAAAATTTCATCCTGATAGGTTGCTTCAAATTAAACTCCTTGTCGAAGAATACAAGTTTCAAATTATTGCTGATGAACTGCTAAGAATCAATCAGTTTGATTGGGATGAAAAATATACCTATTATTTAGTAGATTGGTTTATCAAAGGACTTACTATCATTGAGGAATACGTCAACAATAACTATGATGATTTATTCCTGTTGACCGCAAGACTCCATACGTTGAAGGGCCTTAGCCTATCATTCACAAACTTTGTTCCAAATCAAAAATAAACCGTGGTAGAATTAATAATCATAGATATTCCACAGGAGGAAGAAGATGTACTTAGTAATCGACATTGGCGGGACTTTTGCCAAATATGCACGAATGGATGAGGCAGGGACTATTTTCGATAAAAATAAGAAACCGGCACCAAGAACCAACTTAGCCGACTTTGAACAAATGCTTTTTTCGATTATTGAAGAGCAGGATTTATCAGTCATTGACGGGATTGCCATCAGCTGTCCAGGAATCATTGATATTGACACAGGCACCATTTATCAGGGAGGTTCTTTTCCTTTCTTGCATGAGGTAAATTTGGTCAAAATCCTTGGGGGAAAATACGGTAAAAGTGTGTCGATTGAAAATGACGGAAAATGCGCGGCCATGGCGGAATTATGGCTGGGGAGTGTGAGAGGGAAAAAGGATGCTGTAGTATTGGTACTTGGAAGCGGTGTTGGCGGGGGCATTATTATGGATGGAAAAGTCCACCGAGGCGTGAACCTGTTCGCTGGGGAAGTTAGTTATGTGATGAATGGGTTTGATCCGATTTCGAAAAAGGCAAGTTTTGTTGGATATGAATGTTCGTCGGTGCGCATGGTTCAGCAAATTGCTAAACTAAAGCAGCTCGGAAATCTCAATGATGGCGAGGCTGTCTTTGAATTTATCAACCAGCAGGACGTGGACGCCATGGCTATATTCGACGAGTATTGCCTTCATTTGGCGGTTCAGATTCTAAATCTGCAGTATATCCTTGACCCCGAACTATTTGCAATTGGAGGAGGCATCAGTTCCCAGCCAATCTTGCTCGACCGGCTGAACTGGGCAATTCAAGAAATAAAAAAGAATAATCCACATCATGCCGCATCTCCGAATCTGGTGCTGTGCGAATACCGAAATGATGCCAATCTTTATGGGGCGCTGTATCACTACTTAAATAGATAAATTCTAAATGTCCCTGAAACAGTAAGGGACATTTTTGAACCAGGACTGGGTTTTATACATAAACTAGGGTATTAATTAGGAAAGGGTGTATGGAGTTGAGACGAGTAAGACGTATACAACCACAGCCGATCATCGGGCAGGCGTGGACCGGCAGACACGTCATCTTGCTGAACTGTACTAAGGATAATCAATTTATCAATTTATATAAAAGCTATCATGCACCTATCGAGCCCGCACGACCTAATTGTGCCGAAACATTATCCCAGCTGCTAAGCATCGGGTATAAAATACATGCCGTAACAGCCATCTCGCCCAATCAAGTACAATATATATTGGTCTTATAAAAATACACAGGGTCTCCGAGACAGTAGAGCTAGATTTTAAGAGCTCATGGTCACGTAGACCCCACATCTAACAAATTCCCCATCAAACAAACACTCTTTCAACCTCCAGCGGCTGCAGCGCATTCGTTGAACTAACAAAAATAAAAGCATCGTACCTCTCAGACATAACCGAAGGAACATAATTTCCATAATGCTCATACTGCGGATTATAAACAACCCCAATCGCCCGGTGCCCAATCCTACGACCAAAGTGCTTCCGATTATCGTCATTAAAAATCAGAAGTTTATCGTGGGGCCCGGCTTTATGCATGACATCCTCCCAACTGCCCTCAACAGCAGGTGGCACCACCATTCTCTCAAAATTCACGCCCCATTCATCTGCCGCAATAACAGTCCCGCGGTGAGTTCCAAATCCTACAATAAAAACACGCTCCTCACCTTGTTGTTCCCTCAACAGTTGACCGACATTTACCAAACCTTCAGCGGCCATATCTGTCGCTCGGGCATCACCGACATGGGTATTGTGCTCCCAAATAATCCCCTTGTCAGCAGCGCCATAATAGTCACTAATCTTATTCATGACCTCAACCATATGGCGGTCACGGATATTCCAAGACTCATAACATATGGGACGTTCTTAATCTCATTCAAAAGTGGCTGTAAATCGTCCATACCTGTTAACAGTATAGCGTTATCTCGAATTGCTTCAATGACATTTTTCTTCATTTGGCATCCCACCATTTGCTTCTTTTAAAAGATATTATTTTCCTTAAATCTTAATTTTAACGAAAGGATGAACGAACTCAGCTTAGGAGAAACTAAGCAAAAAGTATTTAAGGAGTTGACACGACCATGAATCAAGCCTTTCAACCAGGGCAAATTGTCTACGTCATTATTCGAAACCCACATGCTCAGGACGTCGCGAACGTTCAGGAAGCAGCCGTTGTCCAGAACCCCGATTCCCCGGGCGATTTAGCATTATTTGTGTATGAAACCTTCTATCCATTAAATGATGAAGTAGCTGTTTTTTCGAGTGCGAACGAGGCAGAACAAGCTTATCAGGAAGCCTTTGGGCAAGCAGAAATCGAGGATTATTATTATGGTTAAGCCGTTTGTCCCACAGCTTGTTTATGTTGAACCGGCAGCCTTAGATTATCCTTTAGGAAAAGAATTGGTGGATAAATTTACCGATATGGGCATTGAAGTGAGGGAAACGACCTCGCACAACCAAATTCGAAATTTGCCAGGGGATACCGATTTTCAACGGTACCGGATTGCCAAATCGACCCTGGTAGTAGGCATAAGGAAGACCCTGAAATTTGATACGTCCAAACCATCGGCTGAATATGCGATTCCGTTTGTAACGGGTTGCATGGGGCATTGCCATTATTGCTACCTACAGACGACGATGGGGAGCAAGCCCTATATTCGTACATATGTAAACATTGATGATATTTTTGAAGCGGCCGAAAAGTACATGAAGGAGCGTGCCCCAGAACCAACAAGATTTGAAGCTTCCTGTACTTCCGATATCGTGGGGGTGGATCATTTAACCCATACCCTGAAGAAAGCAATTGAGTTTTTTGGACAATCGGAATATGGGAAACTGCGTTTTGTCACGAAATTTGCTCATGTCGATCACCTGCTTGATGCTAAGCATAATGGCCGGACACGCTTTCGGTTCAGTATGAATGATGAATACATCATTAAAACGTTCGAACCAGGCACATCAAGAAGGGATGAAAGAATTGAGGCGGCGGGGAAGGTGGCCCAGGCCGGCTATCCCTTAGGGTTTATCATTGCCCCGATTTATCTGCATGATGGCTGGAAAGAGGGCTATAAGGAAATGTTCGAAAAATTGGAGGCCCAACTGCCCGCAGCCGCCAAAAGAGATTTAACCTTTGAAATGATTCAACATCGCTTCACCAAGCCTGCCAAACGTGTCATCGAAAAAAATTATCCTATGACAAAATTGGAACTGGATGAATCAAAACGGAAATATAAATGGGGAAAGTATGGAATTGGCAAATATGTTTACACAGATTCGGAGCAGGAGGACATAAAGGATACCCTCGGGAGCTATATCCATACCTATTTTCCAGAGGCAAAAATCGAATATTTCACGTAAAGAGGTATCATGATGAAAATACGATTCGGATATGTGGCAACAGCACTGGACCTCTGGGATGCCAGTCCTTCAAAAACATTGACGTTTACTCGATACAGTAAGCTTCCAAAAAATGAGCGAATGGATACGCTGAAATGGGTAACAGCCCAAAATTTAACCCATACGAAAAGAATTCTTTATTATAATATCGCTCATGAAATCGAATTGTATCGGTTTTCGAGCGGGCTCGTTCCATTGGCGACTCACCCAGAAGTGATGTGGGATTTTATCACCCCTTTTAAAAAAGAATGGAAGGAGCTTGGCCAATTGATTCAAAAATTTCAAATTCGGCCAAGCTTCCATCCGAATCAATTTACGCTTTTCACTAGTCCTCGTGATGAGGTGACCGATAATGCTGTTAAGGACATGGAGTATCACTATAAAATGCTCCAGGCCATGAACGGGCTGGAAAAAGGAGTCATCAATATTCATATCGGTGGAGCTTACGGGGATAAAGAAACCTCTTTAATCCGATTCCACGGTAATTTAAAAAAGCTGCCGGACACTATCAAAAAACATATGACGCTTGAAAATGATGACAAAACATATAATGTGGAAGAAACCCTGCTTGTTTGTGAACAGGAAAACGTTCCGATGGTTCTTGATTATCATCATTTTATGGCGAATAAAGGGGAAATTGCACTAGAAGATTTTTTGCCGCGTATTTTTGATACATGGAATCATCCGAAAAATGTACCCAAAGTTCATATCTCCTCACCCAAGTCCGAAAAGGAATATCGGTCTCATTCGGATTTTGTTTCTTTAGAATTTGTCCTGCCATTTTTAAAAATAGCCAAGGAGCTGAACCAGGACTTTGATATCATGATTGAGGCGAAGCAGAAAAATCTGGCGATGCAAAGGCTTGTTGAAGAAGTAGCTTCCATTCGCGGGGTGAAACGGATTACTAGCGCGGCGGTGGAGTGGTAAACTTAAGATGTCCTAGATAATTTTTAGAGGAGGAATTCGAAATGGCTTTTCCGAAAGATTTTTTATGGGGCGGTGCGGTTGCAGCCCATCAGGTCGAAGGTGGCTGGAATAAAGGCGGTAAAGGACCGAGTGTTGCCGATGTGATGACAGCGGGTGCTCATGGTGTACCTAGGGAAATTACCGATGGAATTGTTGAAGGCAAATATTATCCAAATCATATGGCAATCGATTTTTATGGGCGATATAAACAAGATATCACGTTATTTGCGGAAATGGGCTTTAAATGTTTTCGGACAAGCATTAATTGGACTAGGATTTTTCCAAAAGGGGATGAAACGGAACCAAACGAGGAAGGATTGCAATTTTATGATGACATGTTTGATGAATTGATAAAGCATGGCATCGAACCCGTCATTACCTTAAGCCATTTTGAATTGCCGTACCATCTGGCAAAAGAATATGGCGGCTGGCGCAATCGGAAGCTGGTTGATTTCTTCGTCCGCTACTCCACCACGGTCATGGAACGTTATAAAAATAAAGTGAAATATTGGATGACGTTTAATGAAATTAATAACCAAATGAATACTGATAATCCGATCTTTTTGTGGACCAATTCCGGCGTTCGTGTGGAAGAAGGAGAGAATCCGGAAGAGGTAATGTACCAGTCGGCTCACCACCAGCTTGTGGCCAGTGCCATGGTGGTGAAGGCAGGGCATGAGATTAATCCTGATTTTGAAATTGGCTGCATGATTGCCTTTGTTCCGATTTATCCGTATTCCTGCAACCCGAATGACATGATGCTTCAAGTAGAATCCATGCATGCCCGCTGGTTCTTTGCCGATATACACTGCCGGGGGCACTATCCTAATTATGCCCTTAAGGAATGGGAACGAAAGGGCTTCGACATCAAGATGGAGCCAGGAGACGAGAAGATTTTGGCAGAAGGAACAGTGGACTACATAGGGCTTAGCTATTATATGTCTGATGCAGTGAAAAGCGGCGTGAATGAACAAGGCACTGATCATGTGGTTGGCTCAAGAACAAGCGTGAAAAATCCTTACGTAAAAGCTTCCGATTGGGGTTGGCAGATTGACCCGGTTGGATTGCGGTATTCCTTAAATCAATTATACGAACGGTATGAGCTGCCATTATTTATTGTTGAAAATGGCTTTGGAGCCATCGATGTAAAGGAAGCAGACGGCACCGTTCATGATGGTTATCGCATCGACTACCTAGGTGCACATATTAAAGAAATGGAAAAGGCAATTGACCTCGATGGGGTGGATATCATGGGCTATACGCCGTGGGGCTGCATTGACTGCGTTTCATTTACCACCGGAGAAATGAAAAAACGGTATGGGTTTATCTATGTGGACCGCGATAATGAAGGAAACGGCTCGATGCAAAGATCAAAAAAGAAATCGTTCGATTGGTATAAGCGGGTTATTGCTACGAATGGTGAAGAGGTCTAGTTGTAAGTAGAAAAATGGGGCAGTCCCAAGAGTGTTTCTAACTCTTGGGCAGCCCCATTTCAAGGTTTAGTCTCGGTCTCTGCCAATTTCAAAGAAGGATTTACCAGCCTTGTTATTTTCAGCCTTCACTTCTTTACCGTTCACTTTTCCTTTGCCTTTCTTCAGAACCTCTGTCCCTACTGATGCATAGATGCTATTGGCCAATAGGCGGTAGCTGTACTGTGTATGGGCTCTAAAGGCTAGGTCGTTAGCAAACAAGGTGATGGCAGAGTCTTCAAAGTTTTTCGTAATGGCAAGTGTTTGGCCCTTTGCTTTCTCGTGTCCTGGCCACCAGCCAGCAACATAGAAATCATCGGAGTTGCTAAAGGTTGCTAATACCTCGGCATCTTCCGGAACAGAGGTGATCCATGCTCCAAATGTAGTATATAAGAGCTCGTCCTTCTGATAGCCGGAAGTCAATGCGTGATCATTCACGACTGCTTTAAATAGTCCTTCATGGCCATTTGCAGTGGCAGCATAATCAAACCCTGGGAGCACTCCGCTGCTTTTCACTGCACGCATAGCAGAAGAACCAATCCCTACAAATGATTTTCCTGCAATAGCACTTGGAACAAAGCTTCCACTGTCACTAATAATGATGTCAGCTTCAGCGGAGGTGACCAATTCAAATCCAAGTTCTTTTAGCGAGAAATTTAATTGTGACGACCCGGAAACTGCAACTTTCGGCATCTTTAGTAGTTCTCTTTTCACCGGATTAGAAGTCCCCAGCTGCTTTGCCTCGAAATAATAGTTCTTTCCGTACTTTTGAAGATCCGTTGTGTTGACAATAAAGTCACCTTTATTGACACCGGCTTTTGTTTCTGTGGCTTTTTCGACAACTGCCCCATTTTTTAGAAGTTCATTTACTAGTTTAATAGTTTCATTATTCGTATTTGCCAGCACTTGCTTAGGTGTTTTGCCGGTTACTTCACCCACAGGCAATGTAACATTTTTGACTTTAGAGGTGATCCCTTTAAAAATTCCTGGTACACGAACCTCAGCTACATCAAATCCACGAAGCGCAGAGAAGTTTACGACAACCGGGTCATACATCGCTCCCCAGTCGGAAACATTATCCCCTTTGTAAAGCATAGCATTTGCCACACCGCGTTTTGCTTGATTCATCGGAACGACAAATGTACCCTTAGGATACATAGTTCCTTTGACATTGATGTTTTTTGTCGTTTGTTCCACCTTTACACCGTTGCGAAGCAGATAGTCAACCATCTTGTGTGCTTCATAATTATTTTTTTGTTCCTTATCATTTGTCGGAATCACGTAGTAATCCGGGAAGAAATTCTCATTGTTTCCTCTTACGCGGCCAATCGCTTCACCTGCAGAATTGACAAAGTATTGGTCAACTGCACGGTTATCCTCGCCGTTTACGCCTCGCTTGAAGATATCCAGCTGATTTTCAAATAAGGCATCCTTATTTTCTGTGACATATTTGACCGCCCCTAATCCAGCGCCCAACATTGCATTATAACCATTCTGGCCTAATGCGGGAACTTCAACGGTATGGCCCAATGAGCCGTGAAGCATGGCATACATTGGCGTATAGGCAGGGGTCATATCATCCCAGCCATCTTTATAATCTAGTGCTGGAATTTCGTATGAAGGAAAAGTAGAATTACCAATCCCAGCTTGTCCCATTGAATGAGCCTGTTCAATCATAGTAGGGTAAAGCAGGTCATACTCAAAGTTCGGATTATGCGGAGGAGTGGTCGGTTCGATTAAAAATCCGCCTACATAGCCATGCATATCAATGAAAGACAGCGGTGTCCATTTTGCAATAACCTGGGTAACTTGTTGGGTTTCAACCTGTGTTTGATAATGGTTGTCACGATTTAAATCAAAACCATTTGCATTTGCTCTCGTATTGGCAACTCGTCCATCAGGATTGTTCGTAAACATGTACAGGAAGATGACATCATCGAGGACATTATCAACATCCAATGTTACGGTTTGTTCCTTTTCGCCTTTCCCGGTCTTAAAAGTTACTTCCTCTCCAAGGGCAAACTTCTTCAATAAATCCACCTGGGCATCGACACCCTCAACCTCGTCGGGATGGATATTGTTGATCCAAACCGGAACTTGATAGTCGCCCATGGAACCATTTTTTAATTTCTCGATTAAACTCTGAGGATTTTCTAATGCAGCCG
The DNA here is from genome assembly GCF_001510715.1 of Bacillus sp. FJAT-29814. Taxonomy (GTDB): domain Bacteria; phylum Bacillota; class Bacilli; order Bacillales; family Cytobacillaceae; genus Neobacillus. The sequence goes on from NZ_LMTJ01000003.1 coordinate 139,105, forward strand.
GTAGCGTTTCATTTAAATACTTGTCGACAGCGTTTTTGTTTTTTGCCAAGATGACGAAGTGAAGGTCGCGGCCCTGTACGGTTTTACCAAGGCTTTGATACTCCAGATAGCGATTATTGTTTGCTTTTGCTTGCTGGAAAACTTTATCAATTTCCGGTTTTAGTTGATCGTAAAATAAAAATTGATCGTATACATTTAGTTTTACAGAAGTGGCCGCTTTTTCGTTACCGGCAGGATTAAGCAAGGCCAATTCATGATCGCCTATAAACTGTTGGTATTGGGTTCGAATGGTTCGATTTGATAGGTCGTTTCTATTAAATAGAAGCCCGAACTCCAATGTTGCCTTGATGGTAGTGGTTCCATCGACATAGTGCGGTTGTTCTTTTACGGTAATGAAAGGGGCTCCACTATAATTTGTCCCGCTTGTCCATTTTTTCCATTGTGATAGATCCTTACCGCCAAATTGCCATTGCAATTGACTTAAATCCACATTCTCGCCAAAATCGGCTTGTACCTCGACAGTGCGAGTCTCTGTCAGTGAAAAAAGAGATCTACTTACCTTAAGTTCTGTCACTTGGACCTCATCCGCTGCTGAAGCAGGGAAGGAGGTTTGTGCAAAGATGGACAGCATCATTATAAATGCTAGCCAACCTGCAAAATACTTTTTCATACTAACACCCTTTCTATTACTAGTAATATGTACTGCTAGTTTAATATAACAAAATATTCTGATATTTTTTGCCGAAAAACTTCGAAAATCGAAGCATATCGGTCGACAATTTGCGTGGATTCTGCTCTTATTCGGTTATCGGCAGTTTTTCATATAAAAAAATCGGAACGCCATGTTCCGATTTTTTGCAACGATCTCATCGATTATTTACCTGTCTCCAAGTCCGGACGAGACCATCAACAATGCCATCAATGACGTCCTTGTCGGTAAAATAACTGGTGTGGCATAATGGATTCCAGCTCGTTAGTATATTGCCTACATTCACCTGCCTATCTTTCGTAACCGCATGCTGATAGACTTCGTTTATTGTTTTTAATGGGTATCCCAATATATCATCGCTGTCATAAAAGTTAACCCATTCACCCTTAACACCCGAATAGTAATTTTTAAGTTTAGGAGACGGGATATTAAGCGGTCGGTCAAATTTATGATAGCGCAGGCTCCACAATGGAAGGGCTGTTCCCAGTGTATAAAAAAGTGCCAGCGTTTCGCCTTTTTCCAAGGCGGAAGGAGTGCCTTCCATTTGTTTTGATTGCAAATCATAGAAATAATTGCTGGCAAGCACAGAGCCTAAACTATGCGAAATGACACATAAAGGAGCATAACCTCCGGCTTTTTTAGCAAGAATGTTTAAGTTTTCACGGATATTTTCATGGATTCTTTCGTAATTATGCTTCGCAGACTCTACAGGCTGATAGGCAATCACGTCTCCTGCATAATGAATAAAAAATTTGCGGAGTGACTGATAATCAAGCTTTGGTTCATGGACGATTTTTTTATACAAATCTTCCTCTCGTTCTTCTAATAGCTCTGACCAGTGAATCGGCTGAAAAATAAGCTGCGAGGAAGGGTCCTCCACCAAATTTCCGACCTTGCTGGCAAAATTCCTATTTATCAATTCTATCATTTCTGCAGCAAATTCTTTGTTCTGTCTGCCGATACCATGAATAATCGCAATCGCAATTCTTTTCAACTTGTTTCCCACCTTTTTAACATCCTGAAAAGGACTTTTGTAATAGGTATTCACTATGTATATATGGATTTACTGAAAAAAAAGACTGGTAAGATGGTCGTTGTTTTTTTAAAAACGGTTTTTTCGATTCCTAAGAATCAATTCTTTGGATAATGCTTTGGTGATAAGTACGTTAATGCCCGCGTGAACTTTATGAACAAAATAGTGGCAAAGTTTTTAATGTTGTTTAAAACCACAATATTTAAAATTGGTAGATTTTTTGTAAAATCAAGAAAACGTTTACAAAACGTTCACAAAGGGGGAGAAGAAATGTTTTCAATGAAAAAACTTTCAGCTGTTGTATGTGCTGGTGCATTGGCACTAAGCTTAGGGGCATGCAGCAGCAAGGAAACAGGAAGCACTGGCGGCACTAGCAGCGCAGGTAAGAACGAGGAGGGGACAGGCTATCCAACAAAAGCAATCACCGTAGTTGCTCCTTCGGGTGCTGGTGGCGGATGGGACTTAACAGCCCGCTCGTTTACTAAGATTCTAGCTGAAACAAAGCTTGTCAGCCAGCCATTGACGGTTGAAAATAAGCCGGGTGGGGGGGGTGCGGTATTTATGGCGGAATACGCTACCCAGCAAGCGGCAAATAACGAAATGCTGTTTGTCAATTCGCCGCCAATTATTATTAACAATCTGAAAAAAGAAGGAAACAGCCCATACGGCTACAAAAATACAACTCCATTAGCACAGCTGACTAAGGATTTTGGGGCGATTGTCGTAAAGGCAGATTCGCCATTTAAGGATTTGAAATCTGTATTGGAAGAAGTGAAGAAAGACCCAAGTAAACTTACTTTTGCTGGTGGTTCAGCACCAGGTTCAATGGACCACTTAATTTCAATTCTTCCAGCTTATAAATATGGTGTCAATCCAACCAAAATTAAATATGTTTCTTACGATGGCGGCGGGGAAGCCATTACAGCTTTACTTGGCGGGAATGCTGATGTAATTGGTACAGATGCCTCAAGTGTAAAAGAATTCCTGAAGGCTGGAAAGATCCGTGTGTTGGCCGTTACTTCAACTGAACGTCTAGTTGGCGATCTAAAGGATATTCCAACTGCTAAAGAACAAGGAATTGATGCTGAATTTACCATCTGGCGCGGCGTGTTTGGACCTGAAAAAATGTCTGAGGAAGCAAAAACATATTGGAGTAAGTCCATCGATAAGCTAGTACAATCCCAAGAATGGAAAAAAGAAGTCGAAGCACAGGGCTGGGAACTTGAATACAAAAATAGCGAGGATTTCAAAAAGTTCTTAGAAGAGCAAGATAAACAAGTCCAACAATTATTAATGGCATTGGGCATGCAGAAGTAACAAACGCGGGAAGGAGGTTGCTTTCTCCTTCCCTTTATTTTTCTAAGGGGGGATCGTGCATGGACATTAAATTTGATCGTTTAGCAGCGGTATTTTTTTTAGCAGTAGGTGTCCTCTTTATAATTGGTACCAGGCATATTTCAAGCTCTTCTTACGGGAGTGTCGTTGGTCCGGACATCTTTCCTTTTATTTTGGGAATTATTTTAGTGTTGTTAAGCATTCGCTTATTTTGGGAAACATTCCTAGTCAGGGGACAAAAAGGCAAGAAGGAAAAGCTGGAGTATAAGCCATTTTTAATTGTCTTTGCTGCTACATTAATTTATGTTTTGACATTAGAAACAATTGGTTACGTCATTACCACCTTTTTGTTTCTCCTTGTTTGCTTTCAGACAATGGAACGCACAAATGTGGTGAAATCAATCATTATTTCTGCTCTATTCTCGGGTGTTGTTTATTTCGTTTATGTTGATGTGTTAAAAGGTACACTTCCAGGCTGGCCAATTTGGTTTTAAACAAGTCTGATTGTAAGGGGGATTAACATGAGTACGCTTGATTATTTATTAAATGGTTTTGGGACTGCACTTATTTGGTATAATTTGATCTTTGCTTTTGTCGGGGTGTTGATTGGTACGGCTGTTGGGGTTCTTCCGGGAATTGGACCTATGAGCGGTGTTGCCCTGCTTATCCCCGTAACGGCCTCGATAACAGGGGGGCTGCCTCCGGAACAAGCCGCCACCAGCGCGATTATCTTACTCGCTGGCGTCTACTATGGTGCGATGTATGGCGGTTCAACCACTTCGATTCTAATAAATACACCGGGGGAATCCTCATCTGTTGTTACGACATTGGATGGTTATCAGATGGCTAAAAAAGGTAGGGCGGGAAGCGCACTATCTATTGCAGCGATTGGCTCATTTGTCGGCGGAGTTGTAACAATCATTGCCCTAATCATCTTAGCCGAACCTTTATCCAATGTGGCGCTTAAATTTGGCCCTGCGGAATATTTTTCACTCATGCTGTTAGGACTTGGTGCCGTTAGTGGTTTAGCTGGGAAGTCTGTAACAAAGGCTTTGATTATGACCGTATGCGGTTTATTGCTTGGAACAATTGGAATTGACAGTGTTTCCGGTATTGCGCGATTTACTTTTGATGTTCCATGGCTTTATCAGGGATTAGAGTTTTTGACCATAGCTGTTGGTCTGTTTGCACTTGGTGAAGTGTTCAAAACGATTTTGGAAAAAGAAGAGGATGACGGCGAGGTTGCGAGAATCAATAATTTACTACCTTCAAAGGAAGAGTTTAAAGAATCGGCGGGACCAATTGCCCGCGGTTCCCTTCTCGGTTTTTTTGTCGGAATTTTGCCTGGAGCAGGGGCAACACTGGCATCGTTCTTTTCTTATCTTCTGGAAAAAAAGATCTCGAAAAATCCATCAAAATTTGGACAGGGCACGATTGCTGGGGTAGCGGCACCTGAAACAGCAAATAATGCGGCTTCAGGCGGTGCCATGATTCCACTATTAACATTAGGGATACCTGGTTCAGGTACGACGGCTATCCTAATGGGTGCCTTGATGATGTATAATGTCCAACCAGGGCCATTATTATTTGATGAACATCCTCAGGTAGCATGGGGTTTGATTGCTAGTATGTTTATCGGGAACATCATGCTGTTAATTCTTAATCTGCCACTTGTTAAAGTTTTTGCGAAAATTATTCAAACACCAAAACAATTCTTAATTCCGATGATTATTGCTATCTCCATTTTTGGTGTTTACGCGGTTCAGGTTTCGATGTACGACCTTCTGCTATTGCTTGCATGTGGAGTGTTTGGCTACTTTTTAAGCAAAAACGATTATCCGATTGCCCCATTAGTACTTGGACTTATATTAGGGCCGATGGTTGAAAATAATTTAAGACGAGCTCTTACGATTTCTAACGGGGATTACAGTGTATTTTTCACACGTCCACTTTCGTTGGCATTCCTTCTTATCACGCTTCTCTGGTTAATTGTTCCGTTAATATTAAAGCGAAGAGGAAAACGGGTCGTGATCAATGTAGAAGGCTAAAGATTTTAAATCTTTTAAAAACTCCTTTTTATAAGGGGTTTTTTTTACTATTATAGTAGTAGAGGTGACTGCATGCGTTTACATACAAAATTAATGCTTGGAATCTTGGTACTCATCATATTAATAGGATTTGTTTTTGAATTGACTTTTACCAATATTATTGAATCGAACCTTAAACATGAAATTGGCACAAAGGCCCTATCTGTTGCGGAAACTATTTCAAGCATGCCTACGATTCAACATGCCTTTCAGGAAGAGGACCCGGCCGCGATTATACAGCCGATTGCCGAAAAAATTCGCAAACAGGTTGACGCGGAATTTATCGTAGTTGGGAACCTGAACGAAATTCGCTATTCCCATCCTAATCCAAAACGCATCGGCCAAAAGATGGTTGGCGGCGATAACGGAGGGGCTTTTAAAGGGGATGCCGTTATTTCGGAATCTACCGGGACACTCGGTCCTTCATTAAGAGGGAAAGCACCTATATTTGGCAACGATGGCAAGGTTATTGGCGTCGTTTCTGTCGGTTATCTGCAAACCGATATTGAAAAAGAGGTTTCAAGAGTGAAGCAAAAAATCTTTATTGTTACTTTCGTTGTTTTAGTAGGTGGATTGGTTTCTGCGCTATTAATCTCTTTCAATATTAAAAGGGCGATGTTCGGTCTCGAACCGAAGGAGATTGCCTGGATGTATCAAGAGAAGCATGCGATTCTGGAGTCGATTCACGAGGCCATTATTGCGATCGATACGAACGGACGTATGACGGTGGTCAATGATACTGCCCATAAAATTCTTCAGGTGCCAAATGAGATTCTGCTTCGAGGGAAAAGGATTGATGATTTCATTGAAAATACCCAGCTTCTTGAGGTAGTTCGAACAGGTCAAGCCGAGTATGACCGTGAATTTATGATCTTGGATGAGGTGTATTTGGCGAATCGGATTCCGATATTTAATGATAAAAAAGAAGTGATTGGGGCGGTGGTGAGCTTCCGGAATAAATCGGAGCTAACCAATCTTCTGAAGGAATTGTCGCATATCAAATCGTATGCAGAAGGATTGCGTGCGCAAACACATGAATATTCAAATCGCCTCTATACGCTGCTAGGATTGATTCAGCTTGGGTCTTATAAGGAAGCGATCGAATTGATTTCAAAGGAAGTGGACTTTGCTCAGGGATTCATAGAATTTTTAATGAAGGAAATTCCTGATCCGGTGATTGCGGGCTTTATTTTGGGTAAAGTCAGCCTGGCAAGTGAGTTGAAAATTGATTTTACAGTTGATCGAGAGAGCAGCTTCCGGGACATACCTGAAGATATCAGCAGAGATTCGATCATAACCATTATTGGAAATATTGTCAACAATGCCTTTGAGGCTGTCAGGGAAAATGAAAAGGACGAAAAAGTCGTTTCGCTGTTTTTAACGGACCTGGGGAAGGAATTGATTATTGAGGTAGAGGATAACGGCAAAGGAATTGAAACGACTGCGGAAGAGATTTTCAAGGCAGGTTACTCGACGAAAAACCATCAAACCAATGCGGGAATTGGTTTGAGTCTCGTTAAAAAATCGATAGACGCCTTAAAGGGGTCGATTACATTTTCATCAACTCCGGGGGAAAGGACGATATTTACAATCGCAATACCGAAAAGAAGGGGGGATGTTGCATGAAGGTGAAGCGGGATATCGAAGTGTTAATCATTGAAGATGATTTACGGATTGCCGAAATCCAGAAACGTTTTCTTGAACAAATCGAGGGTTTTCAGACGGTCGGAATCGCCGCAAGTTATCACGAGGCAAAGAATTTCATTGAATTATTGCAGCCCGATCTTCTTTTGCTAGACATGTATTTTCCGGATATGAACGGGTTGGATTTGCTGAAGGAAGCCAAACAGCAACCAAAACAAATGGATGTCATCATGATCACAGCGGCCAAGGAGATTCAAAGTGTTCAAGAAGCTATCAGTATTGGGGTTTTTGATTATATTATTAAGCCGGTGGTGTTTGAGCGGTTCAAAAAATCACTGCAAAGATACCAAGAGTTTCACTCAAGATTAGTAGAACTTGAAAAAGAAAATATGTATGTGACACAGCAGCAGGTGGACAAGCTGCTGCGCAAGGAAATCGAAGGAGGCGGCAGCAATAAACCTTATTTGCCAAAGGGAATTGACCCGCTAACCCTTGATAAAGTCATAGAGGTCTTGGAGAAAGTTAGGCCCGGATTAACTGCGGAATTGGTTGCCAAAGAACTTGGCGTAAGCAGGACAACCGCCAGAAGATACCTGGAGCACCTAGTATCTGAGGAAAAGATTGATGCTGATCTATCGTATGGGACGGTTGGCCGTCCGGAAAGGGTCTACATTGTAAGAGTATAATTTTGTAATTTATCACAGATTATTTTATTGAGAAAAAATGAAAAAAGACTGAGGAGACTCGGTCTTTTTTCTTGTGATGTTTGCGGAAAATTTGGTTTGGCGCTGCTTTTTTAACACGATGGCCTAACAGTCGCCGTGTTTGTTAAGGTGCAATGGAGGCGGAATCAGCCAGCCCTTTTCTTTATTCAAACGAAGCACTTTGCCCCCTAAAGCAACTTTTTGAATATGGAATTGGGCATACATCATCGCCACGTCTTCTCTAATCGATTTTCCAATAACTTGGCTGCACGCAACTAGGCCCGCTGCTATATCAGCAGATAGCATTGCGGCAATGGCAGGATCGGGGATTCTTGCCCCAATTGGAATATCCTCAAGGCATGCTTCCGGTGGTTCCGGTGGTGCTGGCGGTAATCCGATTCCATTTTCCTTTAACAGTTCCTCTATTTGCTTCTTTTCTTGCTGGCCCAACTCAATCGCTTCTCTTAATAATTTTTTTAAGTCATCATCCCCGGCATGATTTAACATCGTTTGATAACCAGCAATCAAGGCATTTCCGCCTAAATCTGACACCCAAATATCAAATACCTCGCCATAGTGTAATGGCTCTTCCTTTGGGTTACCGCTTAAAATTCCCATTTTGAACCTCCTAAATGAATATGTAATTTTATTCATCACAAGTGCCTCCTTTCCGAAGCACAAAGATAGTTTATCCATTTTTTAAAAATAAAATTTCTGTAATATGACATTTTTCAAAGTGCTCGTTTTGATAATTTCATTATAATGTTCCGAAAATATAATATAATTAAACAAATAAATGTGATTGCTATTTGTTGCAAAAGGAGATGGAGTAAAAAAATGAGGATAAGTTTATTTGCTACCTGCCTTGTAGACATGTTTCAAAGCCATGTAGGGATAGCAACAGTCGAGCTGCTAGAACGGCTTGGCTGTGAGGTGGATTTTCCGAAGTCGCAAGTTTGCTGCGGCCAGCCTGCCTATAATAGTGGTTATGTGAAAGAATCCAAAGAAGCGATGAAGGTGATGATTGAGACTTTTCAAGATGCGGATTATGTAGTATCACCTTCAGGCTCTTGCGCTTATATGTTTTATGAGTATCCTGATATATTCAAGGGTGATCCGGTTTGGGAGCCAAAAGCCAAGAGGTTGGCAGAAAAAACCTATGAGCTCACCCAATTTATCGTGGATGTATTAAAAATAGAGGATGTCGGAGCCAGCTTTGAAGGGGCTGTAACCTATCATACCTCCTGCCATATGACAAGACTGCTTGGCGTTAAGGATGCACCTATGATTCTATTAAAAAATGTCAAAGGGCTAAAATTCACGGAATTGCCCGGTAAGGAACAATGCTGTGGCTTTGGCGGCACCTTTTCAGTAAAAATGGCACAAATATCCGAGCAGATGGTCGACGAAAAGGTACGTCATGTGGAGGATACGGAAGCGGAATATCTAATCGGTGCCGACGCCGGATGTTTAATGAATATCGGTGGCCGAATCGAAAGACAAGGAAAACCAATTAAGGTTTTGCATATTGCTGAGGTTTTGAATAGTCGTTAATTTTTTTATAAAAGGTGGCTGGGAGGGAAAATACAATGGCCATGAAAATTGGCAACGAGCAATTTAAGAAACGTATCGATAAAGGAATACATAACGACTTTATGCGCGGTGCTGTTTCCAAGGCCCAAGATGGAATGGGGCTGAAAAGACATATCGCCGCCGAGGAACTGGGGAACTGGGAAGACTGGCGTTCGCATGGGGAAGAAATCCGCCAGCATGTGCTTGAGAATTTGGATTATTACTTGGAGCAATTAAGTGAAAATGTTGCCAAACGCGGTGGGCATGTGTTCTTTGCCCAAACGAAGGAGGAAGCAACAGAGTATATTCGTAATATCGCCCGAAAGAAAAACGCAAAGAAGATTGTCAAATCGAAGTCGATGGTTACGGAAGAAATCAGCTTAAATGATGCTTTGGAACAAGAAGGCTGTCAGGTGGTCGAGACAGACCTAGGTGAATATATTCTTCAGGTGGATGATCACGATCCTCCATCGCATATCGTTGCACCTGCGCTTCATAAAAATAAAGAGGAAATCCGTGATGTTTTTGCAAAAAAACTTGGCTATGAAAAATCTTCCAAGCCCGAAGAACTGGCCTGGCACGCCCGGGAAATGCTCCGTCAGGAATACTTGACTGCAGACATCGGCATAACAGGCTGTAACTTCGCAGTTGCCGAAACCGGATCAATTACATTGGTTACGAATGAAGGCAACGCTGATTTGGTCACGGCACTCCCAAAAACACAAATAACAGTAATGGGCATGGAACGGATTGTACCAACCTTCGAGGAAATGGAAGTTCTGGTTTCTCTGTTAACTAGAAGTGCTGTCGGCCAAAAATTAACGAGTTACATTACGGTGCTTACAGGGCCAAAAGAGGAACATGATGTGGACGGTCCAAAAGAGTTCCATCTAGTAATTGTGGACAACGGTCGTTCCGATATTCTTGGCGGCGATTTCCAAACAGTCCTGCAATGCATCCGCTGTGCCGCATGCGTCAATGTTTGCCCGGTTTACCGCCATGTCGGCGGCCATTCATACGGCTCCATCTATTCAGGGCCGATTGGGGCAGTGCTCTCACCATTGCTCGGCGGATATGACGAATACAAAGAACTGCCATACGCATCGACACTGTGCGGGGCCTGTACCGAGGTTTGTCCGGTGAAAATTCCGCTCCATAATTTGCTTCATAAACATCGGGAGGTAATTGTTGAAAAAGAAGGAAAAGCCCCGATTTCGGAGAAACTGGCAATGAAGGCATTTGGCTTGGGAGCGGCATCACCTGTTCTATATAAAATCGGTTCGAAAATCGCGCCAACTGCGATGAATCCATTTACAGTCGGAGACAAAATATCTAAGGGTCCAGGCCCATTAAAGGCATGGACCGAAATTCGCGAGTTTCCGGCACCAAATAAGGAAAGATTTAGAGACTGGTTTAAGAGCCGTGAAAAGGAGGGCGAATGATTTGAGAGGCACAATCCAAAACCGCGAGGCATTTTTAAATAAAATTGCCAGCAAGCTAGGGCGCCAGCGCAATTCAGCCCCTCTTGAACGGCCAAATTGGCAATTTCGCCCGCAAGACAAAGTATTAAAAGATGCCACTCAGGACAATTTGTTAGAGGTATTGAGAGAACAATGCAAAAAAATCCATACCACACTTTATACATCGAATCTAAAGGAATTACCATCTATCCTAAACGAAGTCGTGGCGGGTTATGGCGGAGGTCCAATTGTTACATGGAGGGATGATAGATTCGCTCAATGGGGACTGGAACGCTTGATGAAATATGATTGGTCACAGCATAATATCGATATGTTTGAATGGGACAACACAAAAGGTCAAGAAAACATCACCAATGCCGAAAAGGCGAATGTCGGAATCACCATTAGTGAGGTGACACTTGCCGAATCAGGCACAGTAGTATTGTTCAGCGACGAAAATAAAGGGAGAAGTGTTAGTTTTTTACCTACTACCTTTATTGCTCTTATTCCAAAAAGCTCCTTGGTGCCAAGAATGACGCAGGCCGCACAAAAAATGCGGGAGATCTATCAACAGACTGGCCATGTTGCCTCATGCATCAACTTTATTACAGGACCAAGTAATTCTGCTGATATCGAGCTAAATCTAGTCGTCGGTGTCCATGGGCCGGTAAAGGCGTCTTATATTGTTATTAATGATCTATGATAGTAAAATCAGACTTACTTTAACCATATTGTGGTCTGGTTTATGAAAGGATGGCCAGCCTTTGCTGGCTTTTCTTTTTATATTTCATTACTCGAATATTTCGAGAATGAAAATATAATTAAAATGTGTTAGTATTGAGTTTATCTATTAAGGCAGCGTGACAGTTGGAGATGGAATGATATGGTAGTATGGAAACGGAATTTAATTGTGCTTTGGATTGGCGTCTTTTTCACTTCGGCAAGCTTTTCGATGGTTATTCCGTTTTTGCCGATTTTTCTGCCGCAAATTGGTGTGCATGAGCATATAGAAATGTGGTCTGGTTTATTATTTAGTGCGGCATTTTTTGCCGGGGCGGTCGCTTCTCCATTCTGGGGGAGCATAGCTGATAAGTATGGTAGAAAGCCGATGATCATTCGGGCTGGCATATTTCTATGTTTGATTTATACATTAACCGCCTTTGTCACCAATCCCTATCAATTATTGGCACTGAGAATTGCCCAGGGGCTGCTGACCGGATTTATTCCGGGAGCGATTGCTTTGATTGGGACAAATACCCCAAATGAAAAAGTGGGCTATGCCTTGTCGATGATCTCCACGGCGTCGGCGTCCGGGGGAATTGTTGGCCCGCTGCTCGGAGGAACGATTGCCCACTTGGTAGGAAACCGGCTTGCGTTTGCCAGTGCCGGAGTCATTGTATTCATTTCAACCATTTTAATCATCCTATGGGTAAAAGAGGATAATTTCACGCCGAGCAAGGAGCGCGGTTCGGTTAAAAATGATTTAAAAATTGCCTGGAGAAACCGCCCTTTGATGTTGGTCCTTTTGTTAACAGTAATCACGGCAGGGTCAGTCATGACAATTGAACCAGTCCTTCCTTTATACATTGTCGAATTGGGAGGCACTAAGGAAAAAGCTTCATTGGTGGCTGGGATTGTATTCTCGCTCCCTGGAATTGCCAGTGCACTCTTTGCGCCGTTTTGGGGCAGATGGGCTGACAAAGTCGGTTTTCATCGTGTTTTGGTAATTGGACTGTTAGGCGGCGGGATCGGTACTCTCGCACAGATTGTCTTTGGGAGCATATGGGGCTTCTCTATTATCCGATTCGTCTACGGCGCCTTTTTCTGTGCGGTTTTCCCAGCATTAAACGGATTAGTTGTAAAATCAACGGCTGCCGATTTCCGAGGACGGGCCTTTAGCTTAAATCAAACTGCCAATCAAATCGGCGGAATGTCCGGCCCGATGCTTGGAGGATTCATTGGGGGGCTTTTCCCGGTTCAAATTGTGTTTGCCACAACTGGAATCCTTCTCTTGGCAGCGATGGGCTTGGCTTATTGGAAAACCAATGCTTTTAATGGTGTAATGAAGAGAAAAGTCGCAACAAGCAAATAATTCGTTCTGATTAGAACCTTTTTATTTGGTATTGCATAATTTATCACTAAGAGCTCCATCAGAAAAAACCGTGGTCAGGGAACCACGGCTGAATATTCTTCAGAAGAAGTTAATGAGTAATCCATCCTCGTCGGCAAGCAGGGTGGATTATTCTTTTTGGCAAGGCATTTTCGTCATCACTCTTTTCCTTGTTAAGGTATTTGAATGGTTTTTATATGCTCCAAGTTCCAATAAACCTGTTGTCCCTCGGCTGTAATTAAGGTGATTTTGTTATTACGAACCTGATGGAGCAAGCCGATTTTTTCTGGATTACCACCTCCATCAAGAATCAATAGCTCGTTTTCTAATTTTTTTATTTGCTCATCAAAGGAGCGGGCCAGCGGTGTTGATTTCGGCATCAACGGCAGCTTTTCCTTACTTAAGGAATAAGGTGTTGTCTCCGGTGGATAAGGGATTAGCCATTTGACATGATTCATCGAGATAAACATCGTTTTGTACACGGGTGAGTGAAAAACAAAATAGTCGGTCATAATGCTGGTTAAATAGCCATGAATCGTTTTATTTCCTGTCACATAGATTTGAACAAATAATCCTTTGGCGGCGGTAAGTGCTTTGCGAAACGAGATGGCTTCCGGCTCAATCGGTTTTTCCGAAGGTTGCGTATAAAAATCTTCTTCTTCCGAAACTGATTCTTTTAATCTTTGAACATGTACAAATGGAATATAGTAGAAGGAATTGGACTTACCGTCGAAGAGGACAATGATGTCAAGGCCGCTGTCCACTAGAACGCCCCTGTGGAAATTACCCCCTGAAATTTCAACTTCTATTTTTTTTCCTATTAAATCAACAAAATCAGTAAGCATCTTCATTCTCCTTTTTCCTCAAAATCTTAATTATTGAAGAGCACTGCCAAATAGCCAATAAACCCAATAATATAAAACAACTAAGGTAAACAAAGTGGCAGGCGGTATGACCACGATAGTGATTTTTATATACTCCCACCAAGTAATCATGACTTTCCCTTTTCTAACGATATGCATCCACATCAGCGTAGCAAGGGTTCCCATCGGGAGAAGCAATGATCCCATATCGCTCCCGATGACGTTGGCCAAATAGGCAATTTTCAATTCAAGCAAACTTAGATCCATATTCATTAAAGTGAGGGTTCCAACCATAAGGGCCGGATGATTATTAAAAATATTGGAGAGAACAGTTAGCAGTGTCCCCATCATGACACTCGCATTGAGGAGACTGCCTGAAACCATCGGCTTCATTAAAGTGATCAACCAGTCAGTTAGCCCGATGTTATTGAGACCGTAGATGATGGTGTACATACAGAAAGCGAAAACAATGATATACCACGGCGTTTTTTTTAGCATATCGGAAGGAGGTATTTTTAAATAGGCCCATCTCCAAGCTAAAAGAATAAGCGATCCAATCACGGCCATAAGAGAAACGGGAATGTGCAGGAACGAAGCAACAAATAGGCTGCATCTTACAGCAAATACAAACAATAGAACATTTCGCATAAATCTTGAACGAGCCTTTTCCGAAGGATGTTGAATTCCTATTTGTGGCTTCAGGGGGTGGTAGGAAGAACTTGTTAACCCGGCAACCTTTGTAGGAACGGTTTTCGGTAAGATTCGTCTAAAGCGAAGGAACAAGAACCAGGTCAGCAGTAGTAACCCCAGAGTGGCCGGAACAAACATCATCGCCGTATGCAGCCACAAATCCATATGCACAATTTTGAGGGCAATTAAGTTTACAATGTTGCTTACCCCTATCGGAGCGCTTGAAGCAGTAGCAATTAAGGCCCCTGACAATAAATACGGAATTTTTTGATGGTTTTTCAAGCCCATGTTGTTTAATAGCATGACGAGGATGGGGGTGGTGATTAAGATACTCCCGTCGTTATTAAAGAAGAGTGTCATCAGAAAACATAATAGATTCACGTACCAGAATAAACGGACTCCTGACCCCTTTGCTTTTTCTGCGAGTTTCTCTGCCATCCAGTTAAAGAAACCAAAGCTTTCTAAGACAATCGCCATGACAATGGTGGCCATAATCGTTATGGCAGCGCCACTAATGGTTTCTGTAATAATCCCCAAGTCCGAGAGTGAGACACTTCCAATAAGGACGACAATGACGGCTCCAATTGCGGCTGGGATGGCTTCATTGATATTTCTTGGTCTCCACAATATGAATCCGAGAGTAACCAAAAAGGTAATAATGGTGATCCAAACGGTTAAATGAATCATATAAATCTCCTTTCATCTAGTTGTAAATTCAAGGTGTTTTCCTGTATTGGCATTGCCTCCATATGACATTGATTCCGCTTATGTCCCCCCATTCCATCTATCCCTCTTGTCAGGTTGTACAATATCTATATGAATTTTGGATTAGACAGGCACTAGGTTTGTACCCTTTTTCCCCTAAATTCCACGGGAGTCTAAGAGGCTAGTCCATGGCAAATGACCCGTGGACCTTGAACTGCATGGTTGCCGGGATTATTTTTGTGATAAAATAGGTAGGAAAATAAAATCTGGAGGCTAATATGCTGACTTTTGAAGAAAAACTGGCTATCATTGAATCTTTTCCGGAGCTTGAACGTGTAAATGTATCACTCGGCCGGGTGAATTTTCAATTTAATGAAAGCGTCTATGAAAAGAAAAATGTTGTTTACCATTTACATCCGAATGGAAACGGGTTTGTTTATGCTGGCCGATTACAGGGCTATCAGACAGACGGAAAGGGCATGGCCAACATCCGCGACTATTCAGCTGAGGAATTAAAAAGGTTAATTCGGGAATCCATTCGCAGTTTGTCCGTTGAGGAAAAACCAGTGGAGGAAGTCGCTATTGTTGGGGATAACCAAGAGGAGCGATGGGTGAATAAAGAAAATCAAGTTCTTTTGTTGATTAATGAAGACGATTTTTGGAATATCTATTTCGGCTTAAACCTGGAGGAATCCTTTGCGACATATGAGGAAGCAGAAGTGTTTCTGGTTGAGGAAGGGTTTAGACGGGGTTAATTTTATAAGAGATGTCGTAAACAAAAAAGCAAAAATGCTAGTGCAATTAGCATTTTTGCTTTTTTGTCTACCATCTTACCCCAATTAAAATGCAGCTTACCCCGAGGAAGATCCACAAAATTTTTACGACCGAGATATTTCCCCCGACAAGCCCCAAAACCCCGATTGTCGTTGTCAGAATAAGGATAATCGGTCCTACCAGTGCCAATGAACTATTTACAATGAGAGCTTTTTCAATCGAATTAAATTTAAGCATCAAAAACGCGGCAAATATTTCGATGCTGCCGGAAAGTATTCTTAATAAGGCCATTCCTAATACCACTTTTTCAATGAAAATAAACATATGTACCCCCCGTCCAAGCTTTGTTTTGTGGATAGTCTACCTTCACTATGGAAACTTTTTCAGACCGCTACACATTGCCAATAAGGCGGTGTGAGCAGAGCTAGGCTTATCCTATTCCATTTCTGAAAAAGCATTTTTTTCCACTCAACTTGTCTAAAGTAATTTGTTTATGCGGCGCTCCGCCCCTTTACACTAGTAATGGTTCTGTCACATTATATGATGGCTTCCCCAATCGCAGGACAAGTTTTGCAAAAAGTTTTGAGTATCGAACAAACTCCTTCCAAAAGGCATAATTTTCTATTTGCGGGTTAAAGTAAAAAAAGGTAATGATGGCGGATGATTCCTCAGCAAGAAAAAATAAAACTTGGGGTTTGACGAATGAAAAAATTTAAAAGAACCAGCTTTGCGCCAAAACACAAAGTTGTGGAAAGTGATGAAACGAATAAAGAGATTCAGAAGGATATAGCAGACAATATTGAAATTTTGGAAGACCTGTTCAAAGACTGTTCCGACATCGTCTTCCGGCCGTTCCTGGCTGGAAGGGTCAAGGCTTATTTATTGTTTGTGGATGGCTTTATTGATTCTGCCGCAATTGAGATGCACGGAATACGCCAGCTAATCGAAGACCTAGAAAGCGAGCGGATTACGGCTGACATCATAAAAGAAAGAGTTGTCTCGATTAGTTCTATTGATGAAACACCCAAATTGGATGAGGTTGTCAGCAATGTCCTGAAAGGAAATACGGTTCTGTTAGTTGATGGTGTTACCAAGGCAATTATATTTGATGCAAAAGGCGGGAACCGCAGGGGCGTGTCAGAGCCGACAACCGAATCGCTAATCCGGGGCCCACGGGAAGGATTTACCGAGGCATTGCGTCCTAATACTGCATTGGTCCGCCACAAAATTCGCTCAAACCGGTTAAAAATCTTATCCAAAGATATTGGGGAAGAAACCAAAACAGGAATTGCGATCCTGTATGTCGAGGGGTTGGCACAGCCTGAACTGGTTGATGAAGTGTTATCCCGTCTTGATCGAATCAAAATTGACGGGATTTTGGAGAGCGGTTACATTGAGGAGTTTATCGAGGATAGCCCTTGGAGCACGTTCCCTCAAGTACAAAATACAGAGCGGCCAGATACGGTTGCTGCCAATCTGCTTGAAGGAAGGGTGGCCATTATCGTAGACGGGACGCCATTTGTGCTGATAATTCCGGCGACCTTTTGGCAATTTTTCCAGTCAAACGAGGATTATTACAGTCGTTTTCATATTTACACCTTTTTAAGGCTGCTAAGGGTGTTTTTCCTATTTATTGCCCTCACGTTGCCCGGAATTTACGTGGCGGTAACGACGTTTCACCAGGAAATGATACCTACATCTTTGCTATTTAGTATTGCAGCGAGCAGGGAGGCCATTCCGTTCCCGATGTTTTTTGAGGCTTTAATCATGGAAATTTCATTTGAGGCATTGCGGGAAGCGGGAGTGCGGCTGCCGCAGGTGGTCGGGCAGGCCGTTGGAATATTGGGAGCGCTCGTCATTGGGTCGGCAGCCGTTGAGGCTGGAATCGTATCGGCACCGACCGTTATCATCGTTTCGATTACAGGAATAGCCTCGTTTACCATCCCGCGCTACAACATGTCGATGTCAATCAGGATGCTTCGATTTCCGTTAATGATATTGGGCGGAATGTTTGGATTATTTGGTGTAGTATTAGGCACCCTCGTTGTATTAACCCATCTTTGCAAATTGCGTTCCTTCGGTATTCCTTACTTTTGGCCTGTCGCCCCAATCTCATTTAAGTCATTAAAAGACGTACTTGTAAGAGTGCCATGGTGGGCGATGGATCGGAGACCAAGTCAACTGGTTAAGGAAGATAGAACAAGGCAAGCAGATAACCTCATGCCATCACCTCCAAAAGTTGGAGAGGAAGGGAGTTCATGATGAGAAAAATACGTTTCCTGCTGATCCTTCCCTGTTTCTCCGTTTTGTTAACCGGTTGTTGGGACCGGACAGAAATTAACGATAATGCCTATGTGGTTGCATCCGGTGTCGATAAAGGAGAAAAAAACAAAGTCCGATTTTCTGTTCAAATTCCACTTCCAAGCTCCCTGGGCGGTGCCGGGTCTAGCGGTGGCGGTGGCGGAACGAGTGGGGAAGGACCTACATTAATAACCCAGGGAACAGGAAAAAACATCCGGGAAGCAATGGAAGATATCCAAATTAGATTATCAAGACAGCTGTTTTTTGCCCATCGCAGGGTCATCATTATCGGTGAAGATTTGGCGAAAGATGGAATTGCAGAAGTAGTCCGTGCGGTTTTCATGCAGCCGCAGTCCCGATTGTCAACCTATCTAGCGATATCAAAAGGAGATGCAGTGAAAATGCTAGAGGCACAGCCTAGAATGGAACAATTTTCAGCTGAGGCTATCAGAGAAATGGCCAAGGCCAGTTCAAACAGGACTGTAATGGATGTGCTTCAGGATTTGCAACGGCCAGGAAAAGACCCAATTGTCCCCGTTATCGAAACAACTGGCACCCTTAAACAAGATGATAAGGGCAAGGAGGTTGTCATGAGACAATTTGCAGTACTGAAACAAGATAAACTTTCGTTTTTTACGAACGAAAAGGAAACCCAAGGGGTACTTTGGCTTCTTGGAAAAATGAAAAAGAAATCCTTCACCTTCTCCACGATGGAAAATAAGGAAATTACCCTGCAAATTATTGATAATCATGTCAAAACGGATTTGCGCATGGAAGCTGGAAAGCCGGTGTTTGAATTAAAAATCCGTGCAACCGGAACCATGCTTGAAAATGAACCAAACCTAAGAATAGAGGATCCGAAGACGTATTATATGATTATCCGAAAAATGGAAAAGGAAATAGAAACAAATGTGAATCAAATTTTACGGCATTCCCTTTCTGAAGGGATCGATTTTTATGGTTTTGGCTGGCATTTATATAAAAACCGATACCAAAGCTGGGAGAAGGAATGGAAGAAGGAGTGGGAACGGCTCTTGCCGCAATTGAAGGTTAAGGTTATAGTCGATGCTGATATTCAGAGAAGGATGAACTCAGGAAAGATCGAGAAGGGATGACAAAATGTACCAAAGTATAGTTGTAATTTGGCTGTCACTTTTCATTTATATATTGATTTCATTGAAAGCCAAAATCATCGGAAAAAAAGAGCGAAAATGGATGTATCTATTGGTCGCCGTAGCATTAGGCTTCTCCATCTTGGCCGGACTCAATATTTCACTGCACGGTGTGACCACGTTTATGAATCATACATTTGGCAGACTTTCAAGAATGGTTGTGAATATATGACCCAGAGAATATCCAATCTACAATTAATTTTATTGGTCGCCAATTTTATATTCTCGGCTTTCATCATTAGCCTGCCGCAAATCGTTGTTCATGTTGGTGCCCAGAATTCTTGGCTCGTTCCGATTATTTTGTTTCCTGTCTTCTGGCTGGTTGTCTATGTGCTTCTTGGGAAAAGAAGAAATATCGATCATGTTAAGGATCTGTTTGCGATTGGAAAGAAAAGCAGGGGGATGGAGAAAGTCTTTATTCTCGTCTTCTTTCTCTTTGTGTCGATTGCTTTTTTGGCGGACCTGCGAGCCTTGTTGGATTTTATTGCTTCCGTGCTGTTGCCGAGTACACCGTTGGACATTTTAATGATCCTGACCATTTTCATTATCGTTTACATCAGTATGGCGGGTTTGGAGGTAATATCAAGGATCAATAGCATCCATTTTTTTATTTTAGTGATAACCGTATTATCATTGCCCTTGCTATTATTGAATGAGTGGGAGCCAGGAAATTTAAAACCGCTTCCCAGCATTTCCAATATAATGGATATAATGAAATCCGCCTATTTTACATCTTCATGGCTGGGAGAGATGATTCTATTTTTGATTATCATTGCGAGCGTGAATCCTCTAAAGGAAGCAAGAAAGGCAGTCATTAGTGGGACGGCGCTAGGTTTTCTTCTAGTTTTCATCACCCTATTCATGGAAATCATTGTTTTAGGTACGAATATCGTTATGGAAACCACGTATCCAACGTACATTCTGATCCAACAAATTAATATCACTGATTTTTTGGACAGACTTGATTTAGTATTAGTGTCAGTATGGATCCCTTGCATGGTAACAAAATTAGCCTACATGCTTTATGCGATTAATTATTGCCTTGGTTTTTTCTATAAATCGAATACCAATAAGTTTTTGTTCCCGATTTCTTTCATTTTTGGATTCCTATCGCTGCTGTTATTTAAAAATAGCATGGAGCATACTCATTTTTCTTTCTTTTCATGGGCTTCACTGGGACTTGGGTTGGAAGTGATCCTGATTTTATTGTTTCTCTTTGTCAGGAGAAGTGCTAGTAAACACCATGAGAAGTCGTTAAACTCAATGTGATTAAGGGATTCCTTCATTGCCTGTTACAAAAAAAACACGGTTTTCCACTGTGTCAGATTGGCGAGAAAGGGTCTTTTTCTCGGCGATTTTATTTAAATTGCCCCTGATAATGGCCTGTTGATTTCCGCTCCACAAGAAAGTTTCTGTAGAATAGGCACCGGACGACTAGAAGCTGTAGTCATGAGACGCGGTCCCATGACGCGAAGAGCCGGATTCTTCCCTCGGATGTGTCATGAGAGGCGGTCCCATGGCGCGAAGAGGTGGATTTTTCCCTCGGACGCGTCATGAGAGGCGGTCCCATGACGCGAAGAGCCAGATTTTTTTAGTCAAGATGCGTCATGAGAGGGGGTCCTATGACGCGAAGAGGTGGATTTTTCCCCTCGGACGCGTCATGAGAGGCAGTCCGATGACGCGAAGAGCCGGATTCTTCCCTCGGATGTGTCATGAGAGGCGGTCCCATGGCGCGAAGAGCCGGATTTTTCCCTCGGACGCGTCATGAAAGGTGGTCCCATGACGCGAAGAGCCGGATTGTTCCCTCAAACAAGTCATGAGAGCTGATTTAAGAGTTTTATCCTTTGGGGTTTTGGAGGGATTCTTATATAATAATGTCTCTTTTGATTTGTGCGGAAGGCACGAAGACTCCTGCGGGAGTACGGGGCAGTGGGAGACCCCGTAGGCGCTTGCGCCGAGGAGGCTCCCAGGCACGCCCGCGGAAAGCGAAGTGCCTGGAGCGCGAATTAACAGACATGTCGAATAGTCTATTTTTAAAAAATATTATAACAAATTAACACGGTGAATAATTAAAGAAATTAATTTTAAAAAAGCTGTCGAAAGTTTCTCGACAGCCTGACGCGGTTTCTACAGTGTTTTCTTATTATCGTAAGAACGGGACTAGGTATAATCAGAATTTCGGGCTAAATTAACTTCAATCCGCTAAACAGAATCATTATTGCCATTACGGCTCTTAGAGGTTTGGCCGGCAATTTGGAAGAAAAGGTACTGCCGATTAGGACACCCGGGATAGAGCCCATAAGAAGATTGATCATTAATAAGTAATCAACATTGCCGATACCGGCATGCATTAATCCGGCAGCGGTGACCAATAGAAAGGCATGGGCAATATCGGTTCCGACCAGTTGGGAAGGACTCATCCTATAAAGATACAGCATTGCCAAGGCAAAAAGGGAACCGGAGCCAATTGAGGTTAAGCCCACGATAAAGCCAAGGATTGCCCCAATCATGATCGTAAGCGCCTTTTTTTCATGAAGAGGCTTTAATTGCAGGCGATTCCATTCCAGCCTTTTTTTCATAAAGGTTTTTACGAGGGTGGCAATGGCAACTAGGATGAGAACGTATCCTAATGCATGCTTGATGATCTGCTCCTGGTTATGAAAAAAAGAATCAAATAGATGGAGCATTCCTACGGCGATAAGTGCACTTGGAATACTGCCAATGGCCAGATATTTTACCAGCTTAAGATCAATCGTTTTTTGTCGCCAATGTTGAATCGAGCCGAATAATTTGGTAATTGAGTTATAAAATAGGTCTGTTCCGACAGCAATAGATGGACTGATTCCCAATAAAATCAGGATAGGTGTTAAAAGAGCTGCCCCGCCCACTCCGGTCAACCCGACCATAAAGCCAATCAACAGCCCCATGACAATGATGCCAATACTCATTAGGCACACACTCCAATATCTCTAAACTACATTTCATCAATAAAATATGAAGTAGTTAAATGCCTTGGCAGCCCATTTCACAAAAAAAATAGAGGGCACAAGCCCTCTTTTGAAAATTATTTTTCCTCTTCTTCCTCATTCAGCTTGATTTTTTTACAGCCGACATACAGGCAGGAGAAAACATCGAGACCTGATTTTGCTTTGGCCATACCTTTGATATAGGGGGTGACCAGGTCCTTGAAATCCTCACCTACACCCTCTTCCTCCAAAATCCCATACACAAATAGCTTTTTTTCATCAAATAAAAAGGCAACGTTCCCAACGGCTTTATTAGCGGAATCCACCACATTTAGTACCTGATATTCGGGTGTAATTATTTCAGGTGAAAAATATATTTGCAATCCATTCCACTCCTTTAGCTAAACTGCAATTTTTCAAATAATGTATCGGCTTCTTTTTCTTTAGATGGTTCTTTTTTCGCAACATGAATCAGTACCATACAAAGCAGGGCGCAAAACAAGGTTAACCCGGCGGTCGTTAGGAACATGCCTGGCCGTGACCAATCCATCAATTTACTAAAGATGGGCGGACCGATGGCGACTCCCAAAAAGCGGACAGAACCATACAAAGAAGTTACAAATCCTCTTCTGTCTGTAGGAACAGAGCCTGTGATAAAGCTGTTAATACACGGCAGGACGAGGCCAGTCCCAATACTGCTTACGACAAGCACAGAGAAAAACGGCACCAGTTTTTTAAAGAAAATTAACGATGCAAATGAGGTCGTCATTAGTAGCAATCCCAATATAATCAAGGTTTTCATCAGTTTCATTCTTTTTCCGATTTTACTTCCGGTGATGTAGGAGGTCGTAGTCATAAATAACAGCGGAATGGCCAGGATGGCCCCCTTCAGTACCCCATCAATTCCATGATCTTTTTCGAGAATATCGGAAATGTAAAACAAAATCCCAAATAGGGTGAATAAACAGACAGCACCAGTTAAATAAGCGGCTAATAGCCAGCGCCCTTCCGTTTTAAAGACGGATACCAGCCCTCTAACATATTTTCCAACAGGAGGCGGCTCTTTTTTTGCTTTTTTTTCCTTGATAAAAAAGATGGCTAACAATACCGAAATCAGGCAAAAAATTGGAAATGCAAAGAATGCCGCATACCAGAACAAAAGGGCGAACAATGAACCAATAATCGGGCTGATGACCTTGCCGAATCCATTCGATGCTTCCACCAAGCCCAGAACCTTACTTTGCTCACCGCCTTTAAATAAATCGCCTGTCAATGCCATGGCAATCGGGGCTGTTCCGGCAGCGCCTATTCCCTGGGCAATCCTCCCGGCAAGAATCCATGTGTAGGAATTGTCGAACCAGGCAGCGGCAGCACCAGCTAATAGCCCGCCGCTTCCATAAAGGATCAGCGCCGGAATGATAACTGCCTTCCGTGTAAAACGGTCAGAAAAATAGCCCAGTACCGGGATTGATAGCGCTGCTGCTATGGAAAAGACCGAAATGACCAAGCTTACTTGAAACTGAGAAATACCAAGCTCCGTTTTCATTTTCGGCAGAATCGGTATTAACATCGAGTTACCCAACACTAATATGAGCGGGATGGAACCAATGGCAGTAATGGTCATCCCTTTATGTTTTTGCTTTGGCAACAGAGTGCACCCCTATCGTTAGAATAAGCTATTTTAGTGTGTGAAAGGGGCCTGAAGTTTATTCAAGGCGAATGCCTAATTTCTAATGAATTTGCCTATAATTTACACATTCACCCATTTTTTGAATACTCTATCCTAGAAAAAAAGGAGGAGGAACATTGCCTATGGATTTTTTAACCCTTCCTGTTCGCACTCAAGGAAACCGAACGTATGGCTTGACCTCAATAGCTGATTTTGGAACGCCAATGGGAGAATTAAGGAATATATTGGCAGATTACAGCCACATCATTGATATTGCTAAAATCGGTATTGGCTCTGCATATGTTACCCCAAACTTAAAGAAAAAAGTGGATTTATATAAGGAATATCAGATTAAGCCCTATTGTGGAGGCACCTTATTTGAAAAATGCTACTATCAAAACAAGATTCAAGAATACGTTGCCTATTTAAAAAATCTAGGGATTGAATGGGTCGAGGTTTCAAACGGGACACTCGATATACCGCTGGCGACAAGACTGGAAATGATTACGATGTTAAAAGATGACTTTCATGTCATTGCCGAGGTGGGATCAAAGGATACAGAAAAAGAAATGTCACTTTCACAGTGGCGGCATGAAATGAAGCAGCTGCTTGATGCCGGATGCGAATACGTCATCACCGAAGGAAGAGATTCAGGAACTGCCGGGATTTATGAAAGTTGTGGCTCGGTCAAATCAGACTTAATTCGCGAGCTGGTAAAGGATTTGGACCAAAACAAAATTATTTTTGAGGCACCGACACCAAAGCATCAAATGTATTTTATTCGGGAATTGGGACCAAACGTTAATTTGGGCAATGTCAAGTTAACCGATGTTTTAATGCTGGAAGCCCAGCGCTGCGGCCTGAGAAGTGAAACGTTTTATTTGGAGGACCAGACATGCAAATTACCTTAATCCGCCATTTGCCGACCAATTGGAATAAACAGCGGAAACTTCAAGGGAAGCGGGATATCGAGATTTCTCCGATTACTGATGAGTTTATTCATGGTATCGAAGAGAACCGCTGCTTATTGAATGAGCTCGCTCCATTTGATGCAGTTCTCGCAAGTAGCTTAAAACGGACGCATCAAACCGCTGAAGCATACGGTTCCATCGCTGAAACAGAAGGATTGCTGGATGAATTGGATTTTGGGCAGTTTGAAGGGTATCCAAAGGGTAAATTGGTTGAAGCGTATGGGGAGGAATGGATCGATAATCCATTGGACTTGGTTCTTGGCGAAAGTCTTATTGATTTTGAAGAACGAATCGTCCAATTTTTAAATAAATATCGGTACTATCAAAATATTTTAGTATTTGGTCACGGTTCTTGGATACGGGCGCTGATTTCATACTATGAATGCGGCCATATTAACCGGATGAACAAAATGGTGCTGGAAAATAATTCTTTAGTCACATTGAAATGGGGGGAGTGAGGATGACAGGGGAGCTAACATATGAAAATTGGGATGAACAAAAAGTGGCTGGTATTATCGAAGGACAGAAGGATTATTTCGATGTCCTGAAGTGGACATATCGCGAATATGGCGAAGAGGTTGTTTATGCCTGCAGCTTTGGCGCGGAAGGTATCGTATTAATTGATTTAATATCCAAGGTTAACAAGCAGGCGAAAATTATCTTCCTCGATACCGGACTTCATTTCGTGGAGACATACGAATTAATTGATCAGGTGAAGGACCGCTATCCCACCCTAAAAATTGAGATGATAAAACCAAAGCTTTCGTTAACAGAGCAATTTGAACAATATGGCGGAGAACTATGGAAGGAGAATCCCAATCTCTGCTGCCAATTAAGAAAAGTCGCCCCGCTAAGGGAAGCGTTATCGGGTGTAAAGGCCTGGATATCAGGCCTGAGACGGGAGCAATCGATTACCCGGAGCAAGACCCAGTACATCAATAAAGATGAAAAGTTTCAAAATATCAAGATTTGTCCGCTGATCCATTGGACATGGGACGAAATTATGACGTATATCGATTTAAACAACCTGCCTTATAACCCATTGCATGACAAGGGCTATCCAAGTATTGGCTGCGCGCCATGCACCCTGCCAGTGAAGGATTCGGAAGACCCACGGTCGGGCAGGTGGGCAGGACAATCAAAAACAGAATGCGGACTACATCAACACTAGAGACAAAACTATTTTTGGGGAGGGAAAACCAGTGATTAAAAGCATTCCCCATGGCGGGAAATTAATCAATCGAATCAATCTTACCCATTCTGTGGATTATTCGTTGAATGTTGTGGAACTGGATAATTTGGAATTAAGTGATTTAGAGTTAATCGCCAATGGCGCCTATAGCCCGCTGGAAGGCTTTATGGGAGAGGCGGATTATCTATCGGTCGTTCAGAAAATGAGGCTGACCTCAGGATTGCCATGGTCATTACCGATTACCTTGGCCGTGAGTATCGAGAAGTCGAATGAATTATCGGTTGGTGAAACCGTTCACCTCACTCATAACGGTACGGTTTACGGCTTGATGGAGATTGCCGAAAAGTTTGTCCCCGATAAAAAGACAGAGGCCAAAAATGTTTACAAAACAACGGATTTGGCGCATCCCGGTGTAAAAAAACTGTTTGACCGTCCGGAAATCTATCTTGCCGGTCCGATTACCTTGACTGCCAGACCAGAAAAAGGCCAATTTGAAGAGTATTATTTGGACCCTGTGGAAACGAGAGACAAATTTCGTACTTTGGGATGGGATACAGTTGTCGGGTTCCAAACGCGCAATCCGGTCCACCGTGCCCATGAATATATTCAAAAGTCCGCACTGGAAACGGTAGACGGCTTATTTTTGAATCCGTTGGTCGGCGAGACGAAGGCTGATGATATTCCTGGCGAAATCCGGATGAAAAGCTATCAGGTGTTATTGGAAAATTATTATCCAAAAGACCGGGTGTTCCTATCGGTGTTTCCGGCCGCGATGCGTTATGCCGGCCCTCGAGAAGCGATTTTTCATGCCATTGTCAGAAAAAACTTTGGCTGCACTCATTTCATTGTCGGTAGGGACCATGCTGGTGTAGGGAACTATTACGGGACCTATGATGCGCAAAAAATATTTTCCAACTTCACTGAAGAAGAGCTTGGCATCAAGCCGTTGTTTTTTGAACACAGCTTTTACTGCAAAAAATGCGAGAATATGGCATCTGAAAAGACCTGCCCGCATGACAGGCAATTCCATGTGATTTTATCGGGGACAAAAGTAAGAGGGATGCTGCAAAATGGCGAACATCCGCCGAAGGAATTCAGCCGTCCCGAGGTCGTCGCCATTCTAATACAGGGGATGCAGGAAGTTTATAAATTAGAAGGTGTCGGAAATGGGGAAAAGTAGGCACATTACGTGGCATCATTCAGCCGTTACCAAATCGGACCGCCATCTCGTAAATGGGCATAAAAGCTGTGTACTTTGGTTTACGGGGTTATCAGGATCGGGAAAATCAACCTTGGCAAATGCTGTTGATTTGGCTTTATATCAAGAAAGCTGCAAAAGCTATGTACTCGATGGCGATAATATCCGCCATGGGCTGAACAAGGATTTGGGTTTTGGTGCCCACGATAGAAGGGAAAATATCCGCCGAATTGGGGAAGTGGCAAAACTGTTTGTGGACAGCGGCCAAATCGTATCCTCCGCTTTTATTTCCCCTTTCCGCAGTGACCGGGAAATCGTCCGAAAGCTGTTTGAGCCAGGTGAATTTATTGAAATTTACTTGCATTGTCCAATTGGAGTCTGTGAGGACAGGGATCCAAAGGGATTGTATAAGAAAGCGAGACGAGGGGAAATTCCGGAGTTTACCGGAATATCCTCACCCTATGAGGTTCCTGAATATGCGGAAATCACAATTGAAACGGACAAAACAAAAATTGAGGAATCTGTACAGCAAATTTTAAGCTTTTTAAAATCAAAGAAGATCCTGTAAAAAAGGGTCTTCTTTTTACCTTCTTCGCCAATTCGCGGTTAAAAAAAGCAGTTTTCGAAGCCTTAATTCATAAATGAAATCGATGATATTGGTGGAGAAGAATTGACAAATGACCGCGTAAAGAACGATTTTATAATCAATCACCAGTGCGGTTAGCAAGAAGATCAACAAATTAATCCCCATCATTACTTTTCCCGGACTCCATTTTTTATAGGAGGCAATCATTAATGCGGGGATCACCATACCACCGCTCGATGCTCCTGCGCGAATTAACAGCCCGACGCCAATTCCAAAAAAGATGCTGCCGCCAATCATGTCAAACCACATATGAATGTGTGAATGTGGCACGGATGTCGTTATGATACTGACAACAGTGGATGTGGTGGCCACTGAAAGAATGGTTCGGAATGTCCATGTATAGCCAAAATATTTCAAGGCAAAAAGCAAAAACACAATATTGGCGAGCCACAAGGAAAAACCTAGTGACAACCCGAACCAATGATTCATTAAGATGGCCAAACCCGCTGCCCCGCCGGAAGGAATGGAGTGGGGAAATAAAAACAGGGACATGGACATGCCTTGCAGGGTGGCCCCAAAAAATAAACAGGCATATATTAATAGTGTTCTATTCATCGCCAATTAATAAAACTTCCACGGATTTTTCATATTTCTTCGCCCCCTGGGACTTGCCTTCCTTGTCCATTTTATGAGGAAATAAAAAAGAATATGAAAGTTTGTTTTGCAAAGATATGTATTTACTCCTTTAAAAAATCTGTAAAGTTTTTTCCCAACTTATGAAAATAGGTAAATTACAATCTATATATTGAATCTCCCAGCCATTACCATTAAAATTATTTTAGAAAAACCGCAAAAAACAGTGCGAATCTGCTAAAAATCTGGTAAGTTTGAACTATGTATATCATTGCATCTTGACAAGAGCTGAATTGGAAGTAGAAAGAATGCACTATTTCTAATTTGGCTTTTTTTGAAAGTTTTAGGAAAGGAACTTTAGGATCGTGAAGCAAAGTTCTATACTCACTATAAAAAAGGAAAAACGGTTTTTATTGGAAAATTACGTAAGGGAAAGTTTAAAAAGCTATCATCCCTTGTTTGCGTGTGATTCTGACGCGATTTATGCAATGGACCTTGATGGCTATTTCCTGCCGCTAAATCCAGCATGCAAGGACATTTTCGGCTACGATTCGGAGTCATTTTCCAAGCTGTCCTATATGAAAGTGGTAAAATTAGAGCATTTGGAACGGGCCATCAATATGTTCTACCATTCACTGGAGGGCAAGTTGCAAAACTTTGATTGCCAAATCGTCCATCAAAGCGGTGAACTGATAGATTTAAACATAACTTATTATCCCATTGTTATAAAAGAAGAAATTGTCGGTTTATATGGCATTGCAAAGGATATAACAGAAATCAAGCAGAAGAGAAAAAAGCTCCTCCAAGATATTCAGCACCGGGAAAATATCTATCGGGATATTGTCGAACATTCTCCTGATGCAGTCGTCATTGCCAAAGATGAACGGATTTTATTTGCTAACGATACCGCTGTTCAATTAGTCGGGGCAAAAGATAAGCAGGAATTAATCGGAAGAAGTATGTATGAATTCCTTGATGCTCCCTATATTAAAATTATAAAAAAACGCGCTAAGCAAGTGGAAGCTGGAACGGCTGTTGAGTTTATGGATGTGGAACTTTTCCATAAAAATGGCACTAAAATCGAAGTGGAAGTAAAAGCGATTCCAGCGATTTACCAAAATGAACCAGCCCGCCATATAATTATCCGCGATATAACGGAAAAGAAGCGGACGCAAAAATTATTGCTTCAGTCAGAAAAGCTGTCTGTTGCCGGCCAGCTTGCCGCCGGAATTGCCCATGAAATCAGAAATCCGCTGACGTCCATTAAAGGCTTCATCCAACTGATGGAAGCAGACCATACATTTAATTCGAATTACCTTGGCATTATCAATTCAGAAGTGAACCGAATTGAATTAATTCTTAGTGAATTATTATTGCTTTCCAAGCCGCAGGCGATGAAATTTAAGAAGCGGGAAATGTGCAATATACTCGAGCATGTGAAAGCACTAATTGATACGCAGGCGATACTAAATAATATCGAAATTACCATCCATTACTTAACAGATATCCCTGAGGTATATTGCGACGAAAATCAGCTTAAGCAGATGTTTATCAATTTCCTGAAAAATTCCGTAGAGGCGATGCCAAAAGGCGGAAAAATCGAGATCGAAGTTGAAAAAATAGACGAGGAGCACCTCGAAATTCGATTTATCGACGAAGGATGCGGCATCTCAGAGGAGCATCTTGACAGAATTGGCCAGCCTTTTTTCACGACTAAGGAAAATGGGACGGGCCTCGGACTCATGATTAGTATGCAAATTGTTGAAAATCATCAAGGGACAATTGAGATCTCAAGCAGCCAAACGGGAACAACAATAAGTGTTAAATTGCCTATTTAATGTTTAGAGCGAATGGTGCCGGACCATTTGCTTTTTTATTGACGAAAAAGATATTTTATGATATTAAAATAGTTGTTAGCACTCTAGGTTGATGAGTGCCAATTGATTTATTCACTTCCGGCAATTATGATGAATAGGTAGAAATGGAAGGAGAGAGCGGGATGGAAACAAAACAATTTAAAGCCGAATCGAAACGTTTATTGGACATGATGATCAACTCGATTTACACGCATCGTGAAATTTTCCTGCGGGAGCTTATTTCCAACGCAAGCGATGCCATTGACAAAATTTATTATCGGGCGTTAACGGATGATTCCTTGACCTTTGACAAAGACAATTACTACATAAAGGTGGCTGCCGATAAGGACAATCGAACTTTGAAAATTATTGATACTGGGATTGGGATGACCAAGGAAGAATTGGAAAACAATCTAGGTACAATTGCGAAAAGCGGTTCACTAGCCTTCAAATCGGAGAACGAGTTAAAGGACGGCTATGATATTATCGGCCAGTTTGGTGTCGGTTTCTATTCTGCGTTTATGGTTGCCGATGTGGTCACTGTGATTAGCAAGGCATTAGGCAGCGGCGAAGCATATAAATGGGAATCAAAGGGTGCAGATGGGTATACCATCGAACCATGTGAGAAAGACTCAGTGGGTACCGAGATTATTTTAAAAATCAAGGAAAATACCGAGGATGAAAATTATGATGAGTTTCTTGAGGAATACCGCCTAAAGTCGATTATCAAGAAATACTCCGACTTTATCCGCTACCCGATAAAAATGGATGTCACCAATAGCCGGCCGAAAGAGGGCAGCGAAACGGAGTATGAAGAATACGTCGAAGAACAGACCGTTAACAGTATGGTGCCGATTTGGCGGAAAAATAAAAACGAACTAACGGACGAGGACTATAACAATTTCTATTCAGAAAAGCGCTATGGCTTCGACAAGCCGCTAAAACATATTCATATCAGCGTTGACGGCGCCGTCAGATATAATGCCATCCTTTATATTCCAGAAAATATTCCATTTGACTATTACTCTGCCGAATATGAAAAGGGTTTAGAGTTGTATTCCAGCGGCGTGTTAATCATGAACAAGTGCGCCGACCTGCTTCCAGACTATTTCAGCTTTGTTAAGGGTATGGTCGATTCAGAGGACTTATCGCTTAACATTTCCCGTGAGATGCTGCAGCATGACCGCCAGTTAAAGCTGATCGCCAAGAACATCAACAAGAAAATTAAGAGTGAGCTATTAAGCTTGTTAAAAAATGACCGTGAAAAATACGAGCAGTTTTACGGTGCGTTTGGCCGCCAGTTAAAATACGGTGTCTATAGCGATTTCGGTTCACATAAAGACGAATTGCAGGACCTATTAATGTTCTATTCTTCCAAAGAGAAGAAGCTAGTTACATTAGATGAATATGTGTCCAGAATGCCGGAGGACCAAAAATACATCTTCTATGCTACCGGAGCCTCCAATGAGCGAATTGAAAAATTGCCGCAGACAGAGCTGGTGGCAGATAAAGGATTTGAGATTTTATACTTTACAGATGAGATTGACGAGTTTGCCATCAGAATGTTGATGAGCTACAAGGAGAAAGAATTTAAATCCGTGTCCAGCGGCGATTTGGGCTTTGAAGCGGACGAGAAGGAACAGGAAGCTGCGTCCGAACAGCAGGACAACAAGGAATTGTTCGAGCGGATGAAGGGAATTTTGGCAGGCAAAGTGAAGGATGTCCGAGTATCCAAACGTCTGAAGTCACATCCGGTATGTTTATCGACTGACGGCGATGTCTCCATCGAGATGGAGAAGATTTTGAGTGCGATGCCGAACAACCAAAACATCAAGGCCGAAAAAGTATTGGAAATCAACGTCAACCACGAGGTTTTTGATGCGTTGAAGGATGCATTTGCCTCCGACCAAGACAAACTTGGACTCTATACCCATCTGCTGTACAACCAAGCCCTGTTGATCGAAGGGTTGCCAGTCGAGGACCCGGTAGAGTTTACCAACAATATTTGCAAAATTATGGTGTAAAGAATGGGGAAGGATTGCCGTATGTGGGATGTGCGCGGCAATCCTTTTTTGTTTTTGGAAGGACAGAACTGAGCGGGTTCGAGGTTAAAAGGTCTTTTGAATTGTAATTATCTAGAAAATGAAAGGCGAAATCCTCTAGAAAGAGGTGGTATCTGTCCTTCATAGGCTCGATGCAGGACAAGTTTAATTAAAAGTGCGGTCAAAACGGTCTTCATAGGTCGAATGAAGCACAAAATCAGCTGAGTAGTTGCTAAAAATGCCGTTCATAAGCCCAATGAAGGACAAAATTAAGTGAAATTAGGAGAAATTGTCCTTCATCTCGGGTGCCAAAAAATATATCTGCGGTAAAATCAAATATATCTGCGATAATTTCAATATATCTGCGATAGTCGCAATTATATCTGCGATAGTCGCAATTATATCTGCGATAATTTCAGTATATCCGCGATAATCCGAATATATCTGCGATTCGCCCCAAAACCCTCTAAACCAACAAAATGACACCACAAACCCTATTCAAAAAAACTCAGTGCGGCCCGCCGCCATCCACATATTTCCCGTAATCCGGTACAGCAAGCCTGTCAAACTCGTTAACCAGCCTCCGAAGTCCGATCGATAGCGCATCACCTGCAACAGGTGCCCCATGCCCGACAACAGCAACAGAAGGGTTCAATTCGGCCAGCCGTTGAACAGAGTTCTTTGCCGCCTGCCAATCGGTCGTGAGGTACCGGGGCGGACCGTTGATTTCCTGCTCCTGCGTCAATACCTTATATAAAGTATCCTGTTTTACATTTATAAACGCATCACCAGCAATCAAAGCCCGGTCGGAATCCCTAAAAAAGGAAACATGACCAGGCGAGTGGCCTGGTGTGTGAATCCAGCGGAACCCATCTAAAAACGGCACGGTTCCATCGGCAGGCAGCTTTTCAACTTGATTCCCCAGGTTAATTGGCTCATTCGGAAACATTGGCGACATTTTGGCCACCATGCCGCCCTCGACCGTCGGGTCCGGTTCCGGGTAACTCTGACGGCCGGTTAAAAACGGAAGTTCCATCTCATGAGCGAACACCGGAACTTGCCAATGCTTAACAAGCTCCACAATGGCTCCAACATGATCAAAATGCCCATGCGTTAAAATAATCGCTTTCGGTCGGCTTCCGCTTCCAAACCGTTCCTCTGCAACCCTTATAATTTCCTCTGCTGACTCCGGCATTCCGGCATCCACCAAAACATACTCGTTTCGATCCGGGTTTCCCACTAAACATATATTGACAATTTGGATGGTATGAGAATAAATATCTGGTAACACTTCAATTCCAATACCACTAGCAATGGAAGTGGCCGGAATAAACTTGTAATCACTTCCGTAGGACATCTCTTGATCCATCGGATTACCTCCTTTTTTAAGCAACATTAGTTTTTCACGTCTTGACAAAAATATCCCTAATATACCAATGGAATCAAATTATTTCCAGTTCTAGGCAAAACGTCTATAATACTAATGTAGCTGTGTTTAACGAGGGGTGGATTTCAATGAAATACAAGCAAAAGTCGCGACGGATGTGGCGGATTTTGTCCTTTGCACTGTCTGTTTTCCTAAGAGTGTACTGGTACAAGTTGATGAAAAAATCCGAAATAGAGCGGGAAAAGCTATGGGGGAATATTGGACAAGAGTTTCGGCAATTGCTATTTGATTTAGAGGGATTGTTAATAAAAGTCGGTCAATTTTTAAGTATTCGGGCCGATTTGCTGCCCAATAGTTTTATAAGCCAAATACAGGACTTAGTCGATCAGGTGCCCCCCTCCAATTGGGAAGAAATCATAGTGGTCATTGAAAAAGAATGGGGCGGACCGATTGAACAATTCATACAATCTATTGACCCTAAAGCAGTAGCTTCTGCTTCCATTGGCGAGGTTTACCGCGGCATACTCAAAGATGGAACAGAAGTGGCTGTCAAGGTGCAGCGTCCTATGATAAAGTCGATTATTACGACTGATTTTCGGGCATTGTCGATTATTATTTGGTTTGCCGATCATTTTGCGCCTGTGCCAAAGGGATTTATTAATTTTAAGATGTTATTTCAGGAACTAAAAACTGTGATTGAAAAAGAAGTGGATTTCAAAAAGGAACTGGAAGCCATCCAACATTTCCGCCATCGTTTCCAGTCCTTTCAAGGGCTCGCCATTCCTAAAACCTATCCCAATCTATCAACCTCGAAAGTGTTGGTCATGGAATGGGTGGAAGGGGCAAGGATTACTGACCTCGACTTCTTGGAGCAAAACTCAATCGACAGGGCTGAGTTAGCACAGCGGTTATTCCGCTTGTTTATCCCACAATGGTTGGAGGCCGGTATCTTTCATGCAGACCCACACGCTGGGAACGTACTGGTGAAGGCGGATGGCACCATCATCCTTTTGGACTTTGGCATGGTCGGGGAGATTTCGAAAAAAGATGCGCTGAATTTCCAGGACCTGATTCAAGCGATATTGGCAAAAAACTATGCCATGGCAGTCAAAGTTTTAATAGATTTGGGTTTTATTCAACCTGGCGCCAACACAAAAGCCATTGAGCCGGTATTAAAAGAAGCCTTTTCTTTTGATTTTAATCAGTTGAAGGAGATGGACCTGTTTCAGGTAAAAAAAGACCTGAATGAAATGATTAAATCACTGCCAATCCAGGTTCCAACCAGATTTATTTTCCTTGGCCGATCATTCGTAACCATTGAGGGGATGCTTCATAGCATTAGCCCGGACCAGGAATTGCTTGAGATCGCAAAACCCGCTTTTATCGATTGGCTGAATCATGGCAATCAAAGTAAATGGAAGCTGGTATTAAAATGGATTCATTCCCAGCCGGTTTTTCAAATCTTTCATTCTATTACCGATTTGCTTGAGGCGCCGAATCGTTACCTTGAGCAAACTCAGGCACTCAAGCAAAGAGAGTTTTACTTTACCAAATTTGAAAATCAGAAGAAACAGGCATTTTTTCTGGCGATCCTGGGAGTGGCCGGAGTTTTTGCTGGTCTGTCTATTAACGAAGAGATCCTTTGGAAAGGGGCAGTCGGAATCGTCGGTCTTTCTATTATCACCTACTTCATTACTAATAAAAATCAGAAAAAATGGTTAAAAGGCGGAGAATGAACGATTCACCGCCTTTTCGCGTTAATTTGGCTCGACATGCACATGGACATCAAAAACATCATGTTTTTTGATTAGCTCGTTCTCCACCTTTGTGGC
The DNA here is from genome assembly GCF_001510715.1 of Bacillus sp. FJAT-29814. Taxonomy (GTDB): domain Bacteria; phylum Bacillota; class Bacilli; order Bacillales; family Cytobacillaceae; genus Neobacillus. The sequence goes on from NZ_LMTJ01000003.1 coordinate 174,596, forward strand.
TACATCATGCGCGTCCCGAATATTTAACGTGGAATTGACCAGTATGACGACATCGACCACGGCGCTGTTTCCGTAATTTCGTGCTTTAATGTCCTTGATTCCTTTTACACCGGGAATTTCCTCAATCGTATTTTTAAAAGAATGCATTTCCTTCACATCAAATCCATCGGTCAAACTATGGGAAGCGGAGCGGAAGATATCCCACGCCGTGTTACAAATAAGCAGTCCAACCACAATGGCAGTTACCGGGTCAAGCCAGGGAAGTTGAAATTGGGCGCCGATGATACCGATGGCCGTCCCAATACTGACCCAGGCATCGGAAAGATTATCCTTGGCTGCCGCCATTACCGCTTGGCTGTTGGTTTTTACAGCGAGCTTGCGATTATAGCGGTAAACAACATACATGACAATCGCACAAAATAAGCCGGTAACGGCCGCTATTGGATCAGGGGAGACACTTCTCCCATTCAACATGGTGGTTGCCGCAGCATATAGTACTTCAATCCCCACAGCCATCATAATAAACGAAGATACCATGGAGGCGACAGTTTCCGCTTTCCAATGACCGTAAGGGTGATCTCGATCAGCAGGTTTTTGCGATAATTTCAACCCAATCAATACAACAATTGAAGCGAGGACATCGGTTGTATTATTAAGCCCGTCCGCCTTTAATGCTTCGGAATTTGTAAAAAAGCCGACTGTTAGCTTTAGTGCGGATAAACAAAGGTATGCCACTATACTAATAATTGCCCCTCGTTCGCCCTTTTTCAATTCCAGATACTTTTCTTGTTCCATTGTTAAAGCCCCCAATTTCTATTGCCATTATTATCTTAGCAATCGATAGTCGAGTGGGTCTAGAGCAACCTTTTTAGTCTCTTATTAAAATTATTGTAATAGCAAAAAATGTTTCGCTTGGGAAAAAATCATTGTCAACTTTTTTATCGGTAAAAAATTTTGAAAAATTGAAATATACATTATTGACAAATTCCTATCGGTATAATAGGATTAATTTTAATATTAATTTAATTGCAAACGAGATAAAAGTTAAAAAAGGGGGGCGAATCGGCTGCGACCAACAGAAGAATGGCATGAAATTGCCCAACATCTTCAGGCAATGCTAGAAAGTATTAAATTCGGATCAATTACACTAGTTGTCCAAGATGGGAAAGTAGTGCAAATTGAGAAAAATGAGAAGGTTCGTCTTCAAAACAATAAAACTCGCTGACTAGACAAACTAGAGGCGGTCTACACCTAATATGGTGGAAGACTGCCTTTTTTTATTGCCGAAATAGGAGGTTTAACGACTTTGACAAATACTGTGACATATGAAAATTGGAATCAAATATCCGAGAGCTTTTCAACAAACGATGAAACAAAAGGGGCCCGTGCCGTTTTGGAATGGGCGTATCGTCAATATTCAGAGGACAAAATTGTTTATGCTTCGAGCTTCGGGGCAGAGGCAATCGTGTTAATTGATTTGATTTATCAGGTGAAGCCCGATGCCCATATCGTTTTTTTGGATACCGACCTTCATTTTCTCGAAACCTATGAAGTTATTGAAAAAATCGAGAAACGTTTCCCGTCATTGAAGATTGAAAAGAAGAAACCGGCGTTAACCCTGGACGAACAAGCGGCCCAGTATGGCTCGGCATTATGGAAACGGGAGCCGAACCAATGCTGCCAGATCAGGAAGGTGATCCCGTTAAGAGAGACGCTGATCTCTAAGGATGCCTGGATTTCCGGCCTTCGCCGAGATCAATCGCCAACCAGGAAGGATACCCTATTCCTAAACAAAGATGAAAAATTCAAAAATATTAAAATCTGTCCGTTAATTCATTGGACATGGGATGAGGTTTGGCAGTACATCAGAAGCCGAGACCTCCCGTACAACGAACTGCACGACCGGAATTACCCTAGCATCGGCTGCTTCCCATGTACACAGGCGGTCGGAAGTGATGGCGATTCCCGTGCCGGCCGCTGGAGCGGAAGCAGCAAGACAGAGTGTGGCTTGCACACATCTTAAGGAGGGGATTCCTACGGTAACCATCATTGCAGTTACAATCGGGTTGTTTTTTGCTGTCAATATTGGCGCGAGCGGGGCGGCGGCCTCAATGGGAATTTCCTATGGCGCCGGAGTAGTGAAGAAGCAATTGGCTTTATTTCTATGTGCCATCGCTGTTTTTCTGGGGGCATGGCTCGGCGGAGGTGAAGTGGTCAAAACAATTGGCAGTGGAATCGTGCCTAGCAGCACATTTACCAATGCGATTGCGTTAATCGTGTTGGCCTCAGCAGCGCTGTCATTATTCCTGGCAAATATCTTTGGAATCCCTCTATCCACGAGCGAAGTGGCGGTCGGCTCCGTTGTCGGAGCAGGGATTGTCTATCAATCTGTGTTTGTAGGGAAGCTTTTATGGATTATGATGTTTTGGCTGCTCACTCCCTTTGCTGCCTTTTTCATTGCGATTTTCGCCACCTATTTTTTAAAAGTAAGAGCCGTTCAATCTGTGCTGGCAACTAGTAAGGCGGCTCCAATCCTGGCCGTTTTGGTTGTGATTATGGGCCTGTTTGAAGCCTTTTCGGCGGGAATGAACAATGTGGCCAATGCCGTTGGGCCGCTTGTTGCAGCAGCATTGATGTCAAAGGAAAGCGGCGTACTTTGGGGCGGGCTAGCCGTCGCGTTGGGCGCCTGTCTCTTGGGCCACCGGGTCATTGAAACCAATGGCAAGAAAATCACCACATTAAGATTGGAAGAGGGCTGTGTCATTTCCGGAACGGGGGCAGGCATTGTCACGGCAGCATCCATTTTTGGAATTCCGGTGCCGTTAACGCAAATTACCACCTCTTCCATTATCGGAATCGGTTTTGCCAAGCATGGAAAATCGGTATTAAAAAAGGATATTGTTGTTCAATTGCTTACCGTTTGGCTCGTTTCCCCAGTCTTATCCATGGTCTTATCCTATACCATCATCCAGCTAGTGATTGTGCAGAATGTCTACCCGATAATTGTCATGGCTGGCGTGCTCATTTCAGTTTTCGGAGTTCTGAAATTGATGAAGACAGCAGTTGTAACTGAGACAAATTTTACAAAAGATTTATTACGAAAGGTTGATTAAAATGTCATTTCTACCAAAACCACATGGAGGAAAGCTAATTCAAGCTTTCAATCCGCACTACGATATTAGCTCAGTAAAAAAAGAAATAGAAATTGATTCAGTTGCTTTAAGTGACCTGGAATTAATCGGAATCGGCTTGTTCAGCCCTTTAACAGGCTTTCTAGGAAAGAGAGATTACGAGGCAGTGGTCACCACGATGCTTTTAGCGGACGGTACCGTTTGGTCGATTCCGGTAACCCTGCCTGTTTCCTATGAAGTGGCGGATACGCTGGTTGTTGGCGAGGAAGTCAAGCTCACCTACAACAATGAAGTGTATGGGGTGATCACAGTCTCTGAAACGTATGAACCTGATTTAACAAAAGAAGCAATCGAGGTTTATAAAACAGAGGAACTCGCCCATCCCGGGGTAAAACGTTTATTTGAACGGGGGCCGGTATATGTGGCCGGTGAAATCGTGCTAGTGAAAAAGGCAGAAAAAGGCGTATTCGGTGATGTGTGGTTTGAGCCAAAGGAAACAAGGGAATTTTTTGAAGTAAAAGGCTGGAAAACCGTCGTTGGTTTCCAAACGAGAAATCCGATTCACAGAGCCCATGAATACATTCAAAAAGTCGCGCTTGAGACGGTTGATGGCCTGTTCGTTAACCCGCTTGTCGGGGATACAAAATCGGATGATGTCCCGGCGGATATCCGGTTAAAAAGCTATCGGGTACTACTTGAAAACTATTATCCGAAAGAGCGGGTTCAGCTGGGTGTCTATCCGGCGGCAATGCGGTATGCAGGGCCAAGAGAGGCAATCTTCCATGCAATTGCCCGGAAAAATTTTGGTTGCACCCACTTTATTGTCGGCAGGGACCATGCCGGTGTCGGCAACTATTACGGTACCTATGATGCCCAATATATTTTTAACGAATTTACCGAAGAGGAATTAGGAATTAAGCCATTGTTCTTTGAGCACAGCTTTTATTGCACGAAGTGTGACGGAATGGCGTCCGATAAAACTTGTCCGCATGGCAAGGAGGACAGGGTCATACTTTCTGGAACAAAGGTGAGGGAGATGCTTCGTGCCGGAGTGCTTCCGCCATCCACCTTCAGCCGCAAAGAAGTGGTGGAAGTATTGATTGAAGGCATGCGAGAAAAGACGACTGTATAAGGAGAATCGGAAAATGGGGAAAGCAACCAACATCACATGGCATGAAACGTCGATCACAAAATCAGACCGCCGGATCCAAAATGGCCACGGTAGCTGCACGCTATGGTTTACCGGGCTTTCCGGCTCCGGGAAATCGACGATCGCCAACGCTGTTTCACATGAATTGTACCGCCTGGGGATCAATGAATACGTCCTGGATGGGGATAATATACGTCATGGCTTAAATAAGGATCTTGGTTTTTCGGACGATGACCGGACTGAAAATATTCGCCGGATTGGGGAAGTCGCTAAGCTGTTTATAGACAGCGGCAAAATCGTAACCACGGCCTTTATTTCCCCGTTTCGTTCGGACCGTGATGGGGTACGTGCTTTGTTTGAGGCAGGGGAGTTCATCGAGGTATATGTAAGCTGTCCGCTCGAGGAGTGTGAACGCCGCGATCCAAAACAGCTTTATGCAAAAGCTCGCCGAGGTGAAATCAAGGATTTCACAGGGATTGATTCTCCATATGAAGCACCGGAACAGCCAGAAATAACAATTCAATCAGATAAGGTCTCAGTTGCCGAGGCCGTAGAACAAGTATTAAACTATTTACGTGGACAAAATTTCATTTAAGACAATCTTGCAACAGCAGAAGGGGGGCAGCCAGGATGAACGCAATCCTATACGTCGGCCACGGTACGCGCTCAAAAACAGGCGCCGCGGAAGCAAGTAGTTTTGTCCAACGGGTGATGGAACGAATCAATATACCGATTCAGGAGCTCGCTTTCTTGGAATTGACGGAGCCGTCGATTGCAGAAGGTTTCGCCCGTTGCGTTGAAAAAGGGGCAACTCAAATAAGTGTTGTTCCCCTTTTTCTGCTTGCGGCGGGACATATCAAAGAAGATATTCCCCAAGCCCTTGCTTCACTAAAAAATACTTATCCAACTATTAAAGTGCAGGTAAAGGACCCGTTTGGTATACAATCGGTCCTACTGGACGGGCTGGCAGAACTCATTAGGGAATCTGCGGGGGACATCTCCCGGAGCGACTCGATTTTAATCGTTGGCAGGGGCAGCAGTGACCCGGATCTTCATCCTGCTTTTTCAAAAATTGCTGAAGGAATCCGTGAGAGGCTTGGAACAACATCTGTTTCGGTTTGTTATCTTGCGGCGGCGTTACCAAGGTTTGATGAAGAGTTGAGATTGATTGCCGAACAAACCTCCGGCAGGGTCATTGTCGTTCCGTATTTACTATTTTCCGGTCTGCTCCTTGCTGAAGTAAATCAGAAAGTGCACCAAATGCAAAAACAAGGTATAGAAATTCTCCATACCGGTCAGCTTAGCAAACATCATGCCATCGAGGATATTATTATAAAGAGGGCGACACAGTAGGAAAAACACTCATGCGGGTGTTTTTTTGCTTAACAAGGTTTCTTAATGGAAGATTTCGTTATTTTCATGTAGTATTTTTATTGGGATGGGCAGGAATAGAGGTTTCGTACATATCATGATTAAAAGGAGAATGAAGATGCCAAAAAGTTTAACGGACACGACCAAATTACATAACGGCGTAGAAATGCCATGGTTCGGCCTGGGAGTTTTTAAGGTAAAAGAAGGCAGCGAGGTTATTGAATCCGTAAAAGCTGCTCTGAAACATGGCTACCGAAGCATTGATACCGCTGCTGTCTACAAAAACGAAGAAGGCGTTGGCCAGGCCATTCGCGAATCCGGAGTTCCCAGGGAAGAAATATTCGTTACCTCAAAGGTATGGAATTCTGACCAAGGCTATGAAACGACGCTTCAAGCATACGAAACAAGCCTAAAGAAATTAGGTCTTGATTACCTGGATTTATACCTAATCCACTGGCCGGGTAAAGATAAATTTAAAGAAACATGGAAAGCGCTTGAAACACTGTACAAGGAAGGCCGGGTCCGGGCAATTGGTGTAAGCAACTTCCATATCCATCATTTGGAGGAACTGCTAAAGGATGCCGAAATCAAGCCTATGGTGAATCAGGTGGAATATCATCCACACCTTGCGCAAAGGGATTTGCTAGACTATTGCCAGCGGGAAGGGATTCAACTTGAAGCATGGTCACCGCTTAAGCAAGGAAAATTATTAAATGAGCCAACGATTTCACAAATTGCCGAAAAATATGGAAAATCAACAGCACAAGTAATTTTACGCTGGGATTTGCAAAATAAAGTAGTGACCATTCCAAAATCCATTAAAGAACAGCGAATCATTGAAAATGCTGAAATTTTTGATTTTGAGCTAACTGCTGAAGATATGGAAAAATTGAATGGATTGAATAAGGATGAGCGTACTGGTTCTAATCCTGACGAGTTCATGGCTGGTTTTACCGAATAATAAATCTGAAGCGGACAGTCAAAAATAGCGACCGTCCGCTATTTTTTGTTCCTATCCAAACCTGAACTAGGGTTCATATTATTGACCAAAAATGATATAATGAAGATAACTCTCAATTGTAAACTGAATTAGGGAGACTATAATATCGTAAAGGAGTGATTGGATGACAGAACTTGTTCAATCAACAATTCAACACCGCAAACTTCCTCTAACCAGGATCATAGTCAGAATCATTGCCATTACCATCGGAGCCGTCCTGATGGCGACGGGGCTGGAAATATTCCTGGTTCCCAACCATGTCATTGATGGGGGCATAACCGGGATCTCCATTATGCTGTCTCATATAACTGGTTGGAAATTGGGAATATTTCTGTTCCTGTTAAACCTGCCTTTTGTTTATATGGGCTATAAACAGATGGGGAAAACATTTGCATTTTCAACTGTATACGGCATTATCGTATTATCCATTTTTACTTCATTTTTTCACCCGATTCCTCCGTTCACTGAAGATATTCTGCTGGCTACGGTTTTTGGCGGAATGATTTTAGGTATAGGTGTCGGCCTTGTTATACGCAATGGCGGTGCCTTGGACGGAACCGAAATCCTCGCCATTGTCATAAATAAAAAAGTTCCGTTTTCGGTAGGGCAAATCATCATGTTTATGAATATTTTTATTTTGGGGACGGCCGGTTTTGTATTTGGCTGGGACCGGGCGATGTACTCGCTGTTAGCCTATGTGATTGCATCTAAGGCGATTGACACCGTGGTTGCAGGGCTCGAGGAATCAAAATCTGTCTGGATTATCAGCGATGACGCCGAAAAAATTGGTGAAGCCGTAAATGCACGGCTAGGCCGGGGTGTCACTTATTTAAAAGGTATGGGAGCGTATACCGGAGACAATAAAAAGGTTATTTTTAGTGTCATTACCAGACTTGAGGAATCAAAATTAACGACGATTGTAGAAGATATTGACCCTTCGGCATTTCTGGCGATTGCTGATATTTCCGAAGTGCGCGGCGGCCGCTTCAAAAAGCGGGATATTCATTAGCGTTATCCACCAAAAGGATCTGCACAGATCCTTTTGGTGGTTTAGAGCAAAGCCTTGAAGGAATTTCTGATCACATCGCCACGGCTGATGATGCCAGCCAATACCCCGTTACGTTCAACCGGAACTTTTTTGATTTGCTTATTACCCAAAATAGCCGCAATGTCCTCGACATTTTCATTCCAGTCCACTTTATACACCTTTTTCTTGGCAATTTCCAGGACATTTAAGTTTAGCAAACGTTTTTCCCGTTCTTCAAACTCTTCCTGGTCGCCTTTAATAACAAACGTATAGAAAAAGCTGTCTACGACTCTGTCCTTGTGTTTACCTATGTATCGCATAATGTCGCCATCACTGACAAAGGCGACCACCTCGTTTCTGTCATTTACGACAGGAAGCCCGCTAATTCGGTATTCAATAAATTTTTCAATAACCGATCTGACCAGGTCGCTGTCTTTCACTTTATGGACTGGGCTGATCATTATCTCATGTGCCTGCATTTAATAAACCTCCTTTTAATGGCCAATTTACATTTATTATACAAAAATAATTAAAAATCAAAAAGATGCATACCCGCGGCGGCTCCGAACCCGTGCTCTTTTTGCGGATTTCCTGGTCCAATAATATTAAAAAACAGTGAAATAGGAGACAGTACCATAATGTACTGGTATTATTTTATTGAAAGGGTATTCTTTTTAATTATAGAGGTGGGAGAAATGTTGCAGATGGATAAAACAAGAGTGGAACAGGACTTCTTGGGAACGAAGGAAATACCTTCGGATGCCTATTACGGGATTCAAACACTGAGAGCAGTTGAAAACTTTCCGATAACCGGCTATAAAGTTCACCAAGAGTTAATCATCGCATTGGCGATGGTGAAGAAAGCGGCGGCCATTGCCAATATGAATACAAAGCGTTTATATAGCGGACTGGGCGAAAAAATTGTCCAAGCAGCCGATGAGATGATTGCCGGACAGTGGCATGATCATTTTATCGTCGATCCGATCCAGGGCGGGGCAGGGACTTCCATGAACATGAACGCCAATGAAATCATTGCCAATCGGGCGCTCGAATTGCTAGGGCATGGAAAAGGCGAATATAAGCACTTAAGTCCCAACAGTCATGTCAATATGTCGCAATCGACCAATGATGTATTTCCAACCGCGATTCATATTGCCGCTCTCAACCTACTGGATAAATTGCTGGTAACAATGGATGATATGCATGCTGTTTTTCTTGAAAAAGCGAAGCAATTTGAAAAAGTCATTAAAATGGGACGTACCCATCTTCAGGATGCTGTTCCAATCCGCCTTGGCCAGGAATTTGAAGCGTATTCACGGGTGCTGGCCAGGGATATCAAGCGAATTAAACAATCACGCACCCATTTATATGAAGTGAATATGGGGGCTACAGCAGTTGGAACCGGATTAAATGCCGAACCGACCTATATTAAAGATGTGGTGAAACAATTGGCTGAAATCAGCGGGCTGCCGTTGGTAAATGCTGATCATTTGGTCGATGCCACACAAAACACAGATGCATATACAGAAGTTTCAGCAGCGCTGAAGGTCTGCATGATGAACATGTCGAAAATCGCCAATGATCTCCGGATGATGGCATCTGGCCCACGCGCAGGGTTGGGGGAAATCACCTTGCCGGCCCGTCAGCCAGGGTCGTCCATCATGCCGGGAAAAGTAAATCCAGTTATGCCAGAAATGATGAACCAAATTGCCTTTCAGGTAATTGGAAATGACCATACTATCTGTTTGGCCTCGGAAGCGGGTCAATTTGAGCTAAATGTTATGGAGCCGGTGCTGGTATTTAACCTACTGCAGTCCATCAGTATCATGAATAATGGTTTCCGCTCGTTTACTGATTATTGCTTGAAAGGGATTGAAGCAAACGAAGCGAGATTAAAGGAGTATGTGGAAAAGAGCGTCGGGATTATTACAGCGGTTAACCCGCATCTTGGCTATGAAGTCGCTGCAAGAATTGCCCGGGAAGCAACGATAACTGGCAAATCTGTCCGTGAATTATGCCTTAAATACGATGTGTTGACCGAGGAAGAATTGGATCTTATTTTAAATATTTATGAAATGACCAAACCAGGTATCGCCGGTGCGGCTCTATTGGAGAGAGATTAAGAAGAAAGCGAACAGTCCACTGTTCGCTTTTTTTCTTATAGGAAATTCAAAATACTGTTAGCTTTCTTGCTTTTGCAAATAAAACAGCTGTCTTCTTCCTCCCATGAATAGAACGGGTCACCGCAAGTTTTACAATTTCTTTTATGGATTGTCATACATTCTACTGCGGATTCTCGTATTTCTTGTTTAATGTTTATTCCTTCAAATTTGCAAACATCAACACAAAGAGAGCAGCCTGTGCAATTCCCGGCGCTGAGCTTAAGCTGTTCTCCTTCAATCGAAAAGACGTTTTCGGGACAAAGACGAAAACATGTCTCACATAAGGTGCATTGTTCTTTATGGAAATCAATCGTAAACAATGCCCAATCGGGAAACATGCCAATACGTTTAAATTTCGTGTAATTAAAGCGCCACTTTGCTGGTGTTACAGTGGCTGCAGCAAGTTTTTTGCTATCAAATGAAAGTTTATTGAAAAAATCACGTCTTGAAAGCTTTTTTTCCTGCAAATTAATCGATTCCTGATCATTACGAATTTCAAAAGGTAGGTTATTCATCCCCATTAACTGAGAATTCGTCTCCTTTATTATTTGGTCCACGTTCTGATTGGGGCTGGATATGGAAATTGTTCTAATTTCATTTTTATACATAAATAATAATTCGTTAACAGTTGGCGCTGGTCCATCTTCCAAAATTAAAACTTTATTGACAACTTTTCTGGAGGGCGATTTTCCTTCAAGCGCTACAACGGGACACACCGTTACGCAACGGCCACAGAGGTTACAGTTTTGATTGTTGACCATAGGAATTCCGTTTTCAAAAGAAATCGCCTGCGACTCACAGCTATCCACACAGGAGGTACAGGTACTAAAAGGGCTAATTTTCCGCAGACAATGGTCGGTAGCTTTTATTTCATGGCTAAGGCTTTCTAGCCAGTTCATCCATAATGACATGTTTTCACCCCTTAACGATCCCCTCTCTTCATTGTAACGCGGCTGGACTATTATTTTCTCGAGTTCCCAATATTTCCAACGTTTTGTAACATTTTATCAACAATTTAGTGGAAACTGTCACCTAATGTTAACGAAATGTACAGAAGAATGGCTTATTTTCAAGCTAAAATTGAAATAAGAGAATTATGGCAATTCAAAAGGATGATGGCTGGGGACATTGGATGGCCTAAAATAATAGCGCTTTATAAAAGTTGAAGGTTAAGAGGAAATGATTAAGAGGGGAAGGGTTTTTTTAGGGATGAATATTTTGATCATCGATGACCAAGAAATTGTAGTGGAGGAGCTTTCATTCATACTTAAGCAGGCTTATTGTGTAGATAATTTATATTATGTATCAGACGGTAATGAAGCGGTAGAGCTTGCGGAAAACGTTCTCGCAGATTTGATCCTGCTTGAATTATCTATGACGGGTGGTTTGGATGGTTTTGCAACACTTGAAAAACTGCGAAAACTGCTGCCGAAAGCAAAAATCGTCATTTTCACCATGGTGGACAATCTTGATTACCAGAAAAAAGCATATGAAGCAGAGGCAGATGGATATTTGATAAAACAACTAAACAGAGATGTCATTATCGATTCTTTGGATCAAATTCTAGCATCCTATAAAGTGTTCAATGTGGATGTAATGACCGCTGTGGTCTTAGGTGATACGCCGACTAAAGAATAAAAATTTAACGATTGAAAACGAGAAATAGGGAACAAGTAGGTTCCTCAGGAAGAAAAAGTCCCGATTATTGGAAATCGGGACTTTTTGTGATGTTTACAATTGTCAATTTATTTTCACAAATCTTCGTATTTAATGCCTATAGCTCAAGGGGGAATTTCAGTTGTTTTATCCAAAGACCGTTAAATTATTCCAATCTACAATATGTAATAAGGTCATTAAGAAAACGCTTTAAAAGTTTAGGATGGAAGGGAAAAAGGAGGGGATTTACCATAACGCCTTAAACCTATTAACAAAAAGATAGGCATTTATGACCTTGAAAATGATAGTTCAAAAGACATCAACCAACAAGAAAACCTTCCAGTGCCTATTCTAAGAGCTAAGAAAATTCGCATCATAAGGAGGAAAAATATGCAGTCCAATAATGTAGATAATAAACTTTTGGATCCAGAGTTTGAGACCGTTCCGGTACCGAAAGAATATCGAAAACCATTAGCATCTGTCGCAGCAGTGTGGTTTGGTTTTCCAATGGTGTTAACAAGTGCCGTAATTGGCGGGGTTATCACATACATGCTTGGATTTAAAACAGGTGTTACCGCAATTTTAGCCGGTAACTTGTTGCTATGCCTCATAGTAGGTTCCCTTAGCTACCTGGCTGGAAAAACAGGAGAAAATTTTGCGATGACAGCCCAAAGAACCTTCGGACGATTTGGGTATATAGTCGTATCGGGATTACTTTCCACTGTAGTGGTAGGATGGTTTGCTCTAATGACAGGGCTTACCGGTGATACCATGGCACGATCATTCGGTGCCCCTTTGCTATTAATGACCTTACTCGGCGGAGTCCTTTATGTAGCCGCAACTTTTATCGGGATTAAAGCATTGACGATTTTAGGATGGATCGCGGCACCTTTGTATCTAATCTTGGGGGCTGTTTCAATTGTCCTTTCTTTAAAATCTGGAAATACAGACATCATAAATTATGAGCCTGCGGCTGGTGCGGGTCTTATGTCATTTGGGGCGGCAGTGACTTTGGTTTTTGCTACATTTGCTGACTCCGGAACGATGACGGCAGACTTTACCCGTTGGGCCAAAAATGGAAAGGAAGGATTGCTGGCAGCCATTTCAGCCTTCCCATTTGGAAAGTTCATTGCAGAAGTAATTGGGTCCATTATTGTAGCAACGGGTGTAATCCAAAACCCTGCCGCTAATGGCGGTGACTTCATGCCTATCTTATCTGGACAAGGAGCTCTGCTTTCGGCCTTGGCTATTATTTTTGTATTTATCAACCTTGGTGTAGGGTGCACACACTGCTTGTATAATGGTGCAGTTGGTTTTTCGCATATGACTGGAAAAAGCATGAGATCTTTGACAATTATTTTAGGCATTATTGGAATTATTGCCGCTGTTTCCGGGATTTGGAACGCTTTCCAAAGCTGGCTTGAACTATTAGGCTTAATTGTTCCGCCAATCGCAACAATTATTATTATTGATCAACTAATTCTGCGCAAGAATAAGACAAATGAAACAGCAAAATGGAAGCCATTGGCATTTGTTGCGTGGGGAATGGCAGCTATTGTTGCCTTACTAGTTAACTTCTTTGCCCCAGAGCTTTCAGTGGTGGCCTTCGGTATTGGCTCTGCAGCTATTTTCTATTATGTTGGAAGCCTACTTGGGAAATCTTCACCTAATGAGGCTGCTAAAAAGAAGGCTGTATAGGATATATTTGTACAATTAAGAAAGGGGTAGCCTTCATGAGGTTACCCCTTTCTATTCCAAAACTAAGATTCTAATTAAATTTTTTTATTTAAAAGTCTATATATTTTTAAAGCTAATTGAATTTGCAGTAGTTCCTCAGAATTCTTTAAATCAGTGTTTAGGATTTCCTTGATTTTTTCTATTCTATATATGAGTGTGTTACGGTGCAAAAACATTGCTTTTGCGGTTTCACTAATATTAAGGTTGTTTAAAAAGTAATTTTCTAAGGTATCAATATACCCTGAGTTATGATGTTTATCATGTTCATATATTTTGCCAAGTCGTTTGCTGAAAAAATCTTCCAATTGAATATCTTTTATATTAGAATCCAAGAAATGATAGACCGTATGATCTTCAAAATGAGAGATTCCACCACGGTCTTCAAATTTCTGCATCAGTCTAATTGATTCATTCGCTTCAGAAAAGCTTTTGTGGAGAGAATGTACCTTTTCGTACTGCCTGCCAATACCAATTAGGAAAGTGATATTTTTTAATTGTTTTTCCATTGAATTGTATAAATTAATTGCATATTGTTTTGCTTCGGTTATAGAAATGCTCGGTTTACTTTCATTTTGGCCAATCAAAATAATAATACGATTGTTTCGGTGAAAGCAGGTAACTTCTCCATTTGCAATATTAGAAGTCGTATAAACGATATCCACACATTGTTTGGATATGCTTTCCATTCTCACTCTTCTGGCTACCAAATCCTTGTACTGATCGAGTTCTTTGGTTTCGACATTAATCACGATACAGTAGTACCTAAATTGTGAATTTAATCCGTGCATTTCACTCAATGTTTGAATTGATTCACTTGATGTTATTTTCCCTGTCAGTAAATCATCAAAGAAGTCATGGCGGATTTTCAACTTAACTTCCTCAATTTCCTTAGCTTTAATCCTTTCTAAAGCGATATTTGTCGATGCCTGTTCCAAGATGATAAAGTCAAACTCGGTTAATTCACGAACAGTTTCCCATACGATTATATAACCATAAATATTGCTTGCTGCAGCGACCGGCAGGATCCGGCATTTTATTTCCATCCCTTCCAAACGAAATATTCTTTTGATTGATCTTTTCATATCATTAATATTTTCTGGAATAGACTGTATGAACTCTTTAGGGAAGGCTTGTCTATTTTTTATGAGATCAAAAAAATAAGAAAGCGGGACTTTGTTATTAATGTGTTCCGTAATGTGCACAAGCTTCCAGTCCTGGTCGACAAGAATAATTGGATTATTAATCGTCTCAGATAACATGGATGAAATCCGTTCAATACCGCCGCCTTCCAGGGTAATTCTGAAAAATAAATTATGCATATCCAATGTTTTTCTATTTAATAAATCGTATCTGCCTGAAGCTTTCTCATTGATGATGGAAATAACCCTGGATAGAGTGTATCCAAATGGCAGTTCTATAAGTGGTAAACCATATTTATTCGCCTGGTCAATCATATTTTGCGGGAGTTTATCGAAATAGCGTTTCATTTTGATTATAAGCCCAGCACAGTTAATTTCAGCGAGCTCTTTAATGATTCTATTTTGCAGTTCCTCATTATCCTTGAAAATATATCCAGTCGACAATAGCAATTCATTTGGCGAAAGCCAGTCGAAGGCATCGGGATTCTCAATAATATTCACGATTGATATTTCATTGTTAATGCCTTTTTCTCCTCCTACAATCTTCATCCCATCGATAGCTTTTATGTTAAATAGTTCTTTTACTGTAAGCAAATTTCCTCACCTCGTTGTCAAAATTCAATCACAATTCGTTGTATAAGTTGCACAATTGAACTTAAAGCTTTTTGGATTGCCTATACGATGACCTTGTTATGCATTATATCTAAAATAATCGTGTAAGGCTTTAGGTTTGTCAAATGAAATCGTATTCAAAAAGGAGGTACGATTCGATCTAATTTAGATTAAACGCTTCATTGGTGTAAATCTTAGGGGTGTCTTTCGTGAGAGAAATAATTTCTGGTGATGTTGATTTTATTCATAGAATTCACGATTCAGAGTTTAATGGTTTTGTGCATAGTACATTTAATCAAACGTTTAATATTCATTGTCTAGAAGATGGTGAGCTATACACTATAGCGGGAAGCAAGATTGATAATGCACCAAATACATTTATTATCGATGTCGATCATGTCAGTTCAATGAAAATTGAAGTTAATGACAAGGTATATGTTGTAAATAAGGTCTTATACATTGAAGATAAACTTGCCCTATCAATCGACAAAGCTGCTGCTTGGCAAGGTCAGATTCCGTCATACCCAAGCAATGTAGAGGTTTTGAAGCGAAATTTAATGACCATGAAGGAATACCTCAGAATTCATGGGAAAGCTGGCGGAATAAAAAAACCTCTAGTTACTAACAGCCCTTTTGAGGCTGAAATGGCTGAAATGCTAGAAAAACGAGTAGCTTTATTTTTGGATGAATTATTAAATAATCGAATGTCTCATGCTTTGCCGCATGCGGTTTCAATTTTAGGTCTTGGACCAGGATTAACACCATCAGGTGATGATTTTTTAGTAGGGTTATTTACCGTTTTAAATATGAAAAATTGTCCTTACAACAAGTGGTGGTTATTCTGTGATGCCGTAACGACAAAAGCCAAAACCTTAACGAATGACATTAGCTACATGGCTTTGAAAAAAGCTGCAACTGGTAAAGTGAGAGAGTCTATCATTTCATTACTCAACTCCTTATTAATAGGGAATGAAGAAGACTTAATTCTCTCTTTAAATAAAGTAATTAACATCGGCTCTTCTTCCGGGACAGATATAGCTTTTGGGCTTATTTACGGGCTGGAGGCCAATATTAACGCAGGAGGTAAATTATGACTGTTCAAGCATTGATTAAGCCAAACACATATTTCGATTCAGTGTCTTTAATGTCACTCTCAACCAAAGCGAATCAAATTGAAGGTGTGGAACAAGCCATTATTGCAATGGGAACTGAAATGAATAAAGAGGTAATGAAAAACGTCGGCTTAATGACACCGGAAGTGGAAGAAGCCAAGACGAGTGATCTCATTATTGTAGTAAAAGCAGCATCAGATGAGTTATGTGAAAGCGCATTCGAGAGCATTAATGAATTGTTTACTAAGAAAAATACATCAAAAGGAAAAAGTGAAGTAAAGTACGCCACAATTTCATCGGCAGCCCAAAGTGTACCTGAAGCGAATTTGGCAATTATCGCTGTAAATGGAGCATATGCGGCTAGGGAAGCGAGAAAAGCGCTTGAAAACGACCTGCATGTCATGATGTTCAGCGACAATGTAAGTATCGAAGATGAAATTGAATTGAAGAATTTAGCTCACGAAAAAGGATTATTGATGATGGGCCCTGACTGTGGAACAGCTATTATCGGCAATACTGCCCTTTGCTTTGCAAATGCAGTCAGAAAAGGGAACATCGGTATTGTTGGGGCATCGGGAACAGGTAGCCAAGAGGTAAGTGTTCGGATTCACGAATTTGGCCAAGGTATCTCCCAGCTGATTGGAACAGGCGGAAGAGACCTTAAAGAAGAAGTTGGCGGAATCATGATGCTGGATGGTATCCAAGCACTTGAAGACGATGAAGCAACAAAGGTAATTGTTCTTGTTTCTAAACCACCTGCACCAAGCGTGGAAGAAAAAGTGTTAGCCAAAATTAAAACCTGTAAAAAGCCTGTTGTCGTTTGGTTTGTTGGCGGCGATGAAGAGAAGATTACTGCTGCTGGCGCTCATTTTGCAAAAATGTCAAAAGAAGCAGCGCTTAAAGCCGTTATACTTGCCGGTGCTGACGAAAGCAAACTGAATAAACGTGCGTTAAACATCCCATTAATCGAAGAAGTTCGCACTAAATTAACGCCAGAGCAAAAATATATTCGCGGCCTATTCAGTGGCGGTACTCTTTGTGATGAAGCGATGCACGCTGCAATGGAGAAATTCGATAACGTTTACAGCAATCTAGCAAGAAATCCGGAGTATCGTTTAAAAGACAGATACACAAGCCAAGAGCATACATTCATTGACTTTGGTGATGATGAATATACACAAGGAAAGCCGCACCCAATGATTGACCCGTCAACTCGTTTAGAAAGATTTATTCAAGAAGCAAAAGATCCATCTGTGGGTGTAATTGTTATGGACTTCGTTTTAGGTTACGGTGCTCATGAAGATCCAGTGGGAGCATTCCTTCCAGCGATTATGGAAGCGAAACAACAGGCGGAACAAGAAGGCAGACACTTAGAAATTATCGGATATGTTCTCGGAACAGAATTAGATCCACAAGATTATGAAGAGCAAATCAATAAATTATTAGCTGCAGGTGTAACTCACGCAAGCAGTATGCAAAATGCAGGTCTATTGGCTCGTGAATTTGTTGTGAAGGGAGAATAGCCATGAGTAAAATTAATGAACTTTTCAAAGGGAAACCACATGTAATTAACGTAGGAATTGAATCTTTCAAGGATGATTTAGCATCACAAGGTGCCGAAGTAATTCATTTGGAATGGACACCACCTGGCCGTGGAAATCCCGATTTAATTGCGGCACTTGACAAGCTGGAAGATCCAGCGCTCATCGAAAAAATCGAGGAAGCAAATAAATTGGCTGTTGAAAGAATCATCAACTCACAGCCAGTATTAATTGGCTATGATCAAGCAATTAATTGCGTACCAGGAATGACGAAAACAACAATTCTTCATGCCGGTCCTCCAATCACTTGGGACAAAATGAACGGACCAATGAAAGGTGCTGTTACCGGGGCAATCGTATTTGAAGGGTTAGCCAAGGATATCGAAGAAGCTGCTGCGCTTGCTGCTTCCGGTGCCATTACATTCTCTCCATGTCATGAACATAATTGTGTAGGCTCAATGGCTGGGGTTACATCTGCATCCATGTTTATGCATATTGTTGAGAACAAAACTTATGGCAACATTGCCTACACAAACTTGAGTGAGCAATTATCAAAAATCCTTCGTATGGGTGCGAATGATCAAAGTGTTATTGATCGCTTAATCTGGATGCGCGATGTGTTCGGTCCAATGTTAAGAGATGCCATGAAACTTAATCCAAATGGTATTGACTTACGACTAATGCTGGCACAAGCGCTTCATATGGGTGATGAGTGTCACAACCGTAATGTTGCAGGGACAACATTACTAGTACAAGCGTTGACTCCTTATTTAATTCAAACTGATTTTACTACTGAGCAAAAGAAAGATGTATTTGATTTCATTGCAAGCAGTGACTATTTCTCAGGTCCTACTTGGATGGCTATGGCTAAATGTGCCTTAGATGCTGCACATGGTATTGAAAACAGTACAATTGTTACCACTATGGCTCGTAATGGTGTGGAATTCGGAATTCGTGTCAGTGGTATGCCTGGAAACACGTGGTTTACTGGCCCTGCACAACAAGTAATTGGTCCAATGTTTGCTGGATATAAGCCTGAAGATTCAGGCCTTGATATTGGCGATAGTGCAATCACTGAAACTTACGGTATCGGCGGATTTGCAATGGCAGCTGCTCCGGCAATTGTTGCTCTTGTGGGTGGAACAGTTGAAGAGGCGATTGGCTTTACAACAAAAATGAAAGAAATTACAACTGATGAAAATCCAAACGTAACCATCCCATTATTAGACTTCATGGGGGTAGCAACTGGAATCGATGTCCGCAAAGTTATTTCAACTGGCATTCTGCCAATCATCAATACTGCGATTGCTCATAAAGATCCGGGAATAGGTATGATTGGTGCGGGTATAGTAAATCCACCAGTTGAGGCTTTTGAAAAAGCAATGTTAGCTTTAAGTGAAAACATTCATTAATAATTAATTGGTTAGGGGAGTTTAGAAAAACTGTGAATGTAGTTCATTATGTTTTTTTGGAATCTCCCCTCCTGATGATTTCAATCCGAATATTACAGCAGGGCATGAGAATAGGAGAGAAAAAAAAGATGGAAAGCAAATCCTTAGATCGGGAGCTAATTTTCGCAAGCGAGCAAGGAGATAACGAAAGGGTACAAAAGCTCATACAGGAAGGCGCAAGCGTTGATTTTAAAGATGAAAATGGCCGAACAGCCTTAATGGCGGCTACGCAAAAAAATCAACTTGAAGTGGTCAAACTTCTCTTGGAAGCTGGCAGTGACGTAAACACTAGAGATATTACCCAACTTACCCCATTTATTTGTTCAGGAGCAAATGGCTTCCATGAAATCCTAAGCGTCATGCTTAAATACGGTGCAGACCTAAATAGTGTCAATCGATTTGGAGGCACAGCGTTACTTCCTTCAAGTGAAAAGGGCTATTTAAAAACCGTTCAAGCTTGTTTAGATGCGGGCGTGCCTGTAAATCATGTAAACAATTTAGGATGGTCCGCTCTCCATGAAGCCGTTATATTGGGCAATGGCGGCCGTTTGTATTCAAATATCATCGAAAACCTGGTAGAAGCTGGTGCCGATGTGAACTTACCGGATCGTGACGGAAAATCATCGCTCCAACACGCAGCAGCACTAAAGCAGGAAAAGGTTGTAAAAATTCTAAACAAAAAATATGAAGAGAAAAACTTGCACATTATTTCTGCAAAAACTTTCTATAAAGAAGACTGTTACGAGGAAGCGATATCAGAAATCAATAAAGGACTTGAAAATGACTCTACTAATCTTGATTTCTATTTCTATAAAGGATATTGCTTGCAAGAATTAAAGAAATATGAAGAGGCGCTTACAGAATATAACAAAGCACTAGCCTTAAATCCAAATGATTTGGACTTCTATTTCTATACAGCGAATTGCCTCCGATTAATGAACAAACCTGAGGAGGCTTTGGGGGAATATGATAAAGCCAGCGATTTAAATCCTAATGAAACATTTTATCGTTATCACAAATCAAATTATTTAAGAGAATTGGGAAGACATGAGGCTGCAGTCGTTGAAATGGATAAGCTTCTTTCCATGCTGCCGCATCGATATGATTATTCCTTCCATAAGGCAAATAGCCTTAGATCGTTAGGCAGGCACCAGGAAGCGATAGAAACGATAGAGGATGCGATTGCAAATGACCCGACTAATCCTTTATATCATCAGCATAAAGAACAGTCGATTGCATTGCTGCAAGAACATCAAGATTAAATAAGGACAGGAGAAATAGCTGTGGAAAAATTAGTTATTGTTGCTATTGGGGGGAACTCTTTAGTTCGCGAAAATGGACGAGATTCCGTTAAGGATCAATATGAAGCCGTTTGTGAAACCGCAATAAACATTGCAGATATGGTTGCAGAAGGCTTCAATGTAGTTGTTACACACGGCAACGGACCTCAAGTTGGTTTTGGACTTAGACGATCTGAAATTGCAAATGAGGTGGCCGGCATGCCTGATGTGCCACTAGTTAATTGTGGAGCTGATACACAAGGAGGCATAGGCTATCAAATCCAACAAGCTTTGATTAATGAGTTTGCTAGAAGAGGTATTGATAAAAAAGTAGCAACCGTTATTACCCAAGTGGAAGTTAGCGCAGAGGATCCAAATTTTGAAAATCCAACCAAACCTGTTGGTTCATTCTTTACTCTAGAGCAAGCGGAAGAAATGAAGAAGGAACACCCAGATTGGATTTTCATTGAGGATTCCGGCCGCGGCTACAGAAGAGTGGTTCCTTCACCAAAACCAATTGATATTGTAGAAAAGGAAGCAATTAAAACTTTAATTGAGGCTGGTTTTGTTGTTATTGCAGTAGGCGGTGGGGGAATACCTGTCGTTAAAACTGACAAAAACACATATGAAGGCGTTGATGCTGTAATCGATAAAGATTTTGCAACAAGCCTCCTGGCAGAACAAGTTCAAGCGGATACCTTAATCATTACTACTGGTGTTTCGAAAGTTTGCATTCATTTTGGGAAACCAAATCAACGGGCTCTTGAAAATATTTCAATCGAGGAAACCAAGCAGTATGTTGAAGAAGGTCATTTTCCTCCGGGAAGCATGCTTCCAAAAATTGAAGCAAGTTTAAGTTTCTTGGAAAAGGGCGGTTCCAGGGTCATCATCACAAACCCTGAAAGTCTGAAGGAAGCTATTCAAGAAAAAGCAGGTACCCATATTGTAAAAAAAAAGCAATTCATGACCAATTAAAATAGGAAATTTTGAAATTAAATGCTTATTACAATTTAGCAAAATATTAAATTATTCATTTTTAAGGAGAAATTTATATGGGAAATGTAGCTTTTTGGAAAAAAGGAGACATTGCTGCTTCCTTCGGTTTGTTCGTTAATGTTTTGACAGACTTTTTGGTTATGATTTCATTATTAATCGGTGTAGTAGGGATGCCAACAGAGTTTGTTTTTAAACAAATTGTCCCTGGCTTTGGACTTGCTGTATTGCTATCTGGTATTGTATTTGCTTATTTTGCGTATAAATTAGCTAAGAAAACAGGCAGAACTGATGTTACCGCACTACCATCAGGCTCTAGTTCACCTGGTATTTTCCTTATCGTATTTGTGATTATGCTTCCTCTGTATCATCAAACACAGGACGCTGCTTTCACAACAACAGTTGCTATCCTTTGGGGTTTTGTTGAGTCTGGCATTTTATTCCTTGGAGCATTCCTTGGTGAAACTATTCGAAAAATCGTTCCAAGAACTGTCTTGCTGGCAGCCTTGGCAGGTTTGGCATTTGTATTCTTGGGCATGAACCCAATGCTGCAATCTTTTGAAATGCCTGTAGTAGCTTTTGTTGCATTAATAATCATCTTCATGAACTGGTTAAGTAAACATCCAGTATTAAAGAAAATACCTACGGGTTTATTATTGATCGTAGTTGGAACTGCAATTGCTTGGATAGCTGGATATCAAAATCCTGCTGATGTGACTGAAGCGCTGAAATCATTTGGCTTTAATCCTCCTATGTTGCATTTAACTGGTTTTGCAGACAGTTTTCAAGCTGCGTTGCCATATTTATTAACTGCTGTACCACTTGGTTTGGCTAACTACATTTTTAATTTAGAAAACGTTGAAGCTGCTGCTGTTTCAGGGGATGAGTACAAAACTAGAGATGTTATGCTAACAAACGGCTTTTGTACTTTAATAGGCAACCTTTGTGGTAACCCATTCCCAGTAACAGTATATGTAGGTCATGCTGGCTGGAAAGAAGTTGGTGCAGGTTTAGGTTATTCTATTGCTAGCTCTGCAGCCATTTTCTTTATATCAATTTTCAGTCTTATGGGTCTGTTGCTTGCTGTAGTCCCAATTGCCGCTATTGTTCCGATGCTCGTATTTATCGCGGTTGTAACAGGGCATCAAGTGGTTAAAGAAAGTCCAAAATTTGAAGCTCCGGCAATCTTTGTATGTTTCTTCCCATGGGTTGCTAACTGGGCACTTGTTGCTGTTAATAATGCACTTTCAGCTGCTGGTACATCGGTAGGTGCAGCTGAAAATCAAGTTTCCTCACTTGCACTTCACAATGCCGGACTTTTCTATGATGGTTTGGTTGCTCTCGGTAATGGTGCTCCTATTACTAGTGTTCTCTGGGGGTGTATTGCAGTATTTACTATCCGTAACACGCCTATTGGAGGCATAATAGCTGCAGTGTTAGGAGCCCTATTAACTTTTGTTGGTGCAATTCATACAAGCACTATTGGATTTGCACAAGATATTGCAATGCCTTTCGTTGTGGGATATCTACTAATTGCAGCATTTTTAGCATACAAACTTTATGTAAATAAGAAAGAAAATCTTGGTCCTGTTACAGAGTAAGAATGAAAGTCACTCTGGTATTTAAATTCCAAAATTTCATATAAACAACACTTGGAGGAATTAGGCTATGGATTACATTAAAATGGCGGTAGATGCAACAATTGAAGGGATGAACAAAAGAATAGGCGGACCTTTTGGTGCAACAATTGTCCGTAACGGTGAAGTTGTTGCAGCTGTGAGTAATACGATGATTAGAGATACTGATCCTTCCGCACATGCAGAACTGGTGGCCGTTAGAGAAGCATGCAAGAAATTAGGTACATTTGATTTATCGGATTGTGTTATGTATGCTACGTGTGAGCCGTGTCCAATGTGTGTAGCTGTCATGATTTGGGCTGGAATAAAAGAAGTTTTTTATGTCAATACAAAGGAAGATGCAGACAAGCATGGTTTCTCAGACATGCACCTGCGCAAATATTTATCTGGTGAAGATAAGAGTGTTATAAAAATGGTAAAAGTTGAGCAGAGAGACGACTGCGACCATCTTTTTGAGCATTTTCATGAATTAAACAACAAGTAATTCAAAAGACCGCAAAAAGTCCGTCATGTCAATAGACAATGACGGACTTTCTTTGTGTCTAAGCAAGATGAGTGTGTAGAAAATCAATCACCTGTTTAAGAGCGTTTTGTACAACTGGATTATGAAAATCTTTATCAAAAACATGTTCTCCATTAGGAATGGTAATTAATTTTGCCTCTACACCATCCTTTATAATGGCAGCTCTCATAAAGACTGATTGCTCATATGGAACGTCTGTGTCCTTTGTTCCGTGTAAGAACAGTGTTGGCGGGTAATCACTTGTGACATTGTAAATTGGACAATACTTCTTGAGTTCCTCTTTATTGCTTTCAGGATTAACACCGGTAATGAGCTCGATCCAGTTCCCATGCTGTCTACCGTACACGTAAAGCAGGAAACGCTGTTCTACAGAGGCATCTGTAAGCGGCAAGTCAGAAATAAGGGTATTTGCTACATTTTGAGGTACCATGTCCTTTTGACAATAAAAGCTGCTAGGGGTAGTTGCCCATTTCCCCAAAATATCACCATATCCATAGAAGGATACAATAGCCTTTGGTTTATTTTTAAACATTCCGCAACATAGAGCTAGAAAACCACCTGCTGAACTGCCGACAACAGCAATTTTCTCGTGGTTAATAGAAAATTGTTCAGTTCCTTTGGTAATTAGCCAATCGATTGCATCTTCAATGTCCTCTAGTATACCTGGCAGTTTTGTTTCGGGGGCTAAACGATAATCGATGGAAAACAAAGAGAATCCATTATTAATATACAATTGTATCATTTCTTCATTAAGTTCTTCTCTTGTCCCCCATATCAAACCACCGCCATGAATATAAACCACAACGGGTGCAAAATTACGATTGGCAGAATAAAAATCCGCTTTAACAGAAAAAGAATCATTCTGTTTATATAAGACTGTTTGTTTCAACATTTACCACTTCCATTCCCTTATGTACTTTCTTAGGCTGATTTCAATCAAATAACTTAATTAAGTTTATCAAAAAAGTAATAAATATGACCCATTCAAACTAACTAAAAATGGACATGTTTCATTGTATACTTTGCCTAAGGGGAAGCGGGATATTTGGGATCAATAAACAATGACGGTTTGCATTAAATCATTTAATATTATTACCGAGAGGAATATGTTGAATATTTGAAAGGTGTCCAATGCATCCATGATTCGTGAAAATAACTTTTTAAGTACGTTCCAATGGTTTATCTATCTGCTGGCTAACTCGATTGCCCTTCCTATAGTTATTGGAAATATGTTTCATCTTAACGGAACGGAAATATCTACCCTAATGCAAAGAACATTTTTTATGGTAGGACTAAGTTCATTTCTTCAAGCAAGATTTGGACATCGTTTGCCGATTGCAGATGGGCCGGCCGGTTCATGGGTCAGTATTTTTGTTATTTTTGCTAGTATTGGGACGGAGCAAGGACTTACAGCGCTAGAGACCTTACAAACACTTGAGACAGGTGTGATGGTGGCAGGTGTTCTATTATTATTCTTAGGAATAACAAAATGGGTCCGCCATTTTCTTTTTCTTTTTACTCCACTAGTTACCGGTACGTTTTTGTTTATTCTAGCCCTTCAATTGAGCGGTGTGTTTGTTAATGGTATGGTATCCAATTCGGTTAAAACTGGTCGAATTGATAGTGTAAGTTTTATTATAGCGGTACTGATATTTGCCTTCATTATAGTCCTATCCTTCAAAGGCAGAGGCTGGTTGAAAAATTATGCCATTTTAATTGGTATTATAGTAGGGTGGATTCTTTTTATTCTATTAGGAAAAGGCACCAAAGAAGGATCGATTTCATCGGAAATATTTAAGCTTCCTGAAATCTTCCCCTGGGGTTTGCCTCAATTAAATGTCGGAGTAATCATTACGGCTATTTTATTTACCTTTTTACTTATTTCCAATACCTTTGCTGCGATCACTGCTGCTGAGGATGCTAATCCTCATAATAATTATCAAAGACAAGAAAGACTGTACAAAGGTATTTGGGCAGGAGGGATATCCCATATTCTTTCTAGTATCCTTACTACTATTGCTGTTGTACCATTGCCGGCTACTGCGGGCTTTGTAAAATTAACAAAGCAATATCGAATCTTACCGTTTTTATTTGCTTGCGGGATTCTTATCATAATTTCATTGTTTCCCAGTATTGTTGGAGCATTGGCTTCCTTGCCTTTACCAGTTGCCAGTGCAGCACTTTTGGCTACACTAGTTGAAATGCTGGGAATTGCCGTTCGTTCGCTAACTAAACAACCTTTAACTGACAGAAATATTACAATCATCGGTGTTTCATTACTCCTTGGCATCGGAACGATGTTTATATCTGCTGACGCATTTAATGGCCTTCCATCTATTGTTCAGAGTATCGGTAAAAATGGTTTGTTAGTAGGAACGTTTGCAGCAATAATATTTGAGCAAATATGGAAAGAAAAATAAAAAAACGAAACAAAGAAAAAAGGCTGTGAGCACATAAATGTGCTGACGGCCTTTTTGCAAAAGATGACATTAGGTGCTAAAACACAAAAGATATTTGTTTGGTTGGCTGAAAGATGAACACAAATTATTGTATATAATGCCTAATTCTCAATCCGTATTTTTGGGTTGGTTATACATGGACATTTTTGTGCATTTTATCTAAAATTAAAAATTTGAAACGCTTTCTAAAATTTGAGATTCGTTGTAAGGATGCAAAAATATTTGTACGCTTTTTTATTGTTATTTATCCCCTTTTTTGTCATTAACTTTTTTGTCACTTAAGGTTCTGTAAATTTGAGTATGCATGCTGCCTTCCACGATGTTTTCAAGAAAAAATGGACCGATTAGCTCCAAATATCCTTCATCATCGAACATCTTTTTATTTTGCCATTCCATTTCTGCCAAACCATCGTAGGTAGATAGAAGTGCGTATGTATGGTCATTTCCTGAAATCGGTGTGAGAATGTCGACTTTATGATTAAAATTCTCCATCCTGTATTTTTTAATTTCTCTTAAATTTTCGATTGCTTCTTTAAACTTTTCCAGTTTTACTACGAACGTCTGATACACAATGACAGACATTTCCGCACCCCCAAAGTTTTAGCTGGTTATCAATAATATGGACCTTTTTCACTTCTTTATTCACTTTGGGCGGGGTAAAATGGAAATAAGACTTTTAGCACTTAAGCTGGTAAAATAAAAAACTATCATTGTGTGAAAGGAATGTTTGCCAGGAAAAAGAAACTAAAATGGAATAAACTGGAGGATTTCCTGAAACTAATTGCTTACGACATGCGTCTAAGTTACAAAAGAGCAATGGAAAAAATAAAAAACGGGGGAACAATTGGGGATGTTTAAACGGCGTAGGTTGTTGTTGTTATTGGTCGTATCCAGTTTATTTGGGTTGGTCGGATGCCTAGAGAAAACTGTCAAGGAAATAGAGGTCAAGGCAACCGAGGTGGAGCAGAAACAAGCGGAGAAGACCAAACCGGCTGAGCCAAAAGTTGAAAAGCCTGTTATTGTCAATATAATTGACCCGAATACAAAGGCTATCATAAAATCGTATACGCCAAAAGACTATGGATTCGGGACAGACAATGAAAAATATAAAGCAGAACTCGCCAAATGGGCAAAAGAATTGGCTAGAGGTACAAAAGACACACCGGGTTACGATAAGCGAATGACGCTTGACAAAATTGATGAAAATGGCCAGGTGATCAAAGGTAATCCACAAACGTTACTTGATGAGACCGAATTGACGGAAAGACTCCTCCAAGCATCCGGAAAAGGCGGCGATGTTGAGATACCGCTTTACACGACTGCCAGTGGCTACAAAATGGAAGATGTGCCAACACTTGATGAAGTATTGGTCGCCTCGTTTACAACCCGCTTTAATGGCAATGTTGCCGGAAGGTCAAAAAATATTGAATTATCTGCCGAGGCGATAAATAATATTATTCTTGGTGACCAAGATTCATTCTCATTTAATACAACCGTGGGACCAAGAACTGCGGAAACCGGTTATCAGAAAGCACCAGAAATCATCGATGGAAAGTTAGTTGACGGAATTGGGGGAGGTATTTGCCAAACCTCATCGACGTTATTTAATACCATTGATCAATTACCTGTCACCTATATTGAGCGACACTTCCATTCCCTCGATGTCGGCTATGTGCCGAAAGGGAGGGATGCCACGGTATCCTATGGTGGGAAGGACTTCAGGTTCAAAAATACGACCGGCGTGCCTTTACTGTTAAAAGCAGTTTATAAAAAAGGTTCATTAACAATTGAGGTTAGGACCTCAAAAATATATAAGTCCATGATGAAGAAGCCTGTGTAAAAAATTAATCCCTTCATGCCTAATGCATGAAGGGAATTTTTATTTAGCTATATTGTTCCCAATCAGTATAATGCCCGCTACCTTGGCATCCTGGACATTCAAATGAATTGAAATAGGCAAATTCATTATATGGATAGACCGTATAGCCCCGCCCTTGGCAATCAGGACACTTGCCTTGGTCTCTCATGTTGGAGAGATGATTTTGGTAACGCGTTTCCCTCCATTGATTAAACGAGCTGAGTAGTCCCATTTTTTTCACCTCACCATTCAGGCTTTTTAAATTAGTATTGGGTTATAATGGAATATTTATGCTTCCGTTTTCCCTAAAAATAGGGGTCCGGCTGCTGCTGAAAAACTATTATGTAATAATATTTTTATGAAAGTTATGTCAATTTGTGAGTGCCCCCTTGATAAAAATTCAGACTGTGACAACTCGCTGTTGGGGAAAATTCCCTTTTTCTATCCAGATTTTTTGCAATAATGAAAGTGCATTCTATGGACAAAGGGGGAAGTTTCATGCAATTACCAGAGAACAACAAGAAACAAGAACTGCAAAGAACCATGAAATCACGGCATCTGTTTATGATTTCATTGGGTGGG
Source organism: Bacillus sp. FJAT-29814 (assembly GCF_001510715.1). Taxonomy (GTDB): domain Bacteria; phylum Bacillota; class Bacilli; order Bacillales; family Cytobacillaceae; genus Neobacillus. The sequence goes on from NZ_LMTJ01000003.1 coordinate 203,017, forward strand.
GTAATTGGTTCCGGCCTTTTCTTGGGTTCAGGCTACACTATCGTTATTATCGTTATTATCAGGTTTTTTTGCAGAAGAAACTGTTTTCGTTTGGCTTTTATCCGTTGCTGGGTTAGGTGGGCTGGATTTCGATTACAGCTTCGCAAATAGCTTTCCGCCGCAAGTTTATTCGTGAAGGCGGAAAGGTGGAGGACCTAAAATTTAGGACCCCGTTTTTCCCGGTTCTTCCGCTTATCGCCTTAACATTGAATATCACCGTGTTGGCTAGCTTGGCATTTGACTCGGAACAGCGTTTGGCATTATATCTTGGCGTTCCGTTTGTAATCGGCTGCTACTTGATTTATCACCTTAAGATTAAAAAGAATCGTGAGCAGGATGATTTGGAGAATCAAGAACTCCAGCTGCAAAATAATAAGAAAATGGTGATCTGATTACCATGAATAACGTTTGGGATCTGCCGAGCGTTTTTGATTACTTTCGGCAATACTAAAGTGGAGGTGAGTCAATTGGACAAATGGAACGGGCAATCAGCCCCAAATAATAATCTGCCTCCGAAAACACTTCGGACAGGAAATTTTATCGGAAAACAGACAGACCACGAATTTTCCGAGGAATTGTCTGATGGCGGCGAGCGCGACCAATACATTAAGCGGCAGCAAAAGGATTTGAAGATGAAATGAGAGTGGCGATGAAAAATCGTCACTTTTTTCTTTACAGGATAAAAATTTTATTATAGAATTTCTATGTACCTAATAAAACTAGGTAGGTGAGAAAATGTTTAACCGTGAATTAGTCAAGGGAAGTACTTCGTTAATATTGCTGCAATTGCTAAATGAACGCGATATGTATGGCTATGAATTGGTCAAAGAGCTTGAACAGCGCAGCGACAAAGGCTTAAGTGTTAAAGAAGGGACGTTATACCCTGCGCTTCACAAGCTGGAAAAGCAGGAGTACATCGAATGCTATTGGCAGGAGCAGGAGAAAGGGCCGGCACGAAAGTATTATCGGATTACAACAGCAGGCAGGGAGCTATTATCAGAAAAAACCCGGGAATGGCAGGATTTTGTAAAAGTCATGAACAAAGTAATCGGGAGATCAAACAATGGAACGGCCGAAGAGTAGGTTTTTGGAGCAACTTGCCATAGGACTTGGGAAGCATCCGGACAAAGAAAGCATTCTTCTTGAATATGAATCGCATATTGACGAAATTATTCTTGAATCATTACATTGCTTGAATGAGGAAGAATTAATGGAATCAATTGTTTCAAGGCTCGGTAGTCCGGAAGAAATTGCGGAAGCTTGGAAAGAAGAACTAGCGGTTACCCCAAGCAATATGAAGTGGCTGTTTATTTTGATGAACATTCTTTTTTTCGTTGGCGGCAGCTTGTTAACACTCGTACATAATCTCTATCAATGGACATGGCTCACAACCATATGGGAGCATCTAACCGCCATCCCAACCCTTATTGCGTTTTTATATATGTTTTTCTGGGCATTGCTTGGGTACGAAATCGGCAAAGGCTTTGGTCACGGTGGCCGCAAGCTTCTCAAGAAAACGTTTTTGCTCTCGCTGATGCCCAATTTGCTGCTCATGATATTAACTGTGTTTGAAATCATTCCGCATTCGTGGTTTGCACCGCTATTGACGAAAACATTTATTATTGCTTGTATCATCTTTACCGTCATTCTTTACCCCATCAGTTTGCTTGGCTACCGCTGGGGGAGGAAAGCTTCGATATGAGCATTTTTTTTGCCTATATACCTAGAATAACGATATATATAGAAATTCAATGGAGAGAGTGATGATTACAATGGAGAAGACGTTTGCAACAAAAGATTGGGTCTTTTTGTTTTTATGTTTGCTGCTTGGAATATTGGCGGAGGAGACGCTCCTTCGAGGGAAAATTGGGATTTCTTATTTGGTCTTTATCACCGCATTTTATGGTGTGTTTTTTTGGCGCTTCCGCGGGTTTTCGTTTTCTCACCAGCGCTTTGGCTACCTGCTGTTATGCTGTATCTGGCTATTGGCTGCAGGATATTTTATTAATGATAACATTCTGTTTCAGGTGTTAAATATGCTGGTTATCCCGGCGTTGGCAATTGCTCATTTGGCGGTGGTGACAAGCCCGAAAAATCTAAACTGGAATCAGTTTGCCTTCCTCCACTACTTATTCACCAAGCTGCTTGGGGTCTTCAAATACGTAGGCGAAAGTGCTGGAGTGATCGGGAAGGGGGTAAAACGGGGAGTCGATGAAGACAAATTGTTAATCTGGAAAAAAGTGCTGATCGGCGTTCTAATCTCAATCCCGATTCTTGCAGTTGTACTCAGACTTTTAATGTCGGCCGATACCCAATTCGAACGAATGATCGGCGGGATTCCAAATTGGTTTCTTGTCATCGATATGGAGAACTTCATTAGGTTATTGGTCGTCCTATTTTTAACAGCTGCATTCTTTTCTTATATGCAAGTTCTATTGAAAAAACACATCCAGGTGCTGAAGCAGCAAGACCATGCCGAAGGTTTCAAAATTGATGCGATTATTACGGTCACTTTTCTCGTTTTAATCAATCTGGTATATGTGCTGTTTACCGTTGTCCAATTTAAATATTTCTTCAGCGGCACCCTTCAATCAGACTATACGTATGCAGAATATGCCAGAAAGGGATTTTTTGAACTCCTGTTTGTGACGATGTTTAACCTTTCTGTAACGGTTATCGTGTTGACATTCGTTGACCGCAGCCTGACCGGTCTTAAGATGATGACACAGGTTTTGCTCACGCTTTTGGTCGGATCAAGTTTCGTTATGCTTAGCTCCGCTTTCATGCGCTTAAGTATGTATGAAGAAGCCTACGGATTTACCTTTACCAGGGTATTGGTTCATTCGTTTATGCTATTTTTAGTGTTCATTTTGGTTTATACGCTGGTGAAAATTTGGATGGAGAAGCTTTCCATATTCCATTTCTATTTTATTGCATCTTTAATCTATTACACAGCGATCGCTGTGATTGATTTAGATCGATTCGTGGTGAAGAAGAATATCGAGCGTTATGAGGCCACTGAAAAAATTGATGTCCACTACTTGAACAGCTTATCGTACACGGGTGTACAAGGTTTGATTGAACTTTATGAAAAGCATCCGGCAATCGAGGGCTTGGGCCCAATCATACAGGACAGGAAGCAGGAGGCCGTTTCAGCGGATAACCCTTGGCAATCGTATAATTTGGCGAGGGAGCAGGCGTATAAGGAACTGAGAAATTTTGATTTGAAGTAAAGAAGCAGGGTCATTTCGACCCTGCTCCAAGCCCTAAATTAGTCCCCATTAAACATATCAAAAATCCCGCGTGCGATGCTGCCTTCGTCTTTGCTGCCGCCGCGATGAGGAGCTGCTGCAAACACGCGGCTTGCGAGCCTACTGAATGGCAGCGATTGAATCCATACCGAACCAGGACCGCGCAACGTGGCAAAGAACAAACCTTCGCCGCCGAACAACGCGGTTTTAACTCCTTTTACAAATTCAATATCATAGCTTACATCCCGAGTCAACGCCACCAAACAGCCAGTATCAACGCGTAATGTCTGGCCAGGAAGGAGCTCCTTTTTGGTAATCGTTCCACCAGCGTGGACGAACGCCATTCCATCGCCTTCTAGCTTTTGCATGATAAAACCTTCTCCGCCAAAGAAACCGACGCCGATTTTGCGCTGGAATTCGATTCCAACCTGGACTCCTTTTGCCGCAGCAAGAAAGGCATCCTTTTGACAGATGATTTTGCCGCCAAGCTGGCTTAAATCCATCGGAATGATTTTTCCTGGGTATGGAGAGGCAAACGAAACATGACGTTTAGCCGAACCTGCATTTGTGAACGTTGTCATAAATAAACTTTCACCAGTGAGGACTCGCTTACCGGCAGAGAAAAGCTTCCCCATCAAGCCGCCACCGCCAGCGCCGGAGCCGTCTCCAAAAATCGTTTCCATTTGAATGTCATCATCCATCATCATAAAGCTTCCCGCTTCCGCAACGACTGTCTCATGCGGATCAAGTTCAACCTCAACAAACTGCATATCATCGCCGTAAATCTTGTAATCAATTTCGTGGTTATTCATACCCGTTCCCTCCACTTATTTTAAAAAATAAAGGCCCAACTATATTTTAAAATAAATAGGAAGAAAGTGCTAACATTAACCAGAAAAATCCAAAATAAAAGGACGCCTGAATAGTTCAGGCGTCCTCCTGCGTATTGCGGCGAAAAACCACACTCCACATTGTGTGTTCCATAAGGAATGTTTTTCGGCTTATGCAATTCAGCTCATCGCTTGGCTATTGTATCATGAAAGATTTACAAAAGCAAATGAACAATTTTTAGTATTTACCACTTGATATTAGTAATCTATTATTATATATTCAAATAATCAGATATACAAAATAACAAAATAAGAAGATAAGAAGGGTGAACATGTTTACTGACAAAAGGTTCCATCATTATTCTTTAAAGAGCGTGCCAAAAGATCTGCTCTCAGGGTTGATTGTCGGGGTCATCGCGATTCCCCTTGGTATGGCCTTTGCCATTGCTTCCGGAGTGAAGCCAGAGTATGGAATCTATACGACCATCGTTGCCGGGATTCTCATCTCCTTATTTGGCGGATCGAAGTATCAAATCGGCGGTCCGACCGGTGCTTTTATCCCGATCTTGTTCGGGATTGTCATGACCTACGGCTATGAAAACCTGCTGATTGCCGGATTTATGGCCGGAATTATTCTTGTGTTAATGGGCGTATTTAAGCTGGGCTCATTGATTAAATTCATCCCGAGGCCGGTCACGATTGGATTTACAACCGGGATTGCGGTCACGATTTTTACGGGTCAGATTGCCAGTTTCCTAGGATTAGAGGGTATTGAGAAGCACGAAGAATTTATAAAAAACATTGGGGAACTCGTGGTCCATTTGAGTACCATCAATATTTTCAGCGTCCTAACGGCGGCAATTTGTTTATTGACCATCATTTATACACCAAAAATCGCCCCAAAGATTCCCGGACCGTTACTAGGCTTGCTGGTATCGACCTTTATCGCGGCACTTTTGTTTCCAGGTGAGGTGGCAACGATAGGATCGGCTTATGGGCAGATTCCCAATTCATTGCCTAGCATCCAGATTCCCGAAATAAATCTGGACGTTATTATGAAACTGATTAAGCCGGCATTCATTATTGCAATGCTTGGTGGTATTGAATCGCTTCTGTCAGCAGTTGTTGCCGACGGTATGACTAACAGCAAGCATCACAGCAACCGGGAACTGGTTGGTCAAGGAATAGCCAATATGATTACCCCATTGTTTGGCGGGATTCCGGCGACAGGTGCGATTGCCCGGACAGCAACGAATATTAAAAACGGAGCCGTGTCACCTTTATCGGGAGTTTTTCACGGTATCGTCGTACTCTTAGTATTAGTATTTTTTGCACCGTATGCTTCCTATATTCCCCTCGCTAGCATGGCGCCCATCTTAATGGTGGTGGCTTGGAATATGAGTGAGCGAAAGGTGTTTGCCCATATTTTTAAAACAAAATCAACGGATTCACTGGTACTGGTTGTCACCTTTTTACTTACTGTGTTCGTCAACCTTACGACAGCAGTAGAAGTTGGCCTTGTCATGTCGGCTATTCTGTTTGTAAAACGAATGAGCGATGTGATGGTAACTGCAAAGGCATTACCAAACCCGCAAACAAATCGGGCAAAGGTCGAAACAGGGATGGTCACCGATACTCATGATTGTCCGCAAATCAGTATCTTTAATATTGAAGGGCCATTGTTTTTTGGAGCTGCTCTTAGCTTTGAAGAAACGATTATGAAGACCATCAACTACCGCCCTAAAATTCTGTTATTGAGGATGGGAAGGGTTCCCTTCATGGATACAACCGGGGAAGCGAATTTGTCGAGTATTGTTCGCCAGTTTTCCAAAAATGGTATAGTATTAATATCAGGGTTAAATCCTCAGCCGGAAAAGGTTTTGAAAAAGACGGGCTTATATGATGTCATTGGGAAAGAGCACTTTTTCGAACATACTGGAGAGGCCATTCAATATGCACTTGGTCAATTAAATAAAAATAAGTGTCTCGGCTGTAAGCATTTTGCGTTTAGAGAATGTAAAAAGCTGTCAGGTTCCGAGGCTGTGGAAAGATCGAAGCAGAAGTTAACCGCAACGATCTAGTAAATTAGGCAAAGGTGATGATGATTTGAATTTGGAAATGCAAAAATTTAAGGCAGAATTTTTCAAAGCACTGGCACACCCCTTAAGAATCCGAATATTAGAGGTGCTTGCAGAGGGTGAGAAAAGTGTCAATGAAATTCAAACCCATGTCGGCAGTGAAGGATCGGCTGTTTCTCAGCAACTGCAAATACTGCGGGCTAAAAATATTGTTTCCGGAACAAAGGATGGAAATAAAGTCATATATACGCTTAAGGACCCGATGATTATCGAACTGCTGGCGGTGGCTCGCCAAATTTTCAATAACCATCTGGTTGATACTATTACGATTTTGGACAGATTTAAAGATGATGAGGAAGTGCCGGTTGCGCCGAAGAATTAAGTTCTTCGGCTTTTTTCTATTTATAAGGTAAATACATAGTTATTGTTATAATTTGGAAATTATCGTTTTTTTGTAATATTTAACCCGTCACTTCGGCAGTAAATAGTATTACTATGAAGGTGGAACTAGATATTAAAGGAAGGTGATGGTCTGATGTATGACTTAGTGCTTCTGCATCCTCCAACCGTATATGATTTCAGGAAGGAGATGCTGTTTACAGGTCCAATCAGCGATGTGGTTCCTTCTTCACCCGTATTTGAAATGTACCCGATTGGGTTAACAAGTATCGGAGATTACCTGGAGCGATTTGGGTTAAAGGTGAAGATTATTAATATCGCCAACAGGATGCTGCTAAATCCAAATTTTGATGTTGAAAAAAAACTCAGGAAAATCAAGACGAAGGCATTTGGGATTGACTTGCATTGGCTCCCGCATGCCCATGGCAGCGTAGAACTTGCCAAAATAGTCAAGAAATATCATCCGGATACGCCGGTTATGTTTGGCGGCCTATCGAGCACTTATTTTCACAAGGAATTGATCCAATACCCATCCATTGATTTTGTCGTCCGCGGCGATACAACAGAGAAATTAATTCTTATGCTGCTGAACAAATTGGAGGCAGACGCGGACAGCTTTTTCGATATCCCAAACCTCACTTGGAAACGAGAGGGGAAGTATTATCATAATGATATGACCTATGTTCCCGACAGTCTCGATGAATTTGAACATCCAGGGTACCGATATGTTATTGGTTCGGTGTTTAAATATTTTAATCTGTTGGACCCATTACCCTATAAAGGCTGGCTGCAATATCCAAATACAGCGATTCTAACTTCAAAAGGGTGTACATACAATTGTTTGATTTGCGGCGGCTCAAGGGATGCGTATGAATTAAACTGCAATCGGAAGAAACTGGTCATGCGCTCCCCGAAAAAAATGCTCGAGGACATTGCCTTGATTCAGCGTTTTACCCGAGCACCAATTTTCTTGTTAAACGATATCCGCCAGGGCGGGAAGGAATACGTTGAAGAATTCTTGAGCGGATTGGAAAAAATGGATTTGAAAAATGAAATCGTTTTTGAGTTATTTAACTATGCCGATGAAGAATTTTTTGAGCGATTGAACCAGGCGATGCCCAAATATAGCATTGAATTGACACTGGAATCTGCAGATGAAGATATCCGAAAATATAACGGCAAACTCCCATGTACCAATGCCAAAGTAATCGAAATGCTACAATATGCACTCAAACATGGCTGTGCAAAGATTGATTTATTCTTTATGACGGGAATTCCCAATCAAGACTACGACAGTGCATTAAGAAATATCGATTTTTGTGAAATTATTCACAAGGAATGCGGCGAAAGTACGAAAATTTCCTACTTTGTGGCACCTTTATCGCCATTTCTTGACCCTGGCAGCCCCGCTTTTGAGAACCCGGAAAAATACGGCTATAAAAAGTTCTGTCACAAGCTCGAGGATTTCCGCGCGGCAATGAAACAGCCATCATGGAAAAATATGCTAAGCTATGAAACAAACAAAATGACACGCGAGGACATTGTCCGGGCAACCTATGATTCTGCATTAAGGCTGAATCAATTTAAGTACAGAAATAACCTCGTCTCGAAAGAAGTCCATGATGAAGTAGCCTATAAAATCGAAAAATCGGTGGACTTCCTGCGACAGCTGGACGAATTGGCACTTCTTCCACAGGAGGAGCAGGCTGCAGAGTTGGCAAAGATTAAAGAAGAGGTAGATCAAATTAACCGCCACAGCATTTGCGGAAAAAATGAATTGAAGTGGGAAGTTAAAAAGCTGTATGCGAATTTTCTCTCGCTCACTTACATTGGCTTTGAATTATTTGTGGATGACATGATTAAAAGGGTCAAATGCCGGCTTGGCATCATTGACCGGAATATTGTGGCTCCCAGTAATATAAGGAAATAGCGGATTAAAATTAAGGAAACCCATATATTTTTCAACAAAAATTGACAGCTTTCTTCATTGTGATTATAGACAACATGACTGATTAGACTGTTATCATCGGTCTGGGCTAGGAAATGATCCTTGGTTGGTGCCGTTTTCATTAGTTTCTAACGTCTTGGAATAGAATTGTGTCGTATTATGTAGCCTGCCCCTTTGTTGACATCAAATGAAATAAATGTTAAATTGTAAACAGCCGATTCACGAGATAAGATTTATGTTACAACTTCTTCAAGGTTTTAACCGATGTTTGGATGAGGTAATTAAAGTAAAGCTATCTACGTTGCAATTTGGTGAATTTTAAACACGGCTTGTCCAAGCCAATAGGAGGATTTTTTTTCATGAAAAACGGTAAGGTAAAATGGTTTAACTCAGAAAAAGGTTTCGGATTCATCGAAGGAGAAGACGGAAACGACGTATTCGTTCATTACTCTGCAATCCAAACTGAAGGTTTCAAAACTTTAGAAGAAGGTCAAGAAGTATCTTTCGAAGTTGTTGAAGGAGCTCGTGGACCACAAGCTGCTAACGTAACAAAGAAGTAATTCTAATGCTAATTATAACAGCCCGGCAACGCGCCGGGCTGTTTTTTGTTTGCCAAATTTCCCCTAGCCCCGTATGGCCCTCGTCATACTGGAATGAATTCCACCCCCCGGGACCCCCGCTATTTTGATATAATAGTAGCATTGAGAGTTTCATAATGGAGTGATACAGATGAAATTTATCCACACTGCCGATTGGCATTTGGGAAAACTGGTCCATGGCGTCTATATGACCAATAACCAGCGGGAAGTGCTCGAACAGTTTATCGAAGTCGTCGCGGAAGAGAAGCCAGATGCGGTGGTTATTGCCGGCGACCTATATGACCGTTCCGTCCCGCCGACAGATGCTGTCGAACTGCTTGATGAAATCCTGTTTAAAATCAACGTCGAGTTAAAAACGCCTGTTGTGGCGATTGCCGGTAACCATGACAGCGCCGAACGTCTTTCCTTTGGCAGCTCGTGGTACAAGCACAGCCAATTCTATTTAACTGGCAAGCTTACAAACAGCTTTGAACCGGTTCGGATTAACGGAGTAAACTTTTATTTGCTTCCATATGCGGAGCCAGGCGTTGTCCGACAGGTTCTTGGTGATGATTCCATTCATTCTCACCAGGAAGCCATGAAAGCGATGATTGGAAAAATCGAAGAAAACTTAAATCCTAATGAACCGAATGTATTGGTAGGGCATGCCTTTGTATTGGGAGGCCAGACCTCTGATTCCGAACGGGTTTTATCAGTTGGAGGCTCCGGCTGTGTCGGTGCGGAATTGTTCGAACCTTTCTCCTATACTGCACTTGGCCATCTTCACAGTCCTGACGCGATCAAACACGATAAAGTGAAATATTCCGGTTCGCTATTAAAATATTCTTTTTCCGAAGCAAAGCAGCGCAAGTCCATTTCGATTATTGAAATGGATGAAAAGGGGGACTTTTCGCATCGCTACCGCTCACTTGCACCCACCCATGACATGCGGGAACTGGAAGGGCACCTGGAGGAATTATTGGATCCGCAATTCTATGAAAAAGAACGGACCCATGATTATTTAAAAATTACCCTGCTTGATGAAGGGGCGCTGATTGATCCCATCAACAAACTGCGGCAGGTGTATCCGAATGTGCTACATCTTGAGCGGAAATTAGACATGACCGACCTGAAGAAAAAGCAATCGCTACAGGCTATTCGCAGTGAAAAGAAGTCGGAAATCGAGTTGTTTGAGCAATTTTATACCGAAATGACCACTTCTGAATTTTCGACACATAAAAAGGAAGCAATGGTTGAAATCATTGAGAAAGTCATGAAAGGAGTGGGGGTTGGATGAGACCTTTAAAATTGACCATGCAGGCGTTTGGCCCCTATGCCGAGACGGAGTCGATTGATTTTACAAAATTGGGAAACCGGACAATGTTTGTGATTTCAGGTAAAACGGGCTCAGGAAAAACAACCATTTTTGATGCCATCACCTATGCGATTTATGGAAAGGCCAGCGGCGAGGACCGAAATGGTCCTGAGCTGCGAAGCCAGTTTGCTAGAGACGACCTATTAACAGAGGTTTCGTTGGATTTTTCGCTTCGAAACAAAAGGTACTGTATTACCAGGTCCCCACAGCAGTTAAAAAAGAAGGATAAAGGTGACGGGTATACGCAAATCGGTGCCAAGGCTGAGCTGTATGAGTGGAGCACTGATGGTGAGAAATCTTTATTGGCTTCAAAAGTCAATGATGTCGAGGAAAAAATTAAAGAAATTATGCTGATCGATGCCAACCAATTTCGACAGATCCTGATGATTCCACAGGGAGAATTCCGCAAATTGTTAACCTCAGACAGCAAAGATAAAGAGGTCATCCTGCAACGGCTGTTTCATACCCAGCTTTATAAAATGGTGGAGGACAAGCTAAAGGAAGAAGCAACACAGTTGAAAAAGTCAGTCGAGGACCAGGTCCAAGCACGAAATGAAGCGATTCGCCGGATTCAGGCCGTGACAAATGAGGAGCTTCGGGAATACCTGGAAGCGGGCAGTGTGAATGACACGATTATCATGCAGCTTCTGGAAATTGAAATTGCCGGAATGGCCGAGCAGCTTGAAAAATTGAAAGATATACTCAATGAAAAGTCTACTGAACGCGACCGGATTAAGGCACAGCTATTTGAAGCGGAAGCGATTCTCAAGCAGCTGCAGACGAAAGAGGAATTAAAGCAGGAAAAAGCCCGGCTCGAGTCCCAGGAGGATTTTTTCAAGGAAGTCGATGTCCAAATTCAGCGGGCACAGCGGGCGGCGTTGCTGGCTAAACAGGAAGAACTCTGCCACCGGCTAAAGCGTGACGCCGATCTATATGAGACCAATGTCAAAGCCATCAAAGAGGAAATCACAAAGTATACAGCGATGGTTGAAACATACGATGCCCAGCTCCAAAAAGAACAAGACCGAGAAGGGGAGCGTCAGGCTGCGCTTGATGAAGTGAATCGGCTAGTAAATATGAAGGACGATGTATATTCCTTTGCGGCATTGGCAAAGGAAACAGCCAGAACAGAAGGTTTGCAGGCTGCGGCCAAGGAAAAGCTGCAACAGCTTGAAAAACAGCTTGAGGGGAACGAGGCGAGAGCTAAGGTACTGCAAGCCAAGAAGGAAGAAATTGAAAAAGGGAAAATTATCTACCTTGAGAATAAAGCCAAGCTTGACAGGCTGCAAACCGAGTTTGACCGTCTTGAAAAATACGAGACTTTACTTGGACGTCATCGTGAGTCAGTTGGAAAGCTTCAGGCCATTTCTGGACGCTATGAAAATACTGCGGCAAAATTGGCGGATGCCCGTGCGTTAGTGGAGGAACTGGAACAAAAATGGCTTTATGGACAAGCCTCCCTGTTGGCAGCAAATCTTCACGCCGGGGAAGCATGCCCTGTTTGTGGTTCCGAGCATCATCCCGCTCCAGCCAGCTTGAATGACCATGGTCTCCCAAGTGAGGAAGATCTCAAGGCCGCAAAGGCTGATGCGGTCAAATGGGAAAAAGCAAAATCTGCGGATGAATCGCTGCTGTATCAGTGTCAGTCAACCGAGAAAACGGCCAAGGAGGCACTTGAAGAAACTCTTGCCGGAATTGTCACGCTGCGGCCAGGTTTTACCGAAGAGGACCTCAGTTTCGTTAAAGGTGATGTGAAAGCAGAAAGAGCAGGGCTTATGCAGGCTCAAAGTAATCTGGAACAGCAAATTAGGCTATTTGACCGTGTCATTCAACAGTTGGCCGACATGGAAAATGAAAAGCACAACCTGCAAAACCAGAGTCAACAAGCTGCTGCCGAGGTAACAGAGCTAACGATTCAATTTACAGAAAAGAAAACAAATTTGACAAGATTGATGAATGCGATTCCGGAAAATCTTCGTACTGAGGCCGAATATGAAAGAGTATATGCCGCCTCTAAAAAGCGTCATGAACTATTAGTGAAACAGCTCGAGGAGGCTGGGAAACGCCTGCAGGCTGCGAAGGAAAAGCTTACCACTGAAACTGCCAGATTACTCGATGCTGAAAAGCTATTGAATGGCAAGCAGCAGGAGCTGTTGACAGAGCGGGAAGTCTTTAAGACAAATCTTTCGGAACAAGGTTTTGAAAATTACAATGTGTACCACGCTTCCAAACGCACAGAAACTGAGATTCAGAGATTAAGTGCGGAATTGCGCGACTATCGGGAGAGACTTCGTTCTGTATCGGACAGGTTAAGAGAACTGACCGATCTCCTTGCAGATGTGAAGGTTCCAGATGTTGCTGGCTTAAAGGCTGAGCTTGACAGAATTGGCAATGGAATTGAAGGTCTTAACCATGAACATACAAACCTGTTTGTGAAAAAGCGGGATAATGAAGAAATCTACAGCCAGGTAGGGCGCTTTAATGAAAGTATGAAGGTGCTCGAGGAGCGTTATAAGCTGATTGGCCACCTGTATGAAATTACAAAAGGGCAGAACAGCTTCCGGATCACCTTTGAACGGTACGTGCTGGCGGCATTTTTGGATGATATTCTCCGTGAGGCGAATTACCGGTTGCGGAAAATGACTTCTGGGCGGTATGAATTGTTGCGTAAGACTGACAGGTCCAAGGGAAATGCCCAGAGCGGGTTGGAACTGCTTGTCTTTGACCAATATACCGGCCAAGAGCGTCACGTCAAAACGTTGTCCGGCGGCGAAAGCTTTAAGGCCTCGTTGTCATTGGCATTAGGTCTTGCCGATGTGGTGCAAAACTACGCGGGAGGGGTCTCTCTGGAAACGATGTTTATCGATGAGGGATTTGGCACATTAGACCCTGAATCCTTGGATCAGGCAATTGAAGCGTTAATGGACATCCAAAGCAGCGGCCGTCTGGTCGGGATCATTTCGCACGTTCCGGAATTAAAGGAACGCATCGATGCCAGACTCGAGGTAATTGCCGGTCAAACTGGAAGCCGGACAGAGTTTGTGTTTACGAATTAAAATTGACAGCGAGGAGCTTTTAACTCCTCGCTGTTTTTTACTAAATAGATAGTTTGATATGGCGGTGGTCAGGTAGAAAGGTTGTACGTGCCCGATTTTTGGAAAAAAGGAAGTGGGAGGTCACGTAGCGGGGCTGTACGTGCCCGATTTTTGGAAAAATGGAAGTGGGAGGTCACGTAGAGGGGTTGTACGTGCCCGATTTTTAGAAAAAAGGAAGTGGGAGGTCACGTAGAGGGACCGTACGTGACCGATTTCTGGAAGAAAAGGAGTAGGTGGTCACGTAGAGAGCCTGTACGTGACCATACTAGAAAAAATTGAATTAAAAAAACTATTGTAATTCCTTTGCTAGTGCCCGGCCCGCCTGTCTTCCCGTAAACAAACAGCCGCCGAGAAAGGTGCCTTCCAACGAGCGGTAGCCATGGATACCACCCCCACCAAAACCGGAAACCTCACCTGCTGCATAAAGTCCTGGTACTGGATTACCGGACGAATCTAGGACTCTGCCAGATAAATCAGTTTGTAGTCCGCCCAGTGTTTTACGGGTGACAATATTTAACCGAACAGCAATTAATGGTCCTGCCTTAGGGTCAAGAATCTTGTGAGGCTTCGCGACCCTGATCAGTTTATCGCCAAGGTAGTTTCGGGCTGTCCGCATTGCCGCAATTTGCAGGTCTTTGGTAAATTTATTATCCATTTCCCGGTCACGTGCTTTTATTTGCCGCTCAATTTCTTCCAAAGAAAGCAAGTTATCTCCGGACAGTTTATTCATCCCATCGACTAATTCTCGAAGTGTATTCGCAATTACAAAATCCTCACCATTATCCATGAAGGCCTGGACCGGAGCGGTCGCCCCCGGAAGAACCCGCGACAATACCTTTTTAATGCTCTTTCCGGTCAAGTCTGGATTTTGCTCCGATCCGGAGAGGGCAAATTCTTTTTCAATAATCTTTTGGGTTAAAATAAACCAGGAATAATCGTAGCCGGATTTCATGATCGCTTCGAGCGTGCCAAGCGTGTCGAATCCAGGGAAATTTGGAGTTGGGAAACGCTTTCCGTTTGCATTAAACCAAAGGGAGGAAGGCCCAGGCAGAATCCGAATTCCATGCATCGGCCACACTGGATTCCAGTTTTTTATTCCTTCCGTATAGTGCCACATCCGGTCGCGATTGACAATTCGCCCGCCAGCAGCCTCGGTAATGGCCAGCATCCGGCCATCGACATGCTCCGGCACCCCGGAAATCATTCTTTTTGGAGCGTCTCCAAGTCGGGAAGGCCAATTTTTCCGGATTAACTCATGATTTCCGCCAATCCCGCCGCTTGTAACCATTACCGCTTGGGAATGGCACTCAAAGCTTCCAATGACTTCACGAGAACTTGATTCGCCGCGTTTAGCATTACTTGATACAAGGATATCACCACGGGCACCAACTACTGCACCTTTCTCGGTTATTAATTCATTAACGCGGTGCCGCGGCCGGTAATCGACAAGGCCTTCGTCCATCGCTTTTCGAACTCTTTCCTCAAAAGGCTTTACCAGTCCGGGGCCTGTTCCCCAGACAATATGGAACCTGGGCACGGAGTTGCCATGACCCTCGGCAAGATAACCGCCGCGCTCCGCCCAACCAACCACCGGGAAAAAGCGGACACCCATATTATACAACCACTGACGCTTCTCGCCAGCAGCAAAATCAACATATGCCTTGGCCCATTTTTTGGCCCAAATATCTTCGTCATCTTCGCGGTCGAATCCAGCGGAGCCAAGCCAGTCCTGCCATGCGAGTTCCTTTGAATCCTTAATTCCCATCCGCCGTTGTTCCGGTGAATCGATAAGGAATAACCCGCCAAACGACCACCAGGCTTGTCCTCCTAGCGAGGCTTCAGGTTCCTGGTCCAAAAGAAGGACCTTTTTTCCGGCTTCAGCAAGCTCAGCAGTTGCCACCAAACCAGCCAGTCCGGCCCCAACTACGATCACATCATATTTCAAATTTCTCCCCCCTTACAAATATATCTCTTTAGTACCAAATCGTATTGTAAGTTTGCTGAAAAGTCAATTATTATTGGGGTTCAGATAAAAAGGGAAAAATGAAATTGAATTAACCAATGGGGGGATTATTATGTCTGACTACTGCCCGGTGCTTTGGCCGGAGGAACCGACTCCGGACCATCTTAAAAATTGCAGTGAATGCGGTCTCGACAAGCATGGGTCGCGGATGGTATGGGGAGAAGGAAATCCGAATGCTCCAATTATGATTCTGCTCGATAATCCGGGAGCCCGTGAAGACCGTGAAGGAAATCCATTTGTATGCGGCACCAGGCAAACTCTCCAAAATGGAGCCCATCATGTCGGTTTAACCATGGATGATTTATACGTAACCTGGATATTAAAAAGAAAGCCTATTAGGGCCTATGACAAGGAACATGTTCGGCAAATTTGTATGAATCACCTAGATCAACAAATAATGGAAAAACAGCCAAAACTGATTATTTGTTTGGGAAATGTCGCGGTTCAGTCTTTTTTCAACGATAAGGATGCTGAGGTGAAAGCGCTACGGGGCACGATTCATCAGATCAACGGGTATCCAACTGCTGTGGGTTATCACCCACTGGCGGTACGGCGCCGTCCGAATCTATGGTCTGTTTTTGAAAATGATTGGAAGGTCGCTGCCGATTATTATTATTCTAAAAGCAATACTTAATTTTATAAGTGTTGCTTTTTTATTTTCATGGTAATATTTTACTAGCAACCAAGAAAATGGCCAGAAGATATCCCAATGATTTTAAGAGAAGAGGAAAAACAATGTTTAAAAGATTCACTCCAACTATAAACAGTGAACATGCAGTAGCGGAATTGCAAAAAGTTAGGATTGGCGGAGTCGACTAATGGCTGCTAATTCGTGGGGAAAGTATAGAAAACCCTATATTATTAATGCTTCACGGCGGTCCGGGCGCGGCTCAGATCGGCTTTAATCGGGAATACCAGCAGGAACTGGAAAAACATTTCATAGTCGTAAACTGGGACCAACGAGGTTCAGGCTTGTCCTTTTCAAAATCGATTCCAAAAGAATCGATGAGTGTGAATCAATTTTTAAACGATGCAATTGAAGTAACTGTATATTTAAAGACAAGGTTTCAAAAAGAGAAAATTTATTTAATTGGGCACTCATGGGGCAGTATTCTGGGGATGCTGGCAATTCATAAACATCCGGAGCATTTTTTACATTATTTTGGTGTTTCCCAGGTTGCAAGTATGCGAGATGCTGAAGAATTATCTTATAACCTCATTTTGGAAAAAGCGAAGGAAAACAACGACCAAAAAGCGATTAACGATTTGACCATGATCGGAAAACCGCCATGGAAGAGCTTAAGGCATGATAAAGTTCATCAAAAATATGTGGATTTGTTTGGCGGCGGCATTTCACATGATGGGAAACTGGTAAATGTATTTGTTAAGCAACTTTTAAAAAGTAAGGAATACACTTTCTGGGATGTTATTAATCATTTAAGAGGGCAGCTATTCAGTATGAAAGCAATGCTTGTTGAATTGAGAGATTTAGATATACGGGATGTCATTCACAATGTCGAAGTGCCAGTTACCATCATCATGGGTAGACATGATTTAACGGTGCCGCATGCCCCAACACAAGAATTTTTCGACCAATTGCAGGCTCCTAGTAAAGAATGGTTAACCTTTGAAAGTTCGGCTCATTCGCCGAATTATGAAGAATTGGAGAAGTTCACGCAAATTGTCGTGTCAAAACTATGTTAATTTAGTAGATAGATAATTCATTTAAAGAAATTAACAAAAATTTAAAAAAGGAATTGACTTTATGATCCAAATAATCGACTTTCAAAACAATCAGGTAGTTAAAGAACTCTTTGACCTTCAAAGGGCTTCATACCTTGTGGAAGCAAACTTAATCGGCTTTGAAGAGATTCCGCCTTTAAAGGAGAGCTTTGAAGAACTTATGAATTGTGGAGAGTCTTTCCTGGGGTATTTTGAAGGAGAAGAATTGGCTGGTGCAATTTCATACACAATCAACGGACAAGAGCTCACCATTTGCAGAACGGTGGTTTCCCCAAATCATTTTAGAAAGGGAATTGCTCAAAAACTATTAAAAGCTGTCGAGGACACACATAACGATATTCCAGTTTTTAAGGTTTCTACCGGCAAAGATAATTACCCTGCGAAAAATTTATATCTAAAAGATGGCTTTACATTAGTGGAGAACATAGAAGTTGCACCCGATTTCTTTATAAGTACTTTTGAAAAAAGAAAGGTAGATAAGTGATGAACGGGGTGTCTAAACTGGGCACCCCGTTATCCTTTTATAGCACGGTCTCGAACTCTTGAATCGTTCTTTTATGGTCGTCAGTTGTTTCAGTGTAGCTTCCCCCGGTGAATTGTGAGATAGTCCTCCGCCAGAATGCTTTCGCAGGTTCGTTTTTTTCAATTTGCGTAATATGCCATTTTCCCGGGAACATGTTGAAAATTTCAGTTGCAGCGATTTTTCCATAACCCATTCCGGCATATTTGCGAACGATGAAGAATTCTAGTATGGTGTTCGGTTCTGTTTCTGTGGCGCTTTCAACCAAAGCAAACCCTATTAGCTCGTTGTCCTTTTTAATAAAAAACGCGTGATGGTTGGGGCGCTCCCAAAAGAGCGTTAAATCGAAGGGTTTGTAAGCTCCGTTTTCCTCCAACATGATGGAAGGAATATATTGACTAAATTCATAAATATAAAATTGCATAAGATCATGCAAAGTATACGCCTCTTCTTTTAACACTTTTACTATTCTAATCATGTTTGGCCTCCTAACTTACTTCTCTATTAAAATTTAAGCTATTGCGATAAAGCTGGGTGCTCGGTCAGGTAGTTCGTCAATTCCTGCAAGTCCTGCGACTCATGTACAACGCCAATATTGTCAAAAACAATGAAGGCCGTTTTTTTCTTAATATGTAGATTGGGATAGATTTTTTTTGCCATATCCCATTCCGGTAAACTTAAAATATTTTTTACTGCAGTTGTAATGGTTTGATTTTCCTCAACAGGTGCCCCATCATCCTGAATTCCCACGACCAAAAGTGAATAGGTTTGATCATCCTCAGCCAAAAGGTTGGGGTAAGGAAAAGGTTGGTTAGGATCTTTTTCTTGAGTTTTCTGCTGGCTTGCCTCACTTTTAAGTTTTGAATCAGCAGCCTTTGGTTCACTGTTTTGACAAGCGGTTAATAACAATAAACCTGCCAGAATTGGTGCAATCAATTTTTTCATAGTAATCTTCCTTCTGTTAAAAAATGTCCTTTCTAAAAACATAGCACATTATGAAAAACAAATACCTTTGTGATTGTGGAGGATTAGTGACAACAAAAGCAGGAAAAATAAAAGATATGTCAAAAAGAACAATATACATTTTTGGGGGAGTGATCGAATTGCAACAGGTTAAAGCAGGGATTGACGCTGGTGGGACATTATTAAAAATTGCTTACCAGGAAAACGGTGCTAAGCACTATAGAAAGTATCCGATCGGTGAAATGGAATCGGCTATTTCATGGTTAAAAATGATGGCGCCGGATTTAGGTGTTGCTTTAACAGGCGGGAAAGCCCATATCGTCCAGCAAAAATTTTTCCCGGATGGGTTGATGGTGCCGGAGTTTCAGGCTACATGTGAAGGTGCCCGGCTTCTCTTGCTTGAAGAAGGGAAGAAGCTGGATGCACCGTTTATCATTGTAAATGTCGGGACCGGGACGTCTTGGCATTTGGTTAATGGGGAAAAGTATGAGCGCATTCTTGGCAGCGGAATGGGCGGAGGTACGTTTATGGGACTTGGAGCATTGTTAACGAATGAAGCCAACTATGAAAAATTCACTGAGCTGGCTGCAAGTGGCCAAAAGGGTAATCTTGACCTGCTGGTGAAGGATATTTACGAATCAGATCAAGCGCCGATTAATGGTGACTTAACTGCAGCCAATTTTGCAAAGGGATTATCTGTTAAGCACAGTCCAGCAGACAGGATGGCCGCTTTGGCCAATATGATTGCAGAAACGATTATGTTATTAACCCTGCAGGCAGCTGCAATCCATAAGGTAAAAGAGGTCGTGTTTATCGGAAGTTCGTTAATTGACAATCCTTTGTTAAAGGGTACGCTTAACAATTATATGACGATGCTAAGTTTGGATGCCATCTTTTTAAAAAATGGTGAATATTGCGGAGCGCTAGGTGCGTTTCTATCTGTTTGAAAAATGTTCCCTTGAACATTCAAGCCAATAAAGCTACAGTAGAGGAGAAGACGTTAAAGAAGGTGGCAAGCTTGGAAAAAAGATATTTTACAATTGGAATGGCCGGTCATATCGACCACGGGAAAACCTCGCTTACAAAAGCATTAACCAATATCGATACCGACCGTTTAAAAGAAGAAAAGGAACGGCAGATTTCGATTGAACTCGGATTTGCTCCTTTATATGAAGATGATGAAATCCAAATTTCCGTTATTGATGTTCCTGGACACGAGCGGTTTATTCGCCAGATGATTGCCGGTGTCGCCGGAATTGACCTAGTGGTGCTCGTGGTTGCTGCTGATGAGGGAGTAATGCCGCAGACCAGGGAACACTTGGATATTTTAAAATTTCTGGGAGTCAAAAATGGGATTGTCGCCATTACCAAAATAGACCGGGTTGACGAAGATTTTATTGAATTGGTGAAGGATGATATTTTGGGAGAGCTAACCGGAACGGTGTTCGAGGAAGC
Organism: Bacillus sp. FJAT-29814; assembly: GCF_001510715.1. Classification (GTDB taxonomy): domain Bacteria; phylum Bacillota; class Bacilli; order Bacillales; family Cytobacillaceae; genus Neobacillus. The sequence goes on from NZ_LMTJ01000003.1 coordinate 223,314, forward strand.
GCCATTTGTCCTCGTAGACAGCCTTTCCAAAAAAGGCATCGACGAAATAAAGGAGCTTATTATAAAAAAACTGAAGGAACAAGAGATGCGCGATGCCAAAGGGGCATTCCGGCTGCCAATCGACCAGGTGTTTACTGTGAAAGGGCAGGGAACCGTGGTTCGTGGTACCGTTTATGAAGGTACCGTGGAAGAAGGACAGGCATTAAAAATCATGCCGAGGGGGCTGGAAGTTCGGGCCCGTCAAATTCAGGTCCACCACAAGCAATCGAAAATAGCGTATGCGGGCCAGCGGGCGGCGATCAACCTTTCGGGAGTTTCCAAGGAGGACCTCGAACGCGGTGATGTCCTCGTTTCTTCCGAACATTTTATTGTGTCCAAAGTCATCGACGTTGCGATCACAGTTGTAGAAGAACTCGAGCATTTAATCAAGCAGCGTATGCCAATCAAATTACATATCGGGACAGCCGAGGTCATGGGGCGCATCGTTTTCTTTGACCGCAACGAAGTGAAAGAGGAGATTGGGGAAATTCTTTGTCAGCTGAGGCTTGAAGAGGAAATTCTGACAAAACGGGGCGACCGCTTCATTTTGCGCCGGCCAAGCCCAACCGAAACCATTGGTGGCGGCTGGGTTATTGATCCAAGAGGCAATAAATACCGCTTTGGCGACGAAACCATTGGCGAATTAGAAAAGAAAAAAGTCGGTTCGCCAAAGGAACGGATCACGGCGGCATTGCTCGAGGCAAAAAGTCTGCCTTTGACGGAATTAATCAAACGGACTGCGCTTGATGATGAAACCCTTGCAGAACACCTTGAAAACGAGGATGATTTTGTTTTATACAATGGTAGAGAATATACCCTGAAACAATTAATTGACGCGATTGAGGAAGATATCTATGACCGTCTACGGGATTTCCATAACCAACATTCGATGAAATCGGGCGTCAATAAAGCCGAACTGATTCAGACCATGCAAAAGAGATTTCCAAAGGCACTGCTTGAGTTTGTGGTCGAAAACGGCATAACAAACGAAGTCTTTCAGCGAAAAGGACAGTTTGTCTCGTTGGCGACATTTATGCCGCATGTACCGAAAAGCTGGGCAAAGCGGACAGAAAATCTGCTAGAGGAAATGAAGAAGGATGGCTTAAAGGTTCGCTACTTGAAAGACTATTTCTCTGCGGCCGGTATCCCTGCTAATCTTGAACATGATCTTCGGCGGTTTTTGGAAGACCAGGGGTTCATCATGATGCTGGATGAACAGTATGCCTATCATGGAGAAGTCTTTAACGGAGCAGTAGAGAAACTTCGCAGTAGGACTGGTGCCGAATTTGAGGTTGGCGATGCGAAGGAGATTCTCGACCTTTCGCGTAAATACATGATTCCTTTCCTTGAAAGATTGGACGCCAACGGCTTTACAAAACGTGTGGAAAACAAGCGTGTCTGGAAAGGCTAACACAAAAAGCCTCTATCCCAATACCTAATGGGATAGAGGCTTTTTCCATTATGATAAAAACTCTGCCGGATTCAACCCGAGCTCACGGCAAATGTCAGCAACAGTTTGTTTTTCATAATTGTCAAAGTTGCCGTCTGCATAGCCGATGGCGATGCAATATCTTGCAACAAGGCGGGCGATTTCCGGTTTAGTTCTGATTCTTCCCAGCGCCCGGTATGCTTCTGCTGTCCCAAGCATCCGATCCATTTCAATTCGCGACACAAAGTAATTGAATCTCTGAATTACCTTATTGGTATCGAATACCCGCAACTCATCACTTTGATGGACGAATTCAAGCAGTTTTTGCCGTTCGGATGCATCCAGATAGCCGTCAGCCATCGCCACCAGGGCGCAGCCTGCTACGACAGCATCAAGGACATCCTGGCTCTTGTAACGAGAAAATAGCTCCTGGGCCCGCCGTTTTTGATTGTTGGCCCACTCGGCATAATCGGTTTGGGAAGGTGACCAACTGCTGCCACAGTTGTTGCAGGTAAGTTTTAATTGGTTTTGACCGATAAATCCGCCAAGCAAGCCAATTGGGCCGAGTATTAATCCGCCAACGGCAGCTTTGCCTAAGCCAAACCCTTTTTTGCCGGTCCTGACATTAGTAGAATGACAGCGTGGACATATTATATCGTCACCACCATAAGTTTGCCTGGAGCCTGCTGCAGGTGAATACGTCTGTGATGGATAGCCATAAGCTGGCTGCCGGTTGGATGATTCGGGCTCAAGATGAATCGGCTGCTGGTTAAAAGTCTGATTGGCCTGGCTTTGACGATAGGGGTCATAATTGGTTTGACTTTGTCTGTATGGGTCATAATTTTGCTGATTTTGATGGTTCTGATTAAATCCTGTTTGATTCTGCCGGTTAAAATCAAAATTCCCCTGGTTGTGGCTGCTCGGATGAAACTGGCCCTGATTCTGTCCCGCCGGAATATAGTTCCCCTGACTTTGCTGAACAGGACTGGTTTGATTTGCCCCATAACCGGGTTGTTGATACGAATTAGGCTGCTGAGTCTGCGGACTAGGTGCAGGATCATCAACGGTTACGCCAAAGTTCTGGCATAACGCGGCAAGTCCGCCTTGAAAGCCGCTGGCAATCGCATTAAATTTCCACTCTCCGTTATGGCGGTATAGTTCCGCTGCTACAATGGCCGTTTCAATCGTAAAATCCCGGCCCAAATTAAACCGTAGCAGTTCTTCATTATTTTGTTCATTAAAAATACGAACATAGGAATCGGAAATTTGTCCAAAATTTTGCCGCTTTACTTGGGCATCGTGAATCGTGATTGTAAAGGCAATCTTATGGATATGGGCGGGAACGGTTTTTAAATCAATTCGAATTTGCTCATCATCCCGGACGCCAGACCCGACTCGATTATCGCCACTGTAGACAATGGAGCCGTTTCCGCCTGTAGGATTGTTATAAAAAACAAAATCCAGATCCGATTGAACTTTCCCGTTTTGCCCCAATAAAAATGCCGACGCATCCAAATCAAAGTTGGCGCCGACCTGGTTGATTGTCCAGCCCAGCCCGACCACGACATTCTGCAGCCCTGGATGGGACTTTGTCAAATCTACCTTTTGCCCTTTACTAAGTGTTACTCCCACACACCCTCACTCCTATCATTTTCTACTTCCTATTATAAACCGATTTTGAGGAAATTTTTAATAAGATTCATTAGCTTAGTTCTACGGATAAAATGTAGGAAAGTTTCACTACTATGAAAAAATTAGTAAAAAATATTTCGAGAATTTTAAGAACAGTTTGAATAAAGGGTAAAACTATTCTATAATAGTTAGAAAATAGAAATCTAGTAAAAGAAAGGGGAAGCCAATGAAGTTATATGTTTCCGTTGACATGGAAGGAATCACCGGGCTGGTGGACCACACCCATGTCGATTCTGACAAGCACAATTATGAGCGCAGCCGAATAATTATGACAGACGAGGCTAATCACGTCATCACCTCCGCCTTTGAATATGGCGCAAAGGAGGTAGTGGTCAATGACAGTCACTCCAAAATGAATAATTTATTAATTGAAAGACTGCATCCCGAAACGCAGTTGATTACTGGCGATGTTAAACCATTTTCAATGGTACAAGGTTTGGATGGAACCTTTGATGGTGCCATTTTTACTGGATATCACGCAAGGGCCGCGCAAAAAGGCGTCATGACGCATTCGATGATTTTTGGAGTCCGGAATATGTACATAAACGACGTGGCTGTAGGGGAACTAGGGTTCAATGCCTATGTTGCCGGATATTACGATGTACCAGTGATTATGGTTGCCGGAGATGACGGTGCATCCCTCGAAGCACAGCAGCTTATTCCGAACATCACAACCGCTGTGGTCAAGGAAGCGATTTCCCGTTCCGCTGCCAAATCATTGACACCAGCCAAAGCAGGGCAGCTTCTAAGAGAAAAAACAGCCTTGGCGATTCAAAATAGCGACAAAGTGAAACCGCTAACACCGCCGGACAGGCCGCTCTTAGGAATTGAATTTACCAACTATGGCGAGGCCGAGTGGGCAAATTTAATGCCCGGTACCGAAATTGTTCCCGGAACAACAATCGTCCGCTTTCAAGCAAAGGATATTTTGGAGGCATACCAAGCGATGCTGGTTATGACCGAATTAGCGATGAGGACAACATTCTGTTAGGACGTGGTGATACGTGAATACATATTTTATTAAACGTTTTGTTGCCATGATTATTACATTATGGCTGATCGTCACCGGGACCTTCTTTTTGATGCACTCGGTACCGGGGTCTCCGTTTAACGAGGAACGGACAACTAACGCAGCGATTCAAAAAAACCTTGAATCCTACTATCAGCTTGATAAGCCGTTATTGGTACAATACGGAAATTACCTGAAGGCATTGGTCCAGTTCGATTTGGGACCTTCCATTAAAAAGTCATCACAAACAGTAAACGACATGCTCGGAAGGGGGTTTCCGGTTTCGTTTGAGCTCGGACTATATACATTGCTTCTAGCCATCGTTTCCGGAATTACGCTTGGTGTATTTGCTGCATTGCGACATAACGGGCTGATTGATTATTTGGCGATGAGTATTGCGGTTCTCGGCATATCGGTTCCAAACTTTGTTATGGCAACATTGTTAATCCAACAACTGGCCGTAAACATTCCCATTTTTCCGGTCGCGACTTGGTCTAGTCCCATGCATATGGTATTGCCAATCTTAGCCTTGGCAACTGGTCCGATGGCGATTATTGCCCGCTTGACCCGGACAAGCATGCTCGAAGTATTAACGCAAGATTATATTCGAACGGCTAAAGCTAAAGGTTTGTCACCAGTGAAAATTGTTTTCAAACACGCGCTCCGAAATGCGCTGCTTCCAGTTGTAACCGTTCTTGGCTCCCTTGCAGCCAGTATTTTGACCGGGACATTTGTTATTGAAAAAATCTTCGCCATCCCGGGTATGGGAAAATATTTCGTTGATAGCATCAATAACCGCGATTACCCCGTTATCATGGGGACAACCGTTTTCTATAGCGCCATTCTCATTCTTATGCTGTTTTTGGTGGATTTAGCCTATGGAATTTTGGACCCTCGGATTAAACTGCACAAAAAGGAGGCGAAATAAATGGAGCTTCGCAAGCAAGATGTACGAAATATTTCGCCTGATGTTCCTGATGAATGGTTTGTTCCGATACAACAAAACCAGCAGGCGGGGGAAGCCGTTGTCCGGCCAAGCCTTTCTTATTGGAAGGATTCCTGGCATAGGCTGTTGAAAAATAAATTGGCCATGGCAGGACTTATATTTTTGATATTCCTGGCGATTTTTGCCATATTCGGACCCGTCCTCTCACCTCATTCGGTGGAGACGCAAAGGTTGACCGAGCAGAATCTGCCACCATCGGGCAAATACTGGTTTGGAACCGATGATTTAGGACGTGATGTATTTACCCGTACGGCCTATGGTGCCCGGATTTCCTTGTTTGTCGGCTTAATGGCGGCAATGATTGATTTTATTATCGGCGTTGTATATGGCGGGATTGCCGGCTATAAAGGCGGCCGAACTGACAACCTGATGATGCGGTTTGTGGAAATTTTATATGGCCTGCCATATCTTCTTGTCGTCATTCTGGTCATGGTTGTCATCGGCCCAGGGTTAACGACAATTATTCTGGCACTTTCGATAACGGGCTGGATCGGAATGGCGAGGATTGTTCGCGGCCAGGTCCTGCAAATTAAAAACTATGAGTTTGTGCTTGCTTCTAAAACATTTGGAACAAGTGCAGCCCGTATCATTCGAAAAAACTTGCTTCCCAATACGATGGGACCCATTATCGTCCAAATGACATTGACCATCCCATCAGCAATTTTTGCTGAAGCATTCTTAAGCTTCATTGGGTTGGGTATTCAGGCCCCACATGCCAGCTGGGGCGTAATGGCCAATGACGGCTTGTCTACAATTCTATCTGGTTACTGGTGGAGATTATTCTTCCCGACCCTATTTATCTCATTAACTATGTTTGCGTTTAATGTTTTGGGTGACGGGCTCCAGGATGCCTTAGATCCGAAGTTGAGGAGGTAAGACAGCATGGATAAAATACTTCAGGTAAAAAACCTTCACGTATCCTTTTCAACCTATGGAGGGGAAGTCAAAGCCGTCCGCGGAGTCAGCTTTGATCTTCATAAAGGTGAAACACTGGCGATTGTCGGCGAGTCCGGCTGTGGAAAAAGTGTCACCTCGCAAAGCATCATGAGGCTAATTCCAGAGCCGCCCGGCAAAATCCATCAAGGAGAAATCATTTTTAAAGACAGAGATATCATTAAAATGAAGGAACCGGAGCTCCGAAAGATTCGTGGCGCTAACATTTCGATGATTTTTCAGGACCCGATGACAGCCTTAAATCCGACGCTGACGATTGGCGAGCAAATTATGGAAGGAATCATCCAGCATGAGAAGCTGTCAAGAGATCAGGCGAAAAGGGTCGCCGTTGAAATGCTGAATTTGGTTGGCATTCCCAACCCGGAAATTCGCTTAAAGCAATATCCGCACCAGTTCAGCGGCGGGATGCGCCAGCGAATTGTTATCGCGATGGCACTTGTGTGCCGGCCGGATGTCTTAATTGCTGATGAACCGACAACAGCACTTGATGTGACGATTCAAGCACAAATCCTCGAGCTGTTTCGCGATATTCAAAAGAAAACAGGAGTATCCATTATCCTCATTACCCATGATTTAGGCGTAGTGGCCCAGGTGGCTGATCGAATTGCGGTCATGTATGCCGGCCGAATCGTCGAAATCGGGACGAGGCGGGAGATTTTTTATCAGCCGCAGCACCCGTATACAAAAGGACTGCTCCAATCTGTTCCACGGTTGGATGCAGAAAAGGCTGAACTTGTTCCGATTCCCGGAACGCCGCCAGATTTATTTTCCCCTCCGGTTGGCTGCGCTTTTGCGGCGCGATGCCCACATGCCATGGAGGTATGCGACAAGGTTTACCCGTTTAAAACGCAGTTAACCAGTGACCATAACGTTGATTGTTGGCTGCAGGACGAACGGGCCCAAAAATTGGTTTCATCCTTTAAATAACCATAAAAAAATTTGACTAGGGGGAAAAAGATGAAAAAGATTACTGCAATTTTAGCCGCTGTAATGATGTTGTTTGCGCTGGCAGCCTGTACAGCAACCAAGGATGCCGGCAAAGAGCCAAAGGATGAAGGAAAAGGCGGAGAAAAGGAAAAGGTTGAAAAGGTTCTTTACCTAAATAATGGACAAGAACCAACATCGTTTGACCCGCCAATCGGCTTTGATGCCGTATCTTGGAATTCCTTGAACAACCTGATGGAAGGCTTGACCCGCCTTGATGAAAGCCACCAGCCTAAAGCGGCAACAGCTGAAAAGTGGGATGTATCCAGCGATGGTAAAACCTACACGTTCCATATTCGTGATAATGCCAAATGGTCCAATGGTGATGATGTAACTGCAGATGACTTCGTATTTGCCTGGAAGCGTTTGTTGGATCCTAACACCGGTTCTCCGGCAGCATTCCTCGGTTATTTTATTGAAGGTGCTGAAGCTTACAACAACAATGAAGGCTCTGCAGATGATGTTAAGGTTAAAGCCGTGGATAAAAAGACCTTCGAAGTAACATTAATTAGCCCGCAGGCTTATTTCTTAAGTGTTATTTCGAATCCTTGCTTCTTCCCAATCAATGAAAAGGTAGCGAAAGAAAATCCACAGTGGTTTGCAGAAGCTAGCTCATTTGTTGCCAACGGTCCGTTCAAACTTGCTGAATGGAATCATGACAGTGATTTCACGATGGTGAAAAATGATAAATACTGGGATGCGAAAAATGTAAAATTGGATAAGGTTCATTGGGCTATGGTTTCAGATACGAATACGGAATACCAAATGTTCACGACTGGTGACCTAGATACTTCCGACGTTCCTGGAGAACTTGCAGACAAACTGTTTAAAGAAGGAAATGTAAAAGTAGAAGACCAGGCAGGTCAATACTTCTATCGTTTTAACGTGACAATGAAGCCATTCCAAAACGAAAATATTCGTAAAGCATTTGCTTTAGCAGTAGACCAAAAGCAAATGGTTGAACTAGTGACAAAAAATCAGGAAAAACCTGCATATGGCTTTGTTTCCTACGGGTTTAAAGACCCGGCAGGAAATGACTTCCGTAAGCAAAACGGGGATTTAATTAAGACGGATGTAGCTAAAGCGAAAGAATTGCTGAAAAAGGGTATGGAGGAAGAAGGCTATGCGACTCTTCCAGAAGTGACTCTTACTTACAGTACACTGGAGACTCACAAGAAAATTGCTGAAGCTCTGCAGCAAATGTTCAAGGAAAATCTTGGCGTTGATGTGAAGCTTGCCAACATGGAAAGCAGCGTATTCGCATCTGAGCAAAAAGCTTTGAAATTCCAGTTATCACGTAGTTCGTTCCTTGCCGACTACGCGGATCCAATCAACTTCCTGGAAAACTTTATCACTGGCTCGCCAATGAACCGTACTGGATGGAGCAATGCAGAATTTGATCAACTTATCAAGGATGCAAAGCTTGAAAAGGATGAAAAGAAACGTTACGAAATGATGTACAAAGCTGAAAAGATATTATTTGATGCAGCACCAATTATTCCAATTCACTTCTACAACCAGACTTACCTGCAAAATAAAGATGTTACAGGTATCGTTCGCCACCCTGTTGGTTACCTAGAGTTAAAATGGGCTGACAAGAAGTAATAGTTTTTAAAAGGGGTGTTCGATTGTGAACATCCCTTTTGTCCTCATAACATAAAGTTTTAGGTGAAAGGGGGTTCTAATTGATGAATTTAATGAAACCAAATCGGCTGCAACAAGGAGATACGGTTGGAGTGATTGCCCCGGCAAGCCCGGCAATCCAGGAGAATCTCGAGAGGGGTATCCAGTTTTTAAAAGGATTAGGTTTGAAGGTAAAAATCGGGAAAAGTGTTGAAAGAATATACGGTTATTTGGCAGGCTCTGATCAGGAGCGGCTCGATGATTTGCATGACATGTTCGCAGATCCGGAGATAAAAGGCATCATTTGTGCCCGCGGCGGTTACGGAACGGGCAGAATTGCCACTAACATTGATTATGATTTAATCAGGGATAATCCCAAGATTTTCTGGGGCTATAGTGATATTACCTTTTTACATACGGCAATTCGCCAAGAGACAGGATTGGTGACCTTCCATGGTCCAATGCTCGGTTCTGATATCGGGAAGGAAGATATCCATCCATTATCAAAAGAAGGATTCCAGCAGTTATTCTCACCCAAAGTCTTGACCTATACGGAGCAATATTCCCCATTGGAGGTGCTGGTTGATGGAAAGGCAGCCGGCCCGCTAGTTGGAGGCAATTTAACCCTTTTGGTCAGCACCCTTGGGACCAAATTTGAAATGGATACAAAGGGTAAACTGTTGTTTATTGAGGACGTCAATGAGGAGCCTCGGGCTGTTGACCGGATGCTGAATCAGCTTTATATGGCCGGAAAGCTTACTGATGCTGTCGGAATGGTTGTGGGTGATTTCTGTGACTGCATGCCGAAACGGGATTTGTCGTTAATGCTTGATGAAGTCATTGACCATTATGTTAAGTTAACGGGCAAACCGGCAATGAAAGGTTTCCAAATCGGCCACTGCAATCCCCACATCTCGGTTCCATTTGGTGTCAGCGCAACGTTAGACACAAAAGAAAAAAAACTGGTTGTCGAAAGCGGCATTCTATAAAAGGAATGATAAATGATGAAGATCGAAAGAATAGAAACTTTTAGAGCTGCGGTGCCTCTGATAAAACCTTTTAAAACGGCTCTAAGAACCGTGGTAACGGCGGAAACGATCATTGTAAAAGTAACTTGTGACAACGGGATTGTTGGCTGGGGCGAGGCTCCTCCTACCGTAGTGATTACCGGGGACAGCCTGCGAAGCATCGAATCAGCCATACAGGATGTCATCGGACCCTTTTTGGTACATAAAAGTCTATTAAACTTTGAATTGCTTTTTCATGGATTAAAAAGTATCTTAGTAGGCAACTCAAGCGCTAAAGCCGCTGTCGACATGGCCTTGTACGATTGCTTGGCACAAGCTTGCAAACTTCCACTCTACCAATTCCTCGGCGGTCATAAAAATCAATTGGAGACCGACTTTACCGTCAGTGTCAACGGGCCGGAGGAAATGGGTGAGGATGCGGTTTCCTATGTCAAGAAGGGCTTTAATGTCTTGAAGGTAAAGGTCGGCAAGGATGATATCGCCACCGATATCGAGCGGATTCGTGAAATTAGGAACAGGGTCGGTTACGACATTAAAGTTCGTCTCGATGCCAATCAAGGCTGGAACGCCAAGGATGCCATCAGGGCCATCCGTAAAATGGAAGATAGCGGGTTGGAAATAGAACTCGTTGAACAGCCGGTTAAGGCTGACGATATTGACGGATTGAAGCAGGTAACCGACCATGTCGATACTCTGATTATGGCCGACGAAAGCGTGTTTACCCCGAAGCAGGCCTTCCATGTATTACAAACAAGAAGTGCCGATTTGATCAATATCAAGCTGATGAAAGCCGGGGGGATCTATCAGGCACAAATCATCAATCAACTTGCCGAAACATGCGGGGTGGAATGCATGGTTGGCAGCATGATTGAGACGAAACTCGGCATTACTGCGGCTGCCCATTTTGCTGCAAGCAAGCAAAATATTACCCGCTACGATTTCGATGCGCCACTCATGCTGGCGAAGGAAATCGTGGATGGCGGAATTCAATACAACAACAGATTTATTACGATACCAAATGAACCCGGCCTAGGAATCAAGGGGATCAACGCAGATGGGGGGAATTAAGTTGAATAAATGGCTTGTCAATGTACCAGTTGCTACAGTTTGGACGTCTTATGATTCGGCACGGGAAATCGACTTGGATGCTGTCACAAATCCGGTTGATCTCCATGCTTGGCTATCGGCCTTGACCTATGAGACAAGATTGGGTTTATGTGATGATAACCTAGTGCAAACGCAAGTATTATATGGTCAAGAGGTATTGCTCCTAGAGGAGAAGGAGGAGTGGGCCCATATTCTTGTTCCGGAGCAGCCCTCATCCAAAAATGAACATGGCTATCCGGGCTGGGTTCCTAAATGCCAGCTTGTTCCATGTCCAGCAGATTGGGATTTGCATGAAGGTCCAGTCGTTGTCGTGACCAAACCCCGGGCAATTTTAACAAATGAGACGAAATTGGAACTATCGTTTCAAACAATGCTGCCGCTTTCAAGGGAAGAAGATGGGCAGGTTTGGGTTAAAACACCGAATGGGACAGGGGCATTGGACAGGGAACATGTAGTTGTATTCCAATCCTTGGCAGCAAGGTGCAAAGGAACTGGAAACGATATTGTGTCAGCAGGAGAACAATTCCTCGGGCTTCCCTATCTTTGGGGCGGAATGAGCAGCTACGGCTATGATTGCTCCGGGTTTAGTTATTCGATGTGCAAGGCGGGTGGCTATGTGATTCCGCGCGATGCCCATGACCAAGCGGATGCAGGCATCCCTGTCGAACCTTCCGAAATAAAGCCAGGTGATTTACTGTTCTTTGCATATGAAGAGGGGAAAGGGAAGATTCATCATGTCGGGATCTATTACGGCGACGGAAAGCTGATGCATTCGCCAAATACAGGCAAGACAATTGAAATTATCCCACTCGCCGGTACAATCTATGAAAAAGAATTATGTGCAGCTAGACGCTATTGGCTTGAGATGGAGGAATAAACATGAGTAATCAACAAGCGCTTCTACAGGTCAAAAATTTGAAAAAGCATTTCCACTTGGGAAAAAACGAAATTCTGAAGGCGGTAGACGGGGTTTCTTTTCAAATCAATAAGGGAGAAACCTTCGGGATTGTCGGTGAATCCGGCTGCGGCAAATCAACTGCAGGGAGAACCATCATCGGGTTATACGACCGGACCGATGGCGAAGTTATTTTTAAGGGAAAAGATGTCCATTCCTTAAATAGTAAAGAACGGTTTGCTTTTCACCGGCAAATGCAGATGATTTTCCAGGACCCTTATGCGTCATTAAACCCGAGATCGACCGTGGCGGAAATTATCTCCGAACCGATGGAGGTCCATGGGTTATACAAGAATAAGCAGGAACGCATGGGAAGGGTATATCAGCTATTGGAGGATGTCGGGTTGAACAAGGACCATGCCAACCGCTATCCCCATGAATTCAGCGGCGGCCAGCGCCAGCGGATCGGGATTGCCCGTGCATTAGCATTGGATCCGGAATTTATTATTGCCGATGAACCAATCTCTGCATTGGACGTGTCGGTTCAGGCTCAGGTGGTTAATTTGCTGATGCGGCTGCAGCAGGAAAAAGGGTTGACGTATTTGTTTATTGCCCACGATCTTTCCATGGTTAAACAGATTAGCGACAGGATTGGCGTTATGTATTTGGGGCATATGGTGGAGTTGACTTCAAGCGGCGAACTTTATCAAAATCCGCTTCATCCGTATACCCAGGCATTGCTGTCGGCGATTCCGATTCCAGACCCGGATGTCGAAGACCGTCGTGAGAGGATTATTTTAAAAGGGGAACTGCCGAGTCCGATTAATCCGCCAAGCGGCTGTGTATTCAGAACCCGCTGTCCGATGGCGATGGAAGTATGCGGAACGGATAAACCGGCATGGCAGGAATTAACCGGCAACCATTTTGTTGCTTGCCATCTTTATGATAAAAATAAAACCGGCGGCCATGATTATTCTCAGGTCGCTGCGACGAGATAACCAATGAGCGTTCTCAAAGCAAAAATTAGGGAGGAACTTGTTGGTTTCAGGGGCAGAATCGGTTTGGCAATCGAAGCAGGGGACGAGTGTATATATTTTAATAGTGAAGAAGTTTTTCCTTCGGCAAGTGTCATTAAAGTTCCGATTTTACTGGCGGGTCTCAAGCAGGCGGAGGAGGGCTATGTTAATCTGGACCAATTAACCGTCATTACAGAAAGGGTGGGCGGCTCCGGGGTGTTACAGAGCCTGTCCTCGCTTGCGTCTCTGACGATCAAGGACCTCTTGACTTTAATGATTACCGTTTCCGATAATGTGGCAACCAATATGGTAATAGATTTATTGGGAATCGAAGCCATCAATCAGGAGATGGAACGGCTGGGGCTAAAGTCTACCAATCTTAATCGCAAGATGATGGACTTTGCCGCAATACAGCGCGGTTTTGATAATGTTACCTGTCCATCAGATATGGTGAAATGTCTAAAGGCGATTAACGAAGGAGCATTTTTATCAGCGGAAAGTAAAGAGATTGCCTTATCCATCATGCACGCACAGCAATTTCTCGATAAATTGCCGGCAATGATGGACCCTGATAGGGTGTTTATCGCAAATAAAACCGGTGGTCTCCCGAATGTGGAGCATGATTGCGCCATCTTTAAATATAATGGGAAAACTGCTTATGCGGCGGTTTTGACCGACCAACTCACTGACGCATATGAGGCTAAACTGGTGATTAGTAGAATAGGGAAGCATGTTGCCGATTATTTACTACCTGAATAGATTCATACGAAAAGGACCGACTCGTAATATCTGAGTCAGTCCTTTTTTCATCAGCCTGTCTTTTCTGTTTCTCGAGGATTGTATTCCTTTTCCCAGAAATCGGCATCTTCAATGCCAAGCTTTACCGGATCAAAAACTGGATCCTTGCCGTCTTTCAGCTGTGCCTCGTAGTCTTTCAGCACTTTCAGGGTAGGTTTGGTGAGCAGTAGAATCGCGATAATGTTCAGCCAAGCCATACTTCCTACGCCGACGTCACCTAATGCCCACGCCATAGACGCTGTTTTCACGCTTCCATAGAATACCATTCCACAAATGACTATTTTCAGAGCAAAAATTGTCCATGGACGCTTTGTTTTTCTATTAATATAGGCAAGGTTTGTTTCTGCCATGTAATAGTAGGCCATGATTGTTGTAAAAGCGAAGAAGAATAAAGATAATGCTACGAATGGAGCACCAAAGCCAGGGAAAACTGACTCAACGGCAGCCTGAGTATACCCAGGACCTGGTTCGATGTCAGCCAAGTTGTTGACGATCGCCGGCTTGTCATCAGGCGTAACATTGTACATGCCAGTAATAATGATCATAAAGGCTGTGGCAGAGCAAACCAATAATGTATCTACGTAGACGGAGAATGCCTGGACAATCCCTTGTTTTGCAGGATGGGATACTTCTGCTGCTGCAGCGGCATGCGGACCGGTACCTTGGCCGGCTTCATTGGAGTAAATCCCGCGTTTTACACCCCAAGAAATCGCAGCACCCAAAATACCGCCAAATGCAGCGTCTGCACCAAAGGCACTTGAGAAAATCAGTCTTAGAACCTCAGGCACTTGTGAAATGTTCATGAACGTGATTAATAGCGCTACAATTATATAACCTGCAGCCATAAACGGAACGACAAACTCGGCAACACGGGCAATTCGTTTTACGCCGCCGAAAATAATGATGGCAAGCAATACAACTAGCAAAGCACCAGTGATTGCAGGGCTAATTCCGAAAGCGTTTTCAACACTTAAGGCGATACTATTTGCCTGAACGCCAGGCAAGAGAAGTCCTGTAGCAATTACCGTTACAACGGCAAATAACACTGCATACCATTTAATCTTTAATCCTTTTTCTATGTAGTATGCAGGACCGCCGCGGAATAGGCCATCTTGTTTTACTTTATAAATTTGCCCTAAAGTAGATTCAATAAATGCGGAAGCGGCTCCAAGGAAAGCCATAGCCCACATCCAGAACACCGCACCAGGGCCACCAAAGGCAATAGCAGTTGCTACCCCGGCGATATTACCGGTTCCGACCCGTCCTGAAAGCGCCAGTGATAGTGCTTGGAAAGAAGAGATTCCGGCTTCGGATTTGCCGCCTTTAAACATCAACCCGTAGATGTCTTTCATATGTCTTACTTGTAGACCCCTTGTTACGATTGTGTAAAACAACCCTACCCCTAAACAAAGATAAATGAGTGCTTGGCTCCAAATAATATCATTAAGCCAATTAACAACTGTCTCCATAAAATTCCCCCTTTGTCCTTTAATGCTTCTTAATTATATAACAATTTTGTTATTAAATAAAGAATATTCCATATATTTTGAATATTATTGCGAAATAATATCTTTTAAAAGAGTGTAAAAAACACGCTGAACAAGTGATTCAGCGTGCAAATGGATGAATGTTCCTCTAATTTTTTCTAAATGGCCACCAGTTGGCTTCACCAAAGGTCCTTACCATGACTGGAACAAACAATGGCAGAACAACCAAGGCATATAAAGCTAGCCCGATTAGGAGAATCGTGGCAATTTGCAGTAATGACAATACTCCGGATGGCATCATCGCTGCAAAGGTTCCTCCGAGGATAATTGCTGCTGATATGATGACGGAGCCCATTTTCTTCATCGATTCGTGAATTGCTTGTTCTACTGGCAAGTCTTTAAATTCGTTGAAGCGGTCCATTAAGAAAATGCTGTAGTCAATTCCAAGTGCAACCAAAATGACGAAAGCAAAGAATGGTACCGCCCAGCTTATGCCGGTATAACCCAGCCAATTCATGAAAATTACTTCGGAAATGGACATCGATGTATAATAGGTCAGGATTAACGAGCCTATTAGGTAAATTGGCATAATGAACGAGCGCAGCAGGATGATGAGGATTATGCTGATCCCGGTAAGCATCAGGATAACCGTTCGTGTATAATCCGCTTTGGAAATGGAATCTAAATCCTTATGCATGCTCGATACCCCGCCGATGGCAACCTTAGCATTTTCAAGTTTCGTATCCTTGACGGCACGTTCAACTGCTTGCTTGATCGCTGGGATTTGGTCAATGGCATCGTTGGAATAAGGGTTCTTATTAAAAACGACATCGATTGTCATCACTTTTCGATCCTTGGACATATAGGTGTCCAACACAGGCTCGAACTCTTCGCTATTCAGCATGTCTTCCGGAATATAGAACCCATTTCGCTCCTGCTTGGATACACCTGTCAGGTAATCTTGGGCAGATGTTAAGCCGTCCGAAACCTGGTTTAATCCATCGGCACTCTGTGATAAGCCGTCTGAAAGCTGGGTAATTTGGCTGCCAATTGATTCGAATCCTGTCAGCAGCTCTTGCTGGCCATTGGATATACCGGTAAGTCCATCTGTGAATTTCGGCAAGTTGGTGACGATTTGTCCTTGGCCGTCACCCATTTGATAGAGTCCTGTCTCCAACTTTTCAAGGCCAGGAAGCAGCAGGTCCATGCCTTTTACCAGTTGCTCTTGACCCGCGATAAGCTGGGAAAATCCAGTATCGGCACTAGTAAGTCCTTCATTTATTTGTTTTAGTGCTCCAGCCAATTGCATTGTAGCCATTTGAGCGCCAGGTGCTTGCGGATTGCCTGGGATCCCTTTTATTGTCATTTTAATAGTTTGGTAGTCCGGGCTTTGAATAATCGCCGGATATTCTTTTTCTAGATTTGAAAAGTTTGTATCAAGAGCAGTTAGACTTTGATTGAGCGTTTGCAGATTGCCGGAGATTTCGCCAAGACCGGCATGTGCTTTTTGATAACCGGCTAATAATTCCTTGCTCTTCTCTAAGGCCATGGCTGAATTTGATTGTATTTGAGCGAAGCCTTTTCTAATTTCAGTTGCCCCTAATGAACCATCCTTAATTCCAGTTTCAATAGCTGAGAGTCCGGTTTGAACTTTAGTCAGGTTATTTTTGATTTCCGTCGTTCCTTTAATTAATTGATCAATCCCATTTGTTGCCTGTTCCATTTTCGGCTGGTTTGCCGCCATTTGGCTGCTGGCATCGGCGAGACCGTCGCTGATTTGTTTAATTCCCTCGTTCCCCTGGTCTAGGCCATCGCTTAATGATTCGACCTGCTTGGAGATGTATAGGTCGTCAATTGGTTTTCCGATCGGGCGGGTGAGAGAACGAACCGTTTTGACATCATCGATCTTGTTCAGCTCTTGGCTGATACTTTCGGTAATGGCCACATAATCGGCCGTATTCATCTCATCATCGTTTTTAATGACAATTTGCGTCGGCATTGATTCGCCAGGACCGAATGATTCGGAAATGATGTTAAAGCCTTTAATCGAAGCATAGTCATCACTGATTTCTTCTAGTGAGTTAAATGATAATTGATCCTTGTAAGTAAATAAGAATGGGACGGTGACGATGGCAACGAGTATAAACGCAATAAATGGGCGTTTTAAGGCAAAGCTGCCCATCGGTCCCCAAATCTTGCTGTCGCCATGTTCTAGCTTGCCTTTCGCCGGCCAGAACAATTTTTTGCCTAACACAGCCATGAAGAAAGGGACGACGGTTCCAAGTGCAAGCAATAGGATCGCAACTCCGACGGCAACGGCCGCTGCTGATTTATATAGCTGGAAGGTGGAAAACCCGATCGATGCAAATCCAATCAATACAGCGATTCCACTGAAAAGTACCGTTTTTCCGGCCGTGCGGTATGTGGTGACAATGGCTTCTGTGACATTTTCTTCACGAGCTAGTTCCTCTTTGAACCGGCTGAGCAGCAGGATGCAATAGTCCGTTCCGATTCCAAAAAGAACTGCGACTAGGAAAATCTGGGTAAAGGTAGACAGTGGAAAATTGACTTGATCAACTAAAATCGCCACAATCGATTGCGCGGTTAGATAGCTAAACCCTACCGTAATTAACGGAATGATTGGCGCAACTGGTGACCTGAACACAAGCAACAGTACGGCCAAAATGAACACAACGGTAATACCCTCTGTTTTTTTTAGGCCTTCCTGGGAGTTCGTGATAAGGTCCTCGCTAATGACCCAGCTGCCAGTATAATTGTGTTCTAGCTTTACATCATCAACCGCTTTATTCAAGTCTTTTACAATTTCTTTTCCTTCCCGGCCATTGGCGGTAACTTGCAGTGAAACCAGGATGGTTTTCCCGTCTTTAGAAACAAGCTGATCCTTTAATTCCTCTTGATTAAAATGAGTGAGAATTTCGGTGATGCCAAGTTCTTCCTTATTGGATTCTAGTGCTTTTATAGCTTTTTCAGCTTCGTCGAAATCTTTGTTCGTTAATTTTTTATCGCTGTGAAAAACAAGCGCCGTTTGGAGGTCGGTGCCTTTATTTTCGTTGGATTGTACATCCTTAAGAATTTTTTGGGCCAATGTGGATGAATATCCCTCGGGGACTGTGATTTGGCCTTTTTCCCGAACAAGGTTCTCCATATTTGGTGCTACCATGAACAAGCCGGCGATGATGGCGATCCAGGCGGCCAAAATAAACCATTTTCCTTTAATGATGGCTCTCACATGCTATTCCCCCAGTTCTTCCTTTTTCTTGTTGTCGAGTATTTGGGCAAGTTTTTCATAAGTATTGATAAATGTGGTGATTTCAGTTTCATCAAATTTGGTAATGATAGATTCCACCAATTGATGGACTTTTTCCTGACATGTTCGAAAAAGTTCCTCCCCAGCATCTGTTAACGTCAGATAGACGACTCGACGGTCATTGACATCACGGGTCCGTTCGATAAGCCCACGATCCGCCATCCGATTAATAATGGCAGTTATCGCACTTTTGTTGACATCAAAAGCATCGGCGAGTTCGGTTGAGGTACAGCAGCTGGCCTTATGGATATAACTTAAAACATAATGCTGGTCATTGGTTAATTCATTGCCCAGTTCCGCCTTGATAAGGGATTCCGCTTTTTTATGTACCTGAAAGGAAACATTCACATAGCGGTCAATCAAGTCTTGAATTAGGGGATTATTCATTTGGGGTCACCTCTGATATTATTGATATTAGTTAAGTGATTGAACTATTCACGTGTTAAACTATAAAACAATTAAACCATGTAGTCAATTAGGAATTATTAAAAATTATTGGGAAACAAGAGGGTGCCAGCGGTAAAGAAGAAGGTGTTATTTTACCCGTGGAGGGATGGAAAAGGGTATTCACGGTAAAAAAGAAGGAGTTATTTTACCCGTGGAGGGGTGAGAAAGGGTGCCCACGGTAAAAAAGAAGGTGTTATTTTACCCGTGGAGGGGTGAGAAAGGGTGCCCACGGTAAAAAAGAAGGTGTCATTTTACCCATGAAGGGGTGAGAAAGGGTGCACGCGGTAAAAAAAGTGTTATTTTTCACATGAAGGAGTTGGGGGGAGTAGTATGAAACTTCATAGAGCGCGATTGGCAGAAAAATCGTCTGCACCGCGTCCTATGAAGGCTCCATCATGGCCACTGCACCTTGTAAGAATTCTTTTTCTTCTTTTTAGCAATGGATCTTATCAAATACACCCCGGCAACCAACGTCAAGACATTCAAGGAATCCCCTAAATTGATGGTCAAGCTAATGTGGTTGTTCACTCTTACATCGTTTTTGTTGTTGTTCGTAGAAGGAAGAGTTTTAACTTCTGTACCCAAGACAAACACCTCCACAGTTTATCGGACAAGTTTATATAATTTAATCTTATTCGAGACCGACAGATTTAAGCCTATAAACAAAAAAACAAGCCATACTAAGGATGGCTTGCTGATGAACTTATTCAACAATTACGGTGCCTTTAAACATATTCATGCCGCAGCTAAAGGTATATTCCCCAGTTTTGTCAGGCGTGAACGTTAATGTCGTTGTGCCAATTTTTAAATCGGCATTGTTAATATTAAAATCCGGCATATTAAATTTCGAGAAGCAGCTATTATCTCCTGGATTTTGAATTTCCAGTTCGACCGGAGCTCCTTTTTTCACCCGAATCACATTCGGAGAATACCCTCCGTCCGTAACAAGAATCTTCACCTTAGGTGTTGCTTGATCCGTCACGTCAATCTCCGTCTTTGCCGCAGGCTGTGTGGTCTTTGTTTGCGAAGCCTCGGCCTGTGCAGCTTCGGTTTTGACAGGGATTTCCACCCAATTACTGCTATACAAAAACAAAAACAGGGAGGCAAACACAACACCGCCAGCAATAATAGCAAACGGCGACAATTCCTCTGTTTGAACCGAGAATTTTTGATTGGTATCAGCCAAAATAAAAAGAATGACAAGCCCAATAATCACAATAAAAAGGCCCAATAAAATACCTAAAAGAATGATAGGATTAATGAAGATAAGTAGGACACCTAAAATGGCACCCATAATCCCGCCAAGCAAACCGAACATGGAACTCATCACGATGGCCAGGAGTCCAATCGGATGACCCGCCAAAAAACCAACCATGAAACCGATAATCATACTGATGCCGACAACAAGGAACATCTCTCCGGATAAAATGCCGGTTATCGTCCCGGAAAGCAACCCTGCCATCGTTGAAATGGCAATTGAAATCATCAAGCCCGGCGTTTTTGCCAGCTGCCCCTTATTTTTGTTTAAAAGATAAATAGAATAGCCTGTTGTCGCCGCAACAATGATGGCGGAAATAATCAAAAAATATGTCATGTTTAACGCTCCTCTTATGGGTTACTACCATAAGAGTATTATATAGGTTAAAAAACCATTTACAGCGATAAGAATTGAACGTTTTATGAAACCTCTCAAAACTATTTTTCTTTTTCGTTTTCTATTGTTTTTTTATAAATCCGTTTTAGGGTTTCATTTTGCATTTTTATTAAATCCAGCAGGAATTCTTTTTCTTCCTCTTCAAGGTCAAGTTCATCCTTTTTCTTGTCCTCCATGCAAATCACCCCAATTTAACTGATAATTATAATTTTACCCGATTTAGCACCAGCTTTAAAGTATAGAAGGATATTAATTAGGCAAAATTGGAGGTATTATTAAAATATTCCACAATAAGAATTGACTTTTGTGATGGAGAACTATATAATTTTTTCTAAAATATAGCTTGAAACAATGACGGGGATTAGTAAATTGAAGCTGTCTTACCAAGAGAGGAAACCATAGGTGCGAGGTTTCTTAAGGCAATCAGTTGAACCTGCCTCCGAGTTCTGTATCGGATATTGCTGAAGATACATGCGGATAAAATCCGTTATCATGGAAAGAGTATAAAGCAATCGCTTTATGAATTTAGGGTGGTACCGCCAGGCCTTGGTCCCTTTTTAGGATCAAGGCCTTTTTATATTTTTAAAAAATAATGAGGTGTCAAAATGGCTAAGGAATTTGTAAAAGATATTACGGCGATGGATGATGATTTCGCGCAGTGGTATACAGATGTCGTAACAAAAGCAGACTTAATCGATTATTCAAGTGTACGCGGTTCGATGATTATACGCCCATACGGCTATGCACTTTGGGATAACATCAAAAACGAACTGGACCGACGCATTAAAGAAACAGGGCATGAAAACGTGTATATGCCTTTATTCATCCCTGAGAGCCTGCTGCAAAAAGAGAAAGACCACGTTGAGGGCTTTGCTCCCGAAGTGGCATGGGTAACACACGGCGGTTCCGAGGAGCTGACGGAGCGATTGGTCGTCCGTCCAACATCAGAGGTTCTATTCTGTGAGCATTATAGCAATATCATTCACTCCTACCGTGACCTGCCAAAGCTGTATAACCAATGGGCCAACGTTGTCCGCTGGGAGAAAACGACCCGTCCATTCTTGCGGACATTGGAGTTTTTGTGGCAGGAAGGACACACCGCGCATGCGACAGATGAAGATGCGATGGAAGAAACCATCAAAATGCTGAATGTGTATGCCGATGTACTGGAGAACATTCTGGCGATTCCAGTTGTTAAGGGGCAGAAAACAGAGAAGGAAAAATTCGCTGGAGCTAAAGCAACATTTACTGTCGAAAGCTTAATGCATGACGGTAAGGCGTTGCAGTCCGGCACTTCCCACCATTTTGGCACCGGCTTTGCTGAGGCATTTGGCATTCAATACACCGATAAAGAAGGGAAGCTGCAGTATGTTCATCAAACATCATGGGGCTTTACCACTCGTGTCATCGGTGCGTTAATCATGGTACACGGCGATGACCGTGGCTTGGTGATTCCTCCAAAGGCTGCGCCAACCCAGGTGATGATTGTGCCAATCGCCCAGCATAAAGAAGGAGTTTTAGACTTTGCCTATGATCTGAAGGCATCTCTTTCAAAAGTGGCCCGAGTTGGTATTGATGCCAGCGACAAGAAGCCAGGCTGGAAATTCAACGAGTACGAAATGAAGGGAATTCCGGTTCGTTTAGAAGTGGGACCTAAAGATATTGAGAACAAGCAAGTTGTATTGGTTCGTCGCGACACTTTGGAAAAAGTGGTTGTGCCAATGGATCAGTTGGAGCAGAAGCTTGCTGAGCTGCTTGATGACATCCAATCGAACTTATATAACAAAGCATTGAAGCATCGCGAAGAGAGAACCTCCGTGGCGACAACTCTTGATGAGTTAAAGAGCACATTGGAGGCAAAACCAGGCTTTATCAAGGCAATGTGGTGTGGCGAGCTTGCCTGTGAGGAGAAAATCAAGGAAGATGTGGGGGCGACCTCACGCTGTATTCCATTTGAGCAGGAAAAAATCTCTGATAAATGCGTTTGCTGCGGCAAAGACGCCGATAAAATGGTTTATTGGGCAAAAGCATATTAAAAATGACCTTTTTGAGGGCTCTTCCGGGTTGGAAGGGCCTTTTTTCTTGGATGCAGCAAGATATCCGCGCAAAAAGGATGGATATCCGCGGAAAGTTCGATATATCCGCGATAATTTGAATATATCCGCGATAAAATCAATATATCCGCGGAAAGAGCATTTTTATCCGCGGACGCCATTTTTTAAAAGGATTTCCAACCATAAGAGGCGAATATGTAAAACTCGGAAGGAGAGGAAGACACAATGAAACCAATTTTAAAAGAATTTCCAGAAGAGATTACCACGGAAAGACTGATCATCCGCAAGCCGATGCCTGGTGATGGGAAGGCCGTTTATCAGGCGATACAAGCGTCAATGGCGGAACTGAAGGCGTGGATGCCCTGGGCCCATCGGGAGCAAACGGAGGACGATGTAGAAGCGAACATGCGCGAAGCCCATGCCAAGTTTTTAACCAGGGAAGACCTAAGATTGCATATTTTTAATAAGGAAACAGGAGAGTTTATCGGGTCATCAGGTTTGCACCGTATTAACTGGGATATTCCTAAGTTTGAAATCGGTTATTGGATCGATACCCGTCATCAAGGAAAAGGCTACATAACGGAGGCGACAGAAGCGATTACGAATTTCGCTTTCATCGAATTGAACGCCAAGCGGGTTGAAATTCGCTGTGATTCCAAAAATAATCGAAGCAAAGCGGTCCCCGAACGTCTCGGTTTTCAACTTGAAGGTATCTTGAAAAATGACGGTCTATCCGCAGACGGCAAAGAAATACGAGATACGTGCGTTTATGCAAAAATAAAATAACAAGGAAAAACTCGGCCAACAAAAAAAAGCCGAGTTTTTCTATCAATCAATCCAAAATATATCGTTTTAAGTAAAACTTGGTTATCGCCAAATATTCGCGAAAATAGGATTTCACAACAGCTTGAGACGGCGTTTCTGCCGGTAGTCCGTCCACCTCCAGCCCTTGGTCACGGGCGATTGATACTCCACGATATAGGTGGAAAGCATTCGTAACCACAACACCTAACTTTGCCTCGGATGGAATTAGTTTTTTAGAAAAGGCAATATTTTCATAGGTGTCCGTCGATTGATCTTCCAGGATGATCCGCGATTCGCTGATGCCTTGTTTCAGCAACTCCCGCTTAATGCTCTCCGCTTCAGAAATGTCCTCACCGCGTCCTTGGCCACCGGAAGCAATCACCAGTGTACTTGGGTTATCCTTAAGGTATACCGCCGCAGCATCGATTCTGCGGGCCAGTGCCAAAGAAGGGGCAGTGCCGTTAACCTTTGCACCCAAGACAATCAAATAATCGGCATCTTTTGGTGCTTCCACATGCCAATACTGACTAATTTTAAATTGCAAAAACAGACAATAAATCAAACCGATCCCAATTAAAATGCCTAGAATAGTAAATATCCGCTTCCGATTTTTCATGTTTCCCCTATCCCATTTTTTCTTAATAGTAATGTATCCTCTAAATATTTTCCAGCATATTGTGAAGCCTGTAACAGGAAATTAGGACTATGACATAGTTCTAATTATTCAAATATAACAATGTGTGATTTAAATCACTAAACCGCCATGTTTTTTGTCATATAATACTACGTACATAGTGAAAACCAAAAGGAGTGTTCAATGTGTTAAATCAAAAAACGATAGAAATTATTAAATCAACCGTTCCGGTGCTCGAGCAGTATGGTGAACAAATTACGACTAGATTTTATCAGCTCATGTTCGGAAACCATCCGGAATTATTGAATATTTTTAATCATGCCAATCAAAAACAGGGCAGACAGCAAAAGGCTTTGGCTGGCACCGTATATGCTGCGGCAATGTATATTGATAATTTGGAAGCCATCCTTCCAGTCGTGAAACAAATTGCTCATAAGCATCGAAGCCTTGGTATCAAGCCAGAGCATTATCCAATCGTAGGTAAGCATCTATTATTAGCAATTAAGGATGTGTTAGGAGAGGCGGCAACGAACGAAATTATTGACGCATGGGCACAGGCCTATGGTGTGATTGCCGATGCCTTCATTGGTGTGGAAGCGGAAATGTATCATGAAGCTGCAACCAAACAAGGTGGCTGGGACGGGTTCCGCGTCTTTTATGTTGACCGGAAAGTGCAGGAAAGTGATGTTATCACGTCCTTTTATTTAAAACCAACGGACAACAAAGCTATTGCCGATTTTAAACCGGGACAATATATCAGCATAAAACTTGAAATCGAAGGCGAAAAGTTCACCCATATTCGCCAGTATAGCCTTTCCGATGCACCAGGCAAGGGCTATTACAGAATTAGCGTTAAACGTGAAGCGGGAACAGCCAATCCCGATGGTGTGGTGTCCAACTACCTTCATGAGGGTGTAAACGAAGGAGATTTACTTCAGATTAGTGCCCCTGCAGGCGATTTCGTACTGAATACTGAAAAATCCTCACCGGTTGTACTGTTAAGCGGCGGGGTTGGTTTAACTCCAATGATGAGCATGCTTAAAACAGTTGTCGAAATTCAGCCAGAACGTAAGGTGACCTTTGTTCATGCAGCTCAAAACAGCAATGTCCATGCTCTAAGAGAGGAAGTGGAGGAGTTGGCACAGCTTGAAAATGTAACATCCTACGTTTTCTATGATGCGCCGACAGATGACGACCGTAAACACAATCGCTTCGATGTCGAGGGCTATATCACCCGTGAATGGCTAAAAGAAAAGGTTTCAATCGAAGATGCCGATTTTTATTTCTGCGGGCCGGTTCCATTTATGAAGGCCATTAACAGCAGTTTACAAGAACTAGGTATTAATGAAGAGAGAATTCACTTTGAGTTCTTTGGACCAAAAGCAAGCTTGGTTTAAAAAAACGAACCCGATTTCCAATTATGAAGGAAATCGGGTTTTTCATTATTCACATACCCAGGAAAGTCCTAGCGTTCCAGCCCCCGTATGCACCCCAGCAACAGTGATCAGCATCATGACCTCAGTTTGTAAATCAGGAAATTGCTCATGAATATATTTTTCAAAGGCGACAGCCTTGTCCTGTTCGTGCGCGTGAATAATCACCGCTTTTGTCACCTTATGAGACTCCAAGTCTTCCTTCAAGCGGTTAACGAGCCATGCGAGAGCCTTTTTTTCAGACCGGACCTTGTCCTTGATTTTGGCGGTGCCTTCTTCAATAGATAGGATCGGCTTAATGTTTAGCAGCGAAGCCAATATTTTTTGGCCGCCGGATACCCGGCCGCTCTTATGTAATTGGTCAAGATTGGACGGGACTAGAAACAGGCGGGTATCGTCACGCATTTCATTTAGTTGGCGAACGACCTCATTAATCTCAACACCTTGCTCGACCAATTGAATGCCTTTCTTTATTAAAAATGACAGCGGATAGGAACCGGTGCGGGAATCTATACCGTATAGTTTGAAACCGGCCATTTCCGCTGCCAAAACGGAAGTTTGATAGGTTCCCGTCAGAATGCTGGAGGCATGTACTGCTACTCCGAAATCATATTCTGTCTTTAACTTTTCATAAAGCTCAACAAAGTCGTTAAGAGAAGGCTGGGATGATTGAAATTTTCCTTCTTCCGTTTTCATTCTTATATAAAATTCTTCCTGCGTTATGTCGATTGTCTCTTTGAAAAAATCGTCATTAATCACAACGTGCAGGGGAATGACATGTATGTGATGCTGCTCGATAAATTCTTTGCTGAGAGATGATGTGGTGTCTGTTATCCAAGCAATTTTCGCCGGGTTCATTTCTTTCTCCTCCTGAGAGTTGCCTTATTTATAGTATTACCCGCTACACATATGACATTATTAAAGCTTTTGTTAAATAATGAAACATAGAATAGGGGTTATGGATTTGCACAACCAAATAAAAGATACTTTAACAGGTGTAACCCGTCTATAAACAAATGTCATGTAACTAGTAAAAATTTTTTTGCTAAAACTTTTATTGTGGTATGAAACTGTGATTAAATGAAGGTATATTCATGGCCGGAAAGGGTTGAGCTGTTTGAGTAAAAACATGGTTCGCTTTGTGACGATTATTGCGGCTTTATTTTTTCTTCTTTGGCTGGCCGGCCTTGGCTGGGCAGTGGCTGAATACTATGCGGGGAAACCGGATCAAGTTCCCAAGGCAAGTGAGCAGAAAATAGAAAAGGCTGAAAGCAAAAAAGGGTTAACGGTAGTCGCCTTGGGTGATTCATTGACGAGAGGAACGGGTGACGAGACTGGGAAAGGCTATGTCGGTGTTTTAGTGGATGAATTGAAGGAAAAGACAAAGCAGCCGATACAGCTTACGAACCTTGGCATCAACGGACAGCGCTCAGACCAGCTGCGGAATCAGGTTGGGCAGACGGAGGTGAAGCGGCAAATCCAAAAAGCTGATGTCATTGTAGTGACAATTGGTGGGAACGATTTGTTTCGAGGCGGGCAAGGGATTATCGAGTTTAAAAATGAGGACCTGACGGAGATACAAACCAAATATCTCGAAAATATAAAGGTTATTCTTGAACAAATTCGAAATCACAATCAGAATGCCAATGTGTTTTTTATCGGACTTTATAACCCGTTTATTGAGCTAGGTGAAGGAAAAGAGATGTCCAAGGTTGTCCGGCAGTGGAACTATCAGAGTGCAGAAGTAAGCGCTGCTTTTCCAAAAATAGTGTTTGTTCCGACGTTTGACCTATTTGAGCTAAAGGTTAATGATTACCTATATTCCGATAAGTTTCATCCAAATACAAAAGGGTACCGGTTAATTGCGGAACGGGTGGCCTCATTAATCACTTGGTGAGGAGATTATTTATGGAAAAAAATATCACTTTATCGGTAAAGGATTTAAAAAAGAAAATTGGCCGGAAAGAAATAATCAAAGGATTATCTTTCGATTTGCGGGAAGGGGAAGTGTTTGGTTTCCTAGGGCCAAATGGTGCTGGGAAAACAACGACCATCCGAATGCTTGTTGGCTTGATTAAGCCGACTTCTGGCACCATCCATATCAGTGGCTATAATATTGAAGGGCAATTTTCCGAGGCAATGAAGAATCTTGGCTGCATTGTGGAAAATCCAGAATTGTATCCATTTTTGTCAGGTTATAACAACCTGCTCCATTTTGCTCGGATGCTCGAGGGGATTGGGGAAGAGCGAATTCATGAGGTAACCAAGCTTGCCGGTTTGACTGAGCGGATTCACGATAAGGTGAAGACGTATTCCTTGGGAATGAGACAACGCCTCGGAATTGCCCAAGCTTTGCTCGGAAATCCAAAGGTGCTCATCTTGGATGAACCGACTAATGGTCTTGATCCGGCCGGAATCCGTGAGATGCGGGAATTTATAAGATTTCTTGCAGAAAAAGAGGGACTAAGCGTTCTTGTTTCCAGTCATTTATTAAGTGAAATACAGCAATTGTGCGACAGAGTGGCCATTATTTCCAAAGGACGTATTATAACCACCGATACGGTTGGAAACCTATTATCCAATCGGGAACGAGTACAGTGGGTGATGAATCCTAGCGAAAAAGGGAAACAAGTTTTACGTGAGTTAACAAAGGTTGAGGAACGGGAAGACGGCACAGTCTTAACCGAATTTGATGAACAGGGGACTCCGTTGTGGAATAAACGGCTAGTAGAAGCAGGTGTCTCGGTACTGGAAATGAACCGCAAGATGCCGGTGCTGGAGGATTTATTCCTTGAACTGACCGGGGGTGAGACCATTGACTAAACTGGTCCAAAATGAAATGCTGAAGCTAATCGCAAAAAAACGCCTGATTGTTATTGGTATAATCATTGGTGTTCTTGTCATCTTGTTTACATATGCCCAGTATAAGGAAACCGAAACACAAAGGAAAAAATTAGGCACGAACGATTGGCGGACGATTCTACAGCAGCAAATTGTCGATACGACGAACCGTCTTAGCAGCAGCCGAATTTCTGATGAGTGGAAAAAGCAGCTGCAAATTTCGCTACAGCAGAAGCAATATTATCTTGACCATGATATCAATCCGGCTGAGCCAGGAGCTCCGACATTTATCAGAATTTTTCTGGAGAACTCGATTGATTTATTTATCCCGTTAATGGTCATGGTGATCGCTAGTGATTTGGTGTCTTCCGAGCATAGTATGGGGACGGTCAAGCTCCTGTTAACGAGGCCGGTGAAGCGGTGGAAAATTCTTTTAAGCAAATATATTACCCTGTGCCTGGCTGTCTCGCTTATCATCGCTATTGCCGGAATCCTCTCTTACCTCATCTCAGGTGCAGTCTTTGGCTACAAAGGCTGGGGAGCTCCGATTTTAACTGGGTTTAATATTACGGATGAAGGACTAAGCACTTCTGAAGTTAGATTATTAAGTTTATGGGAGTTTCTCTTGATGGATATAGGCCTTGTCTGGTTTGTCGCCATTGTGGTTGGGACATTGTCATTTATGCTATCGGTATTAATTCGCAGCACCGCCGCAGGAATGGGTGTCATGCTTGCGGCACTGATCTCCGGTGCTATTTTAAGTAATATGGTTTCCTCGTGGGAATCAGCTAAATATTTTTTCATGGTGAATTTAAGGTTAACAGACTATATGAAGGGAAGTGCACCGCCTATTGAGGGCATGAATCTTTCGTTTTCGATGATGGTTCTGCTTG
Organism: Bacillus sp. FJAT-29814; assembly: GCF_001510715.1. Lineage (GTDB taxonomy): Bacteria > Bacillota > Bacilli > Bacillales > Cytobacillaceae > Neobacillus. The sequence continues at coordinate 252,469 of NZ_LMTJ01000003.1, forward strand.
TTTGGTGGGCGGCAGCGCTGATTGTTTCCTTTGTTGTCTTTACAAAGAGAGATGTATATTAATTTTTGACTAAATAAACAACCCGCTCCCATTAAGGAAGCGGGTTGTTTGTCTTAAAATCGGGGGAATTTAAGACATTTTATTGGGATGCTTCTATTCAAATGCAGCAAGGAGGTGTGAGGGGACGTTCCCCCTTGCTGCGGAAAGTAAACAATCATAAACAGGCTGGAATGCCTATTGCTTGGCAGTCATTTTAACAGGCTCGCGGTCCACGCCTACGTGCTGCTTAATAATTAATGCTGGTCCGCCCAAGTTAAATAGGTAGCGGGCTTCAATTACTTGCTTCATAAAGGCGCCGATTAATCCGGAAAGACGGACACTGCCCACCAATCCCACTGCCGCAAAGTTGCCGATTGAGGCAACAGAACCTTTGTGGTGATATTCAAATACTTTTAGTTCTTCGCCACGAATGGTCGCGACAATATTTTTTGCACAAACAGGTGCCTGCTGTAACGCCACTTGAGCCGTAGGAGGCAAAGCGTTCTTTTCGTCCTTCATGAACAGTGAACAATCTCCAATACTGAATACGTTGTTCATATTTTTTACTCTTAGGTAAGGATCAAGTGCAATTTTTCCTCTTTCCATCGGCAGGCCAAATTTTTCAACGATTGAATTGGCTTTTACACCGCAGGACCAAATTAATGTCCGGGTAGGTAAATCAAGGCTATTTTCAAGACGAATTTTTTCAGCTGTTACTTCCAGTATCTTTGTTGATGTAATTAATTCGACATTCATTTTCTTTAAAGTATTGATGGTGTATTCAATCGATTGTTTTGGAAAGAACGGAATAACGGATGCAGCAGCCTCGACAGCAACGATTCTGATTTTTTCAAATGGAATATCATGCTCTTTGCAAAGCTTTGGAAGTCCGTCCGCCAATTCGCCAAGGATTTCAACTCCGGTAAAACCTCCACCGGCAACCACAAAGGTAAGGCGGGATGGGTCCTGATCTTCTTTATAAAGGTTAAATTGTTTAATAATTTGATGATAAATGGCTTTTGAGCTTTTAAAGCTGCGAATTTCAAAGGCATGCTCCTTAACACCCGGAATGCCGAATGTTGCTACTTCAAAGCCTAATGCAACCAATAAATAATCGTATTGGATCGCAGCGCCGCCTTCAAGATGAACTTCCTGGTTAGCTGTATCGACAGATGTTACTTCTGCTTTGATAAAGCGGGTTTTGTTAGGGTCAATTAATTCCGGAATCGAGATGGCGATTTGCCGGTCCGCAGCAGTTCGTACACCGATTTTGTGCAGCTGTGTGGTTAAGTAATGGTAGTTATGTTTATTGATTAACGTAACATCTGCCTCGCCGGATTTTAATAATTTCTCTAACCGTTTAGAAGTAATAAGTCCTCCGTAACCTCCACCTAAAATAACGATTTTTGGCTTGTTCATCTTCAATCAGCTCCTGATTCCCATAATTCTAAAATATCTTTTTGTGAAACATTTCACATTAATAATGTTTTAAAATAGAGCAATCGCTCTATATTATTGTTTGTGAAATATTTCACATTTATTTTCTAATAATAGAATACGACAATTTTAAAGGTAACGCAAGAATTTTTTAACAAAATTTATGACAAACTGGTAAATTTTTTTTCATAATTTGGGCATGATAACGAAGGGCAAATTTACCAATACTGCAGAGTTCATTACCGAAATACGAAAGGAGCTTGACCAATGAAAGCAAAAATAATACTTTTTATGATTGGAATGTTAGTTTCGGTTCCATTTGCCGCTGGAGCAAAGGAAGTGGTGCCTGACACCAATGTGGATAACCAAGAACAAGTTAATAATGTGGATAACTCCGAGGAATGTGATTGCGAAGCGGAGGAGAGCACGGATCAGCATGGCACGCACGGGCATGGGCATAAGAATGGGGATTGGCAGGCCAAGATGGCAGACCGGGAAAAGCAGCTGCTTGGCTGGGTTGACCAGTATACACCAGATAAAAAGGATGAATGGACTCAGGTTTTGGAGGAAAAGAAGCAGCTGCGCAATGAGTGGATGAGCCCAAATAATGCTGAAAAACGGGAAAAATGGAGAAGCGAAAAACTTAAAAAGATGAAAGAGCTCCATAAGCAGTTGGAGGAAGGCAAAATCACCAAAGAAGAATTCATCAAGGAAGCCCATGGTGGAAAAGATATGGCACTTTGGAAAACGTACCACGACGTTAAGCTTGCTGTCGAGAAAGAAGATGATAAGCTGGCTGCTGAGGGGTTGAACCAGCTTTTGGAACAGTATAAACAGCATAACCAAAGGCTAAAAGAAAAGCTTGACGATTAGTGTGTAAACCAATCCTTATGGGGTTGGTTTTTTTATTTAAGCCAGTGCTTGTTAATAATTATCATGGTTAAAAGAATATCGAAACGGGTAATTTAACTAAGGACGAAAAGGTGAGGAGGGGTTAAAAATGAATCGAAAAAAATTAATGATGACAACTGTTGCTTTGGGGGCCGCCTATTTACTCCGAAACGATAAGTCCCGCAAAAAAATAATGAATCAATTTCAGTCCCTGGCCGAGAAATCAAGACGATAACCTTCCCAAATGGTACAACGGCCAACAGTTCATGCCTGAGTCTAAAAAAGCATCCCCCATGAATACCAGGGGATGCTTTTAAAACTTTATTTTTTCAAATCAACTTGTTTAATTTCCTTTATGTCTTCCGTAATATCTTTCCGAATGTCATCAGCAATGCCGCTGGTGGCATTTTTAAACTCACGGATTGACTTTCCAAAGGCACGGCCGATTTCAGGTAGTTTATTTGGTCCAAACACAATTAATGCTAACGTTAGAATTAGAATTAACCCTGGTACACCGATGTTAGAAAACATGATTCCATCTCCATCTCATTAATGAACTGACATTTTTATTATAGCTGTTTACCGCCATTTGTAAATGTAAAATTAAATGACCATCTCAGATTGAACATAGTGATATAAAAGCTTTGCTGTGTTCTCAAGTGACGATTGATGGGTCCTTTCAAATGCATGGGACGAATCGATTCCCGGTCCGATTAATCCATGAACAAGATCATGTCCGGAGCGAATGGCTGCCGATGCATCGGAACCATAGTGTGGATAAATATCAAGTTTGAAACCGATATTGTTGGCTTCCGCTAACCTTACCAATGCTTTGCGCAAACCGTAATGATACGGGCCGCTGGAGTCCTTCACGCAAATCGAAACCGTGTATTCATCAGTGGACTGGCCATCACCCATCGCACCCATATCGACCGCCAAGTATTCGACTGTTTCCGGAGTAATATTAGAATTTCCGCCATATCCGATTTCCTCATTATTGGAAATCAAAAAGTGGGTTGTGTAGGGCAACGTGATGTTTTCGGTTTTTATTTGCTTGATCAATTGCAATAGAACTGCAACGCTGGCCTTGTCATCCAAATGGCGGGATTTGATATAACCGCTTGGTGTCACCTCTACCCGTGGGTCGAAGGAAACAAAATCCCCGACTTCAATTCCAAGAGCACGGACTTCCTCAGCCGTATGTACTTTTTCATCGATTCTTATTTCCATGTTTTCCTGATTGCGTTCTGCTTTCCCTGCATCTTTGTATACATGGACGGATGTTTGGTGCATTAGGATGGTCCCGGTGTATTTTTTGCCGCTGCTTGTTTCAATCTGGCAGTATTCGCCTTCAATGGAGTTGTATTTAAAGCCGCCGATTAAGTCGATGCGCAAACGGCCGTTTGCCTTGATTTCCTTCACCATCGCCCCTAATGTATCAACATGTGCCGTCAACATCCTGTGCCGGCTGGACTCTTTTCCTTCAATGGTGGCGATTAAGCCGCCCTTACGATTTCTTGTTGTCTCGACTTGCAACCCGGCAAGAAAATTTTCAACATATGTAATGACTTCATTTGTGTTTCCCGATGGACTCGGAATCGACACCAGGTTGGTTAACAACTTCATTGTTTCTTCAGTATTTGGATATGCCACAGTCTGGGTCCCCTCTCAATCATATTGTCCTTTTTATTATACAACTTTTTAAAAATCTCATGTCAAATGTCAACATTCTTTGTCAGCATGCATAGGTTTACTAATGGCGATTTCTAAATTTGAAGGTCAATCATTGGGACTAAGAGTAAGGAGAGAGGGAGAAAGTGACAAGACTTGAATTATATCATAATAAGTCCAAGCCATTTCCGTGGAAGGGCCTGTTACTATACCTGTTTTTAGCAGTTGTGTTAGCAATCGGGATCCTTGGTTTCAGTCATTATTATCAAAGTACAATAAAAATAGAAGCACCTGAAGTGGACTTGGGGCCAAAGGTAGTGATTCATCTGCCAAATGGCCAAAAGGTTTATACTTATGAAAACCTTATTGTTGAAAAGAACGGAAAGACCTATTATAAGGGAGAACAAAACACCATCGATTTGACCGGCGGGGAAGTTGTCTATGAAAATTGGGAATAAAAAGGCGGAGACCCAACCGGGCCTTCCGTCTTTCTATTTAATAAACTATTTAAACCAGCCCTTCTTCTTAAACCACCACGACATCCCAAGTCCAACAAGAACCATGACGATTAACACTAAGAAATAGCCATACTTCCAGGAAAGCTCCGGCATGTATTGAAAGTTCATTCCATACAGCCCAACAATAAATGTCAGCGGCATGAAGATGGTCGTAATAACGGTTAAAACCTTCATGACATGATTGGTCTGATGGGAATTAATCGAAATATAGCTATCGCGAATATCGGTTGTCAGCTCGCGGCTCGCTTCAATCATTTCCGTCAGTTTAAGCAAATGGTCATGAATATCTGAAAAATAAACCATTTTCCCCTGCATCGCTTCCATCCTCTGCGAATTAAGGATGCGGTAGATCAGGTCGCGCATTGGGGTAATCGTATGCCGCATTGTCAGGAGTTGATGACGGGTATCAAATAAATCCTCCAGTAAATCTTCCATCAACCGCCCTCTAGAATTCTCATCTATCTCATTTAACTGATCTTCAATTTTATAAACCAAAGGGAAATAGTTATCCACCATTTTATCAATCACATTATATAACACATGGGAAGGATCCCATTTTTTTATCTGATTGGATTGACTAAGCCTGTTCCATACCTCGTTAATTTCCAGTGAAGGCTGGTGATGAAATGTCACGATGTAATTTTCGCTCAGGAAGAAATCCACTTCATCTCTTGTAATGCTCTCCTGATTCAAAGACTGGGTGACAAAGAACGTATAGTTTTCATAATAATCAAGCTTTGGCCGTTGCAGATGGAGGATACAATCCTCAATCGCCAAGGGATGAAACGATAATGGATCACGGAGAAATTCGACCTCTGGCTCTGACGGTTGATTAAAGTCAATCCAGTACCAGAGAAACTCTCCGTTAATAAGTCTAGTGATTTCGATGTCCTGAACCAATTCATGTTTTTTATTTACCGCTATCGTTCTGATCATTATAGAGACTCCTTACAAACCGGTCATTCAAGCGGGAGTTATTCCTTCTTTGATGATATCACCGCTTTATCTATCCATTTTTTCCGTAACTTTTTATCTTGCCATCCTTGAATCAGACTGCTGATGGCAAGGTACATCACTACAATCATACCACTAAATACAATAAAAACAGCTAAATATTCAAATGGATTATAGGAAGCAAGGCGCTCCCAGTGAATGTTACCTTCCAAGTCATGGGTAAACAAATTCATGCTAAATATCCCGCAAATAACGGTATAGAGAGTTAGAATCAATAGCAAAAAACTGTCCCTTTTTGTGGCCGTATTTTGCTCGTAATGGAATAGGGCGGAAAGCATTTCTTTAGAGCATTGGTATAAGCTGTCAATCTGAAAAGCCTGTTTCATTCCATTAAAAATTTCTGTTCCTCCGTTGTCGCGTGGAATCGTGACAAAATAATAATTCGAAGTAAACGAATGCATTGTATAAATCAGTTGTCTAATTGCCTTTTTATCACTGTCAATATTAATATCCGCGTAACCCTGCAACAGTTTTAGGAAAAACAACCGATGAAATAAATTTGTCAACAAGGCGTAATAATATCGTCCATAAAAATGATTTGTCAGCTTGTCAGTGTCTTGACTAGAAATACAGGCTAAACCGTACTCATCATAATGATATTGAGTTTTTATGTCATTTTTTACGGAAAGCAATGATAGAAGATAAATTTTTGAATCAAATTCCGCTGCGTCATTGCCTTTTATAATGTGATCCAACCCTGGCACCATATCACGGAAAAGCTCTTTTACGAAAAGATCATTTTTCTCTTCATATAAGATAGCTGCTTTTGATTCATTACCAAGGTGAATGCGGGTGGCCTTTCCGCCGGTAAATGTAATGGCATCAGCCAAAGGGAGGTCATTTAGCTCGATTCGGATGGTAACGATGCCAAGTTCATAGGGACAGAGAATCACGTCAACTGAGTGAATCTGGAACGGAATCATGCCATGGTTAATCGTAATGGCGCGTTCGTCAGAAAGTTTCTTTGAGTATCTATGGTATCCTTTATCCTTTCCGGATGTCGGGAACAGGATCTTATTTGTCATCGGGAGGAAAAATGACTCCAAATTTCGATGGGAAATCGCAAAACCCCCATAATATTTGTCTTCCTGTTCTAAATCATTCAATTGAAAGCTGGTAAATTGATGGTTTTCTAGACTTTTCCGCAACTGCAGTTCACTGTCGGCCTTGTATGTAAAGGGAAGGTAAAATTGAAATAGAGCTTTCGAAACCTGCATTTCCGTTGCTGTGAAATCCGCCATAAAAGATAATTCCCCTTCGCTAAATGTTTCTAAACTAAACATTCCCGAAATATTCCCACCTTAATCAAAAAGAATAACGTTATTAAATAACAAAAGACAGCCCCAGGGCTGGGGCTGCCTATTGTTTGCTAAACGGTTGGTGCTGTCTCTTTTTTACGCATTGCCTGCGGTATATAAACGCAGAATGGTTCGCTTTCCAAATAATCGCCTGTTACGGCATAAGTTCTGGAGCGGGAACCGCCGCAAATTTTGTTATATTCGCAAACGCCGCATTTTCCTTTATAGTTGTCAGGCTGACGCAGTTCTTTAAATACTTTTGCCTCACGGTAAATTTCAGCAAGTGGAGTTTCCCTGACATTGCCGCCGACAATCGGCAAGAGGCCGCTTGGCATAACATCGCCGATATGGGAAACGAAGGCAAAGCCATTTCCGTCGTTAACGCCTTTTGGTGCCCGCTTTAACCCGTCATGCATGGAAGCGAAGTCGGTAGTAATCGTGTCCTCGTAGTGAATATCGCCTCTTTCAATCAAATGATCGCGCATTTTTTCCTGAAGGACAACACGGCGGTAATGCTGGGCTGCAGTTGTCTTAATATCATATGGTGCTGTTTTGCTTAATTCATATAGCCAGCGGAATACCTTCTCATGCTCAGCAGGGGAAATACAGGCATCCAATTGGCCTCTTCCGGTCGGTACCAGCAAGAAGATATACCACATCACAGCGCCAAGTTCTCCGACAAGCTTCGACATTTGTTCAAGTGAATCATAGTTGTACCGGGAAATAACCGTATTGATTTGCACCGGCATTTCCAACTCATTCAGGTATTTGATTTTCTCAACCGTAAGATCGAATGACCCAGGAGTACCACGGAAATGGTCATGAATTTCCGGTGTCGGGCCGTCAAGGCTGAAACCCCAGCGGGATAGTCCAACTTCTTTGGCGCGTTTCATTTTTTCGATTGTAACATTAGCAGTGGCACTTGGTGTCATCGAAACACGCATACCTTTTTTAACAGCATAATCCGCAAGTTCAAATAAATCCTCACGCATCATGCAATCCCCGCCGGTAAACACCAGCATTGGATTATCCATTTCATAAATCTGGTCAATCAGATTGATTCCTTCCTCATGAGACAGCTCGCGAGGATCAGGCGTAAGCTGTGCATCAGCACGGCAGTGAACGCACTTTAACTGACAAGCCCTCGTCACTTCCCAAATTACAATGAACGGGTTTTGGTCATAATCGATTGTCTTACTCATTCCGTGTGGATGTCCTTTACTAATTCCTTGCATTTTCATCACCATGCTTTATTTGATTTTTTTATAGGAAAATATGTCTATAGGTTTATTATAAATTTGTTATCAAACTGTGCATGGCAGGTTTGTTACAATATTTCTACATTATGAAAGCTATTAATCAATTAAATAGTAGGAAATTGTTGGAATGAAAGCCAAATCTTTGGTATACCATTTAGGGGCAACTCTCCTTTATTATAAATCTATCAACGACGAAGGAGTGCCAACGATGAAAAAACATCTACTGACATTCGCAGCAACAACCGGGTTCCTGTTTACTTCTTTTGCAGGAGCGGCAAGTGCCCACGAAAACATCTATACTGTCCAAGCCGGCGACACTTTATGGAAAATCTCGCAAGTAAATAAAATCTCTGTCTCTGACTTGAAGGCATGGAACAATCTTACCAGTGATACAATCTATTTAAATCAAAAACTGTCTTTATTGGCGCCTCACAGCCATGAGACCCAGCCTGCGCCATCACCGGCCACGAACAATATCACGTATACGGTAAAGGCCGGTGATACTCTTTGGGGAATATCAAAACAGTTCGGGACAGCCGTCACTGAAATTAAGAGTTTGAATCGATTAACCTCGGATATTATTTATGTCGGACAAAATTTAATTGTAAAAGGGACACAAACCGCGCCAACCATTTCAAAAGCACAACTGGTAATCGATGAAGCGAAAAAGTATATTGGAACCCCGTATCTATGGGGCGGCAATACACCAGCAGGATTCGATTGCAGCGGCTATACAAGATATGTATTTGAAAGAGTTGGAATTGCCATTCCGCGTACCACTGCAACCCAATGGTCAGGACTGAAATCAGTCGCAAGCCCCAATCCTGGCGATATGGTCTTCTTCGAAACGTATGCTCCTGGCCCATCCCACGTTGGAATTTACCTAGGAGACAATAAATTTATCCATGCGAGCTCAAGCGGAGTCGTGATTAGTGATATGGCAACAACCTACTGGAAGCCGAGATACTTGGGAGCGAAAACAGCATTTTAATAGGCGATGAACAAAAAATCCGCTTGGGTAGAAGCGGATTTTTTTGTTAGCTAATTTTTTGTACAGACAGGTCGTTCTGATTTTCAATGACAATAATTTCTTTAAAGTAACTTTTAAGAATCAGCCATTTTGCTGGATAGGTAAACATGAAATCTTCCACTACCTGCTGGGAAAAATGGATCAAGCAGTCAAATTGACTTTTCACCTTTTTTAAATCATATAAAAGGGCATGCGGTATGGTGTAATAGTCATTTAATTGATTGGGATTCAGCTTGATGGCTTGGATTTTTTGTTCTCTCATAAAATTCTCGATTGAATGTTCTTGCAATCTGATGCTTTCTTCCTTGGACAATCCATTAATAGTGATACGGTCATTTATAAAATAAATTCCGTTCAATCAATAACACCTGCTTTTCAACCTTTTTTACTGTTATTGACAGGGATTGGTAGAAGTATACCTAAAAAAATAGGCCCGGCATATGCCGGGCTTCAAGCAACATCTATATAAAAGGGGGCGGAGGTTGAAGGGTTCTAACTGAGAACCTATTCCCATCATAGAGGGTAAATATGAACAAACTATGAAGGAAAGATGAAGAGTTTAAGAAATATTAGACACGCTTCATTCTAAAAAAAGTCAGTGTTCCTCTTGAAAACCAGAGGCTCATTAAAAAACTGACAGCACCCGTAAAGATTAGCACTTTCCCGACGGTAATTATACTTTCTGAAGAAATATTTTCACCAAAAATCAAGCCAAGGATAATGGTCGAAAAAATCGACCCTAAATAGCGACACGTTTGAAACAATCCCGAGGTCGTGCCAACAATTTCCTTCGGGCTTTCCCTCAGCATCGCGACTTGAAGTACGACATTGCCAATTCCATAGCTTAACCCCATTAGCGCCAAGATGACTCCTAACACCAGATAGGAAGCCCCAGGAAAAAAGAAGGTAAACGCAGTCGCGCCAATAATAGAAATAAGCGCACCGATCATAATCGGTTGGTATACTCCTGCTTTATCAATCCACTTTCCTGCAATCGTTGAAATCAAAATACTGACGCCCGACATGAACAGCATCAATACTCCACTTTTTTCAACACTTAAGCGCAACACCTCTTGAAAGTAGCTGGGAAGACCAAAAAATAAACAGTAAAAAAAGATATTTAACACAATAAACTGCAAATAAACCATTGTTAGCTGCGGATGTGTTTTAAAAATCCGTATATCGATAAAGGGTTCTCGAAGTCTTAATTCTCGCCAGACAAACACCCCAAAGAAAAATAGTCCTGCGAACCCCGTCAAGTAATGGACCTTTGCATCAAATGACAACAAAAACCATAAAGTTAGTACCATTCCGGCCGCGAAAAATCCCATTCCCCAGAAATCAAGGCTTGAGAATAATCTTTTAACAGTATCTCTGTCCCGCTTAACATCTTTAGGAAACATAAACCAGCCAAGGAGAAAACTGATCAGAACAAACGGAAAGTTCACCCAAAAGATGGCCGGCCAGCTTCCCCAGACAATCAGGAAGCCCCCGATGGTCGGCCCGAGCGCCACCATCGCCGATGCAAAAATGGAGAGGACAGCAAGAGCAGAAGCTTGTCTTTCTTTAATATGCTCGCGAATTAGCGCCATTCCCGAAGGATAAATCGCACTGCTTCCGATGGACTGAACAAGCCTCATGAGGAGCAGGATGAGAAACGTACTGGATAATGGGGCACCAAATGCCGAAAGCGCGACGAGACCAAGACCGATTAAAAAAGTCTTTTTTCTACCGAATATGTCTCCAATTTTTCCTGTAACAGGCTGGGCTATGGCACTTGCCAAATAAAAGCTGGAAATCAACCAGGACGCTGTTGCAAAAGAAAGCTGAAAATCTCTTTGAATACTGTGAAGTGCCAGGGCAATCATCGAGGAATTTAGTGGATTTAGCATGGTTCCTGATGCTACAGCAGTAATAAATAGTGTTCTTTTACGTTCCAATTCTATTCATTCCTTCCATCTCTTCAGAGGAGAAAAAGGCATCTGTTTTGTAGTTTGTCTGGTTTATCTTTTCCCACCGTCTTTTTAACTATTAAAGAAAATTACCATTCTAGGAATAGCCATCTCATCCATATAAATACGGTAGGAGTTTCTGTATTGGTTCATATTTATAGATGGCAAGTTTCCGGGGAGGAGGAAAGATGTTGAAGGTTGTAGGCAAAAGTGTCATCCGGAAAGAGGCTTACGACAAAGTAACTGGACGGGCAAAGTATACGAATGACTATCAATCCACCGGGATGCTGTCAGGGAAAATAGTCATCAGCCCCTATGGTCATGCAAAAATAGTCAATATCGATACATCAAGGGCTTGGAAGGTGCCTGGTGTCAGAGCCATTTTAGCGGGGAAGCATTATCCGCTGACCGGCGAGGCCATCCGCGACAGGCCGCCAATCGCTGTCGACAAAGTTCGCTATCATGGAGAGCCCGTTGCACTTGTTGTTGCCGATACACCGACGCAGGCAAAAACGGCCGCCGACCTAATCCATGTTCAATATGAATTGCTTCCAGTGGTGAATTCGCCGACACAGGCGTTTCAGCGGGATGCACAATTGGTTCATGACCACCTCGGGGAATATGAAAAAGAAGAAGATTCTCATCCGGTGCCAGGCACGAATATCGCGACACATATCAAGATCCGCAAAGGGAACATGGAGCAGGGCTGGGCGGAAAGTGAAACAGTAGTTGAAGCAAGTATTTCGTTCTCGCCTTCCGACCATGCGGCCATGGAAACCAGGTGTTCTACAGCCGAGATTACTCCTGACGGCAAGATTATCATCATGACCTCGTCGCAGGCACCGTTTATGGTCAAACGATTGATTTCCATGTACTTTAATGAAGATATGGGCAAAATTATCGTCCATACGCCGCTCGTTGGCGGTGCATACGGCGGAAAGGCCTCCGTCCATCTAGAGGTGCTCGCATACTTGGCCTCGAAGGAGGTAGGGGGAAGACCAGTAAAAGTATGGAATACCCGGGAAGAGGACATCATTACTTCCCCTTGTCATATAGGACTTGATGCCACCGTTAAATTGGGGGCAGGACGGGACGGAAAACTAAAAGCGGCATTCATTCAATATTTATGGGATGGCGGGGCCTATTCTGACAAAGCCATCGATGTAACAAGGTCTGGCGCGGTGGACTGCACCGGCCCCTACCGCATTGATAATGTGTGGTGCGACTCCTACTGCATGTATACGAACCACCCATTTGCCGCTCCATTCAGGGGCTTCAGCCACTCCGAACTTTCGTTTGCCATCGAACGGACAATGGATCTTCTAGCTCAAAAATTAGACATGGACCCGCTCGAGCTGCGCTATATCAATGCCATTCGACCAGGAGATACAACACCTACGAGAGTGAAGTTAAATAGCAGTAACTTGGGTGATTTGCCAAGTTGCATTGAAAAAGTAAGAGAGTTAATCAAATGGGATGAGGGGCAGATCCAAGAAATCAATGAACGGCTCGTCAGGGTTAAGGGGGTAAGCTGCAGCTGGAAAACTTCCACAATCGACACTGATGCCCCGTCCGGTGCGATTTTGACGTTCAACCGGGACGGAAGCATCAATCTAATGTCTGGTGTAATCGAAATCGGGACCGGCACGAAAACCATTTTGGCGCAAATACTGGCGGAACGGCTGAAAATGGATGTGGATAAAGTCCATGTCCGGATGGAGGTCGACACACAAACTACACCTGAACATTGGAAAACGGTCGCAAGCCGTGGAACGTATATGGGCGGCCGGGCTGTATTGGAGGCTGCAGATGATGTGATCCGCCAGCTAAAAGAGGTAGCCTCTTGTGCCTTAAGGGCGCCTGTAGAGGATTTCGAGGTGGCGGACAGCCGCGTCTTTTTGCGAGATGATCCCTCGATTGGACTTCATTTTAAAGATGTAGGCTATGGGTATAAATATCCGAACGGCAATACGATTGGTGGACAAATCATCGGCCGGGGCAATTTTGTATTGCGGCATTTGACCCATCTTGACCCGGAGACCGGAGCGGGGAAGCCTGGGCCGGAATGGACACCAGCAGCCTATGCAGTTGAAATTGAATTTGACCGGCGGGATTGCACCTACAGACTTTTGAAGGCCTGCTGTGTGGTGGATGCCGGCAAAGTCATGAATGAAAAAGCAGCCCTTGGCCAGGTGATGGGGGCCATGAGCATGGGGTTGGCATTTGCTGGCCGGGAAACATTTTATTTTGATGAGCTTGGCAGGGTATTAAACCCGCAGCTGCGTACCTATCGGCCGCTGAGGTACGGCGAAAATCCTGATTACTTAGTCGGATTTGTTGAAAGACCGGCGCTTGATTCACCGTACGGGGCGCGGGGCATGGGCGAGCATGGCCTGATGGGAATGCCTGGGGCTTTGGGTAATGCCTTGTCGATTGCTGCAGGTGTTCCGCTAAACAATCTGCCGCTGATTCCGGAGTTAATCTGGAAAGCAAGGAGGGGAACCCGCCATGCTTCCCTTTGACTTTGATTACTACCTCCCAAAAAATTTGCAGGAGGCAGTGGAGCTTTATCGAGATTTGCGACAATCCGGCCGGCAGCCGATGTACATTTCCGGTGCGACAGAGCTGATCACGCTTGGAAGGATTGATCTGGTTTTTACCGATGCCGTAATTGATATCAAGAATATTCCTGAATGTCGAGAGATGGGTTTGGACGGAGATTATTTGGTTTTGGGAAGCGCCTTGACATTGACGGCAATCGAAGAGGCCAATTTGTTCCCGTTGTTGACCAAAACCTCAAGCGAAATTGCCGACCATACCGCCCGTGGAAAAATAACGCTGGGCGGCAATATTTGCGGACAAATATTTTACCGTGAGGCCGTATTGCCGTTTCTCCTCGCTGACAGTCAGGCTGTAATCATTGGACCGGACGGGGTTAAGGTCCACTATATCGATGAACTTTTTCAAAATACACTGCAGCTAGGAAATGGTGAATTCCTTGTTCAACTGGCCACCGAAAAGCGTTTTGTCGATGCCCCGTTCATTAGCATCAAGCGTCGCCAGCAATGGGAGACTGGTTATCCGTTAATTACGGTGGCCGCCCTAAAAATCAGCGGGGAAATACGTATTGCCATCAGCGGGCTATGTCCGTTTCCGTTCCGTTCCAACCAGATGGAAGCCGCCATAAACAGGGATGACTTGTCAGTCGTAAATAGGGTGTCTGCTGCATTAACCGTGCTTCCGGAGCCGATTTTGAATGATATTGAGGGGTCAGCCGATTATCGATTGTTTGTTTTGCAAAATCTATTAAACGACATTTTGGCCGAACTAGATGGGATAAACGCATAATGAGAGGAGCGTTGCGACTTGGCCTTACAGTCATTAACCTTACACATTAATGGGGAACAACATGTTGTAAATGTCAGGTTTGCTGACACACTGTTATATGCGCTCCGGGGTAAACTGGGTCTGACCGGTGCCAAGCCAGGTTGTTTGAACGGGGATTGCGGGGCGTGTACAGTAAATGTAGATGGTTGGCCAATGAAATCGTGCTTAATGTTAGCGGTAGAGGCAGTAGGAAAGGAAGTAACAACGGTAGAGGGGGTGAAGGGAGAGCCAATCCAACATGCCTTTGTTGAGAACTTCGCCTTTCAATGCGGCTATTGCACTCCCGGGTTTATTATGAATTGCCGCTCATTAATCCAGCACCATCCTGATGCCGATGATGCCAAAATCAAAGAGTGGCTTGAATCTAATATTTGCCGTTGTACTGGCTATGCCGAAATTCAACAGGCGGTAAAATCGGTGATAAATAAAGAATAAGGGTGCCAATCGGCACCCTTTATTGGTTCCTTAATTGAAAGTAAGTATCCATCACTCTCCGGCCGATTTTAAAATTCAGCTGGTTGTTATTGTCTCCTTGATAGGCCCAGGGAACTAATACGGCCATAGCCACCTCCGGGTTTTTGCTAGGTGCATAGCTAACCAGGCTGAGATTTATGACAGAAGGGGGCTCTTTGCCAAATCTGTGCCGCTCCGGGCCATCATAAAAGGCTTCGGCCGTTCCAGTTTTTCCAGCCGGGGCGTAGGAAACATCTCTAAAATGTTTATAGGCAGTTCCGCCCGGCTCTTGCATCACCTTTTTAAAGCCTTTCTTGACTCGGTTGATCCATTCCTTTTTGACATCAATCGTATTTAGGACGACGGGATGAATCTCTTGTGTTACAGGTCCCAAATGCCCAGAATCATCGGAAGGATTGCGAATTTCCTTAACCACATGGGGCTGCATTCGATGGCCCCCATTAGCAATCGTGGATATATATTGGGCCAGTTGCATAGCGGAATAGGTATCATACTGTCCAATGGCTAGATCAAGCAAATAACCTGGAAGCCGGCTTTGGCCTTTAAAACCGGCTTGTTCATTAGGTAGGTCGATGCCCGTTCTTGTTCCAAGACCAAATGACGCAAAATGGTTTCTGATAATTTCAAAGGCATTATTGTTAAAATTGAGCGGCTTATCGTATTCATAACGTCCATTTCCAATTCTGATTGCTGTATGGAACATGTACACGTTGGAGGATTTCTTTAAGGCATCGATTTCATTCAATCTTCCCAAATAAGCATAGGATTTTTTTACCTTTGTATCTTTTATCTTAATACCGCTATCATCAAAGACCATCCCTGGAGAGATGGCAGCTGTCTTATAGCCGGTTAAAATGGTTGCCCCCTTCACAGTTGAGCCCACATTATAGGTGGTGGTAAAGGTGCCAAGGGCATCGTCCTCCATCACTGGTTTTCCTGTCGCCCGGTCTTTGACAATTTTTTTCCCCGACATTGCCAATACCTCTCCAGTAAAAGGCTCCATTAGCACAACATAGGCGCGGTCGGTTAACGCTGTTCCTGACAAACGTTTCGCTGACCAAAGCTCATCCTCAATAATCTGATCAACCACTTTTTGTAACTCCATATCCAATGTCAGGATAAGGTCTTTACCTTTCTGGCCACTGGTAACAGGCATTGTTTCAATAACATTCCCAGTTTTATCGGTGATATTTTTCACTTTAGACTTATAGCCTCTTAATACTTCCTCATACTGCAGTTCCAGCTGGCTTTTGCCAACCCGGTCATTGCGGCTGTAGCCTCTCGCCAAATAATAATCTAATTGAGCAGCGGGTAGGCCCTCTTCCGATTTGGTTACCTTGCCAAGAATAGAGCGTAAAGTATGTTCATATGGATAGGCCCGTTCCCAATCCGTGGTGGTATCAACACCGGGCAGGGATTGAAGATTTTCACTGACGATGGCAACTTCCTCATCTGTGACATCTTCGTTTTTAACTATTTGCGAGGTGAATTTATAGCCGCTGGTAAATTCCTTGAATATCGCCATCACTTCAAGGTCCTCGTCAGTAAATGTCGCTAATTCTTCTGGGGTAATTCGGTCACGCTTTAATTTATAAAGTTCACTGTCCGTTAATTCTTTAGCTATGTATAATTGCCTTTCTTCTTTCGTAATTTTGGATTCGGCAAGTTTGGGGTTCTTCATGATCCAAAAATGACGCTTATCCATTTCTGTTACTTTATCGGTTTTTTTATCAATCAGCTGGGCTAATTTCTCTGCGGTTTCAAGCATTTCTTTAGTCGTAAAGCCTTCATTTGTAAACGTGATCGCCCTAACCGGAACATTGTTTACGACCACTCTCAGGTCACGGTCAAACATGACTCCTCGCGGCACCGGATTGCTCACCGTCACATCTTCCTTACGTTCCAGGTCCCGCTTAAAGTTCTCCCCGTAAACAATCTGAACAAAACCAAGGCGCAAAATTAGAACGGAGAATAATAAAAACACGCTAAAAAAAAGCAAATTTAACCGAAAGGGAAAATGAGATTTTTTCTTTTTTTGGTCCTCCAAAGAATGCCACTTCCTTTTTCGTACAGCAGTTTCCTTTTTAGTATGCCTGTTTCAACGAAAAATAAAATTTCTAAATCTTTAAAACTAATATTGACATCTGGCTTAGATGATAATATTCTATTAGTAACAAAATAGTTCCTTTTTAAAGGGGAGTAGCTGCTACAATAAAGTCGTCATTTCGAGGATTCTTCCTCCGGCTTTGTTGGCAACTTTAACGTTGTTAGCAAGACCTTTACTTTACAGGTAAAGGTCTTTTCTGTGTTTATTTTGGCCTTTACTGTAATCGGTAAAGGCCTATTTGTATGGCGAGAGGAATATTTTTTAAAAACCGTACTATTAAGGAGGAAACATTCATGGATTTCGCACTATTATTGGAATATGGCTGGGTTTTACTGGTATTGGTGGCACTAGAGGGTCTTCTCGCTGCGGATAATGCACTGGTTATGGCGATTATGGTTAAACACCTGCCGGAAGAGGAACGAAAGAAGGCATTATTTTATGGGTTGGCGGGAGCGTTTGTGTTCCGCTTTGCCTCGCTATTTGCCATTTCCTTTCTTGTCGGTGTATGGCAGGTTCAGGCAATCGGCGCCATTTATTTATTATTCATGGCTGGAAATCATATTTTCCGAAAGCTATTCGTGAAAGGGAAAAACGAGCTAAAAACAACAGAAGTAAAAAAAGCAGGAGGCTTTTGGAGTACGGTATTTAAAGTTGAATTAGCAGATATTGCTTTTGCAGTCGACTCCATCCTCGCAGCAGTGGCAATGGCCGTGGTTCTTCCGAATACGCCGCTACCAAATATCGGAGGACTCGACGGCGGTAAATTCCTGGTCATTTTCGCCGGCGGAATCATCGGCCTCGTGATTATGCGTTTTGCGGCAAACATGTTCGTCCAGCTGCTTGAAAAAAAGCCTGGTTTGGAAGTTGCCGCCTTTGCGATCGTTGGATGGGTGGGCGTCAAGCTTGCTGTCTATACTTTATCACATCCAGCGCTGTCAATCCTTAGCGAGGAATTTGCCCACTCTACAGAGTGGAAGCTAAGCTTTTATCTTGTTCTTGTTGGGATCGCGGCAGCTGGCTGGTTTTTATCAAAAGATAAACAACCTAACAAGGCAGAAAATAAATCAACTGCATCTTAAATTGGAACATAATGGGCAATCCTTTATAACATGGGATTGCCCTCGATTGTTAAAAATATATCTTTCTAAACATAAAAAGTGTTATGATTTATGGGGAACCTATTATGGAATTGTTTATGAAAAGCATATATTTATAAGGGTAATTGGAAAATGGAGTGATACATATTATTAAGAACAGTATTCCAAATTTATTTACGCTGTTTAATTTATTTTTCGGCTTTTTGTCGATCATGTATTCTGCACAGGGAGACTATAAAAATGCCGCCATCCTCATTTTAATCGGGATGATGCTCGACAGTATGGACGGGCGGATTGCCAGGATCCTCCGCGTGCAAAGTGAACTAGGTAAAGAATTAGACTCGCTTGCCGACGTTGTTACCTTTGGAGTTGCCCCGGCAATGATGGCCTATTATTCCTATTTTTCAAACTTTGGCATTTTCGGGATGGCGATTGCCGGGCTGTTTCCGCTGTTCGGTGCCTATCGGCTGGCCCGCTTCAATATTAATGCGGTCAAATCGTCACTTAAATATTTTACCGGGGTCCCGATTACTGCCGGCGGCGGATTGTTAACCCTATTAACGCTGTTTCACGGAAAAATGCCTTCGTTCATTCTGCCCGTCTCATTTTTTGCCATTTGTTTCTTAATGGTCAGTACAATTAAAATACCAAGCTTGAAGGAAATTCCGCTCCCAAAATACGGCATTATTGTCACAGCCTTTTTGGCTTATGCAATTTACCTAAGTTTAACAAGAGAGCGCTATCCTTACTTTATTTACGTCGCCGTCCCGCTTTATATCGCCTTCATCGTGTTTCAGCAAGTTCGGCGTAAACGCAAGCGGAAAACCAAGTGATGTGGTCGCAGAATAGAAAATGATTAAAAAAGCTGGTAATTTTTAAGAAATTTGTCTATTTTAATATAGGTATGGGTTTACACCCGATTTTCGCAGAAAGAAGGAACAGCCATGAAAGTAAAAGTTAATAGAAGTGCAGCAAAAGCGTTGAAGGAAATGCTTGCGCAGGAGGAAGCACAAGGAAAGTTGTTTAGAGTTTACGTGACAAACGTACACGGCGATCATGCCCATTATGACTTGATGCTTGATACTCCAACCGAAAATGATACTGTGGTCTCATCCGATAAGGAGATTGATTTCATCATTGAAAAAGGCAATGAATACTTGGAAAATATTTGGATCCAATACTTCCAGGTTCCCCAGGAAGAATGGGTCATTACCAATCCTGCCATGGGCCACCATCACCATCATTAATGTTACGAAAACATTTGGACTCCGGTTCAAGTGTTTTCTTTTGTTTTTTAAAAGATTCAAAATTGTTGAAAAAGCTGCGCGCTTTTTCATATAATCCAATTATTAGGACTTCAGACAAAGGGGATTTTTCATGATTCGCCGTTTCTTTTCTTATTATAAGCCGCATAAAAAGCTGTTCATCCTCGATTTTAGCAGTGCCGTGGTGGTGGCAGTCTTAGAATTGGCGTTTCCGCTTGCGGTCCAATGGTTTATTGATGACCTCCTGCCAGAGAGTGACTGGCCGGCGATTGTCTCGGTCAGCATTGGGCTGTTTTCATTATATTTAATAAGTACCTTTTTACAGTTTGTTGTGAATTATTGGGGACATAAACTTGGCATCAATATTGAAACAGATATGCGGCAGGAATTGTTTGAACATGTCCAAAAGCAGTCATTCCGCTTTTTCGATAATACGAAAACTGGGCATATCATGAGCCGAATCACCAATGATTTGTTTGACTTGGGCGAGCTGGCCCATCACGGACCGGAAGATGTGTTTATCGCCATTATGACGTTCATTGGTGCATTTTGGATTATGTTTACCATTAATGTCAAACTAGCGCTTTCCATTCTATTAATTCTACCGCTGTTAATCGTACTTGTTGTTCTTTGCAATTTGAAAATGAATAAGGCCTGGTCCAATATGTATGCGAGTATTGCCGACGTTAATGCACGCGTAGAGGATAGTGTCTCCGGCAGCCGAGTTGTGCAATCTTTTACAAATGAAGATTTTGAGATTTCCAGGTTTAGGAAAAACAACCAACGATATCGCGCTGCGAAACTGGGCGGTTATCGCGTCATGTCGTTTAGCCTGTCTGGAATTTACATGATGACCAGAATGATTACGATTATTGTGTTGGTTTACGGGGCATGGCTCAGTTTTACTGGTCAGCTTTCGTATGGTGAGTTAGTCGGTTTTGTCCTTTATGTGAATGTCTTGGTTAAACCGATCGACAAAATCAGTGCGATTATGGAATTGTATCCAAAGGGGATGGCCGGATTTAAGAGGTTCATTGAATTGATTGATTCTGAGCCTGAGATCCAAGATACAAAGGATGCCGTGGAGGTTGCTTCGTTAAACGGTAATATTGTCTTTCATGACGTGTCTTTCCGTTATGACCGGCATAAAGCAGTCCTAGAAGAGATTAATTTGGAAATTTGTGCTGGGGAGACGGTGGCCTTTGTTGGTCCTTCGGGTGCCGGCAAGACCACGATTTGCTCACTGATCCCAAGGTTTTATGATGTTACTAGCGGCGCGATTACGATTGACGGACTTGATCTTCGGGACATGACGAAAAAATCATTGCGCTCGCAAATTGGGATCGTCCAACAGGATGTATTTCTGTTTACCGGAACCATCAGGGAAAATATTGCTTACGGAAAACGGAATGCTACTGATGAGGAGATTTATGATGCAGCCCGCCGCGCCCATCTTGAACAATTTATTGCCTCCTTGCCGGATGGCTACGAAACGGAAATCGGCGAGCGGGGGCTAAAGCTGTCAGGCGGCCAAAAGCAACGGCTGGCAATTGCCCGAATGTTCTTGAAAAACCCGCCGATTTTAATTCTAGATGAAGCCACATCGGCACTGGATACCGAGACAGAAAAGGTGATCCAAGAGGCATTGAATGAGCTGGCCCAGAATCGGACGACGTTAATCATTGCCCATCGTTTGGCCACCATCCGCAATGCTGACCGGATTGTCGTCATAACAGAGGACGGCATTGCCGAAGAGGGGGCCCATGATGAATTGATAGAACAGGGAGGTATATTTGCCAACCTTCACCGCGTACAATTTCAGCAATAAATAGATATAACCTTGCGACCCGTTTCGCAGGGTTTATTTTTTGATAAATACCTATAAATATATTATGTCAACTAAGTTTTGTATTTTGGCTCTTTTCGATTAAAAATGGTAACCTTATATGTAGTATTTCGTCTGAAGGGAGAATGGAAACAATTGAAAGAAGATATTGTAATCAAGCTAATCGCACTAGATATGGATGGAACATTGTTAAATAATCAACATGAAATTTCCGATGGTAATCGACAAGCGATCAAGGAAGCGCAGGAGAAGGGGGTTCATGTAGTGCTAAGCACTGGGCGGTCTCTTCAAAACTGCCGGCCGCATGCCGATGAACTGGGACTGGCATCATACTTAGTGACGGTTAATGGCAGTGAAATCTGGGATGAAAAGTGCGAACTGGTAGAGCGTAATTTGCTAAAATCAGACCATATCGAATGGATGCTGGAGCTGGCCAAGCAGCACGAAGCAACTTTTTGGGCAATCAACACCGAGCGAAATTGGCATAATGAAATACCGGAGGATTTACATAATGTCGACTGGCTGAAATTCGGTTTTAACGTTCATGACGATGCCACAAGAGAATTAATTCTTCACGAGCTTAAGGCAAAAGGTGAATTTGAATTAACGAACTCTATGCCATACAATATTGAAGTAAACCCAATTGGCATCAGTAAAGCGAAGGGACTTCAACTCGTCTGCGACCGCCTTGGCATTGAAATGAAAAATGTAATGGCCGTAGGAGACAGCTTGAATGATTTAGCGATGATCATGGAAGCGGGAATTGGTGTCGCAATGGGGAATGCCCAGGAGACGTTGAAGAAAGCGGCAGACTGGGTTACCGCAACAAATGAAGAGGATGGCGTGGCCCAGGCAATCCGGAAATGGGTTTTAAGCGAATAATAATTTTTTTGAATAAAAGCAGCCGTCGCCGGAAAACCTATAAATAAGCTTTTTTTAAAAGCTTATTTATTTGTGGGAGGCTACAACGAAATGGAACGCGGAAAAGTAAAATGGTTTAACAGCGAAAAAGGGTTTGGCTTTATTGAACGTGAGGGTGGCGAAGATGTTTTCGTCCATTTCTCCGCCATTCAAGGCGAAGGATACAAATCTCTGGAAGAAGGTCAAGAGGTCAGCTTTGACATTGAAAATGGCCAGCGCGGGCCGCAGGCAGTAAATGTCCGTAAAGAATCTTAAGACTATGAATGAAACAGACTCTACTCAAGGAAGTCTGTTTTCTTCAATTTTGGCCGTTCACCTATGGGTGAGCGGCCTTTTAGCGTGAGTATTGTGGACCCAGTGGCATATTTGCTACTAAGATTGGGTTAGTGGCTTATTTGTGTCCACAATTTGGGCCGGGCTTTTCTAAAAAGGAGTAATTTTGGGTTTTGTTGTGTCCTCAAATAGGATTTCTGGGTCTGAAATGGTGATTTTCTTAAAGAATTGATTAAAAAGGTGTGTTCAATGGTTAAAATTTTTGGCCACTCAAATATATCCGCGATGTTTCGAAGAATATCCGCGATGTTCTGGCAGATATCCGCGATAAAATAAATATATCCGCGAAAAAATCATTTTATCCGCGGAAAATTGAAAATATCCGCGAACGTACATTTTATTCGTTTTTCCAAGGAACTTGATTAGGAAAATAGATGCGCCCTTTATTCGAACCTGAGGAACTTAGATTTGCAGAACGAAGCAATCTATTCGCGACATCCGGTGAATCAACCCGAGCGAACTCACGGAACTGCTTGTTAGTTATGGTTGACCCAATCAACAAAAAATAATCTTGCAAAGCAGGGACCAAAGCATTTTCTTTCACGTAATCATCACAAGAGGGGCAAAACCAATTTTTATCCTTGCGTTGAATGGGAAGATGATTGCAGACCGGGCAATGGATCCCGACCAGCAATTCCCTCTTTTGAATTCCATATCTATCGAGGATGGCGATAGTTGGATGTGTATTGAGTTTTAAAAGCAATTTGCTTAACCTGCGGAGATCCTTCGGTGAGAGGATTTCTGTCTTGTAAAGATTTTCAAAGGTCTTAATTTTATTGAATAGGCTCGGAGATTTGCATATATGCTGCTGGACCTTGTAAGAATTTCTACCGGTAAAATGGAGAATTGCATTGGGATTACTGAAGACAACAAGGTATTCAATGGGGATGGCAGGAAAATTATATTGGGCCAACAGCTTACTTATAAATCTCTGATGTCTCTCCACCTGCGCAATCGGATAAGGATAAGGTTTTTCCCGATCTTCTATTTTTTGAACTAATTGTTCGGTGTCTGTGTCGATGTAAATTTTAGCTGTGTAGTTTTTTACGTCAATGATAAATCCGCGTTGAGGTGATAAAAGGAAGGTGTCAATTTGATGGTGAAAATCTCCGTCTTGAAAGTTTAGGTCGTGGAAAATGTGGTAATCTTTTTCTGGGAGGGCGCCCAAATAGAAGTCAATGGACTCTTCGCCCCAAAATCCTGACCGCCATTTCTCCAAATCTTCCATAATAATTGGCCGCTTCGGATGATTTTTTACAAGTCTCCGTAATAACGCCTCCAAAATAAGAATAATTAGAGGAATGTACCGCTTTTTAATGATCAAATGAATCACTCCTTTTTTGTTTGCTGATAAAATTCTAATTTTAGTTAGAGAATCCTGCCGAAATTTGTAGGATTTTATCAACTTTTTGTGACAATTTTAAGGATAGAGGTTCCGCGAAAATTATATCTGCGATGTTTCGACGGATATCTGCGCTAACCGAGAATATATCTGCGATAAATCAAATATATCTGCGCAAAACCAAAATATATCTGCGATAAATCAAATATATCCGCGCAAATCCAAAATATATCCTCGGTCACCTTAAAACTACTATAATATAAAGAAAGGAGGCGGCTATTATGAACGAACAGATTGCGATTGTGACCGGGGCTTCGAGTGGATTCGGCCTGCTTACAACACTAGAGCTGGCCCGTAAAGGATTCAAAGTGGTGGCCACAATGCGGAATCCAGGTAAAAGTCAGGGACTATTAAACGAAGCTAAATTGCAGGGCCTGGAACAAAGGATCATCATCCACGAACTCGATGTCACCTCGGAAACCTCTATAAAAAAATTAACCCCACTGCTGGAATCGCTCAACAGGGTCGATGTTTTGGTTAATAATGCCGGCTATGCAGCGGGAGGGTTTGTCGAAGAATTGCCAGTGGATGAATATAGAAAGCAATTTGAAACAAATGTTTTCGGCGTAATTGCTGTCACCAAGGCTGTGCTACCGTTTATGCGCAGGCAAAGGCAAGGAAAAATTATTAATGTAAGCAGCATCAGCGGAATCATAGCGTTCCCGGGGTTATCGCCATATGTGGCCTCCAAGCATGCACTTGAAGGGTGGAGTGAAAGCCTCCGCTTGGAATTGATGCCTTTTGGCGTTGATGTTGCGTTAATCGAGCCTGGATCCTACCAGACCAATATTTGGACATCTGGCAAACAAGTAACGAGTTCTTCCGCGGATTCTCCTTACTATGACTTTATGAGGAACTTAGAAAACTATATTGAATCGGGGAATGAGCAGTTCGGTGACCCGCGTGACGTGGCAAAGAAAATTGCCGAGGTTTCAATAATGAAGAGGCCGAAGCTTCGCTATCCAATAGGAAAAGGAGTAAAAGCAATTATTATTCTGAAAAACCTTCTCCCTTGGAGCCGCTGGGAAGCAATTTTTTCTAAAAGGCTTCCAAAATAAACCATATGCCCTTTTGTTTACTTAATTTATCCAACTGCATAAAAATGGGATTTTGTTCCAAGTTTTACCAGAATAATAAATTTTGAAAAAGTCGAAATTTTTTAGCAGGAATTTGCGGATATTGTGAGAATAATAGAAATAAGATAATACAAAAGGGGGGCTTTACTTGGATATAAAAGTAGTAGAGAAGGATAGCCTAAAGGTAGTAGGTATTAGTTGGAATGGTACGTATTCTCAGATGAGCACGATTCCCCGCATGTTTACGGAATTGGAGGAACGGCTGGAGGAAATTCCATATAAGGCGGAAGAACCAGTGCTAATTGCCCCATTTCATAGCCGGGAGACAGAATTCACCTATTATGTAACTGCGCCTGTTGAAAAAATCGAGCGGGTCCCTGCTGGCATGGTAGGTTTCACGATTCCACCAAAGAATTATGTATTTACTACCTACCTGGGTAAACCCGAAGAGGTTGAAAATACATATCTTCAATTGTTCAAGTGGATGCAGGAATACGGTTATGATCATGACCAAAATGCTTTAAGCCTCGAAATTTACAAGGATAAACCGCATAATACCAATGGAGAACTTCATCTTGAAATTTATCTGCCTGTAAAAGTATATAAGTAAATCTTGGAAACAACAGTTAAGGAGAGGGGTGCCTCTTCTTTTTGTTATTTATGGGCAATAAATTTCCTATCTATTAATAAGTAGGGTATAATACCATAAAAGTATAGTTTAATACGAATTCCTTCGGGGTCAGGTGAAATTCCGAACCGGCGGTGATGAAGCTTTAGCTTCTTAGTCCGTGACCCGGTTAACCTTTGGTTAAACGGTGGATCTGGTGAAATTCCGGAGCCGACAGTTAAAGTCTGGATGGGAGAAGGAAAAATGCAGGTTTAAGACTGGGCAAAAATTGTCCATTTTTAAGCCTTAATTTCCTATTGCCATTTTCTGACCCCTGAAGGAATAATCTTCAGGGGTTTTTTCGTTTAAAGGAGAACTAAAGATGGATGATAAACACTACATGAACTTGGCGTTAAACCTTGCCAGAGGAACATTGGGACAAACCACGCCCAATCCTGTAGTCGGGGCAGTAGTTGTAAAGGACAATCAAATCATCGGGATGGGGGCCCATCTAAAAGCCGGCGAACCTCATGCGGAGGTACACGCGCTTCATATGGCCGGTGATAAGGCAAAAGGTGCAACCCTTTATGTCACACTCGAGCCATGCAGCCATTTTGGCAGGACTCCGCCATGCTCGGATTTGGTCATCAAAACGGGGATCAAAAAGGTCTTCGTAGCTACGACAGACCCTAACCCGCAAGTGGGCGGGCAGGGAATCGAGCGGATGAAGCGTGCCGGAATTGAAGTGGAGGTGGGATTGCTTCAAGAGGAAGCCAGGGAGTTAAACAAGGTCTTTTTTTATAACGTCAGGACCGGACTACCGTACGTCACTTTGAAATCGGCCGTTAGCTTGGACGGGAAAACTGCGACGGTTACTGGAGAGAGCATGTGGATCACCGGAGAAGCAGCGCGGGCAGATGTCCATCAATTCCGCCATCGTCATGATGCGATATTAGTGGGAGTTAATACGGTTCTTAAAGATAATCCGTCCTTAACAACGCGACTGCCAGCAGGCGGGAGAAATCCGATCCGCATTATCCTCGATACCAAATTACGGACACCGCTTGACGCAAATGTGATAACAGATAATCAAGCTCCTACTTGGATCATTACCGGAGCGGAAGTGGATGCAAACCGCGAGGCGGCATTTCGCAAATCAGGGATTCACATATTAAAAATGGACACCAGACAAATTTCTATCAAGGCGATGTTGAAAGCGCTAGGCCAGCGAGGGATTTGTACTCTCTTTGTTGAAGGCGGCGCTGAAGTGCATGGCAGTTTTTTAAAAGAAAGAGCTTTCCAGCAAATTATTACCTATGTCGCCCCGAAGCTGATTGGCGGGAAGGGTGCTCCGACTTCATATGGCGGCGAAGGGATTGCCAATATAGCTGAGGCCGTCGATTTGACAATACGGCAAGTGGACATGATTGGCAATGACATCAGAATTATAGCGGAACCAAGTTAGGAGAAGGTGTATGTTTACCGGAATTATTGAAGAAATTGGTGAAATCGCAACTATTCAGCGAACGGGGAAATCATTTGTTTTGACAATTGGGGCCAAGAAAATCTTGGAGGATGTGCATCTTGGTGACAGCATCGCCGTGAATGGGGTGTGCTTGACAGTGACGTCTTTCACAGGTAATCGTTTTGCCGTTGATGTAATGCCTGAAACCGTTAAGGCAACGAGTTTACAGTCATTGACCCGCGGATCCAAAGTGAATCTGGAGCGTGCGATGGCAGCCGGCGGCAGGTTTGGCGGTCATTTTGTCAGTGGTCATATCGATGGCACTGGAATTATCAAGAGGAAGGAAGCACACGAGAACGCTGTGTATTATGAAATAGAAACTGCCCAAGAGCTATTGCAATACGTGATCCTACGGGGATCGATTGCCGTAGACGGGACAAGCCTGACGGTATTCGGAGTTTCGGACAACAGTTTTACATTGTCGCTGATTCCCCATACGTTGTCGGAAACAGTATTAGGGCAGAAGGGTCAAGGGGACATCGTTAACCTGGAATGCGACATGATTGGCAAATATGTCGGCCATTTTTTGAAAAATCAATCAAGTAACGAGCAGAAGTCAAAATCCGGAATTACCGCGAGTTTTTTAGAGGAGAATGGTTTTTATTAAATAAAAAAGGAGTGATGCATCATGTTTGATACCATTGAGGTTGCCCTTGATGAGTTAAAACAAGGGAAAGTTGTAATCGTGTGTGATGACGAGGATAGAGAAAACGAAGGGGATTTTGTGGCGTTGGCTGAAAATGCTTCCCCGGAAGTGATTAACCTAATGGTGACCCATGGGCGGGGACTTGTCTGTGTTCCGATCGAGGAAGAGCTGGCGCAAAAACTCGATTTAATCCCTATGGTCTCGAAAAACACTGATCCGCATGGGACAGCTTTTACAGTAAGTATTGACCACAAATTTTCCACAACGGGGATTTCGGCATACGAACGATCTGCAACCGTTTTGAGCATGCTGGACTCAGATGCCAAAGGGGCTGATTTTAAACGGCCGGGTCATATTTTTCCGCTGGTCGCCAAAAAGGGCGGGGTCTTAAGAAGAACGGGACATACCGAAGCGGCAGTCGACTTGGCAAAGCTGTGCGGGGCGAAGCCAGCGGGAGTCATTTGCGAAATCATGAATGAGGACGGCACGATGGCCCGTGTTCCCGAACTTAGAAAAATTGCCGACAAACTAAATCTCAAAATGATTACCATTAAAGATTTAATTGAATATCGGAACAAAAAGGACAAATTGGTCAAGCGTGAAGTCGAAATTAAGCTGCCGACAGAATTTGGCGAATTTAGGGCATTTGGATATTCGAATCTCGTTGATGACAAGGAGCATGTTGCGCTAGTGAAGGGGGAAATCGACCCAGAACGGCCGATTTTGGTTCGTGTCCATTCGGAATGCCTAACCGGGGATGTATTTGGCTCCTATCGCTGTGACTGCGGCCCGCAGCTGCATGCGGCATTGAATCAAATCGAGCAGGCGGGCAATGGGGTGCTGCTCTATATGCGGCAGGAGGGCCGTGGCATTGGGCTGCTGAATAAATTGCGCGCCTACAAACTGCAAGAACAGGGCTACGATACGGTTGAAGCAAACGAAAAACTCGGCTTTGGCGCCGACTTGCGGGAATATGGCATCGGTGCCCAAATCCTGAAGGACCTTGGCATTAAAAAAATGATGCTGTTAACCAATAATCCGCGCAAAATCAAGGGTTTGAAAGGCTATGACCTCGAGGTTGTAGAGCGGGTGCCGCTGCAAATGGAAATGAAAGCGGAAAACGAACGTTACTTACGTACGAAACACGATAAGCTTGGTCACCTTTTACATTATTAAATTATTTGGAGGAATCGAACATGGGACATATTTATGAAGGAAATTTGGTAGGATCAGGTCTTAAAATCGGTATTGTTGTCGGGCGCTTTAATGAGTTTATTACCGGAAAATTATTGAGCGGTGCCGAGGATGCGCTGCGAAGACATGGAGTAAGTGAAGCTGATGTTGACGTCGCCTGGGTTCCAGGTGCTTTTGAAATTCCGCTAATTGCTCAAAAAATGGCAAATAGCAAAAAATATGATGCGGTCATCACGCTGGGTGCGGTCATCCGCGGTTCCACTCCGCATTTTGACTATGTTTGCAATGAAGCGGCAAAAGGTGTTGCCGCAGCGGGATTAAATAGCGGCATTCCTGTTACCTTTGGTGTCCTGACAACCGATTCCATCGAGCAGGCCATTGAGCGGGCTGGAACAAAGGCCGGCAATAAGGGCTGGGAGGCAGCGACAACGGCCATTGAG
This sequence comes from Bacillus sp. FJAT-29814, assembly GCF_001510715.1. GTDB lineage: Bacteria > Bacillota > Bacilli > Bacillales > Cytobacillaceae > Neobacillus. The sequence goes on from NZ_LMTJ01000003.1 coordinate 281,898, forward strand.
ATGGCAAATTTGTGCAGAGGCTTTGACCAATAATTAACTTTTAGAAATGGAGGGGCAGCTCTATAATAGCTGCTCCTCAAACTTTCTAAACAAAAACATATACAATCGAGTCAGTTTTTTACTATAATAGTCTTAGCATAAAAAATATCTTTTAAAAAACAGGTGCTAAAGTCAGTGCTAGACTTTTAGCTTAATAGGGAAGTTGGTTAAAAGCCAACGCGGTCCCGCCACTGTAAATGCGAGCAACCTATACCATGCCACTGTCGATAGATGGGAAGGCATAGGGAGCGATGACCATGAGCCAGGAAACCTGCCTGTTTTATAAACACCGAAAACCTACGCGGATAGGGGAGTGTTACGCCAGAAACTTTTTTTCGTTTGTTTCTTGCTATACATAACACTTCCTCCTTATTGATAGGAGGATTTTTTTATGCCATTTTACAAAAGGAGAGGAAGTCAGATCATGAGAAACAAGAATTTGTGGCTGGTCATGCTACTGATATTCGCGATTATTACCAGTGGATTTCAAACACCTGTCCATGCCGCAGACGAAACGAAGCAAGCAACAATTACGGTAATTGGGCCAGACTCGTTAAGCCCGATGGTTGATAAAACGGTCCAATTTGCAGAAAACAAAACAGTGACAGAAATATTAATTCAAGCTGTTGGAGAGGACCAGGTTAAGTTTAACCAATGGGGAATGATTTCGGAGATAAATGGCCTCCAAGAAGAGGGTACTAATTTTTGGGGATTATTTGTTAATGGAATTTCAAGCGGAATTGGTGCTGACACTTATTCAGTCCAAGACGGGGACAAAATAATCTTCCGCTATACCGACTGGACAAAGCCCATGGAAAAATCTGTGTCATTCAAGGTTCTTGATATGGAAAACAAGGATGTAATTATTCCTTCGAATGTAGAATTTTTAGGAAATCCAAATGCATTCCAGTTATTGCAGACTACAGTTGGTCCAGACAAGGTAGGATATGATCAGTATCCATTTGGTAAGTTTGTCCATACAATCAATGACATAAAGTCTGATTCAACCAATTCCTGGAGCCTTTTTATAAATGGGGAAGAAGCTCAGGTAGGAGCCGAGGGTTATACACTTAAACCAGGTGACCAAATCAGTTTTCAATTAACTGCTTTTGAGCCTATACCGGAAGCGCCTGGCGAAGGAGATAATGGAGAAACAATCCCTCCGGAAACTTCACCATCTGCATCGTTCCCTCAAGAATCATTGCAAACTGCAATTGATCAGGTAAGCCAATATGTCCTCCAATCGCAGGTGGGGGAATGGGAAGCTGTTGCCTTAAAACAAGCTGGGAAAACCATTCCGGCAGGCTATCTGGATACGGTAAAAGCAGCCGTTAAAGATAGGCAAGGAAAATTTTCAAGGATTACAGATACAGAACGGTATGTTTTAGGAATTCTCGCAGCGGGCGGAGATCCGACTAATATCGAAGGGTATAACCTTATCGAAGCAATCTATAACGGAAATGTAACAAAGCAAGGATTAAACGGGGTTGCGTTTGGACTGATTGCATTGGACAGTGCAAATTTCCAAGTTCCTGATACCGCTGTTTGGACTAGAGAAAAACTAATCAATTATATGTTAGAAAGACAAAAGGCTGATGGCGGTTGGGAATGGGCTGATGGTTTAGGCAGTGACATTGATCTTACAGCGATGATCCTGCCATCTCTTGCCCCATATAAAGATCAAGCTAATGTAAAAGAAGCAGTTGATAAGGCCGTTCAATTCTTAACAACGCAATACCAAAATTCTATGGTCGGTAATAGTAACTCGGCAGCGCAAATGATTATTGCCCTGTCAGCATTAGGTATAGATGCAAATAGTTCTCCTTTTGCCGACCAAAATAGCAGTTTAATTCAATTTTTATTATCCTATCAAAATAGTGATGGAGGCTTTGACTTTCAAGGTGGGGACGAGAGTGATTTTATGTCAACCTACCAAGGCTTTCAGGCCCTAACAGCCTATCAGCTATTTGCGCAAGGTAAAGGCTCTTTATACAAGCTATCATTAGCAGAGCAAAATCCGGGAACAAACCCGCCAGCGACAGAAACACCGAAGGCCGAACAACCTAAAGCGGACACACCAAAGACCGATCAGACAACTGTCCAAACACCAACAACCAAAACAACAAAAACTGCCGGACATACACTTCCAAACACAGCGTCCGACTTTGGTAATTTGCTGGCATTGGGCGTACTGCTCATCTTATTTGGAAGCGGCTATTACCTAAAGCAAAGGAAAACCAAAGCATAAGGATTCCGGGTTGTCCCTCCAAACCTTAAAAGTTTGAAGGGACCCCCTTATCTGAAGGAGGTTGACATCATGCGTAAACTCTTAATTTTACTAACTATCTTTCTATTAACATTTGGTTTGGCGGCCTGTGGCAGCGGGGAGCAGACGACGGATAAATCCCCATCAAAGCCCGCAGCTTCCTCAAAAGCAGAGGAAAAAACGAAGGAACAGCCAGCTGATGCAGAAGAACAGCCGAATGACTCAGCTGCAACGTCACAAACAGAAGAAAATACAGCACAAGCTCAAGCTGATTCAAAAACAAATTCCGATACTCAATCAGCCTCAACTGCAAATGCAACTACAACCAAAACGGCAGATACTAAGCAGCAGGTTAATAATAACAATACACCTGGAAAGACAAATCCGGCACCATCGAATGGCCAAACAACAGCAAGTCCTACACAACCAGCCGCTCCGGCTCCTGAAAGTCAAAAGCCTGCAACAACGGTGACTTTTTCAATTATTGGTCCGGACAACCATGTGATTCTGGCAGCGACAAAGGTTAATTTTTCGGAAGGTGACACCGTGTTTGATGTACTAAAGCAATTGGATAAACAACATAGCTTTGTGGTAGTATCGAGAGGTAGTGGTGCTACAACTTATATTGAAGGAATCGAAGGTAGTGATTTTAGCTACTTTGAATTTGATGAAGGTCCAACAAGCGGTTGGGTGTTCAAACAAAATGGCGCAAACCTGACCAAAAGTGTTGGTGTCACGGCACTCAAAGATGGTGATCGGATTGAAGGAATCTATACGAAATAGCAAAGGGGGGAGCAAGTGATGGGAACAAGATTTGCACGGTTCCATCCGCTTGTGTCCTTCTTTTTTTATGCAGGGGCAGTGATGTTGCTTATTTTGATGCTGCATCCGGTTTTTCAGGTAATTTCTTTATTCCTTATCATAGCCATCAATATCATCCATGATCGGTTGGCAGGATTAAGAAAGTGGAAATATCTCCTCCTAGTTACATTTGTCTTGCTGGTTGTTTTAAACCCTTTATTTAATGAAAGGGGAAGGCATCTATTGTTTATGGCCGGTGAGCACCGGATTACATTGGAAGCTGTCCTGTACGGCGGAATGAATGCCCTCTCCATAATAGGCATTATCGCCGTTTTCATTTCTTACAATGTTATTATGACTCCAAATAAGGTATTGTTTCTATTTGCCAAATTTCTACCGCAATTTGCGGTATTGTTAATGCTGACATTGCGATTCATCCCGTTAATGAGCAGGCGGATGGAAGAGATTTCGCTTGTTCAAAAAAGCAAAGGAATTATGGTGACCAAAGGAAACTGGCGGACACGAGTAAAGACAGCATTTTCTTATGTGCAGGCACTATTAACCTATTCATTGGAGGAAGCGATTCAAACGGCTGATTCGATGAAGGCAAGGGGGTACGGTAAAGGACCGCGGACTTCTTACGAATTTTTTCGGATTCGCGGCAAAGATACAATCGCTATTGTGATCTTAATGGTACTGTTATCCATCATCATTTACGGCAGAAGTCTTGGTTACGGAGTATTAACCATCTATCCGATGATGGAGGACTGGAGATTAGCAACTTGGGATACGGCCTTTCTCATTTGTTATATACTGTATTTGAGTTTTCCGATTTATGTTGAAGCAGGTGAAGCATTTCGATGGCACTTATCGAATTAACTGATGTTACATTTACCTATCCGGACAGTTTACAGCCGGCGATAACGAATCTTTCCTTGAAAATTGAAAATGGGCAATTTGTTGTTTTATTCGGTGCATCCGGTTCTGGAAAAAGCACCTTGTTAAAACTATTAAAAAATGAAATCCGCCCGCATGGGACATTAACAGGAAACATAGTGATAAACGGGAATTCAATTAAGGATTCTTCCGGTTTATCGCAGGAAATCGGCTTTGTTTTTCAAGACCCCGAGAATCAAATTGTCGCAGATGATGTGCTGCATGAATTGGTATTTGGACTTGAAAATATTGGGCTATCCACAAACGAAATGAGAAACCGGGTGGCCGAAATGGTACATTTCTTCGGGGCTGAAGAGCTGCTTCGGCGCAAATCCCATGAGCTTTCAGGCGGAAAAAAACAGCAGATTAATCTTGCATCTGCCCTGTTAATGCAGCCCAACATCTTGCTGCTTGACGAGCCAACCTCCCAACTCGACCCGGTAAGCACCCGCGAGTTATTGGATATGCTTAAGCGCTTGAATGAGGAATTTGGAATGACAATTGTTTTGGCGGAGCATCGGCTGGAAGAAGTGCTCACATTAGCGGATACCATTATCATGATGGAAAAAGGGGAAGTCCAAATCGCAGGCTCACCAAGGCAGGTGCTGCCCCGGATTTGGAATACCGAGAATCGGGCATATGTCCCCAGTATTCCGGCCTTATTTATGTATTCAAAGGGACAAGGTTTGCTCCCCATGACTGTAAAAGAGGGACGAAATTGGGTTGAGGACACCAAGCAGCCATTTTTCCCAGAAGACAAGGCAGAAACGGATCCGCCAGCTAAAAAGGTCATGGAGGCAAAGGACCTTGCGTTCCGTTATGAAAAAAAACGTGAATTGGTATTGGATGAGCTGGATTTTGCCTTGAATGAAGGAGAATTTTATGCGCTGTTGGGTGGAAACGGCTCCGGGAAATCAACCTTTTTAAAAGCGATGGCCGGGCTGATTAAAACTGAACAGGGGAAAATATGGCTCGATACCAAACCGCTGAAATCATACAAAAACGATGAGCTGCCCAAACGGATAGGATACCTGCCGCAAAATCCCAAGCTGTTCTTCCTCCAAGATACAGTGGAAAAGGAAATCCGCATTGCCATGACACGATGGGAATTGACAGACTGGCAGGAAATAGAGGCCCTATTGGACGAACTAGGAATTTTCCATTTAAAAGGAAGTCACCCATATGACTTAAGCGGGGGAGAACTGCAGAAGGCAGCTCTGGCCTGCCTGCTGCTGCGCAAGCCCAAAGTGCTGATGCTGGATGAGCCGACAAAAGGGCTGGATCCGATTTCGAAAAAAAACCTCGCGAATATTCTTCATTCTTTGAAGTCAAAAGGGGTATCGATTCTCATGTCAACCCATGATGTGGAGTTTGCAGCTCAATATGCGACGAAATGCGGAATGATGTTCCAGGGGAAAATTTCTTCTGAAGACAAACCAGAGAAGTTTTTTAATGGGAATTTTTTCTACACGACGATGATGCAGCGAATTTTCCGGGGGCAGGATATCATGCCGCTTACTCTTGAGGAGGCAGCTCGTTCATGCGATTCAACCGTATCCTGACTCCGGCTATCTTTCTGTTACTTGCTGCAGGCTTGTTGACCGTAAGTTATTGGTTTGAAGATTCATATCTATGGCTGAGCTTCGGCCTTGTTTTTCTTACCATTATCTATTTCTTGGTTCGGTTTGAAGGCAGAAAAGTTGAACCGAAGGAACTGGTATTATTGGCCGTACTTGCTGCGATCGCTGCTGTTGGGCGAATTCCTTTTGCAAGCATTCCCAGTGTGCAGCCGACAACGTTTGTCATCATGATGGCCGGGCTAGTTTTTGGAGCGGAAAGCGGATTTATGATTGGTGCCGTGGCAGCACTAGCCTCAAACATGATCATGGGCCAAGGCCCTTGGACACCTTGGCAAATGGCCGCATGGGGATTGGTAGGCCTGACGGCGGGATTCATGAAAGATTCCAGGTTAATGAACACAAAGGCGGGCAGGTTAATATTCGGAATTGTATGGGGTTTCCTATTCGGCTGGATTATGAATATTTGGGGGTTCCTTGGGTTTGTCCAGTCGGGAGGTCCGATTGATTTTAGGGCATTTCTCGTATACATTGCAGGCAGCGCCTTATTTGACACGATGCATGCCGTCTCCAATGTCGTCTTCTTGTTATTGTTCGGTGATATTTGGATAAAAATTTTAACAAGGTTTAAACGGAAATATGGATTATTGGAATGAGGCTGTCGCATGACAGCCTCATTCTTTCAGGTTCCGCAGCCTTTCGATAACCGAATCCACTGACTCACCAATGTTATAGATGACTTTATTTAGCTTCTCCTTCCACTCAGGTGCACGTTCTTTGATGGTTGCCCCAATCTTCTTAGCATTTTCGTTCAGTTCTTTGCCTATTTCCTTCGCCTGGTCCTGGATTCCCCTCCCAGGGTTGGCTTCGCCCGCAAGCCGGGCATTCACAGATACGACAGCAAAGGATGCTTCTGGCATATATTGCACGGATGTCCGCATGATTTCTTTAAAAATCGGCACGACATTCGAGGAGCTTGAGCTTGGCAGATAGTGCTCGCGATCGGTTTGGTCATAGCCCAGCCAGATGGCTCCGACAAGATTAGGAGTGTAACCGACCATCCATTGATCTTTCGTGCCGTTAACATCATTAAAGGGAAGCTGGGTGGATCCCGTTTTTCCTGCAAGCTGAACCCCAGGAATACGTGCTTTTTGCCCCGTACCTGTTTCTACTACGTTTAGTAACATGGAAGTAATTTCGTCCGCAACCTTCTCCGACGTTACTTTCGTCGTTTTCGCTTCATGCTCGGCAATGATATTTCCAGTCGGACCGACAATTTTAGTAATCAAATGACTGTCCTGCCGTTTGCCGCCATTTGGAAAGGCGGAAAACGCATTGGCCATTTGCAGCGGTGAGACCCCTTTGCTCATGCCCCCTAATGCTATGGCAAGGTGTTCATCCCCTTTTTCCAAAGGAATCCCAAAGCGTTTTAACGAATCCAGTCCCTTGTTCAAGCCAATCTGATCCAACAGCCAAACGGCCGGAACATTTAATGAATCCTCCAAGGCCTTATACATTGGTACTCGACCTTGGAAGGTTTTTGAGAAATTTTCCGGTTTATAGTTTCCAAATGAAACAGGTTCATCGACAAGTTCTGAATCATAAGTGTACCCTTCCTCAAGTGCGGGGGTATAGACGGCTAACGGCTTAATCGTTGAACCAGGCTGAACTCTCAGTTGTGTCGCCCGGTTAAAGCCCCGGAATACCTGCTCACCGCGGCCGCCAATAAGGGCTCGGACACCGCCTGAAGCAGGGTCCAATAATACTGAGCCGCTTTGAACAATCTTTTCGCCTTTGCCCCTTGGGAATAATGATTTATTGGCATAAACCTTCTCAAGTCCTGTTTGGAGGTTCTGGTCAAGTTCGGTATAAATTCGATAACCCCTTGTTAATATTTCCTCCTGAGTTAGCCCGTACCTGGAGATGGCTTCATTCAGTACGGCATCGACATAATAAGGGTAGTTTCGCTCCACGAAGGAACCGCCACCATCATACAGCCGGATTTTTTCTTTTTTTGCCTGTGCGTATTCCTCCTTGGAAATCATCCCGAGTTCCTTCATTTTCCCGAGGACGACATTCCTGCGCTCGATCGCTTTATCATAATGTCGGTAAGGATTGTAATAATTCGGCGACTGCAACAGACCAGCCAGCATCGCAGCCTCACTAATGGAAACATCCTTAATATCTTTATTAAAATATTTTTTTGAGGCGTTCCCGATGCCCCAGGCACTGTTCCCAAAGAAAACCTGATTCAGATACATTTGTAGAATTTCATCTTTTTTATACACTTTTTCAATTTTAACAGCTAGAAATAATTCTTCCGCTTTCCGCTTATAGGTTTGTTCGGGTGATAATAAAGCGTTTTTGGTGAGCTGCTGAGTCAATGTACTTCCGCCGCCTGTAATCCGGCCAGCAAATAAATTGCTGAAGAAGGCACGGGCAATCCCTTTGATATCAAAGCCATTATGCTCATAAAACCGCTCATCTTCAATAGCGACGACAGCATTAGGTACATGTTTTGGCAGCTCTTCAATTTTGACACCCTTTGTTCGATTGGTGGCAACATTCGTGGCCACTTTTTCAGTATGATCATATATGATGGTAGGCTGACTTAAGCCTTCTTTCAATGACTGGACATTTGCCCTAGAGGCAAGCCAGCCAAAATATGAAATCGTTGATAACACAACGACCAATCCGATTAATAACAAAATTTGTGTAAGATGTCTTCTTTTCCAGAAACGGACGATTATTTCCCAAAATGGGCGCAGCTTGTCCATAGTGATCTCCTAACCTTTAAAGGATTTTCGTTTTTTATATTATAAAGATACTTATCAAAAAAGACCAACAAAAGCCTTTATGTGACCATTTACGGATTATTGGGAAAAGTAAAATTTGAGAACCCATGATAATCGTGGACAACCCTTTCCCTTACAAGCATATATTAATAGAAAGGTAGATTAGCATTTTAGGAAGGGGATGGGACGATTGATCAACTGGAAGGTTCGCTTTCGTAACCGTAACTGGGTGATTGCCTTTATATCGCAGATGTTTATCGTTGCGCAAATTGTGTTGGGCGGGTTAAATTCAATGGGAATTACCGATTTCCAAATTTCCAAAGCGTTAGAGGATTGGGTCATTACCCTGGCTAATGCAGTCTTTGTCCTATTGTCAATGCTAGGAATTGTACAGGATCCGACGACCAAAGGATATGGCGATAGCGAACGGGCATTACAATACAAAGATCCGAATTAATCCGATGAAGCCAGTTCAATAGGAACTGGCTTTTTACATATACAGGATAAAAAACTTTACTTTTTCTGGATAAAATAGTTAACTAGAAAAATAGTCTTTCTATTTACAAGGAGTTACATATGAACAAAGTTAGCAGCTATTTTAAGCAATTTCATCCGATTGTATTAGTATTATTAATCGGAACCGTGCTATCAAGAGGCTCAGCCTACATGACGATACCGTTTCTGTCCATTTATTTATCAAGACATATGGAAATATCCCCCGTTATTATCGGGATAACGGTGGGGATGAGTCCGTTAATGGCCACGGTCGGAGGCTTTATTGGAGGTCATCTGTCTGACCGAATCGGCCGAAAGCCAGTTATGTTAACCGCTCTTTTTGCCTTGGGATTTGTTTACTTTGGCTTTATGATTGCTGGCAGCCAAGGTTGGTTTATTCTGCTAAACGCATTAAATGGGCTTTGCGGTTCATTCTTTGAACCAACCGCACAAGCATTAATGGCTGACTTGACTGAAAAAAAGCTTCGCATGAAAGTATATTCTCTTAGATATACTGCTATGAATATCGGGGCCTCTGTTGGTCCGCTAATCGGAGCTTTTTTGGCCAATTCATCGCCCGATCTTTCTTTCGCCATTACAGCAACAACCTATTTGCTTTATGCTATCGTGCTATCATTATTAATGAAGAAACTAGGCATTGCTAAACTTGAACTGGCGAACAAAACTGTATCTTTTGTAGATGCATTTAAAATTATCAAGACAGATAAGGCTTTAAGATTTTTAATAATAGGGATTATATTAATCAATATCGGATATGTGCAAATAGATTCGAACTTGCCGCAATTCTTGGAAAAATCATTGGAGAATGGCGTCGTAATTTTCTCGGTGCTACTTACGATTAATGCAGTAATGGTCGTATTTCTGCAGATGCCAATCAGCCATTTTGCCGAGAGATTCAGCCTCATGCAAGGAATGGCTTTTGGAGCCATTTTTATTGCTTCCGGTTTACTTGGCTTTAGCTTTGCAAGCGGATGGGTTACCGCTGTTATCGCCATGGCGATTTTAACCATTGGTGAAATCTTAATTTTTCCTGCTAATAATATGATGATGGATCAGTTGGCACCTGAACATTTACGGGGAACATATTTTGGTGCAGGTCAATTTCGCAAGATTGGCAACTTCCTTGGGCCTATTTTTGGGGGCTTCCTGTTAACTCATCTACAGGGGCAATGGATGTTTTGGATCATTTCGCTTGTCACCCTTGGCAGCATGATATTTTTTACCGCAGGCAATAAAATTTATTTGAATAATCAAACAAAAAATGCCGAAGCTATCTAATTATTTTAGAAATTCGGAGAAGTTTGATAAAATAAAATTATAGAGTTGCAAAAGGTCGGAATTCCACACCAATTTTTAGAATAGGATGAAATATCCTTTTGGAAAAGAGGTTTTGTACAATGTGGTACTGGATTGCGGCATTTTTTGTGATATTAGTTGTATGTGAGGAAGTAATCTATTATATATGGAATCGTTATCTATACGGTAAAAAGGTACGAGAGGAACGAAATTTGCGCGAGAGGATTATGCGCTGGTTTAGAACTTGGAAATCAAGGAAAAAAGAAGAAGATATACGGTTGTAAAAACAAGACTCGCCTTCTAAGACGGCGAGTTTTCATTTGTTTTTTTTCTTATTTTTTGAACATATTTAATGCCAGACTTTAACACAAAATAACTACCAAACACTCCCAAAATGACATAGTTTGTTACCTCTGTTACTTTAAATGGTTTTAGTTCTTTCGACATAATATCAGACAAAGGAAAATGTAGGACTAAATCCATCAAAATAATGAGTGATAATGTGGCTAAAGTCAATAGGAAATAAACCAGAACCGTTTTCATCGCTTCCACCCTCTACTCGACTTTTCATTATTGTTTCATTCCCCTCCTCTATTATGCAGTCCCCGGTTAATCGACATATCCTGTTCTATGGATAAATCAAGTGTTTTTGGATAACATAACCATAATTAAAGCAAGTGTATAAACGGGGCTGAATTTGTGTGGTGAAAAAACTATCCAACTTATTTAATAAAAAACAAAAATCAAATCAAAATGATAATCTTCGCCAAAAGCTGGATCCGTCCGAACCAAAGGAATTGGTGATTTGTCGGGATTATCGGGATAATATCAGCAGAATCAAAGAAGAAATGGGAAATAGTTCTGATTTGATCATTAGGGAACTGAAAATCGGTCCATATCCCGGGGCCCTTGTCTTTATTGATGGACTGGTTGATGGGAAGGGGATTAGTGATTTTCTGATTGAAACCATCATGAGTTCGGATGTGACTTGTGAAAAACCGGATTTTGATTTGTTTCAGTTTATGTTAGACAAAACCATAGCCCTTGGTTCTGTAAAAACCATCAAAAATTGGCAGGACCTTTATGATTCATTATTATCCGGGTGTTCACTGATATTTTTAAATGGATATAACAAAGCGATTAGCTGTGAGACAAGGGGCGGGGACAAACGCGCTATTTCAGAGCCGACACAGCAATTATCCATTCGCGGTCCGAAGGATTCCTTTACAGAGACGCTAAGGACTAATACCGCTTTAATCCGGCGGCGGATCAAAAGTCCTAACTTACAGGTTGAACCGATGAAGATTGGTACGGTAACTGGGACCGATATGGCTATTCTTTATATTAAAGGAATCGCGAACGATAAAATTGTTAATGAGGTTAGGGAACGATTAAATCGGATTGAGATCGATTCCATTATGGATTCAGGCTATTTGGAACAATTAATTGAAGATCAAACGTGGACATCGTTTCCGACCACCTTTCATTCTGAAAGGCCGGATGTCATTTCTTCTCAGATTCTAGAGGGAAGGGTGGCAATTATTGTGGACGGGAGTCCGTTTGTTTTGAGTGTCCCGGCGATATTTGTTCAATTTTTTCAGGCTCCTGATGATTATTATTCCCGGTTTGATCTTTCTACAAGTATTCGGTTATTGAGGATTTTGGCTTTTTTTATTGCACTGATTGGACCATCCCTATACATTGCGGCCACTACCTTTCACCAGGAGATGATCCCGACTACCCTGGCTATTGCGATTGCTGCGCAAAGGGAAAATGTTCCTTTTCCCGCATTTGTCGAGGCGTTAATGATGGAAATTGTGTTTGAAATATTGCGAGAAGCCGGTCTTCGTCTCCCGAGAGCTGTTGGACAAGCTGTTTCGATTGTAGGTGCCTTGGTCATTGGACAGGCAGCTGTTGAGGCGAGCATTGTTTCCCCTGTCATGGTCATTGTCGTCTCGATTACAGCTATTGCAAATTTTTCAACTCCGGTATTTGCCATGGCCATATCGGCCCGACTGCTTCGCTTTGCCCTGATGATTTTGGCAGCCTTTATCGGCTTTTTCGGAATCATGATTGGGTTAATGATTCTAACGATCCATTTGTGTTCATTGCGCTCATTTGGTATTCCGTACATGATGCCATTAGCTCCATTCAGCTGGGATGGGCAGCAGGATGTATTTATTCGCTATCCTGTATGGGCAATGAAGAAACGGCCGAAGTTTATGAGTAAAGACAACCGAGTAAGAACCGGGACGAACCAGAAGCCTGACCCGCCAAAGGGGGATTCATCATGAAGAATCGGATTGCAACGGCATTGCTCATTTTAACTTTTGCTCCAATGCTTTCAGGCTGCTGGAATCAGAAGGAACTGACAGAATTGGCCTTTGTGATGGCGATTGGAATTGATAAAGGCAAAAATGGTGACAAATATGATGTTACGTTTCAAGTCGTTGTCCCATCAAATGTTGGTTCTGCACAAAGTTCCGGAGGGGGGAAGGGTCCTCCTGTTGTCGTCTATAAAAGTTCGGGAGATACCTTGACCGAAGCCAGCAGAAAGGCTAAAAAAATGATACCCCGGGTCCTTTACTTTGCCCATACCAATATCCTGATCATTAGCGAAGAGCTTGCCAAAGAAGGAATTTTGGATATTATGGATGCCTTGGATCGGGATCCCGAACTACGGACAACTACTAACATGGTTATTGCGAAGAATGCCAGAGCGGAGGAAATGAATTCAATCCTTACCAATCTGGATAAGATTCCGGTCCTTAAATTTACAAAAACACTGGAAGCAACCCAGCAACGATTGGGTGAAAATTATAAAATTAACATCGATGACGTCCTTTCGGGCATCGTAAGCCCAGGGAAAGAACCTGTCATCAGCGGATTTGTGATTGAAGGGGACCCCAATAAAGGCACAACTCAGGAAAATATTAATAAAACCAAACCTCCAACCGTGGTGACCGCAGATGGCCTGGCGGTAATGAAAAATGGAAAATTGGCAGGCTGGCTGAGCAATGAAAAAGCCCGTGGCGCGCTTTGGATGATGAATAAAATGAAAGGTACCTATGTCGATTTTAGCTTGAAGGGAAAGAAAGATGCTGTAAGTGTAGTACCATATTTGGCAGATACATCAATTTCAGTATCACTGAAGAATAGCAAGCCTGTTGCAACGGTTAACGTAAAAACCATCTTTAAGCTTAGTGAGATTAATACCGATTTTGATATTACCAACCCACTTAACACAGAAATGCTCGAGAAAGCAGCCGCCAAACAAATCAAGCAGAGCATTGAATCGTCGATCCGGGAAACTCAGAAACTAAAGGCTGATATTTTCGGGATCGGCGAAAGAGTGCATCGTAACAACCCTGCCTATTGGAAAAAAATAAAAAAGAATTGGGACAGCCATTTTGCGGAAATGGAATTCGAAATAAAGGTGAATACATATTTCCGGGAGGCCGGAGTACGAAATAATCCATTCTTTATTAATTTAGATAAATAACAAGAGGGGGTTGGTTATGGAAAAAGCAAAAATCAGCGCTAAACAATTGTTTGTCGTCGTCGTCTTGTTTGAAATGGGCAGTGCCATCCTTGTCGGGTTGGCCAGCACTGCAAAGCAAGATGCATGGATAACCATTTTACTTGGGATGATCGGAGGGATCACGTTATTTATTGTCTATCACCGTTTATTTTTGTTTTACCCTGACCTCCCGCTGACAAGTTATGTCCAAAAGATCGTTGGCAAATGGATGGGACGAATACTGGCACTATTGTATATAGTATATTTTATTTATATTGCGGGCCGTGTTCTAAGGGATTTTGGCGAGTTATTAACCGCTACCATCTATACCAACACACCGTTGATTTTCTTAATAACCGTCCTAATGATAACGATTCTCTATGCGATCAATAAGGGATTTGAAGTGATTGCTAGAGTAGGGGAATTATTTTTTGTAGTGGTATATTTGATGGCCATTGCCGGATTTTTTCTAATTATATTTTCTGGTCTAATCCATCTGGAGAATATAAAACCAATGGTGGAAAATGGCTGGCTGCCCATTTTGAAAACGACAATGCGGGAAACACTCACTTTTCCATTCGGTGAGATGATTGTTTTCACCATGCTGCTGCCTTATTTAAACAAACCGGAGAAAGCAAGGGTGATGTGCATATTAGGCATGGTGTTGAGTGGCATTAATATTACGATTGCCTCTATTATAAATGTAGCCACTCTTGGTGTCGATTTATTTGTCCGCGCTCCTTACCCATTGCTTGCCACGGTTGGCAAGATACAGCTGGCCCAATTTATTGAACGTCTTGATGTATTGTTTATGCTTTATTTAATGATTGCCGGTTTTATCAAAGTCGCCATCTTTTATTATGCAGCTGTTATTGGGACAGCAGATTTGTTTAATTTTAAGGACTACCGTAAATTAACCCTTCCCATCGGGACCATTGTGTTATTTGCGGCTATGGTCATGGCCCAAAATTATATGGAGCATATCAAAGAAGGGCTTGATGTGGTGCCAATTTTTTTGCATTGGCCGTTACAGATTATTATCCCTGTTCTTTTGCTGGTGATTGCCTATTTAAGAAAGAAGATAAGTCAAAAGCAGTCGTCCCTGCCAGATGTATCGCAAACGGCTGACGGGGCAGATGCATAAAAAAACTGCCTAAAGATGTTATACTCTAGGCAGTTTTGTGATCGTTGTCTATTGGAATTTCTTGTGTCAGCGGCAGGCTGATGGAAACGGATGTCCCTTGATTTTTTTGACTGTTAAACTTGATCGTTCCCTTATGGGATTGAACAATTTTAAAGCTGACCGTCAATCCCAAACCAGTGCCTTTTTCCTTGGAGGAATAAAACGGTTCTCCGATTTTTTTTAGCCTTTCATCGGAAATGCCGCAGCCGTTATCTTTAATCAAAATAGAGGCTTGATCGTCTTCACTCCTGTCTAGAAAAATGGAAACTTGGCCGCCATTAATAGATGCTTCGATTGCATTTTTAATGATATTGATAAATAATTGCTTCAGTTGGTTCGGTTCACATTCAATAGGAAAATTTTCGTCAGGAAAATGTGATTCTATTCGTACATTATACAAGCTTGCTTCTGTAGATAATAAGGAAATAACATCATGTAATATTTTTTTTAGTTCAATGGTTGTAAATTTCACCAGCTGCGGTTTTGCTAGCAATAACAGCTCCCCAACAATGAAATTGATGCGATTTAGCTCATCATGCATAATTTGATAGTACAGTTGGTGCTTGGGGTCTTCAACCTGCATCAGCTGCACAAAACCCTTTAAAGAGGTGAGCGGATTTCGAATTTCATGAGCGACACTGGCTGCCAGTTCCCCGACAACCGACAGTTTTTCCGTCCTGCGCAGCCGTTCTTCCCGTTCCTCCAGTTGTTGTACCATGTCCCTTTTTTCCGTGATATCCCGTCCGATGATGACGAGTCCCTGCCTTGATCCATCCGGATTAAACAGCGGGACCTTTATGGTATCGAAAATTTTTGTTGACCCATCGTGAACAGGCAGAACCTCTTCAACTCGGGTAATTTTTTTATTTCTCCATGCCTCTTCATCGGTTACTTCACAGTTTATTAAGGCTTCAGCATAAAAATTTGTATACTGTGCCAATTCTGAATCCTTTTTCCCTCGATAATCGATATGTTCAAGCTGAAACAATTTTAACCCAAATTCATTTGCTTCAATCCATCTGCCTTCTCCATCTTTGAAGTTGACAAAATCAACCATTGAATTGATTAAGGTCGAAAGTCGCTCTTGATCCTGTTTTGATTCATTTAATTCCTTGCTCTTGTTCATAAAGAAATAAAGAAATCCACCAGTAACAACAACATAAAATACTTCTTTCATCCTCTCCAGCTGCCAAACGAGGCCGGATGGGACAAAGTGATTAATCACATAATTAGTGGAGTAAATCCAAATTAAGCTAGTAATGAAGTATAGAATAATCAGCCTTTTTTTTCTCATTCCGGACTCCTTTTCTTCAAGGAAGATCATTCGATTTAGATAGTTTCCTTCTATAATATATTACTAGACAATAGTTTATTAAGGAATAATATTTTTTGGAATTAGTATATTCTTTTTCCAAGGATCACGAGATCCCTTTCGATATGATCCAATTTGGCCACACGTGGAAGGTGAGCCCATTTTTCAAAGCCAAACTTTGAAAAAAGGGCGATGCTTGGTTCGTTATGAGCAAAAATAAATCCGAGCAATGTTTTGATTTTCAAATTTGGGCAGGCATCAATGGCTTTTTGGATCAGATATTTTCCCAGTTTTTTGCCGCGGTAGCCAGGATGAATGTAAATGCTGATTTCAGCGGTTGCATTATAGGCAGGACGCCCATAAAACGATTGAAAACTGAGCCATGCACAGATTTTCCCTTGGTCCTCGACTACCCATAAGGGCCGAAAACCAGGAGTATGGTCATGGAACCAGCTCAGTCTGCTCTCTACGCTGACCGGTTCCGTATCGGCAGTAACCATTCTCCCGGAAATGGTTGTATTGTATATTTCAACGATTGCCGGCAAATCATTTTGGCCTGCGTCTCTCACTATATATTCTTCAAACATAATGTTTTCACTCCCAAGGGATAATAAATTTATAGTAAACCTTGAATTGAACTAAATCAATATAAGCTTTAGTAATAAGGGAAAAACCTTTTCCCGGTATAAAAAGTCCCCGAGAAAAGGTTTTTCGGTGTGAAAGCAGGGAACCTGCCTCCGGTTTACGTTTCCTTCCGCCAATCACCCTACCAGCGGTGGGCCTTGGAATTGCTCCTTAAGATGATATAGGTTTGAGTGCCCCGAGTTTGGCCGTTTAACTGTGATTTCAGGTGTTTCGGCCTTGTCCAAGTATGGAGGAACTTTCCAGATTGTGGGTCAATTCCATCTCTGTAGCTCATCAAATCACCTCATCCTAGGATTTTGAAACGGATATTCATTTAGGAATATCACAATTATCATTTGTCATGTGGCTGAAAAATAGTCAAAATGGAAAAATTAAATTTTTTATCAAATTTAACTTGTATTTTCTGAAATTTCCAAATAGAATAAAATTACATACCAACCGGTAGGTATGTTTCGAAAAAGACTAACATATTATTAATAGCAGCAAAATACTAGATTACCAGAAAATATGAGGGAGTGAATGAAATGCATTTGCGTCTAACGGATGAACAAAAAATGGTGCAGCAGACAATTAGAAAGTTTGTTGAAAAAGAGCTAATGCCGCTCGAAAATGACGTGTTAAGAAATGAGCGGGAAGGAAAGCCAAGCCTGCCTCCCGGAAAATTAAAAGAACTCCAGTTAAAGGCAAAGGAAGCCGGTTTCTGGGGGATTAATACACCTGAAGAGTATGGCGGCGCAAATCTTGGACAGATGATGATGGCGCTTGTTTACATGGAAATCTCAAAAACGTTTGTTCCGTTCACCTTCGGCGGTTCGGCAGACAATATCCTTTATTATGGCAATGAAGAGCAAAAGAAAAAATACCTCATCCCAACCATCAATGGTGAAAAGAAGTCATGTTTTGCGATGACTGAACCTGGTGCAGGATCCGATACGCAAAATATTAAGATGACTGCCGTAAGGGATGGAAATGATTGGGTATTAAACGGCGAGAAAACCTTCATTACTGGCGGGAATGAAGCCGACTTCGTTATGGCGATTGCCATTACTGACAAAGAAATGCATCAAAAAACAAGAGGCCGCGAAGGGGTAACCTGCTTTATTGTTGACCGTGACATGGGCTGGAAATCAGAGTATATACATACGATGGGAGAATGGGGTCCAGCCGGCTTGGTATTTGATAATGTACGCGTCCCAGAAGAAAACATTCTTGGCGAATTGCACAAGGGTTACAATCTCGGACTTGAGTGGATCGGTTTTGCACGATGGGTTGTCGGTGCAAGAGCAGTCGGAACCGCAGAACGCCTGCTGCAAATGGCGATTGATTACGCCAAAGAGCGAGTGACGTTCGGAAAACCTATTGCTGAGCGCCAGGCGATTCAATGGATGATTGCCGATAGTGCTGTGGACATTGAAGCAGCTAGATGGCTTGTGCTAAACGCTGCTTGGACGCTAGACCAAGGCGAAGATAATCGTCACTTGGCTTCAATGGCTAAATTGTACGGGGCAAATATGGGGAACCGTGTTGTTGACAAGGTGATGCAAATTCATGGCGGTATGGGGTATACACGTGAATTGCCGATTGAGCGCTGGTACCGTGAAGCAAGGCTTTGGAGAATTTACGATGGTACAGATGAAATTCAAAGAATGATCATTTCTCGTAACCTGATCAAAGGTCATGTGAAAATAGGTCAAAATATTTAAAGGATATTTTGAAAGCGTTATCTAATATAACTACTTGATAATAGTTTTGAGGAGGAATACAGGTATGGCAGGAAGATTTGAAGGAAGAGTGGCGTTTGTTACGGGGGGGAGCCGCGGAATCGGCAAAGGTATCGTAGAGCTTTTTGCGGAAGAAGGAGCAAAGGTTGCACTGATTGACTTAAATGAAGAGGCATTAAGTGAAACAGCAAGTGAATTAAAAGAAAAAGGCTATGAAGTGTATGCAAAGGTAGCCAATGTAGTAGACCCTGAGCAAGTAGAGGCGGCCGTTAAAGAGGCGCATGATGCCTTTGGTCGGATTGACATTCTAGTCAATAATGCCGGAGTGATCCGTGATAATCTATTGTTCAAAATGACAGATGCCGATTGGCAGACAGTCATGGATGTGCATTTAAAAGGTTCCTTTAATGCAGCCCGGGCCGCTCAAAAATATATGGTAGAGCAAAAGTATGGCCGGATCATCAATATTTCTTCAACCTCTGCACTTGGCAATCGTGGCCAAGCCAACTATGCAGCCGCAAAAGCAGGCTTACAGGGCTTTACAAAAACGCTAGCAATTGAATTGGGTCGTTATGGCATCACCGCAAACTCAGTTGCCCCAGGATTTATCGAAACGGATATGACCAAGGCCACCGCAGAGCGAATCGGGGTTTCTTTTGAACAAATGATTCAGGCAAGTGTCGCGGCTATTCCTGTCGGCAGAAGCGGTAAGCCAGCCGATATCGCTAACGCTGTCGCATTCTTTGCCGATGAAAAGTCTTCGTTTGTGAATGGTCAAGTTATTTATGTTGCCGGCGGACCTAAGTGTTAATAATTAGGAGGTGAATCAAATTGTTCAAAGATCAAATTGGCAAGCAATCAGACAAAGTAAAAAACGTGGTAGAACGCGGTGCGGTCAAGAAATTTGCCGAAGCCATCGGTGACCTTCATCCGATTTATTTTGACGAAGATACTGGGCGGCTTTCCCGCTATGGAAAGAATATCGCCCCGCCAACATTCCCAAGGGTGTTCGATTACGGGGTAATCGAAGGCTTGCATCTGCCGAACAAGGGTTTGATTCATGGGGAGCAGTCCTTCCACTATGTTCGCCCGCTATATGTTGGCGAGGAGGTTTATTGCTATTCCCAAGTGAAGAATTATTTTGAGAAAAAAGGGAATTTTGGAGAAATGGGCTTTTTGGTCGTTGAAAATGTCGGTGTTGATGTTGATGGAAACACCATCTTCACTTCCAGTTCAACAGTCGTGATTTCTGAAGCAGTAAGGAAGGTGTTAACAAAATGAGTTCTCTTGCAGTATTACAGACAGGCGAAACGGTTCAGGAAATTCAGTTAGCGCCAGTTTCCAGACTGGACCTAATCAAATATGCTGGTGCGTCGGGCGACTTTAATCCAATTCATACCATTGATGAGGAAGCAGCCAAGGCCGGCCTGCCAGGAATCATTGCCCATGGCATGTGGACAATGGGCAATCTTGCCAAGTTGTTCACCGAGTATTATGAGGAAGGCTTCGTTAAAGATTATACAATCCGTTTTAGAGGGATGGTCTTTTTAAATGATGTCGTTACCCTTAAAGCAACATTGATCGAAAAACAAGGAAATGACCTCCGCTTTGATGTCCGTGCCGTGAACCAAAATGAGAAAGATGTTTTAAAAGGCGAGGTAGTATACCAACTTTACTAACATGACAGACAGCTGAATTCGCAAGGCAAAACCCGGCACGATAGAAGGACCTCCCTCTTAATGCTGGGTTTCTTACTATAACCTGAATCTAGGGGATGATGGTATGACGGTCAAAATGAAATTGAGTTATAAGCCGCCTGTTTTTGCCTCTGTTGAAGAGGAACGGCTGCATTTGAAACAAAAGCTCGCTGCTGCTTTCCGCCTTTTTTCAAAATTTGGCTTTGATGAAGGTGTTGCTGGACATATCACGGCCCGCGACCCGGAACATAAGGACCATTTCTGGGTAAATCCCTTTGGCATGCATTTTAGCTTAATCAAAGCCTCGGATTTAATTTTATGTAACCATGACGGGGTAGTCGTGGAAGGGAATTATCCTGTCAACCGGGCAGCATTTGCGATTCACTCGCAAGTCCATCAGGCCCGTCCGGATATTATTGCCGCTGCCCATGCACATTCGGTTTATGGAAAATCATGGTCGTCACTTGGCCGCCTGCTCGATCCGATCACCCAGGATGCCTGTGCATTTTATCAGGACCATTCTCTTTACGATGACTTTAACGGCGTGGTCAAGGATATTGAGGAAGGCCGGCGCATCGGCGAGGCCTTAGCAGACAATAAAGCTTGCATTCTAAGGAACCATGGATTGTTGACCGTCGGCAAATCTGTCGATGAGGCGGCTTGGTGGTTCATTACAATGGAGCGCTCCTGCCAGGCCCAATTGGTGGCGGAAGGGGTGGGTAAGCCGGTCATCATCGGTGACGAAGATGCCAAGGCTACTTATGACACAGTCGGAACCTCCGACGCCGGCTGGTTCCAATTCCAGCCATTGTGGAACCGAATCGTTAAGGAACAGCCAGATCTATTAGATTAAAATATTGGTCCGAAAGGCTGTAAGTAAGTCTTTCGGACCAACTACATATTACCTGGAGGAACGCAACATGAAAATAGGTGTAGCCGGAACTGGCGCGGTCGGCGGATATTACGGCGGCTTTTTAAAGAGAGCCGGCAATGAAGTGATTTTTTTTGCAAGGGAAACCAATTTGCGCCGTATGCAGGAAAAAGGATTAACAATCGAGGCAAGCGAGGATTCCTTCACCGTAACCGAACAATTCACAGACCGATATCAGGATTTTTCAGACGTTGATCTGCTGCTATTTGCCGTCAAGGCAACCGCAACTGCAGAAGTCGCAGCCAACTTGCATCCATTTTTAAAGAAAACGTGCTTGGTAATGACTCTGCAAAATGGCGTTGATAATGAAGAGATTCTTGCTGAAGTGTTTGGAAAAGACCGCGTTTTATCAGCGGCCGCTTATATTTCTGCCCACATCACGGCCGCTGGTGACGTTAAGCAAATCGGCTATTCGCCAAAGCTTGTGATTGGATCTCTCGACAGCAGAATGACCACCAAAGCTGCGGAGATTGCCGCATTGTTCAATGCTGCTGAAGTAGAAGCCTTTCCAACCCGCGATATCTTAAAAATAAAATGGAAAAAGCTTCTCTGGAATGTCACGTTTAATCCATTAACAGCCTTGATGGAAGTGAAGGTTGGCGCAATCTACGAGGATGAAGGATTGAAAAGGACAGCAGTGAAAATTTGCCAGGAAGCGTTGGCAGTCGCCAAAATAGCCGGAATTGAGCTTGAGGATGATTACGATGAAACCATCATGGCTCAAGGGCAAATGGCAAAGGATCATCAAACCTCGATGCTGCAGGATAGGCTGAAAGGCAAACCGCTTGAACTGGAATCCATATGCGGGTACGTCGTGAAAAAGGGCAAAGCGTTAAAGGTTGAAACACCTGTCCTTGAAACCGTCTATCGTCTATTAAACTATCAAACAAGGTAATGGAGAGGTGATGAGTTTGCAAATACCACAAGACCGCCCTTGGCTCGGGCATTATCCATCGTCAATCAATCTTGACTTCGAAATTCCAGAAAAAAACTTATATTCCCTTTTGGATAGTGCCGCAAAAAAATATCCTGAACACACTGCGATTATATTTGAAAATGAAAAAATCAGCTACTTACAACTGAGAAATATGGTCGACAGGCTTGCGGGAGCATGGAAGCAGCTTGGTGCGGCAAAAGGAGAGCGCCTTGGCTTAATGGTATCCAATCACCCGCTATATGTCGTCTCCTATTACGCTTCCTTGAAGCTTGGCCTGATGATTGTACAAATCAACCCGCACTATACCGTGAGAGAGCTGCTGGAAATTTTTAATGATGCTACGGTGACCTATTTGGTCACAGAGCCTGAATGTCTTGAAAAAGTGTCCCAAGTCCAAGACTACTCTTTTAAAGAAATATTTATAACGGCTAATGGAGCCGGATATCCAGGTTTGCCGGAATTAATCGAAAGAAGCGTTCCTTTGGCTCAAAACTGCCCGATTGAGGCGCGGAGGGATATTGCAGTCATTCAATATACCGGCGGCACAACCGGGAAAAAGAAAGGCGCAATGCTGACCCACTATAATTTAATCGCCAATGTCATACAAAGCAAGGCGCTTTACGGAGAACGCATGCTAACAGGTGCGGAGACCATTCTAACTGCCACCCCGCTTTATCATGTTTATGGGATGACAAGCGGCATGAATCTCAGTATTTACATTGGGGCTGCGAATCTGTTGGTCAACAAGTTTGAGGTGGAAAAGGTCCTGAAGCAGATTGAAACATATCGGCCGACCCTCTTTCCGGGTGTCCCAAAAATGTATCACGCTTTCGCCCATTATCCGGACATTGAAAGCTACGATTTGACTTGCTTTAAAATGTGCACAAGCGGCTCGGCCCCCCTGCCGATCGAGATTATGAAGAAGTTCGAGCGTTTAACCGGTGTCACTGTCGGAGAAGGCTACGGTCTGTCAGAAACCTCGCCCACGACCCACCGCAACCCGCCTGATGGCGTGTCAAAAATTGGCAGCATCGGGATTCCGCTCCGCCAAACCGATTGCCGAATTGTCGATGACAATGGCGAAGATGTACCGGAACGAGCGGTTGGGGAATTGTTACTTAAAGGTCCGCAGGTGATGCTTGGCTATTGGAATAAGCCGGAAGAAACGCAGAATGCCCTTCGTGATGGCTGGTTTTATACCGGTGATCTCGCAACGATGGATGAAGAAGGGTATTTCTATATTGTCGGCCGGAAAAAGGAAATGATTCTTGTCGGCGGATTTAATGTCTACCCCCAAGAGGTGGAGGGTGTTTTATATGAACATCCCGCTGTACTGGAAGCGGCAGTTGTCGGCATCCCCGATAAGGAAATTGGAGAAACAGTCACTGCTTATATCGTACCCAAACCGGGCATCGCTATTGATTTTGACGATTTGCGGGAGCACTGCTATCGGCATTTGACCCGATACAAAGTACCAAAGCAATTTGAGGTGCGCGATACGCTGCCAAGAAATTCAGTCGGAAAACTATTGAAGCGGATATTGGTAGAAGAAGCAACGAATAAGACAAAGGCATAATGGAGGAATCCAGTAATGAACTTCGAATTAGATGAAGACATTCTTTTTTTAAAAAAGAATGTAAGAGAATTTATCCAAACAGAAGTCGAAGCTGTGGCGATGCAAATTGAAGAAGATAACCAAATCCCAGAACGCGTTATTAATCTGTCGAAGGAAATGGGCCTGTTCGGGTTAAGCATTCCTGAAGAATATGGCGGGCTTGGGATTGGCATGGTCGGAAAATGTGCGCTTTATGAGGAAATCGGCCAAACCCATAATGGCTATACGACGCTGATCGGCGCCCACACTGGAATCGGTAGCGTTGGAATTGTTGAAATGGGGAATGAACAACAAAAAAGAAAGTACCTGCCAGAGATGGCGAGCGGAGAGAAAATCGGCGCGTTTGCGTTGACCGAGCCTGAAGCGGGATCCAATGCCGCCAATTTAAAAACCACGGCGGTCAGAAAAGGCGACAAGTATATCCTGAACGGTCTGAAGCACTACATTACCAATGCCACCGAGGCAAGTGTGTTTACCGTCATGGCGGTCACTGACCCTGAAAAAGGGGCCAAGGGGATCACTTCGTTCATTGTCGAAAAGGATTTCCCTGGCTTCAAGGTAGGGGCGATTGAGAAGAAGATGGGCCTGCGCGGTTCGCATTCGGCAGAATTGATTTTTGAAGATTGCGAGGTTCCGGTGGAAAATGTCCTCGGGTCAGAAGGCCAGGGCTATGTCAATGCGTTAAAAATTCTGGCCAATGGCCGGGCAGGCTTGGCGTCTCGCAATCTCGGATCCTGCCAAAAGCTGCTTGATATGTCAACAAAGTATGCGATGGAACGAATCCAGTTTGGCAAGCCGATTATCAAAAACCAGGCAGTCAGCCATATGCTGGCGGAAATGGCCGTGGAAATTGAAGCGCTGCGTTCATTTACTTATCGGGTTGCTTGGATGGTTGACCAAGGCATGAAGGTCATCAAGGAAGCGGCGATGCTGAAGCTTTACGGCTCTGAGGTTTATAACCGCGTTGCTGATAAAGCGGTCCAGGTCCACGGCGGAATTGGCTATATTGCCGATTATCCGATTGAACGTTTCTATCGTGATGCCAGGATTACGAGAATTTATGAGGGTACCTCGGAGATTCAAAAGAACATCATTGCAGCCCAACTAGAAAAAGAATATAGCTAAAAAAGGAGGGGTTATATGGAAACCGATATTGTGATTTTAAGTGCAGTCCGGACGCCCGTCGGGAGATATGGAGGCGCCTTAAAGAGTCTTAATTCAGGCCAATTGGGCGCAATCGCTATTAAAGAGGCGATTAACCGAGCTGGAATTACCCCTGAACAAGTAGATGAAGTGGTATTGGGAGAAGTAAGGCAATCAACTGAATCCTCTAATGTCGCCAGGGTAGCGGCTTTAAGGGCAGGGGTCCCGGAAAGTATACCGGCGTTTACAATCAATCGCTTGTGTGCATCGGGAATGCAGGCGATAGCATCTGCAGCCCAGCAAATCGCTTTTGGTCAAGCGGAGATCGTCGTCGCAGGCGGAACAGAAAGCATGAGCAATGCCCCTATTTATTTGAGAAACTCCCGTTTTGGCGGCGACAATCCCAAATTGGTCGATTCCAATACCGAGGCTGGACAGCAGCCGCAGGAGATTTACGGCAGCGGGCTTGGCATGGGCATCACCGCTGAAAATGTCGCTGAACGGTTTGCCATTTCCCGTGAAGACCAGGATGCGTTTGCATTGGAAAGCCAGCGTCGTGCTGCAACCGCAATCAGTGAAGGGCGCTTTGAGGATGAAATTGTGCCGGTCGAGATCAAAGGAAAAAAAGGTTCCATTGTCTTTGCCGAGGATGAACATCCAAGACCCGAAACGACAAGGGAGGCATTGGCCAGACTTAGACCCGTTTTTAAGGAGAACGGAACGGTCACTGCCGGGAATGCCTGCGGCCGAAATGACGGCGCCAGCGCTTGTGTTTTGACGTCAGGACAGCATGCTGAAAAATTAGGCTTGAAGCCGCTGGCAAGAATCGTCGATTGGGCCAGTGTCGGCGTTTCGCCAGAGATAATGGGTATTGGACCAGTTCCGGCGGTGAAAAAACTGCTCCAACGCACTGGGCTGACGATAGCTGATATAGGGCTAATCGAGCTCAATGAGGCATTTGCATCACAAGCGCTGGCAGTCATTCGTGAATTGAAGCTTGATCCGAACCGCGTCAATGTAAACGGCGGGGCGATTGCGTTGGGGCATCCGCTTGGTGCTACTGGGGCAAAAATTATGACGACATTGGTTTACGAAATGATTCGTCGTGGTGAAAAGCGGGGGATTGCTACTCTTTGTGTAGGCGGCGGTCAGGGCATGGCTATTATGGTTGAATCAATAGATAACTAGAAAGGAATTTGCTTGTGAGAACGCCGGAAACGAAATCGACTTTTTTTGAGTACATGGGATTTAACAGCACCATCACCGATAAATTTGAATTGGCATTGCCGTTGCAGGAGCACTTGCTCCAGGAGGATGGCACGATTCATCCGGGCGTATTTTCCACGATGCTCGATATTACGATGGGGGCGACCGTCTCGCTCGCAACAAACTCGTTTGCGGCGACCATTAATTTGAATTGTTCATTTTTGGACCTTCTGCCAAAAGAAGCCTATCATGCTGAAACGAACATTTTAAAAGAAGAAGGAAAATATGTCACGGCAGAAGGGATGATTTACGATCAAAACCGCGGTTTGGTTGCCAAAGGAATCGGCACCTTTAAGACAACGCCTAGAAAAGACATAAAGGAGGGAGGGGATTGTTAAAATTGCAATCAGAGTTTCAGCAAAGACTTGAAAATAACCCCTTTTTCAAACATATTGGGTTTGAATTTATCAAAGAGGAAGGCAGCGAAATTGTGCTGAAGCTTCCGTTAAAGCAAGACTTGTTAAATACAAATAAAACGCTTCATGGCGGTGTCCATGCCTCTATACTTGACGCCGTCCAGACCGTGGTTTTACGCAACCTGTACAAGTGCAGCGTTTCTGCATTGAACTTGGATGTACACTATTTCGCCCCATCCGTGTCCGGCAACCTGTTTGCCAGGGCAAAGGTGCTTCAACAGGGATATAAGTTGGCAACGGTGGAAGCGAAAATAACAGATGAACAGCAGCAGCTCATTGCCAAGGGAACGGGAGTTTATAAAATTGCTAGATAAATAGTATTGGCCACAACAAATCTGTGCCGTGGCAGAAAATGTATAAATTTTTTCGAAATAATAGTACACTGCTATAGCTTTGGCAGGGATTATTAGCTAAGAGTAAATGGATAAGTTTGAAGTCTCGTCAATATTAATATGTTTCTACTATATTTAATGAAAAAAATGACGAAAAATGGATGTTGAATATTCGAAAAATTTCTAATATTATAGGGTTATCCACATACTAACTAGTTAGTATGTTAAACCCGAAGAGGAGTGGAATAGGATGAATTTTAGTTATACCGATAAGGTAGTGGAATTACAAAAAAAGCTGACTGACTTTATGGAAGAGTATGTATATCCAAATGAACAAGTATATCATGACCAAATTGATAAAAATGATCCGTTTTCATCGGTTCCGCCGATTATGGAAGAATTAAAGGAAAAAGCCAAACAGGCAGGGTTGTGGAATTTATTCTTGCCTGAAAGCGAGTATGGTGCAGGTTTGACGAACCTGGAATACGCGCCGCTCTGCGAAATCATGGGCCGGTCCTCGATTGCTCCGGAAGTATTTAACTGTGCAGCACCGGATACCGGGAATATGGAGGTCCTTGTTCGCTATGGTAAGGAAGAGCATAAGGAAAAATGGCTGAAGCCGCTCCTTAATGGTGAGATTCGTTCCTGCTTCTCGATGACTGAACCGGATGTTGCTTCCTCGGATGCTACCAATATTCAAGCAAGCATTATCCGCGATGGCGATGAGTATGTCATCAATGGAACTAAATGGTGGTCATCAGGCGCTGGAGACCCGCGCTGTAAAATTGCGATTGTCATGGGGAAAAACGACCCGGATGCTCCGACATATGAACAGCAATCGATGATTCTTGTTCCGCTGGATGCCCCTGGGGTAACGATTAAGAGAATATTGCCGGTATTTGGCTATGATCACGCTCCACACGGCCATGCCGAGATTGAATATAAGGATGTCCGGGTTCCGGCTTCCAACATGCTTTGGGACGAAGGCAAGGGCTTTGCGATTGCTCAGGGACGTCTAGGACCAGGCCGCATTCACCACTGCATGAGAACAATCGGTGCTGCAGAGCGGGCGCTTGAGCTGCTATGCAAGCGGGTTCAGGAACGGTCGGCATTCGGTAAAAAATTGGCGGAGCAAGGCGTCATCCAGGAATGGATTGCCGAAGCAAGAATTGACATTGAACAGGCGCGTTTGTTGACCTTGAAGGCCGCCTACATGATGGATACCGTTGGCAATAAGGAAGCAAAAGGCGAAATTGCCATGATTAAAGTGGTTGCCCCTAATATGGCGTTAAAAATCATCGATCGGGCCATTCAAGCGTTTGGAGCCGCAGGTGTCAGTGATGACACACCGCTTGCCGCAAGCTGGGCCAATATCCGCACGCTCCGTTTGGCCGATGGTCCGGATG
Source organism: Bacillus sp. FJAT-29814 (assembly GCF_001510715.1). Classification (GTDB taxonomy): domain Bacteria; phylum Bacillota; class Bacilli; order Bacillales; family Cytobacillaceae; genus Neobacillus. Next base: position 310,248 of record NZ_LMTJ01000003.1, read on the forward strand.
AAGTCCACAAGCGGGCGATTGCCAGATACGAATTGAAAAAATACCGTTAATGACCGTTTAGGAGGATTAGAGGATGCATATTAAACAACTGTTTGATTTGACTGGGAAGGTTGCGATTGTAACCGGCGGCGGCCGCGGTTTGGGCCAACAAATTGCCGAAGGATTTGCTGAGTCAGGCGCCCATGTCGTAGTTTGTTCACGTAAATTGGAGGCTTGCCAAGAAGTAAGTGAAGAATTGAAAAAACTAGGCGTCGAAAGCCTTGCCTTAAAATGTGATGTGGCCAATCCGGAAGATGTCCGGAATGTGGTAGAGAAGACGATGGAGAAGTTTGGGCGGATTGATATTCTAGTCAACAACAGCGGAGCCTCCTGGGGAGCTCCTGCTGAAGAAATGCCACTAGAAGCCTGGCAAAAGGTGATGAACGTTAACGTTACGGGGACGTTTTTAATGTCACAGGCGGTTGGCCGTGTGATGATTGAGCAAAAGGCCGGCAAGATTATCAACATTGCCTCTGTTGCCGGGTTGAAAGGGTCGAATCCAAAGTACATGAATGCGATTGGCTACAACGCCAGCAAGGGTGCCGTGGTCACCTTCACAAAGGATTTGGCGGTGAAATGGGGCCAGCATGGTATTTATGTTAACGCAATTGCACCAGGATTTTTCCCGACAAAAATGTCAAAGGGCTTGCTTGACCAGGGCGGCCAGGCCATTTTGGAAGGAACGCCACTGGGCAAGTTCGGTTCGGATACCGACATCAAAGGTGTTGCCGTATTCTTGGCTTCACCTGCATCGGATTTTGTGACTGGGGATATTGTCGTCGTTGATGGCGGCGCGCATGCGATGTAATTTTTAAATTTCAAGGAGGAATGAAATTGAGTAATAGAGATGCAGTGATCGTTTCTGCAGTCAGAACGGCAATAGGCAGGCAGGGGGGCGCACTGGCAAGTGTTCCGGCCCATGTCTTTGGCGCAGAAGTGATCAAAGAAGCGGTAAAAAGGGCGCAGATTGCACCTGAAATGATAGATGACGTTATTTTTGGAAATGTATTATCAGGCGGAGGCAATATTGCCAGATTAACAGCACTACAGACCGGATTATCATTGGATATACCGGGAGTTACGGTTGACCGGCAATGCGGTTCCGGGATTAATGCAGTAAATCTGGCGGCTCAGGCGATTCGCGCCGGAGATGGGGATATCTTTGTTGCTGGCGGAGTGGAAAGCATGAGCCGGGCTCCATATTTGATGGAGCGCCCGGAAAAGGCTTATAGTGCATCACCGCCAAGCTTTAAAAAGTCGCAGCTGTCGCCAAAGGAAATCGGCGACCCGCCAATGGGCATCACCGCTGAAAACCTGGTAAAAAAATACGATATTTCGAGAGAAGAGCAGGACGAATTTGCCTTGAGAAGCCAGCAGCGTATGGCAGCTGCCATGGAGGAAGGCCGCTATGATGAGCAAATCGTGCCAATTGCCATTCCGGTCAGAAAGGGAGAGCCGATTGTTTTCAAGACAGATGAGCACCCAAGACCGCAAACAACATTGGAAGCATTGGCCAAGCTGCCGCCGGCTTTCTTGCAAGGCGGTACGGTAACTGCGGGAAGCAGCTCAGGATTAAATGATGCTGCATCGGCCCTTGTCATTATGTCTAGAGAAAAAGCAGAGGAATTGAATCTGACGCCGCTTGCGGTAGTCCGTCATTATGCTGTGGCTGGTGTAGATCCTAATATTATGGGAATCGGACCAGTTCCAGCAGTACGAAAAGTAATGGAGAAATCGGGGCTGTCATTAAAGGACATGGACATAATTGAGATTAACGAAGCCTTCGCCGCCCAGGTAATCGCCTGCAACCGCGAGCTTGAGATGGACATGGACAAAGTAAACGTCAATGGCGGAGCCATCGCTCACGGACACCCGCTCGGAGCAACCGGCGCCATCTTGATGACCAAAGCCTGCTACGAACTAAAACGCAGCGGCGGAAGATACGCACTTATCACTGCCTGCATCGGTGGCGGCCAAGGAATCGCAACAATCATCGAACGCGAATAACCAAGAAAATCATCGTGGTGCCTGCGGCGCAAGAGCAAGATTTCCACTATTTAATAGGTAGGAAGGTGAGTATTGGTGTCAGGCACCAATAGCTGACTACGCCTCGTTTAAATAGTGGAAAAACAGGAAATGGTGTCAGGCACCGCGATGGTTTGGGCTGAAAGGAATCGTCCTATGAAGCAGAAATTAATGGATGCGGGTATCCTGCTTTTTGATCAGAATGGGTTTAAGTCAACTTCGATTCAGGATATTGTCCAGATGATGGGTGTGACGAAGGGGACTTTTTATTATTACTTCAACAGCAAGGAGGAGTTGTTGAAGGAAATTCATTTGCAGTATATAGAGGGGCTGATCAAGCGGCAGGAGGAAATCTTATCAAATCCTGATTATGATTTTGTCAGAAAGCTGTATGAAATTATTTATATGCTTATTCACAAAATTAGAAATGATCTTTCTAGTGCCCGAATTTTCACAAGGGAAATGCGACACATAAGTGAAAAAAACGTGATTGAAATTAAGAAAAAACGCAGGCAGTTTCGCCTGAATCTACAAACATTTATTGAAAAGGCAATTGAACACGGAGACATAAAACAAGGCCTGCGCCCCGATATTTTAACGATGGGAATTCTGGGCATCACCAATTGGAGTTACTACTGGTTTAATCCAAATGGCGAAGTGTCAGAAGATAAAGTGGCAGGGATCTTCCTTGATTTAATGTTAAACGGGATATCCCGAAATGACAGCGTTTACAAACGCGCTAAAGCAGATGCCTAGCAATCTAATAAAAAGGAGAGATCCTGCTTGTTAACTCTTCATTTTGAACATTGGCCCAAAATCTCAAAATCTTTAAAAGTACCGGCAACCTCTCTTTATGATCACCTGAGGGTATCAGCAAGCCGTTATCCTGACCAAACAGCGATTTTCTATTACGGAAACGCATTGACCTACCAGCAATTGGATGAGGAAGTAAATGCTCTGGCTGGCTACCTTGAGCATAAGCTGAGTGTCAAAGCAGGGGACAAAGTGCTGTTGTTTATGCAAAACTCGCCGCAATTTGTGATTGGCTTCCATGCTATATTACGGGCGAATGCCGTGGTCGTTCCTATCAATCCGATGCTGGTTGCGAGTGAACTGGAATTCTACATCCGCGATTGCGGAATCAAGACAGCCATCGCCGGCCAGGAATTATACGAGCGGATTGGGCCATTATTGGGGGAAACCTCGCTTGAAAACCTGTTGTTGGCCGCCTATTCCGACTATAAAGGGGAAGGCTTTGATGCCATGCTGCCACAGGAGGTGAAAATGCCGCGCCTCGTGATCAATGAATCGAATCATTATTACTGGCGTGAGGCGATTGAGGCTAAGTTACAGCCGTCTGAGCACATTGCTAAAGCGGATGACCTCGCCGTCATGCCGTATACTTCCGGTACAACCGGCCTGCCAAAAGGCTGCATGCACACAAACCAGACCGTAAATGCCAACATCGTCGGGGCTTATCATTGGTCTTCATCAACGCCAAATTCCACCCATCTGACGACACTTCCGCTTTTCCACGTGACGGGAATGGTGCACAGCATGCTCATGCCGATTTACAGCGGCAGCCCAATGGTGATCTTAACGAGGTGGAACCGGGATGCAGCGGTCGAGTTGATTAAAAATCTGGACTGTACCCATTGGGTGACGATTGCCACAATGGTTGTCGATTTCCTTGCCAATCCAAATCTGAAAGCGGAGGACATTGCCTCCCTTACCTCGATTTCGGGAGGCGGTGCCGCGCTGCCGGAAGCGGTTGGCGAAAAATTGTTTAACCTGACCGGGTTGAGATTTGTTGAAGGCTATGGACTATCGGAAACGATTTCGCAAACTCATTTCAATCCGCCAAACCGTCCAAAAATGCAATGTCTTGGCGTTCCTGCCTTTGATGTGGATGCGAGAGTGATAGACCCGGCAACAGGGAAAGAGCTTGGCGTTGGCGAAATTGGCGAAATTATTGTCAATGGTCCGCAGGTCATGGTTGGATATTATAACCGTGATGACGAGAACCGCAGTGCTTTCCTTGAATTGGATGGAAAGAAATTTTTCCGGACTGGCGATATTGGCCGTTATGACGAAGAAGGCTATTTCTTTATAGTCGATCGCGTTAAACGGATGATTAATGCTTCCGGTTTCAAGGTTTGGCCGACAGAAGTCGAATCTTATCTATATAAACATCCAGCGATTCAACAGGCTTGTGTGGTCGGCGTCCCTGACCCAAGACGGGGTGAAACAGTTAAAGCGTTTGTCATCTTAAACGATGATTATGAGGACAAAGTCACAGCCGAGGAGATTATCGAATGGTCGAAACACCACATGGCCGCTTACAAATACCCGAGATTAATAGAATTTAGAAAATCATTCCCAATGACCTCAAGCGGCAAGATTCTATGGCGCACCCTCCAGGAAGAGGAGAAGCAGAAGGTTGAAAAATAATGTCCGATAGATGAATAGAATCGGGGGAGCGGTCCTGGAACAAAATAGGACGGCTCCCACAATTAAAAGACACATTTTAAAGGGGGAGAGCTATGGAGATTCTCATTCAGCAATTGTTTAATGGTCTTACCATTGGAAGCGTGTATGCCCTTGTTGCTTTGGGATTAACGCTAGTTTATGGAATCCTGCACATTCCAAACTTTGCACACGGCGCTTTATATATGATGGGTGGGTACATAACCTTGACGATGATGACAAGATTCGGCCTTCATTACTGGCTGGCCATTTTTGTATCGATTATCGTTGTCGGTCTTCTCGGAGTGTTAATGGAAAGGTTCGTTTTCCACCCGCTTCGCGAGGCGCCGCCAATCCATGATAAAATTGCCGCCATCGGGATTCTCTTGTTTCTCGAAGCTTTCGCCCAATTTTACTGGGGGGCTGAATACCAAAGCATGCCGACTCCATATGGGCAAATAGTGGAAGTTTTTGGCCTTACCTTAACGATGCAGCGGATTTTGATTGTTGTTGCAGCAGTAGTCGTCATGATCATTTTGTACCTGTTCCTGAAAAAGACCTTTACTGGAGCTACCATTATTGCGATGTCGCAAAACCGTGAAGGAGCCAATCTTGTCGGGATTAACACCAACAAGGTTGCCATGCTGACATTTATGATTTCCGGCGGGCTTGCGGCGATTGCTTCCTCACTGTCTGCGCCTATTAATCTTGTATTCCCTGGGATGGGGCACCTTGTTATATTGAAAGCATTCGTCATCATCATCCTTGGCGGAATGGGCAGTATACCTGGTGCGATTGTTGGCGGATATATTGTGGGCTTTAGCGAAAGTTTGGGAGCTACTTATATCTCAAATGACTATAAAGATATTATTGCCTTCCTTTTCCTTGTCCTGATCTTAACCGTTAAGCCTACCGGCCTGTTTTCGAAGGGGGGCAGCCATTAATGACTAACGTGTTGAAACAACGAAATGTAGTTATTATTCTCATTCTGTTCGCGCTTGCCTTTCCGTTGATGACGTCAAACACATACATGATTCACGTCATGACCCTTTCGTTTATCTGGATGATTGGCGTTTACGGCCTTAATTTACTTGCAGGATATACGGGCTACCTTTCATTGGCGCATGCCGGATTCTTTGCGATAGGAGCCTACTCACTGGGCTTATTAACAGTAAAAGCGCAAATGAATTTTTGGCTCGCACTTGTACTGGCATTGGTAATTACATGTAGTATCGGCCTAGTGGTGGGCGCGATTGCCCTAAGGACAAAAGAGCATTTCTTTGCCATCTACACACTGTGCCTAGGGTATATTATCTATCTCGTGATTGACAAATGGGACAGTTTAACAGAAGGAGTTCGCGGCCTTATTGGGATTCCTGCTCCGGCTCCCATTGGACCCATCACTTTTGAGACGGAAAAAGCACACTATTACTTTGTTTTGTTTTTCCTGCTTTTGGTCGTTTTAATCATGTATCGAATTGTCCATTCCTTATCGGGCAGAACATACATCGCCATCCGTAATAGTGAGGATTTGGCCCAAACAATTGGAATTTCAACAAAAACAAATAAATTAACGGTATTTGTATTATCGACCTTTTTTGCAGGCCTTTCCGGCGCTTTATATGCATCATTTGTTCGTTTTATTGGGCCGGACATTGGATCGACGACTATAGTTTTTGATTTACTGACCTATTTACTTGTTGGCGGTATTGGCACACTTAGCGGCCCAATCGTTGGCACACTTTTAATCGTGTGGCTATCTCAGTTGCTGCAGGATTTCCAGCAGTACCGTATGCTGATTTTCGGACCTGCGTTAACACTCCTGATCATTTTTGCCCCGCGCGGAATTGTCGGAGCTGTGGCAACCTGGAATATGAACCGGAAACTGAAAAAATATCCAAACTATCAAGCAAGGTCTGGCCGCAGCAGGAATGATTCTCTTGTCAAAAGCGAAATTGTTCCCGAAAAACAGGTAAAGGAGGGCTAGGAATGATTTTTTTAGAGACAAAACAGCTCACGAAAAGGTTTGGCGGTCTTGTTGCCGTTAACAATGTGGATTTTGCCATTGAACAAGGAAAAATCAATGCCATCATTGGCCCGAACGGTGCCGGCAAATCGACCTTTTTCAACCTGATCAGCGGTTTTCATCCACCGACCTCGGGTCAGGTAATTTTCAAGGGGCAGGATATCACCAAACTGCCCTCCAATAAAATTGCCGAGCTGGGCGTAGCCCGGACGTTTCAAACGACCAATCTGTTTGAGCAATCAACTGTTTTGGACAATGTTATTGTCGGACACCGGCTAAGAACAAAATCAACCCTGGTTGATGCCATTCTTAGAACGCCTAGACTAAAACGGGAAGAAGCCCAGTGCCGCGAAAAAGCGATGGAAGTATTGGAGTTCGTCGACCTGCAGCATATCGCCCATAAGCCGGTTGCTGGGTTGACTCAGGAGGAGAAAAAACGGACCGCATTTGCCCTCGCCCTAGCGACTGACCCGGAAATCGTGTTTTTGGATGAACCGGCGGCAGGGGTGAATCCAGACGAAACGGAAGGCCTTGCAGAATTGATGAAAAAAATGGTCAATAAAGGTATTACCGTGTGCCTGATTGAACACAAAATGCAAATGATCATGAGAATTGCCGATAAAATCATGGTTTTAAACTATGGTGAAAAAATTGCCGAAGGGAAACCGGAGGAAATCCAGAACAACGAAACGGTGATAAAAGCTTATTTGGGAGGTAGCGCCAGTGCTTAAACTAACCGATGTCTCTGTCAAATATGGAAGCTTTACCGCCGTTCATGACATTAATATTGAAGTGAACGCAGGGGAAATCGTTGTCCTGTTGGGCTCCAATGGTGCTGGAAAAAGTACCACGTTCCGGACAATTAGCGGACTGAACAGGCCGGCAACGGGTGAAGTGGTATTTGAAGGGAACAAACTGAATCGCCGCCCGGCGGACCAAATCGTCCAAATGGGAATCGGTCAATGCCCGGAAGGAAGAAAGCTGTTTCCAGCTATGTCTGTTGAAGAGAACCTAAGAATGGGTGCATTTGTTCATCGCCGCCATCGCGATCAAATTAAACATTCATTGGAGCACGTCTATGAATTGTTTCCAATCCTGAAGGAAAAACGCCATGATGCGGCAGGTTCCTTGAGCGGTGGGCAACAGCAGATGGTTGCCATCGGCAGGGCATTAATGTCCAAACCAAAATTGATGTTGCTCGATGAGCCTTCGGTCGGACTAGCCCCATTGGTTGTGGAACAAATGTTTGAGACCATCCAGAAAATTAACAAAGAAGGCACGACGATTTTGCTTGCCGAACAAAATGCAAACGCCGCCTTAAAGATCGCTGATAAGGGCTATGTGTTTGAAAATGGCACCATCGTCCTGGAGGGGACATCGGCAGAGCTGTTTGCCAATGATGAGGTCAGAAAAGCGTATATCGGAGCTTAGCGGGCAAAGCAAAGTTACCTTAAAGGGGGTGGTGAAGAGAAGATCAATTCATCACTGGCGGTGTCTGAAGATTTTTTCAATAATAAGAGGGGGAAAACCAATGAAACGAATGAAATCTTTATTAATGCTAGGTTTTATTTTCGTCATGATTTTCAGTCTGGCCGCATGTAACAGCACATCCGAAAAGCCGGCCAATACCAAGCCATCTGCTGGCGGAGGCGGCGGCGAAACCAAAACAGAAGAAGCAGGAACCGTCAATATTGGTTATACTGGACCATTAAGCGGACCTGCAGCCTTTTACGGTGAGCGCACTTTAAACGGCGTTAAGATGGCCGTTGACGAAATCAACAGCGCTGGCGGTGTTGAAGTTGCTGGAAAAAAATACAAGTTTAACGTTGTATCACTTGATGACAAATACTTACCGAACGAAGCAGGGGCCAATGCCAAGAGACTGCTTCAGGAGAACAAAACACCAATTATTTTCACTCCACATAGTGGCGGCGTCTTTGCTCTTCAGGTTTTCAACAAGCAACAGGATAAATTTATTATCGGGGCTTACACAAGTGAGCCAAAGGTATCCGATGTCGGCAATGAATTGACGGTTCGAATCCCGCCTCGTTACGATGGATACTTAAAGCCGTTTACCGAATATTCTATGGAGAAATTCGGCAAGAAAATCGCGTTTCTTCCAACTGCTTCCCAGTACGGAAAAGACTGGGCCGGACATCTAAAACCGTTCTGGGAAAAAGCGGGCGGCAAGGTGGTCTTTGAATCGTCCATCGACTTTTCAAAGGAAACAGATTTCTTTACGCTTGTGACCAATGCACTTAAAGAAAAGCCGGATGTATTATTTATTGGCGGCCCGTCTGAACCGACTGCAAAAGTGGCAAAACAGGCGCGCGAGCTTGGCTTTAAAGGCGGATTTATCGTAATGGACCAGGCAAAGTTCGATGAAATGAAAGCCGTAACCGGTTCCTATGATCTTCTCAATGGCGCGATCGGCGTAATGCCATTGCAACACTCTGACAGCACGGCTGTTCCTGATTTCCTTAAAAAATATCAGGAAAAATATAAAGAGATTCCAGGTTCTGAAGCCGGCCTGAACTACATCGGCATGTATATGTTTGCCGAGGCAATGAAAGCGGCTGGTTCCGTCGACGATGTGGATAAAATTATCGGCGCTATGCAAAAGGGTGTGGATAACATCCCCGACAATGTAAGAATCTATGATTTTACCAAATTTACAGGAGGCGGCTTCGATGGCGACTTGGAAGTGGCTGCAATCGAAGATGGTAAGATCGTACCAATCAAGATAAAATAATAACGGCAATTTATAATTGGTTCCCCTTGGATGTATGTGTTCAAGGGGAACTTTTTCTGCAAAAAAATACCCTCTAAAAGGAGGGCGCGGCAACTCATACATTATTCTTAACAACCATCTTAAGAAGATTTGCAGCATAGGCATTGGCAATTTCCTCGCCTGTTTGCGGGCCGTCGTGGTTGTACCAATGCTGGATAGAATTTAATGCTCCGAGAATGATCATCCTGACCATTTTTATATCCTGAATGTCAAAAACCTGTTTTTCGACTCCTTCTTTAAGAATTTGGTCAAAAAAGTGAGCATACTTTTTTTGGGCATCGAGCACTTCTTTCAATTGATCCTCGGTAAACTTTTGCGAGGGTTTATCCATAATCATGAACATCGATTTTTCTTCAATTGACAGCAGGATGTGAGCTTTTATAGCACTCTCAAGCTTGTCTTCGGGATTCAAGTTGCTGCCTGCCACTTCTTCAATTTTTTCCAGACTCAATTCCATGATCATTTGATGACAATGATAAAGAATATCATCTTTATTTTTGAAATAGTAATACATAGAACCCTTTGTCATTAATAGCTGGGCGGCTATTTCTTCCATCGTTGTGCCATGATACCCTTTTTCCGCAAGAACAGCTGCGGCAGAACGAAGGATTTCTCTCTTTTTTCTGGCAATTTTTTGTTCCCTGAATGAAGCCATCTTTATCCTCTCCAATGGAAGCTATTTATGAATAGTATACTAAAACCCGGATAAATAGTATAGAAGTTGGGGATGAAAATTAAACATAAATTTAAAAAATAAACTGATTGTGGAATTATCTAAAAATTGGTATTATTTCATTAGGTGAAATCACTATCAAAATGCTGTTTGGAAGGAGATATACCATTTGCTTACTGAAATAGGAGTTACTCAAGTGACCATTCCACTGCCATTTCGCTTAAACCATGTCAATTGCTTTATTGCCGAAGGAGAAAAGGGATGGACGATTATCGATGCCGGGTTGAATACGGATGTATCCAGAGAGGTTTGGCAGCCGATTATTGATCAACATGATGTTAAAAATATAATTATTACTCATTATCACCCGGACCATTTTGGCTATGCCGGAACCCTTCAGCAATTAACCAATGCAGAGGTTTGGATGACAAAAACAGATGCTGATGCCGGATTAACTGTTTGGGAGCCAGAGTCAGCGATGCTGGCCAATGAGAATTATGATACATGCGGTCTTCCTGGAAAAACCCTTTCGAAAGAGCTAACAACCGATGAAAAAAGCTTTAATGCAAAGGTAACACCCTACCCTGAAGTAAATCATTTCCTGGAAGAGGGAATGAAAATGCAATTTGGAAAATTGCAATATGAGGTTATATTTACCCCGGGACATTCTGATGGGTTGATCACCTTATTCAACAGCGATCATAGTATCCTTTTCTCTACCGACCATATTCTGCCAAAAATATCACCGAACATCTCTTACTGGTTTCGCGGCGATCCGAATCCACTGGACTCATTTTTCCAATCTCTTGAAAAAGTCAAACGGCTAAACGCTGATTACGTGATTCCTTCCCATGGCCGCCCGTTTCGAAACGCAAACAATAGAATTGAAGAATTATGCCGCCACCATCACGAACGATTAGACAAAACGTATGAAGCAATCAAACACCCTGCCACCATCTACGAAGTCAACAGCCATCTCTTTCATAATTTAAACATCCACGAAACCCGGTTTGCGATTGGCGAAACCATTGCCCATCTAGAATATCTCTTACACAACAACCAATGCAAAAAAGTCCTTATTAATGGAATCTGGTATTACGAAGCAATTTAATGATTTTGTGGAAATGGAAAGGGGACGAAGAAGCCTAATGGATTATCAAGCGATTATAGTTGAAAAAATCGGCCGCATTGCTGTGATCACGTTTAATCGGCCAGAAGCATTGAATGCGGTTAGTAGTCGGCTTTGGCTGGAAACGGGAACGGCATTGAAAGAATTCAATGAAGACCCGGACCTTTGGGTGGCGATCATCACAGGGGCAGGGGACCGCGCTTTTTCAGCGGGTGCCGATTTAAAGGAAATCGGCTCGGGTGGATTTTCCACTACCGAAGAAATGCAGAAATGGGGATTCGCCGGAATTGTCAGACATCATATTTCCAAGCCGGTAATTGCGGCGGTGAACGGCTTTGCCCTCGGCGGCGGCACGGAAATTGCCTTGGCCTGTGATTTAATTGTCGCTTCCGAAAGGGCCTCCTTCGGACTGCCAGAAGTGAAGCGGGGCTTGATTGCCGGGGCTGGAGGTTTATTGCGCCTTCCTAGGCAAATTCCGCTAAAAGTGGCCATGCATACCATTCTTACAGGTAAGCCGATTACAGCGGAAGAAGCTAAACAGTGGGGACTAGTAAATGAAGTAGTTCCCCATGAACAGGTTCTGAATGCCGCCATCGCGCTTGCCGAAGAAATCATTGATAATGCGCCACTTGCTGTAAAAGCAAGTAAAGAAATTGTCTACCGGGGCTTGGATACAACTGTTAGCTTTCCGCCGGAAGCGTGGTCCATTAATCAGGAATATGCCGGCAAGGTGTTTGCAAGCCAGGATGCCAAAGAGGGACCGCGGGCATTTGCCGAAAAACGGAAACCGAATTGGACGGGGAAATAATTTTGATTTTGAGAAGGGGGCTTTTTCATGAGTAAACCATATTTATCCGAAGAGCACGCAATTTTTAGACGGGCGTTCAGAAAATTTTTGGAAAAGGAGGCATATCCATTTTTTGAAGAATGGGAGGAAGCGAAGCAAGTTCCTAAATCGTTTTGGAAAAAGGCCGGTGAGCAGGGCTTCCTTTGCCCATGGGTTGATGAGAGATATGGTGGTTACAGCGCAGATTTCGGCTATTCGGTGGTGATTACGGAAGAGCTGGATAAAGTGGGTGCAGGAGTGGGCGGTATCGGGCTTCATAATGATATCGTCATGCCATATATCGGTGAATTTTCCTCCGAAGAACAAAAGCAGCGGTGGCTGCCGAAAGCCGTCAGCGGGGAGATGATTTCCGCCATCGCCATGACTGAGCCGGGGACAGGTTCCGACTTGGCCGCAGTCAAAACAACGGCTGTAAAAGACGGTGACAATTATATTATCAATGGTGAAAAAACGTTTATCACCAATGGCTATTCGGCCAATTTTGTTATAGTGGTTTGCGTGACAGATCCAAACGCGACACCAAGGCACAAAGGAATCAGCCTCATTGTCGTCGAAGAGGGGACGCCTGGATTTAAGAAAGGGAAAAAGCTTCGCAAAATGGGGCAGCATTCCAATGATACCTCGGAACTAATATTTGAGGATGCGGTGGTACCGCGGGAAAATCTGATTGGGGAAGAAGGCAAAGGGTTTTATTACCTGATGCAAAAGCTGCAGCAGGAGCGCTTGATGCTCGCCATCGGCAGCATTACAGCCTCTAAGCATATGCTTGATATTACAGTCGATTATGTCAAACAGCGCACAGCTTTTGGCAAGCCAATCAGCAAATTCCAGAATACCCAATTCAAGATTGCCGAAATGGCGACGAAAATCAAGATTGGCGAAACATTCGTTGATAAACTGATTGTTGACCATATGGAGAAGAAAAATGTCGTCAATGAGGTTTCGATGGCTAAGTGGTGGCTCACGGATTTGGCCAAAGATGTGGCCGCAGAATGCATGCAGCTTCATGGCGGCTACGGCTATATGGAAGAATACGAGATTGCCAGAAGATACCGCGATGTTGCCGTCGGTTCGATTTATGCTGGCACCAATGAGATTATGAAGACGATCATTGCCAAAAATATGGGGTTGTAGGGTAATTTGCTAGAGTGTGGTAAAATTTTTCCGGCTTCGGTCGAGTATTCCAATTCTATTAAAAGGGTATGGGAGGAATTATAAATGAACCTTTTTGAAGCTCTTGAACGGAATACAAAATACAATCCTGATAAGAAAGCGATTATCTTTGGTGAAAGCGTATACACCTATAGGCAATATAATGAACAGGTAAATCGAATAGCCAATGCGCTCGTCAGTTATGGAGTCAAAAGGGGCGACAAAATTGCCTTGATGATGAAGAACTCAGACGTATTCTGTTTTGTTTATTATGGTATTTTGAAGGCAGGCGGGGTGGCTGTTCCTGTTAATTTTCGCTTAACAGCCAAGGAAGCCAGCTATATTTTGGACGATTCCGATTCGATGATTGTATTTGCCGATGAAGATTTGACAGATGTTATTCAAAAGGCGTCGGACGGGAACGATAAAATTAGGCTGCAAGTCATTGCGGGTTCATCTAAAAAAGAAAATCAATTGTTGCTATCAGAGTTTCAAAGCTCCTCCGTGCAAAACCCTTTAATACAAGTGTTGGAATCTGATGATGCTGAAATATTATATACCTCCGGAACCACAGGGCTGCCGAAGGGAGTGGTCCTCGATCACCACCGCGTACTCCATGTTGCCTTAGGAACCATCATCATGTTTAAAATGGGACCGGAAGATCAACTGCTTCATCTTGCTCCGTTATTTCACTGTGCCCAGTTGAATTTGTTCCTTGTGCCTGGGACGATGCTTGGCTGCACCCAAATTGTCCGTCAGGAATTTCATCCTGTCCAAACATTAAAGGATATTGATCAACATAAAATTAGCTTATTCTTTGGCGTTCCAACGATGTTTAACTTCCTGCTCCAGGTACCGAACCGGGAACAATATGATTTATCAAGCGTGAAGCGATGTGGTTACGGTGCAGCACCAATGCCGACAGCGTTATTGAGACAAGCGATGGAGATGTTCGGAACCGATCAATTCTTTAATATGTGCGGCCAAACCGAAGGTGGTCCCGGTGGAGTATACCTTCTTCCGGAGGAACACAAAACAAAGTTTGGTGCCTCGGGAAGGGCATCTTTTGGAACAGATGCTAGAGTCGTAGATGACAACGGTGAAGATGTAAAGCCGGGCGAAGTCGGGGAGTTTATTATCAGGTGTGAATCTGTCATGAAAGGATACTATAAAAAGCCGGAAGAAACGGCAAAAATCCTGAAGAATGGCTGGCTCTATACAGGGGACCTCGCTAGTATAGACGAGGATGGCTTTCTCACATTGGTAGACAGGAAAAAAGACATGATTATCTCCGGCGGGGAGAACGTTTATTCCACAGAAGTTGAACACGTGCTGTACAAACATCCTGATATTTTGGAAGCAGCGGTGATTGGCGTACCCCATGAGGTCTGGGGTGAAACGGTCGCCGCCGTTATTGTACCGAAACCGGGCAAAAGGATTGATGAAGAAGAGCTGAAGCAATACTGCCGCCAGGAACTCGCCGGCTATAAAATTCCGAGAATCTACTACCAAATGGACCAACTCCCACGCAACGCTTCCGGGAAAATCCTGAAATACCAACTAAGAGAAACCTACAAAAGCGCCGCAGTAAAATAGAATGCCAACTTAGTCAGCATTTTCCAAGGTGTCCGCCCCAGACGGACAAAACCTGAAATTTGTCTTTTTGTGGTGTCAGGCACCTTGTTGAATTTGTGTTTAAAAAATAAATATATTGTAGAATATTATGAAAATTGGTATTATTGGAAATAGATGGACTCCTTTTTGGTAGGCATTTTCTTTTGAGAGGGGTGGGGGAGTTGAGTATGCCTTTGGAGGGGATTCGTGTCCTGGATTTGACGCGGCTTTTGCCGGGGCCGTATTGTTCGTTGATGCTGGCTGATTTTGGGGCAGATGTGATTAAGATAGAAGATCCTAAGCTTGGGGATTATGGGCGCTGGTGGGAGCCGAAGGTTGGCGGCTTGAGCGCAATGTTTCATTCGTTAAATCGGAATAAGCGGAGTATGAGTCTTGATTTAAAACAAGACCAGAATAAAGAAATCTTTATCGAATTGGTGAAGACATCCGATGTTTTGATCGAATCGTTTCGTCCTGGTGTCATGGACCGGTTGGGTCTGGGGTATGAGGAACTGAAAAAACATAATCCCAAATTGATTTATTGTGCGATTACGAGCTACGGCCAAACAGGGCCCTATAAGGATATTCCCGGCCACGATATTAACTTTTTAAGTTATTCCGGATTACTAGAATTACAGGGAGAACAAAATCGAAAGCCTGTCAGTTCATCCGTTCAAATCGGGGATTTAGGCGGCGGTGCTTTGATGGGTGTTGTTGGTATTCTAGTATCAATCATCGAGGCTCAAAAGTCAGGGAAAGGCCAGTTTATAGACATTTCCATGCTTGACGGATCCGTTTCCTGGATGCAGACGATGCTGCCATCGTACTTGGCAAGCGGGCAGCAGCCTGGGCGCGGGGAACTGGTCTTAAATGGCGGCATGGCCTGTTATGAGACATATGAGACAAAGGATCATCGATATATTTCGGTAGGGGCACTTGAAATGAAGTTTTGGAAAAATTTCTGCCAAGTAATTGGTAAGGAAGAGTTAATTAAGCAATTAAACGCGCCACCTGAACAACAAGCCGGAATGAAAAAAGAGATCCAAGCTATCATCGAAACAAAAACGCTAACGGAATGGGTAGGGCTCTTCGACGGAGTCGATGCCTGCGTTGCTCCTGTTCTGACGATGGAGGAAATGGTAAACGACCCGCAGATTCAGCACCGGGGCATGATTGAAGAGGTAGACCACCCAGAATGTGGCCAGATGAGGCAAGTCGCCAATCCTATTAAACTTTCGAGGACAATGGTGAAAACTGTTCGGTTCGCACCGGGTCTCGGTGAACATAATGAAGAGATTTTACAAGAATTAGGACTACTTAATTCAACCAAAGAATAATGATGTTAAGTCCTAGGATAAAAATTTAGGAGGTTACAAGAATGAGAGAAGTTGTAATTGTTGAAGCAGTCCGTACTCCTGTAGGGAAAAGGAAGGGAGTCCTTGGTTCAGTCCGCCCTGATGAACTGGCCGCTAAGGTTCTGAAAGAAGTGGTAAACCGCGCCGGAATCTCTCCGGATCTTGTGGAAGATGTCATTTTGGGATGTGTCAGCCAAGTTGAAGAACAAGGGTTGAATATTGCCCGCAATGCCGCCTTAATGGCCGATTTTCCAATTCACGTACCCGGTACGACGATTGACCGCCAGTGCGGGTCAAGCCAGCAGGCAATCCATTTTGCCTCACAGGCCATCTTGAGCGGTGATATGGATGTTGTCATTGCCGGCGGCGTGGAAAGCATGACAAGAATCCCTATGGGCGCAACCCGCCGGGAATCTGACTGGAGCGAAGAATTAACCTCCAAATATGAAATGATCCATCAGGGCTTATCCGCCGAGCGGATTGCTGAAAAATGGGGATATTCCCGCAATCAGCTCGACGAATTCTCGCTTGAGAGCCAGCGCAGAGCCATTAAGGCACAGGAAGAAGGCCGGTTCGACTGCGAAATCATGCCGCTTGAGGTAAAACTAGCGGATGGGTCGACCATTACGGTGACTCAGGATGAAGGACCAAGAAAGGATACCTCACTGGAAAAATTGGCCTCCCTGAAGCCTGCTTTTACCCATGACGGAGTCATTCACGCCGGAAACTCCAGCCAAATGAGCGATGGTGCGGCCGCGCTTCTATTAATGTCACGGGAAAAAGCGGAGGAACTAGGCTTGAAACCGCGCTTCAGGATTGTTGCCCGTTCAGTTGTCGGCTCCGACCCGACATTAATGTTAACCGGTCCGTCAATCGCGTCGAAAAAGGTCCTGGAAAAAGCGGGACTTACGATTGAAGACATGGATACTTACGAAGTAAATGAGGCATTTGCGCCCGTCCCAATGCTTTGGTTGGATGAAATGGAGGCCAATCCTGAAAAGCTGAATCCAAACGGCGGGGCGATTGCATTGGGCCATCCACTCGGCGCATCCGGTGCCCGTTTGATGATTACGATGCTGCATGAATTGGAAAGAAGCGGCGGCCGTTATGGTCTACAGGCAATCTGTGAAGGCGGCGGCATGGCCAATGCCACAATTATTGAAAGAATCAGCTAAAACAGGAGAGGAGTTTTATCCATGAAGCTTAATGACAGTGTAGCGGTTGTGACAGGTGGCGCCTCTGGTCTTGGCGAAGCCACCGTTGAAACGATTGTCGAGAATGAAGGATATGTCGCCATCTTCGATCTGCAGGAGGACAAAGGGGCAGCGCTAGTTGAAAAATTTGGATCCGACCGCGTTCTATTTATAAAAACGAACGTAACAAGTGAAGAAGATGTAGTTAATGCCATAAATCAAACGATTGAAAAGTTCGGTGCCATTCATGTATTGGTGAACTGCGCAGGAATTGGCGTGGCTGAAAAAACAGTTGGCAAAGAAAAGCCTCACGGTCTTGGCAGCTTCACACGAGTTATTCAAATCAATCTAATCGGTACTTTTAACGTGATTCGCTTGGCTGCGGAAAAAATGGCGCAAAACGCTTCGAATGAAGAAGGCGAGAGGGGTGTCATTATCAATACTGCTTCTGTTGCTGCATTTGATGGCCAAATGGGCCAAGCCGCGTACAGTGCTTCAAAAGGCGGAATTGTCGGCATGACGCTGCCGATTGCCCGCGATCTTTCCCGTCATGGGATCAGGGTGATGACGATTGCCCCTGGACTCATTGACACGCCATTATTTGCCGGTGCACCCGAGAAAGTCCGCCAGGCATTGGGAGCGATGGTTCCATTTCCGCCGCGTTTGGGCCGCCCATCTGAATATGCTCATTTGGCTAAAAGCATTGTTGAAAACCCATTGCTAAACGGCGAAACCATCCGACTTGACGGCGCGATCCGGATGCAGCCAAAATAAATAGCAAAATAAACCTCCAGCGCAAAAAACTGGAGGTTTATTTTAAAAAGAGATTCCATCTTAAAAGGCAGGAGAGTCAAATGCAGACTGTGACAAAAATTATTGTTTCACCCGAAGACATCGACCAGCTGGGCCATGTGAATTACCTGAAATATATCCTTTTTTTAGAAAAAGGTGTCGGTAATTGGTACAAACAGGCTGGGGTGAGTTTTCGCGAGTTAAGGGCAAAAGATCTCGGTACGGTTGTGCTAAAAATGGATGTTTCTTATCTTAAGGAAGCAAGATTGGGGGATACCCTGTTTGTAAAAACAACTTTGACCAACGTAGGGACCAAAAGCTTTTCGGTAAAACAAGAAATCTACAACCAAGACGACATCCTGATTACCGAAGCCTCAAAAACCTTTGTAATGTTTAATACCGCGACCAGAAAAGGGGTCCCAGTGGTCGAAGAGATTGCCCGCCATTTTAAATGTGCCCAATAATGAGATTAATTACAGTGGCAGCGTCCAATGCAGGCCGCTGTTTTTATGAAAAATGCGAAACTAACACCCGTTACTTCAGTGACGTGATACAGTTTCGCTTTCTTTGTAAAAAAATAGGTATCATTAGACACGAGAACGTATGTTTGGTAGAATATAATTAAGGAGGTGACAAAAATTGGAGAAGGAGTACAGGACCTATCAAATAATCATCAAAAAAGGGCACAAGCTCTTCCCTTATTTTGCTAATCTATGTTCAAATGGAAAAAATCTATACAATACTACCAATTTCTATATTCGCCAAGTATACACGGCTTTAAAACAAGAAAAAGAATGGCAACCACTTCAACAAGAAGTAATGGCAACCATTTCTAATAACA
>NZ_LMTJ01000003.1:329200-534926 GCF_001510715.1 Bacillus sp. FJAT-29814
GGTAGAACCAGGGACTCCGCCGGTAGAACCAGGGACCCCGCCAGTAGAACCAGGGACCCCGCCAGTGGACCCAGGGACTCCGCCGGGAGATACTGAGACCCAACCAGGACAACCAAAGACACCACCAGTAAGTCCAGAGAATCTACCAGTAAACCCTGAGACCCCATCCACGGAAACCAATGTGTCAACTGAAACCGGTTATAAGGAAAACGCAGGTAAAAATCCTAATACAAAAGTGGAAACCACCGCGCTGAAGAAACTGCCAAAAACCGGCGAAGGCCTTCCGGTTAAAAATATTATCGATTTCGGAATTGCCGGTCTTCTTGCATGCTTACTATTATTAACTTTACGCAGAAACGGCAAAAAACAAGGCTTATAGATAAAGAAGATGTCGAGCAGACAAGTAGGTGACCAGTTGACTCTGATAAAAAAAATAATCCTATTTCTTCTTATTGGATTAATGATAATTAGAGGGTATTTATTCTACACTGACTGGTCCCACAATAAAGCAAGACAAGCGGCAGAGGAAATATTTCAGGAAACCATCTATAAAAAAACAAACAAAGCGTCCCAGGAAGCAGTGGAACTCAAAAAGGCACCTTTGCTCCCTAAGAATAATGCTGAAATCATTGGCAGGATTGAAATTGATGCTCTCCATCTTTCGTATATTATTTTGGAAGGTGTCACAGAGGAAAATCTATCTATATCTATAAGTAAAGTGACCGGTCCGCCAATCCATTCAAAAGGAAACCTTGTCCTTGCTGGTCATAATATGAGAGATGGAACATTGTTTGGAAAATTGAAGCATTTGAAAGTTTCGGACTCCATTCGGCTTCAGGATTTAACAGGAGTATCAAAAGAGTATATTATTTATGATAAAAAAATCGTAAAAGACACGGACCTTTCACCTTTAAACCAATTCATTTCCGAATCGCCAATTGTTACGCTCATTACTTGTACCACCCAAGAGGATGAACGGGCGATTTTCTTTGCTGAACAAAAATAGTAGAATAGAATTATCTATTAAAAATACATAAAAAGTTCCAATGGAACCACTTTTGTGTATTTTTTTTGTATGTAAAAAGGGGGTAGCCAGGTGGAAGGGAAATGGCTGATTGCAGATCGCGACTTAAACGAACGAGAAGGGCTTAAGTGGTTGTTAAAAACGTCGTCGATTCCGGTTACCAGCATTATCTTGGCAGCCGATTTTCAGGAATTTATCGTTTTATTCGAGAGAGAAGTTCCGGATATTTTGTTTATCGAACTTGATATGATTGCCAAAGAGGATTGGTCAAGTTTCCGAAATTTGATGCAAATCTATAATCCAATTTTAGTTTTAACAAGCGCCGAGGCTACCTTTGAAAAAGCGCGGCAGACCATCGAGCTGCAGGGGTTGGATCTAATGATCAAACCATTCTCTTCAACGAAAATTAAGTCGGTATTTCAAAGTGCTTTCCGTAAATTGGCCAGGAAAAATTCGAATGGCGCTTTCCCATCCAATTCCTATAAAGATGTTTCCTATGAACGTTTATTTTTGCCAGAGCCTACCGGGGAGGATCATTACCATATTGCCGCGTTCCAGACTGAAAGTAGGGAAGGGATCAGCACGCTATATTCATTTTTATCGGAATATCCGTTTAAAGACGATCAAGGAATCTTTGGATTGAGTGAGTCTGTTGTCGTTTTGTTTAAGGATTCCTGCAAAAATATGACAGAACAGTGCCAGAAAGCGATGCGCAAATGGGAGGAGGAATTCTCGGAACCTCTCGCAATTGTAGCGCATTGGAATCAAGCATCCCAGCTCCCTTTAAATGAGAAATACCTGCAAACGAGGAAGATGCTGGATTTTACCTATTATAAAGGATATCGACAAGTGGTCGAATTTTCCTCCTACCCGGAATGG
This sequence comes from Bacillus sp. FJAT-29814, assembly GCF_001510715.1. Lineage (GTDB taxonomy): Bacteria > Bacillota > Bacilli > Bacillales > Cytobacillaceae > Neobacillus. The sequence goes on from NZ_LMTJ01000003.1 coordinate 331,104, forward strand.
GTCCATATCGATCCGTTTTTGGCACCTCCTGAACAGAGGGACTGGGTGGACATGCTAGCAAATTTTGATTTAGAAAAAATCAAAAACTGGTTATATGAAGAATTTCTAAACCTTCAGGAACCCTATCCGGACCCTGGACTCGTTCGAATCCGCTTGACTAGTATCCTTGCACAAATCAGAAGGTTCATGAAGACCAATCATCTCGATGAAGAGTCACGATATGAAAAGGAATATCGATATATATTTAACTCGATTCTGTATGATGCCGTCCTGTATAGGACCGTACAAAATCTTATTTTGTTCATCCAAAAAATTTTTGTTGGAACAAAAGAAAACATTCAAAATTTTAAACAAGACCCGATTGAACGGGGGATCGCGTTTATGGAGGCCAATTTTTCCAACAGCGGGTTAAAGCTAGAGGACGTAGCCAAGTTTGTCGACCGCAATCCGTCCTATTTCAGCCACCTAATTATGACGAAAACAGGGTCAAGCTTCACGGATGTCTTAGCAAAGATCAGATTAAAGGAAGCGAGAAGACTGTTAGTTGAAACCACGAAGCCAATTAAAGAAATTTCGATGCTGACAGGCTATCAAAATGCCAATTATTTTAGCAGGATGTTTAAGGAATCCACCGGGATGTCACCCAGGGAATATCGGATGAATACAAATAGACATGGATCAGTTTGAAACACTGGTCCTTTTTCTATCTAAAAATAAGTGTGGTTTTCTAAAAAATTTATTGTTTTTGGACAAAATACCTAAAATTAATCCTGTTACAATCAAAAAATATTTTCCTTTATCCAATGAACAGGTTATATTTATCAGAAGATTCCATCTCTATAATAATAGTATGAATTACTATAGGGAGTGGAGATTATGGAAGCGCATACAACCAACAAAAGAGTTGTCAAAAATTATAAGGGTACGGAGTTGCATGCAAAGGGCTGGATTCAGGAAGCGGCATTGCGGATGCTGCTTAATAATTTGGACCAGGAGGTTGCCGAAAGACCGGAGGATTTAGTCGTTTACGGCGGAATCGGAAAGGCGGCACGGAACTGGGAATCCTTTGACGCGATTGTGAAAACACTTTTGGAATTAGAAGAAGATGAAACATTATTAATTCAATCCGGGAAACCGGTAGTTGTTTGGAAGTCCCATAGAGATGCACCGCGGGTATTGCTGGCCAACTCAAACCTGGTTCCGGCTTGGGCCAATTGGGAGCATTTCCACGAGCTTGATAAAAAAGGTCTGATTATGTACGGGCAAATGACAGCGGGTAGCTGGATATATATCGGCAGTCAGGGAATTGTCCAAGGTACGTATGAAACGTTTGCTGAGCTCGCCCGTCAGGAATTCGGCGGTTCTTTGAAGCATACGATTACGTTGACAGCAGGTCTTGGCGGCATGGGCGGCGCACAGCCATTGGCCGTTACGATGAATGATGGTGTTTGTATTGCCGTTGAAGTAGATGAAACGCGCATCGACCGGCGAATTGAAACCCGTTATCTCGATGTGAAAGCTTATGATTTGGATGAAGCATTAAAGATGGCACATGAGGCTAAAGCAGCCGGAAAGGCTTTATCCATTGGCTTATTAGGAAATGCGGCGGAAATTTTGCCATTAATGATTGAAAAAGGCTTTTATCCCGAGGTGCTGACAGACCAAACTTCAGCACATGACCCGCTGAACGGTTATATTCCAGTAGGCTATACACTGGAAAAAGCAGCGAAGTTACGCCAAGAGGACCCTAAACAATATGTGAAGCTGTCCAAGCAAAGCATGGCGCTCCATGTAAAAGCAATGCTGACGATGCAGCAAAAAGGCGCCGTTACTTTTGATTATGGCAACAACATTCGTCAAGTCGCCAAAGACGAGGGTGTGGAAAATGCGTTTGATTTCCCTGGTTTTGTTCCGGCTTACATTCGTCCATTATTCTGCGAAGGAAAAGGGCCGTACCGCTGGGCAGCGCTTTCCGGCGATCCGGAAGATATTCGAAAAATTGACGAAGCATTGCTGCGTGAATTTAAAGATGACGAGCGTCTTTGCAAATGGGTTAGAATGGCTCAGGAGAAAATCGCCTTCCAAGGTCTGCCTGCCCGGATTTGCTGGCTTGGCTATGGGGATCGAGCGCGCTTTGGGAAGCTGATTAATGACATGGTAGCTTCCGGGGAAGTTTCGGCACCTATCGTTATCGGCCGCGACCATTTGGATGCTGGTTCCGTTGCTTCGCCAAACCGTGAAACGGAAGGCATGAAGGATGGAAGTGATGCAGTATCAGATTGGCCAATTTTAAATGCATTAATTAATGCTGTAGGCGGTGCCAGCTGGGTATCGCTGCATCATGGCGGCGGGGTTGGCATGGGTTATTCCCAGCATTCTGGTATGGTCATTGTTGCTGATGGTACGAAAGAAGCAGAGGTCCGTTTGCAGCGGGTATTAACGACCGATCCTGGAATGGGGGTTGTCCGTCATGCCGATGCCGGCTACGATCTCGCGATTAAAACCGCAAAAGAAAAAGGCATTAAGATGCCTATGCTGAAGCAGGATTAAGAGGGGAGGAATGACGGATCTTGACAAAACCAATTTTTATTAGGAATGCAGCTCAGCTTGTCACGTTACAGGGTAGTTCTGATGCGCCACGTGTAAAGGAACAAATGTCCGAACTTGGCATCATTGAGAATGGCAGTGTTTGGATTGAAGACGGAGTTATTCAAGCTGTTGCAAAAGATGAAGAGTTGATGGAGAAATATAGCGCCCGCCTTGGTGAGGCGGAAGTAGTGGATGCTAGCGGCAAACTTGTCACACCTGGTCTGGTTGACCCGCATACACACCTAGTTCATGCCGGCAGCAGGGAAAATGAATTTAATATGCGCCTTCAGGGAAAAACGTACATGGAAATCATGAATGCGGGCGGCGGGATTCATGCAACGACACGGGCGACAAAAGCGGCGTCACACCAACAGCTTTTTCAGGAAAGCTATGAGCGCCTGAACCAATTCTTGAAGCATGGCGTCACAACGGTTGAGGCAAAAAGCGGATATGGAATGGAATGGGAAACGGAGCTTAAGCAGTTGGAGGTGGCGAAGCAACTCCAGGAGAAACACGTGGTCGATGTTGTTTCCACCTTTATGGGGGCACATGCGGTTCCAAGGGAGTATAAGGAGAATCCGGATGAGTTTGTCCGGGTACTGGTGGAAGAAATGATTCCTAAGGTGGCGGAGCTTGGTCTCGCAGAATTCAATGATGTATTTTGTGAGCATGGCGTGTTTACACCAGAACAATCGAGGGTAATTTTGGAAGCTGGGAAGCGTTATGGCCTCATCCCGAAAATCCATGCCGATGAAATTGAACCCTATGAAGGAGCGGAGCTTGCGGCAGAGGTCGGTGCCATCTCGGCGGACCATCTTTTAAAAGCTTCCGAAAAAGGCATCATGGCAATGGCCGAAAAGGGCGTAGTCGCAGTGTTGCTGCCGGGAACAGCTTATTTTTTAATGGCAGAGTCGGCAAACGGCCGGAAAATGATTGACCTCGGAGTGCCGGTTGCCTTATCGACTGACTGTAACCCCGGGTCTTCCCCAACTGTCTCGATGCCGTTTATTATGAGCCTTGGCTGTTTAAAAATGGGCATGACACCTGCAGAGGTCATTACGGCAGCAACAATCAATGCTGCTCATGCGATTAACCGCGGCAAGGTGGTTGGCTCACTCGAGGTAGGGAAGAAGGGTGATGTTACCATCTTTAATGTCGGGAATTATATGAAGCTTCAATATTCTTACGGAATGAATCACACAGATACCGTGGTGAAAAATGGACGGGTGGTTGTTAAGGGAGGTCAATTGGTTGAAGAGCTTTCTTTATCCTAAACTGAATCCGCCAAGTTTTACATGGGTACGACCCGAAGCAGGCAGGTCTTCCGCTGCCAAAGTTCATGAATGGATTGAGCCGCTATCGGCAGCTTCCGATCCTGAAAAAAGCAAGGAGGCGGACTTCGTTGTAGTGGGTGTTCCGCTTTCCCGTTCTTCGATTAGTGCATCGGGTGCTTCGGAATTTCCGGATTCATTCCGGCGTTCCTGGAAAGGATTTACCACCTACAATCTGGACGAGGATGTCGATCTCGCAGAAATGACGGCGGTTGATGCCGGTGATGTTCCGATGCACGTAACCGATATCCGCCGCTGCCATGACAATATTATTGCGGCTTCGGCGGAACTTCATCGGCATTTTAGAGGTTCAAAGATTTGTGCCATTGGCGGCGACCATTCTATAACAGCAATGATGGTCAAAGGGCTGAAACAGGCAAGACCACAGGAGCGGATCGGAATTATTCAGTTTGATACGCATTTTGACTTACGGGACATGAGTGATAACGGTCCATCCAATGGTACGCCGATGCGGAATCTAATTGAAAGCGGTGTGGTGCGAGGCTCGGATATGTACAATATCGGCCTTCACGGGTTCTTTAACACGAAAGATTTAAAGCAGTATGCCGACGAACAGGGTGTTAACTATATAACCTTGGGCAAGGCTCGCAAAAAAGGGATCGAAGCAACGGTTGAGGCATGTTTGGAGGAATTGGCAGCGAAAGTGGATACCATTTACTTAACAGTCGACATGGATGTCTTGGACATCGCCTATGCCCCAGGGGTACCTGCCTCAACGCCGGGGGGCATGGCAACTGCCGAACTGCTGCAAGGTGTCCTCGCAGCAGGTAAGCACCCAAAAGTCAACGCCATGGACATCGTCTGCCTCGACCCGCTCAAAGACAGCGCCGTCCAGCCAACCGTAAAACTCGGCACCCACGTATTTCTAACCTATCTAACTGGGGTAATGTTGCGTTAGGTGTATTGGTGTCAGGCACCACAAAAAGACATTTTTGAGTATTTGTCCACCAGGGGTGGACAAATACTCAGTTAATGGATTAATCAACCGTATAGGGAATAAAGGGTGGGTTAATCGAACAAATGTTATGAAGGATTATTAAGGGGGATGGAGTATGGCAAATCATTCATTAGAAACTGGAAAAGTGGTACAAACTGAGGTACCGAATGGTAATATGTTGAATGTGATGAAGTTCTTTGTGTTTAGTGCAATTGGCATTTTTGTTTTCTTTGTACCTGTTACTATTAATGAAAAGTCTTCAATCATGCTGGATCATTTTGTTTCTTTTATTCAAACCGCGGTTCCTGGAGTGCTGCCTTATTATGCGTTACTCGTTATTTTGCTTGGGGCAGTTTATCCTTTCTATAAGAATACATGGAATAAGGATAAAGTTACGCTCGTGTTTTCAATTCTGAAAGTAATAGGTTTTGCCGCTGGGGCGATGTTTGTATTTAATGTTGGACCGAAATGGTTCTTTGACCCGGACATGGCTCCATTTTTATATAATAAACTAGTCATCTCGGTTGGATTACTGGTGCCAATTGGTTCTGTGTTTCTAGCCTTATTAGTAGGCTATGGCCTGCTTGAATTTGTCGGAATATTCATGCAACCGGTTATGAGACCAGTCTGGAAGACACCCGGAAGGTCTGCAGTCGATGCGGTTGCTTCGTTTGTGGGAAGTTATTCGATTGGGCTGCTCATCACCAACCGCGTATTTAAAGAAGGAAAATATTCGATTAAAGAAGCAGCGATTATTGCGACCGGATTCTCTACAGTGTCAGCCACGTTTATGATTGTTGTCGCGAAAACGTTGGACTTGATGAATATGTGGAATGCTTATTTCTGGGTAACGTTTATTGTGACATTTATAGTAACCGCTATCACAGTCCGAATCTGGCCATTATCAAAAATGAGTGATTCCTATTATCAGGATATGGAAGGCGAACAAGAGGTCCTTATTAAAAAGGACCGTGTAAAAACGGCGTGGAAAGAAGCGATGATTACTGCAAGCCAATCACCAAGCTTCGGTAAAAACATTTGGGACAACTTAAAAGACGGCTTTATCATGACAATGGGGATTCTGCCTTCTATCATGTCAGTAGGGCTCTTGGGACTTATTTTAGCTGAGTTTACTCCGGTGTTTGACTGGTTGGGCTATATTTTCTATCCGTTCACAGCCCTTGTCCAATTGCCGGAACCGATGCTGGCGGCAAAGGCAAGTGCTGTCGGAATTGCGGAAATGTTCCTGCCTGCCCTGTTAGTAACAGAAGCAGCACTTGTGACGAAGTTTGTTATCGGGGTTGTTTCAGTTTCATCAATTATTTTCTTCTCAGCGGTCGTGCCATGCATCCTGTCAACCGAAATTCCACTGACTGTCGGCCAACTTGTTGTCATTTGGTTTGAAAGGGTTGTCCTCACTATTCTGCTTGCAGCGCCGATTGCCTACTTAATTTTGTAAACTAAGAATCTTTTTGAAGCCTCGAGAAAAAACCTTGATTTTTTCAAGGTTTTTTCTTTTCCCCAACTGTATTCGGAAATTACGCTTTCACAAAATAGTCCTTTAGATGCATGATACAAGCCTTAACCAATTTGTCCATATATGAATTTACTATAGAAGGAGGCAGAACAAATTTTAATATTGATAACAATGGAGAACAGTCTTGGATCACGATGGTAGTGTTCTTCATTTTTGTCAAATGAACTCCAAGAAGGGAGGAACAAAATGAATATTGGACATTTGGAAATGATGATTGGGGGCATTCAGGTTGATAAAATGCCAAGGGGCGATGTAAATGTGATCAACTATTCCCAATTATACATGCTTGGAAAAGGACCCCTAGGAGCCATTTTCCACTATCAAGACGGTATTGGTGTGATGGTCTTTGCAAATGAGGATGACTGCAACCATGTCTTTAATGCCCTCAAACCCGGAGAGGATACCAATTTGGTGCCAAAGGTTTATGCTAAAGGAAGGCATTATATTGCAATTGAAATCGTGAAAGGGGTGGATATGCAGGAATATCTCAGAAACAGACCATCTTCAAACGTACTCTCAGAAAGATTAACATCTGTACTGGATGAACTGGTTACAAAAATCAGAGTTGAAAATAAAATCAACGCTGATGTGGATGTCGTTAATGATTCAGGGCTTGAAATGATGGGCAAGGGTCGGCAAGGTGCCGTTTTCCGTTATTCGGATGGCATTTGTGTAAAGGTTTTCGGAAATGAAGAAGACTGTAAGCGCGAATATTACGCCTTGTCACTTGGCCAGCACACCAATTTGTTTCCCAAAGTTTACGCGAAAGGGACGCTATATATTGCTATGGAGATTATCAAAGGGGTCGACTTGCGTGAATACCTACAATCTCAGCCATTAACTCCTGAACTTTCACGAAAATTAATTGAGATGCTGATAATCTTTAAAGAAATTGGCTTCGAGCGAATAGATCATCATAAACGACAGATTTACTTACAGCCTGATGGAAGTTTAAAGGTCATTGATGTTGCTAGAACCGTCTGGCGTGACCGGGTTTATCCTTATCCGCGCAAGCTCCTGATATCACTGGGTGAGGATAACAAAGCAGTGTTTATGTCACATGTTCGAGCAATGGCACCGCAGCTTTATGAGGAATGGCTGCACTACATCCGAATGGAAGAGCTGTCACGGAGAATTTATTCTGTACTGATTGAAACCTCTGACAAAAATAAAAAATTGAAAATCAACAACCTCCTAACCACAGCTGACGATCAAAACTACGTTAATTTGCTAGCTGGTCTCATGCACAAGGTTTTTAAAGAGGAATGGGTAAAGACAATGCTGGCTCGCGGTAACGATCCTGAGGAAGTCATGGCAAAAATCGATAAGTTTTTGGAGAAACGCGGACAAGGGGAAAAAATCGACCTTGGATTTGGAAAATGGGAGGATTACAACTTAGCGCAGGATTTTTCGGCCGAAGAGAAGCGTGATAAAGAAAAAGACAAGGACAAAGAGCGCAGTAAAAAGAAGGGCTATTCCAGAAGGTATGAAGGTCATCGTGAACGTGACCGACATGGCCGGGACCGTCATCATGAAAAGGGAAAAGGAAAAGGCCATCATAAATATGATGGACACCGTAAGCATTAATCAATATTTTGGGAGGAGAAGTCAGCAAAAGAGAGGTGAAACAAACGATGAAAATACTTGTCATCTGGCGTTTACTCACAGTTGGCGGGGTAAATGCCGGTTGGCGCAACCGCTCCATTTATTTTAAAAAACACGGGATTGAAACGGAATTCCTATACACTACGGACCATGGCGGACTCCATATCATGCAGGATGTGGCAAAAGTTTACCTTACCAAAGATGGGCAGGAGATTATTAAAATCATTAAACGAAATAACTATGGCGCCATTATAGTTTGTGATACAGGCGCCGCTTACAAATGGATCCGCAAAGCCCAATTTAAAGGTCCTGTATTGATTGAAGCCCGCACCCCTGAACTAATCAAGTTAATGCCCCATTTACAATCATTTCGTGGGATCAAACCACAATTAATAGTCGTTCCCTCCCATTATCAAAAGCGACTCGTCTCGATTCTGACCGAGGATATTCACATCCAGGTCATCTACAATGGTGTCGATACAGCTTTTTTCAGGGCGTTGGAAGAATCGGAAATTGATTACATTAGTTTGCCGGAATTGCCCAAGGGAAAGAAAGTCATTGGCTGGATCGGCCGGACCGACAAACGAAAAAACTGGCCGATGCTGATTGAAGTGGCCAAAAAAATTAAAGAAGAGCGGGATGACGTTGAGATTTGGCTGATTGGCGGCGCACAGAGTGTCCAGCGTGAGGAATTTTCGGCAGCCAGGGAGCAGGAGCAGCTTACCGATGTGATTAAATGGTTCCCGGTTATACCGTACCAGCAAATGCCTCATGTCTACGCAAAAATTCGGCAGTCCGGCGGATGTACCTTGGCAACGACCAAGTCTGAATCCTTTGGCAATACGTTTATTGAATCGATGATTTGTGGTGTTCCTGTGGTAGCATCCAATATCATGCCGATAAACGAATTGGTGGTAAATGGAAAGACCGGGCTTTTGTATCGCGGCCAGAATGTCGATGATGCGGTTGCAAAAATTTATGATGTTCTAGATAACGAGGGACTTCATCGTCAAATGTCCCTGGCTGCTATTAACCATGTAGAAAAAACATTTGCTATTGAAGTCGTTGCTGACCAATATGTTCAATTATTAAAAAAGATTATTGCTGGAAATAGCGAGGTCGGAAATCATGATAATGCCTATTAGCTATCAACGGAAACTTGATGGTAAGTCTAATGCTCATTTAATCACGTTTGATGATGGCAAGGACTATGTGGTGAAATTTATGCAACCGGGATTTGAAAAATCATTGCCAAATGAATGGGTCGGCTATTGCTTGGGGCGGTATCTTGGTATTCCAATTCCTTTTGCGAGAATAATAGAAATCCCGCGCGATTTCTGTGAACAGGTGCCCGAGCTTGCCGAGATGAGTGAATCGAAATTTCAATTTGCTTCATTATATATTCCGGATTGTAAAAATGGTCATCAAGTTTCGATTATTCCACAAATCAAAAACCAGCAGTGTTTAGCGGGTATTATTGTTTTTGATTACTGGCTCCAGAATCGCGATCGAACGCGCAAAAATATTCTTTTGCATGAAAAAGCGCCGAATGTTTACCAGCTTTGGGCAATTGACCATGCGGAGGTTTTTGGCTCCTACAATTGGCATCAGAATGAGATTGAAAAACTTCCTGCAAGATTAATAAAAAGTGCTACCCATCAATTAATGGCGAGCTTTATTAAGGACGAAAAGCAATTTTACGAGCAGTTGGAAATCGTCCAAACCATTCCTATTCTACTAATCGAGGAGATTGTGGGGTTAATCCCAGACGATTGGAATGTAACGAAGGAAGAGAAAAAGGCGATGGTAACGGCGTTAGTAACCCGACGTCAAAAGGTGCTTCCAAACTTAATAGATAGATATATAAAGAGAAGATATCGGCCACTTCATAAAAAAGGAAAGGAGAAAATTTGATGAAAGTCCGAAAGGCCATTATTCCAGCCGCCGGCCTTGGTACTCGGTTTCTGCCTGCTACAAAAGCACAGCCGAAAGAAATGCTTCCAATCGTTGACAAACCAACCATACAATATATTGTTGAAGAAGCAGTTTCATCGGGGATTGAAGAAATCATCATGATTTCTGGCAGGGGAAAAAGGGCGATTGAGGATCATTTTGATAAATCCTACGAGCTGGAAGATACACTATTGAAAAAGAATAAGTTGGCGGAATTGGCGGAGGTCCAGAAAATATCCAATATGGCAACGATGTATTATGTACGCCAAAAGGAGCCGTTAGGTTTGGGACATGCTATTCTTTGCGCGAAAAGTTTTATAGGAAATGAGCCATTTGCGGTTTTACTTGGGGATGATATTGTCGTTTCTGAAACTCCATCTTTGAAACAGCTCATTGACGTTTATGAAAAAAAGAAAAACTCGGTGATCGCTGTTCAAAGTGTACCGGATATGGATGTTAACAAATATGGAATTGTAAAGCCGAAAGGGACAGCGGGTGAGGATCATCTTTATTATGTAGAATCCCTCGTGGAAAAGCCCACGATTGACGAAGCACCCTCCAATCTGGCGATTATGGGCCGTTATGTGTTGGCCCCGGAAATTTTTGAAATACTGGAAGGACTTCCGATGGGAACAGGGAATGAACTGCAGTTAACTGACGCCATCAATGAATTAAACAAAACTCAGGAAATAATCGCCTGTGATTTTAAGGGAACCCGCTATGATATCGGCGACAAAATCGGATATATCAAAGCAACAATCGACATTGCCCTTGGGCGGGAAGATACCAAACAGGCTGTTATGGACTATTTACACGGATTATTGCTCGGGAAAGCGCAGGAATAGACATTTCTCGAGAGGGTTTGTCGAAGGTGGGCGATGTTTGAGAAGGCTCGAGCAGGTCATTATATCACCAGTTTGATATAATGAAAAAAACAAATAATACTGGGAGAGGCGCAATGAGCAAACATATAATTGTTTATACCACCAACGACTGTATCGAATGTACAATGGTCAAGAAAGTTCTTGCTGAAGAAGGGGTCTCCTTTGAGACACGGAACATATTAGAAAATCTTGAATATCAACGGGAAGTGGAGAAGTACGGTTTTCTCGGAGTCCCGGTTACGGTTTTCGAAGGTCGTGTAGTGAAGGGCTTTACGAATGAACTGAAGGAACTAATTGAAATGGCGAAAGCAAATAACTAGTAGCAATGTGAAAATGGTGTAAAACAATGTGGTTTTACGCCATTTTTATTTAATTGAAGGGAATTTTGAATCTTTAAAGAATTTATACCTTATAGAGGAAAATCAAATTTGGAAGGGGGCATTCGGAATAATGAATTCAAAAGGAACCTTATCTAAGTCCGGAGTTTTTGTCTACGAGAGTTATAAGGATAATATCATCATAGACAAGTATAATCGTGTCTTTAGTAAAATGAGGGGTTCTAAGCTTGAGGCCATTCGGAGCATTAATAGTGAGGATTCGATGACCTGGAACGCTTTTCGGACACTGCAAAAAATTGATCCGGAGATTTGGCTCCCATTATTGTTTCAGCAGACGTTCCAGGAACAACGTTGTGATCTTGTTGAAAATATGAAAATATCACTGTGGAAAAGGCTAAGTCCGCCTGTGGGATGGGGATTGCGCGAGGGGGATTCCGAAATCGATGTCATGCTGGAAAATGACCATTTTGTTTGGATCATCGAAGTGAAATATAAGAGTGATGTCAGCATGGGGACCACCCATGATAAAACGAGAAACCAAATTCTCCGGAATATTGACCTAGGAACCGATTATTCCGGCGATAAGGATTTCTATTTTTCACTGTTAATCCTGGATGAAAAACACTCCCCAAAAGGAATCGGAATAATTGAAAAGTATGGAAATACCGGAGAGTCGGTGGCGGAAGAACTCCCACACCGGGGCGGGCAATTACGGAACCTGAAGAAGATCTCGTTATTGAAATGGCAGGAGTTAAGGGATCTTTTCGGTTATTGCGAAGAGAACGCCCTATACGAAGACGAGCAGCTGCTGTCAAGGCTTGCTAAAAATGATTTGGAGCGTAGGATCATAGGGCGGTAATTCACTTTGGATTTTTTTAACTCAAACACGGGGGAGTTTATGGGTATATCGTCCTTAGAATTAGCATAAACATGGCTATGTCTATTATAACGGGGGAGGAAGAATATGCGCGTAAAATTGGTTCGTAATGTTGTGTTGACAAGTGCATTATTGATTTCGGGTATCTTTTCAACTTCGGCAGCAAAGGTGGAGGCACAAAAACCGGTTGTCGGGACAGAGGCCTACCAGCATGTTTATCATTTAACCGAAAACATTGGATCAAGGGTTGCCGGATCTGTAAACGAAGGAAAGGCTGGAGATTATATTTTTAATGAACTAGAAAAGCTTGGCTATCAACCTAGCAAACAAGATTTTACATACACCAGAGCAGGCAGGACAATTAGTTCAGCCAATATTGTTGGAATCAAGGAGAGCCGTTCCAATAAATATAAAGACAACCCGCAAGTTATTATTGGGGCCCATTATGATTCCGTAAGCCTTGGCAAAGGGGCGGATGACAACGCCTCGAGTGTAGGGGTTATACTAGAAACTGCAAAAGCTATTCAAAAAAGAAATCTTCATTATGATATCAAGTTTGTGTTTTTTGGTGCTGAAGAGGCAGGATTACGAGGTTCAAATTATTATGTTTCGCAAATGTCCCAAGAAGAAAAGGATAGAACCATTGTTATGATCAACCTCGATAGCTTGCTTGCCGGTGACAAAATCTATGTATATGGCAGCCCTGGTGAAGATGGCTGGATTCGTGACCTAGCCCTCGATATTGCCAAAAAGAAAGATATCCCGCTGGAAACCAATCCAGGAATCAACCCAGAATATCCGAAGGGAACAACCGGAGATTGGAGCGATCATGCCCCATTCCAGAGAGCTGGCATTCCTATCGGCTATCTTGAAGCAACAAACTGGGAGCTTGGCGACTTAGATGGATATACACAAACCGTCAAACACGGCGGGGTTTGGCATACGAAAAATGACAACCTAGAATTCCTTGAAAGGGAGTTCCCGGGCAGGGTGCAGGAACATCTTCAGCACTTTACGGAGATATTAACACAATTATTGTTGGATATGAAAAAAGTTCAATAAAACATTGGGGACTTTTTCCTATTTTAAGGTGATTCACCCTTATTATGGGCAATTCCCTTTACATTTGAAGGTTAAAAGATTAATCTGTACTTAAATTCATAGTTTGTAAAACTACTAGGGGTGCCCTGTTAGCGGGCTGAGAGAAAACGGCAACGTTTTTAACCCTTCGGACCTGATCTGGGTAATACCAGCGTAGGAAAGTAGAGTATCTATCATGACGGTTTCTCACTCTTACTAAGCCAGGTCCAATTATGGATCTGGTTTTTTTATTTTTTCAAAAAAGGGGAGAGCAAATTGGAAAAAAACAGAGTTTATGAGATCTTGCAAAAGGTGAGGGAGGAAAATCCGCTTGTCCACAACATCACCAATGTGGTTGTGACCAATTTTACCGCAAACGGCCTTTTGGCACTGGGAGCTTCACCAGTCATGGCCTATGCGGCAGAAGAAGTGGCGGAAATGGCACAGCTTGCCAGTTCATTAGTCTTGAATATTGGAACACTAAACACCCAAACGGTGGAGTCGATGCTGCTTGCCGGAAAGGCGGCCAATGAAAAAGCTGTCCCGGTGATCTTTGACCCGGTCGGGGCAGGTGCTACCCGGTTTCGGACTGAAACGGCCAAGAAAATCATGAACAAGGTCAAGGTTGAAATTATTAGAGGCAATGCCGCTGAGATTGCCAATGTGGTGGGTGAAAAGTGGGAGATAAAAGGTGTTGATGCAGGCGAAGCGCAGGGGAATATTTTCGAACTCGCGGAAACAGCCGCAAAGAAACTAAATTGCATTGTAGTGATTACGGGTAAGGAAGATGTGATTACTGACGGCGAAACGATCTATCTTGTTGGCAACGGACACCCGCTGTTAACGAAGGTGACTGGTGCAGGCTGCCTGCTTACATCGGTTATTGGGGCATTTGCGGGAGTCGAAAAAGATTTACTTGCATCGGCTGTCGCGGCGCTGACATTTTACGGGATAGCGGCGGAAAAGGCTGCGGAAATCACAGCTGAATGCGGACCCGGCAGCTTTCAGATCGAATTTGTGAATCAACTATCACAAATCTCCCAGGAAGATATTAATCTCAAAGCCTCATTTAAAAAATTGACTGGAGCTGAAATGTAAAATGAAAAAAGCGCTAACAATTGCTGGTTCGGACAGCGGCGGTGGAGCAGGAATCCAAGCCGATCTCAAGACTTTTCAAGAGCTCGAAGTGTACGGGATGTCGGCATTGACTGCCGTAACCGCCCAAAATACATTAGGGGTCCATGGGGTTTACCCAATGACGGCGGAGGCAGTGGATAACCAAATGAAAGCAATTGGGGAGGATATCGGCACAGATGCAGTAAAAACCGGGATGCTGTTTAATGCAGAGATTATTGAGATTGTTGCTGAAAATCTCAAAAAGTTCCAATGGCCAAACGTAGTCGTGGACCCGGTGATGATTGCAAAAGGGGGTGCGTCCCTTCTGCAGCAGGAAGCAATTATAACGATGAAAAAGTACCTGCTGCCCCTCGCTAAAATCGTTACACCGAATATTCCTGAGGCAGAGGTGCTTACGGAAATGACGATTTTAACTGCAGAGGATAAACGTGAAGCCGCGAAACGTCTTTATGAATTTGGTGTTAAAAATATTGTGATTAAAGGCGGTCATGAGGAAAATCAGTCAGACTCGATTGATTTATTGTTTGATGGCAACGAGTTTTATAGTATTACCAGCAAGCGGATACATACAAAAAATACCCACGGGACCGGCTGTACTTTTTCAGCGGCGGTCACGGCAGAACTGGCTAATGGATCTTCTGTCAATGAAGCTATTAAGCTTGCAAAGGAATTTATTCAGGCAGCAATTGAAGATGGGATTGTGATCGGACATGGTCATGGCCCCACCAACCATTGGGCGTATCAAAAAAGAAAAATCGAGTTGGTGGAATCATGAATCGGCTGCGGGATGCATTGAAGGTATATTTTATTATGGGAAGCACCAATTGTCTTAAGGACCCGCGTGAAGTGTTATCTGAAGCGATTGAGGGAGGGATTACACTGTTTCAATTTAGGGAAAAGGGTGCAGGTGCATTGGAAGGTGAGGGAAAAATTCAGTTGGCCAAGGCGTTGCAAAAACTGTGCCGGGAACATGGAATCCCGTTCATCGTCAATGATGATATTGACCTTGCACTTGCGGTAGATGCGGACGGCGTTCATATTGGCCAAGAGGATGATTCTGTTGAAAATGTAAGGGAAAGAATAGGAGGAAGAATCCTTGGTGTTTCCGTTCATTCAAAAGAAGAGGCGCTTGCAGCCATTAAGGGCGGAGCCGATTATTTTGGAATTGGGCCCGTGTTTCCAACCAATACTAAATTGGATGCAAAGGCTGTTCAGGGAACGAAGTTGATTCGGGAATTGCGGGAAGCGGGATTTACCGTCCCGATTGTGGGGATTGGTGGAATCACGCCGGAAAACGCTGCATTGGTAGTGGCAGCAGGTGCTGACGGGGTTTCTGTCATCACCGCCATCAGCCATGCCAAATCGCCGTTGGAGGCTGCAAGAGCGTTATATAAGAGCGTGAAGGAGGTAGAAGTCAGTGAAAAAAACGCATAAAATGACATTGACGGCGATGATAATCGCAATTGGCACCCTGTCCAGTAATCTAGTCGTAATTCCAATCGGTTTTACCAAGGTGTTTCCAATGCAGCATTTTCTGAATGTGTTATCCGCAGTCCTTTTGGGTCCTTATTACGCGGTGGCCCAAGCGTTTTGTGTCTCCATGCTGCGCAACCTGATGGGCACAGGTTCTATTTTTGCCTTTCCGGGAAGTATGGTCGGTGCATTTCTGGCAGCGATGTTATTTGTAAAGTTTCGAAAAGTTCAATTTGCTTTTTTGGGAGAAGTAATCGGTACCGGTATTCTTGGGTCCTTGCTCTCATATCCGATTGCAACACTTATCCTTGGGCAAGAAGCAACTCTATTTGGGTTTATTCCACTTTTTATCTTTAGCTCAATTGCCGGAGCACTTCTAGGGTTTGTCATCCTAACTGTATTCATGCGAAAGAAAGTCATACCCATGAATATGAATATATGAAGCTGCTTCGAGAGTAGTATATTGCTAGCAATAAGATATCAATATTATAGCAAGCGCTATTCATTAATTTATCATGGCCTCAGGCACCGTTCACATTACATATATAGGGATTCATTGGTAACTGTCCACCCCAGGCGAACAAATGTCCTCGAACGGTGCCTGACACCATTTCTCACTCCATCACCTTAAAAATGATAAATAATAGGGTCTGGAGATCATGGTCATGAGGTAGGCTGATATGTTCGCGTTTTCTCTTCGTTTTTTGTTTAGGAAGTCGATGATGGTCTTGGCGTTTTGGATGCCGACTCCATGACCATAGTATTGGTCGCCGCCAAAATAGACTACGTTTTCGGCACGCCACCACGGTTCCTTTGGGCTGAAGTCAGGATTGTTGAAATGCAGGACATCTCCGGGCAGGAAGTCGTCCCCATACCTATGAATGACGGGCAGGTCTTCGTCAAATTGCCAGCTTAACAAGTAGAGCCTGTTAAACAGCAGGTCAAATCTACTGCTTCCGATAGAGTAGAGTGCAGCAATATAGAAGACAATGGCAATACCTGTTGTACAATCAGTGGCATATAGCTTACCGTTTTTCAGAATATCCAAAATGGCAGCAGATGGACTGACATTCGGCTTTAACAGGAAACCGCCATTACTTAATCGATCCCAGTATTGCTTATTGCAAAATGCATAGGCAAACGTTGTAAAATGGAGACCACTTTTATTAAGCTCTCTTGCTGCACGCATTGTATTGGTTCTAAATTCCAGTTCAAACTTTAAATGCTCAACCGTTAAGTATGCATACACTTCACTGTAGGCGGCCATTTGTTTAACGATGTTTCTTTGTTCGGTATTTTTTATCTCCTTGAATAGTGCCTCGGGTTTGACCGTTTGATTATTTATTCTTATCATAACTCTCCCCCCAATTCTCCTGCTTTCTTAAAAATATGTGAAATAGCAAATATTTATTTATATTGTTTCAAAAGAAAAAGCCAGGGCAAGTGAAGCCCTAGCTTTTTGCAAATGCCGGTTTGTTGTTCTTCATGAATTTAACGTACATGAGCAGGAACACGAGGGCACTCATGAATCTCAACACAGTGCTGATATTAAGAGCTGGAATCATGCCGGTCAATTCGAGCAACCCGATGCCGATCTGCGGAGCGACAAAGGCGACGAAGGATAGGAGAACATTGTAGGTTGTGATGCAGTACGTTCTTTTTTCCTTCGGTGATTGTTCCAGCAACAAATTAAACAACAGCAACATCGTCCCAGACACGAAGAAGCCCGATGTCATGCTGACGAAGGTCAAATAATATAGATTCGTAGATAAGGCGTTAAGGAATGGAGCGGTCGCCATTCCGAGTGCAACCCAAACTAGCATCAACGTATTAGACTTTTGATCGGCCCACTTTTTCCAAAGTGGAAACGAAAAGATCTGAACCAATTGGTTAGCCACGGAAAAGATGCTAATCCAAAGAATCGTCGCATGGGCATATTTGACATTGTAAATATTGAAAAGCCCCCATGCCATCTGCCAGGTAAAATTAAAGGTTAAAGCTGCGATGAGGAACCATTTATAGCCCTGGTCTTTAAAAATCGACCAATCCATAGTGGCATTCCTTTGCCCCTTAGCGGCTTTGTGTTGCACTGTTTCTTTATGCTTCATTAAGAAAACTACCTCAAGCAGGCCAAAAGCAAAAGCCAGGCCAAACAAGATTTGATAGGCAACGGCACTGTTGGACTGATTTTTCATGACAATCCCGATGATGAGCATGGTGATCATCCCAACAATCGTTAACAGCCGGTTTCGGTCGCTAAAAAAAGCTCCCCTTCGTTCATCGGCAATCATCCCGCTAATCAGCGTTTGCCAGCCGACGTTGGAAATGGTTCCGGGCACATTCATTAGCGCAACAATAATGAGAAAGGTCCACGCTTGAACCGAAGGTTGCAGGTAAACCACTCCGGCCAGCAGAAAAAACATAAGCCTGCTCCATAATACATTCATTGCCACCGTTTTCTTTTGCTCGTCCAGCCGGTTTAAAATAATCGCTGCCGGTATAGTCATAATCAAAGCAACCAAAGGCGGCAGGGAACTGATTAAGCCGACCTGATAATTGGTTGCTCCGAGGATGGATATGGCGAAAATCGGATAATAGTTGCTGGCTAAATTCGCTGCTACGGTTGATACCATTCCATGATAGATGCTGATTTTTTCATTGTAAGTACGCATGGGCTCACCATTTTCTATTAATATACAAAGCTATTATACAGCCAAATTTCTTCGTTGCACTAAATATTTTTTTAAAAATGAAAAACAACGACAAATTCTTTCGATTTCCGGCATTCTATCCGGACATGCTATAATGAAACCACAAAGAAAGTGGAAGGACGTGAAAAAATTGGCAGCCCAACAATCGCAGCTTCAAAAACAGACACAATACATACCGCCAAAGAGCGACTACGCAACCTTTTTGGATGAGGCCCATTTTAAGGAGAAATTGAAGGAGTGGGGTCTTCCCATCGCAAAAAAGGAATTTTTGTACAAAGACCGTGGCTTTCAAACGGTTGTATCGATCAAAGGCTATGAAAGCTATGGTATCACAGGCGAATACAACACGTTGGTCATTGAATTTGATGACGGCAAGTTGAGCTTAATCCATCCTGCGTATTTAAAAGAAATGCAGTCAGCCAGTTTTGGCAAGGAAAGCCTCGTGCCGCTTGAAGAAAAAAGCAGCGGTGGGGCAGAAACGCTGGAAGGGGAATCGGTGGATACCGCACCCGCTAAAACGCAATCTCCGATGAAAGTGGAACAGGAAGCCGCGAAAGCTGATCCGGCTACACCAAAGGCAGTGAAACCAAAGGAGACAAAACCAAAGAAAGAGAAGGCGCCAAAGCTGGTGCTTCCGGCGGATAAAGTCCATTTTACCGCCACAGTTAAACAATTTGCCTTAACATATAATCCATTTAATGAAGAAAATGACGAAGTCGTAGTTCTGGAGAATGTCCAAATTGTTCAGGACGAGCCACTTGAATTGGGCCTTTCCTGGTGCAGCCACAGCAAAACCTTGAAAAAATTCGATCTCGCTCCCGGCAACCAGCTTGAGTTTGATGGGAAAGTAGCGGCGAAGAAACTGGCAAAGGGGAAGGACGCAGCGGAAGAATTCATTGTCGATGAACCGGTGTTATACAAAATCAATAATCCATCCAAAATTGTAAAAAAATAAAATGGGACTGAAGCCAGTCCCATTTTTTGCTTTTGAAAAGCTAATCTTCCAGGCGGTTCGTTGCGTTCCATAAATATAAGGGAAATAGGTTAAGATTCATGTGCATAGGCTTCCACCCATGCCCCATTTGCCAGGGTCACATACACTATTTTGTACCAAGTTTGAGGAGGAGGAAAAGAGAGATGGATCAACAAGGAAGTTTAGGATTAGGCGGCGCTCCAATGATGGGCATGCCAGGCATGGGAATGGGCATGCCAGGCATGGGAATGGGCATGCCAGGCATGGGAATGGGCTCACCAGGCATGGGAATGGGCTCACCAGGCATGGGAATGGGCATGCCAGGCATGGGAATGGGCATGCCAGGTATGGGAATGGGCGGCTATTATCCAGGGCATGAATATGGTCACGGCGGTTTTTATCCTGGTTATGGCCACCACTATGGACACGGAGGCTATTATCCAGGCCATGGCTACCACCATGGTCACGGCGGCGGCTATTTTCCGGGCATGGGCTACCAACACGGCTACGGCGGCTCCTTTCCGGGGCAAGGTTATCAACCCAGACCTGGAACATGCTCAGGTGGCCAAGGTTGAAAAAGATAATAAAATGAACAGGGTGTTCATGAATAAAAGCGGGAGCAATCCTGCTTTTTTAATTTGTTTGCCAAAAACGACCCGTAGTAAGATATAATACTATTTTGGATGTTATTATTTTGAGGAGCTAGCATTATGAATCAAACTTTTACACTTATGGAAAAGACGAAACAAATTTTCGTTTTGTTAATCCCTATTCTTATTACGCAGCTTGGGATGTTTTCGATGGTGTTTTTCAACACCATCATGTCGGGAAAATATAACTCCTCTGCCTTGGCCGGTGTCGCGATTGGTTCCTCGATTTGGAGTCCGATTTTCGTGGGATTAAGTGCGATTTTGCTGGCCGTTTCGCCGATTGCCGCCCAATACTTTGGCGAAAAGAAAAGCCATGAGGTCTCATCTGTCGTCAAGCATGGTGTTTTTCTTTCGGTCATTATTACATTTATCATCCTTGTTATGGGCGTTTTTCTGTTAAATCCGATACTGGATAAAATGGCCTTGCCTGCGCAGGTCCAGGAAACGGCCTTCCGATATCTGGTCGGACTTGGTTATGGAATTTTGCCACTATTTTTGTTTAACGTTTTGAGGTCATTTATCTATGCACTGGGGAAAACTCGAGTGGTGATGGTAATCATGATTTCCACGCTGCCGGTGAATTTTCTGCTGAACTATGTGTTTATCTTTGGAAAGTGGGGCTTTCCGGAGCTTGGCGGAGCCGGGGCAGGTTATGCAACCTCCATCACATATTGGATCGTTTTGGCTTTGACGATTGTTATTGTCAAAACACAGGTGCCGTTCTCAACCTTTCCTGTATTCGCAAATATGACGCAAATATCCTGGCAGAAGTGCAAGGAGATCCTCAAAATTGGCGTGCCGATGGGACTTTCTAGTTTCTTTGAGACCAGCATGTTTGCCTGTGTGACGATTTTGATTAGCAAGTTTAACGTGACAACAGTTGCCGCGTATCAATCTGCACTAAACATCGTCTCGTTCCTATACATGGTTCCGATCAGTATTTCGATGGCACAGACCGTTTTGGTCGGTTATGAGGTTGGAGCCCGCCGCTATAAAGATGCGCATGTTTACAGCTGGCTTGGCATCGTCTTGGCCATCGTCATTGCCACTGTGACCGGACTGTTGGTGGTTGCCTTCCGTTACGATGTAGCCGGACTTTATTCAAATGAGACGGCAGTCATTAGTTTGACCGCACAATTCTTGATTTTCGCCATGTTCTTCCAAATATCCGATGCGATACAGGCGACAGCCCAGGCGGCATTAAGGGGTTACAAAGACGTCAACCTGGCCTTTATTATGACGCTAATCGCCTACTGGCTGATTTGCTTGCCAGCCGGGTATTTATTAGCTCACTTCACCGGGCTCGGGGCAAGAGGCTACTGGATTGGCCTTACAATCGGCCTGCTCGCCGCAGGCATCGCCTTATCCCTACGGCTCATCTACATCCAAAAGCGGAAATTTGTCAACGCTGGGATGAAAGAAGTAGGTAGACCTTACTAGAAAAACTATGAATCTAAAAAAGACGCCAATCTATTAACTGGCGTCTTCATTTTTAATATTAAATTTAAAAAAGCTTTTTTAATCCTAATAATTTCAACAATGGATTTTGATTTTTATCCGTAATAATTAACTCATTCATAATCAATTTTTCCTGATTATCGCTAATCCATTTTTTTAATTCGTGCTTGTCTTTGCATTGTGTATAATATGTTTCCCCACCCTTACCAAGAGCATTGACAACATACCTACAAGTGTTCCCCATAGTGCCCACCTTTATAATGTGTAATGTAACTCTATATTGCATTATAACAGGCTTTTAAAAATAGTCCATCGTTATTTTATATCATATTTCTACATTTTTTTCATGAAAACGTTTGTATTCTATTAGAATATAAAAAACGTTTAAAAAGACTGGTGGTTTATTTCGTAATTTGCTGGCAACACAGAAAATAGGAATAAATACACCTATAAATTGCCAACTTTTTTCACTTATAGGGCCAAATTGTGTTTGGATACAATAAACAGTGTAATGCCATATTTCGTGGAAGCAACCTTAAGTTATTTTTTTGAAAAAAATAGGAAAGGTTGTGGATGGTTATGGGAAAATGCAATGTATATGTAAATGAACATAAGCTGCCCAGATTAAATCAGGGGAGCGATGGCCTGCATGTAGTTTGCGGATGGATTGTTCCGCATTCTTTAGTTGGGGTTCTTCGGAATTCGCTTGCAAATTCATTTCATGAGCTTAAAGGGAAAAACCATTTTCATAATCGAAAAGGAAGAAAGCTCCTCAAGCAATTAATCATTCAAATGCTCGAGATGGGCTGTATTCCGATTACCTCTATCAATGATCAACAATTTGTTGCTTCCGCCAAATTGGGCCGTTTGCTAAACGACGCTATTAAAACACCAGTGCTACATAAACTGAATGTTGCCGTAAACGAAGAAAACACGGTCCTTTTCGCCGATATGCTGGTGAAAAAATGTCCAGAAGAGGTACAAGAATTTCTACAGCTTTCCAAAAACCCCGACAAGCAAAAATTGAAGGTTTTATTTAAAACGTTTCGTCAAAAACTTTTAAATGAGCGGACTATGTTCGCTCACCTTTTTTCCGAACGAGTGATTAATTTGGACGAATTGGTCACCACATTAAAACAGAACAAAGCCCTTCATCCTAAAAAGGCTGCTTCCCTTTCTAAAACACCAATCTTTACCCCGCTTATTTCCTCGCTTGAGACTTTTGGCAGAAAAAATGAGGTCAAGTTGCATGTCTACGGAAATGAGTCCACTCCGATGATGGACCATTTCAGAACATTTTCTGCCGGCAGCTTAACGCATGTTAAATATCGAGGGATGGTCAAAGGGGACAAAGAACCGTTAATGAAAATGTCCGAAGTGTTATCGTCATTAATGAACTCGTTGTTTTCTTACGATTACACTGGGGGCGAGGACCGCGATTTGTCGCTCATCGGCTATTTGGTCATGAAGTATTCAATGAAATACCAAATGCTGATCAATTTGATGGACATGAATAAATTCTCTGTGCATGTGAGGGAATGGCGACAAACAAACGGGGCACAAATCGTGAATTAAGTGTAAAAAAGTGTAAAACCAATTATAGGGTTTTACACTTTTTGTTTTTTGCGTCTAATAAAAAACCATCTGAGAAAAGGGGGGACAGCAAAATAAATGAAAAACAGCCGGAACAGCTGGTAGCCGGTAACCATTGATAAATCGGCATTAATCTCGTGCGCCATGATTCCCATTTGGTCCATACCGCCGGGTGCTACGCTTAAGAAACCGGTTGATGGCGTGAGCTGATCATACATGACAAGCAAATAGCTTAAACCCAATGAGCCTAAAATCATCATCATCCCGCTAATCAAAGCAAGGCTGATGATTCGTGATTTATGCTCCAATTTTTCAGGCTTTAATAATAACCCGATATATCCGCCAATCATAAATTGCGAGAGGTCCAAAATGGCAGGTGGCAAGGACGGTCCCCGTAGCCCCGCAATGGTCAATATGGCGGTGATTAGGATGGGACCAAGTAAATACGGGGTTGGTGCTTTTATTTTTTTGGCGATAAAGGCGGAACCCGTACATAGTGCCGCAAAAACAATCAGATTTGGAATCGTACCATGCAATGTGGGACCGGAAAGGATTGGTGCCTCCTGAATGATGACATCCTGATGAAAAAACGGACCGAAAATTAAAAATGGCACGAAAAAAATAATCATCATCAATCTGGCCACCTGTAGGAAGGTTACCGTCGTGATATCAATCCCTTTCATTTCCTCGGCAAACGTAATCATTTGCGAAAGCCCACCAGGTATACTGCCAGTTAGCACTGTCGGATAATCGACGCCTGTCAGTTTCGAAACCACAACGGCGATGCCTGCGCAAAATACAATCAGTGTTACCGTCATGAGCAGCATCATGGGCAGTTTGGCAATGATTTGAAATAGGGCGGCTTTTGTAAAAGAGAGCCCAATCGAATAGCCAACGATTATTAACCCGGTATCCCTGACCCAGCTTGGCCAATAAAAGGGGATCTTGGTGAATCTTGCACCAATGAAAACAGCCGCCATCGGACCGAGCAACCAGGGGATGGGCGTATGGATGCTTTGAAAAATGAGCCCTCCGGTAAGGGCGGCCAGGAGCGTTACCAAAAATCGTTTTATCATAAATTTAACCTTCAATCTTAAAAAAGAATAGTAACTTTCTTAATTGTAACATTATGAAACAATTTCCGGACCGTTACCGTCTATTTCTATATTATGGAAATGTATATTTTTATAGATAGGTAGATTGGGGTGTTTTAATTGGAGAGGAACAATGTAACGAGAAGGCAATTTTTAACGTATACACTTACTGGGGTAGGCGGGTTTATGGGGGCTGGTACACTGATGCCGATGCTGCGCTTTGCAATTGACCCCGTGCTGCAGCCAAAAACAGATGACGGTATGGTAGCTGTAACGAGGGTTGAAAAGCTGACCAGCAAGCCGCAAAAGTTAGTCTACAAGGTCCACCAACTCGATGGTTGGTACGAGGATGATTTTCCTTATACGGCCTGGATATATAAGGATAAAAATGACAAGATTGTTGCGTTGTCACCGGTGTGCCAGCACTTGGGTTGCACGGTTAGCTGGTACGACGAAGGGGACCATGCCAACAAATTCTTTTGTCAGTGCCACGGCGGGTTATATGAAAAGAACGGCAAGAACGTAAAGGGCACACCACCGTTGCGCCCGTTGGACTTATATGAGTATAAGGTGAAAAATGGAGATCTCTATTTGGGAAGAACGGTTCCGAATAAGGTGTAATCAGGAAATCGAACCTGGCGTGTATTTCGGTTCGATTTTTTTCTGTGGAAAAATGGTCCCAGTGGGCCATCTGCAGATATATTTGGATTTTCGCAGATATATTCGATTTATCGCAGATATATTGAAATTATCGCGGATATATTAGTCGGAATCGCAGATATATTCGATTTTACCGCGGATATATTTTTCAAGAGTGAAAAAAAGGCCCATTTTTACGGGAAAAAGTTAATGACAGGGGTGTCATTCGAATTATGGTATGTTTTTTTGTAAGGGAGGGACTAAAAATGGACAAAAACTACGTGTTTGTATATGGCACATTACGCAGGCATGAACGTAATCATCGGTTACTGCAGACTGCGGAGTTGGTGGCTGAGCAGGCGTGGACAAAGGGTGAACTTTTCGATACCGGACTCGGTTATCCGGCATTGAAGCTGTCGGAAACGGGCACCGTTTACGGCGAGCTCTACCAAGTTTCGGAGCAAGAGTTATCCTTGTTGGACCAGTTGGAGGGTTACAAGGACAATGCCCAGGATAATTTATATGAGCGGCCCAAACGAACCATTTATCATGATCGCGGTGAAACAGAGGCGTATGTTTACACGATCGCAAGCCATAATGAAGGCATGCTTCGGACCCTGATTCCATATGGTGATTGGCGGGTTGCTCTGTTTGAGAAGCAGCAGAGCAATGTCCTGTATTTTGCTTATGGCAGCTGTTTGGATGATGAGCGGTTTAAGCTTGCCAGTGCGGATCATTATTTTCAACAGGTTGTCGGGTGCGGTGTACTTAATGGGTACACGCTCCGTTTCACAAAATGGATGGCAGACGGTGGCCGGGCCGATATCGTGGAAGAGGGCGGTGTGGTCGAAGGAAAAGTGTATGACGTTCCTCGTGAGTGCCTGACCTATTTATACCGACGGGAAGGAGTTCGGTCAAGGCTCTACCGTCCGGCATTGGTGGATGTTTCTGTGAACGGAGAGACGTTAAAGAATGTATTGACCTTTATTGTGGTGGAAAAAGATCCGGAGACCGCCCCGCCGGACCACTATCTTGAGGAAATCGTCCGCGGCGGGACTGGATTTTTAAGTGATGCCTATATGGCAGGGTTGAAAAAGCATGTAGAAACACTGGAAAAATAATTGACAGGCACGTAGAGGTTCTACGTGCCCACTTTTGTGAAAAAACAGGTTATTGGTCATGTAGCGGCATGCGTGCCCGGTTGTGCATACCATCTTACCGCCTAAATCTCGATAATAACCGGCAAAATCATCGGTCTTCTTTTTGTGTTGGAGAACAAGAATTTTCCGACCGATTTTTTAATTTCTCGTTTAATGACATTCCATTGACGGACATCGTCATCTTGCAGGTCATTTACCGTCTTTTTAACGAGGCGATTAATTTCCCGCAGCAAATCCTCGGAATCCTTCACGTACACGAACCCGCGTGTAATCGTGTCAGGGCCTTGAATAATTCGTTGATCCCGCTTGCTTAACGTCAAAACGATCACAACCATTCCATCTTCGGAAAGCTGTTTGCGATCGCGCAGGACAATTTCACCGACATCGCCGACACTTACCCCGTCCACATACGTATCGCCAGCAGGTATGGTTCGGGTCTGCCGGGCGACCCCGTCCCGAATATCGACCACATCTCCATTGCGAATAATAAAGGTATTTCCTTTTTCTACACCGACTGATTCCGCCAGTTCCCGGTGATGGTGCAGCATCCGGTATTCGCCGTGAATCGGTATAAAGAAGGTTGGTTTTATCAAGGTGAGCATGAGCTTTAAATCTTCCTGATAGCCGTGCCCGGAAACGTGCATCCCTGTTGTGCTTCCCGAACCGTAAATCACGTGCGCACCAAGCTGAAATAAGTTGTCGATAATCTTGGATACGCCCTTTTCATTACCGGGAATAGGAGAGGCGGCCATGATTACGGTATCACCGGGATAGATGGAAGCGTCCCGGTAATTGCCGGTTGCCAGTCGAGCAAGGGCGGCATTTGGTTCCCCTTGGCTGCCGGTGCACAGGATGGCCACCTTTTCAGGAGCAAAACTTTCGATTTCGCCCGCCTCAATCAACATCCCCTCCGGAACGAGCAAATAGCCCCGCTCGATCGCCACATCGACCACATTCACCATGCTTCGGCCAAGCAGCGCCAGTTTTCGGTCAGTCCGAATGCATGCTTCGACAACCTGCTGGACACGATTGACGTTTGAGGCAAAGGTTGATACGAAAATTTTTCCATCCGCTTTCATAAACGCTTCATAAAGATGATCGCCCACCATTTGCTCTGATGGGGTCAACCCTTTGCGCTCGGCATTCGTGCTCTCCGACACTAACGCTAGCACACCTTCCTGACCGATCTTCGCCATTTTATGAATATCGGAATACTGGTTATTTTCCGGAGTTAAATCAAATTTGAAGTCGCCGGTATGGACCACTCTTCCTTCAGGTGTGTCAAACACAATCCCAAGACAATCCGGAATACTATGGCTGACCCTGAAAAACGAAACTTTAATTTCTCCAAACTCCAGTTCGGAATTGGAATCAATTGTGACGAGTTTTGTATCGCGAGCTAATCGATGTTCATCTAGCTTCAATTCAATCAACCCAAGGGTAAACCGGGTTGCATAAATAGGGACATTAATTTTTTTCAAAAAATAAGGGACCCCGCCAATATGGTCCTCGTGGCCGTGTGTCACAATCATCGCCCGGATTTTCTCACGATTCTCCTCCAAATAGGTCATATCTGGGATAATTAAATCAATGCCAAGCAAACTTTCATCCGGAAACATTCCGCCGCAGTCGACAATCACAATGTTGTCATCATGTTCGATGCAATACATGTTTTTCCCGATTTCGTTAATACCGCCTAAAGCAAAAATGGATAATGTTTTCACTTTCATTGCCTCCAATTCAAATCGGATGTTCTTAATATTCCCGGAAAATGTTGTATCTATGAACCCAGAATTAATTGCGGAACAACACCATTATTTTGCGTGTTTTCTATAATTTCCCACCTTATAATGAATATAAGGATATTTACGGAAAAATATATAAGAGGAGGAAGATTATGAAGGAATACCAATCCCGAAATCCAATCGATGATCCGCTTGATAATGATTTAATAAAGTACAAAATTGTCGCCGATCATACATCAGATGTCATTGTACTGGTCGATAGCAGGGCAATTGTCCGGTATGTATCTCCGTCCATCGAGACCACAACAGGATATACCGTTGAACAATACGAAGGCATAGATGCGTTCGACATTATCCATCCTGAAGACCGTGACCATGTCCGTACTATGCATAATCAGGCTGTTCAAACCAAAACGTCCGTTACAATTATGGAATATCGCATCATTCATGCACAAGGCCGGACGATTTATTTTGAAGGAAAAGTTAAGCCGGTATTGGACAGTTTCGGCAATGTTAAATATGTGGTTGCCGTGGTTAGGGATATTACAGAGCGGAAAAAAACTGAACAGCTTTTGGAACGTATTTTGGAAAATGTCAATTCTGCGGTTTGGTCTACAGATAATAATTTCAGATACTTTAATTATTGTTCCAAAAGCATTGAAAAAATTTCCGGCATCCCCCGGAAAGAAATCATGTTTAATCCTATTCGCTTACACGATCATATTCACCCGGAGGATAATGAAATGCTTAGGGGTGAAGTAAAAAACAAACTGAATAAAGGAATCCCAATGACCAAGGTAGTCCGATATATTCATGTTGAAAATGAAACGAAATGGGTCAGGATCATTGTTCATCCAATAATGAACAATAAAGGTGTGGTTGAGCGCTGGGATGGAATGAATATGGATATCACCGAGTTGAAAAAATCGGAGCAGGCATTAGAAGAAAGTGAACAAAGATATAAGTCTTTATTCGAGAATAACTTGGATGGTGTTTTTTCGATAGATTTAAAGGGGAATTTTGTTCATGCCAACCAGTCGTTCGAAAAAATTACAGGGATTCAAATCGAAAAACTCACAGACCGCTGTTTTATCGGCTTGATTTATGATGAAGACCATCGCCCGGTTTATCAGGTTCTATCAGAGGTCATGCAAATGCAGGAACCGCGAGATGTCGAATGCCGAATTATCCGGCCGGAACGTGGCGAGCAAATTGTGAGTATCACGTTTGTGCCTATTTTTCAGTTTGGAAAACTGATTGGGGTTCATGGCATTGTTAAGGATATTACCGAGAAAAAGCGGGAGGAACAGGAATTAATCAAAAGTGAAGAGAGATATAAAACCCTGCAGCAGAGTATTAATCGGTTTTCCAACGACCTCGCGAATGTAATGAAGGTATCCGAACTGGAAAATAGGTTGATGGAAGAAGTGAAGCAGGTTTTACCCGTTGCAAGTGTTTCAATTGAGGAAGTGGCGGGGGAAACTCCAATTAACGAGGACAATCATGAAATATGGGCGAAAATTGCCGAGAAGGAACACCAGATTTACTTGAGGGTCAAGATTTCCCATCCGCTTTTAAAAATGGAGCGGGAGTGGCTGGAAACCGCTGTTCATTATGTGACGATTCTCTATGATAATCTCCAGTTTATCGAAGATTTGATGAAACGCCTCGAGTATATGGTTGCAAGTAATGACAGGCCGAAATGGATGTTAAGGCTGTTGTTTAGGCTTTCGGAAAAAGAGCGGGCATCGCTGTCTAGCGACCTGCACGATTCCGTTCTGCAGGATTTGATTATTTGGTATCGAAAGCTTGAATCGTTGCGATCCACCAGTACCTTCAACAAAGAAATAAAGGGTGAACTGATTGAAATTGAAGAGGGACTGTTGGATGCAATTCACCAAATTCGGATTACTTGCAATGAACTCCGTCCGCCGTTTCTCTTAAAACTTGGATTGGTAGAGTCATTGAAAAGTCTATTTTCTTATTCTAGAATGTTTTCAAATTACGAGATTGATTTTACCGAAGCAAACCTGAACCAGCCGCTCAATGAAGATCAAATACTCGGGCTATACCGGATTGTACAGGAGTTATTGAACAACGCCAACAAGCACTCGCAGGCTACCAGGGTCACCATTGCTTTGAAGGATCATGGCGAAACCATCCATTTTTCCTATAAGGATAATGGGGTAGGGATGGATTTGTCTCAATCCGAGGCCTCATTTAAACATATGGGTCTTGCCGGAATTCAAAACAGGGTTGTAAGCCTGGATGGGGAAGCCAAAATAAAATCTGCTCCTAAGCAAGGAGTCCAGGTCGATATTTTAATACCAACAACAATGCAAAAAGGTGATTATTATGGAAATCTTATTGGTGGATGACCACAGGTCGGTCGTCGAGGGGACAAAACTGTTGATTGAATCTGAACCCGATATGAACGTCACAATTGAAACAGACGTTTATTGTGTATCGGATTTGGTGCGTCTTAAAAATTTTGATGTGATCCTATTTGATTTATACATGCCCAATATTAACGGTGCTGATTTGGCTCGCAGGGTGCTAATGGATGTGCCGGATGCAATTATCTTGATTTATTCGGGATTCGATATTGCCCCGCATTTTAATTTGTTAATGGAATCGGGTGTGTCTGGATTTATTTCCAAAACTTCAACCAGAGAACAATTGATTCAAGCCATCCGCAGCGCGGCAAGGAAAGAGGCGGTAATCCCGATGGGGCTTCTAAAACAGCTAAGGCGCCAGGAGATTGAGGTGCATAGTGAAACTGGGGCCGAAACGACGGTCATTGGCAAAAAGGAAGAAACACTCCTCCGTGAATTGGCCAAAGGCCATAGCAATAAAGAGATTTCCAAGACATTGTTAATCAGCCAGCGCTCGTTGGAATACAGCCTAACAGAACTTTTTCTAAAATTAAATGTCAATTCGCGGGTAGAAGCCATTAAAAAAGCCAAAAACCTCGGGATATTACCGACTGAAGATTTATATTAACAGAGAAGACCTTAGCCATTGAGTTAGGGTCTTTTTTTGTGGTTTGAGAGTAATTTTTGCTTATCTGAGAGTAAATGTTGCTTATCCGAGAGTAATTGAATCCCATCCGAGAGTAAATGCCTCTAATGCGAGAGAGAACCAATTTTATCCGAGAGAAAAGCCTTCTGCTTAATGACATCCTTCAAAAATCGTGCGGGGATGCCCGCTTTTTCTGCGGTGGTTCTCAAAATGTCTGCGGTTTGTGAAGTCGGAAACCACCGTAGAATGAAATCATCGAATCAGGGAGGTAAGAGAAATGAC
Source organism: Bacillus sp. FJAT-29814 (assembly GCF_001510715.1). GTDB lineage: Bacteria > Bacillota > Bacilli > Bacillales > Cytobacillaceae > Neobacillus. The sequence goes on from NZ_LMTJ01000003.1 coordinate 362,192, forward strand.
AAATCAAAAGAAGAAGGGCAAAAAGAAGATTGTACTTTGGACGATCGGCGGGCTTATAGCTGTTGGAATAATTTCAAGTGTATTATTTACGCCGAAGGGTCCAGGTGCTTTTGAAAAAGAAACAGCACAAACCGAAAACATTATAACCTACTACAGTTTTTCAGGAGCAGTAGAAGCAAAGACCAAGAAAACGATTAACAGTGAAGAAGTCATGCAAATTAAGGAAGTAAAAGTCAAAGTGGGGGATCAAGTAAAAGACAGTGATGTCCTCCTGGTAACGAAACAAGGAAAGAAAATTAAGTCAACCTTAAACGGTGAAATTACAAAAATCCATGTAGAGAAAAATGCCGATGTGATGGCAGGTGTGCAACTAGTGGATATCGTTGACTATAACGTTTTGCAAACAAAAGTGAAGGTCGACGAATACGACTTAAAGTATATCGCTGTTGGCCAGGAAGTGAATGTTGCCATCCATGCACTTGAAAAAGAAATTAAAGGAACGGTTTCGGCCGTTTCAAAAGAAGCGGTAAACGAAAACGGGATTTCCTACTTCACGGCAACCATTGACCTTGCCAAAGACGACACGGTTAGAGTCGGCATGAGTACGGAAGCAAAAATTTTGAAACAAAACGCTTCGTCTGTCATAACCCTTTCAATGAAAGCCATTAATTTTGATAGTAAAAATAAGTCATATGTTTTGATTCCATCCGAAGAGGGAGCGCCAACGAAAAAATACATTCAAACCGGAATTAACGATGGAACAATTATCGAGGTAAAAGATGGGATTAACGCTGGTGATGAAGTAATCATCAACGATAAAGAGGATGCTGTTCCGGTCATGATGCATGGAGGTACTCAATAATGAGCAGCCATATTTTAACAATGTCACAAATTACAAAAACCTACATGATGGGTGAAGAAGAGCAAGTGGTGTTAAACAATATCAATCTGGAAGTAAATAAAGGGGATTTCGTTGCAGTTCTGGGACCATCGGGATCCGGGAAATCAACGCTGATGAATATCATTGGCTGTCTTGACTCCCCAACTAGCGGCGAATATATCCTATCGAATCAAAAGGTTGATGAGCTGGACGAATCGTCACTTGCGGTGATCCGCAACAAGGAAGTAGGCTTTATTTTTCAACAGTTCCAGCTTTTACCAAGGCTTAGCGCGATACAAAATGTGGAACTGCCGCTGGTGTATGCAAGAGTGCCGGAAAAGGAACGAAAACGGCGGGCAAGCGAAATGCTCGAAAGGGTGGGCCTTGGTGATAAATTGCAAAATCGCCCGAATCAGCTTTCAGGCGGGCAGCAGCAACGTGTTGCCATTGCCCGGGCGATGGTGACAGAGCCGACAATTTTACTGGCAGATGAACCGACGGGTGCACTCGACCAAAAAACAGGCCAGCAAATTATGGAACTGTTTCACGAACTTCATGAAGAAGGAAGAACCATCATCATGATCACGCATGATGTCGAGATTGCCAAACACGCCAGCCGAATTGTCCGGATATTGGACGGCAAGCTAAGAGAGGAGTTTGCCTATGTTTAAGGAAAATTTCAAGATGTCGTGGATGAATCTCATCCATAACAAAATGCGCTCGTTCCTGACGATGCTTGGCATTGTTATTGGTGTTGCGTCGATCATCGCCCTTATTACGATCGTAAAAGGGGCGATGGACGGAATGACAAGTGAGTTTTCGTCCTTTGGTGCCGATAAAATTACGGTGCAGGCGATCGGTACGCCGCTAAAGCAAGGCCTGATGGATAATGATATTGAAAAACTTTCTGAAATTGAGGATGTGGCCGGGGTATCTCCAACCCTTTCCGGCAAAACGACGGTGGTCTATGATGGAAAGGAGAAACCGGAAGTATCTGTTCAAGGGAAGAATGACGTTTATTTTTCCAAGACAAAGGACCTTGTGGAAACAGGAAGGGGTCTAAATATTTTAGATATTAATAGTAAAAATAAAGTGTGCCTGATTGGTGCTGATATTGCCGACGAGTTGTTTTGGGGAGAAGACCCTGTAGGTAAAAAAATGCAAATCGCGGGGGTCACCTATACAGTCATTGGAACATTGCAAAAGTCAAGCAGCTTTTCGGACTCATCCAATAATGGTGCAGTAATTATCCCATACACGACCGCCATGGGCATTCTTGGAACCGGGTTTATTAATAATGTTGATGTGTATATGAGTAATGCCAATAAATCTGAAAAAATCACCAGCGATATCGAATCTGTTTTAAACCAGGCGTTTAATTATAATAAAGATGGTTTTATGGTCATCAATATGGAGGATATGCTGTCATCCATTAATAAGGTGACTACGATGTTATCGCTGATGCTTGGCGGGATTGCCTCGATTTCCCTTGTGGTAGGGGGCATTGGTATTATGAATATGATGTTGGTCTCGGTTACGGAGAGAACGACCGAGATCGGGTTACGGAAGGCTCTTGGGGCCGAACCGAGGCGAATTCAACAGCAGTTTTTATTGGAGGCAGTGTTTTTGTCGCTCTTCGGTGGGACGATAGGATTGTTGCTAGGTGCTGGAATTGCCTATGTAGTCTGTTTTATCATCGGGGCAAGTTATACACTCGCCACCTCAACTATCCTCCTGGCGTTTGGGTTTTCTGCGGCTATCGGAATTATTTTTGGCCTTGCTCCAGCGAGAAAGGCATCCAAGCTGAATCCGATTGATGCTTTAAGAAGTGTATAGATATTTATGAAAGGGCCGGTCATCCGGTCTTTTTTTGTATGCAAATAAAGTGAATTGCAGGGCTTCCCCATTTTTTTGCGGGGGGAACTACAATATTTGCGCGTGGAAGAGTCCCTAACTGAAATATGATGATTTCATAAACACATACGTTTAAAATGCTTGAAAGGATGAAGAGAATGACTATTCTATTACTGCAGTGGGGGCTGTTCTCGTTTATGATCGGCATCGTATTGTCGCTGCCGCTAGCGGCCGTTTACTATCAAAAAGATTCGCTGGCAAGAAAAATTTTCACCAATGCCAGAAAGTTGAAATCGGCGCACCTCGACTATTTTATGCAAGCCTTTGCGGTTGGGGTCGTATTTTTGCTGGAATTTGCCACAAAGACCGAATTGCCACTATATGTCGTGATCCCTCTAATTTACGGCACCATCATGAACCCGACGATTTTCTTGATGGAAGCAACACCCTACATCCGAAGCGGCACAACACGAGTTGTTTATCAACTTCTCAAAGGGACCAGCCCTGTTTCGCTTTTGTTCGCCTGGTTTGCCATCGCCTATTTATACTTGCCTTTATTTCTAAAAATTTCACTTTTGGTTATTATCGCCATTGGTTTCATCATGTTCGGGTATCACTACTTGCAAGCTAAAAAACAAGGGAAAGATCATCAAACAGCTCTATAGCAAAAAAACGGCCTTAACACCTCGTGTTAGGGTCTTATTTTTTGCAAGCCCCCTGCAAGTTTTTGCGGGTACTGCCCCAAAACCTTGCGGCGGCCCTCTGAAACAGTGCGGTTTGCCTGGGGTAGATTCTAAGTAGAATGAGACTATCAAACTAAAAAAACGGAGGTTACAAAGATGATTACCATTCAAGATATTTCAAAGGTGTATTCATTAGAATCAGGTGAATTTTATGCATTAAAGAAAAATAATGTCCAGATCGAAAAAGGAGAATTCGTCGCGGTCATGGGGCCAAGCGGCTCAGGAAAAAGTACGCTGCTCCAGTTGATCGGCGGCCTTGATCAGCCTACCTCTGGAAGCATAACCGTGGACGGAGTGCAACTAAACAATCTGGGTGAAAAAGACATGACACTGTTCAGGCGGGCGCGTGTGGGGTTTGTTTTTCAAAACTATCAGCTGCTGCCGATGATGACCGTTGGCGAAAATATTGCGCTATCCATGGCGGCCAATAAAGCATCCAAGTCCGAAATCGATACACGGGTAAAACAACTCCTGAAAGAAGTCAATCTGGAAGGGAAAGAAACACAATTCCCATCGCAACTAAGCGGTGGACAGCAGCAACGGGTGGCCATCGCCAGAGCACTGGCAATGAAGCCGAAACTGATTTTGGCCGATGAGCCAACCGGCAACCTGGACCAGAAGAATGGAGAGGATATTTTACAGCTCCTCTCCAGATTAAACAAAGAAGAGCAAATAACGATTATCATGGTTACCCATGACCAGCAAGCTGCTGCTTCAGCAGAACGGATTATTGTGATTCGCGATGGCGAAATTACTGCAGACCGAAAAAAAGGAGTGATGAACCATGAATCAATGGTTGGTAGCATGGCGTAACTTAATGCGCAGAAAGATGCGCTCATTCTTGACGATGATGGCTATTGTCATCGGGGTGGCCTCGATCTTCGGAGTCATCGCCGCCGTAGACTCAGCCGAAAAAACATTTCCAACCTATTTAAAGCAGACCTTCGGAAAGGCAGATTTTAACCTGAACGGAAGCGATGCCTATTTTTCAGAGGATATATTTAAGGATCTTAAGGAACTGGATCAAGCCGCTGCAGTAGCGGTATTGAAAGAAAACTCCAAGCTCCACCTGGAACAAAGCGGAGTCTCAGCGATTCAAAAACGGGTTCATCTGTCCGGGTACAGCGATTTGGATACGCGGATTACCGATTTTAAAGTGATTGAGGGTAATTTGAAATCCGACGGTGCAATTATTACGGATAAAACCGCAAAAGTATGGAAAAAAGAGGTCGGTGACACGATTTCATTTGATACGGATAAGGGCGTTAAAACGATTAAAATAACCGCAATTGTCAACTATACAGTTGAACTGATGGGGCCATCCAGCTGGATGATGGCAAAGTATCACCCATGGTCAGTGGCGGTTCCATTAACAGTGGTCCAGGATTGGTATGACCTATCCGGAAAAATCGATAATGTGCAAATTAGGGCAGCCAGTGAATCTAGCTTAAAATCAGTGGAAAAACAGTTAGAAGCATACGTAAAACAATACGACGGAATTTATATGACACCGGTGGTCCTTGATTTTGAAGCTCAATTTAAAATGTTGGATTCCTTCTTCCTTGCTTTATATCTCGCCGGATTTCTCGGTATCGTGCTTAGTGCATTTATTATCTTCAATTCTCTATATGTGAGCATTAAAGAACGAAAGAACGAGTTTGCGGTATTGAAAACGATTGGCTATACACCATCACAGATTCAAACCATGGTATTTTTTGAAGTGCTGCTGCTATCAGTCATCGGGACCGTTGCCGGCTTGGTATTGGGTTATGGCTTAGGGATCGGCTTGAAAGCACTCATCTTCCTGATCAGCAGTGTTCACAGTGAAGGTAGCATGGTGTTGGGTAAAGGTTTGATGATCTCCGTCCTTGCCGGTATCCTTGTACCTTTGGCAGCGTCTTATTATCCGATTCGTCAAGCTGGAAAAATTAGTGTTATCGAAGTGTTAAAAGAGAACCGGGCAGCGGCGTTTAAACCGAATAAGTGGCTGGCTGGTCTTGGAATTTTGCTTATTTTGTCCGGATTCTTTATCAAACATTTGCTGCTGATTGTTCCATTAATGGCCGGCATCGCATTACTGTTTCCATATCTATTCAAAGCGTTCGATTTCTTTTTAAAAGGAATCTACCGTCTGGTGTTTGGAATGCCTGGTGAACTGGCCAGCCGCAATCTCAATCGGAACCTGGGCCGGACTTCGATGACTTCGGTGATTCTTTGTCTGGGGATTGCGATGATCGTATTGATGAGTTCGTTGAATTCGGCACTGCTGCAGACATATGAAAAAGTAATTTATTCCTCCTACGGCGGAAACTTAGATATCATGCTTCACCATATTGAAAAAGACGATTTGGAAAATTTGAAAAAGGTGGAAGGGGTGGCTGATGCGACTACCTACTCCATGCAGGCAATCATTTGGTCCGATGGGGATAAAAAGCGGAAACTGCCTGTCTATGGTGTTGGCGAAGAGTGGATTGACCGCTTCCCGCTGTTTACCACAACAGATAAAACACCTGGGGATGTAATCGGTGACCTGGCAGCAAATGAAATTGTAATGGACAGAATTTCCTATAAGATTTGGGGAGGGAAAATCGGAGAATCGGTTACCCTGGATACCCAAAAGGGCCCGCAAGCATTTAAAGTGGCAGCCGTTGTCGATACGATGAAAAACAGCGGTTACGGCGCTTTTATGAAAACAGACAGCTTTAAGGATAGCTTTGGAATCAATTATGAACGAAACGCGCTTGTGCTTAAAGATGAAACAACCAGCCCGCTGCAATTGAGGGAAAATATTTTCGCCCTTTTCGGTGAAAGAATTGAAGACATGTTCGGTCCTGAAGATTGGGTGTCCGTGATAAGTGCTTCGTATACAGGATCGTTTTCGATTATCAATGCCCTAGTCGTATTGGCCATCATTGTTTCCGGTATTGGCATCACCAACACGCTGCTGATCAGCATTTTGGAGCGGATCCGTGAAATTGGGATGATGCGTGCTGTTGGCGTGACAAGCGGGCAAATCATCGGGATGATTTTATTGGAAGGGTTTGGAATCGGGCTGGCAGCTACGGTCATTGGTTCCTTGTTTGGGGTGCTGCTAATCTTTCTGTCTTCAACCTTTGTAGAAATTAACTCGCTCACCTTTGAATTCGGTGTAACCTGGTGGATTATCCTTGTCATTTTCTTGTTTGGGATTCTGGTCAGTTTGATATCCAGCTTCGCACCCGCATCAAGAGCGGCTAAAACTCAGTTAAGTGAGGCGTTACGGTATGAGTAAATGGATGTTCCTATTCATATTGCCATTCGTTCTATTGTTGTCCGCATGCAGCGGTGGAACGGATGAATCTTGGGAAAACGAGGAGGTCACGGAGGCGAGCACACGCCTCCTGGCTGATGATGTGGTGGTTCTTTGGAAGGTTGATGGTTCTACAATCAAACTGAAAATTGTTCAAGACGATGGAAAGCCAATAGAAAAATTCGACATTAACCATGAAAAGCTGCTTCATTTGATTATTGTCAGCAAGGATCTGTCGTATTTCAATCATATTCATCCCGAGTATAAAGGAGCGGGGTTGTTTGAGATTACTAACGACTTTCCTTCTGGAGGCGAGTACAAACTAATTGCCGATTTCAAACCAGCGGATGGCGGGGCAATGACGAAAATGGAATGGGTAAAGGTAAAAGGGAAACAATCGGAAACGGTTCCTTTAGTGGTCGATGAAACTTTGGAAAAAACGATGGATGGAAAAAAGGTAACTTTAAAAACGGAGGCACTTGGGGCGAGCAAAGAGCTGACCCTTAAATTTACCCTTTTGGATGCTATTTCAGGGCAGCCAATTACCGATTTGGAGCCTTACCTCGGGTCGATCGGGCATGTAGTGGTAATGTCAGAAGACGGTGAGCGTTACTTGCACGTGCATGCTGTTGACGGTCAAGGAAGCGGACCAGAGGCATTGTTCGAAACAAATTTTCCGAAAAGTGGGGTTTATAAGATTTGGGCCCAGTTTCAGAGGGATGGCGAAGTATTTACGGTGTCATATGTCGTGAAAGTCTCCTAATCCGGTAAAGGAAGTAGTCGGTGGTAACATTGAGGGGGTCTTACGTGCCCGAAAAGTGTTTGGAAGCCAAAAATAGGTAACGTAGAGGCAGTCTACGTGCCCAAAAATGGTATGGAAGCCGAAAATAGGTAACGTAGAGGCAGTCTACGTGCCCGAAAAGTGTTTTGGAAGCTAAAAATCGGTAACGTAGAAACGTTCTACGTGGCCAAAAATGGCTTGGAAAACAAAAATCGGTAACGTAGGAGCGTTCTACGTGCCTAAAAATGGTTTGGAAAACAAAAATCGGTAATGTAGAAGCATTCTACGTGCCCGAAACAGGTCCGGAAACCAATAAGCGGTCACGTAAATCTAAACTACTCATTAAACTAAAAAGGTAGAGAATCTTTTTCTATGGGAGAAACTACCTATTGATGATAACCTAGATGCATAAAGGAGTGAAATAATGTGGTATATGATGTGGTAGTAATTGGCGGTGGCCAGGCAGGTTTGGCAATGGGCTACTTCCTAAAACAAACTTCCTTAAAGTTTGTCATTCTTGATAACCTAGAAAGAACTGGTGATGTTTGGCGGAAAAGGTACGACTCCCTAGTGTTGTTTACCCCCCGCTCATACAGCGCATTACCTGGTCTTGCATTATCCGGGGACCCGGATGGTCTTCCAGCAAAGGATGAAATTGCTGATTATCTTGAGCATTATGCACAGAATTTTGATTTGCCAATCCTGCATAATTGTAACGTTCAAAAAATTAAACAAGAAAACAATCTATTCACGATCGAAACAAATGAATCACGGTTAACGGCAGAGAAGGTCGTTGTAGCAACAGGCCCCTTTCACACTCCAATAATCCCACCCTTTGCCAAAGATCTACCAAGCGATATTCTCCAATTGCATTCTTCGGAGTATAAAAACCCTGCCCAGCTTAACAAGGGGGCTGTCCTAGTAGTCGGCGGTGGCAATTCCGGAGCGCAAATCGCCGTAGAATTATCGGAGCATTATGAAACTTTCCTTTCTGTGGGACAAAAGCCTCGGTTTCTTCCTTTAACAGTGGTTGGAAAAAGTATTTTCTGGTGCTTTGATAAAGTGGGACTCCTGCAAGCAGACCGAAATTCCCGGATTGGCAAAAAAATTCAAAGCCAGCCCGACCCAATCTTTGGTTTGGAGTTAAAAGACAAATTAAAGAATAATAGAATTACTCTAATAGGCAGGACAAAATCAATAGTGAATAACCAAATTCAGTTTGAAGACTCCTCCACGATTGCCGTCAAAAATATCATTTGGGCTACAGGTTTTAAGCAGGATTACTCCTGGATTGAGATTCCAAATCTTGTAGATCATACTGGAAAAGTAAAACAAAATCGGGGTGTGACAGATATCGAGGGGTTATACTTCCTAGGACTGCCATGGCAGCATCGAAGAGGATCCGCTTTGCTGCTGGGGGTAGGCGATGATGCGGAATTCCTATCTCAAAAAATCACGGCACAAAATCTAGTCTATTTGAATTAATTCGCAGGCTTCCAAACTGGAAGTCTTTTTTTTGGTTTTTTTCACATGATCCCCCCACAAAATCTTGCGGGATAACTCAAAAACACTGCGGCTGTGTTCGAAAAGAATGCGGTTGGGAGGAGCCGGAACCGCCGTAAAATGAGAACAAATAGATTCGTGTGAAAGGAGTTTCCCAAAATGAAAGATTTTAAGTTATTTTTACCGTATGTTAAGCAAGTCCGCAGTCTATATATAATTGGTTTCGTCGGCAGTCTGTTTCGCTTTCTGATCCCGTTGTTTGTACCGCTCATATTAAAATACATTTTCGATCAGCTGTTGCAAAACGAGTCATTAACCCGCGGCCAAATGCTAGAACAATTACTGTATATCGCCGCTGGCATGATTGTCGTTTTCCTATTCATCCGTACACCGATGGAATATATGAGGCAATTCTGCATTCATAAAGCCAATAACAATATTATCAAGCAACTCCGAAGGGACGCTTTTAAAAAAGTTCATTCGTTAGATGCAAAGTATTTTGTCGATAACAAAAGCGGCGAAATCGGCACGCGATTTTTTGATGATATCGAAAAGGTGAAAGGCTTCCTGACAGCAATGTTCGGTAATATCTGGATTGAGATGATCGTTCTCCTGTTTGTCATCGCAGTAATGATGACACTCAATATAAAATTGGCAATCCTTTCTGTCCTTCTTGTCGGTTTTCAATTTGTAATGGCCCATATTCTTTCGAAAAAATTTAAGCAATCCACTGGCAGCATGATGAAATATCGCTCTGTGATGAGCGGGTTTATTTTTGAAAAAATCCAAGGGGCTTTCCTTTCAAAATTGTTCGCTGCAGAACAGCGTGACAAAGCGGAACTAGAGCAGCACTTAACCAAGTTTGACAGATTGACAGACCACCAAGCCAAAATCAACGCGGTTATGCTTTCCCTCGTGAACGTACTCAGTGACATGACGCCGTTTATTGTCGCCATCGTCGCCAGCCTATTCGTCATCGATGGCAGCTTAACTGTCGGCAGTTTAATTGCCTTTTTTGCCTACGTGGATAAAATGAGAAGTCCGGTTGCTGCACTCGTAAATGCTTATCCGGCTATCACTGAAGGCAGTGTCGCCCTAAACAGAATCTTTTCCTTTTTCCATACACCTTCAACGATTAAAGAAATAGAAAACCCGGTAGAACTAAAGGAGTTTACAAATTCTATTGAATTCGAGGATGTTTCTTTTTCCTATGATGGCAAAAAGAACACACTGCAGCATGTTTCCTTAACGCTTGAAAAAGGGAAATCATATGCATTCGTCGGGGAGAGCGGGGGCGGCAAGAGTACAATCCTCCAGTTGCTGCTGAGAATGTACGATGCAACAGGAGGTGAAGTATCGATCGATCATATCAATATCAAAAACTACTCGTTAGCCAGTCTCAGGGATCACATGGGTATTGTCACCCAAGATAACTTTTTATACAGCACATCGATTAAAGATAATCTTAAAATGGGGAAGCTTGATGCGACCGACGAAGAAATAATCGCGGCGGCCAAAAAGGCCTATGCCCATGAGTTTATTTCGATGCTGCCCCAGGGGTATGATACCGAAATTGGAGAGCGGGGCGTTAAACTTTCCGGAGGCCAAAAACAGCGAATTTCACTCGCTCGTGTCTTTTTAAAGGATCCTTTGATTATGATCCTCGATGAAGCGACTAGTGCACTTGATAATGAAAGCGAAAAGCTCGTTCAGAACTCGATTAATCAGCTTGCCCACGACAAAACGATTGTCATGATTGCGCACAGGCTTTCGACGATCTTACATGCGGACACAATTTTCGTCGTAAAAAACGGGGAAATCATCGAAAGTGGCAATCATCAAAGCCTACTTGCGTTAAATGGCTATTATAAGGACCTTTACATGAAACAAAATAAACCGTTAGAAGAAAAATTCCCAATTGGGAAAGTCGGCCAACTGGCCAATGTTTAGCAAAAATTTTTAAAATTCAGAAGGAAATTAACATTCCCAACTCGTATATGGTAATAGGGGACCTGCATAAAAACGAACATTGGGGGAATGGGAATGACAATTCAACGAATCGAAGGGAAGCTTTTGTGGGAACCATCGCAGCAATTTCAAGATGAGTCCAATATGAAAAAATTTATGGCATGGCTTGAGGAAACGCGGGGGTTACGTTTCCAAACATATGAGCAATTATGGAATTGGTCAGTCACCGACATCGAAGGGTTCTGGTCCGCGATTTGGCATTTTTATGAGGTTCAGGCGAAAACACCTTATGATCAAGTATTGGCAGATAAGAAAATGCCAGGGGCCAAGTGGTTTCCCGGGTCTACATTAAACTATGCCGAGCATATTTTTCGCAATGAAGTTCCGGAAAAAGCAGCGATAATCTACCAATCTGAAAACAGGGCACTTGGTGAAATCACTTGGTTCAAACTGAAAAAAGAAACAGCAGCCATCGCCGCTTATTTGAAGTCATTAGGCGTTCAGCCAGGTGACCGTGTCGTGGCCTATGCTTCCAACATCCATGAAACCATTACGGCCTTTTTAGCTTGCGCCAGTATTGGTGCCGTATGGTCGAGCTGCGCGCCGGAATTTGGAATCATGAGTGTGATTGACCGCTTCAAGCAAATTGAGCCAAAGGTGTTGTTTGCAGTCGACGGCTACCGCTATGGAGGGAAGGACTTTAACCGCACCGAGTTGGTAAAGAAAATTCAAGCGGAATTGCCGACATTAACCCAGACGATCATCATCCCTTACCTTCAGGAGGAGCCACATTTGGAAGAATTGAAGGATGCTGTCTTATGGGGCGAGGCCATTGAAAAGAACAAGGGCGAAGTCTTAACCTTTACGCCAGTGCCATTTGACCATCCGCTCTGGATTCTATATTCTTCCGGCACAACCGGAAAGCCGAAAGCGATCGTCCAAAGCCAAGGTGGCATCTTGCTGGAACAATTGAAAATGATTGGCTTGCAGAAAAATGTGAAGCCTGAGGACCGGCTATTCTGGTTTACCACTACTGGCTGGATGATGTGGAACGTTGTTGTCAGCACATTATTGACGGGCGCCACCATTTTGCTTTATGACGGAAACCCCGGGTATCCGAATTATGATACATTATGGAAGTTTGCTGAAGAGACTAAAATGACCGTTTTCGGCACATCAGCAAGCTTTATTACCGCCTGCATGAAAGCGGGAGTAAAACCGAAGGAACACTTTGATTTGTCTCATTTAAACAGCATCGGTTCAACTGGGTCGCCGCTTCCGGTCAGCGGCTTTGATTGGGTGTATGAAGAGGTGAAGAAAGACCTTTGGCTAGTGTCGACCAGCGGCGGAACTGACCTTTGCACTGCATTTGTCGGCGGTTCGCCGCTATTGCCGGTTCATTCAGGGGAACTTCAGTCCCGAGCGCTCGGGGCCTCTGTAAAAGCATTTGATGACCAAGGACAAGAATTGGTTGATGAAATTGGCGAATTAGTGATTACCGAACCGATGCCGTCGATGCCGATTTATTTTTGGAATGATGAAAACGGCGATCGCTATCACGACAGCTATTTTGACGTTTATTCCGGCATATGGCGCCATGGCGATTTTATTAAAATTACTACAAAAGGGAGCGCCATTATTTACGGGCGTTCCGATGCAACCATTAACCGTGGCGGGGTGCGTATGGGCACAAGCGAGATCTATAGCGCACTTGAAAGCGTGCCGGAGGTCATCGATAGTTTGGTAGTGGATATTCCGATTAGCAGCGAACAATCGTATATGCCGCTGTTTGTAGTGATGAGGGAAAAAGCATCACTTACGGATGACGTGAAATCAAGAATCAACCAAGTCATCCGCCAGAACTGCTCACCGCGCCATGTGCCGAATGAAATTTTCCCAGTCGAAGAACTGCCGAAAACGCTGAATGGAAAGAAGCTTGAGGTGCCGATTAAGAAAATCCTGATGGGCACCCCGGTCGAAAAGGCAGTCAACATCGGCTCATTGGCAAATCCGGACACTATTCAATATTTCGTAGAGTTTGAGAAAAATATGAATGGAACACAAGGATAAGGTAAAGAAGGCCGCTCACATTTGTGGGTGGTTTTTCAACGTTTAACTTCAATTGCCTATGGTCACCGTCCGCTCTTTGTCAAAAGACTCTTAATTGCCTGACTAGTGTCAGGAAATGTTCATTAAACATCCATAAAAGAAAATGAAATTAGATAGTAAAAATGCATGATTCCATGTACGATGGAACCATGCCTTTTTTTGTTTGATTCATGAATATTAATAGAAAATGATATATAGCGCCTTGGAGGATATAATGATAAAAATTATAGCGGATTCAACATGTGATTTATCTGATGAAGTACTACAAATGTACGATATCAGCTTGGCACCTCTAACGATAAACATAGAGGGGAAAACCTATAGAGATAGGGTTGATATCCAACCAGATGAATTCTATGGAATGATGGAAGCATTGCCTGAGTTTCCGACTACTGGTATGCCAAGCCCAGCCGAATATCTAAGTATAATCAATCAGGCCGTTGAGGCTGGTAATAAAGAAATACTATGTGTCTGTATGTCCAGCGGGACTAGTGGTGCGTATCAATCAGCTGTTCTAGCCAAGGATTATTTCTATGAGGAAAACCCGGAATCAATTGTAAAAATACATGTAGTAGATTCGAAATGTATGAGCCATGGAAGTGGCTGGCTAATCATGAAAAGTGCGATTAAGAGGGAACAGGGCGCTTCGTTCGAAGAAATTGTTTCATTTAATGAAAAATATAAGAAAAAAGTAAAACACTTCCTATCCGTAGATGATTTAGACCATTTAATAAAGAGTGGCCGGCTCACGAATGCGAGTGCCATAATAGGAAAGCTCCTATTGCTGAAGCCTGTTATGACGATGAAAGATGGAAAAGGGGCTATAGTTGGAAAGGAAAGAGGATTGAAAAGAGTCCTTAAGCATTACACTCAAGAATTTATCAAGAGAAATGATAAGGAAATGACGAACTTTATCATAATTGGCTATACATCAGATCGAAAAGTAGCCGAAAATCTTAAAGCCAAAATCCAAATGGATACTGACTTTTCGGGAGATATCCATATTATGCAAATGGGAGTATCGGTTGGGACTCATGTTGGTCTAGGTGCCATTTCTATGTTTTTTATAGAAAGGTGATGAAACTGTTGAAAAAATTATAAAAAAAGTGCCAGGTGCCTTCCAGAAAAAAATCTGTTGGCCCTGGCACTTTTACTTTCTGAAAAAATTAATGATGCTGCATTTGTGCAATTTTCACCTGCTTTGCCTGCTTCATTCTCTGCATTGGCAGCATCGCAATGGCTCCAATGATGAACAAACTGGATGCCATCACGTAAAGCATCCCAAGAGGGAACTGCTCTTTCAATATCCCTACGAGGCTCATGTTCAGCACCATTCCGCCGATAAACAGCGGATTTAAGATCCCGTTAACTCTTCCTACAAATGACTCCTCAGCATTTGTCAATATCAGTGTATTACAGGCAATATGAATCGGCGGGCCCATGACTCCTGAAAGGAATTGAGCGATTAGGGCAACCGCAACTAATTTAACATTTCCTAATACGGCAACAGATACAGCACTGGATATAAACCCTACCAGGAGCATTGTCTGGGGTTTGACCTTTTGGGACAATACCATTGCCCCGACCCCGCCAAGGATCATCCCTACACCATTAATAGCGGTAAACCATTGCAGGTTTTGCACTGATAATCCCAGATTATCGGTGACCAAAAAGATGCCTAGCGGATTAATAAGACCAAGACCCATCCCGGCAGCCAGGAAAAATCCACCCATGTAGAGAAAAAGCTTATTAGAAAATACGTATCGCAAGCCCATTTTCATTTCTTGAGATACTTCGGTTTTCACTACTGTTTCTACCTTTTGATCAGCAGGCAAGAAGGCTAGCACTAGTGCGGATACAAGGAAGCAGGTTCCCATGATGGCGATTGAAACATAAATCCCGAATTGAAAGTAAATCAGCGTACCAATAATCGGCCCCAGTACCGTAAACAGGGATTGAATGGTTTGGTTCATCGACATTCCCATTTGCATTAACGACTCCGGAACATGAAGCTTAAATAACTTCATGGCAGAAGGCTGTGAAAACTGAGATAGGACGGATGAAACTAGTGTGGCGAAGAAAATCGCCTTCCAGCCCCCAAACACCAGTGCCAGCAGGACGGCAAACACAGAAAGAGCGCTTAACAGATCACAGACAACCATCGTCAGTTTCGGCCTCCAGCGGTCAGCAAACGTTCCGCCGATGAAGGAAAACAAAAAGATGGGAGCGAATTCCGCAACCGAAATCATCGAGATCGCAAATGGATCTTTATGGGTTTGCTCGGTTACAAACATCAAGATCGCAAAATTACGTACCCATATTCCTAATTGCAAAAACAGACCTGATAATAAGATTGATTGAACAAAACGATTGGCAAACAACGATTTCATAGATGGTTTATTCATAATAACAACACCTCTCCTATTTTTTTGATTGTAAAATTTGAATAAATATAGCTAGTTGTTTAGCGGTTTTATCAACTCCTTCTCACCGGCTTTATGATCTATGGACTCAGTTTACTCCAGCTAAGGGATGTCAAAACCGCAAAGATACCGTTCAAACGCCGCAATCATTTGGTGAGCATCCGAAAGGGGGGCTTGCGGCGACCCGCATGAATTTTGCGTGGAGTGACGCGAAATTAGCGGGAGGCAGTGCAGTCTCCAAAGATAAGATAGAAGTGTTCAAATAAATTAGAGGAGAGATGAAATTGAATCAACAATGGAAGGTAGGAATTTTATTATTTGAAGATGTCGATGTGCTGGATTATGCAGGACCGTTTGAAGTGTTTTCACTTACGGTCTATGAAGACGACAAAATAGCGCCGTTATTAACCACAGGTTTATCAAACGAAGAAAAACCATTTATCGTTAACACGATTTCCCAAACGGGGGAGTTGATTTCCTCGCATAATGGCCTCAAAATTCAACCGGATTTTGGTTTTCAATCGCCGGATTACGAATTTGATATCCTAATTGTTCCGGGCGGTCCCTTATATGCGATAAAGAAATGCATCGAAAATAAGGAACTTATTAACTGGATTTCAGATTTTTATAACGCTGGTGGTATAGTTGCCTCTGTTTGCTCCGGTTCCATTCTGTTGGCGGAGGCAGGACTTCTTAATGGAAAAAAAGCTACGACCCATTTCTTGGCTTTGGAGTATTTGAAAGCCATGTATCCAAATACGACCGTAGTATCAAACGTTCGTTATGTGGATCAGGGTGATCTTCTTACCTCTGCCGGGGTATCGGCAGGCATCGACATGTCGTTGTATCTCGTTTCAAAATTAATGGGAGAAAAGGCAGCGGCCAGAACCGCAGCGACAGAAGAATATCCATATGACTGGAGAATAAAGGAAGAAAATCGATAGTTTGACCAGCGGGAAAGGATGCCTTAAGCGGCATCCTTTCTTTTTATAAAACGAATGAAACTTTTCTCTATTCAGTTTTCCACTCATAATGTAAAATGGAATTTATAGGTAATATTATCCATAGGCGGTGGGATATTGGAAAAATTAAGCCAGAGTAACTGGGAGTTTGAAACGATTTCGAAGCATACACAGGATATCCTTTTAATAGTTGATCAACAACAAATCGTCAGGTTTGCGACGCCTTCCATGGAATCTATTTTGGGCTACCATCCTGAAGAATTCATTGGGGAAAATGCCTTTGACCCCCTTTTTCCGGAAGACAGAGATCGGCTAATGGCCTCGCATAGGGAAGCGATTGTCACAGGTGAACCCAGGGTGGATGAGTATCGGGTGTTCCATAAGAACGGAGAGTTAAAATATTTCGAATCGCGGGTCATGCCAGTTCAAAATCATCCTGATCATCTTATTGTGGTTGCTATCAGAGATATTACAGCGAGGAAAAGGATGGAGTCAGAGCTAGAGCGCCGAAAGGACAGGTATCAAGAACTGCAAAATAGTTTAAAAAACTATTCGCAGGACTTATCTAAGGTCATGAAGTTGTCTGAACTTAAGACCAGACTGCTAAATGAGCTAAATATTATCATTCCTGATGCCCAACCGCAAATCATCATCTATAATCGGGATAAACAATTAATCCAAGGGGAGTACTATGCAAAACTGCCCTCCGATTTTTCAAGTTTAAATGTAGGCAAGCTGCAAGAGGATAATGGTCAGATTTATATTCTAATAGGCGATCGCAAGGAATTGGCCTATATCCTTACAATTAAAGCCTCTGCCATGAAAGAATCAATGGATACCATTTGGCTTGAGACATTGGTTTATTACACCATAATGGTTTTTGAAAGTTTATTAGTGATTGAAAGCCTCATGGACCAATTGGAAACAGCCCTGCAAAAAAGCGAGAAGCCTCAGTGGATCTTACGGCTAATGTTTAATTTATCGGAAAAACAAAGAATGGAATTATCTAGTGATTTGCATGATACCGTTCTGCAGGATCAAATGGCGTTATTTCGGAATTTAGAAAGTATTATAAAGGAATATCGGTTTGACAGCGAAGTGGACCAGCAGCTGAAAGAAATTGTTCAGGGGCTGGTGGACACGATTCATCAAATTCGAATGACCTGCAATGAGTTACGTCCGCCGCTGTTAAGAGAAGCAGGCCTGATTAGCGCGCTAGAGAATTTATTTGATTACACTCAGGTTTCGTCTACCTTCAAAATCGGCTTTACCACAGGGAATACTGCAGATTTGGAATTAAATGAAGAAGAAACCCTCGGCATTTATCGAGTTATCCAAGAGCTCCTAAACAACGCCGCCAAACACTCGCAGGCTGCCAATCTCCTTTTTCATATTGAAAGACAGGATGAGCATATTCATCTTCGCTATTCCGATGACGGCAAGGGATTTGCTTCCGATAAATTAACGCCGTCCTTTTCAAGCATGGGGTTTTCTGGAATGCGTGAAAGAATTCGTAGCCTGAACGGTTCGATTGAATTTCAATCGGAGCCTGGAAAAGGACTCGAGGTTAGCTTACAAATACCAATCAGTTCAAAGGTCAATCCTTTTTGAAAAAAAGCCACAGTTTGTGGTTTATTTTTTTTGCCCGAAAAATGACCTGCGGGACCCAGGCAAAATCCTGCGGGGGTTCCCAAAAACATTGCGGTTTGGAAATAAGGCCGTTTTTATACAATAAAAATGTAAATAAATTGAAAAATACAAGGAGAGATGAGAGATGGTTCAAGTAACGTTAGCTGTTAAAGGTATGTCTTGCATGCATTGTGTGATGGCTATTAAAAGTAGTGTTGGAAAACTGACAGGAGTAAAGAAGGTAAAAGTAAATTTAAAGGAAGCCAATGTAACTGTCACGTTTAACGCGGATCAAGTGGCCTTAAATCAGATAAAAGATCGGATTGAAAGTAAAGGATATGTTGTTTGCCATTAGGCTCCGAAGCCTTTCTGAATAATTATAAGAAAGGAAAGTAACCATGAGTATAAAAGACGCAAATCTGCAAATTACGGAAAAGGCGGAATTCCTGATCACCGGCATGACCTGTGCCGCCTGCTCGGCAAGAATTGAAAAAGGACTAAACAAAATCGATGGGGTAGCCAAGGCTGTCGTGAATCTGGCGATGGAAACGGCAACAGTGGAGTACCATTCTTCCATGGTGGAGGTTCAGGACCTTTTTAAAAAGGTCGAACAACTTGGATATGGGGCAGAACAAAAAGAGGCGGCAAGCCAAGAAAAAGCTGACCCGCGCGAGCTGGAGCTGCAGCAGCAAAAGGGCAAGTTTCTGTTCGCAATGCTACTATCCTTCCCGATGGCTCTTGTAATGCTGGCTGATATGGCCAAGGTGCCTGACACCCTTGGAATCCAGGCCTTCTTTATGAATCCATGGGTGCAGCTGGTCTTGGCTGCACCTGTACAATTACTCATCGGGCTGCAGTTTTATAAGGGTGCTTATAAAGCAATTAGGAGCGGCAGCGCGAATATGGATGTCCTAGTGGCGCTGGGAACATCCGCTGCATTTTTCTATAGTTTATATGTATTGTACGATTCCTATGGAACGGGCGCGATGATGCTGGAGGTTTATTTTGAAACGAGTGCTATATTAATTACGCTGATTATCTTAGGAAAGATTTTTGAAGCAAGTGCCAAGGGCAGAACCACGGAAGCAATCAAAAAACTGATGGGATTGCAATCAAAAATGGCTGTTATCGAACGGAATGGCCAGGAACTGGAGGTTCCGCTTGAAGAAGTGGTTGTTGGCGATATTTTGTTAATTAAACCAGGTGAAAAAGTGCCTGTGGATGGGGAGATTATCGAGGGAAGAACCGCATTGGATGAATCGATGTTAACCGGCGAAAGTGTTCCGGTGGATAAGTCGATTGGCGACATGGTCATCGGCGCCACGATCAATAAAAATGGTTTTATCAAGGTACGGGCCACCAAAGTGGGTACGGATACGGCGCTGGCTCAGATAATAAAAATTGTCGAAGCCGCTCAGGGCTCAAAGGCGCCAATTCAAAGATTGGCGGACAAAATCTCGGGGATTTTCGTCCCGATTGTCGTGGGTATTGCAATCTTAACATTCTTGTTTTGGTATTTCTGGGTAACCCCAGGAGACTTTTCTGGAGCATTGGAAAAATTAATTGCCGTTCTCGTCATTGCCTGTCCGTGTTCGTTGGGGCTGGCGACCCCCACTTCAATCATGGCGGGATCGGGCCGTGCTGCCGAATTTGGCATCCTCTTTAAAGGCGGAGAACATCTCGAAAGAACCAGCCGTCTGACCACAATTGTATTGGATAAAACTGGAACAATTACAAATGGGGAGCCTGTTTTAACCGACATCGTCATTGATGGAAACGTGAGCGAACAGGAATTTTTAGCAATTGTCGCTGCGGCTGAGAAACAGTCTGAACATCCATTGGCTCATGCGATTGTTCAAGGGGTACAGGAAAGAGGAATTTCCTTAAAGGAGTGCACAGACTTTGAATCCATACCAGGGTATGGTGTAAAAGCAATCGTTGAAGGAAAGAAAGTCTTAATTGGAACTCGCAGGCTTTTGGTGCAGCACGGTGTGTCCTTTGAAAAAGCCGAGGCTAGCATGGAGAGTCTGGAGCATACCGGGAAAACAGCAATGTTAGCTGCGATTGATGGAGAATATGCCGGTATAGTGGCAGTGGCGGATACAATCAAAGCTTCGTCCAAAAAAGCAGTCCAATGCCTGAAAGAAATGGGCTTGGAAGTCATTATGATAACAGGTGACAATAAACAGGCGGCCCTAGCGATTGCCAATCAGGCAGGGATTAAGCACGTATTGGCGGAAGTACTGCCAGAAGGAAAAGCGGAGCAAGTCAAGAAGCTTCAGGACCAAGGAAAAATCGTTGCTATGGTGGGAGACGGCATAAACGATGCACCGGCGTTGGTAGTTGCCGATATTGGCATGGCAATTGGAACCGGAACGGATGTGGCGTTGGAGGCGGCCGATATTACCCTGATGCGCGGAGATTTAACGAGTATTGCCGATGCTATCCATATGAGCAAGAAAACGATGCAAAACATAAAGCAAAACTTATTCTGGGCATTTGCCTACAATACGCTTGGAATTCCAGTTGCCGCATTCGGTTTTCTGGCCCCGTGGCTCGCGGGAGCTGCCATGGCTTTTAGTTCGGTCTCGGTCGTCTTAAATGCACTTCGCCTTCAACATGTTCATGTTGGAACCGAAAAAGCCGCACTAAACCCGAAACGATGGCTCCTTCCGGCATTATTGTCACTGGTGGTTCTGTTTGGCGGTTTTTTTATCTATAACAATTTGGTAGAGGAAGCGAAATTACAGAGGTTAGTAGATGTTTTTTTAAAGTGAATTTTTAAAAAGTAAGGAGTAATCGAAATGAGAAAATGGGCACTAGCAGGCATGCTTTATGTAACGATTGTGATCGTCGGTTTTCAGGCATATGACAAATGGTTTGCTGATGAAAAGGACACGGCGCAGGCAGGTATGCAGGATATGGGAAAAATGAATGACACAAAGAGCAAGGGTAAGGGAGAAAATATGGATAACATGGAAGATATGGATGACAAAGAGCACAACGAAGAAGCCACAGAAAGTGGCGGCCACGGGGAGGAAGGTAGTCACGGCCATGGAGGGGATTCTTCACATGGCGATGGTAGCCAAGTCAATGCATTTGTGTATAATGACGAAAACAACATCAAAATCATTTTAAAGGATAAGGCCGGGAATCCAATTGATAATTTAGAAGTCAACCATGAAAAGATCCTTCATCTCATCATGGTCGATGAACAGCTCCAGAAGTACTATCATGTCCACCCGGAACGAACGGCGAAAGGCGAATTCACAATTGGAAATTCGCTTCCTGCTGGCTACTATAAAGCATTTATCGACATTAAGCCAACATCCTATGCATACGAAGTAGAGCCAGTTCCGTTCGTGGTTGGGACTCCGAAAATGGAAGGCCATGGCCATGCATTGGTGCCTGACACCACTTTTACCAAAACGGTCGATGGGGAAACAGTAACCATGAACTTTAATTCCTTTAAGGCGGGGGAAACGGTCAAACTTTCCTTTGACTTAGATAGAACAAACCTGACTCCATATTTGGGGGCAATGGGTCATGTGGTGATTCTGGATGAATATGGCAAGAAGTTCCTTCACGTACATCCTTCCAATGAAACGGACACCGTTTTTGAAACGACGTTTGATAAGCCAGGAATTTATAAGATTTGGGCAGAGTTCCAGCAAAATGGCAAGGTCCGAGCCTTCCCGTTTGTAATTGAAGTAACAGAATAAAGAATGATGTAAGATATGGGGGGAGGGCGTGAGGTCCTCTCCCTTTTCTAATACGAATAAAGCCAAGCTGACCTTCACAAAAAAGTCGCCCGTCACGCAAGAATTTTGCGGTTTGTGGAGAATACGATTCCGTTAAACTAGTAGTAGAAAGTAAGAAATCCAGGTGGTGTTTTTTATGAACGGCAGTCAGAAATTTTTTCAGTACATTGCAGATCACACAAGCGATGTACTCATGATTGTAGATCGAAACCGACACATTGTCTATGTAACCCCAAATATATATGAAATCAGTGGTTATCGTCCTGAAGAAATTCAAAATAGAGACACATTTTTCATGGTTCATCCGGAGGACCGGGAGTTTTTGGAGAAACGGCATGAAAATCTGCTGGAATCAAAACAAAGCAATTCTTCGGAATATCGGGTTGTGAAGAAGAACGGGGAAATCCGGTACTGTGAATGTAAAACAACGCCACTTCCTGACACAGAAAATTACCTTCAGGTTGTGTCGACAAGGGATATTACCGACCGGAAGTTAATGGAAATGGATCTGGCGTACCACAAGAATCGTCATGAAATGCTTCAAAACAGCCTGAAGAACTTTTCACAAGAACTATCTTACGTGATGAAACAACCCGACCTCGAAGCAAGACTGACCAGGGAAGTGGGAACAATTTTACCAAACTCCGACCCTATTGTTTTGAAAACATATCCGGAAAATATGGTACTATCAACAGGAAAAATAGAGATTGTTGGCGAAAAAGTATTTATTAAAATTGGCGACCACAAGCAAGTCCCGCTGATCCTATCCATTCGCGCCGAGGCGATTCGTGAAAAAATGGAGTCCATCTGGCTGGAAACATTAGCATTTTATGCGATGATGGTGTTGGAGAATTTAAATATGATAGAGAACCTGATACAGCAGCTGGAGACCGCCACCCATCAAAAGGAAACGCCGCAATGGGTGCTGCGGATGATGTTTAACCTCCAGGAACAGCAACGGTTAACGTTATCGAGCGACCTCCATGATACGGTTTTGCAGGATCAGATTGACTTATACCGAAGACTGGAAGCTTTGCTAAATCGCCATGACTTTGAAAAAACGGCCAAAAACAGGCTGACCGAGATTGAACAAGGGATGCTGGATATCATTCATGAAATACGGGCAACGTGCAATAATTTACGGCCGCCATTGTTAAGGGAATTGGGACTCGAACGGTCGCTGGAAAATTTATTTGAACATATCCAGATTTCGTCCACCTATCGTATTATTTTTTCGTCACAAGACCTTTCACGAATCGGTTTAAGCGACGAGCAAACCATCGGAATTTACCGAATCGTTCAGGATTTGCTTCACCATGCAGAAGAATATTCTCGGGCAGACCAAATTAGGTTTGATTTCTATCATGAAAATGAATTTTTGAAAATGATGTACCGTGATGATGGAACTGGATTGGATGCAGACAGTTCCGAATATATAAAACTAACAACAATCAAACAAAGAGCGAAAAGTCTTGGAGGAAAAATGGATCTCCACATTGTGTCCGAAGGCGGATTAATCGCCACTTTGGAGATTCCGATCACTTTGGAAAGGAGTTTTGTGTAATGGTAAATATATTAATTGTTGATGACCACTTGTCGATTATTGAAGGAACTAAAATGCTGTTGGAACAAGAGCCTGATTTTAATATTACTGTGGAAAGCAGTTCATTGAATGCGATGAACATCATCAAATTGAATCATTATGATGTCTTGTTATTTGATTTATACATGCCACACCTAAATGGCCTAGAGTTGGCTAAGCAGGCATTGGCCTATAATCCGGACCTAATTATTTTAATTTACACCGGATTTGACATAAAGCCTCACTTTAATTTACTCGTGGAAGCAGGGGTTGCGGGCTTTCTTTCAAAGACCTCCTCAAGGGATGATTTGGTTACCGGGATTCGCTGTGCCTTAAAGCGTCAGGTCGTACTACCGCTTTCGCTTGTAAGGGAACTTAGGAGGCCAGGCATAATTGCCGACAGTTCCAGCCCAACCCAAAAAATCGCATTATCGACGACCGAAGAACAAATCCTGTCAGAACTGTCCAAAGGAAAAAGCACACGCGAAATGGCCGCCACATTGGCCATGAGCCAGCGGTCATTGGAATATAATTTAACCACGCTTTACCAAAAATTTGGCGTACGCACACGCGTTGATACCATTGCCAAGGCGAAACAGCTAGGGTTGATCCCAGAGGAAGAATTAAAGTGAAATATCTACAAAAAAACTGCCAGGGTGACTACCTCCGGCGTTTTTTTTTTGCCCAAAGCCAGCAAAGAAGGCTGTTCGATGTACCTCAAAATCATGCGTGACTCTTCAAGAACAATGCGGTGATCCTCAAAAAGACTGCGGTTTGCTCAAGGTCATTCCTTCGTACAATGTAACTATAGAAAAGGTAATTTTTATAAGGAGATGAACGAGAATGACTCTCAATATTTTATCTTTATCGGTGACAATTAAAAAAAGGAAAATAAGTCTGGAAAAAGCAGTTCAACAGGAAATGGTCAAAAAGCTATATGAGGAAAATCATGATCGGCTGCATGCCATGAACCATTGGTTTCTGTAAGGAGGTTTGGTTAGGTTTTGAAAAAGATGAAAGGATTACCAGGATAGCGCCGCTCCCATATGTGGGCGGTTATTCTACTTTTTCCAGTTAAAATTTAACTTAAAAACTATGAAAATAATATTAAATAATTTGAATCTATAAATAATAGTGATAAACTATAGACAGGCAATAATTGATCCAGAAAAGGTATGTGACGAGTTGCGCACTTGTTTGTTTGGCTGATTATGCGCTCTTCGCCTGCATCCTTTCTGTAAATGATAGGATAATAAGGGATGGGAAAAATGAGTAACATTCAAACGAAAACAGACGTAATCTTAATTGGTGCCGGGATCATGAGTGCCACATTAGGGACACTCTTGAAAGAATTAGTACCGGAATGGAACATTACTGTATTTGAGAAGCTAGATAAAGCAGGGGAAGAGAGCTCCAACGAATGGAATAATGCAGGAACTGGGCATGCTGCACTTTGCGAGTTAAACTACACCGTTGAAAAACCGGACGGAACGCTCGACATAAATAAAGCAATCAAAATTAACGAACAGTTCCAAGTTTCCAGACAGTTTTGGTCTTATCTAGTGAATAGCAATCTAATCCGGAATCCGCATGACTTTATCATGCCATTGCCGCATATGAGCATGGTGCAGGGTGAAAAGAATGTGGAATTTTTGAAAAAACGCTTTAAAGCGCTTTCCAACAATCCTCTGTTCCAGGGAATGGAATTCTCCGAGGATTCGAAAAAATTAAAGGAATGGATTCCATTGATTATGGAAGGGCGGACCTCGAACGTACCGATTGCCGCTACAAAAATCGATTCTGGTACGGATGTCAACTTTGGTGCGTTAACGCGCATGTTGTTTGACCATTTAAAGAAGCAAAATGTAGAAATCAAATATAATCATCAAGTTGAAGATATGAAACGTAAAGAGGACGGTTCATGGGAATTGCAAGTGTGGAATATGGCAACCGGTAACATTGAACGTCATTCCGCTAAGTTCGTCTTTATCGGGGCTGGCGGTGGAAGTCTTCATTTACTGCAAAAAACCGGTATCCCTGAAAGCAAACATATTGGTGGATTCCCAGTTAGCGGGTTATTCCTTGTATGCAAAAATCCTGAGGTTGTCAAAAAACATCACGCAAAAGTATACGGCAAAGCAGCCGTTGGCGCGCCGCCGATGTCTGTGCCGCATCTTGATACACGATATATTGAAGGCAAAAAATCATTGCTGTTTGGACCGTTTGCCGGCTTCTCGCCAAAATTCTTGAAAACTGGTTCTAATATGGATTTAATAACTTCTGTGAACCCGAATAATCTCGTGACAATGTTGGCGGCAGGCGCTAAAAATATTCCGTTAACAAAATACTTAATCCAGCAGCTTATGCTATCAAAAGAGCAGCGGATTGAAGAATTACGCGAATTTATTCCAAACGCGAAAAGCGAAGATTGGGATATCGTCGTAGCAGGCCAGCGTGTACAAGTGATCAAAGATACTGAGGCTGGCGGAAAAGGTACGCTTGAATTTGGAACAGAAGTAGTCAGTGCCGCTGATGGTTCAGTCGCTGCCTTGCTCGGAGCTTCACCAGGCGCATCCACTGCCGTAAACGTCATGCTTCAGGTGATCAAAAAATGCTTCCCGCAGCAGCTAAAAGTATGGGAGCCGAAAATTAAGGAAATGATCCCTTCTTATGGTGTGTCACTGATGGAAAACCCAGAACTTTTGCAAAAGGTGACTTCTTCAACTGAGCGAGCGCTTGGTCTGCGAGAACAACAAGCCGATAAGAAAGGCCGAAACGTATCGTAAGCAGGAAATTTCTTCTTTTTTTTAAAAACTGCGCCTCCGATTGGGGGTGCAGTTTTTTTGTGTATGTTATAATCTTTTTATTAATAAGCTTTTTAGGACGGAGAGGTTATTGTGAAAAGAGTAACAGTTGAAAACTTGGTTCATAGGTTTTCATTAAAGGTACTGGCCGGCGAAGGTCAACTTCAGAATGTGATTACCCAGCCGAGGGTGCATCGTCCAGGCCTGGAATTTGTCGGGTATTTTGATTTTTTTCCGACTGAGCAGGTACAAATTCTAGGAAAAAAGGAAGTTACCTATTTACATAGGTTAAGTGAAGAAGAACGTAAAATACGGATTGGAAATATTGTTCATTATCATCCGCCATGCTTTATTGTCACCTGCGGCGAAGAAGGACTTACCTATTTAAAGCATCATTGCGTAGAGCAGGGGATTCCATTGTTAGTCACTAAGGAGCCAGAGGTGACTTCCGAGTTTATTACCAAATTAGATGGGCATCTGGTGAAAGAATTGGCCGAGGAAATTGCGGTGCACGGGGTTTGCATGAACGTGTCCGGAATTGGCATCTTAATCCGTGGCAATTCAGGTGTCGGAAAAAGCGAGACGGCCCACACCTTAATTCGCCGGGGACATCGGTTGGTAGCAGATGATATCGTAGTCTTAAAGAAATTAAGCCATCAAACGATTCTGGGCACCCACGATGAAAAAACCAAGGAGTTCTTGGCGCTGCGCAGTATTGGATTGTTGAATGTCGTTCGCCTGTACGGCCGCAAAGCGTTTCAAGACGAAACGCGAATAGCGCTAGATATCCATTTAACGAAATGGGAAAAAGATGCCTTATACAATGATTTAGATCAGGAATTTCAGTATGAGGACTACATGGGTGTCAAGATTCCTTCGATTGAAATCCAACTTCAGCCAGGGCGTGATGTAGCCGGCTTAATCGAGGCGGCAGCCAATAACTGGTATTTGAAACAGCAAGGCTACAGTGCCGCGGAAGAATTCATGAGCAGGATTGAGGCTGATATGGGGAATTCAGAGACGAAATAGGTATTAAAGACATTTTGCCAAAAAAATAATAAACCATAGGTTTGAAAAAGATGGAGCTGAACATCGTTCACAACGATTGTTTGTTCTCCATCTTTTTTCTTAGGACTTTTGTCGAGGATGTAAAAATGATGTTGTAAAAATTGGAAAGTTTTTAGATTTAAAGATAGGCTCCCTATAATACTCTTTAATGGTAGCCCAAATTTCCTATGTGGGTGTTACTTTATAAGGGAGGTAAGTGGATGAAAAAATGGATTTATTCGGTGCTAACGGCAGGGCTGATTGCAGTGTTACTGGTTCCATTAATGGGATTCAGTCCTAACGCAAAAGGCAAACCAAAGATTAGCCCGAATCAGATTACATTGGAAAGTGGCGGGGTTGGGGTTCCATTAGGAGAAGCCAATGAATATTTCCCAGGTGTTTACCATCTGCCAACTGATGGGATAATTGGTGGTGTTGCTGGCGGTCTTGGATTTGGCTGTGTTCCTGATGTGCATGAGTTTAGCAAGAGTGTTGAGGGAGAACATATTGTCTTTACAGCCGGCGTTAAAGAGTTTGCCTCTCATGCGGATGCAGAAGCATTGCTTGATGAATTCACTATTTATGTTGAAATCACAAGTAATGGTCAAAAGGTAATAGAGTTGCCTTTCTTTTATCATGGTGAGGATCCGAATGAAAACAAACCGTTCTGGGTAAGTGCTCTCTATTTCAGCGATGCGTATCCTGGTGCTAATGTGATCAACCTGCCTACTGGAGAGTACAACTATAAATTTAAAGCAAAAGCTAATGAGAAAAACGGTCATGTCCTTGCTGTCTGGGTACCGAAAAATCATAAGTTTACAATTGTAGATTAATAGACGTTAGGGGGGATGAGGAGCAGTAAAAAGCTCCTCATTCTATAAATAACAAGATTTTTTTAATAAAGGAGCCAAAAGATGAATAAAGTCTATAAAAATATTTATATCGCCGCAGTATTCATTCTCACAATAATTGTTGCGGGCTGCAGCACGATCAGCACTGCAACAACATCAACAGATAAAAAGAGTGAAGCGAAAAACACTAAAGGTGAACAGGCCAAACAAGAAAAAACACCTGTTTTTCCAGGTGAAATCACCCTTTCCACGGACAAAGGCGAGGTAGGGACACCCGTCCATTTTTCCATAAAGGGGCTTGATCCAAATACAGAAACACAATTGGAGTGGAAAACGGTAGAGGGCAAATATGATCTTAATGGATTGTATGAATTTACTGGCGTTTCGTTTAAGGACAAGGTGGTTCCATTAACTGCTGGTAAAAGTGATGCAAATGGGGTGCTTGAAGGGGACTTTGCTGTTCCAAGCGGATTTGGCGGTAATCATACGATTTTTGTCAAGCAAGGAGACAAATTAATGACGCAAGCCAACATCCATGTCAATCCAACCTTTAAAATGTCACCTGAAAAAGGCCCTGTCGGCACTGAAATCACCATTACGGCTGATGGAATGGGCTATGCGGATATGGAGCGAAACTGGCAGCTGACCTACGATAATAAATTTACAGGCCTTCTAACGGCAATTACGACAGACGGCAAAGCGGTTGCCAAAATTCGTGCTTCAGGCGGAGTGGGGAAGCATACATTGACTGTCTGGCATGGCTATTTAGGAATGGCCTATATTAATCATGAACAAGCACCAACTTCCTATTTGCCTGTACCTTTTTTCACATTTGAAGTGACAGATGGAGAGATCGATAAAAGAAATGTGGTTGAAGCCTTACCAACAGCTGCAGATGGCGGTGTCGTCATGCCAGAGCTAAAGAATGAGTCTGGTGTAAAAGTCAGTTTGGATAAAGATTCTGGCACTGTAGGCGAAACTGTTACCATGACCGCAACCGGTCTCCCGAAGAATCAAAAAGTGGAAGCCATTTTTAATACAATGAGAGGCAGCCGTGTATCCGGAAATGGGTTTGGCGAAAAGCAAATAGAGTTGTTCACAATGGAAACTGACGAGCAAGGTGCGTTGACAAAAACATTTCCTGTTCCAGATGATTTAGGGGGAATTCCACATCGGATTGACTTGAAAGTAAATGGAAAAATATACGGACAGACCTATTTAAGTATTACACCGTCCATTGTAAAAATTACACCAGCATCCGGCCCGGCCGGCACACCATTTCAGATTGAGTTAAAGGGAGTCGGCTGGACCGAATATGATAATACTTACCAGATAGCTTATGATAATGGATATGTTGGCTATGTCTGTGGCTTTAATACGGCCGGCACAGTCATCGTCAATATGGTCGCTTCTGGGGAACCCGGGTACCACATTATCGACTTCTACCCTGGAATTTATCGAGGAAAACAGCAAAAACCTGATATATACTTGGCACCTCAGTTGACATATGGAGACGATCACCCGGGCAGTGCAATTCCGGCCATCAGGTTAGGCTTTGAAGTTACCCGCCCGTAAAATTACCCCTATAAAGTTAAATAAACTTAAAGGCACACTTATAAAAAATGACCGGAAAAATTCTAAAATTCCGGTCATTTTTTATGTGAAATACTAGCTCTTTCCTATTTCCCTTTGATACTTCGCAATTCGGGAGTAATCTTCCTTTAAAACCTCTGTTAAGTGCATGAAAATCGGCAGTAACTGACGGTATTCCTTGACAGCACCCGGGTCAGGTGTGTGTTTATAGGTACTGCCAACCAACTCAGATGCGATATCAAAAGAATTGATTCTCCCTAATGAATATAAACCCAGTATGCAGGCCCCGAGGCATGAGCTTTCAAAGCTTTCAGGCACGACCACTTCAGATTCAAAGATATCGGACAGCATTTGCCGCCAAACAGAGGATCGAGCAAAGCCGCCGGTTGCCTGAATCCGTATAACAGGTCCGTCCATGCATTCTGTTAATGCCAAAAATACTGTGTATAGGTTGTAAATGACTCCTTCAAGGGCAGCCCGAATCATATGTTCCTTTTTATGAGCCATTGTCAGCCCGAAAAACGAACCGCGGGCATTCGGATTCCATAATGGAGCCCGTTCGCCGGCTAAAAAGGGATGGAAAATTAATCCATATGCACCAGGTCTAACCCCTTCGGCAATCTTCGTCAATACCCCATACGGGTCCATTCCCAATCGTTTTGCCGTTTCTACCTCTGCTGCGGTCAGTTCATCGCGAATCCAGCGGAGAACGATGCCGCCATTGTTGACCGGGCCGCCAATGACCCAATGATTTTCCGTAAGCGCATAGCAAAAGGTTCTACCTTTTTCATCGGTTTGCGGCTTATCAATAATCGTGCGGATTGCCCCGCTTGTCCCAATTGTAACGGCAATTTCACCTTTCCCAATCGCGTTTACACCAAGATTAGAAAGCACGCCGTCACTGGCCCCAATAACAAAGGGGGTACTGGGATCAATCCCCATCTGCCTAGCCAAATCCGGATGACAGTCCGTAAATAAGTTGGTTGTCGGTACAAGCTCTGACAATTGTTCCCGACTAATGCTGGCAATGGTTAATGCCTCCTCATCCCAATCTAAGGTGTTGAGGTTCATCATGCCCATGGCTGAAGCGATGGAATAATCGACCACATATTGATCAAAAAGCTTTTTAAAAATATATTCCTTAATACCGATATATTTTTTCGTATTGGCGGCGATTTCGAGATGGTCATTGACAATCCAGGCAATTTTGGAGAGGGGGGACATTGGATGGATCGGTGTGCCTGTGCGCTTGTACACCTCATGGCCATTCCATTCGCCTTTGATTTTTTCTGCCCATCCCGCACTTCGGTTGTCTGCCCAAGTAATGCATGCAGTCAGCGGCTGATCATTCTCATCCATGGCAATCAAGCTATGCATGGCACTGCTGAAGGAGATAAACAGGAGCTTTTTATCCGCGTGCTGTGTAGTGATATTCGATACTGCACGCAAAACAGCTTGAAGGATTTCCTCAGGATCTTGTTCAGCAGTCGATAAATCAGGTGTGTACAGCGGGTAACCAATATTCTCTTGCTGGATGACCTTGCCGTTCTCGCTGAATAACACCGCTTTGGTACTCGTCGTACCGATATCTACCCCTAACATATAGTTAGTCATTTTTTCATTCTCCCTTAAAAAGCATAACGGCGGAGCAAATAAGAAATCCATTTGCAATCCGGATTATTACGGATGTTTTCTAGCAGCCCGTTTACAATGGCAGGACTTAAAGATGGTTCCACCAGCTGCTGTCTTAACAAGATCAACGATTCTTTTTCGATTGGTTCTTCGATTTCCTCCATCTTTTGGCCAATCAAATCAATTAGCTGCTCCTTTGATACTTCTTCATCAATCGGCTGGATCATTTTGATCAGCTCAGCCGAAACAAATGGGATCGTGGCATGCCGTGCCAGCAGGTTTGTTTTTTCCGCAAGCGATTCCGCTAGAAGCTGCAAATCTACTGGAACATTATAGAACACAAATAGATGGGCATAAGTATTCATAAACCCTTTAATAGTATAAATTAAATCATATTTTGTATGTTTGACTGAATTCCCATATAAGCGCTCAATCATCAATAGAATGTTTTTTTCAATTAATTGGTCGTAATATTGCATTTTGGAAAAGAGCTCTTTGTTAAGCGTTTGTGAAAATTCCTTCATAAGTACTTTGGCAAAATCGGAATGCTTGTGAAACGATTGGTAAATCGCAAAATAAAATTCATATAAAAGCTGGTCATCCTTCGTGTTTCTGACTATGTAGTCAATATCGGAAACGCTTTGCATCATAAACTGGTCAATCAAGGCGATAATAAGCTCGTCTTTTGATTTGAATGACAAGTAAAAAGCACCTTTAGAAATCCCGCAGCGCTCGGTGATTTGCTGGACGGATGTGGCCTCAAATCCTTGCTCTGCAAATAGCTCCAATGATTTTTCCATGATTAATTGTTTCTTTACCATGTGATTGTCTCTCCCGAAGTCTTTGATTGACAAATGACTATTTGGTCATTATTATAAGGAATTGAGTGTAATAAGTCAATTTAGGGCAGGTGTAATAGTGAAAGGGCTAGTTAACTTTGTGATTGGAAATAAATTGGCGGTTTGGTTGCTGACCATTATCATTACCGCATCCGGTATTTATTCTGGTACACGAATGAATATGGAGACGATTCCGAATATCTCGATACCATACTTAATGGTTACGGATGTCTATCCAGGAGCTACTCCTGAAAAAGTCATGAACGATGTATCGATGCCGATTGAAAAGGCAGCGGAAAACCTTGACCACGTCAAGGCTGTGTATTCAAATTCTTATTCCAATATGGCAAGCATTCAGGTCGAATATGAATATGGCATCGACATGGATGAAGCGAAACGCGAATTAAAGTCGGCGCTTGATTCGTTGAAATTGCCAGAAGGCGCTGAAAAGCCGACGACAACCGCCATTAGCATGAATATGATGCCGATTATGGCGCTCAGTGTTAGCAGTTCAAAAGAGGATATTGTGGAATTAACCTCAACGGTTGAAGAAAGTCTCGTTCCGAAAATCCAAAAACTTGAAGGTGTTGCCTCGGCCACCATCACCGGTCAACATATTGAGGAAGTTGACCTTACGTATGATCAGGCAAAATTGTCGGAACTGGGTTTAACCGAAGACAAAATAAAAGATATGGTTAAAGCGAGCAACATGGCCGTTTCCCTTGGACTCTACGAGTTTAAAGAAGGGGAGCAGGCGGTTTCGATTGACGGCAAGTTTATGACTGTTGATGAATTAAAAAACATGCTCATTCCGGTTACACCTTCTGCGGCCAGTCCATCACCATTCGTGAAGCTAGGCGATATTGCCAAAATTGAAACGATCGGTAAAGTCCAATCAATATCCCGAACAAATGGGAAAGACGCGATTGCCATCCAGATCGTAAAAGGCCAACAGGCAAACACAGTTGATGTTGTAAATAGTGTTAAAAAGCTAGTTGAGGATGAAAAGAAAAAATATGATGGCCTGGACATCGATGTGACCCTTGACCAAGGTGAACCGATTGAAAAATCAGTGTCAACGATGGTGGAAAAAGCAGTATTTGGCGGTTTGATTGCCGTTCTGATTATCCTACTGTTCCTCCGAGATTTTAAATCAACGATCATATCAATCATCTCGATTCCAGTGTCCGTGTTTATGGCGTTCCTGCTATTACACTGGATGGATATTACCTTGAACATCATGACTCTCGGTGCAGTAACGGTCGCAATTGGGCGGGTCATTGATGACTCCATTGTTGTCGTCGAAAATATTTATCGCCGGCTTCATTTAAAGGATGAACAATTAAGGGGCCGTGCTCTGATCCGTGAAGCAACCATTGAAATGTTTAAGCCGATTCTGTCTTCAACACTTGTAACGGTTGCCGTTTTTGCACCGCTTATGTTCGTTGGTGGCATGGTTGGCGAATTGTTTGTGCCGTTTGCGCTGACAATGGCGTTTGCGCTTGGTGCGTCACTGCTTGTGGCGATCACCATCGTTCCGGCCCTTTCACATACGTTGTTTAGGAAAAAATTATATGGTGAAAAGACGGCGAAACGTCACAAAGAAGCTGGCGAACTGGCAAAATGGTATAAATTTTTCCTAGAAAAATCTCTTAATCATAAGGTGATCTCGTCGGTTGTCGCCATTTTGCTGCTGGTAGGCAGTTTGGCGCTGACACCGTTGATTGGCTTCAGTTTCCTTGGCAGTGAAGAAGATAAGGTCATGTACCTAACCTACACACCAAAAGCTGGGGAACTTCATGATGAGACTTTGAAAAACGTTCAAGCAGTGGAAGACAAAATGCTTGAACGCGATGATGTTGATATCGTTCAAGTTTCTGTTACCGAATCAGGGGACCCGATGGCAGCGATGATGGGCGGTGGTTCAAACGGGGCGTTAATGTTCCTGATTTTTGATCCTGACATGAAGAACTTCCCTGATGTGAAAGCGAAGATTGAAAAATATGTAACGACATTGGATCAATCCGGCACTTGGAAGAGTCAGAACTTCTCTTCGATGGGCGGGGCGTCTGATGAAATCAGCTACACGTTCTACAGTGAAGATTTGACGAAGCTTCATCAATCGGTGAACAAAGTCGAAGACCTCATGAAGAAAAATAAAGATATTAAAGATGTTTCATCCACCGCAGAAGAAGCTTACGTCGAGTATACCCTTCGTGTCGACCAGCCAAATCTGTTGAAGTATGGATTAACAACCGGGCAACTCTTAATGATGCTGGGTCAGGACAGGAAGAAAGATGTATTGACGACAGTGGAAAAGGATGGCAACTCTCTTGAAGTCATCGTCCAGCAACCACAAACCTCCCTGCCGGAATCGATTGATGAAATGCTGGCAAAACAAGTGCCTACAGCGCTTGGCACAACAATGCCACTTTCTGAACTTGTAGAGGTGAAGAAGGGGACAACATTGAATACGCTGGCTCGCAGTAAAGGGGAGTACTTCGCGACTGTTTCCGGAAAAATCACCAGCAAGGATATTTCCAAGGTTACCTCTACTGTAGGGGATAAAATTGATAAAATGGAATTCCCTAAAGGAGTGACTGTGAGCGTTGCCGGCGTCCAGGCGGATATGAATGAAACCTTTACTCAGCTTGGCGTGGCGATGGCTACAGCAATTGCGATTGTATACTTTATCCTGGTTGTCACCTTCCGTGAAGGGGTCGCGCCGTTTTCGATCCTGTTCTCGCTTCCGTTTGCGGTCATTGGGTCATTTGTCGGCTTATTCCTTGCCGGCGAAACGATATCCGTACCGGTCATGATGGGTCTGTTGATGTTAATCGGGATTGTCGTTACAAATGCTATCGTTCTTGTTGACAGGATTATTCATATGGAACGCGATGGATTGAGGATGCGTGAGGCCGTACTTGAAGCAGGGTCAACACGACTTCGTCCAATCTTGATGACAGCCATTGCCACTGTCGGCGCATTAATTCCATTGGCGCTCGGCGAAGGCGGCGGTGGGTTAATCTCGAAAGGACTCGCAATTACCGTGATCGGCGGCTTAACCAGTTCGACATTACTGACGTTATTCGTCGTGCCAATTGTGTATGAAGTACTATCGAAGCTCTTCAAGAAGAATCGCAGAGAAATCATTGAAGACTAATTTTTAAAAAGAAAGACCCATCCGTGAACGATAAAAGCGGAGGGGTCTTTTTCGTTATAAGAAGGAAAATCAGCATTTTTATCGAAATAAATGAAGAGGGAAATTGTCATGGAAGTGTGGTGACCCTGAATGAGAAGCCGGCCGTTCCTGCTCATCTTCAGTATAATAACTGGTGCAATCCTATCATTATTAGTTTACTTTACGATCTTTGTTGAACCTTCCATAAAGTTAAGCGGGATTGAGAATGGAAAGGTGTACGCTGTCCAGCCTATCGTTAAATTGGAGGAAAGTTTCGGCATCACCCGGGTCACGTTAAATGGCACAGAAATAACGCCAAACTATCTTGTGGAGAAGAATGGAACCTATCTCTTACAAGGGGAATCTAAGCTGCTTTGGAAAAAGAAAACTGTTTCCTACAAATTTGAAGTTGATGATCAGCCTCCGCTTGCACCGCGTCTCAAAGAGGGAGTTAAAAAAGTTTACTTCAAACAAGCGTTGTTTAGCCTTGATAAGGAAGAGCGGGTATCTTATACAGCGCAATTGGACGGAAAGCCTGTTTCCCTTGATCAGCCGATAGATGCGCCTGGCGAGCATAAACTAACGATACTAGCTACGAAAATTAATGGATTGACCGCAGCCAAAGAAGTCGCTTTTTCCATTGATAACCGAACCTTTTCGGAAGGAAAAGTGCGACAATTTTTGGATTATTATTTTGGGCAAGATGTCGACAAGCTGAATAAATTTACCGATAAAGTCGCGATTACTCTTGAAGGGGAGTACAACCAGGACGATGTCAAAATGGTGGAGAAGGCCATTGCCGAAATCAAAACCTTTTTTCCATATGAAATGAAGATTGTCGATGACCTCTCTAAGCACGCGGATTTTGAGCGAAGTATTAAAATGAAATTTATGCCAACAGAAGGCTTTAAAGAGTATAACATCTATTTAGATAATGTCCTGGGGGTTGAGATGCCAGTCAGGATCTCCCCGGTTTACGGGAAGATGGAATCGCTTGTTCTGATTGGCACGGACAGATATATTACAAGAGATTATCGGAACGGGGTTATTTTACACGAACTTTTGCATGCAGTCGGCCTCTCTAATCATATCCCGTCACCGGAAAGTAGCCCGCTGTTTGAATATGGAAATACAACCGTGACTTTGGGGGAAGTCGAGAAATTGTACGGAGAACTCCTCTATCTTGATGAACTGACGCCAAATGCTACAAAAAACGTAGCCATGGAACTGTTGTCCAAAAGAATTCAATAGAAAAAGGAATGGTGCCGCCATTCCTTTTTTCTATCATTTTTTTATCGTAAAATTATCCCTCAACAATGCCCAGTTCTGCGGGTAAGGATACCCTAAAGCCCAGTAGCTGACACCTCTTAAATTATAGTCTTTCACCATGTCGAACTTGGCTTGTGCACTTCTGGCATCTTCGAACCAGACTTCATGAGCTTGACCAGTTTCGTCCACGTATCTGAAAAATGGTGATTGGGCAGTGGTGTCATATTGAATGTTCGCTCCATATTTGATTGCCCTTCTGATCGCTTCCTGTGGACTAAATGTTTCCGCCTCTTGCCCTTTTACATGAGGAATTTTCCAATCCCTGGCATAAATTTGGAAGCCCAAAAAGATTTTTTCCGCAGGCATAACAGACAACGCGTATTCAACAACTCTTCTCATTTGGTTGATAGGCGAGATGGCTTGCGG
The DNA here is from genome assembly GCF_001510715.1 of Bacillus sp. FJAT-29814. Taxonomy (GTDB): domain Bacteria; phylum Bacillota; class Bacilli; order Bacillales; family Cytobacillaceae; genus Neobacillus. Next base: position 399,318 of record NZ_LMTJ01000003.1, read on the forward strand.
CGGACCGAGCCGGTACCCCCATTCATACGTCATCAGGACAACAAAATCGGCAATTCTTCCATGTGCCTCATAATCATGCGCTTCATATAAGAGGCCTGCTTGTGTTGGGCCGGCCTTTGGCGCTAACGCGGTTGAAACAAAATATCCCTTTGGATGGAGCCGGTCCACAGCCATTTGTAAAAACTGATTGTACAACTCGCGGTCCGCAGGCAAAACATTTTCAAAGTCAATATTTAACCCTTTATATCCTTTACGGTCCATCACTGCAACGATGTTTGTGAGCACTTTTCCTCTAATCTCCGGAGTAGCCAAAATCGTATGAGCCACATTTGAGCCGGCATGGGAGGATGTAAAGTTGGTAACGGACATCATAGGGACAACCCGGTTGGCAACAGAAGCCTGAATAGATGCATCGTCCTTAACCGGCTGTAGTGATCCATCTTCTGCAATTAGATAAGCGAAGGGGCTAAAATAGGTGAGTAAACCTCCTATTTCATTTACGGATTGGGCAGCTGCTTCAGGTGCTTGGTAAGAATAAGCATTCACTTCAATGGCAGGTTTTGCTCTGGGAATGACGAGCTTTAATCCGGGATAAATTAAGTTAGGGTTTGTGATTTGATTTTCACTGATGATTGCTTGGACTGATGTTCCATACCTGCTGGCAATTTGCCATAGTGCTTCACCAGGCTGGACGGTATGGGTTATGGCCGGTATAAACAGGGTGGTGCCAGGATACAAAAGATTCGGGTTTGTTAACTGGCTTGCTTGAACAATGGACTGAATGGTAACTCCGTACCTCTGGGCAATCGCCCACAGTGTCTCCCCAGATTTCACCACATGGGTCGTACCAGGTTTCGGAATCACCAACGCCTGGCCAATCAATAATTTGTTTGGGTCAGGTAGTTCATTTGTTTGAATAATGGAATTCATCGGTACAGCGTAGCGATTGGCTATTTGCCAAAGCGTCTCGCCACGACTGACAACATGGATGATCATACATACTCCCCCATAGGCATTTTGCATTAATTCACTATATGACATTTAGGAAAAAATGTTCAATTGGGCCTATAAGATAATTAACTTGAAAAACTTATCGTAATATCTCAAAATAAAGATATTCATTTTAAAAATAAATTGGAGGCTATTTTGTGGAAATAGGAATCAGTACATTTGTAGAGACAACACCAGACCCCCAAACCGGCGAGGTCATCAGCCATGCCCAGCGTATACGGGAGGTAGTGGAGGAAATTGTGCTGGCTGATCAAGTTGGCTTAGATATCTTCGGTGTCGGTGAGCACCATCGCAAGGATTACGCAGCATCTTCCCCAGCGATTGTTCTGGCTGCTGCGGCATCACAAACAAAACGGATTCGTTTGACAAGTGCAGTGACTGTTCTTTCATCCGCGGACCCTGTTCGAGTTTTTCAGGACTTTGCCACCCTTGACGCGATTTCAAACGGACGTGCCGAGATAATGGCAGGGCGAGGCTCGTTTATCGAATCGTTCCCGTTGTTTGGCTATGATTTAAAGGATTACGACGAGCTTTTCGATGAAAAATTGGAGCTGTTGTTAAACATTCGTGAGTCAGAGGTCGTGAACTGGACAGGTAAACACCGCCCGGCGATTCATAATCGCGGAGTGTATCCAAGACCGGTTCAGGACCCGCTGCCAGTCTGGATCGGCAGCGGGGGAAATACCCAATCATGTGCGCGTGCCGGATTACTCGGCTTGCCGCTGGTATTAGCGATTATCGGAGGCAGACCCGTACAGTTCGCACCGCTTGTTAAGTTGTATCAAAGAGCTGCTGAACGGGCTGGGCATGATGTTTCAAAGCTTACGGTTGCGTCACATTCCCATGGCTTCATTGCTGAGACAACGGATGAAGCGGCCGAAAAGTTTTTCCCATCAACTCAACAAGCAATGAACGTTCTTGGCCGGGAGCGGGGCTGGGGCCATTATAGCCGTGAAAGCTTCGATGCGGCCCGCAGCTTTGATGGAGCACTATATGTAGGCGACCCAGAAACGGTTGCCGCCAAAATCGTCCATCTCCGTAAAAATGTCGGCATCACCCGGTTTATGCTACACTGCCCTGTCGGAACAATGCCACATGAAGATGTCATGAAATCAATTGAATTGTTAGGTAAGGAAGTCGCACCACGGGTTCGCGATGAAGTGGCCAAGTGGGAAGCAGAACAAGGAATTTCATAAGACTATTGTAGAAAAAAGGCTTTCTGGCAGCAGAAGGCCTTTTTTGATTGTGTACTTAAAATGAAATCGCCTCCAAATAAAAAAATAATCCAGACCAGAAAAAAAGGAGTATAATTGAAAATTAGATTGAAACGAACAGGGGAAGAGATCATTGGAGAAACAAACTAGCAAGTATCGGTGGGTTGTGTTTTCTGCCGTTTTATTTACGTATTTTTTAATTGTCAGTCAACGGACGGCGCCGGGACTGATTACCGATCAATTAATGAAGGATTTCAATATCACCGCTTCAACCATTGGGCTGTTGGCAAGCATTCAATTCCTGGCCTATGCAGGCCTGCAAATACCGATCGGGATTTTGTCAGACCGATATGGACCTAACTTTTTCTTAATTATTGGGACGATCCTCAATGGCGTTGGCACTGTTATCTATAGTTTGGCTCCGCATGAATTCGTACTGATTTTGGCCAGATTACTGGTTGGGATAGGGGATGCGGCTATTTGGGTCAATCTGGTGTTAATTTTAAGCCAATGGTTTAGGGCTCAGGAATTTGTCCGACTCCTTGGCTTTGCCGCGATGTCTGGCAGTTTTGGGTTCCTAGTGGCGACCGTTCCGTTTGCCTCATGGATTTCCTTATCCGGATGGCGGGCACCATTTTTCATTACCGGAATGATTCTGTGCCTTTCCGGTTTCATGCTTTATTTCATTCTTGAAAAAAAATCAAACCAACTGTTTAAAAAAGCAGGAGGAAAAGGTAAGACAAAAAAAAACCACGAAAAAGTATTACCATTGCTCCGGAGAGTTTTTTCCAGCCGGCAGGCGTGGGCTGCATTTTTTTGTCACTTCGGCCTGATGGGAACCTATGTGGGCTTTATCGGGTCATGGGCAGTCCCGTACGGAATGCACGTGTATGAAATGTCCCGGTCTGCTGCCAGTCAATTAGTCATGTTCGGCCTTTTTGGCGCTTTGGCTGGTGCGCCGTTAACCAGTTGGATTTCCAGCCGGCTTGGTTCCATTAAGCGGCCATATGTTTTGGCCCATGCCATCGTATTTTTAAGCTGGTCTGTATTTCTATTGTTTGATGCCAAGCCGCCATTCTTTATTCTTTTAGTGTTATTCTTTATCATTGGATACGGTAATGGGGCAAGTTCCCTAACATTTGCCGTCGTCCGACAGTCCTTTCCAGTGCAAGAGGTTGGGATTGTTTCAGGGTTCGCGAATACGGGCGGATTTATAAGTGCCGTCCTATTGCCCTTCTTTTTTGGCAGGGTAATTGATCATTTCCAACTTGCTTCAAGCAACATCGCATACTACTACGGGCTATTAATCCCTGTCGTCTTCTCAGTCATTGGCCTAGCAGGTGGATTATTGATTCAAGAAAAACAGAAAGAAACGAAACAGGCAGCACAAGCAACAGCTTAGGAAGCAGAGGGAAGCCCTCTGCTTTTTTTAGTAAGCAAAAATGGCGAAAATTTAATTTTTTGTCTATTTTTTTAAAAAAATTTTTCTTTGACCAGAGTTAACGAAGGAGTTACGGTGCGGGGTGTCGAATTTTTGGAAAATGAGAACTTCTGAAAGGACTACAACCTATGTGGAAACGTCACATTAGAACCTTGCCGCTTTATCGAAAAATCCAATTTTTTTCATTATTGATCACCTTCTGGCTGGTGGTTTCAACTGCGGGGTTCACCTTCATGTTTGAAACAAGACAAATAACAACCCAGTTGACTGAACGTGCTGAGGGCATTGTTAGGCTTTGGAGTGTAACCATTCCTGTCCAAGATGTATTAACAGCCATCCAATCTCGTGATCCCAATAATCCATCATCAAAGCAGTTAGGACAGTTAGTTGAGGTAATTAATCAAAAAGACTCGGAATATATGCAAGGCTATTTGATGAATATTGATAAAAAGGATGATAATGAATTAACTCTTTTAGCAGTATCATACAAATATGAGGATATGGGACTAAAGAGTTTCAGCCCATATAAAGCGGGAAAGATCTATATGGAGGCTTTTGACCGGGCCATCGATCAAAAAACCACCTCCAGCACCCCGCATTATGATGATGATTATGGCTCCTGGATAACGGCATTTGAGCCTATCCTCGGTCAAAATAACCAGGTAATTGCCGTTTTGGCTGTCGATGTGGATGCTTCAGTCATTGATACGTATAAGCGAAAAATGGCTTTTCATTTACTGTTGGCACTGGTGATTGTAACTTTGTTGGTCTATTTTATTTTAAACTGGGGCATTAAAAAAGTGCTTGAACCGGTGGAAGAGATTATCTCCGGGATTGATGCTGTTAGTTCAGGAGATTTTCAAGTAAAAGTGAAAATCACCAACCAACCTGATATAGAAAGATTAGGGGAAAGGTTTAACCAGATGACGTCACACCTATCCGTCCTGTTCGAACGGCTATCCGATACATATAAGGAAGTTGGCGCTGGAACGGAACATGCTGGTTATACGAATCGAGTCGAAGCGGCAATTGATGAAATGGAACATATTATGGAAATAACAAAAATTCATAAGGAACTGCAGCATGCGGAAAAGATGAATGCGATCGGGCAGCTGGCAGCATCGGTGGCCCATGAAATTCGCAACCCGATGACAGTGGTAAGAGGCTTCTTACAAATTTTTCTGGCAAAGGATCACTTAAGTGAAACAGAACTATCTTATATTCGATTAATGATAGAAGAGCTAAACCGGGCAGAGCAAATTATTAATGAATACCTATCCCTCGCCAAACCAGATCTTGAACAAGTAGAAAAAGTAAATGCCGGCGAATTGGCAAAACAGGTGGCGGAATTAATGAACTCCTTCGCCTTACTGTCAAAAAACATTTCATTACAGGCACAAATAGAGGATGAAATTTTTATTAAAGGAAACCGTGGCGAATTAAAACAGGTTGTCATCAATATCGTCAAAAATGGCATTGAATCCATGCGTGCCGGGGGGGTATTATCCCTTAGCGTTCGCAGAAGCGGCGGCTTTGGTGTCATTGAGGTTGCTGATTCGGGCATCGGCATGTCCCCTGAAGAAGTCGCCCGGTTAGGAACGCCGTTTTATTCGTTGAAGGAAAAAGGAACCGGTATGGGGCTTATGGTTTGTTATCAGATTGTTGAGCGCTGGAAAGGCCATATAGAGGTTCAAAGCGAAAAGGGCATCGGCACAACATTCAAGGTCCATATCCCGTTGTGGGAAGAGTAAAGCAGAGAGAGGTCGGGTCTCTGCTTTTTTTTGTGAAATTTTCTCTTTTACTTTACATTTTTTCTGTTTTGAATTAAAATATCTTTAATTCGAGATAATAATTTTCGCCATGTATAGTCATGATAAATAATAAAAAAGGAATGGTTTATATGGAAAAGTTCCATCAAGCGCCAAATGTATATGTTGGAGAGGTCAATATTAAGGTTAAAAATCTGGAATACTCGCTCGCATTTTATCAAAATATTATCGGGCTTAAGATATTGGAAAAATCGGAGCGCCGGGCTGTATTAACGACGGACGGGAAGACAGCGCTGATATCGCTTGTACAGCCTGTCGACGTGACTGCGAAACCGCAGCGCACGTCCGGCTTATATCATTTTGCGATTTTATTGCCGTCACGCGCCGATTTATCGGTATTTTTACGGCATTTGCTGCAAACGGGCTATCCACTTGGCGCGGCGGATCACTATGTCAGTGAAGCATTATATTTGAATGACCCGGATGGGAACGGCATTGAGGTTTACCGCGACCGCCCTTCAAGTGAGTGGACGTGGAAGGGCAACTTGGTTGAGATGGCCACAGAACAACTCGATGCTGAAGGAATATTGGCCGAAAGCAATGCCGAATGGACTGGTCTCCCAGCAGGCACGATCATGGGACATCTGCACCTTCATGTCGGCGACTTGAAAAAAGCGGAGGAATTTTATACAAAGGGTCTAGGATTCGAGGTCGTCAGCTACTATCCACAAGCAGCCTTCCTTTCGACAGGAGGTTACCACCATCATATTGCCATTAATACTTGGCAAGGAGTCGGGGCACCGACACCACCGAAAAATAGCGTGGGGCTAAATTGGAGTACACTAGTTTTCCCAAATCATGAGGCGAGGGAAGAAGTGATTGACCGCCTTGGGAAAATGGGCGTAAATGTCAGTGCTGAGGAAGATTATTTTGTGACTAGTGACCCATCCGGGAATGAATATAGGTTGATTATATAAAGGTTGATTGGTGAAGCAGGGACGCGGGTCTTTGCTTCATTTTTTTAGGTGTGATGGGGGTATCAGGGAGATGTAGCGGGGGGTGTGGCAGTTTTTTGGGGGATGCGAGATTGCAGCGGGTTGAACGTCAGTTGGTGTGAGTTGTACGACAATTGGTGGGGGTTGTACGACAGTTGGCGTGGGTTATGCGACAGTTGGAAGGGGTAATCCGACAGTTTGAGGAGGCTATGCGACAGATAAATGGGGGCGACATTGTTGAGAGTGCCCACCGAGCGATAAGATTGTTTATCCGAGAGATATGCCCTCCTTTCCGAGAGTAAAGTGACCTTATCCGAGAGAAAAATCCATCTATCCGAGAGTAAACACAACACATCCGCAAGTAAGCGAGTCTTATCGGCAAGCCGGAGAACGCCATCCGCAAGTAAGCGAATCTCATCCGCAAATTGGAGAACGCCATCCGCAAGTAAGCGAGTCTTATCCGCAAGTTGGAGAGCGTTATCCGCAAGTAAGCAAACCGCACCCACAAAATCGCATCCGACATTCAGCATCAACATATTTGTGTTACTAGTAATTTAAGGGCTAGAATAGGGCATAGGAGTTGATAAAAATGTCTCAACATTATGAACTGGCGACCTTCGCTGGAGGATGCTTCTGGTGCATGGTCTCCCCATTCGATGAACAACCAGGGATCAAAGAAGTTATCTCGGGCTACACAGGTGGCCATACAGAAAATCCAACTTATGAAGAAGTGTGCTCTGATACCACTGGCCACTTTGAAGCGGTACAAATTAAGTTTGATCCCGCGATTTTTCCTTATGAAAAATTGCTTCGTCTCTTTTGGCAGCAAATCGACCCTACCGACCCCGGCGGCCAATTCGGTGATCGCGGCATTTCCTACCGCACAGCGATTTTCTATCACAATGAAAAACAGAGGAAGTTGGCCGAAGCATCTAAGGCGGAGCTCGCTGCAAGCGGACGTTTTCAAAATCCGATCGTTACGGAAATCCTGCCTGCGAGCCAATTCTATCGAGCTGAGGAAAAACATCAAAACTACTATAAAAAAATCCCTTTTCACTATAACCATTATTTCGAGGCTTCGGGCAGGGCGAAATTTATCCGTGAAAATTGGAAGAGGCGCAAAACAGATGAGGAGTTGCGCCAAGAATTATCGCCGCTTCAATATGATGTAACGAGGAAAAACGCCACCGAACCGCCATTTAAAAATGAATATTGGGATCATACCGAAGAGGGGATCTACGTCGACATTACTTCAGGAGAGCCATTATTTAGCTCGACCGATAAATACGATGCCGGATGCGGTTGGCCGAGTTTTACCAAGCCTATCCGTCGAATGGAACTGGAGGAGCGGTTTGATACCTCGCATGGGATGAGGAGGATTGAAGTACGAGCGAAAACCTCAGATTCCCATCTCGGCCATGTATTCGATGATGGGCCAGGGCCGGACCGGGCTCGGTATTGCATCAACTCGGCCGCACTGCGGTTTGTACCCAAAGAAAAGCTTGAGGAAGAAGGGTACGGAGAGTTTAAGAAGCTGTTTAATGGTAAATGACCAAGTTAGATGATTTATTTAAATCATGTTTCCTAACCTAAAGACATATTGGCGACCGAAAAATCAGACAGGCCAAGGTTTTGGTAGCCAATCAAGGCTATTGGCGACCGAGAAGTCAGGCAGGTCAAGATTTGGGTAGCCAATCAAGGCCATTGACGACCGAAAAGTTAGGCAGGTCAAGATTTGGGTAGCCAATCAAGGCTATTGGCGACCGAAAAGTCAGGTAGGCCAAGATTTGGGTAGCCAATCACGTCTATTGGCGATCGAAAAGTCAGGTAGGCCAAGATTTGGGTAGCCAATCAAGGCTATTGGCGACCGAAAATTCAGGTAGGCCAAGATTTGGGTAACCAATGAAGTCTATAGTTCTTCCGAAAACGTCAATTTAAGCAAATAGGGTATTTATGCCACAGTCCAATGGAGGGCTGTGGTGTTTTATTATTCATAATACTTTCACTTTTTAGAATAAACATTAGTGGTAAAATAAGGTAAAGGGAGATATTTCATTAAAGGAAGTGTGCTATATGAAAATAAAACTATGGCTTTTCATAGCATTGTTTCCAATCTTATTAGTGGGCTGTACTGGAGGATCCTATGTCATAAAAACTGGAGGACTTCATAGTACTTCAGATTCAATTAGTGGAGAATATAGTAAATTTTCTGGGTATTACTTTAAAGAAATTGATTTTTCCAAAGGGGAAAACATTAAGTTTTCCTATTTGGCTTCAACTAAGAATGGAACACTGACTGCAAAACTACTGAACTCCTCCGGGGATGTAATGGAAGAAATCACGAAAGACATGACCATAACGATACCTAAACAGGATACGTACAAAATTCAAGTAGACGGCCAAAACCATAAAGGCAGTTTTATGATAACTTGGGATAAAGTAGGTCGAGAATAATACCCATGTTGGAGGGTGTTACAATGAAAGTCCTATTGGAGTTAGCGCGTATTGCTTTTATCTTTGGAATATTCAGCAGCAGTCTCGGTTCGATCGTAAATTTCATTTACAAAAAGCTTGGAACGGACACGCATGTTTACGGTTGGTTTGGATTCGCGGCTATTTTTATCCTGTTTTTGGTTCTGTATCGAAATAGGTTACAATTCAGCCGCTGGAATCCCGTGAAAGGCAGGGAGAAATTCTCAAAGAAGGTAACGAACCTGCTTTTATCAGGTTCCCTTTTCTTAATCATTTTGCCTCCGTTATTAAGCTATTTGTTTCAGTAGCTAAAAATTTTAATGCCACAGTCTTCGGGCTGTGGTATTTTTAAATTATAAAAAGGAAGTTTTTGGAGGGAAAGCCTTGCGAATTCTCTTATTCGTTTTTACTATGTTAATTGGATTAGCTGGCTGTGGTCTCGAAACAAAAACGCTGCCCGAGTTCTACGGAGGAAATATTGAAAAGGTAACTAAAATAGTGATTCTTGACGGGAGTACAGGATATAAAAAGACGGTCAAAGACAAAAAGGTAATTGATGACTTTTTGATAGAGATAAAGGATATTAAGTTTATTCCGGAGGCTAATCAAGAAAAACAGGTAGGGTACCGGTACTCGATTACTTTTTTTGAAGATGGCAAGAAAACCTTCCAGTTTACCCCAATTGAAATAAATGATGACTATTATTATAGTAAACCCGATATCCATCCGTTTCTGGACAGCTTTTATGAAAAACTCGAGGTGAAAGAGGAGGATCCACATTGAAAACAATCGGCCTAATTGGCGGGATGAGTTGGGAATCGACTGCCGAGTATTACCGCATCATTAATGAAGAAGTGCAAAGGAGACTTGGCGGTCTGCATTCGGCGAAGTGCTTCCTATACAGCGTTGATTTTTCAGAGATTGAACAGATGCAGGCGACAGGTGAGTGGGAACAGGCAGGCCGATTATTGGGAGAAGCGGCCCATTCATTAGAAAAAGCCGGGGCTGACTTTATCGTGATTTGTACAAATACAATGCATAAGGTCATCGATCAAATAGAGGAAAGAATCAATATCCCAATCTTGCATATTTTAGACGCAACCGCTACCCAAATCGAAAAAGCTGGGATAAATAAAGTCGGCCTCCTGGGAACGAAATACACGATGGAACAAGACTTTTATAAATCAAGGTTAATCGCAAACAACCTCGAGGTAATGGTACCGGAATCCCAAGAGCGTGAAATGATCAATAATATCATTTTTGAAGAGTTGTGCTTGGGAAGAATAGAACGATCTTCAAAGGAATATTATAAACAGGTTATTCAGAAGCTTGTTGAAGCTGGCGCAGAAGGCATCATCCTCGGTTGTACGGAAATTGAATTATTGATTAAACCCGAAGATGTTGAAATCCCGCTATTTAATACGACAGAAATCCATGCAAAAGAAGCGGTGAACTTTGCTTTAAAGCAGGGAACCTAAAATGGTTTCCTGCTTATTTTTTTCCTATCCACATCTTCCTTCCAGCCTCAATTTCGCGATATATATCATCCTTCAGTTGAAATCTTACCCGCCAAAAATCTTTTTTCCAAAGTGAACAATCTTTTTCAAAATGACATAGAAGTTCCAACATAGAGATAGTCTCGCTAGCTTCAATATCGATCACTTCATTTTTATGACAAAGTGCTGTTAAACCATGTTCAATGGAGAGAAGGCAATCTTTGAAAAAATTGATGCAGAAATAGGACTGTCCTTCTTTTTCATAGTCAGGGACAATTTCCAGGACTGGTTTACCCAGGAAAGGGTGAATTTCTTCTGCCGACTCAAATACAATCGGGTCAAAGTTGTACGTTTCTTTATCAAAAACTTCAAACTCTTGTCCCGTTGTCTGCCATTCAAACAAAGTCTTTAAAATAGTTTCATAGATTTCATCGAAATGGTCCCGTACATAACATAAGGCATGGTAGTTTGCCTCAGTTAATGGTTCCTGGCTATCCATCATGCTTTTTAAAGCCAGTTCCGTCTGGCCAAAAAGGCCTTCGGAGCACTTTACCTTAAGATCCCCCTCCCAGCACCGAAATTTCTCAGAATACTCAAATCCCTCAAACTTGATCGACATAGGTTCCTCCCAAAATTAAAATATTCTACTAAATTTTACCACCTAAACCCAGATTTGCGAATCAATCCTCTCTTTTTTCTTTTAAAAAACATTGGTATTCTATTAAAGATAGATTTTCAAATTTTCCCTTAATAGGAATTTAAATAAACCTTAAGAAAATCTTAAGATTTATACTAAGTTAGTTTTAAGATTTTCTGTTTAGGATAGAGACAGGTAAGGATAGAAAGAAGGCGGAGGAAAATGACCAAATATAATGTGCTAGTGGTTGACGATGAAAAAGAAATCCGTGATGCGATTGAAATATATCTTAAAAATGAGGGCATCACCGTTCTGAAAGCACAGGATGGAATTGAAGCGCTGGAGATTTTAAATGAACGGAATGTTCATCTAATCGTTCTTGATGTAATGATGCCAAGGCTTGATGGGATATCGGCGACCTTTAAAATTCGCGAAAAACAAAACATTCCTATCATTATTTTAAGTGCAAAAACTGAAGATACCGATAAGATCCTGGGACTCCAGGTAGGCGCGGATGATTATGTCACGAAACCATTTAATCCGATGGAGCTTGTCGCCCGCGTGAAATCGCAGTTGCGAAGATATGTGACACTCGGGACCTATGATGGGATTAAAAAAGTCATTGATCTTAATGGGCTTACACTTGACCAGGCGGCGAAGGAAGTGTGCGTTAACGGGGAATCGGTTAAGCTGACGCCGATTGAATACAAGATTGTCGAGTTATTGATGACCAATGCCGGCCGTGTATTTTCCATTGACGAGATTTATGAACGGGTTTGGAAGGAACCCGGTTATAATGCGGAAAATACGGTGGCGGTCCATATTCGAAAAATCCGTGAAAAAATTGAGATTGATCCGAAAAATCCAAGATATTTGAAGGTGGTGTGGGGCATTGGCTACAAGATGGAAAAGTAGTATTGTCCTCTATATTTGGGCCTTTTTTCTAACATTTGCGCTTGGTGGAATTATGACATTTTTCACGTCTGGCCAAAGATACATACATCAGGACTATTTCCACACTCCTGAATTTCAATCTGAGCTTGACCAAATCGCCTCCTACCTCGCAATGTTTGAACTGAACAAGACGACACCGGAAGAGGCGAAAGCAGCGATTACTGTCAGCGCGGAAGAAATTGACGAGCACCGCTATCGATATGGAGACTTGGATTCGCAAATTTCCAACATTAAAGAGCAATACGAAAGTCGGATTCAGGATGCATTAGCGTCCAATAATGAAGAAGTCGCCAATGTCTACATTAAGGAAAGAGACACGAAGATTGACGACATTAGTAAAAACTTTTCAAGTGACGATCATGTCCGGCAAAAGATCCTCAAGGAAAAAGAAGCGAAAATCGATAAGTTTTTTAAAGAACGGAACCAATATCTTGCAGATTTTTCAAGATACAGCAAAACCTTTACCTATTATTATAAAGACCCGAATACCGGCGAGGTCCATACCAACCTAGCGGATTCCAACCAAGGAAGCTTGAAGCAAAGTGACATGCTGTATGTGACTGACTTTTCGATTCCGAGTAATTACTTCATCCATTTCGGTTCCGGAGGGTACGATGAAATTTCTGAAGCATTAACGGCAGCAAACAATAATGTGTCGTTTGAAGGACAGCTTGGGATTGCCAAAAACCTTGAAGATTCCAACTTTATTATGAGGGAATACAACAACTATAAACAAAATCAATCCATCATGCTTGTCTATGTCTTGGCAAGTGGAGTTGTTCTGTTATTGTGCCTATTTTTTTCAAGAAGAATGGCTGGAGTAAATGCGGATTTGGGGAATTGGCGGCCGTATTACAACAAGTTACCAATTGACATCAGGGTGGCATTGTTCGCAGTAGTGGCGATTATTGGCGTCATTACAACGGCGGTCATGAGTGACAGTATTTCATATCTCCCGCTAAACCCTTATCTTTCTAATGTAGTGGAAATTGTATTCAATCTGGCCATCGCTGCTTTATTGGTCATGGTTGCGTATATTCAGTTGAAATTTTTGATGACTGATCTCAAGGATTGGCCTAATTTGAAAATCCAGTGGGAAAAGAGTCTGATGAAAAAGTCCTGGAAACTGACGAAGCAATTTTTCATTTCTGCAAAAGAAAATTTGGTTGAAGCGTTCCTTGTCCAAAGTATTGGTGTTCAGGTGTTTGTTCTGTTGGCTGCTGTGTTTTTTATCGGGATGGCGTCATTCATGACTGCAATAAATCCGATTTTTATTCTATTTTATCTAGTGCTGCTGGCGGCAGCCGGTGTCCCACTTGGGATATTCCTGCTCAAAAAAGTCGGATATTTTAACCGAATTGTGAAAAAAACAAACGAACTGGCTGAAGGAAAACTGGGGGAAGATCTGCCAGTCAAAGGGAAATCGGTGTTTGCCACCCTTGCAGGCAACATCAATGTCCTGAAACAGGGAGTAAAGCAATCCCAGTCTGAGCAAGCCAAGAGTGAACGACTGAAAACAGAGCTGATCACCAACGTCAGCCATGATTTAAGAACGCCATTGACATCCATTATTACCTATACGCAGCTGTTGAAGGAGAGCGGCTTATCGGAGGACGAGCGGAAAGCGTATCTTGAAATTATTGACAGAAAATCAAAGCGGTTAAAAATATTAATCGATGATTTATTTGAAGTGTCAAAAATGGCCACTGGCAACATCAAACTTGTCAAGGAGCGAGTCGATCTCAATCAACTTTTGGAGCAGGCACTTGCGGAATATGACGAAACAATACAGGCGTCCAGCCTGCAATTCCGGGTGACCAAAGCCAGCGAGCCGGTTTATGCCCTAGTGGACGGACAAAAGCTCTGGCGTGTGTTTGATAACTTAATAGGCAATATCTTGAAATATTCATTAGAAAATTCACGGGTTTATATTTCGATTGTAACCCATGAGAATCAAGCGGTCTTAACGTTTAAAAACGTTTCAAAATATGAACTAAGCGACAATGCCGATGAACTGTATGAACGGTTCAAGCGCGGCGATACATCACGCCATACGGATGGGTCTGGCCTCGGCCTTGCGATTGTTAAATCCATCATCGACCTTCATGAAGGCAAAATGGATATCGAGGCGGACGGGGACTTATTTAAAGTGATGATTACGTTATGGATGGAGAGTTAAAGGGTTAGAAAAATGAGAGGGGATTGGCAAGATGGTATTGGATTTCTCAGAGATTTATTCTCTGTTTTATAAACGGCTGTACCTGAACGCATATTCAATTACAAGGGATCGATATTATGCGGAGGATATTGTCCAAGAGACGTTTATTAAGGCAATGAACAAAATGGATACTATTGAAGATGTGCGAAAAATGGGGGCTTGGTTATCGGTAATAGCCACCCGGACGGCGATTGATTTTATCCGCAGGGAAAAGAAACGAAAAGGTGTCCTGATGGACCAGGAGACACTTGAGTTCATAGGAAAAGAAATGAACCAAAATGTGCTGCAAGAGGTCGAGGCATCCTGTTTGTTTGACCAAATTAAAAATGCCGCTGGCAAACTGTCCCGCGAACAGCAGGGGCTGTTGACGCTAAAGGTGTTGAAGGGGCTGAAGGAAGAGGAAATCGCCCATTTATTGCAACTCAACCCATGCACCGTAAAGACCAAGATTTATCGGGCAAGGAAAAAACTAAAAACGCTTGTGTTTGAGACGAAAATAGCATGAGGAGTTGGATAGATGGAAAAAGCTGCTGAGGCGGCTTTTTCGTCGTATGACGGGGTTTATACTGCCCATGAAGGGGTTCAACCGGGAGGAGCAAATTTAAAAGAAGGAATTATCTTACCCGTGGAGAAGTCTTAAAATGGGGCAAACGGAAAAAATTAATAGGCAGGGATCATTAAATGGAAATTGAAGGCTATGTATCACTTTGGGTTGGCAATTTTTCTAGCAAGGAGGAATTGAATAATTATTTATACATCTCCTACGATGAGGATGGTGATGCCATTCCATCAAAATTTGAAGAGGATTTTGAAATCGACTACTATGACACCGATTTTCGAGAAGCCGGGTTTTTCGAAAAAGAAATAACGAGCATTCAAGAAATACTTAAAGGCTGCTCCTATGAAGAGAACATCATCCCAGCTATCATTAGCACAATTGGAGAAACGCTGGAAAAACCGGTAAACAGCATGATTTTGCTATACAACTTCAAATATAATGGACAACCAAGCAAGCGTCCGATGACTTTCCTAGGCACTCTCCACTATAAATAACCCGGTTTTTACTATTGGCATAGTCTAAAAAATGAGTTTGTTTCATATTATGAAAGCGCATACATTTCTGACGCAGAAATCAACATTCCGAATCAGGAGCGTGAAATGAAATGAGTCAAACCATTATTGAAGGGCCATGGGTCAGCCAGCAGACTGTAGATTTGGAAAAACCAAGCAAAAAAGAGATGTGGTCATACGGAATCGGCAGCTTTGGCATTTTTTCCGTAACGACCCTTATTAGTTCCTTCTTAACCTTCTATTACACCGATGTCGTGGGTTTGGCTGGCGGATTGGTCGGAACAATGATGCTGATTGCCCGCCTGTTTGACGGCGTCACAGATGTTTGGATGGGCTCAATCGTCGACGGCACGAAATCCCGGCACGGAAAAGCGCGGCCCTGGCTACTATGGATGACCGTACCGCTTGGGATTACCATCGTAGCGTTATTTTCAGTCCCGGACCTTGGGCTCACCGGCAAGATTGTTTACGCATATATCACCTACATGCTTTTCATCCTCCTGTATACAGCAGTTTCGATCCCGTACAAAACATTACTTGGCGTAATGACACAGCACCAGCATAGCCGCTCACTTTCCAATATCTATTCCACCATCTTCACCATGACTGGGACTCTCATTGTCATGACCTTCACCCAACCATTGTCAAAATTAATTGGTTGGACCGGACTTGCTTCCTTTTACGGAATCCTTTCCGTTTTCACCCTGTATATTACTTTCCGATCTGTGAAGGAAAGGGTAGGGGCAGATTCAAACTCCCAAGAGAAAATTCCGTTTGCCACCGGCTTCAAAGCGTTATTGAAAAATAAATATTGGATCATCATCACGATTTTTTGCGTCACATTTTATACGACGATTTGCCTTGTTCAAGGTGCAGGACTTTATTATGCACAGTGGGTAATTGGCGACATCAACAAATTTCCGATTATCGGGCTCACTTTAACTGCTCCGATGATCATCGGTTTATTTTTCATCGGGCCGCTAGTGGCCAGGTACGGGAAACGTAAAGTTGCCATTATTGGAGCGGTTATTGCGATTGTCGGCCAAATTATTAAGTGGGTCGATCCGAGCAATTTGCCGATGTTTTTAGTGGGGAGTGCCATCGCGGGCTTCGGGGTAATGCCTACGCTCGGTCTGATTATTGCGATGGTCAATGATACGGTGGAATATGGCGAGTTTAAAACAGGGATTCGTACCGAGGGCTTGGTCAATAGTGCCGCAAGCTTCGGCATGAAATTTGGGACTGGACTCGGTTTGGCGTTGGTCGGTTGGCTGCTCGGCATCGGCGGTTACGTTGGCGGGGCAGCCGAACAGCCTGAATTGGCTGTTACTATGATCAAAGCAGTTAACATCCAAATCCCGCTCGCATTAGCTGTCATTCAGATTATCCTTATGCTGATGTTTAAAATTGATAAAGAATATCCGGCCATCGTGGCAGAACTTCAACGGCGGAAAACAAAGTAGAATTTATTTTTCAAAAGTAAGCAAAATAAGAGGGTAGATAAGCATTAACAAGGAGGCTAAACTTTGTCCAAGAAAAAATACACACCCTCGCCTGATGTGGACCAAAAGAAATTATTGGATGATAAAGTGAAAAAAGCGCGAGCTAACAACTTTGAAGATGACCATGTGCGCCGAGTCACGCCAAATGGAGCAGATGGGCAATAGCAACACAGCCTATTCGTCTACAATAAAAAAACGAAGGGGAAGTTCTCCTTCGTTTTTCACGTATTCCGATATTGGTGCTTTAACTGGTAAATCATTTGCTCAGAAATGGCCGCGTACCCTTTTGGGCTCGGATGAATCCCGTCTGTAGAAAGATTATCAAGATTATCTCTATTAATCACCTTGGTTGTTTCGACCACAACGCTTGAGGCGAGTTGGTTGGCAGTTTCGTAGATTATAAGATTCCATTTCGGCAGCAGCTGATCAGCAAGGGAGTACAGACTGTCATTCGGTGGAATTGGATTGTACTGTTCTAGAAACACAATGGTAGCGCCAGGATTGATCCTATTTATTTTTGCCGATATGTCGGTTAAATTTTTTGAAAAATGGTCCTGTAGTTGCTGAAAAGATTGGATCACCGTTGTCAGGTCTCGTTTGTTCGACGCATGGAGAATATCATTACCGCCAACATTGATGGTAATGATGTCGGCATGCCGGATGGCTTCATCAAACTTTCCCGCTTGAACGAGTTCATTTAACTCTCCGCTGGTTAGACCGTTTATTCCTTCATTTTGAGTGTAGACCGGTTTATTGATTTGCTGGCCCAATTTTTCGGAGAACTGGGTGACCAAATCTTCATTTTGGCCCGCGCCAAAACCGCGAATCACTGAATCCCCTAGTGCCAATTGATTGATTTGTGTCGCCTTCGTATCCCGAAAGAAATCGATATAGGAGACTTTTGCAGATGCGGATTGAACTGTTTGTTTTTTCAGTTTATGGATTTGATAGTGCGGATAATAGAACCATGAAGCCATTCCAATGCCAATGACTGCCACTGATATAATCAAATATTTCAACACTTTCATTCTATCACCTCTTAATTTTCCTATTATAACAGGGAAAAATGGCAGTGGTAATTAGGAGGTGATTTCCAATTTATGTGTTTAATCGGGCCGCCAATGGTTAAAAATAAGGTAAAAATTAGGTTTGGCGTGTGGTTAATTTGAACTTTATTGTTGAAGCCTTCATTCTTTTGATTACAAGCGTCGTACTACTTAGATTTACCGGGAAAAAATCGGTTGCCAAGATGACTAATTTGGAAACCGTAATTATTTTAGCAATTGGGACGACCATGGGGCATGCCATAAAGGAACATAAGTTTTGGCAGGTCATTCTGATTTTGATCTTTTTTGGGTTATTTTTGGTTTTTTTTCAGAAACTTCAAATGAAATCCAGTAAGATTGAACGGTATATGACTGGCGAAGCAACCTTGGTGATTAATAATGGAAAATTTATAATGGAAAACATGAGAAAGCTCAGAATGTCGGAAGGTCAGCTGGAAATGCGCCTTAGGCAGAAAGGAATTTCGTATGTTTCTGATGTCAAAATTGGTACCATTGAATTGGATGGTGAATTCGGGTACGAACTGATGCCCCATGCAAAACCGATCACACAGGACCAGCTGTTGCAGATTTTGGGTAAACAAGGGAGCGAAGTTCGAACCGAGGCAAAAGGGGAGAACATCTTTGATCAGGTGGTTAAGAATAATAAATAAGGGCGTCTAAGAGTCTTGACGCCCGAGATTTTTTTAGATAACTGTTTCGCCTATCTTGAGAACCTTTAGCTGTTCCTGTGGAAGGCTCAGTCTATGCCATTCCCTAGTTAGCCGCTCGAGTGCTTCCGGCCCGGTATCATCCGCCAACCTGTACGCCCCGTAATGCATGGGTACAAACATCTTACCACCAAGCTCTAGGTAAGCTTTAATACTGTCCTCCGGGTTAATATGCGAATCCTTCATAAACCACTCTGGCTCATAGGCGCCAATCGGCATAAACACAGTGTCAATAGTAAACCTACGGCCAATCTCCTTAAACCCAGAAAAATAACCGGTATCGCCGACAAAATACATCGTTTCACTGTGACCTTCAAAAATGAATCCACCCCAGTGGGAGGTATTCATATCGGTCATCGTCCGACGCGTCCAATGCTGTGCCGGTACAAAATGGACTTTCATTCCTTCATAATCAATGCTGTCCCACCAATTCATTTCGATAACCTTTTTATAGCCTTTTTTTACAAAAAGCGATTTTAAGCCGGCAGGAACGAAATACTGCGGATTGCCCTTTAACTTTTTCAAGGTTGGGAAGTCCAGATGGTCATAGTGGCCATGAGAGATCACCACCACATCCA
The DNA here is from genome assembly GCF_001510715.1 of Bacillus sp. FJAT-29814. Lineage (GTDB taxonomy): Bacteria > Bacillota > Bacilli > Bacillales > Cytobacillaceae > Neobacillus. The sequence goes on from NZ_LMTJ01000003.1 coordinate 418,450, forward strand.
TTTCAGGCAGTTCCTCCAAGGGCAGACCTGGCGCCGTTAACCGCTTTTGGAAGCCCATTCGCTGGGCCCACACCGGGTCTGTTAGAATATTCAGCCCGTTTAGTTGAATCAAAAAAGTGGAATGGCCAATCCAGGTATACGAGGTGCGATTGCGGTTTTCTAGGATTTCTTCCACCCGTTTAATCGGTGATTGTGGAATTTGAACCGATAAATCCTTCACCTTACTCCGTCTTTCCTTGTTCCATTTCAGCATATCCTTAAATGATTTAGCGTTTGACACATCGTCCAAATTCGCATACCGTTTGCTCATAAGTTCCACCTGATATTCTTTTTGAAAAAATTATAACAACAATCAGGGAAAGCATCAAAATTTAATAACATAATGGTAAAATTAAGGGACATTCAACTAAAGGGGGATGCAAAATTGACAGTCACTTACAAATCCAGGGCTGATGTGCCCGAGAAAGAAAAATGGAATTTTGCTGACATCTATCCATCCATTGAAAAGTGGGAAGAGGATTATCAATCTATTCAATCGAAGACGGAAAAATTAAAACAATATGACGGGGCAATTAACGACGGAGCGTCCCTTTATCAATTTTTAGCAGAAAAAGAAGAAGTGTCGAGTAAATTTAACCTTATCTATGTTTACGGAATGCTGCAAACCGATGTAGACACGCGTGATACCGCCGCGCAGTCGCTTGTGGACAGGGCTAAGCAGTTAGCCGTGAAACTGAATGCCGCGACATCATTTTTCATGCCGTATCTATTAAGCTTGGATGAGGACACCTTGAAGACGTATATTCGCGAGGAACCGCGTCTCGACTATTTTGAAAAAGATATTTTTGAATCTTTCCGTTATAAGACTCATGTATTGAGCAAGGAAAAAGAAGAGATTCTGTCCAATTTGGGGGAGGCGCTCTCGGCGCCAAGCAACACCTATAGTATGTTGAATAACGCCGACATTAAGTTCGGTGAGGTAACAGGGGAGGATGGAGAGAAAATTGAATTAACCCGGGGTATGTATTCCAAGCTTATTGAGGACGAGGACCGGGCCAAACGGCGGGAAGCCTACAAAGCCTATTACAAGCCTTACTTACAGTTGAAAAATTCGATCGCCTCCACGCTGGCAGCGAGTATTAAAACGAACACAACCCTTGCCAGGCTGCGAAACTATCCTTCAGCATTGGAGAAGGGCTTGTTCGGGGATATGGTTCCAAAGGAAGTTTATGAAAATTTGATTGGTGCGACGAAAGCAAATATTGCCCCAATGCACCGATATGCGGCTATTCGGAAGGAAAAGCTGGGAGTCGATGAACTGCGCCAATATGACCTAAATGCACCCCTCGTTGATGGGGTTAAGTTGGAAATTATCTATGATGAGGCGTATGACACAATCCTTGAGGCACTGGCACCGCTTGGCGAAGAGTATGTGAATACCTTGAAATCGTTCAAGGATCTTCGTTATATCGATGTTCGCGAAACACCGGGCAAGCGTTCTGGCGCCTATAACCTCGGAGTGTATGGCGTTCATCCGTTTGTGCTGCTGAACCAGCACGACGACCTCGACAGCATGTTCACGATGATTCATGAGTTTGGCCATGCGATGCATTCGTATTATTCAAGTTCGCACCAGCCGAGGATTTCCGCCGGCTACAGCATTTTTGTCGCCGAGGTCGCCTCAACCGTCAATGAAGTGTTATTAATTAACTATTTATTGAAAAAAGAAACCGACACTGAGATTCGTAAATATTTACTTAATCATTTTATCGACCAATTCAGGGGCACCTTTTTCACCCAGGTGATGTTTGCTGAGTTCGAAAAAATCACTCATGAACTCGCGGAAAGCGGCCAGCCATTAAACGCGGATGTGTTTAGCAAAACCTATGAAACCCTGTTCCGCGAGTACAACGGGGACAAAATCGTGTTTGATGACGAGGTCAAATACGGCTGGGCGCGAATCCCGCATTTCTACCGGCCATTCTATGTATACAAATATGCGACCGGCTTCGCGGCTGCGATTCATATAGGGGAAAAGCTATTTGCTGGGGATGCCGACACTTTGAAGGCTTATTTAGAGTTCTTGAAAAGTGGTAGCTCCGACTACCCGCTCGAATTGTTAAAGAAAACTGGCGTTGACTTGACTACGCCTGAGCCAATTGATAACGCTTTGAAGCGGTTTGGGTCGCTGATTGAGGAATTTGCAGGGTTGTAATTACAAGATTATGGGTCATGAGTAACAGTTTTGTTTTTTAGATTCCAGAAAAACCTAATTCAAAGACAATTTGCACTTAAATCCAGGCAGTTTTGTCTTTAAGGAGGCCTATCAAGGACAAAATGCCCCTTAAGGAGGGTAGTTTTGTCTTTGGGATTCCAGAAAAAACCAATTCAAAGACAATTTGAACTTAAATCCAGGCAGTTTTGTCTTTAAGGAGGCCTATCAAGGACAAAATGCCCCTTAAGGAGGGCAATTTTGTCTTTGATATTACAAAAAAATCCAAAACAACTCTCAACTAAGAGAAATTCCTTCCCGAGGACTCTAAAATCCTCGGGAATGTTTCTTTTTACATTGAAGCTGTCCGCTGTTCCTCAAGCCGCTCCAATATCCTTCTTTTTCGATAAAGCATCATCCCAGCCTCGGCCACATCGCCGATCGATGAACGATTGACGAAAGCCCCGAAAATGATACCGGCAATCGGGACCATTTGCAAAAGCTTTTTCCAGCCAAAACTATCGCGGTAGGTCATTACGACCTCGCGCCAGCCTTGCAATTGCGAAATCACCCGCTTGTTTTCTATGCCTTGGTCATAGGCGGACAGTTCCTCCAAAATGGCCTTTTTCCCGACAATATCAGAAGAGGTAAACTGGAGGCATTTCACAATGAAAATCCGTTCCGCCTTATCCTTTGGGTCAAAGCCATAGCACAAGGCAATTTCTTGTAATGTCTTCAGGGAAATTCCGAGTAACAACGGGATATCGATAGCAAGAGTAAAGATGCCGCCAATTCCAGTGGTCGCCCCTTGAACGGTGGCCATTTTCGTACGGGAGTTCTTTAGCTGGTCGGCCACTTCATCCATTTTGCTTAATGGCAGCAGCCGGAGGTCCTCCAGATGAGAATCGCTCAAATCAAACTTTTTATAAATGCTTTCTTCATTAATTAAATATCGTCCGCCAGTTTGGACGTAGCTCCCCAATTCATCAATCGCAACCCCAATTTTCTCTTGAATGAACTTGGGGGTCACTTTATCGAGCAACATGAATGGGAGCCGGCCGATTTTCTCCCAGAACCATAATCCCTTTTGATCCTTTTCCCAGGCTTCAATCTTTTGTAATTCATCTTTTAAAAATTCCACTGATTCCAATTCATTCCACTCCAATTTTCGTAGTCCACCTTATATATACGAGCAATTACAATACTAGTTTCAACTTTAAGTAAAAAGTTATGTTGAAAATGGAATATTCGCCCAGATAATATGATTTGTTAGTTTTAAAAAGAAAAGGAACCCGTTAATGGGTTCCGGCCCTAAAACATTATTTAGTGAAAGAGACTCCCTAGTACGACCATCAGCATGACTCCAAACGATACACCAATGAGCGAGAAAACAAATTTCATCCTTTCCATTTCAATTCCACCTTTATCATTTGATGGTTTAATCATAACGATTAAGAGTGAAATCCAACTGAAAAATAAAAAAAGACTATCAGGAATTTGATAGTCCTTCTGAATTTAAATAGAGCTTGATGTATCAACCACCCGTGCAACGTCCTTGCGTTCTTTTTTTCCATGAAGGAAATAATAAAGAATCAGAGCGGAAACGCCGACTATGCTCATGATGATGTATAAGCTGCTGTAGCCCGTCATCGGGATGAGGAAACCGAGCAGGTATGGACCGAAGCCGAGACCGGCATCCAAAAAGATGTAATAAGTGGAAGTCGCCAGACCCATTCGGTGAGGCTCAGTCCTTTTTACAGCGACAGCCTGAGAAACAGACTGCATATTGCCGAAGCCAAGACCAATGAGTGCACCAGCGAGCAGCATGGCCCAGCCTGAATGGGCCAAACCTAACAACAGCATTCCTCCGCCTAAAATAATAAACGCCGGATACATTATGATGTTTGCGCCCTTAATATCCATCAGCCTGCCCGTTACAGGACGGGAAATCAACACGGCCAGGGCGTACACAACAAAGAAAAAGCTTGCTGCATCAACCTGATCAATTTCAATTGCATAAAAATTAATAAACGAAAGCACACTTGAATAACAGAAGGACACAATTAAAAGAACGAAAGAGATCGGCAGCGACTTCGGTTCCACAAAATTCGAAAGCTTGAAGCCCTTTGTTTCTTCTGTCTGTGCCTGACTGGATAATTCCTTTGTTTTAACAACAAAAGTGATCAGTAAACAAATCACACATAAAACAAAACAAAAGCCAAAGATCATTTCAAAGGTAGTATGCTGGCTCATTAACAGCCCGATAAATGGACCAATGGCAGTGGCAAGGGTGGCGCTCATGCTATAGTAACCGATGCCTTCGCCTCTTCTTCTAGCAGGAATGACTTGGGCCACAATCGTACCTGCAGCAGTACTTGCCACCCCAAGAGTCACACCATGAATAAAGCGGTTGATCAGTAAAAAGGTAATTCCAAGATGGACAAAATACAACAGCGTGGTAATGGTAAATAGGATCAATCCGATAACCAATGTTCGTTTTTGGCCGAATGTCCCAATCTTGCTGCCGATGTAAAGCCGTCCGATTAACGTCCCGATAATGAAGATTCCGGTCACCAGCCCAGCCTGGCTCGTCGACGCATGATATTCATTAACAGCATAAACGGCTATTGTCACCACTAACAAATAGAAAATCAGCGTTAAGAAAAAATTGACGGAGGACACAATAATAAAATCCTTCGTCCAAAGTTTAGGTCTCGTTTGATCCAACTTGTTCATCCCCTTATTTTACGATGTTGTTCCGGATTTCTTCCATGATCCGGATTGCTTCTAGCTGTTCTTGTTCTGTAATTCCTTTTAAAATTTCTGCTTCGAATTCGTCTATCGGCACGCGGATTTCCACGTAAACCTTCTTTCCAAGCTGTGTAAGTATGATTCGTTTTTCCCGTTTGTCCTTGCTCGGAACCTGCTCGACAAGGCCTTGTTCCTCCAAACGGTTTACCGTTCTGGTCACAGTCGGTTTCTCGACCCCCTGATAATGAGCAAGCTCAACCAGCGTCGCCGTGCCAAAATGGTATAAGTAGTACAAAATTGTCCATTGCGCCCGTTGAATGCCATGTTCACCAAGGAGCACATTCAGCTTATTTTCAAAAGGGCGGTAGAGCATCATAAAATGATGAAAGAATTTTTGCGAAGATTTAATGATAAACACCTCTTCAGGAAAAATAGTTACCTAGGGTAACAGTTATCAAAGGTAACTAATATAATATATCAGATATGTTAACAAAATGTCCATAGACAGGTGCGCCTTTTTTGAAAAACCGGCACGTTGACTGTACAGTTATGAGTGTGATATAGTTATTTCTATGAAGAAAGGGGTGAGTAAGTTGGGAAGTTGTATCGAATTGGCGAGTTAGCTAAATATATGAATCTATCAAAACGAACCATAGATTACTATACCCAAATAGGCTTACTGAACCCTGTGAGGGCGGACTCGAATTATCGAATGTATAGTGAAGAATGTATTCAGATTTTGGAATTGGTGGAACACTATAAGAACTTGAATATGCCGCTTGAAGAAATCAAGGATACGATTGAAATGATGAAGGCCGATTATGTCATCGACCAAGAGAAAGTCAAAAAGCACGTCGAACAGATTGCTGGCATAATGGAGCACCTGGAAGAAGAGATTAAGCTGATCGAACCTTTTTTGCAAAAATTATCTGGCAGTGAAAAAGAACAAGTTGTCAGCAAATTATCGCCTCAGGGGATTACGTTGGCGAACACATTACTTTTACTATTAAACTAGTTTACTATTTTTTAAAACAACAGGAGGTGTATTCCTGCTTGACTTGGGTTGAGCAGGAGACCATTGATTGCTATAAACTTAATCGTAATTGCAATTTTAATTGCTTTTACAGCTTTTTTCGTAGCTTACGAATTTGCTATTGTAAAAATCCGTAGTACCCGAATTGACCAGCTCGTCGGCGAAGGCAACAAGAACGCCATTGCCGCGAAAAAAATCATCACCAACCTGGATGAATTTTTATCAGCCTGTCAGTTGGGGATTACCGTGACAGCGTTAGGACTAGGTTGGTTGGGCGAACCAACAGTTGATAAAATCCTTCACCCGCTGCTTGCTTATTTACATCTGCCAGAATCGGTTACGAATATCGCTTCTTTCGCCATTGCGTTTTCCGTTGTAACCTTCCTCCATGTGGTGGTGGGTGAATTAGCGCCGAAAACGGTAGCGATCCAAAAAGCAGAAACGGTCACGCTTGTATTTGCTAGACCAATGATTATTTTTTACAAGCTCGCTTATCCAATAATCAAAGCGTTAAACGGTACGGCCCGCTACATTGTCGGGATTTTCGGCTTAAAGCCTGCATCTGAACATGAAACAGCTCACTCGGAAGAAGAACTGCAATTAATCATTTCAGAAAGCTATAAGAGCGGGGAAATCAATCAATCGGAATACAAGTATGTGAATAACATTTTTGAATTTGACGATCGTGTGGCCAAAGAGATTATGGTGCCGCGAACTGAAATTGTTGCCTTTGACAAATCGCAAACATTAGAAGAGTGTATGGATATTGTCAAGTCAGAAAACTATACCCGCTACCCGGTTATAGACGGAGAAAAGGATAACATTCTCGGCATGGTTAACATGAAAGAGGTATTGACAGATTACATCTCCGGCAAGAATTTGGAGAAGACAATGGAAGAATATGTCCGTCCGGTTATTCAGGTGTTTGAATCAATTGCGATTCACGATTTACTTGTGAAGATGCAGAAGGAACGGATTCATATGGCCATCCTGATGGATGAGTACGGCGGAACAGCCGGCCTTGTAACGGTAGAAGACATCCTTGAGGAGATTGTCGGTGACATTCGCGACGAATTCGACGCCGACGAAGTTCCAGACATCAACAAAATCAATGAACATAAGACGATTGTCGACGGTAAAGTCCTGATTGAGGAAGTCAATGATCTATTTGGTTTGGACCTCGATGATTCGGAAATGGACACAATCGGCGGCTGGATTCTCTCGCAAAAAATGGACGTCGCCGCTGGGGACAAAATTCAATACGGTGACTATGAATTTACCATTCTAGAGGTTGACGGCTATCATATTATCTCATTGGAAATTGCAAAAATAATAACACATGCAACCTCTGCTTAAAATGAATAAGGATTCCTTTCTAGGTGTCTCAGGCACCGCGAAGGGTGTCCTTTTTATTTGTTGTTTTTTGGTGTGGGGCAGATAAAAAGGAATCATAATTCTTCCAGTTTTGAAAATTCTTGTTTTTTGTTTCAAGGAAATTCTATATAATGGATTAAGATGTGGCAACTTAGTCTATACAACTTGGTGCAATTATAAAGATATAGAGAATGGGGGAAAAGTGATGTCGAATGAGAATGATATTTTGCTGGAAAAAGGAAAACAAAACGAACCCAAAATAAAAGTTGAGAGGAAAGAGGGAGAGCCGACTGCAGCTTTTAAAGGGGCATCTTGGGCAGCATTGTTGGTAGGGGTTGCGGCCTATCTCATCGGTTTGTTTAACGCAACAATGGAACTGAACGAAAAAGGCTATTACTTTGCCGTTTTAATCTTCGGACTTTATTCATCGGTGTCTCTACAAAAAGCAGTAAGAGATAAAGATGAGGGAATCCCAGTTACGAGTATTTATTATGGGATCAGTTGGGTAGCACTTATCGTATCTGTTTCCTTAATGGGCATTGGTCTTTACAATGCAGGAAGTATTGTTTTAAGTGAAAAGGGATTTTATGGGATGTCTTTTGTCCTTAGTATCTTTGCAGCGATCACCGTTCAAAAGAATATCAGAGATACACAGAGGGCTAGGGAAAGAGATTAGTGAGCCAATGGGAAAAATGATATAAGTCATAAAAAAAAACAACCGCTATGGTTGTTTTTTTGTGACCAGATAAGATTCTAAACTGTGAAACTAATGTTTCCATCTTCGGTGATTTCAACTGTTGAATAGCTTTTAAACGTATCTGGATTTGTTATTTCATGCTTGACCGGGTGGCCGAAGCTTTCCATGTAATGCTGATAAACCTCAGGATTTTTAACAATATGGTAAAAATAGACCCTTTTTCCTTCGACCATATCACTGGTTCTCAATAAGAATCGATCTTGGTACAGGTTCTTAAACCATGCTCTTGCTTCATCATGGCTTTGAAATTTAGGCACGTCTTCATGATTATTTATTAAGTCGATGTCCAATTCATTTGCTCCTTTCATAAAAAGACTAGTTTCTAACTCATTGTAGAAGTTCCCCTTCAAAAACGAGTCTGTTCTTAAAGAGCTGAATGGGATTAGTATGTCTATTTTTCTGTTGAATATCCACTAAAAATTTTCTTTAAAGGAAGAAATTGTATGTTATATTAATTCTAAATTAAGTCTTTCAGGAGGGGAAATAAATGAGTGAGCAATTTTTTAAACGAATTGCACCGTATATTCCAAATTTGAACGAATATTTAAATGACGGGGCATCAGACATAAGTATGTTAGAAAAAGAGACCGGATTTACCTTGCCGGATTCCTTCAAAGCTCTCTACTCTATACATAATGGCGATAAAGATTATATTGGCCTATTTTTCGGATTGGATTGGCTTTCAATAGATGATATTCTGTTTCATTGGAAGAACAATAAGAAGTGGCATAATGAGTTTTCCAGCAGCGATATCGTATCCTTTGAAAAAGGGAAAATAAAAGAGGAATACTACCATCCTGGTTGGCTGCCAATTGCTTATGACGGGGGCGGGAATTATATTGGATTCGATTTTTCTCCGGGACCAGACGGCACCGTGGGGCAAATCATCAGTTTTGGGCGTGATGAAGAGAAGCTTTTTGTCATAAGCAATAGTTTTCAAGAGTTGTTGGACTTATTAATTCAGCAATTTGAATGTGGCAATTGCAGAGTAGTCGATGAAGATGAGCCGCATGTTGCATGGAGAGAAGAGGGTCACTTTTTTGATGATTTACAAACAATTTTAGTTAAGAAATAGGGTAACCCTAAAGACCTAGCAAAGGGACTAATCTCCTGAAAGTGGAAAAAAGGTTTAAGACAATTATTTTTTATGATATTATCAACAAGGCGTCTAGAAATAATTGGAAAAAACGATTTTTACACAAGGGGGAGAAAAGGTGAAAAAATTAATAAAGGGATTGGCTATTTTCATATTGATAGCAAGTTTGGCAGCTTGTACAAATCAAAAGGATGTTTCTACAAAAAGTGAAGAGACAAAACAAAAAGAAGAGAATACTAGCGTACAAGAGAAGACAGAAACAACAAAAAATAATGAAACAGCCAATACAGAAACGTCAGTTGAAATGAAGAAGGTCGGTGAAGAGGAATACGGATATGTTCATGTGCCAAATGACTGGGTGAAGTTTGTGGATGTGAATCCCAACACCAGCTACCAGGTAAGCAGCACGGACACGAAGAAAATTATCTCCATCAATGTATTTGAAGATGCCGGCCAAGATGCGAACCTGGAAACGTATGCCACGATTGTCTGGACTAACATGGAAAAAAACGGCGGCAAGGACATTCAAGGCGCAAAGGTAAAACTAGGCGATTACGATGCCCTTCAAGTTTATGGAGTATATAACAATGGTACCATGTTTTTGGTCACTTGGGTTTTCCAAGCAGAAGATGGAAAATACCGTTATGTCAGTGCAGAGGGGCCAAAAGAAGGGATTACAGATGTTGTCGGCTACGTTGAAAAAGGCGGTTGGAGCTTGAATTGACATATAAGCAGCTTGTTAATATCAAGGTGGAAAAACACCGTGTTTCACATATGTAACAATTTCCTTCCGTCGTGATATATAACTAGATTTGCCGTCCTTGTTTACTATTTCACAAAAAGAACTTAGTATTGGATTATGGATTATTTTTTGTGGAAAAGTGAAACCCATTGAAGGTTTCGAGGAGGTCATACATATGAAAAAATCAGCTTTCCCTGATGGATTTTTATGGGGCGGCGCCACTGCGGCTAACCAATTTGAAGGCGCATATAATGAAGGTGGCAAAGGCTTGTCCATCTTTGACATGGTTACGTTTGTTCCAAAGGAAGAACGTGGTGTGGGTCACTCCATGGATGTTCACAGCGAACAGGAATTAGAAGAATTGCTGGCGGGGAAAAAAGGGGATAACTTCCCGAAACGCCGCGGCATTGATTTTTACCACCGCTACAAGGAAGATATCGCGCTATTTGCGGAAATGGGCTTTAAAACATTCCGGATGTCGATTTCTTGGCCACGGATTTTTCCTAACGGTGATGACCTGGAGCCGAACGAAGAAGGGCTTGCTTTCTATGATAACGTGTTCGATGAGCTTTTAAAATATGGCATTGAGCCATTAGTAACTCTGTCTCACTATGAAATGCCGCTTCATTTGGTGCGAAAGTATAATGGCTGGACAGACCGCCGCTTAATTGAATTCTTTGTCAATTATGCAGAAACAGTATTCAAGCGTTACAAGGATAAGGTAAAATACTGGTTAACCTTTAACGAAATTAACATTTCCACGTTCTCGCCATACATCGGCAGCGGTATTCTGGTGGATCGCGTCGAGAATAAGGAACAAGCCGTTTATCAGGCACTTCACCATCAATTTGTGGCCAGCGCCAGAGTAACAAAACTATGTCACGAAATCATTCCGGATGCCATGATTGGCTGTATGCTGGCCCGCATGGAAACGTATCCGGAAACGTGCAACCCAGATGATGTTTTAAAAGCATTAGAGGACGACCAAAAGAACCTGTTCTTCACAGACGTTCAAGTGCGCGGCTACTATCCAAGCTTTATGAAACGTTATTTTGAAGAAAACAATATCAAAATCGAAATGCTGCCAGGCGATGAAGAAATCCTGCTTCAGCATCCGGTCGATTTCTTATCGTTCAGCTACTACATGTCCATGGTGTCAAGCGCCAATCCGGATAAAGTTCAAGAAAAAGGCAACATCTTCAGTGTCATCAAAAATCCATATTTAAAAGCATCCGACTGGGGCTGGCAAATTGATCCGAAAGGCCTGCGGATAACATTGAAAAAATTGTATGACCGTTACCAAGTGCCTTTGTTTATTGTTGAAAACGGCTTAGGGGCTTATGACAAAGTCGAGGAAGACGGATCCATTATCGACGATTACCGCATCGACTACATGCGCGAGCATATCGAGCAAATGGAAGAGGCCATCAAGGATGGCGTAGACCTCATCAGCTACACCAGCTGGGGCTGCATCGACTTAATCAGTGCCAGTACTTCCGAAATGTCCAAGCGGTACGGGTTCATCTACGTAGACCAGGATGATTACGGTAACGGTACATTAGAGAGAAGAAAGAAAAAATCATTTGATTGGTATAAAAAGGTTATCGCAACAAACGGAGCAGAACTTTAAATAAAAGGAAAACCCGGATAATGATCAGCTATTCGGGTTTTCTTTTTATTAAACTTCGACCAAATAATGGTAAAGTTAATTGTAGTGGAAACTGTTAAAGATTTGAGGTGTTGGTATGAACAATAACTTAGACTTGCTTGAGGAACTTCTTTTAGGTGATGACGGATTATTAATTAAGATTCGTTCGGCTGATGGATTGGACAAAGAAAAGGCTGAACAAATATATAAGGTCCTAACAGACCTAGCTCTAGAATGGAAGGACCGGGATTCCATCCCCAAAAAGGCAGCCGACTTGTTTATTGATATTTACCCAGCCATGCTAAACCAAAGTGACTATTACAGTGAGGAAAAAGCAATCGAGATCATGGACTGTTGTGATAAAATGTTAGATTTAATAAGAAGGTGTATCACTGAATAAACAGAAAAACCGTCATCACTGACGGTTTTTTTGCAGAGTTTCCTGTTTATTGCTCCAATCCTTCGCCAATAAGCTATATTCAACTAAATCCTCATAATGGTCATAGAGCCATTGGCCATCCCTTTTGATACCTTCTTTCACAAACCCTAATCTCTCTGGGATCGCCAAGCTTTTATGATTATTACCCGCACATTGAATTTCGACTCTATTGATTTTTAATGTACCAAATAAATAATCTAATAAAGCTTTCACAGACCGGGTAATAATACCATGGCCTTGAGAATCTTCCGACAGAAAATAACCGATGCTTGTTGAGCTATTTTTCCAATCAATATAGTGAAGTCCGATCATCCCAACCAGTTTCCCGTTGTATCTAATGCCTGCATCAAATCCATTGTTATCCGAGTAATTTCGAATCCAAATAGGGATGATTGGCTCAAAATCCTCCGCAGATTTCCTTTTATCAACCCAAAGTAACCATTTCCTTAGATATTCACGATTTGTATCTACTAGTTCAAACAACTCTTCCTTGTGATGCTGCTGGAATAATTCTATTACAATCTCCTCATCTACCTTAAAAGTAAACAAACAGATTCCCCCTTTTATTTTCAAAATTATAGCATAAAAATGGGGTGGAAATTGAAATATATTCCTGATAAAACACAATTGAGGAGGGACAGGTTAAAAAGAAGGGTCTATTTTACCCGCGAACTATGGGAAGAAGGGGTCATCGGTAAAAAAGAAGCCTTTATTTTACCCGTAAACTATGGGAATATGGGGTTACCGGTAAAAAAAAAGCGTTTATTTTGTCCGTTAAAGCGGGTAGGAGGTCACGGGTAAAATGATTCGGTTATTTTACCCGTGACCCCATTCTATAGTAAGCCTAAGCCGCAACATCCCTTTTATTAAAAATCATCCAGGTTAATCCATTAAACACTACAAAATAAACCACTAACATCACAACCGAGAAGGTCATCGTCATTCCTTCCACGAGCGGAACACCATCGATATAACGCGTTAAATCCATATTGGCAAATAGAATATATTTTGCCCAATCGAACTTTAATGCGATTACCTGGGTGCCCTGTGCCCCCATAAACATTAAGAAGATTGCTAGACCAATGGATAAAGAGCTGTTTCGAAAAATCGTCCCCACCATAAAGGCGAAGGTCACCATCATCAATAAACCGACGCAAGCTAATCCGTAAACTTGAATGGCATGGATAAACATACTCGTTTCGATCACCTTGCCATCATGATAAGCCAAATGCGGGGTGCCAATTGTATCTGTCCCAAAGAATATCGCACCAACCGCAAAGGACAGCCCAAACAAAAGGATGAGTGTAATCAGGGCAAAAGTAAACGTAGAAATATATTTTGCAAAAAGTACTTTGGAACGACTGACAGGGCGAATCAGCAAAAGTTTAATAGTTCCCCAGGAAAACTCAGATGCCACACTTCCTCCGGCGATTATAATCGTAAATAAAGTGACGACGTTGATGATCGCTACGTTATTGATCACGTTTTCCCATGCACCATCTACATTGGGATCTAAATCATGGTCGAGACGGTACTGATTCAGTGCTAAATTCTTTTTTGAATTTGCAACGATAAACGCTGGAGCATCCTTATCTTTAATCGTTTGCTCATATTGTGCATTTTGTTGCTGTAAATCACCTTTCCAATTTGCGTTTGCTTGTTCGTCATCCGAGTTTACTTTTTGAAGGATCGCACCAGTAAAAATAATCACAACCAGTAATCCGAGCATGATCCAGGTGGGAACACGTCGAAAGATTTTCATATTTTCATTTTGAATTAATGCAAGCATGCTAGACAATTTGCTTACCCCCTGTAATCTCCAAGAATATATCCTCGAGCGATTTCTCTTTCAATTCAATTCCATAAAGCTTAATGCCATTCTCAACGAGCGTCACGACCATTGATGGAATCGACTCTTTTTCGATCTCGACTCCGATTTGGTTGTCTGAAATGATTTTCGCTTGATGGAACAGTTCGCGAACAAATCCTGGATTATCAACCGTGAAAACAACCTCATGTTTGTCTCTATCATTGGTAAACTCCTTAACATTCTGTACATCAATCAGTACACCATGTTGCAGGATCCCAATTCGGTCACACATCAGTTCCATTTCTGAAAGTAAGTGGCTGGATACCAAGACAGCTAATCCTTCTTCTTTTGCCAGCTTTCGTAAATAGTCTCGAATCTCGCGAATGCCGGCTGGGTCCAATCCGTTTGTCGGTTCGTCCAAAATTAATAAAGAGGGCTTGTGCAAGAGAGCCTGCGCTAGCCCAAGCCGTTGGCGCATCCCAAGCGAATACGTCTTGACCTTATCGTGGATCCTTTTCTCCAGTCCGACTAATTTAACTACCTCGTCTATGCGCTCCTTATTGATACCAGACATCATTCGGCTATAATGGATTAAATTTTGATAGCCAGTAAGAAACTTATACAGTTCCGGATTCTCGACAATCGCGCCGACATGCCTGACCGCATTTTCAAAATCCTTCGCCACACTTTTTCCGTTAATCAAAATTTGGCCATCTGTGATTGACATTAACCCGACAATCATTCGGATCGTTGTCGTTTTTCCGGCACCGTTTGGTCCTAGAAAGCCAAAGACCTCGCCTTTATAAACTTCTAATGATAAGTCATGAATAATGGTCTTTGTCCCGATTCTTTTCTTTAAATGGGATATTTGCAGAATATTTTCCAAAGTAAATCCTCCCTTAAGTCACTTTCTACAATTCATGATAATTTAAAAGAACACCCATTCCTATTGGAACCGGGAAGTATTCTGGAGTAAGGCTTAGGTCTTAGAATGTGGTAAGTGAAGGGGGAGGTGTGAAAACAGATTTAGCCAGTGATAGGGGAAGATTCTACGTGCTCAAAACAGCTGGAAAAAAGAGCAACCGGTCACGTAGCGGGGCTCTAGGTGCTTAAAAACAGCCGAGTAACCAGCAAAAGTAAAATAAGCGTATATTTCCGGTTATTTGCTGAATGGAGACTCTTCCGGGGATAAATAAGGGGAGATTTCCGGTTAATTCAAAGAAAAATCCCCCATTTTCACGTCTTTCGAGTCAATAGGCGGACTTCTCCGTCTATTTCAAGCTGTTTTTTACTTTATTTACTAATTAAAAGGATTTTTCCGACTATTTACAAGATTGAGTGATTTGGTGCTTTACTTGATTCCCAACCGATAAGTTCGGACCCTCTTAATCCTAAGAGCAGGAATCAACAGCTTCTTATCCGACCTGCTTTACCCGTGCACCAGGTAAAATAAAAAAATAATCCTCATCATAATTAGATAAGGATTATTTTTAAAATCTTATTCTTTTACTCCGATTATACGAATCCTTTTATAATCCGCCAGCCAATGACTGTCATTATATAAAACCTCCTTTAAGTTATTTTCCACGTTTGATATGATCCATTCTTTCTTATCGAAGGGGATAGCTTCAAGTAGGCTCATTCCAAACATATCAATCCAGTTTCTCAAGCCATTTTCACCATCTAATTTCGTCGGCCTATCAAAGTGTTGCGCAAAGGTTACCCTAAAACCTGCTTCCTCCATCAAAGTTGAATACTCCGCAATGCTCGGATAAAACCACGGGAAATGTTCCTTTTTGAATGCGATTCCTTCCTGACCTATTTTCTTTATGATTTCATCGGTAATCGTTTGTACGTTCCCTTTACCGCCAAATTCAGCCACAAACCTGCCGCCGTCTTTTAAACTCTTATAAATGCTGTTTAAGGCCTGCTCTGGTGGTTTTACCCAATGCAGTACAGCATTGGAGAACACGGCGTCAAATTCATTACAATAACCCAAGTCCGTCGCGTCTTTCACAGCAAAATGTATATGGGGGTACTTGCTTTTAGCCTGTACAACCATATTCTCGGAGTTGTCCACACCGATCACATCCACTCCGCAATCGGACAACTGCTTGGCCAAATCTCCAGTTCCGCAACCAAGGTCAAGAATTCGTTCCCCTTTTTTTGGAGCCAATAATTCTACTAAACTTTCCCCCAATGCAGAAACAAATGAATGTTTACTATCGTATAAAGCGGCATTCCAGCTGTCCTTTTTACTTTTACTCAAAATGAACCTCCCCTTTCCTATTAACTTATTATCGCATAGTAAGGCTGATTATTTTAAACACCAAGATTCCTTTTTTTCATGATAAAATAGATTAATAGTCTGGATATATGGTATTAACTGCATGGGGGAACGGTTATGGCTAAAGTGAAATCAGTGAAATTCGATGGGGAGCTCATCCACGTGTTTAACAGTGCAATCTATGTTTTCGAGTCTGGCCAGGACCTTACTCTGCAGCTGGACATGATCGTCAGCGAGATAGTCGTTAAAAAGGTCCAACAGGTAGAGAACGTAATCGCTGAAATTGAGTTGGAGGATGGCAGGATGATCGATTCCATAATGCATGTAAAAATAATCCCCGGCGTGCTGCCACAGCTTAGTTTATTTGTTGAACTGGATGATAGGCAGGATTATGACTTTCTTGATATCGTTAATGAAAATGATGCATGGTTTCCAAATATAGAAGAGGGTATCACGATTGAAGAGATAAGAAAAGTAGAGATGCCGGATGAAGAAATCCGCCTCAAGCTCAAGTTGCCGATTGACCAGGTGGAGTGGCTGAAAGCGCAAAAGAAGACTCGTTTGACTGAATTGCTAAAGGAAATGATTTATGAATATTGGGAGAAAGATAACTCAAATTAATGCTGCACAAATCGTGCAGTTTTTTATTGAGATAAATTAATTTCAGAAATTTTAAAATACATATTGACATAAAAATAAATAATATTTATTATAAAAATCAGATAAATAATATTTATTTCTCGCAAAAAGGATGGTGTTCAACATGCTTTAATCAATTCCGACAAAATGAAAACGGTTACTATCAAAATAAATTTCCTCTAAACCTACAATCCTGCAGAATATCATGTATTCTATTGGTAAGTTTAGAATGTGGTAATGGCAGGTGGATTAAATTTTATGAAAAATATAAGTGATCAGTTAGTCCATGAATTAGGAAGAAAAATTGTAACAGGGGAGTACCTTCAGGGGGGAATTCTTCCTAAAGTAGAGGATTTAAGCGAAACATATGAGGTAAGCCGCACGGTCGTTCGCGAGGCTTACAGGGGATTATCTACACTTGGTCTTGTGCGGTCTAATCAAAGGGCTGGGACAGTGGTACTGCCGCGCTCCGAATGGCAATGGTGGAACCTGGATGTCTTAACATGGGTACTCGAAGATGAAAACAATACCGACTTCTTGCTTCATCTCACAGAAATAAGACTCGGATTAGAACCGACAGCGGCAGCATTGGCAGCCAGTAGGGCAACAGAAGATGAGCTTCTAAAAATAAAAGATGCCTTTGAACGGCTTGAGAAATCAATCGGTGATGAAAAGGCCTGGGCAGTTGCAGACTCTGATTTCCATGAAAGCATCTTGCAAGCTTCTCATAACCATTTAATGATCAATACGGTTAAAACACTTCGTAAAGCATTACTCGTTAGCCGCGAGAAAACGCTAGAAGCAGCGAAAAATGAGCCTGAATCGCCTTTTGACACGCCAACACAAGAGGTTTTAGAGAGACATCGTTCCATATATGACGCCATCATGGCACGAAATGAAATGTTAGCTCATCATAAAATGTCTGAATTGATTTTGCGTGTAAAAAATATTTTAGAAAAAATTTATGGTTACCAAGGTTAAAAAAGGGAGGAGAAAACAAATGGGTTTACAGATTGTTAGATTTGAAAAAGAGGGAAAAGAGCAGTGGGGAGTAGTATCGGATGAACAAATTCTAGTACTAGAGAATTCCTATAGCTCTTTAGCCGAATTCTTAAAAAATGGGGCAGAAGAAGCAAGAAAAGTAAAAGAAAGTGGAGCAGGTAAATCCGTAGCAATGGATGAGGTCACATTGCTTAGCCCAGTCACCAAACCGGCAAGAATTGTCTGTCAGGGGGCAAATTATTCTTCACATCGGGCAGAAGCTGGACTTGAAGCTGCCCGCCCTCCATTTAATCTGATCTTTGGCAAAGCAGACAGTTCACTTTGCGGGGCCTATACTGAGATTGTCCGCCCTGCTAACGTGCAGCTATTAGACTATGAAATTGAATTAGGGTTGGTCATTGGGACAGAAATAGACAATGCAGTGCAAGTGACAGATGAAACTTTGCATCAGTACGTTGCCGGACTAGTGATTTTTAATGATGTATCCGCCCGGGATGTGCAGCTGACAGAAGGCCAGTGGTTGAAAGGGAAAAGCTACCGGACATTCGGACCTACTGGACCATTCCTCTACCTGCTGAACAAGGAAGAAACGGCACTGATCCATGACCTTGAAGTAAAATGCTGGGTCAATGATGAATTGCGTCAATCAGCTAATACCAATCAGCTACTTTTCAAACCTGCCGAAACCATTACAGAGTTGTCAGAGATTATGGACCTTTCAACTGGCGATTTAATCGTAACCGGTACTACAGGCGGTGTTGCGCTAAATCTTACCCCGGACGTTCTCGGCAAAGTTTCAGGGATGGGAACTCCTTACCAGGAAAAACTGGAAGTACTTGTCGAAAGTCAAATCAACAATGGCAAATACTTAAAAGATGGCGATGTTGTTCGCTGCCAGATCAAAAGCGCAGATGGAACTATTGACCTTGGTGAGCAAGTGAACAAGGTCGTTCCTAGTAAAGTAGCTATTTCCTAAAAATCTAGCTGGGATTTAATTTAGTTTAAATCCCGGCTCCTTCAAATCATCTTACCCATCATAGAGAAAGCTTTTATATACTTCTTTAACAATTATGTATCCGCTTACAACCTAAAACTACTAAAAAATAACGAAGGGGAATGATTGATGAAAAACGAAAATTTTGATGTGGCGATTGTAGGGTATGGTCCGGTATCAAAGGTGTTGGCAGCATTGCTCGGCCAAAAAGGCTGGAGGGTAGGCGTTTATGAGCGGTTCCCAAAAGCGTATCCGCTTCCTCGTGCCGTCCATTTCGATGACGAAACGGCTCGCATTTTACAATCTGTGATTCCTGCAAGCGAAATTGAAAGAATCACCGACGTTGCGGAAGATCTCTATACCTGGTGTAACGCGGAAAGAAAAAATCTCCTAGAAATAGACTTTTCCATGTTTGGTGTCTCCGGTTGGCCAGGGCATATGTTCTTTAATCAACCTGAACTGGAAGATGTATTGGACCGCGCCTGCCAAGAGCAGCCTACCGTTAGCGTCAATTTTGGCGAAGAGGCTGTTGGATTGACAGAATTTGAGGATCACGTCGAACTCGTTGTAAAGGATCTGCAGGGGGTAGTAAGCAAAATCCAGGCCAAATATGTGGTAGGCGCTGATGGAGCCAACAGTTTTGTGCGAAAAAATATGGAACATAGTATCACGGATCTCGGATTTGTCGCGGATTGGCTTGTGGTGGATATCATTCCTCAAACAGAAAGGGAATGGAAACCGATGAATCTGCAAGTCTGCGACCCTGCGCGCCCGACAACGGTCGTTTCAGGCGGGCCTGGCAGAAGACGCTGGGAATTCATGGCCCTTCCAGGGGAAACGAAGGAAGAGCTGAACAAGGAAGAAGTGGCGTGGGAATTACTCAAGCCATGGGATGTTGCCCCAGAAAATTCCATTTTGGAACGTCATGCCATCTATACCTTCAAAGCCTTATCGGTGGATGAATGGCGCAAAGGAAGATTGATATTAGCTGGAGACTCTGCCCATTTAACGCCGCCATTCGCGGGCCAAGGCATGTGCGCAGGGCTTCGTGATTCCAAGAATTTAGCCTGGAAGCTCGATTTGATCCTATCAGGAAAAGCAGACGACGGCATCCTCGATACGTATACGAAGGAACGGAATCCACATAACCGCGAGGTGGTCGAATCTGCCTTGTTTTTAGGGAAAGTCATTTGTGTAACGGATCCGGAAGCCGCCGCTCAGCGTGATGAAATGTTCTTTACAGGTCAAGTCCCGCCATTTCCGGAATTTCCGTATTTGACCGACGGCCTTGTTGATCAACAAAGCAGCAAATATGCAGGAAAACTATCATTCCAAAGCACGGTCAGTTATCAAGGCCAGACAGGACTATTCGATGATCTTGTCGGCAATGGTTGGATCATTATGAGCCCAGTGGATGATCCAAAAAATATCCTGACGGAAGAACAGTTGGCTTTTCTGGAGAGCATCGGTACAAAATGCATCAAGATTTCAGAACCTTCAGATATCACATCGGAAAATCAGGTAGTGGATATCGATGGAAAATACCAACAATATTTTAACGAGACTGGTTTGGAGGCTGTTGTAGCCCGTCCAGACTATTACCTCTTCGGTGCAGTAGACAATTTATCGGATTTGCCGTCACTTGTTGATAATTTGACGAAACAACTGGGCCAATACATGAACACCGTTACGGTGGGCTAAAGCGATTTTTTAATCAAATATTAGGGGGAATTAACGATGTCAAATGTAAAAGTATTCCGTTTAGGGTATGTCGATTTTTATGCAAAAAATCCTGTTGAGATGGTGGACTATTATACAAACACAATGGGGTACCGGATTACGGAGGAAAAGGATGGCGTCACCTACCTGACCAACGGGTTTGATCATCACAATGTCGTCATCACACCTGCTGATGAAAAAGCAATTCGCCGATATGGATACCAATTGGATGGAAAATTAACCTTAGAAGAGGTACAAGCACACCTACAATCACAAGGAATTGCTTCCAGTCTAAAAATAGATGCCAAGCCGGGCGTTGCCAAATTACTAGAATTGCAAGATCCGGCAGGAAATGTTCTTGAATTATTTACGGAAATGGAGCAAACAGCGGTTGGCTTCGGCACTGCTGGTATTGTTCCAATCAAATTGGGGCATATCGCCTTCTTGGCCAAGAATTTCACGGAGACGATCGAATTCTACAGGGATGCATTAGGTTTCTATTTTACCGACCAAATTGGCGAGGAATTTGCAAACTTCCTAACCTGTAATACGGACCACCATGTCATCAATGTTGTGGCTTCTGACGAGACAAGGCTGCACCACATTGCCTACCAGCTTAAGGATGCAAGCCATCAATACGCCAGTTCGGATGTATTAGCGAAAAACGGTCGGTCGGTCATCTGGGGGCCTTCCCGCCATACAGCTGGCCATAATATCGCAACCTATCATTATGATCCAGATGGAAATGTTGTGGAATTGTATATTGATATGGATGTCCTGGTTCCAGAACTCGGAATTTTCGAGCCGCGCTCATGGCATGAGGTACTGCCGATGAAACCTAGAGTTTGGGAATCCCTCAGTGCGTGGGGAACGGAATTTGAATTCGATTTGGCCAAAGTATAAGGAGACCGAAATTAATGGTGCAAGAAACCTTTTTCATTGAAGTGAAACCAGGAACGCAACAGGGGTTTGAGCATGCTTTTAAAAAAGCAGCTGTGCTGATGACAACTGCTAAGGGCTTCTTGGGATCTGAGCTGCAGCAGTGCGTGGAACAAGAGAATAAATACCTAGTCTGTGTTCATTGGGAAACCGTTGAGGATCATGTGATTGAATTTAAAAATTCCCCAGCGTTTCAAGAAATGAAAGCTTTAATCGGTCCTTTCTATTTGCACATCCCGCAAGCAGAGCATTATAGACGGATTGTTTAATAGAAAATGTGATAAGACCTTGAAAGATGAAATAGGATAGAAGAATGGGACTATGGGGTCGTAGGTTATGGACTTTCCGTCCCTCTTCTTTTTTTGTATTGAAAGATTACATAGGAATGAATGGAGGGGCAGCAGATGAACACTTATTTGATAGAAGGAGCAAGAACCCCGTTTGGGACGTATGGCGGTTCTTTAAAGGATGTAAGTGACCTGGACTTGGGGGTTATAGCGACAAAGGGGGCAATTGAAAGAAGCGGGATTCCTGCATCTGATATCGATGAAATTATCTTTGGCAATGTAATTGGGACAGGGAGCCATTCCCCCTATTTGGCCAGACATATCGGCTTGAAAAGCGGAATGACCGAGTCATCAGCAGCGCTCACGCTCAATCGGTTATGCGGGTCTGGCCTTCAGTCGATTGTATCAGGGGCACAAGCGATTGCTTTAGGGGAAGCCAGAGTGGTAGCGGCTGGGGGAAGTGAAAGCATGAGTAGTGCACCTCAGATTTTAAAAGGGACGCGCTTTGGTTCACCAAATAAGGCTCCTGAAGTGGTTGATATGCTGTGGGGGACCTTAATCGATCAATATGTTGGCTGCGGTATGGGAATGACGTCAGAAAATCTAGCCGAAAAATATCACATTTCTCGCGAAGAACAGGATGCGTTTGCAGTTCTGTCGCAGGAAAAGGCAGGGAAGGCAAGGGATGGCGGCCGTTTTGGGGATGAAATTGTTCCGGTTGTCATCAAGGATAGAAAAGGAAAAGAAAACCTAATCAACTTAGATGAGCATATAAGAGATGGCGTCAGCGTGGAGGGCTTGGCGAGATTAAAGCCTGCTTTTAAAAAGGACGGTTCAGTCACGCCGGGAAACGCCAGCGGGATCAATGATGGGGCTGCTGCCGTCATCTTGGCATCAGAGGACTATGTACAGGAACATCAATTAAAACCGTTAGCTAAAGTCGTTTCATGGGCCGTAGCAGGTGTGGATCCGAAAATAATGGGAATCGGGCCTGTTCCGGCGAGTAAAAAAGCTTTGGAAAAAGCCGGCTTAACCTTTTCTGACATTGACTTGGTCGAGCTGAATGAGGCATTTGCCGCTCAATCATTAGCCGTAATCAAAGAGTTGGGTGTCGATCAGGAAAAAGTAAATGTAAACGGCGGGGCAATCGCGTTGGGGCATCCCCTTGGTGCAAGCGGTACGAGAATCACGTATTCTTTAGCAGTTGAACTGAGGAAACGGAACTTGAAATATGGATTAGCCACCCTTTGTATCGGCGGCGGCCAAGGAATTGCCATCATCATTGAATCAGTATAGTCATCACAAAATCGGTTAGGAGGAATCACGATGGGAAATAATCATGTTACGTTATCAATTGAAAATAATGTGGCCATTGTCACATTAAATCGTCCCGAAGCGGGGAATGCGCTGGACTTGCAAATGGCCAAGGAATTGATGGAAGCAGCGATTTTTTGCTCGGAAAGTGAAAAAGTAAGGGCTGTTGTGATCACCGGTGCGGGGAACAAGTTTTCTGTCGGGGGCGATTTAAAAAGCTTCGCGGCGCATGGGGAGGAAATAAACGCTCATTTGAAAAAGGTG
Source organism: Bacillus sp. FJAT-29814 (assembly GCF_001510715.1). Taxonomy (GTDB): domain Bacteria; phylum Bacillota; class Bacilli; order Bacillales; family Cytobacillaceae; genus Neobacillus. Next base: position 441,757 of record NZ_LMTJ01000003.1, read on the forward strand.
ACCTCTTACCTGCATCAAGCCATTTCGTTTTTTGCCAGGATGAATAAACCTTTCATTGGAGCTGTTAATGGTGTAGCCGCTGGCGCTGGGATGAGCCTGGCGTGTGCCTGTGATTTGGTATACGCAACTGATAAGGCCAAGTTTGTCATGGCCTATAATCGTATCGGATTAACCCCGGATGGCTCGGGAAGTTTCTTTTTGCCCCGCTTAGTAGGAATGAGACGGGCTTTAGAGCTTATGTACACCAATCGCGTGTTGACTGCAGAAGAGGCATATGAATGGGGAATCGTCAATCAGGTTGTGGCAGATGACAAATTAATGGAAGTAGTTATCGGATTAGCTGAAACGTTAGCAAAGGGACCGATGAACGCTTTCGGAGAAACGAAAAAGCTTTTTCTTCATTCCTTGCAGGAAACACTGGAGTCGCAAATGGGCAAGGAGTCGATGCTGCTTGCTGAGCGAGCGAGCAGTCAGGAAGGAAAAGAAGGGATTGCCGCTTTCCTTGAGAAGCGGGAGGCAAAGTTTTTTTAAGGAAATTATCTGGAGGGGATAGGATTGAAGACAGAAAAGCTGCAAGGGAAATTGCTCTGGGAGCCCTCACAGGAAATGCAAACTCAGTCCAATATTAAAAGATTTATGGTTTGGCTGGAGGAAAATCGAGGGCTGAAATTTGACCAGTACGAACAATTATGGGAATGGTCGGTTACAGAAGTGGAAAACTTTTGGGGTGCCATTTGGGATTTTTTCGAAATCAAAGCCCAGAGGCCTTACGATGAAGTGCTGTCCGGCAGCAAAATGCCGGACGTTCAATGGTTCCCGGGGGCCGTGCTGAACTATGCAGAACACATATTCAGGAATGAAGAACCGGGTAAAACGGCCGTTATCCACCAGTCCGAACTACGGGAGCAACAGGAGCTGACGTGGGATGAATTGAAAAAGAATACGGCCGTCATCGCTCAATATTTAAAGTCGATAGGAGTAAAGAGCGGGGACCGGGTCGTAGCGTATGCTCCAAATATACCTGAGACGCTAACTGCCTTTTTGGCTTGCGCCAGCATTGGCGCTGTTTGGTCGAGCTGTGCACCGGAATTTGGCATTAAAAGTGTCATTGACCGTTTTAAGCAAATCGAACCAACTGTCTTGATTGCAGTCGATGGCTATCAATATGGCGGGAAGAAATATGACCGGCTCGAACTGGTGAAAAATTTACAAGCAGAGCTGCCATCCTTAAAGAGCACAGTTCTTATTCCGTATTTGGGAGAGCAGCCAGAGATGTCTGGACTCCAAAATACAGTTGGTTGGGATGATATTTTAGCAGAATACGAGGATGCGCCTCTCACCTTTGAATCTGTCCCTTTTCAACATCCACTTTGGATCTTGTATTCGTCAGGCACAACCGGAAAGCCAAAAGGAATTGTTCAAAGTCAGGGAGGAATCCTGCTGGAGCATCTGAAATTTCTCAGTCTGCAAGGGGACTTGAAGAAAGATGATCGATTTTTTTGGTACACGACAACGGGCTGGATGATGTGGAATATTACCGTCAGCGGACTGCTGACCGGAGCGACCGTAGTGATGTATGACGGCAATCCTGCCTATCCTAATCATGATACGTTGTGGAAGCTGGCGGAATCTACGAAAATGACAACTTTTGGTACGAGTGCGAGTTTTTTAATGGCCAGCATGAAGGCTGGTGTGAAACCGAAGAAACAGTTCGATCTGTCTCACTTAAGAAGTATCGGGTCTACGGGATCTCCATTGCCTGAAAGCGGATTTCAATGGGTTTATGAGGACGTTAAAGAAGATGTATGGCTTTATTCCACCAGCGGGGGAACGGATATTTGTTCCGGATTTGTCGGCGGCAGCCCGACGTTGCCTGTCCATTCCGGCGAAATCCAAGCCCGGTCATTGGGAGCCGCTGTTAAGGCCTATAATGATGGTGGTCATGAGGTACTGGATGAAATCGGGGAACTTGTGATTACAGAACCAATGCCATCCATGCCGATTTATTTTTGGAATGATGAGGATGGGCTGAGATATAGGGATAGCTATTTTAACGTTTACCCTGATGTCTGGCGCCATGGAGACTTTATCGAGGTTACCTCGAGGGGGTCAGTTGTGATTTATGGCCGTTCGGATGCGACGATTAACCGCGGGGGAATCCGGATGGGAACAAGTGAAATATATGGCGCTTTGGAAATCATCCCGGAAGTGGTGGATAGTTTAATTGTCGACATTCCCATCAGTCCTGAAGAATCCTACATGCCGTTATTTATTGTACTGAGGGATGGAGCGGAACTTTCAGCCGATTTAGTGACGCGCATTAACCAAACCATACGTGTAAACTGTTCTCCAAGGCATGTGCCTAATGATATTTATTGTGTGAAGGACCTACCGAAAACACTCAATGGCAAGAAACTGGAAGTGCCGGTTAAGAAAATTTTAATGGGCATTCCAACTGAACAGGCTGTTAATGAAGGTTCCCTTTTAAATCCGGAAACGTTGCAATACTTTGTTGAGTTTAGGAGCAAGTTGGTTTCGGGTATCAAAAGGTGATGTAATCCAACGCGTCGTTTGACAGCCGCTCATGACGCGTTGGAAGAGTTGTTTGGAAGGAAATGTATTTTGTTTGTATATTTATGGATAATCAAAGACAAAATTCCCATGGAAAGGGGCCAAGTTGTCTTTGAACAAGCTTCTCAAAGACAAAATGCGTTAGGAATGGGTGGAAACTGTCTTTGATTTGTAATTATCTGGGTAATCAAAGACAAAATCCTCTTGGAAAGGGGCTAAAATGTCTTTGATGAGGCTTCTCAAAGACAGAATGCGTTAGGAAAGGGTCGAAATTGTCTTTGATTTGTAATTATCTGGATAATCATAGACAAAATCCCACTGGAAAGGGGTTAAAATGTCTTTGATGAGGCTTCTCAAAGACAGAATGCATTAGGAAAGGGTCGAAATTGTCTTTGATTTGTAATTATCTGGATAATCAAAAACGATATCCCCGTGTAAAAGAGGCCAAAATGTGGTTGATCAAGCTTAACGAAGATAATTTCCGCCATCTTATGACCTAATCCAAAGGAAAAGCACCTCCCAAACAAGAGCTCCCCTCAAATTTTTTACCAATCACCCAATTCCATGAGTTTTTCCTTCGTTTCTGCATCAAAGATAGCAGCTCTCGGTATTCCTTCTTCGGAAACTGACAGAAAAACATACACCTGCCGATTTGGGTGCCGCCCACCACCACTGCTCTCGACTCTAAAATGCGCATACTTATCAGCCCGTATAAAAACAGCATTCATATCCTTATAAGGGATAAGTTCACGGATATTCATCTTGGCATTTTTAAATTCTGCATATTCCCATTCTTCAAGGGACTTATAAAACTCATCGGCATCCTTAAATTTCTTCGTGGAGTTGTCAGGATAACTGCCCCATGGTTCTTTTTTTGGAAACATAGACTCAACCACTTTAACTAATTCTTTTTTTGAAAGCTTGGTGCCACTCAGTTTGACGTTGTAATCCATTTTCTCATGCGAAAAGACGAAACCGTAACCATTTGCTGTTTTACCAATCAAACCATTCTTGCCATCTCTAAGCACAACCGGCTTATACCCTTTTGGAACCCTACCCTCAGGCGAAGCCACAATTTCAAGAACGCGTGAAAACTCTATATTTTTATATTCCACCGCAATCTCATCGCCAGTCACCTTTCCATCAACATGTGTTATTTTAAACGGAAAATAACTAGGTACGAGAATATCTCTACCAAACTTATCCCGATATTCCTTCGTCACGATCAATTCATTCATAAGGGGATTGGCCATATCTGAAAGTACCTTTATTTCTGATACTTTGTAATTTTTCCAGGAAATTTCCCAAAGAAACCCCATTCGCTCAGCACGGCCATTCTCGAAAAAATGCCCCATTAAAAGAACTGAATTTTCTCGCGTAGACGGTAGTGTTGCCAATCCTCCAATCGGTGTTTTCTCCCTGATTTCCGGAAGTTTGACATGAGGTTCTTTCAGTGAATTTAGCCTTTGGTCGTTGTTATGAAGCAATGCCTTTTCAAAGGCACGAGAAACTTCATGTTCAAAATTTCTTTCCTTAGCAGTCCCTGCCAAAGTCGGAACGGCCAAAAAACAAACCAGCAGCAATAACAATAATTTACCCTTCATTTTATCACCTCGATTTAAGGTCACCGCTAAAACATTCCTCTATTCACATTTGTTGACAAATTAGCTTTCTTGTAAAAATTATTGTAAAAGGCAAACTTAGGAGGCAGAGGCCATGAACATCAGTTTCCAAACACGAATCGACCAAGCAAAAAAAGCGATCGCAGAGGCAAAATATTAATGAATATGTTGAAACATAAAAGAGCAACTCCGTTACAAGAGGTGCTCCGAAACAATGACTAACGTTATATATCCAGGCTTAAATGGAATTCTTTATAATTTTTCAGCCTGCCCCCATTATCAGTAGAGGGAAAAGGGAACCGGTCGGGAGCAATTGAACGGAGTGCATGTGCCAGTAGTCTAACGTTATGTCCGATTGAGTCGTAAGGGTATGAATTGGTTTTGGCAAACCAAAATTGCAGGAGTTCGTGCAAAGGCTCGATCATCTCTTCATTGCCCTTCACTTCATTAAGCATAATCAATTTGTGTGTTATTTTACCTTCTTTCGTCCAGAAACTCAGGTGTTTGGTTTTCCCTTCTTTTATCCGTTCCTCTTTTGGCAGGGAGGCGAAGTCATGGTTAATTTCTTCACGTTTGCCGTATTTCAAAAGCAATGGCAATAATCTCGTTGATAAGTCCCTTTTATAGCTTTTTAGAACATCCTCGACATCATATTCATTCCGGCGGCATGATATTAAATAATCCACAGATTCACTTTCTTCCCCAGTTAAAAAGTCTTCATAGACCTTGATCCAATAAGCTATTTGTTGATCCCTGCTTAATGGATGAAGTTGTTCTAACAACTTGTCGTATCTGGCGATTTCTGGGAAAGCAGCATACAAAGTCTCCAAAGGAACGGTTTCTTTCATCAGCTTAATATAAAAATCATAGTCGCGATCATGCATCGCAGCCAAATATATAAAATCATCGGTTCTGTCCATTAATTTATAATGCTCGTCAAGCCGGTTGCAGACATTGATGGCAGCATTTATAACGGGATCCCATCCTTCATATAGCACTATTTTCTGTGCTTCTTCATAAATAAATTCTTCAACCTCTTTTGAAAACCGAAAATGCAAGGAAACGTCCTCAAAATGGTATTTATTATTCCGAAGTCCGTAGGGATGCTCCTCAATATCGTAATAACGGCCCCTTTCACTAGTTGTATTATAGGATTCCAATGTGCTGATAAATAAGACAATATCACCATGGCCAGTCATATAGATGCAAAATGAATACACTTCCCGGTTGTTTTCGGTTTTGGTAAATTGTTCAATGATGCGGCAGCAATCCTGATAAAGCATTTCCTCAAATGTTTTGAAATCCGGTGAATTCACAAAAGTTCCTCCTTAATTAGCGTCTATTATGTTCAATAATTCGATAGGGATTAAGAAATTTCCTTGTTACTATTTGAAGCACATTGGAGAACAAAATTTGTTGATAATATTTTTTAAATTTGAAAAAAATAGTCTTAAGAAAGGAGGGATTGAATTGAAAAAGTGGTTCATTCGATTGGTTATATTACTTGCAATGATGGTGGTTGCGACAACTCCGGGTTCACTTCATGTATTTGCAGAATCCGATGCCGTAAAGCTTGCGCCAGCGAATGCGATTGAAGTGGAGTTGAACGATAATTACTTTAATCCGAAAGTCATCACGATTCCCAACGGAAAAAGTACAACATTGGTATTGAAAAACAGAGGAAAGAAAGAGCATACCTTCACAGTGGATCAACTCGGAGTGGATGCGGAAGTCCAACCGGGATCAGAAAAAACCATTACGGTGACCCCGAAAAATCCTGGCACATATGAACTAGTTTGCCGGTACCATTTGCAGCAGGGAATGGTTGGAAAAGTAGTCGTCCAATAACATGCGGGGATAAGGTACTAAGTACAATTTTTTTAAAAGTGAATAGGATAGTTTTATAAAAGGTGAAGGGAGTTGAGGGAAATGTTCAATAATCCTTATGGATATCAGTATCAATATCCTCATCATGTGAATAGTTCAAGAAATAACTATTACAGTCAACCAAATAACTGGGCTTTTCATAATGCTAATGGATTTTATCCTGATCGGCCTTTGGCAACGTTAAGGGACTATGGACCTAACCCACTTGTGATTAATATTAATGAGGCTACAAAGCAAAATAATACGTACCGCACTGCATTATGGACTGGGAAACATCTTCAAGTTACCTTAATGAGTATAAATGTCGGCGAGGACATCGGTTTAGAAATCCATCCTCATGTTGACCAGTTTTTACGAATTGAGCAGGGGCAAGGAATTGTTCAAATGGGCAAAAGAAAAGACGCTTTAAGTTTCCAAAGGCAGGTTGCCGATGACTTTGCGATCGTCATTCCCGCTGGGACATGGCACAATGTAACCAATACGGGAAATGTTCCATTAAAACTATACTCGATTTACGCTCCGCCCAATCACCCTTTTGGAACTGTTCATCCAACAAAAGCGGCTGCGATGGCTGCGGAAGTAGGTTAAGGAATTAGCTGCTATCAAAGGCAGCTTTTTCTTTTTTCGAAAGATTCAGGTATAATAAAAAACAAAAATAGGACATTATGATTCTAGGAGAATTAAAAATGCAAACTACCCTTCAACTCATCAAAGCATCCGAAGATATGCTAGAGCAAGTGAATGAAATTTATTTAAACTGCCGGGATCACCTCCTCGAAAATGGGATTCTGCAGTGGGATGACCACTACCCAAACAAAGAATATTTCCAGGAATGTATCGAAGATCAGGTTTTATTGGTACTCTTGGAAAAAGAGGAAATGATTGGCCATGTTGTCCTTAATGACTGGCATTCCGAGGAGTGGGCACCCATCCCCTGGACAGGAAGCCGGCCGCTTGTCATCCATTCATTAATGATTAATCCGCAAGTGCAAGATAAAGGACTTGGCACAAATTTTGTTAAGCTTTGCGAGTGCTTTGCGGTTGAACAAGGGTATAAAAGTATCCGATTAGATGCCTTTTCGGGAAATGTGAAAGCGATACATTTATACGAAAAGCTTGGCTATCAGAAGCGCGGCAGTGTCTTTTTTGACTCAAAACCGGAAGGGCACCAGGAATATATTTGTTTTGAAAAAGTACTCTAAAGGAGTTTCAATCATGCATTTATCAGATTTAACCTATAAACAGTACAAAACTATAGTAGAGGACACCGCCTTTTGGGATCGAAAAATAGCGGACATTATCAGTAAAGAAAACCTGCCTGAAGGAAAGGTATCCCGATTTTCTTATGGTTCCAATATCGTTTACAGCTATAATCAGAAACTGGTAATCAAGCTATTTCCCAGTTATTTCAACGACCAATTTGACCGGGAAGTGGAGGTGCTCCGGGCAATCGCCGGCAAAATCACATCGGTGGAGACGCCGAAAATCATTTCAGTTGGAAGTCTTGAAGGCTGGAATTATCTCATCATGACGGAATTAAAAGGCACGCTGCTGATCGATTTGTGGGATGACCTCACATCGGAAGAGAAAAATGCTTGCAGCATGGCACTAGGTAAGGTAATTAGCGAGTTTCATAGAGTTCCTACATGCAATTTTTCAAAAATAAAAGTGAATTGGCAGGAGTTTATCCGTGGTCAGTTTCTGAGTATGAAAGAAAACCAAGCGGATTTGCCACCGGATTTGCTTCAATCCCTGGAAACCTATGTGGACGAATCCTACATCGATTACACCCCGGACTTGAAGCTTCTGACGGGGGAGTATACACCGTTTAATTTGCTATTCAATAAGGTAGATGGAAAGTGGACCTTAACAGGGGTCATCGATTTTGCTGATTGCTTTTTGGGTGATGGGGATTATGATTTGCTGGGGCCAATCCTGTTTATGTTCAATGGGGACAGCGACCTGACTTCATCTTTTTTGAATAGCTACAGTTATGAAGAGTTGAACGAATCACTGCGGAAAAAGCTGATGATTTACACGATTTTGCATCGGTATAGTGACATTAATTATTATATTTCAAAAAACGGACAGGCTGAACGAAGCGAAAACTTTGAGGAACTATCCACCTATTTGTTTCGGTTTTGATTGGGGACTATTACCAGGACCGATTATCGTGCGAGTCTTTTAAATCAGATAATTTCCAAAAATTAAATATTTACTAGTTCCAAAAAATCATGCACATTTTTTTGATTCCGGCATATATTAGCTTCTGTGTGGATTATACAGATGGAAGGATGACAGAGGATGAGCAAAGACCAAGTAACGATTGTAAGAAAAGACACGAATGGGGAAGGTGCCATCAAAATTATTGAATGGAATGTAACCGACCCGGCAGAAAGCACCTTTGCAGTAGTTACGCCAGTTAAAATGAAATAAACCGACTAAACCAAAACCACCTTTATGTACACAACTACATAAAAAAGGTGGTTTTTATTTTTATGGCGAGAATAAAAGCGTTTATTAGACGGGGTGGCACGAATTTTCAACAGGCGTGCGCTCTATGAAGGGTTCATAAGACACATTGCTCGGTGATTTCAGTCCTGTCACGCTCTATGAAGCTTTCGTAAGACACGTTGCCCGGTGATTTCGGTCCTGTTGCGTTCTATGGCACCTTCATAAGACACGTTCCTGGATTTTCATCCCCACCGAGCTCCATAAATCAAGCAAAGTCATATTTTTGTAAAAAACAGGATTTTCCACAAGGGATGTCGAAATTTATCCTAGAAAAATATGGAAGAGGTAGTGGGAGAGATGGGTAAAAGCATAAATAAAAAAATTGTAGTACCGGTTATTATTTTTCTAGTGCTGTCTGCAGCATTTTTTGTATACAAGTCTGTTGGGAAAAAGACCCCAGAAGAGTCCGTAGCCGCGTTTGTCGATGAACTGATCGAAGTTGGAGAAAAAAATTCAACAGAAGAGATTCAAAACTATTTGGACAGTGTCGGTAAAAAGTCCCCGGAGGAGATTTATCGGGCGGCCGAGTTGGCAAAAGAGGCATGCCTGAAAACATCGGAGAAAATCAATACTGTGAAAGTTCCCAATAATGGTTCAAAAGCATTGTATCAATTCTTGGTTGAGTCAAAGAGCAAGTACGCTCGTTCTTTTGTGCAGTTTGCCGACGCTTTTGACGCTGCTATGGCATTCTTTAGCGGGAGTTCGAATTTGCCTATACATGAAACATTTATTGTAAAATACAATACAGCAGATAAACTTCTGGATGAAGCGATAGACGATTTCTATTTTGCAACCGTTATGGCCGAGGCGGAAACGAAAAACAAAAAACTGGCAGCTGCTGTTGATCAACAAAAAGAAAATAAGATAACAGAGACAGAAAAATTGCCAAACACTCAGGAAGAATCAGCTGAACAGCCAAGCCAGGCAAGGAACAGCAATGGGCTGGCATATGAAAATCAAAAGTATGGATTTTCATTGGAATTACCACAGGAATGGGAAAATCATTATGTCGTGGATGAAAGGGATGAAGGTTCCGATTACATCATCTCGTTTACCTATAAATACGACAACAGGATTTTCGAGGATTCCATTGTGACGATCATTGTTATGAATAAAACGAAGGAAGAAGTCGATTTGGAGAATCAAGAATCGCCTTTTCCAATGGAATACATCGCCACATTTAACGGAAAAAGCTTTGTGTACGAGTACAATGTCGGCGATCCATCTACCGATTTGGCAAATGAGCCGGAAGCACTTGAAGAATTAATGAGGTTAAAAGAAACAGTGCCTAAGACGATAAATACTTTTTCCTTAAAATAGGCTTTGGATACATAAAATACAAAATCATCAATGGAAGAACCAAGTGACATTAAAAGTGGGTATTCGTGCGGCTTTTTTATGTAAAAATTAGAAAGAAAGAGAAGTATTAATAGAGGATTTTTAGTTGTAATTCTTATATGACATAGGAAAAGCGAGTGAATTGACACTCGCTTTTTTCTTTATTTCATGGCTTATTAAATTGTAAAGTTGGAGAATGCATCAATTGTAAATGACAGATTGGTATTTTTGCATGTTTTGTCGGCAAGGCAATTATTTATTGCAAAATGCAAAGGATAATTTACATTTTGTAATAAATGATTTACAATTTTAGTAAATAGTGCGAGAAGGGAAATTACATGCTAGAAAATAAAGTTAGAGAATTGCGTGCGCGTTTTAGGTGGACGCAGCAAGATTTGGCTGATGCAATTGGAGTAACCAGGCAAACCATTGGTTTAATTGAAAAAGGGGACTATTCCCCCTCGGTTACGATGGCCTTGAAAATCGCAAAGGCATTTAATGCTACCGTAGAGGAAGTATTTTATTTAAAAGGGGAGGACTGATTTTTTTTGCTGAGAGCCATGTTACGTTCACCACTTTTTCCAATTATTTTGCTAATTTTTATTACATCCACTTTGATAGTATCGCTTACGATTACACAGACTTTATTGGTTAAATTATTTTCTTGGGTACCTTTTATTTTGGCGTTAGTTTGGACTATTCTAATTAAATTGCATAACAATAAATATCCCAAAGACAAAATCAAATTAGCGGGTTTAATTCCATATGAGTTTCGTGAAATGGATGAAGGGCAACAATGGGTAACATATAAGGCTTGCCGGAATGTCTATATTTATTACAGTCTCGCCATCCCGGTCGCTGCATTCATTTGCTTTATTTTTTCAAAAAATATATTCGTTCCGTTATTGAGCATAGGAGCGTTAGGTGTGGGACAATACATTGTTTATTGGATGACAACTTTTCGTCTCTTAAATCGGACCTAACAGAAATGATAGGTAATATTCATTTCAAAGTAAAAAACCTCGTCGGTCCTGACGAGGTTTTATTTATATAGGTCTATTATCCTTCAATAATCGCCCCATTTTCAGTAATAAAAAAGGCTTTTGTATTTTCATTAATGTTGTGTATATTGTCTTCGATATACCAAACTTCAATTAATACAGGAAAATGGATCGTCTTTAAATATTGACCAAGCTCTTTTATTTTGTCGATTTCCATCTGTTGGTCCATCCGTTCCCAATTACCAATGATCTTAATTGAAATGGAAGTGTCTAAATGGGAAGCGGGAACCTGCTGATAAGTTGGAATACCCTTTCCAAAATACTCTCCACGCTCGACGATTTGCAGCGCTTGAAAGTTCGACTCATCTAAATTAGGAAAAAGGTCTTTGATTTTCTCTTTCAATTCACGGGATAACTCACTTTCCCAAAACGCTTTTGGATACGTATCTGAGTAGCCTGCTTTACTATCCATGTCTTCCTGAACCATAAACTCAACATCTGAATGGCCTTTCGGGTAAGCATAGGCTTGATATGTTTCACTTAAATAGTTATAGGACATTTTTTTAAATACAAATTCCATTTGATATTTATTTTCTAGAAACTGTTGCATTTCTTTTTCTTGATTGTTTTTCTCCCAAGGCGTTCCGTTAAAAAGAAAATAAATTGTCAAACCCAGAATAAACAGGAGCAAACCAACAGACCAAAGTATTACTTTTCTACGACTCATACTCCCATCTCCTAGAAACTTATCAATCCATCTCGTTAACAGAACTTAGCCTCGCAAGCGTAAAGGAAAGTCCAATGATATGGAAATAAGCCACAAACAGGTTTGTGTTCTCGTTGGATTTTAATTGAACAAAATTTAGTTCAGTAGTTTAATTTATTATAGAACATTTAAAATAGAGGGGGACTTAAAATGGATATATGGATTAATAAGGGATTTTCAATTTCCACAAATAAAGAGTATTTAGATTTACCATTCATACATAACTTCTTGAGTCAACATGCATATTGGTCAGAGGGGATCCCCAAGCAGATAGTAAAAAAGGCGATTGATCATTCTCCACTATGTTTTGGACTTTATAAAGGTGAAGTAGGAAAAGATGGGTTTGAACAAGTTGGTTTTGCAAGGGTCATTACTGATCTAGCAACGTTCGCTTACCTTTGTGATGTGTTTGTAGTGCCAGAGTATCGGAAGTTAGGGTTATCAAAATGGTTAATGGATATTATCACAAATTATTCCGAAATACAGGGTGTTCGTAGATTTATGTTAGCCACTAATGATGCCCATTCATTATATAGTCAATATGGGTTTGAACAGAATGTTAATCCAGAACTATTTATGCAAAAGATCCTTAAAAATCCATACCAACAGTAAAATTTAACAGAGCCAAAGGTAAAACCCCGAGCAGATATCTACTGGCGTTATTACTGGAGTTTTAATAGGTTTTATTTAGTATAATTTTACACCTTAAGTTGATTTGAATCAATATTATTTTCCGAATGATGAAAAGACCGCCAACAATTATATCGGCGGTCAAATGTTACCTTAGTCACTACTCTCATCGGAGCTCTCGTCATTGTGTGAATCATTCCAGCCATCACGCCGGCAGTCAAAACACTGCGCGAAGGAGTCATCCGGGCATTGCCCTGGGATGACCTGAGTTGGGTCAAAGTTTGGATTATCGAGAACTTCATAGGGTCTCATCATTTCATGATCTTCATGCTCAAGGATATGACAATGCCATGGGTAAATGCCCGTAAATGGGCCAAAACGTGCAATAATCCGAGTGACCTCTGCGGGATTTGCCCTAACCGTATCTTTCCAACCTCTTTCATTAGGGTCGGGATCCACTGGCGTTCCCACATCGATGACATTTCCATTCTCATCGACGGTAATCGGTGCCCGATTGAGAATTTGGAATTGCACGAGGTGCAAGTGAATCGGATGGGTGTCGGCGGTCAGATTGTAAAGTTCCCAAACCTCAACAGTGCCATTGTATGGGGTTTCCGTTATCGGTAATTCGTTCCAATCCATATCATTAAGGAGTAGTTTTAAACGGTGAAATTCATCCGTTCTTTCTACCAGGAAGTTCTTTCTGACCGGGACGTTATCCGGATCCAGCCTCTCTAAGCAGCTAAGTGTCGTTGGAATTTCACTTTTGTCAGGCCGGGAAACTTTTTCGCGAACCCGAAATTGCATAATTTCCGGAAGGGCAGGGGCGTCCGGGCTGCCTGTAGGGAAGGGGGCAGGTGCGTCATTTGTCAGAATGATCTGCTGACCGGCATGGTTTGAAAAATCGACAATCACATCTGCGCGTTCTCCCGGAGCAAGCAGGAGTCCATCCCGGTTTAATACGACAACGGGCGACTCAAGAAATCCTCCGTCTGTGCCGATTTGCACAAAACCTTGCTCGGAGCTTAACCGTAACCGGTAAAAACGCGAATTGGAGCCATTCAGGAGGCGGAAACGATATTTTCGCGGTTCGACTTCCAGATAAGGCCACACTTTTCCATTCACTAGAGCAGTATCCCCGAAAAACTCCGGAACAACCGATGGATTTGGGGGCGGCGGCGGTGGGGGCTGGTCAGGAAGGGACGGATAGAATAATTCACCACGCCGTTCCCCGCTAAGATGGAACGACCGATCTTGGATAACCAGCGGAATTTCATATTTCCCCTTAGGAAAATTCAGCCTCTCTTCTGCTTCATCCCTAATCAGATAAAAGCCTGCAAGCCCGGCATACACATTTAATCGTGTGATGCCAATGGCATGGTCATGGTACCAGAGCGTAGTTGGGCGCTGGCAATTGGGATAATAATAAACTTCATGCAAAAATTTAGGTCCTTTCTTTTTGAAGTTTTTCGTAAACCATGCTTCTGGATACCCATCATTTTCGGGGCGTACCCGTCCCCCGTGCAAATGGACAACGGTTCTGACCGAAGGCTGGTCAGGCTCTGCGCCATGAACCGTACGGTCAACGGGCAGGAGGTGTTCAAAGGGCAAATGGTTTTCCCATTTGACCAGGATTGGTTGATTCCTCCGAGCCTCAAATGTCGGCCCAGGATACAACCCGTTATACCCCCAAACGGTTGTAGGCGGTAAATCACGGTGCAATTTTTGTTGAACTTGCTTCATCATCACCTCGTAGTAGGGAATTCCATTTTGGTTGCCTTTTGCTTTTATAACACTTGGTATCGGTAACGCATCAACAAATTTGTCTAAAGACAATCTATTACCACTCCTTATATAAAATTTCTCATCTCTTTATCATATGAAGGGTTTGAAATGAAGCATGGTCAGTAGTCATAGAATATAGTGGAGGTTCAATATTAGCTTAATGATCCTGCTGCAGACTCTTTCTTATGGTAATAAAGCGTAACCCGATTGTTTTTTTACCGGTGTATAACTAGATGAAAAGTATAGTCACATAGAATATAATGGATTTATATGGAAAATGGAGGAGAATGGGATTATGGTTTATATCGCGCTTCTACGGGGGATTAATGTCGGTGGAAAAAATAAAATTGACATGAAGCTGCTGAAACAAACATTTGAACAAGCCGGGATGAATGATGTGGTGACCTACATTAATACAGGCAATATTATTTTTTCAAACAGTGGCCTATCCAAAACTGAACTATCACGGATTTTGGAAGAAACGATACATAAGGATTTTGGATTGCAAATTAAAGTAGTCGTTCGGAGCATCGATGATGTTAGTGAAATCATAAACGCTATTCCCGACTCATGGAAAAATGACGAAGACATGAAGAGTGATGTGTTATTTTTATGGGATGAAATTGATGATGAATCTGTCCTTGAAAATTTGGTCATCAAACCTGATATTGAGACGGTGAAATATGTTCCGGGTGCGATCCTTTGGTCGGTTGACAGGAAAAATGTAACCAAAAGCGGCATGTCAAAGATCATTGGATCAAAGATATACAAACAAGTTACGGTCAGAAATGTCAACACCGCCCGTAAGATCTATGAGCTGATGCAAGCTCAAAACCGTATATGAAACCATCAGGGGGGAGAAATCTATGTCATTAAAAGTGGGAGAGATCATTTCATTCCAACGGACTTTTACCAGAAGGGATGTTGAATTATTTACGGAGATTTCAGGTGATGAAGGGATTCATCATTTAACCCCAGATGAACAGGGGAGACTTGTCGTACAAGGGTTGTTGACGGCGACTCTGCCAACAAAAGTAGGCGGAGATTATAACGTGCTGGCTCGTAATATGAATTTTGAGTTTCTAAGACCTGTATTTACCGGTGATACAATAGTTTGTGAAGTTAAAATTGAAAAATATGAGAGGCAGGACAATAATAGAACGGCTATTATTGCGACCTTTATCGGTAAAAACCAGCATGAGAAGGAAGTATTAAAAGGGGATTTTTCAGGTGTGATTCTCTAAATACAAAACAACTCGAGCGGTGTCTCACACGAACAGGGAGAGAAGCAATTTAATGAGCATATGAATTAGCAGAGCCATTTCACATAGAAATCGGGTCTGTTTTTTTTGTTAGAAATACGCCTGAGGGCTTAGAAAATAATTAGCCTCTAGCAGGTTAATCTAATTAAGACTAATTCGTATGATTATGTTTGTACTTCAAGGATTTAAAAAAACACAAAAAGTTGGAGGGCAAATTTTGAAAATAATTGTAAATAAGAAGAAATTGAGCTTTATTCTTCTGTTAATCATCCTTTTAACGCCTAATCTTCGCTTTTCTGCAAATGTCCAAGCTGCTCAACCGTTTAAAACGGAAGATGTCGATCAATTTGTCACTACCTATATAGAACGCAATGGCCTGCCTGGTGCATCCATTGTCATTGTAAAAGACGGAAAATTAGTTTATGAGAAAGGATATGGTCAAGATTCTGAAGGGAAGCCTATAACAGAAAAGTCGTTAATGAAAATTGGTTCCGCAACCAAATCATTTACTGCATTTGCTGTTTTGCAGCTTGCAGATGAAAGGAAAATCCAACTGGATGACCCAATCATCAACTATTTGCCAGAGGTCAAACTTGACGATTCAAGATGGCAAGAAGTTACAATACGTCAATTATTGAGCCACACATCAGGAATTCCAAATCCGACTATTGTTCCCCCAGCGAGTACCTTAAAAGCAGGTGTGGAACGAATGAACAATTGGAAGCTGCAATCAAATCCAGGAGAGAAACACTTTTATAGCAATGGGAACTACTGGATTTTAGCGCTTTTGGTAGAGAAGGTAAGCGGAATGGAATTCTCTCAATATCTTAAACAAAAGGTATTCTCTCCACTAGGAATGAATGACTCCCTCACTACTGTTAATTCTGGAGATGTTGTAAAAGGACTACCTAAAGGATATGTAGCAGCATATGGAACTGCAATTCCCTGGACAGAGCTTGAAGCGATGAATATGGGGGCCGGCAGTATCATATCAACGGCATCCGATATGGGAAAATGGCTTTCAATGCAAACGAACGAGGGAAAGACTGGAACAGGAGAGCAATTATTATCAAAAAAATTATTGGAAGAATCGTATTCGCCGCAACCTGGAAGCAAAAAATACGGACTTGGTTGGGGGTTGAGCTCACCGAATGTGAAGCCAGCACGCATCTCACATAGCGGAGTAGTATCTACGTATCAAACTCAACAAGACATCATACCCAGCAGCGGTTATGCCGTTGCAGTTATACTAAATAGCTTTACCCCTACATTTGAACACGCTTATGAGATTAGTTCGGGTATTATCCAATTGACAGAGGGGCAAGACCCCGAATTGAAAGCCCCAGTTTCGAAAATAATTGATTTATCACTTGGCGTTATCACATTGATTTATTTGCTTTTAGGAATCAGGGGAATTCTGAAGAGTAAAAAATGGTCTGATACACGTAAACAATATCCTACTTGGAGATTTATCCTTCGATTAATTCCTCAATTAATTCCAACATTATTAATCGGATGGTTGTTCTTTATTGTTCCAGCGTTACAAAATAACAGCTCGACCACAATGGATGCATTCGGTCTTTATCCAGCTGGGATGTTCTTATTAGCGATTATTTTCCTAATTGGATTGGTTCTTACAATTTTGAGAATCTATTATCGAATAACATTAAAAAAAGGGTAGAAATGAACAAAGAGGGCAAAAATTTTTACAAGGAATAGGGCATAATAGGATTAAATAAACCATTGGGGTTCGAATTATGCACATATTATTTAATGCATTATTCCTAGCAGCAGGAGTTAAATGGGGTGCTTGGAGACGCTGGAGGGAGTTTTATCCGACCATCCTGTATTTCATTTCTGTTGATTTATTAAAAAATTACCTGCTCTATAATCATCTGATGTGGACATACCAGGAAACATTTTTTGCGAAAAGCTTGTTGCAAAATCATACGTTTATTAACCTTATGATTATGGCTATTGTATACCCTTCGACCGTCTTGATTTATCTCGGCCGTTTCCCCGATGAGAGATGGAAGCAAATATTATGGCTGGCTCTTTGGATATTTGTTTATTGGATCGTAGAATTCATTAATCTTAAGTTTCTGAACTTGATTAATCATCATCATGGCTGGAATATGGGCTGGTCATTATTATTCCTTATGGTAATGTTCCCGATGCTCAGGATCCACCATAAAAATCCACTGTTGGCTTGGTTTTTGTCGGTGATCTTTATTCTATTTTTGTGGAATGTGTTTGACGTACCGATTGAAATAATGAAATAAAAGAGGGTGGCACCTAACCTACAGGACCACCCCCAATTCCTACCCCTGTATAAACGGCCGATTCTTCAAATGGCCGGTGTGATCCTTCAACTGATGGTAAAACAATTCGTATTGTACCCACCGGAGCGGGATTTTGAAGGCCAGTTCGTTTTTCTTGTTATACACCAGGACATGCTTCCGGTTGTATTCGACCTTCTTAATCTCATCCATGCCGATGGTAAACTGTTTGCCCCCGTCCTGCTTGACTAGCTGACGTCCGATGATCAGGACTTTGCGTTGCTTGTTTCTAGTAAACTCGTAAAAACAAGCGGCCCCGCCAATCGCAGTGAACAACAACGACGGCCATAGCGGCGCTTCAAATCCGGAGAGCAAGACCCTGACCCAATGGGTAATCAACAGGGCGATAAAGAACCAGGACCCTCTGCTAAGCCTTGGCGAGCTCTCGTAATACACACTGTTTTCCATCTCCTGCATCGCTTCCGAACGATAGTTAAAAAATTGCTGCTTATGCTCCTCAATCGAAGCCGAATCTAGGTCAACAAACTCTGTATACGTGCCATCCCACATCACAGCAGTATCATCGCCATCCTCCAACGCATAGCCGCCGGCCCAGCCGACATACACTCGATCTTGCTCACGGAAGCTCATCAAGTAATAGCGCACTGGCTGACCGTAGGTGTTTTCTGTCTCGACCTGATCAACGACCTGGATGTCCTCAGGATAGTGAGCCATTCCGTCCTCATCCTCAGGCAAGTGAATAATCGTCGAGAACAGCCGGGTCCCTGCCAAATGCTGCTGCTTTCCTTCCGTAATCGGGTAGAGGTGCTCCAAATTTTTATCCTTCAGTTCCCAATACACCATTTCCGCCGTTTCAATATTTTTAGCACATTCCAACAGCGTACTGTTATCATAATGCAGATTCTTGCCAATCGAAATCAGCAATGCTTCCGCTTTCAGGAACGGATCGCGAAACTCCTGAGCTTCCAGAAGCTCGCTCTGTGTTTCCTTTGAAAAATAAAAATCCATTAAACTAATAAACAACCGCATCCGATTGCGGACAATCATATAACTGTCCTTCCACGCTGTGTACACATACTTCGTTGTATAATCTTGATCAAACTTGAGGTATTCCTGCTTCTCAGCCTGATAATCCTGTAACAAGACGGGGAGCACCTGCTCCTTCTTGAACCCTTGTACATGTCCGGAAGAGTTTAACGACAACAGCAGGTCATAAATCATAAATTTATAATGTTTGGACTCCAATTTATCAATCGTGGATTCAAGGATTCCCTTGATCAATACAGGATAGGATGACAGCATACGGTAGGGAATTAGAAAATCCTCGGCATCCATTAACCCAACGATTTTTTCCTCTAAAAAGTAAAAGATTTCTTCGTCCTCTGTTTGCAGGAGAAAGTCTATCGCCCGCTCCTTGGCCTGAATGTCAAAGCCGTCAAAATGCTTGATCAGGCCTTCAATGACCTCTGGTCTGGAAAAATCACAGACAAAATCGATGAGATAGACGGAAGGATTGTCCCAATGATCGACAGGCTGAGGAAATTTGCCGGCAGCCGCTTTAATCATATCTATAAGAACCTCAATTTGAACCTCGTAGCTGTCCTGCTGCTTGATCTCAAATAGCTGACCAAGGGCCTCGTACCGTTTTTCCGGATTATCGTTTTTCACTTGCCTTAGTATCTTGCGCAGCTTTAATTCGTACAAACTCTTCACCTGTCTCCCCTAAAACTAAGAATATATTACTATCATTGTATTTCACGGTAAAATGCCCGTCAAACACAAAAAAGAATATATGCAAGCACGTAGACTAATTGGGAAAGAGCCCTAACTTTTATAGTAAGTAGGGCTCTTCGGAATCAACGGAAATCAATAATAAAACCTCTTATTTAGTTTTTCATATAAATACTGGATTCCATATAATAGGTAAGCTTTATAGTGCAGGTAGAGAAAAAACTGAGGATGATTCAGTCGGCGAAGACGAATGATTTTCATTTTCTTCAGGACATCAATGATAAAGAAGGCAAAGGCTCCATCGGCAATCGCATTTAGCAGCGCATACCTTTTAAAGTTGCCGTACGAAAATCTGAGCAGCCACATCGAAAGCGGCGCATATGGACCAATACTAAA
Source organism: Bacillus sp. FJAT-29814 (assembly GCF_001510715.1). GTDB lineage: Bacteria > Bacillota > Bacilli > Bacillales > Cytobacillaceae > Neobacillus. The sequence continues at coordinate 461,560 of NZ_LMTJ01000003.1, forward strand.
TGGTAACTCATCGCGCATGAAATTCTTTTTCTTATCGTAAAATTTCCACCAATTCCGTTTATGCCCATACAAATGGTTAATGATTTCAAAAACAACAATGAACATTCCCGCAAACGAATATCGTTTAAAATTTCGCCTTCCAATAAACACCAAGGACAACCATGGAATGATAATCATCGCAAGGTTAAACCAAAAGTGGCGTTTTGTGATCATGAATGAGTTCACCTCTACCCGATTTTTCTTTACCTTTTATAGAGTAACCAATTTATAGAAAAAACTACGAAAGGAGGGAAGGTTGCTCAAAAACAAACTATAATCACATGAAAAACGTTGGCATGTATTAATAAACGGTGAACATGTTGAATTAGTCAAACTAAAATGAAATGAGAAATGGGGAAATGTTACAAAGCGGTTTTTGAATTCAATGGGCTAGTAGATTAGCGGGATATTTGATTGCATAGAAATATGAAAAACAAAAAATAATCAAATTAAAGAAAAGCATAGTCCTATTTGGTAAAATATAATTAGTAATGTAATTTTTACTAATTTGTTTTTCGGAGGAAAATAATCGTGAAAACGACATTATCTGCACAAGAAATGCCATTACATAAAGTATTCTCAGATGATTATTTATTTACAATTCCATCGGTTCAACGTCCGTATTCTTGGACTGCGGATGAAGCAGGAGAATTATTAGACGATTTGTTAGATTTTATTGATCATTACGATATTACAGAAAATAATTTAAAAGATATAGAGGAGCCCTATTTTTTAGGGAGTGTTGTATTAGTAAAAAAGGAAACTCCAATCTTTGAAGTGTTGGACGGTCAACAAAGGTTAACAACTTTAACAATATTATTGGCAGTATTAAGAGATATTTTAGGGGGTGAATATGCTGGAGATATTCATAGTATGATTGTACAAAAGGGAAATAAAATTAGAAATATTGCCGATACTTATCGATTGCATTTAAGATATAGAGATAATGATTTCTTTAAAAAATACATTCAAGAAATTGGTTCTACCTCAGGGTTATCTTCAGATACGTTGGTTAAAACAGATAGTCAAAAGGCTATTAGAGATAATGTTCTCTATTTTATTGAAAGGTTAAATGAATTAAACGTTCAAACTATTAAAACCCTTCCAGGTGTAATTGCCACATTGTGTTATGTGGTAGTAGTTTCCACTCCTAGCTTTGATTCTGCCTTTAGAATTTTTACCGTTTTAAATGATAGAGGATTAGACTTGATGCCTAGTGATATCTATAAAGCTCGGGTTATCGGTGATATACCAGAAAACGAACAAGATATATATACCAATAAGTGGGAAGAAGTTGAGGTATCACTTGGAAGAGACCGTTTTAATAAGCTTTTTGACCATATCAGGATGATAATCCAGAAAAGAAAAGGAAGCGCAAATTATAAGGATGAGTATGACCAAATATTTAAAACAATTACAGGCAAAAATTTTATTGAACATGTTCTTATTCCTTATAGTGAAATTTTCTTGAAAATTTCTGATTATCATGCTTATTACAGTACTTCCCCAAATTTAATGAAAATGCTTAATTTATTGAATCGGATTGATAATACTGACTGGGTTCCACCTGCAATGTATTACTTGATAAACAATAAAAATAATATAGAAGGTTTTCTTCAAAGATTAGAAACATTTGCAGGAATAAGCATGGTTTTAAGAAAGAATTTTAATTGGCGGCAATCTCGATATTCACAAATACTTAGAGAGATGGAGAAAAATGTTGATCCTTTTTCGTCTACATCTTCCCTAGAAATTTCAAATCAGGATAAGTTGGAAGTATTAAATAAAATAAATGGGGATGTATACACTGATTTAAAGGATTCTGTTAGAAGATATTTACTTCTTCGTTTAGACTCTATGCTGTCAAAAGGTCAACCATATTATGACCATTCTGTCATTACGGTAGAGCATGTCTTGCCACAAACGCCAAAACCAGATAGTGAATGGTTAGAAAATTTTATGGATCCGTCATTATACGTTCATAAACTTGGTAATTTAGTATTACTTACAAGAGCAAAAAATTCCCAAGCGAAAAATTATGATTTTCGAAAAAAGAAAACAACATATTTTCAATCTAAGAATGGTGTAAGTTCATTTGCATTAACTTCACAAGTAATACAAGAAGAAGAGTGGACGCCATTAGTTTTAGAGAAAAGACAAAAGAAGTTAATTCAATTATTAAAAAGCGCATGGAATTTGGAGGTGGGTGACAACTTCCAGGCAAATATAGAAAATGATCAAAATACTGAAAATCAGTCTAAACAAGTTTTTTACATTAAAAGTGTAAGAGGTGCAAATGGAAAAGGATTTCCATCTGGAACTGGTTTTACTGTCGTTAAAGATTCATATTTCGCTGATTCAGTAAGTGAGTCATTTCAATTGTCCTATATTTCAATTAGGGATGAGTTAATTAATTCAGGGCTATTAGTTTTTGATAGTGAAGGCTTAATGCTAAAGACTGATTATACATTTAGTAGTCCATCCACTGCAGCTTCATTGGTAATGGGTAGAAATGCAAATGGTTTAACAGAATGGAAGTCATTTAGTGGGGAACTATTAAAAAACTTTATTTGATATAGACAAAATTAATTAGTTGTTAATTTTCAATCAACTTTCCTAATTGGAAATGTAAAGCCCCCTGATCTATACCTGAAAGGAGAAGGTTAAATGCCAATTCATAACAAACTCGTCCGTGACAGAATTCCAGAAATAATCAAAAAGACAGGGAAGAAGTATTCAACAAGGAGTTTAGAAAATGAAGAATACATAAAAGAACTAAAAAAGAAAAGTTTTGAAGAACTTAATGAATATGTAAATACTCAAAACGACAAAGATGCTATCGAAGAACTAGCAGATTTATTGGAAATTATTCATGCCCTAGCTGAATGCCATGGTGCATCTATTGAAACCGTTGAGGAAGTCCGGAAACAAAAAGCGGAAAAGCGAGGAGGCTTTAAAGAAAAAATCTTCCTGATTGAGGTTGAAGATGAGTAAGGTCCAATTGATAACTAGGGAACTAGGAGACCACCTTATAAAGAAGCTGGAACAGGCTTCTACCATTTGTATTTTGACCTCCTTTGTCATGAAATCGGGGGTCAATTTTTTAAGAGAATCGCTAATAAAGGCTGCTAAAAATGGTGCCGATATTAAAATTTGTACCGGGGACTATTTATTTCTTACCCAGCCCGAAGCCCTAGAAGAGTTGCTAACGATTGAAGGATTGGACATTCGTATTTGGCAAAGTAACGGTGTTTCATTTCATCCAAAAGCCTATCTCTTTAAGTCCAACGAGCATGATTATTTGTTTGTTGGATCGTCCAATCTTTCAACTTCGGCACTGAAATATGGTGTGGAATGGAATTTGTTGGTCAGCGATGAAAAGGACGTTTTTGATCATGCTCAGTCTGAATTTCTTTCTATTTTTTTCGCGGATCAAACAGTGCCTTTAAACCGGGAAACACTCGAAGAATATAGGCGGAATTTCAATGAGTATCATCGTAAAAATCCCAATCTGCCTCAAACCTGGTCTGAGCTTGAGGAAATGGATTTGATGCTGCCATCCAAAAGGGAAGTTCAAAAACAACCCGAAATCATTATTGAGACAACAGGACAATACGGTGATATTCAACCCAGGTTTGCTCAATTAGAAGCACTAGAGGAACTTAATAAAACCCGTGAAGAGGAATATAATAAGGCCCTTGTGGTGATGGCTACTGGTCTGGGTAAAACTTATTTGGCCGGATTTTTTGCAAAAAGCTTCAAGAAAATCTTATTTATCGCTCACCGGGAAGAAATCCTATTTCAGGCAAAAGAGTCTTTTGCCAATATTATGCCAGACAGACGATTCGGGATTTATAACGGAAAAGCAAAAGAAGGTGATGCAAACGCGATATTTGCCTCAATCTTTACTTTAAGCATGAAAACGCACTTGGAGCGGTTTGCATCGGATGAATTTGACCTGATCATTGTGGATGAGTTCCATCATGCTGCTGCCGAAACTTATAACCGGGTACTTGACTATTTTCAACCACTGTTCTTACTAGGAATAACAGCCACACCCGACCGGAATGACAATAAGGATGTTTATGCCATTTGTGATGGAAACGTGGCATACCGGCTGGATTTCTTAGAGGCTATTCAACGCAAATGGTTATCGCCATTTAAATATTTTGGTGTATATGATGATACCGACTATACACAGATTACTTGGCTAGGTAACCGATATGATGAGGAAGAATTGCTCCAAGCCCAGTTAAGATATGAATTGGCGGAGAAGATTCTGCGCGCTTGGGAAGCGAAGAAGCAGAGCAAAACATTGGCATTTTGTTCATCTATTAAACAGGCAAACTTTCTTTCCCGTTACTTTAATCAGTATGGCTATCGTACAGTCAGTTTGCATTCCCAGCAGGTTGAGATTGGGAGAAAACAGGCGATTCAGCAGCTGTCTGATGGTGTACTTGATATTATTTTTACCGTAGATCTTTTTAATGAGGGTGTTGATATCCCTTCTGTAGATACTTTATTATTTGTTCGACCGACAGAATCTCTAACCGTGTTTACGCAGCAAATTGGCCGTGGGCTACGCTTGCATCAAGGTAAAGAAACATGCGTCATTTTGGATTTAATAGGAAACTATCGAAATGCGGATCTAAAATTAAGTCTATTTGATACCCAGCCGACAGAGGGAAAAGCACGGAATATCCAACCTAATTTGCCTGAGTTTTGTGAGATGGACTTGGATATTCAGGTTATCAATCTACTTAACGAAATGAAGCGGAAAAGGCAGCCGAGAAGAGAAAACCTATATAGTGATTATTTCGCGTTAAAAAGAAATATTGGTAGAAGACCAACCTATTTAGAGCTTCATTTGCAGGGTTCCTCCGACTCCCATCAATATAAACAAGAATTTAACTCTTATGTCGGATTCCTAAATTGGGCTCAGGAATTATCTGAGAGGGAAGTCGAGGTTTTTCACCGATATGATAACTGGCTAGTTGAGGCAGAAAAAACAACCATGTCAAAAAGCTATAAAATGGTCGTCTTATTAGCAATGCTGCAACGAGGACCGTCAAATTGGTATCAGCCGATTTCATCCGTTGAAGTTGCTCCATTTTTTCATCAATATTTAATGGAAAAAGAACACAGGAAACGGATTGATTTCTCCGATAAAGGTGCAATGAAACTTTGGGATTATGATGAAAAAGGCGTCAGCAGATTGATTGCGAGCATGCCAATGACCAAATGGAGCGGCAGTTCAAAGGGATTGATATCCTATGAAAATGATCTTTTTACACTTAATTTTAATGTTATGAAAGAGGATGAGGATATTCTCTTCCAATGGACAAGAGAAATATGTGAATACCGTCTTCATTATCATTTTGAGCGGAAAGCAAAGAATCCCCAGATTCAATAGATCCGGGGATATTTTATTTGAACATCTAATTTCCAATAGTTATTTCTTCTTTAACACACCTTTTTTAACTAGATTTATAAGCGTCCCTTTATTCTTATATCTCTGATATGCAATAAGCCGATTTAAATCCTTAACCGTTAATTCGCTGGGTTCAATCGCAAGTTCAAATTCATTGTTGACCTTTTCTATTAAAGAGAGGGCATATTCAGTTTGCTTTGCAGTTAATTTGTAATTTTCTTCATTTTCGGTTTGTTTTTCAACATCCATATTTGTTACGTTATTATCTAATGCTGCAGCGTGTTCTTTTAATTTCGCATCTATTAGAGCCTCTACGTCAGCCTGACTAAATGGTGGAACCTGTTCTTGTTTGGTATTTTGAATTGGCTTGAAAAATTTATCAATAATTCCCTTAAGCAATATCACCACTCCACTTTCCAAGAGTTCGAACTACACTTTTACTATGTATCAATAAAATAGATATCCCAATTATAATATTAAAATATTAGAATAAAAAAACAACACTTTTTGGCAGAATTTTGTTAGTCTAAGCAAAGTTTGTAAAATATAAGAGGATTTTGTAAACATTTAGGTAAAATGCACTAATTGTTGTATAATGGAGAAAAATGCAATTTTTGGGGCGATTGTTATGGCGATTACGATTCCTGAAACAATTAGAACATCTGCTACTAAAGGGGAAAGGCTGTTTTTTCGAACACTAAAAATCTTTCTTCCCGATGATTATATAGTCTATTTTGAACCGGAAATCCAGGGGAAACGGCCAGATTTTGTTATCATAGGCCCTGATCTGGGAATTGTCGTATTGGAAGTTAAGGATTATACCAAAAAAACACTCTTTCAATTGAATCATGATGAATGGCATATTGTCGCTACCTCTGGAGATCAAGCAGTGATTAAAAGCCCGATGAAACAAGCAAGAGATAACATGTTTCATCTTGTGGACGTATTGAAGAAAGATAAAAACTTAATCCAACTGGAAGGTAAGTATAAATTTCAATTAAAATTTCCTTATGGACATGGGGTAGTTTTTACTCGAATGTATACCAAAGATTTTATACAGGAAGGGTTATATTCGGTAATTGAACCCGACCTTTGTTTAACAAGGGATGAAATCGACCCTGACAAAGATGGATTTTCTGAAGAAGTTTTGATGGAAAAGATTTTGAATATGTTTGTAGTTCCTTTCCGGTTAAGAGATCCTCTGTCAATTGAGGAAATCAATGCCATTCGCTATCACTTATTCCCTGAGGTACGGATCAGTGCAGAATTTAAAGCGCCAGTTCCATATCAAGATCAGCTTCTTTTATCTCTTCATGATATTAAAACTATGGATCTTCATCAGGAAAATCTGGCCAAGCAAATTGGTGATAAAAACAGATTAATTCGCGGTGTGGCGGGTAGTGGTAAAACCATAATACTAGCTAGCCGAGCCAAGATGTTGTCAAAACAAAATCCCGATTGGAAAATACTTATCCTATGTTTTAACATTTCACTAGCGAATGCGATCCAACAAATGATTAACCATATGTTAAATGAACCTGAGGATCTATTTGATTTCGACCCGGAGGCTAGGGAAGTTCAAAATCAAAATATAATTGTACGCAATTTTCACTCATGGTTAAAAAATGATTTAAAAATAAATGAATATCAATTGCCAGGTATGATTGAAAAAATTGAGCGGAATGAAACAATTCTCCCAACTTATGATGCTATATTAATTGATGAAGGACAGGATTTTGAGGCAGATTGGTTGAGAATGGTTAGCCTGCTTATAAATTCTAATACTCAATCTCTCTTATTAGTTGAAGATAGGGCACAAACAATTTATAAGCGTAAACGCTCATATCTGCAGGATACTGGTTTAAGTTTTCAGGGAAGGTCAAAAGTTTTAACGATTAATTATCGGAATACTTCCCAAATCGTCAAGTTTGCTTGGGATTTTTTCCGAGAGCACTCCATGTTTAAAAATAAAGTAGTGAATCGTGATCTTGAAGGGGAGATTATTGCTCCACAAAGTACAAAAAGAAAAGGCCCTGATGTCGGTATTCTTAAGGCATCAAATTTTTCCAATGAGATAAAAGTGGTTGCAAGACAAATTAAAAAGCTACATGAAGAAAAGAAAGTTCCGTATGATGATATGTTAATTCTTTATCGGGTTAAAAAGACTCACAAATTTCCGATTATTGATACAATTAAACGTACATTGAATGAATCCAGTTTACCTTACTATTGGATAACTGAAAATGAAGTTTCAAAACGCTCTTTTAGGAAAGAGGATGGAAGAATCAAAATAAGTACGATTGATAGCAGTAAGGGTTTAGATTTCCAAGCTGTCTTTATTGTAAATGTTGATTCCATGCCTTTTCCTTTGGAAGATGATAAGGAGCGGGAAGTATCATTATTATACATAGGAATGACCAGAGCAAAACAATACCTCTGCTTGTCTTATTCAGGAGAGTCTGAATTTACGCGGTATTTTGATCGAATATTGGTAGAAAGAACCCAGAAGAAGAGTGGGTTTGAAAAGATAAATTAAGTTTTGCAAAGAGTCGGACTTGAGAATTTTTCCGACTCTTTGTTATTGAGAAGAAAATTTCTTAATTGTGGTTACTTAGTATAAAAATTACCAAAAAATACAAAATGCTTATCAGTAATATATTTTTCGAATACTTTAGCCACTTCCCCATCAATACCAACCCGAATTTCCACCAACACATCTGAATAAGCATCGAAGTAGTAGGAGTTATCGTCCCGATAGTCATAGCTGATATTGGCAAAGCCAATTTCGTTCAGGATTCCAGTGATTTTTTCAACCATTTCTCTTTCAGAATCATACTCGTTCTATCTTCCAATAGTTCTAGATTCTTTGAGCTAATAACAATCAGAGTGTATCTTCATGTCCCGAATTACACAAGGCATTCAAATTTGTCTAACGAACTAAAACAAAAAATCTTAAATATTATCAAAAATATATTTATTTAGGGCTCCCACAGTGGAGGCTTTTTTCTGCGAAAATTATCGAGGCATAGACTTTTTAATTACATAAACCTGAATTTTAACTTGCAGTTATATAATTGCTAAATCATAAGATTCTAATAGAAAATAAACGGTTTAAGAGTATGAAAACAAATTGTCACTTTTGACATAGTTCCACTGGTGTTGTGAATAAAAGGAAGTAATGAAGTGGAAAAGAGGCATTTTATCTAAGTGATTAATTAGATGGTAAAATTCTTTGCATTTTAAGATAGAAAATCCTATTGTGGCGGGATATAAGAGCAATTTTATTAATCGTTTGTTTTGGTTTACTTTTTGGTGTTTTTTCAGGAATATATTGGACCCCGTATCTGTAAGCTCATACTCTACACAAAACACCAAAGCACAACCAGCCTTTCAGCCAGTTGTGCTTTTCTGCATGTCCCTATAAAGCGCCGTCCCAAGACTTACCCCTTAACAGACCCCTGTGTCATCCCTTCAACGATATACTTCTGTGCGAAGGCAAATAACAACAGGGTTGGGATGACGGAGAGGACGGTAGCGGCTGACATGGCGCCCCAGTCAATATCGAATTTGGAAATGAACGAATTCATCGCTACTGGAATCGTCTTCGAGCCTTCCTCATCGATGAACATCACGGCCAGGAACAATTCATTCCAGCATTGAACAAATGCAAAGATGAACGTGGCTGTAATCCCCGGGAGCATAACCGGGATAATCACTTTGAAAAGGGCCGTCAATCTTGAACACCCATCAATCATGGCTGCTTCTTCCAATGTGGAAGGAATCCGCTCGAAAAAGCCTTTCATGATGATGGTGCAGAATGGAATCATCATCACCGTATAAATCAACATCAGTGAGGGCAGCCGGTTCAACAACTGCAATTTGGACATCAGTAAGTAGAGTGGAGCCAGCGCAATAAAGATTGGAATCATTTGTGTAATCAAAAAGGCGAAGATGACCTGGTTTTTCCCCTTAAAGTGGAAGCGGGCCAAGACATATCCGCTTAAAATGGCAATCAATAAGGAAAATAGTCCGGCAACCGCCGAAACAATTAAACTATTGACAATATAAGTGCCAAAGCTCGAAATGCCAAAGATATTGACATAATTGTCGAAGGTCAGCTCTTTCGGCCAATACTGCAGCGGAAGGGTAAACATGTCCTTCCTTGGTTTCAATGACGTAACAAAAATCCAATACAACGGAAAGACGGTAAACAAGAGAAAACAGCCGAGGACAACTATTTTTGTCAGGAACCAAAGATTAAACTGTTTTTTCATTAGAAGTCACCCGCCTTATTCATCTTTGTTGCCAGCAAATAGAAGATGGTGAAGAATAACAGCAGAATCATGATGACAATGCCGATTGCAGAAGCTTGTCCGTAATTTTGATCATAGATGACTTTTTCCAGCATATACGTCGATAAAATGTGGGTCGACCCCGCAGGTCCGCCGTTTGTCATCGAATAAATCAGGTCCGGGAAGTTGAGAATCCAGATGACCCTTAATAGAATCGTGACCGTAAGCGTTGGAATGATATAGGGAATCGTTATTCTCGTCAATTGCTGGAAGCTACTCGCCCCATCCATTTTGGCCGCTTCATACAGATCTTCGGGAATCGATTGCAGGGCAGCAAGGATCATGATCCCGAAAAAGGTGATGCCGTACCAAACATTCGCGATAATCACAGATGCCATGGCCCATTTGGGGTCGGCAAGAAATGGAATCGGGTTGTCAATCAGGTTCATCTTCAGGAGCAAATCATTGACGACGCCACTTTGGCCATTAAACATCCACCGCCAAATCAGCCCGATCAAAAACCCTGACATCGCCCATGGGAAAAACACAAACGCCTGGTACACGCCCCGCCCGCGGAATTGCCTGCGCAGCATCAAGGCAAGGACGAAGCCAATCGATACTTGGAAAAATAACGAAATAAAGACCCAGTAAACACTATTCGTCAATGATTGTTTAAAGTTGGGGTCGGCAAGGATATCCTTGAAATTCTGCAGGCCAATAAAGTCAATATTGGTAAGGTCAAATAATGTATAGTTTTGAAAAGACATTACCAACCCTTTAAGCAAAGGGTAATAGATAAAGATGGAGACGAGCAATAGGGCAGGCAATAGACACAGAAGTATAAAGAGTCCATGCCTGGACATTTTAAAAGCCGGCTTCAGCCGCGGCGTTTCTGTATTGGGTTGCAGTTTCAAAACGGTTCACCTCGCATGTTCATCCAGTTGAATTGGTCATTTTAAAAGGAGGGGAGAACGGCCCGGCTGTCCCCCCATCCTAAAGGATACTGTGGTTATTATTTGCCCTTCTGGTCTTTTTCCTTTTGCCAGTAATCCGCCCACTTCTTCAATACATCGTCAGTAGAGGACTTCTTCAGGAGCAAGGATTGAATATCCTTTTCAGCATCTGCCCGGAACTGTCCCCAGCCCTTATAATCTACAGGCCGATCGGCGATTAAATACTCATCCGGTTTGGAGTTCATATCAATATAGGCTGCGAAATATCCTTCTTTGAAGAATGGATCTTCGCCAGCACTCTTATGAATCGGTATGAGTGAATTTTTCTTGGCAAAATTCAGGTTTTGTTCCGGACTGGACAAGAAGGCAATCAACTTCCAGGCGGCATCTTTCTTTTTCGAGTAGGAGGAAATTCCCCATCCCGCTGTTCCCAAGGTCTGTTGGGCTACTTTCGATTCTGGTCCCTTAGGAAGCGGGGCCGTTGCCCATGTGCCTTCTTTCATATTCTCCGTGCATGTCGTAATAACCTCAGGATCTTGAATCAGCATCGCGGTCTGTCCGGAAGTGAAACCTTGCACCATCTCAGGGTAGCTCCAGTTGATGGAGTCCGGCGGTGATGCATCCTTATAAAGCTTTACGAACATTTCCAATGCCTGCTTGGCTTCCGGTGCGTTGAACATTGGCTTGCCATCTTGGGTAAAATAGCCATCAGATGGATTGATTTTGCTTCCTAAGTATGCCCAGGTCGTAAATTCAACATAGTCGGAAGAACCGGCACCGCCCCTGAAGCTATAGCCGAAGCGATTTTTGGCAGGGTCCGTTAATTTCTTGGCCGCAGCATATAAATCTTCCCATGTTTCCGGTGCCTTCAGGCCGGCTTCATCAAACCAATCCTTGCGGTAGAATAATGTTTTTTCATAAATTCCATATGGGATGAAATAAGGTGTTTTATCGACGAATGTTGCGCCGTGTTTAGCGGCATCGTTCAACGAATCCCAATTCTCCCAGCTGCCTGTATACTTAGAGAGGTCTTCGATAAATTTGTTATTGGAAAATTGTTTAACGGTTTGGTCGCGAACTTCAAGAACATCAATGTCCTCTTTCGCCATCAGCATTTGCGTAATTTTTTCATCGGCGCTTTGCAGAGGCGGCGAAATCAGCTGCACTTTGATTTTTGGATTCTCAGTTTCAAACTGCTTGATCATGTCCTTCAATAAAGCCGTTCTCGCCGGACTTGTTAAACTCTCAATCATTTTCAGTGTCACTGTGCCATCTTTCTTTTCACTATCCTTTTTGCTGGACGTTTCGCTGCTGCAGCCCGAGATAATGCCCAGCAGCAGGATGACTAAACCAATCCATGCTCCAATTTTTCTATAAGCCTTCAAAATTAACCCTCCCTAAATTTTTATATATAAAGAGTTAAACTCTCTATACCAATGCCAGTGCTTGGTCAAGGTCTTGAATTAAATCGCTGCATTCTTCAAGACCCACTGAAATGCGGATGTGTCCCGGGCTGATATGGGATTGCAACAAGGATTCCGTGTTGTAACCATAATTAGGTGATAAAACCAGGCTTTCAAAGCCGCCCCAGGAAACGCCAATCTTAAATAACTTTAGTCCGTTAATAAAAGTTTTCACGTTTTCAAATGAATCCGCTTTCAATTCGAAGCTGAATAAACCGGAATATCCCTTTAATAATTTCTGCCCAAGTTGATAATCTGGGTGGTCATGCAGTCCAGGATAGAATACTTGTTTGACTGCCGGATGCACCTGCAAAAATTCGGCAACCTGCCTGGCGCTTTCTTGATGGGCCTTCATGCGGAGCGGCAGTGTGCGCAGGCCTCTGGTCAACAGCCAGGCCTCATATGGAGGCATCGCTCCCCCAAATAATTGGTACTCATCGTAGAAAAGGCGGTTCATGATCTCGGTGCTGGTAATCAAGGCGCCACCGACAATGTCGCTATGGCCACCTAAATACTTGGAGGCGGAATGAACCACAATGTCGATGCCAAATTCCAGTGGATTTTGAAAAATGGGCGTCGCCCACGTATTATCAATAATGGTGCGAATATGGTTTGTTTTTGCCAAGCTTGCAACTGCGGGTAAATCAACTAATTGAAATGTCATGGTGGTAGGGCTTTCTAGATAGATTAATCGGGTGGATGGTGTAATGGCCTTTTCAATGTCTTCTAAAGAAGTAGATTGGATGTTTGTGTGGGAAATGCCAAATTTCTCGATGTATTTGAAAAACTTTATGGCCGGGCCATAGATATTGCTGACGCTTAAAATATGGCCGCCCGACTTGACAAATGTCAGGATGGCCGATGTGATGGATGCCATTCCGGAACTGAATAACTTGCATTTCTCGCCTTTTTCAAGGGCGGCTATCTTTTTCTCGGCGATCTCAACGGTAGGGTTTTTCCCGCGCCAATATAGGTAGTTATTCTGCTCGTCCTGCATGGCTTCTACAAAACTATCAAAATTAGGGTAGACAAATAGCGAGTTTTGATAGACCGGCGGGACAACTGCCCCGTGGAAGCGCTCGTACTCATCGCCTAAATGGGTGCAAATATGCTGATCATTCATCTGTATTCCCCGTTTCTAGATTTTTTTGATGGTCTCCTCGGTCATGTCAATCATCTTATGAAACTCCTGAAGGGCTTTCTTCGGATTTCTACGTTTGATTTCCTCAAATAACATTTGATGCAACGGGTATGTATCTTCAAAAATCTTATCAATCCCGAAAGGCCTGCTCCACAGCTTATTGAAGATTGTTGACACTGATTCTGCTACACTTTCCAGGACAGGATTATGGGAAGCTTGGTAAATCATTTTATGGAAACTCCAATCTTCCTTCGACGACTCCATTCCCAAATCACTTAAACGGATGGCTTCGGATAGATATTTCTCCATCTGTTCGAGTTCTTCCTCTGTAGCGCGGATCGCCGCAAGTTCAATAGCTTTCCCCTCAAGGAGGCGGCGCACCTCTATGACATTCAGCAGAAGAGCCTTTTCATTTTCTACCTCGATTTTCGCTTCGAACCGGAGCGAGGTATCCTTTACAAAAATTCCTTTTCCATTAATCACCTCAATCATATCGTTTGCTTCTAGGACCCTTAAACCTTCCCTTAAAGAAGAATGGCTCACATTCAGCTTTTCGGTCATCTCTTTGACGGAAGGCAGTTTATCCCCTTTCATCATATTCATTTCCTTGATATACAGCTGAATCGCTTCTACAACTCTTTCGTGTAAAGTGACCTTTTTCAAACTTTTCATTATGGTTCCCTCTTTCGCTTTACTTGAAAGGCTACCTAAAGCTATCGGCCTATTGACCTATCCGATAGGTTCATTATATTGCAACTATTCCGAATTGTAAATAATCCATTTGCAGGCCATTTAAAGGGTTCTGGTGCTACCTTGGATTGGCCTCGTCGAAGAAAAGCTTTATATAATTAATAGAATTCCCCCGCCATTGATTGAATAGGTAGGGGAATTTTTTATAGAAAATTTCTAGTGGTAAAGAGCCAGGCAATTGCCGGTAAATTCTCTGCTATTGAGTGGTAAAAAAGATGGCAGGGGTGGTAAAATCCTTTGACCGTAATCATATAAACACGAAAATGGATAAAACCAAAGGCTATACGACTTATTATCAATGTGTGAAAGTCCCATAAGAAGCAAACTGCCACCATGGGCTAGGCAAAATGCGTGCATGGACCGAGCAATATGCTATAAACACCTGTTCAGAATGAACACGTCACTTTGACCAGAGATTACACAGAGATTACTACAGAGATTACTTAGAGATATATTGTCGACAGAGTCGACATTGTAGCTTCCTTCTGCAAAAAAATTTCCACAGTATACTAAGTGCTGTTTTTGCTAACTTACAATCATAAACTTTTGATAAAATATATTGTATGAGATTTATCCTTAAGGGGGTCAGACTTTTGATAGTAGTGAGTTCTTGCTTAGCGGGGTTGCTGGTAAGATATGACGGTGGGCACTGTTTAAGAAATGAAATAACGAAACTTGTAGAGGAAGGGAAAGCCATTACGGTATGCCCTGAAGTGCTTGGCGGATTATCAACACCTAGAGAACCTGCTGAAATTATCGGTGGCAACGGAGAAGATGTACTCGATGGAAAGGCTAAAGTCGTTAATCAATTAGGGAAAGATGTTACGGATTTTTTCATAAAAGGCGCTTATGCTGCACTCGAAAAAGCTTTAGAAATAAATGCCACGATAGTCGTTCTTAAGGAAAATAGCCCATCTTGCGGCAGTTTAAGAATCTATAATGGCAAATTCGATGGTGAAAAAATTGAGGGTATGGGTGTTACTGCTGCTTTATTACGAAGAAATGGTATAAAGGTAATTTCAGATGTACAATTTGCTGAAACTCTCCTTAGTTAAAGAGAATGTTTCTCTGCAAATCCTTTTTGACAACTAATTTTAAGAGAATGTACTTGAAGTAGATGGGCGTTAATACAATAAGGTATAAATGAAGAGCCAAAAAATATGAAATAAGTGCGTATTGTTTATAAAAATTTTTAATCAGTCTACATCCCCCAGACTGATCTGTTATTCAAAGGAGTATGTGGCAATGCACAGTCCAATTTAAGATCTCCCCTCGATTCACATTTTATAAAAATTGGGGGATAACATGAAATACAATCGGAACTTTTCGTTATTGCTTTGCGGTCAGTCTCTCGCCGATATTGGCGATATCTTATATATCGTGAGTGTAATCAGTACGATTTTTGCATTAACTGCTTCGGCAACGTCTGCTTCCTTTGTTCCCTTTACGATCACTACATCGATGTTTATTTCTAGCCTGTTGACACCGCTTTTAATTGGAAGGGTCAATTTGACGTGGTTATTGGCTGGGTCCCAAATGGGAAAAACGGTTTTGCTTTTCATTCTGGGATTTATGTTAATGGGAATAACGGCATCGAACTACTATTTTATTTTTCTCATGATCGGCTTGATTGCCTTTCTTGACGGATGTGCCAATCCCATTCGACAGACATTGATTCCGCATTATGTGGAACCTGAACGTTTACTAAAAGCAAATGGCATTGCTGAAATGGTTGCTCAAATCATCCAGGCCGTGATGTGGTTTGTAGGCAGCTTGTTTTTAGTTATTGTAAGTGCACAGCAGCTTGTTTGGATTGTTGGCGGTTTATTTATTATTTCGAGTGTGTTGTTATGTCTGTTAGAAAACGTCACTCACCAACCATCTGCGTCAAAAGGAAAGGTAGAACAGATAAAGGAAGGCTGGAAAACCTTATCTGAAACCCCGGTTTTAAGAAAGATTGCTTGGATCGACGTTTTCGAAACGATTGCCGGAACGGTATGGATCGCAGCGATTCTCTATGTGTTTGTCAATGTTGCCTTGCATGTGGATGAAAAATGGTGGGGATATATTAACGGTGCATTCTTCATAGGATTGATTTTTGGAAGCATTTATTGCGTTAAATACTCTGCTGTGATTGAAGAAAAGTTGGGTGTGTTTATTTTCGTTGGTTCGTCGGCAAGCTGTATGATCACAATTCTGTTCGGACTCAATAATATTCCAATCGTTGCTCTGTTTTTATCACTGTGTGTAGGCTTGTTTGGGCAGTTGAAAAATATTCCGCAGCAAACCGTCATCCAAACCAGTGTCCCAAAAGAACAACTGTCAACTGTCTATACCTCGTTAGGCGCGATTGGATCAGGGATCTTTGGCGTTGGTTCGCTTGTGATGGGGATATTGGCAGATTTGATGGGAATACGAATGGTTTTTGTTATTTCCGGGTTATTACTGGCCATTGTAAGCGCAGTTATTTATCGCAACAGGGCATTGTTTGTCAGGAATGTGATGGAACAACAAAAGGGAATGTAGGGTTTTGTTGCTGCAAAATCGTTTATTATTTCTAGTAATATTCTTATTGACTTCTGTAAAATTATTTACTAGACTATTGATAATTATCAAAAAAAGGCAATGAAGAGAAAAAGTAAGATGATGTTGTTTTTCACCAGAGAGCTTCGGTAGCTGAGAAGAAGCAAAAACATGCATTTGAACAATGGTCTCTGAGCTTCGTACTGAACGTACTTTTGTATAAGTAGGATACGACGGGATTTGGCACTCGTTATCAATGTCACAGTATAAGAGTAGTTTGTCTACTCCGTACTTGTTGAGGCAAATGGTGTGAGCTATTTGCAAATTAAGGTGGTACCGCGCGGAATTCAAACCTCGTCCTTAACTATTACAGTTAAGGCGAGGTTTTTTTGTTTTTTCATTTAAATTTTTGGAGGTAATCATTTATGAGTATTTTTATTGGTGGGGCATGGGCCTATGCGAACGGCTCCTTGCATTTAGGTCATATTTCAAGTTTGTTGCCTGGGGATATTCTGGCGAGATATTACCGGTTAAAGGGAGAAAAGGTGTTGTATGTTTCAGGAAGCGATTGTAATGGAACACCGATTACAGTGAGGGCAAAACAAGAAGGGGTTTCCCCAAAAGTGATTGCAGACTGTTACCACAAAGAATTCGTGGATTGTTTTTCAAGATTAGGATTTTCATACGATACTTATACAAGGACCGACACGGACCATCATCATAAAATTGTTCAAGAGATCTTTTTAGAATTACTGGAAAAAGGGCTGATTTACAAAAAGGAAATTGAACAAACCTATTGTGAACATTGCCAGCAGTTTTTGCCTGACCGTTATGTGGAAGGAATTTGCCCAGTTTGCAAGGAAGGTTCTCGTGGCGACCAATGCGACCATTGTTCTACCATATTGGAGCCGCTTGATCTACTCGAAAGAAAATGCAAACTTTGCGGTCATGAACCTACTGCGAGATTTACGGAGCACTTTTATTTTTCACTAAGCTCGTTTCAACAAGTTTTGGAGAATTATACTCGGGAAGCAGCGGACAAGAATTTATGGAGAGAAAATGCGATTTCCCTCACGAAACGCTACTTAAAAGAAGGGCTCCAGGATCGAGCGGTTTCAAGGGATTTGCCGATAGGGGTCAGTGTTCCCGTTGCTGGATATGAGGATAAAAAAATTTACGTTTGGATTGAGGCTGTTTCAGGCTACTATACAGCAAGCAAACTATGGGCGAAGGAAACAAATAGCGATGATTCACACTTTTGGAGCTCTTCTACTGAATCGTATTATGTTCACGGTAAAGATAATATCCCATTCCATTCGATTATTTGGCCTGGAATTCTTGCAGGTCTTGGAAAGGCGCCCTTGCCGACTCATATCGTTTCAAATGAGTATTTGACGTTGGAAAAGAAGAAATTATCGACAAGCAAGAATTGGGCCGTTTGGGTTCCAGATATTTTGGAAAGGTACGACCCGGACTCGATTCGCTATTTCTTAACCATCAACGCTCCAGAGAACCGAGATGCTGATTTTTCATGGAAGGAATTCATCTACAGCCATAATAGTGAGTTATTAGGGGCTTACGGAAACTTCGTCAATCGGACTTTAAAATTTATTGAAAAGTCATTTGGTGGTGTTATTCCTGAAAAAGACATCACGCCAACTATTCAAGATAAAGTAAATCGCCTGTATGATGAGGTTGGCCATTGCATAGAATCCACTGCCTTCAAGCAAGGACTGGAAAAAGTATTCGAATTGGTTAGATTTTGCAACAAATTCTTTGACGAACAACAACCTTGGAAACAAATTAAGGATGATCACGAGTCTTGCGAACAGACTCTGGCAGATTGTGTTTACCTTATTGCGAATATAGCACAAGTCCTGACTCCATTCCTTCCTTTTTCAAGCAGTAAAGTGAAGGAAATGATCAATATAACAGAAACAGAATGGAGGGCGTTTGTTGTTCCATCGCAGCGTTTGGCAAAGGTAGAACCATTGTTTGAACGGATCGACCCAGTAAGGATAGAAGAAGAGCTTGAAAGATTAAAAAACCAATCGTGTTGTCCATAAGCGGAAAATGTAAGTTTTTTAAATTATATACATATTTCCCCTTGACTTAGAGTTAACTCTAAGTTGTAGCATGGTAACAGAGGTGATGTTATGTACAGTATTTCAGAAGTATCAAAGGAAACGGGATTTTCTCCTCATACCTTACGTTACTACGAAAAAATCGGTTTATTGTCTAATCTGGCCAGACATAATGGCAAACGAACATACACGGAAGGAGATGTTCGTTTGCTTCGGTTTATGAAAGTCCTGAAAAATACGGGAATGTCTTTAGAGGATATTCAAGAATTTTTGCTGGACGGATGTATTTTGGAAAGTGAGGATTCGCAGCAAGTAAGAAGCACAAAGGTACAAAAAAGAATTCACATTTTGCAAAAGCATTTACTAACTTTACAGCAACAAAGGGAAGAAATTGAAAATGTTATTAAACTGACAGAAGAAAAATTATTCATTTATCAAGAAATGATCGAGGGGGACAAAGATGAAGGATAAAGTGTATGCCATGTTACTTGGGTTTGCCGTCTTTACTGGTGCTACTTTCAATCTTACAAAATTCTCCCTCCATTATTTCTCTGCAGCAAGTGCAGCAGGGTGGAGGTTTGGTATCGCTGCCGTTTTGATGGTTCTCATTATTGGCATACAAAAGAAAGTAAGATGGGACATCGTTAAAAAATATGCTGGAATGTATACCGTATTAGGGATCATAGGTGTTTTTGGCTTTAATTCATTATTCTTTCTAGGGATGAAATATACCTCTCCTTTAAATGGAGCATTAATTATGGCTACGAATCCTTTACTCACTACCATTTTAGCTTATTTTATCGTAAAAACACGGATTGCTATTAGGCAGATAATAGGAATTATTTTTGCATTCGTAGGTGTAATATTGGTATTAACTCAAGGTTCATTTGAAGTTCTTACTTCTCTTTCCATATCCTTTGGAGACTGTCTTATCTTATTAGGAAATGTATGTTGGGCATTATACGGGGTATTAGGCAGAAAGTATTTAAGTCAAAGTTCTTCTATGGAAACAACCACCTATACCATGATTGTCGGAGCCATTTGTCTTGTTGTATTGTCCCTATTTTTACCGAGTCCACAGCCTCTGTCAGAAGTTACGATCCCAGCTTGGGGAGCCATATTATTCATGGCGGTCTTCACCAGTGTCCTAGGTTATTTGTGGTGGAATAAAGGGTTAGAAACGATTGGAGCAGCTAATACCTCGCTTTTCTTTAACTTAGTTCCTGTTGTAACAATGATAATCTCCATCATTACCGGAACGGCTGTAACCATTTCTCAAATAGTAGGAACAATTCTGGTGATCTTAGGGGTGCTAACTTCGACGGGTTTTTTGAAGTTAAAAAAAGGTCAAATGGCTCCGTCACAGGATGTAAGGGGAAAGAATCTAATCTCACAAAATCAAATGAAGAATACGTTGTGAGTGACCATTATTCTTTAATCCTTTCAAAAAATAGTAAATTTGTCGCAGAAATCTTGTTCGATTTTTAGGTAATGTTTCATACAATTAATTAAAAATATCGAGCAGGAGGCTACGAATGATTACGGCAAATTTAAACTCATTGCAATTTTTAGAAGGATGGTTTGAAAACGATCCAGCGACAAGACAAAGGACCGCATTTCCGCTCTATAAAAGCACTGGCACAACGAGTCTTTCCGTTGTTTATTTCGAGATCGAATCTGGAAACAATCTCGGCACACATTCAGATAGTGCTGAAGAAATCATACTGGTGTTGGAGGGAAAAGCGGAAGCAACTGTCAATGATGAAATAGGGCAATTAACCAAGGGTGAAATGGCTGTTATTCCTAAAATGGTTCCACACAATATCCGAAACATTGGGTCCGAAACCTTAAAAGTGGTCGGCTTTTTTTCAAGTCCATACGTGGCATCTACATTTGTCGAGCCACTAATGCCCATTAATCAAAATGTTGTTGGCACTCCGCCTATTGAAAGTGAGAAGCCAATGAGTTGGAA
Source organism: Bacillus sp. FJAT-29814 (assembly GCF_001510715.1). GTDB lineage: Bacteria > Bacillota > Bacilli > Bacillales > Cytobacillaceae > Neobacillus. Next base: position 482,208 of record NZ_LMTJ01000003.1, read on the forward strand.
TGAAATCTTCGGTAAAATTACGGGTCAATTAGAATAGTTATCACGGATATTTTTAAAACTACAGTGCAGTTTCAAGAAGAATAAATAAAAAAGAGCTGAATGGCTCTTTTTTTTACTTTCCTTGCGACCGTTGATTTTCCCCGTAAAGCCTGTTTAAGTGCTCTAAATGTGTTAGCCCCCATTTATGCATTGACTCGAGGAGAGGCATTAATCCTTTTCTGTATTCAGTGATGGTATATTTCACTTTTAGGTATGAATATGTGCATTGAATAATTTGTGTATTAGGAAATGAGCGCTCTTTTATGAAAAATGCGAAACTAACACCCGTTACTTCAGTGACGTGATACAGTTTCGCTTTTTTTGTAAAAAAATAGGTATCATTAGACGTAAGAACGTATGTTTGGTACAATATAATTAATGGGGTGACAAAAATTGGAGAATGAGTACAGGACCTATCAAATAATCATCAAAAAAGGGCACAAGCTCTACCCTTATTTTGCTAATCTATGTTCAAATGGAAAAAATCTATACAATACTACTAATTTCTATATCCGCCAAGTATACACGGCTTTAAAACAAGAAAAAGAATGGCAACCACTTCAACAAGAAGTAATGGCAACCATTTCTAATAACATTGATAAAATGAACGAAAACCAAAGGAAATGTTGGGAAAAGAAAATGAAAAAGGAGATGGCAAAACCTGAGGAGGAAAGGAAAGAAATCAAATTAAATTTGTTTGACCTCCCAACAAAAGAACATTCGTTTCTTGGTTATAACTTTCTTGATTGCCTTTTTAAAACCATGAAACAACAAGATTACTGTTCATTACCAGGTCAAATTAACCAGCAAGTGATTAGGAATGTCATACAAAACTGGCAGAGTTTTTTCGAAAGCTTACAGGATTATAAATTGAATCCTGAAAAGTATAAAGGGAGACCCAAAATACCGCGATATTTAGCAAAAGATGGACAAAAGGAAATTACCCTTTCTAATCAAATATGCAAAATGGTCGATGGGAAATACCTCAGGTTCCCTAAAACAAAATCCCGCATGAATACTGGGAAGCTAGCTAGTAATAATGGTAAATTACAACAAGTGAGAGTTGTACCTAAGTATGGACAATATGTGGTTGAAATCATCTACTTATTAGGAGAAAAGAAAGAAATAAATGCCAAGCTGGAGAGTTGCATGGGCATTGATTTGGGCTTAAATAACATCGCAACCATTGTCACGAACACAGGCATAACGCCTGTTCTGTTTAATGGTGGAAGAATCAAATCTATTAATCAATGGTACAACAAGCTGCGTGCCTACTATTACGCAGTTCTTCGGAATGGAAAGAATACAAATATAGGGGCTTATTACTCAAAAAGATTACTAAAATTAGATAGTAAAAGAAATAACCAAATCAAAGACTTATTCCATAAAATCAGTTGTAACATCATTAAAATGGCAAAGGAGAACGAAATAGATACCATCATTATAGGCAAAAATGCTGGATGGAAGCAGGAAGTAAACTTAGGAAAGAGAAATAATCAAAATTTTGTTCAAGTCCCACATTCAATATTAATTAAACTTCTTATGTATAAGGCTCACGCTGAGGGCATTTCCGTGATGATCACCGAAGAAAGCTACACATCAAAGGCCAGTTTTCTAGATGAAGACTTCATTCCGACCTATAAAGTGGGGGATGAACAACATGTCTTCAGTGGGAAACGAATCTACCGCGGGTTATATCGTTCTCAAAATCATATTTTGATTCATGCAGATGTAAATGCTGCATGTAATATTGTAAGAAAAGTAGTGCCGAAGGCTTTTGCCAACGGTATAGCGGCTGTGTGTTCCCAGCCACATGTGGTCAATGTGCATTAGCACCAACCCAGAAACCCGTGATTTCAATCGCGGGAGGTTCATTGATAGGTTCATAGTCTACTAAAACTACCGAGAAATTTGTCTAACGATAAATATTGTATATTTAGAAAATTTTGTATATATTAAAACTTGGTTACATACCAACTAGTTAGTACGAAAGGAGTGTTTCTACTTCTCTTTTGTAAAAACTACCAAGAAAATGATAGCGTTTTCAAAATAATTTTGTTTGGATTCTCTTTGATCTATACTGTCATGAATGCAATAAAAATCTTAAAGAGGAGAGGATTTAGTGAAGCTTAAGGACCTGCTTGAAAATAATATCGCTGAATTTGGCGAGTATCCGTTTTTATTTTTCAAAGAGCGGACCCTCACAAATGTCGAAACAAAAAACTTCGCCGACCAATTTGCCAACGGCCTAAGAAGACTGGGAATTAAAAAGGGCGACCGCGTCATGGTTTGTCTGCCCAACTGTCCGGAAGTCCTGATTGCTTACCAGGCGATCACTCGGGCAGGGGCTATCATTGTTCCAGTCATGTTCATGCTCCATCCAAAGGAACTTCATTATATTGCCCTTAATTCCGGGGCAAAAGTAGTTATTACCTCCTCCTATGTTCTTCAAAATGTTGAAAAATCGCTGGAAGGATTGCCGACGCGACCCGTAGCGATTGTAGTTGACCGTCCAAGCGATGATCGGACGAGGAACTTCTATGATGTTATGGGCAAGGAAGACGATACCGTACCCGATGATGTCACACCGGAAGACACTGCCGTGATTCTCTACACCTCAGGAACTACCGGGAATCCAAAAGGGGTTTTGTTAACCCATAAAAATTTATATTCCAATGCGGATAATTCGGCAAAGCATAACGAGACCGAACGTGGCACCACTCTCGGTGTGCTACCGCTTGCTCATGTATATGGGTTAACAGTCTCCAATGTATCATTTTTGACAGGCGGTTCCATTGTCGTATTTTCCTCGTTTGATGTAAAAGAGGTGCTGGCCGCCATTGAAAAATACAAGGTTAAATCATTTTCTGCCGTTCCGGCCATGATATACGCACTCGTATCGTACCCGCAAGCGGACCAATATAACACAACTAGCCTTGAATCGGTGGGTTCCGGCTCTGCTCCGCTTCCTGTCGCCTTGCTCCATGCCTTCGAGAAAAAGTTTGGCGCCAAGGTGTATGAAGGCTACGGTTTGTCTGAAGCTGCACCGGTTGTGACCGCACACAGAAAGGGCCTTGAAATTAAACCGGGGTCAGTCGGGATTCCAATTCCCGGGGTTGAAGTTAAAATCGTCGATGATAACGGTGTCGAGGTTCCCCGCGGGGAGGTGGGCGAGTTAATTGTCCGTGGCGATAACGTCACACCGGGCTATTTTCAGAACTTGGAGGAATCACAGCGAGTGTTAAGGGATGGATGGTTATTCACCGGCGATATGGCCCGCCAGGATGATGAGGATTATGTTTACATTGTCGACCGTAAGAAGGATTTAATTATCCGTGGCGGCTTTAACCTTTATCCTAGAGATGTCGAGGAAATTTTGAATGCTCATGCCGGGGTGGCCGAGGCAGCCGTGATTGGGATCCCCGATGAGCGAATGGGTGAGGAAATGGTGGCCTGTGTCGTGAAGAAGCAAGATGGCCAAGTAACCGAGGAAGAGCTGATCCGTTATTGTCAGGAACATCTCTCAAAACGTAAAACCCCTCGGCATATTGTGTTTATGGAGGCGCTGCCACGAAACGGTGTCGGGAAAATTCTGAAGACACATCTTAGGAAAACAGCGGCGGATATTGGGATTCGTTAGCACGCTTGTATTGGTGTTGATTACTCTCGGATAAGATTGTTTATCTCTCGGATAAGTTTCCTTTACTCTCGGATAATGGGTAAGTACTCTCGGAAGTGTCATGTTAGCATTTTTTTCATAAAAGATGTATTTGAGGGGAGATTTTGTCATGGAAAAAAGAACGATTTTGACAACCAGCACAAGGGGATTATTGGAGGATTCCTTCCCGTATCGCTTGTACCAAAAAGCCAAGCGGGTGGGGACGTGGAACCCGGCGGATATTGATTTTTCGAAGGATGCCGAGGATTGGAAGATGATGACCGCGGAACAGCGAGAGGATATCCTAAGACTTCTGTCTCTGTTCCAGGCTGGTGAAGAAGCGGTTACTTTAGACTTGCTGCCATTGATGATGGCGATTGCCAAAGAGGGCCGGCTTGAGGAGGAAATGTTCTTAACGACCTTCTTGTTCGAGGAAGCGAAGCATACCGAATTTTTCCGTAGGGTGTTAAATGCGCTTGGCGAAACAGGGGACCTGTCCCATTTCCATTCCAATACTTATAAAAAAATATTTTATGAGATTCTTCCGACAGCAATGGAACGTCTGGTGACTGACCAGTCCCCTGAAGCCATTGCCGAGGCATCGGTGGTGTACAACATGTTTGTCGAAGGAGTATTGGCTGAAACGGGATATTTCTCCTTCTATAATTCGTTGGAGGCAGCTGGTATTATGCCGGGGCTTATGGAGGGGATTGGTCATTTAAAGCGGGATGAGTCAAGGCATATCGGCTATGGCACATTCCTACTGCAGCGACTGATTTGTGAACATCCCCATCTCTATGAATTTATTGCGGCAAAGATGGGAGAACTGGCTCCATTGTCGATTCAGCTCAACCAAGATGGGATCCAAGGTAAGGAAGTTAGTTCCTTTGGCGGAAATCCAGATGATGTGATGAATTTTACGATGAAGCAGCTGGCCGTAAGAATGGACGTATTGGCACGAGCCCGCGGCAAGAAAATCGAAGAGATTTATAAAGTGACAGAAAGCGAGATTGGGGTTCTTTAATTTTACTATATTAAAAGGAGGATTCAATCATGACTGTAAATGTTGAGGTGCAAACATTTCCCCACTTTATTAATGGCCAGTGGGTCCCATCAGCCAGCAATGAAACATTCGATGTATTCAACCCGGCGACTGGGGAGTTGGTGGCAAAGGTAGCCAAAGGTACCGTTGAAGACGTTAATCGAGCCGTTCAAGCCGCCCGCGACGCGTTTGATCAGGGTGACTGGAAAAACATGAACCCGAAAGAGCGAGCCAAAGTCCTGAATGCGATTGCCTATAAAATCGCCGAAAATGGTCAGGAATTGGCCTATCTCGAAGCTATCAGCTCCGGTGGCACTGTCCGCCGCATCGGTGGCAGCGATATCCTGCAAATGGTTGACCTGTTCCAAACGATGGCGAAATTCCTGGTCGAATATCCGTTTTCAGAACCGCTTCCAGTACCGCCATTCCCGGGCCCGGCACAAAACTTTATCTGGCGGGAGCCAATTGGGGTTTGTGCCGCTATTACACCATGGAACTATCCGATGGTAATCGGCTGCTGGAAAATTGCCCCGGCATTAGCAATGGGGAATACGATTGTCATCAAGCCGGCAACCAATACACCGCTGTCAACATTAAAGCTAGCCGAGATTATTTCCGAAGTGGTGCCGCCAGGGGTCATCAACGTCGTTGCCGGTCCGGGGTCGGAGGTAGGCGAAGCGCTCGTCAGCCATCCGAACGTCGACAAGGTCGCTTTTACGGGTTCCACTGAAGTTGGCAGGAGAATTATGGGCCTTGCTGCCGGCACGATTAAAAACACAACGCTCGAGCTGGGTGGGAAATCACCTAACATCATCCTCGAGGATGCCGACCTAAACCTCGCGCTGCCGGGAAGTTTATTCGGAGTATTCCTCCACTCCGGACAGTTCTGCGAATCCGGCACTCGGCTGTTTGTTCCGGACAAATTATATGATCAGGTCGTTGAAGGTCTTGTCGCATTAGCAAGCAAATTGAAACTAGGCAATCCGCTTGACCCGACAACTGATATGGGACCAGTCATCTCAAAAAAGCAAAAAGAAACCATCCTTTCCTATATTGAAACCGGGCTTAAAGAAGGAGCCACGCTTGCCTGCGGCGGCAAGGAAGTGAAGGTTCCTGGCTGCGAAGAAGGTCATTTCATTGAGCCAACTATCTTCACAAATGTCACCAATGATATGAAAATTGCCCAAGAAGAAATTTTCGGTCCAGTTTTGGCTGTTATTCGTTACTCTGATGTGGACGAAGCGATTAAAATGGCGAATGATACGATTTATGGACTGGCTGCCGGTGTTTGGACCCGTGATGTCAATAAGGCATACGAAGTCGCGCGGAAGCTGCAGGCTGGCGTCGTTTGGATTAATGACTGGCATATGCTACGTAATGATGCCCCGTTTGGTGGATATAAGCAAAGCGGCATCGGACGGGAGATGGGCAAGCATTCACTTGATGCCTATACCCAGGTGAAGCATGTTCATACATCGATGACTTCGGAAATAGAAAGACGCCCTTGGTACGGACTCTTATTTGGCCAAAATTAAGGAAGAGGTGAAGATGGAAATGAAAACAACATTATCCCAGTTCGGTTTACGCACGGCAATTAATAGCGGGTCCAACGCGCGGGCCATGGTTCCGAGCCTGTTTGCCGGTTTTGGTGCTAAGCGTGTTCTGCTTTTAAGTGATAGAGGCTTGGAGAAAGCAGGGGTTGTTGAAAAAGTCGCCTCGATTTTTAACCTGACCGGTCATGGCAGCGGTCCTGAATTAGTTGGGATGTATCTTGATATTAAGCAGGATGCAGAAAGCAGCTGCGTCAATGAAGCGGTTCAGTATGCTAAGGAAGTTGGGGCCGACAGCCTTCTGGCCGTAGGCGGTGGTAGTGTGCTGGATACCGTCAAGGGAGTCAAATATGCGCTCCACAAGGGATTGACCGATATTAAAGAAGCAATTCCCGGCGGCTTTGTGTATGAATCGTTCCCGCAAGCTAGCCATATCCCGATTCCGCATATTGCGATCCCGACTACTGCGGGTACAGGATCGGAGGTCTCGCCAATTGCCGTTATATATAATGAAGAAATTCAAATGAAAACAAATATCATCAATCCCTTCCTTGCCGCGGATATCGCGATTTTGGATCCGGACTTAACAGTTGGCCTGCCGCCAAGAATCACAGCGTTTACCGGTTTTGACGCCCTGACACATGCAATTGAGGCGCTCGCTTCACCGACAGCCACTGGCTTGACGGACGCCTATGCGTTGCATGCGATACGCTTGATTGAGAAGAATTTGCCGGTGGCCGTAGCCGATGGCGGAAACCTTGCAGCACGGATGGATCTGCTACAGGCAAGCTTAATGGGTATTACAGCATTCAGCTTCGCGTTAAACGCGATTCCGGTTCATAACATGGCCCATGCCTACGGTGCGATGTTCCGCATCCCACATGGTTTGGCGAACGCCGTTTTCCTGCCGGTTGTGATGGAGCTTGTCCCGCAGCTATATCTGCCGCGAGTATTTGAATTAGCACAAGCCCTTGACGTGGATGTGAAAGACGATACGGCAGAAACTGCTTTGGCAAAAGTGGTCGATACAGTCCGTCTCCTCCAGCATAAGGTCGGCCTCCCGGCTGATTTCCAGGAATTCAATATCAGCGAGGAAGCATTATTGGCAACCATTCCGGCAGTCATGAAAGACCCGGCCGCATTGAATTTCCCAATGCCGCCTGAATTGATTGCGGCAATTGGCCAAAGAGTAGTGCCGGTTAGAGTAAAATAGCATTTTTCAAAAACCCATTATGGTAAAAATCATAATGGGTTTTATAATTGAAAAGCGTGGAAATTTTTGGTTTAATTAAATAGACTGATAAGTCTATTTAGAGGGGTGAATCGAACGATGAGCGAACTGAGAAAATTAACCGAGTCAGAATTACCGGATTTTATTGAAATTGTCTTAAATGCGTTTCCAGGTACAAGCTCACCTTCACAAGAAGTGCGGGACAGGATGCTTCACCAGTTTAACGAAATCCAAACCGATGATGAGTCCCGAGAGTTATTTGGGCTGTTTCGCGATAACAAACTGATTGCCGGGATGCGAATCTACTATTATCATATGAATCTTTTTTCCAAGATGATCTCTGTCGGCGGCGTCGGGCTGGTGGCTGTTGACCTGCTTCATAAAAAAGAAAAGGCGGCCAAGGAATTAATCGAAGGGTTCCTCGACATGTTTTTGGAAAAAGGCGTCAATATGGTGCTGCTCTATCCGTTCCGACCTGATTTTTATAAAAAAATGGGCTTTGGATATGGTCCCAAAATGCATCAATATCAGATCAGCCCTGACAGCTTTCCGAAGGGACCAAGTAAGGCCAACCTAAGATATTTGACGGCTGAGGACAAGGAAAAAGTCAGGGAATGCTATAACCGTTATGCCGAAGCCACCCATGGAATGTTTTTAAAAACACAACCGGAATTGGAGGCGATGTTCAAAAATCCATCCAATCGATTCATCGGCTTTGAGGCCAATCATGAGTTAAAAGGGTATCTATTATTTTCTTTTGAAAAAAGGAGTACAACCAACTTTGCTCACTATGATTTGCTAATTAAAGAACTGATCGCCGAGACGCCGGAAGCGTTAATGGAGATCAGCACCTTCCTCCATAGCCAGGCGGACCAGGTTCATCAAGTAGTCTGGAATACACAGGAGGAGAATGCCCATTTCTTGATAAATGACCCGCGCAATGGCAGCCATAATCTGATTCCGAGTGTTTACCATGAATCTAGCCTTTCCGGTGTCGGGTTGATGTATCGGGTGATTAACACAAAAGGCATTTTTGAAGATTTACAGGATCATTCGTTTAACGCAGTGAGTCTAACGATGAAATTGTCGATTGAAGATACGTTCCTGGCGCAAAACAATCAGGAGCTTGTGTTGCACTTTATTGAGGGTATGGTGGAACTCAACGATTCAGAGGAATATGAAGTGGAAGTTTCCCTTGATGTGTCTGACTTTTCTTCCTTGCTGATGGGCGTTGTCAGTTTTAAAGAATTGTATCAGTTTGGCAGGGCGAAGCTTTCAGACCTTGCTTATTTGAATACAGTTAACCGGCTTTTTTTAACGTTTGATAAACCGAGATGTATTTCTGCTTTTTAGGGGGTAGCCGAGATGGATATTATTTTTAAGACATTAACAGATTGTAAAATTGAAGACATTATTACCGCCTGGAACCGCGGCTTTGAAGGGTATTTCGTCAAGATTGAAATGACGCCGGATTCATTTTTTCAGCGGATTGTCAATGAAGGGTTGTCAATGGGTTTATCTATAGTGGGCTTTGTTGGAGAAAAACCAGTAGCGATTGTTGTCAATGGCATAAGAATGATAGACGGAAAAAAGACCGCGTGGAACGGCGGCACTGGAGTGGTGACGGAATACCGCGGCAAAGGAGTTTCAAGGCGGTTAATGGAGGAGACCCTCAAGGTTTACCAGCAAGAAGGAGTCGAAGTAGCCACTCTCGAAGCGATAAAAGAGAACGAACGAGCCATCAGGCTTTATGAGAAATACGGCTACGAAATTGTTGACAGTGTCGTTTTCGCGAACGGGAAGTGGGAGGCAGACAAATCAGAAACATCTTCCATGAAAGTTAAATCGATCCGACCGGAACAACTGTCATTGCACTCCTTCTATAAAGAGAATGTCCCATGGCAGTGCCAGTGGCAAAGTGTGAAAGCAGGGGAGGCACAAGTTTTTTACGACAGTAACGACCAGCCTCTAGGATATTGCTTGTTCAGGAGAGTATGGAACGGCCAGGGTGAACTTGAGAGAGTCATCATCTATCAGCTTGAGTTTCTTCGGGAGGTTACTAGCCCTTTGATGAATGGAGTTTTGGCAAGCATATCCGATAGCGCAACAAAGCAGGTAGGAATTATGACAGTCAACAACTCGGCGACGGATCAGGCCATTCAATTTTTATTGGAGAATGGGTATCAAATTGCAACAGAACAGGTACTAATGGTAAAAAAATTTTGAAACCCATGCCGTATTAATATATAATTTCCGATAGGGGAATTCTATATTGGATTGCCTTACATCATTTAATACTGTTAGGAGAAGTAACATGGAAAAAGTACTGATATTCGGCCATAAGAATCCGGACACAGATTCGATTTGTTCGGCTCTTGCTTATGCAGATTTGAAAAAACAGCTAGGGATGGATGTTGAACCGGTCCGCCTCGGCCAAATTAATAGTGAAACCCAATACGCACTGACAACTTTTAATGCTGAAGCACCTCGTTTAGTTGAAAAGGTGGCATCAGAAGTAAATTCAGTGATCCTTGTTGACCACAATGAGCGCCAGCAAAGTGCAGAGGATATTACCGATGTTCGTGTGTTAGAGGTTATTGACCATCACCGCATCGCTAATTTTGAAACAAGCGATCCATTGTACTATCGCTGTGAGCCTGTCGGCTGTACGGCGACAATTTTAAATAAAATGTACAAAGAAAATGGCAAGGTGATCAAAAAGGAAATTGCCGGCCTTATGTTATCGGCGATTATTTCTGATTCCTTGCTGTTCAAATCGCCAACTTGCACCGCAGAAGACGTGGCTGCTGCCCGCGAGCTTGCTGAAATTGCCGGCGTTGTTGCGGAAACTTATGGCCTTGAAATGTTAAAAGCCGGAGCGGATGTAAGAGACAAATCGGTCGAAGACCTGCTTACTCTTGATGCCAAAGGCTTTGAAATGGGTTCAAGCAAGGTTGAAATTGCCCAGGTGAATGTTGTTGACACTGCTGATGTTTTGGCACGTCAAGCAGAACTGGAAGAAGCCATTTCCAAAAAAATCGAAGACAAGAACTTGGATTTATTCTTGTTCGTTGTCACTGATATTTTAACGAATGACTCTGTCGGATTGGCGTTAGGCAGCAAAACTGCCGCAGTTGAGAAAGCTTATAATGTGACACTTTCCAACAATACCGCAACACTTAAGGGCGTTGTTTCCCGTAAGAAGCAAATCGTCCCTGTTTTAACAGACGTTTTCAATAAAGGTGTTTAATAAAAAACCGTTCATGCCTGCAAGTGGCCTGAACGGTTTTTAACTTTAATCCATCTTTTGTTGATTTTCTTCCTTCTTTTGGTTCATTAGAAAAAATGTCAACGGCTTGTCGGTACCTGTCATCAGCTTATAGACGTAGGAAGAGGTGACCCGGTAGCCTTCCTCAATTTTTCCGGCTAAATAGTTAGTCCGCTCAAAGAGAATCGAACGGATATGATTTAATTGGTGGGTTATTTTATCCACCAATGCTTCCTGTGTATCCAAACGAGTCAAAACTTCTGTTTGCCTCTCTTCTTGTTCCTCAAGTTTCTCAGCTACCTTCAGTTGCAACTCTTCCTGTTCGCTGATTTTGACCGCGGTTTCCTTCTGCAGTTCCAATTGCTCATTCACTTGCTGTAAAACCAGTTGGTTGGTCATTTCATTTTTCTCCAACCGATTTGCCATCTCCTCAATCGATTGGCTTAATTGCTTTACCTTCTCCATTAATTCCTGCTTGTTAAGGGATTCGTCCTTCATAAATTCAGTCAAAAAATCTCGTCTCGAATACGCCTGGTTCGGTTCATTAAGCACTTGATTATTTTTAAATACGTCCGGATGTTTGCTGTTATTGATAAATAGCCCCATACCTCACTCCTCCTGAGTTTTTTACTATTTTATGCGAGCTTCCCGACAGTGGGGACACGTTTGGGCTTGGCATCAAAGGAGTTTTGCCAGAGAGTGTTTAAATGGGATAAAAACCCTCTAATTTCCAACAATAAAATGAGTAAGCTTCAGATTGGGGTTGTTCTTGTAAATGAGGAAAATATGGAGCATTTATACAAACGATTGGAAAAATATCTTTAGTGTCCCTACAGTTGCACTGTTGGTGGCCGGTCTGATGCTGCTTCCGTCGGCCTATGCGTGGTTTAACATTAAATCCATGTGGGATCCTTATGGAAATACCTCGGGTATAAAAGTGGCCGTAGCATCTGATGATCAGGGTGCTATTGTTCATTTAACCAACAACAAAATGAATGTTGGAAAGGAAACAATAAAAAGTTTAAAAAAGAACCGTAAGTTAGGCTGGGTATTTGTCAGCAGTGATGAAGCAATTCGTGGTGTCAAACACGGAGATTATTATGCGTATCTCATCATCCCAAAGGATTTTTCCAAAAGAATTATTAGTATTTTAGAAGAGAATCCAACAAAAGCGGAAATTGAGTATGGCGTAAATGAAAAAATCAATGCGGTTGCTCCTAAAATTGCTGCCTCTGGCGCTTCAGGGGTAACCGCCCAAATTAGTGAAGCTTTTACCAGAACGGTCGGTGAGGCGATTTTTTCAGCCTTTTATAAGGCAGGGGTTGAACTGGAAAAAGATATGCCTTCGATTCTCTCAGTGGAAAACCAAATTTTTGAATTGGAAAAAGCCCTGCCGCAAATCGAAGAAATGGGGAGAAAAGCGATTGAATTAGAAGGGAAACTTCCTGAAATTCATGAGAAAGGGCAGCAAATCATCGCATTGGAAGACAGAATCCCCGAAATTGATCAGGCCGGAGCCAGTATCCTTAAGATTGAATCAAGCCTGCCAACGATCAAAACTGCTGGTGATAAAATACTTGCCCTCCAGGAAAAGGCGACAGAAATCCAAAGTACCACAGCTATCACCAATGAGGTAGTGTTGAATTTGACAGCAATAGAAACACAAGTAAAACAAGCAATCGATAGTGTGAATACAGCGAACCAACAGGACCCATCAGCTAATCAGGAGCAATTAAATGGATTATATAATGAACTAGTCAAAATTCACGGAACCATTCAAGATACGCGGGCACGCTTGCAGCAAAACGTAGATATGGTAATAGGGGGGATTAACACAGCAGCTGATTTTGTAAACAATGGCCTTCCGGAGATAGAGCAAAGAATACATAAAGCAGCCGAGTTTGTCCGGAATGACTTGCCCGGACTGGAGGCCAACATTCGAAAAGCTGCTGATCTGATTCGGACTAAGCTTCCACAAGTGGAGCAAGCCATCCACAGAGCAGCGGACTTTGCCAGAAATGATTTGCCTGGTTTTGAAACTAAAGTTAGGACAGCTGCAGACCGGCTTAGAAAGCTAAAAAATAGTGTAAATATTTTCGAATTAATTCAGTATTTAAAACATGACCCAGAAAAGGAAAGCAGTTTCCTGGCCAGTCCAGTCAGTTTAAAAACAAAACGGATTTTTCCGATTCCAAATTACGGTTCGGCGATGTCGCCTTTTTATACAATGCTGGCCTTATGGGTAGGCGGAACGATGCTGGTTGCCTCGCTAAGGGTAGATGTGGAGGACCCGGAAAATCAATATCGGGAATATCAAATTTATTTTGGAAGGTTATTAACCTTCCTGACCATCGGCATCATTCAAGCAGCAATCGTTTCTTTGGGGGATTTGTATTTACTCCATACCTATGTGGTGGATAAACTTTGGTTCGTTTTGTTAAGCCTATTTATTAGCATCGTTTTTATGATTATCATTTATACGCTTTGTTCGGTTTTTGGTAGCATCGGAAAAGGCATGGCAATTATACTTTTGGTCTTGCAGATTTCCAGTTCAGGAGCAACTTTCCCGGTGAGCTTGACTTCGCCTTTTTTTCAAAAATTATACCCGTTCATGCCGTTCAGCTATGCCGTCAGCATGCTTCGGGAAACAGTAGGAGGGATGATAAAGGAGAACATCATAAGGGATGCTTTATTTCTTCTGGCTTTTATCGGAGTTAGCTTCCTTATCGCGCTTGTTTTTAAAAAGCCTTTAAGCGAGCGGGTTAAACGGACTGCAGAGAGTGCCAAATCCACTAAAATGGTTCCATGATTTCACATGAGGGGACGAATTTATAATTTTTCGATTGCAAAAACCAGGTTCGAGCTTCCTGGTTTTTTGTAATCCTTCAAAGAATGTGAGAATCGTTCATAAAACCTGAGAAACTTTCACTATTCTTGAGAAAGAGTGTCTTACAAACCTTGATAAATTAACCTCACTATTCACAAAATGTGAAAAAGGCTTTTTTCAGTAAAAATGACGTTAAACGGCAAACATAAAAAATCCTATATCATTAATTGTGCAAGTTTTTTATTCACACTACTTGCGAAAACAAGAAACTTATTCAAAGAATTTGCGAAAATAATAGAAGTCAGGTTTAGGAAAATCCAACTTAGACAAACTGCAAAACATTATTCACCAAAAATAAAATCATCTATTTATACCATATCATCTGATTCATTTGGTTGAAAGATTCCCGTCAAAAATTTATCAAAGCAATCATAACGAATGGTATCTGATTCTTTTTTTGATTGAACTTGGTTAGGAGTTGGACCAATGATAACGGAAAATACACTAAAAACAATGCAATCTGTTTATGGATTAATTTATGAAATTGAAAATTTACTTCGGCAATATGTTAAACGAAGAATGACCGAATCTTACGGAGTAAATTGGTTTCACGCTGCCCCAAGAATCGTGCTTAAACGTCCCCCATCTAAAACATTTGACTGTCTACATTTCTATAAATACGAAAGCCATTATTTGCGTACCTATTCAAAAGCTTTTGAAGCGCTACCAGATGAGTTTTATAGGCAATTGCGATTATTTTATCCCTTAAGAAATAAAATCGCACATTGCCAGGATTTGAATGAATTAGAACTAAAAGAAATATACTCTGCTCATTCGTTTATTGTTAATTCTTTAAAAAACGCAATTTGAAATTTATCATTTTCTTTCCTGTTCTAATAATTTATTTCTGCTTTAACCACCTAAATTCGACAAAGTTTTCCACTCATTTGTGCTATGTATAAACAATAAGGCGAAAAATTGGAGGGATTTTTATGTCTGCAGAACAGGATTTCCATAAGGCAATGGTTGATATTTATAATCTTGCTTTAAAACATTGCCATTATAGGGCAACAAGGTTCTTGCAAATGGTAGCGAACGAGGGAGGACTGAAAACGGCAAAGAAATTATTAAAAGAGAATAAGATAAGTGATGGATTTATGAATTTGCTACAAAACAATAGGCTGGATTTAACTGTTGAGGCACTTGTAATAAAGGTTGAGTTTAAACACCTTTTTACAGATACAGAAATTGAAGAGGCAACGCAAAGATTAAAAAATTACGGTTATGAACCTGATAAAATCATTGGATAAGGTGATGAACTTGGACAAAATATTATACTTTCCAACCATAACAATACCCAAGACCCCGTGGCTATTTAAATCATTATTGTATTGGGATACAGTCGAAACAATAACTCCTAAACCTTTTTTTAGAAATCCCGATTTATTTGAAGGGGATTATATGCGCGAACTTCTTCAAACGGGGTTAGTGGAACAGATTTCGCCAATGCTTTATACATATGATATACCTGACTTCAAAGAAAATTTCTTAAATTATGTTGATAATGCATATGCAGACAAAAAAGAAAATTATAAAAGAAAAGATGGTAATTTGGTACATGTATCGAAGATACACCTGGAGAAAATGCATGAAATCGGAAATTCGTTAGTGGAAAGAGAATTGGCTTTTTATCGGGATGGCTGGTATTACATACATCAATCAATTGCAAATGATTTTATGTTTTATTTGGCAACGGTAATTGGCAAAGTGAAGGGTAGCCAGCCCATGACTGACAGAATGGCAAGTATTAAGACAAGAATAACAGTGGATACGGAATCCCAGGGAAGATTTATTAATCGGAATGGATTGAGAAAAATAATACTTAATAATGTTTTTCCTACTCCAATGGAAATTACCAAATTTGGTGACCTCTATGATTTTAAATCAAAACATGAAAAACAGCTTAAAGATTTTCGTAAATACATTGAACGGGAATTATTAAATATTGATTCTGCTCCAAAAGATATGCATGATGAAAGGCTGCAATTCCTTATTAATGAGATTGAAGAAGAAAAGTGTTCTATTGCAGAAAAAATGAGGGATAAATGGAAAGTCTTTGATTATATTACTTTTGGTTCGCTTTCAGCGAGTGCTTTCGGTTTTGCAAATGCAATACAGAATTCTGGTGAAATCGGTATTACTAGTGGAACACTTTCGCTTGCAGTGGCGGTCTTGAATACAATAAAAAACACGAATAAATACCAAAAGGATATATTAAGCGCTCCTTTGGCTTATGCCTATTTAACGGAGCGAAAATGGGCGCAAAAAAGCGAAAGAGATGAACAATTCATGGAAGCGATTCAATAATTTAAAAATGTTAAATGGATAAAAAAGCTTGGTCATTATTGACCAAGCTTTTATTCATCTTCCTTTTTCTCTTCCCATTGTTGTCTTAAATATTCCCAATACTCGGGGTCGTCGCCTTCTTCGAAATCATCATCTTCGTAAATAAAGTAAGGATTAAAAACCCATTCTTTTTTTAATATGCCTTTTCGAATACTGGAATTGACTAATGCTGCTCCTTCCGTCGACAAATGTCTAGTATCATAATCATTATCTTTTCCATCCATCTTGCTGGCAGTAGAAGCGTACACTTCTCCAAATTCTTCAACCGCTAAACGAATCATTTCAGTGCCAATCCCTCTTTTTTGATATTCCTTTTTAACAGCAATATTATTTATCCATTTTCGCCCATTCGAATCTTCATAAAATTCGAATTCAGCAACTTTTATGTCATCGAGAAAAGCAAAACCTTCCTCATCCGTAATTTTGAATTTGACCTTTTTAATATCCATCGTTTTCTCCTTTTATTCAGAAAAAGCTATTCAACCTTAATACTATGCCTGATAAATAGCCTTTCAAAAAAATCTTTTATCATTTGTATGTTCGTTTCCGCATTCACTAACTCAAAACCGCCAAAGCGGTATACTTCATATCCATTAAGTCTTAATTCTCTATCAGCACTTACCATTTCCGAATATTTCTTCGGGCTTGATATATCCCCATCTGAGTAATGTTGTTTGCCGTCAACTTCTAAAACAACTCGCTGTTTATTAGGGAGTAATAAAAGAAAATCCATTCTTTGCCTAGGTAAAACAATTGAATTTTTTCTTTGTTTTATCGTGTAAGGGTCATAATGTAAATAAACTTGCGGAATCAGTGCAGGGAAATTTTCTTTTAATTCGTTCTTGAAAAACTTGTAATAATTAAAGAAAAGGGTTTTTTCAGGCTCAGAATCTAATGAACTAGCTAATCGCTTATAAAGGGTTTGTTCAATCTCTATATCTGTTATTAACACATTTTTTTTACCCGCCCACCATTTTACTAGGTCATTCCATAATAAACCTGTACTTGGAATAGGTAGGTCATATACAAGGCAGTTTTTTTCGTTTTTTACTATTTTAATATCGTTATTAATGGAATCGATAATAACAATCTCTGGTTTGGCTCCAACTGCAGCAAAAATAATGTTTTTAGCTATCCCCTGAACCCCACCCTGAACATTGTTTATTTTAAAAACTGGGTAACCTGAAATGCTATCCGTTTGTACAATTTGAAACCCATCCCTAACTAAATGGTAATTAATTAGTTTGATATAATCTGTTTGTTCATCATGTTGACGGACGGATGGGTGTACCACTTGTTCCAGAAAATGAATAAAGGTTTCATCCGGAACAGCAAAGATTTTTAGGCAATTTTCGAATAAATCATTATCATCCCAATCTGGATTATTAATTACATGTTGAGAAATATCTCCCAATGCATTTCTAAATCTAGCATCAGTTGATGGCATATTTTCTAAATCCCAAATACGTTTTAGGAATTCTATTAATTCAGATTTCCCATGAATGTTGCCTCTCAAATATAGGTCATCCATAATATTTTTCCTGGTTATTTCACTTATCGCATAAAGACCAGTTGGGTCTATTCTTTGCACAATTTTTACTAAGTCAATTGCTGAGGAACCGTAATCCTTAATTATCTTCTTAGCTAGTTCTATTAAAAATCCTTTGTCTTTGCTTTTAAGTCTTCTTTGTACATAAACTCTTTTACTAGAATTTGCTTCCGCTTCATCTCCACTTTCCAAGCCGTATCTTACACAAACATGAGGTAAATCATATGATTTTTCTTCTTCTTTAAGGATTGATGATATTCCATCAATTAATTCATTTATACTCTTCATCCTTATCGCCCCAATACAAGTAATCCAATGCTTTGTACAGTTTATGAATTTTAGCTGTGTAATTTACCAATGTATCATGTTCATAGAATTTATTTTACTCATAATTTGTTGTTTACTATTTTTCTCATCTCATCTATAGAAAGTACATAATCAGGTTTTCTGTGTATCATTCTGTGACAATTAGAGCAAACGGGTAATAGGTCCGTTCTGGGGTCAAATGGCTGCTCATCTCCTTTTAAAGTTTGTAATGGTTTTACATGATGGACCTCGATAAATTCTTTTCCTCGTTCACCGTAAACCTCTTCAAAATTTGTATATATTTATTAGAATTTTGTCCCTACTTCTAGTTATTTATATTATAATGGAATGAAGGGTTAAAATAACTAAATGATTTACTGAAAACTATCAGAAAATACACAAGGTACAAAGGGATGTAACCATACTGTACTATCAACAGAAACAAAGGAGTAATAAAAAAGGATGGTTAAGTTAACCATCCTTTTCTGACATACCTGAAATTAATATAAGATTATGGTACCGTCAGCAAAAACCTCCATTTTATCATTAGAAATGGGATTATATACTGCCTTTTTATTTGCCAAAAACAGTATGACTTCGTTTTATAATAGAATCATGTTCGTAGAGGCTCCTTGTCAAAGGATATTGGTTTTAATCTAATTTCCATTTAAATGTGTCACTTATATAAGCAAAAACTGTTCATTTAACTAGACGGTCACACAAGGTCTTCCTCGAACTGTAATTGGCTTTTTAAATTGTCTTTCCACACTTTATCTGCATGGTGCAATCGAAACAGCGTTAGGCTGTCAACAACTGGATATAATTTCCGTTTGTTTCTAGGAATTTTCCGGTTATTAATTGGTTTTTTATTCAAACCCTTGGTTGCCATTTTGTATCAACCTTTAGACGATTATTTTCCAGAAATAAAAAACTTCTAGAAACATCGATGTATTTCCTGTAATTTCTAGGTAAAAAAATATGTTTTTCTTTATATATTAAACTTTTAAGTTAAAAAAAGAGGTGGAGTAAAAATTTCTCCACCCAAGACCAAAATTTATTTTTTTTTATAAACCATCATTTTTAATTGTATCTGCTAAATGGACGATTCGATTTTTTATTCGTTTTCCTTCCAAGGGGTCATTATTATATCTAATCGCCAATTCTTTTAAAGCCTGAAGTAAGTTTGTCCTATTTGGTTTGTCAAGTGATTCATAGCTAATAATAGTTCTTTGTTATCAATTTCTACTGCTTTCAATCCAATATCTCCTCATCATACCAAAAATAAATTTCTTTTAAGTTAATAAAATTCTTTATTTATGCTTTTCCTTTCGAGATGGTATTTGACTGATGCTGCTTTCTTCGTGGAATTCCTCTCTATTGGTATTAATGGATTTATCCAGCAACGATAATTGAATTAGAAAAGAAATGTCATTTAGGTGAGAACTCGCTCCAAATTCCCTCATTTGTTTTAAAACCCCACCAACCATGAAGGTTAAACCAATAAAGAGTAAATAGATGGCTAATAAAGGTGTAGCTTTTTCCATATTCCCATCTCTGATTTCAAAAAACGCATATGACAATAATCCCGTAACCAGAACAGCAACAACTAATTGTCTGATTATATCAGAAAGTGGATATTTCCGATTATATTCGACCATCGCAATTTCCCTTTTGATGATTTCATCCAATCTTAACAATTGTTCATCGGTTGTAATTGAAAAAGTCTCGCTTAGCATTTTCCTAAAAGGCTCTATATTGAAAGCAAGAGTATTTGAAGGTTTAAATTTAATCATTTTTCGTTTATGCTGCTCTCCGCCAAAATAAAGCACTAAAAAATAAATAATAATGCTTAAAACCATCCACTTTATTTCCTTGCCATAAAAAAATAAAAAAATGATTACTGGAAAACAAAGACTGGTTAAAAGGTAAAGGATAATCCAGCCATTAATTTTTACATTTCGAAGAAACGTACTATTAAAGCCGAATTGCCGCTTATATTCTTTTAACAATTGATAAATGAACATGGAACCATCCTTGCTAAGTTTAAATTTTCTCTGTCTATTATACTTTTAAATGTCTTATTGATATAAGTATTTATCCTTGTTTTTCTTAAAAACTATAAAAATATGCATAAAATTAAAAGTTTAGGTGAATACTCTCGGTAAAAAAAATAAGGAGCGATAAACATCAGACCTTTTATTAATCGTTTTGAAATCTATCCAGAGGAAAGCTTAATTAGTTATTTATATCGGCTATAGTTCACCAACCATCTAGATTCATCGATTCCTTTCGGACATGTTTTAGGAGTAAGGTGGTGGGAGTTGCCGTTGAATCTAGTTGATGATGAGGCATGTGAAAAAATATCAGTATTAAGCGGCAATGACAAAAATGTACTATATTCCAAATCTTATCACTCCATGTTAAAGAACCTGAACGATAGTCAAATCAAAATGTGGTTCCATCGTTCAGGAATAAAATATTGTCCAAAATGTTTAGCAGATAACAAAGCTCATCAATATTTATGGGAATTAAAACCAATCAGTATGTGTGCAAAGCATAATGTTTTCTTAATAGACACATGCCCAGGTTGCTATAACGAAATTCAGATGCACGCATTAATCCGTGGCAATTGCAGTCATTGTTATTTTCATTTGGAATTTGCAGAACCATTAGAAATAAAACAGCATGATTATATTCATTTGGCACAGTATCAATTTCAACAATTGATTAACGGAGATAATAAAAAAGGCTTTAGAGGGTTAACATCAATTCAAGTCATGATTCTATTTGATTCGTTGTTTCGAGTATTTGATGGTTTTGAAAGCTTCGTTGACACAAAAGCGAACTTCTTAGGAAGCAAGATTAAATTAAAATCCGGTAATCAAGAAGAATACGCCGTTTCTTTTGCAAATATGTATTGGATGGTGGTTGATAACTTTCCGAATCATTTTATCCATGCCTTAAACGTTTTTTATAGAAGTGATTCATCACGCAAAAAGTATAGAAAAAGACATTTTTTGAATTTTATATCCAACCATGGCGAGTTTGATTTTATAAAAAAAGAATTGGAGTCATTTAAAGAGACTCAAATAAGAAACGGAATGTTTCCAAGAAACATAGAAACATTTGATGTTTTTTTTACTACAAAGCGGAAGCAGTTGTATTACACGAAAAGGGACCTTTTTAAAAACTTCAATATTTCTAAAGATGAAATAGAAAAAATGTGTGAAAGCAACCTATTAAGAGCAAAAAAAGTGGTTGTTGAAGCTCACACAAATTACTATTTTGGGAAACAAGAAACAGATAGAATGCTGAAAGCTTACTTATTATAACGTTAGTTGTGGATGAGTTTTCAGGATATCCCCTTGGATATAACCTCGGGTTCAGTCCACCTTCCTATGTTTCTATCATGCAAGCATTAAATCATGCCATTCAACCCAAAGATTATATAAAAGAAAAATATCCAACGATACAAAATGAATGGGATTCCTGGGGGATTTATTTTTTTCTATTTTTTAAATTCTGTTTTCTAGTGAATTTGAAGGAAGCCATAGAGCTTCCATCATTTAGAAACATTAGTCCCATTAAAAAAATAAACTTCTTAAAACGCAGATCAGAAAAAAGAAATATAGTAATGATGCGGTTCATTACAACTCTTGCCCATTTTGTTACTGTTGAGCCCAATAAATATTTACCTGAAATACTATGTGCTTTTCATAAAACAAAGGTAAAGTCAGTTGATTCTTATAATGCTGATTACCATCATTTAAAAATGATTAATGAGGCGAACCTTATGGAGTCTACTGATATAAATATCAATAAGAATACATTGTTTAAAGGAAACAAGCAGCATAAAAAATATATTACTCATTCTGAAGCTCTTCACATGTTGAAAACAGAATGGGGTACCTTTCAAAATTTGTGTCAATTCGGATTGATAAAGCTTCACGATTCAGATTTAGGTAAAAAGAAAGTTTATCTAATTGAAAGAAAGTGTTCTTGATTATCTAAAAATGAAAAAAGAATGCTTGAATATATCCAAGCTAATGAACTATTTAGGTGTTACATTTCATATGGCAACTGGACTTTTAGAAATGGAACTTATCCCCGTTCTTCATGGACCGAAAAAAGATGGATATCCGATATGGTATATAAAGAGGGAAGAGGCAGAACGATTTTTTCAAAATCTAATTTCATTGTCAAAGAAGGAATTACTTGAAGGATTCAAATTGGGTTGGTTTAAAAAAGGTAATTATGTACCTTAGACCATATGAAGTAGATAGTGCTTCATTAATCGAATTATTGCTGAACGAAGAATTGCACTTTGCTACACTACAGAACCCAAAGAGTTTAAATGACATCTATATTAATGTTAAAGTCCTAGATTGCTTTATTCGAAAGAAAACGCTCGATATAATCGAAACTCACGGATTCAAAGTAAAACAGTTGAAGAAAGTTTTTAAAGTCGGGGAATCGAAAATTTATCGTTGGATTGATGAAGGAAAAATAACATCTAAACAAAAAGCTTGGACCGGATGTGAGAGTAAGTATATTTCAGTTGAGGAAACAAAGAAAGCTCTGATGGAGATTAAGGGATGTGATGATGGTGTAGTTGAAGAATATATAGATGTTATTTTGTGTAGAGGCTGTTTTAAAATTAAAAAAGCGAGCATAAAATTTTGTCTAATGCTCGCTTTGATTATTACAGGTGTTGTAAGTTCTTTTAGGAAAAAAAGTTTTTTTGTTTAAGCAACCTCGTAGATAGCTCTTTTGCTATCTAATCACTTATTTATTATTAATTTATAAACGTTGAAATGTTTTTTTCACGACATGCATTGTATAATTCAATCCAAAACATCGAAGGCTCTTTCCGATTATATCCATATCCTGATTTTTTCAAATACCTTTTTGATCTTAACAGATAACAAACTCTTTTTGCTCTTGTTAAACAAACAAAGAATAATCTTCGGTCTTCATTTAGCTTATTCGCATCATCCACGTTTTTATAATAAGGAAAAATCCCATCTTCCATTCCCAACATGATAACAACTTCGAATTCCAATCCCTTTGAGCTATGCCTAGTTGAAATGGTAACTTGATTGTTAGGTTTTCCAAGCAATGAAAACTGTGTTATATCGTAGGTTTTGTATTTTCCATTTTTAGCGGATTCGAATAAATTATCTAAGTATTTCTGTTCCTCCTTGTATTTATCTACATTTTTTACTGTTTGAATAAGGTTAAGGTGTTGTTCTAGAAAAGTTAACCAGTCCAATAAATTTTGCTCATTTTTTTTACTAGCAACAAGGGTGCTATAAAAATTTTTTCTTAATATAATTTGCTCTTCTTCTAAAAAATTAGTTGAGAAGTTCATGCATAATTTAATCCAGAAATCAGATATCTCTGTGAACAGTTTGGATGATGGGTCTGTTAACCAAGAAGTGCAATCTTTTAACCATAAAACCACATCGCTATTTGCAAAATCAAATTTAGCTAAATAACAGGGGATATTATGTTGCTCCATTATTGAAGCTAAAGTGTTGGCGGCCGCCCCACTATTCACTAACACACATATTTCATCAAACTCTATCCCATCTTTTTTGCACTGTGGAATTATTGTATTAATAACATAATCATATTGGTCGGTTAGTTCTTTATCACATGTAATAAAGTGAAACTCTGCTGATTCCCCGTGTCTTGTTCCTGCCTTATATTCACGGTCATCCAAATTAAGTGCAATTGATGAAGCATCGATTATTTCTTGATTACTTCTATAATTGGTTTTTAAATGGATAGATTTTAGTTCAGGATTAACATGTAATTCTAGTAAAAAGTCAGGTATTGCGCCGTTAAAGCTATAGATTGACTGGTCAGGGTCCCCAACTGCAAAAATTTTAATATTCGTTGTTCGAAGGAGAGCTAATATCATTTCATGCATTGGTTTTGCATTATCTTGATATTCATCAATAAGTATCCAAGGAAATTTTGCTTCCAAACATTGGCGTACATAATCTTCACGGACAATTAGTTCATTGGAATATTTAATAATTTCAATAAAATCAGTTTTACCCAAATTTCTTAACCTTCGCTCATAATCTTTTATCGCATCAGTTAAAATAGGATTAGGAGTATAAGGAACTTTACTTAAGCCTTTAATTGAATGGCATCTTTCTGTGTCTAATCTTTCCTTTGTATAGTCCCATGGGTCTAAGCTAAACTTTTCTTGTATTGCTTTATAAAGACTTCTTTTTTCGCTTTCTGTAATAATATCTAATGGAATAGGAAAACCATCATCAAAAAGGTGGGCGAACGGTTTTAAAATGTGGGCGATACAAAATGCATGAACAGTCCCTAAAAACACGTTATTTCTCCTTTGATAACCCATTTTTTTGATTCGGGTAGTAAACTCTTTGGCTGCCTCTTTACTAAAAGTAATACAAGCTAATCCTCTTGGTATATCAATCTTCTCGTTTAATAATTTCAATATTTTCAATGTTAATACTGTCGTTTTACCGCTCCCAGGGCCAGCTAGAACAACAGTGCTGGTATTCGATTCAAACGCTTCTAACTGCTCCCTATCCTTTTGTATTTGCTGAAGTTTTTGTGCAAATAAGTCCATTAAATATCATCTACTTTTTTGTAAATAGTTTCGATTGCCTCTTTTATATAGTCAGGTATATGATTCAAGTTACAATCAATAGAGAATTGTTGAGCGAAGCGCCCTTTACCAATACTAGAATTACTGCTTTCAATTTTTGCAAGACAGGAGACAAAATCCCCGTTATTAAATGCTTTTTTAAAATTCTCCTTTTGTTGCTTTTTACCTAATGTGAGGTCATTGAATAATTTAATAATGATTTCTTTATCTTTTTCATTTACCGTTTTTTTGAAAATATCAATTTCCATTGTGTACATACCAATAAAAAAACCATAATTCTTAAAAAAGATATCCTGTGATGGGTAATCTTTTGGAACTTTATTTGGTTTTACTTTGTTTGTATCAATTAAAAGTTTTGCCACTCTGTCGTTCCCATCGTAACCGAACCTAGTATGAGCATCAATTGCCATTTTCCCAAAAATCTTTTTATCCTTCCCATCTACTTTACCAACAAAATAGTAATCTCCATCGGTGACAACCACATAAGGAATGCCCAGTGCATCTAAAAACTGAACATAAGGCTTAAAATTTGTGGAGCTGATATTGCAGCAGATAAGTCCTTTACTATCTAATGGCATTCCTAACTTTTCAGCAAAACTCGGAATAAGGTATTCTTCAGCATCCCCTTCCACTAAAATTACGCCTTTTCCAAAGTAAATTTCGCCTCGTTTAACATCAACAAAGCGCTCCAAATCTTTTTGATTTCGGTCCTCAAGCTTAAGGGAAGCCGTCGTATTTACTTCCGTTCCCTTTGTTGAATATCGCATATGAACGATGGAATCAATTGGAGCTACGGATGTTATAAAAGGTGAATGTGTAGTCATTAATAATGATGTATTTTGCTTCATTACATCTTTATAAATGATTCGCTGAAGGGCAGGGTGTAAATGGGACTCAGGTTCTTCAATTGCTAAAATGGTAACACCCTTATTGGATGAATGATTATCCATAAATTCATATAATTTCTTTCGTTTGCTAGCCGTTATGTTCTTTTTTAATATTAATTTATCCTTTTTAGTATTTTTCTTATAGCATTCCTGCATGATTTCATGTCCTGCTTCCTGCAGTAACTCTTCATACCTATCTATTTTTAGGATGGAAGGTATTGTGTTATCTTCCAGTGAAAGTAGGATTAATGAAATATAAAGGATATTATTTAATCCCAGGCTTGTATCACTTGTAGGTCGCTTTGCATTGGAACCAATCATTAACTTTAAGGTATTTAATAACCTGTTAGGGTCCACATCAATCGTTTCTAATGACACGGCAGCGTCTACTTGTGTCCCTATAATATCCGAATATCTTTTATTGATATTTTCGGTTAAGTCCAGTAATTCATCAATGGACAACACCTCATCGCTTTTTTCTTTTAATTCTTTTGCAATAAATTGAAGTTCTTCCTTATTGATTTCATATTGCTTTATCAACTGATTAACCGGAGACCTTCTACTGTTCCTCATCTCAGATTCTACATCACGTATTGCAGGGATTACTTTAATATTTAAATAACGGCGAAGAAATGGTGTAAAGGCATTATCAACGTCATTTCCTTGATAGATACGATACATATACTGATATTTGCCACTTACCTTTTTAGCAGGGTAATATTCATAAGTAAAACGTAAAGTTTTGGGAGAAGTTGAAACGGTTGCATCACATAATGTTGATAAGATGGTCTTGTTATGTTCATAACCTTGAATTTCAATCATGACTTCAATTTTTTCACCGTTTTCCATCGGATTATTTAGTCCCCCGTAGAAGTCTGATTCCAACAAAAAACGGTCTTCATCTGATAGTTGTGGGTCAAGAATAAGTTGTATCGCCCTTAAAAAATTTGTTTTTCCAACGTTATTTTCACCTATAATTATTTGTTTGTGATTTAAATTCACATCTATTTCATTATAATTTCGGAAATTCTTTATTTTAACTCGGGATATAAAAGGAGAATTAGGCGAATACATTTTTATGACCTCCATATTTCTACAAAATCTACCATTATTTTATATAAAAATTTAAGGATAGACAATATTACCTAGTAATATTTGCTAAATTAGTAGAAAAATATAATAATGTAATTTTGGATATATTGGGATGAATACAGTTGAAAAACAAGTTGGTCCGCATCTAAATCCCAAACTCACAGTAAAATACATATAATAACAGCTTCCCTAAAGAACTTTTTCATCGAAGGTCAGCCTGGAAATTAACAGTCTAGCTCGTTCAGTTATAAAAACTATGAGCTTCTTTAAATCACCTGAAAACCTTTCTGGAAATTCCGTTTGGGGAGAAGTGTTGAATTTTACACGTTTAAAAATGCATCAACAATTTTCTTGGAGAATATTCCTTTGAAATTCGGAATAAGGAATAAATAGGACAATTGGGGGTGTTCTCGTGGGAAGGCGAAGAAGGAGAAAAAATTTAAAAAGCCTACGCCAATTGGAAGGGCTAATTTTGATTGGCATCATTTTATATGCTTTTTTTCAAGGGTTATTAAATTGGTTTAAGGAATTTATTAATTATTTGCAATTTAAAATAATGCAATTTACCTTTCTAGATTGGACAATGCTTGCTGTTGCTGCAATTACTATTGTAGTGGTTACATTCCTCCTAATCCAAAACCATCTGGTACAAAAAGCCGAACGTCAAAGAGAGGAAGAATTTATCAGACACTCTCAAAGGAAAGAGAATTTATTAATGCATGCAAAAGCCGACAAGCTTAAATCTATGCAGCCCTTTGAATTCGAGAAATATATTAGAGATTTATTTAGCATGAAGGGATATGAAACTACATTAACCCCTATAACAGGTGATGGTGGTAAAGATATTATTTTAAGAAAAGGTAATGACATTTTAATTGTGGAATGCAAGAGATATAATGCAACGAAAGTAACAAGACCAGATATTCAAAAGTTTCATAGCGCCATAATGGACATGGAGGCCAAGGAAGGTCTTTATGTTACAACGGGGTATTTTACAGCTCCAGCTATTAAATATGTATTAGATAAACCTATCATTTTAATTGATTTACCAAGATTGTTGGACCTGATTGAAGATGTAAATAAATCAATCGTATAACATAACAATTTAGAGGGGGACTATCAATTGTACAAAAAACCACTTATTATTCATGAGTATAGTGGATTGTTTTATTTACTTGATTGGTTAGACGAAGATGAAAAACTAAAAGAAAAACTCATTACTTTTTCAAATTTATTAAAAGCTCCAGAGGAAGTGAGTACCTTTGAACTTACCCCTTATTCATTATGGACTGCTGCGGCTAAGGGAATTACGGACGATGAAATTATTTCATTTCTTCATGAAAACACTCAAAACGAAATGACAGAATCATTCCAATTAAAAATCAAAAAAAATATAAGGGAATTCGGACTGCTTGAATTCCATTCCGATAGGGATTATGTTGTCCTTACAGGAAGAAATAATGAAATCATTACTTTTATAAAAGGGATTGAAGGTATAGATATCAGGGCAATTGATGAAGATGAACGTTCAATCACTTTTCCGTATTGGGAGAAAGCAGAAATCAAGAAAATTCTTTTTAAGTACGATTTATTCGTAAAAGATGTTACCAAAAAAGTTAGTGATGTATTTGATTTTAATGTTCTATCCAAAGATACATATGGAAATGAAATAGAACTGTTTGAATATCAAAAGGAAGCCGTCAAGTCATTTATAAAGTATCATCAGTACGCTGGCGGCGGTGGAACGATTATAATGCCCCCAAATTCAGGTAAAACTCTTGTTGCCCTTAGTATAATAGAACGTTTGAAAACGACTACCCTAATTGTGACGGAGAATGATTCCAGTATAGAGAGATGGATAGTGGAACTAGAGGAGAAATCTGATTATCCCCAGGAAAAAATCGGATTAATCTCTGATACTTCAGTTGAACAACAACCTATTACCATTGGGACATATGAAGACGTGGTAAAAAATCTAAATTCAATAGGCGAATTTGGAATTGTAATTTATGATGACGCTCATAAATTACCAGCCGAAAACTATGAACAAGCAATTAATGTAAGGTCATCGTATAAAATAGCTTTAACATCCACCCTTGCGCGGGCAGATAACAATGGAAATAGAGTATTTGCACTTGTAGGTCCTAAATGGTTTGAAATATTACCTAAAACCTTAAGAAAATTAGGATTTCAGGTGCCCGTCCATTGTTTTGAAATTAAAATCCCTCTAACAGAACTAGAAAAAGAAAAATATTCGAGAGCCAAGGATGATTCCGAAAGAAGAAATATTGCTGCTAAGAATGAATCGAAAAAAATAGCTCTTGAATATATCCTTCAGAAAAGACCTGGAGACCGTACATTAATTGTTTCTTATCGGTTACCTTTAGCAGATTTTTATGGAGAATACTTAGATTTGCCTGTCATAACAAGTAACATTTCCCCGAATGAGATACAACGTTTAAATGTAGCATGGAATGATAAAAGCATTCAAAATATGATAACTGCATCACTCATGATTGAGAAAAAACAACTAAAAGAGATTGATACAATGATTTCGATTTCCTATCAAAAAGGCTCAAGAAGAGAAGAGTATCTTCGGATAGGTAAATTGCTTCCATCAGAAAATCAAAAACAAGATGCTCATTTCTTTTCTTTGGTAACAAGTAATACAATTGAAGAAAAGGACTATTTTAGAAGAAAGAGAAGCCTCATTAATTATGGATTTTTGTTTAGAATTATTACATTAGAACAGTTATTGGATGGAGGGGAGGATATTTGAACTTAGAAGAAGCATTATTAACTTTAGAGGTCCAAGAAATAAAAACAATTGCAAAAGAATTAGAAGTGCATATAGAAGATAATTTTACAAAAAGGTGGTATGTGATTAAAGTTTGTGAAAAATTATTAAACTTTTCTTATTTGATGAATACAGTCTTTCCTAAAATGAGCAATGATTCTCTGAATTCATTATTTAAATTTGTTTTTACAGGAGTTCCACCTAAGAATGAAAATCGAAAGGAACTATCTAAATTTGGCTGCATGGTTAACAATACTGTTCCAGAAGATTTATTTTCAGTGTTATGGCAGAATGGAAGGTCCTTAGTAGTATCTGAGCTTCCAGACATTAAGCATAGATTTACACCAAGTTATTTCTTAAGATGCATTCAATTGCTCCTTTACATGAAGGAAGAAAAGGTAATTCATGAAACGAAAAAACGTTTTGTAAAAGAACTTAATAAAATAGAACAAGCACTTTTTATTACTAATAATGACAGCAATATGATAAGACGTTTATTTTCTTATTTAATTTCTGAAAAATTGGTGTTAAGGGAGAATAAAAAGCTTTATTTTAATGAAAATATCTTTTCGCAATGGAAACTAGAAGAAAGCCACGAAAGATTAAAACGGTATTATAATTATCAAGCAGATTCATATAATATCTTTGAGCTATTAAGCACTATTGGTAAGTTACAGGACAGACGAGAAGAATGGGTTCGGCTTGCCTATGTGCCGTCGATAACTCTTGGTCCAGAGAAAGCTCAAACCTTGGGTTTGGCGAGATATGTAACATATAATGGGAAAATGTATATCCAACTAACTCCAGAAGGGTGGTTTCTAATCAAAGGAGAAACTCCACTCGAATGGTTAGATAATAATTTCATTGTTTCTGCAGATTTCGAACTATTTATTCCTCATACATCAAATCCGCTTCTTATTTTGGACCTCTATCCATTTTGTACTCTAAAAGAAAATGATTATTTTATGGTATATGATATGAACATTTTTGATGAGAATTTATTTATCACCCATCAAAAAAAATATCGGTATTTCTACAATATGTTAAAGAAAAGAAGCAGGTATATACCTGAAGTAGTTAAATATGAATTTGAGACCAAATTTAATTAAACAAAGCGAAATTCCTAAATAGGATTATTATTACTTGATTAAATAATCTTTTCTCAAAAAAATAGGACCGCTTAACGATGGCGGTCCATTTCTCTAATGTTCTACAGAAGTTCTATAATTTCTGAGTGGGACTTATGAATAGATTTTCCCTTCGAATAAGTTGGTTCAATCACTTCATATGTATCTTTCATTTTGTCACTGAATTTCGCCTTAAAAATACTATCCTTTCTATACCAATAACTTGAACCATCACTACTAATTATAACCTTAACTTTAAACTCTTCTGCAGGTCTTATATTCATATATATATAGTATGGGTCATCAATGTCTCTCCCAGCTTCGACCAAGTACCAGCCTTCCTTTAAACAGTATGAATTAATAAGGTTTAATTTGTGTTCTGGTATTTTCACCCTTTTAAAGTTATATACTCTTTCATTTAAAATCTTTTCAAATGTAAGACCTTGGTTCGTTAGAAATTTTTCTATATCTTTATGGTTCAACTTTCCTCACCCTTTAGATAATAATTTTGCATAAATACATATAGTATTAGTCTTCCATTTCAACCACATATTTAATTTTCATATCCAATGTATATACTTTCTTCACCTGAATATCAAAACCGGCTACGATGTTGAAAAATGCGTAATTAGTGTAGTTCTCTTCTTGATGAACTCCTTCATACTTAACCCCATGATAACCAATTTCATAGCAGCAATCTCTGATGAAATTCGGTAGCAAATAAACTTCTTTTAATGTTTTTGTATCCTCATCCTTCTCGCTGAAGAAGCCACCGAAGTTTTCAAAGAAATCGATATTTAATAATTTTAAATCGTTTTTAGTTTCGAAAATACCAATATCTACTGCTTCATCATGTCCAGGATGTATTTCCAATGGGATACATTTTACCTTGTCAGAACAATATAAAACCGAGGTTCCAATTAGATTGTATCGACCATGCGAGGCAACACCTCTGGGTGGGCTCCACATCTGTTTGTCCATAAACATTTCAGCATCAATCTTACGGCTCCTCCCACGGTACAATATATTCCCTTTCTTCAGTACAATATAGTCTTCAGCTTCAAAGTGGTTCTTAAGTACATCATAAATATTTTGACCAACAGGATGTTTAAATGCTAATAACGGGTTTTTGCTAATGTATTCTTTAAAATCACTAAAATCCATTTTACCAAGGGTAATTCCATACCTAGCTGCGAATTCGGAAAACTCCTCATAATCAAATCCCCAAAAATCATCAATTTCCTTTTGGGTATAAACCTCATCGTATAGTTCAAAAATGCCTCCATCTGGGTTGTGTTTTGGATGCATTGGGTCCTTTCCATAATGGCAGTGTTGACATTGTAACTGCTTTGTTAATTCATTATGAATTAATTCGGGAATATCATGATTAAATAAAAAATCTTCTATAGATGTACCTACTGATTTTTCTTGATATTCTTCACTATCTGCATCCTTGTTCCAAGCATAATAATAATCATCAATCTCTCTTCCCTTACAATTGAAACAGGCATCAATGTACTGAGATAACACTTCTGCTAGTTCGTCGACCGCTAATACTACTTCACTGAAGTCTATGCAATAATACATATCCCCTACTTCAATACCAGTATTGCATGAAATACATTCATAATCATCATCAGTCAGTATTATTCCGTATTTGTTAAAAGCCTCTTCCAGTTCCTCGTAACATGTACTGCAGTATGTATCGGACATTTTTACACCTCGTTAAAATACCTAATTGCTAATTCCATTTTATATTTTTTTCAAGGTTGTGTTAAATTTTAATGCGATTTCTAAATAAAATTAATGCTAACATGAAAAACGGGTTCCAATCCTCATGCTAACCAAACATCGTATATTGGGTTTTATTTGGTCGTTTATTATTTATTGTCAGCATTAGGTTTCTGCTAAAATATAGATAGAATTTTATTGACGGAATAATTGTCATTGACAAAACAGAAACGAAGAATAAATGGAGGGGATGAAAAATGATGAAGCAGATTAATGTAACAGATGCAGTAATTAATCTTAGTAAGGATTCTTTCGGTTACCAAGAAGTATTGGATGATTTCGAAAATACTAGGACAGTAAACATTGTTACGTTCAATATTTCTAAGAACGATTCAGACTTAATAGAAAAGCTATATGAAATAGATGAAAAGGTATCCGTTAATATTATAACCAACATACCGAGCCGTTTTGAAACTTATGTAATACCAAAATATAAAACATGGAAAACACCAGCGCAACGGGCATTAGAAAATATAGAGTATTATTGTGATACCCTAGATTCAGTAAATTTCGATTGTGATGTTACCCTTTACTTTAACTTCGAGAACCATTCTAAAATAATAACCACCGATAATGTGGCTTACATTGGTTCAGCCAATTTTTCAGATGAAAGCCAA
The DNA here is from genome assembly GCF_001510715.1 of Bacillus sp. FJAT-29814. Taxonomy (GTDB): domain Bacteria; phylum Bacillota; class Bacilli; order Bacillales; family Cytobacillaceae; genus Neobacillus. Next base: position 515,050 of record NZ_LMTJ01000003.1, read on the forward strand.
AACAATTTTGAGGCCGGGATTATCATCAAAAATAAAGCCGATGTAGATAGGATAAATAATGTCCTCATTCCTGAAATAATCAGGCATTCAAAAAGATTCAGCACCTCGTATTATAATGTGGTCCATGAATTTATGAAGGAAATGCTGAGGGAGTCTGCAAATGTTGCAGCAAGATTGGATGAAGGACTGTTCACTTTTGCAGAAGTGGAATATTGTCGGGATGAAAAGATATTTGATTTCTTTGATGGGTCTGTTTCGAGGGATTTATGGGAAGATTTTAAAAAAATGTGGTACAGTGTTGAAGATTTTATCTCTGAAATAATTGAAGAATTCAAGGATGAAGTTGATATAACTCCTGTGGTTGAATACTTAAAGTTGCTAAATGAGCGAATGGATTTTATTGAAGCAGAATTATCTGAATTAGCAGCTTATCAACCTGATATTTCAGACTATGCTCAAGAATCCCATCTGTACCATACAGGGGAACCAGAAGACTTGGAAATCGCCTTTCAAATAGCTCAAGATAGGATAAATGAAGAAAGAGCAGATATTTTAAGAAACATAACAAATCAAACCAACGATATTGAAAGTGCATTAGGCGATATACCTCAAATCATTGAAAAAATTAATTTGGAACTTGATAAAATTGAAGAAAATCTAAGTCAAACAATCATTTACGAAAATGAAAGAGTAATCAATAATACAGGAGAAAGAGGTAAAAGGATATAACGTTTTCCTGCACAAAAAATGGATTGTTATTATCTTTATTAAAAGAGAAGGACTGGAGCCTTCTCTTTTATTGTTTTCTTCTGGGCGTAGTCTATATTTATATTTTAAATTAATTTAACTTAAAAGGAATTCGTTCTCAATATTCATGAATGTTGAGAAAAAATTTTTCACGTTATATCACTGATTGAGAATAAAATTCACTTTTTCGCAATAACTGTGAATCTCCTTTTCACTTTTTGTGAATAGTGAGGTTGATTTATCAAGGTTTTGGCAAAACTTCTTTCTCACGGTGTTTGAAGTAAATATCAGGATCTCGATTTTTATAAATCAGCCGATCACAAGCCGGCGATTCTATTCCGTCCATTTGAAGATGCGGCAGAGGTTCCGGACCAGGAATATCCATTCTGGTTATGTACCGGACGTGTCCTAGAACACTGGCACAGCGGTTCAATGACTAGAAGGGTGCCAGAGCTTCACAAGGCATTCCCGGAAGCACTTTGCGAAATTCACCCTGATGACGCAGCAGCACTTGGCATTAAAACAGGCGATATGATTAGGGTTGTTTCCCGCAGGGGAGAGGTGAATGTGAAGGCGACCACAAAAGGCCGCGGCAATCCGCCAAAGGGACTAGTGTATGTTCCGTTCTTTGCTGAAGAAACATTGATAACCTTGTGACCTTGGATTGTTATCGCCCGATTTCCAAGCAGCCTGACTATAAAAAATGTGCAGTTAAAATTGTAAAGGCATAACGGGGGTGAAATAATCATGAAGGAAAAAGGAATTGTTTATCTCGTCGCGTTTATCGTCGTTATAACTTTAGCCATCGGGGCAACAAAACTGCAGAACTCACTGGGGTCTTCAGCATCTGAAACGGAAACTGCGTCTGCGACAGTGAATGTGGTTCAGCTGGCGGAAAAGGGCAGACCTGATGCAGCCACCATGACCCTGTTAAATGCACCGCCGTTACAGCCGGCTACTCACATTGACCGCTGGAATCCAGAGCAGCATGAGAAGAGCTGTCTTGCCTGTCACAGCAAACCCGAAACAGGAGCACCAACACCGACTGCAGACCATTTCTATGAAAATGATACAAAAGGCAAGGTTTTTAGAGATAACTGTGTCCAATGCCATGCGCAGCAAAATGACACAAAATCAAAAACGGCTTTTGGTAATTAATACTTAAGTTTGGGTCTGTTGCTAAGCGGCAGCAGACCCTTTAATCCGCAGGGGGTATGCAGAATGGTTATTTCAGGAATTTATGTGGAGACAATCCCGGGCCAAGACGGCTTTGCTGCTGAGAAATTGATGGAACTGCCGGGTGTTGAAGTGCACCATATCCATGAAGATAAAAAAGTAATTCTGACGCTTGAAACCGATACAGTGGACCAAAGCTACCTAACGGCTGAAAAATTTAAACTGATTGAAGGCGTGCTTGGGATTTGCCTTGTTTATACAAACTTTGAAGATGAACCGTTTTATCAGGAAGCGGCTGGTCTCGGATGACGGAGAAATTGAACCGAAGGCAATATCTCGCTTTGAATTGGGAATCGACGGTAGGTTTCTTAGGGAACTTTTTTGCCCCGCAAATGGAGATGGAACGCGATTTTATCCGGCCCCCGGGGGCATGCGGGGAGCTTGAGATTTTAACTTCCTGTACCAGATGCGGCAAGTGCCGGGAGGTTTGTCCGGAGCAAACGATTGCTTTATTTACACTTAACGATGGGGCAAAACTCGTAAATACGCCGTTTTTAAATCTAAATCAATCTTCATGTACTTTTTGCTTAAAATGCGTAGATGTTTGTCCAGCTGATGCCTTAAGCCAGACATTTTTTCAGAAGGAACCGCAGCTTGGCTATGTTAAGGTTGAGCCTGCCAGCTGCCTGGCCAATAAAAACGTGATGTGTGATTATTGTGTCCGGGCCTGTCCGGTAGATGGTGCAATGAGGATTTGGAACGGTGTGCCGATTATATCGAAAGAAAATTGCACAGGTTGCGGACAGTGCATTTCCAGTTGCATTGCCGATGGAACACCATTAACGGTCAAAGTAAAAGAGTATGCCTAGAAAGAAAAAATTTCTTTTAGAGCTGCTCTTTTTTGTTTGTCTAAGAAATTCTATAATGGCACTAAGGAAATTTTTTCGTAATGGAGGATGGGTATGAATCGTTGCGGTTGGGTGAATCAAGATCCATTATATATCGATTACCATGATCATGAATGGGGTGTACCTGTTTATGATGATCGCTTGTTATTTGAATACTTAAATCTAGAGGGAGCGCAAGCCGGCCTTAGCTGGTATACGATTTTAAAAAAGAGGGCTAATTACCGTAAAGCATTTGACAACTTTGACCCGAAAAAAATCATAAAATACGATGAGCGAAAAATAGAAGAACTGTTACATAATGAAGGGATTGTCAGAAACAAACTGAAAATTAATGCCGTCATCACGAATGCCCAGGCCTTCCTTCAGGTAATCGGGGAGTTTGGCTCTTTCAGTGATTATATCTGGTCCTTCGTCGACGGCAAGCCGATTCAAAATCACTTCAAGGACATGGGCGAGGTGCCGGCAACGACGGAAATCAGTGACCGGATGAGCAAAGACTTAAAAAAACGCGGCTTTAAATTTGTCGGCTCAACAATTTGTTATGCCTACATGCAAGCCGTCGGCATGGTAAATGACCATATTGTCTGCTGTGATTGTTATAAGAAAATGACTGCGATGAAATAAAAAAGAAGGTCCGCCATAGTTGTGATGGACCTTCTTTGTATTTGAAATACTATGATTGCGTAGAATTTTCCAAGCCAAAATCTTTTACAGGCAAGGTAATAATCTTGCCGCCAATTTGGACATGAACGGTATCGTTGAAGATGGCTTTTACGATTCCTTTTAACGAGATCGTGGAGTTAACCGAGATTTTTTTGGATTCAGATTGATTTGCCATATAAATCAACACCTTTCAAAGTAGTAACATCAATATTAAATAACTTTAACCTATATTATTCGGAAAAAGATTTTGATATCCTGCTTACTTTTGGCAGTTTTAAAAAAATTTTATAAAGTATCGGCCATGTTATAGTCATTTCGTTTTGGTCAAGGGGTGTTGGACGGGGAAGTGATATAACATGAACCGTAGTTCAAGTATTGCACGAAATCAGGCTGCTTGTCAACGAAAACGTGAACTCTAGTTCAATTTTTTGTTTTGTGTTATGATAATGGCGAGGTGGTCATATGTCAGAGCGTGAAGAACTGCCTGTTGGCAGCTTTCCATTTGTTCCTAAACAGGAACGGGCCCAGCAAAAACGAAAAGCCCTGGAAGAAAGCGGGCTGATCTTATTTATTGAAAAAGGCTATGAACATACAACGGCCAAGGAAATTTCCGCACATGCGGGAGTGGCAATTGGTACGTTTTATCGATATTTTTCCGATAAACGCCAGCTGCTATTATCCCTGCTTGAGGATAGGATTGGGCAGATGCTGCCTCCGGAGCCAGAGTGGTTCTCGGGCGATCCTGTAGCCAAATTGCATTCCCTGTTGGAAGCCCATGCGGCCCGCTTAGATAAATCGGGACTTCATCGTGTCTTGCCAGAGTTAATTTTGAAAGACCCGGAGTTTGCTGAAATCATTGCAGTCGCTCGGAAGAAAATCTATGAAGGAATCCTTTCGGGAATAAACCAGGCACAGGAACGCGGCTTAACATGGCCTGACATTGATGTTGAAACCGTTGCTTGGTCGATTATGGTACTGGTAGAGAACGGGCATCAAGAGGGAGTTCATGTTGGCAAAAAAGTGGATCTTTACGAACTCGCCAAGGGGGTTTGCCGGTTGGTTTTTCCACCGGACACGCTTATGAAATTACGAACCGAAGACCAAAATGAAAGCTAGTAGGAAAGGACGTTACAATCAAATATGGACCATGCTTTCGACATCAAAGAATTAAAAGCATTGAAAGTGGAACTTACTCGGTTTATGATGGCCTACAAGTTCGCTTTGGATGAAATGAATACAAAAATCAATATCCTCAAAGATGAATTTAATTATATTCATGAGTATAATCCGATAGAACATGTAACATCTCGGTTAAAGTCACCTGAAGCATATATAAAAAGGTGTACCGAAAAGGCTACGAATTTTCATTGCCTTCGATAAAAGAAAATGTCCGGGATATAGCCGGGATCAGGATCACCTGTTCCTTTATGTCTGATATATATAAATTAAGCAACATGATTGCTAAGCAAAAGGATATAACCGTCGTTGAAAATAAGGATTATATTCAAAATCCAAAACCAAATGGTTATCAAAGCCTTCATTTGATTTTACAGGTGCCAATTTTCATGTCTGACCGTGAGGAATTGATCTATGTTGAGGTGCAAATCCGAACAATTGCCATGGATTTCTGGGCAAGTTTGGAGCACAAAATATATTATAAATATAATCAGGAAGTCCCAAAACATATGGTGGCAGAATTAAAGGAAGCGGCTGTTATGGCGTCACAATTGGATAAAAAAATGGAGCGTCTTCATAATGAAATTGCTGAAATTAAACAGGGAAATCAAAATGATGACGGGCTATTTCTGCTGCAAGGACTGCGAAAGGACCTATTTCCATTAAAGCAATTGGAGAGTTTTTTGACAAAGAATGGATAAGTTACGGGTGCCACGTACAAGATTTGTACGTGGCACCATTTTATTTTAAGTATGAAATCTGCGGCCTAAATCTGCAATCATGATTTGTGAGGCAGCATAATCCTGTTCCCGTCTTTTTTCAACTTGCAGTCTCACGTTATGATTGCGGCTATAAACTTTATAACAAACCCCATGTGCCGCCAACATCGCTTTTTCCATTTCACTTGTGTACTTCAATTTTAAATTATGGATTAGAATCTCCTCCTGTTTTTTGAACTGGCTTTTATCATACTATTGATAAAATCACAGCACAAAGTCGAAAAATCATGAAATGATGGGATATCTGGCGGTGAGCAGGTGTGAAGGAAAAATAACCGGTGGGTTCTTAAAATAAATGCCAAATCCTGCCTCTTAAAGCATGTCTTATTTTGGAAGGGGTTTCATTTATTGATAAAAAAATCACGAGGTACTCATCTCGTGACTTTGTGCATCATTTTTAATTAATAATAGCTTTGATCTGCTTCATATGATGTTCATCATGCTCCACCATACCTTCAAAGTACTTTTCAATTGTGAAGTTGTGTTCCCCGATTGAGAATTCCTTTTGAAGGTCCACAATTCCTAGTATCTCAATCAGATTCCTCCGGTTGCTGATAAATTTGTCAATTAACTCATTTTTGCTGATCCCTGAATGGGCAAAAGTTTCCGCCTCATTGTTGATTTCCTGGACATCCACTTCGCCGCGCGGCAATGAATCTAGTTTTAGCATCAACGGCAAACGGTTATTCTGGATATATTGGTCCCAAAAGTATAGGTGTGCCACAATGGCCGCCGAGGACCATTTTCCTTCACCAATCGGTTTAAAGAAAAGTTCATCATTTTCTACTATTTTTAACTCCTCGAGATAAACAGCGATTAATCCAAATTGCTCAATCACGTTCATTAAATTCCCTCCCAAATTTTGCTAACAATAGAATAACAGTTTTTTCTTACAACAAGGTAAGAAAAGGTCTTAAAAAAATTGGAAAAATTTTTATATTTTTTCGTTGACAATATGGGGTAGGGGGGTATAGTATATAAACATAAGATAAAAACTACATCCACACACCAACAAAATCAAAGCGTGGATAGGAGGAAGCTATATGAATGAACTAGTGAAAGAAGTCCAATTACCGATTACCGGGATGACTTGTGCCGCTTGTGCGACCAGAATAGAAAAGGGATTGAATAAAGTGGAGGGCGTACAAGAAGCTAATGTAAACCTTGCCCTGGAAAAAGCGGCAATCAAGTATGACCCCACAACAACGAATGTTGATACCTTTGTAAAAAAAATCAATGACCTCGGCTATGGAGTCGTCACAGAAAAAGCGGAATTTGATGTCATCGGCATGACTTGTGCCGCTTGTGCGACCAGAATTGAAAAGGGGTTAAACAAGCTTGAAGGTGTTACAAAAGCAACCGTAAACTTGGCCCTTGAGAGTGCAAGCGTGGAGTATAACTCTTCACAAGTCAATATTCAGGAAATCATCAAGAAGGTGGAGAAAATTGGCTATGAGGCCAGATTGAAGCAGGATCAAACAGCAGACAGCACTGACCACCGGCAAAAGGAAATTGAAAAACAGCAAGGAAAATTTATCTTTTCCTTAATCCTGTCCTTCCCGCTACTGTGGGCAATGGTCAGCCATTTTGAATTCACCTCGTGGATCTATCTGCCGGATATGCTGATGAACCCATGGGTGCAGCTAGCTCTGGCAACACCAGTCCAATTCGTTGTCGGTAAACAGTTTTATGTGGGTACCTATAAGGCCCTTCGTAACGGAAGTGCCAACATGGATGTATTAGTGGCCTTAGGAACATCTGCCGCTTATTTCTATAGTTTGTACCTATCAATCAGATCGCTTACCACCGGTGAACATATGGTCGAACTATATTTTGAAACAAGTGCCGTGTTAATTACGCTGATTTTACTGGGTAAATTGTTTGAAGCCAAAGCGAAGGGAAGATCTTCTGAAGCGATCAAGAAATTGATGGGACTTCAAGCAAAAACAGCAACCGCCCTACGGGATGGAAAGGAAATCGAGGTTTCACTTGAGGAAGTCGTTGTCGGCGATATCATCTATGTAAAGCCTGGAGAGAAAGTACCGGTTGACGGCGAAATTATCGAAGGCCGATCTGCGCTTGACGAGTCTATGCTTACGGGCGAAAGTGTTCCGGTTGATAAAACAGTCGGTGACCCAGTCATAGGCGCAACCCTTAACAAGAACGGATTTTTAAAAATTAAAGCAACCAAGGTTGGCAGAGATACCGCGCTAGCGCAAATCATTAAAGTGGTCGAGGAAGCACAAGGCTCAAAAGCGCCGATTCAACGGCTTGCCGACCAGATTTCCGGAGTGTTTGTCCCGATTGTTGTCGGTATTGCAGTTGTAACCTTCCTGGTTTGGTTCATCTGGGTGAACCCTGGTAATTTTGCTGAAGCATTGGAAAAAATGATTGCCGTTCTTGTCATCGCTTGTCCTTGTGCGCTTGGTCTGGCAACACCAACCTCGATTATGGCCGGTTCGGGCCGGGCTGCCGAAGCAGGGGTGTTATTCAAGGGTGGAGAACACCTGGAAATGACACACCGAATTACGACTGTCGTTCTTGATAAAACAGGAACTGTCACAAACGGTAAACCAGTATTAACGGATGTTGTCGTTGAAGGCAATCTTGACGAGGAAACCTTCCTGCAACTGGTCGGTTCGGCTGAAAAGCAATCCGAGCACCCACTTGCCGAAGCCATCGTCATCGGAATTAAAGAGAGAGGAATACAATTGTCCGATGTTGCTGAGTTCGAGGCCATTCCGGGTTATGGAATCAGAGCAACGGTCGATAGCAAGGAACTACTGGTTGGGACACGCAAATTAATGAAAAAGTTTAATGTTACGTATGAAACCACAGCCCGGATGATGGAAGAACTCGAAGAAAGCGGCAAAACAGCCATGCTTGTAGCGATTGATGGGGAATTTACCGGCATTGTTGCAGTCGCTGATACGGTAAAAGAAACTTCAAGGGCGGCAATTAAGAAATTAAAAGACATGGGCCTTGAAGTCATCATGATGACCGGTGACAATATCCGTACTGCGAACGCGATCGCCAAGGAAGTTGGCGTGGACGCAGTAATCGCAGAAGTGCTGCCAGAAGGAAAAGCAACGGAAGTCAAAAAGCTTCAAGAACAAGGCAAACGGGTGGCGATGGTGGGTGACGGCATCAATGACGCACCGGCACTGGCGATTGCCGATATCGGAATGGCGATTGGCACCGGAACAGATGTAGCGATGGAAGCAGCCGATATAACCTTGATGCGTGGTGACTTAAACAGTATTGTTGATGCGATCTTTATGAGCAAGAAGACAATTCAAAACATCAAACAAAATTTATTCTGGGCATTCGGCTACAATACACTCGGAATACCAGTTGCGGCCATTGGCTTCCTTGCACCATGGCTTGCCGGTGCAGCAATGGCGTTCAGTTCCGTCTCCGTTGTCCTAAATGCATTAAGATTACAAAGGGTAAAACTTTAATAAAGGGATCGGCCGCGATTCGCGGTCATCCCGAATAAAATCCGAACAAAGGGGAGCAAGTTTTATGAAAAGATGGGCAATTGCAGCGATTATTTATGTGCTCGCTGTCACAGGGGGATATACAATCTATGATGTTTATTTCAATAAGGAAGAAGTGACACATGGAGAAGCTGCCGTACATGAAGAGGCAGCTGAAGTGGAAAAACACGGGGAGGTTGCTGGTCATGGCCATGAAGGAGGTGAGGAGGAGACAGGCGAAGTGAAGACAAATTTCGAATACCACGAAGGAAAAGTCACGATTGCTCTAGAAGATGTAAATGGCAAACCTGTTAATAAGCTTGAAATCAATCACGAGAAGCTATTGCACCTTATTGTGGTGAACGATCACCTTGATCAATACTACCACCTGCATCCTGAAAAAATGGGCGAGGGAAAGTTTGAGATCGCACATGAATTAAAGGAAGGTGCTTATAAAGCATTCATCGATATAAAGCCTGAAAAACTAATTTATCATGTCAACCCGGTCGCCTTTACCGTTGGGGAGCAGCAAGATACACATGGTCATAACAGTCTAAAAGCAGACCCAACATTAACGAAAACCGTTGATGGGAAAACAGTGGAAATGGCAGTAAGCTCGTTTGCAGCAGGGAAACCTGTCACTCTGGATTTTAAAATGAGTGGGGCTTTGGAACCCTATCTTGGCGCTGCAGGCCATGTCGTCATTCTTGATGAGTCAGCCAGCCAGTATCTTCACGTTCACCCGCTTAATGAAAATGAACCGAAATTTGAAACCCAGTTCGATCAGCCGGGAATCTACAAAATCTGGGCCGAGTTCAAACAAGATGGCAAGGTTCGGGTATTCCCTTATGTGATTGAAGTAAAATAATGGAGAGTGACTTGTATGGGACTGAGTCAATTGACGTTGTATACTAGGCCAATGTGACTGGATTGCAAGGCAGCGAAAGAGTTTCTTTCGGGAATTGGTTATCGTTATACTGAAGTAAACGTACAGGAACAGCCTGAAAAAGAGCAGGAATTAATTAAGCTTTCCGGAACGAGAATTGTCCCAACGTTTCTTTTTCAAAAAAAGGGATTCCTCGGCTCGAAAAAAAAGGTTATCATTGGTTTTGAACAAAATCGTGAACAAGTCGAGGAATTGGTGGGATTAAACAAATAAAAGGCTTACTGACCCTATCGATTTACGGTACGGGGGTATGATATAATTGAAGAAAAAGGAGGAGTTCTTGTGTCGATGAATGAAGAGGAAGTTATGGATGAATCCTGTTGCGCAGTTGGAGATGGACATCGAAAAAGTCATCATTCAGATAAGGTAAAAAACAATCTGGTGACACGACTAAACAGGATTGAAGGCCAGATCCGTGGGATAAAAGGGCTAATTGAAAAAGACACGTATTGTGACGATGTTATTAACCAAATTTCTGCGACACAATCGGCGTTAAACAGCGTAGCAAAAATCCTGCTCGAGGGTCATATGAAAAGCTGTGTTGTGGAAAGAATCCAGGAAGGCGATTATGAAGTTCTGGATGAAGTTCTTGTAACCATTCAAAAATTAATGAAAAAATAATGGAGGAATCTAATAATGGAAACTGTAACTCTAAATGTAAGCGGAATGTCTTGTGGTCACTGTGTTAAAGCCGTAGAAGGCAGCGTCGGTAAGCTTGACGGAGTGAAAAAGGTCGAAGTGAAATTGGATAAAGGTCAAGTGGACGTGGAATTCGATGCCAATGTCGTAACTCTTACCACCATTAAGGAAACGATTGATGATCAAGGGTATGATGTAGAATAAATGGGAGGCACTCAGGTTTGGAACCTGGGTGCTTTTATTATTGTAGAAGTTTAAATAACAATGATAGAATGTTAGGAAATACCCAAAGAAAAAGGGGGCACAGCCTTGAGTAAGCAAGGTGTAATTTCACTCGGGGATGCTTTTATAGATTATATCTCCCAAGATCCAAGTAATACAAAATACTACCGATTCCTCGGCGGGGCAACGGTAAACACTGCGGTTTGGACAAGCAGATTGGGGACACCATCCTACTACTTAACGAAACTGGGATTGGAAGAGGATAGTACCTTTGTTGCGAAAGAATTGAAAAAGGAAAAAGTAAATATCGACTATAGTGTGATGGCTTCTGAGAAGAAGATTTGCAGTGTTACGGTTCATCTTAACAAAGACGAGAGAGTTTTCCACTCGTATGATAATCCAACACCAGATATACTTCTGACTGCAGATGAGTTGGAACAAGAGTTGTTCAAGAAAGCTAAACTATTTTATTTTGGGTCAGGAACTCTTTTTCATGAAACGGCAAAAAATACGACAAATAAGGCATTGGAATATGCCAGAGAACATGATTGTCTGGTCGCGTTTGACACTAACATCCGCCTAAAACGGTGGGAAAGTGAAGCGATATGCCGACAAACGGTGCTTTCATTTTTAAAACGCGTCGATATTGTAAAAATGGCCGAGGAGGAATTATTTTTCCTGACGAAAACGAACCACCTAGAAGAAGGTTTGGAAAAACTGGCCGGATTGTCAATCCCGTATCTTTTTATTACGATGGGCGGGGAAGGCGCTTGTGTTGTACATGATGGCAGAAAAATTGTTGTCCCAGGTGTGAAGGTAGAAGCCGTTGATACTACCGGAGCGGGGGATGCGTTCATGGCAGCCATTCTTTCCAGATTTCATGAGGTGGGTACGCCGAAGGATCATTCACAATTAGAGGAATACGTTCAATTTGCTAATGAAGTTGGATCACGCGCCACATTGAAACTGGGATCTTTATAGAAAAAGACGCCTTTCCTTATAGTGAAATGGCGTCTTCTTTTTTTATTGAGGTATGGAACTCGATTGTGAAATTTTGTTTCCTTCCGGCACCCTTAACAGAATCACTCCGCCGATAACAAACAGCACGACCAAGCTGAACACGCCGCTATTGGTATTGCCCGTCATTTGGGCGGTGAGCCCAACCAGGAATGGTCCCAGGATCGCCGCAAATTTATAGAAAATACTATAAAATCCAAAGAACTCGTTGGCATTTTCTTTTGGAACCAATTTTGCAAAGTAGGAACGGCTGAGTGCCTGAATGCCGCCCTGTGAGGTGGCGACTAGCATAGCCAAAATCCAGAAATCGAGAACCGTTTTTAGGAAATAAGCATAAATGCAAATAATGATATAAACGGAAATCCCGACAAGCAGCATCGTTTTGCCTTTGAATTTGTCAGCAAGTTTGCCATATAGGATCGCAAATGGCGCCGCCACTACCTGGGTAGCGAATAAGATGATCAGCAGATTAGTAGAATCAATCCCCAAATCTGAGCCATAGGCGGTGGACATCGTAATAATCGTGTTAACCCCATCAATGTAAAAGAAATAGGCAATTAAAAAAATGAACAACGGGCGGTATGTTCTTATTTTTCTAAACGTTTCAAAGAGCTGTTTAAAACCATTGGCGATTGGGTTTGGCACCCGCTCTTTATAATAAACCTGGTTTACGTTTTTCAGCATGGGAATCGTAAACAACCCCCACCACAATGCTGTAATGGCGAATGCGGCCTGGCTGGCAACGCTGACTGATATCGGCAAAATACTTTGCTGAGCGAGGATAATTAGAGCAATCCCCATAATGAATGGAATCGTACTGCCAATATAGCCCATTGCAAAGCCCCGGGAGGAAATCTTGTTCATCCGCTCCTCTGTCGTGACATCAACCAGAAATGCATCATAGAAAATATTCGTACCGCCAAAACCGATAACGGTGAGCATGTAACAGATTAATAGTACCAACCATTGATTGCTTGGTACCACAGCCAGTAAAAAGGTAAAAATAATGCCTAGCGCAAAGAAAAAGGTAAAAAATCGCTTTTTAAAGCCGCGGAAATCCGCAATGCTGCCCAACACCGGGGCACAGATGGAAATTAATAGTGTTGCAAACGAATTAGCGTACCCCCAGTAAGCAGTAGAAGTCGATCCTGCAAGCCCCGCTTCCGTTGCCGCCGCCTTGAAGTATAGCGGGAACACGGCAGTGGTAATCAGGATGGAGTAGGCGGAGTTGGCCCAATCATAAAAGACCCAGCTCTTCTCTTGCTTTGTCATCCGGCTCATACATTTTCCCCCAATTTATTAGATTCCCAATCTAACATTTCTTCGATGACACTGCCATCGGTATCACCTAAACTAACACCCAAAAGCCTAGCAAAAGTCGGCCCTTCGTCAATCAGCCTTGCTGAAGGAATGGTCCCAGGTTTAATCCCTCTACCGGCAGCCATTAAAATCGTGCCGTAGTTTTCTTTTTTCGGTGAGTATCCGTGGGTTGCCTGTGTATATTTTTTATCTGCTTTTGTGTTTTCAGGGGTTATTTTTTTCAAATAATCTCCTTGATAATCTTCCAAAATAAAATAACCTTGTTTAGCCTCGATCATAAAGGCGCAGTTGCCATCGGCGCCTAGGTTGGCTGCTTCTGGACCAGTAAGAACTTGTTCGATACCGCCATCCGGATTGGTAAGCAAGGAATCCAATAGATTTTTCACAGATTCATAGGTTGCTTTGTCGTTAGGGTCTTTTAGATAAATATATGCCGATCCGTCGCACGTTTTGCAGTAGGCCTTCCAGTCTGTGATTTTCCCTTTCCCATTGACGGAAATCAGGTTCTCCCGCTGGAACAGGACATTTAAGCTAATGGCTTTATCTTCATCAAGGGCACTGTGATCGCCGAGGACCACAATCGTCGAATTTTCATAGATTCCGCTTTCTTTAAGTGCCGAAAGAATTCTGCCAAGCCTTGTATGATGGCGGTCGATCGCCGCCATGGCTTCCTTAGAGGAGAATCCAAAATCATGCCGCATTGAGTCCAAATCTGTAAAATGGATCATCATTAAATTTGGCTTCTTCGTTTTAATCGTATCGACAGCAGCCTCAAGAACAAAATCATCCAGTTCCGGCTGATGTAAACCGTTTCGAATATGGCCGTAGCGTTTATTTAGCTCCCATTGATAGCTGGGTGTTCCGCTTAATAATGAGACTACAATTTGATTATGCCATGGACGGTTGGCGAAAATTTCCGGCATGTTATAATCAATGTTTGCTTTTCCTGTCACCGGCCACAGCAGGGCGGCCGTGGTCAGGTTGGCTTTTTTGGCTTCATCATACAAAGTTGTACACTTGATGGACCTCCGGAACCAATTCCAGTCGGGTGAAATTCGGCCAGGCTGCAGCAATGTATTATTGATGATCCCATGGCGGTTCGGATAATTTCCTGTCACGATGCTTGCATGGCAAGGGTAGGTGACAGACGGATAAATACTTTTAACATTTTTGACTAACGCGCCGTTTTCTAAAATAGTTTGAAAGTGTGGCAAATCTTTCATAATTGGATAATCTAAAGCTGAAAGACAATCAAATGAAATGATAATCAGGTGGTCGGTAAGTCGCTTCATGTAAACCCTCCGAAAGTTATGTACCAGCTATTTCAATTGTACTATAGGAGCTGCGATTGTTACAGAATATTTACAAAACTTTAAAGGAAAATGAATATTTTTGCCAAATCGAAATTGAAAAGGCAGGAAACAGAGATTTTTCCAGTATAATGAAAGTAGGATAATTAATGGTTTTTAAAGAAGGTGTTTGGATTGCCAAGCTTTCAAAATTTTATTTTTGAAAAACTTATGAAGTTATCGGTAAAAAGACTGGCAACTAAAAAACTGCGCGAATGCGGGCTGACTGAACGCAGGAAAAAGTTTGATGAGATTGGGGCAAGGCTGGGTAAACTACCCGAACATTGCCGTCGTCAACCAATTAGAATTGGGGATATGGATGTAGAATGGCTGGCCTTCCCAACATCGAATGCAAATAAAGTGATTCTTTATTTGCATGGTGGGGCGTATGAGTATGGCTCAGCTAACACCCATCGGACCCTGGCCGCAAGGATTGGTCAAGCCGCGGGTGTTAAGGTTCTCCTGCCTGAGTACAGGCTGGCTCCTGAACATCCGTTTCCGTCAGCGATTGAAGACGCAGTCCAGGCCTACCGCTGGTTGCTTCGACAGGGGTTTCATCCTACTGATATTATTTTTGCAGGCGATTCGGCTGGTGCTGGTTTAAGTGTCTCAGCCTCCCTTGTGCTGCGGGATCAAAATGAACCGCTTCCAGCCGCGATTATCTGCCTATCCCCATGGGTGGATTTAACGAGCAGTGGGGAAAGTTATCTTAAAAATCAGCAGGAGGATCCGTATTTAACGGTTGGCGCCGTTAAACGGGCAGCACGGCTATATGCGGGAGAGGAGAGGCTTGACCATCCGTTGATCTCACCGGTTTTTGCGGACTTGACAGGATTGCCGCCAATGTTGATCCAGTCAGGCAGCCATGAAATCCTGCAAAGCGATGCCGAAAAACTTGCGACCCAGGCACGGCTGGGCGGGGTCGATGTTACGCTTCAGATTTGGGAAGGCATGTGGCATGTCTGGCAAATTAGCGGAAAGTTTTTACCGGAAGCAAGGAAAGCTGTGGCCGAAATCGGCTATTTTGCAAGGAAAATATTTCAAAAGTGAAAGCCCAAAGCTGGGCTTTCACTTTCTTAAAGCAAAAATTCGACTCCACCTAGTGAATCGATCTCTCAGTAATTGTTGTGCTTTTCGTTTATTAAACTATTTTCGATTGCTCCATTAATAATTGTTATCATTCCAAGATTATTGTCTATTTCGATATTTGATTTGCCGTTTAAGTTTTGATAGGTTAAAAAATCTTCCCAAATATAGGGACCGGGATGGTCCTTGTCAAACCGGATGATTTCCTAATCTGGAGTACAAATTCGATGCAACTCTTTATTTTTTCGCTCGAAAGAATTTGCAGCAATGGCCAATTTCATCAACATGCCCCATACACCTGAGAAGCTCATATTTTTTAATGGGCTGCTGGTACATTGATGGATGGTAACACGCGCCCCGGAAGCAAATCAGTTGGAAATTGGGTATCTTTCGGGGTAATTTTTATTAAATGGTGAAAGAGCTGTTGTCCGAATGAAAGAGAGGATACGGATGCTTTTGTTGTCAGCTTGTCATATTAATGTTCATCCGATGCTGTTTTGGTAATCTTCCATAATTCTGCGTCTAACTTGCAATGTTTACTTGTCGCAATCCAGATATAAATTTGCGTTGGTTCGACCCAGCGGACAATCGGACCTGCTAAAATTATCGGAAAATCGATTGGAGTCATCATTTCACCTCTTTCTACTTTCATAACAATTACAGCTTACAAAGCTTGTCGGTGGAGGAAGCAACGATATTTGGTGGGATTTAGAAAGTGCCGCGAATTGTCATAATATTGCCAACTATATCCGCGGTTACTGGAATTAACTGATTTATAATAATAAGGAGAGTTCTTTTGTGGATTTTTAGGCTGTATTTCGAATCTGATGATGGAAGGAGAGCATGGTCATGAAAACGTTAATTGTTTATTGCTCATCCCATGGTACGACAGAAAAGGCAGCCGGGATCGTTGCTGAACACCTGGAAGGTGAAGTGTTATCGGTTGATTTAAAGCGTGATAAGGTCGATTTCAACTTAAATGATTATGATACGGTGGTAATCGGTGGTTCGATTCATGCGGGTTCAATCCAGAGAAGAATCAAACAGTTTATCGCCAAACACCATGATGAATTGCTGGAAAAGGAACTTGGCCTGTTCATTTGCTGCATGCGGGAGGGAGAGCTTGCGGTGGAACAATTTAATCAAGCCTTTCCACAAGACCTCAGAAAAAATTCGGTAGCGTTGGGTCTATTTGGCGGCGAATTTCTCGTTTCAAAAATGAATTTCTTTGAACGGCAGGTTGTAAAAAAGGTTGACGGGGTAGTGCAAGACCGCTCAAATCTTGATATGAAAACCATCATGGAATTTACGAACAGAATCAATGACAGAAAATATGCCTTAAAACATTAATAAACTTTTCAAATTCGCCTCTTTAGCAGAAGGGGCTGTTTTTTTTTAATAGCTTATGCCGAATGGTTTTATTAAAGAAGCAATTTGATTTTTGTTCAGATTATCGTTATAATTTCCAAGTGTTTGGAACTTGTTGGAAAAAAGGATCACAACTAGAGTGAGGTTAACATGAAGATTTGGTTTAACAGATGGTTTACCACAGTTTCGCATTATATAGATATGATCCGTGACAATCCTGACAACAGGAAATTTATTATTTATGGGACAAGCCCCAATCCGGATGCACTTTATTTGCAATATTGTGACCATGCCTATGTAGAACCGGAAATATCCGGTGATGAGTATATTGAATATTGTCTTGATTTTTGTCAAACGCATGGAATTGATATTTTCATTCCGCGGAAAGAGAATGTGCAAATTTCCAAGCGGATGTCCGATTTTGAAGCAATCGGGGTGAAGGTACTAGTTTGTCCCGACGCCAAGTTGGTGGAAACGCTAGACAATAAAGCAGCTGCCTATCAACTGTTTTTGAAAAAGCAGGATGAAGGTGTGCCGATTTTTTCGATTCCTGACCATTACGTTGTCAATAATATCGCTGATTTTAAAAAGGCGTTCCAGTTGCTAAAAGAAAAAGGTCATGAGGTCTGTTTTAAGCCTGTAATTGGAGAAGGGGCGAATGGTTTTCGAGTGATAAAGGAAGAAATTGATTCAGTCGACCAGCTTCTCCTCCACGGCACCAGCTTTCGCATGCCTTTTAGCTATGCTTGTGATATTTTGGGCCAGCAGGAAACATTCCCGGATTTAATGGTGCTTGAATATTTGGACGGCCGGGAATACAGTATTGATTGTTTAGCGTCACAAGAAAAGATGTATGTGGCAATTCCGAGAATGAAAGGCGACGGCCGGGTCCGGGAGCTTGTGAACCACCGCGACCTAATTGAAATAGCTCATCAATTTCATCAGGAATTCAAATTGCCATACATTTTCAATATCCAGTTAAAATATAACAACGGAGTACCCAAACTCCTCGAAATCAACCCGCGCATGAGCGGCGGCATGCACATCAGCTGCCTCTCAGGAATCAACCTCCCATACATGGCCATCAAACTCCTGCTCGGAGAAAAAATAGGCGGGATAACACCGAGGTTCGGCATTCGCGCCAGCCACATTGAAAAGGAAATGATTCTCAAAGACGGTTGGTGTCAGGCACCATAGAAAGACAAATCCCCCATTTGTCCACCTGGGGTGGACAAAATGGGGAAATGAGGAGTAGGCATTCAACCATCGGATTTGTTCGGGATACCTTGATTTATTATTATTTAATATTAGGGTAGAATAGTGAAGATTCTAATAATTTTATTTAAGTTGGAAGGAGGGATGGGGATTGACTTATTCGGAACTGGAGTTGGTTGCTCAGACGAGTAAGGGTCATGTGAGCAACGTGAAGTTGTTTGATTATTTCGATCAGGCACGGATGGAATGGTATCGTTTTTGCATTGAACAGGGTGTTGAGGCTGTGGCCGTACATATCAAAGTTGATTATAAAAAGGAAGTATTCAATAATGATAGTTTAATAGTCAGAACCTGGCTGGAAAGAGTAGGAAATACAAGCTTTACACTGATGCAGCAAATGGAAAATACCCAGGGGAATCAGATTGCTTCAGCGGAAGTTATACTCACGACGATTAATCGACAGACCCGAATAAAAACGGCTGTACCCCAAGGAGTAAGAGACTTGCTTCATCAAGATGCAGAATTAGTAACAAACTGACATGAACGATAAATATAAGAATGCATAGACCATCACTGGATTCTACAGGGATGGTTTTTTATTTTGAAAAATAGGGAGTATCTATAAAGGGAAAATCATTTCGGATAGGGAATTTATCCTACTTGATATTATTTATTAGGAAAAAAGGTCTATATAAATGTAAAAATATGTGATAACATGTAATAAAATCCAGGGAACATTTAGCGAAATATGGAAAATATTGTTTTGCGAGTTTCCTATGTGATACATAAGGAGTCTTCTAATTTAGGTATCTATAAAATTTCATACACAAATGAGAGAAAAGGAAGGGATCCCATGGGTTTCAAATTAAAGTTAACCTTAGTATTTTTACTTATTTTTTCTCAACTTCCTATGCATTCTGCGATGGCTAAAGAATTACCGAAATGGATTCCATATGGGGAAGATATCGGAGGTGACAGCTCGCCGAAGAGAATAGATATTGTTGGAGATGAAGTCTATCCTGCTGTTTTTTATTATTCGGACAGTGAGTACATATATTTTCGGATGAGAGTAAATGAAAATCCAAAAGGCCCTAATGGTTTTGGTCAGTTTGCATGGACAGTAGTATTTAATACTGATACCAAGTTTGAAGGCTGGGAGTATATGCTTACGGTTAACGGTAAAGATGAACGTGTTGAATTATGGAAAAATGCAGGTGAGAAGAAAAAGGGTCACGATTGGAATACTGAAGAAGATTATCAATTATGGAGTGGACCTGCGTCCCAGTATGCAAAAATAGAAGAAACTGAAACAACATTTGATAATGACCAGGATTATTTCATTGATTGGAAAATATCGCTTTCTACTTTTACAGATTTTACGAAAATTGATATTAACACTCCTTTTCGGATGTTCTTCGTAACCTCCGCTTCTACAAATAATAAAAATTTTTTTGAGGGGGACATCGTTGGGGGAGAAGCTACTGTAACACTAAACCGGGCACCGACTATAAAAGAGCTTTCTAAGGTAAAAATCGATAAAAACACCTTGGCTGAAGGTATAGTTGAGGCCAATGACCCGGATGGCGATGCGTTAAATTATACGATTTCTGCCCAAGGTGCGCACGGTATAGCTGAGATAAACGGGGCGAACGAGTGGAAATATTCACCTGAGAAGGATTATGTAGGTGAAGACAGCTTTACAATCACTGTTTCGGATGGAAAAGGCGGTACTGTAAGTGCTGAAGTCAAAATCCAGGTTAACGAAGTTGATGTAGAAGAACCGCCTG
>NZ_LMTJ01000004.1 GCF_001510715.1 Bacillus sp. FJAT-29814
ACACCATTTATTAATAAATTTATTAATTGGTTGAAAAACATTATTGACACTTTTACACAAAAGAATGGACTTGACTCGTAGAGCTCTCCTACGTGACCGGTCGCTCTTTTTTTCGCACAAATTGGGCACGTAAAGCTCTCCTACGTGACCGGTTGCTCCTTTTTACAGCCAAATTGGGCACGTAGAACCCTCCTACGTGACCGGTTGCTTTCTTTTTTGCACAAATGGGGCACGTAGAACTCTCCTACGTGACCGGTTGCTTTTTTTAGTCATATTGGGAACCTATTAAAGAGAGCACCGGATAATATTTAATAATATGCGGGGGGCATTCCCCCGACTCTTGTCAAACCTGATAAAGGATAATGACACTAGCACTCTCTTAAAGTATCCTGATGCCCTCCCTTGCTTTTATTACCTCCAAAAAGCGTGCAGCATCTGGAACACCCACTTTTAACAAGTAGGTAAACCTTTTCGCTAATACTTTATGCACAGGAAATTATACTGCACCTCTATTTGAGGCACGAAAAGTATATCTCGATCCCTCCCTCTATGGAGATGGACCGAAATGGTATAATAGTACAAAATAACCACTAAACAGTGAGGTATGATAAATGAAGAAGTTGCGAATTCCTAATTGGGTCGTTTTTACTATCGTTGGTTCCATCATTTCCGTTGCCATTAGTTATGAAATCTACCATTTTAAAAGCACGACAAGTTTAGTAGAGTTTACCATCACGGTAGTGGGCCTCGTTGTTTCCTTTACGGCCTTCATTATTGCTATGAAAACCTATTTGTCCATTGATAGCGTCAATGTGCTAACCCAAATGGAAGGGAATGTGCTAGAAAACGAAAATTATGTTACCCCGTTTACCTATTTATTAAGGCAGTATGATATGGAAGATTCTAAAAGTGCCAGTGAAAAAGTGTACGAGCAATTAACAGAGCGGTTTGGAAGAAATTCAAAAACAGCGATTGAATTTGCTGCAAATTTACAATACTTTATCGATATCATCGTTTTCCTACCCTACCTATTTAACCAACGGGATGAAAACCGCGATGAAAATATTCAAAAAATGACCAAGCTGTTAAACTTAATTGATAAAAAAAGGGATGCACTTCTATCGATTAGTACAGGGAATTTACTTTTAATAGAGGAAACCGTCAAACTAATTAAGTCGATTGTTGACTATCAAAAACTGGAGCTGGCTGATACTTTCAACATCCTTGATGTACGGGGAACTTTGTTAAAAAACTCTGTTACGCAAACGGTCTATTTTAATTATTTAGGGTTATTTTACAACCAGAGAGCTTATTCCATTCTTCAGAAAAAGTTTGGGTTGGAGCAGACCGACTTCTTTTCCATAGAAGGAATTAAACAGGTAAAGCAGAAGCTTGATTTATTATCAAGCGAAGAAAAGGAATTATTTACGATGTATCTAAAGGAAGCCAAGGATTCTTTCAAAAAAGCAATGGAGCATAAGCATACTGACATGATGTGGGAAGGCTTTATCAAGTATAATGATGCCCGATCCACTTATTTATTGAAGCTTATATTAAAGAATGAAGAGATTGATTGGCTGTCGAATATGAATGAGGGCCTAATAGCCCGGAACCGATTGACGATCCTCGCCAAGGATATCCTGGCAAAAAAGGATTCGACCTATTTGCTAGAGGCTTTCACGTTCGAAAAATGTTTGGCCGGATTGGTTAAAATGAATCTCTTGATTGCAGAGGGCAAAGACATCACTGATAACTTTAATCAAATTAAGTACGAGGCCCCTTATTATAAAGGGATCCTTGAAGACCCTCTATTAAAAGAACCATACTCAGGCATATTTAACAAAGTCAATTCTTATCAAGAGGCAATCATCAACCATGTGACCTCAATTACTAGAGAAACAGCCTAGTCTAAAGGCATTGGCATTTTGCAAAAAAAGCACAGCTAGCAAGTTTGAGCTAGCTGTGCTTTGCTGTGACAGACGGGCTTCTGGTTTATCTCTCATGCCAGCGGAACCCTCGCCATGGTCTGTACCCTTCCCCCTTTGGTCCCGCCACCAAAATAGGCCCTCCTACCCTTTAAAACGCTTTCATAAATCTCTATAATATTCTGTAAATAATGTTTTACGCATGTTACTGATTCGATCAGGCAGGGCGGCACGTGTGAGAAGGACAGGCCTTTTCACTGTGTTCCCCCTGCCTTGTTGTTGTTGTTCCAGTTTTCACGAATCCCCACACTCCGCTTGAACAAGCTTTATGCTTTTTCAAAATACCTCACCTAGAACCTTGCACTCACGGAAAATGACTGAAAGGAGGCGTAAATAACCAATTCTATCTACTTATCAACTTCTATTGCAATGAAAAATTTAAAAAAGAGGTGGTATCCATGGCTAAAAAATTGTCTAAGGCTGTCCTGTCCGTATGTCTAGCAGCAGGTTTGGCCGCTCCCATCGATTTTCAAACAGCCAGTGCAGAGGAACCTGTAGTAAACTACAATCCTACCGTTTCCCCGATTCCGAAATACATGAAAACAACTGCACACGGCTTCCCGTTAAATCCGAAGGTGTCACTGGTCACCGAAAAAGGAACCGACCCAGCAGCAATCACCGAACTAAAGGAAGCATTAACAAAGGCCGGTGTCACCATGATTGTCGAGAGCGACATCACGAATCCATCACTGCAGGCACCGGTCATTATTTGGCTGGGCGAATTTTCCGATGAGGCAGAGGTCAAAACCATCACCGAGAAAACCGGCATCAAAGACCTCACTATAAACAATAAAGAAGGATATCTCATTACCTCCAAACAAGGCACCGAAGCAAAAAAGCATATTGTGATTTCCGGAAAAGATGATGCGGGCACCTATTACGGGACCCAGACCTTCCGGCAACTGATTGTGGAAAGACCTGGCACCGATTGGATTCCGGAGGTCGAGATCAAAGACTGGCCAACAATGCCAATCAGGGGAGCCATCGAGGGCTTTTACGGCGAGCCATGGTCACACGAGGATCGCCTCAGCCAATTGGAATTTTACGGGGACCATAAAATGAACAGCTATATTTATGCCCCGAAGGATGACCCGTACCACCGGGACAAGTGGCGCGATCCTTATCCTCAAGAGAAAATCGCTGAAATAGCAGAACTGGTGAAAACTGCCCATGATAACCACGTCACCTTTACGTTCGCCATATCACCGGGGAATACGATTACCTATTCCAGCGATAAGGACCTGCAGGCGTTAATCGACAAGGCTCAGGCGATGTGGGATGTCGGGGTCCGCTCGTTCGCTTTGTTCCTTGACGATATCGATCCGAATCTTCGCTCACCGGAAGACCGGGCAAAATTCGGAGGCGATGCTAACCCACCTGCCGCCGCCCAGGCTTACCTTTTGAATCGTTTTAATAGTGAATTTATTAAGAAGCACGAAGGGGCCGAACGGTTAATTACCGTGCCGACCGATTACTATCAAGCAGGCACCACCCCTTACCGGACAAGATTTGCCGCCCTCGTCCAGCCGGACATTGTCGTGCAATGGACAGGAATTGGCGTTGTCGCGCCGACGATCACAACCGCAGATGCAGATAGAATTCATGGCATTTTTAAGCATGACTTGTTAATCTGGGACAATTACCCGGTAAATGACTTTGACCGCAACCGCTTGTTCCTTGCACCGTTAACCGGAAGGGATGCAGGCCTGACACCGGAGCATGGCGTCATCGGGTTAACCGCCAATCCGATGAACGAGGCCGAGGCGTCGAAGATTCCGTTATTTACGGTTGCAGATTATACCTGGAATCCGGAAGCCTACAATCCAAATGATTCCATGCTTAGAGGGTTGAAGGAATTCGCCGGCGCCAAGGCGTTTGAACCATTAAAGGCGTTTGTTGACGCGTCTTATTCGACGAGTCTCAATGGCAACAAAGAGCCTTATTCGGAAAAATTGACCTCGCTAATCAAGGAGTTTTGGGCAACAACTGACAGCGGCGCAGGGCTGGAATCGGCCTCCGCCAACCTTTTACAAGAATTTCAGCAGCTGAAAAACATCCCGGCTGAGCTTCGCAAAACCGTGGATAATCAGAACTTTTTAGAAGAGGTCGACGGTTATTTACGAAAAATGGAACTGTATGGAGCTGCTGGTGAAAAAGCCGTCAACATGATTCTCGCTGAACAAAAACAGGATGAAGCGGCAGCTTCCGAGCTGAGAGCGGAGCTGAAAGCGACGATGAATCAGTTGAACCAGGTCCCGCAAAAACTAAGCTTGGGTGTTCTCAGCGCCTTCTTTGACCGGGCGCTCAATGGCGTTAATTTAGCGGAAGGGAAAATCGCAACAGCCTCCTCCTCTGAGGTAGACTGGCTGACACCTGATTTGGCGGTCGACGGGAACAACAATACCCGCTGGGCATCGCTTTACACGGACAATCAATGGCTCAGCGTCGACCTTGGGCAGACTTATACGATTAATAAAGTGGTTCTGAACTGGGAAGCTGCCTACGGAAAACAATATAAGATCCAAGTTTCACAGGACGGCAGCCAATGGACCGATGTCCATACGGAGTTAAATAGCAATGGCGGTACCGACGAAATCGACTTCCCAGCTACACAAGCCCGTCATGTCCGCATGCAAGGAATCAAACGGGCCACCAGCTGGGGCTACTCGCTATACGAAATGAAAGTATTTAACGTGCATCAATAAAAGGTGTCAAAGGGGCGGTTCCACTTCCACGAGAACCGGGAGGAATCCCTGGAAACTGCCTCATTAATCATTGATGAGGACAATACCGGCTGGGAGTCTCCATAAGGCGTTCAAGGAACAAAACCAGTTTGTATCCACGGAACCGCCTCCAAATGATAGAAAACCAAAACGCCGACTATAGCCGAGATCAAGATTGACAAGGAATAAGGAATGAAACAGGGAGCGGGACACTGCTTTGCAGGGACCCGTTCCTTTCTATTCCTTCTTAATCCCACCAAAAATACCAAACGGAACTAAAAATGATCCTATTTATTAATCATTGTAAACCTTGAATTAGAGCGGTCCGTGCCTTATCTTAACGGCAACTAAAAAAGGGAGGAGATTCTTATGAGTAAATGGAAAAGCAAATGGGGCTTGGCAGTTGCTTTAGCCGGGACCATCACAGTATCATCCGCTTTTGCGGCGCCTGCTTTCAAAGAGGCAGAAGAAACGAACCCGAATCCGGTCATTGCCCCGATTAAAACAGATGAACCTACCTCTTATCGAATCAATCAACTAGAAGATATCGCGATGTACTATTATTGGCATGGCGGCGACCTCAAGCAGGCGGAAGAAGAAATTTTTAAAGGGATTACCCTAAAAGGTAAATATGACGTGGTTGAGGCCGCGTATAATGAGGCCGTCAAACTGGACCCTCACGATGTCAATCTCAAATTCTCGCTGGCATCCACACAAATCATCCAGAAAAAAATCCCGGAAGCATTAGCAACCTACCAGCAAATTCTGAATTTGGACCCTGACAACTATAATGCACATCTGCTGTACGGAGTTTATTCAAAAGTAAATGGGGATGAGAAAGCGTATAAAACGGCCATCGCCAATTTAAAACGGCTCGACGCCCACAAAACCAATGAATACCTTGAAAAATTCGCCGCTACAGAATCGATTATGAAAACCACATTAAATACGGAAGTTCCAGAAAACCTGCCGCAGAGCAAGCATGCCATTGTGATTCTTGGATATGCACTAGCGGATGATGGAACGATGAGAGAGCCATTAATTGAACGTTTAAAGGTCGGTCTAGCCGCAGCCAACAAGTATCCAAATTCAAAAATCATTGTGACCGGCGGCGTGCCGAAGCAAGGCAATACTGAAGCAAAGTTAATGAAGGAGTGGCTCATTTCAAAGGGTATAGCGGAAGGAAGGATTTTGACAGAGGATAAATCAACAGACACCGTTGAAAATGCCCTCTTCTCTACAGCCATCCTTAAAAAAGAAGGTCTGAAGGATGTCACGCTGGTGACAAGCGCCAGCCATATGAGACGAGCACTTACCATCTTTACGGAAGCAAGCCAGTTTTACGATAAAATGAATGCAAAAAATAGCGACCGGTCATTCACGAATGTGGTTTACTTGGATTACTCATCGATCGAAGAAGCCCACAACGTAACCAAAGACGAAACTTTGGTCATTTACCGCGACTTAATGAGAGCCACCGGCGTTTGGCAATACCCGGACAAGCAGCGCTAAACCACTGATTATTCGGGTGATGATCATCTTTTAAAATGGAATAATCTTGTGTATAATGGATATATAGTAAAAAGAGAGAAGTGCTGTAACACTTCTCCCATGCAGCTTCTACCGTCAGGGTGGTAGTTGTCAGTGTTTAGTTTTTGTGCGAACCACCCTTTTGCTTGCGACGGCGTGAGGGTGGTTTCTTGTTTTCCAAGATGTTTTTCCGATAGAAAAATGCAGCAGTTTCCCGCACAATCCCCTTCAGAACTTCACGAATGAATTCAAGAACAGTTTCCATGATTATCACCTCCCTTCCCTAAAAATTTAGGAAAAGAAGATTGGACAACCAGGCCACCCTAACAATATTAAGCTGCAACTCTATTCTACCATTTATACATATCTTAAAATTCTATCAGTCTTCGACAAAATTTGAGTGGTGCTATAGGCACCGAGATACTCCTAGAACGGAGATTTTTTCAAGCACTGGGTCTAAAAAAAGCACAAGAAAACTATGAACCAATAACAAATTTAAAGACAAAAACAGAGAAGTGTGCAAACACTTTTCTGTTGCTGTCTCGACAATTGTTAAGCTTTCTCCCAAAACTCCCTAATCGCCTTTGTAATAATTTCTTGGTCATTTCGCAACATCCCATATAACTCATTCATTTTCTGAAGGATTTCTTCGGTATTCTTCCAGTCGTAGATTGGAAGTCTTTTGATAATAATCCTACCTACATTATTTGTATCTGTAGGATTATACTCGGTATTGTCTCTTAAAAATCTAACAAACTCTTTCCGCTGCTCTAAATGTTCATCTTTAAAGCGCCCGACTTCATACTTAAGGGAAATAGCCTCATCGTATCGGTCAAAGATTAGCGGGCACGGGTAATCAGAAAACCAATTTTCTAAGGTTAGGCCGTTAAAGTTTTGAATAAGATGATATTCTCTTGGATAACAAAACACCCCATTGATAACATCGTGCCGGTCTTTACGGTAAGTTAATTCGTGGTGCTGTTCAATAAACTGATAAAATGCCTTTTTAAAATAATCCACATCTCCATGCTGTTTGATATATTCAGAAATATCCTTATATTTTCGAACTAAATCATAAAGTTGTTTGCTTTCCGGTTCCTGCAAATCCATTTCTCTTTCCTTGCAGGAAACTATATAATCAATTTCTCTGCTATACTCACGATAAAGCTCTTCACATGCTACTTTATGGTCTGACTCTGTTACCGTCAACTCTCTTAAATTGCAAAGATAGTCATGGACAAAACTATATACCTTTTCACCCATTAGATCCTTTTTTAATGGGAGATAATCATCCAATAATTGATATAAATATAAATAGCTGTACGCAAAATAATAGTTTTCGGAAGGCTGATCTCCATTTAAAGTTAGATAAATAGGCAAGATTTCATAACCCGGAAAATCTCGAGTAATCGTCTCAAAATATATTTTTAATTGTTCTTCCCCCTCAGATGCGTTAATTTTATTTTCAATAATAACCACCATTTTATGGAGGTGCGAAATCAACACTAAATCAATGTATCTACCATCAATAGAATATTCCCTCTCTACCTCCAGATCATGAAAACTATTTAGAAAAATACTAGTTTCCGAAACATTAAACAGTTCTCTTCGATCAATATTTTCTTCGAGACTTAAAACTTCCAACACCATTTTCTTAAAAAGAAAATCCCCCAAATGATGATTTTCTTCAGGGTCCAACAGCCAGCCCAGCACATTGGAATGCCGAATCTCATAGTGTTTAAGTCTTAAAACCTTTAAAGGGTTAAACTCATTAATAGCAGCCCTCAGCTTTTCCAAGCGATAATTATTAATAACAAACCCCGTGATCATTCTCAAATCATCACTTATCAAATCTACTTCCCCACTTTCTGTTAATTTTAAAGATTATAAGCATTTTTTCCAAATACTCACAAATAAATCTTACCACATTTATCCACCTGATAATAATCTAAACTATTATTAATCTAGTACTATTTAAGCAATTCCCTAAGCTTAATCGGGACATGTTTCCGATAAACTTCCAGCGGACCATACTGCTTATCCAGTCCAGCTCCAGAAACAATCAAGACCTGTTTTACAAAACTCTGCAGCTCTTGAATATGCTCCATCATCCACTGCGTTCTTCTCTTCCCCTCAAACAGAGGAGGAGTAATAACAATCGGGATCATCTCTATATTTACAGCCTGAAGCTGTTGAACTAGGAGCAGTGCCAACTCTGCCTCCTCAATGGTATCAGGGCTGGTTTGCAACAGAACCTTTTCTACAGAGGCAAACTTTTCCCAAAAATCAATCGGATGAGTAATATTCTCCCCTGAAGTCACCGCCAAAACAGAATAATGGATATCATCAAGAATTGGTTCAAGGTAAGTTTGACACCTACTCCCCACTACCACCAAGAGCTTATCGCGATCCTTATCAACAGTTGTGATCTCGCATCTGCTAAGCATACGATTCAGTATTTCTTGAGTTGATAAAGGTTTACCTTCACCAACCATTTGCCGGCAACGGGGACATGGAACTTCCACTGGTGCGGGAAAAAACTCCCCCTCACTACCGCATTCATGGCACAGCATAGGATGAAGGGGATTTCCACTAGAATTGCAGACAACAAGTTGCTCGAAACCGGATTTACATTCAAAGCAGAAAAACATGCCGCTGCGGCAAGAAACTTCTTCAGGGACGACCTGGCCAAGCAACAGCTTTTGGTAGACAGAGCGCCAGGCTGCTCTGGGGTTCTGATGCTTCGCAGCAATTAATTCATCCTCGACTATTTCAACCAGCGACCTTTGTTTTCTGAGCCCGCCAGTTACCCATTCCCCGCACCAGCCACAAGCACATGGAAATGTCTTCTTTATTAACATGGGCTACTCTCTCCTTGTCTCTCCCGGCCCAATAAGCGATAACTCATAAAGTCCGTTTGCAAAGTTCTCAATCAACTCCAGCTGGACAATTTTTCCCCTCCAGACTGTTGGAATCGAGGAAATCCCATAATGAGCACCTGCCAATTGACCATAAATTGCTCCGGTCGTATCCGAGTCTTCCCCCAAATTTACGACCTTTAATAGTCCCTCTTTAAAATCATCCGTTAGATAAAAGGCCCAGAGTGCAGCCTCCAATGAACGTACGACATAACCGCTGCCAGTAATGATCGGTGGCTGCCGGTGCTTGAAGGAACCTTCTGCCACTTCTTTAATGTTAGGACTTAATGACCTTCCGATTTTACTTTCAACCAATTCTACAAATGTACGAGCTAGAAGGTGGTCTTTTTCCATTCCATTTGCCGCGCCAGCAATTAATGCCCCAAAGTAGAGGCAGGCATCTACCGCCTCCTCTGCTTGATGAGTGGTTTTTGAACTTTCTCCCGAATAGTAGATGGCTTGCTCCATATTGTCTGACCAAAGCAAAGGAACAGGCGCTAACCGCATGATCGACCCATTGCCAGCACTATAAGGATCCTTTGAACCGCTGTAGGGCTCCCCTGTCTTCAGAAACCTGGATAATGCATCCCTCGTTGCATTCCCAATATCAAAGCATTGATTTATACTGCTTAGATATCCCTCCGTAAACCAGCGAACATACCGCTGCATTTGGTCTTCCGGATTAAAACCTTTACCCGCGATTAAGCTATCGGCAAGACATAATGCCATCGAGGTGTCATCTGTCCATTCGCCCGGTTTTAAACGAAAGGGGCCGCCGCCATTCATATCAGTTACAGGTGCAAAGGTGCCGGGCGGGCTAAATTCCACAGCAGCGCCAACACAATCTCCTACAGCCAACCCGACAAGACTTCCTAAAAATCGGTCTCTTTTATTCATCTTGATCCCTCCATTAATTGTCCAGAAAATCTAACTCATCGTCTTCTTCTTCGACTTTAAATTCGTTTTCTAAACGTCTGCAAATCCTTGAAATATTTCCTCTTAGCACTAAATCAAAACGCTCCTCACTACTTACATCAGCGTTCAGGTAAACCACCCTTGAACCTTCCTTTTTGCATTCCAGCAATTGATTAAATGGGTACACCTGTAAGGACGTTCCAGCAACAATGATGAGGTCAGCCTTGCGAATAGCAGCATTCGCTCTGACCATACTCTTTACGGGGTCGCCAAAAAAGACAACATCCGGTCTGAGAATCCCGCCACACTCACATCGAGGAGCCTCCCCTTCTCTTAATACATGGACAAGAAGGTAGGATTTCCCGCATGCAGGACAATAGCATTCCCGTATATTCCCATGAAATTCGACTACATCGCTGCTCCCCGCTTTTTGATGCAAGCCATCCACATTTTGCGTGACGATAGTTACCTCCTTATCCAACTGCTCCAACCACCTGAAAAATCGGTGCCCCTGGTTGGGCTCAATTCCCTCAATCGCCGCCAGCAGGCTTTCGTGATTTTTAAAAGGCATGATTGAATTTAAGGTTTCTACTAATAGTTCATACATTCTTGCCCAGAACCGGACCGGATTGGCTTGAAATGCCAATTCATTGAGATCTTCTAATATGGAAGGGTCCTTTTCCCACATACCGGCAGCGGCCGTGCGGTAATCCGGTATTCCGCTCATCGTACTAATGCCGGCACCCGTCAGGACCGTTATTGCTTTCGCCTGTTCAATTAATTGTTTGAATATGTTTACCGAAGATTCGTCTATTTCACTATCTATCCGAATCTCTGATACAACATCTCTCGCCAGGCTTCTAACTGCATATTTTAATCCTTTTTTCAATTCGATCTTGGCTTGTTCCGACAATGGGGCATAAGGTGTTCCGTCTGGATGGTAGGCTGGAATTTTCCAAAAGTGACTGTCTAATGAGGGCAATTCGTCGATGGTATCGAGCAATCGGGTTGAAAAGTTTCCAGATTGACTTTTTGAGGCTATGGCATTCGTCGCTCCATTTTGAAAAATAAGGTTCCAGGCTTCATGGTAGGATACTCCTTTGATACCTTGTGTACGTGCATCTTTAATATAGTATCCGATTCCGCCCAATAGATTTCGGTAGCCTGGTGCGTCGATGACTCCTAAAATCTCATAGTAATTTTCAGAACTAGGGGCTACCCCAGCCACCCGCTGCCAGCCAGGTGTTGCTTGTTTTTCTTCCATGTATTCACATAAGATAAACTCGCCATATCGATTTTGATGCTTCATATCGATAATCTTGTATTTTCCTTCAAATCGCGAAACGATATCTCCTTCTCTTTTATAAAAATCTTCCTGCACCCATAATACTTTTCTTGGCATTTCATCACGCTCCTTTAGAAAAATCTTCCCCCTCAAAAAGGGGGATTAGCTTGCTTCTTCTATGTACCAGGCCAATGCTGACTTTTGAAAGTCAGTTAATGTATGGCTTAAATGATTTTCCTCTAAATAACGGTCCGTACATGACCTTAATTCATACTGAATGTCTTCAAATCTCCTACTAGTTGTTTGAATACCGACCAATTGAGCCTTATGTATCAGAGCAGGAAAGTACGCGATGGTGGTGAACATATCATTAAATAACATTAGCTCGAATCGGCTGGAATACAACCTTGGTCTAGGACTAAACCGATCTGGAGTTTTGTGAACATAATACTGTAAGCTGTTCCGTTTAATTTGCTTTAATAATTCAACAGTCCGTTCTTTATGGACAAGGGAAAAAAGATTTCTTAACCGTTTCTGTCCGCCCACTGTTCTTACTATACGTGTCAGATTATTCTCTATCCCCGGCAGCGGAATCGCCATTGGTGCGGCAAATGCATCTGGACCCTCACCAAATAAATAGTCGTGGACAAAACCAATGTTGCAATTTTCATCCTCGAGCGGCAGTTCCGCTATTTTTTGTTTTATAGAGTCCATCGTTGCAACTGCTTTATTTTCCAATTCTATTAATTTAGGTTCCTTTTGTAATTTTTGCGTATAAACCTGATAGGCTTTTTCAATCACTTCATAGTTATACATAATCATCCTCCATCTAAAGTCATGTTGTAGGTAATTTTTACTAAATATAATTATATATTACCATAAACTAGCAACCAATTTAGCGAAGTCTTTCCTCCGTTTTTCCACATCCTCAACGAAATCCCCCCTTGAAAACTTTATATAAAAATTATACTTACACCCAACGACCGAATAGGTCGTTCCAATTTTTTAAGATGAAATTAGTAAAAATAAGGAGGAATGTTATATGAGTTGTTGGGGGAAAAATCAACAAGTATGTGCAACCTGCAGATATTGGTGTGGAAGCCGTGATATCGACTTCACCGCCAGTCATTTTCATGCTTTACATTCTCAAGGGCTGTGCCAAGGACCTTTTGGCAGTTTTCGTGGAGTAGAAATGGGGGAAGGCTCCTCCTGCCAGGCTTGGGAGCCATTCCGTGATGATTCAACCACTCGCTATTAAGCAAGTGGTTGACTCTTCGCGTATAGTTCATACATCTTCGCTATCTTCTCGCTCACTCTTTGGCGCAATTCCAGAGGTGCCAGCACTTCCACATGCTCAGCTTGCTGTAGGATCCAAAACATGATTCCGTCATAGCCATTGACTTCAACCTCCACGTTCACCCAGCCTTCCCGTGACGAGGATGGCTGATGAAAGAGAGGAAAGGCGCGATACAAATATTCCAGAATCCCCTCTGCCACCTTTAGTTTTACAGTTTGAGGGGGGCCAGAAAACATCTGGAAAGAACGGTTAACTTGCCCCCCCACCTCTATATGCGGTTCCTCCAGCCGGAACCGCTGCGGGGTCACTTCCAAATCCTTGATTCGGTCAAACCTCCAGGGAACAGGCTCACTATACGGTGCATCCTTTTTCTTTGCCAGCAAATAAAAGAGTCCGTTATGAAAGGACAAACTGTAGGGAATCACTTCCCGGTGTTCTGATGTACCATGTTTTTCATAATGGAACGACAAGATCCGCTTGCGTAGAATCGCGTCATATACAGTTCTTATATAAGTAAGGCTTTCGTCCGTTGCAATTGGTTTATAATGAAAATGATAGCTGTGAAGAAACCTGCGGACCTGTCTTTGTTCCTCTTTAGATAGGAATGGAAGCAGCTTTTCTTCTATTGATTTGACTTCTTCTTTATTCAACCCCCTGGCAGCATATAAAATCAGCATAACGGCCAAAATCTCTGCTTTCGATAATGCTTCCCCCTCCAACGAGGAAAGTCGGTACACTTGATCAGCAGCGTCATAATCAACAGTTTGATCACTACTCGCAAAAAAGGTCCTCAGCTTTCTTATATCCCTGCCGATTTGTTCGTCTCCGATACGAAATTCCCTTGCTGCTTTTGATTTTACAATGTCTTCCCCCTGTAGAAGCCGTTTGTATAAAGAAAGCATTCGATGCTGGGGGTGGATTTTTCGATTTCTGGCTTCAATAATCATTTGGGTAAAACTTGGTTCGACATAGTCGGTATCGTAGGTGGTCCATCGATAGCTTTCCAACAATTTGATTGCACCTTCCCATTCCCGCTCTTCATCCGACTTTTCCAATAATGAACCATCCTGAAGATCATAAAGCTCTACCCAAAATACATCCGGGTCTGGGACACCTTTTAACACCATTTTTTCATTATCATTTTCCAATCTAATCAGAGTAACAGCCTTCATCACGTCACCTCATTTATTTTTATGGGAGGAAAAATATACTGATTTCCCTGTTAAACAACAGGGAAATCAGATTTTATAATTTTAGAATCTGATTTTTCAATTTCGAATGAAAATCTTGTTTTAAAACTGTTTCTGTATATTTCTGATTAATTTCCAAAACAATGAAATTTGGATGATCAACCGAAATAACGGTTGAAGATAAATAACCATATTTTTTTGGATCTAAATAACTTCTTTCAACAAAAAATTTCAAACCAACTACAACTTCAAATTTACTTTCATTCTTCATTTCTTTTAAACAATTAAACATATTTTTCCTCCTCATATATTTAATTTTTTACATAACAACACAAATAAGCCCGCCGGACACAGATTTCCTGTGTTCGACGGGCTTAATAACCAAAATGAAATTATAGTTAAATATTACACCATTTCCCTAATTTTGTAAATACCTTTTTCTTGAACTACCTATTCGGTTGCCCTTATCTTTTATACTACATTTATTAAATAAGTTAGGGGTTGAGCAAATGGATTATAAGATATTCTGGAAAGCAATCCAAAAAGGGCACATCGCGCTTGCACAACAGCTATTTCCTTATCTTACGTTTAGCGAAGCAGAAAAGGGGACCATTTTTCAAGCTGCCCTAAAGGACAACAATCATTTTTATATCTCCTTAATCGACCAACTGTGGGAGGAAGAGCTTACTCCCTATTTGCACAAAGCCATTGTAGCATCCCATGAAGAGGCCGTAGTGCTTCTTTTACAAAAAGGGGCTGACCCCAAAAAGCCAACTCCATACGGAGAAGTCCCATTAAACCTAGCCATCAAACCACATGGAACCAGCTTGAAAATACTCAATGATTTGATTGATTGTGGGGCTGACATGTTTCAAGAAAACAGACACAAGGGAACCCCTTTGTTAAAAGCAGCGAGTTTGGGATTGCTGGAGGTTTTGGACCTTTTCGTTCAAAAAGGGGGCAAACTGAATGAAGATGTATTATCCAGAGGAGCAAGCAACAATCATGTCAACGTGGTACAGTACTGCTTGGCGGGCGGGATTAAGGTGCCGCAAAAAGCCTATTATATGTCATTATTTTATGATCACGGTGATATGGTCAAGTACCTGGCAGAGGTCGATCGGCAGCGCTTTACAGCTAGTTGCCCCTATAACCCACTTGTGATTGCAGCCAGTAACGGCAGAAGAGAAATACTTGAGCTTTTTCTAAAGAAAAAACTTCCCGAAGAACGGAACGAGCGAGTAACCCTATGTTCAACAGCATTAATGGCTGCTGTTGAAGCTGGACACGGACACCTTGTCCAAATGCTACTGGGCGCCGGGGCGGACATCAATTATGTGGATGAGGGAGAATCAGTGGTCGATGTGGCACTGGATGCAGGGCATAAAGATATAGCTTCTTATTTAATTAGACGTGGCGGATGCAAACATAAAGGGGCATCTCATAAAAATGTACTTCAACTATAAATCAGGCTAAAAAGGGGTATTCGGGTTACTCAACCTTCGGATTCCCCCATTACTATATTTTTTTCAAAAATAGTGATTTCACGATGTATTTAAACAATTTGTTGCTTATAGGTAACCTAATTAAACGATTGTATAACAAGGTACCAAGTCCCGCCACCATTGGCTTTTTTATTTCAATATCACGAAAATACGTGTCGATCAGACAAACGTTTAAGTATAATGATTTGAAACGTTGAAATCTAAACGTTTCGTGATCATTTCCGGGGAAAAGTTTGGTGAATATTGCCGGATAATGGCGGCTAATTTTGTTTGGAACCAATTCAACCTCTGAACTCCGACCATTTCCTCCAATATCTTGCATCACTTCCCCCAATCAAACGTTTTAGGTGAATCCTCCTGAATCGTTGTGAATACAACATTTCCGTGCTAACATTCTTGTGAAAATCTTGGTTAAAACTCCCACATGCAGGAGATCTGGAAAACTTCCGGGAGGTGTCTCTCATTTATTTTTCTTTTGAACAAGTTATTAGCTCTAAACGAATGAACCTATTATGCCGTTATTAATAGTATATAAGCTTATTGAAGTCAATCTTCTTTAAGATCTCCCTTTAATTATATAGATACTGGATGCCCTCGAGGAATGTTTTCGAACAGACCCGGGGGCTATTTTTTTAATCAATATTTTTGAAAAAGGAACTCCGGGCGATCACGTGCAAAGGAATCAACCAAACCTTTTGCTGAAAAACTACAGAAGATATACAATTCCTATAAAAGGGGGTATATAGATGAAGGCGATTACGGTAAAACAACCCGGCGGTGCTGAACAATTACAGGTTGGGGAACATGAAAAACCAATCCCAAAGGATGGGGAATTATTAATTAAAGTAAAGGCAGCAGCTGTTAATCGAACAGATATCGTTACGAGGGAAAGCAGTTCGGGTTATTTGACCAATCCGATTTTAGGTGTCGAAGTGGCTGGAATTGTTGAAAAAGCTGGCGCAGGTGCTAAAACAGCAGTTGGCACGCGTGTTATGGGCCTTGTCAATGGCGGAGGTTACGCGGAATACGTCTTGATGCCGGATGACAGAGCGATGGTGATTCCAGAAAACCTTTCATTTGAAGAAGCTGCCGCGATTCCTGAAGTATTTTTAACTGCTTATCAAACTTTATTTTGGATTGGCCACTTACGTGCGGGAGAAACCGTGTTGATTCATGCTGGAGGTAGTGGTGTCGGAACTGCAGCGATTCAGCTTGCCAAACAAATCGGGCAAGCCAATGTCATTACAACAGCTGGATCCAAAGAGAAATTAGAGTTTTGCCGGTCATTAGGTGCAGATGTTTGTATAAACTATAAAGAACAAAATTTTGACGAGGAAGTATTAAAGGCGACCAAAAATCAAGGGGTCGATTTGATTCTTGATTTCATTGGTGCATCCTATTGGAGCAAAAATCTTGCCAGTATAAAAGTAGATGGACGATGGGTGTTAATCGGGATTTTAGGTGGGGCCGCAATAGAAAAATTCAATTTAATGGATGTCATGTCAAAACGGATCCAGCTGACTGGAACGCTGCTCACTCCAAGAAGCGATGAATACAAGACAGCACTCACAACTGAATTTTCCTCTAAAGCCTTGGAGCTTTTTCGTACTAACAAGCTCCGTCCCATTGTTGATCATGTATTTTCTCTTAATCATGTCCAACAAGCACATGAACATATGGAGAGCAACAGAAATATCGGAAAGATTATTTTAAAAGTAGATTAACAGTCAATCCTTGCTTACTGTGGTCGGTTGAAACATCGCTGATACGAAGTTTGCAAACTGGTTCCGACTTCTCCGTATCGATTTTTATGTTGTTTGAGAATTCAATAAGCGGAGAATTTCCGGTTATTGTATTTAGAGGTAGCTCAAGAGGCGGAAATAAGCGGAGATATTCCGGTTAATGGCTCTAAATAAGGTAAAATCCTAGGGTTTTGATAAAATAAGCGGAAAACCTCCCCTTATTTTTAAGGAAATATGGGTATTTCCCAATTTAGCCGGAAATTTTCCGTTTATTTTTCCTACGCAGTGAAATCAACATTCAATAAAAAAGGCTGTCCCTAAACGACCCGTTATCGATTTAGGGGCAGCTCTTTTTATAACATGCTCTCTTTTAATGCTTTTACGAATTTAACTGCTGCATTATAATCAACTAAGTTATAATCTTCTTGATGAGGGGGTTCTGCAAAAGCAAATGAAACGTTGCCGATTGTAGTAGGATCTCTCCTCCAATTCTTGCAAGAACTATGGTACTGAAGAATGCCGGTTTTATTCATTAAAGAGGAACTGTTGGTAGCATTGACGCCACCGCCGGCCAATATTTCGATTTTTTCGCCATATTTATGCTGTAACTCTGCCAACAAATCAATGCCTTCCATTGCCGTGGATTTCAAACCGCTAGTCAATACCCTTTTTACACCCATATCAATTAATTCTTCCATAGATTGATATGGGTCCTTTACGCAATCAAAGGCTCTATGAAATATGGCGTCCTTATTATATTTATGAATCATGTCTACTATTGCCTGATTCTTATCCTTGTCTATATTCCCGTCTTGATCCAGGCAACCAAATACAATCCCTTCAATATCAAAATCCGCTAAAGCCTCGATATCCGCCAATATGGTTCTAAATTCATCATCGTTATAAAAAAATCCACCCGGTCGCGGTCTCACCATTGCTACAATGGGAATATGGCAATTTTCAACGACTAACTTTACCGTTCCGATAGAAGGAGTAAGTCCATATAAAAACATGGCGTTATTAAGTTCTATACGGTCAGCTCCTGCTCTCTGTGCAGTTAAAGCATCTTCCAGACTACCGCAACATATTTCAGCCATTCTTTCCATTATTTTTCACCCAACCTCCAACCTTTTTAAAAACATATATGAAAATAGCCGAATTCAGCTATATGAATCCGACCACATGTCTTCGATAAAAACCAAGCTCAAAACCCTACCTCAACACACCAATTCTTCCCTGGTATTTTTCCACCAAACGGCGATTATGCTCATCAGCGCCATCAATATTTCCGCTTAGGAAAATCGGAGGCTCAAAACCTTTGTCTGCCATGATTTTCACCGCTTCAGCCAGAATCGCATTAAGAATGACCGCCCCCACTACAGTTGAGGTTGGGCCAAATGGCACGCTTACCTTTTCATAGGTTAGCGACGCATCTCCTTTTGCCGAGTAGTTATCAATCACTAAATCGACTGAATTATACAAGTGCTTGCCGCTATCATGTCTCGATGGCTGGCTCTGTGAATATTCCATAGACGTGATCCCGATGACAAATGCTCCTTTGGCTTTCGCTTCTTGTGCTACATCGACTGGAACAGGATTCCGCCCGGAAGTCGAAATGACAAACATCACATCTTCTTTTCGGATGTCTTGATCCTTCATAAATTCCTGAGCCAATCCATTCTGGCGTTCCAATTCCGAGGAGCGGAGCGCACCCTCGTGCAGCATTAATGGCTCATAAAGAATCGGGTTGATCGGCACGAGTCCCCCGGCACGATAGCAAACCTCTTCCGTTAAGATATGCGAGTGCCCACAGCCGAACAGCTGAATAATGCCGCCGGCCTGAATCGCTTCTGCTACTTTTTCTGCTGCTTCTCTAAGTTTGCCAGATTCATTTTTTTCAACAAGCTCAATTTTCTCTTTTGCCTTTTCGAAGTATTTCGTTAACATTAGCTTCATCCCCTCACCAAACGAACAATTTTTGCCACTTCTTCTGGAATCGTTCTTCCGGTATTTTTGTCAATCGTAGAGCCAAATATATGTGGCATGAAAACAGGAATTCCTGTTTCTCTCACCGCGTCCACAATCGCAACAATATTATCGGCTGAAATGCCGCCTGCAGGCTCAATGGAAACAATACCCTTCTCAGCCGCGACCCGACATAAATAAACTAATTCTTCTAGATGGGTAACCCCTTTTAAAGGCATGAATTTAATCGATTCCACTCCCATCGAGACGGCCAAATCCACTAAATCTTCTACCCTCATTTCCATGCCGGACAACTTTACATAGCCCACTTTCCTGGCCGGCGAAACAAGCCCGTTTACTGCTTGGTCAAGGCCTTTTGCCTTTAAAAAGCCCCTGGAATAACTTGATTTTTCAAAGGGCTGATTGATATGTCCCGGATTGGAGCCCGCGGCAATATCCAACACCTTATCCCAGTTTGCGGGATTTCCGTTATCCCCTAATCCGACACTGACAACGGGTGCCACTTCTTTTAATTCAGCGACTTTTTTTATGCCATCGGCAATCATCGCAAAATCCGAAGATACGATGCCCGGGACAACAAAACCCTGGCCCGCTTCTAAGATTTCCTCTGCATTTTCCCTGTCTTTTGCCAAAAAATTAAACAGCAAAAAATCGTCCAGCTTATTCAGCTTTCTTAAATCCATCCTTCGCACCCTCAATCAGCTTAACCATATTTTCAATCGCGACTTCAATAATTTTTTCCCCTTTTTCCTTTGTGGCAAGAGTTGCATTCCCTAAAACAGCTGTGGAGGTAAACTCTTCCCATGGGGTTGGAGTGACATCAGCACTCATCGGAATTTGCGGGTCCTCAGCAAGCGCTTTTGACATGTCCACGTATTCCTCAGCCAAATAAAGCATATAGGACGTTTCAATTTCGCAAGCATGGAAATAGCTTGAATGGGCCGACTTCGCATCCCTCACTTCCTCGGTCACCTTTTTCACGCCTGGGTAGAAGAGGTAGAGGATTTTAAAGTCGGGATATTGGGCGTAAAGCTTGCGAGCGGCCTCTTTCATCGCAACCGCATTGCCCAAATGGCCGTTGATCATCGCAAATACACGGAATCCCTGTTCATAAAGGCTGACCCCAATATCATAAATGAAGCTGATTAACGAATCGTTGCTGATATTGATGCTTCCCGGGAAGTTCTTTAAACTCCAAACCTGTCCATATGGCAAGGTTGGCAGCACAAAAGCTCCCGTTTTCTCGGCAACACGTTCAGAAAGCCGTTCCGCTAAATAGTTATCCGTTCCAAGCGGAAGGTGGG
The DNA here is from genome assembly GCF_001510715.1 of Bacillus sp. FJAT-29814. Taxonomy (GTDB): domain Bacteria; phylum Bacillota; class Bacilli; order Bacillales; family Cytobacillaceae; genus Neobacillus. Next base: position 20,381 of record NZ_LMTJ01000004.1, read on the forward strand.
GGCCATGTGCTTCAACAGCCCCAATCGGCAAAATCGCCACTAGACTTTTTTCAATTTTTTCTTTGACTTCAAAGGAATTTTCAGTTTGAAAAATCATGCTGCAGCGCCCCTTTTATTTTTTAAATGCAAAGCAACGAGCCGGATTGTCGATAAAGAATTTGCGGATTAATTTCTCGCCGTCAAAGCCTTGTGAGTTCGCGTCATCAATAAAGCGCGGCACCCATTTGGCGATGATATATTCAAGACCTAGACCGTAATCATAGTGCTTATAATACGTTTTTCTTGCGGTATCGCCGCTGACCAAGATTTGATCCTCATACCCTTTTTTCACAAGTTCCAAAATACAGGCAATCCGCGTGCTTTCCGGAGCATATTTAATTTTGGCAATGCCATCAAAGCTTAAAAAAGCACCGGTTTTGGCAATTTGCTCGTGATAGTATGGATCCGGGTTGCGGTCCATGTGGCCGAAGCTCATATAAGAAAGGTCGACACCTTCACTTTTTAGCAATTCAATTTGCTCAAGTCCCATTGTACCTGCTTCGGTATGGGAGTGCATGGGAGCCTTCGTTTCGTGATGGGCACGGGCTACCGCACGCAATGTTTTCTCCTCCAGCGGCGTGATCCGGTTATAGCCTGTGCCAAACTTCACCTGTCCCGCTTTAAAAGGGGTGCCTTCCAATCCCTCTTCCACTTCACGAATTACGATGTCAGTCAATTCATTGATCGAGGCCGCATCAATCCACTCTGCATACGTATTGTAGTTACCAATAATCGGCTTTAATTCTTCTTTTATTTTCGCGTCCCAAAGGAAGCTCTTATTAAAGCCTGCTGTCCCAACAATATGAATATCCAGCTCGTCCGAGATTTCTTTAACAGCCTGCACATCACGGCCGTAATCGATGGCAGTGGCATCAACGATGGACCGCCCGCCATGATTTTTAAAATCAAGTACATCCAATTTTGATTTTTCTTTATCATCAAGCAAAAGATCATCTGCACCGCGCTCTGCCCAATAGGCAGGACGGCAAACGATATGTTCATGCGAATAAGTAAAGCCCAATTCTTCCGGTTTGATATCGCCTTTTAATGTACGTATGAAACTCATGTTGAGAACCTCCAATCAAGTAGTAAAAACGAATAAGTAAAGGGCCGTGACGCCCTTTACTCAAAAAAGTACTAGTTTAAAAGAATAATTGCGCCAGCATTTTTACAATTGGTCCAAGAACAAACATGTCATTATCAGCGGCCCACATAGCAGTATCAGGAATCGTATCTGAAACTAAGAAGTGAACCATGATATATTGACCCCATGCAACAACGGTCGAAGTGACAAATCCGCCGATCAATGCACCGCGCACCCCACCGGTTGAGTTACCGAATACCCCTGCAGTTGCGCCGTGGAAGAATAATACGATCATTGTCGGAACAAACACATAAGCTACTGTATTACCAATTACCACTAGCCAAATCAATGATCCGGCAAATGCACCCAAGAAACCAAGAATTACGGCATTTGGCGCGAATGTGAAGACAACTGGGCAGTCAAGTGCCGGAATCGCACCCGGAACTAGCTTTGTTGCAATCCCGTTAAACGCAGGGACTATTTCACCGATGAACATCTTAACGCCAAGCAAGACGACGGCAATACCACCGGCAAATGTAAATGACTGAATGATGGAATACATGATAAAGTTTTGTCCCGCTGCCCCTTTAATCAATTCTTGAGAGGCTGGGGTGCCTTTTAAGGTGATAATGATAGCGCCAATCAGGAATAATAACCCCATTGTTAAAGCAGTAATAACATTGGAATCCCTTAAGAATTCAAGACCTTTTGGCAATTTGATTTTTTCCGAGTCATTTTCCTTGTTACCAAGGACTTTTCCAAGTAACGCTGCTAGGATGGCAACGACTGCGGATGTATGCCCCAATGCAATGGCGTTGCCGCCAGTTACTTTTCTCATAAACGGCTGGACAAGGGCTGGTTGGAATGTCCAGTATAACCCCATGAAAATTGACAAGAAAGCGACTAACCCTATGAAGGATACGTTTTCTTTACCGACTGAGTTAACAATGATCCCCGCAAAGATTGTCGTTGTCCAGAACATCATATGCCCTGTTAGATAGATATATTTAAACTTGGTGAAACGGGCAAGCAATACGTTAATTAGGAATCCAAGGAACATCGCCAATGTGACAGCAGAACCAAATTCAATGTTAAATTGGGTTTGCCCCATGAATTTGCCTAAACTGCCGGCTTCAAGTCCAAATACTTCAGCCCACATCGGCTGAAAGATATTCAAAGCGCCGACGATGATTCCGGCACCAGCATTGATAATCAGGAATCCGATCATGGCTTTAAACGTTCCGCTAACTGTTTGGCTAGCTGTCTTTTTCTGCAATAATAAACCTAGTAGAACAATAAAACCGATTAAGAATGCAGGAACACCGAATATATTATTTGCAATCCAAGTAAGTATTTCCATACTTTTCCTCTCCCTTAATTATATTTATTGGTTAAAATGGCTTTCTAATGCTTGCTTGATCTCATTTAAATCAAAGTAGTTGTTGACGATGACAATTTTGGAAGAATGCCCTGACAGAGATTGAGCCAATTCATTGCTGGTAATAATCAAATCAGGTCTTTCACTCGAAGCGCTGGATACGTCCGTGTTATCCACATCAGCATTAATCCCCATTTGACGCAACACAGTATCCACATTCATTCGCAAAATCAAGCTTGTTCCTTGGCCCAATCCACATACACATAAAATTTTCATTATTCGTTCCTCCCAATCATTTGAGTTAATTCATTAATAGTAGTGATTTCTGATAACTTATTTACATTTTCCTGGCTGTTTAATAACTGCATTAATTTTTGCAATAACGTTAAATGTTCGTCACTGGATGAAGCCCCTAACGCGAAGACAAAATGCACTGGGTCATTGGTGGCACTGCCAAATTTCACAGCCTTTTTCAATCTGATGAATGAAACAGATGCTTCATTCACGCCGTCTTCCGGCCTTGCATGCGGAAGAGCAATTCTAGGCGCTAACACGAAGTATGGCCCATTTTTGTGATACGAATTGACCATCGCCTCAATATATCTTTCCTCCACAGCCCCTCCTTCCACTAGAAGTTGCCCAGCCGCCTTTATCGCTTCCTCTGGAGTGGACGCCTCGACGTCAAAAGCTACAAGACCTTCCTCCAAAAATTTCATTTTAAAACCCTCTCTCCTTTAGTTGTCTTTTCTTAGGATGATTTATTCTGAGTAAATCTTGATTTGTTCCGTTATTCTCATTAAAGATGGAGCTGTTAGCAATTTTTCCAATTGCCCCTTATCCGATAATAAATTGTTTAACTGTGAAACCGCCTTGATGTGCGAATCCCCATCAATGGCTGCCAGAACGATGAAAACTTGAACCTCTTTCCCCATTACCAATACCGGTTTCCCTAGCTTAAGCAAACTCATGCCCAGCTGATGGACGCCATCCTCCGGCTTAGCATGCGGAATCGCAATTTTTGGAGCAATAACGATATAAGGTCCCATCGTTTTGATATTTCTAATCATGGCTTCCACATATTCATCCGCAATGTATCCTTTACTTCGCAACGGCTCTGAAGCAATCTTGATCGCCTCTTCCCAATCACCAACATTCTCTTTAAAAAGAATATTTTCTTTTGTCAACAAGTCGCCCAAGGATGGCTTTGGCCGTTCCGCTTGAAAAGGAACTGATTTTGCGAGATGCTGCTTTAATTCCTTCAAAAGCCCTGATTCATTCCGTATGTCTGCATATTTATGAATAATGTCCATTAATGCCTCTACAGAAGCGGACTGTTTTTGATTTTCATCCAATTGGGAATTGATCTTTTTTAATAAGTTCTCCTTTTCGGCTTCTGTTAAAATGGGACTGACAATAAAGACTGGCCTGTCCTTTTCCTCGAGCGGAATCGTCGAGATGATGAAATCAGCATCAAAATGTTGATTTTCGTATTCTCTTAGTGAGACACAGCCAATGATATCAATGGTTGAAAATAGGCCCTCCAACTGATGCTGCAGCAATCTCGATGTGCCGATACCATTGGTGCACACAATCAATGCGGTTTTCCGGAGCGCCGGCTGGGCGCCGACCTTCTTCATCCAGCCGCCAAAGTGCATTGCAATTAAAGCGGTTTCATCATCGTTAACTTCTTTGCCAGTCAATTGCTCAAGATGATACATAACCTTGCGTGTAATGATAAAAATATCATGGTAATTCTCTTTAATCGCTTTGGTCATTTCATTTTCAAATTCAAGCCCGTATTTCACACGATAATAGGCCGGTTTCACATGAAGCAGCAAATTCCTTTCAATTTCCTGGCGATTTTCAAAAAAGACACAGGCGTATTTTTGGAAGTCACTGACCATATGGGCAACAGCCTTTTTCATGGAACCGTAGCTCTTAGTTGCCGACTCATCCGCAAACTGAATCCTAGAACCCAACAAGTGCTTCGTGATATACAAGATTTCATCCTCGGGAAAATCGGTTTGAAATAGTGCCGATAGCTTCGCTGCTATTTTTTGAGCAGCCTGAAACTGTCTGGTTTCCTGCAGAACCTCTTTTTCAACAGGGTCAATGCATACCTTTTTGCCCTTGGAAAGCCGCTTATAAAAGAACAGCAACTGGAGTGGGAAATGCTCGAGAAATTCATCCGTAAATTTGATATTCAGTTCCTTTTCGCTTTCCTCCACAATCATTTGAACCGCTTTCAGTTTCTCGAAATCAAATAAATCGAGATTTTCCCCCGTGTGATTCTGGAGAACATAGGGAATTTTCCTTAGTATCGTTTGCCAGCTTTGGTCTGGCAGAACCAGCTGAAGATAATGTGCAATCGCTTTACGTTTGTCATCTTCATTCCCAAGGATGATATATCCCTGTTTGCGGTCAAACTCAAGGATTAACTGAAATCGTCCTAGTTCTTCCTTTAATGCCTTTAAATCATCTATAGTGGTATTCCGACTAACACGGAGCTTTTCCATTAGATCCCCCAAAAACAATGGGGCATCCCGGGCCATTAAATAAATGGCCAGCCAACCCTTTCGCTCCTTGGCTGTATACTCGTAATGCCATTCCTTCAAAGTTCCAAGCTTCTCTGGTATTTGAACGGCCGCCTCCTCTTCCAAATAAAACCCTGCAGACCTAACGTGCTTAATTGGAGGCAGATCATTGTCCTTCAACCAGTCGCTAATCTTCTCGATATCGTAATAAATCGTCCTTCGAGAAATATGAAACCTTTCAGTCAACTCCTTAACAGGAACATAGGTTGACGCCTGAATTAAGTAATTCAAGATTGCTGTACTGCGCTGATCAAGTGCTACCTTCCCCACCCCCTTTGCACAGTTAATATGTGCAAAATAGTGCAAAATAGTACGAAAAGCTGATTAACCATTGCATACTTATACTCTACACCCTATTGCGGCAAATATGGAGACCAAATGCCGCCCCTTCCATTTGTGCAAAATTGGACTAAGGGATGGAATAAGCGTGTAAACATGAAGATTGTTAACATCGCACCACACTACCGGCGGAGAAAACGAAGGTATTTCTGAAAAGATGAATAAGCGAACGCGCCATAAGAAGTAGGGGATGAAGTGGTTAGAGGAAAAAACGAAGAGACCACATCATGAGAGGCGCGGCCATGTCACGTTTGGAATAAAAATGGTATAGTAACTTTGTAGGTCTAGCGGATGCAATGATATATTTTTTCATAAAATTTATCGAACATTTCGAGAAGGTTGACATGTTCACAATCCGGCTCTAACAAAGGAGATGAATTTCTGATGAATACCGTAAAAGAGAAATTGAAAATCGCACTTGAGGATTGGGAAATGATGAAGAAAGCATCAGAGGACGATAGTGAAGAATGCGCAGAACGGTTCGAGAGGCACTTTTATGAATTCATTGATGAATTAAAGGTCTGGTATCAGCATTTGGAACAGCCGCCAACCACTATAGAAGAGGCCGAAAATCTAATCGAAATAAGAGAAATCATGGAACTCCTCCCTTCGCCGCTTGAGCTCAACTTTTTAACAGAACTGGAACTCATTATCGAGGGTGAAGAACGAGTCCAGTATGATTAATCGCAGCTCGGGCTATTCCAGGTAATTATTCCTCTAAAAAATTTGTCATTCAACCAAACGTATCTCTGATTTTCCATAAAATATATACAATTAATTATATGAAAATAGTAAAACAACGGAGTTATGCAGCATAAAGACAGTCGTAAACGACGAGCAAAAGGTGTGGAAGTATGAGGTTAATTATGTATTGTGAGACAATCTATTCGGATGGCCCGCTTCCTTTGCCACTGGGCTTTTCCATTCGGGCGTTTCGACCAGGAGATGAAACGACTTGGGCAAAAATTGAAACACAAGCTGGGGAGTTTGCAACCGTAACGGAGGCTTTACAACGCTTCCACAATGAGTTTCACGGATGCGAATCCGACCTTCAGCAACGTTGTTTTTTTCTTCAAAACCCTGAGGGAGATGCGATTGGTACCATTATGGCCTGGTACGGGGAGTATGAAGGCCGCAGGATCGGACGAATTCACTGGGTGGGAATTGTCCCGAATTATCAAGGGAAAAAGCTAGCAAAACCGTTATTAACCTATGCCTTGGCTGAGATGAGCAAGTACCATCAAGAAGTCTATCTAACCACACAAAAACATAATGTGCCAGCCATTCGTCTATATGAGGCATACGGTTTTTATCCCATTGAAACCACCTGAGCAAGGTGGATTCAATGGGTTTTGCATTATAATTGATCTACAACCCGACCAGTTCCTACAAAAACCGTCCCCATGGTCACGAACTAAAAAAAGCGCAAGGACCTTTATTCAAATCCTTACGCTTATTGTTTATTACATATGCGACACGATCAATTCACATTCCCCGTCTAGGTTAAACGCCCCAAAGCCAACAGGGATAATCAGGTGCGTACCTTTCTTCAAGTCATACTGCTTTCCCTCATGAAGCAGCCTGCCATTCCCCTTGATGACACTCAATAGCAAATACCGATCATCAAATGAGAACGAAGCTTGCCCCTTAATCTCCCATTTATAAACTGTAAAAAACTCTGACTCTACAAAAGTGGTAACGACTGCATTTTCCCGTTCCTCCACCCTCGGCTCTCTCACATAATCCTGATGCGGAACAGTTGTAACATCAATCGCCTTCTTCAAGTGCAACTCACGCAAGTTCCCTTCAGCATCGCGGCGATCATAATCGTAGACACGGTAGGTGGTGTCTGAGCTTTGCTGGGTTTCCAATACGAGCGTGCCTTCGCACAACGCATGAATCGTGCCGCTTGGGACAAAGAAGAAGTCGCCCGGTTTGATTTTCACCCGGCGTAGCAGCCCGTTCCAGTTCCCTGCCTCGATTTGCGCTACCAACTCTTCCCTCGACCCGGCATTATGGCCAAAAATCATGTCCGCATCTTCCTTGCAATCGATAATATACCAGCACTCAGTCTTGCCCAATTCCCCATTTTCATGGACTTGGGCATAAGCATCATCGGGATGGACCTGAACCGACAAATCCATATTCGCGTCCAAAATCTTCGTCAATAACGGAAATACCGCTTCTTTGGGATGCCCAAACAATTCCGAATGCTCCTGCCACAGCTGGTCTAGCGTCATCCCTGCATACTCGCCGTTTTCAATCTCAGAAGGACCATTGGGATGGGCAGATATCGCCCAGCATTCCCCGGTATGCTCGTTAGGTATCTGATATCCAAATTCCCTTTCTAAGGCAGTTCCTCCCCAGATTCTCTCTTTAAAAACTGGTTTTAAAAATAATGGCTGCAAAATGAATACCTCCAAAAGATCTTTAACATTTCCTTAACTATTCCTATTTTTGAATAAGATTACTTTCCGCCAAATCCATCAACCAATCCCAAAACTCTTCCTAGCTGCTCCGCGGTTCTTCGCAAATTCCCGCTGGCAACCTCTGGGCTCATGGCTACATTCAAATCCACCGGGCCGCCGACCACTGTAAAATAAGCCGCGATTCCCGACTCATACAAGGAAGGTTTCCCTTCGGACACATCGCCCGCCAAGGCAATCACAGGGATCCCGTGTTTCTTAGCCATTTGGGCAATTCCCGCCGGAGCCTTCCCCATCGAAGTTTGTCCGTCAAGCTTGCCCTCACCCGTGATGACGAGGTTAACACCGTTAAGTTTCTCCTCTAAACGGGTCAGCCCCAGGATCAACTCAACGCCCGACTCTAACTCTGCCTGCAGGAACCCGGCAAATGCCGCTCCCAATCCGCCAGCTGCACCGGCACCCGAAATCCCCTGCAAATCGATGCCGAACTGCTCCAGCACGACATCCGCAAACCGCCGAAGGCCTTGATCCAATTCTTCCACCACTTCAGGAGTTGCTCCTTTTTGTGGTCCAAAAATATAAGCCGCCCCGTTTGTACCATATAACGGATTATGGACGTCACAGGCCACCCGGAACCTTGTCGCCCTCACCTTTTCTGGAACAGAACTAGCCTTAACCTTGTTAATATTCTTAAGCTCAACTCCGCCAAATCCAACAGAAAGAACTTCCTGATTGAAAAATTGGAACCCTAACGCCTGAAGCATTCCTACACCGGCATCATTGGTCGAACTTCCGCCAAGCCCAATAATAACCTCCTTGCATCCGTTGTCAATCGCATCCAATATCAACTCGCCAACACCATATGATGTAGTATAAAGAGGATTTCGCTGCTCTACACTTACTAACGGGAGGCCGCATGCTTCGGCAACCTCAACAACAGCCGCCGTTCCGCCGCCTAAAATTCCGTATCTCCCCTTAACCTTCTCGCCAAGCGGACCGGTAATCACTTTTTCCACAAACCTGCCCCCCGTAGCATATACTAACGCCTCGACGGTTCCCTCACCGCCATCAGCAACGGGTACCGTTTCAACAACAAAATCCATGCCTGTGCGGTCAAAACCTTCGGCTATGGATTGATTCGCTTCCATCGACGAAAGACTTCCCTTAAACGAATCCATCGCCACTAATACTTTCAACATATGAATCACTCCTCATTCCCTTGGTAAAAATCGTCAACTCTCTGCTATAATAAAAGGACTGAAAATTCCGGGGTGAATACAATGCGATTTGAAGATCGCTTACAAAAGTTTGAATATAAGTTAAATGACACAGATGACCAAATTATCGAATACATCCTACAAAACAAGCAGGACTTTGTTCGCCAATCCATTCAAAGTCTGGCGGCCCATTTATATACGGTCCCGAATACCATCACCAGACTATCCAAAAAGCTGGGTTACGATGGTTTTTCCCATCTTAAAAATAGTATTAAAGAAGAACTAGAATCGGCTATCATCGCAGAAGAGGACAGTTCCTACCATTATATCCAACGGACATTTGAGTTGATTGACAAGAACCGGATCGAAACCGCCGCTAAAATGATTCACGAAGCCAAGCGCACACTGTTATTTGGCGTCGGAGACATGGCGATATTCTGTGACCTGTTGGTCCGCAACTTACGTGTCGTAGGAAAAAAAGCTGAATTCTCCATTCATCGCCATGAAGTCATTCATATAGTAAATGAAATGAATCATCATGATGTTTTGGTGTTAATGAGCTTATCAGGAGAAACACCGCAAATTCTCGAAATGGCTAACATTGCCACGCAAAGGGGAATTCCGATTATATCGCTAACGCACTTTGATCGGAATTCATTGCAAGAAACAGCCTCAGTCAATCTATACTGCTTTGCCCCTAAAAAAGAAAAAAACGGCTACAACATCACCGACAGAACACCCGTGATGATTGTTTTGCAACTATTATCTCAATATTATTGGGACCACTTTTAAAATTGTGTAAAAATACACATGTATCCGCTTAATTGAATTCTATCTGTGTAAAAATAAGAAGAATCGCTCTTCTTATTTTTTTTTTGCTACGATAAAGACATCAAATGAAAACACTTTCAGCAATGATAGAGGAGGGAAACACGATGCAATTACAAGCACTTACCTCACCAAGCCTGATTAGTACCGGAAAGACCTTTCAATCAAAGAAAGCGGCGATTCAGTACCTAGTGAAACAGCTCGGTGAAGCGGGCAAACTGCATTCCGAACAAGATTTTTACCAAGCGGTTTTAGATAGAGAAAAACTGTCTGCGACAGGCTTTGAAGGCGGATTGGCAATACCGCACGGAAAGTCAGCAACCGTTAAGGAGGCGGCCTTCGCCATTGCCACCCTGCAAAAACCGTTAACTGATTGGGAGAGTATCGACCCCAATAATCAAGTTCAACTCATTATTTTATTGGCGATTCCAGAGACAGAAGCGGGTTCAACCCATCTTGCTTTACTTTCAGAATTTGTCAAGAGATTGTCAAACGCCGCCTATAAAAACAGGCTGATGAACGCAAAAACCAATTTAGAGTTATTCCAGCAGCTAGACAATACGGAAGCCCAGACTGAAACCAAAACAGTGAAAAAATCAAACAAAACCGTATTAGCGATCACCGCTTGCCCGGCCGGAATTGCCCATACCTATATGGCCGCTGAAGCATTGATCAAAGCCGGAAATGAACTTGGCGTGGATGTCTTTGTGGAAAAGCAAGGCGCTAACGGAATTGAGGACCGTCATACCACTGCTCTTTTGAACAAAGCAGATGTTATTATTTTTGCCAATGATGTGGCCATCAAGGACGAGGATCGATTCGCTCACTTGCCAAAAGTGAAAACTTCGGTGGCGGCGCCACTTAGAAACGCTGCAAGCCTCATTCAACAAGCATTGGAAAAGGCGGAAGCGACGCCAAAGAAAAAGTACAACCCATCGCAAGTTGCTGATTCTTCCTCTAATGAGGGCGGAGAGAAATCTTTTAAAACTGAAATTAAAGACTCCATCTTAACTGGTATTTCTTATATTATCCCGGTTATTGTGGCCGGCGGGATGACATTGGCGGCGGCCGTGTTAATCTCCCAAGCCTTTGGCCTGCAAGAGGTCTATGCACAAGAGGGCTCATGGTTATGGTTATTAAGGCAACTTGGCGGCGGACTCCTAGGACAATTGATGGTGCCAATTTTAGCCGCCTATATGGCCTACTCCATCGCGGATAAGCCGGCGCTTGGACCTGGTTTCGCTGCCGGTGTCGCCGCCAACCTGATTGGTTCCGGATTCCTCGGCGGGATGCTTGGCGGTTTCTTAGCCGGTTTCTTCTTAAAGTTTTTAAAGAAAAAAATCCAGCCAAAAGGCACATTTGCCGGATTCATCAGCTTCTGGCTCTATCCGGTTGTCGGAACACTTGTCGTTGGCTCCATCATGTTATTTGTCATCGGAAAGCCCCTTGCTTGGATCAACCAAGGGTTAATCGACTGGCTCGGCAGTTTGTCCGGTGCAAACGCACTTATATTAGGAGCGATTCTTGGCGCCATGGTATCCTTTGACCTCGGCGGTCCGGTAAACAAGGCGGCCTATACCTTCTGTATCGGTGCGATGGCCAGCGGAAACTTTATTCCTTACGCAGCATTTGCTTCCGTAAAAATGGTTTCAGCCTTTGGAGTAACAGGCGCAACCATCATCGGGAAAAAATACTTTACACAACAAGAACAAGAAGTCGGGAAACAAACATGGCTGCTTGGCCTGGCGGGAATCACGGAGGGGGCCATCCCATTCATGATTAACGACCCGCTGCGGGTAATCCCATCCTTAATTGCCGGTTCTGCTGTAACAGGTGCCATTGTTGCCTACTTTAACATTGGTCTGAACGTTCCAGGCGCAGGAATTTTCTCGCTTGCCCTTCTACAAGGCCAGCAAATGCTGCTTGCCGCCACTATTTGGTTAGGTGCCGCATTGCTTGGTGCTGCCATTTCGATGGCGCTATTAATTATCACTAGAAAAAACAAGCTTAAAAAAGAACAGAAACAGATTGCAGCGACACAAGAAGCCGCTTAAGAAATAGATAACAAAAAATAATATGGTACCTAGCGAATAACTCCTAGGTACCATAAATATTTGGAGGACATCATGAAAAAAGTTCATATTGTACCCCATATGCATTGGGATAGAGAGTGGTACTTTTCAACAGAAGAATCTCGAATTTTACTGGTAAACAACATGGAAGAAATCATGGAAATGCTCGAAAATAATCCGGATTACCCATACTACGTTTTAGATGGACAAACTGCCATCCTAGAAGACTATTTTGCCGTGAAACCGGAGAATAAAGAACGTGTAAAAAAACTAGTTCAACAGGGGAAATTGATTATCGGCCCTTGGTATACGCAAACGGACGAGATGGTCGTCGGGGGCGAATCGATTGTTCGGAATCTGTTATATGGATTAAAGGACACAGAAGAATTCGGCCAGCCGATGATGATTGGCTACCTTCCTGATTCTTTCGGACAGTCTTCGCAAATGCCGCAAATATTAAATGGGTTTGATATTAAGTACTCTATTTTTTGGCGTGGCACCTCTGAGCGCCATGGCACAGACAAAACCGAATTCTATTGGCAAAGTGATGATGGCTCAAAGGTTCTTGTGCAGTTGTTTCCACTAGGCTATGCGATTGGAAAATATTTACCGGAGGACGAAAAGAAACTGCAGGAACGGATCGATAAGTACTTTACCGTTCTCGATCGCGGCGCGACAACAGACAACATCATTCTTCCGAACGGGCACGACCAAATGCCGATCCAAAAGAATATCTTTACGATTATTGAAAAATTGCAGCGTTTGTACCCAGACCGTGAATTTTTCCTAAGTAAATACGAAAATGTATTTAATGAACTGGAACAAAATCAAACCTTGCCCACTATCCAAGGGGAATTTTTAGACGGTAAATACATGCGCGTCCATAGAAGCATCTATTCAACCAGAATGGATATTAAGGCAGCCAATACTCGGATTGAAAATAAACTCACGAATATCCTTGAGCCGTTAGCTTCGATTGCTTATTCATTAGGATTTGAATACCATCATGGCTTAATCGAGTTAATTTGGAAGGAAATCATGAAAAACCATGCCCATGACAGCATCGGCTGCTGCTGCTCTGATAAGGTTCATCGCGAGATCATGAACCGCTTCTTCCTGGCGGAGGAAAAGACTGATCAACTGATTGAATTCTACAAGCGGAAAATCACCGATTCCATTCGAACGGAACGGAAAGAAGATCGCCTAACAGCGTTTAATCTGCTTCCATATGAGCGGAAAGAGGTGATCACGACAACAGTCGTTACCAAGCTTGATTCATTCACATTAGTGGATGCTGACGGAACAACCATCCCATTTGAAGTATTGAAGAAAGAAATACTGGACCCAGGCTTAATTGACCGCCAAATCGTTCACTACGGAAACTATGATCCCTTCTATCAATATACGATTCAATTAAAGGATCCGATTCCGGCGATGGGGTATAAAACGTATTTTGTAGTTGGAAACGGCGATGAAACTCAAATGGCCCAAACCCTTATGGAAAAAGAAACGGTGGAAACCGACCATTATGTGGTATCCGTCAATCCAAATGGAACCTTAAAAATTTGGGATAAACAGCTTGAGAAGGAATTTAACGATGTTCTTCGGTTGGAAAACGGCGGCGATGATGGCGATGAATACGACTTCTCTCCACTGGCGAATGAACAATTAATCTATAGTGACAAGGCAGAAGCAGAGGTGAAAATCTCCCAAAATGCTTATGAGGCATTCATTGATATCCAATTACAGCTTGCTGTACCTGGAGATTTAGATAAGCGCAAAAACGGCAAGCTAGATCGGTTTGTTGGTGTCCATTGGAAGGTGCGCATCCCTAATCATCAGCCGATCATAAAGGTCGAGGCCGAGATTGAGAACCTGGCGAACGATCATCGTCTTCGTGTCTTGATTCCTACTGGCATTGCCTCAGCCTTCTCTGTATCGGACAATCAATTCGGATCTATTAAAAGGGATGTTTACGATGCGGCCATGGATGTGTGGGCTGACGAAAATTGGGATGAGCGCCCGGATTCGATTTATCCAATGCTATCCTTTGTAGGCTTATCAGATGAGAAACATGGAATTAGTGTGGTAACGAATAGCACAAGGGAATATGAAATTATTGGGGAGCACTACGATACGATCGCCATTACACTGTTCCGCAGTGTTGGGGTGTTGGGTAAAGAAGAAATGCTAAGAAGACCTGGGCGTCCGTCCGGTATTAAGCTGCCAACACCTGATTCACAAATGATTGGAAAACTACAGTTAGCCTTTGCCATCACAACACATAAAGGCTCAACCACGACCGCTAACGTAGCAAGAACGGCTAAGGAATATACAACACCGATCCAGACCTATAATAAAATTCCGTATAATGCCATGAAGTTGAACCCAAGCGGGCTGCAGACACCGACAAGCTTTAGTTTCCTTCAAGAAACGAACCCTAACGCTGTCCTAAGTACACTGAAAAAGGCAGAAAAAGAACCGAAGTTTGTTTTACGATTCTATAACCCAACTGCAACGGAACAACAAAGCTCGTTCACAGTTAACCGTTCCGTTAACGAAGTCTCGGAAGCAAATTTGAATGAGAAAGCAACTGTTCCATTAAAGTTGGAAAAAAATCAATTCACTGTCACCCTAAAGCAAAATGAAGTGAAATCAGTATTATTCTAAACCTATATTAACAAAGGCAAGGGACACTTCCCTTGCCTTTTGTCACTTATAAATGCAGGCAGCGTGTCGAGGATGATAAAGCCCTCAAACTACTCCCGTTCGGTTAATCCGTCATAAACTTATAACGTAAAATCGCCGCGAGGCCGGCACCATGTTTGAAATCCCCTTTAACCACCAGGTCCTTCAATTCTTGCATCGAAATCGTATGCAATTCGATTTGTTCACTGCTTTCCAGCTTCTGCTCGGTAGGAGTTAGGCCGGCTGCCGCATACAAATGAATTTCTTCCGTGGTTGAGCCCGGTGATGGAAAAAAGCTTCCCAAATCAAGCCAGTGCTCTGCGATGTAACCCGTCTCTTCCTCCAATTCCTTTTTCGCCGCTTCAATAGGCGAAGATCCCGACTCTATCATTCCGGCAGGCAGTTCCCATTGCCAATTTTTCAAGGCATGACGGTACTGTCTGATACAAACGACCTCATGATTTTTCGTAACTGGAAGGATACAGACACCCTTTGAAAAATTCAGATAGGAAAAAGTCTTTTCCTCCCCATTTGGAAGGACCACCTGATCAATGGAAACTTCAAAACGATCTACCTTCTGCTTATTCGAACGTGCAATTTTCCACATTATTAAATACACCTCATCCTGATCACTCGCTCCTCCTAGGATAATCCTTTTTGGAGATAGAATCAAAATGTATGGCCTATTTTGCCTGAACTAAATAACCTAACATAATGGGGTATCATTCCTAACAAAAAAAGAAATGCTCTACCCAAATTCCCTGTGTTTGAAAAATAAACGGAGAAATTCCGTTTAAATTGGGAAATACCTATATTTCCCTAAAAATAAAGGAAGTTTTTCCGCTTATATCATCTAAATCACTGGATTTTGTCTTATTTAAAGTAGATAAGCGGAAATTCTCCGCTTATTTCTACTTCTTAAGCCTCCCCTATATACATTAGACGGAAATTCTCCGTCTAAAAAAGCATGGCGAATTCCCTTAAGGATTACCATGCTTTTTCGTAAGTTATTTAACCTGTTTTTTCACTTTTAAACTTCAAAAGAAACCTTCAAACAGGCACTCAATCTATTACTGACCCATGGGTTTCTCTCGCCAACAGCAGGCTGCCCACAATTCCCGCATTGTCGCCTAATCCCGGGCTAACAAAATAGTCGTTCAACTCTGGCGTTTCCACATAATTGTTAAGCAACGCCGCGAACTCCGCCCGAATCAACGGGAATAATTGCGTTTGTTTCATGACGCCGCCACCAAGGATAATTTTTTCCGGACGTAAAACCAGTGTGTAGTTCACCAGTGCCTGAGCAATATAAGATGCCTCAATTTCCCACACTTTTCCATATCTTGCCAATTCGCGGCCGTTTACTCCATATCTTCCCTCAAGTGCTGGTCCAGCGGCAAGCCCTTCAAAACAGTCCTTATGATACGGGCAATGGCCTTCATACTGGTCCTCCGGGTGTTTACGGACGAGCAAATGGCCCATTTCCGGATGAGAAAATCCTTCTAAAATCTCCCCGCTCACAACAGCGCCGCCACCGATTCCTGTACCGATCGTCAAATATAGGCAGCTGCTTGACCCAACAGCACTGCCCTGTTTGAATTCACCATAGGCAGCTGCGTTTACATCCGTTGTGAACGCAACCGGAACATGATACCGGCTCTTGATAGCACCAACAAAGTTGAAGTAGTCCCATCCGGGTTTTGGAGTACTGGTAATATAGCCGTATGTTTTGGATTGCTTATTAATATCAATCGGACCGAACGAACCGATTCCAATCGAGGATAATTCATAGGAATCAAAAAACTCAAACACCACCTCCAAGGTTTCCGCTGGAGTAGTCGTTGGAATGCTGACCCTACTGATGATCTCTAATTGCTCGTTGCTGACGGCACAAACAAATTTAGTGCCCCCCGCTTCAATGGCTCCGAAGTACATCGTTTTTCCTCCTGATTCATAATAACGATGCGACCCTTAAGTAAGGGCCGCATTCACTCATAAATTAACCACGAAACGTCTCATACCGGACTTCTTTAAGCACCGCTCCACTGCCTGTAATCGATATATCCGTTCCTTTATTTTGGTCATAGGCGGTGAAACTCACAACCTTCTCATCTGCATTGACAAACAGTTCAACAGAATGAAGATCAAGATAAAACTCTAACGTTTTCTCGCTTCCGGGCGCTCCAAAGCAATTTTCCAACACAATCGGCTCTTTGCTGCCATAATCTGATAAGATAACTAGCTTGTTATTAGCGGCATCGACTTCTACCCGTGTAGATTTCGTTTCATTTTTATTCAGTTCGATGGTAAACTTCTGGGCATCATCCGCCAACGCGAGCTTTAAATAGCCCGCCTCTTTTCCGGGAATCTCCAGTTGCTCCTCGACCACCACATTTTCATGGAGTACTGATAGATCAAAGTTCGACCCGCGGTCAATAAATGGCCGCTGTTGCAAATCACCATTCTTAATGGTTAACTGCCTAGGAATAGACATCATGCCATTAAAGCCGTATTCTCTTGGCGGTGTGGTCTGGTGCCAGCGGTGCATCCAGGAAATTAATAAGCGTTCGCCGTTTTGTCCCTCTGTCGTTTGCGGGGCATAAAACGTCTGGCCATGGTCAAGCAGTTCCTTTTTCTCCGGCTTGAACACTCCCTTTTCAAAATCCATTTCCCCGATCACATAGGAAGTTTTGTTTTGGATTTGCTCGCTGAACTCAGGGTCACATGGCATTTCGGAGAAAATTAGGACATATTTGCCATCCAATTCAAAAAGGTCAGGGCATTCTAGTAAGGTATTATCCTCAAATTTGGTCTGAAAAATGGAAGAATGAAACTCCCAATCTAACAGATCCTTCGATTTAAACATAATGATTTCGCCGCGCCGCTCCGCATTTCTTACTGACAATACACAGTAATACGTGCCATCTACCTCCAACACCTTCGGATCGCGGAAATCACAAATCAAATACCCTTCCGGTAATTGCTTTTCCCCAATAACCGGGTTTAATGGATATTTTTCAAAATGGACACCATCGCTAGAGAAGGCAACACACTGACGTTCAGAAATTTCAGACTCATCCCGGTCAAAGCCGATGTTCGGGTCAATGTGGCCAGTATAAATCAGATACAGCTTTCCGTCTTTTTCAATCGCGCTGCCGGAAAAACAACCATGCGTATCGTAAGCCTTATCATTGGCCAGTGCGACAGGGAGGTATTCCCAGTTCACAAAATCCTTCGTTTTCGCATGGCCCCAATGCATGGAATCCCAGACAACATCATACGGATTATATTGATAGAATAAGTGATAATATCCTTGATAAAAGATAAAGCCATTCGGATCATTCATCCAACCAATTTCCGGAGAAAAATGGTAGTAAGGCCGGCTTGAGACTTTCGCTTTATTTTGCTGTATATACTCGTTTGCTTTTTGTAGTCTATTCATTGCGCACCTCTCTTATTTAATACCGCTACTCATCGACCCTTCGACGATATATTTTTGGAAGAAAATATACAGGATAACGATCGGAATCGTTACAATGGTCAACGCTGCCATCATATGGCTTGTAAAGATGTTATACGTATCACTGAAAACAGCATTTAATGCCACTTGAATTGGCATCAAATCCGAATTTGACAAGGCCATGACCGGCCATAGGAAGTCGTTCCATGAAGCCAGGAAGGTCAAAATGCCAACCGTGACGTACATATTCAAGCTGGAAGGGATGACAATTCGGAAGAAACAGCCAAGTTCGCTTAGCCCATCAATTTTTCCAGATTCAATCAATTCACCAGGGAAGGACAGGAAATGCTGCCGGAACAAGAAAATATTCATGACATTCACGATAAACGGGAGCAAATAGCCCGGAACGGTATTGATTAAGCCCATTTCGTTTACGACAAGGAATAATGGCAGGATGGTTGCTTCAATCGGAACAATCATCAACGCGATAATAAAAATGAGAATGCCGTCCTTAAACGGGAACTTAAACCTGGCCAAGGCATAACCTGCCAAAGAGTTAATCGTCAACCCGATGACAACCGTGACAGAGGCATAGATCAAACTATTTCCGACGTTTTTAAAAATATTATATAAACCTAGTAATTCCGTATAGGATTTTAAGGACAGGTCCGAAAACCTTGGAATAATTGCAAAAATGCCGCCAATATCTCTATAAATGACCTCGTCAATTTTAAATGAGGATAGAATCATCCAAAGGAGCGGAATCATGAATTGTAAAGCGACGGCGACAGCCAATACATAAAAGAGTGATTTCTTGACTAGTTTCATGCTGCCTTCTCCTCTCCAAACAGCCTTTTAATCCCAATAGAGACAATGATCAAAAAGACGGTAAACACTAACGTGATCGCGCTGGCATATCCAACATTCCGGTGGCGGAATCCGTACTCATAAATATATTGCAGGATGGTCATTGTAGAATAATCCGGACCCCCGCCCGTCATCACCATTGGTTGAACAATTAGTTTAAAGGCTTGAATGGTCGTTGTAATCACCAAAAACATCGTAATTGGCTTTAATGAAGGAATCGTAATATACAGGAATTTCTGCAGCCCATTCGCCCCATCAATCTCAGCGGCTTCATAGATTTGGTTGTCTATGTTCTTTAGCCCCGCCAAAAAGATCATCATCTGGTATCCACAGCCTGACCATGCAGAGATTACCACGATCGTGTACATGGCTTGAGAAGCGCTCGTGAGGAATGGTTGCTTCGAAATGCCGATATTCGCCAACATTTCATTAATTAAGCCCGATGTCGGATTTAACATAACGGTCCAAAGAATAGAGATGACAACTAACGATAAAACAGCCGGAGAAAAATACGCTGTCCGAAATAGGCCGACACCCTTAAATTTCTTATTGACGATCAAGGCTAGGCCAAGCGCCATCGCAAGCTGCAGCGGCACAACCAAGACGACGAATTTGATCGTGTTGAGGAAGCTTTGCCTTAATACGTCATCCGTCAGCATCCGCTTGAAGTTTTCCATACCAGTAAATTGTTTAGCGTCCGGCTTTAATAAATAATAATCAGTAAATCCATAGGTAAACGCTAGAATAATCGGAAGCACAATGAATAAAGTGGCAAGTACCAGTGCTGGAATTAGGAATCCATAGGCAGCGGCGACCTCACCTTTTTTATAGTGATTACTTTGCCGATAATGCTCCGTAGTATTTCTCACTTGCACGAACCGGCTTAATTTTAATTTTTTCATGGTTTCACATCCCCTCTATTAAATCAAAACTCGCCGATTGGCAAGTCCGTTAGGACGAAGACAGAGGCGTAGTTGAATTTATGCGTTCAGAATTTATGGATATAAATTCTGATTAGCTAAATCAAAACTCGCCGATGGCAGGCCTGATAGGACGAAGACAGTGGCGCAGTTGAATGATGTGTGAAAAAGAGGTGAGGTCATCCCCACCTCTTTATTTAAAAAACTACTTCCGATATTTTTCTAGTTCTTTATCGATTTTCTTTGCGGCATCGTCCACGTACTTCTTGATTGTCGCAGAATCCGTTGTTTTATTTTGTGCAATTTTCAATAGAACATCTTTTGCAAATGTTTCAGAAAGATATGGGTAACCCGGTGATACAGGACGAGCCTTATTGGTGTTTTCAACCTGGTACTTTAATACAGTCCATGCTTCATTGTGATAAAGGTTGTCCGTATTTGTATCGATTTCGGAAATAGAATTGATTCTTGTTGGAATCGATCCGTTTTTGTGATAGTACTCTTTTGCTGCCTCGTCGTTTGTCAGCCATTCCATGACTTCAACTACTTGCTTGATGCGTTTTTCATCTTTCTCCTGACCATTGCGGACGAATGCCCAGCTTCCGGATGGAGTATAGAGGCCATCATAGTTCTCGCTCATTTTTGGATAACGAACGGTTCTGAACTTTAGGTCAGGATAGTTGTTGATCAATTCATTGACATACCAGAATCCACTTACAGATAAAGCTGTTTTTCCAGAATGAAATGCTTTTTCAGACTCTGAAGCAGTAGCAAGGGCTGGCTCTTTAAATAATTGAGAATATTTCGTTAAAGCGTCTACAGATTTGCTGCTGTTTAAAACTCCATCAACGGTTAAACCGTCTTCATCCACGATATTGGCGCCATTGCCCCAAAGGATCGGTGTGTAAAAGTAGGTTCCAGTTTCATAGACACCATTTGAAACATCCGTTAATAACGTGCTGACTGCGGTTTCATACTTTGCAAATGCTGGGTCGTTTGATTTCTTAGCAAACTCGTCAATTTTTCGGGCAAGTGTCACAAACTGGTCCCAAGTCCAATCTTGATCCTTGCTAGGAATCAACGCCTTAATATCATCAGGCAATGCATTGATCATATCTTCGTTATACATGATGGCAACACCAGAATCAGAGTAGCCCATTCCGTATAATTTGCCATCCACTGTACCCTGGTCGATGATTGCTTGTGTAAAGCCTTTCTTAAAACCATCACTTAAATAAGGATCTACTTCACCAATAACGCCAGAATCTGCATAAGCCGCAATGTCCGGACCGTCAAGAGTGAAAATATCAGGCATGTCGCTTGCTGTAATCGCAGCATTCAGTTTATCAATGTAACCTGAGCCGGCTCCGGCACGGGTAATATTTTGAATTTCTACTTTTGGTCCATCTGGATGTTCTTCATTAAATGTCTTAACCCGATCAGCAAACATTTTTCCCTCTGGGTGATCAGCTGCTGCTTGTGTCCAAATCGTTATTTTACCGGCTTTGTCGCCATCCCCACCTTTAGAACTACATGCCGCTAGGGAAAGGGCTAGGACTAAAGCTGCCATTAACAAGAATATCTTTTTCATACTTTCTTTGAACCTCCCTGAATTGAATATTCCTTGAATACGTATTCACGTCTTACACTTAAAATGTTAACGCCTAAGGTTTCATCTGTCAATATTTTTTTAAAACGTTTACAAACCTTTCTTTTAAGGGTAAAATGTTAGTAGATTGAATGGATAGTTTGATTGAATTATGCGAATATCTCATGAATACGTATTCTCACCCTTCTAATTTCATGAATATGTAGGGAATACGTATTCAACGATGAAAGGATTTTTTATATATGAAAATAACGATGAAAGAGATCGCCAAGCTGGCAAATGTTTCTCAATCGACTGTATCGAGGGTCATTAATGGAAACAAAGGCGTCAACGAAGAGGCAGCCCAGCGGGTTATGGAAGTCATTGAAAAAGTTGGGTTTATTCCAAATAAAGCTGCGCAAACACTAAAAAGGAGCAAGTCTCACATTATCGGCGTGCTGCTTACAGAGACATACAACCCCTATTTCGTTGAATTAATTGATAAGCTAGAGGCAGAGTCCCGTAAGCGGGGGTACAATATCCTCTTGCATGTATCAAACCGCAATCCGATTGTGGAGTGGGAAAGTGTTCAAAATTTTATAGCCCGTCAAGTGGACGGGATGATCATTATTCCATCTGGAGAATACAACATCGAACGGATTAGCAAACTTTCGATCCCTTCTATCGTGATGACGCAAAATTGGAAGCCAATTGACAGTATTGGCCTTGACCACATACTGGCAGGAAAAATGGTGGCGGAAAAATTTGTCTTATCCGGACATAAAACGTTTGGGTTCGTTGGAACGGCCCCGGATGAAAAATTTCTTGGTTTCAGCAGCGGATTGCAGGAAAACGGCGTGGAATTTGCAGATAAAAATTATATCATTTTACAGGAAACTTCTACGAACAACTTTTTAATACGACGTGATATTGATGCGTATTTGGAGCAAGCTGGGGGAACAGTTGATTTTACTTGCTGCTTTGCAGCGAACGATATCATGGCCTTGGAGTTCCTGAGGGCCATTGAAGATAGAGGGATAAAGGTCCCCGAGGATATCTCGATTATCGGGTTTGACGATACGTATCTCGCTAAAATTATGGGGATATCCAGTGTTCATCAGCCGATTGAAGAAATGGTCAATACGACGCTTGAGCTTCTTTTAGACCGCGTAGAAAATGAAGTTACTTCTGAACCGGTGCAAATCAAGCTGAATCCTACTCTTGTTGAACGCAGTAGTTCGAATCTAAAGAAATGAAGCAGGGACGGGCGGTTTTGTGCCTCATATTTCTTGCTTACAATGATGCATAAAAACCTGCCCCTTTTTGCGTACCACGGCTACGGTTCTGTCTACACGGGATTTTTCCGTGTCACTGTCACTATCAGCCTTTCATATTGACCGGCAAGCCGATTTTTTCCTTATCTCGGTCACTTTGAGCCTTTCATATTGACCGACAAGCTGATTTTTTTCTTGTCACGGTCACTATAAGCCTTTCATATTGACCGGCAAGCTTATTTTTTCTTTGTCTCGGTCACTATGAGCCTTTCATATTGACCGGTAAGCGGATTTTTTCCTTGGCTCGGTCACTTTAAGCCTTTCATATTAACCGACTAGCTAATTTTTTCCTTGGCTCGGTCTCTTTGAGCCTTTCATATTGACCGGTAAGCTGATTTTTTCCTTGGCTCGGTCACTATGAGCCTTTCATATTGACCGGTAAGCTGATTTTTTCCTTGGCTCGGTCACTATAAGCCTTTCATATTGACCGGCAAGCTGATTTTTTCCTTGGCTCGGTCACTATGAGCCTTTCATATTGACCGACAAGCTGATTTTTTCCTTGGCTCGGTCACTATGAGCCTTTCATAATGATAGGAACACGAAATTTTATCCTTTTCCAAACCGCCCCCAACTTACGATAATATTCTACAAGCTGTTGCCCATGCGCAATCTAATTGGACGTTTGTTTAAACAGGTCCAAAGCCTTGATCCTAATCACTTTTTCTCTCCCATATCCCCCAATTGCTTGTCAGTCAGACAATCGTTTAAGTAGAGTGGGTTGAACATTTGAAAAATAAACGTTTCAGATGTATTTCACGCAAGAATAATGATGAACCTTGTTGGATAAGGGCCGCTTCATTCGGGCAGTTTCCATACGAATACAATCATTCGTCAGTCTCCAGCACCATCCATCACCGCTTCACCCAATCAAACGTTTGGATAAAAGCAGCAAGAATCTTACTATAGCCGGATTCTACAGCTTTTCGAGGGCAAAATGATGTCATTCATCCAAACGTTTGGTTAACATGCGCCACAACTATACTCACTACTGAATTTATATTTATTTTGGCAGCAGAAGAATGTCGAAATCTTATATTCAACAAATCAACAAAAAAGAGCCATGCCAAGGTTCCCATATTTACTGCAGACGCTGCCCTTATGGGAGCAATAAGATTTTACCCGTACTTTTTCGGCTTTCTAGATATCGGTGAGCTTCTTGTCCCTCTCTTAACGCAAAAGTGGTCGGCTCCGATACTTTTACTTTTCCTTCTTCTATCCATCTAAACAGCTCTTTTGATCGTGCCACTCTTTCTTCCCTAGACGTGAGAACATTCCAAAGGTCTCCCCCCGTTAGGGTTTTTGAGGTATCCATCAACATACGGGGATCAACTGGAGCCGGATCTCCGCCTGCCATCCCATAAAATACAACGGTACCACCGATGCGCGTAACAGCAAAACTGTCCATGAGTGTAGAGCCGATTGATTCATAAACAACATCTACCCCTTTGCCATTCGTGTCTTCCAGAACCTTCCGCTTCCAGTCATCGTTGTACTGGAGTACCAAATCCGCTCCCACTTTTTTTGCCGCTTCACCTTTTTCCTTAGAAGAGGTTAAGCCGATTACCTTACCACCAAGAAGCTTTACCATTTGAACAAGAAGCTGCCCGACACCTCCGGCTGCTGCGTGCACTAAGACAACATCATTATTTTTTACTGCATAGCTGTCCCTTGTAAGATAATGTGCAGTTAGTCCTTGAAGGAGTATAGATGCAGCCTCATTAAATGAAACGGATTCTGGCAGAGGTATTAATTTTTCATATGGAACAGCTACTAGCTCGGCATTGGCAAATGGAACATCAGCAAATGCAACACGGTCTCCGGTTCTTACGCCTTGCACTTCGGCTCCTACTTTTTCTACAATTCCGGCGCCTTCATAACCTAAAATATAGGGAGGCTTCCCGGAAAGATGATAATTTCCTTTCCTTCTATAAATATCTGCAAAATTTAGGCCAATCGCTTTCATCCTTACAAGAATTTCATCCGGACCGATGACAGGATCCATTACTTCGCCATATTCCAGTACTTCCGGGCCTCCAAATGTGTTAAAAACAAGTGCTTTCATATAAGTACCTCATCTCTAGTGTTAATTCATAATCACTTCTTTTATATGTTAGCATTAATAGGTCGGTATATATGCAAGGAGCGTTTAAATTTACATCATTGCAATTCGCAACTGAATTCGCTTTATTTCTTTAAGTCCATATAAAACCCAAACACACATTTTTACTTCGTTCTATTATATTTCCTAAACATGAAATAGGCGAGATCACCTTTAGATCATCTCGCCCGATTCTTGAATATCATTTTTCTTCAATTAAAAATAGATTCAGTATGCAAACTGGGTTAAACAAGGAAATAAATTCTGAAAGTACAAAAAACCGACAGCTGCCGGTTTTTTACATCATTTAAAGCTTTTTAAGCATTGATTGCTTCCCATTCTTCTTTGCTTGGACCATATACGCCAGGAACTTTCAAGCCAGCTTGTCTCATCAGCACAGTCAATTGTCCCCGATGATGAGCCTGATGTTGAATTAGCAGACGGAAAACAGCTTGAACTGGCATGTCCATTCCAAATAAATTCACGATTTTGTTCATTTCTTCATCCGAAACCTGTTCAGGAAATGCTTGTGTGAACCGCTGACTTACTGTTTTGTAGGTCTCGCTGATTTCAGCTGCTGATCTCGGTGTTTCTTTTTGAAGATCAGGTACCTCGAATGTTAATCCTACCTGTGAAGGAAAGTAAAAAACTGCTCCAGTAATGTGCCAAGCCAAGCTTCCTATGCTGTATAATCCTGGAGAAACTTCCTGATTCAACGATTCATCTGTCAGCACGTCCAACACTTTTTGGGTAACATCTGCTTCTCGTTTCCATTCGTTTAAGAAATCATTTACTGATGTAAACATTTCATTCCCTCCTCCAATTGGAAAATCCTTCATTTTTAAACAAGTTTTTCATATTCATTGTATCATGCTCAGCTAACTATTTGCTTCTCTCAAAAGACCTATTAACAATTACTTTTTATGATATAGTCACATTTTTCATTTTTCACTTTGATATCCATTCATATTGAATGTCAGGCAAATTTTCTTCATTTTCGTGTCCTCTGCCAATGATTTTAAATCCATTTTTTTCATAAAATCGTTGTGCATTTTCATTTACTTCAAATGTATATAATGTTAATCTCCCACTTGATTGTTCTTTTACCTTGTCAAGTAATGTTTGACCAATCCCCATTCCTTGATAACCAGTATGAATATACAGTTGGCTGATCTCCCTTTCATTATAGGCAATCATTCCAACTACATTGTCATCAATTAAAGCCAAATCTATTTGATACTGTTGGGGTAATATATTATTTAAATAATTTAGGTGATTTTCAAAACTATGATTTTCTTTCTGACCAATAGCCCGTTCCTTACTATCTCGCCACATTTCCACTGTCTGTTCAGCGTACTTAGGATTATACTGAGTTATTACGAATTTGTGTTTGTTCACTACAATCCCCCCTTAAGCTTTGTTTGTTGATTTAGCATCCGATCCTTTAACAACCTCCACGTTTTTAAGGTTGAGATTGACTCATTTATGTTCTTCTTTCTGATTGGAATTCCACGCTACAGCTCCAAATAGAGCTCCAATGATTAAGATTGTCCATTTTATTGCTCTTTTCATCTTCTGCACTCCTTTATTTACTCTTTTTTCTTAAGTCTAATCAAAACAAGTATTCTGTCGTGCAGCCCAAAATGCAGAATGAGGGACAGACTCTTTTTGCATTCATTATTGGCTACACTCGGTCAGAATCGCGAATACTAAAAGGAATCCTTATTAGGATATTTAATTTTTGCAAAATTGCATATGTTCAATTACTTTATTGTACTACATATTCAACCAAATGAAGAAAGTGAAGATGCTAGAGGAACAGCTAATTTTTAATTTGCGAATGATCTGGAGATGAATCGTGATGTCATGGAAATCATTCTTTACATACGAATTTATAAAAGAAGTTAGAATTTCACTAGGTATCTTGGTGCTGTTCTTACTTTTTAGGAAGATATTTGCCAAATATATCATTGTTCTGATATTAAAATGGAGTCGAAAAGAACATCATCCTTTTTTCTCTCACATGTTTTTATCATTCGAAAGACCAATTCAGTGGCTGCTCCTTGTATTTGGAATTTATTTAGCCGCTTGGAACCTCCCTTATTTTGATCATTCCCATCTGTTATTTGTGAAAATAGTAAAATCCGCAATTATCTTTATTGTCGGTTGGGGGTTGTTTAACTTATCATCTTCCTCTTCCCTTATTCTTGCAAAACTTAATGAAAGATTCGACTTTGAAATTGATCAAATACTGATCCCTTTTTTGTCTAAATTATTGCGAGTTATTATTGTGGTTGTCATCCTTAGTGGGATTGCAGCAGAATTTAATTATAATATTGTTGGTTTGGTGGGAGGTTTAGGATTAGGCGGGCTTGCATTTGCCCTAGCTGCTAAGGATGCAATCGGTAATTTATTTGGAGGCGTCATTATCATTACAGAAAAACCTTTTACCATTGGAGATTGGATTTTAACATCGAGCGTAGAAGGTACAGTGGAGACGATTACGTTTAGAAGTACAAAGATCCGAACTTTTGCACAAGCACTCGTAACCGTACCAAATGCAAAATTAGCAAATGAAACGATAACAAACTGGAGTAAAATGGGGAAAAGGCGGATTGTGTTCAATGTAAGTGTAACGTATGATACACCCAAAGAAAAGTTAGAAGCTGTTATTAAAAAGGTGGAGCAGATGCTGAAAACTCACCCTGGCATCCACCAAGACACAATCGTAACCAAGTTTGATAAATATGGAGCAGATGGGTTAGATATTTACATTTATTTTTTCACAAAAACAACCGTCTGGATCGAGTTCTTACAAGTAAAAGAAGAAATCAACTATAACATAATGGATATCCTTGATCATGAAGGGGTTTCCCTTGCAATCCCTAATAGAAGGATATATGTAGATTCAAAATCTGAAGGTAATGGGAAAGTTAGATGGGAGTTTTTAAAGTGAAGTATCTACATTCTAACTAGGATTCATATCTTGATCCCGTTTTAACAAGCTGAAGAGAGTGTCCTAAAAGTATAACTTTTGGGAGCACCTCTTTTTGTTTTTTTTCGAACCATAAAATTAATTATTCCTTCCTTAACTTAAGTACCCGTGCAAAAAAAAGCATCCTGAAAGTCTTGCCTTCTTGAACACAAATCCCTTTAATAAAAAAGAAGGTCTCTTCATCTCGAAGAAACGAAGTTATTTTTTCTTCGTCATTTCCCAACAAACCTATTGCAGCAGCTACACCAATGCCGAGACCAAACCAAGCAGCAATACTCAATACATTTATATATTTTAACAAATGTTTACTTTTAAGTATTTTAAGACTTAAAGAAACTAAAGTTTCACTAACCACACCCCAAACTGTTTCTGGCATTTAATTGATGTATGTTTCAGCAGTATGTTTATTATTCTTTATGAGTTTTTTCTCATTTAAAAATTGTGGCTCTGTCTTAGTGAAGATTCTATTTTGTAGTTCAACTAACGAATGCGATAGTCTTAGAAGGATTATTGCTAATTTTTGTTGAAGTTATTAAGCTAACGGACAGGTTAACTCAAGAAGCATTTAATAGTTTTTGATTTGTTATGGAGTTGAGAAAATGGACGTATTAATTTACACATTGATTTTGTTTGTTATCCCGTTTATTTACCAAAACAAAATTACAGTATATTTTTATATGAAAAGTAATTCTTTATTGGCGGCAGTATTTCTCACTAGTTTAGTTAACTTAATTCTTTACTCTGGCGGCATTATAGGATGGACGTATTATAGTTTTAACGCCGATATAGGATGGGATATTGAAACTTTAATATTGAGTGGGGTAGTATTTACAATCCTTGTTTTTATAACAAATTTATTTATCATGGTTATTTATTTTAATGTAAAAAAAAGCACTTAATTAACCGTTCAGGCTTCTTGAAATAACAGGGAGGATAATTGAATAAAGAAGATTGAAAGGAAAGTAATTCACAAAAAAGGGAGGTATAAAAGGTGGACTTATTACTATGGATAACTATTGGTTTCATAATAATTGGATTTGTTGTTCTCACTTCTATGAAAAAAGGTATGGAAAGTAAGCTCGCTTTTATAACAGCAAATATGGAAGAAGAGGAAAGTTCAAAAAAAGCTAAATCCATAATTTGGTGGATAGCGAGTGCCACAGCTTGGGGAATAGTGAGTATGATTCTTATTATTTGGTGGTTTCATAATCACTTTGGATAACTGTTGGTTTCAAATGTACTTAAACAAACAGAGTGGTTACTTTAAGATCCGTCTGCCATTACGGCCATTTTTTATTGAACTAAAGGGCATTTAACGAGTAATACGTGTTAAAATTTAAGCAAATATAAATCAAGGGGTGTTAAATATGTCTAAAGATGTTATTGCCATAGTAGCCATAGTTTCTTTTGTAATATGGATTGCGGTTTCCCGAGAAGCTGTAAAACCTTCAAAAGAGATAAATTGGCGAAAAATGATAACCTTACTGTTTGCGGGAACTTTATCGGCATTAGTTATAACCATTTCGCTTTTTCAAAGCCTGCCCTTTTAGTTCCGAACGGGGGCTTATGTTTAATAAAGGGTCGCTGCTGCGGCTTTTTTTGTTGTTCTACGAACGGTTAATTGAATAAACATTGTTTGTTCAGATGGGAAGGGAGTAGATATTAAGGGTCCTTTACTAATGTTTTGTTCGTTGTTTTATCATTAGTTCTGTCTTTGAAATAGCGTTTGATTCTTTATAAGAAAGAACGATAAATTATATAAAAGTTTGATAAAATGTTATTAATAAATTGAGATGGTGAACTATAAATGATCAGGTTGGAGATTTAATGAAAAACAATTATAATATTTATAATATTGTCGTGCATGTTATCAATTTAATCCTATTGGGAACTATCGGTTTTCTCGCGTTTTTCTCTGTGGTAAATATTAGCCCAGCCCAAGACCCCATCTCTGACATGTTTAAATTCGGTCTTATTGCTTTTCTGCTCGTCATGTGGGCAGTTAATTACTGGTTCCAATACAAGAGGCAAAAATGGATTCTACCAATAGCCGGAACCGTCCTTTACGTCGCCATCGCTTTGTTTGTCATGGGGGTTGTTATGCCATTTCTACACTACATTGCTTATTAAATAAACCCGCAGCCATGCCGAATAACAATTAAACAGAGTTATCACGTTTGGTAAGCTGGCTAATAGAAGCTCAGTTCTTATTGCAATAATGGATGCTTTAACACAATAAGAAATAAAATAAATGAGCTTGAAATATGCAAGTTTTTATGCACTACTTGCGTATTTAAGGCTCTTTTTACATTCATAAAAGATACTGCGTGTTTATTGCATTTCTTAATTGCCAAATTCACCCCAAACCAAAAAACAAAGGAAGCAGTGTCCCCTGCTTCCTATTTGTATGGATCTGTATTTAATAAGGTGGCTGCATCGACGATTTCAAATCCCCTGGCTTTTAATTGTTTAATAATGGTCGGGACAGCCTTGGCTGTTTCCGTTTTATCATCGTCGCTGTGCATCAGGATGATGTCCCCGTTCCGAACGTTGTCCAGGACGTTTTTTTTGATATTTGCTTGCTCCTTCTGTGACCAATCCAGGGTATCGATGGACCAAATGAGAATAATGGAATCTTGCTCTTTTGCTACGCTGATTACCTTATCATTCATATCCCCATAAGGCGGCCTGAGCAGTGCCGGTGATTGGCCGATCACCGCACGGATTGCTTCGGATGACTTCAATAAATCTTCCCGCAGCTCTGCCTCCGTCTCCTTTGTTAACTCGCGATGATAAAAACTGTGGCTTCCAATGATATTTCCGTTATCGTACGCCGCTTTGACAATATCGGGATTTTGCTGGACCTTTTGACCAATAAAGAAAAAAGTTCCCCTCACATTTTCCTCTCTCAAAGCGTCAATGATTTTGGGCGTATTGATCCGGTCGGGACCATCGTCAAAGGTAAGGGCGACCCTCTTTTTATCAGGACCATTCACATATACATCATCGGGAAACCTCTTCGGGAAGTCGAGGATTTCCTTTCGCCATTGCCTCATTTTTTCCCATGCTGAGGCTGAAAGATTTTTGGAATTTCCCTTGATGGAAAGAAGATAAGCCTCATCTGTAATGGTTTGTTCAGTCAGGCTGTATACGGCTAAATGATCCACTTTCCCTGATTGATTGGATAGGATCCACTTTAATTGATAGTCCTCATTCAGTTTATACATGATGATTTTTTCGTTTCCATTAGTGGTAACCCTTGTTGGGTCTTCCATATATTGTTTTATCTCTGTGAAAGTAAACACTTGGATGGATGGGTCGTAGGAACGGACATCCTCAATTTGTCCATCTTCGGTATAACCAAAAACCGCATGCTTAGCGGGATAGGTCGCGTAATACCGATTTTCAACCTGATCAACTTGTTCAGGCTCCCCCCACGCATTTTTCACTTGTAAAATGGTGGATTGATGGGCTGCAAATGGGTTGTTCACCACGTGCCCGGTTTTAGCTAAAGAAACAATTTCTTGAACTGTCAGAGACAGGTGCTCTTTTCCAGTATTGCTTTGGTCACCTTGATTCTCTTCCTGTGCTGGCGGATGAACTGCTTGATTTTTAGACGGCGTCCTGTCCTCAGAATGGCTGCAGCCTATCAAGGCAACAACACACAGCAGAATTGATAAGTATAGCTTCATATAAATCCACCTGCCCATTTTTTGACTGTGATGCCCTTCCACTCATATCGTATTCTGCACAATCGTCTTTTCTCCTATATATTTAATGCCAATGGAAAAACTAAAAACTATTATAAAAGATTCGTTGATTACTCACCGATTGCCCAAATTCATCAGTATTTCAGTGAACATATCCATTTTTTTAAAAAATCATTTTCCTCCTGTAACAATCCATAACCGCCAGACGTTTTTATTATTGTACAACAATCAGCCGTAGGGAAAGGAAGGTGCCAAACACATGCCCGGAAAAGAGAATCAGCAAAAGGATGGTGTCCTTAAGTCCGTGGAACAGATATGCGAGGAAACTTGGGAATCGGTCTACAAATTCATCTACTATAAAGTACAAACTCGCGAGGAAGCAGAGGATATCACACAGGAAACCTATCTGACACTCTGCACGCGTAAATGCGGCAGGTTCTTTTATCCAAGCTTCTTCTTATCTCTCCCTAGCGCTATTCGGAGGAATACCTGGTACAACAATAAGACACTCACTTAGTTCAAAGAAACTTTATTGAACAAACAACCCAGGGCTGTTTAACGTTCTGTAGGTAGGTCACACCTTGATTTTATCTGTTAATTAACTTTTAATTCCCATACTAGAAATAGAAGGTTTCATCAGTTTTAAACGTTGTATTTCTAAATCATGTTTTACAATGAAATTCCTAAATGTATGATCACATAAAGTTTTATCAATTTTCTCTAGACTCTCATGACTATTTTTAATTAAAAAAGCGGAATATAAGTCTCGCTGTACCAAATAATTACCTACCTGACTCCATCGCTGGTGGAGTTTTTTCTTTTCATACTCTTCTGATTCATGGTTGTATTGACTAGCCTTTGATGTCCAGGTGTTAATCTTATTAAATTTTGCATGTAAATAGTTACACTTATATTCCAAAATAGAAACAAATAATGCGGGGGCTTTGTTTGCTATGGACTTTCCAAATCTCTTCTTTCGTTGAAACTTACCAGTTTTTTCACTGATTTTGGTTTCTTTTGCCCGTTTTTGAAGTCCTTGGTAATGCATAGTTTCAATGAAGAATTCATCACCAGTACGTAGAATAACGTTTGCTAATCTGCAATGGGATTGTTTTCGTTTTGCGGCTTGTTTTCTGTGGATATCTTGTAGTTTACTTCGCAGTTTAATGTAGTTAGTAGAAAATAACCATTTATCTTTATTTCCAACTTTATAGGTTCCGCCAGGATTAAATTTATTTGGATTGGTGGTGCGTTTCGAACGGTCCATCTTCCGTAAAATGATTCGCTTTTCTCTTTCAAGGGAATCTACATCGGGTGCAAGTTCCCTTAATAAGACTACATGATCTGAGACGATTGCCATTGTTTGTGTACCTGGGTCGATACCAGTTCTGCCTTTACCTAAACGTACTTTGAATAAACCGGTATTCTTGTCCCGTTTTGCAGGTGGAATACCTCTAATAATCAATTGAACGAAATATCGCATTTTGCCCCGAATCATTTTGCGTATGATTCGACAGAATTTGATGTTCTCTTTGTACAATAATGCTTCCCTAGCGTAAATGTCCATTTCTTTTACTTGAACCCGTACCTTTGTTCCTATTACATTTACAACATATTGACCATCCACTTCACGAAAAGTAATTCCTGATTTATTCGTTTTACCTTCAATTGAAGTCATCGTCCCGTATTTTTTGAAGCATATATTTCTAGCATTGCCATAGCGTTTCTTTTCAAATGCTTTCCAGGCGCGGCTGGCCATTTTTTGGGCTGTATTAATATCTAATACTCCCTGAAAATGACGTTTCATTGGGGCTACAAAATCATGAATGGCATATTCGCTTAATCCAAATTGACGCTCAATTTTGTTTTGTTGATTGTATAAAGAACAAAGCTCTTGTTCTAAAGCCCTTGTCTCTTTATTATTTTTAGACTTTTGAATTTTATTTTTGACAGCGTTGATACACCGTACATTTTTACAGTATTGTTTGTTATTTTTGACTAACCTTTCTCGTTTTAATATTTCACCTAAACAAGCATTTTGAATTTTTCGAGAAACTTCAAAAACTAAATCAAAACGAAAAAGGTCTAGATGTGTTGTATTCAAAGGAAGTGTTAATACAAAACTGGCTTCATTTTTCTTTGACATATCTCACACCCCTTAAGAACACTTGTTCTAATATAAATATATCAAGATACTCTTAAAAAGTCTATTAAAACTACCCAAAAAATAAAAACCGAATTCCTCCCCATACTTAAATGTAGGGGCTTCCTTGGGTTTCATTCATTTGGTGAAGTCCATGCCAATATACGCAATGGAAGCATATAGCCCGAAAAATATGGAGCTTATTTAAAAACGGTCGCTTTCAATTTGCTCCATGATTTATGGCGAAAAAACAATCGCAGGGGCAGCAAAGTCCACATCGAAGCCTTGGATCCCAAGAATGTCGCGCTCGGAGACCACTCCGAATCCAGCACACAGAGGCTGCTCATTGAAAATGCCCTCCTGCAGCTGAACAAAGAACAGCGCACAGTGATTGAACTTCGAATTCTGAAGGGATACTCCGTCGCCGAAACGGCCCAGATGATGAACAAAAAGGAAGGAGCCATCCGTGTCATGCAGCATCGGGCATTATTGTCTCTGAACACGCTCTTAAACACAAATCATTAGGATTGGGGGAACCATGTATGGACAATATCGAAAAGAAAGTATCCGATTATATCGACCAACTGAATGCGGAGAGAAAGCCCGATGAACACGAAGCCCCGGCTCATTCGGAAGAAATGGAACAGCTGTTTCAAACCGTCAGGATGGTCCGCAGCCTAAAGGAGCCGGCCATGCCGGAGGGCGATTTTTCAAAAAAGCTGGCTCAGGCCGATAAAGCAAAGGAGCCGCAGAAAAAACAGCGCACAAGAACTAAATGGACATGGGCCGCCGCTGTCGCCAGCATCGCCGCCGTCTTTGTCCTGGCAATGAATTTCTTGCCGTTTGGAGAAACAAACATCGTCAATGCCATGGAGGAAGCTTACCGCCAGCTGGACGGATACCACGGGACATTGGAAATGGTGGAAACCAACGCTGATGGCACCTCGGCCGTCCAAGGGAAATGGGAGGTATGGGCCGACAAAGACGGCCATTATGTGACGAAGGGGTTGGAAGGATCCCAAAAGGATGTGACCACCGCCAATAACGGCGAGAAAAAGTGGCAGATCCGCCCTTCAGAAAAACAAGTCCATGTATTTCCAGCGTTCCCGGATACCTACCGATTTACCTTTGAACTAGGAACTGAAATACAAGCCGTAAAAAACGCCCTGTCTACAAAAGTAGTCGGAGAATCTACGATCGCCGACAGAAAAACAACGGTTGTCGAGGTCACACCAAAAGGAGGCAGCCCTTACCAAATTTGGATCGACAACGAAACAAAGCTTCCACTGCAAAAACAAACGCCGATGCACAATGGCATTCAATATAAAGTAACCTATACAAAAATGGAAGCCGCCAAGTCCATCCCTGAGGAGCTTACCGCTTACGATGTACCCGCAGGTTTCAAAGAAATCAATACCAATCCTGAACAAATCGTTTCTAGCCTCGAGGAAGCCGCCAAGGCGGTCGGATTTATGCCGGTCGCACCAACGACGCTCCCTAGCGGTTATGTTTTAGCGAAAGTGGCCATTATTCCAAATAAGAATTTGGTAAAAACCTATTACTCAGCCAATAACAACCATGTGGTGTTGCTTCAAGGAAAGGACCTCAGCGAATTCAAGCTGGCCTCCACTGCCATCCTTGGGAAAATCAATGGGAATCCTGCCGAGATTCAGGATCCTGTTCAGGAAGATTCGGGCATTCTCAGCGGTGGTGGCGCTTATGCAGGAGAGACCAACCTTGCATCCATCCGCTGGCAGCAAGATGGATCACAATATGCCGTTGTCGGCGATATTCCAGTAACGGAACTGGCCGGTTTCATAAATGCATTCTTCGATGCCAACCTTGAAATCCCTTCCCTTGATCAAAGCCATCCTCAAGTGAAGGTGCCATATGACTTGGCAGTAGAAGAAAATGACCAGAAAAGCGTTGATGCCGGAAGTTCTCCATGGAAGCTAGATCCTGCTTTTGTTGCCCAGGTTTTTGTCAGCCTGAAGATTTCTCCTGAAGGGATCACCGGGGATTACCCAATTAAGACGGAGGAGCTGAAAGTCGTGCAAAACAACGGGAAAGATGCCATCATCGAGGTAAGTAGTCCACTTTCGCCGATTAAACGAGTTTACTTACAACGTCTTGTCAGACAAGACTCCACAGGAATCTGGACGGTTGTCGGCTACGACTCGGCAGATCAATAAGAAGAAAAGACAATGGGCAACGGTCCATTGTCTTTTTTGTAACTGGATGCCCTCGAGGATTATTTTCGGACAGACTTGGGGGTTTTTTTTATTTAATATTTTTGAAATTAGTTAGCATATTGATATTTTTCTTTCATTTAAACTCTATGCCAATGCTCCCGAACCCTTTCCCAATGGCCTAAAACCATCCACCTGCCTCAAATTCCTTCCAAAAACAGAAGCAGAGAAATACTCTTCTCTGCCTCTCCATCACACTCTCTTTCCATATCCAAACGCGCCATATTTTTCACATGTCTTCCCTGCAGAAATAGCAGCATTCCGCAAGGCAATTTTAACATCATTGGTATTGAAATAAGAGGTTAGAAAGCCCGCGATAAAAGAATCTCCCGCTCCCATCGTGTCAACAATCTCTGTTTCAACCGGTGATTGCAAGTACCTCTTCTCACCATCAGAACAAATAGCCGGGTCCCCCCCTTTTGTTACAACTACAATTTTTACACCAAAAGTATGGACATACGACATTAAGGAATCAATCTCATCTTGACTCATACCGCTTCCGGAAAAAAAAGCAAATTGTATAAACGGACAAACTTTTTGGAGATACTCATTATTCCATTTGTTTTTGGTAGAAAAATCAAAGGATATCGGTTTAAAACTTAATCTTTGCAACTCATGCTCAATATTAGAATTGATACTCGTATGAATCACGTCAAACTCCTTCAAATAGATTAAGTCTTCGTTCGTAAATTGTAGGGTGGCTTTTGATTGTACCCTAGATTCCCGGTTAGTCTTCTTAAAAACACGGTCTCCGTTTTCATCCAAAGCAACATAAGCTTTTCCATTTGAACCATACATTTTACGAATTTTTGAGGTATCAATTTCTTCATGACAAAGTGCTTCTAAAACATGCCTTGCTTCTAAATCATCACCAATAATTCCAATATATCCGTTCTTCTCTGCACCATTCCTTTTGCTTATAACCGTAACATTCAAGGCATTGCCTCCAGGATAAATAGTACTTTGATCTTCATAATAATCAACGACATTATCACCTATTCCAACTAACTTCATAAACCTCTTCACTCCATGATAAAAATCTAGCGTTACAAATTAATTGCAATTATCTTATAATCCTATAAAACATACGGTTAGTTTATGTACTACTATTAAAATGAAGCAGGAGAACCTATCCCCCTGCCCCACTTAAAAAAATCCATCGTGAACAACTAGCTATTAATCTTCAATATACGTTTCTTCTAAAGTTACACCAGATTGGAAAGATAGGAAGCCGTCAAGGTTTTCAAAACCGTTGACATTCTTTTGCATTCCATAGCTTTGTTCCCTCCAGCTCAAGTAGACAAATGGCGATAACTCCATTGCTCTTTCAATAAGTTGTTTGTAAATTTCCTCACGTTTTGCTGGATCAATTTCCTTTTTACCTTGTGCTAACAAATTGTTAATTTGTTCATCATCAAAGTTTGCTGAGTTATTAAGACGTGCAGGGCCGCCTTTGTAGAAGTTGCTCATCCAATCTCCATCTGTAATATCACCGGAAGTACCGGCCACTAAGAATTGGTATTCACCTTTAACGTTTTTATTGATTCGTGTTGCCCAGTCTGGAAGCTCTAATTCTACCTCAATGCCGATTTTCTTTAACTCGGATTGTACAGCCACCGCTGTTTGCTCATGCATTCCATATTGAGAAGTTGATAGAAGAGTGGCTTTAAATCCATTTGGATATCCCGCTTCAGCAAGAAGCTCTTTTGCTTTCTTTACATCATGCTTAAAGTATTTTGTAAACTTTTCATCATATCCCATATAGCCTTTTAAAATAGCCATTCCATAAATTGCTTCTCCACGACCGCTAAATGCTGTATTAATGATGGCATTCCTGTCGATACCATAAGCAATTGCCTGTCTTACCTTTGGATTGCTAAATGGTTCAAAGTCAGTATTAAATTGTAGAGCCATAAATGGTCCATTTGCACTTTCAAGCTTTAAATTATCTACCTTCGAAATGGAATCTGTATCTTTCCAAGGAACATTCTCAATTAAATTAACATCACCAGCGCGCAGGGCATTAACACGAGTATTTTCATCGGAATAGAATTGGAATTTAATTTCATCTAAATATGGTTTGCCTTCTTTATAGTAATCGTCAAATTTCTCTAGAACAATGTTACTTCCTTGTGTCCAGGAAACAAACCTAAATGGTCCAGCACCCATTGGCTTCGTCGCCAAACCTTCACCATTTGCTTCTGTATAAGACTTCGAAACAATAACGGATTCAGGAAGCGCTGTATAGTGCACGAAAGGAGCGGATGGCTCAGTAAGATTAAATGTAATTGTTTTTTCATCTGCAACTTGGATATCCTTAATGATCGATAATTCTGTCTTAAACGTTGCCTTGCTATCCGATGCTAACATACGCTCGTATGTAAATTTCACATCTTCCGCAGTAACTGGATCACCATTATGGAATTTTGCATCCCGAAGCTTAAAGGTATAAGATGTCAGTTCGTCATTTGTTGTATAGGATTCTGCCAACTCTGGTTCTAATTCACCTTTTTCATTGTAATTAAACAGACCTCTGTAAATAGCTAATTTTACAGTTCTTCCATGAGTACCATTTTGAATATAAGGGTCCATTGTCGTTGGTTCTGCAGCTAATCCAAATGTTAAAGATCCTCCTGATTTATCCCCTTCTGCCCCTTGGGATTTCTTTTCTGTTGATGCATCTTTCCCTGAACACGCTCCCAATAAGCCAATTACTCCAAATGCTAAAATAAACAAAACCATTAATTTCTTTGTCATACTCTCACTCCTTTATTTTGTAAAATCTTTTAAAAACGCTGTCATTAACTTCTATTGTTTGTTCTTAAGCCTTGGGTCTAGAATATCTCTGAAGCTGTCACCCATTAAATTAATAGCAAGCATTGTCACACCCAAACAGAGGGATGGCCAAATGACATACATAGGATTGTTATAAATATAGCCACGGGCATCGCCAATCATTTGCCCCCAAGAAGGTTCCGGCGGCACGACTCCCAAACCTAAGAAACTCAAGCCAGATTCTAATAAAATGGCGGCCGCTATCGTTAAACTGATTTGGATAATTAACGGAGACATGATATTTGGTAAGATCGCCTTGGTAATTACCCTGAAATGAGAAGCACCCAATGAAAGTTCACTTTGAACATATTCCAGACCTTTCACCTGCAGAGTTGCAGAATGAGTAATACGTGCAAAACGTGGAATGTATAGAACTCCAATAATAATAATTAAATTTTTCACACCAGAGCCCCAAAACCCAACTACCATTAAAGCTAATAGAATAGGTGGGAAACATAATATAATATCAATTGCTCGCATGATAGCCTTTTCGGTTAACCCACGGGCATACCCCGCAATGACCCCTAGTGAAACCCCGCCAATAAACGCTATAATAGTTGCCCCAAATGCGACAAGCATAGTTGGACGGATGCCTAGGATCAACCGGCTTAAAATATCTCTTCCATATTCATCGGTTCCCAATGGATGTCCCGATGAAAAACTTTTAAGTACCTGATTCTGATCAATCTCAAGGGGATCATTCGGAGCAATCAAAGGTCCAATAAGTGCGATTATTAAAATTGGAAGAAGTATGATAAAACTGAATAAAAACGTTTTGTGATGTAAAAATTTCCGAATCATCCTTCCACCTTCCTTCCAAGAGAATAGACAGTTTACTAACGTGTTCTCGGATCCATCAATCCATAAATAATTTCTACAGCTCTATTGATCAAAATGTAAAAAGCGGCAATCACGATAATAGAACCTTGTATAATAGGATAATTACGATTATTAATCGCTTCTACCAACAATGTGCTTAAACCAGGCCAATTGAATAGAAACTCGATTAACACTGTTCCGCCTATTAAATTGGCTAGCTCTAAACCTATTACTGTGATAACAGAAATAATCGCGTTTCTTAATACGTGTTTAAAAATAACGACTCTTTCAGCCATTCCTTTTGCTCTTAATGTTTGAACAAAGTCCCTACCTAAAACTTCAAGCATGGATGATCTCGTCATCCTTGCAATCGAAGCCGCCAAGGGCAAAGCAACTGTAATGGCTGGCAGGAGCAGCTTCTGTAAATGCTTTACGGGGTCTTCCGTAAAATCTGTATAACCGCTGGCAGGAAGCAGATTTAATTGCAAACTCAAAACCAATATAAATACCGTTCCTGTGACATATACCGGAAAAGACAAACCGGCAGCAGCAATAGATGAAACAATCATATCCACAAAGCCGCCGCGTTTTACAGCAGCAATAATTCCTAGGCTTATTCCAAATATAGAACCGACAATAATCGCTGCAATCGCTAATTCTAATGTTTTGGGAAGCCTTTCAGCCAAATATGTAGTAACATCCATGTTATTGAAAAGCGATTGTCCAAAGTCCAGTCTTAGAATATCGGCAAACCAGGCAAAATATTGTTTCAATAAAGGCTGATCCAAACCCAGTGTTGCACGCATCGCTTCAACTGCAGCAGGATCCGCTCCTCTTTCTGTACCTAATACCAATAACACGGGATCACCAGGCATGAAACGAAGTAACGCAAAAACAATCGTAGCAACAATGAAAATCTGAATCACAGCTACTCCTAAGTTTTTAGATACAAAACGAAGCAAAAATCTCACCCCAATCTTTATGGACTATTAATTAATCTTTTGTATTTTTGATTCCGCAAACAAATGACACGCAGCAGAATGGTTAGCTCCAACAGACATAAATTCCGGCTTCACTTCTTTACAGATAGCCATCGCATAAGGACATCTCGAGCTTAATCTGCAACCGCTTGGCGGGTTAACAGGACTTGGAAGGTCTCCTTCCAAAACAATCTGTTCCTTCTTATAGGTAGGATCTGGGATTGGTATCGCCGATAATAAAGCTTGAGTGTAGGGATGCCTTGGATTTTTGTAGATAGTTTCAGCTTCTCCCACTTCCACCATCTCACCCAAATACATAACACCGATTTTATCACTGACATGCTTTACCACGGATAAATCGTGAGAGATAAATAAATATGTTAGTTTAAATTCTTTTTGCAAGTCGTTCAAGAGATTCAGGATTTGAGATTGAATGGAGACGTCTAACGCTGAAACTGCTTCATCACAAATGACCAATTTGGGGTGTAAAGCAATTGCGCGGGCTATCCCGATCCGCTGTCTTTGTCCGCCGGAAAATTCATGCGGGTATCGATTAATATATTGCTGACTTAGCCCAACCATCTCAAGCAACTCATTCACTTTTTGGACACGTTCTTTTTTGTCGTAAATGCCATGGATTTCAAATGGTGCACTTATAATCTCTCCGACTGTCATCTTTGGATTTAAAGATTCATACGGTTTCTGAAAAACCATTTGCATATGTTTTCTGTTTTGGCGTAATTCCTTTCCTCGTAATTGAAGAAAGTTTCTCCCCTGAAAGTTGATTTCTCCACTGTCAGCCTTGATTAATCCCATGATTAATCTTGCCAGAGTACTTTTTCCACATCCGGATTCTCCTACAAGTCCAAATGTTTCCCCTTCATTAATCGTAAAGCTGACATCATTGACAGCCTGAACAAAATGCTTTTGAGTTGAAAACATTCCTTTGTCTTTAATCGGAAAATACTTTTTTAAATTTTTCACCTCTAAAAGAGTGTTGCTTTTCATTGTCACTTCACACTCCTTCGTTAATATGCCAACATTTAGCCGAATGTTGTGGATTGATTTCTTTAAGTACTGGTTCCTTTTCTATACATAAATCAGTAGCAAAGGAACAGCGCGGATGAAATCTACAGCCTTTGGGCATCGAATTGATGGTCGGTACTGTACCTGGGATGCTATACAGCGTTTTATCTTTTTGATGTAAGGGTGGAACTGATTGTATTAATCCTTTTGTATAAGGGTGTTGTGGATTTTTAAAAATGGTTAATACATCCGCTTGTTCGACAATTTGACCTGCATACATGACGGCAACACGGTCCGCCATCTCCGCCACGACACCCAGGTCATGTGTGATTAATAGAATCGCCATGTTATATTCTTTCTTAATCCTGTTCAATAAATCTAGAATCCTCGCTTGCACCGTCACGTCCAAAGCAGTAGTAGGTTCATCGGCAATTAACAGCTGAGGGTTGCATGATAAGGCCATTGCAATCATGACACGCTGGCACATTCCTCCTGAAAGTTCATGCGGATAAGAGTGAAAAATAGTTTCAGGGTGGGGGATCCCCACTTGTTTCAGTAGTTCGACAGCTCTATTCCTAGCCGCTTCTTTTGAAGTTTGCTCATGAATTCGGATTGCCTCCGTGATCTGACTACCACAGGTATAAACAGGATCAAGGGCTGACATCGGGTCTTGAAAGATCATAGAGATCGATTTCCCCCTGATTTTGTCCATCTCTTTCCTATTTAGGTTTACTAGATTTTTATCTTCAAAAATAATCTCACCTGATGCTATTTTCCCGGATGAAGGCAAAAGCTGCATAAGTGACATAGAAGTAATCGTCTTCCCACTTCCACTCTCACCTACGACGCATAATGTTTCACCTTTTTTCAGGGACAAGGTAACATCCTTTATGGCAGGAAAAACACCATAATCGGTATTAAATACAGTAGATAAACCTTTTATGTCAAGAAGTGTATCCCCCACAAACATCCCTCCTCCAACTGGCAAGAAAACCATTATTTGTCTTAATTTGTCTTAATTTGTTATAATAAATAATAGGCCATACTTACCGAATGTTCAACCTTATTCGAAAATTTAACTTAAGCGCTTACTTTTCTAAAAAAGTAGTTTTCAGAAAAATCGCTACCTACAACTCTACTACTATTCACTTTGTAGGTAGCGTTAATTTTTTAAATACTATTTTGGATCAATCCCAATCTATACTTTTCTGTTGCTTCCACATCGACAGAATAGGTTCCGTTGTCCCATATGATCTTAACCCCATAATCTTCTAACGCTTTTTCAACTGATACCTTTTGATCAATTACATCAAATAAAACTAATTCTGGTTCCCTGTCCACCGGAGAACCGAAGCCCCCTGACCCTGGTGTGCAAACACTGATAAGATCACCTTTGTTTAAAGGCAGC
The DNA here is from genome assembly GCF_001510715.1 of Bacillus sp. FJAT-29814. Classification (GTDB taxonomy): domain Bacteria; phylum Bacillota; class Bacilli; order Bacillales; family Cytobacillaceae; genus Neobacillus. The sequence continues at coordinate 63,478 of NZ_LMTJ01000004.1, forward strand.
TCCGAAACTTTCGAGCTAAGTCTCATTTCCTCTTCTCCATCTTTAGAGTATAAAAATACTCCTGGGCTTCCTACTTTCCCACCATTAATGCCCCAAGGAGCAAACTTGTGACGGTCGCCCAGACCGGTATAAGAAATATCATCCGTTAAAATTCGATAGTCCCTCTGAATTCCTAATCCGCCGCGGTGTAATCCTGCTCCACCTGAGTCCTTCCTAAGAGCGTATTTTTCAATTAAAATTGGATACTCTCTTTCAAGGGCTTCAACTGGCAAGTTAGAAGTATTTGTCATATGAACCTGCACACCGCTCAATCCGTCGCCAAATGCATGGGCCCCTGAACCGCCGGCAATTGTCTCTAAATACACAAAGTAATTATCCGTATTCGGATTTGTTCCGGAGAAAATCGCTGAAGTGACTACACTATTACAGGCAGCCAATACCCGTTCTGGCGCTACCTTTGATAAGGCTCCTAGCACGACGTCAACTACACGTTGTGAAGTATCAATCCGCTGGCCGACGGGCACAGGAAGTGTACAGTTAACGATTGTGCCTTTTGGCGCTTTAACCTGTAATGGACGATAAATTCCTTGGTTTGAGAAAATATTTTGTCCGGCCACTGCCTTAAAGCAATAGAAAATCGTAGTTACCAAACCAGAATAAACCATATTTAACGGTCCGGGCACCTGAGGGCTGGTTCCTTCAAAATCTACAATGGCATTACTATCATCGATTGTAATCTTGGCTTTTATTAAAACTGGATCCTGCGAATGCGTTCCGGCATCGTCTAGATAGTCTTCAAATGTATAGGTTCCATTTGGCAAGGAACGGATTCCAGTCCTCATTAATTCTTCGGCGTAATCCAGTAATGCATCCGTGCATGTTTCGAAATAAGCTGAGCCATATTTTTGTACAACTTCCTGCAATCTTCTGACCCCTGCTTTATTGGAAGCAATTTGGGCATCCAAATCTCCTTGCCTTTCTAAAGGAGTTCTTGTATTTAGCGTAATAAAATCATAGCTCTCTCTTACAACCTGACCCTTGCTACATATTTTTACAAGGGGAATCCGTAACCCTTCTTGGTATATAGTCGTAGAATCAGGTGAAACACTTCCCGGTACGATCCCTCCAATATCGGAATGGTGCGCAATATTAGCCACAAATCCTACCAATTTCTCTTCCACAAACACCGGCGCAACCATTGTGATATCTGGCAAGTGGGTTCCACCTCCCGAATACGGGTCGTTGGTCACAAACATATCCCCAGGGAAAATTGAATCGGACGGGTATTTTTCCAATACTTGATTGACTACATCTAGCATAGATCCCAAGTGCATCGGTACATATTCAGCTTGAGCTGTCATATTTCCCTTCGCATCGAAAACGGCGGTAGAACAATCTTTACGTTCCTTAATATTAGTAGAAAAGGCCGTTTTTACTAGAGTTATTCCCATCTCTTCAGCAACAGAAAGCAATAAGTTCCCAACAATCTCCAAAGTAATAGGATCTACTTTATTCACCATGGTTTATTCCTCCTCACCGAACGTATAAATAATCAAGTTCCCATATTCATCCACCTTCATTGATTGTTCGGGGAGGACTAAAATGGTGGTATCCATCTGTTCAACAATTAAAGGACCCTGAACTTTGTTTCCAGGCTTCAGATCTTCACGGACAAATATTTTTGTTTCGTAATACCCTGGTTCATCAACCTCTGTAAAATAAACTGGCCGCGTAGCAATAGGCGATGCTGTTACAGATGCCGTGTCTGCTTTTTCAAATTCAGCTTTTGGCAACTGGCCAACAGCTGTTAATCTGAAGTTTACAAATTCCATCACACCATCTTTTTTGGAATAGCCATAAACCTTTTCATGTTGTTCTTGGAAGCGATTAGTTATTGCTGCAAAACCAAATGGATTCAATTCATCCCATTCTACAGGAATTGGAATTTCATAGTTCTGCCCCTTAAATCTCATATCAATAACCAATTCATATTTTCGTTTTGATTCTGAGATATTTTCTTTTTCCAGTAATTTTAGGCCTTCCTCTTTTAGTTCTTCAAAAATAGCAGCGGAAACGATCATGTTCTCAGGTGTAGCCTCATGTAAAGATGAACGAACATAATCTGTTCTTACGTCCGTAACCAACAAACCAAGGGAACAAAAAGTTCCCGGAGAAGGCGGAATAAGCACTCTCGGAATATTCAACTCTTTGGCAAGAGCACTGCAATGTAGACCACCTGCACCGCCAAATGAAACTAAAGTAAAGTCCCTAGGATCATGACCTTTCTGAATTGAAATTAAGCGAATAGCCCTTGACATATTGGCATTCACAACCGAAATAATACCAGCAGTTGCTTCTTCCAATGTAAGATTGGAATGCTTGCAAATGTGTTCTTTTATTGCTCGTTCTGCGGCTTCCCTATCTACCGTCATTCGACCGCCCAAAATTTCCTTAGGATTTAACCGACCCAGCAATAAATTCGCATCTGTTACAGTTGGTTTTGTACCGCCGCGTCCATATGATGCAGGTCCAGGTGTTGAGCCAGCGCTTTCAGGTCCCACTTTCAGAGCTCCACCATTGTCAATATAGGCAATGGAGCCGCCGCCTGCCCCGCAGGCATGAATATCTAACATGGGAATACGAGCGGGAAATCCTTCGACTTCTCTTTCCATTGAAATTTTCGGTTCTCCGTTTTCAATTAAACTGAAATCTGCGGATGTACCTCCCATATCGAAGGTAATCATATTTTTATAACCGGTTAGTTCAGCCAGATTTTTCGCAGCGACTACACCTGCTGCTGGACCAGAAACAGCTGTGCGTAATGGCGAAGAAACTGATTCCTGAATAGAAATAATTCCGCCATTTGACTGAGTAATATATGGTTCAGCCGGAATTCCGTATTCTTTTACCGCATTTAAGAAGTTTTCCATATAATTTTTCATGACCGGCCCGAGATAGGCATTTAATGCTGTCGTACTTAACCTTGAGTATTCGCGGAATTCAGGAACAATCTCATGGGATGCCGAAACGTAAGCTTCAGGAAAACGCTCTTTTATTGTTTCAACGGCCTTCTTTTCATGTTCAGGGTTTAAATAGGAAAAAAGGAAACAAATTGCTACCGATTTTACCCCTTGTTCCTTCAATGCATCAATTGATTTATGAAGACTTTCATCATCTAAAACTTTATAGACTTCACCGTTGGCCATAAGCCGCTCATTAGCTTCAAATCTCAAATTTCCAGGAATAATAGGGGCAGGTTTTTCTTCAAAAAAGTTATATAAGCTAGGACGTGTCTGCCGTCCTATTTCTAGTAAATCCCGAAATCCCTTTGTTACAATAAGCCCCGTAACCGCTCCCTTCCGCTCAATTAACGCATTCGTCGCAACTGTGGTGCCATGGGCTAAATAATGAACATCTTCCACTGCAATATCATTCAATTCAAGAATTTCTTTTATCCCTTTCATAATGGCACGAGAAGGATCGTCAGGGGTTGAAGAAACTTTGTGGTTCTTGATTTTCCCATTTCTACTATCGACCAATGTTACATCTGTAAATGTCCCTCCAACATCTACTCCTACCATGTAGCTCATAAAGCTTCCTCCTTTGGAAAGTAAACAGAAACTTATAAATCAATTATGTAATACATTCGTTATATATTATCATTAATAATTTTATAACATTGCAATACATTTGTTGACTGTTTTTTTTGAATAGTCCTATTATAGAATATTTTTAATAAATTTAATACTGAAAGTGATGAAAATAGGAAAACGCTATTGTAATGCTCTTTTTTTAATGATACCGGCACAAAGCGCGGGATTTGACCTGAAGTTATATTTTTATGTAAAAATAATTTTACAAAACGGCCTCCTTTTAAGAGGCCGAAATTGCATAGAAAGATATAGGACAATTAATATGCTACCTTCCACATATATCTTCGTTGATCCATTGAATGGTTTCTGAGAATAGACATTTGATAAACAAAAAATCTTTCGATTGGTATCATTACTACAGAATTAAAGAATTCAGCTACACTTGAATCGATTTGATCGAGCCCTATTTCATCTGCATCTATAATAATAAAACGTTCCGCATATTGATTTAAAAACTTCTCCGCCCTTTCATCCATCGGACGTGTGCGACCCAGACTCTTTAAGAGAACAAACGGAACTTTCTTGTCAGTTGTTTCAAATGGTCCATGGAAATACTCGCCAGAATTTAACGCAACGGCATGTTTCCACTGCATCTCCATAAAGTGGCAGCACGCCATAGTGTATGCAGTTCCGTAAAGCGGTCCGCTTCCTAAAACATAAAAGAATTCATCGTCCTTAAATTCCTCAGCAAACTGTTTGGCTTTAGGCAATAAGCTTTTTTTTGCAGAATCTACGATATTATCAATTTTGTCGTAAGCACTGATAGCAGCTTCATAGTTTTGATACCCTTCGAATTGATGCAGTATCTCGAATACTAATTTTAATGCCAGAGCCTGGTTTGCCTTAGAATAAACCTGATTATCTCCATTTGAATAAATTACTTTATATTGACCATTTTGGGCCATGAGTGTTTCAGGAGACCCCGTCATAGCAATAGTAATCGCGCCTCTTTTGTTCGCTAATTTTACAGCTTCTACAGTTTCAGGTGTAGCATTTAAAGAGCATATGATACAAACTGTCTGTTCACCTAATGCTGCTGGAGTTGCATGGACAAATTCATTACTGTTATAAATTGCTGTTGCGATATTTTTCGCTTCGCTTTGCATTAAATATTTAGCTGGATATATAGCCGCTTGTGATCCGCCGCAAGCCACAAAATATAACGCTTTCAATCCTCCCGCCACTTCAACCTTTTGTTTAATTTCATTAATTATCGTTTTAATTTCCATGTTTATGTATACCCCTTTCTAATTGTATTATATTGTATGGAAAAATGTTAATAACAATATAGTACCATTAAATTGAGGTTTTTCAACTATTTTTTTTATCTTTTCTATTTTAGTTAACACAAAGGCATTATAACCTTAAATCGTCGGGTTTATAAACCAGTATGTACAATCACTAGAGAATATCTAATAAAAAACATTCGTTACTAATTGTCATGATTATAAAACAAAAAGGATATAACAAATGTATTATAACTTTAAATAAAAAGTCAATACCAATTATTTTGAATATTATATTAAATTATATAAGAGCAAAAAAATAGCACACATCTCAACAGAGATATGTGCTTTAATTATATATCGAACCAGCCAAAACACTGATAAAGCTAATAAATAAGGGTTTTACTAAGATACTTAAACGGTAAATTTAAATTTATCCGCAACAATAAATTGCATAGAACGATGGGACGGTACGCCTTCTTTATCTGTTGAAACTCCCGAAATCGATAAAAGAGGATACCCTAATGATATATTAAGATAACGTGACATTTCATAAGTGGCATAAACAAGCTCTATTGTTTTACGCGAATTCATAAAGACAATACCATACTTTTCCGCTAAAATTGTAAACATGGAAGAATCATTTAAATCTTCATCCAATAAAAATGTAAAGCGTTGAGGTAATCTTGAAATTTCGAATGCAACTGGGATCCCATCGGCATAACGTATACGTTCTATAACAATGATTTTTGAATTCGGCTCTAATTTGAGTACTTCCGTATCCTTTTCATTTGCATCTTCTATAACACATTTAATAACCTTCGCCCCAGGTTTACGGCCTATTTCACGGCACATTTCCGTGAAACTTTTTGAACCGCTTATTCCTCTGCTGAATTTTTCATTGTTAATAAATGTACCTTTTCCTTGTTTACGTATTAACAAATTTTCCTTTGCAAGTTCTTCTAATGCATTACGAACTGTAATCCGGCTTACATTATAGAGTCTACTTAATTCAATTTCAGTCGGAATTTTTTCACCTTTTTTAAACTTGCCCTTTTCAATATCGCCACGTAGTATGTCAGTCAGTTGCTTATACAAAGGTAAAACATCTGCTTTATTAAGTGTCATTTTTTATTCCTCATATTCTTTTTATATAACCTTATAATACTATTCAATAAAAAAGAAAGCAATAAATTAACTAGAAGGATGTGGTTTATCATCAACAATAGGTACAATGCGCTTTACAGCGGCTTTCAAATAAGTATTATATTGTCTTTTTTTGCATATATCGTTTAAAAAAATAGTAAGTTACAGGACCTTTCAAAGAATAAGGGAACTTGAAAATCTCTGGATTGTGCCTGCCATCCATTGTTTCAGGTAAAATAGGGAGTATCAATTAAAATAGGGTGAATATTAATGAAACAAATAACATTCGAAAATATCAATACGCTTGGAATAATAGTCAATGAAAACACTCAATATAGACACTATCATTATCCTGAGATGTTAATCAGGTATGATAGTAAATATGAAGCACTAAAAGTATATCAGGATTAGAAAAAATTTGGGGAGTGACACGGAAATCAACAACTTAAAATCAGTGCCACTGTCACGCCCCGAAATGGCACTACTTACCCAAATAGGAAGTTGGCAATGGAGCGGCCGACGGATTTTACGCCTTCCCAGGTTTTAGTTGCGATGGTTTTAGCTGTATTACTTACTTTTTTTGCTGTGTTATATACCCTATCTCCGAATTTGGATCCCGCCATATAGCCGACTGTTCCTCCGACTACACTCCCTACAAATGGTCCGACGACGGGAATCCATGAAAGAACGGCAGCACCAACAGTCGCACCTTCCGCTGCCCATCCTAAGCCGTATGCCATCGAGGTGGTGGTTCTTCCCATTCGATCCAATCCTTGATTGACGGTCAGTTCCCCGGAGGCAATTTCACCTAGAATTTTGACATTTTCGATTCCAACACAGGCGATATTGGCAATTATGCCGGCTGGAGTCCCCTGAGGAATCACCGTAAGAATCCCTTTTTCCGAGGCTGTTTTTAGGGCAGCCGCTGCGGCAGCTTTAATGCCTGCGTCCGTTCCGGTCTTCAGAGCAAGTTCAATGGACTCGTCCACATTAATGGTTTCACCAACAGCCGCTTTCCTTGCCAAATCAAACCCTGTTGTAATAACGGCAGCCTGGATACCTGCTGTTCCTGCATTTTTTGCCAGATTAAAAGATAAATCCTTTATTTGATAATGATTCCAATCATATTTTGGCAGAATGCCCTTTTCCTGAAGCGTTAGCTGCAGCTCTTTGATTTTCCCTTTTTCCAAAGGGTGGCTGATGGCTTTTACCTTATCCGTTCCCCCAATCGAACTGACCACGGTCTTCCCAGGGAAAGCTTTTCTGACCTCGCTCAGCTGTTCCGCCGGCACAAGAATTCTTTGATTGTTGTAGTTCCCGTTCTTGACCATTCTGATCGTATCTTGAGCAGTTGCCCCGTATTTTGCTTGATACTGATTGACAATATTCTTGTTTTTATCAAGGATGACAATATCGAAGGAATTTTTCCCGTACCCTGCGCCCGGCTCCGGCCCTGAGACCTTTGCGATAAATTCACTGCCACTCAACTTCGCATTCATATTAAAGGAATTGACATGATGCTGCTCCGCCATAAACCCATCTAAGTTCATATTTTGACTGACGGCGCCATCCATGTTGGTAACAGCCTGGAGCATTTGGGCATTGGCCTGTTGAATGGATGCATCAATGGTATTCAAATAGTTTCCCATATCATTGACACTCACACCGACAGATGCTTCTTGAACCTTTTTAAAAAACCAACTTTCCTTCGTCCCGCCGTTTTCAATTGTCTCATTTAGAGACTTTAGATTAGAATCAAATGTTTCCACGCCGCGGATCGTTTCTTCACTCAGAGAGGAAGCCTCTTGATCGCTCAACTCAGGCAGCCCCCTCTTATATGCAGTTCGCAGCCATTCCTGATCACTAACATTTTTGTCTTTTTGTTGGTAGGAGTGAATAAATCGGCTTAAAACTTGTTGAAACTCGGCCGTATTTTTTTCATCTAAACCATCCAGCGTAATATTTCCCATTAGTCTATTGCCTCGCTTATATTAGGGATGCATTCTTAAATTTACGGCGTTCATATTCCTTAGACATCTTATCAATTGAATCTTTCATGATCTCAGATAATGAATTGGTGTTTTTGATTGCATTTAATATGTCATTGGTCGTTAACCGCTTCTTCTCTTCTGCAAAAACCGCTTCAATACTATCCCGGACGACCCCTTCAATATCTGCTCCACTGAAGCCCTGTGTTTTCAACACTAACTCATTAAGATTGATGCTGGATAAATCACGCTTGCGGCGTTTTCCGATATGGATTTCAAATATCTTTTTACGCTCAGCATCATTAGGCAGCCCAACGTAGAAAATTTCATCAAATCTTCCTTTTCTCATCAATTCAGGCGGAAGCTTCAAAATATCGTTCGCAGTGGCAACCACGAAGGTCGGGCTCGTCTTTTCCTGCATCCATGTTAAAAAATTTCCGAACAAACGGGTCGTTACCTCGGCACCACCGCCTCCACCAATTCCGGCAAAAGCCTTTTCGACCTCGTCAATCCAGAGAACGCACGGAGAAACTGCTTCGGCTAATGAAATGGCCTTTCTCATGTTTGCCTCCGATTCTCCTACGTACTTTCCCAGCAATCTGCCCATATCCAATCTTAGCAATGGAACATTAAAGAGCTTTGCAGCTGCTTTTGCATTGAGGGACTTACCGCAGCCTGGAACACCGGCAATTAATACGCCCTTAGGCATATCTACCCCGAACTCAATTGCCCGATTGAGATCGTTAAAAATAGCCGCCTTCCGCTTCAGCCATTTCTTCAAATTCTCTAAGCCGCCAATATCCTCAAGGCTTTCCTTTAAGTCGATCATTTCCAAAATTCCGGACTTCTTGATAACCTGCTGTTTCTGGTCATGGATAAACTTTAAATCTTCTTTCTCAAAGCCGCCGTCATGGGCGTATGCTAGAGCGAGAATATTTTTGATTTCATATTCTGTCAGCCCTTTAAATGCCATTACCATTTCATTTAATAGAGTTCTGGAAATCGACGGCATTTCATAATCCTTGAAAAACTCCGAGATGACTCCTTCTAATTCATCATGATCAAGGTAGCCAATTTCTAGCACAGTGGTGTATTTTTCTATTTCACTTGGAATGGTTAAAACAGGGGAAACGATGAATATAGTCGTTTCCACACGTCCTGACAGAATCATATGCCCGATGTCTTTTAACATACTGATAATTCGTGGTCGGTCAAAAAAATGATGGGCATCCTTCAATACTAAAATTTTCTGTGAAAGTGAATCGCCCTCTTTTTCTGTACTTAATGTCTCTTCTATTGTTCGGGTTCCTTCAAAAAGGCGTTTTTTTATAAGAGGATCCTTTCGGGTCACATTCCATTCTGTTTGCCCGTTGGAGGCATCCCACTCAACGACACCTCTCCCAACCTTTTTGGCAACATCAAATATGATCCGGTCAGCCTTTGTTTCTTCAAACGTATGAAGATAAATAATGGGAAAACTGGCATCTATGTAATGGCATAATTTTTCAATCATATGAATGTTCAACTCACTTTTGATTATTCTTATTGACAATAATTTCAGCAATTACATTAGAAAAACTCTTCGCAAATTCGCCCCATTCCGCCTTTACTTTTTCCATGATCCTATACAGGCTAAGATCTAAAATAACATCATCAAATTCTATATTTTTAGCAGTATAGAAATCTTGATCATGATACAATTGTACACGCGGTTGATTAATACCAATATATTTTGTCTTTTCTACTCCATCATTTATCCAAAATCTATGTCCCAGTAGATAAACCGGCTGATTCCCTTTGGCAGTAAGTTGATTTAACTCTTCCTGAGTCGTAATAACCCTGTCGAGGTCTTTCAATATCTCTTCAGAATCAGTAAATTGTTTAATTAACGCGATTTTTTCCCGATCCCAGAGATACTTTTTAAAATTAAAATCCTGGTTATAATCGACCCCAAACAGTTCTGAAATGACCTTCGGAATATCCTCGTTGTCATCCTTTCCTCGCAATGCCGGCAATGCGTTCAGTACTTCTGTGAATCCTCTTTGCTCTAACCACTTTTTTAACCGGCCATCAAAGAAATAGTCCAGTACACTTTCCAGGTCAAAATTCTTGCGCAAATCTTCCATAGTCCTTATTTGTTCGCTCTTTATGACAAGGGGGAATTTGATTTGCCGTTTCACTTAAACCGCCCTCTCTTATTCAAAAATCAGCACATTACTTTTATACAAAACAGCCATTTTATCATCATCAAAGTCAATCCCAAAGGATGGCTGCCCACCACGATAGCCCGGAGGTATTTTAATGGTATGAAGTAAATCAAGATTAGGTAGATCCCAGACCTTTATCGTTCCATCCTCGGATAAGGTATAAAGATTATCATTAAAGTCCTTTATTACCTTAATTTCACTATTGTGGGCTTGCACCTTTTTCTTGACCTTACCCGTTCCTAAATCAAGAATCACAATTTGGCCCGTTTCTCCCAATTGATTCCAAAGGGACCCATTATTGGCTGGAGTTCCGAAAATGGAGTTTTCATGGATCGCGAAAAGCCCCAGACTCCCCTCCAGCTTAAATGCCTTTTTCCCATTAATATGAAATTGATCAAAGACGGCACTGTAAAATTGGTCGTGATGAATAAAATAGGTAACCTTATGCTCGGTTCGATACTGTGAATAGCTATGGGCATCGCTTACCCTGAACGTTTTGCTATCATACTTGTAAAAATCAAAATAAGTAACGCTTCCTGACATATAGGTATCGTACAGACTCCAACGATAAAAACAATCCCCGATCCGTTCTAAAATGGTGGTATTTTCGGTTCCCTGTCTGTTGAAAAAGTCCTTTTTGATTACCCTTGCTATTAAGGTATCTAGATTGAATTCATATAAGTCATTCGTATTTTGACCCGAATACTCAAAATGATAATTCAATCGGTTCCCATCCTTGCAGGAATTGATGTCCCCACTATACTGCCTTTTAATCTCTTGAATAGATTTTCCGGTTTGATGATTGATGAGCAGCATTCGGTCCCGCTCCGAAAGAACCACAACATCCTTATACAGATAGATCTTATTTATCGGATGAAAGTACCCTTCTGCAATTCCGTTTAATTGATAACCGCCATTTGCATTACTTTTAATTCCGTGTACAAAGTTGGTGAAATGGCTTCTCTTCACGATTTTTTCTTCATTAATCGTGTTATCCTTCACGCCTTGCTGATCCATTGAAAGAAGGACCATCTCCTTTGAAGTGAGGTTGATATTTTTAAAAGCGATATTCTTCTTCCTTGCCTCAAATTTCCCATTCCCTCTCAAACTTACAGTAGGTTGGTTAATTCCTATATACTTAACATTTTCGATGTCATCGCTAACTTCAAACTGGTCACCAAAAAGGTAGACCACCTTTTCGTCGGATTGAAGGATTTGTTGCAGCTCCTCTTGTGAAAAGGCAATCAAATCAAGGTTATCGGGAAGATGATCATATCCTTTTAATTGCTCGCGTTTATTTTTTTGAAAAAAGTACTCTTGAACCAAGGTCTGCATGTGATCAGTGAACTCAACTTTAAAGACTTCCGTAAGATTCCGGGGCAATTGAAGAAACTCACAATCTTTTAAATCACGTAAAAGCCTCACTTCTTCATGGTAAAATCTTTGGTCAAGCCAAGTACTTAATCTTCCATCGAAATAATAGTCCAGTATACTTTCAATATCAAAATGTTTCCTTAATTCCTCTATACTCCTTACCTTCTCCCCATCTTTCATGAGAAGCGGGTACTTAATACTCCTCTTTAGCATGTTGACCATCCTTTAGCCGCAAGTAATACTTTCTTCCTAAATATACCACATAAAGCATCAGCATTTTTGTTGCAACTTCAAGAATTATCCTTCACCGTTCTAACAAAAGTACGGGAATCTGTAATTTTTCCGAAAAAATAGTTTTTTTATAGATTGGTATTGACGATTTTGTTTTTATGAAGGATAATACTCACGAGTAATATAATTGCAATCTTAGGGAGACGACCATGGGTGCAAGAGGAAGAAAAAAAGGTGCAGATGGGGAGAAAAGCAGGAATCTCCTTTTACATATAGCGGCAGAAGAGTTTTCTAAAAATGGATATCATGAAACAAAAATTAGTACGATTGTTAAAAGAGCAAACGTAACACAACCTACCTTTTATCTGTATTTCCAAAGCAAAGAGGCGATTTTTCAAGAATTGGTCGATATCTTTCGCGAACAATTAGTCGCGTATGTTCAACAGAGCCTCCTGGAAACAGGCTTGGAAAAAGGGTCAATTGAGAAGGAAATCAAGCAAAGTCTTATGAATTTATTTTCGTTCTTTAAGGAGCAAGCCGATTTGACACGAATAGGATTCTATATGGCGAAAGAATCGAGTGAAATTAAGAGTCAAATTGCCACTCAAATCGAACAAAATTTACGAAAAGAACAACAGGATGGTTATTTTAGGATCGATGTGGATATGCAAACGGTGGCAGATAGTTTAGTTGGCATCATCGAACGACTTACCGAAACAAAATTATTACAAAACCTAATTGAACCTGAAGACCTCGCAAACGAAATAGTACGACTATTATTATATGGAATGATAGCCAATTAAAATATTTTATTTTATGAGGGGTATGAGAAGCGATGGAGATAAAGGATGTGGACAATTGGAAGCTGGATGACGAATGGGTATATCTGCTATTACAGGCGAAAAAAATGGGATTGCAACCAGATGAAGTTAGGGCCTTTCTAAGGAGTGCCTCCAAAATGCAACAAACAACTACCGTACCTGGTAAACTAAAAAATAAACCTGAAGTTGTGTAAGGGTTGAGTCTTGGCAAATTCGGTAAATACAAGGAAGGTCCGACTAGTTAAATCCGCTAGTCGGGCCTTTTCACAGAGGATTCAGAACCATGGTAGTAACTTACACATGCAACTCATGAACATACCAAGCCACTACCGCCTTATCGAAGGTAGTGCAATCATTATATAAACCTAATTCTATTAAGCACTTATCTGTTACTTCCCTAACATCAAGCTGAAGTTCACCGTAAGATTTATTACTTGTAAAAATCCTCAACGTATTGGCTACCTCTTTTAACACTTTTTCATTTGAAATCGTCGTTGTAACATCTCTTAAGAGAATCGTGTACAACCGGTTGGTATACGCTCTTGGAAAATACACATCCTGTAAATATTGGAATCCATCTCTATGTTCAAAATACTCTCTAATGAGATCCTTATTTTGTTTTTGGGTGAAATCAGCTTTTAATAATGTACGTATTATATTTTTCGTTTGTTGGTCCTCTAAAAACAGCTTGAAATTTCGCTTTGCCATTTTTCCAGGACCAATTTCCGCCCAATACTTACCATTAGAAAATAAATAATTATCTTTACCATCTGAAAGTAATGACGTATTTCTATTATGGATAAAATCTTCCATACCCCTTTCTACTGACTCGATATATTCATTCCCTGCTTCTCTCAACCCTTTACCGGTTTCTGTTTCTTTCTTCTTATCTTCTGCTACATATAATTCATAGGCTTTTTTAACTAATTCACACACATTCACAAACATTCCTCCAATATTATTTTTCTATTAAAATATCAGGTATATTATCTCATTTTTTCCATAATCTAAAGAATAAATGATAAGTCTTTTTTCACGGTATTTTGAATCCCTAGTTCAATCTTCCAGCTAATCCTTGGTAAATTGCGGATTTCCACCATGATAGCGCTGGATCATATGGTCGACCATCGTCAGCAGCCACTCGAATTCAACCAAGATAATGATTTTGGGTGCCCCAAGCATCACCAATCGCCTCGTCCGGAAAAAGTGATTTCGCAACTTTCGCCAGGTTAAAAGTTTGTCCTCATATCCAGGGTCATCCGCTTTAAACGAAATTCTGCTAAGCCAGATTGCTCTCCTGATCTCCTCCTGCAGTTCCACCTTTTCCTCCTGGGTAACCGTCCCTTGCTCAATCCCGGCCTATAGTTTCTTCGCACAACCCTCCAAATCGGCAAAGACCCCGTCCAGGCCTATTTTCAATACCATTGTATCCTTGTCTCTGACTAACTCTATGATGGCAGCATAGTCCTTCAATGCGTCCAAGCACAAAAGGGCATTTTTGTAGCCAATCGGCAGAGCATCAAAGCCGATTTCCACCCAATTAAACGTTTAAGTAAAACCCCCAAAAGTATTGGTTTAATTCATTTTATTGCCCTATTCAGCTGAAAAATTTGCCATGTAACCAAACGTATATCTAGTTCCAATCCGAAGCCTACTACCCACTGATTTTTATCTAATACTTCAAAAAAAGCATGTCGAAATCTCTATTTAGGAAAACTCATAAAAAAACCACTAGCTTGGTAAGATTCATTTTTTGTAGTAAAATAGAAACTGGAAATTATTTCAAACTGCATTTAAAAACGTTGCCAGGGGGAAATGTAATGTCATTTCAAATACCAATTACCATCGCACAAGCAATTGAAAACATTGAAAATAATCGATTTCTGCTGCCTGCCATCCAAAGAGAGTTTGAGTGGTCTCACGAGAAAATTGAGTGGCTGTTTGATTCGATTATGAGAGATTATCCGATCAGTTCCTTTTTATTTTGGAGGGTGGAGGGTGAAACGAAATCAAGCTACAAATTTTACAAGTTTTTAAGGGAATATCGTGAATTTTATAAAACACATAATGAAGAATATGATACCGCGGGACTAAGTGATTTTACGGCTGTTCTGGACGGCCAGCAAAGATTAACTTCCCTTTATATCGGGTTAAAAGGAAGCTATGCTTATAAGAATCCTCGTGTGCGTAGGAAGGATACTGAAGATAATATTCCCACGAGAAAACTATACCTAAATATATTGGAACCCTTACAGGATTCAGAAGATGGGAGAATGTACGAGTTCAAATTTTTAACGACAAAACAATATGAAGCAAACCCGAAAAAATGGTTTCGCGTCGGGGAAATCTTAAATCTAGGAAAAAGCATCCAATTCAACAGATACTTAGATGAGCATGGTTTAAAGGAAAATGAGTTCACCTATGAAACATTGTCGGAGCTTCATGAAAAAATACATACGACGGCTTCCATCAATTACTTTTTAGAAAAAGACCAAAGTCTGGATAAAGCGCTGAATATCTTTATTCGGATCAATAGCGGCGGCGAACCACTTAGTTTCTCCGACCTCCTTATGTCCATTGCGATTGCGAACTGGGAGCAAAAGGATGCTAGAAAGGAAATTTACAAATTAGTCGATGAGATCAGAGATAAGGGATTTTATATATCAAAAGACTTTGTGCTAAAAACTTTCCTATTTTTGCACAGTAAGGACATTAAATTCAAAGTCACTAACTTTACCACTGAGAATGCCGTGGAGTTCGAAAAAAATTGGGACCAAATTAAACAATCGATCCTAGAAGCATTCGAATTAGTGAAACGGTTGGGCTATGTCGAATCCACTCTTACATCTAAAAACGCCATCATTCCCATTATTTATTACATCTATCATCGAAAAATTCATCAGAACTTTTCAAGTTTGAGGCAGTTTCAAAATGATAGGCTTGTCATAAAAAAATGGCTGAATCTGGCCTTGGTAGCCCGTGTATTTGGCGGCCAAGCGGATTCTATTCTTACAAGTATTCGCAGCGTATTTACAAAGGATATCTCATCAGCTCCGATTCCCCATGGTATTTTGGAGTATCCGGCTGACAAAATCGTCGCCCTTTTAAAAGGGTCAACCAAAGATATGACCTTAACTGATGAATATATCGACAACCTTTTATTAACACAAAAAGATGACAATCTTGCTTTCAGTATTTTGGCACTGCTGTATCCGAACCTAGATTATCAAAATGGGAATTTCCACAAAGATCATTTACATCCCATTTCAAGATTCACAAAGGAAAACTTGGGTAACAATAACATTCCAGACGCTGACCAGCCTTTCTATTTACATGCTGAAAATAACAACAGCATCCTAAACTTACAGATGCTTGATTCCAATGAAAACATGTCCAAACAGGATAAAGTATTAAAGGAGTGGGTAGAAACGGAAGCTGTTAAGCAAGGGATATCTATAAATAAGTTTTGCGAAAACCATATCATACCGGTAAATTTCTTAGAAATTCAGGATTTTAGCTTTTTTATTGAAGAGCGAAGGAAAATGCTGAATGAGAAATTGAAGCAGGTTTTTTGATTCAGAAATTCATACTAACAAAATAAATGCCCTGTTGATGAATAGTCAACAGGGTTGTTTATTTTTTAGTAAAGGCAGGATTTATAAGTTCTTTACTAGTCACATTCTTTCTTAAAAATGCCAGCGGAAACGCCCTATGGTCACGAGCTCTTTCAAATAAATTCATATCAAAAACGACTCAAATTGCAAAAAACAGCTTCAAAAATCATTTTTGAGGCCAAAAAAAGCATTTTAAGACCAATATTCGCTTCAAATTTGATTTTTTCTCGTTCGCCCAACGCCTCCAAACTCGATATAGTAGAGATGCCGGAAACTTGAAAACGCTCCTCGGCCACCAACAATAGCGATGAAGGGCGGAACAAGATTATGGGTATGAAGTCAGGGTGCATTGAACAATTCAAAGAATTCTCTCAGTTTTCTAGTCTTAAAGAATTTAATAATCATATGGAAATGTGGATGGTGCAGCATAAGGCTGACTTTTCTAAAGGGGAACTAATTGGGTTAAAACGGCTGGTGCGTTTTGCTGCCAAGCTCCCTGGCATCTGCAATGCCAAAATTGGCACCATTCTCAAAGCGATTCACGAGGAATACCATGACAATGGCATTTCACGCTCCACCTTTAAACGGATGATTCTAAAGGCTATCAATCTTGGGCTAGTCACCGTTCATGAGACGGAAAGAAAAAATGGATCGCAAACTAGTAACCTGTATGTATTTAATCCTTTTCCTTACAATGAACCACCCAAACCAGAAATTTTGGACCAGCCAAAAGAAACCAGTAATCTTTTAAAAACTGAAAAAGATGAAAAGATAAATAAACGTAAAGAAGAGCCGTTGCAATTGGACCATACATATGTTAGCGATCGAGTTCCACAGGAGTTTGTCCAGCTCGCAAAGTATTTCTTTCCAGAGGCAAAGAGCATTGAAGAGTACTGGCATATGACTCAAATAGCTGCCTATCGCAATAACAGTGAAAAAGAAACACAAACCATGATGGAAGTAGCAACCCAATCTTTAAAACAGCTGATCCGCAAACAAAAATTCACCAATGCCGTCAAAAAACCGATCGCCTATTTTTATGGAATTTTAAACAAGAAGTTTGCCAAGCGTTATTATGAGGCGCTTTACGAGGAATTTGGTTATCCAAACAAAACCTATGATGACCTGTTCGTCGATAACCCGTACTTCCATTATGTCACACAGAATTATGATAATTAGAATCGACTTATCTAGTTCCCACGGTCAACCTAGTTGATTTCTACAATTATTGACAAAAGGTTCTATATTTCGCCATAAGTCATAATAAACGAGACGCTTATGCGTTCCACTTTCGATTTTCTTATATGGTAATTTCTCTATAAGAGTGAATCTGTAGGTGGTGAGCTATGCTATGGGGAAAAAGGTTGTTGTAAAATTGCACGACTTAATAGATGAATATAATATCTCCATGAGGGAATTGTCCCGCATAGCCGATGTCCGTTCAGAGGCTCTAAATGAACTGGCAAACCAGCAGCGACAGAGAATTCAATTGGAACATATTGAAAAGATTGCAGATGCACTCGATATAATTGATATTGGTAAAATTATTGCCCTGGTTGAAGTCGATGATGACTAGCACTCATCTTTACGACCAAATACCACTTTTTAAACATTTTTCCTATAAATGGGGTTTCCACTTTTAACCCCCTTTACTGTTCTTCATACATATTGAAACTTCTAAACAACCCAACTTAGAAATCCGCCATAACCCATCCTGTTCCTTGTCCCTATGAAGATTTTTAAAGCGCTTCATATTTCACTACATCACAAGAGGAAAAATCCAAGAATTTTGACCATTCAACTTGAACGGTAACACTTGCACCACTTATTGCAATAGGTATCTATCATCCCGGTAGCTGCTTATTATCTTAAGATATCCCTTATAGGAAGGAGTAGACGCTTGGGCAATTTTTGATCCGAAGCTATATCAATCGGAACTATAAAATAAAAGGGAATCCAATTAAAGGAGATGAAGCATTTGTTTATTGAAGAAAACTATATTATTGGCCCGGATTTTATGTGTATGGTTGGCATTTATGATCGAAATGCAAAGCTTTGTACGCTTGTCAGAGAACAAAATAGAACGTTTATTGTTGATCAGTCTCCCTTAGAAGTTTTGACTCATAGTATCAGATGCATCGGCTATGATTTAAAAGGAGCAATGGCAACAGCCAGGTTGCTGCTTGGGAATAAACATATGTGTCCAGTAATGGTGAATCCAATACACAGAATTTGCGTGTTTCCGCATAAATCGGCCAATCATGTGGAAGCAATATGGTTTAATCCCTACCATATCGCAAGAACGAATTCTTTAGATCGGAAAGCAAAGATTGAGTTTTCGAATGGAATGATCATGGCCATTCCATCCAAGCTATATTCTTTTAATCATAAACTGCAAACCGCAGAGCAATTCATGAAAATGACGGTTGAACTAGGTTCCCATTCAAATTTTCCTAAAAAGGGACCAAAAAAAGGCGCGTAATTTCAATCAGAGCAGTTGTTAGAGAAAGTGCATTTATCCAATTTATTATTAATCATTCCGGCTCCAAGAACACTGCTTCCCATTAGTGGGGAGCAGTGTTTCCAATTTCTAGTCACAAAACAAACACTTGTAATTGGCGATAAAAGAATTAATACTCAAGGCAGGTTAGATTTGGGCAAATTCACCATTCGCCTAAACCCCATCCCCCTTACTTATTACTTACTGCAGCATTGTATTGGGGCAATATGATAAATAAATCGCGGATTCTAGAAAGGAGATTCCTGACTAATGGATACCAACATCCTTGGGCACGAGAGGCTCCAGCTTCGCCTGAGTAAAGGCGTTAGCATTGAACTTGAAATATTTGAAGTTCCAGAAGGTTTTAAAAGCATTGCATGGATCGATGATCAACAATACGAGGAATTGGATGGGTATGGCTTTCACACCGACAAAGACAAATCTGTGCATTTAGCCATTATACATTTGATAAAATTAATGAAAAAGTATAGAAAATCATTTTAGACATAGGGGGCGGGATATCGGTTACAACTTGTGATGGTTTTCAACATTTTGTTTCCCATGCCCAAACTAATTGGACGTTTGATTTATTAGACCTGAATTTTGCTCTTAATGAGATTCACCGGAATAAGGGGACACAGTTTGATCCTCAAGTGGCAGACGC
The DNA here is from genome assembly GCF_001510715.1 of Bacillus sp. FJAT-29814. Classification (GTDB taxonomy): domain Bacteria; phylum Bacillota; class Bacilli; order Bacillales; family Cytobacillaceae; genus Neobacillus. Next base: position 82,902 of record NZ_LMTJ01000004.1, read on the forward strand.
ATTCATAAGCATCTTCGCAGAAAAGGATATAAAAATCGAGGGCACAGCTATACATTTAGTTGAATCAAACAAAAAAACAAAAACTATATAACACCATTCTAGGCAGTGTTACAAAAATGGGAAAAGAATTTAATACTCTTTTCCCATTAATTCTTTCATAATTTTTTATGATATTCTCTATTTTTGACTATTCAACTTGCATTGAAAATAGCCACTCTGTTTCTACCATCTTCTTTTGCATGGTATAATGCCTTGTCAGCCTTTTCAATGAATTCCTCCGTTTCCTCTCCAGAATATGTAGCAATACCAATACTGATTGTAAAGCGAATTTGTTTATCTTTATAAATAAAATGTGATTGCTCAACAACCTCACGGATACGTTCAGCTAATTTTTCACCTTTTCCTACATCAGTGTTCGGTAAAATGACAGCAAATTCTTCGCCGCCAAAGCGTACATATCCATCTGATTTTCTTACATTACATCTAATGATTTCCGCTATATGTTTTAATGCCTCATCACCGCATTGATGACCAAATTGATCATTAATTCTTTTAAAATGGTCTATATCCAGCATAATGAGAACTAAAGAGCTTCTTTCGCTTATTGGAACTGCTTTTTCCATATATAAGTCAAAATATCTCCGATTATACAATCCAGTTAAAGAATCAATGATAGTAAGTTTTTGAACATACTTTAACAGCTTATTATTCTTTAGTATAAAATAACCAATTGTGAAGAGTATAGCTCCATTAACAATAGAACCAGCAATGAGGAGTATCAATTCAATTTTATCATGTGTTGGAACTTCCTCACTAAATTCCGCAGCATACTTCAACAAGCTGTAAAAGAATGCAGACCCAATGATAATCTTCCATTTTGGATACATTACCATAATTAAAATGTTAGGTATTAAAAATAGGGACCACAAAAAGGTAGATAGCCTTTCGATTCCTTCTCTAAAACCACTTTCTAATGCAATGGGTAAAATCGTAAACAATATTATCAATAGCCAGTAAACAAGCTTTGGCTTCAAATTACTATTTTCTCCTTTCGGTAGCCCAGCCATCTTAGAATGTACCTTAGATCTGAGACTTTGCATCCTTATTTTTCAATAAGTTTGCCTTTATTATTAGAAAAGCACTCCACTTTGTAATTGTTTCTCTTTTTCATTCGGGGAAAAAACTCTTTTACACATTAAATAAATTATTAGACCAATAGGGATTTATTAATAGGAACATTGGTTTTAATATTATTTTTTCCACTTCTCTTTACTTCATAAAGGGCAGAATCCGCGTTTTTTAACAATTCATGCCTGTTTTTTCCATCCTTGGGATAAAAGGCAATTCCCATGCTTGAGGTTATTCTCAGAGTATTTCCCTCAATCTTCCAAGGTTCTTGAAGAGATGTAATAATTCGCCTTGCAACTCTTTCCACTTCCAACTTCTCTTGAAATTCCGGGAGCAGAATGGTAAATTCATCTCCACCTAGTCGAGCAATTGTGTCACTTTCACGAAGCTGATTCATCACTCTATTTGAAAATTGTTTAAGGATCTCATCTCCTGCATCGTGTCCATACGTATCATTGACTTGTTTAAAATTATCTATATCCATAAATATAACCGCTAACTTTCGCTCGTATCGCTTGGCTTCTTTTAGTGATTGATCTAACCTCTCTTTGAAGAGCCTTCGATTCGGCAGACCTGTTAAAGTATCATGATACGCCATATAGGTTAACCTTTCCCTATACATTTTCCTTTCAGTAATGTCCCTTCCTAACGCAAGGAAATGGAGAATATCCCCTTTTTCATTAAGAATTGGAATCACTTTTGACTCCATCCATACCCAATGACCATCCCAGTGTTTATGACGAAACTCTATTATCTTCTCCTTCTTCGTCTGAGCTAAGCTTGTAAAAAGACTTTCTACCTTGGGAATATCATCAGAATGAATCATATCTAGTATATGAAGCCCTTCATAAAATACAGGTAAAAAACCTAATACCAATTCATGAGAGGGAGAAGCATATTTAACCACTCCATCTGGCTTGAACATTGCAATAAGGTCTGTAGAATTGTCTGCTATTAACCTAAACCATTCTTCACTTTCCTTTAATGCAACTTCTAATTGCTTATACCTGCTAATATCTCTTGCAACACCAGAAAGAGCCACAATTTCTCCATCCACATTTCGAACAGGAGAAAAGGTTAAACTTACCGTGAAAATTGTCCCATCCTTGCGAAGGGCATCTACTTCAATCCCAGATAAGTTTTCACCTAATTTCACCTTTTCCTTAATCAAGTTTGCATATTTTAACTGATTTTCCGGAATAATGGGCGATGGATTACCAACCAATTCTTCTCGTTTCCATCCATATAGTTTTTCAAATGCAGGATTAACATCAATGATGTTTCCGTTCAGATCAAGTAAATGAACCGCATCGGCAATAGAATTAAAAAGCGCATTGAACCTCCCCTCCAGTTGTTTTAGGGAAAATGTATTCTTTGTTAATTCTGTTAAAACCTTTGCGACACAAAAAATGCCTATAATTTCATTTTTAACGATTAGTGGGATACACTTTAATTGCAGGTCAAGAATCTCTCCGCTTTTATGAACGGCTTTAATCGTTGTTTTAAACTGATTTCCCTGTGCTATTTGCTTGGCATGATAATCGAATTTTTCTACCTGATCCGGAACCATTATGTCATGAAAAGGAATCCCTTGAATCTCCCCCTTGGCGTATCCAAACATATTGGTTACGACTGGATTAACCTCCTCAATTATTCCATGTATCGAAACTACAAATATGGCATCTGGATTATGCTCAATGATAGAATGGTAGATTTCAAAGGATGCTCCACTTAGTTTACTTACCATAAATCCCCCTCTTCGGCACCCCTTCCGATATAGCTGTGATCTTATTCCCCTTTGAAATATTTGGAAAAACGACATCAACCGTGGTTCCTTGATCGATGGTGCTATTAATGTCAATCCAACCTCCATGATCTTGAACAATTTTATGACTAATCATTAATCCGAAACCAATTCCCTTTTCTTTTGTATTATAAAAGGGTTCCCCTATCTTTCTCATTCGCTTATTTGGTATACCCTTTCCTTGATCCATAAACCTAATTTTAACTTTGTTTGAATCCTCATAAAGAGTTTGAATTTTTATGATTCCGCCATTTGGCACGGCTTCCACCGCATTTTGAAGAATTTGCACAAAAACTTGTTTTATTTGGCTTCTATCACATCGAACAGATGGCAATTCCATCTCGAACTGTTGGGTAATTTCAATATTATTTATTATGGTTTGTGATTTAAAAATTGAAAGCACTTGTTTTAAAAGAATGTTTATATCTGTCTCAATTATTTGATGTGCTTGTGGATTTGCAAAACTTATAAATTCATCTACGATTTCTTCTAATTTTTTTACTTCAGACAATATGGTGGTAGTATAAAAGTCTGGTTCTTTCTCTTGTTGAATAAGCTGGACAAAACCCTTAATTGTTGTAAGTGGATTCCTTATTTCGTGTGCTACGCTTGACGCTAACTGCCCAATGACTGAAAGCTTTTCAGACCTTTGTATAAACTCCTCAACATTCTTACGGTCTGAAATATCTCTTCCCACTGCAATAAAACACTCTACCTCATCATTTTCTCCATAAACAGGTGTCACTTTTGCCTCAATAGGAAGCCATTTACCTTGTGAATGCAGGTGCCGAAATTGAACCTGGCATGGTTTCCGAAATTTACTCATAATAGTAAACTGATTTTGAACGGAAGGAATGTCCTCAGGATGAAGGAAATCAAAAGCATGATGACCTTCATATTCATTTGGAGGGATTTCAAATACTTTTTCATGCGAAGGAGAAGCATAAAGGATTAACCCATTATTATCCATTTTAACAATAACATCTTGAATATTATCAGCTATGAGTTGATAGTTCGATTCACTGACTCTTAATGACTCTTCAACTTGCTTTTGATTCGTAATATCAACACAAGAGCCAATAACTTCAACCACTTGCCCCCCCTTACGGACTGGACTTAAAATTGCGATATAATGAAATCCATTTAATTCTTCTTCGTAGGTGACGTTCTCCTTACCTTCCCAAGCCCTTTGATAATAGTTCATTTTTTCCATGGCAGCTTCCATTGGAAGGAAATCTGTCAGTTCTTTACCAATAATGTGTTCAGGTGTAAAACCCATTTTATACAGTAAATCTCCGTCACTTAGAGTGTGGATGAATTTCTTATTTTCTTTTTTAAACTTAAAAATGATTCCTTGATGTCTACTTATTGTTTCACGTAATTCTCGTTGATTTTTTTTAACTATTTCCTCCATCCATTTCTGATTGCCGACATCTTGGGGAATCCCTTCCCGAACAACAATCTGTTCAATCTTATAAAAATTTCTCTCCAATTCTTCTGGCGGTAACGGCTTGCTAAAAAGAAAGCCTTGACCTTGGTTACATAGATTTTGTTGAAGAAAAATCAATTGTTCTTTCTTCTCCACACCTTCAGCAATAACATCCATATTTAATTGGTGAGCCATTTCAATGATCATCTTCACAATTGTTGCATCATTCGAATCTATTGTTGAGTTCTTCACAAATGATTGATCAATTTTAATCTTATCTATTGGAAGGTCGTGCAAATATTGAAGTGAATTAAATCCCGTTCCAAAGTCATCTAAACTGATTTTCACACCAATATTCTTTAATTCCCGAATAATTTTGGGGGCATGGAAGGCGTCTAACATAATCCCCTCCGTAATTTCAAAAATAAGATATTCAGGAGCAAGCTTTGTTTCTTTCAAAATCTGGCTTACCCTTTTTACAAAATTAGGCTGATACAATTGGCGTGCAGAAAGATTGACCGACATCAATATCGGGTTGTAGCCGACCTTTTGCCAAGCCTTATTTTGAAAACAAGCGGTTCGTAAAATCCAGTCTCCCAAGGGTAAAATCAATTCTGTTTCCTCAACGAAAGGGATAAATTCCATTGGTAGAATCAATCCTTTCTCTGGATTTACCCAACGTATTAATGCTTCAACCCCGATTATTTTCCCTGTTACTAAGTCGAGTTTGGGCTGGAAATACAAACAAAATTCGTTCCGTGAAAATGCCGCCCCAATATCCATTTCCGAATGTCTAAATTGTCTTGCTGTTCCCATGTTTACTTCACCACCTTGATTACTTCCTTTTATCTACTTGCATATCGATTTTGTTGAGTACATTTCAATAAGGTTTCTTGATCTTTGTAAATTTTTTTACATGGGTATATATTACCAGACAATTTCCTTAATAGGAATGAATTTTGTCAATTTTTTTGGTTTTTTGTCATAATTTGTAGAATTTCAATATAAATCCCAATTAATATATAAAAAAAATGAAATAATCATAAATGCTTTCACATTAAAACTTTAATTTCTTTGATAAATAGATGCACAGATACTTCAAATTTTAAAAGAGACTATACAAAATGGCATCCTGTATTTATATTGAATATTCAAAAAAATAGTGGGTGTTAGCATGGTGGATTTAGTACAAAAAGAAGAGATGACTTCAATAAAATAAAAGGTACTAGGTATCGTCTAGCACGATGGCACAGGTTTATGTTCAGGTTTCTCATAAAATAATGGGGATGGGGCAATAACGATGATCGTTATGGATTACGATTTCCGGATGGGTTAAATTAATGGTTGTTAAAGAACAATCAACGTTTATATTTATCCGATATTTGTGATTTATGGAATAAAGAAATCGTGGCATACAAAATAAGTTCCAAGAATGGTTTAGAACTTGTGATGGATACTCTGAAAGAAGCGAACAAAAAAAGAGATGTGACCGATAAAACCATTCTCCACAGTGATCAGGGTTATCAGTATACATCTCCCGAATACCACGAAGCCGTCAAACTAAATGGTATTACTCAAAGTATGTCCAGAAAAGCCAATTGTTTAGACAATGCTTGTGTAGAAAACTTTTATAGTCATTTTAAAACAGAGTGTATGTATTTAAATAAATTTGAGAAGCCAGAGGAAGTTATACAAGCAGTGGATAAATATATCTACTTTTATAATAACAAGAGAATTCAAAAGAAATTAGGCAACCTTAGCCCAATTAAGTATCGGGCAAAAGTTGCCTAAAGAGTCAACTATGATTAGATTGATTCCTTCTTCAGCTTACAGACCACATAGTTGGTTGCCGAAGCTGAAGGTGGAAGCTTTTTTCTACTGTCTACTTGACAGGGGTATATGCAAAATAATAGCTCAGAGCTTTTTTATAATAGTACGTTGTTGTACATTAGCACCCTTTAGTACAACAGTTTAACATTTGCAAACCATTAAATGGTTCCCATCAAGGTCCTTGAAATTAAACCAGTGATTATGCTCAATTTCAGTGGTTAATTCAACATTCTTACTCTTCATATGCTCATAGGCTTGTTCTATATTGTTAGTGTTCAAATGGAAAGGTGGAGTTTTGAATATATTGTCCTCTGAATAAATCTTACTGTCTAATACAATTCCTGTACCGTTCATAGGTAATACATACAAATGACCAAATAATATTTCACCATCTACTGGCAAGCCTAATATATCACAATACCAATTACAAGCTTTTTCAATGTTGCTTACGGGAATAAAAACAGTACCAATTTGATTTAAAATAGGGTTCATAAATAACCTCCAAATTTTTGTTTTATAGGTTTAATTCGTGATGAACTAATTATTTCCTTCTTTGTGAACCCACGCAGGGGGCGGTTCGCTGGATGCATGAACAGCCCCTTCCTACAAATAATCAGGCCTTTCAGTTACAACTTGTAATAGTTCCCGACATTTTGTTTCCCATACTCAAACAAATTGGACGTTTGAGTAACCAGGTTCATTCCCCGCCCATTACTGGCTTCTTACATCCACGCACACTATCCAAATCCATTTAAAAGTAATCAAGAAATTGGAAAATCTCTGGATGGTGCCTGTCATCCATTCTTTTATTCTATACTAGGCACCGAAATTAATGTTACCAAGGAACTTCGATTATCTCAGTTCCTCTTTTGTTTTTTATTCATAGGATTTAATTAAATCTATATTCTGCTTCTCTATATTTGAAAGCAGATCATAATGGAATTCTTCATTTGGCTTGTACCATGATTTGCGGTCAAAATATTGCTGTAAGTCATCAGCTGTGAAAATATAACCATGCCTTGCAAAAATCTCATTTCGTGCCAATCGTAAGTCTTGTTTTGCAAAGTCTTGAACATCTGTATCTGTTAAAATGCGAGTATTGCTATCCGGCAAGATAAAATCGTCACTCTCACTCGACTCTATGTATTCCTGTGATTGTTTAACCTCCTGTACTTTTTCCTCTTGTACTTTTTCCTCATCTGCAAATATCCCAAATAAGCTTCCTATCACTCCCACAATCAAAGCTATTATTATGAACACTGCATACCGTCGCAAATACTCCATTATCAAACCAATGATAAATAAACATACTATAATAATTAGTACAATTGTAATTCCATATTCAGCTAACTTTTCAATCCAGTGCAGCATATTTCACCACTTCACAAATTATTAATAAAAAGATTGTCTAAATAAATATTAAAGTAAAAATGTGTTAGAAAACCAATTAATCTACTTAAGGATTCAATTTATCCATCTCATCCCTGCACGAACTTTAACAAACCTTTCATTTTATTCTGTAATTCCCATTTTTTGTACTCCGGCTCCAGGACAAGCGTTAGCATCTCCTCAATCACCTTTCTATTTTCCAATAAGCGCTCGGGTAAGGGGTAGTAATAAATTGTTAGCTGTCCTTGGTGATGCTGTTGCTTGAAAAAATCTGAACGATGATCTTTACGAATATAGATCTTATTTATATGTCTGACTAATCTATTATGAATATTCCTCTTACTTTCCCCAATATAGAGCATTGTGTTTTCCCTGGTAATCATATAGATTCCGCCGACACCTTTACCAACTGTGTCGATAATTTTTCCTTTTGCATCCTTGTATTCCTGTTCAGGAGAGCTGGAATTTAGAGTAATACTAAACATTTTCCAATTAGGATTGCTTATGGGCAATATCTCTAATTTCGTTAGAACTGTTTCGATGTTTTCCCCCATCATTAACTACCAACCTTGTATTCTTTAGTGATTCATAAAAGCAACTTTATTCCTATGATATCACTAAATGGTTAAATATTCCTATCCCATTTATGACGTCAATTAGGTAATATGCACCACTATTCTACAAAATGTTGCCCGTGCGTAAACTAATTGGACAGTTGTTTAAATAGGTCCAAACCCCTGCCAGTAGTGGCTTTTTACCTCCCATATCACGAAGATGCCTGTCAGATAGACAAACGATTGAATGAATCAGCCTTAAATATTGATACCTCAACTTTTCTGCACGTATTCTTGTGAGAATTTTGATGAAAGCCGCCATATGTTGTTGGTAAGTATCTGGCATGGCCAATACAGCCTCAGAAATCCGACTAGTTCCTACAACATCTGCTACCACTTACCCCAATTAAACGTTTGGATAAAATCCTGGAGAAACCAAATTTATAAGATTTTGTTTCCCAATACTCCTAAAAACTCTGTCATGTTTCCAAACGTTTGAGTGATTTTACTCAAATCGCAGTGTTAATGGGTTCTGGGTCAGAAACAGGTGAAAATCTTGTCAGTTTTAAACGTTTGAATAATAGGGACTTTAGGGACTACATCACTGACTTTTGATTCGATAGCAAATTTTTTAGAAACCTCTTAATGCGTAATACACTACGTCAATTACTAGTCATATTATTATGAAATGGTCTTTAAAAGGAGAGTGATCCTTGGACTAGAAAAAGAAATTTATTGTTATTGAGGAAGTCTTAAGTGGCTAAGGGAAGCTCATAATATGTTTGACACCTTTCTATAAAAATCCTAACAAAAAAGGAACCCCACTCAAGGATTCCTTCAAATTACGATATTCTTTAAACTAGCACGTTTTTTGGTTAAAATAGCCGTCGATTTGTTGATCGCCTTTTTTAGCTGCTTGCATGAGACTCATGATTAGAAGCATAGCAAATGAACCGACAAATAAACCTGATATAAATAGTAGCATATGTACCCTCCAATGATTAATCATAATTCGTCGGAAGGTGGTCATTTTCGGCATCTGGCTGGCATAGTTTGAAAAACCTTAGCCCCTATAGCTTTGCGCCACCATCTTTCAATGGATTTGCCCTTTCGTACGAACTATGTAGTTATTAATATGTTACCATAATTATCTAACTAAAGATAGTTATATAACCTCTTTATCAATGATAAAAATAGGACTTTTAACCTCTTTATCACTTGGGAAAATTTTCGGTGAGAGACACTGGATGTTTCTACCCTTACTTTTAGTGATATCCAAGCTGCCCCCACAACCTTCCTTATTTGCCTTTATTTTAGAATAAAAAAAGCGAATCGCTGCATATCCATTATACAGGCGCTTCGCTTTTTATAATATAACTTGAGGTCTTACAAGTATGTTAAATCAGGATGACGCTTCAACCTTAAGCGGATTACTCTTCAATTTCGTATAGATCACAAACCGCTGCGGTGCATGCCCAATAAAGTTAAATGGGTAGCAGGTTGTAAGGGTTAGAGTCTCATAATCTGTCGGGACTGCCACGGTTTCGTCATCGGCTTCTACGATTTTGGTCTCGGTTGCTTCATAGATAAAATCACCATATGGAGTTGAGAAGGTGATTTCATCTCCCAGCTTTAAGTCTTTCAACTTGCGAAAAACGGTATCCCGATGGCCGCTTAGAAGGACATGCCCCCCTTGGCCCGGCAGAGCGCTTCCCGCCATATGACCGATGCCTTGTTTAAGTTCGTTATCATGGGTGCCCTGAACCACTGGATACGATAAATCTAAAGAAGAGATTGATAGCCTGCCAAGCATTTCGCCTGGTGAAGGCATGGTTGGCCATGCTTCTGTGTCGAACACCTTCTTAACTTGAGTAGGTTTATACGGTTTTACTACCGTCTTTGCCAACAGGGTGGTCTCCTTCGTCATTTCCCAACCAAAAACACCAATTACAGCTATTCCCGCGATTATCAATAATGTTGGTACGCCAAGGAGGATCCACTTTAGTATTTTGGGCTTTCTTTTCTTCCTTCTTTTCTTTTTGCGTACGGTTTCCATTGGATTAAGCTTGATTCTCCATTTTACGGACGGTTCGCATAGCTGGAATTAAAGCCAGACCACCTAGGACAACAAGCAGTCCACCAAGGGCAATGCCTTCAGGAAGATCTGAAGAAGTATTTGGCAGCGTAGCATTTGGCATTGGAACAAAACCTTTTGCCTTTTCAAGGCCTTTCTTCGCCTTTACCGCATCTTTTAAGGCAGCTAACTTACTATTAAGAACAGCCGGGTTTAAATCTTCTTTTTTAGGGTCAACCGTCGCTAATACGTTACCCTTAAGATCTTTAATTTGAATTTTAAGCGATTCAGCATTTTTTGAAGTTAAATTAGATAGATCGAATGGGTTGCCGTTTTTATCAACGAACGCTACTTGCAGATGTGCCTTTTGTGCACTGTCCAAGAAAAGACGGCCCAAAGTAGCCCTGTTTGCATCAGACAGCTGTTCAGGTGAAGAGACTGTCTTTAAAAGCGCAGCGGCTTCCTGTGCATTTTTCGTAATATCGTTGTACTCTTGTTGGCTAATTTTGATAGATTGCAAATAGGCATATAGGTAATCTACTTCGCCCACACCTAGCGCTTTCAATGAATCTACTAAATTCTTTGCATACTCTGATGAGCTAGCCGCTTTTGCTTCATTTACCGCCACTGGACTGAATAAAGAAAGAGAAATCCCTAAAGCAGCAACCACGGCACCTTTTTTCAATAAATTATTCACCATTATGTATCATTCCTTTTCACTATGACAATTTTATTAGTAATATAGCATATTTCGGCAAATTATTCCATAGTTTAGAAAAATCCACCTAGATAAGAATTCTCCCGCACTCACAAATAAAGGTCAATCCATAACCATATTGTCGAAATGTTTAATAATCCCATTACATATTTCTCACGTTTTCCCCACTGCCGATTTGTTATTATATATGAAAGTCCCCGTAATGCTTCGACAAACAATACAATATTCCCAATATTAATTCGGAAAATCAGATCATTGTTTTTGTAAGCGCTACAAGCTAAAATTAAACAACATTCACCTAGTGAAAACACAAAGGCAATCTGCAACTATCTATGTAGGAGTGGATTTTAATGGACGAGCAGGGGAATTTCTTAATAGGATTGTTATGGGGGACGTCTATAAGTGTTCCGTTATGGATCGCGTTTTTCGGCTGGGTTAAATTAATGGTTCATCTTTTGTTATAAATAGTAAAAGCGTAAAGTTCAATCTCGGTTCTTTACGCTTTTTATTATGCTTTATAAATAATTATAACTCCCACCACCACTTATTCTCCACATACCATTGGATGGTTTGAGTAATCCCAATTTCGAAACTATACGTAGGTTTCCAACCCAGGTTTTCTAATTTTCTCGGATCAATGGCGTACCGCTTATCATGGCCAAGGCGATCAGGAACAAATTCAATTAAATTTTCTGATTTGCCATACCATGGCTACCTTCCCTGATAAGAATTATCTGTAACGTACATTTTGTTTCCTATTCTTAATAGCCACAATAAGAATAAGCGCTACCAATGCTCCAAAGGAATCATACAATACGTCTTTATAGGTTGCTACCCTTCCAGGCATAAAGGACTGGTGGTATTCATCTGTTATGGCATAAAGGATGGTTAGGAACCACGCAAGAAGAAATGAATAACGATAGGGTTCGAGGGCTTTAAATAACAATAGAGAAAGAATGCCGAACACGAGAACATGTGTTGATTTTCGAACAATTAGGTTTATTATATTAATTTCCTTGTTATCAGCACTCGGAGTATTGATCGTTTCATGCTCTTTTTCCACTACCTTATGAATTACTTTGGAGGTATTTGCACCTGTAAAATAGGGAAGTTGAGTAAAGCAATAGATTCCTGCCATCCAAATTACCGCTGCCACTGCCCACCATTTCCTCTTTCCCACCAAACAATCCTCCTCTCATGCTGCTTAACTAGACAAATATACCCTTGCCTGCTGCTTACAGGCAAGGGTGGAATGGTTAAACAGTTAAAGTTGCAAAATATTTGAGTTTCTCTAACAACCGTATTTATGTTATTACTTTAACGAATACTGCTTCTCAAAATACTCCCGATATTCTCCACTTATGATTTGCTCCCACCACCACTTATTATCTAAATACCATTGGATGGTTTGAGCAATTCCAGTTTCGAAATTATAGGTTGGTTTCCAGCCTAACATTTCTAATTTTGTCGGATCAATGGCGTAACGTTTGTCATGGCCAAGGCGATCTGTAACAAATTCTATAAGATCCTCGGTTTTACCAAGAGTGTTAATGATTGTTTTAACAACCTGTAAATTGGTACGCTCATTATGTCCGCCAACATTATAGACTTCACCATTAACCCCTTCATGCAAAACAAGGTCAATAGCCGCACAGTGGTCTAATACATGTAACCAGTCACGAATGTTTTTGCCGTCCCCATAGACCGGTACCTTTTCATCATTCAAAACGCGAGAAATCGTTAATGGAATAAGCTTCTCTGGGAAATGGTATGGTCCATAGTTATTTGAGCAGCGAGTAATATTGACCGGCAGTCCAAATGTCTCATGATAAGCGCGCACTAGCAAATCGGAAGATGCCTTACTTGCACTATACGGACTGTTCGGCTGCAATGGAGTTTCTTCAGTAAAGAAAGTAGTTGGATCAAAATCTAATTCTCCATACACCTCATCAGTCGAAACATGGACAAATTTAGTGATCCCAACCTGTTTGGCAGCGTCCAAAAGCACTTGTGTTCCCATTACATTCGTACGAACAAAAATTTCAGGATCCGTAATCGATCGATCCACATGGCTTTCAGCCGCGAAATGAACTACATAATCAAACTTTTCCTTTTCAAAAAGAGGAATGATTGTCTCACGGTCAGCAATATCCGCCTTAACAAAGAAATAATTATCTTTCTCCTCAATTTCACGATGCTTAGTTAAATCTCCAGCATAGGTTAATAAATCAAGATTATAAATATCATAGTTAGGATACTTGTTCACCATAAATTGAACAAAGTTCCCGCCAATAAAACCTGCTCCACCAGAAACCAGAATTTTTGTGCGTGCCATTATTTCACCTCATGTTTTAAAGCATTTAGGTATCTTTTTAGAGAATCCTGCCAATCTGGTAATGGCGTAAACCCATTACCAATTAATTTTTGTTTTGACATTCGCGAATTTTTTGGTCGAACGGCCCTTGTAGGATACTCTTCCGTTGCTATCGAATTTACTTTTACCTGTTTGCCTGCAAGCCGGAAGATTTCCTTCGCAAATTCCGCCCAGCTGCAAAATCCCTCATTTGTTGCATGATAGATTCCGTATTTCTCTGCCTGAATCATATCCACCAATAATTTGGCTAAATCAAATGTATTTGTTGGTGAACCTATTTGGTCGCCAACTACATTTAGCTCATTACGAGTTTCAGACAAGCTTAGCATGGTTTTAACAAAGTTATGACCATTTAAACCAAATACCCAGGATATTCGAACAATAAACCATTCTGACAATAGCGACTGTACAACTTGTTCTGCTTCATACTTGGTTAATCCGTAATACCCAACTGGATTTGGCTTATCTGTTTCAATAAACGGAAGTTCTCCCATACCATCAAATACATAATCTGTACTAATAAACATAAACTTAGCGTCTATTTCTTTTGCGGCCATTGCCAAATACTTTGTTCCGTTGACATTGACATCCCAGCATGTTTCTTTATTGTCTTCTGCCTTATCAACAGCTGTATAAGCCGCACAATGGATAATGGCATCAGGATTAAGTTCCATAACATATTTGGAAACCGCATGCTCGTCGGTTATATCCAAATCCTCTAAGCCAGTACCAATCACGTCAAGACCGCGTCTAAGTCCTTCATGTACAACATCATATCCTAGCTGCCCCGTATAACCTGTTACAAGTATTTTCATCTTCTATTCCCCATACATAAAATTATTGTCTGCTTCTGCTAAAAGAGGAGCAGTCTCATCTTTTGTTGATAACACAGGAGTAATATCCATCGGCCATTCAACCCCGATTGTAGGGTCATTCCAACTAATGCCTCTGTCACATTCAGGAGCATAGAGTTCATCCACTTCATATGGAACCTCAACGTCATCAGTTAGTGTCATAAAACCGTGAGCAAATCCTTTTGGAATTAATAATTGTTTTTTATTTTCTGCACTTAACTCAATTCCAAACCACTGGCCAAATGTAGGGCTTCCTTTCCGTATATCAACTGCAACATCAAATATTGCACCTTTAGTGCAGCGAACAAGCTTTGTTTGAGCTCTAGAATTTAACCGATAATGTAACCCTCTTAGAGTTCCTTTACCTTCGGAAAAAGACTGATTATCCTGAACAAATTTAATGATAATACCTGTTTCGAAAAAAGTTGCTTCACTATATGTTTCCATAAACCAACCACGGTGATCACCAAAAACCTTTGGCTCAATAATCCAACAATAATAATACAATTTTTAAAGGCCTACAAAAATGTAGACCCCATGTTTATTCTATCTATTAATTGAGTAAATAGTTTCTTCAATTTCATCCCAGGTTAAAATAAGTCTATGATTGTCTTCTTCTACTAATTGAGATCCTGTTTGTACTTCTATAAATTCTAAGTCTGTTACAGCCTTTACCGCATGCTTATCTCCAACAGGAATTTCTATAACGTCACCATGTCTAATTACTCTAAATTCGTCATTTAAAAGAAGAACTCCCTCTCCCTTCACAATTGTCCATACTTCTTGACGGTGATTATGGTATTGATAACTTAGGTTTTTACCTGCTGAAATATAAATACGTTTTGTTAAGACTTCTGTTTGATCATTATATTTAGTATGATCAAGTACACGGTACCAACCCCATCTCCGTTCTTCATACATTGGTCTTTGATCTAAATCGCCAATCATCTCTTTAACCCGTGGGCTTGCTTGCTTATCCGTAACCAAGATCCCATCTGGGCTTGCTGCAACAATAATATTAGATAATCCGAGTACAGACACAGGTATATCTAATTCATTAATAATATGAGTATTCTGCGAATCCAGGCTCATATTCGCATTCCCGAGAATAGTAGTTCCCATTTCCTCAGTTAAGGTATTCCATGTTCCTAAGTCTTTCCATTCACCATCATATGGAATTGCTACAATATACTTTGTTTTCTCCACCACTTCATAATCAAAGCTTATCTTCGGTAATTGCGAATAATTTGCTGATAATTCAACATAATTTGTAGGTAACCCCTTTTCCTCCAATAAAGAAATAATTCTTCCCAACTTAAACGCAAACACGCCACAATTCCAAAGAGCATATTGTTCTAATAACAATTTTGCTTCTTCTACATGCGGCTTTTCCTTAAAGTGGCTTACCTTGACAAATTCGTTATTTAAAGACTCTATATTAGGTATTATATATCCGTATTTTTCAGAGGGGAAGGTTGGCTTTACACCCATTAATGCTAATTCAGCATTAGATGTAGTTAATATATCTTGTAAATCTAGTAATCTAGCGAAAAATTTATCCTCAACGAATGAATCAACTGGTAATACTCCAACTATTTCATTACGGGAAGTGTTTTCCATTGAGAACATATATGATGCAGCCAAGGCAATGGCCGGGAAGGTGTCTCTTCTTTCCGGTTCTACAATAATAGGAACGTCCTTACCAATTTGATTTTGAATCATTTCTACCTGGGTTTTACTTGTTGCTATTACCGCTGATTCTGTTAAACCCAACTTATCCAATTGATTCCAGACTCTCTGTACCATAGATTGTAATGCGTTTTCCTCGTCCCGCAATACCTTCAAAAATTGTTTAGATCTTGCATCATTTGATAAGGGCCAAAGTCTTTTTCCTGAGCCGCCGGATAATAAAACTAATTTCATTTTTAGTCCCCCTAAATCAGTACACAAACTATAACCCTAGTTTATTACGATTTACATATTTTACCAATTATTAATAACATTTTTAATAAATCCTATAAGGATTGGTATATCCCGATCATATCTTTAACCATTTTTTCGGCAGTTAGACTATTATTTAAATAGTTAAATGAATTTATTGATAGCTGTTTTAGTCTGTCAGGGTCAGAAATAATATGTGACATTTTATCCATAAGAGGAATATTATTTTTATCTTTAGAAATTAAAAATCCTGTTTCACCATCAACTACATATTCACTAAGTGAACCGACATTATGTGCAATTACTGGTCTGCTAAAATAATACGCTAATGAAGTTATCCCACTTTGTGTTGCCGAATTATAGGGTAACACTACAACTGAACTTTTTCTAAAAATTGTTTCTATCTGATCCTCAGGTATTTCATAATTTAATATTTCATACCTCTCTTTACTTTTAATTAAAGGGAGATATTCATCCATACTACCTTCTCCGGCAATAATTGCTTTGCTATTTTTATTTTGCTTAAGTACCTGCTCAAAAGCCATTATGAAGTTTTCTAAACCCTTGTAGGGTCTTATCCTTCCAAAAAACAAAAACGTCGAGTGCTCAATTAATTCGCTATATTTTTCGCTTGGGTTTTCTGTAGCTAATTTTACATACTTAATTCGATTAGCTTCAATGTTTTTTTCTTCCTTTAAATAATCAACCTGTGATTGACCATGTAGTAATAGCAATATATTTTTATTGAAAAAAACCAATGAATTATGAATTTCCTTGAATTTGCTAATACCCTCCCCTGGATGAGGGATTGGATCATGCAAAGTATATACTACTTTATACTTTTTTAAAAAAAGTGAAATAAAATAATTCCATGGATGGTCTGATAAGAAATGAACAATATCAGGTTTTAGTTTATTTATTTTTCTTATAACTTTAATAAAATCATTTACGTAGAAAAATTCCTTATTAATAGAAGGCTTACGCATTGAAACTAATTTATATGTGTTTTCCTCATCATAATCATAATACTTTGAAGTAATTAGATGACATCGAGAAAAATTAATTGCTTGTGTAAAAATACTATTTGTATATCGTTGCATTCCTGGTGACGTAGCAAGTGATATATATACAACATTTAAATTATCGTTATTTACCTTATTCATCTAAATCGACTCCAAAAGGAATTATAAAAGCTCCTAGATAATATACTTAACTTTATTAAAAATTTATTATATCCTTCAGTGGAAAAATAAATGTTTAAACTTTTTACAAAAACATCATCTAAAAATTCGTTTCTTTTTTTGTATACCTCATCATGATAATGCGTTACAGAAGCAAGTGGATAATAGTATACATTGTAACCATTACCATATATTTTCTTTGATAATAAATCCTCTTCAAAATATAAAAATGTAGATTCATCAAAGTAACCAAGCTTTTTAAAAATGTCTGCCTTTACTAACATACAAGCCCCGATTAGTCTCCAAACTTTGGTCGGTTTGCTAATTTTCGTAATCCTAGCTTGTCTCATCTTATAAAATGGTAACCACAGAATTGGAAAAAGATATTTTAATGTATACTGAATCGGATTTACCTTTATATATGGCCCCTGTTGAGTCCCACTATTTAATAACACTTTAGGACCAACCAATGCAATATTCTTATTCGAATGGAGATACTCTCCTAATTGATTCAAAGTAAGGTCTGAATTTAATTTAATATCTGGATTAATAATTAAAATATCATCTACTTTAAATTTTTTTAATGCAGTTTTAACAAGCCGGTTATTTCCTATAGCAAATCCAGGATTATCATCGTAATTTTCTAAAATTACATCTAAGCCTCTTGACTTAAATTTATCAACTATCTGATTAGTCAAGGATGATTCTCCCTCAGATGGTTGTATATTCCCAATAATTACTTTCAAGTCAACTTTCTTTTGCTCTTCTAAACTTTGTAGTAACTGTTGTAAATACTCAGGTTGATGGAAATTTAATATTACTGCCAATGTAGTTCTCATTTTATCTGTAACTCCTTTTTATTGGTTATATTTCCTTTGTATACTATTTGTAAGGAATAGCCCAAAAGGAATATATTAAGTAAAAGTAGTTTATAGTTTAGAAGCGCCCCACCTGAAATTAGATTATAAAAAATGAAATAATATAGAGGATATCTAAAATTACTTTTATATCTTATTAGATTTACGATTAAATACAAAATAAATAGTAATACTGGTACAATCAATACGCCCAAGATTACCGTGTAAAATAATAAAGTTGAGTGAGCAAATGTCGGATAACCCTCCAATTGCATCTGCATTTGTGAATTATAAAAGCTAAAGTATAGCCCTAACGGGTAATTCATCAGGATTTCTATTGCTGCTGAAAAAGAATCTAATCTTCCTAAACCAGACGAATCAGTAAATATATAATCTAGAAATCTCCCCTTAAAAAGGTAATAAAAAGGTTCCTTGATTCGTTCAAATTGTGTTGAAGTAGAAATTTTATATACCACTACTGGAACTACGATCATGAAGCCTAATACAATAGAATAAATTTTAATTGGAGATAGTTGCATCAGCTTTTTTATTATAACTTTATTCTTTTTAATGACTAAAAGAATTAAAAAGAAAAAGATGTATAAGAGGTCTTTTCTAGAACCGGTTAATGCAATTGCACCCATTGCAAATAAGATAAAAACGAACTTATATTTAAAGTCTCTATTATAGAGTAAATAAACAACAAAAATGGAAATGATATAGGATGTTTCCCCATGGTTTAAGTTTGGAGCAGTATACCTATTTTGAAACTCATACAATCCGGTACCCATACCTGTCAACTTAGCAAAATAAACCCCAAGAATAGTTATTAAACTAAATACGAACCATAGTTTGTCATTTTCTTTATTATCATAAGAAAAGACAAAATAAAAAAAGCATAGGGACATGCCAACTTGAAAGTATAATTCCCAAGAAAAAAACATAGTAGGATTATGATAATATAAACCCGCCAGAAATATATCCTTTATAAAAACCATTAAAAAAAACAGGACCAACAGATAAAAGTACCTAATTTTTTTATAGAAAATCGAAGTAATACCAGCTATTATTACAGGAAAATACAAAAAACTTACATGGAATGAGTAAAGATAATAATGAATAAAGGATGTTTTTTCAAAAGAATATATAGATGTTAATTTATATAAATCATTCGGAATGATAATTAAAAACAAGCAATAATATAACATGATATTTTTAATATCTAATTTTATCTTCATTTAAATAACTCCATGAATTTTTTACTGTCCTGAAATATATCTATATTTTCTCTTATTGCTTCTTTATCCCAATTCCACCATTCTATTTCATTCAATTTATTGATCTCGTCTTCAGAAAATCTATACCCAATAACTTTTGCTGGGGAACCAGCAACTATTTCATAATCATTAACATTTTTTGTTACTACTGAGCCCGCTCCAATAATAGCACCATTTCCGATTTTACTTACTTTACTGGTAATGATTGCATTTTGACCAATCCAAACATCATGGCCTATTTCTATCTTTGTTCTTGTTATACTTTCTTTTTTTACAAAGTTAAAAACTGGATTATAAATAATTGGGTGTGTAGTAATAAAGTTTTTAGGATGGTCACCATTGTAAATATGAACGTTGGGAGCAAATGAACAATATTTCCCTATTGAGGTGCCTCTTGGTATTTTTGTATGCTCGAAACATCCTCCATAACTACCAATCCCAATGTGTATGTTATGGATATCTTTAAATAATCGGCGGATAAGAGGACTCCACGCCTCTCCGCCATTAAATTTTGCAATCAGTTTTATTAACTTCCGTTTATGAGGATTTGTCAATTTTTTATAAATAGTTTTTATTAGAAAATAATTACCCATACCTACAATTTCCCTTCAATTATTCTAATAAAAGTACCGACAAATCCCTTAGCATTATTTTTTAAACTATTCTTTAAAAGAAGCTTTCTTAATAGGTTTCTATCATATTTTGGTATTTTTCTATTAAGTAACTTCATTGTTAATAAACGAACTGGCAGTTGGCTCCTTCTGCTTTTTTGGAAGGGTTGGATTTTGTCGATATAAGTTAAATCCTTTAATGGCTCTAATGATAAAGAATTATTTTCCATCATTTCTTTTAACAGATCTTCACCTTTTTCCGTTCTACCGATAACTAGGCTAGTTCCAGCGCCTTCCTTGAAAGTTGGGTAACCCTTCTCATCGCCAACCCAACCATCACCGCAGCTTATGTCTGCAAATTCACCAATACCGTCAATACACATCTTACATCTGTTGTTGAGCTTTTTATTTAGGATTTTACCCCAAGATTCCTCATAATCAGATGAAAACTCATTCGTATTAGTCTTGACTACTGTTTTACCCGGCCAGCCATTCCCTCTATACCTAAATGAAACAACATCTTTTTCCTCGACATTATGACTATTTAGAATATCAATGGTGGCGCTATGGCTTGGAACCCCTGCACAAAAGAAGGAAATCATATACTTAAATGTTTCTTCAATAGTGGGGTTAACCATTGCATATTTTCTCATAGCGACAATATCACAAGGCTTTCCAACTACTGCATATTTTTTCTGCGTATTTAATAGTTCGTTAACCGTGGTCAATGGTGCACTAGGTGCATATCTGCTACCGGAATTAACTAATATTTCTTCTCTTGAGGTGCTAATTTTTACTTCGTTTAAAAGTGGATTAATGTCACAAACACCAATGTGAAGGACTGCATCTATATATTTATTTTCTATAAGATATACTAATATTGCTGAAATTACTCCACCCGAAGATCCTCTGTATCGGATTTCGTCATTTAAGGAATGGCCAAGTCCCATAGACTTGCTATTCCCCCAAAGAGTATTTTCAACGTTCTTATCCTTATTTAGTGCATAATGAGATAGTCCCAACCCGGGGCAAACGGAATTTAAAAGCTTTGTCTCTTCCTGGCTTAGCTCTTCTTCATCTTTTAGTACTGGCTGTAAAAATCCCCTATCAGAAAGTTTCATATTCACTTTTTTATTAAATAAAGATTCACATAGGCCGCAACCTGAACATAAATTATTACTTGTGATTTCTTCTAAAGAGAGCATTTTACTTATCATCCCTTTTCTCTTAAAGATTTTATATCTTTAATCGATACAATCTTTTTCTTGAATATTACAAATACATATATGCCTACAAAAACAAGCCCAGAAAGGAAAAAGTTAACAATGTGATTTGATAAAAATATAGAAGATAAAATCTTCGTTATGATTATGATTGGTAGTGTAATAACAGATATTTTCACTATAAAAGTCCACTCAAGCATTTTAGCAATGCTAATACCGCTAAATTTCTGTGTATACCATAGCTGTAAATAAACGATTAAAGAATGCATTAAAACGGCTGAAAGAACAGCACCATATAGTCCAAATATTTTACTAAACATCCAAAGAAAAACCACATTCGATACTGTTGCAAATACTGTATTCATTAAAATATGATTTTGTTTATTTAGTATAATTAATACATTACTAAACGTCGTAACAGATAAAAGTAACTTAGTTAAATAAATTACAAAAATAAACTTTGCACTTAGAAACTTATGCCCAAAAACAAGTTGAATATATTCCATGCTATAAAAGAGTAGAAACCAAAAAATTGGAATAACCACGACTACACTTATTTTAAAGACATTATTCCATATATCAAAACTGCTTTTTATTATTTTCGTCTCTGAGTAGATTTCTGTCATCTTTCCAAGCACTAAGGTTGACAGTGTTACAACTAGGATTGAAATGATTGGTATAGGCATTACTCCAGCGGAATAAATGGCAAACTGGCTTCTACTGAAGAATACCAAAACAAAAATGGAATCCAAATAGATATTTACATTTTGTATCACTGCGTTAAGCCCTAATGCAAATGACCTTTTAAACAAATTCTTAATAATAGTTATATCTAATTTAAAGGAAATATCCTTATATATCGTAATCATTAAAACTATTAATCTTACTATATCGACAATCAATATACCATATAGAATATTTAATAGTTCAGTTTCCAGTAATGTAAAAAAAGTGCCCACTAATGAAAGGATTACATATGCTATAAGCGAAAATATTGCATATTTCCTAACTTTTTTAACTACTACAAATTTATTTTCAAGTAAGGCAAAAAAAGCCTGAAGAATCGCACTTAAAATAGTGACTTTATAAAACATACTGTTTAAATCTTTGTAAATGAAGGAAATCAGAAGATAAATAAACAATATAATTGAGCAATATAAAATAAAAACAATAGTGCTATTCCAAAATATTTTATTTTTTGTTTCATTTTCCTTTTCGAGATTATAAAGGTAAAGGAAAACAAGGTTAACTCCCCAAGGAAGAATGACAACACCTAATGAAATTAATAGATTATATTCTCTAAATAAGGCATTTGTTGGTAGATCATACATTCTTGCAATAAGCATTGTTAAAAGTAGTAAGTAAACTGCTCTAGCAAATTTACTTACTGTAATAATCAATGAATCTTTTAGTAATTTATTCATAAGTAATCTACTCGATTTTATCTTTTATTATGTTAAATTTCTTAATGGCCGTTTTGATATTATCGGATAGAGTATTTTTTAGTTTATCTCTGTTTTCGAAGTTATCCTTAATAATTCTAATGATTTGCTTATTGTCATAGACTTTTGGATCTGCAACAGCGTCGCCGGCACCTAAGTCATTCCAAATTCCATGGAATTTCCTACTGTAAGCAATTGGAACTGTAGGGACAAATGAAGAGATTGCTGCTATACAAGCATGCATTCTTCCTCCAATAAAGAAATCCATTTGGGCAATAAGACCTTTAATTTCATGCTCTTTTAAGTTCCCATCTAAAACAAAAATTCTTTTTTCGTAATTCCCTTTAAAATACTCCAAAACATTCAATGAAGCTAATAGGTCATTTTCAACTTCAAAGCCTTCCGGAACTACATGTGGAGTTAAAACAATTACCGTTTCAGGTATTGTCATGAAATACTCTATAATAGAAATAGATAATTCATTATATGGTTCCTTGAATCCAAACATATTATCTTTACTATATCCTCCGTTATAAAGTAAACCGCTTATATTCAACCCAATGAAAATCGGTTGTTTTTCATTACCACGATATAAATCTTTTAAGTTCACCTTGTCATCTTTTTTCATATAAAATGCAATATCAGGTGTCCTATTAACCGGCTTTTTAATACCTAAATCTTCTTTCACTACTTTTTCACTTATGGAATCTCTGACAAATATCTCGCTAGCATTATTTAGTAAATTTCTTGCTATCAGTTGAGATGATTTCTTCTTAAATGGGCCAATAGTTTGTGGCATAAAAACTAATTTTACCCCATTTTTATTACAAAGATACTTTACGATTGAGTGAAGTATTAATCTTTTTTGGCCGTAAATATCACTAAAACTATCGCCTTCACTTATATCCAACACCTGGTCAAAGCCTTTTAAGAAGGTTTTCAATTCGGAAATGTATTTAGAAAGTGATAAAGGATTTTTCATATTTTGTTTAAATTTAAATGGTATCTCTTTCACAGATAATTCTTTATTTGAACTTTGAATTTTGTGTGTCCTTACTTGATCCGTGCTATATGATAATATTTCGATTTTATCTACTTGTAAATTATCTATTAAATAATTTATTGTTCCCCTTGTTAATGCGTTAACACCCTTGTTGCCTGAAATCAACGAGGCACCTACAATCAAAAATTTCATTTAATAACTCTCCTCATATCCTTGCACTTAAATTAAATTTCAAATGGAAAAGATGAAGCAATAAGGGTCTCCATCTTAGTTTTGTTCACTATATTTCACTTTTCTACTAATAAGCACCTTTTCTCATTAATACCTGTACAATTGTTTTAAAAATAATTTTTATATCTAGGGTTAAACTCCTATTATAGACATAGTACAACTCTATTTCTACTCTCTCTGGATACCCAATATCACTTCTTCCACATACTTGCCAGTATCCTGTTATTCCTGGTTTTACAGATAAGAAATCCGCCTTTTTATCATTGTATTCATTTAACTCTTCCACTACAACTGGCCTCGGGCCTACTAAACTCATATCCCCTTTTAATACATTGAGGAATTGTGGAAGTTCATCTAAACTAGTTTTACGAATAAATCTTCCGAATTCAGTAATTCTTGGGTCTTCATCTTGCTCCAACTTAAAGTTATTATTTATATATTTATTGTACAATTCTTTGTTTTCTTTTAATTTATTTTCAGCATCCACTACCATAGATCTGAATTTATAAATATAAAATTTACGTCCATCTTTTCCAATCCTAACTTGCCTAAAAAAGATTGGGCCTTTATTTGGCCCAAAAAAATAAAAACTACTTAATACTATTAAACATGGGAAGGTTAACAAAAGTCCGATTGTTGCCCCAATAATATCTATTAACCTTTTAACAACTAAATACAATTTATTTTCGTTTTCTTTTAATACTAATGATTTTTCTCCTTCAATATAACTAACCTCTTGATTTGCAAGATTAGACATCCATGACCCCTACCTTCTCTCAATACCAAAACTTTTTCTTCTCTAGTAATGCAATTAGATTTTTAAGATAATATAGTACATTATAATGAAGTTCTTCGTTCGGCAACGCAAATTTAATAGTGCGACATAACACCAAATACCTTTAAAATCACATGCATACATTTTTTCAGTTTAATTCAGCTAGTTATCGCAACTTTTAATCCGGATTTCTTCAACTACGCATGGTTCTTGAGGAACTTCAAATATAAAACAAATACGGTAAATATGACATCTCATGCGGAATTTAAATATTTTGATTTTATTTCTATTTAACCTAACTCTCTTTTGCAAGAAAAAAACTTTTTCCGGTAGGGTCTTCACTCTTGATTAAAATGCCGATAATAATTAATAGAGGACTTAATAGAATGATTCCACCTAATGTACCGACATCTCTTTGTAAAAAGATAGAGCCTTCCGTCATGTACTATACTTTAGAGCTCTGTTTTTTCAAATAACTAACATTCTGATTTGCTAAATTATGCAACTGTGACCCCTTCCTTCTCTCTATACCAGTACTTTTTCTTTTTCTGATGAAGAAACTAGATTTTTTAGGTACTCTAGCATGTCATCGTGGAGATCTTCATGCTGCAGTGCAAATTCGATTGTAGTTTTAACAAACCCAAACTTTTCACCGACATCATACCGTTTACCTTCAAAATCATAGGCAAACACCCGTTGAATTTGATTTAGCTGGTGAATCGCATCAGTTAACTGAATTTCCCCTCCGGCACCTGTTTCTTGACGTTCCAAGAACATGAAAATTTCCGGCGTTAACACATAGCGGCCCATTATTGCTAGATTAGACGGAGCTGTACCTTGCTTTGGTTTTTCTACGAAATTACTTACTTGGTAGCGACGGCCATCCTGCATGGAAAGGTCAATAATGCCATAACGATGGGTTTCATTGTCAGGTACCTGTTGCACACCGATCACAGAAGAAAAGGTTTCTTCATATTGGTTTATTAATTGTTTTAAGCAAGGTGTGTCGCTTTGGACGATATCATCGCCCAACAGCACCGCAAACGGTTCATTTCCGATAAAGTTTCGTGCACACCATACTGCATGCCCAAGGCCTTTCGGCTCTTTTTGGCGAATATAATGGATGTCTGCTAGATTGGAAGAATATTGCACCTTATCTAACAAGTCATATTTTTCCTTCTCAATCAGGTTTCGTTCAAGCTCCGGCGCCATGTCAAAATGGTCTTCAATCGCGCGCTTCCCTTTACCTGTTACAATGATAATATCCTCAATCCCTGACGCCACCGCTTCCTCCACTATGTATTGAATAGTGGGCTTGTCCACAATTGGGAGCATTTCCTTTGGCATTGCTTTTGTCACTGGTAGAAATCTTGTTCCCAGACCAGCTGCCGGGATGATGGCTTTTCTTACTTTTTTCAAACTTTTCTCCTCCGTTTTCTCTATTTCGCTTTTCTAAATATATGGTCAAAAAAATAAATATCTAATGGAATTGCAAGTGCTTTCACACTTATTCTTTCATTAGATATCTATTCATCTTGTTATTTTAAATCGGGCATCTAACCCGTCCTCACGTCATGCTCTCGACGACTCGCGTCTAAGGCCTGTCCTACTATCGACCCACAGCATGACCGAGTGCCCCCATGGATAACGGACAGGGAAGCCTCGCCGTTCAGGTATTAAGCCTGATTAAGATGTTTAATTTTTTGTAATCTCAACTCAGCTTAATTTTTTCATGGATCGCCCCATCAGGGCGGTTATTTTATTCAGGTTAGAAGATACCCAAGAACTTTTTCTTTTTCACGCGTTCCGGAATCTCTTTATACACATGCTGCCCTGCAATCACCAGCTCAGCATTCTCCTTCAGCATATACACCAGTTCATTTCCGTATTTCTCTTGAATGAGACTATAAGCCTCTTTCATTTTAAAATTCCTGTTCCCGGTATTATGGGCATCAGAGGCGATGAAATGGGTTAAACTTGCTTCAATTAACTGCAGTGAAAAACCTTTAATCTTTTTTCCAAAATCACCGCAAACACTTGCAGCTGTTATTTGTGTTAATGCGCCTTTTTTCACAAGCTGATACAACACTTCCGGCTGTTCGACAATTTGCTGATTCCGTTCCGGATGGACAATAATCGGAGTCAGGCCGTTTAGCTGCATATCGAAGAACAACTTATCCGTGTATCTTGGAACATGGCTCGATGAGAACTCGACCAATACATACTGCGAATGGTTTACCGGCATGATCTCTCCCAGCTCGTATCCTTCCAGCAATTCGCCATGGAGGCGCACTTCCTGACCTGGGAGCACTTTTAAATCTATTTTTTCCGCCTGAAAAACTTGGTTTAATTTTTCTACTTCCCCAATAATCGTCTGCTTCGGGTTTTCGTATTGATTATTGAGATGATGCGGCGTTGCGACAATTGTCGTAATTCCCTGTTCTACAGCCTTTCGCGCCATTTCGATACTTTCGGCTAAATCTCTTGCCCCATCATCCACTTGGGGCAAGATATGACAATGTAAATCCACCATTTTCCCCGCCCCTTTCCAGTAAACTGTTAATTTTCTAGTACTTTATCATCTTACCAAAGTCGAAAGTAACAGGAAAGGGGGAAGATTTGTCGAAATTTGTTACTTCGCACCGTATGACCCATAGTAATAATAGTAATCGCTCTTTTGAACATCCTTATGGTTTAATACGACACCCAACAGTTTGCTTTGGGCATTTCCAAGCAATTCCTTCGCCTTCTTGGCCTGGTCAATTTCTGTCTTTTCACTAAATACGACTAAGATCGAGCCGTCCACTTGGTTCGCCAAAATTTGCGGGTCCGCCACCGCTAATAATGGCGGTGTATCAAAAATGATATAGTCAAACTCTTCCTTTGCTTCCTCGATAAATTGCTCCATCGATTTCGAGCTCAACAGCTCAGCAGGGTTGGGCGGAATCGGCCCGCTTGTTAAAATATATAAATCCAGCTCTTCGGTTTCTTGGATTGTTTTATCCATTGATCGTTGCTTTGTTAATACGGTCGTAAATCCGAATAAATTATCTACCGCAAACGTATGATGTACCGTCGGCTTACGAAGGTCAGCATCGACCAATAAAACCTTCTTGCCTAACTGGGCGAATGTCACCGCAAGGTTTGAGGCGGTTGTTGACTTTCCTTCTCCAGGGCCGGATGAGGTAACCATGATTGCTCTAATTTCTTCATCGATAGAAGAGTACTGGATATTCGTCCGAATCGTCCGGTATTGCTCCGCAATCGGTGATTTCGGTGCAATCGCCGTAATCAGTTTGCGGCCCGGGTCTCTGCTCAGTTGTTTTTTCTTTTTTCTAAGAGCCAACTGTCTCACCTCTTACCCTTGAATTTCTTGCTGATCGTCTTGCCTTTAGTTCTTCCATCTTTTGATCATCAATCGTGGAGATGACCCCTAAAATCGGAAGTCCCAATTCTTTTTCTATATCCTGCTCGTTTTTAATTGTGCTATCGAAGTATTCCAGCAGGAATGCCACTCCGACACCAGCCATTAAACCGACTACAAGTGCAATCGCCACGTTCATTAACGGTCTCGGTTTGATGGGTGATGGATTCTCACCTACATCCGCCTTGGCGAGGATGCTGACGTTATCGACGTTCATGATATTGGCAATTTCCTTTTTAAACACTTCAGCTGTCTTATTGGCAATTAGTGCAGCAGTGTCAGGATTCGGGTCCTGAACCGATACATTTACCACTTGGGAATCCTTTTCGCTGCCGACGGTAATTTTTTCATTCAATTGCGCGGCATTCATGCCTAAATCAAGGTCATCTGCCACAATATCTAGAATCGCCGGGCTTTTGATTATGACATTGTAGGTATTAATCAATTGAAGGTTGGTCTGTACTTCACTCGGGCTGTAAAATGCTTGGTCATTTTTCGCTTGGTTGACAAGAATCTGCGTTGAAGCCTGATAAATCGGGGTTAAGAAAAAATAACTGACAACGCCGCTGACAAGGCCGGCAATCGC
Organism: Bacillus sp. FJAT-29814; assembly: GCF_001510715.1. Classification (GTDB taxonomy): domain Bacteria; phylum Bacillota; class Bacilli; order Bacillales; family Cytobacillaceae; genus Neobacillus. The sequence goes on from NZ_LMTJ01000004.1 coordinate 111,607, forward strand.
AGTAATGGAAATGATTAATAACAATCGCTTTTTAAGCGTCTCGAACAACTCTTTCAAACTAATAGTCTCTTCCATTTTGTCCTCCTAAATATCTACATACAATTGGATATTATATCATAATTTGTCGTATATTTTCAGTCTTTTGTCGAAACATCACTCTTTTAATTAAACAACTTTTTGTAAGATTTTTGAAGGGGTTTTACTATTTTGGTAATAAGTTCTTTTATTAATTTTGACAAACCCCGTCATAATTTGTAATTTTTCGTAGAATCAAGAGGATAGTTGGAAGATATTTCTGCTATAATAGGATTGCACTAGATTTGGGGGTTATCACACATGCAGAAAGTCCTGACCTTACTATTATGTATCGCATTTATAGCCGTACTCTATGTAGGCCAATCCCATTGGAATGACAAAATAACGGGCACATCGGCCAAAAATAAACAGACCGGCACCTTAAGCCAGGGGGAAGCTGCTGAAGAAGAGCAGGCTCCGATGGATGAAAAGCTGCTGGCGTTAACGAAAAACTGGCCCGCCGAAGCCGCGGAGAACTTTAAGAAGAAGTTGGTCGCCGGGGATAGCTTTAAAATCCTGTTTGTCGGCTCACCCGCTATCGGTACTGAAAGTGAAGGCGTCTTCCCGCTTGTCAAACAGGGGCTGCTTGCTGCCTATGGGGCAGACCATCTTGAGGTGGGACTGAAGACGTATAATTCCACTTCCAATTATTTGATTAAAGAAAATAAAACCGCAGAAATCGCTGCTGAACAGGCTGACCTTGTTGTCATCGAACCGTTTATGCTTAAGAATAACGGTTTGGTCTCGCCGGCGAATACCTTTAACGATTTAAGCAAAATCATCGAAGACGTGCGTTCTGCGAAGCCGGAAACGGTGTTTATCATTCAGCCATCCTATCCTATATACAAAGCGGACATCTATCCGAAGCAAACCTCTCAGCTGAAGACCTTTGCCGAGGAACAGAAGCTTACCTACCTTGATCACTGGACCGCTTGGCCTGATGCGAATACCGAAGGGTTCAAAGACTACATAACCGCCGATAAAAAAGCGGTAACCGACAAAGGCGCCCAGGTGTGGAGCCTGTACCTTATCGAATATTTTGTCCAAAAAAGCGAATCCTAGTAATGGATTCGTTTTTTTTGCATAAACTCATCGATTGGCGAGACCGTTTGGACGGTTCATGAGGCGTAGTTGAATTTATGCGGCAGCTAAAAAAAGCCACTGGAGTCCGCTCCAGCAGCTTATCTTCTTCCTATCTATATTAGCAGCCTGCCACTAAATGTTTCAGTTCTGTTTTTAAATCGGCCATCAGTTGTTCAATGGTCAGTTCGTCCTCGGTCATTCCTTTTTCATAAGCCTTTTTCACGATCTCGCTAAAATCCACACTTGTTCTGGTTATGTTGTTTCCCTTCGACTCCAATTCCCACTAACGACCTCCCATACATATTTTTAACAATAGTAATAGAAAACCAGTGAAATGTAAATAGATTTCCAGTCGAATTTTGGCACAATTATGTGAAATTTGTAGAGTTAGAATATTTAGGACTATTACTCATGACAAATTCCACGCCGTTAAGCGTTTATTTTTATTTTTCCTTCAAAATTTACCAATTCGGCGCCCATAATATTAGCAATCTATGGTAAAATGAATAGAAAAATAGCATAATAGGGGGGAATAATCTTGGATAATAAAACCATAGTGCGCGTGCTATCGACCACCGCATTCCTGTCGCTTGCCTATGCAGGCGCCGCGCACGCCAGTACATACACGGTCCAAAGAGGCGATACCTTGTCAAAAATCGCCCTGACCCACAAGACGACCGTCAGCCAATTAAAAAGCTTGAACGGCCTAACTTCTGACTTAATCTATCCTAACCAGACCCTTAAAGTTTCCGCCAAACCGGTTGCCGCACCACAGCCGCAGCAGCCAGTTGCCCAAGCACCAGAGCCAGCAGCCACCTATACCGTTGTCAAAGGCGATGCGCTAATCAAAATCGCCAACCGCTATGGCGTCACGGTCGCCGAATTAAAACAGTGGAACAATATTTCCGGCACGGTGATTTACATCGGCCAGACCTTGAAGGTTTCTGCACCTGGACAAGCAGCGCCTGCTCCGGCACCAAGCCCAGCACCTGCGCCTGCACCTGCTCCAGCGCCGGCTCCAACACCGGCACCAGCTCCGAACCCATCAACGGCGCCGCCAAGCTGGCAGTCGAGTATTGAGTACACAATCGTAAGCGGCGACAGCTTGAGCAAAATTGCATCCAAATTCGGCACGACGGTCGGAGAATTAAAGACGCTTAATAACTTATCATCAGACCTAATTTATGCAGGACGCAAGCTGTTGGTACCTGGTCCATCCGGATCCGCTGCTCCTGCCCCGGCTCCTGGTGTTGCACCGGCACCGGCAACCGACTTTGGTAGCAAAACGATTGAAGTCGCAAAAAGTTTAATGGGCATCCCATACGTTTGGGGCGGAAGCACCCTGTCCGGCTTTGACTGCAGTGGCTTCATCTACTATGTCGCCAACCAGTCCGGCAAGAAAATCGGCCGCTATTCTGCTGCCGGCTACTACGACCGTAGCTATTATGTCGACCAGCCGCAAATCGGCGACCTCGTGTTCTTTGCCAACACCTATCAAAAAGGCATCTCGCACGTGGGCTTCTACATCGGCAACAACCAGTTCATCCACGCCAACTCAACGAATGGCGTGATGATCTCAAGCCTGTCGAGCACCTACTACAAACAGCACTTTGAAGCGTTTAAACGCTTATATTAAAGCATAGAGAAGACCAGCCCGTGTTTTTGCCGGGCTGGTCTTTTGTTTTTGGGAAATCGTGAGATTTCCTTGTTTCTATTTTTTCGTTGCTTCCCCTTTGCAGCAAAGTCGTGGCTCATTCGTCAGGTCTAGGCCTGTCTGTGCTGCGGATGGCGTTCAACAACGTTGCAGAGTCAAGTGCACCTACCAAGGTTCTTTTTTCAAAAAGCTTGTTTCATTCGTTCAGCGTGTGCGGCCGTTTATTTTTTCGATATAGGTATTTTTCAAGGAAATGGCCGATGCCGCCAAACAGCAGGCCAAACAGGAGTCCGTTGAAGACCGGATAATCCATGAGTGGGACGGTGTCGGCAATCCGGCTGTCATGCCAGAAGAGGCCGAAATCCATCCCGATGACGAGTCCCAGAAAGAACCCGGACAGATAGGTTCTGGTGGCGCCTTCATTTCCCTGCTGGTGCTTGTTGAAGTTTATGGCATAGTTTAACGCCTGCCACATGGCAAAGGCGTAAAAGGATGGGTAGAACAATCCCCAGCCGAGGTTGCCTATCTCATGGGCATCGGCCAGTTTGCCTCTAAAGGAATATAATAGGGCCAGATTTAAATCCGCCTTCACGTTGATTAAAAATTCCAATACAATCAATGCAATTCCTATGACGTAATCCCGGTTGTACAGCTGCCCAAAGCCCGGCAGCACAAGCGACCACAGCATCGCTGCCCAAGGGGATCGATATTTGCGACTTTGCCTCAATAGGGTCCTCTCCCTCACACACGGTATATCTCTATAATTAATTTCAACCTCGCAGGTGAAAATTCCTTTATTTTTACAAATTTTAGTAATTTTTGCATAGATGTACACTTACTGCTTAGGTGGTAGTACCTAAGCAGTAGGAAAAAATGAAGGGTTTTCTTAAAGCGCAAATAAAATTCGCGCGGAGCTCTCACACTTTGCAAGGGGCTATCCGGGAAATCGCAAGATTTCCTTATATCTACTTTTTCGTTGTGTTCTCTTTGTTTCAAAGATGTCGCTGGTTCGTCCTTCACAACCCCGCTCTATTCTCGGAATGGGTATATAACATACCCAGAGTCAAGTACACCTGCCAAGGTTCATTTTTCAATCATTATTCTTCGTTACGAATTGAGCAAATAAAGTTCGGGGGGACCCAAAAAAGAGGTAACTTTTCTCCATATTTGCAGAGAAAAGTTACCCCTTTTTAAGAACATCTCAGTAAGAGTTCTCTAGTAGTTTTTTAAATTCCTCCGCCGGTAGCGGCTTGCTGAACAGGTAGCCTTGGGCGCAGTTGCAATGGTATTTGCGCAGGATGTCGAGCTGGTCGGTGGTTTCGACACCTTCGGCGATGACGTTCAGGCCGAGGTTGTGGGCCATGAGCAGGATCGCGGTGGCGATGTTTTGATCGCAATTGCTGTTGGCGATATCCTGGACAAAGGATTGGTCGATTTTCAAGCTGTCGATTGGGAAGGTCTTCAAATAGCTGAGCGAGCTATAGCCGGTGCCGAAATCGTCAATGGAAATATTGACGCCGAGGTCCTTTAATTCCCGCAGAATTTTTGATGCGGTTTCGACATCTATCGTCATGCTTTCGGTGATCTCAATCGTCAGGTGTGCGGGGTTAATCCCCGTCTCGTTTAGGGCATCAGCAATCACAAAAGCCAAGTTCTTTTTGTAAAATTGGCGAATCGAGATGTTGACGGCCACCGACAAGTCGAGCCCCTCCTGCTCCCATGCCTTCAGTTGCCGGCAGGCGGTGTTCAGGATCCACTCGCCAATCGGCACAATCATCCCCGTTTCTTCGGCGATGGGGATGAAGCGGTCAGGTACAACATGGCCGAGCGTCGAATTTTTCCAGCGCAGCAGCGACTCGGCGCCGACTATGGTATTGGTGGAAAGGTTTATGATTGGCTGGTAATGGAGCTCAAATTCTCCCTTCTCCAGCGCTTTTCGCAGCTCCTTTTCGATTTCGTGACGGTCGTACAACTCCTTGTCCAGGACGGCGTCATAAAACTGATAGTTGTTGCGCCCTTTGTGCTTCGCCTTGTACATGGCAATGTCAGCCTTCCTGAGCAGGTCACCCACGGTATCGCCGTCAGAAGGATACAGGCTGATGCCGAGGCTCGTGGTGACAAACACCTCATTCCCGTCGACGATTAACGGTTCCTCCAACACATTAATGATCCGCTGGGCGATGCTTGCGGCCTCCTGTTTGCTGACATTATTTAGCAGCAGGGCAAACTCGTCGCCTCCCTGCCTTGAAGCCGTGTCCTCCTCGCGGATGGCGGACTGAAGCCTTCTAGCGACATGTTCCAGCACCAGGTCGCCCATGTTGTGGCCGAGCGTGTCGTTAATGATTTTAAACCGGTCGAGGTCAAGGTACATGAAGGCAATGGCTTGCTGCGGCTTGTCTGTATGCTGTTTAATTGCCTCCGTGGCTCTTTCGTCAAACAGCCGCCGTTTCGGCAGGTTGGTCAGCTCGTCATGAAAAGCCATAAAGTTGATTTTTTCCTCGGCTTGGTAATGGTGGACGGCTAAGCTTGTCAGGTGGACAGCTTTTTCGATGAGCTGGATATCGGCCTCGGTCGGTTCACACGGCTGGTTGTAATAGATTGAAAAAACAGCAATCGGCTCCTCCTGGCTGTTGAACACAGGTGTCGACCAGCTGGCTCGGAGTCCGCATTTGACCGCGATGTCCCGGTGCTTTTTCCATAAGGGGTCATTGGCGATGTCGCTGACGATGATTGGCCGTTTATGGTACGCAGCGGCGGCCGCCGCTCCCGACTCCGGACCGACGGGCAAATGGTTGATTTGCTTTGTGTAGGCGGCCGGAATCGACGGTGAAGACGCATTGACGAGGCTTGTGCCGTCTTGTTCTGTTAGATAGATCGAGCATATGCCATCATCGGAAACGAATTCAACCAGACGGATGATTTCGGCGAGCACATCGGTAAGCTTAGCTCCTTTGGCAATCATTTCAAGGACGTGATTTTGACCGTTCAGCATTGTTTCAAGGGTGTTCCTCTCGGTGACGTCGCGGACCATGCCGACGACGCCTTCGATTTTGCCCTCGACCCAGATCGGCACGGCGGTGATAAATAAGTCCAATGCTTTTCCATCTTTTTTATGAATGCTGATGTTAAAACGCTCGCTGACGCCTTCCAGAACGCGCTTGAAGTATTGAGTGGCCACTTCCGCTTCGTCCAGGTTCATTAGCTCGTAAAAGGACATCTGCAGGAGTTCTTGTTTGTCGTATCCGACTAGTTCGGCAGCCGCGTCGTTGACGAGGATGAATTTTCCTTTCAGGTCGAGCGCGTAGCAGGCGTCATGGTTATAATCGAACAGTGATTGATAGATATCCGATTTTGGGCCAATAATCGAGTTCATCTTACCGAATCCCCTCATGGTGAATTATTATTTAGTCTACTAAATTTTGTTAAGGTTATCAGTATTATGAGGGATTTGGATAGTGGGAAATTTTAGCGGGTTGAGGCGAGTCTGTGGTGCGCCGGATGCGAGGGTTAACAACTTTATCATTTTTTTGGTCAGTTTTTATATTTTATTGGTCGGTTTTTCAATTTTATTGGTCGGTTTTTCAATTTTATTGGTCGGTTTTGAGGTTTTATTGGTCGGTTTTGATATTTTTCTGGTCTACATCCCATAATGGGGCTAATTCTGTCAAACCCTCATAGATTATTTGTCGGAGTCAAGGCCTGCGTTCATTTTTCAAAAGGCTCTTGGGTTTGTCACTCCTCTAAAGGCCGATTTTTGGGTATAATAGAGGAATATGGATTTTTTGGAGGAAAGGGGCGGAGCGGCGCGCATGTGTATCTGTTGATTCAAGTTAAGGGGCAGGTATACTTTTTTATGGCTTGAATTAGGCTTGCTTAGCTCTGCTCACACCGCCTTTATTGGCAAGGTCTGATTGTTTGTATCATTTTTTTAAATATATAGGGTGCTGATACGCAGGATTATTTTTGAGTAGAGGAGGCGCGGACGATGGAGTCGTTTCCTGGGAGTGAGAAGGTTCAGGAGCTGGCGGATGAGCTGCAGGATTTGTTGATTGCGCATTCGTCGGAGGATGCGCGGATGGTCCAGAGCGGGATGATGTTGTTTCGGCAAGGGCTGGTAACGCAGCTGCGGTATGAGGGCGGCGAGTTTTATGCGACTGTGCAGGATGTGACGCCGGCGAAGGTGCGGCTCGATCCGGAGTTTCTCGGCTTGAGTGAGTGTTCGTGCCCGGGCGAGGGGCTGTGCCGGCATCAGCTGGCGGTGTTTTTTGCCGTGTATTCGAAGGTCGGCAGTGTGAGCGATTGGCTGGCGGAGTGGCGTGAGCCGGCGCGGGAGACGCGGTCGGCGGCGGTGATGGGGCTACAGATGGCGAAGGACCTGATGAAGGCCGGGCGGCTGCCGAAGCCGGATTACGACAAGTGGCTGCAGCTGTTTGAGTCGAGTTTCGATACGCTGGTGGGCGGCAAGAAGTATACGAATCCGTATGTGATTTCGGAGCTGTTCGGAATTTACCAGCGGCGGGTGATGGCGAGTGCCCCGATGGAGCAGGAGTGGCGCCAGTTGTATGGGCTTGTGGCGGCGGTTGTGTCGTTTCGGAAGCTCGCAGTGCTGACGGATGAGCTCGGGTTTGCCGAGGAGGCCGTGCGCCGGGCGTATGGGCATTGTTTTCATAATTTGTTGGATGATGCTGACGATTTGTCTGGAAAAATTAGTGCCCAGGCGCTGCCGTTTGCGTTTGATGCGTTTATTGAGCGGTTGAAGGATGAGGTGTTTGCGGCGCTGACGTGCAGTGCCGGGTTCGTTCAGGAGCGGGTGTATTTGCACCGGGTACTGTGGACGGAGGTTTTTCGGAAGAAAGAGTGGCGGCAGGAAGAGGCTTTGCGGATTGGCACGCGGTTGAAGGATTTGGACGACGAAGAGAATCCGCTGGCGCTTGAGGTGACGATGATTCATTTGTACTTCCTGCTCGACAATGATGAGCTGGCGTTGAAGCTGGCCGGGCGGATTGATGATCCTGCTTTGGTTCCGTTTATGATTTACTGGATTGATTTTTTCACAGTCGCGAAGGCATGGCGTCGTGTCGGGCCGGTGATTGACATGTTCTTGAGTAAGCTGAAGGGGTATTTGGAGCGGCTCGCGTCGTATCATAGCCGTTCGGCGTTTGTGCGCACGGCACTGCGGGCGATTTCTGGTTATTGCACGGAGAATGGGCGGTTCGAGGTGTTTGAGCGGGCGATGTTGAGCGGTTTGCCCTATAGTTATGCTGATTATGAGTACTTATTGTTTGAGCGCGGCGATTATGCGCGGTGGGCTGAGCTGCAGGCGTTTGTCGGGATGGAGTACGCCGACTTGCCGAAGGAACGGGTAAAGATGGTCGAGAAGGAACGGCCAGATTTGCTGCTGGGCATGCTGCATCAGGTCGCGCAGAAGGAGATTGATGCCAAGAATCGGAGTAGCTACCGGTTGGCAGTTCGGCACCTGAAGAAGCTGCGCACGCTGTACAAGAAGCTGAAACGGGTTGACGACTGGGAGTATTTTTTGGATGGGTTGATGGAGCGGACCAAAAGGCTTAGGGCGTTTCATGAGGAGTGTCAGAGGAGTAAACTTATATAGTGTGTTGGAAATGGTGTTATTGGTGTCAGGCACCGCCCGTGGACAGTTTGGCGATTTTGTCCACGTGGAGCGGACAGTTGGGGGTTGTGGGTTGAAGTTAGGTTTGATGCGGGCGGTACCTGAGGGCGGGCGAAAATAAAAGTGGGATTTGTGCAAATAAAACCCTAATGACTACATCTAATGCATAGAATTAGGTTTAGATTGTGGGTCTTGTAGAGTGCTCATTAGCAAAAAAAGAGTAATTTTTATCTTTTAAAGAGATTTCGGCAAATGCTGCTGCTAAATTCTTTAAAGATACTATTTTTAGAAAGTACATATTGGATACCCGCACTATTTTTTTGAGGAAGGTGCCGGTAAAGTGTTATAAAGTGCCGGTAAAATCGGAATATCGCCGGTAAAGTGCCCAAATCTGCCGGTAAAGGGTGCGATCTAGTCTGAAAAGAGAGAGTGTGCCGGTAAAGTGTTGAAAAGTGCCGGTAAAATGAAAAAAGCGCCGGTAAAGTACCTGTAAGCGCCGGTAAATGGCAAAAAGGAGCATGTTTCGATGCTTAGAACCAAGTTTTTGAAATTAAATACAACTAAATTAGCGGACGGCCGCTTTCTTCTTTCTGCTGAGGATGAGCATGGGCGGACGATGGCCCCGTTTCGGTGGAAGAACCTTGTGTTCAGTAGTCATGAGGAAAGTTTTTTCGGGACGGTGCTGGACGAGGCCGCGGTGGACGGTGTCGAGGGTGTGGCCGTGAATGGCTGGCAGCTTGTGTCGTTGTTTGCCAAGGAGTCGTTCAACCGCTTTCTTGAGTGGGACTGGAATGAGGAGTCCGAAATTTGCTTAGCGGCTGGCAACTCGCTTTATGAGGGCATCGTCGAAAAGGATTGGCATCCGGACTTTTCAGTGTGGGGACCTGAAGGCGAATTCCGCTGGAAGCTCCCCGAGCGGGTCAAGGATGAGTTTGGGCCCGAGTTTTGGGAACAGGATGTCGAGGATCCAGGGATTGAACACGAATCCCCCGCCCCAACTGCCCGCGAGTACATTTCCGATTTGTTCAACGAGGCGATGGATTCTTTTTTAACAAGAAATGCGGCGATGAAGGAGCTATTCGGGCCAAAGCTGGACCTGTTGAAAAAGCAAAACATTTCTGGTGTTGAGCTTGCGCGGTATTTTGATGAGGAAAGTTGGCTTGAGTGGGTCGGAATCAAGGAGAGCGATGCGCCATTTACGATTGGGCTGCGGCTCGATGAACCCGAGGACGGCGAGGGCGACTGGAGTCTGGATGTGTTTTTACGCGGAAAGAAAGATGTCGACCAAGTGGTGGATGTCGAGGATGTGAAGCGGATTCCCGCCAAGTGGCGGTCATTTTTGGATAAGGTGGACCGCGAGCAGGCCCGCTGGGTGCGGCTGATTCCATGGCTTGGCGATGACGCTGGGGATGTGGATGCTGAGGGGATTGCCCCGTTGAAAACCGAGCTGACCGAAGAAGAAGCGTGGATGTTTTTGACCGAGGCTAGCGAGACGTTGTTGGCGCTTGATGTCGAAATCCTCCTCCCTTCGTGGTGGCAGGCGATGAAAAATGCCAATTTGAAGGTGAAGGCGGCGGTCAAGGGGACCGGGAGTCACCGGCCGTCATTTGTAGGTTTACAGCAGATGTTAGATTTCAACTGGCGTTTTTCGATGAATGGCGTCGATTTGGACGAGGATGAGTTTAACAAGCTTGTCGAGGAAAAGCGTCGGCTTGTCTATATTCGCGGGCGCTGGGTGAAGCTGGACCCGCAGTTTATTCGACAAATTCAGGATTTGATGAAGCGGGCTGAAAAAGAAGGCTTGCATGTCCGCGATTTGCTTGAGCAGGAGCTGGTGGCGTCCGGCGAGGGTGAAGAGGATGCGGAGAATCCGAAGGCGTTCGCCAAGATTCAGATTGAACTGAACCGGCAGTGGAAGCAAATGATGAAGCAGTTGTCGGAGACGAACGAGGTGCCGATTGTCGAGGTGCCGGATGGGCTGAACGGCGAACTGCGGCCTTACCAGCAGCTTGGGATGAGTTGGCTTTGGTTCCTGCGGCAGTACGGGTTTGGCGCTGTGTTGGCCGATGATATGGGCTTGGGGAAAACCGTGCAGCTTATTTCGTATCTGTTAAAGGTGAAAGATGAAGTTGGCGATCAAATTGGGGTTGTGCTTGGTCAGGATGTTGGTGGCGGTGGAAGTAGCAGCGGTGTAGCTGACGTTGAGACTGTTGACATTGTGGAAAGTCAGCAAATGGTGCCTGACACCGATGGCGGTGTAGACACTGTTCCAAACGTGGAAAGTCATGTATTGGTGCCTGACACCGAGACAACTGACACCACGACTCAAGCCATCACCCCTCGTAAGAAGGGTTCTACTCCAACCACCCCATCGAAGGTGCCAACAAAGGCAGCGTTGATAATATGCCCTACTTCTGTTCTGGGGAACTGGCAGAAGGAGCTGGAGCGTTTTGCGCCTGAGATGAAGGTGCATTTGCATTATGGGTCGAACCGCCTGAAGGAGGATGCTTTTTCCAAGAAGGTGCAGGATGTGGATGTCGTGCTAACCTCCTATGGTTTAACCCATCAGGACTCTGAGGAATTGGAGTCGTTGCTGTGGAGCACGATTGCGATTGATGAGGCGCAGAACATCAAGAACGCTCAGACCAAGCAGTCGAAGGCAGTGCGCAGGCTGCGTGGCCGCCATCATATCGCGCTGACAGGGACCCCGATGGAAAACCGGCTGTCCGAGCTTTGGTCGATTTTTGATTTTACCAATCACGGCTATCTCGGAAGCTTGGGACAGTTCCAAAAGCGGTTCATCATCCCGATTGAAAAGGATGATAAGAAGGATAAGATTCAGCAGCTTCAGTCGTTGATTCGCCCCTTCCTGTTACGCCGGACGAAAAAAGATGAAGAGGTTGCGCTTAATTTGCCTGATAAACTCGAACAGAAAGAGTATTGCCCGCTAACGGCCGAGCAAGCATCACTGTATGAGCAGCTGATTCACGATACGTTTGAGCAAATTGAAAAACTGACCGGCTTTGAGCGCAAGGGGTTAGTGTTGCAGATGCTTAGCCGGTTGAAGCAGCTGTGCAACCACCCTGCTCTCTATTTGAAGGAAAAGTCGGCGGGACGGCAGCTGTTGGACCGTTCCAATAAATTGGAGAAGCTTGTTGAGCTGGTTGATGCGGTTTTGGACCAGGGCGAAAGCTGCCTGATTTTTACGCAATATATCGAAATGGGCGAGATGATTCGGAGTACGGTGAAGAAGAAGTTTGGCGTGGATGTGCCGTTTTTGAACGGGAGTGTTTCGAAGACACAACGTGATGCGATGATTGAGCGGTTCCAAAATGGGGAGTTTCCGGTGTTTTTGCTGTCGCTGAAGGCGGGCGGAACCGGATTGAACCTGACTGCGGCCAATCACGTCATCCACTACGATCGCTGGTGGAATCCGGCTGTCGAAAACCAGGCGACGGACCGGGCCTACCGGATTGGGCAGTCACGCTTTGTGCATGTCCACAAGCTCATCTGTACTGGCACACTTGAGGAAAAAATCGATGCCATGCTTGAGAAAAAACAATTCCTCAACGATCAGATCATCCAGAGCGAAAACTGGATCACCGAGCTTTCGGATGATGAATTGAAGGATTTAGTGTATTTGGGGTAAGAGATTTGGACAGTGGCTTTACGGACCACTGTCCTTTTTTGAATATCTTTTGGAATATTATAATGTAGACCAAGAGGATTGATTTTTGTAGAAGCAATGTAGCTAGAGGCTTGTCAAAGTTGTTATAAACATGGAGAATCCTTAGTTTTAAATATTGTAAACATATTCTTAATCTTCATCGGGTTCTATGCCCCAAAATATTTGCACTGTTTCCTCCGTATTTGCGTAATAACAAGCATCAATAAAAACTCTTTTTTGTTCATCTGAAACTCTATAAATTATTACAACATTATTAATCAGAATCCAAAAATACCCGTTTAGGTAGAATCCAGGGTAATCAGCAACCCCAAATGCCTTTTTCCGTGGTTCTTTAGATAAAATATTTTTCGATTTACTATAAACCATTTTATGATTAATATTAAATAACCTTGCTAACGCTTGGACGGCTGCTCTACTCCAACTAACTCTAAATTTCACTTCCATTACCAGCAGCCTCTTTTATTAATCTCATAAATTCTTCCTCATCATCTATATAATCATCATCAGATTCTTTAGATGATTCACTAAGCTGTTTTAAAACACCCTCGTTACTAAAGATTAAATCGGTCATTTTTCTTTTTTGTATTTCTGAAAAATCACCTCCATTCTTTTCTTCTAATTTCACCGAATAACCAAATTCATTTTCTATAACCATTACAAGCTCTTCAAGGTCGATTTTGTCCTTGCCCTTGACTATTTTTTCAAAACGTTCCCTGGTTATATATTGCATATGAACATCCCTCCAATTTCCAATATTATACCACGAAATATTGTGATAGACACTTCACATGAAAGTTTGTCTATATAGGGAGGCTAATTCTCCGAAAAACGCTTCCTTTCTTTCAATCAGAGAATTTTTAATATAAAAGGACCCAGCCTGAACCGGGTCCTTCAAATTATTTCTATCGATATTAGTCTAAGATTACAATTTTAACCGTTTTTCTTCCCCACTGAATGGCTTGGGCATAGGTTGGCATGAGTACGTCGATTTTGTGGCCTTTGATGGCGCCGCCTGTGTCGCCGGCGATGGCCACTCCGTAGCCTTCCACCCAGACTTTTTTACCGAGCGGGATGACTCTTGGGTCGACTGCGATTAGCTTCATGTTCGGATTGGCCGCGATATTATAGCCCAACTTTGTGATGGACCCGGACTCTTCCGGACTGTAAGCGGTTGCGGAAACGTATAGTTCTTGTCCCGAAATGGCCGCTCCACCCCCATCATTTGTTGCTGATGCAACCTGTGGCCTAGGCTGTGGCGCCATGGCTGCCTGGATATTGGCAATTTGGGATGCGACTGCCGCCTTTTCCTTTTCGGCTAGTGCAACCTGCTGTGAAATCTGATCATATTTTTCCTGCGCTACAGCTAGTGTCTGCTGCTGTTGCTGCATGTTGTTGTCAAGCTCGGCCTGCTGGCTGGCTAAGGTTTGTTGATGTTCTTCTAATACCTGCTCCTGCCGATCAATCACTTGCTTGTCCTTTTCAATCTGCTGCAGGTCTGTCTTTTGTGCTGTTAAAATATCTTTATCCGCATCCATCAGTGCTGATGCCGCACTGGCACGCTTCAGGAATTCGGCAATGCTATCGGATTCAAAGAAAATGCTGATCATTAAGTTGACATTGTCATTTTGCTGGAGCGCCACGGCCCGCTTTTTCATGATGTCATTACGGCCAAGGATTTTATCCTCCAGGACGACAATTTCTTCTCTTTTTTGTTGGATGAGCCTGTTAACCTCATCAATTTCTGCTTGCGTTTTGGCCATTTCTTCTTTGTTTTTTGAAATGGAATTATATAATGAATCGAGTTCTGCCTGGATTTTCTTTATTTCTTGATTGACAGCTTGCTGTTGGTCCCTTTGTTCTTCTAGCAATCTTTGTTTCTCTTGAAGCTGCCTATTTGCATTATGTAGGGCTTCATTATTGGTTTGTGCATATGTAACGGCTGTGCCGGTTCCACATAACACGAATGTAAGTACCACGAGAACTATGCGCTTAAACGTATGCTGCATACACTTCTCCCTCCTTATATGTCAGTTATAACAGAAAAACGTGCCTGTTATGTTACAAAAACATTAAAATAACATCACAAATAGACCTAAAACTGCAAAAAACAACCAAAAAATGGATAAAATGTGGCGTTTTGGGAAGTAATTTGGTAATAAATAGGGGGTTAGTGGGGATAGTCGCATTGGTACAGTGTAAATGTCGCTATTGGTGTCAGGCACCACTCGTGGACATTTGTCCGTGTGGGGTGGACAAATCCTTTTGCAGTTATATAACAAGATGGTAATAAACAACAAGCCGAAAGGTTCCGGCTGAAAACCGGAACCTTTCGGCTTGTTGCAGGGTAATTCTAGGAGGGAATCTTGCGCAAATTAATAGGAGTTAGGGTTAGCTCTCCTCTGATAGTTTTCTTAGTTCTTCGACTGAATAAGGTGTATGTTTGGCAACCTCTGATAACGGCAACCCGCTAGCCAACAGGCTCCTTACAACTGATAAAACTCCCTTCTCCCTAGCATCTTCCAACCTGCTTCGCTCGTCTGATAGGGCCTTTTCCCTTAGTTCATATTCCCGTCTTGTTTCTGGGGAGGCGCTCAGCCGGTTCAGTTTTTCTTCCGCCTGATTCAGAATTCCGTCCATGCATATAACCTCCTTCAACAATTTTCCGAAATATCCTCTTTTAAGAATAATAGCCAGCGATGCAGTGGATTATTCAGGTCGTGTACTATTTACTATAATGTCGGAGTTTCTATTTTGATTCTAAACCACTTCAAATCTTAACCCTTATTTTACCATAAACCTTCCGTTCATCGCTTTCCCTAAGTTGTTTTGCCGCTGACAGGTTGCGTACCTTGATTCTTTTTGGAAAGCAGGTTTGGTGCACGGGATATCTCAACAGGAATGAAACCCATGGTCCCTCCTGTACAACAAAGTGGCCCAGTGCTTCAAAAATTTCCGCTTCAGGTACTTCACATTCGGATTCAACTTTTAATGAATACTGGTTAAAGGTAATGTGGAAATTCATATTACAAAAATAAATCGGCTCTTTTTCAATGTCCCTAAGGGGGATATATTGATAAGAAGAATTTGTTAACGAGGCTGACTGATGTGATAGTTTGATAGCATCTGAAAAATTAGGTTTCCTACTAACCGTCCATTCTTTGCTGCTGGTTACGTCTCCGATAAACACCAGGAATACATCATCCATTCAACACCTCCAAATTATGACATAAACATACATTTCTCCTAATTATTCGACCAAATTCTCCAATCTCCTTTCCTGTAAAAATGACGTTTTCGTGTCATTTCAATCGTACAGTGCGCAACTTGATGAGGGTGTGAATGTTGCGCCCATGTAATCCCCCGGCAATCGTAACCGGGGAGTTTTTTTGGCATTTTTCAAAACTGGCTTACATAGGAATACAAAGAGGGATGTCCAAATTTTAAAGGGGGAATTTTTCAAATGAAGCATGTTGGAAAAGGATTGCTCATTGTTGTGTTGATGTTTGTGCTCGCAGCCTGCGGGGGCGGCGGCAGTTCGTCCAGCGGAATGAAGCTGGTGGAGGACGGCAAGTTCACGTTTGCGGCTTCCGGTGAGTTCAAGCCATTCAGCTATGTGGCGAACGACGGCACGATGTCCGGATTTGACATCGATGTCGCCGAGGCAGTTGCAAAGGAGCTAGGCCTTGAACCGGTTCAGAAGAAATTTAAGTTTGGCGGAATTGTCGAAGGCGTCAAGTCTGGCCGCTTTGATGCCGCTGTCGCCAGCCATACCATTACGGAGGAACGCTTAAAAGCGGTAAATTTCTCTATCCCCTACTACTACTCAGGCCCGCAAATCTTCGTACGCCCGGACAGCACCGTTCAAACCCTCGATGACCTAAAGGGCAAGGAAATTGCCGTTTCAAAAGGATCCACCTATGCGGAAATGGCCGCGAAAGTCACGGATAACATCATTCTCCTCGACAGCGACGTCGTGGCGCTTGAGGCCCTGAGCAAAGGCAAGCACGACGCGGTCATCACCGATTTCGTCACCGGGAAGGAAGCGATCGGCGCCGGAATGAAGATTGTCGGCAAGGATATGCTGGGCCGAAGCGAGCAGGCAATCGCGGTCGCTAAGGGCAACGACAAGCTGCTTGAGGAAATCAACAAAGCCCTCGAAAAGCTTCGCAGCAACGGCACCCTGACAGTCATCAGCAAGCGCCACCTCGGCGAGGACATCACACTGGATCCAGAGAAGCAGGAGTAATTGGAAATGACCCGAGTTGGCGTGAAAAATGGCGAACCGGAACCAAGAGTAATTTTCACCCCAGGGCGAATCGGCGTATTTGCCCTTTTTTCAAAGAAAGGAGTGTGTCATGAACTGGCTGCAAAAGTTTATTGATTCCTATCCCGTGTTTTTGAAGGGCATGCTGCTGACGTTCGAGCTGACCGTTGTGGCCATTTTCTTCGGCATTTTTGTCGGGCTGTTCTTTGCTTTTTTAAAAATTTCCAAAATCAAACCGCTCGAGTGGATTGCCGACACCTACATCTTTCTCGTCCGTGGCACGCCGCTCATTGTCCAGATTTTCGTATTCTACTATGGTTTGACATCGCTGAATATGTCGCAGTTTCTCGCTGTCGTGCTCGGCCTCGCCTTCCACAACGGTGCCTACATCGCCGAGATTTTCCGCGGGGCAATTCAGTCAATCGACCCCGGGCAGATGGAGGCAGGCCGCTCGCTCGGGATGAGCGTCAAGCTCACGTACCGGCGCATCATCATGCCCCAAGCGTTTCGGCGCGCGATGCCGCCGCTCGGCAACCAATTTATCATCGCCCTGAAGGATTCGTCGCTCGCCGCGTTCATCGGAATGTACGAGCTGTTTAACGTCGCGACCACCTTCGGCTCCAACACTTTCGACTACATGACCTACCTACTGGTCGTCGCGGTTTACTATCTCATCCTGGTGTTTATTTTCTCAGTATTGTCAAACCGGGTGGAGAAGCGACTCGCTGTCAGCGATTGAGAGCGGTGGCCGAATCTAGAGATGAGCGTTTACGAAAGGAGGTTTGCACAATGATAAAGGTAGAAAAATTGAATAAATCATTCGGCGATTTGCATGTGCTGCACGACGTCGATTTGACTGTGAACGAACGCGAAGTGGTGTGCCTGATTGGTGCCAGCGGGTCTGGAAAAAGCACACTGCTCCGCTGCCTCAATTTTCTTGAGGTCAAGGATAGCGGCACCGTCACCATTGCCGGCGAGGTAATTGAGCCCGATACCCATAACCTCGATCAGGTCCGCTCCCGGGTCGGGATGGTGTTCCAGCACTTTCACCTGTTCCCGCATATGACTGTGATTGAAAATATTATCGAAGCGCCCATTCATGTGAAAAAAATCCCTCGTGATCAGGCTTTGCGTGAGGCAAAGGAGCTGCTTGCGAAGGTGGGCTTGAGCGACAAGGAAAATGTCTACCCCGGCAAGCTGTCTGGCGGACAAAAGCAGCGGGTCGCCATCGCCAGGGCACTCGCGATGAAGCCCGAAGTAATGCTGTTTGACGAACCAACATCCGCCCTCGATCCCGAGCTCGTCGGCGAGGTCCTGGCCACAATGAAAAAACTGGCCTTGGAGGGCATGACAATGGTCGTGGTCACTCATGAAATGGGCTTCGCCCGCGAAGTCGCAGACTCGGTCATCTACATGCACGATGGCCGCATCGTCGAGGTTGGCCCTCCGGAAAAATTGTTCGGCAACCCTTCCGAGCGGCGAACAAAGGAGTTTTTAGATTCGATCCTGTAGGCTTCTAACTAGTGAGAAAAGACGATTGACCAATAAAAGTTGAAAACTGACCAATATATCAGGTAAAGAGACCAATAAACTTCGCAAATTGACCAATAAAAGTATAAATCCGACCAATAAACCCGCAAAACTAGCCAATAAAGTAAATATACGGAATACTTTGATCGGCGATCCGTAACTTTTTCAAAGAAAACATGACCTAGCCAGGCATCCGCCTGGCTTTTTTGCTATAAACCTAAGGCCAATCCTCCCATCTTCACAGACTGTGCTGTATTATAATGGTAAGAGAAAGGCGGGAGAAGAAAGATGAAAATTTTGCTTGTAGAAGATGATAAAACGATTGCCTCCGGGCTTGAATATTCGCTACAGCAGGACCAGTTTTCCCCGATTGTTTGCCATACGGCAGCCTCTGCGAAACAAGTCATCGCCGAACAATTGCCCAACATCGCATTATGCTTGTTTGATTTGGCCCTGCCGGACGGAAGCGGCTATGAATTATGCAAACTGGTGAAGCAGCGGAGCGATGTGCCAGTGATTTTTTTAACAGCAGTCGATGACGAGGTCAATGTGGTCATGGGACTTGATATGGGGGCAGATGATTATATTACCAAGCCATTTCGGATTCGCGAGCTCATCTCAAGGATCAAAACGGTGCTGCGCCGCTACCAAAAGCAGCCGCCGGCCAAGACCATCATCGATATCCAGAACGTCCAAATCAATACGCTTGAGGGAAAGGTGTATAAAAATGAGGAAGAGGTCCTGCTGACCGCGCTGGAATACCGGCTCTTCCTCATTTTTGCCACTCATCTTGGACAAGTTCTCACCCGAAGTCAATTGCTTGAGCGAATTTGGGACGTGGCCGGCGACTTCGTCAACGATAATACCTTGACGGTTTACATAAAACGACTGCGCGAAAAATTGGAGGACCAACCGGGGCAGCCGCAAATCATCAAAACCGTGCGCGGGTTGGGCTATAAGGTCGGTGATTAGCATGCTCCGTCATCGTGAAATCCGGCTTCTCTTATTGGCGCTCGGCCTCATCACCTTCGTTGGCATCCTGGCAGCGGCGTTTTTTTCACCGGCCGTCATGCTGCTCGTAGCCATCATCTGTATGTTATTCATTGGCTGCATCTTGCTGTTCACGGGCTGGCGCTATCGCGAACTGGCCAAGCTGTCACAATATCTGCAACGCATCAGCGGCGGCGACTATAAACTGGATGTACGTGATAACCGGGAAGGCGAGCTCAGTATTTTAAAAAATAATATTTATAAGGTGACAACGCGATTATCGGAGCAGGGGTCCCTTTTACAAGAAGACAAAATCCAACTGACCAATGCCATTTCCGACATCTCGCATCAGCTGAAGACGCCGCTGACCTCGATGATGATGATGGCCGATTTATTGGAGGATGACGGGCTCCCGGCCGCAAAACGAGCGGAGTTTACCCACAATATCCAGGTTCAGCTCGAACGGATGGAATGGCTTGTATCTTCGTTATTAAAACTGTCCAAAATCGACGCCGGAACAATCCAGTTCAAGCGGGACAGGCTCTCTGTTAAGGCGCTGATCGAAAAAGCGCTCGAGCCCGTGCTCATCCCGATGGATATTAAAGAGCAAACCGTTTCCCTGACCGGCGATGACACCGTCACTTTTACGGGCGACTTGAATTGGACTGCCGAGGCGATCATTAATATTTTAAAAAATTGCGTCGAGCACACCCCTGCTGGCGGTTCGCTAACGATTTCCTTCGCCGAAAACGCCCTGTTCACGGAAATCACCATCGCAGATAACGGGAAAGGCATCGCCAAAGAAGATCTGCCCCATCTGTTTAAACGTTTTTACAAGGGGAAGTCGGCCAGCGAGGAAAGCGTTGGCATCGGCCTCGCCATGGCCCACCGCATCATCGCCAGCCAAAACGGCACAATTGAGGTGAAAAGTACGCCGGGAGCCGGAACGCAATTTTTGATCAAGTTTTATAAACAGGTAATCTAGTGTTTCTGAACGTACAACCGGGGCTACTCGTGGATAAACCAGGTTTAGCGGCGCTTTCGACCGGTTTACCGGCACTTTTACCCGGTTTACCGGCGCTTTTTACCCGGTTACCGGCGTTTTTTACCCGGTTACCGGCGCTCTACCTGATTTGCCGCGCTTTCACTCGGTTTACCGGCGCTTTCGACCAGTTTACCGGCACTTTCATCCGGTTTATCGGCGCTTTTACCCGGTTACCGGCGCTTTTACCCGGTTACCGGCGCTCTACCTGATTTATCGCGCTTTCACTCGGGTTACCGGCGCTTTCACCCGGTTTATCGGCGCTTTTACCCTGTTTATCGGCACCCCCATCGGTGACGCGGTCCATGTTAAGTGACTAAATTGTCATTTTACAGTCACTGGAAAGTCATTTTAGTCGGATAGACTTAGAATCATCAAGGAACGATGGAGGTTATACCACAATGGATATAGTAAAAGTTGAACATCTGACTAAAATGTACGGCAAGGGCGAGACGGCGGTGAAGGCGCTGGATGATGTTTCTTTTTCCGTGAAAAAAGGAGAGTTTGTCGCGATTATCGGACCGTCCGGCTCCGGAAAGTCGACCCTGCTCCATCTGCTTGGCGGTGTCGACCGGCCGACGAGTGGCAAGGTTACGATTGACGGAACCGACATTTACAGCCTGAACGAGACCCAGCTCGCGATTTTCAGGCGCCGTCAAATCGGCCTCATCTATCAATTTTACAATCTGATTCCCGTCCTGACTGTGGAAGAAAATATCACGCTGCCGCTGTTGCTCGATGAACACAAAGTCGACAAAAAGCAATTCCAGGACATCGTCCGGATTCTGAACCTGGACAATCGCCTGCACCATCTGCCAAACCAGCTCTCTGGCGGGCAGCAGCAGCGGGTTTCCATCGGCCGAGCGCTCATCAGCAATCCGGCGATCATGCTGGCCGACGAACCGACGGGAAATCTCGATAGCAAGAATAGCAGCGAAATCATCGATCTATTAAAAATGTTTAATAAAACGTTTAAGCAAACGCTGCTGGTGATCACCCACGATGAACGGATTGCCCTCCAGGCCGACCGGGTCATCTCCATTGAAGATGGCAGAATCGCCAAGGATGAGGTGATTCGGCCGTGAATATTGTCCATAAATTAACGCTGCGCCACTTAAAGCAAAACAAACGGCGGACATTGGTCACTATTATCGGCGTGATTATTTCTGTCGCGATGGTGACAGCAGTAGCCACCCTCTTCGTTTCCTTTATGAAACTGATGCAGCAGCAGACGATTGCCGATAAAGGCGAGTGGCATGTCCTCTACCATAATGTTAATAAAGAGCAGCTGGACACGATCCAGCACGACTCCGACACGAAGACGGTGGTGCTGTCCCGTGACCGCGGCTATGCCCTACTCCCCGGCGGAAAAAATGAAAGCAAGCCCTATTTGTTTATTAAGGAATATAATCCACAAGGCTTCAACCATTTTCCGGTCGAACTAACGAAGGGGCGGTTGCCAAAGGCTTCCAATGAAGTCGTTCTGTCCGAGCATATCGCCACAAACGGAAAGGTCGAATACAAGATTGGCGACACGCTGGCGCTCGAAGTCGGAGATCGTTTTTTAAAAAATGAGGCTGTGCAGTTCTTTCAAACGGAGTCACTACAAACAGAAGACGACCAAGTGACGGAAACGTTAAAAAATCTCACACCGGCTAGCTATACGGTTGTCGGTTTTATCAAGCGGCCAAACTGGGAGCCGACCTGGTCGCCCGGCTACACCGTAATCAGTTATCTGGATGAAAGCTCAATCGGGGACACTCAGCCCGTGAATGCCTCGGTCATCCTGAAAAAGGTTGATAAATCGCTGTACGCCCATGCGAAGGAGCTGGCGCAAAAAAATAACATCGCGCCGCCGCAATTCAATAGTGAGTTATTGCGCTATTACGGGGTCACCAACAACGACAGCCTCCAGCGCACGCTAACCTGGTTATCAGCGATTATCATGGCGGTGATTATTATTGGTTCTGTGTCCTTAATTTACAATGCGTTTGCCATTTCGGTCTCGGAACGGGCGCGCCATTTGGGGATGCTGGCCAGTGTCGGGGCCACGAAACAGCAGAAGCGCAACTCGGTGTTTTTTGAAGGGGCAGTCATCGGGGCCATCAGCATCCCGATCGGCATCCTCGCCGGCCTTGCCGGAATCGGGATTACCTTTTATTTTATTAACTCGATGCTTCACGAGGCATTGGGAACAACGGAGAAATTGACTCTGACCGTGACGCCGCTCTCGCTTCTGGCTAGCTGCGGGATTTCATTGGTGACGATTTTTATCTCGACCTACATCCCGGCCCGAAGAGCCTCCCGAGTTTCGGCGATTGACGCCATCCGGCAAACACAGGATATCAAGCTGACCCAAAAAGCCGTGAAAACATCCAAAATCACGCGCCGGCTGTTTGGCATTGAAGCGGAAATCGGCTTAAAAAATTTGAAACGCAACAAGCGCCGCTATCAGGCAACCTTGTTTTCTCTTATCATCAGTATTGTGTTGTTTTTAAGCGTATCGTTTTTTACTGCCAACTTGAAAAAGTCGTTGGATTTGTCACAGGAAGGCACGAATTTCGATATTCAAGTGATGGTTGGCAGGGACGATGAAATCGATGAGCCATTGATTCAGAGGATTTCCTCGCTTGATTATGTTACGGAGTTTAGCGTGGTTACACAATTAAGTCTGAACAGTCGGATTAACAAGGCAGCAGCAGCCGACGAGTTCCATAAGCCGGTCTACCAGGAAAGCTACAAGGAAGGGAAATTCCCGTATTTTATTCAGCTGCACGCTTTAGATAAGGCTAGCATAAAGGAATATGCAAAAATGGCTGGTGCCGATTATGAACAGCTTGCTGATTCGGATCATCCTGCTGGTATTGTGATTGATACCATTTCCTATCAGGACCCAAACTCGGGGAAATATGTTGAAACTAAAGCAATTCACGCAAAAGCTGGCCAAAGTATCGACCTAATTAATATAGATGGGGAGACACAACAAGAGGTCATGTTGGACACAATGACCATCGCCGCTTTAACCGATCAATTTCCAATCGGAATTTCTCCTGCAGGACTCGGCGGCCTTGATATCATCGTTTCGGAGCAGACGATGAACCGGTTGGCGGGCAACGAGAAGCTGGCGGATCGGCCTCAGACCTTTGTATATCTAAAAAGTACAGACCCAATGAAGACCCAGCAGGAAATCGAGGATTTAAAGGATACCAAACTGGCGATTTACAATGCTTATCAAAGCAGGCAGCGCAGTGAACAGATGATTATGCTGATGTCTGTGTTCACCTACGGGTTTATCGCTTTAATAACCGCCATCTCGATTGCAAATATTTTTAATACGATTTCGACATCGATATCGCTACGGAAACGCGAATTCGCGATGCTAAAATCAGTCGGCATGACGCCGAAGAGCTTTAATAAAATGATCAACTACGAAAGCATTTTTTACGGAATCAAATCGTTACTTTACGGCCTGCCCATCAGCATTGCCATCATGTACTTGATTTACCGGGGGATGATGTACACGTTCAGCTATGGCTTCACCCTCCCGTGGCTGAGCATCGTCTATGCGGTCGCCGCCGTCTTCATCATCGTCGGGTCCGCCATGCTTTACTCCGGCGCCAAAGTCAAAAAACAAAACATCATCGACGCCTTGAAACAGGAAAGTATCTAAGTAAGGTGAGAGTAGTAGAAATGGTGTCAGGCACCATGTGAAGTTAGTTTCATAAGCAAATGTAAATAAAGGTTGAAAAGTTGTAAATAAAAATCAAAAGTTGTAAATAAAACTTTAAAAGTCGTAAATAAACCACCCAAATTTGTAAATATCTCGGCGTAAAGCAAAATATAAGCACGAAGAAGCCGCTGACACTTAGGTTCAGCAGCTTCTTTTTAAAAAAACAGGGGGTTTTAGTAAAATTCTGCCCTTTCTAAAGATTTTTATACCAAAAAGAGGGAACTTTCTTTTTAAAATACTCTTTCTGAGGGTTTTGATTTTTGCTTCTTAGTGACCAGTGCCCATCCAGCACCCCCACTTTTCACCCCACAAAAAAATCCCGGCTACTCCAGACCGGGATTCTACAAGCGAGGCTTAGAAGGGGAACGTTGGATTATCTTTTTCTCAACGGAGGCGGTTTCGGGGCACTAAAAGCTGGTTCCATCTCTGGAGCTTATGACGAGGTTCCGCCCCACACCTTCCTTAATGAGGCGGAACTTTACATTTCCTTTTATGAAAACACCCTGACCCGGCCGTGTTCCCTGCACTCCATGTGCTGCTCACGCAGGACCGATTCGAGCTGGGCGACTCGTTTTTGAAGGTTTTCAACGTTGTTATTGGCTTTTCCGACCATTTTAATCAGGCTTTCCAGCAGCTGCTCGAGGTTGCCCATGTCTTTTTCATCAAAATGCATATTCAACCTCTCCCCTTTTCTCGGCAGGCGGCGTAGGGGAACCCATCGAAGCTGCATTCTGGGTTGTCGCCCCGCCTGCGCTTCCCGTAAATGGCGCACATTGGTTGCCTGGTTGCATGGGTGCAGACTGGGCTCCGATTTGCGAACCAGTCTGGCCACCCGCCATACCCCCTGCTTGAGACACAGGCTGACCTCCCTGCGGTACTGCCATTCTACCTGTATGCATGGCCTCCGCCTGGGCGGCGATAGCGGCTGCTTGTGCGGCCGCGGCCTGGGCTGCCGTTTGAGGCTCTGTAGGATGGGCCGACTCCGGCACCCTACCGCTCAGGAAGCGCACCGATTCCGCGACTACCTCCGTGACATACACCTTTTTCCCGTCCCTGCCCTCATAATTCCGTGTCTGCAGCCGGCCTGTAATGCCGATTACAGCCCCTTTTCGACAATAGTGGTGGGTGTTTTCCGCCGCTTTCCGCCATAATGTACATTGCACGAAGTCCGTGTCGATTTCCCCGTTATGATTGCGAAAATTCCGATTCACCGCTAACGTAATATGAGCAACCGCCGTCCCATCCGATGTGCTCTTTAGCTCCGGATCCCTAGTCAACCTGCCTACAAGCGTAACCTGATTAATCAAAACGTCATCTCCCTTACCATTTATGCCTCCATCATAATCTCAGGCCGGAACCCATGTAAAATCGACAAAAGCCTACTTTCCAAGCTGTTTTTTCGCGAAAAAAGGTTTTTCTGGGGGGTTTTTGTCAAATACTGTTGACGATTCACAATGAAAAAGTGCGTTTCCCCATTTCGACAATTTTTTTTCGACATTTAGCCTGCTGACTCCTAAAGCACCCGCCCCGGCCATTTGCTTCTCTCCCCCATATGTTATAATAAGGAAAAAGAACAGGAGGCCTGCGATGAAAACGTTTAAGTTAATCTCATTGGATATTGTGGAAAATGACAATTCCGTGGAGGTTCCGCTAGAGGACGGCCTGATTCTCAACAAAGAGGACGAACATTCCACCTGGCTGATTGAGGCCTATACCGACCTTTCCAAGTACGATTATTTTAAAAAAATCTATGAGACGGGCCGGGAGATTATTGTCGAAGCCGTGATCACCAAGAAGGATAACGCCCCGGCATACTTCCAGACAAGAATTTCCTCGCTGCAGAAATTCGAACAGCACATCAGCGTCTTGTTCCAAGGCGTGCTGCGCCGCAACAAAAGCGACTATTCCGAACTGCTTCTCGACAATCTCATCCAGAAAGGCCTGCAAGGCGAGGCCCTGCTGAACGAATTCAAAGAAAAAATGAAGAGCAAGCCAAAGCTCAAGGTGAAAGACTCATAACGCTCTAGGCTGGTTTTTCCAGCCAAAAAAGTAAATAAATATTGCTTTTTCGACAAATCCTCGACATACTAAACATAACGATATTGGGGGAAGGCGGAGAAGCATGGAGTTTGCAAGCAGTTTAGTTATAAATATTCTTGTCGTAGTTTTCTTAGTGATTGACGCGCCGAAACACGGGAAACGGGCCTGGCTTTGGGGCGTGTTGGGGTTTTTCCTCGGTACCATCGCACTCGGGATCTATTTGATTCAAACCGACCGCAAAGTGCTCGGCTGGGTTATATTAATCGTTTCGGTCATTGGCTATATTTTGCTGATCATTTTCATCTTGATTGCCATCGCATTCATTTTTAGCTTATGATGAGAATTGGAAAAGGACAGGCGCGCGGCCTGTCCTTTTTGCTTATTCGTCTTTGCGGTCGCGGTCGTTGCTGTCAATGTCATCCTCGATGAACTCTTCCCGCTTTGTGTTACTGTCTTTTGCCGGGTCTTTATCGGTATCGGTATTAATATCTTCTCTCGGACTGTAATGGTCACCATTTAAATCCATGTCATTGTCATTCAAGTTGTTGCGGTTATTGCGATTTAAATTACGGTTATTGTTATTGTCGTTCAAATCAAAATCGCGGTCGCGATTCAAATTGTTGTTCAGGTTGTTATCCCCAGGGTTATTGACATTTGGCGCTGGCGGATTTTGATCATTATTATCATTGTTACAGCCAACTAACAGCATAGTCGAAAGCAAAGACCCGGTAAGCAGCGTAAACAGCTTCTTCTTCAAGCAAAAAAACTCCCTTCACTATTCAATTTGGCCTAACACCCTTAGCATTTCCGATTACCCCAAAAAATATTTCCATGAAGTTTTTTGAAAAAAAAGCAGCTGGTACCAACCTGCGACGATGAAATCGCCCACGCAAAATAAAAATGCAGCACCATGATGGCGCTCCGTCAATCCTTGCCGACACAATAATTAAAAAAGCCGACACCCCAAAGGGCGCCAGCCTTGTTGAACCTATTCCTTCTTTTCTCCCAACGCAAAGGTGATTTCCGCTTCGCAGGCGATTTCGCCGTCAACAGTTGCGACCGCTTTACCCCTGCCGATTGGTCCGCGCAGGCGAGTCATTTCGACCTCGAGGCGAAGCTGGTCGCCAGGCTTGACCTGCTTTTTAAAGCGGCAATTATCGATTCCTGCAAAAAATGCCAGTCGGCCGCGGTTCTCCTCTTTTTTCAACATGGCGACAGCCCCAACCTGCGCTAGCGCCTCGACAATCAGCACCCCAGGCATGACCGGGTAATCAGGAAAGTGCCCGTTGAAAAATTCCTCGTTGGCAGATACATTCTTGATCCCAACCGCGCGTTTGCCTTCTTCCACTTCTAAAATCCGGTCCACCAGCAAAAACGGATAGCGGTGCGGGATAATTTCTTTGATTTCGTTTATATCAAGCATAAGTATTAGTACCTCCTACTAGTAATTACTCATTATTTTACTATTAAAGGCATGCAAAAGGGAAGGGCTGTACGATCCCCTTCCCCCATTTTTTATAAAAATACCTTATTTCTTCTGCACCAAATCGCGAATATGCGTCCAGGTTGATTCCTTCAGCACATCCGACGGCTTCCCGTCCCCGACGACTCCGTAGCCGATCGCCGCCCCGGCCACCAGGCTCACAACGGTAAAGACCGCCAGTAACAACAGCCTAAGCCAAATCGGAATAAGTCTTATGCGAATCCGCTCATTTTGGCGCGGCGTTGCCTTGGTCTTTTCTTTCTCTAAGACCGCACTGTTTTCTCCTCTAACCTGCTCCAGCGCATCGACCTTGGCCTTTTTATATTGCTCTCGCGTTTGAATCTGCTGTTGATTCAGATTATTAACAGACATGTTCATTTCCCCTTTAACCGCATCCGCATAAAGCCTAGCGGAACTAGAGTTACACATATTATAACCATTTTTTATTTTAGTCTCGAAAAATTTCATTTCCATTTATTCTATTATACAAAAAATATTCCAAACAACATCAATTTTTTACAGGAAATCGACACTCAGTGGAAGAATATTGCTAAAAATAGGAGAAATTGGGTTAATTTATTGTTTAATAAAAGCAGAAAAATAAAAAAGTCTAATGCCAAAGGCGTGCGCGGCCAGTTACATTAGACTTTGTTTATTGGTGTGATTCAACCGACAATTTTTTGAAAAATTAGCCACGAACCGAATTAGATAAATTACCCTAACTTCCGCCCAGGAATCCGGTCAATGTTGTCCAGCATGATGCCTGTACCGATTGCCACGCAATCCATTGGATTTTCCGCTACAAGAACCGGTACCTTCAATTCTTCCGCCAGCAGCATGTCGATGCCGTGCAACAAGGCGCCGCCGCCGGTCAAGATGACGCCGCGGTCGATGATGTCGGCAGAAAGCTCTGGTGGAGTACGCTCAAGCACACTTTTTGCAGCCTGAACAATGACCGAAACCGATTCGCGCAATGCCCCCTCGATTTCTTCAGAACGAACTGTAATCGTGCGCGGCAGCCCGCTGACCATGTCACGGCCACGAATTTCCATTTCTTCCGAACGTGATCCCGGAAATACGGTGCCGATGTTAATTTTGATATTTTCCGATGTACGCTCACCAATCAATAGCTTGTACTCGCGCTTGATGTAGTTGAGAATTTCCATGTCGAACTTGTCACCGGCCATCTTAATGGAAGAGGAAGTAACGATATCGCCCATTGACAGCACGGCCACATCGGTCGTTCCACCGCCGATGTCGACAACCATGTTCCCGCTTGGCATGAAAATGTCCATGCCGGCGCCGATTGCCGCAACCTTTGGTTCTTCTTCCAGATACACCTTTTTACCGCCGCTTTTTTCAGCCGCTTCGCGAATCGCTTTTTGCTCCACGCTCGTAATGTTCGTCGGGCAGCAAATCAGGATGCGCGGCTTCGATAAAAAGCCCTTAACGTTCAACTTGTTGATAAAATGTTTCAGCATTGCCTCGGTCACATCAAAGTCGGCGATGACGCCGTCCTTTAATGGGCGAATCGCCACAATGTTCCCCGGTGTCCGTCCAACCATGCGGCGGGCTTCTTCGCCGACCGCAAGCACTTTATTTGTATTCTTGTCTATCGCTACGACTGAAGGTTCATTCAACACAATTCCGCGGCCTTTAACGTGAATCAGCACGTTGGCCGTTCCTAAGTCAATCCCAATATCCCTTGCAAACATTCCTAATCCTTTCCTCCTATAAGACGGATTCCACATTCTTTTCCTAATTGTTTATTCTATCACATTCATTAAAATATCCATAACAATTTAACAGGAAACGATGTAAAAATTTGAAGAATCCTGTCGTACAATCTTTTCGGAGGGATTCTGTGCCATAGGGGCGGCTCCCTGGCTGATTTTCCTGCCGTTTTTTTAAAATTTGGATCTGCCACAGGTGGGTCATTTTCTTGCCGTTTTTTTAAAAAGTTGGGTTACCGCGGGTGAGTCATTTTTCCTGCGGTTTTTCCAAAAAAGTGGATCTGCCACGGGTGGGTCATTTTTCCTGACGTTTTTCTAAAAGTTGGGTTGCCACAGGTGGCTCATTTTTCCTGCAGTTTTCTAAAAAGCAGGTCTGCCACGGGTGGCTCATTTTCCGCTGTTTCCCCTAAAAAGTTGTACAAAAAAAGGCTATGGTGCTGACACCATTCGCCCGTTTCTGGCTATTTTTGGACAGCCTCTCCTTCTTTTTCTTCCTTCTGGTACTTCATTTTCGTTGCCTCGCCGCCCCGTAAATGGCGAATGGATTTATGATAATCTAAAATTTCTTTGACTTCGTTTGCAAGCTCCGGATTAATTTCAGGAAGTCTTTCTGTTAAATCCTTATGGACTGTAGATTTGGATACGCCAAACTCCTTCGCAATGACGCGAACCGTTTTTCTCGTCTCCACGATATACTTTCCAATCTTGATAGTCCTCTCTTTGATGTAATCGTGCACACTCTCGCCCTCCCTAAATTGGATGTGAGTAGTGTGAAATGAGACTCGCTTATCACTTCGACCAATACTGCTATCCGCGTGAGTCATGCCTGGGCTTCGCGATTGTTGAAGCCGTCTCTGTTTTTTGCGTTCGGATGTACCATGGATGTTCCAAACGCCAGCGATTCACACGGCAGAAAGTTAACTACTTTCTGAATTATACAATGAATAAATCATGTCCCCGACTAAGTTCCCGTTAACCTCAAACGATTCCTCACCTCAAACACTCTCTTTGTAAAGGTTTGTAATCATTCTATTAGCTTGGATACGGGTTTATGCACAAAATAGCCAAACAGGACAAGGTATTCGTTTATTTTCAGATAAGTCAGAAAACATACGACTATTCGACAACTAGTAAAAAATGCCCAAACCCTTGCCACGCCTTAGTTTCGCGAGGAAATGACGGGGATTGGCGTTTATTTCCCAAGAAATTTGTCGGAGGAAAGTTTTGTACCGAATCAACAGACCTCTTCGTATTTCACGGGCAGCAGCAGCTGTTTGATTTTTTTTTAATGACCATTCCAATGATAAATTAGTTGCACAACACCAGAGGAGAACGTTCTTGTATGAAACAATTGTAAATTCAACCTCTGTTTTATATCCATAAACAACGGTTTTCCTTCTCCTAAAATGACAGGGTGAACGGATAATCGAAATTCATCAACAAGCCCTAAACGGATAAATTCAGTAATAAGACTTGCTCCGCCATAAAGCCAGATGTCCTTTCCAGGCTTATTCTTCAGTTTTATTACTTCTTCAAGAAGATGATCATTTATAAAAATGGCTTTGCTGTTACTCCCTTTTTGTGTTTTGGAAAACACATATTTTTCTTTACTATGGACTATGCCCCACATTTCTTTTTCAGTTTCATCAGTCGTCTCCGGATAAAATTGTCCCCATAAATCGTAGCTTTTTCTTCCATACAGAATCGTGTCGATTTGGTTTAAGAAATGAATAAACCCCATCTCAGAATCCATAATGCACCAATCAACCTCTCCATTTTTCCCTTCAATAAAACCATCTAAAGTAACGGCTAAATCTAAAATGATTCTTCTCTGTCTTCCGTTAATTGACATAACTGGCCCTCCCTTTATAATTCGGGTCTTGTTTTTAAACCGATCTTTTACCTTTATAGGCTAAAACTATTATAAAATAAGTTTATTGTCTTGTTCGAATTTACTCCACTAGATCAAGAAACTTGACCATGAAAGGACCCAACTATGACACCATTTACCGAAACCGTTATTGAAATTATCAAAAGCATACCGGCTGGCAAGGTGGCCACCTATGGGCAAATTGCTGGGCTCGCCGGGAGTCCCCGTGCCGCCCGCCAGGTCGTGCGCATCCTTCACTCAATGAGCAAGAAACACAGCCTGCCCTGGCACAGGGTCATCAACGCCAAAGGCCAAATCGCCCTCCAAGACGATGAATCGTACAATGAGCAACGGCTGTCGCTCGAAGCCGAAGGTGTTGAAGTCGGCCTAAACGGCACTATTGATTTAAAAAAATATCAGTGGCAGCCCGCAGTCAAAAGAAAAAGCCAGGAAGACCATTTTTAATGGGATCCTGGCTAATCATAGCCGAGTTAGAAAAACGAAAACGTCTTTTTTACCGTGGCCGCGACTTTCCGGGATCAACGGGTAATATAAACGGCTCTTTTTTACCGTGACTGCAATTTTCCTAGCTCAATGGGTAAAATAATCGCCCCTTTTTTACCGTGGCCGCGATTATTCTCGCTCTACGGGTAAAATAAACCCTTCTTTTTTACCGTGACTGCAAATTACCCAACCCTACAGGTAAAATAAATCTATCTTTTTCACCGCGCCATCATTTTTTCCTACTCCACGGGCAATATAAACCACGAGATCCATAACATAATGACCGCCTCCAAAGTAGCCCTTATTTTAGCTTCATAAAAATATCCTTCACCATCGTGACCGGCACCTTCGATCCGCCCCGATCCTGGACGCCTTCGACCATCATGGCAACCAGCAGATTGGGAGACCCATCTGCATTCCAGGCCACAAACCAGCCGTTTTCGGTCCCGGTCTCGCCCTGCTTTTGCTTGATTTCCGCCGTCCCGGTCTTCCCGGCCAGCGTCATATCCGCCATCTCCGCTACATGCGCTGTGCCACCTGGATCGCTAACCACCTTGCGTAAATACCCTGCAATAAGCCCAGCATTTTCCGCAGAAACCACCGCCTTCTTCAGCAACTGCCCCGATTCCTCTTCCGCAAGCAAAATCGGCTTCATCATATCGCCGCTGCCATTGACGAACGGTGTATAGGCCGACAACAAATGCACGATGCTCATCTCCACCTGCCCCTGTCCATATCCGGAATCAGCCAGCGCGATATCCCGGCTCAAATCGCCAATCTTGGACGTCTCGAGCGGGTATGCATATCCCGGCTTCTCTTCAAAGCCAAACTGCTTCAAGCCCGCAGCAAACGCCTCTTTCCCCGTCTTCAGTGCTGCCTGTGCAAAATAAATATTATCGGAGTACACGAACGCTTTTTCAAGATTGATTGGGCTGCCCTCGTGGACCCGGGTCACAAAATAACCGCCCCACGACGAGTCCTTTTGCCATTTTGGCCCTTGGATTTCCACGGCCTCCTCCGGCCTGATTGCGCCGTTTCCAAGCGCCACAGCGGCCGTCACAGGCTTGAGCACCGACCCAGGCGCATAGGTCATCTTAAACCGCGTCAGGAGCGGCTGCCGAGCGTCCTCCTGCACCGACTTCCGCTCGTCCGCAGAATAACCGAGCATCGCCTGATTCGGGTCAAACGACGGGCTGCTGACCAGTGCTAGGGTCTCCCCGGTCGTCGGGTTCAACGCCGCGGCGGTTCCCACCTCGCCAGCCGTTGCTACTGTTCCTCCCGATGCCCTCGAGCCGCCGCTCATCTCGTCAAAGATCACACTCTGCAGATTGGCATCAATCGTCAGCTTCACGTCCTTGCCATCGGCCACCGGTTTTTCCGCAATCACTTTCTCGCCGCCGACCTTCTTTTTAATAACAATCTTTACGCCGCTTCCGCCCTTCAACTGTTCGTCGAGCACCTGCTCCAAGCCGCGCTTTCCAATCACATCCTTGCTTGTATATCCCTTGTCTTTCAATTTCTCGAGCTCATCGGCGGTAATTGGCCCGACATAGCCAATCAAGTGGGCGGCAGACTCCCTATAAGGATAAATCCTTGCGTCCACTTTGCGCGTCTTCACCGACTCCAGCGCCACCAACTGGGCGATTCGCTCTTGGTCGTCCATTGGCACTTTCTTCAGCGGTACAAACATCCCCGGCTTCACCCAGCCCGCCGACAAGGCCTTTTCAATCGACTCACGCGGCATCTTCAACAATGCCGACAGCTGTTCCATCACAGGCGCCGCCAGTGTGGCACCTGCGTCCGGGGCCGACACGCCCACCTCGTACACCTGGCCGTTCACCGCGAGCCCTGAGCCGTTGCGATCAAGGATTTCGCCCCGTTTCGCCGGCACCGTGCTTAAACTTATTTTGTCGCCCTCCTGCATGCCTGGAAAAATGAACCCGGGATTCCAGTCGACATACCAGTTCGCCTTATCATCTTTTTCTTGTTTTTTCAAAGTGGCATCCTGGGTGAAGGTAATCGGTCCCGCGATGCTGCTCATTTTGGCTGTGTAAGTATACTTGGCTTGCTCCTGATCAGCCTGTTTATCTTCTTTCGGTTTTTTGAAGTCAATCTTGAGGTCAGTAATTTGCAGATCATCGTAGATTTTCTCATAGCGACTGGTGAATTCTTCTTGGGAGATGTTCTTCTTCGCATCATTCGAAAGGTAACCATACATCTTATCAAACTTACCTTCATTCCACAGCGATATATACTCGGCAAAACGCTCCTGCGGCGTCGGCTCCTTACTGCACCCCGCAGCCGTTAATCCCGCCCCCAGCACAACCAAAAACAACAACCACACCTTCAATCCTCTACTCAAAACAAACTCCCCTCCCTTTATTTCATTCTACCACCTATTGGTATTTTGTGTCATTTGGTGTCAGGCACCACCCGTGGACAATTCCCCCATTTTGTCCACCCCACGTGGACAAAACGCATCAGTTTTCCAACCTTAGATTTTTATGAATTCTTTCATGTTTTATTCATAGTTTGTTCATACTTTGGGGGTAGTATAGAGATATGAAAAGGACAATCTCTTTCTCTTTTTCATTAACCCCCCTTTATAATATTGCTTGTTGTCCGGCCGTGGGTGCCGGATATTTTTTTGACTAAATGAGGATATTATCGATTTCTCCATCACGTCAAAACCTTGGTGAGACCACTCGGCTCACCGCCTGGCGCAGCAGTAGCACACCCTGCTCTCCCAAAAAAGGCACAAAAAAAAGAGGAAAGCATTCCCCTTCCCCTTTGGTACATAATTGATATTAAGAATTTTTCTTTTCGGCTTTGTTGCTTGACTGATCGTCTTGGTCAGTGGACTTGCCGCCATCTTCTGATTTCTTATCATTTGAAGGCATGTCGTCTGACTTCTCATCTTCTGCAGGTAACCCTTCATCGGCAGGCTGTTCGGAATCGTCTTCATACAACTCTTCCTGCTTCTTCAATTGTTGCTTTTCGATTTTTGCTTCTTGCAACGAACTCAACGATTTGTCAAAATACTTGTTAGGATTCACCGCGACGCCATCTTTGCGAATTTCAAAATGGACGTGAGTTCCAGCTTTTTCATTCAACATGCTTTTTCCAGCCTTGGCAAGCACATCGCCTTGCTTCACTTTGTCGCCGACTTCAACTTTAATGTCTTTCACCGACGAATATTGTGTTACAATATTTTTGTCGTGCTCAATTTCGATCACATTTCCAAGAACGGAATCTTCTTCGACTCGAGTGACAGTACCGCTCAATGATGCGGTAACATCAAAGCTTTCACCGTTTTTCATCGTGACGTCGATACCCGTGCTTGGCGAGTACGTATTGTTGTAGAATACTAATGCTGCTTCCTGCTCCTCAGCTTTAGCGTCGAAATCATAGAACTTTGTCTTGATGACAGCATTTGCGCTGTCAGCCACCGGCATTTTGAAATTTTCCAGTGCGGAGTTAACCTCAACGGCTGGTGTTTGGTTCTTTTTACCAGCAATATCAGTAGACTTGTAGTCATATTTGTCTGAGTCGCCTGCGCTGGATTGATACCAAAGAACTCCTGTTAAAATGATTGCTGCACTTGCAATATAGATGGCTGGAAATACCCAACGCTTTTTGAAAAAGCGTTTTACGCTGGAACCTTGAGAAGATCGTTTGTTTTCTTCCTCTCTCATTTTCATCACCTCAGCAATCATTCTGAACAGATAACTAGAATTATATACACAAGCTTGAAAAAATTTTTTGAAAAACTTATTTTTCGTTATGCTTGTGGATTTTATGCATGAATTTTTGAAAAACATTAGGAAATTTTGCATGAATCATTGAAAAATCTTTCGGAGGTACCCATCATGAAATGGATATTACGAGCGTTGCCGCTCCTTTATATGGCCGCCATTTGGATCCAGTCCAGCCTGCCGTCCAATCATTTCGTCGAGCTTCCTGACTCGTCGCTCGACCGAACTATTAAAGAGTCCCTGCATTTAATAGAATTTGCGATTTTATATGTATTGCTGGTGATTGCGTTGTTAACCCGCCGCGGCGCTTTCACGCCAGGTTGGAACTTCGCCTGCGCCGTGTTCGCCGCCTTCTACGGCATCAGCGACGAAATCCACCAGTCGTTCTACCCCTATCGCTCGGCGTCGGTGTTCGACCTCGTGAAGGATTTCACCGGAATTCTCGTCTGCTATTACTTTATCAGCGGGGCACTGTTCCGCGGGAGATTTAGCGGGCTTGTAAGGATGCTGGGGCGCGTGCGGTCAATTAGCACAGACAAATGAATGAGCCATTCCGTGAAATTAAGGCACTTGCAGCACAACAACCACCGTCAACTTGCGGTGGTTTTTTTATTTTTTAACTTATGTTGAATTACTTTTTCAAAAAATATACCCTATTTCTGAAAGTTCCTTTATGATCGAGGTTCATTGAATGGATTATGCGAATCATGCATCTCGGGGAATCAACGTGTAGAAATCTCCTCAGTTCGGCGCTGGTGACTAAGGGACCATAAAGAAGAAAACAATCATGAATAGCCTGAATATGGGCAGTTTTAGACTGGATATCGCATTTTTGACACCACCATTTTCCATTTGAATATACCATCGGCAAAAATCTGCATTTGGGGCAATGAACTCCAGTGGGAATCTCATTTGGGGACAACTGAAAGTAATCTAGCAAGTCGGGATTATCAGGAGTGTGTTTTGTTATTAGGAGGCGTTTCACTTTTTTTAATTCTTTTGCATCGAATTTGTCCTTATTTGGATTATTTTCAATAACGTTGATTTTCTCCAGCAAGCTTTCCGCATGACAAAGGGTGGCAAGGATATGTTCACAGCCAGGATCTATCCTGAATGTCGCCCGCTCATTGCTATTGACAAAAAGATAATAGATTGGCACATCGGGACAATTATGTTTTTTCATCCATATTTTTAGTTTTCGCGCCTGAATCCTTGCTTGTTGAACCGGATTTTTGATCCTTTCTTCCGACTCTTTCATTTTTAAAATGGTCTCGTTCGTTTCCTTCTTAAAGTGATACTCGCCTTTTCTATTTTTAACTTCTAGAACGAGGCCAAATGACGAGCACAGAAGGAGAAAATCAATTTGAAAGAAGTATTTGCCCAATTTAAGGCGAAGATCGTGGAAAATATGATATTTCTCTTCGGGGAGCAGACTTAAGTAAAACATAATTGACTTTTCTCCTTTGTAACCAGCCAGCCAACTCTTATATTCTGCATCAAGTTTAGGTCGGATTGGATTATTAAAGGGAACTCTCCCATCCAATACTGCAAACTTTTGAAGCCTTACTGAAGGAAGGCATTCCTTTGCAATCATCCATATCAATCCTTTCGATTTTTTTCTACATACTTCCCCTTACCCTCCAGTATATCCTGTTAAAAATCCCCCAATATGTTACACCTTTTTGAACGTTTTGTTTTTGATGGCAGCAAACTGAAAAAATAACAATCGTTTTTCGATCCAATCCAGCGTCCGTCACCATTAAAAATTCTTCTAAATCAGCGTTTATTAGGCACTTAACTGGCACCTCTCTCTCTTTTCAATTGAAACCTCACTCCTTATCGGCGGAAACCTGCTCTTTACCGGCGCTTTTTGGTACTTTACCAGCGCTTTTTTCATTTTACCGGCGCTTTTCTCCTGTTTACCGGCACTCCCTGTATTTTCTCACTAGACCATGCCCTTTACCGGCGGATATTACCACTTTACCGGCGTTTTTTCCATTTTACAGGCGTTTTTTCCCTCTTTATCGGCACCCCCTCTATTTTTACATTAGACCATGCCCTTTACCGGCGTCTACCGGCTCTTCAACCGGTCTCCGACCCCACCCCAACCAAAAAGCCAGGCATCCATGCCTGGCTCAGGTAACATTCATTAAGTTTTTCGCCGCGGCCAGAGGCCCCAAACCTATTTCTTCGCCGTAATCGTCGCCAGCATGCTCTCCGCTGAGGTAATCTCGATCCCTTTGTAGTAGTGCATCACGATGTCCTGGTAGTTCTTGCCCTCCTCAGCCATGCCATTAGCACCGTACTGGCTCATCCCCACGCCATGACCGAAGCCGCGGGTGGTAATCACAATATTGCCCCCCTTACGCTCCCACGAAAAGTCGGACGACCTTAGGTCCAGCTTCTCGCGGATCTCTTTGCCGGTCAGAACCTTGCCGCCGAAATCGACCTTGGCGACACGCTTGCCTTCAGTCCGAGCGACTATTTTTCCAATCGCCCCGCTAGAGCCGACCTTCACGCCCAGCGCCGCCTCAAAATTCTTCACCGAAATCACCTTTTGGCTGTTGAACTTTGGCGAGTTCTTATCCCACGGGCTTGAAACACTGCGCAAATACGGGATATTGCCGGACCAATACTCCTCAGAATTCTCGGTAAAGCCGTTACTCGTTGAAAAAAACATCGCGTCTATTGGTTTTCCGTCATATGTTAGAATCTGCCCGCTTGTGGCTCGAACGGCTTCGATGATCTTTTTCTTTTTCCAATCATAATCAGCGCCCCACTTTTTGCGCTGCTCGTCGTCGCTTAGGTACACCTGATGGTTTTGGGTATCCGTCACCTGTGCCCCCTGCTCTAGAGCACTTTTCGGAACACCCATCGTATTCTTGTTTAGCATCCGGCTAACGATATATGTTCTCGCTGTCAGCGCCTGCGCCTTCAATGCCTCCTGATTGAACTCGGCTGGCATCTCGGCTGCCACCACGCCAACAAGATAGTCTTCCAACCCGACATTTTCAATCACGGACTTTGCTGAGCGAAATACAGCGACCTCCACGGCGGCATCCGCTGTCGGAGCAGCATTCTCCCCCGCTGCCTTGGTCTTCTTTAGTTCTTCACCCAACCTTCCGGCCGCCTTCTCGCCGGAAAACGGCAAAACCATAACAGCCGGGATAATCAATGTCAAGGCAATGAGAAACGATACTAGTGCGATGAGTGGTTTGATCTTAATCATGAATGTGCCTCCAGAATGTAAATTCACAGCCCACCTAATCTCGGGATGCGTACAATAAAACATATGGAAGCGGACAAGCATTTATTACATTTTTTTTAAATTGGGTGTCAGGCACCATCCGTGGACAAATCCCCATTTTGTCCATCTGGGGCGGACACCAACGGCCCCAGGCCCATTCAAGCAAAAAAAACCAAAATAAAAACAGGACCCGCGTTCCAGGCCCCGTTGCTTTGGTTTTGATCACATTTATTTGGTTGTTGCCCAGTTCACTAGTGGCTCATGATGTACAGTCCACAACGGGCTGGTCATGTTGCCCCGTTGACAAACGGGTCATCATCCCCAGTTCACAAACGGGAGGAACATGTCCTCCAGTTCGCGGACCATAGCCATCCCTAACCGGCCACCAATGACAGCGCGGAAACCGAATAAGCAAACCATCCGGCTCCCGACCCTGCCCTCACTTAGGCATTCATATCAGATACATATTTTCCCAGTTCGATGAAGTTTTCTTCGTCTGCTTCCGCCACGCGTTCGATGTCAGCGCCCAAAGCCGCCAGCTTATGATGGAAATCCACATAACCGCGGTCTAAATGCTTCAATTCGGTCACACGTGTCACGCCTTCCGCCACAAGCCCCGTCAAAATCAACGCTGCCGCTGCACGAAGGTCGGTCGCAGCCACTTCCGCTCCCTGTAAATCCGAAGGACCCTGCAGAATCACCGAACGGCCTTCAATCTTGATATCGGCATTCATGCGGCGGAACTCCTCCACATGCATGAAGCGATTCTCAAACACCGTTTCCGTAATCATCGAGGTACCATCAGCACAAAGCAATAAGGCCATCATTTGCGATTGCATATCGGTTGGGAAACCAGGGTGCGGCATTGTCTTGATATCTACCGCCTTCAAACGATCAGGACCGATGACACGCAAGCCATCCTCTTCCTCGATAATCGTTACACCCATTTCCTCCATCTTTGCAATCAACGAAGACAAGTGCTCAGGCACAGCGCCTCGCACAAGCACATTTCCGCCCGTAATCGCTGCAGCCGTCATAAACGTACCCGCCTCAATCCGGTCCGGAATAATCGCATGGTCCGCGCCAAACAGCACATCGACACCCTCGATTCGAATCGTACCGGTGCCGGCACCCTTTACGCGCGCGCCCATTTTATTCAGGAAATTTGCCAAATCCACAATTTCCGGTTCTTTTGCCACGTTTTCGATAGTCGTCGTACCCTGAGCCAGAGTCGCAGCCATCATAATATTTTCCGTAGCCCCGACGCTCGGGAAATCCAAATAAATCTTCGCTCCACGCAAGCGGCCATTAACCTCCGCCTCGATGAAGCCATTGCCCACCTTCACCTTCGCACCCATGGCCTCAAAGCCCTTCAGATGCTGGTCGATTGGGCGGGATCCGATTGCGCAGCCACCAGGCAAAGCCACCCGGGCACGGCCATTACGCGCCAATAACGATCCCATCACAAGCACAGACGCCCGCATTTTTCGAACGTACTCGAACGGCGCCTCCTCTTTCAACACTCTGGATGCATCAACAACAACAGTATTATTGTCAAAACGAACCTCCGCATTCAAATAGCGAAGAACCTCATTAATTGTGTATACATCGGAGAGCGTAGGTACATCACGTATCACACTTTTTCCATCACTTGCTAATAATGTTGCAGCGATAACAGGCAGGACGGCGTTTTTTGCACCTTCCACTTTAACCGTTCCATTTAGCCTTTGTCCGCCGCGGACGATAATCTTTTCCAAGAGTATTCCCCTCCGCGTCCATTTTCTCTATATTAATATTCAATCGTAATGATAGGGGTTCCTACCACAATGGTAGTCTGAGCGCCCAATCCTTCGGAGCGTAATCCAATTTGCAAATTCATGTTATTTTTCTTTGTATCTAAGCTGCCTGAAAACATCGGCGACGCGGCCGACACAGACATGAAATTCTCCTCTTTTAACGCTTCGAGCTCTCTCGCATTAAAATCAGACAAGATCTGGTCCAATTTTAATCCTAAAGCCGTATCAATCTTATCACTGAAAATACCCTTCATACAAGAAAAAACTGTTGGTTTTCCTCGAAATATGTCATTTAGCCTATCCTGAAAATCAGACGTCGCGAAAAACCGCTCCGAGGACTCGTTCCACTGCTTACCCCTGACACTATATACTATATACGCAGCCGGAGGTTGATTTGTGCGGGTTGCCAAGAATTGGAGCTCTTCCGTGTGGTGTGTAGATGTTGGAGATACTGCCGTCATTTCCCATTTCTCACTGGTTTCGTTTACTTTCCACTCCCAGTCAGGAAACTTCTGCCGAAGCTCGTCTGCGTATTCCTTCACGTCCGTCTCACCTTTGAAACCTGTCACCTGCTCACGTGCATAAAACGACCATTCCTCGAGCAAAATATTTTCGGCGTACAAAATCTCGCCGATCTTCCCCAAGTCACTTTTTTCTTTTTTGAAAAATACCTGGCGGACGCCGTCCCCGCTGGCGCTTTCGGACAAAGTTCCACTAACGCCAATCGCGGTCAGCACGCGATCAAGCTGCCCTGAACCAAATGCAGCCAGCACGCGGTCAGCTTTCAAGCCGCCGTACAAAACAAAAAACAAACTGATTACCGTAATCAGACATATATACAACTTACCAATTGGTTTCATCTCTCTCATCTCTCCCTTACTACCATTGTCTCCAATGGGGGAAAGAGCATACATGGGAATTCTCGTCACTTTTTGACAAAGTCCAAGCAGTTTTCGTCCGAAAACCCATGATTGGTTATACGTCTGACAAGTACTATTTCAAAAAAATTTATAGCCCTACCTCAAATACAGAAGTATTATGATCTCTTGTTATCAGATTCACAAATAATGCGCTTGGTTTTTGCCAGCACACAAAATTGATTGTACTCAATATCTTCTTATTTGGGAACACGTACGAAGACCTAAAATTTTACCAAATTCCGTCCTACTGTAACAAAAGTGGCAACTGCCGGGACCATTGCAGGTAGTCTAGGAAAAAATTACTAACCGTTGAGCCAATGAAAATGGCCAATAATATGTATAACAATCTGGCCTGGAACACGTGGTTTGCCTTCAGTACCTTTTCAAGCCGGATTGCCTGAAGTGCCCACCAGGTAAGCGCGATAAACACCAAATGCGATAAAATGCTGATTAACGCAATTTGCCCAAAATCCTCCATGTTCAGCCCTCCTTTATTACACAAAGACTATTTTAACACGGAGTCAATAAAAGTTCATCAAATTTCCTGATTTTGGAATGCTTTTAGAAAATTCAAATAGGTATACGCTTTCACAAAAGATTAGCTGCCTAAACACCGTTTACGAACCCGCTTTTTAAACGGTGTTTAGGCAGTTAATAGGTTACCCCTCCATCCAAGCCCGTTGTAAATTAAGCGGCACATATACTTTGCCTCCATGTATCTCCTTATGGATGATTGGATCCTCGAAAAAGTCCTCCAAGCTGCCGCTGCGTCCCACCTTGCGTCTGGCCCTTGTGCGCACTCCCAACAAACTCTCCAAGCTTACAGTTGAATATTTCATTTGCGATTCTCCTCTCTCCCGTTTTTTTATTTTGGGCGGGGAGGTAACCCCCCGCCGACTTGCTTTTTTAGTTAGATTTTGGCCTAGGGGCATCCCCCGCCGTCTTGTCCTTTAGCCGCATACTATTTAGCCGCGACCACTATCACTTTGCCTAGGTCCATGTCCCTTTCATATCGCTCTGCTGCTTCCTCCGAGAGCCCTAGTGACTCGAGCTTCGAGCGCAGCTCATCGCCCCGTGTCCGGAATACGTTGGCGATCGAATCCAGCACCCCTTGTTCAGGAACGCCGATTCCGTTGATATCTAAGCCATCGGTTAAGTCTTCCGAGCGATCCTTGTCGTGTGCCAACAAATAGATTTCATCCTTTGTATATCCCTGCATGATCATTTCTTCGATACACTTTTTTGCTTGTACCCCATTTTCTACTACTTTCACTGTGTTCATCTTTATTCCTCCTATCGTGGTTTACAGGGTATATAACCGCTCTTTGAAAAAACAAAACCCATTCCCGGAATTTTTTTAAAACTGGTTAAAACCAAATTCAACGTGGGTATATAGTAATCGGAGGTGTTCATATGAAGAAATTGGTATGCAAATATTGCGGAAACAAGGAATTTTACGTATTAACTATTCATGAGACGCTGTGCAAATGTGGCTTGCACCTGACAAAACCCAGTGATTATCGCCTGGAGGACGATTACAAGTGGAAGGAACTTTATCAATTAGAGTACAAACGCGAAGCGAGCCTCATTTCAAGAATCAGCCTGCTAAAACGGGCGATTGACAAATGTCTGGATGAGCGGGATCAAGCCGGGTTTCAAAAACTAACCGCAGAGCTGCAGGTTTGCCAAAATTCGCTGCGTAAACCGCGGACCCGCTTGAAAGAGCGCTTAAATGGAAAAAGTTTAACCTAATGGAGGGATTTATTTTTTTGAAAATTACATGTTTCATTTTTGAAAAGGCGGGTATTCAACATTGTACATCGATTGAAAGGAGAGATTGATTATGGGATTTATTTGGTCATTAATTATTGGAGGAATCATCGGCTGGTTAGCAGGACTCATTCTAGGCCGTGACGTGCCGGGAGGAATTATTGGAAATATTATCGCAGGATTTATTGGTGCGTGGCTCGGTTCACTGCTGCTCGGCGGCTGGGGCCCTGTCATCGGAGGCTTCTACTTCATCCCCGCCCTCATCGGCGCCATCGCCCTTGTTTTCATCCTCAGCCTGATTCTCAAAGGCACCAAACACACAGCCTAATATATAAGAAGAGACTGCTGAATAACCGGCAGTCTCTTCTTATTTTGAACCTGTTTTCTTGTTATTGGCGACACTTTTGCTTTCGTTTCCATCCATTTTTGTTGCCAATCCCGTCTATTGGCGACACTTTTGCTTTTGTTCCCACCGCTTTTGTCGCCAATCCCGTCTATTGGCGACACTTTCGCTTCGTTTCCATCCGTTTTTGTCGCCAATCCCGTCTATTGGCGACACTTTCGCTTCGTTCTCACCCGTATTTGTCGCCAATCCCCCATGGCCCCATCTTCACGCCCCCTATTTCACCCACCCAAATTAGGCATCTTCCGGTAAATGCGCTCGTGCGGGTTAAATTCCTCGTAGGCGACGCCTTTTGGCAAAAATAGAATCGATTCTTTGCTTCCGAGGCCGAGGAAGCCGCCCGCCGCTAGGCTACCGTAGAACAGTCGGTGGACTTGCTGCTGAAGGCTGTTGGCGAAATAGATCATAACATTGCGGCAGAGAATCACGTGGAACTCGTTAAACGAGCCGTCGGTGACCAGATTGTGCTGGGCAAAAATCAGGTTGTCGTCCAGCAACGGCTTAAAATAGGCGCACTGGTGATCGGTCGTGTAGTACTCGGAAAACGCCTTCGATCCGCCAGCCTTTAGGTAATTTTTTGTGTATTGCTGCATTTTCTTGAGCGGGAAGGCACCTTTTTGCGCAGCAGTCAGGGCCTTTTCGTTCATATCGGTGGCGTAAATTTTTGTCTTTTCGGCAAGCCCCTCTTCGTGGATGAGAATGGCCATCGAATAGACCTCTTCGCCAGTCGCGCAGCCTGCATGCCAGATCCGAATCTCGGGAAGCTCGCGCAGCAGCGGCACCACCTCAGTGCGAAATGCGGCAAAGAAACTCGGGTCACGGTACATCTCCGTCATTCGAATCGACAAATCATTCAACAATCGCTCCAAAGTCCCTGGCACGTGCAGCACTTTTTCCAATAACGCGGTAATCGTCGGGAGCCGTTCTCCCTTCATCCGATTCAAAATCCTCCGGGTCAGGGAGGCCCGGACATAGCCGCGAAAGTCGTACCCATACATTTGATAGAGGGCCTCGAGTAGCAAATTGATCTCAACTTCCTGAACCTCGGTCAGCACGAACGGCTCCGTCTCATTGGAAAAATCAGCCTCCGGAGTCGTTATTACCGTCGCTTCGTCCCGAGACTGAGACTCTGCTATTGGCTCCACAGCAGGATTTGTATTTTTTTCAAAAGTCGCCTCCGGTTGTCGAGCGTCGACTTCAACTGACTTCCACCCCAATGGTGGCCTTGTTAAACTGTTCACTCCGGCTTCACCTGCTCTGTCAGCCAAACCCGCATCAAGGAGAATAGCTGGTCAATATTCAACGGCTTAGTGATGTAATCGGAGGCGCCCGCCTCCATGCATTTGTCGCGCTCACCCTTCATCGCCTTGGCGGTCAGCGCGATGATGGGCAGATCCAAGAGTCCAAGCTCGCCGCGGATGATCGTCATCGCCTCATAGCCGCCCATGACTGGCATCATGATGTCCATAAAAATCAGGTCAAAATCGGCTTGGTCCCGCAACATTTCGATTGCCCGGCGTCCGTTCTTCGCGACCTTGACCGTGACACCCTTGCGCTCAAGCGCCGTTACCAACGCGAACACGTTGCGGCTGTCATCCTCGACAAGCAGCACTTTCTTTCCATTAAATAACTCATCATCGGAGCTGCATTCCGCCTCAGCCTGCTCAGC
Organism: Bacillus sp. FJAT-29814; assembly: GCF_001510715.1. GTDB lineage: Bacteria > Bacillota > Bacilli > Bacillales > Cytobacillaceae > Neobacillus. The sequence continues at coordinate 156,482 of NZ_LMTJ01000004.1, forward strand.
TTCAACCGAGTCTTCCTCGAGCCAGGCCACAGACTCAGCCGCCTCCTCCACTACACGTCCGGCAGCGACTTCTTCAAATGCTGAAAACACTTCCTGCTCGACTTCAAGTCTGCTCGGGATATACAACGTAAACGTGCTGCCCTTGCCGACCTCGCTCTCAACTTCGAGGGCACCGCCAAGCAAACGGGTGAATTCACGGCAAATCGAAAGGCCGAGCCCAGTACCGCCATATTGCCGGTTGGTCGTTCCGTCCACCTGCCGGAATGCATCAAAAATAATTTGCTGTTTATCCTCCGGAATGCCAATGCCGGTATCTGTTACCGAAATCACCAATACCGGAGACCCGGCTGGCCATTGTGGCAGGTTCTGGGCCACGTTATCCTCATGCTGGTCGAGTTTTCCAGTTGCATTCGCCGGACCCTGACCCAGTTTTCCAGTTGCACTCGCCAGACCCTGGTCGATTTTCCCATACTCCTCGAACACGCCACCCGGACCCTGGCCGATTTTCCCAGCCTTGGCCAGCGCAATCCGTACCGTCACCGACCCCTGTTCAGTAAACTTGAATGCATTGGACAGCAAATTTTTCAAAATTTGCTGGAGGCGCTGGCCGTCTGTTGAAATGACCGGCGGCACATCCGGTTCGGTCACGACCTCAAACGCCACATTCTTCTTCGCTGCGACCGGGTCGAACAAGCTTTTCAGTGTTTGCGGCAGCTCGGTGACATTGACTTCATCTGTTAAAATTTCAATTTTTCCAGCTTCGATTTTCGATAAATCGAGGATGTCGTCAATCAGCCGCAGCAAATCGACGCCGGACGTGTTAATGACACGGGCGTATTCGCCGACCTCGTCCTCGTCCATATCCGCACCGTTTTCCATCATCATTTGTGACAAAATCAAAATACTGTTCAACGGCGTCCGCAGCTCATGCGACATATTCGCCAGAAAATCGGACTTGTACTGCGAGCTCGCCTGAAGCTTGCGCGAATAATCCTCGAGCTCGTCCTTCGCTTTTTTCAGCTCGTACGCCCGCTGTTCGGCAAACTGCCTCTGCTCCTCCAAATAGTCATTGGTGATTTTCAGTTGCTCCTGCTGCATTTGCAATTCCTCGGATTGAGCCTGAAGCTCTTCGGACTGCGCCTGAAGTTCCTCCGTCATGACCTGCGACTCGCCCAGCAGCCGCTCGACCTCCATCCGGCCGAGTACGCTGGAAATCGAGGAGCCGAACTTGTCCTGCAGCAGGTCAAGCAGGGTCAGGTGCTTTGAGAGAAATGGCTGCAACGCTGCAAACTCGACGACTGCCTCCACCCGGCCCTCGTATAAAATCGGAGCAACCAATAAATTCCTTGGGGACGACGCGCCCAAGCCGCTCGTTACTTTCATGTGCTCCTCCGGTAATTGGTCGATGAGAAAAATCCGCTGATCAAGCGCGGCCTGGCCGACCAAGCCTTCTCCGAACCGGAAACTGGTCTTCACGGTTACCTCATCATCCTCCGTCGCATAACCGGCCACCTTGACGAAATCGACCTCGCCGCCCTGCGTCCGGCGCAGATAGAGGACCCCGTAGCAGGAGTTAAGCAGCGGCGCGAGCCGGGTGATGAACTTCTGCGCCAGCTCATTGATGTCGGTAATCCCCTGATACATCATGGAAATGTCGGTCATGCTTTTTTGCACCCATTGCTGTTTTTCGAGACTGCCAAGCAGGCTGTTCATCGCCTCGGCGAGCTCGCGCGTCTCATCATTCGTCTTCACGCTAATCCTCGTCGCCAAGTCCACCTTTGAATCGGTAATATTCTGAATCGCCCTCACGACCTGCTTAATCGTTTTGACAATCGAATTCGACAGGACCAATGCGGTTGCAATCGTAATCACTGTGACCAAGATGATAATCGCGTATAGAGTAATTTTTAAATTGGTATTGTTTTGTCTGAGGTCACTGGTGTGCTCCTCGGTGAGTTTCTTCTCTTTTTCCAAAAAAGAAGTCAGCTGGGTGCGGAGCTGGTCGGTTACCTTTTTGCCCGTCTGCTGCTCGAAATGCTTGGCCAGCTCCGCGTTATTTCCCTCCCGCTTTAGATTGATTGAGTATTCGCCTGTATTAGTCACCCAGTTTTGAATCAGTGGCTTAATTTCCTCCAGATTGCGCTGCTGGCTGCTGTTATTTTTCAACAAAGAATAGAGCTTGTTGTAGTTGTCGAGCCAGCTGCGGTTGCCCTGATGGTACGGCTCGAGGTACTCCTCCTGCCCGGTCAGCACATAGCCGCGTATCCCGGTTTCCATGTCGAGGACATTTTTATGAATCTGATTAGCCAGGTTGTGAACCTCGAGATCGTGCTTCGAAATGAATTCAACCTCATTCTGAAGCGCCGTCATCCTATTGATCACAATCAGCAGGGACAGGACGAGGCAAACCAGGATCGTCAAATAGCCAGTAATGATTTTGGCATGAATGCTGTAGTTGAAGCCCTTCATCACGGCCACCCCCTTCTGTTTTTTCTATTTCTATCATATCGTTTCTATTAATTTCACCCAATGGGGCATCTGTCCTGGGGCTATTTTCCCTTTGGAAAATTTCCTAGTTTCAAATGGGCGGCCGGCGGGTATGCACAAAGTATCACCATATAATGGAGGTTTTGAAAAATGGCTAGAACAAGAACAAAGAATCAAGCTACTATACTTTCGGAGACGATGAACAAACAGGTGGCGAATTTTTCGGTCCTGTATATGAAACTGCATCATTACCACTGGTATATAAAAGGTGAGAACTTTTTCACCTTGCACGTGAAGTTTGAAGAATTGTATACCGAGGCGGCCCTCCATGTCGATACGATCGCTGAGCGGCTGTTGGCCTTGGGCGGGACGCCGATTTCCACCCTGCAAGGCGCTTTAGAGATGGCTACGATTTCGGAGGCAACCGGCGACGAGTCGACACAGGATATGGTTGGGACACTGGCCGATGACCTGACTGCCATTTGTAAAGAGCTTACCGAAGGAATCACCTCGGCCGAGGACAACGACGACCAACCTACCGCCGATCTCTTCACGTCGATTCGGGCCTCACTGGAAAAACACCGCTGGATGCTGAAAGCGTATCTCGCGGAATAATTGCAGACAACACGACTGGGTGCTGGCTCTTCGCCGGCACCCGTTTTTTAATAGGAATTTGTTCTATGTTGATTTTCGTGTAGGTATAGGAATTCATAAGCGGAGAATTTCCGGCTAATGTATAGAGTCGAGACTTAAGAAGCAGAAATAAGCGGAGAATTTCCGCTTAACTGCTCTAAATAAGGCAAAATCCAACCATTTTTATAAGATAAGCGGAAAAACTCCCCTTATTTTTAGGGAAATATGGATATTTCCCAATTTAAACGGAATTTCTTCGCTTATTTTTCAAACAATTTTTTAAAAAAATCACCTGGTCGAAATCATCACCAAGCACATATCGTCCTTCTGGGTCTGGAGGGGTTCGGCGCTTGGCAGCAGCGCCTCTAACAGGGCCTCAGGATCCTCCGTCGCCCGCAGGCCATCGACCAGCTTCACCCTCGCGTCGTCGTATTCCTCCTCCAACCACTCCGACAGCCCGTCGGTAAACAGCAGAATCCGTGCGTCTTCCTGATAGGGAATTACCCCTTTTGTTACCTCTATTTTTTCGAAAAACCCAAGTGCGCAACAGCCCTGATCCAGCTGCTGCAATTGCCCATCGACCAGCGCAAGTCCCGCCGGGTGACCGGCATTGACATACTCAATTGTCCGGTTTTCGGTGTCCAAAACAAAATAAATAGCAGTAAAATAGTAGTTTATTAGACTTTCCGGCATATGAAGCTGGTTCATGCGCCGGTTCAGCTCCTGCATCACGGCTTCCGGATCACCCAGGCCTGTAATCGTATCCTTCAACGCCGAATATATGTACATGCACACGAGTGACGACGAAATCCCGTGGCCCATCATATCAAGCAAAATAACCCCGTAGCGGTTGGGGCTAATCTGATACCAGATGTACAAGTCACCGGCAAGCTCGAATGATGGCTTGTACACCGCTGAAATCCTGACATCGTCGTTCGTCAGCGGTTTGCTAAGCACGCTGCGCTGGACCTGCTTGGCCAAGTCCAGCTCAAATTGAATTCGTTTATCGCGCTCCTTGCGTAAATTTTTCTCGTGTTTCAGGCGAAGCACCGAGCGCATCCGGGCCAGTAGCTCCACCTTATTGATTGGTTTCATCACATAATCCAGTGCGCCGGCGTCCATGGCCTCGGCCATTTTATAGGAATCACCCATTGCTGTGACAAAAATAATCGGCAGGTCGTGGAACCGCTCGGTGGCGAGAATCGTCCGGCACGCCTCAATTCCATCGATTTCCGGCATCATCAGGTCCATCAAAATCAAGTCGACTGGCACCTCAAGTGGCTTGTCCGCATCTAACTGCAAATAGTCATACAGCTCCCGGGCCGACGTCAGTGACACCAGTTTATCGTAACCGCCCTTCTGCAGGATTTTTTCAATTATCATCAAATTCGTCAAATTATCATCGACAATTACAATATTCATAGCTGCCCCCAATCTTCTTGAGTTGGTGAGATAAATTGTTTACCGCGTTACCACAATGGGGCCTGTCCCCCATCTATTTACCGCAATACCGTATCAAGGGGCTTTCCCCCATCTATTCACTGCAATACCGTATCAAGGGGCTTTCCCCCATCCAGTCACCGCAATATTGAATCAAGGGTCTGCCCCCCGCTCGCCAGCTCCTTCCGCAGTTTTGCCAGCGCTTTTTTCTGCAGCCGCGACACGTGCATTTGCGAAATGCCCAGGTACTCGCCAGTCTCCCGCTGGCTTTTATTCGCAATAAACGTACAATGAATGATCGCCTTTTCCCGCTCTGACAGCACATCCAGAGCGCTTTCGAGCAACAGTTTCTGATCGACTTTCTCAAATCCTTCATCAGGGGTGCCGACGACATCGAGCACTGTGACCGTGCTGCCCTCGGAACCCTGTTCAATCGACTGGTCGACGGAGGCGGCCTGGTAACTCTTCCCCATCTCCATCGCCTCTAACACTTCCTCCTCGGACATCTCCAAATAGGCGGCGATTTCGTGGATCTTCGGTGAGCGTTGATACTGATTCGTCAGCTCATCCACCACCGTTTTCAGCTTCGGCCATACATCCTTGATTCGCCTCGGTACGTGAACACTCCAGGTTTTGTCCCGTAAAAATCGCTTGATCTCGCCAATCACCGTCGGAATCAAGAACGACTCAAACGGCCGGCCGACACTGACGTCAAACCTTCGGATCGCCGATAACAACCCAATCATCCCCACCTGGACGATATCTTCGTGATAATTTTTCCCTTTGGAATACTTTCGGGCAAGGCTCCCGACCAGGGCCGTGTATTGCCCCACTAGGGCATTTTGAGCCTCCGGACTTTCCGTCTCCTGAAACTCCTGAATCAGCGCCTCAATTTCTTCCTTACTTCGTCTCCTGGTTTCCGATGGTTGTGTCATGAATTTCACGCTCCCCACTCAGATACTTCGCCATGAAGACCGTTACTCCGGAATTGTTCAACACTCGGACTTCATCCATCAGCGTTTCTATCAAATATAGGCCTAACCCTCCCTCTGAAAGCTGTTCCACAGTACTACATTCCGTATAAGGGCCAAGTTCCTGTTTCTTCTGCATAAAGTTAAAGCTCTTGCCGCTGTCGGCTACTGCCATTTCCAGCTTGTCCTCGTAAATCCCAAAGCCGACAATTACCTCGCCGCCTTCCTCTTTGGCATACGCGTGCTGAACGGCGTTGGTGATCGCCTCACTTAAGGCAATTTTCATATCCTCTATTTCCTCGTATGTAAAGCCCATCCGGCTGGAAATACCTGACAGTGTCAAGCGCATCACACCAACATACTCCGGCTTGGCCGGAATTTTCATTTCAATATAATCCATCACGTCACCCATTCCCCTATCCTTTCATTTGCATCACATGGCTTAATCCAGTGATTTCAAACAGCCGCTGGAGCCTGTCCGACAGGTTCGTCAGCCTCATCTCGCCGCCATTACTCTTCATTTGTTTAAACAACCCAACGAACACCCCAAGACCGGTACTATCCAAATACGTTACGTCCTGCAGATCGACGATAATTGTTTTGCTATTTCCGTCAGCCAGAGCCGCCAACTCTTCCCGCAGCTGCGGAGCCGTAAACGCATCAATCTCCCCGGCCACTTTTACGACAACCCCCTGATCACTTTGCTTTTTGTTTATTGTGATATTCATCCATCCTCACCTCAAAATGATATTATTGGTTATATACCCACCTTGTTTATGTCCAAAACCTATTTTTTTTAAAAATTTTTATAGTATTATACCAAAATATGCTAATTATCCGAATGACCCAGATGACCTAGCACAATAGTAGGAGTTTTTGGGAGTGCCTTATTGAAAAAATGACCCCTTCTTTTTCCCTTTTAACAGGTCGCCGGTCCAGCCTTTCATTTTTAAATAGGCATACAGCAAGGCCGTCGAGACCCCAATCATGACAAGCGACAGCCCATACCCAAGCGGCCACTGCAGCTCCGGCATGTGCTTAAAATTCATCCCCCACAAGGCACCGAACGCCATCACCGGGGTGAAAACCGTCGTCATCACCGTCAAGGTCTTCATGATTTCGTTGCCGCGATGCGACGAGATCACTTCCTCAAGGTTGATCATCGAATCAAGCATCTGCTCATATTCCCCCAGCAAAGCCTGCGCCCGCTCCATCCGCTTGCAGGTCGCGGTGAACACCGTGGGGCTGGAATGCAGATTGATTTCGTCGATGACCATCCGCAGCTCGTTCAACGGAATCAGCAGCCCCTTCGCCACCATTAATTCATGACGCCGCTTATAGACAAGCTCAAGAATCCCCGTCTCATTCCGATTGCGCACGCACCAGACCAGCTTTTTGAGCTCCGCCTCAAACTGATCAATTTCCACCAGCAGATCATTTACCAACTCCCCCAGGAAAAATAAAAACCCATCAACGGCGGTTTCCATCTGGTCTAGCTGCCGGTGAAACAAATCCGGATTCGGCGCCTCCCAGTCCAAATCTACCGTCACCAGCTCCTCCCTTGTCAATTGAAAATGGAAGATTTGATAATCCTCTTCCTTAGAAAAATCTTGCCTATAAACGAGTGAACCCCTGACCACCTTTTCCCCGTTGTCCAGGCAGCTAACCCGCACACGATTGGTGTCATTGATGGGCATCTCAATCTCCTCAGGCTTGGCCTGCACCCATTTCCACTTGTTCTTACCAAACAAAGTCTCCACCGGAATCCCCCCTTTAGGTCTCAGTATTTCATTCCCGAAACCGGTCTTAACAAAACATTTTGATTTCTTATAAAACAAGCCTCTGCAAAACATGGACAATTTTTTCAGAAAACCGGCCATAGCAAAAGATAGTTTCATTTTTCAAAAAGCCGGCTTTCACAAAATATGGGTTTCATTTTTGGCAAAAAACCGGCCTTAACAAAAACATGGGTTTCATTTTTAAAAGATAGGGTATTTATTAAAAAAAGGAGGTAATAACAATGGCAAAAGCATTAAAAATGGGAACATTGTTAGCTGTTGGTGCTGGTGCGTCGGCCGCGTTGTGGTTATCGAATAAACCGAATCGGGTCAAGGCGGAGACGCTGCTGCGGGACTGGAAACGGAAAATCAAGCCGAATGTATTCCAAAAATCAGAGGAGCTGCCGATTGAAAAAGGCGGCAACCCCCACCCGCGCGATATCGAAGACAATAAAATGGTCGACGAAGGCGCCATGTACTCCGTACAATTCTATAATGAAAAAATTCAGTAACCTGACCTCGGGGACAGTTCTCCTGGCTCCAGCCATGTCATCGCGAATGACCATGGGAGGGGCCACACGGGCTGTCCCCTGCTTTATGTGAGGTGACCTTGATGATATTTTTCCTGCTGATCTACTTTATGATCATTTTTACAGTGATTGAGATCTTTGTAGTTTTGTTTCGCTTGACGAGGCTAAAGGTTGAGGTGTCACGGTTTCAGGTGATTTCCATGATGACGGGCACGGGCTTCACAACGGACGAGTCGGAGTTGATTTCCGGGCACCCGATTCGCCGCAAGCTGGCCACCTTCCTTATCCTGTTCGGCGTCTTTTCGATGGCCGTCATCATCTCCTCAATCAGTGAATTCCTGTCAAACGGGCTCCGGCTGAAGGAAATCGGTACCGCGGCGGCGGCCGTCCTCCTCGTATTAGCTATTCTGAAGCTGAGCAGCGTTCAAAGGCTTTTATTCTATTTTTTTAATCGTAAAATGGAACAGACAATTGAGCTTGCCGATTATCCTATCGGGGAGATTTTTTTAAAAAGCAACCAAGACACGATGATCGGGCTTCGGGTATATGAAGATTCCCAACTTGCCAACCGGACAATCCGGAAGGTCGTCCCTAACATTGATGAGGTGGACCTCACCGTCCTATTCATCAAACGCGGCAACCTCACGATTCGAAAGAATATCTACTATACCACCCTCCATGAAGGCGACCAACTCCTTCTGTACGGAAACAAAAAAGTGATGCTCGAAACGTTCCAGCACGACATTGACGTCATGAAGAAACATTCCTGACCTCGGCTACCCTCCCATATAAAAAGACTGGCAGTTCAGCTTACTGCCAGTCTTCTTTTTATGCTCCTGTTCGCTTCATATCTTTTGAATCTCCAAATATAAAATGTGGTAGCCACTTGCTTCATGAATTTTGAACATACAGCCCTCCGCTTCGACAACGGCACCGGCGCCGATTTGCGCTGCATTGTATTGTGTGAGGAACCAGCCGCCAATCGTATCGACGTCCTCGGCGGTCAGGGTGATGTCGAGCAGCTGGTTGACCGCCGCGATTGGCACTTTGGCATCGACAATATAGTGATTTTCCGCAATCTCGCGGATTTCGGCGACTTCATCGGCATCAAACTCATCGCGGACTTCGCCGACGATCTCCTCGATGATGTCCTCGACCGTCACCAGCCCCGAGGTGCCGCCGTATTCATCCAGCAAGATTGCCATGTGAATCCTCTCCATCTGCATTCTCACCAGCAAATCATGAATCGGAATTGTTTCAATCACCCGAATCACCGGCTGAATATACGATTTGATTTTCCAATTTTCATATAAACCCTTATTCATCAATCTTGCTGTTAAAAACCTTTTTACGTTCATTACGCCGATAACATGGTCCTTATCGCCTTCCACGACCGGATAGCGGGTATACCCCTCTGTCTTCAGCTTTTGCAGGACTTCTTGCACCGGGTCATCGACCGAGATGCAGCTCATTTCCAGCCGCGGCACCATGATTTCCTTGGCTGTGCGCTCATCAAATTCAAAAATATTGTTAACATACTGATACTCGTTCTCGTTAATTTCCCCCTGCTCGAGACTCGCCGCCAACAGCAACCGCAGCTCTTCCTCGGAATGAGCAAGCTCCTGCTCCGAGGCCGGTTTTAAGCCGAAAACACCGGCAAGCGCCCGCGCCGAGCCGTTCAGTGCCCAAATAAACGGATGCATGATTTTGTTAAACCAAATAATCGGCTTGGCGAACAGCAGCGTGATTGCCTCCGCTTTCTGGATGGCGACCGTCTTCGGCGCCAATTCACCGACAACGACATGTAGAAACGTGACAGAAACGAAGGCAAGGACAAAGGAAAATAGCTCGGTCAGCGATTCGTTTAGATGTAACGCTGCGAATAACGGGTGCAGCAATTTTTCCACAGTCGGTTCCCCGAGCCAGCCGAGCCCGAGCGCTGTCACCGTGATGCCCAGCTGGCAAGCCGACAGGTATTCATCGAGGTGCGTAACCACTTGCTTCGCCGCAAGCGCACCCTTCCGCTTTTCCAGGATCAATTCATCAATCCGCGACGGCCGTACCTTGACAATCGCAAACTCCACTGCGACAAAAAAGCCGGTGAACAAGATCAGCAGAACAATCAACAACAAATTCACCATCATCCGGCATCCCTCCTCTCTTTTTTAAAAAATAACAATCCGAAATCGGCTGGCGATTCGGATTGTATTTCGAGCCCTATTCCAAGATTACGGTCTCATATTTTGATCAAGCTTATCATCCAGCTTGCGTAAATATTTTGCGGCGAATTCCTTGCCGCCGAGGCCGAATGACAGTCCAAACGCGAGCGCCAGCCCGCCCAACAAGAGAATGAACGCAGCGTTGACGATGGAATGAGCCACGCCCAACTGGTCGAGTGTCATAAAGATGGTTACGGCGAAAATGGCATACTTGGCTGTGAGCGCAAGTGTCCGGGCATAGCTCTTCTTGACCACATTTTTGACAATCCTTTCGGCCAGATTTCCGGCGTACAGACCGATGCCTAAGATGACCAGTGCGGCGAATACCATCGGCAGGTAGGCCAGCACGGCTGACGCCAGTGTTACCAAGAAGTCTAAACCGACAATTTGCAAGGCTTCCACGGTAAACAACAGGACAATGACTATTTTTACAAGGAGCCCAACAAGCTGCGATAGGCTGTACTTTGGCTGCTGGGGCGTTAAGGAGCCGATTCCCATTTGGTAAAATAGATTATCAAATCGTAGGCGCCACAGCATTTGCGCGACGAAGGTTTCGACCCATTTTCCGAGCCAGATCCCCGCCAAAATCAAGAGCACGGCCACAACAATATTCGGAATCAGCGTCACTACTTTGTGCAGCATTGCAATGGCCGGCGCGGACACGCCTTCCAAATCCAATTTTTCCAAAGCAGTGATGATGGTAGGAATCAAGATTAAGATAAACGCGATATTTCCCACAATACCAGCGAGGTCAAGCTTGCCTGTGACCCCTAACCGTTCCCCCAATTTGTCTGTGCCCATACTGTTTAAAAAATTAGTCAGGATATCACGGACTAATTTCGCTATCAGCCACCCGATAAATAAAATGATCGCCGCGGCAAATAGTTTCGGGATAAAGGACAAGAAGCTTGTCAGAATGCCTTCAACCGGTTCCGAAACACCGTCGATTTGTAGCGCGCCAAGGACTCCAGGTAAGAACAGGAGCAGGACGAAGTAGAACAGCGCGTTGGCGATGTTGGCCACTTTTTCGCGGCCATCCATTTCGGTCTTGGCCATGTTCCATTTTATTAATCGTGCTGGCAAATGGATGGCGGCTGCGCCTTTCTCAAACGCTTTGCGCAGGAGGGTGGCAATGACCCAGGCAAACAGCAGAATCAGCGCCGCTTTTAATACGTTTGGAATCGCGCCGGTGATCGACGACAGCATGTTCACGAGTGGTGAGGCGATAAAACTCAGGTTTAGCATATTAAAGAAGATAATCAACACAAGCACCAGCAATAAATAGTAAACCAGTTTTCCGATGATTTTTTCTGAAGGGTACCTCTTGGTGCCGAAGTTTGAAAAAAGCCGGTCGTCAAAGCTTGTTTTTCTTAGGGCAGCTTCGACAACCTTGCCGAGCTTTTTGGCGACTAGCCAGCCGACTAATAAAATAAGAAGTGCAAAAATCAGGTTCGGCAGCCGGTCGGTATATATGTACCATCCTGCCGTCATATCATGCAAATTCATTTAAACCTCTCCTTTTCTCTGTATTGTTGGTGTTGGTTTATCACGCTCTGATAGGTATATAACCACGTTTGGAAAAATTGAAACTTGTTTTCTAGCAAGTGTGGTTTTTCAATAGAGAATTTCCTTTTTATAACGACAAAGTGGGCTAAATTCCTTCAAAAAAATGTTTCATCTATTTTTCCACTGGGAATATAAGGAGAGCACGGCAAACGAATCGGGAGCTTAGCTGCTTTTGATTCTCATAAAAATTTTTGGGAGGGAAATCGAATGGATTTGAATCGCAAGAATTTAGTCGTTGCCGGTATGGCTGCGTTATTGACCTTTGGCGGTTTGGCCGGCTGCGGTGATGGCGTCGACCAGGATAACGGCATTAGCGATGGCAAGCAAAAGGACCAAATTGACCAAGAAACAAAAGATGATGCTAAAGGTACGATGAAAGAAGCAAAGGAAAATATTAAAGAAGCGATGAAAGACGTCGAAAAGGAACTTAATGAAAAAAGCAAGGATCAGCAGTAATTTTTTTCAACAGGAATAACGGAAAGAAACAAATATAAGGAGGATGTAACCATGAATAAAGATAAAGTAAAAGGCAGTGTTGATCAGGTAAAAGGTGAGCTTAAGGAGCAATGGGGCCGGTTAACCGATGACCAGTCTCAGGTCGCCGAAGGGAAGGTCGACAAGGCGAAAGGGAAATTAAAAGAAGGATACGGTGAGGTCAAGGACAAGCTAACGGATTAATGACCGTGTTCGTTTATAGAAATCTACTATTATAGAGGAGGAACGCAAATGGACAAGCATGAAAAAAATGTTGTCGGAGTTTATGATACGGAACAGGAAGCGATTGCCGCAATTGATCAGCTGTTAAAAAGAGGCTACAGCCAAAATGAAATCTCGGTAATCGGGAAGCGTGTTGATCATGTTACGGAGGAAACTGGGGCGGCCGTAGAAGAGTCGGCGGCGACTGGGGCGATTGCCGGTGGGGCAATTGGCGGTGTTACCGGGTTGTTGGCCGGCGCCGGCGCGTTGGCGATCCCGGGAATCGGCCCGTTAATCGCCGCCGGACCGATTGCGACCAGTATTGTGGGTTTGGTTACCGGTGCAGGCTTGGGCGGATTGACCGGTGCGCTCGTCGGAATGGGCATTCCTGATGAGGAAGCAGAGTACTATGAAAACTCGATTAAGGAAGGGAAAATCCTCGTGCTTGTGGAGAAAAGGTCGGACGATCACATAAATGACCGAAATTATATTCATAATCATATGGAGGACAGCACCGCTACACTAGTGGCTGGTCACCCCAAAGGAGTACGGGAGCATAAGGAGGACGAGTTCATTTCCGAGAAAAGGCCATTTCCGGATGCACCGGGTGCGGGCATTAAATCTCGTGAAATGGGGTCAACGATTGACGAAAATATAGACTTGGAAAGCAGGAGTGCTTTGGACGAGGTCGCTGCTGCCAGGGAGAGCGGTTCAACCTTGGACAGAGGCACGGATGATTGGGAGAATGAGGCAACCTTGAATAAAGGCTCGATTGCGGGGGAGAATGGTTCCGCTCTCAACAATACCTCCGGCTCCTCCCTGAAAGGCGGCTCAACCCCGATTGAGAAGGCCAATAACAGCTCGATGGCCCGAGACTATGAAGAAGTCGAAAGACTGGGGAATGAAATGGAAGAAGCAAAAACAGAACCGGAGCTCCGTAAAGAACACCTCAAGCCCGACCCAATGCAATCAGAAAAGTTGATCGATGAGCACACAAACACTTCAAAATCGCGATAAATACAACAAGACTTTGAAAATAAGCAAAAAGAAGAGGCCCCGTCGCCTCTTCTTTTTCAAATTCATCACTAGGTTATAACGACAAGCACCGCCGCCACTCACCCATAGACTTGAAAATTGTTTCTGCCTTTTTCCTTTGCTTTGTACAAGGCTACGTCCGCATGTTTCAACAAGCTTTTAACGTCTTGGTTGTAATCGTCAAAGAATGAGATCCCGATACTGGCTGATATCTTCCTGTCAAAGCTTTGTATTTTCCAAGTAATTTGCAAGGAATGTATGATCCTTTCAGCTATGTGAATTGCCTCTTGTTTGTCATTCAATTCATTCATTAAGATGACAAATTCATCTCCGCCTAATCTTGCCAATAGATCGTTCTTGCGAATGCATCCCTTTACGCGGTGTGCTAGGGACGTGTTGGTTACCTTTAACCGATGTGGAGCTCCTTGTGACTGTTATCTTACCGTTTACTCTAATCCACACAACGCCCTTGTCTAACCACTTTCAAATCCTTCCTTCCTGAATTTGCTTGTGAAATCGGACGGATGATAATAACTTGAGGCCTCTCAGCTTTGGGATGATGGCTTCGAGCATGGCAATTGCCTCGTCCCGTCTGCCGTCATGAACCGCCTGGTCGACCTCCAGCGTTTTTAGTAAAAAGTGATCCTTTATTTTCCCCTTATGTTGTTTGAATGCTTCGACATCGTCCTCGTTTATGGCAATATACGCAAAGGCATACCACTTGGACTTATTTTCGCGCATTTGGCTTAATAATTCCTTTGCCCTCCCGTATTGCTTTTGCTCAAGGAGCAGCATGATTTCTGCCATCGTTTTGGAACTTCCAGGCCGGATTCTTTCGATTGCCTTTTCTGCTTCTGGCCAATTGAAATCAAGGAAATGGTATAAGAATTGGAAGAACGGCCGTTTTGATTTCCTTAAAGTTGCCAGCATCTTTTCGGGATCTTTTCCGAATAAAAGTGGGTTTCGCATCAAGAAAATAATGAATAAAACGGCGAGGATACCGTACATAATCAAGATTGGAACCTGGAAAAACCCCATCAAAAAAGCCATTATTAAGACAATCAACAAAAACCAAATCATAAAATCCCCCACAAACTTTCTTTATTTATATCTTAAATAAATATTCCACAACGAAGGCCTGTTTCCTTTAAGAAGTGCATTCCTGCGGACATTTCCTCTCCTTTTTCGGTCGGTTTTGTCCGCAGAACCACTTCCTGTGGACATTCCCGCTCCTTCTTCCACCCATTTTGTCTGCAGAACCAAGCCCACAAAAAAAGAAGAGGTCCCCCAACCTCTTCTTTCCCTTTAAAAACCCCTTTATTGACCGTATATACTTAAAGTGTCCACCCCACGAGGACAAATCCCCCAATTTGTCCACGAGTGGTGCCTGACACCAATGAAACCAATGACACCAATAACACCCTTTACACCATTCAAACAGTCGAAACCTACCCCTGACTAAAGAAGTCCATGAGCACGTCCAGGTTGTTGTGCATGAAGTCTAATGCCAGGTTTGGCATGACTCCGAATAGGATGCTTCCGACGACTGCAATGATCAACACAACTAGTATGCCGAATGGGATGTTGAATTTGCTTTCGTCGGCGGCTGGACGGAAGAACATTTGCACCATGATGCCGAAGTAGTAGAAGTACGACACGACCGTGGTCGCGATCATGATCGATGCCAGCACGTAGTGTGGCTGCTGCACCACGAATGTTCCGATAAAGATGTTCAGCTTGCCGATAAATCCTGCTGTGCCCGGGAAGCCGGCAAGTGATACCAAAAGGATACCCATTGCCACGGCCAGCACTGGCGCACGGCGGTACAGCCCAGCAAAATCAGCGATTTTTTCCGAACCGGTCTTCGCCGTTACCACCTGGATGACCGCGAACGCACCTATGTTCATCAACAGGTAGGCGAGCAGGTAGAACCACATCGTATAGAAAATATTCGGTGTCATTGTCGTCAGAGCGACCAACAAGTAGCCGGCGTGGGCGATTGACGAGTAGGCAAACAGTCGTTTGATGTTTGTCTGCTTCAACGCCACGACGTTACCGATGATCATTGTCGCTCCCGCCAAGACAGCAATGTAGTTTTGCATATCGTACATAATTGGCATTGAACCCGGGCCGTCTGTTGCCGCTGAGTAAAACACCGTCAGCATAATCCGCAGCACAATCACGAATCCGGCCGTTTTTGAGACAACGCTCAAGAATGCGGTAACCGGTGTCGGCGCGCCTTGGTAGACGTCAGGCGCCCACATATGGAACGGAGCGGCTGCCAGTTTGAACGCCAAGCCAACCAATACCATCAAGAACGACAACCCGAGCAGGTATGCCTGCTGGCCGTCCATCAACTGCGACAGCTGTCCGGCAATGTTCAATAGGTTTGTCGAACCGGTCAAGCCATACACATAGCTCAGCCCGAACAGGATAATCGCAGAGGAAATACTGCCGTTGATCACGTATTTCATCGCGGACTCGTTGGACTGCAAATTGTTTTTGCGGATGCCCGCCAAAATATAAGAAGAAATCGATAATAATTCAAGACCGATGTACAGCGTGATCAAGTCTCCGCTCGAAGTCATGATCATTCCGCCAAGCAAGGCCGTTAGGAACAGGTAATAGAACTCTCCTTTATAAAGCTCCAGCCCTTCTTTCGCCTCGTAGCTGACAGCGAGGAACAGTACCAAACCGGCACCGCCGAGCAACAGCAGCTTAAACGCGATGGCAAAGCTGTCCAAACGGAACGTGTCGTCGAGAATCGACTCGACCGGACCGCCGGCAAGAGGCACCAAGGACACCATTGCCGCGAAAACGGCGGCAATGCCGATCCAGCCAAGGATTTTTCGGTCCAACGTTTTTGGCATAAATAAATCAAAGATTGTCAACAGAGCAATCACGCCAAGGATGATGAACTCCGGGACCATGACGCTCCAGTTGTATGATAATAATGTATCAAGACTCATCCTTCATCACCCTCCTAACCCAAGCATGAGCGTCTCAAGTGTGGCTTGAAGCGGCGAGCTAAGGACACTTGGGTAAACACCAATTAACACGATTAACAGCATTAATACGATAACCGGCACGAATTCAACGCCTTTTAGGTCAGCCACCCCGACAAATTCGCGGTGCGCCTTTCCGTAGGTCATGCCAAGCACGGCCCGCAGCAGGTAGGCGGCGGTCATGATAATGCCGATGCATCCGACTGCGGCAATCCAAGGTAGCTCGCGGAACAAGCCGAGGAAGGCCATGAATTCGCTAACGAATCCGGACATGCCCGGCAGCCCGAGCGATGCCATCGCAGCAGCGAGCAGAAACCCGGCTGCAATCGGCATCCCCTTGGCCAGTCCGCCAAGGTTGTCGATCAGCGATGTATCGGTACGCTCGTACAAGACGCCGACAAGGAAGAACAATAATGCTGAAATCAATCCGTGAGAAATCACTTGAAAAATCGCTCCCTGGATTCCAGCTTCGTTCATCGCCGCAAGTCCAATTAGCACGATTCCCATGTGGGAAATCGAAGAATAGGCGAGCACCATTTTGAAATCGGTTTGAATGAATGCCAGGAACGCTCCGTACAACAGGTTTATCACGCCAAGGATGGCAATCGCCACGGCCAGCGTTTCAAACTGTTCTGGAAAAATCCCCATTCCGAAGCGGATCAACCCGTAGGCACCGATTTTTAATAGAATCCCAGAGTGAATCATAACCACGGCAGGAGGCGCCTGCACGTGCACGCGCAGCATCCAGCTGTGCAATGGGAAAATCGGCAGTTTGACGCCGAAAGCAACCAATAACGAAATCAACAAGCCAAGCTTCAATGCTCCGGATAAAGGTGCCGTTTCGTCGGTCATGATATTGGCCAAGAGGTCGATATTGGTCGTGCCTGTTTTGGCAAATAGAATCATGATGACGATTAACAATACCGCAGAACCCAATCCGTTGTAGATTAAGAAGCTGTAAGCGGCTTTTTCTTTTTCAAAATAACCCCATTTCCCAATCAGGAAGAAGGTTGGAATCAGCGTAATCTCAAAGAATAGGAAGAACAGAATCAAGTTTTCTGCGGTAAACACACCGAGCATGCCGATTTCAAGCAGCAAGAACAGCATGAAAAACCCTTTCCATTCTTTCTTTACGTATCTGGCCGCAATCGCCGCCAGCGTCGCGACTACTGCAGTCAAGACAACTAGCAGCAGTTGAAATCCGCTTAAGCCAAGCTCGTAATAAACCGAGTAAATCGGCTCATTGACGTTCATGCCGCGGAACTGAATCCACTCGGTCGACACGGCGAAATCGGACAATTCTTTGCCGTCAAGGAAATGCAAGTAGGCAGCAAGCCCAAGTGCCAATGGCGGCAGCGTGGCCAGAAATCCGATTAGCTTGATCAATTTTTCCTGTGTTTTTGGCAGCAGCGCTAGAACGGCAATTCCTGCCAAAGGGGAGAATACGAGTGTTGTCAGTACCCATGATAGATTCATCGTAAATACCCCCCTGTTAACGCAAAGATGACTGCGAGCACCGCAAGTGAGACAAACGCCACCGTACCGTACGTCTGCGTGCGGCCGGTCTGCATTTTGGAGCCCGTCGCCCCAAGACCTTGGACAATTCCTGCGACGCCCTTGACGATGCCTTCGACAATGAAGGTGTCAATGAAGCGCAGCAGATAGCTGAAGACGTTTGTAAAAGCAATCACAGTCTTTTGATAGAACTCGTCAATGTAATATTTGTTGTATAAAACGGTATACAGCATGCCGCCTTGACCGCTGAGCCAGTCGCGGGCAATCGAGCGTTTGCCGTAAATGAGCCATGCCAAGTAGATTCCCGCTAAGGAAATGACGGTGGCAGCGATCATAATCCAGATTGGGCCTTCGATATGGCCGTGGCCGAGGGCTTCGTTGCCGTCAACCAACCAGTCACCGAGGAAGGAACCGAACCATGGCGTGTTCACATAACCGGCGATGACAGCGAGTACGCCGAGTACAACCATCGGCATGGTCATCACGGATGGTGATTCGTGCACATTTTTCTGTTGTCCGCGAGATTCTCCGGTAAACACCATGAAGAACAGGCGGAACATATAGAATGCGGTCATAAACGCCGCGATTAACGCTAACAGGAACAGCACTGGATGGCCGCCTTCCCATGCCGCAACTAAAATTTCGTCTTTCGAAAAGAAACCGGATAATCCCGGAACCCCGGAGATGGCCAGCGTGCCGATCAAGAACAACGGTCCGGTCAGCTTTAATTTTTTCCATAGGCCGCCCATTTCCTCGATATTCTGCGTATGTACCGCATGGATTACCGAACCGGCTGCCAGGAAAAGAAGCGCCTTGAAAAACGCGTGTGTCATCAGGTGGAACACCCCGGCGACATAGCCGGCAGAGCCGAGCGCCAACATCATGTAGCCTAGCTGGCTGACGGTTGAATACGCGAGGACTCGCTTAATATCCGTTTGCACCAAGCCGATGCTGGCAGCGAAAATCGCGGTGAACGCCCCGACCGTCGCCACGGTGAGCATCGCCGTCGGGCTTGCGCTGAACAGCGGGAATAGTGCCGCTACCAAGTACACCCCGGCAGCAACCATCGTTGCGGCGTGGATGAGAGCCGAAACTGGTGTCGGACCTTCCATCGCGTCCGGAAGCCAGGTGTGGAGCGGGAACTGACCTGATTTACCAATCGCCCCGATGAAGATGAGAATGGCGGTCAATGTCAGCATCGTGTTCGATACAGCGCCAGCCTCAACGGCTTGGAAAATTTCGCTGTATTCAAAGCTTTTCGTTTGCCAGAACAGCAAGATCATCCCGATGAGGAGACCCACGTCGCCAATCCGGGTCATGATGAAGGCCTTTTTTGCAGCGGCCTTCGCTTCTTCTTTGTAAAAATAAAAACCGATTAACAGGAACGAACCGACACCGACCAGTTCCCAGAAGATGTAAGTTTGCAGCAGGTTTGGCGAAATGACCAAGCCGAGCATCGCAAACGTAAAGAGTCCTAAATAAGCATAGAATACTGGCATCCGCTCGTCGCCGTGCATATACCCTTTTGAGTATGTATGTACGAGGAAACTGACAAGCGATACGATAAACAGCATTAATGCATTCAATTGATTCACTTCAAAACCCGCTGTTAGATGCAGATCTCCTATCGTGAGCCAGTCAAACTTCTTGAGGAAGGTTGGCTCCGAAAAGCGCTCGAACAGGACGAGAATCGAGAAGACCAGCGACGCCAGCGTGAAGAGAATCCCCACATACGCACTCGCCTCCTTCAGCCGCTTACCGATCAGAAGAAGGATCAAAAACGATAATAGCGGGAAAAGCGGTATAAGCCATGCATTTTCCATCATTATCAAATCCCCTTAATTTTGAGTGGAGAACTTCCCACCCCAAATTTGTAGAAATTACTTTATGTTAGTTCTTCATTGAATCCATTTCATCAATGTTGACGGTTCTCTTGTTGCGGTACAGTGCCATCAGGATTGCAAGGCCAACGGCTGCTTCCGCCGCGGCAACGGCCATTGCGAAGAGGGCGAAGACCTGTCCGTCGATGTTTGGATTCAGCCCGTATTTGCTGAAAGTTACGAGATTGATATTAGCGGCGTTCAGCATTAATTCAATAGAAATTAACACGATAACCGTATTTTTCTTCGTTAACGCACCGTACAGGCCGATGCAGAATAAAATGAGTGCCAATGCCAAGAAGGCTGAAGCGGGGACTGAACTCATTCCTTGTCCGCCTCCTTATCTTCCCGTTTTGCCAAAATAATCGCGCCGACCAAGGCAGCCAACAGCAATACGGATACTAATTCAAATGGAATAATAAATCGTGAGTATAGCGCCTTGCCGATTTCCAGCGTATTATTGACATGCAAGTCGCTAGGCGTCTGATCGATTGGGAAATTGTAAATGCCGATATACACCGCAAAGGCAAACCCGACAACCCCAAGGAACAGAAGGACATTTCTCAGCCTGCCGCCTTTTGATTCACTGCTTTCATCATCGTACGGCTTCGTCAACATGATGGCGAATAGCATGATGATGGTGATGGCTCCGGAATAAATCAGCACCTGGACCGCAGCGATGAATTCCGCCGACAGCAGGACGTAGATTCCGGCGATACTGACAAATGTAAAAATTAAGGCCACGACCATGTGAACGACTTTGTTCAGGTTAAGTAAAAGCACGCCGCCGATGATCGCCACAAGCGCCAAGGCCATAAATGCGAAAAATTCACCTGTTAAGGTCATGCTTTATTCACCTGCCGTACGTTTTCGTCGTTTTCATCCAAATACTCAAGGTTTTTAAATAACATGTCACGGCTGTACTCAGCAAGCTCAAAGTTATTTGTCATAACGATGGCCTCTGTCGGGCACACCTCCGTGCACAGGTCACAAAGAATGCAGATTTCAAAGTTAATATCGTACGTATCGATAATTTTCCCTTTTTTCGTCGGGTCCGGATGCTTCTTGCCAGTCAGCTGAATGCACTCCGTCGGACAAATATTTGCACACTGGTTACACACAATACATTTTTCCGGATAGAACTTCTGAATACCGCGGAACCGATCCGGCAGCGGCAGCGGCTCATTCGGATAATCATACGTAACCTTCTCGCGCGTTAACTGCTTCAGGGTATACTTCAAGCCTTTCGCTAATCCAAGCACGTCTTTCACCCCTTTTAAAAATTTTCAAGCTTATATTGATACACGCCAGGATGTCCACCCCACGTGGACAGTGTCCACGGCTGGTGCCTGACACCAAAAACTTTTTTTAAAAGAACAATGATTTAATAATCGCAGTCAAGAAAATGTTCCCCAGCGCTACTGGCAGCAACACTTTCCAGGCGAATTCCATCAGTTTGTCTGCGCGCATCCGCGGGAATGTGGCACGGAACCACAGGAAGAGAAACAGGACGGCGCTAAATTTCAAGGCAAACCAGACGGACCCCGGTATGAAGTCGAGGAATCCAATTGGCGCGAGCCAGCCCCCGAAGAACAGCACGACGATTAATGATGTCATCGCAAACAAGTACACATACTCGGCGAGCATGAAGAACGCCCAGCGGAATCCAGTGTATTCGGTATGGTAACCGGCAACAAGCTCCGACTCCGATTCTGGCAGGTCAAACGGAATCCGGCTTAACTCTGCGGTCGCTGCAATCAGGAACACAATAAACCCAATCGGCTGCAGCAAAATGAACCAGCCGTGCTCCTGCGCATGGACAATCTCATTCAAGTTCAAGCTGCCTGACAATAACACGACACCAAGCACCGACATGACCAGCGGAATTTCATACGAAATCATCTGTGCCGTCGCCCGTGCGCCCCCTAACAGCGAGTACTTGTTGTTAGAGGCCCAACCGCCTAGCAGCATGCCAAACACGGTCATCCCGGAAACGGCCACATAATACAGCAGCCCGACGCCGATGTCGGCAAACTGCAAATGATCCGTAAATGGAATCGCCGCCACAACCATGAAGGATGGTGCGAAAGCAATGACCGGTGCCAAAATGAACATCGGACGGTCAGCTAATTTCGGAATAATATCTTCTTTTAATAAAAGCTTTAAGACGTCCGCTACCGTCTGCAGCAACCCGAAGCGGCCGCCGAGCTGGTTCGGGCCGTGCCGGAGCTGGATATACCCCAACACCTTCCGCTCCGCCAAAATACCGAAGGTTACGAACCCCAAAATGACCAATAACAGGACAAGTCCTAAAACAAAGAAAATCAAAAAGTTAAATAATCCGGGACTCGACTGCAGCATATCTTGTATCATCAGCCGTCCACCTCTCCAAGAACAATATCAATCGCTCCCAAAATCGCAATCATATTCGCGATGTTTTCTCCCTTCAACAGCTTCGGAAGAATTTGCAAATTGTAGAACGATGGTCTTCTAAACTTCATGCGGTACGGTTCTTTTTTCCCGTCGCTGTAAATGTAGCAGCCGATTTCGCCGCGCGGTGACTCGATACGGACATATGCTTCCCCTTTTGGCGCCTTGATAATTTTTGGCACCTTGGCGAGAATTGCGCCTTCCGCCGGGAATTGTTCGACAGCCTGCTCGAGGATCTTTAGGGATTCCTCGACCTCCGCCATACGGCATTGGTAGCGAGCCCAAGCGTCGCCGCCCTCACGTGTCGGCACCTCGAACTGGAATCGGTCGTAAATCGAATACGGCTCATCCTTGCGCAGGTCCCATTTCACGCCGGTACAGCGCAGGTTTACCCCGCTCAACGAGTAATGAATCGCATCTTCCTTCGTGTATTTCCCGATACCTTTTACCCGGTTCAAGAAAATTTCATTCCCGGTCACAAGGCTGTGGTAGCCGGCAAGCTGCTCGCGCATGTACGGGATAAAGTCTCTTACTTTTTCAATCCAGCCTTCTGGAGCATCCCACTTGACGCCGCCAACGCGCATATAGTTGAACGTCAGGCGGGCACCGGAAAGCTCGTTCAGCATATTGATAATCATTTCACGTTCACGGAACGCATAAATAAACGGACTCGTCGCCCCAAGGTCGAGCAAGTAGGTGCCCCACCACACGAGGTGGCTCGCCACCCGTCCGAGTTCCATCGCAATTACCCTCAAGTATTCGGCCCGTTCCGGCACCTGAATGCCCATCATCGTTTCAACGGCGTGGCAGATGACATAGTTGTTCGTCATCGCCGACAGGTAGTCCATCCGGTCGGTGTACGGAATGATTTGCGTGTATTGCAGGTTTTCCGCCAATTTTTCCGTTCCGCGGTGCAAATAGCCGATGACAGGCTGGGCGTCGGTAATAATTTCCCCGTCCAGTTTGACCACGAGCCGGAACACGCCGTGGGTACTCGGATGCTGAGGACCGACGTTGAGCATCATTTCTTCTGTTTTGATCATTGGCTATACCTCCACATCATAAGGCTCATAGTCTTTTCTTAGTGGATGGCCAACCCAATCTTCGCCAAGCATAATCCGATGCAAGTTCGGATGTCCGGTAAATTTAATGCCAAGTAAATCGTACGCTTCACATTCTGGCCAGTCTGCGCCTGCCCAGATTGGCTGCAAGGATTCGATTGTCGGGTCATCACGGTCAATCTTCACTTTGACAGCGACCGATTGACGGTTTCGGTATGAGTATAAGTGAACATAAATTTCCATATGTGTTTCAAAGTCTGTCCCATGAAGCTCTGACATGTAGTCAAATCCCAACAGCTCATTATATTTCAAAAATTGAGCCAGCTTGTAGTACTGCTCGCGCTTGACCACTAGAGTTGGAACATCCTTTGAGAGTTTATTAATATAAGAATCTTCGAGAACATCAGGTCCCATATTCTCTCCGATTACCTTGAGATACTTATCTAAGTATGGCTGGTTCGGTGATGGTTGGGCCGCTGCTGTTTCAGCTGCGTCTGAGGCTCCCGCTGCGCCACCTTTTGCTGCTGCGGCTGCTTTTGCCTTCGCTGCTGCTGCCGCTTTCGCCTTAGCTTTCGCTGCGGCGATCGCTTTGGCTTTTTCATCGTCACCGGCCGGCTCTTCTGCTCCGCCTTCACGGGCTGCCTTCGCTTTGGCCGCTGCCGCTGCTTTCGCCTTGGCTGCTGCTGCCGCCTTTGCTTTTGCCGCCGCTGCCGCTTTCGCCTTGGCGTCGTCTCCAGCTGGCTCCGCTTCGTCCGCTGCGCTTACGCCCGCATCCGCGCCGCCCGCAAGCTCCATCGCTTTGCGTTTGGCCGCTGCCGCTGCTTTTGCTTTCGCTACTGCTGCTGCCTTTTTCTTGGCAAGGTCATCGGCGTCATCAGAAGCCGCACCGCTCGCTTCTGCCGCCGGTGAATCCGTTTCGTCTGCGATTCCTTCGCGTTTCTTTTTCGCTAATGCTGCCGCTTTCGCTTTTGCTGCAGCCGCTGCCTTCTTCTTAGCGAGATCGTCTGAGTCCGAGCCCGCTTCCGCTGCTGTCTCTACCGCTAGCTCCTCCACTTTTGGAACCTCTACCGTTGCTGGCTCCTCTTCCACGATTCCCTCGCGCTTTTTCTTAGCTAAAGCTGCGGCCTTTGCTTTCGCTGCTGCCGCCGCCTTTTTCTTGGCAAGATCATCCGCATCCCCGCCTGCTGCCGGAGCTTCCGGTGCCTTAGGTGGTTCAGGCTTCACCTCAGCCTTAGGCGCTTCAGCAGGCTTGTCGCTAGACCCTTGAGCCGCTGCCCGGGCTGCACGCTTTGCAGCTGCCTCGGCCTTTGCCTTGGCCACGGCCTCCCGCTTCAATTGTTCGAGATCTTTTTCCCCGCTCATTTATCAGGTCACCTTCTTCCCAGTCTTCGCCTCGTAGCGAATCTTTTCCTTTAACTTATTAATGCCATAAATTAAAGCAGCCGGATTCGGAGGACAGCCTGGAATATATACATCAACCGGAACAATCTGGTCGACACCCTTAACCACGGAATACGATTTGACATACGGACCGCCGGCCGTCGCACATGAACCCATCGCGATTACCCATTTCGGCTCCGGCATTTGGTCATACAACCGGCGCAAAATCGGCGCCATTTTTTTCGTCACCGTACCGGACACAATCATGCAGTCGGACTGACGCGGCGATGGACGGAAGAACGAGCCAAACCGGTCAAGGTCATAGTGCGCCGCACCGACACCCATCATTTCAATCGCACAACAAGCCAGACCAAATGTCACCGGGTACAGCGAACTGCTTCGCGCCCAGGCCTTCACTTGCTCCAGCGAAGTCATAAATACATTCTGCTGCAACTCTTTCAATTCCAAATCGGTAATGCCATCCAGTTTTAAATCCATCGTAGCACCTTCTTTTTCCAAGCATAAACCAGGCCGATTAACAGCATAACCACGAAAATTAACATTTCGATCAATGCAAATACGCCCAGCTTGTCATAGGCCACCGCCCATGGATATAAAAATACTGTTTCTACGTCAAAAATAACAAACATCAGGGCAAAAATATAATAGCGGACATTGAACTGCACACGTGAATCGTGAAAAGGTTCAACACCGCTCTCATATGTGGTCATCTTCGCGTCGCTGGGCTTAGACGGACGCAGAAGCTTCCCCAAATATAATGCCACCACTGGCAGCAAAACCCCAAGACACAGAAACACAAACACTATCAGATAATTATTCTGATATACATTTAAAAGTTCCATGTCTATCCCCTCCAATGTTGTAAATTTTCATACTAATGAATATTGTAACCGAATTCATTATAGCATTGTTACAAACTTGTGTCGACAAGCCAAACCAGTTAAAATTTGAATTCTATTCGCCGCAAAATTTGCTATTTTTTTGCCCTTGTGAGCTCGCTCACAAAAGGGTGGAAAACTAGAGAATTTTGCAATCTGAAGCGGTATCTGAAGCGCAATGTGTGTAGGCACATGGCACTAAAATTCAAATTTTCACTATCCTTGTCAAGAGACAAAAGCCTCCCACCCCTGAGCATTTGTGCAGCAAATGCGAATTGCCCTATGTACATGCTAAAAAATTCGGATACCTTACTACTATAATAACAAACCGTCAACCCTGTCAGTGAGAATTGTTAATATTTGTTCATAATTTCACGTGTCTTTTTTTAAAAACAAAACCAAAACGTCGGGAAAAAGCCGCCGTACACCAATTTCACCGAGAAAAGCGTTCGTCACACCCAACCCTTCACCCTACAATTTTATTCAGCAGCACTCAATTCATTCAAAATAACGCAAAACTGGTCCAAAACTCACAGAACTTGGCCGCGCGGCTGACCTCATAGCACCCCTTTCTACTTTCTTTGATCAAAGTTGTGGATGATTCTTGTCATTTTACGAATATTATTGGTCAGAATGCAACATTTATTGGTCACTTCAACAAATTTATTGGTCGCTTTAACAAGTTTTCTGGTCAGATTCCCGATTATTATGGTCAATCAGTCCAACAACACAAAAAACCCCTCCAGCCGACTCCAAAAAGCCAGCCAAAGGGGTTTTCCTATAAACTCGGTTGCCCGAGCAAAAATTTAGAAATTATTTACTTTCCGCTACCGTCAAACGATTGATGGCACGGCGCAGCGCTAGCTCGGCACGCTTGAAATCGATATGCTCGAGTTTCGCATCCTTCATTCGCTGCTCGGCACGTTCCTTCGCTCTAGAGGCGCGTTCCACGTCGATCGCAGATGCCATTTCAGCAGCCTGTGCCAACACGGTCACCTGATCCGGGCGAACCTCGAGAAATCCGCCACTGACGGCGATAAACTCGGTTTTGCCATCCTTTTTCAGGCGGACAGAGCCAATTTCGAGCGGAGCGACCATCGGCACGTGACCAGGCAAAATCCCTAGCTCACCGGTAAGAGCTTTTGTACTAACCATTTCCACATCTGATTCATACACCGGGCCATCGGGAGATACAACACTGACTTTCATCGTCTTCATTTTTTACCCTCCCTGACAGGATTAAACCTCTACGCCCATGCGTTTTGCGGCTTCAACCACATCTTCAATGCGGCCGACAAGACGGAACGCATCTTCTGGAAGATGGTCATATTTACCTTCGAGGATTTCCTTGAATCCGCGAACTGTTTCCTTAACAGGAACGTATGAACCCGGCTGACCAGTGAACTGTTCAGCAACGTGGAAGTTTTGTGATAAGAAGAACTGGATTCGGCGGGCACGGTGCACGACTAACTTGTCCTCGTCACCAAGTTCATCCATACCGAGGATTGCGATGATATCCTGCAATTCACGGTAACGCTGTAATGTTTGCTGCACTTTACGAGCTACCTCGTAGTGCTCTTCGCCAACAACCTCAGGTGTTAATGCACGAGAAGTTGAAGCAAGTGGATCCACCGCAGGGTAGATACCCATTTCAGAAAGCTTACGCTCAAGGTTTGTTGTTGCATCCAAGTGCGCGAAAGTTGTTGCTGGAGCCGGGTCAGTATAGTCATCGGCTGGTACGTAAATCGCTTGGATGGATGTAACAGAACCTACGTTAGTAGATGTAATACGCTCTTGCAATTTACCCATTTCCGTAGCAAGTGTCGGCTGGTAACCTACCGCAGATGGCATACGGCCAAGTAGCGCGGAAACCTCGGAACCTGCTTGCGTGAAACGGAAGATGTTATCGATGAAGAACAACACGTCTTGTCCTTGCTCATCACGGAAATATTCAGCCATGGTCAAACCAGTCAAGGCAACACGCATACGTGCTCCCGGCGGCTCGTTCATCTGACCGAATACCATCGCTGTTTTGCTGATAACGCCTGAATCTGTCATTTCATGATACAGGTCGTTTCCTTCACGAGTACGCTCGCCAACGCCGGCGAATACGGAAATACCGCCGTGCTCTTGGGCGATGTTGTTGATTAACTCCTGAATTAATACGGTTTTACCTACACCGGCACCACCGAACAGGCCAATCTTACCACCCTTAATGTACGGAGCAAGCAAGTCTACTACTTTAATACCCGTTTCAAGAAGTTCTACCTGTGTAGAAAGATTTTCAAATGTTGGTGCTTCGCGGTGTATCGAATCACGGCGCTCGCTTGCTGGAATTTCTTCCTTAAGGTCGATTACATCACCTAACACGTTAAATACACGGCCTAATGTAGGATTACCAACCGGTACAGAAATCGGTCTGCCCGTGTCCTCTACCTCCAACCCGCGAACTAGCCCGTCAGTAGATGACATCGCGATTGTACGAACCGTGTCATCACCTAGATGAAGAGCGACTTCAAGGGTTAAGTCGATATCAACCTCTGACGCATTGTGTGCTTTATTGACAATTCTTAATGCATTATAGATCGCAGGCAGATGACCATTTTCAAACTTAACGTCAACAACCGGACCCATAATCTGAAGAACATGTCCTTTGCTCATCGTTTTCCCTCCTAACTTACTCTGTTAAAACCAAACCTGTATAGTAAAAACGAACATTTATTTTTCAAAAATCATTGTCCAGCTCTACTCAAGCGCTGCGGCGCCGCCGACGATTTCGGTGATTTCCTGTGTGATGGCGGCTTGGCGCGCGCGGTTGTAGCTCAGCGTGTAACTGCGAATCAGTTCGCTGGCGTTATCGGTAGCGTTGCGCATCGCGGTCATCCGGGCAGCATGCTCACTGGCTTTGCTGTCAAGCAGGGCACCGTAAATCAAGCTCTCTGCGTATTGCGGCAGGAGAACTTCGAGAATCTCTTCGGCATTCGGCTCAAATTCATAGGAAGTGAGCTTGTGAGAAGTTGTCAGATCCGTTAACGGAAGTAGCTTCTTCTCGGTAACTTCCTGTGAAATCGCGCTGATATAGTGACTGTAATAGATATATAGTTCATCGAATGTGCTGTCCTCGAACATGCCAACGGTTGCGCTTGTCAAGTCTTTGATGTCCTGGAAGCTTGGCTGGTCGGAAACCCCGACGATTTCCAGCGCTACGTTATAGCCGCGCTTGACAAAAAAGTCACGCGCAACCCGGCCGATGGCGATGATGGCGAACTCATCATTCGATTTATGACGACTTTGGATTGTTTGATGGACTTTACGGATGACGTTACTGTTGAACGCTCCAGCCAGTCCACGGTCGGATGTCATGACGATATAGCCGGTCTTTTTTACCGGACGATGCTGCAGCATTGGATGAACTACGCCGCCTGCGCCGATTGCGATCGATGCCGTAACCTCCTGGATTTTTTCCATATAAGGCACGAACGATTTCGCATTCAGGACGCCGCGGTTCCACTTCGCTGCCGAGGTCATCTCCATCGCTTTGGTAATCTGACTCGTCTTTTTCGTCGAATTAATCCGATTTTTAATATCGCGTAATGATGCCATTGGTTCTCACCACCCTCATTTAAAGAAATGTTGGGCTCGGGGAACGACGCGAATACGCAATCGCCCACCCAAAGCCATTCTAAAAATTAGACTCTATTATTCAGAAGCGGCAAACGTCTTTTTGAAGGCGTTGATTGCTTCAGCCATATCTTCGTCAGCCGGAAGGTTCTTCGTTTTCGTGATATGGTCTAACAGGTCTTTGCGGTTGTGGTCTAACCAATTATGGAATTCAGACTCAAAACGACGAATGTCCTGCAATGGAATATCATCAAGGAATCCGCGTGTTAATGCGTAAAGGATTGCAACCTGCTTCTCAACAGAAAGCGGCTTGTTCAAATCTTGCTTCAGAACCTCAACAGTACGGGCACCACGAGCAAGCTTTGCTTGTGTCGCTTTATCAAGGTCAGAACCGAACTGAGCAAACGCCTCAAGTTCACGGTAAGAAGCAAGGTCAAGACGAAGTGTACCGGCAACTGCCTTCATTGCCTTGATTTGCGCCGAACCACCTACACGGGATACGGAAAGACCTGCGTTGATCGCTGGACGTACACCGGAGAAGAATAGGTCGGATTGCAAGAAAATCTGTCCATCAGTGATGGAGATAACGTTTGTTGGGATATAAGCAGAAACGTCACCTGCTTGTGTTTCGATAAATGGCAATGCTGTGATCGAACCGCCACCAAGTGAATCATTTAATTTTGCAGCGCGCTCAAGTAAGCGTGAGTGCAAGTAGAAAACATCCCCTGGATATGCTTCACGGCCTGGAGGACGGCGAAGTAACAAGGAAAGTTCACGGTAAGCAGATGCTTGCTTTGTTAAGTCATCATATACAATTAATACGTGCTTGCCGTTGAACATGAACTCTTCACCCATAGCAACCCCTGCATATGGTGCCAAGAACAGCATTGGAGCAGGCTGTGATGCAGATGCAGACACAACGATGGAGTATTCCAACGCACCGTTTTTACGAAGAGTTTCAACCGCGTTACGTACAGTTGATTCTTTTTGTCCGATCGCTACATAGATACAAATCATGTCTTGACCTTTTTGGTTGATGATTGTATCGATGGCAACGGATGTTTTACCAGTTTGACGGTCACCGATGATCAACTCACGCTGGCCGCGTCCGATTGGCACAAGGGCGTCAATCGCTTTAATACCAGTTTGCAGAGGCTCATGAACGGATTTACGAGCCATAACGCCTGTCGCTACTTGCTCAACAGGGCGGGTTTTTTTCGCATTGATTGGACCCATGCCATCAATTGGTTGTCCCAATGAGTTAACAACACGTCCAATTAGTTCCTCACCAACCGGAACCTCCATGATGCGTCCTGTACGACGAACCTCGTCACCTTCTTTAATTTCAGTGAAAGGTCCAAGAATGATAATACCGACGTTATTTTCTTCAAGGTTTTGTGCCATGCCCATAACGCCGTTTGCGAATTCAACAAGTTCTCCAGCCATGACATTGTCAAGGCCATGAATACGTGCGATACCGTCACCGACAGAGATAACAGTACCAACATCGGTCACGTGAATTTCTGCCTGATAGTTTTCAATTTGCTTTTTTATCAGGGCGCTGATTTCTTCAGCTTTGATGCTCATGAGTTTCACCCCTATCTATGATTCTTAGCCTAACAATTTTCTTTCAAGACGGTCTAACTTGCCACGCAATGACCCGTCATATATACGATTTCCGATGCGAAGCTTTAAGCCTCCGAGCAACTCGGAATCCACGTAGTTTTCAATCTTCAGTGAGCTCTTGCCAATTTTTGCAGCAAAAACAGCCGATAATGCCTGGCGTTCCGCGTCAGAAAGCGGACGAGTGCTTGTCACTTCAGCCTCGGCAATACCCAGTTCCTGATTGGCCAGCTCAATGTATTCGTTTGCCACATTGACGATTTCGCCTTCACGGTGGCGGTCAATCAAAATCAACAAAGTATTTAACACATACTGATTAACTGCTGCAAATGCCTGCGTCACAATCTCTTTTTTCTTATCAATCGTAAGCTTGGAAGATTTCAAGACAGCATTTAGCTCCGGTGTGTATTGGAGGACTTCCTTAACAACACGAAGCTCCGCCTCTAACTCAGTCAGAAGCCGCTGTTCTTTGGCGATTTGTAAAAGAGCAAGCGCATAGCGTTTTGCTACCATCGAGCTGCTCATCGGATATCTCCCGCCTCTTGAATGTATTCGTTAATGAGTTTATCTTGGTCGGCTGCATTCAATTCTTTCTCAATTACCTTAGAGGCAACCAAAATTGAAAGATGAGCCACTTGTTCGCGAATCGCTGCAACTGCTTTTTCCTTCTGCTGCTCGATTTCAAGCTTCGCGCCCTCTTTCAAGCGCTCTGCTTCTGCACGGGCGGCGGCAATGATTTCTTCACGCTGCACATCGCCTTGCTTTCTCGCATTTTCCATCATAGATTGCGCTTCGTTGCGCGCTTCTTTTAAAAGATTGCGTTGTTCTTCCAATAGTTTTGCTGCTTCTTTGCGGCTATTTTCCGCGGCTGTGATTTCGCCAGCCACGTGCTCTTCACGCTGTTTCATGATGCCCATCAACGGACCCCATGCAAACTTTTTGAGCAAGAGCATTAACACGATAAACATCGCAAGCTGGAACACGATATCACCAGTATTAATTCCACTGTGTTCAGCCGCAGCACCTAAAACTAGACTGCTTGTAGTTAACACCTCGGGTTCACTCCCTTCAAGAGTCATTCCTCTATATCAGATCGATTATTTTCATTTTTAAAAAATAATTTCGCGACTAATGGCCGCACCTCTAAAAGACATAAACGAATGGCGAAGGTTCTCACGAATGATCTTCGCCATTTTTTGACCAACGTAAGCGTTGATTATTGACCTTGAACCATGAACGCGATAACAACCGCGATGATCGGAATCGCCTCAACTAACGCTACCCCGATGAACATTGTTGTTTGAAGCATACCACGAGCTTCTGGCTGACGTGCGATACCTTCAACTGTTTTAGATACGATAAGACCGTTACCAATACCTGCACCTAGTGCGGCTAAACCGATTGCAATTGCTGCTGCTAAAAGACCCATTAGAAAATTTCCTCCTTTAAATGTATGAATAAATAAATTTTATTGGGTTTATATTAATGGTCGCTGCTCACTTTGTGAGACAAGTACACCATTGTTAACATTGTAAAGATAAACGCTTGGATTGCGCCTACGAAAACAGAGAAACCTTGCCATGCCAGCGTCGGTAAGATTGCGGCGATTGTCCCGCCCACACCAGTAGCTAGCCCGCCGGCGAGTAATCCCAACAGAATCTCACCCGCGTAAATGTTACCGTAAAGACGGAGACCGAGAGTCAGAGTATTCGCAAACTCCTCGATAATTTTAATCGGGAACATGAACCAAAACGGTTTAAAGAATTCCTTACCGTAAGCGGCTGTTCCTTTCAGCTTAACGCCATAGTAGTGGGACAGACCCACGATTAATGTTGCCAGTGTCAGCGTAACCGCTGGATCGGCGGTTGGAGATTTCCACCATAGTACGCCGTCAATCACGACAGCAAATGGAAGTCCCAGCATATTCGCCACAAAGATATACATGATGATGGTGATTCCAAGTACATGGAACCGGCCGCCATCCTTCCAATCCATTGTACTGTTGATGATATTTTTCACAAAATCCATGATCCATTCCATGAAGTTTTGCATGCCTGTCGGCTTCATCGCCAGTCGTCTTGTTGACAAAACGGCAAGTAAAAAGACAATTGCAGACGCAACCGTAATCATTAACACGTTTGCCAGGTTAAATTGGAGACCCAGAAATGTAACTATCGGATTTTCATGATGCAACAGTATTCACCTCGCTTCCCCCGCTATTTATGTATTTTTTACTGAGTGTATAAAAAAATCTATCATAATGACAATATAGGATGTCATTAATCCTATAACCACGCTGATGAGGTGAAACTCTTCAGGATACCTCATCGCTACGACAACAGCGAGTGCCCCTGTTGCCATTCTTGAAAATGAGCCAAGCGAGCGGACTTTTTTCCTTTGCAGGACTTTTTCGCCGAATTGATCCGTTTTTCTGACCATTAACCACAAATTAAAAAGGCTCAAACTCGTCCCAAAAATCAACCCCAAAAAGATTGATTTGTAAGCGGTGAACCCCCAGCCAAGTACATAAATAGACAATAAATAAAAGATCCATCTTCGTTGTCTCGAGAACATCGCTTGTAATTCGGGCATGGCTGCTTAATCTCCTGAAAAGAAATGACGGACTGACACCAACATCGAGTATATGCCTGCGGCAAGCCCAATGAACAATCCGATTATTAAGAAAATTGGTTCTGTGTCCCAGTGCTTATCCAGCCACTTGCCAGCAAAAACACCGACTAAGGTGCATCCAGCCAGACTGGCGAGAATCGTGGACATAAGAGCCATCGCCGTAAATGGATTGCGGTCTTTTTTCATAAGAAAATCATCCTCACGATCAGAGAATGAAGTGCTATGTAAAGTGGTAATTGGGAATTAGAATTGCCGGCTTTGCGGCAGGTAAAAATGGCAGAATTCCTATGAAAACCCTATCATTTACACCCTTTGTTAGCATACAATAGGCACCCAGCAATGTCAATGAATTTACGTGAATTAATCCACAAACAATTTCCCGAAACTTTTACCAATTTACTGTGACTTACATCACTTTTATTTTATTGGAAAAAATGGCTGTAATTTGACTAATTTGTGTCTATTTTGTGAACTTTTCAGTTTGGTGTCAGGCACCAATGTGGATAATTCTAACAATGTGAATTTGTGGATATGTTTAATTTCAGTTTTATTTCCCAAGCAGAGGCCCTGATTTTAGGGGCCTCCGATGAAGATCATGGTTTCGATGAAGTCTTCCTTGCCGGCCTTTTTGGCGAAGACTTTGGCCAGGAAGGTTCCTTTGTACGGCAGGTCTGCCTCGTTGAATTCCTTTTGGATTAACCCCTTTCTAACGTTGGTGCTAGTGTCGAGATAGCCAATGAAACGGTAATCATTCGGGTTGAACAGCGCGATGCCAAACTCCTCCGCTCCGCCCGGGACATAAACCTCATAGCGATAAGTTCCCGGCTGATCCCCTTCGCCAAAGTCAAAGCCCATAATCCTCGGATACCCCGGCTCCTCCAACACATATAAAAACGGGACATGAATAGTCTCGGACCCCGCCTGCAATTTAAGAAAGCCATCGTGGATTTTTTCCTTAAAAACCATCGGGTCAACGGCAAGCTCCACTTTCACATCCCGAGTTTCTCCCGGCCCAAGCGTGAAGGACAGCGGCATCCGCCATTCCAATCCAGCAACATGCTGAGGAACCTCAAAGGAATAGCGCTGTGGCTTGCCCCCCACATTCTCAACCTGCAGCACGGCCGTATGGACATTGCTGCTGTCAGTAAATTTTCCAAACCGGATGCTACCCGGTGTAACGAGCGATTGTGTCTTGATTGCTTCATCGACCTGAATTCGACCTGCCCCTTGCTCATAGGTACGGTAATATGGGGCAGAGGTTGGGGCAGGGTCCTTTTTACCCAGGTCAATCTTAATCTTGGGGCTGGACCCGCCGTTGGTCCCAGCTTCCCCCTTCACCAACGGTTTTGCCGTATTCATCAGCGCTGCCTTGATTTGCTCGGGTGACCAGTCGGGGTGAGCCTGCTTAATTAACGCACAGGCACCGGCGACATGCGGTGCGGCCATGCTCGTCCCCTGCAGCGACAAATACCCGCCCGGAACTGTCGAATTGATCGCCACTCCCGGAGCGACAAGGTCGGGCTTAATTTCCCATGTTTCGGTCACCGGCCCGCGCGAGCTAAAGTCCGCCATCCTGTCCCGTTCCTCCTTGACCGTAACCCTTGCCCCCAGCTCCTTCGCCTTAAGTTCTTTTCGTAAAATTTCCCCCTCACGCTTGGTGATTGCCCCAATCGGAATATCGGTGGACGAATCTAAATTGCCGATAAAGCTGCCGCTCATGTTGTTGGCAACAATTACGGCCCGTGCCCCCGCCTCTCTGGCATTTTCAGCTTTTTCCTGAAAGGTTATTTGGCCCCGTTTCATCAGGACAATTTTCCCCTGAACGTTCTTTAACTCCGTCCTTTTGCCGAACCCGCCGTCAACCAACTGAAGCGAGCGGTCAAGGTTCCATTCCGCCGAGCCTTCCATCGGCTGGACCACAACCGGTTCGCGGATTCCTTCTATTAATAAATGCGGAATGCCCATTGTCGGGGTCGAGGCCCCGACGGATATCGCCTTAGTTGATGTCCCCGGGGAACCGACGGTCCAAACATTCGGACCGGAATTACCCGACGCCGCCACTGCAACAATCCCTTTGTCGACCGCATTGTCCAGCGCCTGGCTGATCGGCAGGTCCGGACCGTTGATGCTGTTCCCGAGCGACAGGTTCATAATGTCGACCTTATCTTTAATGGCCTGTTCAATCGCCGCCAATACCTGTTCCGTCGTGCCGCCGCCTCCCGGACCAAGTGCCCGGTATGCTAGGATTTTTGCCTCTGGCGCGACGCCCATGATTTTTCCATTACCGGCAATAATGCCAGCCACATGGGTGCCATGAATCGTCGCATGCCCGGCCGTAAGTGTCTCCATCGGGTCGTCGTCATTGTCAACCAAGTCGTGCCCGCCCCCATAGCTTCGCCGCAGGTCGGGGTGGGTATAATCGACACCGGTATCAATCACCGCCACCGTTACACCCTTTCCAGTCAGCCGCTCATTCTTTTTTGAAAAAATACCGCGCGCACCATGGCCGCCAATGATTTTGACACTTTCTTCTGTTTCCACCCGGTACTCGGACACGGGCGAAACATGGGTAACCGTGGCTTGTTTTGCGAGCTGGTCGATTAGCTCTGGGCTCCCTTCAACGGAAAACCCGTTAAGCGCTTCTTGAAAAATTCGTCTCAGTTTGATGTTTTTATAGGGTTGCAGCAGCTGTTTGATTTCCTGTTCGGACTGAGGTTGGTCCAACATCACAATCGCCACGGTTTTTTCCGTTGATGTTTTCGGAATCGGCGGATGATTCAGGCTGCGTGTATGTGTGGTTGTGAGGGTTATTGAGGTTTGCAAAGCTAAAATAAATGCAAGAAGCAGTTTCATGATGGAAATTTCCCCTTTTTAGATATCCTTTTCATCGGGCGGGGAAAGTATGCGGGGATATAGTGCGGTTTTCTGGTCTGGTTTTGTGATTTTCTGGTTGGTTCAGGTTTTTGCTGGCCACTTTTCCCACCTATCTTGACCCTTCGCAAATTTATTTACGACTTTTACAGTTTTATTTACAACTTTCCTTATTTTTTTACATCTTTTTAAACTTATTTACACCTTTCCCTCTTTTATTTACAAGTTATCAGATTTATTTACATCCCCCATTTTCCCCACAAAAAAAGCCAGGCGCTTCTCAGCCTGGCTTAGGTAACTTTTCTTTAAAATTATTTCGTTCCGAATAACCGATCTCCAGCGTCGCCCAGTCCTGGCACGATGTAGCCGTGGTCGTTCAGCTTTTCGTCCAAAGCGGCAATGTAAATGTCGACGTCAGGGTGCTCCGTTTTCACTACCTCGACACCTTCCGGGGCGGCAATCAAACACATAAATTTGATATTTTTGGCACCGCGCTTTTTCAAGCTGTTAATCGCTTCAACTGCGGAACCGCCTGTTGCCAGCATCGGGTCCACAACGATGAAATCACGCTCTTCAACGTCGCTTGGCAGCTTCACATAATATTCAACCGGCTTCAGTGTCTTCGGATCGCGATATAAGCCGATATGACCGACTTTCGCCGCCGGAATCAATTTCAAGATTCCGTCCACCATGCCGATGCCAGCGCGTAAAATCGGAACGAGGCCGATCTTTTTCCCGGACAAAATCTTCGACTTCGTTGGGCACACAGGGGTTTCAATGTCAGTTTCTTCAAGCGGCATGTCTCTCGTGATTTCAAACGCCATCAACGTAGCAACCTCGTCAACAAGCTCGCGAAACTCCTTTGTGCCGGTATGTTTGTCGCGTATGTAAGTAAGTTTGTGCTGAATGAGTGGATGGTCAAAAACGTACACCTTGGCCACAATCATCGCCCCTTTTATTAAATTTAGATTTATACAGTCGTCTCATTTTACAGAAAAAACACACTATGGGCAACTCATAACCCTAAGTTAGATTTTTCAAAAAAATCACCTGGCCTCGGTCTCCTCAAATCCAAAAAAATCGGCCTCACTATTAGTAAGGCCGATTCCTGCTGTTAATATTCCGGATAAAGCGTAAATCTGCTTGTTAACGCGTCAACACGTCCCCGTGCCTCGTCAAGCTTGGCTTCATCTTCATGATTTTTCAACGTAAACGCGATGATCGAAGCAATTTCGTCCATGTCTTCTAGACCAAAGCCGCGGCTAGTGACAGCTGCTGTCCCGATGCGGATGCCGCTGGTCACGAATGGACTGTTCTGGTCAAACGGAATCGTATTTTTGTTAACGGTAATCCCGATTTCGTCGAGCACTTTTTCAGCGACTTTTCCTGTCAAACCAAGCGTCGTCACATCCACAAGCAGCAAGTGGTTGTCCGTACCGCCAGAAACAAGCTTCAGGCCTTCACCCTGCAGGCTCTCGGCCAAGCGTTGGGCATTGGCGATAATCTTACCTGCATACTCTTTAAAGCTGTCCTGCAGTGCTTCGCCAAAGGCCACGGCCTTCGCGGCAATCACGTGCATGAGCGGACCGCCCTGAATGCCAGGGAAAATCGATTTGTCGATTTTCTTGCCCCATTCTTCTTTGCAAAGAATCATCCCGCCGCGCGGACCGCGAAGGGTTTTATGGGTTGTGGTCGTAACAAAATCGGCATATGGCACCGGATTTTGGTGCAGGCCAGCTGCCACCAGACCAGCGATGTGCGCCATGTCGACCATTAAATAAGCGCCAACCTCGTCCGCGATTTCACGGAACTTGGCAAAATCGATTTCACGTGGGTAGGCAGAAGCCCCAGCGACAATCAGCTTCGGCTTGTGCTCAAGTGCTTTCGTGCGAACATCCTCATAATCGATGCGGTGTGTTTCCGCATCAACACCATATTCAACAAAGTTATATTGAATACCACTGAAGTTGACCGGGCTACCGTGTGTCAAGTGGCCGCCGTGGGACAGGTTCATGCCGAGCACTGTGTCTCCCTGCTCAAGGATGGTGAAGTAAACTGCCATGTTCGCCTGGGCGCCAGAATGCGGCTGAACATTGACGTATTCCGCTCCAAAAATTTGCTTAGCGCGCTCGCGGGCCAAATCCTCGACGATATCGACATACTCGCAGCCGCCATAATAACGGCGCCCCGGATAGCCTTCTGCGTATTTATTGGTTAAAACAGATCCTTGCGCCTCCATAACCGCTTCGCTGACAAAGTTTTCTGAGGCAATCAATTCAATTTTTGAACGCTGACGGCCCAATTCTTGCTGAATCGCTTGAAAAACCTGCTCGTCCGCTTTAGACAAATGCTTCATGCTCCAATCCCCCCATTATGTATAAATCAAAATGTGTGAAAATTCCTTCTTTATTGTATCAGGGTTTTCAGTTTTCGTACACACGGAAGTTTTCTAAATTATCACAATTAATGTTCGTGTTTTCTTTTTAAAAAAGAATTCCCCAATTAGCTGCAGCTCGTATTTTCCTTGTTTCGTTCGTATACCGCTCGAGTGCCGCCGATGAGCTTTGGACGCGTTTTCGCCAACGTCACATAGGCGTGTCCAACGGTTTTCTGCTTGACACGGACCGGGACGGCAACATGCTTCAAGTGCATACCGATTAACGTGTGGCCGATATCGATCCCCGCCTCGGCCTTAATAAATTCGACCACAACCGCGTCGTCCAATTTTTCAAACGCATAGGTGGCCATCGCCCCGCCGGCATTGCGGACCGGTACAACTGACACCTCGTCATAGCCTCTCTGCAAAGCAACGGACCGCTCCAGCACAAGCGCCCGATTCAGGTGCTCACAGCATTGAAACGCTAGGTGAATCCCGGTGGCGGCCTGAAGTTTCCGTAGCTGGCGAAAGATCATTTCCGCCACTTCCAAGGTGCCGGCTGTTCCGATGCGCTCACCAATGACCTCGCTTGTGCTGCAGCCGACCACCAACAGCTGGCCCGCCATGAGCGATGCCTGTTCTTTAAACTCTGTCAACAGTTGTTCCAGTTCGGTTTCCCATTTTTCAATCATAAGTCTTGCCCCCTAGAGGTGCTTGTTTTCATACTCGGTAATTTTTCCAACGCGGTTGGCGTGGCGGCCGCCTTCGTATTCCCCGGTTAGCCAAATTTGGGCAATCTCCCGTGCCAGGCCGGGACCGATCACGCGCTCGCCCATCGCAAGCATGTTGCTGTCATTATGAGCTCGGGTTGCTTTCGCACTAAATGTATCGTGCACAAGGGCGCAGCGAATGCCTTTCACCTTGTTGGCGGCAATGCTCATGCCAATGCCGGTGCCGCAAATCAGGATTCCGCGGTCAAATTCACCGCTCGCCACTTTTTCCGCAACCGGCAGCGCATAGTCTGGATAATCGACCGATGTCTCACAATCACAGCCAAAATCCACATATTCAATCTTCAATTCATCCATCAGGCTGGCGATTTCCTTACGGATGTTTATTCCGCCATGATCAGATGCCAATGCTACTCTCATTAAAACTACCCCCTGTCAATCATTCATACCCTTAATTTTGACATAGCGTCGCAAAAATATAAAGGGACAAGTGTAAATAATGGCAACTCTCGGACCTGAGCGATTGACGAGGCGCAGTGCAAATAAAAAACCCCCTTTTCACTTAAGGAGGCCTGTTATTGCTTCAATTTTTCAATCACTTTGTCGATCAGTTTTTCAAGTTGCTTATAGGTATATTCGTAGGTGGTCTTACTGCCGCCATACGGGTCGCTGACATCTGGATCCCCGGGCTCGTCAACGTATTCCTTTAGGGTGAAAGTTTTTTCAATCGCCCGCGGATGCTGCTGCCCGATCGCGTATTTATGCGAGGCTGTCATTGTTAAAATCAAGTCGGCCCAGTCCACCTCGTCTCGTGACAATAGAGTCGAGCGATGGTTATGGGAAATGTTGTTGTCATCAAGCACCTGTTTTGCGTTGGGCGATGCCTCGCTGCCGGATGCCGCATAAATCCCTGCGGACTTCACTTCAATTCCCTCAAGCCCTTTATGCTTCAAAATCGCCTCGGCCATCGGACTGCGGCACGTATTTCCCGTGCAAACAAAAAGAATTCGATGCTGCAAAATGACACCCCCTTTTTCCCTATTATAAAACACTTTCTTCTAAATCCAAACCCCCTGTTACCAGAAGATCATAATCAACTTAACCCCAAACCCGAGCAGGATCGCCCCGCCCAACGCCTCGCTGTAAGAGCCAATCCAGCCGCGCACCTTTCGGCCAAGGAGGAGGCCCGCCCATGTTTGCACGGTAGCCATAATGCCGAAGCACAAAAGCACCAGCACCGTCTTGGCGCCGTAAATCCCAAGGGTCAGCCCTACCGAAAAGCTATCTAGGCTGACACTGAGGGCAAACAATAGCAAGCCAACACCAACCGGGGTAATGACTTTTTCATCATCCTTTTTCAGACTCGCCCAAATCATCTGCAGGCCCAGCACAACGAGCAACAGTCCGCCAATAAACGTGGCCAGGGCGCCAAACTTTTCCGACAAAAATCTTCCTGCCGTTATTCCAGCGAGCGGCATCATCACGTGAAACAGCCCGATTGTGATTCCAATTTCAAAAATCTTGCGCAGTCGCAGCTTGTACATTCCCATGCCAAGCCCCACCGAGAACGCATCCATTCCCAGTGCCGCCGCCATCAAGATGAGTGTTACAATTTCACCAACCATCCCTGCCATTTTTGCCTTCACCCCTTGGACTAACTAATTAAGCATATGCACGTCCAAAGTGATTTAGAAGCTGAATGGGGGGAAATGGATGTAGGTGCTCGTCTGAGGGCCCCCAAAAAAAGAATAAACACCAAGCCCCTCATAAAAAAAGGAACTTGGTGCCCATCTCGCACTCATTCAACAATTACTTTATTCCCCGCCGCTTTCTGCAGCCGGTTCATGATCGCATGCCCGACGCCATCCACCGGGAACATTTCGCTAAAAATGACATCGACACCATGCGCATTAAACTTGCGCAACACATCATAGAGTGCGGCTGCCACCGTCTCCAGCTCCGCCCGCTTCCCGCAGGCCAGGACGACGTCCGCGTCATACCGCTCCGCCGACTCTTCGGTCGCCAGCACCCCGACCCGCAAGCCTTCAACACGCTTTTCCGCCACCAGCTCTTGCAAAAACTCCCTGCTGCCTGACACCAAATACAGGGGTGCGTTCGGCGCATAGTGGGTGTACTTCATCCCCGGCGATTTCGGCCGCGAACCTTCGCCTGCCAGCGCCGGGTCGACCCGAACCTCGCCAACCACCGCTTCCAACTGCTCCCTTGTCACTCCGCCCGGGCGTAAAATCACCGGAATACCCTCCGTGCAATCGACCACCGTCGACTCCACGCCAACGCCGGTCGGCCCGCCATCAACAACACCGGCAATTTTTCCAGCCAAATCATCGAGCACGTGTCTAGCAGTCGTCGGGCTCGGTTTCCCCGAACTGTTCGCGCTAGGTGCGGCAATCGGCAGGCCGGACACCCGCAAGAGCGCCAAAGCTACCGGATGATCTGGCATCCGTACCGCCACCGTCTCTAGGCCAGCCGTCGCTTTTTCCGACAACACTCCATCCTTCTTTTTAAAAATAATCGTCAGCGGCCCGGGCCAAAACGCATCCATCAGCACCGAAGCCGTCTCGGGAACCTCCGCCACAAATCCATCCAACTGACCGCGATCGGCAATGTGAATAATTAACGGATTATCCCCAGGCCGACCCTTGGCAGCAAAAATTTTTGCCACCGCCTCATCGCTTTCGGCATTTCCAGCAAGGCCATAAACGGTCTCCGTCGGCATCGCCACCACTTCATTATCCCGCAAAAAATCGGCGGCATCCACAACTTGTGGATTACTCTCCAATTTATCCACATACTTATCCACTTTCCACACTTTTGTATCCATGATTTATCCACCCTTAAAATCTGTAAATCTTTTATCGAAATTTGACGAATTTACGCTGATTTTTTGACTAAGCACGTTTGCAAGTATAAAAGAAGGTGGGCACAAATACAAGTGTTATCCACAAATTGTGCATAACTAAGCGGAAAAAGTGGATAACTTTGGAGTTGTATCCACATTATTAGAGACTAAAGCGCAAAAACAACGAGTTATCCACATTAAGAACTTGTCGAATGTGCTCAGATTGGTAAAACGCCACCGGCAATTCACCGCGCCCAATCTTCTTAAAGCCCATCAATTCAAAAAACGGTAAGGCCGCAGTTTTATTAGTTGCCAAAAACAAGCCCGTCAATCCCTTTTCTTTGGCGAGCGCCACCATCCGATCAAACAAAGTCAAAATTTCCTTCTCCGCTTGTCCCGCCGACACGACCAATGAGCGCAGCAGCCCAAACTCCCCGTATACATCCATGCCAAGCGTACCTTTTAGATCACCTGCACCATCCTCCAGCAGTAAAAACGACCCCATACTCTCCTCGGTCAGTCCATCCGTCCCAAGCTTTGCCCTTGTCAGAAACTCACGCAGTCCTTCAAGATCCTCTTTTCCAGCCTTGCGAATCAATGCCTGCATCCACTACACCCCATTTTTTCGATTCTACTCTATTACTATGAAAAAATAGAGGAAGTAGAACAAAATCTACTAAATTTCCAATTCCGTGATACGGCGAACCTGCCGTTTTTCCTAGGTATGATGTCGCTGCAATGTGAAATCCGAACTAGTCGGCCGATTCTTGACTTCTCTTGTTTTCTCCTTTGCTGTTTTCTTTTTAAGAGAAATGCCCGCTATATTTGGATCCAACCCTATTTCAAGTTCTTTTTTTATCATATTGATAATTAGGATAATAAAAAAGTAGGAAAACAGCGGAGCTAACACAATCCACGGTGCCCTTGTAAATTCCCCAAAGTTTTGTCCAATTAAGCCGGCCCATTCCTTTGTATAAGAATTCGGGACGTCTAATCCAAGCACCTTTTCCATAGAGTAGCCGCCAATATAAACTCGAAACGCTCCAAGAAACATCATCAGCCCTAGCGAATTGATGAAATGCTGCAGCCCAATCAATAAACCATAAGATTTTATAAAGGGCTTAAGCTGCGTTTTCAAGACATGGAAATGGCCTGCTCCCATTAGATAAGAACTTTGAATAAACGTTTCCCCTTTTAGTTTTTCAATGATATCCGTCGTTACCGTCATAACTGCCGGGATGCCAACGATAACTAGAAGGATCATTTGGTAGAGCAGGAAACTATAAATGAAGTCTTGATTGGTCATTGACAGAGAAACAAGCGGCAAAATCAGGACAATTGGCGGCACAAGCTGAAAGACGAGCAGAAAATCCTTCACGGCCGGAAGGATCCGACGAAGCCGTAAGGAAAGGACAATCCCGATGATTCCGCCAAGTATTACCCGTAACAACGTCACCCCAAAAGCCATGATCAGCGTATATTTCGCTCCCGAAATCATCATAAGAAGAATGTCCTGTCCATTGCGGTCAACACCAAATGGATGGTCTAGTGAAGGCGGAAAGGGTGCACGGGCAATTAAGGTCCCTTCGTCATTATAGATAAACATCACCTTGCTATAGTCCTTTGGGCCGGACACCGGATACAAAAAACTCAGAATCAACAAGGCTGCCAAAATGGTAACTCCCACGATGGTTCGTTTGTATTTTAGTAGGTTCATATTGTAATCTTTTCCTTTCGATTTAATAAGAAGGTACCCACCTTACCTAGGCCATTGGCCAGCAGAATCGGAACCGCAAACATCAGCAGCCCAATAAGATAGCCCGCATCGGAAAATTGGAACAGCCCGAGCATAAAGCCTTTTAATGAAAAAAGATATTCCATCACATAAATATTGGTCAGTAAAAACCATATGACAATCCGAAAATGGATGAAACAGAACGGGGTGATGTTGCGTAATATATGTTTCAAATAAATCATTTTATGAGTAAGACCCTTCGCTCGCGCAAACAGAACATACTCCTGCTGCTCTTCCGTAAAAAACTCCCTCACGATTAACTGAATGTAAAAAACAGCCGGAAGAAATGAGGCAATGAAAATGGGAGCGAACTTTGGGGATGCACCAAAAAAACCATATAAACTGAACAACTTGATATGATACGTCCTATAAATATAAATGACTAAAAATTGAAGCAGGAAAATAACCAGCAATTCTGGTGCTGTAGCCGTGAAATTGACCAGGCCAACGAGTGGTTTGCGTAATTTTGGCGGAAGCAGCATA
The DNA here is from genome assembly GCF_001510715.1 of Bacillus sp. FJAT-29814. Lineage (GTDB taxonomy): Bacteria > Bacillota > Bacilli > Bacillales > Cytobacillaceae > Neobacillus. The sequence goes on from NZ_LMTJ01000004.1 coordinate 200,999, forward strand.
ATGGCGACTGCCCCGACTATGCCAACAATCGCCACCACAAGGATCGATATCGATAATATATCCATCGTGTATAAATAGCTTTTTAGCCCCTCACCTGCAAAATATAACTTAAGCTCCGCAATTCCATCCATATCAATGAATGATTTGACAGCGGCGCTATATGCTTCAGTAAAATCAGCAAAATGGAGCTCCGTCCTTCCCTGTTTACTATTGAACGCCAATAGGGAAGGTAATTTTACAACAAATAAAAACCCCGCGATGATCAAAATGAGCCGCACCGGCAGATACAAGATTTTTTTCAGCAAATTCAACATTCCTCTCTGTAAAAAAGACCTATATTAAATTCTCCAAAAAAATCCATTTCCCTTTTTTAACGTAAAAAAAAACACACGGTGCCTTGCCAACCCGTGTGTCTTTCCTACATTTAATTAAACATTTTCTCCCACATTTCCACTACAAAAAACTTCACTTCAAGCGGCTGTTCGTCTTCAGAAACATACACCTTTTTGTCTTCTTTTTGGGTCGGCTTCTTTTTAACAGGTTTCTCAACCGCAGCTGTTTTTGAATCAGCCTCATCCACTACCGTTGCTTCCTCTTCAAACAAGGCTTTCTGTTTCTTTAATTCGCGTTCGGTCTTGGCAGCGGGCTTAACTGGTGATTTTGCTTGGGACTTTTTCTGAGTTTGCTTCGGCTTTGTCTCTTGTTCAACCGGTTTCTTTGCGACTTGTTGCTTCTCTGTTTTTTCTGTCGCTTTCGGCTGTGGCTGCTTGTCCGTCTTTTCAGTAGCTTCTAGCTGTGTTTGCTTGTCTGAGGTTTCTGTTGCTACTGGCTGTGGCTGCTTCACTGAGGTTTCCGCTGCTACTCGCTGTAGCTGCTTTTTTGAGGTTTCCTCCTCTTGTTTAGTCTCAGCCTTCGCAACATCAGCGGCACTTTTTTTAGAGCCTTTCTTCTCGTCGAACCCCTCGCTTACGGCAACCCCATTTGAAAAATCAAGGAAGCATAACGGCGGGTACAGCACGCACCACCAGTTCGCCCCTTCGCCCTTGCCAAGGGTGATCAAAATCGCCTGGTATTTTCCGGCCGGATAAAGATACTGGCCGTACAGCTTCGTAGGAAACTGCACCTCTCCGAACTCGACCTTCACCGACTGGTCCGACCCTTGCTCGGCCACCACTTTTTCCGCGATCCCCTGAATCTCAGGCAGCTTGGCATTTAGCACCTCGCGCGCCTTCTCCATTGAGGTCAAGTCCTGCACCCAAAGGGTAATCTGCGCGTTGACCGCGTCACGCACCTTGCGCTTAATGGCCTGATCTTTTTCAAAATCGCTATTGGCGAGAATCCGGAGCCGAATCGCTTCCCCCGGAATCACAATCGACTCCTTCTCGGCCGCCTCCGTTTTTGGCATATATAAATTTAATATCGTGGCTAACGATAAAACAAGCAAATAACTCCAAACTACCAATTTCCCTCTCATCTCTGGCACTCCCTTCCCTTTGCTTTAACATTGTGGACAGAATGCCAGAATCTTAAACTATTAAATTTTACTATTTTTAAGAAAGTGAGAGGGACTTGCCACAATAAAAGGGCCCCGGATTGCGATCCGAAGCCCTGTGGTAGAAAAAGGCCCGGGGTTTACCTCCTGAAGCCAATCTCCGCAAACACCATCCGGTCCTTGCCGTTAATATCATTGACAACCTCCACCTTGACGTCCGTGAAAGTTTTTCGAAAAAGCTCCGCTACCGCTTCGCCCTGACCGGCCCCAATCTCGAAACATACGAGCGCGCTCGGCGCGAGCACCTTTGGAAGCTCCACCATAAATCGCCGGTAAAAATCCAAGCCATCCGCCCCGGCAAACAACGCCCGATGCGGCTCATGCTCCGTCACCACCTCCGACATCGACTCCATGTCGCCAAGCGGAATATACGGCGGATTGGATATGACCACATCAAGCTTTTCACCACGCTCGATGAATGGTCCCAGCAGATCACCTTGGATGAACTCGATGTCCGCTCCCAGGCGACGCGCATTCTCCTTTGCAATCGCAAGTGACGGCTCTGCAATATCAGTTGCCAACACAGACATAGTGCAGACGTCACTTTTGGTGTCAGGCACCGCGCGTGGACAAATGCCCATTTTGTCCGTCTCAGGTGGACACCACTCAAGTTTAAGTGTGATTGCTATTGCTCCGCTGCCCGTCCCAATATCGGCGAGCCTTATTTTCCCCTGCTCGGGGTCACGCACGTCAAACAGCCGCTTCATCCGCTGCAATGTCCCATAGACCAATTCTTCGGTTTCTGGTCGGGGGATAAGAACCTCTGGCGTAACGACGAAGCTACGCCCATAAAATTCCTCTGTTCCGATGATATATTGAACGGGAATTCCAGCTGCGTGGTCGTGGACCGCTTTTTCAAAGAGCTCCCACACCCCCGGCTGGAGGTCGTCGCGCACGTTGGCAAACAACTGCGCCCGCGACATCCCGGTGAAATGGCGGAGCAGCAATTCGCCCGCGTTCTCATCCCGTCCCTTCGCAACTAAAAAAGAAGAAGCCCATTTAAGAGCTTCAAATACCTTCTTACTCATTTGCCGCATTTTCCAATCTTCTCGCCTGATCATCGAGCACCAACGCCTCGATAATTTCATCCAGCTTGCCCTCGATGATTTGGTCAAGCTTTTGGATCGTCAATCCGATGCGGTGATCGGTCACCCGGTTTTGCGGATAGTTGTACGTCCGAATCCGCTCAGAACGGTCACCGGTACCAACCGCCGATTTCCGCACCTGGTCATACTCGGCCTGGGCTTCCTGCTGGAACTTGTCATATACCCGCGCACGGAGGATCTTCATCGCCTTGTCCTTGTTTTTATGCTGGGAACGTTCGTCCTGAGATGTCGCCACAATCCCGGTCGGAATATGCGTCAAACGCACCGCTGACATCGTCGTGTTAACGCTCTGTCCGCCGGCGCCGCTCGATGCAAACGTATCAAAACGGATGTCTTTATCATTTATTTCAATATCGAATTCCTCAACTTCCGGCAGCGTCGCCACAGTAGCTGTCGACGTATGAATCCGGCCACCAGACTCGGTTTCCGGCACCCGCTGCACCCGGTGCGCGCCATTTTCATATTTCAGCTTGGAAAAAGCACCTTGTCCATTAATCATAAAGATAATCTCTTTGTAGCCGCCAAGACCAGTCTCATTGGCATCAATGACTTCTGTCTTCCAGCCCTGCGCCTCCGCATAGCGGCTGTACATCCGGTAAAGCGTGCCGGCAAACAAGGCCGCTTCATCGCCGCCCGCTGCACCGCGGATCTCCATGATTACGTTCTTGTCATCATTCGGGTCCTTCGGAATCAGCAAGATTTTTAGTTTGCCTTCTAGCTCTTCAATCTGCGCCTCCAGCTCATGGACCTCTTCTTTGACCATTTCGCGCATTTCCGCATCGAGCTTCTCCTCGAGCATGGCTTTGGCATCCTGCAGTTGGGCCTTCACTTCCTTATATTGGCGGTACGCTTGCACTGTTTCCTGCATATCCGCCTGCTCCTTTGAATAATCGCGGAGCTTTTTTGAATCATTTATAACTTCTGGGTCGCTCAACAGCTCATTCAGCCGCTCATAGCGATCCTCCACCGATTGTAGACGATCAAACACTGTATTCACCTCAAATTTATTTGAAAACTTCTATATTCACATAAGTCATTTTTTTAAAATTAATTTTGGCTGATGGCGGCAGCCATTTTTGTCCATAACATTATAATTATAGTATAGGTGAAAACTGCAGTCAAAACCAAATTCAACCGGAGGAACTTTTTGGGGCTGTGATAATGTAAAAAAATTTGGCCAAGGGCGAAGATGAATTGTCGGAATTGTTTTGAGTGACCAAAATATTTTAGAAAGTGACCAATAAAATCATTAATTCGACCAATATATATTGGAAACCGACCAAAAAACCCACAAAATTGCCCAGATAAGTCCGAAAATTAACCCAGGTTACCCCAAGCGGGCTCGGTCCAATTTTAGAACTCGCCGGTAATTTCCAAAAAACGCCGGTAAACTTCGAAATAGTGCCGGTAAACACGTAAAAAGCGCCGGTAAAATACCAATTTTCGCAGGTTAAGTGTGCGGTGTTGTCTGAAAAAGGTACAGACGCCGGTAAAGCAGGTAAAAGCGCCGGTAAAGTGTCCTTTTCCGCCGGTAAACCTCAAAAAAGTGCCGATAAAACAAATACCCTCAACAAAAACCCCCAAATAGCACCCCCGAACTTACCAATTCCGCACGAAAAAAACATGCCCTGGTCACCAGAGCATGCTATCTACGGTCCTCTTGTACCCGAACCTCAATATTATAGCGCGGTAGCGCCCTAACCAGCTTCTTGTGCAGTTTGGCTTCGGCCTTAATTTTGTCCTGATTCTTGAGCATTCCTTTTTTATAAACCGAAACCCACATGCGGTCACCGTTAATTGAGACGGAATCAGTTACAAATTCATCAGTATCGGCGATCACCTGCTTGGCCTTGTTAATATCGTTGCCCTGGTTGTTGGAACCCGCCTCACCCCCGCTTCCCGTCCCTTCGAGGTCAAGGAAGTTCGGATTCTGGTTGGTAATATCATCTTCCACATAGTGCTGGCGGTTCTTGCCTCGATTCGTCATGTAATCAGGCGTCCGGTTCTCATCACGATTAGACATAAAATTCGGTTCGGAGCGGTCCGTGCGCAAATTATAAGCCTCATCTTTCTCATCCGCATCATTCGCCTTATGCCCATTCTGACAGCCAGGCATCAATCCTAACATCATCAGCGTAGTAACCGTGAGAAACATCCACTTCTTCACAAAAAAACACCTCCCACTACCACTATCATGCCCTCCCTGGACACAAAACTGCACAAGAGAAATGTTTCCAAACATTTGAACCACTTTAACACCGTGGCAAACCAGCTATTGGTGTCAGGCACCATTCCCCACCTAAACACCATCAAAAAACACAAAAGGTGTCAGGCACCATGTGAAATATTCACAAAGTGCAGCTGACACCCTTCTAAAAACAACATTATTTATACGTTTTCTTCGACCGCTTGAACTGCCTGGACCGTTACACGGTTGACAGGGGTTTTTGGGACTTCGTGGTGGTGGCGGCAGCGCGGTTCGTAGGATTCAGCTGCTCCGACCAAAATGACCGGGTCATGGTAGGAAGCCGGGTGGCCGTCAATCAACCGCTGCGTTCTGCTCGACGGTGAGCCGCATACCGTACAGACGGCTTGCAGCTTAGTAACGGTTTCGGCAATCGCCATCAAACTCGGCATTTGCCCGAATGGCTCGCCACGGAAATCCTGGTCAAGCCCAGCGACAATGACGCGGTGGCCGCTGTTGGCCAGCTGCTGCACGACACGCACGATGCCTTCGTCAAAAAACTGTACTTCATCTATCGCAATAATATCAATGTCGGCTTCGACATGATGCAAAATCTCAATGGAATGGGAAATGGGCCGCGCATGAAACGAAGAGCCATTATGGGATACGACAGATTGGTCGCTGTAGCGATTATCAATTTTTGGTTTAAATACCGCGATTTTTTGTTTGGCAAATTGGGCGCGTCGGACACGACGAATCAATTCCTCCGATTTTCCGGAAAACATACTGCCGCAGATAACCTCAACCCATCCGGTTTGCTTCATTAAATACATAAAACGGCGTCTCCTTCCTCTTACGAACCATGTACTTTCTATATTATGTACAACGCGATTTTTTTAAATAAAAAACAGGCAAGTAGTAAAATCTGCTTGCCTGTTTCGAGCGCAAAATTATTGTTGCTTAAGGCCGTATTTTTTGTTGAATCGGTCAACACGTCCGCCTGCTTCAGCAAACTTTTGACGACCAGTATAGAACGGGTGGCACTCAGAGCAAGTTTCAACGCGAATCTCTTTTTTCACTGATCCGCTTTCGAAAGTGTTGCCACATGCGCAAGTCACCGTTACTAATTTATAATTTGGATGAATTCCTGCTTTCATTCTTGTCATCTCCTTCCGCCCTGAATCATTCGAAACAGAGTTATATAAAGTGCCTGTCTAAAAACAAACACCCAATTACTAAAAACACACTGAAGCTATTATAACAGGCGACCCTGCCATTTGCAAGATGGGACTTTCAGGAACAGCCTGTCTTTTTTTGGGAAAATAAATCCTGTTTACGCCGTAAAAGCTACGAGCGGCGCATTTTCAATTCTTCTCCGATTTGATCAAAGAAGTCCTGATTCGATTTTGTCTGGCGCAATTTTTTCAGGAAGCGCTCGGCGAAATCAGGCGAGTCGGACATCGATTTGCGAATTGCCCATAACTTGTCCAGATGATCCTTCGGAATCAACAGCTCTTCCTTACGCGTTCCGGAACGGCGGATATCAAGCGCAGGGAAAATCCGGCGCTCAGCAAGCTGACGATCAAGGTGCAGTTCCATGTTACCAGTGCCTTTGAATTCCTCATAAATGACGTCATCCATCCGTGAGCCGGTGTCGACTAATGCTGTCGCAAGGATGGTCAAGCTGCCGCCTTCCTCGATATTACGGGCAGCCCCGAAGAACCTCTTCGGACGGTGGAACGCCGCTGGGTCAATACCACCCGATAGAGTCCGGCCGCTTGGCGGAATCACCAGGTTATAGGCACGGGCCAAACGAGTAATACTATCCATAAGAATCACGACATCGCGCTTATGCTCCACAAGGCGCATCGCCCGGTCCAGCACAAGCTCAGCAACCTTGATATGGTTTTCCGGAACCTCGTCAAACGTGGAGCTGACGACATCGCCAGCAACCGAACGCTCGATGTCGGTTACCTCTTCCGGACGTTCATCAATCAGAAGTACAATCAATTCGACATCAGGATGGTTGGTGGTAATGCTATTGGCAATTTCCTTCAGTAGCATCGTTTTACCAGCTTTCGGCGGCGCGACAATCAGACCACGCTGGCCAAAACCGACTGGGGCGACGAGGTCCATAATCCGAGTCGACAACGCCTTTTGACTTGTCTCCAACCGCATCATCCGGTTCGGATAAAGCGGGGTCAAGGCCGGGAAGTATACGCGTTCCTTTGCCGATTCAGGGTCTTCCCCGTTGACCGCTTCCACATGCAGCAAACCAAAATAGCGTTCATTTTCCTTTGGCGGACGAACTTTACCTGATACCTTGTCCCCATTCCGCAGGTCAAAACGGCGGATCTGCGATGCGGAAATATAAATATCCTCCGAGCTTGGGGAATAGTTGATTGGTCGCAAGAATCCGAAGCCTTCCGATTGAATGATTTCGAGGACGCCTTCCATGAAGAAATAACCCTGCTGTTCGGCACGGGATTTCAAAATCGCAAAAATTAATTCTTTTTTCGTTAATTTGCTGTAGTAGGTCACTTTATATTCGCGCGCAAGCTCGTAAAGCTCCTTCAGCTTCATGTTTTCTAAAATTGAAATTGTTAAGTCCATGTGTACACCACTCTTTTTAATTTTTCCGTCATATCTGTTCGTTTTCACGGCGAGAAATGATTGTTAATATAGTAGATTCGAGGAAATGAAATTGAAGTGAAAAGAAATGAATAGAATAGCAGAAAAAAACAACTAAAACAATTCCTATTTTACCCTCTTTTCAAAAAATTAATCAACCAAATTTTTTATGAACATTTAATTGGAAATTCATTCTGGAAGGAATTGATTGGGAGTTGTTATTTTTTGTGTGAGGCATCCTACCAGAGGATGCCTCACATAAGATACTTAAAGTACCAGGTTTGGTTTCTTTTTCAAACTGTGGCGGCCTTCGATGAAGCGAACAGTTCCAGATTTTGCGCGCATGACAACGGAGTGAGTCGATGCGTAGGCACCTTTGAACTGGACGCCGCGTAGCAGTTCGCCGTCGGTGACACCTGTTGCGGTAAAGATGGCATCGTCACCCTTGACGAGGTCTTCCATGCGCAGGATGCGTGTGACATCCAGACCCATCTTTATGCAGCGCTCAAGCTCGGCATCATTTTGCGGCAGGAGTTTTCCGATTAGTTCACCGCCGAGACATTTCAGAGCTACGGCTGAAATAACACCCTCAGGCGCACCGCCTGAGCCAAACAGAATATCCACACCGGTGTTATCAAAAGCGGTGTTGATAGCACCGGCAACGTCGCCATCGTTAATCAGCTTAATCCGGGCACCGGCTTCGCGAATCTGGGCAACGATATGCTCATGGCGCGGACGGTTTAAAACTGTCGCCACGACATCCTCAATGTCCTTGTTTTTCGCCTTTGCGACAGCCCGCAGATTATCAATCACAGGAGCGTTTATATCAATCAAACCGACGGCTTCAGGCCCAACGGCGATTTTTTCCATATACATATCCGGAGCATGAAGCAGGTTTCCATGGTCGGCTACTGCTAAAACGGCCAGGGCATTCCAGCCCCCAGAGGCTAAAATATTGGTTCCTTCAAGCGGATCCACGGCCACATCGACGCGCGGGCCATAACCCGTTCCAAGCTTTTCACCAATATACAGCATCGGCGCCTCGTCCATTTCTCCCTCGCCAATCACGACAGTGCCTTTCATTGGCACGGTGTCAAACACATCGCGCATCGCAGAAGTTGCGGCACCGTCGGCTTCATCCTTTTTCCCGCGGCCCATCCAGCGCGCGGAAGCCAAGGCTGCTCCTTCGGTAACGCGAACCAGCTCCATCGTTAAACTTCTTTCCATGCTTTCATTCCCCCATTTTTTCTACTTAACTTTTGCTTCACTTTGTCACCAATAATAATATAACACAATTAGGGGATTAGTATAGCATATATATTGTTACGTATTTTTCATTTGTTCCACTTCTTCTTTAGTCAACGCTTCGCGCCAAACCGTAGCGCCCAGTCCGTTCAATTTTTCAACAAGATTGCTGTAGCCGCGGTCAATATGTTCAAGGCCGGTTACCTCGGTAATCCCTTCGGCCATTAGCCCGGCAATCACAAGTGCCGCGCCGGCCCTTAGGTCGCTGGCCTTCACTTTGGCGCCCTGCAGCTGTACAGGTCCGTTTATGATTGCGGAACGCCCTTCCACCTTAATGTTGGCATTCATGCGGCGAAGCTCATCAATATGCTTAAACCGGGCACCATATATCGTATCGGTAACCACACTCGATCCGGTCGCCCTTGTTAACAGCGACGTAAACGGCTGCTGCAGGTCGGTTGGAAATCCTGGATACACAAGCGTTTTGATATCGACTGTTTTCAGTTTGTCCGTACCGCTGACAAACACTTGGTCATCACCAGTCTCCACGGTGACGCCCATTTCACGCAGCTTGGCAATCAGCGATTCCAAGTGCTGCGGAATGACGTTATCAATCAATACGCCCTCGCCCACGGCAGCCCCGAGAATCAAATACGTTCCCGCTTCAATCCGGTCAGGGATAATTGTGTGGCGGCAGCCATGCAGGCTATCGACACCATCGATCCGGATGACATCAGTTCCGGCACCCTTGATTTTGGCCCCCATATTCGTTAACAGCGTGGCCACATCAATAATTTCCGGTTCCTTGGCGGCATTTTCGATAATCGTCCGGCCTTTGGCGCGAACGGCAGCCAGCATGATATTAATCGTTGCGCCGACACTGACGACGTCAAGGTAAATCCGCGCGCCGCGAAGCTCGTCCGCTCGCAGGTAAATCGCGCCTTGCTCGTTGGTAATTTGCGCACCAAGTGCCTCAAAGCCTTTGATGTGTTGGTCAATTGGTCGCGGGCCCAAGTGGCAGCCCCCGGGCAGGCCGATGACCGCTTTTTTGAAGCGACCAAGCATCGCGCCCATTAAATAATAGGAAGCACGCAACTTTTTGACCTTGCCGTTTGGCAGCGGCATTGAAATCATGGTGGAAGGGTCGACGGTCATTTCATCATCAGTAATCGTGACTTTGCCGCCGATTTCTTCCAGCAAGTCCTTCAAAATTTCCACATCTGAAATATTTGGCAATCCTTCAATTGTTACTGGTGATTCAGCTAATATAGTGGCAGGAATCAGCGCCACTGCGCTATTTTTCGCGCCGCTGATTCGAACGGTTCCCTTTAACGGATAGCCTCCGGCAATTTTAAGTTTTTCCATTTTCGACTCCCTTCTACGCCCTGTAAACTAGTGCAGTTTAAATCGATAGGTCGTTGGCGGATTTTTCCAAAAAATCTGCCCGGCACACGGCATGTTTTCATCTATTATAGCCAATGGTAAATTTTCCTAACGTAAAAAGTCAAATTCCGACAGTTTGTCCTATTTTCTAGTTTACACGAAATTATTATTTTCATGTATCCAAATTATAAAAATTTACCTCAAAAATGGAAAAACTTGCCTTGCCCTATGCTTCTGTGCGGGAATTCCAGTCCTTCAGGAAGGCCTCGATGCCTTTATCGGTTAATGGATGATTGCACAAGCCCATTAACACCTTGTACGGAATCGTGGCAATGTGGGCGCCGCGTAATGCCGCTTCGGTCACATGGAGCGGATGGCGGATGGACGCCGCAATGATTTCAGTTTCAATGCCATGGACGGCAAAGATTTCTGCAATGGTGGAAATCAGGTCAAGTCCATTTTGGCCAATATCGTCAAGACGGCCAAGGAATGGAGATACATAAGTTGCTCCTGCTCTCGCCGCAAGCAATGCTTGGTTGGCGTTGAAAATCAACGTTACGTTTGTTTTAATGCCTTCTTTAGAAAAAGCATGAACGGCCTTCAGTCCATCCGGTGTCATCGGTACTTTAACGGTAATGTTTGGGGCAATCGCAGCCAGTTCGCGGCCTTCTTTGATCATGCCTTCCGCATCAAGTGCAATGACTTCGGCGCTGACTGATCCTGGGACTAATGCAGTGATCTCGCGCAAACGGTCATGGAAAGAGACGCCTTTTTCTTTGGCAACTAGGGTTGGATTGGTCGTAACACCAGCCAATAAACCTAATTCATGCGCTTCGCGGATTTCATCAAGATTCGCTGTATCAATAAAAAACTTCATTAGTTATGCCTCCTGATTCGACTCAATTTTCATTCTATTTTTAACACACTGAAACCGCCCCAATGATAGGGCGGTTCAATTTTATCACAATTACAAGAAAATACCAAAATCTGTCTTTTTACGCTTTGCCAGAAGATCCGAATTCGCGCATTTTGCCAGTAACGGTTTCTTTGATGGCGTCACGAGCTGGACCGAGGTATTTGCGTGGATCGTATTCGTTTGGTTTTTCAGCCAATACTTGACGAACGACTTTCGCAGAAGCGATTTGGTTCTCGGTATTAACGTTAATTTTTGCGGTTCCTAAAGAAATCGATCTTTGGATGTCCTTAGTCGGAATACCAGTACCGCCGTGAAGGACTAAAGGAACACCAGTAAGGTTTCCGATTTCTTCCATTTCCTTGAAACCAAGGTTTGGTTCGCCTTTGTATGGGCCATGAACGGAACCTAATGCAGGAGCAAGCGTATCAATGCCAGTACGTTTAACCAGTTCCACACATTCTTGCGGGTCTGCATAGATTACGCCGTCAGCCACTACATCGTCTTCCTGGCCGCCGACTGTTCCTAATTCCGCTTCGACAGAAACGCCTTTTGAATGGGCATATTCTACCACTTTGGAAGTAATTTCAATATTTTCTTCAAACGGATGGTGTGAAGCGTCAATCATGACGGACGTGAAACCGGCGTCAATCGCTTCTTTACACTTTTCAAAGCTGGAGCCGTGGTCGAGGTGAATCGCCACAGGGACTGTAATATTTAAATCTTCCATTAAGCCCTCAACCATTTTTACGATGGTCTTGAAGCCAGACATGTAACGGCCTGCGCCTTCGGAAACACCAAGAATAACTGGTGAGTTTTCCGCTTGTGCGGCCTGAAGAATCGCTTGGGTGAATTCCAGGTTATTGATGTTAAACTGCCCAACAGCGTAGCCTTCCGCTTTCGCTTTTTTCAGCATTTCTGTCATGGAAACTAAAGGCATGAATATTCCTCCTTAAATTTCGGTCAATATCTTTTGGATTTAGGTGCATCATATACATGATTTCCCACCAATTTACTGAATATGTATCATTTCCAAAAAGATACCGGCCAGTTAAATTCCAATATGTATCATATCAAAATGGCGCATGAATTGCCATTAATCCGGCGGAGTTTTGAAAAGTGTCATAATGAAAGCGACACCATTCCCTATGTAAGCGCCACTACTTTTATGTTTGAAAAAAAGCAGCCCCTAAGAGGTTGCTTTTTTTCATCATACATTCATCTTTAAGGGAGTAAGCTAGCGACTCCCATTATTAGTTTGTTTTCTGCGGAATATGTTTGCGGACCGCAGCGCGAATATCGTCAATATCGAACGGCTTGGCAAAATGCGTAATCGCCCCAAGGTCCTTGGCCTCCTGAATCATATCCAGCTCGCCATAAGCCGTCATGATAATCACACGAATATCCGGGTCGATGACCTTCATCCGTTTTAAAATCTCAATTCCATCCATGCCGGGTATTTTCATGTCCAAGAGAACAAGGTCCGGAGCGTGATTTTTCACGATCTCCAGTGCCTGGACGCCATTGGCCGCCTGGAATGTCTTATAGCCCTCTTTTTGAAAAACTTCATTTAACAAGATTCGAATTCCAAACTGGTCATCCACGATTAATATTTTCTCTTTCTCTTTCATAAATCCACCTCTTCCCTATGTAATAGACACAAAATATGTATAGTTCAATTATAGATTCTACTACCACTAGTAAAACTCCTGCATTTCCCTCGTGTATTTTTTTGGAAATGGCAAGAAGTTTGGCATTTGTTTAAAAAATACTATAATAAGAGCAGCAAACTCGTTGTAAAGGGCCGCTTGTGGCTCGAAAGGAGAATTTTCATGTTAAAAATGTTTACGACCCAGCTAACCGGGGTCTTTAAAAAAATCGCCGACCAAGAGGAATTTTCCTTTGAAGACGGTGCCCGCCTGCTCGCCCAGGCTCCTGCCGGCGATGGCTCTATCTACTTATTCGGCATCAACGAGATGAAGGCAGTTGAATTTGAAGCCTTGCATGGGGTCGAGCCCTTAAAAGGCGCAAAGGCCTTAACAGAAGAGGCACTGCCTGAGCTCAGCATAGCGGACCGGGTGCTGCTCCTTTCACGGACTGCCGCCGATAAAGAGGCGGTTAACCTAGCGGCCCGGCTTCAAGAACGAGGAATCCCCTTTGTCGCCGTATCCACGGTGATGGATGAAAGTACCGGTGGCTTGACCGAGCTGGCTGACGTCCACATCGATTTGCGCCTGACAAAAGGCCTGCTGCCAGATGAGCTGGGAAATCGCTTCGGCTACCCAACGTCGATGGCGGCGTTGTACACTTACTACGGCTTGAAATTTAACATTGATGAGATATTGGCGGAATATGAATTGTAAGTGAAACGGCCTTTTATTGGGGCCGTTTTTTCGATTCGCCAATAGAACCTCGATATCCGCCAATAGAGGGCAAAAAAGACCAGTCCCACGAATGAAACTGGTCTTAAAAAAACTATTTCTGAACCGATGCCCGTACAAATTCACGGAATAGCGGTTGTGGACGGGTTGGACGTGAGACGAATTCCGGGTGGAACTGGGAGGCGACGAACCATGGGTGGTCCTTAAGCTCGATAATCTCGACCAAACGGCCGTCAGGGCTTGTCCCTGAGAACACAAAGCCAGCCTCTTCCATTTCTTGACGGAAGTGATTGTTAAACTCATAACGGTGGCGGTGACGCTCATAAATCACTTTTTCCTCATAAGCGGCAAATGCCTTCGTGCCTTCGACCACGCGGCAAGGATAAAGGCCAAGTCTTAGTGTGCCGCCGAGGTCCTCGACATCCTTCTGCTCCGGAAGCAAGTCGATGATCGGATGCTTTGTATCCGGCACAAACTCGGAGGAGTGGGCATCAGCGTAGCCCAATACGTTGCGGGCATACTCAATCGTTGCCAGTTGCATGCCAAGGCAAATGCCAAGGAATGGCTTTTTCGTCTCGCGAGCATAACGAGTCGCTTCAATTTTCCCTTCAATGCCGCGGTCGCCGAAGCCTCCCGGCACTAGAACTCCATCAACATCATCTAGCTGCTCGGCGACATTTTCCCGAGTCACGCAATCAGAATTGATCCATTTCACTTCAACATCGGCATCAAACGCATAGCCCGCATGCTTCAGGGCCTCGACAACGGAAATATAGGCATCTTGCAGCTCAACATATTTTCCGACCAGCCCAATGCGCACTTTGCCGGAAAGGTTGGTTACCTTTTCAACCAAGGCATTCCACTCTGTCATATCCGGATCATTAGTTGCCAGCTTCAAGTGGTCACAGACGATTTGGTCCATATGCTGCTCCTGAAGCGCGAGTGGAATCGAGTATAACGTCTCGGCATCACGGCATTCAATGACCGCTTTTTCATCAATATCACAGAACAAGGCAATTTTATCCTTCATATCTTGTGACATCGGCATTTCTGTGCGGACCACGATGATATTTGGCTGAATGCCAAGGCTGCGCAGTTCTTTGACGCTGTGCTGGGTCGGCTTTGTTTTCATTTCACCGGCCGCTTTAATGTAAGGCACTAGCGTACAATGAATGTACATCACGTTATCGCGTCCGACATCATTTCTAATCTGGCGGATTGCTTCTAAAAATGGCAACGACTCGATATCGCCGACTGTCCCGCCGATTTCAGTGATGACCACATCGGCATTCGTTTCATTGCCGGCGCGGAAGACGCGGTCTTTAATTTCGTTGGTAATGTGGGGGATGACCTGAACCGTCGCACCCAGGTAATCACCGCGGCGCTCTTTGCGAAGAACGGATGAGTAGATTTTTCCGGTAGTCACGTTGCTGTACTTATTAAGATTAATATCGATAAAACGTTCATAATGGCCCAAGTCCAAATCTGTTTCAGCGCCGTCATCGGTCACGAACACCTCGCCATGCTGATAAGGACTCATCGTTCCTGGATCCACGTTTATGTATGGATCAAATTTTTGGATGGTGACGCTCAAGCCGCGATTTTTCAATAATCGTCCCAAGGAAGCGGCGGTAATGCCCTTTCCAAGTGATGAAACGACACCGCCGGTTACGAAAATATACTTTGTCATTTAATACTCCTCCTCAACTATAGATTGTGCATTAATTGGATTGTTAAAGGACTTTTTAAAAAAATTTCACCCAAAAGCGAAAAAACTCCATGAAGACAGAGTTTTTTGTTCGAAAAGCGTAAGCGCCTTGCTCAGCCCCGACAAGCGCTGGAGGGCCTGACGATGAAGTCGTTCTTTGACTTCATTGGCAGGACCGAAGCGACCTCGAGGGGCTAGGCGCTGAAGCTAGACATGACAAATAAAAAGCGCTCCGCTTACGCAATGTAAGGGAGCGCATATTGGTTAAATACATTCGTTCCTTTTTTAAGGAGCCCAAAAAAGATAATACAAGGGGCTGATGAAAAAGTCAAGCACGCAACTTGATAGACAGCCAGCTTCTTAGGCGGCCAAGTTTAGCGGACGTACCCGATTACAGGTCTTCATCCTCGTCTTCATCCAATTCAAGCTCTTCTTCCTCGTCGAGTTCTTCGTCAAGCTCTTCTTCCTCGTCGAGTTCGAATTCCTCATCATCTTCCAACACTTCTTCGTCCTCAAACTCATCGACTTCATCGATTTCATCAAAAACTTCTTCTTCATCATCAAGAAGATCGTCCTCATCGTCAAAATCGTCGATGTCATCGAATTCCTCTTCTTCAATCTCATCAAAGTCTTCGATTTCATCCTCGTCGACAACCTTCTTAAGCTTCTTCTTCTTCGGCTTGACCGCGGTCACAACTTCCTCTTCCTGGGTATCAACTGGATACCAAACGCGAAGTCCCCAACGGTTTTCACCCAAAGAAAGGAAACGTCCGTCGACATTTAAATCGGTATAAAATTGAGCCAGACGAGCGCGCATTTCCTTTTCAGAAAGACCGGTAGCCGCAGTAATTTCGCTGACCAATTCACTAAAGGAAATCGGCTGCTTGCTATTTTTCATGTATTCGTAAGCCATTTCGATGAGGGATAACTGTTGTAACTCCTCTTTTGAGTATTGTGCTAAACTCAATTTTGGCACTTCCTTTCTCTATTTAACACTCTATTATGAGTGATTAACGGGCAATGTATGGATTTGTCCCCAAATTTAAACATATTCTTCATTATAAACAAATTCTTCCGGTTTATGCTAGTTCCATCTGCCGTTTTGCTTGATTTTTTACTCAGGCGGCTTTTCTTCATGTTCTTTGCTGAGTTTAATCTCCTTAATCGCGATCATCAAGAAGAAAATGGCTAGCAGCAGAAAGGAAACTGCCCCCAATTGCCGCTCGTAAAGATAATATAATGGCCAGGCTGTAATGAGTAAAATAATGATAATCCGACTTGCCTTCACACGTTGACACCTGCCCAACCGTTATCTTGGTAAATACTATCCTGATTATAAAGGATATAGCTTAATATTGGAAAATATTTTTTAATACAAAAGGACCGGGCATTTAAGCCCGGTATCCTTTAAAAATTCCGGCACCAATTAGGTGCTTTCGCCGTTCTGTTACATATTTCTTCGGTACTGACCGCCGACTTCGTATAAGGCCCTGGTGATCTGCCCGAGGCTGGCAACTTTGACGGTTTCCATCAGTTCAGCAAAAATATTGCCGCCGCTAACGGCCGCTTCCTTCAAACGCTTCAAAGCGGCCGTGGATTCATCCTTGTGCGCTTCCTGGAATTCTCGCAAATTGTGAATCTGCAGCTCCTTTTCCTCCGTTGTGGCTCGCGCCAATTCCATGTTGTCAATCTCTTCTAGGGACGGAGGATTTGGATTCAAATATGTGTTAACGCCGATGATCGGCAGCTCGCCCGTATGCTTTTTCATTTCATAGTACATTGACTCATCCTGAATTTTGCCGCGCTGATACTGGGTTTCCATCGCTCCTAGCACGCCGCCGCGGTCGTTGAGACGGTCAAATTCCTGAAGGACCGCCTCCTCCACAAGGTCGGTCAGCTCCTCAACGATAAACGAACCCTGAAGCGGATTTTCGTTTTTCGTCAAGCCATGCTCTTTTGTGATAATCATCTGAATGGCCATCGCCCGGCGCACCGACTCTTCTGTCGGGGTCGTGATCGCCTCGTCATAGGCGTTCGTATGCAGTGAATTACAGTTATCATGCAGTGCCATCAACGCCTGAAGCGTCGTGCGGATGTCGTTAAAATCAATCTCCTGGGCATGCAGCGAACGTCCGGAAGTCTGCACATGGTACTTCAGCTTTTGACTGCGTTCGTTGGCACCGTACTTATCGCGCATCACCGTTGCCCAAATCCGGCGGGCTACGCGGCCGATCACGGTATACTCCGGATCGAGTCCGTTCGAGAAGAAAAACGACAGGTTTGGCGCAAAGTCATCAATATGCATGCCGCGGCTCAAGTAATACTCGACATAGGTAAATCCGTTCGACAGCGTAAACGCCAGCTGCGAAATCGGGTTCGCGCCCGCTTCGGCAATATGGTAGCCGGAAATTGACACCGAGTAGTAGTTCCGGACTTGATGGTCAATGAAATATTGCTGGATATCGCCCATCATCCTAAGGGCAAATTCTGTTGAAAAAATGCACGTGTTCTGGCCTTGGTCTTCTTTTAAAATATCGGCCTGCACTGTACCGCGGACCGTTTTTAACGTATAGGCTCTGACTTCTGTGAATTCTTCGACTGTCAGGGTGCGGCCGAGTTCTGCCTCTTTCCGTTTCACCTGCTGATCAATCGCCGTGTTCATGAACATCGCCAGAATGATCGGCGCCGGCCCGTTAATTGTCATTGATACGGATGTTGACGGATGGCATAAGTCAAACCCGTCGTATAGTTTCTTCATGTCGTCTAATGTACAAACGCTGACGCCGCTTTCGCCGACTTTGCCATAGATGTCTGGGCGATAATCCGGATCCTCACCGTAAAGAGTAACCGAGTCAAACGCGGTGCTGAGGCGCTTCGCCGGATCATCCTTCGAAAGGTAATGGAAGCGGCGGTTCGTCCGTTCCGGCGTGCCTTCACCGGCAAACTGCCGTTTCGGATCCTCGCCTTCGCGCTTGAACGGGAATACCCCGGCAGTGTATGGGAACGAGCCCGGCACGTTTTCGCGGTACACCCAGCGCAAGATTTCGCCATAATCCTTGTATTTCGGCAAGGCGACTTTTGGAATCTTCAAGCCGGATAGGCTGGTTGTTTTTAAAATCGTGATAATTTCTTTGTCGCGGATTCTGGTGACGAATTGATCGCCCGAGTACGCCTCTTTCGTTTTTTCCCAGTTGTCGAGAATGCGCTTGGACTCTGGCGTCAGCTTGGCTTCTGTTTCTTGCTTGACCGTTTGGAGAGCTTTGACCACTTCTGGCTGGTCCATGACCGCATCGATTGCCCCTTCGAGCTGGAACAGTTTCCGGGCGATGTTCGCCTGCTCTTCGGCTTTTTTATGATAATTGCGCACCGTTTCGGTGATTTCTCTTAAGTAATAGCGGCGGTCAGTCGGGATAATGACGTTTTGTTTTTCGACTTTGGCCTCTTTGCTGTAGGAGGTTACCCAGTCTGTCCCCGCTTTTTCGTTGATTTTTTCGACAAGCGCGGCAAACAACGCGTTTGTGCCAGGGTCGTGGAACTGGCTAGCAATCGTGCCATAGACCGGCATCTCGGACGGATCTTTTTCAAACAGCATATGGCTGCGCTGGTACTGTTTCTGCACCTGGCGCTGGGCATCCTCCGAGCCCTTCCGCTCAAATTTGTTGATGACAATCAGGTCGGCAAAATCGATCATATCGATTTTTTCAAGCTGTGACGGCGCGCCGAACTCGCTCGTCATGACATAAAGGGAGACATCGCAAATATCGGTAATGCCGGCGTCACCTTGGCCGATTCCGCTTGTCTCGACGATGACCATCTCAAACCCGGCGGCTTTGGTAACCGCGACCGCGTCTTTAATGGCTAGTGACAGTTCCGATTTCGACGCTCGTGTGGCGAGGCTGCGCATATACACATTCGGTGAAAAAATGGCATTCATGCGGATGCGGTCGCCCAATAGTGCGCCACCTGTTTTCTGTTTCGTCGGGTCGACCGACAGGATGGCGACTTTTTTGTTCGGAAATTCATTGATAAAGCGGCGAATCAATTCGTCCGTGAGGGAGCTTTTTCCCGCCCCACCCGTTCCGGTGATGCCGACAACCGGAATTTGCTGCTCAAGTGTTTTTACTTTTTCCAAAACTTGCTCAGCGGTTGCCGCTGCTTCGTTTGTCAGATCAACATGATTTTCCGCCAGCGTGATCAGCTTGGCAATCGCGTTTGTATCGCCGGCAGGCAATTTTTCAATTTGGTCAGCGATGGTTTCGGTGGCAACTGTTGAAAAATCGCACTCCTCAATCATCAGGTCAATCATGCCCTGCAGGCCCAAGATGCGGCCGTCTTCCGGCGAGAAGATCCGAGCGATGCCGTACTCGTGCAGCTCGTTGATTTCGCGTGGGATAATGACACCGCCGCCACCGCCGTAGATCCGGATATGCGGTGCGCCTTTTTCTTTTAACAAGTCATGCATGTATTTAAAGTATTCCACGTGTCCGCCCTGGTAAGAGGAAATGGCGATCCCCTGAACGTCCTCTTGAATCGCGGCGTTGACGACCTCCTCGACCGAGCGGTTGTGCCCGAGGTGAATGACCTCGGCTCCGCTCGCTTGAAGGATGCGCCGCATGATATTAATCGAAGCATCGTGACCGTCAAACAAACTCGACGCCGTCACAAAGCGAATATGATGCTTCGGCTTGTATTTTCCCGTAGTGCTCATCCATATGGCCCCCTTTGTTATTTTAAAAACCGTGAAGATCCCTTTTTTAAAAAGCGATTATTTCGCCCCTTTGACCCCAAGTCCTTTAAAAATAAATTCCGTTTGTAGCTCGATGTATTCGTCCAGTGTGAACAGCTTGCGGAGCGCCCAGCGGCGGAAGCCCCACATTTGACCCTGGACAAAAATATCGTGAGCGATGATTTTGACCTGTTTTTCCGACAGCGCAAGCTCGCCGTTTTCGATGCATTTATTGAGCAGGTTCTCAAACATCGCCACCATTTCCATTTCCTTTTTCAACACATATGGAAGCGCGTCTTTGGACAATGACTTGACCTCCTGGTACATGACCAGCACTTCCGCCTGCATTTCGTCCATGACATGAAAGAAGTTGGCAATCCCGAGCTTCAAGCTTTCCAGTGTCCCCTCTTTACCATGCAGGTCCTCCTCCAGCCGCTCCTTGACGTGGTCATATATGCTGTCGCAGACCAGATATAAGACATCTTCCTTCGTGCGAATGTATTCATATAAGGTACCGATGCTGAACCCGGCCGACTTCGCTATCTCCCGGGTCGTCGTCCGGTGAAACCCCTTTTCTTTAAAAAGTGCAACCGCCCCTTTGATCATTTGGTCACGCCGCTTTTGCACCAGGCGTTCGTCCTTGACCGAGGCCTGAACCTCCCGCTTTGTCATCCCCGTTCAACCGCTCCCTGTCTAGCTCCGTTCGCTAGCCCCTCGAGTCGCTTCGGTCCTGCCAATGAAGTCAAAAACCGACTTCACTGTCAGGCCCTCCAGCGCTTGTCGGGGCTGACCAAGCGAACTCCGCTTTTCTATTTACTTAGTCAGCATTCTAGAAATAACGAGGCGCTGGATTTCCTGCGTGCCCTCGTAGATTTGTGTGATTTTGGCGTCGCGCATGAACCGCTCAACCGGGTAATCCTTTGTATAGCCGTAGCCGCCAAACACCTGGACCGCTTCCGTGGTGACCTTCATGGCCGTGTCGCCGGCAAACAATTTGGACATCGCTGACTCTTTTCCATATGGAAGACCATTTGACTCAAGCCAGGCAGCTTGGTAGGTTAATAGTCTCGAAGCCTCAATGCTAGTGGCCATATCGGCAAGCTTAAAGCTGATGCCCTGGTTCGCGGCGATTGGTTTTCCGAATTGGTGGCGTTCCTTCGCATAAGCAACCGCCGCATCCAATGCGCCTTGCGCAATCCCGACTGCCTGGGCAGCAATTCCGTTTCGGCCGCCATCAAGCGTCATCATCGCAATTTTGAAGCCTTCACCCTCTTCACCAAGGCGGTTTTCAACCGGAACCTTGCAATCTTCAAAAATAATTTCGGTTGTAGGTGACGAACGAATGCCGAGTTTCTTTTCTTTTTTACCGACAGAGAAGCCCGGAAAGTCTTTTTCTACGATGAATGCCGTTGTGCCGCGCTGCTTGCTGGACGGGTCCGTTAAAGCAAATACGACATAAATGTCGGCCTCGCCGCCGTTGGTGATGAAAATTTTTGAACCGTTCAGGACATAATGGTCACCTTCGAGACGGGCATTTGTCCGCATTCCGCCGGCGTCCGAACCGCTGCCTGGCTCAGTTAAGCCATAAGCCCCGATTTTCGAGCCTTCCGCCATCGGACGAAGATATTTTTGCTTCTGCTCTTCGTTACCGAACTTGTAAACCGGCCAGCCGGCGAGTGACGTATGAGCAGACAGGGTAACCCCGATGGATGAGTCGATGCGGGACAGCTCCTCAACGGCGATGCAATAGGCAAGATAGTCACTGCCGATGCCGCCGTACTCCTCTGGCCACGGAATTCCGGTCAGCCCCAGTTCCGCCATTTTGTCAAAAATCTCTCGGTCAAAGCGCTCTTCCTCATCGCGTTCCGCTGCAGTCGGGGCAATCTCGTTCAACGCGAAATCGCGCACCATTTTGCGAATCATTTCATGTTCTTCGGATAGTTTAAAGTACATTTTCGGTGTCCTCCTTAGTTTTATCTACAATTTTTGGGACGATATCTACAAATTTTTAAATATATCTACAAAATTTCGAAGGATATCTACAATTTTTAAAATATATCTACAAATGTAACAATTTAGTCACAATTCCCTCACTTAAAGGTGCTTGCTGATCACAATCCGCTGAATCTCGCTCGTGCCCTCGTAAATTTCCGTCACCTTGGCATCGCGGAAATAGCGCTCGACCGGGTAATCCTCGGTGTAGCCGTAGCCGCCGAACACCTGAATCGCTTCGGTGGCAACCTCCACCGCCGTCCGGGTCGCAAACAGTTTCGCCATCGACGCTTCCATGCCGCATTTCACCCCGCGCTGGCGCAGGTCGGCGGCACGATAGACTAATAGTTTCGCAGCCTCGACGCTCGTAGCCATGTCTGCCAGTTTAAAGCCGATTCCCTGCTGGGCGGCAATTGGCTTTCCGAACTGGTGGCGCCCCTTGGCATATTCGGTTGCGGCCGACAGCGCGGCTTCGGCAATCCCAAGCGCCTGTGCGGCAATCCCAATGCGGCCGACATCAAGGTTCGCCATGGCAATCTTGAAGCCTTCGCCCTCAACTCCAAGCAGGTTCTCCGCCGGAACGCGCATGTCCTCAAACGTCAGCTGCACTGTTCGCGAACCATGCAGTCCCATCTTCTTCTCGTCCTTGCCAACCACGAGGCCCGGGGTGTTTTTTTCAACAATAAACGCCGATACCCCTTTGCTGCCTAATTCCAGATTTGTTTTGGCAAACACGATGTAAACGTCTGCCTCGCCGCCGTTGGTGATGAACACCTTCGAGCCGTTGATGACATAATGATCGCCATCGCGAACCGCCCGCGATTTCAAACTGGCAGCATCAGACCCGGCGCTCGGCTCAGTGAGGCAAAACGCCCCAAGGTATTCACCGGAGGAAAGCTTCGGCACGTACTTCTGCTTCTGCTCCTCTGTGCCAAAATAAAGAATCGGATTCGTGCCGACCGATGTATGCACCGACAAAATCACGCCAATCGTCGCGCTGACCTTAGATAGCTCGTTAATCGCGATGATGTAGGAGGTGAAATCCATTTCGGCGCCGCCGTATTGCTCCGGCACCGGGATGCCCATCAGCCCGAGCTCCCCCATTTTGCGAAGAATCTCACGCGGAAACTCGCCGTTTTCCATTTTTTCAATAAATGGGGCAATTTCGCTGGCGGCAAAATCGCGCACCATTTTCCGCATCATTTCTTGCTCTTCTGTGAAGTGTAAATTCATGGTGAACTCCCCTTTTGGAGATTGTATAGCGGCCGTACTCATCTTAAAAACCCCTTTCCCGAGGTTGATTCTTGAAAAAATGTCCCCCTACTCGTAAACGTAGAACCCTCTGCCGGTTTTCTTCCCGAGCCAGCCTGCTTTTACATATTTACGCAGCAGTGGGCATGGGCGGTACTTGTCATCGCCAAACCCTTCATGCAACGTTTCCATGATGTAAAGGCAAGTATCCAAGCCGATAAAGTCAGCCAACGTGAGTGGCCCCATCGGGTGGTTCATCCCAAGCTTCATGACTTCATCAATCGCTTCCTTCGTCGCCACGCCCTCGTACAACGTATAGATGGCCTCATTGATCATTGGCATTAGTACGCGGTTGGAAACGAATCCTGGGAAATCGTTGACCTCCACCGGGACTTTGCTGAGGGTCTTGGTCATGTCTTCGATCACCTGATATACTTCGTCGGCCGTCGCCAATCCGCGAATGATTTCCACCAGCTTCATCACCGGTACCGGATTCATGAAGTGCATGCCAATCACCTTTTCAGGACGCTTCGTGGCTGCCGCAATTTCCGTAATTGGTAGCGATGATGTGTTGCTCGCTAGTATCGCGTGTGGTGGGGCAATTTCGTCAAGCTGGCCAAAAATTTTCGTTTTGATTTCCATATTTTCAACTGCCGCTTCGATGACGAGATCAACCCCGGCTGCATCTTGCAAATCGGTTGAGGGGGTCAAACGTCCTAACACTTCCTGCTTTTGTTCCTCCGTCATCCTTCCTTTATCGACGTTGCGCGCAAGGTTTTTGTTGATCACCCCAAGGCCGCGCTCAACATATTCCGGTTTTAAATCATTTAACACCACCGTATATCCCGCTTGGGCGCACACCTGAGCTATCCCCGAGCCCATTTGTCCCGCACCGATCACCATTACCTTTTCAACCTTCATGATTTCCCCTCCGTTTTAAAGCATTTATTTTTAAAAATTTCTCATCCGACAGTTACACCACTTTATACGACAATTGGATGCCGCCATAAGACAGTTACGTCACCTTATACGACAGTTGGACGCTACCATGCGACAGTAACCACATCCTATGGGACAGTTAACCCGCCACATGACAGAAAACCCTACTTACCCCTTCGGCACCTCAATCATGATTGCGTCGCCCTGGCCGCCACCCGAGCAAATCGCCGCCACTCCGATGCCGCCACCGCGGCGCTTCAATTCGTGCATCAATGTGATGATGATCCGTGCTCCGCTGGCGCCAATCGGGTGGCCGAGGGCAACCGCACCGCCGTTGACATTGACTCTTTCCGGATCCAAACCGGCGATCTGACCGCTTGCCAAGGCTACAGCGGCAAACGCCTCGTTGATTTCAAACAAGTCAATCTCCGCTAAACTCCGCCCAGTTTTTCGCAAAATTTCATTTATCACAAGGCCCGGTGTCTGTGGAAAGTCCTTGGCCTCCACCGCAATCGCGGCCTGACCAATAATAACTGCTTCCACCTGCCGGCCTTCGCGCTCAGCCCGTTCTTCGCTCATTAAAACTAGCGCGCCGGCGCCATCGTTGATTCCAGGTGCATTTCCCGCGGTAATCGTTCCACCCCCGCCAAACGCCGGGCCAAGTTTCGCCAATTTTTCCAACGACGTATCCTTGCGAGGCGCTTCATCATGTTCAACCACAATGGCCGAACCCTTGCGCTGTGGCACTTCAACTGCAACAATCTCCTCGGCAAACTTGCCGCTTTCAATTGCCTCAATTGCACGCTTATGGCTTCTCAACGACCACTCATCCTGTGCTTCGCGGCTAAGCCCCATTTCCTCGGCCGTTGAATTTCCGTACGTACCCATGTGCACGCCGGTAAAGCTGCAACTTAAGCCATCATGGATCATCAAATCCTGAACCGAAGCATCGCCCATCCGCAGCCCCCATCTTGCTTTTGGCAGAATATAAGGCGCGTTCGACATGGACTCCATTCCGCCGGCCACAATCAACTCTTCATCGCCCGCCCGGATGATTTGATCCGCCAGCGTCACACTGCGCAGGCCGGAAGCACATACCTTGTTGATGGTTTCCGTTTTGACCTCCCACGGCAAGTCGGCATGACGCGCCGCCTGACGTGACGGAATCTGCCCCTGTCCGCCTTGCAAAACCGATCCGAAAATGACTTCCTGAACGTCCTCCGGCTTCACACCCGCGCGCCCCAGCGCCTCTTTAATCGCGATGCCACCCAGCTGTGATGCAGTGAAGCTGCTTAGCCCACCGCCAAACTTGCCAAATGGCGTGCGGACCCCGCTTAAAATAACCGTTCTCCCCATCCATAACATCCCTTTCCGTTTGGTTTTATCCCCATGACAATTCCCAATTTTCAGTCACAAACAATCACATTGACTGAACGCTCGCTCAACACAACAACAAAAACATACGCAGAGGCCCGAGTCACAACCCTGCTAATTCAAGTAAACAAATGTAAGCGTTTTACCCATCTATTCTATTTTACATAAAAAATAGCAGAAGTTGAATTATTTTACACAAAATATTTTTAAAATTGTGCATTTCCCCAACCTCTGCTATTTCATTTAAAAATTAAGAAGCTACTGCAGCCGGCTCGCCGCAAACAGCTTTTTCGAGAAGCTCGGCTACATCATAGGTGGCAACCTTGTCTTCAACTTCTTTCGCTTTCGTGCCGTCAGACAGCATGGTCAGGCAGTACGGGCAGCCGGAGCTGATCACCGATGGATTGACGGACAGTGCCTGCTCGGTCCGAGCTACGTTGATGCGGTGTCCGGTTTCTTCCTCCATCCACATCAAACCGCCGCCGGCGCCACAGCACATGCCCTTTTCGCGGTTGCGCTCCATTTCCAGCAGCTTGACGCCAGGGATGGCCTTCAAGATTTCACGCGGCGGATCATATACGTCGTTGTAACGTCCTAAGTAACAGGAATCATGGAACGTGATCGTCTCGTTCACGGCATGCTTCGGCTTCAAACGGCCGTCTCGGACAAGCTCGAACAGCACTTCGGTATGGTGGTAAACTTCAGCCTCCAAGCCAAAATCAGGATATTCATTTTTGAAAATATTGTAGGCGTGAGGGTCAATCGTGACGATTTTCTTCGCGCCTGCTTTTTCAATTTCGGCGACGTTATTAGCGGCAAGCTCCTGGAACAGGAACTCGTTGCCGAGACGGCGCACGGTATCGCCGGAGTTCTTTTCTTTGTTGCCAAGGATGGCGAACTTTACGCCAGCTTCGTTCAGCAATTTCGCAAATGACAAGGCAATCTTCTGACTGCGATTGTCATACGAGCCCATCGAGCCAACCCAGAAGAGGTATTCAAACTCTTCGCCGGCCTTGTTCATTTCCTTAACGGTTTTCACTTTCACATCCTCGCGAGCTTCGCGCCAGGTTTCACGCTCTTTTCTGTTCAAGCCCCACGGGTTGCCCTGACGTTCAATGTTGGTGATGGCGCGCTGGGCGTCAGCATCCATTTTTCCTTCTGTTAAAACTAAATAACGGCGCAGGTCGATGATTTTATCAACATGCTCGTTCATGACCGGACATTGGTCTTCACAGTTCCGACACGTTGTACAAGCCCAGATTTCCTCTTCGGTAATGACATCGCCAATTAGGCTTGGGTTGTAAGCGACTGCTGCTGCAGACTCTTGCGCACCTTGGCCAGCTGCCGCAAGCGCAAGTTGATTTCCTTGTGTATTCGCAAACGCGAAGGTCGGCACCCATGGCTGCTTTTGCGTCACCGCAGCCCCATAGTTGGTGAGATGATCGCGCATTTTTAAGATTAAATCCATCGGCGACAGCATTTTTCCGGTGCCGGTGGCCGGACACATGTTGGTACAGCGGCCGCACTCTACACAGGCATAAAAGTCAATCATTTGCAGCTGGGTGAAGTCTTCAATTTTTCCAACCCCGAAGGTTTCTTGCGTTTCATCTTCAAAATCAATTTTCTTCAGCTTGCCCGGTTTTTCCAACCGGTTAAAGTAGACATTCACCGGTCCGGCAATTAAGTGCATATGTTTTCCCTGCGGTATGTAAACCAGGAAGGATAACAGGAAAATTAAGTGAATCCACCAAGCGATGTAGAAAATCACAATGGAAGCCGTTTCGCCAATTCCAGCGAGCGCCATCGCAATCAGCGAAGCCACCGGTTCGGACCAAGTCGGATCTTCGCCGTGCCAGATAATGCCCATGCCGTTTCCTAATAGGACGGAAAGCATCAAGCCGCCGATAAAGATGAGGACAAGGCCGGATTTAAAGCCTCGCTTTAAGCGGACCAATTTTTCGATATAGCGGCGGTAGAAAGCCCAAACAACTGCCACCAAAATCACCAACGTAACGATTTCCTGGAAAAAAGTAAACCCAGAATACAGTGGTCCAAGCGGCAGGTGGGAACCTGGCGCAATTCCCTTCCAGATAAAATCAATCGCCCCGAATTGGACGAGGATGAAGCCGTAGAAGAACATGACGTGGATTGCACCGCTCTTCTTATCCTTTAACAGCTTCTTTTGGCCAAACACGTTGACCCAAATTTTTTCCAGACGTGCCTTGACGTTGTTATCAAACTCGACTTTTTTTCCAAGCTTGATATATTGGATCCGTGTTTTCACCACATACACGAACAGGCTGACTGCGTAAGCGGTTACAGCCAAAAATGCAATAAGGTTAAGCCATAAAAGTCCATTCATGTAAAACGCCCCTTTCTTTGATTTCTCCCCTGTAATTGTTCCAACTACTAGAAAATAGATAATTTTCTGAACATCTTACCTCTATTATATTATGAATGAGCATTCAGTCAATTAATTTTTACAAACTTATAGAAATGATTGTCGTTGGTAAAACTAAAAACCACTGATTGGAGGAAGGTTTTTTGGATGAAATTGTTGATTGGATTGGCCGGGATTTTATTATTTATGATTATATGGCTTGTTTTAGATTTTAGATTGGGCCGAAAGAAGCATCTTTCCTCTGTTGTTAGGACGCAATCACCCATTCATCATGGCGATTTTGAGATTTTCACGCATGGCAAGGAGCTGTTTGCTGATTATTTCAACGAGCTCCGAGCTGCGAAGCACTGTATCCATGTGTTGTTTTATATCGTTAAAGATGATGAGTTCGGTCAGGAATTTCTCAGTATTTTAATGGACAAAGCACGTGAAGGGATCGAGGTCAGGCTGCTGCTTGACCGGCTTGGCAGCTGGAAGATGAATAATTCGCGGGTCAAAATGCTGCGGAAAGCCGGGGTAGCTGTGGCGTTCAGCGATCCGATTCGCTTTCCGTTTCTGTTCTATACGTCACAGGTGCGCAATCACCGAAAAATCTCGATTATTGACGGAAAAATTGGCTATCTCGGCGGGTTCAACATCGGCAAAGAGTATGTCGATGGCGACCCTAAGCTTAGCCCATGGCGGGATTATCATCTAAAAATAACTGGAGAGAGTGTAAATTATTTGCAGAGTGAGTTTCTGCTCGATTGGAAGCGAAACATTAAGCGAGGGTTAGAGGCCAATTTATTTCATAAAAAAGCCAATGTACCAAACCGGGAGTTTCCGCAAAAAGGAGCAGCCAATGTCGGATTGGGTGCCGAGTTTAGTGCGGGAACAGAGTCAGTCGAATTTGGCGGAGAATTAAATACGGGAATCGAGACAGCCCCATCTTCTGCATCCGTGGGCTTACCAAAGCTTTCACATGAAGCGGTCCGTCATCAATTCATTCCTACAGAGGCTCATCAGCTTGAAGGCTTGTTTCTTAATCTGATTCAACTAGCGGAAAACACGATTACGATTGGCACACCATATTTTATTCCCAGTCCCAGAATCTTGGAGGAATTGCTTAAAGCCGTTCAGAGGGGGATCTGTGTGACTGTGATTGTGCCGACTGTAGCCGACCATCCGCTCGTCAAGGAAGCTTCCTTCCGTTATCTGCGCCCGTTGATTCGCGCTGGTGGATTGGTTTATCAATACCAAAAGGGATTTTATCATGCCAAAACCATCGTGATTGACGACAAGCTCTGTGACATTGGCACCGCCAACTTCGATAAACGAAGCCTTTACCTAAACAAAGAAATTAATTGCTATGTCTATGATCCAAACTTCATCGCCAGCTTAAAGGAGATCCTGACCAAGGACATTCATGACTCCAAACCGCTGACACTGGCAGCCCTGGATGCGCCCAGCTTGAACAGATCCGTGAAAGAGGCTGTAGCCCGAACTATTTCCTATTTTTTATAAAGAAATAAAGATTGGTGTCAGGCACCAAAGAAAGACAAAACTCCCAAATTGTCCATCTGTCACGGACAATTTAGGAATTATTGTAACCACCCCCTCTTGGAGAATGAAAAGGTCCCCGAAAGTTAATATCGGAGACCTTTTTTATTCTTCAATCAGGTTGAGGACAGGGACGTCCTGCTCGTTTTCTGGTTCTTTTCTTGAATAGATCCGCGCCATTTTTGTCGTTTCATCGACATGCTGAATGATGACCGGTGTCCCCTCATATGTCACGTTGATCATGTCCGCGGAATCAAGAATTTCCTTCGCTCTTCCCACATTCATTCGTACCATTCACTCCTCATAGGAAATTACTCTAATAATATTTGCATTTTTTGGGACTTTATACACATATTAGGGGTGCTGGCTGAACTTTTCTGGCCTTTCTCGGCGATTTTCTGAGCAGTTTCAGTCCTATTCTGAAGGTTTCCCCATGAAACCGATCATTTGGGTTCCGCCACAAAGCTAATTTCCAAATGATAACTCCCAGCATGCTCGCCCTGCATCGCAAAATCGTACTCTATCTCTATACGTCCGCTACCATTTTCAACACGAAAATCCAGCTTCCGTGCCAATGTCGTTGTCTCAAACATCCCTAACGGCAGCTCATAACTTCCATTCAACTTTTTATTCAGCCGAAACGGAAGCCGCATCTTTACAGCACCGCCCCGTAATATCAGCGCCTCTTCCCCAGCCATTTTCACAATCGTCCGGACGGTGCCTTCCTCATTCACTTCCTCATATTTCAGGAACGAGGCATTATCTTTTTCAAAATATCGTCCAAACACCACCAACTCGAAGCTCTCCTGCTCATCAATGGTCGTCTTCACATTTACCTTGACCGGAATCTCCATATGTAACGGCCTCCTCTCACATTTCCCCATTATAATCTTGAAAAATGCGGAAATCAAAAGATGCCTGCCCAATGAAGGACAGACATCTATTTTAAAAATTTATTTCACCCAGCCAAGCATCATTTCGCGAATCAGCTTACTTGCTGTATTCGCTGTTTGTTCGGATGGGTCGTAAATTGGCGCCACTTCGACCAGGTCACAGCCCACGACGTTGACCTTGGAACGGGCAATCGCGTGAATCGACGCAAGCAGCTCCTTCGAGGTGATTCCGCCCGCATCCACCGTACCGGTTCCCGGTGCGTGTGCAGGGTCAAGCACATCGATATCAATCGTGACATAAACCGGACGGCCGGCAAGCTTAGGAAGTACTTCCTTCAAAGGTTCCAGCACTTCAAATTTGGAAATATGCATGCCATTCTCTTTCGCCCATTGGAATTCTTCCCTCATTCCGGAACGGATGCCGAAGGAGTATACATTGGAAGGCCCAATGTGCTCGGCAATTTTACGGATTGGCGTAGAATGCGATAACGGTTCACCCTCGTAATTTTCACGCAGGTCGGTATGGGCATCCATATGAATGATTGCCAAATCAGGGTACTTTTTAAAAACTGCCTTCATGACCGGCCAGGAAACGAGGTGCTCCCCGCCCATGCCAAACGGAAATTTGCCGGCATCCAGCACCTGGTCAATAAAATCTTCGATAATATCAAGGCTCTTCTGGGCATTCCCGAACGGAAGTGGAATGTCACCGGCATCAAAATATTTTACCTCGTCCAGCTCGCGGTCAAGATACGGGCTGTATTCCTCAAGCCCAATGGACACCTCGCGAATCCGTGCTGGGCCAAAACGTGACCCCGGACGGTAACTGACTGTCCAATCCATCGGCATCCCGTAAAGGACAACCCTGCTCTCTTCAAAATTCGGGTGGCTCTTAATAAACACATTCCCCGAATAGGCCTCATCAAAACGCATATAAAAAACCCCTCTTTCTATGTATCGGAAACGGGGTCAGACCCCACAAACAAGAGTCTGACTCCCCAAAAAAAATTTATTTCAACAAATCCCCAACAAACTTCGGCAGCACAAACGCCGCTTTGTGCAGTTCCTTCGTATAATAGCGAGTTTCAATGTCGTGGAAACGCTCATCGCCGACTGCAAGCGGGTCGTACTTTTTCGAGCCGATGGTGAATGCCCACAGGCCACTTGGGTATGTCGGAATATTTGCCACGTACAAACGCGTAATCGGGAAAATCTCGCGAACATCGCGCTGGACGCTGCGAATCAAGTCTGCCTTGAACCAAGGGTTGTCCGACTGGGCGACGAAAATGCCGTCCTCCTTGAGCGCCTTGGAGATCCCGGCGTAGAAGCCTTTTGTAAACAAATTCACCGCAGGACCCACTGGCTCGGTCGAATCCACCATGATCACATCATACTCATTTTCACTTTGAGCAATATGCATAAACCCGTCGTCAACGCGGACATCGACACGCGGGTCTTCAAGCCAGCCGGCAATCTCCGGCAAAAACTTCTTCGAATACTCGATCACTTTTCCGTCAATATCAACGAGCGTCGCCTTTTTCACGCTTGGGTGTTTCAGCACTTCGCGGATGACGCCGCCGTCGCCGCCGCCAACCACGAGCACGTTCTCCGGATTTGGATGGGTAAATAACGGGACATGCGCGACCATTTCGTGGTACACGAATTCGTCCTTCACCGACGTCATCACCATGCCGTCCAAAAGCAGCATATTACCCCACTCTGCCGTCTCGACCATCTCAAGCATTTGAAAATCTGTCTGTTCTGTATGTAAAGTTTTATTCACTTTCATCGTGATGCCAAAGTTCTCAGTTTGTTTTTCCGTAAACCAAAGTCCGCCCATGTCACATCTTCCTTTCCACTTTTTTGACAGTATACCCGCGAAAAACACTTCAAACTTATACTACCCAAACTATTGAAAACCAAACGCCCGAAAAAGTCTAGCATAATTTCAAATAAATATTTCATTTTTATCCAGTAAGTGTTTAAAACACCATAAATTTTTCAATACTATTACTATCGATTTTTTAGCAGGGGTGTTCAATGTGGAAATCATGACGGACCAAGGGTTCCGTAAAACAATTAAATACCTAAGGGCGCTTGTGATTATCAGTTTGATAGGAATATCCTGCATGCTGATTTTCCTCATTGGCATCCTTGCCTATGCAAAAATTCTCGGCCCGCCGCCGCTCGCCGTACCGCAGTCGACATTGATTTTCGCCGACGATGGCACGTTGATCGGCGAGACCAATAACGGTCAGAAGCGCTACTGGGCCAAGCTTAGCGATATTTCACCGGACATCATAAATGCGACCATCTCGATTGAGGATAGAAATTTTTACGAGCATCACGGGTTCGATTATAAACGGATAGCCGGGGCGGTCATCGCCGACGTCAAGGCCCTCGCCAAGGTGCAGGGCGCGAGCACGATCACCCAGCAATATGCCCGCAACCTGTTTCTCGAACACGACAAAACGTGGAAGCGGAAGTTGAACGAGGCATTTTACGCCATCCGCCTCGAGATGAATTATTCGAAGAAACAGATTCTCGAAGGCTACTTGAACACGATTTATTATGGACACAGCGCTTACGGGGTCGAAGCAGCCAGCCAATTCTTTTTTGGAAAAAAAGCTTCGGAGCTGACGCTGGCCGAAGCCAGCATGCTCGCCGGAATTCCGAAGGGACCCGGATTGTACTCACCGCTCAGCTCGCTGGAAAACGCCAAAGCCCGGCAAACCATTATTTTAAAAACAATGGCCAAAAACGGCTACATTTCGAAAAATAAAGCGGAAGCCGCGGCACAAGAGCCGCTCAAAATTGTCGGCGAGCACACAACACCGAAGGTAAAGGTGGCGCCATATTTTCAGGATGCGGTCCGCAACGCTTTGAAAAATCAGCTGAAGCTGGGTGACCGGACAATCGCTTTAGGCGGATTGAAAGTGTATACGACGCTAAATCTGAAGCAGCAGGAAGCCGCCGAGAAGCAAATCCAAACCTATGTCGACAGCGAATCGGATATTCAGGTCGGGTTGGTGGCGATGGATCCGAAAACCGGCTTCGTCAAAGCAATGGTCGGCGGCCGCGATTATGAAAAGAGCCCATTCAACCGTGCCGTCCAGGCAATCAGGCAGCCGGGTTCGACGATCAAGCCGCTGTTATACTATGCGGCACTAGAGAACGGGTTCACGCCATCATCGACGATGCGAAGCGAGATGACCACCTTCAAGTTCGACAATGGCCACGGCGATTATACGCCGCATAATTTTAACAACAAGTATGCCGATGGCGAAATTACGCTCGCCCAAGCGCTTGCGGTATCCGATAATATTTTTGCTGTAAAAACGCACTTGTTTTTAGGGGAAGAGATATTGATTGAAACAGCCCGCAAATTTGGTCTGTCCACGAAAATGGCCGAGGTACCGTCGCTCGCCCTCGGAACCTCAGGGGTGCGGGTGATCGAAATGGCCAATGCCTATAGCCTGTTCGCCAACGGCGGCAATAAAGTGCATCCAATATTGGTGACAAAAGTCGAGGACTATAACGGCAATGTGATTTTTGAAGCAAATAGTGAACCCGAAAATGTGCTCGACACGGCCAAAGCGTTCGTGATGACGCAGATGCTAACGGGGATTTTCGACCAGAAGCTAAACGGCTATGCCCGGGTTACCGGCAGCACGATTGCGAAGGAATTAACCCGGCCATACGCAGGAAAATCGGGGTCAACAGAAACAGACAGCTGGATGATCGGCTTTTCGCCGCAGCTAGTAACCGCCGTTTGGGCGGGCTACGATGTCGGCAAACCGATTGAACTCCCGGTGGAAAAGTCGTATGCGAAAACCATCTGGGCCAATTTTATGGAGGAGGCACTCGATGGCAAGCCGGTTAAGGCGTTCAAGCCGCCTAAAGAGGGGGTTGTCGGCGTCTATGTGGACCCGACCAACGGCAAGCTTGCCACCAAGGATTGCCCGGTCCGCCGCCTGACGTATTTTGAGGAAGGGACCGAGCCAACCGACTACTGCACCGACCATATCGGCAGTAGTGCGGATGATGGTCCGGTGAAGAATGGCGGCACCAAGAAAATCCCGTGGTACAAGAAGATTTTTCCTTGGGGAAATTAATTCCAATATAATAAACGGAAAAAGCTCCGGATTGCCTCCGGAGCTTTTTCCTGTCCTAGTTTTACAGTGCATTCACACTGCCTATTATGTTACCACTTTTTCAAAAAACTACAAGTGATTTAAGTCTCTTTATTTTTTCAAAAAAATTTCCATACCGATCCGTCAACTAACCATCAGTGCGGGGATGAAAGGCCTTTACTAATGGGAGTTTCACTTTATTGGGCCAGCAAGCCCTGTTTCAATTCATCGGAAGAATTGTTCCACAATGCCTCGTTATGGCTGCGCAGGAACTGTGCCAACACCTGCTTCGATTTGTCATCCATATGATCAACAATAATGTGGCGCTTGAGCGATTTGTCCATCCGGTTGACATGCTCTGGCAGCGATTTGTAGCCCCGGCGGATCGAGCGGTCGACGGTCATGTAACAAGCTGTCACCCCGGCGTAATACGGCCCTTCCTCACGGCGGTCAATCGTGACCCATATCAGCCAATACGGCTTTCCGTTTGGCACTTCGTCCTGATTCGGCAAAAATTTAATACCCTTTTCTATAGCACTGCGAGCGTGCATCGCGCCGACATCGATTTCCGCCTTGCCGGCTTCGATATCAATAAAGACTGGCGAGACATTATCAAGGCTAAGCGCACCTTTGCCGAAGCCCTTATGCCCGTCAGTCGGGTCGCTTTTGATGATATTAAACCCTATTTTTTTCTTTTTCTCATCCATTGATCCTGTTAACCTCCTTTAATAAAACCAGCCATAGAAGAAGTCGCTTAAGCTATGCGCTACCCATGGGACCACCGTGCCAAATATTGGCTGAATCGTGTACTGGTCAAGCGGCGTAATGACCAAAATTAAAAAGATTAAAATCCCGTACTGTTCATATTGTGTCATTTTGGCCCGGATATGATTGGGAGCCAGGTCCTCGACAATGCGATAGCCGTCTAGTGGCGGCAACGGCAGCAGA
The DNA here is from genome assembly GCF_001510715.1 of Bacillus sp. FJAT-29814. Classification (GTDB taxonomy): domain Bacteria; phylum Bacillota; class Bacilli; order Bacillales; family Cytobacillaceae; genus Neobacillus. The sequence goes on from NZ_LMTJ01000004.1 coordinate 236,299, forward strand.
TTGAACACAAACAAAACAATGTTCAGCTGAATAAAAATCTCAAGGAATTGGTAAAAGCCAGCCGACAGCTCGAACCCGAAGCTTCGTAGGCCGTAGGCAGCAATAAACCCAATGGCGGCGAGCACGAGATTGCTCAGGGGACCGGCAACGGAAACGAGCACACCGGCAAGCCGCGGCTTTTTAAAGAAAAAGCGGTTAACCGGCACAGGTCGGGCCCAGCCGAAGCCGGCAATGAAAATCAAGATGGTGCCGATTGGGTCAAGATGTTGGAGCGGGTTTAATGTCAACCGCCCCTGTTTTGCCGCAGTATCGTCACCAAATTTATAAGCCACGTAGGCGTGGGCAAATTCGTGAAACGTAAACGCAAACACGAGCGTGATCGCGACATAGGGAATCCACTCAATCGGGTACGCTAGAAATCGTTCCAAATGCGTTTCTCCTCTCAATGAAAAGGTTTTTTCTGTCTTTATTTCCTTTTAGTATACATGAAATCATTTCGAAAAAGAAAATCTTATGTGCCGCTTCCAGACCTGTTGCAGATTTTTGAAGTTTATGGAACACTAAAATCAGTGTAAATAAAAAGGAGGAAGCTTATATGCCATACGTAACCGTAAAAATGCTGCCAGGCCGCACCGACGACCAAAAGAAAGCCCTAGTCGAAAAAGTAACCGACGCCGTCAGCGAAACAACCGGCGCCCCAAAAGAAAACGTCGTCGTATTTATCGAAGAAATGTCCCCGAACCATTACGGTGTCGCTGGAATTAGACACAGCGATAAGTAAAATAGTGGAAAATGGTGTCAGGCACCAATCGTGGACATTTGTCCTCCTGGGGTGGACATCCCCAATCTAATCTGCAATAACCAAAAAAGTGTGAATCCGCGGCATCTGCTTCGGGTTCACACTTTTTCTTTTATATCTTTAGGTCATTTTTCGTGTTTTCTATCTGCAGTTTTTCAAGTTCGAGCTTCATTTTTTCGGTTTCGATTAAAAAGTTGTCATGCTTTAGCCTTTCAAGCTCCAGCTGATCCTTGACCATTTTTGCCCGCATTTTTGTCTTTTGTAACGATATCCCACTAAGTATCGCAACAATCGGAATACAAACCGCTACCAACCCTATCAACTCTCCCATATATCCTACCCCCAGACCACATCATATACAAATCATAACAAATTTGCCCGAAAATGGATAATAAAAACCAATAAAAAAACGCCCAAACTCCTAATGCGGGGTCCGAGCGCTCTAAGTGCAAAGTTACGCCTACTGCACAACTTTTCCTTTCAAAGCTTCAATATAACGATAAGCCTCATCAATCTCCTCTTCGGTGTAGCGCTGGCTGCTTTTTAACGTAAACACCTTGTTCGCAACCTCATCCTTTGGAAGATTATCAAAATATAAAACCGTCGATACGAGCTCAAGGAATCTAGCATTTTGCTCGTTCATATCCACCAGGCAATCATCTAAACACGGCATGTCCACTTCGTTGAGGCTCAAGAACTCCTTGCCGGCATCAGTCAGCGTGTAACGATACTGATAGTAGCCGCCCTTTTTCTCCTTCACCTCATTAAGGAAGCCCATGTTGCATAGCTCCTCCACCCGCGTCGTCAATTCTTCGGAATACGGGCCGTAAAAGTGAAACTGGAAACGGTCATGAAACGGAAAATCTATTTTCTTTGCGATGTATATCATCTTCTGCAACTTTTTTCGTCCGATAATTTCACCGGAAACCAGAATTGCCTGCATCAGCTTGGCATGATCTTTCAGCAATGTTCGTCAACTCCTACTCCATGTAAACAATCTCTAATCTAAAAGCGCGCGAATTTGTTGTTTGATGTCTGCTGCATTAGCGTTATCCGCCAGGAAATCAGCGGGATAATACAGCTTATGATCGGTTCGTCTTTTTCCGGAAATCGCATCCACAATTTCCGACTCGCGGGACAGCTCGCGCAATTCCCCGTTTTTCATCAGCAAATGAATCGGCAATCGCTCCTCTTCCTCGCCCGGACGGTAAAAGTCGTACGGCAAGTCCGAAGAGGAATCAACGACCAAGTAATATTCCGGGTCGATGCCCGCTTGTAAAAATAACGTGGTTAACTGAGCTAGCTTTTTGTATTCTTTAGCCGGATCGAATTCGGCATATTTGAACAGATTCCGATTGACAAAGCGGTGGCACAGGTCACTGATGATCGGGTCAGTTTCGTCCTGCCAAATTTGAAAATAATACATAATTACCGCTTCATCCAATTTTAAGTAGTCTTCCAATTTCACCTGCTCGCGAAATAACGAGATAAAGTGAGTTGGCTCATATTTAAAAGAATAGTTGTTCTTGTATAACGCCTTGGCGCGGTGTAGGATCTTCGTCAAAATCACCTCTGCGCTGCGGGAAACGGGATGGAAATATACTTGCCAGTACATCTGGTAGCGGCTCATGATATAGTCCTCGACCGCATGCATGCCGCTCTTTTTGATAACCACCTGGTCTTCGCGAGGCCGCATCACGCGCAAAATCCGCTCCATATCAAATTGGCCGTAGCTGACCCCAGTGAAATAGGCGTCACGCTGGAGATAATCCATCCGGTCGGCATCAATCTGGCTGGATATTAAGCTTACAACAAGCTTTTTCTCCGAGGTTTTCGCAATGACTTCGGCGACTTTTGCAGGAAAGTCGGGGCTGACCTGAGTCAGGACCTGGTTCACTTCCGTATCGCCGAGAATGATGGCACGGGTGAAATCTTCATGGTCAAAATCAAAAACCCTTTCAAAGGCATGGGAAAACGGACCGTGTCCGAGGTCATGGAGCAGGGCAGCGCAAAGTGTGAGCAGGCGGTCATCGTCGTTCCATTCCGGGCGGCCTTCGAACACATCGTCGATGATACGGCGGACAATCTCGTATACCCCTAACGAATGGTTAAACCGGCTGTGTTCAGCACCATGGAACGTCAGAAACGTCGTCCCGAGCTGCTTGATCCGGCGCAGACGCTGAAACTCCTTCGTCCCAACCAAATCCCAAATCACCTTGTCCTGAACGTGGACATAGCGATGAACCGGATCCTTAAATACCTTTTCCTCACTCAACTTCTCCACCGAGTACACCATGCATTTCCCTCTTCCTCAATTACTTAATTCTATTATACCCGCCCCATAAGGGTAAATCATCCAAATTTCAGCAATTTTCCTCAGCAATTTTCGACAGAGGTGTTAAGCACTATTGCCAAGTTGGAGATACTCCGATTGGTGTCAGGCACCACTCGTGGACACTGTCCACCTGGGACGGACACTAGCCCCCAAAAAGAAAAATCACCTAAGTCCAATAACACTAGGTGATTATTTTAATTTCTTATTAATTTTCTCCATTAATTCCTCTTCTGTCAGGGCCGCGAGCGGGCGGTTGTTGACGAAGGCGAAGGTCTTTTTCCGGCCGGGGCCGCAGTAGGACTGGCAGCCGATTTTGATTTCGGCATCCGGATCAATTTCTTTCAAGCGAGGGATCAATGTCTTTAGATTCACGGCCTGGCAATCATCGCAAACGCGAAATTCATTGGACATTTTTGCTTACAACCCTTTCTCCAAACAATCTATAAATAAAAAAATCAGCACGTACAAGCACTTAACTCCTAACGTATTTTACAGCTTCTTTTTAAGCAATGCAAGTTGGTTATTTTAGCAATCTTTTGCAAACCACTGCCGCAACCGCAATCCAGGCGTATTTGAAAAAGCGGTCCGGTCCAGTGATGTTTATATTTACCTATTACAAAAAAATCTATTATCCTTTCAACCATTTTGGTATAAACCCTAGAAAACTTGTCCATCATAAGACTAGAACTTTTATACTTGGCAGGATTATGCCTGACCATCATTCAAAAAATCATAACATTTAAGGAGTTGAATCATATGAAAGTTCGTCAAGATGCATGGACAGACGAAAACGATCTGCTACTGGCCGAGACCGTGCTCCGGCATGTCAGGGAAGGCTCCACGCAGCTGAACGCATTCGAAGAGGTGGGGGATAAGCTAAACCGAACTTCGGCCGCCTGCGGATTCAGATGGAATGCCGTTGTCCGCCATCGCTATGAAAAAGCATTGCAGCTGGCTAAAAAGCAGCGGAAACAAAGACAAAGGATTTTGGGTAAGGATCAAGGTGGCAAGAAAAAACTGCTGTACAACCCACCGGTTACAGGTACAGAAGAGTTAGAGGTGGTGGCTGTCCAAACCGAAATGCCGCTTGAAACCCAGCAAGACATGGTCAATGACATGACCGTTGAAATGGCAGAGGAAACCATCGTTCAACCAGCAGCACCGGTTTACCAGCGGCAAGCAGTCACGGCACCATCAGGGCTCACAATGGATACGGTCATCCGTTTCTTGGAAAACTTTAAACATTCCAATCTGCAAAATGATGCATTAAAAAGTGAGAATGAAAGATTGAAGCGAGAAATCGCTGAGTTAAAGCAGCAAAATGAAGAAATGACGAAGAAGATCGCTACCCTTGAGGAAAATAAAGAAACCATGCAGGAAGATTACGAGACATTGATGAAGATTATGAATCGGGCCCGCAAGCTTGTCCTGTTTGAGGAAGAGGAGCGCCCGGCGACCAAATTCAAAATGGACCGTAACGGAAACCTCGAAAAGGTTGCAGAATAACAGCGCAAGCGAATACATCCCGGATGACAATCTTTTTTTAAAAAGATAGGGAGAAGAGAATAAAAGCGCAGCATCTCATTTTAAAAGCGGAAGCGCCTTAACCAGGGGCTGGAGCTAGCAAATAAAAGAGGCCGTAAACCCAACTAGGGTTTACGGCTTTTTATTTGACCTACATCCCGGCAATCCGTTCATTTCGCTCGACAATTCGCTGATAATAGCCCGGTAGCAGCCCAAGCTCATGTTCATTCAACTGCCCGGCATACAATAAATCGCTGTTTTGCTTCAGTTGCTGTAACAACCGGAGCATACAATCACCAACCGTTAATTGGACTCCAAGCAGTTCCGAAAGCGAGGCCATCACCTCCGGGGCTATTTCAGGGTACGCGAATTTCGTCAGTTCGCCCTGTTTAGCCAGCCTGTAAAACTCGCCAACCAACGCAGCGCGTTCCGAACCGCTGCCGGTGACACAAAGGTATATCTGGACAGCAACCCCGCGGCGCAAACGTCGCTGCGAGATGCCGGCGAACTTTTTCCCACCAATACTGAGGTCATAGCTTCCAGGGCAGTAGGACCCGACAATCTCACGGGCCTCAATCTCGACAGGAAAATCGGCCAACATCTGTTGAATCAGCTGCCACATCGCCTCATAGCCGCGATTGATATCAATGCCTTTTTCTGCCTCGGGGAGAATTAACGAGATATTCAGCACACCGTCATCAAGAACCACTGCAAGGCCGCCGGAATTTCGGACAATGACCTGATACCCCTTATTTTTTAAAAATTGCATCCCATCCTGCAAGAATGGCAGTTTCGTATCTTGAATCCCGAGAACAATCGTATTTTGGTGAACCCATGTCCGCGCTGTTGCTGGTGCTTGTCCCGCCCCGACCGAGGCACACAGCGTATCATCCATCGCAAACGACTGCAGTGCATGGAAATGCGGGGAAGCGGTGGACTGGTCGATGATTCGCCACTGGGATTGGCGTAGTAAACCTTCCATAATGGCAACTCCTTGATTGGTTAGTGGGTTTTTTAAAAAAAAAATCTATCCTTGAGATTAATTCTACATAATTATGATGAAATTCTACAAACTTTAGTCATAATTCTACGTAATGTAAGCAGAATTCTACATAGTTCATGTACTATTCTACGTAAATACAGCTTAATTCTACAAACTCCAAATCTGAGCCCGCAAAAAGAGCCGGCCCCGATTGGAACCAGCCCCTTATAGAAAAATTACAGCCCCTGCGCCGCCGTAATCAACGCAAGCTTGTACACATCTTCTTCATTACAGCCACGGGACAGGTCATTGACCGGCGCGTTCAAGCCCTGCAAAATCGGGCCAACCGCTTCAAATCCGCCCAAACGCTGGGCAATTTTGTAGCCGATGTTTCCAGCCTCAAGACTAGGGAAGATAAACACGTTCGCATCCCCTTGTAAAACAGATCCAGGCGCCTTGCTCTTGGCCACAGACGGAACAAACGCAGCGTCAAACTGGAATTCGCCGTCCAACACCAACGACGGCTCGCGGCGCTTTGCCTCTTCCACAGCAGCGACAACTCGCTCGGTTTCCTCGGATTTTGCCGAACCTTTTGTTGAAAACGAAAGCATGGCCACGCGAGGCTCAATATCAAACATTTCTGCCGTTTTCGCGCTTTCGATCGCGATCTCCGCCAAATCCATGCTGTCCGGTGCAATATTAATGGCGCAATCAGCAAACACGTATTTTTCGTCATCGCGAACCATGATAAAGACGCCGGACGTTTTCTTTACGCCCTGCTTGGTTTTAATGATTTGCAGCGCCGGACGTACCGTGTCGGCAGTCGAATGGGTCGCCCCGCTGACAAGCCCGGTTGCTTTTTTATTGTAAACAAGCATCGTGCCAAAATAGTTTTCATCCTTTAATATCTCACGAGCCTGCTCTTCGCTTGCCTTGCCTTTACGGCGCTCGACAAACGCGGCAACTAGCTCGTCCATTCCCTCGTAGCTAGCAGGGTCATAGATTTCCACACCATCAAGCGAGACGCCAAACTCGCTTGCTTTCGCTTTGACCTCATCGGTATTTCCCACCAATACAGGTGTCAATAGGTTTTCGGCAGCCAATCGGCCCGCAGCACGTAAAATTCGCTCATCCAGGGCCTCAGGTAACACAATCTTTAAACCGCGCCCGGAAATTTTTTGCTTTAATCCTTCGAATAAATCACTCACGACTAATCCTCCCTTATACAATTCCAATACTAGCTTACTTTACCGCAAAAAGATTTTAAAGAAACATCCATCACAGATAACGCTTTCAGTCCGAAGTTTCAGTTTTCAAAAAATTCAACTCACCCTTTTACTATTTGCCCTTTTTTCATAATTTATCCATCCCGTTGCTAAAATGCGTTAAATTGGGCAAGTCTTGGTCAAACTATGTTATAGTGTATATGATTGTTAATAACGATGATTATGTAGGAGTGATTATAATGAGTGAAGCAGCACAAACGCTTGACGGCTGGTATTGCCTTCATGATTTCCGCACGGTTGACTGGACCACTTGGAAGATGCTTCCTGAAGATGAGCGCCAGACGGTCATTAACGAGTTTTTAAGTCTCGTTGAAAAATGGAATGCGACTCAGGAGCGTAAAGAAGGCAGCCATGCTTTATATACAATCGTCGGCCAAAAGGCTGATTTCATGATGATGATTCTGCGCCCAACAATGGAAGAATTGAATGAAATTGAAACAGAGTTCAACAAATCCAAATTGGCCGAGTTCACCGTTCCTGCTTTTTCATATGTATCCGTGGTGGAGCTCAGCAACTATTTGCCATCCGACGGCGGCGACCCATACCAGAATCCGTATGTACAGGGCCGACTTTATCCGATCCTTCCTAAAACCAAGCATGTTTGTTTTTACCCAATGGACAAGCGCCGGCAGGGCAATGACAACTGGTACATGCTTCCGATGGAGGAGCGCCGCGAACTTATGAAGAGTCACGGCATGATCGGCCGCCAATATGCCGGCAAGGTGAAGCAAATCATTTCCGGTTCCGTTGGTTTTGACGATTACGAGTGGGGCGTTACCTTGTTCGCGGATGATGTGCTACAATTTAAAAAGCTCGTTTACGAAATGCGTTTTGACGAGGTCAGTGCCCGCTACGGTGAGTTCGGCTCCTTCTTCGTCGGCAATATTTTAGAAGAAGAACGCGTGTCGACTTTCCTTCGCGTATAAATCTTTTTTAAAAAGTTCTCGGCCTAGGCTGAGGGCTTTTTTCTATTTTTCCCCTCTTAAAAGTCATATATGGGGACTTTCCCTCATACTAATAAAACAGTGAGTCATAGGAACCAATTTGGATTTAACCGAGTATGTTATAGAATGTTGGGCCATTGATTTATTTATTTTTAGGAGGGAAAAAGATGAGCCAATACTACAATCCTCAAGGTTTTCAGCCTTATACCGGTGCGGTGGGCCAGCAGGGAGCCCAGCCGATTGCAGGCGGTCAAGGATTCCAACCGAGCCCGCAATTTCCGCCGCCGGGCACAGGAATGGGAGCATTCCCAACTACGCCAACGTTCTCGGGTGGCGCGACTGGGTTTCCGGGTGCAGGAGCAGGGTTTCCGGGTGCCGGGGCAGGAGTTCCAGGCATGCTGCCGATTGAGCAGTCATATATCGAAAACATTTTGCGGTTAAACAAAGGCAAGCTTGTATCCGTATTCGCCACCTTCGAAGGTAACAACCAGTGGAATGCCAAGGAATTTAGAGGCGTCATCGAGGCGGCCGGCCGCGACCACGTCATCTTAAGCGATCCTCAGTCAGGTGCACGCTACCTGATCCCAATGGTAGCCGTTGACTACATCACCTTCTCCGAGGAAATCGAATACGACTATCCATTTGGCGCCGGACCAACGTTGAGTACGTTTCCGCCGAGATAATTCACGTTAAAACACCAATTGAACGCAATTGGTGTTTTTTGTTGGCAAAGAATTGTCCCTTATAAAAGAAAATTCTCCGATTGGCGAGGCCATTAAGAGGATTCAAGAGCCGAAGTTAAATTTATGCGGGATTACAAAAAATAGGCATTGCAAATTTGAGGGAGCAATGCCTGAAAAAAATATATATAAATTAAGGAAAGGACATTTAATAATGGGGTTCCTAGCAAGCGGTCTTTAACGCAACCCCTAATCTATACTCTTTTTACCAAGCCTGTGTACTCGGCAATTTCATTCACCAGCTCTTCAATTTCTTTGGCTGACAGATTTCTCGTTTCAATGATATTATGCTTGGCATCAAATTCATCCCACTGATCGGTAAGAATTTTTATTCCAAGTTCCTCTCTTTTTTGATAGAATTCTGTTCCCGGAAAAGGGGATGTAAAAGACATATAGATCTGGCTGCCTTCATCATACAGTTGCTTGATAAACTCCTTGGTTTCCATTAATGTTTCCCGTGTATCCTGAGGAAACGGAACCATAAAGGAGGATGCGACATGGATGTTGTATTTTTTACAGGCTCTGATTACCTTTCCAACTTGCTCCTTCGTGATTCCCTTCACGGAATCAAGGATGCGCTGCGAGCCGGATTCCACGCCAAATTGAATGGAAACGCATCCGGCAGCCGCCATATCGGCAATCAGCTGCTCATCGACACAATCCACTCTGGTCGCACATCCCCATTTAATCGGGTAATCCAATTGATTGATTAGCTCCAGCAATTTTCTTACCCACTTCTTATTGACGGTAAACAGGTCCTCTGAAAAGAAGGTATATTCCGCCCCGCGCTGTTCATATAGCATCTTTAGTTCTTCCATAATATTCTCTGGGGTTCTCGGCCTGCGCCGCCCCTCCCAAATATAGGAGCCTGAGCAAAACGGGCATTGAAACGGGCAGCCTCCTCTAGCAGTGGAGATATTCGACTGCTCCTGGTAAAATTCCATTGGAAACAAGTCGCGGGCCGGATAAGGCAAACTATTTGGATCAAGAAGCTCCCTCCGAGGATTCAGCCTAACCCGGCCAGCCTCATCCTTATAGCCGACCCCTTTGATGTCTTTAAGTTGCCCCTTGCCATCCAGAAGGTACTGACAAAGCTCCGCCATGGCCGCTTCGCCTTCACTCATTACAACATAGTCGATTGCCTGCTCCTGCAATACCTCATCGGGAAGAATCGATGCATGAGCTCCCCCAAAAACAATGTTTATATGATCATCCAATTCTTTGATTCTTTTTGCTATTTTCAAAGCATTTGGATAGGTTTCCGTGAGGGCGGAGATTCCAACAACGGATGGTTTTTGCTGGACAATATGATCAACCCGGCGCAAATTTAATCCGCTGACGTTAAAGTCTACAGCCTTTACTGTCCGACCCTCTTCCAATAGTACGGCAGCGATGTAGGCCAATCCAAGCGGCAGCGCCAATTTGGAATGCGGGCTGACCCTTGTTACAGGTGCATTAATAAGTACGACATCCATTGAAAGCATCTCCTCTTTGCTGTTGATTTCTCTATAGTTCCTTCCTCACAAAAAACACCGGGTCGATTCCCCGAAGTGACCGGGGAATCTACTTTTTATTCTTTACCAAGTTTTCCATTTTTCTCCAATTCATCCGCCACTTTTGCTAACCCTACACTTTCAAGGGCTTTCCTCGTCGGCCAGCCAGTTTTTGGATCCCAGCCCTCCAGCTTATAATAAATGGTTTTAAACTCCTCAAACTTATCCCTATCCAGTTTTCTTCCTTTTGTGTTAATGTATTGCCACTTGCCATCTTGAATTCCCGGCAAATAGAAGTCGCCAAGCAAACCTCCGTCAAACGGCTGGTCATAGATATAATCAGCAAAGACAACCATTTCCCGCTTACGTCCCTGCAACGTATAGATGGCGTTATCCAAATACCAGATTTTCCGGCCAATCTCCATCCCATCTTTAAAGGTAATATTTCCGCCTGTGATGGCATTCAGGAACTTCGGTTCTCCCTCGTCTCCGGTAAGTCCGCGGTTATCAGGTACATTGGAATTAAAGAAGTCCGGCCAGCGCCAATCACAATAGAGGACAGATTGCTTCCAGAACCTTCCGTACATCATTTTCCAGGCAATGGTTTTTGCCATGTTTTCGGAATATGCATTTTCAATACTGTAGTCTAACATGTTTGGATTATTTTCAAACGGCACCAGCTTTTCCGCAGTAATTCTTGTCACTTCTTCTGCTGACAAATATGGCTCTTTACCGGCTAAAATGTCACCTGTAGGCTTCCAGTATAAATGGTTAAAATCGTGTTCATTCATATCACGGTCACCTAATATTGAACAATAACCCCACTCTATTTCAGCCCGGGGATCATACATATGATCAGGATAGCCCCAATATGGATAAAGCAAATTGCCTGTTTTTAAATCTTCCTCCAGTCTGCCCCAGCGCTCCGCCGCTCTGATCAGGCCTTCTGCAATGTCATCGCCAATACCTTCACGGAAAGCAATCATCCGCAGAAATTGTTCGGCAAATTCAGCCGTCCCTAATTGCTCAAAATCAAGCGGGCAATCAATTTTTTTGCCGGGACCGAGCTCACCTGCTTTATACAGCCTTTCGAGATATTCCAAACCCCTCCAAGCCTCATAGGCGTTAATCCCGTATTGCTGCAGCAAATCCGTTGCGATATACGCATCCTTTGTATTTTTGCCACCAAATTTCGCCTTGTTAAAATTGGAATAGAAAATGGTTTCAACGCAAGATGACTCATTGCCATAACCGGAGGCCGTCCGCATCCGGCAGCCGGCAATACATCCTGTACATGATTGCGGCCGTGCATCCTTTGGCTGATCATAGAACGCCCCAAGCGTTGGTGTCGTACCTAAAGTCGGAGCCCAGCCGCCTTCAGGGCTGTCAGGTTGATGGGCATATTTCTTCTTCGCTAGAATCCGCGCCTCAAGTAATGCATCTGGATCGGCCGCTTCCACACTGCCGGTGCCAATTACACTGATAGCTTTCAGATTCTTGGCGCCAAATACACCGCCAAATCCGCCTTGGCCTGCACCATTACCGGCATCATGGATTAAACAAGCGACTCTTCCTTTGCTTTCCCCGGCCTGCCCAATGGCCAGCACAGCCGGCCTTTGCAATGTTGAGCCGGAGTCCCTTGCAGAACTAATCGATTTCCACCCTTCCTTTGTATTGGAGTGGTTGACATATTCCCAAATCTCTTCCTGAGCTTCCCAGGAATTTAGCCCCCAAATTCCGTCTGCATCCCGGATTGTTACCGTACTGTTGCGTATGTCAATCCAAACAGGTTTATCGGCTTTTCCTTCAATCGCAATGCCATCCCAGCCGGCATATTTCATCATTCCGGAAAATCTTCCGCCAAAATTGCTTCTTGTATACCAGCCATACGGATATGCCTGAACCCCAATACCTGTTACTTCACACCTGCCTGCGGCAGATGGAGTAATAGTACCCGAAATCGGCGAGCTCATAATGGTGACAACATTTTTGGGATCAAACCCATCAACGGTCTTATCCTTGCATAAATCCCAAAATACCGCTGAACCCATGCCATGGCCGCCAACATACTCGGCATATTTTTCTGTCTTTATCGTGGAAATTTTTCTATTGGTTAAATCAATATGCAGTATTTTTCCTTGATAGCCTTTCATACTTTTCCCAACCTTTCCTTGTTGCAGTGAAATTGATTATTCGGTCGTCCAGCCAAATTTCGCCCATTCTTCCCCGCGCAAATTCACATTGTATCCGGATTCTCCTGCCTGTGCCGGGATTTCTTTCGTAAACTTGATGGCATCAAGCGGACAAACCTCAACGCAGGCTTGCAGACCATCCGGCCCGCCTTTCTGTTTCCAGAATGGGGTATTGACACAGAGGTCGCATTTTTGGGCATGCTTATCTTCGTGATTCCAAACCGCCCTCGCCGGCTCATACGGGCAGGCTTCCATACATTTCTGGCAGCCAATGCACTTGTCGTATGAAACAAGCCGTACATTCCCATTTTTCTTATCGGCATGCAGCGCACCTGTCGGGCATGCCGCTGCACATGCCGGGAAGGCACACTGCCTGCATTGATTGATATCTAAATCCTCAGGAAACGGCTTATAGGGATTTTGTTGAACCTGAATTCTTGCTAATGAAAGACTTGATTTCCCATGATGAGCCAATGAGCAAGCCATCATACAGGTTGAACAGCCCTGGCATTTCTTTGTATCAACCAATAGATAACCTTCTGATGCCTTGACAGCGTATACTTCATTTTCCAGCCACTTCCCCCCTGGGAACAGGCTTCCGATACTGATACCGATTAACGATGCGCTGCCTACTTTTAAAAAGTTTCTCCTTGAGGTCTTTCTAGTCTCCTCTGACACAATATTTAACTCCTTCCTCGCTTTGCATTTAATCCACCCATCCAGTCAGCTACTCTATTAATCTGACTGGATTGGATTAACTTGCCGGAATATGCCCCTGTTTAGTTTTTTCCTTGACGTTTAATTCCTGTTCTTCCTCAAATTTCTCATTGTCCTTGATTTCTTGATACCATTTTTCATGATGATGCTTTACATAATCTTCAGTTACATTGCCAGTAATCATCGAACGAATTAACGGCCAAGATGCAGGAAGGATGGCCCCAGCAAAAACATGGGCGACCAGCATCAACCCCATATAAATAGCAAATACTCCATGAAGGAAGGTCATCACGCCCATTAATCCGTCAGGAAATGACCAGAGGTGCTCTGCCAGTTTCACAAGGCCGGTTAAAGTAATCCCGCATACTCCAATAATCCATAATGGAAAAACAACTCGTTCCGCAGCCAAAAATTTCTCTTCCTGCGGTTCCTTCTGCCTTAAAACCATCGCCTTATAGTGGCCAATCATATTTTTAAGGTCGCCTCTCTTTGGCAGCATGTGTTTAAGATCACCTGTGAAATAGTTCTTCGTGATGTAGAAACTTGCCCCAAAAAGGAAAAACAGGATTCCGATAAAATGCATGTTTAAAGCAAATCCAATATTTTCGGTCCCTTGAATCGTTCTGGGAATAAAAAGTGTCCCTAGGAGGAATCCCGTGATGAGCAAAATAACGATTCCCAGTGCATTGGACCAGTGCTGCAGGAACATAAATTCATCATGACGCTCTACTTTGCCATTGGTGATTCTGTCTGGTTCCTTGGAGTATTTGAATGTTCCGAGAAGAATCCCCAACAATGCCGAGGCCGGAATGGCAGCCATCATCGAATCAAATAGCAAATTATAAGTCAACGAACCTGCCCTTCCCCCCCTTAAAACATATAATTGGGATGCATCAAGGGCCCAGTAGGTGAAAACACCCAAGATTGCCAGCAACGCTATGGCAATTGGTAACCTTGTTCTCATGTTTATCGCGCACCTTTCTTGTTAAAGCATTGAATCTTGATTTGTAACGGTAAGCCAATTTTCAATCATTACTCCCTTCTGTGGTGAAACGCTTTTTATATAAAAAATAAAAGACCAATGGTATATGCAGAATGGGACTGTTTCACAATCCATTCACATAAACCATTGGTCTTTATTAGAGCCACCCTCAGGTCTCTCGTCAAACTACCAATCCGATTTATTTTATTTCAATCAACATCTTGTCAAAAACCATTGTAAAAATAAAAAAGTCTTTGTCAGATTCAACGACGTACGATTTATGAATACATTTTGCCCCCAACTTGTCTTCGAAATAAGGAAGATTATCTTTTGAAAATTGTTCGGCAATCTGCATTCTTGATTCATTAATCAACGATATTCCCATTGGAATGGCTGAAACAAATTTTTCCGGCTCCGTTAAAAATCCCTCGCAGCGAAGAATCATCATATCATCCCAAATGGTCACCTTCGTATAATCAGAGGCTTTCCTAACTAAGTCCCTTCCGTATTTCTCCATATGCAGTTTGATCTCGTGCTGCAGCTGCCTTCTTTGTTTATTTGTCAGTGCACCCAAAGTTGTATTATTGTCATAAAAATGATTGGAATGATTGCTTTCCTTCATTTGCTCGTGAATTTTAACAGGTCCCCCCAAACCTATCAGCCCCTTTGACATTCTAGTCATCATTTAACATTTAGCCGCTGCCAAGGTATCTCGCATTGTGAATCAATTCACAAAATGTAAACGCTTCCCTTTTATTCCAACAAAAAAAGTGCTTGCCCACTATTGATAATGTAGCAAACTAGAATAAATTTCTTACTATAGTAAAAGAATTTATATTATATTTTTATTCTAAATTTTTTGAGGTTTTAGTGCAGTTAGTTTTATCACCGTTGAACAGCCAAATATGATAAAACTGTTACAACAATTAGAATAGGCATCGGACGGTGCCGATGCCTTTCTCTTTTATAGATATTTTGCAGCTCCAACGATCATGAGAATCCACGCTGCCAAAAAGCACACGCCGCCGATCGGAGTGATTGCCCCGAGCGGTCCGATTTTCGTCAGGCTCAGTACATACAAGCTCCCGCTAAATAAGATGATACCCGCGAGCATCAGCCAGCCGGACCATGTGAACAACGAACTGACCGGTGCCTTGCCGAGCAGCAGTGCAACCACCAATAGGCCTGTGGCATGAAACATTTGATACTGAACGCCGGTTTTCCAAATATCGAGATAATAAGCGTCCAATCTGTCTTTTAATCCATGAGCGCCAAACGCCCCAAGCGCGACCGCCAAAAAGGCGTTAATGGCGCCGATTATAATAAACGTCTTCATCTTGATTTCTCCCCCTTTTTAAAAATCAAACAGTGAATCTCCATTTGCGTCGTCATCCATCTCCAGTTTTTTCGGCTGCGGCATCACGGCTGGCTGCTGCTGAAAAATGGCTGGTTGCTGTTGAAACGTTGCCGGCTGTTGAAAAGCTGCCGGTTGCGGAACAATCGGTTTTGGCTGCACTGGAATTGGCTGCCTGCCATGTCCCCCGCTCACCGCCTGTTTTTCATCCAAAATCAATTCGCATAATATTTTAATAGAGTAAATCCGTTCCCGCAAGCCTTCCTCCGTTTGGCTGGCCCGGGCCTGCTGCAATTCCGCTTCCATTTTCGTTAAAAGTTTTTCCATCGATATATTCACGAGTGACACCTCTGATTTTGAGTCTGTAATCTATTCTACATGAGTATCGTCGATTTTTCGAAAAAATAGACTTCGGCGCTCATTCGACATCATTCAACTTGTTTCACGTGAAACGCACCTAAAAATGTCAAAACCCGCACTTTATCGGGGTGCGGGCATTATCCTAATATTCGTTGATAGATTGATTTTGCATGAGTCAAGTCTTTTGTGCCATGAATCAACGCGCGGCCGTCTTGAAAAATAACCATCCGTTCGACGCCGAGTTCTACCGATAAGAGATACGGATTCCCTTTGACACCATAGCCCAGTGAGCTGAGTTGACCCGCTAACTGCTCAAGCGAAATTTCTCCGGTTTGTGACGGGCGAATTTGTACGGTATCCCGTCCGCACAACACGGTCGTTTTCGTCATATTTTCCTGGTCAAGATACGGATAGGTCCGCTCTTCGCCGCATGACAAGCAACCGGCATGCTTTGCCTTCGACATTTTCATGCTGGTATATTGGTTGCGCCACAGGTCAAAGCTGACAAATGCCGTGCGAACGGCGTCCCAGTCCTCAACGAGCATCTTCAACGCTTCCGCTGTCTGATGGGCTATCACCATTTGCACGGTTGGCGAGATAATTCCTCCGGTATCGCAGGTCATTCCCTGAAGCGGGATTGTCCGCAGCAGACAATTCAGGCATGGCGTTTTTCCAGGAATGATGGAAAAACTCATCCCGAAACTGCCGACGCAGGCCCCATAAATCCACGGGACATTGTATTTTTGGGCCACATCGTTCATCGCCATCCGTGTTTCGAAATTATCGGTCGCATCCATCATGACGTCAACATCAGCGATTAGTTCCTCCAGCAATTCAGGTGTGGCGTCGCCTATGATGGCGCGGATTTCGACATCACTATTGATTGCTTTGAGGCGCTTTTCTGCGGCTGCCGCTTTTGGCAGCTTTTCCGCGACATCCTCCTCGGTATAAAGCTGCTGACGCTGCAGATTGCTCGCTTCGACATAATCGCGGTCGATTATGGTAATCTTTCCGACCCCGGCGCGAGTGAGAATTTCAGCATTACCCGATCCCAAGGCACCGGCGCCGATGATCAAAACATGCTTATTTCGGATTTTTCCTTGGCCTTCCTTACCGATTCCGGGAAAAAGGACCTGCCTTGAGTAGCGTTCGCTCATAGAATCAGCCCCCGCTGACCGGTGGAATAAACGCGATTTCGTCGCCATCCTGAATCACTTCATCATTGGAAGCGAACTCTTCATTAATCGCGGTCATCACCGTGTCCATGCGCGGCAAATTATATTTCGAAGTCAATTCCGCCTTCAGTTCGGCAACCGTTTTTCCGCTGGCATCTAACCGGAGAACCTCTTCACCGACAGCGTCACGTAAATGAGCAAAAAATAGAACCTTATTCATTTAAGTCACCCTCCTCAGGTTTTCCGCTCGGATAGGCCTTCGTTTCCAGCTGATTGCCGACCCATTCCTCGCCATCTTCCCAGTGCTCTTTTTTCCAAATCGGTACGATTTCTTTAATCCGCTCAATCGCATAACGGTTCGCTTCATAAGAATCAGCGCGATGCGGTGTCGACACGGCAATCACCACAGCAATATCGGTTATATCTAACCGCCCGACACGGTGCGTAATGGCTACCTTAGAACCGGCCCACCGTTCCTCAATCTCGCGTCCAATCTGCTCGAGCTTTTTTACAGCCATCGCTTCATAAGCTTCATAGATTAAAAACAATGTCTTCTTGCCATACGTCAATTCACGAACAGTGCCGATAAACGTCGTAATCGCACCAGCCTCGCGCTGGACGACCTTATCAATCACCGCTTGGATATCAATTGGTTCCTTGGAAATTTCGTAGAACTTCAATTATTTCACCTCTTCAGCCAAGTTTTTCAACACGGCATTTTCGACCACTTGATAGCCGCCGATGTTTTCTACCTGCTCCTTAAAGGCAGGGGAATGAATAATCTCGCGCAGCAGCATACCCTGCTCGCTTTCGTAAAAACTTCTTGTCATCACCAGATCATATTCTTCATCGGCCAGCGGGACAAACTCGAGCCCCATCGCTTTCGCCGCTGGATAAATCCCCAGTCCTGCCGCATTACGATCACCGTTTACTTCCGCTGCAACCGCCAAATGCGAGAACATCTCACGGTCATAGCCAACGACATCTTCCGCACTTAATCCTGATTCCTCAAGTAACATATCAAACAAAATCCGCGTGCCAGCACCCTTTTGCCGGTTCACGAAATTAGCC
This sequence comes from Bacillus sp. FJAT-29814, assembly GCF_001510715.1. Classification (GTDB taxonomy): domain Bacteria; phylum Bacillota; class Bacilli; order Bacillales; family Cytobacillaceae; genus Neobacillus. Next base: position 254,253 of record NZ_LMTJ01000004.1, read on the forward strand.
TTTTTCTCGACCAAATCACGAACATTAGAAATCCCAAGCGGATTGCCAACCGGCAAAATCCAGCCCTGCTTGCGTTTTAAAAATGGATATAATACAACGTCCTGTCCGGCCAGCAGCCTGCGAACGTATGAAATATTGTATTGTTTCGTTTCAGGGTCAAGCAAGTGAATTCCCGCTACATGGGCCTCGCCTTTCCGGACCGCCATGATTCCGGCCATACTTCCGACGTGAGCGGAAACAATCTTCATATCGGTCCGTATCCGCTTTAATGCAGATGACAGTAAGTCAATCGTCAAATCGTGACTGCCGGTAAACATAATCGCATTCTTAATTTCTTCAAGCGGACGCAGCAATTCAACTTCTGCCATCTCTCCTTGCTCATAGCCAATCACTTCCGGCGGCACGACCAATAGCCCATCTGCCCGCACATAAGACATCGTTACCCCCGCAGCGCGTGTCAGCGGGTTGGCTACAAACTCTCCGTTCACATAGCCGATATTCATCCGGACAAAGTCCTCGGCGCCCATTGACGACACAATCCGACGGCCGAGCTTGACTGTCACCTTCTGCCGAACCGGCTCCGGAATGCCCAAATACTTGCAGACCAGTGGACGGGCGAACCATTCCAAAGCTAAATACGCTGACACAGGATAGCCCGGAACACCTACGACAATTTTTCCATTCACTTTTCCCAAAATGACTGGCTTACCAGGACGTGCGGCAACCCCATGGGTAAACACGGTGCCGATTTCGTTGATAATGTGGACAGTGTAGTCTTTGCGACCTGCCGATGACCCGGCGTTAATCACGATAAAATCGGATGTTTCTGATGCTTCCAGCAGCACCTGCTTTATATTCTCGGGCTCGTCCTTTACAATTCGGTTGAGAAGCGGCTCGCCGCCCCACTCCCTAATGAAATTGGCAAACACCGTCCCGTTAAATTCAACAATTTTTCCAGGATCCATTTCAGAACCGGGCTCGACAAGCTCATTTCCCGTTGGAATGACAGTGACAACCGGCTTCTTGACGACCGGAACCGTCAATAATCGGGAAGTCAGCAGAATCCCCAAATCGGCTGGGCGCAGCTTATGCCCCTGCGGAAAAAGCATTTCCTCCTGGACAATGTCCTCGCCAATCGGACGGATATGCTGCCAAGGTGTCGCAGGCTCGATAATTTCAATCGTATCATCGTCTAGCACCTGTACGTTTTCAATCATAATGACGGCATTAAATGGCGACGGAATCGCATTGCCGGTGTCGACATAAACAAACTGATCGCCGCGCTTTAAATGAAGCGGATTCTGCTCATGGGCGGAATAGGTGGTTTCAGCGATAACCGCGACCCCATCCATCGCCGAAGCGTGGTAATGCGGTGTTGAAATCGGTGCAAAAATAGGTTCTGCTGTGACCCGTCCTAACGCATCGACCGCCGGAATCCTTTCTGTTTCAGGGGTCAGATCGAATGCAGCAAGAATTTCGTCTCTGGCCTCAGTCCGTGGTTTATCTTCCAGGTAAATTTTCCGTTTGTACATGACTGTGCCTCTCCTTACCGTGACGGAATCACAGGAACGTATTCACCCTGTGACACGCCTTCTTTTTCTGAACTAATCTCGACGATGCCATCGCTTTTGACCAGCGTCGTAATCAAGCCCGATTTGCCGATAATCGGCTCGGCCCACCACTCGCCGTCCTTTTCCTCAAGCCTAACACGGATATAATCGGACCGCCCCATTGACGATGGAATGTTTTTCGTAATCCGAGCAAACACCCGCTCCGGCTTCCGTTCCAATTTTTCGCCGGAAAGCTTGCGCAGGATCCGCTCGCCAAATAATTTAAAAATAATCATCGCCGAGGCGGGATGCCCTGGCAGGCCAATCACCGGTTTACCATCCGCCACTGCCAAAATTGTCGGTTTTCCCGGCTTGATGGAGATGCCGTGAACAAACACGCCCGGTTCGCCTAATGACTGAATCACTTCGGTGGTATAATCCTTGGCCCCTACCGAGCTGCCGCCGGACATAATTAAACAGTCAACCTGTTCATACAGTTCACGGGCCCGCCGGCTAAATTCCTCATAATCGTCCTTAACGATTCCACCGTAAATGACCTCAACGTTCCAGTCGCTGGCCACCCCGGCAATCGTCAGCCCGTTGATGTCGCGAATTTGCCCTACCTGAAGGGTCTCAGTGCCAAACGGCACAATTTCATCACCGGACGACAGGTAGCCGGCTTTGAGTTTTCGATAGACAGTGACATGGGTGATTCCTAAGGATGCGAGTGCTCCCAATTCCTGGGCCCGCAGCTTCACACCCTTTTCGAGAAGAATCTCGCCTTCACGAATATCCTCGCCGGTGCGAATCACGTTTTCACCCGGCGCCACTTGCTTATATGTATTAAGAAGACCGTCAACGTCCTCGACATGCTCAATCATGATGACGCTGTCACTGCCGGCCGGAAGCATCCCGCCAGTCGGGACATATACCGCCTGGCCCATGCCGACCGTAGCGTCTGGGATTTCGCCCATTTTGACTTCTCCGGCAACGTTCAAAAAGCCGGGCATCGACTCAGATGAACCATACGTATCTTTCGCGCGTACAGCATAGCCGTCGACAGTGGACCGGTCAAAGCCCGGAACATTTTCCTTCGCAATCACCGGTTGGGCAAGAATGTAATGGAGGGCTTCCGAAAGCTCTCTTACCTCAGTTCGTTCTAATGCCAATACCTGTTCATCGATTAAGGCAAATGTCTCTTCAACTGTCTTTACTTTGAAAAATTGCATGGCTCTGTTTCTCCCCTTTACTTTTCCTCCGCCCACTTCTTGGCATGCTCATACTCTTGCGGTTTATTCATATTAAAAAAAGCCCGGTCTAAACGATGCTGGCTAAATTTTTCCATTTGTTTCTCTGACAAGTATAACACATTTAACTCATCGAGCATGGCCTTAATCGCCAGGCGTCCACTCTCAATCTTTTGTGCGGCAATCGCAGCGACTTTCTTATGATAGGCCGCAAATAAAGGGTTTTGGACACCGTCAATAACAGGTATAACGGCATCATAGCCGTTGCAGCTTTCAGCAAGGAATTTAGCCAGCTCTCCGGAAATAAACGGCATATCACAGGCGACAAGTACATTTACATCATATGGAGATGCCTCCAAACCGGCATGAAGGCCGGCGAGCGGCCCCTTGTCGGTGTACTGGTCTGAGGTCATATTCAAATTCAAAAACTCATATTTTTCCGGTTCATTGGTTACGAGAACAATGTCGGAGAAATGTTTGGCCAGTTCGTCTCGGATTCTTTCAATATTCGTTTTCTCATTTATTTTTAGCAGGGCCTTATTTGTGCCCATTCTGCTCGATTTTCCCCCAGATAAAATAATGGCTGCAGCCTTCATCATCAGCACCCCTTTTCGTTTCATTTTCTTAAAAGTTCAGGCGCCGGGACTAGGGCTGCACCCCTTAACCTTTGTTTTCGTTTTTCGTGCCGACCGAGCTGTAGCCGTTTTCCTGAGCGACAAAATCGAGGTGTATCGAATTTAAGTCAAGCAGGGCAGCGCTCGGTTTTTCAATATATTGTCTTGTATCAATAATTTTAATATAGCCGTTACAGTCTTCGCAAACCTGGATTTGCGAAGTGGCGTCGCCTTCAATTGTAAGAAACTTGATTTTTTCATAATCTTCAGTACCACAATGCGAGCATTCCAGCCTCTTTGCTCTCCAGTGCGCGAGACAGCGCGGGCAGTGAAGGACCTTTTTTCCCTCATCCTCAAGGACAGCTAATCTGACCGGTTCGCCACAGACAGGGCAGCCAGCTCCAGGAACCCCGCGGTCAAGCTCAGGCTGGATCATCTCTGCGGTCTTCTGCAGATAAGGTCTTAGTGCGGTCTCTGCAAGGAACTGCGGAATCCACGTCTCAAGCCCATGTTCTTCGGCAAAGCTTTCAAAGTAAACATGATTGAAGGAAAAAGCCTCCTCAATCCAGCGAATCGCTGTTTCTTCGTTCAGCAAGCTCTCAATGCCTGAAAGCTTTGCCTCAAGCTCTGGATTGTGGTTGATTAATAATGTATTTATATCCTCTATCCACTGTTGGAATAGTGAAATTTCAAAGTCAATAGCCGTTAATGCAGCTGCCGGCACCCCTGCAGCCATTGCCGCTTTGTCCAGGTTCGGCTTGATTGTTTCCGGATTAATCATCCCTTTCCACTGTGCCTGAAGCCGGATGAGTTCTTTTTGCAGATTTTGATATTCTTTCGAAACAACGGACTTAATCATGTCGCTTCACCCTCGTTTTCTATTTTTTGAAGCCATATTAAAAGCAGCCGTCGGCAGTTTACAGCTTGCCGATTATCTTCTAGTTTATCATTAGTCAGATAGTGAAAATCTATAATTTTTTGAAAATAGTCTTTTTTTAAAGGGAAAGGCTGTCCGGTAACAGACAGCCATTCCCGATTATTAAAATTTCAATTGTCTAGCTATGTCGCGATTAAGCGCCTTTTTTGTGTTTCGGATCATCAAGGTTAGGGAAGTTACCCTTCTTGACTTCTTCGTCATACCAGTCGGCATAGTGGCCTTTTGCCCACCAAGCAGGAACCTTGCCGGTTACAACGCCAGACCAGCCTGGACGTGAATGCTTGTGGATGACACTGAGGTAAATGTGTCCGACAATAACAGCGATTCCTAATGCGAAACCGATGTTATGAAGAACATAGCCCCATTGAACTAATGCTCTTGGGAAGTACTCAGGAAACCACATGGTAAATCCAGATGCAATGACTAAGATGGCACAGAACATTTGAAGAATCGAGTTGATTTTTTCCCCGGCGTTGAAGAATGTCTGTCTCACATGATCAAACTTTAAGCCAAACAATTCCTTCACAAAGTTTCCAAAGAACGCTATATCACGTTTCTTCCATGTAATCAATTCTTTAATCCATAGCATGAACCACTTCGGGCTGAAAATCAGCAAAATAAACGTCGGCGTGATGAAAGCTACGGCAAAGATTCTGTGGAGCAACCGTGCATTAGCTGGGCCGCCAAGAACCGGATATAGCCAGTCAAAGAATTCGGTATACATTGGTAACGCCGTGATGTAAAGAGCAAAGAATGAAAGACCATTTATAGCATGGGCCCAAACAAATGCTTTTGGAAAACGTCTAATCTGTTGGTTTGCCTTCGGGTGCTTTTGAACATTACTCATGGCTCTCACCACCATTCTCTTGCTCTGATTTTTTGCTGAAAAACTTATTCGTTACAAATGCACCGACAAGGGCCATTGTTGTTGCACCAAGCATCAACTTGCCGACTGGCTGTGCATAATCCTTCCATACTACTGCAGATGTTGGCACTTTTGGATTTTCAGGTAAGCCGTATACAGACGGTTTCTCTGCTAAAACGTATACAGTATGCGTTCCGCCAACGCCTTGTGGGTTGTACACTTGGGCGTTAGGGTAACGGTCCTTAATTTCCTGAACGCGTTTTTCCGCTTTTTGGATCATGGCATCTTTATCGCCAAACTCCATTGCACCTGTGTGGCAGGTTGTTACGCAGGCAGGCTGTAACCCTTCTTCCAAACGGTCGGTACACATGGTACATTTGTTGGCTTTACGATATTCTTTGCCGTTTTTATCTTTATACTCTTTCAAAGAAATGACTTCGAACGGACAGTTTTGGACGCAATAGCCGCAGCCTACGCACTTGTCGTGGTCAATAACTACAGTTCCAAATTCTGTGTAGCTGATTGCATTCTCAGGGCAAACCTTTTCGCAGGCCGCATCTGTACAATGGAAGCAAGATGAATGGCGGAACAAGTAATCCAGGCCGCCCTTGGAATTCTCGTGCTCGACAAACTGAAGCACGTTCCAAGTATCCGCTGTAGTCTTTGCATGTGACTGAGAACTGCCTAGGAATTCCGTTTGTTCAGCAGGAAGGTCGTTCCAGTTTTTACAGGCTACCATACACGCACGGCATCCGTCACATTTTGTTACGTCGACATATTTTACATATTCTTTTTTAGCCATTAGTCAGCCCTCCTTATATCGCAGAGGAATGCTTTGTATTCTGGAATTTGTGTGTTGGCATCTCCGATATGCGGCGTCAGGCGGTTCGCTGTATCCCCTGTAGCATATCCTTTGAAGCCGAAATGCCATGGCATCCCAACTTGGTGCACTACCTTACCTCTTACTTTGAAAGGCTTATAACGCTTCGTTACCATCGCGTAAGCAGTGATTTCTCCTCGTGCTGAAGAGACTTTAATTTTGTCTTTATTCTTAATGCCTTTTTCTTTAGCAAGCTCTTCACTAATTTCTACATACATAAAAGAGGAAAGCTCTGACAGCCATTCTTGGTTACGGGTCATCGTACCGGATTGCCAGTGTTCTGATACCCGGTAAGTTGTCGCGATAATCGGGTAATCCGCTTTAAAGCCTTTTTTGTTGAAGTCACCTTCATGAATCACGACAGCCGGGTTTAATTCTACAGATGAGAACGCATTTGGCACTGGGCTTTCAAATGGCTCATAGTGTTCTGGGAATGGACCTTCATTCATGGTAGGTGCATAAAGCAGTCCTACACCATCTTTGTTCATCATGATTGCGCCTGTACCGCCTGGTGCTGATGGTGCTATTGTCGCATTAAAGTCCGGTACGTCGGTTCCGACCCATTTATTCTGAATCGCATCCCAATGAATAACCGCTTTTTCTTTGCTGTATGGTACACCGTTTGCATCTGCAGACGCACGGTTGTAAAGGATTCGTCGGTTGGCCGGCCAAGCAAATGACCAGTTCAAGAAGTTTCCGCCGCCAGTATCTTTGTTATCACGGTTCTTGGAACGGTTCTTGCCTTCTTCCGGATAGAATCCGCTATAAATCCAGTTACCACTGGAAGTTGTTCCGTCATCTTTCAATACGCCAAAGCCAGGAACCAATTTGCCTGTAGTCAGGTCATAACCGTTAATTTCTTTGGCTACCAAATCGATATCAGGCTCGTGGCCGTTGCCATAGTTCCAATCAAGTGCCAGGAATGGTGCAGCCGCCGCACTTGTGTCTCCGGCATACATCTTTTTAAGTCTCAGCGCCAGGTCATGAACCATGTCAAGGTCTGGGCGTGATTCTCCTTTTGGTTCAATCGCTCTCCAGCGGTATTGCATCCAGCGGGAGCTATTGGAAATACTTCCTTCTTTTTCATATGAAGAACATGCTGGAAGGAAGAATACTTCTGTGTTGATCTTAGATGGGTCGCTGCCAGCTTCTTTTTTCCAGAATGCTGCTGTTTCGGTTTCCCAAAGGTCTACAACTACGAGCCATTTCAGGTTGCCAAGAGCTTCTTTTTCTCTGCCGGCGTTTGGTCCGCCAACTACCGGGTTCGTTCCCCACAGGAATGCGCCCTCAAGCTCTTTATTGAACATCGCTTTGAATAGGAAAATGTGCGAGTAGTTCTTTGCACCTGGTTTTGGCAGGAACTGATAGCCAAACTCGTTAGCAGCTGTTGCATTTTGTCCATACCAGGATTTTAATAAGCTGACCACGAATTTTGGTCTGTTGCTCCAATAACCTGATGGAGGAGTTTCTTTTTTCAAATATCCTTCAAGTGTCGCATGCTCAGGTACAGATTGCTTAGGAATGGCTAGGTAACCAGTTAAGTTATCCCAAAGTAATCCAAAATCAGTTGAGCCTTGTACGTTAGACTCACCGCGCATGGCGTTGATTCCTCCGCCAGGGAGACCAATGTTACCAAGCAGCATTTGGATGATTGCGAAAGCGCGTACGTTTTGTGAACCAACTGTATGCTGGGTAGTGCCCATTGCGTACAAAATAGTGCCGGACTTGCCGACTTTTCCTGTTGCGCAGAATGCTTCATACACTTTTAGCAAATCTTCTTTTGGTGTACCTGTTACAGATGAAACTGTATCGACATCATAACGTGAATAATGCTTCTTCATTAATTGGAACACGGAACGCGGATGCTCCAAAGTTGGGTCTTTAACCGGCTGTCCATCTTCGCCGACAGCAAGCGCCCATTTTGTTTTATCATAGCTGCGTTTTGCTTCGTCATAGCCAGAGAACAGGCCGTCGTTGAAATCATAGCCATCGGCAACGATAAAGGATGCGTTTGTATAGTTCACGACATAATCTTTGTGAATGAGATTATTGTCCAATGCGTGTTTAATCATCCCGCCCATAAAGGCAATATCTGTGCCGGAACGAAGCGGTGCGTAAATATCAGACACTGCTGAAGTCCGAGTGTAGCGCGGGTCAACAGAGATGATTTTTGCGCCTTTGTCTTTTGCTTTTGTTAGCCATCTGAAGCTGATTGGGTGATTCTCTGCTGGGTTTGCGCCCATAATGAGAGCAGCATCCGTCCACTGAAGGTCATTCCAGTGGTTGGTCATTGCTCCACGACCAAATGTAGGTGCCAGACCGGCAACCGTTGAGCTGTGTCATATTCGTGCCTGGTGTTCGAGGTAAACGACGCCAAGCCCTCTCATTAATTTTGAAACCAAATAGGTTTCTTCGTTGTCGAGTGCCGCACCGCCGATGCTGGCAATCTTCTCGGTTCTATTTACAGTGATACCGTTATCTGTTACCACAAATGACTTATCACGAGTTTCCTTGGTTCGTTTGGCAATGGTGTCCATCATCCATTCCCAGTCTTTTTCTTCCCACTTATCGCTGCCTGGGGCACGATAAAGCGGCTTCGTAATGCGCTTCTCAGAAGTATAAACTTGTCTGATTGTTGTCCCTTTACTGCATAGCTTGCCTTCGTTAATTGGGTTATCCGGATCCCCTTCCGTATAAACCACAGTGTTGTCTTTTGTATGGACTAAAATTCCGCAGCCCACACCGCAAAAGCAGCAAACGGTTGGTGTTACTTTTGATGAGGCAATTTTGAATTCTTTTGATTTCGCATAGGCCTTTTTCTCGTTGAAGCCCAGTTCAACAACAGCCAATGTGGCAGCGGTTGCACCAGACAGTTTTAAAAATTGCCGGCGATTTAGGTTCAATTCAACCATTTTCAATCTCCTTCCCTTATCATGAATAGAACATCCCAATTTTTTCTATCTATCTGCTTCCCTCTCTTGGTCAATTCCCCCCTTCAAGGACTGCTTCCAAAGCCGGCTCAGGCATTAAATCGTTTTCGATCCTTCCCGCCGAAGTATAAATAGTCGCCATTTTCCCTCTTAAATAGCCGACTACATCAATATTCAAGTACCTGGCTAGTTGGACAGCTTGTTTGGTAGCAGCCGTCCGTGAGCCGATAACTGGAAAGCCAAATTTGGCAGCTTTAGAGAGCATTTCATATGAAACCCTTCCGGTCGTAAGCAGCACCAACCGGCCGGGATGTAACCGTTTTCTGATGGCATGGCCAATAATTTTGTCTACCGCATTATGCCGGCCAATGTCCTCACGAATCGTGATATTGCCTGCTTCGTCAACAATACATGCCCCATGCATTCCACCCGTTTCCAGATAAAAACGGGAATTTTGGGCAAATTCAGCACGCTTTTTTAATAGATAGCTTAGTTGATAGGTTTTATTCGAAGATACCTTATCGAATTGTTTGACATCGGTCATTGAAAAGAATGTTACGCCTCTGCCGCATCCAGCTGTATAATGCTTTTTCTTCGAAAAGATTTGCTCTTCGTCAAAGTCAGAGCGGAGCGAAACATGGATGCTGCCCTGTTCTTCGTTGATTACGATGGAGTCAATATCGGTTGCATCCTGAATAAATCCTTCAGAAAACAAATATCCGTATGTCCAATCCTCGAGGTCGAATTTTGTCAGTTGAAAGACCGCCATTTCGTATCCATTGATTATTAAGGAAATCGGATATTCATCGGGACAACCCTTATGAATCATTGTTTGTTCCCTCCTCTAAAGGAATAATCTTGTTTCTATACTTTACATTGTAAAAATGGCAGGTATCTGATACAGCGACATTCATCACACTGTCGAAATTTGTCCCTTTAATGGAGGGACTTTTGGGGGATATCTACCATTTTAAAGCTAAATTAAGTCTTGAAATGGCGCGTTTTTGACAACTTTCTTTCATTCATGTCACAGAATTTCAACAATTTTGTGAACGCGCAACTTTGGTAACGTGGCAGTAGTGTTTACTCGGCTTTTGGCGAGCAATTTCACTCATCGAACCAGGCATGACACTTACCTCGTCTAAACCCATCGTACCCCCCTAAACATCAAATGAATGTGATAAAAGTCACGTTCACACCCGTCCAAACCCATCAAACACACAATTGTCATTTTCCTGTCAAAAAAACGTTTACAAACATTAAATAGGTGGCAGTGGTGTTTTTGGTGTCAGGCACCAGCCGTGGACATTTTTGCATTTTTGTCCACCTGGGGCGGACAAGACCAATCCACTCTCAATCCGTTCCTTTCCGAGTGAAATTGTTATGCCTGTGATTATGTTATTTTTTTGTTGTTGCATTATAATAAGAAGGTGGATTTGAGGCATATAAGGAGGCTTTCATAATGAGGATTAAGAAGGTAATGACGATTGCCGGTTCCGATACAAGCGGCGGCGCCGGGATTCAGGCTGATTTAAAGACTTTTCAAGAGCTTGGCGTTTATGGCATGAACGCCCTGACTACGATTGTGACAATGGACCCAAAAAACAATTGGTCACACAGTGTGTTCCCAATTGATGTATCGATACTCCAAAAGCAGCTTGAAACCATCCTGTCTGTTGGCATCGACGCGATGAAAACAGGCATGCTTGGCACCGTGGAAATCATTGAGTTAACCGCGAAAACAATCGATGAGAACAAACTCGAGCGTGTTGTGATTGATCCTGTTATGGTGTGTAAGGGCGAGGATGAGGTGCTCAATCCGGAAACGGCGGATGCGATGCGAGAGCTGCTGTTGCCGCGCGCACTGGTTGTTACTCCGAACCTGTTTGAAGCCGGACAGCTTGCCGGAATGAAGACTCCGAAAACTGTTGAAGAAATGAAACAGGCTGCTGTCAAAATCGTCGATTTAGGCGCAAAAAATGTCGTGATCAAGGGAGGCAGCAAGCTTCAGGCAGAAGAAAATTCCGTTGACCTTCTCTATGACGGGAAAGAATTCAGAATCTACGAAACGCCTAAGTTTACTACAACCTATACCCATGGCGCAGGTTGCACCCATTCATCAGCGATTACGGCAGGACTGGCCAAAGGCCAATCGGTCTATGAGGCTGTGGAAGTTGCCAAAGAATTCGTCGCAGCAGCCATCTCTGAAGGCTTCCGCTTGAACGAGTACGTAGGCCCAACCTGGCATGGCGCGTACCGCAGCAGCAAGTCTGTTACCGAGTATTGTGAAGATTGCGAAGCATAACAAGATGAGTCGGTCCGAAGGGCCGGCTCTTTTATGTGGAAAACAGGCGGAGCTTAGTGTATAAGTTTTTCAGGCACGATTTTAGCATTTTTTTACTTATTTTAGTATGATAAGTACATTATTAATAAAATTAAAGCGAAACCTAAATTGCTTTTAACTTTATTGGAAGGGAAGGGAGTCAGGTTTGGAGTCTGTTGATATTAAAAAGGTTCAAGAAATCATCAACCATTTTGCTGGCAAAGATGTCTACATCCATCTCGAAACGACGAATGGCGCCTACGCATCTCATCATAATCAACAATTCTTTTCGGCAGGAGCCTACATCCGCAACGCTCTCGTCCGCTACGAATTGGGGAAAATCACCGGCAATGGTCCCTTTCGCGTCGGTCTAAAAATAGATCTTGGCTGGGTGTATGCCGAGGGAATTACCCATTATGAATTCGATGAGCTCGGCCGATTGCTGATGGCCGGCCATGACTATAACGGAAAGCTTGCGGTTGCGCTGGAAATCAGTGAGACACCATTTGAATAATAAAAGCGGAAGCGCCTCGGTCAGCCCCGACAAGCTTAAGACGTAACCCGCAGGACGGGCCTGCCCTCCGGAGGGGGACGGCTTAAGACCTCGAGCTGTAACAATCATCGCTTTATCAAGCCATGATTGTTACAAGATACTCGAAGAAGCTTATTCGAGGATGAAAACTGGCTAGGCGCTGGAGCTGGATAATAGAAAGGAGTGCATATTATATGGAAAAAGAACGTCATGTTCTCGTGGTCTTTCCGCACCCCGATGACGAAGCCTTTGGTGTATCCGGAACGATTGCCACCCATGTGAAAAACGGTACACCGGTGACCTACGCTTGTTTGACTCTCGGAGAAATGGGGCGCAATATGGGAAATCCCCCATTTACCAATCGGGAAAATCTCCCGAAAATCCGCAAACAAGAATTGAAGGAAGCCGCAAGAGTGCTCGGCATCCATGACCTTCGCATGCTCGGATTCCGCGATAAAACCGTTGAATTTGAAGATGATGAAAAGCTATCAAACGTCATTTCTGGACTAATTGAGGAATTAAATCCATCTCTAGTCATCACGTTTTATCCAGGATATTCCGTGCATCCCGACCATGAGGCCACCGGCGCGGCCGTCGTTCGTGCCGTCGGAAAAATGCCAAAGGCCGCACGGCCGAAACTGCACTGTGTCGCCTTTTCCAACGACTGCGTCGAAAAGCTTGGCGAGGCGGATATCATCAACAACATCAGCCCTGTTGCCGAAACAAAGCTTGCCGCAATTAAGGCCCATCGGTCACAAACGGAGACAATGTTCAAGGACATGGAAGAAAAACTCAAAAACCAGGACCCGCAAATCATGGTTTGGGTCAATAATGAACGGTTTTGGACATACAAATTTTCCGACTAATAGAAACATGCCATTTGGCGAATCTAGTAAAACAAAAAGGGGGCAGAACCCGCGTGCTTTGAGTACTTTCCAAGCATGTGGATTCTGGCCCCTTCCTTATTAATAATCCCGCTGCATTAACGTGCAAAACTTGCACGTGTCGAGAATGATAATTTTTCTGGACCTGATTTCAATCATTTCTTCCTTTTTTAATCTCGAAAAAACCCGGCTAACACTTTCCCGTGTTGTCCCGACAATTGTAGCAAATTCCTGAACCGTTAATGGAATTTCAATGCCCCACCTTTTGCCGTCCTGATTAAATTTCCTTCCCACCCGTTCAAGTGTGCGAACCGTTTTGGCATATACGTCCAACAGGGCGGTATCACGCAATTGCGAGGTCATATCGCGCAGCGCATCGCTCATATAGCTGATCATTTGCATCGCCAGCTCGGGGTGCTGGGAGATTTCTTTTTCCAGATCCAGCTTATCCAAAAAGAATAGCGTTCCGGTTTCAAGCATTGTGGCTGTCGCCAGATAATATTCCTCCTTTTGCGTAAACAAACAAGCCTCGGCAAAGATGTCGCCTTTTTGTTTGACACAAACAATAATCTCGTTTCCGTTTTCATCCTCTTTCGTCAGCTTTAGGGACCCAGATTGAACAAGGTAAACCCCTTTTGCCACCTCATCCTCGGAAATAATCCGCTCGCCCTTTCGAAGCTCCAAAACCTGAATCCGCTGTTCAATAACACCAAGCAGCTTCGGCGATAAATCCTTGAAGATGACAATTTTCCGGAGCAGCTCTCTCTTGTTGGAATCTTGATAAATAGCCAAATTCGGTTCCCTTACAAAGTTAATCCGACTCATGTTAACACCACCCCCCTTATTTTTAATAAACGCTAATTACCACCAATTGTAAATTGTTTTCCACTTATATGTAGTGACCTGATTCACAATCGCGTAATTTTCCACAGGGAAGCCTTCTCGACGAAGTTCACAAAACGTTCATTTTTAAAAAAAGCCTTATTTTACTAAGGTTTTAAAGCGCATTCACAAAACGTTCAAAAAAGCACAATTCCGAGTGATGCACATCACTATTAATTTACCACCCCCGGTTTAGGATAAGGGTGTTGAATCGACATAAAGGAGGGGGAGAAACATTGCAAAAAGCAATTATTAGCTTTGTAATCAGTCTGGTGCTCGGCTTCGGGCTCGGATATCTGGTATTTGATGTGGTAATGGGGGGCAGTGATGAGGCTGCTAAAGTCGCTCAAGCCGATAACAAGGAGACGCCAGCGGCCACAGAAGAAAGCACTGAATCCAAGGAGGACTCTGCTGCCACGACTTCTGCAAGCGACAATATCCTTAATCAAAAGGGCTGCTTGGGCTGCCATGCAGTCGAATCACTTGATCTAAAAGGTGGCGCAACAGGTCCGGACCTTTCTAAAGCATTTGAAAACGTTGAAGGCAAGCATGGCAAGCCAATTGAAGAATTCTTGAAAGAACCAACATCAGCCGTTATGTCAAGTGTAATTGGCGGCAATCCGCTGACTGACGAAGAACGCACTCGGGTTGTAGATATGTTAAAACAAGCATCTGAAAAATAAAATTCGTAAGGTGGTGTTAATGGAATGAAGAAATGGGTTCCAATCGCATCCGGGTTATTAGCCGGATTTGTGGCAGCGACAATAACATTTGCTGACTTCTCGTCGACTGCCAAAACAGAAACCGCTTCCGCCAACAAAGGCGATGCCGAAAAGGTTTATGTTCCTTTTGGCAAAAAAGATGACTACTATTTATTCGCATCCGGCGGCCACTCCGGTCAAATGTTTATTTATGGTGTGCCTTCAATGCGCCATATTCGTACCGTTCCGGTCTTCTCGCCGGATTCCGCAACAGGTTATGGCTTTGACGAACATTCCAAGAAAATGATGGGTGATTATACGTGGGGCGACCTGCATCACCCGGCTTTCTCTGAGACAAACGGTGATTATGACGGTAAATGGATGTTCGCTACTGACGTCGGCAACAGCCGTGCCGCAGTCATGGATTTAAAAACGTTTACTGTCAAAGACATTATTAAGGTTCCAAACACAAGCGGCCCACACTGTGCGGCATTTGTAACGGAAAATACCGAGTACATGTTCCTGCCGACACGCTTTGCTGTTCCAATTGGACAAAAGTACGAAGATCTTGATGATTACAGCACTAAATACCGCGGCGTCATGTCTGCTGTAACATTTGATGAGAAAAATGTAAAGCTGAACATTGACTATCAGGTTGCCCTACCGCCATGGTCCTATGACCTATCTGATGCCGGCAAGAAAAGTTCTGCCGACTGGGCCGTCATGACAACTTATAATACAGAAGAAGCAACAACCAACCTGGAAATCAACGCATCGCAGGCTGACCGTGACTATATTGTCCTGTTTAACTGGAAAGAGCTTGCGCAAATGGTCAAAGACGGAAACTATGAAGATGTCGATGGCCAAAAGATGATCTTCCCTGAAAAGCAAAAAGGCGGCATCTACTTGGTTCCTGTTGCCAAATCGCCGCACGGTGTTGACGTTACTCCAGACGGAAAGCATTTCATCGCTTCCGGCAAGCTTGCACCAGCGATGACCGTATTCTCGTTTGAAAAAGCATTCAAAGCAGTTGAAAATAAGGACTTTTCTGGCGAACGTAATGGCATTCCGGTTTTAAAATATGAATCTGTCATGGAACGCGAAGTAAACCCAGAAAATGCACTTGGACCGCTTCATACTCAGTTTGACGATAAAGGCATGGCTTACACAACCATGTTCATTTCTTCAGAAATCGTAAAATGGAATCCAAAGACCGGCAAAACATTAGACCGCGTGCCTGTACAATATTCTCCAGGTCACTCTGTTGCCGCTGAAGGCGACACCGTTGCACCTGACGGAAAATGGATTGTTGCTTTAAACAAAATTGCTAAAGACAGCTACTTGTCTGTCGGACCTTCTCACCCTGAATCGATGCAGTTAATCGACCTAAGCGGCAGTAAGATGAAGGTCATCCAATCCGCTCCGGTTAACCCAGAGCCGCACTATGCGCAAATGATTAAGGCAGATAAAATCAAAACAATTGAAGTATATGATAAGGATCCAAACAATAAAGACGCCATCTACAAAAAAGATGACGCCAAGATTGTCCGCAACGGCAATAAAGTCGATGTGTACGGAATTGCGATGCGTTCGAAGTTTATTTTTGACGCTAAAGCAAAACGGCCTGACGTGATTGAAGTCAACGAGGGTGATGAGGTCACCATCCATCTGACCAACATCGACTTTGATGAAGACATCACCCATGGCTTTGCGATTAACAGCTATGACATGAACATCGAAGTCCAGCCTGGACAAACCAATACGATCAAATTTACTGCTAATAAAGCCGGTACATTCCCGATTTACTGTACAAACTTCTGCTCGGCCTT
The DNA here is from genome assembly GCF_001510715.1 of Bacillus sp. FJAT-29814. Classification (GTDB taxonomy): domain Bacteria; phylum Bacillota; class Bacilli; order Bacillales; family Cytobacillaceae; genus Neobacillus. The sequence goes on from NZ_LMTJ01000004.1 coordinate 270,427, forward strand.
GCACCAGGAAATGACCGGTTACTTCTTAGTCAAACCAAAGAATTAAAAACTATTAGCAGGTGGTGGGTATCAATGTTTTATTGATACCCACAGTTATTTCAGTTTTTCACTATAAAAGGAGTGCTTAAGTTGAATGATAATAAGAAAGGATCGAAACTATCGCTTACTTCTTCATTACTGATCGGACTTTCTGCTGTATTGATTGTGTTCTCGATGTTCTTCCCGTGGTGGAGGATGCTGTTTATTGCCCCACAATATCCGGAAGGGCTAAACATCATTGTCTATCCAAACAAGCTGGAAGGCGAAATCGATATCATAAACGGGCTTAACCACTATATAGGAATGTCCAATTTCAGTGCAGAAAACTTCCCTGAGCTGGGCTACCTAATTTACATCATCGGCGGGTTGGCCGGCCTTACCTTAATCACTGCCTTGCTTCGCAATAAAAAAGTGCTTTACGGACTGATTGGGATGTTTACCATTGGCGGTGCGGCAGGCGTTTGGGACCTTTACGCAGCCCTAAAAAGATACGGCTCGAATCTTGACCCAAAGGCGCCGATTAAAATGGACCCATTTGTACCGCCGATTATCGGTGAAAACACGGTGGCAAACTTCATCACCCATAGTATTTTGGGCACTGGCGTTTACTTTGTCATTGCTGCGTTTATTTTATTACTGATTCCGTTATGGAAGGACAGAAAAGCAAAATGAAAAAACTGACGCTCCTATCTTTCATTTTTTCTCTCTTTTTTATCATGAAACCAGAGGAATATATGGCAGCCGGTAACCTGCAGGCGACAATCGACTCCATGAAAGAGGGGGCGGTATTGAAGCTTGAAGATCAAACCTATGAAGGCAATATCGTCATTAACAAACCGCTGACGATGATCGGCTCAAAGAACACCGTGATTAAAGGGGACGGGACCGGAAATGTGATTTCCGTTAAAGCCCCGAATGTGAAACTAAGCCATTTGACCGTCACCCACGGCAGTATGGACCGTAATTCCGCCGAAGAGTACGCAGCGATTAAAATTTACAGTAACAATAATGTGGTAGAGCATGTGAAGATCACCGACTCGTTTCACGGGATTTATTTAAGCCAGGCCCATCACAACAAAATTCAATATGCCGACATTCAAGGCCTGGGCAAGGGTGAAATAGCCGCCCAAGGCAACGGACTTCACGTCTATTATGCGAACGACAACGTGCTCGCCCATAACACGATTGAAGGCACCCGCGACGGGATGTTCTTTGATTACGCCAACCGTAATAAAAGCCATGATAACAACATTAGTAACACCCGCTATGGACTGCATTACATGTATTCCGATGAAAATACGTTTAAACGCAATACCTTCACTATGAACCAGGGCGGCGCCGCGATTATGAATTCCAACGGCCTCACCCTCACAGACAATCAATTTATCGTCAATTACGGGAACCAATCTTTTGGCCTTTTACTTTTGCAAGCAAATGAGAATCATATTCAAAACAATTTGTTTTACATGAACCAGCGCGGTTTGTACATTGACCAGGCGACACGGAACGTGATTCGCGGCAACCGCATTATCCAAAACGGCATCGGAATTGAGCTATGGGCCAGTTCCAACCAGCAAATTTTTACGCAAAACACGATTTCCGACAATACGATCCCTGCCGTCACCATCGGAGGTACGGGCGAAACGAATGCCTGGAGCGAACACGGCAAGGGCAACGACTGGGGCTCCGCATTCCCGCTCACTGACCTCGACCAAAACGGCATCGGGGATTTTCCAATAACCTATCATTCCTCCCTCCATCAGCTGATTGAGGACCAGGAATTGACGAATTTCTTTTTAAAAAGTCCTGCTTTAAAAATCTATGAAAAAATCAATTCATCATCTAACGAAGACGAAGTCATGTTTAACGATCCGCACCCGCTCGTACCGGATAAGGGCAGCCATACAGCGATTTGGCTGGCAGCGCTCGGCGTGCTCGCGGCGGTGATTTTTCTAAAGGGGAGAAAGCGCTATGCATTACATTTGGAAGGAATGGAAGGAAAACATAAGGGGTAAAGGGCTGTGGCTTTCGCTTAGCATTATTGTACTGATTTCCATCAGCATGCTGTTTAAGTCCGCCAGCCTGGCGTTCGATAAAGGCTTCTATATATTGCTGATTAACCTGTTCGACACCATCATTTATTTTATTCCGATCCTGTGTCTGTTTATTGGGGCGTTCTCGATTTTTCAGGAAAAAGAACAAAAGACGCTGATCATGCTGCTGACAAAGCAGGACAACTATCCAAGCTTTTTAGTAAAAAAGAGTCTCGGGCTTTATACGGTTGTGCTGACGCCACTTCTCGCCTGGTTCTTCCTTTACCTGATGCTGTTGAAATTTCAGCTTCAGCTTGATTTCGGTGGCTATTTAATCTTTGTCATCAGCCTTTTGGTGATGGCGCTCGTGTTCCTGCAAATGGGCGCGGCCATCGGCAGCTTTGCCCGCTCGCGGATGCAAATTATTGGCTACACGATTTTCGTCTGGTTCTACTTCTTCTTCCTGCATGACTTTATCCTGCTATCACTGTTGCCGGACGTTACCTATGAAAATGTAAAAATCTTTTCGCTTGTATACTTTTTAAATCCACTGCAGGCCGTACGGATGTTTTTGGAGACTGGCATGGGCGTCTACTCGTTCGGCCATATGTCACGGCTCTTGGAGGAGTTCATGTGGACGAAACCGGCGTTCTTTTTGGCAGGAAGCCTGCTCATCTGGCTTACAGTTTCCTTTCTGACTGCCGTACTGTTTAACCGGAAGGAGGGCTATGAATAATGATTAAGGTCGAACATTTGAATCAATCATTTGGAAAAAAGCGGGTGCTCGACGATATCAATCTCGAAATTGGCGAGCGCGAGGTTTGTGCCCTCGTCGGCCGCAACGGTGCTGGAAAATCGACTTTGATCAACAGCCTGCTCGGGATGCTGCCTGTTGGGCAAGGGGCGATTTCGATTAACGGCGTACGGGTTACAAAGAAAAACGATTCCTGGAAAAAGTCGATCGCCTATTTGCCAGAAAAATTTATGCTGTATCCGATGCTGACCGGCCTTGAAAACTTGACGTTTTTTGCAGAAGCGGTCGAGAAAAAGGCGGATGGTGCGCGAATGGAGGAAGTGTTGCGGGCGGTACGGCTGTGGGACGATCGGGGCCAGCAGGTCAAAGGCTACTCGAAAGGCATGCTGCAGCGTCTCGGTCTGGCGATTACGCTGTACCAGAATGCCAGCATTTTGATTCTTGATGAACCGACAAGCGGTATCGATCCGATGGGACGGAAGGAAATTTTAGAAGTGTTAAAGTCTTTGACGGACAAAACGATTTTACTGTCATCGCACCATCTTGATGAGATCAGCCAGGTCTGTACCCATGTTGCGTATCTGGAGAACGGGAAAATGGCAAAATATACGGTAGGGGAATTTTTGGCGACTCATAACTTGGGAGGGTTAAGTTCATGAAAAAACGGTTGTTAGCGGCTGTGCTGCTTTTGGTTGCGATGCTGGCTGCCTGCAGTTCAGGCCCTGAATATAATGTTAAAGTCAAAAACGAGATTTATTTTCAGCAAAATGAAGCCAGCCCGATTGAAATAAAAGTGACGGAAGATGGGAAGGCAACGCGAGGGCTCGACGTTTCCGCAAATCTAACAATGGCCAATATGGACCATGGCACAACGAAAGTGAAGTTTGACGAAACAGCGGACGCCGGTACGTATATTGGGGAAGCCAAGCTGCCGATGAGTGGAAAGTACGAGGCCGTAATCACGCTGGAAAAGGACGGCAAGAAGTCGGAAAAGGTGATTAATTTTAATGTCCTGAAGGCTCAAGGCGTGGCGAAAATGAACGGTGAATGGATTACCGATGAAGATGTTGCTTTTTATAAGCTAATCAATCAGCTTCAGCTGGAAATGAACCGCGAAGCCGCGAAGAAAAACTATACTGGGGCACAGTTAGAGGAACAATTGGCCTACTTAAAGTCCCAAGAGAAGATTGCCGAGGATAAAAATAATCTGTTAACGCAAATTATCCGGTTGCGTTCGATGGCGATGCTGGCAAAGGAAAAGGGCCATAAAGCCGAGCCTGCCGAGGTGGAGGAAGCGGTAAGCAAGGCCCGCAACCAGTATAACCGATACGAATCTGCCAAAGCATTAATCTCCGAATACGACGAAGACAAGTTCTGGGCTACGGAGAGGCAGCAATACGAGATGATCGTCCTATCGCAAAAGGTCCAAAGCGACCTCGTCACCAAGGTCAAACAAGAAAATCCTAGCTACGGCGAGCAGGAAGTTCTTTTCCAAGCGCAAAAACAATACGAAGAGCTGCTTGTTTCACAGGTGAACTCACTGAAGATAGAAATATTGTAGTTTGTTAGGACCAAAAATAGGTATTGAAAAGAATTCATAACCGGAGAATTTCCGCCTAATGTATAGTTTGGCGGCTTAGGAAGCGAAAATAGGCGGAGATATTCCGGTTAACTACTTTAAATAAGGCAAAATTCAAAGATTTTGACCATATAAGCGGAAAATCTCCCCTTATTTTTAGGGAAATATGGGTATTTCCCAATTTAAGCGGAATTTTTCCGCTTATTTAAAAAGCACCCCCACCCCAACCTATTTTAGATTCCGCAGCAGCACCCGGTACAGTTTATCATCCTGGTCATCGGGATTGCCGCGGCCGTCAGTGTTGTTACTGACGAAGTACAAATACTCACCGTCGATATACACGTCACGGATGCGGCCGAGTCCAGTGATAACCGCCTTTGTCCGGCCCTTCTCAAGATCAAATTCGCGGACAGCATTGCCGCGTAGTGCCGCGACATACAGCTTGCCGTCCTTAGCAGCCGCCATCCCCGACGGCGCCCACGTTTCCTCGCCCGATTGAAACAGCGGCGTCGCCATGCCAGCACGCTTTTCCCGACCCTCGATCTTCGGCCAGCCATAATTGGCCCCCGGTTTGATCAAATTAATCTCATCATGCGCTGACTGCCCATGCTCGCTGGCATACAGCGTCGAGCCAAGCCACGCCAGCCCCTGCGGATTCCGGTGGCCGTAGCTGTATACATAAGAATCTCTACCAAAGGGATTATCAACAGGAATACTCCCGTCCAAATTCATCCGCAAGATTTTACCGTTAAGCGAATACCGGTCTTGTGCGGATTTCGGCACGGTGGCGTCGCCTGTCGTTATATACAGCTTACCGTCCGGGCCGACTTTCAGCCGCCCGCCATGGTGGTACGCTGCACTCGGGATTTTATCCAGAAGGATTTCAGTTTCCCACCAAACTGAACCGTCCGTTTCCAACACGACAACGCGGTTAAATTGGTCGTCCCCCTCCAAATAGGTGTAATAAGCGTATGCCTGCTGTGATTCCACAAAATCAGGGGCCGGCACAAACCCCAATAGCCCGGCCTCTGCGGTCTCTGCCAACGACTTTTTCAACTCCACCGGCTGCCGCTCCACTTGACCATCTGCAATCACTGCGATGCTTCCTGTCCGTTCACTGATGTAAAAAGTCTCTTTAACCTTATTAATCGACCAAGGCACAGATAAATGATCCGCCACCTCTTCCACATCATACTGCAGCACAATCGCCTCATCCTCAGGCGGTTCCGTCTCTTTTTTTTCAAAAAAAGCACAGCCTGATGTGATCAGCACCATCAGCAACATTGAACATAACCGCAACATCCGCTTAACCCTTACCCCCTTCACAGACTATAAAACTTCCAAAATCGCCTGCGCCACGCCGCTGTTTTCATTGGTGTCGGTGATCACATCACACATCGATTTAATGACCGGGCTGGCATTGCCCATCGCCACGGCCCGTCCGACTTTTTCAAACATGGACACATCGTTAAAATTATCGCCAATCGCCATCGTCTCATCAAGACCAATCCCGTTTGCATTGACAAACGCCTCAAGAGCAATTCCCTTTTGGGCTTCCTTATGGGTGATTTCAATATTTTCATGGCCGGATTTCGTTACGGTCAATTCCGCAAATCCCGAAAGCGATTCCTGTGCAACAGCCAGATGTTCCTCATCAAACGAGAACGCGAGGAATTTGTAGATTTTGTATTGTTCACTATCGAACAGGACACCATAATCTTCTACTGGGTGAATCAAGTTGTCGCGCAGTCTCGCCCCCGCAGCATATTCAACAAATTCACGGTCCGCTTCTGGATTGGCTGTCAAAACAATGTCGACCATAATGGAAACAGCCTTGGCGGTATCAATTGTGAACGCGCCTTTATCGGTGTAAACTTCATAATAGACATCCGTTTCAGCCAGCCTGGCAGCGATATCCCTTGCAACATCTTTTTCAATCGGCGTAGCCGAAATAATTTCTCCATCTCGCCCGCGAACCTCGGCCCCATTGACACAAATCAGAGGACAGGTCAGCCCGGCTTCATCAAGCACATAAGTTGCCTCCTGGTAGGCCCGGCCGGTGGCCACGACCACTTCAATCCCAGCAGCCTGCGCCTTCAGGATTGCCTGCTTATTTTCTTCACTGACGGTTTGCATCGCGTTCAATAATGTTCCATCCATGTCTGTTGCAATACATTTAATCATAATGGTCTCCTTTAGTTTCATTCATTAGTGCCATTCTAACAGAAATACTAGTTTTACGTCAGATACTTGCTTCCTTCCCTGACGCTTAACGGTGCCAGCCGCTCCCCTGCGATAAACGCCTTGACCGAGGCAGGATTGGATTTCGAATATTCCCGTAACGCCCAGCCAATTGCTTTTTGGATAAAAAATTCCTTGCTGCCCGAGTTTTGTACTATGTATCGATAAAGCAGCTCCTCATCCGTCTGCTGCTTGTATTTCAATTGAAAAAGAATCGCGGCCCGCCGCAGCCACATATTGTCACTGACGGCCCAGCCGTCAATCGTTTCTGTGATCACTTCAGGATATCGGGCGGCTATTTCACCGACCGGCTTGGGTGCAATCGCATCAACACTATCCCACCATGATTTCGTCAGTATCAGTTTTTCCATAAAAGGCAAGTCCGTTTTTTGTAGCTTCTTTAGCGATTTTTCAAGGTAAACAAGGGCAGTATATTGATACTCCCGCTCCTCCTTTTCCCAAAGATCCCAGACAAAATCCTGCTGAAACGGCTCCTTCAAGATCCCCGTTTCCTTGAAAAATTGCTTTTCCAGTTGTGATCGCAGCGGCTTCTTTATCCCGAGAAACGGAAAATGGCCTTTCATATATTTCCGCATTGGACCGGCATTTGCTTCATTTCTATTTTTTTCAAACAGGTTTGTTAAACGGTTAATCGTATCTGACAATGGACTCACTCCCTCTCCTGTTACCTTTTATTGTAAAAAATATCCCGCGCATAAACAATCCCCGTGGCGCCAAACTATTTGTGATAAGGAGGGATTACCAGATGACGAAAAAATATAATAAAGGCAGCCGCAACCAAAACTCGCCGAGAGAAGGGCACGCAGAGGCTGAATTTGCTACCGAATTTGTCAGCGGCGATAACAGCAAAGGCAACAAACGCAATAAGGACCAGCAAAGCAAGACGAATCCTCATAAATAAGACTTGCCGATTAGCGGGTCCGTTACGTCAAAAAATGCCGGGGGACCTCTCCACCCGGCACTCTTTTTTTAACTATTTGCTTCGGCCAATACCTTAATTTCCTCTGCAATTTTCTCATGAATTTTATCGACGACAGAAAAGTCCATCGCAGCGATATAAATTTCCTCAAGCTCGTCATGCAGTTCCTTTGCCTTGGCAAGCCAGCCGGTTGCTTCCTTCATTTTTTGGCGATACTTGGCGGAAATTTTGCTGATGATGTCCGCAAAAATATCATCCGTTCCCGGCTCAATTAAAATTTCGTACATATCAATGATTTCATCGCCGTCTCGGCTCGGGAAATATTCATGCGGCGCCGTGCTGTCAAAGATGGCAATCCCGAGCTCCCGGAAAATCAACATATCGAGGCTGTTCGGGTCAAAGCCGCAATGGTAGATTTCCGTGTCGATACCGCGTTCCTCGGCGGCAGCGGCCAATTTTTTTAGCATTGTCGATTTGCCGGAACCGGGGCGCCCTTTAATAAAATAGCGTTTTGGGATTTCTTCGGTTAGATTCGGGACAAAATCGACGGCACCTGTTGGTGTTGCCGCCCCGAGGAACCGATGGCGAATATCCGGCTTCTTATTCAACTTCATTTTTCCGAAAAACGAATCAATCAATTTGTTCGTCAACTGGTCTGCTTTTTTGAAATCCATGCTGTTTATATAAATTTTTTCCCAATCATCATGTACTTCCAGTGCTTCCTTAAAAGTTGCGTAAGCCTTGGCAAAGGCATCGCTGATTCGGGCGGTCAGCTTTTGAATGGTGTTTTTTTGGGCGGCGAGGGTTTTTGCATCCCACGCTTCACCGAGATTAATATATTCCTCAACGGCCCCGGGCGCCTTTGGTTCAATCACATGCGGCGCTGTGCCGTCAACAATCCCCACCTTCAGGGCGGGAATCAGCACTCCATCAATCGAATTGTTGTCAGACGAGCAATGGAGAAATTCAATATTGTATCCCTTTTCCAGCCACTCGTTGCCAATCTTCCTCATAAGCGAAGACTTTCCGGTTCCAGGTCCGCCTTTTAAAATAAACAAGCGGTCAAGCCCCTGCAGATTGGAATCGTACAAACTGTGAAAGCCCTTGGCGGTATTGCCGCCGGCGAAATAGTTTTTCACTTTTCCTGCCATTCATCAACACTCCCTTTATAAACAACCTTGCCGTTCACGGGGCAAAGCTTCATGAGCCACTGCAAAGATTATGGTCACCATATCTTATGCATCGGGGGTCTATAGGTGAATGCCCATGGAAAAATCTTATTTGATTGGGGTTATCGGCAGGGCTTATTTAATCACGTCAACGAATACCGCGCCGGTTACCTCTTGCAATTGGGCTGGTTTTAGCACGATTTGCATGCCGATTTTACCAGCGCTGACGACCATGGAATCAAGCTTGTTGCAGCTTTCGTCGAGAAAGGTCTTGTATTGCTTTTTCATGCCGATCGGCGAGCAGCCGCCGCGAATGTAGCCGGTCCATTTTTGAATGTCCTTCATCGGCAGCATCTCGATGTTTTTTTCCCCGGCCGCTTTAGCCGCTTTTTTCAAATTTAACTCCTCAAGGACGGGAACGACGAACACATATAGGGTTTTGCTGGCACCCTGAGTGACGAGTGTTTTGTAGACTTCCTTCGGGTCTTTGCCGACTTTTCCCGCAACCGTCACCCCATCGATTTTTCCATCCTTATTGTCATAGGTCAGAACCTCATAGTCGATCTTTTGTGTGTCAAGAATTCGCATTGCATTCGTTTTGGCATGGGCCATGGCGATCATCCTTCTGGTTTTTTTATATATTTTATCAAAAAAAGGGGGTATTTCTAAGCTGGTAGCTGATCTATATACAAGTATTGCAGCTTTATTTACATCTTTTCAGATTTATTTACAACTTATAAGAACTTATTTACATCTTTTAAAATTTATCTACAACTTTTCCACTTTTATTTACATCTGCAATTTCCCTTCAAAAAAAGGGTGTACAGCACCATTACGCACCGTACACCCTTATGGGGGAACACTTTTTTAAAAATCAAACAGCACCTTATGCAAAGCATCATAGGCATTCACATAACCAGCCCCGACTTCCCATGATTCATAGCCTAGCATGCCGGTGGCGGTATCCTGGAGCACCTGTTTGATTTGGTCAGGGGTCAGCGTCGGATCGGCTTCGAGCATAAGAGCGACAATCCCCGCGACGTGCGGCGTGGCCATCGAAGTACCGCTCATCGTAGTATAAAATGGTAGATACTGCGGTTCAACCAAACTAATATCTGTCGGCAGGCCCAGCAACGCCACCGGCCCCAGCACACGGGTAGAGATGATATCGACCCCCGGAGCCGTGATGGATGGCTCATCCTTCCATATCCAAGTTTGGCCGTCCATTTCAAACGTACCGCCAACACCTTTCATACCGCGGGAAGAGAAGTCAGCCAGCTTGCCTTCCTTGTCACCGGCGGCTACCGAAATGACCCATGGGGCCTTGGCATATGGATTATGGGTGTTTTCCCCCGGCCCTTCATTGCCGGCGGCGAACAGGACGGTAATCCCGTTATCATAAGCGGCCTTACTTGCCAGATTAATAGGGTCGTTCGGGTCAAATTCGCCCGAAGAACCCCAAGAATTGTTAATGACACGAATATTGTACCTTTCTTTATTGGCAATGGCATAATCAATGCCGCCGATTCCGTCAAGCACTAGGAGGGCCGCACCGGAACCATAGCCGATTAGGCTAGCCCCAGGGGCAGCACCTTCATATTTTCCACCTGACATCACACCTGTTCCGCCAATAATTCCGGCCACATGGGTACCATGACCTGAGTTGGTATCGGTATTAGGGACACTTTCAATATAGTTGATTGGCACAAGGCCACTAGTTAAACTGCTTAAATTCACGCTTGCCAGCACATTCTGCACCAAGTGGCTGCCGAACTTCAGGTCGCCATGCGTCCCGTCAACCCCGCTGTCATTGATGACTATACCTACCCCTTTACCGGTTAACGGCAACCCGCCATTCGCCTCAGTCATCGCGGCATCGGCCCGGGCTTGATCAACACCGGTCATCGCCGTTGCATCGGCATTATAATACTTTAGCCGTTTATTTAAATAGATTGACTTAACACCCGGTGTCGCTGCAAGCTTATTAATCTGATCTTTGGAAGCCAGCATCCCGGCGATTGGTAATGCCTTCATTGAAATGGCTTTGGTAATCCCCAGCTTTTCCAATAAAGTCAAATTCGCCTTTGTAGGCGGTCCGTCACCTTCAAAGGTTACGACTACCTGTATAGGCTGAATTGCTGTTTTTAATACTTTCGCTAGGTCCAAATCCAGCACAGCAGCAGAAACCACCTCCGCCTTGGCCTTTGATAGATTTGGCAGTACCAGCGATAAAAATAGAGCGAAAATAAGAAATCCGGATAACCACTTTCTCATCTCCAAAACCCCCTTCAGAATCGGTATATCTATCATTGTCCGAAAATTCCAAAGAGAACACCATTCACCAAAGGTAGTAAATCCCTGCAAAACTGGTACTAACTTTTCATCCTACCGAGGTTTTACCCTCCAGAACCAGCCAACCAACTAAAAATTAAAACCAGGCACAAAGCACCTGGTTTTTCCCTGCAAAAGAGCGTTGTCCACCCCACGTGGACAAAACGGCGAAATTGTCTTTTTGTGGTGCCTGACACCACCCTAGCTCAACGGCACCAACTGGTTCTGCACGGCGTAGATGACTACCTGAGATCGGCTTTTGACGCCAAGCTTTTTGAAGATGTTGCTGACGTGGATTTTGACGGTTTTGTCGCTGATGAATAGGGTTCCGGCGATTTCTTTGTTGTTCATGCCTTGGACCAGGCAAAGCAGGACTTCTTTTTCCCGCTCAGTCAGCAGCGAATCGACCAGTTTTTCTTCTTCAACCGCTTCCGCCTTGGGCTGCGTAAAGCCCAGGAACTTCTTTGTCATCGACGGGTGAATCACCGATTGGCCATTGGCCACGGAGCGGATCGCATCGACGACATGCTGGGACGGCGCATCCTTCAGCAAATACCCATCGGCCCCTTCGCGAATCGCCGACATAAAATACTCGTCGTGATCAAACATCGTCAAAATTAATATTTTAATAGACGGGTAAAGCTTCTTAATCACGCTGGTGGCTTCAATCCCATTTTTCTCGGGGATATTGATATCCATCAAAATCACATCTGGCATTGCATCCTTGACCTTGGCAATCGCGTCATTGCCGTTGACCGCCTCGGCGATCACTTCAATATCCGATTCCATATCCAAAATATTTTTTAACCCGTCCCTTAATACAGCGTGATCATCGACTAGCATAAGCTTGATCATGTAGCTCTCCCCCTTCAATCCCCATTCGTGGAACTGTTAACGTAATCTCCGTTCCGGACCCCTCGCGGCTGTCGACCTGAAGCATGGCCTGAATCTTTTCTGCCGCTTCATTCATGTGCAGAATCCCAAAATGCGGATGCTCCCGCGCTTTAATCATCGCCTGAAACAGCGAAAAGCCGCGGCCATCATCCTTCACCTTTAACAAGACATTCTCTTTCTGAAAGCTTAACAAAATGTCAATTCTTGATGCCTCTGCGTGTTTAATTGCATTTTGCACGCTTTCCTGACAAATATCAAAAATAATTTTTTCCACCATCGAGCTTAATTGAAACTCGGGCCCCCGTGTCTCCAGAGAAATCTCGAGCCGGTGTTCCCGCCGGAGCATATTAATCTTTGCCGTAATCGCAGCCAGCAGTCCGACGCGCTCAGTCGGATACGGCCTTAATGCATAAATGGATTCCCGGACCTCTTTCAGGCTTTTTCTTAGCTTCTCGGTACTCTCGACCATCAAGCGGAATGAATCGTCGGGAGCCTTGGTAAATTTCCGCTGCGCCGTTTCCAAATTCATAATCGCACCGGCTAGCGACTGGGCAACCCCGTCATGGATATCACGGGCAATCCGGTTTCGCTCCTCCAAAATCAGCCGTTTCTCCTGTTCGGCAAACAGCAGGCGCGTCTTAATCAATACCGCCAACTGATTAGCCAGCGTCGCAGCGGAGCGATGGTCCTCTTCGCTGAAGCTTCTCGTCCGGACCCGGCCGAATACAAACATGCCGACCAGCTCGCTTTCAATGATGAGCGGCGCATATAACAAAGACCCGACCTCTTCTGTAAAAAAACTGCCTGCAGGGCCTGCATCTTTTTTGGCATATTCATAGACAGTGACCCTGGTGATGGAGTCAAACGCGGAAGCAATATCGTATGATAACTCCGGTTTTTCTATCACCGGGCCCTCGGCAAAGCTCAACTCCCAGCCGGTCTTTTTCTTTTTCCAGAGGGTCCAGGCATCGACATCAATAAATTCCTGGAGATTATTAGCCAAAAAAGTGAGCCAGTCGGTGGCCGCAATCTTTTTATTCAATTCGGAAGAAATGCTGAACAGCGCCTTTTGTTTTGCCTTTTCCCGTTTTAAGTTCGCAATAATCGAGCTTAACAGCGCAAAGCATACCAATGGCGAGAAAAAGAAGAAAAATGAAACTACGTCAATTTGCCCGCGATTTTGACTGCCCAATACATAAAAAAGCAAAAGATAAACAGCAGAAATCAAAAAACTGTTGATCTCTTGAACTGTCTTTCGCTTCCAGACCTTAAGGGGATAAACCTGCGGACGGATCCACAGCACCAGGTCAATAATTAGGTTATTCAATGCATAAAACGGAATAATCACCATACTTACTTGTATCAGACCCTGCAAGACTTTGGATACGTCCTCGAGCGGCAGCACCGGATATACCATCTGGCTAAATAAATGAGCTAAATAAAAGCTGACAATGTGCATCCCAGGGTTAAACAGAATAATCCTCAAAGGGCGGCGTTCAATAATGTTCACCGCTGCGACAATGATTCCGTAAAAAACGAGCGTATTGGCAAGTCCGTCGATGACATAGATGGCGTAAACAAGGGAAAACGAAATGGTTACTGTTCCATTCCAAACAGGCAAAGGAAAATACTCGACAATAAATAAGAATAATACCAGTAGCGCAAAAATCATCGCATCATGGGGGATCGATAATTGAGTCAGTCCGAATTGAAGGAAAATCCACCCGCCAATCAATGTTATCAGCAGCAAAAACTGTCGTGACAGCTGCTCTCGTTTTTTCAAAAATCCAGAATCATTCATGGCGACGACCCCTTCTATTTTGTTACGGATTACAAAATTTTCAGTTAACTAAAGTTTAAATGATTTAACCGATGAAAACAATCGGGAGATATCTCATCTAACAAGCCACTGGCTAATTTAATCAAAATAAAAACCCAGACCGGTCTAATGAAACACACTGACCGAACTGGATTCTCCAAACCGGGGACGGTTCGTATAAAATATTATGTCATAATCCGTGCCATTCATTCTATTTGGCAAAAGCATTATTCTTGCCATACTACCTTAGTACTAACATAAAAATTGCCACAAAATCACCCAAAATCTGTCACTCTATTGTCACTCTATTAAACCATAATTATAGTAAACTTAAATTAACAGAAGATTAACAAATAACTTATTAACTTTAATAACAGGGTTTATGTGAAATTCATCACAAATTAAAATCCTTTCGAATAGACTAATTTTTTGACAAGAGGTGGTCCAAATGAAATACGATTTAGTCCTGCTCCATGCTCCCAGCGTATACGATTTCCGAAAAAACTCCCTGCTTGCCGGCCCGATTAGCGATGTTGTGCCATCATCACCGGTATTCGAGATGTATCCAATCGGCCTAACTAGCATTGCCGACTATTTGGAACAATATGGGCTGCGGGTGAAAATTATAAACATTGCCAACCGGATGTTGATGAGCGACAACTTTGATGTCGAAAAAAAGCTGCGAAAAATCAAAACCCGGGCGTTCGGGATCGACCTGCATTGGCTGCCGCACGCTCACGGAAGCATTGAGCTGGCTAAAATCGTCAAATCCCTGCATCCGGAAACACCGATTGTCTTTGGGGGCTTATCGTCCACCTATTATCATAAAGAATTAATCCAATATCCATTTATCGACTTTGTCTTGCGCGGCGACTCCACGGAAAAGCTGATGCTCCTATTGATGAACAAGCTGGAAACGGGAAATACCCACTATGCCGATATTCCAAACCTGACCTGGAAAAAGGGCAGCGAAATCGGCTATAACCCGATTACCTACGTGCCGAAGGATTTGGATGATATCGATGTCCCTGGCTACCGTTATACGGTCCGTTCCGTGTTCAAGTACCGCAACTTCCTTGATCCGCTACCATACAACGGCTGGCTGCAATACCCGAACACGGCGCTGTTGACCGCCCGCGGCTGTACGCAAAACTGCTTGATTTGCGGCGGATCGCGTGAGGCTTATGACCAAAACTGCAACCGCAATTCACTGGCCCTAAGGTCGCCGAAAAAGCTGGTTGAGGACATTCAATTTATTTCACGGTTCAGTCGAGCGCCGATTTTCATCTTGCATGACCTGCGCCAGGGCGGACGGGAATATGTCGATGAATTTTTCAGCAGACTTAAGCAACTGAATTTGAAAAATGAAATGGTGTTTGAACTGTTCCAGTATGCCGATGAAGACTATTTTAGAAAAATTGAAGAAAGTGTACCGAATTATAGCATCGAGATTACCCTGGAAACGCATGACGAAAAAATCAGGCGCTATAACGGAAAATTCAGCTGTACGAACGAAAAGGTCATCGACACTTTGAAATTCGCCCTTAAGCATAGCTGCAAGAAAATTGACCTGTTCTTCATGGTCGGGATCCCGGATCAGACATATGCAAGTTGCATCGAGAACATTGATTTCTGTGAAACGATTCATCTTGCCTGCAACAAAGACCAAAGGATTTTCTACTTTGTCGCACCGCTTGCCCCGTTCCTGGACCCTGCAAGCCCGGCATTTGAGCATCCCGAAATCCATGGCTACAAGAAATTCTGCCATACGCTCGAGGACCACCGGAAGGCGATTACCCAGCCTTCATGGAAGCATATGCTCAGCTTTGAGACCAAGCACTTAACCCGAGATGATATCGTCAATGCCACCTACGAGTCAGCCTATAAATTAAATGATTTTAAATTAAAATACGGCCTCATCGACCAAAAAGGCTATGAGGAGATTAAAGCCAAGATCGAAAAATCGCAGGCCTATATTGAAAAAATCGACCACATTCTGGCGCTGCCGGAGTCGGAGCAGGCTGTACCACTGGCCAACCTGCAAAAGGAAATTGAAGAGCTGAATAAATACAGCATCTGCGGCAAGAACGAGCTGAAATGGGAAGTCCAGAAGAACTATGCCAACTTCTTCTCCCTCGCCATGGTTGGCTTAGAGCAACTGTATGTCGAGTACAAAAACAAAGTAAAACATGCCTTGAGTCCAAAGCTGCGCTATCAGTTTAAGCTCGAACCGGAGCGGCAAAAGGCGAAAATGTAATAAGCAAGTTTTTTGGCCGCTTGGTTCCGAAAGGAAAAGGTATCGGAGAAATTCCGATACCTTTTTGTCTAGCTCCAGCGCCTAGGCGCTTCCGCTTTTCTCTTTTAATGCCCACCCAGGTAGGCCTTTCTAATTTGGTCGCTTTGCCCAAGCTCTGCGGAAGTGCCGGCAGCGACTATTTTCCCTGTCTCAATGACATAGGCACGGTTGGCAATAGATAACGCCATATTGGCGTTCTGCTCGACCAGCAGGATTGTCGTGCCGGTCTGGTTGTTGATTTCTTCAATGATTCGGAAGATTGTTTTGACGAGCAGCGGCGCCAGACCCATCGACGGCTCATCCAACAGTAGCAATCTCGGGCGGGCCATCAACGCGCGACCCATGGCGAGCATTTGCTGTTCCCCGCCGGAAAGCGTCCCCGACAGCTGCTTGCGGCGTTCGTGCAGCCTTGGAAACAACCCATACACTTTTTCAAAGTCCTCGCGGATGCCCTGTTTATCCTTGCGCAAATAGGCACCCAGTTCCAAGTTCTCTTCGACCGACATATTAGCAAATACACGGCGGCCTTCCGGAACATGTGAGATACCCCGTTTTACAATTAACTGCGGCACTTTTCCGGCCACATGCTCATTTTCAAATAATATTTCCCCAGTTTTCGGTCTTAACAGACCCGAAATCGTTTTTAGCAGCGTGCTTTTCCCGGCGCCATTGGCTCCAATCAAGGTGACAATCTCGCCCGGATTGATGTTGAGGGTAACCCCCTTCAATGCATGAATATTTCCGTAATAGACATTGATATCATTGATTTTCAGCATATTAAGAGACCTCCTCGCCGAGATACGCTTCGATGACTTTAGGATTATTTCTGATTTCTTCCGGTGTGCCCTGGGCTATCAATTGACCGTGGTCAAGCACGTAGATCCGTTCGCAAACACCCATTACAAGGTTCATATCATGCTCGATTAATAGAATCGTTAACGAGAATTTTTCCCTGATCAGGGCAATCAGATTCATCAACTCATCCGTCTCCTGCGGGTTCATCCCAGCCGCCGGTTCATCTAGCAGTAATAGTCTTGGGTTTGCCGCCAGTGCCCGGGCAATTTCGAGGCGGCGCTGCTGGCCGTACGGCAGATTTTTTGCCTGCTCATGCAGCACATTGTCGAGCTTGAAGATTTTTAAAAACTCAATCGCCTTTTCCTCCATTTCCTTTTCTCCCGAGAAGTGGGAAGGAAGCCGGAGAATCGAGCTAAAAATTGAATGCTTGGCCAATGAATGATAGGCCACCTTTACATTATCCAAAACCGATAAATCACTGAACAGGCGAATATTTTGGAACGTCCGGCTGATGCCTTTTTTAGTAATTCTATAAGGGGGAAGCCCATTTAATTTATCGCCGTCCAGCGAAATGCTTCCTTCCGTCGGAACATAAACTCCGGTTAACAGGTTGAAAAAGGTGGTTTTGCCGGCGCCGTTCGGCCCGATTAATCCGACCAGTTCGCCTTCCAAGAGTTCCAGATTGACTTCGGAAACAGCCTTTAATCCGCCAAATCGGATGCCAGCATTGTCAACTTTAAGCAACGGTGTGTTTGTCGACATCTTGGTTCCCTCCTTTAGCGGCCTTTCCTATTTTTAAGAATGCGGTAATTTCCTTTGTTCCCATCAATCCCTGCGGACGGAACAGCATCATGGCCACGAGCACAAGACTGTAAATGACCATCCGAACCTCCGGATAATTCGACAAGAAGGTGGAGATGATCGTTAACAGAATGGCAGCGATAATTGAACCGGACATACTGCCCAGACCGCCAAGCACAACGAGAATTAAAATATCAAATGACTTCAAAAACCCAAAGTTGGTCGGTTGGATGATATAGAAATTATGAGCGTGCAAAGCTCCGCCTACCCCGGCAAAAAACGCGCCGATTATAAACGCCATTACTTTGTAATAGGTGGTATTGATTCCCATGGCGTCTGCCGCAATTTCATTTTCCCGAATCGAAATACAGGCTCGTCCATGCGTTGAATTGGTGAAGTTGGCAATGACAATGATCGTGATCAGCACGCAGGCAAACAACCATGGCCAGGTAATCAAGTGGGAGACAGTCATCCCGCTCGCGCCGTTAACATAATCAACATTTAAGAAGACAATCCGCATAATCTCCCCAAACCCTAATGTGGCAATGGCAAGATAGTCACCCCTGAGTCGCAACGTCGGGATCCCGATAATCACACCGGCAATCGCTGCGGCAACACCGGCTGCCAGAATCGCCACGGCAAAAGGCATACCCAATTTCATCGTGACAATTGCCGACATATACGCCCCGACCGCTAGGAAGCCAGCATGTCCAATCGAAAACTGCCCGGTTATCCCGATAATCAAGTGCAGGCTGACAGCCAAAATAATGTTAATCCCAATAGAAAACAATGTATTGGTATAGAAGGAGTTCAAGACTGCCCCGTTAATTAAAAACTGGACAACAACTGCAAACACAATGGCCAATACGATGGATGTCCAAAAAAACTTTGCTTGTTTCGCATGTTTCATCGCCGCCACCTCCTACACCTTTTCCCTGATATTTTTGCCAAATAGTCCTGCCGGGCGGAAAATTAAAATTAAAATCAAAACAACAAAGGCAACACCATCGCGCCATAACGAGAAGCCAGCCGCGCTGACAAGTGCCTCAATGACGCCCAATACCAATCCGCCGACCATCGCTCCCGGGATAATCCCGATACCGCCCAATACCGCGGCAACGAATGCTTTAAGACCTGGAATAATCCCCATTAACGGGTCAATTTTTGTATAATACATACCAAAAATAACTCCGGCTGCTCCGGCAAGTGCCGACCCAATTGCAAATGTGGCTGAAATCGTGTTATTGACGTTAATTCCCATCAATCTAGCGGCATCCATATCATGCGATACTGCACGCATCGCTTTGCCGATCTTCGTTTTGTGAACGATAAACTGCAGCAGGATCATCAGCACAATGGATACCCCAAGGATCAACATTGATTGGCCGCTGATTTTAACGCCAAACAACTCAACGCTCTTCAGTTGAACAATATTGTTCGGATACGCTTCAGGCTGGGCGCCGCGGATATAAATTGTGCCATACTCGATAAATAACGAAACGCCAATCGCCGTTATAAGGGCAGCAATCCTTGTAGCGTTTCTTAGTGGCTTGTAGGCGATCCTTTCAATTAATACCCCGAAAACGGCACAGGCTGTCATCGCCAATAGCAAGCTTGGGAAAAGCCCCAAATCAAGAATAGTAATAGAATAAAAACCGATAAATGCGCCGACCATGAAAACGTCCCCATGGGCGAAGTTAATGAGTTTGACAATGCCGTATACCATTGTGTAACCAAGGGCAATCAGCGCATAAATACTGCCCAGGGACACGCCGTTTACTAGCTGCTGTATGATTTGCTCCATGTCCGAAACACTCCTTAAAACGACTTTAAAAACGAAAAGGGAGAACCCGCGCTCTCCCTATTCAAATTTTATTATATTTTTATGGATTTACTTTCGTATTAAACTTCTGCTCGCCGTTCTTGTACTCAAGGATAACCGCAGATTTGATTGGGTTGTGATCTTTATCAAGCTTCATTTGACCGGTAATTAGCTCAAGACCGTCTGTTTCAGCCAGCGCCTTTTGGATTTTCTTGGAATCGCCGCCGCCAGCACGCTTAATCGCATCAGCAAGGAAATACGCCGTATCATAACCTAAAGCGTTGAACGCGTCAGGTGACTTGCCATCGTATTTTTTCTTGAATGCTTCAACAAATTTTTGAACATTTTTGTCAGAATCCCCTGAAGAATAATGGTTGGTGATGAACGTATTGTTCAAAGCGTCCTTGCCAGCAAGGTCAACCAGCGTCGGAGAATCCCAGCCGTCAGCGCCCATCATTGGGACATTTAGGCCCAATGCACGAGCCTGCTTCACAATTAGACCAACTTCTTCGTAATATCCTGGAATGAAGACGAAATCTGGGTTTTTCCCTTTAATATTTGTTAATTGGGCGTTAAAGTCAGTGTCCTTTGCCACATACGCTTCTTCAGAAATAATCTTTCCGCCTTCTTTAGCAAATTGCTTTTTGAAGGAATCGGCCAAGCCCTTTGAATAGTCACTGGAGCTGTCAATGAAAATGGCAGCCGTTTTAACCTTTAATTCCTTCGCGGCAAAGTTCGCTGCTACTGTACCTTGGAATGGGTCAATGAAGCAGGTACGGAATACGAAATCATTCAATTTGCCGTCCTTCACGGTTACGTCAGCAGCCGTACCGGTTGGCGTAATCAACGGAACCCCATTGCTTTGGGCAATTTCAATTTGTGCTTTTGTGTTACCGCTCGTTGCAGCACCGATAATCGCAACAACCTTATCTTGGCTGATTAATTTAGTCGCACCGTTAATCGCTTCCGGCGCTTCCGACTTGTTATCGAACGAAACCAGCTTTAACTTCTTGCCGTCAATACCATCTTTGTTGATTTCCTCGAGAGCCAAATCGATGCCCTGTTTGATCGATGAACCGTAGGACGCCACGCCGCCTGACAATTCAAGGTTTGAACCGATTAGAATCTCGCCGCCCTTTTCCCCGTCGCCGCCAGTCTCTGATGATCCGCATGCAGCTAACACAGTTGCCGCTACCATGAACGACGCAAAAATTCCAGCCAATTTTTTCTTTCTCATTGCCTTACCCCCCGTTTTTTTAAAAAATTTCCCAAATCATTTGTCCAACTGTTCCCAAAAGGGATAATATTCTGAAAACATTGTACATAATAATTTTGAGTTCGTCTAGTATTTAACTGTGTTATTTTAAAATAATTTAGAAAATAACAAATTTTACTCTTTTCACTTACTTTAATATGTTATCCCTTTAACGTGAATAAGAATTTACTTTTGTTTTTCAATATAAACTGCCCGGCAATTATTTTGTCTAAATATGAATGATTTCCCCGCTGTACAAAAAAAGGAACCCCCAAAACAGGGATCCCTTGCCAAAAATTATTATGCCAATTCTTGTCGTTTCGTTTCTTTTCCCAAAAAAAACACGGTCAACGCCCCAATTAGCACCGCAATGCAGAAGATGGTAAAGATGGTGGAAACGTCCGCTTTCTGGGCCACAAGATAACCGACCAACAGTGGCCCCAGCACACCACCAACCCGTCCAACAGCAGCGGCCATTCCGGAGCCGGTACCGCGGATGAGGGTTGGGTACTGCTCGGGTGTATACGCATAAAGCCCGCCCCAGGCACCGAGATTGAAGAACGATAACAGGATGCCCGAGGTCATGAGCAGCGCAGTCGACTCTGCGGTGCCAAAGAAGTAGGCACTGACGGCCGTACCGATGAGGTAGACCACCAGGACAAACTTGCGGCCAAATTTTTCAATAAACCAGGCGGCCGTAAAGTAGCCTGGCAGCTGCGCCAATGTCATAATCAGCACATATTCAAAGCTTTTAATCAGACTAAAGCCTTTCATGACCATCACGCTCGGCAGCCATAAGAACATCCCATAATAAGAAAAGACAACGCAGAACCAGACAATCCAAAGCGTCGCTGTCTGGCGGCCATACTCTTTGGACCATAGGCTGGCAAGGTTCTTAACTACAGAGACCTTTTCTTTGTCTTTGATTGCCGAAAATTTCGGAGAATCCGGCAGCCCGACCCGTAAATACAAAGCATAAAGAGCAGGTGCAGCGCTAATCAGCAAGGCAATTTGCCAGCCGTACCTAGGGATGATGAAGTACGAAATAACCGCGGCAATCAACCAGCCACCCGCCCAAAAGCTTTCCAGTAAAACCACCGTCCTGCCGCGCTTTTCAGCCGGAACGATTTCCGAAACAAGTGTAGAGGCAACCGGAAGCTCGCCGCCGAGACCCATCCCGACCAAAAACCTTAAAATTAAAAATACGGTCAAGCCGGTGGCAAAGGCAGAGGCCCCGCTGCCCACAGAAAATAATAATAAAGTAATGATAAATACATGCTTGCGGCCGATTTTATCAGCCATTAACCCGAAAACAAACGCACCGACGGCCATACCGATGGAATTGATACTGCCAATCCAACCCATCTGTCCCGGAGTTAAACTCCATTCCTTCTGTAGCGCTGCAATGATGAACGACAGCATGCCGACATCCATTGCATCGAACATCCAGCCCATCCCCGCAATCCCCAGCAGTTTACGTTGCGAAAACGACTTACGGCCGGCACCGGCGCCAAAAATGCCCCCGGCTGCAACTCCCTTTGCGTTGTCCATAAAAGACACCCCTTTTAAAAAACATATTCACATTATTCCCTATTTTAATGAAAAAATAGTGCCAACTAGTATTCTAACAGGTGTCTTTACATGTGTCACCATAAAAAAGAATGCGGCCTAAGCACCAGCATTCTTAAATTGACTGGAAAACATCTCATAGTACCTGGCTTTCTTCGCCATCAACTCTTCATGGCTCCCAGTTTCAATAATTTCACCATGATCAATAACCATAATGCAATCAGCATCACGAATTGTATTCAGGCGATGGGCAATGATAAAACTGGTCCGATCCCTCATCAGGGAAAGCAGCGCCTTTTGAATATGAAGCTCCGTTCTTGTATCAATGCTGCTAGTCGCTTCATCCAAAATGAGCAGTGAAGGCTTTGCCAGCATCACCCGGGCAATTGCCAGCAGCTGGCGTTCCCCCTGGCTTAAGTTTCCACCATTTTCTGCAAGAACTGTCTCATATTGCTTTGGTAGCCGTTTAATAAACAAATCGGCACCGGCCATCACCGCCGCAGCCTTCACTTCTTCATCTGTCGCATCCGGCTTTCCGTACTTGATGTTTTCTTTGATTGTCCCGGAAAACAAATACGTATCCTGGAGGACAAATCCGAAGCAACGGCGCAAACTGTCCCGTGTATAATCACGGATATCGCGGCCGTCCAAGAGGATTCTACCATTGGTGACATCGTAGAACCTTGTCAGCAGATTGACGATCGTCGTTTTCCCGGCACCGGTCGGCCCCACTAACGCAATGCTCGTGCCAATCGGTGCCTCAATGCTGACATTTTTTAAAATTGGCACATCGTCGCGGTAGCCAAAGCTGACATTGTCAAACACGACATGGCCTCTTGGATTTGTAAGCTGCACCGCATGAGGAACATCCACCGGCTCCTCTTGTTCATCAATAATGTCAAACACCCTCTCGGCGCCCGCGACACCCGACTGGAGAATGTTGAAGATATTGGCGAGATCATTCAACGGCCGGACAAATTGCCGTGAGTAGGTAATAAAGCTGGCGATCGCCCCGACGGTGA
The DNA here is from genome assembly GCF_001510715.1 of Bacillus sp. FJAT-29814. GTDB lineage: Bacteria > Bacillota > Bacilli > Bacillales > Cytobacillaceae > Neobacillus. The sequence continues at coordinate 293,786 of NZ_LMTJ01000004.1, forward strand.
TATGGCCCTTCACTGCAAGCAATCCGCCGACGATCGCTACTACCGTAAAGCCAAGGTTATTTATGACGTTCATGATTGGCATCAAGAATCCCGACCAAATTTGCGCCTTAAGGCAGACCTCACGCAGCTTTGTATTGACCTCTTCAAATTCCTCAATTACTTTGTCCTCATGGTTAAAGGCTTTAACAACCTCGATACCAGATATCGTCTCTTCAATATGCCCATTTATTTTACCTAATTGCATTTGCTGATTTTTAAATAATACACTCGTCCGTTTAGCAATTGTCCGGGTCAGTAAAAACACGAGCGGAACGGTTATCATGCTGGCCAGCGTTAAGATCGGACTTAAGATGATCATCATCACCAGGGACCCGGCAATGACAATCACACCCGACATTAACTGCGTTGTCGACTGCGAGATGGAATTGCTGACATTGTCAACATCATTCGACAAACGGCTCATCAGTTCCCCATGTGTCCGCGAATCAAAAAACGAGACAGGCAGCTTCTGCAGTTTTTTGAACAATGAATCTCTCAAGCCTTTCACAATTCTTTGTGCAACACCAGCCATCAACCAACCCTGCAAAAAGTTGAGGACAGCATCGGCGAGATAGGCTGCCGCCAGAATGATAATCATGATCTCAAGGAAGTTAAAATCGACTTTGCCAGGCTTAAGGCTCATCGCATCAACCGCTTTACCGATTAAATACGGGTTCATTAACACAATCACGGAATCTATTAAAATAAACAAAAAGATGAGCGTCAGCATCTTTCGCTCACGGCCGAAATACTCCCACAGCCGCTTTAAGGTTGCTTTAAAGTTCCTAGGCTTAACGACCGGACCCCGGTGGTGGGCACCGCCCGGGCGCAACGGCGGCGGACCGGGAGGGGTGGTGGTTCGTTGCTCATTTGCTTTTGTCATTCTAAAGCGCCTCCTGTCCCATTTGCGACCTGTAGATTTCCTGATAAACCCGACAGTCGGTGATCAATTCCCCATGGGTGCCACTCCCGGCGATTTCGCCCCGATCGAGGACGACAATTTTATCGGCATCGATGATCGATGAAATCCTCTGGGCAATGATGATGGTGGTAAGTCCGTTCGCATATTTCTTTAATGCCGCCTTCATTTTTGCCTCAGTAGCGACATCGACAGCGCTCGTACTGTCATCGAGGATTAAGATTTCCGGCTGTTTCACCAAGGCCCGGGCAATCGACAGCCGCTGCTTTTGACCCCCGGAGAAATTGACCCCGCCCTGGCCAATCCTCGTTTGATAACCTTCAGGGGAGGCATCGATAAACTCATCAGCGCAGGCCATCGCCGCTGCTGCTTCGATTTCCTGCTGGGTGGCATCTTCTTTGCCCCAGCGGATATTCTCAGCCACTGTGCCTGTGAACAGAACATTACGCTGCGGCACAAACGCGATTTTGTCACGGAGTCGTTTTGGATTCACATGCTTTACATCTTCACCGTCGACCTTAATTGTTCCGCCGGTGACATCATAAAAGCGGGGGATGAGCCCGACAAGGGTGGTTTTCCCTGAGCCGGTTGAACCGATCACCCCGACAGTTTCGCCGGGAAGAATACATAGATTAATATCTTTTAAGACCGGCTCCCCGCCAGCCGTATCATAAGAAAACCAAACATGTTCAAAGTCAATGCGGCCTTTTTCTACTGGATGGCTTTTCACGTCATCTTTCCACGCCAGTTGGTTTTCTTCGGCAAATACCTCGCCAATCCGGCCAGCCGAGGCTTTGGCCCTGACAAACATCGTAAACACCATGGAAATCATCATCAGCGAAAACAGTATTTGCGTCATGTAGTTGATAAAGGCGATCACGTGACCGACTTGAATCGTGCCGTTATTGACCCCAAGTCCGCCGAGCCATAGCACGACCACAATCCCAAGATTAACTGTCAGCATAATCGCCGGACTAAACACCGCCATCAGCCGGTTGGCTCCAACCGACTCCTCTTTAAAGTGCTCGTTTTCGATTGAAAATTTGGCTATTTCAACATCGAAGCGGTTGAACGCCTTAACAACCCGCACTCCTGACAGATACTCGCGCATGACCCTGTTCACCCGGTCCAACGCCTGTTGCACCTTGGTGAATTTCGGAAATCCAAGCTTCAAATTATATACGATTAGGACGGCAACAATCGGAACCACGACCGCGAGGACAACCGCGAGGTGAAGATTGAGGCGCGTCGCCATGATCAGCCCACCAATCGCCAGCAGTGGTGCCTTGACGAAAATACGCATCAGCCCGTTCACAAATATTTGCACCTGGGTGACATCGTTGGTCATTCTTGTAACTAACGACGCGCGGTCAAACTTATCAAGATTGCGAAACGCTAAGGATTGGATTTTTTTAAACAAATCAGACCGGAGCTCGGTGCCGAAGTTTTGCGATACGATACTGGCCATGATGCTCCGGGTCGATGCTGCCCCCGCGCCAATGGCGGTAATCAACAGCATCACCCCGCCCATTTTCAGCACATAATTCATATCCCTGTTGGCCACCCCTTCATCAATGATGATTGCCATCACCGTCGGCTGGAGCAGGTCGCAAATGGCTTCGATGGTCAGAAAAAGAACCGCTATGCTAAACGACTTCCAATATGTTTTTATGTATTTTGCTAAAAACCCCATAAGGATGCCTCCACTTCAAACTGCCTGACAAATTGGATATCCCTATTATAATTTCGTTTTTTTGAATTGAATACTTTTTTACTTAGTGGTAAAGGGGCGGAGCGCCGCAAAAGCGAATAACTATTATCAAATTTAGCTTTAATAAAACTTTATTCACTTTGAATTGAGTATGTCCCAGCTCTGCTCACACCTCCTTTATTGGCAAGGATGGCACTCTGAAATAATTCGATGGTTTATTGCAGTATTGAAGGCTCTACTCATCTTGTACAAAAACGAAAAAACGGTCCGCTCAGGCTTGAACGGACCGACCATTATTATTCTGCTTCACGGAATTCGTGGACCCAGACGCGCATTTGCGGCAGCCACGGCATTCCTGGATGAATCGAAAGAATGGATTGCTTATAGTCTTCGACGGTTTCGAAGCCCTCACGTCGGGCATTATCGTCTGTCAGCTCGCCCAAGCTTTGCGAATACACTTTTTCAACCACGAACTTGCGGCCTTCAAGCTCCATCACTTCACCTGGATCCGCATAGCGGCCATTGCGGCGTGTCGCTGTTTTTTCACCTGCCAGCACTTTTTTCACATCCTCTTCCAATGTGACCATCCGCTCAATCGAGCATGTTTTTGGCGGCAATGTATTAGATTCATTTTGTGTCGTCATTTATTTCTCCTCCTTACCCGGTTTATTTTCCCATATTACCACTATTGATATGATTAAATCCAATCCTGAAACCTTTCTTTAAACAACTTGGCCGCCGGCATCACGATATTTCAAAATGCCTTCGGCTGCACGGTAAGCTAATGCTCCAACCGTCCCAGTCGGATTATAACCGGCATTTTGCGGAAAGGCCGAGGCCCCGACAACAAATAGGTTATCCATCTCCCACATTTGCAGGTAGCTATTCACAGCAGATGTCGATGGATCACTTCCCATAATAACCCCGCCTGTATTGTGAGTCGATTGATAGGAGGCCACATCATAAGGCCCTAATTCCTGCATATAATCAACATGATCAGCACCCATTTCTTTTAGGATGTCCGCACATTTACTAGCCAGAAATTTCGCCATATTCCGGTCCTGATCTTCAAAATCATAGGTAATCCGGACTAATGGATCACCATACTCATCCTTGTAGACAGGGTCTAAGTCCAAAAAGTGATGGCGGAAGGCCATCGATGACCCTTCCCCGCCGACGGTTAAGACGCTGTTGGCATATTTTAAGGACGTCTTTTTAAATTCTGGCCCCCATGATGGCGTTCCTTTTGGCACTGTATTATTTTGAATCGGCCTTTGTCCTGTCTGTCCTAAGATAATCATCCCGCCATGGATAAAATCAAGGTCAGCATGGTCAAAATTATCGCCATTATAATCATCTAAAATCATCCCAAGGGCACCTGCACCAGCAAAATTATTAAACTTTTTCTTATCATAAAAGCCTACGGCATTCCCTTTACGGACCTGGTAAGCATAATTTTTGCCAACCGACCCCTTGCCGGTATTCGGGTCATAAGGGGTGCCGATATTTGATAGCAACAACAGCTTGACATTGCTGAACACAAATCCGGTAAGGACCACAATATCCGCCGGCTGTTCAATTTCTTCTCCTGTTGTCTCATCAATATAAATGACGCCAGAGGCCTTATCCCCTGTTTTTAAAATTCTCCTGACATTGGAATGGGTTCGAATCTCAAAGTTACCCGTCTTGAGGGCAACAGGAATCACCGTCACCACAGGATCGCCCTTGGCCCCGTATTCACAGCCAAATCGTTCACAATAACCACAGTATTGGCATGCGGCTCTAGAAATACCGTCAGGATTCGTATAGGATTCTGATAAATTAGCGGCCGGCTGTACATAAGGATGAAGCTTTAACCGTTTAGCCGCATCGGTAAACAACTCCATCGCTTTGGTTTTCTTTAATGCCGGGGTGGGGTATTTGCTTGACCGTTTTCCTGCCAAAGGGTTTTCCTCACCTGAAATCCCCGCCATTTTTTCAAACGTATCATAATATGGCTCAAGTTCATCGTAGGTGATTCCCCAATCTTGGATGGTCATGTCAGCCGGGATTTTATTTGGCCCATATTTTTCAATCGTTTGACTGCGGATTTGAAAGTCATATGGAAGGAATCGAAAGGTTTGGCCATTCCAGTGAACACCGGAACCGCCCAAGCCATCACCAATGAGAAAGGACCCATATTGTCTCATTGGCAGGGCACGGATTTTTTCATTGCTGCGAAATGTAATGGTTTCCTTTGACAAGTCCTGCATCATCTCATACCTCAGGGCATAGCGCAATTCATCGTGAACCATAAAGTAATCTTCTGTTTTGCGCTCTTTCCCCTTTTCCAACCCAACCACTTTGAGTCCCTTTTTAGTTAATTCGGAGGCGATAATTCCTCCTGCCCAACCGACTCCAATGATCACAACGTCTACTTTCGGCAATTTTCTTGCCATGGCCTCCACCTGCTTTCTGATGATTAAACTGCACTTAGTTGCTTTGCAGACATTTTAATGATTCATATGTGATTTTAAGCTTTGCGGCTTTACTTCCTGAAAGTCCTTTTCAATAATGTTTGTGTAAGCCATTTGGCTGCCTGGGTACTTCCTCATCTTCCATCCATCCATATTTCTATTTCCCCCATAGAGTGGATCGCTATATGCACCTTCGAGCGTGGCGCTTCTGAGCATTTGGAAAAACCCGCTTGGGGAAATGGTCGTTAACTGTATTTTGTCTTGCTCAAAATCCTTCAAGATCGCATCCTGTTCTTCCCCTTTTAGGTCAGTGAAGTTTTTCTTATAAACAGCCATACTGTGATTCTGAATTTCTCTTAAGCCAATATCGAAAATATTTCTGCGCTTTAAGCGCCCTTGATAGCCTTGAACCTTCTCCCCCATGAAAAAGGGCGCCTGCATATATTCCCTGGCATTAAAGCCCCAATCCCCAGCTAACTGATGGTCAATATAATAAGCGACGCCAAGTCCCTTTGCCCCTGGCCCGAGGTCATCCTCCGGGAAAATCCGCTCTGTGATGGCTTCCGTAACCCTAAATTGCTCAGGCGTAAAATACATCAATGCTTCGTTAAAATTTCCCGCCTCTGCGTGTGTATCCTTTTTGCCGTTGTTAGAATCTTTGTCTTGTCTAGTAAGAAGACTGCCCAAGATTCCCCCAACCGCAAGACCCCCAACAGTGAAACCCGTATTTCGGATAAATTTCCTTCTTGAAATAGATTCTGGTGATTCTTTATGCTCTTCGGACATGCTGCACTACCTCCAAAATTATTTCGACATTTTTTTCCATCTTATTATGTTCCCAAAATAAACCATTCATACAAAAAATAAAATCGGGAAAAATAGGACAAAAAAGGAGGAATAATCTTTATGTTCAATAAGACGTGGAAGTTCTGCGGTGCACCCTTTTTAGGCTTCATACTTTTGTTATCAGCATGTTCAAGTCAGCAACATCTGGAAGGATCGGCAGAGGACCTTGACTATCATAATCAGTCCATCAATAAAAAGGGCAATGGTGATCATTATGGGAATAAGCACAGTGTAAATGTTATTCCCAGTATCGACCGTGCAAAGAAAAAAACAACCAATGGACAGAATCAGACGACAAGCGGCGTCGGAACAAATGTCTATAGCTTGATTGGCAGCTCGAGTCTCCATGACGGAGGCATTTCCTCTCATTTGGAATCAAGACTTTCCGGAGAAGGGATACCGGGAATAAAGGTTTTTGTGATTGATGACACCATTATTTTGGCAAGAGCACAACAAGAAGTAACCTCGACCCGTTACGATGAATTACAAAACAAGGTATTAAAAAACACCTCTGGCCAATCCGGTAAAGGAGATTTAGACGGGGTAGATCCTAACAAACTGAATTCGGATGATAATTTGGAGCGCGCAAAAGAGGTAATGAGCAAAGCCTTTAACGGACAGGTTCAAATTTTGACGATTACAAATCCGAAAGCCTTGTCGCTAATCGAAGGGATCAAAACTAACATTAAGTCTCCCACACCTGCATACGGCCAGCTTTCAAGCGATATTATTACGCTAGTTAAAATGGCAAACGAGAAATAAGGACCGGGCTTCAGTACCCGGTCCTTTTTCTAAACATTTAAGTCTCGCTTTTTATAAAAAACATAGGTTACCGCCGTCAAGGCTGCAAACAAAATAATGGTTAATACGACAAAGCCACTGTCAAACCCGCCGCCATACATCATATTTTTCGCTTCAAAGTATTTGAACGGCGTTATATATTTCAGGAATTCGATGCTTTCATTCAAATCGATGGCAACCGATAACACAAACGTCAGCAGCAAGATCCCTGCCGCAAGTGAGCCCGCCGTTTTCGGCCGCTTTTTCAATGCAGAAATGGCACTGCCGATGACCATAAACAAAAGCTGCAAGAAAAGCATGCCGATCATCGTGATGGCAATGTCCCCATTCACTGCTTCTCCTTTGGCGTATTTGCCAACGACCACTATTGACGAAATCCAGGTCACGAGGTTAAAGATGACAATATTCGTGAATGCCGCCAGCAGCTTGGCAGTAATGATTTTTGTCCGCGATACCGGCTTGACGAATAAGAACTCCGAGGTCTTGTCACGTTCTTCCTTGGCAAGAATCGTAGCCCCAAGCATCGCCGCATGGATGGTCGCCATCAATAATAAATAGATATACAGCAAACCGTAAAAACCGCTTGCTTTGTTTAAGTCAAACGTCCCAATTCCCATAATGACCTGCAGGGATTTGGGCATATCGGTAAACAAGTCATTTAGCGATTCGCCTGATGAGGATAACCCGGTATACTTGGCCATCCCCGACACCACCATCAGGAAGACGCCAATACACCAGAAGATGAGCGATTTCCGGTGCGACCTCAGTTCTTTTACATAAATATTCATGATTCGGCCCCCCTTAAACGGCGTGAATATCCTTTTTGGTGTAGAGGATATAGCTGGCTGCCACTGCCAAAATAATGATCACCGCACCGGCAATCAAAAACGGCGCTTCATAGCTTGCATGCTTTAAAATATAGTCATTGTCGAAATACTTAAATGGCGATAAATACCGCTTCACATCATCATCCGTCGTCGCTGCCAACGCTCCGATAAAGTAAAATGCAATCACCGTCCCTAGAGACACCGTCAGCACGGATTTAATCTTTGGAACGATTACGGAAACGATAATTCCGACTGCGAGGAACATAAGTTGCACAAAAAACATCGTCAGTGACAGCAGGATAAATTCTTTTATGCTGAAGTCATCGGTCGTAACCCGGGTTGCGATTATGACAGCTGCCGCCAAGTAAATAATATTAGTGATTACTAGTGACGTGAAGGCCGCCGCGAGCTTGCCGGTAATCACCTGAGTCCTTGTGACCGGCTTGGTTAACAGGAAGTCGGCTGTTTTTTCCCGCACCTCTTTGCTGATAATCGCAGTACCGAGATTCATTGCCTGAATCGCCCCGCACAAAACGATAAACGTCAAGGCATAACTATAGAAACCAAGAACCGTAAATAAAGTGTCCAAGTTGACCCCAAGCGCTTTTCTTAAAGCCAGCGGATAACCCTCGAGCAGCTTTTTGAATTCGTCCGCATCCTTAGCGAAGGACGGAAACATCGACATGAACAGGGCAAAAACCGCAATCAGTGAAACAGTCCAGATGATTGTTGATTTCCGATAGGCCTTGAGCTCATGCAAAAATATATTCATAGCTTCCTAGGCCTCCTTTTCATAATAATGCATAAAGATCTCTTCCAGGTCCGGTTCCTCAATCCACAGGTTAGTGATATCAATTGCGGCGACTTTCTTCATGATTGTATTGATATCACCTTTAAACAAAAAGCTCGTAGTGTTGTCTTTCATAGCCAAGTTGTTGACCCCGTTTAGATTGAAATAATCCTTGGCGAGCGGCGCCTTCGTCTCCACTTTGAACTTTTTATAATTGTTTTCTTTTAACGTACTAATCTTTTCAACTGTAACAATTTTACCTTCTTTAATGATGGCAACGCGGTTGCATAGCCGCTGCACCTCGCTGAGTATGTGCGATGAAAACAGGATGGTCGCGCCCTTTTTGTTCTCCTCTTCAAGCAGCTCAAAGAACTTTTGCTGCATTAGCGGGTCGAGGCCGCTTGTCGGTTCATCAAGAATGATGAGTTTTGGCTCATGAAGCAGCCCCTGGACAATCCCGACCTTCTTTTTATTTCCCAAGGAAAGGTCATCAATTTTTTTATTGAGATCGAGGTCCATAATTTCCGCTAATTCCTTGATGCGCTTGCTACAGTCCTTTTTGTAAAAACTCGCCGAATACTTCAGCAGGTCCTTGACTTTCATATTATCGTAGTAGAACACCTCAGATGGCAGATAGCCAATTTCCTTTTTTATTTCCGGGGCAAATTGGATGCAGTCCTTGCCAAAAATCGTCGCACTGCCACTCGTCGGGTAAATCAATGACAGCAGCGTGCGGATGGTCGTCGATTTACCAGCGCCGTTTGGCCCAATGAATCCAAAAATCTCGCCTTCCTCGACGTTAAAGCTGATATCGGAAATCCCTCTAGACTTGCCGTAGGTTTTCGTCAGGTTTTTAATTTCAATTACGTTCATTTGTTGTGCCCCCTTTATTTGTAAAAGCACTTTTTTAAGATGTCGAAGTACTCTTCGACTTCGTGGAACATTTTTTGATAATCCATCTCATGTGATGGTGACAGTTTCGCTTTGTTAAGTTCTTCATCACTCATTTTTTCAAATGTCCAAGTCATGATTTTTAGAACTTTTTGCAGATCGACATCGTCTCTGAACTTGGAATAATCAATACCCTCATAAACCTTGGCAATATTGATGCCAATCTGCTCGCGCAACTTTTTTTCCATCTCTGTTTTTATATCTGGTGCATCTTCCATATACGCTTCCTGGATAAACTTAAAGATGTCCGGATGTCTTTCTGATAATTCCATTTTAATGATGACTGACTGCCGCATCCTGTTGAAAAAATCAACCTCATCCAAGGAGAATTTTTCATAAAATTCCTTGGCGATGGTTTCATAGCAATAGTCCACCAAAAACAAGAACAGCTGCTTTTTATTTTTAAAATAATGAAACAGCAGCCCCTTTGAAATCTCCGCTTCCTTCACGATTTCATTTGTCGACGCTTTATCATATCCCTTCTGGGCAAATTCCTTTATCGCTGCATTAATGATTCTGTCTTGTTTCTCCGGTTCCACATTAAAAAATTTGGTATACAAATAGTGGCACCTCCTTCACTTGACCACAATGGTCAATTACAGTATATTCCAATTGACCATGGTGGTCAACTAATATATTTGTCAAAAATATGAAATGTTTTGTTGGTAATAGTATGGGGTGAGGCAGTATGATACGATGCGGGTGCAGGAGAAGTTTTAATGGAGGTGAACGGTTATTATCATAAAAGACAGAGATCGATCGTTAAAGTTAGAAGGACTGATTGCCGCGCAGAGCAGGTTATCACCCGGGCATCCGATGGTGCCATTATTGGCGGGAAAGCAGGCTTCCGTTGAGGCCGGGATCGGCGGTGAGGAAAGGGTAGCTGAAGTATTTCGCAGGAATTCATTTTCATTTCCGCATCACGTATTCCACGATTTATCACCCACGGCTGACGGAAAATTTCAAACTGACAACTTTGTGTTAACTCCCTGGTTTGGCAATGTGTTAGAAGTCAAAAATATTGGCGGCATCCTTGAGTTTAAAGAAAATCCACCACAACTGATTCGAACTAGAGAGGACGGGCGTAAGGACGGCTTTGAAAGCCCGATTGTCCAATTGGAAAAAAATTGCGATTTACTGCATGAATGGTTTCAGCAGCGCAACATTCAACTGCCGATTTTCGGAGCGGTAGTGTTGGCTTACCCAAAGCAAATTGTGGCAGTGCCCCCAGCAAAAACAAGGCTCTTATTCCCCAACTTGATTCCTCCCTACCTTCGAGGTATTCCACAACCAGCGCAAAAGTTGGACATAGACACCTTCAATTGGCTTTCCACCGAATTGCTTCACAGCCATCATCCATTTATTCCAGATCCCATTTCAGAGAGCTATGGCATTCCGATTGGCGATTTTCGCCCAGGGGTGAGGTGTGCGCCTTGCGGACGGATCGGCATGGTGAAGGAGTCCCGGACCTGGCGCTGTCCGTGGTGTGGGGCTGTGGATCATTTGGCGCACGTAGGGACACTGTTTGAGTGGTTCTTACTATGTAAAAGGACGATTACCAATCGGGAATGCCGGTGGTTTTTGGGAGTGGATGACATTTACCTTGCTAATCGAATTCTGCAAAGTATGAATTTCCCTAGTAAAGGAGCGTTTCGATATCGGACGTATTTAATGGATATCTGCCATTTTAAGAAGGATAACCTCATTCATAAGTAGACTGGGATTTCTTTTGCAAGTTGACTGACGCTTCGCAAATTGATTCGCCTTATCCGCAAATTGGAGTGACTCATATACAAGTTGAAGCGGCTTATACACAAGTTGGCTGACGCTTTGCAAGTTGATTCGCCTTATCCGCAAGTTGGAGCGACTCATATACAAGTTGGAGACGCTTATATGCAAGTTGAAGCAGCTTATACGCAAGTTGACTGACGCTTCGCAAGTTGATTCGCCTTATCCGTAAGTTGGAGCGACTCATATACAAGTTGGAGACGCCTATACGCAAGTTGGCTGACACTTTGCAAGTTGATTCGCCTTATCCGCAAGTTGGAGCGACTCATATACAAGTTGGAGACGCCTATACGCAAGTTGAGCAGCTCATTTCCTTAAATTGTGTACCCGACCCCCGAAAGTGATATTATATGGATGTACATAATTCTGAATAAAGGGAGTGCAGCGATTTTGAGAGAAGAATTGATTGAACGATTTACTTCCTATGTAAAGGTGGATACGCAATCCAACGAGGCCAGCGAGACTTGTCCGTCAACGGAAGGGCAGTGGACGCTGCTCCACATGCTGGAAGCGGAACTTAAGGAAATCGGGATGCAAGAGGTTACACTTGATGAGAATGGGTATCTGATGGCGACCCTGCCTTCCAACACCGACAAAGATGTGCCGACGATCGGCTTCCTTGCCCACGTCGATACAGCGACTGATTTTACCGGGAAAGACGTTAAACCGCAGCTAGTCGAAAACTACGACGGCGGCGACATCACCTTAAACGAATCCCTAAAGGTCATCATGACAACAAAGGATTTTCCAAATCTCGCCGACTATAAAGGCCACACGCTGATCACAACCGACGGCACGACGCTGCTTGGTGCAGACAACAAGGCTGGCGTTACCGAAATCATGACCGCGATGGCTTACCTGATTAAGCATCCAGAGATCAAGCACGGCAAGGTCCGCGTTGCGTTCACACCAGATGAGGAAATCGGCCGCGGCCCTCATAAGTTTGACGTTGCCGCCTTCAATGCCAAATACGCCTATACAGTTGACGGCGGTCCATTAGGGGAGCTTGAATACGAAAGCTTCAACGCGGCGTCAGCCAAAATCACCATAAAAGGCAGTAATATTCATCCTGGCTCAGCGAAAGACAAAATGGTCAACTCGATGAAAATTGCGATGGAACTTAACAGCAAGCTACCAGCACAAGAAGCGCCCGAGCACACCGAAGGCTACGAAGGCTTCTACCACCTAATTTCCTTCACAGGTGAAGTCGAGCAAACCAAGCTTTATTACATTATCCGCGACCATGACAGAGAGATTTTTAACAACAGAAAAGCGACAATGGAAAAAATCGTCGCAGCGTTAAATGAAAAATATGGCGAAGGTACACTTCAACTTGAACTGAACGACCAATATTACAACATGAAGGAAAAAATCGTGCCGGTGTTTGAAATTGTAGAAATCGCCAAGGAGGCAATGGAAAGCCTCGATATTAAGCCATTAGTTAAGCCGATCCGCGGCGGCACTGATGGCTCCCAGTTATCCTACATGGGACTGCCGACGCCAAATATCTTTACAGGCGGCGAAAACTTCCACGGTAAATACGAGTTTATTTCCGTTGATAACATGATCCAAGCGACTAATACTATCGTTGAAATTGCCAAGCTTTTTGAACAAAGAGCTTAATTAAAAAAAAGCTAACCCGACAAAGGTTAGCTTTTTTCAATAATCGACATATTTCCCGGGGCATATTCGACAAACTCTTCAAACAAGGTACTGAGCACATTCCCGCAGGCTCAACACAGTCTCATTCAATTGCCTCTCCAACTGCTCCTTCGACCATTTGCCATCATCAGCGCTCAAATCCTTCACAATCAGCAAGATCATCCAAATTGAGAATACACAAGAAAACAGGTGATACTCTCTTGTAAACGCCTCAGCATCCAACTCCAATTCAACCTGTTCAAGATAGTACCGTAATGCTCGCTCGCGAAACTCAGCCCTAATCTCTTTTGGAAAAATCGGATGCGACATATCGAGCAAGTGGTACAGGTCCCAGAAAGGGGTATTGGTGTGGGCGTGCTCCCAGTCCAAAATCACAATCCGGCCATCGGCCAACGCGTAATTCCCCACATGCAAGTCACCGTGTGAGAGGACAAGAGTCTTTGAAAATATGAAACTATCAAGGTATTCGTAAATACGCTCAATCGATTGTTCCTCCAACATCAAATCCGGAAGCATGGCCATAAACTTTCCCTTATCCCGGCAAATGTCCGAAATCAACTGGTCCCGCTTCGGCTTCAGTCCGGATACCGGAACATCAGGAAACGACTCGAGGGGGAGGGAATGCCACCATGCCATCCACTTCACTACACCGAGCACACTTTCTTCAGTAAACTCATGTAATAGCGGGCCAAGGTCTTCAAGAATCATCCAGCTAAACTCAGGATGATCGTGTTTCGAATAGGAAATGATTTTTGGAAAAATCGCCGGGAACACGCGAAGGACATGTTCATTGATCCAGGCTTCCTTGCCTAACTGGTCGTTGTTCGTCAACGGTTTAAAAATATAGCTTTCCGTCTCCGATAAATAAAACCGTTCAACAAACTTGCCGTTCATTCCTTGATAAAGAGGTTCTTTTTTCAAAATTAACCGGTCATTTAAAGTTCCATCCGCTAAGACGATTTCCTCAGGCAACCCCATAGTCCCACAACCTTTTGGTAGGTTTTTACTACGACTATAATGCAAACCTAAAATACTATGCAACTTATCCGTCCAAAATTAGCAAAATCGGCGACTGCGACAATATTCATGCCATCCTCTCCCTCACCATCTCAAAAAAGCATCTGTTTATTTTATGGCGTTATCGGGTATTAATTCTGATAGCGGTCAAGGATGCTGAAAAATTCACTTAGGAACTCGTAAAAAAGCATTTCCGTCGGCAGCAGCTCGCGTTCAGTAGGGATGATGACGCCGACCGTACGGGTGACGTTAGGCTCCACCAACGGGATTTTGACGGTTGCCCGCGGCAGGCTGTCAATCAGGGTGATTTCAGGTATGAGCGTCACGCCAAGGCCTGCAGAAACCAACCCTTTTATGGCATCAATATCTTTGCCCTCGAAAGCTACACTTGGCTCAAATCCAAGCTGAGCGCAGGCATTGACGATGATTTCCCGCAAAATATATCCATTGGGGAAAAGGATAAACGGATCCTCCCGCAAATCGCTTATTTTTATTAGTTTCCTTTCTGCCAAGGGATGATGTAGCGGCAGCAATGCGACGATGTTTTCGGTAAATAGCGTCTTTCCGGTAATCTTTTTAGTTTTTTTCGGGACCGGACCAATAATGGCCATATTAAAATCGCCCTTAATGACACCATCAATTAAATAGGTATAGGAACCTTGATTCAATTGAAACTTTACATCGGGATAGCGTTCCCGGAAGGCGGAGATCGCCGTTGGCAGCGTATAGCCAGCGAGGCTGGAGGGAAACCCGATATGAACCGTTCCTTTTTCGGGGTCAAGATATTCCTCGACCTTGCGCTTGGCATTGTCAATCAGCTTTACCGCGTGTTCCATTTGCTGCAAAAACATTTCACCGATTGGGGTCAGCTTGACACTGCGGCCTTCACGAATAAACAGGTTAACCCCAAGCTCTTCCTCGAGGTTAAAAATCTGCCGGCTCACCGCCGATTGCGCCACATGCATGGCATCGGCCGCCTCTGTCACATGCTCGCGTTTGGCCACTTCAATAAAATATTTAATTTGCCTTAACTCCATGAAACCCAACCTCCTTTGCCCTCATCTCATTTTGGCATTAATTATATCTATTATTCATATTGCTTAGATTATTTTTCAATTATAAAATAAGTAAATGACAATAAAAAGAATTTTCAGTTAACAAATGGATAATTTTATATTATTTTTCAATAAATAAGGGGTGATTTCATGCAAACCATTGAGCATGTTAAACAGTCAGGATCTAAGGCAGCAAGGGACTACGTCAACGAGGTATTTGCTACCGTGCAAAGCCGTAACCCACACGAATACGAATTTCATCAGGCCGTTAAGGAAATATTCGATTCCCTCGTGCCTGTATTTGCAAAACACCCGAAATATATGCAGCAGGGCATTCTTGAAAGAATCGTTGAACCTGAACGTGTCATCACCTTTCGCGTTCCTTGGGTAGATGATAACGGAAAGGTTCAGGTAAACCGTGGTTTCCGTGTCCAATATAACAGTGCAATTGGGCCTTACAAAGGCGGTCTTCGTTTCCATCCCTCAGTAAATGCCAGCATTATTAAATTTCTGGGCTTTGAGCAAATTTTAAAAAATTCATTAACAGGCCAGCCAATCGGCGGCGGCAAGGGCGGCTCCGACTTCGATCCGAAAGGAAAATCCGACGGCGAAATCATGCGTTTCTGCCAAAGCTTTATGGCAGAGCTTTACCGCCATATCGGGCCCGATGTCGACGTACCGGCAGGGGATATCGGCGTTGGCGCCAGAGAAATCGGCTATATGTTCGGTATGTATAAAAAGCTACGCGGCGGCTACGAGGCCGGCGTATTCACCGGTAAAGGAATCGGTTACGGAGGCAGCCTAACGCGGACTGAGGCAACAGGCTATGGCACCGTATATTTTGTTGAGGAAATGCTGAAAGACAAAGGCCTAAGCTTTGATGGGAGCACGGTTGTTGTTTCCGGTTCGGGCAACGTTTCAATTTATGCGATTGAAAAAGCGACCCAGCTCGGGGCTAAGGTTGTGGCCTGCAGTGACTCTTGTGGCTATATATACGATGAGAACGGAATTAACCTTGAAACGGTTAAGCAAATTAAAGAAGTCGATCGCCAGCGGATCAGCGAGTACGTCAACTACCATCCTGAAGCCCAATATTTTGAGGGCTGCACAGGCATTTGGTCGATTCCATGCGATATCGCCCTTCCTTGTGCGACGCAAAACGAAATTGACGAATGCTCTGCTAAAATTTTGGTTAACAATGGCGTAAAAGCTGTCGGCGAAGGCGCCAACATGCCATCGACACTTGAGGCTGTGGATGTGTTCTTAAATAGCGATGTATTGTTTGGCCCTGGCAAAGCGGCCAATGCCGGCGGTGTAGCCGTTTCCGCCCTGGAAATGGCCCAAAACAGCCAGCGCCTGTCCTGGACGTTTGAGGAAGTTGACGCAAAGCTGCATCAAATCATGATAAACATTTACCAAAATGCTGTGAAGGCATCTGAAGAGTACGGCTTCCCTGGCAACCTAGTTGTCGGCGCCAACATCGCTGGCTTTACTAAAGTCGCCGATGCGATGATCGTACAGGGTATCATATAAGAAATTAATCCCCCGGATCTTACATCGGGGGGTTTTTTCATGCCTGCATGATTTCCGGGTTGATTGGTTACATTAACCAATGTCCAATCAATAAGGAGGTTAATGGCATGGATAAAAATCTTCAAGGCGATACCCATGAATATGTCGAAAACCTGCATGAACGACAGGAAAAGGATCGCAAAAATCGACAAAGACAAGGGAAAAATACACCTAGTGAGCATATGCCTAATAAGGAGCATTAATAATAATGCTTCCTAACTATGTAACAATGAAATAGACTACTTGTCTTTGGGGACAAGTAGTCTATTTTAGTTACATAAGCAAATTAAGCTTATTTATTAACAGTAACAGTAACTTCGGAAGTATTATTAGCTTTATCAGTTGCAGTAACAATTAAATCAGTGTTAGTGCTTTGTACTTTGCCAAGTTGCAGACTGAATTCGCCGTTTTGACCCACAGTTGTACTTCCTAGTAATTCACCCTTAGTGCCATTGTTATTTTTTAAGTAAACTCTAATGGTGGCACCTGGCTCAGCGAATCCTCCTGAGACAGTTGTCAATTTATCACTTTGAATGGTTATGGCTTTTACATTGGTTAGAACCGCTTTCGTTTTATCAATCGTAAAGGTAACTCTTGTTTCGTTACCAGCTACGTCTCTTACAACAAGTGTGTATGTTCCTTCAGCAGAAACAGTCGTCCCTGAGATAAAAGTGTTGCCATTTAGAGTAGCTGTTCCTTCATTAAAGCTTGGGGTAACGTCCACATTGTAAAACTTATTGTTTTCCACACCGCTCACTACTGGCGCTGTTTTATCAATACTGAAAGTAACTGTTGTCTGGTTTCCTACTTCATCGGTAACTACTAAAGTATAGCTACCTTCAGCAGAAACGGTGGTACCTGAAGTATATGATACTCCATTTAATGTAGCAGTTCCTTCATTAAATGTAGGAGCAACATTGATATTATAAGCAAAGCCATTTATAACATTGCTTACTGTTGGCGGTGTTTTATCAATATTTGAAATGGTTACAGTTACTTTGGTGACATTTCCAGCTTCGTCTCTTGCGACAAATTCAAATTCTCCATTTTGTTCAAAAGTATGGGAAGTAGCGTTTAATGTACCTTCATTTGTCGAAACCGTTACGACAACATTCTGATTGGTTGGTTCTGTATTGTAAGGATTTACAGTAATAACTGGCGCTGTTTTATCAATATTAGTGATGGTAATCGTTTGAACAGTTCTGTTTCCAGCCGCATCGATTGCGATAAAGTCAAAAGAACCGTTTTCCGTAAATGTATGACTTGTTGTGTTCAGAGTTCCTTCATTAGTTTCTGCTGTTACAACCACATCCTGGTTTGTCGGCGAAGTGTTGTAACTAAACACAGTAATTATTGGTGCCACTTTATCGATGTTTGTAATCTTTATTAGCTTTGTAGTTACATTGCCTGCGCGGTCAGTAGCAACAAACTCGAATTCACCATTTTTTGTAAAAGTGTAGCTTTCTTGATTCAGGGTACCTGGTTCGTTCATGCTTACATTTACAGTAATGTCTTGATTTGTTGGGCTTTTTACATAATCCTCAACAATAATTTCCGGTGCAACTTTATCAATATTTGAAATAGTAACTGGAAGTTCTGTTACATTCCCAGCACGGTCTGTTGCAATAAAGATAAATGTGCCATTTTCGGTGAAGGTATGGCTAGTTTTATTCAGTGTTCCTTCTTCATTCATGCTTACTTCAACTGTAATGTCCTGATTAGTCCAATCGGTGTTATATGGCTTAACTGTAATCTCAGGCTTAACCTTATCGATGTTTGTAATTTGGACAGTATGTCTAGTGACATTCCCTGCGAGATCAGTCGCTACAAATTCGAAGCTGCCATTTTCAGTGAAAGTATGGCTTGTTGCATTCAGTGTGCCTTCTTCATTCATGGTGGCAGTTACGGTGATATCCTGGTTCGTCCATTCGGTTGAATACTCACTTATCATGATGATAGGGGCAACCTTATCGATATTTTCCACCTTAACTTTTGCAGTGCCTGTATTTCCGGCTCTATCCACGAAGAGAAACTCAAACTCGCCGTTTTTAGTGAAAGTGATACTTGGAGAACCTCCGTTATTAAGGATTGTGACCTCTTCACTTGGCTCGATTGTAACAACCACATCTTGATTTGTTGGTTTAGTACTTGAATAATTCACTTCAGCGGTAGGAGCAACTTTATCAATGTTCGCTACATTTATTTCTACTTCTCCTGTGTTACCAGCTTTATCTCTAAACTTTAATGTAAATTTCTCATTTTCTGAGAAAGTAAGTTTAAAAGTTTTATCATCATCTTTTTCAAAGGAAATTGTTTTAGGTACAGCGTTAAGATTTGTAAAATCAACCAGTTCAGACATTTCTAATGTTACGGTCACATCTTCATTCGTCCAATCAGTAGTAGAATAAGTAAGTGAACCGACTGGAGCATCTTTATCAATATTTTCAACTGATACAAGTACAGACCCAGGGTTTCCAGCTCTATCAACAAATTTTAATTCAAAGCTGCCGTTTTCCGTAAAAGTAAGAGTTTTAGCTTTCTCATCAAAGGAAATCGTTGATGGTAATTCATCTAGATTCGTATATGTGACCTCTTCACTTGCTACAATGGTTGCAACAACATCTGTATTAATAGGAGAAGTACTAGAATACTCGACTTCTGCTTCAGGAGCAATTTTATCAATATTGGTGATTGTCACTGTCTCCTCTGATGTATTCCCAGCTAAATCCGTAGCGATAAAAGTGAAGCTGCCATTTTCATCGAAAGTATGACTTTTTGCATTAAGAGTACCTTCTTCATTGATACTGGCAAAGACAGTTATGCTCTGATTGGTCCAATCTTTATTGTAGTCATTAAAAGTAATAGCGGGTGGGGTTAAATCAACTGTCTTGCTCACCGGAACTGCACCAGTGTGGAATTCACCTGCATTTTTTCCATTTGAGTAAACTGTATAAGCTTCAACAGTGACTGTCTCATCCTTCTTTTCAGAAAGGTTTTTCGGGTTTAATTTGTGAACATATTCAAATGTCCAAAGCTTATCTGTTATTTTTGTCGTTTTTGCATTTACAACTTGACCATTTACTTTTAGCTCTAATTTAGGTCCATCAATTATAACGGAACCACTTAATAGGACAGTACTAGCATTATCAACCCGGGGTGGTATGGGGTTTAAAGTCGTAACACCTGTAATTTTGTTTAATTCTGTCCTGCCAGTGCCATTAGAGGCCTCTGGTTTTGCTGGGTTAGGTGCTGCTTGGATAGACGGGGCAATGGGGCTAAAGACTATAGAACTGGCTAGAACAGCAATCCCCCATTTATTGATTTGCTTTTTGTTCATTTCCTCTACTCCTCCTAAGTAATTTACTATTAAATAAGAGGGCCGGTTACACTACTAACTCCATATAACCTAAGTGTCCAGATTGCCGGTTATACTTCATCGTTTCCCATAAAAAATAAATGGTCCAAACTTCCTAAACCTGCTGCAATTTTAAAAACTCCCCATCCTTTCTGTATGTATTTATACGTTCATTATATCGAACTATATATCTACCAAATATTATAAATTAAACTATTGTTTATAGGTATTTTTTCCCTTCGACATTTCATAGCTACTTTCCGTCAAGATTCGTCAAATTTTTCCAATAAATTATCTTTAAACAAAAGTGTAAAAAGTAGTTAAACTACTACCTACCATGTCACCTCACAGTATTAAAAAAGAAGGCACCCCAATGAGAGAGCACCTTCTTTCGACTCAATAAGGTTTATTATTGAATCGCGACCCCATTTACATATAACCCACCGGTTGTTGAGATCAGCTGAACTTCTTCGACAACATGCCCTGAATTGCCTGGGAACACATCTCCAACCTTAGGGATAGCACCGCCAGTTTCGGATGTGTTTTCAAGTCCGGTAAGTATAAATCCAGTATATTGATTTGCTTTCCTTGGATCATAAGAAACACCGCTATTAACAGTTGAGGACCTTTCATGTGTAACGTAGTGTGTTTGCTCTCCCTTGGTTCCTTCACCGGTGGTCCAAGTCACTGTAATGGCATAAGTGTCTTGAGATTTATAAGTGAAAACAAGGTTTTTGGCTTCTGCCTGCATTTTGGCGTTATTATAGCCCAATGCTGTCTGGACGTCGCCTTTGCCGACAAATCCCGTGCCTGTCGTTGGATCGAATGTTACCGCCGCAAAAGCTGAACTAGCCAGGATTCCAAGCGTTAATGCACCTGCTGCTAAACCCGAGAAAATCTTCTTC
Organism: Bacillus sp. FJAT-29814; assembly: GCF_001510715.1. GTDB lineage: Bacteria > Bacillota > Bacilli > Bacillales > Cytobacillaceae > Neobacillus. The sequence goes on from NZ_LMTJ01000004.1 coordinate 314,480, forward strand.
ATTGTTCTCTCTCCTCCTAGAAAAAATTTTTTCACTGCCTAAGAGGGCCGGTTACACTATTGGCTCCATATAGCCCAAGTGTCCAATTACAGGCTATACTTCACAGCTTCCCAACAAGGAAGGATCCCAGTTTAACCATCCTTCACATAACGACATTCGCTAATATTTTCGTGGCCACTTCAATATTAAAATATCGTTTCTACGACTCCAGTATAAATTAAACTATAGTTTAATAAAATTTATTTCATCCGACAAAGTTCACACCAAAGGCACGAACTTTGTAAAAATAAGGCACCAACTAAAGTCAGTGCCCTTAAAAGTAGGAGGAAAATATTCAGTTAGAATTATTCTTCCGTTAAATTAAGAATAAATTAAACAATAGTGGAACTAAAGAGTTATTAGTAGACAAACTCCGTCAAAATCCATAGGATTTTGTAGAAAAATATTTATTTATAACTGAAAGAATCTCAATTAACATAAAAATATATGGGATAAATTTACTACTTTAACAGGAGAACATACATGAACGCTCTTGGACGTAAACACCTCTATCTCTTCTTCTTGATCCCGGCCATCGTTTTAACGGATTTTTTTATTGTGCTCCCAGACGAATTGGAATGGGACATTGTTTTCTTTCTTTGTATCATGGTTGTTTTTGACCAAATCAAACTCAAGGTTTTCTCGGGTTTTGGATACTCTTTTTTCCATGTGATATTATCTTTAATCATCTTCGACCGTTTCTCTATTGTTTACGGCGTTATTTATCTGCTAGTTGATTGTTTATTTGCCAGCCTTCACCAAAAGAGGGGAGGCATAACTTCAAGAATATCCTTGCTTTCCATATATACTATTATTATCATTATCTGCAATGAAATATATAATGGATATAGTGATAAGACGTACCTAGCACGTTATGCAACTTTACTTGTTATGTTAACCTTAAGCATTATCCTGAAGTATGTTTATGTTTATCTTGAGACCGGAACTGTTAGCAGTAAGCTATTTTTGGACCAGTTTGGGCCGATGGTGTTTGAAGTGGCCGTTATCTTCCCGATTCTCTCTTTTTTCAATGAATTAGAGGTAAATCTTGTACTCATTCTGTTCCTTTCCTACTATACTATTATTGGATACCTGCATAAGCAGTTTATGTCGATTAATGAAAAGCAGATTCATGTATTGACTGAAAAAATTACAAGGAAGTATGGCATTCCCATTTTCTTTATGGATTTGCAAGACGTCAAAGGGATATTTTCTCCTGATCAAAAGTTGATCATTGTCGATGAAAAGATGGATTACCCTGAGCAATTGCAGACGATTATTCATGAACTAATTCACTATCAAACACATAAAATTTTAAAATTACCGAAAAAAATTGAAGAGGTTATCATCACGTTCTTTGAAGCAATCTTTAGTTGGTATTACATCATTACGATTAACTATCATTCCAAAATGGAATAGGGGAGGAGGGGGATTATGGCGACACCGTTGGGGCAGGAGCTCAGGAGATTAAGAATGGAACGAAAATTGCGCCTTGAAGAAGTCGCAAAAGGGACCGGAATCACCCTTCAATATTTAAGCATGCTTGAAAAAGGGGACCGAAAATCCGTTTCCTTCGAAATAATGGCGGATATATCAAGATTTTATGGAGTACCTTTGGACTACTTTGCCGCCTTTCTTAAAGAGGAAGAATCCAAACCACTTTCTGATGTAGAGATCATGCTTTGGCAGGCGATTAATGAAAAGGTCCGCGAAGAGATTTATTTTAAAAAAGGCAATTCATTAAAAAACATTTTGCCAAAATTGTTCAAGTGAGAATTTAGGGTGGCGCTGGCTGCCCTGGTTTGCACCGGGAATCGGAAGGCTTTTAAAACCCAATCCCCCCACTATTCAAAGCAATATAGACCACCAAAAACAGCCCAACCATCGTTAAAGAAACCGCAATCCCAAACACTTTAAATCTATGAAAAAAAGCAAAACAACTCGCAGGTACAGCCACCACGACAATAAAGAAAACCAGCAGCGAATTTAAGTATTTATATAGGTATTTAATCACTTCCGGCTGTTCAATCCCAAACAAATAAAACAACAGCCATCCAACAAGGACCCCAATCACGACCTGCAAAACTACTCTCATTAAACCTTCTCCCTCCTAATCCATTAAAATTCGATAATAGTAATCTAAAATCCTACTAAACTAGCAACATTTGGGTAATAATGGTATTAACTACACTGGAAAGGATTAATGAGATGGCAAACAATCTTGTTAAATTAAATTACGGGAAATACCCCGTTCCGCCCAAGCTTGAAAAAATCAGCTTTATGCAAAATGAACTCAAAAGTAGGGGACTGCTTAAGTACGGAGATTTATTGGGCTTATATTTTTCCATTGATGGCGTCGATAAACGGTATTTGAACACGCCGCTCGATGTCATTTCCTTCGCATGGCCAGCGGTGGATGGGATGCATTATGGATTTTTGACTGATTTTGGACAGGTTGAAGACTTAGAAAAGGCTTTAATTGTCCGGGTTTCGCCAATGGACTTCGGTGACCCGGTTAAAATTGTCGCCAGAAACCTTGAGGACTTTTACCGACTATTATGTTTTGCACCCGATGCACTATTTCTTGTAGATATAACAACAACTGAGGACCGGTTTAACCGCTTAGCCCAACAATATCCAGGCTTGATTACGGCACAACCGGAAGAAGATGAGCATACTAAAATCAGGGAAATTTTTCAAAAAGAGTTTGAGTTAAAACCGATTAGAAATCTATATGATTATTTACAGCAGACTAAAAACGAGAGAGACAAAGAGATTATCATCCAAACCGAGGACGGCATCGGGGTGATTCAGCAAAATCGCGATTCTACACATCAAACCTTTAAAATGGCTCTGCAGGAAATCCTCGACTTGAATAAGGTGAAACACTTTTTCGAAACCTCCTCCTATGAATCAAAGCTTGCCTTCTTCCGCGATGCCCAATCAAAAGGACTGATTTTCGATCAATACGATATCAAAGATTACCTTAAGCAGCAGCTCCAATCGCTCAAACTACATGATGAAGCAGAACGAATTTCCTACCCGAACTAACACAAAAGGCACCCTAAAAAGGTGCCTCCTCGCTGCTCTACTTATTCATACTCGCCAAAAATCCGCCCAGCAGGTCGTCAAGATCCGGTTCTTCTTCCAATTCAGCCTCTTCAAGAGGGGACTCCTGTTGAGCCGTAGCTCGATCCCAATCAAACGTTTCAAGGTCATCTTCACTTTCGACCCCAGCAGCAATTTCATCTTCAAAGTCATGGGCTTGCTCGACCGGGATTTCCTCAAACGCCACTTGCTCCTGCAAATACAGCGCCTCATCGATATCCACCGAATTGCTGTTCAACGAGGCCAGCAATGCGGTCGACCGCACGGGGTCGGAAATCAGCTGATAAAGGATGCTTCCGAGCAATGCCTCCGAATGCTCGTGCTTCAACCAGTCGCGCTGTGCCTTGGATAAGCCCTTTGGAAGGGGGACCGTAATTGTTTCCTTTTCGCGGGCTACAGAACGCCCGACCCCTTCCAAAACGAACTGTGCGATTTGGCTCGAAAAATTCCGCCGCTCCGTTTCCTTCAATTTTTGGAGGTGCTTCAGGATATGGTCCGGTGTATCCGAGGGGACCCGGAACGAAATGGCCTGCCCCCTCTTAATCTCGTTACCCGACGCTTTTTTCATAGAATCACCCTACATCAACTTTTTACAGGGGCTTTATCAGCCTTTTGCTTCTCGGCCTTGCGGATAAAATCGGTAATCAGCTTATAATAGGCATTGGCCATCATCCAAATGCTTTCCTTTTCATCCTCAAAGAAATCGATATTGAAACCATCCAAACCATTATTTAATGCTTTCAGATAGTCTTTTAAAATAATGGAGCCGCCGCCGACAAAATAGCAGATTTCCGTCTGCGAGTTCTTTGCCCACACATTACGCAGCAGGCGGTATTGCTTTTTCGCTAGGTCCAGCAGGATTCGGTCGGTGATATCGTGGACGCTCGTCCTGCTGCCTTTCACCATGATATGGTTACGGTCATTTTTCTTCGTGATGATTTCAACGACATCGCGTCGGCTGTCCAGTTCCACGCCGTGCTTTTTGCGGATTTCCTCACGGATGGCCTCTAAAGATTCCGAAACCCCGAGGTTAAAGCCTTGCGCTTTATCATCATCGACATTCCTGTTCTTAATGACGGCAATATCGGTTGAGAGTCCGCCGATATCCTGGATCAAAATTCGCTTATCGATTAAATCTTTATTGATAATTTTTAAATTATTGTCCATCACAAGGTTTATGTAGGCCGCAAAGCCTTCCGGATACACTTTCACCTCATTGAATTTAATATTGACCTTGATGCCCTGGTATCGCGGTGTCACCAGAAATTCCACCTGATGGACGGAGCCAAGCAGCTTTGAGCGGTAACCCGCATCCTTGCCTTCCTTTACCTCGCGCAGGGGCAGACCTGTTCCCAATGTATAGTTGGCATCAATAATGTTTTTCGAACGTGGAAACTCTGCCTTTACTGCATCAAGCGCCAATGTCGTAAACAGCATGATTAATGTTTGGTCTTCCTCCGACTTGCTGCTGCCTGGATCGAGTTCTGTGGCATTATTGCTCTTGGTCGCCAAATTCCCGACTCGATAAATGATATTGTTTTCCTTCAGGGCAGGGGAGTGGACTTTAATATGTATCCCGTCCAACGGGTCCTTGGAGTCCAACTCTTCAATGCCGATTACCGGCCGGTCTTCAGTATCTCTTGCAATAATGTTAGGTATATTCAATTCATGCTCTATTTCTCCGAAAATAGCCTTAATGGAGTCATTGCCTACATCCACCGCTGCAATTCTGGACTTGGTCATACTAATCATTCCTCTCCATTTAATAAGTTTGTTTCTATTAAAAGGTTATAGAAGATTACTAGATTCTTCAATGACACCGGGGCAAAAGAAACATAAACGTAAAAATGTAAACATGACGTAAACACGGAGAAAAGTGTAAACAGATTTGTATACAAAACAAACAAAATTGTAAACATCGCGCCATTAAGGGATGTAAACAGATTTGTAAACATGTAAACGAATATGTAAACACTAAGTAGACAAAAAGTAAACAAGTATACATAAACGTAAACACGCAACCATTGTTACAAATATTTCATTACGGCAAAAAAGAAGGCCCCAAAAGGAAACCTTCTATTGTATCAATAAATTGCGGCAGTGCCAGTCACCGACGCAAATTAGACTCGATTGTCTCAGGTCCATACTTGGGAAGCCAGTTTCCTATATAAATCAACCATTCAACAAAGTTTCGGCCAGATCGGCGCCAACATACATGTAATACCAGTTATTATTGTATTTCAACAGGGAGGTTTCCACTGGTTTGGTTAAATGAAAGTTATATTTAATTCCGGACATATCCAATAAACCGGTCTTCGGTTGATCCGGGTTTTCAAAGTAATCCTGATTGCTGATCAATGAGGCGGTTTGTAATCCACCAGTTGAATCGGTAAAATACCATTTTCCTTTATAGTTAATCCAGCCCGTTACCATTGAGCCAGTTTCATCGAGATAGCGCCAAGTCGAATTGTCCTCGACCCAGCCAGTTTTCATCGCTCCTGCGGCATCGAAATAGTACTTTTTGCCGCCTTCGTCCAACCAGCCGGTTTGCATTACCCCTTTAGTATTAAGATAATATCTCGTTCCATTATCCCATAACCAGCCTGTCTTCATGACTCCATTCTGTTCAAGATAATACTTCTGCCCGGCATCCTCCAGCCAGCCCGTCTTCATCGCACCGGCAGCGTCAAAATAGAATTTTTGCCCGTTTTCCTCATGCCAGCCAATTTTAGCTTTCCCTTCGTTATCGAGAAAATATCGTTGTCCACCTTCGTCCAGCCAACCGGTTTGCATCGCACCATTGCTGTCAAAATAATATTTTCCGGCTTGAAGCTCTAGCCATCCCGCACACATGACACCGTTTTTGTCAAAGAAGTATTTTTTTCCTCCTTCATTCAGCCATCCGGTCTTCATGACACCGGAGCGTTCAAAGAAATATTTTTTGCCATTGATGGTTTGCCAACCGGTTCTCATCACGCCATTGTCGTAATAAAATTTTTTGCCGCTGACATTTACCCATCCGTTTTGGATTGGGACAACCACGCTTCCTGCTTCAGCACTTGCCGGAGCCGTAACCACATACCCATTTGCAGCAGCAATCGCGTCAAATCCGGCATCTGAGTGGGTAATTACGACCTCTGTGTACAGCTGAATTTGATCAAATAACCAGCGCACCTCGGCATTATGCATCCTTACACAGCCCGAACTGACATATCTGCCGATTGAACCTTCATTGGCATTACCGTGAATCGCATAAGTTGTTCCATACGTGCCTCTAGCCTCAAGACCCATCCAGCGGTTGCCTAAAGGGTTGCGCGGGTCGCCACCGGGGATGTTATCTTTATAATAAGGGCGATTAACGATCTTATTCACAATCTTGAACTTCCCTTCCGGAGTTAACGACCGTGACCTGCCCGTTCCTACCTTAAATGTTTTGACCAATGTCCCGCCATTATAATAGGCTAGCGTATTGGTCTTCTTATTAATTATGATCAACTGGGAACCATCACTGGCTTCTGTTGCTCCAGCAAAGGCGAAAAATGTGAAAAACAGCAAAAATGGTATTAGTAATTTCCTCATTTCAGCTAAGCACCCCAATTATGTTTCTTTTCTATAAAAATAACATGTCGATTAGGAAATATTTGTCATATTGTAGTAAAAATTTTGTAAAATCTTAATATTTAAGTAGAAATACTTAGGTAATTCTTAATATTAGGGGTCTAAAGAAGTCATACCATAGTCCTGTGATTCATCCTACATTACACTGGCACACAGGAAATATTTTCTATACAATTTAACTTAGGATTATAAAGAAATGTGGTGAATTCTGATGTTTAAGCTGTTGCTGATTGAGGATGACGCAACTTTATTTAATGAGATACGGGACAGGCTTGCCGGCTGGTCGTATGATGTATACGGGATTACCGACTTTGCCAAAGTCCTGCAGGAATTTACTGCTGTCAAACCAGATCTGGTGATTATTGATATCCAGCTGCCGAAATTTGACGGGTTCCATTGGTGCCGGATGATTCGCTCCCATTCCAATGTACCGATTTTATTTCTATCCTCCCGTGACCATCCAACCGATATGGTGATGGCGATGCAGCTTGGTGCCGATGATTTTATACAAAAGCCATTCCACTTCGACGTGCTGATTGCCAAGGTCCAGGCCATTCTCCGCCGCGTCCACAATTATAGTACCGAGCAAATCGAGCTGAAAACATGGTGCGGGGCAACGATTGATTACCCAAAAAACACTGTTTCCAACGACAACGGAACCATTGAGCTAACGAAAAATGAAATGTTTATCCTTAGGGAATTAACCCAGCGAAAAAATAGAATCGTCAGCCGCGAAGAACTGATTAAAAGCCTTTGGGAGGATGAGCGGTTTGTCAGTGACAATACACTGACCGTCAACGTTAATCGCCTACGGAAAAAGCTTGATGAGATCGGACTCGGCCAATATATTGAAACAAAGGTCGGCCAAGGCTATATCGCCGTGGAAGAAGCGGGGACAATATGATCAAAAAATATCTCATCGAAAGGCGAAGCTGGATCCTGCTTATTTTAGTCTTGGAAGCCTTGGTTTTGTTTGTCTCGTTTCTTGATGCGGCGGTTCCCTTCACGTCCCTTCTCTATATTGTTTTCTTATCTCTGCTGATTTTTGCCGTTTTTTTCATCATTCGCTATCAAAAGGAAACCAAATTCTATAAAAGTTTGGTAGATTGGGAAAACGATTTTGATTTGTCGGGGCTTGCCGAGGCAGAAACCCCTTTTGAAAAAATCATTGCCGACAGTGTCTCGGGTCAAACAGAGCGCTTGAAGCTAGAAGCCTCACAAAACCTGTTGACCTTGGAACAGGAAAAGGATGAACTGCTGGCCTGGATCCATGAGGTAAAAACACCATTAACCGCCATGTCCTTAATGATTGATCGCCTTGATGACGAAAAAGCTAAGGCCAGCCTGACATATGAATGGCTGCGAGTCCACCACCTGCTTGACCAACAGCTCCACCAGCGGCGCATACCATTTATGGAGAATGATTTATATATCGAAAAAACCGACTTAAAGCCGTTAATTTTTAAAGAAATAAAAACGCTGCAATCGTGGTGCATGCAAAAGGGGATTGGCTTTGAGGTCGACCTTGAGGTGACACAGGTGCTGACGGATGCCAAATGGCTGGGGTTTATCATCAGGCAACTGCTGACAAATGCCGTCAAATATAGCCATGAGGCCGACATCAACATCAAATCATACCTTAAGGAGGGGCAAGCTATTCTCGAGATTCAGGACTTTGGCCGTGGAATTTCCCCGCAGGACCTGCTGCGAATCTTTGACAAGGGCTTTACCTCTACGACAGTTCACCAAGAAAGCGCCGCCACCGGCATGGGATTATTTTTGGCAAAAAAAGCAGCCCAACCGTTATTGATTAACATCGATGTCCAGTCAAAGCTTGGAGAGGGGACAACGTTCACCTTAACCTTCCCGAGACGGAATGATTTTCTACATATAACAGGCATGTGACAAAAACGTCACATGCTTTTATGATTTGTTCGCTCAATCGAAGGATTTGAACGGCCGGCTTTTTTATAATAAAGCTATCGAATCAAGGAGTGTGTGAAAGATGAATATTTTAGAAGCGGCAAAAATTAATAAAAGCTACGGCAATAAGTTCAATAAGCAGGAAGTGTTAAAGGCGCTTGATATTAGCATTGCAAAGGGTGAATTCGTTAGTATCATGGGAGCATCCGGTTCCGGTAAAACTACCTTGCTCAACGTGCTTTCCTCGATTGATACTGTCAGTCATGGAACGATTAAAATCGATGGAAAAGAAATCACCAGGATGAGGGAAAAGCAGCTGGCGGAATTCCGCAAGCATCATTTGGGGTTTATTTTTCAAGAATATAATTTATTGGATACCTTGACCGTCAAAGAAAATATTTTGCTGCCGTTATCGATTAACAACGTTTCAAAGAAGGCAGCGGAGCAAAAATTTACCGAGGTTGCAACGGAACTGGGCATTTTGGAGATCAAGGACAAATATCCGAATGAAATCTCCGGAGGCCAGAAACAGCGGACCTCGGCTGCTCGGGCTTTTATCCATGAACCAAGCATTATTTTCGCCGATGAGCCAACCGGGGCACTGGATTCCAAATCAGCCTCGGACTTGCTTAACAAACTGAGCCAATTAAATAAAAAGCTCAATGCTACGATTGTCATGGTAACACACGATCCAGTGGCCGCAAGCTTCAGCAGCAGAGTCATTTTCATCAAAGACGGGCAAATCTACACCCAGTTAAATAAGGGTGACCAATCACGGCAGGCATTCTTCAAGGATGTCATGAAAACGCAAGGTGTATTGGGTGGGGTGAACCAGTATGAGCATTAATCAACTCATCCTACGCAATCTGAAAAAGAATCTTAAAAATTACTTTCTTTATGTATTTGCGTTAATTTTCAGTGTCGCCCTGTATTTCGCCTTTGTCACACTGCAGTTTGACCCGGCGATGGAAGAAGCGAAGGATTCGATTAAAGGGGCGGCGGCACTTAAGGCCGGAGCGGTTATGCTAGTGGCCATCGTCTCCATTTTCTTGCTCTATGCCAACAATATTTTTATCAAGCGGCGCGGCAAGGAAATTGGTTTATTTCAATTAATCGGCATGACAAAGTCCAAGATTTTCAGAATCTTGACGATCGAAAACTTTATTCTCTATTTTAGTTCTCTCATAATCGGGATCTTTATTGGGTTTTCCGCCTCAAAACTATTGGTGATGATTTTATTTAAAGTAACCAACGTTGATGCTGTCGCGACACTACATTTTTCTGAGCAGGCGCTGACTCGGACGCTGATTGTGTTTGGTGTCATCTACTTGCTGATCATGCTGATGAACTATGTATTTATTAAAAGGCAAAGTATTTTGGCCTTGTTCAGGGTCATCTCCTCCACGGAGGGGAAAGTGAAGAAAATCTCCGTCTTCGAGATCATTATTGGAATCGTTGGACTGATTTTAATCGGAACCGGCTACTACATTTCATCAAAGTTATTTAGCGGTGATTTCATGACAATGACAGAGCTGTTCCTGGCGATGGCGGGGATTCTGGCGTCTGTCATTATCGGAACCTATTTATTTTATAAAGGGTCAGTTAGCTTTATTTTCCATTTGATTCGGAAAAAGAAGGACGGTTACCTGAATATTAACCAGGTCCTCTCTCTTTCGTCGATTATGTTCAGGATGAAATCAAATGCTTTATTATTAACAGTCATTACCACAGTGTCTGCATTGGCAATCGGGTTATTGTCGTTAGCCTATATTTCCTACTATTCTGCTGAAAAAACAGCGCTTAATTATGTGGCGGCGGATTTCGCGTTTACCAATCCCGAAGAGGCTGAGCAATTCACCGACAAATTAACAGCAAATGGAATTGAGTATCGTGAAAAAAGAATGGATGTAGTCCAGATTGAAGCGAATCTGAAACATATTATGGATGCAAATATGGATGGATTGATGATGGACCCAACCAAAATGCAGCTTGCGGTTGTAAGCGACCAGGTCGTTAAAAATATTGATGTTGAGCCAGGCGAAACGGTTTTTACCGGCTATAATGATTTACTGCAAAAGTTTATGACGTTGAAGGATTCCGGAGACATAGAATTAAAAGGACAAACTGAAGTGATTCCGTTAACGTATTTAGGGCTGAATAAGGATTTTGTCGTATCCTGGTATTTCACCGGTGGCGGCTCGCCAACCGCCATTGTCGACCAGACGGTTTTCGAGCGATTACGGAATAATCTCAATCCGGAAATTCAGCGGGAATCCTCCCTATATATCGGCATTAATTTAAAAAATGAAGCCCAACTGGAGAAAGCCAATACACTATTTACAGGAATGACGTTCAAAAATGAGCGTGCCAATGACTCCCGTCTGGAAATTAGCAACGTGCAGAAGCAAACCATGGGCATTGCCCTGTTTATCGTCGGCTTCCTCGGACTCACGTTCCTGATTACCTCCGGCTGCATCCTTTATTTCAAGCAGATGGGGGAAGGCGAAGAGGAAAAGCCAAACTACACAATTTTACGAAAGCTTGGCTTCACTCAGGGAGATTTATTAAAAGGCATTCGTGGAAAACAATTATTCAGTTTTGGCATTCCGCTAGTCGTGGGCTTATCCCACAGCTATTTTGCCGTCCAATCGGGCTGGTTCCTGTTCGGCGCCGAGGTCTGGACGCCGATGATCATCGTCATGCTGCTATATACAGCCCTGTACTCCAGCTTCGGATTCCTGTCCGTTGTTTATTATAAAAAGGTAATTAAAGAAGCGTTATAGAAAGACGGGTAGTGCTTGGCACTACCCGTTTTCTTAGTCCAATTATCGCATTTAAAATAAATAATTTTCCAATACTATTATAGATGCTAACTATGGAGGATTGAGAAAGCGATATGGAGGAGACACAAAAACGACTCGCTTTTAGTACATACAAACCGCTGATTCAAAAGCATGGGCAGTTTCTTAAATTTTGTATTGTCGGTGCGGTTAACACCACGATTTCACTGTTGGTATATACCTTCTTATTAAACCTTGGCTTGTACTATTTACTCGCAAGCATTATCGGCTATTGTGCCGGGTTATTAAATGGCTATATTTTAAGTTCCTCATTTGTGTTTCAACAAAATCGTAATAGGAACCAAGCAATTAAATTTACCCTTGTTAACGCCTCCTCCCTGTTCATAAATTTGGTGGTCCTCTACCTTCTTGTCGATGTTTTTGGAGTTTCCAAGCTCCTTGCTCAAGTGCTCGTCATGTTCTTTAATGTCGTCTACAATTTTTTCTTAAACAAATGGTGGACATTTAAATGACTTCAGGAAAAGCAGGGAAGGGTTCTGTGCTTCGAAGCAGAGGACCGTCCCCTGGATTGATATGATTATTTTGTTACCATGACGATGATTGCGGTCACTAACCCCATATGACTATTTTTCCTTAAGATAACGATAGATGGAAAAATGAAAGGGGAACAATCATGCAAACTCAATTAAAGGAAAAGAAAAAACGGCCAATCTGGAAGAAAATCGCCTTTGGCCTCATCAGCTTTATTCTTGCCATTACAATTCTTGGTGCTTCATTCGAAGCGATTGCCGGCTACCAAGTGGTTAAAAACAATCCACCTGAGGGTAAGCTTGTCGATGTTGGGGGATTTAAGCTTCATCTCCATAAACAAGGAAAAGGCGGCCCAACTATCATTTTGGAAACTGGCAGCGGAGCCTCCAGCACGAGCTGGCTTGATATACCTGAAGAACTTTCTAAATTCGGTACAGTTGTTACCTATGACCGGGGAGGCTATGGCTGGAGCGAAAAGGCTGACGCGGAACGCACCGGTGAAAATATTGTCCGTGAATTATATAAGGCTTTGAAAAAAGAAAAAATTGAAGGTCCCTATATCCTTGTCGGACACTCTCTTGGCGGGATGTATGCCCGATTATTTGCCCAAACCTACCAGGACGAAGTCGGCGGGGTAGTCTTGCTCGATGCTAGAACAGAGGATTATTCAAAGGAAACCGATCCCATTTTGCTAGATGCTGGGGTTGACCCAATTTTAATGGGTTCTTCTACGAAGAATGTAATGGCCTTACTAAAGAATCTGGGAATTATTCGATTAATGGGTGATTCAATTCTTAAGGAAATTCCAAAGGAATTACGGGAAGTAGCATTAAACGTGGAGTTTCGCCCGAAATATTTTGCTGCTAAAGAAGATGAGCTTCGAAACATGACTCAATTAGAAGATAGCATTCGAAACAAGTCTCTTGAGGACATTCCATTAAAAGTGGTCACCCATGGTATCCCAATAGATGGAACGGTAATCGGAATCTCCGAGGCAGACAGCAACAAGATGGAAGATATCTGGCAGGAACAACAAAAACAAATGCTGACACTATCTACAAACAGTGAATTAATCGTGGCCGAAAACAGCGGGCATGCTGTCATGCATGATGAACCAGATCTAGTGATTGAAACTGTCAAATCTATGATCAACCGCTAATAAACCTATAAACAGGAAGAGCAAATCCGACCGAATTTGCTCTTCTCTTACCTATTTGGTTATGGCGATAGGGTAATCGATTGCATGTGGCTGTTTTGTAATGCCTGATGGGTCTCTGCTCCAAAAAACGCATTTGCCTTAGACTCTATTTCTGTTAAAATCAGGTCATTTTCCCTAAGTGTTTTACGGATGTGCTCAACAATCTTGAGCGCCTCAGTCCCTGTGATTTGCTTGGCAACTCTTTCAAGGAGTACCTTTGTATCAACTGAAAATCTCCTTGCGAAGCTATGACACCTGACAATATTATGCTGCAGAAATTCGGAGTATTCAGGAGTAAAAGCCCTGCGGATACAGCCCCTCATTCCCGCATATCCGTATGATACCTCTGATGCAGCGCGATAAAACAAAATCATACCGTCGGCACGGCTTGATTCCGGATGCAGCCTGAGTTCTGTAATGTATGAAACCAATCGTTTGACCACTACTGTCCCTTGTTCTGTAGCTTCCCACCATTCTAATAATCGCTGTTTTTCTGCTTCACTTATTTGAACGTTTTGCGGCATTCCATCCCCTCCCTACAAACGTGGAATAGCTTGAACATTTTGAACGCGTTTAAGAATCACATCCCATTCCGATCCAAAAAAATCCATGCCATATCGGATCGCTTCGTAAATTTTTCCAGAAATCTGCCTGTTGAGTTGGCGGCTTTGTTCTATTAAATAGTAGGTATCTGGGCCTGCCTCTTGCGCCACCAGTTCAAAATTCGGGTTCAATTGTTTTTCGCTGATTCTTAATGTATCGAGGTCAAAGACAAGCATTTCCTTCCAAAGAGGGATTGGTTCATTTTCGCGGAGCCGCTTAATTGTACCTCTGACTGCATCAAATCCGTAGCCAACATCAGCGACTGAAGCATGATATGGATTAAGACCCGGTGCGTTCCGCAACGATGGAATCACCCTGAAGCCAGTAGTAATCGAGCAAGCAACTTCCTTTGCAGCCATACCCTTGGCCATTGCATCGTCTATCGCACCAAGATAACCATGTTGGTCAATCCCCATAGAAAGTCCCTCCCTTTATAACGAATTATATATATACCTTCAAGGTAAAATATTCGTTCCCATACTGTCCTTGTGATTCATTTTTTAATTTCATCAGAAGGGAAAAAAGAAGGTTTTGTGGAATCTGTACATTAGGTAAAAAATACTATTTTTTACCATACTATTTATTTATAATAGATTTATTCTATGAACAAAGGGAGAATGTTAATGTCTCAATCGAACCTGCAACAGCCAATATGGGCCTGGATTGTCCTTATTGGCGGTGGATTATTTTTGCTTTCAGCTTTTCCTGGCATATTTTTTATATTATTTATGTCATTTTGGAAAGCAAATGAATTGAGTTTTTTCACGATTATCTATATGACCATTGCCCTTTGTATTCTTGTAGTTACTCTTTGGGGAATGAAGCGGGCATATGGAGCGATTCAACATTATAATCGTGAAAAAAAGAGCTTTTTGAATGAATATTTCAAGGATATAGACCCACTGGAATTATCTAAGACCACCACTGTCCAAAAGAAGAAGCCCATTTGGCCATGGATTGCCCTTGCTCCTGGTGCATTACTATTAATTGGCTCAGGCCCGGGTGTATTGATGCTTCCAATTGCCCCGCTATTCTTGGCAGGAATGTCCACCGATTCCGGCACTACTCCGGAGTATGTACCACTTCTAATTCTTGTGGTCGGCTACGGACTAATGATTGGCTATATCATCCTGGTTGTAAAAGCGATCAAAGCACTTCGAGCAAAATAATCACTATTGAAAAGCCCTTCGGCTCTAACATGAGCTGAAGGGCTTTTTTTCTTCATTGTTTACTATTATTCTAGAACTCTTCCATTCATCATACTTGTTTTCCAACAACGGCAGTATGACTAGCTTTCTGTTGCTGATTGCGCAGCTTAAAATAGCCAAGGGTCGATACTACAATGGCCCCCAACGTATCGACAATCATATCCTCCATCGTGTCGGCAACCGCGTCCCGCCCAATTAACACCGTCCCATCGGCAGTGATAAATTTTTGCATATTGGTGCCAAGCAGACCGTCTGCAGCAAATTCATAAATCTCCCAGACAGCACCGCAGGCCAGTGCGAAACAAAACGCAAATAATGCCACAAAAAACGGGCTTAATTGGATTTTTATTTTTTCCGTATCATTAAAATATTGGACAATAACAAAGCCCAGTGCCCCTAACATTCCCGCGCTAAAGCAATGGAGAATCAGGTCCCAATAGGGGATTCTAAAATAGAAATTGCGAACCTCCCCAAGGTAGATGGCACAAAATAAAAAGATAAAATAAATAATTTCCATGATGTCGGGGATATCGATGCGAAACCGCTGCTCCACCTTTGACGGCAGGAAAATAATAATACTGCCGAAGACACATTGCAAAATCATCAGCACATAATCGCTTTTTACCCGTTCATATTCATTTTCGGAAGGCTCTGATGGGGCATTGAAAAACATATAAATGGCATAAACGATTGAAATAATCAATAAAGCCAAGACAATTCTAAAAATCCAGGTCTTTCGTTTAGGGTACTTTTTCTCTACCAAAGTTTCTCCCCCTTTTATTCTATGGGCGGTAACTGTAACTATTATTATATCTTTTACGTCAAAGAATTGAAAAAAGATTCACAAACATCCCAAAATCTAAAACTTCACTATTTTAATAAAATTTGAAGAAAAATAATTGACATCTGTTTGTCATGATATTGTAAATTCCAGTTAAATATTCGTGATAATTTAAGAATAATAAGGTAAACTAAATCAAGAGTTTCATATAAAGATTTTATTAAGCGGTAGACAATTCTACCGAGGATAGCAGGCAGTCGGGGGTAAGGATTTATGAGCAGTACAAAGAAAAAACCAGTTGAAGAAATAGGAAAATCACGGGTGAAGTCAAAGCAAAAGTCCAAAGGCTGGAAGATGGCCGTAATCGCCAGTATCACAGTTCTTGCACTCATCGTTGCCGGAATCAGTTATTATCAGGCAACCCGATTCAACTCGCAGGTTACGATAAATGCAATAAAAGTGGGTGGGCTGACTGCTGATCAAACCGTTAAAAAGTTAAAAACAGCCTCATTAAAAAACAGGGTCTTTGTCGGGGAGCAGCAAATCCTGGATGAAGAAGATACAAAGTTGGGCTTTACCGAAAAGGATTTGCCTGAAGTGAAGAAATTGCTGAAAAACCAGTGGACTTTTTTCCCTTCTTTCAAGAAAAAAGATTATCAGCTGATTCCAGATGAGGCAGGCCAGTATCGCACTCAGACAATGAAAAAGCTTGTTGAAGAAAAGCTTCTGTCCATGAATGAAACATTGAAAGCACCAGTCGATGCTTTTGTTAAGCTCGAACAGGGTAAAATATCCATCTCCAAAAGCATGGATGGGGAACAATTTGATGTTGCCAGCCTTTTGAAGGATTACGACAAGCAGTATTATAAAAGCGATATTCGTATAGAGCCTGTATACCTACAGCCTATCAGAGAAGACAGCGAAATAGTAAAGAACGAAGAGAAAAAGCTCAAGGAACTTCTTGGCCAATCGATTGAATACAAGGTACAGGATCAAGTTCATTCTTTAAAAGCCAGTGAGCTAATCAAAAGTGCCACTGTATCAAAGGATTTACAGATTGCCATAGACCCTAGTGATATTAAAAGCAAAATTACTGAAATCAATGATACCCAATCTACATTAAATAAAAATTTTACATTTAAGACCCATTCTGGCAAGGTCATAACTGTCAAAGGTCAAGGCTATGGCTGGGCTTTGGACGTAAAAAAAGAAACGGCAATGGTTCAGAAGGCTTTTGAAACGGGAGAGACATCGGTTTCTGCTGCGAACATCATCGGTAAAGGCTGGAAAGGTGAAGGCTATGGGTATGAAACAACCGCGAACAATGGCATTGGCAACACATATGCGGAAGTATCGATTGCCGAACAGCGGATATGGATTTATAAAGACGGAAAATTGGCCGCCACTACCAATGTGGTCACCGGCAAACATAGTACCGGAAAGGATACGTCACCTGGCGTTTGGTATGTCCTTTATAAACGGCAACAATACACGCTAACTGGCGATACAGCAGGCACACCTTATGCAATCAAGGTCAATTACTGGGTGCCGTTTACCAACAGCGGCCAAGGGTTCCACGATGCCAGCTGGCGGACAAACTGGGCAAGCAACGCCTATCTCAATGCCGGTTCAAACGGTTGCGTCAACGTGCAACCTAACTTTATGAAAGCTGTGTATGACAACCTTAGCACGTACGACCCGGTCATTGTTTACTAACGAAGAACAATAGGGATGATTGTAGCGGCACAAAAGTCGCCACAATCATCCCTGTTTTTTTGTTTCACGTGGAACTCCCAAAATAACTTTCTCTTGCAAACGGAAGGTGTATAATAAAACTAGAATAACTTGAAGCTTTTAACGCTCTTACATCATAAATTGTTTATGATTGTTTGGGCGATTTTTTTTTATAGAAAAGGAGGAAACCGGAATGCAATTATCTAATCTTAGCTGGGCATTGATAGCCCCGTTACTTGTCATTCAGCTAATCTTGATTATTGTCGCGTTAATTGACCTTTCGAAAGCTGAACAGACAAACGGACCAAAATGGATGTGGGTGCTCATCATCCTTTTCATTAATATCCTTGGGCCGATTTTGTATTTCATCCTGGGCAAAAAACAGACATAACCACATTTTGTAAAGGGGGAGGTTAAAAAGATGAAGATCATGGAAGTAACCTCATTAACCAAGTCGTTCGGCAAGCTAACAGCCGTTAACGACTTATCGTTTTCAATTGAAGCAGGCCGCTGCGTCGCGCTGCTGGGTCCGAATGGAGCAGGAAAGACGACGACACTGGAGATGCTTGCCGGTCTGCTTGCGCCAACTAGCGGAAGGATTGCCTTTCTCGGAACTGAACAAGCCGATTATCGGGCTCATATCGGCTATTTGCCGCAGCAACCGGTGTTTTTTCCATGGATGAATGCCCTTGAATTCCTCATCTTTATGGGCGAGCTTTCGGGAATGTCCAAAACAGCGGTAATCAAGCGAGCCGATGAACTCCTAGAGCTTGTGGGAATTGCCGATGCCAAAAAACGCAAAATTGGCGGCTTTTCCGGTGGTATGAAGCAGCGTCTCGGAATTGCCCAAGCCCTGATTCATGAGCCAAAGCTACTGATGCTGGATGAACCGGTCTCTGCGCTCGACCCAGTAGGACGCCGAGAAATTCTCGAGATGATGAAAATGCTGAAGGAAAAAATGACCATTCTGTTCTCAACCCATATTCTCCATGACGCCGAAGAGGTTTGCGACGATGTGATTATGATCAACAAGGGTGAACTCGCCATCACCGGATCGCTTCAGGAACTGCGCCGCAACCACCAGCAGGACGTGATCATTATTTCCGCCGATGAAGATTTAGAGGCATGGTCCCGGACCATTGGAACGTGGGATGTCGTCTCTAAAATCGATGCCGTGAAAGGCACGGTTACGATCTTCGTGAACGATGTATCACAGGCAAGAAATGCGCTAATCGCGGAAATGGCTGCGAAAAAACTGCCAGTAACGGAATTTACTGTCGGGCAAACATCGCTTGAAGACTTATTCATGAAGGTGGTGGGGAAATGAGCAAGTGGTTCGTATTATTTCGCAAAGAATGGATGGAAATGACCCGCAATTATAAAATAATCTGGATTCCGCTCACCTTCATGTTATTGGGACTCATGCAGCCGGTGACAAGCTACTACATGCCAGAAATCATGAAAAATGCCACCAACCTGCCGAAAGGGGCCGTTATAAAAATCCCGCTGCCATCAAGCGGCGAAGTGCTCGCCCAAACCCTCGGCCAGCTTAACCAGATGGGCATCCTCATCCTTGTTCTCGCCTTTATGGGTATTGTGTCTACGGAACGGAGAAGCGGCATGATCAAAGCGATTCTGGTAAAGCCAGTACACTATATGTCCTATATTACGGCTAAATGGCTGAGTGCGATTCTCCTTAGTCTCATGGCGGTCTTCCTTGGTATGCTGGCTGCCTGGTATTATACGAATCTATTGATTGGCGACTTTGCATTTGTAAAACTGATTCAAGGAACAGGCCTTTATTTCTACTGGATTTTATTTATCGTCACGGTTACTGTTTTTCTGAGCAGTCAATTGAAAAGCAGCGGGCTGGTAGCCGCATTTGCCCTATTATTAAGCATAATCCTCTCCCTGCTAACATCGCTTCTAGAAAAATGGATGGAATGGAGCCCGGCTATGCTGACTAGTGCCGCTTCAGAATCTTTTACAAACGGAAAAGTGGAAGGTCCGCTTTACCTTCCGCTGACGGTGACCGTGGTGCTGGTATTCATCCTCCTTTACCTGGCGGCTTCTCGGGCTAGCTTTCGAAAAATAAAATAACACCCATAAAAAATTCGCTCAGGGATTACCCTGAGCGAATCATTTTCTTCAAACAAACTGATTATGCCCTTTTTCTTTTATTCATGTATAAGATAGCAGCTCCAATAATCAAAATAATCGAGCCGACTAGCAGAATATTGTAGGCTTGTCCTGCTGTATTAGGCAAATGTTCCCCGTTTGACGATTGTTTGCTGTTGTCGATAGCATTCTTTGCTGGCGCGGTCACATCCTTGCCATTATTAGCATCTGTCGGTTTTGCTTCTGGTTGTTCACCTTCTGGTTTATTCGGAATGTCCTCTTTATTCACTAGTGAAACTGTGGCGCTTGGACCAAAACCGCTCCATCTATAGCTTTTCAATTCTTGAAGGCCATTAGGAATAACATCGGAAAGTCTTTCCCTGATTGTATATTTAGTTCCTTGTCCGACTGCTTCAACTTTAAAGGTATAGGCTTTGCCTTTTTCTAATCCAGTCACAGTATAGGTAGTATCCTTAGTTGTCATTGAATCATTTATTGGTGTAAATTTAGTGCCATCCGGCATAATCGGCTGTCCATTTACATAAATCCGGTAACCAATTACGTCTTGATTAATTGCAGTCGCTTTATTCCAGGAAAGAATTACACTAGTTCCATCATTTCCAACCTCGGCTGTTAAATCACCTTTAAATGATGGTGCCCCAATAGGATATGGAACTTGCGTCTGAATTTCTACAGAACTGCTGTATGGTGCTATATTGCCTGCAATGTCTACGGCCTCCACAGTAACTTGATACTTTGTACCAGGTTCTAGCTGTGTTAACGTATATTTGTTTGTTGTGGCGAATCCATTTAATTTTCCGTTTGCATACACATTATATCCCGCAATGCCTGTCTCATCACTTGCTGCCTCCCAGGTGACAGACCCCCAGGTAAATCCCGGATAGACAATTTCAACGCTCTTGCCACTGAAAGTATCACTGGCTGGAATCGTGGTTGTTGCTTGTTTAATTTGTGTATTCTGCGGAAGAACCGGCGCTGTTGTATCTGCTTCACCCAAAGTTTTCACTTTCAGTTCAGGCCCATTGGAAGTACGGTTTCCTGTTTCATCCGCAGCCTCGACTTTAAAGGTATATTCGGTTGCCGGCGTTAATCCAGTTACAGTAAAAGTTGTTTCTCCTGTTGTCGTCGTATAATCAGAACTGACTTTTTCACCATTTTTATAGACTGTGTAGCCTTTTACACCCTTATTATCCAAGGCTGGATCCCATGTTAATGTTATACTTTTTCCATCATCGGAGGATTGTGCTTGGACGCTGGAACCGACAGGCCAAATTGGTTTCTGGGCTGCATCCTCGGATACAACGCTAGAAGTTGTCGTGCCTTCAAACTGAATACCAGTCGAATTTGTGATTCTCCAAGGATCTCCGCTGTTATCTTTAACATTCGTAAAGACAACATTGTTAAATTTGAAATCTTTTGCGTAATTCAGGTTTGCTGAAAATACATTATCAAATTTTACATTCGTAAAAGTAATATTTTCGTGGTAAACTTCCCCTACATCACTATTGCCTTTTACCAATATTGCTTGCTTTTTGCTGCCACCTTGATTGCGAACAGTGACATTTTTGATTTCCATATCTTTAAAATGGGAAATTTCCTTTGCCGGTTCATACGAAATGGCCGCATTTGGGTCACTATAATCTGATGTAAATACAAATGGGGCATCCCCATCAATACCTTCTAAGGCATTGTCTCTAAAAAGGACATTTTTTGCTCCGCCGCCCATTGGTGTGTTTGTTTTAGCCCGTAAGCCAACATCCGTTTTATACATGATGTTATCCTCAACGACAAAATCCTGGAACCAACTTCCGGTATGGCTTCCTGTTACAACACCGCCATGGCCTTCTCGTATATAGTTGTCAAAAATCCACGCTTTTCCTGTTGGCTCCTCGCCAGCGGCAGCCTGTCCCATACCCGCAGCAAAGTTAATCGCGTCATCACCAGTATCAACGAAGTTGTTGAAAACCATTATATTTTGCGAGTCGCCAAATTCAAATCCGTCAGCATTATTTCCATCGTAAGTAGTAGCGACCGTACCATTTACAACAATGTTTTTACTATGAAGATTGACAATGCCGTGGAAGGCAGGATTCAGTTGCGTGATCCCTTCATAGTACATACCATCCACACCGCGCACCGTAATCAAATTGGAACGAGTGGAATAGGCGGACTTGGCATTCATGCCTTTCTGCTGGGAGGCATAGGATTGGATTGCTCCCAAAATTCCATATGTTTTATCAGAAGCGAGGTTTAATGGGCTCATCTGCCCATTTTCAACTTTTACTCCACCTGTTACTAAAGAGTTGCTGCCTGCTAGTAAACGTGGAAGTTGATTTCCTAACTCGTCAATTGTCTTGTTTGCAGGGTCTTCTTTCCATCCGTTACCATCAATAATCCCTTTTCCAACAATCCTAATATTTTTAAGACTGCCATAATCATATGTATGGGCATTGATTAATGAATAGGAACGCTCATCGGTCGAATAATCATATACCCAGAAATTTCCGCTATAATCATTAGCATCTAATGACGCCTGCAAATGGCCGTCCACTTGCAATGTCATATCCGATTTAAGCCAAATTTCTCCTGAAATAAATTTGCCTTCAGGGATTAACACTTTGGAGCCAGCTGTGGCCGCATCGATGGCAGCTTGAATTGCTTCCGTATCTTTTACATTATCATCAGCTTTTGCTCCAAAATCGACAATGTTAAACACCTCTGGCTCCATTGTCGTTTTTGCCGTTATTTTATTGGAAGGTTGAGATTCTACCCCGGCCGCGGTTACCGAGGTTACGTAAAATTCATAGGATGTATCCGGTTTTAAATTCTTGACCTTGAAATTGTGAATTAAAATTTTTGTATGGAAATTGTCTTTATCAATATTTTTATAAAAATTATCAATATAAGCTTTGGCAGGACCGCTGTTATCCTTTAGTGCACTGCCAATTTTTTCGCCATCCATATAAATATTGAAATCTGCAATATTACTATACTCTTTAGGCTTTTCCCAAACTAATGTAATGCTGTTTTCATCATAAGCTAATCTCGGAACCTGCAGATTTACAGGAGCTGCAACCGAGCCGGAGGATGCTGCATTCGCAAACGAAACCACTCCGAAATTGCCAGTTGCCATAAAGAAGACAAGAACTAGTGCTACAACCTTAATCCATTTCTTCAACTCTTATCCCACCTTAATTTTTTTAGGTCCTACGGCCAAACCAGTTTTTTATTTTGCCACACCACCTCCTTTATAATTGTTAACGTTTTCATTTTTAAAATCATTTTGCAAAATGCCGAAAGAATTGGCTGTGGGGCTTTCCAGATAGTCAGGTTATTAGCAGCTGGAAAGCCCTCTCTTTTTAAAATTTATACTTTTTAATATTAAACCAGTTTATGAGTATACCAAGTCTTCCCTTTAAATCTCCACGAGAAAATCAGTCCGCGGACACCCCATTCAATCACCATCGCCGTCCAAATGCCGATGATGCCAAATCCAAGAGTAATTCCCAAAATATAGCCGAGAACAACCCGCACAAGCCACATCGACAGCAGCGAGGCAACCGAGGTAAAGGTTGAATCTCCCGCAGCGCGCAACGCCGATGGCATGATGAAACTATGCGGCCACAAAATCGGCTGAGCAAATGCTGAAATTAGCACAAGTATGAACACGGTCCTGGCAATTTCATCGGGCGGGCTGAACATTTTTATCAATAACGGATATAACGGAACAATAATTGCACCGAAAACGATAAACAGGAGCGAGGAAAGCCCCGCCATTGATTTGGTGAATTTCCTGGCATCAGCGATATTTCTGTGCCCGATGCATTGGCCCACAATGGTGATCGCTGCGATGGTCAAGGCATTAGGCCCAATCTGAAATAGTAGAATGAAAGAATTGCCGATGGCATAGGACGTCAATGCGAACGTCCCCAATTGAACAATAAATGTCTGGGTTAACAGTTTCCCGCCGCTGAAAAACATCTGTTCCGCGGCAAACGGAAGGCCGATAAACATGATTTTTTTTATAATCGAAAAATCAATTTGCAAAGCCTTCTTAAATTGAAAGTGGATTGTCTCATTGTACTTTATGATATAAATCAAAGAAGCCGCCATACCAACGATTCTGGAAAGAAGAATCGAAATCACCAGACCCAGAACACCCATTTTTAAAATCAGGATGAACAATACATTTAAAGCTGTGTTCGTCAGATTCAAAATGATCGATAATTTTAAAGTAGGTTTCGTATCGCCAATTCCGCGCAGTGCGCCGCATACCGCTTGAAAGATTCCCATGAATGGGTAGGACAGGCAACTGCCGATTAGATAGAGTTTCGCATTACGGAAGACGTCCTCATCCGCTTTGCCAAACAGAATCTGTAAGGCTTGGGTGTGAAAAACAATGACAAGTGCGCCAATCAGGACTGAAAATAGCAATACAGCAGAAATAGCCTGTATTGCTGTTTTGCTCGCCATCTTCATGTTCCCGGCCCCCGTATATTGGGCCACGATCACGGTGCCGCCAGTGGCTACAGCGATAAACACATTAACGAGGAAAATATTTAAGGAATCTACCATACTAACGGCACTGACTGCAGCAACACCGGCCGAACTCACCATCGCCGTGTTTAAAAAGCTCATCAGAACAAGAAAAGCCTGGTCAACGATGATGGGAATCATAATGGCAATCATTTCTTTGAAATGAATTGTTTCCCCGGATAAATATTTATCAAGCAGCGGAACCGTCTTCCTCGTCAGTTTCATTTTAAAATTTTCCACTGAACACACTTCTTTATAAATTTTATATTCGACTACAACAGCTTACCTACAAGTTACTAATAATCTCACAAATTGCGAAACCAGAACTATTTTGAAACAACCGCATTTTTGAAAACAACCAATGGGTCACTCGTGCGGGCATGCTTGGCCCGGCAGCCAGTAATCTCAATATCCTCTCCATTTTCGACGATGAATGCAGGGCCTTCATGATTAGAAATCGTTACTTGATTAAACACGATATCCCTAACATTACTACAGAAAAATCCTCGCTGTTTCATCGGTTCAAGCTCTGCCATCATCGCTGGCAGTCCCGGTTCGGCATCATCAGCCATATGAACGGATACCCGGTCAAACGTAATATCCTCGACATACCTTTCAGCCAATCCGTATAAAAATCCGGCAGCTGCACTCACTTCACGAGCAGTAATATTGGAAAAATGAATTCGGCGGAATGCAGGTGTTTCCTCTGTAATCGGGTAAGGATTTTTATCCCAAACATATTTGTCATTTCCACGTGGTCCCCAATAATAATAGAGGTTGGCAATAAACGGGCAAATAACGCTCTTCATCACAATATTGGTCACCCGGACATCCTCAATAACCCCGCCGCGGCCGCGTCTTGACTTAAAGCGGATGCCTCGGTCGGTTCCTTCAAACACACAATTGCTGACTGTTACATTACGGATATCCCCGCTCATCTCACTGCCAAACACAACACCGCCATGGCCGTGGATCATCGTACAATTAGTAATCGTTATATTCTCACACGGAACCCGTTCGGCAGTATCCTCTGTACCTGCTTTGATGGCAATGCAATCATCGCCAACATCGATATGGCAGTTGGAAATTCGGATGTTTTGGCAAGATTCCGGGTCAATGCCATCCGTATTTGGAGAATCGGCCGGATTCACTATGCTGATACCATCAATTGTGACATCTTCACAGCAAATCGGATTGACCGTCCAGCTAGGCGAGTTGACCATTTTCACACCAGAAATAAGAACATGTTTGCAACCGTCAAAGCTTACCAGCTTTGGTCTTGGATATTCATTTTTCTCCTGCCAATACAAATCCCACCAAAATTGGCCGTTTCCGTCCAATGTACCGCGCCCGGTTACAGAAACATTTTCTGCATTTTCCGCATAAACACAGGAGGCATAAACCTGCCGTTTCACACCTTCCCAGCGTGATTCCACAACAGGATATTCCGTCACCTCGTTACTGAACATTAGAGTGGCACCTGCGTCCAAATAGAGATTGATATTACTTTTTAAAATAATCGCCCCTGTAAGAAAAGTGCCTGAGGGTACATATACAGTACCGCCGCCTTGCGCTGAGCAGGTATCAATCGCTTTTGATATGGCTGAAGTATTCAAGGTCTTTCCGTCATTTATGGCTCCAAAATCCCTAATATTATAGAGGCTGGAGGCTGCAGTCAGTTCCATGGTTTTCCTCCCGGTTTATGATTTTCCCTTCCTAACTACGTACTGGTTTAACGGGCAGCAGCATTACTGCCCGTCAGCTATAAGCCTATAGGGTGACTCCGGTTTTAAAAATCGCAATCTCCCTAAAGTCATTTTTCTCGTTATTGACAAGTTCACCGCTTGCAACTTTGATGATATAATCAATAAACTCTCGTAAAACAAACTCGGACTCCTTCTCAAGCAATACTCCGGCATTAAAGTCAATCCAATGC
Organism: Bacillus sp. FJAT-29814; assembly: GCF_001510715.1. Lineage (GTDB taxonomy): Bacteria > Bacillota > Bacilli > Bacillales > Cytobacillaceae > Neobacillus. The sequence continues at coordinate 340,635 of NZ_LMTJ01000004.1, forward strand.
GGTTTTGTCTCATACAGCGGCGTATTGGTTGAAATCTTCATGGTTGGCACGAATGACCCGAATGGCGTTCCGCGGCCTGTTGTAAACAGCACCAATTGACAGCCTGCCGCTGCCAACGCGGAAGAGGCGATCAAATCGTTACCAGGAGCACTTAGTAGGTTAAGCCCTTTTTCCTGCAGGCGGTCACCGTATTTAAGAACATCGGTTACCGTGGAGGTGCCTGCTTTTTGTGTACAGCCAAGCGATTTATCTTCTAATGTAGTAATCCCGCCGGCTTTGTTCCCTGGCGATGGATTTTCATAAACAGGCTGTTTGTTTTCAATGAAGTATTCCTTGAAGTCATTAATTAAATGAACCGTTTTTTCAAAGATTTCATTATTGGCTGCCCGCTCCATAAGAATCGTTTCAGCACCAAACATTTCCGGCACTTCCGTTAAAACGGTTGTTCCGCCTTGAGCGACAAGGAAATCAGAGAATCTGCCCAGTAGCGGGTTGGCAGTAATTCCTGAGAAGCCGTCAGAACCGCCACATTTTAAACCAACTTTTAATTCTGATAATGGCACTGTTTCACGCTTATCATGTTTTGCAGCTTCATAGATTTCTTTTAAAAGCTCGACCCCTGCTTCAATTTCATTGGTCACTTCTTGAGAAACAAGAAACTTTACGCGCTCTTCGTCATATTCACCCAAGCTTTCCTTGAACTCATACAGATTATTGTTCTCGCAGCCAAGCCCCATTACCAGAACGCCGCCGGCATTCGGATGATGGACAGCGTCACGCAAAATTTTGCGGGTATTCTCATGGTCATCTCCTAATTGGGAGCAGCCAAGATTATGCTTCAGTACAAGGACGCTTTCAAACGGAGTGATATCGCCAACTTCCTTTTCAAACAGCTTAAGCATGCGCTCGGCCATGCCATTGACACAGCCCACTGTCGGCACAATCCAAAGCTCATTGCGGATACCGACCTCGCCGTTTTTCCGGCGATAGCCCTCGAAGGTTAAGTTTTCCAGTTTATATGGGTTGGAATTAAGTTTTTGATTAAATTGGTACTCTTTGATTCCATCTAAATTTGTTTTCGTATTATGGGTATGAACATGTTCCCCAGCGGATATTTCCGTAATAGCATGGCCGATTGGATAGCCATATTTGATGACATATTCATTGACCGCAATTGGCCTAAGCGCTATCTTATGGCCTTTGGCTACATCCTGCTTTAGTTCAATCGATTTCTCTTTTACCGTAATGACATGGCCAGCCGGTAAATCCTTCAGTGCAACAACGACATTGTCAGTATCATTAATTTGTGTAAAGTCCAACATGGTCCTTCTCTCCCCTAGTTCGCAGTTTTTTGCCCTAAAACAGCTTTCACCGCTTGTTGCATGCCCTTAGTCAAAATTTCAAAAAGATCGTTCGTAACAGCTGCCGTTAATCCCGATATTTCGTTTAAATCAGTCTCCCAATTTTTCTTGTATCCCAATACGTTCTTTACAATGGCTTCAACACTGGCATTCGTTCCATCGTACTTGCTCCATTGCTCAGCAAATAATTCAAGAATATCCTGGTCATCCGCAAGTTTAATATCCTCATCGCCACGCTTACCTTTATAAAAGGCGATTAATGCTGCCAGCGAGAACACAAGCTTTCTTGGCAATTCTTGTTTGCGGTTGATGTACTCAAGCAGGGATGGCAAGTCTCTTGTTTTGAATTTGGACATCGAGTTTAAAGAAATGCTCATTAAAAAGTGTTGAATGAACGGATTTCTAAATCTTTCTACTACTGCATCGGCAAAGGAGTTTAATTCATCTAGAGGCAGGTCCAGTGTTGGAATAATTTCCTCGTAAACCAATTCCTTGATAAACTCTCCCACCACTTCATGGTCAACAGCTTGGGCCACAGTATCCAAACCATATAAGTAAGATACAGGCGTCATCGCGGTATGGGCACCGTTTAGGATCCGAACCTTTCTTGTCCTGTAAGGAGTCATATCATCTACAAATAGGGTGTTTAGCCCTGCTTTATGGGCTGGAAACTCTTCGCGAATCCATTGTGGTCCTTCGATTACCCATAAATGAAACTGCTCGCCGACAACGACAAGATCATCTTTATAGCCAAGTTCAGCAGTAATTTCATCAATGTTATCCCGCGGGAAGCCAGGGACAATCCGATCAACCAGGCTACAGCAGAACGTGTTTGCTTCTTCAAGCCATTGAACAAACTCTTCACCAAGATTCCACAATTCGGCGTATTGAAGGACAATTTGCTTTAGCTTTTCACCATTGCGGTCGATCAGCTCACACGGAACGATAATAAAGCCTTTTTCCTTATCCCCGTTAAAAACTTGATACCGTTGATAGAGGAATGCTGCCAATTTTCCTGGGTAGCTGCTTTGCGGGCGGTCCTCCAGACGGTCGTTTTCATCGAAGGCAATACCGGCTTCTGTTGTATTGGAAAAAATAAACCTTAGTTCTGGATTGGCGGCCAGCTCCAAGTACTGGTCGTACTGAGTAAAAAGATTTAAGCCCCGGCTAATGCTGGTAATAGCGGTATGCTCCCGGACGGCTTTTCCGTCTTTCATTCCTTGCAGGAAGAGCGTGTAAAGTCCATCCTGCTCATTTAGCTTTTCAACCATGCCTTGGCCGAGCGGCTGGACAACAACAACACTGCCATTAAAATCAGCTTCCTTGTTTAAAACATCAATTTGCCAATCCACAAATGCCCTCAGGAAATTTCCTTCCCCAAATTGCAGCACTTTTTCCGGAAAGCGTGGGGCATCTTTGACTAAATTTCTCGTTAATTTTTCCATATCTAATCCCTCCAAAATGTTATGCACACGTTAACAAAATGATGTGTGCCAGTCAATTGACCAGCAGTATTTTTACAATAATGGTTTAACAGACTTTCGGATCACCAGTTCCGTTTCAACAAAGATTTTTTCGCCGTTCGTTTCACTAGGGTCGTCTGAGCTCATCATCTGCAAAATTTTGTTGGCTCCTAAGGTACTGATTTTTTCAATTGGTCTTTTGACAGTAGTAAGCGATGGATTCGTGTAACGGGCAAATTCAATGTCGTCAAAGCCGACAATAGAAATATCGTCCGGTACATTGACGCCGCGCGCGAACGCCGCATTGATCGCGCCAATGGCCATGTCGTCATTGGAGCAAAAAACCGCTGTCGGCGGCTGATCAAGTGAAAGCAGTCGTTCCATCGCCCGATATCCGCTTTCCATATCATAATTACCTTGAATGATGTATTCAGTTTTAATCGGTATATTAGAATCAATCAGGGCTTTTAAGTATCCTTCTCTCCGCTCCATCGATGATTTAAATCCAGTAATCCCTTCCACTAGCCCAATATTGCGATGACCTTTTTGCAGCACATGCTTGACGGCCTGCGTGGATCCTTCCCGATCATTGGAGAGAATATTGATGATCGACGGGTCGCCTATATCGCGGTTTAATACGACACAAGGAATCTGTTTTTCTTTAAGGTAGGCAATAAAGTCATTATCCTCTTCACTTTGACTCATTAAAATAATGCCATCGAACCGTTTGTTGTGAATCGTTGAATAATCCCGAATGTCATCAATTCCTCTGACAAACAAGTTATAGTCCTGGTTAATAATTTGATTAACCCCTTTGACGGTTTCAACAAAAAAGCTTGATGATGTACCGTGGGTAATACTTGTCAGAAACAGCCCTATTGTATAAGACCGTTGGGTCACCAGGCTTTTGGCATTATAATTCGGTGTATAGTTAAGCTGAGAGGCTATCTCAAGGATCTTCTTTTTTGTCCCCGGTTTAATCAGCGGGCTGTCATTCAATGCCCGTGACACGGTTGTATGGGAAACATTTGCGATTTTGGCAATGTCTTTAATCGTAACCATGTTTTCACCCTTTATCTAGTAGCTTTCCAATTATTTTACCATAATGGGAAAAATAGAACTTCATAGCCCCTCAGCCGCTCTCTGCTCTTTAATGGACAGCCAGTTCCTTTTCTTGAAACTGAAAGTACTCTTTTGCATTGTGATAGGAAATGCCCTGAACCACTTTGCCCAAAAAGTCAAGATCATTCGGCACTTCTCCGTTTTCCACCCATTCGCCAATTAACGAGCAAACGAGTCTTCTGAAGTATTCATGTCTTGTATAAGACAGGAAACTCCGCGAATCTGTCAGCATTCCGATAAAGCGGGTGAACAATCCAAGGTTGGAGAGAGCTTGCATTTGCTCGAGCATGCCGGATTTATTATCGTTAAACCACCATGCCGTACCAAACTGGATTTTCCCCGGAATGCCGTTGCCCTGGAACGAACCGATCACCGCTGCAATCACAGTATTGTCACTTGGGTTCAATGAATAAATAATGGTTCTGGGCAGGCCGCTTTCCTCTTCAATTCCATCTAGTAACCTGACAAGCGGTTTGGCAATTTGATCATCATTAATCGAGTCATATCCTGTGTCCGGACCAAGTTGCTTAAACCTTCTGGTGTTGTTATTGCGCAGTGCATTTATATGCAGCTGCATCGCCCATCCCAATTCGGAATATAAGCCGCCAAGGAATTTCAGTGTATAGGTTTTGTACTTTTTCTCGTCTTCAAGGGATACCTTATTACCCTTTAGGGCTTCAGCAAAAATAGCCGCAGCTTCTTCTTTCGTTGTTTCGGCAAACATCATCGTATCGATGGCATGGTCAGACACTCTGCCGCCCACTGAATGGAAGAAACGGACCCGTGCTTCAAGCGCTTGCAAAAACTGCTCATAAGCTGTGATTTCCATGCCTGATACCTCTTGCAGCTTCTGTACCCATTCACGGTAGCCGTCACGATTGATTTCAAGGCCCTTATCCGGACGGAAACTTGGCAATACTTGAACATCAAAATCGCCATCTTGCTTTAATTTTAAGTGATATTCCAGATTGTCGATCGGATCATCGGTTGTGCAAACGACTTCCACGTTTGATTTCTTAATTAAATCTCTTGCTCCAAAGCCTTCACTGTTCAGAGACGCATTGACTTTCTCCCAAATTTGCGGTGCGCTATTTTCGTTCAAAATGTCATCAATTCCGAAGAAACGCTGCAGCTCCAAGTGTGTCCAGTTATATAAAGGATTTCCGATTGTCATCGGGACCGTTCTTGCCCACGCCAGGAATTTATCATAGTCATCGGCACTGCCTGTTATATATTCTTCATCAATGCCATTAGCCCGCATCGCCCGCCATTTATAATGGTCGCCATATAACCAGATCTCGGTGATATTTTTGAAGGTTTTGTTTTCATAGATCTCTTTTGGACTTAAGTGGCAATGATAGTCGATAATCGGCATATCCTTTGCGTAATCGTGGTAAAGACGGATGGCCGTTTCATTGTTCAAAAGGAAATTCTCATCCATGAACTTCTTCATTAGTAAAGCACCAGCTTTCGATATTTTAGGGATAAATTTCATAAAATGTTCACGTTAACAATTCACATTAAAAAAATATGTTAACGTGCCTCTTCAAACTTTTTCTGAAGGTACTCAATACTGTCATTAATATGTGGTTCCCTCGTACTTTCTAATAAAATAGTAATGTACGGTTTTTGCTGCTTGATATATTTAAAGACGGCTTGATAGTTTAACAACCCGGTACCGACAGGGACCATTTTGATCCAATGATTGTCAATGATAAAATCTTTGGCATGAACGATGGCGATTCGATTTCCGAACAGCTCAAACGCCTCTTCGAAAACCTGTTCCTGATGCAGATAATTTTCAGGCGTTAAAAAATTCGCCGGGTCAAAAATCACTTGAAGGTTATTGGACGGAATATCATCGAGCAGCCGCCTCATCCGCTGTGGTGTATGAATCGGATGGTTAATTCCGCCTTCAATTCCGACAATCACCCCAAATTTCTCCGCCTCGTTGACAATTTCACGGACACTCTCGACCACTTCCTGGTAAGCCTGCTCCGTAAAATTATCTTCAGTATAAACAATCTCGGGATAGACATTTCCGGTTTCCGTTCCGACAATGCTGCAGCCAAAATCACGGGCATAACGAATATGTTCTTTAAACCGCTCCAACGCTTTCCGTCTTTCCGATCGATCTGGATGAATCATATTAATATAGCAGCCCAATACGGCAATGTGCAGGTTCTCTTTGTGGAAGGCGTCCCCGATATGGCGGGCAAGCCCTGGAGTTAAGCTTCCTGCTCCCGTATGAAGGTCGGGAAATGACTTAGCCAAAGCCAGCTGCACGCTCGACAGACCAAAGCCTGCGATTTCCTTCGTTAATTTTTCCAATGGCAGATGAGGAATATCATGGGCCCTAATTCCAATATTCGCTTTCATACGATTCCTCCATCAAATATATGTTTGTTAAAAATAAGCCGTACCAAATCCGGATGCAGTACGGCTTATCCTTTCCACTGCTTATCTGGCCAGCCAGCCTCCGTCAACGGCAAGGATGTGTCCATTCATATAGTCGGATGCCCTGCTTGCCAGAAACACAACCACTCCCATTAAATCAGTCGGGGTTGCCCAACGGCCTGCCGGGATGCGTGCGGTAATTTCCTTCTTCCGTTCCTGATCTTCCCGTATCGGGGCTGTGTTGGCCGTTTCCACATATCCCGGAGCAATCGCATTAATCTGGACACCGTACTGAGCCAGTTCATTGGCAAACGCTCTGGTCAGGCCCGCTACCGCATGCTTGCTCGCCGTGTATGGCGGAACGAATTTCCCGCCCTGGAAAGACAGCATGGAGGCAATGTTGATGATTTTTCCGCTCTTTTGCTCCACCATGACCTTCGCCACTTCCTGACTGAGGAAATAAACGGAGTTTAGATTCAAATCCATCACCGCATCCCAATCTTCCTGCTTATATTCAAGCAGCGGTGCGCGGCGGATGGTCCCGGCATTGTTAACAAGAATATCAATCCGACCGTAAGCCTGTTTGCAGGCAGCCACCAAGTCGCCAATCACCTCACGCTTGGATAAATCTGCTTGGAAAAATTCGGCGCGGCGGCCTTCTTTTTCAATCAGCTCGCGGGTTTCATCCCAGTCGCGGCCATGCGTGACGATAAACAGGTCGGCACCTGCTTTGGCGAGCGCCACAGCTAACCCTTGGCCGATTCCTTTATTGCCTCCTGTGACAATTGCCACTTTATTAGTTAATGCGAAGAAATCCAATGAAAAGTTGTCCAACTGTGTTGTCATCTGAATTAGCCTCCCAAAAATCTATTTATCTTTTAAGAATTAACGTAATTCTTCCATCTTGACATGGTCCATGTCATCGTACGTGATGTTTTCGCCGCACATGCCCCAAATGAAGGTATAGTTGCTGGTAGCAGTTCCTGTATGAATGGACCAGCTAGGTGAAATGGCAGCCTGCTCATTTTTCATGACCAAATGTCTTGTTTCATTTGGCTGTCCCATAAAGTGGAACACGCGCGTTTCTGGTTCCATATCAAAATACAAATACACTTCCATGCGGCGCTCATGTGTATGGCAAGGCATTGTGTTCCAGACACTTCCTGGTGCAAGCATGGTCAAGCCCATTTGCAGTTGGCAGCTTTCGCACACATTTGGATGAACATATTGGTAAATTTTCCTGACATTTAATGTTCCCGGCTCCCCGGCCTCCAGCGGTTTGATATTATTGATGTCAATTTTCACCGTTGGATAGGTGTGATGGGCCGGAGTGGAATTGATATAGAACTTAGCTGGGTTGGCAGCATCATTAGAACGGAACAGCACCTCTTTTGTGCCTCTGCCGACATATAGGCCGTCACGGCGCTGCATGTCATATTCGACACCATCAAGAATAACGGAACCGTCTCCACCAATATTAATAATCCCTAACTCACGACGCTCAAGAAAATAAGAAACTCCCAATTGCTTATCCAGCTTGATTGTTAATTCTCCCTCGGCAGGTGTAACGCCGCCAAAGATCATCCTGTCGACATGTGTATAGGTTAAATGCACCTTTCCAGGTTCGAAAAGTGTTTCTACAAGGAAATGCTTCCTTAATTCATCTGTTGTATAACGTTTAATTTCATCGGGATGGTTTGCATAACGTGTTTCCATAATGGACATCCTCCTTGACTAATTGTTTACTAATCTAGTTATCTAATAATTTTCCCATGCACATTATTGGCAAATGAAAGAATTTCATTTGCTGTAAAAATATTGCAGTCCCCATAGACTGTATGCTTTAACACAGAGGCAGCGGTTGCAAAGCTGATCAGCTCATCGGGGGCCATGCCTGTCAAGATTCCATGCAGGACTCCTGCGGCAAAGGCATCCCCGCCACCGACACGGTCAACAATATTGTCAACCTGATAAACCTTCGATTGATACAGAATACCGTCTTTATAGAAATTCCCCTGCAGTGTATTTGTCGAGGCAGAAACGACACCACGGAAAGTAGAACTGATATATTGGATATTTGGATAAAGATCGGTTACTTTTTGGTAATAATAAGCCAGTTTTTCGTCAGGGTTCAAAGCTTCAGGTGCCCTCTTGATTCCCAATAGATAAATCGCATCCAGCTCACCACAGGAACAGATATCGACATATGGCAGGAATAAATGGATTGCCGCCGCCGCTTCCTGCTGGCTCCACAGCTTGGCCCGATAGTTAAAGTCAAAGCTTATGGCCACTCCATGTTCTTTCGCTTTTTGCAGGGAGTACAAGACGACTTCACGCATATTTGGCGATAGGGCTGCCGTGATACCGGTTACATGAAAGAGTGCAACATCTTTAAAAATTTGGTCCCAATCGAGTTCTGCCGACTCAAGCAGTGAAACACTAGAGTATTTACGGTCATAGGTGACTTGAGCACTTCTTGGACCCACTCCTGTTTCTACATAGTAGGTACCAAGGCGGTCACCGCCTCTTAATAAATAATCGGTATAAACCCCATAGGATTTCAAATGATTTTCTGCCGCCATCCCTAGCACGTTATTAGGAACTTTGCTGACAAAATGAACTTCATGGCCAAACAGCGCCAGTGACATGGCGACATTTGCTTCTGCACCGCCATAGTGCATATTGATTTGACCTGCCCGGCTTAGCCGCTCGCCAATATTGGTTGACAGCCTAAGCAGGATTTCTCCGAAAGTTACTACTTTTTTCATCATCTTATTTCCCTCTGGCTGCTTGGACTTTATTTATATATTGTTGTGCTATTTCAGTAATCTTGTTGTAATCGCCAGTTTTCGCCGGCTCCACCAGATTTCCGCCAACTCCGACAGCAACGCAGCCATTTTTAATCCATTTCTCCACATTTTCAAGGTTGACACCGCCAGTAGGCATAATATTAACCTGTGGCAGCGGCGCCTTAACCGCCTTTACAAAATCAGGGCCGAAAGCACTTCCAGGGAAAAGTTTTATGATGTCTACTCCTGCAGTTAATGCCTGCTTCATTTCGGTAATGGTCATGCAGCCGGGCATATAAGGGATTTGATAAAGATTGCATAGTTTGGCAGTTTCCTCATCAAAGCTCGGACTGACAATATATTGGGCACCGGCCAATATCGCAATTCTTGCAGTCGCTGCATCAAGGACCGTTCCTGCACCGATGACGACATCGTTATTTTCGTAATAGGAAGATAGTTCTTTGATGACTAGATCGGCATCTTTCACAGTAAACGTCACTTCAATCCCAGTGATGCCGCCTTTTACGCAGGCGTCCGAGATTTTTATTGCTTCTTCCTTGGTGTCCGCTCTAACAACGGCAACCACGCCACAATCAAGGAGTTTTGAAAGGGTTATCAATTTCTTCAATTGGATCACCAACCAGAATGAATTTCTTATATTGAAATAATTTTTTATTGTATTTACAAGTCAATTATATATAATGGAATATACGAATATCCACCAATCCTAAAAAGCCCTTAAAAATTTAACTATTAATCTTAAAAAAATTATCCTTTGCGGTATTCTGCTGGGGTGTAACCCGTATATTTTTTAAAGCAGATGCTGAAATACTGCGGGTTGCTATAGCCGACCTGCTCACTGACTTCACTCGTTTTCAATTTTCCCTCCCGCAATAAATCCATTGCTTTCTTCATCCGCAGTTCCAGTAAATAATCACCAAAATTAAACCCTTTCTCTAGCTTGAATAGGTTGCTGAGGTAAGGTGTACTAACATGAATGACATCAGCTAATTTTTGTAAGGTTAGGCCTTGATCATAATAATGTTCTTTCATATATTTAATCGCTTGGTCAACATGACTGAAATGATTTTTTTCCTTTCGTTTTTTCATCGTATGTGACCATTGTTGAATGATTCTATTGAGAATTTCTATCATTTCCGTAAGCGTTTGCATTTTCATGATGTCGTGATACATCTCGGAAGAGTTAAAGCTCCCTGTTTGTTCTTCATTCCACTTTTCCGATTCAAAAAAGAGCATGGCCCCAAGTTTTAAAGCAAGGACCTGCAAATCAGGCAAGGAAACGGTTCTGCTTTCAAGAATGGCAGCATGCAATTGTTCAAGGGCATTTTTCACCTTCTCCGGCATACCCAATTTGATTTGGTTTTCGATTTTTATTTCCAAATCGGCTAGGTTATTTCCATGCTGTTCGGTTTCTGAAACTGTATCCTCGAAGGAAATCACTCGTCCGGTTCCCATGATATGCCGTAAATCCATGGCAAGACAGGATTCAAGGAATGCATTTCGAATTTCAAACAAATTAGCATAGGTTCTCCCATAGGAAATAGTGACAGATTGCCCGACCTTTTGATGCACAAACTCCAATAACTCCTGGGCAAGCCGTCCCTTGGCTGGGTCATCATTGCGGTCTAGCGATAAAAGGATGGCCAGCCGATCAGGACTAGCTTCCATTGCAGCTGAATCCATGCCGCCTATTAACGATTCGATGATTGGAATGACCTGTTCTTTAAAATCTAAACCATCCCCCTCTTTGACGTACTGAACGAGTATCGCTGAATAGTATGGTCCTGTCAGTTGAACGCCCAAATCGGCAAGCTCTGTCTCGATATCAATCTGCTGCTCTCTATCTCTATTTAGCTTTTGAAAAAAGGCTTGCTGAAGTAGGGGAATAGATTCGTTGATTTGCTTTTCTTTCCTTACTGATTTCTGCCATTCCTCAGCCGCTTCTTTCACCTTTTCAAGCAGTTGCTCTCCATTTACCGGCTTTAATAGATAGTCAAATGCTTTTAATTTAATGGCTTCCTGGGCGTATTTAAAATCTTCATACCCAGTCAGGAAAATGATTTTTGTGTCCGGACTTACCTCTTTTACATATTTGGCCATTTCCAGACCGCTCATAAACGGCATATTAATGTCTGAAACTACTACTTGCGGCTGTTCCTTTTTAATTAAATCAAGAGCAACCGCCCCATCCGCAGCCTCTGCTGCCACGATAAATCCATTCTCTTCCCACGGGATTGCCTGGCAAAGCCCTCGGCGTATAATGCGGTCATCCTCGACAACGATTACTTTATGCATCCTTCACACTCTCCCCTTTTGTTTTGGGAATCTTAATACCGACAGTTGTTCCAAAGCCAGGTTCGCTTGATATAGTCAAGCCATACTCTTGTCCAAAGTGGATCTTGATTCGTTCATTGACACTTTTAATGCCAATCCCGATAGAAGCCTTTTTATCCCGGTAACCCGAGTCCATTTCTCTCATGATTTCCTGCAGTTTCTCTTTTTCAATTCCATTGCCATCATCAGCCACTTCCAAATAAATAAGATCCTCCGCTTGATAGCCCCTGATGGTGATTTTACCCATGCCCCGCTTTTGCTTGACACCATGGTAAATGGCATTTTCAATCAGCGGCTGTAAAGAGAGTTTAATAATATTATTGGAAAGAATGTCTTCTTCGACATCTATTTCATAAGCAAAGTCATCGCCATAGCGCATTTCCTGGATGTACAGGTAATGCTCAATATGTTCCAGTTCTTCCCTGATCGAGATGATTTCCTGTCCCTTGCTGATACTGATTCTGAAGAAGCTCGACAGTGCACTGATCATTTGGCTGGCATCTTTATTCAGCCCCATATCACACAGCCCTTTAATGGAATAAAGCGTATTGTATAAAAAATGGGGATTGATTTGGGCATGCATAATGGCAAATTCCAATTGCCGTTTTGCCTCTTGTTCCATTTGAACCTGTTCCATCAGCGTATTAATCCGGGCAATTAATTCCTTAAAGCCGTTATGGAGGATTTTCATTTCTTCAGGACCGGAAAATTCATTATTCATGTCAAGATCCTTCTGATTAAATCCCGCCATTTGGTAGGCCATCTTTTTAAATGGATTCGTAATAAACTTACTCATGATATTGGTTAGCACGACTGTACAAACAGCCAGAAGCAAGATCAATAATATGTTAAAATGCTTGATATAATTAACTTTGGTTAGAATTTCACTTTCAGGAACAACCGCTGCCAATTTCCATTTATTCGTCTTGATCGTGTCGTAAATGACAATCATATTTTCACCCGAAAGACTTTTGTAGGTGAATTCGCCTTTTTCCTTGTCTAACTGCTGCAGGGAATGCAATGTTTCTTGGTCAAGTCTGTACTCCTTCTTAACCGTCTTCGATTCGTAGCTTCCATCTGGACTGACTAAAGTCAGGTACCCATTTTTCCCGATTAACGATTTATTTACAACCTCTTCAAAAAAATCAGTTCGTAGATTAAATAACACGATACCTCTCGACTTTTCACTTTTCATTAACCTAAAGACAGAGATTACCTTATCATTTTGATTTAGACTTTCATCATTGTGGAGATTTTCCCAGTAATAACCCTCTGTATTCCCCTCATACCTGTTGAAATAATCATCATAGTTGATAGTTGGATAGGAAATATAGGGGGTCCGATAAAAAGAGTGCCCCTTTTGTTCATAGTCAATGATAACTGAATCCAGAATAGTGTTATATCGCGTATAGATCATTTGTACATTTCGGTCAACCTCAATCCGTGTTTCCGGTTTTATTTCGGAATCATCAAGAGCCAGCATATATTTCACCTTTGGGTCGTTTGCCAGTGAAACAAACTGCTGAAACACATCGGATAACATGTAATCCAAATAATTCTTTGTTTGAAAAATGGTATCATTGACATTTTTATATGCATTTTCTTCAATCTGCGATGTCGCCAAAACCGATGAAATCCACCCAGAAATGAATATAAAAATAATAATGATTGGAAGGAAAAGCGAGTTAATTGTTGATTTAAAAGAATAGAAGAAATACCGACGAAACAGGTTTTTTAGCTTAATAGCCATCATTACCAGACTCCCTATTAGCAGATAAAGAAAACGTTTCCACACCTAAACAATAAACAATATTTATTGCTTGGTAAACAGGTATATTTTATCTAAAATTCTAGGAAGATGAAGTGACTTTTCTCGTACCGAGCTAAAAACATTATGCCAGAATAATATATCTCCAGCTTTCACATAAGTATAAAGCCTTTTCCTATGCCGACATTCGCAGCATAGAAAAAGGTTTTTTATACTCCAGTCACATGACTGCGGAAGATTAAAGCAGCGGTTTACGCTTTATTAATCAGGTCATAATACGCCATGCTTCCTAAAAGAAACGCGCCCATTCCATGCAAATCATTTTTGGATGTAGGTCGAGAAACATAATAATCATATACACCGGCAGAAGTTCCGATGCAGATGCCCTTAAGGTCCGCAGTTTCTTCATATTCCTCAACCATGTGTTCCAACAGCCCGTTATAAGCCTTGTCCACTACTGCACGGTAGGATTCATCGACATAGCCATGTTGAATCGCTTTGGAAATAAAATAAATAAACAATGCCGAGCAGGAAGATTCAAGCCAATTATCACCAAGCTCGCCTTTATCAACAATTTGATACCATAAACCCGTCTGATCGTCCTGGAACTTTACGATGGCCTGAATAAAGTTTTGTAGCGCTTGAATTAATTCCTCTTGGCCTCGTTTCCGCTCTCCTAGGATTTCTAGTAAATCGATAAGTGCAGTGCCATACCAGCCTACAGAACGACCCCAAAATTCAGGTGAGCACCCTGTCTCAGGATTTGCCCATGGCTGTACCTTTTTTTCGTCCCACGCATGGTAAAGCAGGCCGGTTTTTTGGTCTGTCATATGTTTTCTCATCAGCTTTTCCTGTAGAAGAACCATCTGAATCAATTCCTCTTCATGAAATTGCTGGCTGTAAAGAAGCATGAACGGTCCACCCATAAACAAGCCGTCAAGCCACATTTGGTATGGGTATTTTTCCTTGTGCCAGAAACCATTCTCGGAAGTTCTATTGATGGTATCTAAAGCACTTCTTAGGCGTTTTGCCGCAATCATATATCTCGGGTCTTTTGTTTTTTCATAAAGCGGGAACAAAAGAATCCCTGTCATCGTAGAGTCGAGTTGATCACGCTCAAAGCGTACATTTCCAAATTCATCAATTAAGTGGTCGTAATAGGCTTTAATATAATTGAAATATTCTTCCTTGCCTGTAGCCTGATATACCCGATACATGCCAAAAAGAAAAACTCCTTGATGGTAATGGAATTCGCCCACAGGCGGAAGCTCTTCTGGACGGAACGTTCTCATAAGCGCTTGGCAAGCCTTTTCCGCCATCAGTAATGGAGTTTCTGTTGTCATCTGTTTTGTTAGCATCTTTGATTCTCCTATCTCCTTTATTCATCCACTCTAATAGAGAAACTGGGTGTTAAAATATCAACACCCAGTAAGACAGCTTTCATTATTTTTTGAAAGTGGCATCATATTTTGCTTTAGAGTCCTCGATTGCTTTTGCCCATTGGTCAAGGAATTCCTTAGCAGTCATCTTTCCACTCATTACCGATTGAACGCCTGGGTCTACAATTGTGTCAAGGATGGTACGGTAGTCTGGTAAATAGAATGGCGGCATATAAATCTTTGTTTTGGAATTATTGTACACTTCAAAGGCAACTTTAATATGTTGTGCATCTTGTACCCATTGATCATCTAATACATCTTTGTTGGTCGGAATTTGACCAGTTTGTTGGTTCCAGTAGCTTTGCGCATCTTCAGAGTTGACAAATTCGATAAATTTCCAAGCTGCATCAGGGTTTTTGGTAGCTTTAAACATGGCTAGGTTAACTGCGTTTCCACCTTCGGCAACATATCGGCCATCTTTCGTTGTTGGAAGCGGGATCATCTTGAATGAACCTGCTGGCAATGCTTTGCTGTGCTCACCAAAAGAACCTGGGTTGTGGTGTACCATTCCAACTACGCCGGTATCAAAAGCGGCAATCATTTCTTTATAGCCGTTTGTAATATCGCTCTTAGGAGTAGATTTATCATAGAAAGAGTAGTATTTTTCGACAAATTCTACATGTTTCGGATCATTGATGTTCGACTTGCCGTTTTTATCAAAGTAATCCAAGCCGCTGTAAGCAAACATTGCTCTTTGGATCGTGAATGATGCTCCTGCGCCTCCGCGGATGGTAAAGCCATAACGGTTTTGTGCCGGATCTTTCATTTTTTCAATTACAGTAAAGAACTCGTCCCAAGTTTTTGGCTCTTTAACGCCTGCTTGCTCAAACCAGTCTGTGCGAATCCATAAGGCATCCAAATTTTGTGCGTAAGGAATGCCATAAAGCTTTTTGTCTCTGGTAATTTCCTTGTTAACATCAACTGCTGCTTTGTTAAGTTTCTTGCTGACATCGGACTTGTCATAATACGAATCAAGAGGCTTCAGTGCACCGCGAATTGAGAATTCCGGAAGCCAGGTTGTTTGAACAGAGCCAATGTCAGGCGTATCCTCGGCCGCAATGGCTGCATCATATTTCGATTTTGCTGAACTATTCGGAATACCAACATACTCTACAGTAATGTTAGGATACTTAGCTTCAAATCGCTTAATGACTTCCTCCCAAACAGGGGTACGGGCAGGACCAGCGTTTTCATCCCAGAATGTGATCGTAACTGGTTCTTCGGGTTTTGCTGCTGCTTTTTTGTTATTTTCCACTTTTTTCTCATCGCCGCCACCGCCGCAGGCAGTCAGGAACATGCTTGATGCCACGGTTAAAGCCAGAGCAGAAGTTGCTAATTTTCTTTTTAACATACAAAACTTTCCTCCTTGATATTTTTATATCAACCTTTCACAGCTCCACCCATACCATTGACGAGATGCTTCTGTGCATAGGCAAATAACAGAATTGCTGGAATTAAAGCGATTACACTTCCTGCTGCCAAGGCCCCGTAGTTCACGTTAAACTCACCCATCATGGAGGCTAATCCTACAGGGAGCGTAAACTTGTTTTGCTGGTTGGTCAGCATCAATGCGATTAAGAATTCATTCCAAGTATAAATGAAGGTAAATACTCCTGTTGCTACAATACCTGGCAGCAACAAAGGAAAGACTACATACCTTAATGATTGCAGTTTTGTACAGCCATCCATCATCGCTGCTTCTTCCAACTCTTTTGGAACGCCTGAAATAAATCCGCTCATCAAAATCGTGGTAAACGGAATTTCAACTGCTGAATACGTAATAATCAACGATAGCGGATTACTGATTAATCCAAGATTTTTAAAAATGATGAACAGCGGGATAATCATCATGGCTCTTGGTATAAATTGCGTACACAAAAGCATAAGCATGAATCCCCGTTTTCCTTTAAACTGGTATCTAGCCAATGCATAGCCCGAAAGTGTTGAACAGATTAGAACAACGATTACAGTGGCAATCCCGACGATTAAGCTATTTTTAAAGAAGGTGGCAAATCCAATATTGGTCCAAGCATTGACAAAGTTATCAATGGTCGGATTGGCAGGAAGATACTGCAAAGGGCGCTTGATAATATCTCCCTCCGGCTTAAACGCTGTATTGACCGTCCAGTATAATGGAAAGATGGTGAAACACAGCATCATCGATAATGGAAGATATAAAGTTAGCAATTTATCAGCTTTTTTATTATTAAATATCATCCCAAACGTCACTCCTTTTCATAACGGGATAGCTTCAGATAAACCATAGCGAATATTAACAGAATCGCAAAGGTAATGACTGTTAATGCTGAACCATATCCGAAGTTGCTTCCATGAACAGCCAAGTCGGCGATGTACATGGTCAGTGTGGTTGTGGAATGAGCCGGACCTCCGCCCGTTAGGTTGAACAATAGATCGACGTTGTTAAATTCCCAAACTACCCTTAATAATGTTGTTAATACAATCGTGTTTTTTAATTGAGGCAGGATGACATAGATAAATGTCTTCCATCTGCTTGCACCATCAACCTTGGCTGCTTCGTATAAATCAATCGGAATACTTTGTAAAGAAGCTAACAGGGTAATCGCAAAAAATGGAATCCCTCTCCATAATTCAGCGAGAATTACTGATGTAAACGCTGTTGTTGTACTTGCCAAGAAAGCCTGGGGTTCATTAATCAAACCTAATTTCATTAACAAGTCGTTAAGCACACCCATATGTTCGTTAAAAATTAATGACCACATGGAGGAAGCAAGCACCCCAGAGATTGCCCATGGGATAAAGGCAACCGCACGTGCCATTCCTCTAAGCTTAAATGTTTGATTTAACAATAAAGCTAAAATCATACCAAAGATCAATTGAAGTCCTACTTCTGTTACAACCCATTTCACGCTGTTAAGCAAACTCGGCAGAAACATTTTATCTTGTGTAAAGATCGTAACAAAGTTATCCAAACCGGCAAAACCATTGTAAAACGGCGCTGCCACATCATAATGTTGGAGACTGTAATAAAAAACGGTTCCTATCGGGTAAAAGAGAAATCCTACTATTAAGATAAAAGAGGGCAATATAAAAAGATAAGGAGTCATATTTCCCTTTTTGATTTTCTGTTTTTTCACCGTCTTTTTGCTTTTAATCGTTGTTTCTGTAACTCCACTTGAAATATCCATCTTGTATCCTCCTTTCTTGATTTCATTCTAAATGAAAACGGTTTCTTCAATAAATTAAAGATTTTAATATGTTTTATAAAAATTTTAAGATATCAATGTCGATTTTTTGTCGTTTTTGTCGAATATTCCGTACTCTTTAAACTTCTGGTCCAAAAAATCGGAGGGCTATAACTGGTTCTGCGCCCTTATTGGTAAGGGTAAAGCTTTTGATCTCGGCAGGAATAAACAATTGCTCCCCTTTTTTGACTTCCTGACGACTTTCACCGGTACCGATCATCGCGAAGCCGGATAGAAGATAAAGCCCTGAAAACACCCCGTTCCCCCGAATTTCGATTTGATCATGAACCTCGACTTGCGTCATCCGGAAATAAGGAGTTCTCATGTAGCCGATTAGTTCAGTTTCTCGATTGCCATCCTGGTCTATTAATAAACGGGGGGCTGCTTGCCATTTTTTTAAGGTGTCTTCCCACGAAAGGGAATCATACTTAAAGATATCAAACATTTTCTTGAATCCAATTCCTTGATGGATCAAATAATCGTCAATATGTAATCCTGAAGGTGATGTGCGCTCCATCCGGATCGTGTAATCTGTCGGTTCCTGAATCTCTACCAATAGGCAACCAGGTCCAATGGCATGAGGAACACCCGCCTCAATTAAGAAAGTATCTCCTGGGGTGACATAGTATTTATGCAGGCAGGCCAGCATTCCCTCGACATCTTGTTCGTGAAATAACGCCTCCCACTGCTGTTTGGTTACACCGGATTTAAAGCCGACATAAACATGCGGAGGTTCACCATTAATTTCTCTGCCGCCAATAAAATACCAGCATTCTGTTTTTCCATACTTAGAGTTAAAAAAATGCTGGGCTTTCTCCTTGTCAGGATGGACCTGAATGATCAATCGTTCAGCTGAATCTATCAGCTTGACTAGTACCCCCGTCTGTTCACCAAATCTGTCTACATGTTTTTTTCCAAGGAATTCTCTTGGATTCTCTTGAATTATTTCTTTTAGTGTAATTTCAGCATCCGGAATATCCAACTTGTTCAAACCGTCATCTTCACGGCCAATCGTCCTGCTCGAAACGACAGAAATCATCCATTCCTCCGGAAAATGGCTATCTAGCGGATTTTCGGCGCCATGGAGTTCATCAATGAGTTTCCCTCCCAAGTAGGTTCGCCAAGACTTGGCAGGCGTTAACTTTATCGGTCTTGACGCATCAATTTTTGTTTGACTGCCATTCAAAGAACTCTACCTCCTACATTAATCCTTCTTCCTTCTTGATATTAATTAAAAACGATTTCAGATATAATTGAAGATTTTTGGGACTTTGTTTAAAATTTTTAGATCGTTTATTTGTTCATTTTTAATAAATAAAAAGAAAAAAGCCCGGACCATGTAATTAGGTCTGAGCATTTTAATTAGAAAAAGAAATATTTTCTATAAAAAGTAGATAATGATTCTCATCCATCTTACATTCCATAATACCCGCAAACTACACACCCAACTGCTTTGGCCGCTACAATCAAGGCATCTTCATCAATATCAAATTTCGGATGATGATTGAAGTATGGTTGTTCAACGCCTTTTGGCGTACATCCAATATAAAAATAACAGCCAGGAATTTTTTCTAAATAGTAAGCAAAGTCGTCAGAAGGAGACATCATCGGGTACTCGGTCACTTTTTTAATATCCGGGTCATCTGCGCCTTCAAGACTTTTTCTTACTAATTCCGTCATTTCCGGGTCATTATAAAGCGGCGGATAATCAGGGGTAAAGGTTAACTCGCACTGAACTCCAAACTCAGCTCCAATCCCGTCAGCAATCCGGCGCAGTTCCTGCCCAATAATCTCCTTTGTTTCATCCGACATATAGCGGATATCCCCTTCAAGCTCAACATGATCCCTAATCACGTTAAAGGTTCCCTTTCCATCAAATGAGCCAATCGTGATGACGCCCATATCAAATGGATTCAACCGGCGGCTAATAATCGTTTGGACAGCCGTGACAAAATAAGCGCCGGCCACAATGGCATCGTTTGCCTTATGGGGAGAGGAGCCGTGTCCGCCAACCCCCTGAATCCTTAGCTTCAAATAAGACCTGCCAGCCATGGAATAACCGCTGTGATAGCCTACGAAGCCGGCCGGATCCGTCGGCAGCAAATGAATACCAAATATATTTTCAACATCATCAAGCGTTCCGGATTCGACAATGCTTTTTGCTCCGCCCGGCGGTACTTCTTCAGCATGCTGATGAATAATTTTGATGGTGCCTGGAATTTCGTCTTTTAATTGAATAAGACAATCGGCCAGAACAAGCAAATAAGCCGTATGTCCATCATGTGCGCATGCATGCATGACACCTTCATTCTTTGATTTGAACGGTAATCCTGTTTCTTCAAAAATGGGGAGAGCATCGAAATCGGCGCGAAGGGCAATCGTTTTTCCTGGTTTTCCTCCCCTAATCGTGACGACAATCCCATACCCGTTCCCCACATTAGACTGAACTTCAACATCTTTCCCCTTATAAAAATCCAAAATATATTGGGCTGTTGTTTCTTCCTTAAAAGATAGCTCCGGATTTTCATGCAAATGACGGCGAATTTGAATCATCTCATCTTTACGCTCCGCCAACATTTCCATTAACTGTTGCTTCATGTTTTATTCCTCCTTGGATTTTTCTAATCCATCCAAATTGTCTATAATTGCGGTAAGTTAAAGTACCTTCCTATTCCGTGATAGGTGTTGGCGTTGGTGATGATCTTTTTGTTCCTTTGCTTCCGGCAGTCCCCGGGACTAACATCATAATCGACAGTAACGATAGGACACCGAAAACGACGTTTGTGATGATTCCTCCAGCTGCAGCTGCATCAATATTTCCCGTTGCTTCAATCGCAGCATAAACAGCTGCCGAAATGGCCACTCCAAATGAACCGCCGAGGGAGCTTGCCATTTTATAAAGTCCCGATGCTTCCCCGACTTTGTTTGAAGGCGCATTTGATACTGCTGTATCCGTTGAAGGTGTCGCATAAATTCCAAGCCCAAGCCCGAATAAGGCAAATCCAATAAATACAACAACGGTATAAGCTAAGCCTGGTAAAAAGGTTAAGCCCATGATTCCGACTCCAACCGTTGTGATGATTGCCCCCCAAATCATCGGAGCTTTTGCCCCCACTTTTTGCAGGATCTTCTCGCCGACACGAATCATCGCCAATACAGCAACTAAATATCCAATTGACAACATTCCCGACTGAAAAGAGGTAAATCCTCTTCCAACCTGAACATAGGTATTCGCCACGACAAGCGTTCCGGCAATCGCATTTAATAAAAAGTTGGAAATGGTCGCACCTGTGTATGGCTTATTTTTAAACAAGGAGAAATCAATCAGTGCATGTTCCTTTTTCCGTTCCACTTTAATAAAAACGAGTATGCCAATTAGCGTCAGTGCAACAAGACCTAAAGATAACGGGCTTGTCCAGCCAAAATCTTTTCCGCGTGTAATAACAAGGTTTAAAGCAAGCATAGATACGGCGAAAATAGCCAGACCAGAAAAATCAAACTTGAAAGCACCTGACTGCTCCGCTTTACTTTCTGGTGTATCCTTGATCAGCCACATGGCCAAAAGGGCAATAATTATCGAAAAGATGAAAATCCATTTCCAACCCATGTAAGTGGCAATGGCGCCGCCTGCGAAAGAACAGACACCTGAACCGCCCCACGAACCAATCGACCAATAACTTAAGGCCCGCTGCCGTTCAGCGCCTTCAAAATACTCCTTCATTAACGCAATTGTTGCCGGCATAATACATGCACCTGAAAGGCCTTGAATGACTCGGCCGATGATTAATAAAAATGACCCGGTTGCAAGGACCAAACAAAGTGACCCGATGACACTTAAAATTAAACCAAGATAGGTAATTTTCTTACGCCCAATCTTATCGGCTATTCCACCAGCAGCCACAATAAACATCCCAGAAAATAAAGCCGTTAAACTAATCCCAACATTTAATATGCCTAATGAAATGCCCAAATCCTTTTGAACAGCCGGGACAATGTTAACCATCGCCTGCGCGAACAGCCAAAATGTAAGAACGCCAAACACAATCCCTGTAATTAATTTATTTGTACCTTTATAGCCTGCTTCCATAGTCAAGCCTCCATAGTTTCATTTAATAAAACAATTGCGTTTATTTTTGGCACCTTATTTGTTTTTTATTTACAGGTGACTCTCTCTTTGATAAAAAATGTAACAAAAAACGAAATGGTGACCCTAGGCACTTTATCTATACGGAAAGCTTAAGTAATTCAGCTTTTGCTTCGACTTTCCCTTCTATGACTGGGACAACATCAACATATTGATTGGTATTTGTAATTACTACAGGCGTTTTTACATCAAAGCCGGCGGCTTTAATTTTTTCAATGTCAAATTCAATGAGAGAATCTCCCGCCTTCACTTGATCCCATTGTTCCACATGAGTGGTGAAACATTGACCGTTTAAATTAATCGTATCAACTCCAATATAAATTAAAATTTCCGCTCCATTCACAGATGTAATGCCAATGGCATGTCCGGTCGGAAATAGAGTGGTAACCGTTCCGTCAACGGGAGAGATCACTTCACCGTTTGTCGGTTCAATCGCAATTCCTTTACCTACCGTCTCAGTAGAAAACAACGGATCACAAATTTCGCTTAATGGAACAATTTCACCGCTTAACGGGCTTAGAATGGTTTCTCCCTTTACATTGGCCAGTCCAAATTCTTTCACTGTTTTGGCAGAAACTACGTCATTTTTTCCTTCATATCCAAAGATTAGTGTCAGAACCATCCCGATGACTAACGCCGTTAAAGTACCTATTAAATATAGTCCGATTGGCGTAAATACAGGAATAGACAAAAAACTTGGCAGAGCAAATGCCGTCCCTTTTATCCCAAACGCCCCATTAATCGCTCCGCCAATGGCTCCGGCTAATGCCACATACACCATTGTTCGCTTGAAACGTACCAGGATTCCGTATGTGATGATTTCTGTCGTACCTGCCAAGGCACCGGGTACAAGCCCGGACCCGGCCAAAGTTTTCAAATCTTTATCCCTCGTCCTAAAGAAAACTCCCAGGCCCATCCCAATTTGGGCAAACGGGGCAGCCGCTACCATCGGGCTTATTGGATCACCGCCAGTTGCCAGGTTGGCAATCATGATGGGAACAACCGCCCAGTGAAGACCCAATATCGTCAGGAATGACCATGCCGCTCCCAGAACCGCTCCTGTTAAAATACCGCTTTTTGCACTTAAAAATTTAATGATGACGGCTAAGCCCCCGCCAACGTATGTACCGAATGGACCAAAGATCAGTACAGTCAAAGGAACAATAATTGCTAATGATATAAGCGGATTCACAAACATTTGCAATTCTTTATAAATAACTTTTTTCAAAAATTTATCTAATAGTGAATAAATCGAAACGGCAATCAAAATGGGAAAGACGGTCGAAGAATAATTTGCCAATATAACCGGAATCCCTAAAAATTCTACGTTTTGCGCTTTTGATGTCACTAAATTCGTATAATGCGGCTCTAAAAGTGCAGCACCGATTGCACCGCCAACATAGCCGTTGGCCCCGAGTTTAATTGCTAAAGTTATCCCGAGGAAAACCGGAAAGAAGTAAAAAATAGCATGTCCAGCTGCAGCTAAAATCGCATAGGTGGCACTTTTAGGAGATAACCATCCTACTGTCGTCAAAATCGATAATAAAGCTGAAATCAATCCTGACCCGGCAAGTACCCCTAAAATAGGCGCAAAACTTCCACTGATTACCCCTAAAATTTTATTCATGACCGTTTCATTTTGTTCTATTGAAGCATTGCTTGTATGAATCGTATTCACTTTTTTGTTCTCCTTGGTTGAAATTTTTTAAATGCAGAAACCTGCTTTTATGATTTCCATTTTCTTGTTCCTATATTTGATAACTTAAAAAATCAATGGAAAAAGCCCTATCCGATTTTTGGATAGGGCCAAGTTATATATTAGGATTTAAATCCTTTATTTTTTGTATCCTAGGTTTGGAATGTCATTCCAGCGCTGGCTTAGATAGCGCACGGTCATTTTTGGTTCTCTTGCACGGGTGAAGACTCCTTTTTTGTTGCCTTGAACGCGCATGATGCCGAATTTCGTTTGGAAATCGGCGAAGTTCCATAATTGTTCGCCTACAAAGTTAGGAATCTCATCGAATACCTTGCTGTTCATGCGGTAGTAATCTTCCTGGTATTCTTCACTGAACGGCTCGCCAAGTGCACTATGGAATCCGGCAACCGTATCGGCACCATATTCGGTGTACATAATCGGTTTATCCGGGTATTTTTCCTGCCACTCTAACAGCTCTTGACGGGTCTTTTCTTCAGCCGTCTTCAAGTCGCCATGTTGCACATACCAGCCATAGTAGCGGTTTAAGGCAATCACATCAACTAGGTCTGTACATTTGTCAGCCCTTGGCGTTGCCATCATGATGCCAACATACGTACATGGTCGCTTTTGTGGATCCAATTCGCGAGCCAGATTAAATAACGGTTCAAAATACTCGTGGGAACCTTTTGAATAAGTGGCTGCCTCGTTGGCAATTGACCACATGACAACACAAGCATGATTTTTATCGCGGTCGATCAGCTCGCGAATCACCTGTTGATGAGCCTCGGCTGTCTTCAACTTTTCCCAAGTATCGTCTTCAAAATCTCCGCCTTTTTCTAAAAGCGATACGTCAAAGGTGAAGGATAGCATTAATCCAACTGCCGGTGTTTCGTCAATAACAACAATTCCTTCACGGTCGCAAAGGCGCATCATTTCTTCGGAATATGGATAATGCGACGTCCGGAATGAATTGGCGCCCATGGCTTTCATCAAATTGATATCGTGCACATTATAGGCTTCGTCAAGTCCACGGCCTCGTACATACGTATCTTCATGCTTGCCAAAGCCTTTGAAGTAGAATGGTTTCCCATTGATTAAGAACTTGCCGCTCTTTACTTCTAGCTTGCGGACGCCAAACTTTTCTTCATACACATCTTCCACTTCACCATTATTGAGTCCTTCTACTTTCGCACTGTAGAGATACGCATTGAGCGGCTGCCATAAATGGACGTTCTCAAGCGTAACATTTACTTCTGTTCCAGTAGTCTGAGCGACCGTTTTGCCTTGTTCGTCAAGAATTGTTACCCTCACTTCATCGAAATGTCCGCCAGTTTTAACAGAAACTTGAACATCTGCCTGCTGATTGGCTAAATCGACATTTGGAACAATCACAATATCTTCAATATAATTCTTTGGTGTTGAATAAATTTTGACAGGACGATGCAATCCTGCGTAGTTAAAGAAGTCAAAATTCTCATCCACTTTACGGATGACTTTTCCACTTTCATCTGTCGTTTCGCTATAATTTCCAACTGGCAATGTCGTATAATCCAAAAGATTGCTCACACGAACAGTTAAACGGTTTGCCCCCGGAATCAAGAATTTATTGATTTCAGCTTCAAATGGCATAAATCCGCCCTTATGATGGACAACAAACTCGCCGTTCACATACACCCATGCTTCATGAGTCGCAGAACCAAAGCGCAATACCAATCTTTCATCACGCAAGGCCTTGGCGATGGTAAATTCTGTTTCATACCAAACATAGCCACTATGCTTACGAATTTCTTGAGACACAGCTTGATCATTAAACGACGCCGGAACCGCCATCGACTCACCCGTTGGCAACGGCTGGTTCACATCTATTTCTTTCACTTCATCATCCATCATAAATTTCCAAACACCACTTAGCTCCAATACAACTCGGCTATCCGTTGCAATAGGATATAACATTTGCTTTCTCCTCCAGTCATGTACAGAAAATACTAAGGTCTACCCATAGGCTTTGAGGAATTCATTTTGCCTATTCGCTATTATGTAAGGGCTTTAATTTTATTATAGGGAATCCGCTCTGGTAATAATCGTAATATTTTTACTAGATTCGTAATTATATTGCTATTTTTTATTTTTCTATGTACATTAAAACGAGAGGAGTGATGATGTTGGAAGGAAATTTTAACTATCAAGATTTTGTGAAAATCTGCAAAATGGTCCACTCCATTACAAAAATTGATATACGCCTGCATAATCAGGATGGGGATACCCTGTTCCAACGGATAAACCATTATATCCCGGCAGTTTTACACCAGCCAGGCAATGAGGCTACAAAAATGAATGAAATCCTTCATAGCCTCCAAGCAAATCATTATTATCACCATATAAACACATTCGGTTTAGAGTACCTGGCCATTGGCATTTGGCGGGGCCCATCTTTTTATGGCAGCATTCTTGCTGGTCCTTTTATTTCACATTTATCGGTCATTGAACTGTTACGGGATATTATTTCAAAAAACAATCTCCCGATCGGTGAACGTAAGCAATTGGAACAATTCTATCAATCCTTGCCGACTTTCAGTGAAACAGAGTATAAGAATATCGGGGAAATGCTGGTTAATCTTTGTGGTCATGATTTTATATATTCAGGTGCATTTTCCTCTGGTACACCGCTTCCCCCACTCAAACCAGCTCTGCAAAAGACAACTATTGAAGGAAGTAAGCATTTAATCGAATATAGATACGAGCACCAGAATAAATTGATGGATGCCATTACTAAAGGGGACAAGGCTGAGGTTCATCATTTAATCCATTCGATGACAGATTTTGTGGCGTTTTCCGACAGAGTGCCTGGAAGCCCGATTCGGTCCTCCAAGAATATTTCCTTTGTTTTCAATACCTTGTGCCGGGTCGCAGCTGAAAAAAGCGGCGTCCATCCTGTGTATCTCGATAATATTTCCGAACGGTTCGCCATTTTGATTGAGCGTGCGACCACGCTTTCCCAGTTAAAGAAGCTATTTGTGGTCATGGCCAATGAATATTGCGATCTTGTCGACACTTTTGCCACTGGCCATTACAGCCTAATGGTGAAAAACGCGCTGGATTATATTTTGCTCAATTTAGGCGGCCCATTGACCCTACAGTTGATTGCGGACGAAATTCACGTCAATCCTTCACACCTGTCACGGAAATTTAAAAGCGATACCGGGATGACCGTGACCGAATTCATTAATCGCAAACGGGTGGAGGAGGCGAAATTATATTTACAACGAGGCAATAGTTCCATCACAGATGTTGCCTTTATGGTCGGATTTAATGACTTAAATTACTTTACTAAAGTATTCAAAAAAATCACCTCAATGACTCCATCTCATTATGTCAAAAGAAAATCCATTAACCTAAAAAACAACTCCTGAATAGATGGAGTTGTTTTTATCATCATTTATTTTATCAATTGCCCGGTCCCTATTTTTCATGGTGCTTCTGCAATCCTAATGATTCAATAAAATTCACAAAGACCTTCACGACATTCCATTCCATAGATTCCTTGTGGTAATACATCCACGTTCTGCGTAATATTGGATTTCCATTTTGGTCAGTCAAATCGTATTTTTTTAATTCCTTTATATCCTTAAGCATTCTGCTGGACATAATCCCATAGCCCAATCCATTAATAACCATTTCCTTGCAAGTATCGACCTGATCTACTTCAATGCTGATAAGTGGCGGCTGGGTATAGTTTTCGGCCCACCAATTGTCAATTAATGAATTTAATAAGTAATCGCCGCTATAGTCAATTCTGGGGAGATTAGGCAAATCCGCTATATCAATTTCCTCCCGCGACGTAACAGATACTGTTTCTTCAAATAATAAATGTTTCTGCAGTCCCCTATCACTATAGTCGCCTCGAATAAAACCGATATGAACATCCTTATTGTGTATAAAATGAGTTACATCTTTACTCCAGCCGGTAATCACTTTAAATTCAACATGAGGATATTGGTCTTTAAATAATTTTAAGATATAGGGAAGCTCATGATTCGCGAAAAAGTTAGATACACCTAATTTCAATGTTCCCGCAACTTTATTACCGGACATCTGACTCATATTCCGAACATGCTCCTTTATATCATTAAATTGAGCAAGGATATCGTCGGCACAATGAACAAGATATTCTCCTTGCGGGGTAAAATGGACCCCTCTGCTTTCACGGGTTACAATTTTGACACCCAATTCCTCCTGCATGTTCTTTAAACGGTTCGTTAGTGCCGGCTGGGTAATAAACAAAAGTCGGGCTGCTTTCGATATGTTCTTCTGACCATAGAGGACCTTCAGTATTTCCCAATCACGATAATCCACAATCCACCCCCAAAATATCCCATATAAAAGTTTTTTATATCATATTATATTTTTTTTGCATTTTATTTATTTCCATTATTGCATTATGATTGGTCTGTAGCAATTTATAATTACTTCCTTAAACCTTCGATTGAGACCTTATCAAGACAAGGTTTTACAGGGAAAATTAATAGAAGTCTCTGTCTGCAGGACAGAATTAACTAATAAAGGAAGATGAATTTTAATGTGGGTCATCACTCGTTATTTAGATTCAACCATTTCTATGTTTGAATTTAACACCGAACAAGAAGCAAGAGAGTCTCTCAAAGACATGAAGGGCTATAAAATTCTTTCAGAAGTTGTATACTTCAATGATCCTTGTTTTCAGCAGGAATTAAATTAGAACGGTTACCAAAAGCCAATGTTTTTTTGAACATTGGCTTTTTCCGTTTTAACGGCTTTCTTCTATATAATCAATTAATTTCAAAACATCCTTTTTTGTTCCCACTGGCCCATGGCCAGGAACAGCCTTTTCAAATTCGAGGTCTATGACGTTTCTTAAAATATCTGCCAACCCCTCGGGGTTAGACTCCTCAAAAAACGTTGGCGGGCTGCCGACAAAAAGCAAATCCCCCATAAATAATACCATCTCTTCCGGAATATAAAGCATGGCATCACAATAGGAATGGCCCCCTCCCAAGGTAAACAGTTTGGCGCTCCTTTTCGTGCCGTAAAAGGTTAGTTCTTCTTTAAATGTTACCTGTGGCAAGGTTAACTTTAGCGTTGGCAAGGAACGTTCTACTTCTGTTAAGAAGCTGATTTTCTGTTCAATCTCCAAATTTCTATTTCTACTAAACTCTTCTTTTAATGAAACAATATAATCTGCAAGCTCCTTTATCCCCAGTTTTTGCTTCTCTATTCGGTCCGGATGAATATCGCGCATTTTTTCATAGGTTATTTGACTGGAGATCATCGTGCTCCCCTTAAAAACCTGATTACCCCGGATATGATCGCCGTGGAAATGGCTATTGACGACCCATGTGATGGGCGAGGCCGTTACCGTTTCCACTGCCCTTTTCAAGTCTTCTGCGGCCTGGGGTGTATTAAATGTATCAAATACGATCGTTTGATTGCCCAAATCTACAAAGCCCGCATTCGCGACTGCACCGCCGCCCTCCTTTGCAATTGCCGCATAAATTCCCTGACTGACTTTTTCTAGTTTAAAATGTTTGCTGGAAAATTCACCGTTCATCGGAATCTCTCCTCCTTTTACTAAAAACCCACTTGGTTTGTTATATATTCCCATTATATAATAGCCATAGTAACTAGAATACTTATTGAGCAAAGAGTAAATCAGTTGGGGGAAGAACCATGTCTTTTTCCTTGTATGTATCGAATCTGTCACCTGAACAGGTGGCTTTTAGTTATTCTGCCGCCCATGAAACGATGATGGCCCTTCATGTGTTTCATGATTGTACACACCATCCTCTCCATATCCCATGGGTCATTAACGCTAGAAGGAAAATCAATTCAACCTTGAAACAAGAAATAGAAGCCTTTAGCTTTTTATATCAAAGGCCTGTGGTGACATTCTGGGCCATGCAGGGTCATTCTGCATTTCAATCATTTGAACAAGGTATTACTGAACTCAGTTCCAGCCCTGTCGATTTTTTCTGCCATACCATTGTAGAAACGATTTTTCGTCGAAAAGGAATACCCACCGGACTAATGAATAACAGGCAGTTGCAACAGGATTTTACTGGCGTGGCCTGTCATTGTTATCCGGAATCCAAGGAAGTGATTCTTGCCTTGGTGGAAAACCCAGAACCCATTCGGCAACGATTTATCAACATGCTGGAGGATTTCTGGCGTATTTGTGTAAAAAGTGACTGGAATATGATTGAAGAGCTTTTTTTAAAAGATATTGCCATACGTGGCAGAAAGCTGATAGACGAGGGGATATTACAGCTGCTGAACAGCCTTTCGCAGGAAATTGACATTGATCCGCTGAAGAACAAGGCGGCCATCAGAAGAATTTCAAAACAGGATATTTATTTTGATCAAGAGGGTCAATTGCTGTTAACGCCTTCCTATTTCGCATGGCCCCATTTATTTGTCAATCTGCATCCGATTATCGGAATTAATTACTCCATTATGGAAAACCGGCATGCTGCAGCAAGACCCATGCCACCGGAAGATTTATTAAAGTTTCTCAGCACTTTGGGGGATTTTAGCCGGCTACAGATCGTCAAATATTTAGCGCAAAAGCCACGATCAACCAGGGAATTGGCGGGGTTAATGGGTATGACAGAGGGAGCCATATCAAAACACATAAAATTGCTCAAGGATGCTGGTCTAGTAGCTTCCAAACGTGAAAGTTACTATGTATTTTATCATTTGCTCGATAAACCGTTCCGTGAGTTTCCCCAAGGATTGGCGGAATACATGAAGGGAAGCTTCATTACTCGAGACTAAAAAACTTAAACATAAAAAGGAGCGGCCAGTTTCTCTTTTTATGTTCCTTCGTATTTTCAAGACGTCTTATTTTAAAATATCCTCAATGGAATTGGTCACACGAATGGCCCTTAGTTTATAGTCAGGGAGATATGTGATTCCTCCTTGGCCGCCAAGGTAGAAAGTTATATCCGTTTGCTTTTCAGCAAATTGGTCCAATCTCTGCAACAATTGAGGGTCTGTTTCAAACGGTATGGTGGTTGTAGCTGACAATAAAACCACATCTGGCTTTAATTTTTCTGCTAATGATTCAATCGCTCCTGGGGCAGGAGAAGCTCCAATTAACTGGGTTTTCCATCCCTTCATCATGAATTGCAATAGGACCAGATGCATTGCTACTTCATGATGTTCATATGGTAAGCATGCCCCGACAACGAATGGGGCATTTTTCCGATATTGATAATTTCGTCGGATTTGAACCAATAAGTCCCTTACAGCCAGACTCGAAACCGATTCCTGGTATTCATCCCACTCATGATTCTCCCACTTTAACCCTACTTCTTTTAAAAAAGGAACCACTACATGCGTTAAAAAACGCTCCAGTCCCATATGATGATATGCTTCATTTAAGATTAAATTTAATTCTATTTCATCACAATGCCTGCCCTTTTCTAGAAGCAGAAAGACATATTCATTCCATTGCTCATCATAGGGTAATTTACCCGGTTGCACCGGTATTTCGAGGTCTTCAACTAGCTCTTTTGCAAGAAGGACAGCTTGTTTAAGAGGATAGCCTTGCTCTGAAAGAAATTTGACTTTTAAAAGCTTTTTGACATCCTGATTATTATATATTCTATAACCATTATCCAACCGCTTCGGCTGAATAAACTCATAACGTTCTTCCCATTTTCTAATCACTTGTTTCGATAATCCAGTTATATCTGCAACTTGTTGTATCGTAAATAATCCATTCTGATCCGATTCCATCATCTATTTCATCTCCTTAATCCTCTGTCCAATCTCTGTAGATACATTCAGTATAATAATCATCATGATTTTGTACAACATTCCTCCGAAAACATTGTACACAATATTGTATGATAACCTTACTATTTAAAAAGTATTTTTGTCTATTGTTTATCATTTAAGGTTATACAGATGCTTGACAAAGGAATATGTCCCCATTCATAATCAACTATAAGTCTAATAATTTAATTTCAGAATGGAGTGACAAAGTGTTTCTAGCGTGGCAGGAAATTAAAAAAAATAAACTTCGTTTTACCTTGATTACAGGAATTTTAATGCTTGTTTCCTATCTAGTATTTTTCCTCTCTGGGCTTGCAACCGGTCTTGCCAGCCTGAATAGGGAAGCCGTTGATAAATGGGAAGCAACAGCTATTATCCTAACCAAGGAATCGGATAAAAGCTTGTACCAATCCTTCATGTCAATTGATCAGCTAAAAAACATTGAAGCGAAAAAAACAGCAGTCATTGGTCAGCTCAACGCCATTGCGAGCAACGAGGACAACAAACAAAATATTTCTCTCTTTGGTCTTAACAAAGACGAATTTTTAATGCCTACTGTGACAGAAGGAAGGGCTTTTGAAAAGGAAAATGAAGTGATTGCTGATGATTCACTTAAAGACGAAGGATTCAATTTGGGCGATCAATTATCCTTGTCTTCTAGCGATCAACATTTAATAATTGTTGGATTTACGGATCAAGCTCGATTTAATGCTGCACCTGTTTTATATGCCAACCTTGAAACCTTCCACCTGGTTAAATTTGGTGAAGCAGCGGTTCAAAAAAAAGATCAAATTAACGGAATTGTCGTTAGGGATGATTCCATTTCAACTCTCACCCAAAATGATGAGCTAGACGCTATCGAAATTGAATCATTTATTCAAAATTTACCTGGCTATACAGAACAAAAACTTACCCTGAATTTTATGATTTATTTCCTTTTTGGAATTTCATCCATTATCGTAGCCATTTTCTTGTATGTGTTAACCGTGCAGAAAATCAGTATGTTCGGGGTCATGAAGGCACAAGGTATTTCCAGCTCTTATTTATCTTGGTCTGTTGTAGCCCAAACCTTTATTTTAGCGTTTATTGGAACGGCACTAGGATTTGCCCTAACACTCGTTTCAGGAGCTTTTTTACCAGCAGCTGTTCCTGTTTCGTTTGATTTAACCGTAATGCTGTTCTATGGACTAATCCTAATGGCGGTGGCCACTGCTGGCGCAGTTTTCTCCGTCTTTACAATCGTTCGTATTGATCCACTGAAAGCAATAGGAGGGTAAACCATGGCAGTGTTAGAGTTACATGGAGTAAGGAAGAGTTTTGGCAACGGTCATAAGAAAGTAGACGCCTTAAAGGAAACAAACTTTGTTGCTAACCGTGGTGAGTTGATAGCGATCATTGGGCCATCGGGGTCTGGGAAAAGTACCTTTCTTACCATTGTTGGGGGCTTATTAACTCCAACTTCAGGTGATGTCATCATCAATGAACAGAACCTAACCTCTTTAAATGAAAAAGCGCGCTCACAAATCCGACTTAAGGAAATTGGATTTGTGCTACAAGCGTCGAACCTAGTTCCCTTCCTCTCGGTGGCCAATCAATTAAAACTATTAGACAAAGTGAAAAAGGGAAATATGTCAGTAATGGAGCGAGAACAATTATACGAGGACTTGGGTATTGCTGACTTACTCATGAAATATCCTTCTGACCTATCCGGCGGGGAACGGCAGCGCGTAGCCATCGCTAAGGCTTTGTACAGTAATCCTTCGATTATTTTAGCTGATGAGCCTACAGCCTCGCTTGATTCAGATCGTGCCTATGAGGTTATGGAGCTATTAAAAAAAGTAACGAAACAGAAAAAAACAACAACCATTGTAGTGACTCACGATATTAGGCTTGTAGGCTATTGTGATAAAGTTTATAAAATGACAGATGGTGTCCTTTCGACAGCCATAGAGGAGCATGCTAAAGGACTATATGTTGAGGAAAAAACTGCTAGTTCAAGTCAATAAGAGATAATGACACGAGTGTTGGTATTGTTCGGAACATATCCAAACTCGTGTTTTCTTTTTTCTCCGTTTCTTTCCCCTTCTTTATATCATTCACTGCAACCAATCCCAATGTGATTTTTTGGGATGTAGAAGATGCGGTTGGATATATTAACATTAAACTATTTGAAAACTGGGGGAATCTAAGTGAATTTACAATCAGGAACTTATTATTGGCCAACTACTTTTCCTGATGCTCCATCATATCCAGCATTGGCAGAAGACCTATCTTGTGATGTATTAATCATTGGGGGCGGAAGTTCTGGGGCACAGTGTGCCTATTACCTTGCTGATACTGATTTAGATGTAGCTGTTATTGAAAAATCAAAAATTGGCAGCGGCAGCACTAGTACCAATACAGCTCTCATTCAATACTCTGGTGAAAAAATGTTTACCGATTTAATCAACACTTTTGGAGCAGAGTATATCAAAAGGCACTTACAATTACTAAAAGAAGCCATCAATGAAATTGAATCAGCATCGAGCAAGGTTACAATCGATTTTGAATTCACCAGAAGAGATACCTTATATTCCGCTAGCTGTGCAGAAGACGTTGAAAGTTTAAAAAGGGAATACGAATTTTTAAAGCAGCATCACTGTGAACTTACCTTTTTAACAAAGGAAGAGATCGAAGCAAACTATCCTTTTAGCAGGGATGCCGCTATTTACTCATACAATGATGCAGAAATTAACCCATTCCGATTCACCCATGCACTATTGGATTACGCCGCAAGAAAAGGAATCCGTGTTTATGAAAATACTGAAATGAACGGCCACCACTTTGATGAGCAACGTGGGAAAATGATCGTTTCTACAAAAAATGGCTATTCGATAGCAACGCGCTATATTATTTTTGCAGCGGGTTATGAAGGAATGGATATTAGAAAAGAGAAAAAAGCCTCCTTTGTGAGTACTTATACGGTTACGACCAATCCAGTCGAAGATCTCTCCCAATGGCATAACAGGACACTCATTTGGGAAACCGCCCGCCCTTATTTATTTATGCGTACAACGAAAGATAACCGTATTATCATCGGCGGACTCGATGATAATACAACATATCCTGAAGACCGCGACAGTAAACTGATCCACAAAAAGAATAAACTGATTGAAGAATTCAATAAAATGTTTCCCACCATTAAAGTACAGCCAGAATACTACCTAGCTGCTTTTTATGGTGGCACAGTAGATGGCATTCCGATTATTGGCACATATGAAGAATATCCTAATAGCTATTTTCTAATTGCCTTTGGTGACAATGGGACAGTCTACAGCCAATTGCTGTCGAAGCTTATTGTAAAGGAGATTGTGGAAGGGAACTGTCCAGATTTAGCTCTATACTTGCAGGATCGCCCTTTACTTAACAAGAGATGAAAAAAGGCAAAAGTTTTATCCGTCAGATCTAAATAAGAGTTTGTGATTCATCCTTAAAATAAAGTATAGTTAAGTATCTAATAAAAAATCCCTGAGTTAAGGATGATCAACATGCGTCTTAATAAATATATAAGCGAATCTGGAAAAGCATCTAGACGAGGTGCGGATAAATTAATTGCCGACGGGAGAGTTACGATAAATGGTAAACGTGCAACAATCGGTAGC
This sequence comes from Bacillus sp. FJAT-29814, assembly GCF_001510715.1. Classification (GTDB taxonomy): domain Bacteria; phylum Bacillota; class Bacilli; order Bacillales; family Cytobacillaceae; genus Neobacillus. The sequence goes on from NZ_LMTJ01000004.1 coordinate 375,846, forward strand.
CAAGTGGAACCTGGGGATGACGTTCGAGTGGATGGAAATCAAATCCGAGTAGCAAGGAATAATGTCTATATTGCCTTAAATAAACCTGTAGGCATTACTAGCACAACAGAAAAAGGTGTAAAGGGGAATATTGTTGATTTGGTTAACCATCCATTAAGAATATTTAATATTGGGCGCCTGGATAAAGATTCAGAGGGCTTAATACTTCTTACGAACGATGGCGACATTGTTAACGAAATTCTCCGTTCCGAAGGTAAACATGAGAAGGAATACATTGTCTCTGTAGACAAGCCAATTACTCCTGAATTCTTGAAGAAGATGTCAGAGGGTGTCAAAATATTAGGGACAAAAACACTTCCTTGTAAAGTAACACAATTATCAAAATTTGATTTCCAAATTATTTTAACCCAGGGACTTAATCGCCAAATTCGCCGTATGTGTGCTGAATTAGGCTACGAGGTTTACCGGCTGCAAAGAACCCGAATCATGAATATTCATTTAGGCAACCTTCCTCCTGGACAATGGAGAGATTTATCCAAGAAAGAGCGAACCCAATTATTTAGAGAATTGAACTATGAGCCAAAAGAATGGTAAAAACCCCGGAGCATAAAGTTTAGGTAGAATTATTATCGAATTAATGTCCAACTAAAGGGGAAATTTAATTATTATAAAATCCTAGTGCTTCTTTCCAAGAAAGAAGCACTAAGGAAGGGAACCTTCAATTGCTCGTTGAATTGCATAAATAACTCCTGTATGCATTCCTTCATGGTGTAAACTAAACGTTAGGATTTCTCCAATTGTTTCCATCTTAAAACCAAGCCGTACAAAGGGTTTTATTGCTTTTTCCTGCAGGCGGTTGCCGAGAGATTCCTTGATGTAAGCAGTTTGTTTTTTTAATTCATATGATAAGATTTGCAATGTTGGAGGTTCTACTTGCCATTCGCTTGGTCTCGTCCGATTGCCAAATAGGGTGACAAATTCTGGAGAAAGTTGTGACGGTAATCCCGCAAAATTCGAAGCAAGCTGATCCTGAACAATTAAAATATGACCAACGTTCCAACGAATCGTATTGTTAAACCCCTTAGGCATAATATCAGCAACATCCTCTGTAATAGATTCCAACTTTTGGAGAGTAATGGCTCGAACCACTTCCACCTGTCTCAGCACCATTTCGTTCTTCATACTACCCCACCTCCTATGAAAGTTACGGATTAAATTTTTGTGTATAACCCCACTACGGGTACTGTTTAAATTTCCGTTTAACGCGAATCCTCCGTATCCTCAAAAAACTTCTCTTTCATCCATAAAACTCTTATGTATCCAAATAGCTGCCGCAGAACCTTCACCCATAGCTATTGTCACTTGTTCCGAATGAGCAACCACATCACCCGCTGCCCATACATTGGGTATATTCGTCATTTTTGTTCGCGGGTTGACAACAATATGATGATTTTCAAGAAGTTCTACCCCTAATTGCTTCGCAAGGTTCGATTTCACTTCATTGCCCCCGAACGCAATAAAGCCGCATTCGCCCATAATTCTCTTCCCGCTTTGCAGGATAAATCCTTTTAGATAAGAATTTTCTGCAATGACCTTTTGGATGGTTTCTTCAACATATTGAATCCGATGAACCTTGAGTTCGTTTAATAGGTGTTCTGATACCTCTGTCTGTTCATGATTGATATAGGTAAGATCTTGTGTCCAGTAAGAGAGGGTTAGGGCCATCTTGGCTCCCACATTTCCCGCGCCAATCACAATCGTACTTTTATTCATCACTTCATAGCCATCGCAATCTGGACAAACATACACGTTTATACCTAGACAGTGTAGAAGCTCGGGAAATGCAGGTATCCTGTCCATAATACCGGTTGCCAATAACAATCGCTTTGCTGCAAATTGCAAACCGGTTTTTACCGTGAGCTGAAATCCCTTTCCAACTTTTTCAGCCCTGTCAACAACTTCGGATATAAACTCTACTCCCAGTTTTTCTGCTTGCCTTTTTCCAAGCTGACGAAGTTCATGGCCACTAATACCATCTGGCCAACCCAATATATTATTATAACTCTTACATAATGTTGAACGGCCATAATTTGAATCAATGACAAGAACTTTATGTTTATATCTGCCCAATTGAATCGCTGCTTGAAGACCAGCAATACCGCCACCTACAATAATACAATCATAACTCACAGGTACATCCCCTTTCTTTGACCCTTTACATAGAAAGGATTTTTAACCTTAAGTTTCCCTTTTTATCTTAAAGTAAAAGTGCATTACCTATTAATTCCGTAAAGTTTCATCAAAAATAAAAGCAGTAGGTCTACAAGTTTTGCGATTAATCGGCAGTTTTCCTCCGTAAATAGGAAAAGACACCCATAAGGGGCGCCTAAATGCTAACTGGTTTATTAAACTTGATTCATCAAAAAAAGACCTTATCTACATTGTATTTCGATTTGAGTGCATTAATAATATACGTTTCATAAATTTCTCTATGTACAGGGTCTTCAATCACACAAACATCAATTTTAGCGACTTCATCCCTATGCATTTTTATTGGAGAAACAGTATCTTCAAAATGTTTCTTAATCCTTTGCCGTAATTTCCTTGCCTTACCAACAAATAATAGCTCTTGGTTATTGTTATAGAACATAAAAATACCACCCTTATCTCTAGGGATAAGATGAAAATCAGTAAACCCATATATATTACTTAACTCTGGTTTATTCTGTTTGGTAATTGTAACACTTGGTTTTGGTATGGTTATGTTTATCACTATCGTTCACTTCTCCTTCGTATTGGGTAAAGGCAAAAATAACAACTGCCTCTATTTATGGTATGGTTCACCACATCTATTATTCCTGCAGTTAATTAATAGAGCTTATTTCGTGATGAAAAAGAGCCTATTTATCCGAGTATTTACCTACATACAATCACATCACGATTAAATGAACTTTTCTTAACAAAAGCACGGTCAATAATGCACAATCCTGCAGTTTTGAGAATTGCATCGATTGGTTCAACAGTTACTACTAAGACTTTCTTAGCAATTCTACGCGCACTTTGAAGCATTTCGAGCTGCTCTTCAGGAGATATAACAGAACACAAATTATAGGGTAAATCGATAATTGCTACATCATATTGATTCGTGATATTGCGTAAATCTGCTAATTTAACTTCTCCGGAAAGTCCAAAATGGGAGATATTCTCTCTTGCTCCACCAAGAATAAGAGGGTTTCTGTCACTTCCTACTATATCAATTCCCATGGATAGAGCCTCTACTAATACGGTACCAATCCCACAACAAGGGTCAATTGCCTTTATCCCTCTTGGATCTGGAATGGCGATATTTACAATAGCTCTTGCTACTCGTGTGTTAAGAGCAGTGGAGTAACTATTCGGTTTTTGTTGATGCCGAAACCAAACAGACTCACTTTTAATATAGATACCGAATATCCATCTTCCATTTATATTCATGACACCAAACAAGTGCTTGGGATGATGAATATCAGCTATACCATTGATATGTAATCCGATCTCCTTCTCAATAGCACGCCGCTTCTCGAAGCCCGCGTCTACTGATCCACCATTTTTTATATATACCACTTTAAATGTTGCCCCAGTTACTTGTATGGATGCTGCTTGTTCAAGGAGATTTTCAAAGCTTTGCCCTTCATAAATAACAGCAATTCTTCCCTTCATAAACGGACTACGACTTGGATCAATTTTTATATTACTTTCCAAAATCGCAGATTGTGACTCCTCCCCAAAGAATGAACGCATTTCCAAAGCACACAAAGGACGTTCTTCCTCATAACAAGCATAAGTATATATATACTTCATTGGTTGTGAGTATTTATTTTCCAATTTTTAGTTCCATCCTTTATGATTCAATTAATAAAGGCAATAGGTATGTCCATATTTACCAGTACCCATTACCTTTGAGGTTATTGGAAAAGGTTCTTAACCCTCAAAGTATAACACGTTATCGATGGACTGTTCACCGTGGTTATTTAAGAGGCAAATATTTATTGGCTGTTATTATGTTGCATGTAATTCAAGCTGCTGTAAATACTCTACCCCTATTGTGGTAATTTTCGTGCCGGTTCTTCCCCGTCCCTTCGTAATGAAGCCTTTGGTTTCGAGGTAATCCAATCGTCTGCGAACTTGCTGTGGCGATAAAAAAGAACCGGTTTTCTCGCTAGTCATCGAAATATGCTGCCGGCTTGCCGGTTTACCATTATCATTACATTGTTTAATTGTTTTAAGGATAAATTTATATTCATATATTTCTAGTAAATTGTCAGGAATTAGATCGCTCTTTACGGCATCTTGTTTGCTATTTTTTTGAAAGCGGCTGTAAGGAATGTCTTTCAATTGAATCTTATTTCCATCACAGATGGTAAGCATATAGTCAATCGTACTTTTTAGTTCACGGATATTACCTAACCATTCGTGTTTTTGCAGCTGTTCTGGGAGATTTTCTTCAACTTTGACCCATTTTCCACTTTTCGTAATAAAATGTTTGATCAATAACGGAATGTCCGTCTTTCGCGCTCGTAGTGGAGGCACAGAAAGCGTAAGAACGTTCAAGCGGTAAAATAAATCAGACCGGAATGAGCCTTCTTCAGACTTTAGTTGAATGTCCTTATTTGTTGCCGCAATAACCCGGACATTTACAGGTATCACTTTTCTGCCGCCAATTCGCCGTAATTCTTTCTCCTGAAGGACCCGTAACAAATGGGATTGAGCAGCGGGACTAATGTCGCCAATCTCATCCAAAAAAACCGTTCCATTATCAGCTAATTCGAACAAACCCTTTTTCCCGCCTTTTTGCGCACCGGTAAAAGCCCCTTCCTCATAGCCGAACAATTCGCTTTCAAGTAAATTTTCGGATAATGCACTGCAATTGATAGCGATAAATGGCCCATTTTTCCGCATTGAATGAAGATGGATCGAGTGGGCAAACAATTCTTTTCCCGTCCCTGTTTCCCCTTGTATTAAAATCGGATGCTCGGAAAGGGCCAGTTTTTTGGCAATTTGTTTCGTTTCAATGAGGATTGGATGTTCGCCCACAATGTCATCAAAGTAGTATTTTGCGTAAAATCCTTTGTTTCTTAATTCTCTTTGCGCCATTTTTTCAACTTCAAACGCTTGATGAATGCTTTTAAAAGTTGCCACAATCGTATTTTCTGTCTCCATTTGATGACGAAAAATCACAAGATCAACACCGAAAATCGTGAAAAATTTACTATCTTCATTACTATTTACGATAAAATCAATAATATCTTGTTGGATAATCACTTCCTCCAAGGGCCTATTGATAGCATCATCGACAGAAAGGTGAAACAGGGCCTCTAAGCGCCGGTTGAAAACGGTGATACGTTGCTGTTGGTTGATTGCTAAAATGCCGTCATCGACAGTGTTGACTACATTTTGAATATGCTGCTTCATTTCTTTTTCATTTTGTTCGGCAATTGTTAACTCCCGCTGTAAATCAATGATATTACGAATATATCTTTCTGAAATCACTGACGAAATTTTTCCGCCCAAACAAAAGTATTCTACTACTTTTAAAATCGTTGCCATATCAAATAGCCGAACACCAATGTCGATTACCTTATTAATAGAAGGCGGACAAAGATGAGTTTCGCCCGGAGAAATAGCAATATCGATATTTTTATAAAAAATTTGTTCCTTCATAAATGGAACGAACCTTAAATGATCAATCCCAAGCTGATAAAGCGATTCGATTAATTCAATCGTAGCTGAATCATCATCATTTACAATTAGTACATCAGAATTTATCGGTATTTTTAACAGCTGGTCGATGAATTGGTGATGGACTGTCCGTTTTCCGACCATCATTTCGTTTCCTCGGATCCGGCATGACTCAAGCGCTTCTAGCCTCGTCACCACTGATGAGAACAAGAAGTATTCATCAGTCAGTATGGCAGGAAGTCCTTCATCAGAGCAGTAACTTTCAATTTGGACATAATCTCCCAATAACTGTTGTAGCTGCTCATACAAAACTAGTTTTGTTTGCCGGCTGCCCGCAATTAATGTAAGTGAATATTTAATGATTGAATCCTCCTTTTTGAGTGAATTTGGTTCTATCATTCTACCAAAAAGAGCCAATAAAGACCATTAGAAATTGAATTAGTTTGAATATTCCAGAAACTATTCTATTTTAAATTGGCACGATAATTGCATGTTAATAAAAAGTATCGCATTAATAATCAAAAAGGAGATGGTTTCATGAGTCAAGTGAGCAAGAATGTAGAACCACTAGGCACACCTAAAAAGAAGCCAGTGCAAATTAATGCATTTGCATTATTATTTGGTGTCGTTGTCCTGGCTATGGTCCTAACATGGATTATGCCTGCGGGAGAATACAACCGAGTAGAAGTAGATGGCAGAACAATGGTCGAGGCAGATTCATTTAAATGGACGGAATCTTCACCAGTAAATCCATTCGATATGGTGAAAGCCATTCATCAAGGGATGGTGGAAGCCGGCGGAATTATTTTCTTTGTTTTAATCATTGGAGGATTTTTTGGTGTATTCAGTGCGACAGGGACAATTGATGTCTTAATTGCGACAATGGCACAAAAATTAGCGAAACGGGAAAAGCTGTTAATTCCGATTATGATGCTGTTTTTTGCTGCCGGAGGATCATTAATGGGGATGGCCGAAGAGGGATTAGCTTATATACCTTTATTAATTCCGCTTGCCATCGCCCTTGGTTTTGACACGATTACGGGGATGGCCATTGTGCTCCTCGGTGCGGCTGCTGGTTTTACAACGGCCGTTATGAATCCATTTACAGTCGGGATTGCCCAGGGGATTGCTGAACTGCCATTATTCTCAGGGATTGGATTACGCTTAATCTTATTTGTTGTTGTTTATCTTGTTTCCGTAATTTTTGTTTATCGTTATGCGATGAAGGTAAAACGAAATCCAGAATTAGGTTTTTACGGAAACTACGACAAGTCATCAGCTGATAAGCTGCTGAAATCAAAAGTAAATTTGACAACAAAACACAAGCTAATTCTTGGAGCCTTCCTAACGACTTATGTTGTTCTTGCCTTTGGGGTTATCAAATACGAGTGGTACCTTTCCGAGATTGCGGCGTTATTTATTATTTTAACTATTGTTGTTGGCATCATTGGCAAACTTTCTGTTAATGATCTTGTGAAAAACTATATGAGCGGTTCTGCATCTTTAATTACTGGTGCGTTAATTATTGGGGTATCTCGCGCGACGCTAGTTGTCCTAAACCAAGGTCACATCGTAGATCCGATGTTGCACAGTGTCGCTGAAGCAATTAAACATGTTCCGGGAACGATCAGTGTAATCGGTATGTATAGTTTCCAAGCGGTGATTCACTTTATTTTAGCATCTGGAAGCGGCCATGCGGCGTTAACGATGCCAATTATGGCGCCGCTCGCTGATTTGCTTGATATTACAAGACAGACTGCGGTTCTATCCTTCTCATTTGCAGATGGGATTGGAAATATTATTTTCCCAACTGCCGGTACTTTAATGGCTGGGTTAGCAATCGCTGGGATTCCGTGGACAAAATGGGCAAGATGGGTCTTACCGCTTGTGATTATCCAATTTGCAATCGGCTTAATTGCAGTCGTTATCGCACATTTAATCAAATACGGTCCGTTTTAGGATGTACACATCAAGAGAGTAAGGTAGGAGGAGAATATAGTTGCTTACTTTAATTAGAAATGGAGAAGTATATGCACCTCATTACTTAGGCAAGAAAGATATTTTGCTAGTTGATAGTAAAATCGGCTATGTAAGAGAGTTCATTGAACAGCCTAACAATTTCGTTCCGATTACGGTTATTGATGCTTCGGAAAAAATCGTTGCCCCGGGATTTATCGATGCCCATGTTCATATCATTGGGGGAGGCGGCGAAGGTGGCTTCAAAACAAGGACTCCGGAGTTGATGTTAACAGATTTAACCACAGCAGGCATTACAACGGTTGTCGGACTTCTTGGTACGGACGGGACGACGAGAAGAATGGAAAACCTACTCGCGAAAGCGAACGGCTTAGAGGAAGAAGGCGTGACATGCTTTATTCATTCAGGTTCGTACCAATTGCCAGTAAGAACGATCATGAACAAAATCGAGGAAGATCTGATTTTTATTGACAAAATTATTGGGGTTGGCGAAATTGCCATTGCCGATCATCGGTCATCTGAACCAACGGTGGATGAAATTGCAAAAATTGCCACCGCTGCCCGAAATGGCGGGATATTAGCTGGCAAGGCCGGCCTTGTTGAAATTCATGTCGGCGATGGGAAAGATAAACTTTCTTTGCTCGAGAAAGTGGTTGAAAAGACGAATATCCCTATCTCACACTTCCACCCAACACATATTAACCGGAATGAAGAATTATTTATGGCCGGAATTCAGTATGCCAAAAATGGCGGGTACGTCGATTTAACGACGAGCACGGTCCCACAGTTTTTAGAAGAAGGGGAAGTGAAATGCAGCAAAGGATTGAAGCTGATGCTTGATGCAGGGGTGCCGCTAGAGAATATCACTTTTTCTTCTGATGGCCAAGGCAGTCTGCCGTCTTTTAACAAAAATGGAGAATTAAATGGACTTCATGTCGGAAAAGTTTCTTCCTTATATAAGGAGGCAAGAGATGCCGTCATAAATGATGGGATTTCATTAGAAATGGCACTGCAAGTCATTACGTTAAACCCGGCGAATGTACTTAAGCTTTCGCACAAAGGCCGCATCGAGGAAGGTACAGATGCTGACATTGTTTTACTTGATAAAGATACTCTCGAAATTGCCACTGTCATCGCCAAAGGTAAAGTGATGGTCGACAATAAAATGCCCATTGTAAAGGGTACATTTGAATAAGAAAAGCGCAAGCAGGCGATGAAGTTAGACATTTCTCTAACTTGAAAAAACAATTCTTTCTTATTGTATAAAAAATTGGAGGGATTAAGGTTGAGAAAATTATCCATTATTTTTGTGGTTGTGTTAACGATATTTGCCCTAACGGTATCGTCTTTTGATGTAGAAGCTATTGAGAATAGCAATAATGCATCTAAGATTGCTGGTTCGCTCGTCATTGTTGGTGGTGCCCTAGATACAGATAATGAGGCGGTTTACAAAAAATACCTAACCTTAGCCCAACAATATCAAGGGAAGTCCTTAAAAGATATAAAGATTGCGATTATTCCTGCTGGCAGCGCTGAACCGATTGGAAGTGCTAATGCGTATAAAGATGATTTCATTCAATACGGTGTTTCTGAAGCTAATGTTTATACTGCACCAATCGCAGTAATTGATGATCCTTCGACAAAGGAAGTGGATGAATCTACGTGGAAGGATAATGGTAATAGTACCGAAATAGCAAAAAATATAGAAGAAGCAGATGCAATTTGGTTTGTCGGCGGAGACCAATTACGTCATGTTAAAACGTTAGTGACCCAGGATGGAAAAGATACAGTCGTATTACAAGCGATTCGAAAAATATATGAAAACGGAGCGGTTCTTGGCGGTTCAAGTGCGGGTGCTGCGATTATGAGCAATCCTATGATTGCGAATGGTACGAGCGTCAGCGCTTTAACTGAAGGTGTCCATCTTCTTGAAAACTTTGATCAGGACATAGATAATGATCAACTGTTTCTAACAACTGGCTTCGGATTCTTTCCACATGGAATCGTTGACCAGCACTTCCTCCAACGCGGTCGTTTTGGGCGTTTGCTCGTGGCAACACAATATAATAAAACACGTTATGGTTTTGGAATTGATGAAAATTCTGCTTTGGTATATTATGGCGCGGATGACAGTATAGAAGTTGTTGGTGAGAGCGGCTTATTAATCGTAGATTTAAAGGAGGCGACAACACCTAAAGGGAAGCGCTTTGCGATGAATAATGTAACGATGCACTACTTGGAAAAAGGCGACCGGTTTAACGTAACTGCCGGGACGTTCGAACTTAATAAAAAGCACGAAACGACAAAAGGAATCGAATACTACAGCAAAAATCCAATGGCAACCGATATTTTCGGTGCAAAAGTATTAAAAAAGGTTCTAACTGAAGATTTAATCGATAACGAGGCCAAAAAAGCAGAGGCCATTTGGTTTGACATGGAAGACGAAAAAAAAGGAATCGGCTTCAAATTTACCTTTAGAAAAACAGACAAAACGGAAGGATTCTGGGGCAGAATTGACAAAGTCGGATCATACGCCGCATTAAATGTTCAAATGGACGTTGAACCGATTACAATCAAAATCCAAATAGATAAATAGAATACCACCATAACAAAGACTCTAATCCATAACTCATGGGTTAGAGTCTTTTAATTTCAATCAGGGCTATCAAAAAGAGGGCAAAAAGATAATTCTATAAAGACTACATTGTTGAATCCTTTTTGTACTATTCTTTGTAAATTTATAACCTCAGTTACTTATGATACGGTTCCTCTCACCTAATTAACCGGCAGTTTTTTTCAACGATTCACAGAGGTGAACAGTTTTGGCACTGTTCGCCTTTTTTATAAACAGCGATAAGGCAATAAGCATACACCTACGTTTCTTTCCCCTTAAAATACTGCATATGAAAAATGTAAAAGCTATATTTACTTTTTTAAATAAAGCTTACTCCTATGGTAAATACTAACCATTGGTATTCGTAAGATTCACTCGGGAAAAGGAGTAATGAATCATCACGTACTTCAAGTTAATAGGGAGCATCCCTATTTGGTTAGTTTTATCTTTATGAATAAAAAAGTAGATAATGGTAATATTTTCACTTACAACATCTTGCAAGGGGGAGCTTGTAATTTTAAACAACGAACAACTGGCAGCCAAAGCACATGAGTTTGCCTTAATTCACGAAATAACGGCTGCCAACGAAGTTGCAAAAAGATATTGGCATGCCTTTCGGTCAGATTTGTCCAGTCTGCATAGTTTTGCAAAACATTTACGAAATAACAAAGTGGAATGTAAGCAACCAGCTGAAGATTGGCTGCTTGACCACATCAATTTTATTGAAGTACAGGCACAGGTTGTTTTTAAGGAATTGCCCCGCACAACGTTAAAAAGGCTTCCCAAATTGCGGACTGATGGGATGCCGAGAATCTACGCCCTTTGTAACGACTATCTTAATCATGTGGACGGTCGCTACGACGTCGTATCATTCGAAAGATACCTGATGTCCTTCCAGGAGGTTTCGATTCTCAAGGATATAGAATGCTGGACATTACTGAGTGCGATGCGTGTCATAATTATTCATCGGTTATCCGAATTGATGCAAGAGGTACGGAAACGACACGAGTCCTGTCATTCTATTATGTCGTTAATCGAACAAATTGGCTCCAAAAATACGAACGATTCAAGAATCAAAGCCTTATTGGAAGAGAAAACTCGCAAAGGAAGCTTAGATCCAGTTCAAATTGTCCACTTGGTCCAGCATTTGAGTGAATTGGAACCCAATATCCAAATTGTTCACAACTGGATTGCAGGCTATGTGGAAAACAGCGAATCCAGTCTCGAACAAATGGTATCGCTAGAACATCAGTTACAGGCAGAGCTGCAAGTGACTTGCGGCAACCTGGTCCAAAGTTTACACGTTATCGAGCGTCTACCATGGCGGATAACCTTTTCAAAAATATCTTACCTTGAACAAATTCTTCTTTCCGATCCATACAGTGATTACGGACGGCTCGATCTTGAAAGCCGTGACTTCCTCCGTGGAAAGGTTGTAAAAGTGGCCGATCAGTTGAATGTATCGGAAACCCTAGTCGCGCAAACCGCCCTTCGGCTTACAGCGTACTGTGAAGAGGAAATGGATCAAGTCGAAAGCCTTGCGCGCGGTGCCTGCCTACCCTACTATTTGCTGGATCCAAAAGGAATTTCCATCCTGCGCAAGGAGCTCTGTAAGGTGGCTAGGCCTCGGGTGCTACCACACCTCGTAATAAGAAGACAGCCGTCGGTTGCCTATTTTCTGAGCTTCTTCCTTTTATTTACTGGGTTGATGATCATCACCGGGAAATGGGTATTAGCAGGGTTGGGAGTACAGCCGCTGGCTTGGCTCGCAGTCATCATCGCACTCATTATGCCTGTAAGTGATTGGGCATTATCGATTATTCATCTAATAATAGGAAAATGCTGCCTCCCGACTCCTATCCTCCGTTATGATTTCTCGGAAGAGCTGCCGGAAGATGCAAAAACGATGGTGGTCATCCCCGTCATCTGGTCGAGTCTAGAAGAAGTGGATGATGTAGTGAACAACCTATTGATTCACTATTTGGGAAACAGGCAGCCGAACATATATTTTGGTATATTGGCAGACTTTTGTGATGCCTCTTCCGAAACCATGACAATGGACGATGCATTAGTCGCACATGCCGTGAAACGATTGGATGAGCTGAAGAACAAATACGGGACTGAGAAGTTTTTTCTATTTCATAGATCCCGTCTTTTTAATCCAGTTGATCAAACCTATATGGGCTGGGAGCGGAAACGTGGCAAGCTAGTTGAATTTGTAGAGCTTCTTTCAGGTAGTGACAAAACCAGCTACTCCACCATCCATGGACCAGCAGAAATTTTGAAGAATATCCGGTATGTGTTTACAACCGATTTTGATACACTTCTGCCAATCGGTGTAGTTAGCCGGCTCGCGGGTTCCATCCACTACCCTTACAACCGTCCGAGGTTAAATAAAGAAGGAACACGGGTCGTTGAAGGATTTGGGTTGTTGCAGCCCCGTATTGGCGTGAGTTTTGAGTCTACCCAAAATTCGCGATTTGCCACTTTATGGTCCGGAGACCCAGGGATTGACCCATATTCTTTTGCGATATCTAATGTTTATCAAGACTTGTTTGGTCATGCCATCTTTGTCGGCAAAGGAATCTTTGACGTGAAGACATTTCGAAAAACACTGGTTGACCGAATTCCCGAGCATTCGGTCCTAAGTCATGATCTGCTCGAAGGTGGATTTTTGCGGGCAGGTTTAACCTCTGATATCGAAATTGTCGAGTCGCACCCAGGTACTTTTTACGCTAACGAGCGTCGGGTGCATAGATGGATTCGCGGGGACTGGCAGCTCATCAGATGGGTGGGCAAAAGCTGCAAAGATCGGTATGGGGAAAGAAGGCCCGTTTCTTTAGGCAGCATCACTCGTTGGCAGATTGTTGATAATCTGCGCCGGAGTCTCCGTGCTCCGATCTACCTGCTCACTGCACTGCTTAGTTTTTTCGTGCTCCCTGGCAGGCCTTGGATTTGGGTATCCATCGTTTTTGGAACTATATTTCTTCCATTTTTGGTTGCATTAGTGTCAGCTCTTTTTGGAAGAAGGCTCAATAGGACCATCTGGGTTACGTTTTCCCAATGCGCAGTACAACTAATTACTTTGCCGTTTACTGCTGTGCTTTCTTTAGATGCTATTTTGCGCACACTCTACCGCTTGTTCATTAGTGGGAAGAATTTACTGGAGTGGGTCCCATCTGTCAAGACAGATCGAGAAGACACGAAGAAGCGTGTTTTCCTGTTTGAAGTATCTGGTTATATCGTTATCTTCCTGTTTGCTTTACTCGCTTTCCTTTCTGGCGGGGTGGTTGAACGGATATTCGGTGGAACAGTTCTTTTGATTTGGCTTCTTGCACGGCCTGTCATCCTGTTTTTAAATCAGCCACAAACGACAGAGAAAAAGACATGGCTCCATGATGCGAAGACTGACCTAACAGAATTAGCCTCGCAAATCTGGGCCTTTTATGATAAATATGTCACGGAAGCGGATTCCTGGCTGCCGCCTGATAACGTGCAGTACCTACCAAAAGAAATCACTGCCCATCGGACGTCGCCAACCAATATTGGGTTATATCTGGCATGTGTTGTGGCCGCCCGGGATCTGGACTTCATTGATACGCCAGCCATGCTGGACCGGATCGAATTATCCATAGAAACGATTCAGCGAATGGAGAAATGGAATGGGCATTTGATGAACTGGTATGATACGTGTACCGCAACACCGCTTTACCCTAAATACGTTTCGACAGTCGATTCTGGAAACTTCATAGCCTATTTGATGGCAGTGGAGCAAAGCCTGATTGAATGGAGCAAACGGGAGGAACATTACCAAGACCGTTTCCAGAACAGCATTCATAACCTTGATCAACTAATAGAACAAACCAATTTTGCCGCATTGTATAATTCGGATGAACGGTTGTTCTCGCTGGGGTACCATGTCGATTCTGGCCAGAAAGATTCCATTCTTTATGACTTGTTGGCTTCTGAAGCAAGGCAGACAAGCTTTGTTGCCATCGCTTTGGGACAAATACCAGTTTCACACTGGTTCTCGTTGGGACGGACGATGACAAAAGCCGGACAGTACAAAACATTATTATCCTGGTCAGGAACTATGTTTGAGTATTTAATGCCCAGGCTGATTATGCGTACCTACAAAAATACAATCTGGGATTCGACTTATCGAGGCGTCGTTCATCAACAGCGAAAGTATGCAGACCAGTACCAGCTACCTTTTGGAATCTCGGAAAGTGGTTATTATGCCTTTGATTATCAATTGAACTATCAATATCGTGCTTTTGGTGTTCCAGGGCTTGGACTTGATCGCGGTCTTGAGCAAAATCTGGTTCTTGCCCCCTATGCCACCATTATGGCGCTTCCTTATGCTGGTGAAGCAGGTCTAGCCGCCTTAAGCAGGTTTAGAGACCTGGGTGCAAAAGGCGAGTTTGGTTATTTTGAAGCCGTTGATTTTACGGCCCCTAGACTTGCTAATGGCGAGCAATACCAGATTGTGCAAAGTTACATGGCGCACCATCACGGCATGAGCATGCTGACCCTGAGCAATTTATTATTGGATGATCAAATGATTAACCGTTTCCATTCCGATGCTCGCGTTTGTACGGCTGATTTGCTTTTACAGGAGCGCATTCCTGAAAAAGCGGCTCTACTGAAAGAGCCTATTGGACTGCATAAGAAGTTCACCTCTTTTGATGAACATTTTGACAACCTGGAACGGTCATTTACGAAACCAACCATTGTTCCCGAAGTAAACGTCCTGTCAAACAGCCGTATGTCAAGTATGAGCACAAGCAGCGGGACGGGCATGCTGTCATGGAATGGTCTTTCCATCACCCGATGGCAGGAAGATCCCGTTGTTGATCATTCTGGCATGATGATTTACCTTCACGAGAAGACTTCAGAAGAAACATGGAGTATTACGAACTTTCCCTGTTATTCCATACAAGAGTCAAGTTCCGTTTTTCGCTTGGACAAAACAACCTATGAAGGATCCTATCGTGAGATCTCATCTAAACTTGAAATAACAGTGGCCCCTAATGTGGATGCAGAGATTCGGCGTCTGCAGCTAGTTAACAATAGCGACCAAGACAGGTTATTAGAGGTGACCACGTTTTTAGAATTGGCACTCGCAAATCCTTCAGCAGTGAGTGCACATCCAGCCTTTAGTAAATTATTTATCGACACAAGCCACGATGCAGAAACTCAATGTTTATTAGCCAAAAAACGCACCCGTGAGGATGAAGAACAGGAGATATGGGCCGTGCATTCCGTTTATGTGGATGACCCTAGAGCACAAGAATACGAATTTGAGACAGATCGTGCCCAATTTATCGGCAGGGGGCATTCCTTGAAGGAACCAAAAGCCATGGTTTCAACCCTAAACGGACTAATTGGCTCAGTTGTGGACCCGGCATTTGTTATGAGACGGCGCATTTATTTGGCGCCTGGAGAAGCAGCTATTGTTTACATTGTGACAGGTGTGGCAGAAAGCCGCAGGCAGGCACTCGACATTGTTCAGCAGGTACGGGAACCAAAGCAGGCTGACCGGATGTTTCATCTTGCATTGGTCCGCTCGCAAATTGATCTTCGGCACCTGCACCTAACGCCAAAGCAAGCTTCGGACGCCCAAAAGCTGGCAGGACGCCTTCTCTATACCTCAGCCTTCACACCTTTGCGCAGGAAGGCTATTGCACAGAATAGTTTAGGCCAGTCTGCCTTGTGGTCCCATGGCATTAGCGGAGATGCCCCGATTGCGGTTGTTTCAATTAAGCATTCGGCAGATTTGCCATTCGTAGTATTGACGGCACAACAACACCAGTACCTGTGCAGGCTAGGATTAGAAGTCGACCTGGTGGTGCTTGATGAGACCGAGGGCGGGTACCAGGATCAACTCATGAATCGTTTAAGGGATCAAATGGCGGCCAGGGGGGTGGGACAACCGAGGCATATAATCGGGTTGAAGGCTTCACAACTTGACGAAAAGGTTCATACCCTCCTAAAAGCAACGGCCCGTGTCTGGCTGCGGGCAGGAGGTCCGAGCCTGGGTGCACAGCTGCTTGCTTACGATGCTCCTTTACGTCCAGAACAGCATCAGCCTATAGCCGAACGAAAAATCAAAAAAAGCAGCCCATCATCCCATTACTCTACTGAAGGCGAATTCTTCAATGGCTGGGGAGGCTTTACCGAGGATGGCCAGGCCTATCAAATTTACGTGCAGAACGGCTCGTATTTGCCGAGGCCGTGGAGCAATATCCTAGCCAACCCACAATTTGGTACCTTAATCACGGACCTTGGCACCGGATACAGCTGGTGGAGAAACTCTAGGGAATGTAAACTCACTCCCTGGACCAATGATCCTGTTCTTGACGAGCCTGGAGAGTGCCTCTACTTACAGGATCTCGATACAAATCATGTCTGGTCGGCAACCCCAAAACCAGCAGGGGCTCATTTGAACTACAAAGTCACACATGGCAAGGGATTCAGCCGTTTTGAACAACTGGATGGAGATGTAACACATACAATGGAAATCATTGTTCCATTGAAGGATACGGTTAAATTGCTCCAGCTGCGGCTACGCAATAGAAGCCAGTCTAAAAAACGAGTTTCCCTTACCTATTTCGCAGAATGGGTTCTCGGCGTCACACGTGAAGCACAGGCGCCCTTTATAATTACTGAATGGGACGCGGAACATAAAGTGCTTCTTGCCCGCAATTCCTTCCAGGAAACATTTCGGGATGCCGTCAGCTTCATGCATATCGCAATACCCCAGTCGCCTGGGCAATCAGACAACTTGTATTCCTGGACAGGCGATCGGGAGGAATTTATCGGTTATGGCGGGGCACTAGTTTTTCCCGCAGGTCTTTTGCAAAAAGGACTCTCTAAACGGACAGGGGCGTTTGCCAATACGTGCGGGGCCCTCCAAACCGTCGTTGAGATTCCCGAGGATGCTGAAATAACGGTAACCATTTTGTTTGGTTGTGATTCATCCAAAGAAAAGGTTTTTTCGCTTATTAGAAAGTATAGTCACCCATCTGCTTTCGAGGAGACACGTTCCAGCGTTGCAGATTATTGGCTGAAGATTCTAGGACAAGTACAAATACAGACACCAGACAGGGCCATGGATATCATGATGAACGGCTGGCTATTGTATCAATCGCTTGCTTGCCGCCTATGGGCACGGACTGCATTTTATCAAGCTGGAGGGGCATTTGGTTTCCGGGACCAGCTGCAGGACTCGCTTGCATTTTTGCATACCGACCCTTCCATTACACGAAGGCAAATACTGATTAATGCTGCTCATCAATACCAAGAAGGAGATGTCCAGCACTGGTGGCATCAAGAAACATTTAAAGGGATCCGGACTAAATTTTCAGACGACCTTCTCTGGCTTCCGTATACCGTTTCCCGCTATATTAACCAAACTGGGGATTACGATATTCTGAAGGAGATGGTTCCATACCTTCAGAGTGATGTTCTGCGTGAAGAAGAACTGGAGCGATACGAAGATACAGTTGTGTCTGATAAGGCAGGTTCACTTTTGGACCACTGTCTTCGAGCCATTAACCATTCATTGAAATTTGGGGAGCATGGGCTCCCGCTCATGGGGATTGGCGACTGGAATGATGGCATGAGCCGTATCGGTGCAAAGGGACGTGGGGAGAGCGTCTGGCTCGGATGGTTCCTTCTTGATATCCTGAATAGATTTTCACAGTTTGAAGACGGCGTACTCCCACCTGATGTGGGGGAATATTTCAGTACCTCCACCCAGCATCTGAAGGAAAGTCTCAACCTTCATGCCTGGGATGGCAGCTGGTTCCGCCGGGCGTTTACGGATACAGGAACATGGATTGGATCTGATGTTAACACGGAATGCAGGATTGACGCCATCGCCCAATCATGGTCCGTCATCTCTCAGGGCACCACAACTGAGCGTCAGACTCAGGCCATGGCTTCTTTTGACCATGAGCTTGTCGATCGCGATTTAAATCTTGTAAAGCTATTGACAGAACCATTTGATGTAACTAAACCAAGTCCAGGTTACATTCAAGGGTACCCGCCTGGGATCCGTGAAAATGGCGGTCAATATACCCACGGTGTCATTTGGGGTATTGTCGCCTGGGCAATGTTAGGTCGTCAGGACAAAGCCTTTGAGCTATTTTCCATCCTTAATCCAATCAACCATACGCTCACCAAGAGGGATATCCAGACATATGGAAATGAACCATATGTGATGTCTGCTGATGTATACACAGCGAATCCTCATCAGGGACGCGGCGGCTGGTCCTGGTACACCGGAGCATCCAGCTGGATGTATCAAGCAGGCCTGGAATATGTATTGGGAATCAAGCTTCAGAAAAATCAACTTTCTATCAAGCCTTGCGTACCGAATGAATGGGAATCCTTCCATATCAACTATGTATACGGAAAGACAACCTATTCGCTCGAGGTTTACAATTCCCGTGATTCTTCTGGTCCAGTCAAATGGGTGGTTGACGGTGAGGATGCCGGAGATCTGACATATCTGAAACTGGTGGATGACGGCCTGGTTCATCACGTGAAAGTATTTTTACATCATCAACAAGCTACCATTTGATAATAAAAGGCAAAGGTAACAGAAAAACAAGGGGCGTTAAACCTTTAATTGGTTTAGACGCCCCTTGCTCTTCTAAGGAAGTGTTCCGGTAAATTAAGTGCCCACAGCTTCTTTCCTTCAAAACTGACCCTTCCTTTACAAGTTTTAATAATCCTTTTTACTACCTCCATTCCCAGCCTAAATTCAAAAAACTGCCTCTATTTATGATACGGTTCATTCCTGTTAATTCTAAACGCCCGATAAATCTGCTCCACCAAAATCAACCGCATCAGCTGATGGGGGAAGGTCATCGGGGAAAAAGATAATTTTTCATTTGACCTGGCCAGCACCTCATCACTCAATCCTAATGAACCGCCAATCACAAAGGCAATCTTGCTTTTGCCGTAGGTGGCGAGCTTATCTAGTGATTCTGCCAACTCTTCCGACGATTGCATCTTTCCCTGGATTGCCAAGACAATCACATATGTATCCTGGCTGATTTTCGCTAGAATCCGTTCGCCTTCTTTTTGCTTCACCTGAATCATTTCTAGTTCACTTAATTGCTCTGGCGCCTTTTCATCAGCGACTTCAATAACCTCGACCTTTGCATAGGCCGACAAACGCTTCAAATATTCCTCGATTCCTTGCTTCAAATACTTTTCTTTTAATTTGCCAACCGTAACAATCGAGATATTCACAATCCACAGCCCTTTTCAACTTGATTATAAACAGCATACGAACAAGATATCCACAGAAGTTATCCACATATGCACATTTTTTGTCCACATTTTGTATGGAATCATTTGTTCGCCACAACATATACAGCCTGTTTTTCGCAAAATCCACAGGTTGTTGATAATTTATCCACAGGAATTTTATCTAAAACGGGAAAAGTTTCATATTCAATCACAATTGACTCTAACGCGATATCCACATGTTCTTCACAGCTATAAATCATTTTTTCTTCACCTTTCCAAAGAAAATCTTCTTATCCACAATTTTTATCTTTTTACTTAAACCTCATACATCATACCAAAATCAAACAGGGAAGTGAATCACTCACTCCCCTGTTGCAACTTATTGTGTTCTTTCGCCGGCTAATGTTAATTTGGTTTCCTTTAAATCGCCGCCGCGATAATATTTAATTGTCATTTGTTCGCCAATTTTCTTTTCCTGGTATAAATGCTTCCTCAGGTCAATCACATCATTGATCTTTTTTCCATCCATTTCAACAATGACATCCAATTCTTTTAACCCGGCCGCCGCTGCCGGTGAGCCTGGTACGACCTGGCGAATCGCCACCCCATGGGTCACATCCCGTGGCAGCTTTAAAGCTTCTGCCTGATAATAAGCCGGAATTTCTTCAACAGATTTTAAGTCGATACCCATATAAGGTCGCTTGACCGAACCAAACTGCTCAAGGTCGTTAATTACCGGCTTCGCTGAATTAATTGGAATCGACAACCCAATACCCTCAACCGCTGATTGGGCAATTTTCATCGAGTTGATCCCAATCACCTGCCCGGCCATATTAATAAGCGCCCCGCCGCTGTTCCCAGGGTTAATGGCGGCATCCGTCTGCAATACTTCCGATTGCCAATCGACGACCCCATCCTGGTTGATATCTGTCGGGATGGCCCGATTCAACCCCGAAATGATCCCTTGGGTGACAGAACCGGAGAAGGTCGGGCCAAGCGGGTTACCGATGGCAATGACTGGCTCACCCATTTTTAATGCATCTGAATCGCCAAACTCAGCAACTTTTTTAATTTGTGCTGCATCAATCTCTAGGACGGCTAAATCTGTCCAAATATCGCTTCCAAGTAGGGTTGCAGGAATCTTCGTCCCATCCGACAGGCTGACCTCCAATCTGGAAGCACCTTCGACAACGTGATGGTTTGTCACCACATAGGCTTTATTGCCTGCCTTCTTATAAATGACACCTGAGCCGGTTCCTGCCG
Source organism: Bacillus sp. FJAT-29814 (assembly GCF_001510715.1). GTDB lineage: Bacteria > Bacillota > Bacilli > Bacillales > Cytobacillaceae > Neobacillus. The sequence goes on from NZ_LMTJ01000004.1 coordinate 396,685, forward strand.
GATCTTCCCTGTTGTTTCCTTCTTCGAACCAAAAGCTTGACGATGACGATTGAAGATTATTGATTCCGACAACCGCCTCTGCCGTTTTTTCAATGGCATTGGTCGTGTCGGTCTTCACGTCATAAGAGATTTGCCGAACGACCTTTTGATTATTATTTCCATTGTCGGTGGCAGTTGGGTCAGTCTGGCCCGGTTCCACTGTATAAGGAAGAACACCTCGTTCAGACAAGGCAGGAATCGAAATAATCACGAGCATGGCGCCCAGTACCGCGCCCACTAAACTAGCGATTAAAATTCCGCCTCTGTTTCCTTTCTGCTCCCGATATCGATTTGGAGAATGATCATCATAATACCCCATGTTACACCATTCCTCTCTTTCGAAACAATTGCTAAACTATATTTTGGCTTATAATAACAATTATACTCTTTCAGTGAGAATTTACTTAAAAATTGCATATATTTACATAAAACTTACGACTTTGTTCATAAATTTTTAATAAAAAAGCGAGGCCCCTGAAAGACGGCCTCACTCAATAAGAGAACTGCTACACTGCTGTTAAAATCGTCGGTATTTTCGGATCGGTGTCATACAATTCAAACTGTTCGCCTACAATGACGCCGCGGCTTTGTAACGTTTGGGTCACCGACATTCTGGCCAGGTCCTTCATGTTATTATCAAGGCTTAAATGGGCAAGATAAACTCGCTTCGTTTGGTCGCCAATACAATCGCTCATCGCCAAGGCGGCATCCTCATTGGAGACATGACCAACATCACTCAAGATCCGGCGCTTGATATTCCATGGGTAACGCCCCATTCGAAGCATCTGGACATCATGGTTGGATTCGAATATATAAACATCTGCATTGGAGATAATCCCCTTCATTCGGTCGCTCACATAGCCTGTGTCCGTAATTTGCACAAGCTTCCTCCCGCCATGATGAAAGACATAGAACATTGGCTCGGCAGCGTCATGGGAAACACCGAACGATTCAATCTCAACTGAACCAAAGCTCTTTACCGATTCCATATCAAACACAAACTTCTGTTCAGTTGGAATCACCCCGACTGAACTTTCCATCGCCAGCCACGTTTTTTCGTTGGCGTAGACAGGCAATTTATATTTACGGGCAAGAACCCCGATTCCTTTAATATGGTCACTGTGCTCATGCGTGACAAAAATGGCGGACAGCTTGCTAATATCGCGGTCAATATGCTCAAACAGCTGCTCCATTTGCTTGCCGCTGTGCCCGGCATCCACAAGGAAGGAGTGTTCATCGGACTCTACATATAGAGCGTTCCCGGTACTGCCGCTAGACAGAATGCTATAACGTAAAGACATACTATTGTTCACTCCACATTTGTTTTTTCATCGCTATTAAATTGAATAATTTGCCCCTCAAAGGCGTTGACATACAGGCTGTCCTTATCATTCACGACAATTCGCCAGGTTGGGGCAAGTACCTGGGAGGCCGCCAACTGAATCCTCGTTGAGTAACCGAGTTCAACATTGGTAATCTTGGATTTCTGCTTCAATTCACCCTTTTGGTGCAGGGTTTCGATCGCCTTCAAGGGCGTCAGGATTTCTTCTTTTGCGGCTAACCTTTCGATTTCCTCCAGATAGGTTTGCTGATAGGCTACAATCTGGTTATCGGAATTAACCGTAAAAACGATCATGCCATTAATATTTTTATATAATCGGAAGTTCTCAAATTGTTGAAAATAGGTTATCGTATTTTTCTTGTCATCTTTTTCCCCAAACTGATATTGATCTCCGTTTAGGATATTTTCCTTTATAAAAGAAGCAAGCTCGGATGGCTCAAATTTATTGCCTAACTGAAATGGCTTTTCCAACTCTGCTATGAGCGTGGTTCCAGGGTCTTTCACAACAGGAATCTGCCCTTTAAGCTTCATTAGATCACTTTTTGTAAAAGATTTTGGCTGGGCGCTCAAATACTGCGCCATAATTTGCGTTTTGGGGAGTTCAACCTCAATCTTGATTTCTTGCCCCTTAAGCTTATCTTCAAATGAAGTCTCTGTCACCACTTCAAAATTATTGGCATCCCGGATTTTCATAAATTGAAATAATAAATACACATCCAAAATCAAAAAAGTAATGATAAAAATTGTTTTAATTTTACTCCAATCCACGATTAAATCCCCCCAGTTCTTCCATCGTAATCTCGCCCCACGTTCCGTGATAGCGATAGAACCAGGCTGGTTCTAGGAGGATTAGCCGATTTTCTTCCTTATCCCGTTCCATCCGATAGCCCAAGACCAATTCTTCCAAAAGCTCCGGTTTAAAATTCGGTCTGCTCTGTAAAAACTCAAGGGCCTTATGTCCTGAAGGTCGGGTGACCCGCTGCATTTCCGTTGTTAACGGAAGCTCAAGCACTATATTCGGCCGGATATATTGATTAATTTCATTGCGACCCCAAGTCTGATAAATTTCTGAAAGTCCCCTGTCATTAAACACAGGGTATCCTTCAGTTGTATACAACCGAAAAGTGACAGAGGCTTGGTATTCATTTTTATAAACATAGCGATAGGTGTCTGTCCATCCGCCATGCTCGTTAACAAAATCAATACTGCGCTTGACCAGATCGTAGGAGGTTTCCACATAATCGTCCTCCGCTGTCGGATTGACATAAGAGAGGATGTTTGTATCATTATTGACCGTCATTTTGCTTGTATCACTGCTATACTCTTCATTCTGCCCGACAGAATTTCTCTGGACAAAGCTTGGGTCCCTAAACAGGGCTTCTTTAAATTCATCGGAATTAAGGGTGACCGGCAAATATTTGTAGACAAACATTTCTGTTTCGCCGTCTGGCAAGAATAGCGTCCTATTTTCACTTGCATCAAAGACAAAATATCGCGGCAGCTTGGCAGCATTTTTGAAAAAATCCCTGTTAAAGGCATTTAAATTAGCGGGGGAGATGTTGCTGATGTACACCTGCCCAGTTGCTGTTGAGACAAAATAAACAATTCCATTTTCACTGCCTGTGTTTTCAACATTGATGATGATTCGGTTAAAGTTGAACGTCGGTACCTTCTTGCCTTCAATATTTAGGACACTTCGGTATAATTCGATTGGAACCTCGCCGGGAAAAATAATTTCCGCATTCCCGGCCCCATGGGTTAACTCCTTTAAATTGCTAACCTTTTCGGTGTAATTCTTGACATCAAAAAACGACCAGCCGCTTAATTCCTTAATGAGTTTATCAAGCTCGGCCGCATTGTTCGTCCCAAAATGGTCCCCTTTGTAATGGTATAAGACCCGGTCAGGTCGAATAATTTTTGGAATTTCCTTTTTCTCGCTTAAACTAACTTCGGAAATGGTATTGTCGCCATTTTCCATCGTTTCCAAATTAGGCTGATAGGTCCATAGATTCCAGGTGAAAAAAATACTCACTAATACGAGAATCAATAGTATGATGGACTTGATACTTTCATATTTCATGACCAATCATCCTCTTCCGTATACTCGAACGGCAATGAAAACGAAATCGTCGTGCCCTTTCCTTCCTGACTTGTCGCCCAAATGCTGCCGCCATGAGCATTGACTATTTCTTTGGCAATGGCAAGACCCAATCCTGTTCCGCCCATTTTGCGCGTCCTTGCTTTATCAACGCGATAAAATCGGTCAAATATTTTTCCAATACTCTCTTTTGGAATGCCTACTCCTTGGTCTGAGATGCTTACCACCATGGTGTTCTGTTTTTCCTTAATCGAAAATGTAACCCGGCCGCCTTCTGGAGAATATTTTAAGGCATTTGAAATAATGTTGTATAACACTTGGGTCATTTTATCTTCATCGGCTTCAACAAAAATGGCGTGATCGGGAAGCTTTCTTTTTAGCGTCACATTCTGCTCCTTCGCCACTTCAAACCGGTCAATAATCCGGTTAAAGAAGTCAACAAAGTTCACCCATTCCATCTTCATCCGATAATCGGTGCTGTCCATCTTCGACAGCGTCAGCAGGTCATTGACAAGGCGGATCATCCGCTCGGTCTCGTTCCTGGTCACTTCCAAAAAGTTCGGCGCGATTTCCTCGTCCTGCCACGCCCCGTCCGCCAAGGCCTCCAGATAACTCCGCATCGTTGTAAGCGGCGTTCTCAGTTCATGAGATACATTGGCGACAAACTCCCGCCTTTCCGCATCAATTTTCTCCTGCTCGGTAATATCATGGAGCACACAAATCAACCCGTTCACGAAGCCTGTTTCTTTTTGAATCACAGAAAAATTGGCCCGAAGGATAAATCGCTCCGATTTCGTACTATAATCAAGGATTAACGAATCCTTTTCCTCTAGCAGATCTTCAAAGGTATTTGTATCGTCCAAATCCAATAACGATACGATTGGCTGGGATAGAACTGTTTCACGTGAAACATTCAGCATCTCAGCTGCAGGCTCATTGATTAAAATGACCCGGCCTCTTCGGTCGGTTGCTATGACCCCATCGGTCATATAAGACAGGACGGAGGAAAGCTTGCGGCGTTCCCCTTCGGTCATCGCTTGGGCTTCCTGCAGCTTCTTCGTTAGATGGTTAAACGTCATCGCGAGTGTCCCAATTTCATCGTGCCCGTACACTTTAACCTTACGTGAGAAATTCCCCTTTGCCATCGCCAGTGCGTGCTTTTTCATATCCGTTATCGGCCTGGTGATGGTCTGTGCCAATAAGATACCCAATATAGCCGTTACAGCCATAGCAATCCCAGTACCAGTCGCAAAAATCTTATTAATGGTTTTCATTTGCGCAAACACATTTTCAATTTTTGCCACAAGATAGATTGCACCAATTACTTTCTTGCCCGACTTGATTGGGGTGGAGAGGACCCAAATCCGATGCCCGGATGGCTTGTCCAGTAACACGGCGCTCTGGTCTTCTTCCAACACCATGGATTGCTTAACCCTTAATTCTGTCGTTCGCTGTCCGACAACCCCCTGATTGCCGGGATGGGAAGTGCCTAAAATTTTCAGCGACCGGCTTTCTATTACCCTTACTTCGGAAATGTCACCAGCATTATCAAAATCCCTAAGAATTTTCTTGATGTCCTCCTCGAGTGAAGGATCTTCCGGCGTCCGCTGCTTTCCCATCTCCTCGCGAACATTATAGGCAAGCAAATTTACACGTTGTTTTATCGATGTCTGAAAATTTGTCCGCAGTGTTTCCTCCAGTTGCCTGACAAAATAAACACCAATGATCTGCATCGCCACTAAGATCAGCAGGACATAGATGAGGACGAATTTAACGTGTATTGAGCGAAAGAAACCAACTTTTTTCACAAGTCATTACTCCTGTTCAGGATTGCGCAAATAATAACCGACTCCACGGCGCGTTACAATCCAGGCCGGGTGGCTCGGACTGTCTTCAATTTTTTCCCGCAGGCGTCTGACCGTTACGTCAACGGTTCGGACATCGCCGTAATAATCGTATCCCCATACCGTTTGCAATAGATGCTCCCTAGTCATTACCTGACCGATATGCTGGGCCAGATAATAGAGCAATTCAAACTCCCGGTGGGTCAGTTCAATCGTCTCACCGCGTTTAGAAACGACATAAGCATCCGGATGAATCACAAGTGAACCAACCTCAATTTCATTCGTTTCATTTCCCGCCTCCGGCTGCGAAAGTACATGCTGATGCCGGCGCAGGTTAGCTTTGACACGGGCGATTAATTCCCTAGTGCTAAACGGCTTTGTTACATAATCATCAGCACCAAGCTCAAGTCCAAGCACTTTATCAATCTCAGAGTCCTTCGCCGTCAGCATAATAATCGGCATTTCATATTTTTTACGCACCTCGCGGCAAACTTCCATTCCGTCTCTTTGCGGCAGCATGATATCCAATAAGATTAAATCCGGCTGTATTTGTTCCACTAATTGAAGTGCTTCATTCCCATCATAGGCGCAATAGACATCATAACCTTCTTTTTTGAGGTTAAACTGAAGAATATCAGCAATCGGTTTTTCATCATCGACAACAAGAATTTTCTTTTCCATACCATTGCTCCTTTTAATAAATTTATCTATTTTATCCAGGCTGTATAAAGTCATACCTACTCTATTTTACTTTACCACTGTTTCCGCTGAAATTCATCTATTACTAGTATTTGCATTTAGAGGAAAAAAGAAAAGCCCCTAGTCAAAACTAGAGACTTTTATCGGTTTAAGTAATTCATCGGATCAACTTGGCCGCCATTTTTAAATACTTCGAAATGGAGGTGTACGCCGGTAACATTCCCGGTTGCTCCCATAATTCCGATTGCCTGCCCTTTTGAAACTGTCTGGCCGGCTGTCACATTTAGCGATGACATGTGGGCGTATAAGGTACGCAGCCCATTTTGGTGGTCAATGATCACTTTATTTCCGTAACCGCCGCTATCCCAGCCTGCTGAAACAACCACGCCATTATCAGCCGCTTTAATCGTTTTGTCGCTTGGTCTAGCGATATCGATTCCTTTATGCATTCTGCCCCAGCGCGGGCCCATTTGACTGGAAATATAACCGCCTACTGCTGGCCATGCCAGGCTTCCATCACCTCGGGACGGAATGGCTTTCGTTCCTTTGATTACAATGTTTTTTACCGGCTGTTGCAGGATTTGTTCACTTGTTTGGTCCTTCTTAACAGTTACGCCGTTTTGTTCAGAAATTAGATAAGTGACCGAGCGGGAACCATTTTGCCCCTGCTGCTTTTCAATAGTCTGGCCCTTTGGAATCGAAGCATCCTCGGTGACCTCTTTACTATATGGAATAGCTTCGACCTGATTGGCTTCTTTTTCAACAATGACTTCGACAAACGGCTGGGTTGCCGTAATATTGATCTCCTGTCCAATTTGCAGCAGGCTGTCTGCTGTTAATCCAGGATTTAGTCCGATAATATCAGCCAGGTTCATGCCATTACGATGGGCAATGGTCTCCAGCACATCCCCTGCCTGAACAACATATTTCTTTTCTTCGATACTGCCATTTCGTAAAAATGTGACCGCTTGTTCCGGTGACATTAATTTTTCTATTTCAACATTTTGCTCTTCGATTGAAACATTTTTGGATAAACGAACGTCTAATAGACGAGTCTCATTTTCCTTTAATGGAGGCAATTCTGTTTCAGGTAGTGCTTGTCGGGCCTCAAGTGCCTGTAGTTGATCTTCTGGCACATATTGAAGCTTCATCTGACGAATGACTTCCTCGACATCAGCCTTGGTCTCTAAAAAGGCAACTGGCTTCCCGTCAATAAAGAGGGCTGCTGCTTCCGCGTGAATTTGAAAGGTGTTTTTGAAATTTTGAATTGTTTCGTTGTTATTGCCTGTGGAGCGAAAAACCTGTTCAGGTATGTATTGAACTTGTGAGCCAAGTTTAAGGTTCCTATGTTTAAGTAATTCTTTCATCGTACCTATTTTTTCTGCCACGACTTTATCGACAACCTCTTTATCATTCACATTACCGATATATGTTCCATTCACATATACGTGATAAATGGTGGTAAGTTTTGATGAGTCAGCTAGTGCAACAGGCCCGCTGCTAAACGCGATAATGGATGCAGCAACAGTTGCGGCAACTGTCGTTTTTAACATTAACAACCGTTTTGTATTGGAATTTCTATTTAAGAAAAACATTTTTCCTCCTAAACCACGGTAAACCCCTTCAATCTAGCAGGAAAGAGTTATCCAGAATTTTAGACCTCCTTTAATTTAACATAGTTTTATATAAAAAGATTAATAGTCTTTATAATGTAACAAAAATGTATAATTGCTGACATTTTCCTACTTTTATTTGAAATATGCTAGGTAGTTTTTCCTGTTTTCTTGTAGGTATATGGGAGTAAATCCCTATTAAATCAAGGTTTTCGCTAGTTCTAGGGTCAGAAGGGCAAGTGTTACAAATTTGGCCACCCTAAGGGGGATTTTGTAAAAAAAAGGTAGTTTTTTTACGAGCCTATTACAGGTTTATTGCAAATGGAAACTCGCCGATTGGCGAGTCCGTTAGGACGAAGACAGAGGCGTAGTTGAATTGGTGCGTTAGGAAAGCATAAAATTGGGAAAATTTTATGCTTTCCTATTAGCCAAAAAAGAAGCTTGCGGATGCGCAAGCTTCTTTGGGATGGCTCAGGACGGAATCGAACCGCCGACACATGGATTTTCAGTCCATTGCTCTACCGACTGAGCTACTGAGCCAACTTGTTATGTACAAGTGGCGGTCTGGACGGGACTCGAACCCGCGACCTCCTGCGTGACAGGCAGGCATTCTAACCAACTGAACTACCAGACCAATTTATAATATCGATCGTCAGCAAGTAGACCGGGCTTGCCTGTCCCTTGCCAACAATCAATTGCCGATGACCCCTACGGGATTCGAACCCGTGTTACCGCCGTGAAAGGGCGGTGTCTTAACCGCTTGACCAAGGGGCCATTCATTAAGAATGGTGAGCCATGAAGGACTCGAACCTTCGACCCTCTGATTAAAAGTCAGATGCTCTACCGACTGAGCTAATGGCTCGTATAAAAACTGCTCGTTTGTGACGACGTTTTTTATAATATCATGATAGGGTATATTAGGCAATACTTTTTTTGAAAAAAGTTTTAAAACATGAAGCCCTCAATGAAGAGGGCTCCTTGTTATGAGTTAGATCTGTCTCCATGGGCTACGGACAACATTTGTTTGGTTACGGTCCGGTCCGACAGAAAACGTAGATAGTGGAATGCCTGTCAGCTGTGTTACACGCTCAACGTAGTGACGCGCATTCACTGGGAGTTCATCCAATGATTTCACCCCAGTGATATCCTCTGTCCAGCCTGGCAGTTCCTCATAAATTGGCTCACATTGAGATAAAATCTTTAGGTTTGCCGGATACTCGGTAATCACTTCATCCTTGTAGCGATAAGCCGTACAAATTTTTAGTGTTTCGATTCCTGTTAACACATCGATGGAATTAAGCGATAGATCGGTTAAACCGCTGACACGGCGCGCATGGCGGACAACAACACTGTCAAACCAGCCTATTCTGCGTGGACGTCCTGTCGTAGTGCCATACTCCCGTCCGACTTCCCGAATTTGATGCCCGATTTCATCATGTAACTCAGTAGGGAATGGGCCGTCACCAACACGGGAAGTATAGGCTTTGCAGACTCCCACAACATGCGTGATTTTAGAAGGACCCACTCCTGAACCGATTGTTACGCCGCCAGCAACCGGATTGGAGGAAGTGACAAACGGGTACGTACCCTGATCAATATCAAGCATGACACCTTGTGCACCTTCAAACAACACACGCTTCCCCTCATCAAGGGCATCATTTAACACAACCGAAGTATCACAAACGTATTTTTCTATTTGCTGGCCATATTCATAATATTCATCTAGAATATCTTCTAGCTTAAAGCCCTCAGTTTCGTAAATGCGCTCAAATAATTGATTCTTTTCTTCAAGATTATGCGCTAATTTTTCTTCAAAAATTTCCCGGTCCAGCAAGTCGGCAATTCGAATTCCAACACGTGCAGCTTTATCCATATAAGCAGGACCGATTCCCTTTTTTGTCGTTCCGATTTTATTGGCGCCCTTCCGCAATTCTTCGACTTCATCCAATTTTAAGTGGTAAGGAAGAATAACATGAGCACGATTACTGATTCGAAGATTTTCCGTTGTAATGCCCTTTTCATGCAAATAGGCCAATTCAGCAACCAACGCTTTGGGATCTACCACCATACCGTTGCCGATAACACTGATTTTTTCTTTATTAAAAATCCCTGATGGAATCAGATGCAGCTTATAGGTTTCGCCGTTAAATTTAATTGTGTGACCGGCATTGTTTCCACCTTGATAACGGGCAATAACCTCTGCATTTTCTGACAGAAAATCGGTTATTTTCCCCTTTCCTTCGTCTCCCCATTGTGTACCAACGACAACTACTGATGACATGAAAGGCACCTCCGAAATTTTCATATATAAATTCAATTAATAACCCTTCATAGTTTATCAATTTTACGACTAATAAGTCAACAAAACACGAACGTTTTATATAAAAATAGTAAAATATGTTCGTATTAATAGTAATCTATAAAAAAAGGAGTCAGCCAATCTTTGGCCAACTCCTTTATGCACCTGGAGCATCAAAGCGTGTTTCCAGGTTAACGAACTTATTATATTCTTTAACAAACGCCAGCGATACTGTGCCGGTAGGACCGTTACGCTGCTTGGCAATAATGATTTCAATAATGTTTTTATTCTCGGATTCTTTGTCATAGTAATCATCACGATATAAGAAGGCAACAATATCGGCGTCCTGCTCGATACTCCCTGATTCACGAATATCGGACATCATCGGACGCTTATCTTGACGCTGCTCGACACCACGAGAAAGCTGGGACAAGGCAATAACTGGCACCTTCAATTCACGGGCTAGCTGCTTCAAGGAACGGGAAATTTCTGATACTTCCTGCTGACGATTTTCACCAGACCTGCCGCTTCCCAAAATAAGCTGCAAGTAATCGATCATAATCATCCCCAGGCCATGCTCCTGCTTCAATTTGCGGCATTTGGAGCGGATATCATTTACCCGGACACCCGGCGTATCATCAATATAGATCCCCGCATTCGCCAGGCTCCCCATTGCCATCGTTAGTTTTCCCCAGTCTTCATCGGTTAATGACCCAGTACGAAGCCGTTGGGCATCGATATTTCCTTCAGCACAGAGCATACGCATGACGAGCTGCTCAGCACCCATCTCGAGACTAAAGATCGCGACATTTTCACCCGCCTTAGTCGCAACATTCTGGGCAATATTTAAGGCAAATGCCGTTTTACCAACAGAAGGACGGGCACCAACAATAATTAAATCATTGCGCTGAAAGCCCGCTGTCATGCGGTCAAGTTCAGCAAACCCGGTCGGAATTCCGGTAATATCACCGACACGGTTATTCATCAATTCAATATTGTCATACGTACGGACAAGAACATCTTTAATATGATGGAATGCCCCGGCATTTTTTCGCTGGGCCACTTCCATGATACTTTTTTCCGCTTCACCTAAGAGAGTTTCAACCTCATCCTCACGTGTATATCCATCAGTGGCAATATTCGTCGCAGTTCGGATTAATCTTCTGAGTAATGACTTTTCCTCTACGATTTTAGCATAATATTCAATATTGGCAGCTGTCGGAACAGACCCTGCCAGATCATTTAAGTAACTGATTCCGCCCGTATCTTCCAATAGCTTTGAAGCCGCTAGTTCTTCGGTAACGGTAATCAAGTCTACCGCTTTTCCCTGGTCGCTCAGCTTCAGCATCACATTAAAGATTTTTTGGTGGGCGGCACGATAGAAATCCTCAGGAATTAATATTTCAGAGGCCGCTGTCAGGGAGGACGGCTCTAGAAAGATCGCACCTAAAACCGCTTGTTCCGCCTCAATATTTTGCGGTGGCATGCGGTCTGCAAACAGTTCACTCATTCTATTAAAAACCTCCTTACCCATTCAAGAGCATAAAAACAAAAGTTCAAAGAAAAAAGTGACCAGCCAAAACCGATCACATCCCTTTCTTGCTTATTTCTATTCTATCACGTTTATACTTAATATTAAAACTGGCAATTATTTGACTTCCTTGACATGTACTGTCAAAGTTGCCGTTACTTCATGATGAAGCTTGACAGGAACCTTGGTATGACCGAGTGTGCGGATGGCATCGCCTAATTCCATTTTTCGTTTATCAATTTTTATTCCGTGTTTCTTCTGCAACTCTTCGGCCACTTGCTTAGTCGTGATCGAGCCGAACAGTCGGCCACCTTCACCTGCTTTCGCAGTCAACTCAACAGTAATTTTCTCCAATTGTTCCTTCAGCTTTTTCGCTTCAGTAAGTTCCTCGGCTGCAGCTTTTTCCTGCTTTTTCTTTTGGGCATCCAATGAGCTCAGATTAGCATTTGTTGCTTCGACGGCCAAACCTTGCTTAATTAAAAAATTATGTGCATAGCCGTCGGCCACATTTTTGATTTCGCCTTTTTTCCCTTTGCCTTTAACATCTTTTAGAAAAATTACCTTCATTCCTTTTTGCTCCCTTCAAAATAATCATCTATTACCTGTTTCAACTGCAGTTCCGCCTCGTCAATGGTGATTCCTGACAGCTGGGTTGCAGCATTTGTAAGATGGCCTCCACCTTGAAGGCTTTCCATGATTACCTGTACATTGACATTCCCTAATGAACGGGCGCTAATCCCGATCATGCCTTCAGCCCGTCTAGAGATGACAAACGATGCAAGCACGCCATTCATCGTTAGCAGTGTATCGGCTGCCTGGGCAATCAGCACTTGGTCATTGATTTCATCTTCTGTGCCGGCTGCAATGGCAATGCCTTCCCGGTAAAATTGTACCGACTCAATCAGCTTTGAACGCCTAATATATGTATCCACATCTTCCTTCAGGAATTTTTGCACCAAAATGGTATCTGCACCATGAGCGCGAAGGTAAGAGGCAGCATCAAAGGTTCGTGAACCTGTTCTAAGCGTAAAGCTCTTTGTATCGACAATAATGCCAGCCAACAGCGCAGTAGCCTCAACTACTTCAATTTTACCCCGTTTTGGCTGATATTCAAGAAATTCAGTTACCAATTCCGAAGTGGAGGAGGCATATGGCTCCATATAAACCAGCAGTGGATTAGCAATAAAGTCTTCTCCTCGGCGATGGTGGTCGATAACAATTTTATGATCAATTTTATTTAGGATCCGTTCCTCCATGACCAGTGACGGTTTATGCGTATCAACAATGACAAGCAAGGTTTTGTCAGTGGAAATTTCTAGTGCTTCCTCCGGACCGATAAAGCGGGAGAATAATTTCTCCTGGCTTCGGATTTCGTCCATTAGCCGTTTTACGCCGCTGTCCATTTCCTGCATGTTAACGACAATATAAGCATCCTTTTGATTCATTTCGGCCACTTTATAAATTCCGATGCCTGAACCAATTGAATCCATATCGGGATTTTTATGTCCCATGATAATGACTTTATCACTTGCCACAATTAGGTCCCGTATGGCGTGAGAAATAACCCTGGCCCTTACCCTTGTGCGTTTTTCAATCGGATTGGTCTTTCCGCCGTAAAACCTCACCTTGCCATTCGGCTGTTTAATGGCCACCTGATCGCCGCCGCGTCCTAGTGCCAAATCTAAGCTTGATTGGGCATAAAACCCCAGTTCAGGCAATGACGAAACTCCCGTTCCGATGCCAATACTCAACGTAAACGAAACATTTTGTTTGGCGGTCATTTCCCTGACATCATCCAAAATGGTAAATTTCCCTTTTTCAAGGCTTTGAAGTATCCCTTCGTTAAAAACGGCAATAAAGCGTTCCGATGATATTCGCTTTATGAAGATGCCATTTTCATTTGCCCATTTATTCAAAATCGATGTCACCATATTATTGACGCTTCCACGCATTTGATCATCCATGCCTTGCGTTAAGTCATCATAATTGTCCAAAAAGATAATGGCAATAGCAGTCCGTTCTTCCTGGTACATTTTTTCAATCTCAGCTTGTTCAGTAACATCAAAAAAGTACAGCAGGCGTTCTTCTGGTTTATGGATTACCCGAAATTTCCGGTCGTGAAGCGTGATAATTTCCGTTTCCACCTCTTGCTTGATTAACGGCAGCAGATGATCGGCAACATCATAAAGCGAACTGCCTACCAATGTCTCTTTATCGAAATACGATGAAAGAAATGGATTGGTCCATTCGATTGTAAATTCGTCATTGATTAGCATAATCCCAATCGGCATTCCCAGGAGCGCTTCCTCGCCTACTTTTTTAACCCGGTAAGAAAGTGTCGAGATATATTCTTCCATTTCTTTGCGTTGCCTGTTTTCGATTAGAAACATGTAATAGAGCGGAAAAACCATTAACAATAGACCTGCCAAACTTAATATCCAATTATATAATGACAGGCAAATGAGCAATACAACTGTTACGCCTATTAACCCATAAAAGGGATAACGGATGGACCGTTTTTCTAAAAATGCAGGCATTGTTTCAGCTCCCAAAACCAGTAATCATGACTGTTTTTTTATCAGATATCTTCTTAAATCAAAACCTAAATCAATTATACCTAATATCCCTACAATATAAAGTAAAATTGGAATAATGAACGAAACAACAGCCAAAGTAATCGATAATGCTTTCGACATTCCTTTTACATCAAAATAATAAAATAGATACGTATACCCCTGGAACACCATCAGCATTTGCAAGACATATGTAAGATTGAGCAAAGCGGCATACCAGTATGTGCCTTCCTGCGGGTTTAACAACATGCTAGCCAATAATGTGAACATCAGAATCCAAAGCAAACTTTTGGGCAGACGAATGTCCTTAAATGGCTTCCATTTTTTCATCTCAATCCCAAATCGTTTGATAATCGGGTAATTCACAAGTTGAATCATAAACACAATGATGAAAGATGAAGCTACCAATAATGTTGGCAGTAATGTTCTGAACAAATCCAATCCTTTCTTGAATTGCTCGATGGTACGTTCCGCTTCTTTCTCCTGGCCAAAGCTTTTCAACATATCGGCAGACATATTCAGTGATTGCTTCATCATATTGACCATTTCAGTGATGAAGTCGATTTTAAAGAAAATGATACTAACCCCATACATAATTATCAGGTTTATTAAAAATACAAATGAGCCCGCAAGCAGGACATTGAATCTGTCTTTTTGCTTTCGAATTAGGATTCCCATCACAACACCAGTTGTTCCGAACCCAATTGCTGTCGGGACAGACAGAATGGACCCTGTAATCAACGATAGCCCGATGGCGGCCGCTAAAAAAACTAAGGTCCATTTCCATTCATATTTAGCGGCAAAAAGGATAAACGGCAATGGTAAAAATAAATTTAAAAATCCTAATAACGGGATATAAAACGTTATTAACATAATAATAGTAAAGACTGCCAAAAGCATGGCGCCTTCTGTCAGTTTCCGGACATTTTTCACTTCTTCACCTCAAATAATTCGATGCACTACATTTAATTTTAGCCAGAAAACCTCTAGTATTCAAATAAATGAAAACTCGCCGATTGGCAAGTCCGTTAGGACGAAGACAGAGGCGTAGTTGAATTTATGCGTGCGTAGCTGGAATAATGGAAAATGGAATCTTTTAACTTTCCTATTAGCTAAAAAAAGAAAAGGCAGCGGAGATGCGACACCCCGACTGCCTCTTAGTTTTATTCTCCTGCTACGAATGGTAGCAATGCCATTTGACGAGCACGTTTGATTGCAACTGTCAATTTGCGTTGATATTTAGCACTTGTGCCAGTTACACGGCGTGGTAAAATCTTTCCACGCTCAGAGATGAATTTCTTCAGTAAATCAACATCTTTATAATCGATGCGAGTGATTCCGTTTGCTGTGAAATAGCACACTTTACGACGTTTAGCACGTCCGCCTTTACGTCCACCTGCCATGAAAATTCCCTCCTTTATTTATTGTATCCGTTCGAAGTTGGTTAGCATCAGAATGGAAGATCATCGTCGGAAATGTCGATTTGACCACTTCCGGCAAATGGATCATCATTCACTTTTGTATAACCCTGGTTGGAGTTTTGTCGTTGATTCTGATTGCCGCCGCCATATGGATTTCCTTGCGGTTCCATTGGAGGAGCCCCATAATAGTCGTTGCTTCTGCCACCGCCACCGGCATTGGATGCATTTCTTGGTTCTAAGAATTGAACAGAATCAGCAACAATTTCAGTGAAATACTGACGTTTTCCGTCCTGTTCATATGTGCGAACTTGGATTCTGCCATCTACACCTGCCAAACTCCCCTTTTTCAAGAAGTTCGCCACATTTTCAGCGGCCTTTCTCCACACAACAATGTTAAGAAAGTCTGCTTCACGTTCACCTTGCGGATTAGAAAATGTACGATTGACTGCAAGGGTAAAAGTGGCCACTGCAATTCCGTTTGGCGTATACTTCAAATCAGGGTCTTTTGTTAAACGGCCGACAAGCACAACACGATTTATCATCAGAATCAACTCCTTTTTCCCCAATAAAATGTTTCACGTGAAACATTTTTATCCAGAAATTTATCTTAGTTTTCTTCTTTAATTACGATATGGCGAATGATATCTTCGTTGATCTTTGCAAGACGAGCAAATTCTTGAACTGCTGCAGACGAAGATGTCGTTTTTACGATTTGGTAGTATCCGTCGCGGAAATCATTGATTTCGTAAGCAAGGCGGCGTTTGCCCCAATCCTTCGTTTCAACGGCTTCAGCGCCATTTTCAGTAAGGATGTTGTTAAAACGCTCTACAAGAGCCTTTTTCGCTTCATCTTCAATGTTTGGACGGATGATGTACATGATTTCGTACTTGTTCATCACTGTCACCTCCTTTTGGTCTAAACGGCCCTTATGTGGGCAAGGAGCAATTATTCATTACTCACAAGTTAAAATTATAGCACAGGTAATGATGAAATGCAACGACCTTCACAACAAAGACGTTTTATTAGTCAAAAAGAAGCTGACATATTCGGTCAGCTCCAAAAATGATTATACATTAAAACGGAAATGCATGACATCGCCGTCTTTTACTTCATAGTCTTTACCTTCAAGGCGAACTTTTCCCGCTTCTTTGGCTGCATTATGGCTCCCCGCAGCTAGCAGGTCATCAAAGGAAACCGTTTCTGCCCGAATAAAGCCGCGTTCAAAATCAGAGTGAATAATCCCGGCACACTGCGGTGCTTTCATGCCCTTTTTAAATGTCCAAGCTCGAACTTCCTGGACACCTGCAGTAAAGTAGGTCGCCAAACCGAGCAGGCTGTAGGCAGTCCGGATTAATTGATCAAGGCCGGATTCTTCAATTCCAAGCTCTTCAAGGAACATCGCCTTTTCTTCTCCTTCAAGCTCAGCAATTTCCTCTTCAATTTTCGCGCAGACAATGATTACTTCCGCATTTTCATTTGCTGCGTAATCACGTACCTTTTGGACATACTCATTTTCCGATGGGTTAGCGACATCATCTTCGCCGACGTTGGCCACATAAAGTACCGGCTTAATTGTTAACAAATGCAGATTCCTTGCAATTTTCATCTGCTCATCGGTAAACTCGATCGAACGAGCTGGTTTTTCAGCTTCAAAAGCATCACGCAGCATCGATAGAACTTCAAATTCCGCAACTGAATCCTTATCCTTTTGTTTAGCTAATTTCTCAACCCGGGTAATCCGTTTTTCAACCGACTCCATATCGGCAAGGATTAATTCAAGATTAATGGTTTCAATGTCAGAAATTGGGTCGACTTTGCCGGCCACATGGGTGATATTATCATCAGCAAAGCAGCGCACTACTTGGCAGATGGCATCTACTTCACGGATATGAGAAAGGAATTTATTCCCTAAGCCTTCACCCTTACTTGCCCCTTTAACGATTCCCGCAATATCAGTAAATTCAAATGTTGTTGGAACTGTCTTTTTCGGCTGTACCAATTCGGTCAGCTTTTGCAGACGATGATCCGGCACTTCAACGATTCCGACGTTTGGATCAATCGTACAGAAAGGGTAATTGGCTGATTCCGCTCCTGCTTGGGTAATTGCATTAAACAATGTAGACTTGCCGACGTTTGGCAGCCCTACAATACCAGCTGTTAAAGCCATTTACTTCACTCCTCAGGAAATTGATATCTATTTAAACTTACGTGTCAGTAACATACACAAGCCTTTCACAATTATAGGCATTTCCTGTTGAAAAAACAAGAAAGAATGATGTTTCCTGCCTACAGAATAAAAAAGAAGCAATTTTAAATAAATACCGGAAAAGTATTCCATTATAGCAACAATTTTCTACAAACACCCCTACTTTTCTAGTAATTATGGTAAAATTTAATATAAATCTATTATTTTCTCCTCACTTTTTGGAGAATTTTACATATTAATAGGAAATTGTGTTTATTGGAGGAGGAGAAATGGAAACAATTGAATTGCCAAGCCGATTGAGTAAGTATAAAGAGTTGCGAACATCTTCCAGCGTTTTGAAAAAGGCCATATTGCCTACCATTTGTTTTGCTGCCCTCTCGACAGTTGCTTTTGAAAATGCTGTTTTTGCAGAAACCAATACAGCTCAAGTAAGTACAACAATCAAATATGTCAATATAACAAAAGGATCTCTCAATTTGAGAAATGGCGCTTCAACTCAATCAGCTGTCATTTCATCTCTTACAAAAGGAACTGCAGTAACGGTATATTCCGAAGAGAATGGCTGGGCTAAGATAAATGCAAACGGAAAGACTGGATATGTTAGTACCAGCTATTTATCTGCCGGCACCCCTGTCAATTCAGCTGCAAAGCCACCCTCTGAAGTGACCACTAAATATGTGGATGTGAGCAAGGGTACACTTAACCTAAGAAGTGCAGCCTCTACAAGTTCAGCAGTCATTGCTGCCTTAACGAAAGGAACAACTGTTACAGTGTATTGGGAAGCGAATGGCTGGGCTAAGGTAAATGCCAATGGAAAAGATGGGTTTGTAAGTTCACAATATTTAGCGTCTCAAAAACAAGGCACTTCATCTATACCTGAAACGCCAGCATCTCCTGCTCCTGCTCCGCAGGCTGCTGCACCAATCACTAAATATGTAAAGTTAGAAAGCGGCTCTCTAAATATGAGGAATGGCCCTTCTACCAGTTCTTCTGTGATTGTTAAACTGGCAAAAGGAATCGAAGTGAAGGTTTTATCGGAATCTGCCGGGTGGGCAAAGATAGAGGTTTATGGAAAAACCGGTTATGTCAGCTCAACCTATTTATCCAAAGAAAATCCTAGTACAGTTATCAAACCAACCGAGACACCAACTCCGACAACTACTAAATATGTGAATGTAAGTCCCGGCTCAAATTTGAATGTCAGAAAAAGCCCTTCTGTTACATCTGGAATTCTTACAAAACTTCAAGCTGGTACCGAAGTGACATTTTATTGGGAAGAGAATGGCTGGGCGAAAATTAAAGTAAATGGGCAGGATGGATACGTTAGTCCCGAATATCTTTCCCCTGCTAAAGGAAACTCTAGTACGATGCCAAAGGAAGAGCCTAAAACAGTTACAAAGTATGTAAATGTAAGTCTCGACTCCCCATTAAACATGCACACAAGCCCTTCAACGGATGCATCGATTCTTACCAAGCTAGCACGCGGCGTTGAAATCACTGTTGTTTCAGATTCAGAGGGCTGGGCCAAAATTGAAGCTTACGGACAGTATGGATACGTGGATGCCCGTTACCTATCTGAAACAAAACCTGCTGCAGGTTCAGAACCAACACAATCGGAAACTAATGGGAAAGATTCCACTCCAGACAATGGCTCAGAGCAAGTTAATGATTTATCGAACAAAAAATTTGTAAATGTAATTTACGGATCAAGCTTAAACATGCGCTCGGAACCTTCCACAAAGTCACTCATCATCACAAAGCTGGCAAGAGGGACAATTGTTGTTGTTGAGTCAGAACTAAATGGCTGGTCAAAGGTAACCGCAAACGGTAAAACAGGCTATATCAGTTCACAATATTTATCAAATACTGCACCATTTAATCCAAACACGGTTGGCAATAACGTCGAAATGGTCTATGAAAACTATGATATCAGCTTAGATGATATGGTAAAAATCGAAATGAAAGTCAGTCAGCAAACAGATAAAAAATATGACACTTACATTCGAGCGGATGCCGTGACCCTAAATAGTCCTACAATCGGTACTGTTACCGGCTCAGTCTGGAATTTAAGAGGCGGCGCCGGTACAGAGCATTGGGTAGTCGGACAAGTGAAGGGCAATGAAAATCTTCAAATCCTTGATAAAATAACAGGTTCGGACGGATATGAATGGTATAAAGTTGCCTATAACAAAACATGGGTAAATGCAAGTCCCGAAGATGTTGCCTATTATATTAATCCCAGCAATTTTTTAAGCAACACGTTAGATTCCCTGCAATTCCTTAAACTATCGGTCTCTGCCAACCTAAATCCAGATGAAATCAATCAAAGAATCCTTTCTGGAAAAGGTATTTTACAAGGAATGGCTTCCTCCTTTGTTACGGCAGGAAGCATGTATAGAATTAATGAGATTTATTTAATTTCCCATGCCCTGCTTGAAACAAACAATGGTAGATCCCAGCTTGCCACTGGTGTAGAGGTTAATGGAAAAAAAGTCTATAACATGTTTGGGATTGGAGCATATGACAATTCCGCACTTGAAAGCGGGGGCCAATTTGCCTATAATGCAGGATGGTTTACACCAGAGGAGGCCATTATTGGTGGAGCTCAATTTATTGCCAATGGGTACATTAATGCAGGGCAAGATACTCTTTATAAAATGAGATGGAATCCCGCTTCCGTTTTAACAAAAGGCTATGCTTCCCACCAGTATGCGACAGACATTGGCTGGGCAGCTAAGCAAGTCTATCAAATCAATAATTTATATAGTTTGCTAGATTCATATAAACTATACCTTGAAATTCCGCAATATAAGTAGTTTAAAAGAGGGCCTTTCCGTTAGCGGAAAGGCCCTCTTTTTAATCTTTTAAAGCTTTTCTAAATTGACAAGGCAATCATACAAAGTGCTCCCGAGTCCGTTATCAGATTCATTGCTAGAAGTCAGATTATTGACCGGACCGCCAAACCTCTTCCAGATTCCTTCATCAATATTAATCGTGTTGGGGTGGGCAGCAGGCAGAATGGAGACAAAGCCTTTTACTTCGCCGCGATTGTTCCAGACACGTACATAATCCCCATTTTCTAATCCTAATTGATCAGCTATGTTTTGGGCAACCTCAACTTTAAGTTTCACACTGCCAGTTAACAGATGATAGTTTTGCGAGTGATTGGAACGCATTGGATGAATGGTTAACAAACTATATGGGTATCGAGCAGCAAGGGAAGGATTGGCCCACTTGGATTCTTCAGGGACTGCCAACTTAAGCAAGCCTGAATCCCCTTTTTGCTGCCCGAGAATTGAAGTAAACTCAAACTTTCCGGTAGTAGTCGCAAACCTTCGATCCTGCCACGGAATTTTGGCAACCGGCAACTCCAAGTTTTGCTGCTTTTTTAACCCATCTAGTGTCAAGCCGTTTTCACGCAATGGCTCCAACGTCATTTCCAGCCACTCGTCCCTCGAAAAATCAAAATCATGGCCAAATCCCAGCCGTTGTGCGAGCTCAGTCCAAATCCACAAATCCGATTTTGCCTCTCCAGGAGCATCCACCAGCTTAGGTCCATAATTGATATAATGATGATACATAGAGGAATAATAAAAATCCTCTTCCTCAAACGAGGTTGCAGCCGGCAGTACATAATCCGCCTCTTTTGCCGTATCAGTCATAAACTGGTCAATTACGACAAGAGTTTCAACTGATGAAAATGCCTTTTGAACAATATTCGAATCAGGCACTTGGGTTAACGGATTGCCGCAGGTTACAATAATCATTTTAATTTCCGGATTTTTTGCCTCCAAAATCCCCTCTGCCTGTTTCATGATAGAAAACTGCCGATGGCTCTTCCGGCGTTTGGACAATGTCAATTCGTCAAAAGAGAAGCTTTGCCCGACCTGCAGATTGGCATAATTGGCCCCGCCGCCAGGAATCCCAATATTTCCGCTCACGGCAACTAACGCGTCAATCAACCGGATCGTATTCCCACCATTATGGTAGCGCTGCAGCCCCAAACCCATATAAGTTGAAGTAGGTTTATCAGCATAAACATAGGCTAGTTTAGTAATTACATTCAAAGGAACTTCCGTCATCTCACTAATCCGGTCTAACGAGATTCCTTCAAGAATTCCCTTCAAATCATCAAATCCGTATGTTGATTGTTCAATGAATCCTGTATCCTCCAGGCCCAACCGGAGCATTTCCTTCATCACTCCAGCAGCAAGGAGACCATCCATTCCTGGTTTAATGGTAATATGCTGATCGGCAATTTTGGCCGTAGCATTAAACAGCGGGTCAATGACAATCAGCTTGGCACCAAGTTTTTTCGCCTCAACCAGCTTCTCATAAAAGTGCATGTTTGTCCGGGCGACATTTCTGCCCCAAATGATGATATTTTTACTATTGTAAACATCGTCTGGTTCATGGCTCCAGGCATTGCCAAAATCCCATTTTTGCGCTTCTATTCCGGCCCCCCAGCAAAGTGAGCCGTAAAGTTCCGTCACACCGCCATAACAGTTAAAAAACCGCTGATCCAAGTTTTTTAAAATGCCGTTATTGGCATAATCATGACTGTGAAGCACAGCCGTAGTACCGTATTTTCCCCTGATTACCGATAGTTTCTCAGCAATCTCACTTAGTGCTTGTTCCCAAGTAATTTGTTCAAAGTGTCCGTTAACCTTTTTCATCGGGTGTAGGAGCCGCTGCGGTGAATTCGTTCTTGTTTCCAGCATCCGGCCGCGCCCACATATTTTTCCTTTCGTGATTGGGTGATCTGGGTCTCCCTCGACCTTGACCACTTTTCCGTTATCAATCGTTACATTGAACCCGCAGCTATCCCAGCAATTTAATGGACAAGCCGATTTTACCACCGTCGCCATCTCTCCACCCCCAGAAAAAATCTCTATATCTTTTAAGAATAATACAGTTCACAAAAAAAAAGAAGCATGAAGATTATTCCTCCTCATGCTTCAAAAGAATCTTTTTCATTTTTCGGGAAAACTCTTTTCTTGGGATCATGACGCTGTGGCCGCAGCCCTCACATTTAATCCTGATATCCATGCCCATACGGATAATTTTCCAACGATTTGTGCCGCACGGATGCTGTTTTTTCATCTCGACCACGTCGTTTAATCCAAACTCTTTTTCTTCCATTACGATCCCCCCTAAACGCCTTTTCCAGGTTCTTTTGAAAACATAACAAGCCGTGGATACGGGATTTCGATTCCATGCTTGTCCAATTGTTGTTTTACATCCCTGCGAATTTTACGGGCTACACCAAAATGTTGCATCGGTGCTGTTTCGGCAACAATTCGCAAAACTACTTCTTGCGGGCCAAAGTTTTGAATACCAAGCAAGTCCGGGCGTTTAACCAGCTCCTCATAACGACCGGGCATTTCATCCAGCAGTTGTTCGATTACCTTTTGGGCTTCCTCAATATTCGCATCATAGGCAATGCTAATATCGACAACCGCAACACTATTGTTAATCGAAAAATTTGTGACCTCGATGATGCTGCCATTGGGAATAATATGAACTTCGCCGGTCCCGCTTTTTATTTTTGTCGTTCGTAAGCCAATGGCTTCAACATCACCCTCAAACTCGCCGATTCGCACATGGTCGCCTACGGAAAATTGATCTTCAAAAATAATAAAGAATCCGGTAATTACATCCTTTACCAAACTTTGCGCTCCAAAACCTACCGCCAGTCCGACAATTCCCGCTCCTGCAAGAAGTGCCTTCACATCAATATTAAAAACCGAAAGGATTGTCATAAAGGCGATAAAGTAGACTACGTACGAAAGGATATTGTCAAGAAGCTTGGATAGCGTTTCTTCCCTCCTGGCATTTGTTCTGAGTGGAGAGAGATTTCTAATCTTAAATATGTTATGAATCGCAGCTCTGCCGATTCGAATCAATATATTTGCAATAACTAGGATAATAATAATTTTTAAAATGCCTTCGCCAATATTTAACCATGTCTCTTCATTTTGGAATTTATCTACTAATTTCTGAATACCTTTTTGAGTAAGAGTCTTATCATCAAGAACCATTTTTGCACCATCCTTTGTCTTGCCTACAACATTTATTTTATCAATTTTTCATTGGAGAGAATAGCATTGTGAATTTTTCTTTTTCTCCCTTACATCATGTATAGACTTCCTGAATTTTCCGTATACTGTTAAGGCAAATCACCGAGTTAAGGGAGTGGACTTAATGAATCTGAAGGCAAAGCTGTTTAATCGGATTGCCAAAACAAATATTATGCATGACGAGTTTCAGGCTACTGAAACATTAGCTGAAGAATTGCTTACTAATATCCCGGCGGTAACAACTCGTCCCATTGTATTTGTCTGCATTGGAACCGATCGTTCTACTGGAGATTCATTAGGGCCACTTGTCGGAACTCTATTGGAGGAAAAGGATCCTTCGCCTTTTTATGTTTATGGAACCTTGGATCAGCCGATACATGCTGTCAATCTTGAAGAGAGACTGAAAGAAATAAACGTTAAGCACAGGAATCCATATTTGATCGGCATTGATGCCTGCCTTGGCCGCATCAAAAATGTAGGTGTTATTCAACTGGGACACGGCCCTGTCAAACCCGGAGCCGGAGTAAATAAAGAGTTGCCAGCCGTAGGCGAAATTCATATAACCGGTATTGTCAATGTCAGTGGCTTTATGGAATTTTTCGTTTTACAGAACACCCGATTAAATCTGGTGATGAAGATGGCAAAAACCATTGCTAATGGAATCTACCAGGCAAGCTTGCAATATCCTAGACAAAGCTGGTCTCAACTGGAATGGATTGAAGAGGAAAAAACGAATTGAAAAGAGCATCGCTTGTCACAGCGGTGCTCTTAAATTAGTTCATTGCATATAGTATGGCCACAACAACTCCGACCACCACGATGCCAGGTAGGAGGTTGCCCACCTTGATTTTTGTCAGGCCGATCATATTTAGCCCAATGGCAAAAATCATGATTCCACCTGTTGCAGTCATTTCAACAATAAACTGATCCATCAACGCCTTGGGCACAAATAAATCTATTTGGGTAGCAAACAAGGCAATAAGACCTTGATAAAGCACGACCGGGATGGCTGAAAAAATAACCCCTATCCCGAGGGTGGTTGTCAGAATTAACGAGGTAAAACCGTCAAGCAGCGATTTTGTGTACAGAACATCATGATCGCCGCGAATTCCGCTATCAAGCGCACCAATAATGGCCATTGCACCGATGACAAAAATTAACGTAGCAGTGACAAATCCTTCAGAAATACTGCCTTTCCCATTCGAGCCAAGCTTGCTTTCCAGCCAATTCCCTAAATCATTTAACTTATCTTCCAACCTAAGCATTTCACCTAATACTGCACCAGCAACTAAACTGATAATAACAATAAGGAAATTCTCGCTTTTGAAGCCCATTTGAAGCCCTAATACCATGACCGCCAGTCCAATGGCCTTCATGACTGTATCCTTCATGGTCTCGGGGATCCGATTTAACAGCTTCCCCAGCAAAGTGCCAATCACAATCAATAATCCATTTACAAGTGTTCCCAATAAAAACATAGCTGTTCCCCTTTTTTCGCTTTACGAAATGATAATAGTATTAAACTATCATTTTTTTTTGCCATTGAAAAGAAAAAAACCATCTAAGCGATGGTTAAAGTTCTTCATTTTGACCCAATAATTCCAGAATCCGCTCCAGATCCTCTTCGGTGAAGAATTCTATTTCAATTTTGCCTTTATGTTTGTTCTTTTTAATGTGAACAGCCGTTCCAAACCGTTCACGCAGCGAATGCTCGCGTTCAATGAGGAAAACATCCTTTTTCTGGTCCGGTTTTTTTGTTTCACGTGGAACATTTTCATTTAATTGCTGAATCCACTTTTCTAATTGGCGGACGTTTAAGGACTCCTGGATCACTTTTTCCACCATCACGGCAAGCTTGTTCTTTTGGCGTAGGCCTAATAATGCACGGCCATGCCCCATCGTAATCTTCCCATCAGATATCAACTCTTGAATTTTTGGCGGGAGGGAGAGGAGGCGGATATGGTTTGCGATATGCGGTCTACTTTTCCCTAACCTCTTGGCGACTTCTTCCTGCGTCAGCTTTAGCTTGTCCATTAAAGTTTGATAGGCAATCGCCTCTTCAATCGGATTTAAGTCTTCTCGCTGCAGGTTTTCAAGCACCGCCAATTCCATCATCTGCTGCTCCGTTAACTCACGGACAACAGCAGGAACAGTTTCCAGCTTTGCTTCCTTAGCTGCCCGGAACCGCCGTTCCCCGACAACAATTTCATACCCCTTAATACTTTTTCTGACGATGATTGGCTGGAGGATTCCGTGCTCCAATATTGAAGCCTTTAAATCCTCAATCGCCTCTTTCTGGAAGTGTTTGCGGGGCTGATACGGATTTGGGCGCAGTTCATTGACCTTAATTTCTTGAACCGTCTCTTCCTTGCCGGCCTCCATACTAAAAAATGCATTTAGACCTTTCCCCAAGCCTTTAGCCATTTGCGACCACTTCCTTTGCCAATTCTAAATATACTTCTGCACCACGGGATTTCGAATCATAGGTAATGATTGGTTCCCCATGGCTTGGAGCCTCACTTAGACGAACATTTCTTGGAATGATGGTTTTATAGACTTTATCCTGAAAGTACTTTTTTACTTCCTCAATAACCTGAATGCCCAGATTGGTTCTGGCATCAAGCATCGTTAATAGCACACCTTCGATTTTTAAATCTGAGTTTAAATGCTTTTGTACAAGCCTGACCGTATTTAGCAGTTGGCTTAAGCCTTCCAGTGCATAATACTCGCACTGAACTGGAATTAAGACCGCATCGGAAGCGGTTAGCGCATTGATGGTCAAAAGCCCCAAAGAGGGAGGGCAATCGATAATGACATAATCAAATTGATCCTTCACTTCTTCAAGTGCACGTTTTAGGCGAACCTCTCTTGAGATGGTCGGAACGAGTTCAATTTCCGCACCAGCCAATTGAATCGTTGCCGGGATAGCATATAGATTCTCGACCGCTGACGGCTTAATAACATCCTTCGCTTCGACATCATCGACTAAAACATCATATATGCACTGATCTACTTCTGCCTTTTCAATTCCAATCCCGCTTGTTGCATTTCCCTGCGGGTCAATGTCGACTAACAAGACACGCTTTCCTATATATGCTAAGCAGGCGCCCAGGTTGACAGAGGTAGTGGTTTTCCCGACTCCGCCTTTTTGGTTCGCGATTGCAAGGATTTTACCCACGATGCCACCTACCCTTTTATTCTTTAAAAATTTAATTCTTTGAATCTACTGATTTACCGGAAATCCTTATGGGGTTATTATCCGCCAAAAGAGAGGTAAAGTAAAATTCCATTCCTTTATTTTATCATGAAATAGGACGGATGTTATTTTTTTTCAAAAAATTTTCCAACGCTCGGGTTTATTCCATATTTTACCTCCCCAATGGTTTTACGATAAAAAAATAAGAACCAAACATATTTTTGTCTGGTTCTTTCCTATTTGCCTATTATTTTTTTTTAGGAATCCGAATGGTGAATTGGTAGTATTCCTCAAATTCTTCCTCTTCGGAGTCAAGCTTGATGCCGCTATCGGAAACCATGGAGAGCGATTGCCTAATTGTATTGACGGCAATTCGCATATCTTTGCTGAAGGCCTTTCGCTTTGGTTTTGGCTTGGCATTTTTTTGTTCAAGAATCTTCGTGACTCGATCTTCGGTTTGCTTGACATTCAAATTTTTTTCAATCACCTCTGCCAGCAATTCCACCTGTTTTTCGGGATTTTTTAGCGGAATTAGCGCGCGGGCATGGCGCTCGGTAATCACTTTATTTAACAGCGCCTCCTGAACAGGCTGCGGCAATTTTAGCAGGCGCAGTTTGTTGGCTACAGTCGATTGCCCCTTGCCAAGACGCTGAGCTAATGCTTCTTGAGTTAAGTTGTGAAGCTCAAGCAATTTCCCATAGGCCATTGCTTCTTCAATCGGGGACAATTCTTCACGCTGTAGGTTCTCAATTAGCGCAACAGAGGCTGTTTGGGTGTCGTTCATATTTTTGACAATGGCCGGCACTTCTGTCCAGCCAAGTTTTTTCATTGCCCGCCAGCGCCGTTCCCCGGCGATGATTTCGTATTTATCAGCAGCAAACTCTCTTACGACAATCGGCTGGATAATCCCGTGTATGTGAATCGTTCTTGATAATTCTTCAATTTTATCTTCATCAAAAACGGTCCGTGGTTGAAACCGATTAGGAATAATTTGATTGATCGGTATTTTTTTTATCTCTTCGTTTCGTTCTATATTCAGGTCTTCATCAAGCTCAATCGTTTGTTCGCCCTTGTCCCCAAAACCAAAGAAGCGTGAAAACGAATTCTTCATCCCCCACACCACCTTCATGAAATCCCTATTACTATTTCGCTACGCACCTAAAATCCTCCTGCCTAGAATAACATTTTTACCCTAAAAATGTCAGCCCCCCGGTTAGGAATTGCTGGTGGCCCAACACGAAAGAAAAGCTACTCAATCGGTGCTTTCCCTGGTGTGCCGGGCTTGCGCGGGTATTTCTTCGGTGTTTGTTTTTCCTTTTTGATTACAATAATGGTCCGTTCAAATTCTTCAATCGGCAGCGTAAACGTAAACTGATTTTCCAGTTTGCCTCCAAGCGTGGTAATTGCCTTTTGCCCTGCCTTTAGTTCTTCTTCTGCATGTATTGCCTTAAGGGCAATAAAATGCCCCCCTACCTTCACAAGGGGCAGGCATAGTTCACTTAGAACCGACATTCTTGCCACCGCTCTAGCGGTAACCACATCAAATTGCTCCCGGTAGTTTGGATTAACCCCAAAAGTTTCTGCACGATCATGGACAAATTGCACATTTTCCAAATTTAATGTGTTGGCTAGATGAGTTAGAAATGAAATACGTTTATTTAGTGAATCGACGATCGTCAATTGGATATGCGGGAAAGCAATTTTTAACGGTATGCTAGGAAAGCCGGCACCTGCCCCGACATCACAAAGATGAAAGGGCTTTGTAAAATCATAATAAAATGCAGCGGCAATCGAATCGTAAAAATGCTTTAAATACACATCACTTTTTTCGGTAATGGCGGTTAAATTGATTTTTTCGTTCCATTCAACCAGCGTCTCGTAGTATTTCTCATATTGAGCCAACTGGGTACTTGTTAAAGCAATCCCTTTTTCCTGAAGGCTTTTTGTAAATTGTTCAATATTCATATGAAGTTCCTCACTAATTTTTGTCTAGCTGCAGCGCCTAGGGGCTCGAGGTCATAAGCCAATCCGTCAAGAAGGCTAAAGTGCAGCCTTCTCGCCGGCTCGTCTTATGCTTGTCGCCCCTGAGCAAGGCGCTTCCGCTTTTCTAATTAGAAACCCTAGCAATTTTACCTTGCTCCAAATAAACAAGTAAAATGGAAATGTCAGCAGGATTTACCCCTGAAATCCTTGATGCCTGGGCCAAAGTAAGCGGCCTGATTTTCTTCAGCTTTTGCTTTGCCTCTGTAGCCAGTCCTGAAATGGCATCGTAATCAATATTTTCTGGGATCTTTTTGTCTTCCATCTTTCTTAATCGCTCCACCTGCTGCAGCGACTTATCAATATAACCCTCATATTTAATTTGGATTTCTACTTGTTCCTTCACCTCGTCAGTTAACGGTACAGCTGATTTCGTCAGAGTTTCCAATAGCTCATAGGACATTTCCGGCCGTTTTAACAAATCAGAAGCTCGGATGCCGTCCTTTAATTCGCTGCCGCCGATGCTTCTGATCAGTTCCTGCACGTCTGCCGATGGTTTTAGAATAATTGACCGCAAACGGTCGATTTCGGCTTCAATTGCCGCCTTTTTTGCTAAGAACGACTGGTAGCGCTCTTCTTTGATTAAACCAATTCGATGGCCTAGCTCCGTTAATCGCAAATCGCAATTATCATGTCTTAACAGCAGACGGTATTCCGCTCTTGATGTTAATAGACGATATGGTTCATTAACCCCTTTGGTTATCAGATCATCAATTAATACCCCAATGTAGGCATCGGAACGGCTTAACACGACTTCCTCACTGCCAAGCGCATTCATCCCGGCATTGATACCGGCCATTAACCCCTGACCCGCAGCTTCCTCGTAACCGGATGTGCCATTGATTTGCCCGGCTGTATATAAATTTTTAACAACCTTTGTTTCTAATGTTGGCCATAACTGAGTCGGCACAATGGCATCATATTCGATGGCATAACCAGCCCGCATCATTTGCGCGTTTTCGAGCCCAGGCACGGTTTTGATGATTTGTTGCTGTACATCTTCAGGTAAGCTGGTGGACAGGCCTTGGACATAGACTTCCCTTGTATTTCTTCCTTCTGGCTCGAGGAAAATTTGATGGCGCGGTTTATCGTTAAAACGAACAACCTTATCCTCAATCGACGGGCAATAGCGCGGCCCCGTACCTTTGATCATGCCAGAGAACATCGGCGAGCGATGCAGGTTTTGGTCAATTAAGCTATGGGTTTTATCGTTCGTATAAGTCAGCCAGCATGGCAGCTGGTCAGTAATAAATTCAGTTGTTTCATAGGAAAATGCCCGCGGTTCTTCATCACCAGGCTGAATTTCTGTTTTGCTGTAATCAATCGTGTTGCTGTTCACGCGAGGCGGTGTCCCGGTTTTAAAGCGGACAAGCTCAAACCCAAGCTGTTCCAAATGCTC
This sequence comes from Bacillus sp. FJAT-29814, assembly GCF_001510715.1. Classification (GTDB taxonomy): domain Bacteria; phylum Bacillota; class Bacilli; order Bacillales; family Cytobacillaceae; genus Neobacillus. Next base: position 427,065 of record NZ_LMTJ01000004.1, read on the forward strand.
CGACAGTTTGATTGACGGCTGTTGATTATTCGGACCGCTGGAATATTTCAATTCGCCAAGGATAATCTCACCGCGCAGGAAGGTACCGGTAGTTATAACGACTGTTTTCGCACGATAGACCGCACCTGTTTTGGCAATTACTCCTTTACAGATGCCATCCTCGACAATCAATTCCTCAACCATGCCTTGAATTAAGGTAAGGTTTGGTTCTTCCTCAAGAGTCTTTTTCATTTCATGTTGGTAGGCAAATTTATCAGCCTGCGCCCTTAGTGCACGGACAGCAGGGCCCTTACCCGTATTCAGCATCCTGATTTGGATAAGTGTCTTATCAATATTTTTTGCCATTTCACCGCCGAGAGCATCTATTTCCCGGACAACAATCCCTTTTGCCGGACCGCCGACGGAAGGATTGCAGGGCATAAAGGCAACCATATCCAAATTGATGGTAATCATTAATGTTTTCGCGCCCAGCCTTGCCGCCGCGAGGCCAGCCTCACAACCAGCATGGCCAGCGCCGACGACGATGACGTCGTAACTTCCTGCTTCGTACTGCATATTTTTCCTCCTTTTCCGCGTTAAGCGGAAACATCTATCTTTCAAAGCGTACGGCCAGCCGCACACCACCCACAGATTATTTACCTAGGCAGAACTGCGAGAATAATTGGTCAATCAGGCTTTCGTGAACACTGTCGCCGATAATTTCGCCAAGCAGTTCCCACGTTCTCGTTAAGTCGATTTGGACCATATCGATCGGAGTTCCGAGCTCTACAGCACCTATGGCATCCTCAATTGCTTGTAAGCTTTGATTTAACAAGGCAATATGGCGGCTGTTCGAAACGTAGGTTACATCCTTTGCTTCAATCGACCCAGCAAAGAATAATGACGCAATCGCTTCTTCAAGCTCATCGACACCGCTGTCCTCGAGCAGCGACGTCGTCACCAATTTATAATCCTTTGCCAATTCTTTGACCCGATTCAAATCTATTTGCTGCGGCAGGTCCGTTTTATTGACAATAACGATGACATCCATTCCTTTTACCGCTTCGAACAGGTTTTCATCCTCTTTTGTCAGCTGGTCGGAATAATTCAACACAAGCAGGATCAAATCGGCCTCTTTCAATACCTGACGTGAGCGTTCAACCCCAATCCGCTCTACGATATCCTCAGTTTCCCGGATTCCTGCTGTATCCAATAGCCGGAGTGGCACGCCGCGGACATTGACATACTCTTCAATCACATCGCGAGTTGTCCCGGGAATATCAGTAACAATTGCCTTATTCTCATGGACGAGGCTGTTTAATAATGATGACTTTCCGACATTCGGCCTTCCGATAATAACAGTTGAGAGTCCTTCACGCAATATTTTGCCCTGCTCCGAAGTTTGCAACAGCTTATTTATTTCTTCTTTGACAAAATGCGCTTTCGGCAGCAGCATCGTATGGGTCATTTCCTCGACATCATCATATTCGGGATAATCGATATTCACTTCAATATGGGCGAGTATTTCAAGAATTTCCTGCCTCAATCTTTTAATCAGCTTAGACAAGCGGCCTTCCATTTGGCCTAACGCCACATTCATCGCCCTATCCGTTTTGGCCCGGATTAAATCCATGACCGCCTCAGCCTGTGATAAATCAATCCGGCCATTTAAAAATGCCCGCTTCGTAAATTCCCCCGGTTCCGCCAGTCTTGCCCCGTTATTCAGAACGAGCTGGAGCACACGATTGACTGAAACAATTCCGCCGTGGCAATTTATTTCAATTACATCTTCTTTTGTAAACGTCTTTGGCCCCTTCATGATCGAGACCATAACCTCTTCAACCACTTGGCCGTCTTTTGGATTTTGCAAATGACCATAGTGAATCGTATGGGTGGCCATTTCCGAAAGTTTTTTTCCATTTATACTTTTAAACAGTTTATCAGCAATCGTGATCGCTTCATCCCCGCTTAAGCGGACAATCGCAATCGCCCCCTCCCCCATCGGAGTGGAAATTGCCGCAATTGTATCAAACTCCACTTTGTACACCTCACAACTAAAAAAGCCAGCCTTTTTTACAAACTGACCTGAATTATCCACAAATGATAATTATCTTGTATTATTTTAACTTATCCACATGTGAATAACAATAAAACACTTTTGATGACTAAAAAGTTATTCACACTGTTTTTTTTATAAAAATTTTTCTTTTAACTCAAAAAAAACACCCTATCCTAAAGGACGGGGTGTTTTAGTGTAATTATTTTCTAACTGGTGAGATTACCACATGGCGATGGGGTTCGGTTCCGTCGGAAAGGGTTTTTACCCTCTTGTTTTCGGCCAAAGCGGTATGAATCACCTTGCGCTCATATGAAGGCATCGGCTCAAGCGCCACATCTTTACCAGTTTTGATTGCCTTTTGGGCGAGGCGCTGGGCCAGTTGGATCAGGGTGTCGCTCCGACGGTTACGATAATCCTCCGCATCGAGGATCACAGTCAAGTATTGCTCGGAATGACGATTGATCACAAGCTGGGTCAAATACTGAAGCGAATTCAATGTTTGGCCACGCTTACCGATTAATAAGGCGATTTTCTCACCGGACAACACAAATTGAACCTGCTTACCATCACGCTTTGCCTCGATTTCAACCTCGGCGCCCATTTGTGCACTTACTTGGTTCAAGAATTTCTTTGCCTCTTCAATCGGGTCAATAATGACAGTTACCTTCACTACTGCAGGGCGTGAGCCAAAAATGCCAAAAATCCCTTTTTTACCTTCATCGATAATGTCTACATCTGTGCGGTCTTTGGTTGTCTTTAATTGAGCTAAAGCTGATTCTACTGCTTCTTCGACAGTTTGTCCTGTAGCAGTTACCTGTTTCACTTTTTTGCTCCTCCCGCTTTACCGGTGGCTGTTGCCTTAAGATCCGGTCCTTTAATGAAATAAGTTTGAACAATCATGAAAATATTACCTACAACCCAGTACAAGGAAAGGGCTGCCGGGAAGCTGATCGCAAACACAACAATCATAATCGGCATCATCCAGAGCATCATTGCCATTTGCGGGTTATGCTCCTGGCCGGCCATCATGATTTTTTGCTGAATAAACGTAGTTATTCCTGCAACAATCGGTAAAATATAGTAAGGATCCTTTTCCCCCAAATCAAACCACAGGAAACTATCCTGGGCGATTTCCCTTGTTCGCATAATTGCATGATAAAAACCAATCAAAATCGGCATTTGAACTAATAGCGGGAAACAGCCGGCCATCGGATTAACTCCGTGCTTTTGGAACAGGGCCATGGTTTCCTGCTGCAGCTTTTGCTGGGTTTTTTGGTCTTTAGAGCTGTATTTTTCACGTAATGCCTTCATTTCCGGCTGAAGAGCCTGCATGGCCTTTGAACTTTTTGTTTGTTTGATCATTAATGGCAAAATCGCCAAGCGAATTACGATGGTTACTACAATAATTGCGAGACCATAGTGACCTCCCATCAAAAGAGCTGCTTCCTTGATCAGCCATGACAACGGATAAACAATATATTCATTCCAAAATCCTGTACTTTCCGCGTTAATCGGTTTATTGACTTCACTACAGCCTGTCAGCAGCAAAAACACGAAAAGCATACCGAATAACAGTAATATTCGTTTTTTCAACCAGTTTTTCCTCCTTGCAACAAAGTATCCTCTATGTAAATTTCACATTTAAGCGATTTCATAGGATATTTTAACATTTTTAAATGATGCTTGTCTTTATCACTCTTACGAAATTTGAATAAATTATCACAATTATCGCCTAAAGATTTTTCTTTAAAACCTTTCCGACCTTCAGCACATGGGTCAGACTGTTTTTCACTTCAAAAAAGTCCATATCCGCGGCAGGTTTCCTGGCGATGATGACATAGTCGTTGCCAGGGGCAAGTTGTTCCTTTAACTCAAAAATGGCTTGTCTTATGTACCGTTTTATTTGGTTGCGCGTTACCGCATTGCCGAGTTTTTTGCTGACCGACAGCCCGATTCGGAAGTCGGCTTGTCCTTCTTTTTCAAGACAATAGACAACAAATTGCCGATTGGCAAACGATCGCCCTTTTTGGAAAACGGTTTGAAAATCCTGATTCTTTTTAATTCGGAGCTCTTTTTTCATCTTAGCCGAGCTTTCCTCCTTATTGATAAGGCCTTGTAAATTCGCGCTCCAGGCGCTTCGCTTTCCGCGGGCGGTTCGGGGAGCCTCCTCGGCGCTAAAGCGCCTGCGGGGTCTCCCCTGTCCCGTACTCCCGCAGGAGTCTGCGCGCCTTCCGCTCCAATCAACAAGGCCGTCCAATCAACAATCCGTTTTACATAGTATTGAAAAAAAGACCACTGAGACGTTTCAGTGGTCTATGCTGATAATACTTTTCTTCCTTTGCGACGACGACGAGCAAGAACCTTGCGTCCGTTTGGCGTGCTCATGCGGCTGCGGAAACCGTGAACCTTGCTGTGCTTGCGCTTATTTGGTTGATATGTTCTTTTCATATATGACACCTCCCTGGAAGGATCGCCTTCAAATTCAAGTCAAATGACAGTCTTACTTATTATAAAGATGTCTACTTTATATTGTCAACCACTGTCTATTACCAAATTCACCCGTGACTAAAATGTTTATTCCAAACTCATAGCTAAAAATAGCAGCAAAAGGTTTTCCAGCGCCCTAAAAATATATTGTGGATAAAAAATCGACAAATTTCTCGCTATCCACACAAGATATTGACAGGATTTTCACAAATTATCAACCTGTGGACAATTATTGTGCACAGGTCACGGCAGATGTGGATAAACTTTGAAAAACCATTGCACACCTAGCTATTATTTGATATTATATTTGTGTTTTCACCCTGAATAACTTTATCCCCAATAAGCCTTATCCACAGATTGTGGATAACATGTGGACAGGTTATTCAACGGTTCTGTAAAAACTTGTCCACAAGAGGTGGATATTGTCGAAACTCCACTTTATTTCCTTATTATACGTTTTCCACAATCAACGTTTCGTATATTTATAAATTAATAGGTTGTACTCCATGGATTAAACATTATTCCACTAAAATATTAGTCGAATTTGATACCTGGACAGGAAACAAAACTCCAAAGGAGTTAGACTCTTTTTGCACAGAAACATACATTTCAAAAATTATAAAGGGAGGGAAACCAGTTGGAAAATATTGCGGATCTTTGGCATGCAGCGCTTGCGAACATCGAGAAGAAAATCAGCAAACCCAGCTTTGATACCTGGCTTAAAGCCACCAAAGCGCATTCGCTTCAAGGCAATCTGCTTGTCGTAACGGCTCCAAATGAGTTTGCCCGCGATTGGCTCGAGGAGCGCTACTCTCAGCTGATTTCAGGAATTCTTTATGACATTACCGGGGAAGAACTGTCGGTAAAGTTTATCATTCCGCAAAATCAAAAAGAGGAAGAGCTTGAGATTCCGACGCCGCGTAAAAAGGCCAAAAAGGATGAAGAGCAAACAGATTTTCCTTCAAATATTTTAAACCCTAAATACACCTTTGATACCTTTGTCATCGGATCTGGCAACCGTTTCGCCCATGCAGCTTCGCTTGCTGTTGCCGAAGCGCCAGCCAAAGCCTATAACCCTCTATTTATCTACGGGGGTGTCGGTCTCGGAAAAACCCACTTGATGCATGCGATTGGCCATTATGTCCTGGACCATAACCCGTCCGCGAAAGTGGTTTATTTATCATCAGAAAAATTCACCAACGAATTCATTAACTCGATTCGGGACAATCGCGCGGAGAGTTTCCGAAATAAATATCGAAATGTCGATGTCCTGCTTATTGATGATATTCAATTTTTGGCCGGAAAAGAATCAACCCAGGAAGAGTTTTTCCATACTTTTAACGCCCTGCACGAGGAGAGCAAACAAATTGTCATCTCAAGTGATCGGCCGCCTCGGGAAATTCCGACCCTGGAGGACCGTCTCCGCTCTAGGTTCGAATGGGGCTTGATTACCGACATCACGCCGCCTGACTTGGAAACAAGGATTGCCATTTTGCGCAAAAAGGCAAAAGCGGAAGGTCTGGATATTCCGAATGAAGTAATGCTTTATATCGCCAATCAAATTGATTCCAACATCCGAGAGCTTGAGGGTGCCTTGATCCGTGTTGTTGCCTATTCATCTTTAATTAATAAAGACATAAATGCCGACCTTGCCGCCGAAGCGCTGAAGGATATTATTCCTAGCTCAAAGCCGAAGGTCATTACGATTTTGGAGATCCAAAAGGTAGTCGGCGAGCATTACAATATCAAGCTTGAAGACTTTAAGGCCAAAAAGCGGACTAAATCAATTGCCTTTCCAAGACAGATTGCCATGTATTTGTCGCGTGAATTAACCGATTATTCTTTGCCGAAAATAGGAGAAGAATTTGGCGGCCGCGACCATACCACCGTCATCCATGCTCATGAAAAGATTTCAAAGCTTCTTCAGACAGATTCGCAGTTGCAAAAACAAATGAAAGAATTGAATGAGCAGCTTAAAATATAAGACAGTGAATGATGTGAATAACTTCTTAGAATCTATACACAGTCTGTCCACATGTGGATAGGCTGTGTTTCCGTTGAAAATTAGAGTTATCCACATGTTAACAAGCCCTACTAGTACTTCTACTAATTTTTTTATAAAAAATATTATATATATGCTATCGCTTTTAAAAATATGCCTAAACGGAGGATTTTAAAAAATGAAATTTATTATCCAGCGTGACCGCCTTGTCCAAAGTGTTCAAGATGTTATGAAAGCAGTCACCTCGAGGACAACGATTCCTATTTTGACGGGGATTAAAATTACGACTACCAATGAGGGAGTAACCTTAACCGGAAGCGATTCAGATGTCTCCATTGAATCATTTATTCCGAAAGAAGAAGCTGGCGATGAAATTGTTGAAATCAAACAAACTGGCGCGATTGTCCTACAAGCAAAATTTTTCAGTGAAATTGTAAAAAAGCTACCTACCGACACTGTTGAAATTGAAGTGCATAGCTCACTTCAAACCGTAATACGTTCCGGCAAATCTGAGTTTAATTTAATTGGCCTTGATGCGGAGGAGTACCCTCACCTGCCGCAAATCGAAGAAAATAATAAATTCCATATTGCAACTGACCTGTTAAAGGCGATGATCCGCCAAACTCATTTTGCTGTATCCACTTCGGAAACACGGCCAATCTTGACAGGTGTAAACTGGCGAATTGAGAATGGTGAGCTGACCTGTATTGCAACAGATAGCCACAGACTGGCGTTAAGAAAAGCTAAAATCGAAACAGAAAATACTGAAAGCTATAATGTTGTCATTCCTGGTAAAAGCTTAAACGAATTAAGCAAGATTATTGATGATTCCAACGAATTAATCGATATCGTCATTACCGAGAATCAAATTTTATTTAAAGCGAAGCATTTATTGTTTTTCTCACGATTATTAGAAGGCAATTATCCTGATACGTCGAGATTGATTCCATCAGAAAGCAAAACCGATATAACGGTAAATACGAAAGAATTCCTGCAAGCGATTGATCGTGCTTCCCTTCTCGCCCGCGAAGGAAGAAACAATGTGGTCAAGTTTTCAACAATTGGTGGCGGTGTGATTGAAATTTCCTCCAATACACCGGAAATCGGAAAAGTTGTTGAGGAAATTCAAGCTGAAGCTATTGAAGGCGAAGAGTTAAAAATATCCTTTAGCGCAAAATATATGATGGATGCCCTAAAAGCACTCGAAGGGACTGATATCAGAGTCAGCTTCACTGGTGCGATGCGCCCATTCGTAATTCGCCCAATGCATGATGAATCGATTTTGCAGCTCATTTTGCCGGTCAGAACCTATTAAACGACCTATTGCAACCATATGCCGCCATGCCGTTGGCGGCCTTTTTTAGGGTTTCCTTTGTTTTTGATGGAGTTTTTTAGTAAAATAAAGTATTGGAACCATTTTAGAAAGTGAGGGTGAAAACGTGCCTGAAAAAGTAAACCTGGATACGGAATTTATCACTTTAGGCCAATTTTTAAAGCTTGCCGATGTGATTCAAACCGGCGGCATGGCCAAATGGTTTTTGAGTGAACATGATGTGTTTATTAATGGCGAGCAAGATCAAAGACGAGGAAGAAAGCTTCGATCTGGAGATGAAATCAGAATCCCGGGCTTTGGGGAGTTCGTCATAACGGAGTAAGGATGACTTTACATGTATATTCAACAATTAGCCTTAAAAAATTATCGGAATTACGAGGAAATGTTTATTGAGTTCGAAAATAAAGTAAATGTCATCTTAGGAGAAAACGCCCAAGGCAAAACAAATGTCATGGAATCCATTTATGTTTTAGCTATGGCTAAATCCCACCGAACCTCAAACGATAAAGATTTAATTCGCTGGGACCAGGATTATGCTAAAATAGAGGGAAGGGTTCAAAAACACCACAGCTCTGTCCCTATGCAATTAGTGATTTCAAAAAAAGGGAAAAAAGCAAAGCTTAACCATATTGAACAGCAAAAACTCAGCCAGTATGTCGGAAATATGAATGTGGTTATGTTTGCGCCTGAGGACCTAAACCTGGTGAAAGGAAGCCCCCAGGTTCGCAGACGGTTTATTGATATGGAAATTGGCCAAATCTCCCCAATTTATTTACATGATATGAGCCAATATCAAAAAATACTTCAGCAGCGCAATCATTATTTGAAAATGCTGCAAATCAAAAAACAGACTGACCAAACCATGCTTGAAATATTGACGGAACAGTTTATTGGAATGGCTGTAAAAATAGTTGCCAAACGATTTGAGTTCCTCCATTTACTCGAAAACTGGGCGAAACCGATTCATCATGGAATTTCCCGCGGGTTGGAGGCGCTTGAAATTCACTATAAACCCTCCGTGGAGGTATTAGAAGAACAAGACTTGTCGAAAATGATAACAAGTTTTGAAGAGAAGTTTGCAAAAGTGAGGCTAAGGGAAATCGAACGGGGCACTACCCTGTTTGGTCCGCATCGCGATGATTTGCTGTTTTTAGTTAATGGCCGCGATGTGCAAACGTTTGGCTCACAGGGACAGCAGCGGACAACGGCGCTGTCAGTCAAACTGGCGGAAATTGAATTAATTCACGCTGAAATTGGCGAGTATCCAATTTTACTGTTGGACGATGTTTTGTCGGAACTGGATGATTATAGGCAGTCACATTTATTGAATACGATTCAAGGCAAGGTGCAAACCTTTGTTACTACTACTAGCGTGGACGGAATTAATCACCAGACATTGAAGGAAGCTTCAACGTACGAAGTGAGCTCCGGGGTCATAAAGAAAGTTCATTGAGGTGCTCTATGTATATCCATATCGGGGAAGACCACAGCATTAGGGTCAATGATATTATCGCCATTTTAGATAAAGCAAGTGTCAAAAATTCGGAGCTACTGACAGAATTTTTGGAGCATCACCAAGACAAGGTGATGAATCTTTCAAAAAATCCCTTTAAATCGGTTGTAGTGACGTTTGACAAGGTGTACCTTTCCCCGATTGCGTCCGGTACATTAAGAAAGCGTTCCAATCAAGTTACGATACAGGAAATTTAACAAATAGATTAGCTCCTTTAGTGAAAATGAAAATAGTTTTATTGGCAGAAAGTGCAGGTGAATCAAGTGACAATGGATCAAAAAGCAATGCAGGAGCAAACATATGATGCGCATCAAATTCAAGTTTTAGAAGGACTTGAGGCCGTACGAAAAAGACCTGGCATGTACATCGGTTCAACAAGCGGCAGAGGCCTTCACCATCTTGTTTGGGAAATTGTTGATAACAGCATAGACGAGGCGCTCGCAGGCTTCTGTAACGAAATCAATGTCACGATTGAAGAAGATAACAGCATTACCGTCAAGGATAATGGCCGCGGCATTCCTGTTGACATTCAAGAGAAAATGGGACGGCCGGCAGTGGAAGTCATTATGACCGTTCTTCATGCCGGCGGTAAATTTGGCGGTGGAGGCTATAAGGTTTCCGGCGGACTGCACGGTGTAGGTGCCTCAGTTGTTAATGCCCTTTCGACTGAACTCGAAGTCTACGTCCACCGCGACGGTAAAATTCACGAGATTAAATTTGAGCGCGGCAACGTTGCTTCTGAACTAAAGGTAATCGGAACAACAGACAAAACCGGAACAATAACCCATTTTAAGCCTGATGGGGAAATTTTTACCGAAACATTAGAATATGAGTATGACATACTCGCCACCCGTCTTCGCGAACTTGCCTTTTTGAATCGTGGCATTAAAATTACGATTGAAGACAAGCGAGTGGAAAATAAACAAAATGAATATTATTATGAGGGCGGAATTAAGTCATATGTTGAGCATTTAAACCGTACAAAAGAGGTCGTCCACGAAGAGCCGATCTATATGGAGGGTGAACGTGATGGCATCAGTGTCGAGGTTGCCCTGCAATACAATGATGGTTATACGGAGAGCATTTATTCCTTCGCCAATAATATCCATACTTATGAGGGCGGAACGCATGAAGCCGGCTTCAAAACGGCCCTTACGAGGGTTATAAACGACTATGCCCGGAAAAACGGACTGATTAAAGAGAATGAGACAAATCTCTCCGGGGAGGATGTGCGGGAAGGGTTGACGGCGATTGTGTCGATTAAGCACCCGGACCCGCAGTTTGAGGGCCAAACAAAAACCAAACTCGGAAATTCTGAAGTCAGAACGATTACGGATACAGTTTTTTCTAGCACTTTTGAAAAATTCCTATTGGAGAATCCAAGTGTTGCCCGGAAAATTGTCGACAAAGGACTTATGGCGGCACGGGCTCGACTTGCGGCTAAGAAAGCCCGGGAATTAACGCGCCGTAAAAGTGCATTGGAAGTCTCCAGTTTGCCAGGTAAATTAGCTGACTGTTCTTCAAGAGACCCAGGAGAAAGTGAATTGTATATCGTTGAGGGTGACTCCGCAGGCGGTTCCGCAAAACAAGGGCGCGACCGTCATTTTCAGGCGATTCTACCGCTCAGAGGCAAAATTCTAAATGTTGAGAAGGCCCGACTTGATCGGATTCTGTCAAACAATGAGGTTAGAGCGATGATTACCGCGATTGGGACTGGGATTGGCGAAGATTTTGATATTTCGAAAGCGCGCTATCATAAAATCGTGATCATGACTGATGCTGATGTTGACGGTGCCCATATTCGGACGCTCCTATTAACCTTCTTTTATCGGTTTATGAGAAAAATAATTGAGGCAGGATACATTTATATTGCCCAGCCTCCGCTTTATAAGGTGCAGCAGGGTAAAAGAGTCGAATATGCCTACAATGACAAGGAACTTGACCGGATTTTTGCTGAGCTGCCTAGTCAGCCAAGGCCGAATATCCAGCGCTATAAAGGTTTGGGAGAGATGAATCCCGAGCAATTATGGGAAACAACGATGGATCCTAGTGTCAGAACCATGCTTCAAGTCAGCCTTGAAGATGCGATTGAAGCGGATGAAACCTTCGATATGTTAATGGGGGAAAAGGTTGAACCACGCCGTAACTTCATTGAGGAAAATGCACAATACGTAAAGAATCTAGATATATAACAAACAAAGGGAAAAGGGTAGAGGTGTGCGCTATCCTCCTTTTTTCTTTTAGGTGATCCCTAATAGGAGGTACCAAGTATGAGTGAAACGCCAAATTCGCAAATTAAAGAGATTAACATTAGCCAGGAAATGAAATCATCCTTTCTTGACTATGCGATGAGTGTTATTGTATCACGTGCCCTTCCGGATGTACGTGACGGATTAAAGCCGGTCCATCGCCGTATTCTTTATGCTATGCATGATCTTGGAATTCATGCGGACAAACCATATAAAAAGTCTGCACGTATCGTTGGTGATGTAATCGGTAAATATCATCCACATGGTGATTCTGCTGTTTATGAAACAATGGTGCGAATGGCTCAAGACTTTAACTATCGCTACATGCTAGTTGATGGCCATGGGAACTTTGGTTCCGTTGACGGCGACTCTGCGGCGGCGATGCGTTATACAGAATCAAGAATGTCAAAAATCTCAATGGAATTATTAAGGGACCTTAATAAAGACACCATTGATTATCAAGATAACTATGATGGTGAAGAAAAAGAGCCGGTCGTATTGCCGGCAAGATTCCCTAACCTTCTGGTCAACGGTACAACGGGCATTGCAGTCGGGATGGCGACAAACATTCCGCCGCACCAGCTTGGTGAGGTCATCGATGGCGTCTTGGCGGTCAGTCATGACCCAGGCATCACCAACCAGGAGTTAATGGAAGTCATTCCCGGTCCGGACTTCCCTACAGGCGGGATTATTCTTGGCCGCAGCGGCATCCGCAAAGCTTACGAAACAGGCAGAGGATCAATTACTTTGCGGGCCAAGGTGGAGATTGAACAAAAATCAAACGGCAAAGAGACGATTATTGTCAATGAAATTCCATATCAAGTCAACAAAGCAAAATTGATTGAAAAAATTGCTGAGCTTGCCCGCGATAAAAAACTTGAAGGCATTACAGACCTGCGGGACGAATCAGACCGCAGAGGGATGCGGATTGTTATCGAACTTCGCAAGGACGCAAACGCCAATGTACTGTTAAATAATTTATATAAGTTAACGGCGATGCAAACAAGCTATGGTATTAATATGCTTGCATTAGTTAATGGCCATCCGAAGGTATTAACGTTAAAGCAATGTTTAGTACATTATTTGGACCACCAAAAGGTTGTTATCCGCCGGAGAACAGAGTTTGAACTGCGTAAAGCAGAAGCACGCGCTCATATTTTGGAAGGTTTGCGTGTGGCACTTGACCATATTGATGCGATTATTGCATTGATTCGCGGTTCACAAACGACAGATATTGCCCGTCAAGGGTTAATGACTCAATTCAACCTTTCTGAAAAACAAGCACAGGCAATTCTCGATATGCGCCTGCAGCGTTTAACAGGACTGGAAAGAGAGAAAATTGAAGAAGAATACCAAAACCTGGTCAAGCTGATTGCTGAATTAAAGGCGATTTTAGCAGACGAGGAAAAGGTTCTTGAAATTATTCGTGAAGAACTGCTTGAAATTAAAGAGCGTTTTAATGATAAACGTCGTACTGAAATTGCTGCTGGCGGTATTGAATTTTTCGAGGATGAGGATTTAATTCCACGTGAAAGTATCGTCATCACCCTGACACATAATGGATATATCAAGCGGCTTCCAGTATCGACTTACCGTGCCCAAAAACGCGGCGGCCGCGGCATCCAAGGAATGGGGACCAATGAGGACGATTTTGTCGAGCATTTAATTACCACCTCGACGCACGATACCATTTTATTCTTTTCGAATAAAGGGAAGGTTTATCGTACCAAAGGCTACGAAATTCCGGAATATAGCCGCACTGCAAAAGGAATTCCAATCATTAACCTTCTCAGTGTAGAAAAAGGAGAATGGATTAACGCCATTATCCCGGTAGAAGAATTTGTTGATGATTGGTACTTATTCTTTACAACAAAAGAAGGAATATCCAAACGTTCCCCATTGTCATCATTTGCGCATATTCGTAATAACGGATTAATAGCCTTAAGCCTGCGCGATGGCGATGAATTGATTTCGGCACGTTTAACCGACGGAAGCAAGGAAATTATTATCGGTACAAAAAATGGGATGTTAATTCGCTTCCCGGAAACAGATGTCCGGTCAATGGGCCGAACTGCAACAGGTGTGAAAGGGATTACCCTCGACAGTGGCGATGAGGTTATCGGCATGGAAGTGCTGGAAGAGGATAACGATATTCTGATTGTAACGAAAAACGGCTATGGTAAACGCACTCCTGCTGCCGAATACCGAATTCAAGGCCGGGGCGGAAAAGGTATTAAAACCTGCCACGTCACAGAGAAAAATGGGCATCTTGTGTCGGTTAGAACGGTCACCGGTGAAGAAGATTTAATGTTAATCACCACCGGAGGTGTGCTCATCCGAATAGATGTAGCCGGCATTTCCCAATTAGGCCGAAACACTCAGGGCGTCAAATTAATCAGCATCAAGGAAAATGATGAATTTGTCGCTACTGTAGCCAAGGTCGAAAAGGAAGAAGTAGATGAAGAGGATCATCCTGAAGGTGAAGAAGTTGAACTGAGTGAAGCACCTGATTCAAACCAAGTAGCTGAACCAGTTGAAACACCAGATTTAAACGATGAAGCTGGATCGGATGAAACGCCTGATTCAAACGAAGAATAATTACTGGGAAGGGGCACTCTATGTAGTGTTCCTTCTTTATTTAGCTTTTTAATTATCGTCATAGTAAAAATATAATAAAAAGTGTTGACTTCCCTTTATTGAGATGGTATATTAATAAAGTCGCCTCGGGCGATAACAAATTCGATCTTTGAAAACTAAACAAACAAAAACGTCAACAATAAAACATTCATTTCTTTCGAAATGAAGCCAACGTAACATTTATGAGC
>NZ_LMTJ01000005.1:0-112642 GCF_001510715.1 Bacillus sp. FJAT-29814
ATCCCGAACACGGAAGTTAAGCTTCTCAGCGCCGATGGTAGTTGGGGCGAAAGCCCCTGTGAGAGTAGGACATTGCCAGGCTTTATGGAGGATTAGCTCAGCTGGGAGAGCATCTGCCTTACAAGCAGAGGGTCGGCGGTTCGATCCCGTCATCCTCCACCATATTAATGTGCCGGCTTAGCTCAATTGGTAGAGCAACTGACTTGTAATCAGTAGGTTGAGGGTTCAAGTCCTTTAGCCGGCACCACTTAAATTAATGTTATGAGCCATTAGCTCAGTCGGTAGAGCATCTGACTTTTAATCAGAGGGTCGAAGGTTCGAGTCCTTCATGGCTCACCATTTAAATATTGCGGGTGTGGCGGAATTGGCAGACGCACCAGACTTAGGATCTGGCGCCGCAAGGCGTGGGGGTTCGACTCCCTTCACCCGCATCATTTCTTTCATGCGGAAGTAGTTCAGTGGTAGAACACCACCTTGCCAAGGTGGGGGTCGCGGGTTCGAATCCCGTCTTCCGCTCCAAAATGCCGGGGTGGCGGAACTGGCAGACGCACAGGACTTAAAATCCTGCGGTAGGTGACTACCGTACCGGTTCGATTCCGGTCCTCGGCACCATGAAATTTCATACGCGCCCGTAGCTCAATTGGATAGAGCGTCTGACTACGGATCAGAAGGTTATGGGTTCGACTCCTGTCGGGCGCGCCACTTGTTTTAAAAGACGGGAAATAGCTCAGCTTGGTAGAGCACTTGGTTTGGGACCAAGGGGTCGCAGGTTCGAATCCTGTTTTCCCGACCATCCACATGATTATGGGGCCTTAGCTCAGCTGGGAGAGCGCCTGCTTTGCACGCAGGAGGTCAGCGGTTCGATCCCGCTAGGCTCCACCATAACTTAATTAAAAATTTGGCGGTGTAGCTCAGCTGGCTAGAGCGTACGGTTCATACCCGTAAGGTCGGGGGTTCGATCCCCTCCGCCGCTACCAATGTCTTTAGGACCTTTAGCTCAGCTGGTTAGAGCAACGAGCGAAGCTCCTTGAATAAATTTCGAGTTGTACCCATCGAGCTGCTTCTTGAATAAGCTTTCTGAGATGGGGACAGACAGATTTTAACCATATAGGTTAATGAACCTTAACTTGGACCTTTAGCTCAGCTGGTTAGAGCAGACGGCTCATAACCGTCCGGTCGTAGGTTCGAGTCCTACAAGGTCCACCAATAGCTTTATATAATATGGAGGAATACCCAAGTCTGGCTGAAGGGATCGGTCTTGAAAACCGACAGGCGGGTTAAACCGCGCGGGGGTTCGAATCCCTCTTCCTCCGCCATATAGTCTCACATTTTTTATACTTCTTATTGTCGCGAGGTGGAGCAACGAGCGTTGCTTCGATGAATATTCTGCGAGTTGTATCAATCGAGCTGCTGATTGAATATGCTTCCTGATTTTGATACAGTCCTACGTTAGCTCTTAGCATGACGTAAACTTTATACTTTTTATTGTCGCGGGGTGGAGCAGTCCGGTAGCTCGTCGGGCTCATAACCCGAAGGTCGCAGGTTCAAATCCTGCCCCCGCAATACGGTCTGGTAGTTCAGTTGGTTAGAATGCCTGCCTGTCACGCAGGAGGTCGCGGGTTCGAGTCCCGTCCAGACCGCCATTTGTTGGCTCAGTAGCTCAGTCGGTAGAGCAATGGACTGAAAATCCATGTGTCGGCGGTTCGATTCCGTCCTGAGCCACCATTTGATTATTGTAAATATTATGGCGGTTGTGGCGAAGTGGTTAACGCATCGGATTGTGGTTCCGACATTCGTGGGTTCGATTCCCATCAGCCGCCCCATATAATGCGGGTGTAGTTTAGTGGTAAAACCACAGCCTTCCAAGCTGTTGTTGTGGGTTCGATTCCCATCACCCGCTCCATTATGGGCCTATAGCTCAGCTGGTTAGAGCGCACGCCTGATAAGCGTGAGGTCGATGGTTCAAGTCCATTTAGGCCCACCATATATTATTCCGCAGTAGCTCAGTGGTAGAGCTATCGGCTGTTAACCGATCGGTCGTAGGTTCGAATCCTACCTGCGGAGCCATATAGAGAAGTACCCAAGTGGCTCAAGGGGCTCCCCTGCTAAGGGAGTAGGTCGCGTAAGCGGCGCGAGGGTTCGAATCCCTTCTTCTCTGTTGATTGGCCCCTTGGTCAAGCGGTTAAGACACCGCCCTTTCACGGCGGTAACACGGGTTCGAATCCCGTAGGGGTCATACAAAAAGGCTGATGACATTTTGTCATCAGTTTTTTTGTGTTTCAAGATTATTTTATTTGATTGTTTTAAGAATAAAACACTAAAAAAAGGAGTAATTTGAATCTTCTTGATTTAATTGAATTGGGATCAGTTTGGGTTTAAACTAAAATTGAACCATAAAAAGGAAAGAGAGGATAGATTCTGTGATTTCCATCCGAACAAAAATTATTGGGTACTCCATGGTTCTCGTATTATTAATTAATAGTGTTTCGTTTTTCTTATTTCAAAGCAGCCAGAAATCTGGTGATGAGTATAATGCGATTTTACAAAGATTCTTTCTATTAAATGACTTGTCAATGAGTACAAAATCCGTTTATGAGTCTTTAGATGACTATTTACTCGATCACTCTATTGATAAATTTGATATCTATTCGTCAGAACGGCAAAAATTAAAGCGGTTACAATCTCAATTAAAACCACATATAAATCAAGATATTGTCGTAAAGAATTATTATTACTTAATTGAAAGCTTCCTAGGCGAGTGCACGGTGATATTAAATGCATATAATCGTAATGAGATTGAGGTTTACTCATCCCATTTAACGGAATTATCTAGAATATCCATCTACATACAGGAAGCGACATTGGCATTAATAAACCATGAATTAACGAATTATCAAACATTCTACAGGGAAATGCATAAAAGAAATGAGCTTTTCAGCACGATTGGTATTATTATTTTTGTTTTGACCATTCTTATAAGTATACTATTTGCCCTGTGGTTTTCAAAAGGGATGACGAAGCCCATCAGCCTTTTATCTAAGGCAGCAAAGGAAATTTCCACCGGGAAATTTGACGGTCCTGATGTAAAAGCACCTACAAAGGACGAGCTTCGCTTTCTGGCTGAAGCGTTTAATAATATGAGGGAAAATATTCGTCGATTAATTCAAGAAATCAAGCAGAAATCAGAACTGGATAACTTGTTAAAAGAAATGGAACTAAAAAGTTTGCAAAATCAAATTAATCCTCATTTTCTCTTTAATACATTAAATACGGTTTCGAGAATGGCCTATATCGAAGGTGCAGAACGGACAAGTGATTTAATTGATTCCGTAGCGGCTTTATTAAGGTATAATCTGGGCAATTTGGACAAACCCACGACATTGAAAGATGAGGTCGCCGTCGTTCATAATTATTTTTTTATTCAAATGACCAGGTTTGGTGATAGGGTGCAGTTTAGGACAGAGATTGATGAGTCATGCCTATCACTTCCAATACCGGTTTTAACATTGCAACCGATTATTGAGAATGCATTTATCCATGGCGTTGAATCATATGAACACGGTGCAGTTTTAAGCCTTTGCGTCTATAAAAAAAATAGTCAGGTCATTATTGAAGTGGCAGACAATGGAGTTGGAATGGACGAGCTAACGATAAAAAGATTAGTAGAGCAAGTTGATAGGGTACATTCCAGTCAAAAATCCTCGAAACATACCGGGCATTCGACGGGGATTGGGTTAATAAACGTAATTAAGCGATTGCAATTATTTTATGGACAGGATCAGGTGGTTGAGATTCAGTCCAAAATGGACGAGGGAACAGTAATTCGGCTAATGCTCCCTTGTGTTTCTGAAAGTGAGGTTCTCGCAAAAGACCATGTATAAATTATTAATTGTAGATGATGAGATGCTAGAAAGACAGGCACTTAGGATGATTGTATCAACAAAACTAAAAAATATAGAGATTATTGGCGAGGCTGAAAATGGGAGAAAAGCCATTCAACTCGCAAACCAATTCGCTCCTAATATCATCATTATGGATATTAAAATGCCAGGGATTACTGGCATTGAGGCGGTAAAAGTGATTAAAGACCAGCAACCAGATATAAAAGTGATTATGCTATCTGCATTTGATAAATTTGAGTATGCTAGACAAGTAATGCAGCAGGGTGTTAAAGAATATTTATTAAAACCTGCCCGAAAAGATGAACTTGTTGCAGCAGTAGAGCGGGTAATTTCCGAACTTAATATGGAAAGACGGGAAAAAGAAGAACAAGAGAATTTAAGAAAAAATCTTCGGTTAGCGATTTCCCCTTCGGAAAATGAAGAAGTAGCTTGGGACCTGTATTATGATGACAAAAAGATGAAGAAAATAAAAGATTTTATTGAGGAAAACTTTACAAAGACCATTTCATTAGAGGATGCAGCAGAATATGTCGGTATAAGTCCCTTTTATTTAAGTAAATTGTTTAAAGAAAAATTTTCTGTTAATTTTATTGATTACATTACCCAATTACGAGTAAATAAGGCCAAGGATTTGATGAAAAATCCTGAAAGCAGCTTGAAGGAGATCTGTTTTAACGTCGGATATAAGGACCCTAACTATTTTAGTAGAGTATTTAAAAAGACAACCGGTTATTCCCCAAGTGAATACAGAAAGCGGTTATTTATTGGGTAATCGAATGACATTATCAATAATTAACAAAAAAGTGAAGATGAATGCAAAAGATTAAAGGAAATTCTGGAACAGAAGTCTGAATATTAGTGTTATAGTGGTAAATGAAAGAGCTTTCATAAGAGATGAGGGGGGAAATTAATGAAAAAAGCATGGTCGATTTTGTTAACTGTTTTGCTTATGGCCTCATTTGTATTAGCAGGATGCAGCTCCGATACTTCGTCTGGAGGGAATTCCGGTAAAAAGTCCGAAAAAGGAGATGCAAAGCTGGACATTTTTAGCTGGTGGACAGGTGCTGGGGAAGAAGATGGATTAAAAGCATTAATTGAATTGTTTAAGGAAAAGCACCCGGATGTGAAAATTGAAAATGCAGCTGTAGCTGGTGGTGCAGGTACGAATGCAAAAGCGGTGCTTGCAAGTAGGATGCAAGGGAATGATCCTCCTGCAACGTTCCAGGTCCATGGCGGTGCCGAATTAAATGAAGGCTGGGTTGCGGCCGGTAAAATGGAGACACTCGATGACCTTTATGAAAAGGAAGGCTGGAAAGATAAATTTCCAAAGGATTTAATTGACCTTGTTAGCAAGGATGGACATATTTATTCTGTTCCTGTAAATATTCATCGTGGAAATGTACTTTGGTATAACAAAAAGATTTTTACAGAGAACAATTTGGAAGCACCAAAAACATTTGATGAATTCTTTAAGGTGGCTGACGCTCTTAAAGCAAAAGGGATTACTCCCCTAGCGCTTGGGGATAAGGAGCCTTGGACAGCCACTCATCTGTTTGAAAGTGTCCTATTAGGTACGCTTGGAGCAGATGACTACAAGAAATTATGGACTGGCGATCTCGCGTTTGATGATGCAAAGGTGAAAGATGCGGTTGAAACATTTAAGAAAATGTTGTCTTACGTAAATGAAGACCATAGCTCAAGAAACTGGCAGGATGCTTCTCAGTTAGTGGGAACTGGTGACGCCGCGATGAATGTAATGGGTGACTGGGCAAAAGGCTATTTTTCTAATGATTTAAAGTTGAAGGCAAATGAAGACTTTGGCTGGGTGGCTACACCAGGAACTGATGGCATGTTTATGGTAGTTACAGATACATTCGGATTGCCAAAAGGTGTTAAAAATCCAGATGATGTAAAGAAATGGCTCTCTGTCTTAGGATCTGTTGAAGGACAAGATGCTTTCAATCCATTGAAAGGATCCATTCCTGCACGAATTGATGCAGATAAATCAAAATACGATGTTTATGGCCAGCAAACAATTGAAGAATTTAAAGAAGCAAAACTGGCTCCAAGTTTGGCACACGGTTCGGCAGCGCCAGAAGGATTTTTAACAAAGGTAAACCAAGCAGTCAACATATTTGTAACGCAACAAAAATCGGACCAATTTGTGGATTCCTTGAAAACTGCATCTAGTGAGCTTAAAAAGTAAAACAAGTGGGGAGGAGAGGAAGGTGTCTCTCTTCCCTATTTTTTTGCTAATCAGAATTTTTTATCTCAGCTTCGCACGCATAAATTCAACTACACCTTTGCCTTCGTCCATACGGACTTGTCGGTCGGCGAGTATACATTTAACGCAAGGGGGGATATAAGTGGAATCTGTTAAACCATCTGCACCATTGAAAAATCAATCAAAACCATTAATGATTACGGAAACAAAGAGAAACCGCCCTCTGATGAATGACAGGGTAAAGGCTTTTTTATGTCTCCTTCCTTCCATCATTTTAATTGCCATTTTCGTCTACGGGTTTATTGGATGGACAGGGTATGTCTCCCTAAGCAATTGGAATTCTCTTGTTCCGGATTTTTCCTTTGCGGGATTAAAAAACTATGCTTATTTGTTCAGTGATTTTCGCTTCCAGGCTGATTTAAGAAATACGCTTTTCTTTACATTGTTCTTTATCATTGCGGTTCTTGGTTCCGGACTTGTGCTTGCTATTTTACTTGATCAAAAAATTCGGGCGGAATCATTGTTTCGAAATATTTTCTTTTTTCCAATGGCCTTATCTTTTATTGTGACAGGTGTTGTCTGGCAATGGATCTTGAATCCTTCAACAGGTGTGAATCTGATTTTGAAAAATTTTGGAATTTCACCGAAGTGGTATACGAGTGTCACCATTATCCCGGGTATTGAGTGGGGAAAAATCGAATTTGGTATTCCTGTGGCTATTATTGCGGTGGTGATTGCGGCCATGTGGCAAATGACAGGATTTTCAGTTGCCATGTACTTGGCTGGACTGCGTGGAATTCCCGAAGAATTACGGGAAGCTGCCCGGATCGATGGGGCATCTGAATTCCAAATCTTTTTAAAGATTATTTTTCCATTGTTAATGCCAATTACGGTTAGTGTCATTATTATTATGGCCCATATCTCGCTTAAGATCTTTGATTTAATTTATGCAATGACTGGCCCAGGGGCCAACTTTGTTACTGATGTCCCGGGGGTATATATGTTTGAAACCACCTTCCGCGGCAATTATTATGCAAACGGTGCAGCGATTACCATTATTATGTTGCTATCTGTTGCGATTTTTATTATCCCGTATTTGATTTCAAGCAGAAAGGGTGGAAGCTGATGTCGATTCGAGTAGTAACCCGCCCGGCTCTTTATGCATTATTGATTGCCTTTAGTTTGTTTTTTCTAATGCCAGTCTATCTCATGTTTATTACAAGCATTAAGCCCCTGGATCAAATTACGCTGGCGCAAATGTGGGAGCTTCCAAAGGCGATAGATTTTACTAGTTACAAAGAAGCGTTTGAAAAACTGGCGCCCAACTTTGTGAATTCCATTTATCTCGTGATTCCTGCTACCATTTTTTCCGCTTTATTGGGTTCCTTAAATGGATATGTCCTGTCGAAGTGGAAATTTAAAGGGGCGGATTGGATTTTTACAGCTGTGTTATTTGGAATGTTTATTCCTTACCAAAGCATTCTAATTCCGCTAATCCAGTTTTTACGGGAAATCGGCCTGTATAATTCAATTCCTGGACTGGTCCTTGTACATGTTGTGTACGGCATTCCAATTACAACTTTAATGTTCCGTAATTTTTATGCCAGTATTCCAGGAGAAATGATTGAATCAGCGCAAATTGATGGAGCAGGATTTTTCACTATATTTCGGTATATCATGATTCCACTTTCGATTATCGGCTTTGTAGTGGTAGGGATTTGGCAGTTTACAAATATTTGGAATGAGTTTTTATTTGCTGTTACGATTACAACCTCCGATCAGCAGCCCATTATGGTTGCGTTGCAAAATCTTTCAGGAAGCCAAATTGTGCAATGGAATGTCCAAATGGCAGGTGCCATTCTTGCGGCTTTGCCAACCCTGCTTGTTTATATTTTCCTCGGGAAATTCTTTGTAAAGGGACTGCTCGCCGGGTCCGTAAAAGGATAAATAGTTGCAACCGTGCTCCATGGTACCATGGGGCTTTTTTCTATTTCTCAGGACATGTACATCGAAAAAAAGAATCCCGAAGAAACATTCTTCTCCGGGATTCTGTGAATCATTGAATTGAGTTGCTGTTATACAGTTGCTTTACTTGTTCCGGCGTAAGAGCCTGCTTATATATTTTCACTTCATCGACCAAACCGATCGTTTGAAGTCCTGTTGGACCCCATGGCGCA
Organism: Bacillus sp. FJAT-29814; assembly: GCF_001510715.1. Classification (GTDB taxonomy): domain Bacteria; phylum Bacillota; class Bacilli; order Bacillales; family Cytobacillaceae; genus Neobacillus. Next base: position 8,304 of record NZ_LMTJ01000005.1, read on the forward strand.
CCGCCAATAATGATTGGCCTATTTGTCGGTGCAATAGGATTAGGTCCTGCTGAAATGTTCATCACTTCCTCGCCATTGATATAGCCAATGACCTTTCCATTTTGCTTCCATGTCAGCACCAAATGAGTCCATTGGTTCGCAGGTATTGTTCCCTTATTGAAGCTAAACCTGCTGCCGCTTGTATCCCACATTTCAGGATAAAGACCACCTTGAATGCCAAGCACATATCCGCTTCCAATTGGTGTATTCCCAATGAGTTTCTGGTCGGCACTTGGATTTGGCAGATTGACCCATAGGCCAATTGTGAATTCGTCATCTCCATTTAACAATGTAGAAGTTGGGATTTCTACATAGCCGCCATTCAGTTTCAGCGCATTGCCATATTTGCCTTGAGTAAAGGAGGCGCTGCCGTTTAATGTCCCATTGTGCCCATATGGAGAGGCATCTTTTGCAACTGTGCCACTGCTTTCATCGAAACTAAGTGATAAAACAGGCCCAGGGTGGAGAGCTTTCACAACCCCAGTTAATTCATTGATTTTAAACGGGTGCAAGCCTAGTGGCACATCATTGACCATAAAGGACACCGTCTCACTTTTACCTGCATCCAGCGAAACGGTCTTTGATTCTTTAAATTCGCCTTCATAATAAAAGTCTAGTTTTTTCTCACCAGCTAATAGACCGATGTTTTCTACTTTTACTGAGATAGTGGCATCTTCTCCAGGTGCGACGGTAGCGGAAGATAGCTGTGAAATTTCAAAAATAGGAACCTGAGTTACTTCTTCATCATTTTTCCATGCACCTTTGCCTGGATTGCCCCCTATGATTAATCTTTCTACTGAGAAACGCAGCGCACTAACCTCCGCACTTAATCTCTCTTTTGCTTTCTTGCTGATATTTTCAGGTTTGCTAGTATTAAGGAAATTTAGTAGATCCTCGAGCTTTTTCGCTGATTGAGTAAAGTCATCTTTTGAAAAATGATCTTCTGCCTGAGTAAACTTTGCATCGAACTGGGTGGCAAGAGAACCTTTAATATCCCCGGAGCCTAAATATTTTTCATATGCTTTTCGTACCTCTTTAAACTGGCCGGCAATATTTTCAAAACCCAGTAATTCGATTTCAGCAAAAGTTGTCGAAGCATCGCCGCCATTCCCAGTAACACGCAATCTGTAATATGCATATTCACCCGGATTTTGAATTGCAAAAGGCTTGGTAAATAAACGCCATTTAAAGCCGATATCGGATCGTCTATCGAGGACAGTCCATTCTTTTCCATCGTTTGATCCGATTAGTTCCCAGCTTTGCGGATCTTGTGCTTGCTTGTCTCCTGATGTAATCGTGTACATAACCGCTCTTTTTGCGCCATTCTCAAATTTGTATTGCACCCAAGGTTTATCGCCTGCTAAAGTTACCTTTGTTTCCGAGTTATTATCAAACAGAAGGCTAGCCACACCTTGATCGCTATGTGAAGACTTGCCGTTGGCAGCATTGGTCAAATCCTGTAATGGGTCAGGCATTATTGAAGATCCATCCGTAGAACTGTCCGTGATGGAGGTTGGTAATGCATCAATACTTGTTCCCCACTTAGATGGTTTTGAGCCCATTTCGAATTCCAGCACTGCGCCTTCCGCAAGTAGCTTATGTGAAATAGTCGTTTTGTTGTAATCTTTACCGTTCATCTTGAGGCTTTGAACATATTTGTTCTTTTTACTCACATTTGGTGCCTTAATGGTAAGATCCTGACCATTTTCTAAATGAATCGTCATTTTTTTGAAGAAAGGAGCTCCAATCGCATATTCTGGCAGACCCATTTGTAATGGGTAGAAGCCTGCAGCACTGAAAATATACCATGCTGACATTTCTCCATTATCTTCATCACCAGCGTATCCTTGCCCGATTTCACTGCCAATGTAAAGACGGGAAAGAATTTCACTTACCTTTTCCTGTGTTTTCCATGGTTGGCCTGCATAGTTATACATATAAGGGATATGATGGGAAGGCTGGTTGCTATGCCCGTACATGCCCATTCTGACATCTCTAGCCTCACGCATTTCATGGATGATGCCGCCGTAACCGCCCGGATATAAGGCTGTTTCTGGAGTATTAAAAAATTCATCCAGTTTCTTGGCCAATCCATCCCTGCCTCCATATAGATTGGCTAAGCCCTGCCCATCTTGAGGAACATGAAATGCCATATTCCATGCATTTGTTTCAGTATAGTCCCCGCCCCAGTTCCTTGGGTCGAAATCTTTAGCTGCAACTCTCCAATCTCCTGAGGCATTTCGGCCCATGAAGAATCCAGCTTCTTTATTGAACATCTCAACGTAATTTTGTGAACGGGATAGAAAATACTGATAATCGGCTAAATACTGTTCATATTTCGGGTCATTTTTGTCTGTTTTATCAAGCAAGGCTTTTGCCATATTGGCGATGCCAAAATCATTGATATACCCATCCATTGCCCAAGACATGCCTTCCCCAGTGGAAGTGCTTGTATAGCCATTAAAGATCGATGTAGACAACCCTTTACGGCCAACACTTTGATCTTTACTAAATACTGCAGCATTTTTAATCGCGGATTCATAGTAGGCATCTAGATCAAAGTTTGTGACACCTTTTTGGTAGGCGTCTCCGAAGGCCACATCAGAGCTGGTTCCAACCATTAAATTGGCATAACCCGGTGATGACCATCTGGAAACCCATCCGCCATCTCGATATTGTTGCACAAATCCATCAATCATTTCTCCGGCATGGGTTGGTGTTAACAAGGAATAGGCTGGCCAGGTGGTCCGATACGTATCCCAGAACCCATTGTTAACATATGGTTTTCCTTCAACAATTTTGGCTCCAGTTTCCGTTGCGGTATTTTGGCCGGAGGCTGGAGAAAATGGACTTGCATACTTGTAAACAGGGTTGTCTACTGTGCCGGTATTTTCAAATGCAATATTTGGATACAAGAATAAACGGTACATATTAGAATACAGCGTAACAAGGTCGTCTTCGCTTGCACCCTCTACCTCAATAATGCCTAACTTTTCATTCCAAAGCTGTTTTGCCTTGTCTTTAATCGTGTCAAATGTATCGGAAGACTTAATATCCTGCTCCAGGTTTTTCTTCGCCTGTTCAACGCTTATTAAGGAGGTGGCAATTTTCATCGTGACAGTTTTGTCGGAACCGGAAGTATCAAATTGTACGTATCCGGTAACATTATTTCTTCCTTCTCCCGTTAACTTTTCACCTACAGCAATTGGTTTATCAAATGTCGCATAGATAAACATTCTGGTTGCGCCGGTCGAAAGTCCGCTCTTTACATCTGAATAACCTGTTACGGTATTATTTTGTGGGTCTAATGTTAAGCCTCCGTTGTTATTTACATTGTCAAAGATGAGACTTGAGGTATTACCTGTAAACGTAAATTGGAACATCGCAGCCCGATTGGTCGGTGTCATTTCCGTTTTGATACCATTTTCAAATGTAACACTGTAGTAATGGGGCTTGGCGATTTCATTTTCATGTTTAAATGGCAGCGCTCTAGTATTACGGTTCGCGCTTGGCTTTACTTGAGTTGAAGGCATCACTTGGAATGTCTGCCTGTCACCCATCCACGGACTCGTTTCATGGCTGAGGGAGAAGGCTTGTAAAACCGGTAGATTGTCCGCGTTATTACTTTGCTGATAGCTGTAAAGCCAGCTCGTTGAACCCGCATTTGTGACTGGGGTCCAAAAGTTAAACCCATGCGGTACAGCAACTGCAGGGAAATTATTCCCGCGGGAAAATGTACCGTTTGAGTTTGTACCTCTTAAAATATTTACATAATCAACAAGGCTGGAATAGTTTTTCTTGGCGGGACTACTAATGATCTTGATATCATCAATGCTGCCTTTAAAGACCCCTGGACCTTTTGGGTTATGATAGGCAACCAAGATGCGGTCAATGGTTTTTCCTTCGGCAGCTTTACCGATGTTGGCTTCTTTGTAGTTCCATTGATTGGCGTAAAGTGTTTTCGATTCTCCTTGTTCCTTCGGGTTTAAGGCAACACCATGCTGGTCGATAGCATTTAATTCACTTAGATAGGTTCCATCCGTAAAGGCAAGGTCCACCGAAACATAGGTACTGGAATAATCCAGTTCATTGCTGTCCATAAACTGTGGATGAATATAATAGGAAAGCTGCATATCAGGTGTAATCTTAATGTCCACATCGAAGACTTTGTTATAGGCATAGCCCTCACCAGTTGCTTCATGGCGGCCCTCATATATTAACGATTGTTTTCCGGTCCAGCCCGCCTTAGTTTTGCCCGTATAGCTGCTTGTCGGCCCATCGCCTACGTATACCTTCATGTCCGATGGCGGAGGAGGCGGGACATCAATCCCGTTTGATAAGGCAATTTCGGCCAATTGGGTTAGCCCATCACCGGAATTTTGAGTAATGTTGAAACGAAAGTGGGTAAACTTGTCCTTATTTTCATATTCAAATAGTTTTCGTTCAAATCGTTTTTCAAATTTTTGATTGGTGCGTTTATCTAATTCAACCCAGTTTTGGCCATCGTTTGAGCCGGAAAGTGTCCAATCCTTTGGATCTCTTCCTGATGCGTCATTTGCTGAGGTAAATGCATATTTGACTACGTTCTGTGGTTCGTCGAAGGTGAATTCAATCCAGGTGGTTGGTTGAAACGCCAGCCATTTTGTTTGTGGGTTTTGGTCGATTAACATTGATTCAACTTCATTCGGGGGATTGTTGGCACTTGCGGTGACTTTTTTTACTTTACTAGTGATATCCCCTTGAATCGTGTCATAAGGAATTTCCCCAATCACCCCAGAGGATTTCTTATTGCCTTTACTATCCGTTTCTGCTGTGTTTTGCCAGGTTGGCTGCAGGTCGGTATTTTCAAAAGAAGTAGAGAAATCATTTGCTGTGGCTGCATTAATCTTAGATGAAGGTATCGGTGAGGCAGGTAATAGAGACATTATTAATACAATACAGAGTAAAGACGAGAGTTTTGATGCAAATTTTTTCTTCATTTAATACCTCCTAGAATACGAGTTTTTGGGGAATTTAATCCCAATAACCGGTCCTCCTTTCGACATGTATGCGTTTTCAATACAACCAAAATTATAACATGGAACTACTGGGTAGAAGTCTGGACTATTTTATATTTTGCTGGACAAAGTTATGATTTTATATTTGTAGTTTAAAAAAATCCAGTCTGTCTAGGCTCTGAATTTATTATTCAACTCATAAAAATATCAATAAAAATATAATATTAATATAATATTTTCTTCCCTTATCATTTCAGTAAAATACTGAAATCGCTTACAAAAACCGCTTTCATCCATATTTTTCAGCCTCAATAAAATTATTCAATTTTCTAAAGATTACATAACTTTTCCAGCCTAAAATCTTAAAAATTTCAAAAAAACTTACTAGATTTTTGTCGTATTTTGGACGATTTCTTGTCGGAATGAAATGAAAGCTGTACTAATTTGCCTCTTTTTGGTACCATCTCTCACCTATTGTCAGAAAAGATAAAAAAGTTTTTCGGGGATTATTTGTTATTAGCACTTATAATTGGTTTTTGAAATACATATTTTCATTGGGGATGAGGAGAGCCATGGCAGTGAACACATTGTTTCCGACAGACTATCAGCTTCACTTGTTTCATGAAGGAAGCTATTACAACAGTCATCACCTTTTTGGCGCTCATATCCTTAAAGATTCCGACCAGGCATATACCCGTTTTTGCGTATGGGCCCCGAATGCCGTCAAGGTGAGGCTCGCAGGGGATTTCAATAACTGGAATAGTGAAGGATATGAATTACAAAAGGTTAATGATGAAGGCGTATGGGTTTTTCTGATAAAACAAAATCTTGAAGGCTGTACGTATAAGTACGAGATTTTTACTCACTCAAACGAAAGGCTGTTAAAATCAGACCCATTTGCTTTCTATTCAGAATTACGGCCAAATACGGCCTCAATTGTGCATCAACTCGAAGCTTATCAATGGCATGATGCTAATTGGATGGAACGAAGGGCACAGAAAAATAACTTCTCGGAACCCACAGTCATATATGAAGTTCATTTAGGATCGTGGAAAACACACGAGGATGGCAGATTTTTAACCTATCGGGAACTGGCAGAGGACTTAATCCCTTATGTTGCTGAGCATGGTTTTACCCATATCGAACTAATGCCGCTTATCGAGCATCCTTTTGATGGCTCTTGGGGGTACCAAGGTACCGGGTATTTTTCAGTAACATCAAGGTATGGCACCCCGAATGATTTTAAATTCTTCATCGACCGATGCCATCAGCATGGGATTGGGGTCATTCTTGATTGGGTACCAGGGCATTTTTGTAAGGATGCCCACGGGCTGTATAACTTTGATGGCACACATCTTTATTCCTACTCCACTACCCATGACAGGGAAAACCATGTCTGGGGGACAGCGAATTTTGACCTAGGTAAAGGAGAGGTACAAAGCTTTCTCATTTCTAATGCAGTCTTTTGGATGGAAGAATTCCATATTGACGGATTTAGGATGGATGCAGTCGCCAATATCATTTTCTGGCCAAATGCAAACGAAGGCATGTCTGAAAACCCATATGGGATCCATTTTTTAAAAAAGCTGAATAAAGTGATTCACGAGTTCAACCCACATGTGTTAATGATTGGGGAGGATTCCACCGATTTCCCTAATGTTACCGCACCTGTCCACTATGGCGGATTGGGCTTTGATTACAAATGGAATATGGGCTGGATGAACGACATGCTGGAATATATGGAAACCCCGTCGTTTGCTAGATCAAGTGTCCATTCAAAAGTGACTTTTTCACTTTTATATGCCTTTTCGGAAAACTTTATGCTTCCGTTTTCACATGATGAGGTCGTGCATGGGAAGAAGTCACTGCTTGATAAAATGCCGGGAGAGTATTGGGAAAAATTTGCCCAGTTGAGGCTTTTGCTTGGCTATATGTTTACCCATCCAGGGAAAAAACTGTTGTTTATGGGTTTTGAGCTTGGGCAGTTTGCGGAATGGAAGGACAAAGAACAACTCGATTGGCACCTGCTCGATTATGAATTGCACCGAAAACTTAATACTTTTGTAAAAGTGCTAATAAAACTATATAAACGGTCAAAAGCGCTTTATGAGCTAGACCATTTGTATCCCGGTTTTGAATGGATCGAGGTCGATAACCGCAACCAATCCATTTTCTCCTTTATCCGTAAAGGGAAAAAAGAAGAGGATACATTAGTCGTAGTTTGTAATTTTACTGGAATGAGCTATCCAGATTATAAAATTGGGGTTCCAAAAGCGGGCGAGTATCGAGAAATCTTAACAAACGATGACCTGGAGTTTGGGGGTTCAGGTGTAGTCAATAAGAAAATCATCGCGGCAACTACTGAACCATACCATGGGAAACCATGCTCCCTTTCAATGGCGATTGCTCCGTTTGGCTTTCATATATTAAGACCGGTTAAAAAACGAAAGGAGAGAAAAGGCAATGGGAAAGAAAAAGTGCGTCGCCATGTTGCTGGCAGGGGGAAAAGGGAGCAGGCTTAATGCCCTGACCAAGGATTTGGCAAAACCTGCGGTGCCGTTTGGCGGTAAATATAGAATCATTGATTTCACACTTAGCAATTGCGCAAATTCAGGGATCGATACGGTAGGGGTGTTGACACAATATCAGCCGCTCCTCCTAAACTCTTATATTGGCATCGGCAGTGCCTGGGACTTGGACCGCAAGAATGGCGGGGTAACCGTATTGCCGCCATACAGTGAGTCTTCGGAAGTAAAGTGGTATACAGGAACAGCCAGTGCCATTTATCAAAACTTAAATTATCTCAAACAATACCAACCAGATTATGTTTTGATTCTTTCTGGCGACCATATTTACAAGATGAATTATGAAACCATGCTGGAGTACCATATTGAAAAAAGGGCTGATGTCACGATTTCCTTGATCGAAGTTCCATGGGCCGAGGCCAGCCGATTTGGGATCATGAATACAAACGAGGATATGAGAATTATAGAATTTGAGGAAAAGCCGGTCTCGCCTAAGAATAATTTAGCATCAATGGGCATTTATATCTTTAGTTGGAATATACTGAAGGAATATTTGGAAATGGATGCCCGAAATCCCGACTCCAGTCACGATTTCGGGAAAGATGTCATTCCTTCCCTTTTGGATGACAAAAAGAAATTATTCGCCTACCCATTTAAGGGTTATTGGAAGGATGTCGGCACGGTCCAAAGTCTGTGGGAAGCAAATATGGACCTGCTAAAAGAGGAATGTGAACTGAACTTATTTGACCACGACTGGCGCATTTATTCGGTTAATCCAAATCGTCCGCCGCAATACATTTCTCCGGACGCAATCGTTCAGGAATCACTCATTAACGAAGGCTGCACAATTGAAGGCAAAATAGAAAAATCCGTGTTATTCCAGGGTGTCAATGTTGGCAGGGAATCGCGGGTAAAAGAGTCGGTCATTATGCCGGATGTCACAATTGGGCAAAACTGTTTTATTGAAAAAGCGATTGTTCCTTTTGATGTCAATATACCGGATGGTACGGTAATTCGTTCTTTGGATGATGAAATTGTCCTTGTAACAAAAGAAATGCTTAGCGGGCTTAATCCCGCTTACTAGCCATAAAATTAGGCGTCGGTGGGAAAAAGGCTCGGGGGCTTTAATAGATAATCCGGAAGGGGAAAAAATGCGTGAAAAGAAAGCTTTTAGGTATTATAGATGCTACAACCTACCATGATGATTTGGAGGAATTGTTAATTCATCGTTCCTTGGCGGCGCTGCCGTTTGCGGGGAGGTACAGGATTATCGATTTTGTACTGTCCAATATGGTGAATTCGGGGATCAGGAGCGTCGCTATTTTTCCAAAAATGCAGTATCGCTCGTTAATGGATCATTTAGGGTCGGGAAAAAATTGGGACTTAAATCGCAAGCGGGATGGCTTGTTCTTCTTCCCATCCCCTGTGGTGGATAGCAATCCTAATCGAGTCGGGTCGTTCGACCTGTTTGCGGCTAATATGGACTATTTTTATCGCAGTACCCAGGAGTATGCGATTATATCAAACTGCTATACGATTATTAATATGGACTATAAACCGATTCTGGAATGGCATCATGATATGCACTGCGATATTACCGAAATCCATCATCGCGACGGCAGGTCGATGGAGATGTATTTGATCAAGACGTCACTGCTAATAAAGCTGATCCAGTCCAGAAATGAAACCGGATATACATGCATGAGAGATGTCGTTCAAGACATGCATAATGAATATTCAATTTGCCGCTATGACTATGACGGCTATGCGGTTATGGTCGATTCGATTGCAAGCTATTATGACGCGAGCCTGAACCTGCTTAAGCCTGATGTATGGGGAAACCTGTTTGTCAAAGGCCAGCCGATATTAACGAAGGTGAAGGATGAACCGCCGACAAAATATGAAAAAGGTTCGCTTGTTAAAAATTCGATGATTGCCAATGGCTGTGTCATTAATGGCACTGTGGAAAACAGCATTATTTCCAGAGGAGTAAAAATTGGCAAAGGTGCCGTCATAAAAAATTGTATTGTTATGCAAAAGTGCCAAATTGAAGAAGGCGTTCATTTAGATACGGTTATTTTGGATAAGGACGTGAGGGTCGAGGCCGGAACGAGATTATCCGGCACAGCCCATTTGCCATTTGTCGTTCGCAAAGGGACTAAGCAAGGAGCGTTGATGAACTCGTGAAAGTATTATTTGCTGTTTCGGAGTGTGGACCATTTGCAAAGTCGGGCGGGCTTGCCGATGTCGCCGGCTCGCTGCCAAAAGAATTAGTAAGCCTTGGCACTGAGGTGCGGGTTATTTTGCCCAAATATGGAACCATCTCCGATGAATTTAAACAAAATATGAAAAAAATCAAGGAGTTCTCGGTGAATGTTGGCTGGCGCAAGCAGTATTGCGGCATTGAAGAGCTTGAGTATCAAGGGATTACCTATTATTTTGTCGACAATGAATATTATTTTAAACGGGAAGGTTTTTACGGCTATTTTGATGACGGCGAAAGGTTTGCCTTTTTCAATCGGGCTGTGCTTGAAGCTTTGGCACAAATTGACTATTTTCCGGATGTGCTGCACTGCCACGACTGGCATACGGCGATGATTCCGTATCTGCTTAGAACGGAGTACTACCGGAGACAAAAAAGTTATGGGCAAATCAGGACCGTATTTACGATTCATAATTTGCAGTTCCAGGGAATATTCCCAAAAGAGGCGTTGAGGGATTTACTGGGGCTTGATGACAGCTCATTCCATCCGGAGCATCTTGAATTTTTCGGCAACATCAATTTCATGAAGGGGGCGCTGGTAGCTGCTGACAAAATTACCACCGTAAGCCCATCTTATAAAAATGAAATACAAACGGCGGTTTATGGTGAAAAACTGGATGGGCTGCTAAAGGCAAGGAATGAAGATCTAGTTGGCATTTTGAATGGAATTGATGAGGATTTTTATAATCCGGCGCAAGACCCATTCCTTTTTCAGACCTATAATGCCAAAGAACTTGAGAAAAAGGCAATAAATAAGAAAGAAATTCAAAAACAATTTGGTTTGAAACAAAGCGCCAATACACCATTACTGGTCATGATTTCCCGGCTTACCAAGCAAAAAGGCCTTGATCTTATCAATTGTGTTCTAAGGGAAATGCTGCAGGAAGACATCCAGTTCATCATTCTAGGGACAGGTGATTATCAGTATGAGGAATTCTTGCGTCAGGCGGGGCGGATTTACCCTGAAAAGTTGAAGGTCCACACCGGCTTTAATGAACGGCTGGCCCACCAACTATATGCTGCCGCGGATCTGTTCCTAATGCCATCCCTATTTGAGCCGTGCGGGCTTAGCCAATTGATTGCGATGAAATATGGAGCGATCCCGATTGTTCGCGAGACTGGCGGTTTAAACGATACAGTAACAGCATGGAATGAATTTACCGGTGAAGGCAATGGCTTTTCGTTTAGCCATTTTAATGCCCACGATATGCTTTATACGATTCAACGGGCAGTTAGGATCTACCAGGATAAAAATGTGTGGGATTCGCTCGTAAAGCAGGCGATGGAACAGGATTACAGCTGGGCGCAATCAGCATTCAGCTATAATCAGCTATACGCTGAGTTGATGGCAAGGAGTGAAACCCATGTTTTCTAATAAGGAAATGTTTAAAGCGGCATTCATAAAACGGGTCGAGATGCTTTGCGGAAAAAGTTTTTCGGAGAGTACGGCCCGTGACCATTACCAAACACTTGGACAAATGATCCGTGAATTTGTCAGCAATGACTGGATTGCTACTAATGAACGGTATCTAGCGACCAAAGCAAAGCAGGTTTATTATTTATCAATTGAATATTTGCTGGGAAAGCTGCTTAGGCAGAATTTAATTAATCTTGGTGTTGAGGAAATGATTGCGGAAGGCCTTCATGAGCTGGGAATTGATTTGGGTGACCTGGAGGAACTTGAACCGGATGCAGGCTTGGGGAACGGCGGCTTGGGCAGACTAGCCGCCTGCTTTTTGGACTCACTGGCGTCAACGAATCTCCCTGGCCACGGTCACGGGATTCGCTATAAGCATGGGTTGTTTGAGCAGAAAATAGTGGACGGCTATCAGGTCGAACTGCCCGAGCAATGGCTGAGAAGCGGCAATGTTTGGGAAATCCGTAAGGCAGATTTGGCGGTGCGGATCCCGTTTTGGGGAAAGGTCGAGGCCAAAATGGAAAACGGCCGTTTGGTATTTCATCATTCCCATGCCGAAACCGTTACAGCTGTGCCATACGATATGCCGGTAGTCGGTTTTGAATCTGATACAGTAAATACGCTAAGGTTGTGGAATGCGGAACCGGCACAGTTCCCGCTGGACACGGATATTTTAAAGTATAAACGGAGAACGGAAGCGATTTCTGAATTCCTTTATCCCGATGATACTCATGATGAAGGGAAGATTTTAAGGCTAAAACAGCAATATTTTTTAGTGTCCGCCAGCCTGCAGTCAATCATCAGAGCTTATAAAAAGCAGCATGGAAGCCTAAAAGAACTGCATCAACATGTTTGTATCCATATCAATGATACCCATCCGGTACTGGCGATTCCGGAACTGATGAGAATCCTGTTGGACGAGGCCAAATTCGACTGGGATGAAGCCTGGCATATTACGACTAATACGATTTCCTATACAAATCATACTACCTTATCGGAAGCACTTGAGAAATGGCCGGTACATATCTTTAAGCCGCTGCTCCCAAGGATTTATATGATTGTCGAAGAAATCAATGAGCGATTTTGCAAGGAGCTTTGGGAAGAGACCCCAGGGGAATGGGAGCGGATTGGCAAGCTTGCGATTATTTCCGATGGTTTTGTGAAAATGGCTCATTTGGCCATTGTCGGCAGCTTTAGTGTCAACGGGGTAGCAAGGCTCCATACAGAAATCCTGAAAGAGCGGGAAATGAAACCGTTTTTCCAGCTGTATCCCGAGAAATTTAACAATAAGACAAATGGAATTGCCTATAGGCGCTGGCTGTTAAAAGCTAATCCAGAATTGTCATCGCTTATCACCGAAACCATTGGTTCGTCGTGGACCCATTCCGCCCATGACCTAATTCATCTGCTTGATTATCAAAATGATTCAGGATTTTTGGACCAATTGGCTAAGGTGAAAAGTGCAAATAAACAAAGGCTTGCCGAGATTATTGGAAGACAAACCGGGATTGCTGTGGATACCTCCGCTATTTTTGACGTTCAGGTAAAACGTCTCCATGCGTATAAACGGCAGTTATTAAATGTTATGCACATCATGCATCTCTATAACCGAATGAAAGAGGATTCCGGCTTCAACATGACTCCTAGGGTGTTTATATTCGCCGCCAAAGCCTCACCTGGTTATTATTATGCAAAAAAAATTATTAAATTGATTAACACGGTAGCCCAAACGGTCAATAATGACCCGCTGGTTGGAGACAAGCTGAAGGTTATATTTTTAGAGAATTACCGTGTATCATTGGCTGAAAACATATTTCCGGCTGCGGATGTCAGTGAGCAGATTTCAACCGCAAGTAAAGAGGCATCGGGAACAGGCAACATGAAATTCATGATAAATGGTGCTTTAACAGTTGGAACCTTAGATGGGGCAAATGTTGAAATTCATGAGCTTGTTGGGGATGAGAACATTTTTCTCTTCGGGTTGACCGCCGAAGAGGTGCTTCACTATTACAAGCATGGTGGTTATGATTCGGTTGGCTATTACCATCTGGACCGGCGGATTCAACAGGTTGTCGACCAACTTGTTAATGGATTCTTTCCAGGAGTTCATAATGAATTTGAACCGATATTTGATTCGCTATTGGAAGAGAATGATCAGTATTTTGTATTAAAGGATTTTGCTTCCTATACCGATATTCAGCGCAAAATCGGCGATGCTTTTACCGACAGACTAAAATGGCAAAAAATGAGCCTTGTGAATATCGCCCATGCTGGTTATTTTTCAAGCGACCGCACCATAAAGGAATATGCTAAGGACATTTGGGACATTCATCCGATCATATAGGAAAGCAAAAAGAGCTTCAGCCGTGTTAAGGCAGAAGCTCTTTTTTTATGAAAAGAAGTGACCGGCAAAAATCCCGATGGCCAGCAAAAATCCAAAGATTGTGTTAGTTTGGGCTGTTGCCTTCATCGCCGGCGCCATTTCAATTGGTATTGTCCCTTTAAAGAAGCCTTTAACCGATTTAATTGGTTTCGGTGTACTTAATAATACGAGCGCTGTCCAAATCGGAACGATATCTGCAATAATTAATGCAAAAATCCAAACGTAGGAGAAAATAAACATTCCGGCTAAAAAGTAGACCGCATTTTCTTTGCCCAGTAGGATAGCTAATGTTTTACGGCCAAATTTTTTATCGCCGTCAAGATCGCGGATATTATTGGACATCATGATCCCCCCGACTAACACAAAGCTCGGAATGGAAACAAGAATGCTTGTGCTGTCAACCGTCCCCGTTTGAATAAAGAAAGCGATTAAAATAATCATCATTCCCATAAAAAAGCCAGAAAACAGTTCGCCGAATGGTGTATGAGCAATTGGCAACGGCCCGCCCGTATAGAGATATCCAATGGCCATACAGATAAGACCGACAATGGCAAGCCACCAGCTACTATTGGCACAGATATATACGCCCAGTAATAACGCGATTCCATAGAACCCTAATGCCAGGTTCATGACAGTTCTAGGTTTGATGCCATCTCTGACAATTGTACCTCCAATACCTACGGAGTGTTCCGTATCCAGCCCGCGTTTAAAATCATAATACTCATTAAACATATTTGTTGCTGCCTGAATTAACAAACTGGCAATCAACATCGCAAGAAACAGGCCAAAATGAATGTTTCCATATTTAAGCGAAAGTGCAGTACCGAGCAAAACAGGTACGAACGCAGCTGTTAAGGTATGGGGACGGGTCATTTGCCACCAAACCCCAAAGCCGCGGTTTGACTTAACAACAGGTTTCGAACCTTGCTGTAAATTTGGCTGCATATATGTTCTCCTCCCTTATTGCAGTTTCTTCTATTATAATATTTAACTTCTTATCTTCGATAAATTTTGAAAGATTGGTTTCCCAAACTTTAGTGTATGAAAAACACTGCGCCAGGTCAATGAATTTTTATTATCAAAACTAGAAGATAATACCTTCCCGATAATTATCAGAGGTTCGTGGAAAAATGAATATACAATGACATAAAAGCAGATTTTATCCGATATTTTTGTCTTTGACATATAATAAGGAATGAATCCAAAAGGGATAGTGACAAGTATTATTGACTTCTTTACAATGGGAGTAGTATCTTAAATAGGGTTTGCTAAGAAAAACAGCCATTTTAGCTGTTTTGGAGGGATTTTTTTGGTTACCATACAGGAAACAGAAATAATCGAAAGGGGTATTATGGCCATAAATCGCGCGAAAGAACTCGGCCGGCCCATTTTACTAAGTGAAGTTCGGAAAATGGACAAAATAAACCCGCTTTCATTTTTCAATAAAGGGCAGGATTGCTATTACGGGGAACGGTTTTTCTGGAAGGATCCCAGCGACGAAATTTTGCTGATTGGACTGGGGATTACCCATCAAATTCAATCTGATCAGGCTGCTGACCGCTTTGTTCACGTTGAACAGGAGTGGGAACGCTTTCTGAAGGACAGTATCGTCTTTAATCCGGATTCTGAAATTGGGGTCGGGCCTGTTATTTTTGGCGGTTTTTCCTTTGATCCTTACAAAGAAAAAACGAGATTATGGTCCCAGTATGCAGAATCGTTATTTTACTTGCCGGTTTATATGGTAAGCATAATCAGGGGGCAGGCTTATTTAACCACTAATATCGTGTGCACACCGGATGACAATCATACTCTTATGGCGAAAATGTTGGATGAGCGGAATCAACTGTTAGCTTCTCTTTATCAATCTGCAGATTCTGATCCGGCAGAGCTTTTGGAAACGAGAGAGATTTCACCGGAAGCCTGGAAAGAGGCTGTGACCGGAATCGTAAATGAATTAAACGACGGGCCGCTAAAGAAGGTGGTTCTAGCCAGGGAACTGCGCTTGAAATTTGACAGTAAAGTGGAAGCGGGAATGGTGCTTGAGCGGTTAAATGAGCAGCAGCATGAAAGCTATATTTTTGCTCTTGAAGCAAATGGCGACTGTTTTCTAGGTGCTTCCCCCGAACGGTTGGTAAAAAAACAGGGAAATGAAATATTCTCAACCTGCCTTGCTGGGTCCATTTCACGTGGAAAGACAACGGAAGAAGATGCAATGCTTGGGGAGCAGCTGCTGCATGATCAAAAGAATTTGATTGAGCATCAATATGTTGTAGAAATGATTAAAGAGGCATTGGAAGAATACTGTGATCAAATCATCCTGCCGGAAAAACCACGGCTGATGAAGAACAGGGATATACAACATTTATATACACCTGTTATTGGTAAGTGCGGCAATAATACGTCTTTGCTGCTGCTGGTCGAAAGGCTGCATCCAACCCCGGCGCTTGGCGGGCTTCCAAAACAGGAAGCTGTGGAAAAAATTCGCCAGGTGGAAGAACTGGACCGCGGATTTTATGCAGCGCCGATTGGCTGGCTGGATTATCAAGGGAATGGGGAGTTTGCGGTGGCGATTCGCTCCGGTTTAATTCAAGGAAGCGAGGCTTCCCTATTTGCCGGCTGCGGTGTAGTAGCTGATTCCGATTCGGAAAGCGAATATTTGGAGACCGGTTTAAAGTTTAGACCAATGTTAAGAGCGCTTGGGGGAAAATAAAATGAGTCATCAAGAATCTTTAACGGCTTACCTTGCCGCTTTTGTTGCGGAGCTTGTTCTTTCGGGAATTAAAGATGTGGTCATCAGCCCGGGTTCACGGTCAACACCAATGGCAATGGTTATGGCGGAACATCCTGAATTAAATGTTCATATTCATGTGGATGAACGTTCGGCAGCTTTTTTTGCCTTAGGGATTGCGAAGGCTTCCAACCGGCCTGTGGCAATTCTATGTACTTCAGGGACCGCTGCTGCCAACTATTTTCCGGCGATTGTGGAGGCACGCTATTCACGGGTACCACTTCTCGTGTTAACGGCTGACCGTCCGCATGAGCTTCGAGAAGTCGGTGCTCCACAGGCAATTGATCAAATAGAATTGTATGGCAAGCATGTCAAATGGTTTGCGGAAATGGCCCTACCCGAAAACAGAGCTGAAATGATTCGTTATGCCCGAACCATTTGTGCCCGTGCTGTCGCCTATTGTGCTGGTACCCCTTCTGGACCGGTTCATCTGAATTTCCCTTTCCGCGAACCGCTGATACCACAGCTTGATGAGAGCATTTTCCGTATGGCCGAACGGCCGCATGGATTTGTAAAGGTCCATAATGGTGAACTGACGATCGGTGATTGGCTGATTCAAGAAATTGCTAACCGCCTAGAGGGAAAAAGCAAAGGAATAATTGTCTGTGGCAATATTGCGGACGAAAGATTTGCGGATGCCGTAACACAATTATCGAAATTATTAATGTATCCGATTTTGGCTGACCCACTATCACAGCTAAGAAGCGGCAAACATAATCGTGAACATATCATCGACACATATGATACGTTTTTGCGCAATAAAGATGCTAAGTCATTCCTAAAGCCTGATGTGATTATCCGATTTGGGGCGATGCCGATATCCAAAGCGCTGACGATTTTTATAAAAGAGAATCCAGCTGCTGACCAGTTTGTCATTGATGGCGGCGGTGGCTGGCGTGATCCCGGCTCGCTATCAACGGATATGGTTTTCTGCAATGAGACCTTGTTTTGCGAAAAGCTTGCAACGGTTGCGAAGCCTAGTTCGGATCAGAAATTTTTTGAGGATTGGAACAACATCAATGCCTTGACGAAGGAAAATATGGCTTCTGTAAGGGATATAACTGAATTAAGCGAAGGGAAGCTATTTTACCAGTTGGCCGAGATGGTTCCTGAAGGGGCAACGCTGTTTGTCGGAAATAGTATGCCGATTCGCGATTTGGACAGTTTTTTTCTACATAACAATAAATGCATTAGAATTATGGCCAATCGAGGAGCAAACGGAATTGACGGAACTGTTTCTACCGCTTTGGGTGCTGCCTTATATTCCAAATCATTATACTTGGTCCTTGGTGATTTAACCTTCTTCCATGATTTAAATGGTTTATTTGCAGCCAAGCAATTTAAGATTGATATCCATATTATTCTTGTAAACAATAATGGCGGAGGGATCTTTTCGTTCTTGCCGCAATCGGAACATCCGAAGCATTTTGAGCTGCTATTTGGAACGCCGCTCGATATTGAATTTGAACATGCGGTTAAAATGTTTAACGGCCGCTTTGTTAAGGTTACCGATTGGGACCACTTACAAGAGGAATTAGGAAATTCGTCAGGTGCGGCAGGCATCCATGTTTATGAGGTTAGGACAAAAAGAGACACAAATCGCGATGAACACCGTGGATTTTGGGCATCTGTTTCCCAGGAAATATCAAATTTTGTCGATGGTGAGAGTAAGTGAATATAGTTATTAACGGCGTTCGCTACCACGTTGAGCAATGTGGAAGTGGATTCCCGCTCTTGTTATTGCATGGTTTTACCGGGGATTCTTCTACCTGGAGTCCTTTTTGCGACAGCTGGGGGAGTCATTCACAATTAATCATCCCTGATATTATTGGACACGGTGAGTCAGACTCGCCCGAGGATGTTAACCTTTATACAATGGAAGCTGCTGCCCGGGCTATCGCAGGCATTCTTGATCATTTGGCCATCAGTCAGATCGATTTGCTGGGATATTCCATGGGTGGCCGTCTAGCCCTTACGTTTGCGCTTGCTTATCCCGAAAGGGTGAGAAAATTAATTTTGGAAAGCTCATCACCGGGACTGTTAACAGAAGATGAAAGAAAGCAGCGCCGTATGAATGACGCGAAACTTGCAAATTTTATTAAAGAAAACGGGATTGCCGCATTTGTTGACTACTGGCAAAATATTCCATTATTTGCTTCGATGAAGAGTCTGCCTGAGAAGGTTAGGGTAAAAATCAGAGAACAGCGTCTGCAAAATTCCCCGATTGGACTTGGCAACAGCCTGCTTGGCATGGGAACAGGATCACAGCCTTCCTGGTGGGAGAGCCTTCACAAACTTTCCTGTGATGTCATGTTGATGGTCGGTGAAAAAGATCAAAAGTTTTGCAGTATTGCTGAACAAATGGCTGTAACGATTAAAAATAGTTCATTAGTAATGATTGCAAATTGTGGCCATGCAATTCATGTGGAAGATCAAGAAAAGTTTGGTACAATAGTAAGTGACTTTTTGTCAAAGTAAAAAAATTGAAGGAGGTTTTTTATCTTGGCAGTAGAATGGATTCCAGAACGTAAATACGAAGAAATTTTATATGAAACGTATAACGGAATTGCTAAAATTACAATCAACCGTCCGCACGTACATAATGCATTTACCCCAAAAACGGTAATGGAATTAATTGATGCTTTTGCATACGCACGCGATGATTCCAACATTGGTGTCATTGTTCTGACAGGTGCAGGAGATAAGGCGTTTTGTTCTGGGGGTGACCAAAAGGTCCGCGGTCATGGCGGTTATGTCGGTGAGGACCAAATTCC
This sequence comes from Bacillus sp. FJAT-29814, assembly GCF_001510715.1. GTDB lineage: Bacteria > Bacillota > Bacilli > Bacillales > Cytobacillaceae > Neobacillus. The sequence goes on from NZ_LMTJ01000005.1 coordinate 27,490, forward strand.
CCGCTTGAATGTTCTTGACCTTCAGCGCCTGATTCGCGTTATTCCAAAGCCGGTAGTTGCGATGGTTAAAGGTTACGCAATTGGCGGCGGCCATGTACTTCATGTGGTCTGTGACTTAACGATTGCAGCAGACAACGCTATTTTTGGACAAACAGGTCCTAAAGTGGGCAGCTTCGACGCCGGATACGGATCAGGCTACCTTGCAAGAATCGTCGGCCATAAGAAAGCGCGTGAGATTTGGTTTCTTTGCCGTCAATACAATGCCCAGGAAGCGCTTGATATGGGCTTGGTCAACACGGTTGTTCCTTTGGAGCAGGTTGAGGAAGAAACGATTAAATGGTGTGAGGAAATGCTTGAAAAGAGCCCGACTGCACTACGTTTCTTAAAAGCGGCAATGAATGCTGATACGGATGGACTTGCAGGACTTCAGCAAATGGCAGGAGATGCAACACTGCTATACTATACAACGGAAGAAGCCAAGGAAGGCCGCGATGCCTTTAAAGAAAAGCGTAAGCCGGACTTCGGTCAATTCCCGCGGTTCCCTTGATGAAACATATTTTAAAGCAGCTTGATGGCCTCCATCAGGCTGTTTTTAGCTAATAAGAAGGTGAGCAACAAATGCGACAAGAATCGATGCAAAATTTTTTAATAAAACGTGCGTTTCTCACTCCAGAGCGACCAGCCGTGCATTTTCAGGATCAGACGGTCACATTTAAGGAACTGTACGAGCGTTCGTATGACACTGCTGGCAGGCTGCAGGGGCTTGGAATTCAACAGGATGAGTTTGTCGCCGTCCTATTAAAAAACCATCTTGATACGGTGATCATTTTATTTGCGTTGCAGCTGCTTGGATTGAAGACGGTCATCTTGAATAATCGATTAACTCAGGCGGAATTAGTGTGGCAACTGGAAGATTCGCATGCTTCGTATTTGATTTTGGAAGATTCCTTTTTAGAAATGAAAGAAAGGGCTCCATTCCTGAAGGCTGTTACAAAAAGTGAGCTTTTCAAGTATGAGCCGGGTGAGCCACAAATCCAGGATGAAACCAATCTTGGAGAAATCTGCACGATTATGTACACATCAGGGACGACCGGCCATCCAAAGGGTGTCATGCAGACATACGGAAATCATTGGTGGAGTGCAATTGGATCGGCCCTAAACCTGGGTATCACGGAAAACGATTGTTGGCTATGCTCTGTACCTCTCTTTCATATCAGTGGCTATTCCATCCTTATGCGCAGTGTGATCTACGGAATGCCGATTGTCCTCCATGAAAAGTTCGATGTTGAAAAAACGCTGTTGGATATAGCAGAGAAGCAGGTTACGATTATGTCAGTTGTCGGGACGATGCTGACTAGAATTGTTGATTCATTAGGTGAAAAACAGCTTCCCGAGCATCTTCGCTGTATGCTTTTGGGCGGCGGTCCAGCACCAATGCCTTTATTGGAGCGGTGCGTAGAGAAAAGGGTTCCTGTATTTCAATCATATGGAATGACAGAGACCTCCTCGCAAATTGTCACATTGTCACCGGAATACAGCCTGACAAAACTTGGTTCTGCAGGAAAACCGTTATTTCCATCGGAAATAAGAATTGAACTGGACGACAAAGGGTTAGCCCAGGCGGGGGATGCCGGCGAGATTGTAGTCAAGGGTCCAAACGTGACACATGGGTATTTGCATCGACCGGAAGCAACCGCCGAAAAAATACGCGATGGCTGGCTATATACTGGTGATATTGGTTACTTAGACGGGGATGGATTTTTGTATGTGTTGGACCGGCGCTCCGATTTAATTATTTCAGGCGGCGAAAATGTCTACCCGGCGGAAATAGAAGCGGTGTTATTGAGCCATCCGGAAGTGGCAGAGGCAGGAGTTACCGGTATGGATGACAGTGAATGGGGCCAGGTTCCGGTTGCGTTTATAGTCAGCAGAAATAAGTGCTCTGTTGTAACGGAGGACGACCTTTTGGAGTTTTGCCAAACCCGGCTGGCCAAATACAAAGTACCAAAGGAATTTTTTTTCGTTGACGAATTGCCAAGAAATGCATCCAAAAAACTGCTGCGCAGAACTCTCCGCGAGTGGGTTCAAGAGGAAGTGGACTAAAGATGGACATCGCAACTATTGAACTGTTTGTGATCAGCATGCCGCTAAAGTCGCCGTTTGTTACCCATTTGGGGGAAGTGCGGGAGCGGGAAGGGATTATAATAAAAGTAACCGATAAGGACGGTGTCGAGGGCTTCGGTGAAGGAGTGGCTTTTTCAACCCCTTGGTATACGGAAGAAACAGTTAGGACCAGTCTGCATATGCTTGAGGATTTTTTGATACCGTTACTGCAAAAACATCCAATCAACCATCCGGAAGAGGCTGCGGGTCTATTTCAGTCAATAAGACGGAATCCGATGGCGAAGTCCGGACTGGAAACTGCTCTTTGGGATTTATATGCGAAAGGTCAAGGTCAGTCTCTTGCCAAAATGATCGGCGGCACTAGGGACGCAATTTCCTCAGGGGTAGTTATTGCCACTGACACAATTACAAAGGCATTAAAGCAAATTGAAGGGTATCTTGAGGACGGATATCAACGGATCAAAGTGAAAATTAATCCAAGTCAAGACTATGAGTTTCTTAGTGCGATTCGGCGCCATTATCCTAATCTTCCAATGATGGCGGATGCCAATTCTGCCTATACCTTAAAGGATATAGAACAGCTTAAAGCACTGGATGACTTTAACCTGCTGATGATTGAACAGCCGCTGGCCCACGATGACATTATTGAACATGCAATTTTACAAGAGAAATTGGTTACCCCGATTTGTTTGGATGAGAGTATAGTTTCTTTTGAAGATGCCCGGAAGGCTATTGAGATTGACGCCTGCAGAGTAATAAACATCAAGATTGGCCGAGTTGGAGGTCTGCACGAGGTGATTAAGATTCATGATTATTGCTATGAGAGAGGAATTCCGGTTTGGTGCGGCGGAATGATTGAGTTTGGTGTTTCCAGAGCACATAATATTGCGTTAGCTTCACTGCCAGGGTTTACGATTCCTGGCGATATCTCAGCCTCAAGCCGGTTTTGGGATGAGGACATCATTACGCCGGAAGTAAAGGTTGAAAAAGGTTTTGTAACAGTGCCCGATGGGCCGGGAATCGGATACGACATAAACGAAAAAAGACTGCAACAGGTCCTGTTAACGAAAAAGACATTTACGATATAAAAGACCCAGAAAGCTTTTGGCCTCTGGGTCAAATTCTTTTATAAATCGCCCGGTTCGAATGTTTTGCAATCTGTCTCTTTACTCGAATCAGCGGTTTTACCTTTATGGCTCACTACATAGATGCTGTCAGCACTACATTTATTTCCTTTTGCCCAATATGTGCAATTGTTCACTTCACATAAAACATCCTGTGCCATGCGTATCACTCCTTCAAGTTGTGGTAATACAAACATATCTTTTGATGAATCGGCCGTGTCCATGTCTGTAATCAACTGGAATGAAAGTGTGATAATGACTGCCTATCTATATAATTCTAATCGTTTAAGGCTGTCTCCAAGGTTTTAAGATTTTTCTCCATCAAGGTAAAATACGTTTCCTTATTTTTTATATTTTCTTCTGTCAAAATGGCCAAATTATGAACCGGCAACGCCCGGGCGCCGATCTCTTTTTGAACAATTTTCCCAAGCTTTGACTGGACATTTTGTTCAAACAGGATATAATGCAAACCTTCGCGGTCAGCCAATGAGATAATTTTCTCTAGCCCCTTTTGCGTAGGCTCATTGCTGGTAGAGAGGCCCGAGATGCTGATTTGTTCTATGCCATATCGGTGCTCCCAGTAACCAAAGGCTGCGTGGGTGACAATGATATTCTTATGTTTGGCAGATGAAATCGTTTTATCATATTGCTGATTCAATTCATCTAGCTCGCCAGCAAGATTTTGATAATTTTCTTTAAAAATTTCTTTATACTGCGGCAGCTTTTCTTCTAACTGTTGCAATATAACTGCAGCCATTTCCTTTGAGTAAATGGGATCAAGCCAAACATGCGGGTTAACGTCCACATGTGTTTCTTGATCATCGTGCTCATCTTCATGGGCATGGTCATCCTTGGGCAGTTCAAGACTGTCGGCAGTGGCCACCATTGTCACCTGCTCGTTTTTTAATGTCTTTTTGGCATTTTCTACAAAACCCTCAAGGCCCAAGCCAATATAAAAAAATAAGTCTGAATCGGCAAGCTTAATCATATCCTTTTGCGTAGGCTCAAAGGTATGCTCATCAGCACCAGGAGGATAAATGGTCTCAACATCTACGTATGCACCGCCAATTCTCTCCGTAAAATATTGCAGGGGATAAACGGTCGTATACACTGATAATTGGTTGTTTTTTTGTGGTGCTGTTTCTTTATTATCTGAACAAGCCGATAAGGCAATAGTAAATGGTAAAAGTAATGCTAAGTATTGAAATAATTTTTTCATTGAAACCTCCGATAAATCGTATTAATTCCGATTTACAAAATAAAAAATTTTAAATATTGCGAATCTAATCCGTAACAATTCCGATTTACTTATGTATCTTAACAAGAAAAGGCCCACTTAGGCAAGTAAAAAAATTGTTTTTATTGTGAAAGTTTGTGTATTCTTAAATGAGATAAAATGAAGGGTGTGATCGTATGGAAAACCAATCACTGTTGAAGGATATTCTTGATTACAATAAAAAATTCGTGGAAGACCGGGAATATGAAAAATACGAGACCACAAAATTCCCCAATAAAAAAATGGTTATTCTCACATGTATGGATACACGGCTGTTGGAATTGCTGCCAAAGGCATTGAATTTGGGAAATGGTGATGCGAAAATTATCAAGAATGCCGGTGCCCTAGTGTCACATCCGTTTGGAAGCATTATGAGAAGTATTTTGATTGCCATCTATCAGCTGCAGGCAAAAGAGGTCATGGTGATTGCCCACCATGATTGCGGAATGAGCGGATTAAAGGCGGAGCCGGTGATCGACAGTATGATGGAACGGGGAATTTCCGAAGAAACACTAGCAACTCTAGAGTACTCGGGTATCGATTTCAAGCAATGGCTTCACGGATTTGATTCGGTAACTGATAGTGTAAAACATAGTGTAGAAACCATCAAAAATCATCCGCTGATGCCTGTTGGAGTACCAGTGCACGGCCTTGTAATTGACCCGAAAACAGGCCAGCTTGATCTAGTCGTTGATGGATATCAAAATTAAGCTTATTTTCTTTTTTTCCAGGTTTCGGGTACCGGGTCCACCCCCCCGGGATGGAAAGGATGGCATTTTAAAATTCTTTTAACAGTCAGATAGCCGCCCTTCAAGGGACCGAAACGCTGTATCGCTTCCAAGCCATAATGCGAGCAGGTTGGATAAAAACGGCATGTCGGTGGTTTTAACGGTGAAATCGCTACCTGATAAAAACGTATGATTCCAATAAAAAATTTTTTTAGCATAAAATGATCTCCTTTATTCACCTACCATCAAGATATCACAGAAAGTGAAATTCGTCTAAATTGGTAATTGTGCCAAAGCTGATGAAAATCATCGGGATTTATAGTATGATAAGTAAAGATTGTTTAAAGGAGTGATCTTATGCCTTCAGTAGAAAGCTTTGACTTGGATCATAATGCTGTGAAAGCCCCTTATGTCAGACATTGCGGTGTCCATAAAGTAGGCAGTGATGGCGTTGTGAATAAATATGATATTCGTTTCTGTCAGCCCAACAAGCAAGCAATGAAGCCTGATGCGATTCACACATTGGAGCACCTGCTAGCATTCAATATCCGCAAGCATGTCGAGAAATATAACCACTTTGATATCATTGACATCTCGCCAATGGGCTGTCAAACAGGCTATTATCTTGTTGTCAGTGGCGAACCAACCGTTGAAGAAATCATTGACCTTCTTGAAGATACAATGAAGGAAGCAGTGGAAATTACCGAAGTGCCGGCGGCCAATGAGCGCCAATGTGGTCAAGCAAAACTTCATGATTTGGAAGGTGCTAAGCGGCTGATGCGCTACTGGCTTGAGCAAAGTAAGGAAGAATTAAAACAAGTATTTGCATAATCTGCATAAAAAAATTCCTATTCGTGCTGAATAGGATTTTTTTTATGACTGCTTATGCTCGTCGCTAGTTTGGTCAAGATGAGGGTTATTTTCTAACGGATCTACCGTATGCTTGAAGCCATAGGCTTTGGATGTGGTAATCACAGCAAGCAGCAGAACCACGATGACAATAATAAAAGATACTACCATAACTGTATACAACTTTCTTCTCCCCCTTTACCCCCTTATTGTAACATGGCTTCACAATAATTTGTAATTAAAAAGGAAGCCGATTTGTTCAGCTTCCGAGCGGATTCATTCCTGGTTATGTATAATCAATGTATGTTACGGGGGTGAAACGCAGAAGCCCGCTGTTGTCCGTACTGTTCTTGGGCAAATTTTCCCTTTAGGCTTTCGATGAGATATAGACCCATCAGGTCATAAAGTTCCTGCTTATCCATATCGCGAATCAAAGCAAGTAAATCCTCGTGGGACATCTCTTCCAAAAAAGCAAAGGCCAGCATATCGATATCTTCTTCATCACCTGTAAGCTTGGTTCGGTACATTTCGTACAATTCATCAACCAGTTTCACTTTGTTCACCTCCTACGAAAATTGACTAATAATTTTTATCCATACCCCAATATAGAAAAATGATTCCAGTCAAGATATTTTCAGAATTAACTGAAAAATCTGCTTCTTTTGAGTGTATGATTATTATATCGTATTACATTCTAAAAAATGTATCGAAATTTGCAAAAGAATAAATTTTTTCTTTTGGCAGACTCTAAATTTAAAAGGGGATGACAGCATGGACAATCAGAAGAAAACATATTATATAGATGTAGGAACAGGCGAGATTTCACAAAGTGCGACTTCTTCGACATGGAGCTTTAAAATCCAGGCCAATGATGAGGAAATTACCCAGCTGCGGGAGTTGTTTAATCAAAATTACTCCACTGAATGGAAAGCCTTTTGGAGGGCCCATGTCCCATATGTACAATACCATTATGACAGAGAAAATGATGAGTACGATAACAAAATTCAACAAATTTATGGCATGATTCACAAATTGGGCGATCAAGAAGCAAAGAATCATATTGAAACCATGAATATTTTGCCGAAAACGCAATAGGAGCAGGAGGGAAAATCCGGGACATGCAGGATTTTCCCTTTTCATTTAAAATAATACCATATGAATCAAATTGGTGGGGACAATATGATACAATTCTTGGATGACAATGGCAATCAGGTAGAGCTTAGCTTTTCAAAACATGCATTTGATATAGAGGCCTGGCATGTTTTGGTCATTTCTCAATTTGAAGGCCACTGGGTGCTGACAAAGCATAAAAAAAGAGGACTTGAGTTCCCGGGCGGTAAACGGGAACGCGGGGAAACACCCGAAGACGCTGCCAAAAGGGAGGCATATGAAGAGACAGGTGCCATTTTCTCAAAATTGACGTATTTGGCGGAATATAAGGTTACTGAGGAGACAGGATCATTTGTAAAGGCTGTGTTTTGGGGAAGAGTGGCAAGATTGGAAAACACGCGGAATTACTTCGAAACAAATGGCCCCCAGCTTATTAAAGGCGATTTGCTCAAAATAAGGTTTGGTCCCGATTACAGCTTTATCATGAAGGACCGAGTGGTGGAAGAATGTCTAAATTACATTAAGCATCTTACAATGTGAAAAAGAATAGCGGCACAGCACTATTCTTTAATAAGCTTTTTCTCCAATAATTCAACAAGCTGATACATAATCGTGGCGAAAATAGCGATGACGAACAGTGATAAAAATACAAGTGTAAAATTAAAGACTTGGAAACCGTATATAATCATGTAGCCGAGTCCTTTTGACGAAACTAGGAATTCCCCAACAATGACTCCGACCCATGAAAGCCCGACATTCACCTTTAGGGTTGATATGATGGTAGGAAAGCATGCAGGGAGAATCGCTTCCTTAAAGCATTGGAACTTCGTTGCCCCAAATGTTTGCAGGACTTTTAAATAGTTGGGATCCACTTCCTTAAAAGCCGTATAGACGACAATAGTTGTGATAATGACCGAGATGATGGCACCCATGGCAATAATGGAAGGATACCCTGGGCTTAACGCAACGATTAAAACCGGTCCTAACGCCACCTTTGGCATCGCATTTAAAATGACCAAATAAGGGTCCAGTATTTTCGAGAGAAATGGCGACCACCATAGAATCGCTGCCAGGATGGTACCTAGCAATGTTCCTAAAATAAAGCCAAATACGGTTTCAGTTAAGGTAACACCGATATGGGTGATTAATGTTCCATCTTGAATTTTATCAATTAAAAGTGTTGTAATTTTCGCTGGTGAGCTGAAAATTAGCGGGTCAATCCACTGCTTTTCGCTTAACAATTGCCACCCGGAAAAAAACACCAGGAAAATAATCGCTTGATAGAATCGAACCCATCTATTTTCAAGCTTTAATGACTGAATGTACTGGTTATGGAGGAGTTCAACGTTTTTGTTATCCTTGTTCAAGAGACTCCAACTCCTTCCAGATTGTTTGAAAAATGCTTGGATATGCTTCATGATTTCTTGCTGCAAACGGGGATGATTCTCGCAGCTCCTTCGGCATTTCAAACGTTTTATGAATCCTGCCTGGGCGGGGGGAAAGCAGAAAGACGCGATCGCTCATTGCGATAGCCTCGCCGATATCATGGGTGACAAGGATCGCTGTTTTGCCGAATTCATCAAGGGTATTTGATACCAGGTCCTCAAGCTTCAGCTTTGTTTGGTAATCAAGTGCTGAAAAGGGCTCATCAAGCATGAGCAGTTTTGGTTCGGTTGCCAGTGTCCGGACAAGCGCAGCCCGTTGACGCATGCCCCCAGATAATTGTTTGGGCAACTGTTTTCTTACATCTTCATTTAAACCCATCTGCTTTAACAGCGTTAAGGCGTAGTTCTTTGTTTTATCATTCAATTGCTTTGATAATTTAAGTCCTAACAGGATGTTTTCTTCAATCGTCTTCCATGGAAATAAATAATCCTGCTGCAGCATATATCCTATGTCATTGTTTGATGTAGAAACGGGCTTATTTTCTAATAAGACCGTTCCCTCTGTTGGTTTAATTAAACTGGCGATAATGGAGAGCAGGGTGGTTTTCCCACAGCCGCTGGGGCCGAGGAAGGAAACAAACTCCCCCTCCTCAACCGTAAGTGAAACTTCGGAGAGGGCCGTGGTGGCAGTGTCTTTGGTGAAGTAGGTGTGATGAATATCTTGAACCTTCAAGAAGCTCATGGTGCCGGCCTCCCTTTCTTGGTTATTTTTTCATGACTTTATTGGCCACGTCTGTGTTCACAAGTGTTTTGTACTCTACATCTTTCGGAAGCTCTCCTGCTTCTTTCATGATATTTTTTAAATTGTTCCATTCTTCTTCATCAAGGATTGGATCGGTGGCAAATGAACCTTGGCTCTTATAGCGTTCTACCACGGTTGTCATAATTCGAGGGTCCGTGTCAGGGAAAAATTCCTCCACCGCCTTTGCTATTTCTTCAGCAGAGTGGGTCTCGACCCATTGCTGTGCCTTGTAAACGGCACGAGTGAATTTTTCGATAATGTCTTTATTCTCTTTCATGTAACTGTCTTTTGCCATAAAGGTCGTATATGGAACATGACCTGATTCTTTGCCGAATGAAGCAACAATATGACCTTTTCCTTCTTTCTCAAAAATGCTGGCAGTCGGCTCAAATAATTGCACGAAATCACCGGTTCCTGAGGCGAAAGCATTGGCAATGTTTGCAAAATCGATGTTTTGGATCAGGTTAAGGTCTTGATGCGGGTCAATGCCATGCTTCTTTAATACGAATTCACCGACCATTTGCGGCATTCCGCCCTTCCGCTGGCCAAGGAAGGTTTTGCCTTTTAATTGATCCCAGGAGAAGTTATCAATCTTTTCCCTGGCGACAAGGAAAGTGCCGTCTGTTTGGGTTAACTGGGCAAAGTTAATCACCGGATCACTCGAGCCTTGGGCATATACATAAATCGAAGTTTCCGACCCTACTAGAGCTACATCGGCTCCTCCGGAGATCAGCGCGGTCATCGTCTTATCGCCGCCGGGAGTTGTCGTCAATGTGACATCAAGCCCTTCCTCCTTGAAAAAGCCCTGTGTCAAGGCCACATATTGTGGAGCATAAAAAATGGATCTGGTGACTTCTGCAATCCGAACCTTTTCCAGTTTCTCCTGTTCCTTTCCTGTATCTTTATTACAAGCGATTAAGGAAAACATAAGTATAGTGATGAGGAGAAAGGACAAACTGATTTTTGACCATTTTTTCATCTGAAAATTAACCTCCTTTATCTGGGCTAATAGCCTAAGATATCGTATGATGGGGATAAAAATGTGTGTATGCCCAGTTCCAAATTATTTATAAAGCATAAAAAGGATCGATTAAAATGAACGAAGTAAATGGAAAAATAGTTGAGATAAAGCGGGTTCCGTCACCCAACCCCCGCGTCCTCCTAAAGGAGATTACTTATTTATCAAACGGGCTGCGGGTGAAAGGTCTTCTTGCGGAGCCAAAGGACGAACAGGAATATGACGGGTTTCTGTATTTACGAGGCGGAATCAAGAATGTCGGCATGGTAAGGCCGGCGCGGATTGCCCAGTTTGCCCAGGAAGGCTTTATTGTGTTTGCGCCCTATTACAGAGGAAATAAAGGGGGCGAGGGCAATGAAGATTTTGCCGGAGAAGACAGAGAAGATGCCTTTTCTGCTTATATGCTGCTAAAAGCGCTCCCTCGGGTAAAGGACATACATATATTCGGTTTTTCCCGCGGTGGGGTAATGGCGCTTTTGACCGGGATCATGTTTCCCGATGCGGCTTCGCTGGTCACCTGGGGCGGGGTTAGTGACATGAATTTAACCTATTATGAGCGTGAGGACCTCAGAAAAATGATGAAGCGGGTTATTGGCGGTACACCGGAGAAATTTCCTGAACGGTATCAGGAGCGAACCCCGTTATACCAATTGGAAAAACTTCAGGCTCCCGTGCTAATTATTCACGGAGTCAAGGATGAAAATGTCTCGGTCGAGCATGCCTACAGGCTGGAAAGAAGGCTCCGCGCTTTAGTTAAACCTGTGGAATCCTGGTATTTTGACGAGTTTACTCATTACTTCCCCCCGGCGATCAATCGAAAAGTGGTTTTCGATTTAACGAATTGGATGAAAAAGCATAGCAAAAAATGATATGATAGAATTATAAATTGTAGAGGAGCGGATTTTAATGGGTATGCCTCTTGAATTAAATACACTGATTGTCACAAAAGGATATGAGAAGCGGGTGGAAGAAAACTTGTTTGTTCTCCAAAAAGAAGGCTATCGCCTCTATCCGATTGAAATTCCGGTTGATGTAAGAAAAACATTGGACAGCAGTTCAAGTGGTACAGCCTTGATAAAGAAGGTCGAGTTGGAGAAAAATACGACGACTATTACGTATCAATTAATTTCATTAAATTCTACGAACTAAAGCAGGCATGAAAATCCTGCTTTTTCTTTTTGCAAAAAGTGTAATAGATTGAACCTACGGCCGTCTTATTTATGAATTGAATTTTTCCAAGGCTTTTGGGAAGGGGGTAAAGCAATTGGAACGGGCCCGCCAAATTGAAAACTGGTTTATTCAATATGAAAAGGATGTTACCAATTATTTAGTTTATTATACAGGCTCAACCGATGTGGAGGATCTAGTCCAGGAAACGTTTTTACGGGCGTTTCGTGCCTTTGAACGTTTCAAACATGAATCAAGTCCGAAAACATGGTTGATCTCCATTGCCAGAAATACCGCTATCGACCTTTATCGAAAAAAATCAATATGGCAGAAACTGAAGGAACGTCTCGACCAGGAGACACCAACGCATCTTGAACTGCAAACCGAAGAAAGGCTGTTAAAGAAAATCGAATATGCGACTCTATATGATGCGATCAATGAGCTAAAGCCCAATTATCGTGACGTGATTTTGCTGAGAGGAATATCGGAACTGTCGGCGCAGGAAGCCGGTCAGGTTCTGGGCTGGTCGGAAAATAAGGTGAACGTAACGTTTTTTCGGGCCGTGAAAAAGCTAAATGAACGTTTAAAGGAGGGTGAGTATTTTGAGCAATTTATCGGATAAAGAGCTGCTGGAAATGATGGCTAAATTTCCTAAGCATGAACTTTCGACGAAGGGAAGAACGGAAGTGTTAAAAAAGATTAGCGAGGACGTCTCGACAAAGCGAAAACGGCCGGTTAACAATCAAAAAATGAGTGCCCTGGCAGCCGTACTCTTTCTAGCCTTTATCGGCCCAATTCTTTATTTTTCAAACACAACCGGGGGAAACGATTCCCGGAGTGGTTCGGTAACAACAGATGTGCAGGAGGCTAATTACTTTGCCTTGGAGGATCAAGACGGAAAACCGCTTTATGCCACGAGCAATTTTGGGATTCCCAATAAGGTAAGCCTGCTGGCACCGGAGGAATGGATTGCAAACGATAAGCGTTCCGTTGCCAAGATTATGATTTTTTTGTGGGGAGACTATAAAGAGTTTGCCAATAAACCTCTAAATGTAGACGCCGTCAATGTAAAAACGGGGGAAAAAGAGCGGCTTACCGAAGCGGTTATCTCGGGTGGATTGTATGGGTCGGATGCGCACGCGTTGACATCCTTTAAACCTTTCAGTGCTCCCGGGGTTTGGAACCTGCAGTTCTCGGTTGGAAATAAAAAAATAGGCGAATTCTCCATTTATGTAAAGGAAGGTTATATTACGATCGGCAAGGCGACATTATTAACCTCGCCAGAGGACCTTTATGCGGGTGAATACGAGCATGAATTTATTGAAGTAGAGGGCGAGAATCTACCTGAAGAAATCGAGTTAAAGATATCGGAAATAGAAAATAATGACGCCAAAACAACCACGTTTCTATTTAAGAAGGTTGCAGATTACACTACCACCGATGGAAAAAAGATTTCCCATTATGGCGGAGCCTTCACGCTTGAAAAAAGTGGCCAATATCAATTCAGTGTATTAGAAGAATCACGGGAAATAGAAGTGCGAAAACCAATTGATCAAAAATAATAATAAAAAAGCGATTCGTATTTGAATCGCTTTTTTGCCTTTTTTAGATTAGGCGATTGGCCCGCCTTTTGCCTCAATGTCAGCAGAAACGTTAGTAAACTTCTTAAAGTTCTCACGGAATTTCGATGCCAATTCCTTCGCCTTGTTGTGATATGCCTCAGGGTCAGCCCAAGTCTTTACCGGTTGAAGTACCTCATCAGGTACTCCAGCAATATGAAGTGGGATATTTAAACCAAAAATTTCGTCCTTGACGGTTTCAACATGATTTAGTTCCCCTTCAAGGGCCGCCTGTACCATCGCTCTTGTAAAGCTGAGTTTCATCCGATTACCGACACCATATTCTCCGCCGGTCCAGCCTGTATTGACAAGGAATACATTTACATTATGCTCGAGAATTTTTTCGCCAAGCATATCGGCATAACGGGTCGCAGGCAGCGGCAGGAACGGTGCACCGAAGCAAGTGGAGAAGGTTGCTTGCGGTGAAGTAATGCCGCGCTCGGTTCCGGCAAGCTTGGATGTATAACCGCTTAAAAAGTGGTACATGGCCTGTTCCTTCGTTAATTTTGCGATTGGAGGCAAAACACCGAATGCATCAGCTGTCAAAAATACAATCGTGGTTGGATGCCCCGCAACACTAGGCTGGACGATATTATCAATTGCCTCGATCGGATAAGCAGCACGGGTATTTTCAGTCAAGGTGCCGTCATCGTAATCAGGAATTCTTGATTCTTGATTGATTACCACATTTTCAAGCACTGTTCCAAAGCGGATGGCATCAAAAATTTGCGGTTCTTTTTCCCTTGAGAGGTTGATACATTTTGCATAGCAGCCGCCTTCAATATTGAATACTCCATTTGAAGACCAGCCGTGCTCGTCATCGCCGATCAGCTTGCGATTAGGGTCGGCAGACAGAGTCGTTTTTCCGGTTCCAGAAAGACCAAAGAAAAGGGCTACGTCGCCTTCGAGACCAACATTTGCTGAACAGTGCATCGAGAATATATTGTTTTCAGGCAGCAAATAATTCATGACTGAGAAAATCGACTTTTTCATTTCACCTGCATATTCGGTACCGCCAATGAGGACAATACGCCGTTCAAAGGAAATAATGATAAAGGTTTCTGAATTTGTTCCGTCCACAGCAGGGTCTGCTTTAAAGTTAGGTGCGGAAATAACCGTAAACTGCGCTTCGTGCGATAAAAGATCATTTTCGCTAGGCCGGATAAACAATTGGTGTGCAAATAAATTATGCCAGGCAAGTTCATTAATTACCTGAATTGGCAGGCGCGACTTTTGATCAGCTCCGGCATAGCCCTTAAACACAAAAACCTCATCTCGTTGTTTCAAATATTCCAAGACCTTATGATACAAGTTGGCAAAAACTTCCTCCGAAATTGGCTGATTGAGCGACGGCCCCCAGGCAATCTTGTCTTTTGTAGATGGTTCGGAAACAATAAATTTATCTTCAGGGGAACGGCCAGTATATTTCCCCGTAGATACCCGTATTGCGCCTGTAGCGGTTAATGAACCTTCGTTACGGCTTAAAATTTTTTCCACCAATTGCGGTACAGATAATTGAATATGGGTGTTGCTTTCATCCAGAAAAAGTTTTAATTCATTTGGAATATGGACGGAATTCATTAATTGAAACCTACCTTTTAAAGATTTTTATATTATAAATATTCTTAAGCAATAGTATAACACAATTGATTCATTAGTCTATACTAATGAATCAATTTAAGCTGTATTTTATACAATATTCTATATAATTCAAAAAAGTCATGAAAAGTACTAAAAAAGGCTTATGATTTCAGACTTTCGAAAAGTTCTTATTATTGACCAAAATTTGCTAAAATATCCATTGACATGCATTGATGGAGGGGTTATGATTTAACCTTGAACGGATACTCTCTTATCCCGAGCTGGTGGAGGGACAGGCCCTATGAAACCCAGCAACCTGCAAACTAAGAATGCGCTGATAGGCAAGATGTTTATCAGCAATTTTCTAGGCAAAGGTGCTAAACCTGACGCAAGGCTGGCAGCCTTGAACGATAAGAGTGAAAGGACGCAGAACGTTGCATTTAACCTTTCCTCAATATGGAAAGGTTTTTCTTTTTTTCTGCATTACATAATCGCTTTTAATTCATCCAGAGAAAGTAATCGGGTTTTAATTTTTCATAAAAACCCAGTGTTTATTTCATACTATAAAAGGGAATGAGTTCCGTATCAAATTCTGAGGTGATCTGCTTTACCGACTGCCTCATTTATTTCATATTTTTAGGAGGAATTCAGATGTCAACAAAACGCCGTTTGTTTACTTCTGAATCAGTAACTGAAGGTCATCCCGATAAAATTTGTGACCAGATTTCTGATTCCATTTTAGACGCCATTTTAGCGAAAGATCCGAATGCCCGTGTTGCTGCGGAAACTTCCGTAACGACCGGATTGGTGCTGGTTGCTGGCGAAATCACTACTTCCACCTATGTGGACATTCCAAAAATAGTTCGTGAAACGATTAAAGGGATTGGCTATAATCGTGCCAAATACGGGTTTGATTCCGATACTTGCGCCGTTTTAACTTCAATTGATGAGCAGTCACCTGATATTGCCATGGGTGTGAATCAGGCGTTGGAAGCACGTGAAGGGCAAATGACAGACCAGGAAATTGAAGCGATCGGCGCCGGTGACCAAGGCCTGATGTTTGGATTCGCCTGCAATGAAACCAAAGAACTTATGCCGCTGCCAATATCTCTTGCCCATAAGCTTGCCCGGAAACTGTCAGAAGTCCGAAAAGATGATGTTCTTCCATACCTTCGTCCGGACGGTAAGACTCAAGTAACCGTTGAATATGATGAGAATAACCAGCCAGTCCGTATTGACACCATTGTCATTTCAACACAACATCATCCGGAAATAACTTTAGAACAAATTCAGCGAAATATCAAAGAATATGTGATTAACCCAGTGGTTCCAAAAGAATTAATTGATGACAACACAAAATATTTTATTAACCCTACCGGCCGCTTCGTGATCGGCGGACCGCAGGGCGATGCTGGATTAACCGGCCGTAAAATTATTGTTGATACTTACGGCGGATATGCGCGCCATGGCGGCGGAGCTTTCTCCGGTAAGGATCCGACAAAGGTTGACCGTTCTGCTGCGTATGCAGCACGTTATGTGGCAAAAAATATTGTCGCTGCCGGTCTTGCCGACAAATGTGAGGTTCAGCTTGCTTATGCGATCGGTGTAGCAAGACCTGTTTCCATCTCTGTTGACACTTTTGGCACCGGTAAAGTTAGTGAAGATGTTTTAGTTGACCTAGTCAGCCAAAACTTCGACCTCCGCCCAGCAGGAATCATAAAAATGCTTGATTTACGCCGTCCGATTTATAAACAAACCGCGGCTTACGGCCATTTTGGTCGCTCCGATGTGGATCTTCCATGGGAGCGTACCGATAAAGCGGAAACGCTTCGCGAGCAGGCTAAAGGCCGTTAATTAGTTAAAAACGGGAGTTACGAATACATGTAGCTCCCGTTTTATTTTTTCGGAACTTCTACTTGGTTTTAGTTATTTTTTTTGCAAACCTTTATAGTATTGTGCTTTTTCGGCATACTCCCTGGTAATCCGCTCCATGTCCTTAATATCATCTTCATTTAATTCTCTGATTACCTTGGCTGGTCTGCCAAAAGCTAACGTATTTGGCGGTATTTTTTTGCCCTGCGGGACTAAACTCCCGGCCCCAATGAATGCTCCTTCACTGATTTCGGCTTGGTCGAGAATAATAGAACCCATCCCAATCAACGCTCTTTTTCGGATGATACAGCTATGTAAAATCACTTGATGGCCGACAGTAACCTCATCCTCCAAAATTAGCGGATTATTGGGGCTTTGATGTAAAATGGAATTATCTTGGATATTGACACGGCAGCCAATTTTAGTTTGCGCAACATCGCCGCGAATCACGGTGTTAAACCAGACACTTGATTCCTCGCCGATTTCAACATCGCCGGTAATGGTGGCATAATCCGCAATAAATACCGAATCAGCAATTTTAGGATATTGACCTTTAAAAGGATAAATCATGATTTTCTCTCCTTCAAAAATGATGATTTTATTTTAACGAATAAGTTCATTAAATATCAAAAAATAAACTAAGTAACAAACTATTTTGCGCAGGCTAATAACAACATCGGGTACAGATATATGGTAAAATACTAAAAACGATGCAGTGTTGCAGGAGGAACAACAAATGTGGAAGTGGGAAGCAGAAGGGGCTGCAAAGGCCGTAATCGTGATTGTTCACGGTGCGATGGAGCACCATCGCCGTTATGGCTGGCTGATTGAGATGTGGCGTTCGTCCGGCTTTCACGTCATTATGTCCGATCTTCCCGGACAAGGGATGACAACAAGAGCCAACCGCGGTCATATTGATTCCTTTGATGAATACATAATAGAAGTAAAGGATTGGGTGCAAGCCGCCTACCGTTATGATTTGCCGGTTTTTGTCATTGGCCATAGTATGGGAGGGTTAATCACGATCCGTCTATTACAGGAAGAAAGGTTAAACATTGCCGGAGTCATTCTTTCGTCTCCATGTTTGGGACTTGTTCATACCCCATCTAAATTTATGAACTTTCTTTCCTACGGTTTGAACATGGTGTTTCCATCGTTCCGGGTGAATTCAGGGCTGACTGTTCAAATGGCGACTAGGAATGAAGATGTAAGGGAAGCAGATTCGAATGATACGCTCTACATAACAAAGGTATCCGTCAGATGGTACCGCGAGCTCGTTCAGGCAATTAAGGAGGCGTTTGAGAATATCCCGAACACTCAAGATGTCCCAATGCTTGTTATGCAGGGCGGAGATGATAAAATTGTCAATAAACGAACGGTCAAAGAATGGTTTAACCATGTTCCGTTATCAGAAAAAAGATTTAAAGAATGGCCAAATTGCTATCATGAAATATTTAATGAACCAGAGCGTGAAGAGGTTTTTGAATATGCCAAGGATTTTGTCAACAGCCAGTTAAAAGCAATTGGCTACATCGTATAGAGAGGGTGGTATGTTCCATGCAGCCAATAACCCTGATGTCAAGGGTCTACCGCAAAATACTGCCAGCAGTTCATCAAGAATTGGATTATTGGAGAAGCAGGGCTGAAGAAATTCCAAATCCCGAGTTAAGAAAACAAGCACTAGCTAGCATTGAACATAAAACATTTCATTGTGAGGGCGGGGCCATTCTTGCACTCACTGCTGGTGAGAATTTCCCAAAAGCAGTGAAATTTATTGTGGCTTATCAAACTATCAGCGATTATCTTGATAATCTTTGTGACCGGAGTACTTCGTTAGATCCAAACGATTTTGCTGCACTTCATGAATCAATGGAGGATGCTTTGGTGCCCGATGCTAAGAGGAAAAACTATTACCGCCTGCGCACGGATCAAAACGATAATGGCTATTTATACGAATTATCGGAAACATGCCGGTCCGTTTTAAAAGAACTTGAGCATTACCATTTAATCAGAGATTATCTTTTGGAACTATGCCGTTATTATTGTGACTTGCAAATTCATAAGCATGTGAAAAAGGAAGAGCGGGTACCGCGGCTCGAAAATTGGTTTCAGCATTATCAAAGTAAGCTCCCAGAGATGGAATGGTATGAATTTTCGGCTTGCTCTGGCTCAACGCTTGGGATTTTTTGCCTCATTTCCTACGCAATGCGCGAAGATTTCAAGGCAAGCGATGCCGAGAATATCTATAAAGGTTATTTCCCCTACATACAGGGGCTCCATATCCTGCTTGATTACTTTATTGACCAAGAGGAAGATCGGGCCGGGGGTGATTTGAATTTTTGCTTTTACTATAAAAATCAGGAAAGCCTGTTCAATCGGTTAACCCATTTTATGATTGAGGCTGACCGCCATACCGAATTCCTGCCACATAAAAAATTCCATCAGTTGATTAACCGGGGTTTATTGGGTATTTATTTATCGGATGCAAAAGTCCGTAAGCAGAAAAATGTCCGCAGGCTGGCGAAAAAGATTATTAAGACAGGAGGGTGGGCAAGCTATTTCTTCTATATTAATGGACTGGCCTACCGCTCGCTGCAAAAGGCAGTGCCGGCATTCGTGATGAGAATGATGGCAAAATAAAAACCAGGCTTGCGGCCTGGTTTTTACCTTTTTTCAATTGCAATAATAAACGGGGGATTATTCTGTTGGTTAATAAATTGGTACTTTAGCACATGGGCTGTCTTCTGATCTAATGTTCGGCAGTATTCCAGAATAGCATCACGTTCGACAGCACCTTGTTCGTGACCGTGATAAATCACAAGAACGATGATTCCTTCAGGTGCCATCATCTCGAGAAGCTGTGCAATCGCGGAAATGGTGGTTTCCGGTTTGGTAACAACTGTTTTATCGCTGCCAGGCAAATATCCTAGGTTAAATATACCCCCCCTTATTTTTCCATGATTCTCATCCGGTATAAGGTCAGCCGCTTTTTCGTGGCCTGCGTGAAAAAGTGTAGCCCTGTCCGATACCCCATGCCCGCTTAGGCGGTCATAGGCGGCAGCAACGGCTTGTTCCTGAATATCAAAGCCGTACACTTTGCCTGTTTCGCCGACAAGCTGTGCCAAAAATAATGTATCATGCCCATTTCCTAATGTCGCATCGACAACTACATCACCTGGGCCCACCGCTTTTTCAAGCAATAGCCTGGCAAATGAAAGAATTCGCTCCAGTTTCATCGTCCGACAGGCTCTCCGGCATAAAACTTGCCCTGCCAGCTGTTTCTCCGTTTCAATTCCGCATCAATCGCATTTAAAACTTCCCATTTGTTGACACTCCACATCGGTCCGACCATTAGGTCAATCGGTCCGTCGCCGGTGATACGATGAACAATCATTTCCGGCGGCAGTATTTCCAATTGGTCGCATACTAAGTTTACGTAATCCTCTTGGGATAGGAATTCAAGCATGCCTTTTTCATATTGCTTGACCATTGGCGTGCCTTTTAGCAAGTGAAGCAGGTGGATTTTGATTCCCTGAACATCCAATTTCGCCACTTCACGAGCAGTTTCCATCATCATGTCATAATTTTCAAGCGGCAGCCCGTTAATGATATGGGAACAAACGCGGATACCATGTTTTCTCAGTTTATTTACGCCCTCGATATAGCACTCGAAATCATGGGCACGATTGATAAGCAGTGCTGTGCGTTCATGGACAGTCTGCAAGCCTAGTTCCACCCATAGATAGGTACGTTTGTTTAGTTCCGCCAAATATTCAACTACATCATCAGGAAGACAGTCAGGACGAGTGGCAATCGATAACCCGACGACACCTTCCAGATTAAGGACGGTTTCATACTTTTCACGAAGGACATCCAGTGGTGCATGTGTGTTCGTGAATGCCTGGAAATAGGCCATGTATTTGCCGTCTTTCCATTTGGTATGCATTTTATCTTTAATATCGTTAAACTGCTTGACTAATGGTTCGGCACGGTTTCCTGCAAAGTCCCCTGAACCGGCGGCACTGCAAAACGTACAGCCCCCGTGGGCAACAGTGCCATCCCGGTTAGGACAGTCAAAGCCGCCATCCAATGCCACTTTAAACACCTTATGGCCGAATTGCTGGCGAAGATGATAATTCCATGTATGATAACGTTTATCATCAGAAGCATATGGAAAAGGTTTGGTCTGAAGCATTCAGAAAACCTCCTTTTTTTATTATTCTATCTCAACTACGTATGCATAAAATTTATTTTAACAAAAAATGATGGGGTTATCCAATTGTAATTGTTTCTTGTTTTTTGCCAGTAATTATCAATTTGCTGTTGTCATAGGAAAAAAAATGGGGAACACAATAAGAAATGAAGCAATCTGCTTCAAAGGAAGTGCCAGACCAAGAAGGGGGTTCTTTAGATGGCTACTCGTGCTTCGATGGATACTTTAACCCAGCAGGTTGAGGACACGGTTCGTTTTGCCGAGGAACAATACAAGCAAAGCAGTCTGCAAGAGCATTACAACGATACTGATTATACACAGGCGTTGCAAAAGCTTGAAACAACCTACCAGGATATCTGTACAATGGCCCATAGTGCCAACGGACCGCAGCGGGAACAGCTGCACCGGATGAGACTTCAGGTCCAGCAGCTTCAGAATAGCCTGATTTTGCAAGGGTCACGAGGAGGAGAACAGTTTTGAAAAAGCGTTCGAAGCAGCAAAACCCCGAACAGAAAACTCGAAATGGGACCAATAGCAATGATCTCGAACTCGGACAAGATGTTGATTTGATTAAACAAGCAAAAAAGAAATATGAGCAAACGGGCGGTCAGCCAGTCAAATCAAAGTTCCATCAAGAAAAAGATCAATCTTCATAAAATGTTCACAAATCTCTCGACATGCTGTTGAGGGATTTTTTTTGTTTATTAATAATAAAATTCGTGGCTGCATCAATTTTACCCTAATAACCTTTTCGATATAGTGAAAATCACGTTCACAATTTGGTAATAACTCAATTTTTAATGTGTGATGCACGTCACAGAGTGACCCTCTTTTTCTATGGTTTAAATAGGATAAGAACAAGCGAAACTTTCGCTAAAACCCTGATTTCTCCTTAGGTATACCTACATATAAAAGTGTCGCCTAACCTAATTTTAATGAAGAATATGTGAACTCGTTCACAATATATTCGAAAAATCGATAAGGAGTTTTAACAATGAAAAAGATACTGTTAATCATACTCGTTCTCTTTGCGGTTGTAAGCCCATCCATTTGCTATGCGGAGGGAACTCATCAACCAGCCTTAAGCCTGGAGGAATTAACCATTCAGGTAATGCCGGAGTTTGCTTACCACCCAAACGATCAGGAAAAAGACCATGCACCGCTGTTGATCGGCTATCATGGTTCAATGATTAACAATTCGGAACAGCCGCAAATAGGACAAATTGAAATTCCCCTTCCAATGAATGATCCCGGCTTCAGGATTGGCTATATTGCTGACTATTCGGCAGATTTAAAACAAGTGTATGAGATTGAATACGCCGTTGACAAGGATCGCGGAACAATTTCATGGACCACTTCGGAAGAAATATCTCCTAAGGAACGATATAAATTTGTGGTTGAATACTATACTGACAGCCTAAAGGTAGATGGCGCAAAGAAATCATTAGCCTATCAATTTAAAAGCTTCGTGGATATCGGGCTGGTAAATGTGAATTTCTTGCAGCCAAATAAGGCAAAAGACATGAAGCTTAGCCCGAAACCGGAGGAGCAAAGCCATGGAGATGGAAAAGACACCTATGCCTATCACTTCCAAGATGTAAAAGCAGGCGACCAGAAGAGCTTTAAACTTACTTATCAACGGTCTGAGAAAAAAACGACAATCGAATTATTAAGTATCGAAAAAAATGTTGAAGAAAAAAGCGATAAAAAAATCAACTATCTGGCCGTTGGAACGTTCGGCGGCGTCAGTCTTGTTTCTGTGGGGGCATTGAGCCTTTTGATTCGAAGAAATAGGAAACAAGCGCGGTAATTGGGGTTAGACGTACTTCAGTACTTTAACATAGATACAGAGATAGCAAGTTATGGGAGGTGAAAAATGTGTTCAAAAAAATATTGAAAATCGACAAAAAAGTGTTGATTGTTGTTGCGTTGCTAATTGGTGTAGCCTTATCGTTCTCAACTGTAAAAACAATGGCCTATTTGGACTCACCGGGTTTCTGTCAAAATTGCCACACAATGCAATCGGTCTATACATCGTTTATGGATTCTACCCATGCCGAATTGCAGTGTAATGACTGCCATTTGCCACACAAAAGTGAAGTGGGAAAATTATTTTTCAAAGGCCGGGCCGGAATGACGCATATTTATTACAACACATTGGGCACAGAGAAAATTCCTGATGTGATTGGAGCGACGGAACGTACACAAAATATCATGAACGATAACTGTATCTCCTGCCACAAGAGTACGGTGAACAATGTATCGCATGATGCAAAAGAAAAATGCATCTCCTGCCACAAAACAGTACCGCACGGCAAAGGATTTAAGGATGATCATTTCAACAAGCCGCCAAGATCAGGAGAGCTATTAGAAAATAAGGGAGGATTTTAAGAATGAGCAGGGTTAGATACGGGGCATATCTTCTCCTACTGGCGTTTGTGCTGATCATCACTGGCTGCAGTAATGATCCCGGCGAAAAGACAGCTAACGCCACAGGCAAGAAGACGACGGGCCTCTCAGCAGATGAAATCAGCAATGAAGCATTCAAGGACCAATTTCCATTGCAATACAACAGCTATATGAAAAATAAGAAAATGGAAGATACGAAATACAATGGCTCTGTGAAGCGAAGCAAATATGATCCAGATAAAGAGCCTTTGCTGCCAATCCTTTTTAACGGGTATGGGTTTGCTACAGAATACAACGAAGACCGCGGCCACGTTTATGCTTTGGAAGATATCCGCAATGTCAAACGGATTACCGATAAATCGGTCGGTTCTTGTTATACATGTAAATCAACAGCTGTTCCGCAGATGATTGAGGAAATGGGCGATGATTATTGGGGCGCCAATTTCAACCAAGTGATTTGGCCTAAGGGTGAAGAAATGGGCCACTCGCCAATCGGCTGCTCAGACTGTCACGATCCAAAAACGATGGATTTACGGGTAACCCGTCCAAGCTTCTATAAAGCATTGGAAGCAAAGGGTGTTGATACTTCTAATCCTACAAAAAACGACATGCGTACGTATGTATGCGGACAATGTCATGATGAGTACTATTTTGCTGCCAGTAACAGCGAAGTCATCTATCCTTGGACAAAAGGGTTCAAGCCAGAAGACATGTATGAATATTACAACACGATTGCCAAAGATAATGGTTTTGAAAAAGATTGGGTTAGCAATATTTCCGGCACGCCAATGCTGAAATCCCAGCACCCTGAGTTCGAAACACATAGTTCAGGTACCCATGGCAAGGCTGGCGTATCCTGTGCAGATTGCCATATGCCATATGAACGTGTAGACGGGAAGAAGAAAATTTCATCGCACTGGTGGACTTCACCGCTTAAGACGATGCAAACTTCCTGCGGCCAGTGCCACGGCGACCGTGATTTGGACAAGCTGAAGGACCGCGTGCTTGAAATTCAAGAAGCAAACGTCAGCGCATTACATGATGCGCAGGATGTTTCTACTTCAGCCCACTATTATGTGAACAAAATGATTACATCTGGTGTTGATCAAGCGAAGATTAAAGAGGCACAGGAATTTGTCCGTCAAGGTCAATGGTTCTGGGATATTGTTGCTGCCGAGAACTCTTCAGGCTTCCATAACCCGCAAGGTTCAATGGATTCTTTAAGGATTTCAATTGAAAGGTCCAACAAAGCGATCCAAATTGCGACAGCAGAACTAGTGAAAAAGGGAGTAAACTTAGAAGAGCTTACCAACGAAATTGAAAAAGCGAAACAAGCTGTATTCGATGAAAAGGTAAACGAGAAGAAGAAGGACGCTGCGGTAAACAGCTATTTCCCTGCTCAGGCTCCTGTCGTGCCGGCACCGCCAAAAAAATAGTTCTTTCAGAAAACACTGTTCATATTGAGGACAGTGTTTTCCTTTTTGTTGTAAACTGTCGGTAACTGGTAAACAAAAATGATTGCAGTCTAACAGAAAAAGGTCTAAAATATCCAAGGATATCGAAATATTTATTTACAAAGGAGCAATTTTCATGCCACGTGCCTTATGGCTTTTAATCATTGGGATGGCAGTGAATGTAATAGGCTCTTCTTTTTTATGGCCTTTAAATACAATCTATATTCACGATCATTTAGGAAAGTCTTTATCTGTTGCCGGGCTTGTCCTCATGCTCAACTCGGGGGCAAATGTCATCGGCAGTCTATATGGCGGCCATTTATTTGATAAAATTGGCGGCTACAAATCGATTCTTCTCGGAATCGCCATTTCGCTTCTGGCTCTAGTAGGATTAACTTTCTGGCACGGATGGCCGGAATATGTTGTCTTCCTCGCCATTGCCGGCTTTGGCACCGGGATTATTTTTCCACCGATGTACGCGATGGCCGGATCGGTTTGGAAAGAGGGCGGCCGGAGAGCGTTTAATGCCCTTTATGTCGCGCAAAACCTTGGTGTTGCGGTCGGCGCTTCCCTTGGCGGATTAGTGGCTGGCTACTCATTCCAGCTAATTTTCTTAGCAAATACAATTATGTACATTCTATTTTTAGGCATTGCTGTTTTTGGATATCGGGGAATTACTGTTTCTCAAGCAGCGCAAAAAACAAAAGAGTCTGCTGCCAATACTGTAAAAAACAAAGCAAATCTCCAGGCCTTAATCATTCTATGCTCGGGGTATTTATTATGCTGGGTGGCTTATAGTCAATGGACAACAACCATTGCTTCATACACACAGGAAATTAATATTTCACTGACTCAATACAGCTTCTTGTGGACCATCAATGGGGCGATTATTGTACTTGGGCAGCCAATTTTAAATGGAGTCTTAAAGCATTTGTCTGCATCACTTAAATTGCAAATTCTCATTGGGATTGCAATATTCATCGTTTCATTTATAGTGGGTGGCAAGGCAGATGCCTTTACCGGATTCTTGGTTGCTATGATTATTTTAACGATTGGCGAAATGTTCGTTTGGCCGGCGGTACCAACGATCGCATTTGAACTCGCGCCAAAGGGGCGTGAAGGATTTTATCAGGGGATCGTCACCAGTGTGGCAACCGGTGGAAGGATGATTGGTCCATTACTAGGTGGAATCATTGTTGACCTCTATAGCATGTCGGCCTTGTTCACTATTCTTATTGGATTATTCCTAGTTGCAGTTGTAACGACACTTGTTTATGACCGGCAAATCAAGCTGAATGGTTCAGCCTCTGTAAAAGTATCTTAAAATTTATATTAATGAAAAGGCATCGAGAACGAGTTTTCTCGATGCCTTTTTTTATAACAAGACTGCTGAGTTTGCTGATGAAGCAAAAAGGGTGGAAGATAAATATGGGCAAAAATTCGACTCTGTCATTAAATACTTGGACTCTCTAGGGACATTGGACAAAAATACAATGCTTGCCCATGCCATCCATATAAAGGAAGAAGATATTAACAGTATTAAAGAACGAGGAGCTTCAATTGCTCATAATCCAATCGCAAATACGAAAGGAGCGACAGGTGTCGCACCAGCGATTAAGATTGATCAAGCAGGAATCAGAATGGGATTAGGAACTGACGGGCCGATGAGTTCCAATACGATGAATGTATTTGGCACGATGGGGTATGCTGCAAGAGCTTACCATAAACAGCCTAATGAATGATCATGATAACCCAGTCTTAGGACACGGTTTTTATTTTTTTAAAACAACATCAACACAGTAATAAATAAAAAACCGATTAATATCTATCGATTAGATAGAAAAAATGAATTTCTTATCAAATACAATTTTAATTATAATAATAAAGGAATGAATGTTTGTAATTGCAAACAATTAGGAGGAAAATAGATAATGAAAAAAGCATTACTCCTGCTTTTGCTATGCAGCACTATTGTAATGGGCGCCTGCTCTAATGATAAAGCTGCTTCGGGAAAAGACAAAAAAGGAGCATCAGAAGGAATTCAAACCGTTAAAACCGAGGATGTTCAATCATATGTTGGTAAGGATGACTGGGTTATCGTCGATACAAGATCCAATGATGCGTTCAACGGCTGGGCATTGGATGGAGTCGAAAGAGGCGGACACATTAAAGGAGCCGTGGATTTTTCTGCGGATTGGCTTAAGGTTGATGCTGATAAAAAAGCATTAACGAACGTATTGAAAACGAAAGGGATCACTGCTGAGAAAAATGTGGTTCTTTACGACGCAAATGGGAAAGATACACAATTGGTTGCTGAATTTCTAAAAGAAAATGGCTACAAAACGATTTATAATTATAATGTGAAAGAATGGGCCGCAAATCAAGAGTTGGCACTCGAATCGTATCCCAATTACCAAATGCTAGTACCGCCAACTTGGGTGAATGATTTAATCAGCGATAAAAACAGTGGAAACCCGTACAAGATTTTTGAAGTCAGCTGGGGCGATGAAGCAAAGGACTATAAGGCGGGCCATATTCCTGGGGCAGTCCATATTAATACAGATGAAGTAGAAGAAGGCCCTGTATGGAATCGCTTGAAAGATAAAGAGCTGGAAAAATTTGCACTAAAAAATGGCATTACAACTGACACAACCGTTGTTCTATATGGCAGTGATTCAATGCCGGCTTACCGTGCAGCTGTCATTTTGAAGTATATGGGTGTCAAGGATGTTAGAGTATTAAACGGTGGATATACCGCCTGGAAAAATGCCGGCTATCAAGTAGAGACAAAGGTAAATGCCAAGG
The DNA here is from genome assembly GCF_001510715.1 of Bacillus sp. FJAT-29814. GTDB lineage: Bacteria > Bacillota > Bacilli > Bacillales > Cytobacillaceae > Neobacillus. The sequence goes on from NZ_LMTJ01000005.1 coordinate 55,026, forward strand.
AATCTGTTGCTGCATTTGGCGCGGAAGTACCTGTTAATCCGAATTATATTATTGACCTGCCTGAAGCGAAAAAGATTCTTGCTGACAAGGCTGGAAGCACCCTAGTTGATATTAGAAGCTGGGATGAATATATCGGGAAAACTTCTGGCTATGATTATATTGAACCTAAGGGGCGCCCGGCCGGATCTATTTGGGGACATGCCGGCTCTGATTCAAGTAATCTAGAAGACTTTAGAAATATCGATACTACAATGCGCAATGGTTCAGAAATCTTGGCAATGTGGGAAAAGGATGAAATCGATCCAGATAAAACTCTATCTTTTTATTGCGGAACTGGATGGAGGGCTGCTGAAGTATTATTTTATGCGGATGTTTTAGGCCTGAAAAACATTTCCCTATACGATGGCGGCTGGAATGAATGGAGTATGGACTCTTCTAATCCAGTTGAAACCGGTGAACCTAAATAAGGATTATAAAAAGGGACAATACAGCAAGGAGTATTGTCTCTTTATCTATGACTGGAGAATGGCGAATGATGAAATATATTATAGTGTTCCTTCTTTCTGTTTTACAGTTTTCAGGGATAATCTTGGCGATTATTCTGGAGGATTTATATGATGAAAAAATGGGAGTAGCCCGCTATTTGATTTTTAAAAAGCAAGAATTTGCCGCAGGCTACTTTGCTCCTGCTTATATGAACGTCTATACATTGATCCTGGCAGGAGGGGCAATTGTCTGTTTTGCCCTCCTTCTCATAAAATGGAAAAGTGGCAAGCGTATGGTCTCACTGTTACTTGCGGTGTTGGCCAATAGTATAGGAATCATGGCCATTCACATGAACCTGGAACTAGATGCTTATCACTTTTTCCTGATTGGGATATTTATTGTGATTGCCTTCCAATATGGTTGGTGTATAAGGTCATATCGAAAAACTAATTAATCCTTACTTGTTAAATGGATAAAAAGGAGACATACATGAAAAAGTCCCAAAGATTTTGGATGATCGGTCTGTATTACTTAATCGCATTTATCCTGATTGCTTATTTTGGGCATAGAGAAATTCGCGATGCAATTAATCATTCCGCTCAATATCTGAAGAATGCCGATGTAGAGGGATTTCGTGATTACCTTTTATCCTTTGGATCAATGGCGGCCGTTGTATCAGCATTAGTAATGGTATTTCAATCGATTATTGCGCCGCTGCCGGCCTTCGTTATTACATTTGCCAACGGATTATTATTCGGCTGGTTTTGGGGAGCCGTGCTCTCTTGGAGCAGCGCCATGGCAGGAGCGATTCTTTGTTTTTATATGGCAAAAATCATGGGGCGGCCGATAGTGGAGAAAATTGTAACTAAGAAAGCCCTGAATTGGTGGGATCAATTTTTTGCAAAATACGGGAAACATGCTGTATTTATTGCCAGACTAGTCCCGATTGTATCGTTTGACCTTGTCAGCTATGCTGCAGGTGTGACATCGATTTCTTTCTGGCAATTTTTCTGGGCAACAGGCCTTGGGCAATTACCGGCAACCATTTTGTATTCCTACCTAGGTCAAAACGCTACCAGCACCGTAAAAATTTTGTTTACCATCTTTAGTATTGTGATTGCACTGGTGGTTATAGGGATGATACTTCGGCCCAAATTTCGGACGAGGGGTAAAGGAACCAAGGAGCAAAAGGATAATGGACGCAAAATCAGATAAAAAGGGGATTCTGGTACGAATTGCCGGGAGTACCGCATTAATGTACTGGATCCTCACGAAAATTGAGTGGAGCAAAGTGGTGGAGGTTGCGAAGGATGGGTCTGCTGTCTATTTTGCCGCTGCTTTTCTCGCCATTCAAGTAACGGTTGTTTCGAGTATTCTCAAATGGAAAATGCTTGTCGATTCTTCCTTACATCAAAATCAAGAGAAGAACGCCTCATTGTCAAAATTGGGGCGTTTCTATTATATTGGATTATTCTTTAATAATTTCTTGCCGGGAAGTGTAGGCGGGGATGTAGTTCGTGTTTTCTATTTGGGAAGAATAACAGGGGTTCCGGCTGCCACCGCTTCTGTGGCCTTTGAACGCCTGACAAGCGGGGGGGCGCTTGTTGCGATTGCTATTTTTTCGTCGCTGTATATCGAATCCGCGAGGAGATTTCTGCTGCCCCTTTTAGCCGCAATAGGGGTGGTCATTGTTCTGATTTGGTTGATTAGAATATGGACAAGCAAAAAGAAGACTGGAAAAACAAGCAGCGAATCCAATACCAACATGCAAAAGTGGCTATTAAAGAGCGGAATGAGGGAAACATTCTCTGTTGCCTTGAATTACCGCAAGGAAAACCTTAAATGGTGGATCATGATTGTGATCTACTCAATCTTATTTCAGGTAGGTCTTGCCTGGATTAATGATTTATTGTTTTTATCCTTGGGGATTGATATTCCCTGGCTGGAACTATTGATGATCATTACCTTGATTTCCGTCATCACAATGCTGCCAGTCAGTGTTAATGGATTAGGTGTGCGTGAAGGATGTTATGTGCTATTCTTTCGTGAGATGGGCGTTCCCGTGGAAATTGCAGTAACAGTTTCGTTATTATTTTTTGTATTGGTTTCAATATCGAGCCTGGCTGGAGGCATTTTTTGGATGGTTGAAAGGGGGAAACAAACATGAAGTTATCTGGCAACCGGTTAATCGAATCCATTGTCAGTAAAAAAGCCAGGACAATGGTAAAATCGATTGAGGGTGAAATTCCATTTGTGAGGTTTAGGAAACCGGCAAATCAGGCGAAATTTGCCCTTATTACAACTGCAGGTGTTCATGTACAAACACAGCCGGTTTTTGATGTCGAAGCTGGAGACCATTCGATTCGCTTCATACCGGAGACGGTAATGGAAGAAGAGTTGATGATTAGCCATACCCATTTCGACCGAAGTGACGCCGACCGGGATGTGAACTGTGTTTTTCCGTTATTTCGGTTAAAGGAATTGGCAGCTGAAGGGCTCGTTGGTAATGTTGCCGAGACGCATTACGGATTAATGGGTTATATCCCAAATTCAACTGCTTTGGTTGAAGAAACGATTCCCTTGATTCTTAAAAGGTTAAAAGAGGAAAAAGTAGATGCCGTCATTTTAAATCCCGGCTGATATATCTGCCATCAATCCGTGGGATTGATTCAATATGCGATTGAAAAAGCGGGGATTCCGACGATTTCAATCACCCATTTGGCGGAGTTGACGAGTAAGGTAAGAGTTCCCAGGTCATTGCACTTACGCTTTCCTTTAGGACGCAGTTTTGGCCGGGCAGGAGAAGTCGAGATGCAAAAGCAAATTCTTTTAGATAGTATCCATTATTTAAAAGAGATTGAAAAACCAGAAACGATGATTAAGCTCCCTTATAAATGGAAAGGAAAAAATAAATGAATGCAAAGAAAGTTCAAAGAGTACTTTGGCATGCCCGCTGGGTGCTGCTTAGTGGATTCATCGCCTATAATCTCTATTGTTTGTTGTTTTCTTTTAAAATTTCATTATTTCTCCCTACTAATGGCGTGATTTTTGGCTTATATTCTTTAATGGGGATGTTGGAAAACTATTTTGATTGTAAAGCGAACTGTCGTACGTAGAAAGGAAGTTATCATGAAAAAAATTGGCGTTCTCATTTTGGCCGTGTTACTGCTGTTAGCAGGATGCAGCTTTGACTCCAAGAATAAAACGGAACAACCAAGAAAAACTACTTTGAAAAGCGATTGGAAGGAAATTACCGCCAATGCTAAAGGCACCAAGGTAAACTTTTTTATGTGGGGCGGAGACGAAGGAATCAACCGATATATAGATGAGTGGGTTGCTCCAAGATTAAAGGAACAATATAATATCGAATTGAAACGTTATCCAATGGATGCGGTTGAGTTTATAAATAAGTTAAAAACAGAAAAAAAGGCAAAAAAACAATCAGGCGAAATGGATGTAATTTGGGTAAATGGCGAAAATTTCAAGATTGCCAAACAACAGGAACTGCTCTTGGGGCCATTTACTTCGAAACTGCCAAACTTTGAGCAATTTGTCGATACGAAAAGTCCGGATGTAAACTACGACTTTGGCTTCCCGACAGAAGGCTACGAAGCCCCTTGGGGAAAGGTGCAATTTGTCTTTGCTTATGATTCAAGCAAGGTGGCCAACCCGCCGAAGTCGATTGCTGAACTAAAGCAATGGGTAAAACAAAATCCTGGCAAGTTTACATATCCCGCTCCGCCAGATTTTACGGGCAGTGCGTTTATCCGCCATGTTCTTCACGAAGAAAGCAAGGACTATAATGCTTATTTAGAAAAGTTTGATGTGTCACTGGTCAAGGGTGAAGCGGATCAGGTGTGGAAAACTTTAAATGATATGGAGCCCTATTTATGGAGGGAAGGGAAATCGTACCCAAGTTCACTTGCTCAACTAGAACAATTATACAAAAATGGAGAAGTATGGATGACGATGGGCTATGATGAGGCCAACTCTTCCAACCTAATTCAATCAGGTGAATTCCCGGCTTCTACAAAAACATTTGTCCTTAATAAAGGAACTTTAGCAAATACACACTTTTTGGCGATTCCTTATAATGCTCCAAATCCAGATGGAGCCCTAACTTTGATTAACTTCCTGTTATCACCGGAAGCGCAAATGAAAAAGATGGAACTGGAGTATTGGGGAGAAAATATGGCATTATCCGTGGATCGTCTTTCAGAGAAAGATCAAAAAAGCGTGGAATCAATTGACAGGGGACCAGCCACGCTGTCACAAGAAGAGTTATCCAGCCACCGGATTCCGGAGATTGGAGCAGAATATGTTCAGTGGCTGGAACGAGGATGGATGGAGAATGTGGCAAAAAAATAAGATAAGTCAAAACATCCATAAAAACAAAGGGCTGCTGGGAATCCTGCCAGCCCTTTTGTTTATGCTTGCGTTTTTTGTCGGCGGATTAGTTCACGCACTAATCATTAGTTTAGAAAGTCCAGAAAGTGATTTTTTAGGTGAGACAGTCGGGAATAAATTTTGGGCTTATAACGAATTGCTAAACGAATCATTTATTCAATCTATCGGTGTAACAGTAGGGATTGCGGCGGCTGTAGCGCTTTTATCCGGGGGAATTGGTTTGCTTGCTGCCTTGTATTTAGCGAAAATGTCCCATAAATGGAAATGGCTTCAGATTATTTTTCAACTGCCGATTGGTATCCCTCATTTATTATCGGCCTATCTCTTCATGCAGGTATTCATGCAGAGCGGTTGGTATGCTCGAATTGCCTTTCATTTGGGCATCATTGACTCCATGGAGGCCTTTCCTATTCTTGTCCATGATGATTGGGGCGTTGGGGTGATCGTGGCTTATTTATGGAAAGAAGTCCCGTTTATCGTCTTATTAATCTATCCGTTTATTGTAAAATTAATAGCAGATTGGAAGGAAGCGGCAACTGTTTTGGGAGGTACATTCAGCCAGACGGTGCGTTGGGTGATTGTGCCGATTTTGCTGCCAATGTGGGCAGGCGGGATGTGGGTTGTCTTTGCCTTCACGTTAGGGGCATATGAAATTCCGGCGCTCCTGGCGAGGACCTCACTTGGTTCGATACCGGTTATGGGTTTTCAGGAATATACCCAATTTGGTTTGGAGCGGCAGCCCGTTGCTATTGCCATGAATGTTGTTCTCGCTGCAATCTCGCTTCTAGTGGGTCTACTTTTAATTTACCTCCAGCTTAGATGGTATCAAAAAGGGAGAAGAGTATGGTGAAATCGTCCATTTTTCAAAAAATCTTTATGACCATCGTTGCTCTGTTTATTATTCTCCCTTTTATTCCGTTGCTTATTTGGAGCTTTACCAAACACTGGCCATGGCCTTTGCTGCTCCCGGAAAAATGGAGCTTGGATTCTTGGAATTATCTTTTCTCCATTTCCGGAAGGGCCGGAGAGGGACTGAAAAATAGTTTGCTAGTGGCTTTTTTAACCCTGTTAGGGAATCTTTTGCTAGGCATCCCTGCAGCAAAGGCGTTAGCCCAGCATGAATTCAAAGGTAAAATGGTAGTGTTTGCGATTCTGCTGGCGCCATTATTCATTCCCTATACGGTGTCAATTATGGGGATGCATGATTTTGCGATACAATTTGAATTTTTAAATGAATATGTGCTTGTAGCCATTGCCCATGTATTGGTGACTCTGCCATATTTTATTGCTGCAGTTTGGTTCCAGTTTCGGCTGATTGGGCAGAAATATCAAGAAGCTGCTTTTAGTCTTGGAGCTGGCAGTTGGCGAATTTTCCTTTGGATTGAATGGCCCTTGCTCGTTCCTTCTGTTTTAATGGGAAGCTTTTTGGTGTTAGTTATTTCTTTAAGTCAGTATTTGCCTACCTGGATCATGAGCGGCGGGACGTTGATGACCATCCCATTAGTTATTTTTCCATTTGCGGACAGCGGCAATTCATCCATCGTTGCCGCATATAGCCTGTTATTCTTTATGCCGATATTATTTCTTCTATTGATTTATTTTCTCTTATATCGTATTCATTCCAAAAAATGTTCCAGTGAGGGGGTGTGGAAGGGTGCAGTTAGAGAAGATGCAGATTGAAATAAATAAGGTGAAAATTATTCATTCTCTGGATTTATTAATAAACCCAGGGGAAATTTTTGTGTTAATGGGTCCTTCAGGCAGCGGAAAAACAACTTTGCTAAAGGGAATTGCAGGACTTGTTCCGGTGACATCTGGCAGAATCAATTGGGAAAAAGGACATGGCTCAACTGGATTGGTTTTTCAGGAACCGCGGCTCTTTCCTCACCTGACCGTTTTGGAAAATATCAGTTTTGGCTTAAAAGTGAGAGGAATTCCTGCTAAAGAGAGACGATCCAAGGCGTTGGAGTTTTTAACATATCTTCAGCTCGAAGGTTTGGAGAATCGATATCCCCATCAATTATCAGGAGGACAGCAGCAACGTGTTTCCTTGGGAAGAGCGCTGGTTCTAAATCCTGACTTGCTCTTGCTGGACGAGCCTTTTGCTTCATTAGATACTTCGTTAAGGAAGGATTTAATTAGTTGGCTTTATGATTTGCAAAGAAAGCTTGGTTTTTCAATCCTGTGGGTAACCCATTACCTAGATGAGGCACTCTCAGTTGCCGATATGGTGGGAGTGATGCTGGAAGGTCAGTTGCGGCAGGTTGGAACGCCGGCAGAGCTTTTCCAACAGCCTGCTTCTGAAAAAATCGCCCGTTTTTTATCGTTGCCCAATCGTTTTTCAAAAGAACGATGGTCCGGTTGGTTTAAAGGAAAGTTTGCTTTGCCAGAGAAGTTTAACAGGGGCTGGATTGACCCTAGCCAGCTAGAGATGATCGGCGAGACGGATTCTTTTGAGGAAAGAGCGGGTATTCTTACAGGGATAATTACGAAGGTTCGACCGAGCCGTGAGGGCTTTTCCATCACAGTAGCAGTTGACGGGGCTGAAATGGAAGTAACCATGACGGGATGGGAAAGGGTTCCTGTCATCGATGAAAAGATTTATGTAAGGGTGCCGGTGGATCAAATTCACTGGTATCTGGCGTAATAGAAGGAGGAAAATTGTATGTTGGATACACATGGTCGTGCTGCGGTCCAGCCGATTATTTCAAAAACGGCACAGTCTTTCTTGAAAATGGGATTGACGGCCAATCATATCACCTATCTTGCCTTTTTTGTCGGGATTATGGCAAGTGTTCTCGTTTATTTTGGACAGCCGATTATCGGTGTGGCTGTCCTTTGGCTTTCAGGTTTTCTCGATGCGGTAGATGGTAGTATGGCTCGAATGAGTAAGTCTTCATCGTCATGGGGGACCGTTTTGGATGTCACCTTCGACAGGGTGGTAGAAGCGGGGATTCTCGTGGCATTGGCACTTAGGCATCCGGAACCAACCATATTGCTGCTATTCCTCCTATTGGCCATCTCGATTATTTTTACAATGACCATTTTTTTAACGGTAGGAGCTTTATCTGAAAAAGAAAGTTACAAATCTTTTTATTATCAGCCCGGATTGGCAGAGAGGACAGAAGGATTCATCCTGTTTTCATTACTTGTGCTTTTTCAGGGACAATTAGTAGTATGGACGATTGTCTTTATCGCAGTGGAATTAATAACAGGAATCCAACGACTATTAGAGGCGAAAAGAATCCTTTCTTGAAAGAGTACCGGGAAATTTGAGAAAGAATATTAATGACCTTTTACGAACGGAAGGAACTTCATTAATGAAACACGGAATAAAGTGTAAAAATCCATCCCTTTGCTTACCCTTTTAATGTATAGTTAGAGTAAGTCAAAATCATTGAAACGTGAACGGTTATGACGGGGTTAGATGAGAGGGGCAGACAATGAGAAGGATTATTTTATCGACAGAAAGCGGTGCGGATTTACCAAAGGATTTAGCTGACAAACATGTAGTTCAAGTGGTCCCGATGCACATCATCATGGATGAACAGGATTATTTAGATGGTTTTTTACCGGTACAGGATATATATGACTATTATGATCGGACCAAAAAAATACCTTCTACCACAGCCACAAATCCCCATGAGTATCATGATTTTTTTTCGAAAATAAAAGATGATTATCCTGATTGCATCATTATTCATATTGGTTATACATCTAAGGCATCCTCTTCCTTCCAAAACGCAATAATCGCAGCAGAAGCCTTTACTGATCTTTATCTAATTGACGCTTTGAATGTTACTGGTGGATTAGCAGCGATTGTCATGTATGCGGTTACTTTGCTGGAGAAAGAACCTGCGATTGAACCTATGCGCTTAATTGAAAAAATAGAAGCAATGGTACCTAAAGCAAGGTTAGCGTTCATTCCCGGAAGCTTAGAGTTTTTACGAGCAGGTGGAAGGGTCAGTAATTTTGCTTATCTGGGAGGGGCATTGTTAAAAATAAAGCCATGCATTGAATTAATTGAAGGAAAACTTGTATCTACCAAAAAATACCGTGGAAAAATGAATATGGTAGCCGAAAAACTCATGCAGGATTATTTACATCAATATAACATTGATAGAGAACAACTTTATCTGCTTTATTCTATCGGACTCGATGAGGATATCAAGCGAAGGATGGATGAAATGGCAAAAGTAGCTGGTTTCAAAAATGTAAAATGGATTCAAGCCGGTGCGATGATTTCTACACACGCTGGACCTGGCGGATTCGGGATTGCAGGATTTGAATTGTAGGGTTTAAAAAGAAGATATCTTGCCAAAGATGAAATTAGGCGCAAGTTTACTTGCATCCTGCAAGAAAATACAATAAAATAACAATTACATTAATATGTAATAACAGTGAGTAGGAGTAGTAGTGGTCAAACCCGCATGTAGAGAGTTGACGGCTGGTGAAAGTCAACCGGGGAAATCATGAACTCGCCTAGGAGTTGCAAGCATGAACAAACAGTAATGCTAGCCGTTTGCCGCGTTAAGGTTCAATGAAGCGAGTGCATATGCACTAATGTGGGTGGTACCGCGGGAAGATACATAATCCTCTCGTCCCTGTTTTGGGATGAGGGGTTTTTTATTTTTTAAAAAGAAAAATTGGAATAGCGAAAGCTGGGTGAGCTATTCAATTAGGAGGACTTAACATGAGCTTCGATCATCAGCAAATCGAAAAAAAATGGCAAAAAAAGTGGGAAACAGAAAAAACATTCAAAACAAACGAAGAATACGATAAACGGAAATTCTATGCGCTTGATATGTTCCCATATCCATCCGGGGCCGGCCTTCACGTCGGACACCCTGAAGGCTACACCGCAACCGATATTCTTTCCCGGATGAAGCGGATGCAGGGCTACAACGTGCTTCATCCAATGGGCTGGGATGCTTTCGGTCTGCCGGCAGAACAATACGCATTGGATACCGGCAACGACCCGGCTGAATTCACTGCGAAAAATATTGCAACGTTCAAAAGACAAATTAAAGCCCTTGGTTTTTCCTATGACTGGGACCGCGAAGTGAACACTACTGACCCGGAATACTATAAATGGACGCAATGGATTTTCCTAAAGCTTTGGGAAAAAGGGCTAGCCTACGTAGATGAAGTGCCAGTCAACTGGTGCCCTGCTCTTGGAACAGTATTAGCCAATGAAGAGGTCATCGATGGAAAAAGTGAGCGTGGCGGACACCCTGTTGAACGCCGTCCGATGCGGCAGTGGATTCTAAAAATTACCGCCTATGCCGACCGATTATTGGAAGACCTTGAAGAACTTGATTGGCCGGAAAGCTTGAAGGAAATGCAACGTAACTGGATCTGCCGTTCCGAAGGTGCCGAGGTAACCTTCCAAATAGACGGACACGAAGGTACATTCACTGTATTCACAACCCGTCCTGATACACTTTTCGGAGCGACATATGCGGTGCTTGCACCTGAGCATGCATTGGTCGATGACATTACAACAGCTGAACAACGAGCCGCTGTAGATGCTTATTTGGAAAAAGTGAAGTCAAAAAGCGACCTTGAGCGCACTGACTTGGCAAAAGAAAAAACTGGCGTATTCACCGGGGCTTATGCGGTAAATCCGGCAAACGGCGAGAAAATGCCAATCTGGATTGCCGACTATGTATTGGTCAGCTACGGAACCGGTGCGATTATGGCGGTTCCTGCACATGATGAGCGCGATTATGAATTCGCAAAAAAATTCGAGCTTCCGATTGTGGAGGTTGTTGCCGGCGGCGATGTTGCCAAAGAAGCTTATACCGGAGATGGCGAACATGTCAATTCGGACTTCTTAAATGGATTAAACAAAACGGACGCCATTCAAAAAATGATTTCCTGGCTGGAGGAAAAGGGCATTGGCACCAAAAAAATCACTTACCGCCTGCGCGACTGGTTATTCAGCCGCCAGCGTTATTGGGGTGAGCCGATTCCAATCATTCATTGGGAGGATGGCACAACAACCGCCGTTCCAGAATCAGAACTTCCATTGATGCTGCCAAAAACAACCGATATCAGACCTTCTGGCACAGGTGAGTCACCGCTTGCCAACATTGAGGAATGGGTGAATGTTGTCGACCCGGCAACTGGCAAAAAAGGCCGCCGCGAAACGAACACCATGCCGCAATGGGCCGGCAGCTGCTGGTACTATTTAAGGTATATTGATCCTAACAATAACGAACAATTAGCGTCACCAGAAAAATTAAAGCACTGGCTTCCAGTTGATATTTATATTGGCGGTGCCGAGCATGCAGTGCTTCACTTATTGTACGCCCGATTCTGGCATAAATTTTTATATGATCTCGGCGTAGTGCCTACGAAGGAACCGTTCCAAAAGCTGTTTAACCAAGGAATGATTCTGGGCGAAGGCAATGAAAAAATGAGTAAATCAAAAGGCAATGTGGTCAATCCTGATGACATCCTTCATAGCCATGGTGCAGATACACTGCGTCTTTATGAAATGTTCATGGGACCGCTTGATGCATCGATAGCCTGGTCAACCAACGGGTTGGATGGCTCACGCCGTTTTCTTGACCGCATCTGGCGTTTATTTGTGGAGGAAAATGGGGAACTGAATCCAAAAATTCAACCGGATGAGGAAGCCTCAAATCTTGATAAAGTCTATCATCAAACAGTGAAAAAAGTGACCGAGGATTACGAGGGTCTGCGGTTTAATACCGCTATCTCACAAATGATGGTATTCATTAATGAAGCCTATAAAGCAACGGTTATGCCAAAGCACTTTGTCGAAGGGTTCGTCAAACTTCTTTCCCCGGTTGCTCCACATATTGCCGAAGAACTATGGGAAAGACTGGGTCATAATGGCACAATCGCCTATGAGGCTTGGCCAGCATATGATGAAGCAAAACTGGTTGATGATGAAGTGGAGATTGTGGTACAGGTCAATGGCAAAGTGAAGGCAAAGCTATTGGTACCGACTGATGCAAGCAAAGAAGCAATGGAAGGGATCGCGATGGACGATGACCGCGTGAAGGAACAGATTGAAGGTAAAACCATTCGCAAGGTCATCACTGTTCCTGGCAAGCTGGTTAATATTGTGGCAAATTAAAACGAAAAGCGGAAGCGACTTGACCAGGCGCTGGAGCTAGACAATTTTATAAAACATCCCCCAAGTATAGAGGGGGATGTTTTTCTAAAGGGGCTGGGTACGAATGGAAGAAATCAAAACGATAACAACAGAGGAGTTACAAAAGAAGCTTGAAGCAGGGGAAAAGCTTGAGCTGGTAGATGTGCGGGAAGACTTTGAGGTTGCGATGGGCATGATTCCCGGGGCTAAGCATATTCGCATGAACGATATCCCGGCACACCTCGACTATTTTGACAAAGACAAGGAATATATCTTTATCTGCCGTTCCAGCGCACGCAGTGGGAATGTCTGCTACTACCTGCAAGAGCAAGGCTTCAAGGTCCGCAACATGGTAGGCGGTATGCTTGAATGGACAGGTGAAACGGAATAACGGTTCTTAAGGAGCCGTTTTTTTTAACCTTCTATTTTTAATTTTCTGAAAAACTGTCAATAATGATAGAAAAACAGAAAGGTAGAGGGCAATGATCCAGGTTAAACTATTTGACCGAGAACATGAAAAAGATTTAGAAAGTGAAATGAACCGGTTTTTGCGAAGGTTGGATGAAAAGAGTCTCTTGGACATTAAATATAATGTCACGGCTTTCCAGGAGGACGAAGATGATGACCAGGTATATTGTTTTTCGGCGATGATTATTTACCGGGCCTGACACTCATAAGTCAGGCCCGATTATTTTTTGCGGTTATGGCTGCATTCGTCCCGGCAAGCCTACCCGTTACAAATGCGGAAGTTATGTTATAGCCGCCGGTATATCCGTGGACATCAAGGATTTCCCCACAGAAGAATAAACCGTTCATCAGTTTTGATTCCATCGTTTTTGGGTCTATTTCTTTAACAGAAACGCCTCCCCCCGTAACAAAGGCTTTTTCAATTGACAAGGTTCCATTTACTTTGAATTGAAATTGTTTGCAGTTCTTTGTAAAAACCCGGATTTTTTCGTTTGAGATGACTCCCCCTTGTGAAGAAGGGTCAATCTCGTTTTGTTCTAATAAAAACAGGAGGTACCGTTCCGGTAATAAACCTTTTAACGTATTTTTGATGCTTTTCTTCGGTTCTTCTTTAACCAGTTTGACGATTTCTTGAAAAAGCTCCTCTTCGTTCCGGTCCGGCAGGGCGTCAAGGCTCACCGTTACTTGCGATAGATTCCACTTTTTCATGGCTTTGACAACAAACTGACTGCAGCGCAGCACGGCTGGACCGCTGATGCCGAAATGGGTAAAAATCATATCCATCCGATGGCTGATAAGCGGCTTTCCTTTCGGGTTCAAAACGCTTAATGAAATATCCCGCAATGACAAACCCTGCAGCGTTTTATCTTTGATAAATGGTTCAGCGGAGGTAACTGGCACCTCAGTCGGGAACAATTCAGTAATTGTATGCCCGGCTTTTTCCGCCCAGGCATACCCGTCACCGGTGGACCCGGTATGCGGGACCGACTTGCCGCCAACAGCAAGCACGACAGATTTTGCCTTGATTTTTTGACCGTCTTTCAAGAGAACCCCTGTTACTTGTCCGTTTTCATATAGTACATCGGCAACCGGACTATTTTTGAAAACCTTAACTTGTAATTTATCCAATTGTTGTAATAATGCCTCGACAACGGACTGGGCTTTATCGGACACGGGGAACATCCGGCCGTGGTCCTCTTCCTTTAAGGCAATCCCCAAGCCTTCAAAGAAGCGAATGATATCTTCATTATTAAAAATAGAAAAGGCGCTATATAAAAATTTGCCGTTTCCCGGAATATGCTTAATAATTTCATCAACGGGGAGCCTATTAGTGACATTGCAGCGGCCGCCGCCGGATATGGCAAGCTTGCGGCCAAGCTTATCTCCTTTATCAATCAACAATACTTTTGCCCCTTTTTCCCCAGCTGAAATGGCAGCCATCAGCCCCGAAGGCCCTCCTCCGATGACAATGCAATCAAATTCCATACGTTCCACCAACTTTAACTAGATTCAACTAATTATAAACATTTCATGAACAAATTAAACTATTTTTCATCATTTTACTTCTATTGTGAGTGGCATAGTGAGTTAAGAAGTTGTAAACTATCCATAGTGTGCAAAAAAAGTCGAATTTATTTTGTTAAAATGCATACGAATATGTGTTAGGGCTATCCAGAATGCTTATGCTTTCTAATAGGAAGGGATTATATGCAGTCAAAGCTATTAAGAGGTACATTTATTTTAACAATAGGAACTATACTTTCAAAAGTTCTCGGATTAATTTACGTTATTCCTTTTTTCCAAATTGTAGGCCGTGAGGGAACGGTACTCTATCAATACTCTTATGTTCCCTATACAGTTTTTATCAGTGTCGCAACGGCAGGGATTCCACTTGCTGTGTCAAAGTTCATATCTAAATATAATGCGCTAGAGGAATATGCCGTTGGCCGAAAGCTATTTAAATCCGGCCTGATCATCATGTTGGCAACGGGTATTGTATCGTTTCTGATTATGTATTTGGCTGCCCCGACACTTGCGGAAATGAGCACAAGTGGTAAAAAGGCGGATCTTGAAGATGTTACTACCGTTATGCGGGCTGTCAGCTTTGCGTTGATTGTCGTTCCATTTATGAGTTTAATCAGAGGCTTCTTTCAGGGACATCAGTCAATGGGACCGACTGCAGTTTCCCAGGTTGTTGAGCAAATTGTTCGCATCGCCTTTGTTCTTCTCGGTGCCTATGTTGTGCTGCATTTTTTGGACGGATCGATTGTCACCGCTGCTAGCGTAGCAACCTTTGCTGCCTTTATTGGGGCGATTGGTGGCCTGCTTGTTCTATTTTGGTATTGGTATAAACGGAAGCCATATTTGGATGAGCTGCTAAAGCAGGATAAAGGCACAATGGATGTCTCTTTAAAAGAAATTTATAAAGAAATTTTACTCTATTCAGCTCCGTTTGTTCTGGTAGGTATCGCTAATCCTTTGTTTCAGGCCATCGACCAATTTACCTTCAATAGAGCGATGGGAACGATCGGAATCGTTTCAAAGGTTGCTGATTCATATTTTTCCATTTTAAACTTTGAATCGCATAAAATTGTCATCATCCCGATGTCCTTGGCAACGGCATTTTCGCTAACGCTTGTTCCCAGCATCACCAAGGCATTTGTCGGGGGAGACCAGAAAAGCTTAAACAGGCAGCTCAATCAGACATTTCAAGTATTATTATTTTTGACTCTTCCGGCTTCAATTGGCCTTTCATTGTTAGCCGAACCCGTTTATACGGCTTTTTATCAACATGATTTAATTGGTACTGAAGTATTGAGAACCTATGCTCCGGTTGCCATCTTGTTTTCGCTTTATTCCGTCACCGCCGCAATATTGCAGGGCATTAACGAGCAGCGGTTTACGATTTTAAGTTTATTGGTCGGGTTGTTGGTAAAATTAACGTTAAACATTCCTTTGATTGAAACGATGGAAATTAAAGGGGCCATCCTTGCCACTACTTTGGGATACACTGCGGCTATTTTAATCAACTTAATTGTAATAAAGATTTATTCCGGTTATCCATTCCGACTTGTTTGGCGAAGAAGTTTGCTGATTGCCATTTTTGTTGGCTTAATGTGGGGCGGAACAGGAATTGTCTACAAACTATTATTGTTATTTCTTTCACCAGAATCCAAAATTCAATCTGTGATCATGATCCTAATTAGTGCCGGAGCCGGGGCGGCGATTTATTTTTATCTTGGCTTAAAATCTGGCCTTGCCCGCCGGCTATTTGGCGACAGGTTGGATAAGATACTGACAAAATTAAGACCTGGAAGGAGACGGGGCGTTGAGAATTGATAAATTGCTTGCCAACCTGGGCTTTGGAAGCCGCAAGGAAGTCAAGCAGCTGTTAAAAAGCGGGGCGGTCAAAGTGGACGATGCCGTGGTCAAGGATGCCAAACAGCACGTCGACCCCAATATACAAACCGTAACTTTAAATGGCGAAGCGATTCAATACAAGGAATATATCTATTTAATGATGAACAAGCCGCCAGGAGTCATTTCCGCTACGGAAGACCATCACGATGAAACCGTGATCGATTTGTTGGAGCTTGAGGACCAAGTGTATGAGCCGTTTCCGGTCGGAAGGCTGGACAAGGATACGGAGGGCTTGCTGTTGATTACCAATGACGGGCAGCTGGCACATCGTCTTCTATCACCGAAAAAGCATGTCCCCAAAACGTATTTTGCGGTGATTGACCGAGAGGTAACAGAAGAGGATGTTGAAGCTTTTGCAAAAGGTGTGGTACTGGATGACGGATATCATACCAAGCCTGGAGAGTTGAAAATTTTAAAATCGGGGATCCGTTCCGATATCGAATTAACGATTACCGAAGGAAAATTTCATCAGGTGAAAAGGATGTTTGAAGCCGTCGGGAAAAGAGTTGTTTATTTACAGCGAATGTCAATGGGACCATTGAAGCTGGATGAAACGCTGGAGCTCGGTGAATACCGGGAGTTAACTGATGAAGAAGTCGAACTCTTAAAAGATTATCAAGTAACGTAAAAAAGCAGCCGTGTAAATGGCTGCTTTTTATATGGACCTTTAATATTAAGCACCTAAGAATGATTTTAACATCCAATTATGCTTGCTGAGTTTACCCATTAAGTCCACGAACATATCACTGGTGACATCGTCATGGTTTGTTTCAGCGATTTCAATCCCCGCTTTTAGCTCGCTAATGATTTGTTCGAAATCTTTAACAATTGCTTGAACCATTTCTTCAGCAGTTAATTTTTCAGTTGTTTCTTCGATTGTTGCAATTTCAAGATATTCTTTTAAAGTGGAAACCGGGCTGCCGCCAATGGTCAGCAATTGTTCAGCAAATTCATCAATTGTTTGTGCAGCTCCCTCATATAATTCTTCAAATTTCGCATGTAACGTAAAGAAGTGAGGGCCTTTTACGTACCAGTGGAAATGGTGCAGCTTTGTATATAATACATTCCAGTTCGCGATTTGTTGGTTTAGAGCTTGTTCTATTGTCATTTATATTTCCTCCTATTTATCATCTGCATTAATTATAACATATATAATTTTAAAATCTATATTAAATTATAATAATTATAAATAAGGTTACTCATTTCATTTCAAAAAAATCATATCCATCGACATCCTTAATCCAAAGCTTTGAATTTTTCCCATTTGCATCGGCGATCCATAAATCTCTTTTTAAGTCAGCAATATCTTTGTACCTCAGCCAGGTTAATTTATTGACTGACACAAGAAAGATCGGGTTGTAATCACCATATTCCTTAGGCGGATGGGTAATTTGAGTTTGCTTTTGGTCACCAATTTTTATATAAACCAATGACGGGTCTGGCCTTAGTTTTTCATTGTTGGACCATTCGCTTTCCCTGACCCGTGAGACAAAAAGAGACTGATCATCCTTCCAAGTGAATCCTAATTCCGCAAAATGGGCTGGTGTCAGGCTGATAGTCTGAAACGCCGGCAAGTCGGTTACTTTCATATCCTTATTTTTAAAACCGGAAACAATTCTGCCGCCGCCGGCTATGTAGCCGATGCGATTTTGTTGATATGCCCATTTGGGCGCGCCGACTTCCCAAATGATTTCGTCGAGGACCTCGAAGGTTTTCCCGTCGGATGAAACAACGCAAACAAAATTGCTGTCCATCGACCAGGAAGCGGTCGGGCTGACCATAAACGATATCCATTTTCCATCAGGTGAAAATTTGAACCCGGTGGCGTCAATTGACAAAAGGCTTATATTTCCTTTTTTGAGCTCGCTCGGGATAGTGTAAAACTTTTCAACATTTTCCGTCAGACTCTTGATTTTATCTAAATCCTTTTCAAGCCTTATTTTATAAAGAACTGGGTTGGTCCATCCGTCAGGCCTTAAGGTTGCGCCGGAGGAAGTAATAAAGGCTTGTCCGTTCGGGAACCAATTGTAATCGCCTACACCTAGCGCAATATTATAAAAATGATCAAGGTTCGAGACATTCAACACCCCGCCGCTTTTAAAGGCAACAATGTTTTCAACTGGTGACCATTTGGGGTTTGAACCATCATAGGTAATCCGTTTATGCTGTTTTGTTTCAGTGTTATAGACCCAAATTTCCGTTTGGGATTCCAGATTCGGGCTGATTTTTTCCTTTGGCTCAAACTGATACAGGATCCATTTCCCGTCACGGGACCATTGCGGCGGGTCCATCATTTTGTATGGCTCTTTTGTAATTTTTTCTTCCTTTCCGTTGATTTTCGTCCAGAGGAAGCCGTCCCTGACAAAAGCCACCTTTACTTTGTCCATAGGTGTTTCTGCTTTTGTGTAAGCAGGTAATAGAAGCAAACACATAAGAAATAATGCAAGTTGTTTTTTCATCATGTCACCTCATTGTCAGACCTCCAATTATTTTTCTCTTCATTGCCGCCGAATATGAAAGAAAAACAGGAAGTTTCTCCTGTTTTCCAAAAAAGCTTCCATAAAAATGGGGGGATATGGGTAAATTAATAATATTTACAGACGAAAAAGCAATTTTTATTTTTGGAAAATAGGGGGAAGTGTTTATGAAATTAACACATGAAAAGGCACTTGAACTGCATGGCTTCAATAACCTGACGAAATCGTTGAGTTTTAATATGTATGATATTTGTTTTACAAGGACAAGGGAAGAGCGGGAAGCCTATTTGCAATATATTGATGAGCAATACAGCGCAGATAGGTTGACCAAAATTTTAAAAAATGTGGCCGATATTATTGGGGCCCATGTTCTAAATATCGCAAGCCAAGATTTTGAACCTGCTGGGGCAAGTGTAACGCTGTTAGTTTCAGAAGCTCCTGTCGAGAATCCGCCTTCTGAAATTTTTGAAGAATCGCCGGGTCCTCTAATGGAGTCTGTAGTGCTCCAGTTGGATAAAAGCCATATAACTGTTCATACATATCCTGAATATCATCCGGATGAGGGGATCAGTACGTTTCGGGCGGATATCGATGTTTCTACCTGTGGCGAAATTTCACCGCTTAAGGCGCTTCATTATTTGATTCGCTCGTTTGAAACCGACGTCATGACGATTGATTACCGGGTTCGCGGTTTTACTAGGAACAAGGATGGGTATAAGCTATTTATTGACCATGAAATCAGCTCAATCCAAAACTACATCCCAGACGATTTGATTGAAATGTTTGATATGATTGACGTTAATGTGTATCAGGAGAACATCTTTCACACAAAATGCAAACTGCGGGAATTTGATTTGAACAATTACCTGTTTGGCTATACAAAAGATAAACTTACACCGGAAGAGCATATTGAAATTACTGAAAGAATCAAGTTCGAGATGGATGAGATTTTTTACGGTAAAAACATCATTTAACAAAACAACAGAGCTCAGTTGACCTGAGCTCAGTTATTTACCCATTTAACAAATGGTGAATCATCCGATTTTTATCCTCAAAAAACTGTTTCATGATCCGATAATGGTTCGTGTCCTCAAGCCTGTTTTCCTTGATACCCTCCTCAGTAAATTCAAAAATTTTTGCATCCGGATAGGCCATAATAATCGGCGAATGAGTTGCAATAATAAACTGCGAATCCGCCTCGACCAAATCATGGATCCTTGTTAGCATCGACATTTGACGGAGCGGGGATAAGGCAGCCTCCGGCTCGTCCAAGATATAAATGCCACCGCCGCCAAACCGATGGATAAACGTAGCGAAAAACGCCTCGCCATGTGACTGTTCATGAAGGGATACCCCGCCGAATGAATCAATGACAGGTCGACCGAGTCCTCCCTGACTGTCCATTTCTTCAATATTGGAAGCAACATTGTAAAAGCTTTCAGCCCGAAGGAAAAATCCATCCCTGGGTCTATCAATCCCCTTGATAATTTGTATATAATCGCTCAGCGATGAATGTGAATCAAAGGTAGAAAAATTGAAGTTTAATGAGCCGCCCTCCGGGTTAAATCCCAGTGCAACGGCAATCGCCTCCAATAAAGTGGATTTTCCCATTCCATTTTCACCTATTAAAAATGTCACCTTTGGATGAAAATTCAGATCCTCCAATTCTTTTAAACATGGCAGGTTAAATGGATATTTTTTAAAGGAAGGAATCTCATTTCTTTTAATGTGAAAGCCTCTTAAATATCGATTTCTCATCAAGTCCATAAATATGACCTCTAACCATTTTTCCACTATTGTACCACTCCCGAAAACCTATTTGGGATAAACAAACGAATATTTTCATAGCTCATCCCATACATTGAACTGAGTCTAAATTAGGGGGATGTCCATGCAATTTTATTATGGAAATCAAATGCCGTTACGGATATTGGATGAAGCGGAATTTTGGAAGCATCAGGAAGAAGAGCATACGGTCGTTATTCGCGAACTCGTCAAGGGACTGGAACAGGAGTTTGTCGATGCATTGAAAAAATGGGAGGCAGCGCTTGCTGAAACACATCAGCAGGTTGTACGGTATATTGAAACTGTGATTCGTTCAGGTGCCCAGGTTACTCAGGAATTGTATCAGCATGTTATGCAACTCGTTACCTTTTGTTTGCAGCAAAGTGACCAGTTTATCAAACTTTGCGAACAAATTAAAAATGAAAGCGCGGCAGTCAGCAGCAATCCAACCGCCAAAGTGGTGCTAGTTCATATTATCCGTGAATCAGAATACTTTACTGGAATTGCTCAAGCGTTGCTGTACAATAACCAATCAGGCCAATAAATGAAAGCAAAAAATAGCACGCGCATTTGCACGTGCTATTTCACATGACATTCTATTAAGATGACAACTTCACTTTCTTTTGGGTCGTTGTCCATTTTCCGCGGCTTGGGCTGATGACCAAGTCATTATAGGCCAAAACATTTAAATCTCGTTGTATTGTGCGAGGAGTGATGCCAAATTCCTCTACAAGTTCTTGCGTAGTGACTGTGCCGTGATCGCGAATAAACATGTAGATACATTTGATGCGGTTTAACATTCGGTTAGTTGAAGGTTTCAAAGAACCACTCCCTATCCTTTTTTCAAACCTTTGGCGAATATCCTTCTCAACAGCCTCTTTGAAGAAAATCTTCAAGAATATGTAGTTTTCTTTTCCGCGCTGACATCTCCTTTTCCTAGATGTAGAAGCAGGCACTTAGATGTCATACATCTAATTTTATTTTACCCATACTTTCAGAAAATTTCTACCACTATACTAAAAATTTACAAATTATCTTGCCCGCTCGGTAAAAAACTGGTTTACCACCTTCCCTTTAAGTTTCTTACTATAGATTATAAGGCGTGGAATCAAAATTATGATAATTATTTGAATTTTTAGTGAAATAGGATTATCCTTATTAAGCATATGGCTCGATGGTAGAAATTGATAACTCATTTGCAATAATGGTATTGTTAAATTAATGCATACATATTTTATAGGGGGAAAGAAAGATGACATTTGCGATCTTAAATGGGGACATTGTCAACCGGGCGGAAGCTAAAGTAGATATTGAAGACCGCGGCTATGTATTTGGTGATGGTGTTTATGAAGTCATTCGCGTTTACAACGGGAAAATGTTCACTGTAAAGGAACACTTGGAGCGATTTGAAAGAAGTTCCGCCAATATCGGGATCCATCTTCCCTATGATGTAGAACAAATAACGGGCATGCTGGAGGAGCTTGTTGAAAAAAATAATTTGCAGCTTGGAATCGTTTATATGCAAGTTACAAGGGGAGCTGCACCCCGGGTTCATGCCTTCCCAGATCAGAATGTAACCCCGGCTCTTACGGCCTTTACAAGGGAAATGCCAAGACCGCTGGCAGGCTTGGCGAATGGTGTAAAAACCATTTTGACAGAGGACATTCGCTGGCTCCGCTGTGACATCAAAAGCCTGAATTTGCTGGGGAATATTCTCGCGAAACAAAAAGCGGCGGAACAAAGCTGCTATGAAGCGATTCAGCATCGCGGCCAGGATGTGACGGAAGGTAGCTCATCTAATATCTTCATTGTGAAAAATGGTATTATCACCACACACCAGTCAGATAATCTGATTTTAAAAGGAATTACAAAGGATGTTATCTTGCAATTATGCTCGGCGAATAATATACCTGTTGAGGAGCGGACATTTACACTAGATGAACTGGCTGCAGCCGATGAAGTATTCTTATCTAGCACAACGAGTGAAGTGATGCCGATTGTCGAGCTCGATGGTAAAAAAGTAGGCAATGGGGCACCAGGTCCAGTCACAAGAAAATTGCAGGAGCTGTTTGTCGCTGAAGTCGAAAATCAGTGCGGAACACTATAATCCCTAAGAAAGACGTGGAACTCATAGTTTCCACGTTTTTTTTGTGCGAGGCCGTAAGGACGAAGACAGAGGCGTAGTTGAATTTATGCGTTAGGAAATAATAAAATTTAATAAAATTTTATTATTTCATATTAGCTAAAATAGACTAAAATTATGTAAAGGGCTGACATATAATTGAACAACCAAACACATTTTTTCTATGCAATTCGAATTCCGGAAACAACAAAAATGAACATGAAAGAACAAATGGATCGATTAAAGGAATTATTCCCTTTCAAACGTTGGGTACACCATCAGGACTTGCACATTACACTGGCGTTTTTGGGGGCAGCACAGCAAGACAAGTTACAACAAGCGGAAAAAAATGTGGCAGAAATTTTAAATGGCGAGAAACCATTTACATTAAAAATCAACAAGCTTGGAATCTTTGGCATGAAAGAATCACCACGTGTATTTTGGGCGGATACTGAGGAAAACCATGAACTGCAGGATATCCGAAAAAAGGTTTTCACAGCTTGTGAACGAGCCGGGTTTCAGTTGGAGACTAGGCCATTTAAGGCACATATTACCTTGGCGAGAAAGTGGAGCGGCGATCAGCCTTTTCAAATGAAATGGCTGGAAAAATGGACAGAGCTTCAGCCAGAGACGTTAGCTTTTACAGCAAAAGAGGTCGTGCTATACCAAACCCATCTTACAAAAACGCCGAAATATGAAGCAATATCCGTATACCCTCTGCAAACATAAAAAACAGCAAAGGTTGATTCAATGAGACAAATATACTTTATTATCAATCCAAAAGCAGGCAACGGCCACTGCCTAAAAGTCTGGCAAAGAATTGAAGCCATACTTCAGGCTCAGCACGTTTCTTTTCTGGCGTTTTTCACTGAGTATCCCGGGCACGCGATAAAGCTGGCTGACCATATCGCCTCCAGAAATAATCAAGAAAAGCTGGTCGTTGCCGTTGGCGGCGATGGAACAATGCATGAAGTCATGAACGGGACGATTAAGCATAATTATATAACACTTGGGTTTATTCCCGGCGGCTCTGGAAATGATTTTTCCCGCGGTTTTCAGATCCCTTCCGTTCCGGATGATGCCTTAAAAGTGCTCCTTCGGCTGATGAAGCAGAAGCCCACAATGATTGATGCCGGGAAAATGACAATGCAGGATGAGTCCGAACATTATTTTATTAATAATATGGGTGCCGGTTTTGATGCTTTAATTGCTTACAAAGTAAATCACTCTCGGGTCAAGGCAATGTTAAATAAACTTTCGCTCGGGCGGTTGGTCTATGTTTACTTTTTAATAAAAGAATTATTTACCTACAAAACCTCAGTTATTGAATTATCCATTGATGGGAAAAGACATAGGTTTGAGCAAACATGGTTTGTCACGGTTTCCAATCAACCTTATTATGGCGGTGGGATGATGATTGCCCCTACAGCACAACCCGATGACGGTTTGTTTGATGTTACCGTCGTTCATCAGTTGTCTCGTTTGAAATTGCTTCTGGTGTTTCTGAGCGTTTTTAAGGGGAAACACATTTATTTCAAAGAGGTAAAAACCTTTAAAGGCAAAACAATTTCTATTCAATCGAGTGCCAATATGTTTGTCCATGGAGATGGGGAACATATCGGTTATACGCCTTTATATATTGAGATACAAGTAAAAGCTTTAGAGATGTTTACAAGACTGCGAAACAAAGAAGATGCAGAACTGAAAGAGGGGGAATCGAATGATATCCGCTGACAGGATTTTTCTTGCCTATTTGGATGATATGAACATCATTACGGTCCTTCTTCCCTTTTCTTATCACCACGGGGAATCATCTTCTTTTTGCATCATGGGTGACGATGAAAAGCAGCCTTTAAAAATCATTAAAAGCTTGCCAATAGAAAATTATCAAAAATATATTTGTGAACTATCTTCAAAGTTTTCTTTTGAAAAGCAATACTGGATCTTCGATGAGCACGGCGGCAAAACCGATCTTCAAATTGGTGCGGTAATTCGAACAGAAGCCTTCGATCAGCAATTTTTTTACGATGGCGAGGATCTCGGCGTAACCTATAAAAAGGAAGAGACCCAATTTAGGTTATGGGCACCGACGGCACTGAAGGTAAAATTAAAATTACGCAAACCAAGCAGTCACCATTCGGAAATCATTAAAATGAAGCGGGAGGAACGAGGGGTTTGGGCTATATCGGTTAAAGGAGATTTAGAATTATCTCAATACAGTTACCTTGTTCAGGTAAATCGGGAATGGCGGGAGGCTGTAGATCCGTATACAAAAGCGGTTACTGCCAATGGTGAACTTGGGGTCATTGTTAATTTTGAAAAGACAAACCGGGCTAAGATACCGCTCCCACCGCTTGAAGATGCTGTTGATGCGATTATTTATGAAACACATCTTCGCGATTTTACGATCCATTGTGATAGCGGTGTTGTTCATAAAGGATTATATCTTGGAGCTGGGGAACTAAACACGACTGAAAAAAACGGCAAGTCCACAGGGTTATCGTATGTAAAGGAGCTTGGGATTACCCATGTTCAATTTCTCCCTTTTCATGATTTTGCTGGTGTTAATGAGCTAGCCGATAAAAATGAGTATAATTGGGGTTATAATCCGCTTCACTTTAATGCTCCCGAAGGCAGTTATTCCACTGACCCCTCCAATCCATATTCACGGATAACCGAATTAAAGCAATTAATTGATCAACTCCATCATGCCGGCCTCCGGATGATCATGGATGTTGTTTATAACCATGTTTATATTCGCGAGAATTCCCCTTTTGAAAAAATTGTTCCTGGATATTATTTCCGCCATAATGAACTAGGACTTCCATCGAATGGGACGGGGGTAGGAAATGATATTGCTTCTGAAAGAAGAATGGTAAGGAAGTTTATTACGGATTCTATCCGATTTTGGGTGGAGGAGTATCATATCGATGGTTTTCGCTTTGACTTAATGGGGATCCTTGATGTAGAAACGATGAACGAAGTCAGAAGTGTTTGCGACGGTCTTGCGGAGGATACTTTGATCATCGGGGAAGGCTGGAATCTAAACACTCCACTGCCACTTGAACAGAAAGCCATCATTCAAAATCAGAGCCAATTGCCAAAAATTGGCCAATTTAATGATAAATTTCGTGACTCTATTAAGGGCAGCACCTTTAATATGTATGATAAGGGGTATGCATTAGGCAACCGTCATTATTTCACGGCTGCATTGGAAGCCATAACCGGAAGCATTGGATTTAAGAAAAAAGGCACGGGATTATTTAATGAACCTAGCCAGTCAGTCAATTATGTCGAGTGCCACGATAATCATACGCTGTGGGATAAACTCCAGGCCTGCCTTCCGAATGCCGATGACGAGAAACGGAAAAAGTATCACCGTCTCGCAACAGGATTGGTCTTATTATCGCAGGGGATTCCTTTTATCCATAGCGGGCAGGAGTTTTTTCGCACGAAACAAGGTGAAGGAAACAGCTACCGGTCGCCTGATTCTGTAAACCAACTCGATTGGGAGAGAAGGAGTTTTTATGAAGAAACTGTTGAGTATGTAAAAGGATTGATTCAAATCCGCAAGCAATATCCTTGTTTCCGCATGCGAACTGGAGAGGAAATCCGTAGCAGGATCGGCTTGTTGCCTGTGGAAGTACCCATAATCGGATTACTATTCCATTCGGAATCACCCGCAATGATCTTATTGATAAATCCATCTTCTGCAACACAAAAAGTTGTATTACCAGCGGGGAGTTGGGGTGTTTTGGCCGATGGAAATCGTGCCGGCCTTACTCGTGAATGTGTCATTGATAGCGGCGAAATTGAACTCGCACCTATTACTCTTAATGTTTTGGTGAAAAAATAGTTGCTCGAGATTACTTGACGAAAAAAGGTTATTGGAGATAAAATTTATAAAGATGGCTATTGCAGAAATGGTTCAATAGCTTTTTTTTATTATAATGAATGTTTATGTAAAACCTTCGGAGCAGCATGGGTTTTACCTCTCAAATAGATTGGGCGCTTTAATGTGCGTCCTGTACTATTAGAACGGTATAAGTTGAAGGTGAACTGTTTTGGAACATATATTAGGACAAGAATGGGAAATAGTCCCTGCCGGAGGCGCAACTGGAGAAGCGTTTTTTGCACAATATGAAGATCAAAGACTTTTTTTAAAGCGGAATTCGTCTCCCTTTTTGGCGGTTTTATCGGCTGAGGGTATTGTTCCAAAGCTTGTTTGGACCAAACGCCTGGAAAACGGAGATGTCATAACAGCCCAGCAGTGGCTAGAAGGCCGGGAACTTAAACCCTCTGAAATGAATCAGGAGCCTGTTGCCAAGCTTTTAAAAAAAATTCACCGTTCTGAGCCGATGCTTGGGATGTTAGGAAGGCTTGAAAAATCACCCCTGAACCCGGAACCAATTTTTCAGGCAGTAACCAATGAATTGGATGAAGAGGTTCTCCAATTACCTGAAGTGCAAAAGACATTAAGCCTTTTAAAAAAAGAGGCGAAAAATGTTATAAGTGAGGAAAAAGTGGTTTGCCATGGTGATGTGAATCATAACAACTGGCTGCTTACAGAAGACAACCAGTTGTATCTAATTGATTGGGATGGGGCCATGATTGCCGACCCGGCCATTGACCTCGGCATGTTGCTTTACTGGTACATTCCGGAGGAGAACTGGCAGGATTGGTTGGACATGTACGGAGTCGAATTAACCGACAATCTGCGCCTCAGAATGAAATGGTATGTCGCTCTCCATACGCTATCGTCCATTCAGTGGCATAAAAACAAAGCCCGTTTTGACGAAATGGATAAATGGATAAAATTTTTAGCAGAAATTATTCGTCAGGAAAACTGATCGATATCATTTACCCATTGCGACAAATTTTCCTGGTTGGATAAAATATGCTGATCCAAATCAGCAGTTTGCGCTCCAGTCTGGCTATAGGAGTAAACGTCCTGCAAAATGCTCTTAACATTTTGGTCTACCTTGGTGTTTACCATTAGTGATTTTACCAATCGTTCCAATTGCTCACACTCGGCAACAGAACCGCAGCAATCGGTTTGGTGGTTGCTTAATATATCTTTTAGCAAGGTAACTTGGTCATTATGACTTAATGGCATAATGCACACCCTTTCCATTGGATTAAAAAAGAATTCACAGTTAGGTTGTGAATTCTTTTTTTATTTATTCACAGGCTATATTTATTAACACTTGCATGCAAAATGGTGCCGTGATATGTTGTATGGTAAAGGGGCGGAGCGCCGCATAGGGCTTTTATTTTAAACAATCTGTGTGGAAAATATATATATTTCCGCTCAGAAAATGTATAGTACAGCTCTGCTCAAACCACCTTTATTGGCAAGGTGCGGTACTCCGGAGGAATTATCAATGTTAATCATGGAGTGGAGCACCCTACCAGTTTTGTAATGAATGATTTTTTTAGGAGTGGCAAACATGAGACTTAGGAACAAACCCTGGGCAAAGGATAAAATAGAGCAAAATCCGCAATATGTTGTACAAAACCCTGAGCAGTACCGCGGTAAATGGCATGAGGTGTTCGGCAACAATAACCCGATTCATATAGAGGTTGGCACCGGCAAAGGGAACTTTATTACAGAAATGGCCAAGGCGCATCCGGAGATTAATTACTTTGGAGTCGAACTGTATGATAGTGTCATTGTTTCTGCCTTAGACCGGCTGATTGAGGCCAACTTGCCTAATCTAAGGCTGCTTCACATTAACGCGGCAGATTTAGCTAAATATTTTGGCAAAAGCGATATCTCACGGGTATATTTAAACTTCTCTGACCCTTGGCCGAAAACTCGCCATGAAAAAAGACGCTTGACCTATAAGGATTTTTTGAAATTATACGAGGACATCATGGTCGACGGCGGAGAAATTCATTTTAAAACTGATAATCAAGGCTTATTTGAATACTCGTTAATGAGTTTTTCGGAATATGGGCTGCTGCTGAAATTTATCAGCCTTGACCTTCATAAAAGTGGTTTTGAAGGAAACATCATGACCGAATACGAGCAGAAATTCTCTGAAAAAGGGAATCGGATTTATCGCTGCGAAGTCAAATATCAAAATGAACAACGGGACAGTTCCTTTTAGGGCTGTCTTTTTTTGTTTTTTTAATTATCTGTCAATGGTAAACTAGGGGAAAGGGGGATTACATAATGGAGACATTAAAGGTAGGAAATGTTATGCTGACATGGCTGTCCGGCGGGGTGACCAACCTCGACGGCGGAGCAATGTTTGGTGTTGTGCCACGGGCGCTATGGTCCCGTAAGTATCCGGCAAATGAAAAAAACCAAATCGAATTGCCAACAGATCCGATTCTTATCCAAACCGGAAGTCACAATATTTTGTTGGAATCAGGGCTTGGAAAAGGGAAACTTTCGGAAAAGCAATTAAGAAACTTTGGCGTAACGGCGGAATCCAACGTGGAAGAATCCTTAATGAAGCTCGGGTTAACTCCGTTAGACATCAATTATATCCTCATGACACATATGCATAACGACCATGCAGCGGGATTGACGAAAATAGTGGATGGTGTCTTTAAGTCGACTTTTTCAAAGGCGAAAATTATCACTTCCCAGGTTGAGTGGGACGAAATGAGAAATCCCAATATCCGGTCAAAAGCTACATACTTTAAAGAAAATTGGCAACCGATTGAGACACAGGTCGTTCCATTTGAAGAAGCTTGGACGCTTGGGCCAATCACCATGGTCCACACTGGCGGGCACAGCAATGGCCACTCAATTGTCATGATTGAGGATGCTGGTGAAATGTCAATCCACATGGGAGACCTTATGGGAACCCATGCACATCAAAATAGTTTATGGGTGATGGCCTATGATGACTATCCGATGGATTCTATCGCGGCAAAGGAAAAATGGGTGCCGTATGCGATGGAAAAAAACGCCTGGTTCACCTTTTACCATGATGCTTATTATCGGGCAGTCAAATGGGGGGACCAAGGACGGGAAATCATTGAAAGCGTTAAAAGAAGCCGCTGAAGAAATGACGGCAATCGTAACTGAACGATTGCCGTTTTAGGTTAAGATACCCTTTCTTCGTTAAGAAGGCGGACGTCAAGCAGGGCTCCGGTTGAAGCGTCTGCAATAAATTCAAATTGTTCCGTCTTTCCGTTATTATTTTTCGATATGCCGCCCTTGTAGACTTGATATTGAACCTGGTGCTTTTCAAATGGTTCTGCTTTCATATGTATCCAAGAGCCGCTGATTGGTCCGTTTTGCTTAAAATGGTCTTTCACGTTTTCCAATACCTTTTCTGGTGATACATTTGTAGTGCTAGAAATAACGGTTTTTGCCGCAAACCCCGCAAGTATGCCTACTGAAACCCCCAGTGCAAACGACTTCCAATTCATAACCCAACCCCCTATTTGAATGAAAAAATGGGCGATATAATCTTTCTTTTAGTATATCGTATTTTTAAATAAACCGGTATTATTACAACAAATATTGGTAAGCCGTCTAAAATTTCTGTAGAATAAGTACTATACATAATAAAAGAGATTTTCCAAAGGAGCATTCATAATGAACGAACAAACATTAAAACTGTTTCAAACACTGACAGAGCTTCCAGGGGCACCTGGCAATGAGCATCAGGTCCGCAAATTTATGAAAGAGCAGCTATCGCTTTACGCTGACGAGATTGTTCAAGATCGGCTTGGAAGTATCTTTGGTGTCAAAAAAGGGAATGAGAATGGCCCGACCATCATGGTTGCAGGTCACATGGATGAGGTTGGCTTTATGGTGACAGCCATTACCGAAAACGGCATGCTTCGTTTTCAACCGCTTGGAGGCTGGTGGAGCCAGGTGCTGCTTGCCCAACGCGTTCAGGTCATGACGAATAACGGCCCGGTGATCGGAGTTGTGGGTTCGATTCCGCCTCATTTATTAGACGAGTCGAAGAAAAATAAACCAATGGACATCAAAAATATGTTGATTGATATTGGAGCGGATAACCGTACGGATGCCGAAAGAATCGGTATTAGGCCTGGTCAGGCAATCTTGCCGATTTGTCCGTTCACACCAATGGCCAATGAGAAGAAGATTTTAGCGAAGGCATGGGATAATCGTTATGGCTGTGGTTTGGCAATTGAACTGCTGCAAGAGGTTAACGGCGAAACATTGCCAAATATCCTTTATTCCGGTGCTACTGTTCAGGAAGAAGTGGGCCTGCGCGGGGCACAAACGGCATCGAACATGATTAAACCTGATCTCTTCTTTGCGCTTGATGCAAGCCCGGCCAATGATATGACAGGGGATAAAAATGAATTTGGCCAATTAGGCAAAGGCACCTTGCTTCGTATTCTTGATAAGTCGATGGTGACACATCGCGGAATGCGGGAGTTTGTCCTCGATATGGCGGAAACGCACCATATTCCATATCAATATTTTGTTTCTCAAGGCGGAACCGACGCCGGCCGCGTCCATCTATCGAATGAAGGCGTTCCAAGTGCGGTGATCGGGATTTGTTCACGTTACATCCACACCCATGCTTCCATCATTCATGTGGACGATTATGCTGCGGCAAAAGAACTATTAGTCAAGCTTGTAAAGGCTTGCGACAAGACGACAGTCGATACTATAAAAGCAAACAGCTGATTTTTCAAGGGGCATGGAGGGTCATGCCCCTTTTTCGATAAGGAGTGAACATCTATGAGAATTATTATTGGCTCGAAAAACCCAACAAAGATAGCCGCAGTTAAGAATAGCTTTCGTGGCCATCATGGTGCCGAATTCCACGCATTGGATGTTCCATCCGGTGTAAGTGAGCAACCTTTCTCGGATGAAGAAACGATAAAAGGGGCAGTCAATCGGGCTGTAAGGGCGCTGCAGCAGGGGGATGGCGATATTGGAATCGGCCTTGAAGGAGGCGTCCATGAAACAAGCCATGGCTTGCTGCTTTGCAATTGGGGGGCACTGGCCACCAAAGATATGGAACCGATTATTGCTGGAGGCGCCAGATTCCTGCTGCCGGAAGAAGTTGCCGCCAGACTAAGAGCAGGTGAAGAACTTGGCCCGGTTATGGACGATTACGCCAAGAAGAAAAACGTCAGTAAGCAAGAAGGAGCGGTTGGCATTTTTACAAACGGCCTGGTCAATCGTTCGGCAATGTTTACCCATGTAATGAATCTTCTTGTAGGTCAATTTACTTACCAAAGGGAGCACGCAAATAAATAATTTATTCTCCAGTACCGGGATAAGGTACTGGTTTTTTTGTTTTTCGACATTAAAAATCGACAAAAATCTTGTCATTTGAATATTCTGGCAGTTATGATAGTGGTGGGACTATTTTCTTATTTTTGGAGGCGAAGAAATGAAACGCATGAATGCCATCTTCATCCTGATTATAATTGCCATATTCTTGACTGCCTGCAGCGGGCCATCATTTTCGCAAGAAAGCAAAACAACGATAAAGACAGTAAGAACCACATTTCAGGAAAAAGCAAAAAAACCGAATAAAAAGAGCGGCAATATCCACTTTTACATTCCATTTGGCTATGAAATCGATGAAACCGCTCCTAATAATATCATTTTAAAAAATGGCTCAAAGACCTATATTCTGTTTGTCAATCCACAAGAAAAAGCCGCCAGTGAGGTTGTATATAAATCAACAGTCGAACAATATGAGAAGCTTGATGTAAATGAGAAATTCACCGGCAGGCAGGAACTTGGATTCCTAACGATTAAACAATTGGAAGATAACTTAAACGAAGTGACTGTTGGTATTGGCGGCGTTAAACTCACATCACAAGTAAAAACAAGCAATTTGGAATCAGAAGCAAAAGTGATGATGCAAATCGCCAAGTCGGTTCACCAATAAAGGAGTTCTTTTCCGGAAACGATCAAACAGATTATTAGACATAGCCGCGGATGGACTGCTATTATTTTTATGGAGTTTATGAACGGAGGTATGCAACATGAAACATTTAGAGTCTATCGAGGAATTTACACAATTGCGGGATAATGGCAGGACTATTTTTATGTTTTCGGCTAACTGGTGCCCGGATTGCCGTTTTATCGACCCAGTTTTACCGGAAATTGAAGCCGAATTTTCCGAGTTTACATTCATCCATGTCGATCGCGACGATTTTATTGATATATGCCAGCAGCTTGATGTGTATGGCATCCCGAGCTTTGTCGCCTTTGAAAATGGCAAAGAGCTTGGCCGGTTTGTAAGTAAAGACCGCAAGACACAAGAGGAAATTGAAGCATTTATCTCAGGTTTAAAATGATCTTTGCCTCCGCTCCTTTTGGGGCTGGAGGTTTTTTAGTGTACAATAAATAAAACTCCTTATCGGGTGGGAAGCAAATGAAAATGGACAGCAATAAAATGAAGCGTGAACTCGAAGCACGACTCAGCAGAGAGGACAGAATGATTTCATATGACCGTGAAAAGGACCAGCTCCGGATAGAAAGCAAGCTGGCGGGAAAAGGAATTACCATTTCTTTGGGCGGTGTTGTTGCTAAATGGCATAATGAAAAGGAAAAAGCTATTGATGAAATCGTCTATTATGTCGAAGAAGGTTTGCGGGCCATGGTTGAGCCTGTTCAGCTCGAGGACCATGAAAAACGGATTTTTCCGGTAATTCGCTCGTCATCATTTCCAAAGGAAGCAGAAGAAGGCGTACCGTTCCTCATCGATGACCATACTGCCGAAACAAAAATTTATTATGCATATGATATGGGGAAGACATACCGGTTAATTGACTCAAAAATCATCGAAATGGAAAAATGGGATCCTTCAAGGATAAGGGAAATTGCCTTATTTAATGCACGCTCGTTATCAACATCGGTAAAAGAGGATCAGGTAGCCGGGAATATTTTTTACTTTTTAAATACAAACGATGGCTATGATGCAAGCAGAATCTTAAATAAAGGGTTCCTAAACGAAATGGAAACCAGAATCGAAGGAACTTTTGTTTTGGCCGTCCCGCATCAGGATGTGCTAATTATGGCGGATGTGAGAAATGACAGAGGCTATGATATTTTGGCACAAATGGCGATGAGCTTTTTTGCTAGTGGCCGGGTTCCGATTACGGCGTTATCGTTTTTATATGAAAATGGACAGTTGGAACCGATTTTTATTCTTGGGAAAAACAAATAACCGGAAACGGGGGAGATCACTATGTATAGTGGTCTTTTTTCATGATTCTTTCCCACTTACCTCCAGATTTGGGGAGAATTTGACCGATTCTAAAGAATTATGTCGAAAAAATCCAAAATGCTGATAAAATAGAATGATAGTAGAACAAGAAAGAGTGATAGTTTTGAGCTGGATCCAAAACTTTTTTCAAAAATTAAAAAGAGATGATGCAAACGCATTTGACGAGTCGTTCGTACATAATCTTAAAACGGATGTTTCTTTCCTAGTTAAACAAAAAGAAAGCGTAAAGGATGTAGAGACACGAATTTCCTACCAATACCCGAAAAATGCAGTTCCTGTCCCGAAAGATAAAATCAAACCATCCGTTGAAAAGCTTCCGCAAAAAAGAAAAGAGAGGCATGTCAGTAAACAAGCACAAGCTCTCCCGCTAACCCAACCAGTAAAAAAGGAAGCAGTGATTCCAGAAAAGGAGAAGCCAACAAGATCCCGGCGCCCCTTTCAACCAACTGAAATTCCTTCTCCGGTGTTTGGTTTTAAAAGGCCGGAAAAGCCCAGTACCGCAGTGGAGCATGAATTGTCCCATTTTCTTGAGGAGGATGCCGCCAGTCAATTAGTACAGACTGAGGTAAAGCTAGAACCGTTAAAGGATTCGATTCAATTTGAACCAGTACATGCAGAAAATAGCTCCATTATTGAAGAGGTAATTCAAGAAGAGTTGATTCCCGAAGAACTTAAGAGCGAGGACGCTGAAAGCTCGGAAGAATTAAACCTAATTCTCGAGGAATCTGATCATAATGAGGTTTCGGCTGCCGACCAGCAGGACGAACCGGAAACGCTGCTTAAACCCGATCGGCCGAAGCGTTCCCATTTGCCATTTAATGTCATGATGTTAAAGCAGGACCGGGAAAAATGGGAAGCACGAAAAAAACACCAAGAACAAAGTCATAAGCCGGAACCATCATTGGTCCAACCGCCTGCTGACGCTGCGGAAAGAGCATTGGTCCAATCCCCTGCTAACGCTGCGGTAAGATCATTAGTCCAATCGCCTGCTGAGGCTCCAGAAAGCAAACAGTTGAGAGTGGAGCAAACGACCAATCTACCCAGTCTCGATCAGATAGGGGACTATAAATTTCCGGAACTAGGTTTGCTTAACCCGCCAATTTCCGAAGAAAAGGATATGGAATGGCTGCATTACCAGGAGGAACTGCTAAATCAAACTCTGGTAAACTTTAATGTTGGAGCCAGTGTTGTCAATCTCACACAAGGCCCATCCGTTACCCGATTTGAAGTCCAGCCTGAGCCAGGGGTAAAGGTCAATAAAATTACGAACTTAAGTGATGATATCAAGTTGAGCCTGGCCGCAAGGGATATCAGGATTGAAGCGCCGATTCCGGGCAAGCATACGATTGGAATAGAGGTCCCGAATCAAAAATCACGGCCGGTAAGGATCAGCGAAATTATTCGCAGCCGTGTTTTCATCGAGTCAAGTTCTCCACTGACGGCGGTGCTCGGGCTCGATATTGCCGGCAAGCCGATTGTCACGGACTTAAAGAAAATGCCGCACGGATTAATTGCCGGGGCAACCGGGTCCGGTAAAAGTGTTTGCATCAACTCGATTTTGGTCAGTCTGCTGTATAAAGCAAGTCCGGAGGATTTAAAGCTCCTCTTGATTGACCCGAAAATGGTTGAACTTGCCCCGTACAATCGAATCCCACATTTGGTCAGCCCGGTGATCACCGATGTAAAGGCTGCCACCGCTGCCTTGAAATGGGCTGTGGATGAAATGGAACGGCGCTATGAACTGTTTGCCCATACTGGTGTCCGTGATATCAATCGATTTAATGAATTGGCAATAGAACATAAACGATACTCTGATAAACTTCCGTACATTGTCATTATAATTGATGAGTTAGCAGACTTAATGATGATGTCACCGGCAGATGTCGAGGAAGCGATTTGCCGGATTGCCCAAAAGGCAAGAGCGTGCGGAATCCATTTGATTATCGCAACACAGCGCCCGTCGGTCGATGTCATAACCGGATTAATTAAGGCCAATATTCCTACCAGGGTGGCGTTCTCTGTTTCATCACAGGTGGATTCGCGGACGATTATCGACATCAGCGGTGCGGAGAAACTGCTCGGCCGCGGGGACATGTTATTTTTAGAAAATGGTTCTTCAAAGCCCGTCCGTCTGCAGGGGACGTTTGTCTCTGACGAAGAAATTGACCATGTAGTGGACCATGTCAAAGCGGAACGCGAGCCGGATTATTTGTTTCACCAAGAGGAACTTTTAAAGAAGGCGCAAATATCCGAAGAGGAAGACGAATTATTTTATGAAGCGTGCGAATTTATTATTGAGCAGGGCGGTGCCTCTACCTCGAGCCTGCAGCGCCGCTTTAAAATTGGCTACAACCGTGCCGCCAGACTGATGGATATCCTCGAGCAGAACGGTTATATTACCGGGGCAAACGGCAGTAAGCCGCGCGAAGTATTAATCACTGAAGCTGACCTAGAGTCGATTCAAGATCAAGTCTAAATATATAGATGTGGACAAATAATATATAGTGCAAAAGAATTGGATTGAACATGAAAAATAGTTTTTATAAAAGAACAGTGCTATAATAGTGAAATATGTTTTAACTAAAGGCAGTACATCTGCACCCGTTGTTATTCCGAATAACAAATAAAGACAGATGTCATATACTGTTTTACAGATACGTTGGTTGGAGGTTCTTCTATGACAATTTACCATTTTGTAGGTATAAAGGGGTCTGGAATGAGTGCACTTGCACAAGTGCTGCACGATATGAAATTTCAAGTGCAAGGCTCCGATGTCGAAAAGCGCTTTTTTACTCAGGCTGCCCTTGAGCAATCGGGAATTAAAATGCTCCCGTTTCAAAAGGAAAATATTCAGCCAGGTATGACGATTATTGCAGGGAATGCTTTTCCTGATACCCATGAAGAAATTCAAGAAGCGATGAAGCTTGGACTTCCTATTGTACGGTACCATCGATTTTTGGGAGATTTTATGCAAAATTTTACGAGCGTTGCGGTTACGGGCGCTCATGGGAAAACATCAACGACAGGGCTTCTGGCGCATGTGATCGCCGGGGCAAAACCTACTTCCTTTTTAATCGGTGATGGGACCGGAAAAGGGGAAGAAGGCGCTGAATATTTTGTTTTTGAAGCTTGTGAATATAGAAGGCATTTCCTATCCTATTTTCCTGATTATGCGATCATGACAAATATCGATTTTGACCATCCTGATTATTTTGCCAATATTGACGATGTCTTTTCGGCATTTCAGGAATTGGCCGTTCAAGTGAAAAAAGGGATATTTGCCTATGGAGATGATGAACAGCTTCAAAAAATCCAAGCAAAGGTTCCTGTCTTGTTCTACGGATTCCAAGAGGAAAATGATTATCAGGCGGCCAATATTGTAAAAACCACTGAAGGAACAAGCTTCGATGTGTTTATCCGTAATACCTATTATGATACGTTTTCCATTCCCACCTTTGGTGACCATAGCGTGCTAAATGCTCTTGCGGTCATTGGCGTCTGCCATTATGAAGGAATTGACGTTGCGATTGTGAAAGATCGGCTCACAACGTTCCAAGGTGTAAAAAGAAGATTTACTGAGAAAAAACTCGGCGGTCAAATCTTAATTGACGATTATGCCCATCACCCAACAGAAATCAAGGCTACCATTGATGCTGCCAAGCAAAAATATCCTGACAGCCAAATCGTGGCCGTGTTCCAGCCGCATACATTCACAAGAACACAGGCGTTTTTGGACGATTTTGCCGAAAGCCTGCGCTTGGCGGATAAAACCTATTTATGCGAGATTTTTGGCTCTGCTAGGGAAAAACATGGGAAGCTGTCAATCGAGGATTTGCAGGAGAAAATTCCTGGTTCGGAAATTCTTTCTGAAGATAACACTTCTGTGTTAAAAGAACATCGAAACAGTGTCATCATCTTTATGGGAGCAGGGGACATACAGAAGTTCCAGGAATCCTATGAAAAACAAATTGTTTAATAGTAAACAGGGGATACCAGCAAAAAGCTGGCATCCTTTTTTGTTATGAGGAAATTTTTATAACAAATGGCAGGAAAATAGGACAAAAGAATGGAAGTAGTATAAGATATTGTCATGGTTTAATCATTGGCATGATGGGTTATACATAATGATAGGAATTTGACGGAGGTTTTATTGGTGGAAATTATTTTATACTTAAGCGCGGCCTTGGTCGCGATCGCATTTTTTGTGCTCGTGATTTATTTATCGGCAACATTAAAATCCCTGAAGGTTACGCTGAACAGTGTCTCAGACACCCTGAAAGGGTTGGAAAAGCAGCTTGAAGGCGTGACGAGTGAAACGACCTCTTTATTGCAAAAAACAAATGCTCTGGCTGACGATTTGCAGCAAAAATCGGAGCAGTTGAATAGTGTCGTTGATGCGGTCAAAGACGTCGGCACATCCGTAAAAAAGTTTAATGGGTCGTTAAAAAATATCACAAATTCCATCGACCAGCAGGTAGAGGACAGCAAAGAAACTGTATCACAAATCGTCCAATGGACCAATGTATTTCTGGAATTGAAGGATAAGTGGCAGGCACGAAAACAGGCTAAAGTCGAAGAAAATGTAAAAGAGAAACAAAGAGTTCGTTCGCAATAATTTTTTCAAGGAGGTTGGAGTGAATATGACCAAAAGGGAATACGAACTGCGTGAAACAAACCAAAGCCGGAACGAGGAGGACTCATCAAGCAGCTTTTTGCTGGGTGCGATTGTTGGCGGGGTGATTGGGGCGGCGGCCACTTTACTTTTTTCAACCAAAACGGGGAAGGAACTGCGCGATTCAGTCAGAAAGGATTCGATTTTGGATTTAACGGAAAACGTGAAGGCCAAGACCATTACTCTTTCCCAAGGACTTGCCCAGCAATCAACGGACTTGCTCAATAAGGTAAAAGGAAAACCTCACGTTCAAGATGCCGCTTTGGAGGAATCGGAACAGGCGTATATTTCCATCCAAGGCCCAAATTCCAATTCAGGCAGCAATAAAGCTGCGGGCACTTCAAAAAGCGATGAAATCAGAAGAAAATTGGCGGAAGCTCAAAAAGCCTTCGATGAAGAAGAGAGCAAGGTAAAGCTTTAGCAGACTAAAACACATTATTTGTGATAGCAACGGTGAAGTGATAAAATTACTTCACCGTTTATTTTTTTGGAGGTTATAACAATGCTTGTAAAAATTGAAACAGCCCAACAATTTGAGGAAATACTGAACAAAGAAGATAAGTTCTATTTTCTGAAACATAGTTTAACTTGCCCAATCAGCCAGGCCGCCTATAACGAATACGAAAAATTTTCTTCCGAAAACGCGGGCATTCCGACATACTACCTAGCAGTTCAGGAATCACGCCCATTATCAAATCAAATAGCAGAAAAATTCGCCATCAAACATGAGTCCCCGCAGGCAATCTTATTTTTGAATGGTCAAGCGCTATGGAATGCTTCCCATTGGAAGATTACCAATCGTGCATTACAAAATGCTGTAAATGATAACCAGTAAAAATGGCACAAATTAAAACGAAGAGCATACACTAATATATTATCACTCCTTTAAACGCTTTAACGCTTAAAAGCGTTTAATTATTAAAGAAAAAAGAGTGACAAACATAAATATTTTCGTTATAATAAACCCTAATTATTAAAGAAATTATATTTTTGAAAAATTTCAATTTGTGAGGCAGTAACTTACTCCCATGCTTAGCTCATAATGATGGGGAACAAAGCTGAATTACAAACGAAAGGACGGGGAAGATGATGGGCAAAAATGAATTAGATCAATTAAGAGAACGTATGGACGAATTAAACGTGGAGTTATTGAGGCTGATTAATGAAAGAGCTCTCCTCGTCCAAGAGATTGGACGGGTAAAAGGGAATCAGGGGGTATACCGTTACGATCCAGTCCGTGAAAGAAAAATGCTAGAAGTCATCAAGGAACATAACGACGGACCGTTTGATAATTCAACCATCGATCACCTTTTTAAGGAAATTTTCAAGGCAGGTTTAAATCTGCAAAAAGATGATCATGAGAAGGCATTGCTAGTATCGAGAAAGAAAAAGCCTGAAGATACCATCGTAACGTTAAAAGGTGAAACGATTGGCGATGGTAAACCGCACTTTGTGTTCGGCCCATGTGCTGTTGAATCATATGAACAAGTAGCTACCGTAGCAAAAGCGATGAAGCAAAAAGGACTTAAGCTTCTGCGCGGAGGTGCGTATAAGCCAAGAACCTCTCCATACGATTTCCAAGGGCTAGGTGTTGAAGGTTTAAAAATATTAAAACGTGTGGCTAACGAATACGATATGGCTGTTATCAGTGAAATTGTCAATCCAGCCGATATCGAGATGGCTGTCGATTACCTTGATGTCATTCAAATCGGCGCCCGCAATATGCAAAACTTCGAATTGTTGAAAGCTGCCGGCGCAGTCAATAAACCAGTTCTATTGAAGCGCGGTCTTGCGGCAACCATTGAGGAATTTATTAATGCCGCCGAATACATCATGGCACAGGGAAATGGGCAAATCATTCTTTGTGAACGCGGCATTAGAACATACGAGCGGGCAACAAGAAATACGCTCGATATTTCTGCCGTGCCAATCTTAAAGCAAGAAACTCATTTACCTGTAATGGTCGATGTTACCCACTCAACCGGAAGAAGAGATTTATTGCTTCCTGCGGCAAAGGCGGCAATTGCGATCGGAGCAGACGGCGTAATGGCCGAAGTCCATCCGGATCCTGCAGTGGCCCTATCTGATGCCCAGCAGCAAATGAATTTGGAGCAGTTTGATCATTTCTATAATGAACTGCTAGCTTCCAACTTTGTTAAACTTTAAACCAAGCTGCAAAAAAACCTTCTGCATCTTAATTATGTGCGGGAGGTTTTTTGGCATTATTGCGAAAAATGTTGACAAAGGCAATTGCGGCTTTGACCTTCTTGTCGTATCATTAAATACATAAATTAAGTTTGTTTACTTTCTCACAAAAAGCAGTCATGACTAGAATCCTTGTTGTTGTTGTAAAATAAAGTAAACAATGCTCGTTTTAGGGGAGTGTTACTAGTGAATAATATTACGATTTATGATGTGGCCCGTGAAGCAAATGTATCGATGGCCACGGTTTCACGTGTTGTGAACGGAAACCCGAATGTAAAACCGGTTACAAGAAAAAAAGTTATGGAAGTCATTGATCGATTAGGGTATCGTCCTAATGCTGTGGCAAGAGGATTGGCCAGTAAAAAGACAACTACCGTCGGGGTCATCATTCCAGATATCTCGAATATCTTTTTTGCTGAACTGGCACGTGGGATTGAAGATATTGCGACCATGTATAAGTACAATATCATCTTAAGCAATTCTGATCAAAATAAGGACAAAGAGCTGCATTTATTAAATACCATGCTCGGCAAGCAAGTTGATGGCATCGTATTTATGGGCGGACATATTACTCCAGACCATGTTGAAGAATTTGAAAGATCACAAGTTCCGATTGTCCTGGCCGGATCCATTGAAGAATCAAAACAAATCCCGTCAGTCAATATTGATTATGAACAGGCTGCTTATGATTCTGTAAAGGAATTTATCGATAGAGGCCACCAGCAGATTGCTTTTGTCATAAGTCCTCTTTACGAACCGGATATTTCCGTAAAGAAACTAAACGGCTATAAGCGGGCATTAGCGGAGGCAAATATTCCTGTTAATGAGGAACTGATTATTGAAGGAGAATATACTTACGACTCCGGAATTGAAGCCTTCGAGAAACTGTTGGAAGCTCCGGTCAAACCGACTGCCATTTTTGTCGGGGCGGATGAAATGGCCCTTGGTGTTGTTCATGGGGCAGAAGATAAAGGCTATCACATCCCTGAGGATTTCGAAGTGATTACTTCCGACAACACTCGGTTGTCACTGATGGTACGCCCACAGCTGACCACGATCGTTCAGCCGTTATATGATATCGGTGCGGTGGCGATGCGTCTGTTGACCAAGCTGATGAACAAGGAAAAGGTAGAGGAACAGACTGTCGTGCTCCCTCATAGAATTGAACATCGACAATCGACAAGAGAATAAAATTGAAAGAGGCCAACAGCTTGCTGTTGGCCTTAGACATATAAAAAATTTTTACATCCTTTTATTATTCTCCTTACTAATTTATACATAGCAGATACAACTTGTCTGTTGATTTGTGCTCCACAAGGAAAGCTTCGGCAGCATTAGCATCGCACGACTAAAAGCGATAGCTTTTAGGAGGAGGCACTTCGCTTTCCGCGGGCGTGCCGGGGAGCCTCCTCAGCGCATGCGCCTGCGGGGTCTCCCACTGCCCCGCACTCCCGCAGGAGTCTTCGTGCCTTCCGCACAAACCAACAGAGTTTTTATAATAAAAGAATCCTCCATACAACCAATGACAAGATTACTAAGAACAGCTCTAATGACGAAAATTGAGGGAAGACTAATTAAACTTGGATAAGTCATCTCTCATGACAAGTCTGAGGGGAAAATCTAGCTCAATACGTCATGGGTGCCACTCATGACGTATCTGAGGGGAAAAACCAACCGAACACGTCATGGGACTGCTTCGCATGACGTGTCTGAAGGAAAAATCTAACCGAACGCGTCATGGGACTGCTTCTCATGACGTGTCTTAGGGAAAAAACCAGCCGAACGCGTCATGGGACTGCTTCTCATGACGTGTCTGAGGGAAAAATCTAGCCGAACGCGTCATGGGACTGCATCTCATGACGTGTCTGAAGGAAAAATCTAGCCGAACACGTCATGGGACTGCATCTCATGACGTGTCCGAGGGAAAAAACCAGCCGAACGTGTCATGGGACTGCATCTCATGACGTGTCTGAGGGAAAAAACCAGCCTAACGCGTCATGGGACTGCTTCTCATGACGTGTGTGAGGGAAACATCTAGCCTAACGCGTCATGGGACTACATCTCATGACGTGTCTGAGGGAAAAAACAAACCGAACGCGTCATGGGACTGCATCTCATGACAAAAAAATTGCCGAAGAATAACTTCCTCGACAATTTTTGGGGCAAGGTTGGTTGGCCTTTTTCTATTAACTCGATTCACTTCTTGGATGGCTGCGAATTGGATACATTGCTTTTTCGAGGGTGAGTAGATTCTTTTCGGTGATTTCCGGTTTCCTTGGTATCGGAGGATACAAGCTTTCCGGGTCGTCCCACTCCAGGGGCAGATTGACGGGAGCTTGCTTTTGCCATTGACTTACCCAGTCGGCGGGCAAGTTGCCGTAACAATTTGGATTTCCGGTCATTTCAAGCCAAATAAGCGCCCACGCCCTAGGGACAACACGCCAGATATCATAACCGCCGCCGCCAACCGCAATCCATTTGCCGCCGCAGTATTGATGGGCAATTTCATGGGCAAGTTTCGGAATTTCCCGATAAATCTTCATTGTAGCCGATAAATGGGTTAACGGGTCATAGTAATGTGAGTCGGCGCCGTTCTGCGTCAAAATCACATCAGGCTTAAAAAATTCTGCCACCTCTTTAAAGGCATTTTTGTAAGCATAGAGCCAAGATTCATCCTCGGTAAAGGCATCGACAGGAATATTAAATGAATATCCATAACCAGCCCCTTGGCCGCGCTCATTAATATTTCCTGTTCCGGGAAATAAATAACGGCCCGTTTCATGAATCGAAAGAGTACAGACATTGGGATCGTCATAAAAGGACCACTGCACGCCGTCGCCATGGTGGGCATCCGTATCGACATATAACACCCGGGCATTATACTTTTCCTGAAGATATTTAATTGCGACAGAACTATCATTATAAATGCAAAACCCGGAGGCTTTCCCCCGAAAGCCGTGATGCAGGCCGCCCCCAAGATGCAGCGCATGAAGTGCCTTTCCGGTCATGACCTGGTCGACAGCGGTCAATGTGCCGCCTACCAATAAGGCACTAGCTTTGTGCATGTTGGGGAAAATAGGGGTATCTTCAGTGCCAAGGCCATAGTTTTCAGCAATGCCCTGTGGCAGAGCACCTTGTCCAGCCTTTTTCACTGCATCGATGTAGCTTGGGTCATGGATTAATGTTAATTCTTCCTCTGTTGCCATACGCGGTGGAATCACCTGTTGCGGGTCCAGTGCATTGATTTTATTTAATAAGTCCACTGTCAGTTTAAGCCGGAATTGATTAAACGGATGATGGCTGCTGAATTTATATTTCAACAATTCTTCCGAATAGATAAAGGAACAGCTGTCTTTCATATGTTCATCCCCGGCAGATTTGGCCATAGTACTTGATGTCCTGCCTGTTTAAGGTCTTGGATTAGTCCGGTCGGATTCATCAGTTGAACCCTGAGGACGAGAATTTTGAATGCCCCATCTTGCTTATCCGGGTAAACAAGAACACTAAGAATGTTGGCATTTCGTTTGCGGATAATGCCAGCTACATCGCTAAGGGCGCCTGAAATGTTCGGTACCCTTACTTCGATTTGGGATCCTGGTTGATGAACACCTGTCAGTTCAATCATCGTCCGCAATAAATCAGTTTCCGTGACAATCCCTGCTAGTTTTCTATCATTTAAAATAGGGATACAGCTGATTTTATGTTCATAGAAAAGAGCGGCAGTCTCTTCGACAAAATCCAGCGGGTGTCCGGTAATAACGTCACGCTCCATTATGGTATCTAGTGTCTTTTTTAAAATTTCAGGATGTTCATTTGCATGAAAAATGGATGGAGTTGCTTCTCTAATTTTTGCAACTGTTACCAGTCCGACTAGATGCTTGTCATGATCGACAATCGGAATATGACGGATTTTCCTTACTTCCATTAAAGCCATCGCATCTGCGATTGTATCTGTTGGATGGAGCGTAGCTACATCCGTTTTCATGATTTCTTCAACAATCATTAGCCATCCCCTCGGTTCTTAAGATTAATACATAAAGCGGTTCATAAAACGGAGGCGGTCGAATCGCTGAATCGATTCGGTGTCAATGCGCTTACCGATTTTGGCCATCAGGCAGTTTGCCGGGTGTGAGCAAATTTCGGGATCATCGGTTGCATACCATTCTAATCCCCCGGCATTCATCATCTTTTCCATAACTTTTCGATATTCCCAAACATTTAATTTAGTGCCTTTTAAATCCCAATGCCAATAATACTCAGTGGTAATGATTATGTAATCCTCCATGGCATCATCCATCATGGACACAATCAGCAGGTTTTTTCCAACGGCGCACCCTCTGAATTTTGGGATTACTTCAATCGCACCTAGCTCTATTAAATTATCCATTTTTCCTTCCGACCAGCGTTCGAGCGGATCCGGATATAGGAATGTAACATAGCCTACGATGGTATTTTGATGGCGGGCAATAATAATTCTTCCTTCTTCCAAGTCGGCAATTCCAATTAGCGCCTGATGCTGTTGTACCGGCGGGCGAAAGGCAACAAGGTCTTCATGAAAATCGTAGCCTGCCAGTTTTTCAGAGGAAACTGGTCCTTCGATTATTAATTTCCCGTGAGG
Source organism: Bacillus sp. FJAT-29814 (assembly GCF_001510715.1). Classification (GTDB taxonomy): domain Bacteria; phylum Bacillota; class Bacilli; order Bacillales; family Cytobacillaceae; genus Neobacillus. The sequence goes on from NZ_LMTJ01000005.1 coordinate 100,016, forward strand.
AGTCTTTAATTCCTTGGCATTATAGGTTTTTTTATGCTCCATTTGGTCACCCCTGGAAAAAAATCTATAGTAATATCAAGTCTATTATACATGAATTTACCAGCTTAAAAGCGTTTTCACTAAATTTTCTTAAAATTTAGCGTGTTGCTGCAGACTTGTAGTTTTTCAAAAATAAATATATTTTTAAAATTGTGAATAGTTATCAATTGTACTATAATAATCTTACAATACTTCAAAGGGGGAGATTCAATGAAAGTGGAAGCGTTACCAGTTGTGCAAGGGGAGCACAACTTGCGGAATTATGAAGAGACCTACCAGAGCTTTGACTGGAAGGAGACCGAAAAGGCTTTTTCCTGGAGTGAAACCGGGCTTGTTAACATGGCATACGAAGCCATTGACCGCCATGTCAACACGTTCCGAAAAAATAAGGTGGCCCTATATTATCGTGATGCTTCAAGAAATGAGAAGTATACCTTTAAGGAAATGAAGGAGCTTTCCAACAAAGCAGGGAATGTGTTAAAGAATTATGGGGATGTGGAGAAGGGTGACCGCGTGTTTATTTTCATGCCGCGTTCTCCTGAGCTTTACTTCACTGTTTTGGGTGCGATCAAGCTTGGAGCAATTGTCGGCCCTTTATTTGAAGCATTCATGGAAGGTGCTGTAAGGGATCGTTTGCAAGACAGCGAAGCAAAGGTTTTAGTCACGACTCCTGAATTGTTGGAGCGTGTCCCAGTTAATGAACTGCCTGCTTTAAAGACTATTTTCCTCGTTGGGAAAAACGTCGACGAGCAGGGTCCATTTGTGAACTTCCTAGAAAAATTTGTAGCAGCCAGCAAGGATCTTAAAATTGAATGGGTTGACCGGACTGACGGCCTAATCCTTCACTATACCTCCGGTTCAACCGGAAAGCCTAAAGGAGTACTGCATGTACATAATGCGATGATTCAGCATTATCAAACGGCGAAATGGGTACTCGATTTGAAAGAAGAGGATGTTTACTGGTGTACGGCTGACCCAGGGTGGGTTACAGGGACTTCGTACGGGATTTTTGGACCGTGGTTAACCGGAACCTCTAACGTTATTATTGGCGGCCGCTTCAGCCCTGAAGCCTGGTATCAAATGATAGAGGACTTTGGCGTAACCGTATGGTACAGCGCCCCGACTGCGTTCCGGATGCTGATGGGTGCAGGGGATGAGCTTGTTAAAAAGTTCGACTTGAGCAGTCTTCGACATGTATTGAGTGTCGGTGAGCCATTGAACCCAGAGGTTGTCAAATGGGGCGCCAAGGTATTCAACAAACGGATTCACGATAACTGGTGGATGACGGAAACCGGAGCCCAGTTAATCAGCAACTACCCTTGCATGGAAATCAAGCCAGGTTCAATGGGCAAACCAATTCCTGGTGTCGTTGCGGCGATTGTCGATAACCAAGGCAATGAACTTCCGCCATATCGGATGGGCAACCTGGCAATTAAAAAGGGTTGGCCATCGATGATGCATAAGATTTGGAATAACCCTGAAAAATATGAATCCTACTTTATGCCAAATGGCTGGTATGTATCCGGTGACTCTGCTTACATGGATGAGGATGGCTACTTCTGGTTCCAGGGACGTGTCGATGATGTTATCATGACATCCGGCGAGCGTGTGGGACCGTTCGAAGTGGAGAGCAAGCTCGTTGAACATCCGGCAGTTGCAGAAGCCGGCGTTATCGGTAAACCGGACCCTGTCCGCGGAGAAATCATTAAGGCGTTTGTTGCCCTCCGTGATGGCTATGAGGCAACTGATGAGTTAAAGGAAGAAATTAGAACATTTGTCAAAAAAGGCTTGGCTGCCCACGCGGCGCCTCGCGAAATCGACTTCCGCGACAAGTTGCCAAAAACCCGCTCCGGTAAAATCATGAGACGTGTGTTAAAAGCATGGGAATTGAACTTGCCGACCGGTGATTTGTCTACGATGGAAGACTAATATATAAACAAAACCCAAACCTCATTCTCGGTTTGGGTTTTTGTTATTAGTACTTAATTAACGTATACTTCTTTTTCCCTCGTCTAATAATCGTAAACCGACCTTCAATTTTGTCCGCATCTTGAAGAACATAAGCAGTATCAGTAATCTTCTCTCCATTTACTGTTACCGCACCATTCCCAATATCCTCTCGGGCCTGGCGCTTCGAAGGAGAAATTTTGGCGGCAACCAGCAGTTCAACAAGGTCTGATTCCCCCTGCGCAGTATAAGATGGTACATCCTTAAAACCTTGCTCTATCTCACTAGCCGATAAACTGCGGACATCGCCACTGAATAGCGCCTGTGAAATTTTGATTGCCTGCTGTAAGGCTTCATCAGAATGAATCAAACGAGTCATCTCTTCAGCCAAAGCCTTTTGGGCCTTACGGAGGTGCGGCTCTTCTTGTACACTCACCTCTAACGCTTCGATCTCTTCCTTAGAAAGGAACGTGAAAAGCTTCAGGTACTTCACAACATCGGCATCAGCCGTGTTAATCCAGAACTGGTAAAACTCGTATGGAGTTGTTTTTTCCGGATCGAGCCATACCGCGCCGCCTTCGCTTTTGCCAAACTTGGTTCCATCAGATTTGGTGACAAGCGGTATTGTCATCCCGAATGCTTTTGTTTCTTCCACGTGCATCTTGCGAATTAATTCAAGCCCCGAGGTAATGTTGCCCCACTGGTCACTGCCGCCGATTTGCAATTTGCAATTAAAATGATCATATAAATGATTAAAATCCATCGCCTGCAAAATCGTGTAGGTGAACTCGGTAAAGGATATTCCCGTTTCGAGCCTCGAGGCAATTGTATCCTTTGCCAACAGGTAGTTCACGCCGATGTGCTTACCGACATCACGCAGGAACGCAATTACATTCATGGAATTGGTCCAATCATAGTTATTGACCATGATGGCGCCATTATCGCCTTCAAACTCAAAGATGGCTTCCAGTTGCTTTTTAATCCCCTCGGAATTTTTCAAAATAACTTCGATTGTTTGCAGCTTTCGCTCTTCGCTTTTTCCGCTTGGGTCGCCAATCATGCCGGTTGCGCCGCCGACCAAAACGATTGGGCGATGTCCATGCTGTTGGAATCTGCGCAGCGTCAAAAATGGCACTAAGTGGCCGATATGCAAACTGTCTGCCGTCGGATCCGTTCCGCAATACAGAGAAATTTTTTCGTTATCCAAAAGGTTTTTCAATCCTTCTTCATCCGTTTGCTGATAAATAATGCCACGCCACTTCAAATCCTCTAATAAATTCACTATACAAGACCTCCAAAATAAAAATAAAAACGCCCCTGCAAATTGCAGGGACGTATATATACGCGGTACCACCCAGCTTGAGGAAAATTCCTCCAACTCAAAAAAATAACGGTTTAAACCGGTCTCCGCTACTAACTTCACAGAGAAAGCTCAAGGATGTAATTCATTCTCCTATATGTGACAGCTTGCACCGGCCGCTGCCTCTCTAAAAACAGGGATAGAAGAACTACGATTGGTTCCCTTCAAAGCTTTTTATAAAAATTAAATTAATAATATTTCTATCATATATTCATCCTAATGTCAAACGCCAAATGGAAAATTTAGAAAATTGTAGAACGTTGTCAATATTTACAGGCTTCATATGCTATAATTGTAGGTGATTTTATTAGAGGTGATGCTATGAATGAAAAATGGAAAGTTTGGATGGAAAAGGCCCAATCCGTCATAAATTTGTTGACTCATAAAAAAACGGTTAAAGGAGTCCGAATTACCTATTCGGTCTTCTGGAATTTATTTCTGCTTATTTTGTCGGTTGTTATTATAGGCGGCGCCTTTGCGACAGGGGTGGGTGCCGGTTATTTTGCTTCTCTGGTAAAAGACGAACCTGTCCGTTCCTATGATAGCATGAAAAAAGATATTTATAATTATACGGAAACATCGGAATTATATTTTGCTGATAATGTTTATTTGGGAAAACTGAGGACAGATTTGGAGCGGGAAGAGGTCAAACTTGATCAGGTATCAGAAAACCTCATTAATGCGGTCGTTGCCACAGAAGATGAGTACTTTTACCAGCACCAAGGGGTTGTGCCAAAAGCGGTATTCCGCGCGCTTTTCCAGGAGGTAACCAACTCTCCGATTCAATCGGGCGGCAGTACCTTGACCCAGCAATTGATCAAAAACCAAATTCTCACCAACGAGGTATCGTTCCAGCGCAAGGCAAATGAAATTTTGCTGGCGCTCCGCCTGGAGAAATTTTTTGATAAAAAAGAAATTCTTGAAGCGTACTTAAATGTCTCAACCTTTGGCCGGAACGCTTCCGGACGGAATATTGCCGGAGTTCAGGCCGCCGCCAAAGGAATATTTGGCAAAACGGCTGCAGAACTTTCGCTGCCGCAAGCAGCTTTCATTGCCGGATTGCCGCAAAGTCCTTTCGGGTACACCCCGTTTACAAGGGATGGGCAAAGAAAAACGAATCTTGAACCTGGAATTTCTCGAATGAAAACCGTGCTGAAACGAATGCTGGATGGCGGTTATATTAACGAGACCCAATACCAAGAGGCATTGGCCTACGATATTACCCAGGATTTTACGCAGCCAACTGCCAATCCGATTGATAATTATCCGTGGGTGACGTTTGAGATTGAAAAGCGGGCCATTGACGTTCTCACGACAGTATTAGCGGAAAAGGATGGCTATTCTGAAAAGGACCTGCAAAAGGATGAAAGCCTGTTTTACAAGTATAAAGGGTTGGCCAGCCAAAATTTACGCCAAAATGGCTATGAAATTCATACAACGATTGACAAAGAAATTTACGATGCCATGCAGGTAATCAAGGATAATTATAGAGACTACGGTCCGGATAAACCGCAAGAAAAGGAAGACCCAGATACGGGTGAAAAAATTACCGTAATGGAGCCTGTAGAGGTTGGCGCCCAGCTGATTGAAAATAAGACAGGAAGAATCATCAGCTTTGTCGGCGGGAGAGATTATAATAAACAGCAGCTAAACCATGCTACTAGCGCAGTCCGGCCAAATGCTTCGACAATGAAGCCGCTGCTTGTATATGGACCGGCCATTGAACTGGGCAAAGCGTCTCCAGGAACTCCGTTGCCAAACGTGGCGTTGAATTTTATTCCCGGAAGAGCAAAGCCGTGGCCGCAAAACTATGATTTCCGCTATAGTGGCTTGGTTTCCGCACGATATGCCCTTGCGAAGTCATATAACGTGCCGGCAGTAAAGTTATACTCGGAAATCCTTGATCAGAAACCGGCAAAATATCTCGAAAAGATGGGATTCACCTCTCTTCGAAATGATGATTATACGAACCTGGCGACCGCACTCGGTTCAATGAAAAACGGCGTTACTGTTGAGGAAAATACGAACGCATTTGCAACTTATGCAAACGGCGGGAAATTTATTGATGCCTATATGATTGAAAAAATTGTCGATAAGAGCGGCAAAATTGTTTATCAGCATGAGGTTAAGCCAGTAGATGTTTTCAAACCGCAGACCGCTTTCTTGACGCTTGATATGATGCGCGATGTCATCAATTCGGGGACAGCAGCCGGCATCAAGGGCAAGCTGGCTTTCAGTGCTGATTGGGCAGGCAAAACGGGTACAGGGAATGAGTATGTAGATTCCTGGTTTGTGGCGATGAATCCGAACATTACCTTTGGAATCTGGACCGGCTATGATACGCCGAAATCATTGCGAGGCGGTCCTGTCTCTTACAGCCAGCGGACAAATAATCTTTGGGCTCAGCTTATTAATGCCGCTTATAAAATTAAACCAGAGCTAGTCGCACCAAAAGATACCTTCCCGACTCCGGAGGGCATTGTTAAGCGCAGTTATTGCGCCGTTTCGGGACTGCTTCCGTCCGATGCCTGTTCAAAAGCGGGCCTAATTGAAAGTGATTATTTTAACGTGAAGGATGTACCAACGAAGGTCGATGACAGTTTGATTGAAGGTCAGTTTGTAACGATCGGCGGCAAAAGATATTTGGCCCTGGATTCTACCCCGAAAGAGTTTGTACAATCCGGTTTAATCTTAAACCCTGACTTTGTTGAAAGAATGGTTGGAAAAGATTTCAAAAACATTGATCAGTTAATTCCGGATCGGGACCGCTGGGGAAAAGTTCTTGTCTCAAGTGCCAAAATGGGGGACAATGGCAAGAAACCGGATGGCGTCTACCTGACAGTTTCCGGTAATACATTGACATGGACAGCATCTCCTGATAATGATGTCGTCGGCTATCGTGTCTACCAGGGAAGCTTCATTTCCAATAAAGTAGCCAGCATTACAGCCGGTTCAAGTCTTTCATTTAACGCCATAAATGGATCTTATTATGTAACTGCAGTAGACATTGCCGGTAACGAATCTGCACCATCCAACGTCGTTGAGGTTGGGGGATTCGAAGCGCAATAAATAGAAGCCGCACCGAAAAATTCGGTGCGGCTTTACTTTTTAATAGGCTCTGTTATTATTCATTGTTGATATTTCGTGTAGATATGGGAATTCAACCTCTAGCTATGACAGAGCCTTTTAATAAAAAAACCTTGGAAACAAGGTTTCCAAGGTTTTGATAACGATTAACGTGAGGGATACTCAACGGCTCCCAAAACACTACTCTTTATGGGGTGTGAAGTGGGATTTTTTAAAACCTTCCCCAATGTAATGGATTTAAAGCTTGGGGCTGCCTCACCTGTTTGTTTATGAGTCTGCTAGGTGATTTTACCTGATTCTTAAGCTGAACCGGATCACTCTTGGCGACTGTTTTGCCGTTCAATAATTTGCCGTAGACACTGCAAGCTTAATCATCCTGGCAAGCTGATGTTGAAATTCACGGTCAAAGTATGGAAATCTTGAAACAAAGCTGCACTCAGCGGATTTCGAGGAGCCACCACCAATCATTATCATCCCGGTTGCCGAAGCCGGTTACCTCTTGTTGGCCGGCCGTCCAGCGGGCATCGCTGAACCCTCGGTGGGAGTGAAGTGTATGGTTGGTGAGCAAGTGAACAAGTCGCACCCGTCGCTGTGCGGTCCACTGACCACCGCCGTCAATCTCGACCCGCCAGTTATCGTTGTCGTCTCCCTGGCCTCCGGTGCCAAAGCCGGTTACCTCCTGCTGACCTGTGACGGGGGAAGGGTGTCCGCGGTGGCTGTGCAGATTGCGTTGTGTGGGCATATGCTCGAGCCGGATTACATCGCCGTGTTGGACTACTTCATTGATCCTGTGGTTCGCTGGTGTTCCGTTGGCCCCCTTGATCTTCCAAAAGTCATTGTCATCGGCTCCTTTGAAGCAGGTGACCTGCTGCTGACCTGAACTTCCCTTGTGGCCGTAGTTCAGTGCGTGCGAATGGAGAGTCAGTCCTGTCATAAGGTGACTTACTTTGATGGTCTGACCGTACCGGACCGCAGCATTGGCTGCAGGAGGCTTGGATGTGAACACGGGAGGGTTCTTTTGCTGGTAGTCAACTACGAAAAAGCCCCGCCAAGGGCTGGTATTCGTGGCGTCAAAGTGGGGGTTGCCCGGTTCGGAGGACAAAACCACCTCCTGACTGATCGTGTTGTTATCGTACACGAACACTTTCATAATTTCGGCCTTCGGGTGCCACTCATACCCATAGGCTAGCACCTGGTGATTCTTCGATCCGATTTCCTCAAGGCTGGTTGCGCCTATGAGACCAAGGGCGACCGGCTTACCGGCGTCGATAATCGCTCGCAGCTTTGGAAATTCATCCTCTTTCGTCCATCGGGTGACTCCTTTTCCTCCAAGGACGGTAGAATGATCAGACGCTAAGGTCCAACGAACATAATTGATGGAGGAAACCACAAGGAAACTGTCCATAAGCCGGCTGTAAATGTAATCCGCAAGCCAGTGTCCATCCGGGGGAACATTTGCGTTGAAAAGATTCCGGGTGTATTTCGGAACCGGAATGCCCTTGAGAAAGTAGTCGAGTGCTGCAAAAGTCATTCCGCCGCACCTTCCATATGTTGTCACCTGCCCATAGCCCGGAATTTTAGCCACAGCATTGACGAAACTGTTGCTAAACAAAAACCCGTGAACCGCTGGGTCGAAACCAAGCTTACGACTATGGCGCCATGTTCCCGAATCCCAGAGTGCTTTTCCCTGTTTGGTGTAGATCACCGCGTTTCCATCGTCTTGAAGGATGAGATATGCTCCGGGGTTCCCAGCGGTGCCTGAGTCCCAGACTGTTTGGCCATTCGCATTGCAGATGACAAGGCTGCCATTATCCCGCATGATTGCTTTCACGCCGCCTCTGCCGTTAGTGCCGGACGCCCAGACAGAGATGTTTTTGCCTCGATGTACTTCATAGAGTACGAAGTTTCCATCGCCCTGCATAATCAGGAATGCCCGCCCATTGTTTGCGGTGATCTTCTGGTTAGCCAGGAGTTCTAGCCCTGGCTGAAGCTGGTTAGCCATTCAATTACCACTCCATTCCGGAGGAAATTGGTACCATTTCCCATGGTCCCTTTGGCTAGTGTATTCAACAAATAATGTATAAATAACTAGTTAAAATCCTATCAATAAAGAAAAAAAGTTCTTGATAACTTGATTTAATGTCCGCTGCTACTTCCATTGGCCGCGATTTTTGAAGTCCTGTCTTATCAGGCTTAATGTCACAAGCTAGACCTTTTCGTAGAACATCGAATTTAGGTTCTGATATTACCAGTTCTTTTTTTCATTTCGTCGGTAAAAACGCCTGTGAGTTTATTTTTAGTAGGATTTGTATATAGCAGATGCGTCTGTCCACGTATATTTTTATAAAAATATCCCCCAAAACCTCCCCCAAATGGTTGGGGGAGAATACAAAAGTCTACAAAGCAGGAACAAATAAAAAACCCTAGAAGCGTTGATATAACGCGGTTTCTAGGGCTTTTGCGGTTGCTATTTAATAAGCAAATCAATTATCTTGAGTAGAACTCAACGATGAATGTTTCGTTGATTTCAGCAGCCAATTCAGAACGCTCTGGCAAGCGAGTGAAAGTACCTTCTAACTTGTCAGCATCGAAAGTTAAATAATCAGGAATGAAGTTGGTTACATCAATTGCTTCCTTGATTACATCAAGATTGCGTGACTTTTCACGAACGCTGATTGTTTGGCCAGGAGCTAAACGGTATGATGGGATATCCACGCGTGAACCGTCAACTAAAATGTGGCCGTGGTTTACTAACTGGCGAGCTGCACGACGAGTGCGTGCAAGACCTAAACGGTATACAAGGTTGTCAAGGCGAGATTCAAGAAGGATCATGAAGTTTTCGCCGTGAACGCCGCCCATTTTGCCTGCTTTAACAAACAGGTTGCGGAACTGACGCTCAGTTACTCCGTACATATGACGAAGCTTTTGCTTTTCTTGCAATTGCAATGCGTATTCAGAAAGCTTCTTGCGTTGGTTTGGACCATGTTGTCCAGGAGCGTAAGGACGCTTTTCTAATTCTTTGCCTGTGCCGCTTAGAGAAATTCCAAGACGACGGGATAATTTCCAGCTAGGGCCGGTATAACGAGCCATGAAAGACTCCTCCTCTATTGTTTTTATTTGTAAAATAAAAACCGTTATGAACCTTCCAAAATAGCCATTTTGTTTTCATGCACCATCGCCCTAGCAGCAGAGGGTTACGCGATGCACCATCATAAGCGCTTGTCCATATATCCTTATGAGGAACAAAATGAACCATTAAAGATATTCACATAGGCTGCAATATTTTACACAAAGAATATTATATAATTTTAATAGCCAATAAGTCAAGGACATTTTCGGTTTTCAAAACATACCAATCATAAAGCGGGTGTCTTTGATTATGTCATGATCATATATTATAGAAATTTGAGATCGTTTTCATAAGGAGGAGGCTAATTTTGGAAAAAGAGGATGTGCGGTTTGAAACAGAAGCAATTCATGCTGGTTATCGGAATCGGGAGCATCAAGGAAGTTTAGTGCCGCCATTATATCAAACCTCTACTTTTACCTTTCAAACTGCCGAACAAGGAGAAAAACGATTCTCTGGACAGGAAGAGGGCCATATTTATTCACGGTTGGGCAATCCCACAGTCCAAATGTTACAGGAGAGAATCGCCATCCTTGAAAAAGGGGAAGCCGCGCTAGCCTTTTCTTCCGGAATGGCAGCAGTCAGTGCAGTGCTGATCGAATTAACCAAGTCAGGTGACCATATTCTCTGTTCCCAAGGGGTATATGGCTGTACCTTTGGGCTGCTGCAGTTATTAAAGGAGAAATACAATATTGATCACAGTTTTTCCCATATGGATACTCGCAATACGTTTGAACTTGAACTTCGCCCCAATACCGCATGCATTTATATTGAAACGCCAATTAACCCAACGATGAAGCTCATCGATTTGGAAATGGCGGCCCAGGTGGCGAAGGAAAGGGGGATACCAGTCGTCGTCGATAATACGTTCTGCTCCCCATATTTGCAGACACCGATATCTCTGGGTTGCGATGTTGTGATTCACAGTGCGACAAAATATATTTGCGGCCATGGTGATGTGATTGCCGGTTTGGTGATTGGTAGAAAGGCGTTTATTTCCCACCTGGCAAAAAGTATCCAGAAAGATATCGGCGGGATTATATCCCCGTTTGATGCCTGGCTCTTGCTTCGAGGCATTAAAACATTGCCTGTTCGAATGGATCGGCATTCCGAAAATGCCCAAAAATTATTTGAATTCTTTCGAAGCCATCCAAAGGTTGAATCGATTTTTTACCCAGGCGATCCGGAACATCCCGACTTTCACATTATGAAAAAACAAATGAAGCAGCCTGGCGGGATGATTTCCTTTTCGATTAAGGGGACAAAGGATACCGCGCAGCGATTCATGAATCAATTGCAGTTAATTAAAATAGCAGTTAGTTTGGGTGAGTGTGAAACTTTAATCCAGCATCCAGCAACGATGACCCATGCTGTAATTCCAAAGGAAGAGCGATTAAAAATGGGTATTGCCGAGACACTGCTGCGTCTTTCCGTGGGCTTGGAAGCGTATGAGGACTTGCTGACCGATCTGGAGCAGGCTTTAGAAAAGATATAAAAAAACCCGCCAACGACGATCTGACCCCATAAAGTTGGACAAAAATATTACGCTGATTTCTCGGTGGTAAGAAGCCTGTACTGAACAGGGCTCTTGCCANGATCTGACCCCATAAAGTTGGACAAAAATATTACGCTGATTTCTCGGTGGTAAGAAGCCTGTACTGAACAGGGCTCTTGCCACCGAGTTTTTCTTTAATTCGATAATTATTATAGTAACTAATCCATTCAGATGCTGCCTTTGCGACCTCCTCAAAAGATTGATAGTCGTAAAGGTGGACTGTTTCAGATTTTAAAAGGTGGAAGAAACTCTCCATTGCTGCATTATCAAGACAAGTTGCTTTCCGTGACATACTTTGAAATACATGATGTTCCCTAAGCTCCTTTACCTAGCTGCGATGTTGGTATTGAAACCCTTGGTCTGAATGAACAGTAGTCCTATAAGGAAGTTCGGGAAGTGCCTCCAGGGCTTCATGTAATGGTTTTAAGGCAAATTTTACAGTAGGATGAAGATCAATGTTAAAGGACAGAATTTCACCAGAATAAAGGTCCATGACAGGTTCCAGATAACAGCGGTGTTCTGTGGACTTATCTCCCCAGCGTAACTCTGTGACATCTACTGTAAGCTTTTGATAAGGTCGGTCTGTTTTAAACCTGCGGTTTAGCCGATTAGGGGCAATTTTACCAACAGTCCCTTTATATGAGTTGTATTTCCGACTCTTTTTCATATATGCCTGTGACTGTAAGTGCTCATCCTGCATAATGCGTTGAACTTTTTTATGGTTAACTTTACATCCACGATTTCTTAATTCAAGTTGAACGCGTCTATACCCATAAGCTGGATTATCCCTTTTGATTGATTTGATTTCTTTTATTAATTTTTGGTCACCATGTTTGGTTTCTTCATGATTTTGATAGTAAAAATATACACTTTTAGGAAGGTCGACGACCTTCAAAATCTCAGTTAAACGATATTTCCCCCTTAATTCAGTGACTACCTTCGCTTGTTTTTGTCGGTATCCTCGGACTCCTGAATTAAGGCTCTTAACTTTTTTAGGTATTCATTTTCAATCCTTAATAGGCGATTTTCACGTTGTAGTTTTTCAAGTTCAGAGGAATCCTCATTTCCTCCTCTTTGGTGCTTATCTTTAGCTGTCATTTGAGTTGGTCTTCCTCTCCGTTTATACAGAGCTTCAACACCTTCCTCTTCATAAGTCCTCTTCCAAAACCAGATTGTACTGGGTGTAGATATATTAAAATGAAGTGCAGTCTCAGGTAATGATGCTCTGTTTCTCCACATCCATTCTAATACTTCTAATTTAAACTTACCATCATAAACAACCTTAGGACTACGTATTTCGAACGCTTTAGCCCCATATTTCTCGTATTGATTTACCCAATTAAGAATTGTTGTATGACTACCAATCCCATATTTCTTTGCTAGTTCGTGCGTTCCTCCCCCTCCATCCAAATACTCCAAAACTACTTTTGCCCTAAATTCACTTGAAAACTTAACCATATAAAAAACCCCCTTGAGTTGGACTTTCAGTCCAACTCAAGGGGGTCACTACAA
>NZ_LMTJ01000005.1:112754-140194 GCF_001510715.1 Bacillus sp. FJAT-29814
CCCTAAATTCACTTGAAAACTTAACCATATAAAAAACCCCCTTGAGTTGGACTTTCAGTCCAACTCAAGGGGGTCACTACAACGACGGCGGGTTTTTTAGCTAATAAGAAAGTATAAAATTTTGCCCAATTTTATACTTTCTTAACGCATAAATTCAACTACGCCTCTGTCTTCCTCCTCACGGACTCGCCAGTCGGCGAGTTTTCATTTATAAATGCTCAACTAAAATAGCTGTAAATTCCTCCAGCATTGCCTGATCAAGTTCGTCAAAGCGATTCTTTTCTGGTGAATCAATATCCAATACCCCGATGATTTCTCCCCCTTTTACAAGCGGAATGACGATCTCTGATTGAGAGGCTGCATCGCAGGCAATATGTCCAGGAAATTGATGAACATCCGCAACACGCTGCGTTTCCAGTTTGGATACTGCCGTTCCGCAAACACCCTTGCCCACAGGAATGCGGACACATGCCGGCAGTCCTTGAAACGGTCCCAATACCAATTCACCATCCTCCATTAAATAGAAGCCGACCCAATTGATTCGGTCAAGAAATTGATTTAATAATGCAGCGGCATTGCTAAGATTGGCAATTTGATTTTTTTCATCGTGTATTAAAGCATGAAGCTGTTTCTTCAATAGTTCGTAATTTTTTTGACGGTCGTCCGTATATTTTTCGACGTTAAACATGTAATTTCTCCTTTTTTCAATAAGTTTTATAGTCTATTTTAGCAGAAATGGAAGGAAAAAAGCAGACTTTGTCGACTTTTTCATAAAGGAATCCATAAAAACACAAAGAATTAGAATGTATGGGGATATTGGTGTTCTAAAGGGGGAAATGGAATGAAACCAAATTCAAAAGAAGAAATTGTTAAGGCTGCTATTTTGTTATTTAATTCAAAAGGTTATTCTGGAACATCAATGAGGGATATTGCCAAAGCCGCCAAGGTTAACACGGCGACCATTGCTTATCATTTCGAGAATAAAGCCGGCCTATTGGAGTTTTGCTTTACTTATTTCTTTGAGCAATATATCGGCAGAATGGAAGAGGCCTACAAATCAATTGACAAAGGGGCGAAAGCTTGTTTAAAGCGGGTGGTGGCGGATTTGCTGCATTTCCAATGTCAAAATCTTCAGCTTGCCAGCTTTGTTTATCGCGAAATGTCAATTGATTCGCAAATGGTTAGGGAAATCATGGCAACCTATTCGTTAAAAGAAAAATTTTATTTTCAAAAAATATTCGAACGAGGCTTTGAATGGAATGAGTTTCGTCCACATTCAATCCCGTACCTTATAATACAGTTAAAGGGATTATTAATGATGCCGTTTACAAACACGCATTATATGAGAGAAGTGTTGTATGTTTTTCCAAACGAGCAGTTCTTTGAACAAAAATATTTGAAAGAACTGTATCAATGGATCGAGCAGCTGCTATGTTCTAATATTACGCCCAAAAAAGAGGCAGTCATTAAATAACCCTGTCTTCCCTTTGACCCCTGGTTAGAATTTTTCCTCATTTTAAAAGAATGATATGTTTGTAAAAGCACTGACTGGTGAAGCGTTCACCCGGTGAAGTGCTTTTTATTTTGTCGTAAATTTGTTTACCCACTCACACCTGTCATTATTTTTATTTTCTTTTACAAAAAAATTAAAATAATAGTCAAAAAATGTCGTTTACATGGTATCATTAAGGCATCGAATTTAAATTTAACGTGAGTATTTTAAATAGATGGATTATGTTTGTTGTTTGGAATAGGGGGCATACCAAGTGAAGTATATCATCGGGGGGTTTATCCTGATACTGGCCGTGTTTGTATTTGGGTATTTTGTCAAAAAGAAGCATTTTAAAGAAATGGATCGGCTTGAAGCATGGAAAATTGATTTGTTTAACCGGCCAATACCGGATGAAATGTCCAAAGTTAAACAGCTGAATATGACAGGACAAACAGAGGAGCTGTTTGAACGCTGGCGGAATCAATGGGATGATGTTGTAACTGTGAAACTTCCTGATTTAGAAGAAATGCTGTTTGATGCCGAAGAGTATATCGATCGTTACCGCTTTAAAAAAGCCAAGGAAGTTCAACAAAGAATCAATGAAAAACTGCAGGAAACCGAAAAACAAGTGAAAAATATTCTGGAAGAACTTCATGAGCTTGTTGGCAGTGAGGAGAAAAACAGAGTAGAAATCGAGCAATTAAAAGAATTGTATCGGGAATCAAAGAAAAACTTGCTCGCTCATCGCCATAGCTTTGGAAATTCGGAAAAATCCTTGGAAACCACTCTGGATGAGGTTACTCATAAATTCCATGATTATGAAGAAAAAACAGAACAGGGAAATTATCTTGAAGCACGTGAGGTTGTCCTTTGGATTCAAAATAAATTATTCACCGTCAAAAATCATATGGATGTTATTCCACAGCTGCTGATCGAATGCCAGTCATTGCTCCCGAACCAGTTAAGCGATGTTCTTTCCGGTTACAAAGAAATGCTAGAACAAGGCTACTACTTGGAGCATATACATGTGGATAAGGAAATCAATCGGCTCCAGGACAAGCTTAAGGAAATCATAGCTTTAATTGAAAAGACGGAAATTGATGAGGCTCTAGATGGGGTAAAAGAGGTAAAACAAAGGATTGATATTTTATTTGACCTCTTGGAAAAAGAGGTTCATGCTAAACATTTTGTGATAAAGAACGAGGCGGAAGCTTCTAATTTGCTAAGTTCCGCGGAAGCAGAAAATAAGAGCCTTGCTAAAGAAGTTCTCCATGTACAAGCTAGTTATCGGCTCTCCGATCATGATTTGGAAACGATGACAAGCATGGAAAAAGAACTCGTTGCTCTATATAAGCGCTATGAAATTGTAGCTGAAAAAATAAAGTTAAATCAAACTGCCCAATCCGTTATTAGCGAGGAATTGAGTGGAATAAAAGAACAATTGGATTTGATCCTTGATGAGCAAAGGGACTTTGCCGAGAAACTCCAAGCCTTAAGGAAGGATGAATTGGAGGCGCGGGAAAAAGTAAAGGAACTGACGAAAAAGGTGGGAGACACCTTAAGGCAAGTTCAAAGAGGGAATATTCCCGGGTTACCTGAAGATTACAAGTACCTGCTGGAAGATACAAATGAGAGTATTCAAAATGTCAAATACCAGCTAGAGGAAAAACCACTAAATATTACCGCATTGAATCAATATCTGGAAATTGCCGTGTTAACGGTAGAAAAGCTTGCCAATACCACCATTGAACTAATGGAAAATGTTAAGCTTGCAGAGCGGGCGATTCAATACGGAAACCGTTATCGCACTAGGTACCCTTCAGTCGCAAAAGGGTTAAGCGAAGCGGAGAACGCATTCAGACAATATGATTACCAACGGGCTTTGGAGGAGGCGGCCGCCTCTTTAGAGGGCATCGACCCGGAGGCATTAAAGAAAATAAAAACCACCACGGCCATTGAATAAGTATTGAAAAACCGATTTTTTAAGTCGGTTTTTTTCGTTTAGCTAATAGTAAAGTATAAATTCAACTACGACTCTGTCGTCGACTTATCGGACTTGCCAGTCGGCGAGTTTACATTTATTTTTTCAACATAATATATTTGTGATAAGATTTATTTCGGCAGTGAAAGAAAAGGGTGAAACCATGATTTACTTTGATAATAGTGCAACAACGAAGCCATATAAAGAAGTATTGGATTCTTTTATGAAAGTCTCGAACGACTATTTTGCAAATCCGTCATCCCTGCATAGGTTCGGCGGACAGGCGGAGAAGCTGCTTACCCAGGCAAGGGAACAGGTTGCCAAATTATTAAATACAAAGCCGGGTGAAATATTTTTTACCTCTGGCGGTACGGAGAGCAATAATCTTGCCATTAAAGGCGCGGCATTTCAAAACCGGAACAGAGGCAGGCATATTATTACGACCAAAATTGAACATCCATCCGTTCGGGATGCCGCAGCACAGCTAGAACGTGATGGCTTTGAGATAACCTATCTCCCTGTGAACCAAAGCGGGAGGGTATCCCTTTCGGCAGTTGAACAGGCTATCCGGAAGGACACGATTTTAGTTTCTATCATGCACGTAAATAATGAGGTAGGGTCGATTCAGCCGATTAAGGAAATTGGCGAGTTATTGAAGAATTACCCAACCATCCTGTTTCACGTGGATGCGGTACAGGGAATTGGAAAGGTTCCACTTTCCATTAATGAAAGCAGAATCGACTTGTGTTCATTATCGGCTCATAAATTCCATGGCTTAAAAGGAACGGGTGTCTTATATATTCGTGAAGGCGTCAAGCTGACTCCGTTATTTTCCGGCGGCAATCAAGAACGAACCCTTAGGAGCGGCACTGAGAATGTGGCGGGCTTTGTCTCGTTGGCAAAAGCGCTCCGTTTGACGATGATGAAGAGTGAGTCCGAATTAAAGTCGATGAAACGAATCAATAACCTGCTTCGAACGGAGTTGTCGAAGATAGAAGGAATTACAATCAATACCCCGGCTGAAGATTCAGCTACGCATATTTTAAATTTTTCCTTAACAGGAATCAAATCGGAAACATTTATCCATGCCCTTGAACAGAGGGACGTGTTTGTCTCAACAACCAGCGCCTGTTCCTCGAAGAAGAAAGCGCCGAGCCATACCCTGATTGCTATGGGGGTTGCTGAAGATTTGGCTGAGAGCGCAATTAGGCTAAGCTTGTCTTTCGAAAATACCGAACAGGAAGCGAAGGAAGTAATAAAGGCGATAAGAGATACAGTAAATCAATTAGGAAAGGTAATGAAAAAATGAATTATGACCGCATTTTAATCCGTTATGGAGAAATATCAACAAAAGGGAGAAACCGCAATAAATTTGTCGATAAGTTGAGAAAAAGCGTTCGAATTGCTCTCTCATCGTTTCCAAACATAAAAATAGAGGCAAGCCGAGATCGGATGTACGTATTATTAAATGGAGAAAATGGGATAGAAATTGTCAATAAATTGAAGAATATATTTGGGATTCAATCCTTTAGTCCGGCCATCAAAATCGAAAAAGATGTGGAGATATTGAAAAAGAAGTCTTTAGAGTTAGTTAAGTCCCTGTATCAGCCCGGACAAACTTTCAAGGTAACAGCAAAAAGGTCTGACAAAACCTTTGAATTAAATACAGATGAAACCAATCATGCTGTTGGCGGGTATTTGCTGCAAAACATCCCTGATTTAAAAGTGGATGTGAGAAATCCTGATATCAACCTACGGGTCGAAATTAGAAAAGAAGCGATTTATCTGTCATGCGAGACGATTCAAGGTGCAGGCGGACTTCCGGTTGGGTCAAGCGGAAAGGCTATGCTGATGCTTTCTGGCGGGATTGATAGTCCGGTAGCTGCCTATCAGGCGATGAGGCGTGGTGTTGAGGTCGAGGCGGTTCACTTCTTTAGCCCACCGTTTACGAGCGAACGGGCGAAGGAAAAGGTAATTGATCTATGTAAAAAATTAGCGGAAATCAGTGGCGGGTCGATGAAACTGCATATTGTTCATTTTACTGATATCCAACAGGCGATTCGGGAGCAGGTTCCAGAAAATTATACAATGACGTCGACAAGAAGAATGATGCTGAAAATTACCGATGAAATCCGGGCAAAGCAAGAGGGACTGGCAATAATAACTGGGGAAAATCTCGGTCAGGTTGCAAGCCAGACACTCGAGAGCATGTTTGCGATTAACGAGGTCACAAATACACCGATTTTGCGCCCCTTGATTTCGATGGACAAAACCGATATTATAAAAATCGCGAGTGCAATTGACACACTCGACATATCCAATCGGCCATATGAAGATTGTTGCACAATTTTCGTCCCGGCTTCACCAAAAACGAAACCGAAGCGCGAAAAAGTAAGCCAGTATGAAAGTTATTTTGATTTTGAACCGTTAATTAAAGAAGCTGTAGAAGAAGTTGAAACCCTTCATATAAAACCGGATTGGAACTCAAATTCAGAGTTTGATGAATTATTTTAACACTATCCAAAGCGTGAAAGGCAAAGGATATTTCTTTGTTATACTCGAAAATTTTGTGAATAATTACCAACTCTTATTTCGAATGAAGCTAAGTTAATCTACACATTCTATACTCACAAGGAGGTGAGTATAGATGGCAAACAACAATAGCTCAAACCAATTGGTAGTAAGCGGAGCTCAACAGGCTCTTGACCAAATGAAATACGAAATTGCTCAAGAATTTGGTGTTAACCTTGGTGCTGACACTACTTCACGCGCTAACGGATCTGTTGGTGGTGAAATCACAAAGCGTCTAGTTTCAATGGCTGAATCTCAATTAGGCGGCGGATTTTCTCGTTAATTAAAAAAGAATATGATGGCTACAGAGAGAGTGGAATTTTTTCCGCTCTCTCTTTTTATTTTGTATGAAAAGTCTTATAATTAGTACTAGGTAATAGCATCAAATAGTAAAAAATAGTTGGAGGGGAAGAAAATGAAACGGGAAGATTTAATTGCACCAGAACGTTATAATCTGGTATCGGAAGTTGAACGTTTTGCGAAAGATCCTGCAAAGGTGGCACTAAAATGGGAAAATGAAGCAGGGGAAACAAAGGAAGTTACCTATGAACAGCTATTGAAGCGGGTAAACAAGGCAGCGAATGTCTTTGCGCAAAACGGACTGGCAAAAGGTGATATTGTCCTTGTCATCGTCCCCCGCCTGATTGAAGCGTATGTGGTTTATTTAGCTGCGCTAAAGGCGGGAATGGTAGTGATCCCAAGTTCGGAAATGCTGAGGGAGAAGGACCTTAAATACCGTATTACCCATGGTGATGTGAAGGCTGTTGTTAGCTATTACCCTTATGTTGATCAATTTAAAAATATCGCTGAAACAGACCAGTTGAGCAAGTTTGTGATCGGGGCTGATGAAACGGGCTGGATTCATTTGGATGAGGAAATGGATAAGGTTTCAGATGATTTCCAAATTGCCGACACTATTAGAGATGACATGGCGTTTTTATCCTACACATCGGGAACGACTGGTAATCCAAAAGGGGTTGTCCATACACATGGGTGGGCCTTCGCCCATCTTAGAACAGCTGCGGCCAAATGGCTATGTATTGAAGAAAGCGATACAGTATGGGCGACAGCAGGTCCGGGCTGGCAAAAGTGGATTTGGAGTCCGTTCTTGTCCGTTCTTGGTTCAGGTGCAACTGGTTTTGTCTATAATGGAAAATTCGAGCCAAAAACATACTTAACCCTTCTGGAAAAATATCAGGTCAATGTCCTTTGCTGTACACCAACAGAATACCGGTTAATGGCAAAAGTAGATAACTTGGCAGACTATCAATTGCCAAACCTCCATAGTGCAGTATCTGCTGGAGAGCCGCTAAATCGGGAAGTGATTGACATATTCAGAAAGTATTTTAATATAGATGTCCGCGATGGCTATGGCCAAACCGAAAATACGCTTCTTGTTGGGGTAACCAAGGGCATGGAGCTAAGGCCGGGCTCAATGGGAAAACCTACACCGGGCAACCGGGTGGAAATTATTAATGATGAAGGTGAAGTTTGTGCTGTTGGTGAGATCGGCGACATTGCCGTTCACGTGGAAACCCCAGCGCTGTTTAAAAATTATTATAAGGACCCTGAAAGAACTGCCATGCAATTCCGCGGCGATTATTATGTAACCGGGGATAAGGCGAAAATGGACGAAGACGGTTATTTCTGGTTTGAAGGCCGCGGCGATGATATCATCATTAGCTCCGGATATACAATTGGACCGTTTGAAGTAGAAGACGCCCTAGTTAAACATCCGTTCGTAAAAGAATGTGCGGTTGTCGCAAGCCCAGATGAAATCCGTGGTTATATCGTAAAAGCATTTGTTGTATTAGTAGAAGGTGTGAATTCTGCTGACCCTAACCTGACAAAAACACTCCAGGAACATGTTAAAACGCTGACAGCACCATACAAATATCCAAGGAAAATCGAATATTTGGCTGAACTGCCGAAGACAACATCAGGGAAAATCCGCAGGGTTGAATTGCGCCAGCAGGAATTGGCTGCCGCAAAAAATAGATAGAAAACGAAGAAATCGGTGAAAGCACCGATTTCTTTTTTGCTATTAGGCACTTAAGCAAATAATCTTCCCCATAATAAAGTTTCCATGTATAATAGAAATTATTTCGAGACTAGAAGGAAACGGGGCAAAGGGATAAATGAAAAAAAATGAAGTTCAGCTGGGGGCAATCCACGCTGCCTTTTCATATTTACTTTGGGGGTTATTGCCGATCTATTGGAAACTGCTAAATAGGGTAGAGGCAAAAGAAATTCTGGCAAACCGTGTATTTTGGTCGTTTGTTTTTATGGTGTTTGTCCTATTTTTTTCAAAGAAATTGGGATTGCTTGTGGAGACTCTGAAGGGTTTTGCCCGAAGAAAAAAACAGATGTATGCATTGATTACGGCATCCATTTTGATTAGTATCAACTGGTTTGTCTATATCTGGGCCGTTAATAATGGGCATTTGATTGAAACGAGCCTCGGATATTATATCAATCCACTGGTAAGCATTTTGTTGGGGATGCTCGTTTTAAAAGAAAAATTATCGATTTATCAGTATATATCATTCGGATTGGCTACAATCGGAGTGCTGATTATTACAATTGCCCATGGCGAATTTCCTTGGGTAGCGATTGTCTTGGCGTTGACCTTCGGTGTGTATGGCTTGGTCAAGAAAGTAATCAATGTTGAATCGGCTGTCGGTTTAACACTGGAAACATTGGTTGTGACTCCAATTGCCGCCATTTATATGATTGTTCTATTTTTTACTGGAAGCAATTCATTCCTAAGCGCGAAGCTCAGCACGGACCTGCTGTTAATCGGTGCGGGCGCCGCCACAGCTTTACCGCTGCTTTATTTTGCAAAGGGCGCGCAAAAAATTCCATTGTCGCTGCTGGGTTTTCTGCAGTATATAGCACCAACTATAACGCTTTTGCTCGGGGTCTTTGTTTACGATGAGCATTTTTCAAAAGTACAGCTGTTGTCCTTTATCTTCATCTGGTCCGCTTTAACAATTTACTCACTGTCTAGAACAAAGCTATTTGCCGAAATCGAATTAAAACTGCGCAAAGAAAAAACCTTATCCTGACGGTGGATAAGGTTTTTTACGCTATTTTTTCTTTACCGCTTTTATATTGTTTTACTAGGATATCTTTGCTAAAAAATAAATACATGTGCTATACAATCTGTCAGTTGATTTGTGCTCCAGACGCTTCGCTTTCCGCGGGCGGTACGGGGAGCCTCCTCGGCGCTGAAGCGCCTGCGGGGTCTCCCCTGCCCCGTACTCCCGCAGGAGTCTTCGCGCCTTCCGCACATATCAACTGAGCTTTTATTATTAAGATCCTCCATACAACCAGAACCAAAAAACTTAGAACGTATTCAAAGAAAAATCACTCAATAACTTTATAAGAACCATCTTATGACGTGTTTGCAGAACAAATCTACACAAACGCGTTATAAGAACACCTTTTATGACGTGTCTGATGGAAAATACAAACCGAACGCGTCATGGGACTACTTCTCATGACGTGTCAGATGGAAAAATCTAGCCGAACGCGTCATGGGACTACTTCTCATGACGTGTCAGATGGAAAAATCTAGCCGAACGCGTCATGGGACTGCTTCTCATGACGTGTCAGATGGAAAAATCTAGCCGAACGCGTCATGGGAATGCCACTCATGACGTGTCAGATGGAAAAATCTAGCCGAACGTGTCATGGGAATACTTCTCATGACGTGTCAGATGGAAAAATCTAGCCGAACGCGTCATGGGACTGCCGCTCATGACTTGTCAGAGGGAAAAATCTAGCTGAACGTGTCATGGGACTGCTTTTCATGACATGTCAGTGGGAAAATCTAGCCGAACGCCTCATGGAAATGCCACTCATGACGTGTCAAAAGATAAAATTAAAGCGAACGCGTTATAAGAACGCCTCCTATGACGTATCTGTGGAAAAAATCAAAGGAAACGAGTTATAAGGATTCTTATTATAATAATTAAACCATAGTGCATTAAAAGTGTGTGGCGATTCTTTAGGTTAATTACCTGCCTGTTGATTTGAAAGGAAGGTGCGAGACTCCTTGTGCAGCCGCGGATAGCGAAGCACCTCCTCCTAAAAGCTAACGCTTTTAGTCGTGCGATGCAGATGCTGCCGAAGCTTTCCTTGTGGAGTGGAAATCAACAGGCACAGTAGCATGAGCAATTATAAAAAATTGGAGATACAAAAATATGGTTGAGATAACCATTTTCTCAACCATATTTCCTTATTCAAGAGAATTTTTCCCTTTAAAGGAATGTTCTCTTTACTTTTTCAAAGAAGGAGTTGTCCTTCAGTTTTAAGGTTTTTAATCTCTTGTCGCTTAGCTTTATGCTAATTTTATCAACATAACGAATGCTCAACGCTTCGTTGTCCATGCCCATCGTAGGATAGTCGTTGCCTTCGGGAACCACTTTAAGGGTAAGGCTTCGGTCACTGCTTAAAATAAAGGAGGAGCCAAGCGTCCTGTAACGGTTATTATTAATTGAAGCTATTTCACTGACCTGCATACATGGAAGCAGCGGGTCGACAACCGCACCACGGACCGATTTATTGTACGCGGAACTTCCGGTTGGCGTAGAAACAATCAATCCATCGCCGCGGAAGGTTTCAAAATGCAACTGATCAATAAAAACATCAATCACAAGTGTTTTAATGATTGCCGAGTTGAGACTAAATTCGTTTAAGCACGTAAAGGTACCTTGGTCATCGACCGATACTTCGATGAGCGGATAGCGCCGTACCTCAAGTTTCTCATTCTGCATGGCATTAATCATATTGGATGTTTCGCCAATTCGAAAATCGCAATACATATTCAGGTTGTTGGTTGTAGAAATCCCCATATAAAGGCAATCGTCACGGAAGCCGGTTTTTCGGACAGCCTGAAGAAATGCCCCATCATCGCCAATACTGGCAATAATATTTGCCTTTCTGTAATCATCCACAATCGTAAAACCATAGCGTTCAGTCGCTTCAAACAGCGGTCCGGCTTTTGCAAGCATATCCGCATCGCGTCTGTAAGAGTAATAAATATTCCGTCTCTCTGACATTTTTGGACCTCCTTGTAAAAAGATGAAAAAATTCCATTGAGATTGCCCATTCAAAAATCAATTTTTGCTAAAATAATAATAATAGTCTCAAATTAGTTTAGCACTTTTTTGAAACAATATCAGGAAAGGAACGTAAATTTAACAGATTAGACATTTAAGTAGGGGGAATACACATGAATGGAAAGCGATGGGCCGCCCTAGGGATTGCCGCGGCATTATTTTTTGTATCTGTTGTCATAAACCTGTTATCGTCCTTTGCCTTTAAAGGATTTCAAACCGATTTCAGCCAATTAATGGCTACGACGGAGGAGCCGTTTACAGAAGAAGTTGTCGAGGAGGGCAGTGAATTTAAAAAAATTGTCATTCTTGATGTCGATGGTGTCATCCAGGATACGGGTGAAGCCGAATCCTTATTCGCTGACTCCTCTTATAACCATCAGAGTTTTATGAAAAAGCTCAATATGATTAAAGAGGATGATTCGGTTAAAGGGGTTATTGTCAGAGTGAATTCACCAGGCGGTGGGGTCGTGGAAAGTGCAGAAATTCACGATAAACTTAAGGAAATTGCCAAGGATAGCAAAAAACCTGTATACATATCGATGGGCTCAATGGCCGCTTCCGGTGGCTATTATATTTCAACTGCAGCCAATAAAATTTACGCGAGCCCTGAAACTTTGACAGGCAGCCTTGGGGTCATTATGGAAGGGATTAATTATAAAGGCCTGGCCGATAAATATGGTGTTGATTTTGTGACGATTAAAAGCGGAAAGTATAAGGATATTATGAGCCCGTCACGGGAAATGACCGAGGAGGAGCGGCAGATCCTGCAAAAGATGGTGGACAATTCATATGAAGGCTTTGTCAAAGTGATTTCAGACGGCCGAGGGATGAGTATCGATCAGGTCAAGCAAATTGCCGATGGCCGAGTTTATGACGGTCGGCAAGCGAAGGAACTGAATTTGATTGATGGCTTTGGCTATCTCGATGATGTCATTGCGGAAATGAAAAAAAATGAAAAGCTAAAGGGCGCCCAGGTCGTCCGTTATACAGAAGATCTTGGTTTTCGTTCTCTATTCAAGATTCAGACAAAGAAATGGCTTGGCGAAAGTGCCGAAATGGCCGGCCTGATGAAGGTTCTCTCCAAACCAAATTCACCGCGGCTTATGTACTTATACGCGGAGTAGAGGGAGTGGAACATGATGGATAGGATGGATTCGCAAGAAAACACAATAGAAGTGACGGAAACCGATTCTGAATTAGAAAATGGTCATGGTATAACCTCGGAACATGGTTTTGAAAAAAACGAAGGGCAGTTGTCTCCCTATCAACAAATGCCCGTGCGTTATGCCGGCTTTTGGATGCGGTTTTGGGCCTTCCTTTTGGACCTGATTGTGGTTGGAAGCATCGAACGCCTGGTGGTTAATCCGCTGTTTAGAATGATGGATATTTCATTGGTTGAGTCCAATATGTTTGCCCCTGTTTCGATCGCTTCAGCGGCAGTCTTTTATTTATATTTTGTCTTGATGACTAAATACTTCAATCAAACACTTGGCAAAATGGTGTTTGGCTTAAAAGTAGTTGACCTGCACCAGCAAAATTTGACTTGGGGGACCGTTTTGTTTCGTGAGTGGATTGGCAGGTTCATATCGGCGACTGTCGTCATTGGTTATATTATCGTTGCATTTTTGCCCAAAAAACAAGGGTTGCATGATTTGTTTACCGATACGACAGTGGTTCATACAGACTAGAATTTTTAAACCTGTCAACAGGATTGTTGGCAGGTTTATTTTTTAGGGGGTGGGATATAATAGCAGGTTGAAAGGTTGTGAATGGGTTGTTTTGGTTTCTGCTAATTTTAGTGCTATTTTTTCTATTATTTCTCTTAATTATTTTTACGAAATTAACGATTTTGGCAGAATATCATCATCATAATGATAATGATGACCTTAAACTGGAATTTCGAATTTGGTTTGGAATCATTAGGTATAAGCGTCATATTCCATTAATCAAAGTTGATGATGATTCTCCGAGTATTATTGCCAAAACCGAGAAACCAGCGGACGGTAATGAACAAAGTTCGGATACCGGCATCAAACAAATAACCGAAGATAGCGTAAAATCTTATCTGGAAAAGGCAAAGGATTTCCTTCATAAGGTTTCGGGCTTGAAAGTGATCATCAAAAAGTTTTTGATGAAGATCAAGATAAAAAAGTTTGAATGGCATTCATTAATCGGTTTGGGAAATGCCGCTCACACCGGTATAGCTGCAGGGGGATTATGGGCAATCAAAGGGAGTGCTCTAGGAATTCTCAGCCATAATTTAAGCTTGGTAGCAGAGCCGCACATTTCGATTACCCCGCATTTTCAGGCTACAGTGATTCAAACCCGGATTTCATGTATTTTTCAATTTCGAATCGGGCATGCTATATTGGCAGGATTAAAACTGATTAAGTTTTGGAGAGGCGCAAAAACGTCTGCCAGCAATAAAACTAATTTTTCAAATGAAAAAATGAAATCTGTTTAAATAAGGAGGATTATTGCTATGGCTGAACACCCGATTCAAGGTTTGATGACGACAGCAATGGAAAGCTTAAAAGAAATGATTGATGTCAATACGATTATTGGTGATCCAGTTGAAACTCCGGATGGCAGTGTTATTTTAACAGTATCAAAGGTTGGATTTGGATTTGCCGCCGGTGGCAGTGAATTTAACAAAGTGGATAGTGGGCAAAGTCAGGGGCAGGGCCAAGGACAAGGCCAGGGGCAGTCCCACCTCCCATTCGGCGGCGGAAGCGGTGCCGGTGTATCCATTACGCCAATTGCGTTTCTAATCGTCAATTCTCAAGGTGTTAAAATGCTTCATTTGGATGAAAGCACACATTTATATGAGAAGATCCTTGAACTAGCCCCGCAAGCGGTGGATAAAATCCAGCAAATGTTCTCGAAAAGAGATCAGCAAAATAACCAGCAAAAGCAAAATAACCAACAGAAACAACGCAGCTCACAGCAGAATAATGTATCGGAGCAGCAAAACGAACAGCTAATAAATGATTTAGACTTATAGGATGAAAGGTTAATCCTTCATATTGGGGATTAGCCTTTTTCTTGGGGTAAAAAATGACACTGACAAAGTTCATAATAATTGCAAAAATAATTTTGACAGGATATAGTAACTCTGTACATATCTCAAGTGAGCCATTTCCATATACGGGATGGGGCTTGGAATTGACAAAGGAGGATGTAAACATGGCAAATGTAACATTTAAGGGGAACCAAATTACACTACTAGGCAATGAAGTAAAGGTTGGTGACAAGGCGCCAAATTTCACTGTCCTGGCTAATGACTTGTCAGAGGTTACTTTAGAAAGCACGAAGGGTCAGGTTCGGTTGATTACTTCTGTTCCATCGCTCGATACAGGCGTTTGTGATGCGGAAACACGCCGTTTCAATGAGGAAGCAAATAGCCTTGGAAACGTAAAAGTACTGACTGTAAGCGTAGACCTTCCATTTGCCCAGAAACGCTGGTGCGCTGCTGCCGGTATTGAGAACGTGCAGACCTTATCTGACCATCGCGATCTTTCTTTTGGAGAAGCTTATGGGGTAGGAATCCAGGAACTAAGATTATTAACCCGCGCTGTTTTTGTGGTTGATTCCAGCGATACTGTGACATATGTGGAATATGTAAGTGAAGCGACTAACCATCCTAATTACGAAGCGGCACTTGAAGCGGCAAGAAACGCGAAATAATATAAATGCAGGAGGCCTCGTCATTGGCGGGGTCTTTTAACTTTGTTTAAAATTCGCGGCCGAGGATAAAAATGGTGAGAGAAAATTGAAAAATGGAGGAGACCGATGACCTTATCTCCAATTGAAAAATTATTTACCTTATTTAATGAGACGGCAACAGTATTACAGGAAGAATTGGATTGCTCCCTTTTGGAAGCGCTGGCTGAAACGGGAGAGAATTTATTCAATGGCACGATCCTTCAGGATGAGCTAAGCGAGTTGACAGTGAAACGTTTGAACAAACATTATCAGGGGATTGAACTAGATAGATATTCAAACGAGGAGATCCGCAAATCCTTCCAGCTGGTTATTCTAAAAGGAATGAAGGAAACCGTCCAGCCCAACCACCAAATGACCCCTGATTCTGTAGGTATGCTTGTTGCCTATCTTGTCGGCCGTTTTATCAAGGACAAGTCATTCCGCTTGCTTGACCCGGCGGTTGGCACGGGCAATTTATTAATGACGGTGCTAAATCATGTTGGGAAGGACACGGACGCAATAGGCGTCGATATTGATGACCTGTTGATCAAACTTGCTTATGTGAGTGCCAATTTGCAAAGGCAGGCCGTACAGTTTTTCAATCAGGACAGCCTAGAGCCATTATTTATTGATCCTGTTGATGCAGTCATTGCCGATTTGCCAGTTGGTTTCTACCCTAACGACGTAAGAGCGGCCGATTATCAGCTGAAAGCTTCTACTGGCCATTCCTATGCCCATCATCTATTCATCGAACAAAGTGTCCGCCATACGAAGGCCGGTGGGTATTTATTTTTCGTGATCCCTAACGGTTTGTTTGAAAGTGAACAGGCAGAACAGCTTCGTGATTATTTTAAAGAACAGGTGATCATCCAAGGGCTTCTGCAACTGCCAACGACCATGTTCAAAACGAAAAGCGCGGCAAAAAGCATTCTGGTTCTACAGAAAAAAGGAGAAGGCATCAAGCCACCCAAGCAGGCACTGCTGGTCAACCTCCCGAGCCTGTCAAAACGCCAGGAAATGGATAAAATTCTTACCGAAATTGATAAATGGTTTCGGGAAAACAAAGGATGACTATTGTGGTCATCCTTTTACACTTTTACGAATAATTTGAATTAATTTATATTTCGTTTGTAACCGCTGACAGTGACTTTATACCTTGAAAAGTATATTTTTCAATGTTTAAATGAGAAGTTGAGGGCGATATTTCGGAGAGCATTGAACAAAATATAACTATGTTGTTGTGTACATAAATAAAGGAGCGGTTGCAAATGGCAAAAATTATTGCAATTAATGCAGGAAGTTCCTCGCTGAAATTTCAATTGTTTGAAATGCCGGCAGAGGAAGTTATTACTAAAGGATTAATTGAACGTATAGGACTTAGCGATTCCATCTTTTCTATTACAGTAAATGGCGAAAAGATTCAGGAAACCCTGGACATTCCGGACCATGAGGTTGCCGTCAAAATGCTGTTGGATAAATTGACAACACTAGGAATTATCAAATCTTTAAATGAAATTGATGGAATCGGCCATCGTGTCGTTCATGGCGGTGAAGAGTTTAATGACTCAGCACTCATTACCGAAGAAGTGTTACAGAAAATTGAAGAATTATCAGATTTGGCGCCGTTGCATAACCCAGCAAACGTAACGGGAATCAAGGCATTCAAGCGTGTCCTACCGGATGTGCCGGCAATTGCGGTCTTTGATACTGCTTTCCATCAAACCATGCCGGCAAGTTCTTATCTATATAGTCTTCCATTTGAGTACTATAAGAACTATGGGATCCGCAAATACGGCTTTCACGGAACCAGCCATAAATATGTTTCACAGCGTGCCGCCCAACTATTGGGACGCCCGTTGGAGCACATTAGACTGATTTCCTGCCATCTTGGCAATGGAGCAAGTATTGCGGCCATCCAGGGCGGTAAATCAATCGATACATCGATGGGCTTTACGCCGCTTGCTGGGGTAACGATGGGTACACGTTCCGGTAACATCGACCCAGCATTGATTCCATTTATCATGGAAAAAACGGGGAAAACAGCGGATGAAGTGCTTGAGGTGTTAAATAAGAAAAGCGGTATGCTGGCTGTTTCTGGATTTTCAAGTGATTTAAGGGATATTGAAATTCAGGCAAAACAGGGAAATGAGCGTGCTCAGCTTGCCTTGGATGTATTCTCTAACCGAATTCATAAATATATCGGTTCCTATGCCGCCCGGATGAACGGTGTCGATGCGATTATCTTCACTGCCGGCATTGGTGAAAATAGTGATACTATTCGTGCCAGTGTATTAAAAGGGCTTGAGTTCATGGGTGTGTATTGGGATCCTGCACTTAATCAGGTCAGAGGTGAGGAGGCGTTTGTCAATTACCCGCATTCACCGGTAAAGGTCATCGTCATCCCTACTAATGAAGAAGTCATGATTGCCCGCGATGTTATACGGCTTACAGATATTCACTAATAGTAAAGGCAAAAGTCTATATGGCTTTTGCCTTTTTATATAGATATTTGTTTATGGTATACTTTAGGAAAATCCTCGGAAAGGAGGTATATGGTGTGCCTTTGACTGACCGCGAACAGAGAATCTTACAGGAAATAAGGGAATGGGAACAGGGATTACTTTCTAATGAGCCGAACGACTTTCAATTGACTTATGAAAAATATTTGGAGCAAGCCTTTTCTGTTTTACCTGAAAAAACCCAACGACAATTTTTTTCGGTTATCGATACGTGGCTATATTATTTGCATAACATGATTCAAGCCTCACAGCTACAGCAGGATGCCAAGGAAAGAATCCTGTCCTCCGGGAGAATTTTTCACCAGGAATTAGAAAAAATAGAAGATTTAAAGAGTTTGGATATCAATCAATTGCAGTACATAGCTGACCAGCAAATTGCCCGGCACCGAATGTACTCCTTCATCCAAGGTGGTATTGCTGGTACGGGTGGCCCGCTGCTCTTGGGAATGGATATTCCGGCAATGGCGGTCATTAATTTACGAGTGGTCCAATTAATCGCGATGGCATATGGATTCGAAACGAATACCCCGCATGAAATGATGACGTCATTAAAGGTGTTTCATACCGCAACATTGCCGCCAAGACTGCAAAAACAGGGCTGGTCGATGTTAATGGAGGAAATGGCTGCTGAGCACACGCCATATTTTTATGAGGGCAAGGAGGAAATGACGGATATTACCTGGTTAGACCTGCCGCTTCAACAGCTGCTAAAAGCCATGGTCATCACGCTTTTTAAGAAAAGATTGATTCAGGGACTCCCGTTGATCAGCATGGGGATTGGCGCCGGGGTGAATTATCAGCTGACTAGAAAGGTGACTGATCTGGCGCAAAAATATTATCAACTTCGTTATCTTAATGAAAAAGAGGAATTATAAATGAGTATTCAAGAACATAGAAAAACAGCTCAAGGCTCTGTCAATTGTAAGGTAATCACTGTCAGTGATACGAGAGACAAAGAAACCGACAAAAGCGGCAGGCTGATGATGGACCTGCTGGAAGAGGCGGGCCACCGAATTGTCGAATACGTAATCGTTAAAGATGAAGCTGAGCCAATTAAAACGGAAATTTTGCGTGGCTGCGGCCGGGAAGATATTGATGTCATTTTAACCAATGGCGGAACAGGTATTGCCAAGCGTGATGTAACCATCGAAACGGTTCAAGCGTTGCTGGAGAAAGAAATCGTTGGATTCGGGGAGTTATTTAGAATGCTAAGCTACCAGGAAGATATCGGGTCCGCAGCAATTCTTTCACGTGCAATCGCCGGAGTTGTAAAAAATAAAGCTGTATTCTCCACTCCTGGGTCATCAGGAGCGGTTAGGTTGGCAATGAATAGGCTAATTCTGCCGGAGATTGGCCATGTCGTGAAGGAGATTAAAAAAGATTTATAGACAGTGAAAACTCCCTTGGCATAAGGGAGTTTTTTAAAAATGTGCTTTATCCGACATTGTTTGGTTAGCCCGATACCACAGCCATAAATCATTGATGATGGAAGCAAGTTCGGCAATTTCAGAGTTCAATTGGCAGGAACGTGTGAAATCATTTTCATCTGAAAGCTGTGCTTGTTTGTGGTTAATTTCTTGTTCAAGGTCGACGATTCGGTCAGGTATTGACCCGCGAATCCGCTCCCAGCGCAGGAGAATTTCTTCCTGTGTTTCTTTACTGTATAGATCCCATTCCTTAGTTAAAACCGGAATATGAATACCAAGGCGATGGTCTAAAGAAAAATGATCTGTCATAATGTCCTCCACGAAGTTATGGTCCTTTTATAATACTATACTATGAAATGATATTTCAGTAAAAAAGCACGAAGCAGATGCTTCGTGCTTAAAATGTTTATTCCAAATCTTTTGGAGTTCGAACAACGAGGACGTCGCATGGTGCATAGCGGGTGATATGTTCGGAAACGCTGCCGATAAAGAAGCGTTCCACCACGTTCATTCCGGTGGCGCCACAGATAATCAAATCAATCTTATGTTTCTTGGCCAAATCTCGAGGGATGCGAATTTTAGGTGAACCAAAATCAATTTCGTACTCTACATTTGGTACTCCGGCGTCCTCAGCCTGCCTTTTATAGTTTTCCAGCATATCCTTGGCAAGCTTCTCGGCCCGGTCACCAATCACTGTGTCGTAGGCTTCAATTAATGCAAATGACCTTGTATCAATAACATGCACCAAGAGAAGCGGGCAATGATTTCTCTTTGCCACTTCTATCCCCTTCTTGAACGCCCAATCAGCTTCCTTCGACCCGTCAATAGCAACTAAAATATGTTGATATTTAAGTCCCATGATCATCATCTCCTCACCCTTATTATACAATATTTAACAATGTATAACTGTTGCAACTTTTCGAACAATAAAGGGGTAGCAAACACCGAAGGGAGGTTTTTGACATGGGCAAAATGGACCCAAATAAGCAATATACCTTTGAATTTGACGATCAAGGAGCCAATCTAGTTAGTGAACAAATCATGGATTCATATAATAGCGGTTATGTTGACCAGGGTACTGCAATAGCTGATAGTGATGATTTCACTGCAAACGATAGATAGGAAAAAGCAACTAGGACTGCCTCCTGCGAAGGACAGTCCTTTTGTATGCCCCAAAAAGAGACCTTGTCAATTATTGGTGAGGTCATCATTATATTTTAAGGATTATTTTGGAAACAGCGAAATTTTTGATAAAATGAAATTGTTCACATAAATCATTGCGGAGGTATTGATATGCGGATAGGTGTTCCTAAAGAAATAAAGAACAATGAGAATCGGGTTGCCATGACACCAGCGGGAGTCGTGCACCTGGTGCATTCGGGCCATAATGTGTTTATTGAAAAAGGGGCAGGAGAAGGGTCTGGTTTTACGGATGAGGATTATCGGTCTGCTGGTGCATCAATTGTAGATTCTGCGGCTGATGCCTGGGCAATGGACATGGTCATGAAGGTAAAAGAGCCGCTTCCAACTGAATATCAATATTTTCGTGAAAATTTAATCCTGTTTACATATTTGCATTTAGCCCCGGAACCGGAATTAACTAAGGCGTTAATAGATAATAAAGTCGTCGGCATCGCTTATGAAACGGTACAGTTGCCTAATCGTAGCCTGCCGTTATTAACGCCGATGAGTGAAGTGGCTGGACGTATGGCAGCCCAGGTTGGGGCGCAATTTTTGGAAAAAGTGTATGGCGGAATGGGTATCCTGCTATCAGGTGTTCCAGGCGTCCAAAGAGGGAAAGTCACCATTATTGGCGGCGGGGTTGCCGGCACAAATGCGGCAAAAATGGCAATTGGACTAGGCGCAAAGGTAACAATTATTGATTTGAATCCGGAACGTCTCCGACAGTTGGATGATATTTTTGGGGCAGATGTTACAACGCTTATGTCCAATCCGTACAATATCGCCGAAGCGGTGAAAGAGTCGGATTTGGTGATTGGCGCTGTGCTGATTCCGGGTGCCAAAGCCCCAAAACTTGTGTCCGAAGAGATGGTCAAGTCAATGAAGCCAGGGAGTGTGGTCGTGGATATTGCGATTGACCAGGGCGGTATTTTCGAAACAACTGACCAGATTACCACGCATGATAACCCAACCTATGTAAAGCACGGGATCGTCCACTATGCAGTTGCCAATATGCCGGGTGCGGTTCCACGAACATCGACAATTGCGTTGACAAATGTAACGGTTCCATACGCCCTACAAATTGCCAATAAGGGCTACCGTCAGGCATGCTTAGAAAATGAGGCATTATTAAAGGGGATTAACACACTGGCCGGCCATGTAACCTACAATGCGGTGGCCGAATCCCTTGGACTTCCATACAAAGACGCGAGAGAACTGTTGGGATAGTTTGAACGGAAGAGAGCTATTGTTTGGCTCTCTTTTATTTTTCCCATATGTTTGTTTACAACAAAAAAACCAGCACCCTCTAGGAAGCTGGTTTGAAAGACCCAATTTTGTAAAGCCGCATTTGCCGTATTTCATATAAGAAAGTTTTAAACCACCACTCCTCAAAGTGGGTGTTCTTAGAAGCTTTCCTGCGTGTCCTCCATGTCATGTAGACAGAGGCTTGTCATTTCGGCTTCAGTGTTTAAACTCCCTATTACAGCTTAAAGGTTAAAACTTTATTATCATTACGAACAATGCAGCCTGTATTTGTATATTACACCATTTGCACAGTACCTGCAATGTTAAAAAAAGCCAACCTGATTATTTAATGATTTGCAGTTCTTTCGGGTATTTAGTTAAGGCAATCGCTCCATTTGACCCTATATATACATCATCCTCAATTCGTACGCCAGCTACCCCAGGAACATAAATGCCTGGTTCAATCGTGTAAACCATGCCTTCCTGGATGACTAACGGATTTGTTTCGGTCATTGATGGGTATTCGTGAATGCTGATTCCAAGACCGTGGCCTAGCCGGTGCGGAAAATAATCGCCATAACCAGCATCGCTAATAATTTTTCTGGCAGTCTGATCCACTTCAGCAGCAGTAACCCCTGGCTTGCTTCGTTCGAGTGCAGCTAGCTGTGCTTTTAACACGGTATCGTAAATTTCTTTCTGCTTATCATTTATATCCCCATAGGCAACCGTTCTAGTAATATCGGAACAATAGCGGTCCACGACTACGCCTAAATCGAAAAGCACGAGGTCGCCTTTTTTAATTTTGGTCAAGCCTGGATTTCCGTGTGGGGATGCTGCGTTTGCTCCGGTCAGCACCATGGTCGAAAATGACATTTCTGTTACGCCTTTTTGTTTTAAGGCGTACTCAATCGCATTTAAAACATCGAGTTCGGTTTTGCCTTCTTTGATTTCGCTGGCTCCGAACTCAACCGCATAATCCGCAAGAGCGCAGGCCTCTTCTAATATTTTTAATTCGTTTGCATCCTTAATCATACGTAGCGTTCTTAATTTTTCCTCAGCAGAGACAAAAACTGCCTTCGGGAACAATTCTGACAGCTGTTCATAGCGTTCCACATTCATATGTTCTTTTTCAATCGCAGCTTTCCCAACGCTGATGCCGCGTTTTCTGATGGCAGCCACAATCATTTCCCATGGATTTTGAATATCGTTAAATCCGATAATATCTTGTTGCCAGCCAGCATTTCTTGCATTATACAGCTCCATTTCCGGACAAACCAAAAATGGCTCTTCCTCTTGAAACACAGCGAGAGCCAGTAAGCGCTCATGCGGGTCGGTATAGTATCCGCTTAAATAAAAAACATTTTCCGATGAAGTGACAAAACTTACCTCAATATTGTTTTCCTTCATCCAGCTTTGCAGCTTTTCAATCCGTTGATTCATTTTTAGGGACCTCCCTGTTAAAATCTCATTCCTATTTGAGAGTAACAATCTAATAATTAATTGTAAACTATCATACCTTAGGATGTGCTAAAACAGGATGAATATGGGGAAAATGTGGAAGGAATTCCTCAACTTTTATGGAAGTAGTATTTATCACGAATTTGAAAGGGGAAGATCTGATGAAAGTTTCCTACCATGGACATTCAGTTGTTCAAATTATCACGAATGGAAAAACAATTTTAATTGACCCATTTATAACCGGCAATAGTTTGACAGATTTAAAGGCAGATGAAGTGCATGCCGATGCCATTATTCTAACCCATGGCCATAATGACCATGTCGGGGATACCGTGTCCATTGCCAAAAGATGCGGGGCGCTGGTCGTTGCCAATGCCGACCTTACGACCTATCTTGGCTGGCAAGGAGTTGAAACCCATGGAATGAATATCGGTGGGGCTTGGGAATTTGATTTTGGCAAAGTGAAATTGACACAGGCCTTCCATGGTTCAGGCTACGCTACGGTAAACAACGAAATCATTTATTGCGGCATGCCTACTGGCGTTTTGTTTAGCAGCGAAGGGAAGACCATTTACCACGCTGGGGATACAGGGTTATTTTCCGACATGAAATTAATTGGTGAACGCCATCCCATTGATCTGGCCTTCCTGCCCATTGGCGATAACTTTACGATGGGGCCGGAGGATGCTGCCTATGCGGCAAAATTGTTGAATGCCAAGACGGTAGTGCCCATCCATTATAATACCTTCCCGCCAATCAAGCAGGATCCGAATCGTTTTATTGAATTGCTGGAAACTAAAAATGGAAAAGTGCTTCAGCCGGGTGAAGCAATCGAAATTTAACTACTTTTTTTCCTCCGATATGCATAAAGATGGAACAAGCAGTCTTTAATTATTTGAAGGAGGAAATCGAATTGAAAAAGAACCGCTATTTGTTATGTCTGCTGCTTAGTGCCTTCATGTTATATTTTGCGGTGCCAAGGTTGTCGGTATCCACACATGGGTTGGAAGGTATTTTCGCGATTTCTTGGCTGGTGTTTGCGTTATTCGTCATTGCCGGAAATCTGACAGGCCTGCTCTATACTCCGAAAAAACAGCTTCAAAAGTTTTCGAATGAGAAGGTTAAAAAACGTTCATTCCATTAATTATTATCAAACTTGTCAGAAATCACATTTGAATCAAGACTTTTTAAACTCTATAATGAGATTAGATATCTGTTGATCGGATATATGAAACTTATAAAGGGTGAAAGTCTTGGCCACTAAGACAAAGCACGAACAAATCTTGGAATACATCGATGAACTTCCAATCGGTGAGAAAATCTCGGTCAGGCAAATTGCCAAGGCCATGAATGTGAGTGAAGGCACAGCCTACCGCGCCATTAAGGAAGCGGAGAATAAAGGTTACGTCAGCACGATAGAACGGGTCGGTACGATACGGATTGAACGAAAGAAAAAAGAAAATATTGAGAAGCTTACATTTGCCGAAGTTGTAAATATCGTTGACGGCCAGGTTTTAGGGGGGCGAACCGGGCTGCATAAAACCTTGAATAAATTTGTCATCGGCGCCATGAAACTAGAGGCAATGATGCGCTATACCGAGGCCGGTAACCTCCTGATTGTCGGAAACCGGACACAGGCACATGAGCTTGCGTTGAAAGCGGGGGCGGCTGTCCTTATTACCGGCGGGTTTGATACGGAAGAGCATGTGAAGAGACTGGCGGACCAACTGGAACTGCCGATTATTTCTTCCAGCTATGATACCTTTACGGTCGCCACGATGATCAACCGCGCCATATACGACCAATTGATTAAAAAAGAAATCATTTTGGTTGAGGATATTCTAACCCCTTTATCGGAAACGTTTTATCTAAAAACATCCGATAAGGTGGCAAAATGGCACGAATTAAATACGCAAACGACTCACAGCCGCTACCCGGTAGTTGACCACAATATGAAGATTCAAGGGATGGTAACAAGCAAGGACGTATTGGGCCAGGATGCTGATACTTCGATTGAAAAAATTATGACCAAACAACCGGTGACCGTGACCGGAAAAACAAGCGTTGCTTCAACGGCCCATATGATGGTTTGGGAAGGGATTGAGGTTCTTCCGGTTGCCGATGATTCGAATCGTCTGGAAGGGCTGATTAGCAGGCAAGATGTCTTAAAAGCCTTGCAAATGAATCAACGCCAGCCGCAAGTTGGTGAAACGTTGGATGATATTGTGACGAACCAAATGGTTTTAATGCAGGGAAGAGGCAAGGGGGAAGATGCCTTCACTTGTGAGGTTACCCCACAGATGACAAATCATCTTGGCACCATTTCTTACGGTGTTTTTACAACCATTGTGTCCGAAGCGGCCAATCGTGTGCTAAAAGGCTATAAAAAAGGTGATCTTGTCGTTGAAAATATGACGATTTACTTTATAAAACCTGTCCAAATGGAAAGTACCCTAGAGATCTATCCGAAAATCCTCGAGGTCGGCCGGAAATTTGGAAAGGTCGATGTCGAAGTATACAATGAAGGGATTCTAGTTGGAAAAGCAATGATGATGTGCCAGCTGTTAGATAGGACCTAAAAAAAGCCGCTTCTTGACAAAGAAGCGGCTCCAATTATTTTTGATTCTCCAATATTTCCGCTTCCTCAATGGCAAACGGAAGATAATGTTTATATTTCTTAAATCCGGTCCAGCTGAATATGATCCCGTATACAATGAATATAGCCCCAACAATGTAGTTGACCGTTGACGGGTTCACGAAAAATGAATTAATTCCAAACAGCAATACAAACAGCCCAAGAGCAATGTTCGATTTGGCGGACAGCCATTTTTTTTCGACCGGACGATTGCTTCTGAAGTATTTTGTTTTATAAAATAAATAAAAGGCAAACAAAATAACGATTAAAACAACAAGCACGAACATTTTGGTTCCTCCAGTTTAAAAAATCATTTACTATTTTACCTGTAATGAACCAAAAATGCCACCATTACCATCGATTTACGGATAAAGGAGACTTTATGAAACAGAAAATTTTGGATACGATTAAACAATTTGACACAATCATTCTGCATCGTCACGTGCGCCCGGATCCGGACGCTTACGGTTCTCAAGGGGGACTGGCAGCAATCCTCAAGGAATCCTTTCCTGAGAAAAACATCTACGCAGTTGGTCAAGAGGAGCCCACCCTTCATTACATGCGCAGACTCGATTCCATCGATGATGAAGTCTATCAAGGCGCCCTTGTGATTGTTTGCGATACGGCAAACGAGGAGAGGATTTGCGACAAGCGTTATTCTTTAGGAGAGATGTTGATAAAAATTGATCACCATCCGAATGAAGACCCTTATGGGGATTTATTATGGGTGGACACAACGGCAAGCTCCTGCAGCGAAATGATTTATGATTTTTATTTATTTGGGAAAGACCAAGGCCTGAAAATGAATGATGAGGCTGGAAGACTGCTATTTGCTGGGATTGTCGGTGATACCGGAAGATTCCTTTATCCAAGTACAACGGAAAAAACGTTTGCCTATGCCGGTGAATTAATTCATTACGATTTCTCCAGACCTGAACTGTTTGACCGCATGTATGAACTTGACGCCAATATTATCAAGTTGAACGGTTATATCCTGCAAAACTTTGAGCTTCAGGAAAATGGTGTTGGGTCCGTGGTTTTAACTAAGGATCTGCTGGCGGAATTTAATGCCAGACCGGCAGAAGCGTCATTGCTGGTTTCCACTTTAGGCGATGTAAAAGGAATCAAGGCATGGGTCTTTTTTATCGAAGAGGATGATCAAATAAGGGTCCGGCTGCGCTCGAAGGGCCCGGTTATCAATGGTGTTGCCCGCAAGTTTAACGGTGGAGGGCACCCGCTCGCCTCTGGCGCCTCAATCCATTCATGGGATGAAATGGATGCAGTGTTGAAGGAACTTCATGCTGTATGTGAACCATAACTAACACTTTTTGGGAATTTATTACTAATATCCTTTTAGATAATCTATGCAATATGTCTGTTGACTTGCGCTCCACAAGGAAAGCTTCGGCAGCATTAGCATCGCACGACTAAAAGCGATAGCTTTTAGGAGGAGGCACTTCGCTTTCCGCGGGCGTGCCGGGGAGCCTCCTCAGCGCTAAAGCGCCTGCGGGGTCTCCCCTGCCCCGTACTCCCGCAGGACACTGAATTACTTCCTCGAATCTGCCCACGCACGAAGGAAATGCGATAGCATTTTCGAGGAGTCTTCGTGCCTTCCACGCAAGTCAACAGAGTTATTATCAATAAAGCCCTTCATACAATCAATTATAAAAAAGCTCTTTTTCTAAATTAGTGGTGAGGTTGCATATTTTTTTTCATATGTGACCCACTACCTAAAAGAATTTCATACAGTTCTTTTATGCGACCCCCCGCCCGAAAAAAACAGCGGTTCGGTAGCATATAGCCCTTCTATGCGACTCAACGCTCGAAAAAAACAACGGTCCGGTAGCATATAGCTCCTCTATGCGACTCAACGCCCGAAAAAAACAACGGTCCGGTAGCATATAGCTCCTCTATGCGACTCAACGCTCGAAAAAACAACGGTCCGGTAGCATATAGCTCCTCTATGCGACTCAACGCTCGAAAAAAACAACGGTCCGGTAGCATATAGCTCCTCTATGGATTAAGTCTATATAATTGTGTAAAAAGAAAGGTCATCAATCATGATCCGTGTTAAAATGTTTTTTTCGACCAAGAAAATC
>NZ_LMTJ01000005.1:140359-376200 GCF_001510715.1 Bacillus sp. FJAT-29814
CTAACACCATTTATTAATAAATTTATTAATTGGTTGAAAAACATTATTGACACTTTTACACAAAAGAATGGACTTGACTCCTCTATGCTACTCAACGCTCGAAAAAAACAACGGTCCGGTAGCATATAGCTCCTCTATGCGACTCAACGCCCGAGAAAAACAACGGTCCGGTAACATATAGCCCTTTTATTCGACCTGTCGCCCCAAAAAAACAGAGGTTCGGTAGCATACATCCCTTATCTTCGACCTTTCCGTACTCAAGGCAGCCTCTTATTCATCAAACTGTAATTCGAGCTGGATCGTTAGTGTGGTATAGATGACCATTTCTTTTACCTTGAACTTATAGCGCTTGTCGTTTAAGGTGATCGGCTTGTTTTCGATGATTTTTTTTAGCATGTCCTTACTTTTTGCGACGGTTTCCAAATCCTTTGCCAGCACTGTTTTGATATCATCCCTGACCGCTTCCTCCGCTTGAAACACACTGAAGTCGTCAAGCCGATACTTTTCGGAGTTGGTTATTTTGATGTTGATTTTTTGCACCGTAATCTTTTCAAGGTTTTCTTGATTTAGGTTTGCATAATCCTCCTGCCAAATTTTGATTTCGTCCTTCAATTCGCTGATTTCTTCCCGCTGAGTTTGAATAAGTTTGGAATTTTCCTCCTGCCAGACACCAAAGATATATAAGAAAATGCACCAGCTGATCGCTCCGCCAATTGCCATCGCTGAAAAAAAACGCTGCCAGGAGGGGATGCGGTAATAAGGCGGAATTCTCATGATGCAATATGCTCCTGGGTCAGCCAATTAATAATTAAAGCCCCGGTTTGAGCCCCGCCCAAGGCGGACAGTATTAATAAAAAATGCTTAAATAGATCCTTTGTCTCGGCGTTTAAGAAACCGCGTTCAAAAGTATAAACAGTATCGAAC
Source organism: Bacillus sp. FJAT-29814 (assembly GCF_001510715.1). Classification (GTDB taxonomy): domain Bacteria; phylum Bacillota; class Bacilli; order Bacillales; family Cytobacillaceae; genus Neobacillus. Next base: position 141,284 of record NZ_LMTJ01000005.1, read on the forward strand.
GTGCCGCCGATGGCTGCCACAATTGCCCATATCCTAAGGGCAGAAGATAAGCGATAGACTGTAGTAAGCGGGGGCTGTCCAGTTAAAAAAGAGGCAATTCCCCCAATCAGCGCCCCCCCAAGAACAACGCCTAAAGCAATAAAATAGCTTTCTATAAATGCCGGGAAAAAGCCTAGTTCTTTCATTTTTTCTACCGCCTTTATTATGGAATGCACTACTACCATTTATATGGACAACCCCACTCAAATATGAGTCAACAAAATGAGAACATATTTTCCTTTTTTGCTCTAAACCCCTATAATAGAAATTGAGAAAAGTGTAAAGGTGTGACAAGCATGTCTTTTATTCACCTGCATGTATATAGCGCGTATAGTTTATTGTCAAGCACGGCATCGGTGCCGGAATTGGTGGGAAATGCCCGGGATAAGGGATTCCGCGCTCTGGCGCTGACTGACCGAAATGTGATGTACGGGACAATCGAGTTTTATAAGCTATGTAAAAAGCAAAATATTAAACCGATCATCGGCCTTACCGTGGATGTGGCGAGTGAGCGGACAGAAAATGAAGCTTTTCCGCTTGTCCTTCTTGCTGAAAACGACGCAGGTTTTAAAAATCTATTAAAAATATCCAGTGCGTTCCAAACAAAGGCCGAAAAAGGCATCCCGTTTAAATGGCTAAAACATTATGCGGCGGGTCTTATTGCCATCACCCCGGGGATTGAGGGGGAAATTGAACAGGCCATCCTCAATGGGCAGTTGGATGCTGCCAAAGAATTCATCTTAAAATATTCCAATCTGTTTGGCAGGGAAAGCTTTTTCCTGTCCCTTCAAAATCATCAACTGGAACAAGAGACTGCCATTGCGGATCAATTAATTGCGTTATCCAAAGAATTGCATATTTCATTGGTGGCAACCAATCGGGTTTACTATTTGGAGAAAGAAGATACATTTGCCCATGAATGCCTGTTGGCAATTAAAAATGGAGATAAATTGCAGGATGATCATCGCGAACAACTGGGGAGCGACCAATTTTATTTAAAAACGGCAGGTGAAATGGCGGACTGCTTAGCGGAAGTGCCGGATGCGCTGGAAAATACTATTACTATTGCGGAAAGATGCGAGATCAATATTGACTTGAATAAGACGTACCTACCGACCTATCCGACAGAAAATGGGATTCCTGCCGATGAATTTCTCGAGAAGCTTTGCCAAAAAGGACTTGCCGAGCGCTTTCAAAATCCTGCACAGGCCTACATCGAGCGCCTTGCCTATGAATTGTCCGTGATTAAACGAATGAAATTTAGCAATTATTTTTTAATTGTTTGGGATTTTATGAAATATGCCCGTGAACACGGGATTTTGACCGGACCGGGCAGGGGCTCGGCGGCCGGCTCGCTGGTTGCCTATGTTTTATATATAACCGACGTCGATCCGCTGGAACATAACCTGTTATTTGAACGGTTTTTAAACCCCGAACGGATCTCGATGCCCGATATTGATATTGATTTTCCTGACCATCGGCGTGACGAAGTGATTGAGTATGTTGCACGCAAATACGGTGAGCTCCATGTTGCCCAAATTGCCACTTTTGGAACGCTTGCCGCAAAGGCGGCACTAAGGGACGTCGGCAGGGCGTTCGGACTTAATACGAAGGAATTGGAGCAGTTGTCAAGGCAGGTACCCTCACGTCCTGGCTTAACATTAGAGACAGCCTTTAATGAATCCGAGGGTCTTCGAAGGTATATAAATGAGTCGGACCTTAACAAAAGGCTTTTCGATACAGCATTAAAGCTCGAGGGTCTTCCTAGACACACTTCGACCCATGCCGCCGGTGTTGTGATTAGCGAGAAGCCTTTAGTTGACTTGATTCCCATTCAGCAGGGCTCGAACAACATTTATTTGACGCAGTATACCATGGAATATCTTGAGGAACTGGGCCTTTTGAAAATGGACTTTCTCGGTCTTAGAAATTTAACCTTGCTTGAAACCATCCTGTCCTCAGTTTATCGCCACAGTGGAGCAAGGATTGACATCCGTTCTATTCCCCTTGATGACGCTAGCACTTTTGAATTATTGGCCAGAGGGGATACAACCGGAATATTCCAATTGGAATCGGAAGGGATGAGAAAGGTACTGGTCCGGCTAAAGCCATCGCGGTTTGAGGATATTGTTGCTGTAAATGCCTTGTACCGGCCGGGACCGATGGAAAATATTCCGCTTTTTATTGACAGGAAACATGGTCGCGAGGCAGTTCATTATCCCCACCCTGATTTGCAGCCCATTCTCGAGAATACGTATGGAGTCATTGTCTATCAGGAGCAAATCATCCAGATTGCGTCAAAGATGGCGGGATTCACACTTGGAGAAGCAGACCTGTTAAGAAGAGCGGTTTCGAAAAAGCAAAAGGAAGTTTTGGATAAAGAGCGGGCTCACTTCGTCCAAGGCTCAATAAAGAAAGGTTATGACCAGACCCTGGCGAATGAGGTTTATGATTTAATTGTCCGCTTTGCGAATTACGGCTTTAATCGCAGCCATGCGGTGGCATACAGTATGATTGCCTACCAGCTCGCTTACTTAAAAGCGAATTACCAGTTGCATTTTATGGCCGGGCTGCTGACATCGGCCATTGGAAATGATACAAAAATTGCTCAGTATATTTTGGAAGCAAAGCAAATGGATATTGACATATTGCCACCGTCCATTAACAAAAGCGGGTTTTCCTTCCAGGTGGAAGGCGATAAAATTCGTTACAGCTTGGCGGCTATTAGGGGTGTTGGCGCTGCGGCATTGAAGGAAATTTTTCAAACCCGGAAACTAAAAAAATTTGCCGATCTTTTTGATTTTTGCATTCGGGTTTCATCTAAGGCGGTCAATCGAAAAACGATGGAGAACCTGATTCATTCCGGCAGCTTTGATGAATTTGGCCAGGACCGGGCCGTTCTTTTGGCCAGCCTGGATGTCGCAATCGAGCATGCGCAAATTTTTAAGCCGGATGACTCGAGTCAAATCGATTTATTTGAAGATGAATTGATCCCTAAACCAAAATATGTAATGATCGACCCGATTAGCCAGGAGATGAAACTGACTTTTGAAAAGGAAGCACTCGGCTTCTATCTTTCCGACCATCCTATTTCGATATACGAAAAAGAACTTGCCAGATGCGGGGCACAGCCTTTGTATCAATTAAATAAGGATGGGCGAAGGGTTTCAACAGGGATCTATATCGCTGCCCAAAAAACGATTCGAACAAAAAAGGGCGAAGCAATGGCCTTTTTGACGGTCAGCGACTCAAGCGGCGAAATAGAGGCGATTGCCTTCCCGGATGTATACAGGAGGTTCATGCCACTTTTATCACAAGGGAAATTCGCGCTTCTTGAAGGGAAAGTTGAGGAACGCCATGATAAGCTACAGTTTATTATTCAGCAGGTATTTGAAATACAACAGTGGTTAACAAGCAAATCAAAAACGCAGCCGGTACTATATTTGAAAATTGTGAAAGATAAACAGGATGAACTAACACTGCAGCATATCCATCAATTGTTGAGGGAAAATAAGGGGGCTGCAAGTGTTGTCCTCCACTATGAAGAAACCAGAAAAACGGTGCGGCTTGGGGATGCAGTCAAGGTGAATCCAACACAATCGCTGCTCCAGTCCTTAAGGCAATTCCTAGGCTTTCAAAACGTTGTTCTTAAAGATTAATTCTTTACAACTATCGAAGATATGTTATAGTGTTAAAGAGACGTGTGTGGTCTGACCACCAAGTTTTTTATTCGCGATTATTTATCTTTCTATTCATTCAAGGGGTGACCAATCTTGACTTTACGAGAAGAAGCATTGCATATGCATCGTATTAACAAAGGAAAGTTGGAGTCGAAATCAAAGGTGCCAGTCAGAAACGCACATGATTTAAGCTTGGCCTATTCTCCTGGTGTGGCCGAGCCATGCAAGGATATTTATGAGAAGCCGGAAACAGTCTACGACTATACAATGAAAGGCAACATGGTTGCTGTTGTTTCCGATGGGACAGCTGTGCTCGGTCTTGGCAATATAGGGCCAGAGGCTGCACTGCCGGTCATGGAGGGAAAGTCAGTTTTATTTAAAAGCTTTGCTGGTGTAGACGCTTTTCCCATTTGTTTAAACACGACCGATGTCGAAAAAATTATTGAAACAGTTAAGCTCCTTGAACCAACATTTGGCGGGGTGAATCTTGAAGATATTGCCGCCCCAAATTGCTTTGTTATTGAGGAAAGATTAAAGAAAGAGACGAATATTCCAGTATTCCATGATGATCAGCATGGAACGGCGATTGTAACCGCGGCAGGCCTTGTCAATGCCCTAAAGCTAACAGGGAAAAAGCTGACAGAAATTAAAGTGGTCGCCAACGGTGCAGGAGCTGCTGGGATTGCGATTATCAAATTATTATACAGCTACGGTGTTAGAGACATCATCATGTGCGATACGAAGGGTGCCATTTATGAAGGCCGCCCGACTGGCATGAACGAAGTCAAGGCTGAAGTGGCAAAGTATACCAATCGAGATAGTATTGAGGGAAGCCTTGCGGATGTTATCAAAGGTGCCGATGTATTTATTGGTGTGTCTGTTGCTGGTGCCCTAACAAAAGAAATGGTTGAATCCATGAATCCGGATCCGATCATTTTTGCGATGGCAAATCCTGATCCGGAAATTATGCCGGACGTGGCAAAAGAAGCGGGAGCAAAAGTGGTAGGGACAGGGCGTTCCGACTTTCCAAATCAGGTAAATAATGTTTTGGCATTCCCTGGCATATTCCGTGGCGCACTAGATGTTCGGGCAACACATATTAATGAAAAAATGAAAATTGCTGCGGTGGAAGCTATTGCAGGTTTAATCAGTGACGAGGAATTGAATGCCGATTATGTCATACCGGGACCATTTGACCCGAGGGTTGCTCCAAATGTAGCAGCAGCCGTTGCTAAGGCGGCGATGGAAACAGGCGTTGCCAGAATTAAGGTCGACCCTGAGGAAATTAAAGAAAAAACCAAGCGGCTCGCTCTAATTGGAAAAAGTGAGTGATTAAGTAATTGGCTAATTCAAAAGTTTACTTGGAAATCGTCAAGCAGCTAAGAGAAATGATTGCAGCTGACGGATTAATGCAAGGAGATAAAATCCCATCTGAACGTGAATTATCTGAGCGCCTGAATGTCGGGCGCTCTTCCGTTCGTGAAGCATTAAGGGCGCTCGAACTGCTTGGATTGATTGAAACCAGGCGGGGGGAAGGAACCTTTATCCGTGACTTTCACGGCCACCAGCTGGTGCAGCTGCTAAGCACGTTCATTTTGCAGGATGAAAAAGCAAAAAGTGATGTATATGAAACAAAATATCTGTTAGAAATGGATTGTCTGCGACTGGCGGTTAAAAAAATGGATGATGCCATGATAAATAGTATGGAAAAATGGCTGTCGGAAACCGCACAATTCCACGATGACGACTTTTTCTGCCGGATTGTACAAGGTGCCGAAAACCATTTGTTTTCACGCATATGGGGAATCCTAAAGGACTATTATAATGCTTTAATAGGAAACCCTGTTCAGTATGATCGAAGAGACTATTTTCTTTTGGTTAAAGCACTGGCAGAAAAAAATGAACAAAAAACGCTTTCTGCCTATTGTAAATTACGAAATTTGTCTATTGATTGACGACAAATACTAACACATTTTGAATTGTTGTTCATTTATATTGGAATCTGTACAAGCCCATGAAGGGCATTTTTAATCTCGTAGTGGTCTGACCACTTTTTAGCGGTTAAAAGGTATGGGATTTAATGTGGATAGAAAGACTGCTGAGTAGAGCGAAAAATGGGGAAACATGCCATCTGCCAGTGGCATTAAGGGAGGTATAATTTTTGGCGCTTAAAGATTTGTTTACAAAAAACCAGGTGAAGAAGAAAAAGTATGCAACCATTCCTACCGAAGCGGCGAAAAATGATGTTCCCGAAGGTATTATGACAAAATGTCCATCTTGTAAAAAGATCATGTATACGAAAGAACTTTCGAAAAATGTAAAAGTATGTTTACATTGCGAACACCATTTTCCAATGAATTCGAAAGAACGGATTGCCAGTTTTATTGATGAAGGAAGCTTTCAAGAACTAAATGAAAACATGATTTCAGGAAATCCGCTGCAATTCCCGGATTACTTGAAGAAACTTGAAGCTGACCGCCAGAAAACCAGTCTGAATGAAGCTGTGGTAACCGGGATTGGAACAGTGGGCGGTCACAAAATTGTTGCGGCGATTATGGATTCTACCTTTCGGATGGGAAGTATGGGATCGGTTGTCGGGGAAAAAATTACCCTGGCGATTGAAAAAGCCGATGAACTTTCCGTGCCGTTCATCATTTTTACTGCATCAGGCGGCGCGAGAATGCAAGAAGGGGCACTAAGCCTAATGCAAATGGCGAAGACAAGTGTTGCCTTAAAGAAATTTAGCAATCATGGCGGGTTAATCATCTCGATTATGACCCATCCGACAACCGGAGGCGTTTCTGCGAGCTTCGCATCATTGGGTGACTTCAACTTTGCTGAGCCAGGTGCATTAATCGGCTTTGCCGGCCGGAGAGTCATTGAACAATCCATTCGCGAAAAATTGCCGGAGGATTTTCAAACGGCGGAGTTTCTGTTAAAGCACGGCCAGCTGGATGCGATTATTTCACGGCTTGACCTAGTTGAAAAGATTACCGATATTCTTGATATTCATCAGCCAAGAGGTGAGATCACATGGCAGTAGAATTGGAATTTGAACGACCAATCATTGAATTAAGAAAAAAAATAACCGAATTAAAAGAGTTTACCCAAAATGCCGATGTAGATTTAAGTTCAGAGATCCAGAAATTAGAGGGCAGACTGGCAAAACTTGAAGAAGATATCTATGAAAATATCAAGCCCTGGGATCGGGTTCAAATCGCAAGGCATCCTGACAGGCCGACAACGCTTGATTATATTTCCTTCCTGTTTGAAAACTTTTTTGAATGCCATGGGGATCGTACGTTTGGGGACGACGAAGCCATTGTCGGCGGCATCGCTAAATTTAAAGGGTTGCCGGTGACGGTGATTGGCCATCAGCGCGGCAAAGACACAAAAGAAAATATTCGCAGGAATTTCGGCATGCCGCACCCGGAAGGATATAGAAAGGCGCTTAGGTTAATGAAACAGGCGGACAAATTTCGTCGTCCAATTATCTGTTTCATCGATACTAAGGGCGCTTACCCCGGAAAGGCTGCTGAAGAACGCGGACAAAGTGAAGCAATTGCCCGAAATCTATTTGAAATGGCCGGGTTGCATGTACCGGTAATTTGCATTGTCATTGGTGAAGGCGGAAGCGGCGGGGCCCTTGCTCTTGGAGTAGGCAACCGGATTTATATGCTGGAAAACTCCACGTACTCAGTTATTTCGCCTGAGGGAGCTGCGGCCATATTGTGGAAGGATGCCGCACATGCAAAAACTGCCGCGGAAACGATGAAAATTACCGCCCCTGATCTAAAGGGATTAGGAGTTATTGATGAAATCATTCCTGAAATTAAGGGCGGCGCTCATAAGGATGTAAAGAAGCAGGCAGAGGAAATTGAAAAAATTCTGACTGCTAGCCTCAAAGAGCTTTTGCACCTTTCCGAAGAGGAATTAATCGCTGACCGATACAATCGATTCCGGACAATCGGCGAATATGGCTTAATTAATGATTTAATTAGTGTAAATTAAAGAAGAACGTGCTCTTGCCGGGCGCGTTTTTCATTTAGCAAGGCCAATCGCACTTCCATCAGAAATTCACAAATTAGACAATGATATCGCTGTCATTGTGAAGTAAAACGGTTGCAGTTTACTAATTATTTCGTCTATTGGTTTAAACGATGTGATTCAGTTGTTATAGGGATTTCTTCATGTTATTTTATTAATATTCAATGACTTTATGTAAATAATAGGAGAAGGAATTATAAATTGATACATACAATTGTCCTTCCCGTCATTTTCTTTTAGGTTTCTCATTACAGTACTGAGGTGATGATCATGAAAAAAATCGGTGTACTGACAAGCGGCGGGGATTCACCGGGAATGAATCCGGCCATTCGTGCAGTTGTAAGGAAAGCAATTTTTCATAATGTTGAAGTTTATGGCATCTACGGAGGTTATGCAGGATTAATCTCCGGAAACATAAAAAAGCTAGAGCTAGGGTCTGTAGGCGATATTATCCATCGTGGCGGCACAATGCTTCAGTCTGCTCGCTGCCCTGAATTTAAGACAAAAGAGGGACAGCAAAAAGGAATCCAACAATTAAAGGCACTCGGTATTGAGGGTCTTGTCGTCATTGGCGGAGACGGTTCCTATAGGGGCGCAAAGGCATTGACAGAACAGGGTTTTCCTTGCGTCGGCGTGCCGGGGACAATTGATAATGATATCCCAGGGACAGATATAACCATTGGCTTTGATACAGCATTAAATACTGTGATTGATGCAATCGATAAAATTCGCGATACAGCCACATCACATGAACGAACTTTTGTTATCGAGGTAATGGGAAGAGATGCCGGCGATATTGCCCTTTGTGCTGGGCTTGCAGGAGGGGCAGAAACCATCCTCATTCCTGAAGAAAACTATGATTTGAATGATATCGCCGATCGATTGCGCAAGGGTCAGGAGCGCGGTAAAAAGCATAGCATCATTATTGTGGCTGAAGGCGTCACTAGCGGAGTTGAGTTTGGCAAACTGCTTCAAGAATCCACTAACTTTGATACGAGAGTGTCCGTATTAGGCCATATGCAACGCGGCGGTTCTCCAACGGCAGCCGACAGGGTTTTAGCTAGCAGGCTTGGGGCACGGGCTGTTGAGCTTTTAATTGAAGGCAAGGGCGGCCGGGCTGTAGGGTTGGAGAATAATCGCCTGGTGGATTATGATATCATTGAGGCGCTTAGCAGAAAACATAAGTTAGATTTGGACCTTTATAAACTTTCACAGGAATTATCTATTTAAAGTATTCAACAAGAAAATGTCGGGTCCGGCATATTAAATGGAGGAAAATCATGTTGCGAAAAACAAAAATAGTATGTACGATTGGTCCCGCAAGTGAGAGCGTGGAGAAATTATCACAATTGCTGACATCGGGAATGAATGTGGCCCGCTTAAATTTTTCTCATGGAGATTTTGAGGAGCATGGGGCAAGAATTAGAAATATTCGTGAGGCAGCCGCGCAAATAGGAAAAAACGCTGCTATTCTTCTGGACACAAAAGGACCGGAAATTCGCACACATAACATGGCAAACGGGGCTATTGAACTTAAGGCAGGGGACAATATCATTGTCTCCATGACAGAAGTCGAAGGAACAACAGAAAAGTTTTCCGTTACATATCCTGGTTTAATTGAGGATGTTCATGTTGGCTCGAAAATTCTTTTAGACGATGGTTTAATCGGTCTCGAAGTCTTAAAAGTGGATCATGCCGCAAATGAAATTCATACTAAAATTTTAAATAGCGGAACGTTAAAAAACAAAAAAGGGTGTAATGTTCCCGGTGTTTCAGTAAATTTACCGGGCATCACCGAAAAGGATAAAAAGGATATCCTGTTTGGTATTGAGCAAGGCGTTGATTTTGTCGCAGCCTCATTTGTTCGCCGTGCTAAAGATGTCTTAGAAATTCGTCAATTGTTAGAGGAAAACAATGCGGCCCATATCCAAATCATTCCTAAAATCGAAAATCAGGAAGGCGTTGACAATATCGACGAAATTCTTGAGGTTTCGGACGGCCTAATGGTGGCGCGTGGTGATTTGGGCGTGGAAATCCCTGCGGAAGAAGTGCCGCTTGTACAAAAAATGCTGATTAAAAAATGTAATGCCTTTGGGAAGCCTGTCATTACTGCAACACAGATGCTTGATTCAATGCAGCGGAACCCTAGACCTACTAGAGCCGAAGCAAGTGACGTGGCAAATGCCATCTTTGATGGAACAGATGCCATCATGTTATCCGGTGAAACAGCTGCCGGCCAATATCCTGTTGAAGCAGTCCAAACAATGCATAATATTGCCTTGAGAGCGGAGCAGGCTCTTGAACATAAGGAGATTTTATCCAACCGGAGCAAGAATACTGAGCATAACGTTACAGACGCAATTTGTCAGTCGGTAGCTCATACCGCATTGAATTTAGACGTGAAGTCCATCATTACGCCGACAGAAAGCGGCCACACCGCAAGAATGATTTCGAAGTATCGCCCAAAAGCCTCCATTGTCGCGGTCACAGCCAACGAAGAAGTGTGCCGCCGCTTATCTTTAGTTTGGGGCGTCTACCCGCAATTAGGACGAGTTGCCCAAACAACGGATGAAATGGTTGAAATAGCCATTGAGGAAGGCTTGAACAGTGGGATTGTCCAGCACGGGGATTTAGTGGTGATTACTGCCGGTGTTCCGGTCGGTGAGGCTGGAACCACCAATTTGATGAAGATTCATATCGTCGGCGATATCCTTGCAAAGGCGCAGGGAATTGGACGGAAATCTGCTTTTGGCAGGGTCGTGACTGCACGCAATGCGCAGGAAGCCATTGAAAAAACAAAATCAGGTTCAATCCTTGTAACAATTGGGTCGGACCGCGAAATGGTTGCGGCAATTGAAAAGTGCGCTGCTCTGATTACGGAGGAAGGCGGATTGACCAGCCATGCGGCGGTTGTAGGCTTGAGCCTCGGTATTCCGGTAATTGTGGGAGTTGAAAATGCATTGGCGTTATTTAAAGATGGGCAAGAGGTAACGGTCGATGCAACAAGAGGAACTATTTATAACGGTCACGCCAGTGTACTATAATAAAAAACGTCAGCCTAGCTTGGCTGACGTTTTTTTATGCTTAGCTAATAAGGAATTATAAAATTTCCCCAATTTTTTCATCTCAGCTTCGCACGCATAAATTCAACTACGCCTCTGTCATCGTCCTAACGGACTCGCCAATCGGCGAGTTTTCATTTATTTACCTTTGATAAACTGCCAAATATCATGAAAAACATTTGCGCGGTATAAAGTGCTGATGATTACGAGTGTAACCGGCCCGATGATCAATCCAAGGAAACCGATTAATTTAAATCCGACAAATAATGCGATTAGAGTCGCCAATGGGTCAAGGCCGATATTGGAAGATAGAATTTTAGGCTCCATTATTTGCCGTTGTACAAGGACAATGACGTACAAAACACCGAGGCCAATGGCCAATCCCATATCGCCGCTGATTACTTCGTATATAATCCATGGTACAAATACGGCGCCGGTACCCAAATAGGGAATGATGTCGACGATACCCGTTAACAGGGCAATGGTAATCGCATAGTCAACTCTTAGAATTAACAAGCCAATCAGAATGATCACGGTTGTAATTGAAATTAGGGTCAGTTGGGCTTTAATAAAACCAAATAACGCCATCTTTAAATCGGCAAACACTGTTTTTCCGCTCGTTCTTGCTTTTTCAGGCACCAATTTGCTGCCTAGTCGCTGCAAGCGATACCAGTCTTTGCTGATAAAGAAGGTGGCCAATAACGAAAAAATTAGGACAGTTGCGGCATTGGGAAACCATGAAATAATATTGGGTATACTTCCGACTAAATCTTGTATGAAGTTGCCCACTGTACTTCCAATCTTGGTGCCGATATTTTGGATATTATTAATAATTGTATCTTTTTGTCCCGCTTCGAGTTTATTAAATACACTATAAAGTTGATTGTATAGGGATGTAAAGTAATTTTCCAAGAAGGTAATCAATGTATTAAGATGCTGTGGAATTACTTTTGCCAAATAATTTGCTCCCGAAACAATCTCCACAATGAGCAAAGTAATTAACCCGGCGAAAATGGCAAAAATAAGGACAAGTGCAACAAGCACCGAAAGTACCCGCGGCATTTTGGCTTTTGTTTCCAATAAATTTACGATCGGGTTAATGATAAAAGCTATTATTAGCCCAATTAAAAAAGGATAGGTAACCTTTGAAAGGTAATAAAAGGAAAGGAGACCCAGAACGACTGCACCAATCACTATTAAAAACCTGATTGTCCTATATATGTATTTGAGATTCAATACAAAACCTCCCAATTAAAATCGGTAACTATATCTTACCATTTTATTAATAATACTGCATAATCTTCCACATTGGAGAGAAGATAATAATTTTGGCGGTCCTGGCGAAAAAAGTTTCGCCCCTTGATAAAAAAACGAGCTTCGAGTTAAAAGCTTTCTATATTTTAATGTTGTTATGCTAAAATAGCTTTCGAAAAGGTGTGCTTATAAAATGATCAGTGAGTCGATATTATTCTTGGTTTTGCTATTGGTTATCGGTTTTATAGCAAAAAACAGCTCGTTAATGGTATCTATCGGCGTTTTGTTTTTCCTGAAACTTCTTGGACTTGATGCCAAGTTCTTTTCTTTTATTCAAGCAAAGGGTATCAATTGGGGTGTTACCATCATAACCATCGCTGTGTTGGCGCCGATTGCCAGCGGGGAAATTGGTTTTAAAGACTTAATGGCGGCCTTTAAATCCCCATATGCTTGGGTGGCCCTCATTTCCGGGATGCTGGTGGCGCTATTGGCAAAAGGTGGCGTTAAACTTTTAGGCGAAGATCCCCAAATCACTGTTGCCTTGGTTCTAGGCACCATTCTTTCGGTGTCCATTTTTAAAGGGGTTGCCGTCGGTCCATTAATTGGTGCCGGGATTGCTTACGCCGGGATGAAACTATTTAGTTTTTTTAGTTGATTTTTTTTAAAATAATATTTTTTTACTATTTTCAGTTCTATTTCATTCACAAAAATCTGATTATTGTTTATAATAGGCATGTAAGTATCTCGTTTTTTACATAAACCCTATATGAATACTGTATTTCATGTGAAGGATTATTTATTCCTGTGAATGAAAGGGCATACAAATTATGGTTGGCTGAGCAAACGCTCAGTCAAACTATATATTTAAGAAATATAAGTCTTCGAAAATATTTCAATGCCCTTTCTTTCAAGATCAATTGTCGGCTTGTCCGCAGAAGTATCACTTTTTTAGTTGGGTAATGGGGAATTTTAGAAAATAAAGGAGAGATTTATGATGACAGTAACTCGCGGTCTTGAAGGGGTAGTAGCAACAACATCCTCGATCAGTTCAATCATTGATGATACGCTTACTTATGTTGGGTATGACATTGATGATTTAGCTGAAAATGCTAGCTTTGAAGAGGTAGTTTATTTATTGTGGCACCTTAAGCTTCCAAATGCTGAGCAATTGGCAGAACTAAAGCAGCAGCTTGCTGAAAATGCCACTCTCCCGCAGGAAGTGATTGAACATTTCAAGCTGTTTCCGATTCACACAGTACATCCAATGGCAGCGCTCCGCTCAGCAGTTTCTTTACTGGGGTTGTACGATGACGAAGCAGATGTAATGGATGCGGAAGCCAACTATCGAAAGGCAATCCGTCTGCAAGCGAAAATGCCTTCCATTGTGGCAGCGTTCGCCCGAATCAGAAAAGGACTTGAGCCTGTTGCACCTAGACAGGACCTAAGCTTTGCTGCCAATTTCCTTTACATGTTAACGGGAAAAGAGCCGGATGCGGTTGCTGTTGAGGCGATTGATAAGGCGCTCGTGCTTCACGCCGACCACGAATTAAACGCTTCGACTTTCACCGCACGTGTTTGTGTAGCTACTTTATCTGATGTATATTCTGGTGTAACGGCAGCAATCGGCGCGTTAAAGGGCCCTCTTCACGGTGGAGCCAACGAAGCTGTTATGAAAATGCTGAAGGAAATCGGCACCCTTGATAATGTGGATCCATATGTTCGCGGCAAGCTTGAAAAGAAGGAAAAAATCATGGGCTTCGGTCACCGCGTCTATCGTCAGGGCGATCCGCGTGCGAAGCATTTAAAAGCTATGTCCAAAAAATTAACCGAGCTGACAGGCGAACCGCACTGGTATGATATGTCGGTGAAGATTGAAAGCATTGTGACCGGCGAAAAGAAATTGCCGCCAAACGTTGATTTCTATTCGGCATCCGTTTACCATAGCTTGGGAGTGGACCATGACCTAATGACACCAATTTTTGCTGTAAGCCGCGTTTCCGGTTGGCTTGCCCATATCCTGGAGCAATTTGAAAACAACCGGCTTATCCGTCCACGCGCGGAGTATACCGGTCCAGGCATGCAAAAATATGTTCCTATTGAACAAAGAGGATAATATTTTACTTTTTTCCGAAAAATTGATTCAATAAGATTGGATGTTAAAGGTTAGGGGTTACTATCCTCTAACCTTTGCTTCAGCCTTTTGATATTTCTACGATTTACATACTAGGAGGGGTAGTTTTATGCAAGGAGAAAAAATCACAGTAACAAATGGAGTATTAAACGTTCCTAACAACCCAGTTATCCCATTCATTGAAGGAGATGGGATCGGGCCAGATATTTGGGCTGCTTCTGAGAGAGTCTTAAATGCAGCGGTTGAAAAAGCTTATAAAGGCGAGCGTAAAATAGTTTGGAAAGAAGTTTTAGCTGGAGAAAAAGCTTTCAATCAAACAGGTGAATGGCTTCCACAAGAAACTCTTGATGTCATCAATGAATATTTGATTGCTATTAAAGGCCCGTTAACAACACCTGTTGGCGGCGGAATTCGTTCTTTGAACGTTGCTTTACGTCAAGAACTAGATCTATTTGTTTGCCTTCGCCCTGTAAGATGGTTTGAAGGTGTTCCTTCACCTGTTAAACGTCCACAGGATACTGATATGGTGATCTTCCGTGAAAATACTGAAGATATTTATGCAGGTATCGAATATGAAAAAGGGTCAGAGGCAGTTAATAAGCTTATTAACTTCTTGCAAACTGAATTGGGCGTTAATAAAATCAGATTCCCTGAAACTTCTGGTATCGGAATTAAGCCTGTTTCTGAAGAAGGAACAAGCCGCCTAGTACGTGCTGCCATTAATTATGCTATTAAAGAAGGCCGCAAATCATTAACACTAGTGCATAAAGGTAATATCATGAAATTTACTGAAGGTGCATTTAAAAACTGGGGATACGAGCTTGCTGAAAAAGAATTCGGCGATCAAGTATTCACTTGGGCTCAATATGACCGCATTAAAGCTGAACAAGGCACAGAAGCAGCGAACAAAGCGCAAGCTGATGCTGAAGCAGCTGGCAAAATCATCGTAAAGGATGCAATTGCTGATATCTTCTTACAGCAAATCCTTACTCGTCCACGTGAGTTTGATGTTGTTGCAACAATGAACTTAAACGGTGACTACATTTCAGATGCACTTGCTGCACAGGTAGGGGGAATTGGTATTGCTCCAGGGGCAAACATCAACTATGAAACCGGCCATGCTATTTTCGAAGCAACACACGGTACAGCACCAAAATACGCTGGCCTTGATAAAGTTAATCCTTCATCGGTTATTTTATCTGGTGTATTAATGCTTGAACACCTTGGCTGGAATGAAGCAGCTAAAATGGTCATTAAGTCTGTTGAAAAAACGATTGCATCTAAAGTTGTTACTTACGACTTCGCCCGCTTAATGGAAGGCGCAACAGAAGTGAAAACTTCCGAGTTCGCAGATGAGTTAATCAAAAACATGGAATAATTGTTTCTGAAATCTTTAATTAGGAGGTTGTCTAGTCAGACAGCCTCTATCCATTACATACAAAGGGGAGATCTGGTATGTCATTGAAGCGTAAAAAGGTTTCTGTAATCGGCGGCGGTTTTACTGGAGCTACAACTGCATTCTTACTTGCACAAAAAGAACTTGGTGATGTTGTATTAGTTGATATCCCGCAAATGGAAAACCCGACAAAAGGAAAGGCTTTAGATATGCTTGAAGCAAGCCCTGTTCTAGGGTTTGATGCCAACATCACCGGCACATCCAACTACGAGGACACAAAAGATTCCGATATCGTTGTCATCACAGCAGGCATTGCCCGCAAACCAGGCATGAGCCGTGACGACTTGGTGCAAACAAACCAAAAGATTATGAAGAGTGTAACACAGGAAGTAGTAAAGTATTCTCCTAATTGTACAATCGTTGTATTAACGAACCCTGTTGATGCAATGACTTATACCGTTTTTAGGGAATCAGGCTTTCCTAAAAACCGGGTAATCGGCCAATCGGGTGTTCTTGATACAGCCCGCTTCCGTACCTTTGTTGCACAGGAACTAAATTTTTCCGTTAAAGACATCACCGGCTTTGTATTAGGCGGACATGGAGATGACATGGTACCGCTAGTACGTTACTCCTACGCAGGCGGAATCCCGCTAGAAACATTAATTCCAAAAGATCGACTTGATAAAATTGTTGAACGTACACGTAAAGGCGGCGGCGAAATTGTCAACCTGCTTGGCAATGGCAGCGCTTATTATGCACCTGCTGCATCTTTAGTGGAAATGTGTGAAGCTATTCTGAAAGACCAGCGCCGAGTATTACCTTCGATTGCCTACCTTGAAGGTGAATATGGCTACGATGGAATTTATCTTGGAGTTCCGACCATCCTTGGTGCAAGCGGAATCGAAAAGGTAATCGAACTGGAATTGACTGCTGAAGAAAAAGCGGCATTGGATAAGTCGGTTGAATCCGTCCGCAATGTAATGAATGTACTAGCTTAATAATTTATGGAATTCGGGGTTCAATCGTTCCCCGAATTTCTCTATATAGTTATGAAATCGCTTACAGGTTGGAGGTGTTATGGATGCTATTAGGAAAAAAACGAAAGCTGGGAAGAAGAATTGAAGAAATTAGCGTTGGTGAAAAATTGGCGTTAACCGAAAAGGTGGAAGATAAGGAAATCCTCCTTTATTTAGGTTTAACGGACGACGCCAACCCGCTATACATTCAGCATGATTACGCATCGCAAACTCCGTTTGAAAAGCCAATTGTCCCCGGAATTATGCTGACAGGCATGATTACCTCTGCCATTTCAAAATACATGCCTGGACCGGGAAGCCATATCTTAACTCAGCATATTGATTTCATAAAGCCCGTTTATCACTATGGAACAGTTGAATTTTTATTTGAGGTCACCGAGGTAAGAAATGAGGAACATTTTATTGTCATCAAGGTAGTAGGGACAAATGAGGATAAGGAAACCGTCATCAGCGGAAGCCTCAACGTTTGCCCCCCATACCGTCTCGAGGACATTCACGGTAGAGCCCTGGATAACTTTTAATAGTTAATGAAACAAAAGGAATGTTTGTAGCATTCCTTTTTTGCTTTTCCCCTATAAGGTGTGCAAAGGAAGTATTCTTTGACAAATTAGTTTATAATGAGACTAAATTAGCTAAATTCATTTACCGGGGTGATGAACATTTATGAAAACTAAAGTATTGGTCGTTGATGATGAACAATCGATTGTAACCTTGCTTCAATATAATTTGGAGCAGGCGGGATATGACGTAATCACAGCTATGGACGGAGAAGAAGGAAAACGCATGGCTGAACTCGAGGCACCGGATATTATCGTCCTAGATTTGATGCTTCCTAAATTAGATGGGATGGAAGTCTGCAAGCAGCTTCGACAAGAAAAAATTATGACGCCCATTTTAATGCTGACGGCAAAGGATGACGAACTGGATAAAATATTGGGGTTAGAGCTTGGCGCGGACGATTATATGGTTAAACCATTCAGCCCGAGAGAAGTCATTGCCAGGGTGAAGGCAATCTTAAGAAGAACGCAACAACTAAAAGAAGCCGTAGATGGAGACTCCGATGAGGGGGCACAAATCAATATCGGGAAGCTAAAAATCTATCCTGAAAAATATGAAGCACTCTTTTCTGACCAGCTGCTTGAGCTGACGCTAAAGGAATTCGAACTCTTATTATACCTTGCCCAAAACAAAGGCAGGGTGATGACCCGCGACCAATTATTAAGCGCTGTTTGGAATTATGACTTTGCTGGTGATACTAGAATTGTCGACGTACATATTTCACATCTGCGAGAAAAAATTGAGGCAGACACGAAAAAGCCGGTTTATATCAAAACGATTCGTGGTCTCGGTTATAAGCTCGAGGAGCCTAAGCAGGAATGAACAAATTTCGGACAAAGCTTTTAATTGCAGTATCGATCATTGCTGTATTAGTTGTTGCATTAGAAATGTTGTTTGCACAAATTTTCAAAACGTATGAACTGAACCAGATGTATGGACAGATTTGGTGGATTATTTCTATCAGTATATGGGTGTCCTTTATTATTACAATCTATCTAGGCATTCGAATTAAATCTCAATATACAAAACCGATTGAAAAAGTGACAAAGGTTGCAATTGAACTGGCGAAGGGAAATTATCGTGCACGTGCATCCATTGACAGGCGGGATGAAGCAGAGATGCTGGCAACATCTATAAATATGCTGGCGGAAAATCTTCAGGAACTGGTACGAGAACAAGAAATGCAGCAGGACCGGTTAACTGCGTTAATTGAAAATATAGGGGCGGGCTTAATATTAATCGACAGTCATGGCACCATTAACTTAGTCAATAGAGGGTTTATAGATATTTTCCAGGTTGAACCATCCGATTACCTAAATAAGATTTATTACCAAGTCATTGACAATAGAGAAGTATCCTACTTGGTTGCCGAGGTTTTCCGAACTGAACAAAAGGTAAATAAACAATTGCTATTGCCATTAGCAATTGAAAGACGCTATTTTGATGTTTACGGAGTGCCAATAATCGGAACGGACAATGTTTGGAAAGGAGTTTTGCTCGTTTTTCACGATATTACCGAATTAAAAAAACTCGAGCAAATGCGGAAGGATTTTGTAGCCAATGTATCACATGAATTAAAAACACCGGTTACCTCGATAAAAGGATTTACAGAGACACTTTTGGATGGGGCAATGAACAATAAAGAAACACTTGAAGCCTTTTTATCGATTATCTTAAAGGAAAGCGACAGGCTTCAATCGTTAATTCAGGACTTGCTCGAGCTTTCAAAAATTGAACAGCAAGGTTTTCAGTTAAATATTCAGAAATTGGACTTGCATGACCTGCTCGAAGAAGTCATACCATTGCTCAACGGCAAAGCGGAGGCTAAGGATATCAAGCTTGAATTTATCAGTCTTACAGAACCGGTGTTCATTCAAGGCGATTTCGACCGTTTAAAGCAAGTGTTCATCAATTTAATCGGCAATGCGATCACTTATACACCCGAAAAAGGAGAGGTTACAGTAAGACTTGTTGACCAGTCTGACCATGTGATGATCCATGTAAAGGATTCCGGAGTCGGAATAGAAAAAGAAGAAATTCCGAGGATATTTGAGCGGTTTTACCGGGTGGACCGGGCACGAAGCCGAAACTCCGGCGGGACTGGACTTGGTCTTGCCATTGTAAAACATTTGGTTGAAGCACATCATGGCCATATTAATGTCAAAAGTAGCCCAGGACAAGGCAGCGAATTTATTATCGAACTCAAGAAAAAATGGAATTGAAGGTGAAAAGATGGGAAACAAAAAGCTGGTGCTGATAGACGGAAATAGTATTGCATACCGTGCTTTTTTTGCATTGCCGCTCCTAAATAATGATAAAGGGATACATACCAATGCAGTTTATGGTTTTACCATGATGCTGATGAAAATTATGGAGGAAGAAAAACCAACACATATGCTGGTTGCGTTCGATGCCGGCAAGACAACATTCAGACATCAAACGTTTAAGGAATACAAGGGCGGAAGACAAAAAACACCGCCTGAACTGTCAGAACAGTTTCCGTTTATCCGTGAACTTTTGGATGCCTATGGCATCACCAGATATGAGCTGGAAAATTATGAGGCCGACGATATTATCGGCACTCTTTCCTTAATTGCCGAACAAAACAATTATGATGTAAAGGTAATTTCCGGAGATAAGGATTTAACACAGCTCACTTCTCCAAAAACAACAGTCGGGATTACCCGAAAAGGAATAACCGATATCGAGGAATACACGCCGGAACATGTCCAGGAAAAGTACGGTCTGGTGCCTGAGCAAATTATCGATATGAAAGGTTTGATGGGTGATGCATCCGATAATATACCTGGTGTTCCAGGAGTCGGTGAAAAGACGGCCATCAAACTGCTTAAGGAATTTTCCACTCTGGAAAATCTTTTTTCCTCTATTGACCAGGTGAGCGGTGCCAAGCTGAAGGAAAAGCTAGAAGGGAATAAAGAACAAGCATTTATGAGTAAACAGCTAGCCACCATTGAACGGAAGGCACCTGTTAATATTGATGTGGAAGCTACAGAATATGAGGGATTCACCAGAGAAAAGGTCGTTGCCTTGTTTAAGGAATTGGGCTTTACCTCTCTTTTGGACAAGTTGGGAGAAGCCACTGATACAGAGGTACAGCAAGAACTGGAGGAAATCTCCTATGAAATACCATCGGAAATAACAGACGACCTGTTTACTGACCATAGTTATTTTTATGTTGAATTGCTGGATGATAACTATCACTATGCCGAAATAATCGGATTTGGAATTGCCAACGAAAATGGCCGATTCTTTTTGCCGACAGAATCGGCCATCCAATCTTCAATCTTTAAAAATTGGGCTGAAGACGAGACGAAGAAGAAAACGGTCTATGATGCCAAGAGGTCTGAAGTATCATTAAGAAAGCATGATATCCATTTAAAAGGCGTGGAGTTTGATATACTCGTGGCGTCTTACATTATTAATCCTTCCGATAATCTCGAGGACCTTGCAGCGATCGCAGGGAAATATAATGTAAGAAATATCCAAAGCGACGAATCCTTCTACGGTAAAGGCGCTAAGCGGAAAGTTCCAGAAGGGGATGCACTTGCCGGGCATTTGGTCAGAAAGGCAATGGTGATGTCGCAGCTGCAGGAAACACTTGATGATGAATTACATAGAAATGAACAATTTGAATTATTTGCCGAACTTGAAATGCCATTATCGCTCATATTGGCAGATATGGAATCTACCGGGATCAAGGTGGAACGCGAGCGCCTTGAAGCGATGGGAAGAGAGTTAAATGAACGGCTCATCGAGATTGAAGAAAAAATATGTGAATTGGCCGGAGAAAAATTCAATATAAACTCAACAAAACAACTCGGTGTGATTCTTTTTGAAAAATTGGGATTGCCGCCATTTAAAAAAACCAAAACGGGCTATTCAACATCGGCCGATGTGTTGGAAAAGCTGGCAGGGAAGCATGAAATCATTGAGCATATCCTTCTTTACAGGCAGTTAGGCAAACTGCAATCAACTTATATTGAAGGATTGCTTAAGTTCATTGATCCGAAAACGCAGAAGGTCCATACGCGATTCCAACAAACCTTGACCTCAACCGGCCGGTTAAGCTCGATTGACCCAAATCTGCAAAATATTCCGATTCGCCTCGAGGAAGGCCGAAGAATTCGTCAGGCCTTTGTCCCATCTGAGCCGGGCTGGGCCATATTTGCTGCGGATTATTCGCAAATTGAGCTCCGAGTCCTTGCTCATATTTCCAAGGATGAGAAGTTGATTCAAGCGTTTAGGGATGATCTTGATATCCATACGAAAACCGCAATGGAGGTCTTTCATGTCTCTGATGATGAAGTAACCTCAAATATGCGCCGACATGCCAAGGCCGTTAATTTCGGGATTGTCTATGGCATCAGCGATTACGGCCTTTCTCAATCGTTAGGGATTACAAGAAAAGAAGCGGGAAGTTTTATCGACCGTTATCTTAATAGTTATCCAGGTGTAAAGGAATATATGGATGAAATTGTTCATATGGCAAAGCAAAGTGGCTATGTAACCACTTTGCTTCATAGAAGGCGCTACCTACCGGAAATCACTAGCCGCAACTTTAATCTGAGAAGCTTTGCGGAAAGAACGGCGATGAATACACCGATTCAGGGAAGCGCAGCCGACATCATTAAAAAAGCAATGATTGACATGGACGAAGCCTTAAAGGATAAAAATTTAAAAACAAGGCTGCTGCTTCAGGTGCACGATGAATTGATTTTTGAAGCGCCTGAAGAAGAGGTAGAAATCCTCAAAGAATTGGTTCCGTTAGTAATGGAAAATGCGATTGAACTTTCGGTGCCGTTAAAAGTGGATTATTCATATGGGCCAACATGGTTTGATGCAAAATAAAAAGATATGCTGAAGCCCCTAGGCGCTTCAGCTGGACAATAACTTGAAAAAGGGGGTTCTCCAAAATGCCGGAGCTTCCTGAAGTGGAAACTGTCAGAAAAACTTTAATAAAGCTAGTTCTTCATAAAACGATCGACCAAGTGACGATCCATTGGCCAAAAATTATTAAAAACCCCGTCGAGGTGGAGCAATTTATCGATGCATTAAAAGGTGAGACCATTGTTGATGTCGGACGAAGAGGGAAATTTTTAATCATCTATACAGATACATTCGCTTTGGTATCGCACCTAAGGATGGAAGGCCGCTATGGACTCCATCCCGGTGACGAACCTTACGACAAGCATACACACGTCATCTTTCATTTTACTGATGGAACGGAATTGAGGTATCGAGATGTCCGCAAGTTTGGAACGATGCATCTATACAAAAAAGGGGATGAATTCAACTATCCGCCCCTGATTGCCCTCGGTCCCGAGCCGTTTTCCGAGGAGTTCACAGTTGAATATTTGACTGAAAAACTAAGAAAAACAAACCGCAAAGTCAAACCGGCATTGTTGGACCAAAATTTGCTTGTCGGGCTTGGCAATATTTATGTAGATGAAGCCTTGTTTAGAGCGGGGATTCACCCAGAAAGAATCGCTAGTTCGCTGACGGAACCGGAAATAACCGAACTCCACCGGGAGATTGTCGCCACTTTGAGTGAAGCTGTGAAAAAGGGCGGCAGCACGATTCGCTCTTATGTCAATTCTCAAGGGGAAATCGGCATGTTCCAGCTCGAGTTATATGCTTATGGGCGCCAGGGGGAAGAATGCAAACGCTGCGGCCGACCGCTTGAAAAGATAACCGTAGGCGGCAGAGGAACACATTTCTGCCCGAACTGCCAGAAGGTTTAAGTTGATAACAACATGTACTTTGAACAGTGTCTAGCTCCAGCGCCTAGGGGCTCGGGGTCATAAGCCAATCCGTCAGGAAGGTTAAAGAACAACCTTCCCGCCGGCTCGTCTTATGCCTGTCGCCCCTGGACAAGGCGCTTCCGCATTTCTTTTAAACACATAAGATGGGCTCCTTCCATATACTATCGTAATGATTTTTAGGAAGGAGTTCTAGACATCATGAGTCAGTTGTTCTCACTTCTCATCCTAGCATTTGCACTTAGCCTCGACAGCTTCAGTGTAGGATTTACCTATGGATTACGAAAAATGGCAATGCCATTTAAGTCCATCCTTATTATTGCTACATGCTCAGCTGTCTCGCTGATGATCGCTGTGTCCATTGGGCACGGCCTCGAAAGGGTTTTATCGCCGGGAATGACCGAAAGCCTTGGGGGAATCATTCTTATCGGACTCGGCGTTTGGGTATTGTATCAATTTTTTCGCCCGGAGAAGGAGAAAGAGCCCGTTGAACATGAAAAAATGATTGTAAACTTTGAAATTCGTTCCCTCGGCTTGGCCATCAATATTTTAAGAAAGCCGATGTCGGCCGATTTTGACCAGTCCGGAACCATTACTGGGATTGAGGCATTTATGCTAGGCTTTGCCCTGTCGCTGGATTCTTTTGGTGCTGGGATCGGGGCGGCCATGCTTGGGTTTTCGCCAATTAACCTGGCAATCTCGGTTGCGGTGATGAGTTCATTATTCGTATTCTTCGGGATTAAGAGTGGAAGTTTATTTCATAAGTTTGATTGGGTTCAGCGGTTCGCCTTTTTGCCGGGAGTGCTCTTAATTATCATAGGGATTTGGAAAATCTAACGAAAAGAAAGGATACGAAGGATGTCACTAGTTATTGGATTAACAGGCGGGATTGCCAGTGGAAAAAGTACCGTATCAAATATGTTAAAGGAAATGGGAGTAACAGTCATTGATGCAGATGTAGAGGCCCGTCTTGCTGTCCAAAAAGGGGAACCGGCTCATCAAAAAATTATGGCGGCATTTGGCGAAGGGATCTTGTTGCCTGATGGGGAAATTGACCGGCAAAAGCTGGGAGCAATTATTTTTCATCAAGCGGAAAAACGGCAAATCCTTAATTCCATTGTCCATCCGGAAGTCAGAAATCGAATGAAGCGGCAAATTGAGGAGGCTGTCCGGAAAAACGAAGAGGTCCTTGTACTAGATATTCCGCTCTTGTTTGAAAGCAAGCTAACATTTATGGCCGATAAAACCCTGCTTGTCTATGTAGATCCAGCGACTCAATTAAAACGGCTGATGGAGAGAAACAGCCTGACTAAAGAGGATGCGGAGGCAAGAATCAGTTCGCAAATGCCTTTATCGGAAAAAGTTAAACTGGCCGACGCGGTCATTGATAATAATGGAACAATTGAGGAAAGCCGGACACAGCTTGTGGAAATTTTGTCTGGCTGGGGTATCGGGAAAACGATAGTGTAATGGAAGAGAAGAGAGTGTGATCTCTTCTTTTTTTCGTCCCTAATTATCTGAATTGTTAAACATTTAAAAAATGAGCTATTTGTTCATCACAATTCCAGACTAATGTGTTATACTATTACCAACAAAGGGTGAATAGAGTATAACATTAATACGGAAGGAGCCGCAAAATGAAGGCCAGAATAGCAATTAATGGGTTTGGGAGAATCGGGAGAATGGTATTTAGACAAGCAATCCTTGAAAAGAGGCTTGATGTGGTAGCCATTAATGCCAGTTATCCGGCTGAAACGTTAGCACATTTAATTAAATATGATACCAATCATGGAACATTTCAGGGAGATGTCATCCCTTTAGATAATGAACTTTTAGTGAATGGGAAAAGAATCAAGCTGTTAAGCAATCGCAATCCAGAGCAGCTGCCATGGAAAGAGCTGGGAATTGATATTGTCATAGAAGCGACCGGGAAATTTAACTCCAGAGAAAAAGCAGCACTTCACCTGGATGCAGGAGCCAAGAAGGTGATCTTGACCGCGCCGGGTAAAAACGAAGATGTTACCATCGTAATGGGTGTTAATGAAGAGATGCTGGATATTCATCAGCACGACATTATTTCCAATGCTTCTTGTACAACAAATTGTCTTGGCCCGGTCGCTAAAGTTTTGGACGACAAGTTTGGAATTGAAAGCGGTTTGATGACAACCGTTCATTCCTATACAAATGATCAAAAAAATATCGATAACCCGCACAAGGATCTTCGGAGAGCGCGTGCATGCGGACAATCCATCATTCCAACCACGACAGGTGCTGCCAAAGCCATATCGCTTGTGCTGCCGCAGCTGAAAGGGAAATTGCACGGAATGGCACTACGCGTTCCAACCCCTAATGTATCGCTAGTTGATTTGGTGGTCGACTTGAAACAAGATGTAACCATGGATGATATTAACAATGCATTTAAGGAAGCAGCTTCCGGCTCACTGAAAGGAATCCTCGATTTTACAATGGAGCCATTGGTTTCCGTTGATTTTAATACAAACGAGCATTCCGCGATTATCGATGGACTATCAACAATAGTAATGGGGACAAGAAAAGTGAAGGTTCTAGCTTGGTACGACAATGAATGGGGTTATTCGGCAAGAGTGGTTGACCTTAGTTTGTTCGTGGCTGCGGAATTGGCGAAAATGAACCAAGTAAAAGTCGGTTAATAGAACGGAAAAGCTGCCTTTAATCTGGCAGCTTTTTACATATGTTTTGGCTTTCATAGGTTGCAAAAAAAATATAAACAAAGTATACTAGTCATCGTGAACTTCTTATAATTAGGTGCCGTCTGATTACTTAAAGGGTTAGGACCTCTTTGGACTAACTTTCCCCCGTGGTAATTGGCCGTTACCATCAATATCAGGGTTTTAAGAAGGGCTCAAAAAGTCTCGAGGGGGAATTAAATATGGAAACAATGGGACGTCATGTGATCTCCGAATTATGGGGATGCAACCTTGAAAAATTGAACGATATGGATTTTATCGAAAAGACTTTTGTGGAAGCGGCTCTTAAATCTGGAGCGGAAATTCGCGAAGTGGCATTTCACAAATTTGCCCCGCAAGGCGTGAGCGGTGTCGTGATTATTTCTGAATCGCACCTAACCATCCACAGCTTTCCGGAACATGGATATGCAAGCATTGACGTGTTTACTTGCGGAGATTTGAATCCAAATGTTGCTGCTGATTATATCGCTGAAGCCTTGAATGCCAAAACTCGTGAGAACATTGAAATTCCACGCGGCATGGGCCCTGTACACGTAAAGCAGGCAAAAGCCCTTTAATACTTAATTAATGGATGAATGTAGAGGTGTAGCAGATACACCTCTTTTTATTTTTTTGGATTATTGTTATAAAATAATGATAAAGTGATTTTTCAGGAGGATTATTATGGGGCTATTTACACGGTTTAAAAGGGAAATTGAAACAGCAGATCATCAAACGGATGATGCCTTAAAAACGCACTATTATAAAGCAACTTTCAACCAGCTGTTCGAATCTGTGGAAAAAATGTTCAGGGAGGATGCGGATTGTCAGGTTACGACCGTTTCAAAAGAACACGGGGAAATTGCTGTTGAAGTCAATAAGCCGTTCCCTTGTTTTTTAATTGCCACAGTCGTTTCGGTCAAGGGGATGGAAACAGCAGTTGATTTTAATATTTCCTCCGAAAAGTTTTCGCCGCTGGGGACTTATCCGATTTTAAAAAAGCGAATTAACGCCTACTATCAGAAAATTAATCAATTACATACCCTTGTTGGCACCAGAAAAAACGGATGACAGTTGTACTTGTGAAAAGGACAGCTTTTTTATAAGATAGTAGTATATATTATTGCCCGTTTATTCGGGATAAAGTGCGGAAAAGTCAAAGCCGCAAAGAGTTGGAGTTGATTCGATGAAATGCCCTTCCTGTCAACATTATGGTACACGGGTCCTCGATTCTCGTCCTGTTGATGAAGGACGTGCCACAAGGAGAAGACGAGAGTGTGAAGAATGCGGCTATCGTTTTACCACCTTTGAGAAAATCGAAGAGATTCCGTTAATCGTTGTCAAAAAAGAGGGAACCAGAGAGGAGTTCAGCCGCGACAAAATACTTCGCGGGTTGATTAAAGCGTGTGAAAAGCGTCCTGTTGCGTTAAAGGAATTGGAAGACATTACCCATGGTGTAGAAAAAGCGCTTCGCAGCCAAGGGGTTTCAGAAATTAAAAGTGAAGCAGTCGGCGAAATGGTCATGGACAGGCTTGCACAGGTCGATGAAGTCGCCTATGTCCGGTTTGCTTCCGTTTACCGCCAATTTAAAGATATTAATGTCTTTATTGACGAATTAAAGGAATTGATTAAAAAAGAGAAATCATAAAGAGCTGTTTGGGGCTCTTTTTTGCTTAGAATGGGGAGGCTTTAGAGTTATGGTGCAGCATTGGCAGGAAATACTTCCAATCGATCGTTATATTGTGACAGCAAATGGGCTGTTGCATGATTATGACCGGAAAGTGCTGACATTCCTATATCAGCCCCTAATTGGCTCGTCCTGCTTAAGCCTCTATATGACGCTTTGGGCAGAGCTTGAGGAAAATCGGCTGTGGGGGGAAACCTCCACCCATCATTTATTGATGAACCTGTTAGGAGTAAACCTAAATGATATTTATGAAGCACGTTTAAAGCTTGAAGGCATCGGCCTGCTAAAATGCTATGTCAAAAACGTTGATGGGGAGCGCTCTTTTATATATGAGCTTTATCCGCCGCTCAATCCCGAACAATTTTTTCTGGATGGAATGCTTAACATTTTCCTATATCGAAAAATCGGCAAAAATCATTTTGCCAGATTAAAGCGCTTTTTCTCCGATCAGAAAATCCCGAAGGAAGAATATCATGATGTGACCAGAGCCTTCCAGGATGTATTTGAAGCGGCTTCCCCGGCTAGCATGGAATATATTCAGGGGGTATCCGGGGAAATCAAAGCCGAAGAAAATCAACATTTTATCGGCCGGACTGAAGCGGACCCCATCCAAATTGACCAGAATACCTTTGACTTCGACCTGTTAATGGCCGGATTAAAGGAATCGCTCGTGCCGAAAAAAGCCCTGACGCCAAAGGTAAAAAATGTGATTAGCAATTTGGCATTTCTGTACGGGATTAATGCCATTGAAATGAAGAATTTTATCCTTGGTGCCCTTAATGAGCATGATGAGATTGATATTGAGGATTTAAGAAAAGGGGCGCGCGATTGGTATCAATTTGTTCATTATGACCAACTTCCAAGCCTGGTTGAACGAACTCAGCCTCCTGTCTACAAAAGCAGGGTCGTTGAACCAAAAACCAAAGATGAACAATTAATTCACTATTTTGAGAATGTTTCACCGCTAAAGGTGTTAACCGATCTTTCAGATGGCGGAACGCCGCCTTCCGGGGACATAAAAATTATTGAGGACATCATGATCACGCAAAAGCTCCTCCCTGGAGTTGTTAATGTCCTGATTTGGTACGTCATGCTGCTGGCAGATAAAAAATTCACAAAATCATATGTCGAGAAAATTGCCGGTCATTGGGCCAGGCTCCAATTAAAAACGGTAATGGATGCAATCGAATACGCGCGCAAGGATTATAAAGAAATGGAAAATAAAAAGGCAGGATGGGCTGGCAGGAAAAAGCCGGTGCGTAAAGAGCTAATCCCTGATTGGTTCGATAATGATCCTGCAGTGACTGAAAAAATTTCACCACAGTCAAACGATACCGATATAGAAGCCAAAAAACGCGCAATGGAAGAAAAATTAAAGGCTTTTCGCAAATAAGGGGGTGACCAAGGTTGGAAAAAATCAATCAAACATTAAAGAAACTGGCAGGGAACGAGAACTTTCAAAAGCGCTATGAGCAGGAGCGCCAGCAGGTGCTGCAAAACCCCGGTGTCAAAGCGTTTTTAATGCAGCATCAAAACGAAATTAATCAGACCATGATTGAAAAAGGCATGAGCAAGCTTTTTGAGTATACAAATCAGAGCAAGGAATGCAATAAATGCGAAAGCCTTGAAGGCTGCATGAATTTCATGAAAGGCTACCATCCCGAACTCGTCATTAATCGTAATGCCATCGATGTGATCTACAAGCGCTGTCCAAGAAAAATCATGGCAGATGAAAAAGCGAAAAATGAAAAGCTGATTAAAAGTCTTTATGTCCCTAAGGATATCTTGAAAGCCACCTTTGAAGATTTTGAAGGGGACCCCGGCAGACTGGATGCAGGCGACAAGGCAGCTACTTTCCTGATGAATTATGAAAGCGGCAAAAAGGCGAAGGGACTATATCTGTACGGAAAATTCGGAGTAGGAAAATCGTATATTTTAGGGGCTATTGCCAATGAACTGGCAAAAAAACAGATTTCCTCGATGATTGTGTATGTTCCTGAGTTATTTAGAGAGTTAAAGAGTTCGATTGCCGACTCCAGTTTAAACGAAAAAATTGAGGCATTGAAAAAGGAACCCATTTTGATGCTGGATGATATCGGTGCCGAAGCGATGTCGAGTTGGACAAGGGATGAGGTATTGGGGCCGATTCTGCAATTCCGGATGCTCGAGAGCCTTCCGACATTCTTTACTTCCAATTTTGATTTTCAAGGGCTCGAGCACCATCTGACCTACAGCCAGCGCGGCGAAGAGGAAAAAATGAAGGCGATGCGGATTATGGAACGAATTCGGTCCCTGAGCGAACCTGTCCACGTTGTGGGGCCAAACCGTCGTTAATCATTTTAGTAATAATTTTATGTGGATTGCCAATTATAATTGGCAGTCTTTTTTTTTCGCCAAATAATAAATCCAGCCAACTGCCAACTTCTATTTTGGCCAAGTTCCCCATATATATTAAAACAGAGATTTGGTTAAAGGGGGGATTTGGTTGGCAGAAATCATCTTCCAAAGCAAACAGGATGCAAACAAGTTTTATCACCATTTGCGGGAATGTCTAAAGTATAATCCAGATTATGAAAATATTCTTCTTTTTGAAGATCGACATATAGTAAAAGTTTTAAACGGTTCCGTTTCAGAGGAGTTTTTTCAGCAATTTAAAGCGGCATTTTATGATTTTATTACAGTAATAAAACGTGATGATTGGTTTCGTGAAATTTTGATGAACCAGTTTTATTTCGAGGACTTTGAGGAACAGCAGCAAATTTTAGAGATTCTCTATTCCGTAATGGACGGCCAAAGGGTTGATTTGACCAGTTTTTTAAAAGAAAGGGTTGAGGAACCAAAAATTAAAGAAGCCATTGACCACGTTTTGCAGGAGAATGTTTCCTTTTCATTTGATTCGTTTGTAAAATTTCGCCTCCGCTCGTATCTCGAAATGCTGGAAAGCTACGTAGAAATTTCCATTGACGAATACAAAATGGAGCAGGAGTACCAAATGTTTGTCCAAATGCTACGGGACTTTCTGACAAATCGCGAGCCGAAAATGGAAACGCTCCACCTGTTATTTGATGAGGAAATTACCTTTTACAATGAGGACCTGCAGGAAATTAAACGCGGCGAGTTAACAAAAATGATTGACCGAAGATTGCTTGTCAATCATCCTGTCTATGTCGACTCCGCTTCGATTGCCCCGTTGTTATCGATAGCGCCGACCGCCATTTTCCTATACGTCAAGGATGAGGATGCCCCGCTGGTAAGGACAATCAAAAATATTTTTGAAGAAAGAGTGATTGTCCGTGCCTACCACGGCCTAAGAGAATTAAAGAATCGCGAAGGTGGCGGGACTTCGGCAAAAACCCACGGATAGATAGAGAAAATGTCAAAATAATTAGGATAATAAGTTGCTTTTTCAAAAATATATCATTATAATACTGTACATAGTTTAATTCACATCAAAAGTAATGATAAGGACAACAGTATTTTTTTACGGTTTCAAGAGAGGGAGGTCATGGCTGGAAGCCTCCTAATACGAAAGAAATACTTACCACCTTTAAACTTCAGCAGTGAACCCCTCTGTTGGGAGGTTAGTAATTGTTGACGGCCGCAGCCGTTACCTGAACTAAAGTCATTTTTTGCTTACTAGTGCGAAAAATGAAAAATTGGGTGGAACCACGTGTTAACAAACTCGTCCCTATTCCTTAGGGACGGGTTTTTTTATTTTTAAAAAGCGTTATAAAACGCGGAAATGGAGGAATTGTTATGTCAGACGTTGTTAAAATTGCGTTTCCGGACGGAGCAGTAAAGGAGTTTCCGCGCGGCACGACAACAGAAGATATCGCTGCTTCGATTAGCCCGGGCCTAAAGAAAAAGGCAATTGCCGGTAAATTTAACGGACAAATGGTTGACCTGGGCCGTCCTTTGCATGAAGACGGCTCGATAGAAATCGTGACACCAGATTCGGCAGATGCCCTCGAGGTATTGCGCCACAGCACAGCTCACTTAATGGCTCAAGCGGTGAAGCGCCTGTACCCTGGAGCTAAGCTTGGTGTCGGTCCGGTTATTGAAGGCGGATTCTACTACGATATGGATCTAGAAGAGTCCCTAACTCCGGAAGACCTGCCTAAAATTGAAAAAGAAATGGCGAAAATCGTAAGTGAAAACCTTGAGGTTGTCCGCAAAGAAGTCAGCCGTGCCGAGGCGATTCAGCTCTTTAAGGAAATCGACGACGAATATAAGCTTGAATTGATCGAAGCGATTCCGGATGATGAGCAAGTGACCATTTATGAGCAGGGCGAATTCTTCGACCTTTGCCGCGGTATTCATGTTCCGTCGACTGGGAAAATTAAAGAGTTTAAGCTGTTAAGCATTGCGGGTGCTTACTGGCGTGGCGACAGTAATAACAAAATGCTGCAGCGCGTATATGGAACGGCCTTTTTCAAGAAGGAAGATTTGGCTGAGCATCTCCGTTTGCTGGAAGAAGCAAAAGAGCGCGACCACCGTAAACTCGGTAAAGAACTAAACCTATTTACTACTTCGCAAAAGGTCGGTCAAGGGTTGCCGCTCTGGCTGCCAAAGGGCGCAACCATCCGCCGAATTGTGGAGCGTTATATTGTTGATAAAGAAGTAAGCTTAGGCTACGACCATGTTTATACACCAATTATGGCCAACGTTGAATTGTACAAGACTTCCGGCCACTGGGATCATTACCATGAAGATATGTTCCCGGTCATGGATATGGACAACGAGCAACTGGTACTTCGTCCGATGAACTGTCCGCACCATATGATGGTATATAAAAATGCGATGCACAGCTACCGCGAGCTACCAATTCGGATTGCCGAGCTTGGCACGATGCACCGTTATGAAATGTCCGGTGCGTTGTCGGGTCTGCAGCGCGTTCGCGGGATGACGTTGAATGACGCTCATATCTTTGTCCGTCCAGATCAAATCAAGGAAGAATTCCAACGGGTTGTTCGACTGATTCTGGAGGTTTACAAAGACTTTGACATTAAGGAATATTCGTTCCGGTTGTCCTATCGTGATCCTCAGGATAAGGAAAAATACTTTGATGATGACGCGATGTGGGAAAAAGCACAAAGTATGCTTAAAGCAGCGATGGACGACCTTGGGCTTGATTATTTTGAAGCTGAAGGGGAAGCTGCATTCTACGGTCCTAAGCTTGATGTTCAAGTGAGAACTGCATTGGGTAAGGACGAAACTTTATCGACTGTTCAGTTGGATTTCTTACTGCCTGAACGCTTTGATTTAACGTATGTCGGTGAAGACGGTAAGCAGCACCGCCCGGTTGTGATCCACCGTGGTGTGGTCTCCACAATGGAGCGCTTTGTGGCCTATCTGATTGAAGAATACAAGGGTGCATTCCCAACTTGGCTCGCGCCGGTACAGGTTCAAGTGATTCCGGTATCGCCGGAAGCGCATTACGATTATGCGCGCCAGGTCCAAGAGCAGCTTAAAGCGGCAGGCTTCCGCGTGGAGTTGGATGGTCGTGATGAAAAAATCGGCTATAAAATCCGTGAAGCGCAGATGCAAAAGATTCCGTATATGCTCGTGGTTGGTGACAAGGAAGTGGCTGAACAGGCCGTCAATGTTCGTAAATATGGTGAACAAAAGTCTGAGACTGTGGCGTTTGAGGAGTTTCTGACGGCTTTGAAGGCGGAAGTGCAAAGATAGTTTTTTCTGAAAAGGGAGAGTGGATCTCCCTTTTTTCTTTTTAAGGATAAGAGCGACGGTGGAAGAGACGAGAACGGCCTTTTTGTATGTATTTGGATAATCAAAGACAAAATCCCTCGAGAAAAGGGTCAAATTGTCCTTGATTAAGCATCTTAAAGACAAAACGGCCCCAGATAGAAGTGAAAATGTCTTTGATTTGTAAGTAACTGGATAATCGAAGACAAAATCCCAGGTAAAGAGGCAAAATTGTCTTTGATCAAGCTTCTTCAAGACAAAACGGCCCCAGATAGAAGTGAAAATGTCTTTGATTTGTAAGTAACTGGATAATCGAAGACAAAATCCCCAGGTTAAGAGGTAAAATTGTCTTTGATCAAGCTTCTTAAAGACAAAACAGCCCCAGATAGAAGTGAAAATGTCTTTGGTTTGTAAGTAACTGGATAATCAAAGGCAAAATTCCCCTATAGAAGGGTAGATGTAGTTATTTATTCTTCTGCCATTAAAAGCTTACTCGTAAAAAGCCCAAGGACCAACCCCATTAATTTGAAAATGCTGGTTTAATATCCTACTAATTCTTTTATTATTAATCATCCCCCCACACCACTCATAAACCAAATTAGTGGTTATTTTCATCCCCGGAAAAAGAAGCCTAATCTCCCCCACATTCCGCAAAACTGCATCCGTCACGCACTCTTCATGCCCACACTCCAAGCAAACACACCTCTTTCCGTTGACAATAACTGAAAAAGAATGGCATATTCCACAAGTATTCCCTTTTCTCAACTGCTCATATCGATAAGCGGGCAACTGCGTAAAAGGAGATTTTTTGATATGCAAAGAAATGAGCTTGTCGGCCAATCGTCTGTGACTTTCAGTTAGCCTCAAAGAGGATTTATCCAATTTTTCTAAATAGCTTATAATCTGGGTTGGAAAAATAAACGGCTTGTCGAGGGGAGCTTGGTATAAGGTGAACTTGGAATGGATAAAAACGACATTGGCCTCAATTGGCAGGTTTACATGGAGACCCTGAAGCATTTGGCGGAGCAAAGAATCACTTCGAGTTAATTGGGTTAGTGGATTATCATATTCGGTCTTGGGCAGCTTGTAAAGACGATCGGACTCTTTACCAACCTCGTAAAAATAATCGCCTTCATAATTTTTCACTTCAAAAATCAGGATTTTTTTATAAAGAATAATCAGCGTGTCAATTTGAAATGTTTTGTTGTTCACTTTAAGCAGCAAATCATTTAAAACATAGCATTCGCATTGGAGCTTTTCTGTTAACTGATCAAACATGACCTCCCCTTCATACCCCTTTTTAAGCGCAAAGTAGTACTGCTTATCAGCTTCCGACAAGATCATTCGAATATTTAACAATCTCAAAATGATTAATTCCTCGGGCTGTGTTCGATTTTTATAGGCCATATGCCACATCCTTTCTTAGACTCAAATTAATCCTAACAAATAATACATGAAATAGATTTGAATATTTTGTTAACTTTTCCAATGGAGAAATTCATAAAAAATTGTTGAATAATTTTTGGTTTCCTGCTAAAATAAATTTCGTTGTCATAAAAAAGTCCATTTGACATGTGGCTTTCGCTTATGATATAGTTACTAAGGTATAAAATTGAATACTAGTTACTGGGAAAAGAAGAAGCACCCGCTTCTCACCTGATTTGACGCGATTTGGCTGTTAGCAGGTTTTACGTGGACTATTTAGTTTTTTAACTATGTTTCGTAAGTGTGGGTGTGTTCATCCGCACTTTTTTATTTGCTTTCGGACTGCCAATCCGTGATAGAATCAGAGGGGGAACGGTCCCGGACAAAAGTATTCTTGATTAAACCTTGGAGGTGGCTAATTATTAGCAAAGACATGTTGTTAAATGAGGGGATTCGCGCTCGTGAAGTACGCCTGATTGATCAAAACGGCGAACAATTGGGGATTAAATCCAAAAACGAAGCGCTGGAGATTGCCGGAAGAGTGAATCTGGATTTAGTGCTTGTTGCACCGAACGCAAAGCCTCCGGTAGCCCGGATTATGGACTACGGCAAATTTAAATTCGAGCAGCAGAAGAAAGAAAAAGAAGCTCGGAAGAACCAAAAAATTATCACGACAAAAGAGGTTCGTCTAAGCCCAACGATTGATGAGCATGACTTTAATACAAAGCTTCGCAATGCAATCAAGTTTTTGGAAAAAGGCGATAAGGTAAAAGCTTCGATTCGATTTAAGGGACGGGCGATTACCCATAAAGAAATCGGTCAGAAAGTGTTGGACCGTTTTGCTGAGCTATGCAAGGAAGTGTCAACGGTTGAATCTCATCCAAAGATGGATGGCCGAAGCATGTTCTTGGTATTAGCACCTAAAAACGATAAGTAATAAGGAGGACTTCCCAATGCCAAAAATGAAAACTCACAGAGGCGCGGCTAAGCGTTTTAAGAAAACTGGAACTGGTCAACTAAAGCGTGACCATGCTTATACAAGCCACTTATTTGCAAACAAATCAACAAAAGCAAAGCGTAAGCTTCGCAAATCTTCTCTTGTTTCAAAAGGCGATTTCAAGCGCATTCGTCAGTTATTAACTAACGTGAAGTAATAGATAAGCATTGATTTAAACTAGGAGGGAAATTACATGCCACGTGTAAAAGGCGGTACAGTTACTCGCAAACGTCGTAAAAAAGTTCTTAAATTAGCTAAAGGTTATTTCGGTTCAAAACATACATTATACAAAGTTGCTAACCAGCAGGTTATGAAATCATTGCAATATGCATTTCGTGACCGTCGCCAGAAAAAGCGCGACTTCCGCAAACTTTGGATCACTCGTATCAACGCAGCAGCTCGCATCAACGGTCTTTCTTACAGCCGTTTAATGCATGGCTTAAAGCTTGCCGGTATCGAAGTAAACCGCAAAATGCTTGCTGAACTTGCAGTAAGTGATGCAGCAGCATTCACTGAATTAGCAAACGTTGCAAAACAACAATTCAACAAGTAATCAATAAATAGCCATTCTCTATACGAGGATGGCTTTTTCTATAGGGAGCTTATATATATGAATGAGAATATCGTTTTCCTTGCGGCATTTATCATTATGAATGGGGCAGGGTTCATCTTGATGGGAGTCGACAAAAGCCGGGCCAGAAAGCACGAGTATCGGATTCAGGAAAAAACTTTATGGCTCGTGGCCATTTTGGGCGGCGCTGTCGGTGCAACAGCCGGAATGAAGTTTTTTCGGCATAAAACGAAGCATCTGCAATTCAAAATCGGATTTCCACTCTTGGCCATCATTGAACTCATCCTATTTGTTTATCAATTAAAATAGCCGCTTATCGTAGCGGCTATTTTTCATACAAAAATTCCTTTACCGGACTTCTCCAGTTAATTTCGGCATTTGGATAATGCTCTTTTATTTTTCTGTCGATGAAGCAAAAATCCTCTCTGACCATCCCTTTTAACGAGGCAGTGTTTTCCGGCCACAGCGAGATTGACACGACATCAAATGTTTCGTCGGTGGGTCCCATGTATTTTTCACCGGCAAACACGGCGCCCTTGTAGGTGAGTACGATATTTTTTCGCACATCGTCATGATCGCTCATGAAAAACTGGTGATGCTTCCTTGCCGACTCTAGTTTCCTTGTTGGTTGGACCAAGTATTTTACAGCCCGGTAAAATAAAAAAACAATAAGTCCCAATAATATGAAGCGCAGTATCCATACAACCATCTGTAAGCCTCCTACACTCATTTTCTCTATCTACGAACGAGTGTGTAAAAAGTTTCAAATCCTGCTATAATTTTTCGAGGGAGGAATAGATTATGCAATTAAAAAAACTTTTTCACATGCAAAAGGCGTTGGATACTCATATCGAGGAAAAACATGGCCTTCTAAATGAGGATTTATTTTCACGAAAGGTTCTCGCGTTATTGGTTGAGGTTGGGGAGTTGGCGAATGAAACCCGCTGCTTTAAATTTTGGAGCGTAAAGCCCTCTTCACCGCAAGACGTGATTCTTGAGGAATTTGTAGATGGAATCCATTTCATTTTATCACTGGGGATTGTCTGCGGCTTTGATGAGAAGGAATTTTCCTTGGACGGGGCACTCCCGGCAGCAGAAACCCTGACAGAGCAATTTTTAAAGGTCTATCAACAAACGAGCGTTTTTCAAAATAGCAAAAGCTTTGAAGATTTTCTTGTCTTATTTAAGTCCTACATGGCCCTCGCAGGCTTATTGGGGATAACCCAAGAGGAAATTCAACAGGCATATTTTCACAAAAATGAAGTAAATTATCTAAGACAACAAAACAACTATTAAATTTGTTCATTGTCCTGAATTTTCGTTATAATGAAAATTGTACATACATAAAAAGGGGGTCAAATACTCATGGCAAAACAACTGGATGAAACATTGACAATGCTAAAAGAATTAACCGATGCCAAAGGAATACCCGGCAATGAGCGTGAAGTGCGTGAAGTCATGAAGAAATACATAGCTCCGTATGCAGATGAAATAACTTCTGACAGCCTCGGCAGCTTGATTGCCAAGAAAGTGGGCAAAGAGGGCGGACCGAAAATTATGGTGGCCGGCCACTTGGATGAAGTTGGCTTCATGGTAACCCAAATCGATGATAAAGGCTTCCTGCGCTTCCAAACAGTCGGAGGCTGGTGGGGTCAAGTCATGCTTGCCCAACGTGTAACAATCGTGACGAGAAAAGGCGACGTAACCGGCATTATCGGTTCCAAGCCGCCGCATGTCCTCTCAGCAGAGGCCCGCAAGAAACCGATTGAGATTAAAGATATGTTCATTGATATCGGTGCATCAAGCCGTGAAGAGGCCCAGGAGTGGGGCGTGCGTCCAGGCGATATGGTCGTGCCTTATTTTGAGTTTACCGTTATGAATAATGAAAAGATGCTGCTGGCAAAAGCGTGGGATAACCGAATTGGCTGTGCGATTGCCATTGATGTATTGAAACAATTAAAGGATGCAGACCATCCGAACGAGGTTTATGGGGTTGGGGCTGTTCAGGAAGAGGTTGGCCTGCGTGGTGCCAAGACGGCAACCTACAAAATCCAACCGGATATCGGCTTTGCTGTTGACGTAGGTATTGCGGGCGACACTCCGGGAATTACTGAAAAAGAAGCGATGAGTAAAATGGGCAAAGGCCCTCAAGTGGTTGTCTATGATGCTTCTATGGTGGCTCATAAGGGATTGCGCGACTTTGTCACTGATGTGGCCGATGAATTGAACATTCCTTATCAGTTCGAATCCATCCCTGGCGGCGGCACAGATGCGGGCTCAATTCACCTGACCCATAATGGCGTTCCGGCACTGGCCATCACCATTGCTACCCGTTACATCCATTCTCACGCGGCGATGCTTCACCGCGATGACTATGAAAATGCTGTAAAACTCATTGTTGAAGTGATTAAACGTTTAGATCGTGAAACGGTTGATAAGATTACCTTTGAATAAAAAAGTAAAAATCCCCAGCAACAGTGGCTGGGGATTTTTTTTAGTGCTTTAACCCGCTTTCGAGGGTGTTGAGCATCTCTTTTTTTTCGTCTTCGGATGAATGTTGCCAAATAATTTCAAATAAAACGCCCAGACCTGGCAGCATTTTTTCCTCGCCGCTTTGGATCGCATCAACGATAGTATCCTGTAGCTGATCCTGAGTATTATTGGAGACATTGTGAATAATCGCATTGCGTAAATTTAAGTTCATAATTTGCACACTCCTTTTTAACCTGCATTTCTCTAATATCATTTCTATTTTTAGTTTTATTATGTATTTTAATTGGGCTATAATGTAAAAATCAGAGAAATTTTTAAAGGGGAAAACGACTTGAAATATATCCAATCACTGCAAAATTCGCAAGTCAAACAATGGAAGAAGCTTTTGACGAAAAAGGAACGTGACCGGTCAGGAACGTTTTTGGTCGAAGGCTATCATTTAGTGGAAGAAGCGCTGAAGCAAGAGGAACAGGTTCTCGAGCTGATCATATCGGAAAAAACAGGACTGCCGCCCCGTCTGGATGCCGGACAGACACCGATTTATATGGTAACGGAGGAAATATCGGATTCGTTATCGGATACGGAGGCGCCGCAAGGAATTTATGCCGTCTGCAGGCAAATACGTCAAGAAGGTATGCCGCAGGATGCAAAAACCTTCCTATTAATCGACGCGGTCCAGGACCCTGGGAATCTCGGCACGATGATTCGCACGGCAGATGCTGCCGGTATTGATGCCGTTATAGTTGGCCGCGGCTCCGTTGATATCTACAATAGCAAGGTGCTTCGTTCCGCCCAGGGAAGCCATTTTCACCTGCCGATCATTCGGGGTGACCTTCATGAATGGACCGCAAAACTGAAAGGAAAAAATATTCCCGTTTACGGTACAGCACTTGAAGGGGCAACTGCATATACTGGTATTTCCACCGAAAATTCATTTGCCTTGATGGTCGGGAACGAGGGAAGTGGTATTAGCAAAGACTTGCTGGCCGAAACCACAGCCAACCTTTATATTCCGATTTACGGCAAAAGCGAATCATTAAATGTCGCTGTGGCAACCGGGATTTTGCTCTATTATTTAAAAAATAAAATTTGAAACCCCGAAAATTTTATTATATAATAGTCAACAATGTTAATAATTCAAAGACTTTGACGGAGAAAAGTATCCAGTTTGTCGACCATTTAGGGAGAAAGTGCCTTGACTGAAAGCACTTTTATGGGCGGGGCAGGAGAAGTTCACCTCCCGAGTCGGCATCGGGACCATTTTAAACAAATGTAAAGATGCCCCGGCATAAGCCGTTACCCGAATGAAGCGAACATTAGTATTGTACATACGATGTTTACAAGGGTGGTACCGCGAATATACCTCGTCCCTTTTTTGGGGGCGGGGTTTTTTGTTTTTTATACATAAATCTAAAGGAGGAATTGAAATGCAAGAACGTTTAAGGGAATTGCAGCAAGAAGCGATTCAAAAAGTGGAACAGTCTGCAAACTTAAAGGAATTAAATGACATCCGCGTTGCTTATTTGGGCAAAAAAGGCCCGATTACCGAGGTGCTCCGCGGGATGGGCAAGCTTTCCGCCGAGGAGCGTCCCGTGATGGGCGCACTTGCAAACGAGGTAAGGGAAGCAATTGCTGCCAAAATTGAGGCGAAGCAAAACGAGCTTGAGGAAGCCGCTGTTTTGGAAAAATTGGCCTCCGAAAGCATTGATGTGACTCTGCCGGGACGTCCAATAAAAGTTGGCAATCACCACCCATTAACGAAAATCATCGAGGAAATTGAAGATTTGTTTATCGGGATGGGCTATGAAATCGCCGAAGGTCCCGAAGTGGAACAGGATTATTACAACTTTGAAGCGCTGAACCTGCCGAAAGGCCATCCGGCCCGCGACATGCAGGACTCCTTCTACATCACGGAAGAAATTTTGCTGCGTACCCATACATCTCCGGTACAGGCGCGGACGATGGAAAAGAACCAAGGCAAAGGGCCAATCAAGATTATTTGCCCTGGTAAAGTGTATCGCCGTGATAACGATGATGCCACCCATTCGCATCAATTCATGCAGATTGAAGGCCTTGTTGTTGGCGAAAACATTCGTATGAGTGACCTAAAGGGAACATTGGATGTATTTGCGAAAAAAATGTTCGGGCAGGATCGTGAAATCCGCCTTCGCCCTAGCTTCTTCCCATTCACCGAGCCTTCTGTTGAAATGGATATTTCCTGTAAAGTATGCGGCGGCCATGGCTGTAATGTTTGTAAGCATACCGGTTGGATTGAAATTCTAGGTGCGGGCATGGTTCATCCAAACGTTCTCGAGATGGCGGGCTATGATGCCAAGAAATATACCGGATTTGCGTTCGGGATGGGACCTGAGCGGATTGCGATGCTGAAATATGGCGTGGACGATATCCGCCATTTCTATACAAACGATGTTCGTTTCTTAAAACAATTCGCGGTGGAAGAATAGGGGGTTGAGGTTAAATGTTTGTTTCATATAAATGGCTTCAGGAATATGTCGACTTGACCGGAGTATCAGCGGCAGAACTGGCCGAAAAAATCACAAAAAGCGGAATCGAAGTAGAAGGCGTTGAAGTTCTGAATGAGGGGATCAAAGGTGTTGTGGTTGGTCACGTCCTTGTGCGTGAACAGCACCCAAATGCCGATAAATTAAGTAGATGCCAGGTTGATATTGGCGAGGGTGAGCCGGTGCAAATTATTTGCGGTGCGCCGAACGTCGCGCAAGGGCAAAAGGTTGCTGTCGCAAAAGTCGGTGCCGTGCTTCCGGGCAATTTTAAAATTAAAAAGGCAAAGCTTCGCGGTGAAGAATCCAACGGGATGATTTGCTCGCTCCAAGAGCTTGGCATGGAAGGAAAAATTGTTCCTAAGGAATACGCGGAAGGGATCTTTGTTTTTCCAGCAGATGCCGAGGTTGGAACGGACGCATTAGAACTATTAAACAGAGACGATGAGGTGCTTGAGCTTGGGCTGACGCCAAACCGTGCTGACTGCCTAAGCATGCTAGGAGTAGCTTATGAGGTTGCGGCCATTCTTGGGAGAGAAGTAAAACTTCCGGACACAGCTCTCGAGCCGATCTCTGAAAAAGCGGCGGACTATGTGAAAATCAATGTTGATGCAAAAGAAGATAGTCCGTTATATGTTGCCAAGATGATTAAAAATGTTAAAATCGGCCCATCGCCGCTATGGATGCAAACCAGATTAATGTCGGCGGGAATCCGTCCGCACAATAACGTTGTCGATATTACCAACTATATTCTGTTGGAATATGGCCAGCCGCTTCACGCATTTGATTATGATCGTTTAGGTTCAAAGGAGATCTTAGTCCGCCGTGCCAACGATGGCGAGAAATTCGTGACGCTTGATGACGTGGAACGTACGCTATCATCCGACCATTTAGTGATCACGAACGGAACCGAGCCAGTAGCTCTTGCAGGTGTCATGGGTGGAGCAAATTCCGAGGTGACATCCGATACCACAACGGTGTTACTGGAGGCTGCCTATTTTAACGGGGCAATTGTAAGAAAGGCATCCAAAGACCATGGTCTTCGCAGTGAGGCGAGCGCCCGGTTTGAAAAAGGCGTTGACCCGAATCGCGTTCGCGCTGCCGGAGAGCGTGCTGCTTACTTAATGGCAAAGTATGCCGGCGGAGAAGTATTGGAAGGCGAAGCTGTTGCGGATACATTAACAGTTGAACCGGCAGTTGTTTCCGTCACGCTTGAAAAAATTAACCGCGTGCTTGGAACTGTTTTAACGATGAAAGACGTTGAAGAAATTTTTGCCCGCCTGCAATTTGAAACGTCAGTTGAGGACGATACGATTACTGTTACAGCACCGACACGCCGCGGCGATATTAAGATTGAAGAAGATTTGATTGAGGAAGTTGCGCGGCTTTATGGCTATGACAACATTCCGAAAACATTGCCAATCGGCTCGTCAACTCCTGGTAAATTATCAGAGTACCAAAAGAAACGCCGTGTGGTTAGGGGTTATCTTGAGGGTGCCGGTCTATACCAAGCGGTGACTTATTCCTTAACAAGCGAGGAGAAGGCTGCGCAATTTGCTTTAGAAAAACGTGATACAATCCGCTTGGCGATGCCGATGAGTGAAGACCGCAGCATCTTGCGTTTAAGCATTCTACCGCAGCTGTTGGAGGTTCTAAAGTACAACAATGCTCGACAAAATGACAGTCTGGCTGTTTACGAAACAGGAAATATCTTTTTAGCAAATGGCCAGGATGCACTTCCAGAAGAAAGAGAACATTTGGCCGCAGCAAT
Organism: Bacillus sp. FJAT-29814; assembly: GCF_001510715.1. Classification (GTDB taxonomy): domain Bacteria; phylum Bacillota; class Bacilli; order Bacillales; family Cytobacillaceae; genus Neobacillus. The sequence goes on from NZ_LMTJ01000005.1 coordinate 184,139, forward strand.
CACCGGTCTTTGGCACTCTCATTCCTGGCAAGGGGAGAAGAAGCCTGTTGACTTCTTTGTGTTAAAGGGGATTCTAGAAGGCATGTTTGCCAAGCTTGGCTTGACTGAGCGCGTCACTTACGTTCAGGCGCAGGTTGACGGCATGCATCCGGGGCGTACGGCAGAAATCCTGCTCGACGGCGAAAAAATCGGCTTTGCCGGCCAGCTTCATCCAAGCGTCCAAAAGGGACTTGATTTAAAGGATACTTACGTATTCGAGCTATCGCTAAAAGCAGTTCTTGGTGCCGAAACAGAGGCGTTGAAATATCAAGCCATTCCGCGCTACCCTTCGATCACAAGAGACATTGCCCTTATGGTTAACAGAGAAACGGTGTCAGGTACCTTATGGGAAATTATTACAAATACAGGTGCACCGCTGTTGAAGGAAGCGACTGTCTTTGACCTATATGAGGGTGATAAGATGGAGGCAGGCAAGAAGTCGCTTGCGTTCTCGCTGAAGTATATGGATCCGGAGCGGACATTGACGGATGAAGAGGTAACGAAGGTTCACAATCGTGTGCTGGCTGCGTTAGAGGAGCAGGCAGGAGCGGTTTTAAGAGGATAAAGGCAAAAGGAGTATCCCCGCTTGATAGGGATACTCCTTTGTTGTTAGTTATGCTTTTCGTAAATGGCATCATATTGTTTCGCTAAGGCGATGTCCAAATCGGTTAATCCGCCGGCATGCCAGGAGGTAAGTTTCAAAGTGACCATTTTATAATCAATGGAAATGAACGGGTGATGGTTTTTCTCTTCAGACAGATTAGCTATAGAGTTTACAAACGCGACCCCTGTTAAGAATTCTTTGAATCGATATTTCTTCATAATAAACTTTCCGTCCAATTTCCAGCCGCTCAAGCCTGCCACTTCATTCGAAATTTCTTCATCTGTCAGTCTCCTCATTCCATTTCACCTCTTAGTTTCTTTTTTTATATACCAACTTCTCCGCTTTTTCGGTGTTCGCAAAGTGGAGTTTAACAAACGATGGCAGCGCATCCCGGCCTTTTTTCATAATCAGCTTGGCTGCGGCCTCATCAACTTGGGACCCGGCACCCTTAGGGATTCTAAAACCGGCAGCTTCGCTCATCTGATCAATATATTGAATAAAGGCATAACGGGCAAGAATACTGGCGGCGGCTACGGCTAAGTGGATCCCCTCGGCTTTGGTGCTAAAATAAACATTTTCCCGGGCGACGACCTTTTGCCCGCGCAAGTGTTGAAAATACGTACTTTCCTGAACAAATTGGTCAATCAAAATACCATCCGGCTTTTCAGGGGCAATCTTCTCCAGCACCTTCAAGATAGCCTGGTTATGAAGTAATGCTTTCATTTTCCCCTGTGACATTCCCGCCCCTTGTACCTGATTATATTTTTCGTTTTTCAAGGTCATCAGGCTGAAGGGTACAACATTTTTGATTGCTTTGGCGATTTCCACAATTTTTTCATCATTTAAATCCTTGGAATCTTTTACGCCAATTTCCTTAAGCCAAGGGATATCCGTTTTTCTGACATAGGCGGCGACAACAGTAATCGGGCCGAAAAAGTCTCCGGTACCGACTTCATCCGAACCGATCACCGACCATTCGCCAAACCCGGCCGGAAGCCCGCTTCCCGCCTTGGCCGCTCCCGCTGTCTTTTTTGCAGGAGCAGCAGTTCCCCCTGTCTCTCCCCATTTCCCGGCCTCCTTTTCGCAATCATTTCCTTGAAATAATACTTTGCCTGACTTATAGGCAGTAATCATGCATGCCGGGGTTTTCGCCGCAAATACGCTCCCAGGCGGGGTTTTATCGGCCAAATATCGCTTGTAGTAAGCCTGCATTTCCAAAATTTTATTTATATTCAAAACCAAAACGACATTTCCCACAACAAAGCACCACATTTCTATTAAATATAATCACTGTTATAACTTTTCGACTTCAATATTTTCGTGTTATGATATAGTGTAGGATTCTTTGAAAGGGGCATTTACGTTGTCAAATACACAGAAAAATAGACTAACCGTTGATATTTACGGTCAACCATATGTTATTTTAGGTACTGAAAGTCCCAGTCATATCCGCCATGTAGCGGCGCTGGTCAACGATAAAATGCGAGAAATCAATTCCAAGAATCCTGGGCTGGATGTAAATAAACTCGCTGTTTTAACTGCGGTTAACGCAGTTAATGATTATCTTAAAATGAAAGAAGAACTAGAACGACTAATGATAGAATTACAAAAAGAAAAGGACTAAGTGATTATGTTGGATTTGGCAATTTTATTATTTCTGATTATCGGATTTTTTGTAGGCCTTAAAAGAGGGTTCATCCTGCAGCTGGTTCATTTAATAGGTTTTATTATTGCATATATTGTGGCATATATGTACTATGAAGATTTCGTGCCCAGGCTGATGCTGTGGATTCCCTATCCCAACTTTGGAGAAGGCACCATATTAAAGATTCTAACAGATTCAAGCAACATGGAAATGGCATTTTACCGGGCAATTTCGTTTGTCATCATCTTTTTTGCGGTTAAAGTGCTGCTGCAAATTATCGGGTCGATGTTTGACTTTATTGCACATTTGCCGGTTCTAAAACAGTTGAATTTTTGGGCAGGCGGACTTTTAGGCTTCTTGGAAGTTTATTTTATTATTTTTATTGTAATATACATAGCCGCCTTAATTCCAATAGAACTTTTTCAAACTGCGCTGGATGGATCCTTTATGGCCGAGACCATGGTGAAATATACCCCTATCCTTTCGCAGCAAATTCATGATTGGTGGATTCAATAATCCTGCGTAAACTTCTCTGGGGCAGAGAAGTTTTTCTGTTAATATCGGTAACTGGGGTAAAATAAAGATGCTAACCAAAGAGGGCGGGAGATTGTTATGGAAGTGAACAAAAAAGAAGTAATCCGTTTATTGGAGACCATTGCGATTTATATGGAATTAAAGGGTGAGAACCCGTTTAAGGTTTCGGCATTCCGCAAGGCCGCTACAGTGCTTGAGATGGACGAACGCACACTGGCAGAAATTGAAGACTTCACCACGCTTTCCGGAATTGGCAAAGGTACGGCGGCCGTAATGGTAGAATACATAAAGGAAGGCAGCTCTTCGGTACTTAACGAACTGAAGCAGGAAGTGCCTTCAGGGTTAATCCCGCTGCTACAGATTCCTGGTCTAGGCGGCAAAAAAATTTCTAAGCTTTATAAGGAATTAGGAATTGTCGATGCCGGGAGTTTGAAAGAAGCTTGTGAGGAAGGCAAGGTCCAAACTCTCGCCGGTTTTGGTAAAAAAACCGAGGAAAAAATTCTAGCCGCCATTGCCAATGTCGGAACAAGACCGGAGCGGCTTCCGCTTGCCTATATGCTGCCAATTGCCGAACAAATTGAAGCGATGCTTTCAGCCATGCCAGGAGTGCAGCGCTTTTCGCGGGCAGGCAGTCTTAGAAGAATGAGAGAAACGATCAAAGACCTAGATTTTATTATCGCCACCACTGAGCCGCAAACGGTTCGTGAGCAGCTTTTAAAAATATCTACTATAAAAGAAGTGATTGGCGCCGGCGATACAAAGGTGTCGGTTACACTGGATTTAGATTTTGATATATCCGTTGATTTCCGATTGGTCAAGCCGGAGGAGTTTATTACTACTCTCCATCATTTTACCGGCTCAAAGGACCATAATGTCCGGATGAGACAATTGGCCAAGGAACGTGGCGAAAAAATTAGTGAGTACGGCGTGGAAAATACAGAAACGGGCGAAATCAGGACGTTCAAATCAGAGGAAGAATTTTTCAAGCATTTTGACCTTCCGTTCATTCCTCCTGAAGTCAGGGAGGACGGCCGGGAAGTTGACACGTTCTCTGCATCGGAAGGATTGATTGAGCTCGAAGACATCAGAGGCGACCTCCATATGCATACCACCTGGAGCGACGGTGCCCACTCTCTCGAAGAGATGGCAGAAGCCTGCCGCGCAAGAGGGTATCAATACATAACGATTACCGACCATTCGCAATATTTAAAGGTAGCCAATGGACTGAACCGTGAACGGCTGTTAAAACAAAAGGAAGAAATCAGAAAGTTAAATGAAAAATATGATGATTTTCTAATACTATCAGGTGTCGAAATGGATATTTTGCCGGATGGCAGCCTGGACTTTGAAGATGACCTGCTGGCCGAGATGGATTTTGTCATCGCCTCAATCCATTCCGCTTTTACCCAGCCGGTCGATAAAATCATGGAGCGCCTGAAAACGGCATTAATGAATCCCCATGTGGATTTGATCGCCCATCCAACCGGCCGGAAAATTGGCCGCCGTGACGGGTATCCGGTAGATATGGATTTGTTGATTGAGTTAGCCAAAGAAACAAACACCGCCTTGGAATTAAACGCCAATCCGAACCGGCTGGATTTGGCGGCTGAGCACTTGAGAAAGGCGCAGGAGGCCGGCGTGAAAATCATGATTAACACCGATGCACATCGCATGGAAACATTAAAGCATATGGAAATTGGCGTTTCAGCTGCCAAAAAGGGCTGGATTAAAAAATCAACTGTATTAAACGCACTTGATAAACAGGAACTGCTTAATTTTTTGCATAATCGATAAAAGGAGGCTCGCCCTCATGCATGAACGGGTTTTAAAAGTATTGGAATTTACCAAGGTCAGGGAGCAGCTGCTGGACCATGCTGCATCCTCGCTAGGTAAAGATAAAATAAAAAATATGGTTCCGTCGCCTGACTTTGAGGAAGTGGTCAAGCTCCAGGCAGAAACGGACGAGGCAGCAACGGTATTGCGTATTAAAGGGCATGTCCCGCTATCGGGAATCCATGACATTCGCGCACATGTCAAACGCTCAGTAATCGGCGGTGTTTTAAGCCCGCATGAACTAGTGCAGATTGCCAGCACGATTCATGCCAGCCGCCAAATCAAACGGTTTATTGAAGAAATTGCCGAAGAACGGACCGAGATTCCGATCTTACAAGAACAGGTCGGGCAAATCATTCCGCTTACGAACCTAGAGCAGACCATTAAAATGGCGATTGATGAAAGTGGTGAAGTATTGGACGGAGCCAGCGATCTCTTGCGCTCATTAAGACACCAGCTTCGTTCAAATGAGGCGCGGGTCCGGGAGAAGCTAGAAAGTATGATTCGCTCATCAAGTGCCCAGAAAATGCTGTCAGATGCGATTATCACGATTCGAAATGACCGCTTTGTCATTCCCGTCAAGCAGGAATATCGCGGCCACTATGGCGGGATTATTCACGACCAAAGTGCTTCCGGCCAAACATTATTCATCGAGCCACAGGTGATTGTGCAGCTGAATAACCAGCTTCAGGATATCCGCGTGAAAGAACAGCTGGAAATTGAGCGGATCTTGGCCGAGTTATCGGCGGATGCTGCCCAACACGCAAATGAGCTGCAAGTAATCGTTGAGGTTATGGCAAATTTGGATTTTATTTTTGCTAAAGCCCGTTATGGGAAAAAAATAAAAGCAACAATGCCTGCAATGAACAACGAAGGAAGAATTGCGCTTTATAAGGCAAGGCATCCGTTAATCCCGATGGATGTAGTCGTAGCCAATGATATTATGCTCGGTAAGGATTACACGACCATTGTTATCACCGGACCAAACACCGGAGGGAAAACGGTCACATTGAAAACGCTCGGTTTATGTACGTTGATGGCCCAGGCCGGACTTCAGGTCCCCGCTCAGGACGGGTCAGAACTGGCGGTATTTGATGCGGTTTACGCCGATATAGGCGATGAACAATCGATTGAGCAGAGTCTCAGTACCTTCTCCTCCCATATGGTTAACATTGTTGATATCTTAGATCGGGTTGATTTTAATAGCCTGGTATTATTTGATGAACTGGGTGCCGGTACCGACCCGCAGGAAGGGGCAGCCCTGGCGATCTCGATATTAGATGAAGTTTATCGGCGAGGAGCAAGGGTGGTGGCAACAACCCACTATCCGGAACTGAAAGCATACGGCTATAACCGTGAGGGTGTGCTGAATGCCAGCGTTGAATTTGATGTCGAAACACTTAGCCCAACCTATAAATTGTTGCTGGGGGTTCCGGGACGGAGCAATGCCTTCGAAATCTCTAAAAGGCTGGGATTGAATGAACGGGTGATTGGGGCAGCCCGCTCCCATGTCAGCGAAGACACTAATCAAATCGACAAAATGATTGCCTCACTTGAAGAAAGTAAGCGACAGGCAGAACTCGAGCAGCAGGAAGCCCGTGATTTTTTGAAGCAGGCCGAGAAGCTGCATAAAGATTTGCAGAAGCAAATGGTCGATTTTTACGAGAAAAAGGATTCCATGCTTGAAAAGGCTGCGGAAAAGGCAGAGGAAATCGTCGAAGAGGCCAAGAAAGAAGCGGAAGGCGTGATTCGCGACCTTCGCAAGATGCGGACCGAAAAGCATGCCGACATTAAGGAGCATGAGTTGATTGAAGCCAAACGGCGCCTTGAGTCAGCCACGCCTGAAGTGAAAAAATCCGCTCAGCCACTTCAGAAAAAGTCTAAAAAGCATCAATATACTCCAGGGGATGAGGTGAAGGTGCTTACCTTTAACTCTAATGGGATCTTGCTGGAGCAAGTGTCAAATAATGAATGGCAGGTTCAGATCGGGATATTAAAGATGAAGGTAAAGGAAAAGGATTTAGAATATATCGATTCGCCAAAACAGGTAGCAACAAAGCCGCTTACGATTGTAAAAGGCAGGGACAGCAATGTGAAACTGGAGCTTGACCTACGCGGGGAGCGGTACGAGGATGCACTGTTAAAGGTGGAGAAATATATCGATGATGCCCTGCTTGCCAACTACGCGCGTGTATCGATTATCCACGGTAAGGGGACAGGTGCACTGCGTCAAGGAGTTCAGGAATATTTAAAAAACCACCGATCTGTCAAGAAAATTCGCTTTGGAGAAGCTGGAGAAGGCGGTTCAGGGGTTACCGTTGTGGAGTTTAAATGATAACTTGCTGAGTTGCAAAGCCATGGTACGGAGAGAGAGGCAAGTAAATACGCTTTATGGGGAGAGTAGGCATGGATCAGTTTTGGGAAAATGAGTATATTCAAATTGCTGCCGATTATAGTGTCGTGATCTTATGTTTGATCGTCTTTCTGGCCGTGTTTGAGATTGTGACAAAATATAAAAATTGGGAAGAAATTAAGAAGGGGAATGTGGCGGTCGCGATGGCCACTGGCGGCAAGATTTTTGGGGTGGCCAATATATTCCGCCATTCGATTGAAGACCATGACACCCTCCTATCCATGATTGGCTGGGGAGTTTATGGCTTCGTGCTGCTGTTGGCCGGTTATTTTATCTTTGAATTTTTGACGCCAAAGTTTAAAATTGATGAAGAAATTCAAAATGATAATCGGGCGGTCGGTCTGATTTCGATGATCATCTCCATCGGGTTATCGTATGTGATTGGGGCAGGTATTTCATAAGGGGAGAACGTTAGTGGAAACATTGGCAAAAGTACTTTTTGGATTATGTGGCCTGTTTATACTGGTCGGCATCATTTATATGGTATTCTTCGCATAAAAATTAGAAAACACCGTCGATTATTTTCGGCGGTGTTTTTTTTCAAAAAGTTTGTCCAAATTGTTTGATTGAAATAATGAAATGGTACAGGCATTTAATATAAACACTGTTAATAAACTAGATATACTACACAAATTTTTTAATCTGTGGACAATAGGTACTAAATCATACAAAAATTAGGAGCTTTTATTGTTAATTGTCAATTTCTGTATTATAATTGTGATGAATGTTGGAAATTTTTAAAAAAGTTGCAATAAAAGGGGGTAAATTATGTCAGAGTCAAAATTGTGGTTGAAACATTATCCTGAAGAAATACCTGCAACACTCGACTACTCCTCAGAACCAGTGCAAAAGTATCTTGAAATAACAGCCAAGAATTATCCTGAAAAAATTGCTCTTCATTTCATGGGGAAAGAAATGACCTTTAAACAACTCTATGAAGATGCATTAAGCTTTGCAGGTTACCTTCAGGGAACCCTTGGAATTAAAAAAGGTGACCGTGTCGCCATCCTGCTGCCAAATTGTCCACAAAATGTAATCGCTTTCTTTGGCATATTGCTAGCTGGCGGGATTGTAGTGGAAACCAATCCATTATATACCGAACGCGAGCTTGAACATCAAATGAAGGATTCAGGCGCAATAGCTATTATCACCCTAGACATACTTTATCCGCGTGTTTCCAAAATAATGCCGCAAACCGATTTAACTCACATCATTGTTACCTGCATAAAAGACTTCTTGCCGTTTCCGAAAAACCTCGTTTATCCTTATATTCAGAAAAAGCAATATGGAATTGTCGTTAAAGTAAAACATGAAGGCCATACACATTTACTTACAGAGATCTTGAAGTGGAAGCAGAAAAAATTAATACAGCATGATTTCAACCTTGAGGAAGACATCTGTTTGCTGCAGTATACAGGCGGGACAACAGGACTGCCGAAGGGGGTTATGCTGACTCATAGAAATATCATTGCCAACACCACGGCGAACGGAGCTTGGCTTTATAAATGCAAACCTGGTGAGGAAGTTATCTTGGGGATCCTGCCATTTTTCCATGTGTATGGCCTGACAACCGTGATGATCTTGTCGATTATGATGGCATCAAAATTAGTGTTAATGCCAAAATTTGATGCACTCGATACATTAAAAACGATTGAAAAACAGCGTCCGACCTTATTCCCGGGAGCGCCGACGATTTTTATCGGCCTGTTAAACCATCCTGATTTGAAAAAATATGATTTATCATCGATTAATGCTTGTATCAGCGGTTCTGCATCGCTACCACAAGAGGTACAGGAGAAGTTTGAGTCCATCACGGGTGGAAAGCTGGTTGAAGGCTATGGGTTGTCAGAAGCATCTCCGGTCACCCATTCCAATTTCTTGTGGGGAGAACGTGTGAAGGGCAGCATTGGGGTGCCATACCCAGATACAGATGCCAAGGTCGTTTCACCTGAAACGGGAGAAGAAATGCCGTTAAAGGAAATTGGCGAAATCATCATTAAAGGCCCGCAGGTTATGAAGGGCTATTGGAACCGTCCGGAAGCAACGGAAGAGGTATTGAAGGACGGCTGGCTTTATACAGGTGATTTGGGTTATATGGATGAAAATGGATATTTCTATGTGGTTGATCGCAAAAAGGATATGATTATCGCGGGGGGGTATAATATTTATCCAAGAGAGATAGAAGAAGTATTATATGAACATCCGGATGTAGTTGAAGCAGTAGCTGCCGGAATTCCTGACCCATACCGCGGCGAAACCGTTAAAGCCTACATTGTGTTAAAGGATGGCTCGGCTGTTACCGCCGACGAAATGAACAAATTTGCCAGAAAATATCTGGCAGCCTATAAGGTACCAAGACAATACGAATTCAGAAATGAACTGCCCAAAACGGCCGTCGGCAAAATATTAAGACGGATGCTGGTAGAGGAAGAACTCCAAAAACTAGAGAATGAAAGTAAAAAACATGCTTAGCAGCTTAGAAGACTTCGCCCTTATTTTTTTTGATAAAAAAGGGTTGTCTCATTAAAATTGTGAAAATTATATGAAGAAGTATTTCTTGACAGAAATACAGATAATAATTAATATAAAAATATGAATGATGATTCATTCATATTTTTCTTTTTATTTAAGAGATTGATTTTTTTCTTCAAAGGCGGGATAGCAGTGAAAAAATTGAGACCAAAATACATGCAAATTATTGATGCAGCAGTTGTTGTAATCGCCGAAAACGGTTACCACCAGGCCCAGGTTTCAAAAATTGCCAAGCAGGCCGGAGTGGCCGATGGCACCATTTATCTTTATTTTAAAAACAAAGAAGACATCCTGATCTCTCTCTTTGAAGAAAAAATGGGACAATTTGTTGAAAATATAGAGGTAAAGACAGCAGGAAAACAGACGGCGGCGGAGAAGTTATTAATGATGATTGAAACTCACTTCCAACTCCTGTCAGAGGATATACATATGGCGATTGTAACCCAGCTGGAATTGCGCCAGTCGAACAAGGAGCTGCGCTTGAAAATAAACGCTGTCCTTAAAGGATATTTGCAGCTTATCGACAAGATCCTTATGGAAGGCATGGAAAATGGGGAGTTTTCAAGTGATCTTGATGTTCGCTTAACAAGACAAATGATCTTTGGGACCATTGATGAAATTGTCACATCATGGGTCATGAGCGAACAAAAGTTTAATTTGGTCGCAATGGCACCCAAAGTCCACAGTCTTTTGTTAAACGGGCTGGGGAGCTATCAGCGATAAAGGATAGGAGGGAATGGATTGGAATATTTAAAATGGTCAAGTGAAGGAAGCGTTGCAGTGATCACGCTCGAGCGTCCCCCGGCAAATGCTCTTTCAAACGGTCTGTTACGGGAGCTATCTGCCGTCCTGGATGAAGTGGAGCCTAACCGGGAGCTAAGGGTTGTTGTCATTCATGGGGAGGGCCGCTTTTTCTCGGCAGGTGCCGATATTAAGGAATTTACTACAGTTGGCTCTTCTGATGATTTTTCAAAGCTGGGTTCGTTTGGACAGGATTTATTCGACAGGATGGAGAAATTCCCTAAACCGATCATTGCCGCGATTCACGGTGCGGCCCTTGGCGGTGGCTTGGAGCTGGCAATGGCCTGCCATATCCGCCTTGTCAGCGAAACCGCCAAACTTGGTTTGCCTGAATTGCAGCTCGGGTTAATTCCGGGATTTGCCGGAACCCAGCGTTTGCCAAGATATGTTGGTGTGGCAAGAGCGGCGGAAATGATGTTCACTTCAGAACCAATCACAGGATTGGAAGCGGTTCAATTTGGTCTTGCGAACCACGCTTATCCGGAAGCAGAGGTTTTGGAGCAGGCATTAAAGCTTGCGAACAAAATTGCCAAGAAGAGTCCTGTCGCTATAAAAGCGGCTATCGAACTAGTAAACTATGCAAAAACGAAAGAGTTTTACGAAGGAACCAAACGAGAAGCCGAGCTGTTCGGCCAGGTGTTTGGCTCAAATGATGCAAAAGAGGGCATCCAAGCCTTTATTGAAAAAAGGGTGCCAAATTTTAAAGGCGAATAAACTTCACATGGCATAGTGCTGAGCATCCGCTCGGGGCCGTTGAAGCTTATATATTTTTTTAAGAAAAATATTCTTAATTTTTCAAACTAAAAAAATGTTTGAATATCTAGGAGGGAACCCTGACCATGAACATTTATGTGTTAATGAAAAGAACCTTTGATACGGAAGAAAAAATCAGCCTTTCCGGCGGCAAAATCAATGAGGATGGCGCCGAATTCATCATCAATCCTTATGACGAGTATGCAATTGAAGAAGCGATCCAAGTCCGCGATGCCAATGGCGGTGAAGTGACTGTCATTTCTGTCGGCAATGAAGACACTGAAAAGCAGCTTCGTACTGCACTTGCAATGGGCGCTGATAAAGCTGTTCTAATCAATACCGAAGATGATGTGGAGAACGGCGACCAATTTACAACAGCTAAAATCCTTGCTGAATACTTAAAGGATAAAGAAGTTGACCTTATTTTAGGTGGAAATGTTGCGATCGATAATGCTTCCGGCCAGGTTGGTCCTCGTGTTGCCGAGCTGCTGGATATTCCTTATGTAACGACGATTACTAAGCTTGAAATTGATGGCACCAGCGTAACGGTTACACGTGACGTAGAGGGTGATTCCGAAGTAATTGAAACAAGCCTGCCATTATTAGTGACTGCACAACAAGGATTAAACGAGCCGCGCTATCCTTCTTTACCGGGTATTATGAAAGCGAAGAAGAAGCCGCTTGAAGAACTGGAACTGGATGATCTTGATCTTGAAGAAGATGATGTTGAAGCAAAAACAAAAACGATTGAAATCTATCTGCCTGCTAAAAAAGAAGCAGGAAAGGTCCTATCAGGCGATTTGGCTGACCAAGTGAAGGAGCTTGTTCACCTGCTGCACACTGAAGCTAAAGTCATTTAATCGGTTTTCATAATAATTGTTTCCAGGAGGTATACACATATGTCAAGAAAAGTATTGGTACTCGGAGAAGTTCGTGACGGATCCTTACGTAATGTATCTTTCGAAGCAGTTGCTGCAGCAAAAACAGTTGCAGAAGGCGGAGAAGTTGTCGGTGTTTTAATTGGTGATGCAATAAGCAGCCTAGGTGCGGAGCTAGTGAAATATGGCGCTGATCGCGTAGTCGTTGTTGAAGATGAAAAATTAAAGCAATATACATCTGATGGATTTTCTCAAGCTTTGTTGGCTGTAGTGGACCAAGAGCAGCCTGAAGGCCTGGTATTTGGACATACTGCACTGGGCAAAGACCTGTCTCCAAAAATTGCTGCCAAGCTTGAGTCCGGTTTGATTTCCGATGCAACCTCAGTAGAAGTCGCTGGTGGGAATGTTGTATTCACACGTCCGATTTACTCCGGTAAAGCGTTTGAGAAGAAAATCGTGACCGATGGTTTAATTTTTGCAACGGTTCGTCCAAATAACATTGCACCGCTTGAAAAAGATGAAAGCAGAGCTGGGGAAGTCTCTTCCCTTTCCGTAGAAATCAAAGACCTTCGCGCCATCATTAAAGAAGTGGTACGAAAAGCAACCGAAGGCGTTGACCTAAGTGAAGCGAAAGTAGTTGTTTCCGGCGGACGCGGTGTCAAGAGTGCGGAAGGCTTTGCCCCGCTTAAAGAATTAGCCGATGTATTGGGCGGTGCCGTAGGTGCTTCCCGTGGTGCCTGTGACGCTGAATATTGCGATTATTCGCTGCAAATTGGCCAAACAGGTAAGGTTGTAACACCTGATCTATATATCGCTTGCGGCATTTCCGGTGCCATCCAGCACCTTGCCGGCATGTCCAACTCCAAAGTCATTGTGGCCATCAACAAGGACCCTGAAGCAAACATCTTCAAGGTGGCCGATTACGGTATCGTGGGTGACCTATTCGAAGTGGTGCCAATGTTGACGGAAGAGTTTAAAAAGCTAAAGGTTCACCAATAATAATATAGGGGCGAGCGGAACAGTTCCGCTCGCTTTTATCATGGCTTTTGCATAGAATACTTACGGGTAAAAAGGGAAAATTAGTTGCGAGACAGATTATTAGCGTGTAAATGCTAACAATGTTATACTTTCGTTAGTATTTAAGTTATTTTTTAGGAGGTCAATAAAATGGCTATTGCACACTTAACCGATCAAAATTTTACTGCTGAAACAGGCTCAGGCACTGTTCTGGTAGATTTCTGGGCACCATGGTGCGGACCTTGTAAAATGATTGCACCTGTATTGGAAGAGCTTGACGCAGAATTGGGCGAAAAAATTAGAATTACTAAGCTTGATGTGGATGAAAATCCGCAAACAGCTGCTAACTTTGGCGTCATGAGCATTCCGACTTTGTTAGTATTTAAAAATGGCGAAGTCGTTGACAAGGTTGTCGGCTTCCAGCCAAAAGACGCATTGGCAAGCGTTCTGCAAAAACACATTTAAGTTGTGTACACTAACCTCAGCATTGAGCTGGGGTTTATTTTTTTGCTAATAACCTCCTACTTCCCTAAAGCTCACGAATGCTATAAAATTTAAAGATAACCATTTGACGGAGAGGAGCCGGCATTTATGAATGAAATAATCAAACAGAAGCTGACACTATTGCCCGACCAGCCTGGCTGCTACTTAATGAAAGACCGTCAGGGAACAATTATTTATGTCGGGAAAGCGAAAGTCTTAAAAAACCGCGTCCGTTCCTACTTCACTGGATCGCATGACGGCAAAACATTTAGGCTTGTCAATGAAATCGAAGACTTTGAATATATTGTTACTTCATCCAATATTGAAGCACTGCTTTTGGAATTAAACCTAATTAAGAAATATGATCCAAAATATAACGTCATGCTCAAGGATGATAAGACCTACCCGTTTATTAAACTGACGGCAGAACGTCATCCGAAGCTAATTATTACCAGGAAAGTCAAAAAGGACAAGGGAAAATACTTTGGACCTTATCCGAATGTGGGAGCAGCAAATGAAACTAAAAAACTGCTCGATCGGATTTATCCGCTGCGCAAATGTTCAACCCTGCCTGACAGGGTCTGCCTGTATTACCATTTGGGCCAGTGCTTGGCACCATGTGTCAATCAGGTGGAGGAAGAGCAGTATAAACAGATGACCGATGAGATTTCCCGGTTTTTAAACGGCGGTTATAAGGAAATTAAAAAGGAATTATCGGAAAGAATGACGGCGGCCGCCGAAGAACTCGATTTTGAGCGGGCCAAAGAATATCGCGATAAAATCGTCCATATTGAAACAATTATGGAAAAGCAAAAAATCACGATGACTGATTTTACTGACCGCGATGTATTTGGCTATGCGGTCGATAAAGGCTGGATGTGTGTCCAAGTCTTTTTTGTCCGCCAAGGCAAGTTGATCGAACGGGATGTTTCGATGTTCCCGGTTTACAATGAACCGGAGGAAGAAATCCTGACGTTCCTTGGACAATTTTATCAACAGTCCAATCACTTTAAGCCGAAGGAAATACTGATTCAAGACGATGTTGATTTGCAGATGGCAGAACAGCTGCTTGAAGTAAAGATTCTCCAACCACAACGCGGGCAAAAAAAGGACCTCGTCAAAATGGCAATAAAAAATGCAAAAATTGCGTTGAAGGAAAAGTTCTCACTAATAGAAAAAGATGAGGAGCGAACCATTAAGGCTGTCGAAAACCTAGGTGAGGCGATTGGCATCTATACGCCGCACAGGATTGAGGCATTTGACAACTCCAATATTCAAGGAACCGACCCGGTTTCGGCGCTGGTGGTATTTATCGATGGGAAACCGAATAAACGAGAATATCGCAAATACAAGATTAAGTCAGTTAAAGGGCCGGATGATTACGAATCGATGCGGGAAGTGACGAGAAGAAGATACTCTCGGGTATTAAAGGAGAATTTGCCGCTGCCTGACTTGATTATTATCGACGGTGGTAAAGGCCATGTCGAGGCAGTTCGCGATGTCCTGGAAAATGAATTGGGCTTGGACATCCCGCTTTCCGGCTTGGTGAAGGATGAAAAGCACCGGACATCACAGCTTTTGTATGGGAATCCATTGGAGATTGTTCCTTTGGCACGAAACAGCCAGGAATTTTACCTGCTGCAGCGAATCCAGGACGAGGTCCACCGGTTTGCGATCACTTTCCATCGACAAACCCGAGGAAAAACCGCGTTTCAGTCAATACTGGATGATATCCCTGGAATTGGTGAAAAGCGAAAAAAACAGCTGCTAAAGGAATTTGGCTCTGTCAAAAAGATGAAGGAAGCGACCTTGGAAGAATTTAGGGCAGCCGGGCTTCCGCTACCCGTCGCTGAAGAATTAATGAAAAAACTACAGTCACAGTGATTGTCAGAAAAAACAGGCTATGCTATAATAAGTTGAAAATTTAATAATCTATCACTTTTATACGTTAAAGTGAAGGTAGAGGTGCGAGCTTCAAGAGTAAAGGTCCGGAGAAGAATGAGCTTCAAGGATGGGCTTTGAAAGGGGATGTTCGCCGAAGTGGAGAAAGGCTCATAGCTTTTTCTGCTGGTTCTGTATTGAATAAATGCAGGATTGTCAGGACTTCGGTCTTGGAGAGCTATCTTTTATTGTTTGCACAGGAATCTATTTTTTTGTGTTTAGTTAAGCAATGAGAGACTCTCTCATTGCTTTTTTTATTTTTTGAGCAAATAAAGCAAAAGATAGCGAATGAGGAAAACTGAAAGTAGGGGAAGAGATGGGATTAATTGTACAGAAATTTGGCGGAACATCCGTTGGCAGCATTGAACGAATTTTAAATGTTACCGAGCGTATACGTGAAGAAACTGTAAGGGGAAATCAGGTTGTAGTAGTCGTCTCGGCAATGGGAAAAACGACTGATCAGCTTGTAGGTATGGCGAAGGAACTTTCACCGCAGCCTAATAAGCGGGAAATGGATATGCTGCTTTCGACTGGCGAGCAGGTGACGATCGCGCTGCTGTCGATGGCCTTAAATGCGAAAGGGCTTCCGGCTGTCTCCTTTACTGGCTGGCAAGCAGGTATTGAAACTGAACCTGTCCATGGCAATGCCAGAATTTCCAACATCAAAACGGAATCAATCAGGGAGCAGCTTGATGCAGGCAAGGTTGTCATCGTTGCAGGGTTCCAAGGAATAACGGAAGACGGTGAAATTACCACGCTGGGGCGCGGTGGGTCAGATACCACAGCCGTTGCGCTGGCAGCCGCATTAAAAGCGGATAAGTGTGATATCTATACCGATGTGACCGGCGTGTATACAACCGACCCACGGTACATAAAGGACGCGCGTAAGTTGCTATCGGTTTCGTATGATGAAATGCTCGAGCTTGCGAATTTAGGAGCAGGCGTGCTTCATCCTAGAGCAGTGGAGTTTGCCAAGAACTATGAGGTCCGCCTTGAGGTTCGGTCAAGTATAGAAAAAACAGAAGGTACAGTAATTGAGGGGGAAGCATCGATGGAACAAAATTTAGTTGTCCGCGGAGTCGCGTTTGAAGATGAAATTACAAGGGTGACAGTGCTCGGACTTACCAACTCGTTAACAAGCTTATCAACAATTTTTACGACATTGGCAAGAAATCATATTAACGTAGATATTATCATTCAAAGTACAACTGAAGCCGGAACTGCCAATCTGTCGTTCTCCATTCACACCAATGATTGGCTCGAAACCTTAAATGTTCTTGAAGAAAACAAGGAGTTGCTGGGTTATGAGCAGCTTGATGCCGAAAACAAGCTTGCGAAGGTTTCAATTGTCGGGTCCGGAATGATTTCTAATCCGGGGGTAGCCGCGCAAATGTTCGAGGTCCTTGCGTCCCACAACATCCCAATCAAAATGGTAAGTACCTCCGAAATCAAAGTCTCAGCAGTCGTCGAAGAAAAACATATGCTCTCAGCAGTCGAGGCTCTGCACAAAGCATTTGAACTAGGCAATCAATAAAAATAAAAAAGGCGACAGATAGCGCTCTGTCACCTTTCGAAAAAAGTGTCATTCAAAAATGGTGTCAGGCACCACTCGTGGACAAATGTCCTTGTACGGTGGACATGGTTGTCCGCCGTACAAGGACATTTTGACGATTTTGTCTTTTTGTGGTGCCTGACACCGAATTCCAAATTATGGTTGGTCTTTCCGATCCCACTTGACGGTAAAGAGAACTTTGTTGGATTTCTTGATTGGGTGCTCGAAGGTTTCGGCAATGGCATCCTTCTGAAGTTCGATTTGTTGGGCAAGGAAGCCTGCTTCGAGCTGGAAGAAGTGTTCTGCTTTTGTTTTGACTCGGGAGACAATGAGCGGGCTGACGAGCTCTAGTTCTAGGACATTTTTTGTTTCATTTTTAATTGCCAACTCTCCCCAAGAGGCCTTGGTGAAAAATTCAATAATTTGCTCCATGGTTTCCAACGGATATTTTCGAGCAAGACGTTTACCGGCCCAGTATAGAATTTCAGGTGTATCTTTTCCAAGAATCTCGGGCAGCAGGACTTCTCTAATTAGTTCATAACCAAACATCGAGATGCTTCTTGGTTCCAATGTAATTGCATCTTGTTCTGCAACAGGACTATTTTTCATATGTTTCCCCACTTTCTATCATTCTATTATATACAATTTGGGGCAAATTTCAGTACAGGTTTACCTCTGGAAAACGCTTACATAACAATTGGGATTTTTTACTATCGCGCAATACCTTCTCTTTTTTATTGTCATAATTATCATTGCCAAATGAGGGGTAATTTCATTAAGTAAAATGTTGGCAATTAAAAAGCATTGTCCAACTTCACCATTGTTCGAAGAGATTGATTTTCAACTCTATTACAATATCAATATATTTTAAAAATTTTATTTTTTCTATTGTAATTATGTATCCGTTTCCTTGACGCTCTATGATGTTGGGAGTAAAATGGACATGTCACATAATTGTCACAGTGTTGTAGGTTTTGGGGGATTTATGAAACCTAACAGCATTTTTTTAAAACTTAAAGGGGGTAAATCAATGGCGGGGAATCGCGAATTTTTTAATCGGAGATTGCATTCGCTGCTCGGGGTCATTCCGATTGGGCTATTTCTTTTGCAGCACCTTACAGTGAACCACTTCGCAACAGATGGTGTGGATGCCTTCAACAAGGCAGCAAACTTTATGGGGAATCTTCCATTCCGTTATGTCCTAGAGACAGTAGTAATCTATTTACCATTGCTTTTTCATGCAATCTATGGGCTGTATATCGCATTTACAGCAAAAAACAATGTTAGCAGATTTGGACATTTCAGAAACTGGATGTTCCTAGTGCAACGTATTACAGGCGTTATTACTCTTATATTTATTACTTGGCATGTTTGGGAAACTCGTGTAGCTGCGGCATTTGGGGCAGAAGTCAACTTCCAAATGATGCAGGATATTTTATCTTCGCCATTAATGTTTGCATTTTATGTAGTCGGAATACTTTCGGCCATTTTCCATTTTGCAAACGGCCTATGGTCATTCCTGGTTAGCTGGGGCATTACGCAATCTCCACGTTCACAAGCCATTTCTACATATGTTACAATGGCAGTTTTTGTTCTTCTTTCGATTGTAGGAATACAGACTTTATTGGCATTTGTTTAAAAAATTGGCCAATCTAGGATTTTGGATTAAAGGAGTGAGTCAGAATGAGTAAGGGTAAGGTGATCATCGTTGGCGGCGGATTGGCCGGCTTGATGGCAACAATTAAAGTTGCGGAACACGGAACACCTGTAGAATTGTTTTCACTAGTTCCTGTTAAGCGCTCTCACTCTGTTTGTGCCCAGGGCGGTATTAATGGAGCAGTAAATACAAAAGGTGAAGGGGATTCCCCGTTGATCCACTTTGATGATACGATTTATGGCGGAGACTTCTTGGCGAACCAGCCTCCTGTTAAAGCAATGTGTGAGGCGGCGCCGGGCATTATTAATCTATTTGACCGGATGGGTGTTATGTTTAACCGTACACCGGAAGGACTACTAGACTTCCGTCGTTTCGGAGGCACTCAGCACCACCGTACAGCGTTTGCCGGCGCTACAACAGGTCAGCAATTGCTATACGCATTAGATGAGCAAGTGCGCCGTCATGAGGTAGAAGGACTTGTTACTAAATATGAGGGCTGGGAGTTCCTCGGCGCTATTGTAGATGATGAAGGCGTCTGCCGCGGAGTTGTTGCTCAAGACTTGAAAACAATGGAAATCAAATCGTTTGCTGCTGATGCAGTCATCATGGCAACCGGCGGACCTGGGATTATTTTCGGAAAATCGACTAACTCGGTTATTAACACTGGTTCTGCAGCTTCCATCGTCTATCAGCAGGGTGCCTATTATGCAAACGGTGAAATGATTCAAATTCACCCAACCGCTATTCCCGGGGATGACAAACTGCGTTTGATGAGTGAATCGGCACGTGGTGAAGGCGGCCGTGTATGGACCTATAAAGACGGTAAGCCATGGTACTTCCTTGAAGAAAAATATCCGGCATACGGAAACCTTGTACCACGGGATATTGCAACACGTGAAATTTTCGATGTCTGCGTTAACCAAAAACTTGGCGTAAATGGCGAAAATATGGTATTCCTTGATCTATCCCACAAGGACCCACATGAATTGGATGTAAAGCTTGGCGGAATCATCGAGATTTACGAAAAATTCGTTGGCGATGACCCGCGTAAAGTTCCAATGAAGATTTTCCCTGCTGTTCACTATTCAATGGGCGGACTATGGGTTGACTATGACCAAATGACCAACATTCCTGGGCTATTTGCTGCTGGGGAATGTGATTACTCTCAGCACGGCGCAAACCGTCTAGGAGCCAACTCACTTCTTTCTGCCGTATACGGCGGAATGGTGGCAGGACCTAATGCAGTTAATTACATTAACGGTCTTGAAAAAAGTTCCGATGCAGTTGCTTCTACTGTTTTTGACCGCCATGTTAAAGAACAGGAAGAAAAGTGGAACAACATTATGTCTTTAAATGGTACTGAAAACGCCTATGTCCTCCATAAAGAGTTGGGCGAATGGATGACAGATAACGTTACTGTTGTTCGTTACAATGACAAGCTTTTAAAAACAGATGAGAAAATTCAAGAGCTTATGGAGCGCTATCAAAATATTAACATCAATGACACATCCAAATGGAGCAACCAAGGAGCTGCGTTTACAAGACAGCTGCAAAATATGCTACAATTGGCACGGGTCATTACGCTTGGTGCATACAACCGTAATGAAAGCCGCGGTGCTCATTATAAACCTGAATTCCCTGAACGTAATGATGAGGAATTCATGAAGACAACAATGGCTAAATTTGTTGATGCTAAATCTGCTCCGGCCTTCCATTATGAAGATATCGATGTTTCCTTGATCAAACCGCGGAAGCGCGATTATACTACAAAACACTAAAGGGAAAGGGGAGTAGACAATTATGGCTGAAAAAACAGTGAAATTTATTATACAACGTCAGGATAACGAGAATTCTGCCCCTTATGAGGAGGAATTTGAAGTTCCATATCGCCCGGGTATGAACGTTATTTCGGCATTAATGACAGTCCAGAGAAACCCTGTCAATGCAAAAGGACAAGCTACAAGCCCAGTTACTTGGGATATGAACTGTCTAGAAGAGGTTTGCGGTGCGTGTTCGATGGTGATTAATGGCAAGCCGCGCCAATCTTGTTCGGCACTTGTCGATCAATTAGAGCAGCCAATCCGTTTGGCACCAATGCGAACATTCCCAGTAGTCCGTGACCTGCAGGTAGACCGCAGCAG
Organism: Bacillus sp. FJAT-29814; assembly: GCF_001510715.1. Taxonomy (GTDB): domain Bacteria; phylum Bacillota; class Bacilli; order Bacillales; family Cytobacillaceae; genus Neobacillus. The sequence continues at coordinate 204,962 of NZ_LMTJ01000005.1, forward strand.
AATGTTTGATGCGTTGAAGCGGGTTAAAGCATGGATCCCAATTGATGGAACCTACGACTTGGGGCCTGGGCCGCGTATGCCTGAGAAAAAACGCCAATGGGCATATGAGCTTTCCAAATGTATGACTTGCGGCGTCTGCCTTGAGGCGTGTCCGAACGTCAACAGCAAATCCAACTTTATCGGACCACAGCCATTATCGCAGGTTCGTTTGTTTAATGCCCATCCAACTGGTGCGATGAATAAAGCAGAGCGCCTTGAAACGATTATGGGTGAAGGCGGCCTTGCAAACTGCGGTAACTCGCAAAACTGCGTTCAATCCTGCCCGAAAGGTATTCCGTTAACTACCTCCATCGCAGCCTTGAACCGTGAAACGACCATTCAAGCATTTAGAAACTTCTTCGGAAGCGACCAGGATTAATCCAACATAAAGACCTTCTTTTCTATACTTGGAAAGGAAGGTTTTTGTTTTTTCAATAGGCGGTCCGTCTTTTGTTTGTTATACTAGTACTAACAATGTCCTTATGCAAAAGGTAGGTACGAAAGTTGAAATCAAAATTTCCGCTTTTCATTATTTTAATAGGTTTGATTGTTTTAGGAATTGGGGTTTGGCAAATCATTGATACCAAAATGCAAACGAATGCTTCCCTTGAGACAGCCAAGAAACTCGTAAAAGCGAATGCCTCTAGTCCCGAGAAAGCCCAAACCTTTTCAGAAACACCGCCGGACTTTGGTGACGCTGTCGGCATCCTGGATATTCCAAAAATTAAGGCAGAACTTGCCATTATTGAAGGGACGGATCCGGATGATCTGGAAAAAGGCGTCGGCCATTACAAGGGGTCCTTTTTTCCTGGTGATCATGGTCAAATCGTTTTATCTGGGCATCGGGACACAGTATTCAGGCGATTGGGAGAACTTAAAATAGGCGATTCATTAAATATGCAAATGCCATATGGGAATTACACATACGAAATTACCCACACTAAAATCGTCAAAGCAGAAGATACCAGCATTATCACGCTTCAAAACCAAGAGGAAGAGTTAATCTTAACCACCTGTTATCCGTTTCGATATGTTGGAAATGCGCCTGACCGGTATATTATTTATGCGAAATTGAAAAGCTCCTAAACTGATGGGGCTTTTTCATTTTTTTAACGTGTTTTTATCCTTTTTAAAAAATCATCTTCCACAAGTAATTATAGTCACTACCTATGCATACTTCACATATGATATGGTGACTAAATATATACCCACCCCCGGTGCATAACTGGCGAAGGCAAGGAGGGTCACAATACTTGAAGGAGAATGAATATACTCACAAGCCGTTACTCACCAAACGAGAAAGAGAAGTATTCGAACTGTTGGTACAAGACAAGACTACAAAAGAGATCGCTAGCGAATTATTCATAAGCGAGAAAACGGTTCGAAATCATATTTCTAATGCTATGCAGAAGCTTGGCGTTAAGGGGCGTTCACAAGCAGTTGTAGAGCTCCTTCGAATGGGAGAGCTAGAACTTTAATCATGACCGGCATCCATTTTGGACGCCGGTTCATACTTTACTTATGTAACACAACCTTATTTTTCTAAGGATCTGTTATAACTGAATGTTGATTTCACTACGTATGAAAAATAAACGGAAAATTCCGTCTAAATTGGGAAATACCCATATTTCCTAATAAATAAGGGTAGTTTTCCGTCTAAATTAACCAAATCATTGGATTTTGTCTTATTTTGAGCAGTTAATCGGAATTCTCCGTTTATTTCCGCTTCTTAAGCTTTCCCTATATACATTAGTCGGAATTCTCCGCCTATGAATTATCATACCTACACAAAAATCAACAATAATTAATAACAGACCCTTTTCTAAAAGAGGGTTTTTTTAATGCAATAGTTTCAGCTTGAAATTTTAGCGGAAAAAGTAGAAAATAAGGACAAGCATCCAAGTGATCCACCATAGATATTTATTTATATAGATAATCAAAGGCTGAGGAGACGCATATTTTAGGAGTGTATGAACATGAAACTCGAAAATACCCAAAAGCTAAACGGGGATATTGTTGCCAATATTGAGAAGGACTTACGCTATATTTCCGGAATAATAAAACAAAAAGGCAGAGAAATGCTTGCCAATTATAAGATTACCCCGCCCCAATTTGTCGCGCTGCAATGGCTGTTCGAAGATGGGGATATGACGATCGGCGAGCTGTCTACCAAAATGTACCTGGCATGCAGCACCACCACTGACTTGGTTGACCGGATGGAAAAAAACCTTTTGGTCGAGCGCGTGAAAGACCCAAATGACCGCCGCGTTGTGCGGATTCATTTGCTTGAGGAAGGCAATAGAATTATTGACGAAGTGATAAAAAAACGTCAGGCCTATCTTGAAGAAGTGTTAAAAGATTTCTCGGGGGAAGAAGTTCTTCTTCTGCAAAACAACCTAATGAAACTGCATCAAGAAATGCGCTAAGTGGAACCTGCCGATTTGGCAGGGGCACGCGATTTGGCGCCAATAGAGAAAAAGAGGCGAAGGGCTTTTGAAACAAGCAATTGGAGTGATTGATTCCGGTGTTGGCGGATTGACAGTTGCCAAAGAAGTGATGAGGCAGCTGCCAAACGAGAAAATTATCTACCTTGGAGATACCGCCCGCTGTCCATATGGTCCCAGAACAACCGCTGAAGTTAGAAGATTTACTTGGGAATTGACAAATTTTTTATTGAGAAAAAATATCAAGATGCTTGTTATTGCCTGTAATACGGCAACTGCAGCCGCTCTTGATGACATTCGCAAGGAATTGAATATTCCTGTTCTTGGCGTTATTAACCCGGGGGCACGCGCCGCCATCAAGCAGACGAAAAACTACCGTGTCGGGGTGATTGGAACGATAGGGACCGTAAAGAGCGGCGCCTATGAGAAGGCGTTGAAATCATTGCACAGCAGGCTTTACGTGACAAGTCAACCGTGTCCCAAATTTGTCCCTCTCGTAGAAAGCGGCGAATACGATGGGCCCATTGCTGAAAGGATCGTTCAGGAAGCCCTGACACCGCTGTTAAATCAAAATTTGGATACCCTTATCCTTGGCTGCACTCATTATCCATTACTCGAACCGCTCGTCAAAAATGTCATGGGCGAGAAGGTAAGTGTCATCAGCTCTGGTGACGAAACCGCGAGGGAAATCAGCGCCATCTTACAGTTTAACGGCCAGCTGGATGAGAGTGGGGAAGAACCGCAGCATGAGTTTTATACAACCGGCTCGAGGTGGATTTTTTCAAAAATCGCTTCACAGTGGCTTGGCCAGCCAATTGAAAATGTAAAAAAAATAAAGATTTAAGCGGAGCCAATCCAGGCTCTATTTTTTTTACAGTTTTCTCCCTTTAGACGGTCTATTTTTTTATAAGGCTCGTATACATAATAGTACAAACTGTCTTAGGGGGGAAAAATATGTTTAAAAATAAAGCAAAAATCTTGGGAATCACAGTGCTGTCTTCCGCCGTTCTCTTATCGGGGTGCGGTTTATTTGGCACGGAAACAACGAAAAAAATTGATCCGCCGAAAACTGTAACAGAAGAGAAGAAACCGGCCAGCAAGGAAACGACCGCGAAAACAAAAGAAAATGCAGGAGATGTGGTGCAAACTGAACTATATCTCATTGACAAGAACGGCTATGTCGTCCCGCAAACCCTGAATTTGCCAAAAACGAAATCTGTGGCAAAGCAAGCACTTGAATACTTAGTCGTAAATGGAAAGGTCACCGACATGCTCCCAAATGATTTCCGGGCAGTCATCCCAGAGGATACCGAGCTATCTGTCGATATTAAGGATGGGGTTGCCACGGTTAATTTTTCAAAGGAATTTAAAGACTATCAGGCTGCGGATGAGCAGAAAATCCTGCAATCTATCACCTGGACGCTGACACAGTTTGATAATGTCAAAAATGTCAAACTGAAAATGAACGGCCATGAGCTGACAGAAATGCCAGTAAACGGTACGCCAATCAGCGATAACCTCACAAGAGCAACCGGTATAAATATTGATACGGTAGATGTAATGGATATTACAAATACCAAACCAATCACTGTCTACTATATCGGCGGTGAGGAGGGGTCCTATTACTATGTTCCGGTCACCAAACGGATCAGCAGTAAAGAAAAGGATCCAATCGCAGCTGCTGTCAACGAGCTCGTGAAAGGGCCAAGTGATCATTCAAACCTTGTCTCCGAGTTTATGTCGGATGTCAAACTGCTTGAGGCACCGAAGTACGAAAACGGCACCGTCACCTTGAACTTCAACAAGAATATTTATGGAAGCTTTGAGGAAAAAGTAATTTCCCAATCTATTTTGGATTCCATTGTCCTTTCGTTGACAGAGCAGAAAGGGATTGAAAAAGTGGCTGTCAAAGTCGACGGCAAGGCTGAATTAAAAAATGACCAAGGGAAAAAACTGTCTGCGCCGGTAACTCGTCCAGAAAAAGTCAATACAGGTAGTTTTTAAAAGTGGATTTTTGTTATACTATATAGTGACAATGAAAGAGGTTGGCTAGAGGGCCGCCTCTTTCTTATTGCTTTTATCGAGGAGGGATATGTGATGCGAGTTGACGGAAGAGAGCAACTGCAATTACGGCCTATACATATTGAAACAAATTATTTAATGCATCCGGAAGGCTCTTGTCTCATTTCGGTCGGCAATACCAAGGTGATTTGCACCGCCAGTATCGAAGAGCGAGTGCCACCATTTATGCGGGGCGAGGGCAAGGGCTGGATTACCGCCGAATATTCGATGTTGCCGCGGGCGACGGAAACAAGGAACATCAGGGAATCGTCAAAAGGCAAAGTGACAGGAAGAACAATGGAGATTCAACGTTTAATTGGCCGGGCGCTTCGTGCGGTTGTCGACCTTGGGGCACTTGGCGAACGAACGGTATGGATTGACTGTGACGTCATTCAAGCGGATGGCGGGACAAGGACTGCCTCGATCACTGGTGCGTTTGTTGCGATGACTATGGCGTTAAATGGCTTGTCGGAGAAAAAGTCTTTAGCGAGATTCCCGATTACGGATTACCTGGCAGCCACAAGTGTGGGCATATTATCAGGCGGTCGGACAGTTCTTGACCTGAATTATGCGGAGGATTCCAAGGCTGAGGTTGACATGAATGTGGTCATGACCGGCGGCGGTGAGTTTGTCGAGCTGCAAGGCACCGGGGAGGAAGCGACGTTTTCCTATGACCAGCTCCAAGGGTTATTGCACGCGGCCCAGGAAGGGTTAATGGAGCTGTTTGAGGTGCAAAAAGCTGCGCTTGGCGAGGAGATTACCAAGAAAATTGATGTCAGACGAAAGAAATAAAGTTAGGGAGATTACTGTTATGAAGGAAGTTATTATTGCGACGAAAAATCCCGGTAAAGCCAAGGAATTTGAGCATATTTTTGCATCCAGGGGGATTGCCGTCAAAACATTATTGGATTTTCCGGAAATTCCTGATGTTGAAGAAACCGGGACGACATTTGAGGAAAATGCTACCTTGAAAGCGGAGGCTGTGTCAGCAGCGTTAAATAAAATGGTCATTGGCGATGATTCCGGATTGATGGTTGATGCCCTCGAAGGCAGACCAGGTATTTATTCGGCACGTTATGCCGGGGAACCGAAAAATGATTCCAACAATACGAAAAAAGTCTTAGCGGAGCTTGAGGGTGTGCCAGAGGAAAACCGGACAGCCCGATTTTACTGTGCATTGGCTGTGGCCGTGCCGGGACAGGAAACATTTACGGTGTCAGGCACCTGTGAAGGACGAATCTTGGAGGAGCCTAGGGGCACTAACGGGTTTGGCTACGACCCGGTCTTTTACGTACCGGAAAAGGGTGTGGCAATGGCCGAGCTGTCTTCTGATGAAAAAAACAAAATTAGCCATCGAGCCAATGCCTTAAAGAAGCTTGATGAAGTGCTTGATTCCATTTTGGAAAGAGCGAGTCAGTCATGAGTAAGGTTTTGGTGGTCAGTGACAGCCACGGGCTCACAAAGGAACTCGAAGTGATCAGGGACAGGCATCAGCAGGAAGTGGATTTAATGATTCACTGCGGCGACTCACAATTGACTCCCGATCATCTAGCATTAACCGGGTATTTTACGGTAGCGGGAAACTGTGACTGGGGCGGATTTCCCAATGAACTGGTTACGGATGTTGCCAGTCGAAAATTTTTCATTACCCACGGTCATCTGTATTCGGTAAAGACGTCTTTAATGGGCTTAAAATACAAGGCGGAAGAGACTGGTGCCGATATTGTCTGCTTTGGACATTCCCATGTACTTGGGGCAGAGGTGGTTGACGGCCGGTTATATATTAATCCCGGAAGCATTCGCATGCCGCGGGAACGCCTTGAAAAAACATATGTGCTTTTAGATTTGCAAGGCGGTCGCGTGAGAATGTCGGTATACGAATTAAACGGCCGGGAAATTGCAGGATTGTCACGGGAGTTTGTACTAGAAAAATAATAAGGGGGGAATTTCTCCCCCTGCTTTATTTGCAAAAAAGGATAAATACCTGTTGACATTTAATTAGTAGGGTAATATAATAAATCTTGTCTTTGATAACTGACTACGTCCCAGTAGCTCAGCCGGATAGAGCATACGCCTTCTAAGCGTACGGTCGGGAGTTCGAATCTCTCCTGGGACGCCATACTACATACCAAAACATCTACTCACCTTATCTGGTGAGTTTTTTTTGCTTGTTTTTTATGCTACACTATTTTTCAATGACAATCCAGAAGGACGGTACTCTTATGAAGAAACGGGAGCGTGCAAAAAGAAAAGATAATATCATTTTCTTTCCCGGTATTGAAAAAAGATTAATGGACGAGGGCTTGGAAAGCCTACGAAATAAAAATTTTACCGAAGCGATTAGGCTGCTAGAGGAAGCAAAAGAATTGGATCCAGATAACGATGATATTTTGGTTGGACTTGTCCTGGCTTACTTCGAAGCGGGAAGCTACCTGAAAGCCAAGGAACTTTCAAAGGAGATTTTACATAAAGGCATTGGCGACTATTTTCAGGCCGTAGATTTGTATTTGACGGTCCTGCTTCAGCTTCATGAATATCAGGAAATCGCCTCAACGATTGAGGCCCTTCTTGATGAAAAGGAAATCCCGCCGGATAGAATACAGCATTTTTTAACCATCTTGCAATTCAGCCAAAGAATGGCGGATAACCATGATGCGAGTATAGCTGAGCAGGAAATGACAAATCCGGCTGAAATTGACTACAAGGGCAACTTTGATGAACCTTCTGGGGGAAAGGCGCTAAACTTAACTTCACTAAAGACTTTAAATGAACAAATGCTGCTGGTATCAAGCCTTGCAGAAAAAAATGTCAGGCCTTATTTGCAGGAGATCGAGGATTATTTACAGGATGATGAAGGAAACCCATTTTTAAAAACGATTTTATTAACGCTATTAAAAGAACAGGAAATCGCTCTGGAAGTAACCATCAAGAAGTTTGCTATTGAGCTAAAGGTTTCTCCTACACTAATGCCTGAAATCAAAGAGCAGCCTAAAATGATAGAAATCAAATCACTTCTGGAAAATGTGCTAGAAAGCAGCGACCCTGTCCTTTTTACAAATATATCTGATATGGTCGAGCGAATTTTTTTCATTAGCTATCCATTCGACTTAGAACCTACTAACCCAAGGGCCTGGGCAGCAGCTTTTCACTACTTGGTGCACGTATACATGGGCGGTGACCCGGAAATAACTGTATTGGCAACTAAGTATGGGACTGCGGCGGATGAAATAACAACCGCCATCTGGCAGATTGAGAGAATTGAACAAATTTCTTATCCGAATCTATAGGCTCACAGTTGAAAGAAAAAAATCATGTGGTATAATGTAAGGGTTGCATTGTGTAAAAATCTATTTTTACATTAAAAAAGTGGAAAATGGCTTAGTACATATTCCGAAATTAAATTTCGTCACGAATGAAATGAGAATAGATGTTGGAGGGAAAAAAGCATGACAGCACAATGGGAAAAATTAGAAGGAAACCGCGGCGTCCTTACAATTGAGGTAAGTGCGGAAAAAGTAAACCAAGGATTGGACGCAGCATTCAAAAAGGTTGTAAAACAAGTCAATGTACCTGGCTTCCGTAAAGGCAAAATGCCTCGTCCGATGTTTGAAAAGCGCTTTGGTGTAGAAGCACTTTTTCAAGATGCATTAGATTTTATTTTTCCAGAAGCATATATGAGTGCAATTGAAGAAGCTGGCATTGAGCCAATCGCTCAGCCTGAAGATGTTGACTTTGACCTTGACCAAATGGGCAAAGACAAGGAATTTACTTTCAAGGCCACTGTACAAGTGAAGCCTGAAGTAAAACTTGGCGAATACAAAGGCCTTGAGATCGAAGCGCTTGATACTGCTGTTACAGATGAAGATGTTCAAAAAGAATTAGAAACTCTTCAAGGCCGACATGCAGAGCTTGTTGTGAAAGAAGATGCTCCTGCTGAAAACGGCGACACTGTAGTAATCGACTTTAAAGGCTTTGTTGATGGCGAGGCATTTGAAGGCGGCGAAGCCGAAAACCATTCTCTTGAGCTTGGTTCTGGCCAATTCATTCCAGGTTTCGAAGAGCAGTTAGTTGGCGTTAAAGCTGGCGAATCTAAAGATGTGGAAGTTACATTCCCTGAAGAATACCATGCTGCAGAGCTTGCAGGTAAGCCGGCTGTATTCAAGGTTACTGTTCATGAAATCAAGGGAAGAGAGCTTCCTGAATTAGACGACGAGTTTGCAAAAGATGTAGACGATGAAGTTGAAACATTGGATGCATTAAAAGAAAAGATCAAGACTCGTTTAGAAAACAACAAGAAGCATGAGGCAGAGCACCACCTTCGTGATTCTCTAGTCGATAAAGCTGCAGAAAATGCAGAAGTGGAAATTCCTGAAGTAATGGTTGAAAACGAAGTAAACCGTATGCTTCAAGAATTTGAACAGCGCCTGCAGATGCAAGGCATGAACCTTCAGTTATACTTCCAGTTCTCTGGTCAAGACGAAGCGGCTCTTCGCGAGCAAATGAATGAAGATGCTGTGAAGCGCGTTAAGAACAGCTTAACATTAGAAGCAATCGCTAAAGCTGAAAACCTTGAAGTGACTGAGGAAGACGTGAATGCTGAGCTAGAAAGAATGGCTGAAATGTACAACATGTCTGTTGACGACATTAAAAAGGCATTAGGCGGAACTGACAGCATCAAAGATGACCTCAAACTCCAAAAAGCAGTAGATTTTCTTATTGCTAATAAAAAATAATCATTAAATAGGAACGAGGCACGATATTTGTCGTGCCTCGTTTTAGCTAATTTTTCAATTACATATTATAATAAAGACAGGGAAACCTTTTCTATAACAGGCGGCAGGAGAAAATTTTTTTGCGGCGAATTAAATAAAGCTAAGGTTGATTTATTAAAAATTTGGTTATCCTGATTTGAGTACATATGCTTCATTTATTGGCATTTCCAACAAATAATACCATAATTGTTTTAAAGCGTTTTATTTCCAGTCGGCCTGTAAAATGTGTTACAATGCAAAATACATACTATTGAAGTAATGTTAAGAAAACTCGGATTTGTTGGAAATTCGCCAGCTTTTTTTAAAGATTTAGAAGTGTCGAGGGGTGAAAGGGATTGTTTAAATTTAACGATGAAAAAGGACAATTAAAGTGTTCGTTCTGTGGGAAAACACAGGATCAAGTCCGCAAGCTGGTAGCCGGCCCGGGGGTTTATATATGTGATGAGTGTATTGAACTCTGCACAGAAATTGTTGAGGAAGAGCTAGGAACTGAGGAAGAAGTAGAATTTAAAGATGTTCCAAAGCCGCGGGAAATCTGTGAAATTCTTGATGAATATGTCATTGGTCAGGATAAAGCGAAAAAAGCGTTATCGGTTGCTGTTTACAATCACTACAAGCGGATTAACTCCAACAGCAAAATCGATGATGTTGAGCTGTCAAAAAGTAATATTTGTATGATTGGACCGACTGGTAGCGGTAAAACATTATTGGCTCAAACATTGGCACGGATTTTGAATGTACCATTTGCGATTGCCGATGCCACTTCCCTTACAGAGGCTGGTTACGTTGGGGAAGACGTGGAAAATATTTTATTAAAATTAATTCAAGCTGCTGACTACGATGTGGAAAAAGCAGAAAAAGGCATTATCTATATCGACGAAATTGATAAGATCGCCCGCAAATCTGAAAATCCTTCTATTACACGGGATGTTTCCGGAGAGGGTGTTCAACAGGCGTTGCTGAAAATTTTGGAAGGAACAGTTGCCAGTGTTCCTCCACAAGGCGGAAGAAAGCATCCGCATCAGGAGTTTATCCAAATTGATACAACGAACATCCTGTTTATCTGTGGTGGAGCCTTTGATGGCATTGAACCAATTATCAAGCGCCGTTTGGGCCAAAAGGTAATCGGTTTTGGAGCCGATCCAAAGCAGCAGGAAATTTCATCAAAAGAGGTTCTCTCCAAAGTGCTGCCTGAAGACTTGTTGCGTTTCGGGTTAATCCCTGAATTCATCGGCCGTCTTCCGGTTATTGCCAGCCTTGAACAGCTCGACGAAGCTGCGTTGATTGAAATTTTAACGAAGCCAAAAAATGCGCTCGTCAAGCAGTATCAAAAAATGCTTGAAATCGATGATGTTGAGCTAGAGTTCGAAGAGGGTGCGTTGCAAGAGATTGCCAAGAAAGCAATCGAGCGCAAAACAGGTGCCCGCGGATTGCGTTCTATTATCGAAGGAATCATGCTAGATGTCATGTTCGACCTTCCTTCACGCGATGATATTTCAAAATGTATCATCACGAACGAAACGGTTGCGAACAACAGCTTGCCAAAGCTGATTTTAGAGGATGGCACTGTTGTTAAAGAAGAAAAATCTGCATAACGTTTTATGGGAACCCGGCCTTTGGCTGGGTTCTTTGTTTTGGTGGTGGGTCAACTTGTGGATAGCGCTCGCCAACTTGCGTATAGCACTCGCCGATTTGCGGATAACATGCTCTAACTTGCGGAAAGCGCGCCAATTTGCGTATGACGCTCGCCAACTTGCGGATAAAGCACTTCAACTTGCAGATAACGCACTATAACTTGCGGTTGGTGAGTTTTTGTATTTTGTGGTTTATTCCTCCATGCAGCAGGAAATACTTATTAATATCAGTTGAGTAATTTGGTGCAGGAGGAATAATATGAGTTGGACGGGGATTGCTTTATTTATACAGCTATTTTTTGGAATCATTATCGGACTATATTTTTGGAATTTGCTCCGAAATCAACGGACACAAAAGGTATCCATTGACCGTGAATCGCGAAAAGAAATGGAGCAGCTTCGGAAAATGCGGTCCATTTCTCTTACAGAGCCATTATCAGAAAAAGTAAGGCCGACAAGCTTTCAGGATATTGTCGGGCAGGAAGATGGCATCAAATCGTTAAAGGCGGCATTATGCGGGCCTAATCCGCAGCATGTAATCATCTACGGCCCGCCTGGTGTCGGTAAAACTGCAGCCGCCCGGCTCGTTTTGGAGGAAGCGAAGAAGAACTCAAAATCACCATTTAAACGGGATTCTGTCTTTATTGAGCTGGATGCCACTACCGCACGGTTTGATGAGCGCGGGATTGCCGACCCGTTAATTGGATCAGTGCATGACCCGATTTATCAAGGTGCCGGTGCGATGGGGCAGGCAGGCATTCCGCAGCCAAAACAAGGAGCAGTGACAAATGCCCATGGCGGTGTCCTGTTCATTGATGAAATCGGGGAACTGCATCCGATCCAAATGAACAAGTTGCTTAAGGTTTTGGAGGATCGCAAGGTATACCTGGAGAGTGCCTACTATCATGAGGAAAATCACCAAATCCCAACGCATATCCATGATATTTTTAAAAATGGACTTCCTGCCGATTTCCGGCTAATCGGCGCCACCACAAGGACGCCAAGCGAAATCCCGCCAGCCATCAGGTCACGATGCATGGAAGTATTCTTCCGGGATTTAAACCAAGAAGAAATCGTCACGGTTGCCAAGAAAGCGGCTGCTAAGGTAAATATGCAGATTAAAGATTCCGGTGTCCATACTCTTTCTACATATGCAAGAAATGGCCGGGAGACCGTCAATATGATTCAGATTGCCGCTGGATTGGCGATAACCGAAGACCGCCAGTACATTAAAGATGAGGATATAGAATGGGTCATCCATTCCAGCCAGATGACGCCAAGAATGGAACGGATGATCAATGAAGAAGCCCAAGTCGGGCTTGTCAACGGCCTTGCCGTGTATGGGCCGAATTCGGGAGCGCTTCTCGAAATCGAAGTCACCGTCATCCCGGCAAAGGAAAAAGGAACGATTAATATAACCGGGATTGTCGAGGAAGAAAGTATCGGCGGCCAAGGTAAGTCGATTCGCCGCAAAAGTATGGCGCGTGGCTCGATTGAAAACGTGATAACTGTGTTAAGGTCGATGGGTGTACCGGCCAATGACTATGATATTCATGTCAACTTTCCCGGCGGGGTTCCGATTGACGGCCCATCGGCGGGAATTGCGATGGCAACAGGAATCTATTCGGCCATCTATAAGATTCCAATCGATAACACAGTCGCAATGACTGGTGAAATCAGCATTCACGGGAATGTGAAGCCAATCGGCGGCGTCTATCCAAAAATAAAGGCCGCCAAAAAAGCCGGCGCGAAAACAGTCATTATCCCGGAAGAAAACAATCAAACGATCTTAAATGAGATAGAAGGGATTCGGATTATTCCGGTTACCCATCTTCACGAAGTATTTGAGATTGCTCTGGTAAATCAATTCCAAAAAAATACATCTATTCCCGCTTCCATTGAGTTATCTAAAAAGGAAAGTATTTAGCTTAATATAACTTCGGTTTGTGTTCTGACTCAAACCGAAGTTTTTATTTGGTCGACTTGAAAAATTTTTCATTAGAACAGAAATAAGGAGAAAAGATAGTTATTTTCATTGTTTGGGGAAGATAAAATAGACACAAAAAAATAAATAGGATAGAATTTGTACAAAGACTTAATGTTTTATCAGAAGAATGAATGTTTGCATGTGGAGGTGCAGTGTTTTGGCGAAAAAGAACGAATTGCTCGTCCCCCTCCTGCCGCTTCGGGGATTGCTTGTCTATCCGACAATGGTCTTGCACTTGGATGTTGGCCGGGAAATGTCGGTCCAGGCGCTCGAAAAAGCAATGGTAGATGACCATATCATTTTCTTAACAACTCAAAAGGATGTCTCCATCGATGAGCCTTCCGAAGAGGATTTATACAAATTTGGGACCTTAACAAAGGTTAAGCAAATGCTAAAGCTTCCAAACGGTACGATTCGCGTGCTGGTTGAAGGTTTATCCAGGGCGGAAATAGTCTCGTTCCATGAGGAAGAAAATTACTATACGGTCAGCGTCATCACCCACGAGGACGAAGATACAAAAGACGTAGAAGACCAGGCGTTGATGAGAACAATGCTGGATTATTTTGAACAATACATAAAGCTATCGAAAAAAATATCTTCAGAAACGTTTGCCTCCGTGGCAGATATTGAAGAGCCAGGCAGAATGGCTGACATTATTGCATCCCATTTGCCAATCAAGCTGAAGGAAAAACAGGAAATCCTAGAGACGATTGATGTAAAACAAAGAATGAACCGGGTTATCAATATCATTTTTAATGAAAAAGAAGTGTTGAATCTCGAAAAGAAAATCGGCCAGCGGGTCAAACGCTCGATGGAACGTACGCAAAAGGAATACTATCTGCGCGAACAAATGAAGGCAATCCAAAAGGAACTTGGCGATAAAGAAGGGAAAACCGGTGAAATCGCCGACCTCACCAAGAAAATTGAGGATGCGGGAATGCCCGAGCATGTCTATAATGCTGCGATGAAGGAGCTGGAGCGCTATGAAAAGGTACCAACCAGTTCTGCTGAAAGCGCGGTGATCCGCAATTATCTTGAATGGCTGATTTCCTTGCCATGGTCGAAAAAGACCGAGGATGACATTGATATCCACCGTGCTGAAAAGATACTCAATCAGGACCATTACGGTCTTGAAAAAGTAAAGGAACGGGTACTGGAATACTTGGCGGTACAAAAGCTGACCAATTCCTTAAAAGGCCCGATTCTCTGTCTCGCCGGACCTCCGGGTGTTGGTAAAACCAGTTTGGCCCGGTCGATCGCCACTTCACTAAACCGTAATTTTGTCCGAGTGTCGCTTGGCGGCGTTCGCGACGAATCTGAAATTCGCGGCCATCGGAGAACTTATGTCGGAGCGATGCCAGGGCGGATTATCCAAGGGATGAAAAAAGCGGGTACGATTAACCCGGTGTTCTTGCTCGATGAAATCGACAAGATGTCGAGTGATTTCCGCGGCGACCCGTCGGCGGCGCTGTTAGAAGTTCTGGACCCTGAACAGAATCATAACTTTAGCGATCATTATATTGAAGAAACTTACGATTTATCGAAAGTTATGTTTATTGCAACGGCGAATAATCTCAGCACCATTCCGGGACCGTTGCTTGACCGGATGGAGATCATCACGATTGCCGGTTATACAGAGCTTGAAAAGGTTCATATTACAAGGGATCACCTGCTTCCAAAACAGATTAAAGAAAATGGCCTATCTAAAAATACGTTGCAGGTTCGTGACGACGCGATTTTAAAAGTAGTCCGTTATTACACCCGTGAAGCCGGTGTACGTAGTTTGGAGCGCCAGATGGCGACGATTTGCCGTAAAACAGCAAAAATCATTGTTTCAGGCGAGAAAAAGCGAGTAGTCGTTACCGAAAAGAATGTGGAAGAATTTTTAGGAAAAACAAGATTCCGCTACGGTCAGGCTGAAGCGGAAGACCAGGTTGGTGTGGCAACCGGATTAGCCTATACGACAGTTGGTGGCGATACGCTGCAAATTGAAGTGTCCTTGGCACCGGGCAAAGGCAAGCTTGTACTCACAGGCAAGCTTGGCGATGTCATGAAGGAATCGGCTCAGGCCGCATTCAGTTATGTTCGTTCAAAGGCCGCTGAGCTTGGGATTGAAGAAGACTTCCATGAAAAATATGATATTCACATTCACGTTCCTGAAGGCGCTGTGCCAAAAGACGGGCCATCTGCCGGAATCACAATTGCCACTGCGCTCGTGTCTGCGTTGACAGGCAAGCCAATTCGCCGTGAAGTCGGAATGACAGGAGAGATCACCCTCCGTGGCCGGGTTCTGCCGATAGGCGGCTTGAAGGAAAAAACATTAAGTGCCCATCGTGCCGGATTAACGAAGGTTATTTTACCGAAGGACAATGAAAAGGATATTGACGATATTCCGGAAAGTGTCCGCAGCGGACTTCAATTTGTTCCGGTCACCCATGTAGATGAAGTGTTGCGGCATGCTCTGCTTGAAGGCGGGGGCACTCAAGCATGAAGGTAACGAGTTCAGAGATTATCATCAGTGCCGTAAAACCGGAACAGTATCCGGAATCCGATTTGCCGGAATTTGCTCTTGCGGGCCGGTCCAATGTCGGAAAATCTTCATTCATAAATAAAATGCTAAATCGAAAGGGCTTGGCGAGAATTTCTTCCAAGCCCGGAAAAACACAAACACTGAATTTTTACCTGATTAATGAACTGCTGCATTTTGTTGATGTTCCGGGCTATGGCTATGCGAAGGTTTCAAAAACCGAACGTGCGGCCTGGGGGAAGATGATTGAAACCTATTTTACGACTCGTGAGCAATTGCGTGCCGTGGTTTTGATCGTCGACCTGCGCCACCCGCCTACAGAGGACGATATCATGATGTATGATTTTCTAAAGCATTATGAAATCCCCTGTGTCGTGATTGCCACCAAGGCAGATAAGATTCCGAAGGGCAAGTGGCAGAAGCATTTGAAAGTGACTCGCGAATCATTAGAGCTTGACCCAGGTGACCATATTGTCCTTTTCTCATCGGAAACGGGCGAGGGGAAAGACAAGGCATGGGCGATACTTGAGAGTTATATGTAGACAAAAACCGCCAAGCACATAAGTGCAAGGCGGTTTTTTGATTATTTTTTCCTTTTTAAGAGAAAATAAATACCAACGAGAATGAAAAGGACAGGCCAGAATTTCCAGACAATGCTCATTCCATTTTGTAATAATCCAAAATATCCAGTGATTTTATCATAAAAAAGCTGCAAGACCGCTATAACCAGAAATAAAAAGGCTTGAAATAAACCTGAGTTCGTTTTTTGAAACCGCAGAAAAAAGCCAATTGAAATGATTAGCATTAGCATGCCGATATGGTTATTCGGCCAAAAACTCACGTCTCCCACCAAATGAAAATGAAGACCGAACCCTGTCATAATGACTCCCGGGAGGATCGCCTCCGAGTCGCCAGCAGAATAACCTTGGCCTAAAAACGCAATCCCAACAATCATCAGCAAGGTTGGCCAGGTGAAAAATTCACCGAATATAGTAACTCCCATTTGCTGCAATAAAAAGTAGGCCCCAAATCCAATAAGAATGATTCCGGGAAAAATTCGTTGATTTTTCATGATAAACACCACTTCCAGTAAGGTTCACTTGAATCAAGTCTATTTTTTTGATACTGTACAAAGGGAAGTATTCTCGATAAAAACCGCTCTTTTTATTTTCTTATCATAACATATAGTGTCGTTTTATGTTCACATTTTTCGTGATAGGCGGAAAATTGTTCGTGATATAATCAATCTAGTTAATAATGTAATCATATTGGGGGTGTCCTTAACAAATGCATATTGTCGTGGTCGGTCTAAATTATAAAACTGCCCCCGTAGAAATCCGGGAAAAGCTGACTTTTAGTGAAACCGATGTTGTGGATGCCATTAAAAAGCTCAACAACAAGAAAAGCATTTTGGAGAATGTGATTTTATCAACATGCAATCGTACGGAAATCTACGCAGTAGTCGATCAATTGCATACGGGCCGTTATTATATTAAGGAATTTCTGTCAGAATGGTTCGGAATGGATCAAACGGAATTTTCTCCATTTCTCTTCATTTATGAAGATGACGGTGCTGTAGAGCATTTATTTAATGTAACATGCGGTTTAAATTCAATGGTGCTCGGGGAAACGCAAATTTTGGGACAGGTTCGAACTAGCTTTATGCTTGCCCAAGAGCAAAAAACCACCGGCACTGTATTTAATCATTTATTTAAGCAAGCCATCACTGTGGCAAAACGAGGCCATTCGGAAACAGAAATCGGCGCCAATGCCGTTTCTGTCAGCTATGCGGCTGTAGAATTGGCCAAGAAAATCTTTGGTTCCCTTGCAAATAAACATGTGCTGATTTTTGGCGCAGGAAAAATGGGGGAATTGGCCGCTCAGAATTTGCACGGTAATGGAGTTAAAAAAGTCACGGTTATAAACCGGACATATGATAAAGCAAAACTCCTTGCCGGCCGCTTTAATGGGGAGGCAAGAACGATTGAAGAATTGAACCAAGCCCTCGTCGATGCTGATATTCTTATCAGTTCCACAGGAGCAAAGGACTTCGTAATCACGAAGGAAACGATGGCGAAGGTGGAAAAACAGCGGAAAGGCAAGCCGTTGTTTATGGTCGATATCGCCGTGCCGCGTGACCTCGATCCTAGAATTGCCGATTTGGAAAATGTCTTTTTATATGACATTGATGATTTGGAAGGCATTGTCGAGGCAAACCTCCAGGAACGCAAGAAGGCTGCCGAAAAGATCATGCTGATGATTGAAAAAGAAGTCGTCGACTTCAAACAATGGCTCGGCATGCTTGGGGTTATTCCTGTTATTTCGGCTCTAAGGGAAAAAGCACTGACAATCCAGGCTGAAACAATGGTCAGTTTGGAACGCAAGCTTCCGAATCTAACAGATCGTGATAAAAAAGTATTAAATAAGCATACGAAGAGTATCATTAACCAGCTATTAAAGGATCCAATCTTGCAAGCAAAAGAAATTGCTTCAAGACCTGATGCAGAACAGGCGATGGATTTGTTTATGAAAATTTTTAACATTGAAGAGTTGGCACAGGAACATCAAGTAAAAGCGGCTGAATCGACTAACAAAATATCGGTTCATGAACCGCAGGCTTCCTTTTAATTTAGGGGGCTCCCTATTATGTTCAATGATTTAATAACAAGGCTACATGAATTTACAGTTGTTTTTTACGCCTTCAGTGTGTTGTTATATTTTTTCGACTTCATTCACCATAACCGGAAGGCAAACCGAGTTGCCTTCTGGTTACTTGCATTTGTATGGGTGTTGCAGACGGTTTTTCTCATTTCCTATATGTTCAAAATGGGCAGGTTCCCTGTACTGACAATTTTTGAGGGACTCTATTTTTATGCCTGGGTATTAGTAACATTATCAATAGGAATAAATCACTTGCTGCGAGTAGATTTTATCGTCTTTTTTACCAATATTCTTGGCTTTACCGTCATGGCGATTCATACGTTTGCACCAATGGATACTCATTCCCATGTAATGGCCAAACAGCTGATATCGGAGCTTTTGTTAATTCACATCACAATGGCGATTTTGTCCTACGGGGCATTTTCACTTTCCTTTGTTTTTTCCCTTTTGTACCTGTTCCAATACGACTTATTGAAACGGAAAAAATGGGGTCCAAGGCTGTTAAGGATTGCCGATTTGGAGAAACTTGAACGGCTGTCTTACATACTTGCTGTAGTCGGTGTACCGATGCTGCTATTAAGCTTAATTCTCGGCCTGCAGTGGGCGTTTTTGAAGCTCCCGGGAATGCCTTGGTACGATATCAAAATTATTGGTTCGTTTATCCTGCTAACAGCCTACAGCATTTATTTATATTTACGGACAGTGAGAAATCTGTCAGGAAAAAAACTCGCCATTTGGAATACAGCATCATTTTTGATTGTATTAATCAACTTTTTCTTATTTGGTCAATTATCAACATTTCATATTTGGTACTCATAGGAGGCAGTCATGCGAAAAATTATCGTAGGTTCCAGACGCAGCAAATTGGCGCTGACACAAACAAACTGGGTGATTGAACAGCTAAAAAAGCTGGATCCCCGTTTTGAATTTGAGGTAAAAGAAATCGTCACAAAAGGCGATAAAATATTGGATGTCACCCTTTCCAAGGTCGGTGGCAAAGGACTGTTTGTTAAAGAAATCGAGCAGGCAATGCTTGATAAAGAGATTGATATGGCGGTTCACAGCATGAAGGACATGCCAGCTGTACTTCCAGAAGGGCTTACAATCGGTTGCGTGCCGTTCCGTGAAGATCACCGTGATGCCTTGATTTCCAAGGGGCATGTGAAATTGGCTGATTTAAAACCTGGTGCGATTATCGGCACTAGCAGTTTGCGCCGCAGCGCTCAATTGTTGGCGAAACGTCCTGATTTAGAAATTAAATGGATCCGCGGTAATGTCGATACAAGACTAGCAAAACTTGAGGGTGAAGAGTACGACGCCATTATTTTGGCAGCTGCAGGTCTTTCCCGACTCGGCTGGGCAAGTGATGTTGTTACCGAATTTTTAGATGCTGATGTATGCATTCCGGCAGTTGGCCAAGGGGCATTATCGATTGAATGCCGTGAAGATGATCATGAACTGCTTGAGCTGTTTGAAAAATTCACGTGCAAGAAAACAGAACGTGCCGTTCGCGCAGAACGTGCCTTCCTGCAAAAAATGGAGGGCGGCTGCCAGGTGCCGATAGCGGGCTTTGCCTATGCGGAAGATAACGATGAGCTTGTCTTGAATGTATTAGTGGCAAGACCTGAAGGGACAGAAATCTACCGTGAAGAGCTTCGCGGGCAAAATCCTGAAGAGCTTGGAATCAAAGCCGCAGATTTATTGATTGAAAAAGGAGCGAAGGATCTGATTGATCGTGTCAAGCTGGAGCTTGAAGGTCATGCTTAAATCACCGCCTCTTCTTGATAAAAAGGTGCTTGTGCCTCGAGGTAAAGGCCAAGCAGCCTCTTTCTCCCGGCTTGTCGCAAAGTATGGAGGGATTCCAGTTGAAATCCCTCTGATTGCGTTCCGGCCGATCCAAAAAAACCAGCGCCTCTCCGAGTGTTTGGAGAAACTGGGTACATATGATTGGATTATTTTTACCAGCAATGTCACGGTGGAGACGTTCTTTTCCTTTCTTGGAGAAGTCCGGCCGGATTTTCCTAAAATCGGCGTCATTGGGAAAAAGACGGCGAAGGTTTTGAACGAGCTGGGGTTTCCGGTTGACTTCGTTCCTTCCGCCTATGTGGCTGAGGTGTTTGTTGAGGAGTTCCTGCCTATTGTGAGTTCCGGGTCCCGGGTTTTAATCCCAAAAGGAAATCTCGCCCGGGAGTATATCGCTGATTCTTTGACGGAGGCTGGAGCCATCGTCGATGAAGTGGTCATTTATGAAACTTACATGCCGGCAGAGAGCCGGGCGAAGCTTGTGGGCATGCTTGACGACGGGGAGCTCGATATTTTAACGTTTACCAGCCCGTCAACCGTTGACCATTTTATGGAGGTAGTTTCGGCAAACGGATTGGAAACCAGACTACAGACGTGCATCATCAGCTGCATTGGGCCCATTACTGAAAATAGGCTTAATGAATACGGACTGCCGGTGCATGCCGCTCCAGAAGAGTATACAGTTGAGGAAATGATTAAGAGTACGATTGCTTATCTTGAAAAAGGGTAAGGTTGTTTAAATAGATGGTTAGCGCAAGTTGGGTGGGGTTATCCGCGAGTTGGGTGGCGCTATCCGCAAGTTGAGGTGTGCTATCCGCAAGTTGGAGAGTGCTATCCGCAAGTTGAACAGGCTTATGCAAGTTGGAATCAGCTTTCCGCAAGTTGAGAGGCGTTATCCGCGAGTTGAAGTGTGCTATCTGCAAGTTGGAGAGTGTTATCCGCAAGTAAAAGTGGATAGCGACAGTTAACGAGTGCTATCCGACAGTAAAAGCATACTATCCGACAGTTAGGAAGAGCTATGCGACAGTTATAATGGTTTATCCGACAGTAACAGATAAATCACCACCCGCACAAACTAATTTTGGAGGTTTTACATATGGATTTGCAATTTTCACGTCACCGCCGCCTGCGCTCAAGTGCAAGTATGCGTGCGTTAGTCAGAGAAAACCACCTCAAAGCTGAGGATTTCATTTACCCGTTATTTATATACGAAGGCAGTGACATCCGCAGAGAAGTATCCTCGATGCCAGGTGTTTACCAAGTTTCGCTCGATCACCTTCATGCGGAAATGGAAGATATCGCCGCGCATGGAATTAAAGCGGTATTATTGTTCGGCATTCCGGAAACGAAGGACGAATGTGGCGGGCAGGCGTACCATGACCATGGTATTGTCCAAGAGGCCACACGCTATATTAAACAAAACTTCCCTGACATCCTTGTCGTAGCCGATACTTGCTTGTGTGAGTTTACAAGCCATGGCCATTGCGGTGTTGTCGAAGGGGAGAAGATTCTCAACGATCAGTCACTTGATTTGCTTGTTAGAACAGCCATCAGTCAAGCAAAAGCAGGCGCTGACATTATCGCCCCATCCAACATGATGGACGGCTTTGTTGCAGCCATTCGCGCGGGGCTTGATGAAGCAGGTTTTACCGAAATCCCTGTGATGTCCTATGCTGTTAAATACGCTTCAGCCTTCTACGGTCCATTCCGCGAAGCGGCTGAGGGTGCACCGAAATTTGGCGACCGCAAAACCTATCAAATGGACCCTGCTAACCGCATGGAAGCGTTCCGTGAAGCAGAGTCTGATGTGGCAGAAGGAGCAGATTTCTTAATCGTGAAGCCTGGTTTGCCATACCTTGATATTGTTCGTGATGTTAAAAATAACTTTAATTTGCCGGTTGTTGTATACAACGTGAGTGGAGAATATGCCATGATTAAAGCGGCAGCGCAAAACGGCTGGTTGGACGAACGAGCTACTGTTCTTGAACTGTTACTTGGCATGAAGCGCGCCGGTGCTGACTTAATCATTACGTATCATGCAAAAGATGCTATTCGCTGGTTGAAAGAACAGCAATAACTACTCCCTACCAGCCCAACGATAACGGGTTGGGGAGTCTTATCAATTTTTCGAAATGAGGGAAAAAGATGCGTTCATATACAAAATCGATTGAAGCATTTAAAGAAGCCCAAACGTTAATGCCTGGCGGTGTAAATAGCCCAGTGCGTGCCTTTAAGTCCGTTAACATGGATCCAATTTTCATGGAAAGTGGCAAAGGCTCAAAAATTTACGATATCGACGGCAATGAATATATTGACTACGTATTGTCTTGGGGGCCGCTGATTCTTGGTCACGCCAATGATCAGGTTGTCGAAGCGTTGAAAAAAACAGCTGAGTCAGGGACCAGCTTTGGGGCACCGTCCCTGCTAGAAAATAAACTGGCCAAGCTTGTGCAAGACCGCGTACCTTCAATTGAAATTATCAGAATGGTTAACTCGGGAACAGAGGCAACCATGAGTGCGCTACGTCTGGCGCGCGGCTACACCGGCCGAAACAAGATTTTAAAATTTGAAGGTTGCTACCACGGCCATGGTGATTCCCTGTTAATTAAAGCAGGTTCCGGCGTTGCCACACTAGGCTTGCCTGACAGCCCTGGTGTGCCTGAAGGCGTTGCCGCAAATACCATTACAGTGCAATACAATGACCTTGAAGGGGTAAAATACGCATTTGAACAATTTGGCGATGATATCGCTTGTATCATCGTTGAACCGGTTGCCGGCAACATGGGACTTGTTCCGCCGCTGCCAGGGTTCCTACAAGGACTGCGTGACATTACCACCGAATATGGCGCATTGCTTATTTTTGACGAGGTTATGACTGGGTTCCGCGTCGGTTATAATTGTGCTCAAGGCCATTTTGGCATCACACCTGACCTGACCTGTTTAGGAAAAGTAATCGGCGGTGGGCTTCCAGTTGGTGCATACGGCGGCCGTGCAGAAATCATGGAACGTATTGCGCCAAGCGGACCGATTTACCAAGCTGGTACACTATCAGGCAATCCGCTTGCGATGACGGCAGGTTATGAGACCTTAAGCCAATTAACACCTGAGCATTACAATGAGTTTATCCGCAAAGGCGACATGCTTGAAAAAGGCATCAAGGGTGCCGCGGAGAAATATGATGTACCGGTTACCTTTAACCGTGCCGGATCGATGATTGGTTTCTTCTTTACCAATGAAAATGTCATCAACTATGAAACAGCGAAGACATCAAATTTGGAGTTCTTTGCTGAGTATTACCGTCAAATGGCTGACCAAGGCGTGTTCCTGCCGCCATCTCAATTTGAGGGATTATTCCTGTCGACTGAGCACTCAGACGAGGATATTGAAAAAACCATCAAAGCAGTTGAGGTTGCTTTTTCAAAATTAAAATAAACTTTCAGCACTCACCATAAGGTGGGTGTTTTTTCTTTTTCTCAGAATCTCGCTTTTTTATCATAAATAAAAAAATGGTCTCATAAAGTGTAAGTGACATAGTGATTTTGCGTAAAGGAAACGAAAGGAGGAGTCGCTTTGTCCCAGGAGAATCAATCGTACCTTAGATTTTCCGTGGAGGAGTCGTTGTGGTTTAGAAAAGGACAGGAAGTCGAGGAGCTTATCTCCATTTCCCTAGACCCCGATATTACCATCCAGGAAAACGATCAGTACGTCACTATACGCGGTTCGCTGGACCTAACGGGCGAATACAAAAGCCTTCAGGACGATCAGGACTATCAGGGTGAAGGGGTAGCATCGCAAAAATTTGTAGAGAGAGTTGCCGAACGTGAGGAGGGGACGTGTGAATTTTCCCATCGCTTCCCGGTTGATATCACGATTCCGAACAATCGAATTCAAAGTGTTTATGATATTGATGTTCTCGTGGAATCGTTTGATTATTCCTTGCCAGAGCGCAGCTGCTTAAAGCTTTCCGCAGAACTGACGATTAGCGGCTTATACGGGCCTGATAAGCAGCAGGAACAGGAACCAGAACTGGAGCTGCTTCACCGTGGAAGTGAAGTGGAGGAGCAAGAGGAAATTCCGGTAAATCCGGCAGCGTTCCAAAGCAATTACCAGCCTAATTTCTTGTTTGAAACTGAAGCTAGAAAAGAACAGGAAGAACAGCCGAAGACAGAAGCGTTTCCTAACTTCCCAACGTTCAACTATCAACCGCCTGAGGATGAAGAAGATACTTACCAGCCCCCGTCATGGCAGTTCGAGGAAAACGACCAACCTGCCAACCCACAGCCTTGGCAATTCCAGGAGTATAATGCCGAAGCCAATCAACCAGCATGGCGTTATCAGGAAAGAAACGAGGAGGCTAAGGTCGTTAAGGTAGAGGTGGAGGAGGAAGTCGAGGTTAAACTGGAAACAGTTGATATGGAACATGAAGAAAGCTCATCATCATCTTCACCAGAAGTGGAACATAAGAAAAAGAAGAAATTGTTTGGCGGCAAAAAGAAATCCATGACGCTAACAGAGTTTTTCGCCCGAAAGGATGAAGGCTCTTCCCAAACTGTTTTAAAGGTATGTATTGTCCAAAAGGGCGATACGGTCGAAAGCCTTGCTGAGAGATATGATGTGTCTGTTCAAAACCTGCTCCGTGTTAACAATCTTGATTTGAATCAGGATGTTTATGAAGGGCAAGTACTATATGTGCCAAAAGCCCTTGCGAAAAAACTAATGTAGTTCCAAGAGAATGAGCGGGTTTATTTTTAGACCTGCTCTCCTTCTTTTTTCATACCTTATCTGGTAGTTAATATTTGTTTCTCCTTTTGAAAGAAGGTTGAGTTTTATGAATGACTCCAATCGCCTTGATGCCCTGACACCCATATTAGATCATTATCAAGTCCAGCCTCACTTTGTTGAGGATTACGGCAGCATCCAAAAGATTTACTCAAACAAAGGCACCTTTGCTTTAAAAAAAATTGCCCCGACGACGGGGACGGATTTTATCCGGCATGTTCATTACCTTTATCAAAAGGGCTATAACCGCATCGTGCCGATTTATCCCACCATGGATGGCAGGTATGCTGTACTCCATGAAAATAATTTATATTATCTCATGCCTTGGATGTCAAATGACAGCAGGGGCAACCGCCAGGCACATCACCAACTGTTTCGTGAGCTGGCAAGACTGCACACCCTTTCTGCAAAAGAAATTACCATTAATAAAGAGGAACGCATAGAGCATTATGAAAAAACAATTCAGCAGCTCGAAAAACATCAGGAATTCTTAGATGGTTTTATTGATGTTTGTGAAAAAAAGACCTACATGTCTCCATTTGAGTTGTTATACAGCCTTTACTACAATGAAATCAGTCAGGCACTCCGATTTTCAAAAGCAAAGTTTGAAGAGTGGTACGAGAAAACAAAGGATAATGAAAAAGCGCGAATGGTTGTTGTACACGGCAAGGTGGCGTCCGATCATTTTGTCTATGATGAGCGGGGCTACGGCTATTTTATCAACTTCGAAAATGCCAGCTACGGTTCGCCGATTCACGACTTGCTGCCATATGTATCGCGGGCATTAAATACCGGACCGAAACGAAATGATGACGTCATTGATTGGATTTATCATTACTATAAATATTTTCCGATTAAGGATGACGAAAAACTATTATTCTACAGCTATTTGGCCTATCCAACCCAGGTGATCCAGATTGTTGAGAAGTACTATCGAAAAAAGAGGCCAAGGAATGAGCTGAAATTAGTCCGCCAGCTCCAGCAACGTTACTTCCATCTGAAAAATATCGAGTATGTTGTTTCAAAAATGACAGAAATCGAAAATCAGCGGAAAGTCGCTGAACAGCAGGCAAAAGAAGGAGCCCAGTAGCAGATGAATTTAAACTGCTAAATGGGCTCCTTAAATAATTTCAAAATAAATCGAGATGGCAATAACGATAAAGAATGATAACAACAACACATCAAAAACAGTCGGCAAAAATATGGTCCTCAAGAATTGAAAAATAATAAACGGAATAATTAACTGTCCGCTCAACCTCCGAAACGTTCTGAACCAGGGACGGTATTTATACTTGTGGAAATTCTTCACCAACAAACCTCCCCATTTTATTTGTTGCATTTATTTTATGTATATTCCTAAAATGTGTGAATTCTCCGAAATCCATAAAATAAATCTGAAAATCCGGATTGAAATAATTGAAAGGACATGGAATAATTAGAAGTGCTTAAAGGACTAGTTATTTTGGCATATTTTTTTCAAATGCATAAGGGGTTTTTATATGTATTGGTTCATTTTGTTATTTCCGCTGATGATTTATCCTTGGGGATATGATCCGTATTATACACAGCCTAAGGTAGCTTATTTAGAGATATTTGTCCTTTTAAACTGGTTATATATTATTTTTAAACGAAAATATTGGACAATTAATCTGAAAAAACCCCATGCAAATGTGGAGACTCTTATCCTTATATTTATGTCCTTAGTGGTCATTTCGACTGTTTTTTCTGTGAATGTTGAGACATCCTTATATGGGACAAAATACAGGTATGAAGGGGTTTTAACCATTTTCTCCTATTGCAGTATTTTTCTTTTTTCCTATAGGCTGATTGAGGTTAAGAATATAAAGAAGCTGTTTACCGGCATGGCTGGAGTATCAATTCTGGCTTCCATTTACGGGATACTACAACATTACTTTATCGATTTTCTCCCTAAAAATAGTGTGAAGCTTTATGACCCAAGAAGTTATTCATTTTTTGATAACGCAAATTTCTTTGGCTCATATCTGGTTTTAATTATTTTACTTTCGATATCATTATATTTAATTGAAAACAGAACAAAATTATTATCCTTTTATTTAATTGCAATTGCTTTTGCTTTTAGTGCCTTGACCTTCTCCGAAACCAGAAGCGGGTATGTTGGAGTTTTTCTTGGTATTTTATTGATTACAAATTTCGTCATATATAAAAGAAAATTCCTTTGGGGAAAATGGATTAAGCTGCTTTTAACGCTGGGAATAATTTTTGCAGTTATCAATATTTTTGAGGATGGAAATTACTCAAAACGGTTTAATACGTTTTTTACCGATTCCATCAAATTGGCATCAAAAGAAAATGTAGAACAAATTGGCTCTTACCGCTTTTTTATATGGAAAAAGTCCTTGCCATTAATCGATGATTATTTTTGGATTGGTTCGGGGCCTGATACATTTGAATACGTCTTTCCAAATGATAAAGAGAAAAAACAAATATTTGGAGATATGATAGTAGACAAAGCACATAATGAATATTTACATATGGCAATTACATTGGGTGTCCCAGCGTTATTAATCTACCTTTCTTTAATAGCGGCAATATTATACAAAGCACTATCTGCAGTAAGGGTAGCTGAAGGAAATGAAAAAATCTTCTTGCTTTGTTTGCTGGCGACTATCATCGGATACCTTGCCCAGGCATTTTTTAATATTAGTGTCGTACCAGTTGCCCCATTATTCTGGGCATTTCTTGGCATTACTCTGGCAAGGTCTGAATTCGCACTAAATAAGAGCAAAAGATTACATGAGGAACTAATTAATAAGATTCAAAGTGCATAGTCAACATCCCTCGAATATGAATATAGTATAGAATCTAAAAAATTTGGTTATCATGATTGACGACAACCCCTTATTTTGGGTAGTATAACTATATAATTTAAAATCAAGCTTTGACCGGGAAGAGTACGGTGCCAGCCGGCTTAAAGAGAGGGAAATCATTAGCTGAAAGATTTCCTAAGCGGACCATCGGAATGTCGCCCAAGAGCTTCTTCTGCGAACGGATTCAAGAATCCTTGTAGTTGAAGACGGATCAAATCCGTTATCGATTTAAGTGCCAATCAGAGTTTTGATTGGAAAAAAGGTGGTACCGCGAAGCAAACTCCATTCGTCCTTTTACGACGAATGGGGTTTTTTGTGTTTTTGGTACCTTAGGAATAAATAAAGGAGGCAAAATCGGATGGAAACAAAAGAATTAACGATGCCGACCAAATACGACCCGCAAAGTATTGAAAAGGGGCGTTATGACTGGTGGCTAAACGGTAAATTTTTCGAAGCGAAGGATGACGAGGGAAAACAGCCTTATACAATTGTAATCCCGCCGCCAAACGTAACAGGGAAGCTTCACTTAGGGCATGCCTGGGATACGACATTGCAGGATATTATCACCCGGATGAAACGAATGCAGGGCTATGATGTTCTTTGGCTGCCGGGAATGGACCATGCTGGGATTGCGACCCAGGCAAAGGTTGAAGAAAAGCTCCGTGCTGAAGGCAAAAGCCGTTATGATCTTGGTCGCGAGAAATTCGTTGAGGAAACTTGGAAGTGGAAGGAAGAGTATGCCTCCCACATCCGCCAGCAGTGGTCCAAATTAGGCCTAGGCCTGGACTACTCCCGGGAACGATTCACCCTTGACGAAGGTCTTTCAAAGGCTGTTCGTGAGGTTTTCGTAACTCTTTATAAAAAAGGCCTCATCTACCGCGGTGAATATATCATCAACTGGGACCCATCAACAAAAACAGCACTTTCAGACATCGAGGTTATCTATAAAGATGTTCAAGGTGCGTTTTATCATATGAATTATCCGCTTACCGATGGTTCAGGACATATTGAAGTTGCCACAACTCGTCCGGAAACGATGCTCGGCGATACAGCGGTTGCTGTTCATCCTGAAGATGATCGTTACAAGCATTTAATTGGAAAAACTGTTAAACTTCCGATTGTTGGCCGGGAAATCCCAATCGTTGCCGATGATTATGTCGATATGGAATTCGGCTCCGGTGCGGTTAAAATTACCCCAGCCCATGACCCGAACGACTTTGAATTAGGTAATCGCCACAATCTTGAGCGTGTTCTTGTCATGAACGAGGACGGCACGATGAATGCGAACGCCGGCAAGTACCAAGGCTTAGATCGGTTCGAATGCCGAAAGCAAATTGTTAAAGATCTTCAAGAGCAAGGCGTTCTATTTAAAATTGAAGATCATCTTCATTCCGTTGGCCACTCTGAGCGTAGCGGCGCTGTAGTTGAGCCCTATTTATCGACCCAGTGGTTTGTAAAAATGCAGCCGCTTGCTGATGAGGCAATCGCTCTGCAAGCAAAAGAAAACAAAGTTCACTTTGTTCCGGATCGCTTCGAAAAGACATACCTGCATTGGATGGAAAATATCCGCGACTGGTGTATTTCAAGACAATTGTGGTGGGGCCATCGTATTCCAGCATGGTATCACAAGGAAACCGGTGAGGTTTATGTTGGTCAAGAGGCGCCGACAGACATTGAAAATTGGGAACAGGACAAAGACGTTTTGGATACGTGGTTCAGTTCGGCACTATGGCCATTCTCGACAATGGGCTGGCCGGACAAGGAAGCAGCCGATTTCAAGCGTTACTTCCCAACCGATGTTCTTGTAACAGGTTACGACATTATCTTCTTCTGGGTATCTCGGATGATTTTCCAAAGTATCGAATTTACTGGCGAGCGTCCGTTCAAAGATGTTCTTATTCATGGTCTCGTTCGTGACGAACAAGGACGGAAAATGAGTAAGTCGCTTGGAAACGGTGTTGACCCGATGGAGGTTATCGACAAATACGGTGCGGATGCATTAAGATACTTCCTGTCCACCGGCTCTTCACCTGGTCAGGATTTGCGCTATAGCACAGAAAAAGTGGAAGCAACTTGGAACTTTGCTAATAAGATTTGGAACGCTTCGCGTTTTGCCCTTATGAATATGGATGGACTCACCTATGAGGAAATCGATTTTAGCGGCGAGAAGTCAGTTGCTGATAAGTGGATTTTAACACGGTTAAATGAAACGATTGAACATGTGACAAAGCTTTCCGAGCGTTATGAATTTGGCGAGGTTGGCCGCGCACTATACAACTTTATCTGGGATGACTTCTGTGACTGGTATATTGAAATGGCGAAGCTTCCGCTATATGGTGAAGACGAGGCAGCCAAGAAAACAACTCGTTCGATTCTTGCTTATGTCCTAGACAATACCATGCGTCTGCTTCATCCATTCATGCCATTTATCACCGAGGAAATTTGGCAGAACCTGCCTCATGCTGGCGAGTCAATTACTACTGCCGCTTGGCCAGTGGTAAAACCGGAATTCACCGATGAGGAAGCAGCACAGGAAATGAAACTGCTAGTAGAAATGATTCGCTCTGTTCGTAACATTCGTGCCGAGGTAAACACACCATTAAGCAAGAAAATTAAAATGCTTGTGAAAGCGAAGGATGAAAAAGTTCTAAAATCTGTCGAGAAAAACCGCAGTTATATTGAGCGCTTCTGTAATCCGGAAGAACTCCAAATGAGTACAGACATTGTAATTCCCGACAAAGCGATGACAGCGGTTATTACCGGCTTGGAAATTATTCTGCCTCTCGAAGGGCTCATCAATATTGACGAAGAAATTGCCCGTCTTGAAAAAGAATGGGATAAACTAAACAAAGAAGTGGAAAGAGTCCAAAAGAAATTAAGCAACGAAGGATTCATGAAAAAAGCGCCTGAAAATGTTGTTGCCGAAGAACGGGCAAAGGAAAAAGACTATCTAGAAAAACGCGGAATTGTTGAAGCTCGTATTAAAGAATTAAAAGGATAAAAAGGGGAGTGAGGCGAATCCAACTTAGGGTTCGTCTCAGCTTTATTAAAAGGGGGTAACAAAAATGTTTTCTACCTATCAAGAAGCCCTTGACTGGATTCATGGACGACTGAGACTTGGCATTAAACCCGGTCTGAAGCGAATGGAATGGATGATGGACAAGCTTGGACATCCGGAGGCAAAAATTAAGACCATCCATATTGGAGGAACCAACGGTAAAGGGTCAACTGTTACCTTCCTTCGCAGTATTCTTCAGGCTGGCGGATATACGGTCGGTACTTTTACCTCGCCTTATATTGAGCAGTTCAATGAGCGGATAAGTATTAATGGCAAGCCAATCAGCGATCAGGAAATTCTGGATCTCACCAATATCATCCGCCCGTTGGCAGATGAGTTGGAGGAAACAGAACTCGGCGGGCCAACTGAGTTTGAAGTTATTACGGCGATGTCGTTCTATTATTTTGCCAATAACAGCAGCGTTGATATCGTACTATATGAAGTTGGTTTAGGTGGTCGGTTTGATTCAACCAATATTATTAACCCATTAGCATCAATTATTACCAATATTGGGCTTGATCACACAAATATCCTTGGGAACACGTATGAAGAAATAGCATTCGAAAAAGCGGGAATCATCAAGGAGCATACACCAATTTTCACTGCTGTTAAGCATCCCGGCGCTCTGAAAGTCATCGAAAAACAGGCTGACACAATGCAAGCTCCGATTTTTAAACTAAATCATGATTTCTCGATAAGCCATCATGAGTCACTAACCCATGGGGAACAGTTCACCTTGCAGACCAGATTCAATAACTTGGAGCAGCTTGAAATAACGATGATAGGTCAGCATCAAACGGAAAATGCCGCGCTTGCCGTCACGGCCGCGCAATATTTAACTCAACAAGGCGACCTCATTCTCAACCAGCAAGCTATTCGAAATGGCTTAAAACAAGCGTACTGGCCAGGCCGATTTGATATTTTGTCTGAAGACCCGCTAGTCATCATTGATGGGGCACACAATGACGAGGGAATCACGGCATTGGTAGAGGAATTAACCAATCGGTATGAAGGCAAAAGCATTCATGTAGTGTTTGCGGCCCTAAAAGATAAGAAACTGGATGCGATGATTGCAAAACTCGACAAAATTGCCAGCCAAATTTCTTTTGTCAGCTTTGATTTCCCAAGGGCAGCAAAAGCGGAAGAGCTGGTGAAACTCAGCCAATCCCCTAATAAACTTGCTGTTGATGACTGGCAGACCTATATCCCTGAAGAAATTCAGTCCCTCAAGTCAATAGATATTTTAGTCATCACAGGATCGTTGTATTTTATATCGGAAGCGAAACCATTTGTGCATAAATATTTGAAAAATATGACGATTTCTTTATGACAGAATTTTTGACATTTGGTAAAATGGAATTATCTTGTTATAACCAAATTTAGGAAGGAGGCAGGTCGGATGGGTGTGAAACCGCATATTCAAAAGACGATATTTCTTGTTTGGCTTTTACTGGTTCCTGCGGGAATGTGGTTCACCTATCAGGCCTACCCTCCCCAATTTTCCGGTAATTGGCTAAAACTACTGGCATTTTTGGTGTTGACAGTACTAGTTGCCGCCATGCCGATCGTGATTAATAATACTCCCATTTTCTTAATCCAATGGGTGGCATTGGCCACTTTTTTAACGTTTGGCCTATTTGTTGAAATAGTAATTACACAGATTGCCGTCGTGGCCTTAATGATAAAATTACGCTTACCTAAGGAACAGCTCTTCCGCTTGCCGCTCAATTTGATTATGTTTTTTATCGTCTCCTTTGTCAGCGGTGCAGTCTATTATTCGTTAGGTGGAGAAACATCCCCGCATTTGGCATCTGACGCCAAGTCCTTATGGCTCGCCATCTTGTATTCAGTCCTATATTATTTTGTGAATGAAGTGCTTGTTTCTTTTAGTCTTTACTATATATACAAGAGTAAAGAATCCTACTTTGGAAAAGACTTCATTGTGGAAACGGTTACGACTTTAATCACATTACCGATTGGGATTGTCCTTTACATCTTGTACAACCAGGTGGGGCTACTTTCGGTTCTGTTTGTTGGCGTTCCGTTCGTAGGTTTATCACTTATTTTTCAACTCTATTATTCTAGTCAAAAAATTAATCATTACCTGCAAGGAGCTGCCGAAATCGGCCACCAGATGGCGGAACGGCTGCGGGTCGATGATGTCATTAATTTGTTTATTCAAAAGCTTGGAGAAATGCTTCCCGTTGATTATGCTTATATTTTTGAAGTGACGGGCGATGAACTAAAATTAAATCGCAGGGTTGAATCAGGTAAAGGGATATGTATGGATATGCCCCCGATCAGAAAAGGGGAAGGAATTTGCGGCTTAGTATGGGACAAACAGAAGGCCCAAATATTTTCCTCCAAAAAAGACTGGAGGCAGAAAACAAAAGGGTATTTGCCTGGTGACATAGAAGCAATTTTATGCGTACCCATCATCCGCAATAAAAAGGTAATCGGGATCATATTGCTTGCCTCGAGAACGAAACGAGCTTATGAAAAATATCAACTTACGATTGTAGATATTCTTTGCTCTTACTTTGCGGTCGCAATGGAAAATGCCAAGCATTATGAACGGACCAAAAACCAAAGCGAACGCTGCGCACTAACAAATTTATATAATTATCGCTATTTTGAGGAATTATTGAATAATGAATTTGAACGGCTTACAAGGTTCGAACATCGGATGCTATCGTTAATCATTCTGGACATCGATCATTTTAAAAGTATTAATGACACCTATGGCCATCAAAGTGGTAACGAAATCCTTGCCGATATCGCCAATCGGATCAGTAAATTGGTAGCAGTCCGCGGAACCGTTGCCCGCTATGGTGGCGAAGAATTTGTGGTGCTCCTGCCGGATGTTTCGAAAGCAGAAGCATATCAAATAGCGGAGCAAATCCGACAATCGATAGCCAACTGGCCATTTATCCTCTATCAAGCTCTTGATCAGGAACAAAAGAAAATCCAAGTAAAGGTAACCGTTTCAATTGGAGTGGCAACTGCACCAGAGGATGCGGAGGATTCATTATCCTTAATTCGCCATGCTGACAGGGCTTTGTACGTTGGAGCGAAACGTGCGGGACGAAATCGGGTGGCGGAGTATTCTTCGAGCTAAATTTTCTATTAATATTATCAAAAAGAGGGTTCTCTATGGTCCCTCTTTTTATTTTTGTCCAAAAAGTGACACAGTAACTTTTGGGAGCCTTACAGGAACATGATTTTATTGATTAGCAATTGCCCACCTGCTAAACTACAATTACTATTTTCCAATTACCTAAAAAAGAGGAGAAAAATATGAAAGAATACCTTTCGTTATTAAAACGAAAAAACAATCAACAAGGGGTTGCATTAGTAATCGTTTTAGTTGTTTTGGTAGTTGTTTCGATATTATGTTTATCGATTACCGCTTTTGCAGCCAATAACATGAAATGGAGCTCGATCGAACGAAAAAATCAATCAACCTATTATATAGCTGAATCAGGGATTACCTATAAAATGAATGAAATTCAAAGAACTATTTCTGGTCTTACTCCTGGAAGCAATATGAATCAATATTTTACTAATGCAGAAGTATTACTGAAATTAGATCAATTGGTCTCCATTCCGGGAGGCATCTTTGAAGATTCATTTGGTCAGTCACCTATAGGCAAAGTTAAAATTACGAAAGCCTCCACGTATAATTCTAATTCCAACACTAGAAATTATCTCATGACATCTATTGGGGCGATTGATAACCAATCTAGAACTGTTGAAAAACCATTCTCGATTACATGGAGCTCAGGCGCGAATGTTAAAGGGATCCTAAATGCCGGTGTCTTCGCGAATGAAAAAATAGAAATGCCCGATGGGGGACCAACTATTAATGGCGATGTAGGTACGAATTCATCAAAGACAAATTCCATTGTTCTTGGGGGCGCCGCAAATATTACGGGGAATATATACGTCGGACCCAATTCAAAAAGTGATGTTGTTTCCAATTCTACTTCAAATAGGATAAAAACACCGGTTCCTGTACCAGAAACCAAGTTTATTATGCCTGATTTTCCTGCTAGTAATCCAATCGGGGTTAATAAAGCCTCAATCAATCAATCATCAGGCACTACTCCCATAACAATGGACCAAAACTTTTATTATTCTTCTATCACCCTTGCAAAAGGTGCCACCCTAAACATTAATATCGGCAACGTTGATAGAAGTATAGTTGTTGACCAGCTTGATTTGCCTTATGGCATTATTAATATTATCGGAACTGGTAAACTAAAAATTTATGTAAATAATCAATTTACCATGAGCTCATCAAGTAGGATTAACAGTGAGGATAAAACAAATCAGTTAGAAATTTTTTATCGAGGTACTAATAGCATTAATGTTGGTGGCAACACCAAAGTCTATGGTTCTTTGTTTGTGCAGAAAGCAGATGTGAATATAACAAATGGGGCGGGTTTTCAAGGGCATATCGTTTCACTAGGGAAAAATTTGACATTCTCAGGTGGTACCGTAGTGAATATTCGCATGGTTTACGCTCCAAATGCAACTATTTCTTTCTCCAACGGTGCAAATCTTTCAGGGGCAGTTATCGCAAATACAGTCCGGGTTTCCGGGGCAAGTGTTATTAACTACGGTATGCCGAACATTGATGATTTATCATTTTTTGAAACCAGTGGGCAAAATGCCACTGTCAACATTGAAAGTACCTTGGCTGTTAGGGAAAAATAAGGAGCTGTGAAAAGAAGTCGATTCGAGTTAAATCGACTTCTTTTCCTTGTTTGCAAAGTATTAATAATACTTATACACTAGAAAGTGGAGAAGTTTGTTTGATTTCAAAAGATACTGTAAAAAGAAGTAAAAATTTGTTATATTTAGGGTAGGATGAGAAATCTGCTTTTTAAAGGATGATGTCCATGAAGAACTATTTTTCTACTGAAAAAGGGTTAACATTAATAGAAATATTAGCATCAATCGTAATATTATCCTTAATCGTTGTATCATTCTTGTCTATGTTTGTTCAATCATCACGGACTAATAATTTTTCCAAAAGAATTGTCGATGCCACCTATGTTGCAGAAACACAAATGGAGGAAATTAATAATCTCAATAAATCGTTATCCTCCCCTTCCTTGGCAAATTTAGCGGATGAAATTAAAAATAAAAATGGATATACAGCAAATAGCAGCTGTAGTAATTGCTATGGTAAACCAATAAGTGGACACTATGTGTTAGTGCAATTTAAAAATGTTTCAACTGTTTCAACAGATTTAGGAAAAGTCTTAATAAAAGTGTACAAAGATAATTCTAAAACTAGCCAGGAAGCGCAAATGGAGATGATCGTAACCTGGAAAAAGTAGTAGGTGATGAAATGAAAAATAATGAAAAAGGGATAACCTTAGTGGAATTATTAGCCTCCCTTGCTCTTCTTTCAATGGTTTTATTATTGGCAAATTCTATTCATATCTTTAGTGTAAAGCAATCAAATGCCCAAAAAACGGAGATCCAAAAACAAACAGATTACCGCCTTGCCATGAATATTTTAACAAAAGAAATTAGGAAAGCGGACCCTACAAAAGTAGAGGCGAAAAATAACATTTTAACAATTGATGGCATTAACTATTATTTGGAGGGTACCTCATTAAAAAAAGGAGACCAGGTTCTTGTATCTAATATAGAAACATTTACACCAGCACAGAGCGGCGACAAAATAACTATAAAAATAGGAACAAATTCTACAACAATTTATTTGAGAAAATAGGTGAGATAATGAAAAAAAGACCCCTATTTAAAATTTCCAATAGTGAGAAGGGCATGGCTTTAATTGCTGTTTTAATTGTCATTATAGTTGCCTCGATCCTTGGACTAAGTTTGATGGGATTAGCTGCCTCGAATGTCAAGATGAGTACAGGAGAAAGGGATAATCAATCTTCTTATTACATTGCTGAATCGGGGGCCACTCTGCTTATGAGTGAGATTACCACGAAAATAAATGATATCTATAAAAATGCAAAAACTAGTAGTGAATTTTACAGCGCTGCCGTACCAATTGTAGATAATTATAAAGTTGAACGGCAAGAAACCAACTTTGAGAAAAATTTTGGGAGTCAACCTGTTGCAAAATTGAAAGTTGAACCTATTGATCTTACAAATCGAATATATAAAATTATTTCCTCAGGAACAGTAGATAATAGAACAAAAACAGTAGAGCAACAATTTCAACTCCGCTGGAGCGTCAATTTTCCAAAGACAGCTGTTTTTGTTGATAATAAAATTAAAGTAGATTCAAATGCATCCATAATCAATGGTTCGATCGGAACAAATTCTATAGTTGATAAAGCGATAGAATTGTTTAATGAGAGTAGCCTACAAAACGGATCTGAAATTATTGTTGGACCAAATGCACCTAGGCAAGGGCAAGGTGTTGTTTATCCCTATTATTCTTCTCAAAAGATTAAAGTATTGGACGAAGAAATATCACTAGAATTGAAACCTTTTAAAGCAACTCCTGCTCCTACTTACCCAATGACTTTGGGGGGGACTTTTCCGATTGGTCAGGATGGCAACATGAATATTTCTTCCAATACGACTATCAGTGGTATGCCAGATGTAGTTTCTATAAATAATGTAATAATTGATAATAACACTACACTAACTATAGACGTTGGGGCAAAAGATGTAGAAATGTTTGTAAAGAATTTCGAGTTAAAGAACAATAGTGTACTTTATGTTAAGGGTTCTGGAAAACTTCACATCTATGTCGATGGTTCACTTAAAATTAATAATTCTGAAATTAAAACAGAAAATTCTCAGAAGGACAAAATAATAATTTACCTGAGGAAGTCATCGGATCCTAACAACCCTAAAACAGTAACCGCCAGTTCAAGCGGAACAGGCATTAACTGCAGTATTTTTGCAGAAGATGCACTATTTGATTTTACTGGAGGGACCTTCCGTGGCAGATTTGTAACTGGGGGAAATGTTGAAGTTGGTGGAAATAATGTGATTGAAGGGGCAATTATTGCAAAAAATATGCATTTAAAAGGGAGTTCCAGCATTACCTTCGTAGAACAAGATGCATTGCTGCCATTACCTTCTTTTAAAGTAAATCCGATTAAGATTGATCCGGTCCGTGAAAAATAAATAATTATTAAAAAAACACCACTTTCATTGGAATGTATTTTACCTTGGTACTATGTTCCTATGAAGTGGTTGTTTTTGTTATTTCTAAACTAAATATTTTCCAGCTTCTTTTAATGTGATAGAAAATATTATACAATATTTAGTAGACGAATTTTGTCTTATTTTTGCAGAAAAGGTTAAAAAATATGATAATTTGTTAAAATATGTAGTTTGATAGTATAAAAGTTATAGATAAAAAGGGGAGTGGATAAATGCAAACGATGATATTGGCTGCAGGGTCCTTGCTGATAACTTTTTTAATTATACTCGCTTTGCCGCTTGGGTTTACAATGAAAGGGAAGATACTAATCTCTTTGGCAAGTTTTATTCTTGCACTATGTGGCATAGCGGCAGTCACTGTAGTTCCATTTGTGCAAGTAGGATTATTGCTATTTGTACTTGTGTTTATTTCAGCTTATTTTATTGATAAAAAATTTAATGGAATGGTCTACCAAAAAGCAGTTAGTTTCGAAGAAGAAGATGAGGAAGAACCTGAGTTTGCATCGTCTATTAAGAATGAATTGCCAGCTTACGAGGAACCGGATCTATTAATACCTGTTGGTAATTCGATATTGGCAAAAGAGGCAGGTGAATTACCTGACCTTAAAATAACTGCCGCTAGCGTTACCGATGTCTTGGAAGAAGAAATTGGGGTATTGGATGATCAGGAAGATGTATTGGTTGCCAACAGCATTTCAAAGGAAGAATTAGTTCCTGACTCTGTCTCTTTATCGGAAATTGAAAGTCTTTTGGCTAAGGAAATAATTGAATCAACCGGGCCTACTACGGATTCTTTAGCAGAGGTAGCTGTATCTGTTGAGGAAGAAGATATCTCCTTTTTACTCGAACGAGAAACAGAACAGATTGATGATAATGATCCTGAAATCTTGACAGAAGAGAAAGGATATTTGTCAGATATTGAAAGCTTACTAGAATTGGAATCGGTGGAATCAGCTAAATACGTTGATGATGCTGAAGGAGATCAAGACGATGTTCTCCTAGACATTAAAGAAGATAACAATCCTATTGACGAGTCACTATTCGACTTCTTAAATCGTTCTAAAGAAGATACTGCAGACCTAGAGGATACGTTAGAGATAATCGATGATAGAAAGAAAATAGCCAACATGTAGAGGGGTAAATTGAGGGAGGCAAGGAATTTGGGCAAGCATCAGCAATTGATAAAATTGTTTGTTGTACTGTTTTTCAGTACGGCATTTATATTTAGCTCCTCCCATTTTGGTGCTAAAGCGATAAATGGATTAGCCAAGGTAGACGGCAAGTTTGCCGTTGGAACCACGATTGGCACGATAGATATTTCTGACAAGACAAAAGAGGAAGCCGTAAACCTGCTCGAGGAAAAATACGTGGAGTGGATAAAAGGAATTTCATTTGATATGCAGTACGGAGACAAGTCTGCTCCATTTGACGTTAATTTGTTTGATTTAGATTCTAACGCTACTATTGCAGCCATCAATGATGGACAAAAAAATACGGCCAGCATTACCGTTGACAAAACAATAGTCGAAGAACACCTAAAAGGCCTTTTTCCACTTTTGAAAGCGGAAGAGATAGATTGGGAGAAACTCACACAAGCATTAAATCAAACGGCTTCACTTTTCGAGTCTGGTACACATAGCTACAATATTTACCCTGATTATCTAATGGCTGACCAAATCCAAAACGATGCTGTCATTAGTGAAACAGTTGTGCAAATGGACAATTCTCCTAGTGAGCTGCTGTCGATTGTTAATCAATCTCCAAAGATTGAAATTGCTGCTGATTCCAATTTTTCATTACTTTCCTTCGCTGCGAGTAATAATCTGACCGACCTGCAGACTCTTAATTTACTAGCTACTGGAATTTATCAGGCTGTGTTAGCTTCAAACTTTGGAATAGTTGAGCGGAATCTTAGCTCTTCACTGCCTAGTTATGCAAAACTAGGATATGAAGCAATGGTAAAACAGGACAAAAAGGCAGACCTAATTGTCAAAAATCCAAACAAGGGAAGCTATTCCCTTGAAATGCAAGTGGACAACAATCAGTTAAAGGTCACACTTAAAGGCCAAAAACTACTTTATAATTATAAACTGACCGCAAAGGATGAACAAAAGCTTACACCGAAAACGATCATACAGTACAGTACAACTGTTAAACCAGGGGAAACTAAGATTCAAGCCAATGGTGCAGATGGACAGATTATCAAAATTTACCGTGATATTTACCTAGATACCCAATTGATTAAAAGTGAGTTTGTTTCGGAGGACTACTATCCGGCCGTTTATAAAGTGGAAATCCATGGACTTACTGCGGGAACTAAGGCACCTACAACCAGTACTGCTGATAGCCAAACAAACACCGGAACAAGTAATTCAACAAATTCGGAGACAAATACAACAGAAACAGGTCCAAAAACAACTGATAGCGATATATGGGGTAAGCCAAATGAACAACCTAAGTAAAGCAGGGGTGAAAAATGAGGCAAACAAGAAAACGACTTGGTGATCTGTTAATTGAAGAAGGCTTGATTACAGCCGAACAGCTTCAAACAGTTTTGAATGGAAAGGATCCAAACCAGAAGATTGGTGAAGCATTGATTCAGCGAGGTTTTTTAACAGAGCAGCAATTAATAGAAGTGTTGGAACAACAGCTCGGAATTCCTCATGTTAACCTGTTTCAATATCCATTTGAGGCTAACCTTTTTAATTTAATTTCAAAAGAGACAGCTAGAAGGAATTTAATCATTCCGTTAAAACGAGAAGGTAATAAACTCTTTATTGCAATGGCAAATCCAATGGATTTCATTGTGATTGACGATTTACGGTTATCGACAGGGTTCCAAATTGAACCGACTATTGCTACAAAAGACGAAATTCTTCGGACCATCAACAAATATTATGAGGTCGACGATGGCTTGGATGAGCTTCTCGATGAACTGCCGCAAAATGAACGCGGCCAAACTGATAATATTACCGACTTGGATTCGCCGATTGTCCGCCTCGTCAATCAGTTGTTATCCAACGCAGTGATTCAAAGAGCAAGTGATATCCATATTGACCCACAGGAAACGAAAGTCATTGTTCGTTACCGGATTGACGGTGTTTTGAAAGTGGAACGGGTCCTGCCAAAAAATATGCAAAGCGTATTAACGGCAAGAATTAAAATAATGTCTAACTTGGATATTACAGAGCATAGAATTCCCCAGGATGGCAGAATTAAACTAAATCTTGACTTCCATCCGGTTGACCTGCGTGTCTCCACTCTGCCAACCGTTTATGGCGAGAAGGTTGTCATGCGTCTTCTTGATATGGGCTCAACTCTAAATGACATAAATAAATTAGGATTTAATTCACTTAACCTGAAACGTTTTAAAGAAATGGTTGAAAAGCCAACGGGAATTGTGTTAATTACAGGGCCAACAGGTTCGGGGAAATCTTCGACCCTATACGCTGCACTAAATAAATTAAACAGTGATGAAGTCAACATTATCACAGTCGAGGACCCTGTTGAGTACCAGTTGGAAGGCATCAATCAAGTACAGGTGAATCAGAATGTTGGCATGACGTTCGCGGCAGGATTAAGGTCGATTCTCCGTCAGGACCCGAATATCATCATGGTCGGGGAAATTCGGGACAAAGAAACGGCCGAGGTTTCGATTCGCGCTTCGTTAACAGGTCACTTAGTCCTTAGTACACTGCACACCAATGATTCCCTTGGGACAGTAACACGTCTATTGGACATGGGCGTAGAACCTTTTCTACTCGCAGCCACACTAAGTGGAATCGTCGCCCAGCGCCTGGTCCGCCGGGTATGCCGTGATTGTGTGGAAGAACATGAAGCTTCGAAGCGTGAACAGGAAATCTTCGCAAAACGAGGCATGAAAATTGATAAAGTGCATCGTGGCAAAGGCTGTCCATCCTGCAACATGACTGGATACAAAGGCCGAGTTGCACTGCATGAGGTCCTTGTGGTGAGTGATGATATGCGCAGGGTGATCATGAATGGTGATTCCTTCCAAAGTTTAAGGGAAATCGCTATAAAAAATAAAACCATTTTCTTAATTGATGATGGACTATTGAAAGTAAAACAAGGCCTAACCACCACCGAAGAAGTTTTACGAGTAGCTATTCCAGACTAGGGAGAACAAATTATGAAGGAAAGAATAGATGCAATTTTACGAGCAGCTGTTGAATATAAAGCGTCAGATATTCATATATCTGTCGGTGTTCCTCCGGTAATGAGGATTAATGGTGATTTGAAACGCTATGGTACCGAAAAATTATTGCCGGATGATACGGAGGCGATGGCTAAAGCCATCGTTCCTGAAGACATGTGGGAATTGTTTAAGGAAAAGGGAGAGCTCGACTTCTCCTACGGTGTTCCAGGCAGTTCCCGTTTCCGTGTTAATGCCTACCATCAGAGGAAGAGTGTCTCGATAGCCCTTAGAACAGTGGCGTCCAAGGCGCCAACGCTGGAAGAACTACAATTGCCGGAAATCATCTCCAAGCTGGTTCAAAAACCACAGGGCCTCATATTGGTGACAGGACCTACGGGGAGTGGTAAATCAACAACTTTGGCGTCAATGATTGATTACATGAATCGCCATATGCGCAAGCATATTATTACGCTTGAAGACCCAATCGAATTTCTTCATAAGCATGGAAATTCAATCATTGATCAAAGGGAAGTTGGTTTCGACACGAAGAATTATGCAAGCGGCTTAAAAGGAGCTTTACGACAAGACCCCGATGTTATCCTGGTCGGCGAGATGCGTGACCTAGAGACGATTGGTATCGCGATTACCGCAGCCGAAACCGGCCACTTGGTTCTAGGGACACTCCATACGTCAAGTGCACCGACAACCATCAACCGGATCATTGACGTATTCCCGCCCGCACAGCAGCCGCAAATTCGCGTACAGCTTGCGTCCGTTTTGGTTGGGGTTATTTCGCAGCGGTTATTTCCGACCGCTGATAAAAAGGGCCGGAAAGCCGCTACGGAAATATTGGTTAATAATGCGGCGATAGCGAACTTAATAAGAAGTGAAAAGATTCACCAAATTTCAAGCACAATGCAAACGTCCCGTGCCCAGGGCATGCATACACTTGAAATGAGCATCCGTGACCTAATTGAACGTGGATTAATCGAACAGGAAGCAGCAGCCCAATATTTACATGAAAAGATGCAGATGAATGGCTAAATTCAAATATTCTGGACGAGACCGGAAGGGGAAACGGCAGGGCACCGTAATAGCTGCTTCCAGGCGTGAAGCAATGGAGAAGCTGAAAGAGCAAAGTATCCGGGTTATTGAAATGACAGAAATTCCTGAAACCATGTTTACTAAAGAAATTTCAATTGGGAATCCAGTGAAGTTGGAGCATTTTGTCATTTATTTAAGGCAATTTTCGACTCTTATGAAGGCTGGGGTAACCGTTGTGGATGCCACTGGGATACTTGCCCAGCAAACAGAGAGTAAAGCGTTAAAAAAAGCGTTATTTGCTGTAGAACAAGACTTGCGAGAAGGTAATCCGCTTTCTGAAGCTGTAGCTAAGTATAAAAAAATATTTTCAACTATGTTTATTAATATGGTGAAGTCCGGGGAAGTTAGTGGTAACTTAGATGAAACGTTAGATCGTTTGGGTGACCATTTTGAAAAGCAACATTATACAAAACAAAAGATAAAATCTGCATTATCCTATCCAATAGTTATTGGGATTGTTGCAATCGCTGTTACTATCTTTTTACTTGTATCTATTGTTCCGACTTTTGTTACTATGTTTGATGATATGGGTGGAGAACTTCCGACTATCACAAAAGTTGTTTTAGGTGCCAGTAATTTTATGCAATCATATTGGTGGCTAATATTATTATTTATTTTAGTATTAACCGGGGGAATTATCTATTTAAACAAAAATAAGAAAACAAAGTACTACATGGATTATTTTTTATTGAAAATGCCTGTCTTTGGTAATTTACTTCAAAAGGCAGCGCTAGCTAGAATGATGCGGACACTAAGTTCCCTTTTTTCAAGTTCTGTTCCAATACTTCAAGCAATGGCCATAGTGGAAAAAGTAGTAGAGAATGAAGTACTTTCCAAAGTCATTCGTGAATCTCGGAGCACACTTGAAAAAGGGCGGTCAATGACTGAACCGATGGAAAAACATTGGGCGTTCCCGCCTCTTGTAACCCAGATGATTGTAATTGGGGAGGAAACGGGGGCACTTGATGCCATGCTATCAAAAATTGCAGAATTCTATGAAAAAGAAGTGGAGAATGGAACTGACCAACTAAAATCGATGATTGAACCATTAATGATTGTTGTATTAGCTGGGTTAGTCGGTACAATTGTTACATCAATAATGGTACCAATGTTTGGCATGTTCGAGCAATTTCAGCAAATGTAACAATAATATAACAAAATTACAAAAAAATTGCGAAAAAGTGACAAAATGCCATAAAATACTCTTTTCTTTGGCTTGTAAAATACTGTATAATACAAGAGAAATAACTACTAGGTTAATAGAACCTAAAAGGAGAGAAAACTATGTTGAAAAAATTAAGCAACAGGCTTAAAAAAGATCAAAAAGGTATGACACTTATTGAGCTACTCGCAGTTATTGTTATCTTGGGAATCATCGCTGCAATTGCAATTCCGTCAATTATGGGTATCATTAATAATACTAAGAAAGATGCACACGTTGCTAATGCTCAACAAATGGTTGCATCTGCTCGAAATGGTATTGCGAATGGCGAATTTACAGCACCAACTTCTACAGCTACAGCCGATGATATACAGATTGGTTTAGGGGAATTGGTTACTAAGCAATTAATGGAATTACCTAAGAATCCAACTGATGATGGTGGTTATTTAACTGATAAAACAGATAGTTTTGTTAATGTCCACTTAAACGCCGATAGCTCACTTACCTATAAAGTAACCTTAAAAGGTAAAAATAATGGACTTCATATAGATGCTATTGAAGCTAAAAACTTAGCGAGAGGCGTCGTGACTCCATAAATAATGATTACAATTTATTTTTTTCTTTT
This sequence comes from Bacillus sp. FJAT-29814, assembly GCF_001510715.1. GTDB lineage: Bacteria > Bacillota > Bacilli > Bacillales > Cytobacillaceae > Neobacillus. The sequence continues at coordinate 249,793 of NZ_LMTJ01000005.1, forward strand.
AATATATGGTTTAGTCTTAGGCTCGTTCTTTAATGTTGTTGGCCTAAGGATTCCATTAAAGAAATCAATTGTTGCTCCAAGGTCGGCTTGTCCAACCTGCAGACATCAATTAAAAGCTTACGAACTTATACCAGTAATATCATATTTGCTTCAAAAGGGGAAATGCCGCGGCTGTCAGTCGCGGATTTCTCCTATCTATCCGATAATGGAATTACTTACGGGCATTCTGTTTGCAGCAGCACCACTTGTAGTAGGATGGTCAGGAGAGTTAGTAGTTGCGTTAACACTCATTTCGTTGTTTATGATTATCATAGTTTCCGATATTCATTATATGATCATCCCTGATAAAATTTTAATTTGGTTTGCAGGGATTTTTTTATTGGAACGAATTTTTATTCCGTTATCCCCATGGTGGGACAGCCTCTTAGGGGCTGTGACCGGCTTTACCCTTCTGCTGGTTATTGCGCTTGTAAGCAAAGGTGGAATGGGCTTTGGCGATGTAAAGCTTTATGCGGTCCTTGGTTTTGTACTTGGCTTTAAACTTGTTCTTTTATCATTCTTTTTATCCACTTTATATGGTGCCGTTTTAGGCGGTTTGGCAATGTTATTCAGGATTGTCAAGAGAAGGCAGCCTATCCCGTTTGGTCCATTCATTGCAGCAGGGACGCTGTCAGCTTATTTTTGGGGTTCGGAAATTATCGATTTTTATATAAATTTTTTAAATAATGGATTTTAACTAAGGGGTTTTTTACATGGCTTTTTCCCTGTTTTCAACCAAAAACCGCATAATAAATTTGATGCTTAACGACCACTCCATCCGCTTTCTAGAGTTAAAGCAGGCCAATCCTCCTGTTGCACTTAGGTGGGGTGAACGGTTCCTGACACCGGGCATCATCACTGATGGAAAAATCGTCAATCTCGATGCGCTTTCGAGTATCTTGGAAGAGTGTATCGATGAATGGAAAATTCAGAAGCGTTCGATTCGTTTTATTGTGCCAGACCAGCTTGTCATCATCAGGAAAATCAATGTACCCGTCGATATTCAGGATGATGAGTTAAAGGGTTATTTGTACTTGGAACTTGGCTCAACGATTCATCTGCCGTTCGAAGAACCTGTCTTTGACATTTATCCGCTTGGCAAAAACGGTAAGACAAGAGAACTGCTTTTATTCGCTGCACCTGAGGAACATGTAATGGGATATGAAGATTTGTTCTCACGGCAAAAACTCCATTCCGTGGCTGCGGATATATCGCCGTTGGCTTTGTATCGGTTATACCATCAAATACATCAGCCAACTGAACATGAAGTTCTGTTTTCGGTTCAATTCGATTTAACAAGTGTCAATCTCAGTATTTTTGAAGGGACTGTTCCATTGGTCATGCGGACCTTTGCCATGGCATTTAATGTTGATCAATGGGAGGTAAAGCGTGACCTTAGAGGCTTAATTGCCTGTAAATACTTGGGTGATGTTGATGAACTTGTTCTCCAGTTTGAAGACATTTTTAAAGAAATGAATAAACTAATCGATTACTACCGATATACGCTTAATAATGAAATTCATGACATTTCAAAGATTCTCTTGCTAGGTGATCATCCGATGCTTCAAGCGGTGGAAGCTGAAATCAATGAACGTTTTGAGGTGCCGGTTGAAAAGATTACATTTAACCCAGAATTTACGGATAAAAAAGATACCGTTCCAGATCATTTATTGGTACCGCTTGGACTTGCTTTAAAAGGGGTGGTTTAATGTTAGTTGAAATTAACCTGCTGCCCCAAAAGGAACCGAAGAAAATAGCGTTTTTTATTGTTCTAGCAGTCTTCGTTCTTGCGCTGATTTTTGCGAGTGTCTTCTATTACTTTCAAATCAGTTCAACAAAGATTAGTATCGAGTCTGTAAGCCGCGAAATTTCCATGACCCAAAAAGTCAGGGAAAAACAAGAACAAAAAAGCGATGTTGTTGAGTCTGCTGATTCAGTAAGCAAGCTGAAAAGTGCGATTGATTGGGCTGATACGTATCCAATTCAAACCATCCCTGTCATGCGTCACCTTACCTCGTTATTGCCAGACCGTGGATTTATTCAGTCCTTTGGCTATACAGAGGCAGGGACAATAACGTTATCCGTACAATTTGACAGTTCCAGAGAAGCTGCTTACTTTTTGAATAGTTTAAAAGAATCAGAATGGATTGCTGATGTAAACCTAAGTTCATTAGCTGCAGTTGAGCAAAAAGATGAAAATACAGAGGGAACTCAAACCGGTACAACCGGAACAGATGCAACTGCCAGCGCTGCTGCAAATCCAGCAACTCAAAGCCCGACAAGTCCTACTGACACTTCGACTGGAGGAACTGCACCGTCTGGGACTGAGACAAATACAACCGGTTCTAATAACTCATCTGCTACTGCTGAATCAGGAAACAACCAAGTGATAAGTCCATATTTGCCGCGGTATAACGGACAGTTTGAAATTACTCTTAACAAGACCAAGGTGAAGGAAATTGCCCAAAAGGATGAGAAGGGAGTGAGCGGTTCATGAAGCTTCATTTCTCTAAACGGGACAATTTAATCTTGGCCGCTGTGGCTCTTGTTGTGATCCTGGTAATTGTCTATGCTCAATTTATTAAGCTGTCGCCTTTAAAAACTGATTTGGAAACCAAGCAGCAATCCCTGAAAACGGAACAAAAACTTCTGGAAGCTGTTACGCAAAAGAAAGTGGACAATACGAACCAGGTTGTCGAAGGCACAAGAGAGCTGCAAAAGGTGCTCCCAATCTTGCCATTACAAGAGCAATTGATCTTGGACCTGGAAAAAGCGGAAGCAGTTTCAAACAGCCAAATCCTATCGATGGCCTTCTCCAAGGACGGCGAAGTGGCCATGGAAACTTCTCAGCCTGCAGGGGAAGGGGAAGCCGCCCAGCAAAATCCTGATGGTCAGGCAGATCCTAATGCAGCCGGTCAAACACCAGCCGCTTCAGAAGGTGCTGCTTCCCAGAATGCAGCTGACCCGGCAGCTGCGCAACAGCCGGCATCACCTACATTAAAAAAATTGACTGTGCAGCTATCGGTGGAATCACCGAGCTATGTGGAACTAGAAAAATTTGTACAAACACTGGAAGCCTTAAAACGGATTGTTGTCGTGGAAGCCATTAATTATTCAGGCGGACAGGAGGCTACAACTGCCGAGCAACAGGCTGAAAAATTGACCTATTCACTGACCATTTCGGCATTTTACATGCCTGACTTGGCTGACCTGGCAGCAGACCTGCCAAAAATTGATGCCCCGGCACCTGCAGGTAAAACCAATCCATTACTTCAGCAGCCGGCAGCAACGAATTCACAGCCATAAACAACATTACGAAGTTACAAATATTTTGACGAAACTCTATGATAACAAGACGACAAAAGTCTTGTTATTTTTTTTTGCCGGTATGATAGGATGGAACAAATCACTGTCGAACGGAAAGGAGCTCAAATAGTGGACAAGCCTAAAAAAGGCCATACAATAACAATTAAATTAAATGGGGAAACTAAAAAGTTTAAAGAAGAACGAACAAAAAGTGAACCGGAACCTATTATTGAACCTATTCCAAGAGTGATAAAAATAGACCCTGTACTATCTGAATCAGATGCTGACAAGGAAACAGCGGCAGCGCAAGAATCTGTCGATGAAAGCTTCGATTGGATCATTCCGGAATCCTCTGACGACGATATTGAGGAATATAAAATCGTTCCGCCTAAAAGCCCCAAAAAGAGCAGCAATAAAATTATCACTCCTTTTTCGTTTAAAAATAAAAAGAGGCCGAACTGGCCAATCAGTCAATTTGTTTCTATTGTAGTGTTTGCTGTATTAATAGGCACAACCATTGGAGTTTTTATGTATAACCTTGTCATAACAGACTCAACTGAAAATCCGGCTGCACTGCCTACTGTTGTGGAGGAAGATCAGGGCGGTGAAAAAGAGGAACCTGGTAGTAAGGATAGTAAGGCAGTGTCCGCAGCTGTGCCCGAGTTATCCACCTATATGATTCAAGGTGGGGTATTTAGCTCTGAAGATGGCGCAAGTGAAACTTTGAATGAAGTAAAAGAAAGTGGTATTCCAGCCCAAATCATCGAAATGGATGGCAAGCATTATCTCTTTTTCGGTGTTGCGGACTCCATTGAAACAGCCAAATCAATCGGCGGTCAATATAAAGAAACTGGAGTCGAAGATGCTTTTGCCAAACCGCTAGTAATTAAGGAAAAGAAAATTTCGGAGTTAAGTGAGAGTGAAAAGAGTTTTATTGAAGCGATACCAACAATCTACCAAACTCTTTCGAATGCAACCTCTGCAGCTATCGCGACTAAATCAATCTCAGAGGAAACGACCAAGACACTGACGGGAATAGAAGCGCAACTGAAGGCAACTGGGCTAAAAAATGACAACGTAAAAAAATTGAATGCTGAATTAACTTCGGCCAATGATAGCGTGAAGGCATTTCAAAAGTCAAAGAACAAAAAGGATCTTAGCGAAGCACAGCAACATTTGTTGAACTTTCTGTCCGCCTATTACTCCATGTGACACTAAAACGACATACAAATGCAACACTTGATATTTTCCGGGAAATTATTTTAGCATATTGCCTGCCCTAACGTGGGCAGGTTTTTATTTACTAAAATTTTTTAAATTATATCTGCGATAAATTACAACTTATCTGCGGAAAAATTAATATATCTGCGGTAATTTCAATATATCTGCGAAAAAACAAATATATCTGCGATAATCAGCATTTATCTGCGATGACCCAAAACTATGCCTTGCAAGTATCCCAACATTATATATATATTTGCATAAATTGACATATTTCTTCAAAATTTAATCATATAAAAATTGTTTGCAGCGTTCATTTCTGATACGATTGATTTGTATCTCCCTAATGCGTTGCAAGAAGGTAAGGTGATGACATGCAAAACCTCATTTTAGCCTCTTCTTCTCCACGGCGAAAAGAACTTCTAGAAACTCTCCGCTTACCATTCGCAATTTCGAGCAGTGATGTGGATGAAAGCTTTGATCCGGCACTCTCCCCCGAGGAAGTAGTGATGGAATTGGCTGATCGCAAGGCCCAGGCAGTTTTTCAAAACAACCGGGATGCATTTGTGATTGGATCTGACACGATTGTGGTTGCGAATAACAAAATTTTAGGAAAGCCAGCAGATGAGGCCGAAGCTTTTACAATGCTACAAAGTTTATCTGGAAAACAACATCATGTGTTTACTGGTGTCTCGATTGTGTCTCCAACGAACTCCACAAAGTTTTATGAAAAAACAGAAGTATGGTTCTGGGAGTTAAGTGACGATGAAATACGGTCATATGTGAAAAGCGGCGAACCGTTTGATAAAGCAGGAGCATATGGCATTCAGCAACTTGGAAGCATGCTTGTCAAGAAAATACATGGAGACTATTTTGCGGTTGTCGGCTTGCCGGTCGCAAGAACGGTGCGGGAATTGCGGCAGCTGGGCTATCAATTGCCGTATTAATCTTCTACTCCCGAATCAAAGGGAGGAAGAAAAGTGTCCACAAATACATTAATGATCCGTGATTTTCCTCAAGACGAACGGCCAAGGGAACGCTTTATAAACCATGGCCCGCAAAGCCTATCGAACCATGAACTAATTGCCATCCTGCTTAGGACAGGAACCAAGGAAGAATCGGTACTGCAATTATCCAATCGGCTCTTGACCCATTTTGAAGGGTTACGTCTATTAAAGTCGGCAACATTGGAGGAAATTACCGAAATCAAAGGAATTGGTTCGGCAAAGGCAATCCAAGTTCTGGCCGCTGTAGAAATCGGCCGGAGGATTGCCAACCTCAACTATAACGATCGGTATGTGATTCGATCACCAGAGGATGGCGCTAAATATGTCATGAACGATATGCGCTTTTTGACGCAGGAGCATTTTGTTTGTCTCTATTTAAATACGAAAAATCAGGTGATTCACAAGCAGACGATTTTTATTGGCAGCTTGAATGCCTCGATTGTCCACCCTAGAGAGGTGTTCCGCGAAGCGTTTAAACGGTCCGCTGCCTCGATTATCGCACTGCATAACCATCCCTCAGGAGATCCCACTCCGAGCAGAGAGGATATTGAGGTGACCAAGCGGCTGGCGGAGTGCGGAAAGATTATCGGCATCGACCTGCTCGACCATCTGATTATCGGAGAAAACAAGTTTGTCTCCTTAAAGGAAAAAGGATATTTATGATACTAGGTTTTTATTTGACGATAGGATATAATATTAGTTATGATTTTTGAGGATTGTTTTGAATAGAGAGCTTTAAAACGTCTTATCTGATAGGTGATGAAAGTCTAACGACAATTGAAGATCAGTGAACGACAATTAGAATCCATTGAACGACAGTAAGAACGTACTGAACGACAATTGGAATCCATTGAACGACAATAGAAACATGCTGAACGACAATTGCCACCATTTACCCGCCAGGTAAGAAACATTTTTAAAACATCACCTGCCAATTAGTATTTGTTGCATTTCGTATCAGAAAGGGAGATACATTGATTATGTTTGGAATTGGAACGAAGGACCTTGGAATAGATTTAGGAACCGCAAATACGCTTGTATTTGTGAAAGGGAAGGGAATTGTCTTAAGAGAGCCATCTGTCGTGGCGATGCAAACCGATACAAAGCACATTGTTGCGGTCGGGAATGATGCAAAAAATATGATTGGCCGGACTCCAGGGAATGTAGTCGCACTAAGACCAATGAAAGACGGCGTCATTGCCGACTTTGAAATAACAGCGACGATGATGAAGCATTACATACGCCAGGCTCAGAAAACGAAAGGAATCTTTTCGGGCAAGCCTTATGTGATGGTGTGTGTGCCATCAGGAATCACGGCTGTAGAGGAAAGGGCAGTCATCGATGCGACCAGACAAGCTGGGGCGAAGGACGCCTATACGATTGAAGAGCCGTTCGCTGCTGCGATTGGCGCGAATCTGCCTGTTTGGGAGCCAACTGGAAGCATGGTGGTCGATATCGGCGGTGGAACAACCGAAGTAGCCATCATTTCCTTAGGCGGCATTGTCACCTCTCAATCGATTCGTGTTGCCGGCGATGAAATGGACGATGCCATCGTTCATTATATTCGTAAAAATTATAACCTAATGATTGGTGACCGGACGTCGGAAGCCATCAAAATGGAAATTGGTTCAGCGGGAACACCGGAAGGCATTGACAATATGGAAATCCGCGGCCGCGATTTATTGACAGGTCTCCCGAAAACGATTGAGATTACCGCGAAGGAAATTGCTTCGGCCCTAAGCGATACGGTTTATGCGATTGTCGAAGCCGTTAAGAACACGTTGGAAAAAACGCCGCCGGAATTAGCAGCGGATATTATGGACCGAGGAATTGTCCTGACCGGGGGGGGGGCGCTGCTTCGCAATTTGGACAGGGTCATCAGCGAAGAAACAAAAATGCCGGTGTTGATTGCTGAAAATCCGCTTGATTGTGTCGCCATCGGTACAGGGAAAGCATTGGATCACATCCATTTATTTAAAAACAAAGCGAAGGAATCGCGTTAACTTAAAAAGCGGACATACCGCCATTAGAAAAATAGAGGTGTACTATCATGCCACAGTTCTTTTTGAATAAACGTCTGATCATTTTGCTAGTCAGCATAATTGTTCTCGTGGCATTGATTGGGTTTTCTTTACGGGAGAGGAGCAACCTAACCTGGCCGGAGCAGTTTCTGAAGGATACAACCGGCTGGGTTCAATCCCTGGTATCAAAGCCTGCGCATTATCTTGCAGGCTTTTTTGAAAATCTTCAGGATCTGCAAAATACTTATGAAGAGAATAAGGAATTAAAATCACGGGTAGAAAAAATCGCCAGCCTTGAAGCAGAGGTTCAAGAGCTGAAAAAAGATAATAAAGATCTACGTGAAGTTCTCGATGAAACTAGAACCCTGAGAGATTTCGAGCCACTGCCGGCAACTGTGATCGGCAGAAATCCTGATCGTTGGCATGAAATGATTATTATTGATAAAGGAAAATCAAATGGGATTAAGAAAAATATGGCCGTCGTCACGTCAAGCGGCCTGATTGGGAAAGTAAAAAGTGTCACCCAATTTAGCTCGACCGTACAGTTGTTGAGCGCAATGGACCCGAAAAACCGCATTTCCGCCGTCATTCAAGGCGAAACGGAGGTTTTCGGCTTTGTCCAAGGCTTTGATGATAAGCAAAAATTGCTGTTAGTAAAGGCCATTCCCTCAGGGGCAAAAATTGAAAAGGACCAAGCTGTGATTACCTCGGGATTAGGCGGAGTCTTCCCAAAGGGTTTGACAATCGGAAAAGTGGTTGAAGTGAAGCCTGATCAATACGGTTTAAATCAAACGGCATTGGTCAAACCGGGTGCGGATTTTTATGATATCGAGAATGTCATCGTCATCAAACGGCTGATGACACAGCCTGAGAAAGGCGCTTTGAAGGACGGGAAGGAGGAGGAGCTGTGAAAAAATTCCTTCTTCCTCTTTTGTTTTTATTTCTTTTTATTTTTGAAAGTATCGTTATTCAATTTTGGCCGGCGGACAGCTTTGAATCCCGGATATTGGCGCCAAGGTTTCTGTTTGCCGCCTTGGCATTTTTAACGATTTATGTGGGGAAAAAGCAAGGGATTATTTATGCGGCCATCTTCGGCCTCCTGTTTGACGTTGTATATGTCGAGGTGATCGGCATTTATTTATTCCTTTACCCGTTGATATGTTATCTGATCACTAAATTAATGCAGGTGATTCATAACAACATTATCGTTGCTTTCCTAGTCTCGATGTTCGGGATAGCCTTGCTTGAAGTTGGCGTGTATGAACTCAATTACTTGATTCATGTCACAAGCATGGCGTTCATCGATTTTGTCAATTTGCGTTTGTATCCAACCCTTATCTTAAATGCGATCTTTCTAGTTGTGGCCGCCTATCCTTTTAAGCGCTGGTTTGAGAAGCATGCCGAAGTCTTGAAGGAAGAATAAATTAAAAGAAGGAGATTGGACACCCCATGGCGAATTTTTTTAAGATGGGGTGTGTTTTGATTGTAATCATCCAGAGTGATACTGAAATGTGTTTTTATTATGAGGTGAAATTTCTCCATGAAAAATCGGCAAAATGTTACAATAAAAGGGACAAAGGGCGGACTTGTCCTTCATCTAGACGATCGCTGTTCCTATCACGAATTAAAGCGTGAATTGGACCAAAAACTGACTGCAAACCTGCGGACGCAAGAGGAGCGCCATCTAATCACGGTAAATGTGGAGGTCGGCAATCGTTATCTTACAGAAGAGCAGCGAGAAGAGCTTAAAGAGTTAATCCGCCAAAAGAAGAATCTGGTCGTGGACGATATTGAGTCCAATGTCATAACGAAAGAAGAAGCGAATCGGCTGAAGGAAGAGAACGAGGTTATGACGGTATCGAGAATCGTTCGCTCTGGACAAGTATTAAGGGTTCCGGGGGATTTGCTCTTGATTGGGGATGTCAATCCAGGCGGGACCGTCATCGCCGGCGGCAATATTTTTATTATGGGTATTTTAAAAGGAATTGCCCATGCGGGAAGCTTTGGGAATGACCAAGCTGTGATTGCGGCCTCGAGCATGAAGCCGTCTCAGCTAAGAATTGCCAGCCACATCAATCGGGCACCGGATTCCAACCCACTCAGCGAAAACCGGGAAATGGAATGTGCTTACATAAATGATAACCATCAAATTATCATCGATAGATTACAAGCTTTAATTCAGTTAAGGCCTAATCTTACGAGATTGGTAGAAGGGGGACATTAAAGTGGGAGAAGCTATTGTAATTACATCAGGGAAGGGCGGTGTCGGCAAAACGACAACCTCCGCAAATATCGGCACGGCGCTGGCCCTTCAAGGGAAAAAAGTATGCTTAGTCGATACAGACATCGGCCTTCGAAACTTGGATGTCGTAATGGGGCTTGAAAATAGAATTATCTATGATCTTGTTGATGTAATCGAAAAAAGATGCAAAACGCATCAGGCATTGGTTAAGGATAAACGATTTGATGGTTTACTATATTTGCTGCCTGCTGCGCAAACGGTCGATAAGACTGCGGTTAAGCCAGAGCAGATGAAAGAGTTAGTGGAAGAATTAAAACAGGATTATGATTACATTATCATCGACTGTCCTGCCGGAATCGAGCAGGGCTATAAGAATGCAGTCGCCGGTGCCGATAAGGCAATTGTCGTCACCACTCCGGAGGTTTCCGCTGTTCGCGACGCCGACCGGATTATAGGTTTGCTTGAAAAAGAAAAGGATTTGGAACCGCCTAAATTAGTTGTTAACCGGATCCGCTACAATATGATGAAAAGCGGCGATATGCTGGATATCGATGAAATTACCCAGCACCTATCCATTGAGTTAATCGGCATTGTCGCCGATGATGAGGAAGTGATTAAAGCTTCCAACCACGGTGAGCCAATTGCTCTGAATCCAAACAGTAAGGCCTCGATTGCCTACCGAAATATTGCCCGCCGTATACTTGGCGAATCCATTCCGCTTCAGCCATTGGAGGAAGCCAATAAAGGAGTTTTTTCCAAGTTAAAAAAATTCTTTGGTGTTCGTTAATAGATATGCCTGTTCACATCGAGGTGGACAGGTTTTTTCTTTTTGTAGGGTCATACTCCGCCCACCATCCTCATAAACTTGTACAAACTGTGTGAAAAGGGTTGATGGGTATGGCACGCTCTACTCCGGATGAAATAAGGCGGCGAATTGCCAAGCGCAAGCGGGAAAAAGGGTCTGGAAGCAACAGTCCTGACCGCCAATTGCTTTGGCCTGGTCAAGAGGAAAAACTCGAATTTAATTATATTCCTCCATCCCCAGGCGGCAATAGTGAAGATGGGCATCCGCTATTTAAAAAAGAAGTATTCCTATTCAAAATATTGGCTTCGGTCCTGCTGTTTTTAGTGGTGGCGATTCTGTTCCGCAATCAATCGGCAGCACTGGACCCGGCGCGGGATTACATTACCAAAACAATGGACAAGGACTTCCAGTTTGCGGCTGTATCCGAATGGTATGAAAATAAATTCGGCAAGCCGCTGGCGCTGCTCCCGTTCTCCGAAGGGAATAAAACAGAGAAAAATGAAGAACTGCAAAAGGGCGCGGTGCCTGTATCCGGGAAAATGTTGGAGAACTTTGAGAAAAACGGCCAGGGGATCATGATTGAAACAGCCAAGGATGCCCCCGTCCAAACGATTAATGGCGGTAATGTGGTTTTTGCCGGATTAAAAGAAGACATAGGCAAGACGGTCATCATTCAGCATTCTGATGGGACAGAGACCTGGTACGGCAACTTAAACGACATTAAAGTGAAATTATTTGATTACGCTGAAAAAAGAACCGTAGTCGGTACGGTTTCGGCTTCAGCAGGTGAAGACAAAACGAAAGGGCAATATTATTTTGCCGTTAAAAAAGGGGATGGCTTCATCGACCCGATTAAGGTGATTCGACTTGAATAAAGCGATCGAGCTGCTTCGTCATGTTCACATCCATCCTTTGTTATGGCTTGTTATCGCCTTGTCGATTGCGACTGCACATTTTGTGGAGCTGTGTTTGCTGTTAGGTATTATTTTTGTTCATGAAATGGGGCATGCTGCCGCAGCCTCTTTTTTTTCCTGGCGAATAAAAAAAATCACCCTCCTGCCTTTTGGCGGTGTGGCGGAAATGGATGAGCACGGGAACCGACCGATTAAGGAAGAGGCAATCGTCGTCCTGGCGGGCCCGCTTCAGCATGTGTGGATGGTGGGCGGAGCGTTTCTCCTGAATTATTTCAACTTGTTTCCGGTAGATTTATTCCCGCTGTTTATCCAATACAATCTCATGATTTTGATTTTTAATTTGTTTCCAGTTTGGCCGCTTGACGGAGGAAAACTGGTATTTTTACTGCTCTCATTAAAAGATTCCTTTACCAATGCCCACCGGCTAACCTTGATTATTTCCTTTATCAGCCTTTGCCTGTTTTCAATCGCCATCCTGATTACCTCACCAGCACATATCAATGTCTGGGTTGTCATTGGCTTTCTATTTTTCTCGCTTTACTATGAATGGAAGCAGCGGCGGTTCATTTTTATCCGGTTCTTATTGGAACGGTATTACGGAAAAAAATCAAACCCACAGGCTTTAATCCCGATTCAGGCGAATGAACAGGATTTGCTGATTCATGTTCTTGAAAAATTTCAGCGGGGCTGCAAGCACCCGATCATCGTAGAATCGGACGGAAAGGAAAAGGGGATCCTGGACGAAAACGAAATTCTCCATGCCTACTTTACTGAAAAAAGACTCACCGATAAAATCAGCGACCTTCTTTTTTTGTTTTAAAAATGTATAATAGAACCAACAATTTAAAAAGTGAGGCAGGCCGATTGGAAAGATTAATTGTTAATTATGCTTCAAGGGAAAAAAGATTTGCCTATTTGCGAAATCAAAAGGTTGAAAAACTCGTAATCGACCGGCCAGAGCATCGTTCTCTGGTCGGTAATATTTATTATGGGACTGTCACCAAGGTGCTACCCGGGATGAATGCCGTGTTCGTCGATATTAGTGAGGAAAAGCAAGCTTATCTGCACCGAGACCAGCTGCCGGCCTATGTGTTGGCTGACGATAAACAGCGAAATGTATCCTCCTTCGTGCATCAAGGCGAGAAGCTGCTCGTCCAGGTCGAAAAGGATGCAGCCGGTACAAAAGGGGCAAAGGTGACGGGAATTATTGAAATCCAGGGGGATAACCTGATTTACATGCCGAACGGGCGCTATGTGGCCGTTTCGAAAAAAATTGCCGATGAAAAGCTCAAGGCTTCACTTCGCCGGATTGGCAGCACATGTAAAACAGCAGAAGAGGGGCTAATTTTTCGAACATCTGCCTTGAAGTCAGCAGAAACGGAAATCCACGAAGAAATCACGTTTCTGCGCGGACAGTATCAGGAACTGCTGCACCGGGCCTCCCAATTGAAGAAGCCGGGGCTGATTTATCAAAATGACAGCTTTACTGAAATGATTATTGGCCAGGCGTCACGGATGGTTACCGGAGAAGTCATTGTCGATGACCTTACATTAAAGAAATTGCTAGAAGGCAAAAATATTCGAGCGAATTACTATAATGGAAGGGAAAATATTTTTTCGGCCTATAAGGTTGAGCATGAAATCGATAAGGCGCTAAAGCGGATTGTCTGGCTCGATCAAGGTGCCTATCTTATTTTCGATGAAACCGAAGCGCTGACCATCATTGATGTCAACACCGGAAAATTTTCCGGAAAGCTTGATTACCAGGATACCGTTTTTAAAACAAATCAGCTGGCGGCAAGGGAGATCCTCAGGCAGCTGAGGCTGCGTGATATTGGCGGCATTGTACTGATTGATTTCATCAATATGAGCCGAGAACAGGACATGAAGGCCATTTTGGAGATCTTGGAGACGGAAATTATGAAGGACGAAAGACGGACGAAGGTGATTGGCTTTACTCCGCTTGGCATCCTTCAGTTAACGAGGAAGAAAACGAAGGTGACGCTCTCTGAGGCATTGCAGGTGAAGTGTCCCGTTTGCGAGGGAACAGGGAGAATACTTAGTGAGGAGACAATTGCTTTCAGGTTGGAACGGGAACTGCTTGAGCATCGGTTTTCGGAACACGACGCCGTGCTGATTGAGACAACAAAAGCGGTTGTTGAGGCGCTGCTTGGACCAAATAATGAACATAAGGATGCAGTTGAAAGCCTCTTGCATTTGAAATTATTTTTTTCAATCCGGCATGGAGACAAGCCTTATTATCTATTAAAGCAATTCGGCGTAGTGTCGGAGATTGCCGAAAAAGCTGTTGACACTGGGGATTGAATTATGTTAGGATTTTAATGTTATGTTTGTAGCGCACCCGTGCTACAACCGCACAGAACAGGTAGTAAGATTTATGCTTGGCATAAACGCCTGTGGATGGCGAGTCTGAGTTTATAAGGAGGTGCAGTTCATGTACGCAATTATCGAAACTGGCGGTAAGCAACTTAAAGTCGAAGAAGGCCAAGCGATCTACATCGAGAAATTAGATGCAGAAGCAGGCGAAACAGTTACTTTTGACAAGGTTCTTTTCGTTGGCGGTGAAACTGTAAAGGTAGGAAGCCCTGTTGTTGAAGGCGCGACTGTTACAGCTAAAGTTGAAAAGCAAGGCCGTCAAAAGAAAATCATCGTGTTCAAGTACAAAGCGAAGAAAAATAACCGTAAGAAGCAAGGTCATCGTCAACCTTACACTAAAGTTGTCATCGAAAAAATCAACGCGTAAGGTGTTGAACCTATAGATGATTAACATTACGATTAATCGTACGGAAGCCAATTCCATTCAATCATTTGTAATCAGTGGTCATGCTTTTTTCTCTGCGAAGGGAACGGATATTGTATGTGCAGGTGTATCGGCGGTTTCAGTTGGGGCAATCAATGCCGTACACGAGTTAACCGGAGTTACTCCTGACATTGCAATTGACCATGAAGAGGGCTTTCTCCGCTGTGTTCTTCCGGGGCAGCTCCCTGAAGGTATCAATGAGAAAGTTCAACTTCTTCTAGAAGGTATGATTGTCTCATTACGGGCGATTGAAGAGGAGTATGGCGAGCACATAAAAATAACCTTCAAAAAGCGGGAGGTGGACTAGATGTTATTAAAATTAGATCTTCAGTTGTTTGCATCTAAAAAGGGAGTAGGTTCTACAAAGAACGGACGTGACTCCATCTCAAAGCGCCTTGGCGCTAAGCGTGCAGACGGCCAATTCGTAACCGGCGGATCTATCCTTTACCGTCAACGCGGTACAAAGATTTATCCAGGTGAAAACGTAGGCCGTGGCGGAGATGACACTCTTTATGCAAAAGTCGACGGCGTTGTTAAATTCGAGCGCGTTGGTCGTGACCGCAAAAAGGTGAGCGTTTATCCAGCTGCTCAAGAAGCTTAATGGCTTAGAAAACTCTAACCAAATGGTTAGGGTTTTCTTTTTGGTTAATTTAGGAAGAATTTTCCGCTCTGCTCCCCCCCTCTCGCTGGTTAAATTTCCTTCATTTTCCCCTTTACAATACATAAAAATGCTTACTACCGGTTGTTTTTTTGATATACTATCAGCAAACAGTTTCCGACAAAGAATTGGAGAGTACGGTATGGAAAAAGAATGGGACATTATTGAGGTGCTTCGGCATTCACGCCATGACTGGCTAAACAAACTGCAGCTGATCAAGGCAAACTTGGATTTAGGGCGGATTGACAGGGCGAAAAAGGTAATTGATGAAATTGTCATCGAGACCCAGCATGAGACAAAACTGTCCAATTTATTGCTGCCGAAGTTTGCGGCACTGCTTTTAAAAACAAACTGGGAAAACCACTCGTTTCGGCTTGAATATGAAGTTTTTCAGGATTCGGAGTACATAAAGATAGATGATGGCATCCTGGCAGATTGGACAAAGTCTTTTTTCAACTGTCTGGATCAAGCCATTGAGGCATTTCAGGAGAACGATTTATCAATAACTATTGAGCCGCAGTCAAACGGAATTCGTTTCTTTTTTGATTTTCGCGGGATAATAAGTAATAATCAACTGATTGAAGCATTCCTTGCAGAACCGGCGATTCATGCGGAGGTTAAAGATCTATCCAATAACGAATTTTCCATGGAAGTATTTATGCCGGCCATTTAGGCATGGAATTCAATCAGTAATTTTGAGTATCCGACTGGAGGATAAAGATGTTTGTCGATCAAGTAAAAGTTTATGTTAAAGGCGGCGACGGCGGCAATGGCATGGTCGCGTTCCGCCGTGAAAAATATGTGCCGAAGGGCGGTCCTGCCGGCGGCGATGGCGGCAAGGGCGCGGATGTAGTTTTCGTCGTCGAGGAAGGTTTACGGACTCTAATGGATTTCCGCTACCAGCGCCATTTTAAGGCACCGCGCGGCGAGCATGGCATGTCCAAGGGACAGCATGGCCGTGGCTCAAAGGATATGATTGTCAAGGTACCGCCGGGAACGGTGGTCATGGATGCAGAAACCAATGAGGTGATTGCGGACCTGGTTGAGCACGGCCAACGGGCTGTTATTGCCAAAGGAGGTCGCGGCGGCCGGGGGAACACTCGATTCGCAACACCTGCCAATCCTGCCCCCGAAATCGCTGAAAACGGCGAACCAGGTCAAGAGCGTGACGTAGTTTTGGAATTGAAGCTGTTGGCCGATGTTGGACTCGTTGGGTTTCCGAGTGTCGGGAAGTCGACGTTGTTGTCGGTTGTTTCATCCGCGAGACCGAAAATTGCCGAATATCATTTTACAACCATTGTACCGAATCTTGGAATGGTTGAGACTGAGGATGGCCGAAGCTTTGTCATGGCTGACCTCCCAGGGTTGATTGAAGGGGCACATGCCGGTGTTGGGCTGGGACATCAATTTTTACGACATATTGAACGCACAAGGGTTATTGTTCATGTGATTGATATGGCTGCCATGGAGGGCCGGGATCCTTATGAGGATTATTTGACCATCAACCGTGAATTAAAGGAATATAATTTGCGCTTGACCGAGCGGCCGCAAATCATTGTTGCCAACAAAATGGACATGCCAGATGCCGAGGAAAACTTGAAAAAGTTTAAAGAGCAGCTGAAAGAGGATTATCTGATTTTCCCTATTTCCGCGATTACTCGTCAAGGCTTGCGCGAGCTGTTATTTGCGGTGGCTGACATGCTGGAAGAAACGCCTGAATTCCCGCTGCAGCACGAAGAGGAAGAACTGGGCGTTAACCGGGTTCTTTATAAACACGAGGCAGACCCGGATGCCTTTACGATTACAAGAGATCCGGACGGTTCGTTTGTTGTTTCTGGTGAAAAGATCGAACGGCTGTTTAAGATGACTGATTTTTCAAGAGATGAATCCGTTCGCCGTTTCTCACGTCAATTACGCGGACTTGGAGTCGACGATGCACTTCGGGCACGTGGCGCAAAAGACGGGGATATTGTGAAGTTATTGGAGTTTGAATTCGAGTTTATTGAATAATGAGGGGTCCCAAAGAGGGAGAGGTTGGGCATGGATAATTTTGAGAAAAAATTTTATTTAGTCCGCGAAGATGTGTTGTCAGAGGCCATGAAGAAAACGATTGAAGCAAAGGACCTCCTTGAAAGAGGCAAGGCCGAATCGATTGGGGATGCTGTTTCAAAGGTCGATTTAAGCCGAAGTGCCTTTTATAAATATAGAGATACCGTTTTTGCATTTTCCACAGTGTCGAAAGAGCGAATTATCTCATTGTTTTTCCATCTCGAGGATCGTTCCGGGACATTGTCAAAATTATTGGCTGTTGTTGCGGCTTCAGGCTGCAATGTGTTGACGATTCACCAGACCATCCCGCTTCAAGGCCGGGCGAACGTGACCCTGTCTCTGAACACCGCCGGACTGACGAATGATATCAATGACCTGCTTGCAAATCTGAGGAAGCTTGAGTTTGTCGAGAAGGTCGAAGTGCTGGGAACAGGAGCGTAGTGATTTATGTTCACAAGCCTGTCCCGGCTTTCTTTTTTAATAATATTTTTCGGAAATTTCTAATTTTGTACATCAGAAAAGGGAGAAGAGGAAATTGAAAGTAGGATATTTAGGTCCAAAGGCAACATTTACTGAACTCGCCGTTAAAAAGGTATTTAAAACGCAAGAACATCTACCTTTTCAGACAATACCCGAATGCATGGATGCCGTTGTTAACAACGATATTGACCTTGCCGTTGTTCCGCTCGAAAATGCCTTGGAGGGCTCTGTTAACATAACGCTTGATTATTTGACCCAGGAGGTGGATATTCCGATTGTTGGGGAAATTACCCTTCCTATTAAACAGCATTTTATGGTTCATCCTGCCAACGCCGAAAACTGGCAGGAGGTAACGAGAATTTATAGCCATTCTCATGCGATTGCCCAGTGTCACCGTTTTTTACATAAGCAATTTAAAGGGGTGCCATCAGAAAGCAAGTCATCTACTGCCGCGGCAGCTAAAATGGTGCAGGAAACTCCTGAGAGTAATATTGCTGCCATTGCCAATGAATTGGCGGCCGAGGAGTATGGGCTGACAATTGTAAAAAGGAATATTCATGATTTTGATTATAATCACACACGTTTTGTCGTGTTGACAGAAAATCAGGAGCAACTGCTAGAGTTTAGCGGAGCAAATTATTATAAAACTACGTTGATGGTGACGCTGCCATCCGACCAGGCGGGGGCGTTGCATCAGGTACTGTCGGCATTTGCTTGGCGGAGATTGAATCTCTCAAAAATTGAATCGCGTCCAATGAAAACCGGAATCGGAAATTACTTTTTTGTCATCGATATCGAAATGAAGCTGGATGAAGTCTTGATTCCAGGTGCAATTGCGGAAATGGAGGCACTGGGCTGTGGTGTGAAAGTGCTCGGAAGCTACCCTAAGATTATGTTGGAATTAAATTAACTTAAAAATTTAGTGTTCTGCGGACAAAACGGTATGAAAAATCAACAAAAATGTCCGCAGGAATGTGTTCTGCGGACAAGACGGTATGGAAAATCAGCGAAAATGTCCGCAGGAAGCTGTTCTGCGGACAATACGGTATGGAAAATCAACAAAAATGTCCGTAGGAGCCGTATTCTACGGACTTTCTTTCTCCACTAGACTTCTTAAACCATCAATAACCCTTCAGCCCTAAGAGCGTCCTCCACCTTATCCAGTGCATCTTCACTGCCTGCCGAAACAGTATGCAGGTGAATCCCGCCGGTTAATTCTGATAAAAATGATGCCTTTGTAGTGCGGACTTTTTCCATAAACTGCTTTACCTCCTGCCGATTGGAAACCATAATCGAAGCTGTGAGGTCTCCGTAAACCGCATGTTCTATCCGCACATCCTTTACTGTTACCCCATGGTCGACAAAAATGATCAATTCCTTTTCTGTCTCCTCGGGTGTATGGCGGCAGGCAATGGTACGTTCAACGACCTGGGCATTGGCCGCCTGCTGCAAGTATATGTACCCCTGACTGGTCGCGATAATGGGTTCATTTTTAGCCTTAAGCAGCGTTATGTCGCCAACGATAACCTGCCGGCTTACATTCGTTCGCTCGGCCAGTTCACTCCCCGTTATCGGCGCAGTACTTGATTTTAGTAATTGTAAGATATATTGTCTCCGCTCTTCCCCAAGAATCTTTTTCTGTTCCATCCAAAACGCTCCTTACGAATCAGCATGATTACCAATTTTAACATACTGTGTACCAAATTAAAATTCATCACACCCCGAAGCCAATAGGGTCTTTTGTCGGTACAAACATAATTTGATAAAAATTAGCATAAGTTTTTGTGAAGAATGATAGCACTTTGCCCATTTACACATACACTATATGGACTTATGCATAGGAGGGAAATCAGAGTGAAGATCCATATCGTACAGAAAGGGGATACTCTTTGGAAGATCGCCAAGAAGTACGGCGTAAATTTTGAAGAGCTGAAAAAGATGAACACACAGCTCAGTAACCCTGATATGATTATGCCCGGTATGAAAATAAAGGTTCCGACTTCAGGAGGATCCATTAAAAAAGAAGGGCCTGTCCATCTGGGAGTGAAAAAAGAAGCGCCGATAAAAGAGATGCCGAAAAAAGAGGCACCCATTAAGGAAATGCCGGTAAAAGAAGTGCCTATAAAAGAGCAGCCGATCATCAAAGAAGTACCGAAAGCGCCTTATACTCCAAAAATGCCTTTGCAAGTAGCTCCTGAAATAGACATCCATCAACATTATATTACACAAATGAAAAAAATGGCGGTAAAAGAACAGCCAAAAATGCCTATACTTCCTGCCAAAGAGATTCCAAAGAAGGAAATTCCGATAAAAGAAGTTCCAATCAAAGAAATGCCGATCAAAGAAATGCCGATCAAAGAAATGCCCATAAAACAAATGCCGATGAAGGAAGTTCCGATAAAAGCAAATCCTATTCCGGCTCCGCTTCCAATTCAAGCCAATCCTGTTCCTGTACCAACACCAGTTGAAATGCCGGTACAGGAATATTGTGTTCCTGTCACGCCTGTTATGCCTGGTCCAGGATTTTGTCCGCCATTTGGCGGTTTCCCGGTGATGCCGGCCATGCCTTATCAGCTAGGAATGGGGATGCCAATGGCACCTGGAATGGCACCTGAAATGGTACCAGGAATGGTACCAGGAATGGCACCAGGAATGGCACCAGGAATGGCACCAGGAATGGTACCAGGAATGGCACCAGGAATGGCCGCCGGTGTTCCTGCAGGGTACCCGCAAGTCGCTGGAGCGGGGTTTGTGCCGCACCATTTTGGTGATGAATCTTCATCATTTATGCCACAAATGCCAGTAATGGGTGCAGGAAATCCAGGGGCCATGATGGGGACCACATTTAATCCTGGTTATCAGCAGCCGATGACGATGGACCCTGCCGGATACGCGCAGATGCCGGGCGCGTATGGCCAAATGCCTATGGGTACTGCCCAAATGCCAGCCGGTCAAATGCCTGGAGCGTACGGAGCACCAATGGGTTATGAGCAAATGCCGATGGGTCAATACCCGGCAGGTTACGGCCAATTTCCGCAAGGCCAATATCCAGCTGGCTATGGCCAAATGCCGATGGGCTACGATCAAATGTCAATGGGATATGGGCAGACGCCAATGGGCTATAATCAAATGCCAATAGGATATGGGCAAACACCTGGATTTCCCCAAGGACAGGCGGAATTAGGCGCCAATCCGGCGGGAATGCCAATGCAAGGCGGATATCCTACGGGGATGGGATTTAGTCCGTCGATGCGATCAGGTCCTGATGGAACAATGGGTAATCCGCAAATGAGATCGTCTTACGGGACTGGAACACAATATGGTGCCACGCCTTATGGCTACCCGCAAATGGCAGGAGCACCGGGAGCTTTTCCGTCTTTTGAAATCGAATCATCGCCAGCAATGCTGCCGGCCGGCAGCACTCAACCGCAAAGCCTGCCGGTTGGAACAGGCTCATTAGAGGATTGCGGATGTGGGGCACCGGCTCAGGCTCCAGCACCGGAGCTGCCAACATTTGTACCGCCAACCCCGCCTATTTACAGCGCGCCATATACAGCACCAGTGAATGTGGCCCAGCCGCCGTTTATGAACCCCTACGGCATAGGACCGGTCGGAACAGATTCCTTTGGAACACAAGGTTATTCCGATGAGAGCAGTTAATAATAACAACAACATGAGAGACGATTCTTACCTCGATCGTCTCTTCTCTTATTTTAAATCGCAGTTTAAGGAAGACATCGTTAAATTTCGCGCGTTTCGGGAAAATGTATTTTTTATAAAAACAAAAAATCAATCGTTTATTGTAAAAGGATATCAAACAAATCAAAGACTTAAACTGCAAGAGGCCTTTACAGACACGCTTAGAAAAGAGGGGTTTTTAAACACCTACAAATTCATTGTTCCTCCGGTCCATTCACAGTTGTTTTTTGAAGGCACTTATTTTGGCTGCATCGAATATATTCCACCTAGTAAAACTGTTTTTTCCTACCATTCACAAAAAAACCGCCAGGAAGGATTAGATCTCCTGGAGCGATTTCACCAGTCAACGGCAGCATTTGAAGCGAGATATCGGACTTTGCTGCCACAAGGCGACATCAATGGGAAATGGGTGGGGAGATTTCAGCAATTTACCAATAATCTTCACTTCCTCCGCTATTTTATTGCCGAACCTTATACAAACGAAATCCTCTCATGGGGTCAATGGTCTTTATCAAAAATTAATAATGAATTGGAGTTCGGGGACGAACCGCAGGTGATCCTTCATGGTGATGTAGCCCATCATAATTTTATGCGCAATCGGGCCGGGCAGCTTTATCTGATTGATTTTGATTTAATTAATATCGGCCCTCCGGCTTACGATTATTTGCAGTATGCCAACCGCATTCTCCCTTATCTAGACTGGTCCTTAGAAAAACTGTTCAGCCACAAACAACTTAAGAAATATTTGAACGATCAGGCATTCCTAACTGCCTTAGTCTATCCTGCTGACATTTATCGCGAGTGGAATCGAATTATTAGGGAAAATTGGTATCGAGAACAGAAAAAATTAAACTCGGTCATCGACTTGTCGATTGGGCAATTTAACAACAGGAAAAAGTTTATTGAAAAATTGAAGGATATGTTGGAATAATCATGTAGGTTCGCAATAGAATGAAATTCCCCCTAAATCACAACCTAATCATGAGCTGGAAAATGCTCAGATTTGCGCGAGGGGGTTTTTCGCTTGAACAAGAAACGGTGGATGATTCCTTTATCCATTCTTTTGCTGGCAGGAGCAGCGGGCTGTGCCAATAACAATGACCACTCAACCGCTAATGATTCCAATAATAATGCATTACCACTAGGATATTATTCAAATGAAAATCATCGGACGACTAACAATGGTTTTCTGCGGGATAATGACGGCGGACTGATGGAAATGATGGATCATAATTTGGGGGATGAGGGCCGTCTCGACAAGGATAACAGAAGGAAGATGCTTCAAGAAAAAGATGAAAACGGGCATCCAAAAAATCCGACGACGCCTTTGGCAAAAACAGACCGTAACTGGTTCCAGCGCGACAACCGGTTCAGTACAAGCGATGTAAATTACCACGGCCATTTAAATAAAGATATCGGCAATACGAATTCCGGTTCTGTGGTCGATCCAGGATTTCAAGAGCGAATAACGGATCAAATCAGAAACAGGGTACGAGATGTCGATAATGTTCGAAGCATCCGGTCCGTTTCCTATGGCAATACTGTCAGAATATCGGTAAAATTAAATGATCAAAGCAGAGCCGCCGAAACAAAGCGCGCGATTGAAAATGCGGTACAGCCTCTTGTCAAAGACCGATCTGTAAAGGTTGATACGGATGAAGGTGCACTCGGTCGAGACCGCAACATCAACAATGAGGTCCGCCAGCCGGAGCCAAAATAATCCCTAAGGACAAAGCGATTGTGCTTTGTCCTTTTGCAATTTTACTATCAAGGATAAAAAGGGAAAATAAGGCTAAACTAGTAATGTAAAGTTTGTTCAATTCTTCCGAGGAAGAGGTGAGTAGCATGAGGTTCAATCGAAAAGCGATAATGGCGGTACCAGTCATTCTTGCCATTTTAGCCGGCGATGCGATTTGGGGAACAGCAACTAAAGCTGGCGCACAGCTCAATAAGGAACCACTGCAGATCACGGTAATTTTGGAACGAAATTATTTGGATGGCGAAATCAGCCAGGAGGTTATTCAGGAGACATGCTGGTCGATGGAGAACTTTTGGGCTAAATATGACCAATGGCAGCTCCTCAGAAATGATGAATCAACCTTTGTTTTTAAAAAGCAGGTTGACGATATTTCTCCTTTGTTAAAAGCAAACGGGTATTTCGGATTGACGGAGGATGGAGTTTTGACGATTTTTAATGGGCGGCCAGACCGATTGCGAATTATCCAATCATTTTTTCAAATAGATGTTAAAAAGCTTGAAAGCAAAGCCCAGCAGGAATTGTTGCAGGGGATACCGATCAAAACAAAGGATCGTTATGTAGAGGTTTTGGAAACATTCAAACCGTATTCGATAAAAAATGAATAATACATTTTAAATCAGACTGTTTTTAGTTGAATCAGGCTGATTTTTTTTGCTTTTCTTCAAATAGTTCAAGGTTGTATGTTAGAATGAAATACAGTGCGAAAAACGCACGTAGAGAAATTTTTCGAGAGAAAATTTGGGAGAGAATCGGATTGTACGAATTTATTAAAGGAACCGTCGAATTTGTCGGACCGGAATATATTGTCATTGAGAACAACGGGATCGGCTATCAAATTGCCGCGCCTAATCCGTTTGCTTACTCCGGTAAAATGCAAACAATGGTTACTGTTTATACATACCACTATGTTCGTGAAGATATCATGGCGTTATACGGATTCCAAACGCGGGAAGAAAAAATGCTGTTTACCAAGCTATTAAATGTATCGGGCATCGGGCCGAAGGGTGCGCTGGCCATTCTAGCGTCTGGAGAGGTCCAGCAAGTTATTGCTGCGATTGAAAACGAAGATGAAGCCTTCCTGGTAAAATTCCCGGGCGTGGGTAAGAAAACGGCGCGCCAGATGATTCTGGATTTGAAGGGCAAGTTAGAGTCCATTGTCCCTGATTATTTTCCAAATTTATTTAATGCCGATAAGCTGCCAACACAGGCGAAGACAGATAACTTGGCGCTTGAAGAAGCTATTCTTGCCCTGAGGGCGTTAGGTTATTCCGAGAAGGAAATTAAAAAGATTTCACCGGAACTGAGCAAAGAACAGTTGTCAACAGACCAATACATTAAAAAGGCCCTGCAGCGGCTTTTGAAATAGGTGATAATCAATGGAAAACCGGATTATTTCCAGTGAAGTGAACGAAAGTGAAATAAGCTTTGAGCAGAGCCTCAGGCCGCAAACCTTAAGGCAATACATTGGACAGGAGCAGGTAAAGGGGAATCTTGAGGTTTTCATCAAAGCGGCTAAGCTTCGCGACGAGACATTGGACCATGTCCTCTTATATGGGCCACCGGGCCTCGGAAAGACGACTCTTGCGGTAATCATCGCCAATGAGATGGGTGTTAACATTCGGACAACTTCAGGACCGGCGATAGAACGGCCGGGGGACCTAGCAGCCATTCTTACGGCACTTGAACCCGGTGATGTGTTATTTATCGATGAGATTCACCGCTTGCCTAAATCAATTGAAGAGGTCCTGTACCCGGCGATGGAAGATTTTTGCCTTGATATCGTGATTGGTAAGGGTCAGACTGCCAGATCCGTCCGCCTCGACCTCCCGCCGTTTACGCTTGTCGGTGCTACTACAAGGGCAGGGGCGTTATCGGCACCTCTCCGCGACAGATTTGGAGTTTTGAGCCGGCTCGAGTATTATAAAGAAGATGAACTGACAAGCATTGTGAAACGCACGGCCGAATTATTCGAAACGGAAATTGACGGCCAGTCGGCGGCGGAAATCGCAAGAAGAGCGAGGGGGACCCCAAGGATTGCCAACCGTCTGCTCAGGAGGGTGCGTGATTTTGCCCAGGTCAAGAGCAACGGCTCTATCGATCTTCCGCTCGCAAGAGAAGCGTTGGAACTCCTACAGGTTGACAGGCTTGGCCTCGACCATATCGACCACAAGCTGCTCAAAGGAATTATTGAAAAATTCCGCGGTGGTCCTGTCGGGCTTGATACCATTGCGGCATCAATCGGTGAAGAAGCTGAAACGATAGAGGATGTTTATGAACCCTATCTTCTGCAAATTGGGTTCCTCCAGCGTACTCCAAGGGGGCGAATCGTGACAGCGAATGTTTATCATCATTTTGGCATGGAGGTGCCAGCGCCGTGACAGGCCTATCCAAAGCGTTGATGATTATTGGCGCGGTTATTTTTCTAATCGGGTTTTTAATGCCGTTTTTGCATCTCGGCAAGCTTCCCGGGGATATTGTCATTAAAAAAGGGAATACTACATTTTATTTCCCGCTTGTCACTTCTATTATTGTAAGTATTATCTTGTCTGTGATATTCTATTTTATCGGTGCGAAGCTGAAATGAAAGAAGTAAGGTGTGTTTTTTGTGAAAGTAGATTTGTTTGATTTTCATTTGCCAGAAGAATTGATTGCTCAGGTTCCGCTCAAAACAAGAACCGACAGCAGATTGATGGTCTTGGATAAAGAAACAGGCGATATAAAACATGAAGTTTTTAAAAATATTACTGAATATTTGCGTGAAGGGGACTGCCTAGTATTGAATGATACAAAGGTACTTCCTGCACGCCTTTTTGGTGTGAAAGAAGATACTGGAGCCAAAATTGAGGTCCTCCTTCTTAAGCAGACAGAAGGCGACCAATGGGAGACACTTGTAAAGCCCGCTAAACGGGTCAAAGAAGGCACGGAGATTGTATTTGGTGATGGGCTCCTGAAAGCAGTTTGTACCGGTACATCCGAGCATGGCGGCCGCCTGTTGGATTTTACATACGAGGGAATATTTTATGAAGTTCTTGATCAGCTGGGGGAAATGCCTTTGCCGCCCTATATAAAAGAACAGCTGGAGGACCGGGACCGCTACCAGACTGTTTATGCCCGCGAACCCGGGTCAGCGGCAGCACCCACAGCAGGTCTTCATTTTACCGAAGAGCTGCTTGAAGAGATTAAAGCAAAAGGTGTTCATGTCACCTTCATTACCCTGCATGTCGGATTAGGAACCTTCAGACCCGTTAATGTCGATGATATTGAAGGACATGATATGCACTCCGAGTTTTATATGGTAACGGAAGGAACGGCAAGATTGTTAAACGAAGTGAGAAACAGCGGTGGAAGAATTATTACGGTTGGGACCACATCGACCCGGACTCTGGAGACGATTGCCTCCGCCAATAATGGCCAATTTGTAGAAGGCAGCGGCTGGACAAGTATTTTTATCTATCCTGGCTACGAATTCAAAGCGATTGATGGGATGGTTACGAATTTCCACCTGCCAAAATCTACCCTGATCATGCTGGTTAGTGCGTTGGCTGGCCGGGAACATATTTTACATGCCTACAACACCGCTGTTGAGGAGCGCTACCGCTTCTTCAGCTTTGGCGATGCGATGTTTATCATCTAAGATAAACAGATGGAAGGAGAAAACAATTTTGACAGCGATTCGCTATGAATTAATTAAAACATGTAAACAAACGGGGGCAAGGCTTGGCCGTGTCCATACTCCGCACGGTTCATTTGATACTCCAGCGTTCATGCCTGTCGGTACGCTGGCGACGGTGAAAACGATGTCGCCAGAGGACCTGAAAGAAATGGGTGCCGGGATTATTTTAAGCAATACCTATCATTTATGGCTCCGTCCCGGACATGAGATCATCAAGGAAGCAGGCGGCCTGCATAAATTCATGAACTGGGACCGGGCGATTTTGACCGATTCCGGCGGGTTTCAGGTGTTCAGTTTAAGTGAGTTCAGGAAAATTGAGGAGGAGGGCGTCCATTTCCGCAACCACCTCAGCGGTGAGAAATTATTTTTGTCACCGGAAAAGGCAATGGAAATTCAAAATGCCCTCGGTTCCGATATTATGATGGCATTCGACGAGTGTCCACCATATCCGGCAACCTTCGAATATATGAAAAAGTCAGTCGAGCGGACATCACGCTGGGCCGAACGCTGCTTAAAGGCCCACGGGCGGCCGGAAGATCAGGGATTGTTTGGCATTGTTCAAGGCGGCGAATATGAGGAACTGCGCCGTCAAAGTGCTAAAGATCTTGTTTCGCTAGATTTTCCGGGCTATGCGGTTGGCGGCCTTTCAGTGGGTGAACCAAAAGATGTGATGAATCGGGTGCTCGAATTTACGACGCCGCTCCTACCGTCCAATAAACCTCGCTATTTGATGGGCGTCGGCTCGCCGGACTCCTTGATTGACGGGGCGATTCGCGGAATCGATATGTTTGACTGTGTTTTGCCGACAAGGATAGCTAGAAACGGTACTTTGATGACTAGCCAGGGGCGCCTAGTCGTAAAAAATGCGCAATATGCCAGAGATTACGGTCCTCTTGACCCCGAGTGCGATTGCTATACATGCCGAAATTACAGCCGTGCTTATATTCGTCACTTAATTCGCTGTAATGAAACGTTTGGAATACGATTAACGTCTTATCATAATCTCTATTTTCTGTTAAGATTAATGGAGAAAGTCAGACAAGCCATTATGGAAGACCGGCTTGGTGATTTCCGCGAAGAATTTTTTGAGCAATATGGTTTCAACAAACCGGATGCAAAAAATTTCTAATAGATGATTTTTGAAAGGAGGGAAACTAGATGCAGGGAGCAAGTACACTCATTCCATTAATTTTAATGTTTGTATTGTTTTATTTCTTATTAATTCGTCCCCAGCAGAAACGCCAAAAAGCGGTTCAGCAAATGCAAAGCGATTTGAAGAAGGGTGACAAAATCGTCACGATTGGCGGCTTGCATGGTTTTATTGACTCTATCGATGAAAATAAAGTCGTGATTAAGTGCGGAGACGGCAGCCGTCTTACATACGACCGTTCTGCGATCCGTGAAGTTACGGAATCTGCGAAAACGGCCGAAGTTTAAATTGTAAATCGGGCCTTTAGGCTTTGGAGCTAAACGATTTTAAAAAAGGGAAGCCCTCCTCAAATGGAATGGCTTCCTTTTTCCGTTTTACGCGGTTCTGGAATTGCTATTCGCAATATTAACCCCCAAAATGCCACCCATCATCGCAATTAATGTGTAGCAGGTATGATAAATGACCTGCTCGGCATCAAACAAGCGGTCATAGCCCAGATATTGAAATAAAAAGACAATAAACGAGTAAACGAGGCCAGTTAACCCGCCAATAAGCCAGCCCTTTTCCTTTTTCTTGCCTCCTGATAGAAACCCGCCCCCAAAAAGTCCGATAAAAGATAAAGCTGTCACAATATATTGAAGCGTAGATTCTTGGGTGGATGTGAACCTAAGAATTAAGGAAAAAATCAGGCTGCAGACAACTGCAAAGCCAAAGATAAAAATCAATCCATACAGTATCGCAGTACCAAAGCTTCTTGATTCGATTTTTCTCTCCCCCTTCCGCATCCGGCAGACTGATAATAAACTTTGCCCCGGAAAAACAGATTCTTTCTTAGTACAAGCGTATTCAGGGGTGTCCCAAAGTAGAATTAAAATTTTCACTTTTTTGGAAGGTAATTCCTTTCATGAATCTTCAAGTGTTGTAGACACTATATAATTGAATCATGAAAAGGAGCGAGCAGCTGTGGAGAATTTTTTGCAGATTATTTTTCGAACTCTTATCTTATATATATTAATCCATATTATTTTCAGGGTAATGGGCAAACGTGAAATTGGCGAATTAAGTATTCTTGACCTTGTTGTGTTTATCATGATTGGCGAATTGGCTGTTGTGGCGATTGAGCGGCCAAACGTCCGGATATTCGATGCAATCCTGCCCATGGTCATTTTAATGCTCATCCAAATTTCAATGGCTTTTTTTTCTTTAAAAAGTAAAAAATTTCGCGATTTGGTAGACGGGAAACCGAGCATTATTATTAACAGGGGAAAAGTCGATGAGGATGCGATGCGGAAACAGCGATATAATTTTGACGATTTACTGACCCAGCTTCGAGAGAAAAATATCCGAAGCATTGGTGATGTTGAATTTGCCATCTTGGAGTCTTCGGGAAGTTTGTCTGTCATCGAAAAGCTAAAGACAAACAATGAAACAAAATCCGGAGATATCACGATTCCGTTAATCCTAGATGGAACGATTGACGAGGAAAACTTGCGAAAAATTAACAAAACGAATCTTTGGCTGCGCCAAGAATTGAAAAAGCAAGGATATCGGGATATAAAAAAAATTTCGTTTTGCAGCTATGAGAATGGAAAATTTTTCGTTGACCTAATGGATGAACAATAAAGACACGCCAATTAACCGTAGGCGTGTCTTCCTTACTTTTCAGGCAAACAGGCTGCCGATCCAGGGGATGCGCTGCAGTTCTTCCCGTTTAATCAGCCCTAATACCAGTAACATGGCCAGATAGGCTATTCCCATTCCGGTAGCGGAGGATAGCACTCGAACTGCTAAATGCTCCGCAATAAAAACATGTTCAAATATCCAATACCCAAGCCAGCCGGCAGCGCCCATGGCGATAAACCCTTTTGCATAGTCACGAATGTACAAGGAAATGGACACTTTTTTTAACACGGTGGCAAAATGCAGAATGGTCACCAGGACAAAACCGACGATAATCCCTAGAGCTGCCCCGGTAATCCCGAAAGAGGCTTGGGAGGCTAATAGGAAGATAACCCCCGTTTTTACAACCGCCCCAATCAGGCTATTAATCATCGCCGCTCTTGCCAGATTTAACGACTGGAGAACGGCCTGCAGGGGACCCTGAAAGTAATAAAACAAAAAGAAAGGAGCCATCAGCTGAATGAAGTAGGAACCTTTGTTGGAACCGTACATCAGCTGCATAAGCGGGTCGGCCAGTACATAAAGAACAATCACGGCCAGTCCGCCCGTTAGAAAGGTCCAGCGCAATGCCTGCTGCAGCCGGTATTCAATCAATTTAAAGTTTCTCACTGAATTTGCCTCGCTAATTGCCGGAACAAGTGAGGTTGCCAATGAAAAGGTAACAAAGGACGGCAGCATTAACAGCGGCATCGCGTAGCCAGTTAAAGCGCCGTATTGCTTTGTTGCATCCATGGCGAGTACACCTGCAATAGCCAGGCTGTGGGCCACCACGATCGGTTCGAAAAACCAAGCGACCGAACCAATCATTCTGCTCCCCATCGTCGGTAACGCGATACTCATTAAATCATTGAATGTTCGTTTTCCTTTATGGACAAATTGGAAGAAATTCTTCCGTAATTTAAAGCGTTTTTTCAATTTGAAGGTAGTTAGCAGGTAAATAAGCGAAATCAGCTCGCCAATGACGGATGCGGCCATTGCCGCTGCTGCAGCATATTCGACACCGTAGGGAAAAAAAGCTTTTGTAACGGATGCAATTAATGCAATTCTAACTAGCTGCTCCAAAATCTGTGAAAACGCCGACGGCCGCATATTCTGCCGTCCTTGGAAATAGCCTCTTAATACGGATGAAACAGCGATAATGGGAACGGCAGGAATAATCGCCATTAAAGGATAATACGTCCTATCATCCGTAAAAAGTGTTGTAGATAAAAGGGGGCCCAATAGGATTAATGCTGGTGTAAGAATAAGCGACAACGAAATGGTTATAGAAAGGGATACGACAAGTATTTTTTTAATTTCACCATAATCCTTCTTTGCCTCCGCCTCGGCAATATTTTTTGAGATGGCCACTGGCAGCCCGAGCTGGACAATCGTTACTAAAAGAATAAAAGTTGGATAAGCCATCATATATAAACCGACGCCTTCTTCGCCAATGCTGCGCGCGAGGACAATCCGATAAATAAAACCAAGGACTCGTGTAATTAATCCGGCAATCAACAGGATGAAAGTCCCTTTTAAAAACTTAGACATTCCACTTCCCACCTTCTCAAAATAGGCGAAATCATATACAATTAACTATATGCACCATGGTGGACAAAGCATGACAAGTTGTCCGGCTTTTTGTATTTTTATCCCACATTAACGGGCAGTAAAACTAGACGAATTAAAGAATATAGGTGGGGGATAACTGCCCGTAAATGTCCGATTGGTTCAACTAACAATCAGTGGGGCATGGAAAAAACCCCCACTGATTGAAGTTTCACTTTATTATATCGGGAGAGTTTCTCCGAGGGGGAAGATGACATGGAACATAGCCTTGGGCATGATGAATTGCGCACACAGGTACAACCGGCAATCATCAGCAAATTGGAAGAGTTTCGCCTGCTTGGGTATGACGCGGTTACAGAGCAGGAATTTTGGGAATTTTTAATCAAGAAGAAATGGCGCAAGGCAAAAGAAGAAGCGAAGCTTTTTGAGGTCATCCAGGACATCCTCTCGGTGAAAGTCAGCGATTATCTAAGCTATGCACAAATCGAAGCCTATAAAACGGCTGAGTTCTCATTTGAAGATGAAAACGAGTTAAGTGAATTATTGAAATAAGGATTCAATTTTTTGTAAATTGACACTCTTTGTGAGTTATTCCATAATGGTAGCAGTGACTTTTTTTATTTTTTTGCAGCTTTTGTAAGTGCCTTTTGCATGGCGTACTAAGGAGGAACAATACATAATGGTAAAACGCAGTCGAATTGTCGCCTTCCTGTTAATCCTTGTATTATTGGGAAGCACAATGGGAGTAACAACAAATGGAATTCTGAAAAACATCAAGCTTGGATTGGACTTGCAGGGGGGCTTTGAAGTACTTTACGAAGTACAGCCTGCGAAAAAGGGCCAAAAAATTGATAGTGATGTATTGGCCAGTACTGCCAAGGCGCTTGATAAACGGATCAATGTTCTCGGTGTAAGTGAACCTAATATTCAAATTGAAGGTTCAAACCGGATCCGCGTTCAGCTTGCTGGTGTCGAGGACCAAAATGAAGCCAGGGAAATCCTGTCAACACAAGCGAACCTGACCTTCCGTGATGCCAATGATAAACTGATGATGGACGGGACAGATTTGAAGGAAGGCGGAGCCAAGCAGACGTTTGATGAAAACGGAGCACCAAGTGTTTCATTGACATTAAAAAGTGCTGACAAGTTCCGTAAGGTTACCCAAGATATAGTCAATATGAGACCAAATAATGTTCTGGTTATTTGGATGGATTTTGAGGAAGGAAAAGACTCCTTTAAATCTGAAATCACAAAAGAAAAGCCAAAATATTTATCGGCACCAACTGTAAATCAAGTGTTTAACCAGGATACCGTTTCTATTGTCGGAAGCTTTACAGCGGAAGAAGCGCAAACATTGGCTTCCTTGTTAAACGCCGGTGCCCTCCCTGTTAAACTGAAGGAGGTTTACTCAACTTCCGTCGGGGCGCAATTTGGTGAGCAGGCGTTAAATAAGACAATTCTGGCTGGTCTTATCGGGATTGCCCTCATTTATTTGTTTATGCTTGTTTATTACCGTTTTCCCGGATTTATCGCAACGGTCACCTTATCGGTTTATATTTACTTAGTGCTACTAGTCTTTGATTGGATGAATGCTGTCTTAACGCTGCCGGGCATAGCGGCCCTTATTCTAGGGGTCGGGATGGCGGTAGATGCCAACATTCTTACCTATGAACGGATTCGCGAAGAACTGAAGGTCGGCAAGTCGGTTAAGTCCGCGTTCCAGGCCGGAAGCAAAAACTCATTCTCGTCCATTCTAGATGGGAACTTAACGACGATTTTGGCAGCTGCTGTCCTATTCTTCTATGGAACAAGCTCCATTAAAGGATTTGCGACAATGCTTTTAGTCAGTATCGCGTTGAGCTTTTTAACCGCAGTATTCTTATCGAGGCTATTTCTTGCTTTATGGGTTCACAGCGGATTCTTAAATAAAAGGAAGAGTTGGTTTGCTGTCAAGGAATCAGCGATCCATGATATTTCCGAAAACTTTGATACGTTGGATCTTCCTACGAGATGGGACAAGCTGGACTTTGTTAAAACGAGAAAAATATTCTTCATTGTTTCAGGTGCTTTGTTAGCGCTTGGGATTGTTTTGTTACTTGTTTTCCGTCTTAATTTGTCCATTGATTTTTCCAATGGAACTCGGATCGAGGTATTATCGAACCAACCATTAACTACCCAAAAGGTAGAAACTGTTTTAAATGAGCATAACATCAAACCGGATGATATTTTAATTTCCGGCGATAAAAACGAACGGGCCTCTGCACGCCTTAAAGAGGTCTTGACAAAGGATGAAATTGCTAAGCTAAAAGCTGAATTGAAGACTGAATTCGGCAACGAGCCAAATGTAAGCACGGTTTCTCCGACTGTTGGTAAAGAAATCGCCAAAAATGGAGTTATTGCGCTGCTTATCGCTTCCCTCGGGATTGTCCTTTATGTTACAGTTCGCTTCGAATGGGCGATGGCAATTTCCGCAATTGTTTCATTGCTCCACGATGCCTTCTTTATGGTAGCCTTTTTCAGCATCACTCGGCTTGAGGTGGACTTAACGTTTATCGCGGCAGTCCTGACAATCGTCGGTTATTCGATTAACGATACGATTGTTACCTTCGACCGGATGCGTGAGAACATGCAGAAGAGAAAGCGACTTAAAACAAATGAAGATATTGCTGAAGTTCTAAACGTCAGTATTCGGCAGACCTTAAACCGGTCGGTCAATACCGTAATGACTGTGCTGGTTACTGTCGTCGCCTTAATCTTCTTCGGCAGTGAATCCATTCTGAACTTCTCAATCGCCTTGTTCGTTGGCTTGATTGCAGGTGTATATTCATCCATCTGTATCGCCGGTCCGCTATGGTATGTGTTTAAAACCCGCGAACTTAAGAAAAAAGGCGTGATCAAAACCGTCAAAGAAAAACGGAAATATTCCGATCAGCCACAAGTTTAATGACTTTCAGTAAAAACCGCAGCCTTCTGCGGTTTTTATTTTTCAAATAATATCCTCATTGAAAGCCGGTTTCTACTCCTGTATAATAAGAAAGTCTGAGGGGTGAAACATGCATGTTAAAGTCGAAAACAAGATGGATTGTTCGTAAATCTGACCAGCATCTAGCAAAAAAGCTGGAAAATGAATTGAAAATAACACCCTTTGTTGCATCGCTGCTTGTCAATCGTGGCTTCGATACCGTTGAATCTGCACGGTATTTTTTATTTGCTAAGGATGAATTCCATGACCCGTATTTACTAAAAGGAATGGATCTGGCCGTTAACCGGATTCGGGAAGCAATTGAAAAAAATGAGCCAATTCTCATTTTTGGTGATTACGACGCCGATGGTGTCAGCAGCACTTCAGTTATGATGATTACTCTTCGTGATTTGGGAGCGAATGTCCAATTTTATATACCTAATCGGTTTACAGAAGGCTATGGCCCAAATGAACCTGCGTTCCGCCAAGCAGCGGAGGCAGGAATAAAATTGATTATTACAGTAGACACGGGCATATCCGCTGTCCACGAAGGTGCTGTTGCCAAAGAGCTTGGCCTTGACCTGATTATTACCGACCACCATGAACCTGGACCGGTTTTACCAGAAGCTTTGGCCATCATTCATCCCAAGCTTCCTGACAGCCAATACCCGTTTCGTGACTTGGCAGGGGTAGGCGTTGCGTTTAAATTGGCCCATGCCCTTTATGGCAGGCTTCCAGAGCACTTATTGGAAATTGCCGTTATTGGCACTATTGCGGACCTGGTTTCGTTAACTGGCGAAAATCGCCTGATTGCCAAGAAAGGTCTTGAAAAGTTAAAAACCACCCAAACAATCGGGCTAAAAGCCATTTTGAAAATAGCGGGTATAAATCCAATGACCGTTAACGAAGAAACGGTAGGATTTACATTGGCACCAAGAATCAATGCTGTAGGCCGCCTGGAAGACGCAGAGCTGGCTGTTCGGCTGTTTCTTACTGATGACCCCGCCGAAGCGGAAGAATTGGCGCAGGAAATGGATGAGCTTAACAAATTGCGCCAAACCATTGTCAATACGATTACTGAAGAAGCAATGGAAGAAGTGGAATCAAAGTACTCGGATCCTGCCAACAAAGTGCTTGTCATCGGGAGGGAAGGCTGGAATGCCGGGGTAATCGGCATTGTCGCTTCCCGGCTTGTCGAAAAATACTTCCGGCCGACGATCGTTCTCAGCTTTGATTCCGAAAAAGGCCTTGCCAAAGGGTCTGCGAGAAGCATTCCGGGATTTGATTTGTTTCATAATTTGTCAACCTGCCGAGATATTTTGCCTCATTTTGGCGGGCATCCGGGAGCCGCTGGGATGACGCTCAGCATAAATGATGTTCCCGAGTTAAGGGAAAGATTAAATCACCTAGCCGCTGAAACTTTAGCGGATGAGGATTTTATTCCGGTGACCTATCTTGATGAGGAGGTTCATCTTGAGGATATTAATCTTGGCTCATTAGAAGAAATGAATTTGCTTGCCCCCTTTGGGATGGACAATTCCAAGCCCAAGGTGTTAATAAACAATGTTAACATTACCAGCATCAAGAAAATAGGCAGCGACCAAAACCATTTAAAGATATTACTCAATGATAATGGTGCCAATTTGGATGGGGTCGGCTTTGGTTTGGGGCCATTGGTTGATGAAATCTCTCCTGTATCAAAAATTTCATTAATTGGGGAATTATCCGTTAATGAATGGAACAATATACGTAAACCGCAAATTTTTGTTCATGACATCGCTATTCCTAAGTGGCAGTTATTTGATTTCCGCGGCCAAAAGCGGCTTCACTCGATTGTGGATGCTGTTCCTGTCGAAGCCAGGAAGATTGTTTTTTTTAACCAGGACCATTTCGAAAAAATCAGCCCTATATTAAAAGATGATGCCGCCCTGATTCAAAATTCCGATGAGGCGGTCCGCTTTGATTGTCACCAGGCCAATCTTGTATTGGCAGACTTTCCGACAACAAAAAACATGCTGACACAGTTATTGAAGGGGAAACAGCCGGCGCGAATATACACTTATTTTTACAAGGAATCCAGCGATTTCTTCAGCACTGTTCCAACCCGCGAACACTTTAAATGGTACTATGCATTTCTGCTCAAAAAAGGACCGATTGACTTAAGACGTTACGGTGCGGATATTGCAAAAGCGAGAGGCTGGTCGCAGGAAACAATTAAATTTATGTCAAAGGTGTTTTATGAACTGGATTTTGTTACAATTAACAATGGATTTATCACACTAAACAGGTCGGCGCAGAAGCGCGATTTAACAGACTCGAGAACCTATCAATTAAAACAGGAGCAATATGAACTGGAAAAAGAACTGCTGTTTTCTTCCTTCCAGGAGTTGAAAGCCTTGTTTGATACACTGATTGAAGAGCCTGTTAAGCTTGAGGAGGCAGTTAAGGAATGGATTTAAAACAATTTGTGGCTATTGTACCGGATTATCCAAAGCAGGGTATTGTTTTCAAAGATATTACGCCATTAATGAACGATGGTGCAGCCTATAAATATGCAACAGATCAAATTGTCGAATACGCGCAAGATAAAAATATTGATATCATTGTCGGTCCTGAGGCACGTGGATTTATTATTGGCTGTCCGGTCGCTTATGCTCTCGGAGTAGGTTTTGCCCCAGTGCGTAAGGAAGGAAAGCTGCCACGCGAAACGATAAAAGTCAGCTATGGCCTCGAATATGGAAAAGACGTTTTGACGATTCACAAGGATGCGATTAAGCCTGGCCAGCGTGTGCTGATCACCGACGACTTACTGGCAACTGGCGGCACGATTGATGCAACAATACAATTGGTAGAACAGCTGGGCGGCGTTGTTGCGGGAATTGCCTTTCTGGTGGAATTATCTTATTTGGAAGGCCGCAACAAGCTTGAAGGTTATGATATCTTAACATTAATGCACTATTAATAAGTTCTTAGGGGCACTCGGGAGCAAGAGTGCTCTCTTTATATAGTTTTAATAAAGTTTGTTTTCATTGGAAAATTCGACAAAAATCATATAAATTGCAGAAAAAAGTCTTTATCTCTTTACATCTCCGCCATTTTTTTCGATAATAGTAACAATCATTCTAATTTAGGAACGATTTTTCATAGAATGAAATGATATATAAAATACCGACTCGTACTTTAGTCAAAAATAAAGGTGATTTCATGGCGAATGATCAAGTGTTAACAGCCGACCAAGTCATCGACAAGACAAGAACATATTTGAACGAAGAGCATGTTGAAATGGTAAAAAAGGCGTATGAATTCGCCAAACATGCTCATCGTGACCAATATCGAAAATCCGGCGAGCCCTACATTATTCATCCGATCCAAGTTGCTGGGATACTGGCAGATTTGGAGATGGATCCGGCAACGGTTGCCGCTGGTTTTCTTCACGACGTCGTTGAGGATACAAGTGTAACCTTAAAGGATATCGAATCCGAGTTTAATGACGAAGTGGCAATGCTTGTTGACGGGGTTACAAAGCTGGGAAAAATTAAATATAAGTCTCATGAGGAGCAGCAGGCGGAAAATCACCGGAAAATGTTTGTGGCTATGGCCCAGGACATCCGGGTTATTTTGATTAAGCTTGCTGACCGCTTGCATAATATGCGGACACTCAAGCATCTTCCGTTGGAAAAACAGCGCCGGATTTCAAATGAAACACTTGAAATTTTCGCCCCTTTGGCACACCGTCTGGGGATTTCCAAGATTAAGTGGGAGTTGGAGGATACTGCGCTTAGATATTTGAATCCGCAGCAATACTACCGGATTGTCAATCTGATGAAAAAGAAGCGGGCAGAACGCGAGCAATATCTTGAGGATGTTATTGAAGAAGTAAAGGCGCGGATGGGTGAGGTTTCCATTAAAGCGGAGATTTCAGGACGTCCAAAGCATATTTATAGCATCTATCGAAAAATGGCACTCCAAAACAAGCAATTCAGCGAAATCTATGATCTGCTTGCTGTCCGAATTGTCGTCAATAGCATAAAGGACTGTTATGCGGTATTGGGGATTATTCACACCTGCTGGAAGCCAATGCCAGGACGATTCAAGGACTATATTGCGATGCCGAAGCCGAATATGTATCAATCGTTGCATACCACTGTCATTGGGCCGAAGGGCGACCCGCTTGAGGTGCAAATTCGAACGGTTGAAATGCATCGGATTGCCGAGTTCGGGATTGCCGCCCACTGGGCTTATAAAGAGGGAAAGGCAATCAATGACAGCTCTACTTTTGAACAAAAGTTGACATGGTTCAGAGAAATTCTCGAATTCCAAAATGATACCGCGAATGCGGAAGAATTTATGGAATCATTAAAGATTGACTTGTTTTCCGACATGGTATTCGTATTTACCCCAAAAGGGGATGTCATTGAATTGCCATCCGGTTCAGTCCCGATTGATTTTGCCTACCGGATTCACTCCGAAATTGGCAATAAAACGATTGGGGCAAAGGTGAACGGCAAAATGGTGACGCTGGATTATAAGCTTAAAACCGGCGATATCATTGAAATCTTAACTTCCAAGCACTCCTACGGTCCGAGCCAGGATTGGCTAAAGCTTGCCCAAACTTCACAGGCGAAAAACAAGATTCGTGCCTTTTTCAAGAAGCAGCGTCGTGAAGAGAATGTCGAAAAAGGCAAGGAAATGATTGAAAAAGAAATCCGCAACATGGAATTTGACATTAAAGAAATTATGACGGCTGATAATCTAAAAAAAGTAGCCGAAAAATTTAATTTTTCCAGCGAGGAAGATATGTATGCAGCTGTGGGCTACAACGGAGTCACTGCCCTGCAGGTAGCCAACCGTCTCACAGAAAAATGGCGCAAAAAACGCGACCAGGAACAGTCCGCAAGTATTACAAATGCCATCACCGACTTAAAGGCGTTTCCGACGGCTAAAAGGCGGGAGTCCGGTGTCCGGGTTCAAGGGATTGACAATTTATTGATTCGTCTGTCAAGGTGCTGTAATCCAATTCCAGGCGATGAAATTGTCGGCTATATTACGAAAGGCCGTGGGGTGTCTGTGCATCGTGCCGACTGTACCAATATTGATTCAGGCGATGCCCAGTCAAGACTGATTCAGGTTGAGTGGGAATCCGCGTTAAATGACCGCAAGGAATATAACGTTGATATTGAAATCAGCGGTTATGACCGCCGCGGAGTGCTGAATGAGGTCCTGCAGGCAGTTAACGAAACGAAAACCAATATTTCGGCTGTTTCGGGAAAAACCGACCGCAATAAAATGGCGACAATCAATATGTCAATCGCGATTCATAACGTTAGCCACTTGCAAAAGGTCGTTGACCGAATTAAACAAATCCCGGATATTTATTCGGTGCGCCGAATGATGAACTAAGGAGTTTTAGAGGATGCGAATAGTTGTTCAACGCAGTAAGCAGGCAAGTGTCACTGTCGCAGGAGAAGTTAAGGGGCAAATCAAGAGCGGACTTGTTCTCTTGGTTGGCGTCACCCACGATGATAAAGAAGAGGACGCAGCCTATCTTGCCGATAAAGTGGCCAACCTAAGAATTTTTGAGGATGCTGACGAGAAGATGAATCTATCACTGCTGGATGTTGGCGGTGAAATCCTGTCGGTCTCCCAATTTACACTGTATGGGGACACCCGTAAAGGCAGAAGGCCCAGTTTCATTGACGCGGCAAGACCTGAATATGCAATTGGGATTTATGAGACCTTTAACAAACTGCTTCGTGAAAAAGGGATTCACGTTGAGACAGGTGTCTTTGGCGCGATGATGGATGTTCAATTAATCAACGACGGTCCAGTTACATTAATAATTGAGAGTAAAGCATAGAGAAAGGCTTGGCACATAATAGGCGCCAAGCCTTTATTTTTTTCTGCTAACTTTCTTTAAAATATCTTGCCAGTCCTTCATACAACCCGGATGCTGCATTTTCCTGGTAGCTGCCTGTTTTAACAGTCATTTCCTCCTCAGGATTGCTGATAAACCCTAACTCCATCAAAACTGCTTTTTGATTGTTTTCACGGATGACATGGTAATCGCCAATGGCAACGCCGCGGTCACCCAGTTTCGTTTTCCCGACCGCGGATGCATAAAGGGTTTCCGCCAGCTTTCGTTGGTAAACATGATAATAATACCCGGTTATCCCGCGTGCACTTCTGTCTTCGTTGGCGTCAAAATGCAAGCTAATAAACGCATCGGCATTTTTCGAATGGGCCATGCTTACCCTTGATGGTAGTGAAATAAATGTATCGCTGTTGCGTGTCAAATACACATTCGCTCCTGCCGCCCTTAATTTATCGTATAAAAGTCTCGCTGTGCGGAGGGTAAGGTCTTTCTCCAATGTACCGCTGGCTCCTGTTGTACCTCCGTCCCTGCCGCCGTGTCCAGGGTCAACAACAATCGTTTTATTCTTCAAATATCCACCGGCACCCGACTTCTCGATACGAGGCACAGTACCGTTGGCAGAGACAATCCATCCGGCAATATATCCAGTGCTGCCGTCCTTTAAATTAATTTGATACCAATCATTTTCTACCCCGCTCACTTGAAAGGTGTCTCCTTCATTGGCGCGAAGCAGTACGTCAGATTGGGTGTTTGGCTCCGTTCGAATATTTGATCCATTTTGCAGAATGGTGATCGAACTCTCAGGTTCAGTTTTTCCTTGTTCAGTAGAAACGGGCTTTGTATTTTTTCTCTGGTCAAGATACCATGCCGCAACCCAGCCAACCTTCCCAGACTGGTACTCTATTTTCAGCCAATTATTTTTTTCCTCAAGTATGGAAAAGCTTTGTCCTTTGGTAACGTTTCCGATTACGTTCGAATCTGATGAAGCATCAGACCGGACACTAAGGCTTGAGGCTGTTACCGTACCTTTTAAATCGCTCGTCGACTTCTTGGCGGCCGTCTTCACACCATCACTTTGGTTGTCCAGATATTTGGCATTAACCCATCCTTTTACTTTTAGATAGCTGACTTCAGCCCAGTCGTTTTGTTTGGATAAGATTGTAACGCTTGTCCCTTTTGTCAGCTTGCCGACAATGGTGCTTGACGCAGAGGGCCCCTTGCGAATATTTAATGTGTCGGTACTCACCACTGCTGTACCAGCCACCTTGGCAGCGGCAG
This sequence comes from Bacillus sp. FJAT-29814, assembly GCF_001510715.1. Classification (GTDB taxonomy): domain Bacteria; phylum Bacillota; class Bacilli; order Bacillales; family Cytobacillaceae; genus Neobacillus. Next base: position 290,977 of record NZ_LMTJ01000005.1, read on the forward strand.
GTGTTGCACTTGATTCCTGTTTAACAGATGTAATACTTATGTACTCTTTGGATACCCAGCCTTCGCCAAACGAGGATGAGATTTTATACCAGTTTTCGTTTTGGCTGAGGATGGTCACATCTTGCCCTTTGCTTAACGAACCGACCACTTGAAAGCTTGTCCCAGGACCTGAGCGAACCCTTAACTGACCAGTGTTGGCTTTGGCTTGATTTTTTTCTATAACGGTTGCAGCCTTCACAGTGTTATCTTTATCGGTTGTAACGAGCCAATTGACGACCCAGCCTGTTTTCCCGAGTGAAAGCTGAATTTGGATCCAATCGCCTTTTTCTTTAACGATTGGATATTTTTCCCCTCGTACTGCCTTTTTCGCCAATGGATAGCTTAGACCGGGTCCGGTACGGACATTGACGGTATCAGATGCAATGACAACCGAACCACCTGCAGCCTCCATTTTTTCTTGCGGCAGGAAGGCTCCGAAAATGAGAATAACGGATAATACCAGTAAACTTAACTTTTTTGTCATCGTGAACCTCCTTCTTAAAATTCATTTTAACGTAAAGTTTACTGAAAATCATTCCTAAATTGCCAATTTCGGCCATATAATAATAAATTGCGATGGATTAGCGAATGAATTTACCCTGTTTGGAAATAATAAGCATAATAGGAAGTCCAATCAGGGGGGATTAGCCATGAGAGCAAGCGACAAAGCTTCAAACATACAATCAATGGATGGACGGTTGTTCGGGGTGGATTTTCATGATTTTATTCAGAAAGAGCAGCACTCAGGGACATTTGAGCTTGCTTCTGAATTTGGATTATCGATGCGCGATGTCAGAAAGTTAAAAAAACGGCTGGAAAGATCATAATTCTTGCTTGACATTGCCGACGATGCTCCGTATTATTATTAAATAATGAAATTATCTGAACCAATGATGGAGCATAGTAGTTAAGGCGAAATCCATGAAAAGAGAGGAAATGCCCCGGGCTGAAAGTATTTCCGCATGAATCTTAATGAAGGAACACTCCGTAGGTTTCTCTCTGAAAAAGATCTGGTCTCTAGTAGGAGAAGAACGTGACAGGCGTTAACTGTTTGAGAGGAAAGGCTTACGCAATTTTTGGCCTTTCAACTAGGGTGGCACCGCGGAAGCAAACTTCCGTCCCTTGTTTTATACAAGGGATGGGAGTTTTTTTATTTGGAAAAAATGTCCGCTATACATAAAAAAGGAAAAAAAGAAGGAGGGCTTTCTGCTATGTCAATTAGCTTACCAAGAGGGACGCAGGATATTTTGCCAGGCGAAGTGGAGCTGTGGCAGCTGATTGAAACGAAGGCGCGTGAGCTTTGTGAAAAGTACCAATATAAAGAAATTCGGACACCGATTTTTGAGCATACGGAGCTGTTTTCACGGGGTGTGGGTGATACCACAGATATCGTTCAAAAGGAAATGTATACATTCGAAGACCGTGGCGGCAGGAGCATTACATTAAGGCCCGAGGGCACTGCCTCAACGGTACGAGCATTTGTCGAGAAAAAAATGTTTGGCTATGCCAATCAGCCTGTAAAGCTTTATTATATGGGACCGATGTTTCGCTATGAACGCCCGCAATCGGGCCGATTCCGCCAATTTGTCCAATTTGGAATCGAGGCGCTTGGAAGCAATGATCCGGCAATAGATGCCGAAGTCATCTCCCTGGCGATGAACCTATATAAGGGATTGGGCTTGACGAAGCTCAAGCTGATTATCAACAGTCTTGGCGACAAGGAAAGCCGCAGTGCTCACCGAGAGGCGTTAATCAATCACTTCAAACCAAGAATTGGAGAGTTTTGCAAAGACTGTCAAAACCGGCTTGAAAAAAATCCACTTCGCATTTTGGATTGCAAGGTGGACCGTAACCACGAATTGATGAAATCGGCGCCATCTATTCTCGATTACTTAAACGAGGAATCGCAAGCCTATTTTGAAAAGGTGAAAACTTATTTGACCCAGCTTGATATTCCGTTTGAGGTTGACTCCAATCTCGTTCGCGGCCTGGATTATTATAATCACACCTCATTTGAAATTATGAGCAGCGCCGAGGGCTTCGGAGCAATTACGACTCTGTGCGGCGGCGGACGCTATAATGGCCTGGTTGACGAAATCGGTGGACCGGAAACACCGGGAATTGGGCTTGCCCTTAGTATTGAACGCTTGATTGCTGCACTAAAGGCTGAGGGCGTTGAAATGGAAATGAATGAGAGCATCGATATTTACCTGGCGGCGCTTGGAGAAGAAGCTAAGGATTACACGGTCGGACTGTTGCAACAGCTTCGCCTCGCCGGTTTTTCTGCTGAAAGAGATTACTTGAATCGAAAAATTAAAGCCCAGTTTAAAGCCGCTGACCGCCTAAAGGCAAAATATGTGGCTATTCTTGGTGACGATGAGCTTAAAAACAGCAAAATCAATGTGAAAAATATGGCGTCAGGGGAACAAAAGGAAGTGGACCTTGATTCTGTTGTGCAATATTTTCAAGGGTTGAAGGAGGAGTAACGCATGTTTGGGAGATCGTATTTTTGCGGTGAAGTACCTGAAACAGCAGTAGGGGAAAAAGTGACATTAAAGGGCTGGGTCCAGAGACGACGTGACCTTGGCGGGTTAATTTTTATCGATTTGCGCGACCGTTCCGGGATTGTTCAAGTAGTATTCAACCCGGAGGTATCCAATAATGCCTTGGCGATTGCGGAAAAAATCCGTAATGAATATGTATTGGATGTTGTCGGAACCGTCGTGGCCCGTGAACCTGGTACTGTAAATGAAAATTTGAAAACTGGCAAAATCGAAGTTCAGGCGGAACAAGTAACGATTATTAATGAGGCCAAAACACCGCCGTTTACGATTTCCGACAAAACGGATGCAGCGGAGGATATCCGGCTAAAATACCGTTATTTGGACTTCCGCCGACCGGTTATCTTTGAAACATTAAAAATGCGCCATAGAGTAACCAAGCAAATTAGGGATTTCCTGGATTCGGAAGGATTCCTGGATATTGAAACACCGATTTTAACGAAAAGCACACCTGAGGGGGCGCGCGACTATTTGGTTCCAAGCCGTGTGCATCCGGGAGAATTCTACGCGTTGCCGCAATCACCGCAGCTGTTTAAGCAATTGCTCATGGTTGGAGGAGTGGAGCGGTACTATCAAATCGCCCGCTGCTTCCGTGACGAAGATTTGCGTGCTGACCGCCAGCCAGAATTTACCCAAATTGACATTGAAACAAGCTTCTTAAGCCAGGATGACATCATGGAATTGATGGAACGAATGATGTCTCAGTTGATGAAGGAAGTCAAAGGCATTGAGGTGACCGTGCCATTCCCACGGATGAGCTATGATGAAGCGATGAGTCGCTTCGGCTCAGATAAGCCTGATACCCGCTTTGGTCTTGAGCTTGTTGATCTGTCTGAAATCGTTAAGGAATCCGGATTTAAAGTATTTGCTTCAGCGGTTAGTAGCGGTGGACAGGTGAAAGCCATCAATGTAAAGGGAGCTGCTGAAAAGTACTCGCGCAAGGACATTGATGCGTTAACGGAGTTTGTCGCTGTTTACGGCGCGAAAGGCCTTGCCTGGCTAAAGGTTGATACCGAAGGATTAAAGGGACCGATTGCGAAATTCTTCACTGATGAAGATGCCACGGCATTAACAGCAACCTTGGAGGCTTCAGCAGGGGATTTGCTCCTTTTTGTTGCCGATAAAAAATCTGTTGTGGCCGATGCGCTCGGAGCGTTGCGATTAAAGCTTGGCAAAGAGCTTGGCCTAATTGACCAGAGCAAATTCAATTTCCTTTGGGTAACGGACTGGCCGCTATTGGAATACGATGAGGAAGCAGGGCGTTATTTTGCTGCCCACCATCCATTTACCATGCCGGTACGAGAGGATTTGGAATATTTGGATAGTGATCCGTCAAAGGTGCGTGCCCAGGCCTATGACATTGTTCTAAATGGCTACGAGCTTGGCGGCGGTTCATTGAGAATATTCGAGCGGCATATCCAGGAAAAAATGTTCAACGTGCTTGGCTTTACACCTGAAGAGGCTCAGGCTCAGTTCGGCTTCCTGTTAAACGCGTTCGAATATGGAACACCTCCGCATGGTGGAATTGCCCTCGGACTTGACCGATTGGTGATGCTGCTGGCTGGAAGGACCAACCTACGCGATACGATTGCTTTCCCGAAAACAGCAAGCGCCAGCGACCTGTTAATGGATGCCCCGAGTGAGGTAGCTCCTGCTCAATTGACAGAGCTTAATTTGTCATTAAATGTTAAAAAATAACTGGAATTTGCTTTTAGGCTGCCTTGAAGGCAGCCTGAAAATATGCTATGATTAAATCAGTCAAGAAGAGTCCTGAAATGTACGTTGTGTTACCTGAAGTTTTGACCGAACACATTTTATCCGGGAGTCCAGCGTTTTCCGATTGCGTAAAAGCCCCACTCTATAACGAGCGAGGGGACTTACAAAACCGGGAACAGGACACCCACCTGCTGAGTGCGGGATCAAAACGAAGGATCAAAAAGCGACGGCACCATTGGGACTCTTCGCTTTTTTTATTACTCAACCTCTCTGCCTATGCAGAGAGGTTTTATTTTTGTAATTTAACATTATTCCCATCTTGATACTTGTTTTTATTGATGAGTATGATATATTTTTTAGGGTGAAAAATATTAGAATAAAATCGAAATTAATACATGGAGTGAACATAATGCTGCATCAATTTTCTCGTAATGAGCTTGCGATAGGTAAAGAAGGACTGGATATTATGAAAAATACCACCGTGGCGGTTCTCGGCATTGGTGGAGTAGGCTCCTTTGCGGCGGAAGCACTGGCCCGCTCGGGTGTCGGTAAATTAATCCTCATCGATAAAGACGATGTCGATATTACGAATATTAACCGCCAGTTAATCGCCCTGCTGTCTACAATCGGCCAGCCTAAGGCTGATTTAATGAAGGAGCGGATTAAAGATATTAATCCGGATTGTGAAGTCATCGCGTTAAAAATGTTTTATACTGAAGAAACCTATGAAGAAATCTTCAGCCATAACTTGGACTTTGTTGTGGATGCTTCGGATACGATTGTTTATAAAATCCATTTGATGAAGGAATGTTTAAAGCGAAAGATTCCCATTATTTCAAGTATGGGCGCAGCCAATAAGATGGACCCGACCCGGTTTAAAATTGCTGATATTTCCAAGACTCATACCGATCCGATTGCAAAGGTTATCCGTACAAAGCTCCGTAAAGAAAGAATTCACAAAGGGATTCCTGTAGTCTTTTCCGACGAAAGTCCGATTGTCATTCGTGAGGATGTCAGACAAGTTGTCGGGAATGACAAAGCCGAAATTCGAAAGGCCCAAATGCCGCCTGCTTCCAATGCGTTCGTACCGTCAGCCTGCGGGTTAATCATGGCAAGCTACGTTGTCAGGCAACTATTAAAAGACATTAAAATTACCCGAGTCAGCGACGAGAAATAGAAAAATCCCCGGATTGGGGATTTTTTGCTTTAGAATGTCTTTGCTAATTCTGTAGCTTTCTGAATGGCAACATTTATAATTTCGCTCGCCCTATCCGGTGCTTGGTCCATTCCTTCTACAAACAGCTGATGGAAGTCGGTCACACCCAAAAAGGTTATCATCGTTTTTACGTATTGGCTGGCTGGATCCGAGCCATTGTAGAAACCGCCGTTGGCCTGGATATGAAGGATTTTTTTGCCTTCCGCCAACCCAACTGATCCTGTTTCGGTATATTTAAATGTCTTGCCGGCAACCGTAATGGAATCAAACCATGCTTTTAATCGTGTCGGGATATTTAAATTCCATAGTGGATTCGCAATAATCACTTTATCCTGCTCCATAAAGCCTGCGGTAAAGGAATTAAATAGAGTCACTTTATGCTGTTGGGAGTTGGTTAATTGATAAAAGGGTTTTGCTTGTCCGAGCTCATCCCAGGCATCTAACAAATCCTGATCAATTTCAGGGACCATCATATTAAAAAGGTTGATGTCTTCAACATAGTCATCCGGATGTTGTTTTCGGTAAGATTCAATAAAAGCATCTGTCACTTGCATCGAGCGAGAGGTTCGTTGGTTTAATGGGTGGGCCCTGACAACTAATACTTTTGCCATATTTTCCCTGCTTTCTGTGAATATTTATATGGCATTAGTTTTCTCGTCACAGACAGAAATATGAATCCCAATTTTTCAAAAAAAAGAGCCGGTGTTGGTATCCGGCCTGTTCTCAATGGGCTTTTATTAAAAATCGGCAGTGATCTTCATCATCGGTCTTGCAGGTAACTCTTTTGACGAGTTCTGTGCCCAAAACGTTTTTAAACATATTGGTTTCACAGCTGCATGCCTTTTTATATTGTTTTGCCACTGTGAAGATGGGACAATTAAATTCAATCAACTCATACGTGTTGTCATCTATTTTTTTCAGCTCGGCCATATAGCCCTTCTTTAGCTGGATTTCCTTTAGCTGGTGAACTTTCTCAGCGAAATTTTTGTTTTGCATTTGGGGCAAGTAATTGTTTTTCTGGCGCTCGCTTCTTTTTTCTAATAGAAGGTCGATTATTTCCTCTCCATGCAAATCTTGAAGGTCCTGAAGAAATTCAATCGCCAATGTTTCGTAACTGTTAGGAAACATTTCATCCGCCTGTGATGATAAAGAATACACCTGCAACGGCCTTCCCATCGGCTGCCGGACTTCGGTGATCGTAAGGAGCGAATCTCGTTCCAAAACGGTCAAGTGTTTTCTGACCGCCATTTCCGTAATCCCCAAAAATTTAGACAGTTGGCTTACGGTTAGATTTGTCTCTTTTTTTAATAGTTCAAGGATTTTATCTTTAGTTGAGACTCTTACGCCCATTGTTCATCACCTGCCTGTATTTATCAAACCAAAAGGTATAAAAATATGCAAAATTATAAGGTCCATTTTAACATATTTATTTACTGGTATACTACTTTTTGATTTATCAAAACTAATATGGGAGTATCGAATAAATAATTTTATTTTCCATTTTTCTTTTTAGTATAATATGACACAGGAGGAATAAATTTATGGAGATTGTCATCAGTAATCAGGCATTAAAGTGGTTTAAGGAAGATATCGGGCTTACAAGCGGTGATACATTGCGGTTTTATACGCAGATTTATGGCAATAGTCCGGTTCAGAAAGGCTATAGTTTGGCTTTTACAGTGGAGGAGCCAGTGAAAGTTGCTGTCAGTTCTCAAATGGATGGGATTCTATTTTATATCGAAGCGGATGATTTATGGTTTTTTGACGGTCATGACCTTCATGTTGAGTATGATGAAAAAGAGGATGAACTGGAATACAAATATGTAAAGCCATGAGTGTCGTTGTGCCGGCTGGCATTCGCTTAAAGGAGTAATTCGCAATGGAAAAAATCAAGCATATATCCGGTGATTTAAAGAAGTGGATTTTGCAGACAGTGAATAACGGCGCAGCCCCTGAGGCAATCGTTCATGCAATGGTGAAAAAAGGATTTGACGAAGAGTTTGCCCTAAGGACCATCCTAAGGATTATTGGTAACCAGTCAATTGAAACCAAAGATAAGCAGATTCCTTATTTGCATGAAGTACCTGAAATAGGACAGAAGGGCAATACACTTTATACCAGTGACCGTGAAATTAAGGTCCTTTCCAGAGTTGAGCATCCATTTATCCTGCACTTAGACAATGTCTTAAGCATGGAAGAATGTGATGAACTGATTAATCTCTCTATGGGTCGACTGGAGCCATCCCATGTCATTGACGCTAGTACTGGGGAGGAAATAGTGGCATCGGGCAGGACAAGTAAGGGGATGTACTATACCATACGTGAAAATTCGCTTGTTTGGAAAATTGAACAAATAATCGCTGAGTTAACGAATTATCCGATTGAACAGGGAGAAGGGCTCCAGGTTTTAAACTATAAAATTGGCGAAGAATACAAGCCTCACTTTGATTATTTCCCTTCAGGACAGGTTAAAGCAGAAAAAGGCGGACAGCGAATAGGAACCTTTTTAATCTACTTAAACGATGTTTCATCAGGTGGGGAAACGGTCTTTCCAAAAGCCGGTGTTTCTATTGTCCCCAAAAAAGGCTCTGCCGTATATTTTCACTATGGCAATAGTAAAGGGCAGGTGGATCGATTTTCATTACATACCTCTGTACCAGTGACAAAGGGTGAAAAATGGGTTGCCACGAAGTGGATCAGGCAAGGGAAAATCTATTAATGGCAAATGATATTTGAAAAGCAAAGATGAATTAATGATAACACCATTTTCTAAACTTATTAGTTGAAAAAGTTAAATATCCTGCACTATAATGGGAGAGTAATCAATTTAATGAAAACAGGAGGAATATAAAATGGCAAAGTATGAACTACCGGCTTTACCTTATGCTGCAAATGCACTTGAGCCACATTTCGATGAGCAAACAATGAATATTCATCATGACCGTCACCACGCTACATACGTGAACAATTTAAACGCCGCTCTTGAAGGACACGATGATCTTTCAAGCAAGAGCGTCGAAGAACTAATCGCTAACCTGGACGCTGTTCCTGAGAATATCCGCACTGCTGTACGCAACAATGGCGGCGGCCATGCTAACCATAGCCTATTCTGGAATATCCTTGCTCCAAATGCAGGCGGCGCACCAACAGGTGAAATTGCCGATGCGATTAATCAGGCATTCGGAAGCTATGAGCAATTCAAAGATGAGTTTACTAAAGCGGCTACAGGCCGTTTCGGTTCAGGTTGGGCTTGGCTAGTCGTAGATAACGGAAACCTTGCCATCACTAGCACACCTAACCAAGACAGCCCATTAATGGAAGGCACGAAGCCTGTTCTTGGTCTTGATGTTTGGGAGCATGCTTACTATCTTAAGTATCAAAACAAGCGACCGGATTACATCGGTGCATTCTTTAACTTGATTAATTGGGACGAAGTGAACAAACTTTATAAGCAAGCGCAATAATTAAAAAATCCCTCGCGAGGCTGATGTTTTCGTCTCACGAGGGATTTTTTTGGCTAATTTTTTCGCGAGAGCTTTTCGTAAACAGTCGCAAGCGCTTGCTCAAATTTTCCCGTCTTTTTCGGCTCATAGTATTGTTTATGTTTGATCCTGTCTGGGAGATATTGCTGCGGAACCCAGCCATTTTCATAATCATGCGGGTATTTGTAGCCAATGCCTCTGCCAAGGTCCTTTGCCCCCTTGTAATGGGCGTCCTTTAAATGATCCGGCACATCACCGGTAATTCCTTTTTGGATATCGGAAAGGGCTGCATCGATGGCCATAATCGCTGAATTGGATTTTGGCGAAAGGCATAATTCGATGACCGCATTCGCTAGTGGAATCCTCGCTTCGGGAAATCCAAGCCGTTCTGCCGTTTCAATTGCCGCTAATGTCCGGGCCCCGGCCTGCGGATTGGCAAGCCCGATATCTTCATAGGCAATCACGATTAAACGGCGGGCAATGCTTACCAGGTCACCGGCTTCTATTAATCTGCCTAGGTAATGCAGGGCCGCATTGACATCACTGCCGCGAATCGATTTTTGAAACCCCGAAAGGACATCGTAATGGGCATCCCCATCTTTGTCCGCTGCGATACTTTTCTTTTGCAAACACTCTTCGGCGGTTCCAACATCAATATGAATGACGCCATCCTCATCCGGGTCAGTCGATAGGACAGCTAATTCCAAAGCATTTAATGAACTCCTTACATCGCCGCCTGAACCTTGGGCAAAATGTAATAGAGCCTGATCGGAAATTTCAATCTGGTAATCACCCAAACCGCGTTCTTTATCTGCCACGGCCCGAATTAAGGCCTGTTTGACTTCTTCGGGAGTCAGGGGCTTCAATTCAAATATTTGACAGCGGCTGCGAATCGCCGGATTAATCGCGTGATAGGGGTTGCTGGTTGTAGCCCCAATCAAAACAATCATTCCATTTTCCAAATAGGGCAGGAGAAAATCCTGCTTCGCTTTATCGAGCCGATGAACCTCATCAAGTAGAAGAATGACTTTTCCCGACATCTTCGCTTCGGCGGCGACGATTTCCATGTCCTTTTTATTGTTTGTGACAGCGTTTAACGTTCGAAACGCATATTTTGTACTGCCGGCAATCGCGCTGGCAATCGACGTTTTGCCAATTCCTGGCGGACCATATAGAATCATTGATGTAAGCTGTTTCGCTTTGACCATTCTTGCGATAATTTTTCCATCACCAACAAGATGCTGCTGGCCGGCGACCTCTTCCAAGCTCCGAGGCCGCATCCGAAATGCGAGAGGTTTTGACTGCATAATCATCTCTCCCAATAAATATTCGCTCTAATCTTATCATTTTTTCCCGAAAAAGCATATTAAAGAAGAATATGATATAATTCAAATGCCTATCAATTAACTTAGCGGAAAAGGGGCGGAGCGTCGCAAAAGTGGTTCATTTAAATTCGATTTGGTATTAAGTAACTGATTCCACTTAAGAATAGAAGAGCCTAGCTTTGCTCACACCGCCTTTTTTATATAAGGAGTGATTATTGTGAAGATTTCAACAAAGGGACGGTACGGTCTGACCATCATGATCGAACTGGCGAAAAATTATGGGGAGGGGCCGACTTCCTTAAAAACAATTGCCCAGGCCAACGATTTATCTGAACATTATTTGGAGCAATTAATTGCGCCGCTCCGCAATGCTGGTTTGGTTAAAAGCATTAGGGGAGCTTACGGCGGCTATATTTTATCCGAAGTTCCGTCCAAAATTACGGCGGGCGATGTGATTCGGGTGCTGGAAGGACCGATTACTCCTGTCGAAGGAATCGAAGATGAAGAACCTGCGAAACGTGAGCTGTGGATTCGGATCCGCGATGCCATCAGGGATGTGCTTGATAATACCACACTCGAGGATTTGGCCAATCACCGCGATGATGCGGAAATGGAAGGTTATATGTTTTATATTTAATGACAATGGTAATACTGGAGAATTATTTTGATTGAAGGTGTAATCCATGGAACGAATTTACCTCGACCATGCCGCCACCTCGCCTATGCACCCAAAAGTCATCGAAAAAATGCTTGAGGTGATGAACAGCACGTTCGGAAATCCCTCGAGTATCCATTCGTTTGGCAGGGAAGCGCGTCATGAGATAGATTTGGCGCGCGCAGTGATGGCGAAAAGTATTGGCGCCAAGGAAAACGAGATTATTTTTACAAGCGGCGGAACGGAAGCCGATAATATGGCATTATTCGGTGTCGCCGAAAGCAACAGGGAACAAGGAAAACATATTATTACCACCGCTGTCGAGCATCATGCGGTCCTTCATGCCTGTGAAAAACTGGAGAAACTTGGCTATGAGGTCACATACCTGCCTGTCGATGAGACAGGGATGATTTCGCTTGCGGATTTAGAGCGGGCATTAAGAGACGATACGATTCTCGTTTCGATCATGTATGGTAACAACGAAGTCGGCAGCTTGCAGCCTATTACGGAAATTGGACAGCTTTTAAAAGACCATCCTGCGAAATTTCATACTGATGCAGTTCAGGCATACGGAATGGAAGCCATTGATGTGAATGAAAGTTTGATCGATTTGCTATCCGTTTCCGCCCATAAAATTAACGGGCCAAAGGGGATAGGCTTTCTTTATGTCCGGTCTGGAGTAAAGCTGGCACCCCGGCTGTTTGGTGGCGAACAAGAACGCAAGCGTCGGGCAGGTACCGAGAATGTCGCTTCGATTGTCGGTTTCCGCGAAGCCGTGGAGATTGCGATGGAGTCCCGTGCTGCCAAGCGCGAGAAGTTTGCCCAGTTTAAACAGATCTTTTTGAAAGTCCTTCAGAAGCATGAAGTAGATTTCGCACTAAACGGAATGCTTGAAAAATCTTTGCCACATGTATTAAACTTAAGCTTTCCAGGCACTAACGTTGAAGCTATGCTCGTGAACCTTGATTTGGCAGGAATTGCCGTCTCAAGCGGATCCGCCTGTACGGCAGGGTCGATCGAGCCATCCCATGTTCTGGTTGCCATGTTTGGCAAAGAGTCAGAGCGGTTAACAAACTCGATTCGCTATAGCTTTGGGTTTACGACGAGTGCTGAAGAAGTCATGAAAGCGGCGGAAGAAACGGTTAAGGTTGTTTCGCGCTTGAAAAAATAAATTTTTTATTAATTTGCAGCAAAGAGAGGTGAACCAATGTGGAAACACGTGATCCAAAAGACATTAGGGTGGTTGTCGGAATGTCAGGCGGCGTCGATTCCTCGGTGGCAGCCTTGCTCCTGAAACAGCAAGGCTACGATGTCATCGGCATTTTTATGAAAAACTGGGATGACACTGACGAAAACGGGGTTTGCACTGCGACGGAGGATTATAACGACGTCATCCGCGTCTGTAATCAAATTGGCATTCCCTATTATGCCGTCAATTTTGAAAAGCAATACTGGGACAAGGTGTTTACCTATTTCCTTGAAGAATACCGTGCCGGACGCACGCCCAATCCTGATGTGATGTGCAACAAGGAAATCAAGTTTAAGGCATTTTTGGAGCACGCGATGAATTTGGGTGCGGACTATCTTGCCACCGGCCACTATGCCCGGGTGGAATATCGCGATGGGGAATACAAAATGTTGCGCGGTCTAGATGAAAATAAAGACCAAACGTATTTCCTGAACCAGCTGTCACAGGAGCAGATTAGCAAAGTCATGTTCCCGATCGGGAATCTAGAAAAAGCAAGAGTCCGGGAAATTGCCACAGAAGCGGGTCTTGCTACGGCTGCAAAAAAGGACAGCACCGGGATTTGCTTTATCGGTGAACGGAATTTCAAGGAGTTCCTAGGTCAATACCTTCCTGCTCAGCCGGGCAATATGGAGACCTTTGATGGCGAGATCAAAGGCCGCCATGAAGGGTTGATGTATCACACCATTGGCCAACGACATGGGCTTGGCATTGGCGGTTCAGGTGAGCCGTGGTTTGCAATTGGCAAGGATTTAAAACGTAATGTTTTATATGTCGGCCAAGGCTTTCATAATGAAATGCTCTACTCCGATTCAATTATTGCCACGAATGTAAGCTGGGTATCCAATCGGGAGAAATTGGCAGAATTTGATTGTACGGCCAAGTTCCGTTACCGCCAGGAGGACCATAAAGTTAAGGTTCGCTTGCTTGATGGAGGCCGTGTTGAGGTCATTTTCGCCGAACCGATTCGGGCGGTGACCCCAGGACAGGCGGCTGTATTTTACGACGGAGATGAATGTCTCGGCGGCGGAACGATTGATGAAGTCTATAAAAAGGGCGAACGCCTGACATATGTTGGTTGATGTTAACCCCGATTCCGATTGCCGGAGTCGGGGTTTTTTGTACTTAATTTTGCGTTTGGCGAAATGTAGGCATGATTCGGCGAAATACAGGCTTGTTTTGGCGAAATAACGGACCGAAACGGCGAAATCCCGCCTGTATTTGGCGAAATAAACCGGTCTTTCAGCGAAATAACCCTGTCGCGATACCAGCGTCGCCTTCCAAGAGCAAAATATGGTATACTTCCCTTTGAAATGGAGTTGAAAAATAGTGGATAAAAACCAATTAGGTGTCCAATACATGCAGGAAGGCAATCTAGAAGAGGCAGCAAAGGCCTTTTACGATGCTATTAACGAAGACCCGAAAAATCCAACCGCCTACATTAATTTCGGCAATGTTCTTGCCGCTTTGGGCGATAACGATAAAGCGTTAAATTTTTATAAAAGAGCAATGGAAATCGATCCAACTGCCGCGGCGGCCTATTATAGCGCAGGCAACCTTTATTTCAGCAATGAGGAATATGACCAGGCAAAAAAAATGTATGAGATCGCATTGAAACATGGCCTCGACACAGGCGATAACTATTTTATGCTTGGGCTTACCCTGATGCATTTGGAGCAGCCAAAATTTGCGCTGCCGTACCTTCAAAGAAGTGTCGAACTCAATAAGGATGATGCAGAGGCTAGGTTCCAGTATGGGTTGTGTCTGACCCAATTTGAGCTCATTGATGAAGCGATGGAGCAATTCACAAAATGCATTGAGCTCGACCGGACTCATTCAGATGCTTACTACAATCTAGGTGTTGCCTATGTTTTTAAAGATAATGCCGAAAAAGCGGAAGAAATGTTTACGAAAGCGCTAGAAATTCAACCGGATCATTTGCTTGCGGGACATGCTAGGAAAATTATGAACCAATAAAGAGAACTATTTAAACTGGGAAGGAGGGAGCACAATGGAAAAGCAGAATTCATTGGATTTGTTCGGTGATCAGGGGAAATTTGTCAAGGGCCGACCTATTGTCACGATTTTTCATAATGAGCAAAACCTGTATACAGTGCTTAGAATTCGTGTCGATGAAACAAATGATCAATACAGTGACAAAGAAGCGGTGATCACCGGTTATTTTCCAAAAATCCACGAGCAGGAGACCTATATTTTTTACGGCGAATTTAAGGAGCATCCCCGGTTTGGCCCGCAATTTTCGGCAAGCCATTTTCGCAAGGATATGCCGCAATCCAAGCAGGGCGTGATCGCTTACCTCTCAGGGGAAATGTTTAAAGGCATTGGTAAAAAAACAGCTGAAAACATTGTCGAAACATTGGGGGAAGATGCCATTTCTAAAATTCTCACCCAGCCGTCACTTTTGGATTCCATTCCAAAGCTCCCTCCCGATAAGGCGAAAACACTGTATGATACATTGATGGAGCACCAGGGTCTAGAGCAGATAATGGTCGCCCTCAACCAATACGGATTCGGTCCGCAGTTGTCGATGAAGATTTATCAGGCGTATAAGGAGAATACTCTTGAGGTCATCCAAAAAAATCCCTATCAGCTTGTTGAGGCTGTCGAAGGGATCGGGTTTGGACGGGCCGATGAGCTTGGTTTTCAACTGGGGATTTCCGGAAGCCATCCTGACAGAATAAAAGCCGCCTGTTTGTATACGCTGGAAAATGAATGTATGCAAACAGGGCATGTCTATGTCCATGCCGAGGATTTGCTGAAGCAAGTAAAGTCCCTCCTGGAAGAAAACAAGCGGGACCAAATCGATTTTCTCGCTATTTCCGATGAAATCATCAAGCTTCAACAAGAAGGGAAAATCATCGGCGAGGAGAAGCGAGTCTATTTGCCGTCGCTATTTTTTGCGGAAAAAGGGCTGGTAACAAGCATCAGCCGTATACTAAAGCAGACAGAGTATAAGGACCAATTTCCAGAGTCGGAGTTTTTGCTTGCCTTGGGAAGCCTAGAGGAACGGCTTAGCGTTCAATACGCACCCACACAACGTGAAGCGATTCAAACGGCTCTAATGTCACCGATGCTGATTTTAACCGGCGGACCAGGGACCGGGAAAACAACGGTCATTAAAGGAATTGTCGAGCTATACGCAGAACTCCATGGCTGCTCGTTAGAACCAAAGGATTACTTACATAAAGATGAACCATTTCCATTCTTGCTGGCAGCGCCAACGGGCAGGGCGGCCAAACGGATGAGCGAATCCACAGGTCTTCCCGCTGTGACGATCCACCGCCTGCTTGGTTATAATGGAACGGAAAACTTTGACCGTGATGAAAACAGCACGCTTGAGGGGAAAATATTAATTGTTGATGAAACATCGATGCTCGATATCTGGCTCGCCAACCAGCTGTTTAAGGCGTTGCCTGAACATATACAAGTTATCTTGGTCGGTGACGAGGACCAGTTGCCGTCAGTCGGTCCTGGCCAGGTATTAAAGGACCTGCTGCGTTCTGAACGGATTCCTACGGTCAGATTAACAGATATATACCGTCAGGCAGAGGGGTCTTCGATTATCGAACTTGCTCATGAAATCAAAAAAGGCCACTTGCCGAACGATATAACGGTTAAGCAAGCCGACCGCTCGTTTATTAAATGTGTCACCGCCCAGGTCCCACAGGTCGTTGAAAAAGTGGCCTTAAATGCGAAAAACAAAGGCTACACCGCAAAGGATATTCAAGTTCTGGCACCCATGTACCGCGGCCCGGCTGGGATTGACCGTCTAAATGTGCTCCTTCAGGAAATTTTTAATCCGAATCCCGATGGCAAGCGTAAAGAAATTCAGTTTGGCGATGTCAAATACCGAATTGGTGACAAGGTGCTGCAGCTCGTCAATAAGCCCGAAAATAACGTGTTTAACGGCGATATCGGCGAAATTATCTCGATTATTTATGCTAAGGAAAATACAGAGAAGCAAGACATGATCTATATTACCTTTGAAGGAAATGAAGTCGAATACACGAGGCAGGATTTGACGCAAATTACCCATGCCTACTGCTGTTCGGTCCATAAATCGCAGGGAAGCGAGTTTCCGATTGTTATTTTACCCGTAACAAGAAGCTATTATCGGATGCTGCGAAGAAATTTGATTTATACGGCGATCACAAGGGCGAAGCAGTCATTGTTGCTATGCGGCGAGGTTGATGCGCTGCAAATGGGTGTCGAGCGTGCTGATGAGCTTTCCCGCTTGACGACCCTGTGCGAAAAACTGCAAGAAGCCATTCCGGGGAAAACAACCGCTTCAAAAGTGACAGCTGACCATTGCACAGAATCTAAACAAACAGAACTTTCGTTAGAGGAAGAGTTAATGCAGGCTGACCCGATGATTGGGATGGATAATGTTTCACCTTATGATTTCCTTGTGAATGACTGAAACTAAGAATGTTCAACGGAGGAGGGACACTCTTGCGAACATTTTCCTTACTCAAGGGACAGCCTGTTTTTGATACGAAAAAAGGGACGAAAATCGGCGAAATTTGTGACCTTTGTATTTCCAAGGACGGAGTCGTTAAAGGCCTGCTTATGAAGAAGGGCGTTTTCTTCAAACAAACTTACTTTTTGGATATTCAAAAGGTAGCTTCCTTCGGCTGGGATGGGGTCATGATCGAGGATGAAGGGCAATTGGAAAAACTGAAAGAAGGTCCGGAATATACATTAAATCATCAGCATTCGCTTGATGGGATGATGATGCTGTCGAGTAGCGGTGAGTCGCTCGGATTGTTAAAAGATGTATATTTTCAGGAAGAATTGGGCACAATCGTAGGGTACGAAATTACGGATGGCTTCTTTTCGGATATTGCAGAAGGGAAACAAATCATCCAATCTGAGAAGCCCTTAACGATTGGAAAGGACGCCATTATCGTAGACGTTAATCAAACGTGAGGTGTCTTTTCATGCTTAAGTGTCCAAATTGCTCCAGCAAGGATATTGGAAAAATTGGCATTAATCAATATTACTGCTGGAATTGTTTTATCGAATTGTCCCTAGCCAAAGGCATCATTAATACCCATCAGGTGGAGGAAGACGGAACGCTGAGTTCATTGGATGATTTGTTTGAAGAAGAATTGCGTCGTTACACTCTTTAAATAATAACTAGAGGTGAACGTAATGAACAAATTGATGACGTCGGTGATTGCTTTTGGTGCCGGAATGGCAGCCTATAATGTAGCCCAAAGAAATAATGTAATGACTGGCCGCCAAATGCGAAAAATGCAAAGGAAAATTAAACGAGCGATTTTTTAATGAATGACTCCCCCTCTGAATTGAGGGGGATTTTTAGCTAATGGGAATATTTCCACATGCGGTCTCCAAAAATAACCGTAAGGAGGCATTCTAGTGGACATTCGCATGAAATGGTTTTACCGAATCGGATTTTTGCTTCTGTTGCTGATTGCAATTTACGTGTTTTTAAAAATTCGCTCTGTCTGGGTGCCTATTGTCAGAGTGGCTGCAATTATTGCTATGCCCTTTATCGTTTCCGGGTTTATTACTTATTTGCTCCATCCCATTATCGAAAAATTGCATGAAAAAGGGCTCCATCGTGGCCTTGCCATTATCCTGATCTACGTCGTTTTTTTTGGCGGCATCGGCCTTGCCCTTTATAAAGGGATTCCCGCAATCATTGATCAGCTTAAGGATTTGTCAGAGAGTGCTCCCGTTTTTGCCGAGCAATATCGTACCTATGTAGGGGAGCTCCAATCGCATACAAGAGAGTGGCCGGATGGGCTACAAACGAGAATAAATGATGGAATTGATGCCTTTGAACAAAGGCTTGATTCGCTCTTGACTATTCTCGTTGGGATTTTAATTAAATTCTTTAATTCAGCGTTAATTTTAATGATCATCCCTTTTATCACTTTTTACATGCTGAAGGATTTCAAGCTGATCAGAAGGACGGTTTGGTACCTTACTCCGAAACAGTGGCGGAAGAAAGGGACACAGTTTTTGCATGATGTTGATGAATCGCTGGGCGGTTATATCAGGGGCCAGTTGCTCGTTTGTACAATTATCGGTACGATTTCGACTATACTGTTCTGGGCTTTTGACTTAAGATACCCATTGCTATTAGGGCTGATTGTTGGGGCCACTAATGTTATTCCGTATTTCGGCCCGTTTATCGGGGCTGTTCCTGCGGTGATTATTGCCGCAACTACCTCTATGAAACTTGTCATCATTACTTTGGTCATTGTGTTTGGTCTGCAATTCCTCGAGGGGAATATCCTGTCACCCTATATTGTCGGGAAGAGCCTTCATATGCATCCGCTAATGATAATGGCCGCCCTTACTGCGGGGGGAGAAATTGGCGGGATTCTTGGATTGATTTTGGCGGTACCGGTCCTTGCTGTCCTTAAAGTGGGGATTATTCACGCAAAACAACATTTCATGACCGCACGAACTGAACCGAATTCGCAGTGATTTGACAAACCCGTGGCGGGTAGATATAATTCGTCATATAATAAGATCAACATGGAGAAGGATCGAGTATGTTATAGTCCATCTGTAACGCATTTGCGTGGAAGAGAGGAGTCTCCCCCGGCTGAAAGGGACTCCAGATGAAGGATGACAGAACGCTAATCCGGAGTGCAGCTAATCCCTGCCGTCTAGCCGCGTTAAGGCAACATTTGAGAGATGGGTACGGTTTTTTTGTATCCATAATCAGGGTGGTACCGCGAGGCAAGCTCTCGTCCCTGCTATAGGGATGAGGGCTTTTTTGTATTCTTTTTTTCGGTAAAGGGGCGGAGCGCCGCATAGATTTTTCGCTTGATACAGGTAGAGCGGAAAATAAAAATTTTTCTGCCGGAAGCAGAATAGCGAAGCTCTGCTCACACCGCCTTTTTCAAGTAGTTATGTGTATTTTATTAATTTAAGGAGGCTAAATTAGTATGAAAAACTTAACGGGTGCAGAAATCCGAAAAATGTTCTTGCAGTTTTTTAGTGAAGAAAAAGGACACCATATTGAACCAAGTGCATCGCTGGTTCCGCACGACGATCCCTCATTGTTATGGATCAACAGCGGTGTGGCAACATTAAAGAAATACTTTGATGGCCGGGTAGTGCCGGAAAATCCAAGAATCACCAATGCCCAAAAATCCATCCGTACCAACGATATTGAGAATGTCGGAAAAACGGCGCGCCATCACACATTCTTTGAAATGTTGGGCAACTTCTCGATTGGCGAGTATTTCAAGGAAGAAGCGATTGAGTGGGCATGGGAATTTTTGACCGATGAAAAATGGATTGGCTTTGAAAAGGATAAATTATCGGTGACGATTCATCCAGAAGATGATGAAGCCCATGAAATTTGGAACAAAAAGATTGGCATTCCTGAGGAACGGATTATCCGTCTCGAAGGCAACTTCTGGGATATCGGTGAAGGCCCTAGCGGCCCTAACACGGAAATATTCTATGACCGGGGTCCGGAGTATGGCGACGACCCGAACGATCCGGAATTATATCCTGGCGGTGAAAACGAGCGCTATCTTGAAATTTGGAACCTTGTATTCTCTCAGTTTAATCATAATCCTGACGGCACGTACACACCGCTGCCAAAGAAAAATATCGATACTGGTATGGGTCTGGAACGGATGACATCTGTTGTTCAAAACGTTCCAACCAATTTTGATACTGATTTGTTTATTCCAATCATACGCGCAACTGAGGAAATTTCAGGAGAAAAATATGGAATTGATAAAGAGAAGGATGTTGCGTTTAAAGTCATTGCCGACCATATTCGTACGGTGGCCTTTGCAATTGGCGACGGAGCTCTGCCGTCGAACGAGGGCCGCGGCTATGTGCTAAGACGGCTGCTACGCCGTGCTGTCCGCTATGCAAAGCAAATCAACATCAACCGCCCATTCATGTATGAACTTGTTCCGGTTGTCGGCGAAATCATGCATGATTTCTATCCGGAGGTAAAGGATAAAACTGAATTTATCCAAAAAGTCATCAAAAATGAGGAAGAGCGTTTCCATGAAACGCTTCACGAAGGCTTGGCCATCCTGGCAAGCGTCATGAAGAAGGCCAAAGACACAGGTAGCGATACGATCTCCGGGGAAGATGTTTTCCGTTTGTATGATACCTTCGGATTCCCGGTTGAGTTAACAGAGGAATATGCCGAGGAAGCAGGTCTAAAAATTGATCATGACGGCTTTGAGGCTGAAATGGAAGTGCAGCGTGAACGCGCCCGGGCTGCCCGCCATGATGAAAACTCCATGCATGTCCAAGGCGGCGTGCTGCGCGATATTACTTCTGAAAGCAAGTTTGTCGGTTATGATGAGCTGAAAACCAATTCCACTGTGCTTGCGATTATTAAAAATGGCGAGCTTGCCGATCAGGCTGAAACTGGCGAAGAGGTCCAACTGATTCTTGGCATGACGCCATTTTATGCTGAAAGCGGTGGACAAATCGCCGACCGAGGTGTGATCGTTGGGGACGGAGTGACAGTGGCGGTTAAAGATGTGCAAAAGGCACCAAATGGACAGAACCTCCATCAAGTGGTTGTTGAATCCGGAACGCTAAAAACCAACCAGCAGGTAACTGCTCAGGTAGATGGTGCCAACCGTGTCAAAATCATTAAAAACCATACGGCCACCCACCTGCTGCACCGCGCATTAAAAGATGTATTGGGCGAGCATGTAAATCAGGCCGGTTCACTAGTTGAACCTGATCGTCTGCGCTTTGACTTTTCCCACTTTGGCCAGGTGAAGCCGGAGGAGCTTGAACAAGTAGAGAAAATCGTCAATGAGAAGATTTGGAATAGCATGGAAGTCGATATCAGCCTAAAACCGATTTCTGAAGCCAAGTCAATGGGTGCGATGGCCCTGTTTGGCGAAAAGTATGGGGATATTGTTCGCGTTGTGAAAGTAGGCGACTACAGCCTTGAGCTTTGCGGCGGCTGCCATGTGCCGAACACTTCTGTCATCGGCTTATTTAAAATCGTTTCCGAGGGCGGTATCGGCGCCGGCACAAGACGAATTGAGGCCGTTACAGGAGAATCTGCTTACAGAGCATTAAATGAGCAGGTAGGATTGCTGAAAGATGCTGCAGATAAGCTGAAAACCAGTCCTAAAGAAGTTGGCGGCCGGATTGACACCCTGCTTGCGGAACTCAAGCATCTGCAGCGGGAAAACGAATCCTTGGCGGCCAAGCTTGGGAATATTGAAGCTGGCAGCCTGGTATCAAAAGCGAAGGAAGTCGACGGGGTGACCGTGCTGTCGGCAAAGGTTCAAGCAGCTGACATGAATAACTTAAGGAACATGGCAGATGACTTGAAACAAAAGCTTGGCTCAGCTGTCATTGTGCTTGGCAGTGCCCTTGATGGAAAAGTTAATTTGATTGCGGCCGTAACCAAAGATTTAAATGAAAAAGGGTATCATGCCGGAAAATTAATTAAAGAGGTTGCCACTAGATGCGGAGGCGGCGGAGGCGGTCGTCCGGATATGGCTCAAGCAGGTGGAAAGGACCCGGAAAAACTCGATTCTGCACTGCAATTTGTCGAGGAATGGGTAAAATCGGTTTGATAAAAGGACAAAGTAGTGTAAAATATAGGTAACTATTCCAATTCGAGGTGCACTTTCATGAGCTCTTTTGATAAAACGATGCGATTTAATTTTCCCGAAGAGCCGTTTGAACATGATGTGAACGATGTTCTTTTTCAGGTCTATGAGGCATTAAAGGAAAAAGGCTATAATCCAATTAATCAAATTGTCGGATATTTGCTTTCCGGTGACCCGGCTTACATTCCGCGCCACCGCGATGCTCGAAATATTATCCGCAAGCTTGAACGGGATGAGATTATTGAGGAGTTAGTGAAATCCTATTTAAAACAGCAGCGAGAGGGTTAAGGCATGCGCATAATGGGTTTAGATGTCGGCTCCAAAACGGTCGGGGTAGCTCTAAGTGATGAACTAGGCTGGACCGCACAGGGGCTGAAAACCCTCAAAATCAATGAGGACAAGCAGGAGTTTGGTTTTGAGGAAATTGGGCAATTAATAGAAGAGTATCAAGTTAGTACAGTAGTGATAGGCCTGCCGAAAAATATGAACGGCACGATTGGTCCGCGCGGAGAAGCAAGTAAGCGGTTTGCGGACGAAGTAGAACAAAGGTTTAATGTTCCAACCGTTTTATGGGATGAGCGCTTGACGACCATGGCGGCCGAACGCGTCCTGCTTGAAGCGGATGTCAGCAGGAAAAAACGGAAAAAGGTCATCGATAAAATGGCCGCGTCCATGATTCTCCAGGGCTATCTTGATAGCAAAAAATAATGAGGTGAAAAAATGACACACGAACACGAACACGATCACAACCACGAAGAAGAGCAATATATAACATTAGTTAATGAAGATGGCGATGAAGAATTATTCGAAATCCTGTTTACTTTTGATTCGGAAGAGTTCGAAAAGTCCTATGTATTATGTTATCCGGTCGGAGATGGCGAGGATGAAGAAGAAGTCATCGTACATGCCTATGCCTATACGCCTGCAGAAGACGGCAGCATTGGCGAGTTAATGCCAGTTACAACTGATGAAGAGTGGGACATCATTGAAGAGGTTTATAATACATTTACTTTGGATGATGAAGAATAAAATGAACGAAGGGCCAGCAGACAAACTGCTGGTTTTTTTTTGGCTAATAAGAAAATATAAATTCAACTAGGCCTCTGTCTTCGTCCTAACGGACTCGCCAATCGGCGAGTTTCCATTAATGCAAATCATGACAAAATCAATGTTAAATTGACATTTTCCTTCCTATATGCTGAAATAATTACGATGTCTAATTTTTGCAACTGCAATAATAATTTTATAGAAAAATAACTTATGGGCACGACTGATGGCGGCAAGGGAGGTTGGTTATGACTAAGGATAAAAAAGACATTATTCGGCAAAAAATGCTGGAGCATCAAAGTGAGGCAAGGGTTGTCCGCAGGATTGTCCTAATTGTTACGGTATTGCTTCTTGTCCTGATTGGAATTATTGGCGGAGGCGGATATCTTTACATACAATCGGCACTTAAGCCTATGGATCCCGGCAGCAAGGTACAGAAAAAGGTGGAAATTCCAATTGGCTCATCTGTAACCGGAATAGCACAGCGACTGGAGAGCAGTGGAATTATCAAAGATGCAAAAGTGTTTAAATATTATGTGAAGCTCAAGAATGAAGGTGGCTTTATGGCCGGGGAGTATCAGTTAAGCCCGTCCATGGATGTTCAGGAAATCGTCGGCCGCTTGAAAACAGGCAAGGTGCTTGCTGAGGCCACCTTCAAAATTACCATACCCGAAGGAAAGCAGCTAAAAGAAATAGCGTCGATTATGGCGCAGGCTACTAAACAAAATGAAACAGATGTGTTGAATAAACTAAATGACAAGGAATACATCAAAACGCTCATTGCCAAATATCCTGATATTTTAACTGAAGATGTTTTAAATCCAGCGGTAATGTATCCGCTAGAAGGCTATTTATTCCCGGCAACTTACCCATTTTATAAAACGAATCCATCGGTAGAGGAAATGGTTGAAGCGATGCTGAATAAATCACGGGATGTTCTGGGGAGTTACGCCGAGGTTGGGAAAGAAAAAAATCTGACGATCCATCAAATGTTAACGATGGCCTCATTGATTGAAGAGGAGGCAACAGAAAAAGCCGACCGAAAAAAAATATCAAGTGTGTTTTATAACCGGATGGACAAGGGTATGATGCTCCAGACAGACCCAACAGTGTTATATGCTCAGGGCAGACACAAGGAAAGGGTCGTTTATAAGGATTTGGAAGTGAATTCTCCATACAATACCTATAAACATACCGGACTGCCTCCTGGTCCGATCGCCAATGCTGGAAAGACATCAATCGAGGCAGCACTGGACCCTGAGAAAACTGATTTTTATTATTTCATTGCCACTCCGGAAGGCGAAGTTATTTTTACCAAAACACTTGATGAACATAACAGGGAAAAAGCCAAGCATATTTCCAGCAAAAAATAATCATTCTTACGGGGAAATGGTCGCATTTCCCCGTTTTTTGTGGTAGAATAGTTCAGGTGTTTATAAGAAAACTATAGCGTAATTCACAGTAAGGTACATTTCAGGGCTTTTACCCGTGTGCACACAGGCTTTAAATAGATTGCCTGTAGCGACAAGATCTGTGAACGCTATTTTTTATGTCTAAAGAGCCTTTTTTTGGCAACAATGCTTATAAATGAAAACTCGTAGACTGGCGAGGCCGTAAGGACGAAGACAGAGACGTAGTTGAACTTATGCGTGCGAAGCTGAGATAAAAAATTCTGATTAGCGAAAATAGGATTGAGGTGAAGCAGCTTGTTAAATGAGAAGCTGCATTCTTATATAGACGACCTTATCGGTGAGCGCAATCCATTGCTGATGGAGATGGAAGCTTATGCAATAGAGCATGGGGTCCCGATTATGGAACTTGCCGGGATTGAAACGATGCTCCAGCTGCTCCGGCTTCATCGATCCGGAAAAATCCTTGAGGTCGGTACGGCGATTGGCTACTCTGCCTTACGAATGGCAGATGCCCTTCCTGAGGCGAAAATTATTACTATTGAGCGGGACGAGGAACGAATTCAACTTGCGAAAGCATTCATTGGCCGTTCCGGGCATGAGCGGAGAATTACTCTGATTGAAGGAGATGCCCTTGAGGTTGAAAAACAGGTAAGCGATTATGCCCCATTTGACGCGATTTTCATCGATGCAGCCAAAGGACAATACCAAAAATTCTTTGAACTTTACTCTAGTTATCTAAATGAGGATGGCATGATTATTACGGATAATGTATTGTTTAAAGGTTTAGTGGCCGAATCTGAAATAGAGTCAAAACGCACACGCAATCTCGTAAAAAAAATAGACGGTTTTAATCGCTGGTTAATGAATCATCATGATTACGATACCGTTATCCTACCTGTCGGGGACGGGGTCGCCATTAGTAAAAGAAGAGGTGAGAGGAAATGAAGAAACCTGAATTATTAGTTACTCCTATCACTATAGATGATATTTTGCCGCTCGCCGAGGCGGGGGCAGATGCGTTTGTTGTAGGAGAGCAGCGCTATGGGTTAAGGCTTGCGGGGGAATTTAACCGCGAGCAAGTCCAAAACGCGATCGAACTGGCCCATTCCAAAGGGAAAAAAGTGTATGTAGCCATGAACGCGATTTTTCATAATGAAAAACTTGCTGAATTGAACGATTATATTCGCTTTGCGGCCGACGCTAAGGCTGATGGAATTATCTTTGGCGATCCCGCTGTTTTGCTGGCTGTAAGGGAAACGGCTCCTGAAATGAAGTTGCACTGGAGCACTGAAACGACCGGGACTAACTGGTATACATGCAACTATTGGGGCAGAAAAGGGACAAAACGAGCAGTATTGGCCCGTGAAATCAACATGGACTCCATCGTGGAAATCATGGAACAGGCTGAAGTGGAGATTGAGGTTCAGGTCCATGGCATGAGCTGTATGTTCCAATCCAAGCGGTCGCTTTTGGGCAACTATTTTGAATACCAAGGCAAAGTGTTGGAGATTGAAAACCGCAAACAGCAAAAAAATATGTTTCTCCACGATAAAGAACGTGAAAATAAATATCCAATTTTTGAAGATGAAAATGGCACTCATATCATGAGCCCGAATGATATCTGCATTATTGACGAGCTGCAGGACATGCTCGAAGCCGGTGTCGATTCGTTTAAAATCGACGGGATTTTAAAAACGCCGGAATACATTGCCGCTGTCACCAAACTATATCGTGAGGCGATTGATTTATTTGCCGAAGATCCTGATCTCTATGATGATAAAAAGGACGAACTGCTTGAGGCAATCGAGAAAATCCAGCCTGCCAATCGTCCGCTCGATACAGGATTCTTTTTCAAAGAGACAGTATATTAATTTTTAGAAAGGGAGGAGTTCATTGATGAATACAGTTAAAGATAAGATTTCTGAGATTATTGATGGAAAACGTGTCATTGTAAAAAAGCCGGAACTCCTAGCTCCTGCAGGCAATCTTGAAAAACTGAAAATCGCCGTTCAATATGGTGCCGACGCGGTATTCATTGGCGGTCAAGAATATGGTCTCCGCTCAAACGCCGATAATTTTACCTTGGAGGAAATGAAGGAAGGGGTAGAATTCGCGAAAAAATACGGAGCAAAAATATATGTCACAACAAACATATATGCCCACAATGAAAACATTGATGGACTGGATGATTACTTGCTTGGCTTGAAAGAGGCAGGGGTGGCCGGCATTATCGTGGCTGACCCGTTAATTATTGAATCCTGCCGTCGTATTGCACCGGAAATCGAGATTCACTTAAGTACGCAGCAATCCCTTTCCAACTGGAAGGCAGTTCAATTTTGGAAAGAAGAAGGCTTGGAGCGTGTCGTACTTGCTCGTGAGACGAGTGCGGAAGAAATTCGCGAGATGAAGGAAAAGGTTGATATTGAAATCGAAACCTTCATTCACGGTGCGATGTGTATCGCCTATTCTGGCCGCTGCACATTGAGCAATCACATGACAGCCCGGGATTCCAACCGCGGCGGCTGCTGCCAGTCCTGCCGCTGGGATTATGATCTTTACAAGCTTGAAGGGGAGAATCCTGAGACTGCACTATTTGCTGACGACGATGCCCCATTTGCCATGAGCCCGAAGGATCTAAATCTGATTCAATCGATTCCAAAAATGATTGAAATTGGAATTGACAGCTTGAAAATTGAGGGACGGATGAAATCGATTCACTATATCGCGACAGTTGTCAGTGTTTATCGCAAAGTCATTGATGCCTACTGTGCCGATCCCGATAACTTTGTCATCAAGAAAGAGTGGCTCGAGGAACTTGATAAATGTGCCAATCGGGAAACCGCAACGGCATTTTTCGAAGGTGTACCGGGGTATAAAGAGCAGATGTTTGGTAATCATAGCAAAAAGACAAGCTATGAGTTTGTCGGTCTTGTATTGGAGTATGATAAAGAATCACAAATGGTTACCTTGCAGCAGCGCAATCACTTCAAACCTGGGCAGGAAGTCGAATTTTTTGGACCGGAAATCCAAAACTTTACACATGTGATTGATAAAATTTGGGATGAAAAAGGGAATGAGCTGGATGCTGCGAGACATCCGCTGCAAATTGTACGATTTAAATTGGACAAACCGGTTTATCCTAACAACATGATGCGAAAGGAGAACTAGCAAAATGTATAAACCGGTTGTAATCGGTGTAACCGGCGGTTCAGGCTCGGGAAAAACCAGTGTAACAAAAGCAATCTATGAAAGCTTTAAAAATCGGTCCATTTTAGTGATTGAACAGGACTATTATTATAAGGATCAAAGCCATTTACCATTCGAGGAACGGTTGAAAACAAACTATGATCATCCCCTGGCATTTGACAATGATTTGCTGATTGAACATATTGAGCGTCTGTTGCGATATGAACCAATCGAAAAGCCTGTTTACGATTATGCCCTGCATACACGGTCAGAACAGGTCATATTTGTAGAACCGAAGGATGTTATCATTTTAGAGGGAATTCTGGTGCTTGAGGATGAACGTCTGCGCAATTTAATGGATATTAAATTATTCGTTGATACGGATGCGGATATCCGGATTATGCGCCGCCTGCAGCGCGATATCAAAGAGCGCGGGCGCACTCTTGACTCCGTCATTGATCAATATACAAATGTTGTCCGGCCGATGCATAATCAGTTTATCGAGCCGACAAAGCGCTATGCGGATATTATCATTCCGGAAGGCGGACACAATCATGTGGCAATCGATTTGATGGTAACAAAAATTCAAACAATTCTTGAACAAAAAGCAATTTTATGAAACAATAGCAAATATATATCTAAATTAATTTATTTACCCTGCGCGCCCTATTAAAGGACGCGCTTGCTATCTTATTTTTTCAAGCATCATAAATACATATATTTCATACACAACACTGGGGTTGTGAAGGACTAGAAGGAGTGAGGGTTTTGGCTACTGAGAAAGTATTTCCAATGACGCAAGCAGGAAAAGAGAAGTTGGAGCAAGAGCTTGAATACTTAAAAACGGTGAAGCGCAAAGAAGTTGTGGAAAGGATTAAAATCGCCAGAAGCTTTGGGGATTTATCCGAGAACTCGGAATATGATTCAGCGAAGGAAGAGCAAGCTTTTGTTGAAGGTAGAATTACAACGTTAGAAAACATGATCCGCAATGCCAAGATTATTAGTGAAAGCGAACTTGCCGGGGATACAGTCTCATTGGGCAGCACAGTCACATTTGTCGAACTTCCCGATGGCGAAGAAGAAACCTATAGCATTGTCGGCAGCGCCGAAGCTGACCCTTTTGAAGGGAAAATTTCTAATGACTCTCCGATTGCCAAAAGCCTGCTTGGCAAAAAAGTCGGCGACCAAGTGTCGGTCCAAACGCCTGGCGGCGAAATGAGCGTACGTATCGTAAGTATTAAGTAAATTAAAGCGCTTTTAATAAAATAAAGTTTGAAAAAACAAAACCTCGTCAACACTTTTGACGAGGTGTTTTTTTATGTGGAGACGAAGAGCGATTGGCTGGCTTATGATTTGCATTATTGGCTTTGCACTGTTGATTGTCCGATTAATTCAAATTCAATTAGTGGAAACAGAAACGTTTTCAAAGCATAATGTCAATTTGCTTGAGGAAAGTGTTAAACAAAGAACACAAGAGCTTGTGATTGATAACGGGCGGGGAAATTTTCTGGACCGTAATGGCGAAATGCTTACCCATAAAAAAGTCAGCGTGCTTGTTTTGTTTCCTTTTTTAAAAAAAATGAATTGGGAAGCTGACAAAGTTTCTGAAATTACCGGGATTCCTGCCTATTCACTCAAATCGGCTGTGGATAGTGCCAAAAAGCCATTTGCCTACGGCGAACCAGATCCACTTGAAATAACCTCTTCGCAAATGCAAAAAATTAATGCGCTAAAGATTCCTGGGGTGTTTGCGATTGAGAAAAAATTTGAGCGCTCAGATATTCCTGCCGAACAGCTTTTAGGACTTACTGGTGAAAATCCCAAGCTTTTGAAGGCGCGATACCCTGATAAGGAATTATCGGACAAAACGCTAATCGGAATATCCGGACTTGAAAAAAGCTTCGATGAATTTCTCCTTCCTGAAGGAAAATCTAAACTAGTCTACCATGTCGATGGCGGCGGTGCCCCGTTATTTGGAATCAATGTAAAATATGTTGACCCTGCTAATCCGTTTTATCCCGTCAATATTCGGACAACCATTGATAAAAATATTCAGCAAAAAGCCGAGGAGTTAGTCGAACAACATAAAATAAACAAAGGCGGCCTTGTTCTGCTGAATATTGAGGACAATAGTGTATTGGCGCTTGTGTCACGGCCGGACATCAATAAGAAAAACCCCTATAATGACGAAGGGGTTACCAACTTAATGTTAAAACAGCACATCCTCGGCTCGGTATTTAAAACAGTGGTGGCAGCTGCTGCCATTGAACATAATCTCGACGATCCCAATCGTCTGTTTAATTGCAGCCAGAAAATTAACGGCAAGCCCGAGCTCAAATACGATTATGGAATGTTGAATTTTACTGAAAGCTTTGCTAGAAGCTGCAACCGGACGTTTGGGGAACTTGCAAAGGAATTGCAAAAGCAAGCCCCGAATCTGTTGGAGGAATTTGCAACCAAACTGTCACTGATCGGTTCTGTCGGCTGGAATGGCGATATCTATCATACCAGCAATTTCAGACAGCTTGCCGAAGAGGATAAAGGACGTGTTTTTTTATCAGATGAAGCCAGAAAAGATGCCAATTTCGCTGCTATGTCCGGCATTGGACAGCACGAGGTCCGGGCTACTCCATTAGCCGTTGCTAATATGATGGCGACGATTGCCAGAGGAGGGCAAAAGGAAATGGTCAGGACGGCTACGAAAATCCAATACAAGAATGGCACGACGATGGTAGAGTTTCCCGAGCAGAGTTTAAAGGGAGACATTATATCGCCCTATACGGCTATGAAGCTGCAAAAGTTGTTAAGGGAAGTCGTCGTCAATCCAAACGGCACCGGAAAATGGTATAAAGACCTTCCATATGAGGTTGCAGGAAAGTCAGGTACTGCCGAAACAGGAAAATTTAAGGATGGGAAAAAATTATATAACAAGTGGTTTGCCGGCTACTTTCCGTATCAAAATCCCAAATATGCCTTAGTGGCAGTTAATTTGGATGTATCGGAACAGGAAGGCGGGGTTCAGTTGTTATTTTCTGACATGGTTAAGCTTCTTTATGAGCAATAATATTGGAGGAACAGTCAAAACTCGTGTTAGGGTTTGACTGTTTTTTTATTTATTTTGCAGGGGAATTATTTCAGGTGTCGAAATAAATAGTATATTGCGCAAAAAGGTGGAATGAAAATGGCAGCAAGAGGAATAACCCCAGCAGATTTATATGAATTAAAATCTGTAGTAAATCCGCAGCTTTCTCCAGATGGAAGTTCTTATGTTTTTGTACAAACTACGATTGACCAGGAGGCGGATGAATATAGGTCACATATTTACCATGGAACAATTAACAGCGGCTCGGCGCCAGTCCAGTGGACTTTCGGCAAAGATAAAAATCACTCGCCACGCTGGTCCCCCGATGGAAAGAAGCTTGCATTCATTTCAAATCGTAGCGGGAAAAACCAAATCTATTTATTATGTGTTAATGGCGGCGAAGCACAGCAGCTGACCACGTTGGCATGTGGCGCCACTAACCCAGTTTGGTCACCTGATGGCTCAAGGCTAGCTTTTCAGGTCTCCTTAAAAGCAGGGAAAACGATCTTCGACGAGGTAAAGGACAATAAGCAAGAACATCCAAAGCCCCTGGAAGTGTCTCTCATGCAATATAAATCCGATTCCGAGGGATTTTGGAAAGGTACATACAAGCAAATTGCTGTTGTTGATGTTTACACGGGCGAAGTAGAGCAGTTAACAGAAGGCAATTACCACCATTCGCTATACGATTGGTACCCGGATGGAACACAACTCGCTGTTGGAGCCGATTATTCAGAACTACCGGATTTTTCTTTTAATCATGATGTTTATTTGTTGGAGGTAGAAACAAAAACACTAACGCCGGTAACGAAGGGCACAGGTTCCTTTGGACAGGCTGTATGGTCACCGGACGGACGCTATCTTGGATTTCTTGGTCATGAACGTAAATTTGAAAACGCCACTCTTGCAAAAATATGGCTTTATCAGACGGAAAACCGTGAAATATCCTGCCTGACAGCAAATTGGGATGTACCGGCGGGGAACTATCTGGTCGGGGATTTTCAACAGGGAGCGACCCTACCAGCCCTAGTATGGGCAACTGACAGCAAGGGATTCTATTTTATTGCCTCAGACAAGGGGAATACGAATATTTACTTTGCCGATGTAAACGGAACTGTTCAAGGGGT
Source organism: Bacillus sp. FJAT-29814 (assembly GCF_001510715.1). GTDB lineage: Bacteria > Bacillota > Bacilli > Bacillales > Cytobacillaceae > Neobacillus. The sequence goes on from NZ_LMTJ01000005.1 coordinate 322,694, forward strand.
CACAACCGGCGAACACCATGTTTATGGCCTTTCTGTTCATCCTGAATCCAATAGAGCCATTGCTGCAATAAGTACACCTGTTGAAGTCGGTGATTTATATTTGCTTTCGTTGCCTGATGGGCAAATACTAGAAAAGCTGACGGATGTTAATAAAGGATTTTTAAAAGAGCTTGAGTTTTCACAGCCGGAGGCATTCGAATTTGAGGGAGCCGATGGCTGGGATATCCATGGCTGGCTGATGAAGCCTATTGGATTTAAAGAAGGCCAGAAATCTCCGTTAATTCTTGAGATTCACGGCGGTCCCCATATGATGTACGGCAATACCTTTATGAATGAGTTTCAAATATTAGCGGCACAAGGGTATGCAGTTCTATATATCAATCCAAGAGGAAGTCATGGATATGGTCAAAAATTTGTCGATGCCGTCCGAGGGGACTATGGGGGTAACGATTATCGAGATTTAATGCTAGGACTTGATTATATTCTGACTAACTATGATTTCATTGACGAGAATCGCCTCGGTGTGACAGGTGGAAGCTACGGCGGGTTTATGACTAATTGGATTGTCGGCCAGACCAATCGCTTTAAGGCGGCTGTCACCCAACGGTCCATCTCTAACTGGATTAGCTTTTACGGGGTCAGTGATATCGGCTATTATTTTACAGAATGGCAGATCAAATCAGACCTTACTGACATTGGAACACTTTGGCAGCATTCACCATTGGCTTATGTTAAAAACGTAGAAACGCCGCTATTAATTCTCCATAGTGAAAAGGACTACCGGTGTCCGATTGAACAGGGGGAACAATGGTTTATTGCTTTAAAAAGGTTGGGCAAGGAAACGAAGTTTGTCCGGTTCCCTGACGAAAACCACGAGCTGTCCCGGAGCGGAAGACCCTCACTGCGGATCAATCGCCTCGATTATATTGCTGGCTGGTTTAATGAATATATTGACTGATTTTTCAAAAGCCGCAATGCGAATAACAGCATGCGGCTTTTTGCACAAAAACAAAATTCCTTCAAGTTATCTGCAAATCATGTTAAAATATTCACAGCCTATTGTTTAGGAGGAGTGGTTGGTTTGCCTAATGAATTTAATCGAAATTCGCGGTCTGATTACCGCGCAAAACGTAAAAAAACAAATCTTGTCTTAAATAGTTTAATCATTCTTGTCCTGGCTTTAATTATCATTGTGGCCTATAACATATTTGTGGGCGGGGATGATGAGAAAGCCTCTACAACGGCGACAACGCCAAAACAAACAGAAAAGAATAATGCGGGAAAAGAGAGTAAGCCTAAAGAAGAGGCTTCTAAAAAAGAAGCGGAAAAGACAAAAGAAACAGACGCCAATAAGGATGAATCGAAGGATAAGGCAGTTGAAGAGGAAGAACAGAGCGACGAGGCTTCAACTACTGAAAAAGCCGATGATTCCCAGGCGGTTGTCTCAGACGGCGGGAGTTCGTCCAATGTGTTAAAAACGATTGTCAATCCGGCGTGGGAGCCTGTGGGTACTTCACAAACAGGCCAGCATACGCCAGTTTATGATAAGACAGCCGTTGATTGGCAGGAAATGCTGAACGCGATTACCTATGCAACCGGATTGGACCCAAGCAACATGACTGTTTACTGGCTTGGCCGCGATAAATCCGCAGCCAATGCTTCCGTTGGCACAGTTGCTTCAAAAGACAAACAGCAGAAATACAATGTTTATATTAAATGGGTTGATGGCAAAGGCTGGCTGCCGACAAAAGTGGAAGAAATCGCGGAAATTGTAAAGCCATAAAAAATGTGGGCAAAAAAATGGGATGGGCCTGACTTGGCCCCATCCTATTTTTTTTTGAAATGAACGACAGCCGTGAAATAGGTTTGGCCATTTTCATTTACATGCATCTGATGCGAAACAGAATGTACCCCGAGCAAGATTGCCCGGTTCTCTTCAATTTGTGATTCAATTTTCTTCTGTAAAGTTTTCAAATCGCCTGCTTCAAAGAATTCTATTTTGTCCTCTATTAACTCAAATTGAAAATTCATTTTTAAAGTCCCCCTTCACTTCATTCTAAATATATTTTTTTCGTACGGCAACGATTAGCTAAGGAAAGACTAGGGGCATTTACCGTTAATATTCCATAGTATACTTGTAGGAAATTGAGAAAGTTTTTGGCAACCCTTCAGCAAAACATGTAAAATGGTGTTTGCGGATACGTTGTAGTAATCTGAGGAAAATTAACATCAGATAATCGTTAAAGCAAAAAATAATGCAGGAAACACAATAGGAGAGAAAAAAATGAAAATCGCGATTATTGGAGCAATGGAAGAAGAAGTGACTTTACTAAGAGAAAATATTCAAGCCCAAACACAGGAGGAAGTGGCAGGCTGCGAATTTACATTTGGCAAAATGCACGACATGGACGTAATTTTGCTTCGATCAGGAATCGGCAAGGTCAATGCGGCAATGTCCACCACCATCCTGCTTGAAAAATATAAGCCAGATTGCATTATTAACACAGGTTCGGCAGGCGGATTAAATCCTGACTTGAATGTAGGGGATGCCGTCATATCGACCGAAGTGCGCCATCATGATGTTGATGTAACCGCGTTTGATTATGAATATGGCCAAGTGCCGCAGCTGCCAGCCGCATTTCTTGCAGATGAAAAATTAATGGCTATTGCTGAATCGGCGGCAAATGAGATTGAAAACTTTCAAATTGTCAGAGGCTTAATTGCTACAGGTGACTCGTTTATGGAAGACGCAGAACGGGTTGAGTTTATCCGCCGTAAATTTAATAATCTACAGGCAGTGGAAATGGAAGCGGCTGCAATTGCCCAGGTTGCTTTCCGGTTTGGCGTTCCATTTGTGATCATTCGTTCGCTGTCTGATATTGCCGGAAAAGAATCGGAAATATCATTTGATCAGTATATTGATAAAGCCGCGACCAATTCGGCAACGCTTGTTATGAAGATGGTGGAGGCTTTAAAAAACTCCTAGGAGTGGAATAATGAAGGTTTATCAAAACGTCCATGAATTGATTGGGCATACACCAGTGGTTGAAATTACACAGTTTTCTTTGCCTGCAGGCGTTCGTCTATTTGCGAAGCTTGAATTCATGAATCCCGGCGGAAGCGTTAAGGACCGGCTCGGGATGGAGTTGTTAAACGAGGCGTTTTCAAGCGGCAAGCTGCGTCCGGGAGGGACGATCATTGAGCCGACCGCCGGGAACACGGGGATTGGGTTGGCCCTTGCCGCCATCAATAAAGGAATTAAGGTTATTTTTTGTGTACCGGAAAAATTCAGCACTGAAAAGCAGGAAATCATGAAGGCGTTAGGAGCCACAATTGTTCATACCCCGACGGAAGCGGGAATCAAGGGGGCAATTGCCAAAGCAGAGAAGCTGCTTAAACAAATCTCGGGTTCCTATTGTCCTCAGCAATTTGCCAATCCTGCCAACCCCGCGACTTATTACAAAACTCTGGGCCCCGAGCTATGGGAGCAGCTGGGCGGCGAGATTGGTATCTTTGTCGCTGGCGCGGGTTCCGGAGGCACGTTTATGGGCACTGCCCGGTATTTAAAGGAACAGAAACCGGATATAAAAACGGTGATTGTCGAGCCGGAGGGGTCAATTTTAAATGGCGGAGAACCTGGTCCGCATAAGGCGGAAGGGATTGGGATGGAATTTTTGCCTCCGTTTATGGATCCTGATTATTTTGATGCCATTCACACGGTTTCCGATGTTGATGCTTTTGCCTATGTAAAAGATTTGGCGGCTAAAGAAGGGCTGCTTGTGGGTAGTTCATCAGGGGCTGCTTTTTATGCTGCCTTGGAAGAAGCCAAGGCGGCTAAAGGAGGAACCAACATCGTGGTCATTTTCCCTGATGGCAGCGAGCGCTATTTAAGCAAAAAGATTTTTGAAGGGGGCATTTGACATGAGAAGAAAAACACAATTAATCCATGGCGGAATTAGTGAAGATCCAGCAACAGGGGCCGTTTCCTTTCCGATTTATCAAGTCAGCACCTATAAGCAGGAGGGAGTTGGCGGACACAAAGGCTTTGAATATTCCCGTACTGGCAATCCGACCAGACATGCGCTGGAGGAACTGATTAAAGATATTGAGAGCGGCAAGGCCGGCTTTGCTTTCGGTTCAGGAATGGCAGCGATTACAGCTGTATTTATGCTGTTTAACAGTGGTGACCATGTCATTTTAACGGATGATGTTTACGGGGGCACTTTCAGAGTGATGACAAAGGTGCTAAACCGGGTTGGGATTGCTTCAACCTTTGTGGATACAAGTAATTTGGAAAATATTAAAAACGAAATCAGGCCAAATACAAGAGCGATTTACATTGAAACACCAACCAATCCGCTTCTGAAAATTACTGATATTGCAGCGGCTGCCAGATTAGCCAAGGAACATAATCTGTTGACGATCGTCGATAACACGTTCTCGACCCCATACTGGCAAAATCCAATCGAGCTCGGGGCAGATATGGTCCTGCACAGTGCCACTAAATACATCGGCGGCCATAGTGATGTAGTGGCCGGGCTAGTAGTGGTAAATGATGACAAGCTGGCACAGGACCTACATTTTGTGCAAAATTCCACAGGCGGGATTTTGGGGCCACAGGATTCCTGGCTGCTGATTAGAGGCATCAAAACATTGGGTGTCCGCATGGAAGAGACCGAGGCGAATACAATGGCAATTGTGGAGTTTCTACAAGGGCACCCTAAGGTGAAAAAAGTATTTTATCCGGGGCTTGTAACTCATTCGGGCCACGAAATTGCTAAGAAGCAGGCTAGGGGCTTTGGCGGTATGGTATCCTTCGATGTCGGCAGCGCCGAAACCGCTGACCAAATCCTGGCCAAGATAAAATACTTCACCCTTGCTGAAAGCCTTGGAGCAGTTGAGAGTCTAATCTCCGTCCCAGCCCGAATGACCCACGCTTCCATTCCAGCCGAAAGAAGAGCAGAACTCGGCATCGGTGACGGACTCGTCCGCATCTCCGTAGGACTAGAAGACGTCCAGGATTTAATTGAGGATCTAACACAAGCACTGGAGTAAGGGTACAAAGGGTGTCAGGCACCATGTGAAAATTTCACATGGTGCCTGACACCCATTTCCTTTTTAAAGGTCCCCGAACTAGGTTTGGGATCTTTTTTTGTCCTAAAAAGGGCATTTTAATTAATTTCATAAAAAGTTCACAAAATGGTTTACAAACTACATAGATGTGGATATAATTACCGTAGTAAGTAAATTATTCCAAAAGGAGGTCGATGAGAATGTTATTGTTCAATGGAATTGTATGTGTTAACAATGTTGCTTGGTCTTCGGGTGTTGGTACAACTGAATATTTTTATAATGCTCATTCGACCGGATTGGAATGGATGTCTTAACTTTTTATTTCCGTATATATCCAAGCCGCAGGGAGAATGACGCCTTGTGGCTTTTTTGTGCCTAAAAACAGGCAAATAAGGCTAGGCCGCAAGGGGTGACTTCTTGCGGCCTTTTTGTGCCCTTTTTACTAGCCAAATGGATATGTTCGGCATAAGGTAATGAGGCTGCTTTAAAATTTGTAAGGGGACTTCATTAAAGGAGGTGACAATTATGACCCTAAATATATTGTTCTTATCAATTACAATTAAAAAACGACCTGTAGACCGCGAAGCCGTGGCGCGAGAGGAAATGGTGGAACAACTGTATCAGGAAACAAAAGACAGGCAAATTTCAGTGCATCATTTGATGTAAATAATATACAAACCAAAAGGAGTTAATACAATGACACTAAATATTTTCTTTTTTACATTAACCATTAATAAACGCAAGGTAGATCTGAATAAAGAGTCCCGCAATGAATTGGCGCAAAAGCTTTACGAACAAAGCAAGGATCGGCAAATTGCCATGCATCGTCTTATGTAAAACAAATCTATGGGGTTTTTCCAAAGGAAGTGAATAACATGACCCTCAATATATTTTTCTTAACAATTACAATTACAAAACGTAAAGTAAGCGCTGATGAAGCGATTCAACAAGAAATGGTTAATAAACTTTACGAGCAAAATAAAGATCGCCAAATTTCCATGTACCGAATTATGTAAGTTATCGCCATTTGGCAGATAAGCACGTTAGCTGGATACGTGTAAAAACTAATGAAAGAAAGGTGGTAATTAAAATGATTAATTTTCTAAATAAAGGACGAGGTGCAGATTTGTGGGATTCGAAAGATACCACTTAGTCCATGAAAATCGAGGATGGGAGGTAATCAAAAATGCCATTGCATGTTTTACTGTTATCATTGATTTTTAAAACCAAGAAAAAAGACTTAAAATAATATCATAAATCTCTTAGTAAGCTAAGAATATCAAAATGTTGTTAACACAATGTTCACATTTCCTTCAGATTGATACTGTGAAAATATGATAAATTGAAATTAAGGTGATCAATCTAAGGGGTGGAGTAAGATGATGTTTATGGTTGCTATGGCTTTCGTCATTACTGGGGCGATTGGCTGCGTTATCTTGGCAGAATTAAGTGTAGAAGTGTAATAAAGAAGCATCGGTCAAATGCGACCGATGCTCTTTTTATCCTCTCTTATTTTCCTTCTGTCAGTTCCAAAAACTCGTCGATATCAGCTAGGCAGATATCAACAGCTTTCTTCCAAAAATCCTTTTTGGTCAGATCAACCTGCAAATGCTTATTGGCAAGGTCTTCGACTGTCATTGAGGCAGTATCCCTCAACAGCGCGATATACTTTTCCTCATAGCCTTTGCCTTCCTGAAGTGCCTGTGCATATATTCCCAGTGAGAATAAATAACCAAACGTATAAGGGAAGTTATAGAAAGGCACCCCTGTAATGAAGAAGTGGAGCTTGGAAGCCCAGAAAAGTGGATGGTATTCATCCAGTGTTTCGCAATACGCTTCCTTTTGTGCCTCAAGCATTAATTGATTTAATCTTTCGACCGACACAGGCCCTTGCTTTCTTTCTTCATAGAAACGTGTTTCAAACAGGAAGCGGGCATGGATATTCATCAGCAGCGCCACAGTCCGCTGAATTTTGTCATCAAGCAGCGCAAGTTTTTCGTCCTCATCCTTTGCATTTTTGACTGATGCATCAGCAACAATCATTTCCGCAAAAGTCGAGGCTGTTTCAGCCACGTTCATCGCGTAATTTCGATTAAGATGCTGTACCCCTTTCATTGCAAACGAATGGAAGCCATGCCCCAGTTCATGTGCCAGTGTAGATACATTGGATGGCGTTCCGGAGTAAGTCATAAAAATCCGCGACTCATCACTTTCTGGGAAAGAAGTACAGAATCCGCCTGGCGCTTTTCCTGGGCGATCCTCCGCTTCAATCCATTGTTTCTCGAATGCCATTTTTGCGAATGCAGCCAATTTTTCGCCAAACAGGGCAAAGTTTTGTTGGATGAATTCGGCCCCTTCCTGGTAGGATACCTTCGTTTCTGTTGTCCCATATGGCGCATCCAGATCAAACCAGCTTAATTTTTCCAAACCCAATAACTTTGCTTTACGCTCCAGATATTGAACAAGCTTTTGTTTGTTTTCCGAGATGACGGTCCACATCGTTTCAAGCGTCTCTTTTTTCATGCGATTGATGCTGAGCGGTTCCTTCAATACCTCGTCCCATCCGCGTTTTTTGTAAACATTCAATCGGAAGCCGGAAAGATGGTTTAATGTCTTTGCGAGAATGTCAGCCTGGTCGCCCCATGCCTTTTCCCAACCCGCAAATACCGTACTGCGTAAGCTTCGGTCAGAGCTTGAAAATTTATTAAAGGCCTGCCCGACGGAAAGCTGTTTTTCTTCGCCGTTTTCCGTAAAGGAGACTTTTATTTTGCTGACGATTAAGTCATATAATTGCCCCCAGCTATGATAGCCGTCCACACCTAGGGCGTTAACAAGCGCTTCCTCTTCCTTGGACAGCTTTTCCTTTGCCCTGCTGCGCCGTTCCGTCAAAACAAAGGATAGTTCCTCCAACGGGCCATCTGCCAATAGCTGTTTCCAGACGTTATCATCAATTTTGGTCAGTTGGTTGTCTAATGCTCCAAGCGCTGTCTGGAAGGAAGCGCTTAACCCTGTTACTTGCGCATCAAGGTTATAGGCTTTTTCATCGTGAATATTTTGGGCTTGAAGGCATCCGACAAAGGCTCCTGCTTGGCGAAGTTTTTTTCCTGTTTCCTCAAAATCGAGAAGCAGTTCCTGCAGGTATTTGCCGTCCTCAGGGGAATTGGCAGGTGTCCAGTTATTTACCCTTGTTTGAAAAAGTTCGATTAATTCTGCTGTATGGGTTAAGTGCTCCTGTAATTCAGGGGAATCGCTTCCGCCTTTGAAAAACACATCCAGGTTCCACACATCTTTATAGGTTGTGGCTGACATTTTATGTACCCCCTTTATATATGTACTAACTCATTATAAATTTGTTGGCGGAAAATTTCTATAACTTTGAATTTTGCTGAACAGCACACCATGGTCCCGATTATTTGACAATGTCATAATATCTGAGTTATAAGTGTGATGGATGAGGATTAATAAATTCATTTGAAGATAGAGTTTTAAACGCATGTTCAGGAGGAGAACAATGAAATCTCGAAAGCGCCTAATACTGCCTATTTTAATGGTCGTGTTACTTGCCGTTACAGGCTGTACAAGTAATCAGGAGGAGAAAAAACCCTCGAATCCAAAAGAACGGCAGGAAACCAAAAATACTGACACAACAAAATATGAAGTCACTGAGGCAAACCCGGTAAAAATAAGCCGTATTTTTGGGGTCGGTTATCCGGGGAATGATCAGGCACTTTATGTTGCGTCAAATGCCGGTTTGAAAATGTTTAAAGACGGGAAATGGTTTGAGACTACAACGAATAACCATAAATATATGGGTTTCCAGGCTGTTGAATCTGGTTTTATTTCGAGTGGACATCCGCAAAAGGGGGCTGATTTAAAGGACCCTCTAGGCCTGGTCAAGAGTACCGATAAAGGGGAAACGCTCGAAAAATTGGCCTTTTACGGACTAGCCAATTTTGTTTTTATGGCAGCTGGCTATTCGAATAGCAACCTATATCTGATAAGTGATCAGCAAAAAAATGGCTTAAGCATGGGCGTCAACTATTCCAAGGATAACGGCGAAACTTGGAAAAAAAGTGAGCTTAATGGCTTCAAAGCGGATTCACTCGGGATGATTGCGGTCCATCCTGCAAATGGTGATTCCATGGCAATGTCAACTCGCTCAGGGATTTATTATTCTATGGACAACGGAAATACAATGAAGGTAATCACTGCTCCGGTAATGGTCACAGCATTAACTTTCTCAGGCGATTCCATTTTATATAGCAGTGTTGAAAATGAGAACATATTATTAAAAACAATAAATCCGGTCTCTGGAGAACAAGCCGACATTGCGATCCCGTTTTTGGATTATGACAATCCGATCACCTACTTGGCGTCGAATTCAAAAAATCAAAATCAAATCACTTTCGCCACCTATAAAAATGACCTCTATGAATCGGTGGACGGAGGCAAGTCCTGGAACAACATATTAAAAGAAGGTAAATGAAAACTCGCCAATTGGCGAGTTTTCATTTCATGCTAACTTTTTTTCTTGCGCTCTTTCTCGGCGCGATAAAATTCATGGAACATTTTCATCAATGCTCGCTTTTCAATTCTTGAAACATAGCTTCTGGAGATTCCCAGCTCTTTCGCGATTTCCCGCTGGGTTTTTTCCTTTTGCAAATCGAGGCCGAAGCGGCCGATAATGACTTCCTTTTCACGGCTGTCGAGAACTTCAATGTATTTTTTGATTTTCTCTAGCTCCATGTTCATTTGTATCGTATCAATAACATCTTCAGATTCCGATTTTAATACATCAATCAACGAGATTTCGTTGCCCTCTTTATCCTGGCCAATCGGGTCATGTAGGGAGACATCTTTTTTGGTCTTTTTTAATGCGCGTAAATGCATGAGGATCTCATTTTCTATACAACGTGCGGCGTAGGTTGCAAGCTTTGTTCCTTTCCCTTCGGAATAGCTCTCGATTGCTTTTATTAATCCGATTGTTCCAATCGATATTAGATCCTCTGAATCTTCGCCGGTATTTTCGAATTTCTTTACAATGTGGGCAACGAGCCTCAAATTGTGTTCTATCAGCATATTTCGTGCGTGTGAGTCCCCTTCGGCCATTAATCTTAAATATTTTCGTTCATCTGCAGCGGATAGGGGCTGAGGGAAGGCATTATTCTTTACATAGGATACAAGAAATAAAAATTCTTTAAGTAAATAGCCAAGAGCCGTTAAGATTCCAGACATCCATATCCACCCCGTATCTTTTTTGGACTAAAGCCTATTAATAATTCCTATGAAGAAAACGGGAAATTGTGTCTGTCCAGATTATTTAATTTGAAATTAGTGCTATTATAATAGGAAAAGCGGAAGCGCCTTGACCAGGGGCGACCAGCATAAGACGAGCCGGCTAGAAGGTTGCTTTTTAACCTTCTTGACGGATTGGCTTATGACCTCGAGCCCCTAGGCGCTGCAGCTAGACAATAATGACCTACTATGCCATAAGGCAATAGTAGGTCATTACATCAAAAAATTTATACTTTTCTTAACCTGAACGTACTAACCATTAAGAATGAAAGAATGATGATAATAAATAAGAACGTTTGTGCCGGAAGATAGGGGATGGCCAAAAAGCTTAACGTGGCCAAACAGCCTGCCGCAGTAATCGGCAATCCAGTAAAGAATCCATTGTTTTCAGTAATATTAAATCGTGCCAATCTGAATGCGCCGCAACCGATATAAAATACGGTGAAAAAGGACCCCGGTCCACCGAATTCATGCAAAATTCCCTGATATAACAATAGTGCGGGAGCCACGCCAAATGATATAATATCACTCATGGAATCCAATTGTTTGCCTAACTCAGATTCAATATTAAACTTTCGGGCAATCATGCCGTCAAACCGGTCCGCCAATGCTGCAACAAAAATGAGCAGCAGACTTAATCTCAAATTTCCATGGAGTCCGAATACGATGGCAAAACCGCCTAAAGATAAATTCGTCAGGGTTATGACATTGGCTGTCTGGGATTTTAGTTTCTTAATCGTCTGGTCGATTACATCTAATAAAAACATTTCAGTTTTCCACTCCTTTCTTTGGATGGAAGAATAATCCGTACCATTGTTGTTAACTCTATATTATTTAATTTTACGGGTTTTATGTCTATTCGTAAAGAGTATTTTTACACTATTTGGGGGTAATGCCTTTGTTACAGACTGTTTATCGTCTAATGATTGAATTAACGAATGGCCGATGGACATCGGCTATTTTAAAACGTTTTGCCCAGTCTCGTATCAGCCGTTTTGTCGTGCCATCGTTTGCACGAATCTATCAGCTTAATCAAACGGAAATGGAAAAAGGGCTTCACGAGTTCCCTACCCTGCATGCTTTGTTTGTAAGGAATCTCAAAAAGGGTGCAAGGCCCATATACAAAAGCGATGATGCGGTTGTCAGTCCCGTTGATGCGGTGCTTGAGGATGTCGGGCCGATTAAGGAAAACAGCGAAATTATCGTCAAAGGCAAAACTTATTCCATAGAGGAAATGCTTGGAGATCCTAATGTGTTGCCAAAATATTTGAATGGTACATACGTCATTTTGTATTTAAGTCCAAGCCACTACCATCGCATTCACAGTCCTGTCAATGGAACAGTTACAAATCAATGGACGCTAGGATCGAAATCCTATCCGGTTAACAAGTGGGGATTAAAATATGGGGTACGGACGCTTGCCAAAAATTATCGGGTCATTACAGAGGTTAACACTGAATTTGGACATGTGGCGATTGTCAAGGTTGGCGCCATGTTTGTTAATTCGATTGAAACTGTGCATGAAGGCTCGAATTTAGTAAAAGGCGGGGAGATTGCCTATTTTACCTTTGGGTCAACTGTTGTTTTATTGTTTGAGAAGAATACATTTGAACTCGATCCAAACCTTAAAACACCACAGGAAATGAAGGTTGGCGAAAAGCTTGGGATTTTAAGTAAAAAAAGCAGCGGCGCATGATGGCGCCGCCGTTTTTTCGTAAAATATCCCTTGGTTGGGCAAATATAATTAGGAAGTCTTCTTTATTTTATAATAAAGGGAACGACGGTGAATCTCGGTTTCGATCAGGCTGATAAAATCCGGGCTCAGGTTTAGCTCTCTTGCTTTTAAATAAGACTCAATCAATAATTCATCTGACAATTTCCTCACGTAGAAGACACCTCCAACGTTTAAAATAAAGTGTTCTATTTGATGAAAAGGATTCATAAAATGGTAGGTTCAATTGGTGTACCCTAAATCTACCAAATTTATTCTTGGAGAACAATCGATCCAACTATCCACAGGTTTAGGTGGATAACTTGTGATTATTTTGTTTATAAATCGCTTAAAAGTGAATGATTCAATGGGTATAATGTTAATAACTTTATCCACAGTTGTTAAAAAAGACGATATTTGTCGAAAAGTTTTTTTGTTTGTTTAAAAATTCGCCATAATTTGGGAGAACCCTAAATTATTCCAGCAGGTTTCTGATTTACGTGTCATGGATTGTCAAGAAATGAAGAACAATAACATAGGGCCTTTTATTCTTTGAAACATATGGTAAAATTCGTTATGATGAATTAAATGTAAACTCGCTGATTGGCGAGTCCGTTAGGACGAAGACAGAGGCGTAGTTGAAATTATGCGACATAATAAATTATTAAATTGGTGAAATTTGGTAATTTATTATTAGCCAAGTAATAAGACTGTTAAATTATAGTTTTGAGGTGTCAATTAGTGCTAAAACAATTTCTGCCGAATGAACACGTGAAAAGTGTTCTCGATATTCAGCCTGAACAGCTAAAGGTCAGAGGGATTAAGGGAATCATTACCGATTTGGATAACACGCTCGTGGAATGGGATCGTCCAAACGCCACTCCGGACTTGATAAAATGGTTTGAAGAAGTAAAGAAACAAAATATTCTGGTGACGATTGTTTCCAATAATAATGAAGCAAGGGTTAAAGCGTTTGCCGACCCGCTAAAGATTCCGTTTATATTTCAAGCGCGAAAACCGCTGGCAAGGGCGTTTAATCGCGCTTTGGCACAAATGGACTTGAAAAAAGAGGAGACTGTAGTGATTGGCGACCAATTATTAACGGATGTCCTCGGAGGCAATCGCAGCGGTTTCCATACGATTCTGGTAGTTCCGGTTGCCCAGACTGATGGATTCATGACCAAATTTAACAGGTTTGCGGAACGGAGAATCATGAATTGGTTCCGTAAAAGAGGTATGCTGTCTTGGGAGGATTAGACGTGAACGAACAAAAATATATATGCATTGGCTGCGGTGTAAAGGTTCAGACGGAAAATCCGGCGGAAATTGGTTATGCGCCCACTTCCGCCCTCGAAAAAGAATCGATTATTTGTCAGCGATGCTTTCGTCTAAAGCATTATAATGAAGTCCAGGATGTCAGCCTGACGGATGATGACTTTTTAAAGATTTTAAACGGACTGGGCGAACGAGATGCCCTGATTGTCATGATTGTTGATATTTTCGACTTTAACGGCAGCTGGCTGCCGGGATTGCACCGCTTTGTCGGGAACAACAAAGTCCTTCTTGTCGGCAACAAGGCAGATTTGCTCCCTAAATCGGTCAAACATAAAAAGCTGATCAACTGGATGACCCAGCAAGCTAAAGAACTTGGACTAAGACCGGAGGAGGTATTCCTCGTAAGTGCCGGCAAGGGCTGGAATATCGAAGAAACAACCGCTGCAATTGAACAACATCGTAATGGTAAAGATGTCTATGTCGTCGGCTGTACCAATGTCGGCAAGTCCACATTTATTAATCGAATCATAAAACAAGTGACCGGCGAAGGGGATGTGATTACAACTTCCCATTTCCCGGGGACGACCTTGGATATTATTGAAATACCGCTTGATGACGGAAAAGCGCTGATGGACACGCCGGGAATTATCAACCATCATCAAATGGCCCACTTTGTCGATAAAAGGGATTTAAAAGTGATTACGCCCAAAAAGGAAATCAAGCCAAAAGTATTTCAATTGAATGAAGAACAAACCCTGTTTTTTGGTGGGCTGGCCAGATTTGATTATATTAGTGGCGGCAGACGTTCATTTATTTGCTACGTATCCAATGAAATAAATATACACCGTACAAAAACAGAGAATGCCGCTGAGCTTTATGAAAATCATGTTGGGGAACTGTTGACTCCGCCTAGGAAAACGGACATTGATACATTTCCTGAGTTGGTAAGACATGAATTTATGATTAAAGATGCCAAGACTGATATTGTCTTTTCGGGACTTGGCTGGATAACGGTTAACGATCCTGGAGCGAAGGTTGCCGCCTATGTTCCAAAGGGTGTTCAAGCTTTGATTCGAAAGTCGTTGATATAATTTTTATACGGGTGGGGGAAACAAGTGAAAAAGCTGTACGCCGTGATCGGGGACCCAATCGGCCATTCGATGTCCCCGACTATGCACAATGATTTATTTTCGTTTTATGGAATTGATGCTCAATATCTCCCGTTTCAGGTAAAACCTGAAAACTTGGAGGCTGCGGTTTACGGCTTTAAGGCGATTGGCGCGGGTGGATTCAATGTAACTGTGCCGCATAAAAGTGACATTATCCAATATCTCGATGAAGTGGATGAACTGGCTGCCAGCATCGGCGCTGTCAATACAGTGGTCAATGCAGGTGGAAGGCTTGTCGGCTATAACACCGATGGACCAGGTTTTCTAAAAGGGTTAACCACCCATTATCCTCAGGCTGCCGGAAAAAAAGTTTTGATTATCGGGGCTGGCGGGGCGGCAAGAGCTATCTATTTTACCTTGGCAAAGGAAAACCCCGCAGCAATCGATATTGCCAATCGGACGGTGGACAAAGCACAGAAATTAATCAAAGAGTGTCCATACACAAACGAATCAAGGGCCTATTCCTTGTATGAAGCGGAAAGTCAGTTGGAAAACTATGATTTAATTATCCAAACCACTATGATCGGAATGGCGCCGAAACTGGCTGAACAACCATTGGATTTAGTAAATCTCAAACAACAAGCGATGGTTTGTGACATCATTTACAATCCGTTGGAAACACAATTTTTACGGGATGCCAAACAAAAAGGTGCCATGATTCAAAACGGAATTGACATGTTTGTGTTTCAAGGGGCATTGGCATTTGAAAAATGGACCGGAATCTTCCCGAACACAACCAGAATGAGAGAAATTGTTCTTAAACAATTAGGAGGAAAGTAATGTTAACAGGTAAGCAAAAACGTTTTTTACGGGCGAAAGCCCATCATATGGACCCGATTTTTCAAGTGGGAAAAGGCGGGGTTAACGAGAACATGATTAAACAAATTGCCGACGCTCTTGAGGCAAGAGAAATGTTCAAAATAAGCGTGCTACAAAATTGCGATGAAGACAAAACCGACGTTGCCGAGCAGCTGGCGGAAGGTGCCGGCGCAGAGATTGTTCAAATTATCGGCAATACGATTGTGCTTTATAAGGAGTCAGTCGAGAATAAGCAAATTATCCTTCCGAAGTAGGAGGCAGAGATGAAGAAAATCGGTATTTTAGGGGGAACCTTTGACCCGCCCCATTACGGTCATCTGTTAATTGCCAATGAGGTGTTAAACGCCCTTGGGCTTGACGAAGTATGGCTGATGCCAAATCGCGAACCACCGCATAAACAAAAATCACAAGCGGTAAGCAATGAGGATCGTTTGCGGATGCTCGAACTGGCTATCCAAGATCATCCTGATTTTAAAATTCAGCCGATTGAATTGGAACGGGAGGGGAAGTCTTATACCTTTGATACCATGACTCTGTTAAAGGAACAATTTACAGACCATCAATTTTTCTTTATTATCGGGGCGGACATGATTGAATATTTGCCGAAATGGCATAGAATAGACGAACTGGTCAGACTCGTCCAATTTGTCGGAGTTGAGCGGCCAAATTATAGTCATCAAACCGATTACCCCGTTCAATATGTTGACGTACCTGCCTTCGATGTATCATCAAGCATGATTAGAGACAGGCTTAGAAAAGGGAAGACAGTCAGGTATTTAATAGCCGATTCAGTATTACGGTATATTGAGGAGAAGCATTTATATGGAACGTGAAATAGCATTGCAGCTCGTCAAACCACAATTGACTGAGCACCGCTACCAGCATACCCTCGGGGTGATGGAAACAGCCATCATGTTAGCTAAGGCATACGGTGCAGATGTAAAGAAAGCCGAATTGGCGGCAATCTTTCATGATTACGCCAAATTCCGGCCAAAGGAAGAGATGAGGGAAATTATTTTGAGCCAAGGTTTTCCGGCCGACCTGCTTGACTATAACGCCGAGCTTTGGCATGCACCTGCAGGAGCCTATCTGGCTGAGACGGAAGCTGGGATTTCCGACCCGGAAATATTATCGGCAATCCGGTACCATACATCCGGAAAAGCGAGAATGTCCCTGCTAGAAAAAATAATTTATCTGGCAGACTATATTGAACCGGGACGTCATTTTCCCGGAGTGGACGAAGTCAGGGGAATGGCTGCTGAAAATTTGGACCGGGCCCTGTTAAAGTCGGTGCAAAATACAATTATGTTCTTGATGAAAAAGAATCAACCAGTCTATCCTGAAACGTTTCATACGTATAATGATTTAATCCGAAATGGAAGGATTGATTAAATGGAAAATCAGAAGTTATTAAAAATGTCTGTAAAAGCAGCGGACGATAAACGGGCGGAAAATATCATTGCGTTAAATATGAAGGGGATTTCTTTAATTGCCGATTATTTTGTCATTTGTCACGGTAACTCGGATAAGCAGGTTCAAGCAATCGCCAGGGAAATTCGCGAAAAGGCACACGAGAATGGCTATGATGTAAAACGGATCGAAGGGTTTGACGAGGCAAGATGGGTACTGATTGACATTGGCGATGTAGTTGTCCATGTATTCCATCGCGATGAACGAAGCTATTATAATCTGGAGCGCCTATGGGGCGATGCACCGCGGGAAGATATCCTCAGCGAACTAAATACATGACCACATACGAGCATTTCGCCTATTTATATGATGAACTGATGAAAGATGCCCCTTATGATCAATGGGTTCAATTCGTCAAGGAAACGCTGGGAAAATATCAAATAAACCGATCATCAGGAGAGCCCTTTCAGCTTCTTGATTTGGCCTGCGGAACGGGAGAGCTTTCCGCTCGCTTTGCCAAAGAAGGGTTCCACGTAACCGGAATCGATTTGTCTGCCGATATGCTGGCGGTTGCACAGGCAAAGGCCGAGGATGTAGGTGTTAGGATTCCATTTTATGAACAAAATATGGCTGAGTTTGAAGTGCCTGCTCTATTTGATGTTATCGGCATTTTTTGCGACTCGCTCAATTATCTTCAGACCGAACAAGAGGTTAAGGATACTTTCAGGCAAGCTTCTTTGTATTTAAAGTCTGGCGGACTTCTCATTTTCGATGTCCATTCGATTTATAAAATAACCCAAGTATTTATCAATCAGACATTTGCCTTAAATGATGACCATATCGCTTATATTTGGAACAGCTTCCCCGGTGAGGAAGCCAACAGTGTTGAGCACGAGTTAAGTTTTTTTGTCCTGGATGAACGTTCCGGTAAGTATGACCGGTATGATGAGCTCCACTTTCAACGAACATTTCCGATCCAGCATTATTCCGAGTGGCTGACAGAAGCGGGCTTTGAGCTTTTGGAGGTTAATGCCGATTTTGAGCATAGTCCGCCGCAAAACCATTCTGAACGGATCTTTTTTATCGCCAAAAAGAAATAAACCATCTTTTTTTTAAAAAGATGGTTTATTTGTATAGAATTTAGGAGGAATTTGTAGAAAAAAGGCGAATTATTGTTTAGAGAACTGCAAGTCAATTTGGTCCAAATCCTCTTTGAACTTAGCGTGTGTTGCCTGAAACAGGTGTTGGAATACTTCCCCTAGTTCGTTCTCAAATACTTTTATCCCTTCACCGGTAATGCCGCCCTTTACACATACCTTTTCCTGGAGCGACGGAAGGGTGTAATGACCTTGCTTTAATAATTCCCCAAGACCGACAATCATTTCGCTTGCAAGAATAGTAGCGGTTTTTTCATCAATTTCGGTCTCCTTTACCGCACCCTTAATAAATGCCTGCAGCAAATAACTGAAAAAGGCTGGTCCGCAGCTGACGATATCGGAAGCGACCCTTGTAATATTTTCTTCTATGAAAACAGGTACAGACATTTTGGCTATTAAACTTTCGAGTTCCTTTCGCCAATAGCCTGAACAATTTTCTCCATAGGTGATTAATGAGACTCCGGCAAGTGCCCGGTTTGTGATACTTGGAATGACCCGGGCTACGGAGCTGGATACTTTGCTCTCAATATGATTTGTACTGATAGGGCTTGTAATCGTAACTAGGCATTTATTTTCGGTTAAATATGGATTGATTTGATCGATAATTTTAAAAACATCCAGCGGTTTTACGCATACAAATATCAAATCGGATTGAGCCGCAACTTCCATCGCATTTGCCCCAACCCTGAGTTCGGAATATTTATTTTTTAGCAGCTTTGCTTTCCCAATCGTACGATTTGTAATCATCATGGATGAGGGGGAAACAGCTTTGCCATCCAGGAAAGCCTCCACCAAAATTCTTCCCATATTACCGGTTCCGATGATTCCTACCTCCATGATACAACCCTCCTTCACATCCCGGTTTCTCTTATAACAATATGAGCTATGTAAGTAAAATATACCATTTGAAAGGATGAGCAAGTTGAAAGACTGGTTACTGGAACACAAGTACTATCTTGCCGCTGCGATGCTGATCGCGATAGGGGGTTATTTTTTATACAATAATAATCCAGTCACTCCGGACCCTGGGCAAGCCCTGGGAATGGAACAGAAGCTTGAAAAGGTACAGAATCACGAGGCAGACCCATTATCCGAGGAGAAATCAGCAGATGCAAAAGAAAAGGAAATCATTATGGTCGATATTAAAGGCCAAGTCAAAATGCCGGGTGTTTATAAAGCTGATGAAGGGGAGCGGATTATTGACCTTATCAGTCGAGCAGGCGGTTTAACGGAACTGGCTGACCAGACACAGGTGAATTTTGCCGAGCATGTCGTGGATGCTATGGTGATCTACATCCCTGCGATTGGGGAAGCCGGAAATGTCGCGGCGGGCCCGAATGGCGGACAACCTATGCAGGTTGCGGGCGGACCAAGCCAAGGTCAAGGTAAAATCAATCTCAATAAAGCCGACGAAGGGGAGCTGCAAAAGCTCCCGGGGATTGGTCCTGCAAAGGCGGCAGCGATTATTGAGTATCGTTCAACAAGCGGTCCTTTTAAAACAGTTGAGGATTTAAAGAATGTGAGCGGAATCGGTGAGAAGACCTTTGAAAAACTAAAGGATTTGGTTATCGTGAAATAAATTCCTCATTGACCGGATAGACAAGCCACATTAAACTAAACAGAAAGAAACTACAAGGGAGAGTTAGACAATGGAGCGAATTTCTTGGGATCAATATTTCATGGCACAAAGCCATTTACTTGCACTGCGCAGCACATGCACGCGCCTGACAGTTGGCGCTACCATCGTAAGGGACAAACGGATTATTGCAGGCGGCTATAACGGCTCTATTGCCGGTGGCGATCATTGTATTGATAAGGGGTGTTATGTGATTGACCATCATTGCGTGCGTACGATTCATGCCGAAATGAATGCACTCCTGCAATGTGCCAAGTTTGGCGTTCCAACCGACGGTGCCGAAATTTATGTTACCCATTTTCCGTGTTTGCAATGTTGTAAGGCTCTTATTCAGTCAGGAATTAAGACTGTTTATTATGCAGCGGACTATAAAAATCATCCGTATGCGATTGAATTATTTCAGCAAGCCAACGTCAAATTGGAAAAAGTTGAATTGGTTGAACAAGTAATTGATTTTCGGAATCTCAACCAATAAAAGGCCGCGCTGGTTTCATGACCGGCGCTGGTTCCATCCCTCAACAAATGGAGAATAAACATGGCTGGAAAATACTTTTATTTTGCTGTTGCCGCCCTGTTGGCAGTGTCAGCATCCCTAATTAAAATTGCCCCATTTTTGCTGCTGCTGATTTTTTATCTTTATCTTTTAAATACATACAAAAGCTTAACGCTGCAACATTTTTTAGTTCTTATGTTAACGTTTGTTTGTTTTTTTGCTATTGGGTATCAAGAGGGCAAGAACAATCACAGCATTCTTCCCAACGATTCCACGACATTCACCCTCGAATACAGCCAAGACCCCAAAATAGATGGCGATTTACTGCAAATCCAAGCTAACGAGATAACCTATAAAGAAAAGCTCCTTGTCCGATATAAAATCAAATCCCAACAAGAACAAGCAGCGTTAAAAGCCCAGTCTTTTTATGGCATGGCCTGTCTTGTTTCAGGCAAAATGAAATTGCCTAGAGTCGCAAAGAATCCGAATGGTTTTGATTATCGGCGGTATCTTACGACAAAGGAAATATATTGGATCATCGAAACCGACCGAAATCCCTTGGAAAATTGTGTGCCGGCTGCGAAAAGTAACCCAGTCATCACTTTGAAATTATTACGATTGAATGGGATTCGTTATCTGGAAAATAACTTTCCCCCGAAGATTGCCTCATTATCCGCCGCATTAATTTTTGGGGATAGGAGCCTGCTTGACCGGGATGTGTTGGGTGATTACCAGGAGACTGGTATCGTCCATTTGCTGGCCATTTCCGGTCTTCATGTTTCGTTGCTTATTGCAATGATATTCTATTTGGGGATACGAATTGGATTAACCAGACAGTTTATGGGCAATTTCCTGCTTATGCTTTTGCCCGTTTATGTTATTTTGACAGGGGCTTCACCCTCGGTTATTCGCGCTGCATTGATGATCTTTCTTGTGTTATTGACGGAAAAGTGGAACGGGAGGCTTAGGTTGTTACCGATTGATGCAATCAGTATTGCATGTCTGCTTTGTCTGGCATTTAACCCGTTATACCTTTTTGATGTTGGTTTTCAGCTGTCCTTTTCGGTAAGTTGGGCGATTATTTTGTCGGTTGGGCACCTCCTAAAGCATTATGAAAAACTTGGTGCAATGGTAGCTGTCTCGGTCGCATCACAACTAGCAGCATTTCCTTTTCTGCTTTATCACTTTTTCGAACTTTCATTGATTGGCATTTTTGCCAACTTATTATACATTCCGCTATTTTCCTTTGTTTACCTTCCTGGCTTATACATTCTGTTTTTCCTTCAGCTTTTATTTGATAAAACTCCGTTCATCCTGAGTGCGATTTTTGTAAAAATCATAAATATGTTTGACAAACTAATTGCTGTCATTGCCAATTTAGATTTTGCCGCCTTCACACCGGGAAGGCCAAATCTGTGGCTGCTAATAATCTACATAATCCTGATTTGTGCCATCTTTCTTGTTTGGGAAACAATGTTTGTCTCTAAAAATAAAAAATATTTGTTTATTTTTGTTATTTTCCTGTTTTTTATTCAGCCTGCTTGGAACTGGTTTTATCCATATGGTGAAGTTACGATGATTGACGTGGGGCAAGGGGATAGCATCTTGATTGATTTGCCTCAGCGGAAAGGTACCTATTTGATTGACACCGGCGGAACTCTGGAATTCAATGAGGAACAATGGAAAAGGAGGGCAAAGCCATATGAAGTGGGAAGGGATGTCGTTGTTCCATATTTAAAGGGAAAAGGAGTCACAACGATTGATAAACTGATCCTTACCCACGGTGATATGGACCATATTGGTGGTGCGCTTGCCGTTTTACAAGAAATTAAGGTAAGACAGATTTTGCTGCCGGACGTAACGCAGTCATCGCAAATGGAACAAGCGATTATAAAAGAAGCAAAACTTCAGGAAATTCCTGTGGTATTTGTATCCAATGGATATAAATGGGAGAGTGATGAAAGTTCATTTTATATACTCGCCCCTGTACAATCTTTTAAAGGAGAGAGAAACAGCGGATCGGTTGCTATTGCTGCTGAAATCGGAGGACTCAGCTGGTTTTTTGGCGGCGATTTGGATCAAGCGGGGGAAGAGAGAATCATAAAAAAATACCCCCATTTACAGGTTGATGTTTTGAAAGCCGGCCATCATGGCAGCAGGACATCAAGTGCTGGCTCATTTATACATCAATTGCGGCCAAAGATTGCGCTCATCTCAGCCGGAGAGAATAATCGGTTTGGACATCCCCATCAGGAGGTATTAACCCTCCTGGGGGATCAAAAGACGATGATTTATCGAACGGATAAAAGCGGGGCAATAACCTATAGATTTTTTCATACGGAAGGAACCTTTATCCCTTATCTTCCATAGTATATAGAGAATTTAAAAAGAGGCTGCCGGTATCGGCAGTCTCCTTGAGTAAACCATATGTAGCCAAATATTAAGAACCAATCAGCTTAATGACTGTTGCAATTATAAACATAGTGGCAAAAAAACCAAAAGAAACGATAAATCCAACCCCTGAATCAATTGCATCGTTCCGCTTACTTTGCAAATTCTTTTCAAATTCGTTCACAGTCTACCCCTCCTATTTCACAATATAGTATAAGCTATTCTTTTGAAAAAATCCAGCACGCCTTTAATTGCTTTTCCTCTGTTGACAAGTGTTGTCAAAATAGTTTGACTAACTAACGGCTACAATAAGTTTACAGATGATTCCCGCCTGATAATATGAGTTCCTAGGGCAAATATTGCAGGCGTTTATTATAGATCGGGAATTGGCACTATGGCGACAGTTGTCAATTCCCTTTTACCACTTGTCAAAATTCCTGCGCTTCATTACGATAGTAAGGAGTGAAGTAAAGGGAGCGCTGAACAATGGTTATGGACATATGGAAAAAAATAAAACAAAAAAATATTGCGCCTATTTATTTATTATATGGAACAGAAGCTTTTTTAATCAATGAAACGAAGCAGTTAATCCTCAATCAGGTTCTCAATGAGGACGAGCTGGACTTTAACTTTTCCGCTTATGATTTAGAGGAGACCCCAATTGAAGCGGCAATCGAGGATGCCGAGACTTTTCCGTTTTTGGGTGAGAGGAAAGTTATTTTTCTACATAATCCCGTGTTTTTGACATCCGAAAAGACCAAAGAAAAGGTCAATCACAATATATCCAGGTTAGAAACCTATATAAAAGAGCCTGCACCGTATACGGTACTCGTTCTTTCGGCTCCATATGAGAAATTGGATGAGCGGAAGAAAATCGTAAAGGAACTGAAACGGCAGGTAGAAGTAGTTGAAGCGAAAAAATTATCAGAGCCAGAATTGAAAAATTGGGTGAAGGATCGAGCAAAAACAAATGGCATAGACATCCATCCTGACGCGATTGAACATTTACTTGCCCTTGTCGGGACAAATTTGTTTATGATTTCAAGTGAACTGGAAAAACTGGCGCTGTATGCCGCAGATGAAAAACACATTGATGTTGAACTTGTTGATAAACTTGTTGCCAGGTCACTGGAACAAAACATATTCACCCTGATAGAAAAGGTTGTCCAGCGTAAGCTTGATGAGGCATTACGGATCTATTACGATTTGATAAAGCAAAATGAAGAGCCCATCAAGATTTTAGCCTTGCTTGCAGGTCAATTTAGGCTTATTTACCAGGTAAAAGAATTGTCCAGACGCGGCTATGGACAACAGCAGGCGGCCGGGTTGTTAAAAACCCACCCGTTTCGTGTCAAGCTTGCTCTTGGCCAGGCGGCAAGATTTACCGATCAAGAACTATCGGAAATCATGAATTTCCTTGCTGAAGCCGACTACAAAATGAAAACAGGCGGAATGAATAAATCCTTGCTGGTTGAAATGCTTCTGTTCCGGCTGAATAAATAATAAAAAAAACGATTCCTGCTCGAGGAATCGTTTTTTTAGCTAATAAGAAAGGATAAAATTTCAGCAAATTTTATCCTTTCTTAACGCATAAATTCAACTACGTCTCTGTCTTCGTCCTAACGGACTCGCCAATCGACGAGTTTCCATTTATTACAAAGCGTTAATTTTTTTCATTAGGCGAGCTTTTTTACGAGCAGCAGCATTTTTGTGGATAAGACCTTTTGCAGCTGCCTTGTCCAAATTGCTTGCAGCAGTTGCATAAGCTTCTTTCGCAGTAGCAGTATCGTTAAGAGTAACTGCAGCTTCAGCCTTCTTAACAGCAGTACGCATAGCAGACTTCGCCATTGTATTTTGAGCATTTTTAGCTTCGTTAATTTTTACACGCTTGATAGCAGATTTAATGTTAGGCATTAATTTCACCTCCTGTAAAGAATCGAGAATCGAGACTATATGAACTCGACTAAACAATCATTCACAATTTAATTGCAACAAGAGATATTTTATCAAACAGAACCCCAGATTGCAATACATTATTAGGTTACTTATTTTTCGGTTGCATGATTTATTGTAATCGGGGAAAAATTAGGAAATAGTTTCTATTTTTCATAGGAGTGATGGTAAATGAATGAATCGATCGACTTAAGCATGTATTCGGTCAGGACTGACTTGGCGATTGAAGCAAGAGAAATGGTGCTGCAGCAGTCAGTTGACCAGGAGGAAAATCTTTCTCAGATTGAAGGCGTCATCATAAAAGAAAAAGATGTAGATGATATTAAAATTTCCCTAGTGGAAGTGACGAAACAAGGGGAACAACAGCTTGGCAAAAAGGCTGGAAGGTATTTAACTCTGGAAGTTCAGGGGATTCGCCAGCAAAATACCGATGTACAGCAAAAGGTTCAAGAGGTGTTTGCCCGAGAATTTGCCCATTTTATGGAGGGAGCCGGAATTAAAAAAACAGATTCCTGTTTGGTTGTCGGCCTAGGGAACTGGAATGTCACTCCGGATGCTCTCGGCCCGATGGTTTGTGAAAACCTGCTCGTTACCAGGCACCTGTTTGAACTCCAACCGGAGAATGTGGAGGAAGGGTACCGCCCTGTCAGTGCTTTGGCACCAGGGGTGATGGGGCTGACCGGAATTGAAACGAGCGATATCATCTTTGGTGTTGTTGAAAAAACCAAACCCGATTTTGTTATTGCCATCGATGCGCTAGCATCCCGCTCAATTGAACGGGTAAATTCGACGATCCAGATTTCCGATACTGGCATCCATCCGGGCTCGGGGGTCGGCAATAAACGAAAAGAACTAAGTAAGGATACATTAGGGGTTCCGGTGATCGCTATCGGTGTTCCGACCGTTGTCGATGCCGTATCGATTACTAGTGATACGATTGATTTCATTTTAAAGCATTTTGGCAAGGAAATGCGGGAAGGGAATCGTCCGTCACGGGCGCTTGCCCCGGCGGGAATGACCTTTGGTGAACGCAAAAAACTTACCGAGGAAGATCTCCCGGAAGAAAAGCATCGAAAAACCTTTCTTGGCATTGTCGGTACGCTGCCTGATGATGAAAAAAGAAGACTCATTCAAGAAGTGCTGGCGCCGCTTGGGCATAATCTAATGGTTACCCCGAAGGAAGTCGATGTATTTATTGAAGACATGGCGAACCTGATTGCAAATGGGCTGAATGCATCCCTGCATAGCTCGATTGACCAGGATAACGCTGGCTTCTACACAAGATAAACAATACAGGGTCTATTTTTAAAAATAATAGACCCTGTTAAGAAATGGTTCTACCAACTCTAGTAACCTCATATGATTTACTAGAATCCTGAGTGTGAGGTGGAACCATGAAAACAAAAACGTCGGGAACTTTTATAATGGTACAGGGAACAACAGTACTGAAGCTAGTGACAGCCATTTTTATATTTATGCTTTCCATTTTTTCCATAAGCGGGCTATTAACCTCGTTAAAGCCGCAATATCGGCTATCATCCGCATCTGTCAATCAAGCAGCAACGAAGGTCAACGGTGAATTGCTGTATCAATTGATGGGCTGGGAGAACCACCATTTCTTGAAGGCAAAGCCGGATTTTACCTTCCCGACCTTGACCAATTTAATTTTTAAGCTGTCCAGCAACATTAATTTGGATGACCCGCGCAGTCTGCTTGGCAGGGAACTTCCGGGTTTTTACCAGTTCGACGGGAAAATTCTTGTTGCCGGCGAAGGAATCAACTATACAAATATGCCGGTTGAATCTTCGCCGCCGCTCGATATCATGCAGGCGGAGCGCGAGGCTGCCCTGCAGAATTTGGAAGGTTTGGATAAACCCGCAGGTGAAAATCAGTCACCAGCACCCAATCAAACAACCGGTGAACGGAAAGTGGTATACGTTTATTTTTCACATAACCGGGAATCCTATTTACCATATTTGAAAGGTGTCACTAACCCGAATCTGGCCTATCATTCACAAATTAACGTTACCAAAATCGGTGACCAATTAAAAGCCAGCTTAGAACAAAGAGGAATCGGCACTTATATTGATAAAACCGATATCGAAGGGAATTTAAAAGAAAAAGGATTGAAGTTCAACAAATCCTATCAGGAATCACGCGAAGTTGTTCAGGCTGCCATGGCTACCAATCGTGATCTCCAGTATTTTATCGATGTTCACAGGGATTCGAAACGTAAAGATGACACAACAATTACTATTAACGGGCAGTCATATGCAAAACTTGCATTTATTATCGGTGGGAAAAACCCAAATTACGAGAAGAATGCAAAACTAGCCAGTGACCTTCATAAACTTTTAGAAAAAAAATATAAAGGTTTAAGTAGAGGAGTTTTTGTTAAAAATCAATCTGGATCTAATAGCATTTACAATCAAAATCTTTCTGAAAATGCAATGCTGATTGAATTTGGCGGTGTCGATAATACGTTTGAGGAATTGAATCGCTCGGCGGATGCGCTTGCTGATATGTTTAGCGAATTTTACTGGCAGGCGGAACAGGTAAATAAAGACGTGGAGCAATCATCAGATAATCAATAGAAGTTAGGTGGATACCCATGAAGTTGTTCATGCTAAAAAGCATTATAATTGCAGCACTGATGTTTATCGCGGTGTTAACCGGGATGGAACTGGCGAATAACGGCATCCATAAAATGAAGGGATACGATGACCCCAACTTTCAAAATGCGGTATCCATCAATGAAACTGGACAACAATTGAATGCGACTTTTTTAGGCGATGAAATCACTAGCCACGATCTTGATGCAAAAAAGAAGAAGTTGGAAGAAATCAGTGCCTATAATTTCTTTTCCTCGATGGGGAAGAAAATGTCTGAAGGGTTAACGACTGCTTCGGAAAAATTGATAGAACTGATAACAGATTAAAAACTGGGCGGTACCAAAAAGGTGCCGCCTTTCGATTTTAATTGAATCTTGTTTTTCCTACTGTTATAATCAAAAATAGTTTTACGTGCGTGGACGTAAGTCTAGTAGGAGTGAACGACATGAACAGAGAAGAAAGATTGAAACGGCAATCGAAGATTAGAAACTTTTCGATTATTGCCCACATTGACCATGGAAAATCAACATTGGCCGACAGGATCCTTGAAAAAACCAATGCCTTATCATCCCGTGAAATGAAAGAGCAGCTTTTGGATTCAATGGATCTAGAAAGAGAACGCGGCATAACGATAAAGTTAAACGCTGTCCAATTAACCTATAAAGCAAAAGACGGGGAAGAATATATTTTTCATTTAATCGACACGCCGGGACACGTCGATTTTACTTACGAGGTATCCCGAAGCCTTGCTGCTTGTGAAGGAGCAGTTTTGGTGGTCGATGCTGCGCAGGGGATTGAGGCACAGACGCTTGCCAATGTCTATCTTGCACTTGATAACGACCTTGAAATCTTGCCAGTTATCAATAAGATTGACCTGCCAAGCGCTGACCCAGAGCGTGTGCGCAATGAAATTGAAGATGTAATCGGTTTAGATGCATCGGAGGCTGTCTTAGCTTCTGCCAAAGCGGGAATCGGGATTGAAGACATTCTTGAACAGGTTGTAGAGAAAGTTCCTGCACCACAAGGCGATCCTGAAGCACCATTAAAAGCGTTGATTTTTGATTCCTTATATGATGCCTATCGCGGTGTGGTTGCTTACATTCGTGTCGTTGACGGCACCGTTAAAGCAGGCGATAAAATAAAAATGATGGCGACAGGAGCGGAATTTGAAGTAATTGAAGTCGGAGTTTTTTCGCCAAAAGCTACCCTTCGTGATGAATTATCAGTTGGTGATGTTGGTTTTCTTACCGCTGCCATTAAAAATGTCGGAGATACCCGTGTCGGTGATACGATTACGAATGCAAAAAATGGTGCTACAGAACCGCTGCCAGGCTATCGGAAACTAAACCCGATGGTTTATTGTGGTCTATATCCAATTGATACCGCAAAATTTAACGACCTGCGGGAAGCACTTGAAAAGCTGCAATTAAATGACTCCGCCTTGCAATTTGAACCAGAGACCTCACAAGCATTAGGCTTCGGGTTCCGCTGTGGATTTTTGGGTCTGCTTCATATGGAAATTATTCAGGAGCGGATTGAGCGGGAGTTTAAGATTGATTTAATTACAACGGCACCAAGCGTTATTTATCACGTGCATATGACAGATGACACACAAATTAATGTCGATAACCCTTCCAATATGCCGGACCCGCAAAAAATTGACCGGGTAGAAGAGCCATATGTTAAGGCAACAATGATGTCGCCGAATGATTATGTTGGAGCGATTATGGAACTTTGCCAGCAAAAGCGTGGAATTTTCATTGATATGCAGTATCTCGATGAAAATCGTGTCAGCATTATTTATGAAATCCCATTGGCGGAAATTGTCTATGATTTCTTTGATCAATTGAAATCAAGTACAAGAGGTTACGCTTCATTCGATTACGAATTAATCGGTTATAAACCATCAAAACTGGTTAAAATGGATATTTTATTGAATGCGGAAAAAGTTGACGCATTAAGCTTCATTGTCCACAGAGATTTCGCTTATGAACGTGGAAAAATCATTGTTGAAAAACTAAAGGATCTAATTCCAAGACAGCAATTTGAGGTTCCAATTCAAGCAACGATCGGTACAAAAATTGTCGCGCGTTCATCAATTAAAGCGATGCGGAAAAACGTTCTGGCCAAATGTTATGGCGGTGATATTTCCCGTAAACGCAAATTGCTTGAGAAGCAAAAAGAAGGTAAAAAGCGGATGAAACAAGTCGGTTCCGTTGAGGTACCACAAGAAGCTTTCATGGCCGTGTTAAAAATGGACGATAACAATACAAAAAAACAGTAACAGGACTGGAGGTTAGGGAAGCTGAATTAATGGCAGACCCTGCCTCTTTTTGTTACAAGTAAAAGCAGGTGTAACGGATGATTAAAGCGGCATATCTTCATATTCCTTTTTGTGAGCATATTTGCCATTATTGCGATTTTAATAAGGTGTTTTTAAAAGGTCAGCCTGTTGATGAGTACTTGCAGGCAATACAACAAGAAATGCAATTGACACTTCAGCACTATCCAACAACCGAATTGGAAACAATTTTTGTCGGTGGCGGCACACCTACTTCTTTAGATGAAAAGCAGCTTTTCATTTTTTGTGAAAGTATTAACCGCCGTCTGCCTCAATCAGAAAATCTGGAATTTACGTTTGAGGCCAACCCCGGTGATTTATCAAAGGATAAATTACAAATATTAAAGGAGGCAGGAGTAAACCGCTTGAGCCTCGGCGTCCAAACCTTTAATGCCAAGCTGTTGGAAAAAATCGGCCGCGTCCACCGGGCAAAGGATGTTTTTAAGACAATTGAAGCGGCAAAGTCCGTCGGATTCGAAAATATCAGCATTGATCTGATTTATAGCTTGCCAACTCAAACTGTGGAGGATTTCAAACAAACATTAACTACTGCCTTTTCGTTAGATATTCAACATTTTTCGGCGTATTCATTAATCATAGAGCCAAAAACGGTTTTTTATAACCTGATGAAAAAAGGCAAGCTCCCGACACCTGGAGAGGATATCGAGGCGCAAATGTATGAATTGGTGATGGAAGAGATGGAAAAACGCGGCTTTCACCAATATGAAATCAGCAATTTTTCAATCCCTGGTTATGAAAGCAGGCATAACCTGACCTATTGGAATAATGAACATTATTATGGCTTTGGTGCGGGCGCACATAGCTATTTGAATGGGGTTAGGCGCTCAAATATCGCTCCGGTGAAAAAATACATCGACCGGATTACCGGCGGGGAACTGCCAGTCCTGGAAGTCAATTCCGTATCAATGGCAGAACAAATGGAAGAGGAGATGTTCCTAGGTTTGCGTAAGACGGACGGAGTCTCCGTTAAACACTTTATTGAAAAATTTGCGCAAGACCCAGGCGAAATCTTTAAGAACGAAATAACAGACCTAGTCACAAAAGGATTGCTGGAATTGGAAGGGGACCGAATCCGCTTGACGAAAAGGGGCCGACTTTTGGGGAATGAAGTTTTTCAAGCATTTTTAGGGGTATCTAATTGACACCATCCCCTCTTATTTGATAATTTATTAATATAATTAGCACTCGTTTCAAGTGAGTGCTAACAGAGGTGATGAATGTTGTTAACAGATCGTCAATTGTTGATTCTTCAGGTTATTGTTGATGACTTTATTCGATCTGCGCAACCAGTCGGCTCAAGAAGCTTGTCGAAAAAAGAGGAAATATCATTAAGCTCGGCAACCATTCGCAATGAAATGGCCGATTTGGAAGAGATGGGTTTTATTGAAAAACCCCATACCTCTTCAGGACGTGTTCCATCGGAAAAAGGTTATCGATATTATGTAGACCATTTACTCTCGCCTCAAGTGTTGAATAACCAGGATATCTCGATTATTCAATCTATTTTTGCAGAAAAGATTTTTGAATTTGAAACAATCATTCAGCGCTCTGCAAAGATTTTATCTGAGATGACAAATTATACGTCAATCGTTCTTGGTCCTGCTGTAAACGTAAATAAATTAAAGAAAATCCAAATTATCCCGTTGAATAAAGAAACAGCTGTCGCCATTCTTATCACGGATACCGGACATGTTGAAAACCGGACAGTTTCTTTACCAGCTTCAATGGATGCAGGTGATTTGGAAAGGACGGTTAACATTTTGAACGACCGCCTGTCTGGTGCGCCGCTTAGCGAACTGCATGATAAAATTTATAAAGAAGTGGCAATGCTGCTTAAACAGCATATTCATAACTATGATTTCATGCTGCACAATATTGCGGAGACCTTTAAAATGCCGATCAGCGAGAAACTTTTCTTCGCTGGAAAGACCAATATGTTAACCTTGCCGGAATTCCATGACATCGACAAGGTGCGCAATCTTTTTATGATGATTGACCAGGAAGAATGGATTTCCAACTTGATCAGAAGTAAATCGGCAGGAATAAACGTAAAGATTGGCAGCGAAAATGAAAATAGCGTGATGGAAGACTGCAGTTTGATTACGGCTACCTATTCAGCAGGAACTGAAAAGCTGGGAACGATCGCCATTTTAGGTCCCACTAGAATGGAATATTCTCGGGTGATCAGTTTATTGCAATTGTTAAGCAGGGATTTAACATCGGTTTTAACTAGGCTGTATCATTTAAAATAGAGCCGGTCATATTGATAAGGGTGAAATTTCTATTTCACCCTATTACCGTGAACGAAAAATAACTTATCAATTTTTTCCTTTAAGGGAGGTGAGTAAGTTGACGAAAGAAAAAAACTCCGCAGTGAATACTGAGGCAGAAGAAATTGTCAATAAAAATGGTGAACTTACTGAGGATACAGCATCAACCGAAGGAATGTCCATCGACCAGGCCGTTGAAGTTGAGGTTGAACAAAGCGATGAGACAGATGCTGCGACTGAAGAACTACAAAAAGAAATCCAACTGTTGCAGGGCAAGCTTGAAGAGGCTGAAAATAAATATTTGCGCCTGCATGCCGACTTTGATAATTTCCGCCGCCGTACCCGGTTAGACCAGGAAGCGGCAGAGAAATATAGAGCGCAGAAATTGGTGACCGATTTACTGCCAGTCCTCGATAACTTTGAAAGAGCGCTTGTGATGGATGCTGACAATGAACAAACAAAGTCATTGCTTCAAGGAGTGGAAATGGTTTATCGCAGCCTGTTGGAAGCATTAAAAAAGGAAGGCGTAGAACCAATTGAAGCAGTAGGCGAGGAATTTGATCCACAGTTCCATCATGCGGTTATGCAGGGTGAGGATGAAAACTTTGGCTCTGGAGCTGTGACCCAGGAGTTCCAAAAAGGGTATTTATTAAAGGATCGGGTCATCAGACCATCAATGGTAAAAGTAAACCAATAAGGTTACATAATGTAGTAGGGAGGAAAAAGGAATGAGCAAAATTATCGGTATTGACCTTGGTACAACCAACTCCTGTGTGGCTGTACTTGAAGGCGGGGAACCTAAAGTAATTCCAAATCCGGAAGGTAACCGGACCACACCTTCTGTTGTGGCATTTAAAAATGGCGAGCGCCAAGTTGGAGAAGTGGCAAAGCGCCAGGCAATTACAAATCCAAATACGATTATGTCTGTTAAGCGTCATATGGGTACGACCCACAAAGAAGAGGTTGAGGGTAAACAATATACTCCCCAAGAAATTTCAGCGATTATTCTTCAATATTTAAAATCCTATGCTGAGGATTATTTGGGAGAATCTGTAACGAAAGCAGTCATTACGGTACCTGCTTACTTTAACGATGCGGAACGTCAGGCAACAAAAGATGCTGGTAAAATCGCCGGTCTTGAAGTGGAACGGATTATTAACGAGCCGACTGCTGCAGCACTTGCCTACGGTTTGGATAAAACCGACCAAGATCAAACAATCCTTGTTTATGACCTTGGCGGCGGTACATTTGACGTTTCCATTCTTGAACTTGGCGACGGTGTATTTGAAGTAAAGGCAACTGCCGGTGACAATCGTCTTGGCGGTGATGATTTTGACCAAGTCATTATTGATTATCTTGTTGACCAGTTTAAAAAAGAAAATGGAATTGATCTTTCACAAGATAAGATGGCTGTGCAGCGATTAAAAGATGCGGCTGAAAAAGCGAAAAAGGATTTATCCGGTGTATCATCTACCCAGATTTCGCTGCCATTTATTACAGCTGGTCCTGCTGGTCCTCTGCACCTTGAAGTAACGTTATCTAGAGCGAAATTTGATGAATTAACTGGGCATCTTGTTGAACGCACAATGGGACCTGTCCGCCAGGCTTTGAGCGATGCAGGCATGTCACCTGCTGAACTTGACAAGGTAATCCTTGTCGGCGGTTCAACTCGGATTCCTGCCGTTCAGGAAGCAATCAAAAAGGCAACAGGTAAAGAACCACACCGTGGTGTAAACCCTGATGAAGTTGTGGCAATGGGTGCTGCAATCCAAGGTGGCGTCATCACTGGAGACGTTAAGGATGTTGTTTTACTCGACGTTACTCCGCTTTCGCTTGGAATCGAAACAATGGGCGGCGTATTTACAAAGTTAATTGACCGCAACACAACGATCCCGACATCTAAATCACAAGTGTTCTCAACTGCTGCGGACAGCCAAACGGCCGTTGACATTCACGTGCTTCAGGGAGAGCGTCCAATGGCTGCCAATAACAAAACATTGGGTCGCTTCCAATTAACTGATATTCCACCGGCACCACGCGGCATTCCGCAAATCGAAGTTACCTTTGATATTGATAAAAACGGAATCGTCAATGTCCGTGCCAAGGACCTTGGAACAAACAAAGAACAACAAATTACGATTAAATCTTCTACAGGTCTCTCCGATGAAGAGATTCAAAAAATGGTCAGAGAAGCAGAAGAAAATGCAGAAGCTGATAAGCAACGTAAAGAAGAAGTGGACCTTCGCAATGAAGCTGATCAGCTTGTCTTTACTACAGAGAAAACATTAAAAGACCTTGAAGGCAAAGTCGATGCTGCAGAAGTGGCAAAGGCAAACGAGGCAAAAGATGCGTTGAAGCAGGCAATCGAGAAAAATGACCTGAATGAAATCCGCACGAAGAAAGATGCTTTGCAGGAAATCGTTCAAGCTTTAACCGTTAAGCTTTATGAACAAGCCGCGCAACAATCACAAGCGCAGCAAGGCAATCAAGATGCTGGCGGTTCTGCCAAACACGATGACAATGTTGTCGATGCAGAATTTGAGGAAGTTAAAGACGATAAATAATTTCTAAATAGGAAATCGATGAAAAAGTCAAAGTCAGGCTAAAGGCTTTGGCTTTTTCATTGCTATCCCCCCCTATGGGTGTTAGAATAATCTTTATGTGAAAGATTCGGGAGTGGTAATCATGAGTAAACGGGATTACTATGAGGTGCTGGGGGTAAGCAAAAGCGCCTCAAAGGATGAAATTAAAAAGGCTTATCGTAAACTATCTAAACAATATCATCCAGATATTAATAAAGAGCCGGATGCGGCGGATAAATTTAAAGAAATCGCGGAAGCTTATGAAGTATTAAGCGACGACCAAAAAAAGGCGCATTATGATCAGTTCGGCCATGCCGATCCGAATCAAGGCTTTGGCGGTTTTGGCGGTGGTGGAGATTTTGGCGGCTTTGGCGGTTTTGAGGACATTTTCAATACCTTCTTCGGTGGCGGAGGAGGAGGCTCCCGGCGTAGGGATCCAAACGCTCCAAGACAAGGTGCAGACCTGCAATACACAATGACCCTTTCTTTCGAGGAAGCGGCGTTTGGCAAGGAGACTGATATTGAAATTCCGCGTGAGGAAACTTGTGAAACATGCCATGGATCCGGAGCCAAACCTGGAACGAAGCCTGAAACATGTAAGCATTGCCAAGGGTCCGGCCAAGTAAGCGTCGAGCAAAATACGCCATTTGGCAGAATTGTGAACCGCAGAACATGCCATCACTGTAATGGAACAGGCAAGGATATTAAACACAAGTGTTCAACCTGTGGCGGGGCGGGCAAAGTGAAGAAACGCAAGAAAATTCATGTCAAAATTCCTGCCGGGATTGACGATGGGCAGCAGTTGCGCATGGCTGGCCAAGGGGAAGCGGGCGTTAACGGCGGCCCTGCAGGAGACTTATATGTAGTTTTCCATGTCCGCGATCATGAATTTTTCGAAAGAGATGGCGATGACATTTATTGCGAGATGCCATTAACATTTGTCCAGGCCACACTGGGAGATGAAATTGAGGTACCTACGCTGCATGGAAAAGTGAAACTTAAAATCCCAGCCGGAACACAGACGGGAACAAGATTCCGTTTAAAAGGCAAAGGGGTGCCAAATGTCCGCGGCTATGGTGTAGGGGACCAACATATTCAGGTTCGGATTATTACACCGACAAAGCTAAGCGACAAACAAAAGCAGCTACTGCGTGAATTCGCCGACATCAGTGGTTCAACACCGCTTGGTGAACACGAGGAGAGTTTTTTCTCAAAAGTAAAGCGCGCCTTTAAGGGCGAATAAGGATTGGGGCTGGCAAAATGAAGTGGTCCGAGATTAGTATCCATACAACGAATGAAGCGATTGAACCTATATCACATATACTGCACGAAGCCGGAGCGAGTGGTGTGGTGATTGAAGATCCATTTGAGTTGACAAAAGAAAGAGAAGATCAATTCGGTGAAATCTACCAGCTAAATCCGGATGATTATCCTGTGGAAGGTGTTATCGTTAAAGCCTATCTGCCGGTTAATAGTTTCTTGGGTGAAACGGTAGAAGCCATAAAAGAATCAATCAATAACCTCATCCTTTATGATATAGATGTAGGCTTAAACACTGTCACAATCAGCGAGGTAAATGAGGAAGAGTGGGCTACTGCCTGGAAGAAATATTATAATCCAGTTAAAATTTCTAACCGCTTTACGATTGTACCGACATGGGAAATCTATGAGCCGGTCAGCAGTGATGAATTAATCATTGAATTGGACCCGGGCATGGCTTTTGGAACCGGGACACACCCTACCACGGTGATGTGTATCCAAGCCCTTGAGAGAACGGTGAAACAAGGGGACAAAGTGATCGATGTTGGAACCGGGTCTGGCGTTTTGAGCATAGCTGCTGCGATGCTCGGGGCAAAAGAAATCCAGGCATTTGATTTGGATGAGGTCGCCGTAACCCAGGCGAAATTAAATATAAAGTTAAATAAAGTCAGTAATATTGTAACTGTATCCCAAAATAACCTTCTTAATAATGTTGAGGGAGGGGCTGCAGACGTTATAGTCGCAAATATTTTAGCCGAGGTCATAGTGAGATTTACCGATGATGCGGCTCGGGTTGTTAAACCAGGCGGATACTTTATTACTTCCGGCATTATTCAGCCGAAGAAAGACTTGGTTAAAGAAGCTTTAATTGCTTCTGGTTTTGAAATTGTCGAAACAATCTTAATGGAAGATTGGGTTGCGATTATTTCTAAACGGTTATAATGATAGAGGCTTAAGAGGGGATAATAGGTCCCCTTTTTATTTTTTACTTTCAATGTTTTCCTATCTCTAGTAAAATAAAGCGTAAAATGTTTAAGAGAGGGTGCAATTTTATGCAACGCTACTTTGTCCAACATCGGGCAAGCAATGGCTGTTTTTTCATCGAAGCTGAGGACCGTCACCATATTATTAAGGTTATGCGGATGGTGGTTGGTGATCAAATCATTTGTGTCGATCCTGATGGAAAACAGGCCGTGTGCAAACTTGCAGAAATTACCGATGAAAGTGTTGTTGCTGAGGTTGTACAATGGAAAGAAGAGAATCCTGAATTGCCGATATTTGTGACCATCGCCAGCGGTCTTCCGAAAGGCGACAAGCTGGAATGGATTATTCAAAAGGGAACCGAGCTGGGAGCCCGAGAATTTATTCCGTTTGCCGGGGTCCGGTCGGTAGTCAAATGGGATGACAAGAAAGCGGCGAAAAAAATAGACAGATGGCAAAAAATTGCCAAAGAAGCCGCCGAACAGTCCCATCGGACGAGAATTCCCGATGTAAAAGCACCAGTAAGTTTTAAACAATTGCTTGCACTCGGCAAAGAGTTTGATTATAAATTGGCAGCTTTTGAAGAGGAAAGCAGGAATGGGGAAGCTTCCGCTTTTTCGGCCGTCCTAAAGCAAATGAAACAAGGTGAATCACTATTACTAGTGTTTGGCCCTGAAGGCGGCTTGGCTGAAGCAGAGGTTGAACAGCTGCAGAACAATGGTTTTACCTTATGCGGCTTGGGTCCGCGCATTTTAAGAACGGAAACGGCACCGTTATACACACTGGCCGCCATTTCCTATCATTTTGAATTACTGAGGTGAGAAAAACAATGCCAACAGTTGCGTTTCATACATTAGGCTGCAAAGTGAACCACTATGAAACTGAAGCCATCTGGCAGTTGTTTAAGCAAGAGGGCTACGAGAGGGTGGACTTTGAATCCATTTCTGATGTATATATTATTAATACTTGTACTGTAACAAATACCGGCGATAAAAAAAGCCGCCAGGTGATTAGACGGGCTGTTCGAAAAAATCCGGATGCTGTCATTTGCGTAACTGGCTGTTATGCGCAGACTTCTCCTGCCGAAATTATGGCCATCCCTGGCGTTGATGTTGTTGTCGGGACACAAGACCGTATCAAAATGCTTGACTATATCGAGCAATATAAGCAAGAGCGCCAGCCAATTAACGGTGTAGGCAATATTATGAAAAACCGCGTTTACGAAGAGCTTGATGTTCCTTCATTTACGGACAGAACTCGTGCTTCATTAAAAATCCAAGAAGGCTGCAACAACTTTTGTACCTTCTGTATCATTCCATGGGCACGCGGTTTAATGAGATCGCGTGATCCGAAGGAAGTCATCCGCCAGGCACAGCAATTGGTCGATGCAGGCTATAAGGAAATTGTCTTGACCGGGATTCATACGGGCGGCTACGGCGAGGATATGAAGGATTACAATCTTGCCATGCTGTTGCGCGATTTAGAAGCCCAAGTTAAGGGACTGGAGAGACTGCGCATTTCTTCGATTGAAGCAAGCCAAATCACCGATGAAGTCATTGACGTGATCAATCAATCCAATATTGTTGTGCGTCATCTTCATATTCCGATTCAGTCCGGTTCCAATACGGTTTTAAAGAGAATGCGCCGAAAATATACGATGGAATTTTTCGCAGAGCGCCTAGAGCGTTTGAAGGAAGTGCTTCCAGGCCTTGCGGTTACCTCCGACGTTATTGTAGGCTTCCCTGGTGAAACCGAGGAAGAATTTATGGAGACCTATAATTTTATTAATGAGAATAAGTTCTCCGAGCTCCACGTGTTCCCTTATTCGAAACGGACCGGCACTCCAGCGGCAAGAATGGATGACCAAGTGGATGAAGAGGTTAAAAATGAGCGTGTACACCGCCTAATTACTCTCTCAGACCAATTGGCCAAGGAGTACGCTTCAAAGTTTGAAGGCGAAGTTCTTGAGGTCATTCCCGAAGAAGAATTCAAAGAATTGGAAACTCCTGGTCTGTACGTGGGCTACACAGATAATTACCTGAAGGTTGTGTTCCCAGCCTCTGAGGACATGGTTGGAAAAATCGTAAAGGTTAAAATCACCAAGGCGGGCTATCCGTACAACGAAGGCCAGTTTGTCCGGGTTGTTGAGGATACAGCTGCTGTTAAACAGGAAGCAGCGATTTAATTGGAAGGGTGCCACGTAACAGTGTGGCGCCCTTATTTCGTTATTGGGTCCTTCGGTTTGCGGTCATGGATAAACAAAATCATCTCGCCAAATTTGACGGCGAAAGGCAGGACCAGAAGCGAGGAAACGACATTAAAAATAACACTGATGTGTGCAAGCTGCACCTCTTTTCGTGCCGCCAAGAGCGGTGCATTCTCGGTCAGAAACGGAATTAGCGGAACAAATAACAGGACGCCGAATACGTTCAGCCAGACATGAGCGTAGGCAGCTAGTTTTGACTCTTTTCCTCCGCCAAACGAAGCAATCAAGGCGGTAATGCAAGTACCGATATTGGCTCCAAACACAATCGCAATCCCTGCATCCAATTGCAGCAACCCTGCGGTCAAGAAGCCCATCGCAATCCCTGTCATCGCCGTGCTTGATTGAATGACCGAGGTAATGAACATCCCCGTCAACAAGCTCAGCAAAATATTGTCATTAATCGAGAGGATAAAGTGATGGATGACATTCATCGATGTTAACGGTTGGGCAAGCATCTCAAAACCTTTCATTGCTGTAAAAACAGAGGCAATCCCAAACAGGAGCATTCCAATACTTCTTGCCTTCTTGTTGGGAAATAAAATGAGCGAAGCGCCAATAATTGCAAAAGGTACCAAGACTGCATCTATATTAAAGGTAATTAATTCCGTTTTAAAGGTAGTGCCGATATTTGTGCCTAGAATAATGCCGATTGATTGAGGAAAAGTCATAATTCTTGCAGAAATCAGGCCAATTGTTATCACCATTACAGCGGAACTGCTTTGCAAAAGAGCGGTAATAAGCGTGCCGGTAACCAAGCCCTTTAATGGCGTACTGGTTAGCTTAATCAGCCATGTTTTCAATTTATTGGCGGATAAATTGAATAACCCAAACCTGATAATCGTCATTCCAAAAATAAATAATAAAATGCAAAGAACAAATAATAATATGTACAGCATGTCTTAGGCCCCCCTTCAAACATTGTATGGCCTGATAGAATAGGACATGCCACATTCAATCAAAAATAACTGGACTGTGCATAAAAACTGAGTATAAAGTTCTAAGGATTGTGAAATACAGTTGACCTTGTATCAAGGTTATATTATAATTGCAAGGTACATGGATTGATGTAAGTGTGTTGTGTTTCGGAGGGAGGGAAAGAGGATGTCTAAAACCGTCGTTCGTAAAAACGAATCGCTTGAAGATGCTCTTCGTCGCTTCAAACGTTCTGTATCAAAAACTGGTACTTTGCAAGAGGCAAGAAAGCGCGAATTCTACGAAAAGCCAAGTGTAAAACGTAAGAAAAAGTCTGAAGCAGCTAGAAAACGTAAATTTTAAGAGGGTGTAATAAATGAGTCTTCTTGAGCGTTTAAATAATGACATGAAACAAGCGATGAAAAATAAGGAAAAAGACAAACTCTCTGTCATTCGGATGATTAAAGCTTCCATGCAGAATGAAGCCATTAAGCTTGGCGTCAAGGAACTTTCCGAAGCGGATGAGTTAACAGTCCTTTCTCGCGAATTAAAACAACGCAAAGACTCCCTCCATGAGTTTGATAAAGCCGGTCGTGAAGACTTGGTTGAAAAGTTGCGTACAGAATTGACAATTGTTGAACAGTACATGCCGGAGCAGCTTTCTGAAGAGGAACTATCAGAAATAGTGAAACAAACGATTGCTGAGGTCGGTGCAACTTCAAAAGCGGAAATGGGAAAAGTGATGTCTGCGATTATGCCAAAAGTTAAGGGCAAGGCAGATGGTTCACTTGTTAATAAATTTGTACAACAACACCTTTCATAGTATTCTGACACTTAAGATCGCGGGCAGCTTTGCCTGCGGTCTTTTAATTTACCAGATGAAACCTTTGCAGGCTTTATCCGTAATACATAATACGACCAAGAAAGGAGGGCCTTTCATTGATTGAATTTCTTATT
The DNA here is from genome assembly GCF_001510715.1 of Bacillus sp. FJAT-29814. Taxonomy (GTDB): domain Bacteria; phylum Bacillota; class Bacilli; order Bacillales; family Cytobacillaceae; genus Neobacillus. The sequence continues at coordinate 363,278 of NZ_LMTJ01000005.1, forward strand.
GATCCGATTGTAGTAACCGTTTTATTATCAATTGCTGGTGTAGGTATTGTGCTGGAGTTGTTTTCGCCGAAATTCGGCCTGGCAGGCTTCATCGGTATAGGAGCATTGCTATTATTCTTTTATGGACATTTTCAAGCAGGTCTGGCTGGCTTTGGAACACTGGCATTATTTATTGCCGGAATACTTCTGATTTTCTTTGAATTTTTTCTCCCGGGAGCAGTGGCGGGAACACTAGGGTTCGCAGCCCTGATTTTAAGCTTTTTTATGGCGGGGGAAGACGTCCTGCAAATGGGCGTTTCGATTTTGATTGCCATTTTAATCTCAATTATTGTTTTTTTTATGATGATCAAGGTTTGGGGGAAGAAACTGCTTCTTTTTAATAAAATGGTTTTATTTGATGTTGCCAAAAAAGAAGATGGCTATGTATCAAATGTAAATCGTACTGACCTATTGGGGAAAGAGGGCAAAGCATTAACGGTGTTGCGTCCATCCGGTACAGCTATCATTAAGAATGAACGAGTAGATGTGGTCAGCGAAGGAGATTTTATAGAAAAGGACACCAGAGTAATTGTGATAAAGGTAGAGGGACCCCGTATTGTGGTCAGAGCAGTAAACGAATAGGGAGGTTTTAATTAATGTTAGAAAACGGTACTATTTTTATTTTGGCAATTGTTGTCGTAGCATTAATTCTGTTTGGCATATTATTGTCGTTTGTGCCAGTCATGCTGTGGATTTCGGCGCTTGCTGCAGGTGTAAGAATCAGTATTTTTACCTTAATCGGCATGAGGCTGCGAAGGGTTATTCCAGGCAGAGTTGTCAATCCGCTGATTAAAGCCCATAAAGCAGGGTTAAAAGTAACGATTAACCAATTGGAAAGCCACTATCTTGCAGGTGGTAATGTGGACCGTGTCGTCAATGCTTTAATTGCGGCGCACCGTGCCAACATTGAGTTGTCGTTCGAACGCTGTGCCGCCATTGATTTGGCCGGCCGCGACGTATTGGAAGCAGTTCAGATGAGTGTTAATCCAAAGGTTATAGAAACCCCATTTATCGCTGGTGTGGCGATGAACGGGATTGAGGTGAAGGCGAAAGCGAGAATCACCGTTCGTGCCAATATCGATCGTCTTGTCGGTGGGGCCGGTGAAGAAACCGTGGTCGCCCGTGTTGGTGAAGGGGTTGTCTCTACCATTGGTTCATCTGACAGCCATAGCAAGGTATTGGAAAATCCCGATCTTATTTCCCAAACCGTACTCGCAAAAGGATTGGATGCAGGAACGGCTTTTGAAATTTTATCAATCGATATCGCTGATGTCGATATTGGCAAGAACATTGGTGCCGAATTGCAGACAGAGCAGGCCGAAGCAGACAAGAAAATAGCCCAGGCAAAGGCCGAAGAACGCCGGGCCATGGCGGTGGCCCAGGAGCAGGAGATGAAAGCAAGGGTACAGGAAATGAGAGCCAAGGTAGTCGAGGCGGAAGCAATGGTGCCCCTGGCCATGGCGGAGGCCCTTAAGTCAGGAAATATCGGCGTGATGGATTATATGAACTTTAAAAACATCTCCGCGGATACGGATATGAGAGGCTCTATCGGTAAAATGACAGGCGAGAAAAAGGACGGACAATAATCGAAAGAAGGGAGCGGTGAAGCATGGAAACACTGCTGTTCCTGATCATAATCGGGATTATTTCCACGATTTTCGGAAAGGGCAAAGGCAAGAATAATAAACCATTCCAAACAGGCAAACCGTTCACTGCCAATACCTTTGACGATTTTAAAAAAATTTTTCAAACTGAATTGCCAAATGAAATTGGAACTGAGTTAAAGGAAGTTATAAAAAAGGATAACTTCCCCAATAAGCACCAAAAGGCTAAACAAGAAATGGCCGACAGTCCGGCCAATCGGGCAAACCCGCAGCAAGTGGAAATGCCGCAAAGCAGAATCAATGACACTATCCAGCATGCTGAAGAGGAACAGCCCGTTCGTTCCGAAAAACCCAATCCGGACACACTGGTAAATGGAATAATTTGGGCTGAAATTCTGGGAGAGCCCCGTTCCAAAAAGCCCTATCTTGCAAAAAAAAGATAGGTATACACGGCCATTTCAATAGGTTCAAAATCGAAAAATATGTGCTAGAACCTCTGCTCATTTCATAAACATGAGATGAAAGGGGGTTCTTTTTTTATGGCAAAAAAATGGGGCCAGCGCATACGGAACTGGATGGCAAGCAAAATGGATCTTCCTCAAGATGTCATAATGGATTTGCCCCGTATTACAATGATCGGACAAATCCACATCTACATAGAGAACCACCGCGGCTTGCTGGCGTTTACAGATAAAGAACTCCGTCTCCTGTTAAAACAAGGCCAATTATTAATAAAAGGAAATTCATTTGTTATCAAAACAATTTTACCTGAAGAGATTTTGCTCGAAGGAAAAATTGATCAGGTTTTATATTTAACAGAAAATCCGGGAGGAACGAAATGAAGAATCAGTGGTTGGAATTTTTATTTGGCTTTGTCACTGTAAAGGTAACCGGTAAAGGCATTGAGCGGTTTATCAATGACCTGACCCGGAACGGTTTTTTTATTTGGCGGGTAAAACGGCATGGAACGGAGACAATCACCTTCAAAATGAGACTTGCAGAAGCGAAAAAAATCAGGCCCTATGTCCGCAATAGCGGGTGCAAAGTTTCTTTTTTGAGAAGGAACGGATTCCCTTTTTTATTGCGGAGAATGATAAAAAACAGCGGTTTTATGGTGGGGGCAGGGGTTTTTCTTCTGATCATCTTTTTATTGTCAAATGTGATTTGGGGAATCGAGATTAAAGGGGCAAAGCCTGCAACAGAATATAAAATCAGGCAGGAATTGGACAAGATGGGCGTTAAAATTGGCAAACTACAATTTTTCGTGAAAAATGTGGAAGGAATCCAACGGGGCTTAACCACTAGTATTGGTGAACTTACGTGGGTTGGTGTGGAATTAAACGGGACAACCTATCATCTGCAGGTTGTCGAAAAGAATGAACCAAAAGCACCGGAGGTATTGGCACCACAAAATTTAGTCGCAAAAAAGAAAGCAATCATCGTGAAAACTTTTGTAGAGGAAGGACAAAAAATGGTCGACACAAATGACCATGTTGAAGAGGGGCAATTGCTGGTATCAGGTGAAATCGGACAAGAGGGCAAAAATCTCAGGCAGGTTGCCGCGAAGGGCGAAATTTGGGGAGAAACCTGGTATAAGAGTCATGTGGAACTACCATTTAAAACGAACTTTAAAGCATATACCGGAAATGAAGAAGTGAAGCATTTACTTTCCTTTGGAAAAGTTGAATTGCCATTTTGGGGATTTGGCAAAACTGAATTTAAGGAGTATGAAACGGAAAAGAATATATATAAGCTTCATTTTTTGAAATGGGAACTTCCCATCGCTTATATAAATAAAACCATCCGCGAGAGCGAAGTGCTCCCCCGTACCTATACAGAGAAGGAAGCGGAAGAAAATGCGTTGGAATTGGCGAGAAAAGAAATAAAAAGCCAATTGGATGAGGATGCTATCTTAAAAGACGAAAAAATTTTACACAAGACAGTTGAAAATGGTAAAGTTATACTTGACATCCATTTTAAGATGATTGAAAACATAGCCGTCGGACAACCTATTCCCAAGGAGACTAATGAATGACAGAAAAGTTAACAACGATTAAAGTGCAGCTGGAAACCCCGTCAGAGGCCATCGCCCTATTGGGAAATGCTGATCAAAACTTGAAGATCATTGAAGAAGAGCTTGATGTTTCACTCATTACAAGAGGCGAATCCGTTAGCCTCAGTGGTGACGAAGACAGCGTCATCATGGCAGGTCAAATTGTCGACAAGTTAATGGCTGTAATCCGCAAGGGAATTAATATTAGCCAGAGAGACGTACTCTATGCGGTGCAAATGGCGCAAAAAGGCACTTTAGATTATTTTGAAAACTTGTATGATGAAGAAATTGGAAAAAATGTTAAAGGGAAAACGATTCGCGTCAAAACTCTTGGCCAGCGCCATTACATTCATGCCATAAAAAAGAATGATCTTGTCTTTGGCATCGGACCTGCCGGAACAGGCAAGACATATCTTGCGGTCGTGATGGCTGTGAATGCCCTCAAAAATGGCCAGGTAAATAAAATCATTTTGACAAGACCGGCTGTTGAGGCTGGTGAAAGCCTGGGGTTTTTGCCTGGTGATCTAAAGGAAAAGGTCGACCCATATTTAAGGCCGTTGTATGATGCACTCCATGATGTATTGGGTGCTGAACACACAGGCAGGCTGATTGAACGCGGGACGATTGAAATTGCGCCGCTGGCGTATATGCGGGGGCGAACGCTTGATGATGCTTTTGCGATTTTGGATGAGGCGCAAAATACGACCCATGCGCAAATGAAAATGTTTTTGACCAGACTTGGATTTGGCTCCAAAATGGTCATTACCGGGGACCGGACCCAAATCGATTTGCCGAAAGGGGCAAAATCCGGACTGGTTGAGGCGGAAGCCATTTTACGGGACGTTAATGGCATCTCGTTTGTATTCCTGGAGCAAACTGATGTTGTCCGCCATCCGCTTGTCGGCCGAATTATTGAGGCTTACGAAAAGAAACCAAGTCTTTAACTGAACGAATGTATGCTTTGGGATAAACCAAATTTAAAGGTTTATCCCATTTTCATTTCATAAATATGGAGGGTTCCGTCAATTGAGGATGAAACTTCAAGAAAAAACTGTTATCATTTTACATAAAGCAGCCTTGCTGTAAAATACATATAGTTGTTAAGCATGGAATTTCAGAGGCCTTGGTTGGAGGGATATTGTTTGGAGATACTGCATCAGTACTTCTTACGGATACGAAAACTGCTGGATATTACGTTTTTTCGCATACTTTTCTTTATTGTTTTAGGGTTGGTATTGTTTGCGGTCATGTTTAATAATGTCAAACCGGAAAAATTGGACATTGATATGTTCTCCATTGCCGAAAAAACGATTCGCTCCCCGGCGACAGTTGAAGATAAAAAAAGTACGGAGAGGAAACGGAAGGAAGCGCGCGATCAAGTACAGCCTGTTTATACCTTGAAAAATGAATATACGCAGAACCGTGTCGACTTAATTACTTCTATTTTTAAAGCCGTTGCGGAAGTAAATGATGAAGTAAAAGAGACTATGAAGAAACAAGAAGCTGCTGCGACTGAGGAACAACCCGCACCCGTGGAACCGTCCCCTGCTGAAAAGGTTACTTTGCTTAAGGGGAAATTGACAACCACTGTCACAAAGCAGCTGTCCGATCAGGTTTTTACAAGCTTAATTCTCTCCGCCAATGAAGAGCTTTCGATTGCCAAGGATTTGACGGTTACGGCGATAAACAATGTCATGACCAAACGAATTCCGGCTGACGAGGTGGAAAACGCCAAAAAAAGAGTCGAAGAAGAATTAAGATATACGACACTGAATGACAGCCTAAAAGCGGCAGCGATTGAACTTGGAAGATATGCAGTTATTCAAAACGAATTTTATGATCCATCAGCAACAGAAGAGCTGCGCCAGCAGGCAGCGGAAAGTGTTGATCCGGTGAAAATCCTTCAGGGGCAGGTGATTGTCGATGAAGGTGAGCTAATCAATCAGGAAATATTTCACCAGCTTCAACTTGTCGGTTTACTGAAAACGGAAAAATCATTTAAACCTTTTGTCGGATTGATCATGTTGATTGTGACCATCCTGTCTGCTGTCTACTTTTATTTTTATGAAATGAAGGCACAGCCAGAAAAACGTCAAACGTTCTTATTGCTGTTTGGGTTTATTTTCAGTTTATCAATCTTTATAATGAAGCTGATTAGCATGCTGCAAATTTTTAATTTTTCAGGGATTGGCTATCTTGTTCCTGCCGCATTGAGCGGAATCCTAATTAAGATTTTAATCGATGAGAGGCTGGCAATTTTATCTTCGATTATTTTGGCTGTTTGTGGGAGCATCCTGTTTAATGAAGGTGTTTCCGGAACGTTAAATTATTCGGAGGGAATTTATATTCTCTTTAGTTCATTGGCGGGGATTTTGTTTTTGAGCAGCCAAAACCAGAGGACCAATATATTGCGCGCTGGCTTATTCACCGGATTTGTGAACCTAATGACGCTATTGGCGTTAATGTTTTTGCCTAACGGGCAGTTTTCCGGGCTAGAATATGGTTATTACTTTGTCACGGCCCTTGTTTCTGGGACCAGCTCAGCGGTGTTGGCGATGGGATTATTGCCATTTTTCGAAGCCAGCTTCGGCATTCTTTCGACGATGAGACTGATTGAACTGTCCAATCCAAATCACCCACTGTTGCGAAAAATATTGATGGAGGCACCAGGGACCTATCATCATAGTGTCATGGTCGCGAATTTATCTGAATCCGCTTGTGAAGCAATTGGGGCAAACGGTCTGTTGGCAAGGGTTGGAAGTTATTACCATGATATCGGAAAAACGCGGCGTCCGAACTTTTTTATCGAAAACCAGATGCATAGTGACAATCCGCATGACCGCTTGCCGCCGGATAAAAGCGCCAGCATTATCATTGCCCATGTCATTGATGGGTCCGCCATCTTAAGAAAACACCATATGCCGAAGGAAATCGTTGAAATAGCTGAACAGCATCATGGAACGTCTTTATTGAAGTTTTTCTATCATAAGGCTGTGCAAAATAATCCCGACACGCAAGAGGGAGATTTTCGTTATCCCGGTCCAAAAGCACAATCTAAGGAATCCGCTGTGGTTGGAATTGCGGATAGTGTAGAGGCAGCAGTCCGTTCCCTTTCCCAACCTACACCGGAAGCCATTGAATCGCTCGTCCGAAAAATTGTTACGGACAGGCTTCAAGATGGGCAGTTAAATGAATGTGATTTAACATTAAAAGAAATTGAAATGGTAACTCATTCTTTATGTGAAACTCTTAAGGGAATCTTCCACTCCCGGATTGAATATCCCGAACTTACAAAGAAGGTGAAGCAAGCATGACATTACTAATTGACAGCCTTGACGAAACGAATATGCTTTCAGACCAACAAATCCTTGACGTGGAACGGCTCGTAAATTTTGCAGCAGGAAAACTAGGGGTTGAACAGCATAGCGAAGTATCGATAACTTTTGTTACAAATGACCGGATCCAGGAGATAAATCGTGAATATCGGGATAAGGATGCACCGACCGATGTCATCTCGTTTGCCATGGAGGAGCTTGGCGAGGGCGAGGTGGAGCCCATTGGTGGCGACATGCCCCGCATTCTGGGAGATATCATTATCTCGATACCAAGGGCTGAGGAGCAGGCTCAGGAATATGGGCACTCATTCGAGCGGGAATTAGGTTTTTTAGCTGTTCATGGATTTTTACACCTAATGGGTTATGACCATATGAACGAGGAAGACGAGAAGGAAATGTTCACATTGCAAAGGGAAATATTGAATGATTATGGACTCACACGATAAACAAAAATCCAGACCAATCTGGCACTCCTTTTCCTATGCAATTGCTGGAATCGTAACTGCCGTTAAACAGGAACGAAATATGAGAATACACTTGGCCGGTTCGGTGGTTGTACTGTCTGTCTCGATCTATTTCTCGATTTCCGCTATCGAGTGGTTATTTATTCTGTTTGCAATCTGCGGCATGTTTGCCCTAGAAATGGTAAATACGGCGATTGAGCGCGTTGTCGACCTTGCGTCACCGGAATTTCATCCGCTCGCGAAACAGGCAAAGGATATCGCTGCAGGCGCGGTTTTTGTGTATGCTTGTTTGTCGGTGATCATTGGTATCATCATTTTTTCTCCATATATCCTGAAGCTTCTAAATATTGTTTGAAAGAAAATTTTCGGTAATTGAATTTGAAATGGTTAGAAGAATTCGTTAAAATGATTTAACTAGCTTTTCAACAGAGTCATTTTGGGAATATTTCAATTATTTAAAATTTTTTATATTTTTTATTTCAAATAATGATTTTCAAGCAAAGTTGAGGTAAAATAAAGGAACAGCAATTATTTGCTGGAAAGGAAGAAGACTAGTGAACGTTGAACAACTGATTGAAGAAGCAAAAATAGCAAGAGAAAAAGCCTATGTTCCATACTCGAAATTTGGAGTTGGAGCAGCACTGCTAACAACAGACGGTAAAATATATCATGGCTGCAATATTGAAAATGCTGCGTATAGTATGTGCAACTGTGCAGAGCGGACCGCATTGTTTAAAGCGTATTCGGAAGGTGACCGGAATTTTCAAATGCTGGCTGTCATTGCCGATACCGATAGGCCATGTTCACCATGCGGGGCATGCCGTCAGGTGATTTCGGAGCTTTGCCCGCGAGATATGAAAGTGATTCTGACAAATTTGAAGGGCGATATACAGGAAATCACAGTGGAAAACTTGCTGCCAGGCGCATTTTCCCCGGAGGATTTGCATGCAAAATAATGTAAACGAATCCAGATCTTTTAAATCGGGCTTTATCTCCATTATTGGCCGTCCAAACGTAGGGAAATCCACTTTTTTAAATCGGGTAATCGGCCAAAAGATTGCCATCATGAGCGACAAGCCCCAAACAACAAGGAACAAAATTCAAGGGGTCCTGACACATGATGATGCCCAGATGATTTTTATTGATACACCGGGTATCCATAAACCAAAGCATCGATTAGGCGACTTTATGATGAAGGTTGCTCAAAATACGTTAAAAGAAGTCGATTTAATCTTATTTATGGTAAATGCTGAAGAAGGCTTTGGGCGTGGCGAGGAATTTATCCTTGAAAAATTCCAAACAATTAACACACCTGTCTTTCTTGTCATTAATAAGATTGACCGGATACACCCCGATGAATTGCTGGCGATTATTGAATCGTATAAAGAAAAATACGCTTTTCAGCAGGTAGTGCCAATTTCCGCTTTGGAAGGCAACAATGTGGAGCGGCTGCTCTCGCAAATTAAAGCGGTGTTGCCGGATGGCCCTCAGTATTATCCCGCAGATCAGGTAACCGATCATCCTGAGAGGTTTATCATTACGGAATTGATTAGGGAAAAGGCATTGCATTTGACCAGGGAAGAAATCCCCCATTCATTGGCTGTTGTTCTTGATAAAATGGAACGTCAGGGCAATAAAGACATCATTCATGTGATGGCGACAATTATTGTCGAGCGAGATTCACAAAAAGGGATTGTCATTGGCAAGCAGGGAAGCATGTTAAAGGAAATTGGCAAACGGGCCCGTGTTGATATTGAAAATCTCCTTGGTTCCAAAGTTTTTCTCGAGTTATGGGTAAAGGTACAAAAAGATTGGCGCAATCGTATGTCCCAACTCAGAGAATATGGATTCAATGAAGATGAGTATTAATGACCTACTCTAATAAAATTATTAATTTAACAATCAAAATATTCGCATCCAAGATTAACAAAATTTACGTCTCATGATTATTTCGTTGGCAGGCTATGATAAATGTAAGGCAGGAAATGCAGAAACGCTAGTCTAAATATCGAGAGGTGGGGTTTTCATGTTGGATTTTACGTGGAAAATATTTAGCCAGACTGGTAATATTGACACATATCTCCTCTTTAAAGAACTGGAGAAGGAAAACCAAGAAATACCCGGTAATTTGAATGAAGAGCTAGCACAAATCGATTTTCCTATTTTCTAGCAAGTCGAACGTCCCTGGATGGTGACAATCATGCTTCAGAAATGTGAAGGCATCGTCATTAGAACCACCGATTATGGTGAAACAAATAAAATCGTAACTCTATATACAAGAGAATGGGGAAAGATAGGCGTGATGGCTAGAGGTGCTAAAAAGCCTAACAGCCGTCTTTCCTCGATTACCCAGCTGTTTAACCACGGCTACTATCTCATTCAAAAAAGTTCAGGGATTGGCGGGCTACAGCAGGGGGAATTAATTACCTCAATGCGGGGGATCGGTGAAGATATTTTTTTGACTGGCTATGCCAGTTATATAGTTGAATTGACCGATAAAGCCACAGATGAAAAGAAACCGAACCCCTTTCATTTTGAACTGCTATACCAGACGCTTCATTATTTGAATGAGGGGTATGACCCGGAAATTTTGAAAAATATTTATGAAATGAAAATGTTAAATGTGCTCGGACTTTACCCGATACTGAATCAATGTTCCGTCTGCGGCCAAACTGACGGGCATTTTTCTTTTTCTATCCGTGAAGGCGGGTTTATCTGTCATCGGTGTCTCGATAAAGATCCATACCATTTTAAACTGAAGCCGGCTACAGTGAAATTATTACGATTATTTTATTACTTCGATTTATCAAGGTTGGGCAATATTTCGGTAAAGGAAGAAACGAAGGCGGAGCTCAAAAAAATTATTTCTGCCTATTATGAGGAATATTCCGGCCTTCACCTAAAATCTAAAAAGTTTTTGGATTCAATGGCCCAATTTCGCAATCTTTTATAACAGTTTATTGACAAGATAATTAGATTTGGTTAATATTAACTGTAAATTTAATAATTGCAGTGATGGAAAGTAGTACTTAGTCCTCTCTATAAAAGCGAACCTGGGATGGTGTAAGCCAGGGTATAGAGCACTAACGAAGGCGTTCTGGAGCAATGTCAAAGTTGAAAGTGGCCGTATATACGGCAAATAGGGTGGAACCGCGGGTAACTCTCGTCCCTATGCTTATTATAAGCATAGGGATGGGAGTTTTTTATTTTTAAAGAAAATGAATAAAGGAGTTAGAAAAAAATGAGTGTAACTATGGAACAAATTGTTTCACATGCGAAGCATCGGGGCTTTATTTTTCCTGGGTCAGAGATATATGGAGGCCTTGCCAATACATGGGATTACGGCCCTCTGGGAGTAGAATTTAAAAACAATATTAAAGCCGCTTGGTGGAAAAAGTTTGTCCAGGAGTCCCCGTATAATGTAGGGTTGGATGCAGCGATTTTGATGAATCCAAGGACATGGGAAGCATCCGGCCATATTGGCAACTTCAATGATCCGATGATTGACTGCAAAAATTGTAAGGCACGTCATCGTGCAGATAAATTAATCGAAAACGCACTTGATGAAAAAGGCATTGAAATGATCGTCGATGGCCTGCCTTTTGACAAAATGGAAGAATTGATTAAAGAGCATAACATTGCCTGCCCGGATTGTGGCAGCCATGATTTTACCGGCATCCGTCAGTTTAACTTAATGTTTAAAACCTTCCAAGGGGTAACGGAAACAAGCACCAATGAAATTTTCTTGCGTCCAGAAACAGCACAGGGGATTTTCGTCAATTTTAAAAATGTCCAGCGGACGATGAGAAAGAAATTGCCATTCGGCATTGCCCAAGTCGGCAAGAGCTTCCGTAATGAGATCACACCGGGGAACTTTACGTTCCGTACTAGAGAGTTCGAACAAATGGAGCTTGAATTCTTCTGCAAGCCGGGTGAGGAATTAAAGTGGTTTGATTATTGGAAGAGTTTTGCGGAGCAGTGGTTGAAATCATTAGGCATGACAGAGGAAAATTTGCGCCTTCGTGACCATTCCGAAGATGAACTTTCTCACTATAGCAACGCAACCACTGATTTTGAATACAAATTCCCATTTGGCTGGGGTGAATTATGGGGCGTAGCTTCACGGACAGATTATGATTTGAAGCAGCACATGCAATTCTCTGGCGAGGATTTCAACTATATTGACCCAGAAACAAACGAAAGATATATTCCATACTGCATCGAACCATCATTGGGAGCAGACCGGGTAACTTTGGCGTTCCTGATTGATGCGTATGACGAGGAGCAGCTTGAAGACGGCACGTCACGGACCGTTCTCCATTTCCATCCGGCACTTGCTCCGTTTAAGGCCGCGGTCCTGCCGCTGTCGAAAAAGCTTTCAGATGAGGCAAGAGAAGTGTTTGCGGCACTGTCCAAGCATTTCAGCGTTGATTACGATGAAGCTGGCTCCATCGGCAAACGCTACCGCCGCCATGACGAAATTGGAACACCTTTCTGTATAACTTACGATTTTGACTCTAAAGAGGATCACATGGTAACAGTCCGCGATCGGGACACCATGGAACAAACCCGGGTACCGATTGCTGAGTTAGTAAACTTTATCCAAGAAAAGATTGCGTTTTAAAAGAAGGTGCGGACTGGATCCGCACCTTTTAATTTGGGGAGAAAAGGCATTTTTCATTGCAAGAATATATAGTGATTGTTTATGCTAAAGGGCCTGTTGATTTCCGCTCCAGGCGGCTTCGCTTTCCGCGGGGTGGGCGGTGAGCCTCCTCGACGTAAACGCCTGCGGGGTCTCACCTGTCCCACTATTCCCGCAGGAGTCTTCGCCGCCTTCCGCTCCAATCAACAGGCAGGTAATCAACCTTAAGTATTGCAACACACCATTTCCAGCTTTGCCAAGAATGCTGCAATCTTTTTCATTTTTTATCCTCGGCATAAATCAGGCAAGCATATTCCATAGGGATGGGTCGTTATGAAGCGCTTCATATCGCCCGAGACGAGTTTCCCCGCCATTTAGGTCACGTAGAACCCCTCTACGTGACCGATTTTTCCTATGCCCAAGCATTTTGGTCACGTAGAACTCTCTACGGGACCAATTTCTCTTTTTCCCCGCCATTTAGGTCACGTAGAACCCCTCTACGTGACCAATTTCTCCTTTGCCCAAGCATTTTGGGCACATAGAACTCTGCTACGTGGCCAATTTCGCTTTTTCCTCGCCATTTAGGTCACGTAGAATCCCTCTACGTGACCAATTTCTCCTTTGCCCAAGCATTTTGGGCACATAAAACACTTCTACGTGACCAATTTCTTCTTTGCCTAAGCATTTTGGTCACGTAGAACACTTCTACGAGTCAAGTCCATTCTTTTGTGTAAAAGTGTCAATAATGTTTTTCAACCAATTAATAAATTTATTAATAAATGGTGT
>NZ_LMTJ01000005.1:376641-547670 GCF_001510715.1 Bacillus sp. FJAT-29814
GATTTTCTTGGTCGAAAAAAACATTTTAACACGGATCATGATTGATGACCTTTCTTTTTACACAATTATATAGACTTAATCCTTCTACGTGACCGATTTCTCTTTTTCCCCGCCATTTAGGTCACGTAGAATCCCTCTACGTGACCAATTTTCTCCTTTGCACAAGCATTTTGGTCGCGGAGAACACTTCTACGTGACCGATTTCGTTAATTTTTAAGGAACCGGTCGTTATGAACTACTCTTATTGACCTAGACCAAGGGCTTTATCGAAATTTTGGTCGTAATCGGGGGTTGAGAAAGCTTTTCTTCTCATAAAAAAAGTTGTGTGCGAAGTCTTATTTAAATAAGCTCTGTTGATTTGCGCGGAAGGCACGAAGACTCCTGCGGGAGGACGGGACAGGGGAGACCCCGCAGGCGCTTCAGCGCCGAGGAGGCTCCCCGGCACGCCCGCGGAAAGCGAAGTGCCAGGAGCACAAATCAACAGACAAGGTGCATAGATTTTATGAATTTAATTTAATTATTAAAGACTAGGAATAAATTGAAGGGCTAACGAAGATTTTTCTGTACCCTGAAGTGCGGCCCCGTTCCGCACCTTTTATCAATTCATTTTAAATAAATCACCGACTAAGTTATAATATTTATTAAAATACCTTTCTCTTGAAAAAAGGTGGTGAGTACGATAGAACTGAACAAACGCCAAGAGCAGATTTTACATATTGTCAAGGAACAAGGGCCGATTACCGGGGAACAAATTGCCGAACAGTTGAATTTGACGCGGGCAACCTTGCGTCCCGATTTGGCGATATTGACGATGGCAGGCTTTCTTGATGCCCGACCGCGTGTCGGTTATTTTTATACAGGAAAATCCGGTACGCAGCTGCTAACCGAAAATCTCCAAAAAATCTACGTGAAGGATTACCAGTCCATCCCTGTAGTGGTAAATGAAAATGTTTCGGTTTACGATGCCATTTGCACCATGTTCCTTGAGGATGTGGGAACATTATTTGTTGTAGACACAAATTCTTTACTAGTCGGTGTTGTATCAAGAAAGGACCTCCTTCGTGCAAGCATCGGTAAACAGGAACTGATTACGATTCCAGTCCATATTATCATGACTCGAATGCCGAATATTACGATGTGTGAACGGGATGATTTATTAATTGATATCGCCAGGAAGCTGATTGAAAAGCAAATTGATGCCATCCCGGTCGTCAGAAAAACAGATAAAGGTTACGAGGTCATTGGAAGAATTACCAAAACAAATATAACAAAAGCATTCGTAGCGTTAGGCGAAGAATAGAAAATGATGGAAAAGAAGGAGATGGTGAGGGAGAATGAATTCACCAATCATTTATGTTGTATCCGATTCTGTAGGTGAGACTGCTGAATTGGTAACAAAAGCTGCAATCAGCCAATTCAATGGTGCCGGTATGACGTTAAAACGGTTCCCTTATGTAGAAGATAAAGAGGATATTGATGAAGTTTTATCGCTGGTTTCTCTGGATAAAGCCATGGTGGCTTATACGCTGGTAAAGCCGGAAATTCGTACATATATGAAAGAAAGGGCGGAGCAGGAGGGGATTTCTTCAGTCGACTTAATTGGCCCGATTATGGACCAAATCCAGCAATTTAGCGGCAAAACACCTTTGTTTGAGCCTGGACTGGTCAGAAAACTTGATGAGGAATATTTTAAAAAAGTCGAAGCAATCGAATTTGCTGTCAAATATGATGACGGCCGCGACCCACGAGGGATTTTAAAAGCGGATATTATTTTGATTGGCGTGTCCAGAACGTCAAAAACGCCTTTATCTCAATACCTTGCCCATAAACGTTTGAAAGTGGCCAATGTACCGCTTGTCCCGGAAGTGGAACCGCCGGAGGAACTTTTTAAAGTGCCAAAGGAAAAATGCTTCGGATTAAAAATTAGTCCGGAAAAGTTAAATAACATCAGAAGGGAACGCTTGATTTCCCTGGGACTAAATGACCAAGCAAGTTATGCGAACATTGATCGGATTAAAGAGGAGCTGCTCTTTTTTGAGAAGGTAGTCAATAAAATACATTGTCCTGTCATTGATGTGACGAATAAAGCTGTAGAAGAAACAGCGAATGTGATCTTAAATTATATTCAAAAAGGGAGAGCCTAACACATAATCATCAGATTATGTGTTTTTTCCTATATAAAAAACTATAAAAACGAAGAAATTATTATGGCAAAAAGACAATGAATGTACTATAATAAAAAATTGTGATAAAAATAATACTTTTTAGGTTTAGAGTTGCTAGTGAACGAATAAACTATTTATTGTGAGATGTCAAGGGGAGACCTAAAAAAATATTCGACATAAATCCTTTTTCGCTTTAGGTTAGCCTCCTGAGATTTATTAATAAAATTAAGCGGAAAAGAAGGAATATGTGGAGTGATGTAGAATTAGTACAGATATAATCGGCATTCCGACAATATATGTCGATGCAGATTCATGTCCAGTAAATGCGGAGATTGTCGAAATTGCTTCAACAGTTGCCGTTCCAGTTGTTTTTGTGGCTTCCTAATAATCACCATTCAAACGAGAAGGATACATACGCTAGCTGGAAATATGTTGATTCCGGAAAGGAAGCCGCGGACCTATTCATTATGAATCATGCCAAGCGAGGGGATATTGTTATTACGCAGGATATTGGCCTCGCATCCACTTTACTTCCTAAGGAGATCCAAACGATTTCTCCAAAGGGGTTTTTATTTGAAGAAAAAGATATCCAAACTGCCCTGGATATCAGGTTCTTAAAAGCCAAAGCAAGAAAAAGGGGCATGTACGGAAAAGACCAAAACCTTTCCAAATGGAAGATTGGTTACGGTTCACGAAGGAATTAAGAAGAATTTTGTCGAAATTTGCAGGAATTTAAGATTTTCTGCCGAATAAGAAGTAGTACTAAAAAATGGAGATGTTATTCCATGAAGGCGGAACGGATTGCCGAAGAAAAAATAAGCCAAATTCGTCAGGCTGTCGATATAGTCGAGGTCATCAGCGATTATGTCCAATTGAAAAAGCAGGGGCGAAATTACTTCGGTTTGTGTCCTTTCCATGGGGAAAGCACCCCCTCTTTTTCAGTATCACCTGATAAACAAATTTTTCATTGCTTCGGATGCGGAGCAGGAGGAAATGTTTTTTCATTTTTAATGGAGCTTGAAGCCATCTCCTTTCAGGAAGCCGCGATAAAACTGGCAGCCAAAGCCAATGTGGAGTTGGATATCAATCTGTCGTCAGTCCATAAAGAGACGAAGATATCCAAAGAGCTGCAATCGATTCACGAAGCACATGAACTATCACGTAAATTTTATCATCACTTATTGGTAAACACAAAGGAAGGCCAGCATGCTTTGGAATATTTGTTGGCAAGGGGCTTTACCCACGAGTCGATTGAAAAATTTCAAATCGGATATTCTTTAAATTCGTGGGATTTTGTCGTGAAATTTCTTGCAAAACGCAACTTCCCCCCAGAATGGATGGAAAAGGCCGGTCTCATTATAAAACGTGAACGGGATGGCACTTATTTCGACCGGTTTCGCGACCGAATCATGTTTCCGATATTTGATAAGAATGGCAATACGATTGCTTTTTCCGGGAGAACACTAGGGGCCGATGAGCCCAAATATTTAAATAGCCCTGAAACGGCAATCTTTAATAAAAGTAAAATTTTATATAATTACCACTTGGCAAAACCTGCTATAAAAAAATTGCAGCAAGCTGTTTTATTTGAAGGGTTTGCCGATTGCATTGCAGCTGATCGGGCTGGGGTCGATAATGGCATAGCCACGATGGGGACAGCCTTGACAGATGACCATATCGCTCTATTGCGACAAAGTATCCAAACCATGACTATCTGCTACGATTCCGATAAGGCAGGGATTGAAGCAGCTTTCAGGGCAGGTAACCTTCTTAATGAAGCCGGTTTTCAAATTAAAGTGGCTGTTATGCCTGATGGCATGGACCCGGATGAGTATATTAAGGCAAATGGCTCAGAGAAATTCCGAAGTGAAGTCATTGGTGCAAGTTTAACTTGGATGGCGTTTAAATTTCGTTATTTCCGCAGAGGAAAAAATCTGAAAAATGAAGGAGATAGGCTTTCCTATATCGAAACAATAATTAAAGAAATTAGCAAGCTGTCAAAAGCAGTTGAAAAGGACCATTATTTACGACAGCTAGCGTCCGAATTTTCCTTATCATTGGATTCGTTAAAACAGCAGGAAAGACAGATTTATTTTGCGGAGAAAAAGCAGGCGGCGGGCAAAGCTGATACAAACCATAGGCCAATGCTTATTCAAAAACAAGCCAATGAATTAAAACCTGCCTACTATACCGCTGAAAGACGGTTAATTGCTCATATGCTAAAAAATAGGGAAGTTGCCTATAAAGTAGAAGAAAAATTGGCGGGAGACACGTTTAATATCGATGACCATCAGGCAATAATAACCTATTTATTGGCATTTTACGAAGAACATGAGCATCCTGATTCAAGCGCATTTTTATCCTACATTCAAGATGAGAATCTTAGAAGAATCGTTGCCAACATCGAAATGATGTCACTTAATGATGAATTATCTGATCAGGAATTAACTGATTATATCAAACAGGTGTTGAATCATAAAAAGTTGTTAAAAATAAAAGAAAAAGAAGTGGAATTAAAGGAAGCAGAACGGCAAAGTGATATTACCAAAGCTGTTACTTTATTAGCAGAAATTGAATTATTACGAAAATCTATAAATTCAGTGTAGTGTCTTTGATTTTGGAAGGAGGGCCCCCATATGGCAGCTGAAAAGTCAGCCCGCGCAAATGAGGTTGAGAATGAACTGACCTTGGAACAGGTAAAAGATCAATTAACGGAAATGGGAAAGAAAGTCGGTGTCCTTGCCTATGACGATATTGCCGAAAAGATGGCTAATTTTGAAATGGACTCGCATCAAATGGATGAATTTTATGAATTTCTGGGTGACCAGGGAATTGAATTAGTCGGTGATAGTGATGACGAGGAAGATCCTAGCGTTAAGGAATTAGCAAAAGGGGATGACGACGAATTCGATTTAAATGATCTAAGTGTTCCACCAGGGGTAAAGATTAATGACCCCGTGCGGATGTATTTGAAAGAAATTGGCCGCGTTGATTTACTGTCCGCGGATGATGAAATTAACCTGGCTCACCGGATTGAACAAGGTGATGAAGAAGCAAAACGCAGACTGGCTGAAGCGAATCTTCGTCTCGTTGTTAGCATTGCCAAACGCTATGTCGGCCGGGGCATGCTGTTCTTGGACCTTATTCAAGAAGGCAATATGGGCCTAATCAAAGCTGTTGAAAAGTTTGATTATCGTAAAGGCTTTAAATTCAGTACGTATGCGACATGGTGGATCCGCCAGGCGATTACCCGTGCCATAGCTGACCAGGCCAGAACGATTCGGATTCCGGTCCATATGGTTGAAACGATCAACAAGCTGATTCGTGTTCAGCGCCAATTACTCCAGGACCTTGGTCGCGAACCAACTCCGGAGGAGATTGCCGAAGATATGGATTTAACACCGGATAAGGTTAGAGAAATTTTAAAAATCGCTCAAGAGCCAGTTTCTTTGGAAACACCAATTGGCGAAGAGGATGATTCCCATCTTGGTGATTTTATCGAAGACCAGGATGCCACCTCTCCTTCAGAGCATGCTGCCTATGAACTTTTAAAGGAGCAGCTTGAAGATGTCCTTGATACATTAACAGACAGAGAAGAAAATGTCCTCAGACTTCGCTTTGGCCTTGATGACGGCCGGACCCGGACCCTTGAAGAGGTTGGAAAGGTCTTTGGTGTCACGCGCGAACGTATCCGTCAAATTGAAGCAAAAGCATTGCGGAAGCTGCGTCACCCTAGCCGCAGCAAACGTCTAAAAGATTTCTTGGAATAAAATATGTTAAAAAATGGTTTACTTCCTAACAGAGGTAAACTATTTTTTTTTGCCTGATGCCTACATCTCAGGAAATGAAAGCATTTTCTGTAGTTGTAATTTATTTTACTGAATTGTCTCTCATTTTGCAAATGCGCCCTGAAAAAATAATTAGCAAAAGACCCTGGCTTTATTTTTTTAGAAAAGGAAATGCACGTAATATTCACTATATTGTCATTGAGTAGAGGGGGTTCAAAGAATATTAATGAATATATCCATTATATTTAGATAATAAAATATTTTTGAAAGTTTTTAAATGTTGAGAAATATTAGGTGACCCACGTATAATGATAAAGAAAGCGCATACAAAAATAGCATGTGGGGGAATGGAAATGAACTTTGATTTAACTTCGGAACAGGAGATGATCAAGCGGACAATTCGCCAGTTTGCCGAAGAAGAGGTGGCTCCAAGTGCAATTGAGCGTGACCGGACCAAACAATTTCCAGCTGAAATATTTAAAAAGTTAGCAGACATGGGCATGATGGGGCTGCCCTTTCCGGAACAATACGGGGGAGGTGGGGCTGATACGATCAGTTTTGCGATTGTTGTTGAAGAGTTGAGCAGAGTATGCGGTTCCACGGGAATTACATATTCGGCACATATATCTTTGGGTGGCGCTCCGCTTTACTTATTCGGAACGGAAGAACAAAAGCAAAAATACTTAACTCCGATTTGTACCGGTGAATCATTGGGAGCCTTTGGACTCACTGAACCAAATGCTGGTTCTGACGCGGGCGGCACCCGGACAACCGCCAAGGAAGCGAATGGGGAATATGTCATTAACGGCAATAAATGTTTTATTACCAATGCTAGTTTTGCCAAGCACTTGGCCCTTACAGCCATTACCGGTGAAAAGGATGGGAAAAAGGAAATCAGCGCCATCATTGTGCCGACGGATAGTCCAGGATTTACCGTGATTGATAACTATGAAAAAATGGGATTGAATTCATCCAACACTACCGAACTTGTGATAGAGGATGTAAGGGTTCCGGTGGAGAACCTGCTGGGCAGGCGCGGAGAGGGCTTTAAGCAATTTTTGATTACCCTTGATGGTGGGCGGATCGGAATCGGGGCAATGGCTGTCGGAATTGCCCAGGGAGCTTATGAAAAGGCGCTAGCTTATGCCAAGGAACGGAAACAGTTTGGCAAATCGTTGTCGTCCTTCCAGGCGATTCAATTTAAACTGGCCGATATGGCCCTTAAAATTGAACTTGCCCGGAATATGGTTTATAAAGCCGCTTGGTTAAAGGACCAAGAAAGAACGTTTTCCAAGGAGGCGGCAATGTGCAAGCTGTATGCATCGGAAATTTGCATGGAAGTAACCAGCCAGGCTGTACAAATTCATGGCGGCTACGGGTACATGAAGGAATACCATGTAGAGCGGATGATGCGTGATGCCAAACTCCTTGAAATCGGCGAGGGCACCTCGGAGGTTCAAAGAATGGTCATTTCAAGATTGATTGGTTGTTAATTTAATAAAATAGGGAAAGTTAACAAGAGGCTGGACAAAAATCGTCAGCCTCTTTTGTTTTACTTTATTTTTATTAAAGATTATAGTGATAAAATAAGTTTAGGTCTTTCCCTTCCGGACATTTTAAAGTAAAATAGTAGTTGTTTGCAGACGATTTATTTATTTAACTGTTATACGTACATAAGGGAGGTTATATCGTGAAACGAAATCCAGTTATTCCTTACATTCTCATCATGGTTTTTGGAATTGCACTGATGTTCATATTGTCGTTCAAAGGCCTTGGTGATGCGAGAGATCTTGCAAAGGAAAATGGGGAAGGCGGCGGGAACGAGAAAACTGAAGTTGCCGCGACGAAGCCGGAGGACATTTATAAGCAATCTTGTATTGCCTGTCACGGCGATCAATATCAAGGGGTTGTCGGTCCAAAATTAAAGGGCACCGGATTATCTAAAGAACAGGTTTCAGAAATCATTACCAAAGGTAAAGGCAGCATGCCGCCGCAATCTTTACAACCAGCCCAGGTTGATGCTATGGCTGATTTTATTTCTAAATTAAAGTAATTTTTTCAAATGCACTTCACAGGTTCTTTGCATCTGCAAAGGACCTTTTATATTATTAAGACAGACATATTTTGAAGAGTGGTGTAAATATTTGAATACAGATAAATTATCGAAGCGCCTGGAAACGGTCGCCAAGTATGTTCCAAATCGTGCAAGGGTTGCCGATATTGGCTCGGATCATGCCTATCTGCCATGTTATTTGGTCAAAAATAGCGGAATTCCGTTTGCAATTGCAGGTGAAGTTGCAGCAGGCCCGTTCCATTCGGCGGAGAAAAATGTATTGTCAGAAGGATTAACCCACCAGATTTCCGTCAGGATGGGAGATGGGCTTGAAGTGATTGGAGCCGGAGAAGTCGATTGCATTACAATTGCTGGGATGGGCGGTACTTTAATTGCCAGTATTTTAGAAGCGGGAAAGGAAAAGCTCGGATCAGTAAACAGGCTTGTCCTGCAGCCAAATATTGGCGTGGAAGCCATTCGTAGATGGTTCATTGAGAATGGCTGGGAACTTATCGCTGAAGAAATCCTGGAAGAGGATGGGAAAATTTACGAGATTCTGGCTGCCGAAAAAGGGGACCCATACAAGCCTTATACAGAAAATTTGCCAAGGGGTCTGTTAATGGGACCTTTCTTGCACCAAACGAAGTCTGCTGCTTTTGAGAAAAAATGGCTCTCAGAAATCAAAAATTGGCAAAAAATCATCCAGCAGCTTGAAGGGGCAGCACAGACCCCTGAAACGAATGAAAAAAAACAGGAGCTGTTAATAAAAATAAGACTGGTTGAGGAGGCGTTAGCACATGAAAATTCCTAATGGTCATGAGATTATTGGGTTGTTTGAGAAATTTTCACCGAAAAACTTGGCCATGGAAGGGGATAAGATTGGCCTGCAGATTGGCCGCTTAAATAAAAAGGTGGAAAGGGTGATGATTGCCCTCGATGTTCTTGAAAATGTCATTGACGAAGCAATCGAAAAAGATGTCCAGCTAATTATTGCCCATCATCCACCTATTTTTCGCCCGTTGAAAAATATCATGACGGATACCATTCCGGGACGGATGATTGAAAAGGTAATTAAAAATGATATTGCGGTATATGCGGCCCATACGAACCTTGATGTGGCTAAAGGCGGAGTCAATGATTGGCTAGCCGAGGCATTGGGGTTGGAAGGGACCGAGGTCTTGGTGCCGACTTTTGATACTAAGCTTAAAAAACTGGTCATCTTTGTGCCGGTAAGCCATGCTGATCAAGTCAGGGAGGCGCTTGGTAATGCAGGTGCCGGTTTCATCGGCAATTACAGCCATTGTTCCTTCACCGGGGCGGGGACCGGCCGCTTTATGCCAGGTGCAGATACCAACCCGTATATTGGAAAAGCCGGTGAGCTAGAAGCGGTTGAAGAAGTGCGCATTGAAACAATTGTTCCAGAGCCTTTGGTTAAAAAGGCCGTAACGGCCATGATAAAGGCCCATCCTTATGAAGAGGTCGCCTATGATCTATATCCGCTTGATAACAAGGGAGAGGCTCTCGGACTTGGCCGGATTGGAAAAATTCCTCAAATGACATTAGGTGAGTTTGCGGAAAAAGTAAAATCTGCTCTCGATGTCGAACGATTACGGGTTGTAGGAGATTTACATGATAAGGTGTCCAAGGTTGCCGTGCTGGGCGGCGATGGCAATAAATACTTCTCCCATGCCAAATTTAAGGGCGCTGATGTATATATAACTGGAGATATTTATTATCACACCGCACACGATGCAATGATGCAGGGCCTCAATATGATCGATCCGGGCCATAACGTCGAAAAAGTTATGAAAAAAGGACTAACAAAAACATTGCAGCAAATGTGCCAGGACGAAGGCTACCATGTGGAGATATTTCCATCAGAAGTTGATACAAATCCATTTAAGTATGTATAAAAAAACCGGTCGGCAGACCGGTTTTTTAGCTTTCTCTTTTAACTTTCGGCAAAATTTTATTTAACGGGACGTTTTTTCTGCGCTCCCAAGTGGCTTCGTTATTCGGATCAAATTGTTCAAGGAAGCTGATCACTTCTTTTGTGATTGGTGTAGGAGTCGAGGCACCAGCGGTAACAGCCACTGTTTTGGCATCCTTGATCCACTCAATGTCCAGTTCGGTGATATCGGCTATCCGATAAGCCTTTGTTCCAGCAATTTCCTGCGAAACCTGTGCCAGACGATTGGAGTTATTGCTTTTTGGGTCACCGACTACAATGGTTACATCTGCCTGCTGCGCCTGCTCGGCGACAGCTTCCTGACGAATTTGGGTCGCATGGCAAATCTCATTGTGGACCTCAACATGCGGATACTTCTCCTGAACCTTTTTCATTGTGTCGGCAACGTCCCATTGGCTCATCGTTGTTTGGTTGGTGACAATCAATTTATCATAATCCAGCTCTAAGGCTTCCACATCAGCGGGTGTTTCGACTAAATGCACCATACCTGGCGCAACGCCTAGCGCGCCTTCCGGTTCTGGGTGCCCTTTTTTGCCAATATAGATGGTCTGATAGCCCAGCTGTGCTTTTTCTTGGATTAGGTCATGTGTTCTTGTTACGTCGGGGCACGTAGCATCAATCGCGACGAGGCCCTTCTTTTTGGCAAGCTCCCTAACTTCCGGAGAAATTCCATGTGCCGTAAAGATGACTGTTCCTTTATCGACTTTTTCAAGGATATCCATGCGGTTATTTCCGTCAAGGGTAATAATTCCTTCCTCTTCAAACGCATCGGTAACATGTTTGTTATGGACAATCATTCCGAGAATATAAATCGGACGGGGCAACGTTTTATCCAAAGCGGCATTTCTGGCAATCACCATGGCATCGACAACACCATAACAATAGCCGCGCGGGGAAATCTTGATAATTTGCATTTATTTTATCCTCCTGAAAAAGGCTTAAATTTAATAGTCTACGTGTTTATTATATAAAACTAATAGAAATAATACAAAGATACATTTTTCCTGGTGTTCTGTGGTTATGTAAAAATGAAAAGAATGCTGGAGTAGTGCCCGCAGCATTCCATCATTTAGATATATAATTTTGGGACCGATGCCCCTCGTTGCTGCCGCGGTTTTTCGGCAGTGGTCTTTTGTTTAGTCGTCGTGCCAGTTCTCTTTTGTTTAGTCGTCATGCCAGTTCTCTTTTTGCCAGTCCTTTTCTTCGTGGACCTACTTTTTGTTGTTGCTTCAGTATCCGAGGATTCATCACGGCTCTTGGTCGTAGTCTTTGCCGTTGATTTTTCTGATGTCTCCGTATCGTCTGAGTTTTTCAACCCGCGATAAAGCTTCCATAATCCCGGAAGACTCCTAACCAATGGGCCGTACTGCTGAACCATCGGGGCAATGGATTGGGCCGTTCTGATTAGCTGCTGGGTATTGTTGAGCATATTCATCAGTCCGCCTGGATTTGACAGCGATTGGAGCAGCCCGCCGCCGCCTCCTGCTGCTCTTCCGGCCGCGCCCATCATTCCGCCCGGCCCACCCATCATTCCGCCCATTGGATTTCCTCTTCCCAATAGTCTCGACAACAACCCGCCGCCACGGCCCATTTGCTGACCGCCCATCATTCCGCCAAGTGGGCCTCCCGTCTGTCCCATCATAGATCTTCCGCCGCCAAATAGGCCTGGGCCGCCTAAACCGCCCATTGACCGTCCACCCCCAAACAAACCGGCTCCTGGTCTCATCATTGAACCACCACCGCCAAAGAGACCAGGTCCGGGCGGTCTCATCCCCCCTTGAATCGGCAACATAGGTCTTGGCTGCATACCTGTCAGCCTCCTCTCTTCGATTACACGTTAACAGGCGTTTGTACCCGCATTACACCTAAGATGCATTCGCCTTGTAAAGTACGCTAGTTACACTTTACCCCCTTGGTTTACAATATGCTATCAACCCATTTTGGTTTAGGTAATCGGCACAGATAAACCTTGAATTTTTGGTTTTAAAAACATCAGAGTGGTAAAAGATGATAATAACTGGCGGTTTGGCCGGAACTTTACTATAATTACATGGGACATAGCGAATTGAATGGAGTTAATGAGCAGATCGCTTTTTATAAATTGTTAAGGAGTACATATGATGAAAGAAAATAAATTTGATCATTTTAAGTTTCAGCCGTTTATTATGGACGCGCTAAATCATAAAGGTTTCTTTGAACCGACGGAAATCCAGGAAAGGATGATTCCGGTAGTCTTAAAAGGGGAGAGTGCAATCGGCCAATCCCAAACCGGGACAGGTAAAACCTTGGCCTATGCGCTTCCGATAATAGAAAAGATAGACCCCGAGCGCCAGCAGGTTCAGGCTGTGATTACCGCACCGACAAGGGAACTAGCATCACAAATTTACCAGCAAATCCTGAAGGTCACCGAGCATTGCCCTTCAGAAAAGCAGATCATTACGAAAATGTATATCGGCGGAACGGACAAGCAGCGGACGATAGATAAATTAAAGGTACAGCCACATATCGTTGTTGGCACGCCCAGCAGGATTTATGATTTAGTTAATGAACAGGCACTATTCATTCATACGGCAAAAATGCTTGTTGTCGATGAAGCCGATATGATGTTAGACATGGGATTTATAGAGGATGTCGACCGCGTTGCTTCAAGAATGCCCGAAGACCTTCAGATGTTAGTATTTTCAGCCACCATACCGGAAAAGTTAAAGCCATTCTTAAAAAAATATATGGAAAATCCAAAGCTGATTCAAATTGAACCGAATAGAAAAGCGGCCGAAAATCTTGTCCATTATCTATTGCCTTCACGGCACCGCGATAAAAAAGAACTCGTTCATGATGCGTTACTTGCGTACAACCCGTATTTGGCGATTGTATTTACCAATACAAAGAAAATGGCGGAAGAAGTGGCTGAGTTTCTCAATCAGAAAGGCCTGAAGGTTGGCCGTGTACATGGGGATTTAAATCCAAGAGAACGAAAAAAAATGATGAAGCAAATTCAGGATTTGGAGTTCCAATATATTGTCGCAACCGATCTGGCCTCAAGAGGAATCGATATTGAAGGCGTTAGCCATGTGATTAACTACGAACTTCCCACTGATTTGGATTTTTATATTCATCGAGTTGGACGGACAGCACGTGCAGGCAATAACGGAATTGCCTTGACCATCTACACTTTGTCGGATGAGGATGCCTTGAATCGCCTTGAAAAAATGGGCATCGAATTTATGAATGTCGATTTAAAAAATGGCCAGTTTATCGAATTAGAAAACCGCAATCGCCGCAAAACCCGGGTTAAACAAAAAGACGAGGCCGATAAATTGGCAAAGTCAGTCGTAAAAAAACCAAAACAGGTAAAACCGGGCTATAAAAAGAAAATGCAGGCGGAAATGGACAAAATCAAAAAGCGGCAGAGGAAATTAAATAAAAAGAAATAAGGATGGAGAGGGAAATATGTTGAAAATTGGTTCTCACGTATCGATGAGCGGAAAAGGCATGCTGCTTGCCGCCAGTGAGGAAGCTGTATCCTATGGCGGTAATACCTTTATGATTTATACTGGTGCGCCCCAGAATACTAGAAGGAAAAAAATAGAAGACCTTAATATTGAAGCTGGAAGAAAACATATGGAGGCTAACGGCATTACCGAAATCGTTGTTCATGCCCCCTATATCATCAATATTGGCAATACAACCACCCCCGACACATTTGATCTTGGGGTCAGGTTCTTATCCTCGGAAATTGAGCGAACAGAAGCTATAGGGGCACAACAAATTGTCCTTCATCCTGGCGCTCACGTCGGTGCCGGGACAGAGGCTGGTATTATGAAAATTATCGAGGGTTTGAATGAAGTATTAACAGGCAAAGAAAACGTCCAGATCGCCCTGGAAACGATGGCTGGGAAGGGTTCCGAATGCGGGAGATCGTTTGAAGAGCTGGCGATGATTATCGATGGTGTCCATCATAACGACAAACTGTCCGTCTGCTTTGACACCTGCCATACTCATGATGCCGGCTATAATATTGTCGAAGATTTTGATGGCGTATTAAATGAGTTTGACAAGATTGTCGGTGTGGACCGATTGAAGGTCCTCCATATTAATGACAGTAAAAATCCAAGTGGCGCGAGAAAAGACCGTCATGAAAATATCGGTTTTGGGCAAATTGGTTTTAAAGCATTAAACTATATTGTTCATCATCCACAGTTGACGGACATTCCGAAAATCTTGGAAACTCCGTTTGTCGGGGAAGACAAAAACAATAAAAAAGCCCCGTATAAGCATGAGATAGCCATGCTGCGCGGCCAAAACTTCGATGAAGATCTGTTAATAAAAATTATGCAATCCTAATAGATGACAAAAAGCTGTGCCAAGGTGCACAGCTTTATTATTTTTTTGCCAGTTCCGTAAATAATTTATTTACTTCCCGTGCTGTTTGCGGCCCTGCTGCTTTGGCAATTTCCCTGATTAATCGGGTACGCTGGCCATCATCGAAGATATTGATATTTTTCCCTCTTAAGTATTCGGCAATCTTTTTTGCCTGGGCGCGAGTAACGGAAATATTAAATTGATTGGCATATTTAACTAATTCTTCCGCAGTAATCGTGTTTATTTTATGATTAATGATGCTTTCAAAAATCCTCACCCTTGATCACTCCTCCGTGATAATTTATGTAACAGTTAAAAGGAGTGTGACACGGTTTAATATGGGTATTGTGCTTTACAATCAAAAATGGCTATTGTATACTACTTGGAGTTAAATCGTAATGATTCTTAAAATTAAAGGTGATGGCAAAAGCAATGAAATCCACTATCGAAATTAATCAATTATTTTATCAATATGAAAAAGAGCTCGTTCTTGAAAATGTAAGTTTATCGGTGCCTAAGGGTGCTTTTTTGGCGATCGTCGGTCCAAATGGTTCCGGAAAATCAACATTGCTCAAGTTAATTTTAGGGCTGCTAAGGATGCAAACGGGACAAATTTACCTATTCGGCCAAGAAATCCATAAATTCAAGGATTGGCAGAAAATCGGATACGTTTCTCAAAAGGCAAATTCCTTTAATACCGGCTTTCCTGCTACAGTTTTTGAAGTTGTTGCCAGCGGATTGACCAAAAAGCTCGGAATGTTTACTTTTTTTAAAAAGGAACATGCCGAAAAGGTGCTGACAGCACTTGATGCAGTAGGAATGAGGCCTTTCAAGGATAGAAATATCGGTGAATTGTCAGGGGGGCAGCAGCAACGGGTTTTTATTGCCCGGGCGCTGATTAGTGAACCGGAGCTGCTTATTCTCGATGAACCCACTGTTGGGGTGGACGCCGGCAATGTGAACGCGTTTTACCAAATGCTGAGCAGCTTAAATAAAAAACATGGAATTACGCTCCTTTTGGTTACCCATGATATCGGCACGATTTCTGACCGGGTGACCCATGTGGCCTGCTTAAATAAACAGCTGCATTTCCATGGCGATGTTGAGGAATTTCAACAGTTGCAAAGAGAAGATGTGTCTAAAGTCTATGGCCATGAAATTCATCTGTTGCATCACAACCATGAACACGGGGGCGTTTTAAAGTGATTTCAGGAATTTTTCAATATGAATTTTTACAAAACGCCTTTTTGACAGGAATTCTGATTGGCATCCTCGCACCGCTCTTGGGAGTATTTATCGTCGTCAGGCGACTCTCACTGATCGCGGATGCTCTAAGCCATGTTACCCTTGCTGGTATTGCCGCAAGCTTATTGCTTGAAAAAAGTTTCGCTTCATTGGCGGGCTTAAACCCGTTATATATGGGAATGGTGTTTTCCGTTGGCGGTTCACTGTTTATTGAGAAATTAAGAGACGTCTACAAGCATTATCAGGAACTGGCGATTCCGATCATCCTCTCAAGCGGGATCGGTTTGGGTGTCATTTTTATTTCCCTGGCCAATGGATTTAATACGGACTTATTCGGTTATTTATTTGGAAGTGTGTCGGCGGTTAGCCGGACTGATTTATGGGTGATTTTGGTAATCAGTGTTTTGGTGATTCTAACGATCATTCTGTTGTATAAAGAATTATTTTTATTGTCCTTCGATGAAGAGTTTGCCAAAGCATCGGGCATAGCCGCAAAAAGTCTACATTTCATTTTTATTGTAATGGTTGCCCTAGTCATTGCGGCATCGATGAGAATTGTAGGGATTATGCTTGTCTCCTCATTGATGACCTTGCCTGTTGCGGCAAGCATTCGGGTTGCCAAAGGCTTTAAGCAGACAATCTTTTTATCTGTTCTATTTGGGGAGATCTCTGTGCTTGGAGGACTGTTTGCGGCCTATTATTTAGATTTGGCTCCCGGTGGCACGATTGTAATGCTATCGGTGTTCATTTTGGTTCTTGCCATTTTTTATAGAAAAATAAGGGCAGGAAAAGGATTTCAGGAGGTGCAGAAGGGTGAACGTTAATGAGGCGTTGCAATATTTAAAGGAGAACGGTTTTAAGCAGACTGGGAAACGGGAGGACATGCTCCAATTATTTGCCGAAAGCGATAAATATTTAACGGCAAAGGATGTGCTGGACCAGTTAAAGGATGGTTACCCGGGGCTCAGCTTTGATACGATTTACCGGAATCTTTCGCTATTCGTTAATATGGGGATTTTGGAAATGACCGAATTATCCGGTGAAAAGCATTTTCGGTTCGCTTGTTCGCACCATGAGCATCACCATCATTTTATTTGTCTGGCCTGCGGCAAGTCCAAGGAGATTGAAACTTGTCCAATGAACGACCTAAGTGAAAATTTAAAGGGGTATGATATTTCCGGGCATAAATTTGAAATTTATGGACGCTGCCCGGATTGTATCCAATAGCAAGAAAACTCGCGATTCGCGAGTTTTCATTTATTTTTTATAACTGCCCTTTCCCTGACTTCATCTCGAAGATTAAGCCAGTTGTCGACCCAATTATCGGCTTCATACCAATTATCCACGCGGATGACTCCTGACGGTACCGGCAGTTGGTTATAGGGTGTATTAAATAGTATGACTGGTATATTACATTCCTCACAAATCATAACCGCATTATCGTGTTTATCCTCAAAAAAAATGTCAATGTTATTTTTCCTGGCAGTTTCCACTTTATCATGTGAACCGATTAGTTCGATTTGATGGTAGGTAAGCCCATGAGCCAAGAACCATTTCTTTGTCACATCGAGCAAATGTGCGCCGCGAGCGCTGATAAATACCAATTCATGTTGATTTTCCCATTTGGATAAGACCGATTTAACCCCTTCCGCGGGCGGTGACTGTTCGTAAATTACTGGCTCACTATCGGCAAACCATTTGTCAAACTCCCCCGCAGGCACATTTACAAACGGGGTTAAATCATATTCGGTAACGTCCTCATAGGCCAATTTCAAATTAAAAGCTTTATTTATAAACGGCAGCATGGAGGTTGGACAGGTGACCGTTCCGTCGATGTCAATTCCAAATCTTTTTTTCATTTATTGTTCACCTTCAAATACAATCTTTATAAATTATTTTACCAAAGAAGTGTAGACAACAAAGACAAAAATTTAAAGAAAAATTTATATGAAATTGAAATGACAACCTAGTTTAGACAAACATTGACATAGTAAAAAGCCTTCCTTCGTTAACACTAATAATGCTCCTATCATTG
The DNA here is from genome assembly GCF_001510715.1 of Bacillus sp. FJAT-29814. GTDB lineage: Bacteria > Bacillota > Bacilli > Bacillales > Cytobacillaceae > Neobacillus. Next base: position 394,259 of record NZ_LMTJ01000005.1, read on the forward strand.
AAAGTGAGGGATTTTGATGGCAGATGAACGAGACACGAAAGTGCAGGAGGCTCTTCGAAGCCCGATTATCGGTGAGAAAATTCCCAATTATCCTTCCGATTTTCGGGAAGAGACAGCTTCCGAAATCGCTACACCTGTAACAACTCAATCCTCGAAATATAAGGAAGAAACTGCTTCGGAATTCGGATCCAACCTTCCAATGGTGGTTTCGCTCAAGAAGGACGATCCGAATACAATGCGAGGGGCTTCGGTTCCAATCCGTTCTAATCATCGGGAAGAGACAGCTGCAGAGATTGCGGCACTTGTACCACTAGCAAGAAACAAGCAGCAGACTAATCAGAATAATAATGGACAAGCACAGGCAATGGGCGGAGCGGGTCTCGGCACTTTGGCACTCGCTCTTTCTATCTTATCCTTGTTTGTAATGCCAATTCTGTTTGGTGCAGCAGGCATTGTGCTGGGGTTCGTCGCAAGGCGCAGAGGGGCACAAGGCATGGGCGCTTGGGCAATTGGAATTGGAGCGGTATCGATTATCATCGGTATCTTCATTCTTCCGTTCTTTTAAATAGGAGCAAAAAAAGAAACCCGGTCGATGGCCGGGTTTCTTTAGTTATTCACTTTTTCTTCAGCTGCTTTTTTCTGAAAGTATTCCTCAGCAACCTTGTCAATTTCTTTCTTCAGTTCTTCGACCATTTCCGCTTCCGGAACCTTGCGGACAATTTGGCCTTTCCTGAATAGCAAGCCTTCGCCGCGGGCACCGGCAATGCCAATATCCGCCTCGCGGGCCTCTCCAGGGCCGTTAACCGCACAGCCAAGTACGGAAACTTTGATTGGCGCTTTAATATTTTGAATATACTCTTCGACCTCATTGGCAATGCTGATCAGATCAATTTCAATTCGGCCGCAAGTTGGACAGGAAATTAATGTAGCGGCATTTGAAGAGAGTCCGAACACCTTCAACAGCTCTCTGGCCACTTTTACTTCCTCAACAGGATCGGCGCTCAAGGATATCCTCAATGTATTTCCGATTCCCTTGCTGAGAATCGCTCCTAATCCTGCAGCACTTTTTACCGTACCTGAGAAAAGGGTTCCTGACTCGGTAATCCCAAGATGTAACGGATAATCAAACGCCTTTGCCGCTTTTTCGTAAGCTTCAATTGCCAAATTTACATCAGATGCTTTCATCGATACGATAATGTCGTGGAAATCCAAGTCTTCAAGAATTTTGATATGATGAAGGGCGCTCTCGACCATGCCATCAGCGGTTGGATAACCGTATTTATCAAGGATTCTTTTTTCAAGCGACCCCGCATTAACTCCGATACGAATAGGGATCCCTTTCTCCTTAGCAGCCTTTACTACGGCTTCAACCTTTTCTTTTCTGCCGATATTCCCTGGGTTGATCCTAATTTTGTCCGCTCCGCCTTCAATGGCTTTGAGGGCAAGTTTATAGTCAAAGTGAATGTCTACCACAAGTGGAATATTAATGCGCTTCTTAATTTCTGGAATCGCGTTTGCCGCTCTTTCGTCCGGGCAGGCGACTCGGACAATCTGGCAGCCTGCATCTTCAAGGCGCTTTATTTCTGCAACCGTTGCCTCAACATCATGAGTCTTGGTTGTGGTCATGCTTTGGATAATGATTTCATTGTTGCCGCCAATGGTTAAATTTCCTACCTTTATTGGCCGGGTTTTCGTGCGATGTATGATTTCACTCACGTATAATTCGCTCCTTCAGCTGGATTCGAATAGTAAATTAGAAAAACAATTCATTATAATTGTATCGCCAGCCGCTATTTTTGACAAGGATAAGGAATTCAATCCATCTCCCTTAGTGTGAGTAATCGGGAAAATGATATGTAGACCCGATTTGGATTTTTTCCGGACTTTTCCCCGGATTTAAGGCTTGGAAATCCTCAATCAGCTCGGAAATGGATACTGGGAGTGGTTTACCCAACCTATGTTCAACGATGGAAATGACAGTTTCCCCTGGTTTTACCTTTTCCGAAAACGAGGGTAAAGCCACATCAGGTTTCTGAATTTTGGTTTTGGTAGCATTGGCCTCAACTTGTCCATTAGCAGGTGCTGGGAGTGTGCCAACTGTTAAATCAAAATAAATGACATATATAATCAAAATGGATAAAAGTATCCCAAATAATGTTTTCATCCTAAATGGCCTCCAAATGGAAAGATACTAATTCGTATGCTTGTCCAATTGGGAATAGAACTGACAAATAAAAAAACACCCTAAAACGGGTGTCTTTTAACTGCTTTTTTTCGGTTTAGGGATTTCGTTAATCGCCAGCAATAACACGATAAGGACAACAATCCAGTTAATTAGGGAACTATTAGGAACTGTTGTCTTAAGTGCAGTCATGATTGTAAAGAACAGGGTCGGAAGTGTTTCACTGTAGGCCGCCATTCTCCAAAGTTGGCCATAGTTTAGTTTTCTGCCAAGAATGTTCTTTAATGCAAGTCCAATTAAAGCAACAATCGATACCTCAATAAAACTAGCGGCACTTGAAAACAAATAAATAACGATTGAAATGACAGAGAGAATGATTCCTCGGGCACTGCTTATATTATGTAGGAAATCAAGCAGGTTGTCCTTGGTCAAGTCAAGCCCTTGCATCATCGAATAGGGATATGTCTCAGTCTGACCGCCAGCAGATAGAACAAATTCATCCTTCAAAAGGGCAAATGCATCTCCTTCATCCGCAACTTCAACATTGGAAACAGCCCCGGTTGGATCAAGAATAAATGTAAAGCCTTCTTTATTGATGGTAACTGGCACCTTGGTGTCAGCAGTTAGCTCTCCATTTTTAATCGAAAACTCCGGTGTCTCTTCCTCGATAATGGTTTTGGCCGATTCTAATCCGGTTGACAAGGCCGTACTAAAAAAAATGATCGAAGGTAGGACAGAAATAAGCGTCAGGAAGAAGACATAAAGAATGGTTTTGCCAATCCCCTGAAACCGAAACAAGGCAATGTCTTTGGGGGAATAAATGCTTTTTGCAAATTGCTTAAAAATATTCATAATGACCACCTTAACAACATAAATTCACTATTCTATTGTAGCCTTTGCAGGGAAGATATACAAGAAAGACCGCCATAATATCGGCGGTCTAGGCTATTGTCCAGCTCCAGCGCCTAGCCCCTCGAGGCGCTTTCGCTCTTCTAGTTAACTCCACAAATCTCGTAAGCGCAGTTTTGGCAGTCTACTTCACGTTTAAGATAATGAATATCTTTGATGGTAAATTTCTGATTATCGTAGGCGATTATATCCTTTTCCCGCAATTCCTTCAGTGCCCGCTGAATCACTTCCCGGGTGCCATAGGTTAAGTTGGCCAATTCCTGATGTGTCAATGGCAAATCAATAAGGATGCCATCAGAGGTCACAATCCCGTAGGAATTGCATAGTCGGATCAGGATGGAATACAGACCGCCTTTTTTTCCGTTCATGATTAAGTCCTGACATTTCATTTGGGCCTTTAAATAGCTGGTTGACAGCCAAGCTGCAAGTGCAGTCATCGCTTCTGGGTCGGTCATGACAAAGTTTTCAAATTCTTCCCGTTTAATATACAGCAGCTCACAGTCATCTAATGTTTTGGCATAAAACTGGTATCGCGGGTTTGCCTTAAACAGCGGATACTCGACGATTAATTCACGATTATTTAATACTTTCAAAATGAAATCCTTGCCACGCACATGCACGCGGCCAAGGGCAATACTTCCACTTAGAAGAATGTAAACATAATGGGCAGGGTCCTTTTCTAGAAACAGAACAGAACCTGCCTTTACCTTCTGTACGGGCTCAGTTTTATAGAAAAAATGATACAATAAGCTGTAAATTGAATTCCCTGTTTTCAGCATGCCTGCCACTCCTTTTTATCCCTTCTAATTTGATTAAAAAGAATTAAAAACAGTGTGTCAATATTGGTTTTACATAATATGGAATCAAAGCGGCGGAGCTATGACAAAAATCGTTGACAGAATGCGAGATAGGGGATTCATGACAATTTTTCGAAATATCTAAAATACGACCCTTGGAATATTTGTTGGAAATCTGGGTATTTTATATATGGTGGAATCGAGCATTTTATTTGAAACGATAACACTTATTTGGTAATCTTAATTAAAAGCTTTAGAATATTCCAAAAGTCCGTTTGGAATGGCTGAAGCAAATAATCTTTACATAGGAGGAATTTCTCATGGCATTTGAATTACCAAAACTGCCTTATGCAGAAGATGCACTAGAACCACACATTGATAAAGAAACGATGAATATCCACCACACTAGACACCATAACACCTATGTTACTAATTTAAACAATGCTTTAGCAGGAAATGAAGAATTGCTATCCAAATCAGTTGAAGAAGTCATTTCCAATTTGGATGCTGTTCCTGAATCTGCTCGTACAGCTGTCCGCAACAATGGCGGCGGTCATGCTAATCACTCTTTATTTTGGACAATCCTTTCTCCAAATGGCGGGGGCGCTCCAAGCGGTGAATTGGCAGATGCGATCAACTCTAAATTTGGCAGCTTTGAAGCGTTCAAAGAAGAGTTTGCAAAAGCGGCTACAACCCGCTTCGGTTCAGGCTGGGCATGGCTGTCTGTGAACAATGGCGAATTGGAGTTAAGCAGCACTCCAAACCAGGATTCACCGTTAATGGAAGGCAAAACTCCTATCCTCGGACTTGACGTTTGGGAGCATGCTTACTATTTAAAATATCAAAACAAGCGTCCTGATTATATTGGCGCATTCTGGAACGTTGTGAACTGGGATGAAGTTGCTAAGCGTTACAGCGCAGCAAAATAATTTAAGATTAAATCAAAGGCAGCTGATTAAGCTGTCTTTTTTTTGTAATCCAGCTCCAGCGCCTAGCCCCTCGAGGTCTTAAGCCGTCCCCCTCCGGAGGGCAGGCCCATCCTGCGGGTTACGTCTTAAGCTTGTCGGGGCTGACCAAGGCGCTTCCGCTTTTTTTTGTATAAGAACAGCCCGCTTGATAAAGACTACCTGTTAAGAAAAAGGGGAGTTTTTTAATGCCAAAAAAGTTTAAATTTCTGGGTGATGTCGAGTTAACCAAGGATTTGTCACTGCTTTTGATCATTGGCGGGCTTTATTCCTTAAGTGTGGCTCTGTCCAATACGTTTGTAAACATTTACTTGTGGAAGCAAACAGGGAAGTACTCTGACTTGGCGCTTTATAATCTGTCAATCGTCGTCCTGCAGCCATTAACCTTCATTTTGGCCGGACGCTGGGCAAAAAAAATTGACCGTGTCATTGTGCTGAGAATTGGTGTCATTTTTTTAGCTTTGTTTTATTTGGCCGTGTTAATCACCGGCTCAAAAGCAGCCACTTTTTTATTGGTCCTGGGGAGCCTGCTGGGTGTGGGCTACGGATTTTATTGGCTTGCCTATAATGTGCTGACCTTTGAAATAACCGAGCCGGAAACGAGGGACTTTTTTAACGGATTCTTGGGAATTTTGTCCTCTTTGGGAGGAATGATCGGTCCCATTGCGGCGGGCATCATTATTACGAGATTTGAAAAGTTTACCGGGTATACCATTGTATTTGGTTTGTCGCTTTCCTTGTTCGCCCTGGCGGTGATCCTGAGTTTCTCATTGAAACCAAGACCAGCAAACGGCAAGTACTGTTTTAAACGTATTTTTGAAGAAAGAAAACAAAATGAAAATTGGCGTCTCGTTACCAACGCCCATTTTTTTCAGGGCCTGAGAGAAGGGACGTTTTTATTTGTCATTTCAGTGTTTGTTTATCTTTCTACTGGAAGTGAAATGGCTCTTGGGACATTCGGACTCATTAATTCAGGAATATCCTTCATCGCCTATTATCTCGCCTCAAGGCTAATTAAAAAAAGTTACCGCAAAAAAGCTATTCTTATTGGCGGACTAATTCTTTATGCCGCCGTGTTGGTAATCGTGTGGGAAGTCAGTTATGCCAAATTGTTAATTTATGCCGCCATGATTGCTATCGCCTATCCGCTGCTGCTGGTACCTTATATGTCAACAACCTATGATGTGATCGGAGGAGGGTGGAAAGCTGCGGAGATGAGAATTGAGTATATTGTAGTCCGGGAAATATTCCTGAATATCGGCCGAATTGTTTCTATCTTGGCGTTCCTGGGTACAGTTACTCTGTTTAACGCGGAAAAAAGCATCCCGATTTTATTGTTATTTTTGGGAGCAGGTCACTCGTTAATCTATTTGTTTATTAAAAGAGTTCAGTTACCTGCCACTTAATGCGGTGAGATTTTTCTCATCGCATTTTTTGTGCAGTTGAATTTTGTCGAAAATGGTAAGTGTTCCTCATAGAAAAAAACAGCACTTTCCTTTAAAATAGATAAGGTTATAGGAAGAGGAGGTGCACTTTGCCATTGAATAAGAAGAAAAAGAAAAAATCTCTGGTTCCGTTTCGGTTAAACGTATTGTTTTTTATCGTTTTCATGCTGTTTTCAATCCTTGTTTTGCGTCTAGGAGAACTGCAAATTGTTTTTGGCGAGGATTTTAAGCGGGAGATTGAACGGACCGAGGCCGTTACTGTCAGCAATCCCGTACCGCGTGGAAAGATGTTTGACCGGAACGGGAACATTATTGTCGACAACACTCCGTTAAATGCGATTACTTATACAAAGTCACAGAAGACAAGCCAGGAAGAAATGCTAGAAACAGCGGAAAAATTGGCGAAAATTATTAATATGGATACAGAAAAGATTCCGGTTCGGGATAAGAAGGATTACTGGATTATCAAACATCCGAAGCAGGCAAAAGAAAAAATTACAAAAAAAGAATGGGCTCAATATGAAGAGAAGAAATTGGAAGACAAAGATATTTACAAATTGCAGCTCGAAAGGGTTACCGATGAGGAATTGAACAGCATTCAAGGCGAAGACCTTGAAACGCTGGCCATTTATCGGAAATTTAACAGCGGGTATGCGTTAACGCCGCAAATCGTCAAAAATAAAGATGTAACACCAGATGAATTTGCTGCAGTGAGTGAAAATCTCGAGAACCTTCCCGGAGTGGATACTACTACCGATTGGGACCGGTTATATGTGACAGGAAATACGTTAAGATCCATCCTTGGTGATGTGTCTTCTTCCGAATCAGGGCTTCCTAAAGATCAATTGGAAAAGTATCTTGTCAAGGATTACAGCCGTAATGATCGAGTTGGCAAGAGCTATCTTGAACAAAAATATGAAGATGTTCTCCATGGGGAAAAAGCCAAGGTGAAAAATATTACCGATAAATCCGGAAAAGTATTATCTACTGAGGTTATATCAGAAGGAAAACGGGGCAAGGACCTCGTATTAACAATTGATATGGACCTGCAAAAACAGGTTGAACAAATCATTGAAGAAGAAATGTGGGCTGCCAAGCAAAAATATCCAAATACGGCACTTTTGGACCGCGCTTTCGTGGTTGTAATGAATCCAAAAACTGGGGAAGTCCTTTCGCTCGGCGGTAGACAAATAGTCAAAGATAAAGAGACTGGAAAACCTGAAATGCGGGATTATGCTCAAGGAACCTTTACATCTTCGTATGCGGTTGGATCATCAGTCAAAGGCGCCACAATATTGACGGGATATCAGACCGGGGCGATCAAACCGGGAACAGTCCTTTTAGATGAACCATTGCGTATCGCAAGTACAAAGCCGAAATCTTCATGGAAGACATTCGGCTCTATTAATGATCAAAGAGCACTCCAAGTATCATCCAACGTCTATATGTTTAAAACAGCGATTGCTATGGCGGGGGGACATTATGTTCCAAATAAACCGCTGCCGCTTGATTATACGGCATTTAATACGATGAGAAGATACTTCAGCCAATTTGGTCTGGGTGTTCGAACGGGAATTGATTTGCCAAATGAAATGACCGGATTCCCTGGTGCAGACAAAACACCTGGTTTGCTACTTGACCTTGCGATCGGCCAGTATGACACGTATACCCCGCTCCAGCTTGCCCAGTACGTTTCAACGATTGCCAATGGCGGATATCGGGTTCAGCCCCATATCGTGAAAGAAATTCGTGAGCCGCTAATGGAAAATAATGAATTGGGTCCTATCATAAAAGAACTGGAGCCAAAAGTGTTAAATCGGATCGATATGAAAGAAGAATGGATCAACCGGGTTCAAGAAGGTTTCCGCATGGTTATGCAAGTTGGCGACGGAACCGGTGTCGGCCATTGGAAGAACAAAACGTATAATCCGGCTGGAAAAACGGGTACGGCACAGGCCTTTTATGACGGATCAGATAAATCAAAACGCATGACGCCTGTTACGAGCCTAAGCCTCGTTACTTACGCGCCTGAAGATAACCCGGAAGTTGCCATGGCAGTTGTTGTTCCATGGGCCTATCAAGGGCACAGCGGGCCAAGCATTAATCATTTAATCGGTACCAGAGTAATGGATGCATATTTTAATTTGAAAAATTCACGTCAAGAACCTGCTGCAGAAAATGCAGAGATTGCTGCGGAAGTGCCGGCAGCGGGTAATAATCAGTAAACCTGTCTCGATTCGAGACAGGTTTTTTTATAGTTTAATAGTTTAATAGTTTAACAATTTACAAAACTCATACATTGATTTACATAAGCTTTACATTTCGTTAAAACACAGTTTACAGAGATTCTTTATTCTTGTAATTGTAAAGCAAAACGAACAGTCGTAGGAGGAATTTACACGATGAAAAATTTCAAAAAGTTTGGTCTAGCGATATTAACAGCTATTCTAATGATATTTGCAGCAGCGTGCGGCTCTAACTCTACAGACAAAGAAAATGAAACAGGAAATAATGGAGAACTATCGGGATCATTGGTTATTTCTGGTTCTTCGGCCATGCAGCCGTTAATTGCTGCCGCAGCTGAAGAATTCATGGCTGAAAATCCAAAGGTTGACATCCAAGTAAATGCGGGCGGTTCTGGGACAGGCTTATCACAGGTTGCTGAAGGCTCTGTTGGAATCGGTAACTCCGATGTTTTTGCTGAAGAAAAAGAAGGTATTCCAGCCGGCGAACTTGTTGACCACAAGGTTGCGGTAGTTGGCATGACTGCTGCAATTAACCCTAAAGTGGGAATAAAAGATATTACAAAAGAAGATTTGATTAAAGTATTTACCGGAAAAATCACGAACTGGAAAGAACTCGGCGGTAAAGATCAAAAGATTGTTCTTGTAAACCGTCCTGACTCTTCCGGAACCCGAGCAATATTTAATAAATTCGCGCTGGATGGCGCTACACCTGCAGAAGGTATTACAGAGGATTCCTCAAATACAGTTAAAAAGATTATCAGTGAAACAGATGGCGCAATTGGTTATCTAGCATTCTCATACTTTACCGATGATAAAGTTACACCGCTAGCGATTGATGGTGTTGAACCGACTGAAGAAAATGTGCAATCCGGAGATTTCCCTGTTTGGGCTTACCAGCATTCTTATACTAAAGGCGAAGCGGAAGGCTTAGCCAAAGCGTTCCTGGAATATTTAATGTCAGATGAAATCCAAACCACTTTATTGAAAGAACAAGGATATCTACCTGTTACAAAAATGAAAGTAGAACGCGATGCGGAAGGCAACCAAAAAGATATTAAATAAGGACACATATTTCGTTTAGTAAAGAGGGTAAATGCTGTTTGCGTTTACCCTATTACGACATAATCAAGAGGAGTTTGGTTTATTATGGATAAGGTTCTTCCTGCCAAAGACAGATTGCTAAAGTCAAACAAAAGCGGGCTGAATGGCGAACTTCGCGGAAAAATGCTTGTCATTTTATGTGCAATTATCATGATTTCTGCCACAATTTCGATCACAATTTTCCTTGGAACAAAAGGAATGCAATCCTTCACAAAAAATGGAATCAGTTTAATCGAGTTTTTAACAAGCACCAAATGGAATCCAACAGATAAAGCGAGCCCGATGTATGGCGTCCTGCCATTTATTTTTGGTTCCTTTGCGGTTACCTTTCTTTCGGCACTTGTTGCGGCACCATTGGGAATAGGCGGGGCCATTTTTATGACAGAAATTGCTCCTTCCTGGGGAAAGAAAATCCTGCAGCCGGTTGTTGAACTTCTGGTAGGAATTCCATCTGTCGTATACGGTTTTATCGGACTATCGGTATTGGTTCCGTTTATCAGAGAGAATGTCGGCGGTTTAGGATTTAGTTTGCTAGCTGGGACAATTGTCCTTTCTATCATGATCTTACCGACAATCACAACGATCGCGACAGATGCAATGAGTTCGCTCCCGAACCATCTGCGCGAAGGGTCTTATGCATTAGGGGCAACAAGATGGCAGACAATTAGAAAAGTATTGGTGCCAGCAGCGATGCCTTCACTGCTGACGGCCATCATTCTCGGGATGGCGAGGGCTTTTGGTGAAGCTTTGGCCGTACAAATGGTTATCGGAAATGTAAGGAACTTACCATCAAGTATTTTGGATGCATCTGCGACACTAACGACCATTATTACCCTAAATATGGGCCATACCACATATGGCAGCGTAGAAAATAATACGCTATGGTCAATGGGTCTAATTTTATTAATCATGTCGTTCGCATTCATTCTCCTTATTCGTTATCTATCATCAAGGAGGAAACTACGATGAACAGTAAAGCGGCCGATCGAGTTGCGACAGGTATATTTGTTGCGATCGCGATTGTTATCGTCACGATTCTTGTCGGATTATTTTTCTATATTTTTGTAAATGGATTTAAATATATATCATTTGATTTCTTAACTTCTCCTTCAAGTAATGTAAGGGCTGGCGGAGGAATTCGCGACCAGTTATTTAATTCCTTTTACATTTTGTTTCTCACGATGTTGATTACGGTACCTATTGGAGTCGGCGGCGGGATTTATATGGCCGAATATGCCAAACCCGGTAAGGTAACTGACTTAATCCGGACCTGCATTGAAGTTTTGTCATCTCTGCCTTCAATTGTTATCGGTATGTTTGGATTATTGATTTTTGTAAACACAACGGGCTGGGGCTACACGATAATAGGAGGGGCCTTGGCATTAACGATATTTAATTTACCAACTATGGTTCGTACTACGGAGGACGCCATCCGTGCTGTTCCTCGTGATCTAAAGGAAGCAAGCCTGGCATTGGGAGTTACCCATTGGCATACAATCAAAACGATTATTTTACCAGCGGCATTTCCGTCCATTTTAACCGGAGCCATTCTTGCTGCGGGCCGGGTTTTTGGTGAGGCAGCCGCACTATTGTTTACTGCTGGCTTATCAACTCCAAGACTCGATTACATGAACTTGAATCCTTTTTCAGAACAATCACCATTGAATATTTTCCGTCCTGCAGAAACATTGGCGGTTCATATATGGTCTGTAAATACGCAGGGGTTAATTCCTGATGTAAATGAAGTTGCCAGCGGCTCATCTGCCGTTCTCGTCCTTTCAGTATTGATTTTCAATTTATTGGCCCGCTGGATTGGGAGCTTGATTCATAAGCGGGTAACAGCGACTAAATAAAAGGTGGGGGTCATATGTTGACAGCCGTTAAGGAGAGAACACAAGTGGATTTAACTGTTCAACCAACGCCAATTGAAGTTAAGTCTGAAAATATTATTACGGTAAGGAATTTAGAAATTTTTTATGGGGATAAGCGTGCAGTAAATGGAATTTCTCTGGACATTGAGAAAAATTCCGTAACTGCCTTAATCGGTCCCTCCGGATGTGGAAAGTCAACGTTCTTACGCAGTATCAACCGTATGAATGATTTGATTCCCGGAGCACGCGCTGCCGGTGAAATCATCTATGAAGATTTAAATATTTTATCACAAGATATCAATGTAGTTGCTTTAAGGAAGGAAATTGGCATGGTGTTTCAAAAGCCAAACCCGTTTCCAAAATCAATTTATGAAAATATTGCCCATGGCTTAAAATTTGCAGGGATTCGAAAAAAATCTGAGCTTGATGAAATCGTCGAAGAAAGTTTACAAAAAGCGGCTTTGTGGGATGAAGTGAAGGACAGGTTGCACAAATCTGCCTTATCGCTATCAGGGGGGCAGCAGCAGCGCCTTTGCATTGCCCGATCAATTGCTATGAAGCCGACTGTCATTCTTCTTGATGAACCATCTTCGGCACTGGACCCGATCTCAAATGCCAAAGTTGAGGAATTGATTATCGGATTGAAAAAGGATTATTCGATTATTATTGTCACCCATAATATGCAGCAAGCAGCGCGGATTTCAGATAAAACAGCCTTCTTTTTAAACGGTGACTTAATAGAATATGACAATACTAAAAAACTCTTTACGAATCCATCAGTCAAAAAAACAGAGGAATACATTTCCGGACGCTTCGGATAAGGGGGAAGCATTGTGGCGATACAAACACTAACGAGAGACATCTTTGATGTGAAAGATCTGAACCTATGGTATGGTGATCACCATGCCTTAAAAAATATTGATTTCCCAATCCAGAAAAAAGAAGTAACGGCAATGATTGGGCCTTCAGGATGCGGAAAGTCCACGTTTTTAAAGACTTTAAATCTAATGAATAAAATGATACCGAATGTCAAAATAACCGGAGAAGTGAATTTTGACGGTGACAATATTTTAAACCCAAAAACAGACCTAGTAGAATTACGGAAACGTGTTGGCATGGTTTTCCAAAAGGGAAATCCGTTCCCTCAGTCTATCTACGATAATGTTGCCTATGGGCCGAGAATTCATGGTGTAAAGAAAAAAACGCATCTGGACGAAATTGTCACGAAAGCGTTAATCGATGTCGCATTATGGGATGAAGTGAAGGACCGTCTGCACGCACCAGCATTGGGACTTTCAGGCGGACAGCAGCAGCGCCTGTGCATTGCTAGGGCTCTTGCTACCAAACCGGAGGTACTGCTAATGGATGAACCGACCTCCGCACTCGACCCGATTTCAACATTAAAAATCGAGGAATTAATCCTTGAATTAAAAGAAAAGTACACCATTGTCATTGTGACCCATAACATGCAGCAAGCGGCCCGGGTATCGGATAAAACGGCCTTCTTTCTTATGGGCGAGTTAATCGAAGTGGATCTAACGCCAAACATTTTTTCGATGCCTAAAGATACTCGCACCGAAGACTATATTACTGGGAGATTTGGATAAGGGGTGAATAAGGATGAACACACGGTCAAATTTCGATCAAAATTTAAATCAATTAAAAAAGATGCAGCTGGATATGGCCGGCAAAGCAGAGAAGAGAATTAAAGACTCCATGCTCGCCCTGCTTAATCAGGATATTGACCTGGCAAAACGAGTGATTTCAGGCGACAATGAGATTGATGAGCTTGAGCATGAGATACATGAAAAAGCTTTGATGCTAATCGCTACCGAATCGCCGGTTGCAAGGGATTTACGGAGACTTAATGTTGCCTTAAAGGTATCATCCGAGGTTGAGCGGATGGGCGATATGGCTGTAAATATAGCCAAATCTGTTCTCCAAATAGGGAAAGATAAATATATTAAAGAATTGGCTGATATTCCTCGCATGATGGAAATGGCCTTGGAAATGGTTGCAGACGCCCTTACTGCCTTTTATACAGAAGATATTTCTATCGCAAGGCAATGCGCCGAAAAGGATGACGCCGTGGACGATATGTTTGGAAAATTAATTCATGAACTCATGGGATATATTCCGAACAATCCAGAGTCGACGAACCAAATCATCCAATTGTCTTTTGTCTGCCGGTTTATTGAACGGATTGCCGATCACTCCACCAATATTGCCGAAAATGTTGTTTTTCTTGAAACTGGAAAAAGGCTGAATTTAAATCATTAATTATATTCAAAAAGGGTGAGGCAGTTTGGCTTCATCCTTTTTGGTGTACGATTAAATTAATGTCGAAAAATCTTTTTTTAGATTAAAATACTTAAAAAATACACCCTCATTTTCCACTCTTTTAAAAATTTGCAGCCGGTTGAACAGCCCCTACTTAGGATAGGCAAAATACGACAAATTGCGTTTATTGTCTGCCTCACTTTCTGATGTTACGATTAACTAAGAGTCAAAAGAATAGTTTATTTTCTTTTAGCATATATTGATACGTTGCAGATTGGAGGAAGCTATGATTAAGCAAGATTTATTTACTCCTATAAAGGGTGAGCTTATCGCAAAGCTTGTTGCCCCTCAAAAAATGTTTCTCTTCTGGGATCCATCCCAATTGCCAAAAATGATCATTCAATTATATTTTAATCAACCCATTGAGGAATTGGTTTCTGTGATCAGAGTGTTCGATGTGACAGATATCCTTTTTAACGGGAAAAATGCCCATCATTATTACGAGATATCTATTCCTTATCCCAATAGCCATTGGGTGGTGAAAGGATTAACGGCAAACCGAAGCTATCTAGCAGAACTGGGCGTATATTTGCCAGAAACAGGATTTTTCCCTATATTCAGATCAAACTGCATCCAAACACCTGCAATGGCGATACCGGATGGAACTAGTTTTTACGGAGACTACTTGCAATTGAAACGGCATGAAGAAAGTCCGCCAAAATGGAGGAACTATGTAAGCACTTATAGTTATTATGAAGTACCTGAAAACATGGAGGAGAAAAATGCCTAAAACATTTGTCCCGGTGGAATGTTTAACCCCAAATTCGGAACAAGGGCCTGGCTTAAAAATTTTGATGCTTTGCTGGGAGTATCCCCCGAATGTCGTTGGCGGACTTTCAAGGCATGTATTCAGCTTATCCGTACATATGGCAAAAATGGGCTATGAAGTTCATGTTATAACCGCCGGAAACGACATGCTTCCTGCCTTTGAGCTGATGGATGGGGTCAGGGTGCATCGGGTCAAACCAATCAATGAAATGGACCGGAATTTCTTGTCCTGGATTGGCGGTCTTAATCTGGCGATGGCTTTCAATGCGGAAAGGCTGGCACAAGAAATCCGCTTCCATTTGATACACGCCCATGATTGGCTGGTGGGGGCTGCTGCTATCGCTCTAAAGGAGCTATGGTCCATCCCGTTGTTAACCACGATTCATGCTACTGAACTTGGAAGAAATAACGGTATTCATACGGAAACTCAGAAGTTTATCCATGAAAAGGAACAGCAGCTAATTACTGCATCCAACCAAATAATTGTTTGCAGCGAATATATGAAAGAACATCTTACTTCCGTTTTTAAAGGGGTTTCCGACGCAATTGCGATTATTCCCAACGGCGTTGAGGCACCAGCGACCACAGAGGATCGCGCAATGTTATTTCCGGAGCGTAATAAAAAGGAGTACATTTTTTCCATAGGCAGGATTGTCAAAGAAAAGGGCTTTCAAACAATGATTGAGGCTGCCTCGATTGCCAAGGAAAATAATTTGGATTACTTTTTTGTTATTGCTGGAAAAGGCCCGATGCTGGACACGTATCGAAGCCAAATAAACGACAGACAATTAACAAATCACATAATGTTTATTGGCTACATTACAGATGAACAAAGAAACGCCTATGTCGCCGATAGTCAATTGATTGTTATCCCAAGCCTGTACGAACCGTTCGGCATTGCTGCCCTTGAATCAATGATATTAGGGAAACCAACCATTGTTTCCAACACCGGAGGCATGAAAGGGATTGTTAAGCATCTGCAAACCGGGCTCCTGATGAATCCGGGCGATCCGGAAAGTATGCTTCAGCAAATTCAGTTTCTTAAAGAGAATCCGATAATAGCGAAAGAAATTGGCCTTAAAGGCAGGGAGATTGTAAAAAGCTTGTACGGGTGGAAACGAATTGCTTCAGAAACGGCCAGAATAATGGAAGATACAGTTATTAATTCACAGGTTAAGGATTTGCTATAAATAAATTTTCCTAAAAAGGTGTAATGATCATGAATGTAATCGAAAGTTACAATGAGAGAATGAAGCAAAGCACGATTGACCAGCTTCAATTTATTCCAGGCATATGGGTTAATGGAAGATATTTCTGGCTTCAAAACGGCAGCGAAAAAGTGATTTACGATGAAGCTTTGACCTTAAATGTGAAGCGTGAACAAGTACACTCCAAAATCCGCTTTTCTAGTATTTTTGCAGGCAATCATAGTGATTACCAGAAAGAAATTAAACTATTGGCCATGCACCATTTTTCCAGTTTTGACCAAGATGGCTTAACATTTATTTCGCCGTCAGATAATATGATTTTGCATATTGCCGGCAAACAGACATTTCTGGTTAATGCTGCATATAAAGGTACAGGATTAAAGGAATATACAACAATTCCATTGTGGAACGCTTACACAGATCAGATTTGGAGTTCCCTCCAAAAAGGGACATTAAAATATCAACCCATGGTCAAAGGGCCTGCAGCCAGTATTTTTGCTGTCAACATAACAATTCCACCGAAAGAAACGATAAAAATGAAAGTATGGGCAATAGCAGGAACCGGTAAAAAAGAATTAATTTCAATAGAAAAGGCACTTTTAAAAAACCCACTAGCATTTCCGAACGAAAAATGATATTATAGAAAAGTCGTATGAACGAACAGCTTAATTGTTTGGAGGGAAATAAACATGCGTGTGAATATTACGTTAGCTTGCACTGAGTGTGGAGACCGTAACTATATTTCAAACAAAAATAAACGCAACAACCCAGATCGTCTTGAGCTTAAGAAATATTGCCCAAGAGAAAAGCGTACAACTGTACACCGCGAAACAAAATAAGCAGCAGGGCTTCCTGTTGCTTTTTTTGTTGCAGTAAAAAATGGGAGGGCTTTGAGATGGAGGATAAAACTTCAATTCGCAAGAGAATGAAAGCTATACTTTCCAATCTTTCAGAACAGATATATGAAGATTATTCAAATAAAATTGCCCAAACTCTTTATCAACAAGACGAGTGGAAAAAGTCTGCCACCATCGGGATCACCATTTCCAGGGTGCCTGAAGTAGATACATACCCAATTATAAGGAAGGCGTGGGAATCAGGTAAGCGGGTAGTCGTGCCAAAATGCGACCCAAAAGAGAAAGTGCTGTCTTTTAGGACGCTGACTGATTTTTCTCAGCTGGAATCCGTTTATTTTGGATTGCTGGAGCCAATTATAGAAGAGACAACGGAAATGGATCCTAAGGAGATTGACCTTCTTATCGTACCAGGCTTGGCCTTCACTCGGGAAGGGTATCGGTTGGGCTTTGGCGGCGGCTACTATGATCGCTTTTTGCTGGATTTCACTGGTAAAACAATCTCACTTGCTTTTCCTGAACAAATGATTCCAAGGTTTCCGATAGAAAAATTTGATATCCCGGTTTCAAAAATAATTACTACTAACGAGATTATTCACTCATATGATTGAGGCAGTTCTCATTGTTGCTGTCATCATCATGACAGGGATAACCGGATATCGGGTGAAATCGCTGACAACCTCGGGCGCCGCAGCGGCTTTTTTAGTCGGCGTTGCCGTCTATTCAGGCTTTGGTGCAAAAGGGCTATTTCTTTTAGGGATTTTCTTTGCGACTTCAAGTTTCTGGTCAAACTATAAAAGTGCGGCGAAAAGGACTTTGGAGGAGAAATTGGCCAAAGGAGCAACGCGGGACTGGCGTCAAGTGTTTGCTAATGGCGGAATGGCGGCAGTGTTCAGTATTCTATATATCTTCAATCAGGACAACATCTTGCTGCTTGGATTTATGGTGTCACTTGCCAGTGCCAATTCGGACACATGGGCCTCTGAAATAGGCAGCTTGAGCAAGAGGGCTCCTATTTATATTCGAACTTTCAAGCGGGTAGATAAGGGAACCTCCGGTGCGATCAGCATGCTTGGGAGTACTGCGGCACTTTTGGGGGCACTAACCATTGCTGTAGTTGGTTTCTTGTTATTTAAACCGGCCCCTCTTGTTTTGGCCCTGGTATTTATTTTTGGTTATCTCGGGAATGTTATTGATACCTTATTTGGCGCCTTTTATCAACAGGTTTATGCTTGCCGCCAATGCGGCATCGAAACGGAGAAAAGGTTCCACTGTGGTCAACCAACAAGCCAAATTAAAGGCATTTTGTTAATGGACAACGACATGGTAAATTTCTTGTCAGGTCTCTTGGCGGCAATGCTCGCGATAGCACTTTATTTAATCTTATTATAACTTAAGGGTAGGGAGGAATTGACTTGTTAAATCGGGTAAATCGGGTTGCTGTTATTGGAACAGGCTTTGTTGGTTCAAGCTATGCTTTTGCTCTGTTAAACCAAGGAATTGCAGAAGAGCTTGTCTTAATCGATTTAAACGCACATAAGGCAGAAGGGGATGCAATGGATCTTAATCATGGGCTTCCATTTGCTCCTTCCTATACGAAAATTTGGTATGGTGACTATTCCGAATGTGGAAAAGCGGATATTGTTGTCATTACAGCCGGCGCGAATCAAAAGCCAGCTGAAACAAGGCTTGACCTAGTCGAAAAAAATACAAAAATCTTCAAGGGAATAGTGGAGCAGATATTGGCCAGCGGTTTTGATGGCATATTTTTGGTGGCGACCAATCCAGTTGACATCCTCACATATGCTGTTTGGAAGTTTTCCGGGTTTCCGAAAGAGAGGGTTATCGGTTCAGGCACTATTTTGGATACGGCGCGGTTTCGATTTTTACTTGGAGATTACTTCAATGTCGATACGCGAAATGTCCATGCCTACATAATTGGCGAGCATGGAGATACCGAACTTCCGGTATGGAGCAATGCCAATATAGCCGGTACGCCAATTACGGAATGGACAAAAAATCGCGAGGGATACAGCCGGGGTGACCTGAACCAAATTTTCTTGAATGTCCGTGATGCCGCCTATCATATCATTGAGCGAAAAGGCGCCACTTATTATGGAATTGCAATGGGGCTTGTAAGGTTGACCAAGGCTTTGCTTGAAAATGAAAACTCTGTGTTGACCGTGTCAGCCTATCTAAATGGTGAATATGGCCATGATGATATTTATATTGGGGTACCGGCCATTGTGAACCGCAATGGGATCAAGCAAATTGTCGAACTGGATTTAAATGATCAGGAGAAAGAAAAATTTGCCGGTTCTGTTCAAGTACTGAAGAACACAATGGAAACTGTTCTAAAGAAATATTAACCATGAAAAGAGTTGGATTCACTTGAATTCAACTTTTTTTGGCGTTTGTGCTGGGATAAAACCTGATCAACTATCACAAAATAGGGTCAGGAGGGATGAAGATGTCACGCATGTTAACATCTATTTTCATGATTGGCTCTATTGGCTATTTTGTTTTTCGCTATCGGTATCGATTGATGAATCTCTTGTTTTCATCGGGCTGGCTTCGGCGAATTGCTGTCAGCTCAGTTATGAGCATGCCTGGTGTAAAACAAAAATTAATGCAAACTGTATTTGGCGGACCATCTGCTAGGTGAAAACCACAGATGGTTTTTTTATTTTGTCAAAATGGTTAAATCTTGACCTCTTCGCAGGTTTTCATTCATGTTCATTTTAAATTATCGTTTATAATAATAAAAACAAGACATCTTTTTGGAAAGCAGGGGAGAAATGAATAATAGAGAAAATTTTATCTTCTGGCAGATAGCCTATTCACTAATATCTGAGCATGGTTACAGGCTAATACAGTTATTTGATAACCAAAAGGAATTGTGGCTTGAGAAACTGGAAAATAAGCACGCTCCGATTGTCAGGCTAATGCTTGAAAATTTTGATTGGAGCAATACGATGCAGCGAGATATAGAATTTTCGGCCGTAAATGGCGAAAGAATTCGCAAACAATTGGGCAAAAGCGAGCTGCATCTGACAAACATTTATGTCAGCGAATTTCCACCCGTGGACGACTATGAATCCCGAATAACTCAACCATTTGTCCATCCTGAAGGAAATAAGACCGTTGTTAAAACACTTCTTTTGACAAATGATAAAGCGGAGAGTGGTCTACGAGCCATTTCCCAACAGCTGCTCGTTGATCTTCAATTTCAAATTAATGAGCAATATTCGGACCAGGAAGTCGAACTTGTTAAAAAATCGTCGATAGAACATTCGGTAAAAAAAGCTAAGGCAGAAAGAGAAATTCTTCGCGGCGGCAAACCCTTTTTTACCTATGTTTTTATCTTGATCCAATGTGCTGTTTTTTTCTGGATGGAGGTTAATGGCGGCAGTACGAACACATCCAACCTGATTAAATATGGCGCAAAGGTAAATCAATTAATATATCAAGGGGAATGGTGGCGTTTTTTCACGCCGGTCTTTATTCATATCGGATTTTTGCACCTAGCCATGAATACACTATCTTTGTATTATCTTGGTGTAGAGGTAGAGCGAATTTATGGCCGCTTCCGCTTCCTGATTATTTATTTATTTGCAGGGTTTGCTGGCGTGGTCGCAAGCTTCCTATTTAGCTCCACTTTATCTGCAGGAGCGAGCGGAGCTATTTTCGGCTGTTTTGGCGCATTGCTTTATTTTGGGGTTACCTATCCTAAATTGTTTATGAGGACAATGGGAATGAATCTTTTTGCGGTCTTGGCATTAAATCTGGTGTTTGGGTTCTCCGTGTCAGGAATTGATAATGCCGGCCATTTAGGCGGACTAGCTGGAGGGTTTCTCGCAGCAGGTCTTGTCCATTTTCCGAAGAAAGCCAAACCGTTCATTCAAGTACTTTTCCTGGCAGCATCGGCA
This sequence comes from Bacillus sp. FJAT-29814, assembly GCF_001510715.1. Classification (GTDB taxonomy): domain Bacteria; phylum Bacillota; class Bacilli; order Bacillales; family Cytobacillaceae; genus Neobacillus. Next base: position 414,874 of record NZ_LMTJ01000005.1, read on the forward strand.
GTACTTGTCTGGGGGTCGTTGACCTACGGGTTCAGCAATTCTGATAAGACGCTAGATGAGAGTTCAACTATAGTGCTGGCTCAGGATTATATCCAGCAAAATAATTATGATGCCGCTTATGATACGTTGAAGCATTATGAGCAGCAGGGCTCGGAAATATCCGAACGTACCTACTTCCTATTATCCTATGTAGAGATCAAAAAGGGTTTGCTTTCGGATGCAAAACCCCATCTGCTTAAAGCGATTGAGCTTAATCCTGATTTTCATGAAGCCTACTATAATCTGGCATTAATTTATTTGGAAGAAAATGATTTGCAAAAGGCGAAGGAGAATGCGGAACGGGCAGTAGAATTAATGCCAGGGGAATCCAAGTATTCCAATTTGGTCCAGGAAATTAATCAATATCTGGGGTCCCAGGTTGAGGAATGACCATTGATAAAAATGTCTAATAATATTCTCTTGAGGACAAATATGGCATGGGGTATACTTTTAGGGAAAAGGGGCACCAGAAATGAAAACAATTTACGACATTCAACAATTTTTAAAAAGGTTTGGAACGATTATTTATATCGGTGACCGTGTAGCCGATTTGGAACTGATGGAGGCGGAGGTAAAGGAACTGTTTCAAGCACAGCTGATTGAACCAAGGGAATACCAAACAGCACTATTATTGCTAAGACATGAAATTCAACTTGAAAAAGAAAAAACAGACCATATGAGATAGGTGAGAAGAATGGCGAATCAATGGATTGCTGCAGTCGATTTAGGCGGGACTACAACGAAAATTGCGTTTATTTCAATGGATGGGGAAATCCTGCATAAATGGGAGATACCAACGGACAACTCTAATGCAGGGGAAAATATTACGGTTAATATCGGCAAATCAATTGATGAAAAACTAAATGAGCTTGGTCAATCGAAAGAAGTCCTTGTCGGGGTTGGGATGGGTGCTCCCGGTCCCGTAGACTATGAAACGGGCGTCATCCTAAATGCGGTTAACCTCGGCTGGAAGGATAACTTTCCTTTACAGTCAAGTCTTGAGGATGCAACAAAGCTTCAAGCAGCTGTCGAAAATGATGCAAACTGTGCGGCATTGGGCGAAATGTGGCAAGGGGCCGGAAACGGTGCCAATGACCTGGTTTTTGTCACTTTGGGAACAGGGGTCGGCGGCGGGGTCGTCGCTAACGGAAACATTGTTCAAGGAGTAAACGGCGCTGCCGGGGAGATTGGCCATGCTACCGCGATTCCTATTGGCGGAGCACCATGTAATTGCGGGAAAACGGGCTGCCTTGAAACAGTAGCGTCTGCTACGGGGATCGTCCGTTTAGCACTTGAAGAGCTTGCCAAGGGCGATGCAGAAGGTCAATTGGCCGATTTGTATGCACGAGATCATAAAATAACGGCAAAGGATGTCTTTGATACTGCTAGAAACGGTGATACCCTCGCAAACAAGGTATTGCAGGAAGTAGCCTTCCATCTTGGCCTTGTATTAGCCAATGCCGGTAATACGCTTAACCCGGAAAAAATCGTTCTCGGCGGCGGTGTATCAAGGGCGGGAAGCATACTGCTGGATGCGGTCCAAGAAAACTTTGATAAATTTGCCTTCTCTGCCGTAAAAAATTCTACTAAACTGGCTCTTGCTACGCTGGGTAATGATGCAGGGGTGCTGGGGGCCGCTTGGCTGATTAAAAATAAAATAAGTTAAATTTTTCTGGAAGCCGTTTTTATACGGCTTTTTTTCAATTTTTGTTATAATATTGTAAATATTGAAACATTCTCATCATTTGTACGTACTAAATGATAGGGAACAAAAGCGGGAGGGGGGAGAAGGTACGATTGAATGTAAAATCTGCAAATAATCTTTTTTGGCTGATGATTATCATTGTTTTACCCCTTCTTTTAAGCGCTTGTACTGAGCCGGTACAGGAAAAGCCGAAAGCTCCAGTAAAAACAGAGAAAAACCGGCCGCCGAAATCCAATGTTTCAGAAAAAGAATGGAAGCTGCCCATCGCTGTTGCGGAAGGCGAATTTTATAAATCTGCAGGATGGCTGGCAGACAACGATATTCTTTATATCACAAATCTGGAGCAAACCTCGAGTTTATATCGATATCAACTATTCACCGGAAAAAGTGAATTGATCTATAAAAGTAATGCACCAATCGTAAATGCACAAATAAGTCCATCAAAAGAATACATCTTAGTTCATTCCTCCCCGTCTTCCTATGAGGGTATCGTTACAATCATTGATACAACGGGATCGGTACTGGCAAGCCAATCGATTGCTTCCTATGAGTTATTGTTTGAATGGAATCCCTATAATGATTCGGAGGTTCTCATTTCGAAGTTTAATGAGGATTGGAGTTTTGAAGTTCTGCTGCTCGACACCCAAAAAGCCGCCATCAGTAAATTGTCTCTACCACAGCCATTTGTCCAATGGACAGGGAACCATAAATATGGGTTCTTGAATTGGGATGACAACAATCCCAGCTTGTATGCACCTCTTATTGAAATGGAAATTGGGCAAGATGAAGGAAAAACGTTATTTCCGGCGATAATTCAATTTTCACCCTATCAAGACAAACTATTGACCATCTCAGCAAATGCAATAGAAAATCCCCAGGCAACCTATGCTTTTTTTGATGGGGAAATGAAGGAAGTTTTCTCGTTTACGAGTCCGCTGCTATCGAGGTTCTCCGACTGGCTGATCCCGTTTTATGATTATTATGCCTCGGGAAACCAATTTGCGGCATTAAAGCCAAAGATAAGCGGAGAGGCTGATACCTATATGGACGACTTTGACCTTGAAATTTATGACCTTAAAAAACATGGCAGCAAGGTGATCATGTCCGGTTTGGAAAATGAACCGATTCAATTTTCGCCATCAGGAGATGCTTTGCTTTATGGCAATCGCTTTGAAAAAATCATTGATGTGTCTAAAAGGAAAATACTTGATTTAATTAAAGAATGACTCTAAATGGGTCATTTTTTTATGCAAAATAAAAAAGACTGCCTAGGACAGTCTTTTTAGTGAGTTCCGGTTGGGTAACCTGAATTGATAACGGTTGCGAGTGCGAATAATCCAAATACGACCAATGAGGCTAATCCCCAAAATGCGCCTAAAAGGTTTTTATTCTTGAACGCCGAAAAAGCGCCATATGCTGCCAGAATGGCAACTAAAGCAAAAATGATAACCAATCCCATGAAAAGCTCCCCCTTTTTCCGTGATAAGCAGGCACTAACCTGCAATAGATAGTTATGTAACAATATTATATACATTCGTTTCCTATTTTATATTTTTTTCAAGCGTTTGTCGAGGGCAAAAAAAAGACTATTGCATTTCCCTTTGCCAAGCTCGAGAAATCTTTCTAATGACATATATTTTAGTGTAAAATAGTGGTATTGCATACGATAATGTTGGAGGTATTAATATAATGAAATGGCAGCAGATCCCTTTGGGAAGCATCCAAACAAACTGTTATATTGTTGAAGACAAAGAAAAAAACTGCTTAATAGTGGACCCTGGCGGGGAGGCTAAAAAGCTAATTAACCTTCTAAACTCAAGAGGCATAAAGCCGTTGGCCGTGTTATTGACACATGCTCATTTTGACCATATCGGTGCTGTTGATGAGGTACGCGATGCATACAAGGTTCCTGTTTATCTCCACAAGCAGGAAGAAAAATGGCTCGGTGACCCAATGCTAAATGGCTCAGAGTTCTTTCCGGTCATCGAACCGATAAGAATTAACCCTGCCAATCACCTTCTTACTGCAGAAGGTCCGCTGAAAGTAGGCAATTTTGCATTCACTGTTTTTCATACTCCGGGTCATTCACCTGGAAGTGTTTCGTTTTATTTTGAGAGTGAAGGGTTTGTCATCTCGGGTGACGCCTTATTTCAAGGCAGTATCGGCAGGACAGACCTTCCCGGAGGCAATCAGTCGCAGCTGTTAAAAAGCATCCATGATAAGCTTTTGACGCTGCCGGAGGATACGTACGTTTTATCTGGACACGGCCCGGTAACGACGATCGGGGATGAAATGGACAGCAATCCGTTTTTGAATGGGTTTTAATACTGAGAAGTGTAACTCTAAAATAGAAAGGCCCTTCTCGATTTACGAGAAGGGCCTTTCTGGGGGATGTTTTATTCATTAATGGGAGGGATAAAAGTTTAAGCTACTAACTTAACAATATAGTAAAGTTTCCACTGTGTCAATAGTGTTAACCTGAAAAGGAGTTCATATGATTAATTATTTAAAAAGTCTCATTTCGAATTCGCCGGATCACCTGATCACTTATGCCGATTTCATCAGCGCTGCCCTTTATCATCCCGATTTTGGCTATTATATGAAAGAATCGCCAAAAATTGGCCGTCAGGGGGATTTTATTACGACTAGCAATATTTCAGATGTTTATGGAAGACTGATGGCAAAGTGGTTTTCTTCCATCTGTCAAAAATTGAAAATGCCCGCTAAATTTTATGAAATCGGAGCCGGAAATGGTCGGTTTGCGCATGCGTTTTTACAAGAATGGAACGATTCCATAAATAACCCTTTAGATTATATTATTGTTGAGACAAGTCCCTACCATCGGAAGCTGCAAAGAGAATTGTTACTGTCCTATCCATCAGTCGTTCAGGTGGACAGCCTTGAAGAGCTTGGAAGCATAGCGGGTATGGTTTTCTCGAATGAACTGTTTGATGCCTTGCCGGTCCATGTCGTAGAGAAGGAGCATGGCCAGTTGTTTGAAGTGATGATTGGGATGAAAAATGACCAATTGATTGAGCAGAAGGTACCGGTCGCTAATAGTGAAATACTCCATTTTTTACAGGAGAGTAATCTTGAACTGCGGGATAAACAGCGAATTGAGGTACCAATCGCCATGAAGAAAATGATTGAAGGAATAGCTGGCCATGTTACCAGCGGGCTGATCGTGACCGCCGATTATGGCTATACGAATGAAGAATGGATGGACCCTAGAAGGAGAAATGGCAGCCTAAGGGGTTATTATCAACATAAGATGTTTGACAATGTGTTAGTTAATCCGGGAGAGATGGATATAACCACGCATATTCATTTGGACTACCTTATTCAAAAAGGCAGGGATGCCAATCTGGAGTTGGTCACAATGTTCAGGCAGGATGAGTTTCTGATAAAGGCGGGGATTCTGCAGGAATTGGAGAATCATTATGATCCTAATCCATTTTCTGAGGTAAGCAAACGAAATAGGGCGATTCGTAGCCTGATTATGCCTGGCGGATTGAGTTCGTATTTTCATATTGTCATCCAACAAAAAGGGCTGACATTATCAACAACTGATTTATTCACAGAGGGAAAATATTAGTGCAAAAATAAAAACGCCGAATTATTTCGGCGTTTTTATTTCGTCAGTGTCCTCCGCCAAGCGGCATCATGAACGTAGTCCAGTATGTAAAGCCTGCGAAGAATATAGTTAAATATGCCCCGAATACCCATAAATACATACGTTCAGATAATTTTAGATAGCTAAGCAGGACGAAGAATCCAGTTTGGGCCAAGAAAAGCATTGCTGTTTTATCCATATCGCCAAGATAGAACATAACAGTAAAAATACCCGTCCAGAAACCACATACTCTAAACATGCGATCCATATGTATCCCTCCTTTACCCCTCTAATACCATCATTACAATATTATATAGGAAAAGGAGGTTGAATGTAAATAATGGTTTCGATTTAGTTTGTAACAAGTGCCTGGTAGGAGCAAGTTTCACAACCAGAAATGATGTTATCTTTTTCAATTAATTCAACAGAATCGAATAATGCTTCAAACATTCCTTTAAGGAATTCATGGTGCATGTTGCATACTGTCTCCATATGATCCTCCGCCACTTCCTTAAATGGACAGTTGAAGATTTGGAAAAAGATTTTGGTCTGGTCGCCATTTGCTTCAAATTCTGGATAAAAACCTGCAAGTGTGGCAGCATTTTTTAAAATACTTACCTTTTCATTGAAATTCAATTCTTCCCCTATTGATCTCTTAGCAATTTCTTGCTCAATCACTTCGGAGCCAAACCGCTTGCCTGTTAAATACAGTGCTTCCCTACCTACTTCACCCAAGGAAATCATCGTTTGCATTGCCACTTTTGATAAGAGCATATAATCGCGGAATGGGAAATGAAGTTGAATGACATCGTCAGATAGACGATATAATCTGCTTGGCCGTCCGCCTTTACCTGTTTTCTTTGTTTCAGAAATGAGCATGTTGACATCTTCAAGCTTGGATAAATGCAATCTGGCAACGTTAGGATGAATATCGAAATTCTCCGCCACCTCTTGTACCGTTACTTCTTTGTGACGTTTTGTGATGTATTGATAGATGTAGTATCTGGTTGGATCTGACAAAACATTTGTTATCTTTAGTGTTTGTTCCATCTCTGTTCACCTCGGACCCCCATAATTTATTCCCATTATAATACAGCAATATTAAAGTTGGAATGAGGTTTCTAACGTTTACACTATATGTTTAGAAAATGTTCACAATTACCGACGCTAGTTTGTAACAATATTAGAAAAATGAACCATTATTCGCCATTTTCTTTCAAAAACTTATTTTTTTTGTAAAAAATGATATTTTTTTTAAAATAAAGAAGGAAAAAGTTGAATGGTGTCGAATCGTTAGCAAAGACAAATAAAAAAGGTGGTGGTTCCGATTGTTAGTTCTATAGAGATGTTAGCAAACCGGATTATTTCCGATGCGGCCAGAAACCAGGCAACTGACATCCACATTATCCCGCGAAAAAATGACACGCTCGTTCAAATCCGATTAACAAACAAACTGATTCCACGATTATCTCTTCCAAAAGACGAATGCGACAGACTTATTTCACACTTTAAATTTACAGCCAATATGGATATCGGTGAACGACGACGCCCGCAAAGTGGTGCCATTTTTTGTGAAGTCAATGGACAATGGATGGGCCTAAGGCTCTCGACGCTCCCATCGAACAATCACGAAAGCCTCGTCATCCGGCTTTTGCCTCAGCAGGAACAAATACCGTTTCACCAGCTCTCACTATTTCCTTCCATGACACGCAAACTTTTAGCGCTTCTCAAGCATGCACACGGTTTAATAATATTTACCGGGCCGACTGGATCAGGTAAAACGACCACTTTGTATTCTCTCATCAATGAAACCGCACACTTATTCCACCGAAATGTCATTACCTTAGAAGACCCGATTGAAAAAAATTACGATTCCGTGCTTCAGGTTCAAGTGAATGAGAAAGCCGGTGTATCTTATGCTGCCGGTTTAAAGGCGATTTTGCGGCATGACCCTGATATCATCATGGTGGGGGAAATCCGGGACGCAGAAACAGCGAGAATTGCGGTACGCGCAGCGCTCACAGGGCACTTGGTGCTAAGCACCATGCACACACGTGATGCAAAAGGCGCGGTGTTCCGGCTTCATGAGTTTGGCGTAAATTGGCTGGAGGTTGAACAGACACTGATTGCCGTTACGGCGCAAAGACTGGTGGAATTGACCTGTCCGTTTTGCAAGGAAGAATGCCCGCCGCTATGTTATTCCTACGGCCACTGGAAACGGGCGAGTGTGTTTGAGCTATTATCAGGGAGAAATCTAAACATGGCCATGAAGGCAGCAAAGGGTGAGAAGGTCGAAACGAATTATCGGACGTTGGGACAGGTAATCAATAAGGGAATTGCGCTCGGCTATATTCTGGAATCAGAGTATGACCGGCTGGTGTATGCTGATGAAACGACGTAAATGGACTGTCAGTGAACAAGCCAGTTTCTTGCGAAGAATTGGCGAACTTTTGGCCAGGGGATACCCAATTGCGGCTGCAATTGAATCCATAGCATTACATTTGCCTGCAAATCGAAAGGAGGAGTTGTATGGATGTTTAACTGAATTAAAGAAAGGGTCGCCGTTTCATGACGCACTAGAAGGTTTGGGATTTAACAAAGATTTAATCGGTTATGTCTATTTTGCCGAACAGCACGGCAGCTTTGCAGAGGCATTGCTCGAGGGCAGCAGCCTTGCATTATTAAAGGAAAAAGATGTGCGAAAGCTAATCAAATTGCTTCAGTATCCGATGCTGCTTATATTCATTACCGGTCTATTGTTTGTATTTGTCGAGAACACACTGTTGCCGAGGTTTACCACTTTATTTTCAACACTTGGTCTGGAGGCGAATTTTTTTACAAAGGTGATTTATGCCTTTGATCGTTATGTTCCTGTTTTCCTTGAGATTATGCTAGTTCTGCTAGTAATAACAGCAATTTACTATCTTTTCTTCTTTAAAAACTTCTCCGCTATCAAGCAGCGGACATTGCTCATTCGACTCCCTATTATCGGCAGAATCCTCAAATTGCTGTTTACCCACTATTTTTCCATTCAACTCAGTTTCCTATTATCCGGGGGAATATCCGTTTCCGAAGCATTAAAGCTTTTTGAAAAAAATGAACGTCAACCATTTTTCAGCCAACTTGGGCAGGAGATTAAATTAAAGCTCATTTCCGGTGAAAAATTGGAAACAATCCTGGCCGCCTATGCTTTTTTTGAAAAGGAATTTCCAATGATTGTTAAACACGGTCAAGAAAATGGGAAATTGGAACAGGAATTATTGTTTTTCAGTAGGCATTGTGTGTCGACCATGGAGGACTTGGTCGAAAACAGATTAAAGGCCATCCAGCCTATCCTGTATTTGTTTATAGGTATTTTAGTTGTTTCCATGTATTTGGCGATTTTATTACCAATGTTCCATCTGTTAAATGGCATTTAGAAAAGCGGAGGTTAAGAAGATGAATAATAAGAAAATCAATAAAGAAGCCGGTTTTACTCTCATAGAAATGATGATTGTTATGTTAGTTATTTCGGTTTTATTAATCATAACGATACCGAATGTGGCCAAGCATAATTCCAATATTAACAACAAGGGGTGCAATGCTTATGTGAAAATGGTTCAAGCGCAGGTGCAAGCTTATCAAATGGAGAACAATAAAATACCAACTATGGACGATTTAAAAACTAAAGATTATTTGGGCGAGAATGCGAAGGGTTGTCCAAACGGCGATACGGTTGAAATTGATGAAAAGGGTAATGTTACTTCCGTTCCAAAACAAACCGCGGCCAACGAAACTTCGAAATGAGTAACGCTCAAAAGGGATTTACTTTAATTGAATCCCTAGTAGTGCTCTCCATATTCATGATTCTGTCTTCTGTCACGGTGATTTCCTTAAAGCCGCAGCAATCAGTGCTTAATAATGAGGCGTTTCTGACGCAATTAAAGGCAGATTTATATTATGCCCAAGCCTATGCGATTGCCCATCAGCAGGAGGTTTCGGTAGTCTTTTCTCCTGCAAATCATTCATACTCTCTGCTGTTACGGTCTGGGCAGGAGCATTTGCTCGACAGAACTTATTCGACTGATATTGAATTGATTGAAGGGACCATTACTTTATATTTTAAATATCTTCATGACGGAACGGTCAACAAATTTGGAACCTTTCTGATTATTTCCCGGGATAAAACATACGTGATGACAATCCTGATTGGAAAAGGGCGTTTTTATGTTACAGAAAAATAAGGGGTACTTTTTGCTGGACTTAATGCTGTCGCTAACAGCTTTGTTTCTTATTTTTCTGTATTTGACTCCGCTAATGATAGACCTGAGGGAGCAGTCGGTCCGTATTGAAATTGAAAAAGCGGCACGTCAGATCATGTTTGATGAATTGCAGGCAAAATTGCTCAATATTAATAATCCAGTCAATTATGGAATCACGAAAAATGGCGTCGAGTATCAAATTTATTGGCGGGAATATTCCAGTTTGATGGAGGTGTGCGTGAAGGTTGGGGACACTCCGCTGCAAGCAAAAACAGAAGTATGCGGTCAAGTCGAATGAAACGGGCTTTACATTGATTGAAGTCCTGTTGGCCCTTTCAATGTTGTCAATAATTGTTTTCTTTATGGGACCCATTTTTCAAACCATCCTTCAAAATCAAGCTTCCCAAAAAGCGTTGCAATCGATGGAGTGGGAAGTATTTTGTATGCAAATGAAAAAAGAAATCCGCCTGTCCTCCAAGGCGGAGGTCGTTTCCGGCCGTTTGATTTTGACCAAGGACGGCGAAACCGTATATTATGAAAAATACGGTTCGTATTTAAGAAGGCGGGTTAACTCACTAGGGCATGAAATACTCCTTCAGAACGTCTCCAATTACTCGTTTACGAAAATGCCCAACAGAATCCTGGTTACGGTAACCGACCTAAAGGGAAAGAATTATTCTGTCACTGCATACTCATTGGTTGATTGGGGGGATGGACCATGAGTGAACATGGTTTCACCTATCCCTTAACATTGTGTTTGCTTTTATTATTTCTGTTATTTTTTTCGATCCAAACGGAAAGGTTGCTATCGGAAAGGAAGCTTGCACATGAAACCACAATAGTCATGCAGGAAGAGTATTACTTTTTGGCTTCTGTAAAAAAACTTGAAGGAACGTTCCAAACAAATGGGAGCCTCCCTGTCAAGGGGACCTACACCTATAAAAAGGGATGGATGGATTTTCAAACAGAAGCACCATCCGGTTACAGCCAAAGGGTGACGTTTACGTTAAGCTTGAACACGGGTGAAAAGGTAACCGGCAGGGGCCTTTTTGATACAAGAACGAAGAAGTTGATGAAATGGACTGTTTTTTAGTCGTTTGTTTTTTGTGAAATTGGGCATACTTGTAATGTAATTCAGGAGGCGGGTGTGCAGCATGAAAACAAATGACTATGTTAAATACATGACCCAGACAATTGTTAAATATGCCGATCAGCCAAGAGATGAGCGTAAACGGCTGCGCCAGGAGAGAAAAGAGGCAAAAGCTTCTTTCTGGTATCGCTGGTTTGGCATTCTGCCCTATATTGTTTATTCGGAATTAAAAAGAATCCGCAGAAAAAATGGTGCATAATATAAAACCCCCAAAATCAGAAAGCTATGATTTTGGGGGTTTTTATCTGATTAAACTGCTCTATCGGTTAGATAAAATAAGCCGCCATTAATAAAGGAAATATTGATTTTTGGCTCATATTGCTCCTTTAACGCTTGCTGCTCAGTTTCGTAGCTTTCCTTTGTTTCTTCGTTGACATCCTCATAAAAATGATTTAGCAGTTTTAAATCCTTTTCCCAGCGCTCCCTGGCTTCATCTGCCCATGAATGGTCGTCCATTTCGATTGCCGACTTTAAATAACTTTCAATCCTGAGCATCCCGCTTTTTGGTTTTATTAAAGGTGACAATGTAAAGGAATAGTCGGGAATTTTAGGTGTCAACGGGACTCTCATTAGCCGATCATGGAAATCCTCGACCATTTGGCCATTAATTAACTGGAGGCCGATTGATTTAAAAATATCGCGCTTGCGGTCACATTGGTATGATATTTTTACGTTCATGCACAGCCAAGGCAGGAGTGGCGTCTGCCGGTTGGCATTGGGATGGTTTTCATAAAGCCTGATGTAGCGTGATAGATTCTTGGTTGATTCAAAAATTTGATGGAGTCTTGGCGACCCAAAATGAATCGTTTCCCCCCTTAACTTTTCAGGTGCGCGTTCCTTATCGGTAATCAGAGTCAACTGCATAGGGTTGGGAATGCCGCCGGTTTTTTCCAGATAGTGCCAGTAAAACGGGCGGTTCATCAATTCCTTATCCATTTCAATCGTTAACTGAACTGTTAGGTAGGCCGGATGATTTTCAACAATGGGGCAATCATTTGCCTGAAAATAGTTTACCAGAAAGTTACGAATTTCCTGCTGCTGCATGGGTTTCTCCTTTCTTCATGGATTCGGCAAACTCGATCATCGATGATAAATTCTCCATCTTGATCCGCATTTCCCCTTCCGAGCTGGAACCGCTGAAAATATCGATTAAGTGATCTTCGATATTTCCGAATTCCAGTTTGGTCAAGATATCGTCTAGTTCGCCGATTACCCTCTCGAATAAATCAATTTTTTCATATAAAAGCTTTAAGATATGCTCCTCCACGGTATTTTTAATGGCGAAATTATAGATCATTACATCTTTTTCCTGGCCGAGACGGTGAATCCGGCCGATTCGCTGCTCCAGACGCATCGGGTTCCATGGCAAATCAAAGTTAATAATATGGTTACAGAATTGGAGGTTGATCCCTTCACCGCCAGCTTCTGTCGCAATCAATACCTGGGCATGCTTTTGGAACAATTCACGCATCCAGTCCTTTTTCCCGCGCTTAAACCCGCCGCGGAACGGAACAGATGAAATGCCGTGTTGTTTCAGGTACCATTGCAGGTACAATTGGGTTGCTCGATATTCAGTAAAAATAATCACCTTATCATTAATTTTTTGAATCAATTCAAGCGCCTTTTCCGCTTTTGAATTTTTCTGGACCGCTTCTACCTTTTTTATTAAAGATTCGATTTGCTGTTGATAGTCCTGAGTTGGATTTTCCTTTTTCAGGAGCATGTTTTTTAACGTATAGAAAACGGCCTCGCGACTTGAACAGGCTTCCCGCTGCAGGGTCATCACCGAGAAACTGCTGGTCTGAATCCAGTCGCCTTCATTTTTTAATTCTGTAACTGAGTCGTATAACTCCCGCTCAGATGGGCTAAATTCAATCGGGATGGTTTCAACGTAGCGTTTCGTCCATTCAATTCCCGTATCGGCCCTGCGGTTGCGGATCATCACTTTGTTTACAAGTTCCTTTAGGTGCTCATCGTCATTTAACGAGCGCGAATCGCGTTTATATTTTTCATAAAACACTGTTTCACTGCCTAAATGACCTGGCTTTAACAGGGACACAAGATTGAAAATCTCTTCAATTCGATTTTGAATGGGTGTCGCTGTCAGCAATAAACAAAATTTCTTTTTTAAGTTTTGGACAAATTCATAGTTTTTCGTTTTATTGTTTTTCAATTTATGGGCTTCATCGATAATGATCAAATCGTAATTCTGCTGGTAGATAATGTCGCGGTGTGGGTTCCGCTTCGCTGTATCTATCGATGAAACGACAACGTCACACTGATCCCATACATAGCTTTTCCGCTGGGTGATCGCCGGAATATAAAATTTATTATTTAGCTCTTGAGCCCATTGGGTTACCAGTGAAGCAGGAACAAGAATTAATACCTTTTTGACCAATCCGCGAATCATATATTCTTTTAAAATTAACCCTGCCTCAATTGTTTTTCCCAGTCCGACTTCATCAGCCAATATCGCTTTCCCATTCATATTTTCAATCACCTGCTTGGCGGTTTCTAGTTGATGCGGAAGCGGTGTTAGGTTTGGCAGATGTTTCGGTGCCTGGAGTCCCTCAAATTCAGGAATGATCAGATGCTTTTCGATATCGATCGCCAGCTTGAAGAGCTCCCAATTTCCCCACGGGCCGTCGTGGTCAATTTTTTGCAAAAAATCATCCTGCCACGAAGAATCGAATTCTATTTCAACATTCATATGTTTCAACTCCTTATTCTGCAATAGCTTATGCGAATGCGTTTTCATTTTGGTATTTTGTTATTGCCCAGAATGTTAGTTTAATGGTAGGATGATAATAGCTTTGAAAGTTTAAAATATTTTAAATAAGAGTATCTATTTTTTAAGTATAATTAGTATGACCATAATGGAAAATTTTATTATGTGCGAATGATAACAAGGGGAGAGACTACTATGTAGCGCCGAAGGAGCAAGCAGAAGATGTGAATCTCTCAGGCAAAAGAACTCTTGTTGGACGCAGCTCTGGAGAGTGCCGTTGAATCCGGCCACCAAAGGGGACAGCCATTTTTGGTAAACTTTCAGGTGCAAGGACAGAGACCTTCTTTTTTGATAAAGGGGGTTTTCTGTCCTTTTTTATTGTACCAATTGATTTTATGAGTTTTATCTTTTTAAGAACTAATGAACATGTAGCTGAAGAAGGGGGATTGAAAATGACGGAATTAAAACGCACTCCACTGTTTAACGTCTATAAGGAATATGGGGGAAAAACAATTGATTTTGGCGGCTGGGAGCTTCCAGTGCAATTTTCCGGCATCAAGGATGAGCATGAAGCAGTCCGCACGAAGGCAGGATTGTTTGATGTCTCCCACATGGGGGAAATTGAGGTAAAAGGTGCCGACAGCCTGAATTATCTGCAAAAAATGATGACCAATGACATTTCAAAGGTCAAAAACGGCGCTGCCCAGTATACGGCGATGTGCTATGAAAACGGCGGTACGATTGATGACCTGCTTGTTTACAAAATCGAGGACAATCATTACCTGCTAGTGGTCAATGCCTCCAATATTGAAAAAGATTATAACTGGCTTGAAAAGCATCTCGAAGGGGATGTCATCATCGAAAATCTGTCGGAAAAAACGGCGCAAATCGCCATTCAAGGGCCTCTTGCCGAGAAGGTTTTACAAACGCTGACAGAAACTGACTTAAGCCAAATCGGCTTCTTCAAATTCCAGCAGGAAGTCAGTATAGATGGAAAAAAAGCATTGGTATCAAGAACAGGCTATACCGGAGAAGACGGCTTCGAGGTTTACTGCGCTGCCGATGATGTCGGCGACCTGTGGAAAGTCATTCTTGATGCAGGGAAGGAAGACGGCGTTATTCCATGCGGCTTAGGTGCCAGGGACACACTTCGTTTCGAAGCGACATTAGCCCTTTACGGACAAGAACTGTCACCAGAGATTTCTCCGCTCGAAGCCGGAATTGGCTTTGCGGTGAAATTAAATAAAGAGGCAGATTTTATCGGAAAAGAAGCATTAGTCAAGCAAAAGGAAACCGGTCTTGCCCGTAAAATTGTCGGAATTGAAATGCTAGACCGCGGCATTCCACGTCATGGATATCCGGTATTCAAAGGTGAGGAGAAAATTGGCGAGGTGACAACAGGTACACAATCGCCTACCCTAAAGAAAAATATTGGTCTTGCCCTGATTTCTTCAGAATACACAGCCGTAGATTCCGAAGTCGAAGTTGAAGTTCGCGGCAAACGTTTAAAAGCGAAAGTGGTTCCAACGCCTTTTTATAAAAGAGAAAAGAAATAGCTGAAGGGAGTAAGGTACATGAAACATCGCTATTTACCAATGACTGAACAAGACAAGAACGCAATGCTTGAGGCAATTGGTGTTTCCTCCGTTGATGAGCTTTTCAACGACATTCCTGAAAAGGTTCGTTTTAAGGGTGATTACAACATAAAACCGGCCAAATCGGAAACAGCCCTCATGAAAGAACTTTTTCAAATGGCTGGAAAAAACGCTGATTTAAGAACCAATGTGTCATTTTTGGGTGCCGGAGTTTATGACCACTATATGCCGGTAATTGTCGATCACGTGATTTCAAGGTCCGAGTTCTATACAGCCTATACGCCTTATCAGCCTGAAATTTCCCAAGGCGAGCTGCAGGCCATTTTTGAATTCCAAACAATGATTTGTGAATTGACAGGAATGGATGTTGCCAATTCTTCGATGTATGATGGCGGAACAGCCCTAGCCGAGGCAGCGATGCTAAGTGCCGGGCATACAAAACGCAAAACGATCCTGGTTTCGGGTGCGGTTCACCCTGAATCACGCGAAGTGCTAAAAACCTATGCAAAGGGTCAATACCTTGAAGTGATTGAGGTTCCTGTAAAAGATGGTATTACAGATGTGGCGGCGTTAAAAGGATTGATTAATGATGATATCGCTGCTGTCGTAGTACAATATCCAAACTTCTTCGGCAGAATTGAGCCCTTAAAGGAACTGGAAGAAATTATTCATGAACATAAATCATTGTTTGTCGTATCGAGCAATCCGCTTTCACTCGGCATTTTAACCCCACCTGGTAAATTTGGTGCTGATATTGTTGTAGGTGATGCTCAGCCGTTTGGGATTCCGACTGCGTTTGGCGGTCCGCACTGCGGCTATTTTGCAGTAACAACTAAGCTAATGCGCAAGGTCCCGGGACGTCTTGTCGGCCAGACAACCGATGACCAAGGACGCCGTGGTTTCGTGTTAACCCTGCAGGCTCGTGAACAACATATTCGCCGTGATAAGGCTACGTCCAATATTTGCTCAAATCAGGCGTTGAATGCACTTGCTGCTTCTGTTGCGATGACAGCCCTTGGCAAAAAAGGTGTTCGGGAAATCGCAACTGCCAACCTGCAAAAAGCACATTATGCCAAATCAGCCTTAAAAGCTGCAGGCTTTGAGGTGGCGTATGACGGCTATTCCTTTAATGAATTTGTTGTGAAATTAAATAAACCGGTTAAAGAGATTAATCAACAGCTGTTGCAAAAAGGAATGATCGGCGGCTATGATTTGGGCCGTGACTACCCTGAACTTGCGAACCATATGCTATTGGCTGTTACCGAGCAAAGAACGAAGGAAGAGATTGATACTTTAGTGATAGAATTGGGGGATCTGCATGCATAATCAAGACCAGAAGCTGATTTTCGAAGTTAGTACACCAGGTCGCGTCGGATACAGCCTTCCGGAAATGGATATTCCGGAGCTGGATGTAAACGGGCTTCTTCCTGAGGGGTATTTACGTGAAGAAGAGCCATTGCTCCCAGAGGTTTCCGAGTTGGATATCATGCGCCACTATACGGCTCTCTCAAGAAGAAATCACGGAGTAGATTCAGGATTTTATCCTTTAGGCTCTTGTACGATGAAATACAATCCAAAAATCAATGAAAATGTTGCCCGGTATAACGGATTTGCCCATATCCACCCGCTCCAGGACGAAAGCTCCGTACAAGGTGCGCTCGAGCTGTTATACGATTTGCAGCAGCATCTGATTGAGATAACCGGTATGGATGAGGTTACACTTCAGCCGGCGGCAGGCGCCCATGGGGAATGGACTGGATTAATGATGATCCGTGCCTATCATGAAGCAAACGGCGACTTAAAGCGGACAAAGGTTATTGTCCCTGATTCTGCTCACGGGACAAACCCTGCCTCCGCAACAGTCGCGGGTCTTGAAACCATTACTGTAAAATCAAATGAAAATGGACTTGTTGACCTAGAGGATTTAAGAAGAGTGGTTGGGGACGATACGGCAGCCTTGATGCTGACCAATCCAAATACACTCGGTTTGTTTGAAGAGCATATTGTCGAGATTGCCGAAATTGTCCACGAGGCTGGCGGAAAGGTTTATTATGACGGTGCAAACCTAAACGCAGTCCTTTCTAAGGCTAGACCTGGGGATATGGGCTTTGATGTCGTGCACTTGAATCTTCATAAAACGTTTACCGGCCCGCATGGCGGTGGCGGCCCTGGTTCTGGCCCTGTCGGAGTGAAGGCTGACCTGATCCCGTTCTTACCAAGACCGATAATTACGAAACGCGGCGATGAATATGTGTTTGATTATGACCGCCCGCAGTCGATTGGCCGCGTGAAGCCGTATTACGGAAACTTCGGCATCAACGTCCGTGCGTATACGTATATTCGCTCCATGGGCCCTGACGGCTTGAAGGCTGTAACCGAATATGCAGTATTAAATGCCAACTACATGATGAGAAGGCTGGCTGAGTATTATGATTTGCCATTTGACCGTCACTGTAAGCATGAGTTTGTATTAAGCGGAAGACGCCAAAAGAAGTTAGGCGTGCGCACGCTCGATATCGCCAAGCGCCTGCTTGATTTCGGCTACCATCCGCCAACCATTTACTTCCCGTTAAACGTGGAAGAGTGTATCATGATTGAACCGACTGAAACGGAATCGAAAGAAACACTTGATAGTTTCATCGATATCATGATCCAAATTGCCAAGGAAGCGGAAGAAAATCCGGAAATCGTTCAAGAGGCTCCACACACAACTGTTGTCGGCCGTCTGGATGAAACAACCGCTGCCCGCAAACCGATTTTGCGCTATCAAAAAGCATAATAAATAAAAACAGGCTCCGGAAAAGATTTCCGGAGCCTGTTACAATTAATTATTTTTTTGTTTTAACTTTGCCTGTCCACTTTTTAAACCCGCCTTGAAGCTGGGTTAAATTCTTATAACCTTTGCGATACAGGAACTGTGCTGCTCGTGCTGAGCGCATTCCGCTTTGGCAATACAAATAAACCGGCAAATCGGGGCGAATTTCCTTCATTCGCATTCTGATTTGGGACATCGGGATGTTGCGGGCGCCTAAAATATGCCCAGCCTCAAACTCGTTTGGTTCACGAACATCTATAAGCTGTGCCTTGCGGTAGCCGGCACGGAACTCCTCTTCTGTAACTGTTTTTACAATTTTCTTTTGATAAAAGTAGGTACCAAGGGAGTAGATTAGCACCGCTCCAATAATGATTAACAATACATAAAGTGAATCCAACTTCTTTTTCTCCTTTCAAACTTCGTTGCACTAGTATTTATTATATAAGTCATTTACCTAAAGATAAAGCTGAACGCGTAAAAATCTTCTTAAAAAATTATGCCAAAATCATCTTATTTTGAAATACCCTTCTGTTTTGATAGACTTAACAAGGTATAAATTTTATTTAAAGAGGTTTTTGGGATGGAAAAGGAAACATGGCGTTTTATTGATTCGGGCAACAGCTCACCATCATTTAACATGGCGCTTGATGAAGCATTGCTTGATTGGCATAGCGAAGGGAAAATTCCGCCCGTAATCCGATTCTATGGCTGGAATCCGCCAACGTTATCGGTCGGCTATTTTCAAAAGGTAGAAAAAGAAATAAATATGGATGCAGTAAAGGCCCACGGACTGGGGTTTGTGAGGCGGCCGACTGGCGGCAGAGGTGTCCTCCATGAACATGAGCTAACTTATAGTGTAATCGTGTCGGAAGAACATCCCGAAATGCCGAAATCCGTTACTGAGGCCTATCGGGTGATTTCAGAAGGAATATTAAAAGGATTTCACCATTTGGGGCTTGAAGCTTACTTTGCAGTGCCTAAGACAGCTGAAGAGCGTGATGCGTTGAAAAATCCGCGCTCAGCCGTCTGTTTTGATGCCCCAAGCTGGTATGAGCTGGTCGTCGAAGGCCGGAAGGTGGCAGGCAGTGCGCAAACGCGGCAGAAGGGAGTCATTCTGCAGCATGGGTCGATTCTTTTGGACTTAGACGAAGATAAGCTATTTAGTTTATTTAAGTACTCAAACGAACGGGTCAAGGAACGGATGAAGAAGGCGTTTAAGGATAAAGCGGTGGCGATTAATGCCATCAGTCCGAGGAAAATTACCCTTGAGGAAGCAAAAGAGGCATTCTATAAAGGCTTTGCCGAGGGGCTAAATATTAACCTAGAGCCATATCAACTATCTGAGGACGAGCTTGCTTACGTTGAGAACCTTGCAAAACAGCGATATGAAAATGATGAATGGAACTTTAAACGGTAAATTAAGAAGCGGTTAGGCCGCTTCTTAATTTTGGGGATTTTTTGAATGCAAACCGCAAAATTTGTTAAAATTTCTCGTTTTTTATAGGAAATTGGCGTATTGCTTTTATTTTCTTTAAAATCTAGTTTTTTTTATGTTTGACAAAATGAATGTTTTTTGCGTGACATACAATATATAGTGGTGTCGAAAAAATATCGAACACTATATATTGATTTCTTATCCTCCTCTATGATACCTTTAGTATATCAAGTCACCTAGGACTAGCTTGCAACTAGATTCTTGCATAGAGATAGAGATTTATTTGAAGGAGTTGTTCTCATGTCTGTTGTTTTTAGACAAAAATTGAATATTGATTTTGAAAGGTTGAACGAGGATATCCGCCTATTTCCACAGGTACACCCGGTTACTCCAGATATGAAGATAACTCATAAGGGTGTTTCGCGATTGGTTATGCTGGATCGCTACACCTTTAAAGACACCGAAAAGATTACCCTCACAAACGGAGACTTTGTTGTTCTGACGATTAAGGAAGACCCAAAATTCCCGGCACGAGGCTTAGGATACATTCAAGAAATAGATTGGGAGAAAAAGAAAGCCAAGGTCTTGGTAGAAGAGGAATTTAGAGGTGTCCTCGATGGTGATGCAGCACAAACAGGCATTATTTGGAGCTCGCTGGATGTCATTGAAAAGCCCCTTGAACTGTTTTACGAGCAAATTGCCAAGCGGGTGGCTACCGGAATAGCAACTGTTGAGGAAACGGAAGAGAAGCGAATTGAGTGGACCGAGAAGTTTTATCAAGAATTGGTTAATCTCAACTTCGTTCCTGCCGGCCGTGTTCTTTACGGAGCAGGATCTGGCACCGAAGTGACCTACTTTAATTGTTATGTGATGCCATTTGTTCCGGACTCACGTGAAGGAATCTCTGACCACCGCAAACAGGTAATGGAAATCATGAGTCGCGGCGGCGGTGTCGGCACCAACGGTTCAACCTTAAGACCGCGAAACACCCTGGCGAGAGGCGTAAACGGCAAATCATCTGGTTCGGTATCGTGGTTGGATGATATTGCGAAGTTGACTCATCTTGTGGAGCAAGGTGGATCGCGCAGGGGTGCCCAGATGATCATGCAATCGGACTGGCATCCGGATATTATTGAATTTATTATCTCCAAGATGCAAAATCCAAGAATTTTAAGATTCTTAATTGAACATACAACCGATGAAACAATCAAAAAGCTTGCGAAGGAAAAGCTGAAATTTACACCTCTTACTGTAACGGAAGAGGCAATGTATCAGGGAATCGTTAATTATAAAAATATGCCTGGATACGGCGGCTTTAGTGAGGCGATAATCGCGGATGCTGAGGAAAAACTGGCGACAGGCGGTACGTATACCGTTCATAACCCGGAATTCTTAACAGGTGCAAATATCTCAGTTTGCTTAACGAAAGAATTTATGGAAGCTGTCGAAAACGATAGTGAATATGAACTGCGTTTCCCTTATGTTGAAAGCTACGACGAAGAGGAAATGAAAATCTACAATGAGCAGTGGCATCAAGTAGGTGACGTCCGTGAGTGGGAAAGAATGGGCCACAAAGTGCGCGTCTATAAAAAGATTAAGGCAAAAGAACTTTGGAACTTAATTAATATTTGTGCGACCTATTCTGCAGAACCGGGCATCTTCTTTATTGACAATGCCAATGACATGACAAATGCGAAAGCATATGGTCAACAGGTAGTAGCAACGAATCCGTGTGGAGAGCAACCACTCGCACCATATTCTGTATGTAACCTTGCTGCGGTTAACCTTGCAGAAATGGCCAATAAAGAAACAAAGACAGTTGACTTTGAAAAGTTGAAAAATACAGTAGCAGTGGGCGTCCGCATGCAGGATAATGTCATTAATGCTACACCATATTTCTTGGAAGAAAACAAGAAACAAGCATTGGGCGAACGCCGAGTCGGCCTAGGGGTTATGGGTCTACACGATCTGCTAATCTACTGTGAGACAGAATACGGTTCACCAGAGGGAAATGAACTGGTGGACAAAGTGTT
Organism: Bacillus sp. FJAT-29814; assembly: GCF_001510715.1. Taxonomy (GTDB): domain Bacteria; phylum Bacillota; class Bacilli; order Bacillales; family Cytobacillaceae; genus Neobacillus. The sequence continues at coordinate 436,228 of NZ_LMTJ01000005.1, forward strand.
CGAAACAATTGCAACCACTGCCTACAGAGAATCAATTGAATTGGCAAAAGAAAAGGGAAGTTTCCCATTCTTAACTGCTGATACAAAAGAGGAAACTGACCAACTACGCGAGGCTTTCATTAATACTGGATTTATGAAGAAAATGCCGGAAGATCTCCGCGAATCGATTTTGGAAAGTGGAATTAGAAATTCTCATTTGCTTACTGTTGCTCCCACGGGGTCCACTGGTACCATGGTTGGAGTTAGTACCGGATTAGAACCTTATTTCTCATTCTCATATTTCCGTAGCGGACGACTTGGTAAATTTATCGAGGTAAAAGCTGACATCGTTCAAGAGTATTTAGATCATAATCCTGAAGCGGATCCAAATAACCTGCCAAATTGGTTCGTCACTGCAATGGAGTTGGCTCCTGAGGCACACGCTGATGTCCAATGTGTCATCCAACGCTGGATTGACAGCTCCATCAGTAAAACGGTAAACGCACCGAAAGGCTACAGCGTAGAGCAGGTTGAAAAAGTTTACGAGCGCCTGTACCGTGGCGGTGCAAAAGGTGGTACTGTCTACGTTGACGGTTCACGCGATTCTCAGGTTTTAACATTAAAAGCTGAAGAAAACACAGGCGAACAGTTATCAATTTTTGATGACAAGGAAGAAAAGCAACACGTAGTTTTAGTTGAGACCATTACCGACCTTCGTTCTACGAATGTAACAATCGGATCTGAAGTTGGAAATACTTGTCCAGTATGCCGCAAAGGTAAAGTAGAAGAAATGGGCGGTTGCAATACTTGTACTAACTGTGGTGCTCAATTAAAGTGTGGATTATAAGAGTTAGATGAGGGTGGAGATTCTCCATCCTCTTTTATTAAAGACATTTTGGCCGATGTAACGTGCTTTTCGTCTAATAGAGACGTTGTAAAAGACACTTTGTTGGTTAAAGTGGTGGATTTTGTCTAATAGAGGCGTTCTAAAAGACACTTTCAACGTTGCCCCAACAAATTTTGTCTAATAGAACGGCTCTAATAGACACTTTCCCCATAATCTAGGTGATTTTGTCTAATAGACTTTATTAAACGTGCATTTTGGCAGGGATCACTGTATTGTAAAAAGCCAAGAGCATCGGTTTCCCGTTGTTATTCTTGGCTTTTTAACTTTGTTACCTTAATCAAAAACTATTCATCATACTTTCACCTTCAACATCCACAGCGTTAGTTCCGCCCATCATCCCGCCTTGGCCATGGCAAGCCTTGTACATTTCATTTAACTCATCATTTGAAAAATCGGGATGCATTTTTTGCATAAAAGGCAGCATCTCCTCGAAGCTCAACCCATTCCCATTTCCGCTGTTTCCTGCTGCAAAAACAGCTGTTCCCGCACCCAGTATTAAGGCTGCACTAAACAAACCAACTGCCAGCTTTTTCATATGTCATTACTCCTTTCTATAAGATCTGATCTCAGCATACCGCTATAATATGAAGACCATATGAAAATATTATTTTTGTAAAAGAACTATCATAGAATTTGTCTAAAATATGAAAAATCGATCATCTTCAAACCGTCTTCATTTCGTTATGCTACGCTTCAAACAAACATAACCCCCTAAACATGTGAACATTTCTCGAACTAATGAAAAACGGGAATTATCCTCTTTACATAGGATAGGGGGGTATAGTAGGATTAAAGTGTAACCAATATAAAACAAACCCAACACGAAAGGAAAGATTGGAATGGAAAAGGTAACATTAAACGTAAAAGGAATGTCTTGCGGCCATTGTGTGAAAGCGGTAGAGGGCAGTGTCGGCGTCCTTAATGGAGTTAGTGCCGTAAAAGTAAACCTGGATGCAGCTACAGTTGACGTGGAGTTTAACCCGCAGCAGGTCAGTCTCGGTCAAATCAAAGAAACCATTGATGACCAAGGCTACGATGTTGTGTAAATTCTGTTAAACTGCTGATTCCTTGGAAAAATAATATAACCTATCTATGAGGAGTTGGCTTGTATGAGTCAAGCTTTGAAAGAAACTAGTTTGCAAATTTCTGGCATGACCTGTGCCGCTTGTGCCGCCCGTATTGAAAAAGGGCTAAACAAATTGGCCGGTGTTGAGTCGGCGACTGTCAATCTGGCCTTGGAGAAATCGGCCATTAAATTTGACCCGGCCCAAATCAAAGTCGAAGATATTGAGAAAAAAATCAAGGACCTGGGCTATGATGTAGTAACTAAGAAAGCTGAGTTTGATATTACTGGGATGACTTGTGCGGCCTGTTCAGCCAGAATTGAAAAGGGGCTGAATAAACTCGACGGCGTGGTCAAGGCCAACGTCAACCTGGCATTGGAAAAAGCAACAGTTGAGTTTAACGGTTCTGCACTTTCACCTGGTGACATTATCAAAAAAGTGGAAAACCTTGGTTATGGGGCGCACCTTAAAGAAGAATTTAAGGATACGACAGATCATCGCCAAAAAGAAATTGAAAAACAAACGAAAAAGTTTATTTTTGCGGCAATTCTTTCGTTCCCGTTGTTATGGGCAATGGTCGGACACTTCTCATTTACTCAATTTATTTGGGTGCCGGATGCGTTCATGAATCCATGGGTCCAGTTGGCTCTGGCCACCCCGGTTCAGTTCATCATCGGTGGACAATTCTATATCGGGGCCTATAAAGCATTGAAAAACAAAAGCGCCAATATGGACGTTCTTGTTGCCCTTGGCACTTCGGCAGCTTATTTTTACAGTTTATATTTATCAGTGATGTCGCTTGGCAACAGTGCTCATATGGTCGAGCTATATTATGAGACAAGTGCCGTTTTGATTACATTGATTCTGTTAGGCAAACTGTTCGAAGCCAGAGCGAAAGGGCGTTCCTCGGAAGCGATTAAGAAACTCATGGGATTGCAGGCCAAGACGGCCACCGTTAATCGAAACGGAATAGAAATCGAAGTCCCGATTGAAGAAGTCATTGTTGGCGATATTCTTTATATTAAACCAGGTGAAAAAATCCCTGTGGACGGGATGATCATCGAGGGACAATCCGCCATTGATGAATCGATGCTGACAGGGGAAAGTGTCCCGGTTGATAAAAAGATCGGTGACGAAGTCATTGGTGCAACACTTAACAAGAATGGGTTCCTAAAAGTCGAAGCCACAAAGGTCGGCAGAGATACAGCATTGGCACAAATCATTAAAGTCGTTGAGGAAGCGCAAGGCTCAAAGGCGCCGATTCAGCGTCTGGCTGACCAAATCTCCGGAGTTTTTGTCCCGATCGTTGTCGGCATTGCTGTTCTTACCTTTATTGTGTGGTATGTGTGGGCTGAGCCTGGCAACTTCCCGGAAGCATTGGAAAAACTGATTGCCGTGCTTGTCATCGCCTGTCCTTGTGCTCTAGGGCTCGCAACGCCTACTTCAATTATGGCCGGTTCCGGCCGGTCGGCAGAATTCGGCATTCTGTTTAAAGGCGGCGAACATCTGGAAATGACCCACCGGATCTCTACGGTTGTGCTCGATAAGACCGGCACCGTTACAAATGGAACACCGGTATTAACGGATGTGCTGACAAGCGAAGCATTGACCGAGGAGGAATTCTTGACGTTAGTTGGTTCTGCTGAAAAGCAATCCGAGCATCCCTTGGCACAGGCAATTGTGCAAGGGATAAAGGAAAAGGGAATCTCTCTAAAGAATCCGACTGAATTCGAAGCGATTCCTGGATTCGGGATTAGAGCCATTATTGATAAACAGGAAGTCTTCATAGGGACTAGAAAATTAATGAATAAATACAATATTTCAATCGCGAATGCTCTTGGCAAAATGGATGAATTGGAGCGTGCAGGGAAAACCGCGATGCTGGCAGCCATTAATGGCGAGTATGCCGGAACTGTCGCTGTCGCCGATACTATAAAAGAAACATCAAGAACCGCGATAGACCGCCTTAAAAAAATGGGGCTTGATGTCATCATGATTACTGGTGATAATGGGCAAACGGCCAAAACAATTGCTGCCCAAGCAGGGATTGACCATGTCATTGCCGAAGTGCTGCCGGAGGGTAAGGCGGACGAAATCAAAAAGCTTCAAGCACAAGGCAACAAGATAGCGATGGTCGGGGATGGCATTAATGACGCCCCGGCGCTGGCGGTTGCCGATATCGGCATGGCAATCGGGACAGGGACCGATGTGGCGATGGAAGCGGCGGACATTACGTTAATCCGCGGCGATTTAAACAGCATTGCCGATGCCATCTATATGAGCAAGAAAACCATCACCAATATTAAACAAAACCTGTTTTGGGCTCTGGGCTACAATTCGTTAGGTATTCCTATTGCAGCCCTTGGATTCTTAGCTCCATGGGTGGCCGGTGCAGCAATGGCCTTTAGCTCGGTTTCCGTTGTCCTCAATGCACTTAGACTGCAAAAGGTAAAACTATAAAACATGTTTTGAAGGCTGACACATAATTGTCAGCCTTTTTTCGCTTTTACACTATCTTTAGCTAGTATACTAATTTTAAAATAACCTTTTTAAAGAACTGGGTGAGAGGTTTGAATCACATATTATTAATCGAAGATGAACAAAGTGTATCCGGTGTTATTACAGCATATTTGGAAAAGGAAGGCTATCAGGTTCATTGTGCCGGGACCGGTTTAAAGGGGGTCGAACTTTTTCAGCGGAATCCCATTTCCCTTGTAATCCTTGATTTAATGCTGCCCGACATCAGTGGCGAAGAAGTGTGCAAAATCCTCCGCAGTACGTCTGATGTTCATATTTTTATGCTGACTGCCAAAGGGGCGATTAATGACCGGATTGAAGGATTAAATATTGGGGCGGATGAGTACCTGATTAAGCCCTATAGTCCCAGGGAACTGACAGCGAGAGTAAACGCCCTTTTTCGCCGGATTAATGGTAAAGTTCGCTCATCCGGCGCTGTTTTTGATGATGGGAATTTATCCATTGATTGCGAAAAACGGTCAGTAAAAATACAAAACCAGGAAATTCCGTTCACGCCGAATGAGTTTGATATCCTCTGGACACTTGCAGCCAATAAAGGAAAAGTGTTATCAAGAGAGCAGCTAATCAATAAGCTTTACGGCGAGGACTTCGATGGGTTTGACCGTACGATCGATGTCCATATCAAAAATATTCGCAAGAAAATCGAGACTGATACCAAGAATCCAAAGTATGTTGTAACAGTGTTGAAAGCAGGTTATAAATTTGGCGGTGAGTGGTAGTGCAATCCATCTCCAGAAGATTGAGCCTATTATTTATTTCCTGTACTGTTGCGGCGATTTCCCTCGTTACATTGTTTGTTAATGTCACAGTGTCGAATAAGTTTAATCAATATATGGTCGATATCCAGAACAAACGTTATCAGCGAATCGTATCATTTTTTGAAGACGCCTATAAACGGGAAGGGGCTTGGACGAGCAACACAGGTATCGAACTGATGCATGAAGCGTATATGGGCAATTATTGCTTAACGCTTCGTGATCAAAACAAAAGGCTGGTGTGGGGGATGAACCCTAATGACATTAAAAGCCAGCTGAGCATGGGAATGATGCCGGTCCAAGAAAAAGGCGTCTATACAACCAAAACATTTAAACTGAAAGAGGATGGCAAACTCGTTGGTTATGTCGATATTGGCCAATATAATTCTGTACTGCTTACTGAAGAGGACCAAAATTTTAAAACATCAATCAATAAAAGTATTATTGCCAGCGGGGTTTTGACACTTGTTATTATCGGTGCCTTAAGCCTGTACTTTTCAAGACAGTTCTCCATTCCGATTCTTGAAGTAGCCAAGCTTTCTGTCGGGTTGTCTAAAGGAAATTTTGATATGAAATCAAATAGCAAAAGTAACATTAAGGAACTCGAGGACCTGCGCAATAGCGTCAACATCCTGGCAGGTAAATTAAATTACCAGGACAGGCTTCGAAAAAAACTGGTTTCAGACATCTCGCATGAAATACGGACGCCCTTAAATGTATTGCAAAACAATTTGGAGGCAATGATTGATGGGGTTTATCCGATTACATCAGAGAAATTGACATATTTAAATGAGGAAGTCATCCGGTTTGGAAAGTTGATCAATAGTTTAAATAATCTTAAGGAGTTTGAAGCAGAAAGCACGAAATTAAATTATGAACCGATTGTGCTGGATGAATTGATTTCAGATGTTTGCAAGGATTTTTATCTGGCTGCTGAAAAAAAGAAAATTAAAATTGATTATCATATTCATGGAGATAAGCATTATACTATTACCGGCGATCGGGATAAAATCAAACAGGTTTTTATTAATCTAATGTCAAATGCCCTTAAATTTTCATATCCAGAAGGCAGGGTAGAAATTATGCTTTTTGAAAACCAACAGCAGATTGTTGTCGAATTGATCGATAACGGGATTGGAATTAACCAAGATGATTTGCCTTTTATATTTGAGCGCCTTTATCGCGGGGATAAAAGCAGAAAGGAAATTGAGGGCACGGGTATTGGTCTAACCATTGTCAAAAATATACTGCAGCTCCACAATGCCAGTATCGCAGTGGAAAGCAAGGATGCAAAAGGGACAAAATTTACAGTTTATTTTTCAAAGATTGATTAATGTGAAAAAAAGCCTTATAACCGAGTTCAGTCGGTTATAAGGCTTTTTAAAATTATTACGCTCTGGATACGTATGAACCTTCGGCGGTATTAATAATAAGTTTATCCCCTTGGTTAATGAAGAATGGGACTTGAACGACAAGACCTGTCTCAAGAGTGGCTGGCTTGGAACCGCCGGATGCAGTATCCCCTTTTATTCCTGGTTCAGTTTCTGTCACTTCAAGTACAACTGTTGTTGGCAATTCAACACCAAGAGTTTCATGGCCAAACATCATAATATGGACTTCCATATTCTCTTTCAAGAATTTTAGTTCATATTCAATGCTGCTTGCCGGTAGCTCAACCTGCTCGTAGGAATCCATATCCATAAAGACGTGTTGGTCGCCACTTGCATAAAGATATTGCATTTTCCGGTTATCAATTTGCGCTTTTTCTACTTTTTCACCGGCACGGAATGTTTTTTCCTGAATCGCGCCATTACGAAGGTTGCGCAGTTTGGAACGGACAAATGCCGCACCTTTACCCGGTTTTACGTGTTGGAAATCCATGACGCGCCAAATGCCGCCGTCGACTTCGATTGTTAACCCTGTACGAAAATCATTAACAGAAATCATGTAACATATCCTCCTAAGTTCTTTACAAAATAATGAGTTCCTTTGTTGAATGAGTCAGTGTTTCGTTATGGTCATTCGTAATCAGCAGATCATCCTCAATTCGAACGCCACCAAGGCCCGGTATATAAATTCCTGGTTCACAAGTAACAACCATTCCTGGCTCCAACACCATATCAGATTTAAATGAAAGCGCTGGGCCCTCATGAACCTCTAACCCAATTCCATGCCCGGTTGAATGTCCGAAGAATTCACCGTATCCTTTTTCAGTTATATAGTCTCTTGTTAGGGCATCGGCTTGCTTTCCTGTAAGGCTAGGTTTGATTCCGGCCACGCCGCGAAGCTGTGCTTCAAGGACAATTTCATAAATGTCCTTCAGTTTTGTATCAGGAGTACCGACGGCAACCGTTCTCGTGATATCGGAAACATATCCTTTATAATAAGCGCCATAATCTAGTGTAACGAAATCTCCTGCCTCAATGACCTTATCGCTTGCAACTCCATGAGGGAGGGCAGAGCGGTATCCGGAAGCAACGATCGTATCAAAGGATGAGGAAACAGCACCCGCTTTTCTCATAAAGAATTCCAGCTCATTGGAAACTTCAAGTTCTGTTTTTCCTGGGCGAATAAAATCCAAGATGTGCTTAAACGCAGCATCGGCAATATCCGCCGCTTCCTTTAATATCTTAATCTCTGCTTCAGTCTTTATCAAGCGTAACTTTTCAATTACTCCAGAAATCGGAATAAGTTCAGCTTCTGTTTCGTTATCATATACTGTAAAAGAAGAGTATGTGAGATGGTCCTCTTCAAATCCCAGCTTTTGAATGCCCAGCTGTTTCGATAGTTCTGCTACTTCTTTCGGAATAGAATCGTTAAATTTAATGATTTCAAATCCTTCACACTGCTTTTTTGCTTGTTCAATATAACGGAAATCTGTAATAAACATTGCTTTTTCAGCGCTGATTAAAACAACTCCTGAACTGCCGGTAAAGTTTGATATATATCGGCGGTTAAATGGACTGGTGATTAGCATTCCATCAATTCCATTATCAGTAAAACTATTACGCAACTTTTCCAACTTCGTCATCGTTTCAACTCTCCTTTTCTCCTCCATGCCTAGACAGAAATATTTTATCACAACCTTCTGCAGCCTACTAATAACAACTTAGGTCGCGGCCTCTTTTTCTTCCATTTTTTTATTTTGATATTCGTAGCTGATCGAGTAGCCAATGAAGATTCCATAGATGCTAAAGAGACAAACGGAGCTAATGATGGTATTCCGGCTTAAATCAGCTATTGGTTTTATCCCCGGAAAAAGTGGATTGATTAAAAAGAACACGATCAAGAATAAAAGGATTCCATATCCAAGACCGAACCACCAGCTACTATACTTTTTTAATAATGCATAATATAGAAACGCAACGGCAATCGACAGAATTCCGAGTATGAGTATCGAAACGAGTGTTCCTTGCCAGCCAAATTTCCATTTTCCAAGCAGCCATGGTTCAAGAAGAACGTTTGGCCGAATTTCAGTAAAATGAAAATAGTACGCCATAAAACCAATTGTACTCCAAAACAGGCCTCCAAATAGTCCTGTCCAAAAGACCATTATCGGCATGGGCATTGGTTTTGGATAGTTTCCTAATTCATGCTCTTTTGTCATATTGATGACCTCCTGCTGAATTTTTTTCTGTATGATTCCTGTTGGTGCTGTTGAATAAATGCCACTCATAGTATGCCCATGTGTTACCATTGCCTTGCATGTTAAAAATTTTCCTAAAATAAATGGAAATCTTAAGCCATCTCCTAGAGGTTTTTTCATTTTTCTAGTAGAATACAGATAAGTACATATACAGATGAAATAATTTCTGCATAGTGCAACTTTCTTATAGGTTGGTGTTAAACTACATGTCCAATTCTCAAAAGCCTGTATATGGCGGTCAAGCGGTTGTGGAAGGTGTAATGTTTGGCGGTAAGCATCATTATGTTACTGCGATTCGTAGAAAAGACCATTCTGTCGAATATTTCCATTTGCCGCGAAAAAGCAAGCCCTCGTTAACTATGTTGAAAAAAATCCCGTTTATTCGTGGAATCATCGCCATCATCGAAGCCAGTGCAAACGGATCCAAGCATCTAAACTTCTCCACTGAACGATTTGACCTCGACCCTAAAGAGGATGATACGCTTAAGAAGCAAGAGGTTTCTAAATTGACCATGTACCTTGGAGTCGCCGTAATTGGGGTCATTTCATTTCTGTTCGGGAAATTCGCTTTTACGTTAATTCCTGTTTTTCTGGCGGAATTAACAAAACCGATTTTTCCGTCAGACTTTGCGCAGGTAATGGTAGAAAGTACCTTCAAGTTAATCCTGCTGCTTTCCTATATTTATTTTGTGTCATTGACACCTCTAATAAAAAGGGTGTTTCAATATCATGGCGCTGAGCATAAAGTAATTAATACCTATGAATCAGGTGCGGAGTTGACCGTTGCAAATGTGCAAGCCCATTCCCGGCTCCACTATCGATGCGGCAGCAGTTTCATTCTGTTTACTGTTATTGTAGGAATGTTTATCTATTTGCTTGTGCCGACAAGCCCGCTATGGTTACGAATCGTCGATCGGCTTTTGTTAATCCCGGTTGTGCTTGGAATTGCTTTTGAAATTCTGCAATTTACGAACAAATTAAGGGATATACCCGTACTAAAATATTTGGGTATTCCAGGGCTTTGGCTTCAGTTGTTAACGACCAAGGAACCAAATGATGAACAGGTGGAGGTGGCGATTCTTTCCTTTAAAGAATTGCTTAGAAGAGAAGAGGAAACGTCTAGAATCATCCAAACAGAAGAAATTGTCTAAATCTTCCCTTTTAAGTGTTTAAAAGAATAAAAAAATGCTTATGATGCTCTTAGGGAGGTGGCTTTCTTGAAATATCGAACATCCACAATTGTTGTTGCGGGACTGATTATTCTCGCGTTATTAGGCATTTTTACTAAATTTACAACCAATCCTGCTCAGTTTATACAGAATATCTTTGTCTTCGCCGTAATTGGCTTGATTATTTTTTTTGTTGTTCGGAAATTTTCAAATTCGAGCCCTCAAAAAAGAGAGCAGCGGGCATTTCTCAAAGCAGCCAAAAGGTCAAAGAAACGATTGCAGCATAAGGGTGGAGAAACGAATATAAAAGGTTCCGCTCTTGGTACATTGTCTACATTGAAGAAAACCAAAGCCAAAAAGAAGCCTCCTGCTCACCTGACGGTTATCGATGGGAAAAAAGGGAAAAAGAAAAATCGAGCGTCTTTCTAGCCGCTCGATTTTTTACGTTTTTGCTTAATATCCCCAGCGGTCCAAAAACTTCTTGGCTTGGTTTCTGCCGAGCTCCAATAATGCCTTCTTCTTTTCCTCCGTCAAATGGAACTCAATCGGCATTATCCCTTCTGCAGGGATAAAAATAATGTTTTGTGCATGTTTTTTCGAAATATATCTTGAATCATGGGCGTCCTTCATTGTTTCGAATAGGGCACCAAAAAGTTCTATGCCATTATCGATTTTATGTTTTTCATGCTCATACTCGCTGGAACTTAGCTTAATTCCAAGGACAGGCCTAAGCTTTTTAACGTTTTCCTGGTCAAACAGCCACATCGGGAAGTTGCTTAGTACCCCTCCATCAACCAAAATATTGGTACCATCATGCGAGCGCATCTTCACAGGTTCAAAAAAATAAGGGATGCTGCAACTGATTCGGATGGCCTTTGCAATCGAGAATGTTCCTGGCGTTATGCCGTATTTCACCAAATCATCAGGAAAAACCATCATTTGCCCATTAGAGAGGTCCGACCCAATTACACGTAAGGTGTTGGCCGGTAAATCGGAAAAGGTCCGCAGTCCCTTAACTGCCAATTTACCTCTTAGCCATTTTTCAAGTTCATTCCCCTTATAAAGGCCCAATCGCCAATACAACAGCAACCATTTTGCAAATTTAAAGGGAATGAAGGTCTTTCTTGAATCTAGCAGAGCTTTTAAGTCCACCTCATCCATCATTTGATAAATTTCTTTGCTGGTATATCTGGCGGCGATTAGTGCTGCAATGATGGAACCGGCACTCGTTCCTGCTAACCTGACAAACCGAAATCCTCTTTTTTCTATTTCCTCTAAAGCGCCTATGAGAGCAAACCCTTTGATGCCGCCACCCGAAAATACTCCATCTATATTCATATGCAGCCACTCCCAAAGATGTACTTATTGATACATCTTTAAGCGGAAACACACGGAAATAGTACGGGTGACAAGCAGAATTTTTTTCATCGAATAGTTAGGACACAGGAGTCTTAATAGTAAAAAACTCATTCATTTAATTGCAAAATTATGTCCACAAAATGTTCACTTCCTCACAATATTCCTTCATACCGTCAACATATGAAATCCTTATACTTTACTCATCAGACAGGAACTAAAAGAGTAAAGGGAGGGTTCACTATGAGCATGAGACAGACAAAACTTAAGGTTTTTGATATGACCTGCACCTCCTGCGAAAAACGAATCGAACGGACAGTCAAAAAACTGGATGGGGTCCGTGATGTAAAGGCTGATTTCAGCGGACAATTTGCGGAAATCGAGTATGACGATGAAATATGCAACCTGGGAGAAATTAAAGAGGCCATCAATCGGATTGGCTACAGCACAGAAAACTCGCGTGGCTATAAGTTGATTGGGATTTTAATTATTGCCGCGGCCATCGTACTGCTAGGTCTTAATACTGGCAGCTTCAATATGGATGAAAAACTGGCCAATGCGTCGTATGTCGTGTTATTTGTAGTCGGACTAGTCACCTCGCTCCATTGCGTGGGAATGTGCGGAGGCATTATGCTGTCTCAGACAATCGGAAAAGAAAGTGGCAGTAAATACTCTGCAATCAAGCCGGCATTGCTTTATAACCTTGGACGTGTTACCGCTTATACAATCCTTGGCGGAATGATCGGAGCAATTGGCTCGGTTATAGCCCTTTCGCTTACGGCCAAGGCCGGTCTCCAACTATTTGCCGGTGTTTTCATGATTATAATGGGCTTTAATATGGCGGGATTTCGGGTCTTCAGAAAAATTCAGATTAAATTGCCTGCTGTCGCATGCCGGGCCATGACGAAGCCAAGAACGCCACTTATAATCGGGCTGTTGAACGGGTTCATGCCTTGCGGACCGCTTCAGACAATGCAGATCTATGCATTGGGAACAGGCAGTGCGCTTGGCGGTGCAATATCGATGTTTATGTTTTCGCTTGGAACTGTACCGCTCATGCTGACATTTGGGGCGCTATCAGGACTATTGAGTAAAGGGTACACAAAGAAAATCCTTAAATTCAGTGGCATCCTGATCATTGTTCTTGGATTAATTATGAGCAACAGAGGTCTGGCACTTGCTGGGGTTAATACAAGTCCGTTTCTCTTAATGGCAAATGTGGGCAATGGAGGAACAACTGGCTCTTTCGGGACCGGTGGGGCCATTAAAGCCACTTTAAAGGATGGGGTACAGGTGCTGAGTATGGTAGCCAATGTCAGTGGCTATAATCCCAACACTTTATACGTAAAAAAAGGTGTCCCGGTTAAGTGGGTCGTTAATGTTGAGCAACTAACGGGCTGCAATAATACGATCGTTATTACAGATTTAAAGGTACAGCAAAAGCTTCAAGACGGTCAGAACATCATCGAGTTCACTCCGGGAAATGAAGATATGCCGTTTAGCTGCTGGATGGGAATGAAGCGGGGCATGATTAAAGTCGTCGATGACCTTGGCAACGTTTCTGCCGCTGAGAGCAATGCAACGGGAGTAGATTCATCTACAAAAGCAACTGCGGGGACTTCTGAGCCTGTTGGGCCAAGTATATATGGCGATGATATCAGCAAAGTGCCTACAGATCGGTTGGTGAGAAAAGCAGAGGTAGTTAACAATGGCCAATTTTTGACAGTAAAAGGAATTGGGTATGAGCTGGAACCGTTAATCATGGTGGTCAATAAAGGGATGAGCACGAAGATAACCTTTGATCTCACCGAGTTTAATCGGAAAGATGAATCTTTCTTAATTATGAATGCCAATACAAAGGAAATTGTAAGTGAATTCATCGGAAAGGAGGGGATGGCCGAAATTGAATTTACGATAAAAAAACCAGGCATTTACGGAATTTATCTAAATGAAGAGGAATTGCTTGGCGTCATTGAGGCAGTTGATGATGCCAATGTAGTCGACCTGGAACAGATCAGAAGTAAGTTCCTAAACTAGAAGTTACAATTCGGGGAGATGAAAAGAATGAATATGACACATTATATGGGTTTGCTGGCGGAAAACCAGCCGTGGAATCTAATTATTTTTATGGCCATCCCTGTTATTTGCGCGGAAACCCTTGCTATTACGGAACTTGCGATTCTGTTTACACGGAAAATGGACGGCACCTTAAGACAAGTTAATAAGATTACAAGTATTTTTGCTGGAATTTATTTTACTGGTATTTTTATTTATTTAATGATTAATGCTTTTGTTCCATTGACCGTCAATGGCGACTGGAAGGGCTGGATAGACGTTGTTGCTGTTACGTTCTATCTGCTTGGGGTCGTTCCGTTATTGGGAATGGCGCTGTTAGAGCTTGGGGTCCTATACCGAAACAAAACCACACTGGAAAAACTGAAAATCCATGCATTCTTTGTCGGCATGTTTCTGATTGTGGCCCATGTAGCAATGATATTTGGGATGCTTGATCCATCTATCGGTACAGGAGCAGGTTCTGGCCATATGAATATGTAAAAAATATTGCGGAAAACCCTATAGGTATTCCGACCAATTCATTTACAAGTATTGATAGTATAGAAATCTTAAAAACTTCACCAAATAGTAATAATTAGCACCCGTTACGATTCAATCTATTTGTTAAAATGAATTTGTAATATAGGAGAAAGGGGTGACAACTATTGAAACGAATTACTTCTCTTTTCGTTCTTTGCATTGCAATTGTTCTAATCGCAGCTGGCTGTGGTTCTAAAATTGAAGATCAAAAATGGACGCTTGATAAAAAGCATGCGCCGTTTCCTGATTATGTGTTAAATTCTTCCGATAAAATTCAAGAAACTTATGTAATGGCGGCAACTTACCCAGAGGTAGTGGCACAAGTCCCATGTTATTGCGGCTGTTTTGCCCAGGATGGCCATGAAAGTAATCTAGACTGCTATATTGACCAGTTCGGGGATGACAAGGCTGTCAAGGAATGGGATTCCATGAGTATATCGTGAGATGTTTGTATTGATATCGCCCGGGAGGCGGTAGAACTGCATCTTAACGGTAAAAGCCCTAAAAAGATTTATGATTTGATTACCACGAAATATGGAAATTACGGGGAGCCAACTCCAACGCCTGAACCTAAGGAGTAGCCCATGAAGAAAATATTAATTGGCAGTTATATGCTAATCATTATTGGAATCATTTTTGTAATCGGAAATACCCGGATCTTTGGAAGCGGCAATGCCGAAGCTATTGCTTCGGGAGAAAAGATATATGAGAAAAATTGCCTAATTTGCCATGGTGAAACCGGGAAAGGTGAAGCTGCCAATGCTGGCACTGCAATAAATAATCAAAATTTTTTAAACTCCGTTTCTGATAAAGACATATATAATTATGTGAAGTATGGACGGGAAGGCACTGCAATGCCGGCTTATGTCCAAAGGTTATCAGAAAAAGAGATCAATAATTTGGTTGTCTTTATCAGGGATTGGCAGACAGAAAAAATCAAGTTTGATGTTCCGAAAACGATTTCCGGTAACCCGGAGAATGGAAAAAAACTTTATGGTTTGTATTGCCTTAACTGTCATGGCGAGTCTGGCGCGGGCAAAGTAAAAATGGGAACGGTCCTTGCCCATCCGGAGTATTTAAAATATACAACGGACAAGCAGATTTGGATTACCACCGCTTATGGCCGTGAAGAAACCCGAATGGGTCCTTCATTAAAAGGGCTCGACGGGGCTCGACAGCTTACAGAGGAACAAATATCCGACATTATCAGTTATATACGTTCGATCAAGTATAGTAACGAAAAGCCCGATGATTATTTAAAACCTTGATTCCATCTACTGGAGTCAAGGTTTTTTATTTCTGAGTATAACGATCTCTGACCTGACACTTCCCTAAATATGAACAATTTGTGATGTTTTTATGTCAAAAACGTAACGATTTTTATCGTTTAACAAAATGTTCATAGGTATATCAACAATACGGAGTAGATAAAGATTATATTTATTTCGAAGAGGACTATAGTAGAAAACTATCAGATGAGAGAGAGCTTTTAAGGTCAAGGAGGATTAATATGCTTAAAAAAAGGTTAGTGGCATTAATAGTGATCGCTTCATTTCTAACAAGCTGGATATTGCCCAAAGCTTATGCGGAAGCAGAATTTCAGCCGGAAAAATTCCCTTATAAGGCGATGCAGATTCAGGTAATGCCAGAGTTTGACTACCCGGAGGATTGGGCTTCAAGAGAAGTTCCTTCGCTATTAGTGGGGATGTACGGGACGATTACAAATAAGACCGGACAGGACTATGACGGAAAAATTGAACTTGCGGTACCCGCAAAGGAAAAAGGTTTTGATGCCTTCCTGGTAGCCGAATTTCCCGAGGAAAACAAGCCTGAGGTTCAACGTCCATATGACGTAGACCTTGAGAAGGGGATCATCAGCTGGAAACCAGGAAAACCGATTAAAAATAATCAAGAATATCAGTTTGTCATTGAGTACTACACCCAATCGATTGATGTAAAAGATCAAAAAAGCTTTACCTATGAATTTACGAATAAAGCAGAAACAGAACAGCTTGATGTTATTTTTTATGCACCGATGAATGCAAAAGAAATCAAGCTTGAGCCAAAGGCCCAAGAAAATTCCAAAAATGAGTATGGCGAGGAGCTTTATTTCTACCAATATAAAAACGTCAAAATTGGTGAACCGTTGAAGTATTCCTTCTCCTATAAAAAAGATGGGACGGAATCAACAATGGAGGCCATTTCCAAAGCCCAGCCGCCTAATGATAAAAACCATGAGGGTGTCAGCGGCAGCGCGACAGACCAAATTTTGGGCGACAACAGCAAGGATGGAGGTAAAAGTCCAATCATTGGAATCGGCGGGGCATCGATTATCGGGATTGCCATCATCATTGCCGGGGCCTTCGTTTACCTAGGATTAAAGGCCAATTCACAAAGTCAGGCAAAAATGTCCAAACAAAATAAACAGCCCCAAAAAAGACAAGGGTCAACCACAACTCAAAAGGTGAACAAAACAGTCAGCAACGAAGCCAAGAAAGAACTGCGCAAAAAACTATTAACCGGAAAAATTGACCAAGAAACGTACGATGAAGAAATGAAAAAATTAATCTAATGAGGTGATTTGGATGAAAAAGAATACACTCGTCATGCTTGGCGGATTTATTATTGCTGGTGCAATTGTTTTCCTCTTAATGGCCGCAACCCCTGGATCAAGTGGTGTTGAATTGACGATGAAAGAGCTGTTGGCAAATCAACAAGACTATAAAGATGATTTTGTTACCGTAGAAGGACTACTGGTCGAAGATTCTATTAAATGGGACGCAGACAAAATAGAATTGAAATTTGATGTAAAAGATAACGACGGCAACATCATGCATGTGATTCATAATGGAACAAAGCCGGATAACTTCTCAGATGGCGTTATTACCATTCTCCAAGGTGCACCAACTCAAAAGAATACCTTTGTTGCAGAAACAGTCAAAACGCGCTGCCCTTCCAAATATGAGGGTGAAGACATGAAAAACTATGATCCCGAAACACATAAAGAAAAACTGAATCAGCCACCGAAGGAACAATAAAAGGCAAACTTAAGAAGGTGACGAAATGTACTTATTTGCTAATGCAACCATATATATCGGATTGGCAATCGCGATATATTCACTCCTAATTACGACACTAGGAATAAGCATAAAAAATCAAAAACTGGTAAACAGCGGTAAAGGCGGACTTATTGCACTTCTTGTTTGTACATCCCTAGCCATGTTGACCATGTTCTACCTGTTGGCAACTTCGCAATTCCAATACGAATATGTATCTGATTATACGAGCAGTGAACTCCCGGTTATCTATAAACTCACAGCCCTTTGGGCAGGCAACGCCGGATCCCTGCTACTTTGGACGTTCTTTCTGACGCTATATATCGCAATGATCGCCTTCTCAAGAAAGATGAAAGGCAACCCGATGGTTCCATACATTTCATCCATCTTGCTGGCAAACGCGGTTTTCTTCTTCTTCATTCTAGGGTTTGTCGCCAAACCATTTGTTTTGCTTGATCAGGTTCCGCTAGAAGGAAAAGGATTAAACCCAATGCTGCAAAATCCGGGAATGATTATTCACCCTGTCACACTTTACCTCGGATATGTAGGGCTAGCCATACCATTTGCGTTTGCAATGGCAGCGCTGCTATTGAAAAACGTTGATGATTTCTGGATTAAAATGACTAGACGCTGGACGATTATCGCCTGGTTATTTCTAAGCCTTGGCAACATTTTTGGAGGCCAGTGGGCCTATGTCGAACTGGGATGGGGCGGATACTGGGCATGGGATCCGGTTGAAAATGCCTCGTTTATGCCATGGTTGACCGCTACAGCCTTCCTGCACTCTGTCATGATTCAGGAACGGAAAAACATGTTGAAGATTTGGAATATCAGTTTAATTATCGTTTCATATGCCTTGACCCTATTTGGTACCTTCCTGGTTCGAAGCGGCGTGCTGACATCTGTCCATGCATTTGCCAATTCTAATCTAGGATTATATTTCCTAATTTTTATGGCAATTGCAACCATCTTGGCATTATACGTGCTGATGAGCCGTTACAACCTGTTAAAACGGAGCGCCGGTGAATTTCAATCATTTGTTTCCAAGGAAAGCAGCTTCCTTGTAAACAACTTGCTGCTTGTTGGCGCGGCATTCGCGGTGTTCTGGGGAACTGTATTCCCGCTCGTTTCCGAGGCTGTACGAGGCACGAAGGTTACAGTGGGTCTTCCTTTCTTCAACAAGGTGGAAGCACCGATATTATTATCAATGATGTTCGTAATGGCGGTTTGTCCGTTGCTGGCATGGCAAAGGTCAACTGTTAAAAATCTCAAGAAAAACTTCATGATTCCTGCCATTCTTGCAGTAGTGGCAATGGTGCTGATGGTAGTATTAGGCATCACAAAAGCCTGGGCCGTGATTGGTTATGGTGTTATTGCTCTATTGTTAGTTACTCACTTCTTGGAGTTTTATAGAGGTGTCAAAGCAAGAAGAAAGATGACAAAAGAATCACCGCTCGTCGCTTTATACCGGTTAATGATCCGCAATCGCCGCCGCTACGGTGGATATATCGTTCACCTTGGCATCGCCTTTATCACTATGGGGATTATCGGTTCCCAGAACTATGACGTGGAAACAATGAAAACCGTTCCGCTGGGCGGTTCGATAGAGTTGAAGGATTATAGATTAAACTACGAGCGTTTGGATCAAAAACGTGAAGGTATTAACGATATTGTCTATGCCGATGTAACAGTATTTAGAAATGGTAAAAGAATAGGGACCTTCCAGCCTGAAAAAGTCTTTTACGGCAACTGGGAGCAGCCTTCATCAGAAGTGGCGATCATTTCATCTATTAAAGAGGACCTCTACATTGTGCTAAGCGCCTGGGAAAATGACGGCAAAGCAACCTTTGTTGTCAAAATTAACCCTATGATGAACTGGATGTGGTTCGGTTCATTTATGATCGTCATCGGTGCGCTTTTCGCTGTATGGAACGGCAAATATGGAAACGTCACTCCAAGATACACTGGAGTACGTAAAGAGGTGTCTTAATATGAAGAACAAGTTTTATGTCGGGCTCCTCGTACTAGCGTTTATTTTTCAAGGTTCATTCCTACGTGTGGAAGCAAAAGAGTTTGACTACAAATCTCCAGAATTTAAAGCAGTCGCTCAGCAGTTTGCCTGTACATGCGGTTGCGGGCAGGATCATTACGAATGCGACCCGAATACATGCAACTTAACCACTGAATTTAAAGCAGACCTGGTTGATATGATGAATAAAGGCTGGGACAAAGATAAAATTCGTGAGTATTATGTCAACATTTACGGCGAAGAAATTCTGACTTCCCCCGAAAAAAAGGGTTTTAGTCTTACAGCATGGGTCCTTCCATTTGCAGCATTAGGCGGGGCTGGCGCAGGCTTGTATTTCGTGATTCGCAAATGGGTAAAACGGAGAGGCCCAGAGGAAACTGAAATGATCACCCAGAACCCTGAGGAGGAAGTGGAAAGCGAAATTCTTTCTTCCATCATTGACGAAGAACGCAAAAAGTATCTTTAGGATGTGAACAAAATGCAGGATATTTCCATCATTTCGATGATCTTTACAGCCGCATTGGCGCTGACCTGTTTATTTCTAATATTGGCACCGTTATTTAAGTGGGATACGTATTTACATTTCGCCCCCAAAAATCAGGATTTAGCGTCAACAAAGGAAGCATTGTTGACAACATTAAATGAATTGGAATTTGAGTACAAGATGGATAAGATCTCCCACAATGATTACAAGCATTTGAAGAAGCAATACGAAATAGAAATCGCCAAGATTATGAAGGAAGAAGAGGACGTGGCCGTCACAAAAGTCGATCAGGATTTAATGGCTGAAGTCGAGAAAGAGATTGAGGCGCAAATGAAAAGTTATAAAATCAAAAAGGGGGAAGGAAAGTGATCAGAAAAATCACCGTTTTCCTCCTTGGACTGATGCTGTTGATTCCGATTCAGGGATTGGCAGCGTCAGATTCAAAGATTGTTACGGATATGCAGTATATCGTAGTCGGTCCGGCTGAAGATGGTTCTTCTACGTATTTAAATAATCGAAGCTATTATGTCAACTCCAGTGCCGAGGAATACAAGGGCGACGGACAAAGTGAGGCCGTTCTGACGGTAACACTTCCAGAAGGAGCGAAGGATTTAAATTTCTTGGATAGCAAAATTGCCGCAAAACAAATCGACAAAGGGTTTATTACAACAACTCCGGTTGGGCCTAATGAGCGGATTGAACTGGCTTATAGCTACCGAATGGATAAGGGAAAAGACATAAAGTTAACCATCAATTATCCAACCCAATCACTGATGATGCTTGTTGAAGAGGGAAATGGCAGCGTTGAATTTAACGGGGTGACTTCAACAGGACCGGAGCTTTTGAATATGGATGGCAAGAACTTTTGGCTTTATTCACTTGAAGATTTAAAAGCTGACCAGACTTTTACTATGGTATATAAGCAAGATGTTCAGCCTGCTGTTGATTCTTCAAAGCAGGAGCAGACAGCAAGTAACAGCGGGGCAGCGAGCAATGTTACCCACACAGCACCTGCCTTCCACAACCCGGGTCATTTACGGATGTGGGCACAATCCCCATTGCGCAGCTTCGACCCGCATATCTTTTTGATTATTGTCGGAGTGATCGTCATAGCTGGAATCTCCTATTATGTCTACTTCAGACGAAAAGCTAGATTGGAAGAAGAACGGCTAGGAGCAGATAAGGAAGAGAAAGCATTTAAACTGCTGATGACCAAGCAAAAAGCGATAATGGACAAAATCATTGAACTGGAAGAAACCTTTGGCGATGGCAAACTTTCTGAGGAGGAGTACCAAGCCAAACTGGATGCCTATAAACAGCATCTGGTACAGGTAAAATTAAACTTACGCAATTTCGTAGACTAGCAGCCGGAATGGGAGGGACCGCAATGATAGAAATTAAAAAGCTGACGAAGCAGGCTGATAATAAGCTGATCTTACGTGGCGTAGACCTCTCGGTAAAAAAAGGGGAAACAGTAGCCATCCTTGGCCCAAATGGAGCGGGGAAAAGCACGCTGTTAAAAGTTTTGGCCACCTTAATCAAACCCACATCGGGGACAATTAAAATCAATGGTTTGGATTTAAAAAAGAACCAGATTGCCATAAAAAAAATTCTAGGTTATTTACCACATTCCAGCTTGCTATACGATCATTATTCACCATTGGAAAATTTGATTTTCTTTGGTGATTTATATGGAGTTAACAATTCGGAGCAGCGGGCGATTGAATTAGTTAAAGAAGTTGGCTTAAGTTTCTTCTTAAACGAGCCGGTGAAAAATTTTTCACGGGGGATGATTCAACGGATTGCCATTGCTCGTGCGATTATCCATGAGCCGGAAATCCTGCTTTTGGATGAACCGCATACAGGGCTCGATCAGGGAGCAATCTCCATTTTGAATAATGTCATACTTAACATGAAACAAAAAGGAACAACGACATTAATGGTAACACACGATTTTAAACAGGCAGCCGAGATTTGCGACAGAATCATCATTGTGAAAAACGGAAAAATTGTCGATGATTTCAAAATCGAGCAGCCATCATTAAGCGTTGTCTCTGAAAAATACGAGCTTCAAGTGGAGGGAGTAGTATCATGAACATCTTTTCATCGGCCCTCTTACTCGCAAAAAAAGATTTACTTTCGGAATTAAAAACAAAACAAATATTAGTTACTCAGATTATCTTTGCGGCCTTGGTCATTGTCGTGTTCAGCTTTGCGTTTGACCCGGCCAACAACACGACAAAAGCTGTGATTCCAGGAGTCATATGGGTCATTATCGTGTTTGCGGGTATTTTGGGCCTCAATCGGTCATTCATATCTGAACAGCGAAATGACACAATGCAAGGTCTTCTTGTGGCACCGATGGAAGCGGCAAGCATTTTTTTAGGCAAGTTTTTTGCCAACTTTACGATGATCTTAATCGTCGAAATTGTTTCCATCCCATTCTTGTTCTTGTTATTTGATTTTAAAATGACCGGCAGCATTGCTTACTTTATTCTCGTCATCTTTGTCGGAAGTTTTGGCTTCGTATCGATTGGCACTTTCTTGGCTGCATTGGCCGCCAATTCCAAAAGTAGCGAAATGCTCTTGCCATTATTGCTGTTTCCGATTACAAGCCCAATCTTGATCGGTGTTACCCAGGCAACAAGGATTATTTTATCCGACATGAGCAAATTATCGAGTGCTTTAGCCTGGACGCAGATGGTCACCGCCTATGATGTGATTTTCTTTGTTGTCGCTTTATTACTAATTGATTATGTGCTGGAGGTTTAACAGATGAGTATGAATCTCGAACGGGAAAAAACGTCCCTTCCTGCCGCGCAGCTGCCGAATGAAAAAAGCTCGAGCCTGCCAAAACTATTATTCTACGGAACAGTGATTTCAATGCTGGCCTCCTTGTATTTCATCTTCATTTTTGCAGAAGAAGAAAGAACGATGGGAGCGGCGCAAAAAATCTTTTACTTCCATGTCAGCTCGGCATGGGTCGCATTTTTTGCTTTCTTTGTCACCTGTGTACTAAGTATTTTGTTCTTAATCAAACGGAAAAGAATTTTCGATACCTATGCCTACGTTTCCGCTGAAGTCGGCGTTGTGTTTACGCTGATTGTCCTGACAACGGGCCCAATTTGGGCAAAATCCGCCTGGAATACATGGTGGGTTTGGGAACCACGGTTAATTACCACTTTGATTCTGTTCTTCATTTATATTGCATACATCATGATTCGCCATATGGATGGTGTCTGGGATAAAAAAGCTAGACTCGCTGCAGTATTTGGCATTATTGGCTTTGTAGACGTACCGATCGTATTCTTCGCGATTCGCTGGTGGCAAACGAAACTCCACCCGATTGTATTCGGTGAAGGACAGAACCAATCAGGCGGCGGAATTGCCCCAACAATGTTGGTCGCCCTGCTTGTGTCGATTGCGTCCTTTACCGTCCTTTACGCTTATTTGTTGAATAAGGGTGTTACCGTTGAAAATATGAAACTTAAAGTTGAGCAGTACAAAGAAAAAATAAGAGAAAGTTTAGATAAATAATAGGAGGAATCACTGATGAATTACGAATTTATGTATGCTGCCTATTCCGTTGCCTGGGTGATTATTTTTGCGTATATATTTATCATTGATAAAAAACAAAGCAAGATCCAAAAGGAAATCGAATTCTTAAAGCAGATTGAGAAATAAACTAGTGGAGGAAGTCCAATGAACCAGCGGATAATTAAGCCACTTGTGTTGATTCTTATCGTAGGCATGTTCGGCTTTTTCGGATACAGTCTGGTAACAAAAGGCGAGCATACGGATGTTGGCGATAAGGCCTATAATTTTGAACTGCCTAATCTTGATGGCAGCATGACCAAACTCTCCGATTACAAAGGAAAGGTCGTCATCTTAAATTACTTCGCCAGCTGGTGCGCACCTTGTAAGGAAGAATTTCCGGAGCTTGCCGCCTTCCATAAAGACTATGGCGATAAATATCCATTAATCATGATGAACCGTGGTGAAACAATGGATAAAATAAAAAAGGTCACCAAGAACAATCAAGAGGGAATGATCTATTTATTTGACTATAACGCCAAGATTTCCAAGCGGTACAATGTTACCGGCCAGCCCGAAACGTTTGTCATCGATACACAAGGTATAATCAGGGAGCACTACAACGGGCCGGTTACGGAAATGATGTTATACAACTGGGCGAAAAAATACGATAAATAAATTAAAAAAGGATTACCATTATCAGGTTCAACTTTCAGATTGTCGAGAAAGTGTATTTTTCTCGGCAATTTTTATTATATCCAGAATCAAATTAGCGATTTTATTTGAAATTTCCCCTGCAATTGGGCCTGTTGATTTCCGCTCCACAAGGAAAGCTTCGGCAGCATAGGCATCGCACGACTAAAAGCGATAGCTTTTAGGAGGAGGTGCTTCGCTTTCCGCGGGCGGTTCGGGAAGTCTCCTCGGTGCGTTCCGCACCTGCGGGGTCTCCCCTGTTCCGTACTCCCGCAGGACACTGAATTACTTCCACGAATTTCCCCCCGCACGAAGAAAATGCGGAAGCATTTTCGAGGAGTCTTCGCACCTTCCGCTCCAATCAACAGGAGGCTAATCAATCAAAGGTATTGCAACACACTTTTCCTAAGTTTTAACAAGTGTGTTGCAATCTTTAGTTTTTGTTCTGGGATGATGTCGTTAGAAGAACCTGCTCATTTGCCTCTGTTATGCTTACCCGAATTGTAATCTCGTTCACTTCCTCATTTTCCTTTAACGGCATTTATTCGTAAATTAATTCTATCCTCTTCGAACAATCCAACTAATCGTTGCATAAGCCTATCTATACCTAACTCAGCTCAGAAAAAAGGTGCAACCAGTTACTTAGCCGGTTTTTACGTGACCAAAATGACTGGAAATACTAGAAATTGGTCACGTAGACTGGTTCTACGTGACCAAAATGGTTGGGAAAACTGAAAACCGGTCACGTAGACAGGTTCTACGTGACCAAAATGATTGGAAAAACTAGAAATCGGTCACGTAGACAGGTCCTACGTGACCAAAATGGCTGGGGAAACTAGAAATCGGTCACGTAGACAAGTCCTACGTGACCAAAATGGCTGGGAAAACTGAAAACCGGTCACGTAGATAGGTTCTAGGTGACCAAAATGACTGAAACAACAGCAAAACCGGTCACATAAAGCCATTCTGTGCAACCCATAGCATACAAAATCACCGCTCTGGTCGTTAAGAGTAAAAACAACAATATTTACGAAAACAGCGTATTAATAACACCTGTTGATTTGCGTGGAAGGCACGAAGACTCCTGCGGGAGTACGGGGCAGGGGGAGACCCCACAGGCGCTTGCGCCGAGGAGGCTCCCCGCAACGCCCGCGGAAAGCGAAGTGCCTGGAGCGCACATCAACAGACATGTCGAATAGTTTAATTGTTAATAGTGTTATAACAAAATGTTGCGGTCAATTGTAAAGACGAAAAAATATAAGGCTTAAGAAAGTTTTGACAGCCTAGGGATTGAATTTTGATCAGGTTCAATCCTTTTTTTTGCCTAATTCTAGTAATCTAATTAAATAGATTTAGCATCTTTTAAAAGAATTGGCCCATTTGAAAGTCATATTGTGGCTAAGCAGGCATACATTTTAAATAATGAGACAAGCAAACCAAGGAGGAAGCCTTTGTGGAAAGTATTCTTAACTTTTTGCCAAAAAAAATTGCCTGCCTAGTCGATCAAATCCCTCCTAATCAAAAAGAAGAATTGGAAGAAATTCGAATCCGGGTTGACCGCCCGATTGAAATCACTATGAAGGGAGCTCCTCGCTTCTTACCGTATATTATCCAGCCTGATGATGCTTCCCAGTTGATGAATAAAATTAGCCAGTTCTCTATTTATGCATTGGAAGAGGAACTTAAGCGCGGATATATTACCGTTTCGGGAGGACACAGAGTCGGCCTTGCGGGGAAAGTGATTCTCGAAAATGGCCTAGTGAAGGCGATTAGAGATATCTCCTCCTTCAACATTCGTATCGCCAGAGAGAAAGTGGGAATTGCCGAACCAATTATCCCATATATTTATCAGGGAAATTGGATGAATACCATGATAATCGGGCCGCCGCAAACAGGAAAAACGACATTGCTGCGTGATATTGCCAGAATGATTTCTACAGGAACGGGGGCGATCCCGGCCTCCAAGGTTGGTATAGTCGATGAGCGCAGCGAGATTGCCGGATGTGTCAATGGTGTCCCGCAATTAACTTTTGGTTACCGCCTCGATGTACTTGATGCCTGCCCAAAAGCAGAGGGGATGATGATGTTGATTCGTTCCATGAGCCCAGAGGTAATCGTTGTCGATGAAATAGGCCGCAAGGAGGATGCAGACGCGATTCAGGAGGCTGTTCATGCCGGGATTAAACTGGTCATGACGACACATGGGACAAGTATAGAGGAAATAAACAAACGGCCCTCTTTAAGGGAAATTCTCAGCCTGAAAATCTTTAAGCGTTTTGTGATTCTTAGCAGAAAGTCGGGACCCGGGACAATTACGAGAATAATCGACGACACGGGAAAAGAATTGTCTCGAAAAGTGAGCGTGACTTAAATGGTAAAAGTAATTGGCGCCATTTTTATTATTGTTGCTACGACAGTCGTTGGTTTTGAAGCGGCAAGGCATTTTAGTGAACGGCCAAGGCAGCTTAGGGCACTCCGTTCAGCGCTTCAATCGCTGGAGGCAGAGATTATGTATGGCCATACTCCGCTGCATGAGGCGGCAAGGCGGCTTTCAGCCCAACTGTCAAAGCCCCTATCAGGATTTTTCGATACCTTTGCCAAGAAGCTGATGGATACCGAAACGACCGTTAAAGAGGCTTGGGAAACTAGTTTACGAGAGGTATGGAAAACAACTGCTTTAAAACAGGGCGAATTTGAGATTATGAAGCAATTTGGCGAAACCCTTGGCCGCCATGACCGCTTTTCCCAGCAAAAGCATATTATGCTGGCTCTTTCCCATCTTGAGAGGGAGGAAGCTGACGCCGTTCAAGCGCAGGCGACTTATGAAAAAATGGTAAAGAGTCTCGGATTTTTATCAGGGTTACTGCTGATTATTTTATTATTTTAGGGGGAAAAGCAATGGGTTTAGAAGTCGATATCATTTTTAAAATAGCCGGTGTCGGCATTGTTGTCGCTTTTTTGCATACGGTATTGGATCAGGTTGGAAAAAAGGAATATGCGCAGTGGGTAACGCTATTTGGGTTTATCTATATCTTGTTTCAGGTAGCCTCGATTGTGGACGACCTGTTCCAGAAAATTAAATCCGTGTTTTTGTTCCAATAGAGGGGAGGGCTTTGCTATTGAAATCATAAAAATAGTCGGCGTAGCTCTTATTGCCACTTTCCTTGCCTTAATCATTAAGGAACAAAAGCCAAATATTGCATTCCTCTTAATTGTCTTTGTCGGGAGTGCCATATTTATATTTTTGGTGGACAAGATTTATGAAATTATCCACATGCTCGAACGGCTGGCTATCAATGCCAAAGTGAACTTGGTCTATATCGAAACGATTCTGAAGATAATCGGGATTGCCTATATTGCGGAGTTCGCCGTCCAAATCACCAAGGATGCTGGCCAGGGGGCGATTGCTTCCAAGATTGAACTGGCCGGTAAAATCATCATTCTCGCGATGGCGATTCCGATTTTGACAGTCTTAATCGAAACAATCATCAAACTGATTCCGAGCTAGCGTCGCCATTTTTTTCCTAAAAGTAGAGGTGTCCTAAAATGAAGCAAAGGCTGCAGCTTATTCCGATATTGACCCTTTTATTGTTTATTTTCTATGCGCAATCTGTCAAAGCTGCCGAAGAATCCACCCCGCCTTCAACCCCGACAGCGGCGCAGGACCTCGTAGATGCTCAGCTCGAAAACCTGGATTTGACCCAACTAAAACAATTTTGGCAGGATATTACCGATAAATATGGAGGCTTTCTTCCCGAAAGCCAGAAAGGGAGTCTTTACGACTTCATTAAAGGCGAGAAACAATTTTCTTTTAAACAATGGGGAATGGGATTTTTAAAGTTTATCTTCCATGAATTTGTAGCAAATGGAAAGTTGCTAGGTTCGTTAATCCTGCTTGCTGTTTTCAGCATGTTTTTGCAAACGATGCAAAATGCATTTGAAAAAAGCAATATAAGTAAAGTGGCATATGCCATTGTTTATATGGTGCTGGTGATCCTGGCTCTTAACAGCTTTCATATCGCCATCACCTATACAAACGAAGCGATTGGCACGATGATATCCTTTGTTCTTGCCCTGGTTCCGCTGTTGCTGGCGTTAATTGCCGCCACCGGAGGGCTGATATCTGCCGCGTTTTTCCATCCTGTCATTTTGTTCTTAATGAACATGAGCGGTTTGTTCATGCAATACATCATACTGCCGCTGTTGTTTTTAGCCACCTTGCTCAGCATTGTCAGCACGATGTCAGATCAATATAAAGTAACCCAGCTGGCCGCATTACTCAGAAACTGGAGCATCGGTTTGATGGGATTATTTTTAACAGTATTCCTTGGGGTCATTTCCGTGCAGGGCGCATCGGCGGCGGTTACCGATGGAATTACGATTCGGACCGCCAAATTTATTACCGGCAACTTTATCCCGGTAATTGGCAGAATGTTTACCGATGCCACGGATACCGTTGTCAGTGCCTCTGTCCTGTTGAAAAATACTGTAGGCATTGCCGGTGTAGCCATCCTGCTGATTATCGTCGCCTTCCCGGCCCTGAAAATTTTAATGATATCGTTTATCTACAAGTTTGCTGCTGCCATCCTGCAGCCTCTTGGCGGCGGCCCGATTATTACCTGCCTGGATATTATCAGCAAGAGTGTGATCTATGTCTTTGCGGCACTGGGAATTGTCTCGCTTATGTTTTTTTTGAGTATCACTGTCATCGTGGCGGCAGGAAATTTAACGATGATGATGCGATAGGGGTGCGTAGCTGAAATGATGGAGTTTATAACCGAATGGGTAACGAATATCATTCTCTTTGTCCTGTTGACTGTTGTCATTGACATGCTTCTGCCCAATTCTAGCATGCAGAAGTATACAAAAATGGTGATGGGGTTATTGTTGATTGCAATCATTCTCACCCCGATCTTTAAAATCATATCGAAAGATTTTGAGGGCGCCATTGCGGCCATCCCTGATTATCAGGCACCTGGAGAAAAAAATATGAAAAATTTAATAGATTTGAAGAAAAAAGAAATACAAGCCTCCCAGCATGCATATATTTTAAAAGAAATGGCTGTCCA
Source organism: Bacillus sp. FJAT-29814 (assembly GCF_001510715.1). Taxonomy (GTDB): domain Bacteria; phylum Bacillota; class Bacilli; order Bacillales; family Cytobacillaceae; genus Neobacillus. The sequence goes on from NZ_LMTJ01000005.1 coordinate 465,102, forward strand.
GCTAAAAAAGGATGCAGAGGGGGAATTGATGGAGCAATACGGATTGGAGATCGCGAACATTGAATTTGAAACAGACGAAGAAATGGACATGGCAAACCCTGAAAACCTCCAAAAGGTAATCGTTCTTTTAAAGCATCCGGACACGGGCAAAACGACAGTCGAAGCGATTAAACCGGTCGTCATTAATACGGAAACACCTCTTCCATCTAAAAAATCAACAGCGGAAGCAGAAAAGGTTGCAGCATTTTTATCGGAAAAATGGAATGTGACAAAAGGAAAAGTAGAGGTTTCGATTGAAGGGGGGATCAGGAACAAGAATGGATAAACGATCAGGACCACTATCATGGTTGAAAAAGTGGCTCAAATTGGACGAGAATGCTGAAAAAAAGCCGGGAAAAATGCAGTATATGCTTTTGGTGCTTTGCATTGGCACCGCGTTTATGCTGGCAGGTAATATTCTTTTTAAACCTGAAAATAACTCTTCTGTCGCTCCAGCGGCAGCGGGTAAAGAGGCTGACACGGAAGACGTCGAAGCCTTCGGTATGAAAAAAAGTGCCGGAAATAAGACGATTGCCGAATATGAAGAAAAATATGAGGAGCGGCTAAAACAGGCCCTTGAAGAAATGCTTGGGGTAAATGATGTGACCGTCGTTGTTAATATTGATTCAACCGACCGAAAGGTTTTTGAAAAGAACAGCAGCGTAAAATCCCAAACAACTGAGGAAGGAGACCGCGAAGGCGGTCAACGGAAAGTGCAGGAAACTTCCGAAGATGAACAACTTGTCATTATCAGAAATGGGGAAAAGGAAGTACCGATTGTGGTGGAGACCAAAAAGCCGAATATTCGCGGGGTTCTGGTTGTAGCAAAGGGTGCCGATAATATTCAAGTAAAAAAATGGATTGTCGAGGCAGTGACGAGGGCTTTGGATGTACCAAGCCACAGGGTAGCTGTCTTGCCTAAAAAATAAAGGGGGAAGTTCTGAATGCTATTGAAAAAACAAACAGTTTGGTTACTAACAATGTTAAGTTTAGTGGTTGTCTTATCAGTCTATTACATTACCTCACCGGAACAAAAAGCAAATGACCTCACTGCGGTGGAACAAAAGGGACAAAAACAAACCAAAACAAAACCGGAAGCGAAAGATGGCAAAACCGTTGTATCGACTGTTGCCGGTGACGTTGCATTTGAAGAACTGAGAATGCAGCTTGAGGAATCCAGGAGCAAGCAAAGGGAAGAATTAACAGAAACAATGGGGACAACGAGCCTGCCCGCTGATGACCGGTTAAAGGCAAAGGATGAGATTGATCGATTAAGGGATATTTCCCAAAAAGAAGAGTATCTTGAGACGATGATTAAAGCAATGGGCTATGAGGATGCCCTTGTCAGAGCAGATGGAGAAAAGGTCAGCGTCACCGTTAAATCAAAGAAGAAGCATACTAAGGCTGAAGCAAATAAAATTATTCTGGAAGTGAAAAAAGAAATCAGTGACAGCAATTTCGTTGCCGTAACTTTTCAGCCGGCTAAATAATGATTTTAAAAGGGAAGCTAACCATGCTTCCTTTTTTTTGCCCTGGTTTCCTACAGTCAAATTTCACTTTTTAATTAAAAAATATTAAGATAAAAAGTGAGGGCCTGGGTGAAATTGTTTACATGGTTGAAGGAAGGTTATTGAACTTTTACAAAGTATTAAGGTATAGTATTAGTATCTAGTCTTAAAAAGTATTCCGAGGGGTGTAACCTAATTATGTTAAAGGTACAAGAAATCAGAGAATTAATTAAATTAGTAGACCAATCAAGCATTGATGAATTTGTATATGAAAATGACGGTTCAAAAATCAAAATGAAGAAAAATGGCGGAGTAACCGTTACAGCAGTACAACCGGCAACACAGCCTGCTGTTCAAGCGGCTCCCGCTCCAATTCAACCAGTTTCCTCACCGCAAGCGGCGCCTATTGCTGCTGTCCAGGAAACAATCCAGGAATCGCCAAAAGCAGAAGCAGCAGATGAACAGGCTACCCTTCAAAAGATCACATCCCCGATGGTTGGGACCTTCTACGCAAGCCCGAGCCCGGATGCAGATGCATATGTCAAGGTCGGGTCAAAGGTTTCAAAGGATTCCATCGTCTGTATCGTCGAGGCGATGAAGTTATTTAATGAAATCGAAGCGGAAGTAGACGGGGAAATTGTAGAAGTTCTCGCTAAAAACGGACAGTTAGTTGAATACGGACAGCCGTTGTTTTTAGTGAAGCCTGAATAAGGAGCGTAACAAATGATTAAAAAACTGTTAATTGCAAACAGAGGGGAAATTGCAGTTCGGATTATTCGTGCCTGCCGGGAAATGGGGATTGAGTCTGTTGCTGTCTATTCTGAGGCAGACCGTGAAGCCCTTCATGTTCAACTGGCCGATGAAGCTTACTGTATTGGTCCCACTTCATCAAAGGACAGCTATCTGAATGTCACCAATATTATTAGTGTCGCAAAACTGACCGGTTGTAACGCGATTCATCCCGGCTATGGATTCCTCGCAGAAAATGCCGATTTCGCCGAGCTATGCCGTGAGTGTAACATAACCTTTGTCGGGCCAAGTCCGGAGGCAATAACCAAGATGGGTACAAAGGACATTGCCAGGGAAACAATGCGCGAGGCAGGCGTACCGATTGTTCCTGGTTCAACCGGGATTATCAATGACATTGATGAGGCACTTGAACTTGTAGAAAAAATCGAATATCCAGTCATCATAAAAGCAACAGCAGGCGGCGGCGGTAAAGGAATCCGCGTTGCCCGAGATGAACAGGAATTAGTAAAAGGGATTACTATTACCCAGCAGGAAGCATTGACCGCCTTTGGAAATCCAGGAGTTTATATTGAAAAATTTATTGAGGATTTCCGCCATGTTGAAATTCAGGTCCTTGGTGACAATTACGGTAACACGATTCATCTAGGAGAGCGGGATTGCTCCATCCAACGCCGGCTTCAGAAATTGCTGGAAGAAACACCTTCACCTGCCTTGGACGGAGAAATTCGCGCCGAAATGGGAAATGCCGCAGTAAAAGCTGCAAAAGCAGTTGATTATTCAGGGGCAGGAACGGTAGAATTTATATATGACTACCGCAATCGCAAGTTCTATTTCATGGAAATGAATACCAGGATTCAGGTCGAACATCCTGTAACTGAAATGGTTACCGGAGTGGACCTCATTAAGGAACAAATTCGTGTGGCAAACGGTGAAAAATTAACATTGACCCAGGCTGATGTCACGTTTAACGGCTGGGCAATCGAGTGCCGCATCAATGCTGAAAATCCTGAAAAGAACTTTCTTCCTTCAGCCGGAAAAATTAAGATGTACCTGCCTCCCGGAGGACTTGGTGTACGTGTTGATTCTGCCGCTTATCCCGGCTATTCCATACCTCCATATTATGACTCGATGATTGCAAAGGTCATCACCTATGGAAGTACAAGGGATGAGGCGATTGCCCGTATGAAACGTGCCCTGAGCGAATTTGTTGTTGAGGGGATTCATACCACGATTCCGTTTCATTTAAAGCTCATGGAACATGAAAAATTCGTGGAAGGCGCGTTCAATACGAAATTCCTCGAGTTATACGATGTTATGAAGTCAGTTTAGCCAAATAAGAACTGGAGGTGTTTTTGATGAGTGAATTCAGTATTTTGGAAATGGATCAGGGAAGTAACAGTCTTGGCAAAATTGAAATTGCTCCTGAAGTAATTGAAGTGATTGCTGGGATTGCCGCATCCGAAGTGGAAGGTGTGTCCGGTATGCGCGGAAACTTCGCAGCTGGTGTTGTGGAGCGGCTTGGCAAAAAAAATCACGGTAAGGGTGTCAAAGTCGAATTAACTGAGACTGGTATCAAAATTGATGTGTATTGTGTCATGAAGTTCGGCATCTCGATTCCAACGGTGGCCGGCAAGATCCAAGAAAATATCCGCCAAGCCTTATTGAATATGACTGCTTTGGAGGCGGAAGAAGTTAACATTCATATTGTCGGCGTTCAATTTGAAACGCCAAAACAGGAAACGGTAATCGAAGAAGAAGTATAAAAAAACCAAAGGACCCTCTCCTTTGGTTTTCTTTTTTACTGACGCTTGTATGCGAATCCTGCTTACTTATGCTATTATTTTTATGCGTATAGTTAAATACTATATTTATGTATGAAAATATTCATAAAATAGCTAATTTCTCTAAAGGAGTTAAAGGTATAATGAAAAGAAGAATAGCAAGGGAAAAGGCATTACAGGCACTTTTTCAAATTGATATCAGCAAAACAGAACCAACAGAAGCCATTGAGCATGTATTGGAGGGCAAGGCGGGTGACGACTACCTTTCAAAGCTTGTCTTAGGAGTGACAGAGCAGCGGGAGGAAATTGACAAGCTAATTAGTGACAATCTCGAAAAATGGTCAATTGAACGATTAGCAGCTGTGGATCGCAACATTTTAAGAATTGCGGTTTATGAATTGAAGTTTTTTCAGCCTGAGATACCGGAAAATGTAATATTGGATGAAGCCATTGAAATTGCAAAAATATACGGAGATGACCAATCAAGCAAATTTATCAATGCAGTGCTTTCAAAGGTAAAACAAACGCTTATTCAAGAATAATTGATTGGGTCTTCTTCACTTAAGGGAGAGAAGAAAATGACTGCTGTTATTATTAATGGTAAAGACATTGCCGCAAAAAAAAAGCTTGAAATTGCCAAAGAGGTTGAAGAATTAAAAAGTCAGGGCGTAACGCCGGGATTGGCGGTAATTTTGGTCGGAAACAATCATGCCTCACGTACATATGTGACGAATAAACAAAAGACATGTCAGGAACTGGGTATGCATTCGCTGTTAATCGAAATGGCTGAAGAGGTGTCGGAGCAAGAGTTGCTCTCAAGGATTAATGAACTAAATAACGACCCGAAAATCCACGGGATTTTGGTTCAGCTCCCGCTTCCAAAACATATTGATGAAACAAAGGTCATTGAAGCCATTTCTCCTTTCAAGGATGTCGATGGGTTTCATCCAATTAATATCGGCAGGATGATGACGGGCCAAAATTCCTTTCTGCCGTGCACTCCCTATGGTATTATGGTGCTTCTTGAAGAGACGGGAATTTCTGTTGCCGGCAAGCATGCCGTTGTTGTCGGCAGAAGCAATATTGTCGGCAAGCCTGTAGGACAACTGCTCTTGAATCAACATGCAACGGTAACGTATTGCCACTCCAAAACAAAAGATTTAGTAAAACATACCAGCCAGGCAGATATCCTGATTGCTGCCGTTGGTATACCGAACTTTATTAAGGCCGAACATGTCAAAGAGGGCGCTGTTGTCATCGATGTCGGTATTAACCGTAATGATGCTGGGAAGCTCTGCGGGGATGTTGCATTTGATGAAGTTAGCCAAAAATGCGGTTACATCACTCCTGTTCCTAAAGGTGTGGGTCCGATGACTATCACAATGCTAATGTACAATACCTTAAAATCTGCAGTTGAAAGCCTGAATCGCTAATAAACAGATTGTCCTTATCCGATTATGATTAGTTTCTTCTTGGCTGACATAAGGAAGAGCTGACTATATAATGGATAAGGACAGTTTTATTCTTAACAGATTAAACAATGGGTTCCAAAAGGAGTAACATCGTTATGCAGGAGCAACGATATTTATCTGTGCATGCTTTAACAAAATACATAAAAAGAAAATTTGATGCCGACCCGCATTTGCAGGATCTTCATGTCCGAGGCGAAATATCAAACTTTAAACAGCATTCGAGCGGCCATATGTATTTTACTTTAAAAGACGATAAGGCCAGAATTCTTGCGGTCATGTTCTCGAGTCATTCCCGGGCGATGAAGTTTGTTCCGGAAAATGGGATGAAGGTTATCGTTAGAGGCGATATCACCGTTTATGAATCGAGCGGACAATACCAAATCTATATTAAAGAAATGCAGCCGGATGGTATCGGGGAACTGTTTCTGGCATTTGAACAATTAAAACAAAAGCTGGGAACGGAAGGATTATTTGCTGCCGAAACAAAAAAACCATTGCCGGCTTTTCCAAAAACAGTCGGAGTAATCACATCCCCTACTGGTGCAGCCATAAGGGATATCATTACAACAATCAAAAGACGGTATCCGATTGCCACAATTATTGTCTTTCCAGCTTTGGTTCAAGGCGAAAATGCCGCCCCTTCGATTGCTGGGGCTATTGATAAAGCCAATAGAATGAGCGAAATAGATGTATTGATTGTCGGCCGCGGCGGTGGCTCCATTGAGGAACTGTGGGCTTTTAATGAAGAACTGGTAGCCAGGGCGATTTATGCCTCAAGGATCCCGATTATTTCCGCAGTTGGGCATGAAACGGATTTTACCATTGCTGATTTTGTCGCTGATCTTCGAGCGCCCACACCAACTGGGGCCGCCGAATTGGCTGTTCCCCATATTGATGAACTGATGGACCGGGTGCTGCAGCGGCAAACAAGGCTCATTAGAGCAATGAAGGAAAAACTGCGCTTCGAAAGTGAACGGCTGGCCCGTATGGAAAGGTCGTACGCATTTCGATATCCAGAGCGGCTTTATGAACAAAAAATGGAACAGGTCGATAAACTGACAGAACTGCTTGTTCGCGGAACCACCCGAATGTTTTCGAAAAAATCGGAACAACATGAAGTGCTTTATAAACGTCTGCAGCGCAATCATCCTAGTGAAGCGTTAACTGAAGCAAAAAAGCAACTTGAACGGACACAAAAAGATATGAACAGGGCAATGCAACAAACCCTTGGGAAAAAACAAACAGATTTTGACCGGATCATTTCCACCTTGCAGGCTCTAAGTCCTTTGAAAATTATGGAACGTGGATACAGCGTAGCGTATACCAGCAATAACGGGTTAATTAAAAGTGTCAATCAAGTAAAGGTATCTGATCAGGTGCAGATTCAGCTGTCAGATGGAAGCCTTTTTTGTAAAGTGGAGAATATAAAGGAGAGCGAAAATAATGGCAAATGAGCAAACCATCTCGTTTGAAACGGCAATGTCGAAGCTTGAGAAAATTGTTGATAAGCTTGAGGCGGGAGATGTCCCTCTTGAGGAAGCAATCACTTACTATAAGGAAGGCATGGAACTTTCAAAGCTTTGTCATGACAAGCTGAAAAATGTTGAGGAACAAATTACGAAAATCATAACGGAGGATGGACGTACAGATAATTTTTCTATTAATGAGGAGGAGTAATGTTGGAAACCAGGCAATTAGATCAATTTGCACATGAATATAAGCTTCTTTTGGATCATGAGCTTCGTACATTGGTTGAAAAGCTAAATGCTCCTTCCATATTAAAAGAATCAATGGTCTATTCGCTTAAGGCCGGCGGCAAAAGAATCCGTCCGCTTTTGTTATTTGCAACCCTGGAAGCATTTGGAGAGGATCCGCGCAAGGGCTTATTTCCCGCTTGTGCGATTGAGATGATTCATACCTACTCACTGATTCATGACGACCTTCCAAGCATGGATAATGACGATCTTAGAAGAGGCAAGCCGACCAATCACAAGGTTTTCGGGGATGCTGTTGCCACGCTAGCAGGGGATGCTTTATTAACCTACAGCTTTGAAGTAATCGGAAAGCTTCCAAATGAATCGGTACCTCCGGAAACAAAAATAAAGCTTGTTGTGGAATTGGCTAAAGCAGCCGGAGCAGAAGGAATGGTTGGCGGTCAGGTGGCCGATATGGAAGGAGAAGACAAGTTTCTATCCCTTCAGGAGCTGGAATATATCCATATTCATAAAACCGGTAAACTATTGAGCTATAGTGTCTTGGCCGGGGCCATCATTGCAGGGGCAAATCAAAACCAAATGGAATTCCTGTCAGCTTTTGCCCACCATCTAGGGCTTGCCTTTCAAATTCAGGATGATATTTTGGATGTAACTGGCAGCCAGCAATTGATTGGGAAAAAAGTAGGAAGTGACACGGCTAACTTGAAGAGCACCTATCCGAAACTGTTAACATTGGAAGGGGCTAAAGTCGAATTAACCAAGCAAATCACTGCGGCAAAGGAAAATCTGCAGAAAACGGGATTAAATATAAACCTTCTGGTGGAGCTAGCCGAATTGGTGGCATCCCGGGATCATTAAGCATCCAGGCATTTGAGGCAGGAAATTAACTGTGTTATAATTGGTTTCAATGTCGAAACCGTTGTCAATGCCGTTATCACAGTTGTGTTAGCGGCTATTTTTTAAGAGCCCGGGTTTTTAAATCAAACCGTCTTTTAGATTAACTGCCTGGGACGAAGAAAAAGTATGAAAGTGAGTGGTCCGTAAATGGATCTATTAAACATAAAAGACCCGGCATTTTTAAAAAGTATGAGCAACAAAGAATTGGAGTCTTTAAGTCAGGACATACGCCAATTTTTAATTGAAAAGCTTTCTGTTACCGGCGGCCATATTGGCCCAAATCTTGGTGTGGTTGAACTGACAATCGCTTTACATAAATGCTTTGATAGCCCGCGTGACAAAATTATTTGGGATGTCGGACACCAATCCTATGTCCATAAGATTTTAACGGGAAGAGCCTGCGAATTTGATACATTAAGACAGTTTAAGGGACTTTGCGGCTTTCCTAAACGGGTTGAAAGCGAGCATGATGTCTGGGAGACCGGCCACAGCTCCACTTCTCTTTCCGCGGCGATGGGAATGGCGATTGCCCGGGATTTAAAAAAGGAAAAACACTTTGTTGTTCCTGTCATCGGCGACGGTGCTTTAACCGGGGGGATGGCTCTAGAAGCGCTCAACCATATCGGGCATGAGAAAAAAGACATGATTGTTATTTTAAACGATAATGAAATGTCAATCGCCCCTAACGTTGGAGCATTGCACAATATTCTTGGGCAATTACGGACCGCTGGGAAATATAATTGGGTCAAAGACGAGCTGGAAATGTTATTGAAGAAAGTTCCTGCGGTCGGTGGGAAACTGGCTGCCACTGCAGAACGGATTAAGGACAGCCTGAAATATTTATTGGTGTCTGGGATGTTTTTTGAAGAATTGGGCTTTACTTATCTTGGCCCGATTGATGGCCATAACTATGATGATTTATTTGAGAACTTCACCTACGCGAAAAAGACGGAAGGTCCCGTGCTCATTCATGTCATCACCAAGAAAGGAAAAGGTTTTCAACCTGCCGAGACCGATAAGAAAGGAACATGGCATGGAACCGGACCGTACAAAATGGACACGGGGGATTTTGTTAAGCCAAATACGAAGCAGCCTCCAGCCTGGAGCAGCCTTGTAAGTGAAACAGTGCGCCGCCTTGCCCGGGAGGATGAAAGAATTGTGGCGATTACGCCTGCCATGCCGGTAGGTTCAAAGCTTGAGGGCTTTGCAAGTGAATTTCCTGATCGAATGTTTGATGTCGGTATTGCCGAACAGCATGCTGCTACGGTTGCCGCAGGACTTGCCACACAGAATATGAAACCATTTTTGGCGATATATTCCACCTTTTTGCAGCGCGCTTATGACCAGGTTGTGCATGATATTTGCCGACAAAACCTGAATGTATTTATTGGAATTGACCGTGCCGGATTGGTCGGCGCTGACGGTGAAACCCATCAAGGCGTATTTGATATTGCCTTTCTACGACATGTCCCGAACATTGTCCTGATGATGCCAAAGGATGAAAATGAAGGACAGCATATGGTTTATACGGCCTTGAATTATGATGACGGCCCAATCGCTATGAGGTTCCCGCGCGGTAACGGAGTCGGTGTTCCAATGGATGAAAAGCTAAAAAGCATACCGATCGGGACCTGGGAGGTTTTAAAACAGGGGGACGATGCTGCGATTTTAACCTTTGGAACGACGATTCCGATGGCAATGGAAGCGGCAATGATTCTTGAAAAGCAAGGGATCTCTGTGAGAGTTGTCAATGCCCGGTTTATCAAGCCGATGGACGAAAAAATGCTTGCGGAACTGTTCGCGGACAATATGCCGATCCTTACGATTGAGGAAGCCATTTTACAAGGGGGCTTCGGCAGTGCCGTGCTTGAGTCCGCCCAGACGCTGGGGTATTGCCACGCTCAAATTGATCGCATGGGGATACCAGATCAATTCATCGAACACGGTGATGTTAATTCTCTTCTTGAAGAAATTGGCTTAACAGCTGAAGAGGCAGTCAATAGAATCTCAATTCTGGCACGAAAAAAACAGCAAAGGGCATAACCAATGAATACAAAAGAACGTTTGGATGTTTTGCTAGTGGAACGGGGCTTATTTGAGACTAGGGAGAAAGCGAAACGCGCCGTCATGGCAGGCCTTGTTTATTCAAACCAAGAACGGATGGATAAACCTGGGGAAAAAGTCAAAACGGATATCCCATTGACCGTGAAGGGGAATGTTCTTCCCTATGTCAGCCGAGGCGGCTTAAAGCTTGAAAAAGCTTTAAAGGTCTTTGATGTCAGCATGGCAGAAAAGGTATTGCTGGATATTGGTTCCTCAACTGGGGGTTTTACTGATTGCGCCCTGCAAAATGGCGCTAAAATGTCCTATGCACTCGATGTCGGCTATAATCAGCTGGCATGGAAATTGCGCCAGGATCCTCGGGTTATTGTCATGGAGCGAACCAATTTCCGCTATGTCACTCCTGCTGATTTAGCCGGGGAAATGCCGAATTTTGCTACTATTGATGTTTCGTTTATATCTTTGACCTTAATACTGCCAGTGTTAAAAACACTGCTTGTCCCTGGAGGCGACGTAGTTGCCCTGATAAAACCTCAGTTTGAAGCCGGAAGAGAACAGGTTGGGAAGAAAGGCATTGTCCGTGACCAAAAGGTGCACCTTCAGGTAATAGATAAAATCATTGATTTTTCAGTTGGGGAGGGATATGTCATCTCCAATTTATCCTATTCGCCAATTACCGGCGGCGATGGGAATATCGAATTCCTGCTCCATCTCAAGTGGGAAGGCGCGCGGGAAACGGGTATTAATCAACTTCCTGTAAAGCCAGTTGATATCGTCACCGAAGCGCATAAAGAATTTCATTCAAAGCAAGATTAGGGGTAGGCATTTTTTGCCTACTTCTTTTTTATTTTTTTGTATACCGCTGTATTTTTATAAATAAAAAATGTACAAGTTTGCCAAAATGGGCTAACATAATATTAGGTGAAATATAGTCCAAAATGCGTAGGAGTGGAACCATGAACAAGGGTCAACGTCATATCAAAATAAGAGAAATCATTGCCAGCAATGATATTGAAACCCAGGACGAATTGGTCGATGAATTAAAAAATGCCGGGTATAATGTAACCCAGGCCACCGTGTCTCGGGATATAAAAGAATTGCATCTAGTGAAAGTCCCGTTAAGTGATGGGCGCTACAAATACAGTCTGCCTGCCGACCAGCGTTTTAACCCGCTGCAAAAACTAAAAAGGGCACTGGTCGATGCCTTCGTACGGATTGACTCCGCGGGTAATTTGCTCGTCATGAAGAGTCTGCCAGGAAATGCGATGGCGATAGGGGCTTTAATCGATAATTTGGATTGGGATGAAATAGTCGGAACGATTTGCGGAGATGATACGATTCTCATTATTTGTCGGACGCAGGAAGATACAGAAACCATCACAAACCGATTCCTAGAAATGCTCTAATCTGGGGGAATGTTTCATGTTAGCAGAATTATCCATTAAAAATTTCGCCATTATTGAAAAAATTTCTATCTCTTTCAATAAAGGCTTAACAGTATTAACTGGAGAAACAGGCGCGGGAAAATCCATAATCATTGATGCCGTTCATTTACTGACTGGTGCCCGGGGGTCGGCGGAATTTGTCCGTCATGGTGAAGAAAAGGCAGAACTGGAGGGTCTGTTTCAAATTGACGATGCCGAGCATCCCGTTTGTAAAAAAGCATTGGAATTTGGCATTGATATTGAAGAAGGCACAATTATTTTGCGCCGCGATATTTCCAAGACAGGAAAAAGCATATGCCGGGTCAATGGCAAACTTGTCACCATTTCCACTCTTAGAGAAATTGGCGCCGCTCTTGTTGACATCCATGGACAGCATGAACATCAGGAATTGATGGATGAAACAAGGCATTTGCCGTTGCTCGACCAATTTGGCGCAGAGGAAATCTTCCCAGCGATTAATGAATATCAAGAAGTTTTTCGACGCTTCGAACAGACGAGACAAAGACTGAAAGCCTTAAGTGAGAATGACCAGAAAATGGCTCATCGCTTGGATTTGATCATGTTTCAATTAAATGAAATTCAAAAAGCCAATCTAAAGCTCAATGAAGATGAGGAATTGTTGGAAGAGAAACGAAGGTTGGCGAATTTTGAAAAACTATATGAAGCCTTCCAGTTAAGCCATAATGCCTTAAATGGTGATCAAAAGGGTTTGGACTGGATTGGCATGGCAATGGGGCACCTCGAAGCTGCCGCTGCCCTGGACCCCGGCTATAAAGAAATGTTCGAAAATGTTTCAAACAGCTTCTATCAATTGGAAGACGCCACTCGGTCATTAAGGAATGAACTTGACCTGTTGGAATTTGATCCGGAAAGGTTACATGAAATTGAAGACCGATTGAATGAAATCAATCAGTTAAAACGAAAATATGGCAAGACGATACAGGAAATTCTCGAATATGCCGCGAAAATTGAAGAAGAAATCGAAACACTGCAAAATAAGGAAACACGGATTGATGAACTGCAGAAAGAATTAGCTTCTGTTAAAAAGGACTTAAGCCTCGAGGCTAAGTTTTTAACTGAACTTCGACAAAAGTGGGCAAAAAAACTGACAGGGTTAATCCATAAAGAGTTAAAAGAACTGTACATGGAAAAAACAATCTTTGAAATCCGTTTTGAAACGGAAACCGACCACTTTTCCAAAACCGGTGCAGATCATGCGGAATTTTTTATTTCAACCAATCCCGGGGAACCATTAAAGCCTTTATCCAAGGTGGCATCGGGCGGGGAATTGTCACGAATTATGCTTGGTCTCAAAAGTATTTTTTCGAAGCATCAGGGCGTTACCTCGATTATTTTCGATGAAGTGGATACTGGTGTTAGTGGCCGGGTGGCCCAGGCAATAGCTGAGAAGATTTATAAAGTGGCCATCAATTCCCAAGTTTTATGCATTTCACATTTGCCGCAGGTAGCCGCGATGGCAGATACTCATTTGTTCATTTCCAAGCTTGTTAAGGGGGGCAGGACAACGACTTCTGTCAAGCCATTAAATGTGCAGGAAAAGATTAGAGAGGTTGGCCGGATGATTTCGGGTGCCGAAATAACCGATTTAACCAAACAACATGCAGAGGAATTACTGCAAATAGCTGTAAAAAATAAAAAAAATTGAAATGCTATCCATCTTGGGTAGCTTTTTTATATAGAACAAAGTTATAAATGATTGTCAAGGAGGCAAAATTAAAGATGTAGCCATTTTCAACTGCAGAAAAAGAAGCGAGGAGAGTGAAAAGTTTGAAATTAGATATATTTAGAAAAACTATTGGTGGAATTCTCCTTGTTTCATTAATAAGCCTAATTTTTTTTCAGCCAATGCGTGAGTTTTTAAGCATCCCCAAAAGCATTACCGTATTTGAAGGACAGGATTATACCTTTAAAAAGGCTGCACCGGTTACAGCCTCTTTAGTTTCTCACAATTTGAATACCCTTGATCAGGAAAAACATTCTGTTTCTTTTCAGGCAGCGGTACAGGGCAAAGATGAAATGATTTTGGAATTTGCCGGCATTCCGGTTAAGAAAGTCGATGTAAATGTCTTAAAGGATTTTCGTGTCATTCCTGGGGGACAATCAATTGGCGTAAAATTGAATACAGTCGGTGTTTTAGTTGTAGGCCACCACTTGGTGAACACCGCAGATGGAAAAAAATCTCCGGGTGAAATTGCAGGAATTAAGGTCGGAGATATTATTACCGAAATCAATGGAAATAAGATAGAAAAAATGACAGATGTCGCACCATATGTTCAGGCAGCAGGGCAAGAAGAAAAACCGTTAGATATGGTCATCAGCCGGGAGTCCGGCAAATTTACAACAAAACTAACTCCCTTAAAAGACAAAGGGGAAAACACCTATAAACTTGGCTTATATATTAGGGATTCCGCAGCAGGAATCGGGACGATGACATTCATTCATCCGCAAACGAAAAAATACGGTGCACTTGGCCATGTCATTTCCGACATGGATACAAAACAGCCGATTGTGGTCGAAGATGGACAAATTGTCCGCTCAACCGTCACTTCCATTGAAAAAGGCAGCAACGGCGATCCTGGAGAAAAACTCGCCCGATTTTCATCAGATCGCGAAGTGGTTGGAAATATTAAGAAGAACAGCCCATTTGGGATATTCGGCGAATTAAATAAGGATTTAAAGAATGGCGTCTTGGATAAGCCGCTTCCGATTGCCTTGTCACACCAGGTAAAAGAGGGGCCAGCCAAGATCTTGACAGTAGTAAATGATGACAAGGTCGAAGAATTTAATGTTGAAATTGTCAGTACAATTCCGCAAAAGTTTCCGGCTACCAAAGGGATGGTTATTAAAGTAACTGATCCTAAGCTTTTGGAAAAGACAGGGGGAATTGTTCAAGGAATGAGCGGCAGCCCAATAATTCAAAATGGCAAGCTCATTGGAGCAGTCACCCATGTTTTTGTCAATGATCCGACCTCTGGTTATGGAGTTCACATTGAATGGATGCTAAATGAAGCCGGAATTAACATATATGAGATGCCTAAAAATAAGGCAAGTTAATCAGGAAGCAAAATAGGGATAATTGCCTATTTTGCTTCTTTTTTCGTCAATATTTTTCGACAAAAAGCAGTATAAAAATGGAAAAAGGGCGATTTTCGTCGAATATGTAAGAAAAATGAAGAAAAGATAAGATTTTATCACTAATTTAAGAAATATTAAAAAAAACAGAGGAATTTTTATTGCATTGTCGAATTTCTAATTTAGAATAGAGTTAGACGAATATGCTTGGAACTAAAATAGAGAAATTGAATAGAGTTGAGGAGGAACCGAGTTGAAAAAGATTAAAGTTTGTGTCGTGGATGACAATAGAGAACTTGTAGGTTTATTGGAGGATTATATTTCATCCCAAGATGATATGGAAGTGGCTGGAGTAGCTCATAACGGCCAAGAATGTTTGGAAATGTTAAGCACAGTTGAACCAGATGTGCTGGTCCTTGATATTATTATGCCGCACTTGGACGGTCTGGCAGTCCTTGAGAGACTTCGTGAACTAAAAAAAGGTGTACTCCCTAACGTTATTATGCTGACTGCATTCGGCCAGGAAGACGTGACGAAAAAGGCAGTTGAATTGGGGGCTTCTTACTTTATCCTCAAGCCATTTGATATGGATAATCTAGGCAGCCATATTCGCCAGGTAAGTGGCTCAAGAAACTCATTTTCAGCCCGTAAGGCTCCGGTTGCCAGCTATCGCTCACAGTCTGAAGCAAAACCGAAAAACCTTGATGCCAGCATTACGAGCATTATTCATGAAATTGGCGTTCCGGCACACATCAAAGGTTACTTATATTTGCGCGAAGCCATCTCCATGGTATTCAATGACATTGAATTATTGGGTTCGATTACCAAAGTTTTATATCCCGATATTGCAAAAAAATACAACACTACCGCCAGCCGGGTAGAACGTGCGATCCGCCATGCGATTGAAGTAGCCTGGAGCCGCGGGAATATCGATTCAATCTCTTCTTTGTTCGGCTATACCGTAAGCATGTCAAAAGCGAAGCCAACCAATTCTGAGTTTATTGCGATGGTCGCCGATAAACTGCGTTTGGAGCATAAAGCTTCTTGAAAGGACCAGTAAAAAAAGCCTCATTTGCGAGGCTTTTTTTACTTAGTTTTTTCTTTTTCAAGTTCCATCAGTTTTTGGATTAGAATATGTTGTGGCGTGTGCATAATCTGTTCTAGTGGGACCTTTAATTTCTCCGAAAGCTTTAATGCTGTTTCAGGTGAAATATGCAATGGTTTCAACTTTTTTACCCCCAATTTTTAATAAGGATGTGACTACATGACACAAATTTTTGCTCACCGCGGCTACTCCGCTGCTTTTGCAGAGAATACAATGAGTGCGTTTTTGGCTGCGGAAAAAGTAGGTGCAGACGGGTTGGAGCTCGATGTTCAATTAACAAGGGACGGGGAGGCAGTGGTCATTCATGACGAGAAATTAGACCGGACCACGTCGGGAACAGGTTTTGTGAAGGACCATACTTATAAAGAGATTCGCTCATTCAATGCCAATAAGAAAAGCTCAAAAAAGGAGCCGATTCCTTCGTTAACAGAAGTGCTAGAATGGCTGAAAACAACCAAATTGGTTTGCAATATAGAATTGAAAAATGGCATTTTCCCTTATGAAGGCATGGAGGAAAAAGTAATCGGTCTCGTCCAAAAGTATGGCTTAAGTGATCGGATTATCATTTCTTCGTTTAATCATTATAGCATTGTGAACTGTTTTCGGATGGCTCCAGAAATTGAAACCGCCCCGTTGTTCCTAGAGAGCATTTATATGCCGTGGATTTATTCGCAATCCATTCGTGCGAAAGGGATTCATCCAAAGCATTCCACGCTTCCAGATCATATTATCACGGCAACCATGGAAAATGGAATTGCCGTCCGCCCTTATACGGTCAACCGCGAGGCGGATATGCGGCGGCTGTTCAATATAAATTGCACCGCTTTCATAACCGATGACCCGGCCAATGCTGTGAGAATTAAAAGAAAGTATGAAAAGAGACCATAATTATGGCCTCTTTTTTTAATGGAAACGAAAATTATTTCTTAAATCTCGTTTGAACTTTATTTCTTTTTCGGTCACGGTGCAGAATAAATCCGGCGACAAATCCGAGTCCGCCTAGAAACAGAATCAATCCCACCAGAAATTGCAGCCAATACCATGGGAAGGGGGCATTCAGGATCCCGAAGGTCATGTCCCGCATCAATTTAATCCCCCATCCGGCCAAGAAACCGGGAATAACTAAAATAATAAGTGCAATAATCCGTTTCATAGCAAGTCCTTCCACAAAATAATAAGGCACAGTGCAAAAACAATAAGCCTTCAAAAAAATAATAGTACATAGAAGAAATTTGTCAAGATGAGCGCTTCAAGATAAAATAGATATTGAAAAAAGTTGCATTATTTTTTGAGAACCTTGAAAAATTCTTCCTGCATATAGGTGAAAAAATGGGAAAAAACATGCAAAACGTAATGATTGTAGGCGCCGGTAAAGGCGGAACAGCGTTATTAAAGATTCTAAAGGAATCAGAAGTCCTGAATGTGTATGCTGTAATTGACCGAAATGAGGATGCCCCTGGAATTTTAATGGCAAAAAAAGAAGGAATCAAGACGGGAACACATTGGAACTCATTTTTATCGGACCAAATCGATATTATAATCGAGCTAACGGGAAGTGAAAGAGTATTTGAAGAGATAAGAAGCAAGAAACATAAGAAAACAATCCTAATCCCGGGCAGTGTGGCTTTTCTTGTCTCGAAATTAATGGAGGAAAAAGAAGAACTAATCCAAAAGCAACAGTATGAATCCTATCTCCAAGAACTGATTTTTAACGCTACCAATGACGGGATGGTGGTCATCAACCGGAAGGGCGATGTTATCTTATTTAACCGCCGGGCCGAGGAGATGATGGACCTGAAAAAAGAGTTGGCGATAGGAAAATATATTGCCGAGGTCATTCCGCATACGAGGCTTCCAATTATTCTAGAAACACGCAGAATCGAAACAAACCAGGAAATGGTCTTGGGCAATGGCCGCAAAATCATTACCACCAGGATCCCAATCATAGAGGAAAACGGAACACTGATCGGGGCGCTGGCCGTGTTTAAGGATATTACCGAGGTCGTAAACCTTGCCGAGGAAATAACCAACTTGAAGGAAATACAAACAATGCTGCAGGCCATCATCGATTCTAGTGATGACGCGATTTCAGTTGTGGATGAGACAGGCCGCGGGATCATGATTAACCCTGCATATACACGGATTACTGGTCTGTCGCAAGCAGAAGTCATTGGCCAGCCTGCCACAACAGATATTTCCGAAGGCGAAAGCATGCACATGAAAGTCCTGCAAACGAGAAAGGCTGTGCGGGGTGCACATATGCGGGTGGGCCCCAATAAACGGGAGGTCATCGTTAATGTTGCCCCGATTATCGTAAGCGGAAAATTAAAAGGCAGTGTTGGAGTTATTCACGACATGTCAGAAATGAAATCGCTCAGCAGGGAATTGAACCAGGCACGGCAATTGATTCGCAAGCTTGAAGCAAAATATACGTTTGAAGATATCATCGGCAAATCGGATGAAATGATGCTGGCGATTGAACAGGCCAAGCTTGGAGCCAAAACGCCTGCAACTGTCCTGCTTCGCGGGGAATCGGGAACCGGGAAGGAATTATTTGCCCACGCCATCCATAATGCCAGTGACCGGAAATATAACAAATTTATCCGCGTGAATTGCGCGGCTATTTCCGAATCATTGCTTGAAAGTGAGTTGTTCGGCTATGAAGCGGGGGCTTTCTCCGGAGCGTTAAGAGGGGGGAAAACGGGTCTTTTTGAGGAAGCGAATAATGGCAGCATTTTTCTTGATGAAATCGGGGAACTGTCAGCCAATACACAAGCCAAGCTGCTTCGCGTCCTTCAGGAAAGTGAAATTCTCCGTGTCGGCGGGACCAAACCGATAGCCATTAATGTAAGGATAATAGCCGCCACCAATGTCAATTTGGAAAAGGGGATTGCTAAAGGAACCTTTAGGGAAGACTTATATTACCGTTTAAACCGGATGCCAATACATATACCGCCATTAAGGAAACGCAAAGAAGAAATTCCTGCTTTATGTGAGAGACTGATTTTAAAAATAAACCGTGATTATGGGCGCAATGTCGAAGGAATCACATCTGCGGCGCTGACCAAATTTATGGAGTACGATTGGCCTGGTAACGTTAGGGAATTGGAGAATATTCTCGGCAGAGCAATCATTTTTATGAATTATTACGAATCATTCATTGATATCCGGCACTTGCCCGAATTGAAAAATCGACTAACGGAAAGCGAAGTTTTCGACACTGGGGGTCACAATCCAATTACCTCTGGCCGCACATTAACAGAATTAATGGAAGAATACGAAGCGGGGATTATTCAACAGACTCTTAGCAGGTTTAAGGGAAACAAGACGCTGACAGCAAAAACACTTGGCTTGTCTGTAAGGAATTTATATTATAAGCTCGGAAAATACAAACTTGAAAACAATAGCACGCAATAAATTTCATACTGTGAAAAAATTTGCAGGCTCGAACATCGTAGAAATAAAGCGTTTTCATAAAAATATTATGGCACGGTTCTTGCATAGTAACTAAATGGAGTTGCAGTATGGATGGAAAGGGTTGATGACAACTTGTTACTGGAGTCACTGATTGACAAAGCAACCCAATCAAATAGAAAAACAGTTGCAGTTGCAGCGGCAGAAGATGTAGAAGTGATTGAAGCGGTATTGGATGCTTTGGAACGTGACCTAGCCGATTTCCTGTTAATTGGTGATGAGGAAAAAATCAACACCATTCTCAACCTGAAAAAGTATGACTGGAAAACCGGCAAACATGTAAGGATTATTCAGGCTGCCTCTCAGGCGGAAGCAGCTGAATTAGCTGTCAAAGCGATTTTTAACAAAGAAGCGGAAGTCGTCATGAAAGGGAATCTTCCGACCAATATCATTTTAAAAGCAGTTTTAAATAAAGAATACGGATTACGGACCGGAAATGTTTTATCCCACACCGCTGTCTTTGAAGTCCAAGGATATGACCGATTTATTCTTGTCACCGACGCGGCAATGAATATTGCACCGGATTTGGAGCAAAAGGTGCAAATCATAAAAAATGCGGTGTCGATTGCGAATTCCATCGGGATTAAGAATCCAAAAGTCGCACCGATTGCAGCTGTAGAAGTCGTAAATCCCGCAATGCAGGCCACGTTGGATGCCGCGGCTTTGACAATGATGAATAAGCGTGGTCAACTATCAGGCTGCATTATTGATGGTCCGCTTGCCCTTGATAATGCCGTCTCCAGTTTGGCTGCGGAACATAAAGGCATTCAAAGTGATGTGGCGGGACAGGCAGACATTTTATTGGTACCTGCGATTGAAACAGGAAATGTCTTGTATAAATCTTTGATTTATTTTGCAGGCGCGAAAGTCGGCGCTGTTATTGCCGGGGCCAAAGCTCCGATTGTGTTAACTTCACGGGCCGATTCAGCTGAAAGTAAGCTTTACTCATTAGCATTGGCATTGTGTTCTGTGCAAAAATAGATTACTTCAAAAATCGAGGAGGAATAAAAAATGGAAATCTTTAAGTACATGGAAAATTATGATTATGAGCAAGTGGTATTCTGCCAGGATAAACAATCAGGATTAAAAGCCATTATTGCGATACATGATACAACTCTGGGACCTGCATTAGGCGGAACCCGGATGTGGACATATGAGACCGAGGAAGCGGCGATCGAAGACGCGTTAAGATTGGCCAAGGGCATGACATATAAAAATGCAGCAGCCGGTTTAAATCTTGGCGGCGGTAAAACAGTCATTATCGGCGACCCGCGCAAAGACAAGAATGAAGAAATGTTCCGTGCTTTCGGCCGTTATGTCCAGGGCTTAAATGGACGCTACATTACTGCGGAAGATGTAGGTACAACAGTGGCCGATATGGATTTAATCCATGAAGAAACCGACTATGTAACTGGCATTTCTCCTGCCTTCGGTTCATCAGGAAACCCTTCTCCGGTTACAGCCTATGGTGTGTATCGTGGAATGAAAGCCGCAGCAAAGGAAGCCTTTGGTTCTGATTCGCTTGAAGGCAAAATAATTGCCATCCAAGGTGTAGGTAACGTTGCTTATACCCTTTGTCGCCACCTGCATGAAGAAGGCGCCCAACTAATTGTAACAGATATTAATAAGGAAGCTGTGATGAGAGCAGTTGAAGACTTCGGCGCCCGGGCGGTCGATCCAAATGAAATTTACAGTGTTGAATGTGATATTTATGCTCCTTGTGCTCTAGGTGCCACCATCAATGACGACACAATACCTCAATTAAAGGCTAAAGTCATTGCTGGTTCTGCCAATAATCAATTAAAGGAAACGCGTCACGGCGACCTTATTCACGAATTGGGAATCGTGTACGCACCTGACTATGTCATCAATGCCGGCGGGGTCATTAACGTTGCCGATGAGCTATACGGATACAATAGCGAACGTGCGTTGAAAAAGGTTGAAACGATTTACAACAGCATTGAAAAGGTTATTGAAATTTCCAAGCGTGATGGAATCCCTACCTATGTGGCAGCAGACCGGATGGCTGAAGAAAGAATTGAAAGAATGCGGAATTCAAGAAGTCAATTCCTGCAAAATGGCCACCACATTTTAAGTAGAAGAAGAACAAGATAAACTGCTTCACTGGTGAAATATGTTCCGGCAAAAACGCTGAATGAGAAATTCAGCGTCTTTGCCTTTAGAGAATCGGCAGTTATTTCCCCAGATATAGGACTCTCTTTTACTCTATATATGAAGCAAAACGGAGGGCTAAACGTTGCCAAATAAAAACTATCGAATTCTCGTCATCAACCCGGGCTCAACATCCACTAAAATCGGAGTCTTCGATAATGAAATTTCCATTCTAGAGAAAACCATTCGCCATGATGCAGATATTATCAATGCTTTTCCTACTATCATTGATCAATACGAATTTAGAAAAAACACCATCCTAGAATCTCTGGATAGCGAAGGAATTAATATTTCCAAGTTAAGTGCAGTTTGCGGGCGTGGAGGATTACTACGGCCAATTGAAGGCGGGACCTATGGTGTTAACGATACGATGCTCCGTGACTTGCGGATTGGTTTCTCGGGTCAGCATGCTTCTAACCTTGGCGGAATCATCGCGTTTGAAATTGCCTCAGCCCTGAATATCCCCGCTTATATCGTCGACCCTGTTGTAGTTGATGAATTAGATCCACTCGCACGGATTTCAGGGTTTTCCCTAATTGAACGAAAGAGCATCTTCCATGCCTTGAATCAAAAAGCAGTGGCCAGAAGAGTGGCGAAGGAATTGGGGAAAAAATACAATGAGCTGAATTTAATTGTCACCCATCTGGGCGGCGGTATCACCGTCGGTGTCCATAAACAAGGCAGAGTGGTTGACGTCAACAACGGCCTCCACGGGGATGGGCCATTTAGCCCTGAACGTGCCGGTACAGTTCCGGCCGGTGACCTGATTGCCTTATGCTTTTCGGGAGAACATTATCGAGATGAGCTTATGAAACGGCTTGTGGGCCAAGGCGGGCTTGTTGGCTACCTGGGAACAAACGATGCCCTAAAGGTGGAACAGCGGATTGCCGCAGGTGATAAAAAAGCGGAACTTGTGTATGAGGCGATGGCCTATCAGGTAGCTAAAGAAATTGGAGCGGCAAGCGCTGTGCTTTCCGGAAAAGTGGATGCCATCGTGTTAACAGGGGGGCTAGCCTATGGGAAGGATTTTGTCCGATCAATCAGCGAGCGCATTAATTGGATTGCCGATGTGATTGTCCATCCGGGAGAGAATGAATTGCAAGCCTTAGCGGAAGGAGCACTCCGGGTCTTGCGTGGCGAGGAAGAGGTTAAAGAATATCCCGGCAAATTTGAAACGGTTAAAATATAGGGGTTTTTAGGAGGAAGAAAACGTGGCACAAGAATATGATTTAGTGATACTAGGCGGGGGAACCGGCGGTTATGTTGCTGCCATTCGCGCGTCACAGCTAGGCTTAAAAACAGCCATCGTTGAAAAAGGGAAACTGGGCGGCACCTGCCTTCATAAAGGCTGTATTCCAAGCAAAGCGCTGCTTAGAAGTGCGGAAGTATACGCCACAACGAAACGCGGTGAAGAGTTTGGGGTCATCACTGGCGATGTATCAGTTAATTTTAGCAAAGTTCAAGAACGGAAAAATAAAATTGTCGACCAGCTTCATAAAGGTGTTCAGCATTTAATGAAGCAAGGAAAAATTGATATTTACGAAGGAATCGGCCGAATTCTTGGTCCATCAATTTTTTCGCCGATGCCGGGAACGATATCAGTGGAAATGAACAACGGTTCGGAAAATGAAATGCTACTTCCAAAGAATGTGATAATCGCGACCGGTTCGAGACCGCGGACATTGCCTGGATTGGAAATCGATGGGGAGTACGTGATGTCCTCTGATGAAGCATTGCAACTGCAATCTTTGCCAAGCTCAATCATCATTGTTGGCGGCGGTGTGATCGGAATCGAATGGGCTTCGATGCTCTCCGATTTCGGGGTTGAGGTTACCGTAATAGAATACGCTGACCGGGTAATCCCGACCGAGGATAAAGATATCTCCAAAGAAATGCAGCGGTTAATGAAGAAAAAAGGTCTCAAGCTAATAACTGGTGCAAAAGTCCTTGCTGAAACACTTGTTAAGGATAATGGTGTTTCCGTTTCCGCCGAGGTAAAAGGCGAAATAAGGGAATTTAAAGCGGAAAAATTGCTCGTTTCTGTGGGGCGGCAGGCAAATACAGAAGGAATTGGGCTTGAAAATACCGAGATTCAAGTTGAAAAAGGATTTATTGTGACCAATGAATTTTTTCAAACAAAAGAATCCCATATATATGCGATTGGCGATGTGATTGGCGGCCTGCAGCTGGCCCACGTTGCTTCCCATGAAGGCATCGTTGCCGTGGAGCATATTACCGGAGAAGATCCTTCACCTATAGATTATAATCTGGTTTCACGATGCATTTATTCGAGTCCTGAGGTTTCCAGTGTCGGTATTACCGAGGAGCAGGCCAAGGAAAAAGGCCATAAAGTAAAGGTGGGCAAGTTCTCCTTCCGGGCTATCGGTAAAGCGCTTGTGTTCGGTGAGGCGGATGGATTTGTCAAAATCATCGCTGACGAGGAGACGGAAGATCTACTCGGTGTCCATATGATTGGCCCGCACGTGACCGATATGATTTCAGAGGCAGGCTTGGCAATGGTATTGGATGCCGTACCATGGGAAATTGCTCATACGATTCATCCGCACCCAACTTTGTCAGAGGCTATTGGGGAAGCCGCGCTGGCAGTGGATGGGAAAGCCATACATGGTTAATTTTTAGATTAAGAGTGGACTTTTAGGAAGAAAGGTTGCTGGTATTCAGCATCTTTTTTTCCGGCTTTAGTTTCCAATATTGAAATTGTGAAAAAATGAATAACAAGCGAACAATCGGGAGGAATGAATGCAATGGTGGAAAAGCGTCATGAAGCGTTAGGGTTATCTGACGAAAAAGTGCTGGATATGTATGAAACGATGCTCCTTGCCCGCCGGATTGATGAACGGATGTGGCTATTAAACCGTGCCGGAAAAATACCTTTTGTGATTTCATGTCAAGGACAGGAGGCCGCCCAGGTTGGCGCTGCTTTTGCCCTTGACCGTGAAAAAGACTATATATGCCCGTACTATCGTGATTTGGGAGTAGTTCTCGCTTTTGGGATGACAACTCAAGAACTGATGCTGTCCGGATTTGCCAAAGCGGAGGATCCGAACTCTGGCGGACGGCAAATGCCTGGGCACTTTGGACAAAAGAAAAACCGGATTGTAACGGGCTCGTCTCCGGTTACCACTCAGGTGCCGCACGCAGTAGGTGTCGCACTTGCTGGAAAAATGGAAAGAAAGGATTTTGTCACCTATGTCAGCTTTGGTGAAGGCTCCTCAAATCAGGGAGATTTCCATGAAGGGGCAAACTTTGCCGGTGTCCACAAGCTTCCGGTGATTTTTATGTGCGAAAATAACAAATATGCGATCTCAGTACCGATAGAAAAGCAATTGGCCTGTGAAAACGTTTCTGACCGGGCGATTGGGTACGGTATGCCTGGATTTACCGTGGATGGCAATGACCCGCTTGAAGTATACAAAGTAGTAAAAGAAGCGGCAGACCGAGGACGTCGCGGGGAAGGCCCAACTTTGATTGAAACGGTTTCTTATCGCCTGACTCCACACTCTTCCGATGATGATGACCGCACTTACCGAGCTCCGGATGAAGTTGCAAAGGCGAAAACAAAAGATCCTATTATTACCTTTGGCGCCTATTTAAAAGAAACAGGTGTTATGAACGACGAGCTTGAAAAGGAAATCAATGACCGTGTCATGAAATTGGTGAACGAAGCAACTGATTATGCTGAAAATGCACCGTATGCAGCGCCGGAGCACGCGATGAAATTTGTTTATGCTGACAGGTAAGGGGGAAGGAAAATGGCGATAATTTCATATATCGATGCCGTAACAATGGCGATTCGTGAGGAAATGGAACGGGATCCAAAGGTTTTTGTCCTTGGTGAGGATGTTGGGGTAAAAGGCGGTGTGTTTAAGGCAACGCAGGGCTTATACGAACAATTTGGCGAAGAGCGGGTCATCGATACGCCGCTGGCAGAATCGGCAATTGCCGGTGTTGGTATCGGTGCGGCGATGTACGGGATGCGCCCGATTGCGGAAATGCAATTTGCCGACTTTATCATGCCGGCAGTAAACCAAATTATTTCCGAAGCAGCAAGAATTCGCTATCGGTCCAACAATGACTGGAACTGCCCGATTGTGATTCGTGCTCCTTATGGAGGCGGCGTTCACGGCGCCCTTTATCACTCGCAGTCGGTGGAAGCGGTGTTTGCCAATCAGCCGGGTTTAAAGATTGTTATGCCTTCTACGCCGTATGATGTAAAGGGGCTGTTAAAAGCAGCCATTCGCGATAATGATCCGGTGCTATTTTTCGAGCATAAACGGGCTTACCGCTTAATTAAAGGGGAAGTCCCAACAGAAGATTATACGCTGCCAATCGGAAAAGCCGATGTGAAGCGCGAAGGAGAAGATATTACTGTTATCACTTATGGCCTTTGCGTTCATTTTGCCCTTCAGGCTGCGGAAAAATTGGCGAAGGACGGAATTTCAGCACATATTCTGGATTTACGGACAGTCTATCCGCTCGACAAAGAAGCGATTATTGAAGCGGCATCGAAGACGGGTAAGGTGTTGCTTGTGACCGAGGACAATAAAGAAGGAAGCATAATGAGTGAGGTCGCAGCGATTATCGCGGAACATTGCCTATTTGAATTGGATGCGCCAATTAAACGCCTGGCCGGTCCGGACGTTCCGGCGATGCCCTATGCACCAACAATGGAAAAATTCTTTATGATCAATCCGGATAAAGTGGAAAAAGCAATGCGCGAGCTTGCGGAGTTCTAGGAGGTTTAGATATGGCACTTGAATTGATTAAA
Organism: Bacillus sp. FJAT-29814; assembly: GCF_001510715.1. Lineage (GTDB taxonomy): Bacteria > Bacillota > Bacilli > Bacillales > Cytobacillaceae > Neobacillus. The sequence goes on from NZ_LMTJ01000005.1 coordinate 491,403, forward strand.
ATGCCGCAGTTAGGCGAAAGTGTTACAGAAGGTACAATTAGCAAATGGCTTGTCTCAGTTGGTGATAAGGTAAACAAATACGACCCGCTTGCTGAGGTCATGACCGATAAGGTAAATGCCGAAGTGCCGTCCTCCTTTACTGGGATCATTAAAGAACTGATTGCCGGGGAAGGCGACACACTAGCGGTTGGCGAAATTATTTGTAAGATTGAAACGGAAGGCGGCGGTGTTGCCGCGGAAGTTTCTGCGCCGCAGGCTGGCGTTGAGGCTGCTGATGCTGGCGCAGTCGCTGCAGCTGACAGTAAAGACCAAGGCAACAAAGCCCGTTACTCACCAGCTGTTCTAAAACTGTCCCAAGAGCATGGCATCGATTTAAGCCAGGTGTCAGGCACCGGTGCAGGCGGACGGATCACCCGTAAGGACTTGTTGCAGATTATCGAGTCCGGAAATATTCCTGTTGCGGGGCAAAAGGCAGCACCAGTTGAACAGCCTGTTCAACAAGCTGAGCCGGCTCAGCAGGCAGTTTCTACCCAGCCTACAGCACCAGCGGCAATGGCACCTGCGCCTTCAATTCCGGTAGGTACCGGAGACATTGAAATTCCTGTTACTGGGGTACGCAAAGCAATTGCTGCCAATATGCTCCGCAGCAAGCACGAAGTGCCGCATGCCTGGACAATGGTCGAAGTCGATGCTACCAATCTTGTGGAGTACAGAAACTCGCTTAAAGATGAGTTCAAGAAAAAAGAGGGCTTTAATTTAACGTTTTTTGCTTTCTTTGTGAAGGCGGTCGCCCAGGCACTGAAAGAATACCCGCAAATCAACTCGATGTGGGCCGGTGACAAAATCATTCAAAAGAAAGATATCAACATTTCCATTGCAGTAGCGACAGATGATGCCTTATTTGTTCCAGTCATCAAAAATGCTGATGAAAAGACAATCAAGGGAATTGCACGGGAAATTTCCGATCTGGCTGTAAAGGTCCGTTCCGGAAAGCTGCGTCCTGAAGATATGCAGGGTGGCACCATTACAGTGAATAACACTGGCTCGTTTGGCTCGGTGCAATCTATGGGTATCATCAATTACCCGCAGGCAGCGATTCTCCAGGTTGAATCGATCGTAAAACGCCCAGTTGTCATGAACAATGGGATGATTGCTGTCCGTGACATGGTCAATCTGTGCATGTCGCTGGATCACCGCGTGTTGGATGGTCTTGTATGCGGACGATTCCTTGCCAGAGTTAAAGAAATCATCGAAAACATGTCAAAATCGACTACTTCCATTTACTAATGTTAAAAATGGCCGCCTACATAGGCGGCCAGATTTGTTCTAAAAGAAGGAATTGCTAGTAAAAGGGGGGGTTACCAATTTTTCAAATACCTTGATGCACCCCAAACCAATAATCCAATAATCAAAGAAAAATACCACGAAAAATCAAAATTCGGTCCAACGTTCGGTAAAAAGTGGCTTGAAGAAAAAATAACGCCAAATGCTGTCATTCCAACAACAGCCGCTTTCACTGTATCTGCGGCACTATTTTTCTTCTCCATGAAAAGTGAACCGCCAATGATTTTGAAAATGGCCCAGGCACTAAATAAACCCACTCCCAAAATTACGCAAAACACTAGCACTGATTTTATCGGGTAGACAGCAATGTCCACATCTTTAAAGAAGGAAATGATATAAATAATCGCACCGCGTATCATCAAAAGGTAGCCCAGCATATTTAAGGAAAGGCTTGAAATAAATCTGGCAAGATTGCGTTTATTTTCTTTTGGCATTTGGGCGATGAGCTCATCCGCAAACGCTTTAGGGTCATTTCCGAAAATTTTCAAAGCTGTTTTCCCTTCTTTTTGTCCCTCAATGATATGATCCAATATTTCCATTAATATTTCCTCTGATTGTTGCTCAGAGAGAAAAAACTGTAGTCGGATATAAATTAGAAAATCAGAATAATACTGTTCGTTTTCAGGTGTTAATTCTGTCCGCCGCCGGTTGTTCATTTCAATCAACTGCTTTGCTTCCATCATTTTGAATCCCCCTTTTTAATAAAAAATTTGCAGGAATAACGATTTCTTCCCATTCCAGGGCAATGTCCCTGAGTGCCTCACGCCCCGTGTCCGTTAAATAATAATACTTTCGATTCGGCCCCGATTCGGAGGGCTGCATCTCGCCGCGTATGTAGCCGTTCTTTTGCAGGCGCAATAGCACGGGGTAAATCGTTCCTTCACTTACGTCCTTTAAACCAGCATTCTGCAATTTTTTTGAAAGCTCGTAGCCGTACACTGGTTCCTTTTCAATAACAGCAAGTATGCATCCATCCAGTATCCCCTTTAAAAGTTGGCTTCGTAATGACATGGTTTGTATCCTTTCAATTGGTATATTGCATTGCAAGATAGCTGATGAATAAATTACTACCTTGCAATGCAAAGTAGTTAATTTAAAAATAGACTATTTGAATAGAACCGTCAATAGGCATTTTAGAAATCGCTCCTATTTCGTCCGTTATCATTGCCTGAATGGGCTTTGTATTCTAAAATAAAATTAATTGAATTTTATTTCAATTAAGCCTTGAAAGGGGGACGGGGACTTGGAAACGATAAAGAATCAAACCTTTGCAGCCAATTCTTTGGACGATTGGAAAGCAAAAGCAGAGGAATCTCTTAGAGGAAGAAAAGTTGAGACTTTGCAAAATGCTACATATGAAAATATTATTTTGAAACCGCTTTATACCTCCCATGATGAACAGCCTGTGCCGGATTACTCTGGCGGCAGCGACTTTCGGAGGGGAACCAGCCCGCTTGGCTATATAACTCGTGACTGGAAGGTAGCCCAGCGGCTCACCGCACAATCCCCGGAACAACTAAAGCAGAAGCTTCACCATGCTGTTGAAAAGGGGCAAACAGCAATTTCAGTTGAAGTCTCCAAAGACATAGCAGAAAATTTTTCGGATATTGTTGGGGAGTTAGTCACCCAATATCCATTTGCCATCAACGCGAAATGGGAAAAAGCAAAATTATTGAATCAACTGAAAAACGATGCTACAGGATATATCGCAAATGACCCGATTTCTCTTTTTGCAAAAGAAGGGGCAATTGAATCAGAGTATCTCCATAATTGGTGTGAAGAGGTTCTCCAGGCAGCCGAAAAATTCCCGAATTTGCGGACCGTCCTGGTTGATACAAGCCCATATCATAATGGAGGGGCGAACGCTGTTCAAGAACTCGCTATTTCCGCAGCTGCAGGGGTATTTTATATCCAGCAATTGACTGAAGTAGGCATGCCGATCGATCAAGCTTTGTCTAAAATGGTATTCCAATTCTCGATAGGCAGCAATTTCTTTATGGAACTGGCCAAACTGAGAGCGGCCCGCATCGTTTGGAATAAAATAACTGAACTTTTTGGTGCCGAAACAAATGCAAGAAAAATGCATATGGCAGCCGAGACGTCTTATTTTACAAAAACAATCCATGATCACCATGTCAATTTACTGCGCTCTGCAAACGAGGCATTTGCCGCGGTGCTGGGCGGGGTCCATTATTTGCATGTGGTTCCGTTCGATAAACTTACTGGAGCTAACGACTTTTCAGAGCGGATTGCCCGCAATATCCAGCTAATTCTAAAAGAAGAGGCTCATTTGAAAAAAGTGGTTGACCCAGCCGGCGGTTCCTGGTATATCGAAGCGTTAACAACGGAACTGGCCGAAAAAGCATGGGAGTTCTTCCAGCAAATTGACGCAAACGGCGGATTGTTAGAAGCCTTAAAAACCAACTGGTTGCAGCAGCAAATTGCCGTAATCTATGAAAAAAGGAACCTCGATATACAAACAAGAAAGCAAAGCATCATCGGAACCAATGTCTATGCAAAATTGGATGAACTGGTTCCACAGTACAAACAGGAGACGAACATTGAAAGACAATTCATGGCAGTCCAACAGCGGAGACTGGCAGAACCATACGAGGAACTTCGCCAACAGGCACGGCAATTTACCGAAAAAACTGGTTCGGTACCATCCGTAGCCATGCTTTGTCTCGGAGAGCTAAAACAACATAAGCCTAGATTAGATTTTATGAAAGGCTTTTTGGCCGCCGGAGGGATCCACACGATTGAAAGTAAGCCCATTTTCACGCTTGAGGATGCCCAACAATATTTTGCAAGCCTGAAGACAAATTATGTCTGCTTCTGCGGCACAAATGAACAATATGAACAAATGGGCCATGAAATTCTAAAAGCCTTAAAATTAGAGTTTCCTAGCTTAAACGTTTTGCTAGCCGGACTACCGGAAAAAGTGCAGCAAGCACAATGGGAAGAGGAAGGCATTAACCAGTTTATCCACGTGAAGAGCAATTGCTATGAAGCACTGAGAAACATCCTTTCGGTAATGGAGGTGACCGTAAATGAAGCCTGATTTTCAAAACGCGAAATTATTCAACGAGCGGGAGTTTTTGACGGAAGCAGAATGGAAGAAACAAGTCGACAATGAAATGGACGGGTCGATTGACGAGTTGCTGTTCGAAACTAATGAACAAATCAGCTTAAAACCGCTCTATACAAAGAAAGACCGTGATTACCTGGAGCATCTTGACCACATGCCGGGACTGCCGCCTTATACACGCGGACCCTATCCGACAATGTACGTTAATCGTCCTTGGACCGTCAGGCAGTATGCCGGTTTTTCTACTGCAGAAGAAAGTAATGCCTTCTATCGACGCAATTTGGCAATGGGGCAAAAGGGACTGTCGGTCGCCTTTGACCTAGCCACCCACCGGGGCTATGACTCTGACCATCCACGGGTAATTGGTGATGTTGGTAAAGCTGGAGTGGCGATTGATTCGGTTCTTGACATGAAAACCCTTTTTGACGGGATTCCATTAGAGCAAATGTCCGTCTCAATGACGATGAACGGGGCGGTGCTTCCGGTCCTCGCATTTTTTATTGTCACTGCTGAGGAACAGGGAGTCAGCCAGGATAAGTTGGCTGGGACGATTCAAAATGATATCTTGAAGGAATACATGGTTCGCAATACCTATATCTACCCTCCGGAAATGTCGATGAAAATCATTGCCGATATTTTTGAATATACGTCTAAATACATGCCAAAGTTCAATAGCATCAGTATCTCCGGCTACCATATGCAGGAGGCTGGTGCACCGGCTGATATAGAATTGGCCTATACTTTGGCGGACGGTCTTGAATACGTCAGAACCGGTTTAAAAGCCGGGATTGATATTGATTCATTTGCGCCACGCCTATCGTTCTTCTGGGCAATCGGCATGAACTATTTCATGGAAGTGGCAAAAATGCGGGCCGCCCGCTTCATCTGGGCCAAGATGATGAAATCGTTCCAGCCGAAAAATGAAAAATCGATGGCACTTCGGACCCATTCCCAGACATCCGGCTGGAGCCTAACTGAGCAGGACCCGTTTAACAACGTTACCCGGACGCTGATTGAAGCGCATGCGGCCGCAATGGGTCATACCCAATCGCTTCACACCAATGCCTTGGACGAAGCGATTGCCCTGCCGACTGATTTTTCGGCGCGGATCGCCCGTAACACCCAGTTATTTTTACAAGAAGAAACCGGAATCACCAAGGTAATCGATCCATGGGCCGGTTCCTATTATGTGGAAAAATTGACACAAGAATTAATCAACCGGGCATGGACCCATATCGAAGAAATTGAGAACCTTGGAGGAATGGCAAAAGCGATTGAAACCGGGCTGCCAAAGATGAGAATTGAAGAGGCAGCTGCAAAACGGCAGGCGCAAATCGACTCCGGAAAGGAAACGATTATTGGCGTGAACCGCTATCGCCTTGAAACAGAAGAACCGATCGACATTCTCGATATTGACAATACCGCAGTCCGTTTAAAGCAAATTGAAAAATTGAATCAGCTTAAGGCAGCCCGTGACCCGCAAAAAGTGGAAGAGGCGTTGAACGGCCTGACGAATGCAGCTATATCCGGTGAGGGAAATCTGTTAGAGCTTGCCGTAAAAGCCGCTCGCGTCAGAGCGACATTAGGCGAAATTTCCGACGCGATTGAAAGAGCGGCCGGAAGACATAAAGCGATTATCCGCTCCATTAGCGGCGTCTATAGCACAGCGTTTTCCAATGAAGAAGAAATTGCCGAAGTACAACGGATGACGGACGAGTTCCTTGAAAATGAAGGTCGCAGACCTCGTATTCTGATTGCAAAGATGGGCCAGGACGGTCATGACCGCGGCGCCAAAGTTATTGCTACCGCGTTCGCTGACCTTGGCTTTGATGTCGATATCGGTCCCTTGTTCCAAACCCCAGGGGAAACAGCGGCCCAAGCGGTTGAAAATGATGTCCATGTCATCGGGATGAGCTCGCTTGCCGCCGGCCATAAGACCCTGTTGCCGCAGCTTGTTGATGAATTGAAACAGCTCGGCCGGCAGGATATTCTCGTCGTTGTCGGTGGCGTAATACCAGCCCAGGACTATGAGTTCTTATATGACAACGGGGCAGCTGCCATTTTCGGTCCTGGCACGATTATTCCCGTTGCCGCGCAAAAGGTGATCAAGGAGATTTATAAACAGCTTGGGTACGAGGAAGTGGCAAATTAAATGACGGGGGAGCAAAGACCGGAATGGGTAAACCCAAATGAACCGGACAAATTTTCAACCGTCATCCGCAAAGGTCAGGAACAGGGAGGGCAAGCGGCATCGATTCAAAAAAACATCCGCTTCCAGAAGCGCCGCTCCTCTGAGCCTTCTATTGAGGAACTCTATCAGGGGGTATTAAAGGGAGACAGGAGTTTGCTGGCCCGAGCGATTACCCTGGTAGAAAGCAATGCCGAGCAGCATTTTCAAAAAGCGCAGGTGCTTCTGCAAAAGTTGTTAGTCCATACAGGAAATTCAATCCGCATCGGAATTACCGGGGTGCCGGGTGCTGGAAAAAGCACCTTTATTGAGGCATTTGGAACTTACCTTTGCGAACTTGGCTTAAAAGTGGCGGTCCTCGCGATTGACCCAAGCTCGAAAATCAGCGGCGGCAGCATTCTTGGCGACAAAACCAGGATGGAACAACTGTCACGCAACCCAAGGGCGTTTATCCGTCCGTCACCAACGGCCGGCAAGCTAGGAGGGGTGCACCGGAAAACGCGGGAAGCCATGCTGATTTGCGAAGCGGCTGGCTTTGATGTGATCTTGATTGAAACAGTTGGTGTTGGCCAAAGTGAGGTCATCATCCGTGATATGGTGGACTTTTTCATGCTGCTCGTCCTGACCGGTGCCGGAGATGAACTGCAGGGGATGAAAAAAGGTATTATGGAATTGGCCGATGGGATTATTGTCCATAAGGCGGATGGATCGAATAAGCCCATTGCCGAAAAAACACGAAAAGAATTTAATCGTATCCTCCATTTTCTCCAGCCTGCAACGAAGGGCTGGGCCACAAAAGCATACGCATGTTCATCGATGACACATGAAGGAATCGGTGATGTGTGGAGGGTGATTCAAACCTTTGAACAAAAGACAAAGAAATCGGGGGTTTTTGAGGATAGAAGAAAGGGCCAATCAAAAGAATGGCTTTATTCCATGATTACTGACCAGCTCCATTATCAATTTTTTGGCAGTAAAGAAGTTAAAAACCTGCTGCCAAAATACGAGAATGAAGTGATTGCCGGAGAAACAACGGTGGCGACAGCTGTGGAGCAGCTGTTTCAAGCGTTTCTAGCCCAGAAAGACTAGGACTGCCGTACCGCGGCAGTTTTCCTTTTGCAGCCGGTAATAATCATTTGAATCAACCTATTACAACTGTTATGATGGTGTTATATAGAGATTTAAAGGAGTGAATTCAATGAGCATGGATTTTAACATTTTTATGAATGATGTTGTCCGCCAGGCACGTCAGGAAATTTCGGCTGCCGGTTATGAGGAGCTAAAGACACCAGAAGAAGTGGGAGAAGCTTTATCAAAAAAAGGCACAACTTTAGTCATGATTAATTCCGTTTGCGGCTGTGCCGGCGGTATCGCCCGTCCGGCGGCAGCCTATGCAATACATTATGATAAGCGCCCCGATCATCTTGTCACGGTTTTTGCCGGACAGGATAAAGAGGCAACTGAAACAGCACGCAGCTATTTCACCGGCTATCCGCCATCCTCACCATCATTTGCCCTGTTAAAGGACGGAAAAATTTGTTCGATGGTGGAACGTCATCAAATTGAGGGCTATGACCCGGCAACCGTCGTTGCTAAGCTACAGCAGGAATTTGAGAAATACTGTGAAGAAGTCTAATCCATTAAAACGCCAACCTCCTTTATTTGGAGGTTGGTTTTTTTTATGGAAAAAATTACTCCAAAAAAATTTCGACGAATTTTTAAAAATATATTTGCATAATTATGTTCATGTGTTAAAATTCATTACATTGAATAATTATTAATTTATCAATCTACTAAACTTCAGGGGGAAAACGAGATGAAAAAAGGTTTAATTTTATTATTAACTTTGATGTTGACGATCGGCGTACTTGCCGCTTGTGGCACTAGTGATAAAGCTGGCAAAGCCAGTGGCGATAAAAAGGTTTTGGTAATGGCGACTTCTGCTGACTATGCACCATTTGAATATATCGAAACAGAGAAAAGCGACGAGATTATCGGATTTGATGTTGATTTAGCAAAAGCAATCACCAGCAAGCTTGGTTATGAACTCGAAATCAAGGATATGGATTTCAATGGCTTGGTTCAAGCTCTTAAGTCAGGGCAGGCAGACTTTGTTTTGGCAGGAATGACTCCTACCGAGAAAAGAAAGAAAAACGTTGACTTCAGTGATATTTATTATACAGCACAGCACATGATTGTCTCTAAGCAGGATAGCGGGATTGAGTCCATTGAGGATTTAAAAGGCAAGACTGTCGGTGTTCAGCTTGGATCGATCCAAGAAGGAAAAGCAAAAGAAATCAATGAAAAAGTAGCGCTTAATATCCAGGACCGCAACCGGATTCCGGAATTGATTCAGGAGATCAAGTCAGGCCGCTTTGATGCTGCCATTATCGAGGACACTGTGGCAAAAGGCTATTTCGCGAATGATAAAGACTTAAAAGGTTTCACATTGAGCGATGACCCGGAGGAAGCCGGTTCAGCAATCGCATTCCAGAAAAATAGTGATTTAACTGAGAAATTTAATGCGGAATTAAAGAAAATGAAAGAAAACGGTGAACTAGACAAATTAGTAGTAAAGTGGTTTGGCGGCGAAAACTAAAAAACATGACTGGAGAGACGTTTGGGAAAGCTAATTTTACCAGGCGTCTCTGCTATTTTTTTTATGAAAGGAAGGTACATCGATGAATTTGGATTTTATGCAATTCATTCCCTCCTTGCCCTATATTTTAAAAGGAATAATGATTACATTGAAAATTGTTATTCTCGCAGGGGTTTTGGGGTTTATCTTTGGTATTATCTTATCTCTTTTTAAAATTAGTTCAATTAAAGCTCTCGGCTGGTTCGCCGATATTTATACATCCATTTTCCGCGGTACACCGCTCGTATTGCAGTTGATGTTAATCTATTACGGTTCGCCACAAATTTTTGGCTATCAAATTGAGCCATATGCGGCGGCTGTATTATCATTTGCGCTCAATTCGGCAGCTTATATTTCTGAGATTATTCGGGCCGGTATCCTTGCTGTGGACAAAGGCCAGCAGGAAGCGGCGATGGCTCTTGGTGTCCCGTACAGAAAAATGATGTGGGATATCATCCTGCCGCAGGCGCTTAAGAATATCCTGCCGGCATTAATGAACGAATTTATTACCTTAACGAAGGAATCAGCGATTGTGACAACCATCGGGGTTATGGATATTATGCGCCGTTCTTATCAGGTCGGGGCTGAATATTATTCCTATTTTGAGCCATTAATCATCGCTGGGGTGATCTATTACTTAATGGTCATTACCCTGACGTTCCTCGGAAAAGCGCTGGAAAGGAGAATGAGACGCAGTGATTAAGGTAGAAGGCTTGCATAAATCTTACGGTAAATTGGAAGTTTTAAAAGGAATTTCCACGTCAATTAAGACAGGTGAAGTTGTGGCGATTATTGGGCCGTCGGGCTCCGGGAAATCGACTTTTCTCCGCTGCATGAACCTCCTTGAAGCGCCAACTAGCGGAAGAATCTGGGTTGGAGACCAAGAGGTAACTGACCAAAAAACAAATATCATGAAGGTACGGCAAAATGTCGGCATGGTGTTTCAGCATTTTCACCTATTTCCACATAAAACTGTTCTGCAAAATCTTACTTACGCCCCTATTAAGGTTAAAGGACTGGCAAAGGCGGAAGCGGAAAAATTCGCATACGAATTGCTAGAAAGAGTAGGATTATCAGATAAAGCAAATGAGTATCCGACAAGATTGTCCGGCGGGCAAAAGCAGAGGGTAGCCATTGCCAGAGCGTTGGCCATGCAGCCGGAGGTTATGCTGTTTGATGAACCTACCTCGGCCCTAGACCCCGAGATGGTCAAAGAAGTACTGGAAGTCATGAAGTCACTGGCACATACAGGCATGACGATGGCGATTGTAACCCATGAAATGGGCTTTGCCAGAGAGGTAGCGGACCGTGTCCTGTTTCTCGACGGCGGCGTGCTTGTTGAAGATACTGCACCGGAAGAATTCTTCACAAAACCAAACAGCAAACGGGCACAGGAATTCCTGGAAAAAATGCTCTAAAAAATGTATTAGAGGATGCCTATGGAACCATACTAAGGGGAAAAAGGCAGGTTGATAAACATGATCAAATTCTTTTTGTCAATCCTGATTGCTTCCCCGCTTTGGCCACTCGGGCCAAACCCTTTGCCTGGTGATCCGTTTGTCATTGTCAATAAAAGTAATAACGAACTGGCATTGGTTGAGGATAACAAGGTCCAAACAGTCGTAAGTGTCGGGACTGGCAAAAACCAGGAATTAACGCCGGAAGGGTTGTTTACCATCATCGTCAAAGCGAAAAATCCATACTACCGAAAGAAGGACATTCCAGGAGGGGATTCCCGTAATCCGCTTGGATCAGCATGGATTGGTTTTGATGCTCAGGATACCGACGGCAGAACTTACGGAATTCATGGCACCAATCAGCCGGCTACAATCGGCAAATATGTTTCACAAGGATGTATCCGTACACAAAATGAAGTGGTTACTTCGCTTTATCCATTAATTCCATTAGGAACAAAAATATTAATTATATCTTCCGAAAAATCGTTTGAACTGTTGGCTCGTGAGCACGGGGCCATCAAATAAAAAGCAAAAGGGATTGTTCGTCATTCGAACAATCCCCTTTTATATTTAGCGGATAAATTGGCCAATTCCAATCAGGAGGGTCGAAGCAAGCATGGCAATTAGCATTAAATAAACAACAATTTTTCTATGTTTCTTTTTGGACATTAGAAGAAACCTCCTTAAAACAAGCTTTCTTCTATTTTACTAGGAAAAGCCCAATCAAACAACGGAAGAACCTTCACAATATAGGAAGGATTTATGAACTTTTTCCCGAATACAATAATTGTCGCAACAATGTTAAAATTGAAACAGAGGGGTAAATATGATTAAAAAAGTTGATCACATCGGTATTGCTGTTAAGTCTTTAGAGGATACACTTCCGTTTTACACGGAGGTGCTCAAACTGCCGTTATTAGCGATTGAAGAGGTGCAAAGTCAGCAGGTTAAGGTGGCATTTTTGCAAGCAGGTGAAACAAAGCTTGAATTGCTTGAGCCGATGTCGGTGGACAGCACGATTGCCAAGTTTATTGAAAAACGCGGCGAGGGCATCCATCATGTGGCGCTCGGGGTTGAATCCATTGAAGAAAGAATCGCTGAGATGAAGGAACAAGGCATTCGCATGATAGATGAAGCGCCAAGGCCGGGTGCGGGCGGGGCTGATATTGCTTTTATGCATCCTAAGTCGGCACATGGCGTCCTGGTAGAACTTTGCGAAAAGAAAGGAAAGAAGGGGTAATGGGATGGACATCTATGAAAAAATTAACGAATTGTATGATAAGCGAAGAGAGGTTGAGCTTGGCGGCGGGGACGAACGGATTGAAAAACAGCATGAAAAGGGAAAATTAACCGCACGCGAACGGATTGAACTGCTTGTGGATAAAGACAGCTTTGTTGAATTAAATCCGTTTATTGAACACCGTACCAATGATTTTGGACTAGATGAGCAGAAAGGGCCGGGGGATGGTGTTGTAACAGGCTACGGGAAAGTGAATGGCCGGCCAATTTACCTATTCTCTCAAGACTTTACCGTGTTTGGAGGAGCCTTGGGGGAAATGCATGCCAAGAAAATCGCCACAGTTATGGACTTGGCAGCCAAAAATGGAACACCGTTTGTCGGGCTAAATGACTCTGGCGGTGCGCGGATTCAAGAGGGGGTAGTCTCCCTTGACGGTTATGGCCACATTTTTTATCGCAACTCGATTTATTCCGGCGTGATTCCACAAATTTCCGTTATTATGGGGCCTTGTGCCGGAGGGGCCGTATATTCGCCTGCAATAACTGACTTTGTGTTCATGGTGGAAGAAACATCTCAGATGTTTATTACTGGTCCAAAGGTAATTGAAACGGTGACCGGTGAAAAAATCAGTGCGGAGGACCTCGGCGGGGCGCGAGTACATAACACGATCAGCGGCAATGCCCATTTTAGTGCTGCGACAGAGCAGGAAGCGTTGCAGCAGGTTCGCAATCTATTAAGCTATTTGCCGCAAAATAATGAAGAAAAGCCACCGCGGCTGGATGTGGCTGAAGATGACGATTATCGTCCGGATCTGACGGATGTGATTCCATTTGATGCAGTTCGGCCTTATGATGTTCGGACAGTTGTAGAGCAGGTGGTCGACCAAGGTTCTTTTATGGAAATCCAAAAGGATTTTGCCCGAAATATTGTCGTCGGCTTTGCAAGAATCAAAGGTGAAACAGTCGGGCTTGTTTGCAATCAGCCTAAGGTGATGGCCGGCGGTTTGGACATTGATTCCTCCGATAAAGCGTCAAGGTTTATCAGAACCTGTGATTCTTTTAATATACCAATCATTACATTTGAGGATGTTACCGGTTTCTTCCCGGGAGTAAAGCAGGAGCATGGGGGCATCATTCGCCACGGGGCCAAAATTTTATATGCCTATTCGGAGGCGACTGTACCAAAGCTGACGGTTATTTTACGCAAGGCATATGGGGGTGCTTATGTAGCACTGAATAGTAAGTCAATCGGTGCAGACCTTGTTTTTGCTTGGCCGAATGCCGAAATCGCGGTTATGGGTCCGCAGGGTGCCGCCAACATCATTTTTGCCAAAGAAATTCAAAACAGCGAGAATCCTGAGCTGGTCAGACAGCAAAAAATTGAGGAGTACCGCGACAAATTTGCCAACCCGTATGTGGCGGCATCCCGGGGCATGGTCGATGATGTCATTGACCCACGGGAAACGAGAATCAAAATTATTCAATCGTTGGAAATGCTTCGTAATAAAAAAGAGTCACGTCCATATAAGAAGCATGGGAATATACCTTTGTAATATTTTTCTGAAGGCAGGTTATTTTAGCCTGCCTTCATTGATGGCATGAAAAGTAAAAGGTATACTAAAATAGTGAGTAGTACATATTAATGGAGGTTTTGACACAATGGTGAATCAAGAACGTCTTTTAAATGAATTTTTAGAGCTAGTCCAAATTGATTCAGAAACGAAATTTGAGACTGAAATCGCCAAGGTATTAAAGCAAAAATTTACCGATTTGGGTCTCGATGTTTTTGAAGACGATACAACGGCTGTGACAGGACATGGCGCCGGCAACTTAATTTGTACACTTCCGGCGACGAAGGAGGGTGTCGACCCGATATATTTTTCCTGCCACATGGATACGGTAACACCGGCGAAGGGTGTAAAACCGTCGATTAAAGATGGCTATGTCGTGACTGATGGAACAACGATCCTTGGTGCCGATGATAAAACCGGGATTGCGGTTATGCTTGAAACCATCCGGTTGTTAAAGGAAAACGATTTGCCGCACGGTTTGATTCAATTCGTCATCTCGGTCGGCGAAGAATCCGGTCTGCTTGGCGCAAAAGCGATCGACCCATCATTATTGAAGGCAAAATATGGTTATGCACTTGACAGCGACGGCTTGGTCGGTAACGTTGTGGTTGCCGCGCCAACACAAGCTAAAGTAAAAGCGGTTATTTACGGGAAAACCGCCCATGCCGGGGTTGCACCGGAAAAAGGCGTGTCCGCGATTACAATCGCTGCCAAATCAATTGCCAAGATGCCACTAGGCAGAATCGACCATGAAACAACTGCCAACATTGGCCGTTTTGAAGGCGGGCAGGCTACTAATATTGTTTGCGACCGTGTCGATATTTTAGCGGAAGCACGTTCCTTAATACCTAAAAAAATGGAAGCCCAGGTTGCGAAAATGAAGGATGCATTTGAAACAGTTGCTTCTGAAATGGGCGGCAGAGCCGAGGTTGATGTACAAGTCATGTACCCGGGCTTTAAGTTCGGCGAAGGCGACCATGTAGTCGAAGTTGCCCGCAAAGCAGCGGCAAAAATCGGCCGCAGCTGCGAGCTGCAGCATAGCGGCGGCGGCAGCGACGCCAACGTATTTAACGGGTTCAACATCCCAACCGTAAACCTTGCTGTCGGCTATGAAGAAATCCACACGACTAACGAGCGGATGCCGCTTGAAGAATTATATAAGCTCGCGGAAATGACGCTGGCGATTATCGATGAAGTGACAAACCAATAATACAGTGAAGAGGAGCCTTTTCTGCGGGGCTCTTCTTTTTTTGATATACTAAAAGTGTAAGGAGGTGGTTGTTGGGTGAAGGAAATGTATCCGAAAAACGGCCGCGTCATTTTGCATGTCGATATGAACAGCTTCTATGCTTCAGTGGAGATGGCTTACGATCCAACGCTGAAGGGGAATCCTGTTGCGATTGCCGGTAATGTTGAGGAACGGCGCGGGATTATTGTTACCTGCAGTTATGAGGCGCGGAAGTTTGGCGTGAAAACAACGATGCCGCTTTGGGAAGCAAAAAAGCTGTGTCCCCAACTAATTGTCAAACCGCCTAATTTTGATCGCTATCGTGCTGCCTCAATGGGGATGTTTGAAATACTTAGACACTATACCCACCTTGTTGAGCCTGTTTCGATTGATGAGGGCTATATGGACATTACAGACAGCTTTGAGTTTGGCAGCCCGATTGAAATTGCCCAAAGCATTCAAAAACGGATTCTTGAACAGCTTGATTTACCGTGCAGCATCGGCATTGCCCCCAATAAATTTTTGGCGAAAACGGCATCCGATATGAAAAAGCCAATGGGAATCACGATATTACGCAAACGGGATATTCCGGCAAAACTCTGGCCGCTCAACACAAACGAGATGCATGGGGTCGGCAAAAAGACATCCGAGAAGCTAAAAACGATTGGGATTCACACAATTGGTGAACTGGCAAAAGCGAATGACATACAGTTAAAAACATTGCTTGGAATAAACGGAACTCGTTTGAAGGAGCGGGCAAATGGAATGGACCAACGCCCTGTAGACCCTGAGTCCATTGAGGAATTTAAAAGCATTGGCAACTCAACCACTCTTCCTAGAGACGTTACCAATCAACAGGAACTGTTTCATGTCCTTGAATCATTGGCAGAGACCGTATCCGTCCGGCTAAAGCGTAAAAATGTTTTAGCCACAACAGTCGGCATTACCATCCGCTTTAAAGACCGCAAGACCATTACCAGAAGCAAGAAAACGGCAAATCCAATCGGCAGCAAAGACGAACTTGCCCTATTTGCCAAGGAGCTTTTTCTAAAGAATTGGAACGGCGACCCCGTCCGATTGCTTGGAATCACAGGTTATGACCTTATCGAGCATGATCATGCCTATAAACAGTTGGATTTATTTTCTTTTGAAAAAGAAGCCAAGAAGGAACCGCTGCTAAAAACGATTTCCACACTCCGCGAAAAGTACGGTAAAACCATTATTGAAAATGCCGGATCGCATCAGGTTGACCCGAATCATAAAATTGGAACAGCCACCAGCTTTAACAAGGATTTTCTACGTTCCTTACCTGCTAAAAATGAAGTAGAAGACTAAAAGCTCCAGCTTGCCTAAGAAAAAGCAAGATGGAGCTTTTATGATTACTTACAAACATCGACATCCAGGTCCGTAACAGGCCACCAGAAGAAACCGTCCTTTTCCAACAGTTCATCCGCTTCCTTTGGCCCCATCGAGCCTGATTGATAATTCGGAAATGCCGCTTTTTCTTGTTCCCAAACGGCGGAAATTTTATCGACAAATGCCCAGGAATAGGCTACCTCATCCCAATGGGTAAAATTAGTGGCGTCACCCCGCATGCAGTCGTAAAGCAATTTTTCATAGCCTTCTGGGGTATTCATCGCCTGAATACCGGTGTTGGCGAAACTAAGTTTAACCGTTTGCGCTTCGAGATGTCCGCCAGCTTTTTTCGCGTTCAAGTGCAGGGTAATCCCTTCCTCTGGCTGGATGTGAATCACTAGCAGGTTTGGATTCAGCATTTTTTCCGTTTGATAATATAAATTCATCGGGATGTCCTTGAATTGAACAACAATTTTTGTTGTTTTGGTGGTCATCCGTTTTCCTGTCCGGATGTAAAAAGGGACCCCGGCCCAGCGGAAATTGTCAATCATGACCTTCCCGGCAACAAACGTTTCAGTATTGGACTCTTGATCGACCATCGGTTCATCGCGATATTTAGGAACGTCCTTCTCTTCAATCATGCCTTCCCCATATTGGCCGCGGACAAAATAATTTTTCACCTCGTCACCCTCGATGGTTCTAAGTGACCGGAATACTCTTACCTTTTCAGAACGAACCTCGTCAGTCGTTAGGCTGATTGGTGGTTCCATCGCCAGCAGCGCGACCATCTGTAGCATATGGTTTTGCAGCATATCCCTTAATGCGCCGCTTGATTCATAATACCGGCCCCGCTCCTCGACCCCGAGAACTTCGCTGGAGGTCACCTGTATATTGGATATATATCGATTATTCCACAGAGGTTCAAAAATGGCGTTGGCAAAACGGATCACTTCGATATTGCGGACCATTTCTTTGCCTAAATAGTGGTCAATCCGATAAATTTCTTTTTCATCGAATGCGGTTCTGATTTGTTCGTTTAATACTTTGGCCGATTCCAAATCATGGCCGAACGGTTTTTCAATGACCAGTCTTTTATAGCCTTTTACATCGGTTAGTCCATCTGATTTCAAATGCAGGGCAATGGGTCCAAAAAACTGCGGTGCCATCGCCAAATAGAAAATTCGGTTTCCCTCGAGCTGATAGTGGGCATCGATTTCGTCAGCAAAGTTTTTCAAGGATATATAGGAATCCGAGTCGGCCACGTCATGAGATTGGTAATAAAAATGAGAAGCAAACTCATCAAGATTATCTTTCTCGCCCAAGGCTGCAGTGACTGAATCCTTAACAGATTGCTGAAACGAATCATTGGACAGGGTTCTTCTTGCGACACCGACCACAGCGAATTTATTCAATCTTCCCTTGTCATACAGCCTGTACAGGGATGGAAACAGTTTTCGTGTTGCCAAATCCCCAGTTGCCCCAAAAATCATAATCAATGAAGTTAAATTTTGTTCCATGGTTATGTACCTCTTTTCTTAAATCTACAGTTGCTTAATGTATTTTACATTAGATTTCACTAATTTAGCCAATAGCATGTATCGAGCAAACAGATTAAGTTTGTGCTATAGTTACCATAATGGAAATGGAACGGTTGAGAGAGGTGTTCTTTGTGGATGTGTTTTTTTTAGGAACGGGGGCTGGCATGCCGGCAAAGCTGCGAAATGTCACTTCCATCGCGTTAAAGTTATTGGAGGAACGCGGGGCGGTTTGGCTGTTTGATGCCGGCGAAGCCACCCAGCATCAAATACTACATACGTCAATTAAACCGCGGCGGATTGAAAAAATATTTGTGACCCATCTTCATGGCGACCATATTTACGGTCTCCCGGGGCTCTTATCCAGCCGTTCGTTTCAGGGCGGGGAATCGGAGGTCACCGTTTACGGACCGAAGGGGATAAAGGAGTATATTCATGTCAGCCTTTCGTTGAGTCAAACGTATTTGAAATATCCATTGAAAGTTGTCGAAATTGACGAAGGTGTTATTTTTGAGGATGAGCAGTTTTTGGTCGAGGCTCGATTATTGGAACATGGCATTCCTTCTTACGGCTATCGGGTTGTGGAAAAAGATAAACCGGGGACGCTGTTGGCCGATAAGTTAAAGGAAGCGGGTGTCCAGCCAGGTCCGATTTTTAAAAAAATTAAAAATGGGGAGTCCGTCGTTCTTGAAGATGGCCGGGTGATCGAACCGGGCGAGTTTCTTGGTCCATCCCAAAAGGGTCGGGTGGTTACGATACTTGGCGACACAAGATATTGCGAGAATGCGCTTGTGTTAGCGAAAGATGCTGATTTGTTGGTCCATGAGGCGACCTTTTCAAAAGGCGAAGAGCAGCTAGCTCATGAATATTTTCATTCGACAACAAATCAGGCTGCAAAAATTGCCTTAAAGGCGGGGTGCAAGCAGCTGTGTTTAACCCACATCAGCTCACGCTATGATCGAAATGAGTGGAGGGAATTGGTCGCTGAGGCCCAGGAAATTTTCCGAAATACCGAAATTTCTGAGGATTTTAAGGAAATTCATATTTCTAATAAGTAAGGCACCTACCCATGGTAAAGGTAAGTGCCTTTTCCTCTCCAACTTAAATCCAACCCCGATCGTATTGTACGGGCACCTCAATTTCAACACCCAATTCTTTCGCAGCTGTCCGAGGCCAATAAGGATCCCGTAACAATTCCCGGGCCAGGAAGACTAAATCGGCGCGATCATTTGATAAAATTTCCTCAGCATGTAGGGGGCTGGTGATTAACCCGACTGCGCCCGTCGGAATCTCCGCGCCATTTTTGATTGCCTCCGAATACTTAACCTGATACCCCGGATAAACATTAATACGTGCCGGTGCAACCCCGCCAGAGCTGACATCAATCAGGTCGACACCCTGCTCCTTCATCCAACGGGCAAAAATTATGTAATCGTCAGGCGTCAATCCTTCTTCAAGATAATCATGAGCGGAGACGCGAACAAATAACGGACCATTCCAAACCTCTTTCGTCGCGTCAATCACCTCACGCAGCAATCGATAGCGATTTTCGGCAGAACCTCCGTACTCGTCAGTCCGTTTATTGGAAAGCGGCGACAGGAATTCGTTAATGAGATAACCATGGGCACCATGTATTTCGATCACATCAAAGCCGGCTCCAGCAGCACGAACCGCTGCTTGCTTAAACGCTTCAATCGTTTCAGTAATGTCCGCTTTTGTCATTTCCTTCGGCGTTTTGTACTTCTCATTAAAAGCGATGGCAGATGGAGCAAAAATGTCTCCTTCCAGATCTGCTTTCCTGCCGGCATGGGCTAATTGGATCCCCGTTTTCGCGCCTTGTTCTTTCATAAGTTCGACAAGCTCCCGCAACCCCTCAAGATGCTCATCACTCCAGATGCCCAAATCGCGGGAAGATATTCTTCCTTGTGGAACAACCGCTGTTGCCTCCACAATAATCAGCCCAACCTGGCCAACCGCTCGTGAAGTGTAGTGGGTGCGGTGCCAGTTTTGAACCTTTCCATCCTCATTATGGCTTGAATACATGCACATCGGTGCCATAACAATCCGGTTTTTTAACGTTACTCCCTTAATGGTATAGGGGGAAAATAATTTTGCCATTTGCTAACCCTCCTGACATTCTAACATCTAATAGTATAGCAAAAGGTTGCAAAATCATGTGAGATCCCGCCTGCTAATCACGGTCCTTAAGCTCGCTCAAGCGGTAGGTGGTACCGCGCCAAACAATGCCGCCCCGTCTAAACGTTAAATAGCTGGCCCTGATAATCGAATAGATAAATAGCAACGCGGTTATAGGCAGGACGAGAAATAGAATCGGAGAGAATACGGTCATCCGTTTAATAATCATGACATAATGTATTCCGCTTATAAGAATATTTCCAAGGCTAAGCAAGGCGATGGTACTGCTTTCGGAAAATAGCATGATAAAGGGAAGGACGTTTGTGGCAAATACGCCGAATATTGAAAAAAAGATCATGCCGACCTGATAGTTTAACCCTGCAAATGTATTTTTTTCAAGGCCGACAAAAGCCTCCCTTAAACTGCCATACCATTCGACTTCGATACATTCGAGGGCAGTCACAATTCTTTGGCGGTACCCTTCCTGCTTCAGTCTCATTCCCAATTGTAAATCGTCATCCGGCCGCATTTTAATCCGTTCATGGGTACCGAATGCTTCATAAGCTTTTTTTGACATCAGGTTAAATGCGCCGATTCCCGTCCCAATTTTCGACTTTGGATTATTTGCCTGCCAAGGCCGTTTAAAATAGGAAAAACCAAATAGGAAAAAGGCGACAAATGTCTTCAGCCAAAATTTCTTGGCATGTAGATTAGGGGCAGCAGTCAAATGGTCTAGCTGATGTTTCTCAAAATAATGAAGGGCTTTGGCAAAGGTTTCGTCTTGATACTTGACATCGGCATCTGTGAACAACAGCCACTTGCCAGCCGCTGCTTGCGAACCAGTATATAAGGCAAAATTTTTCCCGAGCCAGCCCTTCGGCAAATGACGAATATGGATTACTTTAATTCGAAAATCCTGTTGCGCAAGTTCATCCATAACATCACCGGTACCATCATCTGAGCGGTCGTTCACAAGAATCCATTCGACATTTTCATAGGTTTGCCCGAGTTGACTAAGAATGCTTGCTCTAAGGTGGTTCTCCTCATTTCTGGCAGCGACGATTACTGACAGCAATGGACCATTCGAAAGTCCAGGTTCCTGTTGCAAAGAGTCAATTCTTCTTAAACCAATCGCTGCATCAATCACAAACACGATCCAAACAATGATTCCTAATGTAAACAAAATGATTAATACGGTTTCCATAAGCCCCAGCCCTTTTTCGCTAATAGGAAATTATAAAATTTTTACCAAATTTTTTCATCTCAGCTTCGCACGCATAAATTCAACTACGCCTCTGTCTTCGTCCTAACGGACTCGCCAATCGGCGAGTTTCCATTTAGCTATTTATATGTTCGTTTCGTTTCAGGAGCTCTATTTAAACTAATTGCCAACCTTTAACGTTGAACACAACGCCTCACCCATTCGTTTTGATTGGGCTGTGGCGGCTTTGATGCATGAAATGAATGCCTGCTGCACGCCGTGCTCCTCAAGGACACGGATGCCTGCTTCTGTGGTCCCGCCTGGGCTAGTCACTTCCCGCCGCAGTTGTTCCGGTGATTTTGAGGAATTCTTTACCATCTCCGCTGCGCCAATCAACGTTTGGACAATCAGTTCCTTGGCCATCCCTTTTTCAAGGCCAATTCCGACTGCGCTTTTTTCCATCGTTTCAATCAGATAATAGATGTAGGCAGGTCCGCTTCCGGACAGGCCTGTTACCGCATCCAGTTGCGACTCCTCCACAAACGCCGCCAATCCAACCGTGCCAAACAGCTGCTTTGTCATTTCCAGCTGTTGCTGCGAAACACGTTCATTCACGGCAATCGCCGTTGCTGATTTTCCGACCGCAGCCGATGTGTTTGGCATCGCCCGGGCAATCGAAAGTGATTTTCCTGCAAGCGCCTCAATACTATTCATTGAAACCCCGGCAAGAACGGACACGATCAGCATTCCTTCAGTTACATGCTGACGAATAGACTCAATCGCCGAGGCCGCATCTTTTGGCTTCATGGATAACATCACAATATCCGCACCAGCAAAAAGAGCATCCAAATCATACGTGCCATGGATTCCATAACGTTCTTCCAGTGCTGCCAACCGGGCTTTATTTGAGTTATTCGTCACCCACACATTATTTTTATCTATCAATCCATTTTCAAGAATTCCGGAAATGAGTGCTTCCGCCATCGAACCCGCGCCAACAATTGCTATTTTGTTCATGAAAATTACCTCCATAATATTTATGCAAAAACAAAAAGACCTCTCATCCGTAAAGGACGAAAGGTCTAATCTTCCGTGGTACCACCTTCATTGAATCCTTAACCATTCAAGGATTCACTCTGACTCCGTTAACGCCGGAATACGTTAGGTTTGCCTAAATGCTCATAAGGTAGGTTCAATGCTCAAGCGGGCGGTGAAGCCTTTCAGCCTCGGACTTCACTCTCTTTCGCCATTTCCCATCTACTAGCCTTATTCATTGCATGAAACGATTCAAATTTTTAATAGTGATTATGCTTGAAAAACAGCCTGTCTGTCAAGTGTAAAATTTATAGAATTTTTAATTTTTTCCCAGAAACACTATGCAGAAATAATGACAATTCTTCCAAAAATCGCTACACTTAAGTTTATATACCATTTGACACATAATATTCACAATTGCCGAATATGGTTTCTTTATTTAACTATAACGTTAGGAGTTTAAAAAATGACAGAATGGAAAAATGGAATTGCCAAAATCAGTCTCCCGACTCCGTTTCCAGTAGGAGATGTGAATGTTTATTTGGTCAAAGGCGAGCGGTTAACGCTTGTTGATGCCGGTCCGAAAACGGAGGAAGCCTGGAATTCGCTGACTTCGCAATTAGCCCAGTTAAATTTAGCTCCGAAGGATATTGAACAGGTCGTCTTGACGCATCATCACCCAGATCATTCCGGCTTGCTCGATTTTTTTCCGGACACCTTTGAGGTGTACGGTCACCCCTTGAATGAACGCTGGCTTCAGCCGACAGAAGCTTTTTTTCAGGAGCAGAAGCATTTTTTCCTAGAGTTGTTTAAAGAGTTCGGTCTGCCTGAGGAGTATTTGAAGGCTCTTGAAAACTTTAAAAAAGCTGCATCGCAACTGGGCAATCGTCCGCTGACAGGCACGCTTGTCGAAGGCATGCGCCCGCCGGAACTTTCCGATTGGCAGGTGATTGAAACGCCAGGTCATGCTCAAAGCCAAATTGGTCTGTTCCGCGAGAATGATGGAGTGCTGCTTGGCGGGGATTTAATGATTGCCCACATCTCCCCAAATCCATTGCTGGAGCCGCCGGCACCTGGTGAAACCGAACGGCCAAAACCGCAGCTGCAGCATAATCATTCGATGCAAAAGTTGTTGTCATATCCGATTAAAGTAGTTTATTCCGGGCACGGCGAGGAGGTCTATCAGCTTGCGGAATTGGTGGAAAAAAGGCTTATCCGCCAGCATGACCGGGCGATGATCGTCAACAGTTGGTTGAAGGAAGAACATATGACAGTGTTTGAAATCTGCAAACGTCTATTTCCGAAAGTGTATAAGCGGGAATTGATGCTGACCATCTCGGAGACGGTCGCCCAGCTTGACTATTTGGCATCCATCGGTGAAATTATAAGTAATGATACACTGCCTGTGCTTTATCAAGCAAAATAAGCGGGGCCGACTAGATGAGGTGCTCAAATGGTGAATGAAAGAGTAAATGGGAAAAATATTGTGATTACCGGTGCTTCCGGGGGGATTGGGGCGGAGATTGCTCGACTTTGTGCCGCAAGCGGGGCCAATCTCGTTCTGCTTGCCCGCAGCATCGATAAATTGCAGCAGCTTGAAAGCGAGCTTGAGCAAAAATATCAAATAAACGTCGAAGTTTTTCAGTTGGATGTCGCGAATACGGATCAGGTAAAGCAGGTATTCGAGCAAATTTTTGCATCAGTTGGGGATGTCGATATTCTTGTCAACAATGCCGGCTTTGGGGTGTTCCGCGAGGCGCATGAGGCTAGGATAGATGAAATCAAAGGGATGTTTGAGGTCAATGTCGTCGGGCTGATGGCCTGTACAAGTATGGTGCTCCCGAAAATGCGTGCGCGTCGCTATGGTCATATTATTAACATCGCTTCGCAGGCAGGAAAAATTGCCACCCCGAAATCAAGTGTGTATTCGGCTTCGAAGCATGCGGTCCTTGGCTATACGAATTCACTAAGGATGGAACTTGATGGTTTTAATATTGGAGTGACTTCCGTAAACCCGGGTCCAATTGCGACCAACTTCTTTACGATCGCTGATGAAAAGGGCACGTATGTAAAAAATGTCCAGAAATTCATGCTGAAGCCGGAATATGTTGCACAAAAGGTTGTCAGCAGCATGCTGACAAAAACGCGGGAGATTAACCTGCCGCGGTGGATGAACATGGGCAGTGTGGTTTACGTTTTGTTCCCGCGGCTGTTTGAGCGGATTGGCAAGAGGGTATTAAATAAAAAGTAAAAGTCGTTGCTTTTTTACCATAGAGTTTAAAATGTTTAATCCTGCCTCTCAGGAAAGGATGGTTTAAAATGGAAATGAATGAAGAAGAATTTGAAAAGGCCATGGAAGCCTCTAGTAAAAATTTTTCTGACGAAAAATTTTGGGACAAACTAAAGAAATTTGCAAAAAAAGCGGGTTCATCTGTTGTTTATGCAGTTTTGCTTCTTTATTTTACTCTACAAAAACCAGAAGTGCCGGCCAAAACAAAAGCTATCATTATTGGAGCTTTGGGCTATTTCATCCTTCCATTCGATTTAATTCCTGATTTTACGATTGGGATCGGTTATACAGATGACCTGGGGGCATTGGGAATAGCCCTTTTGCAAGTGGCGATGCATATTGATGATGAAATTAAAAATAAAGCAAAAGAAAAATTAGCAGACTGGTTTGGAGATCATGTCGATACGTCAGATATTGATAAAAAACTTGGATAAAGCAAAGCCCCCGGCAGCGAGTAACGTTACCGGGGGCCTGTTTTTTAGCTAATAGGAAAGTATAAAATTTTTTCCAAATTTTTCATCCCAGCTGCGCACGCATAAATTCAACTACGCCTCTGTCATCGTCCTAACGGACTCGCCAATCGGCGAGTTTTCATTTATCTCTTTAAACCTGATTCCACTCCCGTACCTTCTGGTCGGCTGGCAGAAGAAAGGCGGTTAATCCTATTAGCGGAAGGACGCCTAGCGCAATAATCATTGATTGAAGTCCAATCAAGTCAGCAATATAGCCAAGTCCGACGGAGCCAATTGCTCCCATCCCAAAGGCGAGTCCTACGGTCAGGCCGGACATCAAGCCAATTTTACCAGGCACGAGTTCCTGCGCATAAACGACTGTAACAGAAAAACTCGTCATCAAGATAAATCCTGTCAAAATAAGCAAAATAAACGCCACTACTTGCGGCACATTTGGAATTAGGATGGAAAACGGAACTGTCGCCAGCATTGAAAATGAAATGACAGATTTCTTTCCGAAGCGGTCAGCAAGAGGTCCACCAAAAAAGGTGCCAAATGCGCCTGCCACTAAAAAGGCAAACAAGAAAAGCTGCGATTCTTTAATGGTAAGAGCATACTCCTTTATTCCATAAAAAGCATAAAAGTTGGTCATTCCTGAAATATACCAGGACCTTGCAAAAATGAGCAACAGGATTAAGACTAATGCACGTTTAACCTCTTTAGACACACCAGTTTGTTGGCTGGCACTGCTTTGCTTTTTCTTAATTGGGGCAGCCAGCAGTCTCTGACTATACCAATTCGCGATATAGATTAATAGAATGACGGCAAGCGCGGCCACAATCGAAAACCATGAGGCGCCAATTTGCCCTAGCGGTACTAAGATTAAAGCAGTAATCAGCGGTGCAAACGCCTGGCCGGTATTGCCGCCGACCTGATAAATCGATTGGGCAAGCCCTCTTCGGTTACCGGCAGCCATATAGGCCACCCTTGACCCTTCCGGATGGAAAACGGCCGAACCAAGCCCGATGAACAGGACTGATAACACGACCATTCCAAACGATGGGGCAAACCCCAAACCAAGGACGCCAAACAACGTAAAGGTTAAACCTATTGGCAGGGCGTAGGGCATCGGTTTTTTATCAGTGAACATACCGACAACAGGTTGCATGACGGACGAAACCATGTTCAGGGAAAAGGCGATGACACCAAGTTGGGTGAAGGATAATCCCATTGATTTTTCCAGAATTGGAAACATTGCTGGGACAACGGCTTGAATCGCATCGTTCAACATATGGCAAAGCCCGATAATAAATAGGATTTTGTATATGGTTGCTTGGGATGCTTTTGGTGCTTGTTGGGACAGCACGGCAGTTTGACTCATAAAATTCTCCTTTTCAATGAAACTGGTAAATTTTCATATCCATATCTTACTACCGATTGAGAAAAAAAAGAAATATTTATTTCTGAACTCGAAAAATATGTACGTTACCATAAAATATGACTCAGCTATGAGCCTGTTAAATATTCATACACCATATCATTGACAACCTCATACAAATCCGCCGCCGGTTCTTCGTGTTTCGTTTGGAGAATCCGCTTGACCAGTTCCTCCATTTCTTGATCGTCAACGGGCAGGGAATCACCCCTATAATATTGTTTAAAGCAATTTTTTATCATCTTCACGACCAGCTTTTTCTCCATAACCATGCACCTCACCCCCATTATAGCCTTTTTTCGCGGATTAGCCATATTTGGTAATCCTCAAAAAATTTCCATTGAATACGAACGAATATTCGCTTATGATAATAAATATACTAATGAAGAACAAATGTTCGAAACTAAAACTGTGAGGGATTAGTCATGGTCGATTACAGCACGTTACCGCACAATAAAATTTTATGTGTCGACATGAAGAGTTTCTATGCCAGCTGCTCCGCTGTCATGCTCGGGCTTGATCCATTGGAGTGCTACATCGCCATTGTCGGCGACAAGGACCGGCAGGGGAGTGTCGTGCTAGCAGCTTCCCCTCGTCTGAAAAAAGAATTTGGCATCAAAACGGGCTCGCGGCTGTTCGAAATTCCAAAGGATCCAAGGATTCAATTGGTCGAGCCGAAAATGGCCACCTATTTGCGGATTTCAACCGAAATCAGCCGCGTGTTTAACCGCTATGTGCCCAAAGAGGCAATCCACACCTACAGCGTCGATGAAAGCTTTATTAAAGTGGACGGCGCGATGGAAATATGGGGCGATGCCCGGACGATCGGGGAAAAAATCCGGAACGATATTGAACGCGAGTTTCAGCTTCCATGCGCCGTCGGCATCGGCCCAAATATGCTGTTGGCAAAGCTTTGTCTCGATTTGGAGGCCAAGAACCATGGAGTTGCCGAGTGGACCTATGATGATGTCCAAACAAAGCTGTGGAAGGTGTCACCGCTTCGGGAAATGTGGGGAATCGGCAGGAGGGTCGAGAAAACATTAAACGGTATGGGCATTTTTACGGTCGGCCAGTTGGCTCGTTATGATTTGAAACAACTGGAAAAGAAATTCGGCATCATGGGCAATCAGCTTTATTATCACGCCTGGGGAGTCGACCTGTCCGATTTAGGGGCACCGATTATTGAAGGGCAGATCAGTTTTGGCAAAAGTCAAATTCTATTACGCGATTATAAAGATGTAGAGGAAATCAAGCATGTCATTTTGGAGATGTGCGAGGAGGTAGCCAAGCGGGCTAGAACACGGCGAAAGGCAGGGCGGACCATCAGCCTTGGCATCGGCTATAGTCAGGATGAATTTGGCGGCGGCTTTCACCGCTCCCGGTCGATTGAGCAGCCGACCAACGTCACGATGGACCTCTACCAAGTCTGTCTGGAGCTGTTTCATGAGCATTACAACGGCAAAACGGTCCGGCAAATTTCAATTTCACTTGCCAACATTGTCGATGATTGCGAACTGCAGCTTGATCTGTTTGATCAAGGTGCCTACAAACGGCGGGAGCTTGGCTATGTCGTCGACTCGGTCCGCCGCCGCTTCGGCCCCGGCTCCCTGCTGCGGGCTGTTTCCTATACGGCTGGAGGCACGGCCAAGCACCGGGCTTCGCTTGTGGGCGGGCATAAGATGTAGGAAGGGGGAAAGCAAATGATTCGCGACCGCGGAAGAATCAAATGGACGTCGATGATGCTGCCAGAGCATGTGAAAATGCTCAGGGATTGGGTCAAGGAAGACCAGTATGAACAACAAAAGGAAATGGATGAACAGCAGTTCGAGATGATGAATGAAACCTTATCCGAAGCCATCGAATTCGACCAATACGTGACGATTATCCATTATCGGAACCGAAATTATGAAATCGTGATTGGAAAAATCCATTACTGGGATGAACTCGCACATAAGCTGCATGTCATCGACAGATTTCAGGAAGTGCACCGGATTCCAATCAACACGATTGCAGACATCCGGCTGACTGATAAATAAAATGAGCGGGTGCCATTGCCTATTGCAAACATTAAAAATGAAAGGAAAGTGACTATCAAAACGTATGCTTTAATTTGATAGTCATTTTTATAGCGATTAAGCGATGATACAAGTTAACTTGGCTGCTTTAACCTAGCCCTTCGATGATATAAACCGTACATTAATACCGCTAAAATGATCACAAGGGAAAGGCACAAATAAATATTCCGATACACAATTTCTAAAGGTAAACCATCTTGAATAGTTAGCAATAATCCGGAAATTGTCACTCCTAGCCCCCCGCCAAAAAATTGGATTAATTGGGCGATTCCTATCCCCGAACCGATTTCAGTCATCGGCAGGATCCTCGTTATCTCGTTAGAAATACTCGTTGAAAGTGCAGTGAAACCAATGCTTGCGAACATATATATTGAAAGAATGAAAGTGGGATTTAGGGTGGATAACCATGCAAATAGGGCGGTGGCACTTACTAAAAATAATTGCCCAAAAATAATGAATGGTGCATTGCCAAAACGGTCAATGAGTCTTCCTATAAATTGCCCGGCAATCACCGCAAAAATGGCGCCTGGAAAAATAATCATCCCTACCTGTGCAGGTTCTTTTCCGAATACAGTTGTAAGAATAATTGGCATTAAAAACAAATTTGAAAAATTTATGAAAAAGGCTGAACAACCAATAAAAAGCAGTTTTAAATATTGCTTATTTCTGAGGAGTGCTGGTGGAATAAACGGCTTTTCTACCTTGTGAAGATAGAGCCACCAGATTACAAAAAGAACAACCGTCCCTAATAAAATGCCGTATGAAAATGTGGATAGAAAAAGCAGCAGTCCTGCAACGCTAAGTCCCGTTAGAATAGCACCATATAAATCGAAACGCCCTTTTGTAATTACCTCTTTAGGCAATAGCTTTTGGAAAAAAGGGAGAGAAAGGACTGAAATGCCAGTGACAGCGAAAAGATAATTCCATCCTAAATATTGAGTAATGACTCCACCTATTACAGGACCTAGGCCAAATGCCAATGAGGCAGCAGAAGCAATCATGGCCATTGCTTTTCCTCGCCTTGAAAGAGGTATATAGCGTCCGGCCATGATCATCGAGAGTCCCATAACTGCGCCTGCACCGGCGGCTTGAAGAATGCGGGCTCCTAATAAGATAAAAAAATGGGTTGAAAAGAAACCGATCACCGATGCCATTCCTAAAATGCCAATTCCATAGAGCAGCAGTCTCGATAGGGGAATAAAATCGGATAGTCTACCGAAAGTCAACGTTGAAATGGCAAACATGATGGAATAACCGGAAACAAGCCATGATGCCGTTGATGAATTTAAGGAAAAGTCTTTTAGTACAGAGGGCAATGCAACATTAAACATTGTCGTATTCATCACTACAAGCAAGGTGGTAATACTCCATATAAGAATGAGTTTATTCTCTTGTAAATCCACCTTGCTTTCAGTTTGGGAAGAAGCAATTGAAATAGACGGCATTATATTCCTCCTTGCTTAATAAAATTATTCTTTTTTTAATCTTTTTCCAGCCGAGTTTCCCTTCAAAACCATACATGTGCTGGTGGAATGCGCCACGAGACTTTGTCGTTCATCAAATATTTGACATTCCAGCAATCCAACTGAGGAACCTTTTTTAATTAATCTCCCTTCAGCTCGAAGCTTCGAATGAAAAACAGGTTTAAGGAAATTTAATTTAATTTCCACAGTTGTAAAAAGTTCATCGTCAGCAAGCGTACTAGAAAAAGCATATCCCATCGCTGCATCCGCTATATCACACAAGATTCCGCCGTGCAATGTCCCCATCGGATTATGTAGTCGTTCAGTTGCTTCCAATTCTATAACAACTCTGCCTTCTTCAGCCTCTACCACTTTAAAACCAAGTACCTCGGCCACTGGCGGGTTAGGGCTTTCACCTGTCATCATTTTCTTTAAACCTTCTAATTTGTTCATTATTTTCACCCTTCTTTTTCTAAATCAAAAAAATAGTACCATCTTTCAAACATTTGGTAAATAATATTCTAATCATTCAGATAATTTAGTGAAAAAAAAAGCAATAAAGAACGGCTTAGTTTTAATCAACTAAGCCGATAGAATAACCGCTCTTAAAATCTTAATCCTCTTTTGGCACCCGTACCTGCGACTCAAAGTTCCCTTTATGAGAGCCATCGCAGAATGGTTTGTTCTTGCTCATGCCACAACGGCACAGCGAAAAGGAAGGTTTGGTTGTATACACGTTGCCCTCGCCATCCAGCAATTCCACATCACCGGTAATTCTAAGCGATCCATTATCGTTAACCTTGATTGTTACCTTTGACATCCCCAAGCACCCCTTTAAAAAATTACGTATTAATCATGAGAATAACTGGTTTAACAGGAAAATGCAACCAAAAGGCCGCAGGCAAAATAAAAACAGCCCAATTCAACATATGCTACAATTATGATATTCCTATCAGAGGGGAGTGTTAAAAAGATGGAAATTTTCATTACAGAAGAAGCGGCAAAAAAGATTGACGAGAAAACAGCAGGGCGCAAAGGCTTTTTAAAGCTGATATACGATACAGACGGCTGTGGCTGAGCGGTCAGCGGTGTAGCAGCCCTGTGGTTCACAGGGGAAATAGATAGTGACGAAGTTGAAATCAGCACGAATAATCGGCCGGTTTATATGGAAAAACAAAAGCTCGTTTTCTTTGACGAGCAGATGAAAATTGATTTTTCCAGCAGTACGAATAGTTTTCAGCTAAAGAGCCCGCAGCAAATTTTAAACGCGCGCATGGGTTTCATTATCAAAGAAAAAACAGACTGATCCCAGTAGTGGGCAGTCTGTTTTAATAAGCATATTGCGTGTATTTATCCAAAAATTCGTCCACGACCCGTTTATAGTCATCAGGGTTTTCATCAAAGGCTTGGGCATGGACCCCATTTTCCGCGATGTACAGCATTTTAGGCCCCTTTTTGTGTTCGAATAAATCATGGGTCATCGAAGGCAAGATGAAATCATCGTCGCGGCTGTGGATAAACAAAACCGGATGTTTGATGTTCTCAATAACCGAAATCGGTGAGACATGGCGGATTGAATACTTGTCACGTAGCCTAAGGAACGCATCCCCAATCGGCAATAACAGCCCGGGGAAAATTTTAAAATCCCGTTTAATTACGTGGGCAAGCTGTTGTTTAAAGTCGGAAAACGGGCAGTCGGCAATATAAAAATCAGCCCCGTCCTCGAGGAGTCCGGCATACAACAGCATCGTTGCAGCCCCCATCGATACTCCGTGAATTCCCAGGACCAAGTCCGGCCCCTTCTCTTTTTTAAGCCAGTCGACCACTGCTTTTAAATCAAATTTTTCATAATATCCGTAGCTCGTGGTTTTGCCTCCGGATTCACCGTGGCGGCGATGGTCGTAAAGCAGGGTATTAAAACCCCGCTCTAGGAACAGGTTCGCATATTTTACCGAATTTATTTTGTTTTCAGTAACACCGTGGGAAATAATCACATAGCGGTTCGTTTCGTGAGGCTCCGCAAGCACAGCCTTAATGTTGTAGCCAAACGG
Source organism: Bacillus sp. FJAT-29814 (assembly GCF_001510715.1). GTDB lineage: Bacteria > Bacillota > Bacilli > Bacillales > Cytobacillaceae > Neobacillus. The sequence continues at coordinate 523,185 of NZ_LMTJ01000005.1, forward strand.
CGACGGAATCGTCACATCCCGTTTCGGCAGGGAGTCGTACTCTTCAGGATTAAACCAGCCCGCCTGCTTTTCCCGGTTTAAGATAAACTCCTCATCCTTCTTTTTGATATACATGATTCGGTTGGTAAAATATAAACCGATTGCGAGCCAAAAAAATAACACAGAGAACAAGATTCGAAATGCCTTTTTCAAAACGGCACCTCCAAGAGGATATTTACATAAATTAACTTTGTTAATTTTACCATAAGAAAAGCCGCTTATTCCAATGAGCGGCTTAATAGAAAAGCGGAGGCACCGAAGCTAGACAGATGAACATTCATTTATTGTTCAGAATTTTGTCGTTTTGTTGGGTGGAGGGCTTTTTCCATTTCTTCGGCAGCCATCATTCGCTTGCCGCCTCCAGCTGAATCCGAATAGTTCTTCCCTGCCATGCTGTTTCCTTTATCCCGTTTTTGGCTCATGAACAAATCTCCCTTCAATGGTTATCATCTAATAAGATGCTTAAACAAAAGGTCGATTATTCATGAACTGTTTTGGCATGGAGCCGGAAGTAACCGGTTTCGATTTCCCGTGAAAGATGGGGGGAGACAATTTCGATGGCACCCACCAGTTTCTGCAAATTGACACCTGTTTCAATCCCCATTCTTTCTAGCATATAAACGACATCCTCTGTCGCGACATTTCCACTCGCGCCGGGTGCGAACGGACAGCCGCCAAGCCCGCCGGCCGAGGTGTCAAAACGATCAATTCCAGCCTGTAACGCCGCCAAAATATTGGCGAGACCGAGCTTGCGGGTGTCATGAAAATGGGCTGTGAGGAGCGTATGGAAAAACTCCTCTTTTAATTTTGAAAAAAGTGAGTAAGACTCGGTTGGTGCCGCCATTCCGATGGTGTCGGCAACACTCAGTTCATCAACCCCGGCAGAGACAAATTCGCGGCACAGCTTTAATGTATCTGCCTCGGCGATTTTTCCTTCATAGGGGCAATAAAACGCTGTCGAGATACAGGCACGGACAAAGTAATTTTTTTCCTTCAGTTCTTTGATGATGGGCTTTAATTCCGCCATGCTGTTGGCAGTCGTTTTGTTGATATTTTTTAAATTAAAGCTGTTGCTGACCCCGACAAACACCGCTACTGCCTTGCAATTGGTTGAGTAGACCCGATCGACGCCTTTACGGTTCGGAGCAAGGACAATGTTTCTGGTCCGCTCATCTAAGCTGTCAAAGACAATTTCCGCAGCATCCGCCATTTGCGGCACCCATTTTGGGGACACAAATGAGGTCAATTCCATTTCCTTCAATCCGGCCTCTCTTAGTGCGGCAATAAACTGTTTCTTTATTACTGTCGGAACGAATAATTTTTCATTCTGCAATCCGTCACGCGGACCCACCTCAATTATGGTGACTTTTTCAGGCAATTTAAACATGGATAGTCCCCCTCATGTTTTCCTAATTCCATTGTAGAGGTGTTGATTTCGAAAAATCAAGAATAAAGGGAATCTTCCTAAAACTGTGATACAATTATGAGTGATAATTATTTTAAAGGGGGAGAGTTCATGAACCAAACCGAGGTAGTGATTGTCAGTGCGGTCAGAACGGCGCTTGGAAGCTTTAACGGAGGATTAAAAAGTGTTTCCGCTCCTGAATTGGGTGCAACCGTAATCAAGGGGGCGTTGGAGCAAGCGGGGATAAAGCCTGAACAGGTAGATGAAGTGATCATGGGGAACGTTCTTCAGGCAGGGCTTGGACAAAACCCGGCACGGCAAGCGGCCATTAAGGCAGGAATTCCTGAAAGCGTTTCATCGCTGACAATTAATAAGGTATGCGGCTCAGGTTTAAAAGCAGTCCATCTTGCGGCACAAGCGATTTTGGCGGGAGATGCTGAAGTTGTGGTTGCAGGCGGGATGGAAAATATGAGTCAGGCTCCGTACATATTGAAAAATGCCCGCGAAGGATTCCGGATGGGCGACCAAAAATTAATCGATACAATGACAGCAGATGGCCTGACTTGTGTTTTTAACGATTACCATATGGGCGTTACCGCGGAAAATTTGGCGGAGAAATACTCGATTACTAGAGAAGAACAGGACCAATTTTCGGCCTGGAGCCAGGAAAAAGCGGTGAAGGCGATTGAAGCGGGAAGGTTTGAAGCGGAAATCGTTCCGGTTGTGATTCCGCAGCGCAAGGGCGACCCCGTTATATTTGCGGTAGACGAATATCCGAAGAAGGGCACGACCGTAGAAAAATTGGCAGGACTGCGTCCGGCATTTAAAAAGGATGGCACGGTCACTGCTGGAAATGCATCAGGCATCAATGACGGAGCTGCCGCTGTAGTGGTGATGAGCAGGAAAAAGGCAGAGGAATTGGGGCTAAAGCCGCTTGTAACGATTAAGGCGAATGCCAGTGCCGGTGTGGACCCGAGCATTATGGGAATCGGTCCTGTGCCTGCAGTTAAGAAAGCGTTGGAGAAGGCTTCTCTTTCCTTGGAGGAAATTGAGTTGATTGAAGCGAATGAGGCGTTTGCTGCACAATCGCTGGCGGTTGACCGAGAGCTTCATTTTAAAAAAGAGATTTTGAACGTGAACGGTGGAGCAATCGCTTTGGGGCATCCAATTGGCGCAAGCGGAGCGAGGATTCTCGTCACGCTGATTCACGAAATGAAGCGGAGAAATGCGCGTTCAGGACTGGCGACACTTTGCATTGGCGGCGGCCAAGGTGTTGCAACGGTGGTGGAATTGGTTTAATAGGGTTCATGAAGGCAGACTATTCCTGGGATAGCCTGCCTTTTTATATTTTTGCTATAATTAGAGAAAAAGTTATGAAGGAGCGTCTAGGATATGAAGAAAAAACATCAAAAAGCCAAACCCAAAAAGGACGATGCTGCGGTAACGCTAAAAGATATGATCAATCCTGATTTAATGAAACAGTTAAGGACTCAGCAGGAGCAGCTTAAGGCTGAAGAGGAAAAAAGAAAAGAGGCAGAAGAGCAACGGAAGCGTGAGGAGAGAAGATTAAAAGAGAAAAATAAGTCTTTTGAAGAATTGTTAAATGAGAGCGGAATGAATTGGCGGGAGTTTAAATAGGGAGGATTGGCTGCCAAAACTGAAGATTACTTCAGATTTGGGTAGCCAATCGGTCCTATTGGCGACAATTTGACAGATTTTAATATCTTTAGTGTCGCCAATAGCCCTCATTGGCGACACTTTCAACGATTTTAATGCCCGTACCGTCGTCAATAGCCCTCATTGGCGACACTTTCAACGATTTTAATGCCCGTATTGTCGTCAATAGCCCTCATTGGCAACACTTTCATCGAATTTTCAGTTCGTAAAGTCGCCAATCAGCTTAACTGGCTACTGAATTCATCGATTTTTTTCATGAATGGGTAGCTAATAACACAATGTACTCCAAAAATCACTAGCGGTGTTCCCCATAAACACTAGCCTTCGTCAACTCTTTGATCAGCGCCACTTCTTCATCGGTCAGCGCTCGGCCCCTTACCGCTGTAGCATTGCTCCGAATCTGCTCCACACTGCTCGCCCCGGCAACAACCGAAGCCACCGCAGGGTTTGCCAGGTTGTATTGGAGCGCCACCTCCGTAAACGAACGCCCGGCACCCACACTCTCTTTAAGCCGTGGCAGCACATTAAGCAATTCTTCGTAGCTATAATCCAAATACCCTTTCCCAGTAGCCTTATCCAGCACTCTATCACTTAACAGCCCCTTGGCCAACGATCCGCGGGTCACGACGCTTACCCCATGTTCGGCCAACAGCGGCAATGCCACTTCCTCCGGCCGGCGGTCAAGAATGCTGTACTGCATCATCACGGAGATGATATGCGACTTCGCCACATATTCACGAATTACATTTGGGCGAATGGAAGAAATCCCGTAATAGCGGATGACCCCTTCAGATACCAATTCCTCGAAAGCTCCAATCGTCTCATCAATCGGGTCATCAATCGTGCCTCCGTGCAATTGATAAAGATCGATATAATCGGTGCCAAGCCGCTTCAAGCTTTGTTTGACGGCCTCTTTGATATATGCCTTCGACGGGTCCCAGGTCCAGCCGGAACGGTCTTGATTCCAGCGATTCCCTGCCTTCGTGGCGATTATCACGTGTTCTCGGACATTTTTTAACGCCTTTCCGACAATTTCTTCATTGACTCCAAAATCATACAAATCCGCAGTATCAAAATAATTGATGCCTTCCTCAAGGGCGGCTTCAATGATACTTTGCGCATGTCGCTCATCGGTGCCAAGCGACATGCAGCCGAGTCCAAGCTCAGTTACGTACAAATCGGAATGCCCCAATTTTCTTTTCTTCAAAAAAATTCCCCCGTTCTTTTACAATAATTTTAATCAAGAACAGGAAAGACTACAAACAGTAGGTCTTATTTTTTCGTGATATTGGCAGTCCAGTCAGAAACAGTTTTAAAATTTTTATTATATTCCTTTAGTTTTTGCAGAACTTCCCAGCCCTTTCCGACAAGAACGATTCCCTTCTCATGCACATACACCTTCATCCGATACCCCTCCAAATAAAGTATGGTAAAATGTATGACGGGAATGAACCGGACTAGAACAGGAGTTGAACAATAAATGAACAAGCTTGACGAAAAAACAATTAAGAGCGAAGAAATTTTTTCGGGAAAAATTGTCAGTCTACACCTGCAGGAGGTGGAGCTGCCGAACGGAAAGACGTCGAAACGAGAAATTATCAAGCACCCTGGAGCAGTGGCAATTATTGCCGTGACGAACGAGAATAAAATCATCATGGTCGAGCAATATCGTAAAGCGTTGGAACGAGCAATTGTCGAAATCCCTGCTGGAAAGCTGGAAAAAGGCGAAGAACCGGCTAGCTGCGCCCGCCGCGAATTGGAGGAGGAGACAGGCTACGAATGCGAAAGCCTTGAGCTGTTAACTTCTTTTTATACCTCACCAGGATTTGCCGATGAAATTGTACATGTGTTTTTGGCTAAAGGATTAACGAAAAAGGAAAATTCCGCTGCTTTGGATGAGGATGAATTCGTTATTTTGGAAGAGTTAACACTAGAAGAAGCTTTGCAATATGTAAAAGAACAAAAAATTTATGATGCTAAAACGATCTATGCTGTCCAATACTTACAATTACAAGAGGCGTTGAAAAAATAATGAATCGCTACTATGTCGATTTACATATTCATATTGGCCGGACATGGACCGGCAAGCCTGTTAAAATTACCGGGGCCAAGTCGTTGACATTTACCAACATCATAGAGCATGCACGTCATGAAAAAGGTCTCAACATGGTCGGAATCATCGACAGCCATTCGCCCGAAGTGATACTGGAAATGGAAAGCTTAATCCAAAGCGGCGATGTGTATGAACACGAGGATGGCGGTCTCGTGTTTGGTGATTTGACCGTGATTCCGGGCTCAGAGTTGGAAATTTACGATGAACAATGCAATGGTCCCATTCACCTGCTTTGCTACTTTCCAAACCTGACCATTATGCGAGAGTTTTCGAATTGGCTAACGGCCCATTTGAAAAATATTCAACTGAGTTCGCAGCGGGTTTATATTACCGGTATGGAATTGCAAAAAAGAGTAAAAGAATTAGGGGGCATCTTTATCCCAGCGCATGTGTTTACTCCGTTTAAAAGTCTTTATGGAAAAGGGGTAAATAAGTCGCTTACAGAAGTGCTCGACCCCAATCTGATAGATGGAATCGAGCTTGGTTTGAGTTCTGATACACGGATGGCTGACCAATTGGGGGAATTGCATAAGTATACCTTTGTGACCAACTCCGATGCCCATTCGCTTGCAAAAATTGCTCGTGAATATCAGGTGGTGGCGATGCAGGAGCCAACGTTCAAGGAATTACAAAAAGCATTAAAAGGGGAGGACGGCCGCAAAATCGTCGCCAATTATGGCCTTGACCCGCTGCTCGGAAAATACCACAAAACAGTCTGTGCGGAGTGCTTGAACCAGGTGAATGAAAACGACCAAATCTGCACCTTGTGCGGGCATCCGAAAATTATTAAAGGAGTGGCCGATCGGATACTCGAATTGAAGACCGCGGATGAAAGTCCGGAAGGTCGTCCGCCATATGTTCATCAAGTCCCGCTTGAATTTATCCCTGGCCTCGGGCCGAGAATGCTGGGGAAATTGATCGATCACTTCGGCAGCGAAATGGCAATTTTGCACGAGGTGCCATTTGAAGCATTAAAAGAAGTCGTGCCGGAGAAAATTGCCACACTCATCATGCAGGCGCGAGAAGGAAAAGTCAATCTGGCGGCAGGCGGCGGCGGAAAATATGGAAAAATTGCCGACCAATAGGGTATACCCGACATCCAACATGGAATGTCGGGTTTTTTAATGCAATCTAGTAATTTTAATCATAGAAAAGCTAGACTTGCATAGAATGTACTAACCATTGCAAAAACAGGAGGAGCCGCCAAATGAAAAAACGTTTGTACCAGTCCACTGCCGCAAGTTTCCGTGAGCATTCCTCAATTTTCTTATTCATTGTCGTACTATTTTTTATGGGAGTCATTTTTGGGGCGATTGTCGTCAACAGCATGAGCTTTACACAAAAGGAAGATTTATTCTACTATTTGTCACAGTTTTTTGGGCAAATTTCAGAAGAAAAAGTAGCGGAAAACAAAGATTTATTTCTGCAAAGCTTTTTTCATAACAGCAAATTCATAGGATTAATCTGGATACTTGGAATCTCGATTATCGGCCTTCCAGTGATTCTCATTCTCTTATTTTTAAAGGGGATGGTTGTCGGGTTTACAGTCGGCTTTCTTGTCAGTCAAATGAAATGGAAGGGGTTTACGCTGGCAATTGCCTCGATTTTGCCACAAAACTTGATTATCATTCCCGTTTTCATCATTATGGCCGCATTATCGGTTATTTTTTCAATTAGAATGATCAAACGGCAGTTTATGAAAACATATTCCCAGCCAATCATTCCGCTGTTTAAGGGGTATATTTTTGCCCTGATCGCAGCAGTTATCTTTATTTCAGCGGCATCCGGAATTGAAGCGTATCTATCACCGGTGTTAATGAAATCAATAGTTGGATCAGCTGGATTATAGTCACTTTTAGGTGATACTAATTTTAAACTGTTATTTATAATAATTTTATTTTGAATCTCTCAAGTCATCTGTTATAATGAGAATTAACAGTGGCGAGGGAGGGACTTCAGGATGGAAACCAGAATTGAGAGAATAAAGAAACAATTGCATTCAGCCAGCTATAAATTGACACCACAGCGTGAAGCGACTGTCAGAGTTTTGCTGGAAAATGAAGAGGATCATTTAAGTGCCGAAGATGTATACCTCCTTGTAAAAGAAAAATCGCCTGAAATTGGTTTGGCTACTGTATACCGGACCTTGGAATTATTAACGGAATTAAAAATTGTCGATAAAATAAATTTTGGTGACGGTGTATCCCGCTATGACCTTAGACAGGAAGGGGCGGCGCATTTTCACCATCATCTTGTTTGCATTGAATGCGGTGCCGTTGATGAAATTCAGGAAGATTTGCTAGAAGATGTGGAAGCAATTGTCGAACAGAAATGGAATTTTAAAATAAAAGATCACCGCCTTACCTTTCATGGCATTTGCCACCGTTGTCAGGACAAAGGTAAAGCGGAAGAATAATCATATTGACAGAACGGTCCTTTTTCGCCAAAAGGGCTTTTCTTTTTTAAGGAAGCAATCCCTTGATTTACTCGGATCAGGTATAAAACTTGTCCTTTTTGGCATACCTTTTATTAATAGATAGGTAGCAGGGGGATTCAGATGTTCTCTTTTTTAAAATTAATTTGGCAAACATTGAAGGTTTTTATTATTTTCACCGGATGCACGATTCTTTTTTATTATGGTATCATGTGGGTATCAGAGGAGTATCAAAACTATCATCGCTATGATGAACCGGAAGGAACAGCTGTTAAAGTTTCAAATGGTCTGGATGGAAAGGATTCTTCCTTGTTGGATCGGCTGATATTTTTTTATTTAAATGGGGAGTAAACAATGGAAGAGCAAATAAACGGATTTATCCACTACTTACAGATAGAACGTGAAATGGCCAAAAACACCCTTCTTTCCTATGAGCGGGATTTAAAAGGTTATCTCCACTATTTGAAAACAATAGAATCAAAGCGATCGTGGAATGATGTCCAGCGTGTGCATCTTGTTCAATTTTTAAATACTCTACGGGATAACGGAAAATCTCCGAAAACGATCGCAAGACATATTGCCTCACTGCGGGCGTTTCATCAATATTTATTGAGAACCAAATTCGCAGAAAATGATCCATCTGTCCATTTGGAAGCCCCGAAAATGGAACGGTCCCTGCCCAAGGTATTAAGTCTGACGGAAGTCGAGCGGCTGCTGGATGCTCCAAAATTAATCGACCATTATGGGATTAGGGACAAGGCAATGCTTGAGCTGCTTTACGCAACGGGAATTCGCGTCAGCGAGCTGGTAGGCATTAATGTTGACGATATCCATTTGGATATGGGTTTTATCCGCTGTACTGGCAAAGCCAATAAAGAACGGATCATTCCGATTAGCCATACCGCATCTAATGCGCTCAGGCATTATATAACGGAAAGCAGGCCGCTGTTTGAAGCGAAAACTGATCAGGACCAGGCCCTGTTCCTGAATCACCAAGGAAAACGGCTGACGCGGCAGGGATTCTGGAAAATTTTAAAGAAACTGGCACGGGAAGCGGGGATCGCCCAAGACATGACTCCGCATACACTGCGTCACTCGTTTGCGGTGCATCTACTGGAAAATGGTGCCGACCTAAGGGCGGTTCAGGAAATGCTCGGTCATGCAGATATTTCGACGACACAGATCTATGCCAATGTAACGAAAATTCGCTTAAAGGATGTTTATAACAAATTTCATCCCCGTCCTTGATAGAATAATAGAATACGAGAATATTTCACATAATTGTCAAAGGCTGCCCTAAAAAGGACAGCTTTTTTCTTGTAATTTTTTTGCCATGTAGTAAAATATAGATGTCAGACTTCTGACGTTCAGCATGTTGCCGTAAAGTTTATTCCATTTCCAATAGGGAAATATATAGATGTGAAATTTTTGTATTAATGAAAACGGTAACAATTCAAAAAGGAGGAATCTTAGAATGGTTTCGAATACATATAAACGGATTTTTATTATTGTCATGGACTCGGTCGGTATTGGCGAGGCTCCTGATGCAGAACGGTTTGGCGATAAAGGCGCGGATACACTCGGCCATATTGCCGACCATATGAATGGCTTGCATATGCCGAACATGGGGAAATTAGGCTTAAGCAATATCCGCGAACTGAAAGGAATTGAAAAGGCCAAAAGACCGCTAGCATATTATACAAAAATGAGGGAAGCATCAAATGGTAAAGATACCATGACTGGGCACTGGGAAATCATGGGACTGAATATTCAAACGCCGTTTCGTGTTTTTCCTGAAGGCTTCCCGGATGAACTACTTTCACAATTGGAACAGCGCACAGGCAGAAAAATTATCGGCAATAAACCGGCAAGCGGTACAGCGATTCTCGATGAACTTGGCGAAGAACATATGAAGACCGGTGCATTGATTGTTTATACATCGGCGGATTCAGTGCTGCAAATCGCTGCCCATGAGGAAATCGTTCCGCTTGATGAGTTATATTCCATCTGCAAAATTGCCCGCGAATTGACGCTTGACGAGAAATATATGGTCGGCCGCGTCATTGCCCGTCCATTTGTCGGCGAACCGGGTAACTTCAAACGCACGCCAAACCGCCATGATTATGCATTGAAGCCATTTGACAGAACGGTCATGAGCGAATTAAAGGATGCGGGTTATGATGTAATTGCCATCGGAAAAATTTCTGATATTTATGATGGTGAAGGTGTAACCAAGTCGCTAAGAACGGTTTCAAATATGGACGGCATGGATAAATTGGTCGAGACATTTGACATTGACTTTAACGGGATCAGTTTCTTGAACCTGGTTGACTTTGATGCCTTGTATGGCCATCGCCGCGACCCGGAAGGCTACGGGAAAGCGCTAGAAGAATATGATGCAAGACTTCCTGAAGTGTTTGCAAAAATGACGGATGACGACTTATTGCTCATAACTGCAGATCACGGGAATGACCCAGTGGCACCGGGAACAGACCACACGCGCGAATATGTTCCATTGCTTGTTTATTCAAAGCGAATGGCAGAAGGCAAAGAACTTCCGTTAAGAGAAACGTTTGCCGATTTAGGGGCAACGGTTGCCGATAACTTTAAGGTAAAAATGCCAAATTACGGGAAAAGCTTTTTAAATGAAATTGAATAGAAGGGAGCAGGAACATGAATCTTAATCAAATCCAAAATGGCGCGCAATTTTTAAAAGGAAAGTATCACAATACGCCGAAAATTGGCCTTATACTTGGCTCCGGCCTCGGAGTATTGGCTGATGAAATTGAAAACCCGGTGAAAATCCCTTACAACGAAATTCCCGATTTTCCGGTTTCAACGGTAGAAGGCCATGCCGGCCAGCTGGTATTTGGGTTGCTTAATGGTGTGGAGGTTGTCGCAATGCAGGGCCGCTTCCATTTTTACGAAGGCTACTCAATGGAAAAAGTCACGTTCCCGGTTCGTGTCATGAAGGAATTGGGAGTGGAAATTTTAATCGTCACCAATGCTGCCGGCGGTGTCAATGAAAGCTTTGAGCCTGGGGATTTGATGATTATTACGGACCATATCAATAATATGGGAACCAATCCGCTAGTTGGCCCTAATGATTCCAAACTAGGTGTTCGCTTTCCGGATATGTCGGAAGCATATACGAAAGAATTGCAAGCAATCGCCAAAGATATTGCCGGCCGCTTAAACATTAACGTTAAGGAAGGTGTTTATTTCGGCAATCCTGGCCCTGTCTATGAAACACCGGCGGAAATCAGAATGATTCGGGTACTCGGCGGTGATGCGGTTGGGATGTCGACTGTCCCAGAGGTAATCGTTGCGCGTCACAGCGGGATGAAGGTGCTAGGTATTTCCTGCATTTCCAACATGGCAGCCGGGATTCTCGACCAGCCATTGACCCATGATGAGGTAATCGAAACAACCGAAAAGGTTAAAGAAAATTTCCTGAGTTATGTGAAAGAAATTGTCAAAAGCTTAGCGTAACAAAAAAAGTGATGATAAAGTGGTGAATAACATGAGAATGGTCGATTTAATTGAAAAAAAGCGTGACGGACATGAACTGACAACCGAAGAAATTAACTACATTATTAAAGGTTATACGGAAGGTTCCATTCCGGATTACCAAGTAAGTGCCTTTACGATGGCGGTTGTGTTTCGCGGCATGACCGAAAAAGAACGGGCCGACATCACGATGGCAATGGTAGAATCAGGTGACCAAATTGATTTATCGCAAATCGAAGGGATCAAGGTTGACAAGCATTCAACCGGCGGTGTTGGCGATACGACCACGCTCGTCCTGGGGCCGCTCGTTGCGGCAGTCGGGGTTCCTGTCGCTAAGATGTCAGGCCGCGGTCTCGGCCATACCGGAGGAACGATTGATAAATTGGAATCTGTTGCCGGCTTCCATGTCGAGATTGATAATGATGAGTTTATTGAATTAGTAAATAAAAATAAAATCGCCGTCATCGGCCAGAGCGGTAACTTGACTCCTGCTGACAAAAAACTATATTCGTTAAGAGATGTCACCGGAACGGTAGAAAGCATTCCGCTCATTGCCAGTTCCATCATGAGCAAAAAAATTGCGGCTGGAGCTGATGCGATTGTCCTTGATGTCAAAACAGGCGCGGGCGCATTTATGAAGACACTTGATGACTCAAAGGAGTTAGCCCATGCAATGGTGCGCATCGGCAACAATGTCGGGCGCCGAACTATGGCTGTCATCTCCGATATGAGTCAGCCGCTTGGGTTTGCAATTGGCAACGCCCTTGAAGTAAAGGAAGCAATTGATACATTAAAAGGGGAAGGACCGGAAGATTTAACTGAGCTTTGTTTAACGCTCGGCAGTCATATGGTGTTCCTGGCCGGAAAAGCGGGCTCGCTGCAGGAAGCGCGAGGACTGCTTGAAAAAGCTATTGATGATGGTTCAGCGCTTGAAAAAATGAAGGTATTCCTCAGCTCTCAAGGCGGCGACGCTTCAGTTGTTGATGACCCTTCTAAGCTCCCACAGGCGAAATTCACCTTTGAATTGGAAGCGAAAGAAGACGGCTATGTAGCTGAAATCATTGCAGATGAAGTTGGAACGGCAGCCATGCTGCTTGGCGCCGGCAGAGCAACAAAAGAGTCAGTGATTGATTTGGCTGTCGGTCTTGTGCTAAGAAAGAAAATTGGCGGCGAGGTAAAAAAAGGAGAATCATTGGTTACCATTTACAGCAACTTTGAAGACGTCAGTGAAGTAAAAGAAAAACTGTATGAAAATATTAAAATCTCCGCTGCAAAAGTGGATGCACCAATCCTCATTCACGGGGAAGTTACCGAATAAGTGCAGGTCATAATGGGTGTCAGGCACCATGTGAATATTTCACATGGTGCCTGACACCATTTTTTATTTTATTTAACAGGTAATATTTGTATAAAGTCATTGAATTTGGAAAAAATGGTGACTATTAAGAATGGAGGGTTATGCGAGTGAAGAGAATAGCTTATTTGATAGTGACATTATTATTATTTACAAGTTTTGGCGCCCCAACTGCCTTGGCAGCCGAGGAAAAAAAGAAAGAAGAAAATAAAACCACCGAAATCGTTACCGATGTCCGGTCGGCTATTTTAATTGAAAGAGATACAGGTAAAGTTCTTTATGAAAAGAACAGCAAGGAAGCATTGCCGCCTGCTAGCATGACGAAGGTAATGACGATGCTGTTGATTATGGAAGCGATAGATGAAGGAAAATTGACTTGGAATACAAAAATCCGTACAAGTGAGCATGCCGCTTCTATGGGAGGGTCGCAAATTTTTCTTGAGCCGGGAGAAGAAATGACCGCCAAGGAAATGATGCAGGGAATCGCCATTGGTTCAGGTAATGACGCTTCTGTGGCCATGGCAGAGCATATCGCCGGTTCAGAAGAAGCCTTTATCGACATGATGAATGCAAAAGTAAAGGAACTTGGCTTAAAAAATACTGTCTTTAAAAACACAACCGGTCTCCCGGAAAGCGGTCACTATAGCTCTGCCCATGACATGGCGATTATGGCAAAAGAGCTCTTGAAATATGAAGACATTACAAAGTTTACAGGGATGTATGAATCTTACCTCCGTGAAAATTCAGATAAAAAATTCTGGCTGGTGAACACAAATAAATTAGTTCGTTTTTATCCAGGAGTTGACGGCCTGAAAACGGGATTCACGGCGGAGGCAAAATACTGCCTGACTGCAACAGCCCAAAAAGATGGCATGCGCGTAATCGCGGTTGTTTTTGGCGCGCCAACTTCAAAGGATCGCAATGCCCAGGTGACCAAAATGCTTAATTATGCTTTTGCCCAATATCAGACCCATCCGGTACTAAAGCGAAACCAAGCGATTGGCGAGGCAAAGATAAGCAAGGGTGAGGACAAGAGGGTGGCGGCTCTTACTAGCGAGCCGTTATCATTGTTGACTAAAAAAGGAGAAAAAATGGCTGATGTGGAACAAAAGGTTATTCTTGAGAAAAAACTGAAGGCCCCGATAAAGAAAGGGGACAAGGTTGGAACCATTAAATTGGTTAAGGATGGCAAAGTTCTTCTGGAAAGCCCGCTGGTGGCCGGTAAGGATGTTAAGGAAGCAGGCTGGTGGACCCTCTATAAGCGTTCATTCGGCATGTTTACCAAAGCGGGAAAATAACATTAATTATCATTGTCGAATACTAGAGCAGTTTCACTACTTTTAGCGAAAAACAACTAGTTTTGTTTGCAGAGAAGGAGATTAACGGACTAGAGGCGAATTGACTCACTATACCCAGAAAAGCGAATGCGCCTTGATTAGGCGCTGAAGCTGGAAAAGATTAAGGAGGACGGAAATAGTGAGTCTTAACATTGAATTTGAAATCAAACATGACGTATTATGCATTCGTTTAAGCGGTGAATTGGATCATCACACTGCGGATGAACTCCGTGAAAAAGCAACCGCGTTAATAGAAGAAAATGAAATTCGCCATATTGTCTTGAATCTGGAACAACTCTCCTTTATGGACAGCTCCGGTTTGGGAGTTATTTTAGGAAGATACAAGCAAATCAAACAAGTGCACGGCGAAATGGTCGTATGCGCAATTTCCCCGGCAGTGCAAAGATTATTCGATATGTCTGGTCTATTTAAAATTATTAAAATGGAACCGACTGAAGAATTTGCATTGCAAAGATTGGGGGTTGCCTAATATGAAGAACGAGATGAGTCTGCAGTTTCGTGCATTGAGTCAAAATGAATCGTTTGCCCGTGTAACTGTTGCTGCTTTTATCGCCCAGTTAGACCCAACGATGGATGAACTGACAGAGATTAAAACGGTCGTGTCGGAGGCCGTAACAAACGCCATCATTCACGGCTATGAGAACGATCCAAATGGGTATGTTTATATTTCGGTGACAATTGAAGACAATGTCATTGATTTATCAATCAGAGATAAAGGAATAGGAATTATTGATGTGGAGGAAGCTCGTCAGCCATTATTTACAACAAAGCCGGAACTTGAAAGATCCGGAATGGGTTTCACTATCATGGAAAACTTTATGGATGAGGTAGAGGTTCTCACACAACCTGGCAGCGGAACCGAGGTCAGACTACGAAAGCATTTAAAATCCAGCAAAATGCTTTGCAATTAAGGAGACTTGCCAATGGATGTGGAGGTCAAGAACGACAATAAACAGACGTTTCTAAAGGATCATGAAGTCAAAGAGCTTATCCAAAAAAGCCAAGCAGGGGACCAGGAAGCACGAGATTTAATCGTCGAGAAAAATATGCGGCTTGTATGGTCTGTGGTGCAAAGGTTTCTAAACAGAGGGTACGACCCGGATGACCTGTTTCAAATTGGTTGTATCGGACTGTTAAAATCGGTTGATAAATTTGACCTTTCCTATGATGTGAAATTTTCCACCTATGCTGTTCCAATGATAATTGGGGAAATCCAGCGTTTTATCCGCGATGATGGCACTGTAAAGGTCAGCCGGTCCTTAAAGGAAATGGGTAATAAAATCCGTAAAGCCAAGGATGAGTTATCCAAGACGCTTGGCCGAATTCCGACTGTTAATGAAATTTCCGAGTTTCTTGAACTGTCGCCTGAGGATGTCATCCTTGCCCAGGAAGCGAGCAGGTCACCGTCATCGATACATGAAACGGTATATGAAAATGATGGCGACCCCATCACCCTATTGGACCAAATTGATGACGGCAATGATGGAAAATGGTTCGATAAAATTGCCTTAAAAGAGGCCATTCGCGAGTTGGATGAGCGGGAGAGGCTGATTGTCTATTTGCGGTATTACAAGGATCAAACACAATCTGAAGTGGCCGTCAGACTTGGTATCTCACAGGTTCAAGTCTCAAGGCTTGAAAAAAAGATATTGCAGCAAATGAAGGATCGAATGGACCTCTAGTCCATTTGTCCTTTTTTTATGGAGTTTTTCATAAAAAACAATTTATGACCCATACTAACTACACATGAAATCTTTGTGTTGGAAGTGAATGTTTTGGAAACGACGATCTACATTCGGATGCGGAATCGCGTCCAATCCCCTCCAAACGGAATCATATTATTAAAGGATGCAGCGCAAATCATTGCTCCCGAAACAATTCTTCCAGATTTAAAATTATTGCAGATTTACCAATTAAGTGAAGAAGACGGAAATATTGTGGTCATTGATATTATGAAGGTCATTCGCATAATCACGAAACAGTTTGGCGATATCGAGGTGCAAACCATCGGCCCTGCGCAATCGATTATTGAAGTTGTCGCCAAGAAAAAGAGAGTTTCAATTCCTTTTTTTCTTTTAATATGGTTTTTATTATTTTTCGGCTCGGCCATGACGCTGATGAACTTCCATGATGATGTCAGCATGAGGAGTGTCCAGGAAAAAATATATACAATCATCACAGGGAAGCATGATGCCAAGCCGTTATTGTTTCAAATCCCCTATTCCATTGGACTTGGGCTGGGGATGATCCTGTTTTTTAATCATGTATTTAAAAAGCGGATAAACGATGAACCAAGCCCGCTAGAGGTCGAGATGTTTAACTATCAAATGGATTTGGATAACTATGTTATTTTACATGAAAATAAAGAAAGTATGAAACGAGTCCATGACGATTAAAATTTTAGCCGTTATTTTTGTAGGTTTGGCAAGTGGGTTGGCGGTTGGGGCAGGATTTGTTGCATTTCTGACTGTGCTTGGCGTGATTCCCAGGTTAACACAGCTGTCAAAAACGATGAAAATGATTCATTACTACGAATGGGGTGTTGTCTTTGGCGCGTTGACTGGGGTTTGGGCAAGTCTGAAAGATCCGGAACTCGGGATTTCGGCATTTGTTTTAGTCCCTCTTGGGCTGACTGGCGGTGTATTTGTGGGGATGCTGGCAGCTGGTCTTACCGAGGCCTTGAATGTCTTTCCGATCTTGGCGAAACGAATTAACTTGGATGGGAAAATTGTCATCTTAATCATGGCCATGGTGTTGGGGAAAATATTCGGTTCGATTTTTCAATGGATATTTTTCGTTCATCATTGATCTTTGCTTGAAAGGAACATGACCCTATGAGCAATTGCAGGAATGTCATTTTAGTTACAGACGGTGATGAATATACAAAAAGGGCATTAGAGCAAGTTGCCCAAAAAATTGGCGGCCGGTGTATTTCCCGTTCCCAGGGAAATCCATCCAGATTGACCGGACCGGAACTTGTCGGTTTAATAAAAGCGGCGCCTTATGATCCTGTCTTGGTTATGTTTGATGACAGCGGCATTATTGGGGAAGGGGCAGGTGAAAAAGCCCTGAAATATGTAGCCTCACATGAGGAAATAAATGTTCTCGGCATTGTGGCGGTGGCCGCCAAAACAAGGAATGCTGAGTGGACGAGGGTCGATGTGAGCATTGACCGCGAGGGAGAGATTACGCCATATGGTGTAGATAAGAATGGTATAGCTGAACTGGAACTTAGCAGAATAAATGGAGATACTGTTTACTGTCTTGATGAGTTAAATGTTCCGATTATTGTCGGCATCGGGGATGTTGGAAAGATGGCAAGACGAGATTCCTGCGAGCTAGGTTCTCCGATAACGGAAAAAGCCGTAGAACTTATCCTTGAAAGGAGTGGTTATTTTGACTGAGAAACTGGCGCAGCAATGGCCGATTCCGGAATCAGTAAATGAAATTGAGAATTATATGAAGCAGCGGGTAGGACTAGGGATCAGCTTTGATTTCGGGGTTCGGAAACTATCCATATTAAAAAGAGGTGTCCACATTTATTATGTAAATGGCTTGTGCGACACCATGTATATTATCCAGCTGATGAAAGAGTTAATTGGTATTAACAATAAAGAAAAAGCGTCGACTGATTTATTTACAATCATTGAGAATAAACTGGTGAATCAATCGGTAGAGAGGGTTAAAACACTTGATAAAGTGGTGGATCAGGTCCTTTCAGGGTTGATTGGGATTGTGATTGAAGGAGAAAGTACCGCGTTTGTCATTGATGTACGAAGTTATCCCGGCCGTTCCCCTCAGGAACCCGATACGGAAAAAGTGGTTAGGGGTTCACGGGATGGATTTGTTGAAAATATCATCATGAATACAGCGTTAACCAGACGAAGGATCCGTGATGAACGACTCCGGTTTGAAATGTTAAAAGTAGGAAAAAGGTCGAAATCCGATGTAGCCCTCGGCTATTTGCAGGACGTTGCTGATCCCGATTTGCTGAATATTATTCGCAAAGAATTGAAGGCAATCAATATTGACGGGATTCCAATGGCGGACAAGACACTTGAAGAATTTATCGTAAAGCAGGGATGGAACCCATATCCGATTGTCAGATATACGGAACGGGCCGATGTGGCCGCAGCCCATATATTGGAAGGACATGTTGTCATTTATTGTGATACCTCGCCAAGTGTCATTATCTCACCAACGACTTATTTTCATCATGTTCAGCATGCCGAGGAATTCCGCGAGGCGCCTGCGATGGGAACTTTTGTCCGCTGGACTCGGTTTTTGGGCGTGTTAGCGTCCATCTTTTTATTGCCGTTTTGGTTGTTAATGGTTCTGGAGCCGTCACTGTTGCCAGAAAAGCTTGAGTTTATTGGACCCAATGAGGAGACAAATATTCCATTAATCATCCAGCTGTTTTTGGCGGACTTTGGAATTGAATTTTTGCGGATTGCCGCCATACATACTCCGACCCCGCTGTCTACGGCAATGGGCTTAGTGGCAGCAGTATTGATTGGGCAAATTGCGATTGATGTAGGTCTATTTGTTCCTGAGGTCATTCTCTATGTGGCAGTGACAGGAATCGGAACGTTTACCACGCCAAGCTATGAGCTTAGCATCGCCAATAAGATAGCGAGAATGATTTTAATGCTGTTGGTGGCATTTTTCCATACCCCTGGGTTCGTTATTGGCACAACGTTTTTGCTAATCTACCTTGTCCAAATGCGGGCTCTTAATACACCATATTTGTGGCCGTTCCTTCCGTTTGAACCTAAAGGGTTTTTACAGATTATTTTCCGCCGGGCAGTTCCGGGATCCATTCTCAGACCAAGCATTGTACATCCTAGAAATCGCTACCGGCAGCCCCCTAACCAACAATAAAAAATTGCAGAATTAGGACAGGTGTGCTAAAGTATTTTTAATTAAATAAAGAATTCCAAAAATCAAAATAGGCAGTGTCTAAAGCGGATTCTGTCTATTTGTTTATTATTTTTTAAGATTGTCTACATACACTGTAGGGAGTCGTTACGGAGAGAGGGAAAGGAATGTATTTCTACGGGACAACAGGTGTAAATAAAGACGGGCATTTGGAAATAGGCGGCGTTGACGCAGTCAGCTTGACGAAGGAATTTGGAACACCCTTGTATGTTTACGACGTCGCATTGATCAGAGAGCGGGCCAGAGGATTTAAACAGGCATTTGAAGAAGAGCATATCTCTGCTCAGGTAGCTTATGCCAGCAAAGCATTTTCTACCGTGGCCATGGTCCAGCTTGCAGAAGAGGAAGGACTGTCGCTCGATGTTGTATCGGGCGGTGAATTATACACGGCAATACAAGCGGGTTTTCCGTCAGAGAAGATCCATTTCCACGGAAACAATAAAAGCAGAGAAGAATTAGAAATGGCGCTCCAACACGAAATCGGCTGTATCGTAATCGATAATTTTTATGAAATCGAATTATTAAAGGACGTTTGTCATGAAAAAAAAGTAAAGGCGAATATCCTGTTGCGCGTTACACCGGGAATTGAAGCCCATACCCACGACTATATCATGACCGGACAAGAGGATTCAAAATTTGGCTTTGACCTGCAAAATGGCCAGGCGGAAAAAGCGCTGACTTCAGTTCTAGGATATGAATATTTTCACGTACTTGGGCTTCATTGCCATATTGGTTCGCAAATTTTTGAAACAACCGGATTTTTGCTGGCCGCCCAAAAGATTGTTGAAAGAATGGCACAATGGAAGCAGGAGTTCGGTTTTGAGGCAACCGTGCTGAATTTGGGTGGCGGTTTTGGAATTCGCTATACAAAAGAGGATGAGCCAATCTCTCCGGCGCAATATGTTCGTGAAATCATTAAAGAGGTTAAGAATTTGGCTGCGCAACATGAACTGAAAATGCCTGAGATTTGGATTGAACCGGGCCGTTCGCTTGTCGGTGATGCAGGGATTACTTTATATAAAGCCGGATCTTCCAAGGAGGTCCCGGGGGTGCGCAAATATTTGGCGGTAGATGGCGGGATGAGCGACAATATCCGGCCGGCTTTATACCAGGCAAAGTATGAAGCGGTTCTGGCCAACAGGCCGCTAGCCCAAACGAGAGAAACCGTGTCAATCGCAGGGAAATGCTGTGAATCTGGCGATATGTTGATTTGGGATTTACCTTTGCCGGAGACGGTGGAGGAAGATATTCTTGCTGTATTCTGTACAGGTGCCTATGGTTATTCGATGGCGAACAACTACAATCGTTTGCCGCGTCCCGC
Source organism: Bacillus sp. FJAT-29814 (assembly GCF_001510715.1). Lineage (GTDB taxonomy): Bacteria > Bacillota > Bacilli > Bacillales > Cytobacillaceae > Neobacillus. Next base: position 543,334 of record NZ_LMTJ01000005.1, read on the forward strand.
TGTTGTATTCGTGGAAAACAGCACAGCTGCACTCGTCGTTAAGCGGGAAACTTATGAAGACCTAGTAAGGCTTGATTTGCCATTAAAATAAATGAAAACTCGCCGATTGGCAAGTCCGTTAGGACGAAGACAGAGGCGTAGTTGAATTTATGCGACATAGGAAAGTATAAAATTTGGAAAAAATTTTATACTTTCCTATTAGCTAAACATGCTGCCGCAAATTTGCGGCAGCTTTTATTATTTTAGGAGAACATCGCCTTTACCGTATCAATGAGCCAAATAAAAAATTGCTTGACCTTTTCTAGAAATCCCTGGCCTTCCTCTGATGACAGGAATTTGGAGATGCGGTCCTTCGCTTTATTTAGCTGATCGCTGACTTGGTTCCAGTCAATATTTAAGTCCTTCAATTTATTAAATAAATCAATCAGCCTTTGAATCTCCGCTTCGGACAGCTTAACATTCAGTTCTTTTGCTGCCTGCTCGATAATCGCCCGTAGTTCTTGATCGTTTTTCGGTTTGTTTTTGGCTATTTCTTCCTTCACCTTGGCAATTAGCGCGGCAGCGTTTTCTGCCCCAATCGAATCGCCAAGTTTCGCCGTTTCAACCATCTCCTGGTTGGCCGCTTGTTTTACCTCTTCAGGAATCGTCTTATCAGCGGATATTTCGTATGCTTTAATAATCCCTGTCAAGGCTGCTGTGCCGGAAACGGCAATCGGGGCGGTCACGTAAATATCTGCATCCTTCACCCCTGCAGTGATGAGGGCATTTACATACATTTCATCGGTCACCCAATTAATGTTTTTCGTTTTGACGGTGATTCCGGCACCTTTAGCTGCAGCGGTAATCGCGGATGAGGAAATGGCTTTCGTCCCTATTAGGGATTTCGCCACATAATTTCCTAAATATTGATGTTCTTCCTTATTTGAAACGGTAACGATCTGAACATCTTTTGGTGCTCCCATTTCGGATAAGAGAGTATTTTTCTGGGCCTCGGTTAAACTTTCCCCCAAGGTCACAATCATATCGCCTTCAGCCATATCTGCAAAACTGCGGGCAGGCCCCGCGAATAAGATCATTGCCATTAACAGAATCAAAAGCTTTTTCATGTTTGCCTGGTAACATTAAAACGTAACAAAACGTACACTTATCGTAAAATGCTACCAGGTTTCACCTCCCTCTATGATTTTAATACCAGAATATTTTATTTGATCGACATATTAATTTAAGTCTGTTAACACCATATCTTTTTAACACCTTTCCGTCTATGGTTGTCATGTTACATTGATTTTTCAACGGGTAGAAGGAAGTGATATACGCAAAATACGCTTTGCCGTTACGTTTGGTATATTGAACAAAATCTCGGTGATGAAACCCATTTATCGATTCGATTTTTTTCTTTGAGCGTTTTTTCAGAGGCTTTATGCTCCAATTCTTGATTTCACACTGTTGAGAATTTACCTCTGAGCCACAAACCACAATCGCATCATTGGCGTGGGTTTTCTCGATTCCCCAATCAATTCGTTTATTGGCAGTATCCCCACCTGTTGTAAGGGTTAATGGGGCAATCTCTCTTAACTTATTTTGGAGAAAGGTTTTCCCTAGCATGACATGCATGGCGTCTCCGAAATGAATATTTCTTCCTTTGAGTTTTTTATGAAATCTTTTGGTGTGTGCTATTTCATCTCCGGTTACTTTTTCATGACACGAAGAACAAAGAGTGATTAAGTTATGAATCGAATCACCACCATTAAAACGTCTTGGAATAATATGATGTACTTCCATGCGGGTATTGGTCACACCACATTCTTGACAGGTGTTGTGATCTCGCAGCACAACTGCTTTTCGAATGTTCTCATCTAGGCGGTTGCTTCGTTGATATTCCCAATTGTAAGGTTTATATCCTTTTTCGAGTGCGCGAATATCGATTAAAACGTCTTCTAAAAAACTATGATCGATACGAATCCACTTGTGTAGTTGGTTGACTACCCTTAAAATAGAATCTTTCTTTTGCTTGATACTTGGGGCAATTCGCCCTTCCTTTTTGGAAGAAGAGCGATTGTTAAATCGAACGGGGCGGTATCGTTTGTGCTGTCTTCTGTATCTTCGATATCCCCGTCTTACCGACATTTTCTCCTTTACATCTGTTCGAAGTTCAATGGTTCCTTTAAATACAGGTTTGCTTATTGTTTTACATTCTTGCACCAAAGCAATCCCAACCTGTTTGGAACCATCATCGATACCTAATTTAACTGGTGTTGTATCGATTTCTTCCAATGGAATTTCTCTTTTTAATTGAATCACCATTGGAAATTTGTTTTGCAATGTAGCTTTCTTTTTGCGGATTAAATACCATGCACGATTTTCTCTAGTTGGAGATAACTTGTTGCCTTGTGCATCCAACACAAAACAATAGGTCATTTCTGACCAACCTCCATTACTGGGTATTTTCCTCCTTGCCAATGTCAATGGACAGGACATGCTATTTGGTGTTTGGTTTCCAAACCCTAGGAAACGGTCTTCCTCATAGCTAACAGAGCAGCAGACTGGTGGACACATCCGCAGGTGTTTCTTTACCTTATCCACTAACGTAGTTCATCGTGCTATTTCCTTTTCAGGAAACTACACTCACTTAGGCTTGAAAGCACGAAACAGTCTAACCTCAAAACGGTCGGGTTCCGTTGTGGGATGATTTAGGTGGATTTGTTATGATATTTCTTTTACTGTTCCGAGCTCCTTAAAGTGATAATCAAAAATTATTGCTCTTATATATCATAACCGATTCCCATAATATTAACGAAAAAAACAATTTAGAAGTTTCATAGGCAATAATATAATGTCGGATGTAGCGGAAATAAAGCGAACATGGATTATTTTTGTGTTTTGGTGTAGAATGTAGAATATGCAACCACTTTTATGGAGGATGTACATGGGGAAGAGCAATTGGAGATTATTCGGATCGCTTGTTGGTATTGCCGTTATTTGGGGAATTGTTTATTGGATGTTTATTGCACCCGGACAATAAAAATTTTGTCGTTGCCCATTAAACATTTATTCGGTATGATGGTTTAGTGAACAAGATTATTCCAAAAACATATAATAACTACATATATATTCGAAAAAAATATACGATATGTTAAACCGATTTAAAGGTTATTTAGCTAAGTTTCGTACGCATAAATTCAACTACGCCTCTGTCTTCGTCCTAACGGACTTGCCACTCGGCGAGTTTACATTTAAATAATGAGGGATCAGTATGTTAATTCGTTATAAGAAAACATTCGAAAAGATTGCCATGGGCTTGATGTCGTTTATGCCGACAGAAAAGGATTTAAAGAAACTGCAGCAAACGATGAAGGACTATGAAACTGACCAAAGCTGGCAGCTGTTCCTTTGGAAGGAAGAAGACATTATTGGTTTAGTTGGCGTCAAATATCATCAAGACACGAATGACCTTGAAGTGCAGCATATTTCTGTCAATCCCTCACACCGTTTTCAAGGGATTGGGAAACAAATGGTAAAAGCACTAAAGGAAATGTATCCTGACAAGAACATTGTTCCTAATGAACATACAACGGCGTTCATCGAAAAATGCGATGTATGCTAATGCAGCAAGGCAGCGCATAATGACTCATTATACGCTGTCTTTTTTTGCCGCTAATGCTTTAATCCTTTCCTCTATCACATCAGACCGATCTCGCAGCTTATGGCGATGCACAATGCCATTTTCAGAAAGATCACTTTCCTGCCCCCATGTGAAACCTTGTTCTACACATCTCTCAGAGCATTGTTTCAGTAACAGCGGGTCACTAATTGGCAAAATATAGCTTCTGTATGGTGTATTTGCGCTTATTTCCTGCAAATGCCCACTTACCAGCATGAAAAGCTGGTTTACATGCAACCCAATCTCTGTTAAGGATTCAGCCTGATGCTTAAAAATTTTTTCCGCTTTTTCCAGCGTTCGTTTTGCACCTGAAAAGTTTCCTCGCCGATGATGATAAGCAGAAACGGCTAATAAAATAAGTCCGACCCATACCGACTCCTTGTTTCCAGGATCGGTCTCTTTCCAATATTCTTCGAGAATTTCATGACATTCAAAATAATCCCTGTCGCTATGGAAATGGACTAGATATTGGATATATTCTTTTGGGTACAACGCTTTCACTCCTGATTTAAATTGTTAGCTACAGTGTATCATATTTATTAAGCTTCTTTTAAAAAACCTTTAATAATGCAAAAGGCCCGCCATAATGGCAGGCCTTTCAGATTGTAGACAAAAGGCATTTTGAATTTCACGATTTTGGTGTCTTTTTCCATATTCAAGCTTATTCTGTTTGATT
>NZ_LMTJ01000005.1:548137-868951 GCF_001510715.1 Bacillus sp. FJAT-29814
ACAGACAAGGTTAATGTATCCAAACAAAAAAGACTGTCGATTAAAACCCGAAATCCTTCGGATTTGTCGACAGTCTGAAAGGCCCGCCATAATGGCAGGCCTTTATCCAATTACAGGTTCATCATTTTGTTGTGGCATAAATTGAACCAGGCTTCTTTATTGGGTTACCAGACCCAAGCTGCCCCAACGATAACTAACAAAATGAACAATACGACAATTAATGCAAATCCGCCTCCAAAACCGAAACCTGCACCATCAGCCATAAATATTACCTCCTAAAATTTATTGTCTTTACTCTGCCATCATATGTAAGGATTTTGTCCAATGTTATAGGCATTCGTCCCAATAACGGGGGAAATGCCTGATTTCATTTATTTTTCTATTGGACAAGCAAAATGAATCCTCTATACTAATAATAGTCAACTTAAATAGGAATTTTGGTGAGTGTGAATGCCTTATGAGGTTAAGATAGATGCTTTTGAGGGACCGCTTGATTTGCTCCTCCATCTGATCAACCGGCTGGAAATCGATATTTATGATATTCCTGTCGCCCAAATTACAGAACAATACTTTGTATATATCCATACAATGAACGATTTAAAACTTGATGTTGCCAGTGAATATTTGGTCATGGCAGCAACTTTGCTGGCAATCAAGAGTAAAATGCTTCTTCCCAAGCATGAAGAAGTGAATATCGAGACTGATCCTGAAATCGCTTATGAGGAGGACCCTCGGGATGAGCTTGTTGAGCGATTAATTGAATACCGTAAGTACAAGGAAGCGGCCCATGATTTAAAAACAATGGAGGAAGAACGTGGGCTCATGTTTACGAAGCCTCCTAGCGATTTATCCGATTTTGCAAAAGAAGTGCAGCCAATCAAGACTGATTTAAATGTTTCCCTTTACGATATGCTGGCGGCCTTTCAAAAATTATTGCGCCGGAAAAAGCTGCAGCGGCCGTTGGCGACAAAAATTACCCGCCAGGAAATCTCAATTGAAACAAGAATGACGGAAATATTGGTTGAATTGAAACAGTTGAAGGGCCGGACAAATTTTAACAATTTATTTCCCAGCCGGACAAAAGGCCATATTGTGGTCACCTTTTTGGCGATACTGGAATTAATGAAAAGAAAAGAAGTTGAGGTCCATCAACAGGGAAACTTTAGTGACATCTTTATTGAGGCTGTAAAGGAAGGAACTGATCACTTTGGAAATCATTAATTGGACGGGCATACTTGAAAGCCTGTTATTTGCTGCCGGAGATGAAGGTCTCGCCCTAAAGCAAATTGCTGAGGTACTGGAAGTGACCGAACTTCATGCAATAGAAATTATCGATTCATTAACAGAAGAATACAGGAACAATAAAAACCGCGGGATTATGGTGGTGCAGCTCGCCGGCAATTATCAGCTTGCCACTAAAAAAGAAAATGCAGATTACTTAAAAAAACTGGTCGATTCCCCGCATACATCGACGTTATCCCAAGCTGCACTAGAAACCTTGGCAATTATAGCCTATAAACAGCCAATTACTCGTGCTGAAATTGAGGAGATTCGCGGTGTAAAAACGGAAAGGCCGTTAAATACGCTGATGGCCAAAGCATTAATCAAAGATGTGGGACGGGCCGAAGGGACAGGGCGGGCCTATTTATACGGCACTACAAAGGAATTCCTTGATTATTTTGGACTCAAAAGCCTGGAAGAACTTCCGGCGCTTCCGGAAAAGCCAGAGGAAGAGTACATACAGGAAGAAGCGGATTTATTTTTTGAAAAATTCCAGGAAACTTTGAACTCATAATTCATCAACTGAACCAACAAATTATGGTACTATTAAGCTGTAAGTTAGGCTAAAAACTTCTATGAAATGAGAGCATGTCAATAAGGAGCGCGATTAAATTGCTAATTAAAGAATGCAAAGGGTATGAGTTGGAAAAAGAAAAATCCAACACATCAGAGGATTTTTTTAACAGAAGTGAGATTACATTTGTCGAAGATGGCACAGAGAAAACATTGCATGTATTATATGTAAGATATTTCGATCAAATTTTCCCTGAATTCACTCCATTTCAAGAGGACCCAATTTTCGTCCAGGATGGCAAGGAGATTTTCTTTAGGGATATTGTTGCCCTTGTTTGTCTCTTGAAAAATCCAGGACTGCGGGCCCGCAAACGTCTATATATTAATTCCAAGCAGGAGTTTGCAACCTATTTCCAGGATATTAATTTCTCAAAGCTGCCGGAGATATTTTCAAGCCTTAAGCAAAAGAACGGCTACGAGCTCAGGTCACCGCTTGAATTTATCCCACATTAACGGGCAGTAACACCCCCACCTCAATACTTAGACAAATCGAAGAAGTATAGGTGGGGGATAACTGCCCGTAAATGTCCGATTGGTTCAACTAACAATCAGTGGGGGATGGAAAAAACCCCCACTGATTGAAGTTTCACTTTATCATGCAGCCGCAATAATGTTACAGATCCGGAGGGAGTCAAATGGGGAATTCGTTAGTTGAGACTCAGGTTCATGATGTAAAAAGCTTTTTAGCCAAAACCACTTCAACCATTGAAGAGTTTTTAAATGAAACGACTTTATCAGAGTTAAGTCCTGAAGGTGAAGAAGAAAGAAACTATCACAAATTGATCCTTTCCAACTTGCGGAAACTGCTTGTCTGTAGTGAAGAAGGTTATGAAGCCTGCCAAATTATCTTGCAAAGTGAGACTTTCCCAAAGGGTGCTGCAGAAAAAACATTATATAAAATTTTTCATCAATGTATCGAAGAATTTTTCTCGCCGAATAATGATGCCTGGTTTGAAAATAGCCGCTCCGCTTATACGGGGAGAAATGCGATTAAATTCTATCAAAATGTTTCCGAACAAATTGTTCAATTGCTTAAAGGTTTGGAAGGGGATTTTCAACGCATTAGAGAAGAATTGGAATACTATGAAACAGACTATCGGACCAAAATGGCACAATCAAAGTAAGCAAATGGCAGAGGCTGTCTCCCTTGGAGGCGGCCTTTTCTGTGTTCTAAATTTCTCATTTTTTCATACCTTTTATAAGGATTTCTGGAAATGGGGGATTCGATGGACCGGTTCCACGAGTATGTCAATGAATTATTTAAATGGAATGAAGAGATGAGGAGATTTCTCCACTCCGAAAATGTTAGAGAAAACTCAGAGTTATGGGAACAGCTGGATGAATTTACCGATATGATTGAAACAACGAACCGTGAATTATCGAATGAAGAAATGCTTGGCCTTCAAGTGAAAGCAGAGTCTATCCATAGGCAGCTGGAGCATTATTTTAATCAAAAACGGGAAAATGAAGTCGGATCCATCTGGGTGCGGGAGAAACCAATTCCGCCGGGAGGCCATACACTTCCCGATCTGCCCTACCCGTATGATGCTTTGGAGCCCTATATTTCAGAGGAAATCATGAGGCTGCATCACGATAAGCATCATCGCGGCTATGTGGAAGGCTTAAACAAGGCGGAGTTAAATTTAAAGAAAGCAAGGGAGTCAGGTGATTTTGCCTTAATCAAGCATTGGTCGCGGGAACTTGCCTTTCATGGCTCCGGTCACTATCTCCATTCGACTTTTTGGAGAAACATGAATCCACAAGGCGGCGGAGAACCGTACGGATTATTGAAAGCTGAAATTGATCGCTATTTTGGCAGCTTTACCGCTTTTAAAAACCAATTTACCGAGGCGGCCAAACAAGTAGAGGGGGTTGGCTGGGCCCTGTTGGTCTGGGCACCGCAGGCTAGACATTTAGAAATCCTGCAATCGGAACGCCATATGCTGCTAACCCAATGGGATACCATCCCGCTTCTGGTGCTTGATGTTTGGGAGCACGCCTATTATCTGCAATATAAAAATAATCGGGGTGACTATGTCAAGAATTGGTGGAATCTCGTAAACTGGCATGATGTTGCCATGAGACTTGAAAGGGCTGCCGATAAGAATTGGCCCGGCCGATGATCATTGGGCATTCCGTTCCGACCCATTTTCTTTTTTGTCATATCAAACCTTGTCCCGCATAAACTTTTAGTAACTAAAGAGAGGGACGAGGTTTATCTATGAAAAAAATATGGAAGCTGATTATTTTTTCCCTGATAGTTTCGTTAATCATGGCGAATATTCCGCAAAGGGCGGCAGCGGCGCCTGGGGTAAGTGCAGTGAGTGCCGTACTGATAGAGCAGAAATCTGGGCGAATTCTTTTTGAAAAAGATGCCCATAAGAGAATGAGAATTGCCAGTATTACCAAAATCATGACTGCCATTCTTGCGATAGAATCCGGAAAATTGAATCAATATGTAACAGTGAGCGAGCGGGCGACCCGGGCAGAAGGGTCATCGGTATATTTAAAGCCTGGAGAAAAAATAAAGCTGGAAGATCTTGTCTATGGGCTGATGCTGCGCTCCGGAAATGACACAGCAGTCGCAATTGCCGAATATGTCGGCGGCAGTCTGGATGGCTTTGTTTATTTGATGAATCAAAAGGCAAGGGAAATCGGCATGGTCAACACACATTTTGCCAATCCGCACGGGCTTGACGATCATGAGGCTCATTTTTCTACCGCCTATGATATGGCTGTTTTGACCCGTTATGCCATGCAAAACAAAACCTACCAAAAAATCGCAGGCACGAAGGTGCATCGTGCTCCAAATCCAACGGAAAATTGGGACAGGGTGTGGAAAAATAAAAATCGTCTGCTCACAAAATATAAGTACACTACCGGCGGGAAAACAGGCTACACCAAACGGGCAAAGCGAACACTTGTCACGACTGCTTCAAAAGGGGATATGAATTTGATTGCCGTCACTTTGAATGCACCGGATGATTGGAATGATCACATTTCACTGTATGAATCAGGTTTTAATCAGTTTGATATGGTCGAGGTATTGACCAAAGGAAAAATTAACCTGCCAAAACCAAAACAATATCAAAATCATTTATATTTAAAAAAATCGATTGTTTACCCAGCGACAAGTAAGGAAATCGAATTATTTTCTGTCAAATATAAATTGACCATGCCCGATAAGAACTTGAGAACATCGGAAACGGTCGAAAAAGTGGCCGGAAAAGCGATTGTTTATTTGGATGGACGGGCTGTCAAGGAAACACCTATCTATTATCAATACGTTCCGAAGAAAAAGAAGGGTTTGTTGGATCGTCTGAAAGAAACCTTTTCCTCGGTCATTGGTGTGAACGCCAATGGTTAATTATATCTGGGTGGCTATGACTGTAATCGGAATCGTGTTTGCATTATTTAATGGAACGATGGAAGATGTGAATAAAGCTGTTTTTAATGGTGCTAAAGAGGCAGTCACATTGTGCATCGGGCTGATCAGTGTTCTTGTTTTCTGGCTGGGGATGATGCGCATTGCTGAAGAATCGGGGCTTCTTGAAAAGCTTTCAAAATTATTCCGGCCGCTTGTCAAACGGCTTTTTCCTGATGTGCCGGCCAACCACCCGGCAATGGGCTATATGCTGTCGAACATGATTTCAAACATGTTTGGGTTGGGTAACGCAGCAACTCCGATGGGAATTAAAGCTATGGAGGAACTGAAAAAATTAAATGGCGGAAAAAACTCTGCATCGCGGTCGATGGTTACCTTTCTGGCAATCAATACCGCTAGTATCACGATTATACCGACTACTGTGATAGCGATTAGAATGACGTACAATTCCGCATCCCCCACGGAGATCGTTGTTCCGACCATTATCGCAACAATCCTTTCGGCAATTGGGGCCATTCTTATCGATCGCTATTTTTATTACCGCAGAAGCCGAAAAGGGTGAGGATATATGGCGTTGATTTCGGTAATTTCACTAACCTTTATTCCTTTATTAATTGGTTTTATTCTCCTATATGGGACTTTCAAGAAAGTGCCAACCTACGAAAGCTTTGTCGAGGGGGGGAAAGAGGGGATTAAAATAGCCGTTTCCATCATCCCTTTCCTTGTCGGGATGCTGGTGGCGATTTCAATCTTTCGGGCCTCTGGGGCATTGGAAGCCCTCATGAATTGGATTCGCCCGTTTATGAACATGATTGGCATACCATCCGAAATCGTACCATTATTACTGATTCGTCCGATTTCTGGTACGGCTGCGCTCGGAATGACAAGTGATTTAATCGCTGTATACGGACCCGATTCGTTCATTGGCCGTCTGGCTTCTGTTTTGCAGGGAAGTACAGACACCACCTTTTATGTGTTAACGGTATATTTCGGAGCAGTTGGGATAAAAAAGATGGGGGATGCTCTAAAGGTCGGACTATTGGCAGATGTCGTCGGAATTATCGTCGCCATCGCAGTGGTTGCAATTATTTTTGGAACAAAATAGTATTGACTTAAGCAGGCTTGGAATAGGGCCTGTTTTTTGTATGTCTTAAACTTTGAAAAGTGACGGATTTGTGTCATAATGCAGTTGGGAAAGTAGAATCATTTTCTTGTTTGCAAAAATAGAATCTGTTACTGAATAACCCTATATTAGGATATTTCTTTGAGGTGAAAGAATGGAAAGATTGCAGAAAATTATAGCCCGGGCCGGAATTGCTTCGAGACGGAAAGCCGAAGAACTGATTAAACAAGGCCAGGTGAAAGTAAATGGAAAGGTAGTTACCGAGCTAGGTATTAAGGTGTCGCCTTCCGATAAAGTAGAGGTAAATGAAATACCGTTGGAAAAGGAGGTGCCGGTATACTTCCTTCTGTACAAACCAAGAGGGGTCATTTCTAGTGTAAGTGATGAGAAAGGCAGAAAGGTAGTGACCGATTATTTCTCGGGAATTAAGGAAAGAATTTTTCCGGTCGGCAGGCTCGATTATGATACTTCCGGGCTGTTGCTGCTTACAAACGACGGAGAGTTCGCGAACCTCCTTATGCACCCGAGAAATGAAATTGAAAAGGTATATGTTGCAAAAATTAAAGGCATTCCATTAAGGGAAAATTTAAAAAAGCTTGAGAGAGGGATACGCCTTGAAGATGGCAAAACCGCTCCGGCAAAAGTGAAACTGCTGTCGACAGATAAGAAAAAACAAAGCTCCATCGTAGAAATTTCGATACATGAGGGCAAAAATCGCCAGGTCAGAAGGATGTTTGAGGCTATTGGCCATGAAGTTTTGAAATTAAAGCGTGAAAGGTACGCATTTTTAACTTTAAATGGACTTAAAGCAGGGGAAGCAAGGGAACTGACCGTTCATGAAGTAAAACAATTAAGAGCCCATGCGCTTGAAGAAACCAAAAAAAATTCATAGAACTGTCACAATTTACATCTTGAGTTAACAATGTAGCCACAGTGAGAAATGATATAATTTAGATTATCTGTGTCAGCAAAGCATTGGGGAGGGTTTTTCATGAAAAAACGGCGTTTGATCATGAGAACAATTATTTTGTTTGTTCTGGCAGCTGCCGTTGTTTATACACTTTATGCGAATTTCACGAAGGATCACAGACAAAAGGTGGCAGAGGGGGACCCTGCACCTGATTTTGTTTTGGTCGATATGCAGGGAAACAAGCATCGGTTGTCTGATTATCGGGGCCAGGGGGTTTTCCTCAATTTTTGGGGAACATGGTGTCCGCCTTGTAAAAAGGAAATGCCTTATATCAATAATCAATATCATCAATTTAAAGACAAAGGGGTTAAGGTTTTATCGGTTGATATCCAGGAATCGGAACTCGCCGTCAACCAATTTGCCGAGAGGCTAAAACTCGATTTTCCGATTATGATTGATCAGGATAAGGAAGTCATGACAGCCTATGGTGTCGATCTGCTCCCGGCTACCTTCCTGATTGATAAAAATGGGAATGTTGTGAAGTATCATACCGGTGAGTTGACGGAGAACAAAATTCGGGAATTTATGGAGAAAATAAAACCTTAGGGGAAACAGGGAGTTTTTTTAAATGAAAGATGTAAAATGTGAATGCGGCCACGTCAATCCACATGGCACCGTTTTGTGTGAAGCGTGCGGAAAGGTGCTTGACGAGAGAGACCAAAGCGGCAAATTGCTGGATATGCGCTATGAAGGCAGTGCGCGTCGCTCACAAACCTACAACAAAACGGTTATAGATAAAATTTGGAACTTTTTTTCTTCTGTAAAGGTTGGCGTGTGGTTAATTGTCATTACCCTATTAGCCTCGATAATTGGGACCATACTGCCGCAGGAAATGTATATCAATCTTCCCCCGGAAGTCTATTACGAGCAGGAGCATGGCTGGTTTGGCAAGCTGTACTACCAATTGGGTTTTCATGATTTGTACGGTTCATGGTGGTATTTGCTGCTGATTGCGATGATTGGTATTTCCTTGGTTATTTGCAGTCTTGATCGGGTTGTTCCGCTTTACAAGGCCTTAAAGGCGCAACGGGTAACTAGACATGAAGGGTTTTTAAAGCGTCAGCGTCTGTTTGGCATAAACGAGGCTGTTGACCAAAGTGATCAGGACCTGGTGAAGCAGCATTTAATACAAAAGCGTTACCAGGTTCGCGAGGAAAATGGCGATATTTTAGCCGAAAAAGGCCGATTTTCCCGCTGGGGTCCATATGTAAACCATGTCGGTTTAATTATATTCCTTTTTGGCGGGATGCTAAGGTTTATACCTGGCTATTATGTGGAAGATAATTTATGGGTTCGGGAAGGGGAAACAGCATTGGTCCCGGAAACGGGGGAGAAATACTATATCCAAAACAACCAATTTATTCTCGAACACTATGATAAGGAAGAAAATAAAAAATTTGAAAAAGCACTTGATCGAGCCGGCCAAGTCGTACAAAATTACCAATCCAATGTTGTGCTTTATGAGCGCGTTAGCGAGAATCTTCCAGGAGAAAAACCTGAGCTGAAAAAACTGAAGGAATACAAGGTTCGTGTCAATCATCCGCTTACCTTCGATGGTTATTCTGTTTATCAGTCTTCCTTTAGAAGTGAAATGACGGCCATGTCATTCTCGTTGGCAAATAAAGAGAGTGGCCAAACGTTTGGCGATTTTACAATCGACCTAAAAGCTCCAAAATCAGAGTATGATTTGGGAAATGGCTATGCTGTGAAAATTTTGAATTTCTTTCCAGACTTTGAATTTGATAAAAACGGGGAGCCAAGTACAAAATCACGAGTCCCAAACAATCCTGCATTTGTGTTTACGATGATCACCCCTGAAAAGCCAAAGGGAGAAACAAGTTTCGTAGCCATCAGACAAACGATTGAACCATTTGGCGATAATGTCTACAAGGTAGCCTTCAAAGGAATTGAAACACAAAATGTTTCCGGATTTATTGTGCGGAAAGATTCTTCATTATGGGCGATTATTTTGGGCGGGATTATTTTTATGATTGGTGTCGTTCAGGGTGCCTATTGGAACCATCGGCGGATTTGGATCCAGAACAAAAACGGCCAGATTTGGATCGCTGCTCATACGAATAAGAATTGGTATGGCCTTAAGCGTGAACTGGAAACCATTCTTGCGAATACTAAGCTAACGATGCCGGTAGATCAGATTCAAAAGGAAGATGATGGGGAGAAGGAGGAAGCTTAATTGGCAACACTAAGCAGTAATTTATTGTTTATATCTTTTATTCTATATTTAGTCGCCACCCTGTTCTTTGGCGGGTCGATTAAAGCAAAAAAAGAATTTAACGAGAAACAAGGTACGAACAAATGGGGTAAAGTCGCTGTATTTTTGACCATTGTCGGTTTTGTTTCGCAGTTGGGGTATTTTATCACGAGATGGATTGCAGCCGGACATGCCCCTGTAAGTAATATGTTTGAATTTACCACCTTCTTTGGCATGGCTCTAGTGGGTGCATTTATTGTCATTTATTTTATTTATCGGACTACGCTCTTGGGATTATTTACAATGCCTGTTGCAATCCTGGTCATCGCTTATGCAAGTATGTTTCCAAGAGAGATTTCTCCATTAATTCCAGCCTTGCAAAGCTATTGGCTCCATATCCATGTTACGACTGCTGCGATTGGGGAAGCGATTTTGGCAATCAGCTTTGCTGCAGGTTTGATTTATCTGGTGAAGGCCATTGACCAAAAGAAAGCGAGCAAACGGACTTTTTGGCTTGAAATTGTCATGTTTTCCCTCGTAACGGTTCTTGGCTTTGTTGCGGTTTCCACTGTGTTCTCCGCAGCAGGATATCAGGAGAAATTTACTTGGATTGACAAGAAAGGCAATGAAGCATCTGTTGAATATACGATGCCTGCTATTACCGGGCCCCACGATTGGGAATTGGTCACGAAAGAGGGTTTTAAACCGCTGATTGAAATGCCTGCATATATCAACGCCAAAAAATTAAATACAGTCATTTGGTCATTCTTTGGCGGACTGATTTTATATGGACTGATTCGCCTGATCATCAGGAGGCGGATTGCTGCAGCACTTCAACCGCTGGTTAAAAACATAAAACTCGATTTTGTCGATGAAATCAGCTACCGATCTGTGTTAATCGGGTTTCCTGTCTTTACGCTTGGAGCGTTAATTTTTGCGATGATTTGGGCGCAAATTGCCTGGTCCCGCTTCTGGGGATGGGATCCGAAAGAGGTTTGGGCGTTGATTACCTGGTTATTCTACGCGGCTTTCATGCATCTTCGCTTATCAAAAGGCTGGCATGGTGAAAAATCAGCCTGGCTTGCCGTTATCGGGTTTGTGATTATTATGTTTAACCTGGTAGCCGTTAACCTTGTTATTGCTGGCCTGCATTCCTATGCCGGTTCATAATAATAAAATACAGCCTTCACTAAAATAGTGGAGGCTTTTTAAGAAAATCAAGAAAAAATTTCCACTTTTATTCGCATTGTCAAATTATTGACACTTTTTAAGTCAGTTATTAGCTTTCAACATATAGCAAAATACGATACCATTTTGTACAATAAACAACATGGGGGGATTAATAATGGAAAAATCCGTAAAAATTTTGGTAGTTGACGATGAAGAAAGAATTCGCCGTTTATTAAAAATGTACCTTGAGCGAGAAGAGTTTATTATTGATGAAGCAGAAGACGGAAATGAAGCTTTAACTAAAGCGTTGAATAATGATTACGATGTTATTCTCCTTGACCTAATGATGCCTGGCAAGGACGGGATTGAGGTTTGCCGCGAACTGCGTGAAAAGAAGGCTACCCCTGTTATCATGTTAACGGCAAAGGGAGAAGAAGTAAACCGTGTTCAGGGCTTTGAAGTTGGAACAGATGATTATATTGTCAAGCCATTTAGCCCGCGGGAAGTTGTCCTAAGGGTAAAGGCCATTCTCAGAAGATCATCACAAACTACTTATTTACAAACCGAAACAACCACCAAGGATGTCATCGTGTTCCCGCACTTAACAATCGACAATGATGCGCACAGGGTTACTGCAGATGGCAAGGAAGTCAGCTTGACACCAAAAGAATATGAACTGTTATATTTCCTGGCAAAAGCGCCCGATAAAGTATTCGATCGGGAACAGCTGCTAAAAGAAGTTTGGCATTATGAGTTTTTTGGAGATTTGCGCACGGTTGATACCCATGTCAAGCGACTCCGCGAGAAATTGAATAAGGTATCCGAACAGGCAGCCAGAATGATTGTTACAGTTTGGGGAGTAGGCTACAAATTCGAGGTAACAAATGAATGACTTTTTTACGAAGCGTAGTAGGTAAACTTTGGTTTACCATCATTCTACTTGTTTCATTTGTGCTGTTTATTTTAACAGTCATGCTCCTTGAGTTTTTTCAAAATTATAACATTCAAGAAACTAAAGAAGGGCTGACACATACAGCCGAAAAAATCGCTAATGTTCTTGAGGAGCATCCAAAAGAGCAGTTGCCGCTCGGGTTAGAAATATCATGGGAAATAGTCGACCAGGTAACAAAAGTGGTCGTCGTTAAAAATGAGCACGAGGTTTATTATTCACCCAATACGGAAACTGGGGTTAAACTTTCGCTGAAAGATATCAGACAGGATTCTGAATTATCAAAGGTATTTCACGAAAACAAAAAGGTTGAAAAAATTTCAAACCTGGCTTCAAATAAGAACGGTAAGACGAGCGATGCCAGCTTTTCAATTATTGGCGTGCCGCTTCATCTTCCAGGTGAAGAAACCGGGGCGGTATTTATTTATCAATCCTTGGAAGTCATGCAGCAAACATCCCGAGAAGCGACAAAATTTATCCTGTTGGTCGCGGGAGTTGCTATCATTTTGACTACTATTTTTGCCTTCTTCTTGTCAACAAGAATTACTGCGCCGTTAAGAAAGATGCGGGAAGCGGCATTCGAGGTGGCGCGAGGTAAATTCGATACGAAGGTACCGATTCTGACACATGATGAAATTGGCGAATTGGCAACAGCCTTTAATCAGATGGGCAGACAATTAAAGTTCAATATGAATGCTCTCAATCAAGAAAAGGAGCAGCTTGCAAGCATTCTTAGCAGTATGGCTGACGGCGTTATTACCTTTAACCGGGATGGAACGATTCTGATTACCAATCCGCCGGCTGACCGGTTTCTACAATATTGGTATTATGAAAAAGGTGGATTTGAAACGGAAGCCGAAGAAATTCCATCGGAGGCGATGGAGCTTTTTCAAAAAGCCGTTGATACGGAAAAAGAGCAAATTGGTGAAGTTACCCTTCAAGGGCGCCATTGGGTGATTCTCGTCAGTCCTCTTTACAGCAATCAGTTTATTCGGGGTGCCGTTGCTGTTCTGCGGGATATGACCGAGGAAAGAAAACTGGAAAAAATGAGAAAAGACTTTATCGCAAATGTATCTCATGAACTGCGTACTCCGATTTCAATGTTGCAAGGATACAGTGAAGCGATTGTCGATGATATTGCCCAATCGCAGGAAGAAAAACGGGAAATGGCAAAGGTCATCTATGACGAATCGTTACGCATGGGGCGTCTTGTCAATGAACTGCTTGATTTGGCACGGATGGAAGCCGGTCATATTCAATTGACGTTAGAAGAAGTGAATATTGAAATCTTCATTAACCGGATTATCCATAAGTTTCAGGGGCTGGCCAAGGATAATGGCATACATTTGTACGCCGAAATTGAAGCTGAGATGGAGCCAATCAACATGGATCCCGATCGAGTTGAACAGGTGCTGACCAATCTAATTGATAACGCATTTAGGCATACTCCGTCGGGTGGTTCTGTCACTTTAGTTGTTGCCCAGGATGAAAAAGGAATCAGGATGGAAGTAAAAGATTCTGGTTCAGGTATCCCGGAAGAAGACTTGCCATTTGTATTTGAACGTTTTTATAAAGCGGATAAAGCTCGAACGAGGGGCAGGTCTGGAACGGGGCTTGGTCTAGCTATTGCCAAAAATATTATAGATGCTCACCGCGGTCACATTTCGGCTCAAAGCAAAATTGGCCAAGGAACGACATTTTCCTTTGTTTTGCCTCGAAAATCGTAAAAACAGCCACTTTTTTCCCGATTTCTCTTGATTCACGGGAAACAATACGAAACAAACTCATCCAAACTCGGATGGGTTTTTTCTTTTCTCTGTAATTAAAAATAGATTCCACTAAATACCTTCACTTTTATGTTAAAAAAGTCTATATTTATTTAAGGTGTAACCTTTTATACATAAACCTCGACTATATTATTGAACGGGGAGGAGAATTGAATGGACTCCGTTTTCGATGAACTATATCAAAAGTATCATCATGACGTTTTTCAATTTTTATTTTACATGGTCAGAAACAGAGAGCAGGCAGAAGATCTTGTCCAGGAAGTCTATATAAGAGTTTTTAAGTCATATCACCGCTTTGAAGGAAAAAGCAGTGAGAAGACGTGGCTGTTTTCAATTGCCAGAAATGTTGCAATTGACTTCTTCCGGAAGCAAAAGGGCTGGAAAGAAAGAATCCTTGAAAAATTTGATTGGTCGACAAATCAGGTGAAGGACGATTATCCCATTCCGGAGGAAATTGCAGTTCAACGAGAAGAAATTAAATGGGTGTATCAATGTTTGGACTATTGTACAGTCGATCAGCGTGCTGTCATCATCCTTCGTTTTATTCAGGATTTATCCATTTCTGAAACAGCGGAATCCTTAGGCTGGACCGAAAGTAAAGTCAAAACAACTCAGCATCGTGCTTTAAAGGTGTTAAAGAAAGAGATGGAAAATTTCCATGCAAAGGAGGGGGAAGCGAGTGAAAAAGTCGGAGTGGAGCGATAAAGAGCTCGTGGAACTACTAAAGGAAATGCCGAAAATCGAAGACTATCGTCACCCGCGCGACATTTACCAAAACCTGCCGACTAAACGGCCCAAGAAAATGCCATGGCTTTTACCCGGCCTTGCCACGGCCGCGGCCTTATTACTGTTTTTCATTTTAATTCCTAAACTCATGGATGGTAATCAATTTTCGTTAGATCATGCAAAACAGGAATCCACACAAGAAGCAAAGGTTGCCAAAGAGAATAATGATCCAAGTGGTACGGCAAACGGGGATACGCAGAAGGACCAGGCGACTATCATGAAAAAGGCAGAGCTAAGCAATGAGAAAATTGCTACGACCGCCATTTATGATGATGTAGCCAATGACGAGACCGTGCTGACATACTGGGTGCCCGATGAAAATGCACTAAACCTTGTTCCTGTTTCGACGATCGTCAACAATTCTGAAGGGAAAGATTGGCTGACCCTATACAACGAAAATATGGCAAACTTAAGAGAAACCGAATGGCGGTTGACTGATTATTACCCGCTTAAGGCAACATTAAGCTATGATAAAGTGGGCGAGACGGTTATTGTCGATGTGCCTGCAGATCACCCTTACGCTCAAGGAAGCACAACTGAAGTTATTTTTATCAATACGTTAAAGAATCTTGTTGCTTCCAATAGCACTGCTAAAAAACTAAGGTTTAAGACAAATGGTCAACCTGGCCTTGAGACGGGCAACAATTTCTATGAGGAATTGAACGTTAGCCCGGTAAAAAATCATGCTTACTTCTTCTATTTTCCAAACGGCAGTGAAGGACCGTTCCTAGTGCCTTCACCAGATCCATTTAAAGATATCAAATCTGCCTTGCAAGCAATGGGAGCTTCCATTGATACGCATCAATTACAAGGTATAACTATTGGAATTAATGATGTGTCATCAAGCGGTCAAACATTGACGATTTCGTTTAATGAAAATTCAAGCATAAACAATGATCAGCAAACTGTCTGGTCTTTCGAAGCCATCTTGCTTACCGCAAAGGAATTTGGTTTTGAAAAAGTGCTTGTCAATAATCCACCTATAGATAAACTCGGACCATTTGACCTAACTCAAGAAATCAAAGTCCCAATAGCCCCTAATTTGCGGGAAACAAAATAACAAAAAAATCAACCACAATGGTTGATTTTTTTATCCCACATTAACGGGCTGTAAACCCCCCACCTAAATACTTAGACGAATCGAAGAAGTATAGGTGGGGGATAACTGCCCGTAAATGTCCGATTGGTTCAACTAACAATCAGTGGGGGATGGAAAAAATCCCCACTGATTGAAGTTTCACTTTATGTATAAAATAGCAATCAAATCCAAATTATAACAAGTATGGTTGGACGGTTCCTCCCCAGATCATCTGTTCTAAACCCGGATAAGGGGACATATGGTGAGGAGAGGACAAGTATAAGGAGGATTTTTGAAGAATGCGTGATTATTTAAGGAGATTTTTAATTGCCATCATTATGGCAATTTGCGTCAGCTTGTTATTTTTGGGTGGCCGCCACTCGCAAGCTGCAGCACCAGAAGAATTGAAAGAAAGGGAACACTGGGTGTGGCCGGCGGACGGAGTAATCTCCGATACATATGGAACAAGGCGTGGCAATCACAAAGGAATCGATATAGCCGGAAAAATGGATACTCCTATTCTTGCCGTTGAAGATGGCCAAGTCGTAAAATCATACTACTCTACTACTTATGGAAATGTGGTCTTTATCAAGCACCCAAGCAATTTTGTCACCGTGTACGCCCACTTGAACAAGCGTCTTGTTTCAGTAGGACAACCTATTAGGCAGGGTGATATGATCGGGTACATGGGAAAAACCGGACGTGCTACCGGCATCCATCTTCATTTTGAAGCCCATCAGCTTGAATGGCGCTATGATAAGAGATTCGCCTTTAACCCTGAAATGCTATTAGGAAGGATGGCCGTTGGCGAAACAGTCCAAGGCGGAATTGCTGCCATGGGCAGGGATGTGCTTGAGGCAAGCGCCCAGTTACGGCCGCTGCTTGAAGAAAAGTTTTCTGACCCAGTGACAGAACGGTACAGGGTGAAAAAAGGGGATACCTTGTCTGCTATTGCTGTGAAAGTAAATGTTTCGGTCGCTAGAATAAAAGTGCTTAATCACCTGAATTCCGATGTGATTAGACCAAATCAAATCCTGATTATTCGCTAATAATCCATTTTATCGGAGGTGTTTCGACCCTCCGTTTTTTTTTATTTAGTGACAAGTAAAACATGTGAGGAAATGAACAATATATTTTACTTAACAAAACTGCATTTCTCTAGTATAATAATGTTGTAATTTCATATCGATCTATCTTCGGGGCAGGGTGTAATTCCCGACCGGCGGTATTAGAGGTTAACTCTTGAGCCCGCGAGCCTTTATGGCAGGATTTGGTGCGATTCCAAAGCCGACAGTATAGTCTGGATGGGAGAAGATGGAGGTTCTGCAAACATTTGAAAATATTATCTTTTCGGATGTTTATTAAGCATGCCTTTTATTTGCTCCCTCAAGCGCTGTTTCTTGAGGGAGTTTTATTTTTAGGTGTGCATGCTGCTGAACCTCTCTTCCTAACGTGATGGATCAAAAAAGGAGAGAGGAAGAGTGAAGAAAATGAAAAACACAAAAGTAAAGGCAATGGTTTCAATTGGAATGCTTAGCAGCATCGCCTATTTATTAATGCTGCTGCAATTTCCGCTGCCGGGATTCCCGAATTTCTTATTTGTGGATTTTAGCGACATACCGGTATTGATAGCTGCGCTAGTTTTTGGCCCGGTAGCCGGGATATTAGTTGAGTTTTTTAAGAATCTGCTTGATTTTATTATGACTGGGAGCCAAACAGGAATTCCAGTCGGACACATAGCCAATTTCTTAGCGGGAATTACTTATATTTTGCCTGTGTATTATATTTATAATAAGTTAAAAACAAGAAAAGGCATGACGATGGCTTTGGTTGCTGGTACCGTTACAATGGCAGTAATTATGAGTGTTCTAAACTACTTGTTCATCTTGCCTGCCTATACCGTCCTTATGGGTTTCCCAGACATGCGCAATCTTGTCGTCCCTGCCATCCTGCCGTTTAATATCCTAAAAGGTGTCATGATGTCGATGATTTTTATGTTGGTATTCGTTCGAATGCAGGCATGGCTTAATAAAAACACAGTGATAAAAGGCGCATAATATAGAAACAGAGGCTGCTTAAAAATAGCGGCCTCTGTTTATTTTTTGAGAAAAGAAAAACCCGTCTTACCAAAGACGGGGATTTCAGTAGCTTAAGCATATAATTTTTAAAAAGAAATTATTCGAATTTAGTTGGGTTGCCATCAAATGGCTCATCAGCAACTTTAATCGAATCAGTTGGGCAGCCTTCGAATGCGTCCATCATGTCGTCAATTAATACATCCGGAATTTCGACGATTCCTTCGTTATCGTCAAGGGTTACAAAGGCAATACCCTCATCATCGTAATCATAAATATCCGGAGCAGCCGCGCCGCATGCACCACAAGCGATACATGTTTCCTTATCAACAATCGTATACTTTGCCATGAAAAAAATACCTCCCAGTGAATAACAAGAATTATTGTTGCTCATTTTCTCACTTGTGAGAAAACGTTTTTCCCATATCTATTGTAAGACTGAACCGATAACTTTTCAATAGAAAAAATGCCTCTGGACCTTTAGAATTGGTTATTTCTGAAACTTCTACAATTTGGGACAGCCAATAGCGTCATTTCGTGTTAAAATAAAAGGGAATTTGTCGATTTGAAAAGTGGTGGCGCCAATGCTGCATATAGAATTAATTATTTTGCATTGTTTACAAAGCATTAAGAATGAAAGAACCATTTATTCTATTTTTCACCTTCTTAAAGGAAAAAAGTCATCACAGACTATACAAGATGCCCATTTATTTTCTCTTAAACAATTTTTCGGTATCTTGGAGCCGTTAACAAGGGAGCTCTTTGAGAGGAAAATTGCTGCCATGCTGCAAAATAACCTGATCATTGACTGTGGGGGCCAGCGATTTGTCCCTGCCTCATTGGGCGAGTCCCCTTTACAAAATAATCGATTACCACTCTTTATTAATGGGTGGGACTATCACCAGATCACAGGACCGGTTTGGGAGCGGTTAACCTTGCTGGTTCAGGTTGCGTCTCATCTGGAATATGGCGAGACGAATTATATTCCAATCCAAAAAAATCAGGCCGTTCATTCATGGGTGAAAACGGTTATAAAAGACTCCTCGATCTCTAAAAGGGAAATGGGCCGGAAATTATACAACGAATTGACGAAATGCTTTTGTAATGCAGACGGAATTAATCCGTCAGTCATTGTGTTTCGGTTAACCGGATTTCAGCAAATTGGCTTAACGGCAGAGCAAGCGGCTAAGAAAATGAATCTGGAAGCTCTCGATTATCATCTTGAATTTACGAATACATTGCACTATATGATTCAAAATATAAAAAACAATTATAAGCAGTTTCCTTTACTAGCTTATTTAATTCAAGGATTTACCGAAAATGAAGAGTTAACCCTATCCGCTAGAAAAACCTGGAACCTTTTGTTACAGGGGTATTCCCCTGAGGAGATTGCCAGTATAAGACGACTGAAGGTAAGTACAATAGAGGATCATCTTGTCGAATTTGCCTTAAATATTAATCATTTCCAGATCGATGAATATGTAGATCATGAACTGCAGACCCAAATATTGGATACATCCCGTCAACAAGGGACGAGACAGCTAAAGGTAATTAAGGACAAGGTGAAAAAAGCCAGTTATTTTCAAATTAGATTAGTGCTGGCGAAATATGGTGAGCAATCATGGAATTAGAAGATCTCTTATTAAAACATTTTGGTTTTCATTCTTTTAAGACCGGACAAAAAGAAGTCATTTCCTCTCTATTGTCTGGGTGCCATACATTGGCCATGCTTCCAACCGGAACTGGGAAATCACTATGCTATCAACTTCCGGGATATATGCTAGACGGGCATGTTTTAATAGTATCCCCGTTGCTTTCGCTTATGCAGGACCAAGTGGAGCAATTTAAGCGATATGGCGAAAAGCGGGTTGTCGCGTTAAATTCCTTCCTGACTTTGGAGGAAAAAAATCAAGTTCTGCGCCACATAAACAAATATAAATTTATATTTATTTCGCCAGAAATGCTGCGGATTCCTTATATTCTGGGAATCCTGGGAAAGCTTAAGCTTTCCATGTTTGTCGTGGATGAGGCCCATTGCATCTCCCAGTGGGGCTTTGATTTTCGTCCCGATTATTCAAAGTTAGGAGAAATCCGCAGTGTATTAGGAAATCCCTTGACCTTGGCGCTGACGGCAACTGCTACTTATAAGGTGCGGGAAGACATTATTCATTCCTTGGGTTTGGATGAGGTAAAAAAGGTGGAATCATCCGTTGACAGGCCCAATATTGCTATCTGCATTGAAGAACTTGCAGACTATCATGAAAAGGAAGGCAGAATACTGGATTTGGTTCAACAACTGGAAAAGCCAGGCGTGATTTATTTCACCAGCAAAAAAGCAGCAGAACAAATGGCCGCCTTGCTCGTCGAAAAAGACATATGTCAGGCAGGTTATTATCACGGAGGAATGGACCCTAGTACCAGGGTGTTAATCCAAGAACAATTTATCCATAACCAGCTTGAAGTCATCTGTGCAACAAGCGCTTTTGGGATGGGAATTAATAAGGAAAATATTCGCTTTGTCATTCACTATCACATGCCGATGCAAATAGAATCTTATCTGCAGGAAATTGGCAGAGCTGGTCGTGATGGCTATCAGAGTGTAGCTATTTTGTTATACTCTCCCGGAGATGAGCTTCTTCCATTGCAGCTAGCTGAGGGTGAATTGCCTTCGGAACATCAAATTGACTGGTTGTTCGCTAATATTGCCGAGGAACCACTGGTATTGAATGAACAGCTTCGACTCCATAAGGATTTAAAGGAGCAAGGGGGTTTTAACGATGTTCAATGGCGATTCCTTGAAGAATTAATCCATCAAATGCACCGGACGATCCCCATGCAACAAATAAGTAAATCTATTAAGGAATTTGTCGCTGGCAGGCTGGCCACCAAGAAAACAAATATTTTTCAATTGAAGCAATGGCTTGATTCGGCTTCTTGCCGGAGGGAGCGTCTCTTAAACTATTTTGGGGAAATCTTATCCGATCAGGTTCAGCCTTGCTGTGACCGCTGTGGAGTACAGCTCAATCAATTTTTTAAAGTAAGCGGTCATTTCAAGAGTAAACCTAGTGAAGTGACCTGGAATCAATATCTTGCCAAAATTTTAATCAACAGTGGGTTGAGGGAATGAAACAAAAATACAATGAACTAATTAAAAGTTTATCGGATAAAGAACTTTTATTCCATTTATATATGACGCAAATTATCCTGCTAGTGGTTTCATTCATTTTGGGATTGATTTTCTTTGACCATTTTTCCTTTTTAAATCAAATTCGCTTACATGACAAGAGTATTGTCATAATTGGCATCCCAGCCGGCTTAGCGGTCGTTCTGCTCGATATTATCCTGATGAGATGGCTTCCTGCTCACTATTATGACGATGGCGGATTAAATGAACGGATATTTAAGAACCGTAAAACTCTTCATATCCTGTTCATTGCTGCTTTTGTTGCTTTTAGTGAAGAACTATTGTTCCGCGGGGTCATCCAGACCAAGGTTGGCCTTATTTTTGCCAGTTTGATTTTTGCCATGATTCATTATCGTTATCTGTTTAATTGGTTTTTATTTACCAACATTGTCACACTCAGTTTTGTCATTGGCGTGATATATGAATGGACTGACAATCTTGCAGTAACGATGATGATGCATTTTGTCATAGATTTTCTATTGGGGATTTATATAAACTTTAGACATACGAAAATGATTGACCCTTGGGAAGGAGCTGAGCCTTTTGAATAGAGAAGAACCATACAGAGAACAAGCAGAACGATTAAAAAGACGGATTGAGAAAATTAATGAATCAATTGAAGTGTCCAGTGATGAACTGCCGCCAAGGGAGCAGCTTCATCGTGAAAAAAAAGCCAAAGTGAAGTGGAAGCTGAAATATCCGGTCATTCGAATCTTGGTATTATTTTTTATTCTTTTGCCGGTGATCATCTTTAGTGCTATTTCCTATCTTGATGGTAAAAAAGGTCCCGCATCACGACCAGCAAGCACAGATTCTGTCAACTATGAAACTATTAATCTTGAAAAAACAAAATCGGAAGAAGTGAATAAAGCTGAAGATGTGGAGCCGGTTCAGGCCGATGTTGAGCAGGAAATTCAGGAAGAAGAAAAAGCGGAAGAAAACACAACCGATTCCCAGCCTGCCGATACGAATGATAATGCACCGGAAGTGCAGAGTACAAGTAATGAGACGGAGCCAGTCAGTGGAGTTCCTACCGATAAAAACAGCCCGCCGCCGCAGACACAAACAACAAATACTGCAACAACCAATCCGCCAAAAAGCCAAAGTGTCATTTACCATAAAGTTCAGCCTAAGGAAACATTATTCAGGCTGGCGATGAAATATTATAATAGCCAGAAAGGGATGGAAACAATCAAGAAAGCCAATGGCCTCAAAAGTGAGGATATTTACGTTGGCCAGGTTCTAAAAATCCCGCGTTAAATTACCGAGCCGACCTTTTCAAGGCCGGTTTTTTTTACGGCAAATTCATATTCCTTAGGACAAGTTCATAAATATATACGGAGAAGTGGAGGGATAAATATGGATGTTCCAATCCGGTCACTAAACCATACAGATGAAGCAACAAAGCAAATGCTTGAAAATGTGAGAAAGCGGAAGGAAAAGTTCGACATTGCAGAGAAACGACATTTTTTATCAATCTATCTCACGCTTATTTTTGCGTTCATCTTTTTTGGGCATTTCTATTTTACGATCGCGAAGCAGTATTCCTACTCTTTTTTCTCGATGTTTTCTGCCGCGCTTAATGATTCGCTGACTGTTTACATGTTTGCATTGACGCTCATTGGCTACGGGGCCATGAATGTGTTAAAACAGCAGAAAGATAAAAAGGAAAAGGAGTATCAGGAATTAAGGAAGGAAATTGTCGATAAAAGCAAGGATTTATGGAAAAGGGAAGACGATTGGAAAAACCGCCATCATGTTTTTGAATTGATGAAAAAACATTATGATATTAACCTTTACCACGAAAACAAATAAATAAGAAGCAGACCGTTTGGCTGCTTCTAATAGACAATCAAAATATTTTCTTCTTACCCCTTTCATCCTTCAATATTTCAACAGCTTCACGGAAGCGCTGGGAGTGAATAATTTCCCGTTCGCGCAAAAACCGCAAGCCGTCATTTAAATCCGGATCATCGCTCATATTAATGATCCATTGGTATGTGGCTCTTGCTTTTTCCTCTGCGGCGATATCCTCGTAAAGGTCGGTGATTGGATCGCCCTTGGCCTGGATATAAGTCGCGGTAAAAGGTACTCCGGCAGCATTATGGTAAAACAATGCTTTGTCATGGTCGGCATAATGGCCCCCGAGGCCTGCTGCTTTCATTTGCTCAGGTGTGGCGTCTTTCGTGAGTTTATACACCATGGTTGCAATCATTTCCAAGTGGGCAAACTCCTCTGTTCCGATATCCGTTAACAGACCGATTACTTTATCAGGAATCGTATAACGCTGGTTTAAATAGCGAAGTGCGGCGGCAAGCTCACCATCGGCGCCGCCATACTGTTCAATTAAGAATTTGGCCAGCATCGGATTGCATGAACTCACTCTAACTGGATATTGCAGTTTTTTTTCGTATAACCACATGAGCCTTTTCCCTCCTTTAATGATATCCTCCTGTCTATACTTGCCAAGGCCATGGCGTGTCGTCCCAGTTCCATGGGTAGCCGGAATAGCTGTTCCCGAATTGCTGCAATGGTCCGAATTGACTTTCAAATGCCTTTTTTAACCGTTTTCTTTCCTTGGCATAATGATTAAACTGATTAATGGCTTCAAGATCGTCGTTGTGGGTATCGAGATAAAGGGTGAGTTCAACAAGGACAAAATCAACTGCCTGAAGCTGTTCCATCAATTGATAATACTCGGCTGGCACCTGCTTCATTCCTGTTCCCCTCCTCTTTTTGGCTCGTAAGGAGAATACCAAGGGTCATAGAAAGCTTTCCAGAGTGTCCCCGCTTTAAGAGCCTCGAGAGGCGTGAATTGTGGCAGATTTGGCGGTTGAAAACCCATGTATAGATGAGGTGGCGTGGAATATGTCTTTTCAAGCATAGGCTTGCAAGGGTCAAACGGGCTAGCATAAGGGTGCCAGGTTTTTAAATGTGTGTGCATAGAATCCCTCCCTTTATTCAACATCAATTAATCTTATGAAATATATTTTCAGACATGACATAATTCTTTAATATATTAAAGGTTTTTTACTACCCGTATAGAATTATAATAAGGAGGAAGGATTATCATTTGAGGTGATGGGAAATGTTTGTCAAAAATATTATGATACCAAAGCATGAATGCATAACAGCGCAAGAAAATGAAACGATAAAGGCGGCGCTGGAAAAATTGGAGGCTAACCAAATCGACGGGATTCCGGTTCTTGCTGGGGACAAGTATCTCGGTGTTGTCACAAGATATAATATCTACCTGAACTTTTTCAACTCCAATCAATCAAAAGAAGACTATTTGACTGCTACAAGTGTAAAAGATATCGCCGTCCATCAAGATAAGTATTTAAAGGGTGCAGAGTTATTTGAAAAGACAATGCTCGATTTAAAGGACTTCCCGTTATTGGCGGTGGTTGATGAAAATAAAACATTTCTTGGTGTCGTTACTCGGTCCGATGTGTTGGGACAGTTTGAGAGTGCTTTCGGAGTCAATCGCCCTGGTGTCAGGATTGCGTTTACATCGGTTGAGACGGAAGGACGCATTGCCCGATTATCGGAAATTGCCCATCACTTTCATGAGCATATTATTTCGCTTGTCACGTTTGATGAAACCGATAAACTCGTCCGCAGGATTGTGATGAAGATTGAGAAGAAGGATAATATCGATAAATTTGTCAAAAAGCTTGAAGAACACGGTTTCAGGGTCTTAAGTATCCAAGAAGACTAGGGAAATAAGGGTATCCCTCTCATACGTTGATATGGGAGGGATTTTCTATGCTCATATTATTGGGCTTTTTTTTTATGTAATAACATAATTTATGATATGATTTCGGTATTATTTTTAAATTTAAAGGGGCAAAGGGAATGTTAGTTTATTTCGTTATCCTGATGTTAATTGGGGCAGGCCTTTTACTGTACATGATAAAGGAAGCTTTTCAAAATAAAGTGACATGGAATGAGTTGTGTTTTTCCGACTTTCCGTCATCGTTCGGGGAGCTCAACATTTTTTTTATTTCGGATATTCATAAGCGGACTGTCTCGGATAAGATCATTTCTTATGCCAAAGGCAAAGCAAACCTGGTCATTATTGGCGGGGACCTTGCAGAAAAAGGAGTCCCCATTCAACGTGTGAAGATAAATTTGCAGAAATTAAAGGAAATTGCTCCGATATATTTTGTTTGGGGCAATAATGACTATGAAATTGACAGCAATAAACTAACGTCGCTAATGAAGGATCTGCAAATAACCATATTGGACAACAGGGCCATTGTGCTTCAGTCCAATGCTGGGGATACTATAAGTTTACTGGGTGTAAAAGAAATGAATCAAAATCAGGATAGACTAGACCTTGCGCTAAAGGGGGCAACTGCAGAAAGCTTTAAAATCTTGATCAGTCATTACCCCAGCATCATCAACAAAATTTTGCCTGAGCATGGGATTCGATTGGTGTTAAGCGGACATACTCACGGAGGTCAAATTCGTATTTTTGGATATGGACCATATAAACGGGGTGGAATTGAAAAGCTTATAAATACAACACTGCTTGTAAGCAATGGTTACGGAACAACGGCCATCCCATTAAGGCTTGGGGCCCCTGCTGAGTGCCACATGATTACACTTAGACGGGGATAGGATAGTTTGGCGAGGGAAGACAATTCACAAACCCAGCCCTGCTTTCATACTCTAAACCAAGAGTTATCATAAGCAGGGGGCAAAAACATGCGCTTAGAACGCTTGGCAGCAAACAAAATAAAAATATTTCTTACCTCTGATGATTTGTTTGAAAGAGGTCTTTCCAACGAAGATATCTGGAAGGATTCAGGGAAATGGAATCAACTCTTTCATGATATGCTTGAAGAAGCAAGTGATGAATTTGATGTTGATATTAGAGGCTCGGTAGCCGTAGAGGTTTTCTCGCTGTATGCTCAAGGTATCATCATGATCATTACAGTAAACGAAGTAAAAGAAGATGAAGAGATATTGGATGAGGGAATCATTGAAATGCAAGTCAGTGTCGGAGCATCCCGGGAACTTTTGTATGAATTTGAGGATTTCGAAGACCTGATTCAGCTGTCCAAAAGGCTCGGCCCCTTAAACATAAATGAAGGAAGCATTTATTCGATGAACGGTCTGTACTATCTTTTGATGAATGAATTAGAAGCCGATAAGACATCTATCATTGCCTCAATGCTCTCGGAATATGGGAATGCCTCTATCCTTAGTCGATTTGTACTTGCTGAGTATGGCAAATTAATCATAAAAGAGAAAGCAATTAGCAGGATTCTTCAGTATTTTGATTAACTAAAAATTCATACTTCATTAAAAGGAGGGGCCAAGCCGCTTCTTCTCATTGTAGGGGGAGTAGTTTGGCCATAAGGAAGTGAAAGAAGAAAATGATCAGCAATAAAGCCAATGGTAACGGTTACATATTAATAGTTTAATGTGGTGAAAACGGTTTTTTCTTCTTGCATTAATTAAGTAAAGGTGTATACTTGTGACTGAAAGCGGACAACATTCGTAAAAGTGATTCATAGGAGGTTTACTAATGGTAGCCGATAAAGGTGCTGAGAAAACGAATCAGGGGGCAACACATGATGTGTTAAAATCAACACAGACTGTCATTCATAAAGCCCTTGAAAAATTAGGTTATCCTGAAGAAGTATACGAGCTCTTAAAAGAGCCATTACGGATGATGACAGTTAAAATTCCCGTCCGAATGGATGACGGTTCTGTTAAAATATTTACTGGGTATCGTGCCCAACATAACGATGCCGTGGGCCCTACGAAAGGCGGAATTCGGTTCCATCCTGGTGTGACCGAGACTGAAGTCAAGGCCCTTTCGATTTGGATGAGTTTAAAATGCGGTATCGTTGACCTTCCATATGGAGGCGGTAAGGGGGGCATTGTTTGTGACCCACGTGACATGTCATTTAGAGAGCTTGAGAGATTGAGCCGAGGATATGTACGGGCTATCAGCCAAATTGTTGGACCGACTAAAGATATACCTGCTCCGGATGTATTCACTAATTCGCAAATTATGGCATGGATGATGGATGAATACAGCCGTATAGATGAATTTAATTCTCCTGGTTTTATTACAGGCAAGCCGCTTGTTCTAGGCGGATCACATGGCCGTGAATCGGCAACTGCAAAAGGCGTAACCATTTGTATACGTGAGGCTGCGAAAAAGAGAGGCATTTCTATTGAAGGTGCAAGAGTGGTTGTGCAAGGATTCGGAAATGCCGGAAGTTATCTATCAAAATTTATGCATGATGCAGGTGCGAAGGTAATCGGTATTTCAGATGCCTACGGTGCCCTTTATGATCCAAATGGACTCGATATTGACTACCTGTTAGATAGACGGGATAGCTTTGGAACTGTTACGAAATTGTTTAACAACACCATC
This sequence comes from Bacillus sp. FJAT-29814, assembly GCF_001510715.1. GTDB lineage: Bacteria > Bacillota > Bacilli > Bacillales > Cytobacillaceae > Neobacillus. Next base: position 575,111 of record NZ_LMTJ01000005.1, read on the forward strand.
ACCAATAAAGAGCTGCTTGAACTTGATTGTGATATACTTGTTCCGGCAGCAATCGAGAACCAGATTACGGAAGAAAATGCCCATAATATCAGGGCACAAATTGTGGTTGAGGCTGCGAACGGCCCGACAACCCTTGAGGCAACCGAGATTCTGACAGAACGCGGAATTCTCCTTGTTCCGGACGTGCTGGCGTCTGCGGGTGGAGTAACTGTTTCTTATTTTGAATGGGTTCAAAATAACCAAGGTTATTATTGGTCCGAAGAAGAAGTGGAAGAAAAGCTGGAAAAGGTTATGGTTAAATCATTTAAAAACATTTATGATACAGCTCAAACTCGCCGTGTCGACATGCGCCTGGCCGCCTATATGGTCGGTGTTCGAAAAATGGCCGAAGCAAGCCGTTTCAGAGGTTGGATTTAATTACTTTTATTGAAAAATAATAAAAAAACTCCTATCATAAACAGGATAGGAGTTTTTCTGTTAAGGAAGTGTAAAGAAAAGTGCGATCAGAAGAGATTATAATCATCGGCGGCGGTCCCTGTGGCATGGCAGCGGCAATCGCCTTACAGGAAATTGGGAAAAAACCGTTAATCATTGAAAAGGGGAATATCGTTAATTCTATTTATCATTATCCGACCCATCAAACATTTTTTAGCACCAGCGAAAAGTTGGAAATTGGCGATGTCCCATTTGTAACAGATAACTATAAACCAAAACGGAATCAGGCCCTTGTTTATTACCGCGAAGTTGCCAAGCGAAAGCGGCTTAGGGTAAATGCCTTTGAAAAGGTTCTTAAAGTTTCGAATCAGGGGACTTTTTTTGAAGTGGTGACGAACAAAAATAGCTATAATGCCAGGTACGTCATCATTGCGACCGGATACTATGACAATCCGAATTATATGAATGTTCCGGGTGAGGACCTTCCGAAGGTTTTTCACTATTTTAAGGAGGCTCATCCTTACTTCGATAAAGATGTTTGTGTCATCGGCGGGAAAAACTCCAGTGTGGATGCGGCTCTAGAACTCGTCAAAGCAAACGCAAGAGTCACCGTTCTTTATCGTGGAAAGGAATATTCTCCAAGCATCAAACCATGGATTCTGCCCGAATTTGAATCGTTGGTCCGAAACAATGTCATTAAAATGGAGTTTAATGCACATTTAAAGGAAATAACGGAGGATAAGGTAATTTATTTGAAAGACGGAAATGAAATCACCATAGAGAATGATTTTGTATTTGCAATGACAGGGTATCATCCTGACCATCAGTTCTTGAAAAATATGGGTGTTGACATTGATGCGGAGTCGGGAAGACCGGTACTCAATTCGGAAACAATGGAGACTAATGTGGACGGCATTTATATTGCCGGGGTGATTGCGGCCGGAAACAATGCCAATGAGATTTTTATTGAAAATGGCAGGTTCCATGGCGGGCTCATTGCTGGTTCCATCTTGGCGAAAGAGCAAAAGGGAGAATAAACGATGAAAAAAGTGGTATTGCTGACTACAGGCGGAACAATTGCTAGCAAGCCGAATAAGGATTCCGGGAAATTGGCTTCCGGGGCCTTGACGGGTGAAGAACTTGCCGCAATGTGCCAATTACCGAATGACATTGAGGTTATTGTCGAATCTGTCTTTCAAAAAGCCAGTATTCATATTACCTTTGAGGATTTAGTCGTCTTAAAGTCCAAAATTGAACATTACTATAAAGATGATACAGTTTGCGGCGTGGTCGTTACCCATGGAACCGATACAATGGAAGAAACTGCTTATTTCCTTGATTTAACGATTAATGATTCCAGACCGGTGGTGGTTACAGGTTCGCAACGGTCCCCGGAGGATTTAGGTAGTGATGTCTATATCAACCTGAGGCATGCCATTTATTCCGCTTGTTCCCGTGATTTGCACGATGCCGGAACCGTTGTGGTGTTTAATGAGCGAATTTTTGCGGCGCGGTACGTGAAAAAAGAGCATGCTTCCAATATTCAAGGATTTGATGTTTTTGGCTTTGGCTATCTGGGGATTATTGACAACGACGAGGTTCAAATTTATCAGAAACCAATTAAACGGGAGCATTTTGACATAGTAAGGCCAGTACCCCATGTTGACATTATTAAATGCTATATTGGAGCAGACGGCAAGTTTATTAAGACTGCCAGGGAAGCCGGAGTGAAAGGAATTGTCCTTGAAGGGGTCGGACGCGGACAGGTTGCTCCAAAAATGATGGCAGAAATTGAGGAAGCGATGAAAGCCGGAATTAAATTGGTCATCACGACAAGTGCTGAGGAAGGTTCTGTTTATACTACCTACGATTATGAGGGCAGTGCCTATGATTTATATAAAAAAGGAGTCATTCTTGGCAGTGACAATGACGCCAAAAAAGCAAGAATTAAGCTAGCCGTTGCTCTAGCGGCCGGTTTGGAGACAATTAAATTTTAATCACAGACCAGCCTCCGGGCTGGTTTTCAATTGGAGACTCCCGTGTTACTATATAAGAAACGGATTTGAAAAGAGGTTTGTCATGCTGGGAATATTATCTGCCGGAATTGCACCTGGCCTGGCCTTGTTAAGTTATTTTTATTTAAAAGATGAATATGACTCAGAGCCAATTTCCTTTGTGCTTCGCACGTTTATGTACGGGGCGCTGCTGGTATTTCCCATCATGTTTATCCAGCATGTCCTTGAAACAGAGCATTTGCTTTCTTCCCATCTTGTGGATGCTTTCTTAAGTACAGGTCTTCTCGAGGAATTCTTTAAATGGTTTATCCTCTTTTATGTGGTCTACCAGCATGTGGAATTTGATGAACCGTTTGATGGCATTGTTTATGGGGTAGCCGTATCATTGGGGTTTGCCACGGTTGAAAATATCTTTTATTTAATTGCCAACGGAATCCAACACGCGATGGCTAGGGCGTTATTGCCGGTCTCCAGCCATGCCCTGTTTGGCGTGATTATGGGCTTTTACATTGGAAAAGCCAAGTTTACCGAAGGGAATAAAGCCAAATGGGTGACCTTGTCGTTATTTCTGCCGGTAGTTTTACATGGTTCCTATGATTTTATCCTGTTATCTCTGGAACATTGGTTATATATCATTTTTCCGTTTATGATCTTTCTATGGTGGTTAGGGTTAAGAAAGGTGAAAAAGGCCAAAATACTCAGTGCCAATCATTTGAAAAAACAATATGCGATTCATGAAACTCTCCATTCGTAATGGAGGGTTTTTTCTTTTTTGGGAATAAAATCAACTTCGTGGCAAAAAATAGGATTACTGTAAAAATGATTGACTTTGGGGGTATTATTTCATGCATAAGAAAAGAATCCTTATAAGATCTTTCGTCCTGCTTTGTTTTTTGCTGGGAACATTCCATATCGTGAACCCAATGACGGGCCATGCCTTTTCCAATCAGGTCATTCAACAAGGGGCAGTTGGCGATGATGTAATTGAATTGCAAGGAAGGCTGAAGCATCTGGGCTTTTACACGGGAAACGTTGATGGTGCGTTCGGCTGGCGGACCTATTGGGCATTACGAAATTTTCAATACGAATTTGGCCTGCCGATTGATGGGTTGGCCGGACAAGCTACGAAGTCAAAACTGGTGAAGGCAACTCCTAAATATGGAGGTGCGGGTCAAGGTGGAGCGGCCAAAGCACAGCCGCCAAAAGCGACTGCTCCAAAGCCAAGTGCATCCAATACACCAAAGGGTTTTTCACAAAATGATATCCGTTTAATGGCGAATGCGGTTCACGGTGAATCAAGGGGTGAGCCATATATTGGCCAGGTAGCGGTTGCTGCCGTCATTTTGAACCGCGTTAACAGCTCCTCATTCCCAAATACTGTTTCGGGAGTCATCTTTGAGCCAGGAGCATTTACGGCTGTAGCAGATGGACAGATTTGGCTGACGCCTAATGAAACATCCAAAAAAGCGGTTATAGATGCCATTAATGGCTGGGATCCGACCGGTGAAGCGCTGTACTACTTTAATCCGGCAACCGCTACAAGCAGTTGGATATGGTCAAGACCGCAAATCAAGAAAATTGGACAACATATTTTTTGTAAGTAGAGGTGAAGCAAATTGATTAGAGGAATATTACTAGGCGTTCTCGCCATTGCGGTAGCGGGAACGGCATATTGGGGCTATCAGGAGCACCAGGATAAAAATGCCGTCTTGTTAAACGCGGAAAATAATTATCAGCGGGCATTCCACAATTTAACCTATCGCATGGATTTATTAAATGATAAAATCGGCACCACTTTGGCGATGAATTCCAGGGAATCCCTGTCTCCTTCGTTACTTGAAGTATGGCGTCTCACTTCCCAAGCCCATAGTGATGTCGGGCAATTGCCATTAACGTTATTGCCATTCAACAAGACAGAGGAATTTCTAGCGAATATCGGCAATTTTTCCTATCGAACAGCCGCTAGAGATTTGAATAAGGATCCGTTATCCGACCAGGAATATGAAACCTTAAAAAAACTCTACACTCAATCTGGTGAAATTCAGAATGAACTAAGAAAAGTTCAACACATGGTATTAAAGAATAATTTGCGGTGGATGGATGTAGAGCTTGCCCTTGCTTCTGGGAAGGAAACGACCGACAATACAATTATTGATGGTTTTAAAACAGTTGAGAAAACGGTAACCGGCTATGAGGAATCGGATCAAGGTGTCACATTTGCGAACCTTCAAAAAAAGGATGAAAATTTCAAAAAGATAAAAGGAAAAACCATTTCCAAAAATGAAGCCATTAACATTGCCAAGAAATACATGAAATTTGATGGCAATGCCGAGGTAAAAGTGACGAAAAATGGCAAGGGCTCCGATTATGGTTTTTATAGTGTATCGGTCCGCAATAAACAAACCAACCAAGAAGCCAGTATGGACATTACAAAAAAAGCTGGTCATCCGATTTGGTTTATCAACAATCGTGAGGTTTCACAGCAAAAAATCAGTTTAAATGACGCCACCAATAAAGCATTGGCCTTTCTAAAAGAAACCGGATTTAAAAATCTAGAGGTATTTGAAAGCACCCAATATGACAATATCGGAGTCTTCAATTTCGTTACCAATATCAATGGCATCAGAATTTACCCCGAAGCTGTAAAGGTAAAGGTTGCTTTAGACAATGGGGACATTGTTGGGGTGTCGGCGGAAGAGTATTTAAAATCGTTCCAAACTAGGGAAATCGAAAAACCGGCCATTACATTGGAGGAAGCGCGAGGCAAGGTCAATCCGAATCTAAAGGTAATGGAAGATCGCCAGGCGATGATTATCAACGATTTAAATGAGGAAGTGCTATGTTATGAATTCCTCGGGACATTGGGTGACGATACGTACCGAATTTTCATTAATGCAAAAACCGGCGTTGAAGAAGAAGTAGAGAAATTGAAAGACGCGGAAAAAATGTACGAAGATGTTCTTTAAGGGAAAGCATTCGCTTTCCCTTGTTCCATATTCTGAAAGAATAAAAGATACTCTAGTTTCCAATAATAGGAATAATATTTTTGCCGGGGTGAAGCGGATGAAAATTATGGAACGATTGTTAATCAAGGTTATTATCATTCAACTTTTATTCTTATTATTTTCTCAATTCTTTTTTCATCAACTAGATGTTTGGCCGGAACTAAACCAACTCACAAAATATGAAGGGGTAAATGAAAATACCTTGACAGAAATACTTCAGACCTTTCAAGGAAATTAACTAGAAAAGCGAAAGCGCCATGTTCACAGCGCTGGAGCAGAGACAGGCAAAAAGCAGGGATCCCTGCTTTATTTTTATTAATTAAAAACATAAAATTAAGAGAGTTTGTGTGATCTTATGGTAAAATAAACAGTAGACAGCTTATGCGACATTCATAGTATTAGGAGGATTTATGAACAAGAAAATCTCAATCGCAATTGATGGCCCGGCGGCAGCGGGGAAAAGTACCGTAGCCAAAATTGTGGCAGAAAGTCTGGGTTACATTTATATCGACACAGGTGCCATGTATAGGGCCTTGACTTATAAAGCAATTGCGGATCATCTCAATCTCGAGGATGAAGCGGCGTTATCAACCTGCCTGTTCTCCACTAAAATTGAACTTTATCCCTCGGAAAACGGACAATTAGTATTTTTAAACGGCCACGATGTAACAAGTGAAATCCGCTCTGCCGATGTAACCAATTCCGTCTCGATTGTTTCCAAACATCAGCAGGTTCGGGAGGAAATGGTCAGACGTCAGCAAGAGTTTGCCACAGGTGGCGGAGTGGTCATGGACGGACGTGACATTGGAACCCATGTCCTGCCGAATGCGGAGGTTAAAGTGTTCCTGCTGGCAAGCGTTGAAGAACGTGCCATGAGAAGACATACCGAGAATCTCCAAAAGGGCTTTCCTTCCGATCTTGAAAAATTGAAACTGGATATTGCCAGACGGGATAAAATTGACTCTGAACGAGAAGTAGCCCCGCTGAAAAAAGCCGAAAACGCAATTGAAATCGACACAACTTCAATGACAATTCCTGATGTAGTCGAAAGGATTTTGGAGCTGGCATACGAAAGGATTGGAAAAGTGTGACGTTTTATTCTTTTGCAAGATCAGTGGCTTCCGCCGTTTTTAAACCGTGGTATCGGATTGAAGCAATTGGTGAGGAGAACATTCCTAAAGAAGGTGGAGTTCTGCTCTGCTCCAATCACATTCATAATTTCGATCCGATTGTTGTCGGGATTAATATGAAGAGGCCGGTTCATTTTATGGCCAAGGAGGAAATTTTTCGTGTCCCTATTTTAGGGGGAATCGTCAGAAAGTGCAATGCGTTTCCTGTTAAACGGGGAATGAGCGACAGAGAAGCATTAAGAATGGGCATGAGCGTCCTCAGGGAAGGGAATGTGTTAGGGCTATTCCCGGAAGGAACAAGAAGTAATACAGGAGAGCTTGGCAAAGGTTTGGCCGGGGCCGGTTTCTTTGCCCTCAAAACGAATTGCGCCGTCGTTCCATGTGCCGTTATTGGCCCTTATAAAAATTTACAAAAATTAAAAGTAGTTTATGGAAAGCCGATTAATATGGACGCGCTTAGAGCTGCCAAAGCTTCCGCCGAAGAAGTGACTGAATTAATTATGTCGGAAATTCATAAACTTATTAAAGAGTATCGATAGGTTCTGCTTGACAAAATTCACTATTTATAAGAACTTAATAAATGAGATTCTTTTTTTGCTAATCAGAATTTATAGATAAATATAGATTATGCGAGTCAATGGATTAAGGAGGATTACATATGTCTGAGGAATTAAATCAAGTAGAAGTCAAAACCTTTGAAGTGGGCGACAAAGTTACTGGACAAGTTACAAAAGTGGAAGAAAAGCAGGTTCTTGTCAATATTCAAGACAGTAAACTTGACGGAATCATTCCAATTAGCGAGCTATCCAGCCTGCACATTGAAAAAGCATCCGATGCTGTGGCAGAAGGCGATGAATTGGAACTGGAAGTATTGAAGGTTGAGGAAGAGGCATTGATTCTCTCAAAACGAAAAGTTGATGCAGAAAAAGCCTGGGAAAGCCTGGAACAAAAATTCCAGAGCGGAGAGGTATTCGAAACTGAGGTAAAAGATGTCGTAAAGGGCGGTCTTGTGGTTGACCTTGGTGTCCGCGGCTTTGTTCCTGCTTCACTTGTTGAATCTCATTTTGTCGAAGATTTCAGCGATTACAAAGGCCGTACACTTTCCTTTAAAATTGTCGAGCTTGACAAGGAAAAGAATCGTGTAATCCTTTCTCACCGCGCCGTTGTCGAGGAAGAAAAGGAAAAACAGAAATTTAACCGCCTCGATGAACTAAAGGCTGGCCAGGTCATTGAAGGTACTGTGCAAAGAATTACCGATTTCGGTGCATTCGTTGATATTGGTGGAATTGATGGACTTGTTCATATTTCCCAATTATCGCACGAGCATGTGAGCAAACCAACTGACGTTGTTCAAGAAGGCCAAAAGGTACAGGTAAAGGTCCTAAGTGTTGACCGTGATAATGAAAGAATTTCTTTATCCATCAAAGAAACTCTTCCTGGACCATGGGCAAATATTTCAGAAAAGGCACCTAAAGGCAGCGAATTGACTGGTACAGTTAAACGATTGGTTTCTTACGGGGCATTTGTAGAAGTTTTCCCTGGAGTGGAAGGTCTTGTTCATATTTCCCAGATTGCCCATAAGCATATCGCAACGCCTCATGAAGTGTTGAAAGAAGGACAAGAAGTAAAAGTTAAGGTATTAGATGCAAATGAAAACGATCAGCGTCTATCGCTAAGCATTAAAGAGCTTCTTGAAAAAGAGGCTGAAGAAACTCATGACTATGAACTTCCTGAGGAATCAAAAGGGTTCCAGCTTGGTGAAGTCATAGGGGATAAATTAAAGAATCTAGGAAAATAACGGTGATATATCTTGTCGAGATCGAAACGGAAATGGGACCATATTCGCTTTGCTGTTGAAAATGGGCCAAAACGGAATACAGCTTTAGATGACATCAAACTTGTTCACCAAAGCTTACCAAATTGCAGTGTATCCGATGTTCGATTAGATCATTCCATTGGCGGACTTTATTTAAGTTCGCCAATTTTTATCAATGCGATGACAGGTGGCGGCGGTGAGAAAACGTACCAAATTAATCAGGGACTGGCAAAAGTAGCCAAAGAAACAGGTGTGGCAATGGCTGTCGGTTCACAAATGGCAGCACTGAAGGATCGGTCGCAGAGATACACCTATGAAGTGGTACGAAAGGAAAATCCGTCGGGAATCGTGATTGCTAATCTTGGCAGCGAGGCAACTCTTGATCAAGCCAAGGCGGCCATTGAAATCATAGAGGCAAATGCCCTACAGATTCATTTAAATGTCATTCAGGAGCTGACCATGCCTGAAGGGGACCGTGATTTTACCCATGCCTTAAATAGAATTGAGACTCTGGCAAAAGAGCTTCCTGTTCCGCTGATCGTGAAGGAAGTTGGTTTCGGCATGTCAAAAGAAACAGTTCAACAGCTCGCATCCGCGGGAGTATCCGTAGTGGATGTCGGCGGATTTGGTGGAACAAATTTTGCGGAAATAGAGAATAAGCGCCGGGAAAAAGCCCTATCTTTTTTTACTGATTGGGGCATTCCCACACCGGTCTCCCTTATCGAAGCATCCTCGGTTTCAGCAGATATCTCGATCGTGGGTTCGGGAGGTTTCAAGGATGGTCATGACATTGTCAAAGGTCTGGCATTAGGCGCCGATGCTGTCGGGATTGCTGGTTATTTCTTGAGAATTCTTGTCGAAGAAGGAATCGAATCTGTAGTTGAAGAAATTCATACGCTGCATGAAGAAATCTCCATGATCATGACTGCGCTTGGGGCTAAAACAATTGCCCAATTAAAGCAGGCCCCGCTGGTTATTTCTGGTGATACACATCATTGGTTACAAGAGCGGGGAATTGATACAAAAAAATATAGCCAGCGCTCGATCAAATAAAGCTCCTGCCTTCGCAGGAGCTTTTTGCATGGTGTTTAGTAGTCGTCCTTCCCATCATTTAATCCCCTTGCTTCATCTGGGCCGGAAAGCTTGGTTGCGCCATCATAATGCAGTGCCTGATCCCGATCAGACGCCACACGGCGGGTTGCTTTCAATTTTTTCTCCTGGCGGTCTCTTCCCATTATCCACACCTCCTGTTTATAAGATGATTCCCGAAGGAAATATTATTCCAGGAAGTATGAAACCCTGCAAATTACCAATAATGATAAAGATTGGAGGTGTGTCGGTTGGAAGGGGCAGTGTTCTATTGGACGTTTTGGATATATTGGGTTTACCTTACCTTTTTTTTGCAAAAAAATCACCCATATCGTCTCAAACTGGCCGTAATGGTTCTTCTTGTTATTATCTTTTCAACAAGCCATTTTATTATTGGCCCATTTGATATTTTTGTAAGCGGATTGCTATTGCTATTATTTTCATATACCATTTTAAGTCAGGAAAAAAGGGGAACTATTTTTTATCTTTGCATTTGTTCGTTGATCGTTTCGATTGCCTATGTAACAATCCAATTATTTGAAATTTTTGACCCGATTTGGATGATTATTAACAGGGAATGGATGATGGGAATTGTTATAGGTTATCTGAGCCTATTATTGCAAAAGACCTTAAAGGGAAGGCTTTTAATTGTCGTTTGTGGATTGGTACAAGGTGAGTTTATGTATGCCTATACACTCCAATCCATCCATATGCCCTATCAAGTCGGGACCCTGGCGTTTCTGGATGTATGCGCACTCATTGTTGCGATTATCGCGAGCTGGAGCTTTCTTGAAAATGCTGGAGCAGTCCTTCAGCAACATTTTCATTTTTCAGAAAAAACAAAACAAAAATCCTCTTAACACAATTCTATTCCTTTCCGTTGCAGGAAAGGAATAACTTTTGCTAAGATATAATGTAGGCCCTTCTTACCAATGGAAGGGTTTCTTTCTTCATAAAAGATTAATTTTGAAGGAAAATATAATATTAATGTGTAATATAGAAGAGAAAGGATGGCGATCAGAATGGTAAAACCCGTTATTGCCATTGTTGGAAGACCGAATGTTGGAAAATCGACAATTTTCAACCGAATTGTCGGAGAGCGAATTTCGATTGTCGAGGATATTCCGGGGGTAACCCGCGACAGGATATACAGTTCAGGAGAATGGCTGACCCATGAATTCAATATTATTGATACGGGCGGCATTGACCTTGGCGATGAGCCGTTTTTGGAGCAAATCAGACAGCAAGCTGAAGTGGCGATTGATGAGGCGGATGTGATCATCTTTTTGACAAACGGCCGCGAAGGTGTCACGGCAGCGGATGAAGAAGTGGCAAAAATCTTGTATAAATCGAAAAAACCGATTGTACTCGGAGTAAATAAGATTGATAATCCGGAAATGCGCGAGAACATCTACGATTTTTATGCGCTTGGATTTGGGGAGCCAATCCCAATTTCCGGATCCCATGGGCTTGGACTTGGTGATTTATTGGACGAGGCGGCAAAGCATTTTCCGAAAAATAATCAGGCAGATTATGATGATGATGTCATTAAGTTCTCTTTAATCGGCCGGCCAAATGTGGGGAAATCCTCACTTGTCAACGCCATATTGGGTGAAGAAAGGGTGATTGTCAGCAACATCGCTGGGACAACCCGTGACGCCATTGATTCTCCTTATACATACAATGGGGATAAATATGTCATTATCGATACAGCAGGAATCAGAAAAAAAGGCAAGGTTTATGAGAGCACCGAAAAATATAGCGTCCTCCGAGCCCTTAGGGCGATTGAGCGCTCCGATGTGGTTTTAGTTGTCATCAATGCCGAAGAGGGAATTATTGAACAGGACAAAAATATTGCTGGTTATGCCCACGAGGCGGGGCGTGCCGTCGTCATTGTGGTGAATAAATGGGATGCCATCGAAAAAGATGAAAAGACCATGAAGGAGTTCGAAGAGAAAATTCGTGATCATTTTAAATTCCTATCTTATGCGCCGATCGTATATTTGTCGGCCAAGACAAAGAAACGCATTCATACATTGCTACCAATGATCAATATGGCCAGCGAGAGTCACTCGATGCGGGTTGAAACAAGTGTCCTGAATGACATTATTATGGATGCGGTCGCGATGAACCCAACTCCGACCGATAAAGGCAGACGCTTGAAAATCTATTACGCTACCCAAGTAGCGGTCAAGCCTCCTACCTTTGTAATTTTTGTAAATGAGCCGGAATTGCTTCATTTTTCTTACGAGCGGTTTCTTGAAAATCGAATCAGGGATGCATTTGGATTTGAAGGAACACCAATTAGAATATATGCAAGGGAAAGAAAATAAGCTAAAGGCGGTGTAAATGATGAGCAAGAAAACAGTAGCTGTTGTCGGGGCAGGAAGCTGGGGCACGGCGTTGGCGATGGTCTTGGCTGACAATGGCCATGAGGTTCGCCTCTGGAGCCATAATGAGGCCCAGGTCAACGAAATTAATCAATTGCACACAAACGAAAAATATTTGCCAGGTATTGTCCTGCCAGAGTTAATTGTCAGCCGTGCATCATTAGCAGAGGCTTTAGACAAAAATGAATCGATTGTTTTAGCTGTACCGACAAAGGCAATTCGTGAGGTCCTAGGAAAAATTAGGACTGTCATCAGCTGGCCGGTCACGATTACTCATGTGAGCAAAGGAATTGAACCTGATTCTCTCTTAAGGATTACCGAGATTATTAGACAAGAAATGCCGGAAAGCCTTTTGAAGGCGGTTGTCGTGCTGTCCGGTCCAAGCCATGCGGAAGAAGTGAGTCTGCGTCACCCAACGACAGTTACAGTAGCATCGGAGGACATGAGCGAAGCGGAGAAAATCCAAGACTTGTTTATCAATCAAAATTTTCGCGTATATACAAATTCTGATGTCGTGGGTGTGGAAATTGGCGGTGCCTTGAAAAATATAATCGCTTTGGCCGCCGGAATTACGGACGGTCTTGGGTATGGGGATAATGCAAAAGCAGCTTTAATTACCAGAGGTTTAGCGGAAATCGCCAGGCTTGGTGTGAAAATGGGGGCCAATCCGCTGACATTTTCCGGCCTGACTGGAATCGGCGATTTAATTGTTACCTGTACTAGTGTTCATTCTCGTAACTGGAGAGCAGGAAACCTGTTAGGGAAAGGCAAAACGCTTGATGAAGTTCTAGACAACATGGGTATGGTGGTCGAAGGGGTTCGGACCACAAAGGCAGCCTACCAGTTGGCAAAGAAATATAATGTCAGCATGCCGATTACCTTTGTTCTTTATGATGTCTTGTTTAATGGCAAGGATCCTAAAGATGCTGTGGACGTATTAATGGCACGAGGCAAAACACATGAAATGGAAGAATTAGTGAATATCCTTGACGAAAGAAATTTTTAAAGGAAAATTTTTGTGGAGCGCCAAGAAAATGGGCATTCACATGATACGCTTTTAAGCCTCTATGCATACAATGCAACGAAGTAACTTGGTAGTATGACGCCAGGAGTATGGGTTATTTAGTCCTGACCTGACTGAAGTAAAGAATTCGCCCCTCTTTACTTCAGTTTTTTTTGTGTGGAAAAGGGACAGCAATAGATAATGGTCTATCATTGGAGAGTTATGGTATAATGACAGTCGAAAAAGGGGGAATTGTGTTGTCACCAGGAATGATTAAAATGTGGATCTCAATTGCCGGAATCGGGTTTATGTTTCTTGCAATTGCCGCTATATATTTTAGCAGATACAAGTTGACGGGAGTCCTAAAATTTATAAGTGCCGTTTTTGCCTACATATTTTTGATAGCAGCCGGATTTACGCTGCTAATTGTTTTCCTAACATGAAGAATTTCCATAAAAAATATAGGTGTGATGATATGAAACGGAACATACTCGGAATATTATTGGTCATTACGATAGTACTCTTGTCCGGCTGCCTATACCCGAAAGAAGATTTGGCACAAAATAAAATTCCGTATAAGGATCAAATCCAGTCCGTTCAAACAGCGGTGGATCAATTTAGAGAGGACAATGGGGGAATTCTGCCGATTAAGACAAAGGAAGCCGATACGCCAATATATCAAAAATATCTAATTGATTTTAAAAAAATCTCCCCAAAATACTTGGCGGAGCCTCCGGGTAATGCGTTTGAAAGCGGCGGCGTTTTTCAATATGTGCTTGTCGATGTGGAGACGAATCCGACGGTAAAAGTATTCGATTTAAGGATAGCTGAAACGATTCGTGATATTAATCTGCGAATTAAATCAACAGGCTATCCTCCTTATAAGGAGGAAGTGGCCAAAAATGTTTATACCCTTGATTATAAACAGCTTGGTTATAAGGAACCGCCTGTAGCGGTAAGCCCTTACACCAATCAAAATCTATCGTTTGTGATAACGGGGCATGCAGAAGTGTTTGTTGACTATCGTCCGGACCTTTATCAGGTTCTTAAAAATACGGAGCAACATTTGAAACCGGGTGAGGATATTCGGCCTATCTTGGTGAAGAATTCGATGTTTGTTCCCGCATATTCCCTGCCATACACAGTGAAATCCGAAACGAACGAACCTGTTTTTATGGAAGACTAAGTGCTTCCAGCGAACACTCCTAGGCGCTTTCGGTTTTAAAATTAGTCATAACCCTTTTCCTGCGAAATATATTGTAGGAGAAGGGTTTTTTTTATGCATAAATTTGAACTCGGGTCTCCCAAGCGAAAACATAGATAGAAACCCTGCATGCCAAATAAATCAAATGGATCATGAGATAGCAGAAACAATGAAATTTAATCAAGGAGGTAAAAAATTTCGATAAAAGTGTCATAACCCAATAGGACAACATCATAAACATATATTGTCCAAAAATACCTAAATGGATGAAATTATCCCACTTTACTCTATGATCAGGAGGGGATCACTTGGAAAAGGTAGATATTTTTAAAGATATTGCCGAGAGAACCGGCGGCGATATTTATTTGGGAGTAGTTGGGGCAGTAAGAACCGGAAAATCAACGTTTATTAAAAAATTTATGGAGCTTGTCGTTTTACCGAATATAGGCAGTGAGGCTGAAAGATCCCGGGCCCAGGATGAATTGCCGCAAAGCGCTGCCGGAAAGACCATCATGACCACAGAGCCTAAATTTGTGCCAAATCAAGCTGCGACCGTTCATGTCGATGAGGGGTTGAATGTTAATATTAGGCTCGTTGATTGCGTGGGCTATACCGTACCCGGGGCCAAAGGATATGAGGATGAAAATGGCCCGAGAATGATCAATACGCCTTGGTATGAAGAGCCGATTCCTTTCCATGAAGCCGCTGAAATTGGCACGAGGAAGGTCATCCAGGAGCATTCTACCATTGGGGTTGTTGTCACTACAGATGGTACAATTGGTGAGATTCCAAGAAGCAATTATATTGAGGCTGAGGAACGGGTTATTGAAGAACTGAAGGAAGTTGGCAAGCCGTTTATTATGGTGGTTAACAGCGCCCAGCCATATCATCCAAGCACCGAAACATTAAGGTCGGGCTTGGCGGAGAAGTATGACATTCCTGTTTTAGCGATGAGTGTAGAGAGCATGCGCGAAAGCGATGTCCTTAATGTCCTTCGTGAAGCCCTTTATGAATTCCCGGTTCTTGAAGTCAATGTCAACCTGCCTAGCTGGGTAATGGTGTTAAGAGAAAATCATTGGCTACGGGAAAGTTATCAAGAAGCCGTGAAGGAAACGGTTAAAGATATCAAGAGATTAAGAGATGTTGATCAGGTTGTCCAGCAATTTAGCGAGTATGAATTCATTGAAAGAGCGGGTCTTGCCGGGGTTGAAATGGGTTCAGGTGTCGCCGAGATCGATTTGGTTGCTCCGGATGAATTATATGATGATATTTTAAAAGAAATCGTTGGGGTGGAAATCAGGGGGAAAGACCATCTACTTGAGCTCATGCAGGACTTTGCCCATGCAAAAGCGGAGTATGACCATATTGCCGATGCGCTGAAAATGGTCAAACAAACCGGATATGGAATTGCCTCACCGACATTGTCGGATATGAGCCTCGAGGAACCGGAAATCATTCGCCAGGGTGCCCGTTTTGGTGTAAGGCTTAAGGCGGTCGCTCCGTCCATCCATATGATTAAGGTTGATGTTGAATCAGAGTTTGCGCCAATTATCGGCACCGAAAAGCAGAGTGAAGAACTTGTCCGCTATTTGATGCAGGACTTTGAGGATGACCCGCTGTCAATCTGGAATTCGGACATCTTTGGCCGCAGCCTCAGCTCTATCGTCCGTGAAGGGATCCAGGCCAAACTCTCGCTTATGCCTGAGAATGCCAGATATAAATTAAAAGAAACACTTGAAAGAATCATTAATGAAGGCTCAGGCGGATTAATTGCCATAATACTATAAGTGAAGACTCCTAAAAGGGGTCTTTTTTTTACATGTCAGGGCAATAATGGTAGAATTTTGACGAACAAAAGAAAAGATTACCATAATTTCTTGAATTCTTCTTGATATGCTGTATTGATTGTGATAATCTTTTAACAGACTTACGTAATAGCGCCAAACCCTTTATTCTGTAGGGTTTCACCTAGTAATGGGAATTATTGCTAAAGTGACAAATTTGGACCGCTTTTGCAATAAAACTGCGCTCTGACGTATAGAAATTAGAAAAATTGTTTAGAAATGTAGATAAGTATTGTTATTATCTCGTACATTTCTTTGGGAGGAGGTGAAAGGCATGAACAAGACAGAACTTATTAATGCAGTAGCAGAGGCTAGCGAACTTTCTAAAAAGGACGCTACAAAAGCAGTTGATGCTGTTTTTGATGCGATTTTAGATGCTTTGAAAAATGGTGATAAGGTACAACTTATCGGTTTTGGTAACTTTGAAGTACGTGAGCGTGCAGCACGTAAAGGTCGCAACCCTCAAACAGGTGAGGAAATCGAAATCGGTGCAAGCAAGGTTCCTGCTTTCAAACCAGGCAAAGCGCTTAAAGACGCAGTAAAATAATTACATAAATTATTGCTTTAAGCGATCGCTTAGGCAAAAAAGGTCATGGCCATAGTCCATGGCCTTTTTTCTTTTTTAGCACCTTCCGCTCTTCTTTTTTTGCTTGCTCAGAAAAGGTTATGCTAAGATGTATTTGTTAATTATACTTGTTTGGACATTAGGAGGAATTGCACATGCCAGAGGTAAATCGTGCCCAAATCGAAGAGGCGGTACGTTTAATATTAGAAGCAATAGGGGAAGATCCCAGCCGAGAAGGACTGCTTGATACACCTAAACGTGTTGCGAAAATGTATGAGGAAGTATTCAGCGGATTAAATGAGGATCCGAAACAACACTTTGAAACCATTTTTAGTGAGGATCATGAAGAACTGGTCCTTGTAAAGGATATCCCGTTTTATTCGATGTGTGAACACCACCTGGTTCCTTTCTATGGAAAGGCGCATGTAGCCTATATCCCTCAAAATGGCCGGGTTACCGGGTTAAGCAAGCTGGCACGTGCTGTCGAGGCCGTGGCTAAAAGACCGCAGCTGCAAGAGCGGATTACAGCAACCATTGCAGACAGCATCATGGAAAAATTGGAGCCACACGGTGTCATGATCGTTGTTGAGGCAGAGCATATGTGCATGACGATGCGTGGCGTTAAAAAGCCAGGAGCCAAAACAGTTACAACCGCAGTAAGAGGAACACTTGCCGACGATACAAGCGCCCGTTCCGAAATCCTATCTTTGATAAAAAACTAATTGAACATGGGGTGTTGAGGTTGGAGAAAAAGCAACAGCAAAATAATGATTATGTAGTCATAAAAGCAATTGATGACGGTGTTAGTGTCATCGGCTTGACAAGAGGCTCTGACACCAGATTTCACCATTCGGAAAAGCTGGATAAGGGGGAAGTGCTCATTGCTCAGTTTACCGAGCATACCTCTGCCATCAAGATTAGAGGAAATGCAAAGATTCTTACCCAATATGGGGAAATCGACAGCGAAGTGAAACATAAACTGTAAACCGCCATTTAAATGGGGAGTGAAAATATTATTTATTTGTGAAATCCTGCCCACATATTTGCATTTATGCTATAATGGTGTTTGCGTGTTTTATTTTTAACTGGCGAGAATTTTCCTTATCGATTAGGAAATAAGAATACATAAAGACATTTTTACTTAGGTGAAGCAAGGGTGATGAGAATGCAGGATATTCGACAAAAATTTTCAACAATTAAACAGAAAGTCGAACATAGTGTTTTTGACACTTACTTGCTAAATTATATTGAAACACCGGTCATTGACGAGGATAAGCTTCTTATCCTCATCTCCCTTCTGGACCGGCTTGATTTGCCTTTTGATGTAATGGAAAATTACGTTTTATCAACCATGCTGGTTCAAACTGCTCTTGACACTCATGAACAAATATCTGAAATTACAGATGAAAAAAGCCGTCAGCTTACTGTTCTAGCCGGTGATTATTATAGCGGCCTTTATTATAAGCTCCTTGCTGAGTCGGAGGATATACTTGTTATTAATGTTCTATCTCAAGGAATTAAAGAAATCAATGAGCATAAAATAACAGTTTATTACAAGGAAACGGCAGATTTAGAAAAATTGATGACAAGCATGATGTTGATTGAAAGTTCATTAATAACAAAGCTTTCTGAGTACTTTACCACCGATCATTGGAACGAGGTTATTACAAACTTCCTGCTGTTTAAACGGTTAGTAAAAGAACAGAGCCAATTTATACAGACCGGAAGTTCTTTTCTATTTGATGCCATGAAGAAAATACTGTTTCCTTCCTCTGAATTCACTTTTACAGAACTCACCAGCGGGCAAAAAAATCAGCTGTTAAGCATTTGCGGTCTGCAGATTGAGCGGACAAAGAGTACGATTGAGAAAGGTATTTCCATAAACCCGTCCTTAAATCCGTTTCTTGAAAGCAAAATAACCGGCCTGTTAAACCAATATCAGCCATATGTGAAATCTTTTGTGGAAGAAGGGTAAAATAATGCAACAGTCAAAAGAACAGCGAGTTCATAAAGTGTTTGAAAAAATCTCCGAAGACTACGACAAAATGAACTCAGTGATCAGTTTTCAGCAGCATATAAGATGGCGGAAGGATACGATGAACCGTATGAATGTCCAGCCAGGGTCAAAAGCACTTGATGTCTGCTGTGGTACTGCTGATTGGACCATTGCCCTCGCAGAGGCTGTAGGCCCTTCCGGTGAAGTGACAGGGCTGGATTTTAGCCAAAATATGCTTAATGTTGGAAAGGAAAAGGTTAACCGTCTTGGGTTGAATCAAGTGAAATTAATCCATGGAAATGCGATGGAGCTCCCGTTTCCCGATAATAGCTTTGATTATGTCACCATCGGTTTCGGGTTAAGAAATGTTCCGGACTATCTCCAGGTTCTAAAGGAAATGCACCGGGTGGTGAAGCCTGGAGGACTTGTCGTATGCCTTGAAACATCTCAGCCTACCTTAATTGGATACCGGCAATTATTCTTTTTCTACTTCCGCTATATTATGCCTATATTTGGAAAATTATTTGCAAAAAGTTACGGGGAATATTCATGGCTCCAAGAATCAGCACGCGATTTTCCTGGTATGAAAGAATTAGCCCGGATGTTTGAGCAGGCTGGGTTTAAAAATGTGAAATATAGACCGTACAGCGGCGGTGCAGCAGCTGTCCATATCGGCAAAAAATAATCTAAAACTTGACAGGATAAAAGCAGGGTGAATACAAATGAAATTAAAAATGATGTATTCATTTTTGAATTCGGATATTAAGTTAATTGAGAAAAAACTTGAAGAGACAATTCAACCTGAGTCTCTGCTTTTGCAACAGGCTTCCATGCATACATTACAAGCCGGGGGAAAGAGAATTCGTCCTGTTTTTGTTTTGCTTGCCGGTAAATTTGGCCATTATGATATCAACGTAATGAAAAATGTTGCAGTGGCACTTGAATTAATTCATATGGCCTCGCTCGTCCATGATGATGTAATAGATGATGCTGATTTGCGCAGAGGCCAGCCAACTGTTAAATCAAAATGGGATAATAAAGTGGCCATGTACACGGGGGATTACGTGTTTGCTCTCGCCGTTGAATTAATGACCAATATTAATAAGCCGTTAGCCCATAAAATTCTTGCTGATACGATTGTTGAAGTCTCGGTGGGAGAAATTCAACAATTTAAAGATAAATACCGCTTTAATCAAAATTTGAGGGATTATCTTAGAAGAATCAAACGAAAAACCGCTTTGCTAATAGCTGCGAGCTGCCAGTTGGGGGCAATTGCCGCGGATGTCGAGGAATCGATTCATCGGAAGCTGTTTCGCTTTGGTTATTATGTTGGGATGTCGTTTCAAATTACCGATGATATTCTCGATTTTACGGCTACCGAAGAGGAACTCGGGAAACCGGCAGGAAGCGACCTCCTGCAAGGGAATATTACGCTCCCGGCTTTGTTAGCCATGGAAAATGAAGCGGCAAGGAAAGTAATTGAAAAAGTAAACGACCATACCTCTCCTTCAGAAATAAAAAATATTATCTCCTTGATCAAGGAAACGGATGCCATCGCAAGGTCTGTTGAACTCAGCGACTTATATTTATCCAAAGCGATTGCTATCTTGGAAGAGCTCCCGGCTAATAAGGCCAGAAAAGCGCTCCGCGATATCGCCAAATATATCGGAAGACGCAAATTCTGATGCGCTTCCACTTTTCTACATCCTTGTAAAATATTCTAAACAATGTTACTATTTTCGTGGATTGTTCTTAGTAAACAATCATATACATAATTGTTTAGGAGTGGGATAAATGGAAAGAACATTTTTAATGGTTAAACCGGATGGCGTTCAGCGCAACCTAATTGGGGAAATAGTGGCTCGTTTTGAAAAGAAAGGCTTCCAGCTTGTTGGGGCAAAGTTAATGCAAATTCCAACTGAGCTTGCCCAGGAGCATTATGGTGAGCATAAAGAGCGTCCGTTCTTTGGCGAGCTGGTTGACTTTATCACTTCCGGTCCGGTATTTGCGATGGTCTGGCAGGGTGAAAACGTAATTGCAACTGCACGGCAAATGATGGGATCCACTAACCCTAAAGATGCTGCGCCGGGAACCATTCGTGGTGACTTTGGCCTAACAGTCGGCAAAAACGTCATTCACGGTTCTGACTCACCTGCAAGCGCAACCCGCGAAATCGGCCTATTCTTTAATGAGTCTGAGTTGGTTGAGTATTCAAAGTTAGTGAATGAATGGATTTATTAATCCAATTCACAAGGCACTTGTATTCTTAATACAGGTGCCTTTTTGTATGCGGATACAAAAATTAAATTCGCTTTTCTGAATTATTCCACTATGTTAATGCCCTTAAAATATGTTATATTGATACATAATTCTTTAATGAGTTGAAGGGGGAAAGAGAATGGGTATAAGATATTTGACAGCCGGTGAATCTCATGGACCGCAGCTGACGACCATTTTGGAGGGATTCCCTGCAGGGATGCCGTTAGTCGCGGAAGATATCAACAATGAACTTTCTAGACGACAAAAAGGGTATGGCCGGGGAAGAAGAATGCAAATCGAAAAAGATACCGTTGAAATCATGTCAGGCGTAAGACATGGGTCTACACTCGGTTCCCCGATTGCTCTTGTTGTAAAAAACAATGACTGGAAGCATTGGACTAAGATCATGGGACAAGAACCGCTTGAAGATGTAGAAGCGGATGAAGTAAAACGCAAAGTCAGCCGTCCCCGTCCGGGACATGCGGATTTAAATGGGGCGATTAAATATGGCCACCGAGATATGAGAAACGTCCTTGAACGTTCATCAGCTCGGGAGACAACCGTCAGGGTTGCTGCAGGTGCGGCCGCAAAAAAACTCCTGTCATTAGTCGGTGTCAATATTACGTCCTATGTTGTCGAGATTGGCGGGATTAAAGCAAGCGTGGATCCCTCCTTAAGTTTGGAAGAGTTAAAGGAGAGATCGGAAAACTCGCCAGTCCGAACGGTCGACTTGAATGTCGAACAGGAAATGATGAAAGCCATTGATGAGGCCAAGCAAAACGGCGATTCCATTGGCGGTGTTGTCGAAGTTATTGCGGAAGGCATGCCTTCCGGAGTTGGCAGCTATGTTCATTATGACCGCAAATTGGATGCGAAATTGGCTGCAGCCATCGTGAGCATCAACGCCTTTAAAGGGGTTGAGATTGGCATTGGTTTTGAGGCGGCACGCAAACCTGGCAGTGAAGTCCATGATGAGATCGCTTGGGATCCTGCCGAGGGGTATTACCGGAAAACCAACCGCCTTGGCGGTTTTGAAGGCGGAATGACTACAGGCATGCCTGTTGTGGTAAGGGGTGTCATGAAGCCGATTCCCACGCTTTATAAGCCGTTAATGAGTGTAGATATTGATACAAAGGAGCCGTTTTCAGCAAGTGTTGAACGTTCCGACAGCTGTGCAGTGCCGGCAGCGGCCGTAGTCGCGGAAGCTGTTGTCGCATGGGAGCTTGCCAGTGCCTTAGTTGATCAATTCAACAGCGACCGATTTTCCGCCTTTGCCGAGGAAATTAATAAGCATCGTGCCTATGCGAGGGAATTTTAAATGACAACGTTAGACATCCAAACTGAGTCCAAACAATATCAGGTCTTTGTCGAAGAAGGGGTTCGAAACGATATTCGCTCGTTTTTAACCAATCATTTTCCCGCACTGACCAGAATATTAATTATTACGGATGAAACGGTCTCTAAGCTGCATTTGGAGAAATTATTGGCAGCACTGGACCCATTAAAGCCACTCGTTTTTACCGCACCAGGCGGAGAAAATGCCAAAACCTTTGAGGTTTATTATGACGCTTTATCGACCGCTCTTGAAAGCCGGCTTGACCGGAAGTCCGTTATTTTGTCATTAGGCGGCGGGGCGGTTGGAGATTTGGCCGGGTTTGTGGCGGCGACTTATATGAGGGGAATTCCGTTCATTCAAATTCCAACGACCATCCTTGCTCATGACAGTGCTATTGGCGGAAAGACAGCCATTAATCACCCGCTGGGCAAAAATATGATCGGTGCTTTTTATCAGCCGGAGGCGGTGTTTTATGATTTGGACTTTCTTAAAACACTCCCGCCCCAAGAAGTTCGCTCCGGCTTCGCAGAAGTAATTAAACATGCGTTGATATTTGATCCTGATTTTTATGATTGGCTTCATGCGAATATTGCTGACCTGAATAAGATCAGCATGGAGCAATTATCACAGTGTCTGATAAAAGGGATTATGATTAAAAATGAATTTGTCAGCCGCGATGAACGGGAACAAGGAGTTCGTGCCTACCTCAATTTTGGGCATACATTGGGACATGCCATTGAGGCTGAAATGGGCTACGGCAACTTTACCCACGGAGAGTCAGTCATGATTGGAATGGTATTTGCTTTAAAGCTAAGTATTGAAAGGGCAGGGCTGGTATTTAAATTGGAAGAATTTGTTGATTTGATAACCCGTCTTGGGTATATCAGTGAAGTTCCAGCCAGCCTTTCACATGAAAAGTTACTGAAAAAAATGAAACAGGATAAAAAGTCAGTCGGCGAGTCGGTTCGCTTTGTATTGCTTGAAAAGGTAGGGGAGCCTATCGTTCAAACAATCTCTGATTCTGTTTTATTGGAAAAGCTGAAGGATTATTAACAAGGGGGAATAAGAATGTTTAGAGGGGTGAGAGGAGCGACAACGGTCAGCGTTAATTCCGAAGCAGAAATACTTGCCGCGACAGAAGAACTGTTGGCGAAAGTAATCGAGGCAAATCAAATTCAACCTGAATCCGTCGCATCCGTTTTAATCTCCACAACTGAAGATATCGATGCAGCTTTCCCAGCGAGGGCATTGCGAAAGTTTGCGGGTTGGACGTATGTTCCTGTTATGTGTATGCGAGAAATTCCGGTGCCGGGTTCCCTTAAAATGTGCGTCAGGATCATGATGCACGTCAACACCAGTGTATCCCAGGAGGAAATCAAACACGTTTATTTAGGGAATGCTGTTGTCTTACGGCCAGACCTGGGCGGAAATCCGGCATAATGGCATAAATCTTTTCGAAAAAGACCAACAACCGAAGGGATGAGTAAAATGAGATGGAAACAGCAATTATTGCAATTGACACCCTATCAACCGGGAAAGTCAATTGAATCGGTAAAAAGACAATTTAATCTTGAAAAGATAGTCAAGCTTGCCTCAAACGAAAACCCATTTGGCTGTTCAAAAAACGCACAATCAGCACTTCTGGGGAATGTTTCAAGCTTAGCTATTTATCCGGATGGCTACGCGACTATTTTAAGAGAGAAACTTGCCTCGTTTTTACAGGTCGATGGGGATGAATTGATTTTTGGAAACGGCTCAGATAATTTGATTCAGATGATTTCACGGGCCCTGCTGCATCCGGAAGCTAGTACCGTTATGTCAAGAAATACCTTTTCACAATATAAGCATAACGCAGTCATTGAAGGGGCTATAATCAAGGAAGTACCTGACGTGGACGGTGAGCATGACCTCCCAGCGATGCTTGAGGCAATTGATGACCAAACGAACGTCGTTTGGGTCTGCAGTCCAAACAATCCAACAGGCACATATATACCAGAGGGCAAATTAATATCATTCCTTGAAAAAGTTCCACCGCATGTTTTGGTTGTTTTGGATGAGGCTTATTTTGAATATGTTATAGCGGATGATTACTATGATTCCATTCAATTGACCCGCCAATATCCAAATTTAATTGTGTTAAGGACTTTTTCAAAAATCTATGGCCTTGCCGCACTAAGAGTTGGCTACGGGGTGGCCAACCGGGCTATTATCAAAGCACTTGAACCCGCTAGAGAACCATTTAATGTGAATGCATTGGCTCAAATCGCAGCATCTGCAGCAATCGACGATCAGGAATTTGTCGAACAATGCCGAAACAGAAACCGACAAGGACTGGCGCAATTTTATGATTTTTGCGCTGCCCATAATTTAAACTATTTTCCAACCCAAACAAATTTTATTTTAATAGATTTTAAAGTGGATGCCGATCGAGTGTTTCAATTTTTGCTGGAAAGAGGATTCATTGTCCGTTCCGGAAAAGCGCTCGGTTTCCCAACAGCAGTAAGAATTACGGTAGGTTCCGCTGAAGAAAACGAAGGTGTGCTGGCAGCGCTGAAAGAGTTCTTGGAACAAAACTAGGAGGAGTTTCATTGGAAGGCCGTGTATTTATTATCGGGTTAGGATTAATCGGAGGATCTTTGGCGCTTTGTATTAAGAAAGAACATCCCGCATCCGTGATTGTCGGCTTTGATATAAACAGGGAGCAATCAAGACTGGCAAAAATGCTTGGTGTGATTGATGAAGCGGCAGAGAATATCCCGGTTGGTGCCAAAGATGCCGACTTGATTATTGTTTCGGCGCCTGTAAACGACACGAAATCGATCATTCGGGCCCTCTCTGGTCAACCGTTAAAGCCAGGAGTCATTGTAACTGATACAGGCAGCACGAAAACAACAATTGTCGATACGGCCAGCAGCTTAAAAGAGCGGGGAATTACGTTTATTGGCGGCCATCCGATGGCCGGTTCCCATAAGACCGGCGTGTCGGCAGCAAGAGACATCCTATTTGAAAATGCTTTTTATTTGTTGACACCTGAAGAACAGGTTGAAAGCACAAAAGTGGAGATATTGAAGGATTGGTTAAAAGGAACTAAGGCCAAATTTTTGACGATTACAGCGGAAAATCATGATTATTTAACAGGGATTGTAAGCCACTTTCCCCATATTATTGCCGCTTCGATTGTCAGGCAAACTGAAAAATTATCTGGGTCAGAATCGTTGATCCCAAGGCTTGCTGCCGGCGGTTTCCGGGACATCACCCGAATTGCTTCGAGCAGCCCGCAGATGTGGAAGGATATCTTATTGCATAACAGAAAGAATTTGATTTCCCTGCTGGACCAATGGAGCGAAGAAATGCAAGGGGTTAAAGCGATGCTGGAAAGCGGCAATGCGGAAGCCATTTATGAATATTTTCAGCAGGCTAAACAATTCCGTGATGAACTGCCCAGCAAGGAGAAGGGAGCCATTCCGGCTTTTTATGATTTGTATGTGGACATTCCTGACGTTCCGGGGATTATTTCTGAAGTAACCGGATATTTGGCACAGGAAAACATCAGCATCGTAAACATTCGTATCCTGGAGACACGCGAAGACATAAATGGGGTCCTGGTCATCAGCTTTCAGACCGAACAGGACCGGCAGCGTGCCGAAAAATGCATCCTGACTTATACAAGCTATTCAACCTCCAATGGTTCCTGACAGATTTAAATAATAAAAGGTGATAAAATGGCATCATTAAATTTAAAAACAAATATCAACAGTTTACATGGCGAACTCACAATTCCGGGGGATAAATCGATATCGCATCGCTCTGTTATGTTTGGCTCGATTGCCCATGGCATTACGAGAGTAACTAACTTCCTGCCTGGTGACGATTGTTTAAGTACCATTGCCTGTTTTCGCAGGCTCGGCGTAACTATAGATGAAGAAGATGGCAAGCTTGTTATCTATGGAAAAGGGTTCGAAGGGCTGACTGAGCCCAATGAAGTTTTAGATGTCGGCAATTCCGGAACCACAATCCGGCTGTTAATGGGAATTTTGGCTGGTCAGCCATTCTTTTCAACACTTGCCGGTGACGAGTCGATTGCCAAAAGACCGATGACACGGGTTACTGGTCCGTTAACCGAAATGGGTGCCGCCATTGATGGCCGAAAAACTGGTGCCTATACACCAATCTCAATTCGCGGCGCAAAGCTGGATGCATTTCATTATGAACTTCCGGTCGCCAGTGCCCAGGTTAAGTCGGCATTGATCCTTGCAGGTTTACAAGCCGAAGGGGATACGACTATCATAGAGCCTGCTGACACACGAGATCATACAGAACGAATGATTCGCCAATTTGGCGGTGAAATTCATAAGGATGGTCATGTTATAACGGTTACAGGCGGTCAAAGACTTACCGCAGCAGATGTTCACGTTCCCGGGGATATATCCTCCGCGGCATTTTTCCTAGTTGCTGGTGCCATTCTGCCAAATAGTAAAATTGCCCTTAAGAATGTTGGATTGAACCCAACCAGGACTGGCATTATCGAGGTCTTAACGAATATGGGTGCAAACCTAGAGATTAACGTAAATGACGAAAACGCCTTTGAACCATCAGGAGACCTTGTCATTAAAACATCTAATCTTAAGGGCACTGTCATCGAAGGTGGATTAATTCCGAAATTAATCGATGAAATCCCAATCATAGCTTTAATGGCAACCCAGGCTGAAGGTACCACGATCATAAAAAATGCGGAAGAATTAAAAGTAAAAGAAACAAACCGGATAGACACGGTTGTCAATGAACTGAAAAAATTGGGGGCCTCCATTGAGGCTACCGAAGACGGCATGATTATTCACGGGAAGGCCAAGCTGCATGGCGGGACGGTCTCAAGTCACGGTGACCACCGAATTGGCATGATGCTAGCTATCGCCGCCCTGCTTTGTGACGGCGAGGTCATTCTCGAAAATCCAGAATCGATCGCTGTTTCCTATCCCAATTTTTTCAGCCATTTAAATAGTCTTATGTCATAAAAAGCTGCCGTTACAGGCAACTTTTCAGGCTGTCGAGAAACTTTCGACAGCCTTTATTTTATTTAACTTCTATAATTCACTGCGTTAATTTTTTATGATTTTTTAAATAAAACTACTATTCGATATGTCTGTTGATTTGCGCTCCAGGCACTTCGCTTTCCGCGGGCGTGCCTGGGAGCCTCCTCGGCGCAAGCGCCTGCGGGGTCTCCCACTGCCCCGTGCTCCCGCAGGAGTCTTCGTGCCTTCCGCGCAAATCAACAGGTGTGATTAATAAGTTAAGAACCTAAACCAATAATTATAAAATAAGTGGTGAATTGAATGTTTAAGCCAAAAGAGTCTAGCCAAAGTGAATTTGAATTTGTGTCTATTGATGAATTAGTTCAATAGGAACACCTTTTTCGTTTAATTGATAAATATGTAGACTTTTCATTTCTTCTTGAAAAAGTACGACCATTTTATAGTGATCAGAACGGCCGGCTATCTGATCCCCTTATTCCTTTTAAAATGATGTTCATTGGGTACCTCTTTGGCATTCGTTTCGAAAGGGAGTTAAAAAAGGAATTTAAAATGAACATTGCTTATCGATAGTTTTTAGGTTTAAATTTCATGATCAAGTTCCCCATAATTCAACGATTAATTGGAAACGTAAACATCGTTTTAAGGAAATTGATTGCATGTGCTTCTGGAATGCCGGTTTCGGGGTATAAAAAATGCAAGTGAGCAGGCTCTTCTAACCGTAGCTGCCAGAACATGAAAAAGATTTGGACACACTTATTCAGACTGGAAAAGGTGTGTTGTAAATCTTTGGGTTGGTTATCTCCTGTTGATTGGAGCGGAAGGTGCGAAGACTCCTGCGGGAGTACGGGACAGGGGAGACCCCGCAGGCGCGGAACGCGCTGAGGAGGCTTCCCGAACCGCCCGCGGAAAGCGAAGCACCTGGAGCGGAAATCAACAGGCCCCTTAGCAGGGGCAATTTTAATAATATCGGCAATTCATTTTCAATAAAATAAAAAACCTTTCTCGAAAATCTGAAAAGTTGCCATTACAGGCAGCTTTTATTTTTTCAGTAATCATTGAAAAGTCATAGTTTTGTGAAATGGTGCATAGCTTGTCTTAAGAAGAATAAGAAAAGGGTGGTTGGGTGGCATATATTATCGAGAATGCCAATATCCTTAAAAACAAAGGGCTGACAACCAGTTCGTTATTAATTGATGGTGACCGTATCGCAGGAATCAGAAGCAGGTTTAATCGCTATCGACTAATAAAAATGAATTTGGAACCCTTTATTATGAATCCGTCTTATGTCATGCTCAATTCTGTAATCCCCGCGAATGGCTCCTTTCAAGAAATGAAAAAAAGTATGATTGAACAAGTATTAATAAAGGGGTGCACCACCCTGATTACGTATGCAGCCGTTTCTTTTGAAGAAGAGTTGGAAGGAAAAATATCTGAGATGGCCACGGCCCTGATTAGCAGCCCGATTGATTTTATCATTGGGATAAAAATTCCGACTCGGCTGATTACCCCCAGTTTTATCAGAAAATGCAAAAAGGAAAAAATTCCGGCTATATTCGTGGAACTATCAAGCCAAGAAGAAATGACAAAAGTACCATGGGGCTGGATTAGGGACGCGTTATTTCCGTATAATTGTCCGCTAATTCCTATTATTTCCACTGATAAAAAGAAGGAAGCGAAGCCCCTTTTGTCGAAATGGAAAGATATTACGATGAAAGAAAAAATTCCGGCCATTTATGAAGAAGTTGCCGAAAATCAGCCTTTATCCGTTCCTGTATTAAATAAAATTGGCGTTTATCCAAAAAAAGCAAGTCTGATGATTGGCTCGGAATTAAGTTACAATTTGTATCGTAAATCAAGAGAAATCATGAATGTTGATGAACTCGAGTTATTTCATTATCATGGTGATAGACTTGTTTTAACAATACACAAAGGAAAAATAGTCCGTTCCGGAGCAGAGGTTTTATTTAAGCCTGGATTTGGTGAACATGTAAAGGTGCTAACCCCATCCTATTTTTCTTTGTAATTTAATGAATTCGAGGTAACGGTCAATGGACAAAATCGATAGAATTATGGCACTGTTGGAAAACGGCCAACATAAAGAGGCCATAGCTGAATATAATGTTGTATTAAAAAACGGCAAGCCTGAAGAGAAATTCCTGTTGGGAGAGGGATTGTTCCAGTATGGATTCCTTGACGAAGCCAAGGCTCTGGTTGAAAATTTGCTGGCCATATATCCTGAGGAAGGTGAACTGCTTGTCCTGTTGGCAGAGATTTTAATGGAGGCGAGCGAAGAAGAGAAGGCAATCCTTGTCCTAGAACGAA
This sequence comes from Bacillus sp. FJAT-29814, assembly GCF_001510715.1. Taxonomy (GTDB): domain Bacteria; phylum Bacillota; class Bacilli; order Bacillales; family Cytobacillaceae; genus Neobacillus. Next base: position 604,550 of record NZ_LMTJ01000005.1, read on the forward strand.
TTTCCGAGCAAGATACCCATTATGGCCAGGCATTATTGCTGCTAGCTGACCTATATCAAATGCAGGGGCTTTATGAAGTATGTGAAAGCAAACTGTTGAGGGCAAAGGAACTATTACCCAATGAAATCATTATTGATTTTGCGTTGGGTGAGCTTTACAGTGAACGAGGGGAAATAAGAAAGGCTATGGAAGCGTATGAAAAGGTATTGGAAGAAACAAATGAAATGGCCGGGATTAACATTCATGGGCGGCTTGCAGAACTGTTAAGCTCCTCAGGTGCTTTTGAAGAATCACTGGTTTATTATGATAAGGCACTTGAGGAAAAGCTCGAGATTAATATTTTTTTTGGCTATGCCTTTACTGCACTTCAAGCGGGGTATAATCGCACTGCCATTGAAAAATTTACTGAATTGAAAGAGCTGGACCCTGAATACCACTCGTTATATTTGTATCTTGCTCAGGCCTATGAACGGGAAGAAGAATTGGAAAGCAGTTTACAGGCCGTTCAAGAAGGATTGAAACAGGATGAGTTTAATAAAGATTTATTTTACTATGGTGGAAAAATAGCAATTAAACTGGGGAAAATAACCGAGGCAGAGCAGTATTTACGTGAGTCTCTCGTTTTGGATCCGGGATTTGCCGAAGCAGCCCACGTCCTAAATCAGTTGTTCCTCCAGCAGGAACGTTATGAGGATGTATTGGAATTAATCTCTGAACTGGATGTTATCGAAGATGAAGAGCCGCAGTTTTTATGGGATGCAGCAGTCAGCTGCCACAAGTTGGAGGAATATTCACTCGCATCGGACAAATACGAAAGTGCATATACTTTTTTTAATCATAACGAAGACTTTTTGAACGATTATGGATATTTTTTAATTGAGGAAGGAAAAAAGGGCCGCGCTGCCGAAATTTTTAAACAGCTGCTAAATTTTGATCCAACCAATGACGAATATTTGGATGTGCTTGAACGTTTAACCGATTTGGATGTAAATGATAAATAAAGCTTAAAAAGCTGAATTTGCAGAGGAGGGAAACTTTTATGGCAACCCCTGTTTCTGTCAACGAGAAGAAGGATTTTATTCGCTGGTTTTTAAATCATTATCAATTAAAAAGAAGAGAATGTGTGTGGATTCTCAATTACTTGATGAGTCATGACCAATTGATGGAAAAGGTTCACTTTGTTGAACAGGCACAATATTGCCCGCGCGGTTTGATTATGTCAACCCATTGTGTCGATAAAGTCCCGTTCCGCTTCTATAAGGAAAATGTCATGACGACTGACGCCGAGAAATCCTTTCACGATATCCGCTTAAATCGGGATGAAGACATCTATATCCAATTAAACTTCCATGCCTCCAATCAGGCGCACCAATATGCTGCTGTTCTGGAGGAGAATCCTTATGTTCCAAAACATCTTCAAGTTAACGAGAAGGATGGAATCATTGCCGAGCAATTTCTTCAAGGTAGCATTGATCGTTTTCAACGCGAAAAACTGTTAAAAATGATTGATGAGGCGTTGGATAAACAAGACCGTCAGGCATTCCATATGTTAACGGAGAAATTGAATAACCTGACGAAGGCTGAAAAAAAAGGAAGTTTGCGCTAAGCAAACTTCTTTTTACGTTAGTTTTAAAGAGCACTTTTTCTTTTTAGTTTTTGGAGATAATGATATTATAGTAGGAGTGATATATAAAGGATAGGTGCAAAATATGAAATGGATACCACGAGAGATTGAAACATACCTTTCCGCCAAGGAATATGTCGATACGGCTGTTGTACCCTTATATTCTGTTGACATAGGCGGACAAATGAAAGAATCGGCGGAAGCGGCAGAATTTATAACCTTACTGACAAGTTACCTGGAACGGCAATTTACCGGAAGACTTCTACTATTCCCGCCATTTACATACTTAACTAAAGATGCTGGCGAAGTTGTTTCACAAAAATTGCAAGCATGGGAAACCGAGATTGCGGGTGCAGGATTTAAACATATCTTTTATATTACCTGTGATTTGGAGTGGCGAAACCATGAGGAGGAACTGAATGGTACCGTCATTTGGCTTCCATCTATGCCGTTTGAAGGAATGAATGATTCCCAAAAAGTGACTGTCATTGATCGCCAGGTAAAGCAGCTGCTAGGTCTCTTTACGAAAAAATGGCATGAAAATTCATTAAACAATTCATAATACTTATTTTTAAAATAGTATTGATATTGACCTTGCTGGAAGATTGATATATCATTGTTATGTCCTAGTTTTATATGTGTATATTTATGTCCGCTGGACTTAAATTTATGAACAGAGGGGGGGATAAGCATGAGCAAAGAGCGCGTTTCAAGACGTCAATTCTTAAGCTACACATTAACAGGCGTTGGCGGTTTCATGGCTGCAGGGATGTTAATGCCAATGGTTAGATTTGCTGTTGATCCTGTATTAAGAGCTGAGGAAGGCGGAGATTTCATCGCCACAAGCCAAAAGGTAGCAGACCTGACTGACAAACCAGTACGGGTTGACTTTACCTTTAAGCAAAAGGATGCCTGGTATGAGTCCGAGGTTACTAATACTGCCTGGGTTTATAAGGAAGGGGATAAGATTGTAGCCCTGTCTCCTGTTTGTAAGCATCTGGGCTGTACGGTTAACTGGGGGGGCGATAAAGAGCATCCCGATCAATTCTTCTGCCCGTGTCACTATGGCCGGTATACAAAGGATGGAACAAACGTTAAAGGCACACCGCCTTTAGCACCACTTGATGTATATCCATACAAAGAAAAAGACGGTTTCCTTTATTTAGGTAAAGCTAAACCACGGAAGGAGGCGTAATCATTGTTAAACAAAATTTACGATTGGGTAGATGAACGTTTAGATATTACGCCTATGTGGCGCGATATCGCAGACCATGAGGTACCTGAGCATGTTAACCCTGCACATCATTTTTCAGCGTTTGTATACTGCTTTGGCGGTCTGACTTTCTTCATTACCGTTATTCAAATTCTTTCCGGTATGTTTTTGACCATGTATTATGTACCGGATATCAAAAATGCATGGGAATCAGTATTTTATCTGCAAAACCAGGTTGCTTTCGGACAAATTGTCCGCGGTATGCACCACTGGGGGGCAAGTCTAGTTATTGTAATGATGTTTTTACATACACTACGCGTCTTTTTCCAAGGTGCTTATAAAAAACCTCGTGAACTAAACTGGATTGTCGGAGTACTCATCTTCTTCGTCATGCTAGGATTAGGGTTGACAGGTTACCTGCTTCCATGGGATATGAAAGCGCTATTTGCAACAAAAGTTACACTGCAAATTGTAGAATCAGTTCCTTTTGCGGGTCCTTACCTTAAAACATTAATGGCAGGTCACGAACACATAGTTGGCGCGCAAACTTTATCACGTTTCTTTGCAATCCACGTATTCTTCTTGCCTGCGGTATTATTTGGATTAATGGCTGCACACTTTGTGATGATTCGCAGACAGGGTATTTCAGGACCACTATGATCTAATGATTAGTTGGAATTGTACGATTTTTCTCATTACTGCGGAAAAAGGAGGGGGATTGCTCGATGCATCGCGGTAAAGGTATGAAGTTTGTAGGCGACTCACGTGTAGTGGCGCCTGAATTGCGAAAAAAAATGCTTCCGAAAGACTACTCGGAATACCCTGGTAAAACAGAGGCGTTCTGGCCTAACTTCCTGTTAAAAGAATGGATGGTAGGGGCAGTATTCCTTGTCGGATATTTATGTTTGACTATTGCACATCCAAGCCCGCTTGAAAGAATAGCGGATCCGACTGATACAGGATATATTCCATTACCAGACTGGTATTTCTTATTCTTATATCAATTGCTTAAATATACCTATGCTTCCGGTCCATATACAGTGGTAGGTGCGATGGTTATTCCGGGTCTTGCATTTGGTGCCCTGTTATTGGCGCCGTTTCTTGACCGCGGACCGGAGCGCCGTCCAAGCAAACGACCATTGGCAACGGGATTTATGCTATTGGCGATTGCCGCTATCACCTTTTTAACCTGGCAATCTGTTGCAACTCATGACTGGGAGGCAGCGGAGCGACAAGGGCAAATCGTTGAAAAAGTGGAAGTCGACAAAAGTGCAGAAGGTTACAAGATTGCCAGTGAAAATACATGTCTCACATGTCATGGCGACAGCTTCCAAGGTGGGTCTGCAGGACCTAACTTAACAAATGTTCAGTTAAAACCTGAGGAAATTGCCAAAATCGCTAAAGAAGGTAAAGGCAAAATGCCAGCAGGCGTCTTTAAGGGTGATGACGAACAGCTGAAAAAGCTTTCTGAATTTATTGCAGGCCTTAGCAAAAAATAATCGAGATAAATGTAAACTCGCCGACTGGCGAGTCCGTTAGGACGAAGACAGAGGCGTAGTTGAATTTATGCGACACAAGAAAGTATAAAATTTGTAAAATTTTATACTTTCTTTTTAGCTAAAAAGCTGACGGGTACTCGTCAGCTTTTTTGGTTAAAGGAAGGAGTGTTTATGTGCGCTGGATTTATCCTATTCTTGCGAATCGGTCGATTTTATGGTTATTACTGATTGTTAATATCGCAGGAACCATTTATGGCTATTATTGGTATGGCTGGCAGCTGAAGAAAACCCCAGCCATCTTTTTGCCCTTTGTACCAGACAGTCCAACAGCAAGTCTGTTTTTTGTATTGGTACTGATTGCTTTTTTACTTAAGAAAAACTGGCCGCTGCTAGAAGCGCTGGCGATTGTCACTCTCTTCAAATATGGCATCTGGGCTGTCGTGATGAATATCCTCGTGTTTATTGTCCAGGGGAGCCTGGACCCAGTCGGTTTCATGCTAATTCTCTCACATTTTGCGATGGCTGTGGAGGGGCTGCTTTATGCACCGTTTTATCGGATAAAGATCAAGCATTTACTGATTGCTTCTATTTGGACTTTACATAACGATATCATTGATTACGTTTTTTTCATGTTACCTAGCTATCATATGCTGGACAAGTTTATACCACAGATTGGCTATTTTACGTTCTGGCTATCACTCGTTTCGATTGGAATTGCCTACTACTTAGTCGTGAGGAAAAATCGGTTTAAATTGGAAATTAACTAGATTTGATAGAAATCATGGTCTAACCTTGTCCACCCCTTCATACATTTTATTAGTACCGAAAGGGGGGACAAGGATTGAAATTAAGGCGGTTCCTTTTATTTGCAATGATCTTTTTGCTTATTCCCATCTCAGTAAATGCTCAAACTCAATCACCTATTGAGAGGCTTGATGATATTTCAGATGAGGCTCTCCAGATGGTAAAGTTTCATAGATATGAGGATGCAAAAAAACTGCTCGATTATTTTTCTAATCAATTTAAAACAGTGACAGGTACAGAGCGGAAATTAACCCTTGATGAGGTGAGGATTATAACCACGTCGCATGATGAAGCAATGGAAGCGGCGGTTAGTCCTGACATGAAGCATGAGGAACGAATCAATAAACTGACAAAGTTCCGCCTTGTCATAGATGCCATCACCACCAGCCATCAGCCATTGTGGACCGAAATGGAAGACCAAATTATGATGGCATTCCATCAGGCAAAAGAAGCCGCGGTAAATGGTGATTCAGCCCATTTTCATTCAAACTTTAATACTTTTTTATCCTTATATAATGTCATTTATCCTAGTATGAAAATTGATGTGCCAGTAGAAAATATACAAAGATTAGATGCCCGGATTAAATTTATCGATGAATACCGCTCGCAGGTATTAACTGATTTGGAGGGACAGCAGGAACTGGACAACCTTGATCAGGATTTGAAAAATCTTTTTTCCAATATTGAAGATGATGAAGCGGACCCATCACTATGGTGGGTAATCATTTCAACCGGAAGCATTATTATCGCCACTCTATCGTATGTCGGCTGGAGAAAATACAAGGGTGAAAAAGACATGAGGAAGGATTGGTCTAGAGAGCATAAAGATTGACTCTGGTCTGGCGGCTTTACTAAAATGTTATACAACAAGAGCTCCAAGGAGGTTTCATTATGCTGTTTTTACTTTATTTTGCTGTCATCGTGCTGATACCTTTATGGGCCCAAATGAAAGTAAAAGGCACATTTAGAAAGTATTCCCAGGTCCCTACATCGACACATCGCCGCGGTGCTGAAGTAGCCAGAGAAATATTGAACGCAAACGGGTTGTTTCATGTGGGTGTTGAGGAAGGGCGCGGGTTTTTAAGTGACCATTATGATCCCCGTACAAAAACGGTTCGGTTGTCTCCGGAAAATTATCATGGACATTCGATTGCAGCTGCTGCAGTTGCGGCCCATGAAGTCGGACATGCCATTCAAGACGGTGAAGGATATGCGTTTTTACGGTTTCGCCATGCGCTTGTTCCCGTCGCAAACTTGGGTTCAAATGCTTCATGGATCCTGATTATGTTAGGGATAGTATTTCATGCTAGCGGCATGTTGTTATTAGGAATTATCTTTATGGCGGCAGCCGTCCTATTTCAAGTGGTCACACTGCCGGTTGAATTTAATGCATCAAGCCGCGCAATGGATCAGGTTATTTCACATGGTCTTATTGCCAATCGTGAAGAACGGGAGGCCCGCAAAGTTTTAAACGCAGCAGCCTTGACCTATGTGGCCGCTGCCGCTGTAGCCGTTCTTGAATTGTTAAGACTGGTGTTGATCTTTACAGGAATGAATAGGAGCGAGGACTAAAAAAGACGCAAATTGCGTCTTTTTTTGCTTCTATTCCGTTATCGGCATTTTATTTTCATCAAGGGTAAAGCCTTCGCCAAGAACATCATGGACAATGGAAATCGAGATAAATGCATGAGGGTCGACAGAGGTGATGATCGTTTTTAACCGCATGATTTCATTTTTGGCGACAACACAATACAGAACATCCCGTTCTCTTTTTGTATAGAAACCATAGCTCCTCAGTGCAGTTACGCCGCGATCCATTTCTTCCATGATTTTTTGGGCTATTTGCTCATTTTTTTCAGATATAATCATGGCACCCCGTGCCGAATAGGCTCCTTCTTGAATAAAATCTATCACCTTTGCCCCGACAAAGACAGCCACAAGGGTGTACATCGCCTGTTTATAATTTAGATATGTCAGTAAGGACAAAGTAATGACGCATGCATCAAAAATAAAAAAGGTTTTTCCTATGTTCCAGCCAATAAACTTTTGCACCAATCTGGCGATAATGTCTACACCACCAGTTGTACCGCCGTAACGGAAAATAATCCCGAGGCCAATTCCGGCAAACACACCGGCAAATAATGCAGCAAGAGCCAAATCATGTTCTAGTGGCATTACAATTGAATACCGCTGGAAAATCCATAAAAAAATGGAAACCCCGATCGTTCCAATGATTGTATAGAAAAAAGCATTACGGCCTAACCATTTCCATCCCAGAAAAAATAAAGGGATATTAAGAATCAAGTTGCTATAGGAAGGGTCCCATTTCCACAAGAAATAAAGCAGAAGTGTGATTCCTGTAAATCCTCCTTCCGCAAGCTTGTTTTGCATATTAAAATGAACCAGGCCAAAAGAAAATATGGCAGTACCCAATAATATAAATAAAATATTTTTTATCTTCAGTCCCATTATCACTTAAATTCCCCCCTTTTCCATATTTTTCACATCCACAGCGAAATTAATTATATCGAATAATGTAATGATGGGCAATTGTCGGCAAAAACTTGTCGTTTAATTGAAAACATTTGTAAAACACCTTTTTTTTAGCTAACATGTAAAAGAGAAAAGCTTCGGCTTTAATAGAGAAAAATGGAACAAAATCGATAGTTTTGAGGTGATGCATATGGCGAAAGACGGGAAAACCATGAAACAGCTTCAGTCAGAGGTTGATACATATATAGGTCAATTTAAAGAAGGATATTTTAGCCCTTTGGCCATGCTCGCGCGGCTTACAGAAGAACTTGGCGAGCTGGCAAGGGAAATAAACCACCATTATGGGGAAAAACCAAAGAAGTCTTCTGAGACGGAAAAGGCCATTGAGGAAGAATTGGGGGATCTCCTGTTTGTCGTCATTTGTCTGGCAAATTCCTTACATATTGATTTGGAACAGGCCCATGATCTTGTAATGAACAAATTCAACACTAGAGACAAGGATCGTTGGACAAAAATTGATCAAGAAAGCTAGGAGTGAATAAGTTGGAAACCATTAAAATTATTATTGCCGGTCCTAGGGGGCGTATGGGCAGCGAGGCAGTCAAACTAATAAATAACACAGAACATTTTGAGCTTGTGGGCACTGTCGACTATAAGCACGACGGAATGATGTTGAGCGATTTGCCTGGCTTTCAAACAATCGGAAATGTCCCAATCTATGGCGACATTAAAGACTGCCTCGAAAATGTTACTGCTGATGTGCTGATTGATTTAACCGTGCCTGAAACAGGCATGCGACATGCAAAAACTGCGTTAGAATACAATGTCCGTCCTGTTGTCGGGACAACAGGTTTCACAAAGGAAAATCTAGCTGAGCTTGAACAGGTTTGTCGTGAAAAAGAGCTTGGCTGTATCATTGCGCCCAATTTTGCAATAGGTGCTGTCCTAATGATGAAATTCTCGCAAATGGCCGCAAAATACTTTGCAGATATCGAAATTATTGAACTGCATCATGATCAAAAGCTGGATGCTCCATCTGGAACCGCCGTAAAAACCGCTGAGTTGATTTCCGCAGTCAGGGACCCTAAGAAGCAGGGGCATCCAAATGAAAAGGAAACACTACCGGGCTCTAGAGGTGCTGACATAGATGGGATGCACATTCATTCTGTCCGATTGCCTGGTTTAATTGCCCATCAACAGGTTTTGTTCGGTTCTGATGGACAAACGTTGACGATTCGCCATGATTCCTACAACAGGGGATCGTTTATGTCAGGAGTCAAATTGGCTGTTGAAACGGTTATGAAACAAAATACCTTTGTGTACGGTCTTGAAAATATATTGGAGTAGGAGCCACAAGATGAATATTGCACTAATTGCCCATGATAAAAAGAAAGATGCTTTGGTACAATTCACCATAGCCTATAAGAATATTTTTGCCAAACACAGTTTGTTTGCTACCGGTACAACCGGCAAGCGCATTAGCGAGGCGACCGGTTTAGAGATTACCCGGTTCAATTCGGGGCCGCTCGGTGGAGATCAGGAAATTGGGGCGATGATTGCCAAAAATAAGATGGATGCGATATTCTTTTTTCGCGATCCATTAACAGCCCAGCCGCATGAACCGGACGTTACCGCACTTGTCCGGCTTTGTGATGTCTATTCGATTCCTCTCGCTACCAACATGGGAACAGCCGAGTTATTAATCAGAGGGCTGGATGAGGGACTGCTCGATTGGAGAAATATCGCCAGGGAGAATGGTGATAAGGATGAAAAATAATCAGTTACATATCCTTGCCTTTGGTGCGCATGCGGATGATGTCGAGATCGGCATGGGCGGGACGATTGCCAAATTCGCAGCTGAAGGCAAGCAGATTGGAATTTGTGATTTGACTGATGCCGAGCTTTCATCGAATGGGACGGTATCACTGAGAAAAGAGGAAGCTGCCAGAGCCGCGGCCCTGCTGGGAGTAAGGGTCAGGACCTCATTGGGAATGCCGGATCGGGGCCTGCTTCTGCATGAGGAATATATTAGAAAGATAGCGGGTGTCATTCGTACATATAAGCCAAGTATTGTATTCGCCCCTTATTATGAAGACCGCCATCCTGACCATGGGAATTGCGCCAAGCTGGTAGAAGAGGCGGTCTTTTCGGCCGGAATCAAAAACTTTCAAACCGAAAATGGTTTGGCGGCACATCGGGTAGAACGGGTATATTTTTATATGATTAACGGGTTTCATAAACCGGATTTTACTGTCGATATTTCCGGGTTTATCGCCCCAAAACTGGCTTCCCTGAGGGCCTATAAAAGTCAATTTGAAAAAACGGCCCAAAGTGTCGAGACTCCCCTTGTGAACGGTTATATTGAGACGGTTGAAGCAAGAGAAAGAATGTTTGGCAAACTAGTTGGGGTTAGCTATGCCGAGGGCTTCATAACAAAAGTTCCGATGCTCATAGACCGTGATTTGATAGGAGAATAACGAATGAAAAAACTAAAAATCGGCATTACTTGCTACCCGACCGTTGGCGGGTCAGGGGTAGTGGCCACTGAATTGGGTAAATTGCTGGCGGAAAAGGGCCATGAAATTCATTTTATCTCCTCAAGCATCCCGTTTCGATTAAATAAGATTTATCACAATATCTATTATCATCAGGTTGAGGTCAACCAATATTCCGTCTTTCAATACCCACCGTATGATATAGCTTTAGCGAGCAAAATGGCTGAGGTGGCAAACCGGGAGAAACTAGACATCCTGCACGTCCATTATGCGATTCCACATGCAGTGTGCGCTATACTTGCTAAGCAAATGTCGGGCCGGGATATTAAAATTGTTACGACCTTGCACGGGACGGACATAACCGTATTAGGCTATGACCCATCGTTATCCGAAGCGATTAAATTTGGCATCGAAAAATCCGATGTTGTAACGGCTGTCTCAAACTCTCTGGTGAACCAGACTCATGAACTGATCAATCCCGATAAACAAATTGAAACAGTTTATAATTTTATCGATGACCGCATTTACCGCAAAAGTGACACCGGCCACTTAAAATCAGAATTTGGGATTGCACAACATGAAAAGGTCATTATTCATGTATCGAATTTCCGTCCTGTAAAACGGGTGACTGACGTCGTAAAAACGTTTGCCAACATCGCGGCGGGTATGCCGGCGAAATTGCTTCTCGTTGGAGACGGGCCGGAGATGATAATTGTCTCCAAGCTTGTCCGCAATCTTGGTCTCGAGGGTCGAGTCATTTTCCTCGGGAAACAGGAAAATCTTGAGGAATTGTACTCTATCAGTGATTTAATGCTACTGCTATCCGAAAAAGAAAGCTTTGGTCTTGTCGCCCTCGAGGCGATGGCCTGCGGTGTTCCGTGTATCGGAACTAATGTAGGCGGTATTCCCGAGGTGATTGAGCATGGGGTCACAGGGTATGTTTGTGAGCTAGGAGATATAAACGATTATTCCGATAAGGCGATTTCACTTTTAAATGACACCTCCCTACACGGCCAATTTGCCAATAGGTCCGTTGAGACAGTTAAATCAAAATTTCAGGCCGGCAAAATTGTCGAGCAATATGAAAATCTATATTTCAGTCTGGTTTGAAGGTGAATAGGATGAGAGAGCCGTTTCTATCTGCTGTACCTTTATTGAAAAAATTGGAAGATTCGGGGTATGAGGCTTACTTTGTCGGCGGTTCTGTCAGAGATTATCTGCTGAACAAACAAATAAGCGATGTCGATATCGCAACCTCCGCCACTCCTCATGAAGTAAAACGGATCTTCCCAAGAACTGTTGATGTTGGAATCGAACATGGAACGGTCCTTGTGTTGCATCATCAAAAATCATATGAAATTACTACTTTTAGAACGGACGGGGAATATCAAGATTATCGCAGGCCAACAGAAGTGGCGTTTATCCGAAATCTTGAGGAAGACTTGAAGCGCCGGGATTTTACGATGAATGCAATCGCCATGGACAGGAAGGGTAAGGTATCTGATCCATTCAATGGGCAACAGGATATAAAAGATCAAGTCATTAAGACTGTAGGCTTCGCTGCTGACCGTTTTCGAGAAGATGCCTTACGGATTATGCGGGCAGTCCGGTTTGTAAGCCAGCTCGGTTTTCAGATGGATAGAGAAACCCAATCTGCTCTGTCAACTCTAGGCCCTCTCCTTGAGAAAATCGCTGTAGAACGGAAACGGGCTGAATTTGAAAAATTGCTGATGGGAGCGCATTGGCACAAGGCGGTTACCATCTTACTTGAGTCCGGGCTGAACGATTTTTTGCCGGGACTGGACAAACGAAAGCAGCAGCTTGAAAAATTGCTAAGGTTTGACAGCGATCAACTTAGACTTACTGAAAGGTGGTCATTGCTCATCTTCTGTCTGGAGTTAACGAACTCCCAAATTGAGGCGTTTTTAAGGAATTGGCGGCTGCCTGTAAAGGAAATAAAAGATATAAAGCACATAATGTTTTTCTTAAGAAAAAGGTTGGAGATGGATTGGCCGGTTTATGATCTTTACATGGCCGGAAGAGAAGCTGTTCAATCGGTCGAAAACCTCTACTTTGTCATTAATGGTATAAAGCAGGAAGAATCGGTACATAAATGGATTGCTGTGTACGACAGTCTGCCAATCAAGCAACGCTCAGATTTGGCGGTAACGGGAACTGACTTAAAGGACTGGCTTCATCGCAAACCGGGTCCATGGTTAAAAGACACCATACTTAAGATAGAACACGCTATTTTAAATGGTCAAATCAAAAACGAAAAATCAACGATTAAGGAGTGGCTTTTACAGTGCAGTCAGAAATAAGAAAAAAACTGCTCGATGCTTTTACGAATAGTCAAGATTCCTATTTATCAGGCCAGTATATCGCTGAATTGATTGGCTGCTCAAGGACGGCAGTATGGAAGCATATTGAGGAATTGCGCAAAGAAGGCTTTGAATTGGAGGCGGTCCGAAAGAAAGGTTACCGCATCATCAAAACTCCGGAAAAAATTACGGCGGATGAAATCAGACTGGGACTTGAAACCTCCTTTATCGGCAGAAATATTCATTATGAAGAAACCGTGGACTCGACTCAAAAAATCGCTCATGGGCTCGCCTCTGAGGGTGTACCGGAAGGAACCGTTGTGTTAGCCGAGGAACAGCTATTGGGTAAAGGAAGAATGAACCGAAAATGGCACTCGCCCAAATTTACCGGGGTATGGATGAGTCTTATTCTCAGGCCGAATATTCCCCTGACAAGATCGCCGCAGCTGACATTGTTAACAGCGGTTGCTATTGTTCAGGCGATTGAAGAAGTGACCGAACTTAAACCGGAAATCAAGTGGCCAAACGATATTTTGATTCAAGGCAAGAAAATTACTGGTATCTTAACCGAATTGCAGGCAGAGGCCGACCGGATTCATTCAATCATTATCGGTATTGGTATTAATGTAAATCAACAAGGAGTGGATTTTCCTGAAGAGCTTCGGGAAACGGCGACCTCGCTTTTTATTGAAGCGGGCGGGATTATTTCCCGAGCAGGCCTGATTAGAAGCATATTCAAGCATTTTGAAAAACTATATATGCTATACCTAGAACAGGGTTTTCTCCCGGTAAAGCTCTTATGGGAAAGCTATGCTGTCAGTATCGGAAAAAACTTGAAGGCTCGAACTCTGACCGATGTCATAGAAGGGAAAGCCCTGGGGATAACCGATGATGGGGTGTTGAAAATAGAGGATCAGACCGGTACCATTCATCATGTTTATTCTGCAGATATCGAACTATAATTCAGGAAATTAATTCTTGTACTCATTTTGGTAATTTTGTTATAATTCTTACGGGCAGTATCTAACCAGAACTGCACCTTATGCTGTTTTTTAAAATTAAAGTTTTCTGCCTAGATCCGTGAATCGGACCGGGACAGAGGGATGGAACATGTCAAGAGTAACGGAATCCTTCTGCCTTCAGAGGGATTTTTTTTATGCTCTTAAAACTTGTTTTGTCACCTCTCCCATCTCTACAAGGAGGAGAAATGATGAAGCAAACCACCGATTTTTTGAAAATGAAGCAAAACAATGAAAAGATTGTCATGCTGACGGCATATGACTACCCTTCCGCTAAACAAGCTGAGCAGGGCGGAGTCGATATGATTCTGGTCGGAGATTCGCTGGGCATGGTCGTTCTTGGATACGACTCCACGATCCCTGTGACATTGGAGGACATGATCCACCACACAAAAGCTGTTAAACGGGGAGCAAAGGATACATTTATTGTAGCTGATATGCCTTTTCTCACCTACCATTTATCTGTCAAGGATACGCTGATTAATGCCGGAAGATTAATTCAGGAAACTGGAGCCCACGCTGTTAAACTCGAAGGAGCGGATGAGGTTCTTGAAAAAATCACTGCCTTGACAAGAGCGGGAATTCCTGTGTGTGCCCATTTGGGTCTCACACCGCAATCGGTTGGGGTTTTGGGCGGATATAAAGTCCAGGGAAAGGATGCAGCTGCGGCCAGAAAATTAATTGAGGATGCAAAAAAGTGTGAACAGGCAGGAGCATTTGCGGTTGTTCTCGAATGTGTGCCTAAACAGTTGGCCGAGGAAGTGAGCAACTTAACCTCGATTCCGGTAATCGGTATTGGAGCGGGCGTTGATGTCGATGGGCAGGTATTGGTGTATCACGATATTTTGGGTTATGGTGTTGACCGGGTTCCAAAGTTCGTCAAACAATATCATACCGTGAATCCGTTTATGATTGAATCGATTCAAGCCTATGTATCAGATGTAAAGCAAAAGGTGTTCCCTGAAGACAAACATACATTTACCATGAAAGAAGAGCAGCTTAGGGCATTGTATGGAGGCAAAGAATGAGGGTCATTACAACCATAAAGGAAATGCAGGCAGAAATCATCAAGCAGAAAAAGTCCGGCAAGTCGATTGGATTTGTTCCGACAATGGGATATCTCCATGAAGGGCATTTAACCCTGATCAGGCAAGCGAGAAAAGAAACAAATATCGTAGTGGTAAGCATTTTTGTCAATCCGTTGCAATTTGGGCCAAATGAAGATTATGAATCCTACCCGCGTGACTTTGCGCGTGATCAGGCGCTGACCGAGGCGGAGAACGTAGACTATTTGTTTCATCCGGCCGTTGAAGAAATGTACCCGGCACCGCCATCCTTAACGGTAATGGTTCGGGAACGGACTAATGTATTATGCGGAAAATCAAGACCTGGTCATTTTGATGGTGTCGCCACGGTGGTAACCAAATTATTTAACATTATCAGGCCAACAAAGGCGTATTTTGGCAAAAAGGATGCACAGCAGGTTGCGGTTATTGAAGGTTTGATTGCAGATCTTAATTTTCCGATTGAACTGCGGGCGGTGGAAATCATTCGCGAATCGGACGGGCTGGCAAAAAGTTCCCGTAATGTGAATCTTCTACCTGCAGAGCGTGAAGAGGCGCCTGTCCTTTATAAAAGCCTGCAGGCTGCAGAAGAGGCAATTCAGCAGGGAGAGCGAAATCCTGCCAGCCTCATTAGGATGATTAGCGACATGATTTGCCGAGAATCAAAGGGAGTTATTGATTATATTGAGATACTCTCCTATCCGCAGTTAAAGCCGCTGGAAAAATTACAGGGCAGGATCATCATTGCACTTGCAGTAAAATTTACGGCAGTTCGGCTAATTGACAATATGATTATTGATTTAGAATAAAAGACACCGCTAGGGGAGGACCTAAATCCATGTTTCGCCACATGATGAATGGAAAAATCCATCGTGCAACAGTCACAGAAGCAAACTTAAACTATGTGGGCAGTATTACAATAGATGTAGATATTTTAGATGCGGTTGGCATGATTGCCAATGAAAAGGTGCAAATCGTCAACAATAATAACGGAGCCAGGTTTGAAACCTACATTATTCCGGGAGAACGTGGCAGCGGGGTGATTTGCATAAACGGCGCCGCCGCCCGTCTTGCCCAGCCTGGTGACATCGTGATCATTATTTCCTATGCAATAGTACTGGAGGAAAAACTTTCCTCCCACCAGCCAAAAGTTGCGATTATGGGAGAAAACAATACAATCAAGGAACTGATTAAAGCAGAACCGGCACATACAATCATGTAACCAGTGAAAGGTCTCCATTTAGGGGACCTTTCTGTTTATTCGGCTTACAATTTCGTTTTTCTTTTTCGCTATTTTATGATACCGTTTAAGGAATGAAGCTTTGGGGTGTTAATCAAATGTTAAATAATAAATATGTTGTAATCGATTTGGAGACCACGGGCAATCTTCCCAAAAAAGGCGACAGGATTATCCAGTTTGCAGCGGTGGTTATCGAAAATGGAATCATAACTGAAAAATTCTCATCACTTATCAATCCCCAAAAATCTATCCCGGTATTTATTGAAGAATTAACCGGTATTAATGACGATATGGTTAAAGATGCTCCTGTTTTTTCGGAAATAGGTGCCAAAGTAATGGCGCTGTTGGATGGGGCTTATTTTGTGGCGCATAATGTTTTATTTGATCTGTCTTTTCTTCAGGAAGAATTGCTTCAAGCAGGATTTGACGGGTTTTACGGTTCAGTTCTCGATACAGTAGAAATGGCACGGATTCTATATCCGACTGCAGACGGCTATAAGCTGTCAGACTTGGCCGAGAGAGAGGGGCTAAAACACGACCGCCCCCATCAGGCGGACAGCGATGCTGAGGTTACTGCGCAGTTGTTTCTTATCTTTATAAAACGGTTGACTCAATTGCCCCTGATTACGTTAAGGCAGCTATTGCCGTTATCCGGAGGATTAAAAAGTGATTTGCAGCAATTGCTCGATGAGTTATTGGAAGATCCGGAGCTATCAGAGATGGACCTGCCCGATACTATTGAACTTTATAAAGGCTTGGCCATTAAAAAATCTTCTTTGACTCCGGAAGACGGAAGGACAGACCAAGCTATTTCTTACCCTGAAAATGAAGAGAAAAAAACGGATTTAATCAGCAGAGCATTTAATTTTTATGAGAAACGACTAGGGCAGTTTGCAATGATGGATACTGTCTTTCGCGCGTTTGAGCGGGAACAGCACACACTCATTGAAGCGGGAACCGGTGTTGGAAAATCATTGGGATACTTATTCCCTGCAGCATATTTTTCCAAAATGAAACAAAGCCCGGTTGTTGTCAGCACCCACACAATCCAACTGCAGGAGCAGTTATTATATAAGGAAATTCCGCTTCTTAGGAATATTCTTCCCTTCCCAATCAGGACTGTTTTGCTGAAAGGACGAAACCACTATATCAGTTTGGCAAGATTTCGGCAAAGCTTGCTGGAAGAGAACGATAATTACGATACAACACTATCAAAGATGCAAATTCTTATTTGGCTTACCGAGACAGAAACGGGAGACAAGGATGAATTAAATTTATCAAGCGGCGGGCAAATCTATTGGAATAAAATCAAGAATGACGGTGACATTTATTCAAAAAAGCATGATCGCGAGGAACTGGATTTCTATCAGAGAGCAAAGCAGGATGCACAGGAGGCAAATATCATCATAACGAATCATTCCTTGCTATTGAGTGATTTACGTGAAAAGGGTTCGATTCTTCCCGACTATAAGTACGCGGTCATTGATGAAGGGCATCACCTTGAAAAAGCTGCAGTCCATTATTTTGGTGCCTCTTTGGATTATTTGTCTACAAGAATGTTAATTAGCCAATTTGGCCAATTTGACAATAAACAGCTTTTCTTTGAACTGGAGGAACTCCTGAAAAGTGTACCTGCATCCGGCAACATGGTTTGGCAGGTGTTTGAAATGGAGCAATTGGTGCTCAACTTGAATTATGAAATGGATGAATTTTTCAAGCTGCTGGCGTTGTTTGCAAAACGGAAGCTGGCCAACAAAAATGGATATTTTCGTTCCAAGGTGCGCTTTTCCCCATTGGAAGGCAGTAAAGAAAGCAAGGCTGTGCTGCACAGTGCCGAAAGGTTCAGCTTCTTAATTAAAGATTTACAGGAGGCGATTCGTGAAAGATTACAGTTGGTTTGGGAGCAGAACCACAAGTTGACGAAGAGCCAAGGAAGCAAACTTGAGGAGCTATTTATCTTTTTAAATGAGTTGGAGGAGTTAAGAACTAGGCTGAAGGCCTGCTTCATCCACGAGTCAAGGGATGTAAAATGGATTGAAATCGATCTTCGTTCACTGCAAAACGTGACGACGTTTATTGCCCAGCCTGCCTCGGTCGGAGAGCGGTTGAGGGAGCAGTTTTTTTTAGCCAAAAAAGCTGTTGTCATTACCTCTGCTACTTTAACCGTCAATAAATCCTTTGATTATATGGAAAAGGAATTGGGGCTCGATGCTGCATGCACTATGCAGCTGCAGATACCGTCACCATTTGTATACAAAGACCAGGTACGGATGCTCATACCAGAGGACCTCCCGGAAATAAACAGCGTATCATTAGATGAATATGTCATCGCCATCACAGAGCATATCATTACAATTGCTGAAGCAACCAAGGGAAGAATGCTGCTGCTGTTTACTGCCTACGATATGCTGAAGAAAACGTATGAATTAATCAGAGAGAGCGGCTTTTTAGATGATTACGTGTTGATTGCCCAAGGCATTACGAGCGGTAGTAGAACGAGGCTCACGAGAAATTTCCAGCGCTATGATAAGGCAATACTGCTTGGAACAAGCAGTTTTTGGGAGGGGGTGGACATTCCCGGCGAAGATCTATCCTGTTTAGTTATTGTCAGGCTGCCATTTAGTCCCCCGGATGAGCCGCTTACCGAGGCTAAATGTCAATTGATCCAAAACCGGGGCGGCAATCCGTTCTCAGAATATTCGCTGCCGGAAGCTATAATCAGATTCAAGCAGGGATTTGGCCGATTAATCCGTACCGAAACCGATAAAGGTGTCGTGGTTGTTTTTGATAAAAGAATTGTGACTGCTAAGTACGGGACGTGCTTTTTGAACTCAATTCCTCTGGTTGAAATTAAAAAAGGACCCATCAATGAAATAATAACGGCAATAGAATCCTGGCTTTGATAAAAATTTGAAAAATTACCCATACTAATAGTATGGGAGGTATGTAGGATGAGACTCTTACTAATACTATTTTCCTTAATGCTCCCGGCTTTATCAGTGACAGCCGGGGCACCATCGATTTCAAGCAAGGTTGAAAATATAGAGTTAAATATAAAAGACCACGAGATGGCCGTGACATTTATCGGTCTGTCTTCTGGAGAAGCGACATTGATTCAGGGACCAAATAACGAAAACATCCTAGTTAATACAGGAAAGGAAGATACCGCGGCAGAGCTTGAAGGGTGGCTCCGCCTTTACGATGTTAAAAGGATCGGCACGCTAATCCTGACATCAGACGGATCTGGCCTTTCCTTTCGGCATGTCAATCATTTAATTGAGAAATATCAGATTAAAAAGATCATTACAACCTCTAAAATAGCACCATTGGTTACCAGCGAGTTGAAACAGCAAAACCTTCTTCCAGTACTGGCATGGAATGAGGGAACCAAGGAAACACTTCTTCCCGATTTAACCTTAGAGGTTGAATTCGCAGGTACAGGTGAAGATGAAGGCATGGATATTATGTTGAGCTTTTTTAAACATCGGGTCTTTCTTATGTCTTCCTATAGTGACCGCGCTGAGGAAGAATTGTTTAAAAAGAATCTGCAGGACATCAATGTTTTTAAAATCCCAAACTGCACCAAAGAAGATTCTTTATCTGAAAAATTGATACAATACTTAAATCCGGAAATTTCGGTTTTGTTTACATCGGAGGAAAAACATCCCGACCACGAAATTCTTCACCATTTGCAAGCTTCATGGTCGGAAGTTTATTTTACAAAACGGCATGGTACGATCACCTTAAAATTTACTGACTCTAAATATGAGGTGTTTACCATACCGCATGAAGCGGAACAGTAGGCCGGTATAATAAAAAAATTTATTTGTAAGCGTTTTGATGGGGGACAGGTTTTAGGTAATATTGATATAATAGTGGTTAGAATCTTTGCTAACAAGCTTGAAAAGAGAAAAGTGGAGGAGAATCAATGGAAAGCAAAATTGAAGTGCTCTCAACGGTTAAAGTTCAATATGGCTCCGACCTTTATAAAATCGTTGATGCACTGAATCGAACATTAAAACATCAAGACCTCATGTTTGGACTCGCCCTTGATAAAGAAGATCAAAACAAAGCAATCTTTACGATATATCGTACATAAAGAAGTGATAAAGTGAAAAAATGGATTCTTATTTTAATAGCTGTTGTTATTGCTGCTTTGGGAACTTCAATTAAAGTGTATCTCAGTGCAACTGAACCGCTGAAGGACGCTCAAAATAAAGCGATTGCCCGAGCCAGCGCCCAAGTGCATTTCAGCAAGGTTGAGGATTTTCATATTTATAATGGTCTTGAAACTGTCTATGTGATTGAAGGTGAAAATCAGGACGGCAAGGAAATTATTGCATGGGTTCCTGATAAAAAAGGCAAAATTATTGTAAAGAAAGCAGCGGAAGGCCTGACAAAGCAGGAAGCGGTTCAGAAATTACTTGAAGAAAAAAATCCTGAAAAGATCATATCAGTCCGATTGGGTTTAGAAAAAAATATCCCGTTATGGGAAATTTATTATCGTTCAGACAATGATTTAATAAATTATTATTATATTCATTTTGAAACAGGAGAATGGCTGAAGAAAATTGAAAATCTTTAGCCCAGCGATGAATGGAGGAGAAGTTATGGCAGTGCAATTGGCGAATCGGGTGTTGTCTCTGACACCTTCATCAACCCTGGCGATTACCGCTAAAGCAAAAGAGTTAAAGGAACAAGGGGAAGATGTAATTGGCTTGGGGGCAGGGGAGCCTGATTTTAATACACCGGAGCATATTTTGAAAGCTGCCGAAAAGTCGATGTATGAAGGACATACGAAGTACACGCCTTCAGCAGGTTTGCCGGCATTGAAGCAGGCAATTATCAAGAAATTTAAGGAAGATCAAGGACTCAGCTTTAAGCCAAACGAAATTATCGTTGGCAATGGGGCGAAGCATGTTTTATATACTCTATTTCAGGTCTTGTTAAATGACGGGGATGAGGTTATTATTCCGACTCCTTATTGGGTTAGCTATCCGGAACAAGTCAAATTGGCCGGCGGTGTTCCGGTCTACATTGACGGGTTAGAAGAAAATCAATTTAAAATCACGGCCGAACAGTTGCGAAATTCAATTACAGCTAGAACAAAGGCGGTAATTATAAACTCTCCAAGCAATCCGACAGGTGTGCTTTATACGGAAGCAGAGTTACTGGAGTTGGGCAAAGTCTGCCTCGAGCATAATGTGCTAGTCGTATCTGATGAAATATATGAAAAACTCGTATACGGCAGTTCCAAGCATGTGTCCATTGCTCAACTTTCTCCGCAATTAAAAGAGCAAACGATTATTATTAATGGGGTTTCCAAGTCCCATTCAATGACTGGCTGGAGAATAGGCTATGCTGCCGGAAATAAACAAATTATCGAGGCAATGACCAACTTGGCAAGCCATAGCACTTCCAACCCGACTACTACTGCCCAATACGCTGCCATCGCAGCCTACAATGGACCGCAGGACGCAGTCGAAGAAATGCGCCGGGCATTTGAAGAAAGACTGGAAATCATTTACGACAAATTGGTTTCCATTCCGGGCTTCACCTGTGTAAAGCCACAAGGGGCATTCTACCTTTATCCAAATGTCAAGCGCGCGGCAGAAATGACCGGCTATCAAACGGTGGATGATTTCGTTTCTGGTCTCCTTGAGGAAGCCAAGGTCGCCGTGATTCCGGGCTCCGGTTTCGGAACACCGGAAAATATCCGGCTTTCCTATGCAACCTCGCTCCAGCAACTGGAAAAAGCAGTAACGAGAATCAATGATTTCGTGACAGCAAAAGTAAAAGCTTAATGCAATCAAAAAGTCTGCGGGACGCAGGCTTTTTGATTTCTTTACCATCCTTGGATACCTAATACTCTTACCCGAGGTCAAGGTTCATGATATACTAAACAGTGAGGTGTCCAATGAATGAAAGAAAACCTATTAGCATGGCTTGAGGAAGGCCAAATAACTGTTCCAGCCCTTTTATTTTCTGAATATCGCAATCTTAATATGACAGAAGTAGAACTTGTCCTATTGCTAAATATCTTAACTTTTTTGGAAAAAGGAAATGAATTTCCTACTCCCGAGGAGCTTTCGGCAAGGATGACAATCTCGATTTCCGAATGTCATGAAATGCTAAGAAGGCTTATTCAGCGGGGCTGCTTGGAAATTATGGATGAATATTCAAAAGAAGGTATTCGCTTTGAAAAGTACTCCATTAAACCTTTATGGGAAAAGCTCGTCAACCAGTTTCTAAATAATAATCGCCTAAACCAAGAACAAAGCAAGAAGGCGGATGAAACTGACTTATATACGTGCTTTGAACAAGAGTTTGGCCGACCGTTATCACCGTTCGAATGCGAATCGCTGGCAATGTGGATGGATGACGACCACCATGACCCAGTCATTATCAAGGCCGCTCTAAGAGAGGCGGTTATGTCAGGAAAATTAAATTTCCGCTATATTGATAGAATTCTGTTTGAATGGAAAAAGAACGGAATCAAAACGATTGAACAGGCTAAAAACCAAGGGCGTAAATTCCGCCAAAAACAGGTACAAAAGCTTGGAAACAAAGAGGGCTCCAGCCAACCAGCCGTACCATTTTACAATTGGCTTGAACAATAATTTTAACCTGGACGAGAGGCATCTTCTCTCGTTTATTTACTTTATTAGAGCATGGGAGGGAGATGTAATGCTTAACAATGGACAAATTCGCTATTGTCTGGACAAAATCGGTGAAATGTTTCCCGATGCACATTGCGAATTAAACCATTCCAATCCGTTTGAACTGATCATAGCAGTTTCGCTATCCGCGCAGTGTACCGACGCCCTCGTCAACAAGGTGACGAAGGACTTATTTAAAAAATACAAAACACCAGAGGATTACTTGAGTGTCCCTCTTGAAGAACTGCAAAATGATATTCGTTCGATTGGACTATATCGGAATAAGGCCAAAAATATTCAAAGTCTTTGCCGTCTGGTTTTGGATGAATATGCTGGTGATATTCCTACTGACAGAGATGAACTGACCAAGCTACCGGGGGTTGGCCGAAAAACTGCCAATGTTGTGGTGTCTGTTGCCTTTGGCATTCCAGCCATTGCAGTCGATACCCATGTGGAGCGGGTAAGTAAGCGTTTGGGGATCTGCCGCTGGAAGGATTCCGTCCTTGAGGTAGAAAAAACCTTGATGCGAAAGGTTCCCAAACAGGAGTGGTCAGACACTCATCACCGG
The DNA here is from genome assembly GCF_001510715.1 of Bacillus sp. FJAT-29814. GTDB lineage: Bacteria > Bacillota > Bacilli > Bacillales > Cytobacillaceae > Neobacillus. The sequence goes on from NZ_LMTJ01000005.1 coordinate 627,549, forward strand.
TTAATCTTCTTCGGCAGGTATCACTGCAAGGCGCAAAACCCGCAATGTCCATCTTGTCCATTATTGGAGCTGTGCAGGGAAGGAAAGAAACGGATGAAGGGACTGAAGGCAGTCAATGGAAAGTAAACTGACTGTTTCCAACCTGCTTGAGGAATGGAAGATTGTAAAAATAAAGCTCGAACATAACTTCCGCGAGCGAAATCAACAGGGGACTAAAGAGCTAATGGAACAAGGGATAAACCTGTTTATTCACCTCTTACATTTAACAAACGAGAGCACTGCGGCAGAAGGGGAACCAGTTCCCTTCGAACAGTTTCACTATAAACCGGTAAACATAGAAGAAAGATTAGGCTTCATCCAAGCAAGGCCAAATTTATTTCACTCCTATCGCCAGCTTTCAGAACTAATGGTTGAGCAGGAAAAACAATATGTAAAAAAAAACATCAAAAAAAAATCGTCCAGGCATGATGCCTAGACGATTTTTTTGTTTTAATTTCCTCTTCCGGAAGTTTGGCCTCCTGTAGGGGTTTGCGGGTTAACGGCCGGTGGAGTCGTTATTGGTGTAGTTCCATCATCTTCTTCACCAATATTTCCGTTCCCGTTTCCATTGCCATTGCCGTTTCCGTTCCCGTTTCCATTGCCATTGCCGTTATTATTTTGCGGGTTTGGAATATCAATCGATTTTACAGCCGGGTCACTTTTCTTGCCGCCGCTGAGAGCCACTACCGTAATTGTATATTTATCACCCGGATTTGCAGGAATCACTAAGCTGGTTTCCTTTTGTATCTGATGTTTTGGCCCTGAGCCGTTATCAACCGTGATGTCAAACTGAATGTCTGTCTGGGGTGAATTATTGTATTCCCATGCTACAGCAATTTTTTTATTAGGTTCATCATATGTCACCGTCAGAATTGCCGGTGCTTCAAGCTTGTTATATTTCTCAGAAACTGTTTTCGGCGCGTGGCCCTTTACGGCATACTCCGTTACGATTTCACTGCTTGGCGTAAATTCCCCGGCTAGCACCGGCGGCATCGTTCCCTTTTCGATATTTACTTTTTGCACGCTGTTTGGCATTACGAAATCAGGTGTTTCGATACCCTGGGAAACGTGGGCCATGATATTTTTGAACAGATATTGGGCTATTCTTTGATTATCTCCTTTAGGCGTTATCGGAGTGCTTGATTTGGAATATCCCGTCCAGACGGATAAGGTGTAATTTGTCGTGTACCCTGTAAACCATGCGTCCGGTACCGAACCGCTTGGGATATTGTACTTTTTCTTATCCTCGGAAGTGTAATTAGTTGTCCCGGTCTTCCCGGCAATCGGCAGTCCAGGAACGCTGGCCCTTGTACCCGTACCAGGGGAAACAAGGACGCTCTTTAATATATCCGTAATCATAAAAGCTGTCGAATCTTTCATGGCTACTTTAGGTTCTGGAGCGGTATCAATCGAAGTGCCGTCACGCAGCATGATTTTTGTGACCGCATGCGGCTTCGTATAAACGCCTTTATTTCCAAACGCACTGTAGGCACCTGCCATCTCCAGAGGAGAGACGCCGATTGTCTTGCCTCCAAAACCGCCAATAGCATAGGATTCATAAATTTCTTGTAATGGTATCCCAATGTTTACAGCAAAATCTTTCGCCTTTTCAAGGCCAACCTGCTGCAGTGCCTGAACGGCAGGGGTATTACGGGATAACTGCAAGGCAGTGCGAATTGTCATCGGCCCTTTATAATTACCATCCCAGTTTCCGAATTTCTTTCCAGAGGAATAAGTAATTGGTTTATCCTCGATCATTTGGTATGTTCCCCAATTTAAATGTTCGATGGCCGGAGCATAATCAAGAACAGGCTTTATCGTGGAACCTGGCTGGCGCTTCGCCTGAATCGCATAGTTATAGCCGCGTTTGACCTGGTTCCTTCCGCCGCCAATCGCCCGAATTTCCCCTGTCTTCGTGTCGAGCAGGGCAATCCCGGCCTGAAACTCATCATCGGGGTATTTTATCACTTCATCCGTGTTCAAAATTTTATCAACATATGTTTGCGCATTTGTATCCAGAGTTGTTTGAATCGTCAATCCATCAGTAAAAATATCAAAATCGGTATTTTCCTTCACTTCTTTAATGACAGCGTCAACGAATGGGTCAAACGGTTTATCGTTTACGGTACGCTGTTCCGGTTTTAACACTGTTTCGGGAACTGACACTTTTTTTGCTTCTTCCATTTCCTGTTTGGAAATAAAGCCATGCTGCTCCATTAGAGTCAATACAATATTGCGCCGTTTTTCCGCCAAGTCCGGATGGGTAAAAGGATTATAATTGTTCGGGCTTTGTGGCATACCGGCGATTTGGGCGGCTTCGGCAAGGGTCAGGTCTTTTAATTCTTTCCCGTAATAAATCTCGGCTGCTGTTGCAATGCCGTAATTATTGCCGCCAACCAATACTTTATTGATATACATTTCAAATATTTGCTGTTTCGTATACTTCCGCTCCAACTGGACAGAAAGCCATGCCTCCTGCACTTTCCGCTTAATAGTCTTTTCATGGGTTAAAAATGCATTTTTGACGACCTGCTGGGTGATTGTACTTCCGCCTTCGGCACCAAATCCGTCACGAAAGTTGGCCAAAACTGCCCCGCCCAGTCGAATGGGGTCAATCCCATGGTGTTTGTAAAATCGATAATCCTCCGTGGCAATAATCGCATCTTCGACAATTTGTGGGATGTCTTTATAGCTTACATATTCTCGGTTAACTGCTCCTACTTCCGTAAACACTTTTCCGTCCTTATCCAAAAGCTTTGAAGGGATTTGGTCTTTTAACAACTTAGGGTCGAGCTTTGGAGCATCTTGTAGCATATAGGCGAAAGTGCCAACACCTGCAAGCAATCCAATAAATCCAAGAATCACGAGGGAGAGAAAGATTTTCTTTACCAATCCGCCTGGCTTTTTCTTGGTTTTTGATTTAGCTTTGGTCTGGGATTTCTTGCGGCGCTCCTCCCTTGATTGGTATTGTTCAGACATTTGAAGTTACTTCCTTTCTAACCTTACCACCTATTAAAGGTTCAATTTATCTAGTATTTTAATATAGTCAATTCTAGGGCGGAATCCAAGCGGAATGTGATGACCCGCCTGCTCGATTTCTTCCTTTGTAATAGATTTTCTACCGCCCGTCACCATTCTTTCCCAAAAGAAAAGCAGGTGTTTGGCTTCAAGTAAATATACTTCTTCAAGCCTTGTAAAGCGAATGATGACAAAACAAATTCCACCTTGATTCAAAACTTCTTCCATATGGCTGATTTGATGCTGGTGGAAGTTTTTTAACGGGAAAGAGGTGGAATTCTGTGTTTCTTTTGCTTCAAAATCAATATATTTCCCTTGATATACCCCATTATAATCAGTCGTCGAGGCCAATTTAAAGTAGGCCTCCTTTATGACAGCTGCACTCCGTTTTGGATAATCAACCTGAACAATTTGTATTGGTGTAGGTTTTTTATGAATAACAGCCAATTTTCTTTCTCGATAATATTCATTCGTTTCATTTAAATCTTCTTCTAACGTCATTCCCCGGTTGCTGTAAGCATGGTTAATTCGCTTTTTCTCTGCTGGCTTTTTCTCCTGGTCGTACCGGATAAATTTCTTTCCATTTGGATAATTAACAGTCATGTTTTCACCTCTTTAAACCATACCTTATCATACCAAATCTACGGTTAAATTAGATGAATAAAATAATTCAATATGAAGACCCTAATAATAATTTTTACCGAACTTGTAAAGAAATGAAATGATTCCTTCTTCATAAAAGCTGAAAAGAAGATAAAATTATCAATCTATTAACCGATGGCAAAGGGAAGATGCATATTTTATGAATCATCTTACAATACAGGAACAATCAATTATTCGTCAAATCAGAGCCCAAACCGATAAGAAAAACATTGATAATATTTCCAGAACGGATGCCTATTTTTCTTATTTTAAACAAAATCCGGATATTGTTTGGTCATTTCTTGCTCATATGGTATCAAGAAATGGCGGCTACAATATGTGCGACCTTGAGGGAACGGCATTTCGCGAGCTTCTTGCACCCCAGCTTAGAAAGCAGCTATTTTTAACCTATGAGCGGGCAAATTGGCTAATCTTCCATGATGTATTCCCGCAATTACTGCTCTATCAATATTCGACGAAACTAAACCGCCCTCTGTTTCATTTACTTCCATTTTTCCATGTTTCTTCTTTTATTCAACAAGAGTGGTATCGGTATTGGCGGGAAAAGGACCGCAACCGTCTCACGACAGCATTGATCATTAATGAGCAAAATGTGATACAAACTCCTGTTATTGACCATCCTGTATATAGGAATAAGGTGTTTCGTTCCCTCATTTTTAACTTTCAGGACTGGCTTCATTTTAGCGTCGTCTTGTTTCCTACCTGTGGCGGAGAGGTTTATGGAGCCAGTGTTAACGGTTTTTGTTTCCTTTCAAAAAGAATTAATTTGGGCAAGAGATTGGCATCCATTTTATTTCAACCCCGGTTATTTCCGTATTTTTTTGAATTTGCCGAGAAAACCGTTCACACTGGTTCAAGACTTGATTATGAGCAATATTTTAAAGTCAGGACAGATGGGGAAACACCTTTTTTAAGAATGACCTTTCCTGTCATTTCCCATCATCAGCATGAGTATAAGGATTGGAGCAAACAGCGAGTTGTTTCCCCTGTATGGCTGCACTTGCCTGCAAAGCATAAGCACCCGATCCATTTAACTGATTGGTATATGGAAAAATCAAACCAACTGCAGTTAGTACTTGTACTAAAAAAAGTATTTCACCTTAGACCATGGCAGTAAAAAAGCAAGGAGAAATGGTCTCCTTGCTTTTTTTTCCGGTTCATTCTGCGGGACGATTAGGTCCTTCAAGTTTTTTATCGCCATAACCAGTTCTGTTCTCAGTATCTGGCTGTGCAGTTTGCTTTTTGTTTTGGTTTTTATTTTTAGCCATGTTGAACACACCTCCAATTATAGCTTGTACGAGTCTGACATTTTTATGCGATGTGTGAATGTCGAATTGGACATTCGGGAATGCCAAAAACGCACTACCTTTGACGAATAGCTTCTAGTTTTGTCTAGCAGGCAGGAAGCAAGTGATGAAAAGAGAACTATACCTATAAGAATTCGTGAGGGAGGCATTATTTAAATGACCAAACCGTTAACAGAAAAAGACCTGCTGATAACACAGCTTACAGGAATCTATGATCAATTAGAGGAATTGGACATGGCTTTAGAAGTGTCATTTTCCGACCTTCGCATGGATTTAGACCGGGAGCAGCAAGAAAAGATTGCTGACATGAATCAAAAGATGGTACATTTAGAAAAAATCAACGATTCCATCTCATTGGGGGCAGAAAAGTTAAATGTCAGAGCGGTTAATTTACCTTACAGAAAGTCTATTCCGATATAATCGTCTTTTTTTGCAATACTACCAGGAAGCGAGAGAAACAGGAGAGAAACAGGATTTTGAAAAAACCATTAAACCATTTGTAAATGAAGTGAAGGAAAGTAGCGATGAATGGCAAAAGCTGATGAGGCAATGGCTGTCGAAAGCCTCGCCCAAGCATATTCATCTAAAGCAAATAGACACGACCGCCAGCCATATTGAGCAACTTTCTGTTCAGGCATTCTTTGGTCAAACCAGTAAAACAAGATTTTTAAATTCCCAGCGGACCGTTGAGTTTTTCCTTGCTGAGGTATTGACAGAATTAGAAAAAAAGAAAAGAGATGCATAGCGGCATCTCTTTTTGGCGTTAATCCTGTATTTCGATGAGGGAGTGTTTTGGCTCTTCTGGCACTACCGCGCCCAGCTTTTCGAGTTCACGAACTAGATTGCGATAATCGATAATACTTATTTCGTTGTAGATATAGGCCTTCTTTACAAAATCCATTAGTGCGTTAACGTCATCTGTACTGTAATCTCTGGATTGATTAAATCTACTTTTTAGTTCGCGGATGTCCATTTTTAAAGTCCTCCTTCATCGTTTTTTCTATCGTAACACGAATGAAAACGATTCCTTAGTTTTTAAAAAATTTAAACTTCAGACAAAATCCCCGTCTTTTTGACAATTGTAGTCAGCTTCTGCTACTCACCTTTCATCGCCTTGGTTCATACTGTGTTACAGAGATAAATACGGAGGAGATGTTTGCCCGTGATTGGTAAATTAGGACCAAGACATCACTTTCATAATGGATATCCCGGTCAATTCATGGGTCAAAGTCCGCTTGGCCCCCAATGGAATCAACCGTTTTTCGTTCGCAATCAACCTTTTCCTTATCAAACCATGTCGCAAGGTCATGGCTGGAACCCTGTATCGCATGGGGGTTACTATCCGCAGGGATATGCCCAACAAGTTCAGCCTGGGTCACAAGGTTTGTATCCTAATCAATACTTTCCGCAAAAGGAATCGCAGTCGTTATTCCATAACCCGTTACAGCCGAAGGAAGATATGATGCCATATTCTTACATGCCTATGAATGGATATCCAATTATGAACCCTTATCCTAAGCAGAGTTTTATTCCAAAGCAACCCGGGGGAATGCAGTCGATTTTAAATTCCTTTAAGTCACAGGACGGTTCGGTCGATCTTAATAAAATGATCAATACGGCCGGTCAAATGGCCAATGCTGTTACACAGGTGACTTCACTTGTCAAAGGTTTCGGCGGCATATTTAAAGCATAAAAGAAGACGGCCGATTTGGCCGTCTTTTCAATTTTACTCTTCAATTTCAATTATTTTTCCTGTTTCACGCGGGATTCTCACATGTAATAGGCCGTCCCGGTATGATGCTTTGATATTTTTTTCGTTAATGGCATGCGGCAGTGAAATAGTTCTTGATGACTGCTGGCGGACAAACCTGCGCCGATAGCTGCGGCTCCGTTCATCTTCCGCAGTTTCGAGTTCATTGTTTTCCAAAGAAATGGTTAAGTAATTTCCTGTGACATTTAAGCGGATTTGGTCCTTCTTTACCCCCGGGAGTTCAGCAGAAACAAGATATTCTTTGTCTTTTTCCTGTATATCGACATGAAATCCCGCCGCATCAAAGGGAAATGGTGTTTTGAAGAACTCATCAACAGACTGTAAAAACCCCTTAATTGGTTTTTCGTTAAAAAACTCATTCATTGATCGCATAAGGTCACCAAAGGGCTCCGGAATTGAACGTTTGGAATTATTCTTATCGCTCGGAAGATTAGATGACATGGCAATACCCTCACTTTCGCAATTTTCACAGGATATCATATGCAAAAGGACCTAGTTGGGTGACCTTGAAGCAGCTTAATTTCCGCTTTAAAAACCGCGGGACACAGTCCAGCGGCTTCCGGTTTAAATCAAATTAATCTCTTCCATTAAAATTTCCACATCGAGAATCATGTTCCCATCTTCATCAACCTCGATTAGTTCATCTTTCTTCATCTTGGTCAATGTCCGGCTAATGGTTTCTCGGGTCGTTCCAATCATATTGGCAAGATCCTTATTGGTAAATTCCGATTTCAAAAGAATGGTTCCATCCTCTTTTTCTGTTCCGTGTTTTTGGGCAAGGCGGATTAACAGCTTAACAATTTGTTCGTACGTATTATTAAGAATTTGTTCTTCGAGACGGTTTTGCAGGTCGACAATCTTTTCCCCAAGCACTTTAAATACCTTTATGCAAAGCTCCGGATTTTCAATCAGTACGTTTTCAAATTGAGAAATCGGTACTGCAATCAAGGTTGACGGCTCAAGCACCTCGGCATAAGCGGGATAATCACCTTTACGGAAAAAGCCGACATGAGGAAACATTTCGCCTTTTTTCATGATCGCCACAATTTGTTCTTTGCCATTCACGTCGCTTTTATAAATCTTTATTTTACCATCATAAATAAAATAGACGTTTTCCATTGGGTCCCCTTGAAGGAAAACCAGACTGTTTTTCTTCCATTCCCGTGCAATCGAAATTTCGGTCACTTTTAACAGTTCCGCGTCATTCAAATCACGGAAGAGGGTAAAGTTTGAAAGAACTTTTTTTATCTCCTCAATTTTCATTTAATCACCTTCAACTATTAATAATACCAATTCTATTGTATCAAAAAATAGGGAAATAGTTTATTCTCTTTCCTATCTGTATTTATCGTTAAAAACGGAGACACCTTCCATTGCAGGAAATAATTATGTTGTTGAATTTCGTATTTAGTGGTGTTTTTATCTTTTTCTCCGAACGTTCATTCGCTACAATAGAGATAATGAGGTGAGAGGATGAAACTGAAAAAAAGTCTGCAGGATATACTTGATGAGTTGAAAATAAACGAAGATTTTAAAGATAATATAGTGGCCTGGAATACGATACCGGAGAAGGAAGCACAAACAGTGCCATTGCCGGAGGGGCTGCACCCGGCTTTAATTCAAGCTATTTCAAGTAAAGGGATTGAAGCGCTTTACACCCATCAGCAAGCCGCATATGAAAAAGTTATGGGCGGAAAGAGCATTGTGGCTGTAACCCCGACTGCTTCCGGGAAGACATTATGCTACAATCTACCCGTGCTGCAATCGATTCTATTAAATCCAAATTCACGGGCGTTATATATGTTCCCAACAAAAGCGCTGGCCCAGGACCAAAAAAGTGAAATCAATGAAATCATTCAAGCGGCAGGGGTCGATATTAACAGCTATACATACGATGGCGATACTCCGGCCAATATCCGTCAGCGCGTGAGAAAGGCAGGCCATGTTGTCATCACCAACCCGGACATGCTCCATTCGGGGATTCTGCCCCATCATACAAAATGGGTGTCCTTGTTTGAAAATCTAAAATTTGTGGTAATTGATGAGCTTCACACTTACCGCGGTGTGTTTGGAAGCCATGTCGCCAATGTCATCCGCAGGCTCAAGCGGATCTGCCGCTATTACGGCAGCGACCCAGTCTTCATTTGCACATCGGCGACGATTGCCAATCCCCTGGAACTGGCGGAAAACCTGACGGAGGAGCAGATGTCGCTGATTGATAATAACGGGGCACCAAGCGGTACGAAGCACTTCCTGTTTTATAATCCGCCAATCGTTAATAAACCATTAAATATTCGAAGAAGCGCTACACTTGAGGTCCGCAAAATTGCTGGTGAACTGTTGAAAAATAAAATCCAAACGATTGTTTTTGCCAGGAGCAGGGTAAGAGTCGAGATTATTCTCACCTATCTGCAGGAGTTGGTAAAGCGCCAATTGGGGCCGAAATCGATAATGGGATACCGCGGCGGCTACTTGCCGACTGAACGTAGAAAAATCGAGAAAGGATTGCGCTCGGGAGAAATATACGGGGTCGTCAGCACAAATGCCTTGGAATTAGGCGTCGATATTGGGCAATTGCAGGTTTGCGTTATGACCGGATATCCCGGGACAATTTCAAGTGCCTGGCAGCAGGCCGGAAGAGCAGGCAGACGGCATGGCGAAGCCCTGATTATCATGGTTGCCAGTTCAAGTCCGCTAGATCAATATATCATTCAACATCCTGACTACTTCTTCAATAAAAGTCCGGAAACAGCCCGGATTAATCCTGATAACCTGATCATTTTAATTGACCATATGAAATGTGCCGCTTATGAGCTGCCGTTTAAAGCAAGTGAACAATTTGGCCAAGTCGGGACGGAGGAACTGCTAGAATATTTATCAGAGGAAAGGATCCTATACCGTAACGGAGATAAGTGGTATTGGATGAACGATTCATTCCCAGCCCATAATATCAGCTTGCGCTCTGCCTCCCAGGAGAACGTGATTATTGTTGATCAGACGAATGTGGCCAATGTAAAGGTCATTGGCGAAATGGATCGCTTTTCGGCCATGACGCTGCTCCATGAAGAAGCGATCTACTTGCATCAAGGGACACAATATCAGGTCGAGAAACTCGATTGGGAGGAGAAGAAGGCATTCGTCAGGGAAGTGGATGTCGATTATTTCACCGATGCCAATCTGGCCGTCCAGCTTAAAGTATTAGAGGTTGACAGGCTGAAGCCGCTGGAGGAGGCCGAAATCGGCTACGGAGATGTCAGTGTCAGGGCAATGGCGACCATCTTCAAAAAAATCAAATTTGAAACCCATGAGAACATCGGCTCCGGTCCGATTCACCTGCCTGAGGAGGAGCTTCATACGAATGCCGCCTGGATCTCATTGAATAAATCTTTTGCTGAGCTGGGCCAAGACCGGCTTGAACAGGGGCTCATCGGGGCAGCGCATGCTTTAGGGGCGATTGCGCCATTATTCGTTATGGCCGACCCGCAGGATATTCATGTCATTCCGCAGGTGAAGGCAGACCATAACGAAAAACCGACAATCTTTTTTTACGATCGTTATCCAGGCGGCATCGGCTTGAGTGAAAAAATTCATTCCGGTATGACTGAGGTATTCATGGAAGCAAAACAAATGATTGGGCGCTGCCGCTGTGAATCGGGGTGCCCATCCTGTATCGGGACCGACACGGTAAGTGAGACAGCGAAACAGGATGCAATCAAAATTATTGATTCCTTTTTACAAAGGTCTTAATTGAACGGGGAAGTGCAATAAATGTCGTTAAGAAATAAATTAAATCGCTTAAAACCACATATCTCGGGCGGAAGCCAGCCGACGGCAAATCCGCCGTCAGGCACGGGAAGCACAACAATTGAAGTTCCTTTTAAGGAAAAGTGGGAACAAGAAGATGTTTACCCTTATTTTCTTGATGAGGATTACTGCCTAATTAGGGAAGTGAAATTCCCTCTCTCCCATCAGCATGGCCATTATCGGTTTGGAGAATTTCTGGAGGCAGTCAAAATTTGGAACGACAAGGGGTTCGGCCATCCGCTGTCGGCAAAAGGATTTGCTGCCGACGAATTGTTCTTTTTTGATACTGAGACAACGGGTCTTGGCTCTGGTGTAGGCAACACGATTTTTTTGTTGGGCTATGCGAGTGTGAAAGAAGACCAGGTGATATTACGGCAGCACCTTCTCCCGCATCCCGGAGCTGAAGTCGCTTTATATCAAAGCTTTTTGGAAAAAATCAATTATAAAACATTGGTTACCTATAACGGCAAGGCGTTTGACTGGCCTCAGGTGAAGACAAGACATACTCTGGTAAGAGATCATGTCCCAAAGCTGCCAGCATTTGGCCATTTTGATTTGTTCCATGCGGCGAGAAGATTGTGGAAGCATAAGTTGGAGCGCTTGAAATTGGCCATTGTCGAAAAGGAAGTTCTAGGTGTGGAAAGAGTCAATGATATCCCCGGATTTTTGGCGCCAATGATTTATTTCGATTTTATTGAACGCAAAGAGCCCGATGGCATTCTCGGAATCCTAAAGCATAATGAACTGGACATCTTGTCGCTCATTACCTTGTATACACACCTTACTTTTCAGCTATGCGGCATTGACAGTAAGCAGTCCAGGATGGAGACTTTTGAAGTTGGCCGCTGGTATGCGGCAATAGGGGAAAATAAGCAAGCGGAAAAGGTACTGGGCAAACTGACAACTGGGACAGATACTGCCTCTTGCCTGGCAAAGCTGACCCTTGCTTATCAGCATAAAAAAAATCGTGATTGGGAACAGGCGCGAATTTTATTTATGGAGGCAGCAGATATCGAAGATGAGCAAATTGCCTTGGAGGTTTGCCTGGAGCTTGCAAAAATTCATGAGCACCGGCTAAAGGATTATAAACTGGCGATGGACTTTTGCAGGAGAGCTCTGGAAATCATGGAGGGAAGTGAGAAAATCAGTCCGGATGATCCGGCGGTAGAGCAGTTTCAATTAAGACTGGCGAGACTGGAACGTAAGAAATCGCGAATATAGAATGAAAAACTCCATTGTAACAAAATGTTCACAATTTACTTGTCAATTCCATATTGTTATCCACCCATAAACAAGGTACAATTTTTAATTGTGTTGAGTACAAAATGACTCAAAAACATTATGGAGTGGGTAAAATGTATAAGGCGATTTTATTTTTATTCTTTGTCGTTGTTTGTTTGACTGCTGTTGTTTTCACAAGCTTAAAAGACAGTTTTTATTCCATGTTGTAAGGAACTGGTCCGTATTTTCGGATTTATCATAAAAATAGGTGTTTTCATTAGTACAAGAGTTTCCCTCTTTTCATAGGCTGTTAATGTAAACAAAATATGACTTGAAGGGAGAGCATAAGATGTTTCTTGGAACCAATTTTGCCCCGCCGGTGATTCATCCAACTCAGGAGTTTGTGAACCATACTTTTTCAACGACGGTGGTGCCGCATATTCATCCGGTTCATACGACAACTGTGAATCACCATTTGTTTGAGCATAAGCATTATTGCCCGCACACTGCTTCATGCTGTGATGAGGTATGCAATCAGCATATTAACTGTTGTAATCCATGTGAACCGACCGCGGTAATGCCTGCGATGATGCCTGCAATGATGCCTGCAGCCAATGCGTTGCCAAATGCACTGCCAAATATGATGCCAAATATGATGCCAAATATGGCGCCAGGCTTTGGCCCGGGTGCACCAGGGTTCGGCCCAGGACCATTCATGGGTCCCAGACCTTAATTGAACTTTTACAAGGGCTGTCAAGCCCTTGTTTTTTTTCTACTTTATACTATGCTGTAATCATAAAAGTGTTTGTCCTTTTTTAAAATTTTTTCTTAAAGGAGAACTTCCTTGATGAAAGTACTGGCGATATCCGGGTATAAACCATTTGAACTGGGAATTTTTAAATATGACCATCCATCAGTATGGTACATAAAAGCCGCGATTAAAAAAGCATTGTTGCCCTTCGTGGAAGATGGCCTGGAGTGGGTGTTGATTAGCGGTCAACTGGGTGTTGATTAGCGGTCAACTGGGTGTTGAGCTGTGGGCCGCTGAGGTTGTGTTTGACCTCCAGCTGGAGTTTCCGGAATTAAAGCTTGCTGTGATCACTCCATTTCTCGATCAGGATTCCTCCTGGAACGAAACAAACAAGGAATGGTATCAATCCATCCTTGCCCAGGCTGATTTCATCGATTCCGTCACGAAAAAAGGCTATGAAAAGCCATGGCAATTTCGTTTGAAAAATCAGTTTTTTATTGATAAGTCCGATGGTTTGGTGCTTTTGTACGACCACGAAAAAGAAGGCAGTCCTAAATATCTTTATGAACTGGCACTGCAATATCAAAATAATAATCCATATCGAATCGAATTAATTACCTTTTACGACCTGCAGATGATTGTTGAAGAGGAGCAGCTTAAACAATCTGACTTTTAAATGTAAGCATTTTTTATTGGAATGCCAATATTAATGTAAAGGGGATCTCGAGGCCCCATGAGAATCAAAATTGACAAACGAACGTATTTTTGGAAAAATAATAGGTAATGATTGGCTAAACTTGAGGTGATTGAAATGCTGTCAGACAAAGTGAAATTAACAGCAAAGGACATATTGGAAAAAGAGTTTAAAACTGGAGTACGCGGTTATAAGCAAGAAGATGTTGATAAATTTTTGGATTTAATTATTAAAGATTATGGAACCTTCCATCAGGAAATAGAAGACCTGCAACAAGAAAACCTTAGACTGCGCAAACAGCTTGAAGAAGCGACAAAACGGCAGCCGGTGGCCCAGCCTGCAGGGACAACAAACTTTGATATTTTAAAGCGTCTATCCAATCTTGAAAAGCACGTATTTGGAAATAAGCTTTACGAATGACATTGTATTCCTCCATTTCCTGTTGAAAACAATTGAAATGCCGGAGGAATATGCATATAATAAGAAAGTATCGTTAATGACGTTCGGGTAATCGCTGCAAGGAGCGTTAGCGAATTGTAGAGGAAAGTCCATGCTCGCACAGGCTGCGATGCCTGTAGTGTTCGTGCCTGGCGAATTCATAAGCCAGGGCAGCCGGACGTACGTCCGGTTGACGGCCGGGAAAATACCTAAGTCCTGAAGGATATGGTATGAGTACCTGTAAAAGTGCCACAGTGACGTAGCCTTCCAGAAATGGAAAGGGTGGAACGGGTAAACCCCACGAGCGAGAAACCCAAATTATGGTAGGGGCGCTTTCTCTGAGGAACTGAACGAGGAGAAGGACAGATTCACCTTTGAATCTGTAGATAGATGATTGCCGCCTTGGTACGAGACAGTCCATGTCGTTTGAAGTACCTTGGTACAAAACATGGCTTATAGAACGTTATTAATGGGTAGTTAGAGATGATGCAGCTCTCCTCAACAGGAGGGCTTTTTATTTGTATACATAACTAATTGAATTCCAACAGGATTTTTAGCCAATAATGGTACTGTCACGTAAATCGATAAAGTTTAAGGGTGAAATAATGGGAAAATATCAAATGATCGCTACGGCCGCAATGGGGCTTGAAGCGCTGGTTGCGCAAGAGGTCAGGGCATTGGGCTATGATTGTCAAGTTGAGAATGGTCGGGTTACCTATAACGGAGATGAATACGCTATCGCAAAAAGCAATTTATGGCTTCGCACGGCCGACCGAATCAAAATCAAGATCGGTGAATTTAAGGCTTTTACCTTCGATGAATTATTTGAAAAGACGAAAGCATTGCCATGGGAAAACTATTTGCCTGAGGATGCCGAATTCCCGGTAATTGGAAAGTCGGTAAAGTCGAAGCTCTTTAGTGTTTCCGACTGCCAGGCAATCGTGAAAAAAGCGGTTGTCGAACGGATGAAGAAGCATTACAAGCGAAACACGTGGTTTGAGGAGAATGGGGCGCTATACCGCATTGAGGTTGCGTTATTGAAGGATGTGGCGACCATAACCATCGATGCCAGCGGCACCGGCCTTCATAAACGCGGCTACCGGGCCGCTCAGGGGGAAGCGCCATTAAAGGAAACATTAGCTGCCGCCTTAATAATGCTGACGAACTGGCGCCCGGACAAGCCGTTTATCGATCCATTCTGCGGTTCCGGCACGATTCCGATTGAAGCGGCGATGATTGGCCAGAATATTGCTCCGGGTTTTAACCGGGAATTTGTCTCGGAACAGTGGAAATGGATCCCGGAAAAAGTTTGGGACGAAGTCCGTACGGAGGCCGAAGATGTGGCCAATTACGATCAGCCCCTTGATATAACCGGATCTGATATCGATCACCGCATGGTGAAAATCGCTCAGGAAAATTCGTTTGAAGCCGGTTTTGGCGACCTAATCCAGTTTAAGCAGATGCAAGTCAAGGATATTTCCACCACCAAGGAATATGGCGTGATTGTCGGAAATCCCCCGTATGGCGAGAGGCTCGGTGACAAACCGGCTGTTGAGCAAATGTATCGGGACATGGGACAAGCGTTTAGCAAGCTGGATACATGGTCGATTTATATCCTGACTTCCCATGAGGAGTTTGAGCAGTTTTACGGCAAACCTGCTACGAAGAAAAGAAAACTGTTTAATGGTTTTATTAAAACGGATTATTATCAATATTGGGGAAAAAAGCCGCCCCGCTCAACTAACGGCAATATAGAAAAAGCTTAATGTCAGCGTCATTGGACGCTTTCTTTTTTTCGGAGGGATTAATTAGATGCAAAACCAAATGCCTTTTACGGTTTCAAAAACCGAATCATTCTATGATAAATTAAGCGAATGGATCGGCGATGTATTTTATGAGATTCTGCCTGAAGCCGGTTTCGAACTCCGGGATGAACAGATTTATATGGCGTTCCAGTTGGAAAAAGCATTTAAGCAAAAAAAGGTGATGTTTGCAGAAGCAGGCGTCGGCACCGGAAAAACAATTGTTTACCTGCTCTATTCTATCATGTATGCGCGTTATACGAATCGCCCAGCCATTATCGCCTGTTCAGATGAAACATTAATTGAACAGCTAGTAAAAAAAGAAGGTGACCTTGCCAAATTGGAACAGATATTGGGCCTTAATATCGATGTTCGTCTGGCAAAATCGCAAGACCAGTATTTATGTTTGAAAAAACTCGACCTAGCCCAAGGTGGTGACCTTTTCGAAGAAGCCCTAACTATCCATGAATCATTGCCTCAATTTGTCCACTCGGTCAACTCGATGCAGAAGTTTGAAAAATATGGCGACCGCAAGGAGTATCCTTCACTTTCTGATGAAAAATGGAATAAATTAAGCTGGGATTCGTTGCAGGATTGCTTTTCCTGTGAAAAACGGCACCGGTGCGCATTGACACTAAATAGGGAATACTACCGGCATGCGCGGGACCTGATTATTTGTTCCCATGATTTCTATATGGAGTATATTTGGACAAGAGAATCAAGGAAGCGGGAAGGCCAACTCCCGCTATTGCCTGAGCACTCCGCCGTCGTTTTTGACGAAGGGCACTTGCTAGAGTTTGCTGCCCAGAAGGCGTTAACCTATCGCTTTACTGATTATACCTTGGAGATACTGCTGACGAGATTGATGGAAAATGATGTTCGCGAGAAAACATTGAATACGATTGAACAGGCATTAATGGAAAATGATACATTTTTTGATGCGGTTTCACAATTTTCTTCACCGGCACAGGGGTCGGATAAACAAGCAATCAGAAAACATCCTTTGGTTGCAAAAACAGGCCGAAAATTACTTTCAACCTTGCAGGAGTTAGAGGAGGAGCTTGTATTCGAAAGTGAACTATACGTCATTAACGAATACGATTTGAAAATCGTTGAGGAATTTCTTGAGCAAATCACCTATTCTCTATCGCTGTTTCTTCAAGAAATAAACGGGATTACCTGGTTGGAGAGTGCAGGTAATGAACGGACGCTTGTCATCATGCCGCGAATGGTCGAGGATGTCATGAGGGAAGAGGTGTTCTCCCAAGCAAGGCCGTATATTTTCTCGTCGGCGACGATGTCGAATGAAAAGTCGTTTGATTATATTGCCGGAAGTCTTGGAATCACTGAGTTCCTTGCATTTTCGGTTGCCTCGCCGTTTGACTATGATGCTAATATGAACATTTTCCTGCCTCTATTTACGCAAGGTGACGACAATAGTAAACTCGAATATATTATCGAAAAAATCTGCGAGTCAGAGGGACGAGCCCTAATTTTATTTAACAATAAAGCGGAAATGATCAATGTGAAGGCAAAACTAATGGAAAAGGAAACGTTTCCCTATCCGGTTTATTTTGAGGGGGATGAGGAGATTAGCACGCTTGTGGCGAAATTTCAGAGCGATGAACAGGCGGTGTTATGTTCCGTTAATCTTTGGGAGGGGCTTGATATACCGGGAAGATCGTTGGAAAATGTCCTGATTTATTCTCTCCCATTTCCACCCAATGACCCCGTCTTTACTGCTAAAAGGGAGGCTTCGGCCGATCCGTTTAGCAAAGTCGACCTGCCATACATGCTCCTTCGCTTGCGTCAAGGTGTGGGCCGGTTAATCAGAACTGAAACCGACAAGGGCAGCGTCCATATCCTCATTGATAAAGAGGTTGATTCAAAAATATTAGAAAAAGTTATTGATGTTCTGCCGACAGAACCAATACAATAGAAAACTCGCCATCGGCGAGTTTTCTTTATTAGCGCCCTAGTGCACGGCGTCCGTCGGCAGTCATTTTGTCTGGTGACCATGCCGGTTCCCAAACAAGGTTAACTTCGACGTTCCTTACTTCTTCAATTCCCTCGACACAATAACGGACACCGCTAGTAATGCTATTATGAAGCGGACATCCTGGTGTGGTCAAGGTCATCGTAACGGTAACATCATTACCCTCTGAAATTTCAACATTATAGATTAAGCCCAAATCAACGACATTAATGCTTAATTCTGGGTCATATACGCTTTTTAATGCCTCGATAATTTTATTTTGCAATTCCATATTAAACACCTCCTATTTTTTTAGTACCTTGAAGATACTGCCTGCAAATATAATTAAAACAACGGAAAGGATAAACTGCCCAATATTAAAAAGTAAGACCTGTTTGAAAATTAGTGAACAAAAGACAATGATCACACTTGCGATAAATAGCGAAAGATTAGGAACAATGACTTTATCGTTCATCATATCCTTTAACGATGGAACTTGGGCTCTGCCGATTTCTTTGCTGTACTTAAAGGTCCACCAAAGGAAAGGGACGATTTTATACAAGTACCCGGCAATTGACAGGACAATCCACAACAGAATATAGGCATAAACCAATGGTCCAATCGCTGTTGAAAAGGAATTGGTCCAAACTAGAATAAAAGCTGCCAAATGAATCAGGGTGCCAAATCCGATCGCTGCTAAAGCAAAGGAGAACGGCTTGTCTAATTTTTTCTTTAATCTTTTTTTAATAATAATGTTGATATGCCAAGAGAAAATGGAAAAACCTGCAAAAAGCAAGAATAAACCGAGTTTTAATAGGATGCTTTGGCCGGTAAAAAAGGAAATAAGCGTTAGGAAAAGGCCGGATACATACAAGGTGTACACATATCTGGCGTGAATCATCGGAAACCCGTGCGATAACGAAAACATCGGTACCATTTTATAGGAAAAGCCGAATATCAACAGGGTAAACCAGCCAGTTAGACCCATTAATAAATGACTCTTAAAAAATGCTTGATAGTGCTCGGAACCGATACCGGTTTTCATGCTGTAAATCAAAGTAATTCCTAGAAAGATCGTCAAAAATAAGCAAACTAGTGCTGTACCGACAAAGGCGGTAAGAATATTAGGTCGTCCTTGAGTTTTTAATGTCATCAGCATCTGGAATAGGAACATAAGAATCCCGACTAGGGTGATAATGCCGGGTATCATCGCATGTTGCGGCGACCAATACAGCATCGCAGAAAAAACGATAATTCCCGCAGCGGTAACGAAAAATTGGATGAAACCAAAGGTTTCATTCCAGATTTTCGTTAGGAAGGCAACAGGAACGAGCTGATACATCGCACCCATTGCAACCATTAAGGCCCAGCCCAAAATCAAAAGGTGGGCAGCCGACCAAACCGGCGGGATTCGGAAGCTGCCGTCTGCCATCATTTGACCGTTAACCAGAAGGACAATTTGAGACAGGACCAAGGCTATTAAACTAAAAATAATAAATGAAAATGGAAGCTTAATATTTGTTTCATTTCCTAAGTTTTGTGATAGCATTATCATTCACCTTCTTAGCGGAAGATTTCAATTTTAAAACTTCTGTCCTCTAGTTGATCTGTCCGCTGTTTATAGCCAAGCTCTTCAAGCTGTTCATATAAGAACATTGGCCTTCTATCATTAATGATGGTCAAGGTCTCTCCATTCGGCAATTTCTCCAAAGCAGCCAAGGTGCGCAACATCGGCTGCGGCGGTTCAAGTCCGCGGTTATCTAATATCATGAATGTCACACTCCCTATTATGTTAATTTAATTTCGTAAAAACAATTTTCCAATGCTTTTTCTCTAATTCTTCTTCCTCATGGGTAAAGCCTTTTGCTTTTAATACAGCAAATAGCGGGGTCGGCTTAAACGGAGCATGAAGAATAAAAATATCATTCTTATTACATTGCTTTACTGCCCCCATAATTTTTTGGAAAGGTTCAATTTTATTTTTCAAATCCTCACGGACATCCAGCTCAATCATTTTCTGATCCATTATCATTCGCCTCTTCTAAAAGAATTATTTAGTTACATTGTAACAGTGGAATCCCAGCGAATATGTGACGCCCATCATAGTTGACACCATTTTACTGAAAATAATTCTCACTGTGACAATTTCGTCAAAAACATAAATAAAAACTCCGCAAGGCTTAGCTTTGCGGAGTTTCTTCCTCTTTTGATATTTTCTCATGACAATCAAAGCAATAGATTTGTTTTTCTTCTGTAATGACCCCATTAAAGAACCCGTCTAAGCAATAAATTTCTTTGTTACAGCATTTGCAGGTACCGACCAATTCTCTCATTTTATTTCCCTCCCTGTACTGTAATTTTATAATCTTTTGTCAGAAAAATATGATAAAATTTAATGGTATAAAAGGGGGAAATGCCATGAATGTTACACAACTCGAAAAAGAGTTTTTGGATTATGTAAGGAAGATGAGGGCATATCATGAGGCGCTCGGGTTAATTTATTGGGATTTGCGGACAGGCGCACCAAAGCAGGGCGTGGACCAGCGCTCTGAAGTAATCGGAATGCTATCCTCAGAAGTTTTTAAAATGTCAACATCTGAAGAGATGGCTGCATACATAGCCAATTTGTCAAAAGCGGAACTTACCGATATCTCGAAAAAGACACTGGAAGAATGCAAAAAGGAATATGAACGTAATAAAAAGATACCTGCTGAAGAATATAAGGAATTTGTTGTGCTGCAATCAAAGGCGGAAATGGTTTGGGAAGAAGCAAAAGACAAGGCGGATTTCAATCTGTTTAAGCCGTATCTAGAAAAACTCGTGGACTATACAAAGAAGTTTATCCAGTACTGGGGAGCCGACCACGTAAAAAATAGTTATGATGTTCTGTTGGACATGTATGAACCAGGAGTAACAGTTGATGTATTGAACCGGGTTTTTGGAGAGTTAAGAGATAAGATCGTTCCTTTGGTAAAGCAGATTTCGGAATCTGTCTATAATCCGCAAACCGAGTTTCTTTTCAAACCATATTCAAAGGAAAAGCAGCGCGAATTTAGCTTGAAGATCCTAGAACAAATGGGATATAACTTTAATGCCGGCAGACTGGATGAAACAGTCCATCCTTTTGCAATCGGTTTGAATCCTGGTGACGTAAGGGTGACAACCAGGTATGATGAACAGGATTTTCGGACAGCCGTTTTCGGTACCATACATGAAGGCGGCCATGCATTGTATGAACAGAACATTTCCAAAGAGCTGATTGGCACGCCGCTCTGTGATGGAACATCGATGGGAATTCATGAATCGCAATCATTATTTTATGAGAATATGGTTGGGAGAAGCCTGTCATTTTGGAAACAAAACTATGAGTTGTTGAAACAATATGCTAGCGGCCAGTTTGATCATGTGGGAATTGCCGATTTTTACCGGGCCATTAATGAGTCAAAACCGTCTCTTATTCGAATTGAAGCGGATGAATTAACATACTCGCTCCATATCATGATTCGCTATGAAATCGAAAAAAGGCTGTTTAATGACGAAATCGTAGTAGCTGATCTTCCGGCAATTTGGAACGACATGTATGAAGAATATTTAGGAATCCGTCCCGAGAATGATGCTGAGGGTGTGCTCCAGGACGTACACTGGGCGGGAGCAAGCTTTGGTTACTTCCCATCCTATGCCTTAGGCTATATGTATGCCGCGCAATTTAAGCATGCTATGTTAAAGGACCTGCCAAATTATGACCAACTGGTGGAGGCCGGGGATTTACTGCCGATAAAGGAATGGCTGACAAGAAATATTCATCAATACGGAAAGTTGAAAAAACCGCTTGAAATTATCCAGGATGTTACTGGTGAAGGGCTAAATGCCAAGTATTTAATCGACTACCTATACGAAAAATATCGAAAGGTTTATCAATTAAATTGAGTAAGCTTCTGCCAGTTATTTTCATTACCATTAGTGCAGCGTTATGGGGAATTATTGCCATTTATGTCCGAAAATTGGCTGATATCGGCTTTACATCGATGGAGATTGTCACCATCAGGGTGGTAACCGCGGCAATTATACTGGGAGTGATCGGTTTGATTCATGATCGATCGAAGTTGAAAATCAGCTATAAAGATATCAGGCTGTTTGTTGGAACTGGTATTTTCAGCATCGTTTTATTTAATTGGTGCTACTTTACCGCAGTAAGCACAATGAATTTATCATTGGCTGTTATACTATTG
The DNA here is from genome assembly GCF_001510715.1 of Bacillus sp. FJAT-29814. Classification (GTDB taxonomy): domain Bacteria; phylum Bacillota; class Bacilli; order Bacillales; family Cytobacillaceae; genus Neobacillus. The sequence goes on from NZ_LMTJ01000005.1 coordinate 649,261, forward strand.
TATACATCACCGGCATTTGTTTCGGTTTTGTCGTTTCTTTTTCTGAAAGAAAAGTTGACTAAGGTAAAGCTGGTATCGGTGGTTGGGACAATCCTCGGCTGCATCTTGATTGCCGGCGTTAGTCAGACGGATACCTCCTCCCTTAGTGCAATCGGAATTGTTACCGGGCTTGGTGCAGGATTTGGCTATGCATTATATAGTATTTTTGGGAAATTCGCCTTGGCAAAGTATCCGCCATTTACAGTGACCTTCTACACGTTTTTAGTTGCGGCCATTACACTGCTGCCGATCACAGGATTATGGAAAAAAGGGGCTGGAGTATTTACCGGTGATGTCCTGGTCTACGGTGTCGGATTGGGGCTCTTTCCTACTGTTATCGCCTTTTTATTGTATACAAAAGGACTTGAAAAGATTGAAACTAGCAAAGCGGCGGTGATTGCCACAGTGGAACCGATCGTTGCTACCATTTTGAGTGTGTTTCTTTATAAAGAAAGCTTTGGTATAATACAAGCCATTGGCTCTATTCTGATTCTGCTGGCCGTAACGCTTATTAACATTCCAAAAACAAAAAGGGCTTCAATCGAGTTTGATTGAAGCCCTTTTTATTGTATATGGAGTTTTTCACTTTTCTACCTACCAAGTTTTAAATCCTTTTGATCCAGGCGGTGCGTTTTGAATGATATCGATAAATGGAATGGTGTAAGCAAATAGTATTAAGGCAGCAGCAATGCCAAGCCATAATTTCCAGTTTTCAAATACCATAGGTGCTTTTTCTTGCAGATTTTCAGCTTCGCCAACAGGGAATTCTTCCTCGCCTTTAGGTGCAAAAAATGCAAGATTGATAAAAATCACGAGAACCAAAATGATGCCAATGAAAAGGATGGTGCCACCGACTGCTTGAGCAATTTGGTATGGAATCCAATCCAGTGCCTGCTGAGAATCCCCGTAAGTTGAAAACGCAGAACGTCTTGGTCCACCTAATAGTCCTTGGAAGTGCATCGCTCCAGACATGAATGCCATGCCGATAAACCATACCCAAGCTTGAATGATGCCTAGCTTGTTCATTGCTTTTGTTAATTTTCGTCCTGTTAAGTGCGGTACCAACCAATAGGAAATTCCAAAGAACGTTAACACAACAGAAGTTGCAGCTGTTAAATGGAAGTGCCCGGTTACCCAAATTGTATTATGAACTACCTGGTCCATTTGGTTAGAAGCATTGATGATTCCGCCTGCACCAGCGGGAATAAACGAAGCCATCCCGATAAATGGCACGATGAAGCGAGCATCACCCCAAGGAAGAACCCTTAGCCATCCGAAAAGGCCGGTTGCACCTTTAGAGCGGCCATATCTTTCAAATGTAGCGAATAAAGAGAATGCAGTCATTAATGATGGAATAATAACCATAAACGTTAAAATGACTTGAAGAAATTTCCACGCTGGATCAATCCCTGGCTCTGTTAACTGGTGGTGGAACCCAACCGGAATCGAGAAGAGCAGGAATAAGATAAACGATAAACGGGCCAATGAATCAGAGAAAATTTTTCCGCCGATAATTTTGGGAATGACTGCATACCAGCACATATATGCCGGAAGTAACCAGAAATAAACCAACGGGTGTCCAAAATACCAGAATAAAGTCCGGCTTACAAGAACATCAACAGTATCAACAATTCCTAGAGACCAAGGCAGCAACTGGAATAATACAGTAGCTGCTACACCCAATGTCGCCACAATCCACATGACCGTATTGATCACAGCCATAAAGCTTAACAGCGGGCTTGGCTGTCCAGGGTTGTTCTTTCGCCATTTTGCATACGTCATGATTTGGGCCGCACCGTCAACCCAGCTGCCGACAACGACAAATGTCAATCCTAAATAAAAAATCCAGTGCGCCTGAAGCGGTGCATAAAAAGTATAAAGGACTGATGCTTCATTTAACAAAATCATTACGCCAGCCATTAACGTACCAAGAGTCATTAACCAAAAGCCAATCCAGCCCGCCCGTCTTGCTGCGGGTGAATGAGTGCCTGCAGTTCTTGAAACCGCGGCGTATTGAAAGCCCATAATAAAGAAAGTTGTCAACACAAGACCCATTAATACGCCGTGAGCAGTAAGAATTTGATAATAGCCAATTCCCCATGGCAGCTCAAACTTTCCGGAGCGGACAAGGGTTTGCAGAAGTCCCATCAAACCACCAATTGCAAGTGCGCCAAAGGCAACGAAAAAGTGTGCCATCGAAAGCTTGGCATCACGCGGGTCAACTTTTACTTTTGCTGCTGCGCTGCTAATCATTATTTAACCACCTCAATCTTCGAGAACATTAAGTGGTGTCCAGTACCACAGTATTCATTACAAACAATTAAGTATTCGCCGGCTTTATCAAATGTAGTGGTATACTCGCTGATATATCCGGGTTCAAGCATCATATTAATATTGGTTCCGGCTACCTCAAATCCGTGAATAACGTCTTTGGTCGTTGCCATGACTTTAACCTTTGCTCCAAGAGGAACTTCCACTTGCGCCGGTTGATAAGAGAATGCTGATGCTACATAAACTAATTCATAATCCCATTCTTTACCTTCCACTTTATGCAGTCCTGGTTTATCGAACGGTTTTGTTTGATCGACCTTTTCAGGGTCGATGGTTGTCAAACAGCTTGGAGGCTTGTTTCCCAAATAAAAGGCGCTGACCCCAACGACTGTCAGGAAAATAACCAGGCAGCTGATACCGAAAATCAGCCAGATTTTTTCAAATTTATGCATATGCATAATGTTTTCCCCCTTCAGAAATTAAAAACGATCTACAAATAAGTAGTAGACACTTACCCATGAAACGATAATAAAAAGTCCCAACAAGAAAACGGATGCCAATGTCCCCTTTAAAGAGGAACTGTCTTCAACCTGTGTGTGTTGTTTTGCCTTTAGTTCCGCCTTCGCCATCCCCTTACACCCCTTTCAAATTTTTGAAGAAATTTTAATAAGTTCTCTTTCATAATACAAAACAATTGTGAATTAAAAATATGAAATTTAAGAGTTCACAAAATGTTCATTCCTTAGATAACTACTATGTTAATGTTAAAAACTTGGCGTAACAGTGATTTAAATCACAAATAACAATTTGTAATTGTGAATAAAGTGTGAACAATCATATCAAAAGTGTGATGATTGTAATTGATAAATTCTTCACAAACAAAAAATCACCGCTGTCTCCTCGTTCGGCACCATTTAAAAATAAAGGAAATATGATAAAACAAACGATTTATTATATTTAGAAAGCGGTGGGGGAAATGGAGAAATATTATTGTGAACAATGCCGCCTTTTATATAACAAAAAAGAGCCATGCAAAGTATGTGGCAGTTTGGCAGGCAATAAAATTCACATTGAGGTTCAAAAGCAGCCTGAAAAATAATCACATCGCCATTCCAGTTCTTTGATGATCTGTAATTGGAAATGTTTTCGTAATGAAGGGAGACAATATTCACGCTATAATAAAGATGCACAGCAACAACAACCTTCAAAACGTTTGCTTCTCCAGATTGGGGGAGCTTTTTTTTGCCCTAATGGGTTGGAATATTTATCCGTGAATTGGTAAAAATACCTGTACCTTGTGTTATTAGGAGAATGACAATGCCTTCAATTATTTCCGTTGCAGAGGTACTTCCACCATTTGAAATTAGACAGGAGCAGGTATGTGAATTTGCTAGAAACCTGTTTGCCAAATCTTTTAAGGATATAGAGCGATTATTGCAGGCTTTTCCCAACGGCCAAATTGAAAAACGGCACTTTGTAAAAGAGATTGATTGGTATGGGGATGAACATTCATTTGAGGAAAAGAATGCTGCCTTTGTCGAGGCGGCTGTCACCCTTGGCAAGGAGGCTATCACAAAATGTTTGAATGATGGCCTGTTTCTAAAAAAACCAGTTCCTTATGACGAAATTGACGCCATCTTTTTTATTACGACAACAGGAATCGCTACGCCTAGCATTGAAGCGAGAATCATGAACCGATTGCCATTTAATCCGCATACGAAACGGATCCCCATCTGGGGGCTGGGCTGTGCTGGGGGTGCGGCAGGATTATCGAGAGCGGCAGAGTATTGTTTGGCGTTTCCGAAGGCTAAGGTGCTGGTATTGTCCGTTGAACTTTGCAGTTTGACCTTTCAACGGAATGACCGCTCAAAAAGCAACTTAATCGGGACTTCCCTGTTTGCTGACGGGATTGCTTGTGCCTTGGTATGCGGTGATTCGAGCGACATAGATAATTACCGCAAAAAAACAACATTCCCGTCGATTATTGCAACTGAATCGACCCTTATGCCGGATTCACTCGATGTAATGGGCTGGGATGTCAAAAATGACGGGTTGTTTGTGGTGTTTTCAAGAGACATTCCGCAAATAATTCGAAATTGGCTTAAGCCGGTCATTACCTCATTTTTAGCTGAAAAGCAGCTTGATTTAGAAAAAATGGATTATTTAATCGCCCATCCCGGCGGCAAAAAAGTATTGGAGGCCTACCGGAAGGCTTTAGACATCCCGGAGGCCATGACCGAAATCTCTTCAGAGGTGTTAAAACAGTTTGGCAATATGTCATCAGCGACGATCCTTTATGTGTTAAGGCGTGTGATGGAAGTGGATATATCTCGGGGCTCTTACGGGCTTTGTACGGCGCTTGGTCCAGGATTCAGTTCGGAGCTTTTGTTATTGAGGTGGTTTGAATGAGCGATTATCTTACTTTTCCATATCTGTTCGGTTTTATCGTACTTCAGAGAATTGTTGAACTAGTGATTGCAAAAAGGAATGAACATTGGATGAAGCGGCAGGGGGCAATTGAAATAGGGGCGATTCACTATCGATTTATCGTCCTCATGCATATGTTGTTTTTAATCAGTTTTTTCCTTGAGAAACTGCTTTTCAAACATGGGTTATCACCAATATGGCCAATTCTATTAACTGTTTTTGTTTTAACCCAAATTTTTAGGATTTGGGTTATTCAATCGCTCGGCCGATTTTGGAATACAAAAATAATTGTCCTGCCGAATGCCTCTGTGATTCGAAAGGGGCCCTACCGATATATCAAGCATCCAAACTATCTGGTTGTTTCGCTTGAAATAATTGTGATCCCAATCCTCTATAATGCTTACTTTACGGCTGTTCTGTTTACGATTCTTAACTTCATTATGTTAGCAATTCGCATTCCAAGGGAAGAGCAGGCACTAGGAAGTGTTACAGAATATAATCATGCTTTTCAGGACTGCCCGAGGTTAATTCCTAAGGTTGTTAAATAATTATGACAATTGCTTGAGCCCCGTTGAAAATAGTTCTCAACCATGATATTATTTGCTTAAGATGAAAATCATTCTCAACAAGGATGGTGTTACATATGGCATATGCTTTTGTTGGCGGGACAATAATCATTTATGCGTTTGTTATGAAACACGTATTAAAAAATGTTGCCAATTAATAATAATAATGTAAAGCCAGGGAATAACTTCCCTGGCTTTTTTGTCTTTTTAAAGTGTGTCAAGATAGGAAATGTTTGAATTATCGTATAAAATAAAACTATTAATACGATGCTAAGGGGAATTTATTTAATGGTAAAAACAGCAAATCGACAGGAAACGATTGAGACCTTAAAGCAAAAAATCGTTTCATTATATGACTATTTTATTGGCCATGAGGATGAGCAAAACGCGGCAAAACTCAAACAGCTTGCAAAAAAACTGGAAAACCGCGAATTTGCCATCGCTTTTTGCGGCCATTTCTCAGCAGGCAAATCGACCATGATCAATCAGGTGATTGGGGAGAAATTATTGCCATCAAGCCCGATTCCGACCAGTGCCAACCTGGTTAAAGTCAAGAGTGGCGAAGATTATGCAAAAGTGTTTTTTAAAAACGATAAACCGCGGCTTTATTTAGCCCCTTATGATTATGAGCTGGTCAAGAACTATTGCAAGGACGGCGACAAAATCGAAGAAATTGAGATCAGTCACAGTGATTCGCATTTGCCTCAGAATACGGTGATCATGGATACGCCGGGGATTGATTCTGCTGATGATGCCCATCGAATTGCAACAGAATCAGCGATTCATCTTGCTGATTTGATTTTTTATGTAATGGATTATAACCATGTTCAGGCTGAGCTGAATTTTCTGTTCACCAAAGAACTGACTCAGGCTGGGAAAGATGTTTACTTGGTTATTAACCAAATTGATAAACATAAGGAAGAAGAATTGCGTTTTCAAGATTTTCAAAATAGTGTCACGGAGTCATTCGCTTCATGGGGGGTAAAACCGGCAGGTATCTTTTATACATCCTTGAGGCATGAAGACCACCGATACAACCAATTCGGTGAGTTAAAGAGATTTATTGCCGATAAGCTTGCCGCAAAGGATCAATTGATCATCCCGTCAGTGTTTCATTCATTGAAAAAGCTTGCCCACAATCATCTTGACCAAGTGGAAAAACTGGAAGCGGAGCGATTATTGCCATCCGAAACCATCCTGGATGAATTATCCGATGAGGAGAAATCTGAACTGCTTGATTCCTATACTAGGATTACAAATAAGTTGCAGATTTTGAGAGCGGGAACAGAAGAGCAGGAAAAATCCTTTGATTTCGAAATTGCCCAATTGTTAAAAAATGCTTACCTAATGCCATTTGGGACAAGAGAATTGGCAGAACGATATTTGGAATCATGCCAGCCGGGGTTTAAAGTCGGTTTCCTATTTTCCAAACAAAAGACGGAGGAAGAACGAAACGCAAGGCTTGAAAGCTTTCATCAAGATATTCTGGAAAAAACAAAATCACAGCTTGAGTGGCATATTCGTGAGTTTTTGCTTCGGACGTTAAAGGAGCGCGAGCTTGATGTAGGAGAGCTGCTTCTAGCAGCCCAATCCTATTCAATCCCTGTTTCCAAGGATGGACTAACAAAAGTGGTAAAATCGGGTGCCTTGCTTTCCGGTGAATACCTCCTTCATTATACTGATGACGTTGCGAATGAAATCAAGCGAATCGCAAGAAATTCTCTGGCCGAAATAAAAGCGATGTATGTAGCTGCTATAAAGGAACAAGCAACCAAACAGAGCGAGCGATATGAGGAAGAATATCGCAAATTGGGCAGATATGTAACCGCATTGGCCGAACTGCAAAAATATAAAGAAGCCATTGCGAAAAACCAACAAGTAATCGAAGAACTGCTTAATCACGAAGGCGGCTTGGCAGATGTAAACAACCCGCTGTTTATAGCAGGGGAAGAAGAGTTTGATGTAATAAAATCTCACTTGGTGCCTGACACCAATACGGACATTAGCACGAATATTAATAAAAGAACAGTTAATAAAGTAAATGCAGTCCCGGCTTATCTTCATGCTGAACATGAAGATGACCATTCTAAAGGTGCTGTGGGGCATTTAAAGCAGACAGTAGATAGACTTCGACACGCTTCAGGACTCGTAAAGGGGCTTCCAGGATTTCAAAAGCTCGGATTGGAATTGGTTGAAAAAGCGGAAAGACTGGAAAATAAAGGATTTACTGTGGCGCTGTTCGGCGCCTTCAGTGCCGGAAAGTCGTCATTTGCCAATGCGCTCATCGGCGAGAAGGTGTTGCCGGTTTCGCCAAATCCCACGACTGCGGCAATCAATAAAATAAAGCCGGTCACTAAGGAATATCAGCACGGCACTGTCCTTGTCAAATTCAAGGAAAAACAAGCGATGCTTGACGATCTAAACCGTTCGCTTAAGGTATTTGATTCTCATGCCAATGATTTTGTCGAAGCTGCCAAGCAAATTGACAAGATTATGCTTGAACAAGGTCAGGAGGGGGTGCTTGAGAAAACCCACTATGCCTTTTTACAGGCTTTTAATCAGGGCTGCGGCAGGTTTGCCAATCAGCTTGGAACCGTTAAATCAACCGACTTGAAGGAATTTCATGAATTTGTTGCTCACGAAGAAAAATCTTGTTTTGTTGAATGGATTGAGCTTTATTATGATTGCGAGTTAACCAAAAAAGGGATTACCCTTGTCGATACGCCTGGGGCAGATTCAATCAATGCCCGTCATACCGGCGTTGCGTTTGATTATATCAAAAACTCGGATGCGATTCTTTTCGTCACTTATTACAATCATGCCTTTTCTAAGGCAGACCGCGAATTCCTGATTCAACTGGGCCGCGTGAAGGAATCATTCCAAATGGATAAAATGTTTTTTATTATCAATGCGATTGACCTTGCGGAAGATGAAGAGGAAAAACATTCAGTCCTCGATTATGTCTCCGGGCAGCTAATCCAATATGGCATCCGCAACCCGCATTTATATCCATTGTCAAGCCTGCTCGGCTTGCAGGAAAAAACAAACAATTTTAATGGCCATGAATCCGGGCTGCCCCGATTTGAACAAGCATTCTACCGGTTCATTGCCAATGATCTGACTGAAATGGCAATAGCAGCCGCGGAATCGGAACTTGAACGGGTAAGGTTATTGGTAAAGAAACTAATTCAAAATTCACAGGAAGATAAAAGCGTAAAAGAACAAAAGCGTTTGGAGTTGGAAACACAGAAAGGGCTCATTCAGGCCCTGTTTGCAAATCAAACTGTCGAGCCATTAAAGACCCGGCTTTTCCAAGAAGCCGATGAACTCATCTATTACATCAAGCAAAGAGTGTTCCTGCGCTTTAATGATTTCTTTAAAGAGGCCTTTAACCCATCCACACTTCGGGACGATGGCCGCAATTTAAAGAAAGCTTTGCAGGCAGCCCTTGATGAATTTCTAGAAAGTCTCGGGTTTGATTTTGCCCAGGAAATGCGGGCAACTACCGTCAGAATCGATCGATTTATCGATAAGCTGCTCACCGATTATCAAGCAGCCCTTATTCGGTCATTAAATGAAATCAACCAAGACTTATCTTTTTCAAATTTTGAAAGAGGAGCGGGCGGGGAAATTGATTTCCCGCTGGCGTTTGTCGAGCTTGAGCAACAGCTTTTTACAAAGGCAAAATCCTATTTTAAAAACCCGAAAGCTTTCTTTGAAAAAAATGAAAAGCAGTTGATGAATGAGGAGTTGTACCGTGTGTTAACAACGCCTGCAGATGACTATCTGAAGCTCGAGGGCGAACGGCTTAAGCGTCATTATGATGAACAGTTAAGCAAAGACTTTGACCTGCTGGTAGAGCACATGAAGGCGGAAGGCGATGATTTTTATTTCAGTCTTTTGGCGGCTTTAGAGGGCGGCGTATCGCTTGACATGTTATTGGAAGTTTCTCGTCAGCTTGAAAACTAATTGCCTGGGGGAGTTTTTGATGAAGTATGTAGTGGATAAACAATGGCTCAAGACTCATTTAGATGATGAGACCGTAATTATTGCGGATTGTCGTTTTTCCTTGGCCGATTCAATAAAAGGACAGAAGGAATATTTGGCGGGACATTTGCCGGGGGCTGTATTTTTTGATTTGGAAAAAGATTTATCAAGTCCGGTGAGGGAGCACGGAGGGCGCCACCCGCTCCCGGACCATGATGAGTTTATTACCAAGCTTGAAGCCGCCGGGATTGATGAAACGAAGACTGTTGTTGCCTACGATGGAGGCGAAGGTGCGTTTGCGGCTCGTTTTTGGTGGCTGCTCCACTATTTGGGTCATGATAAGGTATATGTTCTTAATGGTGGGTTCACTCAGTGGGAAGCATCCGGCTTCCCCGTCACAACAGAAGTTCCTTCCTATCAAAAGACTGTATTCACGATTAGCCTTAAGCATGATATAGTCGCTTCTGTCGACGAGGTGAAGCAGGCGGCACTTAGACAACGAGAAGATGTTGTTCTGATCGACTCTCGTGAAGAAAAGCGCTATCTCGGTATTGAAGAACCGATTGATAAGATAGCGGGGCATATTCCTGGTGCAGTCAATAAGCCATGGATGCTGGGGCTTTCAGCCGGTGAATATAGGCCGGTTTCGGAACAAAAAGAACGGTTTTTAGATATCAGTTCCGAACAAGAAATCATTGTTTATTGCGGTTCTGGAGTCACGGCCACACCTAACTTTCTAGCCTTAAAGGAGGCCGGATACAAAAATGTCAAGCTCTACCCAGGCAGTTTCAGTGACTGGATTTCCTATCCGGAAAATAAAGTAGAGTAAATTGGGGCCAAAATGTGTTATAATGGAAATCGTGTTGTCGAAAAACACTATTAGGAGGGCTCCAAATGACAAACAAAAGACCTTCATTAATGCTTGTAGATGGTATGGCTCTATTATTCCGTGCTTTTTATGCAACGGCTGTAACAGGGCAGTTTATGATAAATTCAAAAGGGATTCCAACCAACGGCATCCATGGTTTTATTAAACATATGTTTACTGCAGTATCGACATTTAAGCCTACTCATCTTGCGGTTTGCTGGGATATGGGCAGCAAAACTTTTCGGACCGAACTGTTCCCTGATTATAAAGGGAACCGCGGAGAAGCTCCGGTAGAGTTGATTCCGCAATTTGATCTAGTGAAGGAAGTTGTTGAATCCTTTGATATTCCTAATATCGGCTTGGAAGGGTTTGAAGCGGATGACTGTATCGGTACAATTGCCAATCAGGCAAAAGAGCATTCAGATGTGTCGATCCTGACAGGAGATCAGGATATCCTCCAGCTTCTCGATGACAGGATTTCGGTCATCCTGCTTAAGAAAGGCTATGGAAATTATTTTGTCCATACACCGGAAACGTTTATTGAAGAAAAAGGCATTTCGCCGCGACAGATGATCGATTTAAAGGCACTGATGGGGGATACGAGCGACAATTATCCTGGAGTCAAAGGAATCGGTGAAAAAACGGCATTAAAACTGCTGCAGCAATTCGAACATGTCGAGGGGATTTTATCCAATCTTGACCTGCTGTCCAAATCACATAAAACGAAAATCGAGCAGGATTTGGATATGCTTTATCTGTCCCGCAAGCTCGCGGAAATCAAATGTGATGTTCCCGTTACCTGCAATCTCGAAGCTGCCGGGCTTCGCATCGAAAAAGAAAAAGCGTTAAGCAAATTGCATGAACTGGAACTTAGGGGTGTGCATCGCCTTTTGCCGCTTGAAGAAGCGTTTATATCATAGAAAAGGGTTGTCTCTTATGAGGCACCCTTTTCTTTTATGTTTAAATTTTTGTATTCGATTTTTTTGCCCGATTTTCCAGCTTACTTTTCGGTGCTTCGGAAAATTCAGCATCCTGTCCATACCCTTGCGGATTGACTCCTGGGGCCTTTGTTCCGCGATTATTTGCTCCACTGCCTTTATTTGCCATATATGTTCACCTCCCACAATGGTAGTATTTCCTGCCCGCATAATAAAACTCAACTTTTTGAACAATAAGGACAGGGGTGATGGTATGAACAAAGGTGTATATTTAGCCCTGTTAAGCATTGGGCTGGCACAGGGACTAAAGATTCCCATTCACTATATAAAGAAGAGGGAATGGCGGCCGGAACTGTTCTTTGGAACTGGCGGAATGCCAAGCTCCCATTCGGCTGGTGTATCCACATTAACCACTTATATTGCCTTAAGACGAGGGCTTCCGACAGTCGACTTTGCCTTATCCCTAATTTACGGGTTAATTGTCATGTATGATGCCCAAGGAGTCAGAAGGCAGACTGGTGAACTGACTTTGAAAGTCAATTCAATGAACGAGTTAATGGAAAAGGTGCACAAGGAAGAATCACTGGAATTCAAGGAAAAATCGCCAAAGAAGCTGAAGGAACTGCTTGGACATGAACCGGAAGAAGTGCTGGGCGGTGCAATCCTTGGCATTGCTATTGGTATTATCGGCCATCTATGCACAAAAAAAGATAGAAAATTGTCGAAATTTAAGTTAAAATTTTAGAGGGATGTTTAACGAAAGTTTGGAGAGGGTTGACAAATCAGTGCTGACGTTAGAGGATTATTTGCATTACTTGAGAGGGAAAGGTTTTTTATTTCAAGAGGATGCAATCGGGTTCATTTACTTTGGGAAACACTATACAAGTGCTGACGATGAACTGATTAAAACGGCAATTGAGCTGACCTTAAAAGCACAGAAAACCTTTGACGGCAGCTTTTATGTTTCTTTGCTTGAAACATTTACAAAGCATCAACTCAAAACTAGAAAAGACGCAATAAGGTTTGTAAAGGAAAATCAATTGCTTACCATTTAAATGAAGACTCCCTAAATCATTAGGGGGTCCTATTTTTTGCCATTTTCTTTTATCTTTCTTAAAAAACAGAAAGGAATATGTCATTCAAGGGAATAATATATATAGCTATCCGTGAAAAACTTTGAAAGGCTGACTAATGATGAAATATAGATTGGAATGGAAATATAAATTAAAAAATAATGAAAGGGTTCAATGTTCTGCCGATTGGGTTACTGGGGAAACTGCCTTGCAAATGGGGGAAGAGCTTGAGGCAGCAGGTAAGGTAAGTGATTTGTATTTTTATGATGAAAAAGGGACCTCGTGGATATTAAAGGAAATGAAAAAGCTGCTGGCAGAAATTGAAGAAGACCCTCATGATATTATTGTCTATTTTGATGGCGGCTTTCAAAAGGAAACTAATCAGGCCGGGCTTGGAGCTGTTATCTTTTTCAACCAGGGCAAGAAGAAATACCGGCTTCGCGCCAATGAGCGGTTTGATGAACTGGAGACAAATAACGAGGCCGAATATGCCGCATTATATTATGCTTTAAATCTTTTGGAGGATTTAGGGGTAAGTCATTTATCATGTGAATTTAAGGGTGATTCACAAGTGGTGTTAAAGCAATTAGAAGGAGAATGGCCGTGTTATGAAGATGTATTGAATCGCTGGCTTGACCGTATTGAAGAAAAAATGAAAGCACTAGATATTCATCCTAAATACACCGTAATCCCGCGTAAGGATAATAAGGAAGCGGATAAACTTGCAACCCAGGCGCTGGAGGGAAAGGAGATATTTGCCAAAACGATCATTCTATAAGGAACGGGGTGCAGAATAACTGGAAAAGGATATGGCAAGAAAAGAACTGTTTACACAGGTGGAACGCCTTATGAATCAATACTGTGAAGGCTGTTTTTTACACCGGCAAATTAAAAAGGACCAGGGCCGAAGAACGGCACACCGGTTTTGCATTACTCAATGTACCATAGGGGAAGAAATTCAACATTTTGGAAAAAAACTGCAATAATAGAACAAAAAAAGGCTGACATGCTGTCAGCCTTGATTTTTTATTAGTAGATTAAAGTTTTACAACATTTGCTGCTTGAGGTCCACGGTTACCTTCAACGATTTCGAAAGAAACTTCTTGACCTTCTTCCAAAGACTTGTACCCGTCGCCTTGGATTGCGCTGAAATGTACGAATACATCGTCTCCGCCTTCAACTTCGATAAATCCGAAGCCTTTTTCATTGTTGAACCATTTTACTTTACCATTTTGCATGTACTTCTTCCTCCTAAGCCTTTCAGAACACCTGTAGTTGGTGTCAAAGATAAATATTTGTCATGTAATGAAAGTTTTAGCGGAATTGCTAATGTATTCGATTACATGATGCTTTAAATATACAATAATGCCTTTGGACAGTCAAGGAACGCCGAAAAGGTTTTTTCAGCATTCAGAAGGCATTATACAAGGTGCTTTTTTGCGAAAAAAATACTAATTAGCCTACATAAAAATACCTTTCCCTCATATGTTTAATTAATATCCTTTACATGTTGAGGTGGAGCCGCTTGTTTCGTTTTTCAATCGATGGCGGAGAATGGATTTTAAGGTTCTCTCCCAAATTAGCTATTGATGAAGCAGAAAAACAGGCAATTTTACTGTCGTTGCTGCATATTGGAGAGAATCTTGCGAAATTCCCGCATGGCAGCGCCTTTATTATGTTCACGCAAAAAATTGGTGCCATTGTATTTGATGTCGAACGAATTCCATCACTAATCCTGACTGTTTCAAACATTGTGGCGGAAGAGAATTGGTATAACAAAAACCAATATTGAAACAGCTTTAAATAATGGATGAAAACCGGGGTATTGCAGTCTGCACCCGGTTTTTTTGTATTGATAACTGTAACAAAATTGACAAAAATCTTTCAAGGTTGCCCTATTTTGTTTGGTAAAATTAGGGTGAGATTAAAATGATTCTAAAATAATAATATATAATGTTTTTATGTGAAAACGTGAGCAATGTTTTATGCATAATAAAATATAATTTAAAAGGGGTGTTAAAAGTGGATCCGGTTTTATTGGCAAGAATCCAATTTGCGGCTACAACCATTTTTCACTTTTTCTTTGTTCCGCTGTCAATTGGCCTTGTCCTAATGGTTGCGATCATGCAAACGTTGTACGTAGTTAAAAAACAGGAACTCTACAAAAAAATGGCAAAGTTTTGGGGACATTTGTTTCTGATAAATTTTGCTGTCGGGGTCGTTACAGGGATCATCCAGGAATTTCAATTCGGAATGAACTGGTCGGAATATTCCAGATTTGTCGGGGATGTTTTTGGAGCACCGTTGGCTATTGAAGCGCTGCTCGCCTTTTTCATGGAATCAACTTTTATCGGGCTATGGATATTTGGCTGGGACCGACTGTCAAAGAAACTCCATCTCGCATGTATCTGGCTTGTAACGCTTGGAACCACATTATCAGCGTTTTGGATCCTATCCGCCAACTCATTTATGCAGGTTCCTGTCGGGTTTGCGATTAAGAATGGACGCGCGGAAATGAATGATTTTCTGGCTCTAATCACCAATGGACAATTGGTCGTCGAATTCCCGCACGTTATTACCGGTGCAATCTGTACCGCCGCTTTCTTTGTGGCCGGGATAAGCGCTTATAATCTTCTCAGAAAAACGAATATCGCTTTTTATAAGAAATCGTTAAAAATGGCCTTGATTTTTGGACTGATCGGCAGTATCGGTGTCGCTCTCACCGGTCATACGCAGGCCCAGTACCTCGTTAAAACGCAGCCGATGAAAATGGCAGCCGCTGAAGGGATCTGGAAGGATACCCCGGACCCTGCACCATGGTCGGCTTTTGCCTGGATTGATACCGAGAATCATGAAAATAAGTTTGAAGTTAATATTCCGTATGCTTTAAGCTTTTTGTCCTATTCGAAATTTGACGGCAGCCTGAAAGGGATGGAAACACTGCAACAGGAATATACCGAAAAATATGATTCTGTCGTCGGCGAAGGAACGAGCTATATCCCGCCGGTAAAAACCACTTATTGGAGTTTCAGGTTAATGATCGGTTTTGGCGTGGCAATGATGATCCTGCCCATAGTCGGCATGTTACTCTGGAGAAAGGGGCGTCTTGAAACGAGCCCGCTATTCATGAAGTTGATGATTCCGGCTATCGCCTTCCCGTTTTTGGCCAATACCGCCGGATGGATAATGACAGAGGTCGGGCGCCAGCCATGGTCGGTATTTGGCTTGATTACCACGGCCGATTCCGTTTCTCCAAACGTTTCTGCGGGAATGATTCTATTTTCGACAATTATGTATCTGCTTGTGTTTACGATTCTATTAATTGTCATGGTGTACTTAATGGTTCGGGAAATAAAAAAGGGTCCGGATGCCAAGGATGCACTTGCATTGAAAAATCCGACAGATCCATTTAAGGTAGGTGCTTAAGATGGAATTGAACGAATTATGGTTTATCTTAATCGCCGTGGTTTTCATTGGATTTTTCTTTCTTGAGGGCTTTGATTTTGGAGTGGGGATGTCGACACGTCTTCTGGCAAAAAATCAGACGGAACGGACGGTGATGGTCAATACAATCGGCCCGTTTTGGGATGCCAATGAGGTGTGGCTGCTGACCGGAGGCGGGGCCATTTTTGCGGCCTTCCCGCATTGGTATGCAACCATGTTCAGCGGCTATTACCTGCCGCTTTTGGCTGTATTGCTTTGTTTAATTGGCCGCGGCGTCTCTTTTGAATTCCGGCGTAAAGTGGATGACCCTAAGTGGACCGAAATTTGGGACTGGGTTATTTTTATTAGCAGTTTATTCCCGCCGTTTTTGCTTGGGGTCCTGTTTACTAGCATGTTGAAAGGAATGCCGATTGGGCAAGACATGAACATGACACCGGGATTCTTTGATTTTATCAATGTGTATTCACTTTGGGGCGGAGTTACGGTTACTTTATTGTGCTTCTTGCATGGTTTGCAGTTTGTTACATTAAAAACCGACGGTGTGCTTAGACAGCGGGCGGCGGTATTGGCCAAAAAGGTTGTCTGGACGGTGTTGGGAGCCTTAGTTATTTTCGTCGGACTTTCCTGGCTGATGACCGATATTTTTGAGGTACGGCTCGTTCCGGAGTTGATCCTGGTTGTATTGATCGTCGCTGCCTATGGATTGTCCTACATGTTTAATAGGCAAAAACGTGAGGGCTTGGCCTTTTCGATGACAGGCCTTGGCTTGGCGTTTACCGTATCAGCCATTTTTGTCGGGCTTTTCCCGCGGGTTATGATTAGCTCGATCGACAAGGCTTTTGATTTAACTGTGTACAATGCCGCAAGCGGTAATTATTCCTTGAAGATCATGACGATTGTTGCCTTAACAATCCTGCCATTTGTTTTGGGCTATACGATTTGGAGCTATTATGTGTTCCGTAAACGAGTAACCGATAAGGAGCATTTGACTTACTAATGGATAAAGCTTTATTTAAACTGAAAGGGATTAGGGCGGTCCTTGCAAAGTTGGCCGCCTTAACCGTCATTCAAGCGGGTATGATTATAACCCAGGCCTTTTATTTGGCCGCGGCAATCTCCTCACTTTTTGGAGGAGATTCTTTTCATGATGCTGCAAGAGAATTGGCTATCTTTTTTCTTGCATTGACCATTCGTCAAGGAGCTGCTGTTTGGAAAAAACATATCGCCTTTCATTTTGCCGCTTATGCAAGTGAAACTCTCCATGCAGCTTTATTGGAAAAATTGTTCCGATTAGGGCCGCGGTTTGTCAAAAAAGAAGGTTCAGGGCAGACAGTAACATTGGTAATCGAAGGGATTACTAAATATCGCCATTACCTCGAACTAAGTCTGGTGAAACTGCTGAATATGGCGCTTATTCCAATGGCCATCATGATTTTTATATTGTCCTTAAATGCCCGCTCTGCTGTCATTCTGACCCTCGCGTTGCCGCTCTTAGTCATCTTTATGATTCTTCTTGGGCTGGCTGCAAGAACAAAGGCAGACCGCCAATATGAATCATACCATCTTTTATCTAATCATTTTGTCGATTCATTAAGGGGCCTGGAAACGTTAAAATATTTGGGACTCGCCAAAAGTCATGTGAACAAGATTGCATATGTAAGTGAACAGTACCGCAAAGCAACACTAGCTTCCCTCAAAATAGCGTTTTTATCTTCTTTTGCGCTGGACTTTTTTACCATGCTATCGATTGCCACCGTTGCCGTGTTTTTAGGCCTGGATTTAATAAATGGAGGCATGTATCTCCACCCTGCCTTAACCATTCTGATTTTGGCGCCTGAATACTTCGTGCCGATTAGGGAATTAGGTTCGGACTATCACGCCACCCTTGATGGAAAAAATGCCGGGAAGAAGATCATAGAACTATTGGAGCGGGAAACCTTTCAGGAATTAGACACTCTAGTTCCAGTTTGGGATTCCTCAACAAATTTCACGATAAAGGGCTTATCAGTTCAATATGATGATGATTATGCAACAGCCTTGGAGGATATTGAACTAAATGTAACGGGGGCCAAAACAATTGGGATTATTGGTTCAAGCGGTGCAGGAAAATCAACGTTAATCGATGTGCTAAGCGGCTTTTTAAAGCAGGTATCAGGGGATATCCAGATCAACCAGCAGAGAGTGGAAACGCTGGCTGCTAAAAGCTGGCAGCGGCAGCTTAGTTATATTCCGCAGCATCCCTATATTTTCCATGATACTGTATTAAATAATATCCGTTTTTATCATCCTGATGCTCAAGCAAATGAAGTTTACGAGGCGGCAAGGTATGCCGGGCTGCTAGACGTTATCGAATCACTGCCGGAAGGTCTGGCCACTATGATCGGTGATGGCGGGCGGACTTTAAGCGGCGGTCAGGAACAGCGAATTGCACTTGCGCGATCTTTTTTAGGAAAACGTTCAATCATTATGCTTGATGAACCGACAGCCCACTTGGATATTGAAACGGAATTGGAATTGAAGGAAAAAATGCTAGACTTTTTTAAAGGTAAGCTGGTTTTTCTTGCGACCCATCGCCTCCATTGGATGAGGGATATGGATGAAATCATCGTCCTAGAACATGGACGGATTGTCGAAAGTGGTGACCATAAACAGCTGTTGGCCAATAAATCTGTGTATTATCAGCTTGTCAAAGCACAGGAAGGAGAGGTGTAAATGGGCAGGGGAAATTGGATTATTGCCTATATCCGTCAATACAGCAGATTTTTCGTTCTTTCAATTATTCTTGGGACCCTGACCATCCTTCTGGGTACAAGCCTTATGTTTACTTCCGGCTATTTAATTTCCAAAGCGGCAACCCGTCCAGAATCCATCTTGATGGTTTATGTGCCAATTGTCGGTGTGCGGACATTTGGGATTGGCAGGGCCGTGTTCAGTTATGTGGAAAAACTGTCCGCCCATTCGCTTGTTTTAAAGATCCTCTCACAAATGCGCATAAGGCTATATAAAGTTGTCGAACCCCAGGCTTTCCTCCATCGCTCGCGGTTTCGCACTGGTGAAATGCTGGGACTTCTCGCCAGTGACATTGAACATCTACTGGATTTTTACTTGAAGACCTTCCTTCCATCGCTTGTTTCCATTTTCGTTTATGCAGGCCTTATTATCTGGATGGGGTGGTTCTCGATTCCATTTGCCATCATAGGAGCGATGATGATTGGTTTACTGTTATTTGTGGGGCCACTTTTTTCGTTACTCTACATGAAAGCTCGAAATGAACGATTAAAAAGACTGAAAAACGGCCTGTATGACAGGCTTACCGATGCGGTAATGGGGATAAGCGATTGGATTTTTAGCGGCAAATATTCTTTGTTCACTGAAGAATACCAAAAGCAAGAACAAGAATCCTATAAACTGGAGCGGCAGAAATTGGCGTTTACGAATGGCCGGGATGTACTAAACCAGTTTGTTCTCGGGGTAATTGTCATCCTTACCGTTGCCTGGGCAGGGAAATTGACTGCCGAGGGGAGAATTGCGCCCGTTTTAATCGCTGCGCTTGGTCTTTCGCTCCTTACGGTTTTGGAATCGTTTTTGCCGATTGCCAGAGGTGTAAGTGAACTGCCTGCCTATCTGGATTCCTTGAGGCGGCTTGAAGCGATTGAACGGGAGAAACCACCTGAGAAAGAAGGCGGCACTGAAAAACCTTCGGCGCAGCAGCAATCCATTTCGATTGAAATTGAACGCTTGTCATTCGGGTATAGCCCTGGTGAACAATTGTTAAACGAGATTACTTTGTCCATTAACCAGGGTGAAAAGGTGGCGATTCTTGGCAGGAGCGGCTCCGGAAAATCAACATTATTACATTTAATCCTTGGCTCCCTCTCTCCGTCTTCAGGAGAGGTGAAAATTAATGGCCTCAATCCATGTAGAATAGAATCTATTGCAAACTGGGTTGGTGTTCTAAACCAGAAACCTTATTTATTTAATACAACGGTTATTAATAACATCCGTTTAGGCAAACCTGATGCCACTATTGAGGAAGTGCAGGAAGTAGTCCGCATGGTCGATTTGAACGAAATAATTGCTAATTTACCGGACGGCTATGAGACGTTAATGGAGGAAACAGGTCAACGCTTTTCTGGCGGTGAACGCCAGCGAATTGCCCTTGCCCGCATTTTGCTGCAAGATACGCCAATTGTAATTTTGGACGAGCCTACTGTCGGCCTCGACCCATTAACAGAAAAAAAGTTGTTAGCCACTATCCTTAAAACACTTAGTGGAAAAACAATTCTCTGGGTAACCCACCATCTGGTCGGAGTCGAAAAAATGGACAAGGTACTCTTTTTAGAACGGGGAACCATTACCATGCAAGGAAGCCATCATAACCTCTTGGAAACCGAGGAGCGATATCGCCGCCTCTATAAATTGGACCGGCCGTTTTCATAAGTATTTATGTATAATAGATTTGGAGTGTTAAAATAAAGGCAGGGAAAAAGGAGCTGCTTTTTGTGAAATTAATTATTGCCGAAAAACCGGACCAAGGTTCAACCTTGGCATCCATATTTAAACACAAACGACAGAATGGCTTTATCGAGGTCTTTCCGAATGAACTGTTTCCGGACGGTGCTTTTGTCACTTGGGCAATCGGCCATATATGCCAATTGGTCCAGCCGGAAAAATACCAACAGGAATGGAAAAAATGGTCATTGGACAACATGCCGATCATCCCGGAGCACTTTGAATATGAGGTGACCAAGGATAAGGCCAAACAATTTGCGGTTATTAAAAAATTGGTATCCGACCCGCAAGTGACGGAAATTATCCATGCAGGAGATGCCGGGAGGGAAGGTGAACTGATAATCCGTAATATCTTAAGGTTAACGAATTGCCGAAAACCGATGAAACGATTGTGGATTTCTTCATTAACCCCGAATTCAATCAGAGAAGGCTTTAAAAAGGTGCTTGATGAATCGGATACACGCAACCTTTATTTTGAAGCCTACACACGAGCCTGCGCTGATTGGGTTGTTGGAATGAATGCTTCCCGTCTATACAGCCTGCTCCTAAAAAAACAGGGTTTTGCCGATGTTTTTTCGGTCGGAAGAGTTCAAACTCCCACCTTGGCGTTAATTGTAAAGCGCGAATTGGAG
Source organism: Bacillus sp. FJAT-29814 (assembly GCF_001510715.1). Classification (GTDB taxonomy): domain Bacteria; phylum Bacillota; class Bacilli; order Bacillales; family Cytobacillaceae; genus Neobacillus. Next base: position 670,018 of record NZ_LMTJ01000005.1, read on the forward strand.
ATAGAAAACTTTAAATCGGAACCGTTTTGGGAGGTCATTGCCCAGTTCCTTGTAAATGGAAAAAAATATAGCGGGAAATGGCAGAATGATGGGGAAACGAGGGTCAATACAAAAGAGCTGGCAGAGAAAGTGGCTGCCTTTTGCCGTGAAAAACCCGCTGAAGTGAGCGAGGTCCAATGTGAACGGAAGGAATTCCTGCCGCCGTTATTGTATAACTTGTCTGCCCTACAGGCCGATGCCAATAAACGTTTTAAATTTTCGCCAAAAAAGACATTGGATGTGCTGCAGCAGCTTTATCAAAAAGGCTACGTCTCCTATCCCCGTTCGGATTCCCGCTATGTAACGAAAGAAGAGGCCGGCAATTTCCCTGATATTTTGGGGAAGTTAAGTCAGTTACAAGACTATGCAGGATATTTCCCCCTGCCTATTCCTTCCATTGCGGACAACAAAAGATACGTCAACGAGAAAAAGGTGACAGACCACTATGCGATCATCCCGACTGAACAAATCCCGAATGTCGAACGGTTAAGCGCTGACGAGCGAATATTATACGATTTAATTGTAAAAAGCTTGCTGGCAGCTCATTATGACAAAGCCGTATTTGAATATACGAATGTGACAACTTTAGTGGATGGACGGGCGAAGTTTATCTCAAAAGGAAAAGTGCAAATTGCAGAAGGCTGGAGAAAAGTCATTAATCAAAAGGATCAGGATGATGATCCGTCGCTCCCAACGCTCGCAAAGGGAGAGCAGGGAAAAACGGCGAAGGTTGACGTCAAGGAAAGCCAAACCCAGCCGCCGAAGCGCTACACGGAGGGCCAGTTAATTACGCTGATGAAAACGGCCGGGAAACATATTGAAGATAAAGAACTAGAAAAGGTATTGGCAAAAACGGAGGGTCTCGGCACCGAGGCAACTCGGGCAGGAATTATCACGATGCTTAAGGACCGCGCGTATATCGATGTAAAGAAGAATTTGGTCTATGCCACCGCAAAGGCAAAAATTTTGATTGAGGCAATCGGAAAGGAAATCCTCGCCTCGCCGGAAATGACCGCAAAATGGGAGCAGAAGCTGAAAGAAATTTCCGAAGGTCAGGCGTCACCAAAGCAATTTATGGAACAGACGAAAAAGATGGTCTATCACTTAATCACCTCCAGTGTTGGTCAGTCAGCAACTTGGGTCTTTTCCAAGGAGGTCAGCGAAAATTTCACCCCCGGCAAACAGCGGGGGCAGAGACGGGCCCCGGCTAAACTCGGGCCGTGCAAAAAATGTGATGGTTCGATCGTGGACAAAGGAAATTTTTATGGCTGCAGCAATTACCAGAATAATAAATGCAATTTTACAATTTCAAAAAAAATTCTCGGTAAAACAATTACCCAGAAAAATATTAAACTGCTGCTTTCTGATGGTAAAACAGACCTCATTGAAGGCTTTACCAACAAAGACAGAACATTTAATGCCAGGCTTTATTTGGATGAAAAGGAACATAGCTTGAAATTCTTGTTTGACAAACAACCAGCAAAATGACGAAATGAATGGAAAGCGACAAACTTCCTTGTCACTCATTTTGTTCTATAGTAAACTTTTTATGATGATGGACATTTGGAGGGTATTGGATGCCAACACCTAGCATGGAAGATTATATCGAACAAATATATATTTTAATTGAAGAAAAAGGATACGCTCGGGTTTCCGATATAGCCGAGGCGCTATCCGTACATCCCTCCTCAGTTACAAAAATGGTTCAAAAGCTTGATAAAGACGAATATTTAGTCTATGAAAAATATCGCGGACTAGTGTTAACTGCAAAAGGGAAGAAAATTGGCAAACGTCTTGTTTTCAGACATGATTTGCTGGAGCAATTCCTGAAAATTATCGGCGTTAAGGATGAAAATATTTATAATGATGTCGAAGGAATCGAGCATCACTTAAGCTGGGATTCGATTGACCGAATCGGCGATCTTGTTCAATTTTTTGAAGAAGATGAACAACGGATTGAAGCACTATTAGAAATTCAAAAACGAGCTGGAGAATGAGTAAATAGAAAGCACCTGGAATATTGTTTCCAGGTGCTTTTAGAATAGATTTGGAAAATAGTCAAAGCTTTGCTCATGTTCTGGCATTAGCGAAACATGTCCATTTGTATCCAAATAGGTTTGAACCCCGGCAATAACCCCGTTTTCTGCTTCGACTATCGCCTTTTGGTAGGAAATAACCCTTCCTTCCGAAGTCACAAAACTGATAATATCCCCAAAACGATTACGATGCAGTGCAACAATTGTTTCCAAGAGAATGCCTCCTTTGCCCTCTTATTCTTTCTAAATTCTTGAAAAATAAACAAGGAGACGAAAAAACCTGCCAAGCCGGCAGGTTCCTGTATTTCTTACTCCCATAAATAAGGAGTTTCCTGGTAAACATAATAATTAAGCCAGTTGGTAAAGAAAAGATGCCCATGAGACCGCCAACGATTAATCGGTGGCTGTGTCGGGTCATTATTAGGAAAATAGTTTACTGGTACATGAATCTCTAGCCCTTTATTGACATCGCGCTCATATTCCTGTGCTAATGTATCGGATTCATATTCCAAATGCCCGGTGATCATGACATGCTTCCGGTCACGGGAAGAAATTAGCAATGCTCCGGCATCCTCCGAAGCGGCAAGCAGCTTCAAGTGTGCGTGGTTTTTGATGGCTTCAATAGAAACGTCGGTATAGCGGGAATGCGGTGCATAAAATTGATCATCGAACCCCCGTAATAATATATCACTCTGCTCAAAAATCTGATGGGAATAGATCCCGGAGCATTTTTGGGATAGTTCAAATTTCCGTATCCCGTAGTGATGGAATAGGGCAGCCTGAGCCCCCCAGCAAATATGTAGCGTGGAGGTAATGTTTCCTACAGTCCAATCCATGATTTCCTTTAATTCAGCCCAATACTTTACCTGTTCAAATTCCAATAGCTCAACAGGGGCACCAGTAATAATCATGCCATCAAACTTTTGGTGTTTCACCTCGGAGAAGGTTGTGTAAAATTGTTCAAGATGTTGTTTGCTTGTGTGTGTCGACTCATATGAAATCGTTTTTAGAAATTTTACATTCACCTGTAGCGGCGAATTGCCAAGAAGCCTTAAAAGCTGCGTTTCCGCCTTTTCTTTTTCGGGCATCAAGTTTAAAATCAGGATATTTAATGGGCGGATATCCTGGCTGACGGCTCGTTCATCGTCCATAATAAAAATATTTTCCTGTTCCAGAATTTCTCGTGCAGGTAATTGTTTAGGAATGTTAATCGGCATTTGCCTTCTCCCCTTCCTTATGAATATTACTCTATATTACATTCGTACATTAACAGTGCATAAAATCTATGAGCTGTTTTTAAAAATTCAATATTTATATTATAAGCATTATTTGAAATTTAGAAAAGATAATATTTGTTCACAAAAATTTATCGGAATGTAAACGCTCTTCTGATAAAATAAATGTAGCATGAAGAAATACTACAGAATGTGGGGGATTTATGTGGTAATGGAAACGAATGTTAAGTCTGATATTGAAATTGCCCAAGCATCCAAAATGAAGCCTATTATCGAGATCGCAGCCAAGATTGGGTTAACAGAGGATGATCTCGAACTTTTTGGCAAGTTTAAGGCCAAGCTTTCTACAGAAGCACTTGGCAAGCTAAAGACTAAACAAAGCGGGAAAATAATTCTTGTAACGGCAATCAGCCCAACTCCGGCCGGAGAAGGCAAGTCAACTGTTACAGTGGGATTGGGGGATGCATTTAACCGCCTTGGCAAAAAGGCAATGATTGCAATGCGCGAGCCTTCCTTGGGACCGACAATGGGCATTAAAGGCGGAGCAACCGGCGGCGGTTACTCACAGGTATTGCCGATGGAAGATATAAATCTTCACTTTACAGGAGATCTGCATGCCATAACAACCGCTAACAACGCCTTGGCTGCATTGCTCGATAACCATCTCCAACAAGGGAATGCGCTGCAAATAGACGAGCGTCGGATTGTTTGGAAGCGGGCAGTTGATTTAAATGACCGTGCTCTTCGGAAAGTAGTGATTGGTCTTGGTGGCCCATTGCAGGGTGTACCGCGTGAAGATGGCTTCGATATTACGGTTGCATCGGAAATCATGGCTGTATTATGTTTGGCATCAGATATTAAAGATTTAAAACTGCGCTTATCCCGAATTGTCGTGGCTTATAATTATAACAAAGAGCCGGTAACCGTAGGGGATTTAGGGGTAGAAGGAGCATTAACCTTATTATTAAAGGATGCGGTTAAACCGAACCTTGTTCAAACGATCGAACACACGCCTGCTCTTATCCATGGCGGCCCGTTTGCCAACATTGCCCATGGCTGCAATAGCGTCATTGCGACGGTAGCTGCATCAAAATTAGCTGATTATGTCATTACCGAGGCAGGATTTGGTGCTGATTTGGGTGCTGAGAAATTCTTAAATATCAAATCAAGAAGTGCTGGAATCAAACCGGAAGCGGTTGTGGTAGTCGCGACAATCCGGGCCTTGAAAATGCATGGCGGAGTGCCAAAAAACGAGCTGGCAAAAGAGAATATCCAGGCATTAACGCTCGGATTTGCCAACCTGCAAAAGCATATCGAAACAATTAAAAGCTTTGGCCTTCCAGTTGTGGTGGCCATCAATAAATTTATAACCGACACAGACCTTGAGGTACAAACGTTATTGGATTGGTGCAATCGCGAAGGGGTTTCCGCCGCTTTAACCGAGGTTTGGGAAAAAGGCGGAGAAGGCGGCCTTAAACTTGCCGAAAAGCTGCTACTTGCAATGGAAAAAGAGGAAAACAATTTCCACCCATTATATAAATTGTCTGATTCAATCGAAACCAAAATTAGAACGATTGTCCAAAAGGTTTATGGCGGCCGGGATGTCGAGTTTTCTTCAAAAGCGAAAAAGCAATTGCTTGATTTTGAAAAGTTTGGCTGGTCAGATTTAGCCGTTTGTATGGCGAAAACACAATATTCATTTTCCGATGACCCTGCTAAGCTTGGCAGACCGCAGGACTTCACAATTACAGTGAGAGAATTTAAACCGTCAATCGGTGCGGGCTTTATTGTCGCATTGACTGGGGAAGTCATGACCATGCCTGGTCTGCCAAAAAAACCTGCAGCCTTAAATATGGATGTTGACGAAAACGGCAATGCCATCGGACTTTTCTAAAGGAGTCGACTGCGTTCATGTTTGATCCAACTGCTTTCGATAATATGAAAGTCGTTATCGAGGGTTCCTTCTATGACCGTGACAGTGCCGGTCAGATTGTGATAACAGACCGGAACGATATAATAAACCTTGCAAAAATGTCCCGCTTCTTTAATATTTTCTTGACACTGCCCGAAAAAAGTGGCCCGTCAGTCACCGCAAAGCTCGAACTGGAATCGGGGCTTGAAAATCTGGCGGCGGAGTTGCTAGCCAGCTCCCAGGCGGGGCGGCTTCCCGGCTGTTTTATCAGACTGCAATTCTTTTTGGAACATGGAGATGAAGTCAATGTTTACCAGGATATTGAAGCGATCTTCACTGAAATTTGGGGAGAGACAAGGAAAATCACCCAAGTTGTCGAATATAATCCATTAGCCAAGCCGAAACAAATCAGGAATGTTGTCACGGTCGAGTTCGACCGGCTGATTGGTGAGGAACAATTGGAGGATATCGTTGAAATGGTTGATTTTTTGGTAATCACATTACAGCGATCGCGGGAGTATATTTACGGCAGAGAATAGGGGGGAGCAGATGTCTGTTTACAAATTTAAGGCCAAGACAATTGAAGGTGAGGAAATTTCATTAAAACAATACGAGAGAACTGTACTACTCATCGTCAATACCGCCAGCAAGTGCGGCTTTACACCACAATATAAGGAATTGCAGGGACTGTTTGAAACCTATAAAGATCAAGGATTTAGTGTTTTAGGATTTCCATGCAATCAATTTATGGGCCAAGAACCCGGGAAAGAAGCCGATATTAAAACCTTTTGTGAATTAAATTATGGTGTAACATTTCCCATGTTTGCCAAGGTGGATGTAAATGGCGTCTATGCCCATCCGTTATTTGTTTATTTGAGAAAACAAACCCCCGGAGTTTTAGGGCTAAATACGGTTAAGTGGAATTTCACCAAATTTTTGGTTGACCGTGATGGAAAAGTGGTTAAGCGATACGCGCCTACTACAAAACCGAGCGATCTTGCAAAAGATATAGAAACATTGCTGCAAAAGAAGCCAGTTAAATAACTGGTTTCTTTTTTTTGGGCTTTTATAATATTTACAATTTCAAAAATTACAGTTACTATTAGTAGTAGGTACTAATAAAAATTACAAGGGGAGATGACCGGTGGTAAAGACCGCTTGGGTTACAGATAGCACAGCTTATTTGGACGAAGAGTTAAGACCCGGATTTATATAGTGTTCCGTTATCGGTTATTTTAGATGGGGAGGAATTCGCTGACGGGATTGACCTTACCCCCCAACAATTGTTTGGAAGATTAAAAGAATTGAAACAGGCTCCAAAGACTTCACAACCATCAGTTGGCGCCTTTCAATCATTATTTGAACAGCTATCTAAGGATTATGATCAAATTGTTGCCGTGCATCTTTCGGGAAAGTTAAGCGGAACCGTTTCATCTGCTGAGCAAGCTGCCAAGCTGGTTGAGATACCGGTTACAATTGTTGATTCGCACATCCTTACAATGCCAATGTCAGCGCTGTTGAAAAAGGGAATGGAGTTATTAGGTAACGGACGACCTTTGGATTCTGTTGTCAAAGAATTAGAAGCGCTTAAACTTACAAATGAGACTTATGTTCTTGTCGGAAGCCTTGAACAGTTGCATCGCGGCGGCAGAATGTCAGGGCTGCAATTTTTCCTTGGAAGCATGTTGAATGTAAAGCCGATCATTTCGTTTGATAACGGTGCCTTGTTTGCGAAGGAAAAAGTTAGAAGTGAGAAGAAGGCGAAAGATAAAATTCTCGATTACTTTAAGCGGGCTTACGATAAACATCGGTTTAAAGAGGTTTATTTATTGTACGGACTTCATGAAGAACATACAACCGAGTGGAAGCGGGAGTTGCAGGAAAATTACCCTGAGCTAAAGGTGTATTTTGCCCCTTTAGGTGCTGTAATTGGTGTCCATGCTGGTGAAAATACCCTTGGGATCAGCTGGTTTAACGATCTAAAATAAGCAGATTTCAATAACCTCGATATATTTCGGGGTTATTTTTCATTTCCTGTTCCTTTTCATGATAAAATAGCAAAGATGAAGGTAGGTGCTATAAAAGTGACTGAAATAATAATTAAACAAACTGCGCAATTTGTCCACAATGAACTAAGTGAGGATTCTACCGGACATGATTGGTTCCATGTGGACCGTGTCCGCAAGAATGCATTATATATATCCAAAAAGGAAAGAACCGGCAATCCGTTCATTATCGAGATGGCGGCGCTGCTTCACGATATCCCTGATGAAAAGCTAAATGACAGTTTGGAAAAAGGGGAGCAAAAACTCGATCTTTTTTTACATACCCTACAACTCACTGATGGTGACAAACACCATATAAAGGAAATCATCAATACGATTTCCTATAAAGGCGGAAAGGGTGCAGAACTTACTTCAATTGAGGCGAAAATCGTCCAGGACGCGGATCGGCTTGATGCGATTGGCGCGATTGGGATTGCCAGGGCTTTCGCCTATGGCGGTAAAAAGGGCCAGCAAATCTATAATCCAGCGATTCAAGTAAGAACAGACATGAATCTCGAAGAATATCGCAAAGGCAAATCTACCAGCATCCATCATTTTTATGAAAAATTGTTGAAATTGAAAGATTTGTTAAATACAGAGACCGCCAAGGTTATGGCCGAAGAGCGTCATCAAATGATGGAGACATTTTTAGCACAATTTTATCGGGAATGGAATGGTCAAGAGTCATGAAAATGTTGACAGTAGAAAATGTTTCAAAAACATACGGCGAAAAACAATTATTTCAACAGATTTCCTTTACAATTGCCGAAAAAGAGCGGGTGGGACTGATCGGTGTTAATGGTACTGGAAAATCATCCTTATTAAAGATTGTTGCTGGAATCGACCAGCCGGATGACGGGGCGGTTATTTCCGGAAAGGATTATACCATCTCCTACTTGCCGCAGCAGCCTGATTTCGCTTCTGATAAAACGGTATTGGAGCAAGTGTTTCACGGCGATGCCCCGATCTTAAAACTGATGAGGGAATATGAAAATACCTTATTAGAATTGAATGATGCTCCCAACGATACCAGAATCCAAGACAACCTTTTCCGCGTGCAAAAACAAATGGATGCTATCGATGGCTGGGATGCCAGCACCAACGCAAAGTCGATTCTTACCAAATTGGGGATTGAAGATTTTAGCCAAAAGGTTGGCCATATGTCCGGCGGGCAAAAGAAAAGGGTTGCCTTGGCCGAGGTTTTAATTGCCGAACCCGATTTGTTGATTTTAGATGAGCCGACCAACCATCTTGATTTTGATACGGTGAAGTGGCTGGAGGATTATTTGAGCAGATATCAAGGCTCGATTTTGCTTGTCACCCACGATCGTTACTTTTTGGACCGAGTTACAAACCGCATGTTTGAATTGGACGGCGGTAATCTTTACAGCTATAAAGGCAATTATGCTGCCTTCTTGGAATCAAAAGCAATTCGTGAAGAGAATGAAGCAGCCACTTATGAAAAACAAAAAAATCTGTTTAGAAGAGAGCTTGAATGGATTCGTCGCGGGGCTAAGGCCAGATCTACTAAGCAAAAGGCGAGGATTCAACGTTTTGATGAGTTGGATGACAAACTTTCGAGCGGTAAACCTTCGGGTGAAAAGCTCGATATCTCTTTAAACGGCAGCCGGCTCGGAAAGCAGGTGTTTGAGCTAAAGAACGGATCCAAACGTTACGGCTCGAAAACAATTCTTAACCAATTTGATTTGCTCGTAAAGCCTGGTGATCGAATTGGGATCATCGGCAAGAACGGAACCGGTAAATCCACGTTATTAAATATCCTTGCCAAGCGAATTGCTCTGGATGAAGGGGAGTTTATCATGGGGCAAACCGTGAAAATTGCCTACTATACCCAGGAAGGCGAGGATATGGACGAGAACAAGCGGATGATTGAATATATCAAGGAAACGGCGCAAATTGTCGAGACCTCTGATGGTAAAACGATATCTGCCGCACAAATGCTCGAGCGCTTCTTGTTTCCGTCCTATACCCACAGCACCCCGATCCGTAAACTATCAGGGGGAGAAAAACGCCGCTTGTATTTGTTAAAAATATTGATGACGGCACCAAATGTCCTGCTGCTCGACGAGCCAACCAATGATTTGGACACCCAGACCTTGACAGTGCTGGAAGACTATCTGGAAGAATTCCCTGGTGTTGTGATTACTGTTTCTCACGACCGCTATTTTCTCGATAAAGTGGCCGAACAGCTGCTGGTGCTCCAGGGAGAAGGGATTATTGATTCCTTCTATGGGAATTACAGCGAGTACTTAGAAAAAGAGGCTGCCCAGGAAGCACAAAAAACAACTGCCGCTTCAAAGCCTGTTGCAAAAGCTCCGGAAAAGGAAAAAAAGAAAAAAATGACCTTTAAGGAGACGAAAGAATGGGAAGAAATCGATGACATCATCGCCGAAACAGAAGCGGCAATTGAAGAAGTGTCGGCCGAAATGGCGACAGCCGGCAGTGATTTTACAAAATTACAAGAATTAATGAAAAAAGAGGCAGAGCTAAACGAAAAGCTAGAATATTTAATGGAGCGCTGGGAATACCTCGCAGAACTTGCCGAAAGTATGTAAAGCATCATACATGAATGAACCTTATCCATTATGTTAAACTTGTAAAAGAATATTATGAGAATAAGGTGAGTAAGATGAAAATTAAGTCCATCGAACCAACGCCAAGCCCAAACACAATGAAAATCAATCTTGATCAAGAGCTACCAATGGGCAAAAGCCATAATTATAAGAAGGAAACAGCATCAGGAGCACCCGCAGTGATCCAAGCCATACTGCAAGTTGAGGGCATTAAGGGCGTTTACCATGTTGCCGATTTTTTAGCCGTTGAACGCAACGCCAAGTTTGACTGGAAGGAACTGCTGCCACAGGTCCGTCAGGCATTCGGTGAGAAGGCACAAGGGACGGAACACACCGAAACGGCCATCAACGACCACTTTGGTGAGATAAAAGTGGAGGTCCAGATGTTCAAAGGGATTCCACTTCAAGTAAAATTAACCGATGGAACTGCTGAAAAAAGGTTCGGCATGCCCGACTACTTTTTAAAGGCTAGAGAAAAAGCACAGCTTCCAGAGGATAACTATATTTTGCTGCGGAAATGGGATAATAAAGGGGTTCGTTATGGCGAAATGGATCAAGTCGGGCCGGAGGTAGTTGAGGAATTGATTGCTGCCTATCCGATTGAGCGTCTTGACGAGCTGGTTCAAAAGGCGCAAACACCTGATTCCACAACCGAGTTAAAACAAAAACGCCCTCGAAAAAAGGTCGCGTTGGAAGATTTGCAATTTCCTGACTGGCAAATCCGTTATCAACTCCTCGAGCAAATGGATGACCCGGAAATGGACGATTTGCCTGTACTGGAAAAGGCCCTTTCTGATGGAAAGCCATCCATTCGCAGATTAGCCACTGTTTATTTGGGAATGATTGAGGATAAAGCCGTATTGCCGCTGTTATATAAAGCTCTTAAAGACAAGACGGTGACAGTCCGCAGAACCGCAGGAGATTGCTTGTCAGATCTAGGATTCCCTGAAGCCCAGGACGAGATGGCCAAGGCGTTGAAAGATCCAAGCAAATTGGTACGCTGGCGAGCAGCAATGTTTCTTTACGAAGTTGGCGACGAACGAATCCTTCCGTCCTTGAAGGCAGCAGAAAATGACCCCGAATTCGAGGTCAGCATGCAAATTAAAATGGCGATTGAACGAATCGAAGGCGGCGAAGAAGCAAAAGGCTCTGTCTGGAAACAAATGACAGAAGCAAGAAAATCAGAAAAAGAATAAAGAATGGAGTGTTGGAAAAAATGTCAAGTGCGTATGAAGAGTATATGAAACAAATTATTCAGCCGATGCGAGCTGAACTGACAAGTGCTGGCTTTGAAGAACTCACCACTGCAGAGGATGTAGAGAAATTTATGGAATCTACCGATGGAACTGCACTTGTAGTCGTCAATTCCGTTTGCGGCTGCGCGGCTGGTTTGGCCCGTCCCGCGGTGACACAGGCAGTCCAGAACAGCGGCAAGAAACCGGACCATTTGGTAACTGTATTTGCCGGACAGGATAAGGAAGCGACTGCTAAAATGCGCGAATACTTTGAAGGAATTGAGCCATCATCCCCATCGATGGCCCTCGTGAAAGATAAAAAGGTGGTTCACTTTATTCCGCGCCACGATATCGAAGGCATGCCGATGGAAACCGTCATGCAAAACGTGCTTGGTGCAATCGAAAAATATTGCTGACAGAAAGGACGATGATCAGTCGTCCTTTTTTGGCAAATAGGAATGGATTGATACGATGTTTGTGACAACCGGAGGACGCACCAATCAATACATGATTGATAAAGCAAAAGGAATAGCAGCTGCCTTTGATGTCATGTATGTTCCTAGAAGGAAAAAATCAATTCATTCGCTTCAGCAAGATTGTGACAGCGATTGTTTAGTGGTTGGAAAAGAGCGGCTGGAATTATATAAAAAAGGTGAGACAGAACCATTTTTCTTTCATCCCAACTCCGCCATGTTCCGCATAAAGCGGCTGTTGCGAGGGGAACATGACCCTTTTGCACAAGCAGCGCAGCTGTCAAAAGGGAAAAAAATCCTCGACTGTACCCTTGGATTGGCCGGCGATGCCATTGTAGCTAGCTTTTTAACCGGGAAGAGTGGACAAGTTACAGGAATTGAAGGGCAAAAATATGTGGCTTATATTGTCCAAGAAGGCCTGTGTACATGGGACCCTGGTCTTTTCGAAATGAAGGAGGCAATGGAGCGGATTGAGGTGGTTCATGCCCCGGCATTACAATTTCTAAAAAGTCTGCCTGATGCCTCGTACGATTGCGTATACTTTGACCCGATGTTTGATGAAAATATTCGAGAATCTTTAGGAATCAGGGGCTTAACGCAATTTGCCCTTTATGATGAATTTGACGATGCTATGATTACGGAGGCCTTAAGGGTCACAAAATCACGGGTTGTCTTAAAGGACCATTATAAAAGCGACCGTTTCGAAAAATTCGGGTTTAAGGTATCAGTCAGAAAAAATGCCAAATTCCATTTTGGTTTTATCGAAAAATAGCTGGAATATTTTCCAATTTTACAAAAAAAGAAGTATAATAATTTTGTATAGGCGTTAAAATATTAAGTCGGTCGAAGTGAGGTGAGCTGTGAGTGAGAAGTTGGGCGCGTAAGTCACTGTTTGTTTTAATTTCAGTTTTAACGTTTGGACTGGTAACTCCTACCCAGCTCCTAAATGCTGTTAATGCCGAAGGGCCGGCTGAACGTGATGTCCTTGAAGTTCCATCCTCTAAGAGCGGCTTCACGCAGGTCCATGAATACCGAGAAGAATCAGAGTTTGATAGAGAAGAGTTTGTCAGGGAAATGATTACTTCCGCAAAACTCCAATCCTATCAAAAGTTTGGCAGTAAAATAAAGCCGGTGATTGAAAACGAATTTAGGGATGTAATCTTGCCAAAAATAGAAATGGCGATAGCAGAAACAGCAGCCCTTTTCCCGGAGAATGACCTGAAAAATTTGGCCATAACAGAATTTCCCGGCGCTGGCGTTTCCGAGAAAATTTTTCATATAAAAAACCGTTTAACTGGGAAAGATATTTTACGATTCCATGTAAGACGCGACAATCCACCGCAAGCAGGATACTGGTTTAATTTCCATTATCATACTTATCATGATGAGTTTCAAGCCCACCATGATCTCGGGTCAATTTATTGGGATAAAAATACTCCGCCGAACTGGATGAGTTGATGCCAATAATCACCAAAATAAAAAAATATTTTTTATTTGTGAAACCTTTTTATGAAAAACTCGTAAATAGACTATTACCAAATTAGGAGGAATGAACATGGCAATTAGTTTATCAAAAGGACAAAAAGTTGATTTAACAAAAACAAATCCAGGATTGACAAAGGTAGTTGTCGGTCTTGGTTGGGACACAAATAAATATGATGGCGGTCATGACTTTGACCTAGATGCTTCCGTGTTCTTATTAGGCGAAAATGGAAAAGTTACAAGTGAAACAGATTTTGTTTTCTACAACAATCCACAGGGTGGAAATGGCTCGGTCGTACATACTGGAGACAACCGTACTGGTGCCGGTGATGGAGATGACGAACAAGTAAATATTGACTTGTCAGCCGTTCCTGCCAATATCCAGCGCATCGCATTTACGATTACGATTCATGATGCGGCCAGCAGAAATCAGAATTTCGGACAGGTGTCTAATGCCTATGCTCGTATTTTCAATGATGCATCCGGGGAAGAACTGATTCGATATGATTTAGGGGAAGATTTCTCCATTGAGACAGCAATCGTTGTCGGAGAATTGTATCGTCATAACGGCGAATGGAAATTCAGTGCCATCGGCAGCGGCTACCAAGGTGGTTTGGCGGCACTCGCTACAGACTTCGGTTTGCAGGTTGGATAATATTAGATAATTCAAGAGACCCAGCGCTCGCTGGGTCTTTTTACAAAAATTCGAGATACATCCAGGAGGAATTTTTTTAATGTCCGTTTTACAGGGAATTATTGATACGTATGCACAATTTTTTAATTGGGAAATGTGGGGTGAGGTATTAACAGACCCGGTTTCTTGGGGACTTATTGGTACGCTTGTTATTCTAGAAGGGTTGCTTTCAGCTGACAACGCCTTGGTTCTTGCGGTTATGGTTAAACACTTGCCGGAAAAGCAGCGGAAAAAGGCATTGTTTTATGGATTGTTAGGTGCGTATATATTCCGGTTTATCGCGATTGGGGTCGGTGTTTTCCTCATTAAACTTTGGTGGGTCAAGTTAATAGGAGCAGGATATCTTGCTTGGCTGTCCATTAAGTACTTTATCGATAAACGTAAAGCCTCTCAAGCGGAAGATGAGGAAGAACATGGAATCAATAAAGGCGGACTGCTTATCAGGTTATTTGGCACTTTCTGGGGAACGGTTGCAGCGGTTGAGTTAATGGATATTGCTTTTTCCGTTGACAGCGTCCTTGCTGCCTTTGGTGTAAGTGAACAGGTTTGGGTGCTGTTATTAGGGGGAATGCTCGGTGTCTTAATGATGCGGGGAATTGCAGGGGTGTTTTTGAAGCTAATTGACCGTGTACCTGAGCTTGAAACAACAGCCTATATTTTAATTCTCTTAATTGCTGTGAAAATGCTTCTAGCTCTCCCAGCGATCGATATTCATGTAGCACATACTACCTTCTTTATCATCTTATTAATTACCTTTGCAGCAACCTTTGTCGTTCACTTTATGAACAAAAAGAAGGAAGCAGGCAATGGACAACAATCATAATGTTGCTTAATGGGGGCTGACGCGAGTTGTCTCCCTTATTTTTTAGCTAATAAGAAATTATAAAATTTTTATAATTTCTTAACGCATAAATTCAACTACGCCTCTGTCTGCGTCCTAACGGACTTGCCAGTCGGCGAGTTTTCATTTACCTAACTGAGGGGTTCGAAAATGAGGTTTTTTACATATTTTCATGAAGATGAGATTGAGCAGTTTTTCTATCAAAAGCCGCAAGAGTTCACGAAATATACCGAGCGGGAGCTTTTGGCTTTCGGTTTGGGCGCAACCCTCTATATGCCGGCAACCCGCCCGAATATCCATCAAGAAATTCTATCTAAGAAGCATGCCGGGTTAACCTCACTTGTTATCGACCTTGAGGACGCAGTGGGTGACCATCAGGTGCCGAAGGCGGAAGGCTTGCTGGTTGATGAGTTATTAAAATTGTTTGCCGAGTATCATATGGGGTTTATCACAACGGCCGATTTGCCTCTAATGTTTATTAGAATTCGCAGCCTTGATCAGTTTGCGAGATTGATAGACCGGTTGGGAGAAGCATCCAGACTCCTCACTGGAGTCGTGATTCCCAAGTTTTCAGCTGAAAGCGGAACGGAGTTTCTAAAACAGGTCCAGCAAATACATACCAAACAGCATCCTTTCTATGCAATGCCGATACTTGAATCTTCCAAAATCATCCATAAGGAATCTAGAATGGAAGAATTGTTGGGAATCAAACAAATAGCCGACTGCTATAGGGATCATATCCTTAATATTCGCATGGGGGCAACTGATTTTTGCGGCTTGTATGGAATCCGCCGCAGTGCCGATACAACAGTTTACGATATTGCTGTTTTAAGAGACTGTATTTCTGATATTATCAATGTTTTTGGGCGTCATGAAAGCCCCTATGTCGTATCGGGGCCGGTCTGGGAGTATTTTTCCGCCAAGGACAGAATGTTGAAGCCGCAGCTGAGGCAGACTCCGTTTCGGGAACGTTATGGGGACGAAGGCATTAAATGGCGGAGAAAACTGATTGATGATCACCTCGATGGGTTAATCAGGGAAACAATGCTGGATATTACCAATGGCATCACGGGAAAAACCATTATTCACCCTTCGCATATAAAGGTGGTTCAGGCCTTGAACGTTGTTTCCTACGAGGAATACATTGATGCCATTAATATCGTAAACGCGGCAACTGGGAATATCGGGGTCGTCAAAAGCGATTTTGCCAATAAAATGAATGAAATAAAGCCCCATTATTATTGGGCACAAAAAACGATTTTTAAATCAAAGCTTTTCGGGGTGTTACATGAAGAATTCACAAACATTGACCTTATTAAAAAAGAAGTCTACGTTTCGTATTCTTGACGCGATTGAGGCGGAGATTGAAGTTTTGGAAAATCCGTACGGGTTGCCAATGGAAGAGTTATTTACAATGGCAGCGAGAATAAATAAAAAGCGCTCATTTTTGTTCGTCAGCAAAGTGCTTGGAAAACATCTGCCGATTCACCCTAATAAAGGGCTGCTGACTGCAGCTTTGTTAGCCGCACGATATTTTGAGTCGGTAAAGGGGGGAGAAGTGACAGAAAGGGAAAGGCTGATCCGTTCCTTTTTGCAGGACGAGCCAGATCAGGTTGGCCCGATTATTCCTGGGGTAATCAATCCGGTCGTGATAGGCTTTGCCGAAACGGCAACGGCACTTGGCCACGCTTTTTTCGATTGCTTTCATCAGGCGGACTTTTTCCATACCACTCGGGAGGAAATCCATTCCCATGCACCTGAGGTTACCTTTGAGGAAGAGCATTCACATGCCACCTCCCATCGATGTTATATACCATTAGAAATGATTCAAAATGATCGGGAGATTATTTTAGTGGATGATGAAATGACAACTGGGAAAACGGCGCTTAATATCATCCAATCGATTCATGCAAGCTTTCCTAGGACGGACTACACGGTCGTTTCCATTCTGGATTGGCGTTCCGAAGCCAATCGCCAAGAATTTTCACGGCTTGAAGAAGAACTTGGGATCACGATACATACTGTCAGTTTATTAGCGGGAAATGTTCACATCAAGCAGCTAAAAGAAATCAAGGACCATTCCGAGACAGATGATACCAATGAACAAGGGGAGCTAAAGCTCGGAGCCATTTCCCTATCACCCTTATTTCACACAACGTCTTTTATTTCGGAAAATCCATTGAATCAAGTGCCTTTTATAAAAGAAACCGGAAGATTTGGATTGAACAGCAGCGAAAATAAGATGCTCCATCAACAGGTATGGGAAGCAGCCAATAT
Organism: Bacillus sp. FJAT-29814; assembly: GCF_001510715.1. Classification (GTDB taxonomy): domain Bacteria; phylum Bacillota; class Bacilli; order Bacillales; family Cytobacillaceae; genus Neobacillus. Next base: position 686,881 of record NZ_LMTJ01000005.1, read on the forward strand.
ATTAAAATCAAGAAGGACCGGAGGTAGAACCCTTTGTCTTGGGACCGGGGAGTTTATGTATCTGCCAATGAAAATTGCCTCTGCCATGGGGAGTGGGGTTTTCTATCAATCAACGACGAGAAGTCCAATTTATATTGAAAATCGAGAAGGCTATGGAGCGCGCTACGGGATTAGCTTCCCTAATCCGGAAGACTTGCAAATATCCCATAATGTTTATAATATCCCGCCAGGCGGCTATGATGAGATATTTTTGTTTTTTGAGAGAGAACCAGAGGCTGCCACTCTAGAGCCATTGTTAAATGAATTGAAAAAATTACAATTTAATTCGGTAAAGCTTGTCTTTTTTTCGAATTGAGAGGTGAGAACACATGCGGCAAACTAGGAACAAACCTGCAAAAATCGGAACCTATCAAGAACAGGATGTACTATTTCTACTAAAGGATTTAAGCGAGGTCAATCTGGAGGATTCCGCCGCCAATCGGGAGCTCCAAATGCAATCCGGGGGCCATTACAGCGAGACGCTGCCCATTGAATATCAGCCTCCTGCAGAATACATTGATTTGTTTTGGAAAACCTTACATCAATATAAACAAAAAGTGGCGGCATCGATCGGAATTGTCGCTGAGCAAATTTATCATATAAAAGGGAAAGACACGGTTCTTGTGTCACTTGCCCGAGCTGGTACGCCGGTGGGCATTCTGATTAAGCGGTATTTAACGATGAAATATGGGGTTTCCCTGCCACATTATAGTATTTCCATTATTCGTGACAGGGGAATTGACGAAAATGCCATTCATTATATTAAAAGTGAGCACCCGGACGGAAACATCCAGTTTATTGACGGCTGGACAGGAAAAGGGGCCATTTCGCTGGAGTTAACCAAGGCATGTCGGGATTATCAAAGAAAATATGGGGCAAAACTAGATGATACTCTGGCAGTCATCGCCGACCCGGGCCACTGCACAACCCTGTTTGGAACGAGAGAGGACTTTTTGATACCTAGTGCCTGCTTAAATTCAACTGTTTCGGGCCTTGTAAGCCGAACTGTTTTAAATAAGGCTTATATAAATAGTGATGATTTCCACGGCGCCAAGTTTTACCGGCATCTGATTGATGAAGATGTCTCGAATGATTTTATCGAAATCATTGCGAATGAATTTACCGACATTTTCGAAAAGGCAAAAGAGATGGCCCTGCAAAAAAAATACGAGCAGCTGACAGCTGGATTTACCGGAATGGAAGATGTGAAGCGAATTCAAGCCCGATTTGCAATTGATCATTCGAATTTCGTTAAACCAGGTGTAGGCGAAACAACCCGGGTATTGCTAAGAAGAGTTCCTTGGAAAATTTTAATGCGAGACTCGTCAAGTCCATATGTCCAGCACATTCTTATGCTTGCAAAAGAAAAAGGGGTAGAGGTGGTCGATTATCCGGACCTTACCTATCTTTGCTGCGGCATTATTAAATCAGTCAAGGGGAATCAGTCATGATATTTGCATCTGACCTTGACAGGACGATCGTCTATTCAGAACGGGCAATCCTCGAGTTAGGCGAAAATGAGACTAAAAGACTTAAACCAGTGGAACAAAAAGATGGCCGCTGGGTGTCGTATATGCCAGAGGATGCTTACACTGCATTGCGAGAGGTAGCTCAAAGCGGTTTATTTATTCCTGTTACCACGAGGATCACTGAGCAGTTCAACCGGTTTGTTATTTTTGAAGATAGGGAATGTTTCCCCTACGCGATTACTGCTAATGGTGCCGTGATTTTATACAAAGGGGAACAACTGATTGATTGGACGGAGCTGATTGCCGAAAAAATGAACCGGGAATCAGTCTCACAAGAAGAATTACTGTCGATTCTGGAAAGGAATGAAATCCAGATAACCGGCCAATTAAAGCAGGCCGGTGGGTATTTTTTCTATTATATTTTGGAATCTCTGCCACTTGTTAATGACAGGACTTACCTTCAGGAATTAGTATTCCGTTCAGGCTGGAGAATGTCCCTGCAAGGCAGGAAGTTGTACTTTATCCCGAAAGCGGTCAGCAAGGGCACGGCACTTGAGTTTATTAGCAATCGCGAAGGCATGAAAATGATTGCTGGAGCGGGGGATTCTATTCTCGATTGGGACTTTTTGCAGCACTGCCAACATCGATTTGTCCCCAACCATGGCGAGCTTGCCAACCTATTGGAAGGTAAGGACTTTATTCTCACGAAAAGCAGCGGAGCAGCAGCCAGTGAAGAAATTCTAAAGCAATTTCTTAATCTTGTATGTCTAAAAAGCTAATCCTTTCCGAAGAACCGACTGACCAAAAAATAATAAATGCATGAAAATAAGCTGAAACAGGCTGTGAGGAAAAGACAAGACATGGCCAGTGATTTTAGGACAGGGGAAAGAAACAGGGTAAAAATCAAACTGAATACAAATAAATCAAGATAAATAAACATGTCGGAAGCCATGACCTCCATTAATGTATCCAGTTCTTCCTGTATCGCATCGCTTCGGGGTCGTTTATATAAAAAACGCAAGTTGGTCACCTACTTTATTATCAGTACTCAATACTATGTAGGGACAAGAATAAAGGTGAAAATGGTGGAAATTCAGCTTAATGTGAAACATTTTTTTGCTGGACTCGTATAAACAAATGAACCATTAAGCCAACTATGATATGATGATAAGGAACCTTACATAATCTGCTATCTTTGAATCCATGTTTTGCTTTAGTAGGGGGGGATTATGAAATGAATCCATCATTAAATCAATTAAACATCCGCCCGTTAAGGTCCCTCTCTTATGAAAATTGGCTTGGAATGCTGCAAAAGCCGCTTCCGGAACGGCCTGACTTTTCAATAGAGAAGGGGACAATAGAAATCAGTCAAGTAATTGCGGAATTCCTCGGGGTTCCAATTGACACGGACGAATATTATAATCAGTTATTTGATTATATTGCGGAAAAGCAATGGAAGCTTCATTTATTAAGTGCGGATACGCTCGATAAATCGATTGAAAATGCATTGTTTCAATCAATTCAAAGGGTATTGAATATAAACCAGGAGCAGAATCTGTCAGTGAATCGCTTTACCGCCTTTTTAGAAGGAGAAAAGCTGCTGCTAAAATCACCAGTGCCTGCTCTACATCGCAAACTTAGGGAAGCGATGATTGCAACCCTTGAACTATATGCGAGCCAGGAAAATGGCGGCTTGAAAAATCAAGAAATAAGGCGGATTCTTGTTGATTTAATTAAGTGGTCAATTAACCATTTGCAGCCACTGCTTGATGTTGCCGACCCAGAGCGGGAGATGCCCAAATTTTTATGGTATGGCGACTTTAAAAGAAGCCACCAGTATTTTTTATTTTATTTAATCAATCTTGGCTGTGACATCGTTATTTTTCATCCTGAGGGTAAGGATATTTTGGCCGGGATCGCGGTAGACGGGGCATTCGTTCATCAATATCCGAAATCGCTTCCGCCCGAACCGTTCCCAAAAGAGAAGCGGAGTAGGAAAACAACGGTTGCATACCGGGCCTCCAAAGAAATTGAAACAATCTTAAACCAGGAGGGTGCAGGTCTTTATAAACCTTGGCAGTTAAGAGATTATACCCCTTCTTCGATTACATTAAAAACAACCTATGATGAATTGTTTATCATCTCGAAAGAAATTGCGATGATTCGTCCTGATTTTACCGTTGGTAACGGACAGGTCAAAATTCCATCCGTGTTTGCCAAAATACAGGGCGTCAGCAGAAATCGCAAGGAATATTGGGAACGCCTACATTCACTTGACGAGCATGAGGAAAGTTTATTGGTTCGACAGCTTCCATTTACCATACCAAGCAACAGTGACTTCCGATTCCATTATCGGAATGCGCTCGGTAAAGACGGATTAATCGATCCTGACAAAGTCCTGGCGGCACATTATTGGCCCTATTCGTTTTTACCGTCGGGCCTGCAAAAAGGTATTGCCAATGCCGTCAGGGCCATTTGTGACAAACCGGGTTTAAAGCCGTTGCCGATGGAGAGCTTGGAAGAGGTAAAGATTTATTTATTTACACAAGCTATATTCATGCCGAAGAAAGTGATTCAGTTATTGGAGAAATTCGATTATTCACAGCAGGTGCCAAAGCTAATTATTTTTAACAATGAAAAAACGGGCATGCTTACGAGATCGGATGCAGCGCTGCTGCTCCTGCTGAATCAGTTTGGGATTGATCTTATCGTGTACAATCCGACCGGCCATAACGATATTGAAAATTATTTACATGAGCAATTATTTGATATTCATTGGCTTGAGGATGTAGTCTTTGATTTGGAATATAAGGAACCTTCCGTGTCCATTTTTAAAAAAGGGCTTTTTCAAGGAATCTTAAAAAATTTAAGGGGAGATTAACCAGTGAACTTATCACCAAATTCATCCAGTGGTTTAACGCCTCAGCCTGCGGAAGACTTGCTGACAGAAACAAAAGTATCTGACATAAAGCTTGCATTAAGAAAGGAACCGGAAATTCAAAATCTGGCCCGGTCAATTGATGAACGGGATCAAATTCAGGTTTTAGAGTTTGGGAAGGAACCGGCAGAGCAAATCTCCAGGTTTTCCGATCAAATCCTGGGGAATATGCGTTCAACTAAGGTAGAGGATTCCGGGGAGCTTTTGAAGCAGCTTGGAAAAATTATGGATAAATTTGATCCAAAGGACTTTCAAAAGTCATCAGGCGGCCTGTTCAGCAAGCTGTTTAAAAAAGGCGAGAAAATGGTTGAAAAGCTGTTTGGCAAATATCAAACAATGGGTGGGGAAATCGACAAGGTCTATGTGGAGATTTCCAAATACCGTCAGGAGATGGTCGAGTCCACCAATATGCTGGAGTCCATGTATGAACAAAACTATCAGTACTACCTAACCCTTGAAAAATACGTTGTTGCCGGGGAATTGAAGGTAGAGGATTTGAAAAATAACCAACTCCCGCAACTAGAAGCAAAAGCCGCTTCTGGCGACCAGCTCGCTTCAATGCAGCTCGATTCGCTGCGCAATGCGATTGAGTTATTGGAGCAACGGATTTACGATTTGGAAATGGCGAAAATGGTCTCGTTACAAACAGCACCACAAATCAGAATGCTGCAGCGAGGAAACACGAAGCTGATTGGGAAAATCAATTCCGCCTTTGTGACGACCATCCCTATTTTTAAAAATGGCTTGATTCAGGCTGTGGCCGCCAAAAGGCAAAAGCTTGTGGCCGATTCGATGAGCGAGCTAGACCGCCGAACCAATGAAATGCTGCTCAGAAATGCGCAAAATATTTCACAGCAAAGCGCGGATATCGCCAGACTTGCCGGCGGGCCAAGCATTAAAATTGAAACAATCGAAGAATCATGGAATATCATCATCAAAGGTATGCAGGAAACAAAGGCAATCGAAGAGGAAAACAAACGCCTGCGCCAAGAAGGTACAAGGCGCTTGGAACAGCTTCAGGAAAACTTTAAGCAACTTAAACAGCAATACTAATAATTATTTGATGAGGTGAAGAATAATGGCAATTAATCTGACAAAAGGCCAGCGTGTTGATCTGACAAAAGGAAATCCGGGACTTTCAAAAATTGTGGTAGGCTTAGGTTGGGATCCGGTTCAAAGCTCAGGCGGCGGCGGTGGTTTCTTCGGTTCTTTGTTTGGCGGCGGCGGCGGGGGTGCCAATATCGACTGTGATGCCTCGGTCATCATGCTTGGAGCGAATGACCGCCTGCAAAATAATAAAGATGTCATTTATTTTGGCAATTTACGAAGTGCCGACGGAAGTGTCCAGCACACAGGTGATAACTTGACCGGTGATGGCGATGGTGACGATGAGCAAATTATCATTGATTTAAATAGGGTCCCTGCTAATATTCAAAAGCTTGTTTTCATCGTTAATATTTATGATTGCGTTAAGCGCAAGCAGCATTTTGGCATGATTCGTAATGCGTTTATCAGGGTGGTAAATCCAAGCAATCATCAGGAATTAATTCATTATAATTTATCGGATGACTACAGTGGAAAAACATGTTTAATTACTGGAGAGCTTTATCGCCACAACAATGAATGGAAGTTTGCAGCCATCGGAACCGGCACCAATGCGGCTGGACTTAGTGAAGTTGTACGTTCTTATAGCTGATAAAAGTTTGTAAGAGGTGATATGAATGGGAATTAACTTATCAAAAGGACAAAGAATTGATTTAACGAAAACAAACCCAGGTCTAACCAAAGCAATCGTCGGGCTGGGCTGGGACACAAATCGGTATCATGGCGGTTTTGATTTTGACCTGGATGCTTCGGCATTCTTGACCGATGCCAATAATCAGGTAGTAAACGATTTGGATTTCGTTTTTTATAATAATTTGAAGGATCCTTCAGGTGCCGTTGAGCATACCGGAGATAACCGAACTGGTGAAGGTGACGGGGACGATGAACAAATCAAAATTGATTTTAGCAAAGTTCCATCACATATCCATCGGATTGCGATCACTGTGACAATTCATGATGCAGAGGCAAGAAACCAAAATTTTGGGCAAGTCAGCAATGCTTTTGTCCGGGTCGTCGATGAAGAAACTGGACGGGAAATTTTAAGGTTTGACCTTGGTGAGGACTTTTCTGTTGAAACCGCGGTAGTAATTTGCGAGCTTTACCGCCATAACGGCGATTGGAAGTTCAATGCCGTTGGCAGCGGGTTCGCCGGCGGACTTGCCGCCCTGTGCCGCAATTTTGGATTGCAAGTTTAGGATTGATTAGAGAAGCCGCCTTTTTAGGCGGCTTTTGTAATGATACCCAGACTTTCCTGTTATATACAAATCCCTCGATTGTTTTACCATGCTATAATTCTATTAATATACTTTTTATGGGGGGGATAGTATGCGTAAATGGTTTATCGCATTTTTGATTCTCAGCTTGTCCCTAATTTCAATTACCACTTCACAAGCATCCATTGACGGTATCAGGCTTGCTGACTTTCCAAAAAGTTCGGGGCTTTCCCATACGATTAACAACAACATATCCACTAGCGTAAAGCAAATTGTCATCCTGCCCAAGCAAGCCTTTAATCAAAACGATGCCGCTGGGATTATTAATAGAATCAGTAAATTGCCAGATTCCCTTTTAGCTAAAATACAGGATCAAGGAATCACCCTAAAGATGTTTACCGGTAAGCTCACCGATAATCCAACCGCCAGTCATTTAAAAGGAATAACCCCTAGAGGCTATCAGAATAACGCTACCTGGGATGACGTCCCTGGCATCGGCGGCGGGAAGGTCGTATTAGTCAAAATTGGCGCTAGTGAAAAAGGAAGGGGACACGGCACCATCAACCTGGAATTGCATGAAATGGCGCACTCAATTGACCATTATATATATGATAATATCAGTGAAAAACAGTTATTCCACGAAATCTGGGAAAAAGAACATGATCAATTGTTCCCTGGAAACAGCTACTTTCTTTATCCTGAGGAATATTTTGCGGAAACTTTTGCAATGTATTATTTATCTCAAGAAACTAGGAATCTATTACATGTCAAAGCTCCGCTAACTTTCGAATTGATAAAGAGCCTTGAGTAACTTAAAATAGGATAATATGAATGGAAGTTAGAGGAGTGTGGATTTTGAAACAATATTTAGACTTATGTAAGCACGTATTGGAAAATGGCACTGTTAAAGGTGATCGGACTGGAACGGGAACCATCAGCACCTTTGGCTATCAAATGAGGTTTGATTTGGAGGAAGGATTTCCCCTGGTGACGACCAAAAAGCTGCATCTAAAATCAATTATTTATGAATTGTTATGGTTCTTAAACGGTGATACGAATGTCCGCTACCTTCAGGAAAACGGCGTTCGGATTTGGAATGAGTGGGCCGATGACAACGGTGAACTTGGCCCGATTTATGGCCATCAATGGCGCTCTTGGACAGGTGCAGACGGAAACACTGTGGATCAAATCAGCGAATTGATCCAGCAAATTAAAACAAATCCTAATTCACGCAGGCTGCTCGTCAACGCCTGGAATGTGGCGGAAATTAACAAAATGGCACTACCGCCATGCCATTGCATGTTCCAATTTTATGTAGCTGACGGCAAATTATCCTGCCAGCTTTATCAACGCTCGGCCGATGTTTTTCTCGGGGTTCCGTTTAACATCGCATCCTATGCGCTGCTTACAATGATGATTGCCCAGGTTTGCGGATTGAAGCCTGGAGAATTCATCCATACTTTTGGGGATGTCCATATTTATCAAAACCACATCGAGCAAGTTAAGCTGCAGTTAACAAGGGAACCGCGGAAATTGCCAACATTAACAATCAACCCGGATGTAAAGGACATTTTCTCCTACCAATTTGGAGATTTTACATTGGAAAATTACGACCCGCATCCACATATTAAAGGAGTCGTCAGCGTATGATTTCGTTTATAGTGGCCATGGATGAAAATCGCGTCATCGGTAAAAATAATCAGCTGCCATGGCATCTGCCTGAGGATTTAAAGTTTTTCAAGCGGGTGACGATGGGACACCCAATCGCAATGGGGCGAAAAACCCATGAATCGATTGGCCGCGTACTTCCGGGGAGAGAGAATATCATCATAACTCGGCAGCCGGATTACCTTTCAGAGGGCTGTACCGTTTTCCATTCTGTAGAGGAGTTTATTACCTGCTGCAAAGACCAAAATGAGGAAATCTTTGTCATTGGCGGGGCGGAAATTTTTAATGCAACCTTCGCTTTTGCTGACCGGCTTTATATTACTCTCATCCATGAACAATTTGATGGGGATACATTTTTTCCAGAATATCCTGAACAAGACTGGGAGCTTATCTCCCGTGAACAAGGAATCACAGATGAAAAAAATCCGTATCGTTATGAATTCAGAATTTACCAGCGTACGAAAACAAAGCAATATTAAACAAAAAAGCATCAGCGAGGCTGGTGCTTCTTTGTTTAATAGTTAACTCCATTCAATTCGTAGTCTGCCAATTTGGCAAGCATGCCATGGAATTCGTGTGGATGGCAAAATTCTTCCTCATGGAAATGTGCTTTAATCCAGGATATTAATTCTTTTGGACTATTAAAGTATTCTCCACTGCGATCGCTTTTTCGAATGGTGTATCTTCCGTTGTCATCATCTAGTGTTACCTCAACCGGCAAGGCCCCATCAAAACTGCATAGAAAAAATTCCATCCAACTCACATCCTTATCCTTTAGAAATTTCTTAATAACGGTTCTAATGTTCCAATTATATGCAAAAATATATTAGTTGTCAAAATATTTTAACAATTTAATTTGATAATCTACATTGACTTACACAATGGTTATTGTTAAATTTAATAGAGCATGAAATTGGAAATGCTAAATATCACAGTAACCCAATTTTTATTGGATATGTGAATTTACTATGAATTATTTCAAATAATTATCCCAAATTGATATTTCAATACTATAATCGTAGTAGAAACAATTAAATTTGAAGGGGATGCACAGTATGTTTTCAAATATTGGAGTTCCAGGCTTAATCTTGATTTTAACACTTGCCCTTATCATTTTTGGACCAAAAAAATTACCTGAAATCGGACGCGCCTTCGGCCAGACTTTGAAGGAATTTAAAAAATCAACGCGTGAACTTACCGATGATGTAATCGAAGACATCAAAGAAGAAAAGGAAAAATTGAGCAAATAGGTGTAAGATTTCATGTCTTGCACCTTTTCTTCTCGGTTTTTCACCTATATGAATGTGAGAAAACGTAGTAATTTACGAGTTGGCAGGGGAAATACATGGAAGATAAAGAATTACAATTGGTCGATCACTTAGAGGAATTACGGAAAAGAATTATCATTTCAGCTCTTGCTTTTGTAGTCTTTTTTATCGTTGGTTTTATTTACGTGGGTGATATCTATAAATGGTTTGTCGGTGACACCAAGCTTTTGGTGCTTGGTCCAAGCGATATCATGTGGATTTATTTCATGCTTGCTGGTGTGGTGGCGATTGCCGGTACAATCCCGGTTCTGGCACTGCAAATCTGGCTGTTCGTCAAACCCGCATTAAAACCGCTTGAGAGAAAGATCACCTTATCCTATATTCCGGCACTGTTTCTGCTATTTATTGGAGGTCTTGCTTTTGGCTACTTTGCCATCTTTCCGATGGTTCTCAAGTTTTTGATCAGCATGGGGCAAGATATGTTTGTTACAAACTTTACTGCTGAACGGTATTTCAATTTCATTTTGAATATGACGTTGCCATTTGGTGTGCTGTTCGAATTGCCGGTTGTAGTCATGTTTTTAACTTCAATGGGGATTATTAACCCGTTTGTTTTGGCCAGAGTTCGCAAATATGCATATTTTGTCTTGGTCTTAATCGCGGTTGTTATCACCCCACCTGACTTTATGTCAGACTTTGTAGTCACAATGCCACTATTGCTTTTATATGAAATCAGCATCAATTTATCAAAATTCGTCTACCGGAAGAAATTAAAAAAAGAACAAGAAAATGAATTAGTAGAAGTATAAAAAGAGACCTTGAGGAAGTTTGCCTCAAGGTCTTTTTTATACCAAATTGATGTAAAAGTATAATTTTAAGGGATGGGTAGTTTCCAATATTTTCATGTTTCAAATTAAATATATGATAAGAATGCAGTTAAGAAGGATTTGTGTATTTTTTTGAAAAATTAAGACGAAAGTCCTAAAGTATACTACAATTGCCTTGAAATCAAGTTTTTTCCTATTTTTAATAATGTGGAGGGGTAGCGGATGAAAAGACATAAAACAGTTTATGAAGCCGCAATCGACCATGGTTTTAGCCGTCGTGACTTCCTGAAAATGTGTACGGCACTAGCCGCAACGCTTGGGCTTGAATTCACACAGTCAGACAAGGTTGTAAAAGCCATGGAAACAAAAACCAGGGTACCTGTAGTATGGCTGCAATTTCAGGATTGCACGGGCTGCTCGGAATCCTTTATTCGTTCGTCGCAGCCAAAGACGGAGAGTGTGCTGCTGGAAATGATTTCACTAGAATATTCAGAGGTGCTTTCTGCTCCATCCGGCCATCAGGCAGAAGCGGCCATGAAACAGGTCTTAAATGATTACAAAGGCAAATATGTCCTGGCTGTTGAGGGAAGTATCCCTGATGATGAAGCTTTCCTTTCGGTTGGTGGGATATCAGCAAAAGAAACATTCAAAGAAATGGCCGCTGGTGCAATGGCTATAGTTGCTTATGGATCTTGTTCATCATGGGGAGGCATTGCGGCTGCCCATCCTAATCCGACCGGTGCTAAGCCAGTCACTAGCTTTGTAAAAGATACTCCAATTATCCTTGTACCTGGTTGTCCGCCAATTGCCGAGGTTATGACGGGTGTCATTGCTCACATTATTACATTTGGAAAATTGCCGGAATTGGATCAATTTGGCCGCCCAAAAGCTTTTTATCGCCACCGGATTCATGATAAATGTAACCGCCGTGCTTATTTTGATGCTGGGTTGTTTGTCGAATCCTTTGATGATGAGGGGGCAAAGCAGGGCTATTGCTTATATAAAGTTGGTTGCAAAGGACCGACTACGTATAACTCTTGTGCGGAAATGCGCTGGAATGGTGGAGTCAGTTACCCGATTCAGTCGGGAAATCCTTGTATTGGCTGCTCGGAAAAAGATTTCTGGGATAACGGGCCATTCTTCACTAGAAGGGCGAAAATCCCTGGTACGCAGACAACCATGAATCCTGACTCTGTCGGTATGGCTGTTGTCGGACTTGCAACTGCTGGTGTTGCCGTTCATGCGGCCGGAACAGTAGTCAAAAGAAAGCTTGATGATAAACGAGGTGACGAAGAATGAGTGAACGTATAGTTGTCGATCCGATTACCAGAATTGAAGGCCACCTGCGTGTCGAAGTGGATGTTGATGAAAACGGTATCATTAAGGAAGCGTATAGTTCCGGGACTTCTGTCCGAGGCTTGGAACTGATTGTAAAGGACCGTGACCCTCGGGATGTTTGGGCTTTTGTACAGCGCATTTGCGGTGTATGTACGACAACACATGCTTTAACCTCGATTAGGGCTGTAGAAGATGCACTAAAAATCAAGATTCCTAGAAACGCTCATTTAATTCGAGACATAATGAACGAAGCTCAGTTTGTCCATGACCATGTTGTTCATTTTTATCATTTGCATGCTCTGGACTGGGTCGATGTCGTCAGTGCGACGCAGGCAGACCCTGGAGAAACATCAAGGATTGCCCAATCCATCTCAAGCTGGCCAAAATCATCCCCAGGTTACTTCACTGATGTTCAAAATAAGGTCAAGAAGTTGATTGAGAGTGGCCAGTTGGGGATTTTCGCAAATGGCTATTGGGGACATAAAGCCTATAAGCTGCCACCGGAAGTAAACTTGCTTGCTGTGGCCCACTATCTTGAAGCTTTGGATTGGCAAAAGGAAATTGTTAAAATCCATACTATCTTCGGCGGCAAAAACCCTCATCCGCACTATGTTGTCGGGGGGATGGCGACGCCACTTGATATTAACAGCGATAATGGAGTGCATGCCGAACGTCTCATGCATGTATCGCAGATTATTGACCAGGCAAGAGAATTTGTGAATCAGGTATATATTCCAGATTTGCTTGCAATTGGTTCGTACTATAAAGATTGGACATATGGCGGCGGCTTGAATAATTATCTTTGCTATGGCGATTTCTCGACCGGCGATATTTACGATACCAAGCTATATCGGATGCCAAGAGGTGTAGTGTTAAACGGAAATCTTAACGAAGTATTAGAAGTCGATCTTAAAGATCCTAAGCATGTACAGGAATTTATCGACCATTCCTGGTACACCTATGATGGCAAAGAAACTGGAAAAGGAAAGCATCCGTTTGTTGGCGAGACAGAATTTAATTATACCGGACCGAAAGCGCCTTATAAACAATTGGATACCGAAAATAAATACAGTTGGTTAAAAGCGCCGCGCTGGAAGGAACATCCAATGGAAACCGGACCATTAGCAAGGATGATTGTAGGCTATGCCTCAGGAAAAGAAGAGATTGTCAGCATCGTAGATGAAACTTTGCAAAAGCTGAATCTGCCAATTTCAGCATTGCAGTCGGCACTTGGCAGAACTGTGGCGCGCGGACTTGAAACAGTGCTTATTTCCGGATGGCTGCGCAATGATATGGATTTGTTATTGAAAAATATCGCGAACGGCAACCAAGTGACGTTTGACAGAAGCAAATGGGAGCCAAGCACATGGCCGGAACGCGCCAAAGGTGTAGGCTGGATGGAAGCCCCAAGGGGAGCATTGGGGCACTGGATTGATATTGAGGATGGCAAAACGAAAAATTATCAGGCCGTTGTTCCAACAACATGGAATGCTTCACCGAAGGATCACAAAAATAAAATCGGTGCCTATGAAGCCGCATTGAAAGGAACACCAATGCTGGATAAGGATCAACCGCTCGAAATCATGCGGATTATCCATTCCTTCGACCCATGCCTTGCTTGTGCTGTTCATTTGACTGATTTGGAAACCAATAAAATGACTGAAATCCGTATAGGTTAGGGGGGGAGACAAATGGGTGCGCCTAAATTACCGACTCAGCCTCCGGGAACCTTACCGAAACCTACAGTTTTAAACAGCGAGAGTTCCTACCACCCGGAAGAGCCAATCAAATATACCACTATGGAAAATGATGTGAAGGCCTATGTGTGGGAATTGCCGATAAGAATTTACCATTGGGTTAATGCAGTATGCATCGTGATTTTGATGGTAACAGGCATTTATATTGGAAAACCTTTTGCCGGAGCGGGAATTCCGGAAGAAGCCTATTATTCAAATCTAATGGGCTGGACCAGATACATTCACTTCTTTACCGCGTTTGTGTTTACAGCCGCCTTTATCTATCGGATGTATTGGTGCTTTATGGGAAACAAGTTTTCCAAATTTAACCCATTGCGCTGGGTGTTCTGGAAGGATACCTGGGAAACGATTAAGTTTTATTTGTTCTTGCCAAATAAAAAGCCGCACTTTGTGGGCCATAATCCGCTCGCATATTTAAGCTATTGGATCTTCAACTATCTTGGATCCTTGATTGTGATCCTGACCGGTTTCTATATGTATTTTGAGCCGCAAAAGGAAACAGTATGGGCTAAAATGTTTTCATGGGTTCCGTATATGTTCGGGGACAGCTACCTGAGCCGTTCATGGCATCATTGGACTGCGTGGGGCTTCATGTTGTTTATCGTGCTGCATGTTTACTTGGCCTTCCGTGATGATTATCTTGAACGCTGCGGCTCCATCTCATCCATGTTTACTGGTTATAAAACTGAACCAAAGAAGGCAGTTGGTGAAAAAAACCATAAATAATGTGTATAAAGCCAATTGGAGTACGCTATTATCCTTTTCAGGTCGAGGAATAGGATAATGGCTGCTCCAATTTCTTTTTAGCTGTTTCCAATTAAATGTGAAATTTTTTTGATTTTTTCAAAAAAGGTTTAAAAATTATTCACAGTTATTACCTTATCAGAGTGATAGCATAAAAGTAGGAATATTTAGGGTTAAATTTATAGATCGGAGCATGCAGATGAATAAAGATAAAATTACGATTTTAGGAATTGGCAACACATTATTTTCAGATGAAGGTGTTGGCATCCATCTTCTGCCGATTTTAGAAACTGCCTTAAAAGACTATGAAAATATTGAAATCGTTGAAGGATTGACAGATGGAATGAAGCTGCTTGGACCTGTGGAGGACGCCGAAAACCTGATTATCATTGATGCGATCAATGCCGGCAAGCCTGGGGGTTCCATTATTAGGCTGGAGGACGATGAAATCCCGGCGTACTTTGGCATCAAGATGTCCATTCACCAGATGGGGTTCCAGGAAGTCTTGCTTGCGGCAAAATTGCGGGAGCGATACCCGAAACAAATTGTTATGTATGGCATGCAGCCAACCTCTCTTGAGTTGGGAATCGGGTTGACGGAAACGAACCAGGCAAGACTTGGTGAACTTGCGCACGCTGTCATTAACCAAGTAAAAGCCTGGGGTACGGAAGCATGAAACGGGGAGAATTCTTAAAAGAGATGGCCGGGAGCCTGTTTTCCACCGTCAAATCGGCCTATGAACCATTTCTGGCAGATGACTTGGAAAAGGTGGAGGAAGCAGCGGACAGGGCATTGGGAATCACTTGGGTACCCTTGATGAACGTAAATGAGCTTTATTCAGACCTTGAAATGAAGTTTTTTATTGGAAAACCGATCGTAATCTCCCGTCAAGAATCAAACATTCAAGCGAGGAGCGGGGTGTGCCCAGAATGCTCCGCGATTATTATCCTGACATCTCTGAACCTGAGCGGGAAATGTTTGAATTGCCAAAAGGAATTTAATTTTAAGACGAGTACCGGGGACCTAAATCTTGAATCACTGCCCATTAAAGTAAAGAACTATCAATATTTAATTGGATTAACCAAGTTTAAGAAGTAGGTGATTAACATGCATGAAATGTCTTTGATGGGGGATATCATCCAGCTGGTTCAAGAGGATGCTGCCGTAAACGGGTTAGGGAAAATTGAAAAGATTGAATTGATTGTCGGGGTAATTGCCAATGCCATGCCGGATGCCTTAAAAATGGCATTTGATATTTTCCGGGATCAAAATCCGCATATTTTTGCTGAAACGGCAGAACTTGTCATCCACCTTGAAGAGGCAAAAGCAAAGTGTGTGTTATGCGATTTGGAATATCGGCCGGAGCAAAAAATTGCCCTTTGTCCAAGCTGCAACATCCCCTCTGGTAAGGTGCTGGCGGGAGAAACGTTTCAAGTTCTATCATATGAAGGGAGTAATCAATGATGAAAGTTACATTAAGAACGGATGTGTTAACCAATAACAACAAGGCAGCTGAATTCAATCGTGATCTGTTCGAAACAACCAAGACATTGGTCATCAATTTGATGAGTTCGCCCGGTGCCGGAAAGACTACATTACTGGAGGAGACGGTCAGGGAACTTTCCGGAAAATACCGTATCGCCGTCATTGAAGGTGATTTGGCGACGGAAAGGGATGCCGATCGCATCAGGGCAATGGGCGCAAAGGCGGTCCAGATTAACACCCATGGCGGCTGTCACCTTGATGCCCGAATGGTTGCAGCTGCGCTTGGAGAATTAGATTTCGAAGAAATTGATATTCTCTTCATCGAGAATGTCGGCAACTTGGTCTGCCCATCAGGCTACGATCTTGGTCAAAACCATAAGGTAGCGGTTCTTAGTGTTCCTGAGGGCAATGACAAGATTCCGAAATATCCGCAAATGTTTATGCGAACCGAGCTTGTCCTGTTAAATAAAATTGATCTGCTTCCATACTTGGATTTCAGTGTCGAAGAGGCGAGACAGGACTTAATGGAGATAAATCCGGAGTCAACGCTTATCCCGGTTTCGGCACGAACACGGGAAGGTCTTCATGAATGGTTTTTCTGGATTAAAGGAGCTTATGCAAAATGCATACAGCGGTAAGGATTACTGTGCAAGGCAGGGTTCAGGGCGTCGGGTTTCGACCATTTGTGTTTCAGCTCGCAGACCTTCATCAGTTGGACGGAACCGTGCAAAATAACATGGATGGGGTCAAGATTTATTTGAAAGGCTCCCGAAAGTCGATTGAATTATTTTTACAGGATTTGAGGAAAAGGGCACCGCGGCTATCGAAAATTAATCAAATAACGGTTGAAGAAACGGAGATTCAAGATTGCAGTAACTTTACGATTATTCCGAGTGAGCGGAGCGGGACATCGATGCTTGTGATTCCGATTGATTCGGCAGTATGCGACGATTGCCTCAGAGAAATGAATGACCCGGACGATTTTCGCTATCAGTACCCGTTTATCAACTGCACCCAATGTGGTCCGAGATATACAATTATCGAGGCATTGCCATATGACCGACCATATACGTCAATGAAGGACTTTCCGATGTGCGATGATTGTCGCAAGGAGTATGAGGACCCTACGAACAGAAGGCATCATGCGCAGCCAATCGCCTGCCCGAAATGCGGCCCAAAGGTGGGGTTGCTCGATGGGAGCGGCGGGCAACAAGATTCGGAGAATCCCATTGCCGATACAATTGAACTATTAAAAGCAGGAAAAATCATCGCCATAAAGGGAATCGGCGGCTATCACCTAGCCTGCGATGCCAGAAATGAACACGCTGTCACTAAATTAAGGACGCGTAAGAACCGGCCTATGCGGCCGCTGGCGGTTATGGCAGCCTCTATAAAAGCTGCATTGGAGTTTTGCGAAATAAGTGAAGATGAAAGGGAATTGTTGTCTAGTCCTGAATCTCCTATCGTAATCCTTAAGAAAAGCAGCCATTATGGTCTGGCTGAAAAGGTGGCGCCTGGAATGAGCACGATTGGCGTCTTGTTGCCTTATACCCCGTTGCATCATTTATTATTTGCCGACCAGGAGCTTCCTTGTCTGATTATGACAAGTGCCAATCCTTCAGGACTGCCAATTTTATATAAGGATGATAGGGCCGTGCAATATTTGGAGGGTATCGCCGATTACTATCTCGTACATAACCGTGAGATTCTTCATCCTGTGGATGACTCGGTGGTTCAGCTCAATGATGGCAAGCTTGATTTTTTAAGGAGGTCCCGCGGCTATGTTCCCGATCCCTTTACGACTACACTGGACGTTTCAGGAATTGTCGCATTCGGTGGCCAACAAAAAACAACGTTTACAATCGGAAGAAACCAGCAAATTTTTGTTGGTCCACATATTGGCGATTTGGAAAATGTGGAGACGATCGAGCATTACGGACAGGAATTAGAGCATCTGTTGAAGTGGGTCGATACTCCTCGGTGGCATGCTGTAATGGATGTACATCCGGGTTACCAGGCGCAGCATGTGGTAAGAGAATACGGGTTTAAGAACATCATTGAGGTTCAACATCATCATGCCCATATGGCGGCGGTTTTGGATGAACATAGGATATCCGGAGAAGCTTACGGGATTATTCTGGACGGTACTGGCTATGGTCTTGACGGTAATGTTTGGGGCTTTGAAATTTACCATGGCGATGGTGCGGAGTTTGAACGTGTTGCTCATTTACAGTATACCCCGCTCCCGGGAAGTGAAAAGTGCATCCGAGAACCATGGCGCAACGCGGCGGCCATGCTGATTTCGCTCCTTGGTGATGAAGGAGTAGATCTGGCTGAGGCTATTTTCCCAGAGAAGGTTTCAGAGATTGCTATTTTAAAAGCAATGGTTGAAAACAAGATTAATACCATATATGCCGGAACGTGTGGCAGGCTGTTTGATGCGGTCAGCGCGATCTGTGGCGTGACCAGGGTGTCAACCTATGATGGAGAGGCCGCTATCCATTTAGCCGAGCTTGTCGATGAAACAATTATGCACGAATCGTATCCATACCAATTAATAGATGGAGAGGTTTTAACGATTGATTTTTCAAAAATGCTGAGGGAGATTTCCTTGGCGGTTTTGGCTGGTGCAGATATAGCCACGGTTAGCGGAAGATTTCATGAAACAGTTGTCCAAGCGATTGTTGGGGCAATGGTAAGGATACATGAAAAACGGTTAGCATTTGAAAAAATAGTAGTGCTTTCCGGCGGGAGCTTCCATAACCGGTACCTGCGTAAACGAATTAGTGAGGAATTAAGCAACCGAGGATTTAGGGTATATGTTCCGGAAACAGTCCCTTGCAATGATGGCGGTTTATCTTACGGGCAATTGGCTGTTGCTGCAGCGAAAAGGAGAGTGGAAACATGTGTGTCGGCGTCCCTGCAAAAGTAATTAAAAAGCACGAATATAGCGCTGTTGTTGATGTAATGGGCTCGCAAACAACAGTGGGAACAATTTTTGTCCCTGAAGTAGAACTTGGAGATTATGTGATCGTTCATGCCGGGCAGGCGATGAGTATCGTTGATGAAACATACGCGAAACAAAGTGTGGAAGAATGGAGGAAACTCGTTCATGCTCGAAATTCTGAAACAGTCTAGTAATCCGGATATCTGCAGGCCCCTTGCCGAGGCTGTCATTGAGAAAGCAAAAGAGTTTCAGCAAAAATATGGCCGCAAGCCCGCCTTTATGGAGGTTTGCGGTTCCCACACAATGGCACTTGCTCGTACGGGTGTGAAACAGCTGCTAAAAGAGGATGTAAACCTGATTTCAGGCCCAGGCTGCCCTGTCTGCGTCACGGACCAGCGTTCGATTGATGCAATGATTGCCCTTGCAGAAGGCGAAAATCGAATTATCTGTACATTCGGCGATATGATGCGGGTGCCCGGCTCGGCCAAAACACTTCTGGACGCAAAGATTGCCGGCAAAGATATTCGCGTTTTATATTCACCGGTAGAAGCTGTTAAATTGGCAGAGGAAAATGCTGATAAAGAGGTTATTTTCCTTGGAGTTGGCTTTGAAACCACCATCCCGATCCTGACGCTCATGGTCGGTGAAGCGGAACGGCGCGGAATCAGCAACTTCTCGATTTGGATGACAACAAAGTTGGTAGAGCCCGTGCTTCGTTACCTGTTGGAAGCAGGGGAAGTGAATTTGGATGGTTTCTTGCTTCCAGGCCATGTATCTATTGTACTCGGAGAAGATTCCTACCAATACTTGGTTGATGAATACAACGTATCCGGCGTCATTACGGGCTTTGAACCGGCTGAATTACTGTCTGGAATCTATAAATTAATCGATTTAGCCTTAACTGGAAACGTGGCAATTGAAAACAACCATCCTGCCGTCGTCAGCAAAACCGGAAACCAGGTGATTCATAAGTGGCTGGATAAATATTTAACAGAAGCAGACGAAGCCTGGCGAGGTATTGGTGTAATTGCAAAAAGCGGATTGGATTTAAAACCGGAGTATAACCGGTATAACGCCAAAAAAAGGTTTCAAGTGGAAGTTGGCGAACCA
Source organism: Bacillus sp. FJAT-29814 (assembly GCF_001510715.1). Lineage (GTDB taxonomy): Bacteria > Bacillota > Bacilli > Bacillales > Cytobacillaceae > Neobacillus. Next base: position 706,789 of record NZ_LMTJ01000005.1, read on the forward strand.
CGCAAAACAAAGTGCCGCTGCGGGGAAGTCATACGCGGATTAATCTCGCCGACACAATGTCCATTGTTCGGCAAAGCCTGCCACCCAATGAACCCGATTGGACCTTGCATGGTATCGGCAGAAGGAAGCTGTGCCGCTTATTATCAATACATGAGGGAGAGCTTTTAATGGAAAAGTTTATTAGTTTAGCCCATGGTGATGGCGGAGAACTAAGTCATCGCTTGATTCGTGAGATATTTGTCGATGCCTTTGGCGATGAAAAAGCTGCCCTGTTTGATGCTGCGGAAATTACATTATCCACAAAGCAAATTGCCGTTTCAACAGATTCGTTTGTCATTAAGCCCATATTTTTTCCGGGTGGATCAATCGGCAAATTGGCAGTGGCCGGCACCGTAAATGATTTGGCTGTAAGTGGCGCAAAGCCTGCGTTTCTCACCTGCGGGTTTGTGATTGAAGAGGGTTTTCCGGTTTCCGATCTCAAGAAGATCGTTGCGGATATGGCGAATGAAGCAAGAAACACAGGCGTGACTATTGTTGCCGGTGATACAAAAGTTGTCGAGCGCGGCAGTGCCGATGGTGTTTATATCAATACCACCGGAATTGGAATCTACGAACCTGAAATCGGCTGCAGACTTGGATTTGAGGAAGGGGATGCCATCCTCGTGACAGGGACGATTGGAGACCATGGTGTTGCTGTTTTGGCCGCTAGGGGCGAACTCGGCATTTCCGCTCCTATCGATAGTGACTGTGCCTCGTTGAACAGAATGCTTTGGGAAGTGTTGCAGCAAACAAGCGGTGTAAGAATTATGCGTGACCCGACCAGAGGAGGCCTCGCCACAACTTTGGTAGAAATCGCTGAAGATTTCCATGTGACGATGAAAATCAAAGAAACAAGCCTGCCGGTAAAGCCGGTGGTCCATGGTGTTTGTGACCTGTTGGGTTTCGACCCACTATATCTTGCCAATGAAGGCAAGGCGATCATTATTGCTGCTGACAGCGAAAAAGACAAGGTGCTGGGCATTTTGCGGACCTTCCCGGAAGGCAAAGATGCCGTTCAAATAGGCACAATCACCGGTAAAGAAAAAGGACAATTGCTGCTGGAAACCCCGCTGGGCTCCAGGCGGCTATTAACGCGATTAACCGGGACAATGTTTCCGAGAATATGCTAGAAAAAGAGCCTTCATTCTATTCTTTTAGAATGGGAGCTTTTTAGTTTATAGCGGCAGGAGCACGGATTGTTATGCTTCTAATATTTTTAAATAATGACATGTTTCAATCACCGCTAAAAACCTGTATAATACAAAGCAGTAAGGTAAGGATGTGAACAAATGAGCAAAGTAAAAATTGTAACCGATTCAACAATGGACATGCCAATGGAAATGATTGAGGAATTAGGGATTACAGTCGTGCCGTTGGCCATTACCATAAATGGAGAAACCTATTTGGATCGGGTGAATTTAGAACCGGTTGAATTTATTGAAATGATGGGCAGCTCAAAAGAATTGCCGAAAAGCTCACAGCCATCGGCAGGAGCATTCCTGGAAGTATATGATCAACTCGGCCAGGAAGGCTATGAGGTTTTATCAATACATATGACTGGCAAGATGAGTGGCACCGTTCGGTCAGCGGAAAGTGCCGCACAAATGACCCAAGCGAAAGTAACCGTGATTGATTCGAAGTTCATTTCAAAAGCATTGGCTTTCCAGGTGAAAGAGGCTGCAGAAATGGCGAATCAGGGAAAAAGCTTAGAGGAAATTCTAGACCGTCTTGACATAGTAAGAAACAATACAAAGCTTTATATAATGGTAGATACACTGGAAAATATGGTTAAAGGTGGCCGGATTGGAAAGGGAAAGGCTTTAATAGGGTCATTACTAAATATTAAGCCAATCGCTTCTTTAGAGGGTGCGGAATATAATCCAGTTGCAAAAGTTCGCAGTCATTCTCAGGTTGTTAAATTTATGGCCAAGCAGTTTGCTGAGGACGTGAAAGACAAGACAATCCGTGGTGTTGGCATTGCCCATGCCGAGGCACAAGAACTTTCACAAAAAATAAAAGATAGTATTTATGAATTAACTGGTTTCCAGAACGTGGAAATTGATTATACAGGTCCAACTGTCAGTACCCATACAGGACCTGGAGCGCTGGCGTTAATGTATTATTTTGAATAAAAATGTGAAGGGTGGAGCCCCCGCTGGCCCCATCCTATTTTGCTTTTTCTAGTTCCTTGGTTGTTTCGGAAATCGTATAACCTAGCCGATGCAAATGCTTCCGAATTCCGCTACGTTCCCAAGTTGTCATGATGGGATTCACCAACGCGGCTTTCGGATAAAAAATCCCGATTTTGGTCAGTTCTTCAAAATTTAGGCCCTGGCGGACATATCTATCAATTGTTTGGTCCCTCCGATCAATGATCGAAAGAAATGTTTCCAATGCTTCACGAAACTCCCGTTTGGAGAAGGTACCTTTTTGATGGCCTGTAATATAAGTGTCAGCATCAAGGCTTAACAGCCGTTTCCCCGAGGCAATAAAGTCCTCAATATTACCATCTGTTCCGTTATACCATGGACCAAATGAGGTCATATCATAATCCCCCGCAAACACGACACCCAATTCGGGGAAATACGGGCAAGATAGTCCCGCTGTGTGTCCTGGTGTATGTAAAAACATGACTTTTACATCACCAAAGGTATACTCCGTTTCATATTCATAGGAACCGGAAATCTCATCAAGACTGTTTATCCATTCCCGCGGTAACGAATTTTTCCACACTTCCATACCTTGTTGGCCCCATTCTTGGTAAACACCATTTGCTTTAGCGATTCCCTCAACAGTCCGGGTGGTTTTGAATTCAATCGGATTGAGGAGCTTCGTTGTATCCTTAAAGAGATGGTTATGCCGGGTATGGTCCGGGTGATAATGAGTATTTATGATTAATTCAACACCGTAGTTGTCACTTATGTCCAGTAATGAATTGACATCTGCACCAGTATCGATTAGCACCTTTTCTCCACAATCAATATATAAACTGCGGGAAAAGGGAACCTTGCTGTTATTTGGCCCCTCGACAATGACAATCGGGCCTATTCTATTCATGTAATACACCTCTCAAGTAATTTCCGTTATCATTTCAAGTTTTTTCAAAAATGAGTGAATACTCATTCATAATACCATATATTTCGGGTCCATGAAATATTTTAATTATCCCGGGTCTTTAGCCCTTTTTCTTTCATCCTTGACCAATCTTTGTTACACTAGACACGAAAGTTGGTTAAGTATGTGGTTAAAGGGTGATTTTGTGAGACAAGGCTATGTAGTTATTTTATTATTATTTACTTTATTAGTTGCGGGGTGTGGTCAGAAAGAGATTCAGAATGCGGTGAATTGGCCAGTAGATGATTTTTCAGCTACCACTCAAGATAATAAGACAGTAGCACTTAAAGATTTAAAGGGGAAGATTTGGATCTCGGACTTTATTTTTACTAGCTGTGCCGATGTATGCCCGCCAATGACAGCAAACATGGCGAAGTTGCAGAAAATGGTCAAGGATGAAGAGCTTGAAAATGTAGAGTTTGTTTCATTTACTGTCGACCCGACAGTTGATACACCGGAGCGCTTGAAAGAGTATGCGGGGAATTTTGGTGCGGATTTTTCGAACTGGACATTGCTTACAGGGTATTCACAAGAATTCATTGAAGGGTATGCAAGAAAAAGCTTTAAAACGATAGTCAAAAAGCCGGAAAACGAGAGTCAGGTTATTCATCAAACGTATGTTTACTTGGTTGACCAGGATGGTAACATAAAAAAAACATATGACTTGTTTAAGAATGTCCCATATGATGAAATCATTCATGATATTAAAGCACTACAATAGACCATTTAAACGGTCTATTTTTTTTGACAGGAATAGGATATAGTATAGATTTTTTTGAATCGCTCCTGGCATGTTATAATAAAAATAGTTTAGAAGGAAGGTGAATATTGGATGAAAAAGTTAATACCCCTTCTAATTCTCTCGACATTTTTCTTGGGCTCCTGCAGTGAACCGGATTCTTGGGCATTACATCAAGTGAAGAGTGCTGCTGTTCCCGTTTTTGAACCAGTACCCGCGGATTTTATTCCACGAAAATTAACGGTTTTATCAACGGGCGATTCCTTAACACAGGGTATTGGTGATAGCACAGGGCATGGAGGTTATTTACCTTATTTAAAAACAATGCTTGAACAAGAAAAGGGAATCAAGGAAGTTGATTTTTATAATTACGGTGTGAAGGGAAACCGCACAACCCAGTTACTCAAGCGCCTGCAAACCCAAGAAATGAAGACACTCCTAAAACAAGCGGATTTGGTAATTCTTACGATTGGCGGTAACGATATTATGAAGGTTGTCAAAGACAATTTTGCCAATTTGGCGATTCCAGTATTCATGAACGAAAAGGAAGTTTATCGAAACCATCTGACTGATATTTTTGAAACCATTGTACAAGAAAATCCCAATGCTTCTATTGTTTTGGTGGGACTTTATAATCCCTTTTCAAAATGGTTCTCGAATATAAGAGAAATGGATCAAATCGTCTCTGAATGGAATAAGGCCGGTCAAGGCGTAGTCGCTAATTATCCCAATGCCTATTTTGTCGGAATCGAGGATTTATTTTTAAATCACGATGAAAATCTACTATATACCGATAATTTTCATCCCAATGATAAGGGCTATGAATACATTGCCCAGCGGTTGAATGAAGTAATGGATGCACAAGTATTACCTGATTTAGACAAAAAGTCGTTTATGGTCAGTACAGAGGAGAATTAGAGGTTAATGAAAAATAAATGGAAACTTGGATTCCTGATTTTGCTTGGAATCAACGTTTTGATAGCTATTATCATTTCTTCAATGATTTTGGCCACCGGTGAGGATAAACAAAATGAAAGTACCAAACCGCTTACAGGCGAGTATGTGTCCTTCCATGTGAATTCCAATAAGTATGATTTAAATCGGCTAATTAACCATTATTTACAGGAGGAAACCGGTGATTCCCCGATTAAATACCGGGTTTTATTAGGGGAAGAGGTTGAATTGTATGGAAAGATACCGGTCTTCAGTGAGGAGGTTAATCTTAAATTAACCTTTGAACCGGAAGCTTTAAACAACGGTGACTTGGTGTTAAAGCAGAAGTCGATGTCAATTGGTAGTTTGCCGCTGCCAATATCCTATGTTTTGAAATTTATCGGTGATAACTATAAGCTTCCAAAAGGTGTAGACATCAGGCCGAATGATAAACAAATTTATGTTCATATGGGTCAGTTAAAGATAAAAAGCGATATGAAAATTAAGGTGGATAAATTTGATCTTAAAAAGGACCAGATTGGCTTTACTATTTTGGTTCCGATAAACTAGGCAAACAATTTATTGTTTACATTTTTTAGTTGGCATCATATAATAATCACAAATATGGTTGAAAGTGGGTGACGTGCAATGTTAATTGAAATGATATTAATTGTTTCTAAATTGAATACAGTTTGCACAGCCCATCGAGGCTCCATTTAAGGGGAGTTCTGACCATTTTTATTCCTTTATGCAATGAATTGGAACCATGGGCTGTGTCTGCCTATGGTTTTTTATTTTAATAATTGCTGGAGGAATAAACATTGAATTTATTAACAATTGGTTTAACTGATCAGATTAAAACACATTTTGAAACATTGAAGACCGAAGAAAGCATGATAATTGGCCGAGTGGCACTAGAGCATAAACGAATGTACCGAATTTGGACAGAGCAAGGGGAAATGCTTGCCGAGGTATCCGGAAAATTCAGCTTCCAGGCGCAAGGCAGAGAGGACTTTCCTGCTGTAGGCGACTGGGTCGTGGTGAAACCGAGGGTTGCTGAAGGAAAAGGTACCATTACGGCCGTACTGCCTAGGCAAAGCAAGTTTTCAAGAAAAATGGCGGGGAATACGACGGAAGAACAAATTGTTGCGGCAAATGTCGATACCGTCTTTTTGGTCAACTCTTTAAATGAGGATTTAAATTTACGCCGAATCGAGCGCTATCTTTTGTTGGCTTGGGAAAGCGGCGCCAACCCGGTGATCGTATTAAGCAAGGCTGACTTATCTCCCAATGTATTGGAAAAAATAACAGAAGTGGAAACGGTAACCTTTGGCGGCGTACCGATTATTCCAGTTAGCGCGGAACTTGGCGAGGGGCTCGAAGGTTTGGAACCTTATCTGCAGCCTGGGAAAACAGTTGCCTTACTGGGTTCCTCAGGGGTTGGGAAGTCTACTTTAACGAACTGTTTGCTGGGGCAAGAAAAGCAATTGGTACAGGAAATTCGCCAAGCCGATGATAAGGGCCGTCATACGACAACACACCGGGAAATGATTATGCTCTCTAATGGCTGTATTTTAATCGATACACCGGGGATGCGTGAACTTCAGTTATGGGAAAGTCCCGACGGGCTGTCAGAGACTTTTTCAGAAATTGAGGAATTGGCATCATCGTGCAAATATCGTGACTGTGGGCATCATGATGAACCGGGCTGTGCGGTTATAGGGGCAATTAGAGAGGGACAGCTTTCTCCCGAGCGACTGACCAGCTACCATAAGCTTCAAAAGGAGCTGGCATATCTTGAGCGAAAATCCGATAAACGGGCGCAGACTGAAGAAAAACGGCGCTGGAAAAATATTACGAAGCAGGTCAGGTCGAAAAAGTAAGATAATCGATTGAAGCTGAACCATCCGGTTCGGCTTTTTCTATGGTTTCAAACCGAAAATTTTCTTTTTGTTGCTCCATTTTGTATACTCATATTAATATGATTCTAATATAAGTGGGGTGGAAATGTTGGAAAAATCGAACCAACTGGCAACGTTTGCCGGCGGCTGTTTCTGGTGCATGGTGAAGCCGTTCGATGAACAGCCAGGAATTATCAATGTTGTCTCGGGTTATACCGGCGGAACAGTAGAAAACCCGACCTATCAGCAAGTTTGTACGGACACGACCGGGCATTATGAAGCAGTGCAAATAACCTTTGACCCGGAAGTTTTTCCTTACGAAAAACTGCTGGAATTATTTTGGCAGCAAATTGACCCGACAGACACAGGCGGTCAATTTTATGACCGAGGCCAGTCTTATCAAACCGCTATTTTTTACCATAATGACGAACAAAAACGATTGGCCGAGGAATCTAGAGAAGCGCTCGCAGCAAGCGGCCGGTTTAATAAGCCAATTGTGACGCCGATACTGGGGGCCAAAACGTTTTATCCGGCAGAAGAGTATCACCAGCATTACTATAAGAAAAATCCGGCTCACTATGAACGATACCATATTGGTTCCGGACGTGCCGGATTTATTCAACAGCACTGGGGGGAGCAGAAAAAATGAAAAGAGATGTAGAGCAGTTAAAAAAAGAACTAACACCAATGCAGTTTGAGGTAACGCAAAATAATGGCACCGAGCCGCCATTTCGCAATGAATATTGGAATGAGATCCGTGATGGCATCTATGTAGACATTGTCTCAGGTAAGCCATTGTTCAGTTCGCTCGATAAATTTGATGCCGGCTGCGGCTGGCCGAGCTTCACGAAGCCAATTGAAGAAGCTGAGATATTGGAAAAATCCGATCACAGTCATTTCATGATTCGTACCGAAGTGAGAAGCAAATCAGCCGATTCCCATTTGGGCCACGTTTTTGATGACGGCCCCGAACCGACTGGACTGCGATATTGCATCAACTCCGCAGCATTGCGATTCATCCCAAAGGAAGATCTTGAAAAAGAAGGATACGGGGAATATATAAAACTGTTCGATCAAAAGTAAAAAAGCCGCGTAATTGCGGCTTTAACTTTTTTCCTTCTGCTTTCCACTCGATGTCATCCCGCCCGATAGGATGAATTTCATCGCATCTTCAGGCTTTACATCAATAATTTCCACTTGCTCTTTCGGAATCAGAAAGGTGAATCCTGCCACCTGAAAGGTTTGCTGGACATAAACCGCAACATGGTCTTTTAATGGGCTATAAAATTCCTCCAGCGCCTCTGAGGTAATAAAGCCGATGCTTCGCATTTCAGTCCCCGGAATCACCACCAAAGCAACCTTCGAAAAAGATTTCTTCTCCCCAAGAAAGGATTGGATTGTGTCTTTTATGACAGAATAAATCGTTTTGACCACAGGGATTTTATCCAGTAGCCGGTCAATCAGTTTAATCATTTTTCCGGTCAAATATTTGGTAGACAGCCAGCCTAATAATGTAATCAAAATGAAAGTGGTTAATAGGCCAATCCCCGGAATGTAATCTTCCCTTAAATAAGGCCGCAATGAATCACCCAAGATTCCGTCCAGAAATAAAAATGTTTTATAAATTACGTAGATGACCAGTATGATGGGGACAATGGTCAAAATCCCGTTAATAAAGCTTTTAATGATTGATTTCATTTTTTCTCCACCGCCAGTTTTATCATTGTCTTTCATAATATAGGCGTATGCACATACAGGTCAAGTACCTACTACATAAAGTAACCATGAACAGAAACAAAGGAGGAGTGACTGCAAATGTATGGTGGATATGGATATGGTTTTGACGGCTGCTGCGGCGGCGCGGTAGGTGGCTACGGGTACGGCGGTGGCTTTGGCGGCGGATTCGGATTTGGATTTGGTGGTTTTGCGCTGATTGTTGTCCTGTTTATTCTTCTTATCATTATCGGTGCAAGCTGGGTAGTTTAAAAATGAAAACGGCTGATTCTGTAATGAGTCGGCCGTTTTTCATGCTCTTATCCGATAATGACTTTTTCCTTAGGATAATGGAAGGTTTCCTTTCTACCTTTTCCTCGCATCATTAGCAGGCACGTCACAATTCCGACCCGTCCAATAAACATTAAAATGATCAACAGGACTTTGCCGAAGGTCGACAATCTCGGAGTCAAACCGAGTGAGAGTCCGTTGGTTCCGAAAGCGGAGGAGACTTCATAAATAATTTCGATCATTGTGCCCTTTTCAGTAATTGACAAGATGACAATCGAGAATAAACACAAAATCAGCGCAGATGTCAAAACGATGAATGATTTTAACACATCATCCTGATTCAGTTCACGTTTGAAAATTTTGATTGAACCTTTTCCTTGTGCATAAAAGATGATTGCCAAAATAATAATCGCAAATGTGGTCGTACGAATTCCACCGCTGGCACTGCTCGGGGAACCGCCAATAAACATTAGCATCGACATAAACAGTTGATTGCTTATGGTAAATTCGTTCATATCTGTTGTCGCAAGTCCAGCACTTTTGGTTGTGACCGAATGGAAAAAAGCATAAAAGAATGATTCATGCCAATTCTTATCGGCAAAAAAGTGGTCGATATCCAACAAATAAATGAATAACGCCCCGAGAACGGTCAGAATGACAAAGGTTAAAGTGGTTAATTTAGTAAACAGGGTAAAATGGAACTTTTTCTTATTTTTCAAGGTGAGAAAAAATTCATATACTTCTACGATCACCGGAAACCCGATTGCTCCGATAATAATCAATGACATAACGATAAATTGGACAAAGTAGTCATTCTCGAATGGCACGAGAGATTCCCCAGTAATGTCAAAACCTGCATTTGTTGTGGCACTGATTGAGGCAAAAAATCCATGTTTAAAAGCGGTTGAAAAGCTCTCGTAATACTTATAAAAATGGAGCCCCAAGATAATTCCGCCAATGATTTCGATTGATGTAATAATGATGAAAATCCGCTTTGCCATTTGTACGAGGCCAGCGAGATTTGACTGATTATTGTCAATCATAATCAGCTGACGTTCCTTTAAGCCGACTTTTTTCCCAACCATAACCCATAGAAATGTACTTAACGACATAACCCCAAGCCCGCCCAATTGCAGCATGATACAAAGCAGGAAAATTCCGAAGTTATTAAAGGTATCCTTAAGTGAGATAGCACTCAGGCCGGTTACACTGATGGCGCTTGCCGCTGTAAACATAGCATCAATAAAGCTAAGCTTCACATTCGGTTGTAGAGCAATTGGCAGTTTGATCAGCAAGGTAGAAATAATGAGGGCAGACAAATAAAAAATAATAATTAATTGGAATGCAGACATTTCCTTTGATTTAGCTTGTAGTTTTCCTTTTGAGTTCATCCAATTCAGTCCTCTATCTAATCTATCTGCTATTCTATAACACACCAAGAAAAAAGTAAAAGATTGGTTGAGGTTAAATCGATGAAAGAAACTCAACCATCAATCATACAATTTTAATAAGGAACAATTGGACGATGTCATTTTTTAAAGAGGAAGTGGGATCTGAGGTGAATCAATCGTATTTAATCAAACCGATGCTAAATGAAGCCTACCCTATTATCGACTATGGAAAAGGAGTCTTTTTGTACGATATCGATGGAAAAAAATACTTAGATGCCGCTTCCGGTGCTGTCACCGCGAATATTGGACATGGAGTACCAGAGATTATTGAGGCAATGACTGAACAGGCCAAAAAAGTATCATTCGTTTATCGTTCTCAGTTTACAAGTGAGGCGGCAGAAAAATTAGCTGAAAAAATCGCCAGCCTGGCCCCAGGGGATCTGAATTGGAGCTTTTTCGTCAACAGCGGATCTGAAGCGACGGAAACGGCGATGAAAATGGCAATTCAATACTGGCAGGAACAGGGGATTTATACGAAGACAAAGGTATTGTCTAGATGGGTAAGCTATCACGGGATTACTTTGGGAGCGCTTTCGATGTCAGGGCATACCGGCAGAAGGGCAAGGTTCGTACCCCTCTTGGAGGATTTTCCGGTTATCAACCCGCCATACTGCTACCGTTGTCCTTATAGCTTAGAGGCCCCATCCTGCAACCATTTATGCGCAAGAGAGCTGGAAACGGCAATCAAACGGATCGGTTCAGATAACATAGCTGCTTTTATTGCCGAACCTGTAGTTGGTGCTGCTGGTGCTGCGATTACGCCGCCAAAGGATTATTTTAAGATTATTAAAAAAATCTGTGATGACCATAGTATTCTCTTTATTGCCGATGAGGTAATGACAGGTTCTGGTAGGACTGGGGCAATGCTTGCCTGTGAGCATTGGGAGGTTGTTCCTGACATTGTCACACTTGGTAAAGGCATGGGCGCCGGTTATGCCCCAATTGCTGCTGCAATGGCTAGTGAAAAGGTGATGAAGCCGATTCTAGCCGGTTCAAAATCGGTCATGAGCGGGCACACCTTGAGTGCGAATCCCCAGTCTTGTGCGGTTTCTTTGGCGGTGATCGAATATATCGAAAAACACAAGATTATGAGAAAAGTAGAAGAAAAAGGTGAATATTTACGAAAACGGCTTGAAAAATTAATGGACCAATTTTCATTTGTCGGTGATGTCCGCGGCAAGGGGCTGCTTCTGGGGCTTGAATTTGTTATCGACCGAAAAACTAAAACTCCTTTTCCTCGTACTGCATTAATTACCCAAAGGATGATTGAGCTTGCCAAGGAAAAGGGACTAATTGTCTACCCTGCCGGTGCCGGAATTGATGGGGTTAACGGGGATGCCATCATTATTTCGCCACCGTTAACGATTACTGAACAAGAAATGGATGAATTAATTGATTTGTTAGCAGAAACATTTGTCGCCTTTTCAAAGCAAATACAAATTGATTGATGGCTGGTGATAGCAAAATGGATAATAAGTTTAGAAAAATTACGACATTAGAAAAGGTAATGGAGTATTTCAAAGATGGAATGACCTTAATGTTTGGCGGCTTTGGGGGTGTCGGTACACCACCGTCGCTAATTGATGGAATTCTGGAAAAAGGGGTCCGTAATTTGACTTTGATTGGCAATGATACAGGGTTTCCGCATATTGGCATAGGTAAATTAGTGAGTCAAGGCCGTGCCTCCAAAGTCATAGCGTCCCATATTGGCTCCAACCCTTTTGCCGGCCAGTTCATGCATGAAGGGAAACTTAAGGTGGAGTTTTCTCCTCAAGGCATTTTGGCTGAAAGAATCCGTGCAGGCGGTGTCGGCCTTCCAGCAATTTTATCGGATATTGGGTTAGATAACGAGATTGTCGCAAAGGACAAACCGCGCCTTTCCCTTAATGGCAAGGATTATCTTGTGGAGTTCGCCCTAAAAGCGGAAGTGTCGATCGTTTATGCCAAAAAGGCAGACGCATACGGTAATTTGATTTATGACAAAAGCGCTCGCAATACCAATCCGCTCGTCGCGATGGCCGGAGATATCACAATTGCGGAAGTCGAGGAAATTGTCCCGCTAGGAAGTTTGGATCCGGAGGAAATCATCACACCAGGTGTATTCGTCGATTATGTGATTCCTTCCAAGGGGGTGAATTGGACATGGGCATGGGAATAGATATCAGGAATAGACTGGCACGAAGAGCTGCAGAGGAAATTCAATCTGGTATGGTAGTCAATCTTGGAATCGGCATCCCATCTCTTGTTCCCAATCATTTGCCGGCCAATATAAATGTCATGTTTCATGCTGAAAATGGGATTACCGGGATGGGGCCCAGTCCTGCTAGAGGAGACGAGGATGAAAACCTCTGCAATGCCGGTGGATTTCCTGTGACTTTAAAAACGGGAGGTTCATATTGTGACAGTGCCGTTTCGTTTGCGATGATTCGCAGGGGCCGAGTGGATATCACCGTTTTGGGGTCGCTTCAGGTCAGTGAGCGAGGCGATTTGGCAAACTGGATTGTACCAGGAAAGAAAGTGCCAGGCATGGGTGGAGCAATGGAACTTGCCCAAAAGGCCAAAAAGGTTATCGTGTTGATGAATCATTGTGACAAGGCTGGCAACTCCAAGCTTTTACGTGAATGTACCATGCCGTTAACTGCAAGAGCTTGTGTCGATCTAATCATTACAGAGTTGGCCGTCTTTCAGGTAACCAATGAAGGACTCGTGCTCACCGAAATTTTTGCACCCTATGATGTTGCAGATATAGCCAATAAAACAGAATGTGAATTTACCATTAGTCAAAAAGTAAGGCAGATTCCATATTAATCATCGCAATTTTGTAAAGGAGTGGTGCAATTGACAACCCATGAAATGAAGGTCAAAAGCTGGTTGAAGGAGAACCGTGCAAGGGGAGCCAGGCTTCTGCAATTGCTTGTCAGGGAAAATAGTACCAGGGGAAGGGAAAGTAGTGCGCAAGCCATTCTGATTGAAAAATGCCGCCAGCTCGGATTGGCGGTTGATTTATGGGAGCTTGACCGGGAGGAACTGGCCGATCACCCCGCTTTTTGCTGCGATCGTCAAAGCTTTGCAGGCAACCCTAACTTAGTGGCTGTTTTAAAAGGTTCTGGCGGCGGGAAATCGATTATCTTAAATGGCCATATAGATGTTGTCCCAGTCGGCGATGAAACGAGTTGGGAACTTGATCCTTTTAGCGGGCATATCGAATCTGGAAAGCTGTATGGCCGAGGGGCAACCGATATGAAGGGCGGAACCGTTTCCTTGTTATTGGCGCTTGAATCGATTATCGCCTCTGGAATCAAGCTAAAAGGTGATGTAATTTTTCAAAGTGTAATCGAAGAAGAAAGCGGCGGTGCCGGTACGTTGGCTGCAGTCCTTCGGGGATATCAAGCGGATGGCGCTATCATTCCCGAACCGACCAACATGAAAATTTTCCCGAAACAGCAGGGGTCAATGTGGTTTCGAATTACTGTGACCGGTAAGGCTGCGCACGGCGGCACCAGATATGAAGGAGTTAGCGCAATTGAAAAATCAATGATAGTGATTCAAAGGTTACAAAAATTAGAGAAAGATAGAAATGCGGAAATTACCGACCCTCTTTATGAAAAAACTCCTATTCCTATTCCGATCAACATTGGGAAAATTTCCAGCGGCCAGTGGCCCTCTTCGGTCCCAGACACTGCAATCATCGAAGGTCGAATGGGTGTGGCACCCGAGGAGACCATTCAAAATGCTCAACATGAAATGGAGCGGTGTCTGGAAGGTTTAAAGCTTGAGGATGAATGGTTTGAAGCCAATCATGTGAAGCTGGAGTGGTTCGGAGCCCAGTGGCTGCCTGGCAGCTTGGCAACTGATCACATGTTAATTACTCAGCTGCGTGAAAGTTTCACAGAAATTAAAGGTGAGTCGCCGATCATAGAAGCGAGTCCATGGGGAACAGATGGCGGTATCCTTTCCAATGTCGGTGGTACCCCTGTTGTAGTGTTTGGGCCGGGAACGACTGAAATGGCCCATGACGCGAACGAATATATTATTCTGGAAGAAATGTTCGCTGCCAGTGAAATCATTGCCCTGACTCTTTTAAAATGGTGTGAAATAGCCCAATAGACTGATTTTTATCCTATTTGGAAGGAAACGGACCGGACGAAAGCGAATAATGACTGGTATGATGTACTGGGAATGTCTGGCTGCAAACATGGCCAGGCATTTTTTCGAATAGTTATCCAAGGGGTGAAGCAATGAATCAGCAGGCTACTACGTTAATCCTAGAAAACTTTGGTTATTATCTTGCAGTCTATATCGATCCGTTTAATAAAAGAATCCGAGTAGATGATTATCGTGGGAATCTAAAGCAGGCACTTGAAGAGGCGGAAATCCTTGTCCACAAGCACAAGGCTGAAAAATTAATTGTTAAAGGCCGAAAAGAGGACACTCTTAAACTGTTTGAGTCTGGTCTGCAGCCTGAGGCAGTGATAGACCGCTATTTTCACGGCTCAGATGCCATTTTATTTTCAAAGTTTTACACATCAGACCGAAAGCATAACGATCATTGGCTTACGGAGGACGGAATTGTTCATTCGATTTATCAATTGGATTCTTCGTCACCAAAGTCCACTCCACCAAAGGAATATCAATTGAAAAAAGTGAATGAAATACATGCTGAACAGCTCTCCGCTCTTTACTCTCAGGTGTTTCAAATCTATCCGACTCCACTGCAGGATGCCGAATACATTAAGAAGACGATGAAGGAAGGGACGATATACTATGCCTTCTTTTATCAAGAGAAAATCGTCAGTGCTGCCTCAGCCGAAATAAATGGATTTTACAAAAATGCCGAATTAACCGACTGTGCAACACTGACCGAGCATCGACAGTACGGGTTAATGAAGCTGATCCTACAGGAGCTTGAGGGAGAGTTGCAACGGAAAGGGATTTTTTGCGCTTATTCGATTGCAAGATCCCTGTCGTTTGGCATGAATGCCGTTTTGTACCAGCTTGGATATTCCTACCGAGGCAGGTTAATGAATAACGTCTATATCTATGATAAGCTTGAAAATATGAATATGTGGGTAAAGGATTTGGCAGGCTGCTAAAATTTCGGCGTTAAGTGACAACTTTTCGGCACCCCATTTTAAGGAAGGGAAGGTGAAAGGAGGATGGGGCAATTAACCGCATTAACCCAGGAAGTTTTAACGGCAATTTTGAAAAGTATTGATGAAGGAATCCATGTGGTCAATACGGAGGGGAAAACGATTTATTATAATGAAGTGGCCGCCAGACATGATGGCGTTGAGGTTGCCGAGGTGCTTGGGAAACATTTATTTGAGGCTTTCCCGTCGTTAACCAAGTATTCAAGCACACTGTTAAGGGTGATCAAGACAGCAAAGCCAATCTATAATCAAACTCAGGTTTATGTCAATCTGCACGGAGCAAGGATTGATACCATCAATACCACCCTTCCCATCCTTCTTGGTGACGAAGTGATTGGCGCGGTGGAAATTGCCAAGGATTATTCACGGATGAAGCTGCTTTCGGAGAGATTGCTTGATCTGCAAAAAGGGCGTAATAAAAGCAGGAAGAAAAAGCTGCCAAAGCAGGTTAAATACACGTTTAATGACTTGAAGACGGTGAATTCCGCCTTTAAATCTTTAAAGGAAGAGGCTAGGAAGCTGGCAAAATCTAATTCTCCGATTCTTGTATACGGAGAGTCCGGGACGGGGAAAGAACTTTTTGTCCAAGGGATCCATGATGAATCCCGCCGTAGCAATGGCCCGTTTATTGCGCAAAATTGTGCGGCCATTCCTGAATCACTACTTGAAAGTATTTTGTTTGGCACGGCGAAGGGGAGTTATACTGGGGCGGTTGATCGGAAGGGTTTATTTGAACTTTCCGATGGCGGAACGCTATTTTTGGATGAGCTGCATACCATGCCAATTGAACTGCAGGCGAAGCTGTTAAGGGTATTGGAGGATGGGATCGTAAGAAGGGTTGGAGGCTCGGAGAATATTTTGGTTGATGTCCGCGTAATTGCCGCGGTAAATGTCCATCCAGGCAAGGCGCTGCAACAGCAGCTGTTGCGGTCTGATCTCTATTACCGGTTAAACGTATTTACCTTTTCGCTCCTGCCGCTTCGGGAAAGGAAAGAGGATATTTTGTTTTTGACCGATTGTTTTATTGGAGAGTTTAACAGTAATCTTCAGAAAAATATTCAAGGTCTGGACCAACAGCTGCAATCATTTTTTCAAGAATACCAATGGCCGGGGAATGTCCGTGAACTAAAGCATACAGTTGAATATATGATGAACGTTTGTGAGCGCGAACTCCTGGGTACCGAGGATTTGCCGGTCATGTTAAAACAGTTGTTAAGCCCTGCCCGTCGAAATCAGAAGCCTGAGAGCTTGTCATTAAGAAGAAATCTTGATGAGCTGGAGAAAAGTCTGATTATGAAGGCGTTGGATCAGTGTGACGGAAATATCAATCAAGCAGCCAAACTTTTAGACATTCCCAGACAAACATTACAATACAAACTTAAAAAACAATCATAAAAAAGCGCCGATTTTTCGGCGTTTTTTTTGCTAATTCTCAAGCTCAGATTGGGCCTCGCCCGCAATGTCTTGCTGTTAAAGCGTTTATTAAACGAGCACCTTCAGTTTAAAGCCTTGGCACGGTTCTTGCATATTATGTTAGCAAAGCGGGATAGGAGGAACAGAACATGAAATCATTTGTTTTTAAGCCGAAACGGCATTGGAAGGATATAGAGCTTTGGAAAGATGTGACTGAAGAGCAATGGAACGATTGGCTGTGGCAGTTAACCAATACCATCCGTACATTGGATGATCTGAAAAAGGTGATAAATCTTACCCCTGATGAAGAGGAAGGAGTAAGAATTTCCACGAAAACAATCCCCCTAAATATTACACCCTATTATGCATCTTTAATGAACGCTGATGACCCACGCTGTCCCATTAGAATGCAGTCGGTGCCGGTTTCAAAGGAAATATACAAAACGAAATATGACCTTGAAGACCCGTTATATGAAGACGAAGATTCTCCTGTTCCCGGGTTAACACATCGATATCCTGACCGTGTTCTTTTTCTTGTCACCAATCAATGCTCCATGTATTGCCGTTATTGTACCAGAAGACGTTTTTCCGGGCAGATTGGAATGGGGGTGCCGAAGAAACAGCTTGATGCCGCTATATCTTATATCAGACAGACACCCCAAGTACGCGATGTGTTAATTTCCGGCGGCGATGGGCTGCTTATCAATGATAATATATTGGAATACATTTTGAAAAATCTGCGGGAAATTGACCATGTTGAAATTATTCGAATCGGTACCAGAGCACCAGTCGTGTTTCCGCAGCGAATTACCGAAAACCTGTGCAATATATTGAAAAAATACCATCCGGTTTGGCTGAATACCCATTTTAATACCTCGATTGAAATTACAGAGGATTCAAAACAGGCCTGCGAAATGCTGGCCAACGCCGGCGTGCCGGTCGGCAACCAATCCGTCATCCTCGCAGGAATAAACGACAGTGTACCGATCATGAAAAAGCTGATGCATGATCTCGTAAAAATTCGCGTAAGACCTTATTATATCTATCAGTGCGATTTGTCTGAAGGAATCGGCCACTTCCGAGCACCGGTTTCTAAAGGGTTGGAAATTATTGAAGGCTTACGCGGCCATACAAGCGGATATGCTGTGCCTACCTTTGTCGTCGATGCACCAGGCGGCGGGGGGAAGATTGCTGTGCAGCCGAATTATATCATTTCGCAAAGTCCGGAGAAGGTTGTCCTTCGTAATTTTGAAGGCGTCATTACCTCCTATCCTGAACCGGAAAATTATGTCCCAGGCAGAGCAGAGGATTATTTTAAAGAAGTTTATCCTGACATGGATGAGAAAAAATCGCTAAACGGCATTGCCGGAATCATGAATGACCAGCGTTTTAATCTTGTTCCTGAAGGACTGTCGCGGTTAAATCGCCGCAAAGAATACAACCAAGACCCGGCTCATTCGACATTAAAGGATAAGCGAAGCAAACGGGATGAACTAAAGGAAAAGAAATTTCAAGCTTTACAACAAAAAGAAGCCCCGAAAGGCCAAGTCCAACAAACGACTGTGGAAACTAAACAGGAATAGGAGTGACGTTCAAAAGTGCTTTGTGAATGGTGCAATAGTTTAAATGTCACGCGGACGAGTAGTTCAGTTTATTGGGAATTGCCAGATGGCACTAGGGCGATTGAAATATTACAAACGCCAACACTTTCCTGTCCAGACTGTTCAATGATTTATCAAAGTGAACCAATCATTAAAGAAATCGAGGATCAATTGTTTTTGATAGATTGCAGCCAGATAGGGAAAACAATCACCTATATGGAATTAATGAAAAGACCTAGGCTTTTGAAGCGAAATTACTTTGATTTCTCCTCATTGGATGATTAAAACGTAAGGGGAATAGCTAGTTTAAAGGCTATTCCCCTTAGTTTTTATTTTAGTTTGTAGAAACAGAAATTGTGTCAGATGGGCTTGATTTTTCTGTGATCGTCGGGTATCCATTTGTTGGGGCAGCATAGGTTTGTGTATACCCTACCGTATTGATGGCAGTGACCCTATAGTAGTATGTTCTTTTTTTACTTACCGTTGTATCCAAGAATACTTTCGTATCTACTGCAGCCGTTCCAATTGTGGTCCATGGACCAGTTGGCGAGGAGCTCCTTTCAATAAGGAATCCAGTTTCATTAATTGACTGGTCACGCCAAGTTAAGTTGACTCCGGTCTTGCCGTAGGTCCCAGCCAGATTGATTGGTGCTTTTGGTACTACCGCAACGCCCATCGGACGCATCATGATATTTTCCTCATGTCCTAAAAGATGACAATGCCACACATATTCCCACCCGAAATTCACCATTTGGTTTGTGACTCGTGCAGGCTGATTGGTTGGGTCAACGTTCATAAAGCCCATAGTTGAACCGAGCGGCATGGTCGGATCGAGCGGACGGACGCTGTTCGGAAGTTCAAACGGGACATTTGGGATAATTGGCCTTACAGCAATAATCACATCTTCCAATGGATTCATTCGGATTGTGTCTTTCCAGCCGAACTCGTTTGGATCAGGGGCCTTAATCATTCCATCCCAACCCACTCGGTTAATGAGTTGAACATCAAACATATGCCAGTGGATTGCGTGGGTATCAACCCCGTTATGGGTAATTTTCCAAATTTGTGTTCCATCCTTCAGTGTGCCTAATGGTGCTGCTGAATCAGTGTTTTTAAATAGCTCCGTCGGCGGGTCGATATCGGTGTAAGGAATGGAGGTTTGAATGTTCGCACTTGTGTGCGGCACTTCAACTCCCATCATTGCGTTCATCCTGCCGTAATTGACATCAAAGTCTTCTATGATTGATTTTGGCTGCAAGTCCATCGTTAATCCAATAGCCTCAGCTGTTGCCCCAGATCCGCCGCCGCCAGAAATCTTCACTGTTGGTGCCGACCCATAGCCATCGCCACCGTTAACCAAGGTAATACTTGCAATTGCCCCAGGAGCAAGTTCGGCTGTGGCTGCAGCAGCAGTTCCGCTGCCGCCAGAAATCGTGACAGTTGGCGGGGAAGTATAGCCATCGCCGCCGCTTGTTAGATTAATAGAGCCAATCGCGGTTGGTTTCAAGACTGCTGCCGCAGTTGCCCCGCTGCCGCCGCCTCCGGAAAATGAAACTGTAGGCAAAGAGGTATACCCGGTCCCAGGATTGGTGATGGTAATAGCCGTGACACGATTCCCTTTTACTGTCGCGGTTGCAGTGGCCCCTGACCCGCCTCCTCCTGTAATAGTAACGGTAGGCGCGGAGGAATACTTAGAGCCTCCATTCGTGACAGTTATGCTTGCCAGCGAAGTTGCCGTCAAACTGGCTTGGGCCTTTGCCCCGGTTCCGCCGCCGCCAGTTAATGTAACAGTAGGTACAGACGTATAACCGGAACCTCCACTCGTTAACGTAAAACCACCTACCGCCCTTGGCGCAAGGGCTGCCTTGGCGGTTGCCCCGGTTCCTCCGCCGCCGGTGATTTCTACGGTTGGTTCAGTGGTAAAGCCTGAACCTCCGTTAGTCAGCTTAATGTTCGTCAGCGGACCATTAAAGAAGGTCATTGATGTATCGAAAATCCGGGCATAGCCATCAGCCGGGTAATTGGTGCCAAAAGCGTTATTGTAACTAGCCTGCGGTACAATTGGTTTTTTATTATATTTCGCATATGCGGCAGGCAGCTGTTTTTGAAGTGCCGCTAAGTCAACAGACGGACCGGTGCCTTTTGCTGAATTTACTTGGAACTGTATTATTGTTCTAGTATTTGGCCCATAACCCGGAAGAGTGGAAGGAGAGCCGCCGGTATCTGTCTGGTCGGGATCGCCGGTATAGTAATCATAACGGGTGTCAAAAGCCGGGACGGGTGCAGGTGAATCGTTGTATAGGATTAACTTCGCTCCATCCGGTATTTTTGAAAAATCCACAATGACATCGGCACGTTCTGCAGGACCAAGGAACAGAGTTTTGTTGGTGACATTTAAGACGGTCATGCTTCTGCGATCATAGTCGTACCCAACCGGAGTATTTCGCAAAACAGCTGGATTTGGCAGAAAACCGCTTTCTGTTCCAATTTGAATCATACTAGGGCCGGCGGCAGCTGGGTCAGGAACTCCTCCGTCCCTTCCGTCTGTTGGGTAAGTGCTTGGAAGTCCGGATTTTGGAACGGCAGGTACCATCTTCACTTCTCCTGCATCCGGGTCTCTTAATGTGCCGTCCAGATTCCACATCGTACCATCAGATTTGGCATAATACAGCTGTAAATTCAAAAATCTATCATTACTCGCGTTTAATATTCTAAAACGATAGTCTTTTTGCCCCACCTCTAGATAAGGGTATGCAGTTCCGTTTACTATTGGTGTATCCATGAAAGACTCGGGTACTACTGATAGATTTGGTACACCGGGAATCATTGGCGGTTCCCACGGAGCATTTACAGGATCATAATACGGATTTTTTACAGGCCCGTTTTGAATACCCGTAAATGGCGGCCAGAACCATGGTCCATAATCCCAGCGGCCCATTGCATTTGCGCCTTCAATATCATAAGGATTCTGGTTTGGCATGTATACATGCGGGAACCATAGGTTGCCTTTTCCGCCCCATTTGGCTTTATCCCATGTTGGGTCGGTTGCGGCAAGCTGATGATCATTTGGGACAAACGATTTATCTTGAATCATCAGCGGAATTTCATCACTCGGGATTACTCCGGCATCAATTAGTGCCTGCTCTGCATCATCTCTTAATAGGTAGCCCGCCGCTTCACCTGCATAAACATTTAATCTTGTAATTCCATAGGAATGATCATGGTAAAACATTAATCTGGATGCCTGCTCATTGGAATAATAGAAAGTCTGTGAACCATCCCCAGGATCCGGCATGTCGGGTACATTTTTCACACTTACCCCTTTCGGATAGGGGGTTTTCTCACCAGCTGGAGTTATCCACTGGTGCTGGGTACCGTCGCTGATCCATGGTGTATTTCCTCCGTGCAAATGCAGAGTGGCCCGGTTTTGGGTATAGTTCACTTGGTTGCCTGCGGGAACATTTTTCCCCAACGGACCCTCTCCAGCGCCCATGACAGTGGTATCAACCGGCAAAAATAGATCTCCCTTGCTGCCTGTTGGTAGTTTATTGGTAAATTTGATTCGTACAGGTCGGCCTTTCTGAGCAATAATCACGGGCCCCAAGAAGCTAAACTTACTAACGGTTGAATCATTAGTATTTGTCTGCCGGTAACCTCTTAACGTAGTTTTGGGTAAGTCTGAATGAAGCTGCTCAGTATATTCTCCCAGTTCAATCTCATAGTAATCATTGCCGGGGAATGTTTTTGAATCCGGAATAGCCACTGGCATATACTGTCCTAAGTTATTGGCGTTATCTGTCCCTAAAAGTGGCAATGAATCGACGAATTTTCGAATTCCGCCTGTAACTGTGTAGCCGCTTCCGCCACTCGTAACAGTAATTTTAGTGATAACACCATTTGCCACTTCTGCAGTGGCCTCTGCCCCTGAACCATTGCCGCCGGTTATGAACACAGTTGGAGGACTTGTATAACCGGAGCCTTCATTTGTTATCGTAATTTGTGTGATAGAACTGTTTCCACTGTCGGGATCCTTGGTAACCGTTGCGGTTGCTTCTGCCCCTGTTCCACTGCCCCCTTCAAACGTTACAACCGGGCCAACGGAATATCCGTTTCCACCATTTGTTACTATAATCTTGGTTACTACACCGTCCGTAATTTCAGCCTCTGCCTTGGCACCTGATCCATATCTGCCCCAAATGGAAACAGTAGGCGGTTCTGTATATCCTGAACCACCGCTGATGACCGGAATTTCGGTAACGGCACCTGTACCGGTGTCAGGATCTATCGTGACTTTCGCGTCAGCTCGAGCCCCAGTACCGCCGCCCCCCTCTAAGGTTACAATAGGGCTGCCAGCAGGAAGCGGGCTATTCGCATAGTTGGGTATAGTTCCGAAGTAGTCCGGTGTTATTCCCGGTGTAAGTTCGCCTGTTAAACTTTGTTGGTTTAGTCCAACTTTAGACAATTTCTTGTCCAGCCGTTGAGCGGCTGCCTTACGATCAGCATTTGTAATTTGCTTCTTTTTTTGGTCTTGTGTCTGAGTTGATGGCTTTTTCTCTACACTGGCATTGGCATTCATGGTTTGACCACTAGCTTGAAGAATCAGTAGAAAGGATAGTAATACAGCGACAGAAACCTTTGTCCATTTTTTCATATAATAGGCCTCCTATTTTTACAAATTGTATTAATGATCCCCCCTTTAGTCTTTTGTGTTAATTATCTTTGCAATATAATAGTACCTCAATAACGAACAATAAAATATAAAATATTTTCGATAAAGAACATCTAATTTCGACTCCATTCTGCCTAAAATCTCGTGATTTTGTAGAAAATCGATGCATCGAAAAACTATATAAGGAAAGTGTTAATAGTGTAAACGAGTATTAAAAGGTGATATAAACGAAGCTAAAAACAGCGTATCAATGGTGTTAAGGGATGGTTCCATGATACTAGACGTATAGTTTCGTATCGATTATAGTAATAGCATTACATTAATCAATCAATGAAAAGGGCGAATAGGCATGAATAAATCCTTCTATCATTTTTTAATGAAATATCGACATCCATCACCAAAAGATACAATTAGTCAATTTGCCAATGATGCATATTTAGACCATGACTTTCCTAAACAATCAAAAGATTACTACGAGCTGACGGCCTATCTTGAATTAAACGGCCATTATCTGGAATCTATGTCTATTTTCGATGAAGCTTGGCAGCTGTATATGATAGCGGAGAAATAATCATAAAAAACTCCTGAATCGTCTCTAATTCTGAGGCGATTTTTTCATTTTCAAAATGCCATGCGCTTTTAAAAAACCTCTCGCATATACTATTGTAATCATTATTCACGACAAGCTTTTAAGGAGGGGAGGAAATGGCGAAGCGGAAAAATCCAAAGTATAAAATTGGTGACACGGTGGTAATCACCATCTACGGGACGGTTGGCCGCGTCACGGATGTAAAATGGCTCGATGGGGATTATGTATATGAAGTAAATAAGAGTCAGGGGTTATTTGTTGAATCAGCGTTGCAATTAATGTCCGAGTATGACGGTAAGATTATGGAGCAGGAGCATATCGATATTGAATACAAGTTTTTTATTGGGGATTTAGTGCAGGTTAGTGGCTATGGGGCCGACCTGTTTAAAGTCATCGGGTTCCGGACAGAAATCTGGCGATACAAGGAAGATGCCTGGGAAGATGTCATTTACGAGCTGTCCCGTGTAAGCGATGGCGAATGGCTGGAAGTGGGCGAAGAAGAGCTGACACTGGTTGCTGATGCAGAAAGTGCGGATACATTTATTCAAAAGCTTGGTCTCCTATACTTAGTGAATAGGCAGGATAAAACCGGGAAAAAACCCAATATCCAACATCAGGGCAGAAAGGCGGAATTCGAGGAAATCTCCCTCAAAAAAGAGAAGAAAGAGCTGATTGATCATCTTTTAGATATCTTCAATGATTATCGGATCCTTTATGAATTATTTCATGACCAAGAGTATTACCAGGTTATGCGAGTCATTTTGAAGAAATTGGAGAATCTCGTAAGCGACGATGGAAAAAGTCATGTATAGTTGTTTTCAAGTTACGACGAACAATAAATAGGCGATAAACGGTATAGCCGTCCATTTTATCAGGAAAAACAAGCTATCGGTAATAGTTTCGAAGAGTTGGAGCGTGATTCCATCCTCTCGATTAACATCTTCAACCCAAGCTTCCAGTTTAAGTTTTAAATTTTCCATAAATATAACCTCCGTATCAATTCTTTACCACATCATATGCTTGTCCACTTTATAAATATGACCAATATTATATTTTGGGGTGTTAAGCCTAATGCATTTAAAAGAAACTAGCATGAAAAAGCTATCGTGGTCATACATTCTGTACAAAGGGGGCGATTACTTGAGAGAAATTGAGGTATTTATCGATACAGAAGAAATTGCTGAATTTTTCTTTCATGAGCTTGTAAAAAGGGGATACGTTCCTAGTGAGGAAGAATTGGAAGAGCTTGCGGATATTACGTTTGAATATTTAATCGAAAAAAGTATTATCGATGAAGAAGTTGATGATGAATAATAGGGGGGCTTTTATCCCCGTGAATAGATGAAGCTAAAAAGACGAGCCGCTGGTGCTCGCTTTTTTATTTTGCATTTTTTTTTAATGGGAAAATATCTTTTTTTGAACGAAACCTATTTTACCTTTTCGCGTATATATGGGTACGAAGGTGGAGGTGGATTGTTGGATGTTTAAAAAAATCCTGAAAGCAATTATCGGAAGTAAGCACAAGTCTTAT
This sequence comes from Bacillus sp. FJAT-29814, assembly GCF_001510715.1. GTDB lineage: Bacteria > Bacillota > Bacilli > Bacillales > Cytobacillaceae > Neobacillus. The sequence goes on from NZ_LMTJ01000005.1 coordinate 731,923, forward strand.
AAATATGGTTCCTCAAGCAATGCCTGGAAAAAGATGAAGCACCATAAGCACAGCCATTTGGGGCATCATCACTACAAAAAGAAACATAAAAGCGGAAGCTTTATCTCCAGTTTCTTCAGCAGTTAGCTTATAAAATCGATGATTAAAAGATTAATAATTGGGATATCAACCTTTTTTGAAAGGCCATTTTCTGTTGATGAGCTAGTTGCGGGGCGCTATAAAGTAATGGAACATCTGGGGGCGGGCGGCTACGGACACAGCTATTTGGTGCTGGATCTGGAAACAAATAAGGAGAAGGTTTTAAAAGCCCTTCGTCTCCATAAACGAAAAACAAAAGCCGGGATAAAAGGGTTTGAGCTTGAAAAACACCTGCTCCTTTCAATGGATCATCCTGGGTTTCCAAGGTACTTTGAGGATGGCATTTATAAAAATATCCCGTTTTTTACCATGGAATATATTCAAGGCAAGAATTTTGAGCAGCTCATTTTTGCTGAGGGCTGGAAAATTACCGAAGTTAAGGCATTTACGATTGCCTATAAATTAATGGAGCAAATTGAATATTTACATGCCCGCAATATCATCCACCGTGATATTCGAATTCCCAATGTCCTTATGGAAGGTTCCGCTATTAGGCTGATTGATCTAGGACTGGCCCGGCCGCTGCATTATAAAGAGCGGGGTGCAAAGTGCAGCGAAATACGTAAAGAAATCAACTATCAGGCAGATTTTTATGGTCTAGGGCATTTTCTGCTGTTTTTGCTATATTCCAATCATTCCTTTCCGGACAAAATGCAGGAAAAAAGCTGGGAAGAGGAATTGAACATCTCGAATCAAGCAAAGCTCATCCTTAGACGGCTTTTGCAAATAGAACCTGCTTATGATAGTAGCCAGCAAGTGAAAACAGACATACAAAAAATAATTCAATTTTTAGGGGGAGAAGCAAATGTCGTTCTTTAACAAAGTATTTGCCAGTGTCGGAATTGGGTCTGCAACAGTGGACACGAAGCTGGAAAAAGATACGTATATGCCCGGAGAGATTGTAACAGGTGTAGTCGAAATTAAGGGTGGAAAAATCGATCAGCAGATAGATGAAATTTACCTTGCTTTAAACACAAACTATATTAGAGAATCAGATGACCGTAAATATACAGTAACCGCAACAATTGAGAAATACCGAATCACATCGGCTTTTATGGTTCGAGTAAATGAGGGGAAGGAAATTCCATTTACATTCCAGCTTCCTTATGACACGCCACTGTCAATTGGCCGCTCCAAAGTTTGGGTAACCACTGGGCTAGATATTAAAGGCGGGGTTGATCCAAGCGATAAAGATTACTTAAAGGTTGTTCCGAATCCATTAATGACTGCTGTATTTAATGCTGTTGAAAACTTGGGGTTTAGGATTCGTGAAGCAGATTGTGAAGAAGCGCCACGGAGATTGCGCAGCCGTCTTCCATTTGTCCAAGAATTTGAATTTGTTCCAACTTCAGGACCATTCCGCGGCCGCTTGGATGAGCTTGAAATAGTGTTCTTCCCTTCAGGAAATGGCGGACTTAATATTATGTTCCAAGTTGACCGTAAGGCACGCGGTTTGGCTGGGCTATTCTCGGAGGCGCTAGGGAAGGATGAAACGAATGTAAGATTATCGGTTTCCAACTCTGATATCCCTTATATACAGCAGAAGATTCAAAATGTTATTGGAAGATATTCCTAATTCATTCATGGAAACAATGGGGCTAACTGAGCTCCATTGTTTTTTTAGGCGAAATTTTTAAAAATCGACAAAAATAGTGAAAATTCTATGAAGGAATCGACATGGTCCATCTTTAATTATTAGAATAAATATACAATTCTTATAATTGGAGGGATACCATGATTAGAATGTTAACGAAAAAAAGCGAAATACAATTTGATGTGACGATTTTTCAAACACCAAAACAGCGTGAACGGAAAGGACATAAACAAGTGTTTCGGACAACTATTCATGCCCAAAATCGTGACCACTGCTTAAAAGAAACATTTAGCACCTTTAATGTCACTGACAGGATCCCACCACATTATAAGGGCAGATTCCTTTCAACAGGGGATATCATTCTAATTGATGAAGGACGAGGCGGACAGTACTATTATCAGTTAAAACCAGGCGGATGGTTTCCGATTAACCGAATAAATCTTATGTAACCGATAAAACCTAAGGGAAAAAGCCCCTTAGGTTTTTTGTATGTTATCTTTTTCTGCCGCCGGAAGCACTATACTCCTTAGCGTGTGCTTCGTGTTCAGCCACAATGGCTTCCGGCGGAATATGATTATTTTTCTTTTTTCCCTGTATGCGGGCGCGATGTTTTTTACCCATTTACGATACCCCCATGAAATACATGATTCAAGCCAACTCATTGCCAAAGCCTTTGAGTCTAATTATAGTTTCCCACATTAGTAAAATTTCATGTCTTTTTCGACAGAAAGGTTTTTAATAAAAAATGGTTTATGGTATAGTGGCTTTGGTGCAAAATGATAAACGGTACCAATTAGATAGGAGGAAAACAAGGCATGAGTGTACATATCGGTGCAAAAGAAAATGAAATCGCGGAAACGGTATTGCTGCCAGGCGATCCGCTTCGGGCAAAATACATTGCAGAAACTTTTTTGGAGGGCGCCGTCTGCTATAACGAAGTTCGTAATATGTTTGGCTTTACCGGTACATACAAAGGTAAACGGATTTCTGTTCAAGGAACAGGAATGGGTGTGCCATCCATTTCGATTTATGTTAATGAATTGATTAGCAGCTATAACGCCCAAAACTTAATTCGGGTTGGCACTTGCGGCGCAATCCAAAAGGATGTCAAGGTTCGCGATGTCATCCTCGCTATGACCAGTTCGACTGATTCGAACGTTAATCGCCTGACCTTTGGCAACGTTGACTATGCTCCAGTAGCCAATTTTGAGCTGCTAAAAAATGCCTATGATGCGGGTGTCGAGAAAGGCCTTAATTTAAAAGTAGGCAGTGTATTCACGGCCGATTCATTCTACAACGATAATGCCGAATTGGAGAAATGGGCTAAGTATCAGATTCTTGCGGTGGAGATGGAAACGACCGCCCTTTACACTTTGGCAGCAAAATTTAATCGCAAAGCATTGTCTATTTTAACTGTAAGTGACCATATCTTAACAGGAGAAGAAACCACTGCAGAAGAAAGACAGACTACCTTTAACGACATGATTGAGGTAGCATTGGAAGCTGCCATTAAGGAATAATGTCAGTATGCCTCTTCCAAACGGAAGAGGTTTTTCTATAGCTGAAATGGAATTTTTTTGCTAAAATAATGATTCATATCGACAAAAATTCGTATATTCTTCTTAATTCATTAACATTTCTTTGTTAATTTTATAAAAAAGATGTTATTCTAAACACTAAGAGCAAGTGTTTTATCAACACAAGGCATTTCTTTATGGTTGAATGAAAGTGGTGAAGGCTTTGGAAGAAGAGAAATTGGATCAAGAAAAAACAGAACAGGAGCAAGTTTCAGAACCCAAATCAGGATATATTCGCTTTAAAAAGTTCCACTTTATCATGCTGTTGTTTTTGATCGTGTTTTTATCTGCAGGCATTACAACAGTAGCCCTATCGTTCGGGGATGAAAAGGTGGTTAAAGTAAATAACGACCGGAAAGAATTTGAAAAGCTTTATGAAGCATTTGATACGTTAAAAAATGACTATTTCAAGAAGGTAAACGAACAGAAACTAATAAACGGCGCCATTAATGGCATGGTTGAATCATTAGATGATCCCTATTCGGATTATATGAGCAAGGATGAGGCGAAAAGTTTTCATAGCAGTATCTCTTCGTCTTTTGAAGGAATCGGTGCCGAAATTCAGCAAAAAGATGGCCATATCGTCATTGTATCCCCTATTAAGGGTTCGCCTGCCGAGAAGGCTGGATTAAAGCCAAATGATATCATTGTTTCAGTAGATGGCAAAAGCCTTCAAGGCATGACTTCTACAGAGGCAGTAACCTTGATCCGCGGCAAAAAAGGAACCAAGGTTGAACTAACGATTTCAAGGCCGGGTTCTGACGCGCAGATGATTGTACCAATTATTCGCGATGAAATTCCGATAGAAACCGTTTATGGGGAAATGGTCGATGATAAAATCGCCAAGGTGCAGATTACCAGTTTTTCCACAAACACATCAAAAGAACTTACACAGACACTAAATGATTTGCAAAGCAAGGGCATGAAAGGTCTTGTACTGGATCTAAGACAAAATCCTGGTGGTTTGTTAGATCAAGCTATTTCTATTTCCAGTATGTTCGTTCCAAAAGGAAAAATTATCGTCAAAGAGGAAGACAGAAACGGAAAGATTAAAGAAATCGCTTCGCAAAATTCAGGGAATCCTGACCTGCCGTTAGTGGTCTTAATTGATAAAGGCAGCGCCAGTGCATCCGAGATTCTTGCTGCTGCAGTGAAAGAATCCGCCGGTGTCCCTCTTGTTGGGGAAAAATCCTTTGGCAAGGGAACCGTCCAGACTGCTTCTAATTTTACTGATGGCTCAAATATTAAGTTTACAATTGCGAAGTGGTTGACGCCAAATGGCAATTGGATTCATAAGAAAGGGATTAAACCTGATGTGGAGGTCGCCCTTCCGGAATACGCATCGCTGCCAATCATCAATCCTGATAAGGAATTGACTGTTTCTGCAGCTTCCGAGGAAGTTAAAACTGCGCAAAAAATGCTGAAAGCACTCGGATTTGACCCAGGCCGTGAAGATGGATTTTTCGACGATAAAACCAAAGAGGCTGTAATCAGTTTCCAAACAGAGAATAACTTGCCGGCAGACGGCATTTTAAAAGGCGAGTCCAGTTTAAAACTGATGGAATTGTTAAGAGAACAAATAAAAGCGAATGATCCTCAAGTGCAAAAAGCCATTGAAGTATTAAATGAAAGAATGAAATAAAAAAGGTGAAAGAGGCTGTCATTCATAGACTGCCTCTTTTTTTCCAGAAAATCCACCTTGCGAATTTGCATGATAATTTCCTCTTCTGGCAACTCTTAAAATGTAACATAATGCGTGAGAGGGGGATGCAATGAGACAAGGAGCCTTGATACTATTGCTGTTCTTGTTTACACTGTCAGAGCAAGGGCTATATGTGGCAGCAAAAAACAGCTCTAATATAGAAATGATGGAATGGAAAGAAGTGGACCAGCTGCTGCCTCGGTATTCAAAATATGTTGTGCTCGATTTGGAAACGGGGAAAAAATTTAAAGTCCAGCGCCGGGCGGGGAGCCGCCATGCTGATGTTCAGCCATTGACGGCAAAAGACACGAAAATAATGAAAAGTATTTATGGTGGAAAATGGAGCTGGAAACGTAGGGCGATTATCGTTATTTATAAGGACCGGAGGATTGCCGCATCGATGCATGGGATGCCACATGGTGCAGGTGCACTAAAAAATAACTTTCCCGGCCATTTTTGTATCCACTATTATGGAAGTACCACCCATCGTACACAATCAATGGATTTATCACATAAATTAATGATTTTGAAGGCATCCGGCAATTTGGATGATTATCTTGGCAACGCCAATCCTTATGAGGTAATTGAGGCATATATTGCAGGATTTAAACAGCAGGATACAACAATCGCTTCCATGGCCTCACTTCAACAAGTCAAGTGGCAACCCATAATGAAAAAGATTGATAATGTGGCGATAACGAGAATGGAATTATTGCCGCCTGAGGATTTGACAGAAGAAATAAGCTTGGATGTTCCCATCCAAGTTGATTGGTTGATAAAAAACAAGGGCGGCCAGCGCTTTAATGGATATATTCATTTGGTTCGTTTTTCCCCTCTGGATGCCTGGAAAGTGGATTCAATCAATTTTATTAAAGAAAATAACCTCTAATGGCAGACAAATGAAAAACACCTTTGAGACGGATTGTCCGTTACTAAAGGTGTTTTCATCTGTTATATTCGCTGTTCACCAAACTTGATAAATGTCCGCTCATCCTCGATTAAGCCGCAGGTGCCGCATTGAACGCGGTATTCCGGTCCTTGATAGGGCAGATGGAACGGCTCCAATTCAGTTTCGGTATATTCCTTGAGAATAGAGCCTGATGTAGGGTCAAGTTTGACCGATTGAGCAACTTGTTGAATAATATTAAACCTGCTTCGGTTTGAACGGCAATTAGGGCATCTGTAGGGTGTAGACATAGAATCCTCCTAGTTGGCTTAGTTAAATTTATTTTTTGCAATAATGTTGGTAAATATGTACAATGCAAATGAAGGGAAGCGAGAAGATACACTTGGAACAATCTAGGGGTGATACGGAATGAAAAAGTATTTAGCAGGTATGATATCGCTATTATTGTTGCTATTGGCTGCTTCATGCAGCAATGACAACAATGAGCAAGATACACCATTGCCGGAATTATTGGAGGTCAAGCTCACGGTTAATCCGGAAAAAGCCGAACCAAATCAGGCAATCATATTTGAAGCAAAGGTAACTCAAGGAAAAGAAGATGTGACCGATGCAGATAAGGTAACTTTTGAAATTTGGCGGGCACATGATGAAAAACATGAAAAAATAGACGTAAAACATAGTGAAAATGGAATCTATCGTCTTGAAAAGAATTTTGACCGCGAAGGAACATACTATATCATCTCTCATGTTAGTGCTAGAGATATGCATAATATGCCCAAGAAAGAATTTGTAGTAGGTACGCCTAGTGAACCAGAGGACGCCAAATCAACGCAACCTATGGAAGGCATGGATATGAAAGATGACCATGAGGCAGACAATGGCCATTAAATAACAAGACAGCCACTCAAGGCTGTCTTAGTTATTTGCTTTATCAGCAATTTTCCACTTTATTTGCTTTAGTTTTTCCTCGATTATTTTTGAAATATCGCCCTCATAGGTAGTGCCGATATTCAAATGTCCGGTTATTTGATGAATATTGACTTCACCGAAATTTATGTTGACACTCATCTCTTTAGGGATGACTTGTTTAACAGAATCAATACCCATAGTTCCTCCTGAAAGAATTGGCATGACTTGCAGCAATAAGCAAAATCCTTAGTTTATAAAATTTCGGATACATCAATTTGTGAATACTGCATATCAATATTTTTAGGGATCTTCACCTCCAATATCCCATCTTTAAAATTGGCGGAGGCCCCCTTTTTTTTCACAATTGCCGGAAGGGTAATGGTATGCTGGTCTTCAGGGTTGGGGATATCTGATACGATAAGCTGATTCGACGTGTGGTAAAGCTTTAGTTTCTTTACCCAGTCCTCATTTTTAATTGGGATTCTGACAAATACATAGTCATGTGTTTCATAGGCAGAGGAGTTTAATCCGTCTGTTGACGTTTGACCTGCTCCGGACATTGGCATATTTCTGAACATCTCTTGAGGATTCATCATGCCGTTCATGTTTGCTGGCAGCACTTTTCCGATGATGTCTTGAACATATTTGTCGATTTCTTGCGGATTCATTTTTTGCAAGGTATCTCGCATATCTTTATTAAAAGGAAACATATTCCAGGGGAACATTACTTTTCATCCTTCCATTGAAAATTATTTAAATTTGATTCAAAATTGGCGCTGATGGGTTGGCGATCTGGTCTTGGTCGGTAACATCGATATCTGTATAACCATTTAAATGTAGTGAAGTAGATGGGGATAAATCACCAAATGCGGCATTGGTGCCAATTAATTTTGTATTGGATGTATGGCTGTTTTGGACAATCGGGCCAAAGTCAATATTGCCGTTATTGTTGATTGCATTTGACTTAAGGTTAAAGATATTTATTTGAAAAGGCATTGCTTTCAGTCCTTTTTATATGGGATTGGAATAGACATTGGATGGATTCGCGATATCTCCCATATCATTAATGTCCGGATCAATGAATACATTTTCCATGGCAGCAGTCGGTGGTGCAAAATCCCCATACGATGAATTTTGCCCCTGCGATTTTGAATTGGCTGTATGAGCATTATGGAGGGCATCTCCGATGTTGACAGACCCGTTGTTCGATACACTGTTAATTTTTAGGCTGAAAATATTGATTACAGTCTGCATGCTGTCACATCCTTCAGTTTTGTTCATACACCCATTCTATGCAGATGAATGCCCAATCGTTATTATTTAATGGAGGAATCTCCGTTCGGGACTCTATTTCCAAATGTTCAATTGCAAATATTTGCATATATAAATAAATCTTTTTAACATAGAGTAAGAAGTGAAATTTTAAAGCAGAGAGGTAATGGTTTGGTGAAAATAAAAACCGCTTTGGTTACAGGAGGAGCTTCCGGAATAGGAAAAAAAACAGCTCTCTGTTTGGCTGAAAAAGGATTCCAGCTAGTCATTAATTATCGAAACAGCGAGTCAGAGGCGAAATCTTTAGCAAGGCAATTAACCGAACAATATGGGACAAGAAATATTGCTGTTCAGGGGGATTTATCTGTTCAAAAAGATTGTATCCACTTAGTAAATGAAACCTTTTCTGTTTTTGATACGGTGGATGTGTTAGTCCATAATGCAGGTCCTTACATCCATGAACGAAAACGGATGACCGACTATTCCTTCGAAGAATGGAACTACTTAATTAACGGTAATTTGAATGCCGTATTTTATCTGTCCAAGCTGATTCTTCCAAGTATGAGAAGCCAAAAATGGGGCAGAATCGTTACCTTGGGCTACGATAGGGTCGAAACTGCCCCAGGATGGGTTTACCGCTCAGCGTTTGCAGCGGCGAAAACAGGGCTTGCTTCTTTGACAAGGACGATTGCGATGGAGGAAGCAGAATTTGGAATTACAGCTAATATGGTTTGCCCTGGAGACATTACTAACGAGTGGAAAGAAAAAAATATCAAGGAAGCCCTTCATGAAATAAGCGGAGAAGGGACGGGCAGACGGCAAGGTACAGGGGAGGATATTGCCAGAGTCATTGCCTTTCTGGTCGACGAGGCATCCGATTTTATCACCGGAAGTGTCTTACCGGTTACCGGAGGGATTGACGTACTGGGTAAGGTCTTTAAATTACCTGATGAGCATGGAATAAATTAATTCCTCAAAAGGTATTTATAATTTTTTGAACAATTTGATATTCAGGTATGAAACATGCTCCTTTTGAAGATAATAAGAAGTAATCATCGAAGAAAGGAGCAAAGAATGATGAGTTTTAACCTCAATAGAATCAATCCCAATCAAACTCAAGTGTTTTTTCATGATGGCCGTTTTGAAACCTTGACAAACGAGGAACTACAAGAATTTTTGCTCCAAATGGGTCTAAGTGAAGTAAACGAAGCAGTGGAACAAAGCATAACGGAATAATAAACATAATTAATTAATAAAAAAAGCAATCGGAGATAAACCCGATTGCTTTTACGCTTCCAGCCGCTGTGATGTATCTTGTTCAGCGCCATTTCGTAACAGATTTAAAGTATATAAATCCTTTGGAATCTCATATAGGTCGAATATATTACCATTCGCATTTAATTGCTTGTACAGCGAATTTCTTGTTTCGTTTGCATTTATTACATATGGCAATTTCTCGGCCGCTTTAATAGAGCGAATATTTACGTTTCGAATTCGCATATATACGGTCTCAATCCCTAATTCATAGAAAAGTTCCTTAAAAAAAGCATCCTTCGCCAAATTGTTGTAGCCTTTACCATGGTAGGGTTTGCCCAGCCATGTTCCTAAAAATCCGGTATTTTCTTCAATATCATATAAACTGATTGTTCCAATCGGTGCTCCCCACTCATCCAAAATGGTCCGGGAAATGAGTTCACCGCGTTCCTCAGCCTCAATGGTCTGCTTGGTGATAAACAAAAATTCTTCGTAGGAAGCTGCTTTATGGCGCACAAAAGGGAAGACATCGGGGTGCGTCATTAAATCGTACAGTACATGACTGTCGTGGACGTCGCGTTTCTTTAGCATGAAAATCCCTCCATTAGGGCAGTCCAATTCCATGTTTAAAGAAACGGCCCACCCTCGAAATTTTTTTAAGTTGAAAAAAAATTTCGGGGTGGGAATCGAACCCACTAGAACCAGTAAACTGGTGGCGCACCATTTGCCTTCCCATTATCAAAATTTTGTTTTTAGCTGATTATGTGAGTTAAACCTCCATGAACTTCGCTTTAAAACAGTTTCACCTAGAGTATAATAACCGAAAAAAAGAAAAAAAGAAATAGATTTTTTTTTCATTTTTTCTTAAATTTTTTTCCATTTTTCAACAAAATTCTACTCGTTGGCAAATACAAATTCACCGGCAATCATGGTCCATTTTGGTTTGGCTAAGTAATGAAAAGGATGATGGCTCCAGAGGACCAAATCTGCATCCTTCCCGGGCTCGATACTGCCGATTTGCTCATCTATTTTTAAGTTTCTTGCTGGAAGAATCGTAATTCCCTCGAGCGCCTTTTGTTCTGAGAGCCCTTCCCTAACTGCGAGGGATGCGCAAAGATTTAAATATTGGATTGGAGTATAGGGGTGATCGGTGGTAATCGATACCTCAACACCATGTTCTGTAAGCTCCTGATACGTTTTCCATGTTTTATTTTTTAATTCAATTTTTGATTTTCTTGTCAAAGTTGGTCCGACCGAGACCTTCAATCCCATACCAGCCAGTTCATCGGCAATCAAATGGCCTTCGGTACAGTGCTCAATCCTCAAATCAAGATTAAATTCTTCAGCCAGCCTCATCGCTGTGATAATATCGTCTGCGCGATGGGCATGGATTCTGACTGGAATCTCCCGTTTTAATGCCATTATCAGCGGGCTGATTCTTAAGTCTTCCGGATTGTCGGTGTGAATAGCTTGATAGAACGCTTCCCTAAGCATTCCCATAATGCCCATTCTGGTAATCGAGTCGCTATTCCCATGGCTGTGAATCCGCTTTGGGTTTTCGCCTAAGGCAATTTTTAAGGCTGCTGTTTCTTGGACAATCATTTTTTTAATATTCTTCCCCGTCGTTTTAATGATGGAAGTGGTGCCGCCAATTACATTTGCGCTTCCGGGCATAATATGGACGGTTGTGATTCCGCTTTTGACAGCATCCTTAAAGGCAGGGTCCAGTGGATAAACGCCATCAATAGCCCTGATATGTGGTGTCAACGCTTCGGCCGTTTCGTTGGCATCATTTCCTGCCCAACCCGTACCTTCATCATACAAACCCAAATGGGTATGAACATCTATAAAACCAGGAAACAGGTAAAGGCCGGAGCAATCAATGATTTTTACGTCTGTTTCGGTTATAAGATTGCTTCCTATTTGAACGATCTTCCCATTTTGAATTAATACATCTCCACAAGGAATCGGTTTTGCGGTAATGGGATATATATAAGCATTTTTTAACAATAATTTTGTCATGATAAAACCTTTCTAAACATGATAATGGTATTTAAACCATTTTAGCAGGTAGAATATAAGGACGAAAAGTAAAAAACTGCAAAATTACAGAAATTTCTATAATACATGAAACTTTACCGGCAAACATGCGTAAATAGTAAGAAAGCAGTAATTTTAAGGGGGAAACCTAAATGGTTACAAATGAGGAAAGAACGTTCGCTGTTGTTTTGTATGTGCTTAATTTCTTTGCACCGGTGATTGGACCGTTGATTATTTGGTTGATAAAGAAGGATGAGTCTGCATTTATAGATTATCACGGCAAAGAGTATTTTAATTTTATGATCTCCTATTTTATTTACTCAGTTGTGAGCGGAATCCTGGTCCTGGTTTTAATTGGTGCCCTGCTTCTGTGGGTATTGGGGATTGCGGCCTTCGTTTTTAACATAATTGCCGCTGTAAAGGCCTATGAAGGGCAGCATTACCGCTTCCCGCTTATATTCAGGCTAATAAAATAAATAATGTTGAATGATAGCCCGGCAACTAACTTGCCGGGTTTTTTCTGTTAAACGAAGTCTTTATCGCTTAAATAGCAGAGTCTGGAAAAAGGAGTTTTCTTTATTTTTTAATAGAAATCTTCTATCATTTTTTCACCCAATCGTAAATAAACTGATATAAGAGGAAACGACGAGGAGTTTTCGAGATGAATATAAGTATATTTTATCGGAGTACAGCTGCGATAAGCCTTAATGGCAGTATTGCAGCACTGATTCCTGCTGGTTTGATTGTTGTCGGAAATCTATTATTTTTTGGATTGCCGGATATTATGTTATTGGCATTGCCATTCTTCGTATATAGTTTTGTTTGCTTTCACCTCTACCTTTATCGAATGCGGCAGTCCTTTTCCACTGAAAAAAATATAATTGATAGACCGGAAAACAAGGGGGATTCTCTTTCGGAGGCCCGTCATCTATTGATCATCCCTCAACCAACGCAATCGCCGGAACTGCATTTCTTTTTCCAAAATGGGTTGTTTGCAGGGAAGATAAAAAGGCAGCATAACTTTGGATTAAGCCGATTTTGGCATGGCAGAGCTTATACCCTGTTCAATGAGCAGGGGAAAGAAGCAGGTTACTTTAAAGTGAGGGGCAAAAACATTGAAGCATATGATCAAAAAAATAATTATTTAGGGTATTTTAAAAAAGAAAAAAATAAAAAACAATTGTTTAATAAAAATGGAAGGCCTGTTTGTTCGATAGAGGGTTCAAATCAGTTTATGGATGAAAAGGTTATTGCCCAAAATCGCCAGCAGGCAGCAAGGCTTAGACGGGGGTGGATGAGAGTGCAGTGGCTAGCATTGTTTCCTGACCCAAATACCCCTGTTATGTCATTTTCTGAGGCTTTATCGGAAAAGGACAAGTTGTTAACCATGAGCTTGCTGGTTCAGGAATTTTTCATAGAAAGATAAATTCCCTCATGCATGATTGTTTGATATGATAAACTATATTAAATTGCCGTAATGGGGGAAATTTTGGTGGACATAAAATTGATAAAAGGACATGGCTCCGGAAATGATTTTTTCATTATCGATGAAATAAGCAATCATTATACGTTTACCGAGGAAGACAGAAGCAGGCTTGCTAGATTGCTGTGTAATCGTGATTCCGGACTTGGGGCCGATGGGATTCTTTATGTAATGGATAGTGATCATGCTGCCGGCAGGATGCGGGTCTTTAATGCGGATGGTTCGGAGGCATCAATGTGCGGGAATGGGCTCAGATTAGTGGCCCGCTATATTTGTGAGCTTAAAGGTTTGGAAGAGACTGTTATTGAAACAATGAAGGCGGATCTTAAAGTCAGTAAGCAGAACGACCTTTTTGACCAAGTTCACACCTATCAAGTGGAAATATCGCCTGTATTGTTTGAATTAAGCGCTCTTCCACTGCAATTAAACAAGCCTTCGTTGATGAATGAAAAAATCGTCCAGCTCTCGGAGGAGTTAAGATTCACGGCGCTGGCAGTGCCGAATCCTCATTTAATTGCCATTGTTGAAAAAGATCAGCTGGAAGGGAATCTTCAAAAGACCCTAAGCGAAAAGGTTAATGGTCCGAACGAGCTGTTTCCGGATGGGGTTAATGTCAGCTTTGTCAGAACGCTCATGCCAAACACCATTTATGTACGGACGTTTGAGCGGGGTGTCGGTTTTACAAATGCCTGTGGTACAGCGATGTCGGCTTCATCCTTGGTTACATGCCTGCAGGAGATTAATCAGTTTGAAAAGCCAATCGATGTTTATAATGACGGCGGCAGGGTTCAGTGTGTAGTTCATCAGTTTGATGGGAAATACCATATCGACCTGATTGGCAATGCGACCTATCTTTATGAGGCAGTGATTAATGCAAATGTGGATGATAATACCTTTACGGTCTTGTTGAAAGAAGACATGTCCGAACAAGACTCTTATGAAAAGCTGCAGGCAGAAGCGCAGGAATTATTATCGCAATATTAAAGGATAAGGCACTATGCCTTATCCTTTTTTACTGCACCATTCTTTAATATTTCAAGGACAGGAGCGAAGGGCTGGATTTCCTTCGTTTGAAAATAGTTTTTGAACGGGTCTGCTTGCTTTTTGATACGTTTTAGTGCGTGCTGCATCGTAAAATCCTTTGGTTCAAGTCCTTCGCCGACCTCCTCCCAGTAGAGAGGTGTGGCGACGCCTGCACGTTCATTTCCCCGCATAGAATAAGGTGCAACAATTGTTTTTCCTTCCCCGTGCTGGACATAATCAACATAGAGCCGGTTGCCGCGCTTTTTCTTCATTCTTTCAATTGTGAATGAATCAGGATCCTTTGATATCAAATACTCGGCGATAAAGCTGGTAAACAGCCTTGTGTCGTCATAGGTAAATTCGTCCTCAGGCAATGGCAAATAAATTTGCAGGCCTTTATTCCCCGAGGTCTTAATGAACCCAATCAAGTTTAGCTGGTCGAGCACCTCTTTAATATAAAGGGCAGCCTTGATTGCCAGATGGAAGTCGTCTTTGGAAGGTGGATCCAAATCAAAAACGATTTCGCTCGGTCCCTTGCTGTGAATGGACTGAAATGGGACATGAAATTCAATTGCCAACTGATTTCCCAGCCATACTAGTGTTTTAAGATTGTTGCAAATGATATAGTTTATCTCATCGGTCTGGTATGTCTGGACAAAGTCGGGGGCATAGTCCGGACAGTTTTTTTGATAAAACGCTTCGCCAAACATTCCGTGAGGAAAGCGGATTACGGTTAAAAGGCGATTTCTTAAAAATGGCAGCATATACGGAGAAACTTCCCGCAAATAAAGAATATAATCCGTTTTTCGGATACCATGCTTGTCCCATAGGGGTTTATCAGGATGGGTGATTTCCAAGTCACCTGGTAGGTTTTTCTGGCCGAACAAAAAGCGCTCGTAGGTACAATCGGCAGGCTCCATATCCAGCCGAAATCGATCAAAATGTGGCTCTCGCAATTGGTTGTCAAATAGCTCCAAATATTTTATTTCGAGGCAAATGGCCGGATGGACATAGACCATCTGTTTATTCTCGCTGACCATATTTTGCTTAATAATCTGTCCAAGAGCTTGTTTTTCCTCAGGTTTGAAGCCAAACAGAACCTGGCCGATTTCCTGAATGTCATTGTTTTTATAGACACCAATATAAAAATATCCATTGGTCTTATCAAAAGCTGTTACAAAACAGCTGACATATTTCCAATTTTTGTATTTCAACCAAAGCTGGGAGCGCTTCCCTTCCTCCCAAAGGCTTGTCTTATGCTTTGCGACAATCCCTTCACCATCATATAAAACAACTTTTTCCCATAGGTCATTAAAGCTTTCATAAGCGATTACCGGCTGAAGCAGCTGATCATTGTTTTGGTCCGCGACAAGGTCAAAGCCAACTGCCTCGAATAAATTTATCAGTTCCGTTTTTCTTGAAATAAAATCAAGGCCGTGAAGCCGTTTTCCGCCCAACATTAACAAATCAAATGCCATCAGACGGCAGGGAGCTTCCTTTGCCTGGTCAAAGATTTTCTTGGCCGACTTTAACCGGCCGCGAACTTGAATGGCAGAAAAATTTGCTTTATACGGGTTCTCAAGAGCAACCAGTTCACCGTCAAGGCGGAGCGGCAGAAAAGGCCTAAATTTTTCCTCATATTTTAATAAAAATTCACTTATTTCCGGAAATTGTGGCATCAGAGATTTATCGTTACGGCTCGTTAGCTGGATTCCGTTCTCATCCCAATCAAGGATGGCCCGAAACCCATCGTATTTCACCTCATAATACCAATCGGCTTGAACCGGACTTTCAAAAGTTAACGTCGGCAGCATTGGCTTCATTAATGGATCCCCTTTTAGTTTATTTTACGAATAATGCCGGCAAATCATCCATTTCCAATTGTTTTAAGGAATGAACTTAAGTGCAATACAAAAACTAAACGTAAAAAGAATGGAGACTATTTATGCATACAATGTGGAAAGGAAGCATCAGCTTCGGGCTTGTCAATATCCCGATTAAGCTTCATACAGCAACAGAGGATAAGGATGTTAAGCTCAGGACCTTGCATAATAAATGTCACGCTCCAATTAAATATGACAAAATTTGTACCGTCTGTGAAGAAGAGGTAAAACCAGAAGAGATTGTCAGGGCATACGAATATACAAAAGGAAAATTTGTTGTCCTTGAGGATGAGGACCTTGAGAAGTTGCGGAAAGAGAATGAAGAAAAGGCGGTAGAAATTATTGACTTTGTAAAAATAGACGACATAGATCCGATTTACTTTGACAGGAGCTATTACATGTCCCCAAATGAGGGTGGAGGCAAAGCATATTCGTTGCTGCGTAAAGCCCTTGAGGAATCACAAAAGGTTGGTATTGCAAAAATCATCATTCGGTCGAAAGAACAGCTTGCCGTGATCCGTGTGTACGAAAATACATTGGTGATGGAAACGATTCATTTTCCCGATGAGGTGCGAAAGGCTGGGGATGTTCCGAATGTCCCTTCTGAAGATAAAGTGACTCAAAAGGAACTTGAAACGGCAATATTATTAATTGATCAATTAACAACGAAATTTGAACCTGAGAAGTATCATGACGAATACAGGTCGGCATTGTTAGAGTTAATTGAAGCGAAACGACAAGGTAAAGAAACAGTCACGGCTGCAACGAAAGAAGCGCCGGCTACCAATGTTACAGATCTAATGGCAGCCCTGCAAGCGTCTATCGATCGAACAAAGCCGAAAAAAGCGCCGACAGCGGCCCCAAGAAAAAAAGCAGCTGTAAAAGTGAAGAAAGAGGCTTAAACAAAAAGGTGATGCGGGTTTTGCATCACCTTTTTACTAGGCTGGGATATGCTCCATGCAATATTGGAGTACCTGTTCCTCTTCTTCGTCCTCAAGCGCAAAATCAAGCACGGTGTCGTTGCCTTTTTCAAAGAAATGATAATTCAATATTTTCGATTCGTTTGCTTCAATCCCTAATAACACTCTTAATCCGATCCCTTTTTCGGAGTATAGTTCATCCTCCTCATCTACTTCAAGTTCCAAAAAAAACTCATAACGCTCTCCTGATAATAATCCAAATGGATCTTCAAGTTTCTCAACAGTATGTCCGGTTACGTCCAAGCCTATCATCCTTTTCATTTTTGTAATCGTTATTATTATACACATCCCATCCTAATTAACAAAAAAATTGACTTTAAATAAAGACATAGAATGTTTATGAATTTAATGTGAATTATTGCACAAACTTACTTCCTGATAAGGGATTATAAGGTAATATTGATTTGAAGGTAAAAAAATATACATGTGAAACATTTCACAACTTGGAGGGGTGAAAATGGCAGCCAAGACTGAACCCGAGGATTTTCAAATTGAGCTTTTCTGGTCGGCAAGAAGGAATTTTTATCAGCTAATACGACTATTGTTTTTGGAACCGGACTTTAAAAATCTTCGTGAGATTTCTAGTTTTGCCAATCTTGATGAATTAGCACAGTTTCATGAGGGAGGCAATATTCTCCGTGCTTTTTTTGACCGCTTAACAGCCGAGCAAGTAAAAAAGGAACAGGAAGAATTTCAACGATTGTTTATCGGTCCAGGACCTTTGATTACTCCTCCTTGGGAGTCCTATTACCGGAGCAAGGAACATTTGTTGTTTGAAGAATGGACCTATCAAGTTCGCAGGCTCTATCATCAATGTGGACTTCAGTATGTAAAGGAAAATAATGAGCCAGACGACCATCTGCTGCTTGAACTGGAATTTATGTATTACCTTGCTGATTTGAGCAGGAGCGAAAAAGATCTTCATAAAAGTCTAGAATTAATCTCCATTCAAATTGCTTTTTTGAAAGAACACCTTGCCATTTGGATTCCGTCTTTTTGTAAAAAACTGATTGAAGCAACCAATAGTCAGCTATTTTTGGGAGCGGCCATGCTGCTTGAAGATTTTTTGAGCGAGGATTTAAATTCGTTGTATGAGGTAAGGGAGGCCATAACCAATGGTTGAAAAAAACGGTTTAAACAGTTTGTTGAAAAATAAAATGCAGCGCCGTACCTTTTTAAAATGGTCAGGGGCTATAGGCATTCCGGTAATCGCGGGCGGGATTGGCACGAAGATGCTAGTAGACCGAAAATCAGAGGAAAAGGCAGCCAATGCAAAGGATAATCTGAAGGTTATTTCAACATGCAGCATTACTAACTGTGGCGGCAGATGTGTGATTAAAGCGCACGTTCGCGATGGAATGGTAGTCAGGGTGAGTACTGATACGCAAGAAGGCGGGGATCTATCGACACCACCATTAAGGGCTTGTGTACGAGGCCAAAACTACCGAAAAATGTTATATCATCCTGATCGCCTAAAATATCCTATGAAACGAGTGGGAAAACGCGGTGAAGGAAAGTTTGAGCGGATTTCTTGGGAAGAAGCGGTGGAGACGATTGCTCAGGAAGTGAAGCGCATTGGTGATCAATACGGCCCTGAGTCCCGCTATGTTAATTATGGATCCGGACAAAGCTGGGGATTGCACGGTGGACCAAGAGCTGCCAGAAAATTATTGGCGCTGACGGGCGGTTATCTAAATTCTCGAAATGACTATAGCTCAGGAGCCGGAAACGTGGCCACCCCTTATACATACGGGACCAATGATTCGGGGAGCAGCTTTGATTCTTTGCTGCACTCCAAATATATTATTCTGTGGGGTCAGAACCCCTCTGAAATGATTTTTTCTACCCCATATCGTGAATATTTAATGCAAGCTAAGAAAAATGGGGCCAAAATTACTGTGATTGACCCAAGGTATAGTGACACTGTAATCGCCTTTGCAGATGAATGGATTCCAATTCTTCCGACAACCGACACGGCCTTGATGGACGCAATGGCTTATGTCATCATTACCGAGAATCTTCATGACCAGGAATTTCTAGACAGATATTGTATTGGCTTTGATGGCCACCACATGCCTGATGGGGTTCCTGCCAATGAGTCGTTAAAGAGTTATCTGCTTGGTGAAAAGGATGGGACCCCTAAATCACCTGAATGGGCGGAAAAAATTTGTCGTGTACCAGCTGATAAAATTCGGGAGCTTGCCAGAAATTATGCGACAATGAAACCCGCGGCGTTAATTCAAGGGTGGGCACCGCAGCGTCAGGCTTACGGAGAACAATTTATGCGCGGTGGAGCTCAGCTCGCATGCCTGACTGGGAATGTAGGCAAGCTAGGGGGCTGGGCAGCAGGGACCGGCTATTGGAATCGTTCAAACATTGTCTATCCGTTTAAATACCAAAATCCAATTAAAGCATCAATCCCATGTTTTCTGTGGACAATGGCAGTTGAAAAGGGATCAGAAATGACAGCAGCTGATGGCTTGCAGGGAACAGAACGTTTAAATTCTGGTATTAAAGCAATATTTAATATGGCTGGCAATATGTTAATAAATCAGCATGCAGATATTAATAAAACAAAAAAACTGCTTGAAGACGAGAGCAAAGTGGAATTTATCGTCGTCAGTGATCTTTTTATGACACCAAGTGCAAAGTATGCGGATATTCTGCTTCCTGGAACCTCTTTCTTCGAACGCTGGGACATTGGAACCCCATGGTGTTTTGGAGATTATGTCATTTTGGGGCAAAAAACGATAGATCCACTATATGAATGCCGTGACGAATATGATGTTTTTGCCGAAATTGCCGATAAATTAGGACTCAAGGAACAATTCACAGAGGGTAAATCCACCCTTGATATTGTAAAGGAAAGTATTGAAAGAACCAAAAAAGAACTGGACCCAAATTTCCCGACTTTCGAGGAATTCTGTAACTTGGGTGTTTATCATTTTAAATATGATGAGCCGCTCGTAGGGTTTAAGGAACAAATTGATGATCTCGATAATCATCCGTTTGAAACCCCTTCAGGAAAAATTGAGTTATTCTCAAAAGCGTTATGGGATATGAACCAGCATGATGAAATTCCAGCAATCGCAAAATACATCTCATCATGGGAAGGACCGGAAGACCCGCTAAAAGAGAAGTACCCGTTACAGCTAATCAGCTGGCATTACAAGCGGAGATGTCATTCCACGTATGATAACCAACCTTGGCTTGAAGAAGCAGCTAAGCAAGAAATGTGGATTAACCCCAAAGATGCCGAAGCACGCGGCATTAAAGATGGAGATCGTGTAGAGGTAGTAAATGATCGTGGACTGTTAATTATTGATGCCAAAGTAACTCGGAAAATTGTCCCTGGTGTAGTTGGAATACCTCAGGGTGCCTGGTATACACCCGATAAGAATGGCATTGATCAACGTGGTTCCGTCAATGTTTTAACGTCACAGCGGCCAACACCACTAGCAAAAGCGAATCCGCAGCTGACAAATTTGGTTGAAGTCAAAAAAGCATAGGGGAGTGAGTAGGTTGGCACAGTTAGGATTTTATATTAACCAAAGCCTTTGCAGCGGCTGCAAGGCCTGCACTGTTTCCTGCAAGGATAAAAATGACCTTGATGTGGGCATCAATTTTCGCAGGGTTTATGAATACGAAGAAGGCATTTACTTTGAACAACCGGGAAAAGGGCTCGTGCACAACATCAAGCCCTTTTACTTCAGCATTTCCTGCAACCATTGCACTCAGCCAAAATGTGTTCCGAGCTGTCCGGTGGGGGCCATTTCGAAAGACAAGGATAATGGCGTGGTTACGATCGATCAAGAAATCTGTCAAGGAACCAAGTTATGTGTGTTGGCATGCCCATATGGGGCACCGCAATACAATAAAAAGGTTTTTAAATCGGATAAGTGCGATTTTTGTATCGATTTGCAAAAAAAGGGTGAAGACCCGGCCTGTGTGGCATCGTGTCCGATGCGGGCCATCGAATTTGGGCCAATCGAAAAACTTCGGGAAAAGTATGGAAACATCAGCCAAATAAAGGGAATGCCAAGCAACACGATAACCAAGCCAAATCTAGTGATTACACCGCATAGGGAAGCAAAGTTATAGCTAAACAAAAAACGCCAGAAATACTCTGGCGTTTTATTTATTCATATGTATGGCGGAGAAGGTGAGATTCGAACTCACGCGACGGTTGCCCGCCCTAACGCATTTCGAGTGCGCCCCCTTATAGCCACTTGGGTACTCCTCCATAAACCTTTGGAGCGGGTGAGGGGAATCGAACCCCCGCCGTCAGCTTGGGAAGCTGAAATTCTACCATTAAACCACACCCGCAAATCAATTGTGAACAAGAATTATTATAGCATAATAACGAATTTTTGGGTAGAAAAAATTATTCCTTCACAAAAAAAACTGGAGCGGCGAAACGAAGCTCCAGTTAAAATTATTCTTGCTGCTGAGGTTTAATCGCGAAAAATGCCACAATTGCCGCTAGGATACTGAGGCCGCTCATAATAATAAAAATCCAATGGTTCGAGTACTTCATTAACAAAGCAATAATCGGAGGACCAGCTGCTACTCCGATAAAACGCATTGAGCTATAAATCGAGGTGATCGTTCCCCGTTCCTTCTTTTCAACCCCGTCAGTTATTAATGAATCAAGACTTGGCAGGCAGAGCCCTATTCCAATACCGCTAATTAGAAACATGGTCAGCATATACCACAGCTTGATTGAAAACCATAGTGCAGCAATTGATATGGCGGCTCCTAGAATGCCGCCAAAAGTTAACCATTTCATTAAAACTTTGTTTTTCTTGATAACTTTTCCGGTAATGAACGAAGATAAGCAAAGTGCTCCAAGCGGCAGTGCAAGAAAGAAACCTTTCTTGACATCCTTAATACCGTATTCTTTTTCAAATACCTCGGAAAGGTAGAAAAGAATTCCGAAAAGCACAAGCATCATAATCCCGCCGATAAAAAAGATGGCATATAACCATCGGCCTTCATTGCTAAACGTTTTCTTGACATTAATAAAGAATGTTTTAAATGGGATCGGCTTCTCCTTTTTCTTGGGCGATTTCACTAAAAAAGCCATCAATATTACGGAAATGGCACAAAATACAGGGATTGAAAAAAATGGGATAAACCAAATAATTCCTGCTAAAAAAGCACCGAAGATGGGGCTGATCACCTTTCCAAAAGTATTGGAGGTTTCAATGATCCCCAGACAAACACTGACGTCATCTTCATTTTTAAACATGTCACCGACCAATGGCAGTACAATGGGAAAGGCGCCAGCCGCTCCAACCCCTTGGAGTGCCCGTCCGACCAACACCAGCCAATAAGCATCTAATTTCCAGGCTGCCCAGCCGGAGATGACCCCGCCAATACCGGCAATAATCAGACTGGGAATAATCACTTTTTTCCTGCCAATATGGTCGGATAAATAGCCGGCAACCGGGATTAACAGAATGGCAACGATAGAATAAACCGTAATAATTAAACTTGATTGAAACGAGGATATCGCCAGTTCTTCTTCCATTGACGGCAGTACAGGGATTAACATTGAATTACCTAGAGTCATGACTAATGGAATGGAAGAGATGGAGAGAATGGCCCATTTATTTTTCGATATCTCATTTGACCGCTTTTGCCCTGATTTGTCTTTTTTCTTTTTAGCGGGCTGCGGATTTTTCCACAGTTGTTCAATATGTTCCATGGATTTTCTATCCCGCCTTCATCTATTTGTATCTTTAATATGGACCTTTTTTAGCAAAAATAACTTAGTTGTTTAAATCCTTTTAATGCCATATAAATGATAAACATTGGACATATGGAAATTGACCAATTCTGAAAAATTTAAAAATTGCTTCTTGACATTTGGTTTCCAGCGTATTAAGATAAAAATCAATAAAATGACGTTATGGCGTTGACGAAGAAGAGTAGCTTTTACGGATTCTTTAGAGAGCTGATGGTCGGTGCAAATCAGTGTAGACGTATTAGTGAATGGCCTTCCGAGCCTCCAAACCGAACCTTATCTAAGCAGTAGGCTTTGGCGAAATTCTCATCGTTACATGAGACAGATATTAGGCAAAATGCCTCGATATCGGTAAAGTGAGCTAATTTTTAGCTAATGAAGGTGGCACCACGGGTCTTCCGTCCTTTTTAGGATGGAGGACCCTTTTTGTATTGAGAAACTTTAATACTGTAATTCGTTGAACAAGAGTAGTACACTTATTTATTTCTTTCCAGAGAGTCGGGGAAGGTGGGAGCCCGATAAGAAAGAATTTGTGGAATGGACTTGTGAGAGACAGTCTGAAACTACCAGTAGGGCTGTACGGGGTTCCGCCGTTAAAAGGATAGGATATCGAGCGAATCTTTGCTCTGTATCTGAATGAGGAAGCTTGTGTCTATTTGTCATGTATGCCCAAAGCTTCAAAATGAGGTGGCACCACGGTTCCTGACAATCGTCCTCTATATGCTTAATGATGTAAGCATATAGGGGACTTTTTTTATTTTCGAAAGGAGTTGTAAAAGTGAACACAAAATCTTGCCATTTGACTAAAGAAATAAGTGGGGATGTCCTGACGCCGATCTCGATTTTGCAAAAGATTAGCGGCCGAAAGAAATTTTTATTGGAAAGCTCACATAAATATAACGATTCCGGCCGGTATTCCTTTATTGGTGCTGACCCCGCTTTGGAACTTATTTCGAAAGGAGATCAAAATGAAATTATCCAGCGGAACGGAGCAAGGAAGATAGTGACAGGAAATCCGTTACAAATTATTTCAAACATGATGCCTCCTATTGAAACAAAGCATTCCCCATTTTCGTTCCTTGGCGGTGGAGTAGGATATATAGGCTATGACATCATCAGACAGTATGAGGATATTGGCGAAGTGCCCCCTGACGAATTAACAATGCCGGATGTCCATTTAATGTTTTATGAAGAAGTGATTGTATTTGACCATCTAGAAGAAAAAGTTTTCATAACAGGTATCCCGCTTTTGGAAGATAGTGATGGAAAAAGTGTTGAACAGCGTATTAACAAAAGGATGGAGCAGTTAAAACAAGCCAACTATGACTCTGAGGAAGCTTCTTTTCAAATGGCAGGCTTTGTCCCGGAAACATCCAGGGAGGAGTTCATGAAAAATGTTGAGATTGCCAAGGAGCACATTTTGGCCGGAGACATTTTTCAGGTTGTCCTTTCAAGAAGGATGAAATCAGCTTTTCAAGGGTCTCCTTTAGCCTTGTATCGGAAACATCGCGCCCATAATCCGACCCCTTATATGTTCTATATTGATTTTGAGGATTATACCGTAATTGGCTCATCCCCGGAAAGTTTAATCAAGACGACAGGCAGGACGGTAATCGCCAATCCGATTGCCGGAACTAAAAAGCGCGGCAAAACCTTCGAAGACGATCTAAGGATTGAAAAAGAATTGCTAAGTGACGAGAAAGAATTGGCTGAACATAAAATGCTGGTTGACCTTGGCCGCAATGATCTTGGCAAAGTGTGCGAATTTGGCTCAGTTCATGTTGATCGGTATATGGAGGTGGAGAAATTCCGTCATGTGATGCACATTGTTTCGGAAATCAGTGGCACCCTTACCCGTGAAAAGACCGCCTTGGATGCGCTAGCGGCTTGTCTTCCAGCCGGAACGGTTTCAGGGGCACCGAAGATAAGGGCGATGGAAATCATCAATTCATTGGAAAATTCTAAACGAGGGCTGTATTCGGGGGCAATCGGCTATATATCGGTTAATGGCAGTATCGATTTCGCACTTGGAATTCGAACAATGATTTTAAAGAATGGTGCAGCTTATATTCAGGCTGGGGCAGGCATTGTCCATGACTCCGACCCGGAATCTGAATATGAAGAAACATTGAATAAATTAAAAGCCTTTTTGGAAGGGGATCATCACAATGTTATTGCTCATCGATAATTTTGATTCCTTCACCTATAACCTTTATCAGTTTCTGGGGGAACTGGGGGAGGATGTGGGGGTATACCGGAATAACCAAATTTGTCTAATGGATATTCACCAATTGCAACCTAAAGCCATCATTCTGTCCCCAGGGCCTGGACGACCGGAAGATGCCGGTATCTGCATAGAATTGATTAAAAACTTCTATGACAAGATACCGATCCTTGGCATATGTTTGGGACACCAGGCGATCGGGGCCGCCTTCGGCTGTGAAATCCGGAGGGCCAAGACAGTTAAGCATGGAAAAACATCGTTTATCAACCATAAAAGCAGCAATATTTTTAATTACCTGCCGTCTCCGCTGGAAGTGATGCGTTATCATTCCCTGGCGATTGAAAAGAATGGCATGCATCCGGAACTTGATAGTACAGCCTATGCCATGGACGATGAGGAAGTAATGGCAATCAGGCATCGTCAATATCCCGTGTTTGGCTTGCAGTTTCATCCTGAATCAATCGGAACTCCGTTAGGAAAACAAATACTTAAAAATTTTTTACTTCAAATAGAAAGGGAGAAATCAAATGAAGAATTATTTACTCCAATTAGCTGAACAGAAATCCTTTTCAGAGAACCAGATGAGGGAAGCGGTCGATTTTATACTGGGGGAAGAGGTCTCTGAATCGGAAATCGCCGCATTCTTAATGGGGTTGAAATCCAAAGGTGAAACAGTTGATGAAATCGTCGGGATTGTCAAAGCATTAAAAGCAAATTCCATTAAGTTCAACCAAAAGTTTACAAATGTACTGGATAACTGCGGTACTGGGGGAGATGGTTCATCCAGCTTTAATGTCAGCACCACTTCCGCCTTTGTGATCGCAGCTGCGGGGGTTCCAGTGGCTAAACATGGCAATCGCAGTATCTCCAGTAAAACGGGCAGTGCTGATGTTCTTGAATATTTGGGTATCAATTTAAATTTGCCAAAAGAAAGCACGGAGGAAATGCTTCAGGAAATCGGGATTACCTTCCTGTTTGCACCGCATGTCCATCCTAAATTGAAAAAGGTAATGACCGTCAGAAGGCAATTGAAAATCCCGACCATTTTCAATTTTATCGGACCATTAACAAATCCTATCGACTTGGATTTCCAGTTGTTGGGCGTTTATCGTCGGGATTTACTAAATGTATTTGCCGAAGTTTTAAAGCAGCTTGGCCGCAAACGGGCAATTATCCTTAATGGAGCAGGATTTATGGATGAGGCATCGCTCCAAGGCGAAAACCATCTGACCATTTTGGACAACGGCATTATTAAAAATCAAACCTTCCACCCCGAAGAAGTTGGCTTGCCTGTTTATGATAACAGTGCGATTAAAGGCGGCGACGCCAAGGAGAATGCGGAGATTTTATTAAATGTTTTAAGGGGCCAAACTGGAGCTTATAGAGATACGGTATTGCTAAATGCTGGGATTGGCATTTATACCGCCGGCAAAGCGAGTGATGTTGCGGAGGGGATTCAGGCAGCGCAGGACATTATTGATTCCGGGGCCGCTTATGAAAAATTAACTGCATTGGTTGATAAATCAAAAGCGATGCAAAGAGAGGCGATCTGAATGGAAACCATTTTAGACAAGATTATTGAACGGAAAAAGCAGGAAGTACAGGAACTTAGGAACAGAAAAAGCATAATCAAGGAAACTGTTTTTGCACGACGTTCGTTCATCAAAAAGCTGGGGACGGCATCAGAACTGGCGATCATTGCTGAGTTTAAGCGGGCCTCACCATCGAAAGGGATTATTAATGATGGTGTCGCCCCCGGGGTCCAAGCCGCAATCTACGAAAAGGCCGGCGCGGCTGCGATTTCGGTATTAACGGACAACACCTTTTTCAAGGGATCATTTTCTGATTTGTCGATGGTTCGTGAATCAGTTAGTTTGCCTATCCTTTGTAAAGACTTCATTATTGATCGATTGCAAATTGATCGGGCAGCCTCATATGGGGCTGATATCGTCCTGTTAATTGTTGCTGCCCTTGATGAGACGACCTTACAAGAGCTGTACCAATATGCAAAAGGTCTCGGGCTGGAAGTATTGGTCGAGGTTCACAATCAGCAGGAATTGGCCTCTGCGCTCAAAACGAACGCTAAATTGATTGGCATTAACAATCGGGACTTAAAGACCTTTCATGTTTCACTAGAAATGACTGAAAAATTGGCTGCTGAAGTAAAAGCGGCCGGAGCCTATCTCATCAGTGAAAGCGGTATTCATCACCGGGACGATGCAATACGGGTAAGAAATGCCGGGGCAAATGGGATCTTGGTCGGTGAGGCATTGATGAAAAGTGAACACCTAGCAGAAAAATTCGCTGATTTTCGTCTGCCATTAATACAAGGAGCAAAGCGATGAAAGTAAAAATATGCGGAATCATGGATATTGAAACAGGGGTGGCGGCAGCACGTTATGGCGCTGATGCAATTGGCTTTGTGTTCGCAGATAGCAAACGGAAAATTCGTGAAGATAAAGCAAAAGAAATCGTTGCCCATTTGCCAAAAGAAGTTTTTAAGGTAGGGGTGTTTGTTAACGAATCAATGGCCGAAATGGAGCGGATTGCGTCTTTTGTCGGGCTTACACATCTTCAATTGCATGGTGATGAACCAGCGGCATCTAGCGAGACCCTTTCCAAGCCGGTTATCAAAGCAATCAGTTTTCAGGGTAATGATCATTTGGCTAGATTCAACTCATTTCCAAGCGAGTATATCTTGCTTGATGGCCCAAAGGGAAAATACCGTGGGGGAAATGGGCTGGCGTTTGATTGGAGTGAGGTAAACACAGCCTTGATCTATCAAAAAAAGCTAATCCTCGCCGGAGGGTTAACAACAGATAATGTAGCAGAAGCAATCAAAACGATTAGACCTTATATGGTGGATGTAAGCTCGGGAGTAGAAACCGATGGGGTTAAAGACTTAGTGAAAATAAAGGCTTTCATTGAGAAAGCGAAGAGTATGGACTAGGAGGAAACAGATTATGAATACCTATACATTGCCTGATGAAACTGGCCATTTTGGAATATTTGGCGGAAGATTTGTACCGGAAACATTAATGAAGGCTGTAACTCAATTGGAACAAGCGTATTTAGAAGCAAAAAACGACCCGGTTTTTCAATCCGAGTTTAAGAGACTGTTAGAAGAATATGTTGGCAGGGAGACTCCGCTCTATTATGCTGAGAACCTGACCAAATATGCCGGAGGGGCCCAAATCTATTTGAAACGGGAAGATTTAAATCATACCGGGGCTCATAAAATTAATAATGCCGTTGGCCAGGCACTCCTTGCAACCAAGATGGGGAAACGCAAGATTGTTGCGGAAACCGGAGCGGGTCAGCATGGTGTGGCAACAGCAACGGTTTGTGCCTTATTAAACCTTGAATGCATTGTTTTTATGGGTGAAGAGGACATCAAACGGCAGGCACTCAATGTCTTTCGCATGGAACTGTTAGGAGCGAAAGTAGTCAGTGTCACATCAGGGAGCGCAACGTTAAAAGATGCAGTCAATGAAGCATTAAGATATTGGGTCGCTAATGTCGATGATACTCATTATCTATTGGGATCGGTAATGGGGCCGCATCCATTCCCAATGATAGTTCGCGATTTTCAAAGTGTGATCGGAAGCGAGACAAAGCAGCAATTTCTGGCGCGGAATGGACGGCTGCCGGAAGCAGTCGTAGCCTGTATTGGCGGAGGAAGCAATGCCATGGGGATGTTTTACCAATTTATTGAAGACTACGAGGTAAAGCTTTACGGGGTTGAAGCTGCCGGACAGGGAGTAGATACAGCGTTTCATGCCGCATCATTGACAAAAGGAAGCCCCGGTGTATTGCACGGAGCCTTAATGTACCTGTTGCAAAATGAGGATGGACAAATTCAGGAAGCCCACTCTATTTCTGCCGGGCTCGATTATCCTGGGGTCGGTCCCGAACACAGTTATTTAAAGGAGAGCGGCCGGGCTGCTTACCGCTCGGTTACCGACGAGGAAGCGCTCGAGGCCTTTCAGTTGTTATCGAAAGTTGAGGGGATTATTCCTGCACTTGAAAGCGCCCATGCGATTGCATTTGCATTAAAATTGGCCGCAGAAATGGGGCCTGACGAAAATATTGTCGTCTGCTTATCAGGCCGGGGGGATAAAGATGTCGATGCGGTCAAGGCAAGGCTGGAAGGAGGAAATAGATAATGAACATGGTAGAACGAGCTTTTGGACTAGTAAAAGAAACAGGCAGGAAGGCATTTGTTCCTTATATTATGGCAGGAGATGGGGGACTCGAGTGCCTGACTGACAGGCTCGTCTTATTGGAAAAGTTTGGTGCAACTGCGATTGAGGTCGGGGTACCTTTTTCAGATCCTGTTGCCGACGGCCCGACAATCCAGCGCGCCGGAATAAGAGCACTTAAAAGCGGAACAACCCTAAAGGGGATTATAGTTGAGCTGGAAAAGGCAAGGGAGGCTGTTTCTGTTCCGATTATCTTGATGACCTATTTAAATCCCATTTATGCCTATGGAATCAAATCATTTGTTAAAGATATTCAGAAAGCGGGTGTAGGCGGATGCATTATTCCCGATTTGCCGCTCGAAGAAGAATCCATCATTGCGCCAAAGCTTGAAGAAGCTGAAGTTGAACTGATTCGACTTGTTACCCCGACAACCCCAATTGATCGAATCGAGCAAATCGCCTCCAAAGGCAGAGGGTTTTTATACGCCGTTACAGTAAAAGGGATTACTGGGGCAAGAAATGGATTTGATGAAGAATTATTTTCCTTTTTACAAAAAACAAAAGAAGTAAGTTCTATACCCGTTTTGGCCGGTTTCGGGATCTCCAGCCAGGAACAGATCAGCCATATGACGCAATATTGTGATGGTGTCGTCGTTGGTAGTAAAATCATCGAATTATTTAATAATAATGATCTAAAAGAGATGGAGGAATTAATGTCTGCTCTAAACCACTCGGCAAAAATGGCATAATATTCGTTAAATCTTGGCAGACAGCGTGATTTTCTTGAAGGACTCGACTAACTTCTATATAATAAGTCTATACTGAAGTTATCATTATCTCTATGCAGAAGAATCAAAACTTCCCTATTGTGGAAGTTTTGTTTGTTTTTAGCATTAGCTATAATCGAACGGCAAAAGATTTTATTGGGAGTTAATGTCTATGAAGGATTTA
The DNA here is from genome assembly GCF_001510715.1 of Bacillus sp. FJAT-29814. Classification (GTDB taxonomy): domain Bacteria; phylum Bacillota; class Bacilli; order Bacillales; family Cytobacillaceae; genus Neobacillus. The sequence continues at coordinate 761,811 of NZ_LMTJ01000005.1, forward strand.
CCAATTGAAGAACTATTCGCTTTAGAAAATAAAACAATTATTGATATCCGCTCGCCGATTGAATTTGCGGACGGGGCCATTCCTGGGGCAGTGAATATACCGCTGTTTACGAATGAGGAACGAGCTGAAATCGGGACAATCTATAAACATGAAGGACAGGCTGCCGCAAAATGGCGGGCAATGGAACTGGTTTCCCCGAAACTTCCAGAGCTGCTGCACAAAATTAAAGCCTATCATGATAAGGGTGAACTAGTCATCCATTGTTGGCGCGGCGGGATGCGAAGCAAAGCCGTTGTCACCTTTTTGGAATTTGCCGGCATATATGCATGGCGTTTAATCGGAGGATATAAAGCCTACCGTCACTATATCCTGGAGAACATTCCAAAGTTATTGCCGAACAAAGCGGTGGTGATCCACGGGATGACAGGTGTCGGAAAAACAGTAGTATTAAAGATGTTGAAACAAAAAGGATACCCTGTTTTGGACTTGGAAGAGATGGCCGGTCACCGCGGGTCGATATTCGGAACAATCGGCCTTGGTGATGGTCATAATCAAAAAACGTTTGATTCCTTGTTATTTAAAGGGCTCGTCGAACTACAAGGAGCGGATTATTTTCTTGTTGAGGCCGAAAGTAAACGAATCGGTAAAGCCGTTCAGCCTGAAGAACTAATGGAAGTTAAGTTTAAAGGCACAAATATCTATATTCACTCCCCACTCGAGCAAAGGGTGAAACAGCTTGTTGCAGAATATGTCGAACCCTACGAGCAAGAGCCCTGGTTTTTTGAAAAAATAGCGCTTGGCATCGAGAAAGTGTTAAAACGGGTGAAAGACCTTGAAGTCAGAAACCGTCTGTTAGAAACATTGACGGAAAAAAACTATCATGAAATGATCCTGCTGCTGCTTGAGCAGTATTATGACCCGCGATATGACCATGCACGACAGGAGTATGAGGGTGAATTTTTTGATATATTTGCTGAGAACCCTGGGGAAGCGGCAGTTAAGATAACAAAAAAACTGGAGGAGTTAAGGCTGCAGCCAACCTTTTCCTAATATCACTAAAATCTCGCCAGGTGGATAAAATAAATATAAAACCGCTGAATAGATTTTCAGCGGTTTATTAAATCATTCAGCTGTTAGCTTTTTCTTAAAAGGCTTCAAACCACGTCGTTCGATTTCATCTTTTAAAATCTTAATCCATTCCTTTTCCTTGCCAGACTTCAATGCATCCCGATACGAAACAACAAGCTGTTCGTTACTCATAATTTTCAATTAAGAATGCCCTCCTTGGAAAACGGATTGAATATTCAGTTTTTAATATTGTAATCGTTTTCTTGGGTTTTGAGAACCCTTTAGCGGCAATTCTTCACAATTTTGTCATGAATAATAATAAAAGCAAAATAAAAGCCCGGCGTCATGCCAGGCTTTTAATCTTGCCTTCCATCCGGGAAAACTCTGCGGACGGTATCCCTAAATTCGTTAAAGAAATCGGAGCGGCCCTTGCGAATATCGATTTCGTAGCGGTTCATCCGATCGTAAAATTCCTTATTGTCTGAGATATAAACATTATCAACATCGTGGTCGACCCGTTTCACCGTCCGTGAGACCGTGTCTTCAAGCTGGTCTGTAAGCCCGCCTCGTGCTGAGCGTGTTAGTTTTGCTGCCACATAGGCATTATGATTAATGACAATGATATTGGCGTGCTTCACCTCTTTTAGGTCCGAAACCTTGCGAGCGGCTTCTTCGGCAATTCTTATAGTTGTATCATTTCGGTTTCGATCTTGAACATTAGTGCCACGAATATTCCGTCGGTTTACATTTCTGTCTAGCTCCTGGTCACTGACATCTTCAGTCGAAATGGCGGGACCTCCATGATTCGGAATATCGTAGTTAACCTTTGCGGGGTTTATATTATCCCGGTTTCGATCGGCTGTTCGTTCATCTGTGTCATTTCCTGAACAGGCGGCTAAAAATAGAGTCATGATAATCGTAGCTGCTTTGCATAGCTGTTTTTTCATATTTTGCCCTCCTTTTTTCGCTGTTGCCATTAGGTTTCCAAACATGAAATTAAACTATCCATAACAAAAAAGAAGCATCCATCGATGCTTCTTTTTCTGCTAGAGTTTATTTAGCTTTTGCTTCAACCGGAGTTTTCCGATAAAGCTTTTGGCTGATTAAAGTTTGAATCGTCAAGAAAGTTCCTCCGACTACCCAATAAAGAGGCAGGGCAGCTGGAGCGCTAAACGAAAACATCACAATCATCAGTGGCGACATTAAGCCCATTATTTTCATCTGTTCACGCTGCTGAGCAGGCATCGTAGATTGAGATACTTTAAATTGAAAATAGTAAATTAGCCCGGCAATGATCGTAATGATAATATCAGGATGTCCAAGACTGAACCATAAAAATTTATGGGTAGCTATCTCTTCTGAACCCCGAATCGCATAGTAAAATCCGGTTAAAATCGGCATTTGAATTAGAATTGGTAGACAGCCGATATTTAATGGGTTAACACCGTGCTTTTGATAAAGTCCCATCATTTCTGCTTGAAGCTCTTGCTTCTTCTTAGGATCTTTTTCAGCTTTCAGCTTCTGCTGAATGGTGTCCATTTCCGGCTTTAAGGCATCCATTTTTTCCTTCATAATCATTTGATTTTTATATTGCCTTAACATCAAAGGCATCAAGACCAGCCGGATGATCAAGGTTACCAGGATGATAGCCAAACCATAGTTGCCATGGAAAAATTCGGCAATATATTCGATGCTGACAGTAAACGGTTGTACGAAATAGGTGTGAAAAAAGCTATCATTATTTCCGCTAGTGCCGTTTGTTGCCTGTGACGAACATGCCGATAACAAGATCGTTGGGAAAGCTAAAAGAGCCATTACTAGAATTGAAGATTTTTTGGTTTTCATATTTCCTCCTAATTAATCCGTGTTATTGTGTTAATTGGGTACATAGGAAGGAAATAGGTTCTTCGTCATCCTCTTTGGAATATTCTTTTCTGCGAATATATTTAACGATTCTAGTCAGAATCATGCTGACATTTAGATGGCAGTTCCTTTTATAGAAAATCAGCGGGTGAATTATTTTGGTGTCCGCAGAATTTGACAACGTTTCGGAAAATGAATATTCAACTCGGTAAGCCCAGATAAATTTCAAAATCATGCCAAAGTAAATACTTATATATAGGGCCGTTATAGTATTATAATCCGAATGATCGATAAGCAGTTGAAACAAAAAAATTCACCTCGCACCTAAGCCGATGATATGAGTATATAAAAGAAAAGGCAAATAATCAATTTTAATTATAATGCCAATGTCTGGGGATTAGACAAGGCGGATTTTTTTACTTCAGGGACGAGAAATGATATTCTTCTCTAAAAACTTTTTTGAAAAGTTGTGCCTGCTAATGGTTCTGTTGATTTGCGCTCCAGGTGCTTCGCTTTCCGCGGGCGGTTCGGTGAGCCTCCTCGGCGCTGAAGCGCCTGCGGGGTCTCACCTGTCCCGTACACCCGCAGGAGTCTTCGCACCTTCCGCTCCAATCAACAGGAGATAGGAACCGGAGAGTTCCAACACACTTTTGTTGTAGTAATTCACGTAATGAGAGGGAGTCCCACGACGCGTTGAACTGAATTTTTCCCACAGACATGTCATAGGAGGGAGTTCCATGACGCGTTAAGCTGGATTTTTCCCTCAGACATGTCATGGGAGGGAGTTCCATGACGTGTTGAGCTGAATTTTCCCTTGAGACACGTCATGAGAGGGAGTCCTATGACGCGTTGAGCTGGATTTTTCCCTCAGACATGTCATGGGAGGGAGTCCCATGACGCGTTAAGCTGGATTTTTCCCTCAGACATGTCATGGGAGGGTGTTCCATGACGTGTTGAGCTGAATTTTTCCTTGAGACACGTCATGAGAGGGAGTCCTATGACGCGTTGAGCTGGATTTTTCCCTCAGACATGTCATGGGAGGGTGTTCCATGACGTGTTGAGCTGAATTTTTCCTTGAGACACGTCATGAGAGGGAGTCCTATGACGCGTTGAGCTGGATTTTTTCCTCAGACATGTCATGGGAGGGTGTTTCATGACGCGCTAAGCTAAATTTATTCCTCAGATACGTCATGAGAGGGATTCCCATGACGCATTCGGATGGGTTTTTCTCTAAGACACGTCATGCATCGCGGACATATAACAAGTTTATTATGTTTTACGTCAAATTCTGTCATGTGAGCAGATATTAGAGTTTTTGTCTTTGGTTGTGTGGAGTATTCTTATATTATAATGCTCTGTTGATTTGCGCGGAAGGCACGAAGACTCCTGCAGGAGTACGGGACAGGGGAGACCCCACAGGCGCTTTAGCGCCGAGGAGGCTTCCCGGCACGCCCGCGGAAAGCGAAGTGCCTGGAGCGCAAATCAACAGACAAGTAGGGTAGTCAATTTTTTAATAATGATATATTAAATTAACGCAGTCAATTATTTAAAAAATTAAATAAAATAAAAACTGTCGAGACTATCTCGACAGCAACAAGCGGATTTTTCCGCTTATGCCCAATAGGTAAGGGTATCAAGTATGCCAATCAAGAGAAGAATCACGCCGGCAATTTTTTGGATGACCGTACCTGCTTTTCTGCTTTTTTTCATTAATGCGCCATCTACACCTAAAAACCAAATAATGACCATGACGATAATTAATGGCAGGGAAGTTCCAATGGCAAATACCGATGGAAGAATCGCGCCGTAACTTGAGCTTAACACAATAGGCATCAGTGTCAGAAAAAACAACACAAACATGGTAGGGCAAAAAGCAATGGAAAAGCTTGCCCCCAATAAAAACGAACCCCAAATTCCGCCGATTTTCCTGTCAGGTAAAACAGAAGTCAGGCGGCCCAGCCAGTTTAACTTAAAAATACCCAGCAAAAACAGTCCAAGTAAAAAGATTAACGGTCCAATCAGTTTGCGAAAGGCAGCAAAGTATTCTGTGATGGCTGATTGAAATTCCTGGCCAATTAACCATACTGTAAGTCCTAATCCCGAAAATACAACGACTTTACCCAAAATAAAAGAGAGGGCATCCAACCACTGTTTCTTTGTTTGCAAACTGCGGTTCCCATAAAAGGTAATGGCACTGATGTTTCCAGTCAATTGACAAGGAGCCAGCGCTCCAATCACACCAAGCAAAAAGGAAGCAAGCAGGGGAATGCCCTGTGTCTCATTCATTAAAATCACAATCGGGCTGCTCAAGGTTCTGCTGATCGAGCTTAACAGTTCGTACATAAAGATGCACCTTCTCACAAAATGGAACTTGTAGTTTACAATCTTACCATACTATAAAATTATAAAGACGGTATAAAGATTCGGCATTGTTCACAAAAGCGTAAACACACTAATTCCGAAGGGAATCAGTGTGTTGCAGGCTAGTTCCAATGTGCTGTTAACATTTGATAGGCAAAGTCCACCTTTTCTTGGCTTGGCGGTTCCACATGATGTAATTGGTATTCGTGACCAAGTGCTTCCCATTTGTAGACTCCAAGTTTATGGTAAGGAAGAATCTCAATCTTTTGTATGTTCTTAAGTGTGCCGATAAATTCTCCAAGTTTCACAAGGTCCTCCCGATCATCGGTTACAGTTGGAACAAGAACATGACGGACCCAAACAGGAACATTTCGATCAGATAAAAACTGGGCAAATTCAAGAATATGATCATTCGCCATCCCGGTAAGCTGGATATGTTTTTTCCGATTGATATGTTTTAAGTCAAGCAAAATTAAGTCAGTATACTGGAGCAGTTCTTCAAACTGCTCAATAAACAGCTTTGAATGGGAAAAACAACCGCCGGATGAATCAATGGTTGTATGAATCCCTTTCTTCTTGCATTCCTTAAACAATTCGGTAAGAAACGGGACTTGAAGCAATGGCTCGCCGCCGCTGACAGTAATGCCTCCTCCTGATGCTTGAATGAAAGGCAAATAGGATTCCAAATCATCGATGATTTCAGAAACAGACATTTGTTTCCCGGTACCGATCTCCCATGTGTCAGCGTTATGGCAAAACTGGCAACGCAACAGACAGCCTTGCGTAAAGACGACATAGCGGATTCCAGGGCCATCGACGGTTCCCAATGTTTCAATTGAATGAATATTTCCAATCATGATGATTCTTCTCCTTTTTTTTTAAAAGGGTCTGACGCGCGCTAGAGATAAGGTCCGGCAGATAAGACTTCTTTACGCCAGATATTATTTAGCGGGGTCAGACCCCTTAGCTATTTATTAAAGTGACTCGTGGAACGTACGGTTGATGACATCAAGTTGCTGTTCTCTCGTCAGTTTGATGAAGTTAACCGCATAACCCGATACACGGATGGTTAATTGTGGATAAAGTTCAGGATGTTCCATCGCATCCATCAATGTTTCACGGTTAAAGACGTTTACATTCAGGTGATGACCTGTTTTGATTGCGTAACCATCCAAGATGGAAACCAAATTGCGAACTTGGTTATCTTCTTCTTTTCCTAAAGCCTTAGGAACAATGGAGAAGGTGTTGGAAATTCCATCCATTGCATAGCTATATGGCAGCTTGGCAACAGAAGAAAGGGAAGCCAATGTTCCTTTTGTATCACGGCCATGCATTGGGTTAGCGCCTGGTGCAAATGGTTCCCCGGCACGGCGGCCGTCAGGTGTATTGCCAGTTTTCTTGCCGTAAACAACGTTCGAAGTAATTGTCAAGATAGATAGCGTATGAACAGAGTTACGATAGGTTTGATGCTTGCGCAATTTTGTCATAAAGCTTTTCACAATTTCAACGGCAATGCTGTCAACACGATCGTCGTTATTTCCGTATTTAGGGAAGTCCCCAGTTGTTTCAAAATCAACCGCAAGGCCATTTTCATCACGGATCACTTTTACCTGTCCATACTTAATGGCGCTCAGTGAGTCGGCTACAACACTCAATCCGGCGATGCCAGTTGCCATTGTTCTCAAAACTTGTGTATCATGGAGTGCCATTTCAATTCTTTCATAGCTGTATTTATCATGCATATAATGAATGACGTTCAAGGTATTAATGTAAAGACCGGCAAGCCAATCCATCATTTTATCGAATTTTTGGATAACTTCATCATACTCTAACACATCTGAAGTAATTGGTCGATAGTCAGGTCCGACTTGTTTCTTCAGTTTTTCATCGACACCGCCGTTGATGGAATAGAGCAGGGCTTTTGCCAGGTTGGCACGGGCACCAAAGAATTGCATTTGTTTGCCAATTTCCATTGCTGATACACAGCAGGCAATGCCGTAGTCATCGCCATACTCAAGGCGCATGATATCATCGTTTTCATATTGAATGGAGCTTGTTTTGATTGACATTTTAGCACAATACTGTTTAAAGTTTTCGGGCAGCTGCGTAGACCATAATACAGTTAAGTTTGGTTCTGGAGCAGGTCCCAGGTTATCAAGTGTATGAAGGAAACGGAATGAGTTCTTCGTCACAAGCGGGCGTCCATCGATGGCCATACCGCCGATTGATTCCGTTACCCATGTAGGGTCGCCGCTGAACAATTCATTATAATCTGGTGTACGGGCAAACTTGACAAGACGAAGCTTCATGACGAAATGGTCAACCAATTCTTGAGCGTCTTGTTCAGTTAATGTCCCATTTTGCAAATCTCTTTCAATATAAATGTCAAGGAAGGTAGAAACACGGCCAAGGCTCATCGCGGCACCGTTTTGCTCCTTAATGGCAGCGAGGTATCCAAAATACAGCCATTGGAAGGCTTCAGCAGCATTTTTAGCTGGACCTGAAATATCGTATCCATAACTTTCTGCAAGTTCTTTTAGCTCTTTTAATGCGCGATATTGCTCAGAAAGCTCTTCACGTAAGCGGATATTGTCTTCTGTCATTACCTTGCTAGTGTTATTGAAATCTTTTTGTTTCTCTTTTATTAAGAAATCAACACCATACAAAGCAACCCGGCGGTAGTCACCAATAATCCGGCCGCGTCCGTATGCGTCAGGAAGACCAGTGATAATGCCTGCTTTACGTGCAAGCAGCATTTCGCTTGTATAAGCATCAAATACACCTTGGTTATGCGTTTTTCGGAACTCGGTAAAAATTCTTTCAATTTCAGGATTTAGTTCATAACCATATGCTTCACAAGCTGCCTTAGCCATGCGAATTCCGCCGAATGGCTGAAGTGAACGATTAAAAGGCTTGTCAGTTTGTACTCCGACCACTTTTTCAAGGTCTTCATCTAAATAGCCAGGTCCATGAGAAGTAATCGTAGAAACCGTTTCGGTGTCCATATCAAGGACGCCGCCTTTTTCACGTTCCTGTTTTGTAAGATCCATCACTTGGTCCCAAAGCTTATTGGTAGCGTCTGTTGCACCAGCTAAAAAGCTGTCATCGCCTTCAAACGAAATGAAGTTTTTTAAGATAAAGTCGCGGACATTAACTTCTTTTTGCCAAACTCCTTTTGTAAAACCTTTCCATTGTTCCATTTTATTCACCTCTTATTTTAATAAACGAAATATAACAGAGTTGAAGTATCTCTCACACCTTGAGTATAACAGTTTTTGTGGTGGGTACAGGGGGAAATTGTTAACAATTTGTGAAAATGTGAACAATACGCCATTTAAGAGGGTTTTCTGTGAACAATTTATGAACAGTGGTAATAGGGAAAAGAAACTGTACTATAAAAATAAGTCAATGTGTTTCATCTGTTATATAAAGGGAAAGCTATAATATCAACGTTTTAATAGTGGAAACTTGTGAAACAGCAAAAAAAACAGGAGAAACATCCTCCTGTCTGCTAGTCGACAACAATATCGGCAATCATCGGCCCATTGTGATTACGGGTTGAATGTGCTTCACATATTAAACGATAGATGCCCTCTTTATTTATTTGGAGGTCAACCACCGTTTCTTCGCCCTTTTTTACTTTCCCTTTGATATCGGTGCCTTCAACATAAAAAGGATGCTCCTCGCCGTTGATTCCGGTAATGTACAATTTTACCTTTTCACCTTTTTCAATCGAAATGGTACCGGGGTCCCAGCGGTATGCTTCAATTTCTTTCCCATTTTTCAACTTTGACTTATATTCGACTGTCACCATATGAATCTCACGAACTTTTCCTTCGTCCTGTTGATTAAAAACCGCGGCGTCCCCTGCTTTTAACATGAACCATGCCGATACAGATGCCAGCAAGACACCGATTGCTACAAAGAATAATAGCGTTTCCTTTTTTAAGACTAAAAATTTCATTTTAAACCCTCCTTATCTATTTGTCCTAATTTATACATATGCCTATTGGGTAAGAAAACTTGTCTACTTTTTAAAATATTGATTGGAATAGGAAAATAGGCGGGGGTTGAAGCTGTCGCATACTGTCAACAATAATGGATGGACTGCATTTTTGAAGATATTTGCTTTGGCTGATAGGAAAGTATAACTGCACAAAGGAAAGCTTCGTGAGGGTAAGACATACCTCTGTCTTCTCCCTGAGGCTTCGGCATTCGGTAAGTTCTTTAAATTTCCTGTAGAAACGTTTATAGTAAAGTCAGGAATCAAAAAAATAGGTGGTCGTTTTGTTGGTTATAAAAAAGGATAAGGTCTTAAAAGCGTTAAAGTTTATCTTTCCATTGCTTTTGTTAATATTTGCTGCAAACGAAATAAAAAAATTCGCCGGAAACGTTGATGTAGGGCTGTTAAGAAATGAATTGGATCAACTGAGCTTTATAAGTTTGGTATTAATTATCTTGATTACAATCTCAGCAGTTCTCCCAATGCTATTTTATGACGTCATACTGGTCCGGAGCTTGGGCGGCGAGGTTCCTCGACGGATGCTTTTGGAACAATCATTTATTGCCAATTCTTTTTCCAATATGATCGGCTTTGGCGGTTTAGTGGGAGCGATGCTAAGGACCTACTTCTTTAATAAGCTCGAGCGTGATAAACGCAGGCTCGTTAGTCTAATTGCGACCATTTCCTTGTATTATTTAACCGGGATTTCGCTGCTTTCTTGGATTGTCATATTATGCTACCGCGGGAATCCCCTGTTTCAGGATACAAGATGGCTCTATTTCGCTGTTCTAGGGATTGGTTTATATTTTCCGCTATTGTTTATCATACATATTTTTAAAACAAACAGAGATCAAAAACCGTTAATTTCAGGAGAAGAAACGATTAAACTTGTTGTTGTTTCCCTTTTGGAATGGGTTTGTGTGTTTCTGGCAATCTGGATTTTAACCAAAATGCTAGGGATTTCGATTTCAATCGGGGAACTTTTTCCGGTGTACATCGTTGCCGCAAGTGCCGGAATTATCAGTATGATTCCTGGCGGTTTGGGATCGTTCGACTTGGTGTTTATTTGGGGGATGCAGGACTTGCATGTTCCCGAGGAACAGGTTTTGGTTTTGCTGTTATTTTACCGGCTTGGCTACTATGTTATACCGTTTTTTGTAGGATTGGCATTGTTTATAAAGCTGTATTGGGTGAAGTGGAATCAGTCCTGGAATGATCTGCCCAAGACGATTATCCAGGGTGTAAGCCATGTCATTCTGACAATGCTTGTGTTTCTGTCAGGGTTAATCTTGCTGTTATCGGCCAGTGTTCCCGGAATCATGTCAAGGCTGAAATTGGCTCAGGAGCTCCTGGCCTTTCCAATTATCAATGTATCCCATCAGCTTTCGGTAGCGGCTGGATTTTTGCTGCTCGGATTATCCCGCGGAATTGAATACAGTGTAAAAAGATCCTATGAATTAACGATTATGGCACTTATTCTTGCCGCACTCTTCTCCATATTTAAAGGGATTGATTATGAAGAGGCGATTTTTTTAATCATTGTTGCCCTGCTGCTGCGATTCTCCAAGGGACAGTTTTACCGAGAGAGTTATGTATTGACGTGGGGGAAGACGATATTCGATATCACCATTATTCTGATTATTACCTCAATGTACCTTATTATAGGCTACTTAAACTTGCCGGATGCAAAATTCGCCATCCCGGCTAAAATGTTGCCCTATGTGATCGTTGATTATCTTGATTTATTTAAAAGTGCCTTTATCGGGTTAATTATTGCATTGTTAATCTTGATATTTGGCTATTTAATCAGCTTGCCTAAAAAGTGGAAATTCGAAGCTTCTCGGGAACATGAAAGAGAAATCAGTGGGCATTTAGCCAAATATAGAGGAAATGCATTGTCCCATTTAATTTTCCTGCATGATAAATATATTTTTTGGAACAAAAAGAAAACGATTTTAATCCCATTTCAAAAATATGCCGATAAACTGGTCATATTAGGGGAACCAATCGGGGAAAGAAGTGACATTTCAGCGGCCATTGAAGAATTTCAAGAAATTGCGGACTTGTACGGGTACACTCTTGTATTTTATCAAGTTGGGGACGAGATGCTGCCGCATCTGCACAACCACGGCTTTGCTTTCTTTAAACTCGGGGAGGAAGCAATTGTTGATTTAAATTCATTCTCACTCGCGGGCAATAAAATGAAAAGCTTTCGTGCCGTAAAAAATAAATTTGCCCGGGAAGACTTTATCTTTGAAATAGTGGATCCTCCACATTCCAAAGCATTATTATGCGAGTTGCAAGAAATTTCCGATGATTGGCTTAAGGGACGAAGAGAGAAGGGATTTTCGCTTGGTTTCTTCGATGAAGAGTATTTGAATAAAGCGCCAATCGCACTTGTTAGGGATGCTGACAAAAGGATAATCGGATTTATGAGCATCATGCATGTCTATGATCAATTTCAATCTATATCCATTGATTTAATGAGGTTCCGAACAGAGGCTTCACCCGGAACGGTCGATTTTTTATTTCTGTCATTGATGGAATGGGCAAAGGAGAAAGAATACAAATGGTTTAATTTGGGGATGGCTCCGCTTTCGAATGTCGGTGTATCAAGGTTCGCATTTTTAAGTGAAAAAATTGCCGCTCAAATTTTTCTGCATGGTCACTTTCTTTACCATTTTCAAGGTCTTAGAAAATACAAAGAAAAATATACGGATTTTTGGGCACCGAAATATATGGCCTATCGCAGAAAATCTTCATTACCAATCATAATGGCCCAAATTTCCCTTCTGATTTCTAAAAGAAGGACATAGATAATAAAAACTGGTGGAAACAATGCCAACCAGTTTTTTTATTGGAAATTCTCTGAAAAGACTCTTATTTATATTCATAATCTGTTAAAATCAATAGGTAAAAAGTAATCAGTAAGGGTGTTGCATTTGTCAAAGATTAGCGCTTTTTTTATAGCTTTTGTCATGTTTTTGTCCTATCAAGCGAATGTTCATGCTGAGGAACAGCCCCAGCCTGAAGTAATAAGCGAGGCGGCATGCCTTTTGGATACGGAAACAAATGCCGTTCTTTATAATAAAAACGCCGATGTAAAAATGTATCCAGCGAGCCTGACAAAAATAGCGACGGCCATCTATGCAATTGAAAAAGGGGACCTGGACAGTGTGGCTGTTGTTAGTGGAAACGCCGTGCGTCAGGATGGAACGAGAGTTTATTTGGTCGAAGGGGAGCAGCTGCCCTTGAAGATGCTGATTCAGGGAATGCTCATTAATTCCGGAAATGATGCGGCTGTTGCCATCGCCGAGCATCTTGATGGAAGTGTTGAAGCATTTTCGGCCAAAATAAATGAGTACCTGAAGACAAAGGTCGGTGTTCAAAATACACATTTCATGAATCCAAGTGGTTTGCATGACGAAAATCATTATACAACTGCCTTGGATATGGCGGTAATCACAAATTATGCGATGAAAAATCCGATTTTTGCAGAGATTTACGGAACCAAGAAACTTTGGTGGGAAGGACAATCGTGGAAGACTAATATTTTGACCCATCATGCGATGCTAAAAGGAGAATTTCCTTACTCCGGAATTATCGGCGGAAAAACCGGTTATACGTCACAATCTAAACAAACATTGGCAACTACAGCTGATAACGGCAAAATAAAATTAACTGCCGTTGTTCTGAAATCGGAGCAGAAACAGGATAAATATAGGGATACAGCTGTTCTGTTTGATTATGGTTTTAGCGGCTATCAACACTCTATATTAAACCGAAATGAGACGTTTACAAGCGAACAACAAGAATTTTTTCCGAAACAGGACACCGTGATTACCGAGGATTTAGCTGGGACGGTTAAAAAGGTAAATGACTCCGGCTTGTTAACAATTGAAAATCATAATGGCCAGTTGCTTCAATCAGTCCAATTGATGTCTAAAAAAGAGACAGAACATGCATCAGTTTCTCAACTAAGTGATGGTAAAAAGAAGATAGAAAAGGAAGAACAAAAACAAGGACTAGATGCTGTAAACTCTGTTTATGGAGTATTAATTATTGGCGCTGCCCTAATCATCATAACTGCGGGAAGAAAATTTGCTAAAAAAGTATGAGCCATGGAAGGATTGCCTTTCATGGCTTTTTTTGCGGCAGATTAGTCGTAAATAACATGAGAAAGGATATAAGAATCATAGAGAGGACCAACAGCCAGGCCAATTCCATATTACCTGATTCCATAGCGATATATATAGCGGTAGGCGCCGTTTGGGTCTTGCCGGGAATATTCCCGGCAAACATCAGCGTTGCCCCGAATTCTCCCAATGCCCTGGCAAAGCTGAGGATTAACCCGGTAATAATTGATTTAACAGATAAGGGGAGAGTAATCTGAAAAAACACATTTAGCTCATTCGCCCCATCCACCCTTGCCGCCTCTTCAATGTCCTTATCGACAGATTGAAAGCCTGTTTTAACAGTTTGGTACATTAATGGGAATGCAACGATTGTTGAGGCGATTACGGCAGCCAACGGAGTAAAAATAATCGACCGCGCAAATAAATCTTCAAAAAATGAACCGATCGGACTGTTTCTGCCAAAAAAGTATATTAATAAAAACCCGATAACAGTCGGGGGCAACACTAGCGGCATTAATAAAAAGGTTTCCAATACCATTTTTCCTCTAAACCGCCTAAAGGCAAGCAGCCTACTTGCCAATATTCCCAAAACTAATACAATCGCAGCCGAAATGGAAGCCACCTTAAGCGACAATAGAATGGGGGGCCAAAATTCACTGTGCATTTACATTCATTCCTTTAGCATGATGCATTGTTCGATAATATCCTAATAAGATGTTCTTTCTACCTCATTATAACGAATGGTGAATCGTCGTAAAAGAATAAAAAAAACTGCCGAATGGCAGAATGTTCACTTTTCTCGTTCAGTTAACGGGGCACATTCAAACGTAGAGGGGGAATCAATTTGGTCACGGTCGTCAACAAAACTCCGGGTTCCCACAATATCACTATTGTCGCCAAAGTTTTGGCCATAGCCCTGATTTTTTTTGTCGGAATTATGCCATTCTGCGAGAAGATTTTGACCAATATTAACGGCTGAGGCATTTTCAAAGGAATTAATCTTAATCATAAAAATATTTATATTAATAAATGGAACGGGAGCGGGCATGTCATCTCCTCCTTATAGCTGCATTTAAATATATGCATTTCTTGCGGGTTTATGAGGCAAGCTGCGGAAAATAATGATTATTTTTTTGGACTTTTACTCGTAAAATGGATTAAGGTGCTGCTTTGAAAGGGGGTAGAGGAGATGGATATGGAAAAATTAAAGCAATGGCTGGATCTGGCAAAAAATATGCAGGGCGGCGACTTCTGGGGCAATATATTCGACCAGGAATTCGCCAAGCAATTTATGAATGACCAGCAAATGAAAATGCCCCCCGCCAATCAGCAAATGGCTACGGAAGCGCAAAGACATCATTCATTCCCGAATTATGAAATATTGGAAGGCAATGAAGATGTGGTTGTGATTATTGAACTTCCAGGGATAATAAAAGAAAATATTGAATTGGGGATTAGCAATAATATTCTTACTGTTAAAGGAAAAGCCATGCCATTTCAACCCAATTTAACGACTTCCTATTCGGAACGGTTTTCCGGGGAGTTCCACCGTCAAATACAGCTTCCTGATTCAGTGAACCCTAGTGATATAGGGGCAAAGTTTTGGAATGGGCTGTTGATTGTCAGTTACCGGCGGACGACCCAGGTCGGCGACGTTATTCCAATTGAATGACTTCAAAGTCCATACTGTAATTAGTGGACATGATAATCGTTTATGCCCATATATTTTATATAAGGTATAAACTTAAGGGAGCGTTTGTCGGATGGCATTAAACTTCTTATTCCATATATTCCGAAAAACTGAGACTAAAGTGGAATGGCAAAAAAGATTGCTTTCTTTAGAGAAAAATATTGCCGAATTAGAAAAATTGGTTTGCGTGCTGCAAGAACAAGCCAAACCGGACAAAGCCATGAAAACAAATGATCCCCCGATTATCATTGAAAAAATAAATATTGAAAAAATTATTCTTGATAAATATGAGCTTAACAATAATCTAGGACAACTGGGAATTAAGGAGCTTAAGGGGAAATTAAATATCGGGGCTACCTATGGAAGCGAGTTTACACCAAGTCTTGCTGAGGACGAAAAGAGTAAAAAGTCCAAGGTAGAGAAGAGAGAGCAGCAAACTCACGAGAAAGGACCAAAGGTTAACATTAACGCAAAAAAAGACTAAAGATGGGCCTTTAGTCTTTCCTTAGAGACTATTGAAGTCTGCTTTCCACCTCGCGGCATACTTCATCAGCGGACATTCCGTTTGCATCAATAACCGAAGCTTTTGTTACGGTGTCATGTATTCCCATGACATTTGAATCGAGTCCGGTTACAACACAGCAATCACAATTCTGGGCATCAGATTCCTGTTTTAATTCTACGACATCATAACCCTTTTCTCTTAGAGCCTGTTGAACATTTGTAAGAGATTGTTCTACTCCAACCTTTGCCATACAAACACCTCCTCATGTAGATTATCATGCCTAAATTGAAAGTAAATATTCGGTATAAGTGGCATTTATCTTTCAAAAGCTAATATGGGAGGTGTTCAAAGTGGGTAAACGCAGTAAAAAGAAAGCAGACCCCTCTACAATAGGGCTAAACTCACCACAAGTCGAAGGTCAGGGAACGACCACGACTGAAACAGGTTCAAGAATGGAACCATCTTCAAGAAGAAAACAGAAAAGGTATTAAATTAATTTAAGGGCACCCTTATGTATGGTGCCCTTACGCATTTACTTATACATTTCAGCTACTTGCTTTTGAACTTCGGCATTTTCCAAGTATTCATCATAGGACATTTGCTTATCAATAAGACCATTTGGTGTTAATTCAAAAATCCGGTTTGCAATAGTTTGGATAAATTGATGGTCGTGAGATGAAAATAGCATCGAGCCCTTAAAGTTAATTAACCCATTGTTAAGGGCAGTAATGGATTCCAAATCCAGATGGTTGGTCGGTTCATCAAGAAGTAAAACATTTGCTCCGCTTAACATCATTTTTGAGAGCATACAACGCACTTTTTCTCCACCTGAAAGGACGCTTGCTTTCTTTAAAACCTCTTCCCCAGAGAATAGCATTCTTCCTAAAAATCCGCGTAAAAAGCTTTCACTGTCATCTTTCGGAGAAAATTGACGAAGCCAATCAACTAGGTTCAAATCACTATTCTCGAAATAATCGGAGTTATCTTTTGGGAAATAGGCTTGAGAAGTGGTGATACCCCATTTGAAGCTACCGCTGTCAGCTTCCAATTCTCCCATTAAGATTTTGAAAAGGGTTGTTTTTGCCAGTTCATTCGTTCCGACTAATGCAATTTTGTCACCCTTATTCATAATAAAGCTTAAATTATCAAGAACCTTTTCGCCATCGATTGTTTTCGTTAATCCTTCAACCCTTAATAAATCATTGCCGATTTCCCGGTCCGGTGTAAAGCCCACATACGGATACCGTCTTGAAGAAGGCTTGATATCATCAAGTGTAATTTTATCTAATAGCTTTTTCCTTGATGTGGCTTGTTTAGATTTCGAAGCGTTGGCACTAAATCGGGCAATAAAGCTTTGCAACTCTTTTATTTTTTCTTCCTTTTTCTTGTTGGCGTCTTGGGCCATTTTTGAGGCCAATTGACTGGATTCATACCAGAAGTCGTAGTTGCCGACATAAATTTGGATTTTACTGAAATCCAAATCTGCTATATGTGTACACACCTTATTTAAGAAATGACGGTCGTGGGAAACAACAATAACCGTATTTTCAAAGTTTATTAAAAATTCCTCGAGCCACTGAATCGCTTTGATGTCGAGGTGGTTGGTTGGCTCGTCAAGAAGCAGGACATCTGGTTTACCGAATAATGCTTGAGCAAGCAATACCTTCACTTTCTCGGATCCGCTTAATTCTGCCATTTTTTTGTCGTGAAGTTCTTCGCCAACACCTAGACCTTTTAAGAGGATGGCCGCTTCCGATTCAGCTTCCCATCCATTTAATTCAGCAAATTCACCTTCAAGTTCTGCTGCCTTCATTCCATCCTCGTCGGTGAAATTTTCTTTCATATAAATTGCATCTTTTTCCTGCATGACTTGGTAGAGTCTTGTATGCCCCATAATAACTGTTTTTAATACTTCGTGCTCTTCATATTCGAAATGGTTCTGTTTTAAAACAGCCATTCTCTCATTTGGACCCATCTGCACAGAACCGGTTTGTGCTTCAATTTCTCCGGATAGAATTTTTAGAAATGTGGACTTACCTGCCCCGTTTGCGCCAATCAGGCCATAGCAGTTGCCTGGTGTAAACTTGATATTAACATCTTCAAACAGTTTTCGGTCTCCATATCTTAAACTAACATTACTTACAGTGATCATATAACTAGCATTCCTCCAAAAACATATTGCCTTAAATTATATCATTAAATAGTGGAAAGAGCGAATTTATCAAGGGGAACGATAGATAACATGAAAAATTTTCTAAAAATTTTTTTGCGTTTTCACACTTTATTCATAATTTTGTTGTAAAATTAGCTTAAAGAGGGTGATATACGTGGCCAAAAAACAGCTTGCCGAACTCGTTAACAAGTTGAAAAAGGCAGGAATAAAAGCGAGTCTAACCAAACCAAAGTCCAATTACCATTTATCATTACAACAAATAAAAAAACTTCCTTCATCCGTGAATTAAATCGGAAAATTGGAATAAAAAGCGATTAATCCAAGGACTAATCGCTTTTCTTATTACCTAATTTCATCTAAGATTGTATCGTAAACTTCTTTTTTATTAAAATCTTCCCCCATCGGAAACTTTTTGACAAATTTATTATTTTCATCGATAAGATAGGTGAAGGTTGTATGGACAAATTGGCCGTTCCCGGGGTCCTTGTATTGAAATTGCATTGCTTCGCTAATTTTCCTAATTTTTTGCTGTTCTGTTTTGATGTTTTGTTTATCGCCGGTCAGGAATACCCAAGAATTGCTACTTTTTATTCCGAAATCCTTCATATATCTTGTCAAAATCTCAGGAGTATCACGATAAGGATCAATGGTTATCGTGATGAATTCAATATCCTTGCCAAATACACCGGCTTTTTCCAAGTCCTTTCTTAACTCAACCATCTTAATTGTTGTAGTCGGGCAAACGTCTGGGCAATGGGTGTACATAAATTCGATTAATTTTAATTTTGTGTTATCCTTGCCAAAATTATATTGTTCGCCATTTTGATTAATTAATGTAATATCTCCTGGTATTGCTGTGTTTGCATCGCGTATAAGAAAAAATGAGATTCCGGCTGCAATCCCGATAAAAACGGCAAGACTGCAAATAAGATAGATTTTTTTCATTGGTTTCCCTCCTACCATAAAGATAAAGAAGTTTTTTTGAAAAAGATATGGATATTTTGTGAACAAAAAAAGCAATTGGCCGTAAAAAAAGCTGCCATTATTCTGACAGCCTTTTCACAACATCTATCTATTTCTCAAATATTGCTTTGCCAATAACTGTTTTACCTCACTGTAACTTAGTCCCGATTGACTGTTTAATCTTTTTACTTCCTCTATATCTGTTCCAGCAATTGTGTAGCGTTTCTGTTTGGAATTCATAACTTCACCTCAATGATAAAATATTTGGAAATGGAATGGCGATTTTTGGACATACTATTTTTAAAAGGAGGCGGTTCCCATTTTTTTTGGCAGACGGACAAAAGATGAAGAAATGGAAACAATTCTGGTAGACACCGAAATTTATTCATGTATGGATGATACATGTATAGGCTGGATGAGAAAGGACTTTGTTTCGGATGACATGCTTTGCCCGATGTGCGGAAATGGCATGGTTCAGGAAATTCGTGAGCTTCCAAAAATATAACGATCAAGTGAGCAAAGACTGTCTGATATACTGACAGTCTTTTTCATATTATAAATTTTCATTTTGCTGACCGATTTCTCCGGATGCAATTAAGGTATTGGCCTCTTCTAACCGGGCATGCTCATCTACCGAATCCCCGGGTATATTTTTTTTATTCGGAAACACAGCTCCATTGTTTATGGTCATAACCGCTTTTTTAGGGGCAGTAGTTAGGTAATCTTCCTTCTTTGCCATATGATCATCTCCTTATTAAAAGGATTAGCGATTATTTGGGGGGCTATGCCTGACTAATTCTAACCTTATTAGAAATTCTTGCAAAAAAAACTCTCCGATAATTTCGGAGAGTTCAGTTTACTCTGCTTTTTTGGCAAGGCAGCGATCGCATTCCATCAAATATGACTCTGCTTGCTCCTCCAAATGCTGGCCACACTCAGCACATTCTTTTTTAGGCAAATTACGAAAAAATTCAACCGGACTCATTAACATAATAGGCATCCCCTTTATTAACACAGATTTTTTATTATTACCTTGTTGTATAACAGATATAAGAAAAAAATATTACTCAACTTTCTTAGACAGGCAGCGATCGCATTCCATTAAGTATGATTCTGCTTGTTCCTCCATATACTGACCACACTCAGGACATTCCTTTTTAGGCAAATTGCGGAAAAATTCAACTGGACTCATTAACATTTTAAAATTCCCCCTTTATTAATACAGTTTATTTAATTACCATTTGTTATAGTACAGTATAAACAAAAAAATTGAAAATGTGTAGACTTTTTTTAAAAAAATCGAAAAATTTTTTAAATTGGCCGTTTGAGATTTAGCGTTTGTTCGATAAACAGCATGTAATGCTCATGAAGGGTGCCATTAAGGTTAAACTAACATCAAATAATGACGAAAAAAAATAATTTCACTTCCATATCGAATTACTTTCCATTACAATCATAGTAGAAAAAGGTTGAATTGGGGGGGATGCGAGTTCATGACTGCTATTATTGGGGAATTTCATCCGTTTTTATTCATCATCGCAATTGGTTTAACCATTATGGCATCCTATACAGCACTGGATATGTTTACATTAATCAAATCCTCAGGGCAAAATAAAAGCCTTTTGTTCTTGAGCGGGACATTGTCATTGGGGGTTGGAATTTGGGTTACAAATTTTATGGGGTTAATGGTAACAGAAAGCGGTAGAATTACCCATTACTATATACCACTTACGATCCTATCTATTTTTATAGGAATTTCCTTTACAGGAATGGCCTTTATTTCATTTTTTAGCAAAGTAGTCGGTTTCTTCCAGTTAGTGATTGGAAGCTTGTTTTTAACCTTCGCGGTGCTTGCCATTCATATTATCGGCATTTATTCAATAAACGTTCTATTTAAATTTAATGTTTTTTTATTTGCTTTTTCTGGGTTGCTCATTTTTGGTTCCTTTTTATTTGCTTTATGGCTGCTGTTTTCGCCAAAAAGTTTTACAAGTGAGAACCAGATATGGTTAAAACCTGTAAGTGCGTTAATTATGACCGGAGCAATAGCCGAAGGGCATATCCTGCTAAAAAAATCGACCGCTTTTCTCGCTGGTACTGAGATGATTAAAGGAACAGCGGGAGATAATTCCTTTTTTATTTATTTGGTATTATTTGTTTCAGTTTTAATTATGAGTGGACTAATTGTTTCGAGTGCATTGATAAGTAAGCAGCTGGCTGCTTCGGACACGAACCTGAAGGATATAAAGGCTGCACTTGATGCTTCCACGATTGTGGCGATTACAGATCCAAAAGGGACCATTGTTTTTGTCAATGACAAGTTCGAAGAAATCTCCAAGTATAAGAAAGAAGAGATTATTGGAAAAAATCATCGTATCTTAAATTCCGGTCACCATTCCAAAGAATTTTTCCGGGACCTTTGGATAACGATTCAATCAGGGAAAATCTGGCGGGGAGAAATACGCAATAAAGCAAAGGATGGATCCTTTTATTGGGTTGATACGACTATCGTACCGTTTATGAATAAAAAAGGAAAACCTGTTCAGTATATTGCGATTCGTTCAGACATTACCCAACGAAAGAAAGCGGAAAAAAGTTTGTTGGAATCGACTAAAGAAGTGCGAGACATTACGTTTGCACTCAATCAGTCGTCAATAGTGGCTATCACAGATGCCCAAGGCAGGATTACAACTGTCAATGATAAATTCTGTGAAATCTCTAAATACAGTCGAGATGAATTGATTGGTCAGGATCATCGCATCTTGAATTCCGGATACCATTCCAAGGACTATTTCAAAAACCTGTGGAAAACCATTGGGTCAGGAGAAGTATGGAAGGGTGAAATTCGGAATAAAGCGAAGGATGGGTCATATTACTGGGTTGACACAACCATTGTCCCGTTTTTAAACGAACAAGGTAAACCATATCAGTATTTGGCCATTCGCAATGATATTACAGAACGGAAGCGGCAAGAAGAAGTTCTGCATCGCCAAGATAAGCTTGCGGCAGTGGGACAATTGGCTGCTGGTGTGGCCCATGAAATACGCAACCCGCTGACTTCGATGAAGGGATATGCAGAATTCCTTCAGTTGGATGAGCAAGACCCGGAGCGGCTGGAATTTTTAAATATTATTCTCGATGAAATTGAACGAGTCAACACCATTGTCGAAGACTTTATGGTGCTCGCAAAACCAAAAGCCGTGGAATTGGAAGAGAAGAATGTTGTGCCGGTGATCAGGAATGTGATTTCGCTGCTTGAGTTCGAAGCCAGAAAGAAGAATGTCCGACTTCATTTCAATTGTAATCAGGATATTATCCAAATTGAATGTGATGAAAATCGGTTAAAGCAGGTATTCTTAAACTTCATTAAAAACGGAATTGAAGCGATGCCGAATGGCGGGGACCTGCACGTGAAAACCATGATTCATGATAATAATGTGCAAATTTCAATTCAGGATACCGGAGTTGGAATCCCTAAAGAGAAGCTAAAGAAGCTTGGTGAACCGTTTTTCACTACAAAGAAGAATGGCAATGGCCTAGGCCTGATGGTCAGCTTTAAAATAATCGAAAGCCATAATGGCAAAGTCTTTGTTGAAAGCGAACCAAACAAAGGTACCACCTTTAATATTATGCTGCCGTCCAGAACGGCCTAGTAACGGGAGAGGGAAACTTCTCCCGTTTTTACTTTTTAAAAAATAGACAAAAATTTTTACGAAAAATGAAACAATTGGCTAGTTAAATAGATTAATATGATTATATAAGTATTAATGTTTTTTTTGGGAGGGAATAGAGTGAGCGAAGCTGGTTTAGTTAAAACGATTTGTGGATACTGCGGAACTGGCTGCGGATTAATCCTGGAGGTAGAAAATAATAGAATAAAGAAAATCCGCGGCGACAAGGATGCTCCTGTAAACAAGGGACAAACATGTGTAAAAGGGGCGTTTGCTTATGAATATGTCCATGCGAAAAATCGCTTGACCACACCATTAATCCGCAAGGCCGGACAATTGGTCGAGTCTACTTGGGACGAAGCCTACCAATTTATCGCGGGAAAACTGTCCGAAATTAAAACAACTTGGGGACCTGAAGCAATTAGTATGTTTGCTTGTGCGCGAAGCACAAATGAATCAAACTATGTTACACAAAAATTTATGAGAACGGTTATTGGCAGCAACAATATTGACGGCTGTAACCGAACCTGACACGCTCCGAGTGTTGCCGGTCTGGCAACTGTTTTTGGAAGCGGTTTCCCAACAAATACACTGGAAGATTTCGATAAAGCAGAGGTACTATTGTTAATGGGCTCAAACACAACGGAAGCCCACCCGATTATTGCAAATCGCATGAAGAAAGCCGTAAAATCCGGACTTAAAATTATTGTGGTTGACCCGAGAAAAATAGATATGGTCAAGGTTGCTCATCGTCATTTGCAAATAAATGTAGGGACTGACATTGCCTTAATTAATGCACTCATTCGTGTCATCCTAAAGGAACGCCTTTATGACCAAAGCTTTATTGAACGGGTTACCTTGGATTATGAAAAGCTTGCGAAGCAAGTCGAGCCATACACACCTGAATATGCTGCCGAAATAACTGGAGTGGCAGCAGAGGATATTGTGGCAACCGCACGCGAATATGCAAGTTCAACCGGTTCCATGATTGCTTATACATTAGGGATTACCGAGCACCATTGCGGGGTAAATAATGTATTTGACATTGCTAATCTTTCTTTATTGACTGGCAATATAGGTAGACCAGGTACTGGGATTATGCCGCTTAGAGGGCAAAATAATGTCCAGGGTGCCGGGGATATGGGCTGTCTCCCTAATCAATTGCCAGGGGCAATGAGCTTGGCAAACGATGAATTCCGAACCCGCTATGAACAGGAATGGAAGGTTACATTAAATCCAAAAGTAGGCGACACACAAACACGAACATTCGACAGGCTGGAAATGGGAGAATTGAAGGCACTGTATATCATTGGCGAAAACCCGCTTCTTGCTGATGTTCATATGAATCATACAAAAAAACTATTCGAAAAGTTGGATTTATTAATTGTCCAAGATATTTTTATGACGGAAACGGCTAAATATGCCGATGTTGTTTTACCGGCGCGTTCGTGGGGCGAGGTAGATGGAACATACACGAACACAGACAGAAGAATTCAACGGGTCCGCAAAGCTGTCGAAGCCCATCCAAGCACAAAAGAGGATTGGGAAATTCTTTGTGAACTGGCCACCATTATGGGCTATCCAATGCATTATCACAACAGTGAAGAAATTTGGAATGAGGTTCGAAAAATGGCGTGGGAAATGTATGGCGGTATTTCCTATGATCGGCTCGACAAAGAATACAGTGTCCATTATCCATGTCCTGACGAAAATCATCCGGGAACCTTTATTATGCACGAACGCTTCCACCAGGAGCTTGAAACCAAAAAAGCACCGTTTGTACCGGTAGATTATACTGCGCCGATGGAGCTGCCGGATGAAGAATATCCATTTACTTTGACTACAGGCCGCCGTTACGAGTCTTATAACACCCACACCCAAACGCGGCATTATGCAGCAGGAGTGAAAATCAAGCAAACCGAAGAAACGGTGGATATTCATCCGGATGATGCAGAGGCTCTAGGCATAACAGATGGGGAAGTCGTTAAGGTCCGGTCCCGAAGAGGTGAACTGGAGGTAAAAGCCAAGATTACCCAACAGGTGGTTCCGGGGTTGGTATTTATGAGCTTCCACTGGTTTGAAACCCCAACAAACGTGTTAACCTTAAATGAATATGACCCGATATCAGGCACCGCTGAGTATAAGGCATGTGCGGTGGCGATTTCGAAAATGTAATCTGCTAAAATGGCGAAAGAAGTACGGGAAAACCCGTACTTCTTTTGTATAAGCGAACAATTGGTTTAACTCGCTTGCTTGAAGTTGTATTGTACTTCTTCCGTTGTTGTCTTCCTTTGGTAAAAATACCAGTTTAATGCAATCGAGATGACATAGAATGCGATAAAGAAATAGAATGCTGTCGCATACGAACCAGTGCTTCCGACGGACCATGCAAATAATTTTGGTATTAAGAAAGAGCCGTAAGCTGCAAAGGCTGCAGTAAAACCGATGACGGGTCCTGCTTCTTTTACCGAAAAGATAAATGGAATCATTTGGAATGTAGAAGCAGAACCGATTCCTGCCGCAACAAACAAGATTAAAAATGAAGTTAGGAACCCTGGAAATTGTTTCGTGCTTAAGAAGTAAATGACTCCTAAAACACCTATTGACATAACGATCAAGACAAATGCTGTTACTCTTTCGCCACCGATTTTATCGGAAATCCAGCCTCCTGCCATCCTTGCAGAAGCAGCTACTAACGCTCCGAGGAATGCAAGTGATACGTATTCAGGAAATTGGGATTTCAATAACAACGGGAACGCTGCCGAATATCCAATAAAGGAACCGAAAGTCGCCACATAAAGGAATGTCATGATCCAAGTGTGTTTTCGTTTAACAATGACAAATTGTTCCTTCACTGATTGTTTTGCTGCAGGTACATTATCCATTTTAAACCAAGCAAGTATTGTCATAATAATAATGGGAATAACCCAGATAAACGCGGCGTTTTGTATCCAGACCGCTTGACCGTTAGCTGATACTTGTTTGTCGCCAAATAAAGCAAAAGTTCCGGAGGCAATGATTAATGGTGTTACGAATTGTACAACAGAAACCCCCATATTACCTAGACCGCCATTAATGCCAAGCGCAGTTCCTTTTTCTTTTTTCGGAAATAAATAACTGATATTGTTATTAGAGGATGAGAAATTTCCTCCGCCTAAACCGCACAGTGCCGCTAATAACATCATAACAGAATATGGTGTGTCAGGATTTTGAACGGCTATACCAACGCCAATTGCTGGTATTACTAATACAGCAGTCGAGATAACAGTCCAGTTTCTTCCGCCTACTGCTCCTACAGCGAAAGTATAAAAAAAGCGAAGAGTTGCTCCTACTAGACCCGGTAATGCTGCTAGTGTCAATAATTGAGCTTGTGAAAAATTGAAACCAACATCGTTTAGTCTAACGGCAACCACTGACCAAATTTGCCAAACAATAAACGCTAGCATTAAAGATGGTACTGAGATCCATAAGTTTCTTCGCGCATGTTTTTTTCCTTCTGTGTTCCAGAACTTTTCATCCTCTGGATTCCAATAAGTTATTCGTGGCATTTTATTTCCCCCTATGTTCAATGAATTTTTAATTCGTGTGTTAGTTTTGCTGTTTGCATTATTACTATAAAACAGATGGTAACATGATTTTTGTGAGGTACGTCACAAAAAAAGTGAAGGAAATGTGAACTAAGAATGTTTGACAAAAAGTTGTAATAATTAGCCCGATTCCCATAAAAAAAGACCCTCCAGCATGGAGGATCACTTGTTTCAACTTTATTTTGAATGGCCCGTTTCTTCTTTGAACATTCCTACATAATGCTTTGTTTCCCCGGAATCATCCTTGATTGCAGTAATCGTTAACCACTCTCTATAAAGCTCTTGATTTTTTCGTTTGTTCCAGATATATCCTTCCCAAATGCCATTTGTGAGCAAACTTTCCCACATATCTTTATAAAAGATGATATCATGCTCCCCTGATTGAAGGACGCTTGGAGTTTTGCCGACCACTTCTTCCAGGGTATAGCCCGTTATTTTTGTGAAAGCCGGATTCACGCGTTGAATCAGCCCATTTGTATCGGTAACACAAATGCCATCAACGGCATGATTGACAATTTTATCGGACAAATCCAATTTTTCGTGATAGAACAACCAAACGACAATGACGAAACTCGCCAAGGAAAATTCCGACAATATCATAAATCCGATTGCATAATGATTTGTTAATGAAAACAGTATCGTAAGGATAATCGGCGGGAAAAACCCTCCGATTCCACCCATTGCCGAAACAATGCCATTGACGATTCCGCTTTGTTTTGAAAAATATAGCGGAACCAATTTGAAGATTGCCCCATTTCCTATCCCGGCAAAGAATGCAACCAATAAACAGCCGAACGAATAGATTGGCAGGGAGGGAGTAAAGGACAGTAGAAATCCGGCAAAGGTGAGGCTGAAAAAAACCGCCATTAGAATCAAGAATGGGTTAACCTTATCTCCGAGCCAGCCGCCTATCGGCCTGAAAATAGTTGCCAACGCAATAAACCCGGCAGTTCGCATTCCGGCATCCACCTTGGTTAAATCATAATGATTGACCAAGAAAGAGGGCAAATAGATTGTAAAGGCGACAAACGCGCCAAATGTTATAAAGTAAAATAAACTTAAACACCATAGTTTTGGATTTTTGTAAATTTCGTTGATTTGTTGTGATAAAGGTTGAATGACTTTCTTTTCCCGGCGGTCGCCAAAGAGAAAATTGATGACAGCAAACAATATAGCGATAATTAAATAAATTTTGATAGTTGTTCTCCAGCCGTATTCATTGGCAAGAATAGGTGCAAGAAAAGAAGTAATGGCTGTACCGATATTGCCTGCTCCGTATATCCCGTTAATAAAGCCATGTCTTGCTTTCGGGTAATATTTTGGCAGCGAGGTGACGCCGATTGAAAACACGGCGCCGCCAATACCAAGCAGAAACCCGCCAATGATCAGCATCGTCATTGAATTCGCATAACTGATCAGAGCAATTGGCACAAGTAAAATGATAAAACTAATCGCAAATAAAAATCTCGCTCCAAGTCGATTTGTCCAATAACCGATTGGGACACGAAGGACGGAGCCAAGAATTACAGGTACAGCTGTTGCCCAGGCAATTTGTGTTGAAGAGAGCTGTATATCTGCTTTAATAAATGGCATTAGCGAAGAGATTAGCACCCAAATCATAAAGCCGGCAATGAGACTTCCTGTCTGAATAAATAGCTGTCGTGTGCCTTGCATCAAGAAAATCCCCCTTTTCGTCCGTACAACATTTGATAGGTAGATTTATATAGTTAAAAACATGAATGTAATAGAAAGGTTTTCCCCCGATGAATTATAATACATAATTCTGTCACAATCAGTGAGGAAACACACATTTCATCCTGAAAATAGAGCAATTTACATAATTTTATTGATATCCAAAAGGCAAAATAAAAATGGGTAGTTTTTTACATCAAGGAGGATTTAGAAAAGATGGCGGATCAATTTGCAGTTATTGGATTGGGTAGATTTGGATTAAGCATAGCCCGAAGTTTATTTGAATCAGGCCAAGAGGTGCTCGGAGTTGACGTTAATGAGGAAAGGGTAGAAAATGCTCATCCCTATGTGACCCATGCAATAATAGCGGATTCGACGGATGAAGAGACGTTGAAATCAATCGGAATCCGTAATTTTGATACGGTCATCGTGGCAATCGGAAATGATATTCAGGCTAGCATACTAAGTGTTTTGATGATAAAGGAGCTTGGTGTAAAAAAAGTGATTGCAAAGGCGTTAAATAAGCTTCATGGTCAAGTGTTAACCAAAGTCGGGGCAGATTGGGTCGTTTTTCCTGAGCGGGACATGGGAGTCAGAGTAGCCCACCAGCTTTTATCCCCAAACGTACTAAACTTTATTGAGTTATCAAAGGATTATAGTGTTGAAGAGATAAAAATCCCGGAGCAAATGACCGATAAAACATTAAGGGAGCTTGATTTGCGGGCCAAATTTAATCTAAGTGTCATTGCCATTCGTCATGAGAATGACATAAACATATCACCGTCTCCCGATAAGATCATTGACCAGGGAGACGTGCTTGTAGTAATTGGAAAAAATCGTGACCTGGAGAGATTTGCAAATCTTTAGTAGTGATAAAAGAACGAAGGCAGGAATCCATTCCTGCCTTAGATCATGTCTTCATTTTCCTTTTCAATTTCGCTCGGCTTCGGCCTCTCTTTTGATACGATGCTTCCCAGAACTTCCCGTTCAAAAGGACCGACATCTTTTCCTGCACCAGGTGCAATATTCGCCATTGGCAGCTGCTCTAACTCTTTCCCTCTAGGCATATGTCTTCCACCTTTAACCTTTCAAGTTAATCTTCGATAAGTTCACTGATTTCTACGATCGTCCGCTCTTCAAGTGGTCCTCTTAGATGGACGGTCGCCGTCCTTCCATCCTCATTCAACTGGTCAATCCAGACAGACGTACCGTTATACTTAACATTTATGTCGGCTGATGATGACAAAATTTGTTTAACACGATTGGCATTCATATGCTGTCACTCCTTGAAAAATAATCATTTTATTCTTTGTAAGGCTAGGTTTTTTCATACATCACGATTTAAATGTAACTGCTTCCTTCTATAATAAATACATTTCTATGGCCACTCGATATCATTGCCATCGATGGTACCAGGCTGTGAAACATCTTCAAGGCTTTGTAAATAATTTTCGAGTTCGATCTGCAATTCCTTTGGTGCCCCTGGACGCAAATGCCAGTTGCCAGGCTCATCAACAAAGAATGGACTCTTAGTAAAATCAGGTCTGATTCTTGGCAAAATATCTCCTCTTTTCTTTGGTCAGTATCTTCATTCCTATTGTTTGCAAATTGTGTTGTTTAAATGAGCCCTATTTAAATGAGTCTTATTTCGGATTGCAGAAGTTGACTTTCATGTATATGATAACTAAAAACGATGCAGAAGCTTTAGACCTTCATTTTCTAAAACAGGCAGAAAATAAAAAAATATTTAAAATCAAAATTGTTGAAACTAATTGGGAACGTATTCGTCTTATATAATTAAGAAACGGACAGTCATGTCCCACCGTGTACAGGCATAAAAATAAAAGGGATCATTTAGGGGAAACAGATTTGCGATATTTGTCATTAATGGAGGAAAAATGGCGGTATCTTTTGCGCTAAAACGGCGATAAATAGGCGCCATCCTGGTTTTTCTTTTATAGGAAAATATGGTATAGTAAGTGGGGTTCGTTTACCGAAGTTGATTTGGTAAGTGAGAGGAGAAATAAAATGAATAAATTGCAACTTTCAAAAAAAATAAATAAAAGTCATATAACATTTTTTTTCATTGCCGTCGTATTATTTTGGCTCAAGACTTACGCGGCATACCAAATTGAATTTAACCTGGGAATTGATAATACTCTCCAAAAATTTTTACTATTAATAAACCCATTAAGTTCAGCGCTGTTCTTTTTTGGGCTTGCCTTGTTGTTTAAAAAGCGGTTTAAGCTTGTTTTGATCGTGACTAACTTTTTTCTTTCGTTTTTGTTATACGCAAACATTGCCTATTATCGCTTTTTTAATGATTTCATTACCGTACCTGTTTTAATGCAAACCAAGACAAATGCTGGACAACTTGGCGATAGTGCCTTATCACTAATGTCTCCATTTGATTTCTTTTACTTTACAGATTTCTTTGTCCTAATTGCTCTTGCGTTAACTGCTTTCAAACAGATAACCGTAACCAGCAAAAATACCTTTAAAATCGTGATTTTGTTTGCGATAACGACATTTCTTTTCAACTTAGGTTTGGCCGAAAAGGACCGACCACAGCTGTTAACACGTTCCTTTGACCGAAATTATCTGGTGAAATATCTCGGTGCGTATAACTTTACCATTTATGACACGATCCAGAATATAAGATCTTCGAGCCAACGGGCGCTAGCCGACTCAAGTGACGTAACCGATGTAGAAAACTATCGGAAAGCTAACTATGCCGAACCAAATCCAGATTATTTTGGCAAGGCAAAAGGGATGAACGTCATTTATATTTCTATGGAATCGTTCCAAACTTTCATGATTGATTACAAAATGCCGGATGGCCAGGAAGTAACACCATTTCTAAATTCATTAACCCGTGATAAAAATACATTCTATTTTAAAAACTTTTTTCATCAAACTGGCCAAGGTAAAACCTCAGATGCAGAGTTTTTAATGGAAAATTCGTTATATCCAATGGCCCAAGGAGCTGTATTTGTAAATAAGGCACAAAACACGTATCAGGCGATGCCCGCTATTTTAAAGGGACAGGGATATAGTTCAGCTGTCTTTCATGGGAACTATAAAACATTTTGGAACCGGAACGTGATTTATAAAGCATTTGGCTACGACCAATTCTTTGATGCCGAATATTATAGCATGACTGATGAGAATACGAAGAACTATGGATTGAAGGATAAGCCGTTTTTTACGGAGTCCATGCCGATGCTTAAAAGCTTGAAGCAGCCATTCTATACTAAAATGATTACACTATCTAACCATTTCCCGTTTGAAATGGATCCAGAGGATACAGACTTCCCGGCTGGTGATTTTGGCGATACGGTAGTTGACCAGTATTTCCAGTCTTCCCATTATATGGACCAGGCACTTGAACAATTTTTTAATGATTTAAAGGCATCAGGACTTTATGAAAACACAGTGGTTGTTATGTATGGTGACCATTACGGAATCTCTGAAAACCACAATGATGCAATGGCGCAAGTTCTCGGGGTAGAGGAAATTACTCCGGCACTAAATGCAAAATTACAGAGAGTACCTCTATTTATCCATGTCCCTGGTGTTGATGGCGGGATCCAAGAGCAGTTTGGTGGCGAGGTCGATGTTCGACCGACTGTCCTACACTTGTTAGGGATTGATACAAAGGATTATTTGGAATTTGGATCAGATTTGTTATCTAAGAATCACCGTAATTGGACCTTATTTAGAAACGGCGATTTTGTATCGCCTGAAGTGGTTCAAGTAAAAGGTAAATGTTATGGAACTGAAACTGGTGAATTGCTGGAGAACTCTGATACATGCAAGAGCATCGAGGAAAAGGTAAATTCTGAGCTGCAAATGTCGGATGAGGTGGTCTACAAAGACCTTCTTCGCTTCTATCAACCGGATGGATATAAAGCGATCAATCCAAATGACTATGAATACCTAGGTCCCAAAATGAATAAGGGAAGTAAAGCTTCCACAAGTAATTAAATAAAAAAAACGACGCTGTGCATTCATGTACAGCGTTTTTCTTATTTAAGAAAGCACTCGGTTATACATTTGTCAAAGTATTTTTAGGAAAATATTGAAAAATCCTCAAAATAGTGTAAAATTTCACTAAAGGAAATATTTTCAACTAATAAGGAAATTTAAATTTCTAAGGGGCGATTTTTCATGGAGCCTTACAGTAGGGAAGAGAAAAGAAGAATTTTTCGAAATGAGTTATTTAGCCTGAAAGAAGAAGGGTATTTATCGGATGCTATTGTTGAAACTGTTGCGAAAGCCCATCACCAATACCATACTGATTTGTTAGCTTTGGAAGAGGCGCCAGAAACAGTCAGCATTAAGGCTCAACCATCTAAAACAATTAAAACAACGAAGCCTGTGAAACCTCCCAAAGTGAAGAAAACGCTAAGCCCCGAGGAGATTCGCGAACGGAATATTACTTGGTCATTAAATATTGGGGTAATCTTTTTATTAATTGGGGGATTATTTGTTGCAACCAGTACATGGGAATCAATGACAAGCTTAATGAAAAGCGGTTCGATTGCCGTAGTGTCCCTGTTATTTTATGGAATTGCTTACATAGCACAAAGAATATTAAAAATTGAAAAAACCACATTTGCCTTTATTGTTCTGGGAAGTCTGTTTTTGCCGATTTTTATCTTATCTCTTGGCTGGTTTGGATTATTAGGACCGTATTTATCTATATTCGGAGAGGGCAAATATGTGCTGGGAATGTTAGGAAGCATTCTTCCTATCGGGGTCTATCTGATTTTTGCCAAAAAGCTGTCAGCACGGCTATTTGTTTGGTTCTCCTATGTATCCCTTTCAGCAGGGGCGGCATTTATGTTAGCCAGCTTGAATTTAAAAACCGATTATTTTTATTTGGGAATGATGGCGTTTACTGCCCTATTGATTTATTGTTACCATTTCTTAAAGGGCAATTCTTCCTATCAACTGTTTACGAAGGAATTTATTCCTTTTGTTCAAGTTAATCTTGTTCTAGTATCATTATTCATGCTGTTCTTTTATGATAACGAGGTAATCTATGGCTTTAACCTTATTTTGACAGCGATTGTTTATCTTTCAATGATGTATGTAAGTGGAAGGAAAGAATATCACTTTGTATTTACCGCGTTGATCGTTTATGCAGCTTACCAGTTAATTGAAAACAGCTTCTTGGATTATTTTAGTGAGGCCGTTTATGCCCTAGTAGGGTTCGGGCTTGTTTTTGTTCCGAGATTATTAGGTGATCAATTTCAGTTAACCAAGGTATTCCAATATACAAGTGCCATCATTTCCGGCTTTGCATTTATTTACATCACGGTTGAAGGAATTCTGCTTCGAGCCGGTGACCCATCGATTGTATTAATGCTGGCATATTTCATTATTGGAGCAAACTTTGTCTATTTGTCACTTAACAGTGCGATGCCGTTGTTTCCGTATTTAAGTGCTGTTTTTGTGGCCTCGGGGATATTAGAAGCCGTGGCACTTATCGTAAAGCCGATTGAGGGCATCGATTTCTCGCTGATCCTGTTTATGACTGGTTTTTCCCATTTTCTTGTTTTCGGAATGGTCCTCAGGGTTAAATTGCTTGCCATTATTAGAACAAGCTCAAAGGATATAGGGCTTGCTGCGATGGTTTTTGGGCTTTTGTACGCACTTATTTTCTTCCAATGGTGGGAACTGGGTTTCATGCTCCTGCTTTCGGTTTTGATTGCTTACTTATTGATAAAGAAAGAATCTAGGTTATTTTTCAAAGAAGCGGCTCTTTGGATATTGCCAGGGTCGCTCGGTTTCTCGCTGATCTTTTTTGGCGAACAACTCAGGGCATCGAATAGCGTATACGCAACGGAATTTGGCAATGCTGCAAACTTTGCTGCCGGGGCACTGCTTGTACTTATGTCCAGTTTCATTTGGAGTAAGGTTCGTGAACGGGAACTAAGCCAAACTTCGTTATATGTTTCGGCCATTTTGTATGCAATTGCCAACGCATATGGAATAATTGGGCCGGTGAATCTGCAATGGTTCCAACCGCTGATTTTCCTAATCGGAATCGGGGTGTATTATTATCTTTATAAAAAAATCGGTACGAAGTTGGTCCCGTTTTTCGTCAGCAGTGAAGCGGTCTTGTTTTATTTCTCTGTTATTCAGGCCATCTTACTGCAATGGGAATTCACTAGAACCGTACAATCGCTAATTGCGTCTACTTGTGTGGTGCTCCTGTTGTTGATCGCTTACCTTTGTCGGAAAAAAGATGCGAATCTATCATTTGCTTTTGCCTGGACAGGACACAGTCTTTATCCATTGGCGCTGTTATTTACCTTGTTTTTCTATCATTCAGAAGCTGTTTATAGCTTTTTAATTGCTTTACTAGTTTACGCAGCGAGTACGATAGTAGCTAAAGGGGAATGGCAAATTAAAGTGTTCCTGTACGGAAGCTTCACAGCGATATTCTTTGTGGTTTCGACTGGCTTGGAGCATTTCTTTGGCCATTTTGATGGCCAATATGAGTTTCCTATTACAACGGGGATCATTTTGTTATTTACCATACTTATAAATGATGAGTTCAAGAAGCGAACAATGTATTATTTGGTGCCATTTTCAATCCTTGGGATCACTAGTATGTTGTATTCGTACCCGTTTGAGTTGGTCCCATATCTTGTTACAATCACCTATGTTCTCCTGACTGTATTTTATCTGCATAAAATTAACTGGGATGTATTGGGGATCATACCGCTGTTTTTACTGTTTGTGGCAACGGGCGAATATTTATTCTTGACTCAAATGGCGCCAAATTCTAAAATGCTTCTCGCCGGATGTATAGGTGTATCATTGGTGGTAATAGGTCAATTCGTTTATAAAAGATTAGTTGAAACGGGATCAAAACTTACAGCGATAAAATTTGACGGTTATACTTTTATATCCTTCCTGTTTTTCATACTAATGTACATTTTTGTGACTGAAGCCCTGTGGACTCAGCCGATACCTGGATTATTGATTGCCGGTACTCTTTTTATGCAAAGAAAAAGAGTTCCCGAAAATTTCGCGGTGCTGCCAGTCATCCTGGGCGGTGTTTATTTGCTACAACCGTACTATGCTGTGATTAACGGGCTTACGATCCATCCACTTTGGGACAGGGAAGTCCGGGTATTGCCGTTTATCATCATAATCATTTTTATCCGGAGAATGTTAAAAGGGCGATATTCACAGATTACGAAGTTAATCCAGTGGGCTGTATTAATCATCGTTTCGCTTTTGTTAATTCAAGATGGGTTAGCCAGCAATACGATTTATGATGCCATTATTGTCGGATCATTATCACTGCTGTCGATGATTGCCGGTATGTCCCTCCAAGTAAAGTCATACTTTTTTACCGGTGCGGGTGTTTTGCTGCTTAATGTATTCCTGCAAACAAGACCCTATTGGGGAAATATGCCATGGTGGGCCTATCTATTAATTGCCGGGTTTATTCTGATCACCGCTGCTAGTTTAAATGAATGGAATAAACAAAAGACCTTAAAAGGCGAAACAACCTTTATCACGTTCTTGCGAGAAAAAATTGTAGAAAGGGTAAAGCAATGGGAGTAAAGGTTAAGGTGACTTTGATCGAAGCGGAAGATTTAACCATTGAGAGACAGTGTTAAGTATGTTATTATGATAATAACTTAATAGAAACGGTTATGGAGGAGTCTGTCACCAAGGGAGTCGTATGCCCTTTGTGACAGATTTTTTTGTTTCCGGGTTAAAAGTCTGTCTTTTAAAAAAGCAGGCTTTTTTATTTTCAGAAAGAAAGGTGATTGGATGGAATTGTTATTTCAACTGGCGGTTATTTTAATTGCTTCAAAGGTAGCTGGGGATATCAGTGTCAGACTGGGTCAGCCTTCGGTACTGGGGAAGCTCTTGGTTGGGATTTTACTCGGTCCTGCTGTTTTGGGATTGGTTCATGAAACAACAACTTTAGAGCAGTTAAGCCAAATTGGGGTCATTTTGTTAATGTTTATTGCCGGAATGGAGACAGATCTTGATGAATTCCGACGGTCTGGAAAAGCGGCCACCTTTGTTGGTCTTAACGGAATTATCGTTCCGTTATTAGTTGGTTATCTTGCTGGAATTGTCATGAACATGAGTACGTTTGAAGCTGTGTTTTTAGGGTTGCTCCTCTCAGCTACTAGTGTCAGCATCTCGGTTCAAGCCTTAAAAGAATTAAACAAAATGCAATCAAAAGAGGGTGCCACCATTCTTGGGGCCGCTGTTATTGATGATGTGGTCGTCATCATAGCACTTGCATTTTTAATGAGCATGGCTGGCGACGACGTCAATTTAACCATGGTTATTGTTAAAAAGGTGCTATTCTTTGCCGGAGCGATTTTAGCCGCTTGGAAGCTCGTTCCCTGGGTGTTAAAAAAGTTTGCTCCGTTAAAGGTGACGGAAACAGTTATTACTGCCGCCTTAATCATTTGTTTCCTTTATGCGTATTTGGCGGAGGTGACAGGTGTTGCCGCAATCATTGGTGCATATATTGCTGGTGTCGCGATTAGTATGACTGATTTTAAAAGAGAGGTTCTTGAAAAAGTGGAAACCATCGGTTATTCGATATTTGTCCCTGTTTTCTTTACCTCAATCGGTGTAAAAGCAAGCTTTGAGGGCATTACGCAAAATTTAGGCCTTATCGTCATTCTAAGTGTTATCGCCATTTTGACAAAACTTATTGGTGCTGCCCTGGGTGCTAAAATGGCACGATTCTCGTGGAATAGCTCTTTGGGGATTGGGGCTGCTATGGTTTCACGAGGAGAGGTTGCGTTAATTTTGGCGACGATCGGGCTCGATTCAAAATTAATCAGCCAGGAGCTGTTTTCAATATTGGTTATTGTAGTTCTAGTGACGACGATCGTCACCCCGCCGATGATGAAATTTTTCTTTCAGCGAGGCGATAAACAAGAAAAAATTGAAAGTATTGCCTAGTCCAAAAAAATCCAGCCGTAGAAGGGCTGGATTTTTTAGCTAATTTGTGCCGAATTAGTGAACAATTTCATAGTTTCGAATAATACTTTGAAAAGTGTTGAAAAATGATTTTGGATTTTTTACTTAAAAATAATAAAAGACCCCCTAATTAGGCATGGTCTGTTCGAAACATTTAGTAAATGACAAACTTAACTCGGGAGGTTAGATGGAAATGGGTATGATAACGATTGATATTGATAAATTACTAGAAGCTACTGCAGATCTAACATCTGAGAAGGGCAATAATAAAGTCAACCTAGTTGAAATTGATAGTTTGCTCGATAGCACGAAACACTGGTAAGACCTTCAACTTTGTTTCCTCCGATTAACTATATATATTTTCCTTCATGCCTTCTGAAAAAGAAGGCATTTTTTTTTGTTTATTTCATATGCAAGTGTTAATCGATTATGTATGCCGCTTTAAAGCAGAAAAATATTTTTATGATTTCTATTGCTTTTGGACTAAAAAAATACTAGAATAATTTTTAATATATTTAATTTTTAGAAAAATGAACTCAAAACCATTAAGGGGGAAATTTTACCATGAGGAGAAAATTAAAAGGCCTTTCCATTGCTTTAGCAGGAATGCTGCTTCTTGCCGGATGCGGAAGCAAGGAGTCTTCTGGCGGTACAAAAAATGGAGGTGCAGATAAGAAGTTTACAGTAGGGATCAGCCAATTTGCGCCGCATCCTTCATTGGATGCCGCTACCGAAGGCTTTAAGAAGGCACTTGAGGATAAGGGCCTAGAGGTGAAATTCGATGAACAAAATGCCCAAGCCGATATGAATAATACGCAAACCATTGCCAAGAATTTTGTCGGAGATAAGGTTGACTTGATTTTTGCTAACGCTACTCCAAGTGCGACCGCAGCTTTAAATGCGACTAAGGATATACCGATTATCTTTACCTCGGTAACCGACCCAGTTGGCGCAGGTTTAGTAGAAGCGTTTGATAAGCCAGGCAAAAATGTTACCGGAACGACCGATAACCATCCTGATGCAACCAAGAAGACCATTAATTTTATTACCGAAGAAGTGAAGGCCAAGAATATTGGTGTCATTTATAACTCCGGAGAGCAAAACTCAGAGGTTCAGGTAAAAGAAGTGGAAAAGTTGGCCGAAGGAAAAGGGGCAAAACTAGTTAAAGTATCGGTTGCCAATACATCTGAAGTAAAGCAAGCTGCAGAGTCGCTAGTAGGCCGGGTAGATGCCATTTACATCCCAACAGATAATACGGTTGTTACTGCGCTTGATTCCGTTATTTCTGTAGCCAATAGCAAAAAAATTCCGTTATTTGTCGGTGAACTTGATTCAATGAAAAAAGGTGCCGTTGCGGCCAGCGGATTCAATTATTATGATATTGGATATCAAGCAGGTTTAATGGCAGTTGACATTTTAACAGGCAAGAAAAAACCATCAGAAATCAATGTTGAATTGCCAAGCAGCTTAAAGCTGGTAATTAATAAGGCTGCAGCTGAAGCTCAGGGGTTAACCGTTAAGGAAGAATGGAGTAAACTTGGCGAATTTTACGATGGAAAATAATTAAAAAAATAGCAGGAGCCATTCCTTTTAAGGATTGGCTCCTGCCAAGAATACATAAGTATAAATAACAATAACTTATTAGAATCAAAAGAATCTTATGTCTTTAGAAGAAAGGATGAACACTATGTTTACAGCCATATTTGGATCATTCGAGGCAGGTATCATCTATGCGATTATGGCACTGGGCGTCTATCTATCCTTTCGTATTCTTGATTTTCCAGATTTAACGGTAGATGGCAGCTTTGTAACTGGTGGGGCAATTGCCGCCATCATGATTACGAACGGGGCTAATCCATTCCTGGCAACAGTGATGGCACTCCTGGCGGGTTTTATAGCAGGATGTATGACGGGCATCCTTCATACGTTTGGGAAAATTAATAACTTGCTCTCTGGTATTCTCATGATGATTGCCCTTTATTCTATTAATCTTAGAATCATGGGGCGCTCCAATATTCCGTTATTAAACACCGAAACATCATTTACGAAAATTGGCAATTTGTTTGAAAGCAGCGGTATTGATTCATTTTTCAACAATCTATTGGTTATGGTCGGTTTGGGTGACAGTTTGCCGGAAACATGGGGTATTTTGTTTTTCATGTTGATTGTGACGCTCTTGATTAAATTCCTGACCGATTGGTTTTTGCAGACAGAAATCGGGCTCGCCATAAGGGCAACAGGGGACAACAAGCGGATGATCCGCAGTTTTTCCGCCAATACCAACCTGTTGACAGTTATCGGCCTTGGTCTTTCCAATGCCTTGGTGGCATTTTCAGGCGCATTGATTGCCCAGCAAGGCGGTTTTGCCGATGTTGGAATGGGAATCGGGATGATTATTATTGGTTTGGCCTCGGTTATTATTGGTGAAGCGTTGTTTGGAACAAAAACAATTGCAAGAACAACACTTGCGGTCATTGGTGGGGCAATCATTTACCGGATTGTCGTTTCATTGGCCCTCAGATTTGATTTCCTAGAGCCAGGAGATATGAAGTTGATTACAGCGATTATTGTAATCCTTGCATTGACCACGCCGAAAATGATTGAACGATCGAAAGAGAAAAAGCGAAAAGCTCGCAGAAAAGCGGAACAACTTCATTTCCTGCAGGCTTCTGTGGAGCGGAAGGGTGAAAATCATGCTGCAGTTAAATCAGATTCATAAGATATTTAATGAAGGGTCACCAGATGAAAAGATTGCAATCGACCAGATTAATCTGACCCTTAAAGAGGGGGATTTCGTTACTGTGATCGGCAGTAACGGGGCCGGAAAATCAACATTAATGAATATTATTTCCGGAGGCCTGTTCCCTGATATCGGCGAAGTCTTTATCGACGGCAAAAATGTCACCACCATGTCCGAATATAATCGTTCAAAAATGATTGGCCGCGTCTTTCAAGATCCGATGGCGGGCACCGCTCCGAGTATGACGATTGAAGAAAATTTGGCGATGGCCTATTCACGAAACAAAACAAGATCATTACGCAGGGGCGTAACGAAAAAGCGGCGTGATTATTTCCGCGAGGTCCTCGAATCGCTACATTTGGGTCTGGAAAACCGGCTTAATGCAAAGGTAGGGCTGTTGTCAGGAGGAGAACGCCAAGCCCTGTCACTGCTTATGGCAACCTTTACTGAGCCATCAATTTTGCTTCTTGATGAGCATACAGCCGCTCTAGACCCTTCCCGAGCGGAACTGATCACCAAACTGACAAAGGAAATCGTCGAAAAATATAAGCTGACAACCCTGATGGTCACCCATAACATGCAGCAGGCAATTGATCTGGGCAACCGTTTGATCATGATGGATAAAGGACAAATCATCCTTGAAGTGAATGAAGAGCAAAAGCAGGGGCTTACAATTGAAGGACTGCTGGATGAGTTTAAACGGATTCGCGGCGTGCAAATGGTAAGTGACCGTGCGGTTCTCTCTTGATGAAAAATATTTTATTTTGAAAAATGAAAGCACAATTTTAGCGGTATATATTTTAAATGCATTAATGGTAGAAACATGCCAATCTTGGGCATGTTTCTTTTTATTGTAAAAAAACAAGTGTTTAATACCCAAAAGCGTTATTGCTTTACCCCCTGCTCTTGAGACAAACGGAGTTGATTACTTACAATAAATTCAGAAAATGATTAATTAATAGGGGGTTATGGAATGAGAGAAAAAAGAGTATTGGCGGAACAGCTTAAGGAAGACTTTTTCCCGGTACGGGATGTTGACTATATTGAAATCTACAGCGGCAACGCCAAGCAAGCCTGCCACTATTTCTGCACAGCCTTCGGGTTTCAGCCAGTCGCCTATTCCGGCCTTGAAACGGGCAATCGTGAAACCGTTTCCTATGTATTGCAACAAAGAAATATCCGTCTTGTTCTGACTGGTTCCTATACAGAAAGCAGCACTGTTGCCCAATTTGTAAAAAAACATGGCGATGGTGTCAAAGACGTGGCCCTCTTGGTCGATGATGTTGATAAGGCGTTTGAGGAAGCGGTTAAACGGGGGGCGATTGCCCATGTTGCCCCATTTTTGCTGGAGGATAATGATGGTACAGTAAAAAAAGCCGTGCTCGGCACATACGGCGATACAATCCATACGTTAATTGAACGCAAGAGCTATCAAGGGGCTTTTTTACCAGGCTACAAACCATACACTAACGCACTTCCGGTGGAGGATGCAGGTTTAATCGGCTTTGACCATGTGGTCGGCAACGTGGAAAGCATGGAGGAGTGGGTTGAGTATTATTCCAAGGTGATGGGCTTTAAGGAATTGAAGCATTTCACCGACAAGGATATTACCACTGAATATTCTGCGCTGATGTCAAAGGTGATGCATAACGGAGGCAGAATAAAGTTTCCAATCAATGAACCGGCAGAAGGAAAGCGCAAGTCGCAAATTCAGGAATATCTCGAATTCTATAACGGACCGGGGGTTCAGCATTTAGCCATTTTAACGGAGGATATTGTTTCAACGGTAGCGACATTAAAGAAAACTGGCGTCGAGTTCCTCTCCACTCCTAGTGCTTATTATGATTCGTTGGCCGAGCGGATTGGAAAAATTGATGAAGAAATCGAAAAGCTTCGCGAGTTAAATATTTTGGTAGACCGTGATGATGAGGGCTATCTCCTGCAAATCTTCACCAAGCCAATTGTGGACCGTCCTACGCTGTTTATTGAAATCATTCAGCGGAAAGGCGCGCGCGGCTTTGGTGAAGGGAACTTTAAGGCTTTGTTCGAATCCATCGAACGGGAACAGGCTAAGAGGGGCAACCTTTAATAAATGGCGGATAAAAAAGGGGGAAATGATTCTCCCTTTTTTACAATAGACTAATAGAAAAAAGGAGTGGTGATCTCATGGAGATTTCTCCGGAAAGGCTTGACTGGCGCGATGCTTACAAATTATTGACGGGTTCAATCCTGCCCCGCCCGATTGCATTTGTGACAACAGTCGACAGCAAGGGAATAGCCAATGCCGCTCCGTTTAGCTTTTTTACCGCAATTTGCGCTGACCCGCTGCTGATTTGTTTTTCACCAATGAGGCGAGGCAGTGACGGTGCCAAAAAAGATACGTTAAATAATATTGAGAATACCGGCCAATTTATCATCAACATTGTTAACGAAGATATTGCAAAGCAAATGAATGATTGTGCCATTGAATTTGCTCCTGATATAGACGAACTCGAACAGGTTGGCTTAACAAAGGTCCAAGGATGCAAGGTCAGTATACCGCGAATTAAAGAGTCGCTTGTTCATTTGGAATGCGAGCTCTACCAGGTTCTTCATTTTGGCGACCATCCGGGAGCAGGGAGCCTGGTGATCGGGAAAGTCATTCATGTTCATATTCATGATCCATTATTTGACCGTGGAAGAATTGATACGGAGAAATTGAGGCCAATTGGCAGAATGGCGGGAAACAGCTTTACTGGTCCATTGGGCAAGGCCTTTGAGATGATAAGGAAACAGAAGCCGAATGATTAAAATTGTTTTTGCATTTTTTATGGGAAGAGGGTGAGACCGTTGTATTACCGCCAACTAGGAAAGATCCCACATAAACGCCATACAATGTTTAAAAAGGAGGACGGGAGCCTCTTTCGTGAGCAAGTAATGGGAACACGGGGGTTTTCTGGAACGCAGTCGATTCTTTACCATCACCACATGCCAACAGAGGTGGTGAAGGCGGAATTCGCCGGCAGTTATTTGCCTGAATATGAAGAGCAGCAAACATTAAAACACCGTCATTTTTTTACAAACAAGGTGATGAGGACGGGAAATGCCCTTACTGCCCGGGAGTATCTATTGGGAAATCATGATTTGCTAATTGGGACGGCAAATGTGACGGAGGCAATGAATAGTTACTATCGGAATGGAGACGGTGACGAGCTGCTGTTTATTCATCATGGTTCGGGAAAACTGGAAACAATGTTTGGGCCGATTAGCTATCGGCCGGGAGATTACCTGGTCATTCCGATTGGGACGATTTATCGGGTGGTTCCAACCCCGGGGATCCCGACGAAGCTGCTGTTTGTGGAAGCATTTAGCCAAATCACGACACCAAAAAGATATAGGAACGAATATGGCCAGCTCCTCGAGCACAGCCCGTTTTGTGAGCGGGATATTCGTGGACCAGAGGATTTGCTCACCTATGAGGAAAAAGGGGAGTTTGAGGTAGTAACGAGGTCCAGGGGGGCGATTCATTCCCATATTCTTGGTCACCATCCTTTTGATGTCGTGGGCTGGGACGGATACCTGTATCCCTGGGCCTTTAACATTGAGGATTTCGAACCGATTACGGGAAGAATTCATCAGCCGCCGCCTGTGCACCAGACCTTTGAAGGAAACAATTTTGTTGTTTGCTCTTTCGTCCCAAGACTCTATGATTACCATCCGGAGTCCATTCCCGCTCCGTATTATCACAGCAACGTTAACAGTGATGAGCTTCTATATTATGTAAAAGGGAATTTTATGAGCCGAAAAGGCATTCAGGAGGGCTCTATTACGCTTCACCCAAGCGGAATTCCCCACGGGCCTCACCCAGGAAAAATCGAAGCGAGCATCGGCAAGAAGGAAACGTTGGAATTGGCTGTCATGATTGATACTTTCCACCCGCTTAAGGTGGTAAAGCAGGCAAATGAGCTCGAAGCGACTGATTACATGTTTTCATGGATCTGAAAAAAC
This sequence comes from Bacillus sp. FJAT-29814, assembly GCF_001510715.1. Taxonomy (GTDB): domain Bacteria; phylum Bacillota; class Bacilli; order Bacillales; family Cytobacillaceae; genus Neobacillus. Next base: position 805,232 of record NZ_LMTJ01000005.1, read on the forward strand.
TGAATAGGATGAGCCGGCAATCCAGCTTACTAGGTTGGATTGCTTTATTTTTTTTGGGAATCTATATTTAAAAGTGATATCCTATTATTAAACTTGTTTAAAGCAAAAGAGGTGAAATGATGGAACTTGAAACGATTTTGTCCAAATTAAATAACCACATTCCTTCCATACTTGGCAGCAAGAAATTTTCAAAATATGCTGTGATGGTACCACTTATTCTCAAAGAAGATGGAATTCATGTATTGTTTGAAGTTCGTTCAATGGAATTAAGAAGACAGCCGGGTGAAATCTGTTTTCCGGGCGGAAAAATTGATAGCGGAGATGACAATGCCGAAGCGGCCGCTATTAGAGAGACAACGGAAGAATTGGGAATAACCAAGGATTGCATTTCTCAAGTTTTTCCACTGGATTTTATGGTTTCGCCTTTTGGGATGATGGTCTATCCTTTTGCAGGATTTATCAAAGCTCCTGAAAAAATAACGCCTAATCCTGACGAGGTTGGGGAAATCTTTACCGTGCCTTTAGATTTTTTTGTTCAACATGAACCGGAGATTTACCATATAGAATTTAAAGTTGAACCTGAGAAGAACTTCCCCTTTGACTTAATTGTTGGCGGTGAGAATTATAACTGGAGGACAAGGGGAATGGAGGAGTATTTTTATCAGTATGAAGGTAAGACCATTTGGGGCTTGACAGCCAGAATATTGGCCCATTTTATTGAGATCATTCGATAACCGCAGTTTCAATAGTTGCTAAAGAAGTCCTTGATAAAAACGAAAACTGTCCTTCTGGAATGAACATTTGTCCACTACTGGAGGAAAAAACTCTTGATTAATTTCTAAATTATAATAAAATTAAGATTATATTTGCAGACAATAGGGAGATGTAAAAATGAAGGTGGTAAAGTTTGGGGGCTCCTCTTTAGCGTCAGGGGAACAACTTAAGAAGGTATTCCAGATTGTGATGTCAGACCCCGAGCGGAAGGTGGTTGTTGTTTCTGCCCCGGGGAAGCGGTATCCGGATGATACAAAAATTACTGATTTGCTGATACAGTGTGCAGAGAAAAGATTGCGCAATGAAGATCCGAAGCAGCAGCTTGACGCCGTGATCGGACGCTATCAGCAAATTGCCGAGGAATTGTTTCTTCCAACAGAACTGGTCAATGAGATTTATGAAGATTTATCTGAAAGACTTAATCGGGATACTAGTTTCCCTGACCGCTTCATTGACTGTCTCAAAGCAAGCGGGGAAGATAATAATGCAAAGTTAGTGGCAACATATTTTCAACAACAGGGGATCGAAGCGTATTATATTGACCCAAAGCAGGCAGGGCTATTGGTCAGTGATGAACCGGGAAATGCACAGGCTCTCCCCGAAGCATATGAACGTCTCCATGCTCTCAGCACCCATCCGGGCATTTTAATTTTTCCGGGATTTTTCGGCTATAGCAAACAAGGCGAGGTATATACGTTTTCACGAAGCGGTTCAGATATTACTGGCTCTATCCTAGCCAATGCCCTTAAGGCCGATTTATACGAGAATTTTACTGATGTGGATGCTGTCTATTCGGTTAATCCATTTATTGTCGAACGGCCGAAAGAAATCAAGGAATTGACCTTTCGTGAAATGCGCGAGCTTTCTTATGCCGGTTTCAGTGTGTTGCATGATGAGGCGCTAGTGCCGGCATTTCGGGCGGGCATTCCGGTCAATGTAAAGAATACGAATAATCCAAGCGCGCCTGGAACGAGAATAGTCGCCGAGCGGGATAATACAAATGGACCTGTCATTGGGATCGCCAGTGACAAGGGCTTTTGCAGTATCTATGTAAGCAAATACTTAATGAACAGAGAGGTTGGATTTGGCCGAAAACTTTTAGGGATATTCGAGGATTTCGGGCTTTCCTACGAGCATACTCCGTCTGGAATTGATGACGTGTCTGTCATTCTAAAGGAACATCAGTTTGATGATAAAATGGAACAGGCAATCATGAAGCGGATTAAGGAGGAGCTGCATGCCGATGAGGTCAAATTTGAACATCACCTTGCTCTCATTATGGTGGTAGGCGAGGGAATGCGCCATAACATCGGGACAATGGCCCGAGCCTCCAAAGCACTGGCAAAGGCTAATGTAAATATCGAAATGATCAACCAGGGCTCTTCCGAGGTCAGCATGATGTTCGGAGTCAAAGAGGTTGATGAGAAAAGAGCAGTGCAGGCGTTATATGAGGAATTTTTTGCCCCGGTAACAGTTTATTAAATGGAGAAAGCAGTCGATTTAGGACTGCTTTTTTCGTGATATTATGTTTTCCGCTTTCTGCCCTTTATTTTTATTGCGCTCCAAATGGCGATCGCCAGTCCTCCTGCGGTATTGGAGATTAGGTCGATCATCGTATCTTTATTGCCGCCTCCCTGCAGGGTCATGTTGAAAAATTGGTCGGCACTGAATTCATAAATTTCCCATAAAACGCCGCCCAATGCTGCAAATGACAAGGTAAACCAAAATACAAACCATGGGGATATTTCATGACCGGCATTTCTGTGAATAAGTCTTTCGTATAAGGCAATGCCGGCAAAGGCTAGAATACCGCCGCTGATGAAATGCAGAAAGGTATCCCACCAGCCCAAGCCATACCAGCCCCGAATGGAGCCAAGATACTGTGAGCCCACCAAAAAAATTAAATAGGAAAAGACGATAGGCAGATTAAATTGCAGTCTGGTAAATAACGCCAGCAGAAGGGGAATAGCTCCGCAAACAATGCCGCCAATCGCCACCGTTGATTTAAAGGATTCATCCATATTCCTGTAGTAAAACGCAAGAATCGCCATGAATATTACATACACTGCACTTAATAGGATGACGAGTTTTCGATTCATTATTAATCGCCCCGCTTATACTTTCTGTTTCCTAACTCCGGCATAAATAGCCACCAAAATGCCACCGGCAAACCCGCATAAAAGGTCATACATCGTATCCTTGTTCCCGCCTCGCTGCATCGTATGGGTAAGGGTCTGATCGCCAACAAATTCGTAAATCTCCCAAAGCACACCCGCCAAAACCGCCAGTGAGAGAACGAACAAAACAAGAATCCAGGCAGATACGTCCTTCCGTACCGGTTGCGGAATGAGTCGTTTATACAAAGCAATCCCAATGATGCCCACATACAACCCCTTATAAAGGTGCAATGTCGAATCCCACCATCGATGATGGAGATAAAAGCTTGAAATCGAACCTAAAAATAGCGAACAAAATAAAAAGAGAAAATACCCTGCTATCATTGGAATATTAAAGGGGTTGTTTCGCAATTTTAACAAAGCTAGCGGCAAGGCAGAGGCAAAAATTCCGCCAAGGGCAACTTGCCACCTCGTAGAATCATCCTTTATGAGGTAGTAAACGAATAATCCCGCCATAAAGACAATAAATACCAGACTAAATATAATAATGACTTTCCGCTTCATTGGTGCACCTCATTATTTATAAAAATGCTTTTAAAATTATGTTGAAATCGTCAGAAGCTCGCAAATATTGGTATAAAAGGGTATAGTGTTATTGTATCCAAAATAAAAAGAGATATTTGAGAATGTAATTTGGCGGTGGTTCTGATGCAAAGGGCACAAATTCCAGTCTATGAACGAATAGCGATTGATTTGGCGAACCGAATCTATGATGAAGAATTCAAAGTCGGGGAGAAAATTCACGGACGTTCAACACTCGCAAGTGAATATAAGGTGTCTCCGGAAACAGTCAGGCGGGCGATAAAAATCCTCGAAGATGTAGAAATTGTTCATTCTACTAAGGGCAGCGGCATTGTTATTTCCTCACGGGAAAAGGCGTTTAAATATATTTCCAGGTTTTCCAATTTGGCAAGTATTAAAGATCTTGAAAAGCAAATGGATTCCTTGATAGCTGAAAGAAATAAACTAGAAGAACAATTGCTCGAAACAATGCGAAAAATACTGGATTATTCCGGGAAGCTTCGCCACACCAATCCGTTGGCACCGATTGAAGCGACGATTTTCACCGGATGCAGTCACATCGGCAAAACCATTTCAGAGGTAAAGTTTTGGCAAAATACTGGAGGGACAGTAATCGGTATTAAAAGGAAGGGCGAATTAATCATTTCCCCAGGCCCTTATGCTTCGATTATGGAAGGGGATGTCCTTTTGGTCATTGGCGATGAAAAAACATATGACCGTGTGATTCATTTCTTGGAAGAATGAAATAAAACAAGCCAGCTCCGTTATTACAGAGCTGGCTTGTTTTCTGTTTTTAATCAATGAGTCCTTCTTTTTGTAAAAATTCTTTTGCCACTTTAGCAGGCGATTGTTTGAGGCTGTCCACCTTGTAGTTCAATTCACGCATTTTCTCATCCGTAATTTTTCCGGCAAGGCTATTAAGAACTCCTTCGAGTTCCGGATGTTCGTTAAGGGTTTCCTCTTTGATAATCGGTACAGCATAATATGGAGGGAAGAAGTTTTGATCATCCTCCAATACCTTTAATTGAAACTCTTCAATCAGTCCGTCGGTTGAGAAGGCATCAATCACATCGCTCTTATGATTGTCGAGCGCAGTATAACGCAATCCTCCATCTACCGGTTTTACATCTTTAAATTCCATGTTATAGGTTGTATTGAGACCAGCTAAACCGTCCTCACGGTTTGAAAATTCAATGGTTGGTCCCATTATCAGCTCGCTGCTGACATTGGCTAAATCCGAGATTGCCTCCAAGCCAAAAGTTTCGGCAGTATCTTGTCGTACGGCAATCGCGTATGTGTTGTTAAAGCCAAGCGGTTTTAACAATTCAATCCCATACTTTTGGTGAAATTCCTCTTTTACGTAGTCGTAAACCTGGTCAGGATTATTTTGCGGCGCCTGATTTAATAAATTTACAAGTCCAGTGCCGGTGTACTCTACATACATATCAATATCGCTGCTCTTGATTGCGCTAAATGCCACTTGGGTGCCACCGAGATTCAACTTTCTTTCTACTGTTAAATCCGTTTTATTTTCGATTAATTCGGCAAGAATGTTACCTAAAATTAATTGTTCGCTGAAATTTTTCGAGCCAATCGTAATTTTCTCATCAGCTTGAGCTTTTGAATAAATGGAAAAAGCACCCGCGATAACCAGTATAATGCTGGCAAATGATATGATTAATTTTTTTGTCGTTTTACCTGTCTTTGATGCGGAATGTTGTTTATTTGCATAAGAAAGCGAGTTCTCTAGTTTCCCGACAACAAAATCAATTAATAGGGCAAGAATACAAGCAGGGATCGCTCCTGCCAGAATCATCGCATTGTCAACCGTTTGAACCCCTGAAAATACTAGATAGCCAAGACCGCCGGCACCTACGAATGCAGCAATGGTCATTAAACCAACGGCTGTAACAGCCGAAATTCTGATCCCCGCCATAATCATCGGGAAGGCTAGCGGCAACTGTACCTTTCTCATTGTTTGACTCTTTGTCAGACCAATGCCTTTGGCGGCTTCCAGAATGTCCCGATCAATATTTGTTAATCCGATATACGTGTTTTTTACAATCGGCAGCAGTGAATAAAGGACAACCATGACAATTGCGGGTGTGCTGCCAATCCCGATAAACGGAATGAGAAAACCAAGTAATGCCAGACTAGGTATTGCCTGAATCACGTTGGTGGTTCCGATAATCGGCTTTGACAGTTTGGGTTCTCTTGAAATCCAGATTCCGAGGGGAACCCCAATTACTGTTGCAATAAGAACAGCCAAGACACTCAAGTACACGTGTTGTCCTAACAGTTCTAATATCTGGTTATAGTTATTGCTTGCATAATTCCATAAATCACCCATTAAAAGGCCACCTCCATATCAATTAGCTGACTGCTTAATGCAGATAAAATACTGCTTCTCGTAATTAATCCGGTCAACTGGCCTGATTGATTGGTTACAGGAACATAGCCGATGCGGTGTTCATTCATCGTGGACAGCACCGAAATCAAATTCGCCTCCTCTGAGACAGAAAGGACATTTTGCTCCATTACATCTTCAATTAACGAATTGCGTTTAAGCAATTGGATTCCTTTTAGGGTTACCAAGCCAATCAGCACATTACGCTTATCCGTCACCAGCAAGCTGTCAACCTTTTGCTCCTTCATAATCTCAATTGCCTGGAGAACGTTCCGCTTTGCGGCAATTTTTACCGGATTGGAAATCATAATATCTTCTGCCAGCAGAAGCTCAGGATTATTCCAAACCCGTCTTTTGCCAATAAAGTCTGACACATAATCGTTGGCCGGATTTTTCAGTATGTTTTCCGGGGTGTCATATTGGAGAATATCCCCATCTTTTAAAATACAAATCTTGTCTGCTATTTTAATAGCTTCGTCCATGTCATGGGTAACGAAAATAATTGTTTTATTTAATTCCTTTTGCATTTGGAATAATTCGTCCTGAAGAGATGATCGTGTTACAGGGTCTAATGCACTGAAGGGCTCATCCATTAGGATGATGTCGGAGTTTGTAGAGAAGGCTCTTGCCACACCAATCCTTTGCTGCTGACCGCCGCTCAGTTCCTTCGGATAGCGGTGGATAAATTCCTTTGGATCCAATCCGACTAATTCAAGCAATTCAACTGTCTTCCTGTCAATTGACTCTTGGTTTTCACCTTTCAATTTTGGGATTAACTCCAAATTTTCTTTAATCGTCATATGTGGGAATAGACCAGTATTTTGAATGACATAGCCGATGTTTCTGCGTAGTTCAATCGGATCCATCATTGAGATATCTGTACCATTAACAGATATCTGCCCCGATGTCGGCTGAACCAATTTATTGATCATTTTAAGCAATGTCGTTTTCCCGCAGCCGCTGGGCCCGATAAAAACAACCAGCTGACCAGCTTCGATATTCAATGAAAAAGAGTTAATGATCGTTTTTGTCCGGTATTTCTTTACAATATTCTTAAATTCTATCAATATTTTTCACCTCTTTTAGAAATGTAACAACTTAATAGTATTATATGAGTTGTTAGATAGCGACAACTTTATAGTAACATGTGAGTTGTTGGTTTGTCTATTTGCAAAATATTGAGTGAATAGATTACAAGTCAAAAAATTTCACGAAATAAAGTAGAAGTGCTAATATAAAGATAATTATGAATATTTTAAAAAGAGGCGAGGGATACACAATGATCCTGATTCGAGAAAAATTAAGTATTAAGTTTTTCTTGTTCCTTTTAGCCGCATTTTTGCTGATCCATATCCCTTTTCTAGGAAACTATATTCGCGTCATTAATACATTGATTCATGAGTCAGGTCATGCGTTCATTGGTTTGTTGGGCGGGGATGTGGAAATGATTACTTTATTAATGAATTCGGAAGGAGCGACATACAGCAGTTCCTCAACCTGGATCGGCAGTTTTTTTACAAGTCTTGCTGGCTATACCTTTGCTTCATTCGCAGCATTTCTCTCCTTCTTGATGATTAGGAGAAAAAAGCAGATTTTGCTAATTGATATTTTACTGGGGTTCATACTAATTAATTTAATCTTTTGGGTACGCAATCCTTATGGCATCTTTTGGCTTTGTTCGTTTGCGGTAGGGTTTCTGTTATTGTTAATTAAAGGAACGCAAAGCTTTAGGGATCATCTTTTATTGATGATAGCTTCGATCCTGTTAGTGGACTCTGTCCAGAGTGCATTTGAAATCTTTTATTTGAGTGTAACGCATCCTCAGTATGCAGGAGATGCGACTAATCTTGCCAGACTGACAGTGATCATCCCTGCACCCATATGGGGAAGCGTCTTCCTTCTCCAGGCACTTTGGTTTTGTTATTATGGGCTAAAGCGAGGATACTATAAGCTGGGATTTAATGATAAGACTGGCCCGTTATCGGGTTAGTCTTTTTTTGCATAAGAAATGGTCTGAAATGTAAACTATAGGTTATGGAAAAGAGTTGGGGTGGGTGCAGAAAATGGTTAAACTTTTTACAGATGTTGATTTGGATGGTCTTGGTTGTGGGGTTTTGGCAAAATTGGCTTATAAGGACGAAGCGAAGGTTTCATATTGTTCTTATCGCAATCTAAATCAACGTGTGGAAGCCTATATTACAAATTCGGCAAACGATAATAATGAAATATATATTACTGATCTGGCCGTCAATCAGGAGATCGAGAAAAAATTGGCGGAAAGGTATAAGAATGGCAAACACATCCGTGTAATTGACCATCACGTCACTGCGCTGCATTTTAATGACTATCCGTGGGGCAGTGTGATTCCCGAGTATGCAAATGGCAAAAAAACCTGTGCAACCTCGTTATTCTACGATTATTTAATCGAGGCCGGTAAGGTGAAATCCACCCGGGCGTTAAAGGAATTTGTTGATTTGATTCGCCAATATGACACGTGGGAATGGGATGAAAATAATAATACTGCCGCAAAACGGCTGAATGACCTATTTCATATCATGAACCGCGAACAATGTGAAGAGGAAATGATCAAAAGGTTAACAGAGAATACGGAGTCATTCTCTTTTTCAGAATCCGAAAACATGATCCTGGATATTGAGGAGCAAAAAATAAATCGCTATATTCACTCTAAAAAAAGACAGTTAATTCAAACGTTTGTGGGCGATTATTGTGTTGGAGTTGTTTTTGCTGAGCAGAACATGTCAGAGCTCGGAAATGCCTTAAATACCGAAAATCCACATCTGGATATGATTGCGTTAATTAACCTCGGTAGCAAAAAAATTGGGTTTCGAACCATTCATGACCATGTGAATGTGGCCGAGTTCGCAAGAGGGTATGGAGGCGGTGGCCACCCAAAGGCCTCGGGGGCTGACCTGACGAAAGAGGCATTCAAAACATTCATAGTAAATGTTTTTGCTCTCCTGCCGCTCAAACCAGATGCGGAGCGTAATGAATTCAATCTGAAGGAATCGGAATGGGGTTCGGGCTACGAAAATCATAAAGGAGAACTCACCTATATTTACCCTTCAGGCGATGGAGATTTTTATGTATTTCACAATGGCGAGAAATTACCGCCCCAGTTTTCAACATTTATGGAAGCTGAGAAATTTGTAAAGAGAAATTACTCCTCGTGGCTTCGATATGACCGGGAATTTCTTAAAGAAATGGCGGAATTGCTTCGGATCTCCGAAGAGGAGTTAAAGGAAAACTTTTCTGAAGTCATCACCAATCGGATAACAGATATTTTATACTGAACATAACAGTCTGGCTAAAGCCAGGCTTTATTTTTTTTGATATATAACGTGGGAAAATCATCGTAGGAATATTTTATCATTATTTTAATATTGTAACTTTTGTGCAAAGAAAAGTAATTTCTTCAACATACTCCTGTAATAATGCTGAGGTAAAATGATAAAAAAGGTATTTTAAACAAAGTATTTTGCATTTCTGATAAGAGGTGAAAATATGGCAGTCACATCAAAGCGAAGCAAGTATTTCGATAATGCCAAATTCGTTTTGATCATCCTTGTTGTTTTCGGCCATGTAATTAGTCCATTAAAGGAACATGATGGCGTACTTTATAATATTTACAGCATTATTTATCTTTTCCACATGCCGGCGTTTATTTTTATATCCGGTTATTTTTCGAAGGGCTATCAGAACAAAGGATATTATCGGAAATTAATCACAAAATTAATACTCCCTTATTTCATTTTCCAGTTGATTTATTCTGTATTTTATTATGCTACCGGCAAGGAAGCATCCTTTCAAGTTGATTTTCTTCAACCACACTGGTCTCTTTGGTTTCTATTAAGCATGTTTTTCTGGAATCTTTTGCTCATCCCATTTGCCAAACTGAAATGGCTGGGATTGCCGGTCGCAATCATGATTGGAATAGGAGCCGGCTATATTGACCAGCTTGGCAGTTTTTTAAGTTTATCGCGAACGGCTGTCTTTTTTCCTTACTTTTTTGCCGGGTATTTGATAAGTGGACCCCAATTAAAGGGGCTGTTAGGAGGGAAATATTCCCGGGCAGTCGGTATAACGATTTTGATTGGCGCAATATGTTTATTTGGGACCAGTATATCGCAAAATACAGTTCCTTGGCTCTTGGGTGACAGTTCGTACGCTGCCATGGGGAATGAAGGAGTGGAGGCTGGTTTTTATCGTGGTATGCTATATATCATTACTGCGATTGTGGTGTTTGGTTTCCTGACTTTAATCCCCTCAATTCAGTTCAGTTTTACAGAGATCGGTGAGAGGACACTGTATATCTATCTATTCCACGGTTTTATCATCAAACCGGTCCAATCCATTATTCCCAAAGAAAGCTTCACATCCGTAACAGGAAGCTATCTGCTTCTGTTTGGCTTTTCTTTTATCGTTTGTCTGCTATTAGGTAGCTATTTGGTAAAAAAATTCACCAGGCCGCTTGTCGAACCAAAGCTTTCACTCAACGGCAACAGCGGGAAATAAATAAACTTACGTAAAAGGCCATTCCTGATGAATGGCCTCGGACTGTCGACAAATCCGAAGGATTTCGGGTTTTAATCGATAGTCTTTTTTTGGTTTGGATACATTAACCCTGTCTGTTGATTTCCGTTCCAGGCGGCTTCGCTTTCCGCGGGCGGTTCGGTGAGCCTCCTCGGCGCTTTCAGCGTCTGCGGGGTCTCACCTGTACCGTACTCCCGCAGGAGTCTTCGCCGCCTTCCACTCCAATCAACAGGAGTTAATCAATCTAAGAATTGCAACATACCTTTTCCAGTCTGAATAAGTGTGTCGTAATATTTTTCACATTCTGGCAAGATGCGGTTAGAAGAACCTGCTTACTGACTTTGTTTATTCCCCGTAACCGGCAGCAGCAAAGCCAGAATCTTCTTTGGACTATACCTCCAAATAAATTACAATCAGAAAGTCCATTCCAAATAGGATTACTAAGATAGCCCCAATCTAGAGCAACAGTTTCAACGTTAAAATCAAACCGTTGGACCTAAGAATAAAGGAATCAGATGGACGCCATTATCATCGCTATAATAGGAAGTGCCTTTTCAAGAAGTCTACATAATTATCTTTTTAAAGAAAGAAAGGTAATCGTCCGGAACTAATTTATATTGAACACAAATTCATTTTTAGTTTGTCTAGATCTTTTGACTTAAACAATATTTCATCACTTGTTTTTATTAATTTTTAGTTGAGTTGCTCGTCCAATTAATAACACCTGTTGATTTGTGCGGAAGGCACGCAGACTCCTGCGGGAGTACGGGGCAGTGGGAGACCCCACAGGCGCTTGCGCCGAGGAGGCTCCCAGGCACGCCCGCGGAAAGCGAAGTGCCTGGAGCGCAAATCAACAGACATGTTGCATAGTCAATTTTTTAATCATATTAAAATAAATGAATGTAGTAAATTGATAAAGAAAAAATAAATAAAAGCTTATGTTTAGTGAGGAAAAGAACTATAACGACTAAAGGACTTTTTTGTTGGTATATGGTAATATTATACTAAGATCTTCCAATCGTCAGGGGCGGGGTTTCCTTGCGAGCATAGGTCCTTTTTACTGACTCCATTGCGGGCAGTGAAAAGGGCATTTCTATGTATGTGGAAGGTTCATTTTTTTATTTAGGAGGAATTTATGATGGAAAAGCAGATGAAGTTTTGCAAGAAGTTCGATCCAAGTATGGGGGCTATCTACTATGAGCCATAGTCAACCTGCCAACATGGAATTTTTCATTCAGCAGTTAGTGATGATTGATGAAAATATTAAAGAATTGACCAACCTCTATATTTCATCAACACCATTGCCTGAACGATTAAAGCATTTTTTTAGTTTATACGTATTAGAGGTTGAAGAGTTCCTGAAACAAAATCGTAAATCCAATATCATTGCCAGCATTCCAAAGGTTTTTATCGGGACGAAGGTAACCGTCATTTATGACGAAGATGATGAAACAGAGGACTATGTCATCTGTTTTCCTGAGGACTCAGACCCTGACCGAGGGTTTATTTCATTTCTATCACCTGTTGGTAGACAATTATTATTGAAAGAAATCGGTGAGCGAATACCGTTGAAAGTACCGACGGGAGAGCTTGCTGTTACAATTAAGGAAATTTCCTTTGTCGGACATTTGTTTGAGTTTCAAAGGGAAACAAAAGAAGCATAGTGTCTTTATTAAACTTTTAAGACCGAACGGCATTAATCACGTTCGGTCTTGCTATGCCATTAAAAACTAAAAAACGAGCTTACAATATTTTTCTTTTTTCTTTTTACCTTTCCATCTGCTAAAACAAAAGGTTTTTCTTCCGATGTGGTTTTCATTTTTGTTAATTCTGTTTGTAGTTTCTCAACCAGGTTCGATAAGTCTTTAATATTTTGCCGAAGCTCTTCAATTTCCCTTCTGTGCTGAAGCAATTGGTATGAAACGACAGAATCTGCCTTGGAATGGACACTAACTTCGATTTCTTTTAGCTTTTCCCGCAGCTCCGTCATTTCTATATTAGTATTAGACGGTTTTACAGCCCCTTTTCGAGCAGGCTTTATTTCCTTAATAGGGGCAATATCTTGGAGTAACACCCCGTTTTGCAGCTGTTCATGTATCTCTTTTAAAAGTTGAATATCTTCGTTTTTAAAGAAATAATGGCCGCGCTCATTGCGCTCCATCGGCAAATTTAGCTGCTTTACCCACCGTTGAATGGTGCTAACAGAAACACCCAATAATTTTGCTACTTCAGCTGAATTCATAAATAGCCCCTCCTAAATGAAAATAGCCGTGAACTCAAGTGGCATCAACAATAATCAAAGGTTAATTCCAGAACTTCCACCATTTCTTATCCTTTGTTGCGGCAGCCTCTCGGAAATTAGAAAGCATGTCGCGGAATGCCGCCTCTCTTTGTCTAACATCATGCCGATACTCCTCGCGCTCCTCAATGAAAAATTCACGTTCCTTAATAATTGACTCTGACAGTTGGTTAATTTCGTTGTTAGTGTTGTCGATATAGGAAGTAAGTTTAGTTGAATTTTCATTTAATTGCTTCGTAAGAGAGTAAATTTCATCGGCAGTTTCAATTGAAACATTTTTAATATTATTGGCCAGGTATCGTAATTTGTCATTTGTGTCCACAGTTGCCTGTTTTAATGTATCGGTTATTTCCTCTAGCTCTACCTTGGTATTGGCGGAAGATTTATAGATGGAGTCCGACAGAGATTTTACGGTCAACAATGCCCCTTTGGAAATTTCCTTTTTGACCTCATCAATGACTTCTTTTCTGACTACCGATCTGATCTCTTCTTTTACTTCATGTAAAAAGGTCATTTTATACGTATCCATTGCTTCAAAAAATTGACTGGCCCCCGGCAAAGTGTTGCCGTTTGTGGAAACCTGTGATATCGGTTCGTCAACAATCTCAAGCGAAACCTCCGTAACACTCGTTTGGGAAACAGGAGGTTCTTCAAAGGTTTTTATATCCTCCTTTTGGGTTTCAATCGTCGATTCGGGGGGAGTTACTTTGTTTTGCAAAAACTCACGTATCATTTCCTTACTCGCCTTATTGGAATAAAGCTCCTTAATTTCGCATAATTGATTTATTTCCAAATCCGAATAAATTCTTGCCCCTTGTTTGGAGCGTGGTATCTCAAGCAATCCGGTTAAATCCTTTTCCCATTGCCGGATTATTCCGGGAGCAATATTTATTTTTTTGGCGGCTTCTTTTAATGTATAACTCTTCAAAAAAAATCATTCCTTTCTATTTATCTCGGAAATAATTCGCTATACCTTACTTATTCACCACTTCCTATGCACTTTTCCTGCAGGCTGACAAAAGCTCTCAAAACAAGACTGAAATCATGGAATAACAACATATTTCTTGAGAAAACAGTGGTTTTTCCGAAAAATAGCGAATGGACTCGCTAAACGGGGGGGATTCAGAGTGAAAAAGGATTGTAACTTGTCCGAAACTTTCATGTAAACTATTGCCGCTATAATAGATAAATAAGGTTATAGGGTAGGTGTAAACATGGAAGAAACATTGGTCAAATCCTATCTGCAGAAATCATTGGACGAGTGGAAACAAGATATTTTGCAGGTGCTTGAAGAAATAGAAACAGAATACGAAGAAATAGCCCAAGAATTAAAAGTCTATTCTTATAAATACGGGATTACAAAACAAGTAATCCAATCAACAGTCAATGAGGAAATAATTGAAAAAATCCGTGAAATGTACCACAAACCATTTGAGGAAAATTACAATCAGTTAAAAGAATACATACGTGATCTTGAGGAGAAAAAACGGGTTTTTCAAATGTTTATTCAAAAAATTGATGAAGTTACTCGAAAAGAATCAGCGAGAAGTACAACTTATTGAACAAAACAGCCTAATCGACATAAGGATTAGGCTGTTTTTTATGGGAAAATATCTTAAGGTTTTTGTAAGATTTGATTAATAAAAAAGAAACGATTGCTGACTAGAATAAAAATTAGATTAGAAATGGTGCTTGAGTAGCACAAATAAAATTAAAGGATGGGATAAAAATGAATAAAATGATGATATTAATGGCGGTGTTAATAGCATTTTTCACGACAGGATGTTCCGTACAACTAACTACACCCAACGGGCTTGACACAAAAGCAGATAAACTTTCAGCAAAGGGAGAAGAACTTCAGTACGAATTTGACAAAGCATTAGAGTTTGTAAATGAATTAGAAGACAAAAATACAATCAGTTCGAAAGACCAGAAAAAAGTGGAAAGTAAAATGGAACAGGTTATTGATGTTATTGATGAGTTCAAAGAATTAGAAGTCCCCGTTATGGGAGGGAAAATAAAGGATATTGCTGACAATAACTTGAAGCAACGAGAAGAGGTTCTTCACGCAATCCAAGAGAAGTCTGAAAAAGGGAATGTAGGAAAAGAAGATTTACACGAGTTGAAAAAAGCTTTATCGGCAGATTTTAGCATTAAATTTTTTAAATAAGTACTATGAGGCGCCTAGATGTGGAATGCCTCTTTTTTTGTTTAGGTTAACAGTTCCCATCAAAAATGTATTTGGCATATATTATGTAGCAAAGAAACAACTAGCGAGGTGGCAATACATGATCACCGCAAAATTAGGAAACAAAACGTACCGAATACCCGACAACCTTGAGAAATACTTTCAAAACTTTCGTGACCAGGTAATTGGGATCAATCAAGAATTTGAGTCACCTTATGGAAAAAAAGTAATTATTTATGCGGATTGGACTGCCAGCGGCCGGCTCTACCGCCCAATTGAACGAAAGATTTCCGAGGTATTTGGTCCTTATATGGCCAATACCCATACCGAATCAAATATTACCAGTTTGATGATGACCGGAATGTATAACCAATCGAAAAAGATCATCAAGGACCATGTTAATGCAGGTCCCCGAGATGTAATTATTCTTGATGGCTTTGGGATGACCTCGGTTATGAATAAGTTTCAGAGAATCCTTGGCTTACGGATACCCGAACAATGGAAACAACGGATTAAACTAGCTACAAAAGAAAGACCTGTTGTGTTTCTTTCGCACATGGAGCACCATTCCAATCAAACATCATGGCTTGAAACAATCGCGGAAGTGGTAATCGTCAATCCTGCAAAAGATGGCGGAATCGACTTGAAACATCTGAAACAGCTACTGTTAAAATATAAAAACAGGTCGATAAAAATCGGTTCCTTTACAGCCTGTTCCAATGTGACTGGAATCCAAACGCAGTATCATCAATTAGCCAAGATCATGCACCAACATGGCGGTCTGTGTTTTATTGATTTTGCGGCGTCGGCACCATATGTAAAAATTGATATGCATCCAAAAGACCCGTTAGAAAAACTGGATGCTGTCTTTTTTTCTCCTCATAAATTCTTAGGGGGACCGGGTACGAGCGGCGTTCTTATTTTTGACTCCAGATTGTATAAAAATCGAATTCCTGACCATCCCGGAGGGGGAACTGTTACTTGGACCAATCCTTGGGGTGGGCATCAGTACTATAAGGAAATTGAACTCCGGGAGGATGGAGGTACCCCAGGGATACTTCAAGCGATACGGACGGCCTTATGCATAAATCTAAAGGAGAAAATGGGCATCGAAAATATGTTGAATCGAGAAAAAGAACAGCTAGAACTTCTACTATCAAAATTGGAACGGGTACCGGGAGTTCACATTTTGGAAGGGGGTAGGAAGGATCGCTTGGGGATTGTCTCCTTTTACGTGGAGAACATCCATTACAATCTGATCGTCCGTTTGCTGAACGATCGATTTGGAATTCAGGTCAGAGGAGGGTGTTCCTGTGCCGGGACCTATGGACATTATTTACTTAATATTGATAAAACTGCCTCCAAAAAAATAACCGATAAAATTAATCAAGGTGATATGTCGGCAAAACCGGGCTGGGTCCGTTTCTCGGTACATCCCATAATGACAAATAAAGAAATCCACTTATTTGTAGAAGCGATGAAGGGAATTATTGAAAACATTGAGGAATGGCAAAAGGATTATATATATGATGCAGCCAGTAATGATTATTTTTATAGTAACTTTGTCAGACAGGACATGTCGCCGCTGTTTGAATTGGGTTAACACAGGCAACGCTTGGCGTGTCCGGGCATAATCTAATGAAAAAGGAGGGGTCCCTCCATGATTCACGCAGTTAGGGCTGGAGAAACCCTTTATTCAATTTCAATGGATTATCGGGTTAGTATTCAGCGCCTTCAGGCGGCAAACCCTGGCATTGGACATATGTTATATGTAGGACAAAAAATCGAAATTCCCGGGCTTCCTGATCCAAACACCATTCCATACGGGATTCAAGTATCGGTAGGCAAGCGAAGGTTGTCACTCTATCACAATGGTAAACTGGTAAAAATTTTCCCGGTTGCAGTCGGCAAAATAGTCTCAAGATCCCCAGTCGGTGAATTTGTTATTGTCAACCGCCAGTATAATCCAGGTGGTCCTTTTGGTGTATTATGGCTGTCTCTCTCGAAGCAAGGCTATGGCATTCATGGGACGAACGAACCTAGTTCAATCGGCAAAGTCGTTTCTCATGGCTGTATTCGAATGTACAACCGGGATGTACTCCAGATTGCTAACATAGTGCCAAATGGAACGAGAGTGGTAATTCAGCCCTAAAAGAAAAGAGGGTGTCAACGATGACACCCTCTTTCGCATGTTTTAAATTTTGTAAAGGAAATTAAGCTTTGGCCGCTTGGATTTGCAGATTGACTTTTACTTTGTCGCCAACCAATACGCCGCCAGTTTCAAGAGCAGCATTCCAAACTAGGCCATAATCGGAACGATTTAGAGTACCAGCTGCGCTGAAGCCAGCCTTTTCATTTCCCCAAGGGTCTTTTCCTTGACCTTCGAAAGTCACCGCGAATGTTTCTTGCTTAGTTACACCGCGTAGGGTTAAATCACCGGTTACATTGTACTCGCCTTCATCTGTTTTTTCGATGCTAGTAGATTTGAAAGTCATAGTAGGATGGTTCTCGACATCAAAGAAGTCTGCAGAAACAAGGTGACCGTCACGATCTTTATTTCGTGTATCCACGCTTGCAGTTTCAACAGAAAATGCAATGTTTGCTGTTGTCAAATCAGCAGGATCTGCCTCAATTTCGGCATTAAAGTTGTTGAATGTTCCTTTTACGTTTGCAATCATCATGTGACGAACAGAAAAATCTACGCTGCTGTGTGCCGGATCCAATACCCATTTTGTTTTTGCCATGTTAAAATCTCTCCCTATTAGTTTGAATTTGTTTATCTTGAATTTGAAATAACTAACTTCGAGATAAATTATATTATGCTGGCAGGCATGTTGTCAATCGTTTTTAATAATTTATTTTTTTATTTTTTCAAATACTACAATGGGCAGTTATAGGGATGTAATGTACTTGTAGTGGAGGAGGGAGGCAATAAAAAAACGCCCGCAGGCGTTTACTTTTTGGAAAAGAAAAAACTTGAATTTATGGATGGAGCATGATAAAATGACAGTTGGCACCATCTATAATTTGTTGATGCTGATTATAATATCCCTATTATAACATTAACATATTTAAGGTGCGATTGTCAACAGGTAAAGCCAAAATTTTTCTCGGGAGTGGTTGGATGAGCGATTTGCAAACCAAGGACTGGCAATTTGAACAGGAGCGAGTGAATTCGGTTGTAGCCGAGATTGAAAAGAAAATAGAAAAATTAACACGCAATGCCGGAAAGGTTGGTTCGGATGTCCTTGAGATACGAAAATCCTTCTGGGAGGATGTAACTGTCAATTTAGATGAACCCGATGACATTATTGAGACTTATGCAAGCATCAAGCAGCAAGCAGAGTTCCTCTCAGAACGGGAACGGACGCACCGACAGCACGACCAGCAACTCAAGACTCTGGAAAAATTAAAAAATTCACCTTATTTTGGTCGAATTGATTTCTTTGAGGAAGGGGAAAAAGCAACGGACAAAGTCTACCTTGGGATCGCCTCTTTCATGGATGAGCATGATGAAAATTTTCTGATTTATGACTGGCGTGCTCCCATTTCCAGCCTTTATTATGATTACTCCCCGGGGCCTGCGCAATATGAAACACTTGAAGGAACGATAAAAGGGGAAATGGAGCTTAAACGCCAATTTATCATCCGGGCGTCAGAGATTAAAGGCATGTTCGATACCGGGGTTACAATTGGGGATGAAATGCTTCAGGAAGTGTTGGGGAATAATGCAAGTACCCAAATGAAAAGTATCGTGGCGACCATCCAGCGCGAGCAGAATGCGATTATTCGCAATGAACGAAGCAAGCTGTTGATTGTTCAAGGGGTGGCCGGAAGCGGAAAAACGTCCGCGGCGCTGCAACGGGTGGCCTATTTATTATATCGCTACCGAGGTACATTGAATTCGGAAAATATTATGCTTTTCTCTCCCAACCCTTTGTTCAACAGCTATGTAGCCACTGTACTCCCTGAACTCGGAGAGGAAAATATGCGGCAGTCCACATTCCAGGAATACTTGAATCACAGATTGGCGCGGGAATTTGAAGTTGAGGACCCATTTGCGCAAATAGAATATTTATTAAGCGCGCCAAGAGATGGTGAGTACGATACAAGAGTTGCTGGTATCCGTTTTAAGGCCAGTCTTGATTTTAAAAAAGTCATAGATGACTTCGCTGCCGCCCTATCTAATTCTGGTTTACTCTTTAAGGATTTAACATTTAGAGGGAATGTATTAATTTCCAATCGGGAAATTCACGATTATTTTTATGCCCTGGATAAAAACTTTTCGATGCCAAATCGAATTCAGCTTGTTCAGGAGTGGCTCTTAAAAGAATTGAAGAAATGGGTTAAACGGGAACGGTCGCGGAGTTGGGTTGAAGAGGAAATACAATATCTTGAGAAAGAGGACTATATGGAAGCCTTCAAAAAACTCCAGCAAAAGAGCCGCTTTTCCGACAATACATTTGATGATTTTGAACGGGAAAAGCAGCTCTTAGCTCAAATGGTTGTCAAGGAAAGATTTAAGCCATTGTTTGCTGCAGTCAAGGGTTTAAAGTTTATTGATATTCCGGAAATCTATTTGACATTGCTTGAAACAGCGAGGGAGCTGAAAAGTAGCTTGCCTTCTGAATGGGAGAAAATCTCACGGCAAACAAAGGAAAAAATAAATGAAATGGTGATTCCTTACGAAGATGCTACGCCGTATGTATATCTGCAGGATTTGATCGAAGGTCGGAAATCCAATACCGCGATTCGCCATATTTTTATTGATGAGGCCCAAGATTATACACCGCTGCAATTTGCGTTCATCCAAAGATTATTTCCATATAGCAAAATGACACTGCTCGGTGACTTCAATCAGGCGATTTATTCAGGGGCAACCGGCGCCGGAACGGTGTTAACCGAATCAACCTTTGAAGAAAAGGACGTTGAAACCTTCGTTCTGACAAAAACCTATCGATCCACTAAGGAGATTGTGAAATTTACTAAAGAATTGGTACCTGGCGGCGGGGTGATTGAGCCGTTTAACCGCTCAGGTGCAAAACCGACTGTGATGTTTGCAGAAAGGAATGCCTTGGATGGGCGAATAATCGATAAAATAAACGAGCTCCAACAGCGCGGCTATCGCACAATCGCGGTAATTTGTCGGACCGAAGCCGAAAGCAGGCTTGCATTTGAAGCATTGAAGCACGAGGTTTCGCTCCATTTAATCGAGAAGGGGACTGTTTCCTACGAGAAGGGGATTCTTGTGATTCCGTCCTATCTTGCCAAGGGAATTGAGTTCGATGCAGTAATCCTTTATAACAGCTCGCAATACCGCACTGAAAGTGAGTGCAAGCTGTTTTATACCGTATGTACCCGAGCCATGCACGAACTATATATGTTTGCAACGGACGGATTGAGCCCGTTAATGTTAAACGTACCAGACAGTACATTTGAAGTGGCAAAATAAATGAAACTCGCCAATTGGCGAGTTTCATTTATTTTATTTTTGCCATTGTTTTTGGACTTGTTCAAAGGCAAGCCGAAGAATTTCTTCATCAGATGTATTTCTGTCTGTAATCACATTTGTTAAATAATTTAATCCTTCAAATGTAATAGCTACTTCTACCTGTACCATACGTGATCACCTTTCTTTCTGAGTAAAATTACACAACATTTCACAGTATTCGCTTTAACCAATTTTGATGACAAATTCTTTTTGTAATGAGTGGTAAGAGATGATTCGTAAAGGAGACTGCATAGATGTATGTTCAAAAAGCTGGAAAAAAGAAAGTGAAAAATATCCTTGGATTTTTGAGGGGGAGGACTGCTGTCCTGATTGATCTAAAGTTGCAAATAACAAAAAGCACCGCTTTTGGGAAATGTTAGGTTTTAATATTATAACATGGCACTTTGATTATATGTAGAGGGGTATTTTGTCAAAAAAAAGCTTCCTTTGTCAGGAAGCCTTTACACTTCTACGTTCATATACTCCTCAGCAAACTGTTGGACCAAATTTTTATCAAGATTATTTTTTCGTAATAGTGACTCCGCAACGACCAAGTGGGCTTGAACCGAAACATTTCTTTTTAAATCGCGAATTGAAAGATCGCCGTTTAACAATTTAATTGCTTTTTCTCTGATGTCTTGATTCTTCGATGAATGGTACAGAAGATAGGAAATACAAGTGATTTTATCCATTACCAACACTCCTCATCTATCAAGAATCGAACATTACTATATCCAATTCGACGACAATCTTGGATATCCTGCCATTTTTCAGGAAATTTCAGAAAATACTGTCGTGCAAGGAGAATTTGTTGAATATTGCTTATTTGTGCTGATTTTTATATAATATGGAAGGGATAAACACTTACGGTAACAACAGGGGAAATTACCTTTCGTCCCACTTGGGAGGAAAGGTTTTTTATTTAACCGCTGCGGGCGGTCTGTTGTGGAATTACGTACATAAATAGGAGGTAACTCAGGTGAAAGTGACCCTAATTAAGGATTTATACAGAAACACCGAAAGCTTCATTGATCAAAAAGTTCAAGTTTCCGGTTGGATTCGTACCATCCGCGATTCAAAAACGTTTGGCTTTATTGAATTAAATGACGGCAGCTTCTTCAAAAGTGTCCAGATTGTTTTTGAAGATAAATTAGAAAATTACAAGGACATAGCCAAGTTGCCGATCAGCTCGTCGATAAAGGTTGAAGGTGACTTTATTCATACACCAAATGCGAAGCAGCCTTTTGAAATTAAAGCAACGAATATTGTCATCGAAGGCACTTCCAATGTTGACTATCCTCTGCAAAAGAAGCGCCACACGTTTGAATACCTGCGGACAATTGCACATTTAAGGCCAAGAACCAACACATTTGCTGCTGTTTTCCGTGTCAGATCAATTGCTTCCTACGCGATTCATAAATTTTTCCAGGACAAAGGTTTTGTCTATGTCCATTCTCCGATTATCACCGGTAGCGATACCGAAGGCGCGGGGGAAATGTTTAGAGTAACATCACTTGATTTAAACAATCTTCCGAAAAATGAAGAAGGAAAAACGGACGATTCACAGGACTTCTTTGGCAGAGAAACGAATTTGACCGTTAGCGGCCAGCTTTCAGCCGAGTCTTTTGCGCTTGCATTCCGTAATGTTTATACGTTTGGGCCAACCTTCAGGGCGGAAAACTCTAATACAGCAAGACATGCAGCCGAATTCTGGATGATTGAACCGGAAATAGCCTTTGGTGAGCTGCCTGATATCATGGATTTGGCTGAAGATATGGTTAAATATGTAATTGATTATGTGCTGGAGCAGGCACCTGAAGAAATGAATTTCTTTAATAGCTTTGTTGAGAAGGGCTTATTGGATCGCTTGAACAATGCCCGTACAGCCGATTTTGGCCGGGTTAGCTATACAGAGGCGATTAACCTGCTTAAAGAGTCAGGAGAAGACTTTGGATATCCAGTTGAGTGGGGACTTGACCTGCAAACGGAGCATGAACGCTATTTGTGCGAAAAGGTATTCCAAAAACCAGTGTTCGTAACTGACTATCCAAAAGAAATCAAAGCTTTTTATATGCGCTTGAATGAGGACAACAAAACAGTGGCCGCAACCGACTTGCTTGTTCCAGGAATTGGGGAATTAATCGGTGGAAGCCAGCGTGAAGAGCGTGAAGACGTCCTTGCCGGCAAAATCAAAGAACTTGGCATGAACGAAGAGGATTATTGGTGGTACCTGGAACTAAGGAAATACGGCGGAACCAAGCATTCAGGCTATGGCCTTGGCTTTGAACGCCTAATCATGTACTTGACTGGAATGACCAATATCAGAGACGTCATTCCATTCCCAAGAACTCCAGGAAATGCAGAATTTTAATAACAGGAGGAAAACAGACTCATCTATTGAGTCTGTTTTTTTGTATTCTAACCTCGAAAAATTAATTTTAGTTTTAAAATAATTAATTTTTTAATTAAATTTTATCAAAAATATTAATTATCACTTTGATTTTAAGAGGAGATGGTGTATGATATGGTTAAGATTAGGAAAGGAGATCAAAATGGCATATCCATTACTCACAAATTGTCCCGTTTGCAGCAAGCAACTTAAAATTACCAAACTTCAGTGCAAGCATTGTCATACGACAGTGGAGAATGAATTTGAATTATCCAAGTTTGCCGCCCTTGGGCAAGAACAGTTGCATTTTATTGAGGTTTTCCTTAAATGCCGCGGCAGCATCAAAGAGGTTGAGAAAGAACTAGGTATATCTTACCCAACCGTTAGAGGAAAACTGGATGATATTATTACTGCTTTAGGTTACTCACCAGCAAAAAAACCGGAAGTGGATAAGAAAAAAATAGTATCCATGTTGGAAAAAGGCGAAATCACGGCTGAGGAGGCCATTACACTATTAAAAGAGGGGGAAGCATAAATGAAGGATGAAATTTCACGGGTGTTGACAATGGTAGAGGAGGGCAAGATTGACAAGGAAAAGGCAACAGAATTAATAAATGTACTGCAAGGAAAAGGAGAGCCGACAGTTCAATTAACGAAAGAAGAAATTTCCTACGGAAACAAAATGTTAAAAATCCGTGTTACCTCACATGAAGGGGACAACGTCAATGTCAACTTACCGATTAATTTGGTCAAGGCGGTATTGAAGGTAGGGTCAAGTATAGCAGAAAGAATTCCTCAAGCGGAAAAGTATGTGAAGGACATCGATGTAGATTTATTAATTGAAGCGATTGAAAACGAACTGGACGGACAAATTGTCGACATTACTTCCGCAAATGGCGATAAAGTCTTTGTGGTCATTGAGTAAGCAATGTTAAAAGTAAAAGTTAAACTGAAAGATAAGCGGTTTCAAATTCCGGTCCCTTATGTATTCTTGAATTTAATTAGCACCATTATTACGTCCAAAAGTTTAAATCATTTCATCAATAAAGCCATAGAAAAAGATGGTGAAAAGTTCACTTTACCTCAGATCGAACGAAGAGATCTTAAACCATTACTTGAGAGTTTGCCTATGTACAATGGCCTCACGCTTATTGAAACAAAATTAAAAGATGGCACAGAAGTATCGGTCAAGTTATGAAGCATAATTCCTTAATAGCGGAAATGCTTCTTTTTTTGCAAAAAAACAGCACGCCGGATTGGCGTGCGGTCATGATGATTAATTATTTAAGTCGCAATCTTTTAAAGGGATCAGCTTCGTTTTCTTTGTGAATTTATAACCAAGCCACACGATTAGGAACAATGGCAAGCCAATATAGGAAACCAAAACGCCGTTCCAATCGATATGGTCACCCATAAACGCCGAGTAGTTTTGCCCCAATACGACAAAAGCACAGACTGCAAACGCAAAGACTGGGCCGAATGGGAATAGTTTTGACCTATAAGGCAATTTATTTAAATCCTTGCCTTGGGCCACATAGGCCCTGCGGAAGCGATAATGGCAAACCGCGATTCCGAGCCATGCGATAAAGCCTGACATGCCGGATGCATTTAGCAGCCATATATATACTGTACCATCACCAAAGAATGAAGCTAAAAAGGCGAGCGTACCGACTAATGTGGTCGCTATTAGAGCATTTACCGGAACGCCCCGTTTATTTAATTTGCCAAGAAACTTTGGTGCCTTTCCTTGACGGGCTAAATCCCAAAGCATCCGGGTCGATGCATACATTCCTGAATTTCCTGCAGAAAGGACTGCCGTCAGGATTACAGCGTTCATAACTGATGCCGCAAAGGCAATCCCTGCTTTTTGGAATACAAGTGTGAATGGGCTGACCGATACGTCTCCATTGGCCAAGCTTTCATTTGTATATGGAATGAGCAGGCCGATGACTAAAATCGCCAGCACATAGAATAACAGGATTCGCCAAAACACAGTTTTAACAGCCCGTGGGATCGCTTTTTTCGGATCTTCCGTTTCACCGGCAGCAATACCTAAAAGCTCAGTTCCCTGGAATGAGAAGCCCGCTGCCATAAAAATTCCCAGCATTGTTATAAAGCCGCCATGGAATGGCGCGTCACCAATTGTAAAGTTTTTAAAGCCGACTGCTTCATTGCCCATAATCCCGAAAATCATTAAGGTGCCGGCAACAATAAAGACAATGACTGTGATTACCTTAATTAATGAGAACCAGTATTCCGCTTCGCCGAATCCTTTTACCGAAAGATAATTGAGCAAAAACATAATGACTAAAAAGATAGCGCTCCACATATAGGAAGGGGAGTCAGGAAACCAAAACTTCATAATCATCGTTACGGCAGCAAGCTCGGCAGCGATTGTAATTGCCCAGTTGTACCAGTAATTCCACCCTAGGGCAAATCCGAGGGAAGGGTCGACAAATTTTGTCGCATACGTACTAAAACTACCGGCAACCGGCATATAGGCGCCCATTTCCGCCAAGCCTTGCATTAAGAAATATACCATGATACCAATTATAAGATAAGATAGAATCGCTCCACCTGGTCCGGCGGTATGAATCGCGCCCCCGGTCGCAAGAAACAGTCCTGTTCCAATTGTGCCGCCCAGAGAAATCATCGTTAAATGGCGGGTTTTTAAGCTGCGTTTTAATTCATTATCACCTTGCTGAGGTGGAAGATTTTCAGTATAAACGTCTTCTTTTAATACACTTGATGTTTGCATCTTTTTAGACTCCTTTGAAATTTTTTAGGAAGGAGTTTGGAATAAAAAATGCCACCGAAAAGCATTCGATGGCATGATTAATACCCCGCATCATACCTTCCGAAAGATAGCTCAACATGGTTGGCTGGTAAGGCCAAACATGACAGTTCTGTTCCTATTCGGAGACAGCCCCAACATACTTTTTCAGAGACACTAAGCATGTTTCGGCAATTTTTCCTTTCAAACGGAGTCATTAATGTCTCTGCATCTCGTCCGCCTTACTCATAAAAACCGCGACCTCTACCTCATCGGTTTGATGAGGATTATGTTATTTAGTTAATACATTACTAAAGTATAAATGTTATCCTGCGAAAGTCAATGGAAAAATTTGCAGATAATTAATTATTATTGTAATAAACTATCTAATTTACATCATTCATGAGAATCTGTATTATTTTTAAAAGAGTGATTTACAGGTGGGCAGGAGGAGACAGAGTTGCAGTTTTTTGGATTAATAATCGGCTCCCTCATTGTTGTGATTGGGTTTAACCTATTTCTTATTCCGCATGAAGTTTTAAGCAGCGGTTTGAGCGGGATTTCGATGTTAATCGGAATGATTACCCCGATTAATACAGGATTGGCTAATTTTTTACTAAATTTCCCGTTACTGATTATTGGTTATAAAATTCTTGGAAAAAAATTTATTATGAATTCGATTGTCTCAGTCATAATAATTTCGTTTGGTTTATATATCGTTCCTGTTATTCCAATTGCCAATGATATGATTTTATCTTCAATCTTTGGCGGGGCATTAACCGGCTTGGGGGTTGGCATTGTTTTTCGCTGCTCCGGCTCCACTGGCGGCTTCGATATTATTGGGATGATTGTTTCCAGAAAGAAGGACTTTCCAATTGGGGTGCTGCTTTCCGGAATGAATGCTGTGGTGATTGTCATTAGCGGGTTTTTATTTAATTGGGATTCAGCCCTTTATACACTGGTTTCCATTTTCGTAACTGGTAAAGTGGTGGATGCAATTTATACGGACCATGCCAAATTAACGATCATGATTATCACCGAGAAAGGCCAGGAGATGAGGGAGCATTTACTGACAAATTTGTATCGTGGCCTCACGATTATGGATGGTGTCGGCGGCTATTCAAACATGAATCGAAATATCCTTATTACGGTTATATCTAGATACGAATTGAATGAGGTCAAGAATCTCATCACCGAAGTGGATCCGGCCGCATTTGTCAATATTACCGAAACAATTGAAGTGATGGGGCTGTTTCATCGGCCAAGTCTGAAATAATAAGCAAAAAATAACCCCAGTCTTGGGGTTATTTTTGTTTCAAACATAAAGGTTCCCACGTTTCCAACGACAAAATACTTTATGGGTCCAATAAAAGGATTATTCTCAAAAAAGTTATTAACAAATAATTCAGAAATCTGTTATAATTTTGGGTATCGAAAAATGTTCAATAAGAGGGAAAAAGGGGACTTATTCATGCGGCCAATTATTTTAGGCATCTTTGCGGCGTTCTTTTTTGCGTTTACTTTTATATTAAACCGCTCTATGGATTTGGCTGGCGGAAGCTGGATTTGGAGTGCGTCATTGCGATATATTTTCATGATTCCTTTCCTGCTGATCATCGTGATAGCGAGGAGAAACCTGAAATCCCTATTGGTTGAGATGAAGAATTATCCAGGACAGTGGGTCTTATGGAGTTTTGTTGGATTTGGCCTATTTTATGCGCCTCTTTGTTTTTCAGCGGCATATGCACCGGGATGGCTGATTGCCGCTACCTGGCAGGTTACGATTATTTCTGGTTCCCTGCTGGCGCCGCTCTTTTACGAAACGGTCATGACGAAATCAGGGCCGATTTCGGTAAGAGGAAAAATCCCGATTAAAGGATTGGGCATGTCCTTAATTATTCTTCTCGGAATTATCCTTATGCAATTGCAGCAAGCCGGTAATCTTTCAACGATGGCATTAATACTCGGCATTGCACCTGTTGTGATTGCTTCTTTTGCCTACCCACTGGGGAATCGGAAAATGATGGATCTTTGCGGGGGAAGGCTGGATGTTTTTCAAAGGGTGCTGGGTATGACATTGGCCAGCATGCCATTATGGATTTTGTTATCTTTATATGGCCTGCTATCGGATGGTTTGCCAAGCGTTGATCAGACATTTCAATCTGGATTAGTGGCAATTTCCTCCGGTGTCATCGCAACGATCTTGTTTTTTCAGGCTACCGACCTTGTCCGTGGCAATATGCAAAAGTTGGCCGCGGTAGAAGCTACGCAATCGATGGAAGTCTTGTTCGCACTGTTGGGAGAAGTATGGCTTTTACATACAGAGTTGCCGGGCCTAATATCATGGACTGGCATCCTATTGGTCATGGGCGGAATGGTGCTGCATAGTTATATTACGAATAAAAAGCCAATGCCAAGCGGCAAAAAAGTGAGTGCATAATAATATCAAAAATAAAAAATCCTTATCCAGCAAATCAGTTGGTAAGGATTTTTTTCTTTGCCAAGATTGTCAGCTATTTAGGTAAGGAGAAAGGTTTTCAATAGTGTCCTGTAGAAGGTCCGCATTTTTCTTATACATGGCTTTGGATTTTTCGCATTCGGTGGAGAGAGCAAAAATCTCTAGATCTGCCTGGGTTTTCTTCAGGGTTGCTAGCAAAAGCGGTCGTTGCTGAGGGGCGGGAACCTGAATTTTATCATCGTACAGGTCAATAGTCAGTTCACCATAAGAATCGACCTGGCCCATGAATACATTGTCAATAATGGCTCCTAACTTTTCCAATTCGGTGTAAAGCCAGCCCCGACCTTTACCGGATGCCCGCAACCCCTCTTCAATAATATTTCCGTCCATTATGACGGTCTGTGGTTCCTTTTCATTTGGCATTTTCATTTCCAAATCCTTTGGGGTTAGCGGCCGGTTTTCTTTTTTCAATAAGGCGGTTATATTACCGCGTGGTTCCAATAGCGCGAATTCAACGTCCGCTACTTTGAAAATGTCTTTTTGTCTTAGTAAGGCCGATAATTCGTCAATCGTGTAACGTTCCTTTTTTAAATTATCCTCCAATATTTTCCCGTCTTTTATGATGACGGTTCCTTTTCCTTCAATCGCATCACGGAAATACTTGCTTTTTAAAGATAAAACGTCAACCAGGATGGTAACGATTCCGAAAAGAATAATCGCCCCTGCCCCTTGGAGATAATTTTTTTCCAATCCGGTAATCGCCTCACCGGCAATGCTCCCAATGGTAATACCGGAGACATACTCAAAGAAGGATAGCTGTGAAATTTGCTTTTTCCCAATTAATTTGGTTGTAAGAAATAAGACAATTAAAAAAATAATGGAACGATAGAAGACTTCGATAAATCCATCCATATGATTTCACCTCAGCTTATGAGCCTTTGTATTGCGGTTCCAAACGCTCAAGTTCCAATACGCGATATTGGAGATCCTTTTTGACATTTCCGATGGAAACACACGCATCATGAAAGGCCGATTGTGCATCTTTTTCAAGGGAATTCAGTGCCAGGCTGGAAAGCTGAGCTTCGATGTTCTTTATCGTAGCCAGACACTGTTTAACATTGGACGCAACTGTCATCTTACTCCTCCTTGTTATGAAAATGAAAAGAGGGTTGGCAGGACTGCCAACCTATTCGTTACTGATTATATTGGGGTTCCTCTCCAATAATTTCCTGCATCCGAGGTTCAATGCTGTCAATTATTGTTTGTGTTTGTTGCGCTGCATTTTGATAAAGCTGTTTTGCGTTTTTGTTTTCCGTCTGGAGAGCAAAGGTTTCAAAACTGGCCTGTGCTGCTTTTAACCCTGCAATGGTTTGTTTAACTTGTGATCCAACTGTCATATGGTTTTACCTTCTTTCGAAATATGGTGTGACATAAATAGTATGTCTTTTAAGTTTTGGCGTATGTATTAGTATTTAATTGTTTAGACTGAAATTTTTTCCAATTGTAAGGGGAAAAATTTCTTCTTACAAGCATATAGTTGAACTATGACGGATTACGAGGTGGTTAAAATGAGTAAAATCGGTAAAGATGATTTTGTCCAAGGCTTTGTGCCTCATCATAATCATGGGTCGGTTGATTACACTGGCATGAGCGTAGGCCACGTTCATCAGTGTCTGGATGTCACTTCGCCGCCAATACCCACCCAGGATGGCGGACATATTCACTATACAGAAGGTTTTGTTTTATATGAGGATGGACACACCCACCATTACCGTGCCTATTCAGGACCTGCCATTCCTGTAGGGAACGGCATGCATGTACACTACTATGACTTCTATACTTCTGAGGATGATGGGCATAACCACCATGTTAAAGGCGTAGACCATCCGGCACCGGGAACCAAATAAGCAATAAGACCAATCTTTTTAGGTTGGTTTTACTTTTCGAAAATTTCGAATTATTAAAGAGGAACTCTGTTAATTTCAGGTATAATAAAAGATACAGGGGGGTATATTTTTTGTTTGCGTTAAAGAGAAAGGAGGCCAGAGAGGAGGATTCAGTAAAACTCGTGGCTTATACCATTATTTTGTACATAAGCAGCTTCTTTGTTCCATTTATCGTCGTGGCATCCTATCAGAGTATGGTATATTATTCCCGCTCGCAATGGTTCTTTGCCACTCCATTTTCGGCATATGTTGCCTTTATGGGCGGAATGCTTTATATTGCAGTTCTGTTGACGGTTTATTTGATTTTAAAACAGAAATTGGAAGGCGCCAAGTTGAAATTGGTTATTGGCGTTTTTGCTGTCCTAAGTATTCCTGTATTTTTATTAAGCTTAACCAATTATTACTACGTAGATGAGCAGGGGATCCATTACAATCAATTAATCAGCTTTCAGGAAGCAGAATATAAATGGGAAAAAATTGATACTATTAATGTCATCTATCGGAATCAGCAAGGCACCACCAGCTATTACCAATACAAATTTGAATTAGCTGATGGCAGTACGGTCACACTGCCATATAACGAAAAGTTTAATGAAAACAGGCGGCGGATTAACGCAAAAATTGAACAGTATCAAATTAAAGAAAAAGATAATTTTGAAAATCCGATTATGGATTGATTTGTAGAGTCTTCGTTTAACGTGGAAGGTTTTTTTCTTTAAAGTTCACAAATATGACAAAAATATTCCGTTTATTCTCAATTTTCAGTGCTATAATAAAACTGTAAAGAAAATATAGCAATTAACATCTTAGGAGGCTCAACCATACGTGTTCGTTCCGTTTGTGAACGAATAGTTAGGTTATTCCTACTCATTTTCAAGGTGGAGCGATGAAAACTTTGAAACAAGAGTAAATCCTTAACCAACCTTTTTTAAGTACACTCAATGGAAACAAAGAGTCAATTAAAAAGGACTGTATTAGTGAAAAACCTAATACAGTAACTGGAAAGCATTTACATGGTGCGGACTATCAATCGATAGAAAGTAACAATTTCTTAATTCAAAGCTTTTATTGCCAAGAGACCATAAAAATGACGGAATAAAGAGTTTCCCTCGGTACAAAACCGATCAATATGTTTCTTTTTAGGAATTTGAATTCCATTTAACATGAGAATTAATTCCTTCAACGGAACAAACACACATCGGCTGAAATTTAAGGATTCCCAATTAGCTTGCAAAATAACTAATCGGAAATTTTTAATGAAATCACTTTGGCTGGTGTCATGGTTGGGTCTCCTAAGATGTTTAATTATTAAGGAGCTGCTTCTAAATAGAGGTAGCTTCTTTTTGCTTGGGAAAGAATGAATTGCCTGCATATAAACCTAATTGAGATGAGAAAATAGTGTGGAAAGGAGTTGTTCGTTATGTACAAGAAAAATGACAAAATGAAAACCGAACCAACACTTGCTCCGGGAATGGATGAGCAGGAGGAACTAGAGCAAAGTGCCACAGATACTGAAATAGCCAATAATGAGTATACACGAGTCGTCACTCTTTCATACGATGAGGTCGACCCCAGCTGAAACTGCCTCACTTAGGCAGTTTTTTTATGAAATGGAGCAAAAATAATATACAATAGAGGGCATTTTTCGTTATTCTATATGTAGAAGGCCAAAATGAAAGGGGCAAGATAATGGCAGAAGTTCAGAAAATAAACCTTAATGAACAACCTGAAACAGTTGCAGCAGCCATGGCAAAGATTCAGCATCGAAAATTGACAAAGAAAAAGGTTTTACAGCGGATTCTTTTGATTACAATTGGGGCCACTCTTATGGGAGTAGGTCTTGAGATCTTCCTCGTTCCAAATAAGGTTATTGACGGCGGAATAACCGGTATCTCGATTATCCTTTCGTATCTTACCGGATTAAACCTTGGAATTTTTCTATTCATTTTAAACATCCCATTTTTCTTTATTGGCTATAAACAAATAGGAAAAACCTTTGCATTATCCACGCTTTATGGAATTATAGTGCTTTCCATCACTACTACTTTACTTCATCCGGTTCCGGCTTTTACACAAGATATCCTTTTGGCCACCATTTTTGGCGGGGTTGTCCTCGGCATTGGGGTCGGGATTGTCATACGCTACGGGGGATCGTTGGACGGGACAGAAATATTGGCGATTCTTTTTAATAAGAAACTCCCATTTTCAGTTGGAGAAATAATCATGTTTTTTAACCTTTTTATCTTAGGGAGCGCCGGTTTTGTTTTCTCTTGGGATCGGGCTATGTACTCATTGATTGCTTATTTTGTCGCCTATAAAACCATTGATATCACCATAACTGGTCTAGATGAGTCAAAGTCGGTTTGGATTATTAGCGATCATGCGATGGAAGTTGGGGATGCCATCATGAACCGCCTTGGACGTGGAGTAACTTATCTGCATGGGGAAGGTGCTTTCTCCGGGGATGATAAAAAAGTGATTTTTTGTGTCATTAATCGCCTTGAGGAGGCGAAATTGAAGGAAATTGTTACCGAATATGACCAAAATGCCTTTTTGGCAGTTGCAGATATTGCTGAAGTTCGCGGGGGGAGATTTAAGAAAAGGGATATCCATTAAGCAGAAAAATAGTTTTTTGAGGAGTATCGCTGAAATAGGGTGTTGTCGTTTTCTGGAAATTCTATCAAAAGCAATAAGTTTTTTGTAATATCTGCAAATAATGTGTCACTTATTGTTGGAAGACTCTGTTAATTTTACGCGTCATTTGTCGTACTATGCGCTTGCCGCGGAAATAATTTTATAGAAAATGTTGATTTCCTAAAAAAGATGGCGGATTTTCCGGCCATCTTTTAATGCTCAAATGAGAAGTTCATAAACTTCGTTTAATTGATATGCCCGTTTTTCGTCTTGTTCCTGTTGAGCATACCGAATCTCTTCGGGAAGGATATTATTCAGGAACTCCATTTCGTTCCCATTCAAATCACGGACAAACGCCCCCTCCGACTGATAGCTGCCTTTGGACAGTTTTTGGAATAATTGTTTTCCCATCGTGTGATCGTCTGTATAATTTGACAATATTTCTTTTAAGTACCCCAAGGTTTGATCCATACTTCCATCCATCCTTTCTCGTATTTAGTTTTCAACGAGATTTTTATAATATACCCTTATTCCCTGTGTTTTTAAAGTAAAACCTCAATAAAAAAGCCTTTTTTCCAGTAACGGAAAGAAGGCTTTTGAAATAGCTATTTTGTACAGGTTATGATTCGGTGGCTCAGAATATCATGGTATTTGACCAG
This sequence comes from Bacillus sp. FJAT-29814, assembly GCF_001510715.1. Taxonomy (GTDB): domain Bacteria; phylum Bacillota; class Bacilli; order Bacillales; family Cytobacillaceae; genus Neobacillus. The sequence continues at coordinate 838,500 of NZ_LMTJ01000005.1, forward strand.
CATGTTCCCATGTTGATTTAAAATTCCGAATAACTCTGGTTCAAAATTCACCGAAAAATTAAATTCCTGTTCCGTGTTGCCATTTACCAGGTCAACCTGCGCTGTAGTCAGTTCAATATTAGAGAATCCTGTTTCTGTAAGCAGATTTCTCCAATCCGATTCTAATAGCAAAGAATCAATATTATAGAATTTCGTTATTTCCAATTCTTCTTTTGCACTTAGCTTGGTATTGATAGTCATTTCGTTTGCAATAAAGCGGCCGCCTTTTTTTAAAACACGGTAAAATTCTTTGAGAGCCATTGGTTTGTTTACAAACGCTAAAACCGACTCAGATAAAACAAAATCGAACGAATTATCTTCGATTGGGATATTTTCTACGGAGCCTTGAATTAATTGGATCGGAAGTTGATACTTTTGAAAACGGCTTTTTGCCTTTTCAATCATGATTGAATTGATTTCCAATCCGGTAACCCTAGCTCCAAATTGCTCATACAAGTATGCAGCAGTTTGCCCAGTGCCACAGCCTGCATCCAAAATTTTGCTAATATTCGTTATATTTTCTTGTGTCAATATATATTTGGTCAACGTAATACCACCGGGATGGGCTCCGCCAATGCCAAATTTGGCCAAAAAGTCAATATAAGATAAGCCGCCCATAGACACCATCCTCATTCTTTTTTTGCATCTTATGTTAGTGAGTGGAGATACGTTCACTTTTAGCGGATTTTTTTTATTAGTGCCTTTATTGGGCCGTAAAAATATGATGTCAACCGATGAGTTTCCCATAAACTTACAAACTATGTACTCTTTCCATATCATATTTGCAGGAAAAATGAGCAAATTAAGCAAATGGAAGGGTACCATGTACTTTCCAATTATGCGAAAGGAGTGGATCACATGAATATGCTTCGAAATCTCCCTTTTCTCCGTATGTTTTTGCCAAAACGCAGGAGTAATGGGACTCTGTGGGCTTCACTAATCGGATTGGGCTTGGGTGCCGCAGTTATAGGCCTTACTAGGGGAAACCGCAAGGATATTGCACTTCCCGTTACCAATGCGCTTAAGAATATGACACCTAAAATGAATTTTCAAGGAATGAACGAAATAGTAAAAAATATGGCACCTAATCTTAACTTGGATCGAATGGATAACGCGGCTTTGACGGAGTTTTCAGAAGAGCTGTTAGAAAGTGCGCTAAATAAAGAATAGCAAAAAAGTCCGCTGCGAAGCGGACTTTTTAATATGGAAGGGTTGGAATGTTTTTTGGTCTATAATTAATGCTGTCAGAAGAATATATTTTAATGACCAATATGCCGCCCAATGTTCTTGCCCGGATTAACACAGGCTGATTATATATATTTTTAAATCCAAAATCGGGGCCGTACCAACTTACAGTTGCATCCCTTCCCGGCGGAATGTATGGGACCTTCTTACTGTGAGAGAACCGTTCAACAATCTCTAACCCAGCGCTGTCAACCGCATTGAAAAGGGTGGAAGATACCTGGCAAATTCCTCCGCCAATATCCTCGGCATATTCTCCCCTGACAATTACTTTAGCAATCAAATAACCGCGTGCCTTGGTTCGTTTGCCAACGACCTGGTTAAATGAAAAAGTCTCTCCAGGAAACACAACATAATTATTGATCGCTTCTGCAGCAATTTTAATATTGGTGGAGCGATTTTTATTACTCGGATTAAACGATGTTACATACCGCCCAATCCGCATGGTACTAATTTCACTAAGCAGCTCGCTATCAACCTTGGGGTAGACCGTAGACATCGGAACTTCCAAACTGGCTGGCCGCCGATTAATGTAAAATGCATATATTTGCTCTGTCAGGACATCACGGTTGATTTTATAGCCAACCTGCTCCGGCATGATATTTCCATGTTGGTCTAAACGGGCATTTACCGGCAAAATTGAAACTTTTTTATCTAGCTGATCGAGAAACTTTGCATAATTTTTCGTGTTCATGATTGGCAGGTCTGTATTTGGATAAAAAAAATCCATTCGATTGATTTTGGTTATGGTTGTCCCATCCCTCGTAATCGATAAGCTGTCGGATGGATGAACAGGCGAAGCCATCAGTAAAATACTTATAATAACCGATATAAACATATCCCGGTAACCTCCTCATTTTAATATCGGTATAAAAATTCCATTTCATGTAGTGAAAAGGGATGAATTTTTTAGGAAACATTTGAAAAAATAATAAATAGGTGAAATAAGACTTTACAAAAGTCTACTTTTATATTATTATCATTATTGATAATGATAATAATTGACAGGAGCTAATAATTATGAAGGAATCTAAAGTCGATGTCATTTTACATCCGGTAAGAATGAGAATTATCCAAAACTTAATTAACCAACAGCTAACTTCGCAGCAATTAAAGGAGATGCTTCCTGATATCCCGCAGGCATCTCTGTATAGAAATATAAAAAAATTGGTTGAATCCGAAGTGATTCATGTTGTAGATGAAATTCCCATCCGCGGAACAGTGGAGAAGGTTTATTCCGTCCATGACCCAAATCTTCTCACAATTAGTCCCGATGAAATGAATAAAATGTCCAAGGAAGAACATATGGGATTTTTTATTAAATTTATTGCTAATCTAATGGGAGAATATGAACGTTATTTAAGCAAGGAGCAAATCGATTTACTGGCCGATGGGGTCAGCTTTCGGCAAACGTCCCTATTCCTAACTGACGAGGAATTGGTTGAATTTATTAATGATTTGAGGATGGTATATGCCAAAGCAGCACAAAACAAGCCGGAAAAAGGCCGAAGAAAAAGAACGGTGGCAACAATTATGATTCCTGAGGAAAAAAATGACGCGGGGGAGAAGGAAAATGAAAGCAAATGAAAATGAGGTTGAAATTATCAGTAAAGTGAAATTAAAAGGGACATTATCCCTGCCGGAAATCCGAGGTGAAAAAAGTCCTGCCATTCTCATTATCCCAGGGTCAGGAAAAATCGATCGAAACGGAAAGGTCAATGAAAAACTCCATTTAAAACTATACGCACAGTTGGCTGAATACTTAACATCGCTTGGGTTTATTAATCTTCGCTATGATAAACGGGGTGCAGGGGAGATTGAAGGGGATTTCTTGTTAGCCGGATTGTGGGATTTTGTTGAAGATGCGAGGGCTGCGGTCCAATTCTTAAAAAACCTTCCGGAAGTGGACCCGGATCAAGTAATCGTGTTGGGGCACAGTGAAGGTGGGGCAATTGGAACAGCAGTTGCCGCAAGAGAAGAGCTAGGCGGGCTGATTTTACTGGCGGGAGCGGTCGAAAAATTAAGTGAAGCCTTAAAACGACAGAGGGATATTGCGGTTCAGGACATTCTTGCTGCCAAGGGCTTCCAGGGGGGATTACTACGGTTGTTGGGAGTGCACAAAAAGGTGGAACCGCAAGCTCAAAAGCATCTAGAAAAAGTGCTAAATTCCACAGATGATGTCATTAAAACCGGATTGGTGAAAACCAATGCCAAGTGGTTCCGTGAGCATTTTACTTATGACCCTAAGGATGATTTGGTCAAGATTAGTTGCCCAGTGCTTGCGATTACAGGCGCATTGGATATTCAGGCGAATCCAGAAGTTCTAAAGGAACTACCACAGTATGTTAAAGGGAATGCAGATTATTACGTCATTCAAAATATGGGACATTCCTGTAAATTCATAACTCAACCATCAACTATGTTTAGCGTGAAAAAGGATTTACCGGCCGAAGCCAATTTACCCCTGCATCCTGAGTTTAAAAAACGACTCGGGGATTGGCTGCATAACCATTTCATTCTCCAACGTTCAACAAAACAATTGATTTAAAGACAGTAAATAAGAGTGCTAGTTTAGTACTCTTATTTTTTTGTTAGGAATGTGAAAAATATGTAGAAATATGCTATATTAGCAATAGATAACAAATAACTAGTAAATTGCTAGCAGGAAGCTAACAGTCAAATGGGAGTGTTTTGTTTGGAACATAATGAGAGGATCCAGTTAAATGTAAGGATTTCAAAGGAAACAGCAGAAAAACTTGACCAAATTGTCGAGTATTATCAGCAGGGCCTGAAACTAGGGAGAATCTATAAAGGTGATGTCCTAACGGATATTATAGAAAAGTCCTTTGATTTGATGAACAAGCAGAAAAAAATGAACAGAAGATATTAAAACGGCTGGGATTAAAAACATCTCAGCTTATTTTTTGTTGCGATAAGCCATAAAATAATTTAGAATTTTTAGAAAAGAGTTTGAATTACACTATATGAAATTGTATAATGGTAATTATTACATACTAACCGGTTAGTATCGCAAAAAGACATTAGGGCACCGGTTACCAAATATCAAACTAATGTAAGCGTGTACAAACGCGATAGATTAATAGACGAGGGGGAATGGAACAAACTGAAGATTACTAGGAAGATCTCCCATATTAATGGCAGCGGCTTACCAATTAAGTCCGGATTAGTAATATATTTTACTATTGGAGGGAAAAGGCATGACAGAAAAAGCATGGCTGGCGAAGTATCCAGAAAGGATAAAAAAAGAAGTTGATATTCCGAATATTCCATTGCAGCAAATCCTTAGAGAAACAACGGAGACATTTCCGGATAACAATGCCCTCTCTTTTTACGGAAGAAAAATGAGTTATCAGGAATTATATAAGCTCTCACTCGCATTTACCTCTGCTTTGCAGCAAAACGGAGTCCAAAAAGGGGACCGGGTGGCCATGATGCTTCCTAACTGTCCGCAATATGTCATCGCTTATTACGGGGTCCTTCAGGCGGGTGCCATTGTTACTCAGCTAAGCCCGATGCTGGTTGAGCGGGAACTTGAATATATCTTAAAGGACTCGGGTGCTGAAACCATCGTCGTTTTTGACGCAATTTACCCAAGGGCGAAGGCGGTTCAAGCCTTAACAAATGTGAAAAATGTAATCGTTGTCAGCCTGCAGCCATCTGGGCAGGATTTTACCCCTGACCGAAGCTTTGAGGCCTTCCTGCGCGAAGGAAACGGAAATGTCGTTCCAGTCGAATTTGAACCGGAGCACGATGTTGCTGTTCTTCAATATACTGGAGGCACAACAGGACGTTCAAAAGGCGCGATGTTGACCCATCGTAATATTTTGGCAAACGTGATCCAATCATATGAATTTTTTAGCGGTGAGTTTGAAATAGGCAAGGAACGGGCACTGACAGTCATTCCGTTATTCCATGTCTTCGGGATGACTTCTGGAATGAACCTGTCCATTTATACGGGTGCTGAAAACATCCTGCTCCCGCGTTTTGATTTGGAGGAAGTATTAAATACAATCAAACAGGAACAGCCTACCACCTTCCCTGGAGTTCCGACTATGTATGTGGCACTAACCAACCATCCGCGCGCAGAGGAGTATGGATTAAATTCCATCCGTATTTGCAACAGCGGCAGTGCACCGATGCCTGTTGAATTGATGCGCGAGTTCGAAGGAAAAACAGGAGCGAAAATTTTGGAGGGGTACGGTTTATCCGAGGCATCCCCTACCACACATTGCAACCCGCCGTTTGCGGATAGAAAACCTGGCAGTGTCGGAATTGGCATGCCATCCACCGAGTATAAGATTGTCGACTTGGCTACTGGAACGGAGGAAGTCCCTGTTGGCGAACTTGGGGAAGTGATCATTAAAGGACCGCAAATTATGAAGGGCTATTGGAACATGCCGGAGGAAACCGCCAATACGTTAAGGGATGGCTGGTTATACACAGGTGATATTGCTAAAGTCGACGAAGACGGGTATTTATATATCGTCGACCGAAAAAAAGATATGATCATAGCCAGCGGTTTCAATGTTTATCCGCGTGATGTGGAAGAGGTATTATATGAACATCCTTCCGTTCAAGAAGCAGTGGTAATCGGTGTTCCAGACCCTTATCGCGGAGAGGACATAAAGGCGGTCATTGTCCTAAAAGCAGGCAAAACGGCCACGGCAGAGGAGATGATCAAATATTGCAGAGAAAATATGTCTGCATATAAAGTCCCACGCATTATTGAGTTTCGCAGCGAGCTGCCAAAAACGGGTGTCGGAAAAATTCTTCGTCGGGCACTTAGAGAAGAATCGGTAAAAAAATAGACCAGAAGTAAAAAGAATCCCTGAAAGTTTCACTTATTGGATACTAAGTAGCGAAAATTATATGGTATAATGTCCACTAGACATTTTTCAGAATGCGAGGGCATTAGGGTGAAAGAGAAAATAACAGGACAAAGCATCCGCTTATTTGAAAAAAAGGGATTCAGCGAAACATCAATACAGGATATTGTGGATTCCCTTGGCGTGACAAAGGGCACCTTCTATTACTATTTTTCAAGTAAAGAGGAGCTGTTGATGGATATCCATCTGGGCTACATTGAAGGCTTGCTTGTCCAACAAGAAGAGATTTTAAATGACCATACAAAGACATATAAAGAGAAGTTATTTGACATTGTTTATATGTTGATTTCCGATATTAAATTGCGGGGGTCCGCGGCCAAAATATTTTTCCGTGAAATGAAGAATTTAAGTGATGAGCACTTTGCAATGATTGACCCTAAACGTGACCAGTTCCGATTTAATCTCGAGGAATTAATTAAGGCAGGCATGGAGAACGGGGAATTTCGCCCTGATTTGAATCCAGGCATCATTACCTTTGGAATATTGGGGATCACGAATTGGAGTTATCAGTGGTTTAAACCGGACGGAAGTGTCTCGGATCGTGAGGTAGCGGAGATATTTGTCGATATGATTTTGCAGGGAATTCAGCTTGGTTGACGAAAAATTTAAAGCAGGGGAATTTTTTGAGAATCCCCTGCTTTTACAACACAACATACCAACCGGTTAGTATTAAATTTACGATTTCTTCTAGTTATGGACATAAAAACTTCGTGGCAAGCATTATTTTTAAAGAAAAGCCGGTATGAAAAGACTGAATTTTTTGAATTAAGGAGGGGAGAGCAGACATGCCTCATCAAATGAACAAGGATACAATACCTGTTCGAAAAGGGGAAGAGTTGAACCTGACAATTTTGGAAAAGTTCTTGCGAAGCAGCATCGACAATTTACCAAATAGTTCCCTGGAAATTTTACAATTTTCCGCTGGGCATTCAAATTTAACTTATCAAATAAGAATGGGCGATTGGGAGGCAGTTTTAAGACGGCCTCCACTAGGGCCGGTTGCTCCTAAAGCACATGACATGGAAAGGGAATTCAGAATCCTGTCGGAGCTAAATCCCATTTTTCCTGCTGCCCCTAAGCCATATGTATTTTCCGATAATCTCGAGATTGTTGGGAGCCCTTTCTTTATTATGGAAAGAAAACACGGCGTCGTCCTTGACACATCTTTTCCGGAAGGAGTCAAGGTTACACCTGAGCTCTGCAAGCAAATATCGGAAATTATGGTGGATAAATTGGCAGAGCTTCATGCTATTGATTATAAGAGAACCGGTTTGACACAACTAAGCAAGCCTGAAGGGTTTATCGAAAGGCAGGTCCATGGCTGGATAGGCCGATATAACCGGGCAAAAACGGATGAAATTGCCGAAGTGGACGCTTTAATGGAATGGCTTGTTGAGCATTACCCGAAGCATTCAGAAGCAGCAGTGATCCATTATGACTATAAGTTGAATAATGCAATGTTAAATGAGGACTTTACCGATATGGTCGGGTTGTTTGATTGGGAAATGACGACTGTAGGTGATCCGCTTGCAGACCTTGGGGCTGCATTAAGTTACTGGAATTTGCCGAATGATTCCGAGATGTTAAAAAAGGGTTTGGGGAAGGATCCGGTTACTGCGGTACATGAGGGGTTTTACACGAGAAAGGAATTTATCGAGCGTTATGCCAAAAAAAGCGGCAGGGATGTTTCGAATTTGCATTTTTATTTAACCTTTGCCTATTTCAAACTGGCTGTTATTTGCCAGCAAATCTATTACCGTTACAAAAAGGGGCAAACGAACGATCAAAGATTTGCGAATTTGAACAATTTTGTCAAGGGATTAATTAAACACGCGACGATCGTCGCTCATGACAGGGTATAGCAAAAAGTCAAATTTTTTTCTAATGAGAGGTGATTGGGATGAGGTTTCAACAGACCATTGCGTTAGTAACCGGGGCCGGGAGCGGGATTGGCCGGGCAGTTGCGATAAGACTTGCGAGCGAAGGCGCAAAGGTAATTTTAGTTGGCAGAACAAAGCGGAAGCTAGAGGAGACCGCTGCAGAAATCAATTGTATAAGTAAAATTCCCATGGCAGAAATATTCGTGGCCGACTGTACAGATGCCGAAGATGTGGGAGAATTGGCGGAGTATATTGAACAGCATTATGGTGATCTCCATGTGCTTGTGAATAATGCCGGCGGTTCTAGGCATAACAAAATTTTGGAAATGTCAGAGTCTGATTGGGATTATGTCCAAAATGTCAACTTGAAAAGCGTGTTTCTTGTGTCGCAGGCTATGGGGAAGATTATGGCTGCCGGTGCTGAGCGAGAGGAGCGTAACCGTGCCATCGTCAATGTCGCTTCCCTTTCCGGGCATCAGGCCGGTGCGGAAATACCGCATTACAGTGCCGCCAAGGCGGCGGTTATCAATTTTACGAGATCACTGGCGTTGGCCTTATCGAAGTATGGAATCCGTGTGAACTCAGTCTCACCCGGTTTTGTTGAGACCCCGCTAACCGAACAGGGTCTGCAAAATGACCGATTTGTGCGGGCGATTCAAAGAAATACTGTGCTGCAAAGAGTCGGAACACCTGAAGAGATTGCCAATGTCATCGCATTTGCTGCATCACCCGAAGCTTCCTATATGACAGGTTCCGATTTGCTCGTAGATGGCGGCTGGCTCATTAAATAGTTTTTTATCAGATTGCTATTTTAAAAGGAAAAGGGGAATTTTTTATGGCAAATGAACATTTATTGGTAGAAAAGCTGGGACCGGTTTTATCGCTGCAATTAAACCGTCCGGAAAGCCTGAATGCATTCAGTCCGGACATGATTTTGGGATTAAAGGATGCGTTGAGAAACGCGCAAAACGATGATGATGTCCAGGTCATCGTATTATCAGGTGCCGGACGATCTTTCAGTGCCGGCGGTGATGTCAAAGGAATGGGCCAAGGCAAAGGAATTCAGGTATATGAGCATATTGGCAAGCTCAATGAATTGATCCTATTAATGAAAGAAATTGAAAAGCCAATTATTGCTGCTGTACATGGGTTTGCTGCCGGGGCAGGCTTTAATTTGGCGCTTGCCTGCGATTTAATCGTAGCTGCTGAGGATAGCAAATTTGCCCTTAGCTTTTCGAAAGTGGGCTTGGTATCAGATGGGGGCGGATCCTACTTCCTTCCGCAACTTGTCGGGCCGCATTTAGCAAAGCAATTCCTTTTCACTGCAGAGCCAATACCGGCAGAACGTCTCTATCAATTAGGGGTAATTAACTATTTAGTTCCATTGGAAAAACTTCAGGAAGAAACAACAAAGTTTGCTCTCCAATTGGCTCAAGGTGCAGGCAAGGCATATGGGATGCAGAAAAAACTGGTTAATAAGGCACTGACCTCTTCATTGGAAGAAATTCTTGAGCAGGAGCGCCTGACCCAAGTGATTATGGTAGATACAGAGGATCATAAGGAAGGAATTACTGCATTTAAAGAAAAGAGAAAGCCAGTATTTAAAGGGAAATAGTAGGGAAGGGCAGATGAAACCAGTCCAGTTTGCGGAGTAGAAAGGGTGAACCAATCGATGAAAACAGTTGAAACTGTAACAGGTCCTATCCCAGTAGACCAGTTAGGAAAGACACTTATTCACGAACACTTTATTTTTGGATACCCGGGCTTTCAAGGTGATGTAACACTGGGGGCTTTTAACGAAGAACAGGCATTGGAGACAGCGATTGCTGCTGCAAGGTTCATGCAAAGCTTCGGAATACGGACCGTTGTCGACCCGACCCCTAACGAGTGTGGCAGAGATCCGTTGTTTTTGAAAAAAGTCTCCGAAGCTACGGGCCTGCAAATTATTTGTGCTACTGGCTATTATTTTGAAGGAGAGGGAGCAACTCCTTACTTTAGGTTCAGGGCAGGTCTTGGTACTGCAGAAGAAGATATTTATGAAATGTTTAAAACTGAAATTACTAAGGGAATCGCAGGAACAGGAATTAAACCAGGGGTTATAAAACTAGCGTCAAGTAAAAATCAGATTTCCAAATATGAGAAAATGTTTTTCCGGGCTGCAGCGCGGGTCCAGCAGGAAACCGGTACCATTATTTTAACCCATACCCAGGAAGGGACAATGGGGCCAGAACAGGCGAAAATGCTGATTGAGCTTGGGGCAGATCCAAGCAAAATTATTATTGGCCATATGTGTGGAAACACCGACCCTGACTATCACAAGGCAGTATTGGAGCAAGGCGTTCGGATTGCCTTTGACCGTTTTGGGCTGCAGGGGTCCGTTGGTGCTCCTTTTGACCATGAACGCGTGGCGACATTATTAACCTTAATTCAGCAAGGATATGAAGATCAAATTTTACTGGCCCATGATACTGTCAATGTCTGGCTCGGGCGTCCTCCTGTAATGAATGAACTAGTGGCGAAATTAGTTGAAAATTGGCATCCTGGAAATGTCTTTGAAAATATATTGCCAAAACTGCGTGAACAGGGCGTGACCGAAACCCAAATCGATAAAATGCTCGGCGGCAACGCGGTCGGCCTATTTGCCGGGGAACCGGCGAAAGTAATATAGTTTTGTAAAGAGGTCTTGATTGAATTCAAGGCCTCTTTTTAATGAATATTAACAAATCATGAACAAACTATTAATTAATCGAGAAGATTGGGCCTGATGGTTTGCCATAAACCTAAATTTGTTTACACTAATAGTAGGAATGTTTTTTATAGCGGGAGATGAGTTTTAGTGAAAATCCTAGTGATTGAAGATAATAAAAGTGTTTGTCAAATGATTGAGATGTTCTTTGCCAAAGAAGGAATACAAGGTGAATTCGTCCATGACGGACTGTTAGGTTATAACCGGATTAAAACAGGAATTTGGGATGCCGCGATTGTCGACTGGATGCTGCCGGGAATGGACGGGGTGACGATTTGCCGCAAGGTTCGAGAAGAAAAAATTAACGTTCCAATCATAATGTTGACTGCCAAGGACAGTGAATCCGATCAGGTTCTCGGCCTGGAAATGGGAGCTGACGATTATGTGACCAAGCCGTTCAGTCCGTTGACGTTGATGGCACGAATTAAAGCGGTCACCAGACGTTTCCAAACCCAATCGCCAAAAGAACAGGATGGCGTCGTTCATACCGACCATTTTCAAGTAAACAAAACGACAAGGGAAGTTGTGGTGGACGAGCAGCCGATTACGAATTTAACTCCGAAAGAGTTTGATTTGCTGTATTTTATGGTAGAGCATCCGCGCCAGGTTTTCTCAAGGGAGCAATTGCTGGAACGTGTGTGGGGCTATCAGTTTTACGGGGATGAACGGACTGTTGACGTTCACATTAAACGGCTGCGAAAAAAGGTGGAAACGTCCGCGCAGCCTTTCTTCCATACTGTTTGGGGAGTAGGGTACAAGTTTGATGACACAGCCAAAGCAGATTAAGTTTCGCTACTTTTTCCAACAATTTATTAGTCATATAAGTGTCATCATCGTTGCATTTTTATTATTGAGTCTGATTTTCGCCCATTATGTTGAAAACTTGGTTTATGAAAATAAAGCGGATGAATTAATCGACTTTGGGGCAGCGATTCTTGCAGATATGAAAGAAAATCCGTTGGCAACCGACCAGATTTTAAAACAATACAGTTCTGTTTTGGCAGCAAGAAAAATGAGCTTCAGCATGTTTGACCGAAACGGGAAAATATATTTGGTCGGAAAGAAGGGGCCAGTACTTGAAGGATTGGATGACAAGCAATGGAATCAACTTAAAAATGGCAAGACGGTTATTGTCAATAGCGATTATAAAGCGTTTGACCAGGACGGGGTAACCTTTGTAGTCCTGCCTTATCTCGACAATGGCCGGTTTTATGGCGGGGTGTTATTGACTTCCCCGATTAGCGGCTCTGTGGAAATGATTAAACAAATCAATAAGTTTTTATTATATACGATTTTAATCGGCTTGGCAGTTTCCTTTTTTCAAAGTACCGTGTTGTCAAGAATCCACGTCTATCGGATAAAAAGGCTACGTGAAGCTACTTCCCAAGTGTCAGCAGGAAATTATGATGTAAAAGTGCATTCCTCCAATTTTGATGAAATTGGTGAACTGGCCAATGACTTCAACCACATGGTCGATAAAATTAACAAATCCATGGAGGAAATTGAAAGCTTGGAAAACAGAAGACGGCAGTTTATGGCCGATGTTTCCCATGAAATGCGGACGCCGCTAACCACTATCAGCGGGGTCATCGAAGGATTAAAAAACAACATGATATCAGACGAAGATAAGGAACGTGGCATTAACCTTGTCAGCCAGGAGGCAAGGCGGTTGATTCGCCTCGTCAATGAAAACCTTGACTATGAAAAAATTCGCTCGAATCAAATACAGTTATTTAAAGAAGAAATTCAAGTTCAGGAAGTCTTGGAAATCATTCAGGAGCAATTAAGCTTCCAGGCAGAAGAGAAGCATAATCAAATTATTGTTGAAGCGCCGGAAGAGCTATACGTTGAGGCAGATTATGACCGCCTTGTCCAAATCTTGATTAATATAACGAAAAATAGTATCCAATTTACAAATGAAGGTACGATTTGGCTGAGGGGGCGTCAAGAGAACGATATGGTCATTATGGAAGTGGAGGATACCGGAATTGGCATCGATCCGGGGGAGGTTGAAAAAATTTGGCGCCGGTTTTATAAGGCGGACATTTCCCGCACCAGCAACCCCTATGGTGAATTTGGTCTGGGCCTTTCCATTGTAAAGCAATTGGTGCTTCTCCATAACGGGGAAATTAACGTCTTTAGTGAAAAGGGGAAAGGAACAAAATTTGTGATCCGCTTTCCAAAATAAAAGTTATGATTTTAAGCTGCAGGTCTGCCTGCGGCTTTTTTTCGTCTTTGACAATTTTTCTTGGTTCTTTCCAAAAGCCGTTAAAGTTTGTTAATAATTTCTTAAGATTTGTCAGGTAAAGTAGGGACAAGTAAGTAATTATCCATTTAAAGGAGCGCGATTAATATGGATTTTCGCGAAAATAATGAAATAAATATTGAAGTGGAGACACTTAAAAAGGAAATCAGGGAAATCGAGCAGAGGAGAAAGCCCAAGAAACAATTTGTAAAAGGGTTTGCATCAATGCTGGCAGCTGGAGTAATAGGCTCAGCATTGACTTTGGGGCTTCTGCCGCATACTGATTACCTGGATAAGTTATACCCAAATCAGGCACAGGGGGGTTCTGAACAAACTGGGAGCACCAACAACACAGTAAAACCGGTGACAGCAAAGGCCACTGCTGTTTCCGCTGGTTCGATTGCCGATACTGTTGAGCAAATATCAAAAGCAATTGTCGGCATTGTCAACTTTCAGCAGCAAAATAACAATTATTTTCGGTCCAATAATCCTTCCCAAGAATCAGTCGAAAGTGGCACTGGTTCCGGGGTTATTTTTCAAAAAAATAATGATAGTGCGTATATTGTAACCAATAATCACGTTATTGAAGGAGCGACGAAGCTTGAGGTATCTTTGTATAACGGGGAGAAGACAACAGCGGAAGTGGTCGGTACTGATGCTTTAACAGACTTGGCTGTTATCAAAATCGATGCCAAATATGTTACCTCAACAGCACAATTCGGTGATTCGTCGACACTTCGACCGGGGGATCAAGTATACGCCATTGGGAACCCGCTTGGCCTTAACCTATCTCGGACGGTTACCCAAGGGATTGTTAGTGCAACAAATCGGAGCATTGCCGTTTCAACATCTGCAGGGGACTGGGAAACAAATGTCATTCAGACAGATGCCGCAATCAACCCGGGTAATAGCGGCGGTGCTTTAATAAATCTGCAAGGACAGGTTATCGGCATCAATAGTTTGAAAATTTCTGAGAGCGGTGTGGAAGGCCTCGGGTTTGCAATACCGAGCAATGATGTTATTCCAATCGTTAATCAATTAATTAAAAATGGAAAAATTGAACGTCCATATTTGGGGGTTGGGTTAGCTGACCTTAACCAAGTGTCAGAAATGTATTGGCAGGGTGTTCCGGAAAACATCTCAAAAGGCGTTATGGTTATGAATATCGATCCAAATTCAGCGGCCGCAAGCGCAGGTCTGCAGGTTAATGATATTATTGTCTCGATGAATGGAACAGAAATTGCCAATTCATCTGATTTGAGGAAATATTTATATACGAAGGCAAAGACGGGTGATGAACTAAAACTGGGTGTTTACCGAAATGGCAAAACCATCACCTTAAATGTGAAGTTAACGGAAAAATAATAATTCCTATTAAGAGGTAAAATAACCCCAATATGAATTCCGGGGTGAGCAATATGAATCGGGTTGGCAGATATGCATCCAGTGAAGAGGCAGATGATTTAACACTAATGAATATGGTTCTTGAGCTGCCGGAAAAAGATAAGATGTTGATGTGGTCTGAAGGCTATATTGATTTAGTCATTGAAAAGCTGCCTAGTTACGCCAGAGATATCCTTGAAACGCGTATAAGTAAATGGGATGATACGGTGGCATACTACCGGCTGCAGTTAGAAGGTATTGCCGCTGAAGAAGAATTTAAGAAAAAGCTAATGGGCGAGCGAAAAGAGTTCGCCCTTTTTGTCAATGAGCGTTATCCGGAGTTTACATCATTGCTTTTTCTGATTTATGACGGGAATCTAAAGGATGGTGACTTGAGAAGGTTTGTTTACCGTCGCAGGTTTGGAGCACATAAAAAATATCTCCACTAACATTACCAAATACATACAGTGGGTTCCTTTTTCCGGCATTCATTCAATTTTTTATTCCGGGAGGCGAATCATCGGCTCTTTTTTGTTTTGGCATCCAACAGGGACACAGGCTAGCCCCTATGTTCACGATTTTTTCACTTTTTTTTCAGAAAAGATTGCTATGATTATAGTATAAGGGACTTTTCGGAAAAGAGTGATCATAATGAATATTTTATTGGCAGAAGATGATGCTCGGCTTGGAAAACTAATGACCCACTTGTTGAAAAATGAATTTCATCAGGTTGATTGGGTTAATAATGGCATAGATGCCTATGACTATGCCCGCCTTACTCATTATGACATCATTATCTTGGATTGGATGATGCCGGGAGAAAACGGATTAACGGTCTGTAAGCGGCTTCGCGACAAAGGCATTGAAAGCGGTATTCTTTTCGTAACGGCGAAAGATGCCAATCACGACATTATTACGGGATTGGATTCAGGGGCAGATGACTATATAGTTAAACCTTTTGAATTTGATCAGCTATTAGCCCGAATTCGCGCAATAAGCCGCAGAAAAGCAAAGCCTCTACAAGAAAACGTTATTGCGATCCAAGAATTTACCCTCGATTTAAACACTCATGAATTGCAACGAAATGGTTCCGTCATCGATTTGACGAAAAAAGAATATCAGCTACTTGAGGTATTAATGCGTAATGCCAATCAAATCGTGACAAGGGAAATCTTGTTTGAAAAATTATGGGGCTACGATTGCGAGGTATCGGATAACGCCCTTGACGCACTAGTCAAATTGGTGCGAAAAAAAATTGACCTCCCCGGCCGTCAGTCATTTATTCAAAATGTCCGCGGAATCGGCTATAAAGTGAGAAACGGCCATGTTTAACAAAGTAAAAACTAGGCTGACTATGATCTACACATTATCATTGGTGTGTCTGTTAATCTCGTTTATAGCCTTACTTTATGTAATTATTTCATATGAAATAATAGATAAAAATGTTGAGGAATTAAAGGCTTATTTAAATAAAGAAAAAGAAGATTTAGTGGAAGAACTTTATGAAGATGACCACCACGATCTGGACTATGAACCGAACCGAACCGTTTTTTATTATATTTACAATCAATCTGGCGAACTGGTTTATGGTGAGGAGACAAAGCCATCGTTAAATCAATGGATCGAAAAAAACATAAATTTGTCGAAACGAGAACAGGTAAAAAGACTGGAATGGGGAAAAGAACACCTTCTTGTTATGAATGCGTCTTTAGACCAGCATGGATTTGTCATTTTAGGCATGGATATCACAGCTGAGAGACATTTGATTCAAAGAATTACCTTGATTTTAATTGTCCTGACGCTGTTATTTTGCGGCATCTTTGCCCTCTTAGGCCATTATTTAGCCGGACAAGCGATAAAACCAATTAAGCTAGCATTCGATAAACAGGAGAAATTTGTTTCTGATGCCTCACATGAATTGCGAACACCGCTAAGCATTTTCTATAGTTCGGTTGATCTGCTAACGAGGGAAGAAAAAGACCGATTAAGCCCGTTTGGACATGAGGTGCTGGAAGATGTGAAAACGGAAGCACGTTTAATGAACAAATTGGTGGAAGATTTGTTATTTCTAGCAAGAAGCGATAAAAACTACCTGAACCTGGATTTAAAGAAAGTGAACCTATCGGAGCTATTCAATTCAATAGGTAAAAGGTTTTTACGATTGCGAGCCGAAGGAATTCAATTGATAGAAAACATCCAGCAAGGAGTTTATTTTACCTGTGATGAAACTAGGATCCAGCAATTAGTTTATATCCTGCTTGATAATGCTTTCCGATACACAAAGGAAGGAAAGGTAACCCTGACCTTAACGCTTGAGGCAGGACAAATAAGGTTTATCATTGAAGACACCGGATGCGGAATCGCAGCTGAAAAACTGCCATTTATTTTTGATCGTTTTTACCGAGGGGACGAAACGAGGGAGAAAGGCGGTGCAGGCTTGGGTCTGTCTATTGCACAATCCATAGTTAATGCTCACGGAGGTAAAATATCGGCCACCAGCAGGCTGGGTCAGGGCACTGCATTTACCGTTATTTTTACAGAAAAACAGGAACCGGCAGCTTGAAGGCTGCCGGATTATTTATTCAGCTTTCCTCTTGCAGAGGGAGACTGAGATGTTAATTTTGCTTCCATATAACGTAGTAAACCAAGGATTAAAACAATCGCAATTCCCATCGCATATAAAATGATTGCCCAAGGCTCCGAGCTGTCCGTTCCTATCGCTATGCCGTGCAGCAGCATGAAAAGCCAAGCTGGAATGACAGCCAAATGCAGCTTCTTCCAGTTTTTTAATCCCAATTTTTTTATTAAAAAATCTGACGAAACGATCACGAGTAAGAACAAATAAAACGATATGGTACCGAGCCCCGAATTAACAGGGGCGTTTTTCGCATAAAACGGAATGATTAATTCTAATAACGAATAAGGAACGTAATCATCCTGCCAAATTAACAAAATATGAAAGAATATGGTCAGCAATCCATACCACCCACTTGTTTGATGAAGTGATCCCAGTGCAGCCTTTTTGCGTTTCATAATCGAAAACGATCCCATCAATCCGAATGAAAGCGATAGGGTCATGAAGTAATACGCCAAAAAACCTGAAGCACGAATCAACGTCCAATTGGAAAAATATTCACTCATAGGGCACCTCCGGAGGAATGAATCATATTGCCATTCTCATTAACTAATAGAATCGTATAGTTTGGATTGATGGCTGTTAACAGACTCGCTAAAGTTTGTCCCTTTTCCATAAAGCAAAGCTTTGCCATGACCTCTGCATCAAGACAATTATCGGTTATGGCGGTTGCCTGGATTATCGTTGTCCCCACCGGCTGTCCTGTCTTTCCGTTTATTAGATGATGCTTTTTCTCATTCCCCTGCATCCAACTGCGATAGATGATATTAGAGGTAGCGAGACTGCCATTTTGGATGCGATATTGGGTGATATCCAGGTCTGTGTCATGTGGATTCGCAACTCCGATGGTCCATGTTTTACTGCCATCGGACCAAACAATGATATCCCCTCCGCCATCGACTATTCCGGTTTTTGCCCCGCCGATATTTTTTAACCAGTTTGCGGTAGCTTGGACAGCGTAGCCCTTGCCGATTCCGCCCAGGTCGATTTGGCCGGGAGCCGCTCTTTCGACTGTGGAAGCCTTCCTATTAAACCTGAACGGGGAGATTTGTACATCAAAAACAGCTGGCGGTTTCCCGGTTTCAGGCTTTCCTAAACGGAAGGGGAAGGAATGTGCATAGCCATGAAACTGAAGCTGTGGCAGCAGATAGGGTGAAAAGAATCCTCCTGATTTTTGCCGATACGACTCAGCATGTAGCAGCACATCAATCAGCGGAGGTGAGACGATCACTTTTTCTCCGGTTTTCAGTTGATTGATACGAGCAAGTTCATTGTCGGTACGAAACCTTGACCATTCTTTTTCCACATAGTGCAGCCAACCGCTAATGACATCCTTCCAATTTTTTTGCAAACAGTCTGTCACTGCAATATAAAAGTCTGTATTCATGATTTGGATGGTCAAACAGTCCAATTCCTTACGTTCTTCGCGTTTGTCGATCACGATTCTCCACTCCTATAACCTTGACGCCATTTACTTCATAATTGCTCCAATCAAGCTGAACGTATTCCTGTTCTTGTTTGCTCATCGAATCGATCGGTGCTGAAATCATCGACTGTGTTTCCCCATTCGGTTGATTTCCCCCCACCTGACCGATGACGAAAGCTGACAGGGCGGTGCCGGTTAAGCCAATCAGCCATTTTGATTTCTTTGAGTTTGCCATTCTAATAATCCTCCTTTAAAAAGTTTGCAAAACCATTGCTGTTTTCTCTTCATCCCAAGACACCCGGTAACCTAATGCGTTCGCAGCCACTGAAATCGGGATATAAACGGAATTCTCATAAGCCACCGCCTGGACTGGCATTGGAGTCTTGACCCGATTTTCGTATGCTGCATTTGAACCTGCCCTGACAATCAGCTCTCGCTCCCCATTTGTTAAAACATTAATTTTGGTCAGTGGAAAAAATTTTGATCTACCCCCCAGAGCTTTAACGAATTCCTCCGAAGAAACGAGAAGCTGACCGTCTTGCGGAATCATGTAAAGTCGCTTCTCTGTGTTATCGTTTATCAAGAGCACTTCGGTAGGTGCATCAATTGGTAACGGCTGGGCGGGGTTATTTCGCGCTTCCCGTGACCAAATATTCCAAAACTCCGTTTGCGAAGGTATCGGAGCCTGTGACTCCCGAGTGTTTTTCCATTCGTCATCATAGTTGTCATCGTCATCATAATCCTCATCGTGGTCCTTTTGATAATGCTCATACTTTTCGTCATCATCATCGTCATCATCGGCAAAGACTGGCGTGCCGATAGCAACTAACATGAACAAGGTTGTAAAAATGATAAGCCATTTGCCTTTTTGTTTCATTCCCTTGAAATCCCCCTTTTCCTCTTCTTGTAAAAAAGTTTAGTCAGCCACTCTGAAATGAAACTGAAAAGGATATGATAAAATAAATAAAAACTCGCCGATTGGCAAGTCCGTTAGGACGAAGACAGAGGCGTAGTTGAATTTATGCGACATAAGAAATTATAAAAATTCTGGAGAATTTTATAATTTCTTATTAGCTAAAAAAATATCACATGCTGGAAGGAGGAGTTTCATGAATTTGGTTCCAGACCGTATCAAGGAACATTTGCATATTCTTTTTGTTGGGTTTAATCCGAGCATCCGGTCAAGTGAAACAGGTCATCATTTTGCCAATCCGAATAACCGGTTTTGGCGGATTCTTTTTGAGGCTGGGCTTACACCACGAAAGTTTACGGCAGCGGAGGACGATCTCCTGTTGGAATTGGGGTTTGGTATTACTAATATTGTCGCGAGGCCAACAAAAGCTGCCGATGAAATTACGAAAGAAGAGTATCGCGAAGGAAGGGAGATATTAAAACAAAAGATAGCCGTAATAAAACCGAAAATTGTTTGCTATGTCGGCAAAGGAGTTTATCTGCAATTCAGCGGAAAAAAGGAAGCGCCATGGGGGATCCAGGAGGAGGCGGTCGTACCGGGAACGGTTGACTTCGTGGCCCCGTCTTCAAGTGGATTGGTCAGAATGAGGCTCGAAGAGATGGTACAGATTTATCGGGGGCTGTCACAGCTGACTTCTGAATAAAAACATCGACGGCTAAGGATACCGTCGATGTTTTGGGTTATGAACCAAACTTTTTTTGATAATGCGCCAATGCGAGAAGCGGGAAGATATAACGGTAGCTATGGTAGTGGATATAAAACGCTCCGCCCATTCCTTGGCCTTTTGGATAGTCAGTCGTCCAATCATCTTTTTCAAGTGAAGCCAATAAGTAGGCCAGGCCCTTTCGTATTTCTGCTGTAGGCTTTTCAGATACTGCAATCAATGTGTCAAGTGCCCAGGCAGTATGTGTCAAAGTGCTGCTGCCAAGCGGAACGTATTGCTTTTTCGTATCGCTAAGACACGATTCGCCCCAGCCGCCATCGTGGTTTTGAATACTGCGGAACCAGGAAACTGCCATTTGGACAGAGGGATCGTTTGGTGAAACCCCGACAGCGGACAAACCTGTAACGGCCGCCCATGTTCCGTACGTATAACAAATCCCCCAGCGCCCATACCAGGAACCATCTCGTCTTTGATCCTTTCTTAACCAGTCGATTCCTTTTTTAATCACAGTGTGACTATTTGGCAGATTCGTATAATTTCCAAAAAATTCAAGTGTTCTACCGGTCAGGTCGGCACATGAAGGGTCCATCAGCAAAAATTCCCCTTTTTCCAGCGGGAGAAATTCAAGCAGCTTTGATTCTGTTTCCCTTTCAAACGCCGGCCACCCGCCATCATCATTTTGCATGGAAAATGCCCAGTTTGTTCCCCGTTCCCATGCTTTTTCCACCGGAGGATCCATTTTTGCGATTGATCTTAACGACGCAGTGGTATCATCGACGTCAGGGTTGATTGTGTTTATGTTGGAAAACCCCCAGCCACCAGGCAGGATATTGGGATTATGGATAATCCAATCGCCGAATTTGTCATGCTGTTTCTTTAGTAAAAAACGGTTTGACTTTTCAACCATCGGATCGTCAACCGGAATCCCTGCCGTTTGTAAGGCATAGCTAATGAGTGAAGTATTCCATACACTTGCCGTTGTATATTGTATATGTGGAAGACCGGCAATTTCGCATTTCATAGATTTAATCCCATCTACCGCCTTTGTAATGATTGGGTCCGTCTTTTTACGCCCCAATGACAGCAGGGCAAAAATCATTAAAAACGTACAGCTGTAGTAGCTTAGAAACGTACCATCCGGTTCAATCCTGTCGAGCATGTATTTTTTTGCGCGGTCAATCGCCAGTTTGCGCAGTTCACCCGGAATTCCGATTAAACTTTTTACTCCGTCTTCAATAAAGGATAATAATGACCGCCATTCAGTGGAACGAATCCACTGATCCTCTACGTCGCGATGGAGATTTAATTCTGATATATCTGGAGTTTGCTTTGTTTTAAGTGAAAACTTTTTTGCGGCCAGAATCATAATCGGTGTCAAATTGGCTCTCGCAAATACGGAAAAGGAAAAGAAATTTATCGGGAAGATATCAGGCAGGAGAATCACTTCAATCGGCAGCGGGGAAAAGGTAGGCCACTTATATTGACCTGTCAGGGCGAGCATGATTTTCGTATAGGTGCCGACTTCCTTTAAGCCGCCGCCTGCCAAAATAAACTTTTTTGCCGATTGTAGACGAGGATCACTTTTTGAATAGTTCCCAGAGAACAAAAGGGCGTAATATGCTTCTAAAGTTGCCGTAACATTCCCTTCACCCTCGTCGTAAAATAGCTTCCATGCCCCGTTTTTCTCCTGCTTGCTTAATATCCGTTTGCAAAGACCTTGAATTAATTCTTCATCATGTATCTCCAAAGTCCTTAATAAAATGATCATATAGGCATCAGTTGAAATGCCGGTATCAAATGGGTAATCCCAAGAGCCGTCGGAAGATTGTTCCGCTCTAAGCCGCTCGATTAGCCAAACCATTCCTTGATTAATATCCATTATACTTCGCTCCTCTCGGAAAACTTTCCCTAGGCTATACATATTCCCATTATTTATCGACCATTCGTAAGGGAGGGAATCCGCCATTTTTTTTGTGAGGAATCGAAACCAGACCCCGCTCGACCAAATTCGCGACGAATTGAAACGAAAATTAAAAGGAATCAATGCTGCAAGCCGCAAGCCAAGTCTTGTCGAAAAGAAACTTGTGGGAAAAATTAGAAGGATAACCGAAGAACAAAATCTGAACAATGTCACTAGAACGAAGGCCTACCTTGATTTTTATCTGCGACATCCGGAAATTCATTGGGCATTTTTTGGGCATATGGTGTCGCGTAACGGCGGCTATAATATGTCGGATTTAAAAGGGGAGTTTCTTGCCAAGCTGATGTCCAAAAAGGACCAGGAAACCTTTTTTTTATTTTTGGAACGTGGGAATTGGTTAATATTTCAGGATATCTATCCGCAATTTCTCCTTTATGAGGAGAGCTTGAAACAAAACAAACCATTATTTTATTTGCTGCCTCATTTTAATGTTTCGAGTTTTATGGAGACAATCTGGAATCATTTTTGGAGGAATCGGGATCCCTATATTCATTGCATGGCAATGGTTGTCAATGAACAAAGCTATCTGGAATACCGGGTGATCCAAAATCAGGTCTATCAAAAAGAAGTTCTAAGTAAGCTCGAATTTATGCTTCAGGACCTGCTTTCCTTTAACCACATTTTGTTTCCATATGGAAGAGAGGAATTAATAGGGCAGACATTGCATCATTTTGAATCACTGCATGAACGAATTTTACTTGGAAAACGGTTATATTTTGTCCTGTTCAATAATAAAGATTTGCTAAGTCAGGTCGTTGCTTGGGCTAGGACACATCCTCATACCGGCTCAAGAAAGGATTACTGGCCGCATCTATTTAATGATGTGAATGAGGGAACTCCGGGTTTTTCGTTCCCTCTTAGATTAAAATCGTGCCGGCTGAACAAAGGTGCGAGAAAATTTTATAGTCCGAAGCTTGAATATGCCTGGAAAAATGTTCGTCAGCCGAAAGCGGAACCGGGAGATTGGTTTCAAGACTTGAAGGTCGTCGATTATTTGGCGGATGAACTGGAAAATATTGATGGGGAGATTAGAAATGAATACTGTAAAACACTTGAACGGCTCGAAATTGCCGCCTTTGCAAAAAAAACGATCAATTTTTTGGAATAAGCCCTATTTTGCGGTTGCGGTTATGGCCATAATTCTCGGTACATTGCTTGACCATTTTTTTGTCACACGTGGCATGTATGAATTTCCGGTCAGGCCGTTGCCTGAGGAGTTTTCGATTAATATTGACTTTACTCTTATTGTCTTGCCGATATTCGTTGTGCTGATTTTGCATTTGATTTTACAGGTAAAGAAATGGGGAAGGATTGGAATCATTTTGTTCGTCAGCCTGCTTATGCCGGTTGGGGAAAAATTAGCCGAAGCACTCGGCCTGTTCCGCCATTCCGAACAGTGGGAGCATATTTATTCGTTTTTTGGTTATTTGATCTTTTGGTCTGTTATATATGGTTTTTATCGCTGGCTTGAACAACGGGATTAAATAGGAAAAGCCGAGACTAGTGCTCGGCTTTTTTGTGATGCCAACGGTTTGGCACCAGGTACCCCTTCCGTCCGTACAGTGGTTAAGTGTCCCGCAACAAGCGAAAAGTTCGGAAGGGGTAAGTATAGTGTAACACGGGGACAGGAGAAATATAAATGGGCAAATGTGCCAGACTTTCTTTTCTGTTTTGAAAAGTGTATGATAAAGATGATTTTTTACATAAGGAGTGTTGAAAAATGGCTAAAAAAGGATACATATTGATGGAAAACGGCGAAAAGATCGAGTTTGATTTATTCGCGAATGAAGCACCTGGAACTGTTGAGAACTTTGAGAAATTAGCTAACTCTGGCTTTTATAATGGTGTCGTGTTTCACAGAGTAATTCCTGGATTTGTTTCACAAGGCGGGGATCCAACGGGAACTCGAATAGGGTCGTAAATACATTCCAAGAACTACTTCAGAAACACCTTGAGCGACAAGGCGCTGACCGTTTCCTTGAGATTGTTGTTGTAAAGAAAGTTTGAGCCATGAAAACACTCCTGTAAAACAGTATTACAAAAAAGCGAGGTAAATGACATGACAAAACAAGGTATCATTCAAATGGCAAATGGAGAAAAAATTGAATTAGAACTTTACCCAAATGAAGCACCTGGAACAGTAGAAAACTTTGAAAAATTAGCCAACAGCGGATTCTACAATGGTCTAACATTTCACCGTGTAATTCCTGGTTTCGTGTCTCAGGGAGGTTGTCCAACTGGAAATGGCACAGGTGGCCCAGGTTATACAATTAAATGTGAAACTGAGGGTAATCCACATAAACATGAGGTAGGTTCATTATCAATGGCACACGCTGGTAAAAATACAGGTGGCAGCCAATTCTTTATAGTTCATGAACCACAACCACATTTAAATGGTGTTCATACTGTATTCGGTAAAGTAACAAGCGGAATGGATGCTGTCCTTAAAATGAGAAATGGCGACAAAATGGAAAAAGTAGAAGTTTTCGATAAGTAATAAAAGGTAGTACGGTAGTTAATATCAAAGTGAAAAATTAGCCTTCTTTATATGGAAGGTTAAATTAATTAAGTCCTTCTCAGTGGAGAAGGACTTATTTTTTAGACTCTTTTTTTTCACCACCTATAATTACTTTCCATTGTTGTTTTTTAATTCTTTTTCAATATCATTTTTCTGTACGATAAAATCAGACATATATCCTAATAATTCATTCATTTTATTAAAATACTCTTCCTTTAAACTCCTTGCGTAAGTCCATTCTTCATTGTTATGTAAAATTTCTCCTAGACAT
The DNA here is from genome assembly GCF_001510715.1 of Bacillus sp. FJAT-29814. Taxonomy (GTDB): domain Bacteria; phylum Bacillota; class Bacilli; order Bacillales; family Cytobacillaceae; genus Neobacillus. Next base: position 863,410 of record NZ_LMTJ01000005.1, read on the forward strand.
ATGGATTCTTCAAGTATTTTAAGCTGATCCTTAAAATGATAGTAATCTCTTCTTAAAGAATCTTCAATTGTCCCCATTTCTAATGAAAAGTATCTTTGTTACTCATATTAAATTCTCCTTAACATTTTAGATTTAATGAATCCTTCAATTTTTACTAATTATTACTTTTTGTTCTATTTCAATACAAATTATTACACAATTATACAATAAATGTATTTAGTAGCTACAAATTTCCAATGATATTATGGTATCATTTTCCTGTAGCAAATTCATTTGTCTGGTACAAAATTCCTTAAGTAATATCCATTAAACAAGGAAACAAAGGTATCAATACATTGATAAGGATATACGAAATTTAATCTTGGTTTTTTAGAGGTGAATTTTTAGATGTTTTATGAAAGGGGACTAATAGTATTTTGAAAAGGTTAAAAAATGATGACACTTTAACAAAATTAGGGGATATTTATCATTATCTTTTAGTATTAAAGCATTGTTGTAGTTTAAGAGAAAATGAAGTTATTTTTGTTGAACAATTCGGAGATATTTCAAAGATTTCAAGTGATGATTCCTTTCAAATGGAAGTAAAACATCATGTTGATGAGCATAACATGGTTGATAGGGATAGTGAATTCTGGAATACACTAAAAAACTGGTTAATTAACAAAGAAGAAATGAAACGTTTTAAATCGTACATCTTACTAACAACATCAATTATTGATGAAGAATCTGCATTTTATGACTGGGAATCAAAAAGTGCAGATGAAAGGTTAAGTAAACTGAAAGAAGTAGGAATGGAACGAAGAAAGAAGGAAAAGACGTTCAGGGAGTTATACGATAAAATCTTTAATACTTTCACGGAAGAAGAAATTAAGTTAATAATTAGTAGAGTTGCACTACATACAGGGGAAAATAATATTACCTTGATTAGAAAAGAGATACAACAGCACCCACATTTTCAGAATGTAAGTGAAGATGACTTTGACTCGTACGTTAATGAGTTGTTAGGATATGTCATAAATAAACCAACAACTCCTCCTTTTGCTTGGCATATAAATTTTAGTGAGTTTAAAAGTTTAACAATTGAATTAAGAGATCGTTTTGCAAATAATGGTAGAATTATACCCTCCAAGTATGGCGGAAAGGAACTAAGTAATGTAGAAAAATATTTAGATCATAAATTTGTTCAAGAAATTATTAGAATTAAGTATGATAACCAGGTTAAAGAAGCAATTAACGATGTTTGGAGAAAGAATAGTACAGTAATTGAATATTTCAATGACAATCTTATATTTTTTGACGATGTAAAATCTTATAAAAATGGTTTAAGTAAAAAATTAAACCACATTAAAGAAAATTATGTTTTAGATTTATCAGAAAAAGAAGAAAATCATAGAATTAAAGGCGCTAAGAAATTTTTTAATAAAGCAATGACAATGGAACTGGAGAACTTTGGCATGATAAAAAGTAATACCCGTTTCTTCCAAAATGGTGTAATTCATGAAATTGTCGATGACGGGAATGTTTATTGGTATATAGAGGAGGATGAGAATGAGTAGTGAATATATTAAATCCCTTTCTTTAAATCCTTTTTTTTGTAGCAAGATCATTCCACATTTTGTACAAGGATATGGTAAGGATGTTGAACTACCATTGGCATATTTGATCCTTCCTTACGTTTTATATGAACCTTCGAGGAATGTATTAAGAAATGCAAATGCTAAAAGTTCCATTTATTCGTTATTTATTGACAACAATAAATTACTCAATATTGCTGGAATTGAGAAAAGATATGAAATCTATAAAAATTTAACTAATCAATCAATTATAGTAGCTTGTAATGAAAATTTATTAGAGTTCGAACAAAAGTTAAAACTAGTTGGGTCACCAAAGTATCAGAATACAAAGAACTTACAAATTAGGGAATATTACAAAGCAGCCTACTACTTAGGGAGAATTTTTTCGGATTATAGACCTTTCGATATTTTTTTAAAAATTGGGGTGAAAGAGGTTTGAATTCATATATTAAATCTATTATATTATTTAACATTTCTGGTGAGAAGCGATTTATTAAATTTACAAATGGCTTAAATATAATAACTGGACAGTCAAAAAGTGGAAAAAGTGCGTTGCTTGAAATAATAGATTATTGTTTTGGGAGTAACAATTCCACTATTCCAAAGGGAAAAATCACAGATTTTACATATCTTTATTCTATAGTCCTAAAAGTAAACAACGAAGATTTAATTATAGGTCGTAGAAATTTTAATTATGATGGCAGAAGATCCATGTTTCTTAAGGTTGAGAGTCCAGAAATCGATATAGAAAAAATTACTCTAGAATACTTTACCGAAAATTACTTTATTCAAAAAAGTAGGGTAATAAGAGAAATAGAAAATTTGTTGGGGTTAACCATAACCGATACAACAACTGATATTGATTCAAGAAAAGAGGGGCGGCCTAGTATAAGGAATATGATGTCCTTTTTGCTTCAACATCAAAATCTTGTTGCTAGTAAGTTTGCTTTGTTTTACAGATTTGACGATTCTAGAAAACGAGAGAAGGTTATTAATCAGTTCCCTGTATTTTCAGGTTGGGTTGACCAACAATATTATACATATAAATATCAATTAGATTTACTACTAAACAATTTCAAAAGAATGGAAAAGGAAAATATTAGTAAGAAAAAATATCTTGAGCAGAAAAAGGAACAATTATTTCAGACGTTTAATAACTATTATATGTTAATAGGGGAAAAATTGGATAAAGATATATCAATTCAGGAGCTTATTTTATTAAGGAATAATCTTCCTAATATTAATGAAAGAGGTTATTTCAGCACAGACTTAAAACAAAAGTATAAAGAGGCAATAGCAATTTTGGAGGAGAAAAGAAGACTAAAACATAAATATGAACTGATACTTTCAAACCTAGAGAACAGTGAACATTATGGAACAGAGTATATACAAAATTTATCTAAATTGAGAGATAAATCTAGCTTCTCTAACCCGCAAATAAATTCCTATGTCTGTCCATTATGCGGAAATGAACATACTAGCGTCAATGAAGAGATTAATCAAGTACTTAATTCGATCAATTGGCTGCAAAAAGAAATATCAGAAGTACAACTGTACAAAAATTCGTATGGTGAAGAAATTAATAATTACCAATTAAAAATAAAAGAAATAGAAAGTGAAATAAGAACTCAATTAGCTAAGGTAGACGAATTAGAACGAATAAATCAAGAAATACAAAACGGAAAGATTTTATCGGAACAAGTAATTTATGCAAAAGCTAAAATTGATTTAGAAATTGATTTAATAAGTAATACTTTTACATTTTTAAATGAACAAGACATAGATGATTTAAAAAATAACATTAATGAACTTAAAGAAAAAATAGCAGGCTATGTTCTAGATAATTATTATGCAGAGGCAAAAACTTATATTAATAAACATATGAATAATATAGTAAGTAAGTTAGATTTTGAAGAGGAATTTCAACCGCCAAAACTCGTGTTTGAATTAGAAGATACATTCGATTTATATCATAATGATAAAAATAATAAATCAAGAATATATCTGAGCGAAATGGGTAGTGGAGCAAATTGGTTATCTTGTCATATTGGTCTGTTTATGTCTTTATTACGATATTTTTGCAGCCAGGAAAATTCCTCAATTCCAAAATTTTTGTTTTTTGATCAACCAAGTCAAGTTTATTTTCCTGACACCTCAGGTCCAATTAGTGACAATAATCAAAATGAAAAAGATATTAAGGCAGTCAAAATGATTTATAAAGCTTTATTGGATGAAATTGAAGATATTTATAATGAGACAGGAATAAGACCGCAGGTTATCGTTACAGATCATGTTACAAATTTAGAATTGGAGGGATATGACTTTAATTCTTTTATCACTGAAAGTTGGTTTGATAAAAAACTAATCTAACAAATAGATTGTATTTTAGTAAAACAAGTATGCATTCATGAAGACCTATTTATTAAAAAAGGTCTTAACGAACGAAATCATGTTAGAATTCACTAATATAGTTTTAGGAGCATTTTAATAAATCAGAGGATTTTATTTTAGCGATGATAAAGCAGAATAAGATAGATGTTATAGATAACTTAAAGAATTTGTTAAGTGCTTCAGTATCTTATAGTGGTGAAATTTATTGTATATTGGAATAATACAAAGATACAGTATTAGATGTTCATTATAAGTTTTTTGCTAGTTTTGTTCATCTGTCATTTATATTACCATAATAAAATTTGCAAGGTGCATGGTCAACCCATTTCAACAGGGATGGGCGGACCTGGTTATACTATCAAGTGTGAAACTGCAGGCAACCCTCATAAACATGTTCCGGGTGCTCTTTCCATGGCACATGCCGGCAGAGACACTGGAGGCAGGCAATTCTTTATCGTACATGAATCCCAGCCACACTTAAATTGCGTCCACACTGTTTTTGGTCAAGTTACTTCCGGATTAGAAACTGCCAAAAACATGAGAAATGGCGATAAAATGGTTGAAGTGAAAGTTTTTGATGTTGAATAATCATTTTACGAAGAGGGCTGATTCAGCCTTCTTTTTTTGAAAATAATCAAAATACTTTAATTGTCATTCCCTAGCTGGTACAATGACTTTTATATTAGAAGACATCGAGGGAGAGTCTGATTTATGAAGTTGGTATCTTGGAATGTAAACGGGCTTAGGGCCTGTGTCAATAAAGGATTTTTGGATTATTTCCATGAGGTGGATGCGGATATTTTCTGTGTGCAGGAAACAAAGCTCCAAGAAGGCCAGATTAATTTGGACTTGGAAGGATATTATCAGTTTTGGAATTATGCCGAAAAGAAAGGCTACTCCGGAACGGCTGTTTTTACAAAAATTGAGCCCCTTTCGGTCAAATACGGGCTAGGGTCAGATGGATCGGAACAGGAAGGAAGAATTCTAACTCTGGAGTTCGCAGACTTTTACCTGGTTAATGTTTATACGCCTAATTCGCAACGGGATTTGGCAAGGTTGGGCTACCGTCTGGAGTGGGAAGACCGAATCCTTCATTATCTTCAAGAGTTGGACATCATAAAACCGGTCGTGCTTTGTGGGGACTTAAATGTCGCCCATAAAGAAATTGACCTGAGAAATCATAAATCAAATGTAGGCAATTCCGGCTTTACCGATGAGGAACGCGGAAAGATGACGACGCTTCTTGCCTCCGGATTTATCGACACCTACCGCCATTTTTATCCGGACCAGGAGGGTGCCTACACCTGGTGGAGCTACATGAACAAGGTTCGGGAACGGAACATTGGCTGGCGGATAGATTATTTTATCGTCTCCGAAACTTTGCGAGACCGGATAAAAAATGCTGATATTCATTGCGATATTATGGGCAGCGACCATTGTCCAATTGTCTTGGAAATGGAATGAAATTAACAAAAACCCTTTGCTACGCAAAGGGTTCAGACTGTCGACAAATCCGAAGGATTTCGGGTTTTAATCGACAGTCTTTTTTGTTTGGATACATTAACCTTGTCTGTTGA
>NZ_LMTJ01000006.1:0-126128 GCF_001510715.1 Bacillus sp. FJAT-29814
CCAGCGTTCGTCCTGAGCCAGGATCAAACTCTCCAATAAAGTTGAGTTGATTAGCTCATAAATGTTACGTTGGCTTCATTTCAAAAGAAATGAATGTTTATTGTTGACGTTTTTGTTTGTTTAGTTTTCAAAGAACGATCATCCAAGTGCTTGCGCACTTCATTCGACCAAGCCGCTCGAAAGCGACCTCTTTAATTTATCACATCTCACTTCGTGATGTCAACAACTTTTTTCGAAATTTCTAATTCGTCGTTTGACACTCTCGAAGAGGACAAGAATTAATATATCATGATTAAAATATGTTTGCAATATAATTTTCGGAAAAAGTTTTTTTAATGGGTTTTTATTATCTTTATAAAAGGCTAAAGCTCGAATGTTATCCATTGAAAAATAAAAATGCGACTTATCATTTCATTTAAGATTGGCTATTCATTTCATGTTTTAATTTTAATCTTCGTTCATCAAACACGAATAATAAAATGCCGCCGATGACGACAACGCCACCCAGTATTTGTGTCCAAACAACATATTCACTTAACAAGAAGTAAGCAAGGATTGTCGCTCCAACAGGCTCAAATAAAATCGCCATTGAGATCGTTGAAGTACTCACCCATTTTAACGACCAATTAAATAAGGTATGCCCCAACAGGTTCGGAATTAGAGCCAGCAAGATAAAATAAACCCAATCACTTGCCGGATATGGATATAAGGGCTGGTTAGCTGCAAAGATATAAATGAATAAAGTAATCGAACTCATAAAATAGACAAGAAATGTATATGTAATTAGTGATACCCTTTTTCGAACATTTTGACCAAATAATAAATAAGCGGTTATTTGAGCGCAGGCTATTAGGGCAAGTATATCTCCAAAAAGAGCCGTTCCGCTAATCCGAAAATCTCCCCAGCTGATGATGATACTTCCTCCAACTGCTATGATTCCGCTGATGATGGCCTTGCCAGATATTTTTTCCTTAAAGAAAAAATACGTTCCTACAAATGCAAAAATCGGCTGAAGCGTGACTAACACGGTGGAGCTTGCTACCGAAGTGTAGTTTAACGACTCAAACCATAGAATAAAATGAAAGGCCAGAAATACTCCGGCAATGATGGAATACAACCAGTCTTTTTTCGTAATCTTACGAAGTTCTCCAACATGCTTTATTAAAAAAACGGGTAACATCAAAAGTACGGAAAACAACAGGCGATAAAAAGCTATGACGCCTGAGGGCGCAGAACTGTATTTCACAAAAATGGCCGATGTGGAAACTGAAATGACGCCAATTGCCAAAACGGCGTAGGGGTTTATTTTTGGCTCTTCCATATTGGACTCCTTTATAGGTAAAATAAAATTACATACTTATAGCAATCGTAAAGTATTCTTAGTTGTTTTTTCAAAAAACAAGCCCTCTTACAATATTAAATGGACGTGAGATTATGAGCAGTATCGATATTGATATATTAATTAAGCTTGGCATTTCCGCTGTGTTTGGGCTCATTATTGGACTTGAACGGGAACTAAAAAGAAAACCTGTGGGACTAAAAACCAGTCTTGTCATTTCTGTAGTCAGTTGTCTTCTGACCATTGTATCGATTGAATCAGCTTATATGTTCCCCGATTCGGCAGAAGTTAGAATAACGATGGACCCATTGCGATTGGCGGCCCAAATCGTCTCAGGTATCGGTTTTCTAGGTGCTGGTGTTATTTTAAGACGAGGCAACGACAGTATTTCCGGCCTCACAACGGCTGCAATGATTTGGGGGGCCGCCGGGATTGGGATTGCTGTCGGTGCCGGTTTTTATATAGAAGCGTTTGCCGGAGTCGCATTGCTGATTATTAGTGTCGAATTAGTTCCTGCCGTTATGAAAATTTTTGGCCCTAAACAATTACGAGAAAAAGAGATTATGCTTCAGTTATTTATTAGAGACCAGGTCCAAATTGATAATGCCATTACGTATTTAATGGAAAAAGAATATATTATCCGCAGACTCAAGATTAAAGATTTGGACAATGGCGATCATCTTGTGCAAATATTGGTTGCGGTTGACTACCGTGAAAAGACAACAGATGTATATGCCTCCGTTTCGGAATTAGAAGGTGTGAATAAGGTGGAAATAGAAAGCATCAGTTAATGGAGAATTTTTTAGCCTTTACTTAAATTTCCTCTTGCAATAAAAATATAATCCGGATATAATTCTTGTTGTACCGATTCAAGCGGGGGATTAGCTCAGCTGGGAGAGCGCTTGCATGGCATGCAAGAGGTCAGGGGTTCGAGCCCCCTATTCTCCATCATTTTTTCGAAAACCTTTGCGTTAAGCAAAGGTTTTTTTATTTTTATTTACTTTCTGTCTCTAGCAATCCCCCTCCAAATACCTATAAAAAAAATTCTATTCTATTATAAATTCCTCTTGCATGTTTTAGTCTCCTAAAATTATAATAAAAATCATAAAAATTTCCAAAGTTATGAAATATCTGTCAACTCGCGAAGGAGGCAAACAATAACAATAACCACTCTGTCCTAACCATCTCATCCGGTCGTCGTCGTTCTTTTTTTAAAACAAACGGGTTTATTTCGAAAGGGGGAGCTTCACATTGGAGGCTAAAAAATTTAATAATCAAACTGAAAGCGATTACAGCGCCATTGCCCAGTCAGCTTCGTTTAAAACATTACTTTCTGAGAAAAAGAAATTTATTGTGCCATTAACCATTTTCTTCTTTTGTTTCTACTTTACCTTGCCAATCCTTACCTCTTATTCAACGATTCTGAACACCAAATTTATTGGCAATATTACTTGGGCCTGGGTCTTTGCCTTTATGCAATTTGTCATGACCTGGGGATTATGCATGCTATATTCAAAAAAAGCGGCTAAATTTGATGAGTTGACTAATCAGGTTGTCCAAGAAAGGGGGACTCGCTAATGAATACCCCTGCGTTTCTCATGTTTTTAGGAATTGTATTGGTGACATTGGTCATTACCTACTATGCCTCGAAAAAAACGAAAAATGCCAGTGAGTTCTATACGGCTGGAGGCGGCTTGACCGGTTGGCAAAATGGATTGGCCATTGCAGGTGACTATATGTCTGCGGCATCATTTCTCGGTATTGCCGGGGCTGTCGCATTACAGGGCTTTGATGGATTCTTCTATAGCATCGGGTTTCTGGTTGCCTATCTTGTCGTGCTTTACTTGGTGGCGGAGCCGTTAAGAAACCTTGGTAAATATACATTTGCCGATATGATTGCTTCCCGTTTTGACGCCAAGAAAATCCGCGGTTTTGCGGCCATGAATACGATGACCATCTCGATTTTTTACATGATTGCCCAGCTAGTCGGGGCGGGTGCACTTATTAAATTATTATTGGGGTTGGAATATACTACTTCTGTCTTAATCGTCGGCGTACTAATGACGGTATACGTTATCTTTGGCGGAATGCATGCGACAAGCTGGGTGCAAATTATCAAAGCGGTTTTGTTAATGGGCGGAACCTTTATCATTTCCGTTATTGTTTTTGCGAAATTCAATTTCAGCATCACTGATATGTTTGCGCAAATGAAAACAGCGACTCCATTAAAAGATTCGTTTTTAAATCCTGGGGTTAAATATAAGGACGGGCTAGACACCCTTTCATTAAATATGGGGCTTGTCCTTGGGACAGCAGGACTTCCTCACATTCTTGTCCGGTTCTTTACCGTTAAAGATGCTAAAACTGCCCGTGCTTCTGTTGTTTATGCTACATGGATCATCGGACTATTTTATGTTATGACGATTTTCCTTGGATTCGGCGCTGCCGCTTTTGTTGGTAATGATAAGATCATTGCTGCAAATCCTGCCGGGAATATGGCAGCACCACTTTTGGCTGAGGCCCTTGGTGGCAACATGCTGTTTGCTTTCGTTTCTGCCGTTGCCTTTGCGACAATCCTTGCTGTAGTTGCTGGACTCGTGTTAACTGCGGCTTCGGCGTTTGCACATGATTTTTATAATGAAATTATGAAAAAAGGCAAAGCAACCGAAAAACAGCAGGTGAAGATGGCCCGTTATGCGGCAATCGGTGTTTCCATTATTTCGATTATCTTAGCGCTAGGTGCACAAACGCTAAACGTGGCATTCCTTGTTTCGCTTGCATTTGCTGTAGCTGCAAGTGCAAACTTGCCGGTTATTATTTACACCATCTACTGGAAACGTTTTAATACAAGCGGCGCGGTTTGGGCTATGGTAGTCGGCCTGGTTTCGGCAATCGGGTTAGTGTTAATCAGCCCGAACGTTTTTAGCCCTGAAGCAGGAAAAGCGATTTTTGTAGGGAACCCAATCTTCCCATATACAACACCGGGAATCGTCTCCATACCGCTTGGATTCTTGGCAGGCTATCTCGGAACCATCCTCTCGAGCCAAAAAGCCGATGTGAAGAAATACGAGGAAGTCCTGGTTAAATCCAATACCGGTATCGGATTAGGAAGGTAAAGGGAAATAAAGGAAAAAGGTGCCTGACACCCATAGGGGATTAGGCACCTTTATTAATGTGTCTATAGTATAATACGGAATCAATCTAGCGCTGTTTTTTTCTTCCCGCACTATTTTTTGTGCTGTTCCTCTTTCCAGCGGTTTTGGCGCTTGGTTTTCCTTTGGCAAAGCTTGTTTTCGCGCTTCGGCTCTTTGTTTGTTGTGTCCCGCTCTTTTTATCTCCGCTCTTTCCCTGCTTCTTGCTGTCTCCACTTTCTTTTCTATGACCGGCCGGCTTTTTCCGGGCAGTTCGTTTTTGTTTTTCATCATTTGTTGGCATGTCCCTTTTTTGACCTTTTTCTTTATCGACATTGCCCAGGTTTTGTTTTTGAATTCGAATATTTAGCTCTTTTTCAATTAAATCAAGAGTTGGCCTGTCTGCGGAGGAATATAGGGTAATCGCCAATCCTTTCAATCCTGCTCTTCCTGTCCTGCCAATCCGGTGAATATAGCTTTCGGAATCCTGAGGGATGTCGTAATTAAACACATGTGTGACGCCTTCTACATCCAGTCCCCTAGCGGCTACATCCGTGGCTATCAACAATTGAACCTCGGCATCGCGGAACCGCTTCATCACTTGCTCCCGTTTCGCCTGCGACAAATCGCCGTGCAATTCATCGCAGGAAAATCCCCGAGCCCGTAAAATCTCATAGAGCTTACTAACTCTCCGTTTCGTCCGGCAAAAAATAACCGCTAAAAACGGTCGATGGGTTTCAATTAACTGAATCAGTGTGGCTTGCTTTGCCCGGTCGATGGTATGAATGGCAATCTGCTTTACATTGTCTGCAGGACCTTGAACTTTTTCAATTTGAATATATTCAGGGCTCCGCATATATTTATTAGCCAGTTTTCTGACTTCGTCAGGAATCGTTGCCGAGAAAAGCATGGTTTGCCGTTGTTTCGGCGTTTCTTTAATGATATCCTCTACCTCATTGAGAAACCCGATGTGAAGCATTTGGTCCGCTTCATCCAACACAAGAAACGACAGATTGGCCAGATGGATTGTTCCCCTCCGGATATGATCTAAAAGCCTTCCCGGCGTCCCTACAACAATCTGAGGTTTGTTTTTCAATTTCCTTAATTGCTTGTCTACATCCTGTCCGCCATAAGCTGCCAGAACATGAACCTCTTCTAAACCTTCAATCAACTTTTGTATTTCATCTGTTATTTGCAGTGCCAGTTCCCTTGTCGGCGTGACAATAAGAGCCTGAATCTGGTCCCCATCCCGTTTTAATTTTTCCAGTATTGGCAGGACGAAGGCAAATGTTTTCCCTGTCCCTGTCTGCGCCTGGCCAATGAGGTCCCGGCCATTCATGATAATTGGAATTGCCTGTTGTTGTACTGGGGTTGGGTTCGCCACACCCTGGCCTTGCAATTTTTCAGCTAACTCTGTGGAAATGCCTAGTTGTATGAATTTTAACAAAAGACCGCCTACTTTCTGTATGTACCTTCCACTAATAATGATTGTTTTCAACGTTTTTAGCAATTATTCAGGTGAAATATTGAAATAAATGAAAACTCGCCGATTGGCGAGTCCGTTAGGACGAAGACAGAGGCGTAGTTGAATTTATGCGTGCGAAGCTGAGATAAAGAAATTTGGGTAAAAATTTTATACTTTCCTATTAGCCAAAATAAAAGACCGTCGAGAAATCACTCAACAGCCTTTCATGCTTATAATGGTTCTTTTAAGTTATATTTCTTTAGAATGCTTTCAATTTTAAACCCGGTACCCACGTCGCCCTTTACCTTTACTTTCCCCAATAGCAAAGCCATTGAACCGCTCATTTTACATAAAACAAATTTTTTGAAAGTATCATAGTTTAGAGTTAAAGCAACAGTTGGAATAACTTCGACTCCTTCCTTGATGGTCAGTTTACCGTCTTGGAAAAAATGTTGATAGGTTGAAGGCACTTGATCAGTAACTTCATATTGAACGACAGCATTAAAACCTTGAATCGGACCCGGATTCTCATTGAATATTTGTTCAATTCTTGCCATTAATTCTGCTAACGAATATTCTTGGAGTGTTTTAACCATATAAAGCCCCCCAATGCTAAAGTAAGTTACACCCCAATAATACCAATACGTACCATTATTATACAGTGAATACTTTTTGAACTTTTTGGAAAAAGGTGCCTGACACTCATCGCTGGGCGGCACCCTTTTAAAGTTGTTTATATAGGTTATTAGTTGCAGAATATTAGACGGTTACTTCTGCTTTGGTCCATAGGTTTTCGATAGGGATTCCTGCGTCTTTCATGGTGCGGAATACAGGGCAGCGCAGGTCGACGGATTTTCGCAATTCTTCGATTCTTTCTTGAGACTCTGATGTTTCAATTACGGCCTTCACCTTAACCTGCTGGAAATACGGCTTAACTGATAAGTCACCCATTAAACCGGCGACGTCTAAATGGCCTTCGACATCAAAGGAGATTCCCTGGAGATCAAACTTCATCTCTTGCGCGATTAATTGCGCCATTACATTTTCACAGGCAATTAAAGATGATAATAGCGTTGATAGCGGATCGATTGCAGAGTCCTTGCCGCCAAATGATTCTGGTTCATCAATCGCAATCGTGTGCTTGCCAGCAACCGCATCTATACGCATACCCGTACCTTTTCCCTCAACCTTAAACTTCGTTAATTGTCCCATATTAGATTCTCCACTCCATTCTGACTATTAAACAAGCACGATCTCTCGTAATTTCTTAGCTGCAGCCACCATTGCCTTTAATTTTTCAACCGCAATTTCATCACTGTTCATTGGCCTTTGAGCAAATGTTCCAAAGCCGCAATCAGGATTTAGGAAGATTTTTGCATCCGGCAGATATTTTCTTACTTCCTGAACACGTGCCACAATCGCTTCAACCTCTTCTATTTCTTCAGTCCGCGGATTGACAACACCGAGTCCGATTTCTTTCCCGCCAAATTCGCGGATGGCATCCAATTCTCCCGCCCTTGGTGTGGCGTATTCGAGAATGAGTTGGTCAACGTTGACATTAGCAAGATATGGGATTAACGGGTAATATGGCCCTCTTAGCAGCACCTGCTCCTGTGTGCTCCAATTGCCACGGCAAACATGGACACCGATTTTTGTACCTCGGCCGAGCATTCCTTCTGTCACTTGATTCATCAAGTCAAGCGCAAAAGCAATTTCCTGTTCAGCATCGGCCTTGGCCGTCAATGCCCCGCACATAAAGGTACGATTTGCGTTTTTCTGGGTAAACACAAGCTCGGTTAAAACCGGTTCATCGAATTGGACAAACTCAACGCCAGCAGCAACCAATTCCTCCAATTCTTCCCGCAGCACTTTAACAATATCGACAGCCAAATCTTCCTTTGTCGGGTATGCATCCTTCGACAAGCCTTCTACCCACATCGATCTTGTTAACAGGTAGGGACCGGGCATGGAAACTTTAACTGCTTTATCCGTATGTTTTTTTAAAAATAAAAAATCATCTAGGGCGAGCGGCTTTTTACGGCTGATTTTTCCGCAAGCTGCCGGGTTGGACATCGAGAACGCCGGTACATCCAATGTCCCAAGGATTTCTTCAAAGCTCGACTTATCCTCAATGTATTCGAGCAGCTCTGATACAGTTAGCATCCGGACATTATGCAAATGCTCGGCAACAAATGAAATATAGTTATCGCGCCGTTGCTCGCCGTCCGAGACGATATCAATTCCGGCTTCCTCCTGCCACTTTAAGATTTGTAAGACCGCTGTATCAGCAATCGCCTGAAATTCTTCTTCGCTAATTCTACCGGCACGTTTATCACGCATCGCCCGCTTTACCTCAGGTGACCGCGGCCAGCTGCCAATAACGGTGACAGGAAACTTAGGTAATGTCATAACTGGACTAACCCCCTGTTAAAATACAATCGCTAGCTTAATATCAATAGTTACGGCTTGGTTGAGAGTTTGAAAGATTGGCGACCTGGCAAGCGTATTGCTCCATAATTCTTCCAGAATCTCCTCAGATTCCGGTGATGATACATAAAAAGTGCCGGTAACCTGATTTACTTTCGGGCTGCCTTCATCTTCAAGCTCCATATGGTATAACACATTTTCCAAGCCGCCTTTTAAGCTAAGCTCCAAATTATCAATTTCAACATTTCTCCTTGACGCCTGTGCTTTAAATCCAACCGTCAGACACGAAGCAAGTGAAGCCAACAAATAGTCAACGGCACTTGGCGCATTCACCTTTGGACTAAAGTCTGCTGACTGTCCAGCAATAAATGTGTGGTTCCGTGAATGTACCGTCGCGGAAAGGTCGTTCCCGCCGCGAACACGAACGCTCCATTGATAGCCTTTTGCTGCCTGAAGGTCTTGTTCAAGCTCCGCCTGATTCGATCCTTTTTTAATAAAATATCTTGTCGTATTATCGCCAGGCTGAGAGCCAAGAAATTCATGTTTAACCATCCGGCACCATGCCGGAAGATCCTCAGCAACTGTTTTTTCCCTGCTTCGTACCTCCAACACCTGACCGCCAGCGAGCGGGTCCATTGCTTTTTTAATAATCAATAATAAACCCGACCCGCAATCTAAATCGCCGCCATCACAAACTGCATGTGGATTGTGCATGCTGTTCACCTTTGCTTAATACGTAATCGAAGCAGCGCCCTGGCTAAGGAACTCTACTACTTTAGCACCGCCTACAATCGTCGCACCTTCTATTAAATTTTCTTCGTCAAGGCCGCGCTTTTTGAAGCATGGGCTGCAGACCCAAAGTGTTCCTCCGGCTTCTACAAATTGCTCCATTAACTGTTTTAATGGTGCAAAGCCTTCTTCATGTATATCATCGGTATAGCCTTTTGAAGAAAGGTAAGCGCCTTCAACGTTTAGGAAAACTACTGTTTCCTGCCCGGATGCCACTGCAGCATTTGCCACCACGAATCCTACAGTTGCTTTATCAGGGTCATTTTTTGCATTTGTTAAACTCACTAAAAATTTTCCAGCCATTTTTGTTCCTCCATTTGGATTAAATTTATGTAAAAGACTGTAATCAGCCCTTTTCAATAAAGTAATAACTTGTCTTGCCAAAATCCTCACGGTTCAAAAGAGTATGCTTTTGCATGCGGCACCACGCTGGCAGGTCCTCGCGGGCACCTGGGTCGTAGGAAATCACCTTGATGATTTGTCCCGGTTCCATTTTTTTCATTGTTAAAAACAAGTTCATAATTAATTCGCCACACCCAGTCGGGCCGGCGTCGTAAAGTAAATCGAAGTGCTTTTCCATAAATAACTCCTTTACAACATACAAATGTTAAAAACTTGTCAAAATAGTCTTGTCATTTTCATTATAAGAAAGTGGTATGCTAAGATAAATTCAATTTATCTATTTAATGAATTAAAACTCATCTATTTTTTGAATACAAGGAGATTAATATATGGATTTACACCAGCTATATGTATTTACCAAAGTTGTCGAGCATAAGAGCTTTTCCAAAGCGGCGGAAGATATATTCTTAAGTCAGTCTACGGTTAGCTCCCATATTCATGCTTTAGAAAAAAATCTGAATGTCCAGCTGTTTGACCGTGTCGGGCGCGAAAACATTTTAACCCCTCATGGAGAACGTCTCTACCAGTGGGCGCAGAAACTATTATTGTTGAAGGACCAGGCCTTGCTTGACCTTAAGGGCGGGCAGCAAGAGCTTCGAGGGATGCTTCGGATTGCGGCAAGCTCAGTACCAGGCCAGTTTATGATACCGAAAATGGTGAAGCTTTTTCGGGATCAGTATCCTAATGCTCTGTTCCGTATCAATCAATCCTCCTCGAAAAATACGGTAGATAAAGTGTTAAATGGCTCCGTAGATTTTGGGGTTTTAGGGGATAAATATGAAAGCGATAAGCTAAAATATATACCTTTATTAAAAGAAAAGCTTGTCCTGATCACATCGAATCAGGTTAATATAGCCGGCCCTGTAGATATCCATGATATATTGCAATACCCATTTATTATGAGAAACAGCGATTCAGGAACAAACGCAATATTGGAAAGGCTTCTTAAAAAAAATAAAATCTCAAAGGACCAATTGAACATTATTGCCTACACAGACTCTAGTCAGAGCTTAATTCAATTTGTTATGCAGGATATAGGAATATCGATTATTTCCGAAATTGCGGCTAAAGAGTACGCCTTGCAAAACCAGCTAAAAATGTACGAAATCAACGGATTCGACGAGGAAAGATACTTTTATCTTGTCTACAATCTTCAGAAAACACAATCGATTTTGGGGAAATTGTTTATCGAACAGGCACTAGATTTAGTATAAAAATGGCCTGAGCTTACGCACTGTCAGCAGCTGTAAACTCAGGCACTCTGTTTCAATCAGTTCGAGATTCATATAAATCTTTTTCCCTGACTTCCTTTAAGTCGTCGCGAACACTTTGCTTTGCCAGTTCCACATTGGAACGGTGTGCCGCACGGATAATAACATGAGCAGAAACGGGGGCAGTAAGGAACACAAAGAATATCCCGAGGAATAAGCGAATGCTAAAATACCCTTCCATAATGAAAAACAGAAATGTTCCCCCAAGTATAAAAAGAACACCCATCGTAGAACCTTTTGAAAGCGCATGAGCGCGGGTGTAGATATCAGGAAGCCGAATCAAACCAATCGCACTCAAAAAACTAAAGATCGTTCCAACAAAAATTAACAGGACAGCAATCAATTCAATCTGATTGTTTCCGCTCAATGACTACACCCCTTTCTATATAACGTGCGAAGGCAATCGTCCCAATAAAAGAAAGGATTCCAATCAATAAAATCACTTCAAAAAAACCCGTACTTCTTAGCAAAACGGAAAAAATCGCGACTCCCGACAATAAATTGATCCCCAAAGCATCCAGTGCCTGCACTCTATCAGGCGCAGTCGGGCCCTTAATCAACCGATAGATGGTAGCAAAAATAGCAAAGCTAAGAAATACCAATGAGTAAATTAATATCGTTTGAATCATGCCCGTGTCACCTTCTTTATCGCTTTTTCAAATTTAGCTGTCGATTGAAGAACGGCATCACTGGATTTTGGAATATCCATTGCATGGATATAAAACCTCCGATTGTCTGGAGAGACTTCCACGACAACGGAACCGGGGGTCAATGTCAATAATAAAGCCAGCAGGGTAACTTCCAAATCTCCCTCGAGTTCCGTTTCCAAAGTGAAAATTCCCGGTGTGATGTTAATCTTCGGAGCAAGCACTTGTTGAATAACCAAAATACTTGAAGTAAACAATTCATATATAAATACGAAAAAGAGTTGGACGATCGCAAGAAGCGTTATTAAATAGAATTTAGTTGGAAAATACCTCCTCAGGATAAAAAGCACCAGTAAACCAAAAAGGTAACCGCTAAAGAATGTCAGCACATTCCAATCATCCTGAAGGAACATCCAGATTACACCAATCGATAAATTGATCAAAACTTGCATGGGCATTGGCCCCCCCCCTTTCTATCATGGATTTAATGCACCGGACGGGTGCCAAAAACCGCTTCAATATAGATGCCTGGATTGATTAGGCCTTCTACCGCTAAATCCACGTAATGATGAATTCCTTCTGCTCCTAGTCCAAGCGTGATCGTTAACATGGTGAGTATTCCCAATGGGAGCAATAACCCCTTAGTTGTCCTCTTTTCATTTTCCTCCGAAGTGTCTGTCCCCCAAAACCCATTCATAAAAATCTTCATGATCGAATACAGAACCATAAGGCTTGTCAGCAGTCCAATAATTCCTAGCCAAATAAACCCTGCTTCAAATGTCCCCTCGGTAATGAATATTTTTCCTAAAAACCCGCTAAACGGGGGAATGCCTGAAAGGGAAAGGGCCGCAATAAAAAACATCCACCCCAATCCGGGATATAACCGGATCAAACCACTGAATTCCTTCAGTCTACTGGTCCCAGTCAGGTGGATAACTGTTCCGCCCAAAAGGAAAATCAAAGCCTTTACGACCATGTCATGAATCAAATAATAGAGAGATCCCGTCAGCCCTTCCGCTGTTAATGAAGCAGCTCCAGCTAAAATGAATCCCACACCAACAATGACGTTATAGGTTATGATTTTTTTAATATCCCAATAGGCAACCGCTCCGACCGCACCTAAAATCATTGTAAATCCCGCTAAAATACCGATTAATAAGTGGGTAACCTCCGGTTCATGATAAAAAACAAGCGTGAATACCCTGATAATGGCATAGATTCCCACTTTCGTCAGCAATGCGGCAAAGATGGCAGCAATCGCCGTTGGCGGTGCACTGTACGAGCCAGGCAGCCAAAAGAATAAAAACAATCCTGCTTTCAAACTAAAAACGATTAAAAATAGAATGGCGACAACCGTCATTAGCCCATCTTGCCCTGCCTCGGCGACCCTGATTGATAGATGCGCAAAATTCAACGTCCCTGTCATCGCATACAGGAAGGCAATGGCAACTAGAAACAGAAACGAGGAAATGATATTAACCAGGATATATTTGATTGATTCCCTTAGTTGATTTCCTGTACCACCAAGAGAGATTAACACATAAGACGAAACTAACATCACCTCGAAACAGACAAACAAATTAAAAATATCGCCTGTCATAAACGAGCCAATCACACCAGTAATCAAAAACATAAACAGCGGATAAAAATAGAAATTTTCTCGTTCCTGACCAATCGAGCGGAATGCATATAGCAAACAGCAAAGCGCAACAACACAGGTCGTCAGGATGAGCAAAGCAGCAAACATATCGGCCACCATACTCACGCCAAAAGGCGCCTCCCATCCGCCCAGCTGCAATGTTTGCACACCCTCTTGATCAATTTGGAATATTAATAGAAGCGTGACGATGCCAACTGCGATGATTGAACAAACACTTAAATACCTATGGAAGATTATTCTTTTTCTAAAAATCACCATCACCATCCCGGCAATAACCGGTATAATGATTGGCAATATCACCAAATTATTCATTTTCTGTACCTCGCATCTGCTCCGTATCATCCGTTCCCAATACTTTGTAAGCTCGATAACTCAACACTAATAAAAGAGCGGTGGTCGCAAAGTTTATCACGATGGCCGTCAATAAAAGGGCTTGCGGCAAGGAATCCGCATAGGTTAAATCCTTGATTCCCAAGAGTGGCGGACCACCCTTTTTAAGCCCTCCCATTGTAATGATCAATAAATTCACCCCGTGTCCAAGTATCGATGTTCCGAGGATGATTCGCAGTAGAGTCTTTGTCAAAATTAAATAGATTCCAATTGCAAATAAAATTCCTACAAGGATAGACATTAATGTTTCCATTATCGATCATCCCCTA
The DNA here is from genome assembly GCF_001510715.1 of Bacillus sp. FJAT-29814. Taxonomy (GTDB): domain Bacteria; phylum Bacillota; class Bacilli; order Bacillales; family Cytobacillaceae; genus Neobacillus. The sequence continues at coordinate 13,791 of NZ_LMTJ01000006.1, forward strand.
TCGTCATGATGATGGTGATAGAGGTGCCTATTACCGCCAATGCAACCCCGATGTCAAATAAAACCGCTGTGGCCAGTTCCGTTTTACCAAAGATGGGAAGTTTGAAGTAGCCAAATGCCTGGAATAAAAACGGGTGGTCCAGGAGCATGGCCCCAACTCCCGTCAGCACGGAAATCAATACACCGACTGCGGCCACCACTTTAAAATCAAGCGGAATATGATTTCGAACTGTTTCTATATCAAATGCCAAAAACAACAGGATTAAGGCAGAAGCAAAAGCCAGGCCGCCGATAAACCCGCCGCCGGGCTGGTGATGACCTGAAATAAACAGGTTGATGGCAAACGTTAAGATGATAACAACTGCCACCTTTGTCACGCTCCGTATAATCACATCATTCGGCTTTTTCATTTCGATTCCCCCCTGCTAACCGAAGCTTGATCAAGGTATAAACCCCAAGTCCGGCTATACTTAATACGAGAATCTCAAGCATCGTATCGATTCCGCGAAAATCAACAAGGATGGAGTTGACGATATTTTTTGCACCGGCCAATTCGTATGAATTTTCATAATAACCGGATATCGATTGAAACAGGCGGTTTCCATTTGCCGACAAGGCAACGATGGTGACCACGACGCCAACTCCTATGGAAACAATCGCATTCACTGCCTTGAATCGAATCCGGGCAAACTCCTTGCGCAATTGCGGCAAATGGTAGAAACATAATAAAAACAACACCGTTGTGACTGTCTCAACCACCAATTGTGTCAATGCCAAATCGGGCGCCCGAAAGAGTACAAAGAAAAAGGAGACGAGAAACCCTAAGCCCCCAACAGCCACAATTGCTGTTAGCCTCGTTTTGGCAAAAAGAACAGCTGCTGCCGTTACTATCATCACAATCATTAAAACCGCTTCAAACCAGTTTACCGGCGCATCGTCTGATGTGTGTATCGAGAACCCATCAGATAACCAAACCGCTCCGCCAACAATAATAATAATAAAGGCAAAAATATAGACTAAATAATCGCGAATAAACCCGGTCATGTAACGGTCGGTCACTCGACGGGAGACAGCCTCCATATTTTCCAGCCCAATGTTGTATAGATGATTTAACATCAGATTCTCTGGGTATAAAAGATAAATTCGATACCATTTTTTCAACAAATGATACATGATCGTTCCAAGAACGATGACCCCGATGGTCATAAATAACTCGATATTCCAGCCATGCCATGCACTTATTTTCACGTTGGTTTCCCCGGCAGCAGCCAGTGTCGGCACGATAGCCGCAAGTGCAGGACTTAACAGATACTTGGAAAGGATATTGGGAAAAAAGAAAATAATAACGACAAACAAGCCGAGCACAATTGGTGAAATTAACATCCCAAGTGGTGCCTCATGAACTTCCTTCGCTAATTTTTCGGGCTTATTTTTTCCTCTAAATGTTTTAAACACAAGAATCATGCTGTACACAAACGTAAATACACTGGCGATCCATGCGATGATTGGAAACAGATTTCCAATGGCGTTCACGCCGAATTCCTTCATTTCAGCTGCATTTATAACGGCAGTAAAAAACATTTCCTTACTTAAGAATCCGTTAAATGGGGGCAGCCCGGCCATCGAAAAACTTCCGATTACCGCCAAAGTAAACGAGATTGGCATTAAATGCATTAAGCCCCCCAGCCTGCGGATATCCCGTGTCCCGGTTTCATGGTCGATAATTCCGACAACCATGAATAGACAGCCTTTAAAGGTCGAATGGTTTACCAGGTGAAAAATAGCAGCAAAAATAGCGGCCATATAGACGGAGGATTCCTCACCGCCAGTATAGAGGGAGGCAGATCCTAACCCTAACAGACTCATGATTAATCCCAATTGGCTGATCGTGGAATAGGCCAATAATGCCTTTAAATCGGTTTGTCTTACAGCATTTACAGACCCATATAGTAAAGTGATCATCCCCATACTGGAAACAATCCAAAACCACTCTGCTTGACCGCCAAAGACCGGGGTCAGGCGGGCGACCAGATAGATTCCCGCTTTTACCATCGTTGCTGAATGCAAGTAAGCACTAATTGGCGTAGGGGCTTCCATAGCATCAGGCAGCCAAATACTAAACGGAAATTGGGCTGACTTTGTAAATGCCCCGATTAATATCAAAATCATGGATGGAACAAACAACGGATGAGATGGAATGTTGGCTGCTTGGCTGACCATCTCGCGAATACTGTACGTTTCGGTCATCATGGAAAGCATGATTAAGCCCGCAAGCATGGCAAGCCCACCAAATATCGTAATCAACATAGATTTTTGGGCACCATAACGTGATTTCTCACGTTCATACCAATACGCAATTAATAAGAAGGAAGAAACACTCGTGGTCTCCCAAAACACATAGAGCACAAAGATATTGTCGGAAAATACAAGTCCCAGCATCGCTCCCATAAACAAGAGCAAATATACATAAAAGTTGTTAAGGGCCTCGCGTTTTGACATATAAAAGATGGAATATAAAATAACAAGGGCGCCGATACCGGCAATCAACAATCCAAATATTAAGCTTAACCCGTCGACATAAGTTGTGAAGTTGATATTATAGGACGGGATCCACGGAACTGTCGAGAAAGCAGTATTCCCATAAGAAATTGCTGTGGTAAAGGAAAGCAGAAATGCAAAAATCACCAGCGGGATGACAAGGACAAACCAGCCTGTATGAATGCGTGGCGTAAATTTCCTATAAATGTACGGGACTGCGGCCGCAAAGATAAATGGCAGTAAAATCATTAGATGTAACCAAGACATCAATTCCCCTCCTTAGAAAATGTTATATAAAAACGGCACACCGTGAAATAGATTGACTGAAACTGTTCCATACGCTATAGTCATACATAATCTATAGTAATTGGCCGTAAAGAGTCCTACACAGCCAATCCGAGGTGAACAAATAATGAAAAGAATCAAGGGACGAACAGACGAAAGCATCCTCGTCTGTGTATATTATGGTCCTAATGGCGAACGGCTTATCCAACGGGGATGTAAAATTGCCAATATGCTTGATTGTCCGCTTTACATTCTTACCGTCGACCCGAAACCATTTGATGAATTGGATGCCGAAAAAACAGGCTACATTGAGAAATGGAAACAGTTGGCCGAACAGCATAGTGCAGACGCGTTTATATTGAAGGACAACGAAAAGCGGCCAATTTCAAAGGTGATCGCGGAAGCGGCTAGAGATAAAAACGTTACCCAGATTGTTCTGGGCCAAACTGCGCAAAGCCGGTGGGAACAAATTGCTAAGGGATCAATCATTAACTCTCTGCTGCGGGAAATTCCCTTTGTTGACCTCCATATTATTTCCGTCTCTCGTCAATTAAAAAACTCGGACAGTCATTACGATAAGGGTGTGCGTGCCTACCTTGTAAAGGAAGAGAACCACTACAGGCTCATCTTCAAACATACAAGGGAGGTTGAATTTGAAGGAATTTTCTTCAAGGAATTTGGAACCGACTTTGATAATGGCATTTTTAAATTTATGAAGGATAAAGAGACATTACAAGTCCAAGTTCATGATGGTATTGTGAAAGAATTGACAAACGTTGCAATGGATACTGACACAACGAAGGATGATGAATATTTATAAAAAACCTCCCCCTTTGCGGAGGTTTTTTCTTTTGCTAATAAGAAAGGTTGCTCATAAATTCACATCCACTTTTATTAGACGCTTCTCGTCCTGCTTATTTATTCCAATATACCTTAAAGTTTCGGACGGAGAATGATGATGGTAAATTTGCATAATAATCGAAATCGCGATCCCTTTCCGATAGGCGTGATACCCGAATGTTTTTCTAAGTGTATGCATGCCAATTTTCCCCGGGATCCCTGCTTCTTTTGCCACTTTATTTATGATTCGATAGGCTTGCTGCCGTGTGATCGGCTGGTTGTTTTTTTTGGACTTAAACAAGAAATCGCTGTCCTCAAATTCATGGGTTTTCAAATAATTCGTCAATTCCTGCTGAACATTATTATTTATATAGTAGGCGTGAGTTTCACCGCTATTGCAATCCTTTAAATAGATAAACTCTTTGATCCCTTTTTCATCTCTTATATCCTTCACTTTAATGGAAAGAAGTTCATTTACTTTAATCCCAGTATTAATTCCAAAAACAAAAAGCAATAAATCTCTTTGTGATTGTGTTCTTAAGATGCTTTTAATAGCATTGATACTTTCAATATCTCTAATCGGATCCACATACTCCATGGAGGGCCTCCTAATGTTACATAAGTCAATGGTACCATATATTAAGTTACATAACAAAGAAAAAGGCTGAATATTTCTTCAGCCTTCCGATCAAATTATGGTTTTAAAATAACTTTGATGCAGTCGTCTGTTCTAGTATCAAACACTTCATATCCGTGCTTGGCTTGGTGGCAAAGGCAGCAGTTCGAAACTATACTGTTGGGATTACGGAAACAGCGACACCTGAATTGAAGGCCGCATTACGTGCTCAATTAAATGATACGATTGCCACCCATGAAAACATTACTAATTATATGGTGGCAAAGGGATTCTATCATCCCCATAACTTGTCAGAACAGCTGCAGCTGGATTTATCTGTCGGTGAAACGGCAATTAATTTGGCGCAAAAATTATAAAGGAGAACACGCCGGCGGGCGGTTCTCCTTTTATCTTTGGTTCTGCATTTCTTTTAACGCCTTTTTGTCAATTTTTCCGACATGGGTTTTTGGGAGTTCTTCCAGCCGAATAAACAACTTCGGAATTTTATAGCGGCCCAGCTTTGCCTCGCAATAGGCCTTCAATTCTTCATCCTGTATGGATGTATTTTTTAAAACAAGGAAGGCTGAGACAATCTCACCCCATTTCTCATCTGGAAGACCTACCACGGCGACTTCATTGACCGCCGGATGGGCGGCTAGCCAATGCTCAATTTCCAAGGGATAGATATTTTCTCCGCCGCTAATAATCATATCTTTTTTCCGTCCGACAATATAATGGAAACCCTGTTCATCGCTTTTGGCCAAATCCCCGGTTGAAATCCAACCGTTTTGTATCGTTTCATTTGTTGCCTTTTCATTGTTCCAATAATGGGAAAATCCGTGCTTTCCGCTAATAAGTAGCTCTCCGACTTCGTTTGGCCCTGCCGGATGGCCGTCCGATTTTACCAGCCTGATGGCATTAAATAACATCGGCTTTCCGACTGATCCCCGTTTCAATTGTGCCTCCTCTGGCGTAATGTAAAAATTATTCGGCCCTGCCTCCGTGAGGCCATATCCTTCTTTAAATGCCAAGCCTTTTCGCCGATAAGCTTCGTAGATTTGGATTGGGCAGGGCGCTCCGCCTGATAGGAAAACTTTCATGGACGGAAACTGGCAATTCTTGAAATCTTCTGTTTGAACCAACATATGATGCATGGTTGGCACCAACAGAATGACCGTACACTGATAGCGGTTGATGGATTGCGCTGCTTTTTCGCCAGTAAACCCTTCTCCAATAACCACTGTCCCACCCATCATCAGAATCGGGATGCAAAGCGCGTTCAAACCCCCGGTATGAAACATCGGCATATAGTTGACCGTTACCTCTTGGTCAGTTAAGCCCCAGCTTAAAATCGTATTGATCCCGTTCCAAAGGATGGTTTGATGACTTAACACCACCCCTTTTGGTTTACCGGTTGTTCCGCCAGTATAAATCATCGCCAATGGGTCGGTTTCATGGATTTCGACTGCGGGGCCAGGAGTGCACTCCGGATAATCCCATATATCAATAAAGATGGGGTCTGGTTTCTCAAGGGGGAGCTGCTGATAGATTTCGTTGAATTGCTGATGGACTCCAATATATTTTGGGGTGCAGTCTTGTAAAATCCCCCCAATCTCATGCAAGGAAAGCCGCCAATTTAGCGGAACAAATATCGCTCCGATTTTTCCGCAGGCAAACAGCAAATCAAAATAACTGATATGATTCGGGGCGAGCAGGGCGATCCGGTCACCCTTTTTTACACCCCGTTCATATAGCCAGTTCGCTACTGTCTTCGCCCGTCCGTTCAATTGTGTATATGTCCAGACCGTATTGGTCTCTTCTTCGATCACGGCAGCCTTATTAGGCGATAGTCTCGCCCTATTTTCCAGCCAATCCAGTTCCCATCTCACCAAAAATTCGCTCCTTCACTACTAGATGGGACTATTTTAGCGAGATTTGGTTACAAGGGAGTTACAGGGAACCGGCTTTCGGATTATATCTACAAATTTGGGGAGGATATCTACAATTTTTAGAACATATCTACAAATTTACGGAGGATATCTACAATTCCACGAATATATCTACAAAGTTCACAAAATGGACAAAACCTCTAAATAGAAAATAGAAAGACGGCCCCGGAAAGGCCGCCTCTAAACTACTAAACCTGAACTTCTTTTTCCAAAAACTGTTCCATTGCCCCCAGCAATTGCGGCAGGTCATCGACCAACGCCGAATGGCCGCAATTTTTCAACTCAACAACAGTAGCTCTATCCCCAAGATCCTCAACCAATTCCATTGTCATTGCCCGTGGAACAACCATATCGCGCTCCCCATACAGGACCAGCACCGGAACATTAATATCATCTACTCTACCATTCCCAGCAACGAGTCCGTTATGGTGATGGCTGATATTAAAAGTATTATTGCAATGATGCACCTCGGCCAAATTCCTTTGGGTCCGCATATCCTGAACATACTCATCATAAAGCTCGGACGCAGGCTGATTATGCGTGTAAATCACTGCGTTCCAAATTAGCTTGAGCAGTTCCACATTATTCGTATCATAGGCGGTCTGTACTGGAAGTGTAACCATAAGATCGCGTTTAATTTCATCATGGGTGGTAAAACGGCGCGGCTCATCGGTATCATTCAACTTGCCGACAAACGGATACCCTCGAGTCGATTCCGACGCCAATAATATCAGCTTATTGCAATAGCCCGGGTAATCGACGGCAAATTGCATCGCGACCGCTCCGCCGGTTGACCAGCCGACTGCAGCAAAATCATTTAGTCCAATCGCATCCACGAACAGTTTCACATCATCGGAAAAGTCTTTAATTGACATAACCTGCTTATTGTAGGTGGACAAACCGAAGCCCCGTAAATCAACGGCATAAAGTTTATACTTCACATCCATGTTTTCGAGCACTAGATCCCAGTGCTTTGATGAGGTCATATTCCCATGGATTAATAATACTTTAATTTCTCCGCCATCCCTTTCACGGTAATAAAGCGTTTCCCCATTTGACAGCTCGACACTTTTTACTGCCATATTTACCATCTTCCTCATCCCTTTCCCTAATTATTGTTACTATTCTATGAATCTTCCGCAATTTCCTTCATAAAGATCATCGCTTCTTCAATTGATCCAAATAATGTCTCCCGATCCTCCTGGACATGGGTCACCTTGATCCGCCATTGCCGCTCTCCTGTTTCGCTTTCGACCCCTGCCATTTGAAAGCGGACAACGAAGGAGGTAATTGCTTTCATATCCACCCGAATTCCTCCCTCTAACCTGCCAATTTTTCCGCCTTTTTTGCCGGCTCTGGCTTTTTCCGCTTAAAGGAAACGTTCCCTAATGTTCCAACAATTCCTTTCGGAAAAAACATCACGACCAGGATATAAATAATTCCAAAAAATATAATCCACCGTTCAAAAATGGCATGCTCTTTTGCGAGTTCGGTCAACCAGTCGTGGGCAAATTCGATTAACCCTGCGCCAATCATCGCCCCGTACAGTGTGCCGACCCCGCCGATGATCGTCATCAATAACGCATCAAGGGTGATATCCATCGAAAAAACACTCGTGTTGACAAACCGTAATGACATTGCATAAAGTATGCCAGCCATCCCGGCCAGAACTCCAGAAACGACACTGGCAGCAATTTTATAATGCAGCACCTGGAATCCCAATGATTCTGTCCGCTGCTCATTTTCGCGAATTGCCTGCAGCACCCGACCCAACGGGGAATTGGTAAACCGTTTCAGCAGCATGAACGCCGCGGCCATTACCGCCAAGCAGAGCAGATAGTAATGGGTTCGGTCAATAAATTGCTCTGGAATCCTGAAGGTAAAGCCGTCATTTCCATACGTCAAGCTACGCCATTTTTCCGCCAGCACCAAAAACAAGCCGGACAGGGACAACGTCAGCATCGCATAGAAATGACTTTTTAACCTGAGCGTCAGTAAACCGACTATAAAGCTGATTGCCGCGGTTAAAACAAGCGTCGCCACTAGTGCCAGCAAAAAATGGACCATTGTCGGCTCAAATCGTTTCATAAAGATTCCAATCGAATAGGCGCCAATTCCAAAGAACATCGCATGCCCAAATGAGACAATTCCTGTAAAGCCGAGCAGAAGGTCGTAACTCATAGCAAATACTGAAAAAATAAAGATTTGCGTCAGCAAAATCATCAAGTTTCTAGATTCATAGACAAATGGCAGTACCAGCAGGAAAGCAGTAACTAGCCAAAACATTGAAGTGCCTTTATTCGTTTGTATCCACTTCATTTCCTCACCCCTTTGCCCCGAATAGACCCTGCGGCCGTACCAATAACACAACAGCCATTAACAGCATATTGACCGCAAGTGACAGATCCGGTACATAATAGGCCATAAACGACCCGGACAGTCCCACTAAGATCGCGGCCAGGATGGATCCTTTGAAATTCCCCATTCCGCCGATCACCACAACGATAAATGCAAGAATCGCGAATTCCATCCCCATCCCGGCATGAATCACACCGGAATATGGGCCCAGGAGAACACCGCCAAGCGCTGCCATTCCCGAACCGATCATAAACACAAACATAAACACCTTTTGAATGTTAATGCCCAATGCCTGCACCATTTCCTTGTTCATAACACCAGCGCGGACAACGAGGCCAATTTTCGTTTTTTTCAATAAATACTGGACCCCGCCAAATATTAGCAAGCCGACAAATATAATAAACACACGGTATTTGATAATGATGACATCGCCCACTTCCCAGGCTCCCACTAAATAATCAGGGGGGTTAGCGGTCAGTTGATTCGGCCCCCAAACCACCTTTAGCATTTCCGATAATACGAGCATCAGACCGAGGGTAATCAAAATTTGCTGAACATGATTCCCATACACCGGTTTAATGATCCATTTTTCCGTTATAATTCCGAGCAGGAATCCAGTCAGAATCGCACCAGCGATACCGATTAGGAAGCTTCCTGTTTGGCTGTAAACCCACAGCCCGCTGTAGGCTCCCCAAGCAAATAACCCGCCGTGAGCAAAGTTAAGCACATCCATTAAGCCAAAAATCAGCGTCAAACCTGCCGCCAGCAGAAAAATCAGCATTCCTGTTGCCAGCCCATTTAACGTTAAATTGAAAAATAAATCCACCTGCTCCGTCCTCCTTTCCTACGCGATGCCCAAATATTTGCGCTTCTTTTCTTCATCCTGTTTTAATTCCTGCATCGAGCCGTGACTGACGGTGCGACCGTCATCGATAATGTAAAACCGATCGCCAATTGTGCTGGCCATCATAAAGTTTTGCTCGACCAACACGATCGTTGTCTGCTCCTTCATCTGCATGATTGACTCCATCACCTTCTCGACGACAATCGGGGCTAACCCCTTGCTTGGCTCATCAATCAACAGCAGTTCATTTTCGTTGATATAGGCTCTGGCAATGGCCAGCATTTGCTTTTGCCCCCCGCTTAAAAGGCCGCCGGGTTTTTTCCAAAACTTTTTCAAGTCGGGAAATAACTCCAGTATCCAATCCATCCGTTTGGCTGTCTCTTCATTATCCTTTTGGATCGCTACCTTCATATTTTCCTCAACGGTTAATCCGGCAAAAATCCCTTGATCCTCCGGGACATAGCCGATTCCTCTTTTGGCAATGGTGTACGTTGGAAGAGTGTGAATCGCTTCGCCTTTAAACATGACGCTGCCTTTCGTTGCGGGCGAAAACCCCATAATCGTTCGTAACGTGGTTGTTTTTCCCGCCCCGTTTCTGCCAAGGAGGACCGTAACTTCCCCTTGCTTAACTTCTAGTGAAATACCTTGAAGAATATGATATTGGCCGATATGGGTTTCTACAGCATTTAGCATTAACAAGTCGCTCATTCGTAAAGACCTCCTAAATAAGCGGACTGAACCGTTTCATTTTTCATGATTTCTTCAGGAGTACCGTCAGCAAGCAGCCGTCCATTAAACAGAACCATAACGGAATCCGACAAATCCAAGATCATATCCATCTTGTGTTCAATCAGGATAATCGTCCGGTTCCCTTGCTCTTTAATCCGCTTGATAACTTCCAAAATCGCCGGGACCTCCTCAAGGGACATTCCTGCCGTAGGCTCATCCAACAATAGAAGCTCCGTCTCCAAAGCCAGCAGCATCGCAATTTCAAGCTTGCGCTTTTCGCCATGTGCCAAATTGCTTGCCAAGGAATCCTTTTTATCATCCAGCAGCACAAGCTTCAGCCATTCCAATGCTTTTTCTTCAAATTCGCGGTATTTTTTATAATGAAACAGCATTTGATAACGAACGCCTGCCTGCGATTGCACTGCCAATCTTACATTCTCCAAAACAGTTAAATTAGGAAACACGTTGGTAATTTGAAACGAACGGCCAATCCCTTCCCGTGTCCGTTTTGTCGGGGAAAGGCGGGTAATATCTTTTCCGCGGTAGTAGATGCTGCCTTTTGTCGGGGATAGCTGGCCGCTTAACAAATTAAAAAATGTTGTTTTACCTGCACCGTTTGGCCCGATGATCGACTTGAACTTCTTTTCCGGAACAGTGATCGTCACCGAGTCGACCGCAGTATGTCCGCCAAAAGTTATGGTTAAATCCTTTGTTTCAATCAATGCCGTCATTTATGGCACCGCCCTCTCAATTAAAAATAATGAAAGGGGGACCAGCATTTACCTGGTCAAGCCCCTAATTTTTTCTTACTTATTTCGAATTGGCGGAGCTGTTTCCTCCGGAGTCAACTCACGCATCAGCACTGGAACCGGATATGGAACACCGTCCTTTTTCTCAAGCTTAATGGCATATAGTGCTTGTAATGCTTGGTGGTCCTCAGGTCGGAATGTCATTTTTCCTTTCGGGCTTTCAAAGCTCAAGCCTTCCATTGCTTTAATCAGCGTATCCGCATCCGTATCGCCCTTCGTTTTCTTGACAGCTTCAACGATGGCGATTGCCGCACTCATTCCGCCCGGTGTAAACAGGTCTGGCACTTCATTATTAAAGCGTTTCTTGTGTTCAGTTACCAACCAATCATTGATTTTATTTTTCGGCAGGTCATGATAATAAACGGTGAAGCCTTCCATACCAACCAACGGCTCCATTGTCGCCAATGCCGCGATATCCGGTGCACCAGTTGAAATCTTGATGCCTTTATCCTGAACCTTCATATCAGCAATTTGTTTCCATGGTGAGTTCGCCCCGGCCCAGACAACAAATAGGTAGTCAGGTTTGGCATCAATTATTTTTTGGATGTTGGAAGTGAAATCGGTAGCTGCTGGGTCGGCGTATTCTTCCTTGACGATATCGGCGCCCAGCTTCTTAGCCGCTTCTTTAAATGCGGCAACACCATCTCGTCCAAATGAATAGTCAGGTGCTAGGGTCGCGATTTTTACACCTTTTTTCGCAATCGCGGCAGCACCAGCCACAGCATCCTGGGAAGAGTTCCGTGCGGTACGGAAAATATACTTATTAAACTCGGAACCTGTAATGGTGTCGGCCGCAGCCGGTTCTACCACCATGATTTTTTGATATTCCTCGGCCAGCGGCAGGACTGCCAGCGTGTCCGCAGAGCTTGACGACCCAACTAAGAAATCTACTTTATCTTCTTCTAATAGTTTTGTTGCTTTTTGAACAGCGACTTCAGGCTTTGTTTCCGTATCTTCTACAAAAAATTCAATTTTTCTTCCGTCGACTTCCATCTTGCCGTCAGTGGCATATTCCAAGCCCAGCTCAAAGCCCCTCAGTGTTTGCTTGCCGTAGGACTCAAGCGCGCCTGTCTTGGATGCAAGCACCCCAATCTTGATTGGTTCCTTTGTCTCCGCCTTCTTATCATCGCCGCCTTCCTTTGGATCTGATGACGACTTGTCGGAGCTGCATGCGCTGGCAAACAACATCATAAAAATAAGTAACCCTAAAAATGCCCATTTCTTCCGGTTTCCCTTCAATGTTCTTCCCCCTTAAAATTTAAAAAATTTGATTGTATTGCTTTGGACTTATCATAAAAAAAGAGAGTTACATAGAAGTTACAAAAAAAACAGCCCGGATGTCAGGCTGTTTAGAGCGGCTTTATATAGCTGTCTGATTCGATAATCATTTCGTACATATGCTTTGTCGGTTCGAGCGGCGTTACCCCCAGCTCCTCCTCAAGGACATCTGTACACTTTTTATACCATTTCAATGCCTGCGGGCGGTTATTTTTTCGATAATAACAATACATCAGCAGACGATAGGCTTCTTCCCAGGTACGGTCCCGCTCCAGTATCTTTTCACACCAGAAAATGGCCCGGTCGTAATTTTCATTGCGGACAGAAATTTGGGCCATTTTCTCCGCTCCCCGCAAAAAGTAAACAAGCATACTTTCCCGTTTGCTGATGCACCAATCATCATAACGCCGCTCTGGCAAATAATCCCCCTGATAAAAGGAAAGTCCCTTTTCCAAATAGTTTTGGGCTTTATTCTGGTCTGATTCATCAAGACCATTTTGAACCCATATTTGAAATTGCTCTGTATCTACTTCGATCACCGCAAGCGGGTTAAGACCATAGAAACTCCCATCCCTGATAATAAAAAATGGGGCAGCCCTTGCTTTTCGTCCCGGTTCCAGCACATGATGAAGACTATTTAAGGCAACCTTAAAATCGCGGTCCCCACTTTTTTTTTCCTGATTGGGCCAGAGTATGGAGAGAATTTCCTCTTTGGCAATTAATTCACCTGTCGTGATGAGCAATTGAAATAATTCCTTGGCTTTTTCCCGCAGCCATTCCTTCTCGCCAACTTCCTTATCACCCAGCCAAATTTTAAATTGGCCCAGGGTTTGGACCCGGACCGAATAGCCAGGATGTGATTCGAGTGCAGTTATCCCCATATCCTGCAGGATTTTTGCTCCATATGCCTTTTGGTTGCCTTCCTTTAGGCATTGAAGCAAGAGCGGCACAAATACTTGCAAATCCCTTGGGCCAAAAACAGAACGCTTATGAAAAAAGAACTCATAGTCATACATCTGAATTAGACTTAAAAAGGAATCTGCATACCTTAGCATTTCAGGTTGCTTTTTTTCAAGATAAAAGCAATGTGACAGCCAAAACGCGCTCAGCATTTGCCCATAGGAATCCTCGCACTCACGGAATAGCATTCCAGCCTGTTCAAGGTAATTCAACGCTTTTGACAGTCGGTCATTATAAACACTGGCAATCCCCATGCCAAGGATAATCATGGCAGAAAGCCAAACATCATGGACTTTTTCAGTTTCCAGCAAGGCGAGTCTTCCGGCAGTGATGGCCCGCTCATATTCACCTCGTAATCCATATAAAACGCACAAGCCCATCAACGGTTCGGCTTTCCCGCGCGAGACATTTAAATTGCCCATCAGCTCAAGGGCTGTTTGATAGCAATTTTCCGCCAAGGCAGCATCGTATTTATTGAGGATTTGTACGGCATGACCCATGCGAATCCAACCGCACGCCTCGACAAACGGTGCCTTTAAACTGATGCCCAGTTGAATTCCCGCCTGTGCAAGTTCCTTCGCTTTGTTTCCTTCGCCTGTAAAGGCCTCAATGATGGATAACAATAAGTCTATTTCACGATGGGCCTGAGGCAAATTGGAAAGTTTTGTCCTTTCAAGTTCTGCCTTTTTCTTGTAAAGGAATTTCTTTGCCGTTTCAAACCGTCCCGTTCGCAAATAGAGTCTTGCTTCAAGACTGCCATCGAGGTCGGCATGATTTGTTTCCTTCGCCTTTTCCAGCCACTTCTCCGCTTTTTGCGCCTTTCCAGAGTTTAACAGGTTTTCCGACAACAATTCATACAGCTTCCCGCTTTCTTCGGCTGGCGTTCTGCTTTTCTCGCGGTGGCTGATTGCCTCATATAGTAGACGCTCCGCATGCTGCGGCTGAATCGTATCCAAGTAAATTTTCGCCTTTCCCTCCAGCGCCTTGCTCATTCCAAGAAAATCCTGTTCTTTCGCCGCCCCATCATAGGCAAGTTGATAAAAACGTTCAGCCTCGGAATATTGGGAACGATAGCGGCAGACCTCCGCTTTCAGCAGCCATAATTGATAATACGTCCCCAGCTCTTCATCGGCCATTTTTGCCAAATGGTCGGACAAGCTCTCAAGCTTGCCGTTTTCAAGCATCCGGAAACCATTCTCCTGCAGAATTGCAGCCATCGCTTTGGTGTGATGAATTCTTTGATAATGATAAAGCGCCTTCTCCAACATCTTTCTTTTTTCATAGAATCGGGCACATCTTTCATGAAGCATGGCATAATTTCCCGGATTATTCGTTTGAAACTGCTTTTCCAAAAATTCTTTAAAAAGGGCATGGTAGCGATAATGATTCTGGCCCACCTTTTGAATAAATAAATTTCGCTCCTTCAACTGCTCAAGCAGGCTTGAAGCTGCTTGAAAGCCGATCACCTCCACACACAGCTCCTCGTCGATCTCTTCAAAAATCGAGGTTTGTTCAAGAAACTGCTGAATCATCGGCGGCTGTTTTGCAAAAACCTCCATCACCAAGTACTGGAAAAACTCGGTTAGGGAGTGGGTAGAGTGGGCAAAAAAATCGGAAATATCCGATTTCAACGGAATTTGTTGGGCAATCATGCAGAGGGCAATAATCCAGCCTTCTGTCAATTGGTAAATGGTTTGTAGCTGAGGCTGCTCCAACTCGATACCATAAAGGTCTAAAAGCAGCAATTCCATTTCCTCAATCGTCAAAATGAGGTCGTCTCTGGTGATTTCCAACAAGCGACCTGTTACCTTCATTTTTGTCAGTTGCTTCCAGATGGGACGACTCCGGCTCGAGATGACGATATGTAAATTGTCGGGAATATGCTCGAGCAGTTTTTCCATCCAGCTGTTAATCGTGTAGGATTGTTCAATCTGATGAAAGTCATCGAGAACCAGGGTAATTTCTAAGTCGATATCAAGAAGTTCGTTAATGAACAGTGAACATAAATAATTTAGTTCCTCTTCACGTATATAGCGGTCCATTGTTTCAATATAAGCTGATAATTCCAACCCAAAATGGGGAACAATTTTTCTGATGGCATGGATGATATGTGCGAGAAACGGAAGAATATCATCATCCATCGAGGAAATCGAATACCAGCAACCCAAGATTTTTTCATCGTTCATAAATAAGGCCATCGCTGTGCTTTTTCCATAGCCTGCACCGGCGTGAATAACTGTTAACGGGTAGTTGGGGATTGTCTTCATTTTTAGGGTAAGCTTCGCCCGCCTAATAAAATCGTCCTTTACTGTTGGTATGCGCAGCTTTGTCCCAATAATCGGAAGCTTCATAAAGCACCCCCTTCTTAACCAATTTTCCTAATATTCACTATTTTATCACAATATCACCAAAAATTGGACGAAAAAAAGAGGCCAGTTTCCAGCCCCCATTAGTCTTCTTCATAAATCATTTTTCTTGTCATTCCGCCGTCAACTACCAAATTAATGCCAGTGACAAAATCATTTTCTTTAGCTGTCAGGTAGAGACAGGCACGGGCAATATCACCAGGATTGCCCACCCGCTTCGAGAAATGCTGCTCGTGGTCGATTTCCCGCAGCTCGGACTCATCACCGGTATGAATCCAACCGGGCGAGATCGCATTGACGGTAATCCGGTCTTGACCAAGGGTTGCCGCTAATGCATGTGTCAGCGCGACAATCCCGCCTTTGGTGGCCGCATAAGCTTCAGTATTCGGCTCCGACATTAACGCTCGCGTTGAAGCGATGTTTACAATCGAACCGCCGTCTGGATTGTTTCGCATTAGCTTGGCTCCCTCCTTGGAACAAAGGAATACGCTGCGCAGGTTCGTATTGATGACATTGTCCCACGTCTCAAGGGTTAGTTCGTAAAATGGAGTAAATTTGCTGATCCCGGCATTGTTGATTATAATATCCATTTTTCCGTATGTATTTGCTGTTACCTCCATTAAACGAATAACATCTTCTTCAAGGCGCACATCTGTTTTTGCAAAAATAGCTTCGCCACCATGTTCACGAATTTCATTGACCGTCCGTTCTCCTGCTTCCACATCAAAATCGGCTACAACCACTTTTCCTCCTTTTTCGGCATAGGCCATGGCAACACCGCGGCCAATGCCCTTTCCAGCACCGGTAACAATAACAACTTTTCCTGAAAAATTCATCTGTCTGCTCCCTCTCTTTGAAATATACATTCCGACCTAATTTTACATGAATGGGGAATGTTATAAAACGATATACACCTGAAGAAACTAACCTATCGAAAATTTTTAAAGGAGGATTTCTATGAGCGAAAAATGTTTTTATTGTACTGATGAACTCGATGAAAGACAACGGCATTTTGTGTCCTTTGTTTCCTCAAACCAGGAGAGAGATGAGATTCTTTGCCCTGATTGCTACCAAGACTGGCTGCAAGGGTTAAAAGGGTGAAAAAATGGGGCTGCCCCAATGAGCCGCCCCTTTCCTTTTACTTCACACACTTTTCAACTTCCTGTACGCTGCTTCCCACATAATCAATGTTCAATGTTTTAGCTGTCATATCAGGAAATGCAGACTGCAGCATCGCTGACAAACATTCGCCTTGTCCCTTTTCCGTAAAGCATAGAATAGTGGGGCCTGCACCGCTCAATGCCACCCCAAACGCCCCATTTTCCTTGGCAAATTGTTGGATTTTCTGATAAAAAGAGATCAACGGCTTACGATAAGGCTGATGAAATAAATCCTGTTCCATCATTTTTCCGGCAAGCGCCCACTGTTTGCTTAACAATGCTGCCACTAAAAGATTTGCGGTTGCCGATGCCTGGACCGCATCATTTCTTGAAAAAGAAGCCGGCAACACTCCCCGTGAATCTTTTGTTAACAGGATTTCCTTTGGAATTACCGCAACTGTTTCAATCGCAAGATCCGAGAACGATAACATTTCGACCTCTTTGTGGTTGTAACAACCTACCACAAGACCTCCGTAAAGCGAAGCACCGACATTATCAGGATGGCCTTCAATCCCGGTTGCGAAAAGGAGCTTTTCTTGTTTGGTCAGCCTCAAATCGGCGAACGTATCAGCAAGTTCGATCCCGGCGACGATCGCAGAGGCACTTGACCCTAGTCCTCGGGCTAATGGAATTTCACTTTTCATTTTCACTCGACAAGGCGGCATCACCTTGTCAAATTGCTCAGCTGTTTTCACGGCTATTTGCGCGATAAAATGCTGCTCATTCGTTGGAAGTCCTTTCAGTTCCTCATCATCCGAGACGAACTCCCAGCGATCGCTGCTCTCTGCCTCAAGGGTTATATATAAATCAAGGGCAAGTCCCATTGAGTCAAACCCGGGCCCAAGATTGGCAGTGCTTGCCGGGACCCTGATATTCACTCTGTTAGGTAACGGCATTGCCGACAACCCCTTGGATATGCTTTTTCACCGCTTGTTCATCGTTAGGCAGCTGTGTCGGCTTTACCAAGCTGCTTCCTATCGCCGTATCTGGATCCTTTAAACCGTTTCCGGTAAGGACGGAGACAATTTTTGTACCTTTGGTGATTTTTCCTTGCTGCAACGCTTTATAGACACCAGCGATTGAGGCACAGGATGCCGGTTCGGCAAACACACCCTCGGTAGAAGCGAGCTTTTTATAGGCAGCAACGATTTCTTCATCGGTAACCTCATCAAATTGGCCATTTGATTCGGCAACGGCATTCACAGCCAAATCCCAGCTAGCTGGGTTGCCAATGCGAATCGCCGTCGCAATCGTTTCCGGATTTTCAAATACGCGGTTATGGACAAGGGCGGCGGCACCCGCCGCTTCAAAGCCAAACATACGCGGCAGACCGGTTTCCTTCTGGTCGTTGTACTCTTTAAATCCTTTCCAGTAAGCACTGATGTTTCCAGCATTTCCGACTGGAATCGCCAGAATTTCCGGTGCAGAGCCTAGCTGGTCGCACACCTCAAAGGCAGCTGTTTTTTGCCCTTCAAGCCTGTAAGGGTTCACTGAATTAACAAGAGTAATCGGTTCGACCTCACTAATGTCTCGTACCATTTTCAGTGCTTGGTCAAAATTCCCCTCAATTGAAATAATCTCGGCACCGTACATCATTGCCTGCGCCAGCTTACCCATGGCAATTTTTCCTTCTGGTATCACGACGATACATTTTAATCCAGCCCGGGCCGCATAGGCAGCAGCAGCAGCCGATGTATTTCCCGTGGAAGCGCAAATGACGGTTTGGCTTCCTTCCTCTACCGCCTTGGCAACCGCCATCACCATTCCGCGGTCCTTAAAGGAGCCTGTCGGATTTGCTCCTTCGACTTTGACATAAAGCTCTACGCCCCATTCTTCCGAGAGCCGTTCCAACTTAATCAGCGGAGTATTTCCTTCATTCAGGGTCAATTGGGGTGTTTCATTCGTAACTGGTAAATATTCTTTATACGCTTCTAATAATCCTGGCCATCTCATAATGATTTCCTCACCACTCTATATGCACTTTTAATTTCTTTTAATGTGGGCAGCTCATTTAACTCCTGCAAAATTTGGTCATAGTCCGTCAATGATGCCCGATGTGTCACCAACACAATTTCAGAAACCTCATTCTTCTTAACCGGAAGCTGAAGAATTTTTTCAAAACTAACACCATGTCTGGCAAATATCGAGGTAATCTCGGCAAATACGCCAACCTCGTCCTTTACATGGAGCCGCAGAAAGTACTTCGAGAATTTTTCATTGTTACCCTTTAAAAGTTTAGGGTATTGCGGGGTGACCGCACTTTTGCCGTTAACGCCAATGCGCAAATTTTTGATCACACCGACGAGGTCGGAAACTACCGATGTCGCAGTTGGAAGGCTTCCGGCCCCCGGGCCGTAAAACATCGTTTCGCCAACAGCTTCACCATAAACGTAAACAGCATTGTATTCATTCTGCACGGAAGCAAGCGGATGGTTGTTTGAGAGAAAAGTCGGAGCGACACTGACCTCCACTTTTTCTCCCTCGCGATGGGCATAACCTATCAGTTTCATTGTATATCCGAGCTGCTTTCCGTAGTTGATGTCCTCCTCAGTCACCTTGGAAATCCCGCTGACCTGAACATCTTCCAAATCGATATGCATCGAAAATCCCAACACCGCAAGAATCGTCATCTTCCGGGCAGCATCCAGTCCCTCAACATCCGCAGTCGGGTCAGCCTCGGCAAAGCCAAGTTCCTGCGCTTCTTTGAGAACCTCATCATAAGAACGCCCTTCAATGCTCATTTTTGTTAAAATGTAGTTCGTCGTCCCGTTTACAATCCCCATCATTTGCGTAATCCGGTCGGAAGCAAGCCCGTCAACCAACCCTCTTAAAATGGGAATCCCTCCGGCAACACTTGCTTCATAAAATAAATCGCAGCCATACTCGGAAGCAACCGTTAACAGTTCCGAACCATGCAAGGCCATCAAATCCTTGTTGGCCGTTACAACATGCTTCCCCTGACGAAGAGCAGTAATCAAATAGTCTTTTGTGTCATCGACACCGCCCATGACCTCAATGACCACGTCAATTTCCTCATCAAGCAAAATATCATCAGGATTTGATGTCAACATTTCCTGTTCTACTTCTATCATTCTTGTTTTATATAAATCTTGAACTAGTATTTTTTTGACAGCAACTGGACAGCCGACTTGGTGCATTAATTTGTCCTGATGGTTTTTAATAATTTGGACAACACCCGATCCAACCGTACCTAACCCTAGTAAACCTATTGAAATAGCCTTCACATAATCCCCCTCCATCCCAAGCATTTGTCCTCGTAGCGAAAACAAATGTATTTCTGTTGTAGACATTATAAAGTTGTTTGATTTTTTTTACAATAGTTATATTTTTCAATTTTATACTGTAATCGCTTACTCCTGCATCATATCAGTGTTCTTAATTTTCAGCAAAATTTTTCTCTGGAAATACGCAAAATTTTTTACGTTTTATCCCTTTACAAGCTTGAAGATGAGGTTGTAGAATAAAGCCTATATTCATTGTATTTTGAAATTTGCACCAATTTGCGGTATTCTAAAAATAACAGTAATGATGAAGACGGCATTAAGAAATGGCTTCAGAGAGCCGGTGGCTGCTGCGAACCGGTGCCAAATCTTATCACGCCCAGCCCTTCTGAACTGGCTGCCGAATCCAGTAGGCATGCCCGGCTAAAACCGTTACCTGTCCCAGAGGCCGCCTTTTGTTTTCAGGCGGCAAACGAGGGTGGCACCACGTTTATCCACGTCCCTCATAACACGACCACTATGTCTGTTATGGGGGGCGTTTTTATTTTTTTAGGGAAAATCAATTTGAAAGGATGAGTTTGATGTTACTTGACCAGCAATATTTGTTTGCACCCGGACCGACACCTGTACCAGACCGTGTGAAAAATGCCATGAATCAACCGATGATTGCCCACCGAGGCCAAGAATTCCCCAAGTTGCTTGAAGATGTTTCTACCCGTCTGATGCCTGTTTTTGGAACTGAAAATCCCGTGACCGTCCTTGCCTCAAGCGGTACAGCCGCATTGGAAACGGCGGCTGTCAATGTGATTGAGGAGGGTGACGAAGTCGTTGTCATTGTCGCCGGTGCCTTTGGCGACCGTTTTGCCTCCATTTGCGAAACGTTCGGGGCCAATGTCCACCGCCTTGAGGTTGAGTGGGGCAAAGCCTGCCAGCCGGAGCAGCTGGAGGAATTTTTAAAAGGGTTGCAAAAGGATGTAAAAGCTGTCATTGCCACCTATTGCGAAACCTCAACCGCGGTCCTTCAGCCAATTAAAGAGCTAGGTGAAGTTGTGAAACGCGTAACGAATGCCTTGTTTATCGTCGATGGCGTCAGCTGCATCGGTGCTGTTCCAGTTAATATGAAAGATTGGAAGGTTGATATCCTTGTTTCAGGTTCACAGAAAGCATTGATGTTACCGCCGGGATTGGCGTTTGTTGCCGTCAATGACCACGCCAAGCAGGTGATCAAGAACTGCAAGACAAAACGATTTTACCTAGATTTGAATCGCTACATGGCCTCCTATGACAATGAAAGATCTACGCCGTTCACTCCCGCTGTATCATTGATTTACGGGGCGCAGGAAGTTTGCAACATGTTTGATGAAGAAGGCTTCGAGAATGTGATAGCGCGTCACCGGGTAATGCGTGACATGACCCGGGAAGGGTTAAAGGCGATTGAGGTGCCGCTGCTGACTTCCGATAATGATGCATCACCAACCGTTACTGCAGTCCGCACCATTGACGAGCCGGCCAAGCAAATGAAAAAGCTTTTAAAGGATAAGTTTGCGATTACGGTTGGCGGCGGCCAGAAAAAGTTAAAGGGTGAAATTTTCCGGATTGGCCACATGGGCTATTGCACCCCGTTTGATGTGTTAAAAGTGTTAAGCAGCATTGAGATGATCGTGAAGTTTTCAGAAGGAAAAGATGTATTGGGTATTGCCGTAAAACGAGCACAGGAGGTTTGGAGCGAAAATGTATAAAGTATTAGTAACAGATGGAATCAGCCAAACAGGATTGAGAAGCTTAATTGATCATCCGAATTTTGTGGTCGACCGTCAGCCTACCTTGCCAGTTGAGGAATTAAAATCGATCATCGGCGGATATGATGCCTTGATTGTACGCAGCCAAACGAAGGTGACCGCCGAATTGCTCGAGGCTGCCGGACGCCTCCGCGTCATTGCCAGAGCCGGTGTGGGCGTTGACAATATTGATGTCAATGCGGCCACCCGAAAAGGGATAATCGTCATTAACGCGCCAGGTGCCAATACGATTGCCGCCACGGAACATACGCTGGCAATGATGCTCTCATTGGCTCGAAAAATTCCTCAGGCCCATCAGAAAACAGCTGGTGGCGAATGGGACCGTAATTCCTTTAAAGGGGTTGAGCTCTATAAGAAAACGCTCGGTGTTGTCGGGATGGGCAAAATCGGGACAGAAGTGGCTAAGCGGGCAAAAAGCTTTGGTATGAACATTTTGGGGTTTGACCCTTATTTGACTAAAGACCGGGCGAAAAAGCTCGGGATTACAAAAGCAAGCCTTGATTTAATTGCGGCGGAGGCTGATTTTATTACGATTCATACCCCGCTGACCAATGATACACGCGGCATTATTAATGATGAATTTTTATCAAAAACGAAAAAGGGTGTCCGATTCGTTAACTGTGCCCGCGGCGGTATTATCGATGAAAAGGCGCTGGTACGGGCGATTGTCGCGGGCCATGTCGCCGGTGCAGCCCTCGATGTATTTGAAACAGAGCCGGTGGCCGACCCGGAATTGCTGGGGAACCCTAACATTATCGTAACCCCGCATTTGGGCGCATCAACAGTGGAGGCGCAGGAAAAGGTCGCCGAAGAGGTCAGCGCTGAAATTATCGAGATTTTTGAAAAACAGTCGATTCAACATGCAGTCAATATGCCGCAAATGTCCGGCGAAACCCAAGCCAAGCTTCAGCCGTATTTATTGCTCGGCGACCAGATGGGCCAACTGGTAGTGCAGCTATTGAAGAAGCAGGCCCCTAGTAAAATTGAAATCAATTATTTTGGCGATTTAATCGATGAGGATACCGAGCTGCTTACCCGCACACTGTTAAGAGGCGTGCTGTCCTATCATTTAAGCGATTCTGTTAATCTCATCAACGTGCTTCACTTGTTGAAGGAGCAGGGCGTTTCCTATAATGTCGTGAAAAACGCCACAAACAAGGGCTTTGCCAACTATATGGAGCTGGCCGTGTCCCAAGGTACTGAGACTGCACGTATCGGGGCAACGGTTCTGAACGGCTACGGCGCCCGGATTGTGAAAATCAACCAATACCGGATTGACGTAAGGCCGGAAAAATATTTGCTGTACATCAAGCATACTGACGTGCCGGGCATGATTGGCAAGGTGGGGTCGTTGCTAGGGGATTACCAGATTAATATCGGGACGATGCAGGTAGGCCGGACCGAAGTCGGCGGCGAGGCAATCATGGTGCTGACGCTTGATAAAGTATTGGTTCCTGAGGTGATTCGTCAGTTGACATTGATCGACGGTCTGGAGGAAGCTTCATTTTTGGAGGTTTCTAATGTGGATACGTTTGAACCGGGCCGGTTGGAGCCGGAGATAGTGGAAAGCGTATAAGGGTTGTTAAGAGTGCCGCACACTAGATGGGTGTGCGGCATCCTTTTTATTGGTGATCAAGGAGAATTATTCATTACTCAAGAATGGTTTTCTCCCTTTTACCAACAAATGGAATATCAAAGACGTTTTTACCTCTTTCTTAGTCAGTTTTGTCTTTAAGAAGCCTCAATTAAAGACATTTTGATTACCTTTCCGGGGTATTTTGTCTTTGATTATCCAAAAAAAGGTAACCTAAAAGCATTTCAGCTCCTTTAATTCCAATACAGAATCAAGAATATAGTCAGCATGATGCTCCTCAAACTCGCCTCTTGCATCTTTCCCGGACAAGCCGGTTAAAACTGCGGCGAACTGCGCGCCCATTTGCCGTGCTGCCAGAAGATCAGCCAAGGAATCTCCCACAATCAGCAGTGTTTCCCCCTTTTCAAGCGGAAGTTCAAAATTCAAGCATTCCTGAACAGCTAGCTCTTTTCGGTAGAGTCCCATTATGTAGGTAAACGGATGCGGCTTCGACAGCGACTTCGATTCGGAAACCTGCTTCTCTGCCTGCAAAACATCATCGGCCGTCACGATTCGGCTCTCATCAAAATACTTTAACCAATCTAAATGCCGAAACGGCTGGATTGTTTCTAATTCCGGCCTGCCTGTTCCGATGCCAATCTCAATTCCGGAGGAAGCTAAAAATTCAAATAGCCCGGCTATTTCCTCCTTTGGGGCAAGTGTAGTTTCATTCGCAAGAAACCCCTTCTTCCCCGTTTGCACCGAAGGTCTCCCCGTTGAGGCAACCACATTTTCATCGCCGACATACCACTCCTGGGAAACATGTTCACAAACCGACCAAAGCTCCCCTTTTTCAAAAATATCAGTCTCGATCCCAAGCTTTTCCTGTGCCAACACATTCAAATAGCTTAGGAGCTCTTGCTTCATCGCATCAGTCCGCTCAAAATCCGTAACAAACAAACTAAAATCGAGCTTCACAGGATAATTACTTAACACTCGGCCAATTTCCAATAATGTCTCACGACCGATTGGTGCCTGACACCATTTTCCAACATTTTCAAATCCCATTTCTTTCAGTTGCGAAAGGAGGTGGATCAATTGGTGGGCAAAAGTTAAATAAATCATGTCCCAGTTGGCGTTCAGGCCCCGTGATTTCATTAGTTTTAGGTGTTGATCGTTGTCAAATACTAGAGCACGTATTTCATCAATTTCATTGTCGCTATAGTCAGTCTTGAATTTTTCCGGGGACAATGCCAAGTAATTGCTGCTACTCAACATCTCCCAAACAGTTAACGCCGACGCATCAAAATACCTTTCTTCGCTTAGCAATACACCGTCAACATCAAATAAAATCGTTTTAATCATGTCCCCACCCTCTTAAAGTACTCGCTTTTTTCCACTATCGTACCATACCCCCTCCTTCTATTTAAAGCGTGCGATACTTTCGGATATAAAATAAAAGCCGTGCACTGGGAAACCCAATACACGGCTTTGGCAAAATTAATAATCCAAACCGATTGAAATATATTTCACTTCCAAAAACTCTTCAATTCCATAGTGCCCGCCTTCACGGCCAATCCCGCTCTCCTTATAGCCGCCGAATGGAGCCTGAGCAACGGATGGCAGAGCATCATTGAGGCCGACGATACCATACTGGAGCTGCTCGGTAATTCGGAACGAACGGCTTAAATTATCGGTATATACATAGGCCGCCAATCCGTAGTTGGAATTGTTGGCACGCTCAATCACTTCTTCCTCGGTTTTAAACGTTGAAATTGGCGCTAGCGGGCCAAAGATTTCATCCTTCATGCATTCCATTCCATCGTGAACATTGATTAAAATTGTTGGGGCATAGAAATAGCCGTTTTCTTCAGCAGGTTTAAGTCCGCTGTAAATGACCTTTCCACCTTTAGAGACCGCATCCTCCACCAATTCTTCGACTTTTGAACGGGCAGCCTGGTCAATTAATGGACCGATATCAATACCCTCATCAAGGCCGTTTCCGACCTTAAGTTTCTCCAATTCTGCCTGGAATAGCATTGTAAACTCTTCCGCGACACTTTCCTGCACATAAACTCGGTTTGTACAAATACAGGTTTGTCCGGCGTTGCGGAATTTCGACTGGACTAAGCCGGCGGCAGCTTTTGCCAAATTGGCATCGTCCATGACAATAAACGGAGCATTGCCGCCAAGTTCAAGCGAAACTTTCTTGACTGTTTCGGCCGCCCCGCGCATCAATGTTTTCCCTACCTCGGTTGAACCGGTAAAAGTAATCTTGGTTACCCGCGGGTCCTTTAACCAAACATCACCGATTTCCGTAGAACGGCCGGTCACAACATTTAGAACCCCTTTTGGAATCCCCGCCTCATGTGCAAGCTCAGCTAGTTTCAGTGCTGTAAGCGGCGTTTGACTGGCCGGCTTCACTACAGCCGTACATCCTGCGGCCAGGGCCGGACCCACCTTCCTCGTAATCATCGCTGCCGGGAAGTTCCAGGGCGTAATCGCCGCAATAACACCAACGGGCTCTTTACGCACCAAAATCCGCTTATTTGGATGCGAAGCCGGAATCGTTTCACCGTAAACGCGTTTCCCCTCCTCCGCGAACCAGGAGATAAAGCTATTGGCATAAACCACCTCGCCAAGGGCCTCTTTTAATGGTTTACCCTGCTCCATCGTCATGATTCTGGCAATCTCATGCTTGTTCTCATCGATAAGATGGTGCCATTTCATCAGGAGGTGATAGCGCTCCTCGGCCGTCTTTTTCGACCAGAGTTTAAACGCTTTATGAGCAGCATCCACCGCCCGCTCGGCTTCCAGCGCTCCTCCCGTGGGCACCGCCCCTAACACCTCATCTGTTGCCGGGTTGATAACTTCAGTAAAAACTTCATACTCATTGCCAACCCATTTTCCGTCAAGATACATTGGATAAATTTGATGCTTTTGTTTCACAGTGTCCATTCCTCCCCCACCCGTTTGGCCCTGATACGGCTTTCCTTTACATACCATCGTAATCAATGTTGGCCAATATTTATCACAAATATTATAACATGTAATCCGAAATGGATAAATTTGGTTGCCTGTTTCTACAAAATCTCTAGTATTATTTGGATGAAAATAAGGCATAACAAAAAGCAGTGGGGTTCAAATCCACTGCTTTTTGAAAAAATGGCATATTATCTAGCAAATGTATGGTTACCGATTGTAATTGTTACCGGACGTGATTTAATCCAGCTGCTTTTTGCTGTTCTTGGGTTATAGAAATATAAAGACCCATTACCTTGACCACTGAAAGCGAGTGCTTCGTTTACAGCTTTCTTAGATTCTGCATCGGCAGGCTGATTGATTGCTCCATTTTGGACCGGTGTAAATGCATAGTGACCGGACTCAATTTGATAGATTACATCACGGACAGTATTCGGAAATTCAGGACTTTTTACACGGTTTAAGATAACAGTTGCCACGGCAACCTTACCGGCATAAGGCTCACCCACCGCTTCGGCGCGGACAAGTCTTGCCATTAAGTCTTTATCTGCTTCTGATGTAGTAGCGTTTGGGATTACTAGATTAGTCCCTGCGTATAACATCGAACCTTTTGCATTGTTTGCGGCCATTAAGCTATTTACAGGCACACCATACTTTGTGGCGATTTTCCAATACGTTTCCCCATATTGTACCTTATGAGTCGCAGTCGCCGCTTCTGTTTTTTCAGTTAACGTAAATGCTGACATTGATAAAATTAATCCGGCTGCAATTACTAGTTTTTTAAGTTTGTTCATTTTAAAACCTCCTAGTTTTTGTTGCTCGCTTTCTCTACAACTAAGGCTATCAGTTGTAACATAGTTATTCATCGCCCAATAAGTGGAAATACCTCCAAAACGACCATACTTCCCAATCCAAAGGCATTAATCTATCATATGGAAAATCCTACCCTCACCAGCTAATCGACAAAAATTTGGAAGCAATGGCGAGTTTAGGCTTTTTTTTTACAAAATATATCATCTTTGTAATATAAATTGAGGCAAAAAAACCAGGCATTTTCACGGGATTGTCAACTATTTCCGCGAAAGTGTGCAGAATCTCCTGTAAAACTTGGGTAAAATATAGTAAGGAAAAGAAGAAGGAGGAAATAGCATGCAAAATCAATTAGCAGAGACACTAAACAAACAAATTGCCAATTGGTCTGTCCTGTACATGAAGTTACATAATTATCACTGGTATGTGACCGGGGGACAATTCTTCACCTTACATGCCAAATTTGAAGAATTCTATAATGAAGCGGGATTACATGTTGATGAATTAGCCGAGCGGCTGTTGGCAATTGGCGGCAAACCAGTGGCTACCATGAAAGAAAGCCTTGAAATTTCTTCTATTAAAGAGGCAGCCGGAACAGAATCTGCTGAGGAAATGGTACAGTCCGTCATTAACGATTTCTCCATCATCATCGGAGAATTAAAAGAAGGCATGAGCCTTGCAGAGGAAAATAATGATGAAACAACCGGAGATATGCTGCTGGCAATCCATTCAGGTCTAGAAAAGCATGTATGGATGCTGAAAGCATTCCTTGGGAAATCTGTTTAATGCCGCAACATGAAGTAATAGTATATACCAGTAATGGCTGCACTTATTGTGAACAAGTTAAAACGTTCTTGAAGGAACAGGGAATTGATTTCGAGGAGCGGAATGCATCAATACATGATGAGTATCTCGATGAATTAAAGAAAAAGAAAATCTATGCAACGCCTGCTACTTTCATTAACGGAAAACTGGTATTAGGATTTCAGGAAAAAAAATTTAAAAAGCTGCTTGGTTTCGAGTAATGTGGGCTCCTACATGGGAGCCCTTTTACTATTAACCTTTTTCTTATTCCAATGCGATGGCGCACTCTCCACTATATCAAATCCGAAGCTTTCATCCTTGACCTCCCAAAAATGTTCTACTCCTATTATTTGCTTAATTTTCCAACAAGACATCGGGACTTTTAACATAATCAAGAATTCAGCAAATATAATGGAATATCCGTGTTAATAGGAGGGTGATTAGATGGTCTATCAGGGATTGGGAGAACAAGAAGTCAATAACATGCTTATTGCCCCGGAAAGCTTTGCAGCGCCGCCTGAATCATTATCGGAACAAATCTTTATTGAGCGGTCATTAACAGAAAATAAATTTTGGCTGCGGATTATGAAGGAGCATTCCTACTTTTTGGGCGAAGGCTTTAATCGAAGAGACAAACATTTAATCCAGCAAACCGACCGCTTCTACCACTATTTTGCCGAACAAGAAAAACGGGCACATCAAACGCCCAATAATGTGACCGCCGTCCGCAAGTTAAATGAAGACACGATTCAGCTTGTGCTAGGATTAAGAAATTTTAAACGAAACCTGCTTATTTTAATTATTAATTGTAAGGTAATGGGCTTTAACTTTCCGCTTCTAGTCGACCATATTGCCAGAGAAGCGGAATACTTTATGAGAACGTTAAAAAAATTGAACGATGGGATCCTCGACCCAGTTCAGGATGCCATTATTAAAGAAAATGTATTCTGGCTGAGAATTATGATGGAGCATTCACGCTTCATCGCTTCCCTACTTGACCAGTCGGAACGAAATCTAGTAATTACGGCAAGGAAATTTGGGGACGATTTTGAAGTGCTCCTCAATCAAGCGAGAGATGTTGAATCAATGCTTCTAAAGAAGAATCCAACCTATCCGATTATCGGTAAAATGAACAAGGACAGTGAAAATGCCACACAAGAGCTGCGCGCCTTTAAACAGGCCGGGCTGGACTTTATCAAAACCTGCCAAATTAGAAACGTGATTGATCCATTGTTAGCTGACCATGTCGTGAGGGAGGCAGATCACTTCCTGCAAATTATTAAAGTATTAGAAGGCCGATTAAAAGTAAAGCAACAAGAACAGCATAGCTAAAAAATAAGAGACTATCGCCAGGATAGTCTCTTACATTTTTCTCCGTGCAAGAATAACCATGCAAACGGTAATGATTATAAACGCGATGAATGCCAGCAGCGGGATTGTAATAAATCCAAGCCAGTTGATATAATCCTTTGAGCACGGGACTCCGTAGCTGCACATTTCGAATTCCTGCAAGGCTGGCACCTTCTGCAATAATGTATGATAACCCGATATCAGTACACCGATCACCGATAATGGCAAGACATATTTAACAATGTCCTTGTCATTACGATAGACGGCAACGCCAAGAATTACTGCCAGCGGGTACATAAAAATCCGTTGATACCAGCAAAGCGTGCAAGGGATGAAGTGCATGACCTCGCTAAAATACAGGCTTCCAAGCGTGGCAATGATTGCGGCAATCCAGGAAATCAGCAGGGATTTATTCATATTACTTCCCCTTTGCGGCTTCTTCAACCATCGCCTTTAAGTCATCCATTGATTGTCCGGTAAACATCTTTCCATTAACAAAAAGTGTCGGTGTTCCCGTAACACCTAATTTCGCGACATAATCCATATCCTTTTGCCAAGCTTCATGCGATTTTTTGTCACGGAAATTTTTCACTACTTTGTCAGCTTCTTCGCCGCTGGCAACTTCTTTTAATACATCCGTTAAAAATGATTCCGTAAATAAATCAATCTTTTCATACTTTGTGTCCTCAGGCTGCCTTTTATAAAGAAGCTCGTGGAATGCCCAAAACGTCTCGTTCCCCAATTCTTGAAAAACAGACTCGGCAAATTTGGCGGAGCGCTCTGAATCCACATTAATAAACGAATCATTCATAAAATAAAACTTGGCTTTTCCGGTGTCCACGAACTCATCCAGAATTAAAGGAACGAACGATTCAGCAAAACTTTTGCAAGCTGGGCATTTGTAATCCCCGAATTCTACAATCGAAACCGGTGCGGCTTTATCACCAATGAACGGCTGATTGCTGTAATCAATTTCCGCTGTTTTAGTTTCTGCTTCTTCTTTTTGTTTATCCGAATAACTATTTAAAAAGATTAGTCCCAATACCCCTACTGCTATTAAACCGATCACCCAAAAAACAAATTTTGAAGATGAACCCTGCTCTTTCTTCCCATTAAGTTTATTATTAGCCATCATCGTACCCCTTCAAATAATGATTTGACCAGCTAATATAAATATTACGTATCTCAATCAAGAATGCAAACATAAGGTACTGTTAATAGCCTTTATAAATTAGAAACTCTATCATTTCCGCTGTCAAAACTAGTTGTATTTTGTTTCCTAAATAGGAACAGAAATGCTAGACCCATACCAGCAAAGATAGTATAGATAAAAATGAGGTGTCCATAGCTAATCAGTTCCGAAATGAAGCCGAACAGCAAATAACCAACAGTTGAGCCGATTTGTGTGGTATTCATATAAAGGGTTGTGGCTGTACCAGGTGCCTCCGGAATGAAATCCTGAAAATAAGATATAGCAATCCCTGCCGTAATCGAAACCTGTGCAGCACTCAAAAACTGGAGCGGATAGATTTGCCACGGCTCGCTGACAAAGCCAAACAACAAAAAGTAAAGAAATGCAGTGAAAAAGCCTATTTTAATTAATATGGCATTATCAATTTTTGTTGCCCAGATCCCGACCAAGACCATCAATGGCACTTCAAAAACTGGCGCTACACTAAAAATAATCCCGACATCCATTTCGGTACCATGCAATACCTTGGTGACGAACTGTGGCACATTTAACATGTGAATGGAAGTTGCGGTAGAAAGTAAAAATGCCGCAGCCAAATAACCAAAAATATACGGCCTTTTCACATATTTGCTTACCGATGGCACTTCCGCCCGAACTGAAACTTGTTGACTGGATACATCCTTTAAGAGACAGATAATGGCTATAAGTGCGAGGAGATAACCAGCTACCACAAATAAAAATAACCCTTTAAAACCGCCGGCCTGAAGCAGCCATGCGCCGAGAGCAGGCCCCACCGTCCAGGACAAAGCAAAAAACATCCGAAATACATTCATCACAAATGGAGTATCTTCTTTTGCAATGCTAGACTGTGTTAGCACATCCCTAGCGTAAGCCCATAACTGTGGCACTGCGGCAGCTGTTACACCGAGCACAAAAAACCCCGTAATCATCAACGCAAAGTAATTTCGTAAAAAAGCATATAAGCCATAACCCACAATTCCCGAAAGCGCGGTTAAAACCAACAGCTTTTTTCGGCTTATGTTCGTATCTGACAATTTGGCGATATAAGTACTGAGGGCAACCCCGCCTATAGCAGTGATTGTCATAAACACCCCAAATCCAATATTGCTCATTCCCACCTCATCAATACCAAACAAAGAGGAAAATGGCAGGAAAAATGAGGTTGATAGCCCGAAAATAAAGTTAATTAAAAATAGGGCCGGAAACGATGGAATCTTCCACACAAAAACCGCTTTTTCTTTGACATTGGATAAAACTTTATTTTCCATGTCCCATCATCCCATCATAAAAATTCCCCTTACACGGGCAATTTCCATGTAAGGGGTTTCCTTTACAATCATAAATCAGTTGGCCAAGCCTTCTTTTTTCAATACTTCCTCAAGCTGCTGAATGGCCGCGTCCGCATCTTCACCTTCTGCGTTAATCTTGATTTCGGCTCCATTAGGAATTCCAAGGGACATGACTCCCATAATTGATTTTAGATTTACTTGCTTTTCCTTATAAGCGATCGTAACCTCTGATTTAAATTTTGACGCCGTACTGACCAAAACAGTTGCCGGACGTGCGTGGATCCCTGCTGAATCGATTACTGTAAATGTTTTTTCTGCCATTATATTGCCCTCCTATAAGTCTTTTCCGTTTGTTTCGATGACTTCTTTATACCAAAAATAGCTCTTCTTTTTAATCCGGCGTAGGTCATGGTCGCCTTCTTCATGCTGATTGACATACACGAAGCCGTAACGCTTTTGGAAGCCATTCAGCCAACTTAACAGGTCTGTAAAGGACCATGTGCAATAACCGAGCATTTCCACTCCATCGGTAATCGCCTCCTGAACCGCTTTTAAGTGAGACCGAAGGTAATCAATCCGATAATCATCATTGACAACATCGCCGTCTTCCAGCTTGTCGTACTCTCCAAGGCCGTTTTCGCTGATTAAAATTGGTAGCTTATAACGGTTTGTGATGCGGCGCAGACCAATACGAAGTCCCGTTGGGTCAATATTCCAATCCCAATTTGTCCGTTCCAGATTATCATTTTTGACGGTCTTATACAACCCTGGAACCCCAGTATCCTGGGATGTTCCTTTTTTACCGGTCGTATTAAAGGTTCCTTCCGTCACCCCACCTACTAAAGGATTTTTTTCATAGGTGGTAGTTTGATAATAGTTCACGCCCATGAAATCAGGTGTGCCTTCCTTCAATAACTCGAGGTCGCCACTTTCAAGCTTTGGTGCCAGCCCTTTGCTTTCCAAGTAATTCCATGCAGACTTTGGATATTCGCCCCAGGCATATACATCCATCCACCAGTGGCTGTTTGCTTCCTCAGCATTTTCTGCTGACAAAATATCCTCAGGCTTGGAGCTTGCGGGATAGGCAGGAGAATAAGCAAAACT
Source organism: Bacillus sp. FJAT-29814 (assembly GCF_001510715.1). Taxonomy (GTDB): domain Bacteria; phylum Bacillota; class Bacilli; order Bacillales; family Cytobacillaceae; genus Neobacillus. The sequence continues at coordinate 46,688 of NZ_LMTJ01000006.1, forward strand.
CGGGCCAATTTTCCCATCAGGGACATATTTGCGGAATTCCTTGATGGCACTGGCGTTAGCCAGATTAGCATGATGATTGACCTGGTAGAATAGCTTTTCATCCTTGACTCCTGGCGGGTGCATCGCCGTTTTATAGCCAAGCCCAGTAAATACATTTTGCTCATTTAGACTGACCCAATACTTGACGCGGTCGCCGTAGTTTTTATAAAGGGTGACAGCAAAGTTTGTAAAGTCCTCAACGATTTGCCGTGATTCCCAACCGCCATATTCATCCTGAAGCGCCTGCGGCAAATCCCAGTGATAGATTGTCAAAATCGGCTCAATTTTATACTTTATTAATTCATTGATCAAATTATTATAAAATTCTAACCCTTTCTCGTTAACTTCCCCTTTTCCAGTCGGAAAAATACGGCTCCACGCCACTGAAAAACGATAAGCCTTCAGTCCCATTTCCGCCATTAACCGCACGTCTTCCTGATAGCGGTGGTAGTGGTCAACGGCGACATCGCCTGTGGTCCCTTTAAAGGTTTTGCCAGGAATCCTGACGAACTGGTCCCAGTTCGATGGCCCCTTTCCGTCTGTATCCCAGGCTCCTTCTACCTGATAGGCTGCTGATGCCGACCCCCATAAAAAACCAGCAGGAAATGGCTTTAGATTTTCATGTATCATAGCATTTCTCTCCTTAACTATGTAGTCAATTAAATATACTAAGTTGGTTCCGGTGTAATCATACACCGGAACTATGATTTGTCTTTAACGATTAGGCAAGTTGAATATTGTCCGGAAGCTTGACAGTCGTTAGGATCTCAAGCTCTTTTACTCGGTGTACATTATAAGATGAACCAGTAAGTACTGATGAATCAAGATATCCAGGGTGAGCCATTACCTCTACCACTGTCCCATCTGGAAAACGGTCGGCCAATTTTTCAAAGTAATCAAATGTAAGTGTTTCCCCGTAAAAATCAGTTGTCAAAACATCCGAAAATGCAGGAACTCCTTCAATTTTAACATCACCAGAGCAGCGTACTGGCAAATTGTATTTTTTCGAAAGTCGTTGAACCACTGGAAGCAGAAGCGGGATACCGTGTGCATGATGGTGTGAATCCATGTGAGTAAGAGGGACCCCGGAAGCAAGGAATTTTTCAATTTGTGCTGTCCATTCCTGCTCAACTTGTTCAACATTAAGATTCGGATCATTAAAGATAATGCTATTCTTTTTGAAATAGCCATCCTCATCAACAAGATCAGGTACGTTAGTAAGCGGCTTTCCACATGTCAAAACAAGATGTATACCCACTTGGAGTTCAGGGTTTTCTTTTGCCAGTTGAAATGCATGCTCCGCACCCGGCATATTGGTCATAAGCGTAGCTGAATTTAAGATCCCATACTTATGTGCATCAATGACACCGAAATTAATCGCTCTTGAATAACCAAAATCGTCGCTGTTTACAATTAATTTAATCATGTTCTTTCCCCCTATTTTAAAATAGGACCTGAAAGCTCAGGTCCTAAATTTTTTACTTGTTGAAGAATTGTGGCAAGTAATCTTTATGGGCTTCAAGCATTTCATCAACGATTTGCTTAGCAAGCTTGTCGCTTGCAACAAGCGGGTTAATCGTCAAAGCAAGAACGGCCTTGTCATAGTTGCCTTCAACTGCTGCCTCAGCTGAGATGCGTTCAAACGATTTGATTTGTTGAACAAGACCGCGGGCAGCAACCGGAATGTCACCCATTGTAATTGGCTTAGGACCATCTTTAGTAATGATACAGCTTACTTCAACAGCGGAATCATTTGGTATGCTGGCAATTGCACCATTGTTCATCGTGTTGACAGGCTGAATGTCGCGCTTATCGTTATACATAGAAGAAATTAAACGAACTGCAGCATCGGAGTAGTAAGCACCACCGCGCTTCTCCAATTGAGGCGGCTTAATGTTCAGGTTAGGATCTTTGTATAATTCGAACAAATCATCTTCGAGACGCTTAACCACTTCAGCACGAGTTCCTTCTTTTTCAGCGGCTTCAATCGTTTTCTTAACCATTTCTGGCATTTTGTAATAATAGTTGTGATAAGGGCAAGTTAAGGCACCCAATGCTCTGATAAATTCAGGCTCCCAGCCCTGACCCTCAATATTTTTAACAAAGCTGGTGTTTTCAGGGTTAGTCAACATGTCAATTACTTTGTCTTTCACACTGATACCATCAACATAAATATCAAGACCGTAAACCATATGGTTCAAACCGGCAAAATCGATTCGTACTCTGGAATGATCAACATCTAAAAGCTTGGCAATCCCCATTTCCATACCGATTGGTACGTTACAAAGACCTACAACCTTACGGAAGTTGCTATGACGAAGCACTGCTTCTGTCACCATTCCAGCTGGATTTGCAAAGTTTACAAGCCATGCATCCGGACAAAGCTCTTCCATGTCTTTAACGATATCAAGGATAACTGGAATCGTACGAAGACCTTTAAATAGTCCGCCAGGTCCGTTTGTTTCCTGCCCCAATACGCCGTACTTCAGCGGAATCCGCTCATCTTTTGCACGAGCTTCCAAAAGTCCAACACGTAATTGAGTGGTAACGAAATCAGCATCTTTTAAGGCTGCACGGCGGTCCATAGTTAAATGAACTTCAACCGGAAGACCAGCTTTTTCAAACATCCTCTTTGCCAGATTTCCTACGATTTCAAGCTTTTCGCGGCCTTCTTCCACATCGACAAGCCATAGTTCACGTAATGGCAGTTCATCGTATCGTTTGATAAATCCTTCCACCAATTCTGGAGTATAACTGGATCCTCCGCCGATTGTGGCGATTTTAAGTGTTTGTTTAGTCAATTAAAAAACCTCCTGACGTTCTAGTTATTCATTTCTTGACGAATTTCCACTAATTCCCTTGCTAGATCTTTCAATGTCATGGCTGTCATTAAATGGTCTTGGGCATGAACCAGAATGATGGGAATGTCGAAGCTTTCCCCGCCTGCCTCGGCTTGAATTAATTGTGTTTGAAAATGATGAGCTTCGTTCAATTCTTTTTCAGACTCGTTTAATTTTTCATTTGCTTCGTCAAAGTTTTTATCCTTTGCAGCATAGATGGCCTCCATAGCCAGGCTTCTGGCGTTGCCACTGTGTAAAATTAATTGGAAACTTAAACCATATAATTCTTCTTTTGTCATTATGCTCACACCTTTATAGAAGTTTCAAAGAATAAGAGCCTGCCGATTGGCAAGCCCTAATTCAATTTTCAAGTCAATTTCATTATGCTGCGTTATTTTTTGCGTCGTTTTCTTGCTTAACCAATGTTTTGTCATATGCCTTCATGAATGGGAAGTAAATGGCAAATGCGATTGCAAAGTTTACAAGCTGCATAACAATCGATGATATCTTACCTGTTGCCAAGAAACCGCCTAAGAAGATAGGAGTTGTCCATGGCGGAACTGCTCCATTCGGCTTTGCCACACCGAAGAATTCCATACCCAACCATGTGGAAATGACAATCGCCATTGGTGTTAAAATAAACGGAATCATCATAACTGGGTTCATAACAATTGGCATACCGAATGTGATCGGTTCGTTGATGTTAAAGATACCAGGTCCAATTGATAAACGGCCTAATTGCTTCAATTGCTGGCTCTTTGCGAATAATACCATTGCGAAAACAAGAGCTAAAGTTGCTCCGGAACCACCCACGTGAACAAAGATCTCGTAGAATTGTCCGGTAAAGATGTGAGGAACTTCTTTCCCAGCTTGCATTGCAGCAGCATTTTCAGCGGCAGCTTGAAGCCAGATTGGGCTCATTACGCCACCGACAATACTTGCACCGTGAAGACCGGTTGTCCATAACACTTCAACTAAGAATACAACGACTAACATACCAACCAGAGTTCCACTTAATTTGCTAATTGGTTGTTGCAGCAAGTCTCTAACAATATTGTGAACACTTTGGAAGTCGGTTTGTTCGATTCCAATACGCAATAACCAGAAAATGATGATGACAACAAAACCAGGAATTAAGGCTACGAATGATTTCGATACACTTGGCGGTACGCCATCAGGCATTTTGATAATGATGTCCTTTTGAACGACAAAACGATAAATTTCTGTTGATAATAGAGCAACAATAATGGCAACGAACAATCCGCCTGAACCTGTTAAAGCGGTTGGGATAACACCACCAACGTCTACTGTACTGTTATCGGCAAGAGTAAACACAGTTTTGAAAGGTGTTACCATCAAGAATGTTACAAGTGACACAGCACCTGCGGTAAGCCCGTCCACTTTATAACTTTCCGCCAGCCGGTAGGCGATACCAAAGGCTGCAACAAGGGCCATTGTGTTAAATGTTGCATCGTATGGATAATTCAAAATGTTTTGTAAGAACTCGTTTGTGATCATGTATTGACGTTCTGGGTCGCCGAACCACGGAAGCCATCTGATAACCAAGAAAAGTGAACCAATAATTAATAATGGCATTGTAAGGATAAGACCGTCACGCAATGCTTGAAGGTGGCGCTGACCTGCAACTTTGGCTGCAACCGGCATAACCTTGTTTTCTAGGAAATTATTAACTTTGCTCATTTAATCCACTCCTTTATTTTTTCACTAAATTTTGGGCAAATTTCACTACTTCTGGACCATTGCACATTCCATAATGAACTGGATTGATTGCATCCACTGGAATCCCTTTTTCTGCTCCAAGTGTTTTCATTTTAGGAAGTAAGTAACGAACCTGTGGTCCAAGTAGAAGAACATCGGCGTTGTCGATGTGGTTATTTACTTCACTGGCACCTACTGCCCAAATTTTCGCTTCGATTCCTTGATCTTTTGCATACGCTTCCATTTTTGTTACTAAAAGACTTGTGGACATTCCTGCTGCACAACATAATAAGATATTCATTGTTGGTAATTCCCCCTAAAAGTATTTATTCAAGAGAGAGAGTCATCGCTAAAATAATTTGAATAATGGCTGATTCATCTTGCTCTCTAAGTTGTTTCCCTCTTGATGTCTTAATCATAAAATAAAAACGCTTTCATTTACACACAACCTTTTTCCGTTACGCAACGGAAATGGTTAGAAAGAATTATTTGAAAAATGCAAAAGCCTCTAATCTAATGCAAAAGAAGGATAAGCGCAGCAGCTCATCCTTCATTTTTTGAGTTATATAATTGTCTGGCGAATTTAAATACTTCTGTACCGTTGACTGTTCCATAGTGAACGGAATTTATAACCGCAACCGGAATTCCTTTTTCCTCACCCGCGCGTTTGAAATCAGGAAGCAAGTAGCGAACCTGCGGACCCAACAATAGGACATCCGCCTCATCAATATGTTTGGATACAGCATCAATTGCGACAGCCCAAACCTTGCAATCAATCCCTTGCTCCAAAGCGATTTTTTTCATTTTGGATACCAAAAGGCTTGAAGACATACCTACTGAACAACATAATAATATATTCATATTTCCCTCCAGATAGAGCGGTTAAGCTTTTCGAAAAATCGCCTCAAATTCTTTAAATGTTTTGCATTTAATCAGCTGCTGCACCACTTGACTATCATCGATTATTTGCACTAACAAATCGTACATGCTTTGTAAATCCGTAGAGCTATTTTTTTCAACATTTAGGAGACAGACAAATTGAACTCGTTTCCCGCACCAATCAATTGGCTTTTGCAATGTACAGATTGTCCAAAACGTAGAATCTGTCTTGGGCGTTAATGGATGTGGAATCGCTACAAAATTCCCATAGCTTGTTGGCGATAACGTTTCCCGTTCAAAAACACTGTCAAGATACTGGTCGTCTACAAGTCCTAGTGTTTGCAGTTTGTCCCCGAGAAACTTCAGGACCTCCTCCTTGGTGGCAAAATTCATTTGCAGGAATACCAATTCTTCCTTTAGGTACTTCAGTCTTTGGTTAAGGCTTTCGGTAATGACCATTTCGATCTTATCCAAATCCGAACCACCAAGAATGGTATTGACTTGAATGACCGGGATAGGCATATCCCGGGGAATGGGTATAGTACTAATCAAGAAATCCAGAGAATCCAGAGGAATTTTGCCAATTTTATAGAAATCGGTCGTACCGACAATCTCAATTCTCGAACCGAACTTCGACTGGATTTTCGATGCAAGGAGCCTTGCGCTTCCTACACCTGATGCACAAACGATCATGCATTTTTTCGGCGTGTTGTCGATTTTCTGATTTTCCATGGCGGCCCCCAAATGCAGTGCCAAATAGCCCATTTCATTTTCATTAATTTCAATATTAAGTCTTCGCTTCAGAACAATTCCCGCAATGACGGCAGCCTGAAATGCCGCTGGGTATTTTGCTTTAATATCGTCAAGCAGTGGGTTCGGCAAGTTAATCCCATATTGGAAGCGATGAATCGCCGGCCGTAAATGCAGGCTTAGTGCAACAAACAATTCATGGTCGTCCTTAATATTTAAATGAAGATCATCGGCAACGGTATCAATAATTTCCTTTACTATTTCATATATTTGCTGATCGATGATTCCTTGAATTTTCGTTTCATCCAAATGAAGTTCAGTCACCATTTTTGTACCTAGCAAATGTATGGTTATATAGGCAATCTCCTCTTCAGGAAAAGCTACCCCTAATTCATGTTGGAGCTCGTTAACAATTTCCTGAGCAACTAGATATTGTTGTTGCTTTTTCAACTCTGCCAATTCCTGCGTAACCATGGAAACATACTTTTCATTTTTGATTCGATTATAGGCGATAACGATATGTATGACGAGATTATTTAACCCAATATCTGATAAGGCGATATTATGTTGAATTATTCTATCCAAGATGATCTTCCTAATTGTATCTAAATCATCTTTTAGAAATAACGGAACATGGTTGTTGTCAATATCCATTTCATTTTCGATATTGTTAAAAATATGATCAGCTATGCATAAACGCAGATTAAATTCTTCACCCTTTACCTTTAAGCCAAAATTCGGCTTGCTCTTCAATGAAATCCCGTAGCGGCGAAAAACGTCTTTGACATCCTTAAGGTCGTTTTGAAGAGTGGACTTACTGATAAATAGTTCATCGGCGATATCATCAAGCTTTATATATTCTTCCGACAGCAGCAACCGCTTGATGACATAACGTACCCGTTCCTCCGGCAATGTTGGTACCTCACCATTTTGCTCCCATTTGTTATCTGCCGCTTCTTGCAGTAATTGGCGGAATAAATGGTCATCTTGCACAATCAACTGATAACCTGACCCGCGAATTGATTTAATTTCCGCACCAAAGTCAGCAATTATGGACTCAAGCTCCCTGACATCATTTCGAATTGTCCTTGAAGTGACATCAAGCACTTTGGCCAAGTATTCACTTGTAACTGTAGTATCCGCTTTCATTAGCTCACGTATAATAACCGTCATTCGAGTGTTTAACATATTAAAACCCCCGCTTCTGATGTCAAATCCCGTCGTTTTTTGCATTTAAACATATCATACCATTATTTATAAAGGTGAAACACCGCAAAGTCGTTTCAATATGGTGAAAAATGATTTTTGGGTTATGATATGAATGTATGATTATTTTTATTTAACGAGGTGCCTAAGAAATGACAAACAATGAGAGTTATATAGGGTATATCGGAACGTATACCAAAGGGGAAAGTAAGGGAATTTACACATTTATGTTAAATACCTTGGAAAGAACAATAGAGGATGTGAAGCTTGCTGCAGAACTAAGTAATCCTACATATTTAAATATCACCAAGGACAATCGCTATTTATATGCTGTTGCGAAAGAAGGCGACAATGGTGGAATTGCAGCATTTTCTGTTGGGGATAACGGGGAATTAACAGCTATTAATCGCGAAGTGAGCGAAGGTGCTCCTCCATGTCATGTGAGTGTGGATAGTGATAGCAAGTTTGTGTTTGGAGCCAACTATCATAAGGGCTCGGTTGAATCACATTTGGTTAACCCAGAAGACGGTTCAATTTCTCCTGCTGTATCGGTGATTAAGCATGAAGGCCGCGGTCCGGACCCGCGCCAGGAAAAAGCCCATACCCATTATGCTGGACTGACTCCGGATGAAAAGTACTTGGCGGTTGTGGAATTGGGAACCGATGCATTAATTACATATAACGTCGGCGATGACGGGACCTTAACGAAGGTTAAACTGCTGCCTTTGAAAGCTGGAAGCGGACCGCGCCATCTTACGTTCCATCCTAATGGAAAATGGGCTTATGTGATGACAGAATTCAGCTCGGAAGTCGTCGCATTAAACTACGATTCCGAAACTGGCCATTTTTCCGAGAAGCAATATATTTCTACTTTGCCGGGGGATTTTACGGGAAATAACCAGGGAAGCGCGATTCATATTTCCTCGGACGGCCGGTTTGTGTATGCGGGCAATCGCGGGCATAACAGTATTGCGGTGTTTAGTGTAAATGGGGAAACTGGTGAATTGGCGTTTATTGAGCTCACATCTACTGAAGGCGATTGGCCACGGGATTTTGCATTGGATCCTTCTGAGAAATTTATTGTGGCTTCGAATCAAGAGTCGGGGACTTTGGCGCTGTTTGCGCGGGATGAGGATTCTGGGCGGTTGACATTGCTGCAGGCTGGGGTTAAGGCGCCTGAGGCGGTTTGTGTGAAGTTTTTGCGTTTTTAAATTCAAGCCAGGATAGGCTCTTGGACAAATCCTAACTTGAACAAATAACATGTCTATCCATAAGCCGGGATAAGCTTATAATGGCTTATCCCGGCTTTTTTACTGTCAAATTAATTTCTTCCTCGGTTGTTAAAACCGGCTCACGGTCCATATCTCTAATCCAGAGTAACCCATCTGGCAGCGGATTAATTTTTTTCTCAAGAGATGGGAATTTTTGAGATAAAATGATATCTTTATAGATTTCAGGCATATTAAGGCCAGCTTCCGTAAAAAAGTAACAAGTAGTAAAAAAACGCATATTTATTTCAGTAGGATTTGGAAAGTCGTTTCTATCATAGGTCATGTCTACCCCATATACACCATGAGGTTTGGAATCGATAGCCAGTATCGAGTCTAAAGCCACTTTATTTATTATATCATCACTAAAGGTTTCCCCAACACCTGTGATACCCGTTACTCCAGATAAAGTCCGATTGGCAAATCCCCAAGACTTTCTTCTTCTGGTCTGGGCTACCACTAATTCACCTTCATACCAAATCGATAACCAAGTAGCCGTTTTATCAGCCTGGAGCAATTCTGATGCAGTAAATTGACCCCAGCCATTATATAAATTAATCCAATTCCTTGCAAATTCATAATCATTAGTTGGCAAGGCGCCTCTGCCGCCTGCCCCTACTATTGAACGGATCCATATTTTCCCCTCGCTGTCCGCCAATTTCTTAAATGCTATCCCCAAGTCTTTGTCATCATTAATAAACATAGTTTGAGGAACCTTAATACCCTGGGATTCCCACTTTGTGTATGATTTAAATTTATCTGTACATGTTTCAATAACATCATGGTCAGGCATAAATAACTTAGTCCCTGTTGCCAAGATGGCTTCCCGAATCCTTGAAGCCTCCAAGATTTCTCTATCATTCATAAAAACTGCCAATTTCGGTTTATCATTTTTTATTATTTTCAATAATGATACTTTATAATTTTCCCCAAATGCAAATTCATAGGGAATATGTCGTTTTACATCAGCTTTGGAAGAGTAGAGATTATAAGGGTTTCTTGATACACCAATTACTTCGTTTTTATATGCAGAAGCTTGCCAAGATTTAATAACATTTTCCGCAGGAGCAACACCGACATCTGTTATTAAGATTTTCTCCATGGTTAAGCACCCCATCATTAAGGTATCTTTCAGCTCGATTAATTTATATTTTTTACTTGATTATTTGATTTACCCCTATAATTCTCCATGCTGAAATGATCTTTAGCGCTCACTCCCTCTTTCTTGATGACCTTTTTAACGGTTAATAGTAATATTTTTAGATCAAGCCACAGGGACTGATGATCAACATACCAAACATCTAATTGAAATTTCTCCTCCCAACTAATAGCATTACGTCCATTCACCTGAGCCCATCCGGTTATTCCTGGTTTGACATCGTGCCTTCTTGCTTGTTCTTTTGTATATAAAGGAAGATATTCCATTAATAAGGGCCGAGGGCCAACTAAACTTAATTCCCCCTTAATGACATTAATTAGTTGCGGCAACTCATCAAGACTGTATTTTCTAAGCAAGATTCCTAATTTGGTTAACCGATATTTTCCCGGGAGCATCTTCCCGTTTTCATCCCATTTTTCGATCATCGTCCTAAATTTAAAAATATAAAATGGTTTCCCATGGAGTCCCGGTCGAAGTTGCTTGAATAAAATTGGCGAACCCATTCTTATTTGAATCATTGTGGCAGCCAGCAGTATAATCGGTGAAAAAACAACTAATATTGCCACAGCTCCCACTAAGTCTATGATACGTTTCAATGCCATTTCCCCCTTAATAATTGACAGATACCGTGAATAATTGGCTATCATTTAACAGGAGGTACTCACCCCTTTTCTTTCACGCCTGTTCCGTTTGAATTGTTTGATGAGGGACAAAAAAGTACTGAAGTTTTCTTTTAATAAATTTTGGCTCCTTCATGTTAATATCTGAACCGTCTAGAATATGGGCAGCATTTTCCATAAAATATGAGCGATCAGAAGCGGTATAATTTTCTTCTATCCAATTATAGGCTGATACCAATTCAAATTTGCGGCGGGAAAAGTGGTGGGCATCAGAAGCAATCAAATGGACAAGATTATGATTGAATATATACCTGGAAAAATTCTGCAATCTCTTGCCATCTTTGCCTAATAAACTGCTGGCCGTTACCTGCATTAGAATTCCTTGTCGGACCATATTAAAAATTTTCTCCGGATATCTTCTCAAAATTTTATTCCGCTCCGGATGGGCTAAAATAAGAGAATATCCCTTCCGCTTCAATTCTAATAAAACCTCTTCGGTATTGGTCGGCAAATAGCTGCAAGGGGGCTCTATTAACAAATATTTCCCTGTATTATTAAGCGTTAAAAAATGCTCTAAATTATATTCAATATCATGTTCTATCTGGTCATGGAGGTGAAATTCTATTCCCGGATAAACAGTTAAGGGAACTCCTTGGTTCTGAAGTAAAATATTTACTTCCTCTACTAATATCAATATCTTCCTATAATCGTTTTCATAGAAAGCATGTTTATGTCGATGCTTATGGTGGGGTGTTGCAATAACATGGTGAATTCCAGAAGCTACAGCCTGTTTGGCCAACAAGATTGTTTCATCCGGCGTTTGCGGTCCATCATCCACCCCGTATAGGATATGGTTATGAATATCGACAATCATTTCTGTCTTCCTTTCCAATGTAGGATTAATCCCTTCACTAAAACGAACGCTCGGATAAGTTTAAAGGCTTGCTCGAGAGGTCAATAAGCTGTTCCCTTTTGCCTCTATATATTGGAAAATATTGTTCATTTACCTTATAACGGCTTTTTACATCCTCGATAATTTTATTATAAATTTCCTGATTATAGACCCTTTTACCTATAAAATACTCAAAATTATTGTTATTGGTAAACGAAGATTTAAACTTGAATAATCCGTCATTTTCTTGGTAACCGCCGCCAAGATGGAGCAAGGTTGATCCCTTTGACTGGCAAAATTCAATCATAAAATCAAATAACAGGTTATTAGGCTTTAGGTGTAAATACGAGGTCTTGGAAGCCCCAAGATGGTAATGTGAAAAGTGCAGACCCTTCATTACCAAGACTCCTGCAACAATTTCGCTTTTATATTTTGCAAACAATAAATAGCTGTCACTTATGCTGGTACTCTCCATTTGTTGAAAAAAATAATCCTCGGTAAAGTAATAGAATCCGTCTGCTTGATTCCGGTTCATCGTCTCCTGATATAGCCCTATGAATTGTCGGATATTTTCCGCCGTATTTTCTGCTAAAAAACAAAAGAGGCCCCCTTTTCTGGCCCTCGTTAAATTTCTTTTATTCATGACGGAGTAATGTTCCCGAATTTCTTCAATTGATAAGGTTAGATCAACTGCTGTTGTTTTTCTTATATAAGCCACATCCATGATACTTTTGCAAACTTCATAATTTCGAATGATCGGATGGAATCTAATGGTTTCCGTTATGATATTGTTTTCATTACAATAATCTGAAAAACAATCATAAAATGATCTGATTGATTGCCCGCTTCCCTCCAGCAGAGGCCCCCCATAGCCATAGGGAGTTACAATATCATAAATTTCTTCGCCTGCCCAATCAACTTTCCTTTTTATAAATGGATAGAATACCTTTGATAATCCATCTTTATAATAAGCAGCATGTAGCTGCCCAATTTCCATTTTTGCGAATATATTTCCATATTCACGAGTATAGTAGACATCCGGGTCTTTGAAGGTTTTCAATAAAAATTCCCAGTCGTGGGTTGACTCGATTACTTGAAAATAGTAACTCATTGTTCCACCTCAAATTACAAATAAAAATCTAGCTTACCTGGACACTAATATATTCGGTAATATGATTCATTTTCTCTTTAAGTTCTTCCAAACCCTTGAACTTCAAAAACACAAATCCGAGCGCCTTCGTTCCGTCAGTAAACGCCTCTATCTTGTCGCCTTTTTCCTTATAAATTTCTTTATGAATAATATGATTTTCAATTCCATTCTTGAATAGTATAGCCTCCAACTTTCCCGGTTTGGCGGAATGGACTGTGTAGCTGGAATAAAACTCCTCCTTAGGCTCATAATTTACCTTGAGCTCTTTATTGCCTAATGCAGCCTCTACAGTTGCCCCTACAAAATCAATATCGGTTATGATTTTCAAAAAGTCGGGGATTAAATTCCCGCCATTCCTGGGTCCAATATCAATGAAGTAGACCTTCCCATCGCGGCCAATAATGGCTTCGATATTTAAGGCGCCAGTTTTAAGGTTTAATCGATCAATCAGTCTTTGCAGCTCCGAGCGGACTAAACTAGTTCTCGCCTTTTCCAGAAATAACGGGTAACTTTTACCTGCTGGAACATTGGGATTTACCTGTTTATTTCTGTGGCAATTTAAAAAACCGCAGAACTCAAGGCGGCCATCAATGATAAAAACATCCCCGCCAATTTGATAATCATGGTTCATCTCGATAAATTCCTCGACAATGACCGTTTTTTCTCTTGAATTCGAAAGAGCTTTTTCAAAGGCTCCCTCAAAGTCCGTTATTGAATCAACACGAGTGACTCCCCTGCTACCTGATGAATCTACAGGTTTTAGCATGATAGGAAAGTGGAAGTTACTTAAATCTTTCTTTGCTTCTTTAAATACTTTGTAGCTATCTGCCCTTGGACAGGGGAATCCATTTTCGCGCAGAAATTTCCTGAATTGCTCCTTATTTGTTAGTATAGATACTGATTCATATGGATGGGACGGCAAATTTAACTTATTTGCTGCAAAGGCAGCTATTGAAGCAGCAGTATCAGAGATGAAAGCAACAATTCCATCAACTTCTCTTTTTCTGCCAATCTCCAAAATTCCCTCTCTATCTGTTGTACTTATACAATAATACTCATCCGAATATTTTTGACAATGTGTATTTGATTGACGATCACATAGTATTGTATAGTAACCCATTTCCTTGGCATATCTAATAGCGGGAATTTGTTGAGCAGTACCACCTAGAAATAATATTTTTTTCATAATTACACTGCTCCCTTAACCTAAATACCTAATTGAATGACTAACTCTCTAAAAATCTTTTTCCTTTACAAATATGGCTCCCGCATTAATATATACGTTTTTTCCAACACTAACAGACCTGCTGGATTCCATTGGTGCATAAATGGAATGCTTTTTAATGTTTTTAAAGGTATTCCCCTTTATGTTTAAACCATTTACATATTTATTTTGGTCATTATCTGTCACAATTCCATATTCAAAATTAGTAAATGTATTGTCAATGAAGTCTGTATTTGAAATATCTGTAAGTCTTGCATTCATATAGGCAGCTTTATGGGTTTTTGCTTTATTATTAAAAGTATTTCCTTTGAAGATTGTATCTTGTGAACCAAGCAAAATCCTAATTGCATCCCCCCCATTAAGAGTTACAGTATTATCTGCAATGGTGGTTCGTTTGGAATTCATTCCCCATGTTCCCTCAATGACAAATCCATCATGAGAATTAATTTTGTTTCTATAAAAATTCAAATCCTCATTCTGGACCCAAATGTAAATATTAGCCACATTAAGGATATTATCATGGATTTTTGCGCCCTTAGTCACCATCACAAGAAATTCGGCATCAGGACTATTTACTGTATTATGATAAAATTCTATTTCATTAAAATAGTTCCCTTCTCCCCATCCACCACGAAGTTGAATTGAATAATAATCAGGTTCCTGATTTGTCTCAAATGTATTTTTATAAATTTTGGCATCTGAGAAGTTCATTTCTTCCCAGGGCTCAAAATGCAGTACCGGCTTGCCCGTTTTAGATTTACTTATATTGTTATAGATTTTTATATGGTTTACCTGTTCAATAACAATGTTCGCCCGATGACAATCTTCAATGAGGTTGTTTGATATTGTGATGTACTTACTTGTTTTCCTTGAACCTGAAACCGATACTCCATCTCCGACTGCATTTATTAACCGATTATTGTCAATAACTATGTTTTTGCTATCGTAGATGAAAATGTCATGCATATGTTCATTTCCAGTTTTATTCATCTTATAATTTCCATCAAAGGTGATATTCTGAATTTTTACATTTTCAGCATTTTCAACAGTAACAATTCGTGACCATTCAGATGCGTGATCGATTAATTTTATCTTAACCGTATCACGACTTTCTCCTACTAAATTGACATTCGATTTCAGATAAATAGGTTGTAAAATATATGTTCCCGATGGAATGTAAACATCTCCGCCGCCATTTTTTGCAACGGCATTAATCGCCTTTTGAAATGAAATCGTGTCATCTGCTGCTCCATCACCCATTGCACCATAGTCCTTTACATTGAAACTTACTGTCCTGTTTAAATGATTAGCACAGGAAAACAAAAAAAATAGTAGTGGAAGTAAGCCTAGAATAATAAAAGTTATTCTTCTCATTTTAAGCTCCGTAAGGAAAGTCATCACCATGATTAAACTTCAAAAAATGTAATAATATCTCTAACAGATTCAGCAATAAATACGTTTTTACTTTTACAAGCTTCTTCTTTAGTTTGAAATCCATATCCATACGTTACAGCTATGAAGTCCATTCCCAGTTGTTCAGCCCCTATGGCATCATAAATACTGTCGCCGATCATGACTGCTTTTGCAGGATTACCTTGGTCTAATTCCTTCAAGCACATTGATATGATATCGGACTTAGAATGTGTATCTTTTTCATCAATTCCTTTTATTGAATCGAAATATTGTTCCAGGCCAAAGTGATTCAAAATTTCCTTCGCGAAGGCATCCATTTTCAGAGTAGCTACCGCAGTTTGATAATTTGCCTTTTTTAAATAAACAAGCAATTCTTCTATTTGACCATAATGCTTTGCCTCATATAATCCTTTTTCTTTATATCTTTTCCTATATATTTCTACTGCAGTTCTGGCCTCATTTTCAGAAAGGCCGCATTCTCGAATAAAAGAATCCAAGAGCGGCGGACCAATAAAGCTTTTTTGCTTATCAGGCGATAACTCTGGAGCACCCATTTTTTTCGCTGTAAAACTCGCACCCAACATGATACCTTGAGAAGTATCGAGTAACGTGCCATCCAAATCGAAAATAACCATAGAATATTTCATAGTTCCTCCACTTAACCTATTGCAAAATAGTGTCAATAGAAGTGTCACTATAAACTGTCTTTGTAATAAATTGAATATCAATTTTCTTTCCAAGCAATGACAAGTAATTAGTGATCTCTTCATTAATGTTTATCAGATTTTCTAGACCTGCATTATTGTTCATATCAACAGAAAAATAGTTACTGTTCTTATTTATGCTAAAGCCGTCAAAACCCGCCAAATACAGTCTTTTTACAAATAATCGATGAAAAAGATTTATTAACATTAATCCTGCATTATCTGAAATAACTGGATTATTTATTAGTAAATCTGAATAATTTACGATTAATGAATGAATCTCCTTAGATTTAATAATATTAGATGTTGTAATTAGAGCAGTGTTTGCAGCTTTATCGGTTAATTCCTCTGCTATACTTTCAAATCGCTTTAGGTTGCTGATAAAAACTGCATCAACTTTATATGAATCAGGGATAAAATTGACACTACATACAAACGGGTCAAATCGTTGAATAAAATCATTTATCATTTCCTTTTCCAGCTCAATCGACTTTCCAGGCCCAATAATAAGGATTTCCCTTCCAGATATCATTTCTTTTATTAAATGTAGATCGTCAGCATCATATACAAAGTTACTTTGATAGTTGATATATAAATCTTCTATGAAGCTTTTATCATAGAGGTCTCTTTTTTTATTTGGTAATTGTTTCAAGATGGCATTGATTGCTTTTACTGAAATCGTCTGTTTATTTAATAGGTGGGAAGCATAGTTAGGATGGCAGCCATTTACTGCTGCAAGATAATAGGGTATTGAATACCCCCATTTTGTCTCAGTGAAAATATGGCTTAAATGTTCATCAACGATTTCTAACAAAGGGATAGTATCATACCTTTCTTCTATATTTTCGTTAATGTAATTTGTAACCAGCTCTGTACAAAGATTTCCTGCACCTCTTCCCATACCCATTACAGAAGAATCGATGATAATATTTCTTTTTGTATGAAGCATCAATAGCTCCTGTGCATTGGAAAAAGATAATTGAAGGTTATTATGTGAATGAAACCCAATGGATATGGACTGAACCAAATTGTTATCCAATAAATGAAACATTCTGAGTAGGTCGTTTTTATACATGATTCCGAGGGTATCTACCAGGTAAAAAGCATACGGTTTCAACTTATTAACTTTCTCCACTAATTCCAATAAGCTTGAATCAGAATAACTTGTGGTTCCAACCGGTTGAATAAATACCTTATATCCCTTTTCGATTAATTCCTGTCCATAGGTCATGGCTTCTTCCACTTCATGTTCATGAAAAGTTAATCGAATACCATCAATAGAACGGCCAGTATAATCAGAAATTTTATCAATCGGAATATACGGCTGCGCGATCATTCCTACATAAGTTGTACTTTCTCTTTTAGGCTCAATATATTCTTTAATTCTTTCTACGCCTTCAAATAAGGATTTGTTAGGGTTGGTACCACCTTCTTCAATAAAGCCGCACTCAATAATATCAATTTTGGACTCTGTTAATTTTGAAATGATTCTTTTTATTGTTCTCTCTCCAAAATTCCACCCGTTAATATAACCGCCATCACGAAGGGTACAATCAAGAATCATAATCTCACTCATAGACATAATCTCCCTGTTTTAATTGATTTGTTAAAATCAAGTTAACCGCTTCTAAATCCTTGGGAGTATCCACTGATAAAGTCTGAACTTCTGCTTCAATAAATTTAATTTTTTGCCCATTTTCCAAAAATCTAAACTCATCAATATCTTCAGCAGCTTCCAATGGCCCCCTTTTGGCTTTGTAACAGAATTCCAGGGCGCTTTTTGTAAAACATTGGACACCAACAAACTTTTTATAAACAAAATTATATGTCCCTTTCGGATACGGAATGGGGCTTCTTGCCATGTACAATCCATAACCATTGATATCCGTTGCAATCTTTATTTTGGAAAAATCCACTGCTTCCAAGGGGTTCTTAAGCTCTGTCATAAGATTGGCAACAAACAATGAATTGGGATCTATCACTTTCGGGATAATCTTCCTAATCTCCTTAGCCTCAATTAAGGGTTCATCACCATTCACATTAATATAAAAATCCGCATTTACTTTTGTAGAAACCTCAAAAAGCCGATCTAAATGGGTTTTGTGGCTGGGTGAGGTCATAATCGTTTTCATTCCATATTCATCACAGACATTTTGAATTCGCGGGTCATCTGTTGCAACAAAGACATCATCTAATTCAGCTACCATTTTAAGTTGCTTATGAACCCACCAAATCATTGGCTTGCCGCAAATATCCGCTAAAGGTTTACCCGGGAATCTTGAAGAATGATATCTTGCTGGAATAACACCAATAATCTTCATAATATTGTTGACCCCTTCGCCTATAATATTTTTACTCAACTGCTGCTAATTTTTCACAATTATCTTTATTACTTACGATATCTTCTAACCTAACACGCTTAAATACTTCTAATTTTCCTCCTCTAGTTGCATTTTTTATGGAAAAACCATTTTCCTTAGCAAATTTTTCGGCAGCTTGAAAACCTAACAAAGATAGTTCTAAATTGGGTAAATTCAGCCCTATGTTGTTATCATTGGAAAAGTAATCCTTAACACCATCTGTTTTTGTTATTTTCCCCCCATGATCAACTGTCAATGAATAATTAAAATCCACTCCAAGTAGATATATTTCCTTAAACCCCATATAGACAGCTAATTGAATCGCTCCGTATGTAACTGAGTATCCTTCATATAACTGCCTGCTAGCATCTGTGCTAAATTTTGGCAAATTAGGATAAAAGTTTGTTGACCGTAAAAAGAAATAGATGGCATCGTTAAAAATTGATTTATATATATCTTGAACTTGTATTGTTAAAAACTTATAATCTGCCACAACATTTTTAGCATGTTGGCTTATTTCCTTAAGTAAGGTAACATCCTGGCCAATATAATACGTCGGCCGCCATTCTGTTAGTTCAAAGATATTGAAAATTCTATGAGAAGCAAAGGTAGTTTCGTCTTTGATAAGATTTAAATCTTCAGGTGTCAAACTTGGACCGTTGCCAATAATAAAACATCTTTCTCCGCTGTGTTTATTTTTTAATGTTTTTATTTTTTTAGATGAATTAGAAAGATAGTATTGAATTTTCCACTTAATATAAACAAGACGGCTGCGGACTTTTTTCAAAAGTTGTTTGGCATTCATCAATTGTTTTACACCTTCTTTTTAGCCAGGATATCCGACACGCTTTGCTCCATTTCAATGATTGCATTTGAAAAATTATTATCTTGTGTGATAGCTTTTTTGACTTGCTTGCAAAATATGATATTTTCTTAGAGTATTTTTTGGGATTAACATGACAAGTAATGGTTTAAAAGCTAGAAATCTTTTTATATAGGGAATCTTTAGGCGTTTACATGCATTAAGTCTCACCTTCGTCTCTGTCAATCTAAATCTCCTGCTTTTCCGTGTATAGGAATCTTGATCTTCACGAAAGTAAATTAATGGCTCCTCCATATTTTCGAGAATAAAGCCCTTTTCATAAAACTTTAGCCATAAATCATAATCTTCCAATCGTTGTTTTGTAAATTGGTTATCGGAGTACCCTCCTACCTCAAGTAATCTATCGTGTTTCATTATGACCGTAGGGTGTATAAAAGGCGTACCCGTTATCATAACTTCTTTACCCGGTTTCTTATTTAATTGCCTTTCGCCCCATACACCATTATCATCAAATAAATATGCCCCTCCGCCAGCTGCATCACATGCATGGACACTCATATAGTTCACTTGTTTCTCAATTCTGTTTTCGAGCATAATATCGTCGCCATCATGGCGCATAATATAGTCGCCTGTACAGTGCTGCAAACAATAGTTCAGTGTCTGAGCCAACCCTTTATTCTGCTTATTTTTAAGTAATTTTATTCTTCCATTATTCTGTGCATACCGCTCAGCTATTTCATATGTTCGATCAACAGAACCGTCATCACACATAATTAATTCCCAATTTACGTATGTTTGTTTTTCGATTGACTCAATTGACTCTGCTAACACCTGCTCACAATTATAAATCCCCATAATGATAGATACTTTCTTATTCAAAATGCCACCCCGTTAACTCAGTTTCTTTAGATTGTCGGGAGTTTGAATATCAGCGTAAATATTTACATTATTTATTAATTTATGTTTAAGATAAATTTCCTCAAGCTCACTTATAACAATGTCTAAAGCATACTCTTTAATCAGTGTCCTGCTGTTTTTACCATACCTTTGCCTCAATTCATTTGAGTGGTAAAGTTTCTCAATAGCATCGGCACACTCCCATGGATCATAATTAATAACAAAACCATTTTCTCCATCTGTTACTAAGTCACGGTTTCCCCTGCAATTCGTTACAATTATTGGCAATCCTGTCGCCATAGCTTCCATGACGCTTACGGGAAGACCCTCACGCCTAGATGTTGAGACTGCAATATCGGATATGGCCATCAAACTATGAACATCATCGCGAGATCCTAAAAAATGAACAGTTTCCTCCAATTCGTATCGGCTTACTAATTCTTTATAATGATTTAAAAGATTCCCTCCTCCTACAAGTAAAAGTTTAATATTTTCAATTTTCCCCCTTAACATATTGACCGTAGTTATTAACAAATCTTGATGCTTGTTATGATTGAGTTCTCCCACATAGATTAGAATAAAAGCTTTGTCATCATATCCATACTGTTTCCGCAAGTGAGCATTTTCCTCTGGTGATCGTGGAAAGAATTTATTCAAATCAAGACCGACTCCATTTACTTTATAAACAGAATCACATTTTTTTATATTTAGCTTTTTAGCGGCTCGATAATCCTCATCATTAATCGTAATGATTCCATCAGTCCATCTTGCAGCAATTTTTTCTATCGGATAATAGATTGCCCAATTTTTCTTTGGGGCACCTTTAAAAAAGTGAAAGCCGTGCGCAGTGTAAAGTACTGTAATATTCTTGATACTGCGACAGGCTAGTCTGGTTAAGAATGCAGCAACAGGAGTATGAACATGAACAAAATCATATTCACCATCTAAAATTACTTTTTTAATATTTTTGTACGCTGTGATATTCTCTTTTTTCAATGGATTTCGTTGAAACTTTATTTGATGTACATAACAACCAAGTTCAAATAATTTCGGGCTTACTGCTTCCACTGTATTAAAAGCAACTTCAACCTCATTTCCCTTTTCAATCAGAAATTTTATATGAGGAATTAAAAAGGCATTAACAGTATTAGAAATTGTGGTCACAATTAAAATTTTCATATACCTTCTCCTTCCTTTTTGATTCGTTGATAAAAAAAGAGAATAGAAAAAAAACCTGTTTACACAGGTTTCGAAAGTAAATCTCACATATTATGATTGATTACTCTTTCATTCTTTCTAGTTAAGAACCTTTTAAATAATGGGTAGATGATATCCATGACTACTTTTAATTCTTCAACCTTTGTAAACTTACTAATCCCTATGTAATAGGCGGGACCAAGCATCAATTGAATGAATAATTTTAAATAATGATTTACCGGTAAAAAGACACCGCTTAAATAAACAACTACTCCCATTGTAAAAGTAATGATATAGATATGCGTGATATCTTTTATATGTTCAATTGTAGAGTAAGAAATCTCCCTGCCTCCAAAATGGCTATTTAATATAAAATCAATATATGTTTGCAAGATAATCACTCCAATTAATCCAATAACACCTATCTTTAAAAAAACAGCACCTATGATTAACAGAGTCAGGGTTACCTTTCTTGCGATATTCAACTGTAAATAAAGATTTGACTTCCCTTTCACTTGAAGAATATTTAAATCAATCGCGTGCAAAGGGTATAACATTCCTGCAATACATAATAATTGAAAGTAAATCACCATCGGCATCCACTTTTCTCCAAATAAAACATAAACAAGCGAATCTCCAATAGCCGCTAAACCCACCATTAACGGAAAGTTAATAAACGCTGAAACTCTTATAATTTTCTTAAAACTATACTTAAGCCTTTCATCTTCATCTTGGATCGTGCTAAGTATAGGGTAAGTCACCCGCTGTAGTGCTGATGTTATTGACAGTGAGGCTGCTTCGGTTATTTTAACCGAATTTGTATAGTATCCAAGTTGAGTAACTGAATAAATCTTCCCAATGACAATAAAGTATATATTAGAATAGATAACTGAGATTAATCCAGATAGCATAAGGTTTGAGCTAAATCCAAATAACCTCTTTAATGAGTTAAACTCAAAAATTAACGAAGGTCTCCAATTATTAAATCCCCATAAAAATATCAATTGAAAAAGCTGCAACGATAGGGTCTTTATTACTAGACTCCAAACTCCTAAACCCCATAAGGCTAAACCGATAGCGATTACACCGGATAAAACACCTGAAATTAGGTTTATGATGGTTTGAGATTTAAAATCAATTTTCTTTGCAAGCAGTGTTCTTTGTATGATACTCAGCGCGTTCATAATAAGGCTTAATGAGAGGACTCTCAGAATCAGAATTATCTGCGGTTCATTAAAAAATGCACTAACCATAGGAGCTAGGGCATATAGAACGCCATATAACAGAAGAGATAACAACAAATTAAAATAAAAAATAGTGGAATAATCTGCTTGAGTGGCTTCTTGTTCCCTAATCAAGGCTTGAGAGAAGCCACTTTCAATAATGATATTAGAGATAAGCACAAATACCAAGATCATTCCAATAATGCCAAAATGTTCCGGGAGCAATATTCGAGCCAGAATAATTTGCAAGATAAATTGAATTCCCTGGTTCGCAAATTGATCACCTATGCTCCAAAATACACTCTTTATGGCTTTTTGTTTTAATGAATCACCCTTAGGCATTATAATACCCTCATTTATTTCATTTGAATTTGTCAACTTTGGATATTTAATATTTCACTTGTATTAGTCTTTTTCAAATAGTAGTCTTTAACTAAGTTTGTAATAAACAAGATATCTGCTTCATCTAATTTATAAAATAATGGCAATCTAAGCAGACGTTCACTCTCTACTGTGGTATAGCGATCCTTGCCAGAAAACTCCCCGTACTTTAATCCGGCATCCGCTGAATGCAATGGTACATAATGAAACATAGTTAAAACGTTATGCTGCTTCATATATTCAATTAAATTCGAACGGTCCTCTATATTTAAGCACTTTATGAAAAACATATGGCCATTATGTTCACAACCTGCTGGGGTGTGAGGTAATTCGATATACCCCATGTTTGCTAAATCTTTCAAATGATCGTAGTAAAGATGCCAGCTTTTTAGGCGGTCTTTATTTATGATATGTGCCTCTTCCAGTTGGGCAAAAAGGTAGGCAGCATTCAATTCACTGGGGAGGTACGAACTTCCAATATCTACCCATGTATATTTATCAACCTGCCCTCGAAAAAACTCGCCTCGATTTGTTCCTTTTTCTCGAATAATTTCTGCCCGCTTTATAAAATTTTCATTTTGAATGAGAAGAGCCCCGCCTTCACCCATCGAATAGTTCTTCGTTTCATGAAAACTAAAGCATCCAAGGTCACCAATTGTTCCTAACGCTTTGCCTTTGTAAGTTGACATCATCCCTTGGGCCGCATCTTCAATTACATAAAGATTGTAACGATTAGCGATTTCCATAATTGAATCCATTTCACAAGCAACACCTGCATAATGTACCAAAACAATCGCTTTTGTCTTATCAGTAATCGCTGCTTCAATCAAGTTTTCATCGATATTCATTGTATCCGGACGAATATCAACGAAAATAATTTTGGCGCCGCGAAGAACAAATGCGTTTACCGAGGAAACAAATGTATATGATGGGGCAATGACCTCGTCCCCCGGTTTAATATCAATCAGAATAGCCGCCATTTCCAATGCATGTGTGCAGGAAGTGGTCAGAAATGCTTTGGGTGTATTTAAATTTGTTTCAAACCATTCATGGCATCTCTTTGTATATGCACCATCCCCGCTTAATCTTTGATTGCTGTTAATTACCTCGAGTACATGATTAAGTTCTTTTTGAGTAACTGGCGGCTTATTGAATGGAATCATTCTGTTCCCCCTCAATTTGTAAGATTGTATTTGGCTTTGACAATTCTTCCATACAAATGCGAAAGTTTTGCTGAGAAATTAGGCATACAAAACAGTAACACATACTTAACCTTTCTCTTCAATCCCAGGTCATTAAAGACTTTTTTGAATTTCGGGCTTTTTAGTTCCTTCAAATTTCGATCGTAAATTAATATCAAGAACTCTCGAAATAAAATCTCTTTTTCTACTTGTTGTTTATATTTTAAATTCGAATATAAATTAAATGATTTTAAAATTTGGATATCTCCCTTATTAATAGCAATCTTTTTTGTATTCATATTTTTCATGGACAATAAACTTGTTGTCCATGAACCATTGGCCATTCTGTATGCAGACATAAATTCATCAATATAATAGGCATAGCCATGACTTGAAAGTATTAACGTTAATGGATAGTCATACACTGAAGAAGTAAAAAACCAATCGGGCGGGGTATCCATAAGATGTTTTGGATAAATCATTGAAGATGAGTGCATAAAACCTCCACCACCAAATACAAGGTCGCCAGCTGAATATTTATTATTTTTTTTACTTGGCCTGACAACTGTACCTAGGGGCTCCTTCTCATTATCAACCACTTTTGCAGCATGAAAGCAAAGTGTACACTCTGGATTTTCTTCTAAATAGTCTACTTGCTTTTGAAGTTTATAAGGATCGGTCCAATAATCATCCCCATCACAAATGGCAATATATTTCCCCTTTGATTTTTCGTGCAGGTTTCTAACATTGCCAATAAAACCCAAATTTTGCTTGTTAGCTATTAGTTTAATTTTGTCTGGATATTTATCTCTATATGACTCAACAACTTTTTTTGTATTATCTGTACTACAATCCTCACCAATAAGAATCTCGTAGGCAAAATTTGTTTTTTGAGCAAGGAAGCTTTCTATCGCATCTCCAATCATATCTTCTTGATTAAAAGTAATACAGTTCACACTTACCAATACATTCATTTAATCCTCCTCCGATTCAATATTTCTATTTACCTATGATTTATCCGTTGTGAGTTGACGGAATAAATTAACGCCCCTAAAATTAACCAAAGGATCCGGGCACTGTTTAAAGAGATTGCCATTGACCCCACCAACATAATGATCATTATATCCCTCAGGATTAGGTTAGTTTCTGAACGGTGAAAGCGAAATAGCGAGACTTTCCCCAGCAAAAAAAATACATAACCAAAAAAGCAAGTGGCTAGTGGTATACCCCACTCAGCAAATAGCTGTAAAAAAGTGTTATGGGCCAGGTTGCCATAATGAAACATCTCCCCGGTAAGTGAAGTATAAGTTCCAATTCCAACTCCCAAGAACGGTGACAGCTGAATGACTTGTATAGCAGCATTCCAAGCATCGCCTCTTCCAGAACCACTTTCAGAAATGGAACCAGTTATATCTGTTAATAGTTCTTGAATTCTAAAAAATGAAGGTATACTTGAAGATAAATGATACATGGCCTTTTCAAATATTCCGAAAGGTAATGGTGCCATTAAAATCAAAAACACAATAAAAAACAGGTGAACGACCACTTCACCTGTTTTTTTCTTTTTCAGAAACAAATATTCTATTAGTCTTAAAGCCAAATAACAAATCAGAGTAATAATTCCTGTTTTTGATCCCGTAGTTAGAACTGCTAGAAAGGTTATGATTACAGCCAAATACTTGTATCTCGCCTCTACCATTTTTGATCTGGTAAAATACACAAGACCCGTAATCTGCAGGACCGAATAGTAATTCGGGTCAATCATCAGCCCCCTAAACCGGGTACCTCCAAAGAATAGAATATTTGAAAAAACATTAATGCTGAATATCGTAAAAATAATCCCCAAAATTCCCACTAAAATAGAAAATAATGAATACCATTTCAATGTTTTCTCTAAATAGTTTATTTTTGATAAATTGTAACCAATAAGAAAGTAGACAAAACTGGCAGAAAGCTTAATGTAATCACTAACAATGGCAATTGGATTTGTATTGGAATTAAATTGAATAGGAACATAAATAACAGCGGTTGCCAGAACAAACATCGATACAATAATAAAAAATTTTAAAGGCAGTGTTGGAATATCTAATTGATTCCTAATTATCAAGATGACAAAGACAATTAAGCAAAAAAAGTCTGCAAATGAAATGTTTATACCCAATATTACTTGAGATTGGTGTAGCAAAATTGCCATTAAAAAGAGTATTACTGTGAATAGCACGTGCCTTTTCTTTTGAACTCCCCCTGCTTCAAGTAAATACCTCACACGCCCCCTACACCATCTTTCTTAATATGTTATTTTCAATCTTTTCATAACTTCATTGTTCGAGCCGTAATTTAATCTTAAAAAATACGCAAGAACCTCTTTCTAAAAGGCACTGGCTGCTCAATGTGCAAGTTTTGCCCTGCTAATAGTAATTCAGCATTTTCTTTGAGATAAAAAGTATATTGAATTCCAATTTTGTTAGTAACCCAATCATATGCTTCCGTTAGATTAATCCCTCTAAAGTGGATATTATGGGCATCTGTTGCGATAAAATGCGCCAAATGGTGCTCGATTATTTTTTCACAAAAGAATTGAATTTTCTTTCCAAAATGCCCTGCAATGCTTCCAGCAGTCAACTGGAATAATGCACCCTCTTGGGCCAAGTCAAATAAAAGCTGATGATCTTCAAGAAATTCTCTGTTTCTTTCAGGATGGGCAAATATTGGGGTTAACCCTTTTAATAACAGTTCATAAACCACTTCTTGTGTATAATCAGGAACTTCTCTGGAAGGAAGTTCTAATAATAAATATTTCCCCTTATTATCAAGTGTTAGTATTTCATTCCTTTCTAAGGACTGAAATATTTCTCGATGGAGCCTCAGCTCTTGACCCGGATGAATCTGAAGAGGAATATTGTTCTCTTCTAAAATGGTATTATATTCTCCAACAAGTTTTATGATTTTATCCTTAGGATTAATAAATATGCCATTCAGGTGATGGGGTGTTGCAAATGAATGCGTAATTCCATTGCTTACAGCCTGATTAGCCATCATCAGAAAATCAGAATCATTAGGAGCGCCGTCATCAATATTGGGTAAAATATGACAATGTATATCAATCACACTGATATCCCCTTAAATAACTATTAATAATAGTAGGAATACTTGCTCTTTTTTACCGCTACTCGATTCACAACAATACCAAGAATTCGAGATTTAACTTTTTCAAGCATTTCCTTTGCTTTTAACGCTCGGTCTCTATTGGTTTTTTCGCTGGACACCACCATTACAACGCCATCACACTTAGCTGCAATGATTTGCGGGTCTGTAACTGCCATAACAGGCGGGGCATCAAACACAACAAAATCAAACAAGCTTTTTAATTCTTCCATTAATGATTCCATTGCTTTTGAATCCAGCATTTCTGAGGGATTCGGAGGTTTGGGGCCGCTGGTTAAAATATGAAGGTTTGGAATAAACGTCTTCAAAATGGCTTCATCTCTACAAATTTTCTTAGTTAAAACACTCGTTAGTCCTTCAATATTACTGACCCTAAATGTATAATGGACAGTTGGTTTCCTTAAATCCGCATCCACTAGTAAAACCCGTTTTTCTTGTTGTGCCAGCGTAATCGCAAGATTGGCCGCAGTTGTAGATTTTCCATCACCAGGTTCAGGAGAGGTAATCAAAATGGTTTTAATATCTTGATCAACTGCGGAAAATTGAATATTTGTCCTTATCATCCTAAATTGTTCAGTAATTGTTTGACCTGGATTATTGTAGGGGGCTAAAGTCACAGCATCTTTCCCTTTATTTTTTAGATTACGTTTCAAGAGTTTCAACTCCCACGTTACTTATTTCCGCTCCCTTTTTTCCTTTTTGCTTTGGCATAATCTGTACCTCCCCCAATACAGGAAGCCCTAAATAAGCTTCAACATCTTGACTATCCTTTAGAGTTTTGTCAAATAACTCCAGCAATACTGCCAGGCCTATCCCAGCTAATATGCCTACTACAATGGCAATAGTATGATTAAATAATGGCTTCGGGTTCACAGGAACTGGATTCTTCTTTAATTCTGCTTTTGCAAGTATACTCACATTGTCTACATTCATGATTTTTTTAATTTCGGTTTGAAACACTTCTGATACGGTATTGGCTATGTTTACTGCCCTTTCTGGATCGGAGTCCTTAACCAGTATAGAAAAAACCTGTGAACTGCCTCCGTTGTTGACAGAAATATTTCCATTAAGCTGCTCAATATTTTGATTGATTGCTAATTTATCTATTACTTTTTCTAGAATAACCGGGCTCTTGATAATATCGGTGTAAGTGCTAATTAGCTCGACATTATTTCTTAATTGAGAAAAATCTATCTGATTGTCAGATGTTTTTTGATTGACAAGAATTTGTGTAGAAACCTGATACACTGGTGTAATTAAATAATATGTAAACATAATACTAGTCAACACCGTGATCAATATTGTGAGAACAATCCATCTCCAACGTTTCCTAAGAATTTGAAAAAAATTGAAAACACTTATTGTTTGCCCCATAAAAACCTCCATGCTTGCGATAAATCAAATTGATTATTTTTACAATCCGCCGTTCCTTTGCCCCCGTAATTTAGTCTGTCATTTAATAATTTCAATTCAATTAACGCTTTTTTAGCCCGTTGCTGATGGTAACTTTTATACAGTCAATAATCCTCTTCTGCTCTTCTAGAGTCATATTAGAACCTGACGGTAAACATATTCCTGTTTTAAAAAGTTTTTCAGATATATTCTCATTCTTGCTATGCGAATAATTCTTATTCTTCGCAAAAAGCGGCTGCATGTGAAGGGGTTTCCAAACATGTCTGGCTTCAATATTCTCCGATTCTAATGATTCAAGTAATTCATTGATTGACACACCCAATGTTTCATCTAAAGTTAAAGCAGTTAGCCACCGGGTAGAAAATGAATTTTCTAACTCAGGCATTAATGAGACAGCAAGAAACGGGCTTAATTCTTGTTGATAGATTTCAAAGATAGCTCTTCTTGCAGCAACCCTTTCCTCTAATACCTCCAATTGGCCTCTGCCTAATCCAGCTAAAATATTACTCATTCTATAGTTATAACCTAGTTCACTATGCTGGTAAAAAGGAGCCGGGTCTTTTGCTTGAGTTGCTAGGAAACGTGCTTTACTAAGAGCGTCTGTGTCATTGGAAACCAGCATCCCTCCACCTGAGGTTGTAATAATCTTATTGCCATTAAACGAATAGATTCCAAAATCACCAAACGTTCCACTCGCTTTTCCTTTAAACGTTGCACCTAGGGATTCTGCCGAATCTTCAATAATGGGAATCTGATATTCTTTACAAATGGATACTAGTTCATCCATTTTGGCGGACTGTCCGTAAAGATTAACGATTATCACTGCTTTTGGAAGTTTAGAAATACTTGCTGCCTCTTTAAGAGCTTCCTTAAGTGCTGATGGTGACATACTCCAAGTATCAGGTTCTGAATCGATGAAAACAGGATCTGCCCCTAGATACAATATGGGATTTGCACTTGCAACGAAAGTTAAACTTGAGCAAAAAACCGTATCCCCTTTTTGGACACCCAATAAAGAAAGTGCCAAATGAATGGCCGCAGTTCCCGAACTCACAGCAACTGCACCTTTGGCACCAACCAAACTAGCAACTTCCTTTTCGAATTCATCTACATTTGGTCCTAATGGAGCAACCCAGTTAGATGCAAATGCTTCTGATATATACTTCAGTTCTCCACCGCTCATATGAGGAGGAGACAGAAAAATTCGCTTTTTTACCGTTGTCTGCTGCAAATTGACACCTCCTATTCATAAACCAAATCAGTTCATTATATAGAAACAGAAACCTTTGACCATTCCACTTTTTGATTGGCAAGGCTAATCAGTTTTTCTCTTATTTCTTCTTTCTCCATGTTTAAGAAGGTTGAAAGGAATTCTTCGATTTCCTGAATATATAGTTTTGATGTCTTGCCAATATAAATCTTGGGATAAATTTGTTCCTCATGTACTTCATCTTCTTTTAGTAATTCTTCAAATAGCTTTTCTCCAGGCCTAATCCCTGAAAATTCAATTCCAATCTCCTCAACTGAGTTCCCTGATAATTTGATCAAATTTGTTGCCAAATCCACTATTTTAACCGGCTCCCCCATATCCAAAACAAATATCTCCCCACCCTGGGCAAGTGCGCCAGCCTGAATAACAAGTCTAGAGGCCTCTGGTATGGTCATAAAATAACGAACCATGTCTGGATGGGTAACGGTAACAGGGCCACCCCTTTCAATTTGTCTTTTGAACAAGGGAATGACGCTGCCTCGGCTCCCTAAAACGTTGCCAAACCGAACTGCAACAAATTTTGTACTGCCTTCCTGGTCCATCCACTGAATAATCATTTCGGCTAATCTTTTAGTTGCTCCCATAACACTAGTAGGGTTAACAGCCTTATCAGTAGAAATCATCACAAATGTTTTTACCTCATTTTCAAGTGCAGCATTAGCGACGTTTAGTGTGCCAATAAGATTATTTTTAACGGCTTCCTCCGGGTTCCGTTCCATTAAAGGAACGTGTTTATGTGCTGCCGCATGATATACCACATCGGGGCTATATGTTTTCATAATAATATTCATCTTTTCGGAATCCTGAATATCAGCAATCTCGGTAAAAATTTCGATTGAAGTTTCTCTAAAACTTTCCCGAAGCTCCAACTCAATTGAATAAATACTGTTTTCACCATGTCCTAACAAAATTAAAGTTTTGGGATTAAAACGGATAATCTGCCGGCATATTTCAGAACCAATTGACCCTCCAGCACCGGTAACAAGGACTTTTTTTTTGGAAATACTATTTGAAATAGATTCGATATCCAGTTCAATAGGTTCTCTTCCCAATAAATCTTCAACCTGAACATCTCGAAATTGATTCACTGAAACCTTTCCCGTAACCAAATCCTCCAGCTTCGGCAAAATTTGGGTTTTAGCTGTTGTTTTTGCACATTCCTTAAAAATGATATTTAATTGCCTCTTACTAAGTGATGGTATGGCAATTATGATATTTTCGATTTCCAGATTTTTTACCGTTTGTTGAATCATCTTAACGCCGCCGACTACAGAGATACCGAGGATATCCAGTTTTTGTTTTTGAATATCGTCATCGATAAATCCAACTGGACAAAGTTCCGAGTATTGCTCCTTTAATAACTGTCTTGCAATCATGATCCCAGCCGACCCGGCACCAATAATTAGTGTTCTTTTTTTACTTTGTTTGTTTTGTGAATGAAAGTCACGGAACAATCTAAAGCAAAACCTTGATCCCCCAATTAGCAAAATGTGGAGGGACCATGTTACTGCCAGCAGCCGAAAGTAAATTTCGTGAAATACCAACTTCTGCATAAAAGCGGCCAATATTATAGTAGCTGTGACTACCTTGAAAATAATCACCAATTCTCCTATACTTGCATATTTCCAGGCTTTTTTATAAAGTTTGAAGAAAAATGATAAAATATGATGACTTAGTAGGATGATTATGGAAGTTACTGTTATCGGAACCGTGATGACATCAAATGTAGCGTTAACCAAAAATCTACTCAAGAAAACTACAGATAAAACTATTAATGAATCTGCGAGAAAAAGCAGAGACAACCGTTTTCGGTAGGTCATGATCTCTCCCCTTTATTGGGTTTGTTTAAAAGTAATGTAATTAAAGACTATTATGATTTGGCTTATATAAGCCAAATCATAATAGTCTTTAATAAATCTGGGCATCTAACCCCCCCTCACATCACACTCTCGACGACAGGCGTCTAAGGTTACATGTAACCCACAGTATGACCGAGTGTCTCCATTGATAACGGAGAGGAGACATCACCAAACAATAAATTTTTATATCAAACCTATTCTACTTAGAGAGTCGAATAATCAAATTCGTTATTAAGAACATAATAAACCCTTCATCCTAAAATTACAAATTATAATAAAATACAAATTCATCCACACACACCCAATTATCGTCAATTCAAACCCGAATACCCACGATATGTAGCTCCTTAATTATGATTTAAGTCATATATGATTGTTTTATTTCAAATTTCATCATCTTTCGCACGAAAAGCCACGATAAAATGTTCTTTAAAAAGAACGTAAATTCACGTATAATATTTTTAAGATTGTCACCTCTATAAGGAGGATATTCGAAAAAATTCAACTAAATGCTTCAAAATACCCACCATTGCCATAAATTTATGACTTCCGCTACATACCTCAATGGCCTTACTCTTTCAAAACTTTGATATATGAGGAGAATATTATGATTGGAGACCGAATAAAAAAATTAAGAAAACAAAAGGGGATTTCATTAACAGAGCTTGCTGATCGCGCAGATATCTCAAAATCTTATCTCAGTAATATTGAACGGAATTTAAATCAAAATCCCTCCATTCACTTTTTAATGAAATTAGCAAAGCCCCTGGATGTCTCCATTGAATATTTGCTCACAGGAGCTGAAGTTGAGAAAACCATTGATGCGGAAAAAACCACACTTGATGAGGAATGGCAGACCATATTAGAAACTGCCATTAAAGACGGAATCAACAAAGAAGATTTCCGCGAATACATCAACTATATTAAATTTAAAATCTGGGAAAAGAATAAAGCGGATCAATAAAAGCGCTTACTTTAAAAATGTTTGGCAAATGCATTGACACTACTCCTTAGGTGTAGTAATTTTATTAATAATCTAAATATTAATTTTCTTATCAAGAGAGGTTGAGGGAAGGGCCCGATGACACCTCAGCAACCTTCAATGACTTGTTCATTGAAACGGTGCTAAGTCCTGCAAATGTTCGAGTTTGCGAGATAAGAAGAATGACCGAGTGAATAGTGCTTACAAAAGTCTTCTTCTTATAGAAGGCTTTTTTATTTTATTTGCAGACTTTAACACCAAAATACATTAAAGCCTAAAAGCGATTTATACCTACACAAGGAGTGTGCGTCATGTACAAAATTGATACGAAACTTGCCCAAATTGGAAATCGCAGTGAAACTGCAACAGGGACAGTGAATCCGCCGGTTTATTTTTCAACAGCCTATCGGCATGAAGGAATCGGGCAGTCCACCGGATTTGACTATTCAAGGACGGGGAACCCGACGCGCCAGCTCCTTGAAAAAACAATTGCTGAACTGGAGGCTGGCGACCAAGGCTTTGCTTGTTCATCCGGGATGGCAGCGATTTTTACGGTGCTTTCATTATTCCAGTCCGGGGATGAGTTGCTCGTAAGTGAAGATTTATACGGTGGGACGTATCGTCTACTAGAAAAAGGCTATAGAAAATACGGCTTAACAACCCAATATGTAAATACCTGTATTCCGGAGGAGATTGAACATAGGATCACCCCTCAAACAAAAGCTATTTTTCTGGAGACTCCGACTAATCCCCTCATGCAGGAATCGGATATTGCTGCAGTGGCCGAGATTGCCAAAAAACATGGGATTCTGCTGATTGTCGACAATACGTTCTACACACCTCTGTTGCAGCAGCCGATTAAGCAGGGTGCAGACATCGTTATCCATAGCGCCACCAAGTATCTGGGCGGCCATAATGATGTTCTCGCCGGACTGATTGTCGCCAAGGGCAAGGAACTTTGTGAAGATCTAGCCCTTTACCATAATGGCGCAGGAGCTGTGTTAAGCCCATTCGACTCTTGGCTGCTGATGCGCGGTATGAAGACTTTATCGCTCCGTTTGGAACGACATGAAAAAAATGCAAAGGCCATCGTCGACTATCTATCACAGCACGAGTCAGTAACTGACGTTTTATATCCAGGCCGCGGCGGGATGGTTTCGTTCCGCGTCAAAGACGAAACCTGGGTAAATCCGTTCCTGCAGAACTTAAAGCTGATTTCCTTTGCAGAAAGCCTTGGCGGCACCGAAAGCTTTATTACGTACCCGGCCACACAGACACATGCCGATATTCCTGAGGAAGTCCGGATTGAAAAAGGCGTGTGCAATCGACTTTTGCGTTTTTCCGTGGGAATTGAGGATGTAGAGGATTTAGTGGCAGACCTCCAACAGGCGTTTGCCAATATTCATGAAGGAGTGAGAGTATAATGGATTGCGAGAAATATAGTTTTGAAACGAGGCTGCTTCATAATCGCCATAAGATAGATGCCGCGACTGGGGCTGTCAGCGTGCCAATTCAGCATGCTTCCACCTTTCATCAATTTGATATCGACCAGTTTGGAAAATACGATTATGCCCGGAGCTTAAATCCGACGAGGGAAGCACTCGAAGATGTAATTGCCGAACTGGAAGGTGGCGTGAAAGGTTTTGCTTTTTCCTCAGGAATGGCAGCCATTTCAACTGCTTTCCTTCTGCTTTCTACCGGTGATCACATTGTCATCACGGAGGATGTTTATGGCGGAACCTTCCGGATGGTTACCCAAGTTCTGTCAAGGTTAGGAATCGAACATACTTTTGTCGATATGACTGACCTGGACCAGGTAAAACAGGCTATCCGCCAAAATACAAGAGCTTTTTATGTCGAGACTCCTTCCAATCCTTTATTGAAAGTCACGGATATTAGAGCGATCAGCCAAATGGCGAAAGAAATAGGGGCGCTTACGTTTGTCGATAACACGTTTCTGACGCCAACCCTGCAAAAGCCGTTGGAGCTTGGTGCGGATGTCGTGCTTCACAGTGCAACCAAGTTTTTATCGGGCCATAGTGATGTCGTCGCTGGGCTAGCCGTTGTGAAGGATGAGGACTTGGCGAACCGGCTTTACTTTTTGCAAAATTCCTTTGGCGCGATCCTTGGCGTTCAGGATGCCTGGCTCGTGTTAAGAGGCCTAAAGACGCTTCATGTCCGTTTGAAACAGTCACAAGAATCCACATTAAAGATTGCAAGATTTTTAGAATCACATCACCTTGTAGAAAAAGTCTATTACCCGGCTCTGGAACATCATCCTCAGCGTGAATTGCAAGCAGCCCAGGCAAGCGGTGCAGGAGCCGTACTTTCCTTTGAACTGGCAAACGAGGATGCGGTCCGTACCTTTGTATCAGAGGTGGAGATACCGGTCTTTGCCGTAAGTCTTGGCGCAGTCGAGTCGATTTTATCGTATCCGGCGAAAATGTCGCATGCGGCGATGCCACCAGCCGAACGGGAAAAGCGCGGCATAAAAAACAGCCTGCTTCGGTTATCCGTTGGACTGGAAGATCCCGATGATTTAATCAAGGATTTTTCCCAAGCTTTTGAAAAATTACAACAGAAGAACTTAGTACTGCAGCAAGGAGACTGACCATGGGCCTTTTAGAAAAATTGCATAACCAAATCTTAATTGCCGATGGCGCCATGGGAACGCTCCTTTATTCATATGGGACGGATTCCTGCTTTGAGGAATTGAATTTATCACATCCAGATCAAATTCAACATATCCACCAGGCCTATATTGCTGCCGGGGCGGATATTATCCAAACCAACACCTACGCCGCCAATTACTTGAAGCTTGGGCGTTATGGCTTGGAGGATTCAGTGAAGGACATTAATAGTGCCGCTGTCCGTAATGCAAAAAAGGCTGCCGGAAATGCCGCCTTTGTTCTCGGGACAATGGGCGGCAACCGCGGCATTAAACCGAACTCTATTCCTATAGAAGAAATTAAACGGAGCTTTCGCGAACAGCTTTATTGTCTGTTATTAGAAGATGTCGATGGGCTGTTGCTAGAGACATTTTATGACCTTGAAGAGCTTGAGACGATACTGTCGATTGCCCGAAAGGAAACAAAGCTGCCGATCATTGCCCAAGTTTCCCTTCAGGAACCAAGCAATTTGCAAGACCAAACTCCTGTTAACGAGGCGTTAAAAAGGCTGGAGACCCTTGGTGCCGATGTCGTCGGCCTTAATTGCCGGCTTGGCCCGCACCATATGCTGCTTGCCCTTGAACAAATTGAATTGCCAAAGCACGCATTTCTTTCTGCTTATCCGAATGCCAGCCTTCCTTCCTATACCGATGGAAAGTTTCATTATGATGGGGATGCGGAATACTTTCGCAGGTCAGCCCTCGAGTTTCGCAAACAGGGCATCCGTCTTTTAGGCGGCTGCTGTGGAACAACACCTGAGCATATTCGCGCATTTGCTGCTGCATTGAAAGAAAGTACCCCGGTTACTGAAAAAGTAGTAAAATTAAAAGCGGAAAAGATTATTGTTGAAGAGCAGAGTGTAACAAGGGACTACGCCCCTCTTCAGGATATTGTCAAGGAAAGACCGTCTGTTATTGTCGAATTAGATCCGCCAAGGAAGCTGGACACGACCAAGTTTTTCGAAGGCGCCCGAGCTTTGAAGGGAGCAGGAATCGATGCGATTACGTTAGCCGATAATTCGCTTGCGACAGTCAGGATTTCTAATGAATCATTAGGGTACCTGTTAAAATCAGAATTAGGAATGAGGCCATTAATTCATATTGCCTGCCGCGACCGTAATATTATCGGCCTGCAATCGCACTTAATGGGGCTGCATACGCTTGGCATGCATGATGTATTGGCCATTACCGGCGATCCGGCCCGTGTCGGTGACTTCCCTGGAGCCTCTTCCGTTTATGATGTTTCCTCATTTGAACTAATTCAAATGATCAAACAGCTAAATGAAGGGTTGTCTTTTTCCGGTAAAGACCTTGGGCAGAAAACGGCATTCAGCATTGCTGCCGCCTTTAACCCGAATGTCAGGTCACTTGAAAAAGCAGTTAAACGCCTCGAGAAAAAGATTGATTGCGGCGCTGATTACTTTATCTCGCAGCCTGTGTTTTCAGAGGAAAAATTGCTGGAAATTCATGATCAGACCAAACACCTGGATGCACCCATTTATATTGGACTGATGCCGCTGACCAGCAGCAAAAACGCCGAGTTCCTTCATAATGAGGTTCCTGGCATCAAAATTGCCGACTCTATTCGGGACCGGATGGCGTCATTGTCCGACCCTGTTCTTGCGGCACAGGAAGGAATCGCCATTACAAAATCGTTAGTCGATACAGCACTGGATTTATTTAACGGAATCTATTTCATTACACCATTTTTACGTTATGAGCTAACCGCTGAACTGGCACTTTATGCCAACCAGCGTGCTCGTGAACTAAGGGGGAACAGCTATGCCGAGACCACCATTTACTGAACAATTGAAAAAACGCATTCTTGTCATGGACGGGGCAATGGGAACCATGCTGCAGCGAGCCGAGCTTACCCCAGAAGATTTTGGCGGTGAGGAATACGACGGCTGCAACGAAAATTTAAATCTAACTGCCCCTTCGGTTATTGCCGGCATTCACCGTGAATATTTAGTGGCCGGGGCCGATATTCTCGAGACCAATACTTTTGGTGCTACCAGCATTGTCCTTGATGAATATGGGCTCGGATATAAGGCCTATGAAATTAATAAAATTGCAGCGCAGATTGCGGTGTCGGAAGTGGTGAAGGCCTCCACTGATGATTGGCCCCGCTATGTCGCCGGTTCGATGGGACCAACGACAAAAACATTGAGTGTAACCGTGGGCACTACCTTCGACGCACTTGCTGCATCCTATGAAGAACAAGCACTTGGTTTGATTGACGGCGGAGTTGACCTGCTCCTGCTTGAAACAAGCCAGGATATGCTAAATGTCAAAGCAGGCTTCGTCGGCATTCAAAATGCTTTTACCAAAACAGGCAAAACACTGCCGTTGTTTATCTCCGGTACGATTGAACCAATGGGAACCACTCTTGCTGGCCAAACGATTGATTCGTTTTTCATATCAGTTGAGCATATGAATCCTGTGGCAGTCGGCTTAAACTGCGCCACCGGACCGGAATTCATGCAGGATCATGTTCGTACCTTGGCCGGCCTAGCTTCTACCGCGGTTAGCTGCTATCCAAATGCCGGCTTGCCGGACGAGGAAGGGCACTATCATGAAACACCGGAAACCCTCGCGAAAAAACTGGCTGATTTTGCTGCCCATGGCTGGCTCAATATTGTCGGCGGCTGCTGCGGAACAACCCCTGAACATATTCGTGCTATTTCCGAAGTAATGAAAGAATTTAAGCCGAGGGAATTTTCGCCTAATCCTGTGCACATGGTATCTGGGATTGACCCGTTCATTTACGACGATCCAACTTTACGGCCAATCATGGTCGGCGAGCGAACCAATGTCATCGGATCCCGCAAATTTAAACGTCTGATTGCGGAAGGGAAATTTGAGGAAGCAGCCGAAGTCGCCCGGGCGCAGGTGAAGGGCGGTGCGCATGTCATCGACATTTGTCTTGCCGACCCGGACCGTGATGAGCTTATCGATATGGAAAACTTCATTAAAGAAGTCGTCAAAAAGGTCAAAGTGCCGCTTGTAATTGACTCCACCGATGATAAGGTCATTGAAAAAGCGCTAAAATATTCGCAAGGGAAATCTATTATCAACTCGATTAACCTTGAGGATGGCGAAGAACGTTTTGAAGCGGTTGTTCCCCTTATTCATCGATACGGCGCTGCTGTTGTGGTCGGAACGATTGATGAAAAAGGAATGGGCGTCACGGCGGAAAAGAAATTGGAAATTGCCAAGCGTTCCTATGACCTGTTAGTGAATAAATATGGTTTGAAACCGCAGGACCTGATTTTTGACCCATTGGTTTTTCCAGTTGGTACCGGGGATGAGCAATACATCGGGTCTGCTAAAGCGACTGTTGATGGAATCCGGTTGATTAAAGAACAGTTGCCGGGCGTGCAAACAATTCTTGGAATCAGTAATGTCTCCTTTGGACTGCCTCCGGTTGGCCGTGAAATTTTGAATTCCGTTTTCCTATATCATTGTACCCAGGCAGGACTCGACTACGCGATTGTCAATACGGAAAAATTGGAACGGTTCGCTTCAATTTCCAAGGAAGAAGTCGCACTTGCCGAAGCCCTTCTGTTTGATACAACCGATGAAACCTTAGCTACGTTTACCAATTTTTATCGCGATAAAAAGAAGGAAGCGAAAGTGACTGGGACGGATATGACCCTTGAGGAACGGCTTGCCTATTATGTGGTGGAAGGTACAAAGGAAGGTCTGCTGCCTGATTTGGAATTAGCATTGGCGCAATATCCTGCCCCACTCGATATTATCAATGGTCCGTTAATGGACGGGATGAAGGAAGTCGGCCGGTTATTTAATGACAACCAATTGATTGTTGCCGAGGTACTGCAAAGTGCCGAAGTTATGAAAGCCGCGGTTTCCTATTTGGAACCGTTTATGGAAAAAGGCGACGTGTCTGCTTCTAAGGGTAAAGTACTGCTTGCGACCGTTAAAGGAGATGTCCATGATATTGGCAAAAATCTTGTCGACATTATCCTTAGTAACAACGGCTATAATGTGATTGACCTTGGGATTAAAGTGACTCCGGCGGAGCTGATTAAAGCCATTCGGGAGGAAAAACCGGATATTGTCGGTCTGTCTGGACTCCTGGTTAAGTCCGCTCAGCAAATGGTGTTAACTGCACAAGATATGAAGGAAGCTGGGATCGATCTGCCGATTATGGTTGGCGGTGCCGCCCTGTCACGGAAATTTACTGACACAAAAATTTCCAAGGAATATGACGGCCTCGTTTTGTATGCAAAGGATGCGATGAATGGCTTAAGTCTTGCAAACCAGCTACAATCCCCAGAGGAACTTGAAAAGCTGATTGCCGAAAAACAGGAAAAGTTGGCCAAGGTGGATGTGCCGCTTGATTTGCCTAGCAGGTCCGTGTCCTCGGTGGCCGTCAAGCCAAAACCGGCAGTCTCGACCACGGTGCCCGTGTTTGTTCCGAAAGATACAAAACGGCACGTATTAAAATCGTATTCCTTATCCCATGTGGAACCCTATATCAATATGCAAATGTTGCTGGGCCACCATCTTGGTGTGAAGGGGAAAATCGCCAAGCAGATTGCCGAAAAGGACGAAAAGGCTTTGAAGGTCAAAGAGATGGTCGATCAGCTATTATTGGATGCAAACGCTAATGGCTGGATCAAACCGGCTGCAGTGTATCAGTTTTTCCCGGCGCAATCGGATGGGAATAAGATTTATATCTATAATCCGGATAATCACAGCCAGATTATTGAAACATTTGACTTCCCGCGTCAGGATTCGAGCCCGCATCTTTGTTTGGCAGACTTCTTAAAGCCTGTTG
Source organism: Bacillus sp. FJAT-29814 (assembly GCF_001510715.1). Classification (GTDB taxonomy): domain Bacteria; phylum Bacillota; class Bacilli; order Bacillales; family Cytobacillaceae; genus Neobacillus. The sequence continues at coordinate 86,775 of NZ_LMTJ01000006.1, forward strand.
ACAGTGGCGTGATGGATTATGTCGGTTTCTTTACCGTAACGGCCGGGCGGGGAATACGCGAAGTTGCCGATGGGTTGAAAAATGAGGGCCGCTTCTTGGAAAGCCACGCGCTTCAATCGCTGGCACTTGAAAGCGCCGAAGGTTTAGCCGAGTTGATTCACCGGCAAATGCGCGACCGCTGGGGCTTCCCGGATCCGCTTACGTTTACGATGCAAGACCGGTTTGCTGCTAAATATCAAGGCCAGCGCTTTTCGTTCGGTTATCCGGCCTGTCCAGATTTAGAAGATCAGAAGAAGCTGTTTAGATTAATTGAACCGGAGAATATCGGTGTTAATCTCACCGAAGGCTGCATGATGGAACCGGAGGCCTCCGTCTCTGCGATGGTCTTTGCCCATCCGGAAGCAAGGTATTTTAATGTGTTGAGATAAATTTTGGAAAGAAGCCGCAGATACATTCTGCGGCTATTTATATGGAGAATCGATTGTTTTTTCGGTAATTTTACTGGGTTATTCGCCGAGAATGGCTCGATATTCGCCAAACTTCTTGAACTATTCGCCGAATTGGTGGAGTTATTCGCCGAATACCACAGTTTATTCGCCAAACTATCAATAAAGGCATAATCTCATTGCCATGTGGGGCATTCCTTGACAATTTTCAAGTTTTTCATTATAGTTACCTAGGTAACTAATCTTAAAATTGGAGCGTCTTATGTATAGCCACGAACTCTTCCATACTCTTCACCAGCTTTCACGCCGTCTTACCAACAAACTCAATGAAGCTCTAAAACCAACAGGTTTGTACGGTTCGCAATGGGCCGTTATTTTTGTTTTAAAAGAAAAATCCTCTTTGACTCAAAAGGAATTGTCAGAATATCTGGCTGTTGAGGCCCCGCCAATGACAAGAACGATTCAACGGCTTGTTAAACAAGGATATGTGAAGCAGGTGCCCGGGCAGCATGATAAACGGGAAAAGCGTGTGGAATTGACTGACGAGGCTTTGGCGAGGTATCCAGAGTGGGAACGGATCGTAAAAGAAGTAAATAAAGCTTTATTAAACGGACTTTCAGAAGAAAAACAAAAAGAACTGCTTCAACTGCAAAAAGGCTGGCTGGAACAACTTTTCTAAAAAGGAGTGCATTTAATGACTAAACCGAAATTATGGACAAAGGATTTTATCAGTGTTTCTTCAAGTAACTTTTTCTTATTTTTAACATTCTATATCTTGCTCGTCACCCTTCCAAGCTATGCATTGGATGAACTTCATACAAGCGCAACCGAGGCAGGTTTAATGACAACCATCTTTCTGCTCTCCGCCATCATCTCTCGCCCTCTTGCCGGCCAATGGCTAGAACATGCTGGAAACAAAAAAGTTTTGTTAACAGCGCTGATTCTATTTGCCGTAGCAGCGCCACTATATTTAATTCCAAAAACAGTAATTGGGTTCTTAGCAATCCGACTGTTGCATGGTATAGGCTTTGGGATGGCTACCACCGCTGTAGGCGCCATTGTAGCCGATATCATTCCTACTGCCCGCCGTGGTGAAGGGATGGGATACTTTGTTTTATCAACAAATATGGCCATGGTGTTGGGACCATTTGTCGGTTTGATGACCATCCAACAATGGGGCGCAAAAGCAATGTTTATTCTAAGCATTGCCATAGCAATCGGGGCCCTGCTCACTGGTTTAAGCGTCAAGATTGCAAAACCGGAACAAGATAATCAAATCGAAGTGCTTTCAAGCTTTTCGATTCGCGGCTTATTTGAAGCATCCGCCGTTCCAATTGCGATTGTCGGCAGCTTTTTGGCCATCGTCTATTCGGCACTTCTATCATTTGTATCCATCTATGCTGTAGAAATTCACGTAGAGAATGTTGCGAGCTTGTTTTTTGTTGTTTATGCGGTCGTGCTGCTGATTTCAAGACCGTTTACAGGAAAATGGCTTGATCGATACGGCCCAAACGTCATTTCTTATCCTTGCATTGTTCTTTTCGCAATCGGCATGTTCGTGTTAAGTCAAAGTAGCGGGGCGGTAACATTCCTTATTGCTGCTGGACTGATTGGGTTAGGCTGGGGAACGCTGTTTCCGACGTTCCAAACGATTGCAATCCAAAATGCCGAGCCAAGAAAACGTGGTCTGGCAACAGCGACCTTTTTATCCATTTATGATATAGGCATTGCATTGGGATCACTTTTTGTAGGTATGGTGGCTGCAAAAATGGACTATAGTACGCTATATTTCCTTTGCACATTCTACGTATTAATCGGGGCAATTCTTTTTTACTTCCTGCATACGAAAAAGAAAGCCGCTGCTGAAAAATCGACAAACAGTCAGCATACAAAAGTTCAGGAAATCAGATAATTCCGTTTACAATACTCCTTCACATACTATATAATGTATTATTAACCAAATATTGGAGGAGTGATGAACGTGGCGAAATCAAAAGCCAAGAAGCTACGCGAAAAACTTGCCCGCGAAGGAAAACTGAATCCGGAAGTAAAGCGGAGCCCATTTGTTTTCAGCGACATGAGAACCCGGTTGACCAAAACCAAAAAGGATTATTTGTATCAATTTAAACAAAAGAACCATCAATCCCAAGACGGAAACGATGGTTCTTTTTATTTTGTCCTCGACAGCGACGACAAATGCTTGATTAAAATTTGTCTCTCTTTATAAAGCTGGTGTGCTTCCTCTATTGAAACCGTGGTGAACTGTGTAATGGTGTCAGGCACCGCTTGCGCCAATTTGGGGATATCGACTGAAATCACGGTCCCAATTCGGGTATAACCACCGGTGGTTTGCCGTTCGGCCATTAGGATGATCGGCTCTCCGCTGGCGGGGACTTGGATTCCGCCTAGTGGTACTGGGTCGGAGACGATATCTGGACCAGCCAAGTGTTCAAGTATGGGCCCTTTAAGCTGGTAACCCATTCGGTTGGATTGGGGTGAAATTGCATATTCCCCGTTATGAAACCTTTCAATACTCGCTTCAGTAAACATATGCTGATGCGGTCCTACAATAACTCGAAGCTGGAGCTCCTTTTTGTATTCCGGAATCAATTTCGGATGTAATGCTCTAAAAGGTTTCCTTAAAACTGGGGTTCCCCGCAAAATGTCCCCCTTTTGCAGTGCACGTCCTTCATACCCGCCAAAGCCCCCATTTAAAAATGTCGATTTGCTTCCCAAAATAATCGGAACGTCCAGTCCGCCGGCCACAGCGATAAAAGTCCTTGCTCCCACTTTGCAGGCACCAACCGAGAGAACCTGCCCCTTTTTTAGCAGAAAGCTTTTCCACTGCGGAACCTCTTCACCATCGACCTGAGGAGAAAAATCCCCTCCACAAATCGCGATGACCATATTAGCCTGTGCCTCCAACACTGGACCAACAAAAGAAATTTCCAGACCTGCTTCTCCCGGACCGTTACCAACGAGAATATTTGCCATTTGCAATGAATAAGGATCCATCGCTCCCGATGGACTAATCCCAAATTGCTGGTAACCATATCTCCCTAAATCTTGGACAGTTGTTTGCAATCCTGGCTTTATTACTTTAAAAATTTCTGTCGACATTAGGAACGCCAGCTTTCCCTAACTGAAATATCATTCATTTTAAGAGCAGCTCTTAAGTTCCGGACGAATTTCAAGGCATGCGGTTCGTCACCATGAACGCAGATTGTATCCGCTTGAATATCAATTTCTGCCCCGTTTACGGCTGGCACTTTACCTTCCGTAATCATGCGAATCACCCTGGTCACCGCAAGTTCTGAGTTATGAACCATTGCATTTGCATCCTTCCTTGAGGTTAATGAACCGTCCGGCTGATAAGTTCTGTCGGCAAACACTTCTTCGGCAACAAGGAGTCCTGTATTTTTCCCTTCCTTGACCAGTTCGCTGCCGCCAAGTCCATATAACACCAATGAAGAATCCACATCAGCTACGGCATGGGCAATTGCCCCAGCCAATTCTTTACTCTTTGCCGCCATATTATATAATGCCCCGTGTGGCTTTACATGAGAAAGCCTAGTTCCGCATGCTAAACAAACAGCCGCCAGCGCTCCGATTTGATAGACGACCAAATGATAAATTTCCCGTGCAGAAATCTGCATTTCTCTGCGTCCAAACCCGGCCAAATCCGGAAGCCCCGGATGGGCGCCAATTCGGACGCCATATTTTTGTGCCAACCTCACCGTTTCAAACATGACATTATGGTCACCGGCATGATAGCCGCAGGCAATATTGGCTGAAGATATATATGGTAAAATCTCCTGATCGTTGCCAACCTTAAACGCGCCAAAGCTTTCCCCCAAATCAGCATTTAAATCGATTACTTTCACTTCTGCTCTCCCCCCTTTAAGTATGTTTTTACCTTGTATTTATCTTCCGCTGCCAATTGCTTAATCCTGACAAACTCAGCTCCATCGATTGGGTAAAATTTAATGTAATTCCCCGCCGACAATAGAACCGGTGATGGTTTCGTGATATCGAATAGCTTTACTGGCGTAATCCCGAGAATTCTCCAGCCTGATGGAACCTTTGAAGGATAAATACCGGTCTGGTTCCCGCCAATTCCGACTGAGCCAGCTGCCACACTTGGTCTCGGATGTTCAAGCCGCTGGACCGTGAGCTTCGGTGATAGCCCCCCAAGATAAGGGAACCCCGGGACAAACCCCATCATATAAATTAGGTATTCCTGTCCGCAGTGAAGCGCGATTACCTCCTCTTCAGTCAAGTGATGATATTTGGCTAAATAAGAAAGGTCAGGACCTGTTTTACCGCCGTACAAAACGGGTATTTCATAAACCCTTGCCACTCCATCTGGTGAATGGCTTGAGGCTGCAAAAACTTTTTTGATTAAAGTTGATAATTTTTCATAAGAGATATCCTCAGGCCGATAGTAAATCGCAACCGTTGTGTAGGCCGGCACCCATTCGATAATCTCGGTTATTTTTTCAATAGAAAGGCGGACGATAAATTGTTGGATTTGCTTATGTGTGGTTTCATTAATTTCATTGCCGAAAGAAACCCGGATCGCCGTATCCCCAAGGGGTTCAAACTCAATCATAGCAATCTCCTATTTTCCTTTTGATTTTAAAGTATATGTTAACCGGATAGATTTCAAGTGAAATATATTTCGATTTGCAAATATTCTAAATTAAGCATTAAATTTTACATTCGTTTCGGTTTTGGCTATGCTAATTATTGTAAAAGAATAATTTGGGAGGTCTTCAAATGTTTGATGTATTGATTGTGGGCGCCGGACCTGCCGGGGCAAGTGCAGCGATTTTTACAGCAAAAGCTGGTAAAAGCACTTTAGTGATTGATAATGATAAAAGCGTAACCAAAAGAGCCTGGATTGAAAATCATTATGGTGTAAAAGAAGTAACCGGTCCGGACCTTGTGGAAACTGGTAAAGAGCAGGCTCGCAAATTTGGTGCTGAATTTACCGTTGCTACTGTAACAAACATTAGCAAAACGGATGACGGTTTCAAAGTTGAAACCGACGGAAATGAATATGAAGCAAAGCATGTGATCGTTGCGACCGGGATGTTGGCCGATCTTGCTGAAAAAGCAGGCTTAAATACTAAACCAGGTACTGAGCCAAGAGTGAGGACCATTCTTGATGTTGATGCATCCGGAAAAACAAATGTTGACGGCGTTTGGGCAGCAGGCACAATTGCCGGTGTGAGCATGCATACCATTATTACAGCCGGTGACGGAGCAAAGGTTGCCATCAACGTCATTAGCGAACTCAACGGCGAGCGTTACGTTGACCACGATGTATTAAAAGCGTAAGGCAATATAATTGTTAGAATCCCTTTTTGATGAAGGGGTTCTTTTTTTGTATTAACATCTGTTATTTTATGGTAGGAATCGATTAAAATATGAATTGGGAGGAGGAATCCGGCACAAACTGCCCACGTTTTACACCCCTATTTAGAAGGAGCTATTTGATGATTAAACAAGACAATACTATTAAATTGGTTGTTACCGGCTTATTACTTGCCATCTTAATGTCGGCTATGGACAATACCATTGTGGCAACGGCAATGGCAACCATTGTTTCTGACCTAGGAGGCTTTGACAAATTTGTTTGGGTCACTTCGGCCTATATGGTCGCCGTAATGGCCGGAATGCCGATATTCGGGAAGCTTTCTGATATGTATGGAAGGAAGCGCTTCTTTATTTTTGGCTTAGTTGTTTTCCTGATAGGCTCTGCCTTATGCGGCATCGCACAGTCCATCGTTCAGTTAAGCATTTACCGGGCGATTCAAGGGATTGGCGGCGGGGCGCTGATGCCAATTGCTTTTACGATAGTCTTTGATATTTTCCCCCCGGAGAAACGCGGAAAAATGACTGGACTGCTTGGTGCTGTTTTTGGTATTTCAAGCGTCTTAGGACCACTATTAGGGGCATATATTACCGACTATATTAGCTGGCATTGGATCTTTTATGTGAATATACCGCTTGGACTAATTTCTATATTTTTAATCAGCTATTATTATAAGGAGTCGTTACAGCACTCCAAACAAAAAATTGATTGGCTTGGAGCGATCACTCTTGTAATTTCTGTTATCAGTTTAATGTTCGCTTTGGAGCTTGGCGGCAAAGAGTATACTTGGGACTCTGTACCGATTATTAGTTTATTTGTGAGCTTTTTTGTGTTTTTTGTGGTGTTTTTTATTGCCGAATTTAATGCAGAGGAACCAATTCTACCGCTATGGCTGTTTAAACGGCGCTTGTTTGCAGCTTCGCAACTACTTGCATTCTTATATGGAGGCACGTTCATCATATTAACCGTGTTTATTCCCATTTTTGTTCAAGCTGTTTACGGCGGAAGTGCCAAGAATGCTGGGTTGATCTTAACACCAATGATGCTTGGATCCGTAGTTGGCAGTTCGATTGGCGGGATATTCCTAACTAAGACGTCATACCGAAATTTAATGTTTGTTTCGATTGTTTCCTATATGGTGGGCATGTACTTTTTAGGAACAATGAATGAGGACACCTCCCGCGTGCTGTTAACGGTGTATATGATTCTAGTTGGGTTCGGAGTCGGCTTCTCGTTTTCACTACTGCCGACCGCCTCCCTTCACAATCTAGAGCCGCAATATCGTGGGACAGCTAATTCCACTAATTCGTTTTTGCGTTCGTTTGGAATGACGTTGGGGATAACCATTTACGGTACCATTCAAAATAATGTTTTTACAGATCAGCTAAAAGAGGCATTCAAAGGAATGGCTGGTGCTAGAGGCAGTGGCTTTAAAATGGGGGACCCGCGAGAAATATTCACAGAAAGCGAGCGGGTTAAGATTCCAGATTTTATTTTAGATAAAATCATCCATGCGTTGTCTGAGTCGATTACATTTACATTTATGCTAACATTGATTCCCATCGCGCTTGCGGCACTCACAATTTTCTTTATGGGAAATGCACGGGTTGAGGTTACAAAAGAGTCATCGAAAGGATAAACTTTCTTCTCCCAGTACGTGGGGTAGCACAAATTCAATCGAAAGGACGCCCTAAAAGGCGTCCTTTTTAGCATTAAACCTGCAAATCCTTGCCCTCTTCAGCGATATGGAACAGTAGGTGGGCTAGATGATGAATCGGGCCGTACTCCTCTTCCTCACCCTCGTCATCCTGATTATAGTCAAGATCATTTAAGTAGAGAGCCATAAATTCATAAAAATCCTTTAATTGAAAGGAATAGTATGCATTTGGTTCCTCGCTGTCTTCCTCATATTGCGCCACCATATAAGACAGATCGCCATCGATGTCCTCTGCATCGAAGAATACGAAAAAGCCGATATTGGTATCTAGTTCGAAGAGATGACGGGTGCCGCCTTCTGATGCTTTTTCAAACTCCTCCTGGTTCAATTTTTGAATCTGCATCGTATCAACATTGTCCTCTTGATGAAAACTTACCACAAATGATTGCATGAATTTCCTCCTTTAGCCTCAGCCATAACACACCATAGTATAACCAAATTCCGCTTAATCTTTACTCTCCTTCGCATCTTCCTGGTAATGCTCATTTAAATATGGATTTTCGGTGGTTGCAAAACTTACAGATAATAAACTCATTTCCGGTTCCAGTCCATAATAGCCCTTCGCCAGTTCCTCCAAGTCTTCTCCACTTTGAAATTGCGGATCTTTTTCCTTTTCTGTCATATGCATCACCTGCTTTTTCCAAATAATATGTAACAGGAGAAATAAATTTATCCATAAAAATATAAAACCCCCTGATTTCTCAGGAGGATGGTTATTTATCATACTGGAGGCCAAATTGGATGATTAATAACAGTTGTTTCTTTTGCTACAGTGACATCCTGTGTGGTATTGGCAGGAGCTGCAAAAAGTAGCAAACCCAACGCAAAGACCGCAATCAGAGCTTTTTTCATCATATTTTCCCCCTTTAGGTAATTTTATTTAAATAATTTACTGCTTCCAGATACATTCCTTGTTCAGTATAAAAATCTGAAAGCATTTTGTAAAAACCGGTTAAGTCTTTGTAATGTTCGTTTGTTTCTTCCAAAAATGGAATCACCTTTGAGGATAGATATTTAAATGCCTTCTCAGGCGTTACTAAATGAATTAAATAAAATTCTGCCAATAAACGATACTTTTTACTACCAAGTTCCTTGGCTAAGGAACTAACTACCTGAAAGCACTCTTTGGCCTTTTCAATTTCTTTAAGTGAATACTGAATTTCACCAATCGAATATAAAGTAACTAAATAATGAGGATTATTAATTGGTTGAAGTTCCAAGCTTTTTTGGAAATAAATTAAAGCCTCTCTCGGTTTATTCTTTTCTTTTTGCAGATAACCCATATTGTGATAAATTTGTGGAAGCAATTTTTCCTGCTTAAGCAATTCGGCATTGCGAATCAGATGTCTGAAACATTCCTCAGCTTCTTCATAAATGTTTGATAAAGTGTAATTAATTCCCAACAGCATTAAAGTATGAAGAATCCGAAAAAAATTATGCTCATTCATAAATAGCTGCAGTGCCATTTTGCCAAAGTGAATGGCATGGCCTGATTGTTCAAGTGAACCTTTTACTAAAGAGCGATGGTAAAAAAACTCTGCACTTGACGAATAATTACCAGGATTAACGTTCAAAGTATCAAGAAGTTCATCCGCTGCCTTATACTGCCCCTTCATAATTAAAAATACCGCATTAATGTAATTATATAAATACTCTTCATGTTGGGAAAAATTTATTCGTTGTTTAAATAATAAGTCCTTTTGCTTTTCCGCTTCGGCCAAATAGCCTTTAAATAATAGATAGCGATATTTATAGAGTTCATATGTATAAATATGTTTTGAAAATGGAATAATATGCTCAATTTCTTGAAGATTACGATAGGTTTCGTCAATTTTATCCATTAAATAATAGTTAATCTTCTCGCCAAGATCGCCAAGTAAGACCTGAATTAACTCCTCTTTCTCTTCCATTTCCTCCAGATTAACGTTTAAACGATCCAGCAAAAGTGAAATTGTTTCTGCGTTCGCTTCTTTTGAATTGTTTTCAATCTTGCTTAGATGCGGAACCGAGCAGATTCCTTTTGCAAGCTCGGCTTGGGTAATGCCTCTTTGCGTCCGATAATATTTGATCATTGCTCCAAATTCCATGTTATCACCCGGCTCGCTTCTTTTTCTCTTATTTTACAATAAAAGGTGCCTGACATACAGGATTTTGTCTGATTATTTCAAAATTTATCGAAAAACGGAATATGCACTTTGGAAAATTCAAAAAATTCCTCAGTAGTCAACCTCTTTATGTTGGGAAAATTTTTGTTTTTCAATCAAATTGTCGAAGAAAAGGGAAAAATTTATTAGGTAAAAAGTAGGAAAAAGCCGCCCTCTCGTCAGAATGGGCGGCTATTCTAATAATCTAGAAATATCTCTTTTTCCAAAAGATAAAGGCTGTTAAAGAAGACAAGACACTACAAATTACCAGCGCAATTAAAAACGCATGTGGACTGTGCTGGAATGGCAATTCCACATTCATTCCGTACAGGCTGAACACCATCGTCGGGAACGATAGAATAATAGTGATGGAGGTTAAAAATTTCATCACAATGTTCAGGTTATTGGAAATAATCGAGGCAAAGGCGTTCATCATCCCGGTTAAAATGGTATGATACGTTTCCGCCATCTCGATTGCCTGAGTGATTTCAATAATGACGTCTTCAAGAATGTCCTTATCTTCCTCGTACATTCTTACATAGTTAAACCGCAGAATTTTATCCATGACGACCTTATTTGATTTTAACGAGGTCGTAAAATAAACCAAGCTTTTTTCCAATGCCAAGAAGGCGTAAAGCTCCTTATTCTTCAAGGACTTATGGACAACGCGCTCGATTTCATTTGTTTTCTTATTAATTTGCTTTAAATAACGTAGATAATAAGATGAAATCAAAAATAATAGTTGCAGGGCAAAGCGCGTCTTTTTAAACGTAAAAAATTCCTTTACCCGGTTTTTTCGAAATTCCTCAATAATCGGCGAATCCTTTAAGGAAACGGTAATAATATAATCATCGGTTAAGATAATTCCGATTGGAATCGTTTCATAGACATCAAGACCTGTTTCATCACGGACTATATACGGAAAGTCAACGATGATATAAACACGACCATCATCACGCTCAATCCTTGGACGCTCTTCATCGTCCAGTGCGTCTTTGATAATATCAATATCGACCTGAGCATCATGGGACACTCTGGCGATTTCTTCAGCTGTCGGTGCAAACATATTAACCCAGCAGCCCTTTGAAATAGCTTCAACTTTTTCAAGATTTCTAGTTTCGGTGCTTTTAAAAATCTCCAACATGCTAAAACCTCCCCACCTGTTTAATTGAGGAAGCCAACCACCTTTAACAGAGTTGATATTCTTGTGCAGAACCAATTGATCAAATCCAAAATTAGATTGACTCCCCCGGGACTACTAGGGTCCGGGTCTATGGAATAACTCAACAATATCAACTCCTTTTCTCACGCATGTGAAATTAAAATAAAGTCGGCCGCTGTTTTAAGCAATACCTGTCAATCCGGCGGCCGTTCATATCCACTACTATGATAAACCCAAATACTCGAAAGTACAAACCGGATTTTTTGGAAATCACGTGTCTTCCGGAAAATATGGGTTTAAGTGCGTAAGCACCTCTTCAATGTTATCAAATTGGTCCATCAAACGTCTTTTAATTGACTTGGCAAGGTCATGGCCTTCCTTGATGGTTTTAAAATGATCAATTGAAATGCGTAAATCCACCAAAATATAATGCCCGTGCTCTCTTGCGCGGATGCGGTCAATCCGCTTCACTTCAGGGAAGTCATTGATAATAGCAATATATTCTTGAAGCGTCTCATTGTTAATATTTCGTTCGAGCAAAATATCGAAAGCTTCTGTCAGCATATCTTTGGCTATTTTAAAAATAAGATAGGCTACAAAAATACTGGCAACCTTATCGCCATAAAGCAGGGGCATGATATCAAATTTTTCGCCCAAAATGGACAGCAGGACGCCTATAGCGGCGGCGAGAGAGGCGACAATATCCGCTTTATGGTCAAAGGCAATGGCTTCAATCGCCTTGCTGTTATGCTGCTTCGCCACCCCTAAAGAACTTCGATACAAAATAACCTTTGACACAAAGGAGAATAACGCCACCCACACTGCCAATAAACTCGGTAGCTCCACTTTATGAAAGAATCCAGCAATTCCTTCATAGACAACATACAAGGAAACGAGGAAGAGTAAGATGCCGACGACACCTGATACAATGACCTCTGCCTTACCATGACCATATGGATGCTCCTTATCAGCAGGTTTATTGGATATTTTTATTACCAATAGAACAATGACCGAGGCGACCACATCGGCGGCGGAGTGGATACCATCAGCAAATACGGCATCACTATTTCCAAGCCAGCCAATAATGATCTTGCCTGCCGTCAGGATTATATTACTAATTAAGCTAATCCAGGCGATCTTTTTCGCCAGCGATTCCCTTACAACCATGCTTACCATCCTTTGTTATGAAAACTTCACCTTATTCTTCATGCCCCTCCTCCTCTTTTTTATTCATCTCCATTTCTTCTATTACAGAAATCTTGTTAATTTGATCATGCAAAAAATGAAAGGCTTGATCCAATTCTTCTCTTGATGGATAGTCATTTCGTTTCTTCAAAATGTAGTGCCCCTTTCAAAGTAATTATTTTATAAGAGTAATCTAAAAAAAAGAACAAAAAATACTCCTGAAGTGATTTCATAAAAAGGAGTGTTAATAATGGAAAAAAATGAACCAAAAAAAAGAAAAGAGGTTGCCGGAAGCATCTACCATACAAGCGACTATCAAAGTAATGACCCGCTTTCCCAAGGACTCGCCACTACTCATGAACAGGTGAGTGACGCCTATATGGAAGGCGAGATCGATGCAGTCATTGATGATGTAGACGGCAAAGACATCCCTATTCCCCGCAAAGGTTTTGAGGAAGAGTAAGGTCAGAGAAAACAGCTCTCTTTTATGAGAAAGCTGTTTTCTTTTTGCCTGCTTTTATTTATCATCCTCCACATAAGGGTCATGTTCATATGCCGGCAAATCCCCAAAACTGGTCATGATTCCATCTTCATCCAAGGCATTTTCATATTGCTCATGCTGCGGATTCGGATATACGGTTATATTTTTCCCGTACATATCATTGCCGACAAAGTTTTCAAAATCCTCCACATAACCTTCATTTTCCTCCGCCTCGTTGGACACATCATTATAATGATCCTTGGTGAAGGCAAAGTCGGATGGGGTTTCTGACGTCCCCCATTGAGACACAATCTGCCAGGCGTCCTCAGCATCAAAGGCGACGTTTTCATCCTTTTCATCCATATCAAATTTGCCAAATGGCGGCATTAATACGCCCTCTTCCTGAGGACGACTATTGGAAGTGCGCTGATCGGGGCTATGTTCAATGCAGCAGGTTGTATTCGGCAGGGCCTCTAAGCGCTCGAGTGGAATTTCCTTGCCGCACACCTCGCATTTACCATACGTTCCATTTTCCATAGCATTTAATGCTTTATTAATATTGTTAAGCTGCAATTTATAATGCTCAAGTAAGGCATTGTCCTTTTCCCGTTCAAAGAGCTCTGTTCCCTCATCGGCCGGGTGGTTATCATAACTGGACAATTCACCGACTGATTCATGATAATGAGCCCGGTCAAAGCCAAGATTGTCGTTCTGGTCCAGATGCTCCTCTAATTCAGCTTTTTCCTGCAATAATTGTAAGCGCAAATTGGATAACTGCTCGGTTGATAACATAGTTCTGCTCCTTCGTAAAAATCTATTTCTAACCATGTTTTTTCACATTAACTAGTTCCTCTATAGTTTCATTTGTTTCATGGCCGTTTATGTATTAAAAGAATAATTCCATTAAAAACCTAACTCCCGCTTGGTGGGAATCTGAATAAGAACCTTTATTACGAGTATCTTAAAAATAAAGTGAATCAAAAGGGGAGTTTAGCGTGGTAAATTGGAACTTTGATAAATTCAGGAAGGCACAAGAGAAACATCAGGGGGAATATTTGGGAACAGATAGAAAACAGCCGCCCGGTTTAAACGATAGGGAATACAATAACCAAAGCAACACGGATAAATCTCCAGGGGCAACCGGACGTAATTTATAAACAAATTTTTTTACTGAAAAGGTTGGGGTTCCTCTCAACCTTTTTAAATGTCCTAGTAGGAGGATTATTTTCATGGGTAAATCAACGTCCGGTGACATGAAATGGTGGCAGCTTTCCCTATTCGGTGTGGGCTGCACGATTGGAACCGGTTTTTTTCTTGGTTCGAGTCTAGCTATAAAAATGACAGGACCTTCCATTTTAATTGGTTATTTAATTGCAGCAATTGGGACCTACTTTGTTTTCGATGCCCTTTCAAAAATGACCGCGAAGGAGCCGCTCGAAGGGGGCTTCCGTTCTTACGCTAAGAAGGCATATGGACGTTGGGCCGGCTTTACCAGTGGCTGGGTTTACTGGTGCTCGGAAGTGCTGATTATGGGCAGCCAGATGACGGCCCTGTCGATTTTTTCCCGATTTTGGTTTCCCAATGTCCCGCTTTGGGTGTTTGCGGCGGGCTACGCACTCCTCGGGCTCGTGGTTATTTTAATCGGTGTCGGGATTTTGAACAAGCTTGAAAACATTCTAGCTGTATTAAAGGTATCCGCCATCTTAATGTTTATTATTATTGCTTTACTGGCGTTATTTGGGGTAATCGATGGCGAACGTCCGATTCAGTACCCGGACTCTAAAGGGGATTTCCTTCCCGGCGGTGTCTTAGGCTTGTGGTCAGCGGTGATTTTTGCTTTCTATGCCTTTGGCGGAATTGAGATTCTTGGGTTAATGGCGACAAAATTGAAAAATCCAAAGGAGGCACCGAAAGCAGGCCGGGTCATGCTGTTTTCGTTGATGTTTATCTATGCCCTATCAATTGGGCTGGCTGTGACAATGGTGCCATGGAATAGATTTAATGCCAAAGAGAGTCCGTTTGTGATTGCCCTGGATGCATACAATCTTTCGTTTGTCCCCCATATTTTTAACGGGGCCTTAATCATAGCCGGGTTTTCAACGATGGTGGCTTCGCTTTATGGAGTAACGAGTGTCCTCGTGACGCTGGCCGAGGAGGGAGATGCACCGGAAAGCTTTGCGAAAAATGGCAAGCTGAAGGTTCCCCTGCCAACCTTGATTCTGACGATGCTTGGGATAGCCTCTTCAGTAGTATCTGCTCTAGTGATGCCAAACAGAATTTACGAATATATTACAACAGCGGCCGGGTTGATGCTGTTATACAATTGGATGTTTATTTTGGCCTCCCCAAGGAAGATCCTTAAAATCAGGGCGCGGGATCGTATGAAATATTACCTGGGCATGGTTTTAATCCTCATTGCAGTGAGCGGCACATTATTTCATGATTCAAGCCGGCCCGGATTCTTTATCAGTTTGGCATTTCTTGGGATCATTGGTTGTATTACATTAATCATGAATGCAAAATGGAAAAAGCACGAGAAACGGAAAAGAGTACTGAAGCCATGGCCGACGGCGTAGCTGGCGTGATACAACCGCCAGCTTTTTTTAACCAAATAATGTCTGGAACGCCTGAACCCCAAAGTAAATGCCGAAGCCAATCATTGAAATCCCTGAAAATAGCGAAATCACCACCAACAGCCGCGAAGTCAAAAACTTGCGGAAGCTGCTCGCAACCCCGGCCATTGTGATATCCCATAGTAGCAACCCAATAAAAATGGCACTACTGTACAGCACTAACTGGCTTGTGTCATAAGTGGCTGCAGTCTTCGCCAGCACAGATCCGTAGATTCCCAGCCAAAACAAAATCGTTAATGGATTGGAAATCGACATCAAAAATCCGGTTAGAAAGGATTTGGCTAATGGCTCCCCTCCCCGATGCTCCGCCAAATGAATCTTTCCCGCGTTTATGATTGCTTCTATGCCGGTATAAGTGAGCACAAAAAAGCCAAATAGCCAGAGAAATGTCTGCATGAACTCCGTTTCCAGAAAGTTAACTACTCCTATGTAAACAATCAGCATATATACACCATCGGCAAGCACGGCGCCAACCCCTACCAGCCAAGCATGCATAAACCCGTTGCGAATCCCCCTGTCAATCTGGGCCGCATTAATGGGACCAATCGGTGCGGCAAGAGATAGTCCCAACAATATATAGCTTAAAAATACATTCATTCTAATCTGCCCCCCAACAGATATGACGTTCCAAGCCGCATGTAAAAAATTAAGCCTGTCTACCCATATGTATTCAGTAACAGGGGGTTGTACGACTAAAAATTAATTAAACCGCTCTTTTACCAAAAAAATAAGAGCCCCCAATCCGGGAAGCCCTTTTACTACTGATTCGTCTCAGATACTTTTCGATAATCTAATTCTTGGTCAAGAAAATGGCGTCTTGGCAACGGCAAATTTAACGTATCGATATCAACGATAAATTTAGGACGCTGCTTCGTTTCTTTATATATTTTTCCGACATACTCGCCAATTAAGCCGATTGCAATCAACTGTAAGCCGCCAATAAGCCAGATGGAGGTAATTAGCGAGGTCCAACCGGTCTGAGTATTCCCGGTGAATTTAAGCGCCAAGAAATACCCTCCGAACACCATACTCATCAGAAAGGAAACAAATCCTACAGCTGACACCATGCGAATCGGCGATACCGAAAAAGAGGTTATTCCGTCAAAAGCAAACGCAAGCATCTTTTTCAACGGATATTTTGTCTCACCCGCCTGCCGTTCAAGCCGGTCATAGTACACGATGTCTGTGTGAAAACCGATGAGGGGCACGATCCCCCGCAAAAATAAGTTTACCTCTTTAAATTGCTCCAGTTCATGCAATGCCCGCTTGCTCATTAGCCTGAAATCAGCATGGTTATAAACAAGGTCGACTCCGAGCCTTTTCATGATTTTATAAAAGCATTGGGCAGTACTTCGCTTAAAGACTGAATCACGATCACGGCCTTTGCGGACGCCGTACACAATGTCACAGCCTGCATGGTATTTCAAGATAAACTTACGGATGACTGTAATATCATCCTGCAGATCGGCATCAATGGAAACGGCGCAATCCGAGCGTTCTTTGGCAGCGCTTAGTCCGGCCAGCAGCGCATTCTGATGACCGACATTGCGCGAGAGTTTTAGCCCGCGGACATAGTCATTTCGGAGCCCTTCTTTATAAATCAATTCCCATGTCCGATCCTTACTCCCATCATCGACAAACAGAAGCTTGCTTTGCCCGGAAACAAGCGATTCGGCAATCAATTCCTTCAACAAAAGCGTAAGCGTGGCCATTGTTTCCGGCAAAACCTCTTCCTCGTTATAACATGGGACAACAATAGTCAGGACTGGTTCTGTCATCTGTCAAATACCCCCGATGTCAATATGTCTTATATAAGTACACTTTCCATGCTGACGTTTTTGATTGGAACACCCGCTCAAGTGTCAGTTGATTTTCTGCAGCATTATCAATGGGAAGAGCGGAAAAAATATAACGACCGCCCATTTCTTTAAACACATCGGTATTCAATTCCAAATTTTTAAGCCGCCGTTTCGAGTCCTTCTTGATCATGTATCTTTTTCCCAGCTGTGCCGTAAACAGGTAGCAGCGGCCGCCCCATTGGTCAAAATATTTTCGAATCGTCTTATTTTTGGCCAATTCCTTTTCAATTATTTTCCGAAATTGATGTTTATAGCTTAATGGATAAAAATTGTTATAGGTATCGAGTGTGTAAAAGCCGTTATACTGGGCGATAGCCGGGTGGAGCCCGATACTGGCAACTCGAAACTCTTCTGGCGGAAGGGCAATATGATTTTTTATTTCTGTAAACAGTTCCTCGGCATAAAATTCTTTCACAGATGGTTTATTTCGATAGATAATTTCATCATTATATAATCCCAAAAACAAGATTTGCATAACAGCCAGCCACTTCGCTGTTTTCGCCCAACTGCCCCCTTGAAGCACGATGATCTTTAATGCCAAGGCAAAGCTCGCGTAAATCACCATCGGTCGCAAAAAATGATAGCGGGCGAAATTGAACGTATCCAGAAAATGAAACTTTTTTGTCAACGGCAGCCAGCCCTCATAAAACCAGAACGCATACCAAAGCGATAAAAGGAAATTTAAGCTAAAAAGAAATACATAGAGTTTCTCTTGCTTCCACAGCTTTTTTGAATAAACAAAATAAATGGCGATAAATGTGGCAGGCAGAATAAATAATGTATGCAAGGTCATCACATGGGTATGGCCAAGAACATAATTTTTAAAAGTCAGCCGGACTGCACGCCAAAACGGCAGATGGGCATGAAAGTATTCATCTCGGCTATTCGGCTCTCCTTTGAAGAGGAACGAGTAAACCAAGCGGTACTCCACCAGCATAAAGACAAATGTCATATAAGCAATTGCAGCTAGAAAGGGCAGATTCCAGCCTTTTTTGCGAATCACATCCGTCAGCCAAAAGATCCCCATTGCACTCAAGAAAAAGAAAAAACCCAACACGATACTGGCATAAAACGGGATTAGTGTGAGAACTACATAATCCCTTACCGAGCATTCACCACTTCGGATATTCAAGAATGCCCAAAGCGCAAGCGGCATCCCCAATGTGCTCAGCATGCCGGACGGCCAAAATGGGGTTAAGGCAAAGGCAAGGGATGCCGTAACGTTTAGCGTGAGCCATTTTTCACCAGGTAGCAGATGTTTTTTCAGGAGCAAATACATCCCCAAAAAAGCAACCACCCTTGTCAATGCCTGGCTTACCCCATAGGCAACCATGGTTGGCAGAAGGGAGTGGAGCCAGACAATCACGCTATACTCGGTTCCAAATGCATTCCGTGGCAGCACACCATTAATGATTTGCGGGATGACCCCTTGGACACCTCCGAATATTTCCCCGCTCCGCGCCAGGACCTTATACCAGGCCAGGTTTGAATCAAGATTATCATGGACACGGATATGGGCATTTTCCTGAAGAATAAATAATGGAGAAAGATAGACCGCCAGTACAAGCAAGGCAAAAAGGATCAATCTTCGCTCTTTGGTTGTTTCCTTGATCACTTCGCTGCACCTCATAAGAAAATCGTTCATTTTCCCTTTAACGTTCGCAAAACATCTGGAAATTATTCCTTTACCTGGATACAAAAAAGCCTTCCCTAACGACGGGAAGGCTTATCGGCAAAATGATTATATGAATTTAATAGTGTATCAAGTTTTTGGCTGCATTGCACCACAGCCGGGTTGGTGTACCCGTGCTGAAAAGCCAGTTGAATCATTTCCATTCTAGTTTTTTCAATGCTGGTTAACAGGGAGTTCATACTAGTTTCCATGTCTCAACCTCTTTTCATATTAGGACTATATCCATGTTATTAAACATAATTTACAAGTTTTGGGCAGATTATACAAGCTAGTTTTTTGAAAAGTTTCGAAGGTTTTGTGACAACGGCGCCTATATTGAAAAATAAGCCTCGGTATATTATTAGATGGTTTTTTTTCGTAAATAATAATGGAATGGATGCTGGAAATGAGGTGATTGCCCATGACAAATCGAATATTTATTAACTTCCTGCGGATGCCACTTCTTACTCGAATACTGCTGATTGCCATTCTTGTTTTTCTGATATTCGGAATCTCGATTCATTTTCTCGAGCCTGACACCTTTCCAACGATTTTTGATGGGATTTGGTGGGCCATCATTACGGCATCAACCGTAGGTTATGGGGATTTTGTTCCTCATTCCGTCTTAGGAAGACTTACCGCATTAATCCTGATTTTAATTGGAGTCGGTGTTGTTTCCTCCTATTTTGGGACGCTTGCTGCTGCTGCCGTCACAAAGCAAGATGCCTTTGTTGAAGGGAAAATCCCGTTTAAAGGCAAGGGGCATATCATTATTATTGGCTGGAATGAACGTTCCCGGGAGTTAATAAATAAACTTACAAAAATGTCTTATCCGCAAATGATTGTCCTGATTGATGAAACGCTGGAGGAAAATCCGGTGGTATCAAGGTTTGTCCATTTTATCAAAGGGAAGGCCCATGTGGACGATACGATTGTTAAAAGTGATATTAACAATGCAGAAAAGGTGCTAATCACCGCAGACCGCGGCAATAACGAGCTGCAGGCAGATATGAACAGTATTCTTACCTTGCTGACGATTAAAGGCTTATGTGCCAATGTAAAATGTATCGTTGAAATATTAACAGCGGAGCAGGTAATTAACGCAAAACGAGCTGGGGCGGATGAGGTGATTCAATCCAATAAGCTAACGAGTGTGTTTATGGTCAACAGCCTGCACACGGGTGGTGACGGGCTGCTTTCGGAGCTTGTGAACGAGCTGGAGGAAAGCCGGGTTACTGCCGTTTCCCTTTCAGAGAAGGAGATTGGAAGGTCCTTTAGAGAATTGTGTCAAGCAAAGCTAACGGAAGGCTTTGTGATAGTCGGAATCAAAAGAGGGGAGGAAACCATTTTGAATCCTCCCCATTCGTCAAAGCTCGAAGAAGCCGATCAGCTATTATTGATAAAGTGAAACTTCAATCAGTGGGGGGTTTTTTCCACCCCCACTGATTGTTAGTTGAGGCCAGCAGGATGCTGGTCACGCAGACGTTGCCATAGGCGTATTTAGTCTGCGTTCATTATTTCGGACATTTACGGGCAGTTATCTCCCACCTATACGTCTTCGATTTGTCTTAGTATTAAGGTGGGGGTCTTACTGCCCGTTAATGTGGGATAAAATAAGGTTAATCCGATAGGAGCACCGACTCCAATTCTGCAACAAGCGCCTGGCCGATTTCCTGATAGCGGTCAGGGAGATTCGCATCTTTGTCTTCAGGCTCCTGAAACTGGCTAAAACTGCCTGAGAACACGCCTGCAGTTCCCTGTTGGTCAATTCCTGCCTCAAACTGGTGAGACAGCAAAAACGGCCTTCCAAGCTCCACCGTGCAGTCTCTCATATCAAGCTGGCCATCGACCGCCGTAAACGGCAATCTTAAATATTGATAGCCATCATGCTCATTGATTTTGTAATCAAAGAATCCACGATCATAATCCCAATTCCCGCCAATCGAATACCCGATTGGTTTTAATTTTTGTTCCAGTTTATACAAATCAAACTGCTTGCCTTCAACCTTTGATTGCAATTGGATCATTCTGATACCCCCTTTAAATCAATCATTTTAGTTTTCCCCATTTTGAAAAATAAAAAAAGTGCCGGCCTAAAATGGCCAAGCACTTTTTCATAAATGTTATTTCAACCGCTTTTCTAGTTCCGCTTTTTTCTCTTCAAAGCCTGGTTTGCCAAGGAGGGCAAACATATTGACCTTGTATGCCTCGACGCCTGGCTGGTCAAATGGGTTGACTCCGAGGAGATAGCCGCTCATTGCGCAGGCTTTTTCAAAGAAATAGACAAGATAGCCGAACGTATACTCATCCACAGCTGGAATCGTTACGATCAAATTCGGCACGCCCCCATCTGTGTGGGCAAGCATGGTTCCTTCAAATGCTTTATTATTGACGAAATCAACCGTCTGGCCTGCAAGATAATTAAGGCCGTCGAGGTCGTTGTCCACTGCCTCAACTGTCAGTTCATGGCGCGGCTTTTCAACCTTAATAATGGTTTCGAATAAATCGCGGCGACCTTCTTGAATGTATTGGCCTAATGAGTGAAGGTCGGTAGAAAAATTCGCCGATGAAGGGAAAATTCCCTTTTGGTCCTTTCCTTCACTTTCACCAAACAGCTGCTTCCACCACTCAGAAAAATATTGCAGCCCCGGCTCGTAGTTAATCAGCATCTCAATGGTTTTTCCTTTATTGTAAAGGGCATTTCTGACCGCGGCATATTGATAGGCGAGATTTTCCTCAAGCTCGGAATGTCCGAAATCTTCCTGAGCTTTTGCGGCACCTTCCATCATTTTTTCAATATCAGCACCGCTAACAGCTATTGGCAATAAACCGACAGCTGTTAAAACGGAATAACGGCCGCCGACATCGTCAGGAATCACAAATGTTTCGTAGCCTTCTTCGGTTGCCAGTGTCTTTAACGCACCTCTGGCCTTATCTGTGGTGGCATAGATACGTTTGCGCGCCTCCTCGGCACCGTATTTTTCTTCCAAAAGCTTTCGGAAAATCCGGAAAGCAATCGCTGGTTCTGTTGTAGTTCCTGATTTTGAAATGACATTGATGGAAAAATCCTTCCCATCGAGGAGATCCATAACATCTCTCATATAAGTAGAGCTAATATTATTTCCGGCAAACACAATTTGCGGAGTGGAGCGCTTTTCTTTTGGCAGGGCGTTGTAAAAGCTATGTTGCAACATTTCAATTGCAGCGCGTGCTCCCAAATAGGAACCGCCGATGCCGATCACGATAAGGATATCCGAATCAGACTTGATCTTTTCCGCGGCCTTTTGAATCCTGGAAAATTCCTCCTTATCATATTCGGTTGGCAATTCAATCCAGCCTAAAAAGTCACTGCCCGCCCCCGTTTTTTCATGCAGGGAATGGTGCGCCACTTTCACCGCATCGCGTAAGTATGTAAGTTCATGTTCTCCAAAGAAGGAGAGTGCTTTTGAATAGTCAAAATGAACGTGTGTCATGCATGATCCTCCATTTTATTATTTTCATTAACAACTTTATACAAAGCGAGACAGATAATCAAGGCGAAGCCCCTTGTGTAAGCGCGCCCAATTTCGATGATTTTTTTACAAACTGTCGTATGGGCGTGTTTTTTACTGTCGTAGGACCGGGTTTTATTGTCGCAAGAGAGGGTTTTACTGTCGTATAATCCAGTTTTTCTGTCGTATAACCCTAATCTACTGTCGTAAAGTCCAGTTTCTCTGTCGCATAACCGAGTTTTCCTGTCGAACCCTATAAAAAAGGCCCAGACCAACCAGCCTGAGCCTCTCTACTTTATAATGCAGCCCGATAAATGGCCAGGCAATCTTCTTTGTTGAGCTTAGTAAAATTGCCAAACTCTCCGTAGACCATGGCACGGTCGGCCATTAATTCAAGCCTACTATCATCGATGTCGTAATCTGCCAGTCTGGATGGAGCATCGATGCTGTTCCAGAACTCACGCAGCTTGCGGATGCCTTCAAGACCTGCCTCCTCAGCGGTCTTGCCCTCTGGATTGACACCAAAAACTCTTACGGCAAGCTGTTTAAAGCGCTCCGGCTTGACATGGAGATTATGCTCCATCCAATGCGGGAACAGGATGGCCAGTCCGCCGCCGTGCGGAATGTCATAAACAGCCGACACCGCATGCTCAAGGTTGTGGGTAGCCCAATCTCCCCGATAACCCATGTTTAACATACCGTTTAACGCCATCGTGCCACAGTACAGGATCGTTGACCGATGGTCATAGTTTTCCAAGTCCTCCAGCAGTTTCGGGGCCGTTTCCATGACAGTAATCAATAGCGACTCACACATACGGTCCTGGAATTCGGTTTTTTCTTCGAGATGGAAGTAATGTTCAAAAACATGCGACATCATGTCAACAATACCATAGATGGTTTGATTTCTCGGGACAGTAAATGTATTAACTGGGTCAAGAATTGAAAATTTCGGGAAGGTCAGTGGACTGCCCCAGCCATACTTTTCATTCGTTTCCCAGTTGGTGATAACAGAGCCGGAGTTCATTTCCGAACCGGTGGCCGCGAGCGTTAATACAGTGCCAAAAGGAAGGGCCTCTTTAGCAGAAGCTTTTTTGATTACAAGATCCCATGGATCGCCGTCATATTTTGCTCCGGCCGCAATCAGTTTCGTGCAATCGATCACACTGCCGCCGCCGACAGCGAGGATAAATTCTACCCCTTCTTGCTTACAAATTTCCACACCTTTGCGGGCCGTTGAAACGCGCGGATTCGGTTCCACTCCGGATAGTTCAAAAACCTGAGCATCGATTTCGTTTAAAAGGGACATCACCTTTTCATACAGACCGGACCGCTTGATACTGCCGCCACCATAGACGAGGAGCACCTTATTTCCGTAGCGCGGAATCTCTGTTTTCAGATGAACCAACTGGTCTTTTCCAAAAATTAATTTGGTTGGATTTTGAAAAATAAAATTTTGCATATTCGACACCATCCTTAAATTTTCATTTTGGTTCCATGCGTTAAAAAGTTTAAACCCAGCTGCGGAACAGGGAGGCTTCTGACATTTTTCTCACACCGACCATGTAAGCCGCAAGCCGCATATTGACCTTCCGTGTTCTGGCGGTTTCATACACGACGTTAAAGGCATCAACCAATTTCTGCTGTAACCTGCTAGCTACCTCATCTTTGTCCCAATAATAGCCCTGATTATTTTGGACCCATTCAAAATAGGAGACCGTGACGCCGCCCGCACCTGCAAGCACATCGGGCACAAGCAAAATCCCCCGCTCCGAAAGAATTCTTGTCGCTTCCAAGGTGGTCGGTCCGTTGGCCGCTTCAACCACAATTTCCGCTTTAATATTATGGGCATTTTCAGCTGTAATTTGATTGGAGACAGCAGCAGGAACCAAAATATCACAGTCTTGCTCAAGCAGTTCCTCATTGCTGATTACTCCATCAAAAAGCGTTGTGACCGTGCCAAAACTGTCACGGCGCTTTAATAAATAGCCGACATTTAATCCACCCGGCTCATAAAGCGCCCCGTAAACATCCGATATTCCGACAATAATAGCTCCGGACTCTTGGAGAAACTTGGCAATATAACTCCCGGCATTGCCAAAACCTTGGATAATGACCCGGGCACCCTTTAATCTGGTTCCATAATTCTTGGCGGCCTGCTCTATACAAATCGCAACGCCTTTTGCACCGGCGATTTCCCTACCTTCGGAACCGCCGAGTACAAGCGGCTTGCCGGTAATGGCCCCAGAGGAACCATGCTGCCGCAGGCGGCTGAATTCATCCACCATCCATGCCATAATTTGTGGATTGGTATACATATCCGGTGCCAGGATATCCTTGGCCGGACCAAGAATCTGGCTAAGGGCCCGTACATATCCCCGGCTTAGCCTCTCCAATTCTCCCATCGACATTGTCCGCGGGTTACAGATGACGCCGCCTTTGCCTCCCCCAAACGGCAAGCCTGCAATCCCGCATTTCAGACTCATCCAGATGGCCTGCGCCTTTACTTCCTCTTCATTTATCTTTGGATGAAATCGGACTCCTCCCATAGTGGGTCCAAGTGAATCATTATGCTGGGCTCTAAACCCGGTAAACAGCTTCGTTGAGCCATCATCCATTCGAACAGGAATTCTCACTTGTATTGTGCGAAGCGGTTCCGCTAATAATTGGTACATCCCCTGATGATAGCCTAGCTTTTTAATTGCCTCATGTACCACAACCTGCGTTGATGTAAGAAGGTTAAGCATCTCTTTTTCTTGTCCATCCCCATCAATATTCCCCATCTTATCGGCACCCCTGGTATTTCTAGATTCGTTTACATTTATTCAGGATGGCACATCGGCACTAGTTATCCAAGTACCTTTTCAATCCGTTCAATTGCCCAGTCAAGCTCATCCTTAGTAATCACTAGCGGCGGCGCAAATCGGATCACCGTGTCATGGGTTTCTTTACATAACAAACCAAGTTCTTTTAATTGTTCACAGTATTTGCGCGCTGCCTCAGTCAGTTCGACTCCGATAAATAAGCCGCGGCCGCGAACATCCTTGATGATTGGATTATTGATTTCCTTTAATTGGCTGATAAAATATTCACCAAGCTCCAAAGATCGTTGAGCAAGCTTTTCCTCAACTAAAACATCCAAAGCTGCAAGGGATACCGCACAAGCCATTGGATTTCCACCGAACGTGGAACCGTGTGAACCCGGATTAAAGACTCCTAAAATATCTTTATTTGCGACGACACAGGAGATTGGGAACACCCCTCCGCCAAGGGCCTTGCCGAGAACATACATATCCGGCTGTATACCTTCCCATTCACAGGCAAACATCTTTCCGGTCCGCGCCAGCCCAGCCTGTATTTCGTCGGCAATGAACAACACATTGTTTTCCTTACATAGTTCATATGCTGCCTTGATATAGCCCTCAGGAGGAATGATGATGCCGGCCTCCCCTTGTATTGGTTCGATTAAAAACGCAGCTGTGTTTGGGGTAATGGCTGCCCTCAATGCCTCCAAATCTCCATATGGCACAAGCTTTATGCCCGGAAGCATCGGGCCAAATCCCCGTTTATATTCTTCCTCTGAAGATAGCGAAACAGCGGTCATTGTCCGGCCATGGAAGTTGCCGATACAACCGATAATTTCCGCCTGGTTCTCAGTGATTCCTTTTACGTCATAGCCCCAGCGCCGTGCCGCTTTAAACGCTGTCTCTACCGCTTCAGCACCGGTGTTCATTGGGAGGGCCATTTCTTTATTTGTCATCTTGCAGATTTTTTCGTACCAAGGGCCAAGCTGGTCATTATGAAACGCCCGGGATGTCAAAGTAACTCTGTCCGCCTGATCTTTTAAGGCCTGAATAATTTTCGGATGACGATGACCTTGGTTTACTGCCGAATAGGCGCTGAGCATATCCATATATTTATTGCCTTCCGGATCCTTTACCCAAACCCCTTCCGCACTTGAAATCACGATTGGCAGCGGATGATAATTGTGGGCACCATATTTTTCCGTTTGTTCAATAATTCCCTGGGTATTAACATTTGTCGTCACAGCAGCTTCCCTCCATTTTTACTTTTTATGTATACACATATTTATTGTAGCCTAGCGCAATAAAAGAATGAACAGTTATTAGAAACTTTTTGTTATTCAAGACGCAAAAAAAGCCTGGTTCCTTATTATATGTGCAGGATCCAGGCTGTGGGCAAAATGTCTATTATTTTTTTATTAAATCTTCTCGCTGTGACTGGTCAATCCATTCTTGAAGTTTATCCTTTAAGGTGTTAAAACCTTGCTGGCCCTCAATTTCCGGAACGATAGCAGCAGCCTGGCGCTTTCTTGGGCGCTTCGCCTTCACCACTTGTTGTGCTGGCGGCTCTTCCGTTGCCTTAATGGACAGGCCGATTTTTCCGGCAGCTTCATCAACTGATAAAACCTTCACCTGTACCTCGTCGCCCACCTTAAGATGGTCATTAATATCCTTTACATATCCGTGCGTAATTTCCGAAATATGAACAAGACCTTGTGTATTTCCGTTCAATGCGACGAACGCTCCATATGGTTGAATTCCCGTAACCTTACCCGTTAATATACTTCCAGTTTCGATTTTTTCTGTCATGAAAACACTCCTAAGTAAATAAATTTATACCCTTTTATACGCATTATAAAATTATACCACAACGTGTGATTGGAATCAAAAATAGAAGCAGCCTAAGATGATAAAAATAACTACATGTCGAAAAACCTTAACATAATGTTCAATTTTGAGAACGTAAAAATAATAACTTTCCATGATAAAATAATAGTGAGAAACTATCTTTTCTGGGAGAGGTGGACAGGATGAAATCGATTGGTCAAACAATTAAAGATGCGCGTGAACACCAGAATCTGACCAAGGAAGAACTGGCCCAAAAGGTTCGGGTTGGAACACATACGATTGAAAAGTATGAATCTGGGGAACAAATTCCCAGCACTCAAACAATTCTAAAATTGTCTACTGTTTTAGATATACCTGCTGCCGAGCTATTAGCTAAACAACCTGCAGTACCGTCACAAGATTAATCATGACAAAAGCGGATAAATGATCCGCTTTTTTTATTTTTCCAAAGTATAGAAGGGGAAAAATCTGGATAACCTGATGACATAAGCTTTCTAGTATTCCCCCCTTTTTGAGCGGACCGCCGTGATGGCAGTTCCGCTTTTTTTATTGAAAAATATAGCTCCTATTATTTTCCGATTTGCTCAAAATATTTTATCATAATAAATAAGCACGATTAATATTAACAGGTGGTGGAGCATTAATGTCTATGTTTGATGAAAGGATTAACCGTATCAATACCGCTTCCGTCAAATGGGAGTTGACTAAGCAAATCTTTGGCGAAGCTGATTTGTGGCCGATGTGGGTGGCAGATATGGACTTCAAGCCGCCACATGCCGTCATTGATGCGCTAAGACAGCGGGTTGAACACGCTGTTTTTGGCTATACCTTCGTGCCCGACACGGCGACAAAGGCGATTGCAGACTGGCTTGATAAGCGGCACCAATGGACCATCCAGCCGTCATGGCTCACCTATTGCGGCGGGGTTGTTCAGGCCATCAGCACAGCGATTCAGTCATTTACGAAAGAAGGAGACAGGGTATTGCTGCAATCCCCTGTTTACACACCTTTTTTCAATATGATCGAGAAAAATAACCGGGTTGTTGTCAATTCACCGCTTGTACTCGAAGGAAACAGATACAAGATTGATTTTGAAAGTTTTGAGAACGCGTTAAAAGAAGGCTGCAGACTGTTCTTGCTATGCAGTCCGCACAATCCGGCCGGACGGGTATGGACCAAAGAGGAGCTTCAAAAAATCGGGGAATTATGCTTGCAATATGATTGCATGATCCTTTCCGATGAGATTCATTCCGATCTTATTTATAAACAATACAAGCATATTCCGATTGCATCGTTAAACGAGGAATTATCGGAGAAAACCATTACTTTTATTGCACCAAGCAAAACCTTTAATCTTGCCGGCCTGCAGGCATCTGCTGTGGTGATTAAAAACGATGCATTAAGGAAGCAGTTTAATGCCACCTTAAA
Organism: Bacillus sp. FJAT-29814; assembly: GCF_001510715.1. GTDB lineage: Bacteria > Bacillota > Bacilli > Bacillales > Cytobacillaceae > Neobacillus. The sequence goes on from NZ_LMTJ01000006.1 coordinate 115,022, forward strand.
TCGTCAAGGATTTTTTTCATTAAGTGCGTTGGGCATCACCGGGATGGAAGCCGCCTATCGTGACGGAGAGGCATGGCTGGACGAGCTGATTGATTATTTACAGGAAAACAAAGACTATTGTTTGGCTTTCATCCAGGAGCATCTGCCGGAAATCACCCCTATCGAATCGGAAGGGACCTATTTGCTTTGGCTTAATTGCCGCAAGCTCGGATTGACAGACCAGCAAGTGCAGGATGCGCTGATCCAAAAAGGCAAGCTCGCACTAGAGCCGGGACCTAAGTACGGGCCAGGGGGAGAAGGATTTGTTCGGGTGAACATCGCCTGCCCGAAGGCTGATGTAATCGAAGGCATGAACCGCCTAAAAAAAGCTTTGAAATAAATTCTCAAATAGGAGAACCCGCATGGAATGTGCGGGTTCTTGTCATTTATTTTTCCAGCCATTCTGTATGGAAGGTACCTTCCTTATCAATGCGCTGGTACGTATGAGCGCCGAAATAGTCGCGCTGCGCTTGAAGCAGATTGGCCGGCAGCACCGCGGACCGGTAGCTGTCGTAATAAGCCAAGGCACTTGATATTCCCGGAACCGGAATACCGGCTTTAACAGCGGTAGCAACCACTTCCCTTGCGGCATCCTGGTAGTCCGCTGTCACCGATTGGAAATAGCTGTCGAGCAGCAAGTTATCCAAATCAGGATTACGGTCATAAGCATCCATGATATTCTGGAGGAAGCCTGCCCGGATAATGCAGCCACCCCGGAAAATCTTCGCAATTTCACCTGGCTTTAAATCCCACTCGTATTCACGGGATGCGACCTTAAATTGAGTGAAGCCTTGGGCATAGGAAATAATTTTGCTAAAGTATAAGGCTTTGCGGATTAATTCAATAAACTCCGATTTGTTTCCAATGGATATAATTTCGCTCGGCCCCTTTAAGACTTCACTTGCTTTCACCCGTTCCGCCTTCATTGCAGATAAGAAGCGCGAGAATACAGACTCAGTAATCATCGATAACGGTACCCCAAGGTCAAGGGCACTTTGGCTGGTCCATTTGCCTGTTCCCTTTTGGCCGGCCGTATCAAGGATGACATCAACCAATGGCTTGCCGGTTTCCTCATCGATCTTTGAAAAAATATCAGCGGTAATTTCAATCAAATAGCTATCAAGCTCACCTTGGTTCCAGTCGTTAAAAACCTCATGAAGCTCTTGTGCCGATAGCCCGAGCAGTGATTTCATTAAATCGTATGACTCACAAATCAACTGCATATCGCCGTATTCAATGCCATTATGCACCATTTTCACATAATGCCCGGCACCATTTGGCCCAATATATGTACAGCATGGTTCGCCGTTTACCTTGGCAGAAATCGCAGTCAGCAGCGGACCAACATGCTCATATGCTTCTTTCTGTCCACTCGGCATAATCGCCGGTCCGGTAAGCGCCCCTTCTTCCCCTCCGGAAACGCCGGCACCAATAAACAAAATTCCTTTATGTGCAAGCTCTGCATTGCGGCGGATTGTATCTTTGTAATAGCTGTTTCCTCCATCAATTAGGATGTCGCCCTGATCTAAGTGCGGCAGCAGCGATTCAATTGCCTTATCGGTTATTGGGCCCGCATTGACCATTAATAAAATCTTCCGGGGCGTCTCCAGCGACTGGATAAACTCTGCAATATTGGCTGTACCAACAATATTTTTCTCGTGATGGTGCTCTAAGATTTCATTCACTTTTTCTGCGGAGAGGTCATATACCGCCACAGAAAAGCCTTTGCTTTCAAAATTCAACGCTAGGCTCCGGCCCATGACGCCGACTCCGACTACACCTACCTGTTGTTTTTTCAATTCTATCATCCCTTCTAGGTGCTAAAAATTCTACATAAAACATAATTATAAGCGATTATATTTTTACAATAAAATGATAACACTTTTCAACTTTAGTATTTGCCCAAATAGAAAGCTCATCCTTACAGTTTAACGAGAGACTTCCTGATTTGTCATCAACGACTGTGTTAAGTACTGAAGCAGCTCGGAACCGGAAATTTGTGCAGGTCCGCCGCCCTGTGCAAAGGAATCATTGCCGCCACCTTTCCCATTAATCAGCGAGAAAGCAGATTGGGCCAAACTCCTCATATTTTCTGTTCTTGCGGAACCCCTGGCGCATACAAGTTGTAATCTGTCGTCCTGTTGTGATACAAGTAGGGCTGCTGTATTTTCATTCTTTCCAATTATCATGCGGGCAAGCTTTTGCAGCTCCTGTATCGAACGATTCTGAAACACCTCGCTAACGGCACTTGCCGCCTGATGTTTTTCGATTAATTCCTTCGCCTCGTATTCGAGAAGTTCCTCTTTGAGCTGTTCAACCGACTTGTCCATAGCCTTACGTTGTTCCAGCATCCTTACAACGACCTGTTCCATTTCCTCCTCCGGGGCATTAAGAAGCTTGGTCAGTTGGAGCAAAACCTTTTGCTTCTGACCCAACTGATTAATTACGCGGTCACCACAAATAAATTGCAGCCTCACCTTTTTCTTTTGCCGCTCCCAATCAAGGATTTTAAGCGCACGGACCTCGCCAGTCCATTTCGTGTGGGTTCCGCCGCAGCCGTTATAGTCAAAATCAGGGATTATGACGAGCCGGATATTCTCCTTGACCTTTGTCTCCTTGCGCAACGGATATTGGTCTAGTTCCTCTTGTGTCACCCATTTCACTTCGATTGGCCTATTTTCCAAAATAACTTGATTGGCAAGCGTTTCGACTCTTTCAATTTCCGTTTGTGTCAGGGCTTCGGTTTCTAAGTCAATCGTAACAATCTCATTGCCCAAATGAAAGCCAATGGTTTCGTAATCATACAATTGCTCAAAAGCAGCAGATAAAATATGCTGGCCGAGGTGCTGCTGCATATGATCAAAACGGCGGTGCCAATCAATTTCCCCCTCAACCCGGCCGCTTGTCTCGGACAGGGGTGCATGAAGATAATGCCTTATTTCTCCGTCGATTTCTTCAACATTGATAACCTTTTGACCGGCGATCGTTCCTGTATCGAATGGCTGACCGCCTCCGGTTGGATAAAAGGCAGTTTGATTTAATACTACATACCAGTTGCCTTCTTGATCTTTTTCCTGCTTTAATACCTCAGCATCAAATGATTTTATGTATGGGTCCCTGTAATATATTTTGGAATTGAGCATATTTTTTCTCCAATCTTAGTTTCCTACCCTCATTTTCGATAAAAAAGCAAAAGAAATCAAGCTTAAAAGCCTGCCCCTCAACAAGAGGAACAGGCAGATTCTGTACCCGATTATGATTTCTGTTTATTTCTTATCTTTTTTCCGCTGTCCCATAAATGGACTCATCATTTGGCCAGGGTAGCCCTGCTGGTAGCCTCCCATGTGTGGATAGCCATACTGTCCGTAGCCTCCCATGTGCGGATACTGCTGGTAACCGCCCATTTGCGGGTAACCTCCCATTTGCGGGTAACCTCCCATTTGTGGGTAGCCGCCCATTTGCGGATAGCCGCCCATGTGTGGATAGCCCATTTGCGGCATCATCCCTGCAGGAGTGCCGAATTGTCTTTTTTCCATTAATAATCCCTCCTATTAAGTCTCATGGTAGTGTATGTACATTTTCTGGGATGAGCATAGATTGATACCTATAAAACAGAAAAAAGGGCTAATCCTCTGTAGGAATAGCCTAACCTTACTACTTTTTTATTTCTCCGCAGGCAATGCGTTTTCCTGAATTTCCTGAAGGCTGGGTCATGCCATCGTCTAGTCCTTCGGCAATGACAATGGAAGTGCCGTCCTTTTGAAATAATGACTTCATCCCATCCTTTAAGGTGACATTTGGAGCCATAAGTTCCGCTTTTACAGACCCATCATCCTCAACAATTAAATTCGGCAAATCCCCGGCATGAGCCCCCTTTGGATGAAGCAGCCCGTGTTCCTTTTGCTCCGGATTAAAATGATTGCCGGCTGATTTAAAATCAGGTGGAGTGCATTTACCTTTTTCATGAATATGGATCGCATGTTCACCGGAAGGAAGCCCTTTTAGATTCACCTTTAATTGGACCCCGCTTGATAGCTCCTGCATTTCAATTTTCCCAAGCGAATCGCCGAAATCATTGTACATTTCAACATCTATTTTTGTAATGGTCTTCTCCATACAGCCCGATAGAAACATCAACAAGGTAACCAACCAGACTTTGTTCATCACTATCCCCCCGCAATAAACAATTTGCGATTAGTATGAACAACCGGGATGGTGACTATTCGAAGACTAATGGCAAAGAAAAAAAAGAACAGTATAGATCTAACTGTTCTTTTGCGTGGCTTCGTTTTGTTCAATTCGTTCTTCAAGTTCTTTTGCTTTTTCCGCTTCGCGTTTCGAGATCTTGATGATAAACCGCATTGTAAAAATGCAGGCCACAAAAAAAATCGCAAAGCTGATGGCGGCAGGAATATATTCTGACTTATCCTCCGGAAAGTATAAGAATAATGACAAGATTAAGGATTGAAACATGGATATCTTTCCTTTCTTTAGAGACGTGCTCTAAAGAAATTATAGCAATAAAAATGGGTTCGGACCAATTATTTTAACACCTTTATCTTTTTAATGATGACATCGGTCTCAGGCTTGTCCTTCCCATCTACAGGTGTGTCAGCAATTTTGTCGACAACGTCCATTCCTTCAATGACTTGTCCAAACACAGTATGGCGTTGGTCAAGCCAAGGCGTTCCGCCTCTTTCTTCATAGGCCGCGATAATCTCTTTAGTATAATAATCGATTTTTTCCATTTGTGATTTTAGCGACGGGTCAAGCTTACTGCTTTGGACGATAAAAAATTGGCTGCCATTTGTGTTTTCACCGGAATTGGCCATTGACAAGGCGCCGCGGAGATTGAACAGATTCTTCGAAAACTCATCCTCAAACGGGGCACCCCAAATGCTTTCGCCGCCGGTCCCATTGCCGTTAGGGTCGCCACCCTGGATCATGAAGTCCTTGATGACCCTGTGAAAAATCAGTCCGTCGTAATAACCGTCCTCACTGTGTTTAATAAAGTTTTCGACTGCCTTTGGTGCAGCTTCCGGAAACAGCTTAATTTTGATATTCCCCATTGAAGTTTCCATTTCCACTAGCCGCTCATTCTCAGCTACCTCTGTAGTAAGCTGCGGATAAACCGAATTTGTCACTTGCTGGTCTCCTTCCTTTTGTTCTGTTTTAGACGGAGCGCTTTGCTGCTTCGGTGCATTGTTCTTGTCGGCAGTACCGCATGCCGCCAAAACCAGAACAATTGATAGTGACATAAATAACATTTGCAAACTCTTTCTCATTTATCTTCCCTCCATTTTTTCACTTTAATGTAATAGAAAAATTTTTGCACTATGTTTTTAATTTATCCTACTTTCTACTAAAATGGAATTAAAGATATCGTTAGGAGTGTTGATTTTGACGGAATTGCAAATAGGAGATAAAGTAACAGGAATTTATAAAACTGGGAAATATGTTGGGGAAATTACCGATGTTCGCCCTCAGGCTTACTTGGTAAGAGTATTGGCGGTTGCCAAGCATCCCATGCAAGGGGACCTGCATAATCCCAAGGATGCCGATGTTCTAATTTTTCATGAACGAAAGGCGCTAAGTTTCAGGGAACAGGCAAATATTCCGAAGCAAATGGTTAAGCAATATGATGGAGAAATCCCGGATTATTTACAATCGCTTCGTGAAGCTGTAGAGAAAATGAAAAAGGAACTGACCGAAATGGACACGAAATGGGCGGAGATGAGCTTAAACTGTTTGGCTTCATTAGAAAAGGATTATTTTCGCCAATAAATAATTTAGGCCAAATCCAGTTAGGTATTTGGCCTTTTAAGCGAATTCATTTAATAACTTGGAAAAATCAACCCGATCGCCAATTGTAGTTGGCTTTGGTTTCTCCAAGTAGCGTTTATCCTTTTCCACCAGTTTGAATATATTGTAGGTAGTCAAGGCATCATCGAGGGCCCGGTGGTGCCGTCCGGTTCCTTCTTTGCCATATTCCTGGACCGCTTTCCAAAGACCTGTTTGATTCTGGTCGCCGAAAAACCGTTTATATTCCATCGAGAGGTCCAGTTCTTTTGCGTTAAACGGAAAGACGACCCCTGCAGCCAGACAATTTTGGCGCAGCACCTTCATGTCCATATTTCCCCAGGTAATGATGGTGGTATCAAGATTTGGTTTATTAAATTCTTCTAGCTTTCGAATAAATTCAAAAAATGACAGTCCCGTGTCCACTTGCTGTTGGGAAATATGTAAGAATGACTTACAACGTTCGGATAATTTTGGGAATTTAAGTGGAGTCACAAAGGAGGAAAACTGCTCCGTCACAACGTCATCAACGACCGCAACAATCCCTACCTCGATAATTTCCGCAAAAAAATCTTTCATTCGGCCATTTCGTTCCGGCATCGTAAACTCAAAATCAATAAATAAATGCTGCCGCTTTGCCATCTCCCAGATTCACCACCTTTCCTTAGAGTAAGTTTATTACATTATATAGAGAAACCTGTACAAAAAATTGTGCTTATTCCTTACATTATAACACGAATTTCAAGTAAATTTTTTAAATTTTTTTACAATATAGCCAAAAAGGAGGAGGAAAATTCATCCACCTCCTTTCGGGTTAATTTTTCTTTTTTATGACTGCCATTGTACATCTCGAGATGCAAATCAGGCGATCCTGCTCATCCGTAATCTTAATATCCCAAACCTGTGTCGTTTTGCCCTGGTGGAGTACAGTTCCTACTGCAGTAACGACTCCTTCGCTTTTAGGGCGGACATGGTTTGCATTAATTTCGAGTCCCGCGACGATTTCTGTCTCCTTGTCAACTAGTTCAAATGCCCCCATACTCGCCACTGTTTCCGCAAGTGCAACGGATGCTCCACCATGAAGAATTCCATATGGCTGACGCGTCCTCTCATCCACCGGCATGGTTGCCACTACTTTCCCTTTTTCATAATAGGTTATTTCAATTCCTAATGCATGAATCAATGTGTTTTCAATCATGATATCCCCTCCATATGTATTATAGTAATTGTATTCGCTTATTCACAGAATTTTCCTGTTTACTTTTATAGAAAATATTTGAGCCCATAGAAAAAACAGCCCTGCTTGAGCTGCTTTTTCTATGTTCAATAATAATATGGCGCTCCAAATCCCGGCGCTCCAAATCCCGGTGCTCCGAATCCTGGAGCCCCAAAACCGTAGCCGGCATATCCGAACCCTCCGACCCCTCCATAGAATGGAGGGCGTAAAGCTAAAGACGCACCTAAACCGCCACCGATTAATCCGCCTAAAAAGCTAAGCCCGCCAATTGCGAGCGGCAAGCCCCATCCCCACCCTCCAATAAATCTTTGATCGGCCACAGGGTATGGACTTCGATAATAGGGATACATAAAGGCCCTACCTCCTTATCTATGCTATTTACCTACACTATTTCATATGCGAAAAGGAAGTGTTTTGAGTGGGCGGGCTTAGCCTAAGAATTTATTTATTACTTTCCAATTGGCTCAAATCGTTCCACAAACAAAGCTAAGGTGCGAGTCATGACCCCGGTTGCCCCCGCCGGGCCAAGGTCGTGTGCTTTAGAAGAAGTAGCAGTCCCAGCAATATCCAAATGCACCCAAGGAGTATTCTCGGCGAACTCACCAATAAACGCCCCGGCAACAATCGCATGTCCCTCGCTTCCAGGAGAATTATTCAAATCAGCCACCTTACTGGTGCGTACTCGCTCTTTTTCACTTTCAAATAACGGCAATTGCCACATCTGCTCTCCAGCCTCATGGGCAGCCTCCAATACCTGCTCATAAAGCGGCTCGTTATTCGTCATTGCCCCGGTCGTATTAACCCCAAGCGCGGTAATTACGCCACCAGTCAGGGTAGCAACATCGACTAAATATTCGGCGCCATGATGCTTGGCATAGGTGACAGCATCTGCCAGCACGAGACGGCCTTCAGCATCAGTGTTTAAAACTTCAATTGTTTTGCCACTCATCGAGGCAATTACATCATCCGGCTTAAACGCATGTCCGCTAATCATATTATCGGTTGAAGGAATGACGGCAACGACATTCTGCTCCGGTCGCGTTTCTCCGATGATTTCCATCGCGCCAAGAACAGAGGCAGCACCGCCCATATCGGTTTTCATACCGACAATGCCTGTTTTCGTTTTAATCGAATAGCCCCCGGTATCAAACGTAATCCCTTTGCCTACCAAACCGATGACATCCTTCCACTCATCCTTGCCCTGGTATTTCAAGACAATCATTTTCGGCGGTTCGGTTGAACCTTGGTTTACCGCAAGAAATGCACCCATCCCCAATTTTTCAATGTCCGCTTTATCAAGAATTTCCACTTCAAAGTCATACTTCCCGGCCAGCTCAACCGCATAATTAGCCATATCTGTTGCAGTCAGCATATTTCCAGGTTTGTTAACGAGCGTACGTGCCGAATTGGTGCCTTTTCCAAATGCATATCCAACCGTAAGCGAAGCAGCAACCTCGTCTTCAGGAACAGTATCGCAATAAACAGTCAGTATCTCCAGCTTCCGTTCCGGTTCATTTGACTTCTGCCGATAACCATCAAATTGGTATGTTGCAAGCAACAACGCCTCACTAACAGCATGGGCGGCATCCAAGCCATTTACTTGATCAGTCAGGAAGGAATCCAAATAAACGGCCGCTTCCGTAACCTTGCTTCCTTTGATTTCTTTAAACAGTTTGCCTAACGCTTTTTCAAGCTTGTGAAAGGTAAACTCCTTTTCCTTGCCAAGTCCGACAAACCAAATCCGCTTGGCTCCAATTTTCCCAAAACTATGTACCTTATTAATTGCATTTAATTTTGCCGATATGTCACCAGCTTTGACGAGTTCTGTCAGCTGTCCTGAAAACTGCTCATCCAGCTTGGCAAGCTGCCTGCCAAATTTCTCTGGCTTGTCAAAAAGTCCAACCACCAGTCCTTCATGTTTCTGTGTAAGTTCCCAACCATTTTTCACCTGAAACATTGTTGCCCACACCTCCAAATTTTTACGAGTTTAATTATAGCGAAAACGAAAAAATATTTCGACTATCTAATCATCCTCCAGATACAGGACTAATTCCGGCAGCTTTGGGAGTTCATTTACCTGCTCAAACGGCACCCGGTCGATATCGAGAGGAATCGTCATCAAACATTTTTCAATAAAAGGGTAGACCTTTTCCAGATCAAGGCCCCAATACTTCGGGCGATAGGCCTGCAGGTAGTTATAAGCCGTAAACATCATCATTCTGGCGCCTTTTACATTGCCATACTCATAATGATAAATCGCCACACTCATCTGCAATAGACCTTTTAAAAAAAGATTATCCTTGTCGGTCATCCACATTTCCTCAAGCAAATCGTGACAAGTATAATAGTCGCCTTCGTTAAAGCTGACAAAAAACTCATAGTATTCCATTGGGTAATCCATATCCAGCTTCCCCTTTAGTTTTTACTTCTATTGTAATGAATCTAAAAATAAAAAAACAGGCTCCCGGCCTGTCATTTCTTTTCAGAAGTTATAAATTGCTGGCGGAAAACCTGCAGGGATTTGTCTTCATTTAGCGCTTGAAGCTGTTCCTCGGTCAGTCTGCCATCGCCTTTTTGCACCAAATAAACATCAACCGTCTTTTTGCCCCAGTGCCGGTAAACATCCTCTACTGTCTCATAATAAAGGTCCAGTTTATTTCCCTTAATGGCCCCACCTTTATCGGCCACAACCCCATAACCATACCCCGGGATAAACAAGATGGTGCCGATTGGATACACTGTTAAATCGGCGGCAATTGTTGAAAATAAATCACGCTTTACTTTTACACCCGAAAAAGTAATTCCATACTCGGGATGTCCCTGATTTTTGCCGGTTGATTCTGCTCCGGCAGTATAACCGGTAGCTGTTACGGTATGTTTCGGATATTTTGACCAGTCTACAGAATTTTCTAAAGTAGGTGCTGACCCGGATGCAGGTTCGCTTTGGGCAATTGTATTTGCCAGTGCTGTGACAAACGTTTGGGCCTTAATTCCCGTAATAGATTGGAACGTAACAATTAAAGCCAATAGGAAAAGGCATGTCATGATAAAACGCTTCGTCCAATTTTTCATTTTATGCATTTTATTTTTTCACTCCTCCCAAAATATTCATTCCCAAGATGCAATGAAATATTCAAAAAAGAAGTGAAAAAAATTTCGAGGTATTAAACCTGTCAGTTATGGCAAAAAAAAGACCCTCTAGCCATCGCTAAGGATCTTAAAACATTTGGTATCCACTTTTTCGTAACAGTTTTATGGTAAATCCGGCGGCAATCGCTCCGGCCAGACCGCTTGATAGAATCAGGATATCAGCTGTCGCTAACGAGGCAATCCGGATGCCCAGATCCTGAAAAGCAGCCCCGCTATCGGTAAAATAATCAACAAATTGAACCCTGTCGATAATCAGAATTGCCACAATCGGATAAATGAACGACATGATCCAGGACATCCGAAGCAGCATATTCAAAATAAAACCGATTCCAAAAAATAATACAAAAAATAATAGCATCGATATAATCAAGACAACAATGCTCATCTGCATTGAAATTCCCCCTTCACATCAACATTTAGTGTACTTAATGTGAAAGAGGGAGTCAATAAAAACACTATTAAATCAGTCCTTTTTCTTCCCGGTACCGCCACAGCACGCACAGGTTTCCGATCCGCCGAGCACTAATTGGAAATAACCGTTCCCCGAGCAATAATCACAATTTTTTGTATCTACGCTTTTTACTGTCATCTCTCTCAACTCCTTGATTAATTAACTTAATTTTCTGATAATATATCAATAATTTCAAAAAATGAAAAGAGCGAAAATCGAGCAAAATGACACAAGAAAGCGGATACAAGTTAAATTTTCTTACATTTTCGAATTGTTACTTAAATTTTCGAAAAATTTAAAAAATGTTTATAGATAAATTAAAAAGGACAGGCAAAAACCTGTCCTTTCTTCAGATTGTTGAGAAACCTAACTCTACGGCTTAGAAATGAAAACCTTTTTTCAATTCTTGAAGATTTCTTTTAATAAAATAT
>NZ_LMTJ01000006.1:126150-405395 GCF_001510715.1 Bacillus sp. FJAT-29814
TCAGATTGTTGAGAAACCTAACTCTACGGCTTAGAAATGAAAACCTTTTTTCAATTCTTGAAGATTTCTTTTAATAAAATATATTATGCAGTCAAATAGCCCTCCATCTATCCCTTTTTTCTTTAGATGGAGGGCTATTTTTTTCATATTTTGACATGCTGCCGTAAGGTAAGCCTGCTCCTGGACACACTTCACCCCTCGCATTCGGGCATATCGAAAACCATGTAACTCTTTTGAATCCGCAAAGCTCCGTTCAATGGTATAGCACCTTTTTCTGTAGAGCTCTTTTCCGGTTTTTGTTCGTTTATTGGCTCTGGCGATATCCTTATATGGTTCCCAAATATGATGGGTTATTTCTCTTTGTTTTTTATTCGAAGACATACACTTTTCCCGGAGTGGGCAGACAGCACAGTCATTTTTGTCGGATTTATAATGACGGTATCCTTCTCTGTCGGTTGTTACATATGATAATTTACATCCCATTGGGCATGCGAAAGCATCCAATTCACTTACATAGTGAAATTTTCGTTTAGGAATAACCAATTTTTGATTGCCAAAACGTCGATATCCCATGACCATATAGATCTTCTCTTCATGTAATTTCTTACAAATATAGCCGGTAAAGTAGCCGGAATCCAGTGCCACCGCCTCTACCGGAAGATTAAATTTTTCCTTTTGATATTTTAGGCGTTCCCAATATACTTCACTATCTGACTGGTTCCCGGCAGTAATAAACGTGTCAGTGATGATGTTATATTTGGCATCAACTGTTCGATGATCTAAGAAGAAAAAACCTCTTGGTTTACCTTCTCGCATTAAAAAGCCACTTTCGGGATCTGTTGTGCTGACCCGTGTCAGGGAAACCTTTTCCTTCTGACTCTCCTTACGTGGCTTTAACGCTTTTTTTCATGTTCTATACGGTCCTCCTGGACCGCTTCTTCTAATTCTTCGATATACACTTTCGGTCTTTCCTCTTTAACTTTCCGTATGAATTTGTTTTTATTGGCATTGGCTTTAACATGAGTGGAATCAGTCATTAAAATACGACCGCTTACCATACGATGTCCAGTGGCTTGTTTAACGATTTCATCAAAGATTTCTTCGAAGATAGTGGAGTTTATGAATCGAGTTCTTCGGTTGAAGCTGATAGTGGAGTGGTCAGGCACTTTGTCATTCATAGACAGCCCTAAAAACCAGCGGTAGGCGGCATTAACTCTAATTTCTTGTTCAAGCTGTCGTTCCGAACGAATACCATAAAAATATCCAATGAACATCATTTTAAATAAATTTATTGGCGGAATCGAAGGTCTGCCGTTATCCGAGCAGTAATAAGGGGTAATCTTTTCCTCAATAAATGAAAAATCAATTGTTTCTTCAATAGTCCTTAAAAAGTGATCTTTAGGGACAATTTCATCCACAGAAGTAGTGACTTGATCATTACGGTGGTTAATAACTTTACCTATCATAGCCAATCCCTCCCATCTCCATCATAAATCCAAATTAAGGAAATGGCAAAAAATAACCGTTGAGAAGAGACTTTCTCAACGGCCTGNAATCCCTCCCATCTCCATCATAAATCCAAATTAAGGAAATGGCAAAAAATAACCGTTGAGAAGAGACTTTCTCAACGGCCTGTAAAAAGGACAGGCAAAAACCTGTCCTTTCTTCCATTAAAATACATTAAACTTTCCTTTTTTCAATACGAGACCGGCTCCGCCAATCATGAATAAAGAGCGGTTATCCACGACTTTTTTCATGAAGGATGCACTGGTTCCGGTTAATTTCTTGCCGAAGACAACCCCAATCGCATCATGTTCACCTAACGAACAAACAGTCCCTTTATTATCGAACTTAAATTCTTCAAGATCTTGTTTGTTACGGATCAAGGCTGCAAGATTACGGGCTGTTAGTTCTCCTTGCTGCATGGCAATTTGTGCAGTTGGCGGGTATGGACGATTGATTTCTTCATTGATTACCAAAGAGCTGTCGCCAATAATAAATACATCCTCATAGCCCGGCGCACGAAGATCTGGTTGCACTTTTACGCGTCCGCGCATCGCCTCAAAGCCTGATCTTTCAATGACGGAGTTCCCGCGGACACCCGCAGCCCAGACAACTGTACCTGCCTTGATTTCATAAGGCTCTTCCTCGCCTTTGGCAACGAAAATTCCATCTGGAGTACATTCTTTGATGGCAGTTCCAATCCTAAACTCGACGCCTTTTCTTTCTAATTGTGAAACAGCGTAATCGACCAATTCCTGATCGAACCCCGGAAGAACGGTTGGTGCTGCCTCCACACAGATAATTTTTACTTTATGGAAATCCACATCATATTCATGGCATAATTCTGGAATCCGGTTTGTCAGTTCGCCAAGAAACTCAACTCCTGTAAATCCGGCACCGCCGACAACAATCGTCAAACGGTTATCATTCTTTTCTTCTTCCGTGCTGTACGTTGCAAATTGGTATTCAATATGCTCACGCAATAACCGTGAAGAGTTGACATTGACAATTCCGAACGCATATTCCTTTAACCCTTTAATGCCGAAGGTTTCCGGCTCGCCTCCTAAAGCAATGACAAGATAATCATAATCTAGCTCACCATTATCCAAGATAACCTTTTTGTTTTCCTTGTCAATTTGTTCAACACTCGCTTGAACAAAGTCAACCTTGCTGCGGTCAATGACATCCCGTATATCATAACGGACTTTGTCATGGTGCAGCGTACCCGCTGATGCTTCGTGCAGCCAAGTAGTTTCGTAATGATAATCGTGTTTATTAACTAGAACGATATCGGCTTCGTTCACGCCAAGATGTTTTTGTAAACGAACAGTTGTCATCAATCCGCCGTATCCAGCACCGAGAATAACAATTTTTGGCTTTCTCATCTAGATCACTTCCACCCTTTTTATTTTTTCTATTTCTTTTATCTTCCTCAGCTTTGATGATTATTATTTTTTATGAAACAAAAAAGTATGTGATATAATTCACGAACGAAGATAAAAAATAGCAGCTAAATCGGAAAGTTGATTTGCCTTCCAACATCGCCGTGCATTTTGTGAAAAAATAAACATAAATTGTGCTATTTTTGTCACAAAATCTTAACAATATATCCACAATACATATTATGCTACTTCCTCCGGAATATCAAGCAATTTAACCAATATATTTACCAAAAATATCATGTTAATTATTTCAAGTTTAAAATTTATGGTTATTCATTGAAGGACTTGTTTTTTCCAGAAAAATGTGAGGATTTTCATATTTTGTGATATTATAGTGAATGGAGTTGTTACTACAAGTTGGGGGGGTACGGTGTGCAAGAGCCAAAAGTTTATGACATTACCATCATCGGCGGAGGTCCCGTCGGTTTATTTACCGCCTTTTATGGAGGAATGAGACAAGCGTCAGTGAAAATAATTGAAAGCTTGCCTCAGTTGGGCGGCCAATTATCAGCACTTTATCCGGAAAAATATATTTATGATGTAGCCGGGTTTCCAAAAGTCCGTGCACAGGAATTAATCAATAATTTAAAAGAACAAATGGCGAAATTCGAACCGATCGTTGCTTTGGAGCAATCTGTTGAAAAAGTGGAAAAGCAGGAAGATGGCACATTTAAGCTTACCACCAATAAAGAAGTTCATTTTACCAAAACTGTTATTATTACAGCCGGGAACGGTGCATTCCAGCCTCGCCGTTTAGAACTTGAAAGCGCTGTCCAATACGAAAGAAAAAATTTATACTACTTCATTGATGAACTCAATCAATTTGCCGGTCAAAAAGTAGTTGTATTCGGTGGCGGAGATTCTGCCGTTGACTGGGCATTAATGCTTGAGCCAATTGCCGAGCAGGTTACCATTGTTCACCGCCGTGACAAATTCCGTGCTCATGAACATAGTGTCGAAAATCTGTTTAATTCCAAGGTTAATGTGAAAACACCGTATGTTCCAGCTGAATTGATTGGCGATGAAAACGGAATTAAGCAAGTTGTCATTGCTTCCGTAAATGGGGAAGAAAAAGTAACAATCGACGTTGATGCCGTCATTTGTAACTATGGTTTCGTTTCATCCCTTGGACCAATTAAAGAATGGGAACTTGAAATCGAAAAGAACTCGATTAAAGTTAACTCCAAAATGGAAACGAATATACCGGGAATTTATGCTGCCGGTGACATTTGTACCTATGAAGGCAAAGTAAAACTAATCGCCTGCGGTTTCGGCGAAGCGCCAACTGCTGTTAACAATGCAAAAGCTTTCATGGATCCAAAAGCGAAAATCCAACCGTTACATAGTTCATCTATGTTTGACAAGTAATTTAGTAGGTAAGATAAAAGGCGTCCCTCAAGCGAGACGCCTCTTTATTTGTGTTATTAACCATTATGAAATTTATACATCCACAGCACACCGGATTTGATGAGACGTGCGACTCGACCCGTAACCGGCAGATCTGCCACCATGGCAAATCCATGCTTTTTCCCAAGCGAACCGAGCACACCTTTTAACTTGATCTGCGGGAAGGCTTCCGGCAGTTTTTCGCCGGCCCACCGTTTCTTCAGCACCTCGACAATTTGAACCGCTTGCCCTTCTGCCAGTTGGGCGCTTGGGGCATGCGGTAGGCTCGCGCAGTCACCGACGACAAAGATATTTTCATCATGCGGCAAGTGGTGATGCGGTGTTAGCAGCAGCCTGCCCGAATGATCCTTTTCCCCTTCCATCTCTCGGACAAGCTTATTCGCTTGAATCCCTGCAGTCCAGACAATTACATCACAATAAATCGGTTGGTCATGATTATATAGAGTATTTTCTTCCACCCTGGTGATATTAGCATTATTAATGACTTTGACATTATGACTGTTAAACCATTCTTCCACATACTTGCTTAAGCGATCCGGGAAAGCAGAAAGGATATGCTTGCCGCGGTCAAATAATTTTACCTGCAGATCCCCCCGGCTTTCGCTTAATTCACTGGCTAGTTCCACACCGCTGAGTCCAGCCCCAACAATGCCGACAACCGATCCCGGCGGAAGATTATTCAATGCGGAGTAGGTGGCTCGGGAATTTGCGATACTCTGAATGCTGTAAGTAAATTGGTCGGCACCAGGCACCCCATGGTATTTATCCTCACAGCCCAAGCCGATAACAAGGTCATCATAAACAATCGGTTCTTTGTCTTTTAGCAGTACCTTTTTTGCATTTGTGTCAACCCCGATTATTTCCCCGTACTGAAACTGAACCCGTGGATGCTCAGGGAACGCGACCCTGACTTCTATGTCAGAAATCGTTCCTGCGGCAAGTGCATAAAACTCCGTTTTCAAACAATGATAGGGAACCCGGTCCACAAGTGTAATCGTTACGTCCTCAGGCAAGTCATTGGGCAGAAGTTCGCTCATTATTTTCATCCCGCCATATCCACCGCCGAGAATCACTAGATTTTTCATGCTAATTATCCCCTTTGAAAAACAATTCTTGGTATGTATTCTTGTTTAAAATTGAAAATATTGTTGATAAATTTATAGTTGTCCAGTTTTTTCACGCAAATTAGAGTATATCGAAAATATGTCAAAATAACAACATATATACCCGTGCACTTGACAGAACTGCCAGAAACATGGTAATTGACGAAGCTATCCAAAAGGAGTAGGATAAGTAAATAGTGGAGAGGTGAGAGCAATGATTCAGCCGATCATAGAATTTTGTGTCAGCAATCTTGCCAATGGCGGACAAGCAGCACTTGAAAAATTAGAAAGAGATCCTAATTTGGATATTATTGAATATGGATGTCTCGGCTATTGCGGTAAATGCGCAACCACTCTTTATGCTCTAGTCAACGGTGAGGTTGTCACCGGAAAAACTGCAGATGAACTGGTCGAAAATATTTATCAGTATTTGGAAGAGAATCCAATGTTCTAAATTAAAAGGGAGCGTTTGCCGCTCCCTTTTCGAACTATATGGCATATCCTATTCATAAAAGTCGAATAGGTTGAGTAGTTTCAAACATGTGTTTATACTAATGATAAAAGCCTCAAATTTTTGAAGGAGGGGATTTCTCATGAGCCAGGATTTCGTAATTTTAACAGAAGCGGCCTCGTTGCAAATTAAAGATATGATGAAGCACAATGAAGAAGAAGGTGCGTTCTTGCGCGTCAGCGTAAAGGGCGGCGGCTGTAGCGGCCTGTCATATGGAATGGGCTTCGACCATGAAGTAGGCAAGGATGACCACCAGTTCGAGCAGTTTGGCATTAAAGTTCTTGTCGATAAAGAAAGTGCACCAATTTTAAATGGCACTAAAATTGATTATAAGCAATCGATGATGGGCGGCGGATTTACGATTGATAATCCGAATGCGATTGCTTCTTGCGGCTGTGGATCTTCGTTCAGAACCGCAACAGCGACAGGTACTCCTGAGGAATGTTAAGCAAAAAATAGACTGAGCCCGATTTAAAGGGTCAGTCTATTTTTTATGCTCCTGTATATCCATATTTCTCAAGCTCGCTATAAATTGTTTTTAGCCGCGGGTTTCCTTCGCCTACCACCTTATCCTTAATGACGACGACCGGATAAAACATATCTTCATCGATCACACGTTTGGCAAACTCCGATTTCTCGGTCTCTTCCGGGGGCAGGAAAATATCAACATAGGTCATTTTAAACGGCTGATCGGGAAACTTTCTGGCGATGGCCGCTTCCAGCCACTCAAAAGTTTCTTTGGATGATGGCAAATTCACGCAGCTCGGGCATAATTGCTCGGCGCCGTATAGGACAATTTCCACTTCGGTAAATTCCATAGCTACCATTCCTTACTGTTTTCTTTTATTTTATACTATCCAAATGATAAAAACGATGAAAATGCTTTTTGTGCGTTTCCCCAAATTCTGATAATGGATTTTTACTATTGACCTCAGTATAATATAAGTAGGAAAGGAGTCGATCATTATGTCAGAACAAGTAATGTTTGAACAAGTACAGGAAGTATTAGATAAATTACGTCCGTTTCTTCTTCGCGATGGCGGAGATTGCGAATTAGTCGATGTGGAGGACGGAATTGTAAAACTTCGTTTGCTGGGTGCTTGCGGTTCTTGCCCAAGCTCGACCATCACACTAAAAGCAGGTATCGAACGCGCGCTATTGGAAGAAGTTCCTGGCGTCGTTGAAGTAGAGCAGGTTTTTTAATAACATCATAGGAAAAGCGATTGCTGGATGAAGAAGCAATCGCTTTTTTGTGGGGTTGAGCATAATTGTGGTTTAAGTATAGCCAATTGTCGTTCGGCATTGCTCAATTGTTGTTAAACTGCTTCCAATTGTCGTTCAGCCTTGCTCAATTGTCGTTAAACTGCTTCCAATTGTCGTTCAGCCTTGCTCAATTGTCACACAGCTCAAATTAGGACCTCACCCTTGTCAACCATTCTCTATTGACAAGCGTTTTCGGTGCCCTTCCCTCCAAAATCGCTTCAATGTTCTCGGCACACAGCTGCATCATGTCTGTTCTGGCATCGAGGGTGGCGCTACCGATATGCGGTAAGGCAACGACATTCGGAAGCGTAAGAAGCGGATGATCCGCCCTAATCGGCTCTCTTTCAAACACATCCAGGCCGGCACCGGCGATCTCCACCGCCATTAATGCCTCATATAATGCCGTTTCGTCAACAACCGCTCCTCTTGCTGCATTAACGAAAATCGCTGACGATTTCATTTTTCGAAAAACTTCACGGGAAAACATTCCCCTGGTCTCCGGAGTCAAAGGCGTCAAGCAGACAACATAATCGGACTTAGAAAGGAGTTCATCAAATGAAACATACACCGCTCCCAACTTCTCTTCCGCCTCGGGCTTTCTCGTTCGGTTGTAGTAAAGAATGTTCATGTCAAAGCCAGTAGCCCGTTTAGCGACTGTTTCGCCAATTTTTCCCATTCCCACAATCCCAATTGTTTTATGATGGACATCTTTGCCAGCCAGGAATAATGGGCTCCAGTTTTGCCAGTTTCCCTGTTTAACCAGCTCCGCCGCCTCAACAATCCGCCGGGCCGCAGTCATAAGCAAGCCAAAAGTCAGATCCGCCGTCGCATCCGTCAAAACGTCGGGCGTATTGCAAATTGCAATCCCCTTCCTAGTAGCCGCGGCCACATCGACATTGTCATAACCAACCGCCATATTGGCGATGACCTTCAAGTTTTTCCCTGCCGTTAAAAGTTCCTCATCAATTGCCTCAGTCAACATCGTAAACAGCGCATCCGCCTTGGCCGCTTCCTCCAGCAGCACATCACGGGGAACAGAAATGGCTTCGTGTTCCCACATATGCACTTCGAATTTTTCAAGTAGTGGTTTAATCGCTTCCTCTGGTAGTTTCCTTGTTATAAAAACATATGGTTTCATTGCCGCATCCCTTTCCTCAACCTGTTTCCTCGCCTTTTAGTTTAACATAAATCATATAAACAGCCATTCAAGCTGCGGAAGGTTTACCTGATTGATCGGCGCTCCAGAAATTTGAAAGAAGCCGGCTAGAAAACGTTCATACTCCGGTGATTGGCGCAATATTTTGGCTAGTTGCTCCTCCAAAAGCTTCTTTTCTTGCTCGGAACGGGTAATGTAGTAATTTTCCACACATTCGAAATAATGGAGCGGGAAAATCAGGCGGGCATACAATAGCCGCCAGGAAAAAGGCGATAACGGAACAACGCTTTGATACTCATCGAAAAATTGCTTTACCTCAACGTCATAGGTCTGGTTATTGCGAAAATACCGTTCCCTCGTCCATTCGGCCAAATCACGGCTCGGGTGGTCGAAAACCCAATCAAATGGATTTTTGAAATAGCGGCTGCCCCAAGTCACCTTCGTAAACCTTTCGTGGCAAACGGTCCCGCTGTCGGTTTCGAGCGGCGAATCATCGATTTCCGTATCGACCAAATACTGAATCGCATTCTCTGTTAACCCCATGTAATAAGGAAATGAATCGACAAACATTTTTTCAAACTCATCCTCCGGCGTTTGAAACAGAAGACGGTTCCACTCCCGTTCCATTTGCTCCAGCCGCTTTTCCCAGATTCCCTTCCATTGGCCGATCCGGCTTGACCGCTGAATTTGAAATGGCACTCTTCTGCCGCGCTCATGAAACTTTGCCAGTTTTCTGCCGATCTTTGTTTTTCGCTGTTGCTGTTCCAGCTGCCGATTGGCAAGAACACAATATTTATTTTGATCCCAGGTGGCGATGTACGAACCATCCTTCGTCGGCAAAAACATCGGGACACTCTGGTCTCCGAATTTCCTTAAATGCTCGGCAATGCTGCCCAATTCTTGAATATCGGCTTCTTCACGATTGCGGATTGCCGCAATTAGGTAAAGCCAGCCATTGCCTCTCAGCGCATCAAACTGGTCAATTTTCAGCTGTTCCTCGGCCTTGACCCCGTAGTGAGTCTCAAGCAGTTTCTGCAGCATTTTTTCACCCCATTTCCTACCTTCTTCTAAGACATTTATATGTATCGATGCCTTAAAACTTGTTGTCTTCTGCTTTATAAAAAAGTAAGACATTTTATTTGATTGTCTTAAAGAAATTTGCATATCATAAGCTAATGGAGTATATATATAGAAAAATTTACAGAAAAAGGTGATCCGAGGAATGGCAGCTGACAAAAAGATTAATCACGTAGAGGATAAAGCACGCAAATGGTTGAAAGAAAGAGGCGTTGAAGTACAGGACATCGCCGATTTAGTTTTCTATTTGCAGGAAAAATACCACGAAAATTTAAAAATGGAAGATTGCATCGCAAACGTAGAAAAAGTACTTTCAAAACGCGAGGTGCAAAATGCGATTATCACGGGCATCCAGTTAGACATTCTTGCAGAGAAGGGTATGCTTGAGGAGCCGCTTCAATCGATCATTGCCACCGACGAAAGCCTTTATGGAGTCGATGAAATCCTCGCCTTCTCAATTGTGAATGTGTACGGTTCAATCGGTTTCACGAACTACGGCTACATCGATAAACAAAAACCAGGAATATTGGCTCATTTAAATGATAAATCTACCGGCGAGTGCCATACGTTCTTAGATGACATTGTCGGCGCGATTGCCGCTGCGGCCTCAAGCAGATTAGCGCACCGGGCAGCGAATGTTGAATAAGTTATTAAAAAGGATGGCGATATGCCATCCTTTTTATGGTTCCCAATGATCCAAAGTGTCAACTGTATGAGTTGGCTGTTGTTCGTAACCCTTCAACAGTTCTTTCGTTGTGACTCCGGTATGAACCAACAATGTATCCAAGCCGGCATTCATGCCCGCAAGTATGTCGGTATCGTAATAATCACCAACCATCAATGTATCTTCTTTGGCTGTTCCCAACACCTTTAAAGCCTGTTCCATGATGATGGATTCTGGTTTTCCAATAAAGATAGGCTTAGTTTGTGTGGAAACGGCAATGACAGATGTCAAAGATCCATTCCCCGGCAGAAGCCCGCGCTCGGTCGGAATGGCTATGTCGCCATTAGTCGAGATAAATGTTGCCCCATTGCGGACGGCAAGGCAGGCCACGGCCAATTTTTCATAACTGATTTCCCGGTCTATTCCGACAACAACAAAATCGGCATCTTCCCCGGCGAACTGGAACCCTTTTTCCTCCAGCGACGTTCTAATTCCCTCTTCCCCAATCACATAGACTGTGCCACCGGGGTTTAACTCATATATGTAATTTGCTGTTGCCTGGCTTGTCGTAAACACAAGCTCCTCGGAAGCCGGAATGTCAAAGTCGAGTAGTTTTTTGGCAACCTGGGCCGGCGTCCGGGATGAATTGTTGGTCACAAACAAGTATGGAATCCCTTTTTCTTTTAACTTTTTGACAAAATCGGAAGCAGCCTCAATCCGCTCTGTGCCTCGATACATCGTCCCATCCAAATCAATTAAATACCCATTATATTTTTTCAAAAAAAATCACCTCTAAAAATAGCTTCTCCCATAAAAGAAAAAGACCGTTCGGCGGTCTTAATTTTTAAATGCGGATACCGGTCCTAATTCGTTTGTCAAATAATCACGGACATTTGACGCGAAAAGGTCCAAGGCCGGTAAATGCTTGGATAATTGTCGGATTAGTTCCGAATGATCAATTTCTGTGTAAAATTGAACAAGCATTTTGCGAAAACCAATCAAGGTTTTCAAGCTACTGCCAGTTTCTGCACTGATGACTTTTTCGTCCATTAAAATGTCAATAATATCTTCATAGCTCCCCGGGTCACGCATAATAAATCCGTCAATCATGGAATTGCCAACATCCAATACGGACTCCAACATCATCTGCGCCACCCGCTCCAAAGCGGCCTTTTCTAGCGGTGTAGACCATTCCTTGACCTCCGAGAAAAGCTTAGTCTGCGTTTCCAAATACACTAATGTAGTTTCAATTTTTTCCCGGTCAACAAAATACATGTACTCCACTTCCTTCATCATCATCAATTCTACGTTGCCATGTCCCTCATCAATACCGTTGGCGGAGCGTAAAAATTGCCTTGGGCGAGGTCAACCTTATTGCGGGTCAGGACTGAGGCTTCCTCCTCACTTTCGATTCCTTCGGCAACAACGAGGGAACCTGCTTCCCTAGCCACCAGCAATAACCCCTTAAGCATGGATTCCTTTAAAGAATTTTTATCGATATTTGAAATAAGGGATCGGTCAATTTTGATGATATCAGGCATAATCTCACTAATCGTACTCAAATTGGAATATCCAGCACCTGTATCATCAATTGCAATTCGGAACCCCATTAATCGTAACATTTTTATATTATAAATGAAATCTTTGAGCCCTTCGATTGAATCATTTTCCGTAACTTCAATGATGATCTGTGTCGGCAAAATGGTGCGAACGCGCTGGAGCAGATTTTTTACATCCCTGGTGAAGCGAATGTTTCCAAGTGTGATCGGAGTAAAATTAATAAAGACATCATCACGGCATTTGGCTGCCTTTATTTGTTCCAACGCTTTTTCAAGGACAATCATTTCTAGTTCATAGAGTGTCCCAGTCTGTCTGGCAACGGAAAATAACGGCAAGGGACTCTCCAAAGCCGTTCCTTTTGGACCGCGGGTCAGCATTTCCCACGCCCGGATTTCATTTGTAGCAACATCAATAATCGGCTGTGCCAGCAGCTTGATATTCTTTTGGGAAATAATATTATTGATTGTATAAAACATGCTGTCATATTTGGCGGCAAGTCTTTTTTCGGCCATGGCAATCGCCTGCCGCTGCGCTTTTTCAATCGATTCCTGAATAGAGTAATGCTTTTTGTCAACAAACATATAACCTGTTTCAAACTGAAGCTGAATCGATTGGTAAAGCTTATGCAGCCTTTTTTCCACCGGGTTTGTCAGGTTCTTCATGATTCGGTCCATTTCGGATATGTAATGGCAATCATGATCCACCTGAACAACTAAGGTAAGTCCATCCCCATAATAATCATGAAGGGAGATAATATCCTGTTCATCCAGTTCTTCTAATACAACTTCCCGAAATGCCTTCTTAATCTGCCTTTGCAAATGACGATGCTGGTTCTCCCCGAGCTGTTCGGCCAACTCGGCAACATTTTGCAGATTAAACACAATAACGGCCACTTCATGCCCCGTTTGAAAAGCGGTGACGACTCCCTCTAATACTGGATTTCGCAGCACGAATTTAGGTGGATAAAATCGTAATGAAGAAAGAGGCAATAGAAGCTTTCCCCATTGCATTATTTCTTTCACTTTGTCGATGGAGCGGCGGATCATAAATTTCCCTCTTCTAGCTTCAGACATCATAGTTAGTTATATTGTAACATATTTTTACATTATTCTATTTTTTTTACAGGTTTTTTTCAGACTATGTTGGGAAAATCCTCAAAGCTTCCCATCCTCGAGATTATTTTGATATGATAGAAGGTGTTCAATAGGACTGATAAAGGAGACTGTTATGGTAGATCGTTTTTTCTTATATGATGATATGGAAAATACAAGGACAAGGTTTGTCAGCTTTGTGGGTGAAAACCAGCGCTATGATTTAGCCATCATGAAGTCCGACAGGCATTATGGCAAGTCGCTTGTTTTAAATATGCAGGGGAACCGTTTTGCGATTATTGGCCAGGATGACTTGCAGGAAGAGGGCTATTTGGAGTATGCCTTTCAACTGAATGAAGAAGAAGCAGAGGAACTGAAATCTTTTCTGATTGAAATTATTTAAAGTAAGCTCATGTTTTTCGCCCCTTTAGAAATACTATGGAACAAAGGAGTGAGCGACATGGCTGAAAAGGATGCTGAGAAATACGGTGATTTCTCGAATGTGGAAAAACAGCGGAATTATCTGACTGCCGAAGAATTCCCCGACGGGCCGTTTGGGTCGCTAATCAGGCAAAATGAACCCGTTGAATTAAAAAGCACCCCTTGGAAGGAAGGTCAGCGCCGCTACAGCAGCTTTAATTACGAATTTAAATCGCTGCACCAAGATCTGCCTCGGCAAGTGCCAGGCGCCCATCCGCCGCATGATAATAAATCAACCGATCAACAGGCACCGTATAATAATAATGAAACGTAAAAAACGAAGGAGCATTTGCCCTTCGTTTTATTTTTTTACCTTTTTCAATACAAAATAAGCACAGCCAAAATTACAGTATTCATAAAGGTATTCGCTTAATGTACTGATTTTTGTATCAAAGGTTGCTTTTTGGTTTTGGTCATCAAAGAAGCCTTTCAGGCGAAGCTGGCCGTATCCCCAATCACCGACAATGTAGTCATATCTGGACAGAATATCGCTATACCTGGCTTTCAGCGCATCCTCGTTAAAGCCGTCGCGAAATTCCTGCACCAGTTCGTAATGTAAATTATTGATCGTTACCATACCTTGTCACCTCTTTTTTGCCAGCGGTTCTAAACTCCATTATAACCGATTCACCATGAATTACTAAGAAAAAAAACATCTCGTATGGAAATTCTAATAAAAGGAGGTGTTTTCACATTGAAAAAGCTAGTTGTAATCGCGGGACTGTGTACACTGACAGCGCTCGCTGGCTGCCAAAAGGACACGGCGAACCGCGATGTCTATGAAGAAAGCGGCAATACCATTAATGTTAATAATAAACGCCACGAGCTTTATCGGGAGGGAGCAACCAAGGATGTTCGCAACGTCAGTACCTCCTATGGGTTTGTCCGTCATCAGAAAAGCCCTTTGATGAACGACAACACCGCCAATGACACTTATTCAGCACTTGACCGCGAACAGGTAGCTAACGTTATCAGCAAGTTAAGTGTCAATATTCCACATGTCAATGATGTTGCGACCCTTGTTACCGACCAGGAAGTATTGGTGGCCTATGATACCAATTCAAAGGATCGCAAAATGACAGCCGATCAGGTAAAAAGAACCGCCATGTCTGTCGTCCCAAGATTTTACCATGTGTATGTCAGCGACAATGAGGCCTTAATGCAAGATGTTGAAAATTTAGCAAGCTTTGATTCAAACAATAGAAAAGCGCGCGACTCGGTCAATCAGGTAATAAAACAAATGAAAAAATCGCCGCAGGGCAACCGGATGAACGACAGTGAGGACGAAAATGGCCTTACACCGGATGATTCGGACCGGACAATGACAAATCGATAATAAAAAGGAGTTCTGACCCGAGTTATGGGCCGAACTCCTTTATTTCTTTATGCTTCCTGGGCGTTTTGTGTTTGCTCTCCAAGCATCTGTTTATGCTTTGCTGCTGCATTGACTTGCTCATCGGCGTGGTATGAAGAACGAACCAGCGGACCTGCTTCACAGTGACTGAAGCCTTTGCTGAGGGCAATCTCCCGCAGTTCATTAAATTCAGCAGGGCTGTAATATTTTTCAACCTTTAAATGACCTTTGGTTGGCTGCAGGTACTGGCCAATCGTCATGATATCTACATTGTTCGCGCGCAAGTCGTCCATAACCTCGATAATTTCTTCCTTTGTCTCCCCAAGGCCAATCATCAGACTGGATTTCGTCGGGATGCTTGGCTGCATTTCTTTGGCGCGGCGTAGGAACTCAAGAGAACGATCATATTTAGCCCGGGCGCGGACTCTTGGAGTTAATCGTCTAACTGTTTCAATATTGTGGTTCAGAATATCCGGCTTCGCATCCATCAGCATTTTCAAATTTTCTTCTTTTCCGCCCATATCTGACGGAAGCACTTCAATGCTGGTAAATGGATTCTTGCGGCGAATGGCCCTGATAGTTTCTGCAAAAACGGCTGCACCGCCATCCTTCAGGTCATCGCGGGCCACAGCAGTCACGACCACATGCTTCAGGTTCATAAGCTGAACCGAGTCGGCAACCCGTTCCGGCTCCTGCAAATCAAGTTCGGTCGGCAGGCCAGTTTTTACGGCGCAGAAACGGCACGCGCGGGTACAGGTGTCGCCTAGAATCATAAACGTGGCTGTTCTTCTAACCGCCCAGCATTCATGGATGTTCGGGCAGCGCGCTTCCTCACATACCGTATGTAGATTTTTTTCACGCATTAATTTTTTTAAGCCAGTGTAAGACTCATTTGTATTTAGCTTTATTTTTAACCATTCCGGTTTTCGTAAAATTTCTTCTTGCTTGCTCATGATTACACCCCTTATATGATCAAAAACAACATCTTCTTTTGTCACTTTAACATACCGGGGATGGAACGACAAGCGAAGGGGTTTGTTTGCGGGGCTTCAAAAAAGGTTTGGCGAAATATGATGTGAATCCGGCGAAATACTCCATATGTTCGGCGAAAACATCTTCAAATTCGGCGAAAATTCGCCCAAGTTTGGCGAAATACACACCAGATTCGGCGAAATACCTTTTGATTACCATATATTAACCATTATGAAATTTCCTAGGTTCCATAAACTAATTTTGTACATTCAAAGGGAAGGATGATTCCTGTGAGGGCTGTTCTGATGATTGGAACGTTCCTTTTGTTCTTTATTACAATAATTGTTCCAAGAAATGCTTATGCCAGTGAAATCGACCCCTATTGGGAACGAATGAAGCTTTATAAAAAAGTTGAAACAGTTACGCAAATTCCTTGGTACTACCTGGCGGCAATTGATCAATATGAACGAAATGTGCGTAACGTTCGCCGTGACTTGCCTAAGCCGGATCGGCTTATCGCCATCTATTTTAAGCCTGAGGTGTGGGTAGGATTGACCAACCCGAACCTTGCCGAAGAAGACCCTGCAATCATCTCTTTTTTTAATGGAATGGGTGTTGATGGGGATGGTGATGGAAAGGCTAGCCTCAAAAGCGACGAGGATGTCTTATATGCATTTGCCAAGTACCTGCTTTCCTATGGTGTTGACCATGATAATATTAAAATCGGGTTATGGAATTATTACCGCCGCGACCGAACAGTAGGCAGCATTGCCAATTACGCAAAAATCTACCGACATTATGGACGGCTTAATTTGGATGCAAACGTATTTCCTGTTCCGCTCCGCAGCAATCATAGCTATCGCAGCACGTGGGGAGACGCCCGCGGCTGGGGGGGACGCAGAATTCATGAAGGTACCGACATTTTCGCCGGATACGGCGTTCCGGTCAGGGCAACCTGTTACGGTGTCATTGAAATCAAGGGCTGGAACAAGTTTGGCGGCTGGAGAATCGGAATTCGAGATATTAACAACAACTATCATTACTTTGCCCATCTCAGCGGCTTTGCGAAGGATTTGAAGGTTGGGCAAATTGTTGAACCTGGCATGCTGATTGGCGGAGTAGGAAGCTCCGGCTATGGACCACCAGGAACCTCCGGGAAATTCCCACCGCATTTGCACTATGGGATGTATAAAGACAACGGAATTACCGAGTGGTCTTTTGACCCGTATCCGCATTTGGCAAAATGGAAACGGCTTGAACGGGCCCGTGCCGTGAAGAAATAGGACTGTCCGCACAAAATGGACAGTCCTTTATTCTCCTCCTGATTTTTTTGTTGGTTTTGCTTTCTTTTCCGGAACAGGAATGGAGAGCGTTGAATCTCCGCCGCTATTATAAAATTGCGGGACTTCCCCCTGAATCAAGGTGCCGCCCACAGGTATGGTCTGCTTTAGCTTTGTAATCTCTGTTGCAAATGGGGTAATAATTTGCACAGATACTTCGATCTCTACCGAAACTTTAATCCACGTGTTGTTGATTCCAATTGGCTCCGTTTCGATATGAACATCAGGTTCAACCTCACCGATAGCATGGAATTTAACTGGGATTTTCGGACCGAGGTTCCCCAATAAAGTGATATTGGTGGCCTGCCCGAGCGGAACATACCATACAATCCCATCTTCTGACGAAGTTTCTTCTGTCTCAATTTCCACGTCGGTTAACTGCTCCAATGAGGCGATATTGCCAGCTTTGGCAGACTTTAAGTTTTTTTGAATTTGTGCTGTTGTTTCAGCTAAAACCCTATTAATCAAATCTGTATTTAATTGCGCATTTTCTTTCGAGCCATCTGCACTAGGGATAATTTGGATGACATTATTATTTTCCCCCACATTGGTTGTTCGTTTTGTAATGGCTCTATTAATAACAAGGGATGCAATATTTCGGGTTTCAGATGTTGCATATCGCATCAAAGTCGGTTCTATTCCCTTGTTGACAAGCAAGATTCCAATAGCGGTCGTAAACAGAAAAAATACGATTGTTATTAGAATGACATAGCGGAAGGGCAATGGTCCACGCTTTGATAACCTTCTGCGAAACTTTGCCAAAAAAATCACCCCTTCAAGCTATATGTATGCTTAAAGGGGGTGGTCTAGCCCATTAATGTTTGAACAAGTAGGGTAAAAA
The DNA here is from genome assembly GCF_001510715.1 of Bacillus sp. FJAT-29814. Taxonomy (GTDB): domain Bacteria; phylum Bacillota; class Bacilli; order Bacillales; family Cytobacillaceae; genus Neobacillus. Next base: position 143,915 of record NZ_LMTJ01000006.1, read on the forward strand.
TAAAAGCCTGCCTTAAAGGCAGACTTTTTTACAGCATTTTCAGCAAGGCGTCCTTGCCGATCATCCCTTTCTTGATTCCCAAATTTTCTGCCTCGAGTGTTACAGACTCCAGCGGAGCATCTAACAGCTGCTCAATCGTCCGCACGCCAACAGCCCTGCCAGCAATGACTTTGCGGTCCTTTAACTTTTCATTCAGTAACCCGACATCCAAGGCACCGCACATAATATATCCTTTTTCGCTTGTCACGGCAAGCAGGGTAGTTTTAGGAAGTAACACCGAAACGGCCAAAAACGTATGGCCTTCAATTTCAACTGGTGATAGATTGATCAAAGGATTCCACACTCCTTTCCCTACTAACACAGTATGAAAGCAGGTTAAAAAGCGTGTGTCCCAATTTAGGACATTGACTGCAGCTTCCATTTCAGCAGATCGCGCATGAATTCCGGCAGAAAATAATTTTTAGCCTTTTGCAGAATAACCCTCTTGAAAAAATGGCCGAATGTAAACATATCGGGCAAAGCTAAGGTGTATGTTTTTTCTGGAGCAAGCTCCCTTCCTCCAATTAGGACCCTTCCCTCCACAAATTCAACCCCGTCATAAACAAATATCCCCAATTTATCACCTCGGAATCCCAGGCCTTTTATATGCCGATGATGGAGGGTTTCATCCATTGATTCTTCGATAACAGCGATTAATTCCTCCCCGGTTAACTCGACAACACATGGATTGATCGGATGCGGGCAAATCGTGAGCAAATCATACTTCGTTACATCGCCTGCCAGTGGCCCCAACAACAGCCCTGCATTAATCATTGCACAATCAGCTTGGCACCATTCCTTTACCGCGCGGCATAACAACATGGCCAAGTCTGTTTCCTTAAAAGGGTCAGCTACCAACGTCCTCTGGAGCGTCGTAATGGTCTGTGATAACAGCTCTTTTCCTTTATCAAAAAATAACTGAATCTCTCGCTCCTCATTTTTGACAGGAGGGAGGTCGTTCACGTTAAAAAGTAAGGCACTTTTACTGCTGATCGTCCTTTGGTCGTTTATCTCGAGTATGACCTGGCCAACGTAATAGCCATACTTACCCGCTGCCCCAATAAGAGTGTCGCCGACCATCTCTCCGGTCTCCAGCACATGATGGGTATGGGCGCCCAAAATGACATCAATTTCAGGGAACTCTGCAGCAATCCTCTCATCGTCCCGAAGGCCCAAATGTGATAGCAGGATTACCAAATCCGACTCCTGGTTAAGCTGTTTAACCCATTGTTTTAATTCCTCTATTGGTTCGGTCAGCTTCCACCCCAGTTGATCGTATAGCTGGGCAAACATGGCCGTTAACCCGAGAACGCCGATTTTTGTTCCTGTTGGCGTCTGATAAATTTTATAAGGCTTCACCCAGTCAGGATAAGAGCCGTCTTTATTAAAGAAGTTCGCGACCAGGACATCAAAGTCGGCATGCTCATAAAGCTTGTCTAAATCGTCGTGAGGCAGATTGACTCCCTCATTATTGCCAATCGTGACGGCAGTATAGCGGCATTCATTTAATAGCGCTATATTTCCTATGCCCATGGTTGCCTCCGTATATGGGTGCCAGCGGTCGATGAAATCACCGATGTCAAACAGGAAACTGTCTTCTCCGCTTTCGTGGTGTAGCTTTTGCTGCTTTTGTAAAAATTGCTTGATTCGCGGCCAATTTTCCAAATGGCTATGTAAATCATTGGTATGGTAAAGATAAATTTTTTCCATTAGCCTTCCATTCCTTGATGAGTTTCTCGAATCCCGACTGTTTATTTAAAATAAATCCAGCTGCCGAGGAGCAAGCCCATCATATTCAATATGTAGTAACTCTATCATTTGCTTTGCATTGTCTGCCGCATCTCCGCCGGAGTTGTTATTAAACAGAAGATAGACGTCTTTGCATGCTTCTTCCAATGAACGGACATGGCCTGCCCATTCCTTTAGTTCCAGCTGATTATACTTGTAAAGGTAGCGCACCTCTCGCCAATTTTCGGCATTGCGCTTTTGCCAGCCAAAAACATTGCGGCCGTGAAACCGGACTAGGACCTTTTCAGGATGGGTCGACTCCAACACAGTCGGAACCGAACCTTCCCCAGATTGCGGCTCATCACAGATGCTGTGGATCCATTTTTCCATCTTCATAAAATCGAGCGTTTGCTGGCGGTATTGCGGGATGAACCACGATTGATGCCGAAATTCCAAGGCACATGGGAATTCCTCCATTTCCTGCTTGCACCAGCGTAAATAATCAACATTTTCTCTTTTTAGATCAAACCAGGGCGGGAATTGAAATAGAACCATCGCAAGTTTATTTTTCTCTATATAGGGCTCTAATGATTCCTTGAACGCTTGAAACATGGCTTTTTTATTTTCAAACGGGATTTCACCACGGAGATGGCCAGTCATCCCTTGATAGGCTTTGACAACGAACTGGAAGCCTTTAGGAGTTTCGTTGACCCAATTCAGGGAGTTACGTTTGGGTTGTATGGCGTAAAACGCTGTATCAACCTCGACTGTTGGAAAATGCCCGGCGTATTCCTTTAGTTTATCCCTTGAAGCAATTTGGCCCGTGTATAAGCTGTCATGGTCGCCCCAGCCTGTAACACCGATATAAATCAACAAACTCACCTCCATTTATTACTAATAATAGCATAACCCTTTTTGAAAAATTAAAAATTTTCCCGATATAGGAAAAACCCGCCTGCCATCCCAGCAAGCGGGTGATTTTTTCCAAATATTAACCGATAGAGCCTTCCATCTCGAACTTGATCAATCGATTCATCTCAACGGCGTATTCCATTGGCAGTTCTTTTGTAAACGGCTCAATGAAGCCCATTACGATCATTTCGGTTGCTTCCTGCTCGGAAATGCCGCGACTCATTAAGTAGAACAATTGCTCCTCGGAAACCTTGGAAACCTTCGCTTCGTGCTCAAGTGAAATGTTGTCGTTCAAGATCTCGTTGTAAGGAATTGTATCAGAAGTTGATTGGTTATCCATAATCAACGTATCGCACTCGATATTAGAGCGGGCACCATCAGCTTTGCGGCCGAAGTGAACGATACCGCGGTACGTTACTTTACCGCCATGCTTAGAAATCGACTTCGAAACAATCGTAGATGACGTATTCGGCGCCAGGTGAAGCATTTTCGCTCCGGCATCCTGGTGCTGACCTTTACCGGCAATCGCGATCGACAATGTCATACCGCGGGCGCCTTCGCCTTTTAAAATAACCGCAGGATACTTCATCGTCAACTTGGAACCGATATTACCGTCAATCCATTCCATTGTCGCATTTTCTTCGCAGACCGCGCGCTTGGTAACCAGGTTATAAACGTTGTTTGCCCAGTTTTGGATGGTGGTATAACGGCAGTAAGCGCCTTTTTTAATAATGATTTCAACAACTGCACTGTGAAGTGAATTCGTTGTATAAACAGGAGCGGTACAGCCCTCAACATAGTGTACATGTGCGCCTTCATCAACAATGATCAGTGTTCTTTCAAACTGACCCATGTTTTCTGAGTTGATTCGGAAATACGCCTGTAACGGAGTATCCACTTTAATGCCTGGTGGAACATAAATGAACGACCCGCCGGACCATACAGCAGAGTTAAGCGCAGCAAACTTGTTATCTGTTGGCGGAATAACCGTAGCCCAGTGCTTGCGAAAAATTTCTTCATTTTCCTTAAGCGCAGAATCGGTATCTTTAAACACGATTCCAAGTGCTTCAAGGTCTTCCTTCATGTTATGGTAAACAACTTCAGACTCATACTGGGCAGAAACCCCGGCAAGATATTTTTGCTCGGCTTCAGGAATTCCCAGCTTGTCGAAAGTCGCTTTGATTTCTTCCGGCACTTCGTCCCATGATTTCTCTGATTTCTCAGATGGTTTTACATAATAGGTAATTTCGTCGAAGTTTAAAGAGTTTAAGTCGCCGCCCCATTGTGGCATTGGCATTTTATAAAAATGCTCAAGAGATTTTAAACGGAAGTCAAGCATCCACTGTGGTTCGTCTTTCATTTTTGAAATCTCTTCTACAATCTCACGGGTCAAACCACGCTTTGAGCGGAATATGGAAACGTCTTTATCGGCAAAACCATATTTATAATCACCGATCTCCGGCATTTTCTTCGCCATCGTCGTATTCCTCCTATTTTACGAGAGGGAAGCACCAGGCCGGCAAGCCCCCCGGCCACTTCCAAATTCGTATTATTCTTGTTCCTTTTCTTTCAGGCTCTTTTCCATCGCCTTCCAAGCTAGTGTTGCGCACTTGATTCTGGCCGGGAATTTGCATACGCCCTGAAGCGCTTCGATATCGCCTAAATCTACATCTTCTTCATCATAGTCTTTGCCCTGCATCATATCGGAAAAAATCTTGGACAGCCTTAGTGCCTCTTCAATTTTTTTGCCTTTAATTGCCTGGGTCATCATTGATGCTGAAGACATAGAAATCGAACAGCCTTCGCCTTCCTGCTTGGCGTCAACCACTATGCCATCTTCGACCTTAAGGGTCAACTGAATGCGGTCGCCGCAGGTTGGGTTATTCATGTTAATCGTATGATTGCCATCCTCTAAAACCCCGCGATTACGCGGATTTTTGTAATGGTCCATAATTACTCTTCGGTATAATGCATCTAAATTAGAAGACATCGCTGAAATACTCCTTCGTTTTGACAAGCCCTTCAACAAGTTTATCAATATCTTCTTCGGTGTTGTAAAGATAAAAGCTGGCGCGTGCTGTAGCCGAAGCCTTTAGCCATCTCATCAGCGGCTGGGCGCAATGATGGCCGGCACGGACGGCAATCCCTTCCGCATCCAATACAGTGGCGACATCGTGTGGGTGAACATCCGCTAAATTGAACGTCACCAGACCGGCGCGCTTTGCTGGGTCAAGCGGACCATAAATGGTCATGCCTTCAACCGTTGCCATTTTTTCAAGCGCATAAGCTGCAAGCTTGTGCTCATGCTCAGCAATGTTGTCAAGGCCGACTTCAGTTAAAAAGTCGATCGCCGCACCGAGACCAATAGCACCTGCAATAATCGGTGTTCCACCTTCAAATTTCCACGGCAGTTCTTTCCATGTCGATTCGTACAGCTGTACAAAATCAATCATTTCGCCGCCAAATTCAATTGGCTCCATGTTTTCAAGTAAATGCTTTTTGCCGTAAAGTACGCCTATTCCAGTTGGACCGCACATTTTATGACCTGAGAAAGCAAGAAAATCGCAATCGAGATCCTGCACATCAATCTTCATATGCGGAGCACTCTGTGCACCATCGACGACCATCACAGCACCATGCTCATGGGCAATTTGGGCGATTTCTTTTACGGGATTAATGACGCCGAGTACGTTGGATACCTGCATCACCGAGACAATTTTTGTGTTAGCAGTAATGGTTGCCCGGACATCATCCAGTGTAATGGTTCCGTCCTCTTGAAGGGGGATGTACTTTAACTGGGCCCCGGTCCGTCTTGCCACCTGCTGCCACGGAATGATGTTGCTGTGGTGTTCCATGTAAGTAATGACAATTTCATCGCCTTCCTTCAGGTTGGCGGCCGCATAGCTTGCTGCCACCGTGTTGATGGAAGTCGTCGTGCCTCTAGTAAAAATAACTTCTTGAGTGGACTTGGCATTGATGAACTTACGCACCTTTTCACGGGCACCTTCGTAAGCATCAGTTGCTCTTGTTCCTAGTGTATGCACACCGCGATGGACATTTGAATTGTATTCGCGGTAATACTTTTCAATCGTTTCGATTACCTGAATCGGCTTCTGCGAAGTGGCAGAACTGTCCAGATAAACGAGCGGCTTCCCGTTAACCTCTTGATGTAGTATCGGAAATTGGCTGCGAATATCGTGGATATTCATTATCTTACTTTCCTTTCGATAACTTCCGTTAATTGTTTCTTTACGTGCTCAACTGGAAGCTGGTTAACGACCGGCGCAAGGAAGCCATGAATGACTAGGCGCTCTGCCTCTGTCTGTGGAATCCCCCGGCTCATCAGATAATAAAGCTGAACTGGATCTACACGGCCAACAGAAGCTGCGTGTCCAGCCATAACGTCGTCTTCATCAATTAACAGAATTGGGTTGGCATCCCCGCGTGCTTTTTCACTAAGCATCAGAACACGTGAAGTTTGCTCGGCATCGGATTTTGAAGCACCATGCTCAATTTTGCCGATACCGTTAAAGATAGAACTCGCACTATCTTTTACAACTCCATGGTTTAAGATGTTTCCTTGCGTGTGTTTGCCAAAATGAACAACCTTGGTTGTAAAGTTCTGTGATTGGTCACCACGGCTGACAACAACCGTCTTGGTATCGCCATAAGAACCGTCACCAAGCAGGTTGGTCGTGTTTTCAGAAATGGTATTGCCTTCATTCATCAGGCCAAGTGCCCATTCAATCCGGGAATCTCTGCCGGCAACACCGCGACGGTTCACATAGGTGGTCATTCCCTTGGCCAGGGTGTCCACAGCACCATATTGTACTCTTGCGTTTGTATTGGCAATCACTTCGGTTAAAATATTCGCCAAGGTACCTGATACTTCCATCGTCGAAATGTAGTTTTCTACGTATGTGACAGAAGAATTGTCATCAGCAACTACGAGCACATGGTTGAACAAATTTGCTTCGGCATCATCATGCACATAAACAGCCTGGATTGGTTCGGAGATTTCCACGTTCTTTGGTACGTATAAGAACACTCCGCCATTCACCAGTGCCGCATGAAGCGCAGTCAACTTATGCTCATCGGCATTAATAGCCTGTGTCATATAGTATTTTTTCAAAAGATCGCTATGATCTCTGGCTGCAGTAAATATATCGGTAAAAATCACGCCTTTATCCTTTAACTCCTGTGACAATGACAAAAATGCAGGAGTCTGGTTACGCTGGATATATAAATTCTGGTTTTGCGCTTCAAGGTCAACTAAAGCTTTTACCTCTTCTGGAAGTTCCCCAAGTGAAGCATAGGCAGCACTTGTGACAGTATGTCGATTGAATTGTGTAAAGTTCCATTTATCAATTTTCGTTTTATCCGGTTTAGGCATTGGTAATTCTTCCAATTGCGTCAATGCCTTAAGGCGAAGCTCTTCAAACCAAGCAGGTTCGCTCATCCCTTTTGAAAAAGAGCTAACAAAACCAGTATCAATAGTTTCGATTGTCATGATAATCCTCCTAACTCAAGCTTTAAGCTTCTTGCCCAACTGTTTCATCTTCAATTCCAAGCTCTTGCTTGATCCAGTCATACCCTTCCGCTTCTAGGCGTTGTGCCAGCTCAGGCCCGCCTGATTTAACGACACGGCCTTGCATCATAACATGGACATGGTCAGGAGTGATGTAGTTTAATAAACGCTGATAGTGAGTGATGATTAAGCAGCCAAAGTCTTCCCCGCGCATTTGGTTGACACCCTTAGAAACAACTTTAAGCGCGTCGATATCAAGACCAGAGTCAATTTCATCCAAAATGGCGATTTTTGGCTCAAGCATCATAAGCTGCAGAATTTCGTTACGCTTTTTCTCACCGCCGGAGAACCCTTCGTTGAGGTAACGCTGTGCCATATCAAGATCCATTTCAAGGAATTCCATTTGCTTATCCATCTTACGGATGAATTTCATTAACGAAATTTCATTTCCTTCACCAAGACGGCTGTTAATCGCCGAGCGTAGGAAGTCAGCATTGGTTACACCGTTGATTTCACTTGGATATTGCATTGCTAGGAATAGACCGGCACGAGCGCGCTCATCCACTTCCATTTCCAAAACATCTTGACCATCTAAAGTAATGCTGCCACTAGTCACTTCATATTTTGGGTGACCCATGATGGCAGCCGATAATGTAGATTTACCTGTACCGTTTGGACCCATGATTGCGTGGATTTCTCCGCCTTTTACTTCAAGGTTGACACCTTTTAAAATTTCTTTCCCATCGATCGCAACATGCAGATCCTTAATTGTTAAAGTCGATCCAGCCATTTTTATACCTCCGCAAAAGAATGTTTTGTATCGTGTCGACACCGTCGATTTGAAAGTTCATTCTCAATCTATTCTCATTACAATCTTATAACAAATGAAATCTATTAGCAACCTTTATGCAGTGATAACTAGTCTATATTTTCACTAAAGCGTTACCAATTGAGAATGGATAAGAATTGTTGAAAGAAAATTCTGATAAGAATTATGTAAAATAAACTCGATTAAAATCATACCTTATTTTACAGGGAAATGCCAATGGATTAAATTAAGCGTAATCAATTCTATTTTTAGCTTAAACAGATTGTTTAATGTATAAGGAAAAGAGGCTGTCACCTACAGCCTCTTCACCCGTTTTTCTTCCTATTTATATTACTCAGAAACCGTGATCACGGCACCTTTGTATTTGTCCTTAATAAAGTCTTGAATTTCTTTTGAGCGAAGAACCTCTACTAGAGTTTTAATTTCTTCTCGGTCTTTGTCCTCGGAACGAACGACTACAAGGTTTGCAGGTACAGCATTAGCTTCTTCAAAAGCAATACCATATTTTTCAATATCAATTTCACCTTCGAGTGCATAGTTAGTATTAATTGCCACTGCGTCGCCTTCACCGTTTTCAAAGGAAGAAGCCAATAATTTTGCTTCAATTAATTTAGGGAACTTCAGGTTCTTTGGATTTTCAACAATATCGTCGATTCGTGCGTTAGCACCAACGCCTTCTTTAAGCTTGATTAATCCTGCTTTTTCAAAAATCGGCAGGATACGGCCATGGTCGCTTAGGGAATCACTCATGATAATGGTCGCACCATTTGGAAGATCTTTTAGGCTCTTATACTTTTTAGAATAAATGCCGATTGGCTCTTTATGAATCCCGCCTACATCTACAAAATCAAAATCCTTATTTTCTTTCATTTGAAGCGCTAAATATCCTGGAGTTTGGAAATAGTTTGCATCCAAATCTTTATCTCTTAATGCAACGTTCGGTAGGACATAGTCTTGGAATACCTGGATTTTTAAGTCGATCCCTTTATCCTTTAATAAAGGTTTTGCTGCTTCAAGCACTTCTGCGTGTGGCACTGCAGATGCACCGACAACTAATTCCTTATTTCCGCCTTTATCTGCTGAATCCTCTTTCGCACCGCCGCAAGCAGCTAAAGCAAATACAGTAAATGCAATAAAAATCAAACTAAGAACTTTTTTCATGTTATTCTCCTCCTGTTATCGTTTATCTGTTTTCTTTGTAAAATAATCTCCAATAAATTGGATTATAAATACTAAAATTAAAATCGCAATCGTTGCTGTTAGCGTAACAATCGGCCGATTTCGCTGAAAGCCTTCGAGGTAGGCAAAATGACCTAGCCCTCCGGCTCCAATCACCCCTGCCATTGCCGTGAAGCCAACAAGTGATATCGCCGTAACAGTAATACCGGAAATTAACGCTGGCATTGATTCCGGAATTAATACTTTGAAAATAATTTGGCCATGTGTGGCTCCCATCGATTGTGAGGCTTCGATGACACCTTTATCGATTTCCCTAAGGGCGATTTCCACCATTCGAGCATAAAACGGAGCTGCCCCAATGATCAGCGCCGGCAATGCCGCATTGGCACCAAGCATTGTTCCAACCAGTATCTTGGTAAAAGGGATTAATAAAACAATTAAGATGATAAAAGGAATCGATCTAAAAATATTAACAAAGCCAGCGATAATCACATTTACTGCTCGATTTTCCCACATGTTTCCTTTACTTGTCAGAAATAACACCAGGCCCAGCAACAAGCCTAATATAAATGTTGCCAGCACAGAAATCGATGTCATATAGATGGTTTCACGTGTCGCGAGCATCAGGTTGTCCCACTTGACCATTTCCATAAAGTCAGCCATGACTGATCACCTCCACGCCCACTTGCTGTGAGTGAATATAATCGATGGCGTTCTGAATTTCATTCGTTTGACCATCCAAGTGAATGAATAATGTTCCATATGACCCGTTTTGCGTGTGTGATATATTCCCTTGCAGAATATTTACCACTACATCAAAATCGCGAATCACACGAGTGATAAGAGGCTGTTCAGCAGACTCTCCAAGGAAAGTAAGTTGGACTACCTTTCCATGCGGATAGCGCCCCAGCAAATGCTCGGCTGTTTCCTTTGTTTTTTCCTGCTCGGTTACTTGCTGTACGAATCGTTTCGTAATTGGCTGCTGCGGATTTTTAAATACATCGAGGACAGAGCCAAGTTCAACGACTCTCCCACTCTCCATTACCGCAACCCGGTGGCAGATTTTCCGGATAACATGCATTTCGTGTGTAATTAATACGATTGTCAGGCCTAGCTTTTTATTAATATCCACTAATAATTCCAGGATAGAATCAGTCGTTTGTGGGTCGAGTGCCGAGGTCGCTTCATCACAAAGGAGAACCTTTGGACTGTTCGCCAACGCCCTTGCAATCCCAACGCGCTGCTTTTGCCCGCCACTCAGCTGGGAAGGATAAGCATCCTCACGTCCTTCAAGATCAACCAGTTTAATCAGTTCGGCCACACGCTTTTTTCTCTGTTGTGCGCTGACACCAGCAATTTCTAATGGGAAAGCAATATTTTCACTTACCGTTCTTGACCAAAGGAGGTTAAAGTGCTGGAAGATCATGCTGATTTCCTGCCTAGCCTTCCGAAGCTCACTGCCTTTGATTTTCGAAATCTCACGGCCGGCAACCGTAACACTGCCCTCTGTTGGCAGTTCCAAACCGTTTAGCATGCGAATTAAGGTACTTTTACCTGCACCACTATACCCAATTACCCCGAAAATTTCTCCTTCTTTTATTTCTAGGTTGACATTATCAACGGCTTTTAACTGCCCTTGTTTTGACTGAAAAATTTTCCGGACATTTTTGATTGAAATCATTGAATCACCTACTTTTCATCCTTGATATAGGTTTTGATTATCCTAGCGAAAGGATTCTTTTTTTGAAAAATAAAATGCCTTCCTGCACGGGCAGAAAGGCATCATAAAATACAATCCTTTCTCCCATCTCTCAAAGCTTTTTGGCTTTGTGTGAATTGGCACCATTTCAATTTTAAAAACTGACGGTTGCCGGGCTTCATCGGGCACATCCCTCCACCTCTCTTGATAAGAGCTTAAGCAATCTTAATATTCAATTTAAAATATTTTTCAAAAAATGATTTATGTTGGCTATCTTATCACGGATAAAAAGTAGTGTCAACGAAAATGTTACTGGAAATGCTTTACGCATTTGTTTTTAGCATGACTGGAAATCTTTATGCCTTTGCCTTTTGCGAGACTAGGCCAGTTGCCGCCTCAATGGCTTGTTCCAGATCCTCAATTAAATCCTCGACATTTTCGATCCCAATGGACAGACGAATTAAATCTTCAGACACTCCTGCTGCTTTCAGCCCTTCAGCATCAAGCTGCTGGTGAGTGGTGCTGGCAGGGTGAATAATTAAGCTCTTGGCATCGCCAACATTGGCAACGTGCGCCCAAAGCTGGATGTTGTTGATTAATTTCGCACCCGCTTCCTTGCCACCCTTGATACCAAACACAACCATCGAGCCTGCACCTTTAGGCAGGTATTTTTGCGACAGTTCATAATCAGGATGTGACGGATGCCCTGGATAGGAAACCCACTCCACGGCTGGGTGGTTTAATAAGTATTCCACTACCGTCTTGGTGTTGGCAACATGCTCCTTCATCCTTACGTGGAGCGTCTCTAGACCTAGCGTAAACTGGAAGGCATTTTGCGGGCTTAACGCAGGACCAAGGTCACGCAGGAGTTGGACACGTGCTTTAATAATATAAGCAACTGCACCTAATGCCTCCGCATAAACAAGACCATGGTAGCTGTCATCCGGCGTTGTGAATCCTGGAAATTTCGGCGAATTCCAGTCGAATTTGCCACCGTCGACAATGACACCTCCAGTTGATGTCCCGTTTCCTAACAGCCATTTCGTGGCAGAATGAACCACAATATCGGCGCCATATTCAATTGGACGGCACAGGTATGGTGTTGCAAACGTATTGTCAATAATTAATGGAACCCCTGCCTCATGGGCAATTTCCGCTACTTTTTCTATATCAAGGAGGCGTAGGCTTGGGTTACCAATGGTTTCTGCAAAAACGGCCTTTGTTTTCTCGGTAATCGCTGCGCGGAAGTTTTCCGGATTATCGGCATCAACGAATTTAACCTTGATTCCGTATTTCGGTAGGGTTACCGCAAATAAATTATATGTTCCGCCATAAAGGTTTCCGGCTGCCACAATTTCATCGCCAGCTTCCGCAACGTTTAGGATGGCAAGTGTAATCGCCGCCATGCCGCTTGCTACAGCCAATGCGCCGACTCCACCTTCCAACAATGCCACCCTATCTTCAAAAACAGTTGTCGTCGGGTTATGAATCCGGGTATATATGTAGCCTGGCTCTGCGAGGGCGAAAAGGTTGGCCGCATGCTCGGTGTTTTTAAATTGGTAGGCGTTGTTTTGATAGATTGGCACCGCACGCGCGCCCGTTACCGGATCCGGCGATAATCCTCCATGAACACTCAATGTTTCGAACCGATAATTCTTCTTTTCTGTCATCTTTTTTCTCCCCTTTGTTTAAAAATAAAACCCCACTTCATAAGAAGAGGGGCTCCCGCTCTTCTTATCTTCCAGAGCCCACTTGCTCTGCTGGAATTAGCACCGTGTGTAAAACCGGTTGCCGGGCATCTTTGGGCCAGTCCCTCCGCCTCTCTTGATAAGAAACTTTATAAATTTACTTTATTAGTAGAATATTTAAAAAATATAATACTAGACTTTTAATTCCGAGTCAATACCTTTGATTAAAATATTGTTTTTAGGGTCTTCATGGAACAAGAGCACAGTAGTGCTTGGCCACATTACGAGACAAGCCTAGAGTCCGGGTTAGGTGATTCGTAAAACAAGAGTATTGTGCACTAGCCCTTCACGAGACAAGCGCACGGTCCGGCTTGGCCAGATAAAAAATAGATTCTAGCAACAGAGCCATTCTCAGCGGTGCAGATACTTTCAAGAATCCGCCTTTTTGAAGCGTCCTTAATCTTTCCGACCCTCGGAGGAGACGTGTTATATCGTCTGCATCACCGCAAATGCTGTACATTGTCGGCTCTATTTCTGTTCCATATGTGGCGGAGGCAACGCCATTTTTAAAAACTAACTGAATAGTTTGTTCTTCCGTAATCAAGGTTAGCCGTAAATCTGCAGACTCCAACAGCGGCTGCAGCTGCCCCTGCTCTTTAACCGCCATTAAAAAGGAATTAACCGCTTCGTTCATCATAACCACTCCGATCGCATGTCTATACAATACTATTCAGCAATAGCTCTCCTATTCCTTTAAGATTCGCTCGACAAAAATCTGGCAGGGGTTGAGAAATAGGGTTGATTTTTCAAGAAATATGTCGGGTTATGATATTTTGGTTGTCGTTACCGATTTTTCTGCTTTTGTGGAGATTCCTTTGAAAACGATGAAGAAATAGAGCGACCCGATTAAATATAAGGTTGCGGTGATCGTAAATACATAGGCGTAGCCCCAATATGCGCCGTACTGAACGACAATTCCGGTTGATAATGGCCCCATTAACGCCCATCCCAGGTTAAACACCATTTGGTTTACAGAATTGGCCAGGCCTTTCATCGAGTCGTTCACCTTTGACATCATCAGTGACATTTGAATCGGATTCCCGGCATTCATCAATGCTTGACGGAATAAAAATCCTAAGGCCGCAATCCATAGATGATTCGTATAAGCGGTAAGCAGGAGAAACGGCAGCGAAGCCAGCTGTAGGAACACAACCGCCCTTACTTCGCCCACCTTTTTTACGACCCATGGGCCAATAAACATCGCCAACGCCGTAGCCGCCTGTCCGAGTGAGATAATGAACCCGATTGATGTTGTGGAAGCGCTGAAACGGTCGGAAAAATACAGATTTAAATATGGAATAACCAAGCCCGAACCAAAGCCGATTAAAATTTGGGCAACCGCGAATAAGACAATTAGTTTCATGCCGTTATTTTTCCAAGAGAATGATTTGGCTGCTTTCTTGGATTCGGTAGATTTTTGGACCGGATTTTGAAATTTCATAGTCGGTATAATCGCAATTGTATAGATAATCGCGCCAATGATTAGTGTCAACCTAATGCTGTTTACATCGCTGACAAAGTATGAAAATACATCGGTTAACAGGCCACCCAGCAGGCTTCCCACCACATTGGCCGCGGTCATAAATGCAAAATGCAGGCTAAATAAATTGACCCGCTGCTCTGGAGTTGAATTTTCCGCAAGCCACGGGATTCCAGATACCTGGAGAAAGGCCATTGCCAGCCCGCTGATGAACGCCAATATAATTAACAACTGCTGGCCGGAAACCACACTTCTGGCCAGTAAAATAATCCCTGAAATAAGGACCCCGTATAAAATGACTTTTTTTCGGCTGTAGCGGTCGCTGATGATTCCCGCCGGTATCAGGATAAGCGCGGTGGCAAGCGAGGTCATCGCAATCACTTGCCCGTTAACGGCCTCCGAGTAGCCAAGCTTTCTTATATAAAAATTGTATATCACCATAAACACGCCTAAGCCGATCTGCGCAAGAATGTTGGAGATGAAGCTCAGTTTGATATTCCGGTTATATGTACTGAATTGGGCTGCCCAATTGTGGTAAAAGGCCATTTTGTGTATGCTCCTTTGATATTTCTGGATTCAAGATTTGGGTGTGCTGGTGCATATTTTGGCGTTCCGGAATCTAGGTTTGCGACTGACATTTATGGTTCCGAAATCCGATTTTGAGTTCCTGAATCTGGTTTGCAGGAGTATTATTTCGTATCCCTAAGTATCATAATCTAGTAACCAAGTTTTTGTAAATCAGGAAGGTTCGCAATTTTAGGAATCGACAAAAGTTAACAAAAGTTTCATATGTTAAGTCTGGGAGTATGGGGAAATCTTGTAAAATTAAGTTGTATTTTACATTATGAAGGATGGTGGATGTATGCTGATTAAGCCGCGGCAGGTCCCAAAAGAATTATCGATGGCGCGTTCATTGAATGCAAGGATGGATTTACTGAAGGAAGAAAAATGGAAATTAGAAAAGGGCTTTACTGGAGAGGTCAAGTTTGATTCCATGGCTGATGGCATGCTCCAAAATAAATGCTGCATCATAAACGGTTTGTGGCTGAAGTCCGGCGACAGCGCATTTCAAATTGACAAGCTGATGATTTTTCTGCGAAAAATTTACCTCATTGATGTTAAGAATTACGAAGGTGATTACCACTTCGATGCTGAAGGTCGTTTAAAAAAAGGCGAAACATTTATACGAGACCCATTGAATCAATTAGAACGAGCTGAGACTTTTTTCCGCCAATTAATACATTATTATGGATACAATTTTACTATTGAATCATTTTTGGTTTATATTAACCCCGAGTTCACCTTATACAATGCTCCTCAAAATCATTTTGTTATACTCCCGACACAAGTGAATCAGTTTTTGAAAAAGTTAAATATGGAGTACTCAAAAATTACCGAAGGTCACGAAAAGCTGACTGAGCTTTTGGTGTCACTTGATTTGGTTGATTCGCCTTATGCTAAATATCCAGCTTACGACTTTGGCCATTCAAGGAAGGGTATCCTTTGTTTTTTGTGCCATAGGCTTTCGACTTTTTTGCAGGGGGATAAGATAGTTTGTAAGGATTGTGGGGCTGTTGAACCGGTGGATACTGCCGTGGTACGGAGTGTGAGGGAAATAATGATGTTGTTCCCGGAGACGAGGATCACGACTAATTTGGTACATGAGTGGTGCGGGATTGTGGAGTCTAGAAGGACAATTAGGAGGGTCATGAATCAAAATTTTAATAGTGTCGGGGAGAAAACCTACCGCTATTACATTTGTAAATAGTTAAAATTGTTTGGAATTGGTCTGCATAGTAGCCTTTGTATGAGGATTCTCCTTATGCGCAGGACAGCAAACCTTTATTCTTTCTAAGAGAACTTATTTTCGTCAAATATACGCTATGAACTCCTTCCCATTACGTGGTTCAAGGGATTTTCCTACCCAACGGGTCATGAGAGATTTTCTCATGACGCGCTCAGACGGTTTTTCTTATCCAACGCGTCATGGAACTCTTTCTCATGACGCGCTCAGACGGTTTTTCCTCTCCTACGCGTCATGGGAGACTTTCCCATGACGCACTCAGACGTTTTTTCTTATCCAACACGTCATGGAACTCTTTCTCATGACGCGCTCAGACGTTTTTTTCTATCCTACGCGTCATGGAACTCTTTCTCATGACGTGCTCAGACGGTTTTTTCTATCCAACGCGTCATGGGGCTCTTTTCCATGACGCGCTCAGACGATTTTTCCTCTTCTAGACGTCATGGGGCTCTTTCCCATGACGCACTCAGACGGTTTTTCCTCTCTTACGCGTCATGGAACTCTTTCTCATGACGCGCCCAGCCTGTTTTTCCTCGCCAACGGGTCATGAGAGACTCCACTTTCTCCTGAATTTTTTAAAACGCTCTAAATGGCCACTTTTTTTTAAACAAAAAAACAGACGCCACTTCTAGCATCTGCTTCACACACTATCCCAAGTTGCCCTTGATCTTCTCTAGCAAATTCATCACAGAGCGAAAGGCATATAAGGTTTCCACGACTTCCCCCTCCCGGATAAACAGCAAACAAGGGACGCTCTCCACCGCATACTCCACCGCCAGTCCCGGAAAGAAGTTCAAATTCATTTTTCCAATTTCTATATCTACAATTTCCTCAACTACCCCAAGCATCTTCCCGGCCACTTGGCAAGTGCCGCACATGGGTGTATAAAAATAAACCAGCCCTGTCCCGGCAGCGCCAAGAAAGGCGGTTAAATCATTTTGATTCCATTCTTTCATGATAAGTTACCCATTTCTAAATTCTTAAATGGCTCTATATAAAAGTCCATTTTCCAAACGAAGGATTGGCTCTCTTACAACGGTCCATGTTCCAAACACCCGGATTGGCGCCCTTCAAACAGTCCATTTCTAAACACTTGGCGTTGCTTCCATACCTACAGAAGCCCATTCTCCAAATACTCACTATGGACATCAATATTTGCGCCAAGGAGCACGGTCGCCAGATGGTGCTCCGGGGCCGTGGCAACCTCGCGATACATTCGATCTATATATAAGTGCTCGGCATTGGGAAATTCTCGTTTAAACAGCTTGCGAAGCTTTTCCCCCGCCTCGTCGGCATCGACCAGGATATAGATATCCTTGTCTTCAAGGAAATCGATCCATTCGTCCAATTTCGAGTGGCTAATTGTGCCATTGGTACAAATGATTTCGACCGGTTCCTTAACGATTTCCTTTACCTTGTTTTTATCTGATTTTCCTTCGACAATCAAAACTTTGTCAACATACGAATCATTCATCATTCATCACCTGAGAGAGTCTGTTTTATGTTAACATATTCCGAATTTTGCCAATTGTGTGCGCGCTTGTTTGATATGTTAACTATAGCATCATTATTAATTTAAAAATAGGGATATGCTCATGAATGATGAATCACAAAATCCTAACACCATCCACCCTCATCACAATCGGTATACTTGGCATCCTTGCCCTCTGTCACCGTGACATGCTGAAAAATTTTTTGCTGTTCCTCTTCGAAATGGTGGTCGAGTTCAGGTCGGATGTGTTCATCCAGCTTTATTTTTCCAATCGGCTGGTTCTCCAAAAAGAGTTCGATTTCCCCATTTTTCAGCTTGCCGATGACGCGGTCTGTGACATCGATCTTTTGTTGTTTTAACAACGATTTCTCCACCTTCCAATTGTTTTACGATTAGGGTCCCCTAATTTAACCTTTGGAATAGTGGTAATAAAAAACAGAAAAGCACCTTCGAAAAGGCGCTTTTCCAAAAATTTTGGCAACCCTACTTGGTGGGCAGCCGGAATGATTAATCTTCTTTAATCATTGCCTCGTATTGTTCAGCAGTCAACAGCTTTTCAACTTCGCTGTTGTCGGAAACCTCAACCACAATCATCCATGCTTTTTCGTATGGTGATTCGTTCACAAACTCTGGGCTGTCGTTTAAGTCTTCGTTAACTTCAACCACCTTGCCGCTGATAGGCGCATAAAGCTCGGAAACAGTTTTAACAGACTCAACGCTGCCAAATGGGTCGCCGGCTGTGACGTCATCGCCGACTTCCGGAAGTTCAACGAATACGATATCTCCTAACTCAGATTGCGCAAAGTCGCTGATGCCAATGCGCACTTTGTCTCCTTCTACTTTTACCCACTCATGGTCTTCAGAATAACGCAATTCTTTTGGTGTGCTCATTGTTTAAAATCCCTCCATTATTTTTTCAAAAAAATCTATCATCGAAAAATTTCGATTTCCCTTTGTTAGCTTTACTTCATCCAAATTTTCTCGTACTCGTCCTCTTTAAAGCCGACCGTTACATGCTCGCCATCCGTTAATATCGGACGCTTTAATAACATGCCGTCGGATGCCAGCAGATCGAGTAGTTCGTCTTCTGTAGCGGTTTTCAATTTATCCTTGACGCCCAGTTCGCGGTATTTCATTCCGCTTGTGTTGAAAAATTTTTTTAATTCCAGACCGCTTTTTTGGTAAAAATTCTTGATTTCCTCGCGCGATGGAGGATTGTCTACAATATGTACCGCTTGATATGACAGCTCATGTTCATCAAGCCACTTCTTGGCGTTTCGACAGGTACCGCATTTAGGATACCAATAAAAAGTCAGAGACACCCATTTCACCGCCTTCACAAATATAGGTCCCAATAGCATCTTACCATAACTATCATTAAAGAAAAAATATTCAATCAACAATTTCGACTAATTTCGTAAATATCCTGCCTCTTTACGGAAAAATTTAAAAGGGCTCTCGGAAAAACTAATGAGAGCCCTGTTAATTATTATACTAGATAGCGCTCTGCAGCGATGATCGCATCGGCAGCTTCGCGTTTTTTCGCGATCACATTGATTGGAGTGTGGCGAGTCAGCTTGCGAAGCGTTGACAGCATCATGCGCAGCATATCGCCTTCTTCAACTGCCACAAGTGTTTCTTTGGCAATGGCTTCAATTTGATTGAAGGCTTCCTGGCAGTAGATTTCTGTGTAAAGAAGCTTTTGCTTGTTCTTTTCCGCACCGTTTTTCGCAATGGCTTTTTCTGTACGTAATACCACAGATTCCATGGCATAAACGTTTGATATAATATCAGCAATATTGGCAAGGATTTCTTGCTCCGCTTCAAGAGCTTTGCCGAATTTTTGTGCTGATAAACCAGCTGCAACCAGGGCAAGTTTCTTCGCTTGTCTTACAAGATATTTTTCCTGTGCCAATGGCTCATCACCTGGTTCTTCCGGCATAAGCATCATCAATTCCTCTTGAAGCGCCATCGCTTTTTGGAATAAAGGAAGTTCACCTTTCAACGCTTTCTTCACAAGTGTTCCAGGGACAAGCAAACGGTTGATTTCGTTTGTACCCTCGAAAATGCGCTGAATCCGGGCATCGCGGTAAGCGCGCTCGATTGGATACTCTTGCATGAAGCCGTAGCCGCCATGAATTTGCACGCCTTCATCAACCACATGGGCAAGCACTTCGCTGCCAAAGAATTTGTTCAAAGAACACTCGATGGCATATTCGGCAATCGAATCCGCCAACTTCTTGATATCCTTTGTTTCTTCGTCAGAAAGTTTGCCTTGGTTCTCTTCGTATAAGCCGATTGTGCGCCATACGGAGCTCTCAGCGGCATAGATTTCGGAAGCAAGTGTACCGAACTTCTCTTTCGTCAAATTGAATTGGGAAATTGGAGTCTTAAATTGCTGACGGCCGTTTGCATATTGAACAGTCATGTCAAATGCTTTCTTAGAACCGCCAACTGCACCAATTGCAAGCTTGTAACGCCCGATATTTAAGATGTTAAAGGCAATAACGTGGCCTTTGCCGATTTCGCCTAACAGGTTTTCAACAGGTACAGGCACATCTTCTAAAATAAGTGTACGAGTCGATGAGCTCTTGATTCCCATTTTCTTTTCTTCTGCACCAACGGAAACGCCTGTGAAGTCGCGGTCTACGATGAAGGCGGTGAACTTCTCGCCATCTATTTTTGCATAAACTACAAATACATCAGCGAAGCCGGCATTGGTGATCCATTGCTTCTCACCGTTCAGGATATAGTGAGTGCCTTCTGCGTTTAATTTGGCATTTGTTCTCGCACCAAGGGCGTCAGAACCGGAGCCTGGCTCAGTCAATGCATAAGCGGCAAGCTTTGCCCCAGATGCAAGCGCTGGCAAATAGCGTTTCTTCTGGTCTTCGTTACCGAATAATACGATTGGCAGGGAACCGATCCCAACGTGGGCACCGTGAGAAAGCGCGAAACCGCCGCCGCCAGCCATTTTTTCCGTAATTAACGAAGACGTGATTTTGTCCAAGCCTAAGCCTTCGTATTCTTCAGGAACGTCAGCAGCCAAAAGGCCAAGTTCGCCGGCTTCCTTCAACAATTTAACGGTGATATCAAATTCATGGTTTTCAAGGCGCTCAAGCACTGGATGTACTTCTTTTTCAACGAAGTCTTCCGCAGTCTTAGCAATCATTAAATGCTCTTCGGTAAAATCTTCAGGTGTAAAAATTCGCTCATATGAAACATCTTCAATTAAAAAGCTTCCGCCTTTTACAACTTTTTTTGTTTCAGTCATGTAAAATTCCTCCTATTAAAAAATTGTAGGGAAGAGAGCCAGTTAAACCAGCCCTCTATTAACGGTTTACAGTAATTCAAATACGCCGGCTGCGCCCATTCCGCCGCCGATACACATCGTAACGACACCGAATTGCTGCTGTCTGCGTTTTAATTCGTTAATTAAAGTTAAGGTTAATTTTGCACCGGTACAGCCAAGCGGGTGACCAAGCGCAATTGCCCCGCCGTTAACGTTGACCTTTTCTTCATTAAGGCCAAGTTCACGGATAACCTGGATCGATTGGGAAGCAAAGGCTTCGTTCAATTCGAATAGGTCGATATCAGATACTTGGAGTCCGGCAAGTTTCAAGGCTTTTGGAACAGCAACAACCGGACCGATGCCCATGATTTCTGGCGGCACTCCGCCAACAGCAAACGAACGGAATCTAGCTAACGGCTTTAGACCAAGCGCCTCTGCTTTTTCACGGTCCATGACCATTACAGCGGCTGCACCGTCGCTTGTCTGTGATGCGTTACCAGCAGTAACTGAACCCGTAATTGAAAATGCCGGGCGAAGCTTCGCCAATGTTTCCAGATTGGTATCAGGACGAACGCCTTCATCAACGGAAAATTGAACGGTTTTTTCAACAAGCTTGTTGTCACTGCCGACAGAACGGAACGTAACATCGACTGGCACAATTTCATCGACAAACTTGCCTTCCTGAATGGCTTTGAAGGCACGTTGATGGCTTCGTACTGCAAAGGCGTCCTGTTCTTCGCGGGTGATGCCGTATTTCTTGGCAACTTCTTCTGCCGTGTGACCCATGCCCATGTAATATTCAGGGGCGCTTTCAACCAGTTTCACGTTTGGACGAATCACGTGGCCGCCCATTGGCAGCAAGCTCATCGACTCGACGCCGCCCGCAATCGCTGTGTCAGTGTGACCCAACATAATCGATTGTGCCGCATAAGCAATCGCTTGAAGTCCCGACGAACAGAACCGATTAACTGTGATGGCAGGCACAGTGTGCGGAAGGCCTGCCAACGCTCCAATATTTCTTGCCACGTTCATTCCTTGCTCTGCTTCTGGTGTAGCACAACCTATGACCAAATCATCGATATTTCCTTCATACCCACCGGCACGCTTCAATGTTTCTTTGACAACCAAGGCGCCCAAATCATCGGGACGGACCTGGGCAAGCGTACCTTTCTTTGCCTTGCCGACCGGTGTTCTTGCTCCGGCAACGATTACCGCTTCTCTCATGCAAGTTCCCTCTCTTTCTAGCAATCTATTTTTTCGAAAAAGGGCTGGGCAATTCCAGCCCGCGTTTAATTAATTTCTTAAAGGTTTGCCTTTAACGAGCATGTGCTGCATCCGCTGCTGTGTCTTTGGTTCTTTGATCAGGCTTAGGAACGCTTCTCTTTCAAGGTCTAATAAGTATTCCTCATCAACTTCGGTTCCATATGGCACCTTGCCGCCAGCAATGACGTAGGCAATCTTCTTGGCAATTTTCATATCATGCTCTGAGATGTAACCGGACAAGCGCATTCCCTCAGCACCGAGCAACAATGTCGCATAGCCGGTTTCACCGACAACAGGAACCTTTTTCTTGACTCTCGGCTTATAGCCTTTTTCGTGAAGGGCAAGGACAGCCTGCTTCGCATCGTATAACAGATGGTCACCGTTGACGCTGATTCCGTCAGACTTGCTTAAGAAGTTGTTTTCACGCGCTTCTTCAGCGGAAGTCGAAACCTTTGCAGTGGCAATCGCTTCGAATACTTTATTGGCTACCTGCTGTAGGTCAAACGGAACGCCATTTGGCATATTTTCTAAATGTTTGATGTAAAGTTCTTTATTTCCGCCGCCGCCAGGCAATAACCCAACACCGACTTCAACAAGACCCATATAGGTTTCCGCAGATGCCTGGATGTGGGCTGTCGGCAGACAAACTTCGGCACCGCCGCCCAGTGTCATCGCGAATGGAGCGGCAACAACCGGCTTCGAACTGTATTTTACTTTTAACAATGCCTTGTGAAGCTGGCGGACAACCATGTCAAGCTCCCAATAGTTGTCGTCCTGGGCTTCCATCAGCATCATCGCTAGGTTGGCACCGACACAGAAGTTTTTGCCTTGGTTTCCGATCACGAGGCCTTTGTAGTTCTTCTCGACTTCATCAATCGCAAAGTTGATCATTTGGACCGTATCCATACCAAGCGCATTGTTTGGTGAATGGAACTCTAGCAGTGCTACACCATCGCCAATATCAATTAAGCTGGCGCCGCTGTTTTTCTTGATGACACCTTTTTGCTTCTTGATTTTCTTAAGGTTAATTGCCTTTGGATTGAACTCGACCGCTAAGTATTCGCCTTTATGGTAGTAATACAAATCTCCGTTTGCTTCTTCCTTATAGAAGGAAGTGAAGCCGTTTTCGAGCATCTCAGTAACCCACTCCGGAACCTCCAAGCCCGATTCCTTCATCTTGGCGACTGATTTCTCAACGCCGATGGCATCCCACGCCTCGAACGGACCGTGCTCCCAGCCGAAGCCCCACTTCATCGCGCGGTCAATGGAGACAATATCGTCCGCGATTTCGCCGAGAAGCTTTGCTGCATATACAAGATTTTGTGAGTTTGTGTTCCACAGGAATTGTCCGGCACGGTCATTCGCGTAGACAAGCGCTTTCAATTTGTTGCCAGTTCCTTTTTCCTGCTTGGCAAGTTCCATAGAAGGAGTGGACAGTTTTTTGCGCGGTCCATATTCTAATGTATTTGGATCAAGTTCAAGTATTTCTTTACCTTTTTTCAGGAAAAATCCTTGCCCGGATTTGCTTCCAAGCCAGCCGTTTTCGACCATCTTCTTCATAAAGGGAGGAACTTCGAATACTTCTTTCTCGTGGCCTTCCACCTTTTCATAGACATTGTTGGCCACATGATAAAACGTATCAAGTCCGACAACATCAAGGGTACGGAAGGTTGCGCTCTTGGCACGGCCGATTAATGGCCCGGTGATCGAATCGACTTCACCGACACTGTAGCCACCCTTCAGCATTTCACGCACAGTCACGAGCAGGCCGTAAGTGCCGATGCGGTTGGCGATAAAGTTCGGTGTATCTTTTGCGACAACGACTCCTTTGCCAAGGACATCTTCACCAAATGTCTTCATGAAGGAGAGGACCTCAGGATCTGTGTACTGTGTTGGAATGATTTCTAGCAACTTCAGATAGCGCGGCGGATTAAAGAAGTGTGTTCCAAGGAAATGCTTTTGGAAATTCTCTGAACGGCCTTCAACCATCGCCTCAACCGAAATACCAGAAGTGTTGGAGCTGATGATGCTACCAGGCTTGCGGAACTGGTCAACTCTTTCAAAAACCTGTTTTTTGACATTCAAGTTTTCGACTACGACCTCGATGACCCAGTCAACATCTTTTAATTTAACGAGATCGTCTTCAAGGTTTCCAGCTTCGATAAGTGCAATGTTCTTCTTGGCGGCTAGCGGAGCCGGCTTTTGCTTAAGCAGTTTTTGAATATTCGTCGCCGCGATACGGTTACGTACTTGTTTATCCTGTAATGTCAGTCCTTTTGCTTGTTCTTCCTTCGTTAATTCACGTGGCACGATGTCCAATAATAGTGTCGGAATGCCGATATTGGCCAAGTGAGCTGCAATTCCTGAACCCATGACACCGGACCCGAGGACAGCCGCTTTTTTGATTAATTGGTTCAACATTGTCTCCCCCTTCAAACGTTTGAATGAATACTCATTCATTTTTTTGTCAAAAAAAATTCACATAGAATGAGTTTTACTACTTCAACTATAAAATATTTCAAAAAATTGTGCAATCAGTAAACGCGGAAAATTGAAATTTTTTCGAATAATGACTTTCTTTCTCGATTAGATATATTTTTTGCGGGAGGGCATCCTATCACATGAGGTGATATATGATGGCGAGAATGAAGAAGAACCCGTCCAAAGCCGGGGTCAGTGCCGCAAGTGTAAAAGGCAATGCGGGACCTGGCCGTGAAGCCAGCGGGGTCGACAAGCAAAACAGCCAGAATAGCCAGTTTAAGAGATAATTTTTTTAAAAAAAGGTGCTCCGCTAATTCTTGGAGCACCTTTTTGTATTTTTATTTCTTCATCGAATTCCGATGCTGCTCGTTCAGCACCTTAATTTCATTAATAATCTCCTTCATCTCAGCCCGAGCTTCAGGGTACAAGGCGCTCCAGTGATTGATCAATGCCGGCATCGATTTGGCGATGTGGCTGTAAAGCGCCCATGCCTTTACCTTTTCCTTCGTTTCCTCATCCGTCTCCCCGACCAAAAGCTCGCTGTATTTTTCAAGCAAGGCCTCGAGCTGGTCCGCAAACGTCTTCTCCATAGTCACACCTTCCATCCTTGGCAATTTGGGCGCATGGGCAGACTTTGCAGCGCTTTGTGCCGCCGGCTAGACGGTAGGAGAAGCAGCAGGTTTTCCGCCGCCTTACCTCTGTCGCATATTCCTCCATGTACACCTTTTCGCCATAATATTTTTGTATTGGGTTTCGTCTATGACTTCCAAATACCGAACCTTCTGCTTCAAAAAGCAAAAACCTGTAGTCGTCCTGAACATACTTATTATCCGAATCCTTTAACTCTGTCTCGTACAGCCAGAATAGGTAAACGGCAATATTTTCCCACAATATCATCTTTGAAATCCGAAAAGTTTTTTCAAGCATGGTTATGATTGGGTCAATATTTTTTGTGAACAAATCGCTAAGAACGCCTTTTCGCCATTCATCGCGATTCTCGCTAGAATCCCATTCCTCCGCCGCAAGCTCACTAAACGAAAACGCCGGAAGCCAGATGGTACATTGATCTAGTTTTTCCATATAAGTCTTCCCCAGACTGACATCAACCTTTTTGTTCCAAGCGGACATCGCAAATAGCGAGATTACCGCTAAAAACGCATACCGTTTTACGAAAATGGAGGCTGCCACCTTTTCATTGGGAGCATCAATGACTTCAGCTAACTTTACTATAAATTCCTTTAAAAACTTCTCATCCAATAAATCGGCAACAGCAAAGGAATCTCTCAGGCCTTGATTTAATCTGTATTTTTTCAACGCCATTAATTCTTTTTCTGTCAGTGCCTTAACCATTGGCAGCCACCGCCTCGTTCAAGATCCGTCTGCCTTTTCCATATGGAATGCAGAGCGGGGTGCCGAACAGCGGGTCCATTGTCACTTCGCAGTCCATACCAAATACATTTTTGACCATACTGCGTGTAACCACGTGTTCAGGGTTCCCTTGGTCATATACGTTCTGATCTTTGATGGCGACAATATTATCGGCATAGCGGCAGGCAAGGTTCAAATCGTGCAACACCATGACCACTGTACGGTTTTGCTTTTCATTTAATTCAAACAGCAAATCGAGGATTTCGATTTGATGGGTCATATCCAGATAAGTCGTGGGCTCATCCAATAGAATAATCTCGGTATCCTGGGCCAGCGTCATCGCAATCCAGGCACGCTGGCGCTGTCCGCCCGAAAGCGAGTCAACCGGGCGGTCCTTTAAGTCCTCTAGTCTTGTCGCCTTTAAGGCATCATTTACCTTTTGCTCATCTTCCTCCGACCATTGCCGCAGCCAGGATTGGTGCGGATAGCGGCCTTGTTTGACAAGTTGAAGGACAGTCAATCCTTCCGGTGCGGAGGGGGACTGGGGCAGGATCGCCATTTTTTTAGCAATCTCTTTTGTGGAAAGCTTGGAAATCGCTTTTCCATCTAGCAGAACCGAACCGGACTTTGGCTTCAACAGACGGGCAATTGAACGGAGGAGCGTCGATTTTCCGCAGCCATTCGCGCCGATAAACACAGTAATCTCGCCCTTTGGAATGTTCAAGTCCAATTCATTGATAATGAGCGTCTCCCCATATGAAATCGATAAATCTCTCGTTTCAATCGCATTCGTCATCAATGCCAGCTCCTTTTTTTCAAGCTGAAGGACAAAGTTTCCCTCGCAATATATTATGCATTTCTTGTTTTAAAAAGCAGGTAAATAAAATAAGGGGCTCCTATCCCGGCTGTAAACACCCCGGCCGGGACTTCAAGCGGCGAGAACATTGTCCTGCCGATTAAATCAGCAAGCATGACGAGAATCCCGCCGAGCATTGCCGAAGTCGGGAGCAGGGCTCCGAACGAAGAGCCTACCAATCTCCGCGCCATATGTGGCGCCATTAACCCGACAAAGCCGATGCCGCCGGCAAACGCGACCGAACCGCCAATCAAGGCTGTACTGATCATTAGCAAGATAAACCGGTGCTTTTGCACTTTCTCGCCTAAGCCTGTGGCGACATCATCGCCAAGTTCCTGAATATTAAGGATTCTGGCCGCAATCAATGCCATAATTAAAAAAATAACCGCCCAAGGAACGAGGATTGCAACGTTTTGCCAGTTAGAGCCATAAACCGTTCCGGTAATCCAAATATTCGCCTGGCTTGCCTGATAGATTGGCCCCGATACCATCAGGAAGGTCGTTAGCGCCTGCATAAGCGTCGAAATTCCGATTCCGATTAGCACAAGCCTAATGGGCGACACGCCATTTTTCCAAGCCAAAAAGTAAACAAGGAAAGCGACTACCCCGGCCCCGATAAAAGCGGCCAACGGCAACCAGGCGATGCTGACCGTTAATGAATGGTTTTTATCGCTAAAAATCGCTAGGAATCCGACAACAGCGGCGGCGGCACCGCCGGTTATTCCCAAGACATCAGGAGATGCAAGCGGGTTGCGGATCATCCCCTGCAAAATGCCACCGGCTACGGCCAATGACATCCCCACGATCAACGCCACGATAATCCTTGGCAGACGGAAAGAGGTAATCACCAGCGTCTCCATTTCCGGTCCGGCACCAAACAACACTTTTACCACAGTCAGTGGATTGATCTTCATTTCTCCCGACCCGGTGCTGATAGTGAAAACTACGAACGCGATGAGGGCAAGGATAGTGAAAATGAAGCCCGCTTTTCGATCGACCAGTACGGAAAATTTCCCGGCTAGGAGGCGAAAATTTTTATATTTGCTCATCGTGCATTGAACCCCCTTCTCGCGATGTAAATGAAGAATGGAGTTCCAATGATCGCCGTCATGACCCCAACTGGGACTTCCGACGGCATCAGCAGATAGCGTGCGGCAATATCCGCTGCCAGTAACAAAATCGCCCCTAACACTCCGGCAAAGGGAATCACCCAGCGGTGGTCAATTCCGACAATCGACCTAGTCAGGTGCGGAACGACAATTCCGACAAAGCCTATCGGCCCTGCAGTGGCGACAGCTGCCCCTGCCAATAATATGACGATCACGCCAATCGCGATTTTTAGTAAGCCGGTATTTAACCCAAGTCCCTTGGCCACGTCTTCCCCCATGGCAAGGATATTCATTTTTCCAGAAATTAAAAGGGCGCCCACCCAGCCAATCCCTATATAAGGAAGAACTGAAATCAGCGTCTCTAGCTTCCGTCCAGAAACGGAGCCGGCAAGCCAAAATAAAACCTGGTCTAAGAGCGCCTCATCAAGCACAAGCAGCCCCTGGGTAAACGAGGCAAACATCGCCGAAATCGCCGCCCCTGCCAAGGTCAGCTTCATTGGGGTCATACCTTCACGGCCGAAAGACCCGATGGCATACACGCTGATAGCTGCAACCGCCGCTCCGAGAAAAGCTAGAGCATTGAATCCTTGCATATTGTTAACGTTAAATAATGTAATGGCGGCGACTACAGCAAAGCCTGCCCCGGCATTGATTCCAAATATTCCTGGCGATGCCAGCGGATTTTTCGTCAATGTCTGCATCAGCGTTCCAGCAATCGCTAGGCTTGCCCCTACCGCAGACGCAATTAACGCCCTTGGTAGCCGCACCGTTTCAATGATGATATGTTCATTGGAACCGTTATTATTGGTAAACGCATCAATTGCCATTTGCAAGGTCGTGTCCGTATAGCCAAACACAATGCTCGCGCCCATCAAGAACAGCATGACAATAATCGCGATGAGAAACCCGGCCCATTTTAATGAAGTATTTTTTAACAACATCTTCGTAAACCTTTCCAACATGTCTTACTTTTAGTCTATCGGTAATTGATAATGATTGTCAATGAGGATGTGAGAATCATTTTCAATTGAATTTTAAAAAAGCGGTCCTCATATTTGATAATCTTTTTCAATTATACTATGAATGGAGGAAAAATAATTACTGATTTTGAAAATCATTTTCATTTAAGCGTTGACATTGGGTATGGTGCCCCTTATCATATGGTTGTAGACTTTAAATGAAAATGATTATCATTAACAATTAGCTAAGGGGGCTACATAACAAAATGAAAGCAATAAAAACATTCCTTACCCTTATGTCCGTTATGGCTGTGATTCTGTTATCAGCATGCGGCGGCAACACCGAAGAAAAAAAGGATGAAAAAGCAGCACCGAATAAAACGGAAGAAACGTCCTACACTGTCGAGCATGCGATGGGTTCAACAACCATTAAAGGAACACCAAAGCGTGTCGTAATCCTGACAAATGAAGGCACGGAAGCATTATTGGCCATGGGCGTAAAACCTGTTGGTGCGGTGCAATCCTGGCTTGGCGATCCTTGGTACGAACATATTTCAAAGGATATGGAAGGCGTTGAAGTCGTCGGAACTGAAAGTGAAGTAAATGTCGAGAAAATCGTGACGCTGAAGCCTGATTTAATCATCGGCAACAAGATGCGCCAAGAAGCGGTGTACAACCAGCTTAGCGCAATTGCCCCGACTGTGTTTGCGGAAACGCTGAGAGGAGACTGGAAAGAAAACTTCAAATTATATTCAAAAGCCCTAAACCTTGAGGAAAAAGGAAATCAAGTATTAGGAGATTATGATAAGCATGTTGCCGATTTAAAAGGCAAGCTAGGCGATAAAGTGAATAAAGAGGTTTCTGTTGTCCGGTTTATGGCCGGCAAATCCCGGATTTACTATACCGACTCCTTCTCCGGCGTGATTTTTAACGAATTAGGATTTAAACGTGCGGCCAAGCAGGCTGACCTGTTCACTCCGCAAAACAAGCTCGGAAACCTGGCTGTTGAGGTTGGAAAAGAAGTCATTCCAAAAATGGATGCCGACTACCTGTTCTACTTCACATATGCTCCAAACGGGGACCAAACCGCGTTAAACACAGCCAAAGAATGGACATCTGACCCGCTTTGGAAAAACCTGAATGCAGTGAAAAGTGGTAATGCCTTTGAGGTCAGCGACGCCATTTGGAACACAGCCGGCGGTGTACTTGCAGCAAACTTGATGCTGGATGATTTAGAAAAGAAGTTGCTTAAATAAATTTTTTATATACCTTCCCAGATGAAAAAACGAGGCTTGCCATGGCCTCGTTTTTTTTCATGGATGGATGAGATTTCGCTAATTTCTTATTGTATTTCGCTAAACTCGCAAGTTATTTCGCTCAATTACCGTTTTATTTCGCCTAACTTGTCTATCATTTCGCCGAATTCCGCATCTATTTCGCCAAACGCCAAATCCGTTCACAAAAAAAAGAGCAGCCAGCAGGCCACCCTTTTACGCGGTTGTCGAAAACATATACTTTTTATAATGATACCTGATAGAAAATATGAGTCCTATCCCCATCATATTCCCCAATAGCGCACTTCCCCCGTAGCTGATAAACGGCAGAGGGATACCGGTAATTGGCAGCACGCCGATGGTCATGCCGATGTTTTGGAACACGTGGAAGGTAATCATGCTGATGACCCCGACGCAGATATAGGTGTAGAAATGATTCTTTGTTTCCATCCCCACTTTGGTAATATGGTAAATTAGCAGGAAGAACAAACTGATTAACACGCTTGCACCTACAAAACCGAATTCCTCACCGACGACACTGAAGATAAAGTCAGTGTGGCTCTCTGGTAAATATACTTCGCGATTGCCATAGCCCTTTCCGCCGGTTTGGCCAGATCCGATTGCCAGCAGCGATTTCGTCAGCTGGTACCCGGCCGAGCTTTGGAAGTTGTACGGGTCGAGCCACGAATAAATCCGCCCGAATTGGTACTGCTTTACCCCAAGGTATTTTTCCAAAATTTCCGGTTTCAACAATACAAAATAGAAAATGACCGAAATCATCGCGATTCCTGCAGTAAAAATTGGAACAAGCAGCTTCCAGGAGATGCCGGCAATGAAGATCATCCCAATTAATATCGCTAGGAAAACGAGCGACGTTCCCAAGTCCGGCTGCTTCATCACCAACAATAACGGAAGCATCGTAACCAGACCGAGCTTTACTAACAGCCACAAATCAGACTGGATTGTTTTTTCCTGATTTTTCAGATGGTGGTCGTCAATCACCCTGGCTAATGCTAAAATGATAAAGATTTTTACGAATTCGGATGGCTGCAAGGAGCCAAAACCCGGCACCTTGTACCAGCTTTTCGCCCCGTTAATCACTGGGGCAATGCTAGTCGGTGCCACGATTAAAAATCCAAGCAGAAAGATACCAAACCCGTAGGCATACCAGGTCAGCTTGCGCAACTGGTCTGAATCGAGTGTCATGATGGCTGCGATAATGCCGCCGCCCGCCACATACCAAACAATCTGCTTAATCAAAAAGTTTTCTTTATATTGTCCGCTTGCCTGGGCGCTGTATATTGACACACAGCTCGCCAAAAACAGCAGCATTACTATTAAAACCAAGCTGTAATCCAGCTTAGACGTTGTGTTTTTATTTGAGGTCATGTTAAAGTCCCCACCTTAGATGAACTTGTCCATTCCTACATTATATTTTTATTAGAGCGAAATCACAACTTCCAAACCGGGGTTGGGTTTATTTACTATAAATGGCCGGCTTCCACTTGGGAAACCAGCCATTTTTTAAAAGTAAATCTCTTTAACTCGTTCCGCCATCCAGCCAAGATTGTTTGGCACTTGCGGCAGTCCGTAACCGATGTACAGCGGTGTTGTGATAAACCGCGGGACGACTTTGGCATAAATTTTTCGATCAAGATGATAGAAAAAGATATTATAGCTTGTCGCCCTAAACGGAAAATGGTGCAGAATGTAATGGGCAGCGATTTGGATATAATCAGCAAACTGGTCGGCAAAGCTTAAATCGGCGATTTCGACATTAAACTCATAAAACCCGACACGCGGCAGCGTAGACAGCGTAAACCGGACACCTGTCTCCTCGGCCAGTAAGAGTCCCTCAAACATTTCATGATTAACTTTTTCATTATAATCAAGGTCATGCAGGCCAACAATCTGCATATGTGGATGGGCCAGCGTGCCCCCGGACAACGGACCATGATTTTTGAAAAAAATTACTGATTTGTAGCTGCCGGTTGCCTCTAAATCCAGCCAATGCCGCAAACCAAATCGAACCAACCTATGTAAATGGTCTTTCGGATAGGTTGACAGTTCGGCGTGGCAGTCATCTGTTTCAATCAGCACGGTTTGGTAAGCATTCTCTAAAACAGGATATTTATTTTTCAATAAGATAATAGGACCATCTACCTCAATCAGGTCGGTCAGTTCGTCACGTGCGCAAAAGGGACAGGCCTGCTCCTTGTTACGGTAGTTTTCCGGCTTTTTGACACCGATGGAAGTATTAAAATGAAGATGTTTATTTTCCAAACCCGCATCCCCTCTCGAGTGCTTTAGTTCTATTTTATGGGAGAAGGCGCTCGCTTTGCACATATTTTGATTTGGAATTTATTGACCCTAATAGATCATGCACTCTACAATAAAAGAGTGTTTCATGAAATTGGATAAATTGGCATATTCATGAATAGTACAGGCTTTCGTAAATTTACGAGAATGAGAGGGAACAATATGTTAACAAAACTCGAAGCATTCATCCTTGGGATTATTCAGGGTTTGACGGAATTTTTGCCGATTTCCAGCACCGGCCACCTCTATTTGGGGCGAAATTTGTTCGGCCTACAGGAAGCAGGGCTGTTGCTCGATACGATGCTCCATGTGGGGACACTGTTGGCGGTGTTTGTTTTTTATAAAGATGAATTTATTAAAATGATTAAGAATCCGTTTAGCAAATTAACGTTTTTATTAGTGATTGGGACCATTCCGGCTGTGATATTCGGGCTGGCGTTCAAGGATTATATCGATGAAATTTCCAAAACAGGCGTGACGATTGGCTGGGAGTTCCTAATTACAGGGCTGTTTCTGTGGCTGGCCGATTCCGCGAAAAATGGCCATAAGCGTATGGACGACATCAGTTACAAGGATGCTTTTATCATCGGAACGTTTCAGGCGGTGGCGATTATGCCGGCGATTTCCCGCTCCGGGATGACCATTGTTGCTGCCTTGTGGCGCAAGTTGGACCGTGAAACAGCGGCATATTTCTCCTTCCTATTATCGACACCTGCCATTGCCGGTGCGATTGTGTTACAAACAAAGGACCTGTTCAGCGATGGCGGAGAGCAAATCTCTTTATCAGCGCTGATTGTCGGAATTGTCGCTTCCGCCGTGTTCGGCTACATCGCTGTTAAATGGATGATCAGCTTTTTGAAAAAACACTCATTGAAGCCGTTCGCGATTTATGTGTGGGCGCTCGGAGTACTAGTGTTGTTCTTTCAGTTTACTGGAAAGTTCTAATTTTCAGGCGGTTGTGAGGGTGCGCAATTAAAAGTGCGTTTTCGCAAATAAAACTGCAAACTGCACAAATAAAAGTCCCAAAACCGCAAATACGCCACCAGGAATCGCAAATAAAAGTTCTATGTTTTATAAAAAACGGCCCGATTCTGTGGAATCGAGCCGTTTCTCTTATAGAGTTACAGGTGTTTTCGCCATTTCTCGTGCTGCTTCTGCTGCTTTTTCCTTTGCGGCTGCCATGATTTCTGGGATTTGTTTTGGGAAGTGGTCCAAGCCCTCCGCATAAACGGTTTCCATCACATCAAAGCCTAGGAATTTAAGCGCTGTGCCTAAGTAACGGTCGCCCATCTCATAGTCGACCATCATGCCAGTGGAATAGATGCCGCCCCGTGTTTGGATGTGAATGGCTTTGCGTCCAGTCAACAGGCCTTTTGGTCCTTCAGCCGTATTGGTAAAAGTTTTTCCGTGAAGGAACATACAATCCATAAATGATTTCAAAATGGCCGGTGCTCCAAGGTTCCAAATCGGCGTAACAAATACATAGTAATCAGCATTGATAAAGCAATCAGCCAGGGCATGCATTTTTTCAAGCTTGCTGCGCTCTCCTTCAGACAACTGGTCCTTCGTGTAGCCCATGAACGATAATTTTGCCCGGCCATATAATAAATCCATGTCAATTTCCGGGATATCCATGCTGTATAAATGCATATGCTCGATCTCTACATCCGGCTGCACCTTTTTAAATTCCTCTAAAAAGACTTCCCCAATTTGCGCACCTTTCGAGCGACTGATGTCTGTTTTTGGATTAGCGGTAATATATAAAAGCTTGGCCATTAGGATCCCTACCTTAAAAAAATTTAATAATTCCTACCATCAATACTACAACAATTTTTTAAGCTCACCGTTGAACAATAAGTGAAGTTTGTGGAGATATTGTGAACTTGGTTCTATAGATAGTATGTTAATGTAATAAACATTGAACAATTCGTGACATTTCCTAACAAAACTCAATTAAACCAGATAAAACTTAACAAAACATAACAAAAATCACATTCAATATGGTATGATTTTTTTAAAATAATGGCATAGGAGGGGTTAATATGGAGGACAAGGCCTATACTCCCGATGAAGTTGCGCAGATTTTTCAAATTTCCAAGCACACCGTATACGAGCTCATAAAAAGAGGAGAGCTCCAGGCCTTTAAAGTCGGAAACAAAATGCGTATTGAACAGGCAGAGCTGGACAGATTCAAAGAGAACATGAAAGCACCGGCGAAGAAAAGTCCTACAGAACCAACGCCAGCCGCGCACAATACCGCAGTACCGATTCGCTTGTCTGGCAGCCACGACTTTTTAGTCGAGCATTTTGCCAAGCAGGCAACCAGTGCCTTAAATGTGCAAATTCAGCCTTCTTACATCGGAAGTCTTGAAGGGCTGATGCTCTTGTACCGCGGCCAATCCGATATTGCCGCCATGCACCTCCTGGACCCGACGTCCCATGAATATAACCTGCCGTTCATCCAGCAGCTCTTTATTTATGAACAGATTTTGGTCATGAGACTGGCGGAGCGGGAGCAAGGATTTATCGTGGCTAAAGGAAATCCAAAGGACATTCAGGATTTTTCCGATTTGACGCGAAAAAACGTGCAATTTATTAACCGTCAAAAAGGCGCAGGTACCCGCTTTTTGCTAGATTCCAAGCTTTCGGCGCATGGGATTAACCCTAACAAAATCAACGGCTACGACAACGAAGAATGGAACCATCTTTCTGCAGCCTCTTACATAAGCAGAGGAATTGTCGATGTCGCATTCGGGATTCAGTCTGCCGCCAGCCAACTGGGGCTCGACTTCATTCCGGTTGCAAGGGAGAATTTTGACCTTGTATTTCGTTTCACCGATGAGAACAAACAAAGTCTCACCGAACTAATTCATTATTTACAATCTGACAGCTTTAAAAATAGCTTAACCTATTTGGAAGGCTATGATGTTTCACAGTTAGGAAAAATTATCTATCAAACTACCACGGCGGAGGAATTATCCCTATGAGAAAACATCGTTTATTGACTATTCTGTTCGCGTTCATGCTTCTGGTTTTAGCAGCATGCGGCAATTCAGACACCAAGGAAACTTCAGCAGCAAAAGAAAAGAAAGAAGCACCAAAAGCTGAACCAACCGAAATGATCCTTGCCACAACAACAAGTACACAAGACTCTGGCTTACTTGATGTGATTCTTCCGATTTTTGAAAAAGAAAATAACGTCAAAGTTAAAACAATCGCTGTCGGAACTGGACAAGCCTTGGAAATGGGTACAAAAGGTGAAGCAGATGCGCTTCTCACCCATGCTCCTGCCTCTGAAAAAGCTGTCGTTGACGCTGGCGATGCCATCAACTACAAGCGCGTTATGTACAATGACTTTGTGTTAGTGGGACCAGCTGAAAATCCTGCAGGCGTAAGCGGAAGCGATATTAAAGCAGCGTTCCAAAAAATTTCCGAATCAAAGGCTGTTTTTGTTTCTCGCGGAGATGACTCCGGTACCCACAAAAAAGAACTTGGCATCTGGACTGCTGCCAACCTTAAGCCAGAAGGTGAATGGTATGTATCAACCGGTCAAGGTATGGGACAAACCCTTCAAGTTGCTGCTGAGAAAAGAGGCTATGTGTTGACTGACCGTGCAACATGGCTTGCGCAACAGAAGAACATGTCTGATTTGAAAATCGTTGTTGAAGGCGGCAATGATCTAATGAATATCTACCATGTTATGCAGGTTAACCCTGAAAAACACAATATGGTTAATAGCAAAGACGCTGAAAAATTTGTAGAATTTATGGTAAATCCTGAAACTCAAAAAGTAATCGAAGAATTCGGCAAGAAAGAATACGGACAATCATTATTTATCAGCTATACAGAATAATTTATCAAGGCCGGTGCTAGGTGCTAGTCCCGGCCTTTTCGACAACTTAGCGATGGAATGTGGAGGGCATTATGGAACTGCTAATCGATGGACTTAAGAAAGCGATAGAGATGATTTTTACCGGCGATCCCGAAGTGTTTTCGATTGCATGGCTGACTCTAAGAGTTTGTCTGATTGCTATATTGATTAGCACCCTGATCGGCTTGCCGCTTGGCCTCCTGCTTGGTTTAACAAAATTCCGCGGGCGCCGTGTGTTGTTGCTGTTCATCAATATGGGCATGGGCCTTCCCCCTACGGTTGCAGGTCTATGGATTACGATGTTCCTCTGGCGCTCCGGTCCACTAGGCGAATGGAAATTGCTATACACACCAACGGCGATTGTCATGGCGCAAGTGCTAGTGTCTTTGCCAATCGTGACAAGTCTTACCTGCACCGCATTTCAGCAAATTAATGATAAAATGTTACTGCAAATCAAAGCACTTGGTCCGACCAAACTGCAAACATTGATGATACTGTTAAAACAAGCAAAAATCGCGATCATGGCTGCGATCATGGCTGGGTTTGGCCGTGTGATTGCCGAGGTTGGCGCCGCCATGATGGTCGGCGGTAACATTAAGGGTGACACGCGGATTTTAACGACTTCCATTGTCATGGAGGTCTCGAAAGGTAACTTCGACATCGCTTTGGCACTATCGTTCATTCTCTTATCAATTGCGCTATTGATTACCGCATTGCTGACATTTTTGCAGCAAAGGAGGCGTTTCTCATGACGACACCGATACTTGAGTTAAAAAACCTAACTTATAAGGCGCAAAGCCGAGAGATTCTAAATATCCCTAAGTTTGCGATTGGGGATGGCGAATTTCTTGGAATTATGGGGCCAAACGGTGCGGGAAAAAGCACTTTGCTGAAGCAGCTGACTTTTTTGGACAATCCGACAAGCGGGGAAATTCTGTACCGTGGCGAGGCACTGCCCTCTGGAGGCGCACCGCTTGAGTTACGACGAAAATTCTCGATTGCCTTACAGCAATCATTACTCTTAGATGGAACCGTTTTTTACAATATTGCAATTGGATTGACGTTAAGAAAGGTTCCGAAAGCCATTATTAAGGAAAAAGTGGCTCATTGGCTGGAGCTGTTTGGCATTAGCCATTTGGCGAAAAAGAACGCCCTGTATTTATCAGGCGGCGAGGCCCAGCGCGTGAATTTGGCGCGAGCGATGATTATCGAGCCGGAAATCCTGTTTCTTGATGAGCCTTTTTCCGCACTCGACTTCCCAACAAAAATTAAGCTGATGGAGGATTTCAAGGAAATCATCTCCGAAACGAAAACTACAGCTGTTTTTGTCAGTCATGACTTGATGGAAATCAACTATTTGACGAGCCGTCTGGCGATTATTGTTGGCGGCGAAATCAAGCAATCAGGGCCGACCCCTCTGGTCCTGGAGCATCCCAATTCTTCCACCCAATCCTTCCTTAACGAGTGGAAGAAGTTTTATCCGATAGCAAGATGACTTTATTTGCAGCTCCTATTATGGGGCTGCCTTTTTTATTTGCTTTAAACTGGGCTGAGGCCTAAAATATGGGTAAAGAAAAAATGTTGCTGGGGGAGTTTTTTGTGAAATATGCGATTATTACCGGAGCCTCAAAAGGTTTGGGAGCGGCGATTGCCAAACGGCTGATGAACGAAGAAATTTCAGTCATTTCCGTATCCCGAACAGAGAATAAGGAGCTTAGAAAGCTTGCATTGGAAAAAGGAACTGAATATAAACATTTCTCCTGTAATCTAGCTTTGGAAAAAGAGGTTCAGGAAGTATTTATGGAAATTTCTCATTTCATTTTTCAAAAGGACCCGAGTGAGATTCTTCTTTTTAACAACGCTGGTGTTGTAGACCCTATTCATACAGTAGGGAACTTGGATCAGACACCAGTCATTCGAAACGTCCAAATTAATTTAATTGCGCCAATCTTGATAACCAATATATTTTTTAACAAAGCACAGCATACAGAAACAAAGGTCCAGGCAGTTAATGTGACCTCGGGTGCGGCTGTTCGCTCAATCGAGGGCTGGAGCGTTTATTGCAGTTCTAAGGCCGGGCTCAATATGTTCACGCAAACAGCGGCGCTGGAGCAGGCGGAATTGAAAACGCAGAATAAAATTATTGCGTTCAGCCCGGGGATTATGGATACCGACATGCAGGCAACCATCCGCTCTTCCTCCAAGGATGCCTTCAGGGATCTCGATCAATTCAAGGGGTATAAGGAAAACAATATGCTGCTTCCAGCGGAAACGGTCGCGGATGCCCTTGTGGATTTAGTTTTGAGCGGGGATGCTGAGAGCGGGAAGGTTTATCATATCAATGATTTGTTAAACAAATAGACGGAAAAACGGCAGCCCTCGTTGGCTGCCGTTTATTATGCGGTCGCAGGTTCCAATCACATTCTATTGGCGACCCGTTTTGGAGTTTGTACTTCTTCTCGGTCGCCAATCGACCTCATTGGCTACCCTTTTCGGGGTTCACTCTGCATCTCGGTAGCCAATCCACCTTATTGGCTACCCTTTTCGCCGTTCGCTCACCATCTCGGTCGCCAATCAGCCTTATTGGCTACCCTTTTAGTGTTTCACTATCAATCTCGGTCGCCAATCCACCTTATTGACTACCCATTTCATAGTTCGCTTACCATCTCGGTCGTCAAACTACCTTATTGGCTACCCATTTCGTCTTCTGCTCTTCATCTCTGTCGCCAATCGACCTTATTGGCTACCCATTTCGTCTTCTACTCTTCATCTCGGTCGCCAATCGAACTTATTGGCTACCCATTTCGTGGTTCAATCTTCATCTCGGTCGCCAATCCACCTTATTGGCTACCCATTTCGCCGTTCGCTCTCCATCTCGGTCGCCAATCACAAACCTAGTCTTCCCTCGGAAACCACAAGGTGATACTTGTCCCTTTTCCGAGTCGGCTTTTTACCTTGATGATGCCTTTATGGGCGTCCATCAGCGCTTTTACAATCGACAAGCCAATCCCGACGCCGCCGGTTTTGCGGTCGCGCGATTTGTCGCCGCGGTAGAAGCGCTCAAAAATATGTGGAATGTCTTCCTCTTTCATGCCGGCACCTTCATCCGCAATCCTAAAACCGACAAAACCTTCCCTATCTGTTGCCACCGAGATGGTCACGCTTTTGCCTTCAGGTGTATACTTCAACGCATTGTTGAGGACATTGGACAGGACCTGCATTAACCTGTCCTTATCAGCGACAAATAATTCCTCATGTTCGGGCTCTTCAATCAAAAGCCCTACACCCTTCTCCTTAAAAATCGGCATGAACATTTCCCATAATGCCGCCAGTACGCTGCCGGCATCTAGCTCGATTTTCTCCAGCCTAATTTGCGGATTTTCTGCAGCAAGCAATTTACCAAGCTCATTAACAAGCCTAACCAAACGCATCAATTCTTCATGACTGGCCTGCAGCCTTGCCGGTGTCGGCTCCCAAATACCGTCCTGGAATGCCTCGATTTGGCTTCTTAATGTGGCCAGCGGTGTCCGCAATTCATGGGCAAGGTCGCCAGTAAATTGCTTCCGGAGCATTTCCTCTTTTGACAGCGACTCGGCCAGATTATTAAACGAAATCGCCAAATGCTTGACCTCTGTCGGCAGGCCTTTCAGAGGAATCCGGATGTCCAAGTTATGCTGCTGTAGTTCATTGGCGGCAAATTGCAGCTTTTGTAGCCCAGAGGTCAATTTTTTTGAAAAAAGCATACTGAACACAATCGCCAGCACGACTGTCAAACAGACTGCCGCAATAATGTAAAACTGAATCGTTTGAATAAACTTATACTCATCATCAATCAGTCCCACGGGGTAGATCGCCACCAGCTTTCCGATGACAGTATTATTCACCCTGAGAGTGTAAGTCTTGGAATGCCACTGTTCATCATTCAGTCCGGGCTCGGTTAACCCCAGGCTGTTCAGCATGCTGCGAATATTCGAGGAGTCCATTTGGATTTGCCCGAACCGGTCGTACAACTGAAAATAAAGCTGATCGCCCATCGCGTATTCGTGAAGCATTGCAAACACCGGATCCTGCGTAAAATGTCCGTGCCTTTGATAATCCTTCTCAATTTCAGTGATAATGCGGTCAACTTTCTTATCCCTATTTCGGTCCAGGTAACTATTAAAGCTTTCCTCAAACCCCCACTGGATAAAAAAGCTGACAAACAGGATCCCGATCATCGAAATCAGAACGAGATAAAAAAGAATCTTAGACCGGAGCGTTTGCAGCATCTAGTACCCCTCCAAATTTGTAGCCCATGCCAAAAACAGTCACAATAAACTCCGGCTGACGTGAATCGGTTTCGATTTTTTTACGAAGATTTTTGATATGGGTATCGACACTGCGTTCATAGCCCTCATAATACATGCCCTCATCCTGAATTTTTTCGAGGAGGTCCATGCGGCTGTAGACACGGCCAGGGTTGGTCGCCATATTGGTTAACAGTTTGTACTCAATTGGGGTAAGGGTTATTAACTGCCCGTTAGCGGTAACTTCTTTTTTCTCTAAGTCGATCGAGAGTTTCCTTCCGTTAAATTCCAGTCGCTCCACTTTTTCAGGTTTCTTAATACGCCTGAGGATGGCTTGGACCCGGACAACTACCTCCCTCGGGCTGAAAGGTTTTGTGATATAGTCATCGGCCCCCATGACAATTCCGTTGATGCGGTCGTCCTCGGCTGATTTGGCTGTTAGCATAATAATCGGCACGTCCGACTCCTTCCGCACAAGGCGGCAAACTTCTTCCCCGGAAATGTCCGGAAGCATTAAATCTAATATAATCAAATCAGGGCTGACGGTTTTTGCTTTTTTCAACGCATCGATTCCATTATCAGCACTGTGAATTTCATAGCCTTCTCTCTCTAAATATGCCTCGAGAACTTCTACAATTCTACGTTCGTCGTCGACTATTAAAATCTTCATCGTAATCACTCCCCATACTATAAATATACCATGCCGGGTCTGTGATTTTTCTAACTTCACAAATTCACCACAAGTTCTTCATAACATCTTCAATCTTTTTCGATAGGATGAAGGTACAGAAGGTGATCACGACGGACCCCCAAGTTTACGTTGTCACCTTCAAGATGCAGTAAGCCATCTTACTCATCCCAAAATACCTCTCTCTTGATATAACGGGTGCTCCGAAATGCGGAGCACTTTTTTCTTTTTGAAAGGTGTATTATATCTGAATGGTCGATTCACTGTGTTCGGAAAAATAAGCGGAGGAATTCCGGCTAAATTGGGAAATACCCATATTTCCTTATAAATAAGGGGAGTTTTTCCGCTTATATGATTCAAATCATTGGGATTTGGCCTATTTAGAGCCGATAGGCGGAATTTCTCCGCTTGTATCGGCTTTCTAAGCTCGTCTTTTTACAATAGCAGGAAAATCTCCGCTTATTTACCTTATAAGCAAAAAAATCAAAATGAATAATAACAGAGCCTTTGAAAAAAAATCCCTACCAAGCGTCACGCTTGGTAGGGATTTTTCCGACCTATTAATCTTTCTTCTTAATTTCATCTGTTAATTGGTCAATGCTGCTTCTAACATTCGCCTTGCCGGAGTAGTTTTCAATCAATTCCTTAACGTCGATGCCGCTGGATGCCTTCAATGACTCCTGGAGGCTCGCCATTAAATTGGTCGCATAGCTGGTAATTTTGTTGGCACCGCCGCCATTTTCACCGGAACCGCCGGTGTCAACAACAGTAATCTT
The DNA here is from genome assembly GCF_001510715.1 of Bacillus sp. FJAT-29814. Lineage (GTDB taxonomy): Bacteria > Bacillota > Bacilli > Bacillales > Cytobacillaceae > Neobacillus. Next base: position 185,892 of record NZ_LMTJ01000006.1, read on the forward strand.
ATCGATATTAGAAAGCGGTGCAGCGACCTGCTTCGCGTATTCTGGAAGCATTTTGACGATCATGTCGAGAATCGCAGCCTGGCCGAATTGCTCGAACGCTTCTGCGATTTTTTCCTTCGCTTCCGCTTCAGCAAGACCCTTCATACGAATAACTTCTGCCTCTGATAGACCTTGAGCCTTTTGCGCTTCCGCTTTGGCAAGACCGTCGATACGGACGCGTTCCGCTTCCGCTTTTGCCATCGCTTCAATCCGGTATTTATTCGCTTCGGCCTCGGCGATTTGCTTCGCTTTTTCCGCTTCAGCAGCCTGGATAACCGCATAACGGTCGGCGTCGGCTTTCTTCTTCACTTCGGAATCGTACTGGCGCTCGCGGCGAAGGATTTCTTTTTCCTCGAGCTCAATTTGCTTTTGACGTTCAATAATCTTAACTTGCATTTCTTGCTCGGTAACATCTTGTTTCGCCTTGGCACTTTCAAGATCATAGGCCATATCGGCGCGCGCCTTGGCAATATCCTGCTCGCGGCGGAATTCCGCTATTTTCAATTGGTTCACTTTTTCAGCTTCGGCGATTTCAGTGGCCCGCTCTAATTCAGAACGTTTGGCATCTTTGGCTGCTTCCGCTTTTTTAATCCGGGTTTCTTTATCCGCCTCAGCTGTGGCGATATCAGCATCTCGCTTCACTTGCGCAATCCGCGGCTTACCAAGGGCATCCAGGTAGCCGTTTTTATCACGGACATCTTTGATTGTAAATGATACGATGACAAGTCCCATTTTCGCTAAGTCCTGTGAAGCGACACGTTGAACCTCTTGCGAGAATTTATCACGGTTTTTATAAATTTCTTCGACAGTCATTGAACCAAGGATAGAGCGCAGATGTCCTTCTAAAACTTCCTTCGCTTCATTTTCTCGATCATCCTTCGGCTTGCCAAGAAACTGCTCGGCTGCAGTAGCGATTTCGCTAATCGAGCCGCCTATTTTAATGATCGCGACACCGTCGGCCATTACAGGTACACCTTGCTCCGTGTAGACTTCAGGCGTAGTGACCTCCAGTTTACTCGATAATAAACTTAACGGTTGGGCCTGTTGAAATACTGGTAGGATGAACGTACCGCCACCGCGGATAATTTTGATTTTATTGCCCGCTTCGTCTACTTGCACGTTTTTATTTCCGAGAAAGCTTCCCGTTACAATCAGCGCTTCATCAGGTCCCGCGGTTTTGTACTTAGTTACAAAGACTCCAATCAGTGCAATTAAAATAAGTGCGACAATCCCAATAATGACCCATACAAAATTAAATTCCATCGAACAACCTCCTCTTTCTGTGGTGAATATTTTAGCCGGCAGATTTTTGGTCCACCGAGTACCTCACTATAAAAAGCTTTCCAACTCCTGATTAACGGTTACTTCGAGGACGCCGTTTTTCACCTGGACCACAAGCACCTTGGTGTCGTTCTGAATCGCTTCGCCGTCAAAGCTTTTCGCCGGCTTGGCAATTCTCCCGCTGGCGTTCTCAATGATCACTTCGCCGTATCCGTCGACAGGAATCGGAGTGATGACCTTGCCAATCCGTCCCCTCAGGTCAGATTCTTTGTAAACAAGCGACTCCTCCGCGGAAGACAGCGGTACGAGTATAAATACATTTAATAACGTAACTAGAATAAATGAGATAACTGCGGAGATACCCAAAATAAGCAAATAATGAAGGCTAGATAATCTTTCGAACAAATAACCGCTTGCAGACAAAAAGGTGATAAATGCCAGTATCAGTACCGGGTTTAAGAAGTGAAGGTCACCGGTATCAATATGCAATACATCTGCAAACAGGACATACAAAAACGTCAGGACCCCTGATATAATCAGGGCGTACAAATAAACCGTCACGATTGGTAAGCCGAAAAGTTCCATTCGCATCATTCCTTTTCAAAAATTGTATTTTGGGAAATACAAAGAAAGGTATTTCAGGGGGATTACGCTTTCAAATTAGCATGGTGGCATCTGTCCTTCCCTAGATGCTGTATGGTATGTAATACGAACAAAAACGGGAAAAGTTTCACTTTTTTGTGGGAAAATTATGTTATTTTCCAGGCTATTAGTTTGAAAGCTTCCTATATATCATTATACCTAATCCTTCCAATCTTCGACAGTATCTATTGTATTTTTCACAAAATAATACAAGAGCAATGCCATGCATGAAAAGTTTTTTCACAAAAAAAATGCCCCAGCCTGAAACTAGAGCACCTTACTGTATCATATTCAAAAACTTCCTTGTTCGTTCCTCTTTTGGGTTGGTGAAAATTTCTTCCGGCTTGTTGCGTTCGACAACGACGCCGCCGTCCATGAAAATGACCTCATCAGCGACATCACGGGCAAAGCGCATTTCGTGAGTGACGACAATCATCGTCATGCCCTCTTGCGCCAAGTCTTTCATTACCTTTAAAACCTCGCCGACAAGCTCGGGGTCAAGCGCCGAGGTCGGTTCGTCGAACAGCATGACTTCCGGCTCCATCGCCAACGCACGGGCGATGCCGACACGCTGCTGCTGGCCGCCTGACAATTGCGCAGGATAATAATCCATCTTATCGCCGAGGCCCACCTTTTCAAGCAGTCCTGATGCCTTCTTTCGGGCGGCTTCTTTCGACTCACCCTTAACGATTATTGGGCCCTCCATAACATTTTCGAGCGCCGTCTTATGCGGGAACAGGTTATAGTTTTGAAACACCATTCCGGTTAGACGCCGGAACGAAGCAATATTTTTTTTCGAAACAGCTTTGGAAAAATCAAGGCTCTGACCCTCGATGGAAATGACACCGCTAGTCGGCGTTTCCAGGACATTGAGGCAGCGGAGCATGGTCGTCTTGCCGGAACCGGATGGGCCGATGACAACGACAACCTTTCCTTTATCTACCTGTAGGTCAATACCTTTCAATACCTCAAGCTGACCAAATTGCTTGTGTAATCCTTTAATAGAAATCATTGTAAAAACTCCCTTTTATCGATTGGATTAGAATCGATAAATTATTACACGTAGCGATCCAAGCGACGCTCCATGTATTGCTGCAAAATCGACAGGAAAAAGCAAATGACCCAGTAAATTATCGCAGCCTCTGTATAAACTAGCAAAAATTCATAGTTCCGTGCGGCAATTTCTTGGGCGCGGCGGAACAATTCCGTCACTAGTACAAGTGAGGCAAGTGATGTATCTTTTACTAAGCTAATAAATGAATTCGATAATGGCGGTACAGATACTCTTGCCGCCTGAGGCAGGATAATTCTCCGCAATGCCTGAGTGTATGTCATACCAATAGAATAACCTGCTTCCCATTGCCCTTTCGGAATCGACAGGATGGCGGCGCGGATAATTTCTGACGCATATGCCCCAACGCTCAGCGAAAAACCGATTACCGCTGAAATAAATGGATCAAGTGTAATTCCCACATTCGGCAGCCCGTAGAAAATAATGAATAATTGCACTAACAACGGCGTGCCGCGAATGATGGAAACGTACACGCGGGCAATGCCCTGTAACAGCTTCATATGTGAAATTCGGGCAAGCGCAGTCAACACCGCCAAGATCAATCCAAAAACAAACGAAAGAAGTGTTAACGGGATCGTATTCATAATAGCTCCCTCCAGCATCGGCCAGAGGGAGGTTTTTGCAATATCAATGAGTTTTTCGGCCCGTTCCGGGTCAGTAAAAATACTACTTAAGTACATCTACACCAAACCATTTCTCGGAAATTTTTGTATAGGTACCGTCGTCGACCATTTCCTTTAATGCCTTATTGACAGCATCAACGAGTGTGTCACTGTTCTTTCTGAACAAGAACCCGCTGGCAGAAGCATCGGGACTTGTTGCAGCAATCTTAATCGGCGCATCCGGCTTTTGCTTCATATAATCGAGATAAGCAATTTTATCGTTTATGTGAGTATCAACTCGCTTTTGGCCGAGCAGTTCGACTGCCTGCTGGAAGCCCTCGACTCCGACAAGATTGGCACCGTATTTTTTCGCTATATCTGCGTAGTTACTTGTCAACGATTGAGCAGAATTTAATCCCTTAATGTCTTCAAATGCTTTTACTTTATCGTTATCCTTAGAAACAATCAAAACCGCCGCAGATTTAATATACGGATCTGAAAAATCGTATTTTTTCTGGCGGTCAGGACGGATTCCTACCTGGTTGGCAACCATGTCAAAGCGCTTGGCATCAAGTCCGGCAAACATACCATCCCACTGGGTTTCTTTAAACTCTACCTTTACGCCGATCCGCTTAGCCACTTCTTCAGCTAGCTCAACGTCAAAACCGGTTAATTTACCGCTTGGATCATGGAACGTAAATGGAGCATATGTACCTTCCGTTCCGACAAGAATCTTTCCGTCATCCTTAACCTTGGCCAGTAAATTCTTATTATCAGCCTTTTCAGCTGTCTTGTTATCTTCTTTCTTTTCATCCTTTTTCGCATCATCCTTGCCGCATGCCGCCAATACGAGCATGAAGCTAAGCAATAACGCAAATAATAGTGAAAGTTTTTTCATCGTTGAACCTCCTATATCCAATTCTCAGTTGTCTTATCGGTTTTTAATATTATTACAATAGTTCTTCTCTGTCAAAAGAAATATTTCTTAGTTATTTTTCCCTTTTTTAAAAAATAAAAACCTATCGAAAAAAAATCGATAGGCTAAGCAGATAATGCCTTCTTTTGTTTGACGATTGTACGCTTTTTCAAAATCGGGCGGCAGAACAAGATGCCGCTCGCAATTAGCAGGACGCCTAAGCCAAACGTTTTGAGATCTGCCGTTCCGGCAATGATGACCCATGTCGAATAGAGGGTGGCGATCAGAGCGATGATCCCGTCGGTGATTCTGGCTTTGTTGCCTGTATATGTTTCGCCGGTTACGACAAGCTTTAATTGGTAAACCGATGAAATGAAGTATGGGACCAGATACGCCAATGTTGCAATGACAATGATAAAGTCAAAGGCGCCGGAAATCGATTTCGATATTGTTGAAAAAACAAAGATTTGCGCCAATCCGTTCGTTAACAGCAGCGAAAAGGACGGCATGCCCTTTTTATTTTCTTTTAAAAATGCTGGCAGGAACAGTCCTTGCTTCGCCGCTTGGTATGGGACCTCCGCACTTAGCATGACCCAGCCGATGGTTGAACCGAATAAGCTGATCAATCCAACAGCCGCCAATACCTTACCGCCAAGCGGGCCCAATACGGTTTGAATCGCATCGATTAACGGTTTATCCGACTGAATTAAGGTGTTTTGGTCAAGCATCCCCATTGCGAGGGTGCTGATGCCGATATAGATGGCCAACACGATAAATAAGCCAAGTATCGTGGCGCGCTTTACATCGATTTGTTTTTTGGCACGGCCGGCAAACACCATCGCCGACTCGATCCCGATAAACGCCCATAATGTATTAACTGCTGCATTGTTAACCTGTGACATCATGCCAATCGCCTGCCCCGCTTCATCAAATCTGGCAGCGGTAAACGGCATGATATTACTTTTTTGGAAGGCAAACAAACCGACAATAATAAACAGGAAGAAGCCGACCACTTTTGCCGCTGTGGCCACAAAGTTTAGTCTTCCGGCACTTTCCATGCCGCGCAAAATGATAAAGTGAATCCCCCATAAAAGTGCAGTGCAAATGATAAAGGTTAAACCGTTTCCTACTTTAACCGTGAAACTACCGATGGTAAACCATGGCGTTGCGCTCGTTAAGATTGGAAAGAACGTCGATAAATAGCTGGCGAAAGTGGTAATGACCGCGACAATCCCTGCCAAGTTCCCGACCCAATAACCCCAAGAGGACATAAAACCTGATAATTTCGAAGCCGTAGAACCTTGTTTAAAAAGTGCACTGGCATAAATTTGCGGGCCGCCCGTCAAGTTCGGCTTGCGAATCGCCAAATTGCCGAACACCAACGCAATTGTCAACACGCCAAAACCGGTAAACAGCCACGCCGAGATGACACCAGCAGGACTCGCTGCCTCCGATAACGACCTTGGCAGCATGAAAATGCCTGATCCAACCATATTTCCTACGACTAATGCCGTTAATACCCAAAAACCCAATTTATTTGATTTCCCCATGATGTAAGCCCCTCTCGATGAGCACCATTTACTTTAGTATGCTAATATAATAAAGCCTCCTACAAGTACCTGTCAATTGAAAATTTTACCTTGCTAAAGTATTAGAGAATTAAAATAATTGTGCAAAAAAATGCGACCCAATGACGGGTCACATGACAGCAAACTTTGATCTTTTCTTGTTTCTACCCTTCATGGCAGGCTCCTGATAGAATCCAGTCATTTCAATAACAGATCCGATCACCACTTCTTGCTCAAATTCTTCAAAAACTGGCTTAATCGAAATCAGCAGTGTTTTATCAAGATGTTCCATTTCAAAAACCGTTTTATCTTGAAGGTTTAGCGCCAATTGGCAATATTCATGGATAATGGTAGGGTTCGCGGCGAAAACTTCCTTGAGCGGCCTCCCGATTAATTCATCTTTTTCAATATGCAGCTGCTGGAGCAATTCGCCCGCCCCATAAGTAAAGACAAACTGATTGCCCTTCTTGGCCGCTTTGAAAATAAACCCGGGCAGGTCGTTAATCAGCTTTTGATGTTCCATTTCGGCGCGCTCGAACTCGCCTTTTTTAAAATAAAAACCCTTCAGTATATAATAGAAGCCAATCGCCTTGAAAATATGGCCTGTAAAATTATCGAGGTCAAATACACTACGGTAAATGGTAAAAATCAAGCTGGTTAAAAGCAGGAAAAACAGTGCGAGCGCAATCGCCAGCTTTGTTTCACTTCTCTCCATGTGGTATTTGTAGAGCGTGAAAATGAGCGCGAGAAACTGCACGAAGCAGACGAAATATTCAATTCCGTTTTTTAATAGAGTCGTCCCCTTCCCCTCAATCACCAGAAGAGGGAGGCTTTTTTCAAAAGTAAAGACGACTGTTCCAATGGCACCGATCATTAGGAAAGCCAATAGATACATCGGAAAGCGGTAATCCTTTTTTAATTTCCAATTTGGAAGCACCAGAATGGCTAAAATCAACACGGCTTGAATGGCTCGTGCGGATACCCAGAACCAGGTTGCTTTGGCCACCGAGCTTTCAGTGAGGAAAAACGGCATTCCTTTGAATGTTAAGGTATGGAGCATATCCAATGTTCCAACAACCAAAAAGGTAAACGACAGCAGCAGCATTTGACTTGACCCGGATTTTCCGTAGTTTTTCAATCCATATAGCATGATGGCGGATGATGTCGAGATGCTGAAGCTTTCAAGCAGGGTATGGAAGCCAACATAATTATTAGGGTTATAAAAGGTATTGATTTGCTCTTGGAACAAATGGATGCCAAGTAGCAAAACGATGGCCATCGTTGAATAAACAAGAAATTTCCCTTCCGTTAATTGCGACTTCATCATCAACACCACCTCTATTTACCAGAGTTTTTCCTGATTTTATTATAGACCCGAAAAAGCCTGTATCACGGCTATATTTATAGAATTTTTGTGAATATTTTAAATACGTTTCACTCTTTGGCCATGGCTTGTTTGATTATGGCGATTTGCTCGTATTTTTCCTCTTCGTTTTTTAAAGGGGTAGCCCCGTACACTGGCACGACTTGAAAAAAGCCTTTGTCCGTTCTAGTCACAGCCAATAAATACATTTGCTTTTCTTTTAAGATAAGGGTATTTTCATAGGTTTCCAAGTACAGTTTCCCGTGCTTTTTGTAATACCCGCCCTCTTGGTTGACGGTGATGTCGCCCATTAAGGCCCCCTTAATATTTTGAGTGATCATGACTTTAAATTGGGTATTATGGCGACCGTTGTAGGGTTCACGTCCTGTTTCCGTTACCACTTCACCAATGAAAATATGGTCGACGGCGTTGACCATATTTTCCGTATTTTTGTAGTTTTCTTTAAAAGGGTAAGGTTTATTTATTACGATTGCAGATTCCTTTGAATCCAGCAGTATCGTGAAATATTTAATACTAAATAATCCTGCAGCTAGCAGAAACACACCGGTGATGATTACGAGCTTTTTCATGAGTAAAGCCGCCTTCTATCGAAAATTTTACTTTTGATTTTCATTATAAACCCGCTTTGATCGTGAGTGTTTTAATGGTTGTGAACGTTTATGGAAGAATTTTTGGAAAAATAACGACGGGCTGGGAATATGGGATAATTGAAAAATGGTAATTGCTGCTTTAAAGGTTTATTGGAGCAGTACTCGGGAAAATACCGGTGGTCGACTGCTCCAATAACGTCCATTGGCGTAGTGGACGGGGAAAATTTAGCCTCCTACTCCTCCAATGGGACTGCCTGTTTTTGTTGAGGACACTTTGCTTTAACTTTCACACTCTTCTGTCCTCTATCACCCTTATTGAGGACACTTCACTTCAATTTCTCCTATGTTCTGTCCTCTAACCACCTTATCCAAATCCGCACTCTCAATTTGAGGATCTTTAACATTTAAAAGGGCCGCCCCGAGCAAGGCAGCCCCCCAAAAATACTCACTTCCACCACTCGTCAAACATTGAGGCAGGAAGTCTTCGTTTGTGTTCGCTCATCATATAGCGTTTTTCGACCTTCTCGGCAACCTCTGGCGAGACGGTTTTTCCCTCTAGGTAATCGTCAAGTTCATCATAGGTGATTCCAAGTTCGGTTTCATCGGCTTGGCCCGGTTTTTGATCGAGCAAATCGGCGGTCGGCACCTTTAAATACAAACGCTCTTCGGCACCGAGCTCTTTCAGCAGCGCCTTTCCCTGCCGTTTCGTCAACCCCGTCAATGGCAAAACGTCGGCCCCGCCGTCGCCATATTTCGTATAAAACCCAGTCACCGCTTCGGCCGCATGGTCCGTCCCAATCACAAGAAGACCCTCCATGCCACCGACTGCGTACTGGGCAATCATCCGCATCCGTGCCTTTACGTTCCCTTTTTGATAATCGCTTAATGGCTGGCCCGGAGCAGTTGCATCATACTCCTTTTGCACCTCATCGACAGCCGCTTTGATATTAAACACCATTTCCTTGTCAGCCTGAATAAACGCAATCGCCTTCTTGGCATCGTCCTCATCCTTCTGGACACCGTATGGAAGCCTCACAGCTATAAATGTCGCGTCAGTTCCCTCACGACGCAGTTCCTCCACGGCCATCTGCGCCAGTCGTCCTGCCAGTGTAGAATCCTGTCCGCCGCTGATGCCTAATACATAGCCTTTGGCCTTCGTTTTTAACAAATAATTTTTTAAAAAATCTACTCGCTTGCGAATCTCATCCTTCGGTTCAATCGAAGGGGAAACGTTTAACTCCTTGATAATCCTCTCCTGAAAACTCATCGACCTGAGGCCCCCCTTATTTAACAACTTCTTTATTGTTAATGTACCACAATCACTTTATTTTCACTAAAGATAGGGTTAAATTATAACGAGGAGGTTTTGAAAAATGGACGCAAAAACATGCAATGAATCACGGGTGGTCCGAACGAGCCGGGTGTTCCCGAACGACGTCAATAACCATAACACGCTGTTTGGCGGCAAGCTGATGAGCGATATAGACATGGTGGCATCAATTTCAGCAACAAGGCATTCGAGAAAAGGGATTGTCACAGCCTCAACTGATTCCGTTGATTTTCTTCACCCGATCACTCAACAGGATTCGGTATGTATCGAATCGTTTATCACTTGGACCGGCACTTCATCGATGGAGGTGTTTGTCAAAGTCATTGCCGAAAACCTATTAACTGGTAACCGAAAAATTGCCGCAACGGCATTTTTAACCTTCGTTGCCCTTGATGAACACGGCAAACCAACCCAAGTACCGAAAATCATCCCGGAAACAGAAGAGGAAAAAAAGCTGTTCGAAACGGGACAAGAACGTGCAGAGAAGCGTAAGTTACACCGCAAAAGCAGCAAGGAACTAGCGGCTTATTTTACCACAATTAAGCCTTGGGAATAGGAAAAATTTCAGCAAAACAAGAAGGTGGTTCGCGGCCATCAAACCGCGAACCTAGTCTATTTTTTGAAGGTCCCTCCTGCTTGGCGCCTGGGGCGGTTCTTGGAACCAGCCGCGGTCCATCATGATATCTACCCCTTTGGCGGAATACAGCAGAATCTCTGCAATGTATTTTTGGTAATGCATCACCAAATCAGACCTCATTGACAGCGACAGAGCGTGGCCGAGCAGGGTAATGTCAATACCATTCAGAGAATGGAAAAGGGTGACGACCAGACGGTGAGAAAATGGACAGACAGTTGAGTCCGTCACCTCTATGTTGGTCGAAATGTTGCCCAACAGTTCCTCTTTCATCAAAATATTAGTAAAGGTTCTAATTTGATACTCGGATATTTTTTTCCCTTGCTTTATGAAGGCATGGATTTCCTTGTCCTTAATAACTTGGAGCAAGCCCATACAAAGCAAAGTAGAAAAGTAGTTTCGTTCGATATTGAAAAAAATCTCGGTGATTTCGGCGACGTTTACCGGCCGCTTTTTTCCTAAGCCGCTAAGGTAGGAGAGCTTTTCCGCATATTCCACTTTGGTCGGATAAGGAATCATTGGAGGTCGGTCATATAAGCCTTTCTTTAGTAATAACTCCGTGGATTCCTGGTATAAAACCGTGGATTCCTGAACCATTATCACGAAAAAATCAAGCACATCTTTACGGGCAACATTTGCGGTAATAAAGCCCGTGTTAATCATTGATAGCCTGCTCATCATGTACACTAAGGTTAGCCCGAACATATCATAAAATAATGGCGGGGCTGATAAATCAAGGTCATCCTCAGAAAAACCTACCGGCACAGCAATGCCCTCCGCATTACAAATGCCGGTTATTTTTTCAAGATGGCCATTTGAAATCTGATAGGCCTGCTGGTAAATAGTCTTTAAGTCATCATCCTGATTATGATGTTGGAAATAGGTGAGCAAGCAAACGGTCATGCTCTCTTGTAGATAGGCCGCCCAAAGACCGGCGATTTCTGAACTCGATAACCTAATGTTGCGCTCAACCATCACATATGCCCCCTAAAACATTCTCTATGTGTAGATTTCCAAACATTTACCTGAGATATTCTCAGGTATCATTTATTGGGTTTTGGTTTCAGCAGGTTCCTTTTCTCCCTGCCAAGTCATTACTCCGTCTTCTTCGTCAATCTCAATTTTGACATCGGCCACGCCGTTTTCTGCAAATATTTTTTCATGTAGGCGGTCTTTAATGTCATCTGCCTCCGCAACTGTCAGACTCGGGTCGATTTCAATTTCCAGCTCGACATGCAAATCCTCGCCTTCCTTTATGACGGTAATTTCCTGGATATCCTTGACATCCGGATCCGCCATCACCATGGCACCGATTTTGCTTTCCATTTCTTCGTCCGCCTGACCGATCACTCCTGCGGCATTGTCCAAAAACACTCTACCCACTACAAAAAACATCATAAGCCCAATCAATATAGAGGCAATCCCCTCGAGCCGATGGTAGTCAGTAAAATGGGCGATTACTACAGCAAGAATGGCTAATACACCGCCCGAGGTAGCAACCAGATCCTCCATGAACACTAACTTGGTTGCCGGTTTTGCCCTGCCTAAATGGGCAAAACTTTTTACAAAAACAGTCGGTCCGCTTACTTCTTTGCCAACTTCATGGAGCACCTCCTTCATCGCTTTGTAAAGGACAAAGGTTTCCAACAGGGTCGCAATTCCCAGCACAATAAGGTTGATGATGAAACCGCCCGACTTGGTAGGATGAAGGACATGATGGTACCCTTCTCGGATGGTTTCAAACGCCATGATTCCGACGATTAATACTGCGCCTAGCAGAACCAGATTAACCAGCCTACCAAATCCGTTTGGGAATTTTTCCGTCGGGGCCTTTTTGCTTAATGCTGATCCAAAGAACACAAAAAATTGGTTTGCCGCATCCCCCAAGCTGTGCATCGTCTCAGCAAACATCGCAACATTCCCAGTAAACATATAGGCGACCCCTTTTATGATAGCAATAACCGTATTGACAATCGCCGCAAGCATCGCCGATCGATTTCCACGTTTCAATAATTCAAAAATTTCTCCCATTGTATCCCCGTTCCTTTAATTGAATTTGCTAACCTTAATATTTTCTTTATTGGAACGATGAATACAGGTAAGGGAATATTTCCATTATCATGAAAATATGAGAAGGGGTCGACTGCGATATTAGGAGGAAAGATGGATACGTATGAGAATTCATAGGAGTAATAGGCGGAGAATTTCCGGCTATTGTATATTGGCGAGGCTTAAGAAGCAGATATAAACGGAGAATTTCCGATTAACTACTCTAAATTAGACAAAATTCATTCATTTTGATGATATAAGCGGAAAAACTCCCCTTATTTTCAGGGAAATATGGGTATTTCCCAATTTAACCGGAATTTCTCCGTTTATTTTTCACACACATGGAAGGCTTTGTTGGGGGTAAATCTTAGTTTTCCACTAACTTCCCTACTAGAATATACCTGTCGGGTGCCGGTCCGACAAAATCGAATGGATAGCAAGTAATTAGGGTCATGGCTGCATAGTCATATGGGACAATTACGGTACGGTCATTTTTGTCAACAATTCTCTGTTCCGAAATTTGATAAGTAAAGGTTCCAGCCTTCGTCTCGATTGTGACCAAATCTCCGACACCAACTTTAGCAAGCTCTTTGAACACCGTATCCCGGTGTCCGGCGAGTACGGTATTATCTGGTTCTCCCGGCAGCACACTTCCAAAATAATGGCCAACACCTTTTGCCAGCTCTTCTTGGTCCGAGCCTTGAATAAGAGGAAATTCCTTTTTTATTTTTGGAATAATAATCTTCCCAAAAACCTCCCCTTTTTCAGGCGGTGTCGAGTAAAGTGGTTGTGCAACTTCATTATTGAATTCAGTACTTGCCACGGCTGCTGTAATAGGTTCCTCATTGCCTATGCTCGGTGTCGATGCCACCTGATGCGATAAGTCCTTTTGCTCCTCCCACTCATTCAGCGATGCTTCAACTTGATTTTGTGATAAGTAAATTTGATATACACAGTAGGAAGCAAAAAAAAGTGAGGAAAGGAAAATGGCCAGCAGAGCCCAGAAATAAAATCTGCGTTTCATTATCGTTCCCTCACCTTCAAATTTACTTTGTTATTGCTTTCTGAATTTAAATAAGGTTGCAGCCGATCCGACCGCTAAAAATCCACTTAATAGTAACCAGTTCATCCAAGGCCCTGCGGTATCTGGCAGTTTTCCGCCGGAAACTGTTTTTGTTACGTTATGGACTGTTCCTTCGTTATTTGTTGCTGGTTGCTGCGCATTGTTGGAGCCTGGTTGTTGTGCGTTGTTACCTGTTCCCGGATCTTTAGTGTCCGGATTTTGGGCACCTGGTTCTTGGGTTCCTGGATTTTCAGTTCCTGGGTCCCCAGTTCCCGGATTTTCAGTTCCTGGATCCCCTGTTCCTGGATCCCCATTCCCCGGATCTTCAGTTCCTGGATCCCCATTCCCCGGATCCCCATTCTGAGTAAATTCAACCTTATAAACCAATGTGCCATTCCCCTCATTATTTTGGGCTGGCGGGTCGTTAACAAACTCCTTTTCCGATTTATCGGTTATGATCACTACAGTTAAAGAAACTGGTTTATTTGGGACCTGTTTATCCAAATTAAATTGTTTGTTTTCTGCATTTTGTGGAGTGAGCTCATCTTCTAGCTCATCTGAGGTTTCTGTTAACTTGTATTTAATGAAAACTTTAGATATTTTACCTTCAAAACCAGAAATCATGACCTTAATAGAATGTCCCTGCGTTGCATAAGAAGAATTATAAGCTGTAAAAACACTCCCTATGACGATTACTGTCATCAGAAAAAACCTTAGTAACTGAGCAATTTTTTTCATTTCATTCTCCTCCTAATAGATATATATTTTTCTTAATAAAGCACATTCACTATATCGAACGACGAAGTAAAAAAAATTACACACAAATTAAAATCACAATGAAACCAGCATAACCTCCTAATATTTTGTTCTGTATAAAGAACTATATTTTTAGTATATCCTAATTTCCCATGTAAATAAAGAATATTTAACTATTTTTTCACTATTTAGAACAAAATGTGAGCTATTGGAATACAGCTGTGAGATGTCTTGAAAGCGAAGAAGGGAACGTGGAAGTGATAAAATAAAAAGACCCCCAACCAAAATGCGGGGGCCCCTAATTAAATAATTCGGTTATAGATTTCTCAACACCATATACAACCGGCTGGTCCGTTCACCCTTTTCTTCCTCGGATGCCAAGTCATATTTTTTCAATAAGTGAAACACTTCATTAAGGATATCCTGGGTGTGTTCCTTGGCGAAAAACGCTTCAAATAACGGCACCATATCCTCCGGCAAAAATGGCTTTTGCGACTCGTATTTCTTTTGAACATCCTCATGGGTATGATCCAGCTTGCATTCACTCATGAAAAAATCCTCCTAATACTCTTGATAACCATAGCATACCATTTTTCCGTCCAAACAAAAAAGCCCCGAATAAGGGCTTTACGTTTTCTTCGTCTCCGTAACTTCCAGAACATCCAGCATAAACACGAACACCGGAATCCCGATGATCAATCCCCAGACGCCGAAGAAGTGCTCGGAGAAAATCAACACTATGAATGTATAGAATACAGGAAGATTGGTTTTCGAACTCATTAAGTTTGGATTCAAAATGTACGCCTCAATTGCATGAATGATGGCAATCGCGATTCCCACGTACAGAACCTTGATAAAACCGCCAATACTATAAGCAATAATCGTCAGTGGGATCAACGAAATGATAACTCCAGCAACCGGGATCAAGCCTAATATGAAAATCATGATGGATAAACCGCCAAGCTGTGGAAAATCCATCAACCATAAGGCCAATGTGGTCAGCACACAGTTGACAACCGCTATGATAATCTGAGCCTCAATGACTTTACCGAACGTTCTAACGAATTTTTGTGCAAAGAATTCAATTTCTACATAAATTGAAGCGACCTTGCTTGTTCTGAACTTCCTGGTAAATTCAATCAAACGCGGTTTTTCCAATAAGAAGAATAAACTTAGCAATAGTCCCAGCAGGACCTGCAAGCTAATCTTGCTGATATCGGTCGCATATCTGAATAAAACAGTTACCCCCTGTTCGAGGTAGCTTGAGATTTTTTCCTCATTAATTTGGCCGATTATATAATTCAACACCACATTATCATGCTTCGATGTATAAAAAGCTGTCAGCTGCCTAATTAACTGGGTAATCTCACTTACAATCATCGGCAGGTACATGACCAAAGCATAGGAAAGCAATCCGACAATTACGGCATACGATATCAGGACCAGCAGCCTGCGATTTAGCGGGATTTTCCGTTCAATAAATTGGACAAGCCGGTCCATTAGGAAGGTAAAAATGAACGTAAGCAATATTAAATTGATCATCGACCGCATCGCATATAATGCAATCCCGACGAACACAAAGATTAAAATCCTTTTGAAACTGCTGCTTTGAAAGAGTTTATTTATCATCGGCAATTATCAAACCCCATTATTCTGACTATAATCCACCCATTCAGTGAAATTACATGTTTATTATAACAAATTAAAAAGGAAATTTCCCATATAGAGTATGATTAAAATTGGACAGGAACCATCGAGCTGTCAATCGCTTTGAGTTCAAATCCCTGCTGCTTTAAATAATCGAGCAGCTTCGGCAAATGGGCAAGTGTTTCCTTTCTCTCATGAAGCAAAATGACAAATGGGCCGGAATGATTGGCCTTAGCATTCATTTGTTCTATGACTGCATTGACATAGCGTTCATCTTTATAATACCAATCCTTGCTATCGATATTCCAATCCCACATTTGATATCCGTTAGCGGTGACTGCAGCTTTGTATTCATCCTTCATATAAGGCGCGCTGCCATATGGGGTTCGCATCAAATGCGATTCGATACCTGAGATTTCAAGAAGCGTATTACGGTTTTGGTCTAATTCTCCCAAAACAGAATTGGTTGAAGCATAAAATGTATTCTTCTGGTGAGACACACTATGCAGCCCAACTGATTGCCCCGAGTCAACCATTAATTTAACCGCATCAGGATACCTTCTTATATTCCCGTCAATCATAAAAAACGTTGCTTTGGCATTGTATTGTTCCAACAGTGCGATAATATCCCCGCTAAATGGCGCCGGGCCATCATCGAAGGTCAGATAAACAGTTTTATTGCTTTCAGCTGGTTGTGTCCCAGCAGGTTGAGATTGATTACCATTGGTTTCAGACGGCGTTGTTTGAGGAGCAGTGGCATTAGAATCAGGCGGTGCTGCGGCTGTTTCAGATGTTGTGGTATCCGTGCTTTCACGAGATGAAGCCATCGCCTTTTCCTGATGTTTGCGATGCAGTTCCTTCTCAGGCTTTTCATTAAGATAGTTGGCCGCTACAGCCTTTTTGATATTTTCATTGTTTTTATGATTAGTAGTTTCTTCGGCGGCATTGGCCTTGAAGTAGTTTGTCACAAGTACGGCAGTAAACAAGACGACAATCGTGACAGCAAGTGCGATCGCACCTTTGACCTGTCTTCTCTGCTTAAGTTTCCCCATTATTCCATCCCTCTTTGTTGATTTTATTTCCTTCCTCATTATAGACGAAAATTCGACCGTTGTGTTTCATATCTATTAAAAATATTACAATTCTATTAAAAAATAAGTCAGAATAGTAGAATATCAGACAAGTTCCAACAAATTCCTTCTTTACCATTGTAACTTATATATGTTGAAAATGGGTAAAAAATTATTAAATTTTTCCAAAAGGCAGACAGGCAAAATCCGGGCGATTTTCACATACATATCAAGGAGTGAAATGAATTTCATGTTGGCCGAAGCAAATCATGTGGAGGTGTTGAAGTGTCTGGCGGACTCAAAGCCCTGCTTTACATCTTATCGTTTTTCATACCTGTAGTTGGACTTATTGTAGGGATTATTTGGATGAATGGTGAGGATCTTGAAAAGAAGGCAATAGGCAAGACCTGTTTGATTATTGGAATTGTCTCGATCGTGTTGAGCTGTATCTGTTGGTTTGCCGCTACGGCATTTTCGCTTGTTCCGGCGTTTATGACGGGGTATTAATTTTTGTAAAAATAAAGACGAAGACCCAATTCATCTCGGACGGTGAATTGGGTTCTTTTTGGCGGAGGAGTGATTGGGCATGCTGGAAGAAATACTGCATTTCTTTGGTAGGGCGATATGTCACCAACTCGAGGACCGTTCACTCCATATAGATGGTAAACCACTTTCTGTCTGTGCGCGCTGCACAGGGATTTATATAGGAATATTTTCAGCCTTGGTTTATTTACATTTGTTTAAACGGAAAGCAAACATAACCATTCCATCGGTGAATATGAGTTTTTTTCTTCTATTATTTATGGTGCCGCTTATTATTGATGGGACAGGATCATATATCAACCTTTTTGAAAGTAATAATCTTAGGAGATTATTAACTGGGATCAGTTTTGGATTTGCGCTGCCGTACTTTATTTATCCATTGCTCTTACTGAAAACATTCGAACGAACAAGTCAGCCGGTCATAAAAAATAATAAGGATATGTTTATTCCAATACTGCTTAGTGTAACCATTGCTGGAATGGTATATTGGAGTAAACTTCCTTATTATATTTTCGATAGCTTTATAGTTTTTACTATTATAACCTGGTTCAGCTTGTGTGTTTCATTTATGTTTTCACGTCTTCAGATCCCTGTTTTAAGGTGGGTCGTTTCCATATTTATAAGCCTGGGGTTTTTATCTATTCTTTCCCTACTCCATCAAATGGCTTTTTAATAAAAATTGTTATTTTTCTTTGTTAATCGCATCCAATAAATCTTTAATTTGTTTTATTTTTTGAGGACTCAACTGTTCCTCATTTAGTTCAATTTCAACTTTTAGTTTATTCATTCCAGGTTCCCTGTTATTATTGGAAGGACCAGTTCCAATTTGATGTTTTACTAAGTATTCGACATCAACTTGTAAGGCTTCCGCTATTTTTTCCAAAATGTCCAAACTCGGATTTGTTTGGATATCCCGTTCCAATAAACTTAGATAGGACTTTGAAATACCTGTTAGTAAACTAAGTTTGGTTATTGAATATCCTTTTTCACTACGCAACCTCTGAAGCTTTTTTCCATCCATCGTATCTCTCCTCTATTCAGTTCAAACTATCGCCACCATTCACTTTGTTTTGCATATAAAATTAGTATTAATTTTTTATCCACCCAGCCCCTTAGTAACCAAATGAACTGCAAAAGGACCTAAAATGATAATAAACAAGGACGGAAGAATGAATATAACCATTGGAAATAGCATCTTAACTGGCGCTTTCATCGCCTGCTCACGTGCTGCTTCCCTTCGCTGTTCACGAATTCGTATAGTAAGATTTCCTAGTACTTTCGCCATTCCGATACCTAGTTGATCAGCTTGAATTATAGATGTAATAATGCTTTGCAATGATTCTGATGGAACTCTTTTTCGTAATTCATAAAATGCATCCCTTCTAGACTTTCCCAGTTTCATATCTTCCAAAACTTGTTTAAACTCATCCGAAAGTGGGCCCTTTATATTTTTTGATACTTCTGCTATAGCCAGATCGAGCCCCATTCCAGCCTCTAGCAAAAGATTTACTGTATCAAAAAAATCCGGCATTGATTTATTAATTTCTTTAATTCTTGCTGTCTTTTTCTTCCCAAGGTAAAATACCGGGAATCGTAAACCCAAAATTGCTAAAACAATTGCGTACATCCAAACCATCATTTTGTTATCAGACGAAGGTAAAATTATAAGAATAAGTGGCAAACTAAAAGCCGCACTGAGGACAAGTTGAAATAATCTGAAATCGATTGCTGATTTGAATGGATTACCAGCATCTCTAAGCTGAGTATCTATTTTTTTCATCTCACCTCTTGAAATTTTTTTATTCAACCATAGTGCCCCTTTATTCCAATAACTTTGGAATAGGATTCCTAATCGGCTCTCTTTTCTTGGCAATTCATGCTCTTTTTGACTGTTTACTGGTTCTTCAAAATAAATGCTTATTCGATTTTCAAAAGCAATCTTTCTTTTAAATAATGAAGACAAAATTGCCGCAAGAAAGAAAGTCATAAATGCAGCTGTTAGAAAAAAGAGGAAGAGTTCCTTCATTACCTACACCTCAATTTTGATAATCTTTTGAATAAACAGCCATCCAATAATGTTTGAAACAATACTTACGAAAAGTAATGTCCATCCCAAAGGATGGTCTAGCATTGGTTGAAAGTAGTCTCCGGTCACTAATGCAAGGTATAAACCAAGACCGACAGGAAGCATAGTAATAATCCAGGCCGACAATCTTCCTTGAGAAGTTAATGTATTTAACTCTTCCAAAATCCTGACCCTTCCTCTAATGGTTTCTTCCATAGTTTCAAGAAGTTCTGCTAGGTTTCCTCCACTTTTTCTTTGTGCCAAAATTGCCCTTACTACTACTTCAAGTTCCTTGTTAGGCAATCTTTCCACTAACTCTTCAAAAATCTCTTCCAAGGGAATTCCTAATCCAGTTTGTCTTACAATCCGTTCAAATTCAGGACCGATTGGGTCGGTTACTTCTTTTCCGACAAGTTGTATTGCCTGCATAAAACTAAAACCTGCCCTTAGTGAATTCGCCATCATGCCTAATACCTCAATTAACTGATAAGAAAGTAAAGCCAACCTTTTTTTTCTTTTTTGCTTTAAGTAAAATTTTGGCACGAAAAAACCTATCAATAAGGCTATTATAGAAAAATACCACGACAGATCTAATAAATATAAAAAAAATGCTAACCCACCGGAAAAAAGTATTCTTAAAGCGAAGAATTCCTCCGGTTTCAATTTACTTCCTGCTTCTAATATTAATTTCTCAGTGGAATCACTAAATTGCAGATCTTTAAATAACTGAGCAACTGAAAGAAAAGTTCGTTTAAGCAATGCTGGACTCTTCGACTTATCTTCAATTACCTCTGTCTGAGATATGGGCAAAAACTCACTGATTCGTTTACTCATTCTTTTCTTATATAAATACCCATTTAAAAAAAGGAAAATTAAAGTACTAATGATTAAGAACAGTATTACTAATTCAATGGCATTTTTCATTTCTACCACTCTCCTACAAACCATGAAGCAGGCAAGGTAAAGCCACTCACTTCAAGCTTTTCGGCAAACTTCGGACGTATTCCTGTACTAATAAACCTTCCGTCGAGTCTTCCATCTTTTGTATACCCTGTTTCTTTATATAGAAAGATGTCCTGTAGAACTATAGTCTCTCCTTCCATTCCCAATACTTCTGTAATATGTGTAATTTTCCTCGTACCATCTTTCATCCTCGCCTGGTGGACAATTAAATCAATAGCGCTTGCAATTTGCTCTCGTATTGCCTTTACGGGAAGATCAAATCCTGCCATTAACACCATCGTTTCTAACCTAGAAAGAATATCTCTTGGTGAATTAGCGTGCCCTGTACTTAAACTACCATCATGTCCGGTATTCATTGCCTGAAGCATATCCAGTGCCTCTGCTCCACGAACCTCACCAACAACAATCCTATCTGGTCGCATCCGTAGAGAGTTTCGTACTAAATCTCTAATAGTTATTTGCCCTTTTCCCTCAATATTAGGTGGACGTGATTCAAGAGAAACAATATGTTCCTGATGTAGCTTTAGTTCCGCTGCATCCTCAATCGTAACTATTCGTTCTACATTCGGAATAAAAGAAGATAAAACATTTAAAGAAGAGGTTTTTCCTGAACCCGTACCTCCACTTATAAAGATATTGAGTCTGGATTTCACGCAAATATCAAGAAATTTTGCCATACTATCAGTTAAAGTTCCAAATTGCACTAAATCGTTAATAGTAAATGGGGTATCAGAGAACTTTCGAATGGTTAAACTTGGCCCTTTTAGTGCAAGTGGAGGAATAATGGCATTTACACGTGAACCATCCGGAAGGCGGGCATCGACCATCGGAGAACTTTCATCAATCCTCCGTCCAATGGGTGATACAATTCGCTCAATTACTCGTAGAACATGTTCATTATCAGAAAAATGCACATTGCTCCTAAAAATTTTACCTTTTTTCTCATAATAAACTTCATCGTAACTATTAACCATAATCTCAGATATGTCTGGGTTCTCCAGCAAAGGGGTAATCGGGCCATAGGCCAATAATTCATCTTTTACGTAGCTAAATATATCTTGCTTTTCTTCAAAAGTTAACCTGCTGATATGTTGATCAAAAAATGTTTGACCCCATATCTCAATTTTTTGCTTCTCATCATCCCTATTTTGTCCTGGTGATTTTTTCAATTCCTCCAATAGATAGTCGTGAAGAGCTTTTTCAATTTGCCAAAATTCATCTGTTCTTTTAAAAACATTAAGCTCAGTAGGTTCTCCTGTTGAGGGACCGATACTTATACCTTCTTTATACCTTTGAAATAATGACATCTATCTCTACACCTCACTTTCCAACATGATACCACTTCTTCTCCTTTTTTGTAGAAGGTTGAATATCGTTTTTTTGTTCAAAAATCTTTTCAGATAAACTTAGCACTGCCTTGCTAATGGCATTTCTTGGATTTGACAATAAATAGGGTTGCCCAGATCTAATCGACGTTGAAACTATATTTAATTGCTCAGGGAGGGTTTGAAAAACATCTAACATCAAGATTTTTTCAATCCTTTTCAATTCGAGCCCCTGTCCCTTTACATATCGATTTAACACCAGTTTTACTTTTTCTTTTAAGTTAACCGTTTCCAACGCATCTAAATACAGCTGGCATAACCTTAGACCTGATATCTCATTAAGGGTCAAGAGTATGATATCGTCTGCCAAATCCAGACAGCGTAAGTGAATTTCAGATAAATAAACAGGCATATCAATTAAGACAACATCAAACTGATTCTTTGCTTCCTCGATGGCCCCTTTTATGTGTTTTTCCGATATTCCTTCAAAGAATTCCGGGCGAGGTGGGGCTGCAAGAATAGAAACATCCCCGTCAACAAGGGTCATATACTGATTAACGGAATAATTTTCGCGCCCATATGCTTCTTTAACCCATTCATAAATCGTTCTTTTCGGCTTCACATTATAAAAAATGCCAACCTCACCAAATTGAAGATTCCCATCAAACACAGCAACTTTTTTCCCCATTTTGGCCAACGCTACAGCAAGATTAACAGTCAAAACCGTCCTGCCAACACCGCCTTTTGGGCTAGAAATAGCAATTACCCTACATTTATCTTTTATTAAATTAATATTCTTAGGCTCTACTTTTTCTCGATGGTCCATAAATTTCTTTGCATGAGCAATTGCCTCAGAAAGTTCACCGAGATCATACGTAGCACGAAGAGTATCAGATGCTCCCATCAACATTGCCCTTTTCAGGTTTTCGATTTCCTCTGGAACAATTAAAATAATATAAACATGTGGGTAGAGTGCGGAGATTTCCTGACATAAATCATAAATATTAAACTGCGTATATGTCTCCAAAAATAAAACTGACTGACTATTTCCTAATAATAGAGAATTCAACTTATCTAATTGATTTCCTGATACAACTTGAAATTGCTGCTTTTCTAATAGTTTATTAAGTTCTCTGGAAGGGGAATTTGTATCTGAAAAGTAAACCCAATTTATGCTCATTTCTTCTCCTCCTTCGTATCTTCCTTAATTACTTCTCTTGTATGTTTAATCCCGGCCTTACCAGTTTCCTTATCATCTTTATTTCTAAGCATTAAATAAAATCCATCCTTATCTTTGGCAGCTAAGCTAAGCATAACTCCCTCTTCGGTGGTAACTTCCAATGTTACAGTTTCATATTTTAGTGCAGCTTCCTTAGTGTCCGAAGATTGACCAGAAGAAAGCACCTTCACATTTTCAAGAACTAAAACTGCTGATTTAAATTCTTTATTTGCTGCATCGTCTTTGGTTGTTTCATAGGCAATGACATCAACCATTGAATTGGGAGCAATATACCCTGAAACTCCACCCTCTAAATTAACCCTAATTGAAATTGCACGTCTTCCGGTGCTAACATCGACAATAGGATTTGCGAACTCCCGAACAAGAGCTTTCTCCTTTTCAGCTTGCTTTTCTTTTTCCTTTTCTTCTGCGGATTTTTGACTTTTATCCTTATTTGTTTCTTGACTTACAGATGTACTGGCTGGAGTAGAACCACTTTCCTTAGAAAATATGGATACATAAAGAAAACCAGCAACAATCAACCCCAATATTAAAGATATCAACCATATTTTTTTTGTATTCATAGCGTCCCCCTACTTCAAGTCACAATGTGTCACTCATCAAGCTTTACTCCAACTAGATTGTATTCTCCAATTCCTGTTCCGGTCCCAATTTCCCCCTGTTCTACCATTTTAATAAATTCACCATAAAGTTTTTTATCATCATATTTTTCAATGTAAAATGAAGCAAATCCAGCAATTTTCAACTCACTAGTACCGGTTACTGGATTTCCCTTTACATCTTTCCATTCATCAATAACTACGAAAGTTAGGACTCTTTCACATGAATTATCTGCAGTACTTGCAGATTGACAATGAGGTTTAATAAAATTTCCGGCAGCATCCTTTAATTTATCCCTGGCAATTAATTCGTCAATTGCTTGACCCACTTGACCAACGGCTGCCCCCGGGTCTGTCCAAACTGTTTTACTTGAATCAAAAGTGGATCCCTTTAAAATTGCATCTCGAAGATTACTTTCCGATGTTTTTAGATATCCGCAATTACCACTAAGGTCGCCAGGATTTGTGGATCCACAATTTAGTATTGTTCTATTAGGAATATCACTTTTCATAATTACAAAAGGTGAAATCCCACTTGCTTTAGTTAATGGACCAACCGTCGCCTTTGCAGATGCACTAACTGTTGCAGTATTTATACCAATTACCTTAGCGAAGGTCATAGGAACGTTAATTTGTTTAGTTGCTTTAATTGAGTTATCTGGAAACGATAGATCACTCGCAGATACTTTATAGCCATTTTTTTCCGAGACATCCTCTGAAATTTCAATAGCCCTGGTCTGGCTAGTTCGAAGTCCTTGTGCTCCCGCTAGAACTGTAGCATCCAAAGCATTTTGTAGTTTGCTTTTTTCGATATAGAGCCTTCCTCCATCTATTGCTAATGCAGTAAAGCCTAATAAGGCAACCATTGCTAAAGCAACTATTACCAGAGAGGCACCGTTTTCATTATCAAATTTTAATAACTTTAATATTTCTTTCATCTATTCCACCCTCATCACCGTAGTATCTTTTAAAGTAATAGGTCCGACAACATTACCAATTACCGGAGTAAGGAAATTTATAGGATAAGTAATTGTAATTGTTACATTATCCCCTGATTTTTTTGTACCCGTTGGGGAAATAGCTACATTGGTACCTTTTAAACTAATACTAACCCCGTTATCAACAGCCTTTTGTTTAATAAAAGTGTCATCCTTGCCAATACTTGCAGCACGAGCAGCTTCTCTTCCTGCATGATCAATAGTTAGGTATGCATGAAAGATCCTTCCGAAGTCTATAATTCCAAATAACATTAGTATTAGTAATGGTAAGATTAATGCAAACTCAACCATCGATTGACCTTTTTCTGACTTCATTAAAATCCACCCCATAAAAGTGAACAAAACGTTCCTAATACAATTGCAACCCCATATGGGAAAGAAATGCTAGAATGTTTATTCTTCGCAAGGAAAATGGAACCAACGTTGCTTCTGAAAAACACTACTGCATATAGAAAAGATTTAAGTGAATTCAAAAAGCCTTTTTGTTTGATGATAAGTACCAAAGATATTAATCCACCGATTAAAGCGGTATAGATAAAAGAATAAAAGACAAAACTAGTACCCGCTAATGCCCCGATGGCAGCCATCAGTTTGACATCACCAGCACCCATCCCTCCAAGCAAATAGGGGATTATCAGTAACCCTAATCCTGTAAGGAAACCCTTTCCACTAAAGAGGAACCCATCTAAACCATTTGAGATTATATGAATCACGAATCCTAGTAGAATGCTGGGGAGGGTTACAATGTTTAGAATTTTCCTCTTTTTCACATCCGTATAAAGTGAGATTAATAAAATTGTGACTAAGATTATTTTTATTATCATAGTGATTTACCCCAATTTAAGGATTAAGCCCTACTTAACTAAGCAGGGCTTCTTCTGGTTTACGTTCATTTTTTAAAAAGCAGAACTTTTTAATTTGTTTTAATTTGATTAGCTACTCTTTAATGCAGTAATAATGTTATTAAACACTGCCACTAATTCATTCTTAAAAGCAATAAGTGATACAGCTAGAAGCACTGAAACCAATGCAATAATTAAACCATACTCTGTTAATGCTTGCCCTTCTTCTTGTACTACTAGATTCTTCATTTTTTGTACCAATTCTTTTTCCTCCAAATCCTAATTATTAAATTCTTATTAAGTACTTTTTAAGGCTGCAATGATTTTGGTAAATACTCCAGCTATTTCAGTTTTAAATAAAATTAGTGAGCCGGCTAACAGTACTGAAACTAAGGCAATGATCAAGCCATACTCCGTCAAGGCTTGCCCTTCTTCTTGTACTACTAGATTCTTTATTTTTTGTACCATGTTCTTTTCCTCCAAAAAATAATTATTAAATCCTTATTAAGTACTTTTTAAGGCTGCAATGATTTTGGTAAATACTCCAGCTATTTCAGTTTTAAATAAAATTAGTGAGCCAGCTAACAGTACTGAAACTAAAGCAATGATCAAGCCATACTCCGTCAAGGCTTGCCCTTCTTCTTTAATTGCTAGGTTTTTCATTCCTTCTAACATACCCCTTTTTCCTCCTCTCCTCTTTTAAAAAATGAATTATCCAACGGAGATGTTCATTTTATGAAACAACATATAAAGAATTAAGCTTCGTAATTTTTTCTCACTTCTTTTATCTTGTTCTTTATAATGAACAATTCCTAAAATCATATTAGTACTTTTCAATTAAAAAGTAAACACTTTTATCATTTTTTGTTCTTAATAAAAACCGACATTTTTTTACAAAACCAAACATTGAGAACTTTTTCGTTTTATATTATATTCAATATATAGAACAAATTTAGTTAAGGGGGAATAAAAGAAATGGATCAAATAATCAAAACAATACCATATAATATTAAACTTGCAGATTCCTTTTTCAAAAGATTTAAAGGTCTTATGTTTCGGAATACCCAGTTGGAAAATGAGGGGCTATGGATTATTCCATGCAACTCCATCCATATGTGCTTTATGAATTTTGAGATTGATGCCGTCTTTCTAAATAATGAAAACAGAATAGTTAAAATGATTGAAGGGATGAAGCCATGGCAGTTTGTCAAGCCTGTAAAGGGTGCATACTCCGTGATCGAATTGCCATCGGGTACCGTTGCACGGTTTGAACTAAAGCAAGGAGAAGTTATTAACCTTTTAACTTAATTTTTTTGACCAACTTTAGGAGCATGGTCAATATTTAATAAAGAACTGTGGTGGGATAATTGAAAGATATTCAAAAGAATAATTTCCTAGTTTTCTTATTATCATTTTGTTTACCAATTGTCATTATTGGTACAGTTTTTATAATGTCTGGTATATATCCTTTCGGAAAAGGAACTGTCTTTTCATCTGATTTATTTCATCAGTATATTCATTTTTATTATTATTTTCTTGAAGCAATTAAGGGAAATGAAAGCTTATTATATAGTTGGAATGCTGGTTTAGGATCAAATTTCTTTGGAATAATTGCTTATTATACTTCCAGCCCAGTTCTGTTAATTCTCCAATTTTTTCCGAAAGATTTTTTTTCTGAAGCAATTGCAGCAATGATATTAATTAAAATTGGTTTTTGTGGAATATCCATAAGTTATTTCATAAAAAAGAAGTTTATTACATTTAAATCATATGAAATTGTATTTTTTTCAGCTTTTTATTCTCTTATGTCCTATAACATCAACTATTATTTTAATGTTATGTGGTTGGATGGAGTCATTTTACTCCCTTTGATAATCCTTTCAGTAGATTCCGTATTACGTAATAAAACAATAATTCCATATACAATCTTATTATCGCTCATGTTTATTCTGAATTTTTACATCTCATACATGATTGGCCTGTTTATCTTTTTATATTTAGTAATTAATCTTTATCAATTTAAAAAGATGAAAACTATCATTGATATAAAAGCAATTATATATAAGTTTTTGAAAGGGACAGTAATATCTATTGGAATCTCAGCATTTTTAACAGTTCCAACATTTTTTCAACTCTTAGAAACCTTGGGTAACAATAACAGTTCTTTAAATAAACCAGATCTTAACTTTTTCTTGATGCTCTATAGCGGTATTTATGATTCTGCAATCGAAGGGGCACCCATTATTTATATTGGTACATTTATTCTTTTATTAGTGCCAATCTTTTTTATTAGTAGAATAAATAGGTTAGAAAAAGTAAAATGGGGGACTCTGCTTTTTATTTTAGGTTTATCATTTATAGTTCCTCCCTTGAATTTAATATGGCATGCAGGGGACATTCCAAATTGGTTCCCGTATCGGTACTCTTTTATTTTCTCATTCATTCTATTAAATATTAGTTTATTGGCATACGAGAAAATACAAACCATCAGATTAAAACAATTACTAATTATTTTTTTGCTAAACCTTATAGTACTCATTTTTTTTAGCCCTCTATATAGTGGAGAACATAACCTTTTTATAAATCTATCGTTTCTTTCTATTTTTACTTTGATTTTATATGTAAAAAAAAGGAATCTAAAAAGAATAGGGTTTGTAATATTTTTTTTATTAATGATTACGGAATTATTATTTAATAGTACTATTTTAATTTCCGACCTTTATGCAGAAATTGGACGTGCGAATAGAATTGAATATACGAAATACAGTGATTATAGGGCAGGTCTAAATCAAATAAATAAAATCGATAAAACTCATTTCTATCGTGTTGAAACTGATATAAATAACACAAACAATGATTCCCTAACAGTGGGTCATAGCAGCTTCGGTCACTCAAGTTCAATGTTAAGCAATCATTTAATTAAAACAATGAATTCTTTGGGTTTCTATGCCGAAAAGGCAAATTATAACAGAAAGGGAAGTACAATATTTTCTGATGCCATTCTTGGACAAAAATATTTTATTAGTTCTAAGAAATTTGAAAAGGAAGGCTTTAAGGAGATATCTAGAATTAATAAATTATCCATTTTAAAAAATGATAACTACTTACGTATTGGATATCCAATTACAAAGGATATAGGAAATATTAATGTTGCTGATTTCAATAATCCTTTTGATCTTCAAAATCAAATTTATAAAACCATGTTTAAAACCAATGAAACTTTATTTGTTCCAATCCCCCCCCAAAAAATTGAATATGAAAATGCCGTCTTTAAGAAGCTGGATAATGGAAAACAATTATCCAGACTAAAGAAAAATGAAGTAATAAAAGTAAAATATTTATTTAACATTAATGAGGAAACTAACTTTTATGCTAAATTTGATTTGTTAAATTCCAGGAATATTCGCCCTAATAATAAGAACATTAAAATGTTTATAAATAATAAAGAAATAGGAGATTATCTAAGAAGTCATTTTAAGGGAATCTTTGATGTAGGAAAATTTAAAAATGAACAAGTAGCAATCGAACTTCACTTCGACCAAGACGAAGTAAAATACATCAGAGACGAATTATTTTATTTTACAAACCTAAAGAACCTACATAACAATTTAAATACTATTGATAAAGATTCTTTTATTATTACTGGAAAAAATAATAATAAATTGGGGGCAAAAGTAAGAATTAAACAAACTGATCAACTTTTATTTTTATCCATTCCTTGGGACGAAGGCTGGAGAATAACAGTCGATGGGGAAAAGGTAAAACCATTAAAAGTGTTGGGTTCATTCATGGGAATTCCATTAAAAAAAGGTGAGTATGACTTACAAATGGAATTTATCCCAAAAGGTTTAACTTTTGGAGGTATTATTTCTTTAATCAGCGTAATGGTTTTTATTAAAGTTTTCTTAAAAGAGAATAAAAGGAGAAAGTGGGTGTTAATAAATGATAAGGAATTACAATCCTAAAATATCTCTTGTTATACCTGTGTATAATGAAGGAAGTCATATTGTTCATTCCATAAAAAAGATTGCAGAGGAGGTTAAAAAGGTCACCTTAAACTTCGAAATTATTGTTATTGATGATGGTTCAACAGATAAAACGTGGAAAGAATTATCGGATAACCTATTTTTTTTACCGAATTTGTTCGTTATAAAGTTAAGCAGGAACTTTGGTAAAGAATCCGCTCTTGTTGCTGGCTTAGAACATGCAACTGGAGATGCCGTAATTGTCATGGATGCGGATTTACAGCATCCTCCTTCACTCATACAAGAAATGGTCAATTTATGGTGTCATGGGGGTTTTTTGATTATTGAATGTGTAAAGAGAGATAGAGGAAAGGAAAAATTTCAATACCGCCTAAGTTCAACCTTTTTCTACTGGATTCTAGAGGTATTTACTGGATACAATCTAAAGGGTGCTTCGGACTATAAACTACTAGACCAAAAAGTGTTAGAAGCTTGGAAGAAGATGCCTGAAAAAGATACCTTCTTTCGGGGCATGACTGCTTGGTTAGGCTTTAAAAAAATTAAAATTGAGTTTGAAGTAGCTCAAAGAACAGGCGGAGAAACAAAATGGAGCTTTACTAAATTAGTAAAGCTTGCATTAAACGCAGTTGTATCATTTACCTCCCTACCATTAAGATTTGTAAGTGTTATGGGATTTGTATTTTTTATTGCTGCCATAATACTAGGATCCCACACACTTTACCAAAAATTTATTGGGAATGCCCTTACCGGCTTTACAACAGTAATTCTTTTACAACTAATTATTGGAAGTATCTTCATGATAAGCCTTGGGGTATTTGGGGAATATATTTCCGCCATATATAAAGAGGTTAAGGATAGACCTAGATATTTAATTGAAGATGTAATGGTTTCAGGAGAAATTACTAACAGAAAAGAAATGAAAAAAGATTATGTTGAATTCTAAAAGAATTGGTTTTTATAAAAAAGTAGGTTGCTATGGTGTCATAGGTGTTATAGGAACAGCCGTTCACCTTTCTACTCTTGTTTTTCTTGTAGAGGTGTTCCGGCTATCTCCTATTTTCAGTTCTGCTATTGGATTTATTTTAACCGTGCTAATTTCTTTTGGTTTAAACAGAAAATACACTTTCCAGGAAAATACTAACAACAGCACCAATTTATTCATTAAGTACTTTTTAGTATCAATACTAGGGCTATTAACAAATAGTTTTATTATGTATTTTACCATTGAAATCCATAATCTCCATTATATTTTTGGTCAAATTATCACTATTATATGTATACCAACTATGAATTTTCTCCTAAATAATTATTGGACTTTTCGTATTTCCGATGAAATATAAAAGAGTATATAACTCCAACACGAAAAGCATTTTGAACAATTATTCTTCACACGACATAACATTTATTATTGTAGGATTAAAACACTTCTACATAGATAATACAACTGATAATAAAACTACGGACATAAAAATATTTTCTCAAATAAAGTTACTGAAAATAAACAGGTTTATAAATAACAGAAAGGAGATAGAGATAAATGGGTACTAAGTACAAAAATATTACAAAAGTATTAGTTATATACCTTATTATAATAATTGTTATACTTCGATGGTTACCAGTTATAACAGCATTACTAAATAACGGCTTTTTGCAGGAAAAAACTTCAATTTCAGATTATTATTATTTTCATTATAGTTTTGAAAACGTTTGGGAAAATAAACAACCGGAGTGGTTATACAATTGTAGTAAACTTCAAGCAGAGGTAAAAGAAAATTACAATACGGATTTACCGCCAAACGCATGTTATTTATACCCACCACATTTTGCTGTATTTTTTTCTTGGTTAGGGTTATTTTCTTTTAATGACGCAGAGTATATTTGGAATTTATTATTAAGCCTTTTATATATTATAGGATTACTATTATTTATAAAATTAATTTTCAAGGAAAAAAATTATAAATTTATTATCTCTTTAGTTGTATTGCTATCACTTTTACACTATCCATTTGTTTTTGATACACTATTGTCGAACAGTAACCGCTTAATCTTTTTTTTAGTTGCAGTTATGATTTATTTACTATATGAAAGAGAAAAAGACTTTTTTGCTGGAATTCCTTTAGGTCTAGCTATTGTCTTCAAAGTAACCCCGGCAATAATATTAGTTTTCTACCTTATAAAAGGAAAAGTCAAATTAGCTATTGGTACTTTTATTTCAATTCTTATCTGTACCTTAATTGTAATCTCGACCATAGGGTGGAGAACTTTATGGAACTTCTCTACAAAAGATTTTTGGAATTTTAACAAGAAACTTGGTCATTTTGGAGTACCATATGATAATTCTATTCAAGGAATAATTTCAACTTATGTTCCAGATGCACCAAGTAATATTCTTTTCTTTATATATTTCTTTATATTCTTTTTATTATATATATATTTATTACAACGAAGCAATCACCAAAAATTTGAAATTGGGATAATTGTTATAAGTCCACTGATTTTTTCTCCTCATTTAGAGGTTCATCATCTTATACTATCTATGTTCCCGCTAATAATTATTGTCCATTATTTATGGCGGAATTATAAATTTAAGGGTGTATTTAAATTTTTAATAGTAATACTTTGTACACTCTCGTTTTTGATTTTTACATTTTTGGATTTCGGAAACTCCAAAGGAGAATATTTTGTTGGACTAATGCTTATTTTCCTTTCATTAATATTAATTAATAAAAAACAAAATCTTAATTCTGCCAAAAGAATTGAATATTACTATGATTTAAAGACACTTAAGCCTAAGTTAAGATCAACTGTTCTGGCTGACAAAACCATCAATTATAATGGCTATAAATCGTGAGTAGAGACTAAATTTTCATTATACATAGAGTCTTTGAGAGGCATGTCCAAGACAGCATGCTCTAACTTGTATAATGTTAGTTTTCAATTGTTTGAAAAGATACTTCCCTGAATTGAGAAGTGTTTTAATATTAAATACTTTGTTTCATTATTTATATTGTTGTTTTAGAGGTGAATAATTGAACTAGGAACAGTCGCTATGTTGAATTAGACTCTTTAAGGGGATTGGCGGCACTTTCTGTACTATTTAGTCACTTTATGCTTTCTTTTAATTATTATTTTAGCAATACTAAAAGTATTTTTTGGTTAAGTCTTTATAAATACTTTTTCGTGGAATAAGGACCTTTAAGTTGAAAATCATCCAAATGGCCAAAGGACTCCCTTCTCATGGACACTTTTAAGTACATCTGCCATGATTCCTAGAATAGGTACAGCTTCAGGCAATGCTTCGTCGACTGAGATTCTGAGCTTGGTACCTTAGAATCTCTCGCTAATTAATCTTATATAATAAAGGAGGTGGTTCTTTGAATGTCCGAGTGGCGCTAATATATTACAGAGATGTCACATTTTTATGTCTATATTCATCCAGGAAAAGATTATACAGATAAAAAGGTAATAAATTTACATACAAAATTGCTATAGCTAATACTTTTCAAAAAATAATAAATATCCTACAGGGCTGAAAATCAAGTGTACCTAAGTTTTAGCCCTTCTTTTTTTAAAATTTATCGTTAATCATCCCAAAAACCCCGCCAGTCCGCAAATCCTTCAAGATTGTTCACCATTTATCCATTTCAATTGGAGGAATTTACCCATATCCTATAAATGAGACCACTATGAAAGCGGGTTCCTTCGATGAATAGAGAGATACGTTTACAGTTAATATCCGAACTGATCACTGAACAAGAGGTGAAAACCCAGGAGGAGTTGCAGCAATTACTTTTTGAAAGCGGTTTAAGTGTGACACAGGCGACGATATCAAGGGATATCCGAACCTTGCAGTTGATCAAGGTGCCTTCCAAGGATGGTACGCCTAAATATAGCTTTAAAGTAGATCAGGACCACTTAAATTCCGAAAAGCTGCGCCACAAGTTCAGAGATGCGCTGGTTAGCATGGAAGTCATTAATTATTTCATTATCATCAAAACATTGCCGGGCCATGCCCATTCTTTCGGTGTGCTCCTAGATTCAATGGAGCTTGCCGGCAAGGCTGGGACTGTCTGCGGAAATGATACCTGCCTGATTATCTGCCGCTCTCCCCGCGACTCGGTAAAGCTTAAGCAGCAGCTTGAGTTATTGCAAAAATAATGATTCACACCGAAAGGAGGTGCCAACATGCTCAACTCCAACGTGATTCATATGGATGCGCTTTATGATTTAAACCAGTTTGATATCTTAAAAGGCTTGCAAACTAAAACACTGCAAAAATATTTGAAGCACTTTTATTTTCGCAGCTACAAGAAAAATCAGCGTTTATTTACCCAGGGCGATCCCCGAGATAAAATCTACTTTTTGATGGACGGGTACGTGATGTATGAGCGGAGCAGCGAAGATGGCAGCATGCTTTATCTTGATTTTATTAAGAAAAATCAGATGTTTCCGTATGGCGGCTTGTTTCAGGATAAAGCCTACCAGGACACTGCGATTGTCGTGACCGATGTGTATCTTTACTTTATGGAGACGCATGTGCTGGAGAATTTGATTAAAACACACCCGAAACTTTTATTCCACGTTATTGCCAAGCTGTCTGATATTTTAATTCTTCATCAAAAGCGGGTGCAAAAAATCCTTGTTCCAAACGCTCAAGACCGTGTTATGCATACGCTACAATTTTTAATGGAGGATCTTGGGGTTCAGAACGGCAACGAAATCGTTATTCCCTGCCCGCTTACTGCCGCCAATATCGCCAAAATATCGGGGACAACCAGAGAAACTGTCAGTCTATTAATGAACCAATTAAAACGAGAGCAAGTCATCTCCGTTGATTGCAAGAAAATCCTCTTTCATCAACCTGAATACTTCAAGTAATGGTCGGCATTCAGTGCTGGTCTTTTTTTATGTCCATTTTTCAGAAAATTAGAACTTCAGTTGTGAACTATATTTGTCATTCAGTCGATATGCATGAAATCCCCCTTGACAATATCGAAATGTATAAGATTTTGCATAAACATGCATGGGATTTTAAGGGGCACGACAAAAAAACGTAAGGATTTTAACAGTTGGGGTGTTAGAACGGTTACAAAGGCATGTGGCTGTTATCGCTTACAATGAAGGTGTAGAAAGGATAGTTTAAATGAAAACTCGCCGATTGGCGAGTCCGTTAGGACGAAGACAGAGGCGTAGTTGAATTTATGCGTTCAGAATTTATGGAATAAATTCTGATTAGCTAAATAAAGGAGGAAGAAAAATGAGCAGTATCCTGGAACTGACTACTCAGAGGAATACGCAGAATCAATTGAAGCATCCGATCCATGTGACATCAGAAATTGGTACCCTTCGAACAGTTTTACTAAAACGCCCTGGCAAAGAAGTCGAGAATCTCACACCTGAATATCTACAGCAGTTATTGTTCGACGATATTCCCTATTTGCCAATCATACAGAGAGAGCATGATTATTTTGCCGAGACATTAAAAAATAGAGGCATAGAAGTCCTATACCTCGAAAAATTGGTTGTTGAAACCCTGAGTAATCCAGAGATAAAAAAACAATTCATAGATGATATTTTACGAGAAAGCAAGGCGAATGTCAACGGGGCTTCAAGCGTATTGAGAGATTATTTGCATTCGTTCACGACTGCTGACATGGTGGACAAAGTGATGTCAGGAATTTTGAAAAAAGAAATCGAGCCGAGCAAGAAATCGCACTTATACGAGTTAATGGAGGATCACTATCCATTCTATCTCGACCCAATGCCAAACCTATATTTCACCCGCGACCCAGCAGCAAGCATCGGCAACGGATTGTCAATAAACAAAATGCGCGAACCGGCACGACGCCGCGAATCATTGTTCATGCAATACATTATTAAATACCATCCACGCTTCGCGGGCCATGACATTCCAGTCTGGCTGGACCGTGACTTCGGCTTCTCGATTGAGGGCGGCGACGAATTGGTACTAAGTGATGAAGTCATTGCCATCGGGGTTTCAGCCCGGACTTCCGCGAGAGCGATTGAAAAATTGGCGTTGAATTTGTTCAAAAAGCAGTCGAACTTTAAAAAGGTTGTCGCTGTGGAAATTCCAAAATGCCGAGCGTTTATGCATCTTGACACTGTGTTTACCATGGTGGATTACGACAAGTTTACGATTCACCCGGAAATTCAAGGTCCGACCGGTAATATGAATGTCTACATTCTTGAAAAAGGTCCGGATGAGGAACATGTCAACATTACCCATCGCACCAACCTCCAGGAAGCGTTAAAAGAAGTGTTAAATCTTGACGAGCTTGTGCTCATCCCTTGCGGCGGCGGCGATGAAATTGCGGCATCCCGCGAGCAATGGAATGATGGCTCCAATACGTTGGCCATTGCACCAGGCGTAGTCGTCACTTACGACCGAAACTACATTTCCAATGAGTTATTGCGCTCATACGGCATTGAAGTGCTTGAAATTGCCAGCTCGGAATTGTCCCGCGGTCGTGGGGGCCCACGCTGCATGAGCATGCCGATTGTGCGTGAGGATCTTCGCAAGTAATGGAAGCGGCCGGTTCGATGCCGGCCGGGAATAAAATTTCCAATAAAAAAACCAACCTAAAGGAGTAGATTCAAATGTTAGCAGTTGCACCTAATTTATATGGAAAAAGCTTTCTTCGCGAAATGGATTTTTCTAAAGAAGAGTTCTTATATTTCATCGATTTGGCCATGAAACTGAAGGATGAGAAGAAGCACGGCATTCCACACCGCTATTTGGCCGGCAAGAACATCGCTTTGCTTTTTGAAAAACCATCTACCCGCACTCGCTGCGCCTTCACTGTAGCTTGCATCGACCTTGGCGCTCATCCTGAATATTTAGGAAAAGATGACATCCAGTTGGGCAAAAAGGAATCTATTGAAGACACCGCCAAGGTTCTAGGCCGCATGTTTGACGGCATCGAGTTCCGTGGCTTTGAGCACAAAAAAGTGGATATGCTAGCTGAGCATTCCGGCGTACCAGTATGGAACGGGTTGACTGACCAATGGCATCCAACCCAAACACTTGCTGACTTTTTAACAGTAAAAGAAAACTTCGGCCGCTTAGAAGGAATCAAGTTCGTCTATGCAGGCGACGGCCGCAACAACGTGGCCAACAGCTTGCTTGTCGGCGGCGCACTTATTGGTATGGATGTTCGGATCGTCACTCCTGAGTCGCTGTTCCCGGATGCTGAAATCGTCGCGATTGCTGAAAAATTTGCTGCTGAATCCGGCGGCCGCGTTACCATCACCAGCAATGTCGACGAAGGTGTTGCCGATGCAGACGTGATCTACACAGACGTATGGGTATCCATGGGTGAAGAAGACAAGTTCGCCGAAAGAATCGCGCTTCTTTCTCCATACCAAGTCAACATGGAAATGGTTAGGAAGACCGGCAACGAAAAAATGATATTCTTGCACTGCCTGCCAGCCTTCCATGACCTTGAAACAAGCTACGGCCGCGCTATCCATGAAAAGCATGGCCTGCCTGAAATGGAAGTAACCGACGAAGTTTTCCGCAGCCAGCACTCCAAAGTGTTTGACCAGGCTGAAAACAGAATGCACACCATCAAGGCAGTAATGGCTGCTACTTTGGGTAAACTAGAATAGTGGAGTTTTTTAGAGGAGATGGAGATTTGCTCCTCTCCTCTTTCTTGGGTGGTTGGCGAGGACGGTTAATGTCGGATGGGGTTCTGTTACTGTCGGATGGGGTTCCGTTACTGTCGGATGAGCTTGCTTTACTGTCAGATAGAATCCCGTTAATGTCGTATAAGCTTGTCTTACTATCAGATATGGTAATTTTACTCTTGGATGAGAGTGCGTTTCTCTCGAATAACCCGAATTTACTCTCGAATGAGTAAACTTTACTCTCTATATTAGAGGTTTACTTGCGGATATGCGATTCCAACTTGCAGATAAGCCACCCTAATTTGCGGATACGCACGCCCAACTTGCGGATAAGCTATTACTACTTGCGTTTTAAGAAAAAACCTTCAAAAAGGAGGGATCCTTGGAGCATGCCAACAAATAATATCTCCGAATCTTTCATTCCGGAGCTTCGAAAAATTGAAAGTGACTTCCATCAGGCGTTGATGGAGCTGGTGGAAATTCCAAGTGTAATCAACGAGGGCGAGGACGGATTCCCATTTGGCCGTGATATCGACCGTGCGCTAAGAAAGACTCTTGAAATCTGCGAGGAGCTTGGATTTAGAACCTACTGCGATCCGAAAGGCTATTACGGCTATGCCGAGATTGGTGCTGGCGAAGAGATGATTGGCGTTCTCGGTCATCTGGACGTTGTACCTGCCGGAAAACTAGATGAATGGGTTGAGTCTTCTCCCTTTCAGCCAGCTATCAAAGACGGAAAAATGTACGGGCGCGGCACCCAGGATGACAAAGGTCCGACACTAGCCGCTTTATTTGCGGTAAAAGCGTTAATGAATCTTGGGGTTATTTTTAAAAAGAGGGTTCGGTTTATCTTCGGCACTGACGAAGAAACACTGTGGCGCTGCATGAATAGCTATTGTGAAATCGAGGAAATTCCTTCAATGGGCTTTACCCCGGATTCTGTTTTCCCGCTCGTGTACGCTGAAAAAGGTTTACTGCAGATCACACTTGAAGGCCGCAGCGAAACCGATTTAAGGATCACTGGTGGTCATGCATTTAACGCGGTGCCTGACACAGCCCGATACGGTGGACCAAGGTTTGCGGAATTACAAAATGCATTAGATGAACTAGGGTTTGGCTATGAAACAAATGATCTTCAAATTGCTGTTCTAGGGAAATCTGTTCACGCCCAAGTGACGGAAAAAGGCATTAATGCGATAAACCGCCTGCTCATTGCCCTAAAACAAATCGGCTACACCTCGAAAACGATTGAGTTTATCAATGATTTGGTCAAGGAAGATCCGTTTGCAACGGCGATTTTTGGAGAATGTGAAGATGAGGCTTCCGGAAAGTTGAAGTTCAATGTTGGAAAAATGGAGTTAAACGAGGAAGTTGAAAGATTGTCGATTGACATTCGCATCCCGGTGACAGCGGATAAAGAAGATATCGTCACGAAGCTTTCGGCAGTGGCAGCAGGCTACGGCCTGGAATATAAGGAATTCGATTACCTGAAATCCATCTACATTCCAAAGGATCATTTTTTAATCAAGACGTTAATGGGTGTTTACCAAGAGGTTACCGGTGACATGGAATCACAACCGATTTCCTCAGGCGGGGCCACATATGCCCGGGCGATGGATAATTTTGTCGCATTCGGCGCAGTGTTCCCGAACCAAACGAAAACAGAGCATCAGCCAGATGAGCACATTGAACTGGAAGAAATGTTTAAAGCGATGTTGATTTATGCAAAAGCAATTTATCAATTAACACGATAGGCTTGCATTCTGGCGGAGTGACGACCGCGCTCCGCGAGATACAATTCCATCTAAATGGAGGAATTCCAAATGAAAAAGTTTAAAATGCCTACCGCTTATACGTTATTATTCCTGATTATTGTTGTGATTGCTGCGTTAACCTGGGTAATCCCGGGAGGAAAATATGATACAAAGGTCGATAAAGCGACGGAAACGGAAATTCCAGTTTCCGGGACATACCAGCAACTGCCAAGTGCTGACCAAACACCTCAAGGTTTGTGGGAAGTCCTGAATGCTCCAATTAACGGATTTTTCGATGCAAAAGATATCGCCTTGTTCGTTCTGGTCATTGGCGGATTCCTTGGCGTTGTCATGAAAACCGGGGCGATTGATGCCGGAGTCACGAGGGTTATTCGAAAATTGAAGGGCCGAGAGCAATGGCTAATTCCGATTTTGATGACCCTGTTCGCAATTGGCGGTTCCACCTACGGGATGGCCGAAGAAACGATTGCTTTTTATCCGATCCTGATTCCTGTCCTGATTGCAGCAGGTTATGACGCCATGACCGCCGTAACGATTATTGCGATTGGTGCAGGTGTGGGATGTTTGGGGTCGACAGTTAACCCGTTTGCGACCGGGATTGCTTCTGGATTTGCCGGTGTTTCCATCGGTGATGGCATGCTGCTTCGCCTCATAATCTTGGTTGTTACCTTAATTATCTCCATCCTGTTCGTCATGCGTTATGCGAAAAAGGTAAAAGATGACCCGTCCAAATCGATTATTGCCAATATGAAAGAGGATAACGAAAAGCATTTCTTAAATCAAAAAAATGAAGACATTGAATTCACAGGCAAACGCAAAGCAGTTCTCACCGTATTCGGTCTAACCTTTGTCATCATGATCCTCGGTGTTATTCCATGGGCCTACAAATTTAATATTACTATTTTTGAAGATTTGGTAACTGCTTTAGGCAAAATCCCGTTCATCGGAAAATTGCTTGGCGGCATGATTCCGCTTGGCGACTGGTGGTTTGGCGAGTTAACAATGCTGTTTTTGACCGCCTCCATCATCATCGCCTTCATTTACAAAATGGGGGAAGAGGATTTTACGGGTACTTTCATCAATGGCGCGCGCGACTTGCTTGGTGTAGCCATTATCATCGGAATTTCCCGCGGCATCACGGTTGTCATGGATGCTGGCGGTATGACCGCAACTGTACTGCATTGGGGCGAAGGCATGCTGGATAATATAGGTTCCGTAATGTTTACGAACCTGTCGTACTTATTCTACTTGCCGCTTTCCTTCCTGGTTCCATCTACTTCAGGACTTGCAACGTTGTCAATGCCGATTATGGCTCCATTGGCCGACTTCGC
This sequence comes from Bacillus sp. FJAT-29814, assembly GCF_001510715.1. Taxonomy (GTDB): domain Bacteria; phylum Bacillota; class Bacilli; order Bacillales; family Cytobacillaceae; genus Neobacillus. The sequence goes on from NZ_LMTJ01000006.1 coordinate 225,849, forward strand.
TGGTGTTGGCCGTGACATCATGATTACCGCTTACCAAAGCGCATCGGGGATCGTCAACTTGATTACACCAACAAGTGCAGTTATCATGGGCGCGTTGGCAATTGCCCGCATCCCATATAGCACCTATCTGAAGCATGTTTGGAAATTAGTATTGGTGCTATCCATTGTGGTTATGGTGCTGATGAGTGTTGCTACGATTATGGCTTAAGAGATTACTAGAGCGGTGCGGGTTCGTTATCCCGCACCCTTGACAGAGAGGCGGATAAATTATGAAAAAACAAAAAGTGGTTGTTGCCTTAGGCGGCAACGCGATTCAATCAGGTGATGCTTCCGCGGCGGCACAGCAGCAGGCGCTTGAAACTACAGCCCGTCAATTGGCTGATTTTATTGAACAAGGAATCGATATCATTATTTCGCACGGCAATGGGCCTCAGGTGGGTAATATTTTGTTGCAGCAGGCAGCCGCCGATTCCGTGAAAAATCCAGCAATGCCGCTTGATACGTGCGGCGCGATGAGCCAGGGAATGATCGGCTACTGGATGCAGAACGCGATGGATAAAGTGCTGCGGGAACGGGGAATTGTAAAAAATATAGTAACGGTTGTGACTCGTGTAGTGGTTGATGCTGTTGACCCAGCGTTTGAAAATCCAACCAAGCCGATTGGACCTTTTTACAGTGAAGAGGAAGCTGGGAGGATCATGGAGGAAACCGGGTTCAAGTTCAAAGAAGATGCCTGCCGTGGCTGGAGACGGGTGGTCGCATCACCAAAACCGGTTAGCATTTTGGAACACGAGGTAATCAACTCGCTTGTCGAGGCTGGAAATATCGTGATTTCCGTTGGCGGCGGCGGAATCCCTGTCGTTGAAACGGAAGCAGGTATCGTCGGTGTCGAAGCAGTCATCGACAAAGATTTTGCTTCGGAGAAATTGGCTGAGTTGGTGAACGCTGATGCATTGGTGATTCTAACCGGTGTTGAGAATGTTTGCATTGATTTTAACAAACCAACCATGAAAAAATTAACGGATGTCAGCATTCCAGAATTGAATGGTTATATTGCAGAAGGCCACTTTGCACCTGGCAGCATGCTTCCTAAGGTTGAGGCAGCCATACAATTCGCTCAAACCAGCCCGGCGCGCAGGACGATTATCACCTCATTGGATCACGCAGTAGCGGCAGTTGAAGGCAAAGCGGGTACAGTGGTTTCCTTACTGGGTGCACCGGTTCTGGCTTAGATTGTTAAAAGCAAAATTACTTTTTTTAGAAAAAACCCCTCTTCGGATGATGGTTCATTCGGAGTGGGGGTTTTCGTTTTTGGGTTTATTGACGACACTTTTCTTCATTTCCTTGCCAAAACTGTTGTCAATTATCTCTATTGACGACACTTTCCTTCGTTTTTTCCCCAGAACTGTTGCCAATGAGCACTATTGACGACACTTTCCTTCGTTTTTTCCCCAGAACTGTTGCCAATAAGCCCTATTGACAACACTTTCCTTTGTTTTTTCACCAGAACTGTTGCCAATAGCCATTCATTTTTACTAAAAATCCTTGTAACCTGTCTTTGGCCCTCGGTAAGAGCGCACTTTCCTGCTTTTCATAGAAAAAAAGCATCTTTCCAACGAAGGCAAGCCGTGGAGAAACCCAATGTACAATCAGTGCCGCACCCATTCCATAAACAGCTGCAACCAGGATATCTACCGGATAATGAACCCCCACCCAAATTCGCGACAGACCAACCGCTATGGCCAGCAGCAGCCACAACCAGCCTTCTCTTTTCCTCACCAACCAAATCGAAAAACTAATCGAAAAAAACAAAATGGTATGATCGCTTGGAAAGGAATTGTCAATTTCATGGGCCACAAGCTGTTTTACATCCGCCAGAACCGCAAAAGGCTGATTATGGGAGTATATCAGACCGGAGACCTTTCCAAGCACCTCCGCAACCACAAAAGCAAGCATTCCATTCAATACCATCAGCCGATTTTCCCGCAGCCTCGTAAACCAATAAAACGCCAGCCCCAAACATAAAACATACAGCGTATATTCTGCCAACAAGATGACAGCTGGATTTAAAAACCCATACTCTTTCCCTAAATTATTTATCATCCGGAAAATATCTATATTTAACTGCGACACGAAACATTACCTCCCTGGAGCCGCCTGATTCCACGGAATAGCAGCCTTTTCTTTTTTAATAAAAGGCTGTATCGCACCAATTATTGCTAATGTTGAAATAACAACCACCAAGTTCACGGCTGTTTTCCAAATTGGCACAGCCACAAACATTAGCCGTTGCGAGCTGAACAGTTCATGGGCAAAGTTCGGCGCGAATGGGATGACCAGCAATACTAATGAAATGAACCCCAAAAGAACGGTCTGGAATGCTACCTGGTACCATCGTGCAGGCTTTAATGTCCGTTTGCCTTGATCAAGGCAAACAATCCATCTCACAAGTACAAAAACATTGACGGCCAACAACAAATATAGAAGGATCTTTGCCGAATAACCATTCCAAGATTGTTCAAGGTTCTCACTAAAATCGTAAAGAATCGCTGGTAGCATTGAATGCATACTGTCCCCTTTATTGCTCAACCCAATAATCACAAGGTCATTTTCCGTATTCCGAAAAATATTGGAGCTAAAGCCATCGATAAATCCCGGATGATACATCGACTTTCCCTCTTCGACGATATACATGCCATAGCCGTAAGCCTGGTTCGGCATGAGCGTCTCATTTGTGTGCGACTGGAACATATCTTGTTTACTTTTTTCAGACAAAATCTTATCCCCCGCCAAAGCCCGGTCCCACAAAAACAAATCCCCTAAAGTCGAGGAGATTGCTCCGCCGGCATAGGCGAATGACGGGTGAATAAACGGCGCCTTCTCAAAATCTTCATTTAGATACCCAACTGCCCTTTCAGGCTGCTTGTCAGCATCAAAGCCAAATGCAGATTGCTTCATTCCTGCCGGTTTGAAAATATGCTCATTCAGGTAATTCTCATAGCTCTGGCCGCTTACTTTTTCAATAATCCCGCCCAGCAGGTTGTAGCCTGTATTGTTGTATTGGAACTTCTTACCCGGCTGACTTTTCACAGATGCGACCCTAATCTTTTCTAAAAGCTGGTCTACTGTAAACTCTTTCCCGTAATCAGCTTCTTCATATAAACCCAAATACTCCGGCAGCCCCGCTTGGTGGGTCAATAATTGCTGGATTGTAATATTTTCACTGTTTGGATAGTCAGGAAAGTAGTGATCCAGTGTATCACTCACCCGCAGCTTCCCTTGTTCCTGCAGCTGCAGGATGGCGGCAGCAGTAAATTGTTTAGTAATCGAGCCAACCAGAAATGCGGTGTCCTCGGTATTTTTTACTCCGTTTTCCTTGTCCTGATAGCCGTAGCCTTTTTCAAAAATAATTTCTCCTTGATAACCGACCAACACCGATCCGTTGAACTTCTGCTCGGTCAGGTACTGATCGAGTTCCTTTACGTTTGCCTTGATATTCGGTTGTAACGGCCATTGGAAAAATCCCGTGACACCGATATTGACGATTAACAGCAGTGCCAGGATTGTGATCGTTAGAGTTTTTTTCATTGGTATTCCTCCATCCATTTTCATCTGCCCTAACTATATCGAGTAAAAGTCACACATTGTTAGTTACTCGAATAATCAAAACGGTCATCAAAAAAAATAAAAGCCGGCTGGTTAGGCCGACTTTTGTTTACATTTATTTACTTGGTTCTAATTCATAGTACGCATAGCCATTGTGTTCGACTAGGTCGCCTTCAAATCCGGAAAGTGTATATTGATATTTCATCCCAAGCCCTTCGATTATTTTTACGGAAGGGACATTTTCGGGATGGACGGTTGCGACAATCTTGGGAAGTTCTATCGTGTTGAAGCCATAGGCAACTACTGCCTGGGCAGCCTCTTTCGCATACCCTTTTCCTTGGTATTTCTTCTTTAGGCTATAATAAACCTCAATCCGATCGAGATAGACATCGTGAGGGCCGAGGCCGCATATTCCAATGAACTCCCCTGTTTCCTTAAGAAACATGCCTAAATTGAACTTATAAATCTTCTCTTTTGTATTCTTGGCGTTACAGTTCTTTGACCAGCGAATCAAGCTTTCAATCTCTTCGATTTTGTTGTAGGGCCCATCCGGCATATACTTAAAATGGTTTTCCTCGTTGACCATCTCAAAGATCGCCTGCGCATCTTCCTCATGATAAGGGCGAATCACAAGGCGTTCCGTTTCAATTTTCGAGTTTACAAACATGCTTCATCACAACCTTCTTTTTTAAAAAATAGCAAGAATTAGTCACACCTGTATAGTGACTGTGGTCATTACTTTGATTTAAATTTATTTACTGCATCCACCCTGTCGCGGACATCTAGTTTGGCGTAAATTCTCGAGACATAATTTTTAACCGTGCCTTCGGTCAAGAATAATTTTTCCGAGATTTCCCGGTTGTTCAGGCCGTTGGCGATGCATTGAAGAATCTGCGATTCACGGTCAGACAGTCCGAATTTATTCCCAACGGGTTCGTCCTTCCGTTCGCTTGGTAGGTTCATCAATAATTGTTTTGCCAGGCTTTGGTTGATCAGGGTCTCACCCCGGGATACGAGGCGGATGCTTGACGCTAAGTCTTTCGGGTGGATGGCCTTAAGTAAATAACCTTCCGCACCGTGACTCAATGCCGTTTTCACAAACTCAACCTCTTGGAATGTTGTCAGGATGATAATTTGTATGTGCGGCCAGCGCTGCTTGATTGCTTTAGTGGCGTCAATTCCATCCATCACCGGCATGTTGATGTCCATTAAAATCACGTCTGGCTGCTGCCTTTCGCAAATTCCCACTGCTTCCTGCCCGTTCCCTGCCATGCCGATCAAATTAAAATCCTCTTCCATTGCCAACACAATATTTAGGCTCTCGCGAATTAACTCCTGGTCATCCACGAGCAACAGTTTTATTTTTTTCAATTTCCCCAACCCCTTTTAGTGGAATCATGCAAATTACCGTTGTTCCCAGATTTTCTTCCGATTGTATTATCAAGCTTCCGTTGACCTGCGACAATCGGTCCTTCATGGTTTGCAGTCCAAACCCTTGCTTCAAATTGCTGCTGCCTTTCCCGTTATCCTGAATCGTTAATTTTAGCTCACCGTCTTTAAAAACAAGCTGGATATCAATTTTCGAGGCTTCGCCGTGCCGTTTAGCATTCGTCAGCGACTCCTGCAAGCAACGGTTCAGAATTAAGCTTACTGATTTAGATAATTCCTGCTCGTGGCCGAAAGTCTGTATAGTGACTTCCGTATTAGTATAATCCGAAAATTCGAGAGCAATTTTTTCAAGTTTACTAGAAAGCGAGAGCTGTTCATCATCGATGGCGATGTTATGGATTTGCTCTCGCAGCTGGTTGAGTCCCCCAGTGGTGACTTCGCGCAAAACGGCCAGCCTCTCCTTCGCTTTTTCCGGAGCAAGGTCAATTAAGTAGGAGACTGCATCCATCCCAACAATGACTGAGGTAAACGTGTGGCCAATGGTGTCGTGCAATTCTCCGGCCATCCGGTTGCGCTCGGCCTCAAGCGTCAGTTCCTCCACTTTACGGGTGTATTGCTCCAATGCTTTGTTCTGTGCCTCGATTAAAGCGGTTTTTTGCAGGTTTTCTTCCAATAACAGCTTCATTTTCCGCTGAGTGTTTAACATATTGTTGAAGATATAGCCAAATGCGAATAACACCGCAAGGGCAAAGAAATAAGTCGCAATACTCATGAACCTTGGCTCAATATTGTAAATAGAAATAGTTAAAAACGATAATACGATGAAACTAAAGATATGGGTATTTTTTCGGCCTAAATAACCAAGGATGAGTGCCGGCATAAATAGCAGGGAAACCCCTACTGCCGTTCCGACATAAAAAATAAAATAGATGTGAAACAAGCCGACCAAGGTTAATTCTGTAATTGCATATATAACATCATTTATGTAGCCCGGACGCCAAAACAGGTGTGGTGCGAGAATGCATATAGTAAACCAGAGGAAAAACAGTCCATACGACATTCCCATTTCCTCAGGATGTTGGATGAAATAAGCAACGCCGGTAAGGTAATAAATAAACCTTACGACTGCAAGCAACGTATCAACCCAGATCCAGCTTCGGTTTGTGGCCATAGGTCTTCATTCCTATCATTCGTTCTTTAACTTCATGATAGCAACAACCATGATGTTTTGTCTAAAATTTTCCAAAAGTCATTTAGAAACAAGTTCCTGCAGTTCGCGCCAAGGCCGAATTTTTCGAGATTCAGTTCCTGTAGCAGCCCCTTAAATTTTCTGATTGCATCATCAGTGGTCGTGAAAATTCGGTAAAAAAGTGGTTAATTTCTCTTTCAAATTCTGCACTCCTTACTTTTCATCCAAAAAGCCATTATTGACGTGGCATTGTTTTTAACTGATTTAGCATAACAAATCCTTTTTGAAACAAAATAAGGTTGGCTGTGTCCAATTTTACGAAGGAGGAGATTTGGAATGATGCAAAATCAGCAGGGGCAAATGCACCAAAATATGCATACTGGGGCTGTGCCACCGCAAATGAATCATGGCGGGCATGAAATGTTTGATGTGCATGAAGTTTTGTCAAGCTCAATTGAGACCATGAATCACTATACGATGTACCAACAGCATGTCAAGGATCCGGAGCTGCGGGATATCTTAAATCGCCAATACCAATTTATGCAGCAAGAATACAATATCACGCTGGAGTGCTTTAAATCCGGTCAGGACCCATCCATGCCGACTCAAAGCTACAAAATGAATCAGGATAATGATTTCATATATGGCATGAAGCCATCCCAGCCGAAGAAGCCAATGCAGAATATGATGGAGATTTCCGATGAATTCATTGCCAGCGCAATGCTCGGGGCTTGTAAAGCAGGTGCGTCTCAAAAAACTATGGCCGCCTTGGAAACGACCAATCCGGTTGTCCGCCGTGTCTTGGCCGATTCCGTGCCAAACTGCATCGAAATGGGTTATGAGCTATCCCTTTACATGAATAAGCACCATTATTACCAGGTGCCACAGCTGGCCCAACAAGATGCGATGTCGATGTTGAATGCCTATGCGCCGGCTACAGGCTTGCCGGATGCCACGAATATGAATGCTGGAATGGGCAACATGAATATGAATGCGGGCATGGGGAATATGAACATGAACAATATGAATAACATGAAACATTAAGAGGGAAATTTAAAAGCTATCCGACGTGGATGGCTTTTTTTAAAAATAAAAAAGACCAGCCACTAGGACTGATCTTGTATCCACCTATGTATGGTGGAGACGGTGGGACGTGCACTTCCATGCTTTCGTCATGGCACTGACTATATCTTAGACCTGCATTGTAACAGGCCTTCCGGCGTCTTATGCGAAACGTAAATTTGCCTTATAGGCGAAATTTCGCATCCTAGTACTACCACATTTGGTGGCAGCCTATAAGTCGATACACGGCTGTTGGATTGCTCCACATACCGCTCGGCATTGCCGTATCGCTTTTACAAGCGACTTAGGTTTCACCGATAAAGCCGGATTTTCACTTATGTGTTACCACATAAGGCGACTAATTACTAATCGAACCCACGTCCAAAGATATCGGCACTTAAGCATCTACGAGTGTAGTCGATATATTGGCGATTCGCCGAGCCTTATGCCTATCGACAGGCGTCCGGTCAGCTAGCCTGGTTGTTCTCTTCCTTCGTCCTCAGGCGGTGGACTCCGGCGTAGCCTACTAAGAGTGAGTCCGCTACCCTACCACATAGGCGATGGAGGGGCGAACAGCTATGCAGTTATTAAGCTGCGAAAGCTAAGTTGTTGTTAGTTTTGCCAGTTATGGCTTTGACGTTTTAACGAGGCCGATCCCCTCGACTCGCAACCTAAGCTCGAACTACCCCTGTCGAATCCGTAGCGTCCCCATTATAAAAATGTGCTGTTATTTACAGCAACGACGTTAGGATACTGGCAAGTTTGTTTGAGCCAAAGATTGTGTCGCATTTTAGCGACAAACTTATTATAACATACTGAGCGCATTTTTCAATTGTAATTATTTGTAAGGCGTGCGAGCTGGAGCTTTTTTGGCGGCTCCAACCTATAGCTTTTGTCGCTCGCGGAAGGCACGTTCGATATCACGCTTCGCTTCTTTTTCTTTCAAGGTATGGCGCTTGTCATAATTCTTTTTACCTTTCGCCAAGCCGATTAACACCTTGCAAAAACCATTTTTCAAATAAAGCTTTAACGGAATGAGCGCGTACCCTGCCTCTTTCACTTCACCATATAGTTTATTAATTTCTTTTTTATGAAGCAAAAGCTTGCGTGTTCTTAGCGGATCGTGGTTGTAGCGGTTTCCTTGTTCGTATGGGCTAATGTGCATCCCGAACAGAACAGCTTCGCCATCTTGGATTCTGACATATGAATCCTTCAGGTTGACCTTGCCAGCACGGATTGATTTGATTTCTGTTCCTTGGAGGACGATTCCGGCCTCGTACGTTTCCTCAATAAAATAATCATGGGTTGCCTTTTTGTTTTGGGCGACAACTTTCCCTTCACCTTTTGGCATATTTTTCACCTCGTTTACCAGTTAATTTTAACAGAATGGGTATGGGGTGTACAATTAGGAAAGTAGAATATGTGTCTTTAAAGGTCTATTAGACAGTTTCACTATAACAAGGATAATTTTGTCTTTTGGAAGCCTCCTATTAGACACTTTCACACCTACCAAGGCCTATTTTGTCTTTTAGAAGCCTTCTATTAGACACTTTCACATTCATCAAGCACATTTTGTCTTTTAGAAGCCTCCTATTAGACACTTTCACATTCATCAAGCACATTTTGTCTTTTAGAAGCCTCCTATTAGACACTTTCACACTCATCAAGCACATTTTGTCTTTTAGAAGCCTACTATTAGACACTTTCGCACTGTTCAAGCCCATTTTGTCTTTTACAAACAACAAGGGAAGGCCTGACAACCAGGCCCTCCTCTAAAAAACCCTATTTGTTTCTCCGTTTCCGGCTTTTTGACTTTGGAACATTATCGTAAAATTTGCGTTTCTTTTTCGACTTGCCAGCGCCGCCTTGGCCGCCACCGCTGCCGCCAGACTCTGACTTGCGGCCGCCTTGACCGCCAGCACCAGCACCACCGCCGCGGGCACCTTCTTTGCCCCGACGCGGCTTGTTCGTGTCGCTGCTTGTCCTAAATATCTTCGGTCGATCTGGAACCTCCCGGCGCCGGGTGCCCTTCATGCCGACGATTTCAAAATCAATTGAGCGCTCGTCTTTGTTAACTTTGACGACACGAACCGTAATTTCATCGCCAATTCGAAATACATTGCCGGTGCGTTCGCCAATCATTGCATAATGTCTGTCGTCGAAACGGTAATAATCATCGGTCATGTAGCTGACATGAACAAGGCCTTCAATCGTATTCGGCAGCTCGACAAACATCCCGAAATTGGTAACGGAGCTGATAATGCCGTCATACTCCTCGCCAATCTTGTCCTCCATATATTCCGCTTTTTTCAGTTCATCGGTTTCGCGCTCGGCATCAACCGCCCGGCGCTCCATTTTTGAAGCATGTTGGGCAATCTCCGGCAACTGTGCATCCCATTTGGCCCGTGTCGCCTCATCTAGCTTGCCCTCAACGATATAGGTACGAATCAAGCGGTGTACAATCGTATCGGGATAGCGGCGAATCGGTGATGTGAAATGCGTGTAAAACTGCGTCGATAACCCGAAGTGGCCGAGGCTTTCCGGGTAGTACTTCGCCTGCTGCATCGAGCGGAGCATGACCGTGGAAACAACCATCTCCTCCGGCTTCCCCTGAACCTCTTCAATGATCGCCTGCAGCGCACGGGGGTGGACATCGTTAGCCGTCCCGCGCACTAGGTAGCCAAAGTTCGTAATAAACTCGAAAAACTTCCGCAGCTTGTCTTCTTTCGGATCCTCATGAATCCGGTAAATAAACGGAACATCCAACCAGTGGAAATGTTCGGCTACTGTTTCGTTAGCCGCCAGCATGAACTCTTCAATCAGCCGCTCGGCTACCGAACGATCGCGCAACACAACATCGGTCGGGTGCCCTTCTTCGTCAACCAATACCTTTGATTCTTTGAAATCAAAGTCGATAGCACCGCGTGTCATCCGCTTTTTCCGAAGAATCGCGGCCAGTTCCTCCATCGCCTCGAACATTGGAACCAGCGGCTCATAACGGGCCCTGACAGCCTCGTCTTTTTCAACAAGAATCAGATTAACATCGTGGTACGTCATTCGTTCCGTTGTTTTGATGACACTTTGAAAAATTTCATGCGAAACGACATGGCCTTCCGAATCGATTTCCATCTCACACGACAAGGTCAATCGGTCGACCTTCGGGTTCAATGAACAGATGCCGTTCGACAATCGGTGGGGGATCATTGGAATCACCCGGTCCACTAAATAGACACTCGTAGCCCGGTCCGCTGCTTCCACGTCGATTGGCGTGCCTTCTTTTACATAATAGCTGACGTCGGCGATATGGACACCAAGCTTATAATTGCCGTTTTCCAAGCGAGTTACGGTTACGGCATCATCAAGGTCTTTGGCGTCGGCTCCGTCAATCGTAACGATCGTTTCACCACGAAGGTCGCGGCGGTTGGTCAGCTCGCTTTCATCAATGGTGTCAGGCACCTCATTTGCCTGTTGCAGCACCTCTTCCGGGAACTCCATCGGCAACCCGTGCTTATGTATGACAGAAAGGATATCGACACCCGGGTCATTTTTATGCCCGAGAATCGTGACGACTTCGCCCTCGGCACTTTTGCGGCCCTCTGGATAGGAGGTTAACTTAACGACAACTTTATGTCCCTCAACTGCTCCCTTGGCTGCGGCCTTTGGAATAAAGATGTCGCTGGTAAATTTTTTATCATCGGGAAGGACAAAGCCAAAGCTCTTGCTTTCGACATAAGTTCCGACAATTTGCTGGATGCCCCGTTCGAGTATCCTGACAATGCTGCCTTCACGGCGCTGTCCAGAAGTTTCAGACGAGATTCGCACTAAAACAGTATCACCATGCATCGCTGTGTTTGTTTCGGTTGGCGGGATAAAAATATCATCCATACCAGGCTCATCCGGGATGACAAACGCAAATCCCTTGGCATGGCCAGTCAGTTTGCCGCGAATCAAGTTCATTTTTTGCGGCAGACCGTAGCGGTTGGCACGGGTTCGGACAACCAGCCCTTTTTCTTCCATCTGCACGAGCGCTTTGACAAACTCTTTAAAATCGGCAGAATCCTGGATCCCAAACGCCTCTTCAAGTTCCTGAACCGTCAGTGGTTTATAAGCCTCGTCTTTCATATATTGTAAAAGCTTATCAATATGCTTTTGAATGTTTTCTTCCATTTATATATCCCTCCTCTTGGTCCTTCCACCGGTTTCATGGAAGGACTCTGTGTTTAAACGCGCCAGTCTAAGCTTTCAAGAAAAGCATAGACGTCCTCATGGAGCTGCTCCTTTTCTTTGTCCAGCGTAATGACATGGCCTGACTCTTCATACCATTTAATTTGCTTTTTTGGCGATTCAATATTCTCATAGATGATATTGGCGCTCTCCGTGTTGATCATGTTGTCGTGCCGGGCCTGGACGACAAAGGTCGGCGCATAAATCAGATCGACATGATCCCGGACGTCAGCGATTAACGCCTGGAGTGCTTTTAGCGTATTCATCGTTGTTTTTTTAAACTCTTCCATTTCTGATTCTACTTGCTCGTCACTTTTCCCTTCCCGCTTTTTGAATTCACGGGCATACTCGAGAACTCCCTCGTACATCACTTCTTCGCTTTTAATATGCATCGGGGCGCACATCGGCACAATGCCCTTTATAGGTACATTGTATCCCAATTTCAGGGAAAATACGCCGCCAAGTGAAAGTCCAGCAACGGCAATTTCCTCATGGCCGCGTTTTTTCAAAAATTCATAGCCGTTCATCACATCCTGCCACCAATCTTCAGGGCCGGTATGGACCAGTTCTTCCGGGGGCACGCCATGGCCCTTATAATGCGGCGCATGGCACGTATAGCCCTTCTTCTCTAAAAATCGTCCCAGCATCCGGACATCGGAAGAATTCCCAGTGAAGCCATGAAGCAGCAGAACCGCCCGTGGGCCCCCTTCGAACGTAAATGGTTTTGGCAATGCAATTTTCATACAAAAATCTCCTTCTAGTACCAGTTTGTCACTATTATTTAGTTTAAGCAAACAGGGTATGAACATTCCATTAAAAAGACTCGCGGGCATGGTTGGTTGCAAATAAAAGTCGAAATATCGCAAATAAAAGTAGGAAATTCGTAAATAGAAACTCAAAATGCCAAAAAAAAATTTTCCGATGCAAAAAACCCGGCTTTTGCGGCCGGGTTTTTATTTTTAATATTAAATTTTAAAGTAAGTAACTGCAAGGGTAAGTAGGAAGAATAGTACTGATAATACCACGGTGATGCGGTGCAGAATCAAATCAATTCCTCTTGCTTTTTGCTTGCCGAATAGGGTTTCTGCCCCACCGGAAATGGCACCGGATAGACCAGCGCTTTTACCTGATTGAAGTAAGACAACAACAATAAGTCCGATACTTACGATGACTAATAGTGTAACTAAAAATGCATGCATGAATGGCCACCTCCTGAAAACGTACTGCACAGTATTTTAAATTTACCATATTCTTTGCCTTTTCACAACAAAAGTTCTGTGACAGCTTTTGGGAATATGGCTGTAGACTGTCTATTTTTCAAGCTTAATATTAAAATTTTGTTCGATGAATTCCTTTTCTTCATTAATTGACGCGAGTCCCGTGGCTTTGCCAATCGTGCCGCCCTGAAGATTCCAGATCGCGTTATGGTCATCGTCAGCATGGGAAAAATCCCCGTCAGCCCAGCGGTTCAAAATGTTGATGTAAAGCTGGGAATTTTTATATTTGGACTTATTTTGTGTGACTACGCTTAATAACCTGTCCACACGCTGAGGGGTTAAGGGTATCGCGCCCCACTTCTTTTTGGCGGTTACTTTCTGGTGGGACATTTTATGAAGCGCCGCCATGACCTCCGTCTCTTGCATATCAGCTGGGAACTCTTCCTCCGCCTGTTCGCTGGTTGCGTCCTGCACTTGAAGGACCGGTTCGCCTTCTTTCGTTTTTTCTTCCTTCACTACAACAGAAGTCTTTTGAAATGGCAAAGACTCAGTGGAGTAAAAATAATAAAATCCAATCGCCAGCACCGCAAAAAGGATGATCAACATTTGGGTTTTTGATAAACGTTTCAAATATTTCCTCATTCCTCTTCTCCAGTCATTCTTTGTTTGTCATAGGTTGTTACTTATACTTAATTAAACAAAGACGGGCTGATTCCCTGCTTTTAATGGAAAAAATAAAACCCCCTGCTCGCAGGAGGTTTATTTTTCAAACATTACTTCTTTAAGTTGTAGAAAGATTTAATGCCATTGTATTGTGCAGTTTCACCTAATTGGTCTTCAATACGAAGCAATTGGTTGTACTTTGCAACACGGTCTGTACGAGATGGAGCACCAGTCTTGATTTGGCCAGCGTTTGTCGCAACAGCGATGTCAGCGATGGTTGCATCTTCTGTTTCACCGGAACGGTGGGAAATTACCGCAGTGTAGCCAGCGCGCTTCGCCATTTCGATTGCATCAAAAGTTTCAGTCAGGGTACCGATTTGGTTTACCTTGATCAGGATCGAGTTGCCAATGCCTTTTTCGATTCCTTCAGCAAGCTTTTTCGTGTTTGTAACAAATAAATCGTCACCCACTAATTGAACTTTCTTGCCAAGACGCTCTGTTAATAGCTTGTGGCCTTCCCAGTCGTTTTCATCCAAACCATCTTCAATTGAGATGATAGGGTATTTGTTAGCAAGCTCTTCGTACCAATCAACCATTTCTGCAGATGTTTTAACCACACCTTCACCAGCAAGATGGTATTTGCCATCTTCTTTGTTGTAGAACTCGGAAGATGCTGCGTCCATTGCCAGCATAACTTCTTCACCTGGCTTGTAGCCAGCTTTTTCGATTGCTTCCACAATCGTTTGTAGTGCTTCTTCGTTAGATCCAAGGTTTGGAGCAAAACCGCCTTCATCGCCGACAGCTGTATTAAGACCTTTACCTTTAAGAACTGATTTTAAAGTATGGAAAATTTCTGCACCCATACGAAGCGCTTCTTTAAAGTTTGGAGCGCCTACTGGCATGATCATGAATTCTTGAATGTCGACGTTGTTATCAGCATGCTCGCCGCCGTTGACGATGTTCATCATTGGCACTGGAAGTTGCTTGGAATTGAAGCCGCCAAGGTATTGATATAATGGAATGTCAAGGTAGTTCGCCGCAGCATGAGCAACCGCCATGGAAACACCAAGAATCGCGTTTGCGCCTAATTTACCTTTGTTATCTGTACCGTCAAGCTCAATAAGGGCTTTATCGACAGACACTTGGTCAAGTACGCTATACTCTTCGCCAACAAGCATTGGTGCGATAATTTCGTTAACATTGTCAACCGCTTTTTGCACACCTTTGCCAAGGTAACGGCCTTTGTCGCCGTCGCGAAGCTCAACTGCTTCGTATTCACCAGTGGAAGCACCGCTTGGGACAAGCGCGCGTCCGAAGGCACCGGATTCAGTAAAAACTTCAACTTCAACAGTAGGATTTCCGCGGGAATCTAATACTTCACGAGCATAAACATCAGCAATATATGGCATTTTAATATTCTCTCCTTTTATTTTAAAAAATTATTTAATTAACGATTTTCCGGTCATTTCAGACGGCTGGTCTACCTTCAATAAATCCAGCATGGTTGGCGCCAAATCGCCAAGAATGCCGCCGTCACGGAGGTCAACACCTTGTTTGGTTACAATAACCGGCACAGGATTGGTAGTGTGCGCCGTCATCGGATTGCCTTCAAGGGTCACAACTTCATCGGCGTTGCCATGGTCAGCGGTGATAATCGCTGTCCCGCCTTTTTGCAGGATGAGGTCGACAATTTTTCCTAAACATTCATCAACTGTCTCGATGGCTTTAACTGTCGGTTCAAGCATGCCTGAGTGACCAACCATATCCGGGTTGGCAAAGTTTAAGAGTATCGCATCAAATTTGTCCGCTTCGATTTCCTTTAACAAGGCATCGGTCACTTCATAAGCGCTCATTTCCGGCTTAAGGTCGTAAGTCGGCACTTTTGGCGAGTTGATTAGGATTCGCTCCTCGCCAGGGAATTTATCCTCACGACCGCCGCTCATAAAGAAGGTGACGTGCGGATATTTTTCCGTTTCGGCAATCCGCAGCTGTTTTAAATTGTTTTGCGACAGCACTTCACCAAGCGTGTTGTCCAAGTTGGTCGGCTTGAAAGCAACATAACCGTCAACAGATTCACTGAAGTGGGTTAAGCAAACAAAATGTAAATGCTTTGGATGCTTCGGTCCACGGTCAAACGAGCGGAAATCCTCGTTCGTAAACGTGTTAGAAATTTGAATCGCCCGGTCAGGACGGAAGTTATAGAAAATTACCGCATCATTATCCTGAATCGTTGCAACCGGCTTTCCGTCTTCCCTAGTAATGACAGACGGAATCACGAATTCATCAAAGATTCCGTGAGAGTATGAATCCTCGACAAGCTCCAATGGATTGGTATAGGTCGGGCCTTCGCCGTATACCATTGAACGATACGATTTTTCGACACGCTCCCAGCGCTTATCACGATCCATCGAGTAATAGCGGCCGGAAATCGTCGCAAATTCGCCAACGCCATACTCTTTCATTTTGTCCAGGGTTTGCTGAATATATGTTGGCGCCGTTTTCGGGCCAACATCACGGCCGTCAAGGAAGGCGTGAATATATACTTTTTCTAAACCTTCTTCTTTAGCCAGCTTCAGCAGGGCGAACATATGATTAATATGGCTGTGAACCCCGCCATCGGATAGCAAACCAAACAAATGCAGGGCAGTTCCGTGCTTTTTCGCGTGCTTCATGGCGTCGAGGAAGGTTTCATTTTTCACAAACTCACCTTCACGAATCGCAATGTTGACACGAGTAAGGCTTTGGTAGACAATCCGGCCGGCACCGATATTTAAGTGGCCAACTTCAGAGTTCCCCATTTGTCCTTCTGGCAGACCCACTGCCTCACCACTTGCCGTCAGGTGGGAGTGCGGGTATGTGTCCCAGTAGCGGTCAAAGTTTGGCTTTTTCGCATGGTAAACGGCATTACCTTTATGCTCATCCCGGCAGCCGAAACCGTCCAGGATAATTAAAGCTACAGGAGCTTTACTCATATTTTCCACCTTCTAGTAATTGTAAGAATGATTGTGGCTCCAAGCTTGCGCCGCCGACTAGGGCGCCGTCAATATCCGGCTGGGCCATGTATTCTTTAATATTTTCCGGCTTTACGCTGCCGCCATACTGAATTCTGATAGTTTCAGCTGTTTCTTGTGAAAATTGTTGTCCTACCACTTGGCGGATATGGGCGCAAACTTCGTTGGCATCTTGTGCTGTAGAAGATTTGCCGGTGCCGATTGCCCAGATTGGTTCATAGGCAATCACGGTTTGTTTTACTTGATCTTCCGTTAAGCCAGATAACGCTTTTTGGATTTGAGAACCAACAAGCTTCATTGTTTCTCCGTTTTCACGTTGTTCTAACGTTTCACCGCAGCAAACGATTGGGGTTAGGTTATGATTGAATGCTGCTAGAACTTTTTTGTTTACAGACTCGTCTGTTTCATTAAACATTTCACGGCGCTCAGAGTGGCCGATGATAACGTATTGTACGCCAAGATCAGCTAGTGCCACCGGGCTGATTTCACCGGTAAACGCACCTTTTTCTTCAAAATGCATGTTTTGCGCGCCAATTTTTACTTCAGTGCCTTGAACTGTGTCCACTAAGCTTTGTAAAAATAACGCAGGGGCGCAAATGACAGATTCCATCTTGTCTGCCGCTGGCACTTGCCCCTTCACTTCTTGGGCAAAGCTTTTTGCTTCGGAAAGTGTCTTATGCATTTTCCAGTTACCGGCAATAATCGGTTTACGCATGCTGAAACATCCTTTCTAAAAAGCGGATTTGTAGATATCTGCTTAGAATTGTAGATATATTTGAAAAATTGTAGATATCCTTCAAAAAATTGTAGATATAATTATTTATCGTTCAACGCCACAACGCCAGGAAGTGCTTTTCCTTCGATAAACTCCAGTGAAGCGCCGCCGCCTGTGGAAATGTGGCTCATTTTATCCGCCAAGCCGAATTTTTCAGCAGCTGCTGCGGAGTCGCCGCCGCCAATGACGGAATACGTGTCGCCAGCATCAGCCAAAGCTTCAGCAACAGCCTTTGTACCTCCAGCAAACTTATCGATTTCGAACACGCCCATTGGTCCGTTCCAAATCACAAGCTTTGATTTTTGAATCACGTCACGGTAGATTTCTGCTGTTTTTGGTCCGATATCAAGTGCTTCCCAATCAGCCGGGATTTCTTCGATTGCTACCACTTTTGTGTTGGCATCTGCTGAAAAATCATCCGCAACGACCGCATCAACCGGCATATAGAAATTAACGCCCTTGGTTTTTGCTTTTTCCATAAATGACTTGGCTAGATCAATCTTGTCCGCTTCAAGCAGCGATTTGCCGATTTCATGGCCCTGGGCCTTCACAAATGTATAAGCAAGACCGCCACCAATGATTAGGTTGTCAACTAACTCTAAAAGATTTTCAATTACGCCAATCTTGTCCTTAACCTTTGCCCCGCCAATAATCGCTGTGAACGGGCGCTCCGGATTCGATAATGCCTTACCAAGAACATCAAGCTCTTTTTGCATTAAGAAACCAGAAACTGCTGGAAGATGGTGCGCGATTCCTTCAGTAGAAGCGTGCGCGCGGTGGGCAGCGCCAAATGCATCATTGACATATACATCTGCAAGCTCGGCAAATGATTTAGCCAACTCATCATCATTCTTTTCTTCTCCAGGATAGAAACGGACGTTTTCTAGTAACAGTACATCGCCTTCGCTCATCTCACCAATTAGCGCTTTAACGGAATCTCCGTAAGCTTCATCCGCTTTTTTTACGTCTTTTCCAAGCAACTCGGATAAGCGGGCTGCAACCGGAGTCAAGCGCATTTCCTCTACCACTTTGCCTTTTGGACGGCCGAGGTGGCTTGCCAGAATTACCTTTGCTCCTTGCTCGATTAAATATTGAATCGTTGGCAGCGCCGCACGAATCCGTGTTTCGTCGGTGATTTTTCCGTCCTGCATCGGTACGTTGAAATCAACCCGGCAAAATACGCGTTTACCCTTCACATCGATATCTCTGACTGACTTTTTGTTCATCGAAAAAGGACCTCCTATGTAGTGGCTTTTTTAAAAATCCTGAAACGCAGTAAAAAAGGAGAGGGGCAACCTCACCCACTCCCCTTTGGAATACCATTACTCATTATATATAGTTTGTGGAATAAATTCCAACCTTATCCAATATTAAAGTCCTTTTTTAGCAAGGTAATCAACAAGGTCTACAACGCGGTTAGAGTATCCAACTTCGTTATCGTACCAAGAAAGTACTTTCACCATGTTGCCTTCCATTACCATAGTAGAAAGGGCATCAATCGTAGAAGAAACAGGTGCACCATTGTAGTCAGTAGATACTAATGGAAGTTCACTGTATGCAAGAATACCTTTTAAATCGCCTTCAGCAGCAGTTTTCAGGGCAGAGTTTACTTCATCAGCAGTTACGTCTTTTTCTAACTCGACAACAAGGTCAACGACTGATACGTTTGGAGTTGGCACGCGCATTGCCATACCGTTTAACTTGCCTTTAAGTTCTGGTAATACTAACGCAACCGCTTTTGCTGCACCAGTTGAAGTTGGAATCATGTTCTCAGCTGCAGCACGGGCACGGCGGTAGTCTTTATGTGGCAAGTCAAGAATTTGCTGGTCATTTGTGTAAGAGTGAATCGTTGTCATCATACCGCGCTTGATGCCAAACTTGTCATTTAATACTTTCGCGAATGGAGCCAAGCAGTTTGTTGTACAAGATGCATTAGAAATAACATGGTGGTTAGCCGCATCGTACTTGTCTTCGTTAACGCCCATTACGATTGTAATGTCTTCGTTTGTTGCCGGAGCAGAGATGATAACTTTCTTTGCGCCTGCTTCAAGGTGTTTCGCTGCATCGTCACGCTTTGTGAAACGGCCAGTTGATTCAACAACTACATCGACACCAAGTCCGCCCCAGCCAAGCTGTGCAGGGTCGCGCTCAGCAAGAACCTTCACTTTGCGGCCGCCAACTACTAAGTATTCGCCGTCAACAGTTACATCCTCTTGAAGTGTACCGTGTACGGAATCATATTTTAAAAGGTGAGCAAGCATATTTGCATCTGTTAAATCGTTGATTGCCACGATTTCAATATTGCTATTTGTTAATGCCGCACGGAATACGTTACGACCGATACGTCCAAAACCATTAATACCAACTTTTACTGTCATGTTAATTTCCTCCTTAATTGGGTAAGGTTTTTATTTTTTAAAAAGGAAAAATCCTTTTCAATACACTGGTGCTTAAAAATGATGTCAGCCCTTCAACAACTTTGTCGCAGCCCCCTCATCGGTGATGAGAATCGTTGATGCTGGCGCTTTTTTCATATAGGCTTTGATTGCCTTGGCCTTGGATGCTCCGCCTGCAACGGCAAGCACATTAGGGATTTCAGCAAGGTCCTCTAGCTGAAGACCGATTGTCAACACTTTATGGACAATCTCGCCATTTTCGTCAAAATAGTAGCCGAATGCCTCCCCGACTGCTTTACCCACCTCAAGCTTTCTCAAAACATCCTGGCTCGTGTTTCGCCGCTCGGCCATTGTTATAGCATCTCCAATTCCGTGCAAAACCATGTTGGCTGAACGGATTAATTGCAGAATTTCATCAATTGCCGGCTCTTTAATCAAGGAATTGTAAATTTCGGTGCTAACTTGATCAGGAACATAAAACACGCGATGCTTGGAATGTGTTTTTTCCGCCATATTCGCGCAAATGGTGTTAGCTTGGTTATGTACATCCTCGCCTATCCCACCGCGGGCTGGAACAAACAGCAATTCCCTTTTGTCTTGCATGGGAGTCAGTCGTTCTGCGACAGCAGCCATTGTTGAGCCGCCAGTGACAGCGATGATATTTTCCCCTTTGAATAGTCTTTTCATGCAGGACGCGCTGGCTTTACCAAGCTCAGCTTTTACCATCGGGGACTCATCACTATTCCCGGGAACGATGATGACCTTTTTAATGCCAAGCCTGTGCTTAAGCTCAAGCTCCATGACATCGATTCCCTTCCACTCTCGCATGAACCCTTCTAAATCCTCAAGCAAATTTTTTCCATCAGCTGTTAAACTCATGCCAATGTTGTTGCTGTAAATAAGATTTTGCTCTTTGAGGAATTCTACTTCACTACGGAGAATTCTTTCGGTCAGGCCGAGACTTGTCGCCAAACTCCTTCTGCCTACCGGCTGCATAAATCCTATGTACCTGAGAATCGTGTATCGTTTTTGCAGGACTTGAAAAAAATCGGGTAATAATCTTTTTGAAATTTCGATGAATGACTGCATGATCTCATTCTCCTTATATTATATGTCGTTGGTCAAAAAATGTCCACCATAGACATATTATGTCCCACGACATCCAAAAAAAATCACCCTGTCTACGTTTTTCATTGTAGCAGGAGTGAGAGGGTATTTCAACTCATAAACTCTGGCTTTTTTCATGTAAACGGTTGCTTATGTCAAATTTGGTAACAAACCCATAAGCGACCTCTTCTCCGTCGATATGAACGACGGGAATCATTAAACCATACCTCTCATGCAACTCGTCATCTTGCTCAATATCCACTTCCTCGAGGGTAAAGTCCCATTCACCCTCCAGCTCTAAAATAGCCGCCTTCGCCTTGTCGCACAAAGGACAGCCTTTTCTTGTATATAACGTGATGGTTGACTGTGACATACTCATAATCCTTTCTAAAAATAGCAGTTAGTTAAACCGTAATTGGTGTCAGGCACCACAAAAAGACAAATACGCGATTTTGTCCTCGCTACGCGGACACTTCCTGAATTCATGGTCAATAAATGTCCTTGCTAGGTGGACAAATTATCTGTTTTGTCCACGGATGGTGTCAGGCACCATTTAATGCACCTTTCAGTTAAACCGTTTCCTCTTGGAAGAAGACGGAATTCCGAGTTGGTCTCGGTATTTGGCGATGGTTCTTCTGGATACAACAATGCCCTCCGATGCTTTAAGCCGGTCGACGATTTCTTGATCGGATAGCGGTTTTGCTTTATCTTCCTCAGCGACAAGTTGGCTGATGGCGTTCTTCACTTGGCTGGAGGAGGTGGCTTCATCCTCGGATGTTGTTTGGATTGTGCTAGTGAAGAACGTTTTCAACGTAAATGTCCCTACCGGGGTTTGCACATATTTCTCCCGGACAGCACGGCTCACCGTCGACTCATGAACTTCCAATTCCACGGCGATCTCCTTCATCGTCATCGGCAGCAACCCTTGAGGGCCTTTCTGGAAAAATGCCGGCTGCTTCTCGACAATCTTGGCCACAACCCGTGTGAGTGTCTCCTTCCGCTGCTCAATGCTTTTCAAAATCCACTGATAGTCCTGGACCTTATCCTGAAGATACTTGCTGACTTGCTGATCTTGATCCTTGAACTTTTTATAGTATTGGTCATTAAAGCTAATTTTCGGTATTGGATCATCAAACATTCTGACCGTTAATCCCTCGGGTGTTTGCTCGACAATTACATCGGGAATGATGTAGTGAGCTTCCTCCCGTCCCAGCATCGCCCCCGGTTTCGGATTTAGCAGCTGGATGCAATCAAAGACATCCTGGATTTCCTTCAATGATACCTGGAGTTCCTTTGCAATTTGCTTCCACTTTTTTTCGGCAAATGGTACGAAGTGATCCGAGATAATTTTTTTTGCTAATTCATTGTCAGGGAGTTCATACTCCACTTGAATGAGCAGGCATTCCTGAAGATCTCTTGCACCGATTCCCGCCGGTTCAAGCGTTTGGATAATCACCAGGCAATCCTCCACCAGCTCCTCTGAAATGTTTAACTTACCGGCAATTTCCTTTAAATCACCAGTGAAGTAACCGTTTTCATCAAGGTTCTGAATCAGACGCCGGATGACTTTCAGCTGCTCCTCTGGCAGTTTCTTTATGTTTAATTGGGAAATTAATTGCTCTTCCACTGAAAATGGCTTGGCGGCAATCTGGTCCATCCAATCTTTTTCCGCCTTTTGATATTTTCGGCGGTTTCGATCGATCAAAGGATTCATCGGCCGGACATTGACCTGTTCAATTTGCATAAGGGGATTTTCAAGTGCTTTATTTTCTAAAAAATCGGTCAGTTCTTGGGCCGAATATTGCAGCAGGGCAATCGCCTGTGACAGTTCCTGTGTCATTGTCATCTTCAGCGTCTGCTGTTGCCATAAACCAGTCTTAAAATTCATTCCCTCTCCCCCCTTATCGTTATTTTACATGAAAGATGGGGTTTCTGGTACCGGAAAATTGTTTTATCTTCAATAGCTGGATTGGCAGGCTTCAAAAAGACTTCGTCAATGTATCTTCATTATGAAAAACCATTCTTATAAGGATTTTACCCACTGCTGCAGCATTATGTATGATTATGAATACGAAACATCAAATTATTTATTCGAATTAATATCAATTTTACCGTCTTTCCACAAAACCTTTTTAAACCTGGCAAAAACTAGGTCATCACGCATCCTTTGACAATAATTTGCCCATTTTCGTTTAAATACGCTTGGACCATTATACATCGTAAGCAAGGCGACCTTGATAACATCCCCCTAAAAACACCATGACATCATATATATACAAAGGGTAGCTTTTCCTGTGCTAGAATTATGCCATTATTCAAAGCTACCTATAATAGGCCCTTGCAATTTCAAATAAATTATTCTATAATATAAAAGTCGCTAATAATTTTGCCCTCGTGGTGCAACGGATAGCACGTAAGATTCCGGTTCTTAAAATGTGGGTTCGATTCCTGCCGAGGGCGTCTATAATCATTTGGTATCACTGCGTTTATTAAAACGTGGTGATATTTTTTTTGCCCAAAATTTTTGGGTACAGTTGAACTAAAAATACCACGAAAAATACCACGAAAAATAAAGCGAACCCGACCAATAAAATTGGGAGGTTCAAGCCATGAAACGAAGGAGTACCGTCACCAATTCACTCGCTCAAAAACTAGAAACCACGCTAGAGGAAATTGAGCAAACATCATCATTTCAAAAAGCCACCACAGAATTTTTCAAACATTGTCGTATTAAAGGACTGTCATCTGAAACGGTCAAGTTTTATCAAAAGGAATTAAAACAGATTGGCAGGGCATTTGCTGAAATTTCCGTTCCATTATCAGACGTAAGAAAAATTAATACTGTTCACATTGAGAATTTCATTGAATACCAACAAGAACAAGGAAGGGCAATTAACACCATCAACTCAAGATTGCGAGCTGGCAGGACATTTTTTAACTATTGTCTGCGGAAAAAGTACATTTCAGCTAATCCATTCGATGGTATTCAGCAGTTGAAAAAAAGGCATGAAGTTGGAGCGACTTTCAGTAAACAACAATTAAAACGGTTACTAAATGCACCAGACGTATCAAGCTTCGTTGGTTTACGTGACCTCGCAGTTATGTTGACCCTTGCCCATACAGGCGTCAGATTGACCGAGTTAACGTCACTACGAGTACAAGACGTTTCATTTGATGGTAAAGGAGCTGTGAACGTTCAACGAGCAAAGAACAGATACGCTCGCAGAATACCACTCACAAACCGATTGAAACAGGTTCTAAAGGCATATATCGAGGAACGTGGCACTTTAGACCATGACAGCTTATTCATTAATATCGAGAATCAACCATTGGGAGCTAGAACTGTTCAAGAGCGATTAAAACATTATGGCAAAGAAACTGGAGTTGAAAATCAGGTGCCAGTTTCACCACACGCTTTTAGGAGAACATTTTGCCGATTAAAAGTAGAAGCTGGAACTAATATTTTCGTTTTACAGCGATTGAGTGGACACCAATCATTGGAGATCCTACGGAGATATGTAGAAATTTACGGGCGTGACCTTGAACAAGCCATTGAACAAGGGTTTGATTAACCACTGCAAAATTGCAACCGTTAAAATCCGCTAACAAAGGTATTTAGAAAAAAATAAGCTCGTGTTAGTATAGAAAAGTTTACAAACAAAAAGAAATGCCTTCCCAGAGTTTGGCGACCAGAGAAGGCATTTCACAAATAAAACTGACTTCATTTTAGCATGATTTGCTTGGTGAAGTAAAAAAGGAGAAATTGCCAAGTGAATGGAATTATAAAAAGACGGCAAACAAGCAACTATGCCCAGATACACAATGGAGCATTACAACAATTGGAAGATATTCGGTCTATCGGTCTTATCAGCCACCTAATGTCCTTACCAGAAAGCTGGGTAATCAGCAAAATGCAACTATACAGCAAGTTTGGTCGAGGTCCGATAACCAATGCAATTAAGGAACTGGAAGCGAAAAAATACTGGGTCACTATCACTTATCGAGATGGTAAAAAGACTTTGTATTATTACAACGTCAGTGACGTAGCTTTTGACGATAGCCACGTTTTAAATATGATTCAAGAGGTAAATATAGGGGGATTTAAAATAATCGCAATATCGGAAAGCTTTACGCATTTGTTAAATGGTTCAATTGCTGAAATTCAGCAGCCCAAAAATGAAGAAAAAGAGGTAATTACTTCTTCTGAGGATTTTTGCGTTGTTGGAAATGAACAATTCACCATCAACAATTCATTTTGCGCAGTTGAAAATCGACACCTATTAAATAAACATGGACAAACAAACAAAGAAAAACAAAATAAAGATAAAGGAAACATTGTTAATGATATTAACAAGAATTTCTTAAATCCAATTCAATTTAAAATAGCTCTTTTAGATGCCTGTAATGAGTTTTACACCTCCTATGCTCCAAATAGGTGGTCAAAACAACAATGGCTGACTTTAATTGAAAAGTTCGTTAATGAAAAAATTGAAGACGGTACACAGTACCGAGTACCAGCAGATAAAATTAAAGCTTATGCCTACGCTTCAATCAAAAACATGGCGCATAAGGTCGATATTAAAAACGGAAAAATTGAATTAAGCAGCAGTGGTGAAATTCCATTCTACAATTGGCTCGAAACCACTGAAGATGATGAAATGCCTTATTAATTTTTGAATATTAATATTCAAATTTGAAGGTCTTGCAAACAGCAAGGCCTTCCCTCAAAGGAGTGGCACCGTTGAAGGACATACTTAAAACCACAGCTTTAGGTCTTGCTTTAACGTTAATGTTTTGTTTGTATGCAGTGATATTATACCAAGGATTTTTCCCTAAAGACCCAGTAATGGAACAACGAACAGAATCTGTAAAGGAAAGCGCAAAATTACGAGCAGAAGGCATTAAACAAATGCAGAAGGAATGGCTGGAGCAACAGAGATAAAAAGTATATATAATGTATATGGCCTAATATTCATTCAAAATACGTATATACAGAATATGTATATTTTTAGTATCAAAAATATATAAAAACAGTCACCAAGCGAATTAACGGAAGGTGCTAATTACGACAATAAGCAAAACGATAGCCTGAAAAATGTTCTTTGCCATTATTGATAAATTGTGTGATGCTCTGGCGAGGAATGTTTAAAATCTTGCTTGCTTCAGTGATATTTTCAAAGACAATTTCTACATTAAAATAAATGGCTTTAAGTGACTTGTTCATGTTGATTCTCCTTTGTATTGAGATAGTTATGTAAAAAAATAGACCGCCAGCAGTTGCGCTAAGCGGTCTTAATTCAAACTTTGCGTATAAATCGAAATACAACTTAAAAAAATCGAAACTACCAGTGATAAGCGCTCGTCCTGTTAAGGAGTCATGGCAACATTAATCATCGGTAGTTTCATTGACAACAATGCTAATCTACATAAAAACAATTGAAACTAAAACTCGAAAAAATGATTTAGCTAAATTGTGTTTGACTTCATAATATCTTTGCTTACAGCAAAGCCGTTCAAGTATTATCGCAAGTCAAACTTTAGCTATACATAGCCTAAGTGTACAAAAGTGGGAAGGTTTTGTTACCAAAGGTAATCTTATTATTAAGCTTGATTAAAGTTTGATTTTGTGAAAGACCAGTGTAAGGTCAAGCAATAAATCACCTTTACATGGCACCATTTTTTACGATCTCAATTTCATAGTCGACAAAGAAATGATCTAGTATCAAAAGGCACCAAGCACTCCGTCATGAAGGACTAAAAATGACGAAATGCTTGCTAGCTTCTGATAATGTAAAATACGGATTTTACCCTAAAAAAAGGAACTGGTTTCCCAGCCCTTTCGGTAATGAATTATTAAAATGCAAATTTATTAATATGGATAGTGTACTCGAGATGGTCTGTTAGGATATGTCCACCAATTGTCATAATAAATTGCCCAACCTTGTTTAACAAAATAATCGGCAGCTGCATCTACCGATATGTCTTCAATCCATGAATAAACTGTATTTTTAGCAATGTATGTTGGCCAAAGGTTTTGTGATTGACCAGCGAAAGCTGGATATTTAAATGCAACACCATTAGTTGCATTGGTAGCCCATGATTGTAACCATACTATTTTTTTAGCCATTAATATTCCTCCAACTTATTAAATGAATAAAGAGCCTCCCGAAAGAGCTCTCATTAAACCGTTTTAATATCAAGACGAACAAAACAATCCTTGTTGATTACTTTTCCGCCAAAAAAAGCGTGCATTAGATAAACTGGTGTTCCGCTAACTTGACGAGCTGTATCAGTTGCTTTTTGTAAAACAAACGAACGTTGGTCAATAATAGTTGGTTTACCGAAAATATCTGTCGTTTGATATGGGTCAACACCTGTTGAAAGTAAAGTTCTGTAGCCATCATACATGTTACCAAAGATAATTTGATTAAGACTGGCATTGTCGTTTACAACTGCTGGATAACCAAAAATGAAATACACTGATCTTTCTTCCTGTTTTTCATTTTCAACAGTAGCAGTTTGTGATTTTAATTGTGTTTCCATTTGTCTAATTTCTCCTTTTAACTTTTCAGCTGTTTTTACTGATTCTTTATCGCCATTAGCAACTAACATTTCAGCCAATTTCAAGCTGCATTTTTTATTTTCAATTAGTTCTTGGAGTGGGTGTTCATCAGTTTGCGGTTGTTGGTTTTGCTGAGTGTGAGCTTCTTGTTTTTCTTCTGTTGGTTCAACGTCTTCAACAATTTCAATAGAACGTGCTGCTATAGTTGACTGAATATAAGCTGGGTTTCTTACTGCAGAAACTTCAGCAAGAAAAATGTCACTGATTGAGCGTTGATATGTTCCATCGTTTAATTTCTTCCAACTGTCTTTAAGGACTTTCATTCCGAAGCTCATGTTTTGAATAATTCCGTCACTAATGAGCGTGTGGTAGTCTCGTCCCCAGCTTGTGTCGCTGATTTTTGCAGACATAAAAAGACCTTGCTCATCTTCTCGAAGTTCAAGTGAACCGTTTCGAGTTGAAGCAAGGATTTTTGTAGGGTCATGTTCAGCATAAAAATGAATTTCATTACCATTTTGCAATGCTCTTCTGAAAGCTCCTGGTTCAATTCTTTCAACAAATTTTTTACGAACACCAAGCACTTGACTCCATTGGTTCGTTTTATTAACGTAGCCAGACACTTTTAATCCTTCGTCTGTGCCTGTTAAATTCATATTTTCAAGGCGAAGTTCCATTTTATTAATCGTCATACTTTGTAAAACCCCTTTGTTTATTGATTTCGTATAAAATAAAAAAAGCAGAGTCAATTAAAGACTCTGCTGAAAGTTCGGAAAGGTGACTTGAATTTAATCAAGTCACAAAATCAAATGGAAAATTAGAATTTGCGTTCAATAGCACTGAACAAAGCGCAGTGAAACACTGGTGTAATGAGCAAAAAACACCAAAAACTCTGCCATTCATTTGAAGCAAATTCCTACAACGGATTCAGATGCTTTTTCATGACAAAGTTTTTGCTGTCTTCCGACAACAATAATGTTAATCATTGAGCCAATGATGTTTTACACAACCCATAGTAACTTGTTTTTCATTTATTAAAGTTAAAGCTTGATTGAGGAAATTCAAAGTTTCGGTTTGAGTGTAATTTTCTCGTTGACAAAAGTGGACTATTGCCTTTTTAACTTCTACCATAATGTTAGGATTCATATTTTTTAAATCTGCAATTGTATTTAAAACTTCAATCAACTTATCTTTCATTTTACTTATCTCCATTCGATTCAATTTAGTAGATGTTCATTAGATGTTGGACATCTACAATTTATATATACAGTGCCAATGATAAACTAAGGGTATTTCTGAAATTTATTTTAAATAAATTGGTTGGGATCTGGCTTCGCCAGATACCCAACCTAATGACATTTCTGATATTATTTAGTTGAATATTAATATACAAAAAGAGGGAGTGGAAATGATATGGAGCCAGTTAATTACATTAAAGATATGCTGAATATCGTGGAAGGAACAGTAATAGATACAGCAGTGGACGTTGGTTTAGAGGCAATCCCAACTGTTGGACAAGCGTTACAATCGTACAAAATAAAGAAACTTGAAAAACGAATGAATACGCATGAACCACAATTACAAATTATCAAAGAAAAAATTGAACAAAGGGAAAATGAAGTTTTCTACAAGCAAGAAATATTTCCGTTGATTGTTAATAGTTTAATGGAAGATGATGAAGATTCAAAAGCAAAAGTAATTATTGATGGATTTGAATATATTATTGATAATGATATACATGAAATTGAACGAATTTATCATTATTACGATGTGCTTTCAGAGCTAAGATACAGCGATATAATGATTTTTGTGAAAAAGTACATGCCATATGAAATGAGAAAAGAATCATTAAAAGCATCCATTGTATTATATAAGCCTGAAGATATGAATAAACATGAGCGGAACTTATTTTATGAAAAAGAAGCTATTGGAGTTTATCAGCAAAATAAATTAATTCGATTGGGACTTGTTGAGAGTAAAGTTGCTAATGTTGATGGCGGCGATTTTAATGAAAAAGGACAAATGAGCCTAATTGAAGAAAAAAATGTAATTACTCCTTTTGGTATACGCTTTTTAATATTTTTTGCACTAGAAGATACACCTGAAGAAACAATTTAAGCTACAAAGGGAATAGCAGCTCAAAACTGTCATTCCCTATGAGTGCGCTTTTAATAATTGCAGCAATGGGTCTTGCTCTTCTTCTTGCTTTTGTATTTGCATACCAGCGAGTTGTGCTCTTGAAGCTGGAGACATTCCGAGCTGACCAGATAAAGCTTTATATGCGTTCATGTATTGCATTTTTGTTTTAACGGTTGGGTGTTCTTTCACCTGTGTGTGTCCATAGCGGTCTATTTGAGTGATTTTAATTCCTTCAGCATTAATTATATCGTCACATTGTCTTAATTTGCTCAATGCGTCAGCAGTTTGTTCAAGCAACGGTATATCGAGATTAGTTAACAAACCACTGATTTCCATTTCAGTAACGATAAATTTGTAATAAGCTTTTGCTAATGGGTCAAGGTAGTCTGGTACGTTTTTAACCATATCTGTATTTCCCATTAAACGTTTTTCCTGCTCTTCACGAATTTTAAGTTCCTTTTTATTTTCGGAACGGCCTTGCTTCATTAAAGCTGGTTTTCTTGGTCTACCTACGTTATACATATTAATTTTTTCTCCTTTTTACAATTTCACCGTATCTTTGAGTTTAGGGAGGTTCCATGTAAAGGAAGCCTACCTTGTCTTCGATTTTCCTTCACTAATTTTAAGTTTGCTATACCGGGGGACTAGCAATCACAAATGATACTCTTCTTCAGGTGCTGTCCAATCAAAATCAAGTGTTCCATCTTTAACCTTCTTAAGCTGATTGTTACAAGTCATACATACACAAATGAGATTGCTATCTTCCCACATTAATTCAGGATAATTCTTTCTCGAATGAATATGATGAACAGTTAACTCAGTAATGTTGACCGTTTGATATTTCCAAAAACACCGCTGGCACATACATATATCACGGTCAATGATATATCTACGTTTCTTTTTCCAACGGGAGCTTCGCATAAGCTTATCCGTCTCACCCTCGGTTGACTTATTCCTAATATGATTTTTACAGTTACAAGTAGCATTGTATTCAATCCGTTTACCACAGCCACTGCATATTTTAGTCCATGCCATTTATATCAACCTTTCTTAAAGAAAATAACACCAGCAAATGTTTGCCGATGTTATTCAATCCACATAATAAAGTTTATAGCCCTTAACAATGTTATTTTTCAGAGCATTACGAACGCTACCACTACTCATTCCCAAAAGCATAGCGACTTGTTTTATTTTATACCCAGCAATAAATGGTTCAGATCCTTCACTGTCTTTGCCTTTGACTTTCAATGCCCATATTGGTTTACGCTCAACAGGTGTATACCAAGTAGTTGCATCTTTCCCTCGTGCCTTAAGGAATAACATTCTAATATCATTAGCTAATTGCCCAAAAATCCGATTTTCTTCTTCAATGGCTTTCTTTTGTTGTTCGCACAGCTCAACACTTTCCACTTCATTCCTTTGTGTCCGTAAACAGTCCTTAACATGAGTGATTGCTAATGTGATAGCGTTCATTTGCTCAACAGTATGAGTGAAGTACGTCAACATACCATAGTTCCGTTTCACATTGACCATTGTTGCTAATAGCGTATGACGCTGATAACTACTATCAAAAGCCAGTTCCTTTAATACCAAATAGAAACCGTTAAGCACCCTGTCAGTATCTTTGCTCATTAAAGGTGAATAGCTGTTTAGTGCTATTATCAGTTCCTCGGTATTCTTAAAATCTTTAATATCGAATAATAGGTCTAGCACCTTATTTCTCATGATTAGCACCGTCCTCAGCAAAATCCCAAATGAAGCCCTTGTAAGTTTTAAGTTTCTTTTGACAAGCATACTTTATGCCATTAAGAGCAGTAGTAGGGTCAATTACCCGAGCAGCTGAGCTAAGACTTGGGTGAATTGCAACTATTTCTCCGTTTAAATCCTTTTGAACAACTGGCCTTTTAGAACTAGAAAATTTAAATCCAGCTGGTCTTGATTTCGCTGTATTTTCTCCGTAAGTAAGCCATTGTAAATTCCAATAACAATTATTTAAAGGATTTTCATCTATATGGTCTGGAACATGATTTTTAGACGGTTTATCTCCGACAAATAACGTGCAAATCAAAACATGAGGATATAATGTTCTTTTTTTACCTTTTAAACAAGCGATAAATGAATAGTATCCTCGGGTGTCTTTGCCTAATTTCAATAGTTCCCCATTTTTATTTCTTTTAAAAGAAAGTACATTTACGAAATTGCTAATTTTGTAGTGTCCCTCAAAGCCAGGTACCCACTTGTAAATTTCCTTTTCCATTGTTTATTTCTCCTTTGATAAAATAAAAGGAGAGCCACTTCAGCAGCCCTCGTCCGTTTGATTTGATTTAAAATACAAGTTCTTTTTTATTTCTTGGTGTTGCTCGAATTATATTCTTTGGGTCATAATAATCAACAATTGTTGGTTCGTTAATCCATTTGCCATCAGAATAAAATCCATTTTCCAATGTCCAAATGTCCCAAGGTTTAACGTAAATCCTAGAAGCGACACCTTGTTTCTTTTCTGCTTGTTCTTTGAAGTGAATTAAGCCAACTCGTTGCAAAAACTTTTTTGCTTGTTTATAGGTACTACTTTTGATTCCAATCTCTTTCAGAGCATCTTTTTGGGGTAAACAACAAAAGTATTCACCGTTGCTATCGACAAAATCTTTTTTACCTTCTTGAGTGTGTTTGTACTTAGACAAACCAATTTTATCTTCGATGGCTGCATAGAGCATTACCGCCCAAATACCGCCTTCTTTGTCGTCTTTGATTCTATCGTCAACCATCATAGTTTTTCGTGGCTGATAGAACGTATTGTGATTAACGTTTTCATCGTGTAAATACATTATTTGCTACTCCTTTAGCTCCAATATTAAAGAGCTACCGAAGTAGCTCATGTTAGTTAACCGTTAATTGCAAGGTTGAATTCAATGGCATTCATAAGAAAATTAATTGAATTAAATTCTTCACCGTTTAACAGTAATACGCCATCGACAAAATCAACTTCAAATTCGTCTTCGTAATCTCCGTAGTAACTTTGAATTAAGACCGAACCATCTTCGTAAAATACTAAATCGTGTTGAAAATCATATTCTTGATTATCAAGCGCCCAATCATAAATCAGCTCAATTAATTCCAACCATTTTTTAGCTTTTTCAACATTTGTGATACCGCCTAATTTGATTGCTTGTTTTAATTGTAGTTTGTGAGCAATTAAATCTTGCTCAGGTACTGGCAATTCCTCAAATGATGCTGTTCCATAAGATGCTAAGTTTAATAATGCTAAAATCTCATTCATTTCGTTTGATAATGTTGTTGTCATAAAAATTCATTCTCCTTTTGATTTGATTTGATATTTTTGAATATTAATATTCAATTATTTGTCTTCCTTTAAATTTCTTAATGCCATTTCTAACAAGTATTGAATTGCATTTGATTTGGAGCGTTTTTCAGTTTTCGCATAAGCTTCAACTTTTTTAATTACGTTTGATTCAATGTAAACCGAGATATTTTCTTTCATAGCACGTTTCCTTTCTACCGTTATATTTGATATATACAGTTCTCGATTAGAAGTAAGTAGATTCTAATAGAAAAGAGTAAAAAAATATTTGTTTTTCAAGGTGCGTTTCTTATTACACCGTTATTATATTGAGGTCGTTTTCAAACGTAAGGCGACTTCCGATATTTTTTAAAAATAAATAGTTTCTTCATTATATTGATTTGAAAACACCTTCCCACAGGGAAGAAAAGCAGCGGGCGAGAAACGCTAGTTTCCTCGCTGTGTCGTTTTCTTTTTTGTTGTTTTAGTTTAATAAGTTTAGTTATTAAGTATAGTTAGAAGTTGTCTGGCAACTACCTAGTTAGTTGCTCAGCGACTACCTAGTTATTTGTCTGGCGACTATGCGTAGTTGTCTGGCACCTACCCCAAAAAAGTTAGATTTTGAAAAACTACCCTCTAGTCCAATTTCGTGCCATTTCTTACAATAATGGCAAAAGGAGGAATGATTACATATGACAGATTTAACCCGTACAGCAATAAAAATCTTGAACAAATTGTATTTTCACCCAGAAAAACAAGATGAATGGTTAGCCGTAGCCACTACAGAGCTAGTGATTGATATTGGTTTATTTAACAATGTCGATGAAATGGCGTATTTGATTTATCACGAAGAAGCTTATGGATTGCTGGAAAAATTGAAACTGTTTGATGCTAAATTGGTCTGGGATATAGAAATGAAATTGAAGGAAGTATAATTGAGGTGGGTCTGGGCTTTGCCCAGATCCCACCGATACAAAAGGGGAAAATTGCGAAATGGGATTGAAATTAATTTATAAAAAGTCGATGGCTTTATCATTAATACGAATGGGGAATGATTTAGAATATACCAGCTGGAATCGTATAGATCCACGCTGGCAAGTTTATTCTTTTTGAACATACAGAAAAGCCTAACCAAGATTTAGCGATATTACAGAACGGTTAGAAAACGAAAGAAAACGTGCCGATTGATGGCACGTTTATTTTTTGTTTGAAGGACTTTGGTAATCATTTTCCGAATATTAGAAGAAGAATATATTAGGCTAGGAGAGGATAAGATTGGCTACAGAAACATGGAATGCACCATTAAATAATTTAGAAAGTATTTTACCCATAAAAGAAATAAAAGACGTATTAGGAAAGGATCCCAATATCAAAATATATTTTGATAATGAGGTAAGAAAAATGAATCCCACTAATTATAATATGTCTATTTCAACAAGAGCATACAACGATAACATGGATTCAAGGTTAAATAGATACTTTAAAAAATATAGTGATAGTTTTGAATATAAAGACCTAATGAAAATCAATCTTCCTCAAATATTATGGAAAGACACTTTAGGTTTAGAGCATACGATAATTGGATTACACATTTCAAAACTAAATAAAGAAGAATTATTTATTAATGATGTGGTTTTAGCTAAAAATGAAAAACTTGATGGATTAAAGAATGGAATTTTTGAGATTGTCCTTAATAACTTGGAAGATTTCGCAAAAAATCAAGGGTTAAAATATATTTCAGGCCATGCTACGAACAACATAGTATTTAATATATTTAATTCAAAAGGTTTTCTACCAGATAAAAGAAAATATAATCGAAATGATAAATTATGGGCACAATCTCAACTTAATGGTTTTCAAGTTCCATTCTTTAAAGAAATTTAAAGCACTCCTTCGGGAGTATTTTTGTTTTGACCTAGTAATTTGATTACGAAGTTCGTCTTTTATTGAAGGACTTTTGTCGCTCGATGGCGAATAATGGAAAGTTGGGAGGTGATATTATGACATTGGAAGAAAGA
The DNA here is from genome assembly GCF_001510715.1 of Bacillus sp. FJAT-29814. GTDB lineage: Bacteria > Bacillota > Bacilli > Bacillales > Cytobacillaceae > Neobacillus. The sequence goes on from NZ_LMTJ01000006.1 coordinate 260,502, forward strand.
TTGGATTTTATCGAATTTCGTCAACAGCTTTTGTTTGATAATGACGCTGTATCCAGAATGCTTTTCGAGTACAATGTAACCAGACAACAGTACCGTGCCATCATAGACATTTTTAATGAATACCGCAATAAGATTGAAGTTGGTGAGGACGTCAATCATAACCTTTATGAGCAACGAATTTACGAAGTAGTTCCTCAACATGATGGAAATTATCATTTTGCTGAGGCAGTTGCTCAAACTTTCCATGAGGACGACCGCTGGACGGAAGTGTTTGAAGCACTTTACGGAGATATGCAAAAGTTTCAATCATATATGCAAAACCGTGAGTAATCACATAAAACGTCAGTGCTTGGCGCTGACGTTTTATATATTCATATTTGCTAATGCCTTTGCTTTTAATGCTTTAGTATCTTCAACTAATTCTAAATAATGAACCTTTCTGTGACAATTCGGACATAATGCCACCACGTTATCAATGGTATCAGAACCACCACGAGATAAATAATGAATATGGTGAATTTCCAAAAATGGGTTGCCCTGCTTGTCAGTAAATGGGGCTTCATTTTCACATAACTGGCAAATTCCTTTGGCTACCCGTCTAGCAAATTCTTTTACAAATACATTCCTGTCATATACAGCAGTTGATACTTTATGAGTGTTTTTAGTTGCTTTTTTATGTGAGAGGTTTCGTTTCAATTCTTTTAATGATAAGCTTTCAAAATATCCTGATTTCATTTTTTGAAATTCTTCATATACTTCAGGAAAAAAATTTAATTCATATGATTCCCGATATTCTTTCCACACTGCTTGGTCTCTTTTGATTTCCCACATGGAATTACACCTGTTAGCCCAATCCTCGTGTAAATTAACACCATACAGTTTAGCTTCGTTTATCACTTCTAAAGCTTGTTCCTTTGATTTACTTAACAATATTTGCTGAATGAAAAAAATGCTTTCTTGTCGAGCCCTGTTTATAAATTTATTCCGTAAGTTAATACAGTCATAATAATCCTCAATGAAATGTATTAAGCAGCCATAATAAAAATTTAGCGGCAGTTTAAAATTAAGATCGTCGATTTTTTTGATAAATGTCTTTACCTCTTCGTAATTCTTAAGGAAATATAACATTATATTAAGTTCTTTTAACCCTGGCTTGTTTTTGTTCCTTTGCATTAATTCCAAATACAAAAGTACTTCAGACAAATTCATTGTAATATCCAAAATTTCTCCTCCATTACTCTAATGAATTATTTAATTAAGCCAGCTTTTCTGAAAATTTCCCTTTTTATTCTTGCACCCTCATGGTCTAAGGATTTTTTTATACCGCCTTTATTTTGAAAGCCAGTAAGAGAAAATATTTCAAACATCCCTTCTACTAATTGTAAAAGTTCCTTAGCTGTATGCTGTTTTATTTCCATTGAAGGCTTTGTAAATTTATTGTTTTTTACGTCAGCGTACAAACTCATGTTTTTCATGTCATTAAAATATTTCAGTGTTTGCTCCAACTTATTAAATTCAAAATCAGGATGTTCTCCTTCAGTCACGTCTAATATTGTTCTAAAATAAACGAAATTTTGCCTATTCTTAGCTTCGTGGCTCCGTAGACGTTTATAAAAGTGCTTCCAGTCGTGTGGCTCTTTAAAAAATGACCGAGTAGCTTCTTGATAAATAATCGGAAGTTTCGCCAATTCTTCGATTGCAATTTGAGCTAAGGTATAACATCTTGCATAGTTTTTATGTTCAAATAATAATCTTGACTCATCCAAAAGTTCCTTTGCATTTTCATATACGAAAATATATGCTTCTTCTAATTTTCCGAAAGATAATGCGGTCAATTTACACACCTCAACTTCCTGTATTTTCATAAACTATCAAATTTAAACTCAGCTTGATATTCAGTTTTGCCTTGTTGGATGTTGTCACTTACTTGTTCAACCATATCAAATAATCGCTCTCGGTCAATTAGCTTAACTTTTAACTTCCTAGCTAGTGTGACAGCATTTTCAGTGAACTGTGAATTGGTTATCACATAGGCTTCATGGCAGTCATAAAAACTTTTTCCTGAGTAAACTTGCTGAACAGCGCTGTTTGATATTTTGGCTTTGTATCGCTTACATTGAATGGCGATTTTTTTGCCATTTCGGTAAGCAATAATATCCACGCCTTCATCACCGGAAGCTTTTGTGGTTTCAACATTTGTATAACCACTTTTCTTGAGCAGATTTTCTACAAACTCCTCAAATTGTATGCCAGTCATTTTATCAATTTCTTCAAATGAGTAGTCCATTCTTTCTTCTTTTATTCTGGCCTGTTCCATTCTCCAATTAAAAATGATTCTTGATTCATCATCAACAAATGTTCGAGCGTTTGAAACAAAATGTAAATCTTTTGTAAGTTCCTTACGATATTCAAGATATTTCTTTTGTAAAGATTCGCCTTGCAAAGCTGTAATAACACCTAAAGCAATTATAAAACCACTTGGCACTAATGCCTCAAGCCAACCCCATAAATACCAGAAATAAAAATAACCAAAAAATCCGCCATTATACAGAATAATGCCTGTTACTTCTAAAAATTTTGCTTTTCTCCCATAGGTTTTTAAGCTTTGTTTGTCAGCTTTTGCGTATTCAGTTGAATAATGCTCTTGTGCCACTTTGGTTTCCTCTTCTAGACATTTGAAACACTTTAATTCAACTTTATTTTTTTGAACATTTAAAGATTCGTAAATTACTATTTCATATGAGTTAGCATAGCCAACAAGCTCCCCATGTTTTGGACAGTACATTTGAAGTTTTCTGGAGGGAAGGGAGCTACCCTTTGACTTCTTTTTATAGCCACTATTCCTTCGATAGTAATATGCCATATGTATCATACCTCCTTTAGACAATTTTACCATTTTTGAACTAAAGAAATGACAATAATTGTATGTGAATTTAATCATTCATTGAGCTTAGGTTTTTTATTTTCCATATAAATGAAGAAAAAATTTTTAAAAAAATATTCGACTCTACCTAACATCTAGAAATGCTTTCAATATAATCATATTGTAAAATCTACATTTTACGGAGATGAAACTTAATGAATAAGATTGAAAAATTTGAATTGCCGATGATTTATGCTCAAATAAATAACGAAACAATAGGTCCGTTTTTTACTACAACTGAAGCCAGCAAACATTTTGGATTGCATATTGAAGCAGCAGCAAATGCTATCAAATCGAATAGCAAAGTTAAAAATATAAAATTCTTCATCAATGGCACCAAAGAATTTGTATTTAATGTACCTGATGTTATTGGAGCCAAAAATGAAGGACTGTTAATACGTGCCACCAACAAAAACCCACATACTGAAGAATCACTTTTGTATAACATGGAAATCTGTGGCTTTGAAAATGTTAGCATTCTGAAATTTGATGGAGTGAAATCTGTCATGCAAGTTGATTGCTGTAATGTGGAATGTGATGGCATTGTTGATAAGCGCAATTACAATCATTTAACACAAACTCACCAATTCATGGCTCCAAGGTGTGAAAAATGCAAAGGTTTGTATAAAGCTAATTCTGCATAAAATAGGGCAATGTAGTACACCACCAGACCGCAGGCTTTGATGAGCTTGTGGTTTGTTTTTTAATAGGATAGGAAACCTAACAGACCGATTTTCCTTCAATATAATAGCGGTATTGGAGGGATTAGTATGAGAAAACGAAGACACGACCACCCATTGTACAATCGTTGGAAATCAATGCACGACAGATGTTACAGACCCAAGCACGTAAAATATAAATTCTATGGTGGCAAAGGTATAACAGTCTGTGAACGTTGGCACGATTTTTGGAACTTTGTTGAAGATGTTAAAAATCATATGGAAAACGGAAAATTGCTTTATCAAAAAGGCTATCAACTGGACAAAGACAGGAACGGTGCCACAGTTTACAGCTTGGAAAATTGTCGAGTGATTACTGCCGAGGAAAATCGAAGAATGGCTAACGAATCGCAAAGCAAAAGCGTTATTGCAATCCGAGGTAATGAACGAATTAAATTTTCTTCTCTTGCAGATGCTGGCAAACATTTGAATTTGAACAAAGCGATGATTGGTCGTTATGCTAAAAATGGCAGACAACATTATTCTGGTTATCGTTTTGAATTTTGTTAAGACAGGTAAAAATATCTGTCTTTTCTCTTTACACTAAAATGGCTATTTAGTATCATTTGGGTAAGTCGAGGTTCGTCTTTTGCGTAAATAACACGCAGTGAAAATAGCGAAATCATGCTAAACCATTGATATATAGCCATTATCGAGGACTTCTTAACCACAAGGCGACAACGGATAGCACGTAAGATTCCGGTTCTTAAAATGTGGGTTCGATTCCTGCCGAGGGCGTCACTAAAAGAGACAGTCTAGAGTCATTAAACAAATGACCATTAGACTGTCTCTTTTCGTTTTATCAATAGGGTTTTAAAAAGCCATGGGATTGGTTATGCTTATTGAGGGAGTTGTCGAAAAAATTTCAAGGTGAATTGTTTGACCTTTATTGACCATCATTGTATGATAACTATACATAAGCTTTTACATTTCCATTCAGAGGAGGAAGAAAAATGAATTTGATTCCTACAGTTATTGAACAAACGAACCGTGGCGAACGTGCATATGACATTTATTCCCGTTTATTAAAAGACCGGATTATCATGCTTGGCAGCGCGATTGACGATAATGTGGCCAACAGTATCGTGGCGCAATTATTGTTCCTGGAAGCAGAAAACCCTGAAAAAGACATTACCCTATACATCAACAGCCCTGGCGGAAGCATCACAGCCGGAATGGCGATCTATGATACAATGCAATATATCCGTCCGAATGTATCTACTGTTTGTATCGGTATGGCAGCATCCATGGGTGCCTTCTTACTTTCTGCAGGGGAAAAGGGCAAGCGCTTTGCATTACCGAACGCGGAAGTCATGATTCACCAGCCGCTCGGCGGGGCACAAGGCCAGGCAACTGAAATCGAGATTGCCGCCAAGCGTATTTTGTTCCTTCGTGAAAAATTAAACGGCATCTTAGCTGAGCGTACCGGCCAGCCAATCGAGGTCATCCAGCGCGATACCGACCGAGATAACTTCATGACAGCTGAAAGAGCCAAAGAGTACGGCTTAATCGACAATATCGTAACACGCAACCCTATCGAAAAGAAAGATAAATGAAAACTCGCCGACTGACGAGTCCGTTAGGACGAAGACAGAGGCGTAGTTGAATTTATGCGTTCAGAATTTATGGATATAAATTCTGATTAGCTAAATAATGTTGACAGAGACAACCGGCCTTGAGGGCCGGTTGCTTTTTTATGAAAAAGAGGTTATTCGCCGAACTGGTCTAAGTATTCGCCAAACTAGCCGAGTTTTTCGCTGAATCCCATCACTTATTCGCCGAATATCAAAAATTATTCGCCAAACCCTTTTTTAGACACAAAAAAGGTCCAGCCATCCACAACAGCCGAACCTCTCCTATTAATGATCTTTTTCAATAAATTGTGCCAGTTCGGTGATGGCTTTTTCTTCGTCATCGCCGTCCGCAATAATGTTGATCACCACGCCAGAACCAACCGCCAGGCTCATTAAGCCCATGATGCTTTTCGCGTTGACCTTTTTGCCGTCCTTCTCTAGAAAAATGTCGGCCGAAAAGCGATTCGCTTCCTGCACAAACAGTGCCGCAGGGCGGGCTTGCAGACCTGTTTTCAACTTGACTTCTACTTGTTTCTCCAACATGACAAATTCCTCCTCAAATATGTTCCTTCTATATATATTATTCCAAAAAAATAAATTGACAATTTCTTCACAAGAAATTATTGCTTAGGCACTTCCCCGGCTCGCAGTTTCTCAGCAATCTCATCGATTTTCCGCAACCGGTGATTGATGCCCGATTTACTTATTGTTCCGCCGGACACCATTTCCCCCAGCTCTTTCAGTGTCACCTCGGTGTAGTTCATCCGAAGCTCGGCGATTTCCCGCAATTTATCAGGCAAAATCTGCAGACCGACAGTTTGGTCAATAAAACGGATATTTTCAACCTGCCGGAGCGATGCGCCAATGGTTTTATTCAGATTGGCGGTTTCACAGTTTACCAGGCGATTGACCGAATTCCGCATATCGCGGACAATCCGCACGTCCTCAAAGCGGAGCAAGGCGTTATGAGCCCCGACAATATTTAAAAACTCGGTGATTTTTTCTGCCTCTTTTAAATAATTGATATAGCCTTTCTTCCGCTCCAACGTCTTGCTGTTGAGCCCAAATGTATTCATTAATTCACATAAGGAATCATTATGTTCCTTATAAAGTGAAGCAATTTCCAAATGATAGGAAGACGTTTCCGGGTTGTTGACAGAACCGCCGGCGAGAAATGCGCCGCGTAAATAAGAACGCTTACAACATTTCTTCTTGATGAGCTCCTCTGAAATATCGTGGATAAAGGTAAACCCTTCTCCGATGATTTTCATGTCTTCAAGAATTTCTTTGGCCTGTTCTGCCAGCCGGACAATGTAGACGTTGTTCTTTTTCAAGCGCATTTTTTTCCGAACGAGGAGTTCGACCTGCACCTGGTAATTCCTTTTCAATAATGTGTAAATTCTTCTGGCAATCGCTGCATTTTCGGTTTGAATATCGACGACAATTTTTCGATTAGAAAAGGAAAGGGAACCGTTCATGCGAATCAATGCCGACAGCTCGGCAAGGCTGCAACAGGGTTTCACTTCCAGGTTCGTTAATTCCTTTTTCGTTTCCGAAGCGAAAGACATTCCCTCACCTCCAACTGAAACAGACACTTTATTAAATGTAAACGCGCCGACTGGCAAGTCCGTTAGGACGGACAGAGGCGTAGTTGAATTTATGCGTGCAAAGCTGAAATAAAAAAATTTCCTAAAATTTCATTATTTCTTATTAGCTAAAAAAATAATACAGACACCTTATTTACGCTTCATAACGCTTTTTGGTTTCAGCAATTAATAAATTATATAAAATTTTTGCGACTTTTTTTGGATCATGCCGAAGCGCACCGTTTTCGAGGTTAGCGATGTCGGCGTGCACCACCTCAAGTCCAAGCTCGGAAAGGCCCGGCAAATCGTAGGAAACAGGGTTTGCCAATTCCTCTTTATAGCGAAGCTGAACATCCGGCGGAATCTCTTCATTATTCACCAGAATTGTGTTGATAAACGCACAACTCATATGGTCATACAGCGCCCGCACATGGTCACTTGCTGAATAACCATGCGTTTCTCCGGCCTGTGTCATCAAGTTGCAAATGTACACCTTTTTGGCTTCCGAGCGGCAGACCTCATCCCCCAATCTTGGTACGAGAAGATTGGGTAAAATGCTGGTATATAGGCTGCCAGGCCCAAGAATAATCAAATCTGCCTGACGAATCGCTTGAACCGTCTCAGGCAGCGGACGGATATTTTTCGGCGTCAAAAAGACCTTTTTAATTTTTTTCCCCGAGTAAGGGATTTTCGATTCTCCAGAAACAATAGTGCCGTCCTCCATTTCCGCATGGAGTACGACGCTTTGATTGGCGGCCGGCAGAACCTTGCCGCGCACGTTCAAAAACTTGCTCATTTCCTGGATGGCGTGAACGAAATTACCGGTAATCGAGGTCATCGCCGCCAAAATCAGGTTCCCGAGCGAATGGCCGGAAAGCTCATTTGATGTTTTAAACCGATGCTGAAACATTTCCTCCACGAGCGGTTCAACATCCGATAATGCCGCCAATACATTGCGGACATCGCCCGGGGGAGGTATTTGCAGGTCATCACGTATTCTGCCAGAACTGCCGCCGTCATCGGCCACGGTGACTATCGCGGTGATGTCTACGGGGTATTGCTTTAGGCCCCGCAGTAGCACCGGCAGCCCGGTTCCCCCACCAATGACAACGATTCTTGGCTGACCAATATAGCTCATGTTGTCTTTTCCTTTCTCCTCTCAATGTCACGGTGTGAAACAACAGTTTTATAATCCTTTTGGAAAAATTGCCCGAGGTATTCGGCTAAGGCGACAGAACGATGCTGCCCACCGGTACAGCCAATCCCGATCACCAACTGTGCTTTGCCTTCCCGTTTATAATGAGGCAGCATAAAGCTGAGCAGGTCGGTGACCTTTTCCAAAAACTTCTGAGTTTCCGTCCATTTTAAAACATAGCTGGAGACTTCTTCATCTATGCCCGTTTTTGGACGCATGTGCTCGATATAATGTGGGTTTGGCAGGAATCGTACATCAAAGACAAGATCGGCATCAATTGGGATTCCGTGTTTAAAGCCAAACGACATGACATTGACGGTAAAGATTTGATGGTTATTCGCAGTAAACTCAGATAATATCTTCTCACGTAATTCCCGTGGTTTCATCTGGGAAGTGTTGTAAATGATCTGGGCTCTTCCTTTTAATTCCTCTAAAAGCTCCCGCTCAAGCTTAATTCCTTCAAGCGGTGAAGCTGACTTTGCCAGCGGATGAGACCTCCTAGTCTCCTTGTAGCGGCGAACGAGTGTCGAATCATCTGCATCAAGGAAAAGAATTTGCGGGGTAACCCAAGAGGTCTCCGCGAGATCGTCATCCAATGCCTTAAACAGATGGTCGAAAAATTCCCTGCCGCGAAGGTCCATGACAAGGGCCACTTTATTCATTTTATTCCCTGATTCTTTCATAAGTTCAAGGAACTTTGGCAGCAATGTAGGAGGCAAATTATCGACACAGAAGAACCCCAAATCCTCAAAGCTTTGAATTGCAACTGTTTTTCCTGCGCCAGACATTCCGGTAATAATGACCATTTGAATATCATTTGTCGAACCGGTACTCATTTGTATTCCTCCTATTCAATATTAACCTGGATCTAAGCGATAACCGATAAGCTGGAAGTCTTTGGTGTATGTAAAAGTACCGTAAATCAAGCCCTTGCCGTGGATCATGTAATCAAGAATATGGAGGTCACCGGCGGCCATTGGTAGACCTTTAATTTGGTCAACCGGATGCCACTGGAGTTTCCCTTCTTCAGATTCATCAAGGTCGAGGCCATCCGAATCCGTAGCCACAAACGTAAACATCATCCACTCTGAAAGAAGCTGATCCCCTTCCTTCATAATCATCGTGAAAATTCCTTTTAACTGTGGGTTCTTTAAGTATACGCCCGTTTCTTCACGGTATTCCCGGATGCAAGAATCCCGGACCGATTCACCCGGCTCCATCTTTCCGCCCGGTGCCACCCACCAGCCCCGCCGCGGTTTCTGCAGCAACAATACCTTATTATCTCTAATCAACACACAATTGGTGACCCGTTGCACAACAATTCACCCTCTTTATAAAAACGGTTGGTTACGCTAATATCCCAATATAACATAAATATTGATTCATACCATTATACTATGTTTAGAACACCGCCACAACGAATACAAAATTGATAATTCTGTTAATTATTTGTTAACAGTGATGATAGTAGTTTTGGTGTCAGGCACCAATCTATGACTTTGCACCTTGTTAATGGTAGTATCACGTTTCCCTTTGTGCGGAGCACAAAAAAATAGCACAGGCTGCTGGTCCTGTGCGGAAAAGGTATATATTTTAAAGGGGGTCAATTTATATAAGCATACAATATTTTTGTTTCACTTCTGTTACAGTTGGGTGAAAAACGGGTTACTTTTTTCACTTTTTTGTTTACAAAATTTACAAAAGGATAGTTTTCCCCTTCGTTTCCTTGCTTCTTCCCTTAGTGACCCTATTACTTTTATTGCTTTAATTTCATTTCTTCCTTTAGCTCTTCCACATAGTACTGTACACTTCGTGCGGCAATACTTCCGTCCCCAGTGGCCGTTACAATTTGGCGAAGCGATTTCTCGCGAATATCACCGGCTGCAAATATGCCCTTTACTTTTGTTTCCATTTCTTCATTTGTTTCGATATAGCCGTTTTCATTGGTAATGCCAAGGCTTTCGAATGGCTTCGATAGCGGCACCATGCCGATGTATACGAACACCCCATCAGCAGGCAGGGTTTGTTCGGAGCCATCGACTGTCGATACCAATGTTACGCTACCCACCTTGCCATCTTTATCATTAATTGATTTCACAGTATGGTTCCAGATGAAGTCTACTTTTTCATTAGCAAAGGCCCGATCTTGAAGAATCTTTTGGGCGCGAAGTTGGTCGCGACGATGGACAATCGTTACTTTTGATGCAAAACGGGTTAAGTACACGCCCTCTTCAACAGCGGAATCGCCGCCGCCGATGACATAAAGCTCTTTCTCTTTGAAAAACGCTCCGTCACAAACGGCGCAATAGGAAACCCCACGGCCGCCAAGCTCTTTTTCACCTGGTACGCCGATTTTCTTATACTCGGCACCGGTTGAAATGATAACGGAGTAGGCTTTGTACTGTTTTGAACCTACGTTGACCACCTTGTAATCACCGTGGTCCACGATTTCTTTAATATCCCCGTAAGCATACTCAGCGCCGAACTTTTTCGCGTGTTCAAACATCTTTGTAGATAAATCCGGTCCTAAAATGCTCTCAAATCCCGGATAGTTTTCAACATCCTCGGTATTGGCCATTTGTCCGCCCGGCATTCCGCGTTCAATCATAAGCGTCGACAGATTCGCACGAGATGTATATACAGCAGCTGTCATACCCGCAGGACCGGCGCCAGCAATAATGACATCATAAATTTTTTCTTCAGACATGGTTTTCACACTCCCTATATAAAAAAACGATTAAGTCTAGTATTCCCGACTTAATCGTATTAAACATTCTATTTTAAGTCCAAAAATCTGCTCATCGTCCGCGATAATTGGGCTAATTCTTCTGATTTTCCTAAATTACTAGTCCAGCAATTCATTAACTAACTTCGCATATTTTCCAATCGTCGCTGACGACACGCCGTAGCGGTTGGCCAGCTCCTGCTGTGACACCTTTTCACTGCGGAGACGATGCCAAACGTACTCCACTGCTCCGGCCCAGGCGTGTTTATTTTTCAAGCGGATGTTGGATTTAGCGACCTCTACAAACACCGAGAACCACATCAAATACAGGCCTGCTTCAACGGCGCCAATTGGCTGATAATTTTCATAAAATAACTCAGCAACCTCTTGTGCCTCGGCCGTCCGGGATGGTTTCCCTGACCTGAGGAGCGAAATATATTCCTTTTCCAGCTTCGTAAACTTCTGATTTTGGAACAGTCGCTTTGAAGTAATGATTTCGTCTTTTTTACTCGAAACCGATGTCAGGAAAAGGGCAAATAGCCGCTCCTCTACATAGTCACTTTCAAGCTTTTGAAAAATCGACCGAGACAGGTCTTCAAATCCACTGGCTGGCCGTTCGACATTCCAGGGCTCGTGACCTTCCTTATCTGGATTAAGCTCGAGAACCTTTTTCCATATCGTCACGGCAAATGTTTCCCGTCCTGTAAAAAACGCTGCATGGGATAGCCAGTAATAAAACGGGCCATCGCCGTCAAACCCGGTTTTATATAATTTTTTCAACCAATAATACGCAAGTTCATATTCCCCGACCAACGCGAACGAAGTACCAAGCTTGAACTGATGCTCGCTCAGAAGCGGCTGGACCTTTTTCAATTTTTCCAGCATCTCAGCAACATATTTTAGCTGCCCTTGGTAGTGGGCAAACACCATTTTGTTGCAGAACGCGTGCAGATTGCCCGGATTTCGTTTCACGACGTCATCTAGTATCGACTCCGCTTTTTCGTTCTTGCCAAGGTAAAAATACGCAAGAGCCAAGTTATTGTAAGCCGACCAATATTCCGGATACTCCTCGACCACTTCATGCAGGAGTTCAATCGCTTTATGAAAGTAGCCCGTTTCCAACAGCTCGCGGGCCTGCTCTTGCTTGACGATTAAATCGTCCTGGTGGTAGAACTCCTCCTCCAAGTCATCCGATTCAAAAGTCAAAAGCTCCAGCAATTCCTCTGCATCTTCGGAAAAATCTCCGTCCGGATCGAGTTCCAAATATAGTTTTACATGGTGATAAGCATCTTTAAAAAATCCCAAGTGGGCATAATTATTTGCTAAAAAATAGTGGCACTCCACCATTTCGTGCTCAAGATCTTCAAGGATGAGATGCAAGAGTCGGTTGGAATTTTCAAATTCGCCAAGTTCGGTTGACACAATCGCCAACTGGCAGGCAATCATCGGTTCACCCGGCTCAAGCTGCAGCGCCCGTCCCAGATATTTTTTTGCTTTGAGGAAATCACGTCGATGGTATGCCTTTATTCCTTTTTTGAAATAATATTCCCCCGTCGGGACAAATGTAACGAGATTCCCTTTTTGCAGTCTTGCTTTAGCGTCCTTAACCATGAAGTCCTCCATCTTCCTTTTAATAACTTAAGTAGTATAACACAATTCGGGCTTGTACGAGAAGGGATTGGCTTTGGTAAGGGGATGGGAATTTTTTGTTTCGGGGATGGGTCGGGGGGTTTTGGAGTTGCGGAATGCGATAGGGCCAGATAGTTTGTCATTTTGGCCAGAATAATTAAGAAAGTGATCAAAAAAACCGGCCCATTTAGGACCGGCCTTTGTGCCGTTCTTCTAACGTTCGCAATACTTCTTTAAACGGAAGTCCCTGTTCGACCAATAAAACTTGGAGGTGGTACAGTAAATCGGCTGCTTCCCACTTCAATTCTTCATGATCACGGTTTTTCGCAGCTATGATCACCTCGGCGGCCTCTTCGCCCACTTTTTTCAAAATCTTATCGACGCCTTTTTCAAAAAGATAAGTGGTATAGGCGCCTTCCGGGCGTTCCCGCTCACGATCCAAGATTACTTTTTCAAGAGACTGCAGGATTTGATAATCGGCAAGGCTTGATGTTCGCTCCGTAACACCCTCACCGGAAAAACAACTGACGGCTCCCGTATGGCAGGCCGGGCCTTTTGGCTGCACTTGGACAAGCAGGGCATCCTGGTCACAATCGTACTTGATGCCAACAACTGATTGGGTGTTGCCGCTTGTTGCCCCCTTATGCCACAACTCCTGGCGCGAGCGGCTGAAAAACCAGGTTTCGCCTGTTTCCAGCGTTTTCGCAAGAGACTCTTTATTCATGTAGGCCAGTGTCAACACTTCCAATGTCTCGGCGTCCTGAATGATCGCTGGGACAAGACCCTTTTCGTCGAAACGTATTTCTTCTATATTCATTGTCCATACTCCCTTTCAGCGAACCAATATTCCTTTATCACGCAAATGACTTTTGACTTCATGGACCGATGTTTCTTTATAATGGAAAATGGAGGCAGCCAATGCAGCGTCTGCTTTTCCCTTGGTAAATGCGTCGGCAAAATGTTCGGCGTTGCCGGCCCCGCCTGAAGCGATAACAGGAATCGACACAGCTTCACTGACTGCCTTTGTTAAAGAGAGGTCAAAGCCGTTTTTCTCTCCGTCGCTGTCCATGCTTGTCAATAAAATTTCTCCGGCGCCAAGCTCCATTGCTTCCTTCGCCCATTTAATGACCACTTTATCGGTCGGCGTTCTGCCGCCGTGGGTATAGACCCGCCACGTGCCAAGCTCTGCGTCAAACTTTGCATCAATTGCGACAACAATGCACTGTGTACCGAAGTAGCTTGCCCCTTCTTTAATGAGGTCAGGATTCTGCACTGCCGCTGTGTTGAGCGACACCTTATCCGCCCCGGCGCGCAGAATTTTTTTCATGTCTTCAAGTGAATTGATTCCGCCACCGACTGTAAAAGGAATTGCCAGTTCGGAGGCAACTGCTTTAACGACCTCGACAATTGTTTTTCTGCCCTCGACCGAAGCCGAGATATCAAGAAACACAAGCTCGTCTGCCCCTTGCTCATCGTAAAACCGGGCCAGTTCTACCGGGTCGCCGGCATCACGAAGCTGGACAAACTGAATCCCTTTGACCACGCGCCCGTCCTTTACATCAAGACATGGGATGATCCGTTTTGTTAGTGTCAAAAAAATCCCCTCCCCTTACACCAAAAGTGCTTCTTTTAACGTAAACCGCTTTTCATACAGCGCCTTGCCAACAATTGCCCCGCCAATGCCCATTGCGGCGGAGAGTGCCTTTAAGTCTTCGAGACTGCTGACCCCGCCTGACGCGATAACATTTTTGCCAGTTATTTCGGCCAGTTCTTGGACAGCCGTGATGTTTGGACCGGAAAGCATTCCGTCTGTCGCAATATCGGTAAAAATAAACGTTTCCGCTCCAGCGTCCGCAAAGCGTTTGCCAAGTTCGGTCGCTTTAACCGCTGAGGTATCGAGCCAGCCGTGGGTGGCGACATAGCCATTTTTCGCGTCAATACCGACTGCAATTTGTGCGCCATATTTTTTAATCATCTCAATAGCGAAGTCGGGATTAGAAACTGCGATACTGCCGATAATCACGCGGTCGATGCCATTTTTGAGATAATGGATGATATCCTGTTCGGTACGGATTCCTCCGCCGATTTGAATTTTTACATTATGTAGCTGTTTTGCCGCTTGGATCACAAATTGGTCGTTAACCCGCTTGCCGTCCTTGGCGCCGTCGAGGTCAACCATGTGAATCCACTGTGCTCCGTCTGCAGCAAAGCTGCGGGCCATATCAAAAGGCGAATCGCCGTAAACCGTTTCCTTTTCGTAATCACCTTGGAGGAGGCGGACGCATTTGCCGCCCCGCATATCAATCGCCGGATAAATCGTGAAGCTCATCGTACCGCCTTCCTTTCCACTACCATTTTTAAAAAGTTATCTAGTAAGGCCATTCCCAATTTGCTGCTTTTTTCAGGATGAAATTGCATGCCGAAGATATTATTCCTTCCAACAACGGCTGCTACCTGCTCGTGGTAATCCGTTTTCGCCAGCAGCACATCGGATGTGCCGGCATCGACAAAATAGGAATGGACGAAATAGACGTAATCCTCTTCCAGGTTTTTTAGAAGCGGGGAGGGTTGCACAAATTCAAGACGGTTCCAGCCCATATGCGGCACTTTGTACGGAACGCCATCCATGGTTCGACCTGGGAACCTGCGAACATTTCCTGGCAGGAGGCAGAGACCTTCTGTAAAGCCATTTTCATCACTGCTTTCAAACAACAGCTGCATGCCGAGACAAATGCCGAGCACGGGCTTTCCAGTTGCCACAAACTCCTTAATTGTGTCTTTTGGCAGGCGCTCCATCGCGTCGCGGAAGGAACCTACCCCCGGCACGATCAACGCATCTGCCGCAAGCAACTCCTGGTTATCGGCCGAAATAAAATAATCCGCCCCCAGCCGTTCCAACGCTTTACTCACACTAAACAAATTCCCCATGCCGTAATCAACAATCCCGATCATCGAAATACATCCTTTCTAAATTGCGGTGCCTGACACCCACAGCTGCATTACCAACGTATCTATCGTGCCAAGCCACTCCTTGGTGCCTGACATCTAGAGCATTCCTTTTGTTGACGGAACGCCTTTGATGCGCGGGTCGATGGTGGTGGCTTCGTCTAATGCCCTGCCAAGTGCTTTGAAGACTGCTTCAATCATGTGGTGCGTATTTTTGCCGTAATGGACGATCACGTGAAGGTTCATCCGGGCCTCCAAAGCCAGCTTCCAGAGGAATTCATGAACAAGCTCGGTATCGAAGGTTCCTACTTTCTGCCCCGGAAACTCGGCGCGCATCTCAAGGTGCGGGCGGTTGCTAAGGTCGACCACTACCTGAGCCAGCGCCTCATCCATTGGCACAAACGCATTGCCGTACCGCTTAATTCCCCGTTTGTCGCCAAGCGCCTCGCGAAGTGCCTGCCCAAGGCAAATTCCGATATCCTCAGTTGTATGGTGGTCATCAACCTCGATATCACCTTTGGCATCAACGGTTAGATTGAATTGTCCGTGCTTAGCAAATAAATCGAGCATGTGAGTGAGGAATGGCACACCGGTTTCAAGGTTGGAGCGCCCCTCACCGTCCACATCAAATACTAGTTTAATATTTGTTTCATTCGTTTTTCGATCAACTCTTGCCACTCGTTCCATGAAAGACACCTCTTTTTTTAAAATAAGGCAGTTTATATAAAAATTCTTTGGTTGAATTTGATATATCCGTGGTGATTTAACATATATCCGCGGAAAAACCATTTATATCCGCGAAAATTTAGATATATCCGCGATTATTTAAATATATCCGCGGAATTTCCAATATATCCGCGAAACTGGAATAAAGTTACTTCCGATCGTTTTCAAGTCTGATTTCAACGGCCCGGGCGTGGGCTTCCAAGCCTTCTTTTCGGGCGAATTCCGCAATTTTTGCGCCGTTCTCCTTCAAAGCCGTTTCACTATAAATAATGATGCTTGATTTTTTTTGAAAATCATCGACGTTAAGTGGGCTGGAAAAACGGGCCGTTCCATTCGTCGGCAGCACGTGGTTCGGCCCGGCGAAATAGTCGCCGACTGGCTCCGAACTGTAACGTCCGATAAAAATCGCCCCTGCGTGACGAATTTTTCCAAGCAACACCATAGCATTGGCTGTCATAATTTCAAGGTGCTCCGGAGCCAATTGATTTACAGTTTCAACCGCTTCGTCCATGTCGGCAGCCAAATAAATCGCCCCGTAATCGGCAATCGATTGGGCGGCAATCTCCCGGCGCGGCAGCAGTGCCAATTGGCGCTCCACCTGCGCTGCTACAGCTTCTGCTAACTCCGTAGAAGCTGTCACCAACACGCTGCAGGCCCGCGGGTCGTGCTCTGCCTGGGACAACAGATCGGCCGCCACTTCATCGGCATGGGCTGTTTCATCTGCTAAAATGGCAATCTCGCTTGGGCCGGCAATCATGTCGATGTCAACATCGCCAAATACCTCTCGTTTGGCAAGCGCGACATAAATATTGCCGGGACCAGTGATTTTATCGACCGCTCGAACCGTCTCCGTTCCGTAGGCGAGCGCCGCAATGGCCTGTGCGCCCCCGACTTTATAGATCTCCTCCACACCTGCTTCTTTCGCGGCAACCAGTACCGCTGCCGGCAGCTTTCCGTCTCGGTCAGGCGGCGAGACCATTACAATTCGTTTGACTCCAGCAACCTTTGCTGGGATAACATTCATCAGCACTGACGACGGGTAAGCTGCTGTGCCGCCTGGCACGTAAACTCCCACTGAATCTAATGGAGTAATTTTTTGCCCAAGAATCGTGCCGTTCTCTTCGGTCGTCATCCATGACGGGCGGAGCTGTTTCTCATGATACGTCCGGATATTCTGAGCCGCCTCGCGAACAATCGAAATAAATTGCTCGTCCATTTGCTCATAGGCATCGGTGATTTCTTTTTCATCAACAGAAAAATCAGCCAAGAACACGCGGTCAAACTTCTCTGTATACTCCCTTAATGCCGCATCACCGCGCTCACGCACATCGGAGATGATTCTTTTTACTGCAGCCTGCTGCTCGGAGGTACCTGCTTCAATCGAACGCTTCAGTGAAATCTGCTCATTTACTTTTACGATTTTCATCTTAAAATTCCTCCGTCGAGACAACTTGATGAAGCCGGGCAACTAGGTCATCAATCAGTGTATCTTTCAATCGGTAGCTGACGGGATTGACGATCAACCTTGATGTAACATCGCCGATTCTCTCGTATTCGACTAGGCCGTTTTCCTTTAACGTCCGGCCGGTGGAAACGATGTCGACAATCCGGTCTGAAAGCCCGATTAACGGGGCCAATTCGATTGAACCGTTCAGCTTGATGATTTCAACCTGCTCCCCCTGCTCGCGAAAATAAGCCTCGGCGACATTTGGATATTTCGTCGCCACTCTTGGGGCTACGTCATTCATTTTCGTATCCGGCATGCCGGCAACCGCCAAATAGCAGGTGCTGATTTTTAAATCAAGAAGTTCATACACATCGCGCTCTTCTTCAAGCAGCACATCCTTGCCGGCGATTCCGACATCGGCCACGCCGTGCTCGACGTAGGTGGCCACATCCATTGGTTTTGCCAGAATAAAACGCAACCCTTCTTCGGGAACATCGATTATCAATTTTCGCGACTCGTCAAATTCAGGCGGCAGCTTGTAACCTGCTTTTCGTAGCAGTTCCGCTGCTTCTTCAAAAATTCGTCCCTTTGGCATCGCGATCGTCAGTATGCTATTCATCGGGCCGCACCTCCGGGGAATTGTTTTTCGAACATCACTGCCCACCTCCGATTAAAAAGGTCGTCTCGGCGAATTTTTTCGTAAAGGCATCAGGGTTTTTCACACCAGTAATATCTTGAAGTACCGCCTGTTTACCCTCTTCATGCAGTTTTTTAGCAAGCTGGAAAGCTTCCCAGCGCCGCTCCTGGCTGTAAAAAATGCAGTGCGCCACGGTTTCAGTTTTCCCGCCGCCAAGGGCCTCGAGCAGCATATCGGTCCGAACCGCAAACCCGGTTGCCGTGGCATTTTTCCCAAATTTCTCAAGCAGGCTGTATCGGCCGCCGTTGCCAATCGGAAAGCCGACGTTCCCCGCGTAAACCTCAAAGAGAATTCCAGTGTAGTAGCTCATATGGCTAACGATGGAAAAATCAAATTTCACATGCTCCTCGACACCGTAATCCTTGATTACCTTCCAAAGTTCCTGGATTTCGAGAATCGCCTGCTTCCCCCTGTCGTTTTCGATGATTTCCAGAGCCTGGCCGATGACCTCTTCCCCGCCCCTTAATTGGAGCAATTTGAGCAGCCTTTGCTTGTCAATCGAAGATAGATTAAGAGATTGGACATTTTCACGGTAACCGACGTAATTTTTTTCAAACAAAAATTTACGCAATGCCGTTGCCCGTCCGTTCGTCCCAAGGATTTGCATGAATAATTCCTGGGCAAAACCGACATGGCCAACCGATACCTGAAATTGCTGTAAGCCTGCTTTTTTTAATGAAGAAATCAGTAGGGCGATGACTTCACCGTCGCAAGAAATCGTCTTGTCGTTTATATACTCCACACCGATTTGCTCAAACTCTGCCGGACGGCCGCCTTCGCGCTGCTGGGCCCGGTAGACGTTGGCCGAGTATGCGAGCCTGACGGGTAGGTCTTCGTTTAATAGCTTGGCAGCAGCAACCCGGGCGATCGGGGTCGTCATTTCCGGCCTTAGTACGAGTGTATGCCCTTCCTTGTCAAGCAATTTAAAAAGCTGGGCATCGCCTATTGCCGAGGCGGCGCCAACCGTTTCATAGTATTCAAGAGTAGGGGTTTCGATAAATTGGTAACCCCAAAGCTTCATCGTCTCCGCAATGGACGAGCGGACACGGTGCTTTTTTTCGAGCAGTTCCGGGAGCGTGTCCCGCATGCCCAAAGGCTTTTCAAACATAAACAAGCGGCTCATTGTGCTCATTCCTTTTCGTTTGCTTTAGTCTGCTAATGTATTAGAGAATTAAAGTTAATTATTAGTAGTTTAACGCTTGGGTAAGGTTTCGTCAACCGAAAAAAGTTCGGTTAGCGGTCCGCCAAAAGTTATTCGCCGGAATTGTCTGGTTATTCGCCAATCATTGGAGGATATTCGCCGAATGTAGTGAGTTATTCGTCGAAAATGGTACCTTATTCGCCGACTAGGGTAACTTATTCGCCAAACCTTAATTAAAGGGTACCTCTATAAGGGTAATTTTTGCAAATCTGGAATAGATTTCACCAACCTTATTAAGATTTCGCCGGATTCCTGATATATTTCGCCGAACTTGCTATCTATTTCGCCGAACTAGGCCTGTATTTCGCGAATAACAGGCTACATCCCGCCGAATTCAAAAGAGATTTCGCTAAACCTTGTTTGGCACACCGAACCTTTTCCAGAATCCGTATCTTTCGCAAATAAAACAGCAAAAAACCCGGTCACATCCAGTGACCGGGCAGAAACTAAATATTCTATTTTCCATAAATCGGGTCATCAGCCCAGCGTTCGGCGAGCTGTTCCTTCGTATAGATCATCCTCATCGGGTTGCCGCCAACGAAGCACCCGGCCGGGACGTCCTTGTGTACCAAAGTTCCGGCAGAAACAATGGCGCCGTCGCCAATTGTGATACCGGGCATAATCGTCGAATTTGCGCCAATCATGACCTCATTCCCAATCACGACTTCACCGAGCCGATATTCTTTAATCAGATACTCGTGCGCCAAGATGGTCGTGTTGAAGCCGATCACCGTGTTGCGACCGACGCTGATTTTTTCCGGGAACATAATATCAGGCATGACCATTAAAGCGAATGCAGTCTGCTCTCCGACTTTCATCTGGAGAAACGTCCGGTACAGCCAATTTTTCACGCCCAAAAACGGCGTATAACGCGCAATCTGAATCACGATAAAATTTTTGGCGACCTTCCAAAATGACACGGTTTTATATATTTGCCACAGCGAGTTTGCCCCTTCGACAGGGTAGCGGGTCGTGTTCCTCATTTTACTTATACCTCGAGAATGATTAATAATTCAGTCATATTCTCTAGGATGTAATCAGGCTCATATTTGGCAATGTAGTCCCTGCCTTTGATCGACCAAGCGACACCCACCGTAGTAGTGCCGGCATTTTTGCCCGCCAAAATATCATGATAATTGTCGCCGACCATCACGGCCTCCGCAGGACTCGAACCCAGCTCTTCCAATGCTTTAAAAATCGGCTCCGGGTCAGGCTTTACTTTTTCAACATGGTCCAAGGCAATGACCACTTCAAAAAATTTGTCCAAACCTGTTAACCGCAGTCCTTTCAAGGCAACATCGTGCCGCTTTGTTGTGACAATCGCCAGCTTATAACCTTTTTCATATAACGTTTGGATCGTTTCGAATACACTCTCAAATTCTTTCACAAGCAAGTCATGGTTCGCGATATTAAAGGTGCGGTATACCTTCACCATTTCCTCAACACGGTCGGGGTCAGCTCCAACCGTGGTAAATGCCTCATGCAGCGTAGGCCCCATGAACGGCAGGACATCCTCACGCTGAAATTGTCCGGGATAATATTTTTCAAGTGTATGCAGGTAAGAGGTAATAATCAGTTCATTCGTATCGATTAATGTTCCATCCAAATCAAACAGCAGAGTGGTAATTTTGTTATTCATAGCTTGCTCCCTTTCGTCTTAACATTCCAGTGCGCCGCCAAATCGTACCCACAATCAGTGTGAGCGTAATCGCTACTCCAAGCCGGATGAGGAACAGCGGCCAGACCGGAATGCCCAGAGGTACGAAAATCAGCGTATCCTCAACAACGGCATGGCAGGCTACCAGAAAAATAAATGCCAATGTTACGTCTTTTTTGCTGACCCCATCCTCTTGAACGGCCTGAATCATCACGCCAGCGCCGTAAGCAAGGCCAAACAATAATCCTGCCGCCATAGTGGTCGAGGTATTTTCCTGCATGCCAAGCGACCTCGTAATCGGCGCCATTGTCTTGGAAAACTTATTCAGCCATTGAATATCCTTCAGAAATTGAATCACGATCATAAGTGGAATGACGATCAGCGCCAACTGTAGGATGCCAAGCCCTGCTTTTTCAAGCCCTTGTAATAAAATCTCCACTAACCCCGAAGCCTGTGCCGTATTAGTGTCAATCAAACCGTATTTGGCCTGCTCGCTGCCGCCATGCCAGACCAGATTAATCACCGCTGCCGAAACAAAGGCAAGACCAAGCCTGGTTGTCAACACAATCCAGATCTTGACGCCCGCTTTCATGGCGACCCCGGATTCAATAAACAAGTTATGTGAAAATGACAGCATCACTGCCAGGATGAATACTTCTTTTACCGAAAAATCGAGCGTCAAAATCGCACCAATCGCCGCGTATAGGTTTAAGAAATTCCCGAGCACGAGCGGAATGGCTGCATCCCCCGACAGGCCAATCAGCTTCATTAGCGGAGAAACGACTTTAATAATCCTCGGCAAAACCGGCGTATACTGCAGTACTGCCACAATGAGTGTAACAGGAAAAATGACTTTCCCTAATGTCCATGTTGTTTTTAAACCAACCAATAGTCCTTTTTTTACTGAGTTGACTAGCATTTCTCCCGTGCTCCCCTTTAGATGTCTCTAGTTTTCCTGGGCCAAATAGCGAGTTTCAGAAATCCGTGCTACTCGGCGGTAAATCAAGATTGCGATCGCGCCAATGATTAACGCAATCGAGATGGTTTGCGCCATCCGCAGGCTGCCGAGCATCAGGCTGTCTGTCCGCATCCCTTCCACAAAAAAGCGCCCAACTGAGTACCAAATCACGTAGGTTAAAAACATTTCCCCGCGGCGCAAGTTGACACGGCGCAGCAAAATCAACAGAATAAACCCGGCGAGGTTCCAAATCGATTCGTATAAAAAGGTCGGGTGGTAATAGGTGCCATTGATGTACATTTGATTAATAATAAAATCCGGCAGGTGCAGGTTTTCCAAAAACGCCCGCGACACCTCGCCGCCGTGGGCTTCCTGGTTCATAAAGTTGCCCCAGCGCCCGATTGCCTGGCCTAGAATAATGCTCGGCGCGGCAATATCGGCGAGCTTCCAAAACGAAATCCCGCGTTTTTTTGCAAACACGTACGCCGTCAGTACAGAACCGATGAGAGCCCCGTGAATCGCAATCCCGCCATTCCAGATTTGCGGGATGGCCCCAAGGTTGTTTTTATAAAAATCCCATTCAAAAATAACGTAATAAATCCGGGCGGAAATAATCGCAATCGGAATTGCCCACAGCATCAGGTCGGCAAACGTGTCCTTAGGTAGGCCGCGACGGTCACCTTCACGAATCGCTAGATATAGAGCAAGTGCCAGACCGGAACCAATAATGATTCCATACCAATGCACCGGAATCGGCCCAAGCGAAAAGGCTATCGGGTTAAGCGGCTGAATATTTTCGTTCATATTTCATCTCCTCTTCCTATTAAAACTGTTACTAGTGCATCGTTATTTACATTTCCTCATGGTCGCCATCTTCGATGACATCGGAAAGCCGCTCGGTAAACTGCTGTGCAGCATTTACGCCCATCCGCTTGAGGCGGTAGTTCATTGCCGCTACCTCGATAATGACAGCGAGGTTCCGGCCAGGGCGAACCGGAACAGTCAGTTTAGTCACTTCAGTATCGATAATTTTCATTTTTTCCTCGTCCAAACCAAGTCGGTCATATTGCTTTTTCGGGTCCCATAATTCCAAATTGATGACCAGCGTAATCCGCTTATTGCTGCGGACGGCACCGGCACCAAACAGCGTCATCACATTGATAATTCCCAATCCGCGAATTTCCAGCAGATGTTCAATCAATTCCGGCGAGGTTCCGACCAAGGTATCCTGGTCTTCCTGACGGATTTCGACGCAGTCATCGGCGACAAGCCTGTGGCCGCGCTTGACCAATTCAAGGGCAGTTTCGCTTTTACCAACGCCGCTTTTTCCGGTGATGAGCACACCAATTCCGTAAATATCGACGAGAACCCCGTGAACAGCCGTGGTTGGGGCAAGCTTACTTTCCAAATAGTTGGTCAGGCGGCTGGAAAAACGGGTTGTTTTCAGGGGTGTTCTCAGAACGGGCACGGATTCGCGCTCGGAGGCCTCAATCAGTTCCTTTGGAACCTCCAAGCCCCGGGTGATAATGATGGCCGGGGTGATGTCGGTGCAAAGTCGCTCCATCCTGGATTCCTTATCCCGCTCGGAAAGCCCTTCAAAAAAAGTCAGCTCGGTCATTCCAAGCAGCTGGATCCGTTCTGCAGGATAGTATTCGAAATAACCGGCAATCTCAAGACCCGGCCGAGAAATATCACTCATTGTAATCGGGCGGTTAATTCCTTCTTCGCCGCTGATCAATTCCAAATCAAACTTTTCAAGAATATCCTTGGTGCGTACTTTTAACAAGGAAATGTCCTCCTTCAATTATGAAAACTTTAGCTGTTTTCTATGTAAAAACCAATTTCCTCTTATTTTAACATTTTTTTTATAAGAACCATACTTTAGTGGATTAAAAAACAAAGGGTCGGATTAGAATCTTTGCACCGTACAAAACGTAGCTTCGGTGCCTGACAGCCATTTCTAGAACATAAAAAAGGTGCGGCTGCTCAATGAGCAGGCACGCACCCTTTGTTATTTTTTTGATTTTCTGTTTGCGGATCTGGATGGGTCCATAATTGTTTTTTGGATGACAAGGTTGACAAGTGACATTAATACGGCAAAGAACAGGGCCATGCCGAAGCCAGAGATTTCAAATGCGTCCCCCATTAAATAGTCCGTCAGCTCCAGTGTGATGGCGTTGATGACAAACAGGAACAATCCCATCGTCAACACCGTAACAGGCAAGGTAAATAATATCAGCAGCGGACGCACCAACACATTTAAGATGGATAAGAGAATGCTCGCCTGAAGTGCAGCCCAAAACCCTGTCAGGTAAAAGCTTTCATGAAAATATCCGGCAAAAGCCATAAATAAAACTGCATTAATCAAACATCCAATTAACCATCTCATATTCCAAAACTCCCATTTTTATGTTCGGCAGACTTTTTTCCTCGGGTAAAGTTCTGCTTCTCCGCTATTCAAATGCTTTCTGAACCGTAATCGACCCCGATTTGGAATCTGCGTATATTTTTAACATTTTATCAGGATGATTGACAGATTGGAAGCGCAGCGATTTTTGAATCATTTCGCTCTTTTCCTCAAGAATTTGCACGCCTACAAGATTGAGGTGGAAGCCGCCTAAGTTGGTCTTCAGCTCGCCATCGACCGGCGTTCCCTCTGGAACATACAATTCAATTGGACCAGTCGTGGTCTTGGCGTGGACCCACTCGCTGCGGTTGCCCTTTAATAGCACACTGATATTTCCGTTGAACGACTGGGTATCGACCTTTTTAAAATCGCCATCGACCTTAATCGCGCCATTGATGGTCTCCGCCTCAAGCTCATCGAACTGGCTATGCTTCAGCTTAATTTTCCCGTTCGCCGTTTCAACCTCGGCCTTATTGCCCACCACATGCTCAAGATTAATTTTTCCATTGCCGGTTTTTACTCGCAGGTCGGCGACATTCAATTGGCCGCCAGTGACAGAACCATTAAAGATGCGCACCCTAACTTTTTCGTACTGCACTTTCGGTACAAACATCACGGCCTCTACCTTCATCCACTTTTGCTGGGTTAGAAAGCGCAGTTTCCCGCCTTCCACCACAAACGTAACGTCCCTAAGGAAGTTTTGACGGGCTTGGTCCTGATTTTCGACCCGATACACCTTGGCCTGGCATTCAACACGGACATCCGGCTGGTCCCAGGCAACGACGTTGACTGAGCCATTGGCCAAATCAATATCGATATTGTTCAGCTCCGCATTGCCATGTTGAAAAATGTGGGAAATGTCGACTGATTGCCCGAAATTTAAATCAAGGTCGAGTTCCTTGATTTTTTTCAATGCGGAATCGACAAATTCAAAAATCTTTTCCTTTGTGGACTGATACTTGGCGTAGGCCGCGTCGTCTTTTTTCGCTTCCTCAAACTGAACCGCGGTGGATAGCTCGTTGATAATATCCGCCTGCTTTTGCTCCATATTTTTTTGATCCTTTTGCAGTTCATCAAGCAGCGTTAACGCTTCATCCACTGACAGTTTTCCCTCTTCCACCATGGTTAGTATCCGCTTACGTTCCTCTTTCATTTTTTCCACCCTCAATAAATTTTATTTGTCCTACTAAAAACCTATTCAGCTATGAGCACCTTTACGCCTTTAATAATATTCCAAATGACTACATTAATTGAGACAAGAACCATCAGAATGACAGCAATAATGGTAAAAACAGGTATTTCCGCTTCCATGCTGGCAAATTCATAAACTAGTGAAAAAATTAATAACGGTACCGTAATCAGTGGGATTAAATGCGACAGCAGCGCGCTTTTGGCGTGTTTCTTCGTTATTTCATCTCCAGAAGCGATCAGCACAACTAGCGGAAAAATAAACCCCGCGAAAAAAATACTAAAATAGCACAAACTGGAAAGGACTTTTCTCGATTCCATAACTATCACCTCTTCCCATACATACGAAATGAACAGGGCGAAAGTTTCGTTTTTTAAAACAGCTGGAAACCAAAATTATTAATCGGCCCGAAAAGTACTGACAGGAAAAATCCGTGTCGTACTTACCCCGGTATTTCAAATTGCTCCAAATTTTATGACGGGTTTGAGAAGTGGTTGGTTACACTGCTCTGGGGATTTCGCTGAAATTGGTCTGGTTTTCGCCGAAATGGGCTGGGATTTCGCTGAAATAGTGGTGTTATTCGCCGAATCGGGTCCATTATTCGCCGTTTTGAAGCGGATATTCGCCGAACGATCTTCAAGGGACAAAAAAAAACTGCCAGCCCGTATAACAGGGCCAACAGTTCTTCAACATTATGATTTTATCGTGCTTTTTTCCTCGACCTGGTGCTGCATCCGCAACCGGTCGCGCTCGAGAATCGGCTTTAGGTATTTACCGGTATATGACTCGGGTACTTCAGCGACTTTTTCCGGTGTGCCTGTCGCGACGATGGTGCCGCCCTTGTCGCCGCCCTCAGGTCCAAGGTCGATAATGTAGTCGGCAGCCTTGATGACATCAAGGTTGTGCTCGATTACTAGGACAGTGTCGCCGTTTTCAACCAACCGTTGCAACACAACAAGCAGTCTGGAAATGTCGTCGACATGCAGTCCGGTTGTTGGTTCATCCAAAATGTAGAACGTCTTTCCATTGGAGCGCTTGTGCAGTTCAGAAGCTAGCTTCACCCGCTGTGCCTCTCCGCCCGACAATGTTGTCGCTGGCTGGCCAAGCTTGACGTACCCCAAACCGACATCATAAATCGTCTGAAGCTTGCGGCTGATTTTTGGATGGTTTTCGAAAAACTTAACCGCATCCTCAACGGTCATCTCAAGGACATCGGCTATATTTTTTCCTTTGTACTTTACTTCGAGCGTTTCACGGTTATAGCGTTTGCCGTGACACACTTCACAAGGAACATAGACATCAGGCAAAAAGTGCATTTCAATTTTTATAATCCCGTCACCGCGGCAGGCCTCACACCGGCCACCCTTGACGTTAAAGCTGAAACGTCCCTTTTTGTAACCACGAACCTTTGCTTCATTCGTCGACGAAAACACGTCGCGTACATCGTCAAACACACCGGTATAAGTGGCCGGATTGGAGCGCGGCGTTCTACCGATTGGCGACTGATCAATATCAATGACTTTATCCAAATAATCGATACCCTTAATGCTCTTATGCTGCCCCGGTTTAGTTTTCGCACGGTTCAGCTTTTGCGACAGCGATTTAAGAAGGATTTCATTAATCAGGGTACTTTTACCGGAACCGGATACACCGGTTACCGCAATGAACATGCCAAGCGGAAGCTTAATATTGACATTTTTTAAATTATTTTCGGCTGCACCCTTAATTTCAACATAGCGTCCATCCGGCTTGCGTCGCTCCAATGGCAGCGGAATAAACTTTTTCCCGGACAGGTAGTGACCTGTAAGCGAGTTAGGGTCAGCCATTACCTCTGCTGGTGTCCCGGCAGAAACTACTTCCCCGCCGTGAACTCCTGCACCGGGACCGATATCAATTAAGTAATCCGCCGCCAGCATCGTATCTTCATCGTGCTCGACGACAATCAAGGTGTTGCCGATGTCACGCATATGTTGCAGCGTGTCGATCAAACGATCATTATCACGCTGGTGAAGACCAATGGATGGTTCGTCCAGAATGTAAAGTACTCCGGTTAACCGTGAGCCAATTTGCGTAGCTAGGCGAATCCGCTGAGCCTCGCCGCCGGAAAGTGTTCCGGCCGTGCGGCTCAAAGTCAAGTAATCGAGTCCCACATTAACGAGGAAGCCTAGCCTTTCATTGATTTCTCGTAAAATCAATCTGGCAATCTGCTCTTCTTTTTCCGAAAGCTGTAAACCTGAGAAAAATGCTTGGGCCTCTTCGATGGAAAGGTCTGTTACATGAGCGATATGCTGTCCGTTAATCAATACTGCCAACGTTTCCTTTTTCAAGCGGAAACCTTTACAGGCTGGGCACGCCTGATGCCCCATGTATTTTTCCATTTGCTCACGTATATAATCGGAGCTTGTTTCTTTATAACGGCGTTCAACATTGCGTACGACGCCTTCAAATTCGATATAACCTTCGCGGATTTGGCCCCAATCATTTTCATACTTAAAATAAATTTTTTCACTGCCTGAGCCGTAAAGTATTTTCTCAAGATGATGTTCCGGGATATCCTTGACGGGGATATCCATGTCCACTCCGTAATGATTGCAAACCGCCTCTAGCAGCTGTGGGTAATATTGCGAACTGGTCGGCTCCCACGGTGCAATGGCATGCTGCTTTAGAGTTAAATCCTTATTAGGGATGACAAGGTCGACATCAACCTCGAGTTTCGAGCCGAGGCCATCACATTCCGGGCAGGCTCCAAACGGGCTATTGAATGAAAACATCCGCGGCTCAAGTTCACCTATGGAAAAACCGCAGTGCGGACAGGAATGATCTTCGCTGAACAGCAACTCTTCCTCACCAATAACATCGATAATCACTTTTCCTTCGCCCAGACCTAGTGCTGTTTCAAGCGAATCAGCTACCCGAGCCGCAACCCCGTCTTTGACAACAATCCGGTCGACAACCACTTCAATAGAGTGTTTTTTATTTTTATCAAGCTCAATATCGTCACCAAGGTCAAGCATTTCTCCATCAACGCGAACACGGACAAAACCTTGTTTTTTTATATCTTCGATTACCTTGATGTGCTGGCCTTTTCGTCCGGAGACGACAGGAGCAAGAATTTGCATTTTGGTCCGCTCTGGATATTCAAGAATTCGGTCGACCATCTGTTCAATTGTCTGTGAAGAGATCTCGATACCATGATTTGGGCAGGTAGGATGGCCTATACGCGCAAATAATAATCTCAGGTAATCATAGATTTCAGTCACCGTACCGACGGTTGAGCGCGGGTTCCGGCTCGTAGTTTTTTGGTCAATTGATATCGCCGGGGATAACCCTTCAATCGAATCTACGTCAGGTTTATCCATTTGGCCGAGGAACTGGCGCGCGTAAGCCGACAGTGATTCGACATACCGGCGCTGTCCTTCTGCATAAATCGTATCGAACGCGAGTGAGGACTTTCCTGACCCGGAAAGTCCCGTTAAGACAACAAGCTTATCTCGCGGTATAGTAACATCAATATTTTTCAAATTGTGGGCTCTGGCGCCTTTCACAATCAATTTTTCCATCGCCATTTGTTCATTTTCCTTCCACTTTTAAAAAGTTTTTGGACGAAGGACAGTATTGCTTATCCTTCGGCCTTCAATTCCAAAATCAAATCGCGGAGCTCGGCGGCGCGTTCGAAATCAAGCGCTTTGGCGGCGTCCTTCATTTCTTTTTCCATATTGGCAATCAACTTATCTCTTTCTTTCTTAGACATGGCGGCAAACGATGCTGCTGGCTTGTAATCTTCAGCCTCCTCCGCAGCATGGGTAGCACGGATAACATCGCGGATTCCCTTCTGAATCGTTTTTGGTGTAATCCCGTGCTTCTCATTATACTCCTCTTGAATCGCACGGCGCCGTTTTGTCTCGCTGATCGCCAGCTCCATCGAGTTCGTCATCCGGTCCGCATACATGATAACGTGACCGTTGGCATTTCTTGCTGCCCGGCCGATGGTCTGAATCAGCGAACGTTCCGAACGGAGGAAGCCCTCTTTGTCGGCGTCTAGAATCGTCACGAGAGAAACTTCCGGAATATCAAGACCTTCTCGCAGCAGGTTAATCCCGACAAGAACATCATATTTACCAAGACGAAGCTCGCGGATGATTTCAATCCGCTCGAGCGTTTTGACCTCAGAATGCAAGTATTGGACCTTGATGCCGATTTCCTTGAGGTAATCTGTAAGGTCTTCGGACATTTTTTTCGTTAGGGTTGTAACCAAGACGCGTTCATTGCGTTTCACCCGCTCCTGAATCTCGCCAATGAGGTCATCAATCTGGCCTTCAATCGGCCGGACATCAATGGTCGGATCAAGCAATCCGGTCGGACGAATGATTTGCTGTACCATTTCCGGTGTATGTTCGAGTTCATAAGGCCCAGGTGTTGCCGATACAAAGACAATATTTCGAATATGCTTCTCGAATTCATCAAACGTCAGCGGCCGGTTGTCGAGTGCCGACGGCAGACGGAAGCCGTGCTCGACAAGGACTTCCTTCCGCGCTTTGTCCCCGTTAAACATACCGCGAATCTGCGGCAGGGTCACGTGCGACTCATCGATGACAATCAGGAAATCATCAGGGAAATAATCGAGCAAGGTATACGGCGTCGAGCCTGCCGGCCTTAGGGTCAGATGGCGTGAATAGTTTTCGATACCGGAGCAGAAACCCATTTCGCGCATCATTTCCAGATCATAGCGGGTGCGCTGCTCCAAGCGCTGGGCTTCGAGTAATTTGTTATTTTCACGGAGTACGGTCAGACGTTCCTCCAGTTCTTTTTCAATATTTTCAATTGCCACGCGCATCTTCTCTTCGCGAGTTACGAAGTGGGAAGCCGGGAATACGGCCACATGCTCGCGTTCGCCGATAATTTCCCCGGTAAGGGCGTCGACCTCACGGATCCGGTCGATTTCATCACCGAAAAACTCCACTCTTAGACAATGCTCATCACGGGAAACAGGAAATATCTCGACAACATCGCCGCGAACACGGAATGTACCCCGTTTGAAATCAATATCATTTCGTTCATATTGGATGTCGACAAGGCGGTGTAGCAGCTGGTTACGTTCAATTTCCATGCCGGTACGGAGGGAAACGACCATCTCGCTGTATTCTTCCGGTGAACCGAGGCCATAGATGCAAGAGACGCTGGCGATAATAATGACATCCTTGCGCTCAAACAGCGAGGAGGTCGCTGAGTGACGCAGCTTATCAATTTCATCATTGATACTGGCGTCTTTTTCAATAAAGGTGTCTGTCGATGGAACATAGGCTTCCGGCTGATAGTAGTCGTAGTAGCTGACAAAGTACTCGACAGCGTTATTCGGGAAAAACTCCTTGAACTCACTGTATAGCTGGCCGGCAAGTGTCTTGTTATGGGCGATAATCAGGGTTGGTTTGTTTACTTCTTTAATGACATTGGAGATTGTGAACGTCTTCCCTGTACCTGTTGCACCAAGCAGGGTTTGATAGCGTTTGTTCTGATGAATGCCATTTACCAGCTGTTTAATCGCCTTGGGCTGGTCTCCCTGCGGCGAGTAATTAGAGACTAATTCAAATTGATCCATTATCCTGGTTCCCTCCCGTTCCTCAAAATCAATACTACCATTTTACCACAATCCCCCTAATACAAACCAATAATATGCGAACTAATATTCGATTTTCCGTTTATTTTCTTCATTCAACACGAAAAAACCAGCCCCAAAGTGATTGGGACTGGCCAACTCGCATAGTCATAGTGTTAATGTCGCTAATGGTGTCAGGCACCACGCGTGGACACTGTCCACCCCAGATGGACAATGATTAGTACAACAGATACTGTTCACGCACGTCCATGAATTTGTCCAATTCAGGCTGCCATTGTTTTTTCATTTCTTCTATAGATTTGCCAGCTTCGATTCCGTCACGGACCCAGCCGTTTCCGACGAGCAGGTCGAAGTGGGAAACTCCCTTGCTGTCACGCGCACGGAACTTAAAGTCGTTCGGATACATGTCATGGATAGTTTTTACAATGTGCAATCCGGTTTCAAACGGTTTAAAGGCATTGCGATTGGTGACATGAATCTGGATTCCATGGTTTAACTTGCTTACATTCTTTGAAGTTGTCGGGATGAACGAAGCGGAACGGAACTTTACACCTGGTAGATTCAAAGCATTTAGTTCTGCAGCCAGCTCATCTCCATCTATGAAAGGTGCCCCGATTAGTTCAAACGGTCTTGTAGTCCCGCGGCCTTCAGAGACGTTATCAGCACCTTCAATCAAAGCAGCACCCGTATAAACAAGAGCAGTATCCAACGTTGGCATGTTTGGTGACGGCATTACAAAATGCAATGGGGTGTCATCGTAATACAAGCTTCGGTTCCAACCTTCCATTTCGACCACTGTTAAATTAGCGCCAATGCCAAATTCCTTATTAAATAACTTTGCTAACTCGCCTACTGTCATCCCGTGGCGGACGGGTATGGCATATTTGCCCACAAACGAAGAGTACTTACTTTCCAAAATTGGGCCTTCTACCTTTGAACCGCTAACTGGATTCGGGCGGTCGAGAACGATGAACGGAATATTTTGCTCCTTAGCTGCTTCCATAGCTAATGCCATGGTGTAAATGTATGTGTAAAAACGTGCTCCAACATCCTGAATATCAAATACTAATACATCGACATTACTTAACATCTCAGGTGAAGGTTTTTGCGTCTTTCCATAAAGGCTGTAAACAGGCAAGCCTGTTTTTTCATCCACGTAGGATTCTACATATGCTCCTGCTGGCGCACTCCCGCGAACGCCATGCTCAGGGCCATATAACGCAGTAAGCTGGAAATCTTTATGAGTATAAAATAAATCTACGATGCTATTCAGCTCTTGGTCTACACCTGTCGGATTGGTAATCAAGCCAACGCGCTTCCCTTTAAGCAGATCGATTTGATCCTTTAACAGCACTTCAACCCCTAAGCGAAACTTCCCTTTCTGCTTCTCCTTGCCGTTCTGGGCAATCGCCGCCGTCACTGTAGAAAGCACCAACAGCAACGTAATAATTCCCGTAAGCCACTTCTTCACACAAATTCCTCCCCGCTTTTTTTTGAAAAATAAAAGCCTTTATCTTTGGGGAATAGCCGCCAAATACCGACTATTCCCAATGGAACTTGGAATTCTTAATACCCTAATCCGTGGTCAAAACCGTATAAGACGCTGCCGTCATGGTTGTAAATCGTTACTGGAAGTTTTCCAGTCGGACTATTTTTACCAAAAATGGTGTTAGCAGATGCTTCAAAGCTTGCCGGTCTGTATCCATACTGTACAAGTGCTGCATCTACAGTCTGATAAGACATCACATCATACGGATTTCTAATTCCCACCGCAATAACTGGTGCATCGAGTTCAGTGATGAGCTGATTTGTCATCAGCATTTGTCCGGCACTTGGCGCTCTACCGCCAACGCTGGAAGTGTATGTTCCAACAATGATGTATTTTGCATCTCTTATTTGATCCAACTGCGCTGCCGTAAGTTTGGTCTGCGTATTAATATAAGTCACATTCTGATGATGCTTTTTCACTTCAGCCAACAAAGAGTCCACATAAAATCCGCTATAACCGACAACCGCAATTTTATCTCCAGCTGCTGCCTTCAACGGAAGAACGCCGTTATTTTTCACTAGCGTAATCGATTTCTCTGCTGCTTCTTTTTCGATTGCTCTATGTTCAGGAGAACCTACAACCTGAAGGGCATTGGCTACCTTTTCATCCAAGCTCACTTCTTTCTCAGCTTTTACAATGCCTCTATTTAATTTCAAGGTTAAAATGCGTTCAACTGACTTTTCTACTCTTTCAATTGAAATTTCACCAGTATTAACCTTGTCATAGAGTCCATTAGCCACTGCTTCAATTCCAACTGGCATTAATAGAATATCGGCTCCAGCCTGGACGGCCCGAATAGCTGCATCAACCGGACCAAAGTGTGTCGTAATCGCACCCATATTCATCGCATCCGTAACGATGACACCGTTAAAGCCCATCTCTTCACGCATAAGCTCCGTTAACACCTTGTAAGAAAGCGTAGCCGGAACAGCAATTTCACTGCCGTCCATTTTCGAAATCGCCTTTGTGTTATCGATTTTCGGGAAGGTAACGTGAGCGGTCATAATTGCATCAATACCTGCATCCATCGCTTTTTGGAATGGATATAGCTCCACTTTCTTGAGACGTTCTTTATCATGTGGTACTTCATTTAAGCCAATATGCGAGTCAACTGCTGTATCACCATGGCCAGGGAAATGCTTTGCTGTTGCCGCAGTTCCTGTTTCATGAAGCCCTTTAATATATGCATTACCCAGTTTTGCCACTAATTCCGGGTCTTCACCAAATGAACGAACGCCGATAACCGGGTTGTCAGGATTATTATTGACATCCAAAACTGGACCAAAATTCATATTGATGCCCTGCGCTTTAAGCTCTTCACCAATTGCTTTGCCGACTTTCTCCGCCAGTGCCTCGGAACGTGCTGCCCCTAATGCCATGTTTCCTGCAAAATCAGTACCTGTTTGCAGACGCGTGACAATTCCGCCTTCTTGGTCAATCGAGATTAGCAGACCGTATTTTTCGGCTGCATCTTGATAAGCACTTACGAGTTTGGTTGTTTGGTCAGCATTTACCGTGTTTTCGCGGAACAAAATGACGCCGCCAAGATGATAGTCTTTAACAACTTGGGCAATTTCGTCATTCATGACGGTGACATTTTTGCCCTTCCAGCTTCGGAAGTCTGGCATTAACATCTGCCCAACTTTTTCTTCCATTGTCATGTGCTTGATGGCATGGGCAATCAGGTCATAGCGCGCGCCTTGCTCTTTTTCAACAAGAATCTCTTCTTGGTTGCCTTTGAATTGAATCGCGATTCGGTCAGTGAACGTGCCGTCGCTTACAGAAATGAATGTTTTTCCGTTATGGCCTGATAATGTGACCAAACCATCTTTAACGGACGCCACATTCTTGTTTGAGGATTTCCAAGTCACATCGGACGCCTTCATGAATGGGCCGTCCTCATAGACATGCAGAGCATTCAGCTGAATTTGGTTATCCTGAACTTCTCGTTTTACCTGCGGAACGTTCAGGTCAATGACCAAATCCTTGATTCCTGTGGCTGCTGTTGCCCCTGATACCGGGATCCCGGTTACCAATAACACTAGAGCCAAAGCCGAAACCATCATCATTTTGAAAAATTTACGCATGCTTTCTCCTCCTCGATTTTGATTTTCCTTAGATGTGTATGAATCGCCAATAGAAAGCCACAAACGCTAATAGAAACTAAATACTCGACAATAGGGGGGATTTTTTCCCCACTACTTTGATTTTAGAAAATTAATAATCTCTCAATTCCCAATCATTGCTTTCAAATTGCAGTGTCTTGTTATCAAGAATTGGATTCAGTATATACCAGCCGCGGCCGTTGTATAGGGTGTCTGTTTTATAAACAAAACGTAATTTGGATGCTTCTTTCGGGACGGTGAGCTCCTGGTGTTCCCAGCCTTTGCTTATGCCGTTAAATGCGGCGAGTCTTTGCCACGCCCCATCCTTATAGACCTCGACATAGCCGTAATCTGACTGATACTCTGTCATATACCAAGTCGCAAACGTCAGCTTGGCATCTTTATTTAAGGAAATATCACTTTCCATGACCTTGTCCTGCTTGTCGCCATAGCCGGCAAACCATGCTGATGCCCTGCCTGGAATCGACACTGGAATCGAATCGGCGACCTGTCTCGCAAACAATCTTCGCGGTTCGTTAATCGATCCCATATTTCTACTCGGATGTACTCGATTCGTCAGCAAAATGGCTATCGTTTTGTTGTTCGGGCTGACCACTATCGATGTACCGGTATATCCTGTATGACCAAATGAATACGTCCCTTCTGACAAAGCATCCATGTACCAGGCCTGGCCAAGCTCCCAGCCAAGTCCATGGTCATTGCCTGGAAAAGCTTCATTCTGGTTTTCCAGAAGTAGTTTCACCGTTTCCGGTTTCAAAATGGCCTTGCCGGCATATTTTCCATCATTGATAAATACATGTGCCAGTTTCGCCAAATCCTCAGCGGTGGAGAACACTCCGGCATGGCCGGCAACTCCGCCAAGCGACCAAGCGTTTTCATCATGAACCTCGCCCCAGACAAGTCCGCGGTTCGGAACAGCTTGGTATTCTGTTGCAGCTATCCGGTTTTTCAACGAGGCCGGCGGATTGTACATCGTATCCTTCATTCCCAGCGGGTCGGTAATATGCTGCTTGACAAATTCATCCAGGCGCTGGCCTGATAGGCGTTCAATCAGTGCACCTATTGTAATCATGTTCAAATCGCTGTACTCATAACCGGTTCCTGGCGCCCTTTTTAGCCCTTGTTTAAAAACTAACCCCATGCGGTCTTCGCGTGATGTCCCTTGTGAATAGAGCGGAATCCAGGAAACAAATCCGGAAGTATGCGTCAACAACTGGCGGATGGTGACGTTTTCCTTCCCATTGGCGGCGAATTCAGGAATATGCTTGGCAACCGGGTCATCAAGCTGGAATAATCCTTGTTCATAGAGCTGCATCACCGCAACTGAGGTGAAAATTTTGCTGATGGAGGCTAGGTCGAAAATCGTGTCTTCTTGCATCGGCACCGGATTTTCCATCTCGGTAAACTTTCCGTCCACATACTGGGCGGCATTGCCATAGGCCGTATGCTTGACGATTTTTCCGCTGCGGGCGACAAAGGCCACCGCTCCTGGGAAAAGTTTATTCGAAATGTACTGGTTGATGATTGGGTCGATTTGTTGTAGCGGCGCCTCGACCATTCCGGCTCCTCTGGCCGAACTTGGGTGCAGGACAGGTGTTACTGGTATGACGTTTGAGTTCCATGTAAAAGCTGGGTGTGGTTTCTGTGATGGGGATACTTTCTCTGCTTTTTCAAGCGAAGGAACAACGGACGAATCATTACTGGCGGCTGCAGTGGTTGTTCCTAAAAAAACAGTGCAAATGGCGGAAATCATCAGCTTACTTCTTTTCATAAATCCTCCTTTTTTCCAATTGGATTTCGACTGTAAGCGTTTGCTGTTTAGCATAAACACTTAGAATCTTTATTTCAAGCATACGAAAAAAGTGGTATAGTCGTCTATACCACCTTAGTACCATCTTCTGTTTTTTTGACTAGGTATAAAGTCGCTTTTTCTTAAAATTTACCTAAAATACTAGGTCTTGAGGCAGTTTTTTAATTGGAAGAATGGGGCGGAAAATCAGCAATGAAACCCGGCCCGACTATGCGGGACCCTGCTCACCCGCTTGTTTTTGAAGTTCTGCTAACGCATTAGGAAAATGGTCATTGTTTTGTTTTAGCGCATTAAGGGCAGTTTCATAATCTACTAGGAATAAAATCATAAGAATAGCCGCCCGTGTATTGCCATTGGCCCGGTCATTCATCGTTTTGGCGGTCACTTCATCCACACCTGTTATGTCTTGGATAATCGATAGTGACCGGTTCCGGAGTTTTTCATTGGTAGCCTGTACGTTTACCATCAGGTTTTTGTAAACCTTACCAAGCTTGATCATTGCCGCGGTAGAAATCATATTTAGCACCATCTTTTGGGCAGTGCCGGCTTTTAGGCGGGTTGAACCGGTTACCACTTCCGGTCCGACCGGAACCTCAATCGGGAATTTTGCGAGTTCTGACAGCTCGGAACCATTATTGCAAGAAATTCCGACCGTGGGAATTCCCCGTTCGTTTGCCCGATTAATGGCTCCAAGAACATACGGGGTTCTGCCGCTCGAGGCAATTCCAATGAGGACATCTTTTTCGGTTACCAAAGAGTCGACAGCCGCTTTCCCTGCTTCCTGATTGTCCTCCGCATCCTCGATCGCATAGCGAATCGCTTTTTCCCCGCCGGCAATGATTCCATTGACCAACTCATGTGGAACGCCAAACGTCGGCGGGCATTCGGAAGCATCGAGAATCCCGAGACGACCGCTTGTTCCCGCACCCATATAAAACAATCTCCCGCCTTGCTGGAGTGCGTTTACCGCCACGTCAATCGCATCGCGAATTTGCGGCAGTGCCTGCTCGACAACGAGCGCCACTTTCTGGTCCTCCTGATTCATCAACCGGATAATTTCAAGTGTAGATAATTGATGCAAATTCTCAGAATCCTTATTTCTCATTTCTGTCAACAACATGGGATCAAATCCTTCATAATCATTATTTAACCGCACCGGCAGTCAGTCCTTCCATAAATTGCTTCGATGCAATAAAGAACAGAATCATCATTGGAAGTGACGACAAGGTCAGGCCGGCAAACAATGCGCCCCAGTCAGCGGAATATTCACCGAACAGGCTCAGCATCCCGACCGGAATGGTCTTTTTCAAATCGTCGGTAATAAAAATCAACGGGAAGAAGAAGTCATTCCACGATTGAATAAAGTTAATGATCATCACAGTGCCAAGCGCCGGGCGCATCAGCGGCAATACTACATTCCACAAGATTCTGAGGTCTGTCGCTCCGTCGATTCGCGCCGCTTCCTCCAATTCTGCCGGCATCGTCCTGAAAAATCCGGTTAAAATCAAGATGGACAGCGGAATGCCTGTCGCCGTATACATCAGAATCAGCGACCACAACGAGTTCGTCAGCCCAAGATCCTTCATTAGCATGAACAGCGGCACAATCCCGAGTTTAATCGGAATCATCATCCCCATCAGGAAGATGAAAAACAGGACGTTGTTCCACCAAAACGTATAGCGGGCAATGTAAAAAGCCGCGAGCGACGTTGTGATGAGGATTAGCGACACTGAAACCACACTGACGAACACGCTGTTGTAAAAATAGGTCATGAACGGAACCCGATCTAACAGGTTTTGATAGGTTTCAAGACTGAAGCTTTTCGGCAGCGACAGCGGGCTCATCATGATTTCCATATTCGGTTTAAAGGATGATAAAATCATCAGTATAATCGGATATAGACTGATAGAGGCGAATAGAAAGGCAACGATGTAATAGATTGGCTTTGTCCAGATAGTTTGTTTCACCTTTATTCACCCCTACATTTCCACTTGTTTTTTCTGCATTGATTTCAAATAAAACGCCGTTACGATCGAGATGAAAATAAATAATACGACTGCCAAAGCTGACCCAAGCCCTATTGCCGTGGAATCCCCGGTCGACCCGCCAAATGCGAGACGATAGAAATAAACGGCCAGCGTATCAGTTGATCGGTACGGCTCCCCTTGCGAGCCTTGCATCGCATAAACGAGTTCGAAGGCTTCGAAAGATTGGATAAACGTCAGCACCGTCATAATCGTGATCGACGGCATCATTAGCGGCAGCATAATCGTCCGGATCATCGTGAATCCTTTGGCCCCGTCCAAGCGCCCTGCTTCGATCAATTCTTTCGGAATCGCCTGGAATCCGGCGAGGAAAATTAGCACAGCAAAGCCGATTCCAAACCAGCAGTTGACGAGAATAATCGCCAGCAGCGCGGTATCGGGGTCACCAAGCCAAGCCTTCTTCAGGTTCTCAAGACCCATTTTGCCAAGCATCACATTAAGCGCTCCGAAGTTAGGGTTCAAAATCAGCTTCCAAAGAAAACCGACCACGATGACCGATAACAGCCGCGGCAGGAAATAGGCCATTTTAAAAAATTCTGCCCCGCGGATTTTTTGATAGATAATAAACGCGAGGAAAAATGCCAGCCCGTTTTGGACGACCATCTGGACGACAAAATACAGGACGTTGTGACCGGCGGCGTTCCAAAACATGCCGCTGAATGGCTCGGCCGTAAACAGGTTTTTATAGTTTTCCAACCCGATAAACGCGCCCTTTTTGATGCCCTTCCAGTCATAAAAACTGTAGGTTAGGGCCGCCACCAGCGGGTAAACAATGAACATACCATAAATGACAAGGGCGGGAATAGGGAAGAGATGGATGCCCCACCGCTTCCGTTTCTTATGTGTTTTCTGTGTGATTACTTCTGGATTGATTTCTGTTTGCATATTCACCGCCACCTACTTTTCATTTAATGCGCTACTACTTTTGAAACGGTTTAAACCATGTTTCAGCATTTTCTTGGACTTTTTTCGCGACGCCTTCAGGAGTTTGCTTGCCTAAATACATACCTTGAAGTTCCGTTTCGAGCGTTGCCTTTGAAGTTGGGTTACCGCCGGCAAAATGAACGACCATCATGTATGGAGTCGAAATTTTTTCAACAGCTTCGCTTAAGCCGGTAACCAATTCATCCTGTGACTTCACGCCAGGCATGGCACTGATCATCTTAAATTCGTTTGTAAACAGCGTTGCAAATTCTTTTGTTGCTAAAAATTCCATGAATTTCTTTGCTTCTTCTTTGTGCTTGGATTTTGCATTAACAGCAAACGATCCATCAACCCATGCGGTAATGGTTGCTTCTTTTCCAATAGCGGATGGCATTGGAAAAAAGCCGATTTCAATATCAGGATTCAGTCCGCGTACGACTTCAATTTCCCAGCTTCCCATAGGGAACATTGCTGCCGTGCCAGTAGCAAAAAGCGTACGAATATCATCCATTCCTAGTCCTTCATAGTTATCTGGGAAGAATTTCTTCAGTTCATCCATTGCTTTAATTGAGTTGACAAATTCTGGGCTATTAAAATTGGTCTCGCCTTTGGTAATCTTTTCGACAAACTCATTGCCGCCATAATGGGCCGGTCCAACAATCCCATGTACTGCGGACAATAACCAGCCTTCTTTGCTGCCTAGGGCAATCGGAACAATTTTCTTGTCTTTTAATGTTTGGGCAAGTTTAATGAATTCGTCCCAAGTCTTTGGTTCTTTCAGGCCGTTATCCTTGAAAATTTTCTTGTTATAGAACATTTGCGTTGTACTCATGTTGAGAGGCACGCCATATTGCTTGCCGTCAGTTCCTTTTGAGGCATTCAGCGCAGCTTCCGGAAAATCGTTAAGGCCTGCTACACCATCAAGTGGTTCCAGATAACCTGCATCAGCTAGCGCGATTCCAGGTGTGTATGGGCGCAGGTGGATAATGTCCGGACCTTCACCGCTTTGTAAAGCAGTGTTCAGGATTGTGTTGTACTCGGTATTTTTCGAAGGCTTAAATTCCACTTTAATGTCAGGATTTTTCTTATTGAATTCGGCAATAACCTTTTCGTATTTGGCCGTATCCTCTGTGCGCCAGCTACCGATTGTGAGTGTGACGGTTTCTTTACTGCCGCCGCCCTCATCTTTTGGCTTGCCTTCAGTTTTTTCAGTGCCCCCTTTGTCATTTGAACACGCTGTTGCCAAAACGAGAATCAGTGTGAACAAGCCAAACAGCCATAGTTTTCCCAGTTTTTTCATCGAAAAAATTTCCCCCTTAAAAAATGTTTTATTTTTTCCTCGGCAAGCCGAGGGAGTTACTAATTTTACAGGACAGCCATGCTTTGACGTCCTAAAGGTTTCTTGGGTGTCTGAACAATGATGGAAAATGAAGTAGTGTAATAGAATGGCAGACAGTAGACAGACTGTCTATCTGCCGGTTGTTTTTTTTAATGTGTTAACAGCTTTGCGGGTTCTTTCAAGTGCTTCAATATTTTTAGATTGATTAGATCGGGTGACGCCAAGGAATAGAATATCAATGACATTCAGTTGGGCAATCCGCGAGCTCGTTGCCCCGCTCCGGACATCCCGTTCCAGAGAGGTTGTATGCAGCTTTACATCCGCCAAATCGGAAACATGATTATCCCCGGACTTCGTCAGCGAAATTATTTGGGCGCCACTTTCCTTGGCAATCCTTAACGCCTCGATAACGTCCTTCGTTTGTCCGCTGTAGGAGATACCAATCGCCACATCCTGTTTCGTCAGGTTGGCAGCAATCGTAATTTGGGTATCGCCGTCAAAGCCTTCCTCACACCAGCGGCCAATTCGCGTCAGCTTTTGCTTTAAGTCCATGCCCACGATGGCAGATGCGCCAATTCCAAATACCGCCACCTTTCTGGCCTGGGATAAAAGGTTGACCGCCTGTTCAACTTCCTCTTCTGACAAAACCAGCAACGTGTTTTGAATCGATTGGATATTGTTCTGCGAGATCGTCTGAATGAAGGATTTTGCCGAATCATCGGTCGGGATATCTTCATAAAGATTATTTTGCGGTTTAGCCAATTCATAGGCGATTTTAAGTTTCAAATCCTGAAACCCCTTACATTTCAGTGACCTCGACATCCGAATAATCGTGGCCTCACTGACCTTGGCCTTTTCGGCCAGTTTTTGAACAGATAGGTTTACTACCTCTTGTGGGTGGCGCAGGATATATTCTGCAGCCTTCTTTTCTGAGGGCTTGAAGCTGTGCATGCCCTCTTGGATAAAAATAATTTCTTGGTTCA
Source organism: Bacillus sp. FJAT-29814 (assembly GCF_001510715.1). Taxonomy (GTDB): domain Bacteria; phylum Bacillota; class Bacilli; order Bacillales; family Cytobacillaceae; genus Neobacillus. The sequence goes on from NZ_LMTJ01000006.1 coordinate 302,471, forward strand.
TCGTCTTCACCATATGTATGTGTCTTACTCTCATTATATTAAACAAAATTTCAAAATTCAACGAAATTTCCGAAATTTTATTTCATTACTAATCTACATAATTCGATATTTTTCTACAATCATACTTTCATTTTACTAGCAGTATCCTTCGCAGCCTATTGGGAAAAAAGCCGCGACTTCTTCTTTACCGATGTAGGAAAACTAAAAAACCCAGCAAACAAAATCAATGATCTGCTGGGCTTAGAATTTTACTATTTTAGACTAAATTGTCCAAATAAACGGTTTGTTAAGTAAATCAAAATGGAGATACTTCTCTATTTTTTCTTTTGCTTCTTCTGGGGTAATTAATACATAGTATCCACCAGTATTATGAGTATAAAACTTTAAATCTGAATCAATGATTTTATCAAGTTCATCGTTCCATTCCTTTTTAAACCACTTTTCAAATCTAGTTCTCCAATTTTTCAAATGCCTTTTTGCATCAAGGATACTCATTTCCCAAGATCGTCCAACTTCATGATAAAAATTGTTTTGGGATGAAAATTCAATTATCTGTCTAAATAAAGCGCCTTGGGTATTTTCAGCATAGAATATTCCTTCATCATCGTCATGTGGGCAATACACTACAGGCAAACCTTGTTTTTCTATATACCAAGCCCATTTATCCCCTCCTCCACTTACAGCAAATGGCACGATTGACCTAGATTCATATTCTTCATAATCATAATGTCTGATTTTTTCACATGTTAACCATTCCATATCATATAACCATAAATACTTTTGTGACTCTAAATCCTTAAAATCAATAAAATTCTCTGTATCTAGCCATCCTAGTTCATTCATTTCTAGAAATATTTCTGGAAAATGAAAATTATTTGGTATGGTCATGTAAGATCACCACTTGAATTTTAATTTAAACGTACTAATAAAAATGAATCATCTCTTCATCATAATGAAATAAAAGCATCGTTTCGACAATAGAATAGAAAAGCATCAAACAAATCATTAACTGAACATTTTTCTCGTTGTTGATTTGCATTTTCTACAATATCTTGTACCTCTTGAATACTAAATACAAGAATTAATTTATTATCTAATGCGAACTGTGGGGATACTTCCCCTTCTTCTAAATCATCCAGATTTAATACAGCAGCTGGACTATTAATATTCCAATTTTTGTTTTCTGGAAGAAATAAAGAATCTGCCCATGAATAATCATTTGGATTTAATAAAACTTCTTCCAATTTAATTAATTTCTCCATATGCTAGTTTTCCTCTCTTTTAATCTCTATAGTATCTTTTTAATCAAGCAAAAAATTTTATTATCAAAGTCAACACCATTTTCCATTGATACCTCATACCAGTCATAAATATCAACAAAACCTACGTTACACCAGTTCTTAAATAATTTATCAAAATCTGTAGCAATCTTTATTCCGTGTAAATTAGGTCCCCCATCCATTACATCATGTTCTAGGAAAAAAACAGGATATCCAGGTTGTCTTGTATCAAAACAAAATGCATCTCCATTACGGAATTTTATAACTGGTATCCAATAAATCCAATCATCTAGAATTGCCTTTACCGCTTCATTTTCTTCGTAGTCTTGTTTATTTTTAAGGAATTCCTTTACCTCAAAACGAATGTCTTCTACCATACGTACTATTTCTGCAGGTGAAATGAGGTTAATTTCCCCGTATTTACAATACTCTCCAAAACCTTCACCTGTAGCATTCCATATCATAGATATACTAGCTGCCTCATTTAAATAAAGATTTTTTAAAGTATCGGGAAATATAAAATTAAGCTTTCCTTCTATTTGATCGAAATCATCTACATCCATTGGTTCGCTTAGTGCAATTTCTTCTACATCAATATTCGGAGTTTCTTTTAGTTTTTGATAAACATGGTAAATTTCTTCTTTAATCCTCATAACATCACTTCCTATACAAGTGTATATTTAATCCAAATAAACTGTATTCATCCATCATTTTCCCGGTAAACTGAAAAATATATTATCCCATTTCTTCTTATTCCATTGGCCCTTCCCGTATGTGAACTCCAAATGATGACTAGCCTTACCATGAGCAAACAAAAAAAGCCTACCTGGATTTCAGGCAGACTTCGATGTTAGCTCCTTTTAATGGCGCGTTGCTTCATCTTTGACGCCAGCCAGAAGCCAGCCGTTAATGAAAATGCATCCACCACGATAAGCCAAAATGCATTTGTATAGCCTTTATAAACGGATGCGGCGATAAGTGCCACGGTCAATACCAGTCCGATCACCCGGTTGTACGTGACCCGAGTAAACAGCAGGACCAACAGACCTGGCAGGAACAATGCCGACATAAACCTGATTACTTCTACCATAGTGGAGCCCCACCTCGTTCATTTCTGATTTCATTCTAGAAATTAACTGTGAAAAATGCAACCAATAAAGTCTAGATGTGGGACTCCACAATCGTTTTTCGTTGAGTAAACAGACTAACTGCAATAAAGCCGAGAAAGGAAATCAGTATCGGCAGCACTACCGTATGCAGCCCAAGCGCATTTGGATAAAACCGGTCAAACAGGATGTAGGATCCCATCCCTAAAATCATCGAAGTAATCGCACCGTACTTATTCCCCCTGCTCCAATACAATCCGAAAATCACCGGCCAAATAAAGACCGACTCCAAGCCGCCAAACGAAAACAGGTTGAGCCAGATAATCAGATCTGGGGGACTTAGGGCAAGCAGAATCACAATTATGCCGATAATAGTCGTTACGCTGAAGCTTATTTTTTTTATCTGGTGATCAGCAGCATTCGGTTTGATGTAATTTAAATAGATATCCTTGACCAATGCTGAGCTTACTAAAATCAACAGAGCATCGACTGTCGACATGATTGCCGCCATCGGAGCAGCGAGCACAATTCCTGCCACAAACGGCGGCAGTACCTTCAAAGACAAAAGCGGCATGACCGTGTCACCGATTTTTATACCAGGCAAGACCGGCCTGGCAAACACACCGATCAGGTGCATGCCGAGCATGATGAACCCAACGACAATTGTCCCGATAATAATGGCGCTGTGCATCGCCCGTGAATTTTTATAAGACATCGCCCTGACGGCGATTTGCGGCAGGCCGACAACCCCCACGCCGACTAAAATCCAGAATGAGGAGACATAGGCCGGCGTCAAGGTACGCTCGGCGCCAAACGGACTGATGAGATTCGGATTTTCTGCAGCTAGGTCGGAAATGATCCTTGGAACCCCTCCGCCCGCTTTGATGGTCGCGATTAGGAGAATCAGCGTTCCCATAAACATTACCACCCCCTGAACGGTATCGGTCAAGGCCACTGCCCGAAACCCACCCACAATCACAAATACCAGAACGGAAAAGGCAAAAATCATCAGTGCCGTTGTATAGGGGAGCCCCGTTAATGATTCGACAAGGCGGGCGCCGCCAATCCATTGCGCCGTCATTGACGAAAACAGAAAGATGATAATGCTTGCCGCCGACAGGATGACGACAGTCTTACTTTGATACCGCTCTTTCAGGAAATCAATCAAGGTAATCGCCTTATATTGCCGTGAGACAATCGCAAACTTTTTCCCCAACACCATCAGGACAAAATAACCTGTCGCTAACTGGGCCATCGCCAGCAGCACCCAGCCTAGCCCCTGAGTATAAGCGACGCCCGGTCCGCCGATAAAAGAGCTTGCACTGCCATAGGTAGCCACCATCGTCATAGCCAGGATAAATCCACCCATCTGTCGTTCACCGAGAAAATACTCCTCCAAAAATGAGTTGGATTTCAGTACAAATTTATTCGACCAAAAGCCTACAGCAAAGATAATCAATAAGAAAAGCAGCAATGGAGTAATCACCGCCCAGTTCATTCGGCTCCACCCTCTTTCTCTTCAAAGGGCACTTCTTTAAACAGAAATTTTAAGGCTAGGATGACGAGAATGATCATAAATAAGGTCCCGGCAATGCAGCTGTAAAAGAACCAGGCCGGGAGACCCAATATGTATGTGTAATCTTCAACCTTGGCGGAACCGAGGCCATAAGCAAATCCGTACCAAATGATGAAGTTAATGATGACCAGGGCGACGCCGATCAACGCTTCACGGTGGGCAATTTTAAATCGCTTATCCAGCGGTTTTTCCTGCTTTTTCATAAAATCCTCCCTTAGGGATTGAAACTTTGAAGTCCCTGTTGTCTATAGTCTTGTTAGTTTATGCAATAAAGAATATATTACCAAAGTTAACCGCAGGGAAAAGGGGCTAATCAAAAAAAATAACGAAAAAGGTCTATTTTCATAAAATATTGGAATTACCTGTCAGTAACCACGAAAGAGTTTTGGAATTTTATAGTACATTTCGACTAATTTTTCCGATAAACCATTAAAATATTTACAAATTTTCATAATAATTTTACTATTGTGGTATACTCTTATTTCTTCGGGATACTAAATTTCAGCAGGCCGCGTATTCAAGTAGAGCGAAGGAGGGAATATGTTAAAAATACATATTTCATAGGTTGCAAGTCTTGTAAAAAATATTTTGAGGGGGAGTAATATGAAAAAGAGAAGGTTTCTTTCCACAGCGCTGGCGTTGTCTTTAGGCCTAGGACTGGTAAACGCTGCAGCAGCGACACCAACTAGCAAAGCAAGCAGCCCTGTTGCCAAACTGTCGGCAAACGGAGCACCAGTCGATTTGGGGATTGCCAATGATGAGAGATTGATAGAAATGCTAAAGCGCGAAGGCAAACTGGCAAAAGACGCGAGCCCTGCCGAGGCAGAAAAGGCATTGCAAAAGTTCTTAAAAGGAAAGAGTAAACTTACCAAGACAAAGGACAAGCTTCCGGAAAGCCTTGGCACACTGAAGGAAAGCGCCAAGCCAAAGGCAGATGGACTTAAAAATGGAAAAGGAAATAAACTGGGGCAAGCTAAGAAAAATACCGTGGATTCTGTTCAAAAGGAAACTTATGCTGGTGATGTTCGTCATGACAAAGTTCTCGTTCTTGCGATCGAATTCCCAGATTACGAGAAGAGTTCCATTACAAAAAACGAAACTGATATGTGGTATGAAGATTATACTCACGACCATTTCCAGGATATGATTTTTGGCGAACATGGCTATACAGGCCCTAATGGCGAAAATTTAGTTTCCATGAAACAGTATTATGAACAGCAATCAGGCGGTAGCTATACAGTTGATGGAACGGTAGCCGGCTGGTATAAAGCAGATCATCCGGCCGCTTATTATGGCGGGAACTACCCGGATGAAAATGGAAGCGATGCTCGTCCGAGAGAACTCGTAATGGAAGCACTTAAAAAAGCAGCCACGGATCCTAATATCAATTTAGCAGATTATGATGTTTGGGATCGCGATGACTACGATGGCGACGGTGTCTACAATGAGCCAGACGGAATCATTGACCACTTAATGGTCATTCACGCCGGTGTCGGTGAAGAGGCTGGCGGCGGTTCTCTTGGCAGTGATGCAATTTGGTCACACCGTTGGAATCTCGGTGCTTTAAGAGCAGTACCTGGCGGAACCTCCAATAGTGATCGTTTTGGCGGCCTATTAGGCGCATATGATTATACGATCGAACCAGAAGATGGCGCTGCCGGAGTATTTATCCATGAATTTGGGCATGACCTAGGTCTTCCAGATGAATATGATACTGTTTATAGCGGTGCTGGTGAAGCGATTGCTTACTGGTCTGTTATGTCAGCAGGCAGCTGGGCAGGAAAAATTGGCGGAACCGAACCAACCGGTTTCAGCCCTTATGCTAAGGAAATGCTGCAAAACTTGCATGGCGGCAACTGGTTAAGCGGTTCGACACTACATGCTAATGATATTACAAAAGCAGGCACGACTGTTCTTCTTGATGAAGGGGTTACAAAAGGTACCAATAACGACGCTGTTCGTGTTAATTTGCCGAACAAAGTGAATGTATTGAATACGCCAGCGGCTGGTTCATATGAATACTATGGCGGCAAGGGTGATGAGGCCGACCATAGGATGGTTGCTGCAGTTGATTTAACCGGTGCATCAAGCGCAACACTAGACTTCGACACTTGGTACAACATCGAAGAACATTGGGATTATGCAATGGTTCAAGTATCAACGGATGGCGGGGAGACATGGAAATCGTTATCTAGTGACAGAACCAGCACAACTCTTGACCCTAACGGCTATCCGGCAATAAAAGAGAACCTTCCTGGTTACACAGGTTCAAGTAAGGGCTGGGTCCATGAAACGATTGATTTAAGTGCTTACGCCGGACAGAAGATTCAGCTTCAATTCCGTTCCATGACAGACTGGGCGACGAATTTGGATGGCTTCTTTGTTGACAATGTAAAAGTTAGTGCTGATGGAAAAGAATTGTTTACTGATGGTGCAGAAGGTAAGCCGCAATTTATATTAGACGGTTTTGAAAAGCATGATGGAAAATATACGACTAATCACTATTATCTTTTAGAGTGGAGATCCCATAACGGTGTCGATGTGGGCTTAAAGAACATCCGCCGTGGCGCTAGCTTAATGAGCTATGATCCTGGTTTAGTTGTTTGGTATGTTGATGAATCCTATGATAACAACTGGACAGGCGATCACCCTGGCGATGGTTTCCTTGGTGTTGTCGATGCAGACCAGCATACGGTTTCCTGGAGCGATAAGTCAGTCGGTGCCACTCGTTACCAGCTACACGATGCTGCATTTGGTCTTGAAAAAACCAATAAAATGTATTTGGATTACAAGAATCTATTAGGGACAACGATGACTGATAACTTCACTCAACGCAATCCGTTATTTGATGATAGTGCTAATTACAGTAATCCTGGTCTTGTTGATGCTGGACGTAACGTACCAAACTACGGATTAAAATTCCGAGTCGTCGGCCAAAGTGCTGATGGTACTGTTGGTAAAGTGTTAATCTTTAAATAAGAGAGTAATAGGGTGTCCCGCGGGGCACCCTATTTTCTTTTTAAAAGAAATCCTATTATAAAAATCGATGCTGCCGCCATGATGATTTTCCCTTGAATACTCCAATCCAGCACCTGTTTCACCGAGTAGGCTTCGATGAATAGTGCGGGAATTTTTCCAACTGTGCTGGCGATGGAAAAATTAATGATGCCCATTAGGCTGCCGGCACTAACAAATGTCACCAGTCCGGATGGAATGAATGGAAAAATCCTAAGGGCAATAACCAGCAAAAATGCTTCCGTACCTTTCGTATGCTGGAGTTTTTTTAAGAAAGTGTGTTTGATTTCGGGTTTGACCTTGTTAATGCCTTTTCGGTATAAATAGAAACTGATCACGGCCCCGGAGGCTTCTCCGAGGATGGAGATCACCAATCCTTGCGTAAAGCCGAAAAAGGTAATATTGGCGGCTGTGAGAAAGACACTCGGTACAACCCCAAGGACGCTGATGATAATATTTATGATAATGCTCAACCACACAGCAAAACTGCCGCTTGTATCAAACCATTCTAGCATCTGTGTTTCCATGTCTACCTCGTCCCCCAAGATCCCCGTTGCATTCATTTTATATCTTTAGGGTAAAAAAATATAGGTGCCCCTGGAAAAAGGGACACCCTTAATTATTATGACAATAGCTGTTGGATCACTTGCTTGGTCAGGTTTGGCACGATTTCAAGCGAGTAGGTCATTTCCATTCTTTCGAGTTTTTTGTGGGCGTCCAGACCATAAGGACCGATATTAATAACCGGCACATTGATGTCGCGGATGTCCTGATATTCCACGTAATGCTTGGTCCCCCAGCCCGGATTATTATTCGAAACGGCTTGGATGCCTTCTTCATCATCACTAAGGGCAACAAAGCTCATGTCCGAAATGTACGGGAAGAAATTCCGTGTCACAATCGGATGCGGATAGGACGGCTGGACCGTTTCCACCGCTTGACTCAAAGCATTAAGCAGAGTCTGCTCCTTGTCATTCTTGCCGGACAGTTCAATCCGCGGCGAATATAGAGACGAATAGAATACGATAATCGCAGGATTTTTATCCTTCATCCATTTCCAGGCTTCCTCGACTACACGAGCGGCAAACATCCGTGTATCAAGGTCTTTGTCCTCAAGAAGCGCATTTTTAAATTGGCTCATATGAGAAACAAAGGCATCGCCATGCTCCGCAACCAGCATCTTTTCCATTTCTTCATAGGTGAACACTCTCGGTGTCCAAGGCTGTTTCACGTACGGCTCGCCGCTTAGGCTCGCGTATTTCTTATAGCGTTCGTCAAACGAGTTTAACGCTTTTTCAAAGGCAATCCCTGCTTGCTCCTTCAGCTTTTCCAGCACATCCTTCGGCGACCAGGAATGGATGAAAAAGTTGTAGTAAACATACGCAGATAAGGCTGTTTGAACTGTATAGGACGGTTTCAGGTCTGTCTGCTTCAAGGAAACAGGAGGCACCGTCAGCTCGCCAAAGGCTTCGTTGCAAAGCTCGGGTTTATAATCGATTTGCTTTGTGAGCTCCGCGGCAATGAAATTGGGATCGAGCCCTTCGAACGCAGATCCGACGTGGGTTTCTGCACCTGTTATAAAAAACGATGGCAATAGCTTCCCGACTGTACCCAAATAAATATATCGATTGTCATCGCCCTGATAGCGCGGAGAAACGAAATCTGCATTGATGGCAGCCACGTAGTCAAAGTCATGCTCCTCCCTCCAGCTTTTCAGCACCTTTAACGACGATAAAACCCCATGCGAGCTGTCTTCCTCATCACATTCTGACAAGAAGACAATATTGCCATCCAACTCTTCCGGATGCTCCGAATAGTATTTTAAGAGATAAAGATTGCTAGCGACACCGCTCTTCATGTCGAGGACGCCTCTGCCGAACAGCCAGTCACCGGATTCGAGGTGCTGTCTAGCCGAAGCAGGCAATTCCTCGCCCCTCAAAGACTCCATCAATTGGTCCGGGTAGCAGGCATGCTCCTTCAGATGGGTAAAATCATCAATTCCAACCGTGTCCATGTGCCCCATCAGGATCACTGTCCGGTTGCTCTCCCCTTTCGTCCCTTTTACAAAGGCCAGCACATTGTAGCGCTCATGCTCATCCTGAAGCGTTTGCTGGAGCAGGAGATGAGATGGGTTTTGCGTAAAATACGGAAATGTGGATAAAAGTGTGTATAAAGAATGAGCAATTGTTTTTTCGCCATTGGTATTTACGATACTTTCAATATTCACAAGTTGATTCGTGAATGCCAATACTTCCTCGCGGCAATTCAGCATGATTAAAGACTCCTTTTTTCATAGATTGTTATTGTAAAAAAATTTATACCATTCAATCAATATTCGTCAAGCTTTTTCCATTACGATAATTCATGCTTGCAGATGAATAAATATTACTATATACTAAAATTATCGAAAAAACAGAATATTAAATCCTCATCTTTTCAAGCGTTTGAGATGGGGTAGAGGTCGCGATTAGTAAGAGTATCCTATTGGAGATTTAGTGAAATCTATGAAAATAGGAAAAAGGATTAATCGCCGAAGCATCTGGAATCACTGTTTTCGGAGAGCTGGGGCTGCACTCGAAAGGGGCAGAACTGTCACAATTTTTGCAAATTGTGGAGAACTATCTTTATTCAAAGCTTAGGATGAGGGTGTCAGGCACCGTCATATCCAAACGACGGTGCTTTTTTATTTTAAAAAGGGGGAAAAACATCATGAAAAAACTATTAATTGCCGGGGTTTCTGCACTCATGTTGATGTTATCGGCATGCGGAACAGACGAAGGAAGCAAAACAGGACAAGCCAAAGGGGAAGACCTTAACCTAATCAAAAAAGGAGAGTTCTCCTTTGCCATGAGCGGACAATATCCGCCATTAAACTTCAAAAAGGACGGAAAATTGACCGGCTTTGATGTGGAAATCGGCACAGAAATCGCAAAAAGAATCGGCTTGGAAGCAAAACCTGTAACAAACCAATGGGAAACCATCATTCAAGGCTTAAAAGCTAAAAAATACGATGCCATTATCGGGAGCATGACCGCAACACCTGAGCGTGACAAGCAGGTTGACTTCACCGAGCCATATTATCTATCAGGCGCCCAGATTTTCATCGCTGACGGCAACAATGAAATTGCCTCAAAAGAAGATTTAAAAGGAAAAACAGTTGGGGTCATCCAAGCTAGCACATGGAAGGACATGGCTGAGGAATTATCCGATCAGGTAAAAGGCTACCCATCCGATGTCAACGCACTTCAGGACTTGGAACTAGGCCGTCTCGATGCGGTAATTACCGATAAAATTGTCGGCTTAAACGCTAAAAATGAAAAAGGGTTGAAGATAAAAGAAATTGGCGGCCTGTTAAATGAGGACCGCGTAAGCGTGGCCGTTGCAGAAGGAAACAAGGAGCTTGCCGAAAAGATCAACAAGGCAATTGACGACATGCTTGCGGACGGTACGTACGAAAAGATCAGTAAAAAGTGGTTCAACACTAACATCATGGAGAAGCAATAATTGATTTTTCCAAGAAACAACCAGATAACGTAAGCTCGAATGCACGGGCTTGCGTTATTGTTTAAGGAGGCAAGAACATCATGGATTTTTTTCAAAATATTATTGGGATTCTGAGTGAGCATGGCCTTGCATTCTTGCAAGCCTCTTGGATGACCATTTCTATCACCATCATATCCCTCCTATTTGCGATGATCATTGGCATCATCTTTGCAGGGTTTAAAATCTCTTCCGTTAAATTTCTTAATCGGGTCTCAGACCTTTACATCGGCATTATCCGGGGAACGCCGTTAATCGTGCAAATTATGTTCCTGTATTACGGGATTGCCAATATCTTAACGCTGAACAGCTTCACCGCCGGCGCCCTGGCGTTGAGCATCCATACTGGAGCCTACATTGCGGAAATCTTCCGCGGGGCGGTCCAATCGATTGACCGCGGCCAGATGGAAGCGGCCAGATCTTTAGGGATGAGCTATCCGCTGGCGATGCGGAGGATTATTTTTCCACAGGCATTAAAACGGGCAATTCCGCCGCTTGGGAACCAATTCATCATCAGCTTAAAGGATTCTTCCCTCGTTGCCTATATTGCCGTAACAGACTTATATAATACCGCCCTCACCGTCCAAGGGGAGAACTATATGCCGTTTGAGACCTATTTTGTTGTCGGGCTATATTACTTAATCATCGTGTTAATCTTCACCTGGTTCTTCAACCGCTTGGAGAAGAAGCTCGATGTCAGTAAACCGAAGGGAGCGGCGATTGCATGATTAATGTTCGTAATTTGTCTAAATCTTTCGGTGGACTTCAGGTTTTAAAAAATATCGATTTAGATGTGAAAGACAATGAAGTTGTCGTTCTGATCGGGGCGAGCGGTTCAGGAAAGAGCACACTACTCCGTTGTTTAAACTTTTTGGAAACCGCTGAAGCTGGTGAAATTACCATCGGGGATGAAAAAATTAATCCGGCCACAACGAATTTGAATAAGATGAGAGAAAAAGTCGGAATGGTGTTTCAGCATTTTAACCTGTTCCCCCACATGACGGTGTTGGAAAATATTATCGAGGCTCCCGTCCATGTAAAAAAGATGGGGCGTGATCAAGCCACCACTCTGGCCGTGGAACTGCTTAAAAAAGTCGGGCTGCACGATAAGGCGCATTTCTACCCTGATCAATTGTCAGGCGGACAAAAACAACGTGTCGCGATTGCCAGGGCTCTGGCGATGCAGCCGAAAGTAATGCTGTTTGATGAGCCGACTTCAGCCCTTGATCCCGAGCTTGTTGGGGAGGTCCTGCAGGTTATGAAGGATTTGGCCCTTGATGGCATGACGATGGTCATCGTGACCCACGAGATGGGCTTCGCCAGAGAAGTGGCCAGCCGCGTTGTGATGCTCGCTGACGGCCATATTATAGAAGAAGGCAGGCCGGAGGAAATCTTTGCAAATCCAAAGCATGAGCGGACGCAGAGGTTTTTAAACCAGATTTTATAATTATTTAATGAAAAAACATGGTACTTCGTTTAAGTCCATCGTATCACTGAAACATTGCGATCTTTGCGGAATTTTTTCAAAAAGCGCCTGCCTCTACTATTTTAGGGGCTGGCGCTTCCCTTCGTGTTACTTGTTATTTATACCTTTTTTACAAATTCAGATTTTAGTTTCATCGCTCCGAATCCGTCAATTTTACAGTCAATATCATGATCACCTTCAACTAGGCGGATATTTTTAACTTTTGTACCTATTTTTAAAACGGAAGAACTCCCTTTCACTTTCAAATCTTTGATGACTGTTACAGAGTCTCCATCGGTTAAAACATTTCCATGTGCATCTTTAACGACTTTTTGGTCATTATTATTTTCCGGTGAAGATCCTGCAGCCCATTCATATGCACATTCCGGGCAAACTAGAAGACTTCCATCCTCGTATGTATATTCTGAATTACATTTTGGACAATTTGGTAAATTTGACATCATACATTCCTCCCGTACCTGGTACCACCCAGCTATGTTTGAAATAGTGGTATCCAGGGCGATATTTTCTAGCTACCATCCAGCATACCCCATATCTATTCCTTTTGCTAATAATCCAATTGTCATTACTCTCCTAATTATCCTACTTAAAGAGAGTCTTTTCGTTTATCAGGTGCTCCTCTTTAATACTTAGAATATTTTCCGGAATATTTTTAAAATATTGAACCCAAAAAGCTTAAAAAACCGTCTTCAATAATGGATACTATTCAATTATTAATTTTGCCAATTTTATAATAATATTGAAATATTATCCAAATGCTTTATAGTAAAAAATAAGAGAAAAAATTACTAGACGGGGGCGCGTAGCTGAAATGATGAAAAAGAAAAAAGTTTGGATTTGGATTGTGTCATTACTTGTATTACTGGGGATTGGTGGAACGGTCACGTATTTTTTAACAAAGGGTGAAGCAAAAATGGCCGGTGGAGAAACAGAAGCACCGCCCCTTACCGTTCAAAAAGCGAGCGAACGCGAACTGGCCCAATCGATCCTTGTAACTGGAAAAATAGTCCCGGAAAGTGAGCAGAAGATCTTTATCGAGCCCGAAAAAGGTGCGATTAAAGAAATGAAGGTGACTGAAAACCAGGCAGTCAAAGCCGGAGATGCCCTGCTAGTTTATGATTCTGCAAAAATAGACACCGAGCTTGCTAGAGCAGTTCGAAGCAAGGACCTGCTTACGAGTAGAGCCAAAACGGAACAAAACCAAATTGCCGATGTAACGAAGCGCCATAATGAGGCGAAAAAGAAGTTGTCATCAACAAGCTCCAACTCAGAGAGTACCGAAGAGGTTCCTGTAAGCCAAGAAACTGTCAATCAGCTCGCGAACGAAAAAATTCAGCTGGAGATGCAATATGAAAGCACCAAATCGGAAATTGCCTCTGCTGAAGATCAAATAAAAGAGCTTAACGCTCAGAAAAATGCCATGACGGTTGTGAGCAAAATGGACGGGATTGTCGTTAAAGTCAATCCAAACGTTGCCAAGACGGAAGCCGGGTCAGCAGAACCAGTCATCCATATTATTTCAAGCCAGCCCTATAAAGTAATCGGGACGATGAGTGAATTTGATGCTGTCAAAATTCAGCATGGACAACCGGTCATTATTCGGCCTAAAGTCTTTAAGGACCGGGAATGGAAGGGTTCAATTGAATCTGTTTCACAATTTCCGACTGAGGATGGCGGTGGTGGCGGAGAATTCGGCCCCCCTGGCGGCGGCAATGTAACGATGTATCCGTTTAAAGTCGCCATTACCGATGATACCTCCGAGCTACGCCAAGGCTTCCATGTTTCGTTGGAAATTAAAGTCGGCGGCGGGCAAAAACCGCTCGTGGTCCCACACCCGACACTGGTGGATGAAGGTGGCATCAAGGTTGTCTATGTTTTAGTAAATAAAAAGATTGAGCGTCGGGAAGTAAAGACAGGCGCTATGAACGATGAATTCATTGAAATTACTGAAGGAGTAAAGCAAGGTGAACTGGTCGTGATTACGCCGAATGAACAAATGCATGACGGAATGGAAGTGACCTCCTTTGATGAAATTGAATAATATCACCAAAGTTTACGGCAAGGGTTCACTTGAAGTTCCTGTATTACATGGAATAGATCTGACGGTTGAAGATGGGGAATTTATTGCGATTATGGGACCCTCGGGATCCGGGAAGTCGACATTAATGAATATTATTGGCTTTTTGGATTACCCAACAGCCGGAACATATGAATTAAATGGTGAAGTGATCAGCTCCGCGAAAGAAAGCGTGCTGGCCCGATTGCGCAATGAGCATATCGGCTTTGTTTTTCAACAGTTCTTCATGTTTCCAAGGGATAATGCGTTGAAAAATGTCGCCTCCCCGCTCATTTATGCCGGTGTTTCCAAACGGGAACGAACCGAACGGGCCAAGCAGATGCTAACAAAGGTGGGCTTGGAAGATCGGATGAAGCATTTGCCGAGTGAATTATCGGGGGGGCAGAAGCAGCGGGTCGCCATTGCCAGGGCACTTGTTAACAATCCCTCGATTTTGTTAGCGGATGAACCCACCGGAGCGCTTGATTCGAAAACAAGTGCCCAAATCATGAAGCTGTTTACCCAACTAAACGAAGAAGGCAAAACCGTTATTATTGTTACCCACGAAGAGGAAATTGCCGCTTACGCCGATCGGATTATTACGATAAAAGATGGGATGATTACTGATGACCGGAAAGTGGTGGCTTCATGAATATTTGGGAAAGCTTCAAAATCGCCCTTTCCTCGATTTGGAACCATAAGGTCCGGTCGATTTTAACGATGCTTGGCATCATCATCGGTGTGGCCGCGGTTATCATTATTGTTGCAATTGGACAGGGCACAAGGACACAGATGACAAATGAATTGTTTGGCACCGATAAGAATGCCATCCAATTTTACTATGAATACACCCCACCTGAGGGTGAGGAGCCTACGTTTTGGATGGAGCCGGAACTGACGAGCGAAGACGTGCAAACATTGGCTGAGGTGCCCGGCGTAAAAGCGGTTATCGCCACCAATCAAGGCTGGGGTCAGATGGTACGAAATGATGTCCAAGGGGATATGCAGATCACTGGTGTCGGAGGTGAATACTTCTTAGCCAGAAAAATTCACGTCCTTGAAGGGCGGGCTTTCTACGCTGCCGATAACGACGGCCTAAATCGTGTGGTGATGATTGATACAATCGCCAGAAAGAAATTTTTCAAAGAAACTGAAAATCCCATCGGTGAAATCATTGATTTAAATGGCAATCCGTATAAAGTGGTCGGTGTTTATGAGTCGCCGATTCCTGAGCAATTCCGTAATAAGGAAACGGGCGAAATGATGATGCCGCGCGCCGTGATCTCGATGATGTTTGGCAATCGAGAAATTGAGCAATTGTCCGTGATTGCCAGCGACCCTGAACAGGTTTCCGAAACGGGAAGGCTGGCGGCCGAGACGCTTACGGAAAAGAAAGGGCTTGAAGACGGACGGTATAGGACCAACAGCTTCGAGGATTATGAAAAAGAATTAAACAAGATGATTTCATTATTGACCTTGCTTATTGGGAGTATTGCCGGGATTTCCCTGTTAGTAGGCGGCATTGGCGTCATGAACATCATGCTAGTATCGGTAACGGAACGTACAAGAGAAATTGGGCTTCGAAAAGCAATCGGGGCGACACGAAAAAAGATCCTTCTACAATTTCTAATCGAGGCAATCACGTTAACCTCGTTAGGTGGTCTGATTGGAATGGGCTTAGCGGCAATCGGAACCATCCTTGTATCCAAACTTTCTCCAATTTCCGCATCCATGAGCCCGTTAATTGTGCTGATTGGCATTAGTTTTTCTGCTCTTATCGGCATCATTTTCGGCCTGCTTCCGGCCAATAAAGCATCAAAGCTTAGTCCGATTGATGCATTAAGATATGAATAAGAAAAACCGAGGATTTTTTCCTCGGTTCTTTTTATTCTAATTACACGTGCCGTGTGGGCTCGGGCAGCCAACGGCGTCTTTTTCAACTTGGATGGTACTGTGCTCAATATGAAATTCGTCATGGAGGATTTTTTGCGATTGGGCTAGGATTTCATCGTGCACGCCGCCGTCTGTAATCGTAATATGGCAGCTTAACACTGGATAACCGGAGGTAATCGTCCAGATATGCAAATCATGGACTTCCTTTACAAACGGAATCTTGCCGAGCGCAACCTTTACTTGGTTCATATCGATTTGCGTCGGCGCCCCCTCCATTAAAATATGGAACGAATCTTTTGTGACACGATAGCCGCTGATCAAAATCAACACGGCGACAATGATGCTAGCAATCGGGTCTGCGATGCCCCAACCGAAAAACATGATGAGTAATGCAGCCACGATTGCCCCGACAGAGCCGAGCATATCGCCAAGCACGTGAAGAAAGGCGCTACGGACATTAAGATTTTCATCCTTGTCGCCCCGCATTAGAATCCAGGCGGCAACAATGTTTACAATCAGGCCGGTCACAGATATAATCAGCATTCCTGTACTTTGAATCTCTGGCGGTGCGAAAAAGCGTTGGAAAGCTTCATAGAAAATGTAAATTGAAATCAGAATAAGCGTTAACCCGTTTAGTGCGGCGGCGATAATTTCAAACCGCTTGTAGCCGTACGTTTTTTCCTGCGAAACCTGTTTTTCCCCAAGCTTGATGGCGAAAAAACTCAAACCCAATGCCGCAGCGTCGCTTAGCATATGGCCTGCGTCCGAGAGCAGCGCCAGGCTGTTCGTTAACAATCCGCCGATGACTTCTACGACCATGAATGCGGCAATTAAGATAAAGGCGCTGAATAAAGCCTTTTTATTATTGCTGCTATGTGAATGGCCATGCGAGTGGCCGTGTGAGTGTCCATGTCCATGATGGTGATGATGGTGCCCCATGTTTATCCCCCCATGAGCCTTTTTGTTTCTGGCTCAACTATTTTTCTCTAAATCGAAAAAGTTACGATTATCGCTAGTTTTTTCCTATCTTAATAATTCGATACATCCCGCCGAATAAGACGGGGGTGTTAAAAAGGTAATTTATCCGCGGGAAAATTGAACATATCCGCGATTATTTCAATATATCCGCGTAGTTTTTAATATATCCGCGTTTAAGTTCAAGATATCCGCGAAAAATTAAATATATCCGCGAACTCCTAAATTACTCCTTTACCCGTAACAGCCGTAACCCGTTCAATGTGACAATCAAGGTCATCCCCATATCGGCGAAAATCGCAATCCATAGGGTTAGCCAGCCGGGAACGACCAGCAACAACGCCAGAAATTTCACAACAAGTGATAAAGCAATATTTTGTTTGATAATCCGTAATGTTTTCCGGCTTAGTTTGATCGTAAACGGCAACTTATCGAGGTCATCGTTCATTAGCGCGACATCGGCTGTTTCCAGCGCAGTGTCGGTTCCGGCGCCGCCCATCGCGATTCCCACACTAGCTGCCGCCAGTGCCGGAGCATCATTGACGCCATCGCCGACCATTGCCACTCTTCCAAACTGCGACTTTAGCCTTTTAATGAAATCTAATTTTTCCTGTGGCAACAGTTCTGCTTCAATTCCGGTGACTCCGACTTGACGCCCGATTGCCTCGGCAGCTGCCCGGTTATCGCCTGTCAGCATAATAGTCTGCTGTATGCCAAGTTTGTGTATCTGTTGGATCACACCACGGCTTGTTTCGCGAATCTCATCGGCAACGGCAATCAGGCCAAGGATTTCACTTTGGCTCCCGGCAATCATCACCGTTTTACCTTGATTTTGTAGATCAGTGATTTGGCCCAAGATGTTGCTAGGGATTTCAGTGAACAGTTTCGTATTGCCAACTTGATACTCAACCCCGTTAACCGATCCTCGTATACCTTTTCCAGTAAATGAGGAAAAGTCTTCAACCTGATAGTCTGCGTATCGGCCAGCTTTTTTGATAATCGCTGAAGCAAGAGGGTGCTGGGATTTGGCCTCAAGCGCTGCTATTTTTTCTAACAAACTCTCATCATCGCTAAAATTGATAAAATCCGTTACAGCCGGCACCCCTTTTGTCAACGTGCCAGTTTTGTCAAAAGCGATCGCCTTTAACGCTCCGGCTTCTTCCAAAAAGCTGCCACCTTTGATTAAGACGCCTTTGCGGGCGGCATTGCCGATCGCGGTCACGATGGAAACGGGAGTTGAGATGACTAACGCACATGGGCAGCCGACCACGAGTACCGCTAACCCTTGATAGATCCATTGCTGCCAATCGACCCCAAACAACAGCGGTGGGACAATGGCGACCAATGCTGCAACTATCATAATGACTGGTGTGTAGTACTTGGCAAACTTGTCAACAAACTGCTGGGACGGGGCCTTCTCCGCCTGCGCCTCTTCGACAAGATGAATGATTTTGGCAATCGTCGTATCATCGCTTAGCTTGGTGACTTTAATTTTCAAAAAGCCTTCTTCATTTAAGGTTCCGGCAAACACTTCGTCATCGATTGATTTTTCAACCGGCACGGACTCGCCAGTGATGGCCGCCTGATTGACGGCTGACGCCCCCCCAATGACGACTCCGTCCATGGCAATCCGTTGGCCGTGTTTCACAAGCATAATATCGCCGACTTCGATGTCTTCTGCCTTCAGTAATATTTCCTGACCGTTCCTGATTACCAGCGCCTCCGATGGCGCAAGCTCCATCAACGATCGAATCGAGGCCCGCGCTTTATCCATTGAATAGCCCTCCAGCACCTCGCTGATGGCGAATAGGATGACGACCACTGCGCCTTCACTCCATTCACCGATGATGGCTGCGCCGATAATCGCGATGGTCATTAGTGTTTTCATATCAAACTCGAAGCGAGTTAAATTTTTCAATCCTGTTTTAAACAGCGGGTAGCCTCCCAGTAAAATTGCTGCGGCGAACAGGAGGTTTTCGTTAATGAGATAGCCGGCCATCAGGAGGGCCATTGACAGCCCAAGCAGGCCGTAGCGTTTCCATATTGGCTCCTTTGCTTGTGCCGGCAGCTTATCTTTTTCTGGATAAATAGTTAATTTTTCAAAAGCGCCTGCTTCATGCAGTTCTTCAATTGTGGCGTTACCGTAGACTGTCAGTTTGGAAGCGCCAAAGTTTACTTGTGCATCGACAACACCATCCAGGTGTTTTACGTTCTTTTCGAACTTGGCGGCACAGCTCGTTCAGGAAAAACCTTGGACACGGTACACTTGTTTTTCGATTGCTTCACCCACGAGTTGTCACCTCTTCCTGGTGCTCGAAGGCAATATGGATTAATTGTTTTACATGGTCATCGTCGAGGGAATAATATACAAGCTTGCCCTCTTTTCGATATTTGGCGAGGCCAAGATTTTTCAGATGCCTCAGGTGATGGGATGCTGTTGCGGTTGTGGCGCCAACAATATGGGCCACGTCGCAAACGCACAGTTCATCCTCAAGCGTCAGGGCGTAGGCTATTTTCATCCGTGTTTCGTCGGATAGTGCTTTAAAAAGTTTGGTCACTTCGAGTACATGGTTGTTTTTTTGCAGTTGTTCCTGAACTCTTGCCGTTTTCTCACTATCGACGCAGGCAACCTCGCAAACATCGCGCTCTTTCATACTGCCACCTTCTTCATTCAAATGTTCGTTTGAATATATCATATTCAAACAGTGGTTTGAATGTCAATAAAATTGTTAAGTTTTTGGAAAAAATATTCTAACGCATGTTTGAATGTTTGTTTTGAGGAAGAGGAAAATTATCTGAGCAAATAAAAGGGAGGAATTCGCAAATAAATCGACCGTTTGTGTGAATTAAAAAGGAAGCCTTTATCCTGACGGTAAAAATCCAAAAGGATAATCACTATCTAAAATAGAATATTATTATTAACCAATCTTACTTTCGAGAGGGATAAGCATGAGACTAACGCACACGCGGCTTTTGGTGAATAATTATCGGGACTGCTATCATTTTTATAAAGATATTCTAGCTTTTGAGTGTACCTGGGGTGATGAACATTCGAATTATGCCCAGTTTCGGGTCGGGGGCACCCAGCTTGCACTATTTGATAAGGCACAAATGCTTGAAGATGTGGGTGAAATAAATAATTCAACAACAGTTCCATTAAACGAAGTCGTGTTAATTTTTGCTGTGGATGATGTCGATGAAATCTATTATTCTTTAAAATCGAAGGTGTCGTTTATAACGGAGCCGCACGACAGAGAAGATTGGGGCATAAGGGCTGCCCATTTTCGCGATCCGAATGGGACCTTAATTGAAATTAATAAAAATATTTAGGTCTCTGATTTGAGTTATGGATCGGTTTGGCGAAAACATTCAGGGATACGGCGAAATGTGCTTAGTATTCGGCGAAATACCATCACGGTTCGGCGAAATAAACTAAGAAATCAGCGAAAACAAAAGCCAATTTGACGAAATACCAAGAAGGAGACCGATTCTTTCAAAAAAACAAGCCGCAAATAGTAACTATTTGCGACCGAAAATTTCACGTACCTATTTATTAACTAAATTTAAATAAAAGACCTATAAAAAACCGAGCAGGGAGCCGCCCACAGCACCAGCAACCACAACCACCCAAGGCGGCAGTTTCCAATAGGCCAGCATGCTGAACAAAATTGCGGCCAAAGCAAAGTCAGCCGGTCGTAAAATCGAACTGGTCCAAATCGGGTTGTAGAACGCTGAGACTAATATGCCGACAACAGCAGCATTGACTCCAACCAAGGCTCCTTTTATCTTGGGATTACGGCGCAGCGTATTCCAAAATGGCAGTGTGCCTAATACGAGCAAAAATGCCGGTAAAAATATCGCAGCGGTCGCGATCAGGCCGCCCTGCCAGCCATTAATGACTGCACCGATATAGGAGGCAAAGGTGAACAACGGACCAGGGACGGCTTGAGCGGCCCCATAACCTGAGAGAAATTCTTCCTTCGTTAACCAGCCGGTTGGGACTACCTCCCTTTCCAGTAACGGCAGCACCACATGCCCGCCGCCAAACACGAGCGACCCGGAACGGTAGAAGCTGTCAAACATCGCCAGCCAACCCGATGCCATAACACCCCTAAGCAATGGAAGTGCAAACAACAAGCCGAAAAACAAAATCAAACAGACCGCAGCAAACCGTCTGGAAATCGGAAATTTCAAATCGGGCTCACCCGCTTGATCTGCCTTGTTATTTTTAAAAAGAAACAGTCCGGTTGCTGCCGCCATTAAGATTACTCCAACCTGGGTAAACGCTCCTGGCAGAAGCAGTGTTCCCACGACCGCAAATAGGGCAATCGTCTTTGTCGTTATATCCGGTGTTAATTTCTGCGCCATTCCCAAAATTGCATGAGCCACTACGGCAACGGCAACAATTTTTAACCCTTGAATCCAACCCGCCCCACTGACATCAAAGCCTTGCAGCAGTAACGCGAACAGAATGAGGGCGATGGCGGATGGGGCAGTAAATCCGATAAACGCAAGGATTCCGCCCAGCAAACCGCCGCGCATCACACCGATGCCAATCCCGACTTGGCTGCTCGCCGGGCCGGGCAAGAATTGGCACAATGCCACCAAGTCGGCGTAGCTTTTCTCGTCAAGCCATTTCCGGCGTCGGACGTATTCTTCATGGTAATAGCCTAAATGGGCAATTGGCCCGCCAAATGAAGTCAATCCGAGTTTGGTGGATACAAGCCATATTTCAAGTAATGCCTTTCCCCTGTTTTGCGCCAATGCATTGTCCTCCGATGATTATACTTATTATTCATTTTTTCATATACTCGGTGCAAGGCGCAAGCCAAAAGCCACTTTATTAGTTCGTAATATATTTAACCGCATAAGACGCGAGCTGGACACGGTTTTCAAGCTCCAGCTTTCCCAGCAGATGTTTGATATGATTTTTCACCGTATTTTCGGCAATAAATAGTTGCTCGGCAATTTGCTTATTCGTCAACCCGTCCGATACCAACAGCAGGATTTCCTTTTCACGAGGCGTCAGTGAATTGATTTCCGGGGTGTTCTGCAGGTCGCGCTCGCGAAATTGGTACAGCAGCTTGCCCGCCAAATCCCTGGTTGTAGCGCTCGAGCCGTCGACAACCGAATGAAGATATTGCAGCCAGTCATCGGGGTCCATGTTTTTCAGCAAATACCCCTGGGCGCCGTACTGGATGGCGGTAAACAAATCGCCGACATTGTCGGAAACGCTCAGGATGATCACTTTAATAAACGGAAATTTCTCTTTGATGAGTTTCGTCGCTTCAAGGCCGTCCATGATCGGCATTTCTATATCGATCAGGAGGATGTCGGGAAGTTCCCGCTCGCAAAGCTGAATCGCTTCCCGGCCGTGTTTCGCCTCGCCAACAATTTTAAACAAGGAATCTTCCTCTAGAATCGCCCTTATGGCCAGACGCGCATGGGGGTGGTCATCAGCGATTAACACTCGATACGGTACCATACTTCCCGCTTCCTTTCACGGTAATGATCGTTCCTTCATTATTTTTGGAGGTAATTTCAACGGCAGCGTCGATTTTTTGCGCCCGCTCCCGCAGCATCGCCAGACCGTAATGAATGTGGGTGGTTTCATTTTTTGAAAAACCTTTCCCGTCATCCGCGATGGTCAATTTCCAACCTTCGGAGCCCGTTTGCAATTCCAGCGAGGCGGCCGCAGCCTCCGAATGCTTGCGGATATTGGTGAATGCTTCCTGGATAATGCCAAACAACTGCACTTCCTCTGACGGACTGAAATAACCATCCGGCAGCCTCATCGCGAGCTTCGGTTCTATTCCCGAGACCGTGCTCCAATCATCGAGCCATTTCTCCACTCTTTTTGAAAAAGAAATCAGTTCCTCCGGGCTCATCCGTAAATTATAGATTGCCTGGCGTACATTGGCGTCGATAGAATTTACGAGGGCCGACGCTTCGTTCACTTTCCCCTTTTTTAAATTCACTTTTAATAAAAATAACGTCTGGGCGATATTATCATGCAGTTCCTTGGCAAGCCGTTCGCGCTCCTCAAACACGGCCCGCATTTCCCGCTCCTGGGCGAGGCGCCTGTTTTTTTCCTCAATTGTTTTGAACATCCAGGTGGCGAATATGTAGAAGATGAATAGAGTTAAGACGATGATCAAATAATTGCCGACGTCCATCGACAGGTTATGGAGCCACACACTATGCCTTAGTAGTTCAAAGCCGCCAATCAGCACGGTAGGCAGCAAAATTGTTATCCATTTCAGCTTGCGGTAGGACACGCCTGAGCCCCCCTTTTTTATCCTTCTACCTCTATTAAAACATAGCTGACTCTCTCAGGCTTCTATTTTTCGATAACGATTCAACAAATCAACCATAAATCGGTCGGGATTTCCTCCGCTATTTTCGATAATTTCGAGTTGCGTCCCGTTTTCCATGAAGATAATCCTGTCGGCAACTTCAGCGGCTACGTCCATCATATGGGTGGAAAACAGGATCGTCGTTCCGGTTTGTTTGATTTTTTTCAATAAGTCGATAAAAACATTAATCCAATATGGGTCAAGCCCGTTTGTTGGTTCATCGAGAATCATCAGAGCCGGCTGTGCCAGCCATGCCTGCCCGAATAAAAGCCGCTGCCGCATTCCTTTTGACAGATGCTTGAGGCGTTCGTTTTGCTTTGTTTCCAGGCCAAGGGTTCCAATGACCTCTTGAATGCGCTTTGCCGGAACGTTCCGAAACCGGCCGTAAAACGTTAGAAACTCGGCTACTGTCAGCATTTCCTGCGCGAAAAATTCATCGGGCATATAGCCGATGGCGGAGATATAGTTTTTTCGGTCGGTATGCAGGTCGACCCCGGTAAGTTTGACAGTGCCGGAGCTTGGTGCCGAGATGCCGGCAACAATATCGAGCAGCGTGCTTTTTCCGGCGCCATTCCCACCGCATAGGGCGATGCACTCGCCTGGCCTTGCTGATAAGGAAAACGGCTGCAACGCGGTTTTCTTTTTAAAGGCTTTTGATATACCGTTGATTTCAAGTGTCAATTCGCCCGCCTCCTCATTAAGGAAAATAGCGGAATCACGGATACCGCTCCAAAATAAATCGGGAGGTAAATCAACAGAACAAGCCATCCCGTTCCCGATTGGAATAATCCAACGATAGAATCATAGGACTGGCCAAAAATTGAACCGCTGTCCCACTGGACAATAAAAAAAATGCGCAAAAATTCTGCAGGATTGACAATCATCGCCACTTTCATCAATGGCTCAATCATTGGATAAGGTACAAGCCCCAAAATAGTAATTAACGCGGTCGGCCAAATCATAATCAGGAGAAACCAGACGGCAACCGAGACGGTGAATGCCTGCCACCGCGTGTTGACAATGGTTCCAATCGACATGCCGAGAAACAGAAAAACGATGATTAGCATTAGGGAAAACAAGTAAATGAGCAGGAGCCAGTTTAGCCCAAGCGCGATGCCGGCGATGAGGCCAATCGCCATACTAATTCCGTAGCTAAGGGTGAACACCACCGTTTGGGCCGTAATCAGCCCGAAAAATTTGCCGAATAAGTAGGCGGGAACGCTGACCGGATAGGTGCAGAGCAGATGCCACTGCCCGTTTTCCAGTTCATTAGCAATCGAAAAAGAGCCGGTCATCAACATCAATAACGGCAGCAAATACAACAGGATATTAACGATGGTTCCCGTTGTGTTGGTAAACCCAGAGACGTTCGGGTTATTTTTTTCAAGTAGAAACAATAAGGAAAAAACGATGACCCACAGGACGAGAAAGGTATAGTAGGAACGCTGCCGAGTCATCGTTTTCCATTCGGAAAGCCATAAATTAACCATAGAAAAATTCCTTTCGAGCTGCTTAGATTCGATGTCCTGGAATTAATGCTTACTGTCGGAATCGCCCTTGTTCATATCGTGTTGGTCACTGGAACCATTCATATCCATTTCGCCGGAATTGCCATGACCTTGCATTTTTTCCTTCATCTCCTTGACCATGTCCTGATTGCGCTCCCAGGAGTGATGCTGAAGTTTTTCATAGCTTAATAGGTCACCGCTGCCATGTTCCTCAATAAAGCTTTTGGCTGCTTTTTCATCAGAAAAGGCGATGACATTGTAAGCCATCGGCGTTTTGATTGGCTTGTCGTAGACGAATGAGGCCTTTTCAAGCTCAAGCCATTCCTTGGAATCATAATCTTTGACGTAGGAGTTAGCGACCTCCTTGCCCTCGTTTTCTCCCATCCATTTGTACATGCAGCCGATGTCGTCAAACAGCAGTGCCTTTCCGTTTTCAAGAATGACTTCTGTAGCGAACCCGTCATCCTTCACGGCCATATGGCAAACCTCGCATTTATCGCTCTGTTCGTTGATCGCCACCGGCTTGATTTCCTTTTTGCCGCAGCCGGCGATGAGAATAATAGAGATGATTGTAAATAGTAATAGGCGTAGTTTCATAATTGTTTCCTCCCGAAAAAAATGATTAATAGACTGGTTGAAATCATGACGAAGCTCAAGGCCCCGGTAAGGTCTGATGGCTGCGATTCGAGTGGCTCGTGGGTGGATTGCTCCATTTGCGGCGCCACATCGGTCACGACCATCCCCGCAGGGCTTTTTAGCATTTTTTGCAGCAGAATCAGTCCCGGATGCTGAAAAAATAGCTGGTACTCTGGTGTTTCCTTAATAAGTGTTAAAAAGTAGGGATCGGCTTGGTACGGCAGATTGCTTTTTCCATCACCATCGGTATCCAGCTTAAGGGCAGAATCCCAATAGTTGTGGCGGATTTGATTGGTGCCGCCACCCATGCCGCCGATGGCTTGAAAATGGTTGACATTTCCGATAAAGGCATTGTCCTCGATTGCATTTTCCGCCGTTTTCATGATTTGCGCGCCTACAAAGTTTGCCGTTATTTTGTTGCTAGTAATCTCGTTCGCCGTGGAATTTTCAATAAACAGTCCCACCCTGTTTTCGGAAATCAAGTTATCGCGGATTGTCGAGTCATGAACATCGAAAAGAAGCATTCCTTGGGCGTTTACGCTTTCATTATTTCCATAGAATTTGTTATTTTCGATCGTGGACCCGCTCGTTTCCATCACCATCGCTCCGGTCACATTGCGGGTGGAGGTATTCTTTTTAATCGTGGCATGATCGGAAAACATCACGTGAATTCCATACCGTGACTCCTTAATGTGATTTCCCAGCAGCGTATTATTATGGCTGTTTTCGAGGTAGAATCCGTCTTGGACTCGAACGATTGTGATCGTTTCAAAGGCATTCTGATGGGATTCCCATAGCTCGATGCCATTCTCTATGCCTTGACCGGATATTTCGATATTTTTAAAACTGGAGTTTACGGCACTTTCCAACTTGATGCCGATGCTTGCCGAATTGATGACCAGGTCCTTCAGGTGATGATTCCTACCGTTGACAGTCACCGCTGCCGGAATTTGTCGGCATCCGATGACACTTATGCCCTTCAGTGTGACATTTTTCCCGGTAATAGTAATCGCGGGTTGATCAGAGCATGCTTTGATGAAGGTGCCTTTCTCGCCGATCAGGGTAATCGGTTTCTTTAAAATCAGTGGTTCTTCATAAGTTCCGGCCTTGAGTGTCAATGTCCCTCCCTCGGGTGTCGCGTTTATCAAAGCCTGTAGCGAGGTTTCTGCTTCTACGGCAGCCCCCTTTCCTCCGAAAATGGTCAGTATCCCCGCCAATAAAAGCAGATTCATAATAGTCTTCATGGAACTGATGTCCTTCCTATAGGCACCAATGATACTTAGTGCATGGGAAATTTAATATAACAACCTATAACTTAATCCAATTTGGATACTTTTCCTATGACTCAACCGGGCTATTTTTCCATTCGGATTTGAACAGTTTTGGAAAGCGAGGGTAATGGCGGGTGTTGCCGGCGGACACAAAAAAGCTCCTTCTAAACTTAATTAGAAAGAGCCTAAAAAGATTGAGTTATTCCGGGTTTTTTATCATTTCTGTATTTGCAATAGTGTCAGTATCGCTTATGGTGTCAGGCACCATTATATGACTTCGCACGGTAAGAACCATGTCAGCGATGAAATAGAGTCCGACTGCCGGCCATGTCCATGACCATAGTTGCTCAACTACCCCATAGGTGGCACCTACTGCTGGATGGACCCATTTTAGGACGATGAATGACAATACGCCCCAGCATAGGGAAAAGGGCAGGCAAATGTGGCCGTGAAGCTGCATCGGGGTGTCGGAGTAGTCCCAATATTGGCGGTGAAACAGTTTTTGGAGCATGGCACCGCTCACATATTCGATGAGTGTTGGGATAATGAAACAAAGAAGAAGCACCAACGCCCAATGTGTTTCCGGTGTGATCAAGTACACCAGTATGATTGGAGCAAAGCCGTACATCGGTTTAAACGGTCCGTATAAAAAATTGTCTTTGATGAATTTGCCTTTGGTTAAAAAGTTGTAGCTGTTTTCCAACAGCCAGCCCAGAAAGGAATACACAGTAAAATAAAACACAATCACGGCTGCTGCCTGGGTAAAAAGGACATCTGAATTTTGGTATTCAAACCCTTTTAACAAGTTAATAATCATGGCTAATCCACCTTTCATAGGTTAAAAATTCACAACTTAGTTTAGCCGGGTGACAGAAAAGTATACCAAAATAATCCTGTTTGAGATTTCGCTGAAATCGGCTGGGTTTTCGCCGAAATATGGAGTTGTTTCGCCGAATCAAGGCGTTATTTCGCTGAATTTAGACGGTATTTCGCCAAATCAAAGAGAGATTTCGCCGAACGGATTTCGGGACTGCTCTTTCAAAAAATAATCAACATCGTGTTCATTAATCTACAGGAATTTCGTATAATTTTAACAAAACTAATCGAGGTGAATCATATTGACTGAAAAAATTGCCGATAAGCGCGTGGCGCGTACGAAGCGAGTCATTCGCGACGCCCTCACTCAATTAATGGAGGAAAAAGGGTTTGAAGAAATCACAGTCCGGGATTTGACCGAGAAGGCGCAAATCAATCGGGGGACCTTCTATTTGCATTACCGCGATAAATACGATTTGCTCGAGCAAAGTGAAGAGGAGATTCTCAAAGGAATCGCAGCTATTACGGAAAACATTGACCCAGTGGATGCAATGGCCTATACCAGCAATGATGAACCCTTTCCCATCATTCTCAAACTCTTTGAATTCTTTCAAGAGCATGCCGAGTTTTTAGAGGTCATTCTGGGAGCGAATGGCAACGCATCATTCCAGGTAAAACTTAAAAGCTTCATAAAAAAAATCTTCTACAGTAAATTAGTCACCAAGCTCGATAAAGAAGGCATTCAAGTGCCAGTCGAAATCCTGCTGGCCTACCTGAGCTCGGCCCATCTTGGCGTGGTCCAGCATTGGCTTGAAACTGGAATGGAAAAGTCGCCTCGTGAAATCACGCTCATTTTAACAAAAATGACATTATTGGGCCCTGGCTATGTGGCAGGTTTAAAACCGCCTATTGAAAAATGAACATAATCCACTGTTTTGTTTATTGTAATTCACCCGGGAGCGCTCTAATATTAAATTAGAAACACTCAACACAGTGTTGATTAAGGAGGATTATCAATGAATCCAGCCATCAAGGTAGAGCAGGTGAACAAAAGCTTCAGCAAAAAGGCAGTTCTCGAAGACGTCAGCTTATCGATTGATAAAGGACAGCTTTACGGACTGATCGGGCCTTCTGGTGCCGGGAAGACGACGTTGGTCAAAATGATTGTCGGCATGGAAAAAGCAGATTCCGGGGCAATTCAAGTTCTCGATAAAAAAATGCCGAACCTCGCCATCCTTCAGGAAATTGGCTATATGGCCCAATCCGATGCCCTCTACGCAGAATTGACCGGCGAAGAGAATTTAAAGTTTTTCGCCTCGCTTTATAAATTAAATAAAGAAGATCAGAAACAGAGGATTGCTTACGCGGCAGGGTTGGTCAATCTAACCGCCGACTTAAAAAAGCGTGTTTCCGCCTACTCCGGCGGGATGAAGCGGCGCCTTTCATTGGCAATCGCCTTGATTCAGGACCCGAAAATTTTGATCTTGGATGAACCGACCGTCGGAATTGACCCCGAGTTGAAATTATCGATTTGGAATGAGCTGCTGCGGTTAAAAACGGAGGAAGAAAAGACGATTATCGTCACGACCCATGTCATGGATGAGGCGGAACGCTGCGATTATGTCGCCATGGTCCGTGATGGACGGATTATTACTAGCGGGTCCCCGGCAGCATTAAAGGAGCAATACCAGGTTACTCATTTTGATGAAGTATTTTTAAAAGCGGGGGTGAAACAGCATGAGAATTTGGGCGCTAATTAAACGAATTTGTCAGCAAATGCTGCGCGACAAACGGACGTTGGCATTAATGTTTGTCGCTCCGCTATTAATCCTGACCTTGATGTACTTTTTATTTAATGGGAATACGGTCGATCCGAAATTAGGTGTAGCAGGAATAGATGAAAGCCTTGTGAAGGTTTTGAAAAAGGCTGACATTAAGGTGGAGAAATTGGATAACGCGACGAAAACCGCAATTACAGACGAGGATCTCGATGGATTACTACTGCAGGATAATGGAAAAATGGAACTGACCCTGCAAAACGATGACCCAACCAAGGCGAAAGGGCTGCAGGCAAAGGTAAATCAGGCGGTTGCCTCCTTGACCCAAACCAATTTGATTCAAAAAAATCCCGCTCTAGCCGGGATGACGCCGCAAAAAATTGATACCAAATATGTTTATGGCGATAAGGACACGGTCTTTTTTGATGTGTTAAGCCCGATATTGGTTGGCTTTTTCGTGTTCTTCTTTGTTTTCATTATTTCGGGAATCGGCCTGCTGCGCGAACGAACGACCGGAACATTGGAGCGGTTAATGTCGACCCCGATTCGCCGGGCAGAAATTATTACTGCTTATTTAACGGGCTATGGAATCTTTGCTGTGGTGCAAACAATTATTGTCGTGCTGTATGCGATCAATGTGCTCGATATCGTGCTGGTGGGTTCAATTTTTCATGTGATTCTAATTAATTTACTGTTGGCATTGGTCGCACTTTCGTTAGGGATTCTGTTATCCTCGTTTGCATCTTCGGAATTTCAAATGATGCAATTCATTCCGATTGCCGTCATTCCGCAGGTGTTCTTTGCCGGGATTTTCCCGCTTGAGGGGATGGCCGAATGGCTTCAGGCCTTTGCTAAAGTCATCCCGATGTACTACGCGGGCGATGCTTTAAAAAGCGTCATGTATCAGGGAGCAGGATTGAGCGAAATCAGCGGTGACCTTCTCGCCCTAGGCATCTTCGCCCTTATCTTTATCGTTTTAAATATTTTTGCACTGAAGAAATATAGAACATTATAGAAAACAAAATCCAAAGGACTCAAACTCCTTTGGATTTTGTTTTTCTACCATAATAAAAAACGCTTCTGGCTAGAAGCGTCTTAAGCATTTAGAACAAATGTTCGTTTTGTGTGACAATCAAATTAAAATGGCCTATATTCGCCTTCTATATTATTAGTATAAATGATTCATAATTTTAAGTCTATATCTTTACAAATAATTAGTTTATAGTTTTTATACCGGCCGGGAAAACAGTGGAAGCACGGAACCGTTCTCTGCTCCAAGGAGGAATTAGATGCAAATTCGTTTATGGGATACTAATTTGAAGGTTCGCTTGCTTGGCGAAGGCTTGTTTAATATGTTGTTTTGGATGTACTTTCCGTTTATTACCGTGTATTTCAGCGAGGAATTAGGCAGCCGTGCGGCCGGAATACTGATGACCGTCCCGCCGATTTTTAGCCTAATCGGCAGCCTCCTTGGCGGGGCCTTGACTGATCGGTTCGGCAGGCGGCCCGTGATGCTGCTGGGCGCCTCACTGCAGACCTTGATGTTTGTTATGTTCGCAGTGTCTCCATCCCCGTGGCTGGATTACATTGCCTTTATTGGGATAGGACTTGGAGGTGCAGTCTATCGTCCGGCCAGCTCCGCGATGGTGGCCGATTTGGTTCCAGCGGAAAGCCGCCGCGAGGTTTTCGCGACCTTTATGACCGCCAATAATATTGGTGCCGTGCTTGGACCCGCACTTGGAGCGATCTTCTTCTTCCATTACCGGCAAGAGCTACTTTGGACCTGCGCATTGGTCTTGCTTATCTATTTTATCGCTATTTATTTCATTGTTCATGAAACAATGCCGCCATCTGCAAGGGAAGCGGCATCAGAAGCAAAATCAACAAAGATAACCGCTGTGTTCAAGGAACAGTGGCAAGGCTATGGGATTATTTTTCGAGATAAGATTTTCCTAATTTATATTTTGGCAGGAATTTGCTCATTGATTCCGATTATGCAGCTGGATATTTATTTGCCAGTCTACGTATTTAATCATGTCCCTGCCCAAACTTTGTTCACATGGGGGGATGCTGCCTTTACTCTGTCCAGCAAGGAGATTTTCGGCTGGCTGGTGGGGTTTAACGGCCTCTTGTTTGTCATGTTTATCCTCCCGGTTACAAAATGGTTCGGAAAATGGAAAGAGCGGAATGTGTTCATCCTGTCATCAGTGTTGTCCGGATTTGGTACATTTTTCGTCGGGCTCACTACCAATGTATGGCTGTTGTTTTTCATCACCATCATTTTCACCTTTGGAGAGATGGTCCGCTCCCCGGTCATGCAGAGCTTTATCAGCCGCTATGCCCCAGAGAATGCCAGAGGACAGTACATGGGCGCCGATAGCCTACAGTATACCATCGGGAAATTTCTGGCGCCGCTCACCGTATTCCTATCCAGCTGGGTGGCACCAATGGGCATATTCAGTATCGTTTTACTGTTTGCACTGATTAGCATCGTCCTATATATACAATTATTTAGAATCTGGATAGAACAGCCAGCAGCAACGGATTAAGCACTGCCGCGCCACGCTTAGGCCTCACTCCAATGGAGATGAGAAAAATGTATCTCCTGTGTCATCGAGATGAGATAAGAGAACAGTCCCCATCGTGTAACCCGGTATTACGCCGTTTTCATCGCAGTGCCAGAGGTAGACGCTCCCGTTTTCCATTTTACTCACGATAGCGATGTTCCCGTTGTGAGTTTCGTAGATAATAGGAATACCTACTGCCCCGGTGGCAAAGGCTCCCGTTTTGTGCCACTTGCCGTCCTGGTCCTGCCGGTAGTGAACCAGTGAAGTACCTGAACGAGTAATCAGCTCCATTCGGCCGGACTTACCTTTAACCGGAATGGAGACGGCATAATTTTTAGGATTGTCTTCATACCATGGGTATTCCCTGCTTTTATATGCTTCCGTTAGCTCCCTATTATGATAAAGGCGGATCATTTCCCTAGCAGGGTTAGCCATGTCCCTTATAACCGGATGGCATAAGTAACCTTTGTTGTTCGACAATTGATAAACCATTTCATCCAAGGTATAGTATGGGCGATAGCGAATCATCATCGCATCTGAAGGATTCGAATATTTTTTCAGCCGGAAACCCAGCTCCTTCGCCATATTAACATAGACAATTTCATCCATTCCCCAGGAAGACGTTTCAATTAAAGCTTGTTTTAGCTGCTCCTTACGTTCTGGCGCCAGTAATGCTTTGACAAGCGGCCGCGATATGACTTGGGCAACATTGAAAGTGCCGTACAATGGTTTGACCTTAAAAATTCTGCTCCAGCGTTTGACATCCTTTTGAAGTTCTTTGCCAATAGGCCACTGACTGCCTGGAATCCTGAAATCCACTCCCATGTAATCCGTATCTTTCATTTCCGCTTTTATATATTCTTCATAGCCTTTTCCGATAAATAAAGCATCAGAGTCAATATTGATAAAATAGTCATACACAATCCCCAATTCTTCCAGCCATTCCATCGTTTCCAGAAAATAAACAGCTGTATGGCCATAATGCAATTTGCGGCTTGAAGGACAGACAGGCACCCCTAGTCCTTCACAAAGTCGCCAATCATAGCCCCCGTTGTATAAGACAATCGTACTGTTTGGACAAAAATAGCGGACATTCTCCACCAGTTCCTTAATCAATTCCTTTTTTTCATGGGCAAGGATGGCAAAACATATTCCGCTCTTTGGCGCCTTCATATATTGATTTTGGCTTCTGCTTAAAATCTTAGCATTCATCCTATTAATCTCAGCGATTGGTTTCTTCCGTTCGGCAATAAGCTCACGCATTTTCTCTTTATTTCCATTCGCCCGCTTATAACGGTCAAGAAGTTTAGAATTCGAATTGCCATATGGATTGGTCCTATAGTTTGAGGCCGGGTGCCAAACGTGATAGATGGAGCCATTCACTTTAGTTGCTGGTCCGCACAGCGTCTCAACCGAAAGGGAAAATGCATCATCCTCCCCGCCCCAGCCGAGAAACCGTTCATCAAAGCCCCCGACAGCCTCAAAGTGCTCTCTCCGGATAACAATAAGCTTTCCGGCAAAGCCCTTGTACAACCAGTTTGCCTTTGTAAATTTCTTCGCATTAATTCCCATCGGCCAAGAGGGAATCGTCGTAATTAGCTGTTTCGTCTCCTCTTTTTCAATATCATAAATTTCCGTAAATGGAATCACCCAAGGCGAGTGATTCAGCTCATTAATCGCATCCACAATAAGCTCCGGACCATAAACCACATCGGCGTCGGCAATAACAAATATATCTCTTGTAGCCTTTTTAGCGGCGGTGTTAACTGCCTTGGATTTATTCACCACTGGATCGTCAATTGTACCCACGCAAAGTTCCGCCCCAGGCATGACTCGCTCATAATACTGCTTAATCCATTTAAACGCCTCTGCTCTTGGGCCATTATCTGTTTGGAAAGGAATAATGATTGACACATTTTCTAACATAACCTCTCCTCACCTTTCCTGATTAGTAAAAAAACCGTATGTCGACGTTATAGGATATGTTCTCCGCTATGGCTGGCAACGGCAAGTATCCATGGGGGACAAAAAATGACCAAGGTCCCTAAACCAGTTAAGCCGACAACTTGTGGCCATTCCAAAAAATTGTCTGCTAGTGAACTTGTCCCTTTCAAATCAAGGCCTGCCTGCATTTTATAAAGTACAGCATTTTGCGAAAGCCGAATGCTAAGTCTTTCCGACAGGGAGGGAATCCATGGTGAAACTAGGTATTATGTGCGGCATCCCCCTAAGCGGGAAATCAAAATATGCAAAGGGTTTACAAAGTCAAGGCTGGGTGCGCGTGTCGCTTGATGACCTAAGACTGGCAGTACATGGCCAAATTTATAAAGCAGAGGCCGAGCCCAAGGTGTGGGAAACCGCCGAACTGATGGTGCGGACGCTGTTAAAAAGCGGCCACTCTGTTATTGTGGATACCACAAACCGTTCAAGAGAACGCCGCAGGAGATGGAGGCGGGTGGCCAAAGAGTTTGGCCTTACATTGGAAATTTACCAGGTGCATACTCATTATGAAACTTGCAAAGCACGGAACAAGACCTTGAAGCGGCTGTCCCAAGATATGTTAAAGAAAATTCACCAGGAGTTTGAAGGACCGACGGCCGATGAAGGGGCGATTATCCATGTGACTTTATAAGGCAATTGGGAGGTGTGAAAGGCGAGTGAAAAAATATATTTGTTTTGATGTTGGCGGGACAAACGTGAAGCACGGGATTTTACAGGAGGATGGAACAATTATTTCAAAAAGCAGTTATCCAACTCCGACTGACAATCTCGAACAATTTTTAACTAAAATGACAGAAACCATTATGTCATACTTAAAAAATCACCAAGTGTCGGGAATCGCTGTCAGCCTGCCAGGATTTATCAATCCCTATACAGGTTTTTCCGAACAAGCCGGTGCGGTTACAGCTTTAAAAAATCAGAATTTAAAGAGTTTGCTAGAGGCTAGAGTGCCACTGAGGGTGGAAATTGAGAATGACGGAAATTGTGCGGCCATCGCGGAAAAAATCAGCGGCAATGCCAAAGGGTGTGATGATGTTATTTGTGTAACGATCGGTACCGGTATCGGTGGCGGAATTTTTGTCAACGGCAAGTTTTTACGCGGCCATCGCTTCCGGACAGGCGAATTCGGCTTTATGATTACACAGGCGAATGAACATGATTATGGTGATAACTGGCATGCAACAGCCTCCACTACCGCATTAATCAGCGCCTATAAAAAACTCAAAGGTGGAGATAGCCAAACAAACGGGGAGGCTGTTTTTTTGCATGCAGCCCGAAGCAAATCAGTAAAACAACTCATCGACAGTTGGACTAGGAATATCAGCTACGGCATTTTCAACCTTGCGGCCACATTAAATCCGGAAAAAATCTTAATCGGCGGTGGGGTTTCCTCCCAAGACAATTTGCTGCCCGCGATTCAAAGACATTTGGACGAGCTTCCGTGGTGGAAGGACTTAAAGGTTCCCATCGAAAGATGCAAACACCAAAACGATGCAGGAATGCTCGGGGCGATGTATCATTTCATCAAAAAACAACAGTAACCCCGAAAAAAATGGTGCCAAGCTAGTACTGGCGCCGTTTTTTATTCAAATCGACCAATCACAGGAATAACTGCTCTTTTTTTAGGAAAAATACTCTAGAAAAACAACAAGCCCGATAAGTAAATGTTCATAATAAGGAACCAGCTGCTAGAATTTTTTCAAACACAGTCCTGGACCTGTAAAGGAGTTGTTTTCGATTTTCAAGAACAAATGGAATGGGGTTATTGTAACAACCTTAAAAGGAATCTCTCAAGTTATGTTAATTGAAAATGCGGTCTCAGGCTTTATGATCTTGGCAGCGATCACGATTGCATCGTATTCGTTGGGAATCGTCGCCTTTTTATCCAGCTTGATTGGAACCTTAATCGGTAAAATAGGTGGTGCAAATGACGAAAGCATTAATCAAGGTTTATTTGGGTATAATTCGGTACTGGCGGGAATGGCTCTTTCCTTGTTTTTAACAGGAAACAATCGATGGCTGATAGCCTTGGCGGCAGCGGCCATCGCAGCTTTTGTTACCGCTGCCATGATGCATTTTATGCGTCAGACCAACATCCCTATTCTTACCTTTCCCTATATTATACTTACCTGGTTTTTACTGTTGACGACTTACCGATTCGTCTCCCTAAACATTAGTCCCACACTTAAGCCACAATCATTATCTAATTGGACGCTCGATATTGAAGGAGAAATAAATTGGGTTGATGGCATCGCGAATGGTATAGGGCAAATTTTCTTCCTTGATTATACTCCCTCGAGCGTTTTATTTTTTATTGCGCTTTTTTGGGCAGGCTGGAGAATGGGACTTTATGCGATCGTTGGAAATGTTGCTGCTTTATTAACAGCATACGGTCTTGGCGGTGAATATTCCTTAATCTTTGCCGGGTTGTACGGGTATAATGCCATTTTAGCCATTCTTGCAGTATCGGCAGTATTCAAAGGTAACTCTCGATATGGTCTATTAACCGGAATTATTGCTGCGTGTTTAACCGTCCCAATTACAGCAAGCATTGATACGTGGCTTATGCCATTAGGACTTCCGCCACTTACTATGCCATTTGTGCTTTCTAGTTGGATTTTTTTAGCAGCAAGAAAGATTATGCCTCAAATTTGAAAAAATGGCTGCCTCTACAAAATTGAGACAGCCATTTGTTTATTCCCCTGCATCATCACTCATCATATTCATAACCTTGGATTCAATGGCATCAACATGTTCCTCTTCCAGCGATTGTTTTGGGTGTGGATGATACCAATGCACCTTATCTCCATGAATCATCCCTTTATATTCGTTGCCTTGCACATTTAATGAAAAATGCCGACGTTCTCTGGCAGTGCCTTCAAACACAGGATTTATTTCAAAATCTTCAAACATATATTCCCTCCTTTCAGTTGTCAAAAGAAGTTTCTCCAATTAAATAAGCAAATATGCGGTGATTATAACCAAAGACTAAATAAACCGTCATTCACACCAAGATTATACATATAATAAAATCCGAAAATGGTACTTAACGCACCCGTTGTTAAAATCAATGCTTTGCTCGTAATCATCCGTTTCATGCTTAATATAAACGGAATTCCAATAATCGTTGTGAAAATTAACATCCCGGCGACGGTTCCTACTCCAAATATTAGAATATACAGAGCTCCCTGCCAAACGGACTGAACCGTGCTCATGGTCAGAAGCACCATGGCTCCGCTGCCGGCAATCCCATGGACAAACCCGATGATAAGGGACTTATAATATGTAACCTTCCTCCTGCCAGGTGGTAACTCTTCATGTGCATGATGATGGGGTTGATGTTTCTGTTTTTTTCTAATGGATAACATGGCAGCGATTCCTAGGTAAACCAGCATAATTCCGACAAAAAATTCTAACGTGAGCGACCACTTTTCCGAAATATCATTTTTCATTAAAATCAGGATAATCCCCACAACAAATAGTGTGGCCGTATGACCGATTCCCCAAAAAACCCCTGCAAGAGATGCCTGCCATAATTTTTTGCTTTGACTTGCAATTGTGGATACCGCAATCATATGGTCCGGTTCCAACGCATGCCTAATTCCTAAAATAAAACCTAAGGCCAAAACTGACAACATCGTTACATCCATGTTTCATCCTCCCTGTAAATCTATATCTATATAAATACCCGGCAACCAGGATACATTGCCGGGTTATGCCTAATATTTCCTAAGTGAATTTGGTTTCATTTGATACCATTCATGGCTAATCTTACAGTGAATTTGCGAAAAAATTCTTTCAATATCCTGAGTGGAATGGGCAAAAACTCGGACTGTGAATCCAGGCACGGATAGCAGGGACAGTCCAAATCTATATTCAAATGTATTCTGATCAAGTAGGCAATATAACTCATCAAGAAAGGCATTATTTATTTTTTCGTCTATTACAATCATGGAACCTAAATGAGAGTAACCTTCCATGAACCCTAATCCTTCAAGATTTTGAATCGCAGGTTTTAGCTTTAAATGATCATAAACAACCAATTCACCATCCATGTAAATTTCATTTAATACTTGAACTGTCTTATAACTAAACCGTTCGCCTTCCGGTGACCATCCAGGAGTAATGATATCCGAATAAAGCAAGGTAGCACTCCGGTCCATTTGTATTACATTTTTTTGTTTGTAATGGGCATTTTGATAGGCAATCAAAGGGTCAGGAAAATACTCAAGATAACTTCCGGCATGTAAGCAAATCTCTGATTCT
This sequence comes from Bacillus sp. FJAT-29814, assembly GCF_001510715.1. GTDB lineage: Bacteria > Bacillota > Bacilli > Bacillales > Cytobacillaceae > Neobacillus. The sequence goes on from NZ_LMTJ01000006.1 coordinate 340,597, forward strand.
TGGTAGGCATATTGCCTCGGGGTCTTATAAACCTTTGTAGCTCCCTGGGTTGTAAGAGTCAATTGGGCATTCTCCTCAAGGCATATCTTCATTTGATAACGATCCCCGTCCAAATAGCCGCCTCCGGGATTCAATAAATAGTAACAAGCCCTTCCGGAATTATCATGGTAAATAGGGCGCATTACTTTAAATGCGCCCTGAAAATATACGTTTTTTGCGACTGTCTTTCCTTGTCTGTTTTCTGCATTTAAATGTAAAACGCCTGTCCATTCCCCCATATTATGCCAACCCTTTTAATAACGCATTCTCTTTCAGCCAATCAATCACATGATCGAGTCCGGATTCGTCTTTTAAGTTAGTGAATGTAAACGGCTTGTCCCCGCGAAACACTTTTGTGTCAGACTCCATGACTTCAAGGCTTGCTCCAACATGCGGCGCCAAATCGGTTTTATTAATGATAAATAAATCCGACTTGATCATCCCTTGGCCGCCTTTTCGCGGAATTTTTTCCCCTTGGGCCACATCAATTATGTAAATTGAAAAATCAACTAGCTCGGGACTGAAGGTAGCTGCGAGATTATCCCCACCGCTTTCCACAAAAATTAATTCTACATCCGGATGTTTTTCCTTTAGCTCATTGATTGCTGCAAAATTCATCGAAGCATCTTCACGAATGGCGGTATGCGGGCATCCCCCGGTTTCCACACCTATAATCCTTTCGGCAGGAAGGACACCGTTTTGCATTAAAAATTTTGCATCTTCTTTTGTATAGATATCGTTTGTTACTACCGCCATACTAATTTCATCATGTAAACGCCTTGTCAGTTTTTCCACTAACATCGTTTTTCCAGCTCCTACTGGACCGCCAACACCGATTTTAATTGGTTCCATAGAAAAAACACGTCCTTTCTAATTTGCTGATTGCACATAAATTTAACAACGCTTGATGAACTGTACTAATAGATTCGGGAATCGGCAGGGCTTCATTAAGACATAAAAATTCTAATATTTACGCGCTCGTGTCTCATTTGTGACAGCTCAATCCCGGGCGAGACAATGCCAAAGTCCTCCTCGCCCAAGTTGCTGATGGCCTCAACTGCCTCCATCAAATCAGTTTGCACATCGCGTATCAATTTCTGTCCCGCCGTTTGCCCCAACGGAATACCTCTTACTGCATTTTGAACAATGCTAGATACGACAGAGTATAGGTAAAATAGAATGGATGTGGAGTTGGGCACTCCAAGATAATGAGCAACCATCGTAAAAACGATAGCTGGATGTCCAAATGATTGTTTTGCCTCTATTCGCTTTCTGTAACCAGAAAGAACCGGTATCCTATATAAGGACTGAACCAAATGTAACATCCGTTCCCCCATTCTCATGGCACCCTCTCTCGTTTCTCGAGGCAGGTTTTGCATGGTCAACAAACGGTCCAGTTTCCATACTTTTTGAAGGTCGTCCTCTTCCAGTGCCTGATACACAAGATGGCATGCCAAGCCATCCGAATAAATGAGCTGCTCATCAATATAAACCCGAAGCCATTCTGAAAAGGTATCGATGTTATGCACCGTATTGTCTTGAATATAGCTTTCAAGGCCATATGAATGGCTAAACGCACCTGTTGGAAAATTTGAATCACAAAGCTGAAATAGTGCCAGGATTTTTTCATCCATGACTATGACCTATATGACGAAAAGCCTGCTTTACTTTTCGATTTTCCCGATTATAGGGAATTTCCAGCTCTTGCAACAGTTCCTCCACAAGATAATCATATTGAACCATCATCATTTCATCCTCGAATTGAGCAGGAAGGTGCCTGTTTCCTAACTGATGGGCAATTGTCCCCATTTCTTTGATCGTGCGTGGAGTAATGACCAATAAATCATCCGCAAGCACATCAATGACAATCATATTTTTTTCATCCATATACAGGACATCGCCTGCAACAAGGTCACGCGGCTCTTTTAAGCGAATGCCGATTTCCCGACCGTGGTCAGTGGTGACCCGCTGAATCCGTTTTACTAAATGGTCACTTTCAAGGTAAACTCTTTCAACATGGCGCTTAAAGATTTCTTCTTTTTCCATGTCTTCTATATTTGTTTCAATTCTTTCAATTAGCATACCTATTCACCTCAAAATAGAAAATAACGCTGAGCCATCGGCACTTTTTTAGATGGTGAGCTTGTAATAATCTCCCCATTGACTTTAACCTCATATGTTTGCGGGTCGACCGATAGTTCAGGGGTTTCTGAGTTCAATTTCATGTCTTTTTTGGTTAGTTTTCTGATACCGTGGACGGGCAGAATGATTTTTCCCAATCCCAGTTTTTCATGCACTTTCCCTTCATAGGCTGCCTGTGAAATGAAGGTAATCGAACTTTTGGACAGCGCTTTGCCAATTGTCGCATACATCGGTCGATTGACAATCGGCTGCGGCGTTGGAATCGAGGCATTTGCATCTCCCATCATGCCATAGACAACCAATCCGCTTTTTAGGACCAATTCCGGTTTCACACCAAAAAACGCCGGATTCCACAACACAAGGTCGGCTATTTTTCCAACCTCAATCGAACCTACGTAGTCGGAAATTCCATGAGTAATCGCCGGATTTATCGTATATTTTGCAATGTACCGCTTGGCCCGATTATTATCAGAAAGCTTGCTGTCCCCTTGTAAGGAACCCCTTTCTTGCTTCATTTTATCCGCTACCTGCCATGTCCGTGTAATCACCTCACCGATACGGCCCATTGCCTGGGCATCTGAACTGGTCATACTAAAGATCCCCATATCCTGCAGGACATCCTCTGCGGCAATCGTTTCCTTGCGAATCCGTGAATCTGCGAAGGCAATATCCTCTGGTACAGATGGGTTCAAATGGTGGCAAACCATCAGCATATCCAAATGCTCATCGACCGTATTAACGGTATACGGCAGCGTTGGATTCGTCGAGGATGGAAGGACATTCATAAAGCTGGCAGACTTAATAAGGTCAGGTGCATGACCGCCGCCTGCTCCTTCGGTATGATACATGTGAATAACACGGTCTTTAATCGCTGCCATCGTATTTTCAACAAACCCAGCTTCATTTAGGGTATCGGCATGAAGCGCAACCTGTACGTCATATTCGTCTGCTACCCTTAATGCATAGTCTATAGCGGAAGGAGTTGCTCCCCAGTCTTCATGAACTTTGAGACCGATGGCGCCAGCCCTAATTTGTTCGGCTAAAGGTTCTTCTGTAGCTGCCTGTCCTTTGCCGGTTAAGCCGACATTTATTGGCAGTCCCTCCACTGCTTCAAGCATTCGGTGGATATTCCATTCTCCGGGTGTAACCGTGGTCGCTCTGGAACCGGCAGTGGCACCTGTTCCACCGCCAATTAGAGTGGTAAGGCCTGAGGTTAAGGCAACATCGACCTGTGCCGGGTTGATAAAATGAACATGCGTATCAATACCGCCAGCTGTGACAATCATCCCTTCACCAGCAATGATTTCCGTCGAAGCACCAATGATAATATCCACCCCATCCATCACCAAGGGATTTCCCGCTTTACCGATTCCGGAGATTTTCCCGTCACGAATTGCAAGATCCGCCTTGTAGATTCCGGTGTAATCTAAAATCACGGCATTGGTAATCACACAATCAGGAATCCCGTCACCACGGGTTACGAGCGGATGTTGGCCCATTCCATCGCGAATGACTTTACCGCCGCCAAATACTACTTCCTCACCATAGGTCGTATAGTCTTTTTCAATTTGAATCATCAAGTCCGTATCCGCCAGCCGGATGGAATCTCCTGTAGTCGGACCAAACATCTGGGCATACTGCTTCCGCGGCATTTCAAAGCTCATTTGATACGCCCTCCTTCAATTGAGCCATCGGTTTTGTTGTTAAAGCCGTAAACTTTGCGTTCTCCCGCGTATGGAACCAATTCCACTTCTTTTTCATCGCCCGGTTCAAAGCGGACTGCAGCACCGGCCGGAATATTTAACCTTTTGCCAAAGGCTTCTTCCCTGGTAAATTGCAAGGATTCATTCACTTCGAAGAAATGATAATGCGACCCTACTTGAACCGGTCGGTCTCCTGTATTCGTCACCCTCATTTTGAATACGTCTCTTCCTTGATTACAAATAATCGGCTCTTCCTGTAAAAATAATTGTCCTGGTTCCCATTCCATTGTGTATCCCTCCAGCAGTTAACGAATTGGATCGTGCACAGTTACTAGTTTTGTTCCATCCGGGAAGGTGGCTTCTACTTGAATATCATCGATGATATCTGCAATCCCTTCCATTACATCCTCGCGTGTTAAGATGGTGGCGCCATATTCCATCAGCTCCGCTACAGTTCTTCCATCTCGGGCACCTTCTAAAACCTCATAGGTTATGAGTGCTACTGCTTCTGGATAATTTAATTTCAATCCTCTCTCTTTTCTTCTTTTGGCCAGGTCGGCCGCCACTACAATCATGAGCTTGTCGATTTCTCGAGGTACCAGTAACATTACCCATCCTCCTTTTGTCGTTTTTTGTAAAAATTTCCACCCTACAATATAATTCTCTATATTATTGGAAATTAAACACATTTAAATTTCTTTATAAAATAAAAAAAACGGGAATTTTTCCCGCCATCGTTTTAAGTTCAAAATAATGAATAGAACAGCTTTAAGTGTTCCTTTTATAGGCTAACAAAAAAAGCATGTAGACTAATCCAAAATTAGATTAATCTACATGCTTTTTAGTTTTTAATTACATTGCATTAAAGCTTACCGCAAGTTTTGCTCCGACTACGGCATTGTTTTTCACTAAAGCGATGTTTGCTTCCAAGCTTTTTCCTTCTGTCAGGTCTTTCACCTTACCAAGCATGAACGGCGTTACATCTTTACCGGCAATATGGCGTTCTGCCGCTTCTTTCAATGCAGACTCAATGATGTTATTAATAAATTGCTCATCCATTGCGTGCTCTTCAGGAATCGGGTTGGCAATGACGGCGCCGCCTTTTATGCCAAGATCCCATTTTACTTTCAATGTGGAGGCGATTTCCTCCACATCGTCAGCGCGCAGGTTCAATGCGAATTCGCTTGTCCGTGTAAAGAAAGCTGGAAGGACATCAGTTTGGTAGCCGATAACCGGCACGCCTTTTGTTTCAAGATATTCCATCGTTAAGCCTAAGTCGAGGATGGATTTCGCGCCCGCACAAATGACGGCTACGTTTGTTTGCCCTAGTTCTTCCAGGTCCGCTGAAATATCCATAGTGGTTTCGGCCCCGCGGTGAACCCCGCCAATACCGCCGGTCACGAAGATATGAATATCAGCCAACTCGGCGCAAATCATCGTTGCGGCAACAGTTGTGGCACCCAGCTTTTTCGTAGCAAGTAAATAAGCTAAATCACGTCGGGAAGCTTTCGCCACATCTGGGCTTTTTCCGAACATTTCCAACTCTTCATCTGATAGGCCAATCTTGATTTTTCCATCAATAATTGCAATTGTTGCCGGAACCGCGCCATTATCACGGATAATTTGTTCCACTTCACGGGCGGTCTGAACGTTTTGTGGATAAGGCATTCCGTGAGAGATAATCGTTGACTCAAGAGCCACGATTGGTTTCCCCTGTTCCTTGGCGGTACGCACTTCTTCTGATAAGGTAATATATTGTTTCATGATCCTTCCTCCACATCTTTAAGTAGTTGTTCTGCGGATAAATCCTGTCGGACAGTATATGGTGATTGCAGTGTTTTCGATGCATTGATATTTCCGGCCCTGGCGATTTCAATTAACGGTTTCCCCTCAAGCCAGGAGTAGATAACCGCGGAGGAGAACGCATCTCCAGCCCCGGTTACATCCAGGATTTCCTTTGTTTCAACTGAAGGAATATGAAATATTCCCTCTTCCTTGTTGCCAATCATCGATCCCTTTTTTCCATTGGTAATAATCACATTGGCAACCCCATTTGACAGCCATTTTTCTACAGCATTCTTCCAATCATCATCATTTCTGATTTCAGTATGGAAGTAGGTTTCCGATTCATCCCGGTTCGTGATCAGCCATGTTACGCCATTTAAATCATCCGGTAGACGGCTCATCTTTGGTGATGAAACGGGGATAATGGCAATTGGAATATCATGATTTTTAGCAAAATGACATAAGAATTGAACGGTTTCCTTTGGACAGTTTAAGTCGACCATAATGCATTTGGCGCGGCTCAACAACCCTTCGTGTTTTAATAACAGGTCAGGTGTGATGGCATCATAGATGTCCATATCCGCTAACGCAATAACCAAATCGCCCTCGGAGTCTAAAACCGCAGTGTAGGATCCGGTTGATTTTTCAGGGAATTGAATCACGGTTTCCAAGTTCATATAAAGACCTGATGTATCTTCAATGATGGACCAATCCTTATCCGCCCCACTTGCTGAGATGAGTGATACCTTCAGTCCGAGACGTCCGAGGTTTTCGGCAATATTCCGGGCCACCCCGCCAGCATTTTGTGTCACGTAAATCGGATTGGAGGTACCTAATTGAACTTTGTCTTTGATATGAAATTTCCGGTCTATATTGGCCCCGCCTATACAGATCACTTGTTGAGCCTCATTCAGAATGTAAGCTCGCCCGAGAATATTTCCTTTTTTCATTAAGCCAGATATCATGTTGGCAATTGTAGGCCGGGATAGTCCTAATATTTCCGCCAGCTCCTGTTGAGAAACATATGGATTCTTTCGTATTAAATCAAGAATCAATTGCTCCTTCTCGCTCATCCTTTCAGGCAACTAACTCACCTCATAACCTTATACATTTGTCATCCAAATTATTTTGGATTAAAGGCCGATAATTCGTCACGGGTTTCCGGAACCTTTACATCGCCTGATTTAATTTTGTCTGTCCATTCCTGGACTAATGATTCAATTTCAGCTTTGTTTGCTGCTTTCTCGTTAATTGCAGCCAAGCCAACACCGTCTTCAGCTAAACCAAATAATGTAACCTTTCCGCCAGGGAATTTGCCATCTTTCGTTAGTGTTGCCAAGTCCTTAACCGCTACATCCACTCGTTTCAGAGCCGATGTCAGAACAACATCCGCACCCATATCCGCTTGGTCACGGTCTACACCAATCGCCCAAAAATCTTTGCCTGGATCTTTAGCTTTACGGTCGTTGGCTTCTTTAAACAGACCGACACCAGTGGCACCTGCGGCATGGAAAATCACGTCCGCGCCTGAAGAATACATTTTCGAAGCGATGGCTTGGCCAACCTCAGCCTTGTCAAAAGCACCTGCAAATTGTACATCGACTTTTACATCTGGATTTACAGCCTTAACTCCAGCCAAGAAACCAGTTTGGAAACGTTCAATTACAGGAACATCCATCCCGCCAATAAAACCAACATGGTTCGTTTTAGTTGTTTTAGCTGCGGCGATTCCCGCTAGGAATCCTGCCTCATGCTCTTTGAATAGAATGCTCGCTACGTTTGGCTGGTCTACTTCAGCGTCAACGATAGAGAATTTTGCATCTTTTTGCTGCTTTGCGATTTCCTCCACAGCAGATGGCATTAAGAACCCAATCGCATAAACTAAGTCAAACCCTTCGCGGACAAGTCTATTCAGGTTTGTGGTATAATCGGCATCCGATTTCGATGCAAGGTAGTCATAACCGCCCTTACCTTTTTCCAAACCATTTTCTTTACCGAAATTTTGCAGGCCCTCCCAAGAAGATTGGTTGAATGATTTATCATCTACACCGCCGACGTCAGTTACCATGGCTACTGAGAAATTGTCCTCTCCGCCTTTATTTCCAGCTTTGTCATTGTTGTCATTACCTTTTCCGCACGCACCCAAAAGTGTTCCTGCAGCCAAAATAAGAGATAATGCAATTCCTGCTTTCCGCTTAATCATTTTTTTGCCTCCTCATGATGTTGGTTTTAAACTTTTGTTTACCTTATAAACTTTCGTTTGTATTATATACCTAACAAACTGGTTGGTCAACCTTTTTTGCAAAGCAAAAACATCCAAACCCTACCTAAAAAGTGAGCTGTTAAGATTATCTTGAACTAATTATTGGCATCTATTCCTTCACTTTTTCTGCTTATAATAAAAACAAGCCCGGCAAAAGTGCCGGGCTTGTTGAAAAATTATCCTGTCTTTTTATCAAACTTTTTCTGGTCCTGAACGAACAGGATGCCAAGTTCATGGTGGTCACCTTCGAACAATGCCCGCTGGACAAAGCGGATTTCACCGTTTGTGTCGAGGACGTCGAGCTTGCAATGAGCCCGATTTTTTTGCAGTGCCTCATAGAATGTGGTTTCATCCTGCACCTGCTGACCGTTTACTTTGGCGATAATTTCTCCGACCTTAAGTCCCATTTTCTCGGCCGGTGTCTCCGGGATAATCCCGATAATCATCAAACCTTGATTCTTTTTTGAAAAATAAACTGGTTTGTTTTCATCCTTCATATACGCCATCAGCGAGATGAATTCGCGGCCGATGACAGCCAGCGCCACTGTCAAAATCGAACTGAGCGGATACCAGTAACCGGCGATGGATAGCAATAAAATGAACACACCCAGCCCAATAACCTGGCGGCCGTGAACTTGGATCGCCTCGCGCGGCAGCATTCCTTTAATCTGCTGGCTAAAGCCCATGGCAAATGGCACGAGAATAAGCGAATATTCCTTGGCTCCGATCTGAAATACTGGCCACCAATCGAAAGTAGATGGAATCGCCTCGCCCGGAATTAGCAGGAACATGGGCAGCAGCCATAGCCGCTTTACCTCATGGATGCCAATGCTTTGCCCTCGTTTGCTCTTTGTTAGTTTAGGCGAAGTTCCCTTACTGCCATTTTTTAAAATGAAAATTCCTTCGGTAATGAGCAGAAGTCCCAACACAATGACAATTGATGGATAGATTTGTGTTTTTAATGTCCCAAACGCATTTTCAAAAAACGGAAACGGCCAGCTGTTTTTGGCGAGCATTACGATAGCAAAAAACGCGGCCCCGACCGTGTAGGCCGGAGACATCCAGCGGACGTTGGCTGTTAACGACCATAACAGTGTAAAAGCCGCAATCAGCAATACTGCTGCGAACGGGATTACAATTCCTGCTCCTACGACTATGACTGAAAGGACTGCCCCGATTAAAAGCCCCAGAGGAAATAGCTGCCGTAGTTCGAAATAGGCATCCTCTGCCCGGACATGGAAATTTTTCCGCTCACGTTTTACCCTCATGACTCCCAATATTCCAGCCAGGAAAACGAGATAGTATAAAACAGGATGTAAAAATAACTTGCCTGTCCCTTTAAGAAGCTCCACAAGCCATATTTGTACCAACTCCTGTCACCTGCCTCTTGTAAAATTTATCGTAGATTAAAAGTCTCTTAACCTTTATTTTACCAAATTACCGGGGCAAAACATATTGCTAGATATTAAAAATTATATTTCAAAGGAGCGGGGATAGGATTTTATGATTAAAGGGTCGACTATTTCCGTGGAAATTCTTTTTCATTACCCATAATAAGACAAAAAAGCAGCAAACCTTTCTAGGTTTACTGCTTAATATATTTTATTTTCCAATCAACCGCAGTGCCATTTGAAGTTGAGCATCGTTTTTCTCTTTTTTTATTTCTTTAATGGCGGCGTCCTCGAGCTTAGCTGCGGTTTTCGCATCGACTTTTCCGGTGACAGCCAGGTCGTTATTTTCCTGGAACGCTTTCACAGCGGTGGTGGTTTCTGAACTGAAATAGCCATCAGTCCGGCCTGGAGCCAGCCCCAGTCCATCGAGAATTTCCTGTGCGTTTTTCACCTGCTCGTTGTTCATGTCCTCCACGAGTGGTTTGTCGATTTGCAGCGGGTGTGTGGTGAAGATATTTGGCTGCTTGACTTCTACATCCGGCTTAATACCCTTTTTGTGAATCCAGTTTCCGTCTGGCGTCAGCCATTTGAACAGTGTCAGCTTAATATTGCTGCCGTCCTCCATTGGCACTGCCTGCTGGACGGTGCCCTTACCGAAGGTCGTTTCTCCGATTACCTTGTAACCAGTCGCTTCCTGCAGTGCCCCTGCCAAAATCTCCGAAGCTGAAGCGCTCCCCTTATTGGTGAGAACAACGACTGGGTATGGCTTTTTCTCGGTTAATGTTGAGAAATATCGCCGCTTTTCACCATTTCGCTGCTGAATTTGCACAAACGGCTTATCCTTCGGCACAAATTCCTTTAAGATTTCCTCAACGCTCGATAGCAGACCGCCCGGATTACCGCGCACATCAATGATTAGCCCTTTGATCTTGTCATTCTCCAAAGCCTTCAATTCCTTTTTAAAATCAACCGCGGTATTTTCGGAAAAGGACGTCACCTCAAGGTATCCGATTCTTTTGCCGTCATACTGCTTGATATCGGAATGGACAGTTTCTAGCGGAATTTCGTCGCGCTTCACTTCAAACGTCAATGGTTCCTTCAGGCCTTTGCGGGCAATTTCAATCTTGACAGTCGTGCCCTTTTTGCCGCGAATTTTGGAGGTGGCTTTGTTAAGGTCAAGCCCCTCGACACTCTTTCCATCGACTTTCAAAATTTGGTCGTGCGGCTTGAGACCCGCTTTTTCAGCCGGGGAATTTTTGAACGGGGATACGATGACGATCTTTCCATCCTCCATCCCTACTTCAGCCCCGATTCCTTCAAAGGAGGATTCCAAAGTCTGCGTGAATTGTTGAGTTGTTTCCTTGTCCATGTAAACCGAATAAGGATCCTTTAGGACGGAAAGCATGCCTTGAATTGCACCCTCGACCAGCTTTTCCTGTTCGACTTTTTCTACATAGCGGCTGAGGATCAGTTCATAGGCCTGCTCGACTTTTTCAAGGTCGTCCGTTTCGGTTTGGGTAGTGGCTGTTTCTGTTTTGGCTGGCTTTATCGCTTGCTCAAGCTCGGAGTTTGTTTGATCCTTTTGAAAAAATTGCATTCCGGCATAGGTGCCGCCTGCCCCTGTCAGCAGTGACCCCGCCATTAATAGGGCCATCCATTTTCGATTCATTACGTCGTCCTCCTGTTAACCTGCCTGTTTTAACTATTTTGCAAACAGGCAGCGATTTCCTGCCCGAATATTAACTTATATGACGGGAATGGACGAGTTATGAGTCGTTTTCGGGGGGAATGTTGTTGGGATGGGGGGAGGTTAGGGTGTTGAGGAAATTCATAACACATATTGTTGCGATTTTTCCTCGGTCGTGCGCTCTATGGGGGCTTCATAAGACACTTTGATGCTATTTCTTTTTTTGGCGCGCTATTTGACGGTTTCCCATGACGCGCTCGCACCTATTTTTCCCCGTACCGCGTCATGGGCTCTTTATCCATGACGCAGTCGCACCTGTTTTTCTCCGTAACGCGTCGTGGGCTCTCTTCCCATGACGCGCTCGCACCTGTTTTTCTTCGTAACGCGTCGTGGGCTCTCTTTCCATGACGCGCTCGCACCTGTTTTTCTCCGTAACGCGTCGTGGGCTCTCTTCCCATGACGCAGTTGCACCTATTTTTCTCCGTAACGCGCCGTGAGCTCTCTTCCCATGACGCGCTCGCACCTGCTTTCCTCCGTAATGCGTCGTGGGCTCTCTTCCCATGACGCACTCGCACCTGTTTTTCTCCGTAACTCGTCATGGGCTCTCTTTCCATGACGCGGTCGGCCCAGTTTTCCCCCGTAATGCGTCGTGGGCTCTCTTCCCATGACGCGCTCGCACCTGATTTTCTCCGTAACTCGTCATGGGCTCTCTTTCCATGACGCGTCGTCTCTAGTTTTTTCTATCCAAGAGCCCCCCCCGAGGTCACTGAACCCAAACAAAAAAAGAGAGAAGCTACCTGAGCTCCTCCCCACTAATTTCATTTTATTAATATGGCACAATCCCCGCTGGATTAATGGCTGAATGGTACGCCCAGCGGCCTTTGTACAGCTCGAAATGCAAGTGCTGGCCACGTGATGCACCAGTGTTGCCCATCGTGCCAATTTGCTGGCCTTTTTTGACAGTCGCACCTACACCAACACCCATGCTGCTCATATGGGCATAAACAGTCGTATAAATTTGACCGTTAATATTGTGCAGGATATAGATGACATTGCCATAGCTGCTTGAAAAGTGGGCAGCATAAACCTCTCCATCGGCAGCCGCCCAAATTGGAACACCGCCGCCACTCTTGGCGATGTCTACACCATAGTGCATTTTTCCGTTACGCATACCGTATGTCGAGGTAATGACGCCAGGCGCTGGTCTCGTGAAGTTCCCGCTGGAAACAGCAGGTGCGTTGGAACCCCCTGAAGAGCCGCCCGAAGAACTGCTTGTCGAAGGCTTCTGAGCCTGTTTTGCCGCCTGTGCAGCCTGTGCCGCTTGCGCTGCCTGAGCAGCCTGTAGTGACCTCTTAATTGCAGCCTCCTGTGCCGCAAGAATATTCTCCTGTTCTTTCATATCCATGGCGACTTCTTGTTCTTCCGCTTCTTGTTCTTCAAGTGAAGCAAGCAGATTATCCTTTTCCGCCCGCTGCGCATTCAATTGCTGATTACTTCTCTCCAAATCGGCAACCATTTTTTCAATGCTCTCAAGGTTTTTCTGTACCTCAGTCTGCTTCGTTTCCAGTTCTCTTTTATCAGCCTCATGCTGCTGTAAAATATCCTGGTCCGCCGCCATAATCGTAGCCACCGCGTTCGCCCGGTCGACGAAATCGCTAAAGCTGGTGGCGCCGAACAGCACATCCAAATAGGAAATCACCCCGCCGGTTTCCTGGTAGCTGCGAATTCGATCCTTTAACAAGACATTGCGCTTTTCAATCCGCTCCTTCAAAACAGCGGATTCTTCCTGAAGCTTAGCAATCTCAGCTTTGGTTTCGGCAATTTTAGCGGTTTTCTCCTTAATCTGCGCTGCAGCTTGATTAATGGCTGCCTCGAGACGCTTTATTTCAGACTCTACACTATTTTGCTGGTTTTGCAGATTGCTAATCTTATCGTTTTGTTTCTTAAGGTCCGACTTAACCCCGGACCGCTCCTTTTGCACTTTGTTCTGCTGATCCTTCAAGCTGGAAATGGAGGCTGCTTCTGTATGTACTGATGCTCCTCCAAAAATGGTTCCTAGTCCAACCGTCGCAGCGGCTGCTAGCGTGATAACTGTTTTTCTCATGCGAAATTTCTCCCCCATTTCCCTATTTAAAAAGTCAGGAAGGAAATGGCCAGCTTCCTTCCTGACTAAAGTTCTTAAACCTTCAAAAACTTCCTTACTGACATCAAGCTGCCCCAAACACCGATAACTGCGCCCATTAACAGCAATATGCCGGAAAGCTGGAACACGAACGGATCAAACGGCAAAATCCTGATAAACGTGCCGGTTAGCCGTGGGCCAATATAATCGTAGGCGCGATAGTAGGCAATCCCAATCAGGACGATTGGCAGAATCGAACCGATGATGCCGAGCCACAGCCCTTCCAGTACAAACGGCCAGCGAATAAAGCCATTGGTTGCCCCTACTAATCTCATAATCTTGATTTCTCTGCGTCTGGCAATAATCGTAATTTTAATTGTATTGGAAATCAGGAAAATAGCCGTGAAGAGTAAGCCAAAGATTAACACGACGCCGACATTACGGCTCGCTTTAATAAAACTAAACAGCTTTTCCACCTTGCCCTGACCATATTTTACTTTTGCGACATAGTCTAATTTTTCCGCTTTTTTGGCGACCTTCATGGTATCCTGTGGCTTTTCCGTCTTGACGATAAAGACGTCGTTCAGCGGGTTATCCTGCTCAAACAGTTTAAACGCCTTGCCTTCTTCGCCCATGCTCTTCACCAAATCTTGCAATTCCTTTTCTTTTGGTGAAAACTTGACGGTTTTTACTTCCGGCATGGCTTCGAGCCTAGATTTCAAGGACCCTTGGTCGTCTTTGGTTGCCGCCACATCGATGTGGACGCGGATTTGCACATCCTGTTCAATCGTTTCAGCGACGCGGTTCAAGTTCATCATGATAACGAAAAAGACACCAACCAAAATTAAGGTAACGGTAACGGCACTGACGGATGCAAATGTCATCCAGCCATTTCTGCCGATGCTCTTTAAACTTTCACGGGCATGACGGCCAATTGTTCTAATTTTCATAACCGTATTCCCCCCTACTCTCATCGCGGACAATTTTTCCGCCTTCAATGGCGATGACCCGATGTCTAATGCTGTTCACAATATCCCTGTTATGGGTGGCCATGATTATCGTTGTGCCCCGGTTATTGATTTCTTCAAAAATTTTCATGATTTCCCAAGTCGTTTCTGGGTCAAGGTTCCCCGTCGGTTCATCGGCAATCACGACCTTCGGCGAGTTCACGATGGAGCGTGCAATCGAAACGCGCTGCTGCTCACCGCCGGAAAGCTCGGTAGGAAGCATTCTTGCTTTATGTTTTAGGCCTACGAGGTCAAGAACCTCCATTACACGTTTCTTGATATATTTTGGATTCGCTTCGATAACCTCTAGCGCGAACGCAACATTTTCATAGACTGTGAGAGTCTGAAGCAATTTGAAGTCTTGGAACACAACACCAAGATTACGGCGGAATAAAGGAACCTTTTTCATTTTAAGCTTGGCCAAATTGACGCCATTCATTGTAATCGTTCCTGATGATGGAACTTCTTCACGGTACATCATTTTTATAAACGTTGATTTTCCGGCACCGCTCGGACCGACGACATAAACAAATTCGCCCTGATTAATCCGGACGTCTATTCCATTGATGGCAGAAACGCCATTCGGGTACTTTTTATATACCTCTTGCATTTCGATCATGTATATCACCCAATTGTTTTTTATTTTAAAGATTAGATTTAAAGATTAGAGTCACATAATTCGACAATATTTGCAACAAAAACACAATATGAAACAAATTGTGCATAATTCCGCATGGCTTTATTATAACATCATCATTCGTCAAAAAAAGCGGTAAAATTATTACAGTTTCTTTTCAATCAATACAAAAACTGCCAATTTCTTCATGAGAGGCTAGTTTTACATAAAGAAAACGGTAGTTAATGTCGATTATTCTTTATAAAAAAAAAACGCCCCGCAAAAATCACGGAGCGTTTTCGTTATTCATTACTTTTTAGCTGCAAGCCATTCAGCCACTTGGTCAGCGTCGTCACCTGTTACAACATTTGGTGGCATGCCGCCCTGGCCATTGTGAATGATATTTAATATTTCATCTTTAGAGTATTTTGAACCAATTTGGGTTAAGTTCGGACCTACTGCACCCTTCAGGTCGCCGCCATGACAGCTGGAGCATTTTTGGTCATAAATCTTTTGGCCGCCGGCAGATGCAGTATCTCCGCCGCCATCTTTATCATCGTTACCGCCGCCGCAAGCAGCAAGGCCCAACACTAAAACGCTTCCTAAGCACAAAGTCATCCATTTTTTCTTCATTTCAACTACGTACCCCCTAATGTAAATAATCCCATCATTAAGATATTATACCAATATTACGCCCGTTTGAAACCCTCTCCTAACACTTCCGCAGCATCCATAACCACGACAAATGCTGATGGGTCAAGGGTTTTCACCAATTGTTTCAATTTTGTGAACTCCGTTTGGTCTACCACACACATTAACACTGGCCGTTCATGGTCGGTAAAACCCCCGTATGCTGATAGTTTTGTCACACCACGGTCGATTTTATTCAAAATTCCTTGGCGGACTTCCTCTTGATTATTCGTAATAATCATCGCCATCTTTGACCGGCCAAAACCAACCTGCACCAAATCAATTGTTTTACTAGTGACGTACAGGCCGATAAGGGCATATAGCGCTTTTTCAATGTCAAACACGAGCGCCGCGGTCAGAACAATTAAACCGTCAATCATCACCACGCATCTGCCAAGTGTGAAACCAGTGTATTTGTTGATGATCTGTGCGGCAAGATCGGTTCCCCCGGTGGATGCCTTTCCGCGAAAAACAATCCCAAGGCCAAGACCAATGCCGATTCCCCCAAACAAAGCGCCAAGCAGGGCATCATTTGTCCACGGCTCCCAATGTTTCGTAAAAAAAACGACAAACGGCAGAAACACTGTTCCAACCAAGGTTTTTACACCGAATTGCTTTCCTAATAAAATAACCCCGGCAATAAACAAGGGAATATTAAAGGCCCACTGGACATAGGCCGGCTCCCAGCCAAGGATCGATTTGGTTATGGTACTAATGCCACTGACGCCGCCCGAGGCGATCTCGTTGGGCAGCAAAAACACATTAAAGGCAATAGCGATAATGGCCGAGCCAATCAGCACCAATATGTAATCAATCGCGATTCCCGCTTTTGGATTTTTGTCCATGATCTTGCTCAAAATATTCATGTATGATTCCCCTCTAAAAAGCTTTATTGGAAAAGGGGCGGAGCGTCGCAAAAGCACTCTGGTTTAGACAAGGTAAGTGCAATATACAATTTTTCGGCTTGAATTTTAGTTTAGCCTGGCTCTGCTCACACCGCCTTATTGGCAAGGTTTGGTACACTTATACCATTGTTCATATGATTATGGTTGGAACTCCGGATTGAATTTCAGTAAAGTACCGAAGAGAGTATAGCATGGGCAAATTTTGGTGTAAATGGCATCGGGTTAACGTGGTGAAGGGGTAAATTTTTATTAGCATTTACTAACTCCTAAATAAAAATAAGCCTTTGCCGATAATCCGACAAAGGCTTATTAGTATTATGAAATTCTTGAACGTAAATAGGCGTTAATAAACTGATCCAAATCCCCGTCCATCACCGCCTGGACGTTGCCAGTCTCAGCTGAGGTACGGTGGTCCTTGACCATGGAGTACGGGTGGAACACATAGGAGCGGATTTGGCTCCCCCAACCGATTTCCTTTTGCTCTCCTCTAATTTCCAGAGCCGCTTTTTCCCTCTCCTCGACTTCCCGCTGATACAGTTTGGCTTTTAACATATTCATTGCCCGTTCGCGGTTTTGAATCTGTGACCGCTCCGTCTGGCAGCTAACGACAATCCCGGAAGGAATATGGGTAATCCGGATGGCCGATTCGGTCTTGTTGACGTGCTGGCCGCCGGCACCGCTGGAACGGTACGTATCAACCCGGAGGTCCTCAGAACGAATCTCGATTTCAATATCCTCATTTAATTCCGGCATGACTTCACACGACACAAATGACGTGTGGCGGCGACCAGAAGAATCAAACGGCGAAATCCGGACGAGACGGTGAACGCCTTTTTCAGCCTTTAAATAACCGTAAGCATTATGCCCCTTAATGGACAGAGTCACGCTTTTGATTCCGGCTTCATCACCAGGTAAGTAATCAAGCGTCTCGACTTTAAAGCCCTTTTTCTCAGCCCAGCGCGTATACATCCTGAGCAGCATCGAGCCCCAGTCCTGGGATTCCGTTCCGCCGGCACCCGGGTGCAACTCGAGGATGGCATTATTTTTATCAAACTCCCCGCTTAAGAGAAGCTGCAATTCAAATTGATTCAAGCGGCTTGTTAACTGCTGGAGCTCTTCCTCAAGCTCAGCCTGCAACTCAGCATCGCTTTCTTCTTTTACAAGCTCATAAGATACTTCCAAGTTTTCATACACTTCATTGAGTCCGTAAAACTCATGAACCTGGTCCTTTAAGGCGTTTGCTTCGTTGATCACAGCTTGAGCCGCATTCTGGTCATCCCAAAAATTTGGCTGCAGCATCGTATCCTCCAGCTCTGCTATGCGTGCCTCCTTATTTTCGAGGTCAAAGAGACCCCCTAAAGTCCGCTAATGTTTTAGCCGTTTTTTCAAGTTCATTCCGAATTTCTGCTAATTCCATCTTCGTCACCTCTATTTGAGAACTATAGTATAGTTTATTCTAAATTCCCTTGATAGTCCTTGTCCATTATAACGTGAAAACCGGAAAAAATTCAAAAATTGGTTGGTTTGGATGTGGCATATGGGTGGGAAATTTGGATATTACCATATTTGCACGCGAAATCAACATTTTTCTCAAAGATATCGACACATTTATTGTGGATATCAACACTTATTCGAAGGATATCGACACATTTTTAATGGTTATCAACACATTTTACGATTATATCAGCAATTTAAAGTCGGCCGAGGTGGGAATTCCACACAAGAACCAAATAATTCTACGTACTTTAGTAGAAATTCTACAAAATGCTGCAACAATTCTACGTACTTTAGCCGGAATTCTACATGATCCCAGAGCAATTCTACATAATCTAGGGGGAATTCTACAAAAGCAGCCTCTTCTTATATTTCCTTCACAAAACATTGCAATGATTCGTGTATTTTCGCATCTCATTCCGTCAAAAATGGTACTATTAAAGAAAAGCGAGTGTTTGCTTTGGATTTGTTGGATGAACTGATTGATACTTATTTAATGAACAATATGGACTATGCCTAAGAATGGCTGGAACTTATAGGAATAGAGATATAAAGGAGCAAAGTGCCATGGAGAAGATGAACCGGAATGCCCCCTGTCCTTGCGGGAGCGGGAAAAAGTATAAAAAATGCTGCGGTGCAAATGAAGCTGTTTCGATTACCCAGTTGCTCGAAAGTGAGATTGATGGACTGCAAAAGCAAATGATACAGTTTGCGTTTACCTACTTTGGAGAAGAGATTGAAGAGGATTTTGCGTTGTTTGAGGAGAACAGTGAAATCCAACTGGACGACGAGCAGGAGCGCGAATTTTTCGAAATGATCCATGGTATTTGGTTCTCGCTGTTCGAGGAACTGGATGATGGAAAAACGATTATGGAGAAATTCATTGCATCTGAGGCTGGAAAAATTAGACGGCCGAAGTTACGGCAAATTTTACAATCGTGGGCGAACCCACGAGCGATTGCCGGGAAGGTAATCAAGAGCGAACACAACAAGCTGACGTTTGAGGATGGTTTTTCGGGAGAGCAGCTGGATGCAATTGTGACAGGCACTCCGGTTGAGCTGGAGGCAAACTCCTTTTTCATGGGGATGATTGTCCCGTTCGAGCAGAATTACGTGTTTTTCCCGACACCGTTTGATTTGCCTGATCTGGGAGCTGAAAATGCCTTTGCCTTCATTGCAGACAGTGCGATGGCGAACGGTTACGACTCTCCTCAAGAGTATGTGACCGACTTTTTTATGGAGGTCATGAGCGATTTGCCGATGGTGGGTGCGCAGGTTGACATTGAAGATCTGAACTGGCCGGCACCGGTTTACAAAGAAGTCGCTGATATTTTAAAAACAAGGCTCGATTCGCTTGATATATTGCCTCCGTTTGTGGATATGGGCGTCGTGCTTTGGTACTCCTATTGCCAGAAAAAGCAGAAGCGGATTCAAAATCCAAATGCCACTGCTGCCGGTTTGCATTATTTGATTTCGAAAATTGCCCCTATGGAAAAAGCTTACACGCAAAAAGAGCTTGCACAAATGTACGGCGTATCGGCCGGGGCCATTTCGTCGAATGCCTCAGATTTGGAAACCACCCTGAGTCAGGAAATTGAGGAGATAATGGGGATGTATTCTGATGAGGACAGACCACCAGCTCAGGTAGGGTCCGTGATTGAGTTTCCGACTAAGCGGAGGATCAGTGAGCCAAGACCGCCTAAGAAGTTGAAGAAAGTATCCCGCCGAGACGAAGAACAGGCCCAAGAATTGATCTTTGAAGCACTGCAGGAAGAAGGCCGGAAACGGTATCAATTGGCGGAACAGGCACTGGAGCTAAATCCATTCTGTGCCGATGCCTATGTGATTCTTGCTGAAGATGTAGAATTCCTTGAGGATGCAGCTGTATTGTATCGGAGAGGGATGGAAGTCGGGATACAAGCACTTGGAAAAGAATTTTTCGAGGAAAATAAAGGCCATTTCTGGGGCTTGATTGAAACTAGGCCATATATGCGTGCCAAGCAACATTATGCCGAGGCGCTTTATCGTTTGGGCGATGTGGATGGCGCGATTGGACAGTATGAGGAAATGATTGTGTTAAACCCGATGGACAACCAGGGTGTGAGGGATTCCTTGTTTGTTGCATACGTGGATAAAGGCGAACTCCAAAAAGCCCGCGGATTAATGGAAAATTATGATGAGGATACTACGCAAAACGCGTATAATCGGCTATTGCTTGAGCTGCTTGAGAACGGATTTACAGTGAAGGCCAAAACATTGCTTAAAGCAGCGAAGCAGATGAACAAGTTTGTTGTTCCATATTTGGTTGGGAAAAAGCGGTTGCCAAAGGTTGAACCTGATTACTACGGGTTTGGAGATGAGAATGAGGCGATTGTTTATGCGGGGATGCATTTAACTGCTTGGAAGAAAATTGACCAACTGGAAAAATGGTTGAAGTAAACGGAAAACGAGAGGCTGCTGGCCTCTCGTTTTATTATGGCAATTTTACAGGTGCATGAGCAGCCTCAATTAGTGATTTGGATTCCCCTCCATGGCAGGATGAACAGCTGGTATCCTTATCTTCAACCAATCGATGCCCTTCAATAATGTTACCTATGGCATTTAATTCTTTAAATTGAGCAATCCTTCCGTACATCTCAATCGAATTATTATGGCATTTCAAACAGAAATCTCTCTCTTCGGATGGAAGCCAAGCACCACTGCTCTTGTTAAAGGTTTGTTCCGTTTTTACGTTTCCAAATTTTTCTCTTAGCAATTTTATATTGTTAGAACCATGAGTATCATGGCATTCCGCACAAGGTATTGCCCCTTTAAGATAACTTCCGTCAAGATTTGGTTGATTTCCTTCAGAAACCAAGAAGTGACCTGAATTAGACTTTATATAATACGACTCGATATTTTTATTTTTTTCCGTGTTATGACACCGTAAGCACAAAGAATAATCCGATATCGTTTTGGTAGTAGGGGTGATAATATTATTGGTCAGAGTGCCTTCAGCGGTTATGGACTTCTTATATGAAAACACCTCTTTTATAACATTAGGATATTTGTTTGTATCATAAATGGAATTGTCTTCATGGCATTCAATACACGATGTTTCCAAACTATCGATTGTTAAAGTATTTAATCCCCTTTCAGGTACTAGCTTCTCATGTTTATATACAAAATGGTCTTTTAGCAAATTGGGATTTTCTTCTGACCAGCCTGTATGCGGATTATGACAAGATGTACATGATTCAGCATTTTTTAATTCATTTATTCCTCCACCTGAGTAATCAGCAGGGTTATTATGGTGGTAAGTCTTATCAATTTGGTCAATCATCGGTGCGTTCATTGTGCCATCATGACAAGCCATGCAATAGTTGGATGAAGGGTCAGCCTGAAGTTCACCTTTGAATCTATCTTTATAGGAAACCCCATTTAAAGTACTATCCGAACCTCCTTCATGTGAACTATGGCAGGCCGCACACATATTTGTATTTGCTAAATAATGTCCATGCGGATTATCAGATTCACTCATTTCACTCTTGGTTGTAAATTTAAAGGTCTTGGTATAAATAGGGTTCTTCACATCATCGAGTAAGTCAGGATCGATATATACCTTATAAGTAGAATTCAACTTCCAATATACTGGATCGTCGGGTGTAAATAAAATTTCATACAAATAATTATTATCATTTTGTTTTCCTAAGTCATTTATTTTTGTTGTCCCGCTTACTTGATTCGCACCAAACATTACAATGATTGGATTATACGGAGCGGAAGTTAAATTTATTTTATTTACAAGATTAGTCATTGGGTAATCATCAGAAACCGTTATTTTAATTTTGGCTTCAAGTGGCACCCTGGTGAAATCCTCTCCGATTAGGAAAGTTTTATCAGGAAGCTCAATTCCCGATTTAGTTATGATTGGTCTTACAGTGTCTAAGGGACCTATGGTAATTGTCACAGATTCTTTATCTATCATCGCTCCAGCATCCGGGATATTCTCCTTGATTTCTATAGAAATATTGTGATTTCCTTCCGTAAGCCTACTAGTAGAAAAAGTCCAAGTTTTATCGGTGCCATTATCAATAATTTCCCATTTATCCCCTTTCAAATTATCACCGACTAAGGAAGAGTCTGAAAAAGCTGTATCATTATCGTACGCAGTAAAAAGAAGCTGCTCCATAGAGACATTGTCATCACTGTAGGTTCCTTGAAAGACAATCTCTTTTGTATGAAGGACTTCATTATTAACTGGAGAATTAATTTTAATTGTTGGCGGATCACCTATAGCAGCATTTACTTGTATTTTCGGAATAGCAAAAACTGATGAACATACCAGTAGAAGAATTAAAAAAGCCGGAAAAACTTTATTAAAATATCCGATGTTTTGTTTCATAGACAGTCAACTCGTTTTCATTTAATTTATGTTAGATAATACGCTAAAATATTTTTCAATAGGGATTATATGTATATTATAGCAGTAAGATAGGGTAGAAATTGGGGCAGAAATAGAGCGATTTATTGACGAAAATGTGAATAAAATTTTGACAAATTTGTGACAATGTGGAATAATGAAATAAAAGCAGGGTAACAAATTATGCTACCCCGCTTTTTACTAATCTAATAAGAACTTTTTTCTTAAGCTAACAAGTAGTGGCGCTATTTGTTGGCTTTTTTATTGTTTTACACCTGGTTGTAATGGGCTGTAATTGCTCCAAGTTGTTTCATCGCTTGCAATCGAGCCGTCATGGCATCCGAAGCATACAGACATACCAGTGTAACGTTTTAATGCAGATGATGGGTTTGGATCTTTCAAATAATCTGTAGCTGCTGCTTTAGCTGCAGTTGCATCTCCAGCATATTTTGCAGGGTCAAATGGTGCACCTGCTACAGTTAATTCTGTAAGTCCTCTATCTAAAGAGTCTTTCATGATTGTTGCATCTGTACCGTGGGCATAGTGACAGCGTACGCAAGTTAATCTATCGGTATCTGTTTGGTGACGGTGTGCAGTCGTGTAGACTCCAGTTTCGTTAGAATAAGTTGCAGATAGGTAGTCAGTATGACAAGACGCACAGAATTTGCTCATTTGAACGCCGCTATCTTTTACGTATGTTGAAGCAGCACTATCAAAGAAGTCATAGTTATTGGATACTTTATCAATAGCTGAACCAATTAGGAATGTTGCACTGTCAATGCTTGCAGCTGTTGTATCACTGTTTTTGCTGTATGCGAAACCGTCTTTCCAAACGAACACAAAGTCTGCGGTTGGTTTTTTAACATCAGCACCAGCTTTTAGCTGTGTATCAACAGCTGGCCGGCCACCGTCAGAACGTATCCATAAGGATGAGTCTTCAATGTACTTTTTACCTTTATAATCCCACTTGTATGTGGAAATGACTACAGAACCCGCTGGAACGGCTGCTCTCTTGAAGAATACGTTTGCATCAACTGCAGCTTGGTCTGCTAATGTTTGTCTTACAAGAATGTAATCTCCAACATTTGATGTAGGAAGAGAAGCTTTTTCATAAATGCTGCGGTTGGTAAACTTCATCCCGCCGTTTGTTTTACCGGAAGTGATTGCATTCTCAGTTTTAATCCAGCCAGCAGGGTCAGCTTTAAGCAAGCGTGTACTGTCAGAGCCGTGTGGATTGTGGCAGCTTGCGCAAGTAAACTCTTCAGCCCATTTGCCTGTGTCAGAATGATTTCCACCTGGTGCTGCTTTAATATCTACTGAGCCATCGGATAAGTGGACAGACATATTGTTTGCATGTGAACCGCCAAATGTACCTGCATTAGTCGGTGCACCAAATACGGAGTTAGCCCCCATTGTACCATCATGGCATGCGGCACAAGTGCTGTATGTTCCATCCCTGAACAACAGGTAGTGGTCTTCACCTGTGTGAGTTTGGTGACAGCTAGCACAGGAGTTGGTGTTGTTTTGATAAGAGCCGTGCATTTTTTGCCCAGATCTTTTTTTGCTTAGACCTTCGAAGCCAGTTTCGTTGGCGTTCATCAGGTTTGTGCTGTGGTCAACCTTACTGGTGTCAATAATGGCATTGCTATAATTGCCAACAAGCACCGATGTACTTGCAACTACAACAGTAGGAGCTGATTTATAAGCAAGTTCAACTGTGTATCTTGCTCCTTCTGTTAATGTTGGAGTTGTATAAGAACCAGTTTTGTCAGCAGCAGTAGTGATGTCTTTAGTTTCTACAACCGCATTAGCTGCATCTCTTAATGTTACAGTAAATTCCGTTCCAGCTGCATCTGTAGATAAACCTTTAAATGCAACATCAAAAACACTTCCATTTTGGACCGCTTCAAAGCCGAATGGGCTCTTCGCAAAAGCGCCAGTTGCCAGAATTCCCACTAGAAATAATGCTAGAACTAGTGAGAAACTGAGTTTTGTCTTACTCATTCCAAAAACCTCCCATGTTTCTCTTTTTTCTCTCTCTTTTTTTATAAGCTTATAAAACTATTACCTTCTTCTTTCGGTGCACCACCTCCTTAAATCATAGTTTCCTAGAAGTAAACTGCCACACGTTGATTAAATGTATCTGTTATAAATAGCTGACTCTTTTCGTCGATAAATAATCCATTTGGCAGGAAGAATTGTTCATTATCTCCGCCTAGGCCGCCAAATTGATAGACTTGTTCTCCCTTTTTATCGAATCCATAGACATAGTGTGTCATGTTATCAATCATAAATAGGGTCCCTTTTGAATCAACAGCAAGGCCTCTCGGGTTAACAAACTTAGAATCTCCTTTGGCATCCTTGTTTCCGTTGATAGCGCGCTCGAATTTTCCCTTTTTATCAAAGATGACTACTCGTTGGTTGCCTGAATCTGCTACATAAATATTTCCATCTCGGTCTATGGTTACTGCATTAGGTGAATTCAATTGATCTTCTTCGCTAGAGGCGGACGCAATCTCCAGGAGCTTTTTCCCCTCTAGATCAAAGACAAAGACTTTTTTACTTTCGATATCTGTAGCATATACCTTATTATCAAATATTCTTAGACCAGCAGGACTTGTTAATAATGTTGTTGCATCATTTTTGTCTCCGAAGTATTTAATGAACTTTCCTTTTTTATCGAAGATTGATATCTTGCCATTATATAAGTCTGCTACATACACATTTCCCTTTTTATCACCAGAAATTCCATAAGGAAATTTAAATTCCCCTTGGCCTTCCCCTTCTTTACCAAACTTAAATATTGGGGTGCCTGATGTATCAAATACTTGAACCTGTTTATTATTTGTATCCGTTACGTAAACATATTCTCCAATTTTCGAAACATCCATTGGTTTATCTAAGGGTGTTTTAAAATCTCCTTGAATAAAATAACTGAAATGTGGCGGGCCGCCTTTTACCGTATTTGCTACTTTATCTACATCATTTCCTAAATTTAAAAAGTAAATGACCGCAAAGAGAACAACGGATAATCCGGCAATGGTGCCCATCAATTTATAAACGGTTTTTCTTTTCAAAGGGTCCAACTCCTTTTATCCCAGGTTTATTCTTTGGATGATAGTCGATCGAGTGCTTTTAGCGCAGGTTTATAAAGTGGATCATAGGCCAGTGCATCTTTAAAGATTGCCTCTGCTTCTTTTTTCTTCCCCTGGTCCTCAGCAACTAGACCAATCTCATAAATTGTATCGGTGTTCCCCTGATTTAATCGATCGGCCTCATTCAAGGCTTTATTTGCTTCATCGTACATTTTTAATTTTCGATAACTTCTTCCTTTTAACAGATGGCCTTTATAGTCTTTCGGAGAAATTTCGGTTGCTTTTATTGCATTTTGCAAGGCTGCATCCTGGTCTCCTTTTATATCGTAGACAATGCTTAAATTTAAATAGGCATCAAAGTAATTTTTATCTAGTGATTTTGCAATTTTATATTCTTTAATGGCTTCATCGTAATCTTTTGCTAGAAAATATGAATAGCCTAACTGAACTCGGTTTTTAGGATCATTGGGACTTTTATTAACTTCAGCTTTGTAAAATTTGATTTGCTCAGCAATTTTTTCAGTATCGGTATCCGGCCATAAATATTTTTCACTGATAAAATACCCAGCTACCAAGCAAATGGCTAAAGTCCCAACCAATAGAAGCGTTGATTGCCACCAAGTGAATCGATCCTTCGACTTTTTTTCACTTCTTTTCTCAGGTTCTTTTGTTTGAAGATTTTCCTCCGTTTGCATACGAACCCTCCTACTCTTCCTTATGACATGATGAACATTTTTTTTCATTGTGGCACTGGTAACATGTCTTTGATACCTGGACATTTTGAGGTAATTTAATTGGATGTGTTTCTCTCCACTCTTTACCATCATGACTGCTAGGATGACAGCTACTACATGTGACATTTGAAGTTTTATTCTTTCCGGTCTTTTGATAATCATGGCAGGTTAAACAGGTTTGTTCGTTTTTGTTTGCTTCGATTCCATGATTGCTGATAAAACCTTTGTTATGGCTTGCCGGACGTTGTAAATGACATTTCTGACAATACGTATTTTCTTTTGCGTAATCCTGATGACTTACCTTTTTCGTTTCGATCTTTTCGTTGTTTAAAAATTTTGTGTAGGCTGGCTTATCGTTAAATAACGTAATATCGCCATCAGACATATATTGATGACATTCATTACATTTGGTAATTTCCTTTTCGGCTAGATTACCGTGCGTCTCCAGTTTAAAATCCTCTTTTTTGTGTGTTTTAGGATACATCTCTGATGTATGACATGCTTTACACTCTGTGGTAACTTGACGTGCTCTATGACATTCCATACAAGTATCCATTTTAGGACTAGTAAACTTTTTATCACTCATCATTGATTTTCCGAGCTGTTCATCCCATTTTCCATAGTCTGATTTAAATGTCACTTTACGTTCAGCAATTTTACCGTGGGCAACGCCGCTATGACATTGTGTACACTTGATATCCTTATCCATGTGTTTATCATGGGGAATAATTAGGTCGCCTGAAGCTGTTACGTCCCGCGTTTTCATATTATGGCAGGATTCGCAGGCCGAGTTCGGTATGTCCTTTGGCATCTGAATTGGAGCAGTGTAGGTGTCTGTTGTTTTTTTATATAGTTCAACTACCCCTTCAACCTTAGCCTTTGCTAGATTTTTAGCCCCAGGCTCAACATGACAGCTTATACATTCGACTTCACTGTGCGTGGAGACTTTCCACGTATAGTACTCCGGCTTGATTTCATGGCATGATGAGCAAAATTCCGAACTGGAGGTGGCTTTTAGCCCTAAACCGCCTAAGGCAAAGAATAAGGCTAAAAACAGCACCGTTAACGTTCCAATTTTAAATAGTTTATAGCGAAATTTGGGAGGGGCCAGCAGCTCGTTATGTTCTTCTTCCATACATGAGTCCCTCCTTTTCAATAATAATTAATTCTGAGTGTCATCCTTGAAGCCTGTTCTGTGGCAGTATTGGCAGTATACATCTGTTGGCGCTTTAATCTCATCAGCTGCACCAGTTGGTTTGTCGCGGTCATGGCACACGAAACATTCAGCCTTTTGTTCCGCTGTTGCACCATTTTGGGCGTGACCTGTCAGCCAATTATTGCTCTTATCATGACTTGGCGGACGGTCAGAGTGACAAGCACTACAGAACTTGTTGATTCGGGATTCATCTTTTACAAGCGTCATGTTTGCGGTATATTTACCCGTTTCTTGTTTTGCTTCTTTCATTTTTAGTAATGTCATAAGGTCTTCTTTAGGGATATCTCTAATCCACTTAGAATCCTGGTGGCAATCCATACATTTATCTAGTTTTTGAATGGCTGTGCTTCCGTGTGACTGGTTCCATCCCTCAGTCTTGTGATCCTTTGGAACTTGAACTTTTTTATGACAGGTTTCACATGCCATTGAGAGTTTAACGTCTTTCTGCTGTTTGCCGATTGCTTGTAAAATCAGGTCTTGTGTTTTCTGGTCATGAGCAGTTGCTGCTTCTTCGGCATTTTCGCCCTCTTTTGCAGGTTCAGTAGAAGTCTTTTTCGCATTTTCATCAAGCTTTTTCTCGACATGTTCCGGATTTGGCGGAACAAGATAAGAAACGTCTTTCCAAGGCTTCTCGCCGTTGTTTACTTTGTCGTGGCAATCGATACAGGTTCCCATATTCGGAGCCATGTATTTCTTTTCCATGATTTTTTGTGCGGTTTCTTCAGTGTAATGACCACGAACTTCTTCAGTGTTAATGCCGCGGGCAACGATTTTTGCGTGTACAACCCCCGCGTGACAACTGATACACGGTACGCCTTCTTCAATATGTCCTTTGTGGTTTACCTTTAGGTCGCCAGATGCGGTAACCAGACGGTTTTTCGAGTGACATTGCAAACAGTTTTCATTGGAAATTGCTTCGCTCTCAGTTTGCACGATTTGCTCAGGTACACCAGTTACATGGTAGTATACTTCCTTAAGCGACTTCATCTTGTGAGTCAGCATGTTGACTGCACCCGGTTTGATATGGCACTGCACACACGTAATGTTGTTGTGGGCACTGGCTGTAAAAGTTGAATATTCCGGTGCCATTTCGTGACAGCTTGAGCAGAATGTAGGAGAGTTAGTAAATTGGATTACTCCCCATCCTCCGCCGCCAACCACAATCAGTCCAATTAATGAAACAAACATGACTTTCCAGCGGGTGACCGGATCCTTCCAATCTATGTTTCTGACTTTTTGCCAGAGTTTACGGAATAAGCCAACTTTCTTTTTGTCTTCTCTCGACTCGGGATCGGTCTCTTTTTTCTTTTTCCCCCAAATAGCCACTTTCCTCACCCTTCCCATACTTTATTGGTTCTCTATTTATTTTCCATAGTTACCTCTCTAAAGTTAGTATCTAACATTGCGGGGGTATAATCCAATGTACAATTTGTGAATATTTTTTCAAGGAAGTCACTTAGGTGTTTTTACCTAAAAACAACATAACAATGTTGCTATTAAAGGGTTCTATTAACACTGTTTCAATAGTAATAAAGTGCGCGTGAATTTATAATTATACATAAAAACTGCCTATTTATTCACCCGACGAAGGGTTTTCCGAGGTGCTTGCAGTGTGTTGGTGAATTTGACATAAATTGTCACTTTACTGTCAAATTTGACAATAAATCGAATATGTTAGTGGTGTCTATTGTCAATTTTTCCTGCGGTAGGAACATTGTTGTCACTACACCGCTTAAAATGGTAAGATGAAGTGTGTATATTAATTGCAATTTTTCAAGAAAAGGTTTTAGGACTCTGGATATAAAGGAGCGTTTATCACATAATGGGGATCTTAGATAAAGTCTTTGATTTGAACAAACGCGAGCTGAAACGGTTGGATAAGCTGGCAAATAAAATTGACGCGATTGCCACCGAAACGGAGCGAATGACGGACGAGCAGTTGCGCGAAAAAACGGCAGAATTCAAGGCCCGCTATCAAAAAGGTGAAACACTTGATGACTTATTAGTAGAAGCGTTTGCTGTCGTTCGTGAGGGTGCCCGCCGCGTGCTTGGCCTGTATCCATACCATGTTCAGCTGATGGGCGGTATTTCTCTTCATGAGGGGAATATTTCCGAGATGAAGACCGGTGAAGGTAAAACATTGACCGCAACAATGCCGGTTTACTTAAATGCACTGTCCGGAAAAGGCGTGCATGTTGTAACCGTCAACGAATATCTCGCAAGCCGTGACGCTACAGAGATGGGCCAGTTGTATGAGTTCCTTGGGCTTACAGTCGGCTTGAACTTAAACAGCATGGATAAGGACGAAAAACAAGCTGCTTATGCTTGCGATATTACCTATGGTACAAACAATGAATTTGGTTTTGACTATCTACGCGATAACATGGTGCTTTACAAGGAACAAAAGGTACAGCGCCCGCTTTTTTATGCCGTCATTGACGAGGTCGACTCGATTCTGATTGACGAAGCGCGGACACCGTTAATTATTTCCGGCTCGGCGCAGAAATCTACGATTCTGTATATGCAGGCGAATGCGTTCGTCCGGACGCTGACAAGGGACGTTGACTATACGTACGATGAAAAAACCAAGGCCGTTATGCTCACCGAAGAAGGCATCAGCAAGGCCGAGAAGGCATTCGGCATTGAAAACCTGTTTGATATGAAACATGTAACGTTGAACCATCACATTAACCAAGCACTTAAGGCAAACGTGACGATGCACCTTGATGTCGATTATGTCGTCCAGGACGGCGAGATTGTCATCGTTGACCAGTTCACCGGCCGTTTGATGAAGGGCCGTCGCTATTCAGAAGGACTGCACCAGGCGATTGAGGCCAAGGAAGGCGTCGAAATTCAAAACGAAAGCCAGACGATGGCGACCATTACGTTCCAGAACTACTTCCGGATGTATGAAAAATTGGCCGGGATGACTGGTACGGCGAAAACGGAAGAAGAGGAATTCCGCAACATTTATAATATGAACGTTGTCGTGATTCCGACGAACCGCCCGATCATCCGTGATGACCGCGCCGATTTGATTTATTCAACGATGGAAGGCAAATTCCGTGCGGTGGTTGAGGATATCGCCGAGCGTAATGCGAAGGGGCAGCCAGTGCTCGTTGGTACGGTGGCGATTGAAACGTCTGAATTGATTTCCCGAATGCTTTTGAAAAAAGGCGTTCGCCATAATGTCTTGAATGCGAAGAACCATGCGCGCGAGGCAGAGATTATCTTGGAAGCAGGTCAGTCTGGTGCGGTCACGATTGCGACGAACATGGCCGGCCGTGGTACTGACATTAAGCTTGGCGAGGGTGTTATTGATCTTGGCGGTCTTGCTGTTATCGGTACCGAGCGCCACGAGAGCCGACGCATTGATAACCAGTTGCGTGGACGTTCCGGTCGTCAAGGTGACCCGGGTGTGACCCAGTTCTACTTGTCAATGGAAGATGAACTAATGCGCCGCTTCGGTTCCGACAATATGAAAGCAATGATGCAAAAACTTGGCATGGATGATACACAGCCGATTCAGTCGAAAATGGTTTCTCGTGCCGTTGAGTCTGCTCAGAAACGCGTTGAGGGCAACAACTTCGATGCCCGGAAACAACTGTTGCAGTATGACGATGTTCTTCGCCAGCAGCGCGAGATTATTTACAAGCAGCGTGATGAGGTAATGGACTCCGAGAACCTCCGCGATATTGTCCAAAACATGATTTTAAGTTCTGTGCAGCGACATGTCGGGGCCCTCGCTCCTGCCCATTTGGATGAGGAAGAATGGAACTTGCAGGGCATCGTTGATTACGTTCATGCGAACTTGCTGCCTGAAGGCGATGTGACGCTTGATTCACTGCGCGGCAAAGATACGGATGAAATCGTTGATTTGGTTATGTCAAAGGTGAAAGAGCGTTACGAGGAGAAGGAGCAGATTCTGTATCCAGAGCAAATGCGCGAATTCGAAAAAGTGGTTACACTGCGCGCTGTCGACTCCAAGTGGATCGACCACATCGACGCGATGGATCAGCTTCGTCAAGGTATTCACTTGCGCGCTTACGGACAAATCGATCCGCTGCGCGAATACCAGCATGAAGGTCTGGCAATGTTCGAGGCAATGATTGAGTCGATTGAGGACGAAACTGCGATGTACATCATGAAGGCAGAAATCCGCAACAACCTTGAGCGCCAAGAAGTAGCCAAGGGTCAGGCCGTCAATCCGAAGGAAGACGGAGAGGCAGTAAAGAAGCAACCGAAGGTTAACAAGGTCAACGTGGGCCGCAACGATCCGTGTCCGTGCGGAAGCGGGAAGAAGTATAAAAACTGCTGCGGGGCGTTGAAGTAATTTTTCAGGAAATAGTGTTGTTATGAAGGCCGGCGATTTGGTGATCGCTGGCTCTTTTTGTATAAAATGATAAGTTTTAATTGGAATTGGTAATAGAGAAAACTGCTTTGGCGAATATATATTGAAATTCGGCGAATAACTCGTAGAATTTGGCGAATTTCATGCTAACTTTGGCGAATATCCAGTCAAATTCGGCGAATACTTGACCAAGTTTGGCGAATATCAAAACTACAAGGATATTCCAACATAATAAGATACGATTTACATAAAAAAAAGCCAGGCACGCAGCCTGACTTAGGTAAATCCTTTTAGTTATTCCCTTTTCCGTTCCCTTTTCCACCTTGGTTACCTTGGTTGCCTTGGTTGCCATGGCTACCTTTAGCGGCGCCGTTTTTCTTTTCACCGGCTTGCGCTTTCTTTTGCTCGGCTTTTGCTTGATTTCCCACCGCTTTAGCCTGCTTTTCAACTGTATTGGCGGCGGCTTTAGCTTGCTTGTCTGGAGCTTTATCGGCAGCAGTATTGTCAGCTACCTGTTCCGTTTCAACAGCTTCGGCTGGTACTGCTTCGCCAGTTGTAGTTGTGGTTTCTTCAACTCTTGTTGTCTCTTCTGCCTCAGCAGCTTTTTCCTTCTTAACCTTACCTAAGGCTTTGCCTTTTTTGACCTTTTCGAAAACGGCTGCGTCATCTGAAATTTGCCCGTCTTCAACCTTTTCTTCCGTTTGCTTTACTTTTTCAGCAAACTTCGCATCCTTCGCTTCAAGTTTTGCTAACTTTTTGTCTAGCTTTTGAAATGATTTTTGCAGATTTTTCATAATTGCCTGCTGGGCTGTTTCATTTTTGACATTGCCAAGAGCATTTAATAGACCATTTACGTTACTCAAAAGCTTGACCTCGGCAGTACCATCAGTTTCAGTGCCTTCTGCTTCAGTTGCTTCATCGGAATCAGCTAACTGGTCGCTTGCAAGCTCTTGAGTTGCAATCGCCGTTTTTAAAAGCTCGGCAGCCTTTTCGGTATTGCCATCAGCTAGCAGAGCTTTTGATTCCGCAATCCGCTCGGCAGCGAACTCCGCCAGAAGCTTGGCTTCTTTATAATCATCAAAAGTGACCGCAAGACGGATTTTTTCAGCCATGATTTTTACAAAATAGAAGAAATCACCCGGTACGAGAGATGGAGCCTTTTCTTCGTCTACTGTAGTAGTTTCATCCTCAGTAGCTGTTTCGTCCTGGACTGCTTGGTCTTCTTCTGTCGCGCTTTGATCTTGGGTCGCTTGGTCTTCGTCGACCGCAGTTTCATCGGTTACAGTGCCAGCATCGGCAGTTGCTTCGTCAGCTCCGGTTTCCTCAGTGGTTGCTTCTGCGTCAGTATCGAACGTTGTTTCCTCAGTGACCGTTTCACTTTGCACTACAGTGGTGCCTGTAACTTCTGTCTCGGTGGCTGCCGTTCCATCTCCCTCTGCGAAAGCCGCACCTGCCCCTACAGAAAAAATCAGTGTCGATGCCAATAAGCTGCTGATTACTAAATTTGTTAGTTTCTTTCCGTTCATGTCGCCATTTGCCTCCTTAGGGTTCTATTACAAAATTACGGCCCCACAAAAATCTTTCTGTGGGTTATTAAAAAATTTTTATCTGGAAAACAAATGAAATGGCCATCCCGTCTCAAATATTTGAAAAACCCTCCAATAACGGAGGGCATCACTTATAGATTGTAATTTTTCATAAATTCCAAAACTTCTAGGTCAATCGATCCCGTCTTCTGCTCGCGCATCTCAAAGTTTTCAGTGTGAATGAACGTGGTTAGCGCCTTATAGATTTTTTCAGTGCCAGTGTCTTCGGCTGAGAGGTAGCCAAGTCGTGTCAATTGATAGACAACAGCTGATTTAACCTCCCCTTCTACCGTCGCTATTTTTTCAGGCTTTGATGGTGAAAAGTAGAGCTGCTGGAGTCGATAGATGCGAATCAGTTCTTTAATCGGGGCGGAATGGTCGTCCACCCGGAGGTCGATGTAACGGTCATTGAAGCCGCCGTACCCACCTTTATCTTTGACGACATAAAGGGCAGCAGATTGTTGACCGCGGCTATCGCCTCCTGATTCCTGGCCAGCGTCTAATGCGGCAAGCAGCCTTTCGGCGAGCGTGCCTTCGACTTTTTGAAAAACTTCTGCCATCGCCTGAACGGTCTTTTCATCAACAAGGATGTTCCCCTGGGCGGCAAAATTTGGCCCAGTGATTCCTCCAGCCCAATCATAGCAGGCCGAGCCGGTAAACGTTGCAGCATTGCCTTCCGCGTCAATAAGTCCGACCTGGCGCATGTCTTTGTCAGGGTCGTCTGCCAAAAGCAGTTCCAGCGTTTCGTGGGCTGACTTGCCTTGCCCCATTAATTCGAGTGCTTGAGGGCCATATGCGGTGTTGGCGTAGGACTGGGTGGCAACTGCGCCCGCACCGGCTTTCGCCCATGGGACAACCGCCCCTACTCCCAGAAATTTTGATTGAACGGCAATGCCCCATTCTTTTTCGATGGGATCATATCCGACGATGGAAAATGTCATGATTTATTCTCCTTTTATAAAAATTCTTTTGAGATTTCTTATTTTATTATAATGAAGATTCAGAATTTAGTACATCGAAATAGTTGACTGATCTTTCATCAATCAAAAGAGCGCTGCCCTCAGGCAGCGCTCTCTTATCCAACAATATTATTGGGCTTCAATTAAGCCGTAGCGGCCGTCTTTGCGCTTGTACACAACGTTCGTACGGTTGGTTTCAGCATTTGTAAATACGTAGAAATTGTGGCCCAGCAGGTTCATTTGCAGGATGGCTTCTTCACTGTCCATTGGCTTCAGGTCGAAGCGTTTGGTGCGGACCACTTCCAGGTCTTCCTCGTCATGCACTTCTGAATTTGAGCTGACTTGGAATGGAACGGTACCTGTTTCGCGAAATTTGCGGTTTACCTTGGTTTTGTGCTTGCGGATTTGGCGCTCTAGTTTATCAGTAATCAGGTCAATCCCAGCATACATATCCCCGTTTGTTTCTTCAGCACGTAGAACTAATTGCGGTAGCGGGATGGTTACCTCGACCTTCGATGTTTTATCAGGATTGAATCTTAAATTCACATTAACTTTCGCATCAGGTGCTTCCGTAAAATAACGCTCCAATTTGGAGATCTTTTTTTCTACATACTCTCTGATTGCTGGAGTTACCTCAATGTTTTCACCACGAACGTTATAATTCATTTGTGGACTCCTCCTTTTAATTAAAGCTATATGTTTACATTTCTATTTTACCCTATGATAATCCTGCTAAATCGATATAAAAATTTTGTCGAATTTTTGACAAAAACATCAGGTAAATAGTGTTAACGTTGGAAACAGGGTTTGACTTTTAGCTGACTTTTTGAATAAAATGAATGATTGTTCATCTTTATTGTAATATTAAATGGGACAATTTACCACTAAAACGCCTTGGGCATATCGTAAATTGATGTGAAAATGAAGGAGGATATGCCCAATGAGCCATGAAGAGAGAAAGCCCCTAGCCTGGCACGAAACATTGGAATTGCACGAATTGGTGGCATTTCAGTCCACAGGATTAATGAAGCTAAAAATGTCGATTAGACAAGTGAAGGACCAGGAGCTTAGAGAGCTTTACAGAATGTGCATTACGGATCTTGAAGGAAATTTGAGGGAGCTGCTCCGCTTTTATCCCTCAGCCCAAGGCTTTCAAACACGTGAGGACGAGGAAGTACGTGAAGATATTGGCTTCTTCGCCGCCGATTTGCTGGTGCTTTCGAAAACGATGGTCCGCAATCTTGCGGTAGCGATTACCGAAACGGCGACCCCGGCATTGAGGAAAACCTTCACGAATCAATTGGTTGGCGCCATCCAGGGCCACGAGCGAGTTTACAATTACATGCTCAAACACCAGTACTACCCGTCCTACGATATTGGTGCTTTATTAGGGCATGACATGGAACTCGCCCAGAAAGCACTTCGGATGCGGTCCTAATAATATTGGTGTCAGGCACCGATAACACCATTGCCGACTTGGAAAATGGTGCGGATCCCTAATTAAGGGTTGTCCATGAGAGGCGGACAACTGTCCACGTTTGGTGCCTGACACCAATACTCCTATCTAGCCAGTGTCAATGAGGTAATCCTGTCAGCGCCTGCCTCTTTTAATAGTTTGGCGGCGTGGCGGAGGGTGGAACCGGTGGTGTAGATGTCGTCGATGAGGAGGATGGATGCTCCTTGGAAGTCGGTTACGGCGGTTTCCGGGCACAGTTGAAATACTTGAGGCAGATGGATGCGTTCGGTTCTTGATTTTTTGGATTGCTTTTCGGAGTGGATGCGCGACAGTACTCTGCTTGGAACCAAGCCAGACTCCCTAATTAGCGCCTCGGCCTGGTTAAAACCTCTTTCATATAGTCTTTCCTTACTTAATGGAATCGGGACGTAATAATCAGCATTTATTTTCTGAATTTGCAGCTTTACAAACTCTGCAAACACCTTTGCTAGTACATAATCGCCACGAAATTTATACCTAGCAATGACCTCCTTAATAAAGTCATTATAAAGAAATATAGAAATGTTTTTTTCCAGATATCCTTGCCACTTCGGTTCCTCCTCCCAACGAAAACAATCGTGGCATAGATCGCCGTCGCGAAATTTATCGTCGAGTACCAGAAACGGCCGGCAACAAATCCGGCATGTATCCCCTTCGATTCTCTCCAGCTTCCCTTCACAGCAGGAGCATAGAAAATGGCCATTGTCTGCTGAAAAAAGGGCTTGCCAGCCGATATCCGGACTAATTGGTTCATGGCAGATGAAACATCTGTCTTGCCGGAATAGGTTCATAAAAATACATTCCTTTCTAATTAAGAATTGAGCCCCCCTTTTGCTCTCGCCTAAACAAATTAAGGATAAAGTAGCCTCCGTTTGATGCATCCCCGATTCAACTTAAGGATCAAGCAACCCCCGTTTGCCTCCTTCCCGATTCATCGAAACAATTTGCCGCCTCGCTTTCAGCATTGCGTCAGTTTTTCCATAATGAAAAAAGGTCACGACCCCATCCGGATGATCTTTGCTGCGGCCGGCCCTCCCGGCAATTTGCACAAGCGCGCTTTCGCTAAAAATCTGATCCTCTGCGCCGACAACAGCCACATCAATATTGGGAAAGGTGACACCTCGCTCAAGGATAGTCGTTGTCAGCAGCATCGGGATTTCTTTGTTCCGCATCCGCTGTACTTTTTCTTTCCGTTCTGGGTCTTCAGCATGAACCGCCTCAATATTAGGATGGAACTGGCGCAGAATCGGCAAGGCTTTTTCCATTAGCGCAATATGGGGGAAAAAGACTAATGCCTGTTTGCCGTTTTGAAGTCTGTCTTTAATCCATTTAAGGACATTTACCGGTAACCGGCCTTTTCCTACTCGCTTCTTCCAGTTGCCGCACCAGACAAATACGGGAACGGGCAATGGATGGCGGTGGAATCGGGCCGGAATGGTCACATAGGTACGCTTCCCTGTGCGGCATTCCCGCTGCCATTTCGCGTTAGGAGTGGCGGTTAGGTAAATCATCCCCGAATCAGGTTTACGAGCTTGGACAGCGGCATGCTGCAGCGATTCCTCTACCGTATAGGGAAAGGCGTCGACCTCATCCAAGATTAGGGTGTCGAAGGCATGGTAGAAACGGAGCAACTGGTGGGTGGTGGCAATTGTCAGTGGCGCAAATAGATGGCGGTCCTCGCTACCGCCATAGAGACTAGAAATTGGTATCTGTGGGAACGCGGCCTTTAACCGGGGAGTGAGTTCTAGAACAACATCCGTTCTTGGCGTGGCGATACAGACCCTTTGGTTCTCGGCAAGAGCGGCCTCAATTCCGGCAAACAGCACCTCGGTTTTCCCCGCGCCGCAGACGGCCCATACAAGAACCTCTTGTTTGTTTAAGATGGCTTCCACCACTTTGTCCGACGCTGCTTGCTGCCCTTTTGAAAGAGTACCCTGCCAGGCCTTGATTTTTAGTGGCAGCATGGTGTCAGGCACTGGGCCATTCCATCCGAGGAGCGGTGTGCATTCGCTTATACGCCCCATCATAAGGCAATGCCGACAATAGAGACAGGTCTCGCCGCACCGTGCACAAGGGTAGGATGCGAACCATTGCGGGTCCTTGTTCCCGCAGCGGGTGCAGACAGGCTTTTTCCCGTTGTACTCTATACCTTTTCGGAAAGTCACATAGCCATTGTCATAATGTGTTTGAAGTTCGTCGTGTCGGAATGGAATGTCGTCTAGGAGAAGCTGTTTGCCGGTAAGGAGCTTTTGAAGGTCGTGATTATATGGGTAGTTCGAACCTGGCGGCTGTTGGGGGATTGCTGGAATTTGCGAGATTTTGAGCGAATCCTCCGTGAAGAATTTTTGCATGATGAGCTTGTTATTTTTTATTATGAAACGCATGGGGCACCTCTTTTAATGCTTCAGGAATAGACAATTTTTCTGATGGGGAAAGATATATACGATTTCTTGTATTGCCTTTGGAGGGTAGGTTCAATAACAAAAGTACTTTTTGAGCAGTATCAACCGTTGGTATATGAAGAAAGTTTCGGCATTCTGTGTTGGTAATGGACGGTTTTATTAGGAGAAAATAATCTTGGATCCCACCAATAAAAGAATCCTTCGTAATAAAATCGCAATTCTGACAGACCCATTTTCCTCTTTTATAAATCATTGGGATATGAAAACACTTAAGACAGCGAGAGCCAGTACGAATATCATTAACTGAAAGGCTATACTCTTTCAAAATATCGACCTTCTCAGGTTTGTGATTGCATAGTAGAAATTTGCTTAGCCCATGGATCGTTTCGTCATTCACTCTGCTTTGACTGTAGCTCTTTTCCATGCCATCAATTTTGTTAAAAAGGTCCCTGCCTTTGCAGACTTCTTCTAAGGCAGTGTAATCTGTAGTATTAGTTTTTAAAATCGTTTTTGTGCTGCTGCTGAAAAATACTAAGGTATCAATCGGAAGGAAATTGAAGCCGTTTTTAGCCAACCACCCGCCAA
Organism: Bacillus sp. FJAT-29814; assembly: GCF_001510715.1. GTDB lineage: Bacteria > Bacillota > Bacilli > Bacillales > Cytobacillaceae > Neobacillus. The sequence continues at coordinate 379,266 of NZ_LMTJ01000006.1, forward strand.
GAAGCTTACGCAGTCGCTTCACTTGAACACGGGGGTCCTCAAACACATCTTCCGTTCCGTCAGCGTTGTAGCGAATTAACTGATTAAACACATTATCAAAAATTAATGTACCTATAATATTTTTTGCTTCGATAATAAGAATGTAACTTCGGGAAATGAGAAGAGTGTCAATTTGGAAGTGGACACCATTGTGCTCTAGCTGGAGGTCGTGAAATATATAGTATTTTTCTTGAGGCAGTTCTTTGACATAATGGCTTAAAATAAGCTCGCCTTTATAACCGGCTTTTCTTTTTTTGAGGTCTTTTACAATTTCAGACTGTTTATAATGGCATGGGATGATGCGATGGTGTAATATTTCGGTCAATATTAGTCTGAGCGGGACAGAAAGGTCTTTCATAAGCAATGGAATCATCACTCCAAACTGTTTTTTTGATAAATTTCTACAAAAATCAATAGAATTCCTTCAGAATTGTATGGACATTATGTGTCGGTTTCATTTTTAATATTGTTATGCCTTGTTCGACTAGACTCTACCCGGGCATTTCGCTCAATTGGTCTTGGTTTTCGCCGAAACCATAGGTTATTTCGCTAATTCGGGACCAGATTTCGCAGAAAACTAGCTGCATTTCGCCGATTTCCTTGATGTTTTCGCCAAACCAGTTCAATGATTACTTTTTCAAAAATATCTCCTTCCCAGTTTACGACTTGTTCGAAGGCTGGCGCCCTTCCTGAGTGCATTTCGCCGATATCGCCTTAGTTTTCGCCGGAATCATGAGGTTATTTCGCCAATTCGGGGCAGAATTTCGCCAAAAACTTGGTTCATTTCGCTGATTTCCTGGATGTTTTCGCCAAACCATATTTTCCAGAAGAATACTCCTCCAAAAAACGTACCCCCAGTTACATACAAAAAGCCAGGCACCGAAGCCTGGCTAAAAGGTAAACTCTTAAAAACTATTTCCTCATCCACCCTAAGCCCATGGCGCCCTCGCCAAGGTGGGTGCCGATAACAGCCCCAAAGTAGCCGATCGAGAAGTCCACGTTCGGGTACTGAGCTGCAAGTTCGGCCTTCCACTCTTTGGCTTCTTCCTCGCGATTGGCGTGGATAATGACAGCCTGGTAGCGGCCTCCATCCATAGCATCCTCGCCGAGAAGCTCCTCAATTCGCTTCATTGCTTTTTTCCGGGTGCGAATTTTTTCAAACGGGACAATGACCTTTTCCTGAAAGTGCAGGATGGGTTTCACTTGCAGCAAGCTGCCGATTAGCGCAGCAGCACCTGACAGCCGTCCGCCACGCTGCAGGTGGGCCAAATCGTCGACCATAAAATAAGCCCTAGCCGAGTGCTTCAACTCTTCCAACCGAGCGATAATCTTCTCGGGCTCCACATCGCGAGACGCCCATTCCGCCGCCTCAAGGGCATAAAAGCCCTGAACCATGCAGCTGACATCCGTGTCAAACGGATATACCTTGATGCCTTCTACCATTGTTCCGGCCGTGATCGCACCTTGATACGTCCCGCTGATGCCGCTCGATAAATGAATGCTGATGACGGCATCGTAATCTTCAGCCAACTTCTCAAACAATTCGACAAACTGGCCGATTGGCGGCTGGGACGTGGTCGGCAACTCCTTTGTCTTTACCTCTTCATAAAATTGCTGCCAGGTGATATCGACTTCTTCCTGATACGGTTCGTCGCCGAAAATCACATTTAGCGGGACCATATGGATGTTCCATTTGTCCCGTATTTCTTTCGGTATGTACGCGGTACTATCCGTGACAATTGCCGTTTTCATATATAATTACCATCCTTATTTTTTACGAAAATATGTCTGTAGAATATTGTATATGAAACAGACATAAAATGCATTCTTTTCCACAGAAATCGAGCAAATAAAAAGGACACGCAATGTCCTGCGTGCCCCTCTCAACCATATTTAGCGTACTTCCACCCAGCCATTTTTAATTGCAACAACTACGGCCTGGGTGCGGTCGTTGACGTTCATTTTTTGCAAAATGTTGGATACGTGGTTTTTAACTGTTTTTTCACTGATATATAACGATTCGCCAATGCCGCGATTGCTTTTTCCATCGGCCAGCATTTGTAATACCTCGCACTCGCGGCGTGTCAGCAAATGCAATGGACGGCGGATTTCTACCGTTTGGCCATAGGAACCGCCACGTGTAACACCTGCGGCAAGCTTGCGGTATTCATTGACCAAATTATGGGTCACCTTAGGATGAAGATAAGAACCTCCATCAGCCACAACACGAACCGCTTCTATTAAAGCATCGGCATCCATTTCCTTTAGCAGGTAGCCGCATGCGCCCGTTTGCAGGGCATGGGTCACATAATTTTCATCGTCATGAATTGATAGAATGATAACCTTTGTGTCCGGATATTTTCCAACCAGCTCACGAGTTGCCTCGACGCCGTTCATTTGCGGCATATTAATGTCCATGATGACAACATCGGGACGGTGTTCCTCGACCAGCGTCACTGCCTCACTGCCATCATCGCCCTCGGCCACAACTTGGAACGATTTCTCAAACTCTAATATTCTCTTAACACCCTCTCTAAAAAGCTGGTGATCATCAATAATAATAATTTTGGTTGTCATGTGTAACTCCCCCTAATCTGTTCAAATTTCCCATTGGAGTAAGTGTTACGAATCGATAATATTTTTAAAATGGTACCCGGTGCCTGACACCAATTACTGACTAGGCACAGTGTTAACTGTGCCATGGGTGCCTGACACCGCCATCAAGGAACCTAATTTTTAAATATTTGTTAAGAACTAAGCGGAACCTGGATTTGGACTGAGGTGCCCTTGCCGATTTTGGAGTCGAAGGTAATTTTCCCTTCAAGCAGTTCGGCACGTTCGCGCATGCCAATCATCCCGAAGGAGCCTTCCTTTTTCTTGCTGGTATCAAAACCGATGCCGTTGTCTTTGATCAGCACGTTGACCGCGGTGTCGGTGATGTCTAGTCTAACCTTGATTTCGCAGGCATTGGCATGTTTCAACGAGTTTTGCACGGACTCCTGAATCAGTCGGAACAGAGCGACCTCGTACTTGGCAGGCAGTCGGCGCTCCTGTCCAATATTTTCAAATTCAATGCTGGAGTTGTTGTGATATTCTTCGATGGTGCGTAAATACTTTCTGAGAGTCGGAACGAGCCCCAAATCATCAAGAGCCATCGGACGCAGGTCATAAATAATTCTGCGTACTTCATATAGGGCTGATCGCACCATTTTTTTAAAGCTCTGGATTTCGGCAAGTGCTTCGTCGCCTCCCCGCTCCCGATAGACGCGTTCCACCAAATCGGAGCGGACAATCACATTGGCCAGCATTTGTGCCGGTCCATCGTGAATATCCCGAGACAGCCGTTTGCGTTCTTCCTCCTGGGCTTCTATCACTTTCAAGCCTAGATCCTGTTTGGCTTTTGCCGTTTCAAACGCTTCGCCAAATTGTTTCAGGTCACTTTGCAAATAATTCATCACGACACTAATTTGCGAAATCAGCTGCTCAGCCCGTTCAATCGTTTGATGTATGCTGTTCAGCCGGCGCTCAAGCTCATCGCGTTTTTCCAGCAGCTGCTTTTTGTACTGGAGATTGATCGATAGGTCCATTTGCAGCTGATGCGCTTTTTCGTATGCCTCACGCACTTCTTCTTCGGAATACTTTTTAAAATTCATGCTTACTTCCGAGAGTTTGTGCCTTGCTGCTTTGACCAGTTCCTCCAGCTGGGTGCCTTCCTCGTTAAGCTTCACCATCACTTGCTTAATCGAAGCCAGTTCATTTGTAATGTTGTCATAGTCCTGACGGCATTGTTCGCTGATTCGGAAGATATCACTTTTGCTGACCGTGACCGTATCAAGCATTTCCTCACGAATTTCATCGATCGATTTAATGTTCATTTGCATCATCTTCATTACGGACTCCTCCGGGTCGTTCATTTTCCCTTTAGGTCTTTAACATACTTTACCACTGTTTCAATTTATTGGCTAAGGTTAAGACTCATTTTTGCAGACCGTTGCCTCATTTTCGTAAAAAAGTAGTATACTTATTATACTAAACTACTCCCTTAAACCTATGAATGTGGTTTTACAAACTGTATTTATTATATCATTCGAACTTTACACCTATATTATAGGTATATTACATTATTTTTTTTCAAAAAAGAAAGGAGATCACATGCTGCCACGATATCTAACGGTAAAACAAACCGGTGAACATGAAATTGTTATTCAAAAATCACGATTTATTGCCCATATAACCAGAGCAGAAACAGAACAAGCGGCCCAGGAATTTATTCAGGCGATTAAAAAGCAGCACTGGAACGCGACCCACAATTGTTCGGCCTACCTCATTGGAGAGCACGATCAAATTCAAAAGGCCAACGATGACGGCGAACCGAGCGGAACCGCCGGCGTCCCGATCTTAGAGGTGTTAAAAAAGCGGAACCTAAAGGACACAGTCGTTGTTGTCACCCGCTATTTCGGCGGGATTAAGCTTGGCGCAGGAGGCCTAATCCGAGCTTACGGCAAATCGACATCAGAAGGTCTCGATGCAGTCGGTATCGTCGAAAGGCGATTAGTACAAATTATGCATGTAAAAATTGATTATACTTGGCTTGGGAAAATCGAAAAGGAACTGCGCGCCTCCGAGTATACAATCAAAGAAATTCACTACTTGGATGTCGTCAAAATAGAAGCCTACGTTGATGAAAACCGCATCCAGGCCTTCACTGACTGGATGATTGAATGTACCAACGGCCAGGTCAGTTTCCAACATGGCGCTACGGTTTACCTTGAGGAAGACTTTGTAAGATCCCCATAGGTTTCTTTATGTGAATTATAGATGGACTGAATAAAGAACGCAATTGGGAAAAAAATCGCATGAATGACTTCTAAAAACAGTTTATCACAGACATGAAGAAAGGACTCATATTAAAGATGAGTCCCTTTTTTATGACCTATCCTTGGCTAGGCTCGTCCGGAAAGTCTGCATAATGTTTAACAGCGGGCGATAATTCCTGCCGACCAAGCCAATTTTTTCTGCGACAATTTCAATAATTAGGATGACTATTACAATTAAAATGAGCGCGCCGCCAATCCTTGCCTGGGAAAAAATAACGGCTACCAATCCAAAAAATGCAGACATCGCATAAATCAGCAAGACAGTTTGTCGATGGGAGTAGCCCATTCGCAACATACAGTGGTGAAGATGCTGCTTGTCGGGTGCACCTAAAGGTTTTTTATGAATAATTCGTCTCAAAATCGCAAAAAAAGTATCAGAAATCGGAACGGCCAAAATAATAACGGGAATGATAAGCGAAATGAAGGTAACATTTTTAAAACCAAGGAGAGATAAAACTGAGATGATATAGCCTAAAAAAAGAGCTCCTGTATCCCCCATAAAAATTTTTGCAGGATGAAAATTATAAATTAGAAAGCCCAAAGTGCTGGCAATGACAATTAGTCCAACAGTTGCCACATAAATGTTCCCCTGAAGAAATGCAATACCGGAGATGGTGATCAATGCTATGGAAGACACCCCCGCTGCCAACCCGTCAAGGCCGTCAATTAAATTGATGGCGTTCGTGATTCCTACAATCCACAGAATCGTAAAAGGAATACTTAAGAGGCCAAATTGAAGTTGAGCTCCAAATGGGAGGTTGATAAACACAACCTGCAGATCTCCCCAAAAAACCACCGTACAAGCTGACGCTATTTGACCAATAAGCTTATAGCGTGCAGGCAATTCAAGAAGGTCATCCAAAAGACCAGTGATGATGATAATTAGACAGCCAGCAAGAATCGCCAATGAAAACTCGTTTACTGGACGCAGGATGATTAAGCCTATTAAAAAACTAATAAAAATCGCCAAACCGCCCAGTCTAGGCATTATAGACTGGTGTACCTTCCGATGGTTAGGCCTATCTGTAGCACCAATCAAAAAAGCAAATTTTTTTATAAGTGGTGTAATGATAATCGAAATGGCAAAACATACTATCAAGGTAAGAAAAAACATAGAAATCCTCCTTGTTTTAAGTTTGCCCAGTTACAAGGAATAGAAAACACTATATATGTTGTAAAAAAACGGAAGTCTTTAAATGATTTTAGAATTACTTAAAAATATCACCAAAATAAAAAAGAGGGTACAAAACCCCCTTTTTAAAATGTTTACTTATTACGCATACTTGCCGGTCTAAATCCTTGAATCAGTTTTAGTAGCGGCTTGTAATCTTCTCGTACAAGACCAATTTTCTCAACGAAAAGCTCTATAATAATTAATATTGTTATGAGAATGATTACTGACCCACGAATTGTTGCTTGTGAAAAAATAAATCCAGCTAGTCCAAAAATGGCACTCATTGCATAAATCATTAAAACTGTCTGTCGGTGAGTGTATCCAGATCTTAGCAAACAATGATGTAAATGGGATTTATCAGGAGCAGATAAAGGCTGCTTATTCACAAGTCTGCGGATAATCGCAAAGAAAGTATCAGAAATTGGAACTCCAAGGATAATTACTGGAATAACCAGTGACATAACCGTAACACTTTTTAGGCCTAACAAGGAAAGAACACTTATTAAGAATCCTAAAAACAAAGCCCCTGTATCACCCATAAAAATCTTAGCCGGGTGGAAATTATAGATAAGGAACCCTAGGGTAGAAAATGCAGCAATTAATGCTATAACTGTTACATATGGGTTACCAGTCATATAAGCTATTCCTGCAATAGAGAATAAGGCAATTGAAGAAACCCCGCCTGCTAAACCGTCTAATCCATCAATTAAATTGATCGCGTTTGTAATGCCAACAATCCAAATCATGGTAAACGGTATACTAAAGATTCCAAAATCCAACTGTCCTCCGCCAAATGGCAGGTTGATGAACTCTACTTTAATATCACCGATAACGATAATAACTAGAGAGGCAAGTATTTGTCCCAGCAATTTTACTTTCGCTGAAATTTCCTTCACATCATCAATTGCTCCGGTAAGGATAATGATAAAACTGCCGAGTATCAGGGCTACGTGTACATTTCCAATTGGGTTTGTCAGCAGCGTATTAAAATTATCGATTGGCTGAATAATCAATAATCCCAATATAAAGCTAATATAAATAGCCAATCCACCTAAGCGGGGCATAATTTTTTGGTGAACTTTCCTTTGATTTGGTTTATCAGTCGCGCCAATTTTAAAGGCTAATTTCTTTACTAACGGTGTAAGGAAGATCGAAGCACAAAAACATAAAAATAAAGTGAAATATAACATATGGACCCTCCGAGTTTTTACATGGTCATTTTTATTAACACATTGAAATTTTTATTTTTTCAATGAATAAAGATGCCAAATTTCGATAAAATACTCCTAATGGATTATAGCACAGTCTTTGTATCAATGAAACTATTAATTTTGCCATCGTCTGGAATTTACAAGAAAAGATGGGTTCTTATGTACAATCATCCCGCCTAATGGTAAATGACTTAACCTATTATTTAGACGAAACATTGTGAAGAAAGTTACCTACTTTTTTATAAATTTTTAAAAAAAGAAAAAGGACACATTAATGTTACCATAATGCGTCCTTTTTTTCATTTTCAAACTTCTTTTAAATATGCAGTTAAGGCATCTTGCCAATTTGGCAGAGGCGTAAATCCTTGCGCTTCAATTTTCTTCTTGCTTAAAACCGAATACTTCGGCCTTTCGGCTGGCCTTGGGAATTGCTCAGTTGTCAACGGATTGACCTTCACATTCAGGCCAGCCTGTTTAAAAATTTCTACGGCGAATTCATACCATGAGCAGACGCCGCTGTTTGTGGCATGATAAATCCCGTACTTTTCAGTTTCCATAAGTTCCACCATAAACTTAGCCAAATCGACAGTATAGGTTGGCGAGCCCACCTGATCATGAACAACACCAACCTCACCGCGTTCTTTGCCAAGGCGAAGCATGGTTTTCACAAAATTGTGGCCATGGGCACCAAAGACCCATGCTGTCCGAACAATAAAGAATTGCTCCAACAGTTCCTGGACAAATTCTTCACCGGCTAATTTCGTTCTTCCATATGCCCCTAACGGCTTTGTCGGGTCGTCAACCTCATATGGGTCAGTGCCTGTACCGTCAAACACATAATCTGTACTGATATACAGCATTTTAGCGCCTATTTGCTTGGCTGCAAGGGCCAAATTCTTAGTCCCGAGTCCGTTGACCCGGTAGGCTGTTTCTTCATCCTCTTCCGCAGCATCCACATTGGTATAAGCAGCGCAATGAAGAATGACGTCCGGCTTCACTTCAGCGATAAACGCTTGTACATCCCCTTCAATCGTTATATCTAAGTCAGCGCGGTCAGTACCGATGGCTTGATGGTTTTTTCGCTCCAATTCCAGGAGTACATCCTGCCCTAATTGGCCTGCAGCACCTGTAACTATAACTTTCATTATTCTACACCTAGTCTCTCGCCATATTGGGATTTGAAGTAATCCTGGTATTCGCCAGAAATGATGTTTTCCCACCATTCGCGGTTATTTAAATACCAATTAATTGTTTGTTCAATGCCGGTATCAAAATTATACTTTGGCGACCAGCCCAGCTCTGTGCGCAGCTTTGTTGCATCAATTGCGTAGCGGCGGTCATGTCCCGGACGGTCTTTTACAAATTTAATCAGCGATTCAGGCTTGCCAAGATGATTAAGAATCGTTTTGACAATGTCAATATTGGTCCGCTCGTTATTGCCGCCGACATTATAAACCTCGCCATCACGGCCCTTATGTAGGACAAGGTCAATGGCCTGGCAGTGGTCTTCCACGTGCAGCCAGTCACGGACATTCAGTCCATCGCCATACACCGGAAGCTCCTTGTCATTCAAGGCATTGATAATCATTAACGGAATCAGTTTCTCCGGGAAATGGAATGGTCCATAGTTATTGGAGCAACGGGTAATATTAACCGGGAGCCCGAAGGTTTCATGGTAGGCGCGCACTAATAAGTCAGCCCCCGCTTTACTGGCACTGTATGGGCTGTTCGCAGCCAATGGCGTTTCTTCTGTAAAATAGCCTGTTTCACCCAAAGTTCCGTACACTTCGTCCGTTGAAACCTGAAGGTATTTTTTCACGCCAAAGGTTTTGGCCGCATCCAATAATGCCAATGTTCCTTGAATATTTGTTTGCACAAAAATTCCTGGGTCGGTTATGCTGCGGTCAACGTGAGATTCCGCTGCAAAGTTCAATACATAATCAAACTTCTCTTCTTGGAAAAGACCCTGAATAAAATCGCGGTCAGCAATATCGCCACGGACAAACTTGTAGTTTGGTTTGTTTTCAATATCCTTTAAATTCTCAAGGTTGCCTGCGTAAGTTAATAAATCCAAATTGACAATCGTATATTCCGGGTATTTATTTACCATATAGCGGACAAAGTTGCTGCCAATAAAGCCAGCCCCGCCTGTTACTAATAACTTCATATTCCTGCCTCCTATTTTTCAAACACAAAGTTAAGATGGGATGCATCCTTTAATCTTGGATGCTTTGTATCTTTTTCCGAAAGGATTGGATTGTTGGTTGGCCAATCAATTCCCAAATCCGGGTCATTCCACAGAATTCCGCCGTCATGCTCAGGTGAATAATATTCATCGACCTTATAAGCAACAGTGGTGTCAGGCACCAATGTGCAAAAACCGTGCGCGAATCCCTTTGGGACGAGCAACTGGCGTTTATTTTCAGTACTAAGGATGACGCCTACCCACTGACCGTAGGTAGGAGACCCTTCGCGAATGTCGACTGCAACATCATAGATTGCACCCGTAATGCAGCGGACAACTTTTGTTTGTGCCTTCGGATTCAGCTGGAAATGCAAGCCCCTCAATGTGCCGGTTGGTGCTGATAAGGACTGGTTGTCCTGAACAAAATCATAATGCAATTCCAACTTCTCAAACATTTCTTTATTATAACTTTCCATAAAATAACCACGGTGGTCACCAAACACCTTTGGTTCTAAAATCTTTACACCAGGTAATTTTGTATCAATGATATTCATGAGTCCGACCTCACTTATAAATTACTTGTCTGATTCGCAATTTTAATCAGATATTGCCCATATTGATTTTTCTTTAACGGTTCTGCCAATTCAATGAGTTTCTCTTTTGTAATATAACCCATTTTATAAGCAATCTCTTCAAGACAAGCAATTTTTAATGATTGTCTCTTTTCAACCGTTTCAATAAACTGAGATGCTTCCAATAAGGATGCGTGTGTCCCCGTGTCCAGCCAAGCATAGCCGCGGCCCAGCAGTTCCACACTTAATTCGCCCATCTCAAGGTAGGCTTTATTAACATCGGTAATTTCCAATTCCCCGCGTGCAGAAGGCTGAATACTTTTTGCAATGTTAACCACTCGGTTATCATAAAAATACAATCCTGTTACTGCATAATTAGATTTTGGAACATCCGGCTTTTCCTCGATGGAAACAGCTTTTCCGTTCTCATCAAACTCCACTACGCCGAAACGTTCTGGATCGTTGACATAATAGCCAAACACCGTTGCTCCTGTTTCACGGGCTGCTGCGTTTCTCAATAAATTCGTTAACCCATGGCCATAGAAAATGTTATCGCCGAGGACCAAGGCAACGTTATCATCACCGATAAATTCATCTCCAAGAATAAAAGCCTGGGCCAGTCCACCTGGTTCTGGTTGAATCTTGTATGTAAAGTTCATGCCCAAATCCGAGCCGTCTCCGAGAATTTGTTCAAATCGCGGTGTATCCTCCGGAGTCGAGATAATCAAAATGTCCTTTATCCCAGCCAGCATCAATACGGATAATGGGTAATAAATCATCGGTTTATCGTAGACAGGCAAAAGCTGTTTGGACACTACCCTTGTTAACGGATAAAGTCGCGTGCCACTGCCTCCCGCAAGAATGATACCTTTCATAAAAAGCCAACTCCTCTTTTTTTGATATAACAAGCAACAATTGTCCTTGCATCCTTCCCCATTATAAGGAAGGATGGCTATAAAAGCCAAAACCGAACAAAAATGTAACAAAAAAGTTATAATATTAACCTTTATAGCCCATTACCGCTGAAATGGTCCGCAGTCTTCCTTTAATTTGCACTGATAACGGGCGTTTTTTTATCCCGGTAACATTTCCGCCATGGCGGACATATTTCATTAATGGCTTTTCGATAAAGACAATTTTCCTTTTTTTCATCATGCACACAAGTGCAATCCATTGGTCATGCATTTCAATAGTGGATGGAAATGGTAAGATGTCAGACACTATATCCCGTTTAAAGGCCATAAAAGCCCCGGTATAGGCGTTTTTTAAAATATTCCCAAAAATTCCTTGGTTTATGTTGTTATGATTATAATCATTCCATGATGGATTTAGGATGTTGAAATCACCGTCGACCACATAAGCATCATGGACCACAAGGTCGGCGTGCTGATCTTCAAAAGCATTCAGAACGGTCTCCACTTTATCGTCTTCCCACACATCATCCTGGTCACACAGAAAAAGGATATCCCCTCTTGCCAAGGATATCGCCTTTTCAAAACTCTTGATTGCGCCCAAGTTTTTCTCATTCACATAGACCTGAATCCGATTCCCATATGTATCCTTCACAACCTGAACAGTCTGATCTTTTGAGCCGTCATCCACCATTATAATTTCATCATCCTGTTTAAGCTGCTTTATGATGGAATCCAGTTGTCTTTTTATGAAGTTTTCACCATTATAGGTTGCAATACAAACAGATATTTTCATGGAATAGCTCCTTTAAATTGAAAACAGCTTACGAAGTGTGTACATGGCAATATGTTTATTTTTCACGATTAAAGCCTGTTTTAAGAATCTTTTCATGAGCTGTTTTTTGTAGGCTGGAAACAAATCCTTTTTATAATTTTTGTAAAACTTTACTTCGGAATTAATAATGCTTTTATAACGGTTTAATGAGACCTTGCTGTAATCCATCACGGATAAATCATGCTCAAGCGTTGTATCCATAAGGAAAACTTTCTTTCCCTTTGCATAGATTTCATAAAATAGCCAATGGTCTAGATAATCTAGAGGGAATTCCTCATTAAAACCGCCAATCTCGTTTAAAAATTCGATCCTCAGAAGCGACCCAGAATTAATGGCCATAACTGGCTTCTCTTGAACGCCCGGCTTTGGTTTTTCAATCTGAAGCGGACGTAATGAATGACTGAAAACTGGTGAAATCATTGTATTTCCACTAAGAACTTCAGGAACAACCGCCACAATGTCAGTTGCTAATTGCGGCAAATGAAAGGCTTGATTGAGATAATTTCCAGTCAAATGAGTATCATGGTCCAAAAGAAGAAGCCACCCGCTTCCATTTTCTTTCGCTTGTGACCAAGCAAAGGTATAGGCTGCTGCTATTCCTCGGTTTCTGGAGTCATGTTGATAGATGACTTCAATCCCTTTGAAATCGGCTAAATCAATAACTTGTTTTTCAGGGCTATTATCATAAATAACAATAGAAATATTTTTAAAACGAGCACTGTCTTCGTTCATAGCATTTAACAGGGAACGAATTGTAGAGGATTGATCGATTAAGGTTTTATACACCACTATTACTAAGGTTATCTTCATCACTAACAGCCTTTGGAATGAATTTTTTTTCACTAAACAGCGTGAACAACAAAGGATAAACTAACTGAAAGCTTAATCCTGTAAAGGAAAACATGTTGCTAAAAGTCGTAAAAACAAATATGGAATTCATAATCGCAACGCCAATAATCAGATAGTCACTGTTCAGCTTTTTCAAAAACAAGATATATAAAAAGGCAAATGCGAATGCGAATATCGAATAAAATGTGATTCCCACCCAGCCCAGCAATACAAAAGGCTGCGCAAAGGCTGTCGATACGTTTAACTCGGGAGTTATTTGATACCCGGCAGGAATGACCATATTATATAAAGGCACTATCCTCTTACTAATAAAATCCGGCAAAGTCTGAGTGATCGTGAACACAAAAGAATCGTAAAAGTTCACATCTTCCTCAAAGGTAAAATTGTTTATGGTCTCTTGGAGATTAGCAAGCGGGGAGGCCAAATAGATATAGCCCCAGAAAAACTCCTTCGGGATGACAGAGTCTTTAAATTCATTAGTTGCCCCGCCTATTTGCAAGAAGAGGCTATTATCAAACAGGGATGTATTCGTTTGATAAGAATTGTTCACCCTCATATTCCCCAAAACACCAAACAGATACAGACCAATAATCATCAATACGGTCAACCCGGCAATTTTGTTAAAAGTAATTTTCGACTGATATTTAATTAGATAGATGAACACACAGCTCATTAAAATAATGAGCAGCATCCCTCTATTTAATATTAAAATTGAAGGCACTAGAGTAAGGATAAATAGAACTAATGATATTTTTCTCCGCTCCGCTCCAGAGAGAACAATTTGAAACAAATACAGCGAAAAAAACGAATTAAACGTAACCAATAAAACATGAAATGTTGGTATTCCAAATTCGGTATAGCTAAGCTGAGTATTTGTAAACATGGCTAATAATGGGAAATTCCGATGATATAAAAATTCCAATAAATAACCGGCTAATATTCCATAAGTGACAAGCTCCAAGTTCTTCTTGTACTTTATATTATTAAAGGAAATAATCTTTTGCTTCACAAAAATTCTTCCTAGAAAAAAGGCCACTGCCATTGAACTTCCTAAAAACAGGACTAACGGCAGCCCTAAATCCGGAAACAGGTTTGACCATCTAAATAGATAAGCGATCAATACAGCAAGGAAGGATAGTATATAAATAAAATAAGGATTAATCAAACCCTTGCATGCCCCCTTTCCAACCTATGAATATGGTACTGCTGAATACTGCGGTAGACATTCTAAGCTTTTTTTAATGGTTTTATAAAAAAGAACAAAACAAGCGAAAGAAAAACGCCCAGTATTAATCCGATAACCGTTCCCATTATAGTATTAGCCTTTGTTCGTGGGACTTGGCTGATTTTATCCTCTTGTCCTTTTTGTGCTTTTTCGACTATGTTTACTTTTTCAACTTCTAAAAAACTTCCTATTTCTCGTTTAAAGACGTCCGCAACTCCATTTGCGATTCTGGTTGCTTTATCAGGACTTTTATCGTTAACAGTTATTTTTATGACATGTGAGCCGTTTTCATTGGATACCCTTACTTTACCAGCCAAGGCCTTAACATTGTCTCTCAGTTTCAACTCTTTCTTCACAGGGCCAAGTATAGCATTGGTATTAATAAGGGTTTGAGCAGTATTTAAGAAACGAACCGTTTCATCTGTCTGATTAATAATCGTATTCGTTTCATTCATTAACGGTTTAATCAACACCAGTGAAGAAGCTTCATATGTGGGAGGCGGGGCTGCACTAGTCAGCATCCTTCCAGAGACACCTCCTATTAATCCAAGAAGAATAATCAACCAAAGATATTTTTTAAAAACTTTAAGTAAATCAACGATATAAGTAGTGCCTTCCATCATGTACCTCCGAATGAATTAGTATCATTTCTAACTTACGCCTCACAATATTCTCTTTTTCTAAAAAAACCTCCATCCCCATTTATTAAAATACTTGAACATGGATTCGATGAAAATTTTAAAAAGCTTCGAATTTTTATGTGCACCTCTTTCATAATAATGGACCACATCGGAAAAAGGCGTATAGACAATTCGTTTATTCCGCTTTCTTAGTTCCAAACATAAGTCATAATCCTCAAAATACATAAAATAGCGGTCATCAAAACCATTAACTTCTTTAAAGTCTTCCCCCCGCACCAGCATAAAGCACCCTGAACCAATCCTGATATCGACATATCTGTCATTTGGTATATCTCTTAGTTCATATGATGCGAGTCTTTTGGAAAACATTTTTTTAATAAATCCAAATGGAACAAAACGTAAAAAATAATCAAATACTGAAACCCTGTTGCGCATTAAATGCTGCTGCGTTCCATCTGAGTTTAGGACTTTTGGCACCAATAAAGATATGCTTGAATCACTCTCCATAACCTCAAGCATTTTTAAAAGGTCCGCTTTTACCAAAATAATATCCGGGTTGAAAATCAGGAAAAACTCTTCGGAGCATTTTAACAGATTATAGTTATGTCCAAACCCAAAACCATTGTTTTCATGATAAAAGGTGATTTCTACAAAATCCGCATATTCCTTTAACCGTTCACGATATTCAGGAGTCGAATGATTGTCAAAAATCAGGAAACGAAATTGGCTGTCCCGGCCAAATTCCTTTTTTAGGTTGTTTAGCACCTCAAATATATGCTTGCTATTATACGTCACAATACTAATTGCAACTTTTGCTTCAGCCATTGATTCACACTCTTTCATTTAACTAGTGATAGTAATTTTTCCTTATAGTGTAACAACTTTTTTCCGCTTTACGTCTTCTCTTTGTATGTATTTTTTGCAAAATATATTGAATCATTCATTCCTTGATAAGGAGCTGACAATAAAAATGAGGGGTCATTCCCATACCAAAAATAAATTATAACATCATATTGTCAGATTTTGTACTTTTATGGTGGATTTTTTTTGATTTCCAGTTGAACAATGAAACATCGGAGATTATAATTGGGGTTATGGTCATGTACTAAAATAATCCTTATAGAAGGGAATTATATAGTATGAAAAATACTAGATTAGGAAATAAAAAAAAGAAAAAGAAAATGTGGCTTCGACTCTCTTTAGTCATTGTCTTTTTCTTACTTATCGGCGGCGGCCTTTATTTTTATAATGTCTATACAAATGTAGCAAGTGCAGTCAACAAGATGAATAAACCGATTCACAGAGAGGTTTCTAAAAAAAGGGAAGTAAAGGTTGAATTTGAGCAAAAGGACCCAATTTCCATCTTAATGGTTGGTGTCGATGAACGGGAAGGTGACGGCGGGCGTACCGACTCTATGTTAGTGTTAACGGTGAACCCTGAAAACAAAACTACTAAAATACTAAGTATTGCTCGTGATACCCGGACAAAACTAATCTATCCAGATAAACCAGCTAAGACTAAGATTGACAAAATCAATCACGCCTATGCTTTTGGTGGAATCGAAATGAGTATCGAAACGGTTGAACATTTTCTGAATATACCAATTGACTACTACGTTCAGGTAAACATGGAAGGATTTAAAGACATTGTCGATGCGGTTGGCGGAATTGATGTCGATAACCAATTTGCTTTCGAATTGGACGGAGTATATCTAAAAAAGGGCCCGCAGCATTTAAACGGTGAAAAAGCATTACAATATGCACGCATGAGAAAAGCAGACCCAAGAGGTGATGCTGGTCGTCAGGAAAGACAACGCGAGGTTATTTCGAAAATCATCGAACAAGGAAAATCAATTAAGACGTTAACTAATTACGATAATATTCTTGGTGCTCTCGAAAATAACATTAAAACTAATCTCACCTTGGAAGATATTATTGGAATTCAAAAAGACTATAAGCCTGCAGCAGATACCATTGAAAGAATTGAAATCCCCGGCGACGGCATGTTGACCAATACTGGCTGGTTTTTCTTTGTCAGCGACGAAACAAGACAACAGCTTTCAGACCAATTACGGGAACAATTGGGTTTGCCATCTCAACCTGTTGAAAAATATAATTTAGGTGCCCAAAATAAGAATGATAATAGTAAAAGTTCTACAACCAAAGGGAAAATACAAAGTGATCAAACTATTGATAGCGATCAATAAATGCCTTTAAATACTTTAATACAGTCTCAAAAACGGATCAATAATAAAAACACCTTTACTTTGAAAAGGTGTTTTTATTATTTTTACACTGAACCGTCTAAACTTCCACTCTTGTTTTTTTTCTAGGAATTATACTTGCAAGAATAATCGCCCAACAAAAAACAGAGATAATAATCCCGATTTTTAACATCGGTTGGTGATATTCCAGTTCAAAGCTGTGAGATCCTTTTGAAATGAATGCACCTGTAAAACCCATATTTACTCTTACTGTAGGAACTCTTTTCCCATCAATTTTTAGCGTCCAACCTTTATCATAAGGAATTGAGAAAAATAATAGCTTATCCTTATCTATATTAAAGTTTCCCTTAATATTATTGTTCGAAAACTTCTCCAAAATAACTTTGTCATTTACTAAGGATCTTATTGCTTCCTGTTTTTCATCGTCCCCAACTGGGACAATTTTTAAATTCTTTATTCTGTACTGACCTGGGTCTGAACCAGGGTCGATTCGAAATTCTGATAAATTATTATTATTTATTTCATAAGCAACTTTTACAGGAATATCACGAACTTCAAATGCAATTGAATCTTCAATGTTAAAAACGCCATCTTCACTCTTCCAAAAGATCTCGCCTTTTGTGTTATTAGGCCCTTTTATTTCAAATTCAATCCTCCAGCCTCGTTCCTTTTTAGGTAAACGGACACCCATCCAAGGGTCATTTGATTCCGTGATCAATAAAAACTCCTTATTATTTTTTTGACTTTTTATCTCACTATTCACTAATGTTAATGTTTTAATGTTAATGTACTGCTCGTTAAGATGTTTTTTTGGGTTGAATTTTTTTAAAAAGTTTTTCGTATCTGATACAGCAGCATGTAATAAAACATTGTCTTTTTCAAATGGCATTAGCTTATCAAATTCTTTCTCAGTTATATATGTATCATATAAATAGGCAATTGGCATTGAATTAGGATTTTTAAATACATGTACATCTCCAAAGGTTTTTAACTTAATGTATTCGTTTGGCACATTTTCATCTTTGGATAAAACATACTTTACCCCAGTCATATCACGAAGGATTGGCCGTTGATTAAAACCACTCCCTAAATTGCTATCATAAACGCCGGTATTTAACCTTTTAAAGAAAGAAATATAATTAGGCTGATTTAATGAATTGTATGATTTTACTCCGTTGTAATTTTGAAACAAGGAATCATTATAAGAGTAGGAATTATAGTTCTTATCAATTCTGAAAAATCCCTCATCTTGAGTCTTAATATATTTCACTGCTTCATTTGTATAATCAAAATAACCTTCTTTTTTCTTCTCAATATCTACTGAAACAGTAAGACGATTATTAATCGTAGGATAATTCGATATGACTAATTCAATCGATACTATAAATAGTAATAATATCCAAAGTATTCTATTAGTTTTACGAAAGATAATAAATATTATTACATAGACAATGAGAAATCCAGCTACCTGAAAAGCCAAATGGTGTAAATACCGTTCTTCCAGAAAAGACGAAGGAATCATGCTTTGAAATATCATTATCTTATAGCTATAAAACCACCCAATTATTACGAATAACGCACTTAGTGAAATCCCAAAGTAAGAAATTCTCTTCTCTTTCGAAAAAAAATAAAGCATGTAGGCTATAGTCAATACATTTAAAAAGACTAATAAAAAATTCCACCGATAATTAAAGGAAGAAAATGCACTAAACAACTTTGAAAAAAACGGAAATAAAAGAAGCAGTGAATATAGAGCTCCTGATATTATGATTCCAACTTTATGTTTTATTCGTATTTTCACAAATAATAATTGAGGGAGGGCTATAATAAAAAGTAGGCTACTGAAAAGCATTGGACCTTCATAATAATTTATTGCCCCATAATAATTAATTCCTATGCCTAGAGTGTTATTAGAAAATAAACGCATGAATATCGAGATATATTCCTTAAAAGTTGACAATTCGAAAATGTTCCCATATAATTGGCTCCCACTTAAACGAGAACTGGTTAAGATTAAGTAACTCACTGGTAAAAAAACAATTGCGCTGGCTCCTAGCCCAATAAAATAGGCTCCAAAAAAACGAGCTAAACGGGAAAAAAGCAACTTAAATGTAAAAGTGTTCTCTGTAAAAACATGATGAAAAATAACATAGAAGAAAATAAATAAACTAATCATGAATAAAAAATATGGAGAATTAATCCCCATTATCGCAATACTAATTGGAAAAAAGAATTTCTTCTTCGCCCTTAACCACAATTCTAATGAAAGCATAATAAATGTAAATAGAACGATCATAGTGGCAAACCAATAATGTTGCCCCCAAAGCATCATATACCCGTTAAACGCCCATATCAAAGAAGCAATGACAGCAGGATATTTCTTTATTGAGAGTAAATTTAAATAAAAATAAAATAGAACACCTGAAACAAGTATTTTAGTAATTGAAATTAATAAGATACCATACGTTAAATACTTTAATGGCAACAACAATAATAAAATAATAAATGGGTCAAACAAAAATGAATACAATGTAAAGGTACTTGTACCTAGACCAATTTGGAATGACCATGAATTTAACGACCCATTCCTAAAAGATTCAACAATATAATGATACATCGGCCAATAGGATTGCCTTGTATCCCCGCCAACATCATAAAAAATATATAAACGCTTATTGGTGAGAAAGTCAAAAAAAAGAACTTCTGAAATAATGCACATGAATAGGAAGAGGACCCAAAAATATTTATCCTTTAAAAAAAATTTTTTCTCCATTGTTAACACCTCTTGGTTATACTCAAGCTAGCTTTTAAAAGTCCAAAATTTATTTAAACAATAATTGTAAACAACATTGAAACCAGTTACTATTAATTGACCAAAAAGCTCGGCAATATGGATAATATCTACTAGGATAAAAAGGAAACCCAAATTAATTAACAGTGATGATAGGTAAACGCCTATAAACTTTATTCCCTGAACAAAACTGAACTTCTTTTTAAATACATACGACGAACTGAAAATATATCCATTAACAATACCGGCTAGATAAGCGACTGTACTAGCCATTAAGTAATAAACACCATAATGCAATAGTATGGAAAATACAATTAGAGAGACTCCAGTATTGATAACACCGACAATACAAAATTTAATAAACTGTCCATACTTTTCAATGGACAGTTTGTACTTATTCATATTCAAAGCCTACTTTCTCCTCAATAATAAAAACTGGCCGTTTCCTCGATTCATCCATATTTCTCCATAAATATTCCCCAATAATTCCTATCATAACCATTTGGATACCTGCAACAAAGAGAAATACTACCATCAATGAAGTCCAGCCTTGCACTTCCACTCCATTAATTAATTTATTGATAATTAAATAACCTCCAGCCAAAAATGACAGAAAGGAGACAATAACTCCAATTAATGACATAAAGCGGATTGGTACATACGAGAATGCAAGGAATGAATCTATAAACAGCTTGATTTTTTTGGCTAACGTCCAGCGTGATTTCCCAATCTCCCGTTCTTTTCTGACATAATAAATTTTTTCCGTTTTAAAACCTGCCCAAAGAATTAGCCCCATTATTGTTGTGTTTTTTTCTTGAATATTCTTCAAAATATCAACAACTTGCCGGTCTATTAAAAAGCAATCAAAACCTCCCTCAGGCATGTTGGGTAATGCATATCTCTTCATTAAATTATAATATGTGTTTGAAAACAATTTTTGAGAAAATGATTCTTCACGGTCTTCCCTGACGGCGAGCACGACCTTATTTCCTTCCTTCCATTTCTCAAACATTCGGTTAATAATTTCTGGAGGGTCCTGCAAATCAGCCGAAATTACTGTTGCACAATCCCCAGTTGAATATGTTAATCCCGCTAAAATTGCTGTATGGGAACCAAAATTACGTGATAGTTTGATTAACTTTACCTTCGAGTGCCGATTCTTAAGTTTCAATAATTCCGCGTAAGAGTTATCACCCGATCCATCATCAACAAATATTAATTCATGATCATATGCTGGGTTAGTAAGTATATCTTGATTCAACTTATCAAAAAGAAAGGGGATATTTAGCTCATTAAAGTAAACCGGGATGATTATAGATAACTTTGGCATATCGTTCACCTTTCAATGAGTTTCCTACCGGAAACTTCACGGAGAAATTCTTTATAATCACTGATATACTCAGATTTATCATACAGTTCACTGGATAACACCAAAAGAATCGAGTCACTGGAGAAGTCAAACATTTCCTTCCAAACCATCCTGTCTAAATAAACACCTGTATGAGGCTTATCCAATACTATTACATCACTATTAAATCCGTCATCAATTAACACCTTACAGGAACCCCTTAGATTGATTAAGACAAATTGAGACCTTCGGTTGGCATGCTGCCCCCTAGCTACATTCCCCTTGGTACCATAGATATAAAATATTCGTTTCAATTCAAAAGGGATTTCCTTTAACTGTTCAACAACAACAAGTTGTCCCCTTTCATCCCCTAATTGTGGAAATTCAAGCAACTTATATTTTTCCATTGATTATTCCTCCATTAAACATGGCGAACCAACACAAATTTTGAAGTTCGCCATTAACATAAACATGTTTTTTAAATTCTCCCTCTTTTATAAAACCCATTTTCTCATAAAAACGAATGGCTCTTTTGTTTTCGGAAAGTACATTCAAATACACTTTTTCAAGACCCAACTTTCCAAAAGCAATAGTTAGAAGTTGTTTTGTTGCTTCTTGTGCTGCTCCAGTACCAATTGCTTTTTTTCGCATTGAAATAGCATATTCTCCGTTTTTATTTTCAAAATCAATGTTTTTTAAACTAATAGTTCCTAAATACTCATCTTCTTCTGCTACGACAGCATAATGTTTATTTAATATGTCATTTTGAGCTGCAGCAATAAACGATTCTACCTTCTCTATCGTCATTTGAGAACCATTAAATCGAAAATTCTTCATTAATTCAATATCATGCATCCACTCTAACATTCCATCCGTATCTTTTAACTGAAGTTTCCTTAAATTAATCATGTATTTTCATCCTTATTCATAAGAGTTTAATGCCTCAATCACGGCCATTTGTTCCTCTTCTGTCATCCCATTATACAATGGCAGACTTAGTACACTATTTGCATAGTCTTCTGTTATTGGGAAATCTCCATGTTTGAATCCTAAATATTCATACGCCTCTGATAAATAGGGAGGGATCGGATAATGAATTACAGTTGAAATTTCTCTATCAAACAAATAGTTCTGGAGTTGTTCCCTTTCCTTGGTGTAAATAACAAATAAATGCCAAACTGCACTCGCATTCTCCCTAATTTTGGGCAGGAGAATTTTGTCATTTTTTATCATTTCCAAATATCGTAAAGCTAAAAGTTCTCTCTCCCTATTGAGCTCATCTAAGTGACCTAGTTTAACTCTTAATAATCCTGCTTGAAGTTCATCCAGACGAGAATTAAAACCAACTACTTCATTATAATATCGCTTTTGGCTGCCGTAATTCCGCAAAACCTTAATATTCCGTGCCAGGCTTTCATCATTGGTCGTTATTGCCCCTCCATCTCCATAACAGCCCAAATTTTTACTGGGATAAAAACTGAAACATGCGATATCCCCAAATGAGCCTGTTTTCTTCTCTTTATACAATGAACCATGGGATTGGGCACAATCTTCAACTACTTTAAGATTGTGTCGCTTGGCAACACTTAGAATTTCATCCATATCAGAGGTTTGACCATATAAATGAACAACCAAAATAGCTTTTGTCTTATTTGTAATTTTTTCTTCTATTTTGGATGCGTCCAAGTTATAAAAAGTATCTGGTTCAACAAATACTGGAGTTGCATTGTTAATGGTAATCCCCATTACACATGCAATGTAAGCATTGGCTTGAACTATAACTTCATCTCCCTCACCAATCCCCAGAGCTCTGAAGGAAATAGTTAAAGCATCTAGCCCATTAGCAAGTCCTACACAGTACCTAGTTCCTATATATTGGGCAAATTCCCGCTCAAAGTTCTCTACTTCCTCCCCAAGAACATACCAACCATTTCTTAAGACCTTTAGTGCTTTCTGTTCATATTCAGATTGGTACTTTTTATACTGCCGATCTAAAATATTAAAATTTACTCGCATATTCGTTGGTTCCTTCCCACAAAACTATTAAATATTTTAAAATAAATAAATTTTATTAATGGTCGCGAGTATTATTATACCCTATAATTCGACAAATGCTATATGCTTAACTGTTAAGGCAAAAATGGAAATACAGTTTTCCAATCAATTTTGCCTGTATAAACATCAAATTTAAAAGAAAGAAGAAGCAAAACCGCTGCTAAAATTACAAATAATACCAAATAGCCTAATGCTTTAATAAAATATAAAAAGGAGTTTTTACTTGATTTTATCGAATTAAAAACATATTCTGCTCCCCATCCGGAAAAGGCCAAAAGCAAAATAAAGATAGGATATCCAAATCTTGACTCAACAAGTGTGGTTGAAATAAAACTCGTATACAAAATGGAAGTAAATAAACATGCATTTATGGCAAGTCCCCCAGGACGCATCCTTGATTTAAAATTACCTTTAATAAATCCCTTTACCCAAAGACATATTCCTAACAAGATAAGGAGCCATGAAAGATAAAGAAATACCGAACCAAAAATTCTTGAAACGGGATAAAAATTTGTAATATATGTATCGATGTACCCCCAATCAAGGACAGCAAACAGATGTGCTGAAACAGTAAAAATAAATACACCAAAATTTTCAAACATCATTTGAAAAATGGTTGTAGTATCATCAGGCCGGAAAAGATGATATGGGTTATTATAAAACAATTGTGGATTTTCACTACTAGCAAGCGTAGCATATTTTAGAAATTGTGTAGCCCATATCGATTGTGTTGTATATAGTTTTTGAACAATTAATGGGGTCCATTTATTAAAATGAACAACATTATTATACAATTGAGGTAATAAAATTAATAATTGTGCGAAACCAAATACTAGTAATTTAAAGTTTAATTTGATTTCTTTTTTAATTAGCCTAATAAGTAAAATTATAAAGACTACGGGAAAAAAAATTGCATTTGAAGGCCGTATCATCAGGCTTACTACAAGGAGCCCGATAGAAAGAAAAATATTAACTCCTTTATTTACATTTGATGAAGCAGCAAAGACTATTGTTATTACTATAATGCAGGAAGACAAAAGGTCGGTTAAATATAATGTTGCTGATTGTATTAAATAAGGATTTAAAACACCTAAAGAGAAAATGGTATGAACGATTATTTTTTTCGGTTTGACAGCCCAACTAACATTTGCAATCAAAATAATTGTCATTATGTATACAAAATACTGAAAAACAGAAAAAATGGCCTTTGAATATAACTCATCCCCAAAATTAATAGCCCTAAAAACGGCTATTAATAAAGGATACATGTAAGTCCTTACAGGTTCTTTCAAGCTAAAGAGCCCTTCCTGTAAAATTTGGGTGCTAATCTGCAGGTATCCACCTTCATCATGCAAGCTAATATACATATTTTTCTGCAAATAATAAATGAAGATTAAAATCGAGAACAACCCGACAAAACACAAAAAAAGCTTTTCACTTTTCTTAGTTTCATAACCATTAAAAAATTTCATTAGAATTATTCACTTTCTTTCGTTGGTACTAGAATACAGATGTAATTTTAGAATTCCAAAAATAAAATGAATATTTATTTTTGTTTTAAGTTGAAGATAAATTATAAAAAATATTCATACAAAAAGGGAAAGTCCCACATTGTGAGTCTTCCCCTTATAGTTATGAAAATTTACAATTAATTGAAAGTGATTCCTCCACCATATATCCATCCTTCTTGACCATTCACCAATACCCTATACCATAGGTTATCGTAAGGATACTTAGTAGCATCTCCAGGGTAATACTTCACATCTGTGTTATATCCTAAAACCTTTACAACTGTTCCTACACTCAGAGTTTTAATTAAAGTCGACTGCATCGTATAAGGAATAGATCTAAACGATAACTTATCTGTTGTAACTTTGGCATATGTTTCCGTTGTGTAGTTAATTATAGTTTTTGTAGGAAACGGTTGTCCTGCAGGTATATCTCTTCCGAATATTGGTGCAGCTGTAGGCGAGCTAGGAAGGATGCTAGAGTTGAAATAACTAGATGCATCAAATGGTTTCATCTGCAGCATCAAATTCGCTATTTTATTTGCCCATTCAGGGTCCGAAGCATATCTAACGTTCATTCCCGGCAAGGTTGGACCATTATAATATTTTCCGTCCTCATTTAAATAATCTCGCCTTACAATATATCCTTCAAAATCGATTGCATCCTGAACAGTCGGGAAATAATAACCACAAGTAAACGGACATGGATCATAGGCACCATACCCAAATAGGTTATGCTTGTAAGTTTTTAAATCAGACCCCCCCCAGCCTGTTTCCAGGATAGAATGAGCAACAAGATATTGGGCATTAACACCATATTTTGCTTGGGCATTAATGAATTCTTGCGCATAATCCTTAAGAGGACTATCTGGACGTTTAGAATTAATGAAATTAATAATTTCATTAGCCGTTATATTAGACGGCTTTCTTAAGTCAAATTGGAGGTACGGGTTACCATTATATATATATATTGTGGTATTAATTGTATAAGTTGAACCATTTCCACTCGTTTCTTTAATAGTTAAAGTATGTTGGCCATCTGAAACTATTAAACTATTAAAAGTGAATTGGTAGCCGGAGTTTGCATTTCTATATTCCGGAAAGGCTTGACCCACATCAGGACGAGAAATTCCATACTGGGCTTCTCCTAGGCTCTTCCCATCAATCAACACTTCTACCTTGGATACATTACTCACATCAATAATCCAGCCTCTAACACTAATATCTCCTTTTAGTGTTGAACCATTTTCTGGTGAGTCAATATATCCTTTTACCGGAAGGTTTTGAATATTCACCAACTGACTTTGAATTTCTTTAACGGCTCCATTTTTTCCAGTCTCTCGTACTGTAATCCAGTGTTGCCCATTGGTTAGATTTCTAGTGTTTAACGTAAATTGGTAGCCGGAATTTGCGTTTTTATATTCAGGAAAGATATTTTGAACATCTAGTCGAGAGAGTCCATATTCCGCTTCTCCCATATTCTTTCCATCCACCAAAACCTCTATCTTGGATACGCCACTGTCATCTAAAATCCAACCTCTAACAACAACATTGTCTCTAATAACAGAACCATACGATGGAGCATCAATTGAACCGAGAACCGGAAGACTCTGGACATTCACGATTGTGTCAATATCATTGACTGCACCATTAGCCCCAGTTTCTCTTACGGTTAACTTGTGCT
>NZ_LMTJ01000006.1:405832-406992 GCF_001510715.1 Bacillus sp. FJAT-29814
GGAAGACTCTGGACATTCACGATTGTGTCAATATCATTGACTGCACCATTAGCCCCAGTTTCTCTTACGGTTAACTTGTGCTGACCGTTGGTTAAATTCCTTGCATTCAGCGTATATTGATAGCCGGAGTTTGCGTTTTTATATTCAGGATAGGCATTTTGTACATCCAATCTGGAAATCCCATATTGTGCTTCTCCCATGCTCTTTCCGTCCACCAAAATCTCTATCTTGGATACGCCGCTATCATCCAAAAGCCAACCGCGTACTGTCACTTCACCTTTAATTGTGGATCCATGCGCAGGTGTATCAATCATGCCTCTTACTGGTGGATTCTGGACATTTACCACATTTTCGATAACATTGATAGAACCATTATTCGCGGTCTCACGAATGGTCAACCTATGTTGGCCATTGGTTAGATTCTTAGTATTTAGCGCAAATTGGTAGCCGGAGTTTGCGTTTTTATATTCAGGAAAAGCATTTTGTACATCGATTCGGGAAATTCCATACTGGGCTTCCCCCATGCTCTTGCCATCTACCAAGACTTCTATTTTCTTTACGCCTCTATCATCTAAAAACCAACCGCGTACCGTCACATCACCTTTTATGGTTGATCCATGGGCAGGGGCATCAATCGAACCAACAGCCGATAAATTTTGGACATTGATGACAGTCTGTAAGTCATTCCTTGCCCCGCTATTCCCGATTTCCCGAATGGTTACAACGTGTTGTCCATTTGATAAATCCCTGCTATCTAGTGTGTACTGATAGCCCGAGTTTGGATTTTGATAAGCGGGGAAAGTATTTTGGACATCTAAACGCGGAAGGCCATATTGGGCATCGCCAACGCGTTTCCCGTCCACCAATACTTCAACCTTAGATACGCCGCTCCCGTCTAAAAACCAGCCTCGCACGGTAACGTCCCCTTTAACAGCCGTTCCATGGGCAGGGGCATCAATTGAACCTATTACTGGTAAACCTTGGACGTTAAATAGGGTGCTCAACTCATTTTTTGACCCATTGTTTCCAGTTGCTCGAACGGTCAACCTATGTTGGCCATTGGTCAGATTCTTTGTACTCAAGGAAAATTGGTAGCCGGAATTCGAGTTTTGATATGCGGGATAAGCATTTTGTACATCGGGGCGGGAAATCCCGTATTG
>NZ_LMTJ01000006.1:407087-414462 GCF_001510715.1 Bacillus sp. FJAT-29814
GCGGGGCATCAATAGAGCCTAGGGCCGGGAGGGCCGGGGCATTTTGGACATTTATTTGGCTTTGGAGTTCGTTCACAGCACCGTTATTCCCAATCTCTCTAACCGTTAGTTTGTGTTGTCCATTGGTTAGATTCTTGGTATTCAGTGTAAATTGGTAGCCGGAATTTGCATTTTGATAGGCAGGATAAGCACTTTCTACATCAGGACGCCAAATGCCATAATTTGCAGTGCCCACGCTCTTTCCATCTACCAGTATCTCTATCTTGGATACGCCGCTGCCATCTAAGAACCAGCCGTTAATTGCCACTTCCCCTTTAACTGAAGTACCATACAAAGGGGTATCGACCATTCCTATAGGAGAGAGAACCTCCACGTTTGCAACAACCCTACTATTATTAGTAAATACTAAAATAGTAAAAATGGCAGCAAACAGTAAATATTTTGTTGCTAAATTCTTTATGATATTCACCTCTCAATTTATAGTTTGGTAACAACACAATTTAATAATATCAAACAATTATTTACAGGACAATGGAAATTTCGACAGTCTCCATGCCTTCATATTTAATATTCCCCCCTAAAATTCACTATTTTTCACCAAAAAAACAACTAAAAAAGAACCCCCAAAATTGGAGGATCCTTTTATTGAGTTTATCTATATTTCCCTGTCACTTCTAATTTTTGAGCATCTTAGAAAATGCGACCAAGTTTTTCTTAGAAACGCAGTATATTCTTTAAAAGTAAGGTTATATTTCTTTTTTATCTTTTTCATAATAGGAGTTAAAGCACGATCCATATAGATGAACAGTAAGAAAAATAAATTTAACCTATAAATATTGGACAGAAAATACATCTCGCTCTTTAACATTTCTGTATCAACAAACAGGTTGTCTTTACCGGTCGTCAGACCATGGTGATGAACGATTTTTGCGTAAGGTAAATAATATGCCTTATAACCCGATTTATACATCTTATGACTAAGGATATCTTCTTCGTAGTATAAAAATGTATGTTCATCAAACCATCCAATTTTCTCGAGCATATCCCCTCTTGCCATAAAGCAACAGCCAGAAAACTTATAAATAGGGATAGGGTCATCTTTAATGGAATTCCCAGTTAAATAATAGTCAAGATGATACTGCCTTTTCCGTTTTGCTGAGGCAAAATTGCTTAGTTTTGTATTATACAAAAAATAGTCGCGTATTGATATTGGTTTTAAAGACGGTAAATTTTGCAATTCCCCTTCGGGTGATAGAATGTAAGGAGCTGCTACCGCAACATCCTGATTTTTTTCTAAAAAGGAACACATCTGGTCGACACTTTCCTCTAAAAAAATGACATCATTGTTGGCGATCGTAATGAAGTCATGTCCATCTTTAATCGCTTGTCTGATCCCAATGTTATTTCCCCTGGCATATCCAAAATTTTCGGATTGGATGACAATCACATTTTTCTGATCTTTGAATTGTTGTTTAAGATTTTGATAGGAATCATTTAAGGACCCATTGTCCACTATATAAATGGTATAATCGTGTTTGCAGGTTTCAAAAATGGACTCTACACATCGAATGGTCATTTCCCACGTATTGTAATTCAAAATAATAAAAGCATTCATTTTTTCAACTCCAAAGCAAAGTAAGCTTATTCACGCTTTTATAAAGCCTTCTTGATTTTATCCCAATAAATTCGATAAAACCTTACCAGAATTTTCGGCGAAATAACCGCAGCTGCCAACAGGATTTTTTTCTTGCGATTATAGCTTTCTTTAGATAATAAGGCCCTTAATTTTTTGCGGTCGACATCAATTAAATATTTATAAGTATTCTTTTCACTTTGGTAATACTTTTCGATATTGATATACAACATCAAACCGGTTAAAAACCATTCAGCATATACTTCATTCGCTATTTCTGGATAGTTTTCCAGATAAAATAAATACATATCTTTTCTTACATTATATTCGTCTAGACGCTTTTTCGAAAAAGTTTTTCTCATCGTGCTATTTTCATTAAAACGGTAATTATAAAGTGGTTGACCTGTGTAATAAAGCATATTTACTTTATCGATGATGCGATAGGCAAAATCCATATCTTCTAGAATAGATCCCTGTTTAAATCTAATCCCGTTGAATAATTCCTTTTTATATAATTTATTACATGGACTAAAAGTTAGTCTTTCATTTAAATAAAGCTCATGCATTGCATCGTGTCGATTATATATTTGATTATTCGTATCATTACTGTATAAATAACCTGTTGAGTCTTTATTATATTGCATTAAATTACATGCTGCTATATCAGAACCGGTTTCTAATACTTTTGTATACAGTATTTCATACATATCCTTATCTATCCAATCATCGCTGTCAATAAAGCCTAAAAAGTCTCCCGTTGCTATATCAATTCCTACATTCCTGGCAGAAGACTGACCTCCATTTTCTTTGTGAATAACAGTGATTCTTTTATCACTTTTGGCATATTCATCACAAATAACCCCACTCTGGTCCGTAGAGCCATCATTAACCAAAATAAGTTCAAAATCACGAAAGGTCTGATTTAGAATACTTTTAAGACAATCATGAATAAAATTTTCAACATTAAAGACTGGAACAATGATACTTATTTTTGGATTCATACATTTATCTCCAATTAATTCTGTAAATTAACTTTTTTTAACTCAATTTATATCGACCGTTTCTATGATAAATTTCTACTGTTTTTTCTGAACATTGGTATGAGGTGAGTTTTCATTTAAATAAAGTTTATAATAAATCTTTTCTAAAATCTTATCCCACACAAAATTTTCTCTGCTAAAGTTTACAACTTCATCATATTTTTTGCCAATGTCAATTTTATTATCAATAATATCCTGTAGCGTTTTTGCTAAGGAATCGATATCATCCTGATTAATTCGTTTTCCTAAAACGCCACCTTTTGTTATATCCTCATCAGCTCCAACTTTAGTTGAGACAATATAATCACCAAAATAAATCGCTTCAGGGAAAACTAAGGGAAAACCCTCATACCTTGATGTTAAACAAAATACTTTGCTCCTAGCATACCACTCATATAATTTACTTTTTTCATTGACATTTCCAGTAAAAATTACTTTGTCTTTCAGTTCGGGATTATGATTATAAAAATCATGTATATATTTTTCAAAATGTTTTTCAATGGGACCAATAAAATATATCTTCCAGTCATTAAAACGAAGTCTTTCGGCGGCCTTTAAGAGCATTTCATTATTTTTTTGTTCCGTTCCTATTCTTCCAACCGTGATAATAATATTTTCTTTGTCCTTAAAGTCCTTAACATATTCTAGACTTTCATTTTCATCGGGAAAACCGTTGGGTATTAAAATAAAGTTTTCACTGACTTTATTTCCAAATACTTTTCGAAGCCGATCATATGCATTTTTTGTTTCAACACTGATCAATTCGAATTTAGATAATTCATTTTGTATCCTTTTAAGAGAAATCTTTCGTTTAATCGTCTTTAAATATGCTACAAATCCATCTTTATAGTTAAAGACATTTAGGCTTTTTTGTTCCTCTTTCTTGTATTTTTCTAACCCTTTAACCCCTGTTTCATCCTTATCTAACTTTAAATAAACCTTTCCCTTCGGATTAAAAATTTTATATAAAAATCTATAATAATAATTTTCTTTTTTTAGATGGAAAAGCATTAGTACATCAATGTTTTTTGCATTTCTAATTAGATAAAGTGACATCGGTGAAACAAAATTCCTTAACCATTTAACTTTGTTTGCACCATTTTTTTTAATTCGAATTAGATTTATGTCACATTCTTTTTGTTTTAAAGCATGGTTTTTTTCATGTTCATAAAAAACAATGGTGCTGTCAAAATCATATAATTTACTAAAATAGGCAGGGATCATTCCAACGTCTTTAAAAAGGTGCACTCTTTCAAACCATTCAATATCAAACAGCAACACCAATCGCTCTTTATGCATTTTTGTTCCTCCTAACAAACCTATCAAGTATCAAAGTTGTAAATTCCTCCTTATTTTTTAGCAAATAACCAAAGTAAATAATTCCACTAAGAAATGCAGTTATAATCAGATTGATTAGGAAGTTATCCGCTAGAAAGATTTTAACAATCAACAAACAAATAATTAATAAAAGACTACCTTTTAAATAATTTATACTATCATTATTATACAATTTGAAATTTCTGTAGGATTTAGATAAATATATTAGCGCAAGTGTTACTGTTAATTCAGACAATACAATAGCAAGGCTAGTTGCATTGTGATAAAAACTCTTAATTAAAATTAGATTTAATGCTACATTTACAATTGCTCCGGCAAAATTTGCCTTTACCATAGATTTTTCATCATTATGAGGTAATATGACCTGAAATCCATAAAAAGTGGCTAAACTAGTCGCTAATACTTGAAACGCTACAATTTGCAAAGAAATACTAGCGGTAATAAACTCCTTCCCTCCAAAAAATAAAAGAATATCCTTTGACATAAATATTATATATATAATGGCAGGGAATGATAAAAAATAAATAAAATTCAATGATTTTTGTGCTAGTTGATTATATTCTTCTTTCATATTTTTATCTAAGTAATATGATAACCTTGGAACTAGTACAGTACCTAGCGACCCTATGATGGCTAAAATTAACCCCGAGATTTTCCTAGTTGTAGAATAATATCCTACATATTCATCACCAACCATATTCCCGAGCAATATGATGTCTAAATTAGCGTAGATACTTCCAATTAAGCCTGCTAAAAACAAAGCAAAAATAGGTTTTAGATGTCTTTTCAAGTCAAGACTTTTTATAGTAAATTTTACTTTTTTCCTCGCCGCAACTACATTTAATATATTTGTTATAAACGTAACTAAGACTAAAATAATGGCATAAATAATATAATCATCACTATTGTGAACTAAAGAAAAAAGCATGATAACAGAAATGATTTTTACAAATATACTCCTCAGGGCAATAAATTTATACTCTTCTAATCCGCTATACAGCCAATCAATTGAGAATAAACTAAGAAAGATGCTTATACCCGCAACAAAGAACAACAATTCCTCGCTTTGCATTTTTGTACTAAATAAAAAAACAATGCTATACATAATCACAGTGAAAACTGTCATTATAGAACTTAAGGTAAACAACTCCGAAAAAACCTTATTAAGGTTTTGTTTATTCTCACGAACCTTTGAAATTTCTTTTATCCCGTAAACAGGGATTCCTACCTGAGCAATCATAATAAAATATGAAGCAACCGTGATTGAATAGTTTACCTTTCCTATACCTTCAGGACCTAATATTCTTGCAACGTAAGGGAAGGTGATTAATGGAAAAAGGAGGTTTGAAACTGTCAAAATGGTATTAAATACATAATTCATTTTTATGGATTTTTGTTTCAACTTCCAATCACCCTTTCGTAGTAGTTTGTAGTTTTTTATCGTTTTTTGTCATATTCTTCAAATGAAAATGATGCAAAGGGTTATTACACACACTCGCAGTATTTTGAATAATTTCCCTTCTCTAGTATAAGCATGATTCCCATTAAGGCAATCAAAATGATTAAAAAATTTTTAGGATTTATATGGTATTCATCTAATCACTATGTAACCAATCCTATTTTTTCCT
The DNA here is from genome assembly GCF_001510715.1 of Bacillus sp. FJAT-29814. Taxonomy (GTDB): domain Bacteria; phylum Bacillota; class Bacilli; order Bacillales; family Cytobacillaceae; genus Neobacillus. The sequence continues at coordinate 412,727 of NZ_LMTJ01000006.1, forward strand.
CTTCTAGACAAAATAAAAACTCAAATTTCGCGCATACATTTAGCAAAATTTGAGTTACTTCAACAATAAATTTATAAACATCTAAAAGCTTTGCTATATTCTTAATTCGAATATTTTATTGTTCTTCAAGTTTTTTTTGCATGAATTTTAACAACTGTTCTTTCAATTCTTCCTTTTGAAGGGCAAATTCAATGGTAGTTTCAATAAACCCAAGCTTTTCTCCAACATCATAACGTTTTCCTTCAAATTCATAAGCAAATACACGCTGAATCTGGTTTAATTTTTGGATTGCGTCCGTTAACTGAATTTCCCCTCCAGCCCCAATTTCTTGTTTTTCTAAAAACATAAAAATTTCAGGTGTAAAAATATATCTACCAATAATCGCCAAATTGGAAGGTGCGGTTCCTAATTGTGGTTTCTCAACAAAATTACGCACTTGGTAAGAGCGGTCATACTGTTCAATTGGGTCAATTATGCCATAACGATTAGTTTCCTTTTCAGGAACCCTTAGTACTCCTATAACAGAAGAATGAGTATTGTCATAGACATTCATTAATTGTTTAAGGCAAGGAGTCTCAGCCTGAACAATATCATCCCCAAGTAAAACCGCAAATGGTTCATTTCCAATAAAGTTACGGGCACACCAAACTGCATGACCTAATCCCTTAGGTTCCTTTTGTCTTATATAATGGATATCAACCATCCTTGAGGGCTCTTGTACCTTCTCTAACAAATCAAACTTTTCTTTATTGAGGAGGGTTTGCTCAAGTTCATAGGCGTAATCAAAGTGGTCTTCAATGGCCCTTTTTCCTTTTCCAGTTACAATAATGATATCTTCAATTCCAGATTCAATTGCTTCTTCGACAATATACTGTATTGTTGGCTTATCAACAATTGGAAGCATCTCTTTTGGCATAGCCTTCGTTGCTGGTAAAAAACGTGTTCCAAGACCAGCCGCAGGTATTATGGCTTTTTTTACTTTTTTCATTTCAATTTGTCCTTTCCTAAGTCTTTAAATCATAAAAAACTTCTAACTTCTCAGAAATTATATTGTAAACAATTTATATTTACTAAAATTATTTCATAATAAATTAAAATTAACAAGCTAAATCAAATTATAGTCAAGGACGCTGGAAAGCGTACATAAAATGCTGTTGAATGCTGGCGAAAATTTTAAGAATTAGGTATAACGGGCTGAAAAATGGTGTAATTTCTGTGTATTTTTTGAAGGAAAAATAGTATTATAAATAAAGATTAATAACCTGATAGAAAGGAAGGAGAAATGAAGGTATATAAAAATATTGCCGCAATTTTCTTGGCAGGAATTGTAATGCTATTGTATTTAAATATCACAACAGCATATGCTTCTAATTTGGCACCAATAGGGGTTATTGATACTCCAACAAATGGTTCTACTGTAAATGGGGAAGTTGCTATTAGAGGCTGGTTCTTAGATGGAAGCGGCGTATCCAAGATAGAGATACTGGTAGATGGAAAGAACATGGGCACTGCCAATTATGGCATTTGGCGTCCTGATGTAGAAAGTGCTTATCCTGCTTATCAGAATGCCAACTCCGGCTACCAATTTACGCTAAATACCAAGAATCTAACCAATGGACAACACAAACTAACGGTTAGAGAGACTGGGAATAATGGTGCTGTGAACGAACTCCAAAGCCAAATAAATGTCCAAAATGCCCCGGCCCTCCCGGCCCTAGGCTCTATTGATGCCCCGC
>NZ_LMTJ01000006.1:414919-445417 GCF_001510715.1 Bacillus sp. FJAT-29814
AGCACAAGTTAACCGTAAGAGAAACTGGGGCTAATGGTGCAGTCAATGATATTGACACAATCGTGAATGTCCAGAGTCTTCCAGTACTCGGTTCAATTGATACCCCATCCTATGCCTCAACGGTTAAAGGAGAGGTTGAGGTCCGAGGTTGGTTTTTGGATGACAGTGGTGTATCCAAGATAGAGGTATTGGTGGATGGAAAGAGTGTAGGAGAAGCCCAATACGGTCTGTCACGAATTGATGTGCAAAATGCTTTTCCTGAATACAGTAATGGAAATGCTGGCTTTCATTATTTGCTTGATACCACGCTGCTTAATGGCGGACAACATACGATAACAATTAGAGGAACAGGAATAAATGGTCAAGTTACCACATTACCTGAAAGTACTATTTGGATTGAAAATGTTAAAGGATTTTTAGATAATCCTATTCCGGGCAGCAGGCACGAAGGTATTATAAATGTATCAGGCTGGTTTTTGGATGTTAGTGGAGTGGAAAGTATAGAAGTGCTAGTTGATGGGGTCGTAGCCGGTAAGGCAGATTATGGCGATGCACGCCCTGATGTCCAGAAAGCATTTCCAGAATTCAACAATAGCAACGCAGGTTACCATTTTGCTCTTGACATAACCCAATTTACTAATGGCTCACACATTATTACAATTAGGGAAATTGGAAAAAATGGCCGAATCATGACCTTACCTAGTATTAAAGTATTGTTCGGTCATTCTTTTACTGTATTTTTAGACCCCGGACATGGCGGATCCGATCCTGGTGCCACATTCGGCAGCTACCACGAAGCAGACTTAAACCTGGCTGTTGCGAAAAAGGTTCAAGCATTATTAGCCAATCGCGGCTATACCGTTTATATGTCCCGTAATGATGATACGACTGTAGCATTACTGGATCGACCAAAAATAGCAAATGGTTTAAAGGCAGATATTTTTGTCAGCATCCATACGAACTCAGGCCCAAGCTCGGCTTCTGGAATTGAGTCATACTTCTATAAGTATAATCCAGATTATCCTTCAACCATTAATGGAGATATGCATAATAATCCTGAAAGAATTGCTAATAGCATGAGATTAACAAGCTTAATTCAGGATAATATGGTCCAGTACACCGGTGCGGGGAATCGTGGAACGGATGGGGCTTCATTTGCCGTAATTCGTGAAAGTGCCATGCCTGCTACATTGCTAGAGATGGGTTTTATCAGCAATTCCACTGAACGACAAAAATTATTTACTGATTCCTATCAAAATACATTGGCCATAGCCATTGCAGATGGAATTGATGAGTACTTTAGAATCTATTAAATTATCTATTTTGTAATTAAAAGAAAAATGGATTTTAAAAAGAACAGCCTTATTCCTCAAGGAGTAAGGCTGTTTTTTATTTTACCTAAGCTTGCACTCTGCGTCTCTTAATAAAGAATGTTACCCCGGCCACTACAATCAGTAAGCCCAAGAACAAGTAGTTATAGGCATCTGTTGCTGTGTTTGGCAGCAGTTTGCCGGAAATTGCTTTTGGCGCTCCTTTGGCAGCATTGCTTTCAGCAAATACGCCGTAAGTGCTGAAGTGAGTAGCAGCAGCTGTAACGGTTCCTGCTGCAGCATCGTATTTGCTGTCGGCAAGGACTTCCCACTTCTTGGTTGTTTCATTATAATAGAATACTTTGACCTTGGATGGGTCGGTGCCTGCAACGTCTCTGGACGCGACTTTAAAGGTTAAGTTCACCTTTTCGCCGCCAAAGTCATGGAGTGTTGTTGTTCCGGCTTGGATGGTAAAGTCATAAACCGGGCCAATCGAGCCTTCCGCTGTCTTCTTCGTAATCGTAATGGTTATATTTTGACCATTCGCTTGCTGGGCGATTAATTTTAATAAAGCAGCTGGAAGTTCTGTTTGGACATCGCCTTTGTTCACTTGCAGCACGTTATTGTTTTGCGTTAACTGGTTTAATACATCCGCGGAAAGTGTAACCTTTAGTTCCACTTGGCGTTCAGCATCTTTAGGTGTTACAGCAAGGACAGCACCTTTTTTCAATCCGGCAATATCCTTTGCTTCCACCTTTGCAGCCATTGTTTGCTTGTTGGCGTCGACAGTGGTAATCGGTTCTAAAACTTTTGTTTCCGGTAAAGACACATCCAGCTTAAATGATCCCCAAACACTGCCATTTGCATCAGTAAAGGTTTCCAGGAACTTAATGTCAGAAGACTGGCCCGCAAAGGTTTTGGCTGCCTCATCCGGTGAAGACTGGAACTTAACTGCAACATTATTGTTAATTGGCGCAATTCTCCAGTTCATATCGGCTGACGGATTAATGGTTCCCTTTGATGAGATATAATCCATTAGGATTTGACGGTTTTCGTCAGGCGAATCCACCACAATTTTAGCGATACCACCGACAAGGCCAGGGAAGTTTCCGCCGCCGCTTGCACGATAGTTATTTGTGACCACAACAAACTTTTGATTTAAATCAACTGGCTTGCCATCCGGCATCGTGAAATTGATAATCCGGCTTGCGTTGGCATTGATTAACTTACCGTTCAAATCATATTTTGCCGGCTTTGTGACATCGATCTCGTATTTGACCCCATCAATGACGTCGTAGTTAAACGTTTGGAAGTTATAATCGATGAGCTCCTGCACATCTGTTTTATTCGGATCGATTTGGTTAAATTGTGCTGCTGACATTTCCAGCCAATCCTTAACCTGGGCACCGGTTAACTCGACTGCTTTCAAAGTATTTGGATATAGATAGAGGTCATTGGCACTCTTGATTGATAAATCTCCGGCGGCAATATTGGTATAGTCGCTTGGTCCCTGACGACCTGCTTTAAATGGTGCGCCTGCTGAAAGAACCGGTACGCCTTTATAGGCAGGAAGCTTTTCGGCAATCCATTTTTCCACATACTCTTTCTGGGCATTGTTTACAATTTGAATTGTAGGATCGTCTTGAACACGGGCAAAAAAGCTGTATAAAGGCGCAGATGTTACGCCAATTTTTCCACGCACGTAAGTAAGTGTTCCTTCATGGGCTTCTTTTACAGCATTTACGATATCTTGATTCGTAGATACAACGGGTACCTTTACTTTATCTACCGTTTTAAAAATTGGACGATTGGCAGATTCAGATTGGGTGACCTTCCATTTTCCATCTACTTTTTCTAAAGTTAAATCCATCACACCTAAGTTATTTCCCCAATAGCCGGCTTCAAGTGCCGGGACATTATTAATGTGGCCCTTGGCATTATCAATTCCTTTTTTCCCATTAAAGGAGACGTCACCTGGGAATGTTAAATGGGCATGTCCGAACATGATGGCATCGATACCGGACACTTTGCTTAAAGAATAAACTGCATTCTCAGCATCTTTTTGGCCATCAACGGCGATATCGCAGCCAGAGTGAGCAATGGCAACAATAACATCGGCACCGTCAGCCCGCATTTTCGGAATAAACTTATTAGCGGAATCGACAATATCCTCTACCGTTACTTTTCCGGTTAGGTTGTCCTTGTCCCACTGCATAATTTGCGGCGGGGCAAAACCGATGACACCGACTTTGATAATCTGATCATTCCCGTTTTCATCTTTTACTGTCTTATTAATAATTTCATAGGGTTTAAAGTAGTTCTTTCCTGTATTTGCATCATAAATATTCGCGTTAACGACCTTGTATGGGGCTTCTTGCAGAGCATTATTTAAGAAATCCAATCCATAGTTAAATTCGTGGTTTCCGACAATCCCCGCATCATAGTCTAATAGACTCATAGCCTTAAAAACCGGATGAATCTCGTCTGCACCCAACTTTTTGATCTTCGCTACATAGTCCGCAAGCGGATTCCCTTGGAGCAAGTCCCCTGCATCAAACAACATCGAGTTCTTTGCTTCCGTTCTAGCTGCATGAATAAGTTCTGCTGTTCTGGCAAGACCGTATTCAATCGTTGGCTTGTCTTGATAGTAATCATAATCCATTACGTTTGCATGCAAATCAGTCGTTTCCATCAAACGCAATTTTACTGCTGCTGAATCTGTTTCTCCCTCCGCACTGGCAATTGAACCAAATGGAGACAAGAAGGTACTGCACATCAGCGCTGTTGCGGCAAGCTTGCTGACTAGGCCTGCTTTTTTCTTCATGTAGGATCACACCGTTCCTTTTTATTTTTTACAGACAAAATGTCATTAATTCATAACATATAAGGTTGGTAACGCTTCCATATATATCAGAAGAAAGTGACGTTTTTTGACTGCTTTTCCATTATATAGTCAAAAAGTCACGAATGAAAGAATTACTTTTAAAAAATTCCTATTTTATGAATCTTTTTTCATAAAAACAGCCTTACCCCCGAAGAGAGTAAGGCTGAACCTATTAAGCTTCTAATTTACGTCTTCTAATAAAGATAGTAGCTCCTGCTCCGATAATCAGGATTCCAAGCAATAAATAGTTATATGCATTCGTTGCTGTATTTGGAAGCGCATTGCCGCCTTTGGATGCATTCGGATTAGAACCTTTCGCATCAGTAACCGGAGTTTGCTTGGTATCTATGACTTCAAGTACACCAAATGTACTGAAGTGATCGGTAGTGGCGGTAATTTTGCCATCTTTATATTCGCCGCCGACCAATTCCCAAGCCTTCGTTTCTGGGTTCCAATAGAATACTTTCACTTTATTTGGATCCTTCACTAATTTAGGGTCAACAGCGAAGGTCATGGTGACTTTTTCGTTAAACTTATGATATCCAGTACCATTGGATTTGATTGAGAAATCATAGGCAACTAAAGCATCCTGGCGATTGTCTTTCTGCACTTTAATTTCTGTTTCACCATCAGGCAAAATAGATGACGGAATTTTAAGATCTACCACTTCATTGGAAATCACTAAAGTTGCATTTGCTTCTTTAAGTTTCGCAATCGTTTCTGAAGTCAATGATACAAAAATTGTATTGTTCTTGGCTGGAACTTTAACGATAACAGTTGCGCCAGCTTTTAATTCTTTCAAATCATTTGGAGTGACTTCATACTTATTGCCATTCCCTGCCTCAGGAGTAACCACTACAACTTGAGGCTCTTCTTCACCTGGTGTAGGTTCTTCTTCACCCGGTAGTGTGTTAACATCCACGATTCTACCTTCAATCTTAGTTGGGATACCTTCACTACCGATATCTAGTAAATGATCACGGAAGTTTTCCCAATCGGAAAGACCTAAATCTGTTACACGGCCTTCTTCATAGGCTTTTGCAAATACACCAAAGCCGTCTCCACCCTTAGCTGTAAAAGCGTTTGTTGCTACGGTGTACTTCACGTCGTCTTTAACTTCTACATACTTGCCATTTTCATTTAAATACAATACGGATACAATACGTTGTCCTGCTGGTTTCGTAGGATCAAATACTACTTTACCACCGGACACATGTAAGAAGCCGCCGTTTTCCGCTGGGTATTGGCCAAGGGAGATTTCAAATGCCTCCTTCAACTCTGCACCAGTTACATCCATGGTAGCCAGCGTATTATTAAATGGAAGCACTGAAATTACTTCGCCAACAGTGATTGGTCCAGCATCGATTGACGCACGGATACCCCCGCCGTTTTGCAACGCCATAATTACATTTTTTCCAGTGAAGGATTTTGCTTTTTCAAGCATTCCGTCCGTAATCATATTACCTAGGATTGTTTCGTTTTTACGTACACTTGGTTTTGAGTTATCGCCATTTGTACGTGGGTTATCCAACGCAACTGGAGCATCTACTCCGATTTCCTCATTGGAAACTTTATCAACTTGATCTTTAAATGGTTTTAAAACTTCAACTGCATTCTGATCCTCAGCAATCTTACTGTCGATAGGAATCAGTTTGCCGTCATGCTTAGTGATAACCCCATTTTTATTGAAGACCACATTAAGCTCACCCAAGTTACTGTTCGAATTACCGGTTTGAACGATGACAGTAGGAGTTGCATCTTTAGCTACAACAACAGGTTTTGACAGTGTTGTATGGCTATGTCCGCCAACAATGATGTCGATGCCTTCTACTTTCTCTGCAAGGACCAAGTCATTATCAACAGTTGCATTGTCGTCAAAACCAATATGAGTCAATGCGATGATTTTGTTAACACCTTTTGCTTCAAGAGCTTGTACGGCCTTTTGGGCTTCTGTTAAATAGTTTTTAAATGCAATGGAACCTGGGCTTGAAATATCAACTGTTTCTTCAGTTGTCAAACCGAAGATACCAACTTTTTCACCATTAAAGTTCTTGACGATTCCATTGTAAATTGCACCATTTGCATAGGCAGATTCAATAGAATCATTGTAGATTCCCTCAAATTTAGAGTCTTTGGAGAAATCTACGTTTGCACTAACGAATGGGAAGTTAGCACCCTTGATAAAATCAACCAATTTCTGATGGCCATCTGCTGAAGAACCTAGATCAAATTCATGGTTGCCGAATGTCATTGCATCAATGCCCATCAACTTCAAGATAGCCAAATCTGCTGCACCCAGGAATTCATTGAAATACAAGGTTCCAGTGAATTGGTCACCAGCGTGAAGAAGAAGCGAGTTAGCATTTGCTGACCTTATCTCTTTCACTTTTGTTATTGTTCTAGGCATGTCTTTCAAGTTCGCATGAACATCATTTGTGTGCATAACAGTTAAGGTAAATACATCTACAATTCTTCCTTCAGTAGAAGTTGGAATGCCTTTGCTGCCAATGCTTACTAAATGATCACGTAAGTTTTCCCAATCGGAAAGACCTAGGTCTGTTACACGTCCTTCTTCATATGCAGTTTTGAATACATCATAGCCGTCGCCGCCTTTAGCTGTAAAGGCGTTTGTTGCAACGGTGTACTTCACATCATCTTGAAGTGGTACGTATTGTCCACTTTCATTCTTATACAAAACAGATACAACACGTTTTCCTTTTGGTTTCGTTGGATCAAATTCTACTTTGCCGCCAGCTACATGTAAGAAACCACCGTTTTCTGCTGGGTATAGACCAACGGAAACTTCAAAAGCTTGCTTAAGCTCAGCACCTGTTACATCCATAGTTGCCAGAGTGTTATTAAATGGAAGTACCGTGATAACTTCACCGACTGTGATTGGTCCCGCATCAATGGCTGCACGAATACCGCCGCCATTTTGCAATGCCATGATGACATTCTTACCAGTGAATGATTTTGCTTTTTCAAGCATGGCATCTGTAATCAGGTTGCCAAGAATTGTTTCGTTTTTCCGTACGCTTGGTTTTGTATTATCACCGTTTGTACGTGGGTTTTCTAATGCAGCTGGAGTTGATACGCCGATTTCTTTTTTAGAAACAGTGTCAACTTGTGCTTTGTACGGTGCCAAAATGTCTTCTGCTTCTTTATCAGCAGCTTGAGAACCGATTGCAATTAATTGGCCATTATTCGATGTTACAACACCATTTTTGTCAAACTCTACGTTCAATACACCCAAATTATTATTCGAGTTGCCAGTTTGGACGATGACAGTAGGAGTTGCATCCTTTGCCACTACAACAGGTTGTTTCAATTCGGTATGGCTGTGTCCACCTACAATAACGTCAATTCCTTCTACTTTTTCAGCAAGGATCAAGTCATTATCGATTGCCGCATTGTCATCATAGCCAATATGAGTTAAGGCAATAATTTTGTTAACGCCTTGAGCTTCGAAAGCTTCTACGGCTTTTTCTGCTTTTGTTAGATAGTTTTGAAATGCGATTGAACCTGGGCTGGAAATATCAATGGTTTCTTCAGTGGTTAGCCCAAAAATCCCGACTTTCTCGCCATTTACTTCTTTAATGATTCCATTGTAGATTTGTCCATTCTTGTAGTTAGAAGTAAAGGAATCATTTAAAAGGCCATCGAATTTAGCATCTTTCGAGAAATCAACGTTTGCGCTAACAAATGGGAACTTAGCTTCCTTAATAAAGTTAACCAAAGCTTGATGGCCTTCTGTAGAAGAACCAAGGTCAAATTCATGGTTACCGAATGTCATCGCGTCAAATTTCATTAGGTTCATCAAGGCTAAGTCTGCTTGACCATGAAACTCGTTGAAATACAAGGTTCCAGTAAATGCATCCCCTGCATGAAGCAACAGTGAACTAGGTTTTTCTTCTCTCACTTTTTTCACAGCTGTTACAGTCTTTGGCATGTTATCCAAGGCAGCATGGGTATCATTCATATGCATGATTGAGAGAGAAAAAGGTTCTTTTGCCGGTTTTTTCAGGTCAATTTGGGCAATTACCGGATCATGATCGCTTACACGTCCGTGCATTGGTGTAAATGACGAGTTCAAGTGAACGATATCAATTTCTGAACGACCTGCCAAGTTGTTGCTGACAAGCATGTGGTCAAGCACCTGAGAGTTTCCTTGATATGTGTAGGTAAATCTTTCTGGTGCCGGAACTTTTTCAATTAAGTTTGTTAATTCATTGCCTTTTAATGCTACTAACGGATTCGAAAATTCGAAGTCGTTCAAGTCACCCATGACCACGATGTTTGCATCCGCATTTTTGCTCTTTACATCTTTAATAAAGTTGTTCACTACTCCGGCAATCTTCATTCGCTGAACTTCACTGCCAAGAGTTGGCGGCTGAGTTTTACCGAAAATCGGTAGGTCTCCGCCCTTAGAGTTGAAGTGATTGTTAATCACAATGACATCTTCGCCGTTAAAAGTAAACTCTGCAGCTAATGGCTTACGGCTTGATGAGAAAGCTGAATTTGTCGGATCAATTCTACCAGGGTTCAAGGTTAATGAACCATTCTGATAACCTACCGCTTCGGTTGAGCCGCCTTTTGGTGCTCCTGATTTCAAGGAAACACGGTCAGGATTGTAAATATAGCCAACACGGATGTTACCGTTTGGAGCCCCACCGTCCTGGTTATTGACAGGCTCGATATCAGTCCATTTGTAGGTTGGGCCGCCTGCTGTTTTAATTGCATCGATTAAAGCCTGATAGTTTTGGTCAGCAGCTGTGCCTCCTGCTGTTTCACCGTTATTATCCTGAACTTCTACTAAGCCGACAATGTCAGGCTTTTTCAGGTTATTTACGATTGATTCAGCAATTTTGGTTGTTTTCGCTGCATCGGACTTTGTATAGTTTTCCATATTGTAGGTAGCAACAGTCAATTTGTCTGCATTCTTGACAATATCCGTTACTTCCCGCTGATAGTCACTTTCCACCAATTTCGGAAGAGCACTTTTATCAGTCAACAGTTTGTAGTTTTGGAATGTATAAGTTATGACACCGGTTACCGTACCATCGTAGCGGTCACCCGTTTTCACCTTGATTGTTTCATCTTTTGTTGTAAACAGGAGCGGAAGACGTTCCGGGTTCATGTTGTCTTTCGTGATGGAGATTCCGCCTGGAGTTGTATACGGCTTGCCGTCCACTTTACCGGCGATAACCGGAACTTCGCCATAGCGCTGTGGCGCAACTGCAGTAGGATTTTCAATCGCCACACGCATGCCTTCGATACTTTCCCAGAAATCAATTCCGTCTTCTTCTGGATCAAATTTGGCAAACTTATCGTTATCCACCACTTGAGTTGGCGGGTTGATATCTTTGCCGATGACAAGTGCTTCAGGTAACGCTTGTCCGCTTGCTTTAACTGTTACTTTCCCCGCATTTGCGTCAATTTCAGTTGTAGCAAGGTCTGTTTGCAGCATGTCACTGTAGCCTTCAAGCACCCATTCCTTTACCAAGCCATTAACGGAAACCAGGTCACCCACCTTGATGGTATGGTTCTTTTGATAAACAAGAATCCCTTCAGATGTCTTCGGATTCCCATCTGGATTTGGATCTTGCATATAGAAGTTGCTGGCATCCTTAACAAACGTAACAATACCCTCTACACCATTAACTGTCTGGCCTTTATATGGTGAATCATGGCCTTCACCTTGAATGGCACTGATTTTGATGCCATCGGATGGCGGATCAACCGGTGGGTCGACTGGGCCTCCGCCTCCTTCAGGTGGTTCAAAGCCCATTGCTGTTGGACTTTTTAGTCCCGAGACGGCAAAATACTTTTCTAATGATCCCGTAACAAATACTATCTTCCCTAAATTGGTTGGATTGGATTTAAGGCCAAACTCCGCCCTGAAACCGCTAGTAATTTGGACAGGAAGAATCTTGGTTGGGTCGGTTTCATTTTGATTATCAGCTATACCAAAATTATTATCATCTGGATATCCAGTAGTAACATAATTGGTCGCTGATTTTGCGTATCCGACGATATATCCTTTCACTGTGGCCGATCCCGAGTTGTTTGCAATCGCTTGAGCCACTGTTATGTAGTTCTCAGCCGCACTTGCATGATGGAGGTACGGTAACACGTAGCTTGCTAGTAAAGTAAAAATAGTTGCTAAAATAAAGAGCTGTTTTCTAAAGATCCTCAAACTCTACGCCTCCTAATTTCGAATGTTTATACCTTTCGCTTGTGGGTAGTAAACAAACTAAATAGGCATCACCTCTATGGAGAAATATTTTTTTCTAGGACCTTGGATGCGTTTCCAATGCATTTTAGACAGCCTGTTTTTCTATTAAGGCAGCCTAGAAAAAGTAAAGTAAATCACTTACTATTTTAGTATATACTTCCCTATCAATCTACAAGATTTAACAAAATTTACGAACAATTCATCCTTTTTTTACTTCGGTTGTCTTTAATTACCCAACCTCATCATTTCTTGGGAAATAAATGGTGTTTTTGTCGTTTTTTGTAGTAGAATAATAGTAGTTCTATTTTACTATTGGATGTGATGAGGATGCTGACTGCCGCCCAGCAAAAAGTCAAACAGGAACTTGAAGAGCTCAAGGCTAACAGTCTAGATTACCACCATGACGAAAAAATTGTTATTGCTACTCCTAAAACTAATTTTTCGATGATTTTTATGGTACTTGGGGTTGGTTTATTATTCTTAATCCTTGCAATTATCACGATTACATATAGGGCGCCAAATCAAAAGGAATTGAATGAATACATAATAAAAGAGCAGGAGTATAACCAAGAAAGCATGAAACTTATGGTTGGGGCTTACGTTGGAGCTGACCAAATAGATATAGGCAGGCTTAAACTCGCTAAAGCAAAGCACGCGGATCTGATGCTGAAGGTAAAAAAAATGCCGGAACCTACTGGATTAAAAGCGCATAAACAGGATTTTCTTAGGGTAATGGAGCAGCGTGAGGCAATTCTTACCATGTTCACCGAGGGTAAAACTGTAGACCATAGCCAGCTAAATAAGTTACTGCTGGAGCTGGACATTAAACAGGAATTAGCGAAGGAAAGTTTGTTGAGGGAGTTTGACCGAAAAAAAGTGAAGTATAAGCTAAATGAGGATGGATCAGTTCAATATTGGATTAATCGGGAGTCCTACCAGTTTGGCTGGTAGGGCTTGTTTTATTTTTATAGAGATTTTATTCAGTTTATGTAACCGGGCCACTCGATTTGGACGGGTACGTAGAACTGCTCTATGTTACCGTGAACACCTTATTTTCAGCCTGACGGGCTCATAGAATCGCCCTATGTTACCGCGAGTACTCTTTTTCCACCTCAACGGGCCCATAAGAATAGGAGCGGCCACTGACCCGCTCCCCTCCGTTATTCCATGATTTGCGCAGCCCCATCATCCTGCTCCACCTCAACCAACCTGCGTTTTTGCTGCATTTTCTCCAAAAGAAATAGAATGATATAAACAATCAGGATGCCGAGGGCAAATAGTTCGACGGCGTCATCGATATAGTACCAGGACAATGTGGCCATGATGTCGTACAACGAGTGGACAAGGACAGTCAGCCACAGGTTGCGCGTCCATAAAAGAATCAGACCAAACAGAAAGCCCATGTTTGCAAAGGTGACAATGGCGCCAATTCGTACTGGCCATGATTGCTCGCTGTCCAATGTATGGTCAACCCCAAAGAGAATCGAAGTGAAGAACAAGGCGGCAAGCACAAAGATGTCCCTACGACCGCTCTCCCACCGCCCGCGGAACAGTTTTTTGCAGACGACGAGGAACAGGACAATATAGGCGAGGCGCCACACTTCCTCAAGCCCAGCCATCGCATCGAGGTAGATGTCCGAGCCAATCGTATCAACCCTGTCAATAAAGGACCAAACGGCCGATTCTTCAGTATCCGGAGTCTTCGCCGTTTCAGCCTCATACGTCTGCATCTCGGTGTAGTCTTCGACATACTCCCCATAATCATCACTAAAATCGTTGTATGTCACGCTTGAATAAATGTTAATAATCGTACTTCCGAAAAAGAAAATCAGGAAAGCGCCTGTAAACTGTAGCGCCAGCTGCCGCTTTGTCTTTGGACGTACCACACTGCTCCAAAGCCGGCGGTGCAGCTTTATTCCGACAAAAATCGAGGCGACCATGACAGCATCATAGAGGGTGCTTGCCAGGGAACTGTAGCGGGTTAAGTAGAGCAGTATTTCGGCCCCAATGGTTACGACCAAAAGCGCTGTCAGCAGCTTTTTCGATATAGAACTTGTTAAATTATTCGTCATTAAACGTCATTCCCCGCTTTAGTAGTATGGTCGACGGATTTCGCGTTACCGGTTAAAAGTCACAGTCAGTATCCCAAACCCGTTTAACACAACCAGGAATAATAAACAGGCAATCGCCCACTTCCACATTCTCGTCATAAAGGTTCCTCTTTTCATAAACTGACGCAAATTTAATAGTAATAATTTAACATATTCGCAGGTAAATAGCATCCAAATATTGTTTCCAACTTTGTATCCAAACTACGTGTACCACATCGTTTAAAAGTGTATTTTCTCGGCGAAACTGGCATATGTTAGTACAAGCAGTTGATATGAATTTATTTTGGAAAAAAGGGGCTCGGAAAATGAGGCGTTTGTTGTCTATTATTCTTGTTGTTGCGGTGATATTTATCTTGTCAGCGACCAATCCTGAACGGTCGGAGTACATCGAATGGATTAATCATAAAACGATGGATCAATCGTCGAACATACTTGAAAAGGGAATCCTTTCGGTTGCCGGAAAAACCATTTTTGACGCAGGTACAAGCCGCAAAGATTATTTTTTATTTTCCGTTTACAAAACTGACTTTTCAGAAATGGGGTTGGGAAAAATAACGTCGATCGGGATCTTTAATCAATTTATTGCACTTCCCTCCTCAAAAGAATAACGAAGGCCAGTCTCGATAAGACTGGCCTTCACCATTTTATTCAATTTTCTCCACCTGGAATACCGGAACCTCAATGACTTCACCATAGGAATCGGTAATCGTCTGATAACTATTAAAAACGCCAATCACAGTGTAGCGATAGTAGTTAGTGATGTTCGTCAGTTGGCCTTTTAACAACAGATATTGAGATTCATATTTTCTGGTGGTGAAGTTATATGTTTCCGATAATTTTACTAATGGGCCATCAGCTGTTTGCGTGGCATTATAGGTGGTGAATCGAACCTTTTTACCGTAATATTGCTTGATATCCTTTGCAGATATATCAATATAATCCACCTTGATTTTTGAAAACTGGAATCCGCCGCTGTAGCCGCGTTCATAATAGGCGAACTCCCCTGCTCCTTGTCCGACGGGGTTCTCGAGCAAAATAGATTCCTTGGACTCAATGGTCAACGAATCCGCTTCTACATCCAAAATTTTAGAAACAGAATTGTTTACAACTTCATAGGCCATATATCTGTGCTTTCGGGACGAAGACTTTGCGTCAATGAATAGAACCGGAACATCAGTCAAACTAAGGGAACCTTGGAAATCAAGCTTGTTAACCGTTAAAGTCTCCCCCACATTGCCGCCCGTCGTGACAGACATCTCTTCTTCACCGTTCAACTTGCCGAAATAAATGACACCTTCCTTGGAAATCGCCGCGACTGCGCTGTCTGCCCCCCACTTATTTCGTGCATTGACGAAATGAGGGAATTCCTTATCCGGATACAGACGCTTCAGCACGCGAATCGGCTCAAATTTATCCCAGGCCAGGTTGGCGCTCTTAATTAACTGTTCCGTATCTTCGAGCGGTCTTAAAGCTTCATAGAGAGAAATAGCTTCTTCATATTTATTTCCTGCGGTAAGCTTGTCTGCTTGGGTCAGTAACTCATTCTTCTTATTTTCAATCCAAGAGAAAACTTTGGAATCCTCCATCTCAGACGAAAGATTTTTCACTGTTTTTGCTTTTTCAGCAAAAAGAGCGTATTCCTTCTTGTCAAAATCCTCCGTCATCACCTTTATTAAATGGGTTTCGAGCGCAGTCTTTAGCCATGCAGAATCAATGGAAAACTGTTTCAGCATGCTGAATTGCCGATTTCCCTCATCAACAAGCTGAAAGACCCTATCGTTTTCCGTAATCATCGTATTGACTATTCCAGAATAATATTTTTGAAATTCACTTTTAATCAGCTCTGTCTTTTTAGAATCTCCCTCGTAGTAAGCAGCCGGAATCAAATTCAAATCTTTATGAATCTGTTCCTCCTTCTCATCATTACGAAGGCTGGAGGTCAGTTTGGCAAGCTCGGCTTTTTTAATTGCTGAAAAATAGGTGTCCAAATCCTTATCAAGCTCTGTCAAAGCGAGCATTTCTTCGTACATGTCTTTTTGAACAGCGGTGCCGCCCACCCATTTTTCTAGATGCTCCTGCCAACGGTTATATGTATCGGCCAATCGGGTTAAATCCTTGTCGTTATAATAGTCACCCGCTTTTTTATCTAACTCTTCCATTGTTTCACGAATCGGCGACAGGACTCCAAGGATCTGATTAATTTCCTTGTTATGGTCGGAAATGACAACATTCAGCTTGGCGGCGCGAAACTTCTTTTCAGCAGCCACTAAATCTCCGGAACGGTATAATTTCATTGCTTCCTCATAAGTAGCGATTTTCTCGTGGGCCAACATAATTTTTCCGCCTACAAGCACCAGTAATAACATGAGCACCAATAGGAAGAAATTGCGCGACATATTGACTTTTCGATAAACGGTCAGTTTAAACATATGCAGTAGTCCTTTCTACGAAACAAACCGCTTAAAATCGGGATCGTAATTGTATTTTGCGGCTACCAGCCCTTTGGTTTTCAGGCCGAGGCTGCCCCAATTTTCCTCCGGGTTGGAATGAATAATGCTGCAGAGCCTAAGCAACCGCTCCTTTGGAAAATATTCAAGAAATTCCTCGATAAAATCGGCAAATTCAATAATGTAAAGCTTCATCCTTAACGCCGTGCCGGCAACAGAAATCAATGTTTCCATACCAAAATCCGTGACAATCGAAGTGCGATGCTGAATGAAGTAGGCGATCGACTTTTTCGTCATCAGCGTACGGTTTAATTTGATTGCTTCGAGCGCATATTCTACAAAATCCCGATCGTAGCTTGTCGGAACGAGGGTTTCGAGCTCTAGCTCCATGTCGCTCCGAAGAATAATGTGATTCAGAAGCTTAACACTGCGATTTTTCACTTTGTCGTTTTCAATAAAATCGCCGATTTCGCGAAGCTTTTCATAGGCAGGAGCAAGCTGGCCTTCTTCGGCATCGGCCTTCGCCAAATTACTGTCAAACCCGATTCCGTCTTTAATTCTTTTAAAATCGCTGCGAAGCAGTTTCCTAAGTTGTATAAAATATTCACTTTTCATAAAGATAGAGGTGATAAGACAATAGCTGAGGCAAAAGACTAACCCCGCAATAAGGGAATAGTACATCGATTTCATAGTCGGGGCGAACACAATTCCCAGGCTGACGAAGATTAAAATCCAGATGGCTTCGGTAAACAATTTATTTTTAAAAATGGTTTTTACCAGACTTTCCACGCCAATCCATTCTGTGCCGCAGGTTGGACAGCTCTCATCCGCAAGGACGGAATAGCGGTTGCATTTTTTGCACATTTTGAGCTTTTGGAATCTATATTGGGTCCGCTTTTTCTTTGTCAGCTGGACTGCTTGTTTAGCCAATTGAATCACCTTCATTTAGCTTGATTGCCAGTTCTTCATCTATCCCTTGAAAGTCGTCGCCAAGCCGTTTATTTTTAATTAATTTATAGAGTTTCCACATTAAAATCAGTCCTAGTAAGCAGGTAAATACTGTGATATACATCTTGCTTCCCCTTTTTCTGCATGATTTGACTTTAGTAATTTCCGCCTATGAAACAACATGTTTTTCCAAAAAATCCATTAAATTAAATTATAATAGGAAAATTTTGATATTAAAAGAAATATATTTAGGAATATACTAGGAGCAGTGGTAAAATATTAGTAAGTAAATTGAAAATATTGTCATCATTTCAAGAAATTTGCCGGTGGGGGTTCGACACGAATGTTTAAAAAATGGATTAGCAGTTTAATAGTATTCCTTTTCCTTTCTACGACTTTTTTCACAGTCGCCACATATGCTAAAAGTCCCTCAAACACCACTTCCCGAATTGAAGGGATGCTGGTCGTAGACGTCAGCAACTCGATGAAGAGCAGCGACCCTAACAATATCAGCTATGAAGCGATGAAAATGTTCATTGATATGGCGTCACTAAAGGGCGACAAAATTGGCGCGATTGCCTATTCTGACCATGTCATGCGGGAAAAAGCACTTGTCAAAATTAATTCGGAACAGGATAAAAAAGCTTTAAAGGAATTCATCGATACACTAAATACATATATGTATACCGATATCTCAGCCGGGGTTAAAGAAGCGGTCACAGTGCTCGACAGCAGTCATGAACAAGGCTACTTTCCGTTGATTGTCCTCCTCGCTGACGGGAACAATGAACTAGACCCGAATAAATCCAGAACACCAGAGCAGGCCGAAGAGGATTTAAACAAGGCCGTTGCTGCGGCCAAGGAAAAAGGCTACCCGATCTATACAATCGGCCTAAACGCGAATGGCAAATTGAACAAGGACGCCCTTACAAACGTTGCCTCCAGCACCAACGGAAAATTTTTCGAGGCAACCTCGCCGGACCAGCTTCCTGACATCCTCAGTGAAATATTTGCGAACCACCTTAAATTAAAAATTGTGCCAGTAAACGAATTAATCGGAAACGGGGATTTTCAGGATGTCAAAATCAACGTGCCCAACGAAAATGTCCTGGAAGCCAATATTTCCTTGATTTCCAGCCAGCCTGTGGAGGTTAAGCTGGTCGATCCGTCCGGCAAAGAAGTGGCGATCCCTTCCGACCAGGTCCTGCTTTCAACATCAAGGACCTATACATTGGTAAAGCTTCTAAAACCCGTTCAGGGTGATTGGACGCTCAAGGTAAAAGGGGTTCCCCAGGATAAAATTGATATCAATCTCGTCTTCAACTATGATTTGCAACTTAAACTGGCACCGCTTGCCAAGCAAAGCTATAAAGCTGGGGAAACGGTCAAGATTGATGCATTCTTTGAAGATAACGGTACCGCAATTGCAGATAAAGCCATCTATAATTCTATGAAAGCGACCTTGTTTATCAAGGATCTTGATACAGGAAAAACGGAGGAATCCCCCCTTACGGCCGGCGATAAAGGGTTCTCCGGAGAGTTCAAGCTTGGAAAAGCGTCCGGCTATGAAGTGAAGGTAAAAGCGGAGGATAACAGCTTCTTCCGTGAGACTGATCCGCAAAAAATCACGGTTCAAAAGGCAGCAGCTGCACCTGCGGTCAAACAAAAGCAGGCCGATGAAAAACCATTTCCTTGGCTCTATGTAGTGGGCGGAGTAATTGGCGCCCTGATCCTGGGGGCACTTATTTACTTACTGTTAAAATACTTGGCGCAGCAAAACAGAGGCTTCAGCGGGCAATTCGTCGTTGAAGTCAGAGATG
The DNA here is from genome assembly GCF_001510715.1 of Bacillus sp. FJAT-29814. Classification (GTDB taxonomy): domain Bacteria; phylum Bacillota; class Bacilli; order Bacillales; family Cytobacillaceae; genus Neobacillus. Next base: position 432,675 of record NZ_LMTJ01000006.1, read on the forward strand.
AAGATACCGGTGAGCGGAGTAACCCGCAGTACAAGAAGCTAAAAGGCTTTAAAGGAAAGTTCCAGCTGCATCAGCTGCTATCGCTTTCGCCTGAATTTGCCGAAACGGGGCAAATCATTTTTAAACCGGGTGCAGGTGACTCGCTCATAATCATCAATCATTCCAATTGCACGATTGAAAAGGGCGGCCGGGCCATTGATGCCAAAAAGGGCCAGCCAATCAAACGCAATGACCGCCTGCGCATCGTGTTAAAACAGGTGAATAAATCTATTTATCTGGAATATATCAGCTAAGTAGATAAAAGATGGAAGTTGCCGCAAAACGGAATCCTTATTAAGTTATTTTTCGTCTTTAAAATATAGTTACTTTTTTCAGCCAGGGAGGAAAAGATTGCATGAAAGCAAGTGTGAAAGAGCATATTGAACAACTGGATGTCGCAAGAGGCGGAGGGATTATCTCCGAGAAAATCCGCGTTGACACAATTGATAACCCGATGCTTGTCATTGGGCTTGGCGGCACAGGCATTGACGCCCTGCTGCGTTTGAAGTACCAGGTTAACCGCAGGTTCAAACTGCCTGAAGATCCATTATCCAAAAAGAAAAAGGAAAAACCAAATAATATTGAGTTTTTGGCGTTTGAAACGAACGAGCATGACCGCAATAAAAATTACAACGGGATTCGTCTCGATCCAAATAAAGAATTCGTCCTGTTATCGAATCCCGAGATTGGCAGCGTGCTGTCAAACCGCAGCACGATGGAGCCTTACATAAAGGAATGGCTGTCACCGGAATTGTCAATAACTGACGGTATCAGCGGCGCCTCTGGGATACGACAGGCGGGCCGGCTATTGATGTTTACTAAAATTAATCAAGTTGTCAAAACAATTGAAAATAAAATTAATGCCGTCCTTGAGGGGTCAGGCAAGAAATTGTACGTCTTCCTCCTCACCGGACTGTCCGGCGGAACAGGAAGCGGCTGTTTCCTTGATATTGCCTATATCGTCAGAGGCATCATGGATAAAAAATTCGGTTCTAAAGGTGCCGACAGAGTCAATATTCTTGGCTACCTGTTCACACCTGACGTGAACCTGTCCAAGAAGGGCATCAGCTACCACACGGCCGAATATATCGAGAAAAATGGTTATGCAGCCTTAAAAGAATTGGACTACTGGATGAACTGTGATGAACGAAAGGAACGCTTCATTCAGAAATATGGCACGATGCTGTCAGTAAACTCACAGCTGCCGCCATTCAATCTCTGCCATTTAATCTCGGGGACCAACCTCGAGGGAAAATGGCTTGAAAATGCTTATGATTACTGCATGAATGTCACGGCAGAGAATATTACCAACTTTATGGCCAGTGAAGATAAAGGCTCTGGTGATGAGTTTGCGATTCATGACTATATCAGCAATATTCATGCCAATATTGCCAGCATGCATAAGCCATACCCGGCCAACTATCAATACAATATTATCGGGGCGTCGATGGCGGAAATCCCGCTTGAGGAAATGACGACTTACCTTGGCTACAAGCTGTTTGAAAAAATGGATAACATGTTTGAGACACGGCCTTCGCAAACCGATGTTGACCAATTTGCCCAACGGCTGCGGATTGATCCTGAATCCCTGCACCAGCGCTATAATGAAAGGGTGCCCGAGCCTCTATCAGGCTACGAAAATAGCGAGCGATTCTCGTATAATAACGTGATAAAAACATCTGTCACCAATATTGACGAAGAATTAAACCGAGAATACCTGCTCAGAGCGAAGGAACAATATCGTCGCTGTACGAACCAGCTGCCTGGCCAGATGATCGAAGAGTTCCGCAGGCAAATGGAGAAAATGTTCTTGCAGGGGGATAAGGGGCCGATCTACTCGTCTCGCTTAATTTATTTTAAGGACCAGGCCTGCTTATTGGCGAATATAAAAACCTATATTCATAACTTAGAAGCCCGTCTTGAACAGCTGCCGGCAGCCATCCAATCCGAGCAGGAATTTGCGTACAATAAGCTTGAGGATGCCAGAAGCGCGTTTATTTCAAAGGATAAGAAAAAGAATGCCTACATTGGGGCAAAGCTTGACGAATTCGATAAACGGGTTGAAAAAGAACGCATTGAAGAAATGATCCAGTTTTATGAGGATTTGTACCAGCAGCTTAATAACTTGAACAGCAAAATTTATGTGGTCTACAAGGAAATCCTTGACGCACTGCGGACTATTTTTAAACAGAATGCCAATATCCTGGTTAATGGTACCGAGGTGCGCGAGCAAAATAACGTCACCTATTATTGGCAATTGGTGAATGTTCCGGATGTCGCCAAAGAAATCCAGAGCATGTTTGATTCCAAAGATGGCGAATTGCTCATCCAGGATTGGGCGCAAATGCTGCTTGAAAAATCAGCAAACTGGATCAACGAGGACGATGTCGATATCGTCGGCAGCGTTTCTGAATTCCTGAGCGACCAGTTCGGCGGCTTGATTACGAAATCAATGGAGGACTTCCTGCGGCTTAAGTTTGGCGAAGATATGCCAATCGACCGGATTATCGATGAAAAGATTGCCGGCCGCCTTGATCATGATGCCTTGCCGGTATTCCACCTTGCTGACAGTCACGGCTCACTCCACTTCCCAGAGTGGGGCTTTGTCTCCGTCCCGGTTAAGGCGCCGAATATCCTTGCCGGACTCAAGAGCTACCAAAGGCACTCGATCAGCGGGTCCAAGTTTACGATTAAAGAAAGTGAGCTGAAAAACCGGATTTTCTGGTTAAATACCAAAAACGGAATTCCATTGTATTCCTACTCACCGCTTTCACTTTATGAAGCATCGTACGAAAAGACGATTTTGGAAAAAGAGGGCGTTGGCCGGCACCTTGTGCAAAATGCAAACGAAAACTGGGCCTTCCTTCCGTCTCCGGTTCCGGAAAAATCATGGGGAGATACGTACCGAAACGAACGTCTGCATAAATACAATGCCGGGATTCGCGCTTTGTTTGACCAGGCGATGCAATTCAAAGTCATTAGCGAGAAGGATTCCGATCAAGGCACGAGTGCCCGCTATCAATGCCATTTTACAAAGGAATTTAATATGGACGAATTATTCGCCCAATACGAGGTTGATCCAAAGAACATCGACAAAGCAAGCCCTGGAAGCTTGAAGCAGCTATACCGTCAGCTGAAAGACATGTTGAATGGCGGCATGGAAGCAGATGGCGCAAGCGATATTTTCGGCAGCACCAACCTGGAAGTTGCCAAGGAAAACTTCATCCGCTCTCCAAAGCTGATTGAGAAAGTAAAGCTAGAGGTTAAAAAATACAGCCTGATCAAAGAAAAGATGGAAGATATACAACAATACATGGCCTCCCAGGATGAACGCGAGGCTGCCTTGAATCAATACATTCAGGCGATTTATACGAAAACGATTAAGAAGCGCGGAGCTCTTTATGTATATGATAAAGAGATTGAGGAAGACGCTTGGGAGCCGTTTATAAACTTGATGAAGACGACCAAGTTTGTCGAATTTGAACTATTTAATGCGTTCAAAGGCTTAAATCAAAAGAAGAAGGATCAGCTGGAGAAGAAATCAGAGCAGCGCAGCAACGAGATGATTAACCAGGAAAATGCGACGGAGCTAATCGCCGCATTGGAAGAAATGGCTGCCACCTATGCCAAGGAAAAGGAAGCTCTCGACTATGACTGGCAGGATCTCGCCAATGGTGAAGAACTCTACGGATTCTATAAGGATATGATGATCAAAGTCAACGAGATGCTGAGACAATTGAAATCTTAATTAAAATGACTAGGCCACATGCAGAATCTGCTTGTGGCCGCCTCTTATCACGTGACCAATTTTTTTAAACCGTGTTTTTTCTACAGGGAGGAAAACAGCCTTGAAGGAACTTTTACAGAAATACGCCATTACATTTTCGAATGAGCTGGAAAAAATGACACTGGAGGAAAATGAACAGCGAAGTGTCAACCATCCGGTCGTCTTCCTGTTCTTGGGTGACCAGGTCAAAGATGCCATGACATCGATTATGCAAATTAATCAAGAAAAGTGGCATAACAGCTCAGGTGTGTTATATTTCCATGCCTATCAAACAGACACCATCACCCACGAAAACGTGTTATCCATTCAAGTGCCGGGAAAAGGGTTTGAACGCCAAACGATTCGCAAAAACATGTACGAAGCGTTTACAAATGACGATGATAAACTGATTGAACTTAACAAAGCCTTCCGCAAGCTTTCAGTGAAAATTGCTGAATATGGCAAGGTTTATTCCTCGTTGATCAAGATCAATCTCTGTGTCGTAACCGCGATCAGCGACCCGGCCAATATCCTAATTCAGGAAATAACCCTGCTGTTAAAAAGCATTCTTCAGGAATCCTTTAAAAACGTCGAGGTCGATTTATACGGTTTGCTGAAGGAACGGCAGGACGAAAATAATTTTGCCTTCTCTACCTCACTCGGGATGAGCTTTTTAAAGGAATTGGATTATTTCCAAAGCAGCCACTATTCGTTTGAAAAGAATATGCAGTTGACGGAAGATCATCTGCGCCTGCCGGTGATTCACCCCCCTTCGCCGCTCTTTGATATGGTCTACCTATTGAGCGATAAGAATGAGGCCGGGTTAATTTCTAGTGAAGCCTCCCAGCTAAACTACGAAATTATTAGTAATTTAAATCTGTTAAAAAACCGGAAAATGATTACCGATTACCATGAAAAGATGGACAGCTATAACCATCAGGATTTTAGAAATGGGATTAGGGGAAATTCTGCCGACCCGGTGTATGCTTCAGCAGGGTTTGCCAAGGTCACCCGACCCAATAAAGCGATTGCCCTTCATGCGGCAAGTTACTTTTTCCAGGAATATTTACGTACCTTAACGGAAGCAAGTGATGAAAAGCCTGACACCGTTCTCAACTTATTGGAACTGTCGGAATCCCATTTTCAAAAACAGTACCAAAACCTCCTTCCATCGAGCGATAAGCTTGGTGATATGAATGGATTAATGGGTGTCACTCATTCCTATCAGGCGATAAAAAAAATGTCGGTTCGCGATGCAGAGTCGCATTTATATGAAGGCGTTACACAGCGATTCTTTGCCGTTAACTTTGAAGAGCCTGTCCGCGAGCATCTACAGAAATTAAATTTGAAGCAGCATATTGAGCGCTGCCTCGATGAAAACATCATTAACAATGAAAAATACGGCCTGCACTGCGCCTATTTATGGACTTCAGAATCTTCTGGCCTTGGGATCAGTGTAATGAATGAAATCGGCCGAATGCTGCGTGAAACGAAAAGTGAACGCTTGGAGGTCGAAGCGAGGCTCGAGCAATACTATCAACAAATGGTCGATCATTGTGACTTTAAGAAGAGCTTGCTGCCTTTTTCGGATAAGAAAAATTTGGCCAGCTTTTTACAATACTTTTTTGAAGCGGTTTATGGTGCAAAGCATCAGCTGTTGAGGTTGGAAATCAAGCAGGCCATCCTCTTGCAATACCTAGAGGTGCTGCAGCAAACACATCTCTCCCTCCGAAGAAAAATCGAGCTTATCGATCAGGTAGAATCACAGCTGAAACAAGCGGCGGCCGAGAGTCTATATGATACAGACGATTATTTGGATAAAAATATCGCCGAGTACTATGCCGGCATTATTAAAACAATAACTGGAAAGCTGAGAGACCAACGCGGTTCTACTATCCTTTCCAATGAGCGGTTTTTTGGCAACCTGCTCAGCGTTTTGGAAGGCGGTGCCAACGCGCTGTTAGAAAAATTGCTTTCTATTTGTAACCTCGAAGTATTAACCCAACCTGAATTTCACCGCAGCTTTGAGGATGAACTGCTGGAAAGGGCGAATGTCGCCTCCGATTATGCTAATCAAGAGATCCTGACAAAGGACGATTTATTTAAGCAATTGTACCAGCGTCTATATGAGAACTCGGCCATCCAGATCGAGGTGTTCCACTATTCACAGGAACACCGTTATGAAGAAAAATACTTCTTCGGCGATTTTTACAGCAAGTTTATGAATTTTGCCTTGGAAAAGGAACAAGAAACACGCCATTTCAAAGTTGGCTGTGCCCATGAGAAGGATTCCAGCGGGGTTGAAAAATTAACACTGATGGGCGGATTTAAACTAAAAGACCTAATGTATTACCAACATGGTGAACGGTACTACAAGACCTACTCCGAGAATGGTTATGAGTTCCATGCGGAAGCCATGGAAACCCACACTACACAGTAAGGAGACCAAAAAATCATGCCTGTCCGTAAATTTAGTATACTTTTCTTTATTTTCAGCATCATTGCCGGCGTTATTGGGGCCCTGCTCGGTGAATGGTTACTAGAGTCCTATTATGGGATCTGGCCCAACCTACTGTTGATTGGTGTCTATTTTGGCCAGTTGGCCTTTCTCGCGGGACTCTTCTGCCTGCTGGCGGAAATCATCTCGCCGGTCATTAACGGCCAAGGCTGGCGCCGGGAATATACCGGGCTGTCATGGAAGGTGCTAATCCCTTCTACACTGGTCATGCTGTTTGCCGCAGGTCTTTTGTTTCAATTCTTATATTCTGTTAATTTTTCAAATATCAAACCACCGGACGATCTTGTCGTCGTGTTGGATATTTCGGGCAGTATGAATGAAACGGATCCTAAACATGAAAGCTTAAAGGCAGCCGGCGAGTTGATTTCCACCATGAAACCAACCAATCGGGCCGCGATTATTTCCTTTAATGACCAAGCCTTTGTGACAAAGCCGATGTTTAACGTAAATGACAAAACGGAGAAAGCGGATGGTATTGCCGCAGTCAATAGTCTTGACTATAACGGGGACACCGATATCGGCAATGCCTTGGATATCGCGATGCAGGAGATGGATGCCAATCAACAGGCAGGCCGCAAACCGATGGTGATCCTGTTTTCAGACGGGTATAGTGAGCTTGACCTAAACGCAGTGCTAGAGCCCTATCAAAGCAAGGATATTGCCATCCATACCATCGGGATGAGCCAGATTGACAGGAGCGGCGCCCAGCTGCTTAAATTGATTGCGTCTAATACCGGCGGTTCTTTTTATGATGTCAAAAACGCCTCACAGTTAAAAAATATCTATGAAAAAATATATCTGGAAAATCAAGACCGTTTGCTTGTTGCGGAGCGGCACGGTGTGTTCAAAACGAGCCTCTGGCTTTCCATCCTCCGGGTTGTGCTTGTTACCTTCATCGGAGGACTGTTTGGCTTAGCGCTTGGAATCGTGTTTGACAACAGTTTTCTGGCAAAAAGCTATTCGATTACCGGCTTGATTATGGGATTAGTGGCCGGACTCGTGCTTGAGCTTAGCTTGCAGGATTCCGCTGCCCTATCCGGGTTCTATTACCGGCTTACTGCCGATATTCTGTTAACCGCAGCAACAGGGCTCGGTACTTTGTTAATTCCGATTCGTGAAAAATTTTCAGGCGGGGTCCCGCATCGTTCCGGCAGATCCGATGTTTCGCTTGGCGGTTCGTCCAAAAGACGAGATCCGCTCAATAAAGGATTTTAACGGGGCCTCTCGCCCTTTATAACCAACTAGAATTCAAGATTGTGGGTGAAAAGCTGGTGAACTGGGAATCGATACCATCTTATAGCTATGAAATAAAAGATATAAAAAAAACAGTAAGAGATTCAGAGCTTCATTTATCATGGTTTTGGCCAAATGAAATAGATTTTGTTTATATTTACAAAACGTTGGCTGAAAAGCAAAAGCCGCTAAGCGAACTGCAGAAGGCTGATTTGCGACTCTACACACGGGAGGAATATAAGGCCAACCAAGGATATATAGGCAGAGTCGATGCGATTGGCCAATATGCATACCGCATCTTCCCCTGCCAAAAACGTGATGGGAAACTAATCGTTTTTGCCCAGGAAAACGACCACAATCTCATGTATGTAACAGGGGCCAAGGCCAAGATTTATTTTTCGATTGATTATAAAAATAGATGGTTCAATTCAAAGAAAATGGTGAAAATGTCGATTATGACAGAGATTCCGCTTGAGAAGGAACTGTTGGTTTATGTAAAAAAGCGCGGCAGCACACCGACTTCGATTGAAGATGGAACCCAATTCCCGTTTATCCGGGATTTTGCATCAGGGGAAAATGAGCAGCCCGAAATAGAGATTGATAAAGATGAATACATTCGAATCTTTTTTAGCAATGGCAAACAATCAGCCCAGAGCTTTGAGCTGATTCCAAAATAAGGAGAGACCTTGAGATGTTCGGACTACTAAAGAAAATGTTTGGAGCAAAACCAGCAGAAACAATCAAACTGCCATACTATGATATTGTTTGTCCTTACTGTTTTTCAAAATTTCACCATGAGGACGTCGTTTTCCGCGCGTCCCACCACCGTGATGATGATGAGGCCTTAGCACTTCAAGAGGATGAAGTGTTAAATAAATACCGGGCCAAATTTGGGCTTGCCCCGATTGATGAACTCGAGGCGGTCATCAACCCGACGACCATTCCGCAGGAAAACAAGATTTACACGAACAATGTACTGATGGGAGTATCGGACAAATATTCCGAGGTGACCAAGAACCGGCTTTGCCCGAGCTGTCATAACGAGCTGCCGATCACCGCCGGTAAATACCCGAGTAACATCATTTCGGTTGTCGGTGCCACTTCTGTCGGAAAATCGGTTTATATTACCTCGTTAATTCATACGCTGCAGCGTGTAACGGCGAGCAATTTTAACGCCGCCTGTATTCCGCTGAATAATTCGATTAGCAGACGATTCAGGGATGAATATGAAATTCCTTTATTTGAAAATGGGATGCTGTTCAAAGCTACCGAAACAACCAAACGTCAGGAGCCGTTTATTTTTCAATTTGTGTTTAAGGATGAAGATAGGGCGCCACTAACACTCGTATTCTTTGATGTCGCCGGTGAGGGCATGACCCAAAAAGACTATTTGCAGTTGCATGCATCGCACATTAAAAACTCGGCCGGCATTTTGTTCTTGGTTGACCCGATGCAGATCCGCGCGATTCGCGAAAAATTGCTACACCAAATGGGCGAAAATCCAGGGAAAATCGTGGGTTTGGCAGATGAGCCGCGGGAGGTTGTCGTGTCCTTGTTCGAGGATTTCATCGCCCATCAGGAAAACAGCAAAACCGATATCCCAACGGCCATCGTTTTAACAAAGAGCGATTTACTATCAGCGTTAAGTTCCGAGGATGGCGAATATATCCGATCCAACAGCAATGTGTTCCGTAATGTGACACACCGGGGCTTCCTTAACCTTGATGAATTTGGCAATATCAACGGGGAAATTCGAAGATTCCTTGCAAAGGTAGACACCCCGTTCGTCGATGCTGTTGATGTGTATTTCAGGGACACTTCCTATTTTGCCGTGTCCGCGCTCGGAAGCAACCCAGTCGACCAGCAGGTGAACGGGATCATCAGCCCGGTCCGCGTCGACGAACCATTTGTTTGGCTTCTCTACAAGCTTGGATTTATCGAAGGGAGACATGAGCAATGAGTGGGAACATTCAACAGCAGCTCTATACCCGAGAGCGGGGCGGGATCTTCAGCACCTCCGACGGCTATGATACAATTGCCATTTCCGAAGGGCTTGATAAATCGTTTGTAAAAAAGTATCTTCATCCCTTTTGCTTATATTCCTCACCAAAGTCTTTATTGGCAAGCAAACAAAGAGATGCCTCCCTTTACCCGGAGGCGGTCACCCTATTCCAGCCGGAAACGGGTGACCTTGTCATTGGACAAGCTGTGTATGTACCAGCAGATTTCACCGGGGAGCGCAGTACATATTTTATGCATAACTATGTCATTCCCGCGAGTATGAAAGAGGAATGGCTAAAGAACTCGACTAACCTTTTTCAAATAACCGAATTTGCCACTTCCTATGACGTGGAACTTGGAAAGGTTATTCCTGAAAAAAATGCAATTAGCCATGGTCAGCGCGACATTCTTGCTCTGAAAGACGTGCTGCTTGGCAGATTAGGGATTTCCGATGCCCAGTTCAAACAGCTCCTTTTCGCGGTGATGACCTCCATTGCGGGCAAGAAAAAGGTGTTTGTTTCTTTACCAGTACCGCTCGAGGACTATTCGAAGGATGCGCTTCAGCTTTTAGAATTGATCTATGTTTATTTGCCTTATGCCCACAGGCGTAAATTAGGGGCAATGACGTTCACGAGCGAGCCGGAAACGAAGAATTACATCCATGTGATGTTCTTTGAGCCCGGGACACTAAACTATGCCGACCGCTCCATCGAAAAGCAATTCATTTTCGATTTTGCTGCCGGCCGAATTTCCGGGGTTGAGATTGAGGGCCAGAAACACGAGTATTTGGATTTGGCAATGGAGGCATTTGCCCATTCCGAACGAATTGATCATTTCATGACCTTTGCCGAAGCCGCTTTATCAGGACTGCCTGACGAGCAAAAGCTTGAGCTATCAAGCTATTATCAATTAACCGACCTGTATTTAACACTGGTTGGCAGTGACTCATCCATTTTTCAGCGAAATAAGATCGGCTTTTTGTACGGGCTTGAGAAGTTTCTGCGCGTAAATCATGAGAACAAACCTGATTTGGTTGCGTTATTTTTAAAACTCATTTCAGAGGAAAAAGCAGCAACAGACCCAGCCATTGCCGTGGATTATGTGCACTCGGTATTGGAGATTAACAAAATCGTCCGGCATGAGGAACCATTGTCCTTTGTACTGCGGACGCTTTCTGCACATCAGACGACTCCGTTATTCCAAAAGCTGTGGAAATTGCTGGAGCAGGACAAGCCTTCTCATCGGGCAATTGTATTATTCATTAAGGAACGTCACGAATATGAATCACTGCTTGGACAATATCTCGAGGAGCGTTTTCAGCCTTTGAACCGGGTTGAAGAAATCCTCAATGAAATAAAAGTGCTGCTGGCAGCGCCATATCTACTTGATATTGAGAAATTCAAGTTCGTGGCTATTGAAAAATTGGAAGCATCGATTAAGCATGACCGAAATCCGTTTAAGGCTGTTGAAGCAGTTAAGGATTTTTCTTTTAGCGTTCAGGAGCCGGAATTAGCCAGTATTAAGCAAACGATGTTAGTCAAGGCTATGATCGTTTTGCTTAACAGCATCCGTCCCGACGCGCTTTCTACCCAAGATATTATGGCGTTCGGGAGGATTTTTACGAATATATCCTTCAAGGATATGAAGGAAGGACCAGCAAAGGATCGTTTTCGGATCACCGATGTTCTGTACCAATTGTTGAGTAATCCGTCCCAGGCTGAACTTGTCAATCTTAAAGCTTTAAAACGAGGTGAACGTGAACAGGTAAGGGAAATTGTCCAAAGGCTGCTGCGGACCAAAATCACGACTGAACATTTGTCGCTGCTAACCATGGCCTACCAGTCAGAGTTCGATGAGGTTGATTATGGGGGGCTTTTCAGGCATCTTGTTCAATACGGTGATGACAAAGCGATGTTGTCCTTTATTAGAACGAATTCAAGACCATCCGGGATGAACCAGCAATTATTCCAGCGTACTTTAGTAAACTATCTAGTTAATAATGAAAAATCGATTTGGAAAAAGAAAGAGTATCGGAATGAACTGAAGCAAATTAAAAGTTTAAGAAGCGTTATAAAGAAAGTAGAATGGGAAACTGCCAATCCAGTTGTGAAATTTTTAAAGCAGCATGGTATCAAACTGGGCATCGCATTGGTGATTCTTGGCGGTGTGGGCAGTGCTACCTGGTTCGGCCTCGACTATTTATTAAATAAGGATGAGAAGCCTAAGGTTGTGAAAACTGGTGGTAAGGCGGCGGAGGAGAACAAGCAGGAAAAACCAGCCCCAACCGAACCGGCTGTTTTCGGACTAAATTCCGAAATCTTTAAAAAATGGACTCCCGGGGTGGACGGTGACCAAACCATTGAGTTAAGGTATCCAGATCAGCAGTACCAGTTCACGTTTGGCCCAAAACAACCAAGGGGCGCATTAATAGATGATAAGGGGAACCCACACAAACTTTCATTAAATGTTCAATCAGTAACTAGTCCTTTTGAGCAGAATGACGCTTTAAAGAAAGGATTTTCCATTTATGCTGCACCGTATGATTTTGATGAGGATAAAACGGATGAGTTGGTCATCACAGCAACTGGCGGGTCAGAAGGGTCCTATATTTGGATTTATCGGTTCCAAGCACCTATTAAAGAAGGCAATCATCCGCTTGAATTACTCTCCTTTAAACAGAGCTCAGCAGATGTGAAGCTCCAAGGGAATTCGCTAATCATACAAAACGGTGAAAAACCCGAAACGCATGTATATCCTTTCCCGGCGGAAGAAACCAATAATTAGTAAGCATTTCTGAAAAGCATTCCTATTTTGGAATGCTTTTTATGTAGCAATAAACATTGGCTACCTTATTTGGATTTGCTGGTTGATTTCGGGAGCCAATGAACCTTATTGGCTACCAAGTTTGGATTTGTTCATCGGTTACGGGAGCCAATGGACCTTATTGGCTACCTTTTTTGGGTTTGTTCATCGATTTTTGGGAGCCAATAGACCCTATTGGCTCCACTTTTTGGATTTGCACATCGATTTCGGGAGCCAATGAACCTTTTTGGCTACCCTTTTTGGTTTTGTTCATCGGTTTCGGTAGCCAATTGACCTTATTGGGATTAAGTCTATATAATTGTGTAAAAAGAAAGGTCATCAATCATGATCCGTGTTAAAATGTTTTTTTCGACCAAGAAAATC
>NZ_LMTJ01000007.1:0-1247 GCF_001510715.1 Bacillus sp. FJAT-29814
CATATTTAGGCAGCACAGACTATACTTTTTTCATACCTCTAATAAAAACCTTGTTTTCCCATTTTTCTTCTTCATGCATGAGTACTGCGCCAATTGTCCGTATAGCTGATTGATCATTAGGGAATATGGTAATAACTTTTTCTCTTCTTCTAATCTCCCTGTTTAAGCGTTCTAGCATGTTAGTTGATTTAAGGTGCTTATGGTACTCAGACGGTTCAGAATGGAATTGCATTGTGTCTTCAAATCCTTCATCCAACAATGTAATAGCCTTTTGATATGCTTTTACATCCTGGTATTTTTCTACAAACTGGTTCTTCAACTCTCGAGCATGAGAAAGCTTCGAAGTTTTAAAGATGGCCTGAAGCTCTTGACGAGCTTCTTTGGTATCCTTTTTAGGCAGAGCATCTGCAAGGTTCCGTAAGAAATGGACATAGCATCGTTGCCAAGATGTTCCCAAGAACGATTGTTTGATAGATTTTACTAACCCGGCATGAGCATCAGAAATAACCATTTTGGGGGATTGAATCCCTCTTGACTTCAGGTACTCAAAAAAATTTGTCCAATTGTCCGCAGATTCTGCGTGATTTACCTGTAAACCGATAATTTCCCTGAATCCATTTTCGTTAACTCCACACGCCACATAGACAGCCTTTGAAACGACTTTATCGTGTTCACGAACTTTAATGTACATCGCATCTGCGTAGATGTATGGGTAATAAAAAGCATTAAGGGGACGGTTTCTCCAATCATTAATAACCGGATCAAGCGTCTTGGTTAATTCTGATACAAATGATTTCGAAACCTTTTTCCCGCATATTTCCTCCACGATTTTGGTTACTTTTCGTGTGGAGACACCGTTAACTACCATCTCCACCATTGAGAGAATTAGAGCCTGTTCCCAGCGCTCGTATTTCTTAAAAACAGAGGTGGAAAATTCACCATCCCTGGTCCGTGGAACCCTAAGCTTAAGTGAACCCACACCGGTAAGTAATTCTCGCTCATAATAGCCGTTACGATAGCCTCTGCGTTCTTCCGTTCTTTCGTGTGAAAGAGCGTTGATGTATTCATCTCTCTCTTTTTCCATTAGAGAATTTAAAATGAGGGAAAGAGAGGCTTTAACAGGTGAATCTAAAGAGCTTTTTTCGACTTTTTCTTTGAGATCTTCAAGATTTATAGTAATATTGATTTGGGTCATCATCATGTCCTCCGTAAATGTGATTTTCTTGGTCGAAAAAAACATTTTAACA
>NZ_LMTJ01000007.1:1649-240198 GCF_001510715.1 Bacillus sp. FJAT-29814
ATTTTCTTGGTCGAAAAAAACATTTTAACACGGATCATGATTGATGACCTTTCTTTTTACACAATTATATAGACTTAATCTCTATTGGCTACCCGGTCCGATTCCCTTCTTCCATCTCGGTCGTCAATAACCCCTATTGGCTACCCGGTCGACTTCTCTTCTCCCATCTCAGTCGCCAATAACCCCTATTGGCTACCCGGTCCGATTCCCTTCTTCCATCTTGGTCGCCAATGCGCCCTATTGGCTACCCATTCTGCTTACTTTTCTCTCATTTCAGTAGCCAATAACTTCTATTGACTACCGAATCGGCTTTTCCTCTGCCATCTCGGTCGTCAATAACCTCTATTGACTACCCGTTCAGCCTCTTTTCTTCCAGCTCGGTAGCCAATACCACCAATTAACTTCCTGTTACCCCTATAATCAAAGAGTTCTTGGCATTCGATAAGAAAAACAAAAAAAGCACCCCGCATTCACACGAGGCACCCTTATATCCAACCATATTAACGTAAAAAATCCACCAAAGTAGGCTGGATCGCCTTCGCACCTGACGACAGCGCTGCATTCAAAATCGTTTGCTGAGTAGTGAAGTCCGTGATGACTTTTGCCAAATCAGCATCTTCCGCTTTTGAAAGGATTTTTTGGGTGGTCAGCTCCGTCTCATCTAAGCGATTGACCATCATCTCCAGACGGTTGACATTGGTTCCCACCACAGAACGATGGGCCAAAAGGTTGTTGAGCTGCTTATCCAATGTGCCCAAGAGCTGTTCGGGATTGCCGCCCGACTCCAGTTCGCCGGCTATTTTTTCAACTGTTTCAATAAAGCTTAGTCCGTCGGCTTTAAAATCGAAAATTTCGGTACCATTCACATTGACGTTCATGTAGATGCCTTGGCCGACGTTCCATGACAAAGCATTCGGATTGCTATTAACGAACTTCCCGTCTTGAAACGGGGCCGTGTCGGTATCCGTTCCTGCAAACAAAAAACGGTCGCCGATTTTAGCGTTGGCAATATCGCTGATTTCGCCAATCAGCTGTCGCAATCCTACTGCAATTGTCTGCCCCGATTCCTGATTATTCACGCCATTGCTGCCTTGAACCGTCAGCTCACGCGCTTTTTGCATCACCTGCGTCAAGTCGTCCAAGGCTTTATCCGTTGCCTCGAGCCAATTCAACCCATCCTCGGCATTTCGCTTGAACTGCTCCGTCTCAACCAGCGCCGAACGGTAAGACATTATTTGAATCGACTTCACCGGGTCATCCGACGGTTTGTTAATCGCCTTGCCTGAAGCAATCTGTTCCTGATACTGACTCAACGAACGATAATTTTGCTGGATATTCCGAATCATTTGTGCGCCCAGCATCTTTTGTGTAATTCGCATGACTTACTCGCCCCCGCTCAAAAATTAAATACCAACTCGTCCGGTTCCGTTAATTAATTTATCCAAAATTTCATCCATCACGGAAATGTAGCGGGAAGCGGCATTGTACGACTGCTGGAACCGGACAATATTGGTCATTTCCTCATCAATCGAAACGCCCGAAACCGATTGACGACGATTTTCCGCATGCTGCACCAGCAAATCCGCGTTATTCTCCTTTTGCATCGCCTCTTGCGTTTTAATCCCGATTTCACCGACTATCGTCCGGTAAAAATTATTCAATGTGCCTGATTGATTGGAAAAAGACAGGCCTTTAAATTTCAAATCATTCAGCATATTGGCGTTTTGCGCATCCCCGGTGTTTGCTGCTTGTGCTGCAGCAATTTTATTTAGCGAAGCCACAATCAACGGATTAACAGTGATTTCCCCAGCCGTTGCCGGAGAACCGCTGCCAGCCTTGGTCACAAAAAACGGGATTTGCTCAAGAGGGGCATTCGGATCATTTTTTCGATTTTGAATATCATCTAGGTTCATCGCGTTGGCACCGCCATGGATGCTGTTGACCTCCTGGCTGAACACCGTTACCATTTCATTGATTTTTGCCATAAAGGAGGGAAGGTCTTGCGTTAACGACTCCACCATTCCCGCGATTTCTCCGGACTTCAGCGTAATGCTTTGCTCGTTCAACTGCGGCTGGTTATTGGCGCTGTCAAACGTTAGTGAAAAGCTTTGGTCACCATTGACCAAATACTCCTGGCCGATGTATAAATCGACCATGCCATTGGCCGTAGGCTTCACTTGAATATCAGCCATTTTTGAGAGCCTGTCTACCAGCAAATCCCGTTTGTCCATTAAATCGTTGGGCTGCTGCCCGGAAGCGATCATTTTTGCGATTTGTGTGTTTAACTCACTGACCTGCTTGGTCAGATTATTCATTTCGGTCATTTTTGTAGTGATATTATTTTTTAAATCAAGGCTTATATTGTCAATAGAATGTGAGATTTGATTAAACCGATCCGCTAGCGCCTGACTGTTGGAAAGCACCACCGCCCGGGCCGCCAGACTGTCAGGCTCCTTCGACAAATCCTCCCACGACTGCCAAAAACGGTCGAACGCCGCTTGTAAGCCATTATCGGTAGGCTCATTTAGCGTCTGTTCAATCTTGCCAAGCGTATCTTGCTTGATGCTCCAATATCCGAGCTGCTCATTTTGGGACCGAAACTGGCCATCTAAAAAGGAGTCCCGGATGCGGTTGATTTCCTTCGTGTCAACACCGGTTCCCAACTGATACGGGCCTTTTCCGGAATTTATTCCCGGGTAGGTGAGCGGATTAGATGCCTCGGTGATGGCTTTTTGCCTTGTGTATCCCTCGGTGTTGGCATTGGCGATATTGTGGCCGGTGACACTTAGTGCTGTGGACGATGCAAAAATGGCCCGTTTTCCTAGTTCAATCCCGTGAAATGTTGAAGTCATCTGATATCCCTCCGTTACACCTTTGCATCGAAAAAGCTTCTTGACGCGTTTGACTGCGTGTACTGTTTCGCCGAATAGGTCAGCGGTTGTTCTTGTTTCTGTGTGAATAGCCCGAGCATGCTGTTGATGTACTGCAAGGACGACTCAATGAGCTCCCGATTTAAATGGTGCTGCTGCTCTAAGGCTGTTAATTTTCCTTTGAGTTCGGTTTGATAGTTTAGCAGTTCGCCCCGTTCTTCGGCTGCTTCCGCTATTAACTCACTCAATGTCTTTGATTGGTAAGCGATGGTTTCCTGCTGGCGTCGCTCTTCAAGCTGGCTGATCTCTTTGATTAACGAAGATTCTTTTGGAAAAATCGCAAGAAGCTGCTCGGAGTCTCCCTTAATAAGTGCTGCTTGTTTTTCCTTTCCTACTGTGAGCAGTTTCTCATAAACGGAAATCATTTCTTGTAAAATCGTTTTTAATGGCTCGGACGATGTCATTTATCCGACCCTCTGTCCCAGGATTCTAGCAACTTTTCGGCGATTTTACCGCTGTCTGCTTTGTAGGTGCCGTTTTCGATTTGCTGCTTCAGTTCCTGAATTCGCTTTTCGCGTTCTGCGCTGATTTTCTCCTGTGCCGCCGGGGAAAACTCGACTTTGTCCACTTGGACCTTTTTGCTCACGTCCGCCTGCGGCGCTTTGTTGACTTGATTTTGATAGGATTGATACGCCTGAATCCGGCTGAAATCATTAATTTTCATCTCGACCAGCTCCTTTCTTTTTTCAAAAATATCTATTGTGCAAGTTGAAAATTGTTATCCGCAAGTTGGATGGCGCTTTCTGCAAGTTGGACGCGCTTATCCACAAGTTGGATGCTGCTATCCTAACCGCTAATCTATATTATCTATTAACGGCCCAATCCCCAAAAGTGTTTAGCCCCCTTTTCATATTTCCTGCTTGGTGGTAAATTTTTAATATTGGAAAAAAAAGATAAGGGGTAGAGTATGACGTATTTAGTCCTTGCCATATGTATCGTGGCAATAGTTATTATCTTGTTAATAGTAAAAAGCATTTCGCCAAAGAAAACAAAAACCCTGCCGAAAAAGCCAAATCGCCGGACAGCATTCCGGCTGAGTCTCTTGGATCAGGTTTGCTGGTTCCACGATTCCGCATCTGAAGAGCCGGTTTACAAAGGGTCCATCCGGGACATCAGCATTACCGGCATGAAACTTCACTCAAACCTGGAATTGCCGGATCTCAATGAAATTACAGTAGAATTTGAAATGGGCGAGTTCTTTGTGTTAACCGGACAAATCAAACGGCGAAAGCTTTTGGAAAACGATTTGTTTGAATACGGAATCCATTTCAACCCGCTGGACCCGAAAACGGAGCAAACACTGTTTAAGGTGCTCTGGGACAAGAGCAAAGAAAAGATCGTTGTATAAGAGAAAAGAGCCATGACGGCTCTTTTTTTGTTTGGACTTCAGCGCTCCCCGCCCTTAACTCCTAATAATTCCGTTGGCAATCCCCATCATCTGGTCTGCGAAGGAGACGGATCTGGAATTGAACTGGAAGCCGCGCTGCGTCGTGATCATATCCGTGATTTCTTTGCTCAAGTTAACATTGGAGCCTTCGAGATAGCCCTGATGAATCGTTGACGTCCTATTGACTAAAACCTCATTAGCGCCCCCGGTAAACCGATAGACATTTCCACCCTCACCAATCAACTTTTGCGGATTGACAAAATCGACAATCGAAATTTGCTGGTTCGTAGATGAAACCATGCCATTTCCAGTCACAGCAAATTCGACTCCATTCGGAATCTCCACGGGACTGCCAGTTTGGTCCAACAAAAAGCGGCCATCCGCATTCGCCAGTCGATAGGTGCCGTCACCGGTGGGAGTTTGTTGGAAGGCACCGTTCCTTGTGTAGAAAACCTCGGTACCATCGCCATTACCTACCCGAAAAAAACCAGTCCCGGTAATCATGATATCAAAGGGGTTGTCGGTTGCTTTGGCCGCCCCCTGGTCAAGCGCCAGCTGTGAGCTGCTGACATGCGTACCATAACCGAGGCGAATTCCATTTGGCGTCAGCCGCCCGATTTCGTTTTGAGCGGACTTTTGATTTTCGATGGAAACCGCCAGATTTTCTTCGAAGGATGCCTCTCTTCGTTTGAACCCAACTGTTTCTGCATTGGCCATATTATTTGAAATCGTATCCAACTTTTTTTGATAGGCGTTTAAGCCGCTTGTGGCAATATAAAGCGATGTATTCATGGTTCAAGCTCCTTTTTACACTCGTCCGATTGAATTTAACAGCTCTAGGGAGCGGTCATATGCCTGCAGCACCTTTTGATTCGCTTCGTAAAGCCGGACATTTTCCATCATGCTGGTCATCGTCATCGTCGGGTCGACATTAGATTTTTCAATCGTTTTATGATGCAGCGTGACACCAGCTGGCAATTCGGCCAACAATGCCGGAGTGTCCCCTTCCAGCCTGAAGGTACCGTTCCCTTCTTTGATCAAATCATTTGGATTATTAATTAACACCAGGCCAATCTGGTCGAGGACCTGGCGTTTCGCCGGATCATCCGGAAACAGGATGATTTCCCCTTTTGGATTAATCGACACTTCCCCGCCAGCGAGGTCAGCACTTGCCGAAATCGATTGCCCGGCCTGATTTAACAAGAGATTGCCCTCAGTTGTCCGTATTTGTCCCCCCTCGTCCACTGTAAAACGCCCATTACGGGTATAGCGAACTTCCCCGGCGGCATTTTGAACGGCAAAAAATACACTTGGCTTTTGGCCATTTTGCAGTGGAAGCGCCCGGTCATCAATCGCGACATCAAGTGGGTTGTCTGTACTCACCAAATCCCCCTGTAGAAAGCTCGAGATATTTTCCTGCGCATATACTCCCAGCTGCATTGAGCCAATCCAGGAATAGCCCGGCGGATTCGGGCTGTTTTTTGAATCATTGATGCGCTCTAGCAGCATTTCTGGAAAGGCCCGTAACGTGGAGTCCACTTTCTTGTAGCCAGGCGTTTCAATATTCGCCAAGTTATTCGTTAACGCCTCCTGCCGTCTTTGCAGCGCAATCATGCCGGAAGCGGCGGTATCAATCCCTCTAAGCATTGCCATTCTCCTTATCTCGTAAAAAATTTTACTGGATTAATAGTTCCGTCGTGTAAACATTAATAATTTTCCCCTGGGAGAATCGTTGATTAAGACGGTCCTTCAATTTTTGTTCAATGCTAGCAATGTCCTTGAAATCTTCTTTGTTCGATTGCGAAAGGAGTTTGATAATATCGCTCTCAATGATTGGGACCACTTTTTCCGACTGCTTCTTCGTTTTCTTGGAATCTAGCTCAATCGAAAACCGCACCTGAATCAAGTTGTCGGAATTAAGATTGGTGCTGATCGGCTCGGTTTGAATCGTTTGCTCGGCGAGCTGTTCGAGCGTCATTTCCTTGGTGGTGCCGGGGTTCTTTTTGAGATATTGATAGCCAAATAGGCCACCAGCAGAGAGCACGGCAAGAATAGCGCAAATCATTACAAATCTTTTCACATGTGTTCACCCTTTACTCCGTGTCGAATGTCACAGATACAAGTCAATTAATAGACCTTTGATTTCCCCTATTTTATCTAATAATCGAATATTTGCATCCTCTTTTTCCAAAATTTCCTGTGAAAGCTCCAACAACTGCCGATCAATTTCTTTAATAATTTTTAGCCTTCTCCCCCTATTCATCGGCGTAAAAGATGCCGTTACTTCTAAGGAGAGGCCAAATTTCACCACTTCCTGCAAAAAAGCTTGTATCAATTTTTTATAGCGCTGCAAATCGGCTAGGGTTCGCGAGCGCACCAATCGTTCTCCCTGCTTCTGGATGCCGTCCATCAGGGTGGTTAGATGCTCTTTTGCAAATTGGGTTTTTGTATCTTTCAAAATCTGTTGAAAAGAGGCTGAATCGACTTGTTTCGTTTCTTTTGGAAAAAACATTTTTTCGTTACTGACACCAAAGCCTTGACTGACTTTCAAAGGGAACACCTGCCAAACTCAGTTATTGTCGATAATTGTAAACATTATAAATTTTTACTAGAAAAAAGAAAAGGGGAAAAATCATGACGACATTAATCGGACTTGTATTAGCTATTGTTTTTATCGGTGTTGGCATGGTGCTAAAAGGCGTTTCGGTTGAAGCCCTTGCGAACCCTGCTGCCTTTTTAATTATTTTTGGCGGAACGATCGCTGCATTGTTCGTCGCGTTCCCACTGAGTGAACTAAAAAAATTCCCAATCCTACTGAAAATCGCTTTTTCCGAACCAAAGCTGCCGACAAAGGAAGCGGTCATCGAGATGATGGTCGAGTGGTCGATGGTTTCTAGACGGGAAGGAGTATTGGCCTTGGAGGATATCGCTGAATCGGTCGATGATCCTTTTTTAAAAAATGGCTTGGAAATGATTATCGACGGCAGTGACCGCAGCCAAATGGAGGAAATCCTGTTTGACGAACTGGAAGCTACGGCAGAAAGGCACAAGGCCGGCAGTCTTATCTTCAGCCAAGCGGGGATGTACGCTCCGACACTGGGTGTTTTAGGCGCGGTGGTCGGATTAATCGCGGCCTTGGGAAATTTGCAGGACATGGACAAGCTCGGGCACTCGATTGCCGCTGCGTTCATTGCTACGCTGCTCGGGATTTTCACCGGCTATGTCCTTTGGCACCCGATTTCCAATAAGCTGAAACGCATTTCAAAAAAAGAACAGGACCTAAAAATCATGATGATTGACGGCCTGCTGGCGATTCAAGAAGGTCTGACCCCAAAATTAATCGAGAGAAAAATGACCGTATACCTGCCTGCAAAAGCACGGGGCAAGAAAGAGGAAGGATTTCGTGAAGAGGTGGAAACGGCATGACGACGAGGGACACCAGTGGAAGCACTCGATAACAGGAGGTATGACCGGTGAAGAAGCGGAGACTGCAAGACCATGAGGAACATATCGACGAAAGCTGGCTAATTCCATACTCGGACCTTTTGACCTTGCTGCTTGCCTTGTTTATTGTGCTGTTTGCTTCCGGCAGCATTAACACAGAAAAGCTTCATCAAATCATGATTTCGATGAACACAGCGATTAATGGGAAAGGCAGCAGCATGATTTTGGAGGACACTGCTGGTGCAGGTGCCATAAAACCAATCGATAAAAGCAGCAGCGGCCAAAGTAAGCTTGAGGAAAATCAAAAGCTGCAAAGCCTGATGGCTGATATCCAAACCTATATCGAAGCGCGGGGTTTGGAGAATGTCATCACCATCCAGGACGAACCTAAGGGAATCAAGCTTTCATTAAAAGACGTCATCTTGTTCGAGTCGGGCAGTGATGAATTAAAAGGGAATTCGCTAACAATTCTTAGCGATTTGCTTGATTTAATAAAAGGTGTGCAAAATCCGATCAGCATTGAGGGTCACACCGATAACGTCCCGTATACCGGATATAGGTTTCAGTCAAACTGGGAACTATCGGCGGCGCGCGCGTTATCCGTGCTTTACTTTTTCGAGGGAAATGGCATTCCGTCCGGTAAACTGCAATTTGCCGGATTCGGCGAACAAAAGCCCATCGTCCCAAACGATTCGGACGAACACCGCCAAGTTAACCGAAGAGTTGACATTATCATTCTAAAAACTGAACAGTAATACACGGACAAGGTTGATTAAGTGATGGGAGTGGATAGTCAGAATGAATTCATTTATGTGCAAAATTAAAAACGAGTGGCACTACTTTCGAATGCGGTATCACGAACAGCTTCTTGAAAGCTGCTTAGACCAACATTTAAAAGGGAAAATCACTAAAAAGATTTCTTACCATAAATCACGGTGCTGTGCTGGTCCTGCCCACAAACTTGCCGAAGATTGAGACCTACTAGGAAGGAGTCTCCAATGGCTTTTGGTAGGGTGAGAAATTTGTCGAAAAATGACGATTTTTGATTTTAAAAACAAGCTTTGCATAGTATAATATTTTTCGTCGCATCAAAACATGATTATCAATAGAAGATTACTAAATGACATAAATATACCAAAGGGGAATGAAAAGATGGCAAAGGCGTTATGGCTGACACCAGAAGAGGTCCTTAAGCGTAAGAAAAGAAAGAAGACGATAATCAATGGGGCAATCCTCCTGGGCACCGTGCTGCTCAGCACCGTTGTGACAATAGTAGCAAACAGTTTTTAATCATATAATGATATATTCTGAGCCCCTAGTCCAAGGATTAGGGGCTCTTCGTAACTTTTGGCGGCTGACAACCGCGGTCTTGAAACGCAAAAACTCTTCCCTGTATGAGAAGAGTTTTTCATTTCAATTTAATTAATAATCTTAATATTCCCCTTCTGGATTCGTTTACGGATGAAATTGGCGATCAATAGTTTGAAAAATTTCCTTGTCGGGGGAAACAGCATCAAAAAGCCTGTGATATCGGTAATGAATCCCGGAGCGAGCAGCAGCGTACCGCCGACCAAAATACAGATTCCGTCCAGTAAAGCCTGTCCCGGAATTTGGCCCATCGCCATTTGCTCTTGTACCCGACGAATCGTTTGCAAGCCTTCCCTTTTGGCTAAGTATGTTCCAAGAACCCCTGTCAAAATAATCAGCGATAAAGTGGGCCAAAAGCCGATCGTTTTCCCGGATAACAGCAGTATCCCGATTTCCGCCGCAGGCACAACAACAATCAATATGAAAAATAAGCGCATGAACGCGACTCCTTCTTAGCTAGGATAATTCCATTATAAAGTTCTATTGAAAATATTGCATCCTACTTCCTCATCCTGCCTCATTCCCGACCTGAATAAGACCCGCCTTTCCTTCATATAGTTAGAAATGGGAGGGGAGTGTTCATGTTTGATTTTTTTTCGAAGAAGAAACGAAAAGTGGACAACACAAATTCCCTTCTGTTGAAAAAATTAGACCGTGTGATTGAGCTTTTGGAACAGCAGCAGACCGGGCCTGCCCCTGAAAAAAATATCAACCTTGAACATGTGCAAATCGACCATTTGGAAAACATCATTTTCCGGCTGGACAACATCGAAATCGACGAGCTCAGCGGTAAATTGTTGATTGGCACCAACATAAGCGGTTCGGAGGATTTTGCTGCCTCGGTCATTCAAAAAGTTGACAAGCAAGTTTTGAAACAGGAGGCAATGGCCGATGCCACCTCGGATGGAAATATGTCCAAAGAGCCCACAGCTAAACGCAAAGCCGAAAAATCTCCGACTAAGCACAAGGCCAATAAACCGTCTGCTGAACACATGGCCAAAGAGGCTCAGGCCGTGCCCGGTTTGACCAAAACCAAGAATGGCTTTCGGTTTCGCAATGAGCCCTGAAATGGCCTTTCCGTTTTATCAACCTTTATAAATCCTCATCCATGGTGTCATTCGCCCAAAAACTGAATATGATAACCCTAAAGGGGGTCGCCTTCAATGCAACTTACTTTAGGCACAATCACGATCACGAAAACCGGCCAGTCGGCAGGCGTTTTTTTAGGAAAAACGAACACCCTTAAACAGTTCCACAGCGTAACTGTCCGTGACGAAGTAGTCGGCAGCCTGACCGGAGATGAAAACACCGTCACGAATAGCAGTTGGGTCAAAACGAAAACCAGGAAGGAAGAAAGCCTGTGATCTCCCCGATTTTGTCCCCCACTTTTCATATCGGCAGTATTAAAATCGGCAGTATTGAGGCAGCATCGTCCTTCAGCATCGGCAACAACTTTATTGAAGATTTTAAAAGCAGCAAGAAGCATAACCAAGGCCTCGGCAACATTCATGGCAACCACAACGATTTCGCCCATTCTAGTGCCGCGCTCACAAGTTCCGAAGCAGAAAAACCTCCCGAAAAGCAGAAAGCCCTTTGATGAAGGGTTTTTCTTTTTGAAAGGGCTGGAAACTTCCTCTCCCGCAATGCTTTTCGCCGAATTTGTTGCTTATTTCGCCGTACCATGGCGCATTTCGCCAAACTTGGGGATGATTTCGCCGGATACTCGCTCCATTTCGCCGATTTTCCAATGTATTCCGCCAAACCTTTTTTTCAAAAAAAATGCCCAATTGAACAGGTTATAATCCCCACTGGAGCAGGGAAATCTATGCCAAGGAGGTATGCCTATGAGTATGATAGAGGTTTTTGCCCGGGCAGTCGGCGCGTTCGTCGTGTTGTTCCTGTTGACGCGAATGATGGGCAGGAAGCAGGTATCGGAGCTGACCTTTTTCAATTATGTCACCGGGATTTCAATCGGAGCGATTGCCGGTACGCTGACCGTTGACCCGAGCTTAAAATTTTCCACCGGACTCGTTAGCCTTTTGACATGGTGCGGACTCACGGTGCTGGTTGCATTCATTGATCTTAAATCTAAAACGTTTCGGAAAATCACCCAAGGGGAACCGGTGATTGTCATCAAACAAGGCAAGGTACTGGAACATACGTTAAAAAAACTGCGCCTCGATATGGATGAGTTGCAGGCTTTGCTGCGCACAAAAGATGTCTTCTCCATTCAAGAGGTCGATTATGGGATTATGGAAACAAACGGGGAATTGACTGTTCTCCTGAAGAAGACTAAACAGCCATTAACACGGGAGGATGCGGCCACTGCAGAACCCAAACAGCCGCAAATCCCGATTCCATTTCAGATCATTTCAAACGGAGAAATCATCGAAGAGAATTTACAGCAATTTAACCTGAGCAAGGACTGGGTACATCAACAGCTGGCCCAATCCGGGGCTACGCTCTCCGATGTTTTTTATGCGGAGCTGCAGCAGGATGGGAGTTTGTATATTGATAAACGGGAAGATCAGTTGCTCCACTAAAAAAAGACGGGAACCCGTCCCTGCTTCTCGGGAACAGTCTCCCTTTGCAAATTATTCCACGATTTTGGCAAATTCATCGATCGTTGTTGAGTTTTTTACATAAATCCGCGGGAGAAAATAGCGTTCATCCTTCATGCCTTTTGGAGTAAAACGCTCAGGTGTCGTAGTGATCCCGAAAGAGTAATATTTTTTGGTCTCCTCTACTACCTTTTTACTGAAGCTCCCATAGGGATAACTCAGGGCAATGACGGGTTTTCCCGTGATCCGTTCGATTTTTTCCTTTGCATCCTTTAGTTCATGAGAAAAGTCGATGACCTTTGTTAAATCCGGGTGCGTGGCGGTATGCGACTGAATCGAAAAATAGCCGGATTGGGCCAGCCTTTTTAAATCCACTTCCGATAACCGGTTTGACCGGCCGATAAAGTCCGAGATCACAAAAATCGTGGCCACTGGCGAAAAGCGCTCGGTTCGCAAGCTTTGAAAAACCCGAAAGGCATTAAGGTTATTTTTGTACCCATCATCTAACGTAATAAAAATTGGCTTCTTTACCTTGTTCATGTCCTGCCATCGTTCAAACGTCAGCAGCGTAAAGCCATGGTCACGCAAATATTTCATCTGCAGTTCAAAATTTTCCGGTGTCACATATAACTCCTTCGACCCTATTCCTTTGTATTCCGCAATCGAATGATAAACCAAAATAGGCACCCCTTGCTGTGCCGATACTGGCGATGCCAATCCTAAATAAATAAGACTTAACATCATAAATACATACTTTTTCATGTCCCCTACCTCATCTCATCGGATATTTCCCTTATGATTCCCCAACAAGAAAAAATTTAAATTAAGACAATCCCCAAAAGAATAGCGAACCTCGTGATGAAAACAGAGGTTCGCCTTCTATTAAAAAAATTTACTAGAAGGCAAACTTTTCCCATCTTTTTCTGGTATATATTAGTGAAAAGCAAGGAGGGGAGTTTTCGGTGGATTTAAAACGGGTACGAAAGTTGAAAAGTGGCGATAAGAAGGAATTTAAAGCTTTTTACGATGAGTATGTCCATAAGGCACTTGGAGTAGCTGTTAACATAACGAAAAACAATGAAATGGCCAAGGAGGCCGTGCAAGAGACGTTTATCCGCGTGTATAGATATATCGGGCAATTCGATGAAACGAAACGATTTGACCCATGGTTTTTTCAAATTGTCATCAATGAGTGCAATCGACTATTGACCAAGGAGGCCAATGTCACCCGCCTTAACCGCTCGATTGGCGAGGACGAGGAATTTGCCTCAGCTGAAAAGCAACATCGGGAGTTAAAGGAAGCGATAGCAGGTCTCCATGAAATGTACCGGGTGCCGATTATATTGAAATATTTGCAGGGCTTTACCGAAAAAGAAATCGCAGAAGTGCTGAACGCCAATCAAAACACCATCAAAACCAGGCTAAAAAAAGGAAAAGAACTGTTGCGGAGTGCATTGGACGAGAATGTGAGGGGGAATCTGCATGGCTAATTCATTTGACGAGAGAATCAAACAAGCTTTAGAAAGTGAGACCGTATTTTCATCAAAGGACACAACCGAAATGTGGAACATTATTGAAGGAGAGCTTTTTGAAAAAGAAACGACCAGAACCAGACGGAAACCGGCAAAACAAAAGCGCGGCAAAAAACGAATCGTCCTGTTTCTGGCTGTCGCAGCATCATTACTTATTGCCTTTGGCACACAAACCTCAACAGGCAGTGCGATGATTGACAAGGTCAAATCGATGTTTGCACCGGAGAAAGATGTCACGACAAAAATAGAAGGTTCCGATGAAGAAACAAAATTAAATCTACACGAAGGAAAGAAAGCCAAGTACGTTTTATACGTCGATGAGGCGCGCTACCAATTTGTCACCACCGAAACCTCGGATAAGGTTGTGTTAAAAGAAGCTCTGCCTGAAAAATATCCGACGGTGGAAATGGAGATTAAACAGCTAGAAAACAAGGAGCCAGGTGCTGCGATCGAAGAGGTAAAGACAATACTTGCGAAAGAATACGACGAAATCCTGCGCACCGAGGAAGTGTCCTACCCAATGAAAGCAACATTGGTGACAGCAAAAGGGAAAGGGACCGAGTGGAACACCCCGCTCGCCAAAGTCTACGTCATGGGCAACGGTGGGAGCGGCAGCTTTGTCATCACCCAAACCCTGTTCCTCGAAGCTGAAGAGGGCCATGGCGCACGATTTGACGAAATGCTGAAAGAATTCCATACCGTGGAGTGACCACGTGGACGTGCAAGGCTACTGAACAACGCTGTTGATTTTTATCATCAACAGCGTTTTTTTCATGTTTTCGAGTCTGTTACTACCCTTTTCCGTGTTATAATAGTAGCTTAATAATGTCCATTTTGATGTTTAGTTATAAAGAAAGGAAGAACCAAAACGATGAATCAGCACCAACGACCAATCCCCATCGGGCTTCCGTTGACCATTTCAATCATTGCCATCTCGTTTTCGGCTATTTTTGTCAAATGGTCGGATGCGCCGGCATCTATATTAAGTATGTATCGCATGTTGTTCGCCAGTCTTCTGTTAATGCCGGTGGTCTGGCGCTATCGCCATGAATTCCGGCGGATCAGCCCCAAAAATGGAGCGCTGTTATTTTTATCGGGCGTTTTCCTTGCCCTCCATTTTGTCCTGTGGTTTAGCTCGTTGAAGTACACAACGGTCGCCAGTTCAACAATCATCCTGGCGTTGCAGCCGCTGGTTTCATTAATTGGCGGGTTTTTCCTGTTCAAGGAACGGACAACCACATCCGCTTTGGCCACGATGGGCATCGCCATTGTTGGCGCCGTGATGATTGGCTGGGGTGACCTCGGCCATAGCGCCGCTGCTATCAAAGGAGACATTCTATCGTTTTTGAGCGTCATTGCTGTTGTGGGCTATCTGTTTATCGGCCAAACCATCATCAAACAATTTACGCATTGGATATACAGCTTTTGCGTGTTTTTCAGCGCATCCATTGTGCTGGTGGTCTATAATTTGGTAACACAAGCCCCGATGACCGGCTACCCTGCGAAGGAGTGGGGCATTTTTCTGTTGCTTGCCATCGTTCCAACCGTTAGCCACGTAATCAATAACTGGCTGTTAAACTACGTGAATGCAACCACGATTTCGATGAGTATTTTAGGAGAACCCGTTGGTTCCACGATTCTCGCCTACTTCCTTCTTGGCGAGGGGCTGTCCGGCTGGCAGATTTCCGGAGGACTGCTTGTGCTTTTGGGGGTATTCTTCTTTATCAGCAAAAAACAACGCCCTGCACCAGTGGAACTAGAACCTGGCGCTGCCATCTTAGAACCGGAGGAATCGAATCTGCAAAAGGTTTAATAAGTTTTTTTAGAGGCGTTGGGGGATCAGGTTAAGCACCAGAGCTGAAAATAGACGGAGTAATTCCGCTTAATTCGTAATTATTTTAAAAAAAGGCCTAAATAGACGGAGAAATTCCGCCTATTGACTCGAAAAATTCGAAAATTGGAGATTTTGCTTCGCATAAGCGGAAAAACTCCGCTTATTTCCCCTGAAACGAGCTCCATTTTGTAAATAACCGGAAATTCTCCGCTTATTTTACTTTTGCCGGTTACTCCCGATTAAGGACAAGACATCTTACTTAAAAGTGAGTGAAGTTTTGGTATTCCTAAAAAAGAAACTCGCCTATTTTGCTATGGCGAGTTTTACTTTTCCATATACCAACTTACGATGCCAATACGACTGTCATTTCGGCAAAAGCACCTCAATTATCAATTCGCTGGGTGCTTTTTTGTGTACCAAACGTCGGCCTACGCTTCATACCCATTCGGGTTATTTTTCTGCCATTTCCACGAATCGCGGCACATGTCTTCGATGCCTCGCTCAGCCGCCCAGCCCAGTTCATTTTTCGCTTTGGCCGGGTCTGCATAGCAAACCGCGATATCCCCTGGACGACGATCAACAATCTTATAAGGAATGTCCACTCCAGAGGCTTTTTCAAACGCGGCCACAATCTCCAAAACGCTATAGCCTGTCCCTGTTCCCAGATTGTAGGCTTCCACACCGGTGACATCCATGACTTTTTCCAACGCTTTTAGATGTCCGTTAGCCAGATCGACCACGTGGATATAATCCCGGACTCCGGTGCCATCGACAGTCGAGTAATCATTGCCGAACACCTGTAGCTGTTTCAGCTTTCCGACCGCGACCTGGGTAATAAATGGCATTAAATTGTTCGGTATCCCGTTCGGGTCTTCGCCAATCGTGCCGCTCTCATGGGCCCCAATCGGGTTGAAATAACGCAACAAGGCAATACTCCAGCTATTATCTGAAACATACAGATCCCGTAAAATTTCTTCAATCATTAACTTCGTGCGGCCATATGGATTGGTGGCACTCAGCGAGAAATCTTCGGAAATCGGCACCCGTTCCGGCATGCCATAAACGGTTGCGGAAGAACTGAACACCAGCTTTTTAACACCGTACTTCGCCATCACCTCGCATAGAATTAGCGTTCCGGTGATGTTATTGTGATAATAATGAAGCGGAATCGAGACCGATTCGCCGACCGCCTTTAATCCGGCGAAATGGATAACAGCCTCAATACTGTTGGCCGCAAAAACTTCCTCCACGCCATTCCGGTCAAGCAAGTCCACTTGATAAAATTTAAAATCCTTACCGGAAATTGCCTTAACCCGATTTAAAGATTCCATTTTACTATTGGATAAGTTATCTAAAACGATGATTTCATGTCCAGCATTGAGCAGTTCCACACACGTATGGCTGCCGATATAACCGGCCCCGCCGGTAACCAAAATTGCCACTAATGGATCTCTCCTTTTTATACATTCTCTTTTAATGATAGTAACATAAAATACTTGACATGAATATGGAGCAGATGCACTTGTTTAGCCCAATCAAAGATCTTTTAAAAATGTACCTTGGTGAAAAAAATAAAAGCGAACCACCCTTTATATTTTACTAGGGTTACGGTTCGCTTCATTATATTAGTTATATATTAAAACCATATTCTTTTATTATAGTCATAATCATAGGGTTCCACAGTCTCTTCCTCTACTGTTAGCGGGGTAAGTTCTTCACTAGGCTCTTCCGGCTTGGCATTTTGAAGTAGTCCAATTACTAGTTCCATTGTTGAATCCCCTTTCCTATTATCTACTATTATTATACTGCAAACGTTTTCAATTGTCTTGTGTTTTTTCCACTTTCAAGTCTGTCATTTTTTAGCAGGACTAAAGAACCAAGTTGATTAATCCTACTAAAGTAGTGAATAAGTATATTGTTTGCTACTGTTAATTCTTCTATAATTAGTTTATATGTAAAATTTGGATACCACTATCAATAGTAGATTAAATCAAAATTGCAATAAAGGTGTTTGAACAAATCATAACCTCGGCCTGCCAAAAAAGATAGATAAGGAAGCTGCTAAGTGATGGAAAATAATCTTAAAATAACCGACGGGAAAGTAGAGGTTGTCTATTTAAAGTTTTGGGCCGGCTGTATGGTGTTTAGCGCAGGCCTGATGACTCTGGCCGGGTTGTTCATTCTCTTTTATATTGTGCCTGATTCAAGTATTGTCAGAGCGTTTTTTGGCATCTTGATTGGCATCCCGGGCACACTGTTCTTCGGCGCGAAATTATTGCAGCTGTTATCGGTCGTTTTAGATGGAAAGACATTATTGGCTGTTGAAAATGGCTATCTCGAAGGCAAAAAGCAACGGGCCGCCATCAATGAAATCACCGATATATACTGGAGCGGCCTCTCCTTTAAGGTGTTAATCGTCCGCACCGCCAATAAGAAAAAGTTAAAATTCAATACGTATAACCTGGTAAACG
The DNA here is from genome assembly GCF_001510715.1 of Bacillus sp. FJAT-29814. Classification (GTDB taxonomy): domain Bacteria; phylum Bacillota; class Bacilli; order Bacillales; family Cytobacillaceae; genus Neobacillus. The sequence goes on from NZ_LMTJ01000007.1 coordinate 19,177, forward strand.
AGAATGTCATCGAGCATGTCGTTGAAACTTATGTAGTTCCACATGGTACACCGGAACTAAAGACCAACTGGGAGAACCGGAAGCTCCAGAAAAGCGCGTAATATTCACAGACATGCCGCTCACTCCTTATAGGCTTGATAAAGATCGATGACGGTTTGTTCATCCAGCGTATTGACCCGCTCATCGATATTGATGTCGCCGTAGACCTTGGCATCAAGATTGGACCAAGATATATTATTGATGGCTGCCGTCCGGATATAGTCGGCGATATCCTCGGAGTCATCCACGAACCCAACCGACAGGGTGTATCGCTCTGTCCCTTTGTTTTTTAAGATTTGTAAAAGCTTTGCTGCCATTTTGCCGTATTGGCTGACATCAGGAGTGCCGGACATTTTGATTCCGACGACCAAATCGACGGTGGCCTTAGGATGTTCCGCTAAAAATTTGTCAACGGAATACTTTTTAATCGCTTTTTCATCGCCAAGGTCGATAGCATCGATGATTACTTTATAGTCGCTTCCAGATGGAAGTTCCTTCTCTATTTCATCTGCCAATTTGGTTTTCAGTTCCTCGCCCCATTTAGCCAATAGATAGGTGTCCCAATAGGCCCCATCCTTTTCCGTATCCTCACTGGCCAAAAACACCATTTCAGAGTTCCCTTTCGGATGGACAGTTACCAGATCCTTTCCGTATATTTCCGAGAACACGGCGCTGCCCTCTTTCAACCTTTCAATCACAAATTCCTGGTTATATTTATCGTTAAGATAGGTTAATAGTTGTTGAGCGGCATCGTCTTTCATACAGCCAGTGCCCCCCGCTATCATTAAGATTGAAAAAATTGTTACCAGGGCCTTTTTTAGCTTCATTTCCACACATCATCCTTTTTTTCAGCTTATGTATCTTCAAGACGAACTGATCGTTGATGCCGTTCCCGACCCAAATGCATCAATGGGTGAACCCTGTTAAAACATATCTCTCGGTGATTTTTTAAGGCAAGACGATTGTAATCGCCTTGCCCCAATCAAAAAGTGTTAATATCAAAACCGTTCTCTCCCCAAATCACCTAAATTGGTGTTAGCTTGCCTGTTTTTCTACATCTGCCAGTTTCTTCTGCCTGCGGTAGAGGACGAGCGCTGTGATGGCAATCGCCAACCCGCCGATGCCGCCGATGGATCCAGCGAACAAAGGTGTATTGTTATACCAACGAACAATCGGGTTTGTTGATACAAGAATATCGTTCACTTCTTTTGTCAGTTCGTTTCCTGCGGCATCAACCGCGACAATCTTCACATGTTGCTTGATGTTTGAGCTCTGAATATCAAATGTGAAGTTCTCCCCGTTCTGTTCATGCTTCACTTTTTCCCCGTTCAAATAGAAGGTTGCACCCTCCAGCACAAGATTGTCCTTGACAGAGACCGTGGCTGTTTTCGTTTCCAACGGATATTGTTCGCCGCTTTCGATATCAATCGGAACAATCACTGGAGCCGTCTTATCAATTCCAAAGGAGATTTCGGCCTGCTTCTTCTCATCGATATTTTCATTGATATTTCCCGCTGCATCCTCTGAGTAAAGAGCAACCGTGTATTTGCCATCGCCGGCAAACAAAGTTTTTTTAATGACGTACTTGTACTGGCTCCACTGGCCGCTGCCGCCTGTTTCAGTCACTGTATAATCTTTTCCTTCAACTAAATCGGAAGGAGTGCCGTTCTTGGTCATTTTGACATTAATACTATCCTGTTTTAGACTGTCCACGTTCGTTTCAGTCAGGATGACATCCATTTCTTTCTGGACATACTTGCCTTTGATATTTTTCAAAGAATCGTCAAAAGCATAGACGGAACCAAAACGGTTGACAGAAAAATGAATGGTCTGGGTTGATTCGTTTCCGGCAAAATCCGTAAGCGTTGCTGTCAACGTGTAGAGATCGTCGACTTCTTTTTTCTTCTCAAAATTGTTAAACGTAAATACCTGGCCGTTCGGTCCATCGGTATAGGCACCGTCTAGGGTTACAGGACCACGAATTGCTCCTGTAAGCTTGATGGATACGGCGTTCTTATTAAAGTTCGTATCGGAGTACGAAACGACCGGAATCACATCGCCATTATTAGCCGTCTGATCCCCAACCCCTGTAATCGAAAGCTGCGGTGCTGTTTGGTCGATCACGAACTCTTCTGACTTGTAGTCGGCCGCCTGGTTTCCGGCCATATCGACAAAATCAATGTCAAAGCTGTACTTGCCATCAGTGCCATATTGAATCGTTGCGGTATGAACATCCCCTCTTGCCGACCAGCCGCTCACGTTCGGGAAGGCTGCCGGATTGCCATTATCGGAGGCACTGCCGGTAATCTTCACACGGCTTGGGTCAAAGTTATGCTCGGTAATCGAAATGGTCGCCGTTCTGGCGGCCTTGTAATAGTTACCGTTAGCCGCTGCATTATTACTATAAGAAACCTGGATGACAGGAATGGTTTTATCAATTGTAAAACGATCCTGTGGCACTGCCGGAGCAGCATTGCCGGCATTGTCCTTGTATTTGATATTAAACGTATAATCCCCGTCTGCCGTGTATTTCACGGTTGCCGTATGTGTTGTCTTATCAGGGTCCTGTGCATTAGCTGTAGTAGACCAGCCGACTAACGACGGAATCACGCCATCGGTATTGGTAATCAAATATTCCACATCTTTTGCAGTAAAGTTCCGCTCGGTCACGACTATCGTCGCAGTTCGGTCGGCTTTGAAATAATCAGGATTCACTGGATCTGCCGTATTGTTGTCATAGGTCACCTTAATGGTCGGCGCCGTTTTGTCGATGCTGAACTTGAGATCCTGTTCCGTTGTGTTTCCTGCCTGGTCGGTAATCTTTGCTTTTACTTTAATGTCATTGCTATTGTTGCTGACGGTAATGATTTTGCTCATTTCTGTCACCAGGTTATGGTCCACTTTATCCTTGCTCCAGCCGGCGTCATGGCTGCTCGGTAAGAAATTCCCGTCATTGCCGATTTCAAGCTTTCCATATTGATTATTCGCTCGATCATATGGTGCTTCCACCCACCACTCAACCTGCTTGAGACCAGAATACGTATCGGTCACTGTCAGCTTCACATCGACATTATGGCTGTAAAGCTCGAGGTTGTTGTTGTCTTTATATTTTGTTTCGCCCTTTTTAAACGCGATATGAGTTTCTTTTGCGTGCTGTGCTTCATCTTCAATAACTGTCCCGTTCGGTGTGACAAACTCACTGGAGTTGTTAACATTGTCCGTTGCTTTTGCAAAAATTTGCCCTTTAAAAGCAGCCGGAACGGTAAAGCCGAATGCCTCCGCTGTCGGAATTCCGGCAATCCCCTCGACAGCCGTGCCGTCGATTTCCGCTAAGAAACCATCTGCAGTAACAGCATAGGTTTTTCCTTTCTCGTAATCTTGCAAGTAGATTGTCAGCGATTTAAGGCCGCTTGTGGCATCAAAGTCGTCCTGCTCTTCAAAGTCCTTTGCTTTGATGGTAACCGTGATTGGCTTTTTAAAGAAGAAGCCGTACTCGGTCAGTTCAACGTAGTTGGTGAGCGTGTCTGAAGGATTGACATATTGCTCATCGACAGCAAAATTGAACTCAAAATCGTCTTTGTCTGGGCTTTTTGTATCTTTAAAAATCTTTTTCGCGGTTGCGAAACCATTTAAGGCATTATCAACTGTTTCCACATTAATCGTGTAAGACCCGTCCTGGTCAATCGCAATTCCTTCATCATTCGTACGAATCGGTTTGATATTATCTGTGACCATGGTTGCCTTTGTATTGTTATCGTAAAAATAATACGGATCATCGCCGTTGTTAATGACAGTGCCATTCACATCAATTTTGACAGCATTGACACCTGAATCGGCATCCTTCGCTTGAACATCGAATGTGACATCGCCGCTATAGTATTCAGCGCCGGTTTCAGGGTTATTATAGTATGTTTCGCCAGGAAACGGAGTTATCTTAATCTCGGCTTCCGGATTTGTTTTTTCAATCATCACAATCCCGCTGTCGGCAGACTGGATGTTCGAATTTAGGCTAGTTACCTGGTATGGTACTTGATTCTTGTTGCCAACGTTATCGGCTACTACTACCTGGAACGTTCCCTTAAAACTGTCCACATCAAGTTCGAATTTCTTTTCTGCAGTTAATCCTGTTTTCGTTAAGCTGTCCTCCACAGCAGGTATCGCCGTTCCTTTGTCTGCACCTGCTTTGACAGCCTGCAGGATAACATCCTTTATTCCAGAAGCATCGTCCTTCACATTAACGGTAATGTTAATTTTCTTATTGAAGAAGGTTCCAAACGTTAAGAAGTTGAGTGTCCTGGCTATCGTGCTATCATTCACGACATCAAACTGGACCTTTTCCAATTCCGGTGCAGCTTCGTCAATGACGATTTTCTCTCGTTGTGTAGCGGCACTATTTTTATTGCCGGCGTTGTCCTCAACATCTACCGAGAACGTATACTTTCTGCCGTTATCTTTCAATGTACTTGTGTCGATTTGGTCGAGAACCGGATTTGTCTGCTTCTCGGTTGCTTCGGAAAAATCATAGGTCTTTATTTCCTTGTTGTTCAGCTTAACCGTTACTTTCTGAACACCGGATTGCTGGTCTTCCGCTTTGACATTGAGCTTCACATCGGAAGGGTAATATTCCGTATCCCCATCGATGTACGGCTCTTCTTTTGTATCAGAAGCCACTTTTATTTCCACATTTGGCTTGACCCGGTCAATCACGAAATTCGCATTGCCTTCTGGCTCGACATTATCCTTGGTGACCTCATATTCTTCTTTATTGTTGACGTTGTCGGTCACTTCTACGGAGAACGTTCCATCGAAACTATCATCGTTAAGCAGGAAGGTTCCTGTTGCTGTTTTCTTGGTTTTGTCATCGAATTTGGTCGGGTCTAATTTTTGAACCGTTTTGCTCGAATCCCCTTGATGGGCAATCAACGAAATATCTTGTATGCCTGACGCTTCATCCTTGGCCAGAACCGTCACCTTGATCCCTTCATTAGCGAAAAATCCTAATGAAATAATATTAATGATCTTAGATACAAGATCATCATTTACCTTTTCCACCTTTACCGCTCTGCCCTCGGCGAGGGTTGGGGCGGTTTTATCAATGTTGATAGGAACATCTCTCACAGATGACGGATTTCCTGCTTTATCGACCGCCGTAATCTTGTAGACTCCCTGATAATCCTTATCGGCAGTTGTAATTAAACGATTTTCTACCGATTGAACAGTTGCTTCGGCATCTTTACTATAGTAAACTTTATCAATTTCAGAAGCGTAGGTTGCAATCAGTTTCCGTGCCTCAAAATAATCTTGCGGCGTGTTGGTAATCGCAACAGGAATTTTCACGGCCCCGCTGTACCAATCCTTACCATTGACGGTGGCATGATTGGGACCCTCCAATACAGGTTTTTCCACAGTCGGGTTTTGTGTATCGAACAAGATTAAGATATCCTCAGGCAGGTTAATTTTCCGCTCACTCTTTCGTTTGTTGCCAATTTTCACCTTCATCTCTTTGATCGAGGTGTTACTAGTGATTGTATACATCGAGCTCGACTTTGGCTGTGACTTATCTGAAGTAGTAAGAAATAGTTTTGTATATTCCGACTTTGGCTCAATGTTTACCTTCGCTCCGTTGGAAAACACGTACATTTCCTTATTGGGGTCTTTATGCGTGAGTGAACCAGCTGAAGCCGTAATTGTTACATACTCACTCCATGGACCCATTAATACTTCAAGCTGTATAAAGGTGACCTCAATAGTGGTATCCCCGGTAATGTTTTCAACAGTGTAAGTGAAACTGCTATCGTTGTCGACAATACCTTCGGTGATGATGGTACTAGCGCCATCCTTGGTAATCTTTATCGAATCAACCGTATAGTTGAAATCCGGAACCATCGTAACGGAAACATTGCTGCCTTCCTCGACCACCGTAGTTTCTCCCTCCTTGACCTTGTCATCGAGAGTCACTACTCCATTATCGCTGGCAACATTAGTCACATTGTAGCTATTTTTTTCAAATTCCACTTTCACTGTTACATCTCCCTTTACTTCAGGAGCGTGGAAGTTGAATACTTCTGTTGACTTCGTGTATTCAACTGGAATCTCAATCGGTATTGTTCCAAACATAATACTACTGACATGGTAAGTTGTTTGCGGAACGACCTTGAACTCTGGCGTCGACCCTGCCACCTGTTCTACGAAACCACCAGCTGAGATAATTTTATCGCCCTCCAGCACTTTGCCTTTATCGCTGTCGTATTGAAAAGTCAGCGTGAAGATGTTAGCCGCAAAGGTGACACTTATGCTATAGGGCTTGGATACCTTTTCAACTGTATAGTCATAGCTGCCGTCCTGATTAGCAGTTAAATCTGCAAGATCAATAGTTTCGTGGTCAATTTCGACCACATTCAGTTGATGTCCTTCGCCAGGAATAATCTTGATGACGTTCCCTTCCCCATCCGGAACCGGAACCAGAACTTCCTTGCCTTGATAGTCCGTCCCATTAATTCGTACGGTTCCTGATCCTATTGTCGTCACTGAAATATCATGTGTGACCGGATCGGGGCTGTCTGGTGCCGGATTAACTGGTTCTTCCTGCCCATCACCTGGAGCAGGATCATTTTCGCCTGGCGGCTCTTCGTCAGATGGGTCCTGTGGAGGCTGCTCCACTCCAGGTTCCTGTGTCACAAGTTCCTCTGTAGGTTCCTCCTCCGCAAATACACTCGTAAACATGCCAAATGGTATGTTGTAGGTAACCAGCAAAACGGCAAGAACAATCGCCAACATGCGGGCTGCTCTTGATTTCCTTTTGTTCACCATTTTTCACTCTCCCCGAAAAATAATATAGTCAAGACATCAGTAAATGCCTTTATTCCCCTTTTGCTAAATAACCTCTTCTGTATGGACGATTTTAATATCCTTTTGCACCTCAAAAGCCGGGACGCCCTCATTTTCCAACAAAGCAGTGGCATCTAATGCGGATGTTTCATTTGACAGGATTTCTGTTTCATCGGAAAGAAGGACAGTTGCGTCATGTTCAGAAAGCAGAACGGTTGATTGAGAAGCTCCCTGATTAGCCAGCAGTACAGTTGAATCGTTGCCCCCATCAGTTATAAGCTCAGTAGACTTGGCTTCGGTACCAATTAACTGGATCTCTTCTGTTTCAGGATTTGTCTTCCCAGTCCTTCCTGTCCTTCCTAACCCACCTGTGCGTCCGAGCCGCTTGGACTCCCGGTCCAGACGAAAGGCTTTCGGCTGGAGCCGTTTGTTGTCACTTCCTTTGTTATGTTCGCGAATCTCCTTGATTTTTCGTGCTGCTGTTTTCCCGCTTAGATCCCCGATAATGGCTCGAATGTTCATCTTAAAAAACATAATGATTGCCACTACCAACAGTACACCTGCAAGGGAATATCCGATGATGGAGATTTTTAGCCAAGTCGCTGCATCCATTCGAATTCCCCCTTCCTATGAATTTCGAAACGCGGTTTCAATCGCCTTTTCGGTTGGCTCAAAGCGGTTGATCACATCATTTTTAATCAGTTCCGTCTTTTCGGCAGTAACCGCGACATTGCTTGTGCTTTTCTTGACAGATTGTACGACAGCACGAATGTCGTTTTCCTTTATGCCATCGAGTTTAAGCTTCCGGGCGTACATCTCTACCGAATACATCGTTAATTTGTAGAGTTCCAGTTTAACAATCTCACTTTCATCCGGATTCTCTTCAATCATTTTTACAAGACTTTTAATGTTTTCCCAGTACGGCTTGTATTTGCCTTGATCAGAAGCTTCCTCAATCTGAAGGGTGATGTCCTGATTAAATTTGCCGATATCCCGGTAAACTGTAGCCATTTCGTAAAAATCACTATTCTTGTCCCCGTAATTGACGGCATCCTCAAACCATTGGACCGAGCTTTTCATTCTCGTGATTTGGTTATCACTATTCTCAGATTTTCCATAATCGTAATAGTACCAATAGGCTTTACCTACCTCGAAGGCAAGGTCGGCATACCCGGGATTTTCACGTATTTCGACGAGATGGGCGTTTATTTTTTTCTTGAATTGCTCTTCTTCCTCGACCGTAAAGGCGGCATCATTTTTAAACGCATCGATTAGCCCAACATAGGCGTGTTTTTCCATCGGCTTGATATCAATGGCCTTCAAATAGTAGTCGATTTTATTATTATCGGCTGAGGCCTTTTCTGCCATCTGTACTAGACGGTTATAATCATCGTTATCGGTTTGGATTTTCATGACTTGACCGGTAATGCCCACTGCCAAACTCAAGGCGGCGGCCCCAGCGACGAAACAGAATTGTCGGAGTTTCTTCTTTAGTTTGTTGCGATAAATATCATCGACTTCTTCATAATGATTCAGCGCATAGAGCAGCTCGGCACAGGATTGATAGCGGTCATCGGGATTCAGCTGGGTGCATTTTTGGATTATTTTTTCCAAGCCGCCGGATAATTGCGGATTCCAATGGCGAATCGGATACAACTCATAGGGAGGTTCACTTGGATTTTGGCCGGTGACGAGATGATAAAGCGTGACCCCGAGACAGTAGACGTCCGTCCTTGGGTCCGTTTGCCCTTTTCCGCCGAACTGCTCTGGCGCGGCATAGCCTTTTGTTCCCAAATTGACCGTATCGGCCAGATTTTCCTCTTTATATTCTCTGGCAATCCCGAAGTCTATTAATTTTAAATTTCCGTCAGGCTTCAGCATGACATTTGCCGGCTTCATATCCCGGTAGATGATAGGGGGGTTATTCGTATGTAAGTAGTCGAGCACTTCGCAAAGCTGCATCGCCCATTCAATCACTAAATCCTGAGGCTGAGCGCCTTCATGGTCCAAAATCTTGCTCAGTGGCTCCCCTTCGATATAGTCCATGATGACAAAAATAACATTCCCATCATCGATAATATCGACAATCCGTGGCAAGGCCGAATGGTCAAGCTTCTTGATCATATTCGCTTCAGCAATCGCGCTCTGAATGACGACCTCATTATGTTTATCTCTGGCTTTTTTTTCAATCTCTTTGACGGCCCATTGTTTGTTCAGACGTTTGTCCATCGCCAGATATACCTTTGACATTCCGCCCTTGCCAATGAGCTTCAGTATTTCATATTTCCCGTCTATAACAGACCCTATTGCTGCCAAAAGAAATCCCCATCCTTACGAAATTTTAACAAGCAAAACAGAGATGTTGTCGGTTTCCTGCCTTTGCTTATTAAGCTCCACCAATTCCTTGGCTTTTTGCTCCATCATCGTTTCATCGGTTAATGCCTGAGGCGCGAAAAGGGAGTGAATCTCGTTTTCGCTAATCATATTGCGAAAACCATCGGAACAAAGCATAAACACCTCTTCCGGTTCGGGTGTTCCGCTTATGAAATCGGGCTCCACCACTTTTGATGCGCCGATGCATTGCAACAGAACATTCCGTCTCGGGTCGCGTCTCGCTTGCTCCGGAGTTAAGGTGCCGCGCCTTATTTCCCTACCGACCACCGTCTGGTCCTCTGTCATGACCTCGAGATTATGGTTGGAGATTCGATAGGCCCTTGTGTCGCCGACATGACCAATGAGCATAAACTTGGTGTCAATCAACAGGAACGCGGTTAAGGTTGTGCCAAGCTGAATGTTTACCCTCCGCCCGTACTCCGCAATTCGTTGATTTTGCTCATGAATGATACGCTCCCAATCAAGCTGAAGCTCGTGAAAACTTTCACTCAGTAGCCTTGAAGGAAGCTCGTCGTCAAACCAATTAGAAAAAGCATGGATGACACTGGCGCTGGCAACCTCTCCTTTGGCAAGCCCGCCCATGCCATCACATATGACGGCTAGCACAACCTTTCCAAGCGAGGTTTGGGCCACTTTCAAACATAAACTATCCTGATTGGTTGCTTTTTTATTTCCGATATCTGTATGTACTGCAGTTAATACTTCCATCTTTTACCTTCCTATAGTTATATAGAATGAAATGCTTTAAACCGACAAAAGACCCTTGTTTACTAGGTATAAAGACCTGACTGGTCCGTGTTAGCCTCAAAACAGGTTACATAAGCCATGAATTCATCTTTATGTATCGTAAATTGCTATGATGGATTGTCATATTAGATGTCGGTTGGATGAATTTTATCCATCCGTCAAATGAGTTGGTTGGTATCTGCTAAAGTACTGCTGGATGAAATTTTCCACCAAACCGATTTTACCATTAAATTGCTAATTTTTGTTCACTAAATAGACAAAATAGTCTGAAAGTCCCGTAGGTTCGAAGGTTTATAGCTTGGCAGACGCAGAAAGTTGACTGTTCTTGGGGAATCTTGCAACGGATTAGACTATACAACAGGTTGCGCAGTTTTCTCGGGGCGTGTACATTCGCTAGTGAAGGCAAATACGTGGGAAAAATAAGGAAGAGTGTCTTCAATAGGACTTATTGAGGACAAAACTGTTAGATAAATAGGAGAAAATGTCTTCAAAAAAAGAAGCAGGGAACCAACCCCTGCTTCACGTCCAACGGAAAAATTTCGTACCAATCAATGTCGAGACGACCAGTATTCCTGCCAAAACGGCGATATCCGTTACTGCCCCTGCCGTGAAAAGCGTTCCGTTCCAGCCATCGCGCAATATATTTACGACATAGGTTAACGGGACCGCCACGGCCATTTTTTGCAAAATGTCAGGCAGTGATTCTAACGGAAGAGTCGCTCCCGAAAGAAAAAACATCGGATACATCGCAACCATCGCTATGCCCAATGCGGTTTGCATCCGCTTCGCAAGGCTCGAAACAATAAAACCAATCGAAAAAAATGTCACCGAGCAAAACGTCAACGCCAGAAAAAATTCAAACGGATGCGGCGTTAAGTCTGCTCCGAAATAAAACTTGGCAACCAGCAGAATTTCAATCGCCCCTACATAAATCGCGAGGAAGCCTTTGGCAATTGTGGCCGTAAAAATGGCATTTTGTTGCAAGGGAGTGCCCATTAAACGCTTGTAGACCCCTTTTTCCCGATCAATCACAACTTGCAGGCCCATCGAGAAAAACGCGGTGGTAAAAATAATGATCGAAATCATCCCCGGAATATACGCTTGAAAATAATCCAGGCCACCCTCGTAGGTATTGGATTTAAACATCAAGCCAAACACGACAAAACAGACAGCAGGAACAATAAACGTAAACAGCATGGCCAGTGTTTCACGAAAAAATAACTTCAATTCCATCTTGGTATGCGTCAATATTGAATTCATATTCATTCCCCCCTTACACGTCCACCGCAACCTGTAAATAAACATCCTCCATCGTTCCAGCTTCGCTCAGCAAAGACGAAATCAATGACTTCGGACGATCACAGGCCACAAGCTTTCCTTTTTTAATAATCGCAATCCGGTCACAATGCTTTTGCGCCTCGTCCATATAATGAGTCGACAACAGAATTGTCTTCCCCTCCTGGCGATAACGATTGATACAAGCCCACAGCTCAAGTCGTGCTTGCGGATCCAAGCCGGTAGTCGGTTCATCCAGAAAAATGATATCCGGGTCATTAACGAGGGCCAGCGCAAGCGATGTCCGCTGCTGCCAGCCGCCGGAAAGATTTTTCACATACTTATTCAAATAAGGCCTTAGCCCCAATGTATCGATGATCTCCTGCAAATCCCGCTTTTTATCATAGTAGGAACTGAACAATTCCAACGCTTCCTTCACCTTAATCCGGTCATATAATGCGGTTTGCTGGAGTTGAATCCCAATCCGCTTTTTGATTTCCTGCGCATGTTCCTTTATATCCTTCCCCAGAACTTTTACCGTCCCGGAATCAGGACTACGAAGCCCCATCATGATTTCTAGAGTAGTAGATTTACCGGCGCCATTTGCACCGATAATTCCCATGACTTCTCCCTTCTTCACGGTCAGGGAAATTCCATTCACTGCTTTCGTATCTCCATAGCTTTTATGTATGTTTTTTAACTCAATTACCGTTCCTTCCATCTTTATCCCCCTTATCCCCAACGCCCATATGTTTCCAGTTTATCATAAAATAGTAAAATATTACTATTTCGAAAGTAAATTGTTTGTAAAATAGAATCAAAAAAAGGAATAAGGTCGTTTTACCCTTATCCCTCTTTTTCAATATCGAAAAATATAATGTGAATTTATTTCATTTAACAATATTATTGCCGTAAGACCCGCCCCTATATTTCTTGCTTCCTATTTCTGTGCTTGAGCGATTGTGGCCTCCGGTGTGGTGACTTTGTCATAAAAATCAACGAATCTATCACGGTCCGAGCTGTCACGGTAGGCCATGGCCACACGAGGATGCTCATTCAGAACGCCGGAAATCATGTAAGGAATGATGTAGCCCCACTCCCATTTTTGACGCATTTCGAGCATGTGCTTTTCAATGACACCTAGTACGGGCTTCAGCTCATATCTCGAATTTTTAACGTAGCTAAGCAGAAGCTCTGTATGACAGTTGCCAGCCGCCCGGCCCATACCATATACGGATGAGTCAAGGAATGTAACCCCATTTCTCATCGCACTGATCGTATTGGCAAACGCTAGCTGCATGTTGTTATGCGTATGGATGCCCAACTGTTTATTTGGGATCATCGATGCGAACTTCTTTACCTGATACTCAATATCCATCGGGTCCAAACTTCCAAAAGAGTCCACAATGTACACGACATCCACTGGGCTGTTCTTGACCATTTCAAACGCTTCGATCAGCTGATGTTCCGGCACACTGGACAGCGCCATGATGTTAAGGGTGGTTTCATAGCCCAAGTCATGGAACATTTGGACAAGTTCCAGCCCCTTATCGACCTCGCGGATATAGCAGGCTACTCTGATCATATCCAAAACACTTTGCTCGCGGGGCAGAATATCGTTTGGATCCACACGTCCGATATCGACAAGTGCCGACAACTTGGTGAACTTTTTCACGGGGATGATTTCCTTCAGAAAAGAATCGTCAAGAAATCTCCATGGATTAGGCTCTGAGGCATTTAGAAGCTTAGGAGAATTTTTGTAACCAATCTCCATATATTCAACACCAGCTTCACTTAAGCCATTATACAGGTCCTGAACAAACTCTACACTGAAATCCCAATTGTTCACCAAACCTCCATCACGAATCGTACAGTCTAGTATTTTGCTGCGATGTCCCATTATCATCAATCTCCCTTTTCTTCCTGAATTTATCTTTTATTAAGAAAATTCGCTTATTGAGGTTATACCACTTATGTCGGATGGTGTCAATTTAGGACCAGGTTATATTTTTATTGCGAGATTTGTAGATTTATTTGCGCAAATCACGACTTTATTTTCGCTGCAGGCACTTTTATTTGCGCCCTAACTAAAGAGTCCCGCTCTCACCCTAACGGCAGCCGGAGATTGACGGTGGTGCCTTGATTTTCTTTGCTTTCGAAGGTAATGGTTCCATTGTGCTGGCGGATGATGCGGAAGCAGATCATCAGCCCTAAGCCCGTTCCTTTTTCCTTGTTGCTGTAAAAAGGTTCACCTAGTCGCTTGATGCGTTCCTCGCTGATGCCGATGCCGTTGTCGCTAACCTGAATCAGCAGCTGGTCACCAGCACCATCGGCTTGAGCGGTAATTTTGATGAGCCCCTTTTCCCGTGAATCCAATGCTTCCATGCTGTTTTTACATAAATTCAGCAACACCTGCTTGATTTGATTAACGTCGCACATAATGGACGGGAGATTAGGTGCCACTTCCAGTACTATTTCTACATTCTTTAGATTGGCTTCCGATTGAATCAATGTCCTCACCTCTGTTAACAAAGTAAGAACACTGGCCTGTTTGGGTTGGATTTCCTGCGGCTTCGCCAGTGAAAGGAATTCCTTGATAATCTCTTCTACCCGGTTAAACTCTGAAAGTACCACATCAAAGTACTCTTTACGGATGATTCCTTGCTGAAAAAGTTGGATAAACCCTTTGATAGAAGTCATCGGGTTTCTTATTTCATGGGCCACACCTGCAGCGAGTTCGCCGACCAATGACAATTTCTCCGATTGCCATAACCGCTCTTCTGCCTGTCTTGTCTTGGTTATGTCTTTTCCGACTATCATGACATGCGCCACTTTTCCAACCTCATCAATGACCGGGGTCGCGGCGCAGTCAAACAACCGCCAATCCCCATTGGCATGCAGTAGGCGCAGCTCTGCTTTAGAAGTGGATTTTGTCCGAATCACCTCGTAAAACCGCTCCATCATTATCAGAATATCCTCAGGATGGACAAACTCCCTTGTATGATTCCCCTCAAATAACTGTGGTGAATAACCAAGTACCGATTGATGAGAAGGAGAGGCATATAAGCATTTTCCTTGAATATCATACAAATTAATAAGGTCGGTCATATTCTCCGTGATCAATTTATATTTATTTTCGCTGTCGACCAGGGCCTGCTCCATTTTTTTCCGCTCAGTGATATCAACACACGAAGCAATGACCTCCACCACTTCCCCGCCCCGTTTTATGGGACTTAAGGCAGCGAGATAGGTGACCCCGTTTACCTCTCCTTCATAGGAAACATGTTCCTCCCCATCCCAAGCCCTTTGGTAGAAGACTTCCTTCTCCTTCGAGTAAACTTCAGGAAAAATATCCGTTAAGCATTTTCCTACCACCAGACTTGGATTAAGTCCAATCCGATAGAGCAATTCCCCGTCACATAAGGTATGAATGAATTGACCATTGATTTTTTTAAACTTGAACGTCATTCCTTGCTGCATGCGGATCGTCTCATTTAATTCCTGTCTTGCGGCGCGCACCAGTTCCTCCGCCCACATTCGTTCATTGACATCCTGGGGTAAGCCGAACTCACTTACCACCTGCTGGATTTGGACGGCATGCCGCTCTAATTCAGCAGCCGGAACAGGCTGGGTAAAGAAATACCCTTGGCCCTCATCACAAAGATATTGCTGCAGGAAGACAAGCTGCCCCTTTGTCTCGATCCCTTCGCCCACTACGCTTAAATTCAAATTATGCGCCATGGAAATAATCGTTTTGACAATCGTCTCGTCGCTGGCATTTTGCTGCAGGCTTTGAACGAAGGACTGGTCAATTTTTAAAGTATCCACCGGAAATTTTTGCAGATAGTACAACGAACTAAAGCCCGTCCCAAAATCATCAATACTAATCCGCACACCAAGCTTTTTCAACTTATGTAATGTTTGAATTGTCCGTTCAATATTGGCAGTCATGCTTTCGGTGATTTCCAATTCCAAAAATTGCGGATCCAATCCAGTCTCCTTAAGGATGCGGGCCACGGTTTCATCCAGATGGGATTGGGTAAATTGCCTTGGGGACAGATTAACAGAGACGGTTGTGTTGAAGCCCTGTTGCCGCCACGTCTTTCCTTGGCTACAGGCCGCTCGCAGCACCCATTCCCCAATTGGAATAATTAACCCCGTCTCTTCGGCAATCGGAATAAACGTCTCCGGCAACACCAGCCCCAGTTCGGGATGGTTCCAGCGGATTAACGCCTCTACACCGTTTATCTTCCCAGTTTTTAAATTCACTTTCGGCTGATAGTATAGGACGAACTCGTGATGCTGGAGGGCACGATGAAGGTCCATCTCAATTTTCAAAGGATTGGCGATCGAATCCTGTTCATTTTGCGAATAAAATTTAAAATTATTTTTTCCATCGTTTTTGGCATGGTACATGGCGAAATCCGCTTTTTTAATCAAGGTTTCCACGTTGTCCCCATCTTCCGGGAACAGACTGATGCCAATACTGGGGGAGGTGAAAATATCATAGTCTTCGATTTGGAACGGCTCACTAAGAACCTCCAATATTTTTTTGGAAACGAGAGAAGCCACCTCACGATTGGCGTCTTTTACAATGATGATAAATTCATCCCCGCCTTGTCGAAAAACAATATCCTTGTCATACAAACAGGCCGTCATCCGTTCTGCGACTTCTATTAATAACTTGTCCCCCGTCGAATGGCCGAGCGTATCATTGATGACCTTAAAACGGTCCAAATCCAAAAACAGTATCGCGACATGCTGCTTGTTCTTGGCCGCCAGCTCCAATTCTGCAGGAAGGGTCGTATTTAATTTGTTTCGGTTTGGTAGACCGGTTAAATAATCATGGTAGGCCATATGCTCATTTGCTTCTTCGATTTCCACCTGCTTGGTGATGTCCTGTGCAATGCCGAATACACCATTGATTTCCCCGTTAACCATAATGGGGACAATTGTCACACTCAAGTGAAGAATCGAACCATTTCGATGCCTCATCGATGTCCGAAAGTTTTGTGGTGCGCCTTGCTTGCACAGCTCAAACCGCTCCATCGTTTCCGGAAGTTTTTCAGGGATAATTAACTGTTCAAAACGAATCGGCGGTAATAATTCATCTTTTTGATAACCGGTAAATTGCTCACTTACAGAATTGCAGCTGATAAACCGGCCCTCCAAATCGATGGAGTAGACACTGTTTGCACTGTATTCAAAAAGCGACTTGTAACGTTGATCATTCAATTCCAATTGCTCCAGCAACTCTTTCTTCTCCATATCGAGCATGGCCCCCGCCCCTTTATCAATTAAAACGATTCCCATTATTCTACTTTTCCATATTATCTGACATTATTATACTACCATTCTTTGTAATAAAGTAGGGGGCGTTTTTCTGTCTCTAAATGGGCAATAAAAAGGAGGTAGGAGAATGGACCTGCCCCTTTTCTACCATCTTACTAACATATTGCGCACGGAGACAATCTGATTTAATAAGGAGACAACCCGGTTTGTCCTCAAGAAGCCTAATTCCGGGACACTTCCCTAAAAAAATGAAGCAGGGAATTGTCCCTACTTCAAAGTAACCCCACCATTTTCAACCCATGATAAATGCCATTTTCGCCAACTGATTTTGTCACGAATCTTGAAACCCTCTTCACCTCGGGATGGGCATTGCCCATCGCAATGCTGTTTTGAACGAAAGACAGCATGTCAATATCGTTCAATCCGTCGCCGAAGGCATATACGTGGTCTATTAAATAGCCTAAATGGTTCATGACAACTTCACAGCCTTTTGCCTTGGAGCCACCTGCCGGATCCACATCAACCGCTAACGGATGCCAGTGAGTAAACCGAAAATCCGAAAAATTAGATACATATGATGCCGTTTCATGTTCACGAAGGAACAACATCGATTGGATGATATCCCTTCCTTCATAGTAATGAGCGTCATGGATAATAGGAACAGCTAATTTATCGGGCTGCATACATTCAATTAGATCATTATGATGCGGGTCACTGGCCCCAATCCCAAAAGGATCAACATGCACAATCGGATGGCCGTTCTCTTCGGCGGCAGCGGTAAGCCTCTTTAAGGCCTCTTGATTTAATGGATTTTTATGAATGATTTGGTCCCCGAAAACGGCAAGCTGGCCATTAAAACAGACATACGAATGAATGTCTAGCTCGTTTCTTATATCGTCAAACATAAACGGCGCACGCCCCGTGGCAATCACCACATCATGCCCAAGCTCTTTTAATTGGGCAATCCCTTCTTTTGTGGATGTGGGAATGATTCCATCACTATCAACCAAAGTGCCATCAATATCAAAAAAAATCAACTTTTTCTCCGTCACGCCAAAACTCCTTTCGGCCCTAAAGTATTCAGTATATCAATTATACATGATTAGGGATGAGTTTTTTGGGGGAGGATTAGGTTTATTGTGAAAAAAGATTATGCAGTGCGTAGATACAAAGTAAAGAACGAGGAATACTAAGGAGTAATCTATTATAACCCGGGATGTGTCTTGTATGGATTTTTACTATGGACAGCCAACATTGACGGCGCTACAATGGGTCCTTCGGGCTGTCGTATCCTTTTTCTTTTTGGTGATTGTGGCCAGACTGTTGGGCCAGCGGGCAATCTCCCAACTAAGAGTCCTTGATTTTGTCATTGCCTTAGTTATCGGAAATCTCATCGCCCATCCCCTATCTGACGAACAACTCGGGCTTAAAGGCTCGGTTATCACTACTAGTGTTTTGGTGGTTTTATACCTTTCAGGCGTTTTTCTCATCCTGAAATGGCCTTGGTTACGAAACTTGGTTAACCCCAAACCAATCACCATTATTAAAAACGGGGAGGTCCTTTATAAGCGATTAATGAAGGCCAAAATTTCCATTGACCTTTTGATGGATGAATTGCGAAAAGAAAAGGTGGTGGATATCACAAAGGTAGCCTTGGCCATATGGGAAGCGGATGGCAAAATATCCGTGTTTTTGGATCCCAACTATCTACCCCCTACCTCACAAATGTTACAAATCAAAACCAATGCCTTTGAGATGCCTAGGACCATTATCAAAGAGGGGAAAATTATCGCCAAGGAGTTAGAAGAAATCGGCAAGACAGAAAGTTGGCTGGTGTCGAAGTTAGCAAGTCTCTATCAGACTGATGTGAAGAATGTCCTGCTCGCAACAATTGACACGAAGGAACAATTAAAAGTGTTTTTATATCAATAAAGTGTAGCGGCCTAAGCAAACACTGTGTTGCTCAGGCCCATTCTTTTTGTTAAAAAAAGCGTCCGGTTTGCAGCAGAAACGCCCCAGTTCTTTGAATCTCATTTAACCTTTAGGAACCAAGCCTCCAATAACTCCAGTTCCCTTTCACTTGAAACACCTGCTTTTAAACTGCTTACCGTCCTTGTCTGCATCCAGCCATAAACCTCACGAATTGTCTCTTCCAATGGCCGAAAAGAAAGGCCCGCGTCCACTGCTTTTTCGATATTGATAGAAAAAGAGCCTACCCATGGTTCCGTTTCCCCTTCTAATGGGTAGTGCTCGGGAATCCATAGAGGCATGTCTGTCCACGGCTGCACTTTATGATCCTTTAAAAATAGTTCATCCACCCAAACCCATTCGCACTTGCTATTCGCTGCATCCATACAGGTATTTAACAGCTTTTCCATTGTTATTTTTTCATCATGGCCCGTCACATTATACGTCCCAGCTTTCCGTCTCTCGGCCATATCGAATACCCATGCCGCAATATCTTTTACATCGATTAGCTGAACAGGACGGTTCGACCGCCCGGGCACCAATACTTTTCCGCCCTGGGCCACCCGCTGAACCCAGTATGGCAGCCGGTCCGTGTAGTCGAACGCCCCGACAAGCTGTCCTGCCCGAACCTGCAGAACACGTCCTGGCCACTGCTTCTCCGCTTCCGCTTCACAGAGGACCTTCAACGCACCGTAATGCTCATAAGGCGAAATGGTCCCTTCTTCAACGGCCTTCAATTGATCCACCTCAATAGTTTGCAGGTGATAGTCTTCGTTAATTTGTTCTGGAATCCAATCCTTATAAACGGAGATACTCGAAATATACGTATAGTGCTGGATGTTGCCCCCGAGTATTGTCGCCAATTTTTCAACCTGCGAGGGCACAAATCCGCATGTGTCCATGACAACATCCCACTGACGATTTTTCAGTAGGGAAAGATCCCCGTTGCGGTCCCCAATTAGCTGTTCCACTTCGGGAAACACCGCTTGATTGCTCCCGCGATTAAATAAGGTCAGTTCATGCCCCCTTTTCAATCCTTCTTCCACCAACGCCCTGCCTAAAAAACGAGTCCCACCTAAAATCAGAACTTTCATCCTTCTCCCCCATTTCACCTTTTAATTAATATAACGATTTTTTACCTTGAAAAGATACGGGGGTAATGAAAAAAGGTTTAGCGTTCCAAATAAACCATTCAATGAATAAAAATATAATAAATTTAAACCTACATGGTAAGGGGGGAACAAGCTTGAATTTCTTTTTGGTTGGTATCGTTTACTGGATCTTGATCGGCATCTCAATCCTATTACTTATTAGAGGCATATGGGAAAAGTCTTGGAAAATGTTATTATGGAGCGGCATTGCGCTTCTACTTCCAACTCTATCTTTCTATATCGGAGGGACGGAGAGATGGTTTAAACTGTCTGGACTCGTACCGTTAGTTATTTTCTGGCTTGCTTTTTATACAAAAAGAAAGGGTATTTGATAACGGAGCCGTTAACTATCCCTAATTGTATGGTAATTGGGAGGGGCTGAATGTTGATTTCACTGCGTATGAAAAATAAACGGAAAAATTCCGGCTAAATTAGGAAATACCAATATTTCCTTAATAATAAGAGAAGTTTTTCCGTTTATATTATCCAAATCTTTGGATTTTGTCATATTTAGAGCAATTAACCGGAATATCTCCGCTTATATCCGCTTCTTAAGCCTCCACTATATACATTAGCAGGAAATTCTCCGCCTATGATTTCTCATACCCATATAGGATAATATATTTATGACATATACCCGTAATTATTGCGTAAAGTGCTTCATATATGTTTTTAGGGAATAAGTTGTACGAGGTGAATTTTATAATGAGAGATTTCCACTGCTGTGCGACATGCCAGCATTTTAGGGCGGAGAAAAAAGCGGATGGAATGAAGTACTACTGCAGCCGTTTGGGGTTTGAAACAAAAACAACCTACCAATTTAATTGCTGGAATCCGAAAGAAAATATCATTAAGTTAATGAATAAGACCCAATAGGACTAATTAAAAAAGCCCCTACGTCAAGGAGACGGGGGCTATTCAACGTTTGTTAATGATGATCATTTTTGTCTTGGTTTAATATTATCTCTAATTATATCAATGATTTCTCTTGTCTCATCCAGGTGTTTGACTGTTTCCTCGTATATCTGAGATGCGACGCACATGAATAAGATGTCAATCACATGAAGCTGGGCGATTCGTGAGGAGGTCGCACCGCTTCTGAAGGTGGGTTCTCTTGTTGCGGAAGTAAAGAGCTTGATATCCGCTTGTTCCGAAACCAATGATGAACCATATTTCGTTAAGCTTATCGTCTTGGCGCCTTTTTTATTGGCAAGCTCAAGAATTTTCGCCACCTCAAACGTTTTCCCCGAGAAAGAAATGCCGACCACCACGTCCGTTGGTTTGGCATTCGCCACCATTGTGGCCGCCATGTGGAAATCTTGAAAAGCGGTTGCCTTCTTATCAATCCGCAAAAACTTTTGTTGGGCATCCTGTGCAATGATGCTGGAAGCGCCAACGCCAAAAAAATGAATCATTTCGGCGTTTTGACATGCTATTTTCGCCCGTTCCAGCGCCTCATGATCCAATAATTCCGCCGTTTCATGGATCGTTTGAATACTATTATTGGTCATCTTTTCAATAATCGACCCTGCAGACTCGTTTGGCTCAATATCACGAAAACCAGGCGGTTTGCTTTTTTGCAAATCCCCGGCGATGCGAAGCTTTAGGTCCTGAAACCCTTTTAAGCCAAGTGACTTGCAAAGACGGATGACAGCGGCACTGCTGGTTGAACTCCGCTTTCCAAGTTCGCTGGCTGTTAAAGAAATGGCCTCATGCGGGTTTTCCATAATATATTGGGCAATCTTTTTTTCGGAAGGAGGAAGGTCCAGATGCATTTCGGACAGCATCACAAGTCCTCCGGTCATGTATGACATGGGCATCAACTCTCTTTTTTCGTCTTATGTTTCTGTTTAGATTGACTTTTTCATCACATGGAACCTGCGGGTAATCTCAAAACCTGTTTTTTTATAAAGGTATCCGGCAGAGCTTTTTTCGCCTGTCCAAAGGAACCAGGCGCCATGCAGCCCTTCGGAACGCATATTTTTCAAGCATTCATGCAATAAAATTTTTCCTAGACCTTTTCCTTGTTCATCAGGGTCGACGCCAAATGGGCCGAATCGATCGGGGATGCCTTCATAGCCTCCGTAAATGCAAAAGCCGACAAGTTTGCTTCCGTTTCTAACAACCAAAATACGCTCGAGCGGAAGCCCCTGCAATACGCCTTCGCGAATCGCCCGGCCCCAGTCCGGATTAAATAAGTTATTGGCAAATTGAATGACCTCGTAAAGGTCCTGATCCTTGGCTGCTGCGAACGAATATCCTTCTTGTTCGCGCTGGCCTTTTAATTCTATTATATCATCGGATGGGGCATAGCCAACAAGGCTGCGGTCCATAGCGACCGGGGAGTACTGCCTTTCAAACCCCTGGCGCAAAAGAAAGGCGTAACCTTCTGGATAGGCTTCCTCATCAATTCCCGGCAAAATATAATTAGGCGCATATGATGCAAAAAAGACCTGTTTCCGTCCTGCAGCGGCAAGGAAGTCAAGCGCCGCCTTCATCAACGTTTCTCCCACTCCGGAGTTACGAACATCCTGATGGACGAAAAAGAAAGGAATCCAGCCATTTTCCGGTTCCAAATCCGTACCGGCCATCGGCAATAATCTTCTTACAGCATACACACAGCCGACTAATTTGTCATCTTGAAAAGCCAAACGCAGCCCCTGCGGATCAAAATTGGCATCCAACAGGACAAGATTGCGGAATCGCTTTGAAGTAATCGGGTCTTGGGGAAGGCTTTCGTTCCAAAGCTGTACAATATTCTGTTCATCACCAGACTCATAAAAACGATAGGTTATCACCAGCACTCACTCCTTAGGGAATTGATTTTTTAATAAAGAAGATACGGCTTCCTTTGGATTTTAAAAGCCTCTGCATGTTTCTCACACTGTTCTAAAAACACGTTACCTTCGCCGTTTAGGATGTAATTCTGTAACCGGTCGGTACCAGACAACAGGTTAAACATGTAGCGTTGAGTCGGTTCGTAAAAAACAAAATGAAAATCATTTGGATACATTTCAGCAATAAGCTCGAGCAATGTCAGTCCTGTCCTTAAGGAATGAAGCGCTCTCCGGTCCGTGACATGAAGCTGCACACCCTCGCATACCGTGTCCTTGTGCTTTTGGTAGGTTGGCATAAACGAAACGGCCCGCGCCAAGACACCGGGCAGCATTTTACCATTGAACGCCCTTGCCAAACGATAACCGTCGATAAACGGTGCCCCAACATATTCAAACGGACGTGTTGTCCCTCTTCCTTCCGACAGATTCGTGCCTTCCACCAAGCATGTGCCTGGATACAAAACAGCCATATCGATTCCCGTTGTGTTCGGCGAAGGAGGGACCCAGAACAGGCCTGTTTCGTCATAATACAACTCCCGGTTCCAGCCCTCCATCGGAATAACCGCAAGGTCACAATCAATCCCGAATTCATGCTTATACAAGAGTGCCATTTCCCCGACTGTCAGCCCATGCCGGTTAGGGATGGGATACAGTCCGACAAAGGAACGGTGTGCTTCCTCCACGAAATTTCCTTCCACTGCTGCTCCGGAAATTGGATTGGGCCGGTCAAGGACGACAAACTGTTTGCCGTACTCTGCACAGGTCTCCATCATATAGGCCATTGTATAGATATACGTGTAATACCTTGCCCCAATGTCCTGTAAATCAAAGAAAACAACATCAACAGGGTCGAGCATTTCCTTGCTCGGCTTCTTTGAAGCTCCATATAAACTATAGACGGGAACGTTCGTATAGGGGTCGACTGATGACTCCACCTTTTCTCCTTCTTTGGCATCCCCGCGGATCCCATGCTCCGGACCATAAAGTGCGGTCAACTGCAAATCTGGATGCTCGTGGAAAAGGTCAATTGTCGGGGTCAGCCTTTGATTGACTCCGGTCATATTCGTGACCAGACCTATTCTTTTTCCTTTATAATCCTGAGTATATTTTTCTAAAAAAACATCAAGGCCAATTTTCAACTCCGTTCCCCCTTTCATCGATATAAAAGAAAAAAAGAGATGGAATCTCTTTTTTTCTTTTATTCTTTCACGCCGCCTAAGGTCAAGCCTTTTACAAAGTGGCGCTGGAACATCATGAACACAATAATCATTGGTACGGATGCAATGGCTGCCCCGCTCATCAACAATTTAAAGCTGGCCAGGTTGGCATCCTGCAACGACTTCAATCCGACTGGCAACGTATATAGGTTGGAATCATTCAAGACGATGATTGGCCATAGGAACGAGTTCCAAACGTTCATGAAGGTGAAAATACCAAGTGCGGCCATACCTGGTCGCGCCAACGGCAGAACCACTTTCCAGAATGTTTTCCATTCGCTGGCGCCGTCAATTTTTGCGGCATCCAACAGTTCATCCGGAATCGAATGCATAAATTGTCTCATCAGGAACACGCCAAATACCATCGATAAGTCAGGGAAGATCAGTGCCCAGTGGGTATCCATAATGCCTAAATTTTTCACCATCATGAATAACGGCACCAATGTTACCTGCCCTGGAATCATCATCGTTCCGACAATCGCATAGAAAATCAAATCCCGGCCCGGGAATTGTTTCTTTGCCAGGACATAGCCCGCCATTGAGTCGAATAACAAAATACCGATTGTTACTACAACCGCGATATATAAGCTGTTTAAAAACCAATAGCCAATATTATTCTTTTTGAAAAGCGTCGTGAATCCGGAAAAAGTATCATCGACAATCTGGTCCATGATGTCCCTGTGATAGGCTTCTGCCTTTTTATCACCGGCTTTTTCCGCATCACGGGCCTTGCCCCAGTGCTCGAAATATTCCGGAATCCCCATCGGATACATTTTCGGCGGATTCGAATCGACATATGAAACCGACTGTTTCAAGTCTTCATCCTGGTATTTGCTTAATTGCAATGATGTACTGAACACCCAATATAACGGCAGCAGGGAAACGACAGAAAACATCAGCAGCATCACATAGATGATTATTTTATTAATTTTCGGCATCTTGTTTCCCCCTAGTCGTCATACCGTAGTACGCGGAATTGAATAACTGAAAATACTAAAATGATAAAGAATAGCACAATCGATTGCGCTGCGGCCAAGCCAAATTCGAAATCTCGGAATCCAGTTTTATAAATCAGATGGACAAGTGTTTCCGTACTTGTACCAGGACCCCCGCCAGTCATCATGATGATCTGGGTAAAGACTTGGAAAGAGCCAATCGTGCTTAACAACACGAGATAAAGTGTTGTTGGCTTTAACAACGGAATCGTGATTTGCAGCCATTTTTGAAAGCTGTTTGCGCCGTCAATGGTCGCCGCTTCATATAACGATTCAGAAATTGACCCCATGGCAGCCAAATAAAGAATAATCCCAACCCCAAACGGGATTAAACATTGCATAATAATCAATGACCACAGTGCTGTGGAGCTTTGTCCCAGCCAGTTAATCGGGTCCATTCCGAACCAGCCCAGCACATAGTTGAATAAGCCAAAGTCATGGTTATACATCCAGCGCCAAACCATCGCCACAATAACCATGGAGGTGACGGTCGGCAGATAAAAGGCTCCCCGGAAGAAGCTTTGAGACCATTTGCCAAGAGGATGAATGAGAGAAGCGATAATGAGTGCACTTATGACGTTAAACGGTACCGTTACCAAGGTGAACAGAAATGTGTTCTTTAACGCATCGTAAAAGGCACTGCTTTGAAAAACTTTCGCATAGTTTTCAAAGCCGACCCACTCACTTCCAAAGACTTTAAATTCCTGGAAGGATAATACGAATGCCCATACTACCGGTATCGCAATAAATGCTACAAACAGGATTAATTTTGGAAGTAAAAATAGGTACGCGGAATAATTCTTTTTGATTTGGGTCAGTACAGTTGATTTCTTTGTTTCAATTCTTGCCTCAACTGCATGCTGGTGTACGGGTTTCAAATTAACTCCCCCAATCTTGATTGAAACTTGGCAGACCCTGTATTTACCTAGGGTCTGCCAAGCGGGTTCCTACTTATTTCAGCAGCTCGTCCACTTTCTTTTGAGCATCGTCCATTGCTTGTTTTGCTGTTTTCTCGCCGTTAAATACGAGTTGAAGCTCGGATTGGATCGCTTCATCAATCTTTTTCCATTCAGGATGGCGTGGAAGCATCACAACTTGTGAAGACATTTCCTGTGCACGTGCCATTTGTGGATTGTCTTTATATGGATCCATGTCAGCAGTGCTGATTCGTGCAGGGAATGTTCCATATTCTGTTGCCATCTTGAATTGTTCGTCTTTTGTATTAATGAATTTGATAAATTCGCCTACGACTTTTTTCTTAGCAGCATCTTCCTGATGGAACATCGTCCAGCCGCCTACACCGCCGATTGTAACTGGTTTCTTAGAATCGCCAGTTGGATAGTTAGCAACCGCGAAGTTTGTTGGGTATTTACCTTGTGCCGCACCAATCGCCCATGTAGCCCATGGCTGCATCGCAACAGTTCTTTGTTGTGCATTTGCCCATGCTTGGAACGTACCGCCAACATCTTGTCCACCTGATGATTCCGGAGAAACTTTCTCTTTCAATTTCAAATCAGCCAATTGCTGAATCGCCTCAACGGCTTTAGGAGAATTGAACGTGAATTTCTTCAAATCCTTATCTAACGGGCTGCCGCCGTTAATATAGAAGAATGGCCATGCTTCATAGTAACCAGGCATGATGTAAGTAGAGAAACCATATACATCTGTTTTGCCGTCGCCATCACGGTCAAATGTCAATTTCTTCGCTGTATCAAGGAATTCATCCCAAGTCCACTCGCCATTTTTCGGCGGTTCTACGTTGCGCTCTTTGAATAGATCAAGATTCAACAGCATAGTATGAACTGTCATCGAGCTAGGAATGCCATATAACTTGCCGTCATACTTGTAGGCATCAAGCGCATTAGGATAGAAATCCTTCAATTCATCTTTTGTATAAACATCGTCAAGAGATTCGATAACGCCTTGGTCTATTTGGTCGATGCTGACCGCACTGCCGCTAATGTCAACTGGCGCTACATCCGGCCAGGATTTTCCGGCAATCGAAACACCTAGTTTATTAGGAAGCTCGGCCCATGGAACTTGAACAAGCTCCACTTTTACACCTTTGTGTTCAGCTTCAAATTCTTTAATTTTTGACTCCATCCAGTGGTATTTGTTATCGTCTTTATCTGGCCAGCGCGGACCATCCCAGACAGTGATGGTGCCGGTAAACTCTTTGTTGCTTTCAGCAGGTTTTGAAGCTTCTTTGTCGTTGCTGCAGGCTGCTAAAGAGCCGATACCTAAACTAGCTGCAAGAAGAACACTAGCAATCTTCATCTTCTTCATTAAATTTTCCCCCTCAAATATCTTGTAAAAATAAGTCCATTTTTTCAATTAAAACTCGAACCCGCTACCATCTTCTTCCGGGCCTCGCCCCCTTTCCGTCACCCGCATTCGTTTCCAATCTACCGCTTACCAGGCGATTTTCCCCATGATGACCGGTTTGTTCGCCCCTGTTGCCGACGGCAGATTATTGGCACGCTTGTGATAGCACTGATAACCGAGCAGGGCGAACACAACTGCTTCCTTAGCGTCACCTGAAATCCCGAGGTCGTCTGTGCTGCCTAACCTGCACGTATCAGGCAAATGGCGTTTCAGCCCGTTCATCAAGGTGTGGTTATGCCAGCCGCCGCCACTGACATATACTTCTTTAATTTGATGGCTGTCGATAAATCTTGAAATGTCGACCGCAAGGGTCCGGGCCGTTAACTCCGTAATCGTCGCCAGTTTATCGGCAGCGGACATGCCGGGTTTCTCCCATAACATGCGGGCGTATTGTATTCCGAACAATTCCCTGCCCGTGCTTTTCGGCGGCGCCAGCCGGTAATAATCATGCTGGAGCAGCTCCTCGAGCCATTGTTCATCAACTTGTCCACTTGCGGCCATTGCGCCGTTTTCATCAAAAGATTGCTTCCCTTTCGTTGCCCAGCTCGCAAAAGCATCGATGATCATATTGCCAGGCCCGGTGTCAAACGCCAGAACGCTCTCCTTGCTGTTTTCTGGCGGCAGGACCGTGATATTGGCGATCCCGCCTATGTTGACCAGCACCCGTCCAAATTCCTTTTTTCGAAACAGCAGATCATCGGCATAGGGTACTAGCGGGGCTCCCTGCCCTCCGGCGGCCATGTCTCTTGTGCGGAAATCGCCAATCGTCATGACACCGGTCCGTTCGGCAATCAGCGCAATGTCGCCAATTTGTAGAGTGGAAGCAACCGAGTGACCTGCCATTTCCACACTTTCAGGCTGATGAAAAATCGTTTGCCCGTGCGAACTGATGAGGGCAATCTTATCCAACGTCAGATTCGCCTCATTGACCACTTTTCTTGCCGCAGCAGCAAATCGTTCACCTAGCAGCATGTTCATCGCCGAAATATCCTCGATTCGCGCCTGGTTGGGGTCACAAAGTTTTAAAATCGCGTTTCGTTCTTTTTCCGTATACGGCAATGTGGTGAAATGGAGAAGCTTCAATTGAATCTCTCTTGTTTCTTCCATAATTGAAACCACAGCCGCGTCGATTCCATCTAACGAGGTACCGGACATCAGTCCAACCACAAGCTTTTGACTATCCTTGTTCAAGTTCCCGATCTCCTTCCAAGCAGAGTTCTCGTTCATTCCAGACATGTCCCGCTTTGCTTGTTGCCTGAAAAAATATTTTTCAGCCAAGCATCATAAACAATTATTTGTCTGGAATCGTCACTGGCAGTTGGCCTGTTACTTGTTCCAATCCGTAAATCGCTTTGGCGGCCATTTTAAGCGCTGGGTACGGGAATTCGTACGTGCAAATATACGCTGCAACATCAGGCAAATACGCCAAATCATACGGGCTTCTTATCGCCACAACGACCACTGGCACTCCAGTTTCATTCAAACTTTCCACTAACTTGGCCTGAGCATCTTCTTGCTTGACTGTTAAAGTACCGACGATAATGGCATCATAATCCCTGGCTTTCTGTGCTGCTGCCTTGATTTCTTCCTCTGTGGCCGGATTGGAAAGCTCCAATACATCTGCATTTTCGTCAATCTTCCGGACCGCCTGGCCAAGGTGCATCGACGAGTAACGCTTATCCTCCACCTGCATGGTATATGTATTTTCCGAATATACAACCAGTACCTTTTGTCCGGAATTTGGCTGGAGCGGCAGCATGCCTTTATTTTTCACAATCGTGACACCTTGCTTATAGATCTCGTCCGCCAATTGTTCATGCTCCTCGCAGCCAACAACGGCAGGAACTGGTGCATCACTTTCAAGGTTCAGTTCATCCCAATGAATATACTTATCTTTTAATCTTTCTACACGGGTGACGGCCGCATCAATGACCGACTCGTCGATTTCTCCCGCTTCCACTGCGGCAACGATTCTATTAATCGTGTCTTTCTGAAGGTGGTGGAGATGGGAAACCATTACTAGGTCAGCTCCCGCTTTAATCGCCTCGACACCGCCGGCAGCTGTCCCTATGGTATTTGCAATCGCATTCATTTCCATGCAATCTGTGGTAACAACACCATCAAAACCAAGCTGTTCGCGCAACAATCCCGTAATGACCTTTTTCGATAAAGTGGCCGGCACGCCCGGTGCATCCTCAATCGCAGGAAAGTAAACATGGGCGGACATAATCGTATCAGCACCTTCACGGATACTCTCGATGAACGGTACTAATTCAATTTCCCGCAGCCGTTCAATGCTATGGGAGATGACGGGCAAATCCAAGTGTGAATCCACATTGGTGTCCCCATGCCCTGGAAAATGCTTTAATGTTGTCATCACGCCGGCAGCCTGCATGCCCTTCATCGCCATTCTGCCAAAAGCGCTGACCTTCTCGGCAGTCTCACCATAAGACCGGACCCCAATCACCGGGTTCTCTGGATTATTGTTAACATCAACGACCGGTGCCAGGTTCCAATTGATTCCAAGTGCTTTTAATTCTTTTCCGGTAGCCAGGCCAACCTGATAGGCATTTTCCGGCTGATGTGTTGCACCTAACAGCATAGCACCCGGCAAAATCGTCGTCCCTTCACCAAGTCTGCGAACCACTCCGTTTTCCTGGTCAAGGCAGATGAACAGCGGCCGTTCATGCCCCGCTTTCTTCGCCTCCAGTTGAAGTTCGCTGGTCAGATTGAGAATTTCTTGGGGACTCCCGATGTTACGGCCAAACAAGATGATCCCGCCGACATGCTGCTCTCTGATTAGTTCTTTTATCTCTTCGGATGCTGTTGTTCCTTTAAAACCGACGACCAACAATTGTCCGACCTTTTTGCGTAATTCAGTGCTATTCAAGATTTTGCGCCTCCTTTTTTATAGGTCAAAGCCAGGGATGCTTGGCCCTCTTCTAATATTGGCTCCTGTAGGAAACTTTAATGTTTGGGCATAGGTTGTCCGATTCAAGCAGCCTCTCATCGTGCCAAGCGCCTTATAATAATCAAAATAACGGAAATCCTTCGAGTTCATAATGAACCAATATTTAGATAATGCTTCCAGGTACGTATCAAATTCATCCGTCACATCCACATAAATATCGGGAAGATACCCTTCCATGTCCTCCCAATTTTCGCTATGGAACATTCTTGTTAACGAATGCGGCGCAAGACCTTCTAGATCAAAACCTGGAAGAGCAGCCTTTAACCATGCCGCCTGGACAATTTTTGGACATAGGGCATGGTCCGGATGCATACTATTTTCCCAATGCGTGATTACCACATTTGGTTTTAACTTCCTGAATAAGGTGGCGACACGTGAAATGGTTTCATCGTCGTCCTTTAATTCGGCATCTTTATAATCGAGGGTAATGCTTTTTGCACCCAGCACGGCGGCGGCGTTTTCAGCCTCCTTGATTTTTTGCTCGCGGTACTCCTCGACACTAACTCCTGCCGGTGTTCCTTTTTCACCGGCCGTTAAGTGCAATAGCGTAACCTCATGTCCTGCTTTTGCATATTTGTGTGCGATGGCACCAGCCTGCAATTCCCCATCGCCGCAATGGGCACCAACCAACATAAGGTGGATTTTCTTGGTCATGTCTATTTCCCCTTTGGTTCATTGAAATGCGATCGAATGATGTTGTGCAATCTCGGCCGCAGCCGAAGTATGTGATCCTTCCGGCCAAAGTGAACCCGATTTGTCAGCAAAATGACATGCAAGCGGGTCTCCGGATCAAACCAGATGCTCGTTCCGGTAAAACCTGTATGGCCGTAAGAAGTCTCAGAGAATAGATCACCGCAGCTTGAAGAGTATGGACCTTTTAAGATCCAGCCCAAGCCCCTGAATTCCTGGCTGAACGGTGAATAATTCCTTCTGGCGATTTTAAGAGAAGCCTTGGATAAAATGCGGGTTCCCTTATAGACACCCTCATTTTCAATCATCGAGGCAAAATGGGCCAGGTCATGAATCGTCGAGAATAAACCAGCATGGCCGCTGATTCCGCCCATGCTTTCGGTATTCTCATCATGAACAATTCCATGCTTATAGGCCTTTAGCTTGGCACTATATTCCGTTGCGGCATAGCGTTCCCGTTCAAACTGGGGGCGAAATCCCGTTTCCTTCATATCCAGCTTGTCAAACAATTCTCTTTTGACATACACTTCAAACTGTTCTTGTGTAACCGCTTCAATTAATTTGTACAGCGTAATGAATCCAAGATCGCTATAAATGACTTTCTCCCCGGCTGCTGCCACAGGCTGCTCCTGGTAAATCCGCTCCAAAATCTGTAGTGTTGTTAAATTCTCACGAAAGTATTCGTAATGGGCGGCAAGCCCCGACGTATGGGTTAATAAATGCTTAATAGTAATTTCCGATTTCCCGTTCTTCGCGAAATCCGGCAGGAAATGGGCAACCTTGTCGTCAAGGTGCCACACCCCAGCTTCCATAAGCTTCAGGACAATCGGCAACGTTGCAACGACCTTTGTTAAGGAAGCCATGTCAAACACTGTATCTAGCTTCATCGGCTCCTTTTCCGGGTAAACGGCCCGATAGCCGACCGCCTCCTGCAGTAGCGTTTCCCCTTGGTGCGAAACATGGATGACCGCTCCGGGAATGTGGTTTTGGTCAATTTCATTTTGAAGAAACTCAAGAACTTGATGTCTCATCAGCATCACTTCCCTGCTTTGGCAAGCTCAATTGCCTGCCGGGTAAAGCCATCTGCTTTCCAGATGGCTTCATTTGCTTTTTCTACGGAAACCCCGGCTGCCAGCATCACGATCGCCGGTTTCACCTTTTGATTGGTTTGCGACAGAGCCTCCTCTGCCTGTTCATACGTAACGCCGGCAATGTCCATGACAATCCGTTTTGCTCTTTCCACCAGCTTTATGTTGCTGGCATGCAAATCGACCATAAGATTGTCGTATACTTTGCCAAGCTTGATCATCGTGGTGGTGGTCAGCATATTTAGCACCATCTTTTGGGCTGTGGCCGCCTTTAGCCGCGTTGAGCCTGACAAAATTTCCGGTCCGACAACAACCTCAATTTTGTGATCAGCATACTTGCTGATTTCCGCATTTTGATTGCAGGCCAGCGCTACCGTTTCCGCCCCGAGGCTGCGGGCATACTTTAGCGCTCCGATGACATAGGGTGTCCTGCCGCTTGCGGCAATACCGACAACCACATCTGATTCTGTAAAGCCCCTACTTTCAAGGTCCTTTGCCCCGCCCTCTAGATCATCTTCGGCGCCTTCAACAGCGGTAAACATTGCTGTCTCTCCGCCGGCAATAATGGCCTGAACCAACTCAGGAGGCGTACAGAAGGTAGGAGGGCATTCAGCCGCATCCAGCACCCCAAGTCTCCCACTTGTACCTGCACCGATATAAAATAAGCGACCATTATTTTTTAGCGAGTGGTAGATGGTGTCAATCGCTCCTTCGATTTGCGGCAGCGCCGCCTGAATAGCTTCGGTAACCGTACTGTCTTCGTTATTCATAAGATTTATAATTTCATACGTTGAAAGCTGATCAATATTGCGTGATCGTTGATTTCGCTGCTCTGTTGTTAATGCAGTTAAGTTTACATTCACATTCGACACACCTTTTCAAATTACTTCTGATTGGTAGAAAGCGGATTGCTTAGAAAGGATTACAAGTTTTTGTAATATTGCTCGTATTGTTTCCAAACATTGAAACCCAACCGGCCATAAAATTCGGTCAATCCAGTCCAGTCAATGACGATTCTCTCAATCTTTCTTTCTCTTAAAAAAGAAACAGCAGCTTCGACAATGCTGAGCCCATATCCATTTTTTCGCTGTGCCCGATCAATGCCTAACGGGCCAATCCCGCCCAAGTGCTCGTCAAACAGCGGCGCCCAATATACGTTCTGGGCAATAACAGGAGAATCGGGGTCATTGATTCGGCAGAAGCCGATAATCTCCTCAGCCTTTTTTAAGACAACAAATTCCCTGCCTGTTCCGCCCCTTCTAAAATAGTGGTAGGCTTCATATTCCCACCGTCCAGGAAAACAACGATGCAGGAAGGCTAGCAATTGTTCCTTTTCATCCTCTTTAATGAGGGTAACTTGTAAGCCGGCTAACTCGGGCATCGGCGTTTCTTCATCTGGCGAAAACTCTCGGATTAGGTCTGACTCCACACCCGTGGGGTGATACCCTCTTCGTTCAAACCATTGTTTAGCCTCTTGGAATTCCACTGGGACGCCAGGAAAGTAATGGTAGGGGTCACGCCCCAAAAACACTCGCTTGCAATCGCTGTTCCTGAGTGCATCCTCCGCCTTTTCCAATAAAGCGCTACCAATTCCTTGTCCACGGGCGGAAGATCGAACGATTAAGGCTTGAATCCAGCCTGTTTCTCCATCTATCTGTATGGGTAATTTCTCTCTCCATCTTTTTGAAACAATGAAACCTGCCGCTTGGCCTTGCTGGTCAACCGCAATAAACGAACCTTCCGGCAGGATGTTTTCATCCTCAACGCTGTTTTGTGTGAACAGCTCCTCTGTCATCGGGAATGCCGAGCCAATTTCTGAGTTCCATAGATTGACCAATTCCGATATTTTTTGCACATCCCATTGTATCAATCGCATTGGCGGCCCACTCCTTTGATCGTTTCATATTGCAAGTTTCGACAACTTTTTTAGCTATGTTTATTATAACAAGGCACTCGTAAAAATGAAATAAAAAATCATAAAATATTTAAAAAAGTTGTATTAATATTTCAAACTTCTTTCATATTTTCTACAAAACTAGTTTTGATCGTTTGCCTCATACTGGAAAATCCCGCAATGACAGCACCGCTGACGGGTGCCAACTCTGGCTTGATTAATTGAACGTTAATGTTTTGCCGCTGCAATTCCTGTTGAATGATGGGCTGAAGCAAATCTGCCCGATTGAATACTCCGCCAACGGTGACGACTGGAATAGGCTCCGTTTGATGTTGAAAAAGCGATTGACTTAAGCTTGCAATAGCATCTGCAAGTTTGGCGCCCGCTTGTTGAATAAGCTTTACCGCCACGGCATCTCCTTTATCAGCCGCTACTGAAACGTATTGAGATAGCGGAGCAATCCTCATTCTTGATTTACCAGGTTCATAGATAAAGGTAATAAGGTCTGAAGGTTCATGGACACCAAAGTGATCAAGGATCATATTTGTAAGAACCGTTTTGGACCCGCGGCCATCGTTTGCCCTGAAAACAGCCTGAAGCGCCGCCCTTCCGATGTCATAGCCGCTGCCTTCATCATCAATTAAATAGCCCCAGCCGCCAACCCTCTGCCTGTCACCTCCGTCATTGATGCCATACGTGATCGAGCCGGTTCCAGCGATTTGGACGATTCCCGGAGCACCCAATGTACCGGAGTACAACGCATTCACTGCATCGTTGTCGATAAGGATTTGAACATGATCTGGGACAAGTTTCACCAGAATCTGTTTCATTACCCTTTTAGCCTCAAGCCGATCCACTCCGGACATGCCCGCAAAGACTGTATTTAACTTCGAAAAAACCTCGCTGTTCTGGTTTTTTAATGAAGCAAATAACATGGAAAGTTCCTGTTCGACATCCTGGATCGCCACACCATTTTGATTGGTTGCGCCAACTGTTTCACTCGCGTAAACGTTTCCAAACGCATCGGCAATCACGCCTTTCGTCTTCGTTCCGCCTCCATCAATCCCAAGTACATACATCATCATTCACAGCCCCTATGAACATTTCATTATTTTTACACATTTATTATACATGATTGAAATAATATTTCAACTTAACCTATTACTTTTAAAATTATATTTCAATTAACACCTCCCTTTTGAAATATAATTTCACCATACTTTGCCAAAATTTAAAATATCATGTTGACTAGTCTGTTTTTCATTACCTATAATTTAGTTGATTCACAAAATACTAGTTTTATAGAAGGAGGGTAGAGTGATTTGCGCTTTTATTTTTCAGAAAACAGAAAGCGCTGCCAAAGAACTTTAAAAATTTAGGAGGGATGGACCATCATGCTATCAACGCAAACAAGGAAATTCGTTAGTGTAGTATCTATTATATTTATTGTATTCGGTCTTTTCTTTAGTGTCTTACCTAGCGTTTCGACGGTATCTGCCGAGGTAAAAACAACAACATTTACGGAAAAAATCATGGCCAAGGATACCACTAATTTAACCTTAGAGTTAGAGCTGAAAGGGAAATTAAAACTTGCCGAAGGATATAAGGTAGCACAAAAAGTAGATAACAAGTTATATAAGAAATCCCTTAGAGATGTTAGAGTTGGAGCCGAAAACGTAACTGTTAAGGTGAATGACAACCAAGAAATCACCAATATCCTGATCGATGGTGTTACTCCTGTTAAAAACATGAGAGTCGGCATCATGACAACCAACTTTGCAACAATGGACCATAATGAAATTAAATTAAGCTCAGCGGCCGGCCTCAAAATTGTTGACAAGATTGCTGGACAAACCTTTGACGCACCTGCCGGCGAGATTATTACATTTACTTCCACAGTTGATTCTGTTTCTGCTGTTAAGCAAGATGGATCTGAATTGTATTCTACAAAGAATAGACTTTACATATCTACCGATGCTTCCAGCAAAATTAAAGTAGATAACATTACTAGAGCACAAGGCGTTCCACAATATCGCGGTCTGTTTGAAATCACTTCCGTAAAAGGAAACAAGCTTGAGTTAATTAACGATGTTGATTTTGAACAATACTTATACCAAGTTGTTCCAAGTGAAATGCCTGCTTCCTTTGGTCTAAATGCCCTGAAGGCACAATCTGTTGCGGCAAGAACCTATGCGTTAGGTGATTACCTTGGCGACCGCTTTGCCAAAGACGGTTATTTCGTATTGGATAGCGTCATGAGCCAGGTATACAACAACTCAGCTGAGAATGCCCTGACAACGCAAGCTGTGCAAGAAACAGCAGGCCAAATTATGTATGGAAAAGACGGCAGTTTAGTAGATGCTAGATACTATTCAACATCCGGCGGATTCGGCGCTTCCAAGCATCAGGTTTGGTCAGAAGGAAATGGCGCATTTCCTGGCGTTCCGGTAGATTACCTATTAGCGAAAAGCTATACCTTTGATCCAATCGATCCATCAAAGATGCTAGAAATCGACACGCAAAATGAGCAGGAAGTACTTGCTTTTTACAAGAACCTGTCCTATAGAGGCTATGATGACACTTCCCTTTATTTCAGATGGAAGATCACTCTTTCTAAAACTGAACTGCAAAACACCATCAACAAAAACTTAGCTGCCAGATATGCTGCCGACCCAAAATTCATTTTAACTAAAAATGACGCAGGTGAATATGTCAGCAAGGCAATTCCAGCAGAGGGTATCGGGGAATTCAGGAACATGTACGTAACCAAGCGCGGTGACGGCGGAAATATTATGGAGCTTGTTGTTGAAGGTTCCACTGGTACCTATAAGATTTTAAAAGAATACAATATTCGCTTTACCATTCGCCCTAATAAAGCAGATACAGGCAGTGCAAATGACATTATTGTCTATCGTGCAGCAGGGGGCAGCACCGACTATACGAATACAGCATTAAAAAATGGTTCGATTCTCAATTCTGCCTTCTTCAGCTTTGAATTCAATGACCAAGACGTTGTATTCTACGGCGGCGGAAATGGCCACGGAGTCGGGATGAGCCAATACGGCGCTTCTCAGCTTGGCCTGGCAGGATGGACGTTTGATCAAATCCTGACTTCCTACTATAAAAATATGGAGCTAGTAGACTCCTCCGTTGTAGGAGCACCAGGTCCAAACGATGAAATTTATACGCATGCTGGAAATCGGAATAACAATCCGGCTCCTGGAAATGGGAATAACTACGGCTTCTGGAAATGGGAATAACCACAGCTATTGGAACAGAAAACAACAACCCGAACTGCTTCCTCTAGGGAATGGGCCTGTTATTCTACAATAGAAGACGCCAGCTTGACTAAGATTTTTTAACGGGTGGGGTCATCAGTTCTGGCCCCCCTGTTTTTTATAGTTTTTTAAATATGCGATTCGGAGGAAAAAAGCATGCTTGCCAATCAAGTGAAAGAAAAACTAATCAAAATTGTGACAGCCGAAAACTTTGCCGATTCCAAAACAGAACGCCTCGTCTACTCATACGATGCCACGCCTAACTATCAATCCCTGCCGGATGCCGTTGTCAGCCCGAGAAACACGAAAGAAGTTTCCGAGATTGTGAAGCTTTGCAACGCGTACAAAATACCGCTTGTCCCGCGCGGCTCGGGGACCAATCTTTGCGCGGGAACCACCCCGACCAGCGGCGGAATTGTCCTCCTTTTTAAACATATGAACAGCATCCTCGAGCTGGATGAGGAAAATTTGACGATCACCGTTCAACCCGGTGTCATTACCCTGGATCTCATCAATGCTGTCGAGGAAAAGGGACTCTTTTATCCTCCTGACCCAAGCTCCATGAAAATCTCCACGATTGGCGGCAACATCAACGAGAACTCCGGGGGCCTGCGCGGCCTCAAATATGGGGTTACCCGCGATTATGTTATCGCCCTTGAAGTCGTCCTGCCGAATGGCGATATCATCCGTACCGGCGGAAAGCTGGCCAAGGATGTCGCCGGATACGATTTGACCCGGCTGATGGTGGGATCGGAAGGGACACTCGGGATCATCACGGAAGCGACACTGAAGCTGATTCCAATGCCGGAAGCGCGAAAAACAATGCTTGTTCATTATCAAAGCCTCGATGCCGCCGCCAAATCGGTTTCGAAAATTATTGCCAATAAAATCATTCCAGCCACCCTGGAATTCCTCGATCAGCCTACGTTGAAGGTGGTCGAGGATTTTGCCCGCATCGGCCTGCCGACAGATGTCGAGGCGGTTCTCCTCATCGAGCAGGACGGCCCTGTCGAGGTAGTAGAACGGGATATTGAAAAAATTGCAGAAATTTGCCGCCAGGAACAAGCGGTTTCTGTAAACATCGCGACATCCGAAGCAGAAGCCGATGCGTTACGAACAGCACGGCGCGCGGCCCTGTCGGCAGTCGCCCGGTTAAAGCCGACAACGATTCTGGAGGATGCAACGGTTCCGCGATCGGAAATTGCCAAAATGGTGATGGCGATTAATGAAATCACCAAGAAATACCAACTGACGATTTGCACCTTCGGCCACGCCGGCGATGGCAATCTCCACCCTACCTGCGCCACGGATGCCAGGAATCACGAGGAAATGGAACGAGTGGAACAAGCTTTTGCCGAGATTTTTGAAAAAGCCATCGAATTAGGTGGCACGATTACCGGGGAACACGGGGTCGGCGAGATGAAAGCTCCTTACCTGGAATGGAAGCTGAAAAAAGAAGGAATTGCGGCCATGAAGGCGATTAAAATGGCGCTTGATCCCAACAACATCATGAATCCAGGCAAAGTGTTTGCCAAAGAAACAAGAAAACGAGTGGTGGTAGCAAGATGACAACTGTAGAAGAACAAACAAGGATTCAGGAACAGTTTAAACTGCGAATGGATGAGGATGAATTATTAAACTGCATGCGCTGTGGCTTCTGTCTGCCATCATGCCCGACCTATATTGAATCAGGCTTCAAAGAATCCCATTCACCCCGCGGCAGAATTGCATTAATGAAGGCTGTTGTGGATGGAGTGATCGAACCAGATGAGGACTTTGAACGCTCGCTTGAGCTGTGCCTCGGCTGCCGGGCGTGTGAACCGGTTTGCCCATCCGGGGTCCGCTATGGGCATTTACTCGAAGAAGCGCGGGACATCATCAATCAAAATAAGAAGCATTCTTTTCCGGCAAGGATTGTTCGAAAAACCGTGTTTCAAGGGTTATTCCCGCATCAAAACCGGATGAGGAACGCTGTAGGGCTGCTCGGATTTTACCAGCGCTCCGGGTTGCAAACAGCGGCCAGAAAGATTGGCTTTTTAGGCCTATTGCCTGATCATCTTCTCACAATGGAAAAAGTGCTGCCAAAGGTGCCTTCGATGAGGGAACTGAAAAATCGTCCGGACCATCTGCCGGCAATTGGCAAGCAGGTGCACCGGGTTGCGTTTTTCAGCGGCTGTTTAATGGATACGATGTTTTTAAAAACAAACGATGCCACTACAAAACTTTTGCAGTTAGCCGGCTGCGAGATTGTGATTCCGCCAAGCCAAACCTGCTGCGGCGCCCTGCATGGCCACAGCGGCGAGAAGGCGTCTGCCAAGGAACTCGCCAAACGGAATATCGCGGCCTTCGAAGACTTGCAGGCTGACTATATCATTACCAACGCCGGGGGCTGCGGCGCATTTTTAATCGAATATGATCATTTGCTCAAGGACGACCCCGAATGGAGCGATCGGGCCAAGGCCTTCACCGATAAAATAAAGGATATTTCCGAAATACTAGTCGCGGTTGGCTTCCATGAAAAGGTGAAATTGGCGCTTCCGCAACAGGTCATTACCTATCAGGATTCCTGCCACCTGCGGAATGTGATGAAAACTGCGTCTGCCCCAAGAATCCTGCTTCAATCAATTCAAAGTGCGGTATACAAAGAAATGAAGGACGCCGACCGCTGCTGCGGCTCTGCTGGCATCTATAACATCATTGAATCAGAAGCGTCGATGGTCATGCTTGATTATAAAATGACCCAGGCCAAGGCTACCCATGCCACCACCATCGTCACCGCCAATCCGGGCTGCTTGCTGCAAATGCAGCTCGGAATCGAAAAAGACGGATTGAGCTCCAAAATGAGAGGGGTCCATATTGTGGATTTATTAATAGAAGCGGTGAAACATGGAGAGGGTCTTTAAGGGGGATCTTACAGCTCTCTTAAATATGAAAAAAGTTTTTAGACATCACCTGATACTTTGCTATATACTCATCCAATTTTTGACTAAGGGCCACTGTTTTTTTGCTGGTTAGCCCTTCCTGCAAGCCGACATGGATCATTTCTATTTTTAACCTATTAATAATGGTTAATAGTTCCAGATGATTTTCATTATAGATTTGCAGCATGATTGGATTTTGCTCCTTTAGTAGTATACTTTTACTAATTTAACAAAGTTTAGGAGACAAAGTCAGTGATTTTTACCACAATCTACTTTTAAATTTTAGTAAAATAAATTCTAACCAAAGGGCTGAGAAACCGCGTCCTCTGCCCTTTAAATATCTCCCCTATTATCTCATGTTTCCACACTTCACACCGCATAAAAACTTTAGCCGAACGCGGTCTGACTCCATTGTGACACCACTGTGACTTTAATCATATGAAATGAAAATTTTCAGATATATCATGATTCTATAAAACTATCAATCAATAATTAGTTTTATTGATTTTCCAGCCAGAAAATTGGAGATTTTAACAGAGATTGAGCATCTGAGGAAGGGAATGATTCTCTTGGGCATGAATAAAGGACTATCTGCGAAAGAGACGATCCTGGAAAGCCAAAAGTTGGACCAAGCCTTAAACAAATTGGCCCGTGAAGGGAAAACAGCTAGCGTAGACTTTAATAAAATGAATTCAACTATATATAAAGAAGCGTTATTATTAGTGACCAATCTCAATGGAGAGATTATTTACCTAAATGAAAAATGCAGTGCCTCTCTTGGATACGAGATCCATGAACTGGTTGGTCAGCATACACGTATATTTAAAACTGGACTCCATTCCAAAGATTTTTATCGAGACCTGTGGGAGACCCTTCTCTCAGGGGAAAATTGGCAGGGTGAAATCACCGCAAAAAAGAAAGATGGTTCGACTATTTGGAATTTTATGGTGATTTCACCTTTGCTGGATGAACATACCAAACCTTATCAATTCTTAACCATTCGGTTTGATATAACCGATAAGAAAAATTTAGAAAGGAATATTCTCCTAAAGGAGCGGCAATTACATTCCTTTTTAGAAACTTTGACCCGTACCGATGTAGGCACGATTGACCAAGACGGAGGAATTTTATATTTAAGTTCAGCACTCGAAGACATCCTGGATTATAAAGTTTCCGAGGGGCTTGGACTCAGCCTGTACGACTATATTGAACCTGCTTCACTGCCTGAATTTAAACAGGCGATTGAAGAACTGAAAAAAACACCAGGGAAAGCGACTTCTATTGAAGTAAGGCTGCAAACGAAAAATGGTTCTGTCCTTTCATGTGAATTCACAGCAAAGAACTACCTGCAAGACCCAGTCCTTCAGGCGATTGTGTTTAATTATCGGGACATAACGAGACAAAAACAGTTTGAGCAAGAACTTCAAAAAATTGCTTATTGCGATTTATTAACAGGGGTATGGAACGATCGGCATTTTGAGGAGACCTTAAACACGGAGTTGAACCTTGCCACGAACTTGGCCATTATCGTGGCAGATCTCGATGATTTAAAACATATCAATAGTACGTTTGGACGCACAGTCGGGGACCAATTGCTGAAGGATGCCGCCATTAGAATCAGCGACGCATTAAAAAATGGTGGCCTTCATCGACTAAATGGAGACCGATTTATTTTTACCATGAAGGACTTTACAGATGAAAATGAACTGGCCAAGTCCTTGCATACCCTAGTTTCTGCCGTAAACAATCAACCTTTTACCATAAATGGAACCGAAATTAATCTTAGCGTCAGTATCGGAGCGAGCGTGTTTCCTGTTTCGGGGGAGAGCAAGGAGGATTTAATAAAAAACGCAGAAATGGCCATGTACCATGGCAAGAAAAATGGGAAAAACCAATATCAAATTTATTCTCCTGTAATGAATGCTAACCAATATAGGGATTATATTTTACGAAATGATTCGAAAAAAGCGTTAGCAAGAAATGAATTCCTTGTCCACTTGCAGCCGCGTATGGATGTGAAGACTGAAAAGATGGTATCGGCCGAAGCATTAATCCGCTGGGACCATCCAAAATGGGGGTTGATCCAGCCGGTTGAATTTATTCCAATAGCGGAGGAATCAGGATTTATTATCCAAATTGGTGAATGGATGCTTCGAAAAATTTGTGATGATTTAAAAAAATGGGAACAAGCAAAATTACCGATAAAAAAAATATCGATCAATTTCTCCACCTTGCTGCTGCACCAGCCAAATTTTGTTGCAACGGTTTGTGACATCTTGAATGAAACAGGAGTTGACCCCTATTATCTTGAATTTGAAATTACGGAGTCGGTATTGATTGAAAAGGAAGAACAGGTATTAAACACATTAACGGAGATTAGAAATTTGGGCATATCCATTGCGCTGGATGATTTTGGAACAGGCTATTCTTCCCTCAATTACTTAAGAAAGATTCCGGCTGATACGATCAAAATAGATAAGAGCTTAATTGACCACATTAACCATGACAGGGTGAATTTTGAAATTATTTCTTCCCTGATTTCCCTCTGCCATAAGCTAAACAAAGCGGTTGTGGCTGAAGGAGTGGAAACCAAAGAGCAATTGGACCTATTACAAGAATTGCAATGTGATGAAATCCAAGGCTATTTATACAGCCGTCCCGTTGCTGAAAAAGAATACATCGAGTTTTTAAAGCAGGATAATGGAGTCACCGCCCCAGTAAGAAATTTACGGATTATAAAAGGGAACCAACAGGATGTCCCGCCAAGCTGAAGTGGGGGTTTGCCCCCCCCCACT
Source organism: Bacillus sp. FJAT-29814 (assembly GCF_001510715.1). Taxonomy (GTDB): domain Bacteria; phylum Bacillota; class Bacilli; order Bacillales; family Cytobacillaceae; genus Neobacillus. The sequence continues at coordinate 61,942 of NZ_LMTJ01000007.1, forward strand.
TACGCTTCTCTAATTAATGACAAATATCCCATCAGAATCGTCCCCATGGTCTAATGAATGGCATAGGTCACCAGCCCCTTAGCATTGGCATATAACGCCGCTTGGGTTCGATCTGAAAGGCCCAGTTTAGCGAGGATTTGACTGACATGCTTCTTAACGGTGTATTCAGTAATAAACAGAGTCTGTGAGATTTCCTTATTGGAATGTCCCTTCCCCAGTTCAATTAACACTTCCTTTTCTTTCGGGGTCAACTGTTCCAGATGTGGATCTTGATTTATCGATCCATTAGATCTCATTACGAGATCTAGGACGCCAGGGTCATAATATTTCCGGCCTTTTCCGATAATTCGCAATGCATGAATCAGCTCCTCAGGAAATGCTTCTTTTAAAATATAACCATCGACTCCCGCTTCTTTTGCCTGCTTAAAGTCTTCTTCTTCTACCGAGGAAGTCAGCACCACGAATTTACAAGTGAAGCCTTGCTTTATGGCATTCCTGATTAAATCCAGGCCCGATTCATTGGCCAAGCGAAGGTCGACTAAAGCCAGATCAGGGTTCACCGAACGGAAAAGTTCCATTGCTTCCTGGTCATTCGTTGCTTCCCCAAGAATCTCCATTGACTCCTCTAAAGTAAGGATAGAGATTAACCCTTTTCTCACTAAAGGATGGTCATCGATAATCACAACCTTCATCATCCAAACGCCTCCTGAGCCACTCTCACTTTTCCATTGGGAATCTCAATTACAATCATCGTTCCTGCACCATTGCTTCCATTAATCGAGATGGTGCCAGTAAATGACCTCACCAAATTCCTCATATTTAGCAGGCCTGTTCCTTTTTCCCGCCTATCGCCATCCATGGTTGCATCCATTCCTTTACCATCATCTTGAATCATTAATACCGTTTTCTCGTCCAATAGCGTTAGGTTTAAGTCAATAATCTGGCATTCACCATGGCGAACGGCATTTCCACATGCTTCACAGATGATTCGATAAAGTGCCTGCTTCAGGCTGTCTGAAATGATCGCTTCATCCCCTATAATTTGGTAATGAATGTCAATATTATTTAATTGAGCGTATTCATCTAAGTATTTTTTTAAACGGACAATAAACGGCTTCTCACCTTTTTTCACGGAGCTTAGCCGGTATATGGCTGTACGTAATTCTTTAATCGTAGTATTGGCTGACTGGGAAAGAAAACGATACTCTTGGCTTAATTCCTCATGTGACATGCTTCGTCCCTTTACTTGCAAGCTATGTAACGCGCAAACAAGACCGAACAATCGTTGGGAAACACTGTCATGGATTTCATTGGCAATCCGATTTTGCTCTTCGATAATCAGCATTTGATCCATCATTTGATCCATATAGAGCTTCTCCAGCATGATTTCACTTAACTCGGCCAAATACTCAAAGGGACGAAGGATGAGCAATGTATGGTCCATTTCGTGTTCATTGGCGACCTTTACCCCGATCACCCCAACATGGTTGGCGTTTCTGATGATTTTCATCAGATAGGAATCATCCTTCAACTTGCAGGTAAATGTCCGCCGTTTCATGCGAAGCTGATCCCAATTTTTTAGCAGTTCCTTTTCCACCCAGTCGTTATTTGTCAAATTTTCCATGTGGCTGTTCTGATTATTAAGATCACTGATCCAGAAAAACGCCTCGGAGCTTTGGGTACATTTTTTTAGGGCTGAGGCTATTTCTTTCATTAATTTTTCCATGCTGGCTTTAGAGTTAAAGCTCTCCATAAGGTGGTAAAGCGACATAACATGCTCCAGCGTTTGCTGGTACTTCTGATTCGTATCAGAAAGAATACTATTTACCTTTACTAGCTCTGCCCGTTGTTCTTTTAACTGAGTAGTTTTTGAAGATAACTGTTTAGTAAGCCCTGAAAATAGTCTTACAAGCATCGTTGTCAGCAAGCATACTAAATAAAAATTTGATTTTTCTTCAATAATCATGAATAGATTGCCAACATGAAAAAGTTGATAGGTGATGAGGGTGGCACTTCCCAGGTAGAACAGTAAGGCGCCAAAACAAAACATGGTGGTAAGAAAACTTGCCACTAACACCGGATTAAGGGCATACCAAATAAATGGGCTTGAAATGCCGCCTGTCGGGATTAATAATAACGTCAACCCAATGATTTCCGCCAATACGGTAGATTTCATAATCGGGATATTCTCAAAATACTTCCTTTGGATATCGGTAATAATCCAGGCAGCGATACAAAGTGAAACAATCACCCCCACTTTAAAATAAAGCGGCGATTGTGGACCCAGTAAATAAAAGATAGACGTTAACGTGAGCGAAATAAAGCGAAAAACAAACACGAGATTGATAATACTGGACGGACTTTTTCTTACGGACTGATAAAATTTATTAACCCTTTGCATACACTTTATCACTTCTTACCTCATTTTCTACATCGCGCAACTCATTCATTTTATTGACATCATAGGTATATAAATAATTCCCATCCACGATAAAATACACTCCGGTATCTTCTTTTTGGTCTTTACTAAAAAAAATCGGAAGCTCCTTGTCATCGGCAATTTTTAGAATCGATCGAAAAGAATCCAATACAAATATTGATTTTTGAACCATATTTATTTTTTGGGACACAGGGATAATTCTGTTTGAATACCGTTTATTGATGCTGTCGATTTCTGATGTGTAAGCTGCGGAAGGATGAATTCTACTATTTTTATATAAATAAATGATGGATGCCAATAGTAAAATGGAAAATATCAAACTGCTAATTCGCAGAAAACTTATGGATATGTCGATACCAATGACGTTAAGGGTATTCGGAATAACTTGGGAAGAGGTAGAAGCAGTCGTTGATGTAAATTCTTTTTCGCTTGCCAGGACGATTTCTTCGAACGAGTATTGGAAAACCAACTTGTCTTGCAGCTGAAACGGCTTTTCTGCTCCAGAATCAAGAATGGTTCCTTGTATATTGGGCATGATCTCAAGTGTATATTGAGCAGGCCTGATCCCTGTTTCTTCTTCCACTCTTAGAATGAAGGACTTCACTTGATCCAGATCAATTTTATAAGGTTGATTGATAATCGATATGTCTGCTCCCGTTTGGTCAAAGGCTTGTTTTTCTTCCAACGGAAAGGTTCTCTCCCAAAAGTTCTCCGCTTTGATTAGCAACTGGACTTCATGAGTTCCCTTAGCAGAAACTTGTTTTTCGGAATGGATGGTCGATGTTATGTTGAAAGGGACGGCAACGGTAATTTTATTAAAGATGATATTCCCGGCTTCCACCGTCCCTCCGTCTGGATAAAGGATATTTGGCGTCATTTCGGCCTTATAATCATACCTCGTCTCGATTTGCGACTGGTTATCATTCACTTGGACGGTAGATGCAGCAGGTTGTAAAAAGAAATAGATGGACGCAGCAGCGGATAATATCAGCAAAATGACAAAAGCCTTCAATCGTTTATCGTGATTCCTCTTTAGCATTTGTGAAACGCCCTCTACCATTTTTCCCGGCACCTCGCTACGTTTCTTTAATAAGTTCAGGAATGGTGGATGTCAGTTCCGCACTTCCTCCATTCCAGCGGACGTTTATTTTAATGACGCCTCCGCTCAGTTGCTTTGGATCCCCAGTCAAAGTAAATTCTTTTATCGTACCCGGCATGATGAAGTTGGCATCATTTTTACCAACTTCAATGATCCTGTAATTGGGGCTGCCGAGCCATTCGATGCTTTCTATTTCTATGGTATTTCCTGTGTTATTTGTTACCACAAGCCGTTTATTTTTTCCATAGGTGATGGCAATAAGGGCGTTTTCCTCAGGAACAACAGTTAGGATGGCCTCGCTGCTTATTTCTGCTGTGGTAAAACTATGACTCTGAATGAGGAGCAGGGAAATGGATAAAGAGATAACTAATAAAGAAAATATTAGTTTCAAATCATTCCCCTCCTGAATTCCCAAATTTAATCAGGGTCGTCTGCCCCGCAGTTTGTATATTCAAGCTGCCTGATTTTAGGTCTATACTCATAATATTTCAAACATTCATAGTCTATTATAACTAGGGGCAGCAGAAAATTTTGTTACTTCCTAGTGCACGGTTGTTACTATTTTTGTAAATTTTTGTAATTTTAACGAATGTTTTAAAACATTATTAATGTGAAAAAGGAAGAATAACGGCAGTCCATTGATTCTTCCTTTTATTCGCTGGTTATTTTGCTTCCGTTTCGACAACGATCGATCCCAATACCTGTTGTGGTGAAACATTGGCCCCTTTTGGAATGTTAATTTTCACAGCAACATCCCTAATATTTTGCATACCAGATTTGATTTCCGGACCAACATTATCAAATACATATGCCTGCCCCTTTGTTCCCCAAGCCGGTTCCGTGCCCGGTCTCGTTCCCGATCCAAATGTCACATATTTTGCAAGATCGCCTGTCGCCCGAACTGTTACTTTCACGGTCTCGGCTGATTTATTTCGAATTGTAAACACATGGTTCCATTTGTACTCACTGTTTGGCTGTAGGCCGTGGAATTCCTCTGCCCCAGTCCCGCCGTTGATTCCTTTTCCAAATTGGAAGAAAAGCTCGCCGTCCTTCATAACCGTTGTCTTATCTTTTGCGCCGACCTTATTTTCCCATGACCAAGGGGCATCCGCTTGTAGAGTTACTAGCGCCTTATCCGTATTGACAATCTTCAGCTCGGCAGCATTAGTTACTGTTGCCTTATTATAAGACATGGCGGCCATTACACTTGAGATGGCAAGCAGGAGCACGACCATTAATAATCCTTTTTTCATTTTCACTATTTAGTTCCCCCCTAAATTTACTATTTTACTTGACAATTTTAGTATAGGAGGTTTTTTGCTTCTTTTCGTCACTCTCTGGTGTGCACTTTTCGATATCATTTGTTTACCTTGACCATCTACTTTTGACTAGTTTCATGGTATACCTTCGTACCAGTTGAATTATACTTTAGGAGGCTTTTTCTTAGCCGAAATTGCCATACAATGAGGATGGAGGAGGAATTGAATGAAGTTAGCTTCCAAAATTCTCAATATTACCTTAGCCGTTGTGGTCTTATGTACCTTAGTGGCAGCAGTAGGATCAGCGATTACAAAGAAACCGATTCTGCTCTCCGTCATTCGTTCGAATAGCATGTACCCTGTTTGGGAACGGGGGGACATGGTGATGATTGATAACCTGACAAAACAAGAGACAATATTCTATGGAGACATAATTTTCTTTAAAGCGGAAAACGGAAGCCTGGCCACAAAGGGCTGGATTGCCCATCGAGTGATCGGCGGCAATGCAAAGGATGGTTATCTCACCAAAGGGGATGCCAACAAATTTTCAGATCAAGAGACAGATGAAACAGGGCAGATTAAGCGAAGCTGGATTGCTGGTAAGGCCGTCATGATGGGGGACCAGCCCATTGTTTTTAAAAAAATTGGCTACCTATCATTATGGCTGGAAAAATACCAGAGCAATCCTCTCGTGTTACCTGCCTTCGCATTAATTCTTGGAATCATTATTGCTATTGGGGAATTGAAGCCTGGGCAAAAACGCAAAAAGAGAAGCAAAGGAAAAGGAATGGAGCTGCCGCTTATCTATTTGATTGGCGGATTATCGATTTCTATCATTGTCGGCGGCACGATGATTGCTTCCAGCTATACATTGAATCAAATCTATGAAGTTTCTCAACAAAGCCAAGGAGTTTTAGTGGGCAGTGATGTTGGAATGCTTAAGATTGGTGACTCCGTTTCACGAGATTTATCCGAGATCAAGAATGAGGGAATCTTTCCATTAATCGGGGTAATCACGACCAATGACAAGCAAATTCAATTAAGCCATCAAAAATTCACCCTTTCAAAGGGGCAGCAAATCAACACTTCTTACATCGTAACCGCACAAGTTCCCGGCAGGTATAAGGCCACCATTAAAGTTGGATTATTTTTCCCACTTCTACCCGCCGCCATAATCTACTTCCTTGCTGAAAAAAGCTATTGGCTTGCATTAGCGATTGTATCGTTAATCCCGGGGTTGCCACTGATACTATATCCCTTTATCGATGGGAAAATGAGACGGAAAACACTCAGTGTGATTAGGAAGAAAACGAGGAAATTGCAGAGAATCTTTTGAAGCAGGGGGGTCTGATGCACAAGAACGGCCCCCTGCCTCAATTTGGAGCATTTGATCGATTGCCATTTTTCAGCACCTGAAATGTCTTCTTACAGTATTCTTTATTATCGACATAAACGATAGCGGTGTACCATTGGTCATTCACAACAGGATAATCGAACGTGGAAAACCTGGCGTGATAATGAGGAACATCCACCCTCTGAAAATCCAAGGTTCCATCTTTCGTAATAAATGCATAGGTAACGAGTCCACCACTAAAAGAAGGGCCAGTTACTTCCAATCGTACATTTTGCAAGATTTCATTTTCTAAATGTCCGTACTCATCCCGTAAATGAAACTTAATCGGCAACGAGGATTTATTGTGCAACGTGAAATTACGGTTACTAAATGGTGGCTCAAAGCATTGGTCCCCAATGGGGATTTGTTCTTCATGTCCGATTGCGGAAAAATCAAAGGCAATCGTTGTTGTTTTCCCTTGTGCTTCGTTTCCTGTAGTTAAGGGCAGCTGCGCTGTAAACGTTAACTCCCGGCCATCTGTCTTAGCAATTGTGCCTAATGCAAACTGACTTAAACCAGCAAGGGGTCCCTCATAGAGCTTGCCTTGACCATCAATGATGGTTAATAGAATCTGATTATACAATGACAGGTCTCCGGATTCCTGACGCGAGCTAACGGAATAATTAAAGTCTAGGTTTCCGTTATTCAATACCCTTAAGACGGATGTTTTCTTGTCCCCCGGAGCAAGGTTATTGGCAATAAGAAATCCATTGGCTGGGGAGGTGGAGATGTCAACTGTGTAGGTGGTTTGGTCGGCTTTTGTAGATGTAATTGGATAATAGGCCAACAATAATGCTGTAAAAACGACAAAAAAGATACTAATACTAGTAAAATTAAATAGTCTCATATGGAACTCCTCAATACTCAAACCGTGGCCATATAGTTGCCACGGTTTTTTTACTAAACTTTTAAAGGGATTAATTATTCCTTTCTTGTTCAGCATAGAATCTAAAATCAAAAACAAATGTCTGGCCTTGAATTAAATTATCTGCAGATTTATCTAATTCTACCGTAAATGTAATGTTTGCTGCTCCACTTGGGGCAGTAGCAATTAAAAAAGGAGATATACCAACTTCCCCATTTAACAATCCAGACAATTTACCATCGTAAAGAACCTTGTCTTGTGCAGGATACATTACTTTAACATTAAGCTTTTGGATGAATTGCTCATATGCAGATCCTGATGTAATACCTAAAGGGTTGACTGTAGCTTTTAGTCGTTTAACAACAACATCAAGAGAACCTTTATTGTATATATTCAAGGCTCTTGTCATTTTATCTCCGGGTGCCATTCCACCTAGAGATTCAGATCCAGGTGGGGCATATTGGTTTTTACGAATATCGTAAGGGAATTTTCCAGTTGGATCAGATGTACTTGTATAAAACATGGGACCAGGAATTGAATCACCTTGATCTCGTTCAATATCAATAATTACTGTTCCCGCATGAGCAGAATTATTTGTATTTGATGCAGAGGAAGTAAATAATGCAAATGTTGCTCCACCAATTACCAGTCCAATACCTAAGACCCCAGTACTTGATAGAATCAGTAGTTTCTTTTTTATATTCATCCTAATCCTCCATCAACCAGAACATATTTTAAAAAAAGGATGGTTTTTAAACCATCCTCTTTATTAAGTCAATTTAGTTACCAGCTTCATTCCAAGATACAGGTCCAGAGTTATCACCAAGAGTATTATTACGCGATTGAACTGCTTTCAGATTGAAAGTTACTGAGCCAGTATCTCCTTGGTATTCGTTACCTGCCTCTCGTGGGAAATTATAACCTACAGTTAATGTTCTGCTTTCGCCATGTGGAATAAGTACAGGTGTGGCTTGATGTGTTATTTGTAGCGGATTAGCCCCTTCAAATAAATCTCCCACCCCATTATTAGCAATATCATCTTTATTTGTTGTAACACCCTCAATTTTAACCCACGCGTCTAAATTCCCATCATTTTTAACAGTTACAGTGGCATTTTCAGTGTCTCCAGGAGCTAAATTTGAGATAAAAGATGTTGTACTAAGGGCCGCTCCCCCCGTTGCATCCGAAATAATTACTTTCCCTGCTGTAAAGGTGTTCCCAGCATTGGTTGCTTCATTTGTAAACAACGCAAACGTTCCCCCACCAATTAATGCTGCTCCCATTGCGGTTGTAAACAATGCTGCTCCCATTTTTTTCTTTAGACTCATTCTATTTCCTCCTCTTTCCCCTGCCCCTATTCGGGATTTTATTATGTGAACTCCTTTAGGAGATTCAGCCAACCGGTGTTTCCTTACTTGATTCAATTTGGGAAATTGCCCTCCAGATACTAAAGATGGACCAAAGGATCATGAGAACTCCTGGAACGATAAGCAGGTAAATCGCTCCCGCTTTTGATTGCAGAAAAGCCATAAATTGACCTACATACGGAATCGTAAATCCTTTATATTCAGCAACCACTCTGTCAGTTGTGACAGGTGAAGGATCTTTTGCATCGTTATTGTCGCCTTTTGTCACGTATTGAACCGTTGAATCCACTTTTTGCACTTCGGTAATTCTATGGGTAATTAATATGTTGGGATTATCTGCAGCTTTAAAGGTAATAACGTCCCCTTTTTGCAGTTTGGTAGGATCATTGACTGGTTTGACCGCAATGATGGATCCGGTTTTTATACCTGGCTCCATCGAACCGGATAACACGGTTAATACCTCATAACCGAAGATCTTCGGAGTCCCTCCGGCTATTTTTGAAGAAACAATCATGAATATCACGCAAATTAGGAATCCATAAATCACAATGGAAGATATTCTACTTGCCGATTTTTGGAATGTTTTCATTCTCATTTCCTTTCCCAAAATAGTTGTATTAAGGTTTCATGCACTTCCCGACCTTGATTAACTCACTGAAAATGACCGGTGTTCCTTCGACAGTAAGCGAATGGCCATTTTCACCAGGCTTATTGGGATGCTGAAAAGCAACAAACTTATAAAATCCTGGATCCTTTGGCTTATATGCAAGCCGTATAGGAGTGCTATTAGCCGGCATCTTTGATATTAGACCTTCTGTAAAAACCAGTTGGCCGCTAATCCCTTGTGGGTTTACTGGATTTCCTGTCGGACTATAGTAAACGTAATATTTTGATTGCAGGCCCATATCGCCTGATCCGGCATTCCTGACGTAGGCAAAAATTTCATTACAATCCCCGCCATATTCATTGGTAAATTTTAGAGAGCTTTTATCCCACCATGTACCTGCTTGTAATGAAAATTCAGTTTCCGCTTGCCCGATAAAAATGGCATTTGTATGTTGATGGGAGAAGTTCAGGACAGAGAATATGAAAAGGTACCAGACTAATCCTGATTTCCAAATGAACAACAGGCTTTTATGCTTTTTTCTAAATTTCCTTAATCTAGTAGATCTGATTGCTCTCCCCCCTAGCCTTTGTTCCTTTAAGGGATGTAAATAATTCAATATAAAGAACAAATAGTGATAGCATTCCTTATTTGCGACGGATGTAGTCTCAAAATCAATCGGCTAACGTTGTTCTTTACATGGTTAATATTACCTATTTTCAAAATGGATTTCTTCACACCACAGAGTAATCTTTACTAATCCCTTTGGTTTAAACGAAAAAAACTTTGGGAGTAGACGAGTGTGACCTAAGAGGCAAACAAGAAGGGTATTTAGAGAGGGGACTGGTACTTTCGGATGAGGCAGAGTGGGGATTCCTGTTCATTTTGGCCACTCATCTCACCCAACCAAACCTAACAAAACAACACGCTACCATGTAAAACCAAACAAAACCAAACAAAACTTAATGATTTGTGACAAAAAGCATTGCAATCATATAGGTATATTTTTTATATTGGATATAATGGTAAATCTAAGAAAATACTGCCCAATTTTTACAAAGGACGTGATGTTGATTTATGCTAGTGAACCTTAAGAAAACTAGATTAATAGTCCTGCTTTCCTTTTTCATCATTGCAGGCCTCTTAACCGGTCAAATTACTTCTGCTGAAGGGGATGGCACTGGCGGCGGGAAGAGTGAGCCGTTATACATGGTTTCCTCCTCGATACAAAATGGCGCCACTGGGGTACCGCTAAAACCGGAAATCAAGCTGACCTTCAGCAAAAATATTGTCAACATGACCGTGAGCGACAATAACAGGAAATGTTTCTCCTTGCTTAGCGAGACCGGGGCCGCTGCTCTAATCAAAGTCATCTTTGTCGATGATCAAATTAATCCTGAAGGCAGGAATGATGCCGTCATTATTCCAAATGAAAACCTGGCACCGGGGACTACCTATACTCTGGTGATTAGTTCAGCCCTTAAATCAAAAAGTGGAGTGACAACCGGTAAAGAAACCAAAATAACCTTTACAACAGAAGGTTCAAAACCGGCAGCGGCTAACACCAATCCGGCACCACCAGCGCAAACGCCGGCGACACCTGCACCGGACAGCAGCAAAGCAAACTCGGGCACATCCAACACAACCAGCTCAACACCAGCCAACAATACAGCGAAAACGCAAAGTCCTGATGCTCAACAACAACAGCAGCTAACGCCGGAAACCCAAGCCGCCACAGACACTTCTGCGGCCGAAACCCAGCCGGTTTCCGCAGACATGGAAGAAAAAGTAATGGCTAATGAGGAAAAGACAGAAAAACATGTGCCCTATACAGCAGCGAAATCCTCTGCCGCGACAGCCGAAAACCAACAAAGCGATGGAACAAACTCTCTATGGCTGATAACGGGGATTGTCCTGGTGATCGTGATTGCCGCCGGAACCATTTATCTTTATAGAAAAAAGAAACTAGCAAAATAGGAAACATCTTTTTCGATGGAAGCAGGTGAACTCAATCAAAAAGTCGATATTCTTCATTAGTTTACTGCTGGCGCCGTTGGCAGCCATATTCATCTCCCTGCTGTTGGGCCGCTATCCATTGGCACCGACAACGGTGATGGCGGTCATCCTGAATCAACTCGGCGTAACTAGCCTTGGCACACCGGATACGGCAGCATCCATCGTCATGAACATCCGGCTGCCCCGTTCCATTTTGGGCGCCCTGGTTGGTGCAAGTCTTGCCGTCAGCGGAGCGGCGTTTCAAGGTGTTTTCAGAAACCCGCTGGTCAGCTCCAGCATCCTTGGCGTCAGTCCCGGGGCCGGCTTTGGCGCCGCACTTGCCATCCTGATTTTTACTAATAATAGTCTGATGATTTACGTGTTCGCCTTCGGTTTTGGTATATTAGCCGTCCTATTAAGCTACTTAATTGGCAGAAGCTACAATACAACGCCGGCCATCATGCTGGTCCTGGGCGGAACTATTGTATCTTCCGTGTTCTCGTCCCTGATTTCGTTGGTGAAATATATGGCGGACCCGACCGACCAATTGCCGAAAATCACTTTTTGGCTAATGGGCAGCCTCGCATCGGCCAGTTACCGGGACATTATGATAGCCGGGGTGCCGATGCTGGTGGGCATCGCCGGGCTGGTGGCCATCCGCTGGCGAATCAATATTTTATCAATGGGCGATAAGGAAGCCAGGGCACTCGGTGTGAATCTTGGGGTCCTAAAAGGGATATTGATTGCCTGTGCCACCCTGGCAACGGCGGGCGCGGTATGTGTCAGCGGCATCATCGGCTGGGTCGGGCTAATTATCCCCCACATCAGCAGGATGCTCGTCGGCAACGATAACCGGCTGCTCATTCCGGTCAGCCTGTCGATTGGAGCCTGCTACCTGGTGCTCGTCGACAACTTGTCGCGCATCATCAGCGGCTCGGAAATCCCGTTAGGTATCCTGACTGCGATTATCGGCGCTCCATTTTTTGTCTATTTGTTAAAAAGAAAAGCGGGAGGCTGGGTATAAACATGTCATTGCTAAAAATAGAAAAAGCCAGCTTTCAGTATGGTAAGACCACCATCTTTGAAAATATTAACTTTGAGCTGGACAGTGGCAATATGTTTTGCCTGTTTGGCCCTAATGGTTGCGGTAAATCAACCTTAATTGAATGTATCCTGGGGTATTTAAAGCTGTCCCAGGGACGAATTCTATTAAATAACCAATCCATCCATACATATCGGCCTGCGGAACGGGCCCAACAGATTGGCTATGTCCCTCAGGGCCACACCAAGAACTTCCCTTATACAGTGAAGGATATTGTTCTTATGGGCCGAGCCGCATATACTGGTACGTTTTCTGCACCATCCAAGGAAGATATGGAAATCGCCGAGTCGGCCATCGAGACCTTGGGGCTCGCGCCCATCAGGGACAAGCCCTATACCCAACTGAGTGGCGGGCAAACCCAGCTAGTGATGCTGGCGCGGGCGCTGGCCCAGGAAACCTCCATTATTCTGATGGATGAACCAACGGCGCACTTGGACTTTCGCCATGAACTGATTATCTTGGAGACGATTGTGAAGTTAATGAAGGAAAAAAATATCTCAGTTGTTATGGCGACTCACTTTCCAAACCATGCCTTTTATTTTGAGAATAGCGGGATTCCAACCACGGTCGCGCTCATGAATCATCAGGCATTTGAGTATGTTGGCTCACCTGCTGAGGTGTTAACGGAAGCGAATATGCTCCATACCTTTAAGATTCACGCAAAATTAATGACCGCTAAAACGCCAGATGAAAAACTGGTGCGCGGGCTCATACCAATCGAAGTGTCAACCAACTAGGGAGGTGATTATTACAGCATGCATCAGAAAAAAATACTGTTCGCCCTCTTCTGTCTGATCCTGTTACTATCCGCTTGTTCATCTGGAGAGTCATCGGCTGAGACAGTAGCCAAGGACACAGTCACGGTCGTCGATTATTTGGGGCGGGAGGTGGCCGTACCGAAGAAAGTCAATCGGATTGCGACCCTTTATGCCTTCACGGGCCATGTCGTCACGATGCTTGGGGAAGGTGAAAAAATTGTTGCCGTCAATGGCGGATTGCAGCGTGACAACCTTTTAACAGAAATCAATCCGGCCATCCTAAAAGCGGCGGTCCCGACCCGCAATGAAAAATTGAATATTGAAGAGCTGGCAGCTAGCAATCCGGACCTGGTCTTCATTCAAGAGTCAACGGACACTGACAAGGGTGAGGTCAGAAAACTGGAAGAGCTAAAGATTCCTTACCTCGTCGTCAACTTCAACAGCATCAAAGAGCAACAGCAATCGATTGAGATGATTGGCCAAGCGATTGGGCAAGCGAAGAAGGCTAAGAGGTTCAATGATTTTTATAACCAAGTGATTGAGCAGGTGTCAGAAAAGGTAAAGAATATCCCGGAACGAGACAGAATCCGAGTCTATCACTCTGTCAACGAAGCAACCCGCACCGATACAGCCGACTCCTTGCCGGCCGAATGGATCAAAACAGTGGGAGCGATCAACGTGTCCACGGGAGAAAAGCTCAAGCTGATGGAGAATAAATATTTTGCCGGGCTGGAACAGATTCTGCTTTGGGATCCGGATGTTATTCTGGTTAACGAGTCCGGAGTCGATCAATACATCCTGGATAGCCCGCAGTGGCAGACCTTACAGGCCGTGAAAAATAACAAGGTATTTCTGCTGCCAAATGGCGTCTCCCGCTGGGGTCACCCGGGCGGTCTGGAAACACCGCTGGCGATTCTGTGGACAGCGAAAACCTTGTATCCAGACAAATTCGCAGATACGGATTTGGAAGAGGTGACCGCCTCGTTCTATCAGGATTTTTTCAACTTTAAGCTAACCCCTGTGTTAACGGACAAAATACTATCAGGAAAAAATATGCGCATACCGAAAGGAAATGGATGATAATGAAACTCTATTTATGTATTGATGATACAGATAATATTGATAGCAAAGGCACAGGCTCGATTGCTCAAGAAATTGCCAGCTTGATAGAGTCAAATGGCTGGGGGACATGCTCGAGCATTACCCGCCACCAATTGCTTGTGCATCCCGATGTCCCATATACCTCCCATAACAGCTCGATGTGCTTTACCGCCGATATCGATGCCGACGCGCTTGAAGCTGTTAAAGCGGCAGCAATCCAACTGCTAGAAAGAGAGAGTGCGGAAGGGTCCGACCCGGGAATTTGCATTCTTGTCCCTGAACAGTTGCCGCAAATTCAGCAGCAGGAGATCGTTCAATTTGGCCTTAGGGCGAAACGCGAAGTGATGACGAAGCAGGAAGCCTATGGGCTGGCGGAATCGTTATCGGTCCATCTGTCCGAACACGGTGGCACCGGACAAGGAGTCATTGGCGCCTTGGCGGGAGTAGGCCTTCGGTTAAGTGGCAATGACGGCCGCTTCAAGGGGAACCATAAGCTTCGTTCCGATAGCAAGACCGTGCTGGTCAAAGAAATCCTCGATGAAACAACGATTGAGCTTATTCGAACAGAGGATGGGTTCGTACTTGATTTAGCCGAAGAAATTGTCCTTGGCGAAAAGTTAAAAAGCGTGTTCCTCAACCATCAGTCCGTATTGTTAGTGGAGCCGGCAGAAATCGATGGCGTGCAAAAATGGCAACCTTGTTCGGGTGGTACGCTAAAAAAATATTAGCAGGAGGGGCATATGAATTATTTCAAGGTACATAACGGAGGGAAAATCTTCGTCGGGGATGCAGTGCTGGCGGAGGTCTATGCGGCCGCAGTCTCCCTAGCAACAAACTGCCCGGCGTTTCAACTGGACGTGGAAGACGAGATTGTCTATGAGGATGAGACGACCTGCTACAACTGCCGTTACCGCCGCTGGCATCCGGAAGGGTTTACGTGTTATAAGCAATTTCCAAATTCGCTTTTAGAGGAGAAAGCAGAATGAAATTATTGAAGAATTTTATGGCCACCGTGTTGGCACTTCTATTATTGTTTGGTACCTATTCGTTGACATTTGCAGCTGGAGGCGGCGGGGGTTCCAATCCTTTAAAATTTGAAGCCGCATATTTAACTACGATTACAAATGGTGTTTCGACAACAGAAACAAACATCAAGGGATATAAGAATGTTGGTCCGGATTCGACCATTAAATTAGTTTTCGATAGGAATGTTGTTAGTAATTGGGAAACAAACAGTAAAGCCATCACCCTGGATGATTCACTAGGAAACAGCGTCGACATCGACGTCAGCAGAATCCCCGAGGAAGTTAATCCCGATGAAAAAAGAAATATTTTTATTACACCAAAGCAGTCTTTAACTCTTGGTGAAAACTACAAGATTACGATAGATGCTTCACTAACGGCCAATAACGGCTCCAAGTTAGGAACTCCAGAGACAGTATCATTTGGAGTTAAAACTGAAATTACACCACCGGGGTTGACAGTTAGTACGCTAGATCAGTCAACCGTTACAAATCGAGACAAAGTTACGGTTTCCGGCACCACCGAACCTGGAAGCACCGTAACAATTAATGGATTGAATGCCGCTGTTGATGAGGCTGGAGTGTTTACCAAGGAAGTGGGGCTGACACCTGGATTAAATAAGCTCGTTGTTATCGCTACGGATGCTTCTGATAATACCACTAGCAAGGTACTTGAAATTACCTATGACAATGAAGCTGTTTTGTCGGTTACTTCACCAAAAAACAACACGGTAACTAACACTGATAAACTGACTGTAACAGGCAGCAGCGAGGAGAATGCAGTGGTAACCGTAAACGGTACAGTCGTAAAACTTGGTGCCAATAATGAATTCAGTCATGAATTGGTGCTAGCGAAAGGGTTGAACAAGATTACTGTTTCAGCGACCGATGCAGTTGGCAATACGTCTACATCGGAATTAAATGTAACCTATGATCCAAGTGCAGGAAACCAACCGGTGAATACTGGAGGCGGCTCAACGCCAACAACGGTTGACACAAACGATGCTGCACCTGCACCTGTCAAGGCAACAAATACAAATACCGGCAACGAACTGCCAGCCACCGCGTCGAATATGTATAATCTCATGGCACCTGGCATGCTACTAGTCCTATTCGGTTTTGGACTAATTCTTTATCCTAGATTGCGTCAGCTAAAGGGTAGATAATAAATTATCTTAAGCAGATCAACAAAAGCGCTAAATTGGATTAGCGCTTTTGTTTTTCTTATGAGAAATCTCGATTTTATAACTGGCTGGTTTCATAAACAATCCCCTTTTTTCAACAAATTGTTTCCCCTCTCCAAACTAATCAAACGATTGATTAAACAGTTCCAAAACCCTGCCACAAGTGACTTTTTATTTCCGTTATCGCAAAATTGCATGTCGGTCAGACAAACGTTTAAGTGAAACTGCCTAAAACGTTGATAAACTCGCATTTATGCCTAATCAACAGTAAGAATTTTGATGAAAACTGCTACATTTAGGCGGGCTGTTTTTTGTACGGGCTGAAGATTTTAAATGGGAGTCTGACCTCTTGTTCATAATGTTGTATACTAATACTTAGTAAATTTTTCAAAAATAGGTTAGGAGATACAAAGATATGTGGTTTGTTTTTGCCGTTACCGCGGCATTTTGCTTTGGGTTAAGGGGCATCCTTTATCAGTGGACATCACAAAGACCGATTGACCGCAATTTGTTGCTGTTGGGAGTTTATTTATCGGGAACCATCATTACGTTGGCCAGCAATCTGTTTGTCCAACAGCCGTGGTCAACAGGGGCATGGCTTGGAGGCCTGATGGGGTTATTTTCGTTTATCGCCAACGCCTCGATGTATAAGGGGTATGCGGTCGGCAAGGCTTCCATCGTTGCTTTATTCACAGGGCTACCGCCGCTGGTGGTGATGATTGTCGCCTACATTCTCTGGCAGGAAGCTCTGTCGACATGGCAATTCGCGGCGTTTTTCATTGTTTTAATCGGCATCCTTTTAATTAAATATTCTCAAGATCTGAAGTTCAGCCAGCTGCAAGGGATTCAGTGGGGAATCATCACCATGCTGTTTTTCGGCTTTACCGACGTGTCCGTTAAACAGGCAACGCTGGCCGGAGCCGCTACATTGCCTGTGTTAACCGTCATGTTTGCCACAGGTGGCTTATTATTCGGTCTGTCATGGGCTATGAAAACGTTTCGGAAAAAATCGAGACCACCTGCCGACCAGGAGTTATCCAATCCTTCAGGGAGCTGGACTATAAAAAAAACGTTGGGATGGGGCATGGCGGTGGGAATTACAAACGCAGCGGGAATGATACTCATTTTTCCGGCCTTCCGCGAAGGGATCACCGGAATTGTCTCTGCCATCATCGCCATGAATGTAGCCTTCGTCATTCTATACGCCCGGTTTTATTTGAAGGAAGCATGGACTCACCGTGAAATGACCGGCCTCGCACTAGCCTTCGTAGGGATTTTGATTCTCCGGATCGCATCCTAACTCGATTGGAGGCAAAAACGAAGCAGGGAAACTGCTTCCTGCTTCTCGCCATCCTATTTTCTCAGGAACTTTAGTTCTGCTAGCCATCGGCATGTCCTGGCTAGTTTTTTTTTATGAAAAAATGGCAAAACAACAAAACTCTTGCATTATCCCTATTATTCTAATAAAATAATTTTTATGAATTACTTTACTCTGATAAACAAATAAAGCACTAAAGTCAACTAAGGGGGAACCATTCATGAAAAAGGCCTTTACCATACTATTCATTGTTGCTCTTGCTGTGATGGCTGCGGCTTGTGGCACTCAGCCGGATTTACCTGATACATCGAAAAACACAAAGGGTGCAAAGGCATCCGGAAGCGATACACTGGCACAAATAAAAGAAAAAGGCGAAATCACCATTGGGATGGATGATACACTCCCGCCGATGGAATATCGCAATGATAAAAATGAGCTGGTCGGTTTTGATATCGATTTTGCCAATGCACTTGCAAAGGAACTGGGAGTGAAAGTAAAATTCGTTCCATCGGCATGGGACGGAATTATCCCCGGCTTGGATGCGAAACGGTTTGACATCATTCTCTCTTCGATGAACGTAACGGATGCGCGGAAGAAAAAGGTTGATTTTGTGGAATACTTTGGCGTCGGACAGATTTTAGCTGTAAAAGCTGGTAATCCTTTAAACATCCAATCCATTGAGGACGTAAAAGGCAAGGTGGTCGGTGTCCAATTGGGTTCAACTGGTGAAACAGCGGTCAATTCCATCGACGGGATTAAAGAAGTGAAAAAATATGATTTGACGACCGATGTCTTCAATGACATGGGACTAGGGCGTGTTGATGCTGCGGTGATTGGCGAAGTCGTGGGCCGTTATTATATGACGACCAAACCTGGGGTATTTGAAGTGACAGGAGAAGCCTTCAATGTCCAACCGATGGGAATTGCCGTTCGCAAAGGCGATACCGAGCTCAAGGATGCCTTGGAAAAAGCAGTCCAAACGGTTGAAGACAATGGAACACTAAGTAAAATCAGTGAAAAATGGTTTGGATCTGATATTACAAAACAATAATACAAATTGGATAAATCGGCTGTCCGATTTATCCGTTTTATTTTCACAAGGAGCGATATCAGCATGAACGAGTTTTTATCCTTTACCGCCACCTACCTGCCGTACCTGTTACAAGGTGCGTTAGTGACAATAGAAATTGCCGTCATCGGCGTGATTTTTGGAAGCATCATCGGACTACTTGTCGGACTTGGACGGGTGTCATCGAACCCGCTGCTGTCCCAAATAAGCCGCTTTTATATTTGGGTGATCCGCGGCACTCCCCTGTTGCTGCAATTATTTGTGATCCACTTCGCTATTCCATCCGTATTCAGTGCCTTGACAATGCCGCCGTTTGTTTCCGCCTGTATTGCCTTATCACTGAACGCTGCCGCTTATATCGCGGAAATTGCCAGAGGTGCGATTCAGTCAATTGACAAAGGACAAATGGAAGCGGCGAGATCACTTGGATTAAGTGCGGGCCAAGCAATGAGACGCATCATCATTCCACAAGCCTTCCGCCGGATGCTCCCGCCTTTAGGAAATGAATTTATTGCACTCATTAAAGAGTCCTCTCTTGTATCAACGATTGCCTTATATGATTTGCTTCGGACCGGCCAGCAAATCATCAGCAGCACATACCGATACATGGAAGTCTTCCTATTGGTCGGATTAATCTACTTATTCTTGACGACCATCATGTCCTATATTGTTGGAAAAATTGAGAAGAAGGTAGGGGCATACGAATGATTTCATGTAAAAATATTATAAAGAAGTTTGATAAGCTGGAAGTTTTAAAAGGCATCGATTTAGACGTGGCGCCCGGCGAGGTTGTTGTCATTATTGGACCTAGCGGCTCGGGGAAAAGTACATTCTTGCGCTGCATCAATCGTTTGGAAGCCGCTGATTCCGGTACCATTACGATTAATGGTCAAGCAGTAGAGTACAGGGAATCGTCATTAAATAAACTACGCCAGGACATCGGCATGGTGTTTCAGCAATTTAACTTATTTCCTCACATGACCGTGATGGAGAATATTATCGAAGCCCCTGTTTTACTAAAAAAAATGACCAATGATGAGGCAAATAAAAAAGGGTTGGAGCTTCTTAAAAAAGTCGGACTGGAAGAAAAGGCAAATGAGTATCCGAACCGCTTGTCCGGGGGACAAAAGCAGCGGGTGGCGATTGCCAGGGCGTTGGCGATGGAGCCAAAAATTATGCTTTTTGATGAACCGACTTCTGCCCTTGACCCTGAATTGGTCGGAGAAGTACTGACTGTGATGAAGAAGCTAGCCAAGGAAGGCATGACCATGGTCGTCGTCACCCATGAAATGGGCTTTGCCAGGGAAGTCGCTGATCGCGTTATTTTTATGGATGGAGGCACGATTATTGAGCAGGGACCTCCGGAAGTTATCTTTGAAACACCTCAGCATGACAGGACGAAGGAATTTTTACGACATTTAAAATAGGAGACGAACCATGATGAAACAACTATCTGCAATCCTCGATGAAAAAATAGACTCCCTGTTTCCGAAGCTAGTAGAAATCCGCAGAGAGCTTCATATGTATCCTGAGCTCAGCAACGCGGAATTCCAAACGACGGAACGCATCAACGGATGGTTAAAGGAATTTGGTATCGCGCCAATTCCCACAGGGTTAAAAACAGGAACAGCCGCCGAGGTGACTGGAAAAGAACAGGGCCCGACGATTGCATTACGCGCGGATATTGATGCACTGCCAATCCAAGAGGCATCTGATCTTCCCTTCCGCTCAAAAATCAATGGTGTCAGTCATATGTGCGGCCATGATGTCCACACCACGATTGCCTTAGGTGCAGGAATCGTCCTGCAAAGCTTGCGCGACATCCTGCCGGGAAATGTTCGAATTTTGTTCCAGCCAGCAGAAGAAACCGAAGGCGGAGCCGTTTCGGTCATTGAGCAAGGATTATTGGAGGGCGTCAAATCGATTATCGGCCTGCATAACTCGCCAGATCTTCCGACGGGAACCATTGGAATCAAAGAAGGTTTCTTCATGGCCAGTTGTGATGATTTTACAATTACAATCAAAGGAAAAGGCGGACATGCCGCGTTGCCGGAAAACACCATCGACCCGATTGTGATCGGCAGTGCTGTTGTCAGCCAGCTTCAAACGATCGTCAGCCGCACCGTCCCAGCGAAAGAATCAGCCGTCGTCAGCATCGGTGCCTTTCAAGCAGGAGCCACCAATAATGTCATCCCTGATCAGGCGATTCTGAAAGGAACGGTTAGAACCTCGAATGAAGAGGTACGGCAAAAAATTTATCAAACGTTTAAAAATGTCGTGACCAATACAGTAACCGCACTCGGTGGCGAGGTCGAAATCGACTATCAATTTCTGATTCCGGCTGTCGTGAATGATCCGAAGATTACCGAAGTGGTGCGAACCACAGCTGTTTCCGTTGTCGGCGAGGAACAAACGCTTCTCGCAGAATCCACCATGGGCGGCGAGGATTTTTCCTATTATCAAAAAGAAGTGCCCGGATGCTATGTATGGCTGGGCTCAAGAAACGAAGAAAAAGGCATCATCCATGGCTTGCACCACCCGGAATTTATGGTCGACGAAGAAGCGATCAAAATCGGCGTAAAATGGATGGTTCTATCTGCTTTTCGATTATTGCAGTAACAAAAGAAGCTAACAACCATATCCGGTGTTAGCTTCTTTCATTTTATTGTTGGGGGAGCTGTTCGCCACCTATTAAACCGCTTTTCAAATCAAAATACGCCTTCATAATACCCTGCCCGATTCTTTTATTAACCGGATGGGAATCGGTCCGGGTGAATGGCACGACGATTGAAAAGGCAATTTCAGGATCATTGAACGGTGCGTAGCCGACCAAGGTTAAATTGTAGGTCGGGATATCCGTGATGATCCGTTTCTTGACGGGATCATAATAGAAGGATTCCGCCGTCCCCGTTTTTCCTGCAAGGTTATAGGAACGATACGGCTCTACCGAAAAGTAAGCAGACGCGGTACCGCCATCCTGGTACACCCTTCTAAATCCTTCCTGCACCCGCTTAATTTGGGCGGGCTCCATATCGAGTTGGTTCAGCACCACCGGTTCCACCGATTTATACACAGGACCGAGCTCATCGTCCGCGCTGTGTTCGCGAATTTCTCTTACGATGGTCGGCTTGACTCTTTTTCCATCATTGGCGATGGTGGAAACATATTGGGCCAGTTGCATCGGCGTATAGGTATCAAACTGCCCGATTGCAAAGTCGAGCGCTTTACCTTGAACGGAAGTATCCCCAAGCAGGCCGGACGCTTCATTCGGCAAGTCGATTCCGGTCTTGACGCCGAGCCCAAACTGGTTGAAATAATACCGGAACGTTTTAAATACCTCCGTGCTTTGCGGCAGCTTCATATTCGGACGATATTCCGTCCCCATCATTCTGATCGCTGTTTTAAACATATACACGTTCGATGAGCTTTTCAGAGCGTTCACGTCATCAATCAGGCTCATGTTCGTATAGGAACTTTTCGTCGGTGTACTTTGAATATGAAGGGGTTCATCAAGCAGCGAGGTGCCCGGCTTGATGGCGCCTGTTTTGTAACCGGTTAAAACCGTTGCGCCTTTAACCGACGATCCGACGGCATAGGCGGAGGTAATCGTCCCTAGAGCATAATCAGTAACCGTCCACCGCCCATCCTTCTGCTCGAGTTTTTTCCCGGCCAGCGAGAGAACTTCCCCTGTCTTCGGGTTCATCATCACCACAAAGGCCCGGTCGAGGAATGGCCCGCCGTTATTATTTTTGGCCTCCACCAGTTCATTGGCCAAAACCTCTTCCACCCGTTTTTGCAATTCCATGTCAACCGTCAGCACCAAGTCCTTCCCGGGCTTTCCTTCACTAATGACCCGATTGGACACGACATTTCCGGCCGTGTTTGTCTTATATTGCACTTTTTCCTTTTGCCCTTTTAGCACATCTTCATAAAATAACTCAATCTGGCTTTTTCCGACCCGATCATTGCGGCTGTACCCTCTAGGAAGATAGTAATCTAGCTTATCCGCGGGCAGTCCTTCCTTTGAAGACGTGATATTCCCCAAAACAGAACGGAAGATGTCGCCATTCGGATATTCCCGATTCCAATCCGTCACGACATCTACTCCGGGCAGCAGGTCGAGATTCTCGCTGACGATGGCCAGTTCCTCCATTGTCACATTTTCATTTTTTACGATTTGCGGTGTGAGGGTATAGCCGCCCGCCATCTCTCGATAAATCGCGGCAACCTCAAGCTCGGTTTCATCGATTTCAGCCAAATCAGTTTGCGGATCAATTCTTTTGATCTGTAGTTGGTATAGCTCTTTATTGGTCAGTTTTTTATCGGCTAATTCCTTGGCTGTGAGTTTTTTCTTTGCTTTTTCCGGTCGCGTCAGGATCCAATAATCCTTTAAATCCCTCTCGGTTAAACGATCGGTTTCTTTATGTATGTGTTTGGCCAGTTCCTTTGCAACCTCGAGAACTTTTTGATTGGATATATTGACATCTCTTGTATAAATAATAGTATCGACCGCCAGATTGCTGACGATGGGCCGTCCGTATCGGTCATAAATCTCCCCGCGTGGAACAGGATTATTGACAGTAATGTTTTCCGTCATGGAAATCTGTTTTTGATAGTCTTCACCATAGACAATTTGAACAATACCCATTCTAAAAATAAGCGTAGAAAAAAGCAAAAAAACGATCACAAACAGAATATTGACCCGCAACAACGTACGTTTTTTCTCTTTTTTGCTGGTCATCCAACCGCCCCCCATTTGCTGCACCAAGAAATTTACAAAATTCCCCTTAGTATAGTATAGACGATTGATGGAGGGGTTTGGTTTCAATTTTTTTCCAAAGTGAATGACTTTTTTTTGGGTGATTCCACTTTAAAAAACCAGCGGTGAAAAAATCGGACTAGCTCAAGGGTGAGGTAAACTGTAATCAAGGAAACGTACCATTTCCAATGAACGTATTCAATAAGATTAGTATATTTTTCAATAATGACCTCTGAAATGATGCTGACGGTAATGATGATTGAAGTATAAAGGAACTGTTTCCAACGGCTTCGTCCAACTGGGTAATACAAAACATAGAATGCGCTGAGGACAGGATAGACTAAAAATTCAAAGGTGAAGCTGGTTTTGTTCACGGAAGCAAACTCCCGGACCGGGTATTGGATTAAATTCAACTCCGCCACAAGCAGACCAAGGGACCATGTAACAAACTGCTGAAACATAGCAATGATACTCGCCTCATGTAGGCGCTTTTTTGGCAGCAAAATCAAAGAGAAGATGGTGATCGACCAGATTGCATAAAGGAAGGTCATTTCCATTGCTGTTGGTCCTCCGATCCATGTTGGGCTTGGCGGCTTATGGTACCCATTAACCAGAGAATGTATTGCCTTAACAACCAAAATTCAAAGATAAAATTAAAAAAGGTCCTAATCAGCTGCTCAGGAATTTCAACGTTCATGATTCCTGTAAACTTGTCCAAAAGGTACATATATAAGAGGATGATTCCAACGAATAAAAGGTAATGGAGAATTACTCTTAGTTTTCCGGATTTTTCAGGAAAGAAGCGGTGAAAAACAACGGCAAGTGTCGGATAGAACGTAAATTCCGAGGTAAAGCTAATTTTCGTTGCATCTTTGAATAGGCGAACTTCTGTCGATAGAGCACCAAACTCAGTAAGGGTAATACTAAAAATCCATGTTAATGCCTGAAAAAACAAAAACACCGCCACAAACTCTCGAATTCTTGATTTGGGAATCGCCAAGAACAACACAATAATCGAAACACCCCAAATCATTGCGAGTATAAAATAATCAAAGCTCATAATCTTGCCTCCTATTGAACGAAGCAGGTGACGGTTGTCACTTCTTTAAAAGTAAAAGTGACATTCGACATAGTTCGACTCACTAATCAAATTGTTTCCCATGTCAAAGCGAATTAAACATAAAGTGCCACAGAAGGAAAATGTTATAAAGCTGCCGATTCCCGCATTCTGGATATCAATAGGGTGGTCGAGGTATTAGGTTAAGCACTCGCTTCTATAAATAGAGGGAGCATTTCCGCTTATTTAGTAAATGTTATGAAAAAAAGCTTAAATAGTCGGAGGAATTCCGCTTATTGAATCAAAAGATTCAAAAATAAGGGCTTTTTCTTCGCATAAGCGGAAAAACTCCGCTTATTTTCCCAGAAATGAGCTCCATTCTGCATTTAACCGGAAAACCTCCGCTTATTTTTTGCTGGTTACTAGATTTAAGGACAAGATAACTTATGTAACGTTATTTTGATGCGTTACGGTGAACCGTATCACAAGTAATTGAGCTTTTTGTATTCCTAATAAAGAAACTCGCCACTTCAACTATGGCGAGTTTTACTCTTTTATATAACACTACGACTCACTGTCATTTTGCACTTACAGTTTTTCGCTAGGCTTTTTTGTCATTTATGGCTCTAACAATTTTAACTCTTCAAGATCGATTTCCTCACTATAGTCGACGCCTTCGACTTCGAACCCATTAAGCTGGAGGAATTCCTTTTGAAAAACGTCCAAAGCGGTTAATTCACGGATATTTTCCTCATTGATCCTACCCATTTGCGCGTTCACTTCCCGTTGAACATCCTCCCGCATTTCCCAGTAGTCAGGGCGCAGTCTGCCCTGTCCATCGAATTCCCTGCCAGTACCGTACAACATCTCCCGGAAGAACCGGTATTTATGCATGATTGGGGTTTCATGCAAGCCTTTGGCAAGCATCACTTTATAAAGCGCGGCTGCGTAAATTGGGAAGGTCGGAATGACCGCACTTGCTTTAGTGGTGACGGCCTTGCTGACGCAAATGACCGCCTCCCCGCTAATCCGTTCCTTTAAATACTCATTCAAAACGACTGCCGTTTCCTCCGCATGCCGTTTCGCCATACCCAGCGTGCCGCCGCCATAAAACGCCTGCGTCACCTCCGGACCGATATAGGAATAAAGCGTGGTTTTAAAACTTTGTGCCAGAACACCGGCCTCATGCAGCCCTTTCACCCAGCGCTCCCAATCCTCGCCGCCCATCACCTTTACGGTGTGCTCGATCTCCTCTTCAGTCGCCGGCTGAACCTCCTGCTCAAATAAAGTCTCTGTCTCTAAATGAATGTTTGTACCGCGCACCGCCTCACCGATTGGCTTGATCGCCGATCGGTACGTTACCCCAGTCTCCGGGTCTTTCCGTATCCCGGATGCCAAACTATATACAAGCAAATCAATACTTCCGCCGAATTCTTCTTTAATATAAGTAATCACGTCTTCCAGCATTTCTTTTGAAAAAGCGTCCCCGATAAAATTTTTCGCGATCAAGCCTTCTTTTTCCGCTTCTTGCTTGAAGAAAATATTATTCCACCAGCCCGCGGTGGCCAGGCGCTCATCGGAAATGCCTTTTTCAAAAGAAACGCCAATTGTATCAGCACCCGCGCCAAATGCCGTGACAATCCGGGAAGCTAGCCCATAGCTCGAGGAAGCGCCCAAAATAAGCACCTTTTTCGGGCCCTCGAACCTGCCTTGCGCTCTGACATAATCTATTTGTAGTTTAATCATCTCCCGGCAGCCATATGGGTGAGCGGCGCGAGAGACGTTTCCTTTTAATTTTGCTTCAATAATCATAATAAAACCTCCTAATCCTGTTTCGGCGGGATGACCTTTGCTTTTCCTTCTGTGACGATGACCCCGTCTTGGTTATAGCAGATGGTGTTTAGAACAAGTATGACGAACTTTCCTTTATCGATCATGTCCGCCACTTGGACCTCCGCCGTGATCGTATCCCCGATTCGCACTGGTTTGACAAAGGTAAGCTCCTGCTGCAGGTAAATCGTGCCCGGCCCAGGCAGCTTCATCCCTAACACAGCCGATATAAAGCCGCCGCTTAACATGCCATGGGCAATCCTTGTTTCAAAAGGGGTGCCTTTCGCAAATTCCTCGTTGGTATGTGCAGGATTTAAGTCGCCAGTTATGCCGGCAAAAAGATACACGTCTGTTTCGGTTACGGTTTTTGACATTGATGCTTTGTCACCGATTGCAATGATCATTATAACATCCTCCTCTTCATCTTGCTCAATATTTCACAAGTGTATTTTTTAATTAAGAGAAGTCCAAAAAGCCGCACCTTCCAGCGGCGCTTTTCATTTGACCTCTCTTATCGACAAAATTGGGTAAGTTCCGGCGGTGACAGGCACCGCCAAAAACACCCCTACCAAATCCCAAGCTCTTTCGCTTCTGCCCGTAACGATTCTCTAAAATCAGGGTGGGCAATGCCAATCAGCAGTTCGACGCGTTCGCGAATCGAGGTTCCTTTTAGATGCGCGACACCGTATTCCGTCACGACATAATCAACGTCGTTGCGGGATAGCGATACGGTTGCCCCGTGGGCGAGTCTCGGCACGATTTTCGAAATCGTTTTACGTTCGCTAGTACCCGGCACCCTTACATTCGCGGTCGAATACAGCGCGATAAACGATTTTCCGTCCTTCGATAATTGCGCGCCAATCGCGGTATCCGCCTGGCCTCCGGTGCCGCTGAATTGGCGGTGGCCCAACGATTCGGAGCAGCACTGGCCGGTTAAATCAATTTCCAGCGTCGTATTAATCGACACCATCTTGTGGTTCTGGCCGATGACATACGGGTCGTTAACATAGCTTCCATTTAGTATCATCACGCCGGGATTATCATTAATAAAATCATAAAGCTTTTGCGTACCGAGGGCGAAGGTGGCGACCATCTTGCCCGGCCAAAGCGTCTTGCATTTTCCGGTAATAACACCGGCTTCAAACAGGTCGACCATGCCGTCGGTAAACATCTCGGTATGAATGCCGAGGTCTTTTTTATTAAAGAGCTCCGCGGAAACCGCGTTCGGAATCCCGCCGATTCCCAGCTGGATCGTGGAGCCGTCATCGATTAACTCAGCGATATGCTTCCCGATGACCCGGTCCTTTTCGGTCGGTTCCGGCGACGGGAAGAGCGGCACGTCATAGTCGGCTTCGATGATATAATCAATTTCAGAAATATGAACAATCGTATCGCCAAAGGTTCTTGGCATATTTGGGTTTACTTCCAGGATGACAATGTCGGCAGCCTGAACCATTTCCTTTTCATAGGTAGCGCTTAAAGACAAGGACAGATAGCCATGTTCGTCCATAAGCGATGCCGTCCCGGCAAAAATATTCGGATGGCGGTGTCCATTTCGCTTATTGCCTGCAAAATGAAGATGATTCGGTATAAACGAAACTGTCCCTTGCCCATGCATTTTGCGCATCGCCGGTGTATAAAACCAGCCCTCATTGACAAAATGGTCTTTATACGTCGGATCAGAGAAATACGGATATTCGAGAATCGGCAAACAGGTCGAAACCCGAATATCAGACACCCGCTCAGAAACCGTATGGAGCTTGGATAATAGACTTCTTGGCTCCGCCGCAGCCAACGCAGAAACGATATGATCGCCCGTCTTGATCAACGTCAACGCTTCATCTACTGAAATCCGCTTAGCATCATAAATGTCCTGATATTTACTTTCTCTAGTTAACGTTAACATCGTCTATCGGCCCCCATTTGATGACATTTGCCGCCCAGGCGTAGCCGATCCCCGCGGAAATCATGGAAATCACCGTTCCGTCCTGCACCTTGCCTTGCTCTAGCGCCAAATGCAAGGAAAGGATTTGGTCCACCTGGCCCAAATGGCCATAATCGCTTAAATAAATCGACTGGTCCTCAGTCAGCCCCAGCAAATCCAACAGATATTTATGCATCGAGTATTTAAAATGAAGCACGGCAAGGTACCCCAGTTCTTCTTTGCCAATCCTGGATTTTTCAAACGCGCGGTCGATGCAGTGAATCCAGTTTGGCATCGACACATCATTTAAGCGGTCCTTCATATGCTTTTCGTCAAATAATCGCAGTGACTTATAAGCTTCGTGAAGGTTTTCCGCTGTAATCGGCTTTTCGGTGCCGCCAAATTCGACCCCGGCATCGCGTGCCATCGTTCCGTCCGTCACGATATGAGAGCCCAACAATATATTCCGGCCCAAGTTCCTTTTTAAAATAATTGCCCCGGCGCCGGCGGAAAGATTGTACATCATTGACATCGCCCGGTCGGTGTAATCGACAAAATCCCCGTTCCGGTACCCGCCGACAATCATTACCGTATCCAATTCTTCATCGGCGATCATCATATCCTTGGCAATCTTCATTGCGGAAACTGCGGTACAGCATCTCTGCTGCATATCGATGCCCCACGCATTAACAGCGCCGATTTTTTCCTGAATATAGATGGCCGTGGTGGTGAGCGGATACTCCTTCCACTCCTCGCCAATCGAGATCACCAGGTCAATTTCCTTTGGGTCAATGCCTGTATTCTCAATCGCGGCAAGTCCCGCTTTAACACCCATTTCCTGCGTCCCGTCACCTTCGCCCGGGACCCGCTTTTCCTTGATTCCCAGTTTGTTCATAATCGCTTCTTCCGTCCAGACGCCCGTTGTGGCTTTTGAAATCTCTTTTGCCGTCATTCTTGAAGACGGTAGATAAATGCCTGTGCCTAAAATGCCAACATGAACAGTCATGCCAATTCCCTCCTTAAACTGTCAAAAAATTGATAATCAAACGGTTGGTCACATCCGGTTTTTCCATCAAAAATAAATGCCCTGTTCCCTCAATAATGATTTCTTTCGAATTTGGGATTTTTTCATGCAGCAGCCTGGCATTCCCACAAGGAACAACCCGGTCGCCGCGACCGGCTAAAATCAGGGTTTTTGCCCAGATGGTATGCACCCTCGTTTCGCTATTGAACGACGCCCCTGCATATAATTGGCGCTGATACGCATGCTTCGGCTGGAGATTCTTCAGCTGCTGTTCGATAATGAAATCAATAATATCCTGATTTTCCGGCAAGGTTTCCAAGTTTAACGCCGTGGAAACAGCATATCTTGCTTTTTCAATCGAGCCGTCCTTACTGCCGCCCTGCATCATGATATCAAGCGTCTCCTGCGGAATCGGGATGCTGTTAGGCCCGCCAAACGACGTACTGCAAAGGATGAGCTGATCGACCATCTCTGGATACCGAATCGCAAATTCTTGGGCAATAAAGCCTCCCATGGAAACGCCTAAAATATGCGCCTTCTCGATGTGCTGCGCCCGCAATACCTCGGCTGTATCCTCGGCAAACAACTGGATCGAATACTCCATCTCCGGCTTGTCAGTGTACCCGACACCGCGGTTGTCAAAGACGACAACGGTAAAATGCTTGGCGAGCTCCTCCACCTGCCGATGCCACATCCAGCTCGCATAGCCCAGGCCTTCAAGCAACACAAGCGTCGGCCCGCTTCCATGAATCTCGTAATAAAACTCTATTCCATTTGCCGCTATTTTAGGCATAAGCGCATGTCTCCTTCGACCGATTCCCTTAGGCAAATTTAAGGAAGTTCGGGTATTGTTACTGTCGAAAAATCGGACAGTGTCCTAATATCCTACATTTTGGTCCTCTATTTGAATAAGGCCCTCTAAAGGCATGGAAAATCAGCCTTTAGAAGCCCTTATACACTTCAGCATCATTTAAATTCTGTATAATCCGTTTTTAATTCAAAAATAAAGGCGCCTTTGTCGTTCTTTGTTACTTTGCTTAATGCCATTTTCGTTACGCCTTCACGTTTGCCTTTGACATAGCTGATTTCAGGGGCCAAGCCATCAGTAAACGTCAACCCATTCATCGCTTTAATATAGCCTTCCCAAGACAAGTTGTCGCCGGCTGCCTTTAAGCCTGCCACAAATGTTTCAGCCGCTACCCAGCCAGCCATTGTATAAGCGTTGATGACCTTTTGGTTCGGGAAGTATTTTGCCATCGCATCCATTAATGGTTTTAGCTTTTCAGGTTTTGCATCGACCCAGCCCATGACATGGAGGTTCTCAATCACATTTGGAGCCCCTGGTGCCGCTAAAGCCAAGAAGGAGGCATCTGCATTGGAATAAGTGGTAATCATCGGAATATTGAAGTTTACTTTTTCAAATTCTTTTAAAATACCTGTAGTCGCACCAGCCAAGCTATAAACGATCACGACATCCGGGTTCAAGCTTTTTGCTTTTTGCACTGGCACTGTAAAGTCTGTGTCTGCAGCGCCAACCGCCAATTTTCCTTCTTCCTTAAGCAAGCCTGATTTACCGAGCTCTTTTAAGCCCTCCGCAAAACCTTCGACACCATCGCGGCCAACGTCGTCATTTTGATAGATGACCACGACGTTTTTCGCCTTAAATTCTTCCACGGCATATTTCGCCATTAATTTCCCTTCATAGTAATAGTTCGGTTGTACCGGGAAGAAGTTTTCGCCGGATTTGGTTAGCTGCTTCGCGCCAGAGCCAAAGTAAACGGCTGGAATTCCTTCGTCCTTAACAATGCTTTCTGTCGCCATGACGCCTGGTGTTCCTAATTGGCCGACAACCGCAAACACTTCGTCATCATAAACAAGCGATTCCATTGCTTGAACGGCTTTGTCCGGCTTAAATTCATCATCTTTTTTCACCAGTTCAATTTTACGGCCATTAACCCCGCCATCGTCATTGACTTTATTTAAATAAGCTTCCATGCCTTCAAAGTACGGAGTACCGATAAACGCTAATGCGCCAGATTGCACGCCGATGGTTCCAATTTTGACCGAATCTTTTGTAACACCTTGGGCCAATTCCACTTTTTCTTTTTCTTTCGCCTTGCCGCTAGTGGTCTTTTCACCGCCGGAACAGGCTGTCATTGAAAAGAGAAGGACGAAAATAAATGCTAGTGATAAACCTTTTTTCCAATAATTCCTCATGACTTTGACTCTCCCTCTACATGTATATTTTTTATAGTGCATCTAAGCGTTTCGCTTAGGGAATGCCGATTGGTTATACTGCATCGAATCTGCTTGCTTAAGAAATGCCGTTTGGGTTAGTGGCCGCCTAAATAGGCTTGCTTAATTTTTGAATCATTTTTGATCTCGGCTGCCGGCCCATGATGAATCACTTTTCCGGTCTCCAAAATATAGGCATAATGGCTGATCGACAGGGCCTGGTTAGCATTTTGCTCCACGAGGAAAACCGTCGTGCCCTGCCCATTTATCTCTTTGATGATGGAAAAAATATCTTTCACAATAAGAGGAGCTAACCCTAACGATGGCTCATCCAGCAGTAGCAGCTTCGGCTTCGCCATAAGCGCCCGCCCAATCGCCAACATTTGCTGCTCTCCGCCCGACAAGGTCCCGGCATCCTGCTTTTCCCGTTCTTTTAATCTCGGAAAATAGTGAAATACTTTTTCCATCGATTGATTGGCCTCACTGCGGTTTTTCTGGGTGTAGGCGCCTATTTGCAAATTTTCCTTTACGGTCAGTTCAGGGAATACCTGCCTGCCCTCCGGGGATTGGATGATCCCCTGCTTGACCACCTTATCCGGTGATTGCCCGGTCAAATCCTTGCCGTTAAAAGAGACATTTCCCTGTTGCGGCTTGAGCAACCCTGAAATTACTTTTAATATTGACGTCTTCCCGGCCCCATTGGCTCCGAGCAGGGTAACGATATTTCCTTCTTTAATTTCCAACGACACATTCTTGAGCGCATGAATGTACCCGTAATAGGCATCCACTTTTTCAAGCTTAAGCATGGACCTCATCCTCCTTACCTAAATACGCTTCTTGTACGGCAGGATGATTTTGAATCTCGTTCGGTGTGCCCTCGGCAATTTTCTTTCCAAAATTGATGACACAGATTTTTTCGCAAACCTCCATCACCAGGTTCATATCGTGCTCGACGAGTAAAATCGTGACTCCAAACTTATCACGTATTTTTTTAATCAGCTCCGTCAAGGTTTGCGTTTCACTATGGTTCATCCCGGCGGCTGGCTCATCCAAGATGATCATCTTGGGGTCTGACATTAACGCCCGGCCTAATTCAATCAGCTTCATAACGCCGTACGGCTGCGCCGCTCCCGGCAAATGCTCGATTCCACGGATTCCCAAGAAATCCATGATCTCCAAGGCCTTATCGCGAATCCGCTTTTCTTCTCTTTTAACAGACGGAAGCCGTAGCCCTTGGGCAAAAAAACCGCCCTTGGTCATGCTGTGCTGCCCGATGATCAAGTTTTCGAGAACGGTTAGGTTTTTAAATAACTCTACGTTTTGGAAGGTACGTACCAACCCGATATCCACCATTTGATGAACCTTGTAATGTAATAGATTTACATTTCCTTGAAAAGTAAGCTTACCTTGGTCTGGCGTATAGAAACGGCTGATACAGTTGAACACGGTTGTTTTCCCGGCGCCGTTCGGGCCAATCAGGCCATAGATGCTTCCTTTTTCCACCATAAAGCTTAGGTCATCAATCGCCTTTAGACCACCAAAGCTGATCGATAGATTCTCGACTTGTAGTATTGGCTCCATGGTTATCCCTCCATTTCCTTCGGTATCGGCTGCTTCTGCCGTTTAAGCAGTGATGCTTTTATCTGGGTGCCGATTCTGGCAAGTCCGTACGGGAAAAACAGGATGACTAACACAAGGGCCACACCGGTAAAGATGCTGGCGACATTTTTAATATTCTGAAGCCACTCAATATCCTTAACAAATTCCGGGATAAACACGATAAACGCCGCCCCCAGAACACTTCCTGGAATTGAAGCAAGGCCGCCGATTACCACCATTGCCAATAAATTTAACGAAACATCAATGCCCCATTGGTTCGGTTCGGTAAACCGGATTAAGTGGACATATAACGAACCGCCAATCCCCGCATAAAATGTGCTCAACGCAAACGCGATTAATTTGTATTTGAACAAGCTGACGCCCATCGCCTGAGCCGCATGCTCGCTGTCACGCATCGCAATTAACGCCCGGCCGGTTTTTGAAGATAGTAGATTATGAGCAAATAAGATTAACAGGACGCAGACTATGACCACTAACACAAAGAAATGTTCCCGCTCTCGTAACGCAAAGCCGAAGATCTCTGGTGTGACCGCTCTTGCCCCGGAAAACCCGTTTGTAAAGCCAATCCATTCTTTAAAGGTCTGCTGAAGCGCGACGCCAAAGCCCAAGGTAGCAATCGCCAAATAGTGACCTTCCAACCTGAGCGCCACCAGGCCGAGGATGAGGCCGACGACCATCGGAATGACACCGGCTAACAGTAAACTGACTAAAAACGGCAATTCAAAGTTGGATGTGAAATAGGCCGATATGTAAGCCCCCAGCCCCATGAACGCGGCATGGCCAAGCGAAATTTGTCCGGCATAGCCTAGCAAAATATTGAATCCGATGGCAACGATCGCATAAATCACAATCAGATTTAACATCGTCAACGTCGACCGGTCCATATCGGTTACGAGTGGAATCATCGCCACGATCAGTCCAGTCAGGATATAGAGAAATGGTTTGTTCTGTAGTATTCCCTTCACGCGTTACACCTTCTTTCGGTGGACTTTGCCGAACAGTCCTGTCGGTTTGACAATTAAGATGATAATCAATAAGGCATAAACAATGACGGTTTTCCATTGCAAGGAAATGTAATAGCCAACCAGGTTATCAAATACCCCGATGACAAAGCCGCCGACAACCGGTCCGACAAACGAACCGAAGCCTCCTAGTACCGCGGCGATAAACGATTTCAAATGGACCTCCGCCATCATTGTGGTCGAGACGTTCGTTGTTGGAGCAATGAGCACGCCGGCAATCGCCCCAAGAACGGTGGCGATAATCCATGACAAGGAATACACCTTAGAAACCGGAACCCCCATCAATTTCGCCGTTGTTTCATTTTGCGCCGTTGCCCGAATTGCAATGCCCATCACCGTGTTTTTAATCATATAGAACAGGATTGCCATGATCACCAATGTGATCGAAATGATAAAGATTGCATTAGGTTGTATGATGACCTCGCCAATAGTCATGTTGTCCATCGTTAACGCCTTGCGGAACGGATGCATATCAATGCCGAAAATCGCCGAAGCCAAGCCGTTAAAAATCATAATCAAGCCAAGGGTGATAATCATTTTGCTGACGAGCGTCGCTTTCGAGGCCGGCCGGATAAAGATCCGTTCCACCAAAAACCCTAAAACGACCGCGAACACAATCGCTCCCAAAAACGCCACCGGATAGGACATCGTTTGTTGAAACAGCGTAAAGGCGATAAAGCTGCTGAACATGGCCATCTCGCCCTGTGCAAAGTTAATGACATCGGAGGTCCGGTAAATCAGAACCAACCCTAATGCGGCTAAGGCATATAAACTTCCTGTCTCCAACCCGGCGATGACATTTTGAAAAAATTCAACCATTAGGAATCCTCCTTTTTCTCGTAGTATGTAAAGTAAATTTTTTCGCTTTGGTAATCCTTCGCTTATTTATGATGCAAGTTGCGTGCCAACTTTTATAAACGCTTTCATTTTTTTTAAAAAAACAGGGGCGAAATTTGCTGATTATTGTTTAAGAACCCTGTTTTATAAAGGGCTGGGCAATTGTGAATACTTTTTTAACGAATAAAAAAAAGACTTTGATGTGGTCAAAGTCTTTTTCATTTATTCGTTTTGGTTGAAAACGTTTTCTGTTTGAAGTGTCCGATTTTCCGACAGTGTTTGTTTTTACGACAAAGAGTCCTCCAATTGGTACTTTTCAATCTTGTCATAAAGACTGGATCGGCTAATCTGTAGCGTTTCCGCCACTTTCACCTTATTATAGTTAAACTCCTCCAGGCAATTCTTGATGACTTCCTTTTCCGTCTCTTCCAAAATGCTCTTCAGTGTCTGGCCTTTCGCCAATTTTTGCGACCTTTTTGAATTCGTGATGTTGTATGGCAAATGGACGGTCCGAATCGTATCGGTATCGGTTAAATTGATGGCCCGCTCTAGCACATTCTCGAGTTCCCGAACATTACCTGGCCAGCTATAGCGGAGGATGTGGTCCATCGCATTTTTCGAAATGTGGCAAACATAAACACCAAGCTGTGAGGACAGCTTATCCAGCAGTTTCATCGCAATTGCCGCCGCATCGTCCTCCCGCTCACGCAGTGGCGGAATTTCAATCGACATGACATTGAGCCGGTAAAATAAATCCTCACGGAATTGGCCCTCGGCCACCATTTTTTCAAGATTTTTGTTTGTAGCGGCAATCACCCGGACATCAACCGGAATGGTTCTCGTCCCGCCGACCCGTTCGATTTCTTTTTCCTGAAGGACACGGAGCAGCTTCGCCTGCATCGCCAGCGGCATGTCGCCGATTTCGTCGAGAAAAATCGTTCCATTATTCGCCAGTTCAAATTTACCCAACTTCCCGCCTTTTTTCGCGCCAGTAAAAGCACCTTCCATATAGCCAAACAATTCCGATTCGAGGAGTTCAGCAGGAATCGCCGCACAGTTCACCTTTATGAAGCTTTCATGACTTCGGTTGCTCGAATGATGAATCGCATGGGCAAACAATTCCTTGCCAGTCCCGCTTTCTCCGAGGAGGAGCACATTGGACTTTGTCTGCGAAGCCCTTCTTCCCATATAAATCGCGCGCACCATCTTCTCGCTGGTACCGAGGATATTTTCCCAGCTGTACTTCGCACCCTGAATTTGAACAAGCTGTTCCTTGGCATAGGACAGCGCACTTTCGAGCAGCTTATTTTTTTCAATAATATCCTTAAATTCCTTAATTTCTTGGAAAAGCAGCATGCCAAAACCATAGACAACCTCATGGTTTTGATCGAGGACCGGAATTCGGTGAACAATCGCCGTCTTGCCGTTCTTAAACTTATGTTTCCAGGCAATCTCCGACTTCTTCGTTTTAAACACATACGGAAAGCGCGAAAATTCATCCACTTCGAGTACAGGCTTTCCAATAACCTCATCCTTCGGAAACCCCAAATAGTCGGCAAAAATTTGGTTAATCATCCGAATTCTTGTATCTTTATCAATTAAAATAATCGGAACACCAATCGGGTCAAAAATTTTCTCGACTGTATTAAGAAATTCCTCCGAACCCAATAGTTCTAAGTCTACGGTCGTGACAACATTGGAAACTTCTAAACTCATAAAGCGATGACCTCCCTAACCAGGAATACCTCCTTCTATTGTATAGAAATTCAGAGGGTTTAGGTAGGGATAATTTATGTCTAAAAAAAGGCGAGGCGCCTATCGATGGCTTCTGTCCTCTATAAGAGTTATTGAGAACACTTTGATAAGGGTTTTTATTAAAACTGTCGTCTATATGGCTTCTTGGCAACACTTTCATAAAGTTTTTAATTAAAACTGTCGTCAATTATGCTTCTTGCCCAAAACAAAAAGGGCCTCAGCCAAGCCGGGCCCCTCTCGATGTCTTATCTCTCAACAATCAGCGAAATTCCTTGTCCCCCGCCAATGCAAAGGGTGGCAAGGCCCGTTTTCGCGTCCCGTTTCTTCATTTCATATAGCAAGGTAACCAAAATTCGGGCGCCAGAAGCCCCAACCGGATGACCTAAGGCAATCGCCCCACCGTTTACATTGACCTTGGATGGGTCGAGCTCCAATCCCTTCATGACGGCCAGCGATTGCGCGGCGAACGCTTCATTCGCTTCAATCAGGTCAAGATCCTCAACCGACAGCTTCGCTTTTTCTAATGCTTTTTTCGTTGCCGGCACCGGCCCAAATCCCATAATCCTCGGGTCCAGCGCAGCTGAGGAATAGGATTTTACCGTTGCCAGAGGCTCAATCCCGAGTTCCAGCGCTTTCTCTTTGGCCATGAGGACAACCATCGCGGCCCCATCATTTAGTCCAGAGGCATTCCCGGCTGTGACTGTGCCATCCTTTTTAAAGGCTGGGCGCAATTTCGCCAGCTTCTCCGCTGTTGTTCCAGGTCTCGGGTATTCATCGGCAGCCACGACCACCGGCTCGCCTTTGCGCTGCGGGATGCTGACCGGAACAATTTCATCGTTGAATCGTCCTTCCTGTTGTGCTGCTACCGCACGGCGCTGGCTCTCAGCCGCAAAGGCATCCTGTTCCTCTCTTGTGATACCCCATTTTTCGGCAATATTTTCAGCGGTTACGCCCATATGAATATCGTGAAATTTATCAGTTAGCGCATCGTAGATTAACGAATCTACCACTTCCTGATGACCCATTTTCATTCCCCAACGAGCATTTTGAAGTAAATATGGCGCTTGGCTCATGCTTTCGATTCCACCAGCCAGAATCACATCGGCATCACCGACCGCGATAAACTGCACTCCCATCGTAACTGTTCTGAGCCCAGACCCGCATAGCTTATTAATTGTCATCGCCGGCGTTTCTTCCGGCAGCCCTGAATAAATCGCTACCTGACGGGCTACATTTTGCCCTAATCCCGCTGATAAAATATTTCCAACGAGCACTTCATCAATGATGTCAGCTGAAATGCCTGCCCGTTTGATCGCTTCCTTCGCCGCTGTTACGCCCAAGTCCACCGCCGACACATCCTTGAAAGCGCCTCCGAAACTGCCGACAGGCGTTCTCGCTGCTCCTACAATAACTACCTCTCTCATAAAAATCCCTCCATTAAATAAAAACTCAATTTACTATAATGCAATAATCGTACCAAGTTGGATTATCACGACTGGCCCGGTTTCACACCCAGCCAAACTGTCCGAATTTCAGACACTGTCTGATTTTGTCGACAAAACACGACAGCCATATGACCTAAAATCCTTTAGCCTTTGGTAAAATCAAATTGGCATGATTCTTGCGAGATAAATAAATGACTATTCATTTTGGAGGGATATTTATGAGATTAGCAGAAAAGGTAGCCATCATCACTGGAGCAGGAAGAGGAATTGGCGAAGCAACGGCACTTAAGTTTGCCAAGGAGGGAGCAAAAGTAGTCGTAGCGGATGTGAACAAGGAGGATATTGACCAAACGGTTCAAGCCATTACCGAAGCTGGCGGGGAAGCAATTGGAATGGTTGTCGATGTAACCAATGTGGAGCAGGTAGAAAACATGATTACTGAAACTGTCCAGCACTTTGGAAGCGTTGACATTGTCGTGAATAATGCAGGAATCACGGCTGATGCCCAATTGATTAAAATGGAAGAGGCCCAATGGGATCGCGTAATCGATGTTAACTTAAAAGGCGTCTTCAATGTGGCGCAAGCGGCTGCCAAGCTCATGAAGGAGCAAAAAAGCGGAGTCATTTTAAATGCCTCCTCAGTCGTCGGCTTGTATGGAAACTTTGGCCAAACGAACTATGCAGCCACTAAGTGGGGTGTCATCGGGATGACAAAGACGTGGGCAAAAGAGCTTGGCCGTTTCGGTATCCGTGTCAATGCCGTGGCACCAGGATTTATCATGACACCGATGGTTCAAAAAATGCCTGAAAAGGTACTCGATATGATGAAGGGAAAATCCCCGCTTGGCATGTTGGGCGAGCCGGAAGATATCGCCAACGCCTATACCTTCTTGGCTTCAGATGAAGCGCGTTATGTCACTGGCACTGTGCTTAGTGTCGATGGCGGAGTGGTACTGTAATAGAATTTCTAGGGGCTGAATTGATTTTTTCGATTCAGCTCTTTGGCTATTTTTTTAGGAGGTGTGAGAGATGCCACTTATGAATATTAACGGTAACAATCTTTATTATGAAACCTATGGCAATCCAGATGCCCAAAACACGATTATGTTTCTTAACGGAGTGATGACAACCACGACCAGTTGGGCGTTGTATTACCCCTTTTTTGAAAAGCTTGGCTATCGGATTGTGCTTCATGATTTCAAAGGGCAAATGAAATCGGACAAGCCGGAAGGGCCCTATACCTTTAAGGAGCATGCTGATGATGCCAAAAAGCTATTAGAGGAATTGGGTGTGGTGAAGGTTCACCTTATCGGCACGTCCTATGGCGGAGAAGTCGCCATGCGATTTGCGATTGATTATCCAGAGGCGGTCGCGAGCTTAGTCCTCATCGATGCGGCCAGTGAAGTCGATGAGATCAGCAAGCTATTTGTCGAAGGTTGGAAGCACTTAGCCCAGCAACAGCAAGGCGAAGCCTTTTTCTGGGGCGCCGTCCCTTCCTTATATGGCAATGCGTTTGTTGCGAAAAATAAGGACTTTCTAGCGGAGAGAGCGAAACTAATGAATGATATCGATCCTAACTATTTTGCCGGCCAAGTGAATTTGTATGAAACGTATGTGAATGATTTAAATTTGACCGGAGAGCTGGGGCGGATCACTTGTCCTACGCTTGTCGTCCTCGGTGAAAATGACCTGCTCACACCGCGGAAGTTTGCAGATATCCTGGTTAAAAACATCCCGAACACAGAATACATGATTATTCCCGAATGCGGTCATGTCACGATTTTTGAACAGCCGGAAGCCTTGAAAACCGCGATGATTGGGTTTATTTTGAAATATTGTTAGGCAGACCGCCTCTCCAATAAGCGCTATTGGCGTAGTTGGAGGGGCTTTTTTTACGCCGTTACTGCTCCTATAACCTCTATAAGCGTAGTCGGAGATGCATTTTTGAACCATCACTTCTCCAATAAACTCTATTGGTGTAGTTGGAGGTCGAAAATGGATGGGTCATTGCTCCAATCAAAATGGCATGCAAAAAGCCCAGAGTTTGCTCTGAGCTTATCTTTTTTGAAAAATTGCTTGGACTTTCGGTTCTAAACGCTTATGGTGAGTCGATGTTATTATAAAGCAGCGGCTCCGCCATCAATCGAAATGACAGCACCATGAATATAGGAAGCTTCGTCGCTCAGCAGGAAGGCGACCACATCTGCAACCTCATGAGGCTGGCCTAATCTGCCCATCGGGACCGCTTCAGCCATGGCTTCAATGGCCTCTGCCGGAAAGGCTTTTACCATTGGTGTTTCATTCGTGCCTGGAGCAATCGCATTGATTCTGATATTTTCCCTTCCATACTCTCCGGCAATGGTTTTCGTCAGCCCAATAACAGCATGTTTCGTTGCTGAATAAGCGCCCAAAGTAGGCATTCCAACCAATCCGCCCAGTGAGGCCGTATTGACAATCACACCGCCCCCGCTCTTTCGCATTTCATTCACTACATATTTTAACCCGTAGAAGACACCCTTTAGATTCACGTTAACAATGGCATCGAATTCTTCTACAGAACATTCTAGCGTGCGTACTCCCGATCCAGAAATTCCAGCATTGTTAAAGAATAAATCGATTTTTCCAAAGTGATCAACCGTTTGCACTACATATCTTTTTACATCCTCAACCTTACTCACATCGGCTTGAATGAATATGGCATCAGTGCCCAGTTCTTTACAAAGGCGAACTGTCTCTTCCCCATTTTCTGTTGATAGATCAACTATTGAAATATTTGTCCCTTTCTTAGCCAGTTTTAACGCCGTTTCTCTACCAAATCCACTGCCTCCACCTGTTATAATTGCCACTTTATTACTTAATTTTTCTGTCATTTTTCTATCTCCTTTTTCGGGTTCTTGTGTGAATTTCTACTGCGATATCCCTGCAAGGATGGTCACCGTCAACTAATAATAGTTGGCAAGTAGAAGGATAAAGTTGCTATATGCTCACTATATCACAAACTTTCGTTGAAATTGTTACAAAATTAGCAATACTTAGGGGCACTGAACAAATCCACAAGTATTCCACCGTTTTTTTTGATCAGTGGACCACATTGGACGACTGTTCGTAACTCCCTATTTATTTGATTGTTGTTTTATTTCTGTGTTGGAATAGGAGTTTCAGTTTTTAAAGCCAACTTTTTTACTCTTTTTCTTCCAGAAATAATAAAAAATAATCAATATGATTAAAATAAACAAAATTAAAAAAATGCTATATTTTGATACATAAGCTTCAACTTGTTTCCAATCTTGCCCTAGTTTACTGCCTAAAGTAATGAAAGTAAAAGTCCATATGAATGCCCCCGTATAGGCAAAAACTAAGAATTTTCTAAAAGGGTATTTATTTATTGCTGCGATGTAAGCCGCAAGATGGCGAACTCCAGGAATGAAATAGCCAATTAATAAAACTGTCGGTCCAATTTTTTGGAACAAATTCTTTGTCAAATTAATTTTCTTCTCGGTGATATGAAATTTGGGACCAAATTTTTTTAACAAAGGTAATCCAAACCTATAACCGATATAGTAGCTAAGGGAGATTCCTCCTGCGGCACCCGTAAATGCACTTAACAAAGACATTATATATGTTAATTTACCTTGGAAGACATTGTAGCCAACATATGTTAAAAGAACCTCATCAGGTATCGGAAGACCAATAATACCACCAATTAACACTACAATGATTCCCAAATATCCAAAATGCTCGATTAGGAAATCTATATGCTGCATTATTAATTCCCACCTAATTAATAAATTAAAGTTTTTTAAC
This sequence comes from Bacillus sp. FJAT-29814, assembly GCF_001510715.1. Classification (GTDB taxonomy): domain Bacteria; phylum Bacillota; class Bacilli; order Bacillales; family Cytobacillaceae; genus Neobacillus. Next base: position 103,830 of record NZ_LMTJ01000007.1, read on the forward strand.
TTTAATGGGGCTTACCATTAAAACAGCAAGGGTTAAAGTAATCCATGCATTACTATATGAAAAGAATCCCATTGCAGCGAGTGGCAATCCAGCCGCTGGAATAGGCAATCCTCTAAAATAGCCAATGGTTGGTTTTACATTAAACTTAGCCAATCTTAACGCACCCATTATGGGGAAAAGGATAAATGCCAAAGAAGTTAAAATAGACGGTACCGCTATTGTATGAAATATAAGCGCAGGAGCAACACCAAAACTAACAATATCCGCTAAGGAATCCAATTGGACACCTATTTCACTGTTAACTTTTAATCCTCTAGCAATTCTTCCGTCAAGAAGGTCAAAAATAGCTGAAAGGAAAACTAATATGGAGGCTACTTGTAAAAAGCCACTCATATTACAGGTAATGGAAAGAACACCGCACAATAAATTACCCATTGTAAATAAATTGGGGACCGCTTTTGCTACTTGACTAAACAAATTAATTCCTCCTGACGTTAACGATTCAACCCATTTAATTAGCATATTTCTTTATATTCTTCCGAAAATTTTTAAACGACAACTTTTTGAAATCTGAATGTTTTATTAGGGATAATACAGTTTTAATTTATATCATTAACTTACCCCATTTGATTGAAGGACCATTCTTGAATTCATTGCAAAAAACGATGTCCCCAAGGTCCAGGCAATGAAACGGCCGGGATCTCCCGAAGTTGGAGGGGCTTTTTGCGGCCAAGAAAAAAGCCAGGAGACCCGTCCCCCTGGCTTTCATTCATTATTTCCCTGTATTGGTCGGCTTGTTAATGTTGTAAAAGCGTGGGCAACTTTTCTCGCAAAGGAGAGAGGAGGTTCAACCGATTGAATATGAATATACATCAGATTGGGCTGGGTAAATATCCAGTGATTATGCAAGGCACTCACCATTAATCCCTGACTCACAACGGATTTTGAAAAATTTGGGATTTCTTGCTCAAGTAATGTGATCTCCCCAAGGTTTAGTGCATGGCCGTTTGCATCCAATGACTCAAAGGAAATTCCTACTGGCAAAACTGAATGACTGGGCCGGCCTTGGATATGAACAGGAAAACTTCGCTTTAAGCTTACCGAACAGCCATTTTTTGTCATTTCAGCTTTCCCATTTAATATTTGGGCAAATTGGTCTCCAAGCTGCTTTATGTCATACATATCAATAGCCCCTTCCACATTCTTTTTAGATTATATTCATGTGGGTTGCAGGGGCATTCCTATGATTACTTCATATAGTCTTCAACATATTCAAAACATCTTTCCCATTCCCATATAAAACTCCGATTATGACTCATTTCAAACCTACTTTCTCTATCATTCTAAACCCTTATGTTACGTATATTTTTTCATAATAATCAGTATATCCCAATCATTTTAACCTTTATCTGATTTCCCGGAAAACCATGGTTTCGTGCCACAAGAACAGCCCTATGGTCTTTTTTAAAATTTTTTCAAAATAATGATGGTTGTCCAATCTTCTTTTTTCTTAAGAAATATATATATATCGAGGGGTTGTCCAAGTTGGCCAAAGGATGGTGAGGAATATGTACGGATATGGCGGCGGCAGCAGCTTTGTATTAATTGTAGTGTTGTTCATTCTTTTAATTATCGTACTAGCTAGCTTCGCTTATTAACCATTGTGAAGCCTGAAATCCGGACAAGAAAGGTGGTGTTAAATATGGAAGAGCGCAGAAGAAGCCATGTTAGCAACTTTGCTTTAATCGTAGTATTGTTCATTCTTCTCATCATTGTTGGAGCGTCCTTTATGAGCGGCTACGGCTACTAAATGACGGACATCTATTAAATGAAAAAGGATGGATTTGGTGAATCTGTCCTTTTTCCCGATAAATTTATTAGGGAAAGGAGGTTGTGCGCATGTTTCCCTTTCCTGACGGATTTAGAAGAAGACCGTTCTTTCCCATTGAAATTGAAATCGAAATTGAAAGAAGAAGAAGAATTGAAATTGAAATTGAAATAGAGCGTAGAAGACGCTTTGAGTTCGAAAGAAGAAGACGCTTTGAATTTGAACGAAGAAGACGCGGTTTCTTCTAATACGGTCAACTTCATTTTATACGCCAGCCTAAATCTTCAAGCAACCAATAGACTCTCTTATGGAACGTTTGCATTTACTGCAGACGTTTCTTTTTGACAAGGAACATTGGCAGGCGATTGAACCTAAAACAAATTCAGTAAACTCAAGAAACAAAAAAATTCTAAATTTGCAAAAAATGGGACTACCTCATTTGTGGAAAGCATGATTTAATCGAAGTAGAATGGAAAAACTCGAATGGGGGAGAAAAATGACGAATGAGGAGTTTGAATCACTGGTAAGAAAACTGGAAACAAAGGCGGAGAAAAATCCCGAAAGCTATCGTTTCAAGGTGCTACTATTAACGGCACTTGGCTACGGATATATTTTATTCTTTCTTGCCTTGGTTTTATTTTTACTCACCATTTCCGTCCTATATTTAGCAGACGGGCATTTTACGTTTGGCAGCCTAAAAGTATTGGCGATAACAGGGGCATTATCTTTTTTCATTATTAAATCGCTTTTTGTTAAAATGTCGCTGCCGGAAGGGTATTATTTAAAAGAAAATGAAGCGCCTGAATTAGAGAAAGCAATCTCGAACATTAGCAAGAAGCTTAAGACACCAAAAATTCATGCCATTGTATTGGATGATGATTTCAATGCTGCTGTTTTACAGCATCATAAATTCGGGCTATTTGGTCCGAAGAAAAATATTTTGCTAATTGGGATTCCGCTGATGTCCGGCCTGACCCGGGAACAGTTTACTTCCGTATTAGCCCACGAGCTTGCACATATTTCACATTCCGATACATCGTTCGGTGCGATGATTTACCGTGTTAGAATGACTTGGGCAAACCTCATGACATCCCTGGAGAAGAATGAACAGTTTGGAACATTCTTGTTCCGCAAATTTATCAAATGGTTTTATCCTCGGTATTCGGCCCATACGTTTGTAATGGCCCGCCAGCAGGAATATGCGGCAGATGCCGCATCTGCAAAAGTCACATCACCAGAAACAGTCCGGGATACTCTATGTGCCATCTCAATTGGCGCGCAATACTATTACGAAGATTACTTTGAGGAACTTTTTGAAGAAGGCTCAAAAACGAGCGTCGTGCCGAAGCCGTATTCGCAATTTTTCAATAAATCCCAGAAGCTGGATCCAGCAGTTGCAGAAGCATTTCTAAAAAATGAACTCGCAATGGCAAGCAGCGTAGTGGATACCCATCCTTGCCTGACTGACCGGTTAAAAGCAGTCGGGATGAAATCAATTATTCCCCAAATTGGGGAATCGGCAGTTGATCATTTCTTTGCCAATCCGGATTCAATCCTTCAGCAATTCAATCAATCTTGGTTTGAACGGAATGGAGAAAGGTGGGAGGAACAAATTGCTTCCTATAATGAAGCAAAAAATAGATTGCATGAATTAGAGAATAGTAAGGAACTTGATCTCCGCAGCAAATTTGAAAAGGCGATGCTGACCCGTAATCTTGTTGGCTATGAACCGGCGACCGTATTACTGGAGGAAATTATTTCCGAATATCCAGATGAGCGGATTGCCCCTGCTTACCTTACACTCGGAAATATCTACTTATATAAGGAAGAAACCGCTCAAAAGGGTGAGAACTTTATCAGAAAAGCAGTGGAAATCGATTGGGAGCTAAAGGAAGAGGCTTTGGACACCCTTGGAAAATATTATTATTATACTGGGCAAATGGAAGCATTTGAGGAAACCAGAGCCCAGCTTGAAGCATGGCCAAACATTTTAAAGCAGTTTGAAGAAGAATCCGCGGCCCTTAGCTTGGACGACCATTACGTTCCACACGATAAAGCTCCCGAGGAGGTGGCCGCAATTGCCGATGAACTCAGTCGTCACAGCGAAATTGTTGAGGCCTATCTTGTTCGAAAAGTCATTGAGTTAATTCCGGAAAGAAAGGTTTATTCCCTGGCCTTAACGGTCCAAGTACCGGAAGACATTGATCAGGTTGAGTACACAGACCAATTATTGGGGAAATTTGCTCAAGAGCTCGAGGTCGCCGAAAACATTCATTTTTACATTCTCAATGGTTATGAAGATTTTGAGAAAAAGGTGAAGGACATCGAAGGGTCGCAAATACTGGGGCAAAGTGAACATCAGAAACATGCTTTGCTAAGTGTTTAGGTGTTGCCTAAACATACAGGCCAGGGGCCATCCATCAATCGGATGTTCCTGGCTATTACTTATTTTCTTACAAAAAAAAAACAGGAGAACCGATGTCCTCCTGTCTTTTGCTTTATGCAGCTGATCCTGTTGTACCTTTGTCAGTGTTTACTTTAGCAGTCTTGCGGATGAACGGAATCACCCAGCGGTCTAAGCCGTAACGGCCGGCGTTGTAACCTGCTGCCAAGATGATGAAGCCTAAGAAAATGTCTGTTGGGTTATGAGATACGGTTCCAGCTAGGAAGAACGAGAAGTTCATCACTAGACCGAAGAACATGGCCGCTGTGGTTAAACAACCTAATAGTAGGCCTAAACCGATAAGTGTTTCACCCCAAGGAACGATTACGTTAAAAATATCTACATTTGGAAGTGCGAAGCCTTTAAGGAATTCTACATACCAGCCATAAACGACGGCGCCATCAGGACCTTTTACAGGATTAGCGGTTACTCCTTTTAAGAATCCGGAAGCGTCAAACCCGCCTGTAATTTTATGAAAACCCGCTGTGAACCAAGAATACCCAAGATATAAACGAATCACTAGTAATAGTGCAGCCGAAATCTTACTTTCTCTTAAAAATTTGTTAAACATTTTTATTTCCCCCTTATTTTTGTTGTTCCGTATTAATGTTTGCTCCTTACATTTACAATATATAGCATTCTCCCTGTTAATAACATGGTCATAGTGTTATGTTCACAAAGTGTTAATAATGGTTTGACAAAGATTTGAACGAGCGAGCAAACGGCGTTTATTAGCAATTAAGGGGTGCCCTAGCGCCCCTTTATTCATCTACAACATCAACCATCTATTCCTTAGAACAGGAAAAAGGCAGGAGAACACTGTCCCCTGCCTTTTCTTTTTCCGTGCCTTACGCTGCATGATCGACAGCTGGCACTAGTGTTTCACCTTTTATTTTCACCTTAAAGTAACCTAATGTCATCAGCATGAACCCGGCCATATAGGCTAACAAGATGACATTGTTGTGCCACATATAAGCAAAGTTACCACTTGAAATGACCGCCTTAAACGATTGAACGGAATAAGTCATTGGTAATAAAGCATTAATGGGCTGCAGTGCATTTGGAATTAATTCGAGCGGGAAGGTTCCTGCACTCGTGGTTAATTGTAAAATCAATATAACAATCGCAATGAAACGGCCAGGGTCGCCCATGATCGTAACAAGCATTTGAATTAGTGCCATATATACATAGCTGGTAATGAGGGAAGTCACGAAGAACAAGGGAATGCTTGCTACTTCAATTTTTAATACAGCCAGTATAATAAAGTCTACTAAAATAGCCTGTGCCAACCCAACTAGCGCCAATACACCAAATTTACCCAAAAACCATTGAAGTGCATTTTTCGGCCTAACTGCCGGCTCTTTAAGAGCAAAAACAATCGACATCAGCAATGCCCCTACAAATAACCCGAGGGAGATGAAATAGGGAGCAAATCCTGTACCATAATTTGGCACCTTATTAATTTCCTGCTTATCGACCGCAACTGGTTCACCCATCATATCATACGTGTCATCATCGGCCTGAACAGAGCCTGCTTCCTTGGCCCCTTCTGCTAATTTAGTTGCTAATTCAGTGGAACCATCCTTCAACTTGACTGTCCCATCTGCTAATGTTTTGGAGCCATCTGCGAGTTGGCCAGCACCAGCTTGAATTTGTCCTGCTCCATTCTCTATCTGACTCATACCAGCCGATAAATCATGAGTACCTTTGTTCAAGTCTTGGGAGCCTGCGTATAGTTGGTTGATTCCCTGTTGCAAGCCAAGCTGACCTTTATTAATTTCCCCAAGCCCAGCAATGAGTTGATTAAACGCCGGGGACGTTTGTGTTTTTAGCTGATCCTCAAGGCCTGTGGTTGCGTCCAGTAATTGCTGATTGAGCTGCGTTTTAAATTCGCTGAAGCCTTGATTTAGACCGGAGTCTATTCCTTGCTTTAGCTGCGGCTTTAAGTTGGAAGTAAGCTGCTGCTGTAACTGTTGCTGCAATTCAGCTTTTGTCGGAGCCTGTTGTGCCGCATCAGTTATAATTTGTTGCACAGTCTCAGCCGGTATTCCTTTTTCAATTAAGGCTGCAGCTAACTCCTGCATTTGAGCGGTTTGTTGATTGATCAATTGATTCGCCAATTGCTCAGACATGCCCGAGGCAATCCCATCGGTTAATCCAACTGTAAGTCCGGCTCCCAGCTTTTCTTCAAATTGATCGATACCTTTATTTAATTGATCGGCATTTCCGGCTAGTTGCCCTGTGATTCCAGCGGCAATCTTCTCAGGAAGCTCTGTTTTCATTTGCTCCATGCCTGCTTGTGCCGATTGTGTCCCTTCAATTAGTGCCGGGAGCTTTGCGTGAATTTCACCAAGACCCGCTTGCACTTGATCGGTACCAGTCGATAAGGTCTTGGAACCTTGCGCAGCGGTTTGAATTCCTTCATGAAATTCAATTGATTTCGATGCTAAAACTTCAAGATTTTCTTTTAAAACCTTTGATCCATCAGCAAGTTGGACTGCACCATCCGTCAATTGACCAGCACCATCACTTGCCTGATTCAAACCATCCGCCAGTTCCGCTACTTGATCAAACATGGTTTCAGCATAGGTAGCAGTTATTTTTTTTGAGATTTCCGCTTTTATTTCTTTCATCGCTGTTTCCCCGATTTGACTCGACAGAAAATTTGCTCCTTCATTGGGAACATATTTAATTTCCAGCTTTTCTGGCTTGTCATCCAGCAAGGTGGTCGCATTCGCCGAGAAGTTTTCGGGAATCTCAACCAAAATATAGTAATCCTGCTCCTCTAATCCCTTATATCCCGCTTCCTTTGAAACGGTACTAAACTTAAATGAATCACTATCTTTAAGATTATTTACCAGCTCTTTCCCAAGCTGCAGCTGTTGTCCTGCAAATTCTGCACCCTGATCCTGATTCACGATGGCTACAGGCAAATCTGACATATGGTCATATGGATCTAAAAATGCCCATAAAAACATGCCTGCATATAACACCGGAACAAACGCCACGGCTAAAATCGGAATAAGAATTTTTCGGTTCGATAGGATCAATTTACATTCTGCTAAAAAAGACGAACCTTTCATTGCTTTAAACCTCCTAAGTATAATTGACCAAATTGTTCAATTGGTCATTTTTGTCCAAATAGTAAGGGTGCTCCCATTCGAAATAAGAGAACCCTTTGTGGGACTTCCATTATTTTGATAAGCCATTAAAAAGGTAAAGTTCAAAAAGCTTTGAAATCTCTTCTTTATCAAGGGGCTTATGGCTTCGTTCCCAATCAAATATCAATGCCACATAAAGCTTTAACATGATAAAGGCAGTTATTTCAGGATCACAAGGTTTAATTTCCCCACGATCGATTGCTTCTTGGATAATCCCTTTCATATAATGTATAATGACTGTTTCCACCCGCTGAACCACTTCAACAGCCGCTTGGGTGCCAATTTCTCGTTCTTCTTGAAAAAGCTTAATCGTTAATTGGTGCGATTTCCGAAATTCAAGGAGATCGAATAACACCTGATTGGCATTTTCACGAAACGAGTTCTGTTTGTTAAATGCTCTTTCTGCTACATCCTTCATGTCTTGCAACATGGTTTTTATAATGTCCTCGAATAATTCTTCTTTATTCTTAAAAAATGTATAGATTGTCCCTTTGCCCACATTAGCTAACTTGGCAACCTGATCCATTGTCGTCGCTTTGTACCCAAATAAAGAAAAGGATTTTGTAGCAGCCTCCACAATTAATTGTCTTCTGTCAATCGTCACCTCTTACACCTCGCTCTTTGCTAATTGACCAATTGAGGAATATAGTCATTTAATACAAAAGAAAATATAACATATTGATATACTTTTTACAAACAGATTCACTTGGCTGGCATCAGTATCATTCATTCGTTTCGCTCTCTCAGCTAGAAATTCCTTATTTTTCGCAAAAAATGTGTTGAAACATAACCCAATTAAATATCCCATAAAAGTCCCGTTCAAGTTAGGACCTAAATAGGTCCTGGTGTAACTGTTTGAAAGGGACTTTTATTTTTTATAGTTAAGTTGTTCAAAAACAAAGGAGGAATAAAAATGAATAACAAGGTAAAGTCAGCTAGTAATCTGTTTTTTGCAGCGGGGATATTATGGGTACTGGAAGCAATCAGCGAAATATTCGGAGGCTATGTCGAGGATTTTAACAATGTATTTGATTACCTCTCAGAATCAACCTTTGGGTTATATTTTGCCGCATTCTTTTTGGGGGCGTTTTATTTAACCAAATCCCACCAGGAGATCAGCGGACGAATGCTTGGCTGGGGTGGGAGAATCGGCCTTGCCCTGCTAGGCCTGGGTGCGGTGTTCATGACAGCAAAATCAGCGGTCAATGTGATCTATCACGGTTTCATCGGTGATGTGTTCTTGTTTGCGGAGAGTGGTCCATTGAATTTCATCTTTTTAATCGGAGTCCTTTCTTTCGTCTTGGGAACGATTGTGTTTACCATTGGCTGCATGACGGGCAAGGTCCTCCCCTGGTGGGTTGCTGCTCTGTTTATACTGTCCCTCTTCTTCGTATTTGTGCCGGTTTTCGGGAAGTATGTCGCTGCCGCCCTGTATTCACTCATTGGAACACTCGTCTTGAAAAAGCAGGAAAACATCGAGGACATTTCGAATAACTTCATAGTAAAATAGGAAATTCTTGAAAAATGGGGGCAGTGTTGATGCGGAATAAATACAGTTTTATCGTAATCATCTTGTTTGTTGCTGCCCTTATCCTTTCCTTTTATAGTCTTTTATCCAGGCCTTCCTTATTATCTGAGATTTGCCAAAATGGGGGCTGCGAAGAAACAAGCCAGCTGACAGCGGATATGGCCAAGGTGTTAGTCCAGGCGGAAATCTCCATCTCCTTCTATACCTATTATAAATTCGCTCTCGACCTTCTCACGGTCATCGTTTTCACGGTTCTGGCCTTTTTTATTCTTGCAAGAGGAAGTAAGACAAAAATGGGCATGTATACGTCCGTGCTGATGCTTTATATGGGAACAAGCTTTACCGTGGGAACACTTCCGTTAACAGGAGACGTTTGGGAATGGCCTGTGAAATTTCATCAGCTTATTGCGTGGGGCCTTTTTATCCCATTTTTCTTCCTGTTTCCCAATGGAAAGCCTACACCGAAATGGACCCTTTATTTATCCTTTTTATGGATTACAACCGAGATTCCGTATGCCTTATTTCCGAATTCGTTTTTAAACAGTCAAACGTGGCCGCCGGTCTTAAGCGGAATCTATTTCTTTGGTTTCTTGTTTGCCTGTATTTTTGCTCAAATTTTTCGCTATAAAAAAGCGGCCACATCGATTGAAAAGCTGCAGATCAAGTGGTTCATCTTTGCTTTGATTTTATTTGTCGGCAACATTTTCATTTCCGGCCTGACGGGATTTTTGCCGGAAGATTCCCATCCGCTTTTTATAAGCATTTTTTTCTTTGTTACCGTGGCTACTCAGGCATTGGCGCTTTGTTTGATACCCCTTTCCATTGCCTATGCCATTTTGAAATACCGGCTGTGGCAAATCGATTTGATTTTAAGCAGGACGGTAACTTATATAAGCCTCACCTTCATCGTTGTTTGTTTTTATGTCCTTTTTGTCAACGGGTTGGGAGCATTGTTCCGTGACCCGAATAATCTCGTCATTTCGCTCGTTTCAACAGGCATTATTGCCGTATTGTTTCAACCGCTCACCGCCTATTTGCAGCGGGGTATTAACCGTCTTATTTATGGAGACCGGGATGAGCCGTTAAAGATCCTGGCCAGGCTTGCCGATCAGCTGGAAGGCACACTGCCGATCCAACGTGTTTTGCCAACGGTATTGGAAACGACGATGCAGGCGCTAAAGCTGCCATTTATCGAAATTACCTTAAAAAATGGCATTTCGCATCATCTGGGTACGGCTTCCGGCGATGCTGCCATTTTCCCGTTGTTGCACCAGGGCGATGAGATCGGTTTATTGAAGGTAGGCTTTAGGACGGTTCATGAGGCTTTTTCAAAAAGAGACCTCAGGGTCCTGAACCATTTAGCCAAACAAATCGGGATTGCGGCCCATTCCGTTTTAATCAATACAGAATTGCAAAAATCCCGGGAAAAATTAGTATCCACCAGAGAAGAAGAACGAAGACGGCTGCGACGGGACTTACATGATGGCGTGGGCCCGAGCCTCGCCGCGCAAACGATTAAAGTAGGGGTGGCCAAACAGCTGCTCTATGACAATCCCAAAGCGGCGGAAGAACTGTTGTCTACGCTTGAGGAGGACCTTGGCCATACGTTGGCCGATATCCGCCATATTATCTATAACCTAAGGCCGCCGAGTCTCGACGATTTGGGACTATTAGGGGCTGTTAGAGAGTTTGCTGCTCAAGTAAAACGTCCGAATGGTGTGGGAAATCCATTTGCTATCAACATTACTACAAACCGATCGACATTCACCTTATCGGCAGCAGTTGAGGTGGCGGCGTTTAGAATCATCCAGGAGGCCGTCACCAATGTCATCCGCCACGCACAGGCAAGCAGCTGCAGGGTGGAGTTTCAGGTAGGAGAAAACGGGCTAAAGATTTTGATTGTCGATAATGGAAAGGGGATTGCCCCTAATGCCAAAAGAGGAGTAGGGCTATCCTCGATGAAGGAGAGGGCTGAGGAAGTCGGCGGAACCTGCCACATTATATCAGCAGAAAATAAGGGTACGAGATTAGAAGTTTATTTACCGAATATGGAGGAAGGCTATGGAATCAATAAAGGTATTAATTGTTGATGATCATTCATTGTTTCGTGACGGCTTAAGGGCGATGATACAGGCAAGCCCGGAAATCAGGTTAATTGGCGAGGCCAGTTCAGGGGAAGAAGCTATCAAATTGGCAATGGAATTGCAGCCAGATGTGATTTTGATGGACATCCAGATGCCTGGGATCAATGGGATTGAAGCTACGAGGCAAATCGTGAAAATGAGCCCACATATTGCCATTTTAGTCGTGACGATGCTCGAGGACGACTCCTCTGTTTTTGCGGCGATGCGGGCAGGGGCAAGAGGCTATATTTTAAAAGGCGCCAAGCATACCGATCTGCTGCGGGCGATTAAAGTCGTAACGGATGGCGAGGCAATCTTCAGCCCCGGCATCGCGGTGAAACTGGTCGAGTTTTTCAATCAAATGCAGCCAATCGTTCCGGTTCAAGTGTTTCCAGAATTAACGGATCGGGAGCGGGAGGTCTTGCAATTGATTGCCAATGGCCTGAAAAATGCCGAAATTGCGGAACGGTTATTTTTAAGTCCCAAAACCGTCCGTAACCACGTCAGTAACATCCTAAGCAAGCTCCAGGTAGTGGACAGGACAGAGGCGGCTCTTCGGGCAAAACAAGCAGGGTTATAGCGGAACAGGGGGACGCTTGTTTTTGTGTCTCCTCAATCTCCAGAATCCTCTGGTGAATATCAGGATGAATACCAGAATCGGCTAATAGTTTATGCGGTGAGAGAAAAATACGGAGTGTTTGGACAGAACTAAGTCTAGATAACGGGTGTCATCCAGACTACATTTTTATAACCTGCATAAACCGAAATTCCCCATTTTTCGCAGCGAAAATTAATAAAAACCCAACAGGTTCCTCTGGCTTTTTATACGAAACATGGCCGCATTTCGGGATAATCATGTATTCGGTGTTCGGGACATGATAAAGACCGGTAACGGGCAAAATAAGAAAAAAGTCAGGAGACACTGTCTCCTGACTTTTTCGTTATGCTGTTGTTCTAGAGGCACCTTTATCTAATTTTGCAGTTTTACGGATAAATGGGATCACCCAGCGGTCTAATCCGTAACGGCCAGCGTTGTAACCTGCTGCCAAGATGATAAAGCCTAAGAAGATGTCGGTTGGATTATGAGAAACAGTTCCAGCTAGGAAGAATGAGAAGTTCATCACTAGGCCGAAGAACATGGCAGCTGTAGTTAAACAACCTAATAGTAGACCTAAGCCGATAAGTGTTTCACCCCAAGGGACAATGACGTTAAAGATATCTACATTTGGAAGCGCGAAGCCTTTAAGGAATTCTACATACCAGCCGTAAACCACGCTGCCGTCAGGACCTTTTACAGGATTAGCGGTTACTCCTTTTAAGAATCCGGAAGCATCGAACCCGCCAGTGATTTTATGAAAACCTGCTGTAAACCAAGAGTATCCTAAATATAAACGAATAACTAGTAATAGTGTAGCGGAAATCTTATTTTCTCTTAAAAATTTGTTAAACATTTCTGTTTCCCCCTTATTTTTTCTAGCTCCGTATTAATGTTTGCTCCTTACATTTACAATATATAGCATTCTCCCTGTTATTAACATATCCACAGTGTTTAGTTCACAAATTGTTAATAATGCTTTGACAAATATTTGAACTTGCGGATAAGCCATGAATCTAGTGTATTCATTAAAAAACGATGGTATTTATATCCAACAAAAAGTAAAATTAGCATGTAGTTAGAAATTTGATAAGGGGCTGATCAGTTTGATCATCGTAACATCCGAAAATATTGCTAACCATAAAGTGACAGAAGTATTAGGACCTGTGTTTGGATTAACCGTCAGGGCAAGAGGAATCGGCAAAGATATCATGGCTTCTTTAAAGGGGCTGGTAGGCGGGGAAATAAACCAGTATACAGAAATGCTTGAAGATGCCAGAAAACAAGCGATTGACCGTATGGTTCAAAACGCTACAGCAATGGGAGCAAATGCCATCATTATGATGCGCTTTGACTCTGGTGAAATCGGCCAGAATATGAGTGAAATTGTCGCATATGGAACGGCTGTTATTGCGGAAAAGGAATAACCGATGAAATGGATTTTAGGCTTTTACGGTATCCAACTCATCATCCTGATTCTATTAATCATTGGATCCTGGCTCATTTGGGACCGCCGCTTCAAAACAAAACACGGGCAAAAAGTACCAAAAGGCTTCGTCCGAACAAATGAGGTTTCCATTGATCCAACCACAAATAAAAGACTAGTCGTTTATTTCAATTCTGAAACAGGAGAGCGCTTTTATAAAGAAGAATGAAAAAAGCCAGGAGAGCAGTGCCCTCCTGGCCTGTTCTTTATGCCGCTGTTCTTGACATGCCTTTCACCCTTTTAAGAATCCTACATAATCGACTGATAAAAAAACTTCGCAGATTGGGTGTATAGGCGGCATTTATGATATCGAACCTAGGATGAACATTTCCTCTCTGTCACAAATTGCCTTCCAATACTGCCATTTCTTAGATCCTGTTTAGGAAATAGAAGCCATATCATTGATATCGCCCCTATTTTTAAAATTTTCCTATATAATAGATAGGGACTTAGTACTATCGTTATATAGGAGGGTTTTGTTTGGCATCTTTTTTTCTTATAGTGGGATTTATCGTTTCCATCTATTTTCTTGTATCTGGGATCAACGGGTTAAGAAAAAGAAATTCGAAAGCAGGAATGAATTTCTTATGGATGGTCGTCGGGCTGATTATTTTGCTATTGGCATCCGGTAACTCGGTGATTATGGTTTTGTTTGTACTAGGCTTTTTCGCCTTTATTTTTTTCCTTATCTCTGGAATTCTCGCACTTATTAAAAGAAACGGGAAAGCTAAAAAGAGATTTCTTCTCATGTTAGGGGCAATGGTTCTCTGGTTAGGAAGTGCCGCAATATTTCCTTCAGATAAAAAAGAGACTACCATACAGGCATCAGAGGAAAAAGTGAAAGCCAAAACTGATGCAAAGGAAAAAGCAGCTGCGTTAGCTAAAAAGGAAGCAGAGGAAAAAGCAAAGCAAGAGGCCGAAGCCAAAGCTAAAGCAGAAGAAGAGGCGAAAGTGAAAGCAGAGGCGGAAGCTAAGGCAAAAGCAGAAGAAGAGGCTAAGGCTAAAGCGGAGGCTGAAGCTCAGGCAAGGGCAGAAGCAGAAGCTAAGGCTAAAGCGGAGGCTGAAGCTCAGGCAAGGGCAGAAGCAGAAGCTAAGGCTAAAGCGGAGGCTGAAGCTCAGGCAAAGGCACAGCAGCAACAAGCTACATCGACTACCTCAGGACAGACATCATTTGCAAACTGCACTGAACTCAATAAAGTATATCCAAATGGAGTGGCATCAGACCATCCGGCTTATAAATCGAGAATGGACCGGGATAATGATGGCTATGCTTGTGAAAGAAACTAATGGGCTCAGGGGCAAAATAGAAAAAGAGATTGGGGCTCCAATCTCTTTTTTTATTTGCAATAAATAGCAGGGAACGTATTAATTCCTGCTTACATAGCATATGTATTAGGACATGCTGCGTGTACTTTTAGAACGGTTATTTAATCTCATTTTCCATATGGTTGCAAAGGAGGGAACGAATAAAGTTGGCTTGGTTCAGTTCTTTCTTAATTTTAAATTTGATCGGAATAAGTACAAATATAGATAATATTGGTGTTGGAATGGCCTATGGGCTTAAAAAAATGAAAATACCTGTTTGGTTTAACATAATCATTAATACCATTGGATTCTTTACTACAATCATTGGGGTATTTTTAGGCTATGTCATTTCACAATTTATCTCTCAAAAGGAAACTGGGCTCGTATCGTTTTGTATATTGTTCTGCATTGGAGTATTCACCATTTATAATGATTGGTTTGTTTCTAAAAAAAGAGAGATAAAAATACAAAAGCTTAGTATTCGACAGGCTGTTTTACTAGGATTTACACTTTCCATCACAAACATTGCTAGCGGAGCTGGGGCAACGGTTGCATACAATTCAGTTATCTGGTCAGTGATCTTTAGTATTACTGTCTGGGGTTATATAGCGATATGGTTTGGAAATTCTGTTGGTAATAGAGTATTCTCTAGTATTTTGGGTCATTACTCTCCACTTATTGCTGGGTTTATTTTAATTATTATCGGGTTTAAGCAATTATTTTAACCTTTGTTGAAACTTCCTCTTTTGACTGCCATAACCACTCTTCTTCGATTAGAAGGCCATTCATTTAAAGTCTTAAATAATTTAACGACCATTTATTGAAAGGATAAAGCTTAGAGTATGCTAACCCTTATTTTTTCATCGATCGTTTTTTTTGCAGCAACAAACATTGATGACATTTTCCTCTTAATGACCTGGTTCTCACAAGCAAAGACAACAGAACAGAAACGCTTTATTGTAGCTGGACAATACCTTGGTTTTATTCTTATTCTAATCATAAGTTTTATTGGAGCATTAGGGACCTTACTCGTTCCTAAAGCATGGATAGGTGTACTTGGATTCATTCCAATCTATTTTGGAATACAATCATTGATATCTTTGGGCCAAAAGAGGAAAGAGCATTCTATTCGATTTTTTTGGTTAATAAAAACGGCGACAGTCACATTTGCTAATGGTGTTGATAATATCGGTGTCTATATTCCTTTCTTCTCAGCCAATAGTTTGTGGAAAATTATCATGATTGTGATCATCTTTTTAGCACTTGTAGCAGTCTTTTGTTTTGTAGCCAATACCCTTGTACATCAACCGTTAATAGCTCAGACTTTAGAACGCAACGGACACATTATTGTTCCCCTTGTCTTAATAGGACTAGGTACTTTTATTTTGATTAAACACGATACGTTCGGTTACGTTTTTAACCTCTAATTCCATTCATTTTGAATTTGTCCAACACCATAGCCGGAAGCATAGAAAAAGCCAGAAGAACCGTGTCTCCTGGCTTTTTCTTTATGCCGTTGTTCTTGTTGCACCTTTGTCATTGCCTAGTTTAGAAGTTTTGCGGATGAACGGAATCACCCAGCGGTCTAAGCCGTAGCGGCCGGCGTTGTAGCCTGCTGCCAAGATAATGAAGCCTAAGAAAATGTCTGTTGGGTTGTGGGATACGGTACCTGCCAAGAAGAATGAGAAGTTCATCACTAGCCCGAAGAACATCGCCGCTGTGGTTAAGCAGCCTAATAGTAGGCCCAAGCCCACCAGCAATTCACCCCAAGGTATTAACACGTTGAACAAGTCGACTTTTGGAATCGCAAAACCTTTTAGAAATTCTATATACCAGCCATAAACCATGCTGCCGTCAGGACCTTTGACCGGATTGGCAACTGCCCCTTTTAGGTATCCACCGGCATCAAAACCACCAGTTATTTTATGAAGACCTGCTGTGAACCAAGAATAACCGAGATATAAACGAATCACTAGTAATAGTGCAGCTGCAATCTTATTTTCCCTTAAAAATTTGTTAAACATTTTAGTTTCCCCCTTTAATTTCTTGCTCCGTATTAATGTTCGCCCCTTACATTTACAATATATAGCATCTTTACCATTAATAACATAGTCATAGTGTTAAGTTCACAAAGTCTTAATAATAGTTTGACAAATATTTGAATTAGTCAGTAAACAGCTGATCTGTTGTTCCAAAATGGGCGATTCCTTCATTTTCGGCCCATTCTCCTTTATATTTTTGATGAAGAGTTCAGATTGGAAAATAATTGATCATTCGCCATTTGGTTAAACTAATTGAAAGAAACTAGGAGGTTCACACATGAGCAAAGAGGAATTTTTAAAAAGGGCAGTAAAAAATATGGATAGAGACGTGGAATACCATTATTCCAACGCTGGTGATTCCAAGAAAGTAGAAATTTCTGATGGGGATAAAGATTCTGGTTCTGAAACAGAAGGAAGGTTTAATTAGTAGTTGGCAAAAAACAAGAGGTACCTCAGCACCCCTTGTTCATCAAAAGCAGATTAACCTGCTCCACTTAAATATGCATAACCCGCCGAATAACCTTCGTTTCCAGTTCGGAAACATGATGGTCCTCCCGCTCCCTCGGCCGTTCAATTTCGACGGGCAGGTCCATGGCGATCTTGCCCTTTTCTAGCAAGAGGATGCGGTCGGCCAGGGAGATGGCTTCGGCTACGTCATGGGTGACAAGAAACGCGGTGAAACGGTGTTCGTTCCACAGCTTTAAGATGAGCTGGTGCATTTCCAACCGGGTAAAGGCATCCAATGCGCCCAGCGGCTCGTCAAGCAATAACAGCTTGGGCCGGCTGATTAATGCGCGCGCCAGCGATACCCGCTGCTTTTGTCCGCCTGATAAGACGTGCGGCCACTCATTTTCACGGCCCTTCAGCCCCACTTGCTCCAGCATCTTCAGGGCTTGGTTTCGCTTTTCTTCCTTCGATAATGACGCCTGATCATTCAGGCCAATCTCTACATTTTCGACAACCGTCATCCACGGCAGCAGCCGCGACTCCTGGAACATCACCCGTACCTCCGGGTTGATTCCCTTAATGGTCTGCTCATTTAACTGAATTTCCCCCGTTGTAGGTTCATCCAGCCCGGCCAACAGCCGCAAGAACGTACTTTTTCCACAGCCACTGCGGCCGACGATGGAAATAAATTCGCCTTGCTGCACTGTCAGGTCGAGCTTCTCGAGCACCGATACACTGCCAAATGATTTCGAAATCTGCGTGACCTGAAGACCTGCTCCCTGTTCCATGTGTTTCACCTCAAACCTATTTCTGTTTTGCATAACTTGGATGCCATTTCAACGTCTTTTCCTCAATAACCTTCGCCAGCACATCGGCAAGCTTCCCGAGCAGCGCGTAAATAATAATACTTAAGATGATGACATCCGTCTTCATAAACTCCCTGGCATTCATCGCCATGTACCCAATCCCTGAGTCCGAGGCAATCGTTTCCGCCACGATGAGTGTCAGCCACATCAATCCCAGTGCATAGCGCAGGCCCACGAAAATCGATGGCAGCGCTCCCGGCAGGATAATTTTTCGAAAAAGCTCCCAGGAACGAAGTCCGTACACACGGCCCATTTCGATCAAGCCGCGGTCAACGGTCCGAATCCCGTGGTAGGTGTTTACATAGATCGGGAACAGGACCCCGAGCGACACAAGAAAAATCTTAGCGGTCTCGCCAATTCCGAGCCAAATGATAATCAGCGGAATTAACGCCAAATGCGGGACATTCCGAATCATTTGAATCGTGGAATCAAAAAACTTACCGGCAAACGGGAATAGTCCGTTAATTAATCCTAAAATAAACCCTATGCCGCCGCCGATGAGCAGCCCGACCAGTGCCCGGTACGTACTGATCCCGAGATGGTGAAGCAGGACGCCGGACTGCAGCTCCTCTATGAATGTTCCAACGATGGCAGTCGGTGCCGGAAACAATCGCGATGGGATCCATTCAGTGCTTGAAGCGATTTGCCAAAGGATCAATAGCAGCACTGGCAACACCCACGGCACGATTCCTTCCATTGTCTTATTTTTCTTCATTGCTCTCCCCTATTTCACACTTTCCGGTAGCCATTCAGGATTTTTCGTAATCGAGTCGGAAACGGAAATTTCTTTTTCAATTAAGCCTTCTTGCAAAAAGATATCGGCAATATCCTGCTGTTCTGCCGCTACTTTATCGGTGATTTCTTGGACACCAAAGGTGCGGCGTTCAACGGTCTTCTCTAATGCTTTCACCGGAATGCCCAGAGCATCAGCAAGCATTTTGGCCACTTCTTTCTTATTTTCGTTCGCCCATTGGTCGGATTTATTTAACTCTTCTAAAATAGTCTTCAACACATCACTATGATTCTTTGAAAAATCTTCTGTCGCGAAAAGATAGGTCCGATTGTTTGTATACCCATCTCCGTTAATCAAGATTTTTGGATTGACGTCATCCTGCAGTACCGCCAGGAACGGGTCCCAAAAACCTAAAGCGTCGACACGTTTTGATTCGAACGCGGCACGGCCTTCAGA
Source organism: Bacillus sp. FJAT-29814 (assembly GCF_001510715.1). GTDB lineage: Bacteria > Bacillota > Bacilli > Bacillales > Cytobacillaceae > Neobacillus. The sequence goes on from NZ_LMTJ01000007.1 coordinate 122,843, forward strand.
GGCGTCCTTAACCCAGGCAAACTCTACGTCCTTCGTGGATAGTCCCTCTTTTTGCAATGCTTTCATGAGTAAGTAATGGGAATTCCACCCTTTACCAATCGCAATCTTTTTCCCTTTTAAGTCCTTCACCGATTTGATATTGGAATCGCCTTGGACAATAATCGCCAGACCTTCAGGGTTTGGATGCTCGGAAGCAACGTATACAAGCGGCATACCAGATGCTTGAGCAAATACCGCATTCGCATCAGCGGCATGGCCGAAATCAATATTATTGGTGTTGAGCGCCTCCAGCAGAGCGCCACCTGTCGGCATTTCCACCCATTCTACTTTTATATTTTTCTTTTCCAAAGCTTTGTCCAGATTGCCGCGCGATTTCAGGATATGTAAAATATTCCCCTTTTGAAATCCGATTTTGACGGTTTCTGTCGATTTAGCCTCTCCACCTGTTGCTTTTGAAGAAGTTTCTGTTTTTTCGCCACAGGCTGCCAGCACAAAAACCATGAGAATGGCGATGAGCCAATTGATTCCTTTCTTCATGTTGTTTCCCCCTCTGTTTTAATTATTGAAAAATTTACAACATTACCAAATTATAAATATTATAAATCGGTTAGTCAAATAAGTTTACTCGGATTTTCACACTAAAGTAATAAAGTTGACAGGAAAAGTGGGAATTATTAAACTTGGTAAAGTTAGAAAATTTAATTTTTATAGAAAAAGAGGATGGGACATGACAAATCAAGTGGAGAATGTACAGTTAAGCTATGGCAAAAAGGATGCACCTGTAAAGGTAGAAGTGTTTTTAAATTTAGCTTGCCCATATTGCGCATCGTATTTTGCGATGGCGGAGGAGGTCCTGCCGGAGTACCTGGAAAACGGCCAAGTACAGTATATTGTCAAACATTACGATAAGCCTCGGGAAATGCTGCTCATTGGGGCCTTAATTAACACGCACCTCGATTATGAAAATCCGGATCGGGTAAGAGAAATCATGAAGGAATTATTTGCCGAGCAAAGCACATGGGACAAGTGGACAAACCACGACATCAAGCACATGCTCGCAGAAAGATATGGGCTAAAAGAAGAACCAAACAACATCGACACCAGCCTAAACGTCATCGCTGAAGCCATTCGCCGCGGCGTAAAAATGGTGCCAACCGTCTTCATCAACAACAAGGAATATCAATATCCAACAGAAATCTCAGCCACTGAACTCAGAGCTGAAATCGAAGCGGCATTGACGCAGGCGTAAGCGGACGTGGGGCGAAAAAAAAGCCAGGGGGAAGGTTCCCTGGCCTTTTCTTTATGCGACTGTTATAATGCTTTGACAAATATTTGAACTAGTGAACAAACGGACTTCGCATATATAAAAAAGGGAAGTGTTGACAACACTCCTCCAGGCAATTCCATAAATGTTCGATCATCAGGGGGGCACATAGCTGTGCTTCCCACGGGGTAAAGGTGTTTCTTGAAAATCAGGTGGTGACAAGCATCGATAATCTATTTCCCTTTTGGTTGTATTTTCTCCAATTGTTTTATTGCTTTTTGGATTTCCTTATCCATTTCGGCGGCAATCCTTTGTTTTTCTTCTTTATTGTTTTCGAGTTTCATCTCTTCTAGTAGTTGGTCAGCATATTGTCGTAAAGCTAGGACTCTTTTATTCTTTTCCTCTTCGGTATATTGCTCCAGCAGTTTAGCGGAGTTACTCATTTCTAACTCCAGCTCTTCTTTTAAACGGGCCTTCTGCTGCTCTTTTTCAGTCATAATCGCCTTCTCAATTGAACTTATTGATTCCTTCCCCTTTTTATTAAACCAATTTGTTAACAGCGCATTGACGTCCTGATCCGCAAAGGCAACTCCGATATTTCCAACAATCAAGCCGCTTAAAATCAGAACTCCAACAAAAATTTTTAGGTTAATAGGCTTCCTTCTTTTAAACTTTTCTTTCCTAGCCATACCAAACCGCCTCCATGGTTACCTTAGGGCCTCACAGGAAGCGAGACCCTAATGATGGTTTTAATTTTGATTGATATTATCACGGACAGTAGCATTCAAGTCTTCCATTGCCTGGTCTAAACGCTTTTGCGCCTCGTCGGAAATGAACCTTTGTTGAGCTTGGACCAGCTCATCCTTCTTTGCCGTAATCAGCGTTCGTAATTCGGCAATTTTGGCATCAATCGCGTCTTTAATTTCCTGTTTCGTTGCCGAGCTTTCGGAATCTAATTGATTAAGTAAATCTTGCTTGGCATAGTAAATCGCATCTTCCAATTCCCTAATCGCGTCAAATTCAACTGATGCCAATTGTGAGTTCATATCTACGTAAGCATCCCATCCAACTTTTTCTGTATAAGCTGTTAAGTCACTGGAGGCTTTTGTCAATGCTTGATCGCCTGCATCATTAATGGTCGTTTTGGCCTCTGCTAAAATGGCATCAAACTGTTCATCCATATACCCTGAAATCTCCGCCTTTTTATCCTTCAACGCCTTCAGATGTTCATTTTTAGCCTTATTAACTTCTGTTCTGACCCTTCCAATTTCACTTGTTTTTGTTCCATTAATGCTGGTCGTGGCAGCAGTTTTTAAACCGTTATAATCCGAGTTCATAGCCGCCGGGATTTGGGTTGTCGCGTCCGTTGTTGCCTGTGATAAAATCGCATCTGAGGAATTTTTAAATTTGGCATTATACCAACCTTGTAAAATACCGCCAGCATTCGAACCAGCAAATGCAGCACCAACACCTGATAATAATCCCACTGCCACAACACCTGTAACGACTTTTGTTTTAAGTGATTTCATAATAAACATTCATCCTTTACATTTTTTTATTAAAGAACACGATAAGTTCCTTTAATCATTTTTGTTCTTCCAAAACTCCCGCTAGAATATCTTCCGTATCTTGAGTTATTTGTGCCATTTCCCTAGCTTTTGCTTGTTCCTTATAAAGCCTCAGTTCTTGTTCTTTTTGCTTTTTGAGATTTTCCTTTGTCTCTTGGAGCTGCCGGATATATTGACCCCGATGTTCCTCCATCGACTTTGCGGAATCAGCAGTCATTTTTATTTGGAATTGCCTGATTTGCTCTTCAGCCTGTTTTGCAGCATGTTGAATGTCAGTAGAAAACCTTTCCAGAGAAGAGTTAATTTCGTTCGTTGTAGCGGTCTCCAGCTCACTGCTTTTTTCTAAAAAAGAAGCCTGAAACCAAGCTGAAATGGCTGTAGTTACATCTGAAATCGCATATGTCGTTCCCGCCCCTACTACCACGCATAAAAGTAGAACACTCGCTGCGATTTTTTTCATTTTCACCGCTCCCCTCCCCCAACTTGTTCGTTATATTGAACTTACAAATTCATTGTATTATACTCAAATATAAATATAAAACGTCAAATTTTGGCAAGTATTGGTAAAATGATAGGAATTTGGCGTATTACCATTAAATTACTCTCTTTTTCTTAGTTTTTTGTTCACTATATAAAACAAGTCGTTAAATATATTGAACAAATAAATCGAAAATGAAAAGAACAATAATTATCTACTACAGAAGTAAACAAATTAAAAAATAAAGGTAAATGGTAAAAAAGAAGAAAAAGTGCTGGTTTAACGAACGGGGGCTTTTCTTTAACGAGGGTAAAGCCTGATTCCTATTCAAGTAACGTTTACCGCTTTTGAAAATACTGTAAAAAAAGTAAAATTTATGATATAATATTAGTAACCCGTTGGTTAGTTTGGAGGTGTTATGATGATTTGGATTTATATATTTACACCTGTCATTATATTAGCCGGAATAGCCATTTATTTTGACAAAAAATCTGGAGCGACTTCACCAGATGAACGAACAGCTGATAAGTTAGAGGAATATCCACCAGAAAATCCTTTCGGACCCTATTTTGGACCTTAAAATGATTCAAAGAAAATGTGAAGGACTATAATGAAACGGGTAGCGTTCAATAAGCTAGCTAATATGGATCAAAAAGAGCTCAGGTGAACTGAGCTCTTTTTATTTTTATTGCAAAACAGATACATTTTCGGGTTTTTGCGATAGGAAACGGAACCCTGTAACCACTTATGCCCTCTTTTCATGCAGGAAAATCGAACCATTCTCGTAGGAGAAAAGATTCGTTTCTTGCAGATTACGAAGAAAAACGACAAAAAGTGTATATTTACCTCGAATCCTGTCAATGAAAATGTCGTTAAGAGGAAAGGGGGTGAGACAATGCACTTCCGTCATTTTCTTATACCAGCACTTATGATGGGCGCCGCCCTATTTTTGCCAGGAAATGCCTTAGCTGAGAAGAGCGATCAAAATGGACGGTTACATTCCAATAAGGTCATGGTACAACCTTCCGAAGCAAAGAAGAACCCAGCTGCACAAGCTAAGGTTCCTGTAAATGTTGAAAGTCCTAAACCAGTAGAAAAAACGGTATCGTTGCCTGAACAAGCAAAGGCAGTTAAACATGTTCCTTCCAATGCCGCTCCTAAAAAGGCCGTTGCCAATCAAGCTGTCAATGAAACAGTAAAAGCTTTGCCGGCGCAGGCCAATGGGAACGGATATGGTTTGTCAGACAAAAAACAAGCCGGAAATCCGCAAGGCCCGGAGAAACAGGCCGCTGTCGAGGAAAAGGACAGCGTGATGGAACCGCAACAACTAAATGATGTGGCTGATCCCCCTGTTCATGAGGCTAAGGTTAAAGTCAAAGCGACGAAACTTCAGCCTCAACAGGAAGAGCCAAACATTTCTATTAGTAAAGACGAGACGAGCATACAACAACCTTCGCCAGTTCCGGCAGAAGAGGACAAGGTTCCTTCCAGTAAGGAAAAACAGCCGCCTCCTGTTGAGCAGGCCATGAACACGAACCCGACACAACGTTCAACCAATACCGGCGGCTCAGCAAATGACCGAGTGATCACGGGAATCGGAACGACTAGTTTGGTAGATAAGTGGTTTGAGTGGAATAAGTACTTTGAATTGAGACTTGTCCAGCCATTCCTGTCTCGCTATGCATTACTGAATACTCAATGGGTGAACGCCCCGCCTTCACCACCACCGCAAGCAGCTCCTTTTTTAAAAACCGTTAACCGAAGCTAAATGCCACGGAATACGAATATTAAAGGAGCGAACTTGATCATGAAACATTATTTAAACACTAATAAAATTATGAAATCTTTTGTATTGGCTGGAGCAGTGTCGTTTGGCGTTTTTGCCGGAGCACATTTTACCGAGGCGTCTGGACCTGATAAGGGACACAACGTTCAAGTAAAAATTGAGCAGAAAGTGAAAGTTAACGGGAATGGGAAGCAGCATCCTGGACTAGCAGCCAAATCTCAAGCGAGTGTAAGTGCCAGTGAAACGGCAAAAAAGCATGCTAATCCAAACTCAGCCGTACTCGGCAAGATTGGCAAATTAGGAGAAGCGGCAACAGAAGAAACGACGGCACCAGAGGTACCGGTAGAAGAACCTGTTGCTGAAGAGCCAGTCATTGAGGAAGCTCCGGTGCAAGAGCCTGTTGTTGAAGAGCCGGTCATTGAGGAAGCTCCGGAACAAGAACCTACAGTAGAGGAGAACGTTGACGTCAATACGGAAGTTACTGTAGAAGAGCAAGGTACGGAAGTTGAAGTGGAAGCTGAAGACGCTCTTAGTGAGGATTCGAAAGCGACAGAAGATGATGCTGAAGCCACTACAGAGGATACCGAAGATGCCGGAGAAAATTCTGATTCAAAGAATGTCGTTGATGAGCATAAAGGAATCGTAAACTCGAAAAATGAAGATGATGATGATTCAGACGAAGACGAAGATGAGACAGAAAAAGATCCTGAACCGAAGGTAAATCCTTCAGTTGCAAACAAAATCAACTCACAAGCTTACGAACATGCAAGTGATACGGCTAAAGCTCATGCGAATGCAAATGCAGCCGTCCATGCTTCTGGAGAAGTTTCTGATGAAGTTGTCTCTGAAGAGGAAGTTGAAGTAGCTACTGAAGTGACTGTGGAAGACACTACTGAGGTTGTGGCGGAAGAATCTACTGATGCTACAGAAGAAGACACTGCCGAGGTTGTTACCGAGGAATCCGCGGATGCTACAGAAGAGGACACTACCGAGGTTGTTGCTGAGGAATCCACTGAAACTGTAGTAGAAGGCGATGAAGCAGTTGTAACAACTGAAGCCACCGAAGAAGCAACAGCTGATGCAACTGAAGAAACAACTGACGCCGTGGAAGAAGCAGAAGCGGTTGTTGCAGAAGATGTGACTGTTGAAGCAGAAACTGAAGAAGCAGTTGAGGCAGAAACTGAAGTCGTTACTGATGAAACTGCAGAAGTAACTGAAGAAGCAACAGTTATTACGGAAACAGTAAACCCATCCGTAGCAAACAAAGCTAAAGCACAAGCAAGCGTAAAAGCTAGCGCACAAGCAAAAGCTGTCGCTGCTCCCAATTCAGCTGTACAAGCTGTTACTGTAGAAGACACGGATGCAGTTGTTGTAAATGAAGAAACAACTGACGAAGCAGCTGTTGAAGCTACAACTGTTGAAGTTGAATAATTTGTATCTTTCGGGAAAAAGCTACTGGCTAATTCCTTAAATACAAGCAATGCCCGACTAGCTCTCTTCTGCTAGTCGGGCATTTTCACGGGTAAAACCTCATATTCACATATGCCAGAAGCAGATACTACGCTCTCTTGACTCTGTTTCCCTCGGCCCCTATTTTATCTTCCTCCAGAGTGTACTTCTACTGATCCCCAGTCTCTCTGCTGCTTTGGATTGGTTGTAATTTTCTTCAGATAATACCTGATTAATGATATCCCTGTTAATTTCATCAAGAGTCTTATTTAAATCAATGGAATTCAAAGCATGATGGAAATTGGGTGTATGTTCATTTGCGAGAACTTTCTGCACGGTTTCAGCGTTTATATAATAGGAATCAGTCAGGATAATTAGCTCTTCCATCACCCTTTTTAATTGATCAATATTATTCGACCATTGAAAGTCCTGAAGCAGCTTTATGGCATGATGGTCCAAACCAATTACCTGCTTCCCGTACTTAAGGATTAGGTCCCCTAGAAAAAGACTTGCGAGACTTGGAATATCCTCTTTTCTCTGATTTAAATTAGGCATGTGAATAGGAAATGCATTCAGCTTATTTTTCAAAAAATCGAAAAAAGAACCCTGCTCAAATAATTTAGACTGGACGCCGATTAACGAAAAAATAAATCGATTTCTCTTATGAACCTTCGTTTGAAGGAAATAAGACTCAAGAAGCCCTTGATAGGCATCATCCATTAAATGCAAATTTTTGATGTAAATAGTAAAATCAGCACCTGCAAATTCGGACTTCTCAGATTCAAAAAGATAAGTCCATTTCTGTTCATTCATATACTTCGCATCAATGACAATAAAAGGATTATGGTTTAAATGACTATGCTGAAAAATAGCATGAGCCAAAGTATCTTTACCTGTCCCCTTCTCTCCAAAAATAATAATCGGAGATCGTGTCATGGAATAGGCCTTCGCATCCTCAATCACATTTCTAACCAATTCGCTTGATGTAAAAAACGTTTCGAAATTAACATGTGCGGTATCTGTAATATTTTTTAAAACAATTGCTTTATCGAGTGGCTTGAAGGCTGATTTTTGGTTTTCAACATAAAAGGTCAGATAAGTCGAATCGTCGAAAGTTTGCAATTCCCCTTTGATGTTTACTACGCTTTTATCAAATTTTTTGAGAACTTTAAACCCCTTCTTTTTCAATAGAGTGTCTGACAGATTTTCAATTTCTTTAATGATTGCGTGATAATCATCTATATTTTCCGGAATATTGGAATAAACAACTTTTTTATTCGCATTAAAGGTAATGACTGATACGTTGGAATCCTCAATGATTTTTTTCATCAACATGTTTTTATGTTCCATTTTCCTAATAAGCTTGTGCAATTTAATCACTTCATCAAATGCACTGGTCACACTCTCCCTTCCAGACGTGACAAGGATCGTATTAAGGCCAAGCTTCTTGGCATGATTAATGGTGACAACGTCGCCGACAATCAAACTGACTCCCAATTCCTTTAACTCCGTTAAACAATCTTGAATTTCAGAGATATCAGTAATAGTCTTGATTTCCACATAATCCCCATTCATTTGACAGATAATGTTCGCGGTGTCAGTAATACTTTTATAACCGACAATGACAAACCTTCCGACATAATTTTGCGCAAGCTTAATGGCCATTAACATATCAATAATAGATAGCTTAATATCGATGACCGGAAGATCGGTTACAGTTCGAATCAGTTCTGCTGTCCCAGCACGGGAAATGATGGCATCGTAACCCTTGTCTTTAAGGGCCTTTACCACCTCGACACCCTCTAGCATATCTGCCTCAACAGTGTCTACTACAAGATCGTTTCTTTCTTTTGCTACTTCATTAATTAAATCTTTTAATCCATTATAAGGTGCAACAGCTAATATTTTTAACGTATCCATTTTCTCAACCTCAAGGTACCAATTTAAAACAATTCTATCACACCTTTTCAAATATGTTCTATTTAGAAACATATTTTTTAAAAAAATCTTAAAAAATATAGTTTTCTAAAAAAGTGTTTCAAAATTAAACATAATTGTGACAGTTTTGTGTTGTAAACGCTTTTATACAATACTATTATTATTTTTGTGAAACAGTTACTTACAAAACAATTCGGGGGGAGAAAGATGAAAGCAGCTTTTGTTGTTGACAAAAATAAAGTAGAAATCAGAGATATCGATGTCCCTGCTATCAAGGATGACGAAGTGCTAATCAAGGTAAAAACAGTTGGGGTATGCGGATCGGATCTTCATTTATTCAAGGGAACCCACGCCTTTAGAAAACCGCCTGTCATTTTAGGGCACGAGATTGCAGGAGAAGTTGTAGAAATTGGACACAACGTGACAAAATTCAAAGTAGGTGACCGGGTAACGGTTGAACCGCATGTCGGCTGTGGCGAGTGTGAATTTTGCATTCGAGGCTTAGTCAATATTTGTACCAACAAAAAGGCCCCTGGAACGCCAGGTTGGATCGGAACCTTTGCGGAGTACTTTAATGCCCCAGAAAAGGCAGTTTATAAAATCGAAGAAAATATCAGCTACGAAATGGGAACATTGGTTGAACCGCTTGCAGTTGCGGTGCATGCTCTTGACCGTGTAACCGTAAAAGAAAAGGACAGCATCGCGATCTTAGGTTCAGGCACAATTGGCTTGCTGACATTAGTGGCAGCAAGGGAAGCCGGCTATAAAAATATCATTTGTACAGATACACAGGAATTTAACCTTGAAATGGCCAAAAAGCAGGGTGCAACACTCGCACTTAACCCATTGAAAGAAGATGTGGTGGCAAAGGTTAGAGAATTTACAAACGGACGCGGAGTCGATGTCGCCATCGTAACAGCAGACGCAAAGGTGATTGTTGACCAAGCCTCCTCTATGGTAAGAAAAAGAGGCGAAGTGGGCATCGTTGCCATGATTACAGAGGAAATCCCAGTACACACCTACAATTTTGTATTCAATGAGATTACTCTTTTCGGTGCAATGACCTATGAAACAAAAGATTTCGCCAAAGCAAACGAAATGATCATGAACGGCCTTGACTTAAGCGACTTTGTCACTCAAAGGCTTCCATTAGATGAATCTCAACAAGCATTGGATATTTTAAATGAAAAGAAAGAAAATGTTGTCAAAATAATCGTCGAAGTTAGCAAATAAAACATAGGGGGTAAGTAATTATATGAAGAAAAAATTATCGGCACTATTATTATTTGTATTGATGATCTCCACTGTCCTTGCAGGATGCTCCGGTTCCGGCAGCGAGAAAGCGGATGCAGGCAAAAAAGCGGACGCAAAAGGCGAGGCTGTTGTATTAAAGCTTGGCCACATCCAATCAGAGAACGACCTTTGGCATAAAGGAGCTCTAAAGTTTAAAGAAGAAGTAGAAAAGAAGTCAAACGGCTCTATCAAAATTGAAGTATATCCAAACTCTACTTTAGGCGGAGACCGTGATATGGCAGAAGGCCTTCAGGTGGGGACACTTGACTTTGCATTAATCGCAGGGGTACTTGGAAACTTCGAACCATCGATTCAATTATTGGAATTGCCTTATCTTTTTAACAGCGAAGAAGAGTACAACAAAGTTATCCATGGCAAAGTCGGCAAAGAGATTAGCGATCGCGTATTGAATGCAGCTGATATCCGAATCCTGAACTTCTGGGATCGCGGTCCAAGACACGTAACATCCAACAAACCGATTAATAGCTTAGAAGATATTAAAGGGTTGAAAATCAGAATTCCTGAAATCAAAGCAATGGAAGTAACTTGGAAAGCAATGGGCGCTTCCCCGACAACAATGGCATGGAATGAAGTGTATACCGGCCTTGAGCAAAACGTTATCGAAGCTCAAGAAAACCCGATTCCATTTATCTATGGCGGCAGAATCCAAGAAGTTCAAAAGAATTTAGCGCTGACTGCACATAAATATGAATATGTAACACTTTCCATGAGCGAAATGGCATGGGGCAAGCTTTCTGAAGATCAGCAAAAAGTGATCACTGAAGCAGCTAAAGTTGCAACTGATTACGAAAATAAATTGGTCAAAGATGAAACTACAAAACTACTTGAAACAATGAAGAGCGAAGGCCTGAAGGTAACAACTCCAGATACAAAAGAATTTGCCACAGCTGCCAAAAAAGCTCATAAAGAGTTTGCCAAAACGATTGATCTAGATTTATACAATCAAATCTTAGATGCTATTAAAAAATAAACCAAAACGAGTGGGAGTGAAGGTTATCTTTACTCCCCTCAAATTTCCATCATGATGAAGGAGGGGTATGTGTGAAGAAGTTAGATAATATCATCGTGAAAGTGATATATGTTCTTTGTGCCAGCTTGATGGGACTCATGGCAGTCGTCATTACAGCTCAGGTTTTATCCAGATACATTCTCGGCAGCCCGCTAACTTGGTCTGAAGAGTTAGGAAGATTTACATTCGTATGGATTTCCTTCCTTGGAATGGCAGTAGGAATTAATAAAGGCTCCCATATCGCATTGGATCTGTTAGTGACGAAACTAAAAGGGGTCAGCAAGAAAGTCCTTTTGGCTATTAATAATGCACTTGTTAGTATATTTGGAATTCTTTTTACCTATAGCGGCTTTCTGCTCGTGGAATTAGGGGCAAGACAGACAAGCCCATCTTTAAATTTGCCAATGAATTTAGTCTACATTGTCATTCCAATCTCAGGAATCATTTTAGTCTACTTTGTCATTAGCGAAACAGTTCAAATGTTCCAAAGAAAGGAGGATACCGTATAATGGCTGCGATATTATTCGGACTGTTTATCCTATTCCTGATTCTTGGCGTTCCCATTGGCTTTGTTTTATCTCTATCATCCATCGGTGCGATTTTTCAAGCTGACCTTCCACCGATCCTCTTGAGCCAACGGTTTTTCTCGGCGTTAAACTCGTTTCCATTGATGGCCATCCCGTTATTCATGCTGGCCGGCTCCATTATGGGTCATGGCGGCATAACAAGAAGGATTATCGACTTCGCTCTATCCATTGTTGGGAGCATTAGAGGAGCATTAGCCCATGTAGTAGCTGTAACCGGTGTCATCATGGGAGGTATTTCTGGTTCTGGGGTAGCGGACACTGCAGCATTGGCTTCGGTCATGATTCCAGAAATGAAAAAGAGAAAATATGATGTAGGTTTTTCTGCTGCGCTTGTTGCGGCATCAGGCAGTATCGCCCTGATTATTCCCCCAAGTATCGCGTTAATTATATATGGGGTAACGACTCAGGCTTCTATCGGAGACTTATTCATGGCCGGGATTATCCCGGGACTACTGATGGGCGGCGGATTTTTCTTATACTCTTATTACGTGGCTAAGAAGAACAACTACCCTAATGAAGGAACTGTATCCGCAAAAGGGATTTGGACCAGTTTCAAATCGGCATTCTGGGCTTTGGCGATGCCAGTCATTATTATCGTCGGCATTAAAGGCGGTGCGTTTACGGCAACTGAAGGCGGAGCGATCATCTCAGCCTACGCCCTGATTATAAGCATGTTCATTTATAAAGAAATTAAATTAAAAGACTTGCCAAAAATTTGCTTTGAGGCTGCGATCAGTACAGCGGTTATTTCGACAATTATCGCTGCCACTTCCCTATTTAGCTGGCTGCTAGCAAGCCAACAAATACCGCAGCATATTACGTCAGCTCTATTAGGAATTACGGAAAATAAAATCCTGTTATTGCTTATTATTAACCTGATACTGTTGGTTGTTGGAATGTTCCTGGACAGCGGTCCGGCTATCATGCTATTGGCTCCAATCCTTGCACCGGTTGCCACCAATTTAGGAGTCGACCCGGTACAGTTTGGCCTCATCATGGTCATTAACCTGACCATCGGTTTATTAACGCCTCCTGTAGGGACATCGATGTACGTGGCAAGTAATATTTCGGGAGTGCCAATTCTGCAGCTTTCGAAAAAGCTCATTCCATTCTGGCTAATCATGATTGCCGTATTGCTATTAATCACCTATGTGCCAGCCATAACAACGATGGTCATTAAATAGTTTTCTATACAGCACGGTGTTCAAATTATCCAGCGAAAGGAATAGTTGAAAAATGAGTAAGATTCTTTTAGGTATTGTAGCAGATGATTTTTCCGGCGCCAGCGACGCAGCCTCCTTCTTAGTCAAACAGGGCATTAAAACACTTCTGTTTAATGGCGTTCCAAAAGCTCCGATTGAGGACTTAAAAGAAGATATGGCCATCGTGGTTGCACTAAAGACAAGAACAGAAGAAACTTCAAAAGCCGTTTCTGAGTCATTGGCTGCTTTCCAGTGGCTGAAACAAAATGGCGCCAAGCAATTTTTCGTCAAGTATTGTTCAACCTTCGATTCTACCAAAGTAGGAAATATCGGCCCAATTATTGATAGTGTGTTAGAAAAGTACGGAATTAACTATACGATTCTCGCCCCTGCCCTTCCTGTCAATGGAAGAATCGTGAAGGACGGCCATTTGATTGTGAATGGTGTGCCTTTACATGAAACACATATGAGGTTCCACCCATTAACCCCGATGTGGGATTCTGATTTGGCGAACCTAATGGAGCCTCAAGGCAAGTATCAAAGCCTTAAAATTAACCATGAGCTCCTGGAATTGAGTAATGAAGAGATTCTAAAAATCATTGAAGAGTTCGGCCAGAACAAAGAGCATTTTTATATCATTCCGGATTATATCGAGGAAAAGCATGCTGTTAAAATTGTCGAGCTGTTTGGCGATCTGCCACTTTTGACCGGTGGTTCTGGCTTGATGGAAGAACTCGGACGGAAATATATCAGTGAAAACAATTCAAAATCTGATTATGTGGCAAGTTCCACAAACGGAAAAGCAATCATTTTAGCAGGAAGCTGCTCGGCAGCAACTCTTCAGCAAATCGAAGAGTTTAAAAGCAATCATGACACGCATTTCCGAATCGACCCATTAGAATTAATCAATGGCAAGCAAACAAAAGAAAAGCTCTGGAAACAAATTGAAGCATGTAACGCAGAAGCAGTTTTGGTTTATAGCTCCGACAAACCAGACAGCGTGAAAGAAGCCCAAAGAGCCGGTGTGGAAAAGGTATCGGAGTTACTTGAGCAAACGACTGCTTATCTTGCAAAAAAAGCGGTCGAGAGCGGTTTCAACCGCATCATTGTCGCCGGCGGTGAAACATCAGGTGCTGTGACAAAAATATTAGGCTACGATGCTTATATTATCGGTGAAAGTATTGCTCCAGGTGTACCGATCATGGTACCGATGGAAAATAAAAATGTTCGATTAGTTCTCAAATCAGGTAATTTTGGTCAAAAAGACTTCTTTATGAGAGCAGTCGACATGACCAAGGGGGATTTGTATGTCAAGCCTTGAGTCCAAATTCAAAGAGGCGATCTGGATTGCTAAAACCTTATTTGACCGAAATAAAGCAACCGGATCGTCCGCCAATCTCAGTTTTCTTCATGAAGGTCATATTTATATCACCGGCAGCGGGACCTGCTTTGGCACATTAACGGCAGAGGATTTCTCCGTGACAACGATGGACGGCGAACACGTAAGCGGCATTAAGCCAAGCAAGGAACTGCCGCTGCATAAAACCCTTTATGAAAAAAGCAAAAGCATTCAAGCAGTGCTTCATACCCATAGTTTTTACTCGACGCTATGGTCCTGCTTAAAACATAAGAACGAAAAAGACATCGTTCCGAACTACACACCTTATTTACGTATGAAAGTCGGAACCATCGGGTTAATTCCATACGGAAACCCAGGCTCCCAGCAGTTATTTGACTTCTTTGCAGAGCGTATCCATGACAGTGACGGATACATCTTGCAGAACCACGGCCCAGTCATCGGCGACAAAGACTTAATGTCTGCGTTTCACTGTTTGGAAGAGCTGGAAGAAAGTACAAGAATCGCATGGGAACTTCGAAATGAGAAAAATGCATTGCTTATTGACTAAATAAACCTTTAAAAATCCTATGATCTCATTAATGGTCATAGGATTTTAAATTTAATTTGCAGTTTTTCCACTTTTATTTGCGATTTGCTCCAGTTTATTTGCGATTTTTCCTTTTTTATTTGTGCCACCGAATTTTCGCATGTTCATACTATAACGAAAACTAAAAAGCCAGGAGAACTCTGTCCCCTGGCCTCTAATTTATGCGGTTGTTCTAGATGCATCTTTGTCAGTGTTTAATTTAGTAGTCTTGCGGATGAACGGAATCACCCAGCGGTCTAAACCGTAGCGGCCGGCGTTGTAACCTGCAGCTAGGATAATGAAACCTAAGAAAATGTCTGTTGGGTTATGAGATACCGTTCCAGCTAGAAAGAACGAGAAGTTCATCACTAGACCGAAGAACATGGCCGCTGTAGTCAAGCAACCCAATAGTAGACCTAAGCCGATTAATGTTTCGCCCCAAGGAACGATTACGTTAAAGATATCTACATTTGGAAGTGCGAAGCCTTTAAGGAATTCTACATACCAGCCATAAACGACGGCGCCATCAGGACCTTTTACAGGATTAGCGGTTACTCCTTTTAAGAATCCGGAAGCGTCGAACCCGCCAGTGATTTTATGAAAACCTGCTGTGAACCAAGAATAACCTAGATATAAACGAATCACTAGTAATAGTGCAGCTGAAATCTTATTTTCTCTTAAAAATTTGTTAAACATTTTTGTTTCCCCCTTATTTTTGTTGCTCCGTATTAATGTTTGCTCCTTACATTTACAATATATAGCATTCCCCCTGTTATTAACATAGTCATAGTGTTAAGTTCACAAAGTGTTAATAATGGTTTGACAAATATTTGAACAGGTAACCAAATGGCAGTTTTCCAAATACTAAATGCTGATTAAAACACAATGCCCGACCAGCTCCATCCGCTAGTCGGGCTTTTTTACGTACTAAACTCCCTAGTTAAAGAACGTCACCTTGATCACTGTTTAGCAGGCGGCGTAATCAGCACCTGCCCATTTTCAATCAGAACCTTGGCGCCGAGGACGGCGTTAACATCAAGCCAGTTTCGTTCCATCCAGTTGCTGTTGTGAATGCTGAGGACATAGCCGTTTGCAGGGATGGCGGAATTGTTGCCGCCTCGTTTTACGACAATGCCATCGACAACCGTTACTTCATAGCCGTATTCATTGGTTCGGGTGGTTGCTCCGCGGTCAGGAGTAAACAGGATCAGTTGATCGGCCCCGCGAGTTTTGTTGGTGCCGTCCAGCTTTCTTGACTTCACATTCTGGCCCCAGATTCCTTGGACAAGGAATGGCCGCAGCGCGGTTTCTCCAATTTTTTGCGGGATGGCATCAATACTTTGCAGCATCGTCTTTAATTGCTCTCTGTACTGCGCGGCTGCCGCCGTATCAGCTAACTTTTCCGCTACAGAGGCTTTCACTGCCAGTTGGCCGGCCGCTCCGTATAGTTCAATTTTTTCCAAATAAGGCTCTGTTTCGGTTAAAAACTTTTGATTATTAAGCTGCTCCCTCAGCTGCTCCGGAGCTTTCTGCAACTTCTCAAATTCCTTCAAAAGCTTGTTCGCCGCATCTTCCATACCATCTGTCCCGTACGCCTTCCAGAACGCCTCAATCAAAGGTGTCAGCGTCAAAGAATCTTTCCCGGAAAGCGTGGATGAAACAGAATTCTCTGCAAAAGTACGCAATGCGCCTGCGGCCTCGCCGCCAAACGACTGAATACTGCGCTCCCAAGAATCCAATGGATGATAGTCAGCAGGATTCCAGGAGTAATCGGCGATCGTAAATAATGGAATTTTTGATGCCTCGGCTTCATTCATTGGATTCGCTGTCAAGCCGACCATTCCGTGCGCCGTCAAATCCGGAGCCCGATTTTCGAGTGGACCGAGGAAGAGTCGATTCCGTTCAAAATCATTGACCGGGTAGTTATCCCATAATAATAAATCATGTTGAAAAATATCCCGAACCTCCTGGGTACCTTCTGCGGTAACATGCGCGGAAACCACATCGGGACCTGTCCACATCACGATTGTGTCCTTATCGAGCAGCTCAGCAAAGCGCTCGCGGTAGGAGTTCGTTTGATTGCCGGCATAATCAGTCGGTACGGTTATCAACCGCTCTGCTCCTTGATGGGTTTGGATAAATTCTTCAGTAAAACGATTGAGCAAATGCGCGTGAGCAGCGGCAATCGGGTCCTGATCGCCGCCAAATTTGCTTCGATCCTGTTCGCAGTATAGCGTCTTATTGATGTCATCTAGGAAAATCGCATAGGAGGTGACACCCAACTCCCACATTTTTTCCATCTTTGTCTTCAACAGTTCAAAATCCTGCTCGCCAGAATAGCAGATTGATTGACCCGGAGACAGGGAGAAAGTAAATTTCACATGATTTGCCTTGGCTCTGTCAATCAGTTCCTTAATTCTGGCCAATTCATGGTCCGGGTAGGGCTCGCGCCAATGTTCCCGATGGTAGGGGTCATCCTTCGGTGCGTAAATATATGTATTCAGCTTATTGTCCCCATAGAAATCCAACTGGTTTAATCTGTCCTCATGTGTCCATGGCGGTCCGTAAAAACCCTCAATCGATCCGCGAATCGGCATTTCCGGCCAGTCACGGATCTCTACCTCTGGAATCCAGTCTCTGCCTTCCCTGGCCTGGATGATTTGTTTCAACGTTTTCGCTGCATAATACGTTCCTGTCTTGTCTTTTCCGGCTAGAACAATTTGCTTCTTCCCTTTTTGAGACGATGCAAGCACGTACCCATCATCCTTCAACGCTTGCGGCCCATCAATCCCAAGCCTCTTTAATACAGATGCAGAATCCGGATTTTCCGCAGGTCCGCCAATCCAAATTGTAACAGGGGTATTCGCCTTCTCACCCGGATTGAACCACTCAATCCGCTCTACCTCCGCCGCTTCAAGTGCCAGAACCACTTCGTTAATCGCTTGCTCATCGGTGTCCTTTCCGGCCACGATCCCTACTACTGGCGTCAGCGGAAACCCGTCGTTATTCACCTTTAGCTCCTGCGGTACCGGGTTAATCGCCAACTTCCATGGACTTTCTGCCTTTGCAGCTGAAACCTGGCCTGTTCCAGTTGGCAGCGCCAGTGGCAGGCACAGCATAACCGTAAAACAAATCAACAGTACCCTTTTGAAAAAAACCATCCCCATTAACTCCTCCTTTGTTTGCTAGTTGTTGATAAATCTATCTGAAAATATTTCTATCAACCAATTTCCACTGAAACCTCCCCGGTTGCGGCGGTTCCAGAACCGTAGGATTTGCTAGTTCGTAGATGATTTTTACACATAAAAAAGGCATGGCGATAGATAAAGAGGCTTTTTAAAAGAGTCCTCTTCATTTATCACCATGCCTGATCGGGTCAGTAACATGTGATGCCTATGTAAGCTATTACCGCCATTATAGCATCAGGTCATATAAAAATAACGTGCCGAAAGCAGTGTTTCCCAGTACATGGAAACAGTCCTTTCGGCTCACGAGTAATATAAGCAGCAGTATGAGATACGCCCACACGGTGGGGGATTGCTTCTCAACGACAAATGTTCGATGGTTTTCGCTAAAATGTTGCGCTAACCCAACCTAATCGGACGTTTGAATAAACACGGCAAATGCTTGTTACTAAAGGGTTCATCCTTACGGTATGTAAAAAATCCTTGTCAGTCAGACAAACGATTAAGTGAATTGGTTATAAACGTTGGCAATTCAACATTTTTGCCTTTTTACGAGCGGAAAATTTGATGAATGTTAGCATATTACGGCTTCCCCTTTTTGGCCGTTCCAACTCAAACCCTTCGATCTATCAAATTCCGACACCATCCACTCCTGGCTCCCCCAATTAAACGTTTAATTAATATTTGATTAAAGATTGATATAGTTAGTTTTCTAACTATTAACTGCTGAATATCTTGTCGTCTAATCAAACGTTTAGTTAGTTTAGGCCCGAACCTAACTATCTTGCGATTTTTATTTATTTTTCGCTGCGAAAAATGCCAATTTCCCTTTTCAGTTACGGAAACCTTATAGGTAAAGAAGGCCTTTAGACCTCCGAACACATAGGAAGTAGAAAACCTTCCCCTGCTTCCTTAGCTTTCTGGAATTCCTGGCGGGATGTAGCTCGGCGGGATGTTTAGCCAACCACGGTTTTTCATCACCCGTTTAAGTTGGGCCATGTATTCCATCAGATGGACTTGTATTTCAAAAAATAGGAGTCCCACATCGGTACGAACGGATTGGCTTGCTGCTTGAGCACAAAAGCTGATAGAAGTAGCGATTTTCACCGATATCAAATTGGCCAGTTCCTTCTCTGTTAATCGAACTCCCTCCGGAATTGAATCAGGATTCGAATTAGGCTTTGGAGAGCTGACCGAAGGCATCGACACTCCTTCTTTTTTTAGAAATTCTTCAATTTTCTTTGTATCCTGTTTACTTGAACTATAGGCAGCTGTTATTGCATGTTTTAAATCCTTATCACCTGTTGAATTCAAACATATTTGATATAGCATGTGGGCCTCGTGAAACGCTGTATATGCCGTCCACAGGGCCATAACTTCTCCAACATGCAGGTGAGGTTTCGGCTCTTCATCCACAAAGTCCTTGAAGATGGCAGTTATGGTTTCAAGTACATTCCCCATAAGATCCCTCTTTTCGAGTAATTTGATATTATTTTTACCAAAAAAGGGAGAAATATTAAGCATTCCTCGCGTTAGCCGCCCCTGCTACCATGACCGCAAAAAATAATACAAACCTTTCGCCTCCTGAGTCCTGCTTCATCTCCTGTTCCCACAAAAAGATTAGTGCAGGCTTTGACCCGTGTATACTGTTGACGCTAATCAAATAACCTACATAGAAATCGCTATTAAGCACAGAATAAAAATTAGATTTTAAAAAAGGGGAGTTGAACAATCATGATTGTTAAATTTCTAAGGGAAAGCATAACAGCTGCTGGCTTGTTATTATTAATACGTTTGTATTTGGGATATAGTTGGCTTACGAGCGGATGGGGAAAACTTTCTGGCGGATTTGACGCAAGCGGTTTTTTAAAAGGCGCCGTGGCAAATCCAGTAAAAGGCCCAGAGGGAGTCGTTTATGGCTGGTGGACATCTTTTCTCGAAAGCTTCGCCATACCAAATGCCGGGATCTTTAATACCTTAATTCCTTGGGGAGAATTCCTGGTTGGATTAGGGCTCATTCTAGGGTGCTTGACTCCGGCGGCCGCATTTTTTGGCGTCGTGATGAATTTCAGCTTCTTAATATCTGGCACCATTTCGCACAACCCCACAGATATCTTAATGGGGATCTTGATTATGGTCGCAGGCTATAATGCTGGCCGATTTGGATTGGATTACTTTATCAATCGACGTCTGCTAAACAGAGAAGGCAGAGAGGTATCAACTGATAAAATATAGTCTTTAAAGAGGATGCTGGAGGGCATCCTCTTCTCCCTTTTATCTGCTCTTTGCCTCCCTGTTAGCCGCGTGTTCCTACTAATAACAAGTACATCACGAAAAGTAAAAAGCCAGGAGAATTGATGTCCCCCTGGCCTCTAATTTATGCGGTTGTTCTAGATGTATCGTTGTCAGTGTTTACTTTTGCTGTCTTGCGAATGAACGGAATCACCCAGCGGTCTAAACCGTAACGGCCGGCGTTGTAGCCTGCTGCCAAGATGATGAAGCCTAAGAAGATGTCTGTTGGGTTATGAGATACGGTACCGGCTAGGAAGAAAGAGAAGTTCATTACTAAGCCGAAGAACATGGCCGCTGTAGTTAAACAACCTAACAGTAAACCTAAACCGATAAGTGTTTCGCCCCAAGGAACGATGACGTTAAAAATATCTACATTTGGAAGCGCGAAGCCTTTTAGGAATTCTACATACCAGCCGTAAACCACGGCACCGTCAGGACCTTTTACGGGATTAGCGGTTACTCCCTTTAGGAAGCCAGAAGCATCGAACCCGCCAGTGATTTTATGAAAACCTGCTGTAAACCAAGAGTATCCAAGATATAAACGAATGACTAATAGAATGGCAGCTGAAATCTTATTTTCTCTTAAAAATTTGTTAAACATTTTTGTTTCCCCCTTATATTTTCTTGCTCCGTATTAATGTTTGCTCCTTACATTTACAATATATTTGATTTTCCCTATTTTTAACATAGTCATAGTGTTAAGTTCACAAAGTGTTAATAATGGTTTGACAAAAATTTGAACAGCCTGCCAAATAACGTTTTTCGAAAAAAACTGCCATTTGGTAGAAAATTCGTATGCACTCCAAATTGTAGGGGGAACCAGCAAAAGTAAAATAAACGGAGATTTTCCGGTTAAATGCAGAATCAAGCCCTTTTTGAGGAAAATAAGCGGAGGTTTTCCGATTAAGCAAAGCAAAATTACCCATTTTCACGTTTTTCGAGTCAATAGTCGGAGTTTCTCCGTCTATTGAAGCTATTTTCAGTGCTTTTTTCTAATTAAGAGAAATTTTTCCGCTTATTTTTGAAAAAAGCCCGACTAGCTTCTATCCGCTAGCCGGGCTTTTGAACTTCCTACTGAATGATTGGCAGCATGATATGCGAAGGATAAGCTGCCCCATGATAAACGGTTTGTTGGGCGATTGTATACTGGCTGCTTGTAATCATGGTTTCACCTGTGTTTAGGTTTGTGTCGTAGCGTGGGAAGTTGCTGGATGAAATTTCAACACGGATTCGGTGACCTGGAAGGAATACGTTGCTGGTTGGCCACAGCTCAATCTCATATGGCAAAATTTCATCCTTAACCGATTCCCCTTGGTACTGCCCTTCCCGATATTGCGCCCGGACAATTCCGTCAGTCAAATTATAAGCAGTTCCATCCGGGTGAACATCCACTAATTTCGCCGTAAAGTCGGTATCGACTGCATCCGTTTTTGCCCATAGCTTGACTTTGACAGGACCCGTCACCTCAAGAGCGTCTTTCAGCGGCTCAGATGTATAAACCAATACGTCTTCCCTCTCCTCCAGTTGACGCTGGTCCTTGGGGCCCATGGTTTGCACACCGGCATACAAGGTCCCTCCTCCATTGGTCGGAACCGGATTTGCAGGATCGTAAACAAAGGTATCCGCCGGTTCTTCCTTTATCGGCCGCTCGACACTTATCGTGCCGTCACCAAATCGGGTATTGGCTTGTCCGCCACTATGTAGATAATAAGGAACATACGTGGTTCTCGCCAACGGCCATTCCCACTCATCCCGCCACTCATTGACCCCCATCACAAACAGCCGAATCGGCGCTTCGTCCGCCGTCACCGTGTCTTCACCCTTCAACCAATGGTCAAACCAGCGAATATGCAAGCCGGTTAAATTGTCTTTCCCGTCAATCCAGTCGCCGGAGGCTTGGAGACCGAAATTCCGTTCGCCAATCACAGAGCTGAAAACACCATGGCCCCACGGCCCGATGATTAACCTTTGCTGCGCCTGGCCATGCTTCTGGAGTTCCGTAAAATTTTTTAATGTAGACGGCAAAAGATTATCATACCAGCCGGCAATGTGATAGGCAGGAACGTTAATCTGCTGGTACTTGTTCAGAATGCTCATCCGCTCGCCCATTGCCTCCGTCACCTTGCCTTCCAGCAAGTCAAAGAAATAACCGGCTGCTCCGAGCTCCTTCAAGGGCGGCCACTCCTGAACTGGCTTGTACATATACCACTCCTCGATTCCGTTATAGAAATCGGCCATTTTTTCCATCATCGCTGCATATTCTGCACAATCGCCATATTTCCGTTTCAACTCCTCTGGGGCAACCGACTCCAGCGCCCATGTTTCTGAGGAAGCCACAAGAAACTTCCCGCCGCCATCCAGCGAATTATTCCGCCAATCATTTAACGTCATAGCCGGGACAATCGCCTTCAAATGTGGCGGCTGCTCCGTGGCAGCCAGCAATTGCGTGTACCCATAGTAAGACAGGCCGAACATTCCTACTTTCCCATTGGAGTAAGGCAGCGCTGCGGCCCACTCGACCGTATCGCAGCCATCCTCGGCTTCATGTAAAAATGGATAGAACTCGCCTTCGGAATGAAATCGGCCCCTGACATCCTGAATAATCACGACATAGCCATGCCCGACAAGACGATTCGTATCAAGATAACGATGCGAATAAAACGGCAAATCCTTATTATAAGGCAGCCGCGTCAGCAGCACCGGAAACTTCCCCTCCTGATTGGGACGATAGACATCACCATACAGCGTCACCCCGTCCCGCATCTCACAAGGCACATTTTTCTCTACTATGATTTGATGTATTGCCAATTCAAAAACCCCTTCCGTATTTCTTTTATAACTCAATGTTGATTTCACAGGGTTTGAAAAATAGACGGAAGAATTCCGCTTAAATTGGGAAATACCGATATTTTCCTAAAAATAAGGGGAGTTTTTCCGCTTATCTTATAAAAATGTTTGGATTTTGTCTTATTTAGAGCAGTTAACCGGAATTTCTCCGTTTATTTCTCCTCATTAAGCATGCTTTAGATACGTTAACCGGAATTTCTCCGCCTATGTATTCTCTTACCACACGAAAATAAACAAAAGTCCATCCGCAAACTATTCGGGATGGACTTTCAAGCTAACCTAAGCGACCTGTTCTTGGATATTCCTCTTCGGACTGCCTTTTCGCTTTTTAATCGGCGAAAGCTTTCGTTCCAGCCAGCCCATAACCACATCGGCAAGTACAGCCATCAAGGCGGTAGGGATGGCGCCTGCCAGAATAATCGCTGTTCCGTCCGTCACATTGGTGCCGCGCAGGATAATGTCGCCCAAACCGCCTGCACCGATAAAGGTTCCGATGGTGGCAATCCCGATGGTGATGACCAATGCGGTTCTAAGTCCGGCCATAATCACAGACATCGACATCGGCAGCTCGACCATCCACAGCACCTGAAACTTCGTCATCCCCATCGCTTTACCCGATTCTAGTAACGCATGGTCGACATTGCGTATTCCTGTATAGGTGTTTTTAATGATCGGCAACAAGGAATAGAGGAATAAGGAAAAGACAACCGTATTCGTACCAAGTCCCATTACCAGCATCAGCACAGCCAGCATCGCCAGCGCCGGAATCGTTTGGATGATATTCGCCAGCGAGATGACCCACGTGCTCAGCCGATTATAGCGGGCAATGACAATACCAGTCGGGATGGCGACAATTGCAGCAAATAGGACGCCATAGGCAGACATTAGGAAATGCCGGTAAAACTCATGCCAGACATAGGCCCCATTTTGTGAATAATAATAAATAAGATCCTGAATCGTCTCCATCCTCTTCACCCCTCTCCTTCAAAATAATTGTGTTCTTCTAAAAATTCCTTCGCAACTATCGCCGGTTCCTTCATTTTTCCGTCTGCCTCGTAATTCAGTTCCTGCATTTTTTCGGTACTGATTTGGCCAGACAGCTTTTCAAGGATCCCTTTCAACTCAGGATGTGCCTTTAATGCATCGTTGCGGGCGACAGGTGACGTATCATACGGGGGGAAGAAACGTTTGTCGTCCTCCAACACCTTCAAATCAAAAGCCTTGATGCGTCCATCGGTCGTATAGGCGAGTACGACATCCATTTCCCCGTTGGCTGCCGCTTGATACACTAAGCCAATCTGCATCGGGAAGGTTTTGCCGAATTCAAAGCCGTACTCGTCGACAAAGCCCTCATAGCCGTCCCCTTTCCGCTTTAACCAGGAATTGTCGACACCTAATCTCAAATCAGAAACCAATGGTTCCAAGTCAGAAACGCTTTTCAGGTTTTCTTTTTCCGCCAGTGATCTCGTCACCGTAAACGCGTAGGAATTGGCAAAGCCGTATGAATCAAACCACGTTTGGTCAAAGCGTTTTTGAAATTCGCGTTGAACAATCTCAAGCGCTTCCTCGGGGTCTTTTACTGGTTCCATCGCCAGTGCTCCTGCAAGGTCGGTTCCGGTGTAACGTGTCGCCGAAATATCGATATCCCCATTCATCATGGCCTGATGCTGAACAATCGAGGATCCTAAATTATTCACCATTTCCACTTTGGCATCGGTGTAATGTTCAATCATCATGCGAACAATGTTTCCCATAATCTGTGACTCTGACGTCCCCAGTGTCCCCACCTTAATTGTGTTTGCAGCGCCTGCGCTCAAACCAGGGAGGGAACAGCCGCTCAGGACAACAGATAGCGCCAGCATGATGACCATCATCAAATGTTTATTCTTTTTATACATACATGCGCCCCCTCCCTAAGCTGCTTCTCTCATCTTTTTCATTCCTGCAGGGGTTACCCAGCCTTCGACTTTGCCTAATATTAGGTCAGTCAATAACGCTAAAATTGTGACCGGAACCGCACCAGCAATAATGAATTCGGGCTGATAAAGGTTCAAGCCGCTGAAAATATAATCTCCGAGACCCCCACCGCCAATAAACGATGCCAAGGTGGCCCAGCCAATTAAATATACAGTCGATAAGCGGATTCCTGCCATGATGACCGGAATCGCAAGCGGCACTTCCACTAACCGAATCCGTTCCCATCCAGTCATTCCCATCCCGCGGCCAGCCTCGAGCAGGCTCTTCTGAACGCCACTTACTCCCGTATAAGTGTTTCTCAGGATAGGTAGGACCGAATAGAAAAAGAGGGCAATAATAGCCGGGGTTTTCCCAACGCCTAAAAGGGGAATAAAGAATGCAAGAATGGCAAAACTTGGAACGGTTTGTATTACCCCTAATACCCCCATCACAAATCCTGCCCCTTTCGGAAACCGCGTTAGCGCCACTCCGAGAGGCACAGCAATGAGAATGCCCAACAATGCGGCAATAACCGAAATATATAAGTGCTCCCATGTCTTATACAGCATTTCACTGCCATTTGTGCCAAAGAATTGGAGAATTGTATCCATGTTTCTCCCCTCCTACCCTATTTTTGACAAGTCATCTACGCCCCAAATCGAATCATAGACAATATCTACTAAACTAGCTCTTGTAACAATCCCGACAAGACGACGTTTGTCATCGACAACTGGGACGTATTTCATGCCCATTTTTAAGATTTTACGGATCGTATCACGGACAAGCGCCCGTTTACTAACAGTAAAAATTTCTGTTTCCACAACCTCTTTAACGAAGCTTGCCTTTTTCCGATTTTGGTCAATTATTTGGACATCAATATACCCTTGCAGCACCTTCAACTCATCGACAACCAACAAGGAATCGACGCGATGCTGCTTCATTAATTGAATCGCTTCAGAAAGCGTGCGTTCCCCAGTAATAGTGATTGGACTTGGATTCATGATTTGGCCGACGGTTTGGATATTCGGCCTTGCCTGGACGAGACGATCTTTTCCGATAAACTCCTCGACAAATTCATTGGCCGGATTACGCAAAATTTCATCAGGTGTATCACATTGGACAATTTGCCCGTCCTTCATAATCACGATGCGATCGGCCAATTTCAGGGCTTCATCCATATCGTGCGTAACAAACACAATCGTTTTATCCAGCTTTCGTTGCAGTTTTTTAAATTCTTCCTGCAGGGATTCGCGAGTGATTGGGTCCAATGCGCCAAATGGCTCATCCATCAAAATCAGGGGCTGATCTGCTGCCAAGGCGCGCAGGACGCCAATCCGCTGCTGCTGGCCACCGCTCAATTCATGCGGATATTTTTCTAAATAATCGGGGGTCATGTCGACAAGCGTCAGTAATTCCCGGGCCCGGGCATGGCGTTGTTCTTCGGGGACTTTTAATAATCGTAAAACCAAGGAGATATTTTCTTGAATGGTCATATGCGGAAACAAACCAATTTGCTGAATCACATAGCCGATTTCCCGTCGCAACTGAACCGGGTCACTATCCATAATGTTGACACCATTAATAAAAATCTTTCCTTCGGTTGGTTCAATCAACCGGTTAATCATCTTCATCGTCGTCGTTTTTCCGCATCCGCTTGGTCCGATAAAACAGATGAATTCCCCTTTGCTAATTTCCAAGTTGAGATCATGAACCGCCCGTTTCCCTCCTTTATACACCTTTGAAACATGGTCAAATTTAAGCAAATGAAGCACCTCCAATAATACGAAATATGAAAATTATATAAATTCAGTATAGCGTAAAGTTTGTAAAATAAAAAGTTTATAAATTTTATTAATTGCCCAAAATGCATAAATTATATGTAATAAATAAGGTTTTTTGTAACTTTTTCTTAAAAATCCTCCCATTTCCTCGTTGTTTCTGAATGATATTCCTTTTCAGCTTTTACGAAAAGTGTGATATAGTGGCAAGGTAGATGGGTAATTGGAAGGGTGAGTTCTTTTGGATGAACAGCCATTAGACAAGATTAAACGGATCGAAGAGCAGTTCGTGGAGAAAATAGCCGATAACATGCAAACATACGGGGTTACAGCTACTGTTGGGAGAGTACTCGGTATCATATATATGAATCGAAAACCAATGACATTGGATGATTTATCTGAGGAGACCGGGATGAGCAAAACCCGGATGAGCCAGGTCGTCCGCGAGATGGTCGATTTCAATATTGCCGAGAAGGTTTTTGAAAAAGGAGTCCGCAAAGATTTATACAGTGTAGAGCAGGACTATTATCAAACCTTCATTTCGTTGTTTACATCCAATTGGCGAAAGGCAATCCAGAAAAACAAAATATTTGAGAAAAAGATGGCCGCCGAACTGCAAGCTTTGCTTGAAACCGAGGCATTAGATAAAGATTTGGAACAAAAGATTCATATACTACTGAAGGAAACGAAGGAATGGCACGATTATTATCAATGGTTGGCCGAGCTGGTTGAATTCTTTGATAGCGGAGAAATCTTTAATCATGTTCCAAAGCGATAGGGTTGGATAAAGCACTACGTCACAAAGCTTTTGACCCTAATATTTGCTATTCCAGTTTGACCTTTTCAAGTGAATTGCGTTGGAGGCAAAAAAAAGCCAGGAGAACCGATGTCCTCCTGGCTTTTGCTTTATGCAGCTGACCTTGTTGTACCTTTGTCATTATTTAATTTTGCTGTCTTGCGGATGAACGGAATCACCCAACGGTCTAAGCCGTAACGGCCGGCGTTGTAGCCTGCAGCTAGGATAATGAAACCTAAGAAGATATCTGTTGGGTTATGAGATACTGTACCGGCTAAGAAGAAAGAGAAGTTCATTACTAAGCCGAAGAACATGGCAGCTGTCGTTAAGCAACCTAATAGTAAACCTAAACCGATTAGTGTTTCGCCCCAAGGGACAATAACGTTAAAGAGATCTACATTTGGAAGTGCAAATCCTTTTAAGAATTCTACATACCAGCCGTAAACCACGGCTCCATCAGGACCTTTTACAGGATTAGCGGTTACTCCTTTTAAGAATCCGGAAGCGTCGAATCCGCCAGTGATTTTATGAAAACCTGCTGTAAACCAAGAGTATCCAAGATATAAACGAATGACTAATAGAATGGCAGCTGAGATCTTATTTTCTCTTAAAAATTTGTTAAACATGTTTGTTTCCCCCTTATATTTTCTTGCTCCGTTATTAATGTTTGCTCCTTACATTTACAATATATAGCATTCCCCCTGTTATTAACATAGTCATAGTGTTATGTTCACAAAGTGTTAAAAATGGTTTGACAAATATTTGAACAACCTGGCAAATACACTAATATTTAGCGGAATCGCGTTTTGTTTTCCTTATTTTTTTGGATTGAAAAAAGCCCGGCTAGCTTCTATCCGCTAGTCGGGCTTTTGTTGCTTTCCCTTAAAGAAACCTTCCAGTGCTGCTCTTTGCTAATCTCTGAGAAACTCTTCCTAACAAAGTGATCCCAATGATGAAAGGAGTTGTCCAAGAGTTAATGATACTAATCATAGTTAAGCTCCAGAAACCCCAGTAGTATACTGTGTAAAGCGAACGTACTAGTCCCAATATTAGTATTACAATTGACGCGGCGAAACACAGTCTAGGTAGACGATCTATGAGGGACTTCCGTTTTTCTACGAAGTCTTTTCTGCGGCGAATCCAGTCAAACCAATGCTCCAGCAGCCATACAATCGACCAGCTTAATAACGGCACTTTAATAATGTATCCGTAAGCAGTCTGGGTGGCAGGATCTTGTAATATATTGCTGCCTAACATTAAATTTAGTACTACAGCTAATTCGATTGCCACAAAGAACAGTACACCCATCCATGTAAGAACGACCGATACATATCTGATTAGCCAGATATCCTTCGTTCTGAGCGTATAAAGAAAAAATATTGCATAGAGGAAGGCAAATATCCATTCCCTATGAAGTATGGCTGATAGTATGACTGTAATGACGACCCACATGGCAATCGTTGTTTCGGGGTCGCTTACATTCCCTCTTCTAGAACGTCTCCTACGATTTCCTTTACGGATGATACTTCTAAACCGGGGTATCCTCGTTTTCCTTTTTGTGCCCTTTGTAGCGCCGCCGCTATAGATCCCACCGTCATAACTATCGTACCATTCATCATCCATTTTCATATCCTCCAAAGAAGTATATTTCTGCTGTGTTAGTTGGGATAAGAAACAGTCTTAACTTTAGCCAGATTCATTTATTATACTATAAGGTTTGGTTTCTCTGTTTTTCCGTTTACCCAATCCTTCTAAAAATTAGCCTCTATCAGCCCCCTTCTAGGATAAAAAATATAAATTGATATAGAAATTGTCCCAAAATCACAAAAACGACCTCAAAAGTGAATTTTCAATGCTAAAACTGACGGTTTGCCACCGTAATGCTGTTCAAAAACGAAAAAGCGTCATTCGCTGGAATTGGCGATTCCCGATATGGTAGAGGTACCCGGGAATACATGGAAAAGCGCGCTTTCCTGAAGGAATCTACCTTTGGAAAGTTTTGATCAATTAGCAGAACAGTACAAGCCGATGATTCACAAAATCATCAACTCACTCCATATTTTTAGAAACCAGGATGAATTCTATCAAACCGGCCTCATCGCCCTCTGGGAGGCCAGTAACCGTTTTGACCCGAACAAGGGTAATTTTACAAACTATGCCTATACCTTTATCAAAGGCAGGTTGCTATTACAGCTGGATAAAGACATAAAACAGTATCGCCGGAGCATTTGCCCAAGTGAGGAGTTTTGGGAGAATACAAGTGAGGCCTATATAGACCAACCATTAGAAGCAGAGATGCTGCAAACCTATTGTGAAGCATTGACGCCAAACCAACGAAAATGGGTGTTTTATACGGCTATGAAGGATCTGTCCATCAAGGAAATCGCCGAATGGGAAAATGTCTCGGTATCGGCGGTGAAGTTGTGGCGTTCCGGGGCGAGAAAGAGGGTGAAAGAATTAGTTTTGAATAAATGAGGCGAATATAACAAACACTACCAGAAAAAAGGTAGGTGCAGAATGAAAAAGGATAATCATACTCCACAAGAATTTCAAAATACCTTGAAAGGGGATTTGACAGGGCGGGCGAATCAGAAAGACGTGAGCAATGTTGCAAAAAACGACCAGGTCACCGATAGTTCCCTTATTATTGGAGGAGGCGACCCCAACCTTTCTCCAGATGCCGGGAAGCCCCTCATATAAGATAGAGCAGGCGCAGCTGTACTCTTCATGGGAGGAGGACAGCTGCGCCTTACGTTTTTTATGAACTAATTCTACGGCACTTTAACATAAATCTTTTTTATCGATTTTCATATCTTTATTACGTGTGCGATACGATTACTTCACATTCTCCGGCTATATCAAATGTCCCAAAGCCGACAGGGATAATCAGGTTCGTGCCTTTATTCAAGTCATACTGCTCTCCGCGATGCAAGAGCTGGCCATTACCCCTAATGACACTCAGAAGCAAATACTTGTAATCAAACGAGAAAGGCTCCTGCCCCTTAATCTCCCATTTATAAACGGTAAAAAACTCCGAATCGACAAAGGTGGTAACCACGGCATTTTTGCGTTCTTCCACTCTTGGTTCGCTCACAGAATCATGATGCGGCACCGTGGTGACATCAATCGCTTTCTCCAGGTGCAGCTCACGCAAATTCCCTTGCTCATCCCGGCGGTCATAATCGTAGACACGATAAGTGGTATCCGAGCTTTGCTGGGTTTCTAAAACGAGTGTCCCTTCACACAAGGCATGAATCGATCCACTCGGGACAAAGAAAAAGTCTCCCGGCTTAATTTTCACCCGGCGAAGCAGCTGGTTCCAGTTTCCCGCCTCGATTTGCGCTATCAGCTCTTCCCTGGACCCTGCGTTATGGCCGAAAATCATATCCGCATCTTCTTTACAATCGATGATATACCAGCACTCCGTCTTGCCCAGATCCCCATTTTCATGGACCTTTGCATAAGCATCATCCGGATGCACCTGAACAGACAAATCCATATTCGCATCTAGAATCTTCGTCAATAACGGAAAGACTGGTTGATCTGGGCGGCCAAACAGTTCCGGATGCTCTCGCCAAAGCTGGTCCAACGTCAAACCGGCATACGGGCCGTTTTCAATTACAGACGGGCCGTTCGGATGGGCCGAAATGGCCCAGCATTCCCCTGTATGTTCATTCGGTATCTCGTATCCAAACTCATCATTTAATGCTGTCCCGCCCCAAATTCGCTCTTTAAAGACAGGTTTTAAAAACAATGGCTTCAAAACAATAACCTCCTAATTTCCAATAAGCTTCAACTAGCACCTCGTGCCATTAACAATCTTAACACAGTGGTAGGTCACGAAATGGTGCCTGACACCATAAGTAATCTTAGCACAGTCATAAGTCACCAAATGGTGCCTGACACCATTAGCAATCTTACCACAGTGGCAGGTCACCAAATGGTGCCTGTCACCCGTACAATTCTATTTGCTTTTTAAGGCCTGATGCGCCAGGAGCAACGCCCCGGTAATTCCGGCTTCATCGCCCAATCCCGGGCGAACAATATAACTTGAAAGCTCCGGTAATGATACGTACCCCTGCACCAGCTCCGGCAAATATTTATAGATGGAGGTGAATACTTGCTCTTGGTGACTTACTCCACCGCCAAGGATAATTTTTTTCGGAGAAAGAATCAGAACGTATTGCATGATGGCCTGGGCCAGGTAGTAGCCTTCTAAATCCCAGACTTCCGCCCTCGCCGCCAATTCAACACCTTTGACTCCCCAGCGCTCCTCAATCGCCGGCCCTGCCGCAAGACCCTCCAAGCAATCATGGTGATAAGGGCACCTGCCCTTATAAGGATCATCCGGATGGCGCCGCACCAGGATATGGCCCATTTCAGGATGCGAAAGCCCTTGAAGCAATTGGTCCTGGACAAATGCTCCGGCACCTATGCCAGTACCGACCGTTATGTATAAACAGCTGTCCAATCCTTTTGCGGCACCGAGACTAGCTTCCCCTAATGCCGCGGCATTGACATCCGTATTAAATCCGACTGGAACAGCAAACGCATCCTTCATCGCTTGGACAAACGGATAATCCTTCCACGCGATTTTCGGAGTAGATGTAATAAAGCCGTATGTGGGACTTTCCTGATTGATATCAATCGGTCCGAATGAACCAATCCCAATCGCATCTACTGAAAAGTTTCGAAAAAACTCGATGACCTTCCCCATTGTTTCCTCCGGAACAGTGGTAGGAATCTGAGTCCGCTCTACAATATTTCCGTTTTCATCGCCAACAGCACAGACAAACTTTGTCCCGCCCGCTTCAATCGCCGCTAACATATCCATTACCTCCAACTATTTTGATTATGCCAAATATCAATTCTTCCAGTATAATACCATTCCAACAGCTTACTATTCTTTAAAAGCCCAGTCCACCCACCAATATAAAAGGGCGTCCCCCTTCCCATACTATACCAAACATGCGATCAAATGGAACAGAAAGCAGGGGGACGCTTCTGGTGGATTTCAAGAAGCCACCAGATCGATCCCCCTGGCCACCCCTGGCACCCTGGCCTCCCTTGCCCATCATGGATTAGCTAATAAATCATACAGACTTTCCAAGGCTTTATTGAGATAGCGATAATACGAAGCCAATGAAAGGTTGATTTTTTCTGCAACTAGCTCTTGTGGGCGGATCCCCATCGTATAGGAATATTTAAGCACTTTACCCATTAAGGCGTCCCGGTCATTGCCGGACGATAAAAAGTCGATTGCCTGAAGAATATCCTTTTGAATCGCAGAACCTGTGTCTTCCAATGACTCCCTACCTTTTTTCCGATGTGGGAATAAACGGTAGTATTTTTCGCAGATTGCCCTATTCCTATAAAGACTTGACCATTCTTTTAGAATCTTCTTAAGCTCGTCTTTCCCACTGTTCGGTTCTACCTGGCTTAACCCCTCCAACATAACTGGGGAAGTACCCTTCTTTCCAAATTTCGTAATCATATCTTCGTCTGAAAGATCAAGGATAAATGCCCGGTATTCCGTTCCGGCATTTGTAGCTGCATCACCCCATGAGGCCCGGTCAAACCCGAGTATTTCGAACAATGGGAACCATTCTTGCTGGCACGTAAAATCGACAAGCCAATCTGCGGTGGAAATATGGTTAATCAGGACATTCAAAAAACTGCTGCGAATTTGCGCTTCCATATCCAGCTCTATTCCCATGATGGCCAATAAATACGCATTTTCCTTTGGCTTCCACCCCAGCAATAAGGGCTGTAATAACGGCTCCTTCTCTAATATGCTAATCATTCTGCTTGTTAATGGAATCATCGCATAAAAGGCAACCAGTTCATTTTGTTTCCATATTGTATACAAACAAGAAGGATCTTCTTCCCAAATGGGTCTGATTAAATGCTCCATATGACATTCGGTAGAGTGCTCCACGGCTCCATTATTAACATAACGCATATATAATGATCGGACAGCAGGCAAGTCACTTTCCTGGCATTCCCGAACCTCAATATCCGATACATTCCCTAGAAAAATCGTATTTCGAACAATGGGGTTTTCATGCAAATACAATTTATCCATCCGAAGCTTATTTAGAAGCTCAGGACGTAATTGTTCTTCCAATTGAATGTGCTGAAGCGCTTTTACCCTCATTTGTTCATATGTATGGGGTTTACGCTGCATCATATCATTCTGAAGCCAATCCCTGACTGTATCATGAAGCATCCAGCCTTCTTCTTGCTGTACAATAACCGGCAATTTGATCAGATTCCGAAAGTGCTGTGTAGTAAATTCCACATCTAAAACCTTTGAAAGTCTTTCCTCATTGAACCACAAATAAACAGAAGCTCCCTCCAATAAAGGGTACATAAACGGCGGAAGTCCGTTGAGCAATTCATCCATTAATACACTAATCAACTTGTTTTTGCTGCTTGCTTCAAGCTTATTTTTCCCGTTCCCTTGGATCATTACTTCGATTGCAAGCACCATCGCAAGAGGAATACCTCCGGAAAATTGAAAAAGTTGGTTCTGTGCATCTTGATTTAGAATCCCTCTTTTACTTGCATAAAGATTAACTTCAGCGTAAGTCAGGGCCTGGAGCTGGTGTGAATAGGTTACACTCCGCAACCCAGAACGGAGCCAACCGCCCGTTAAAGAATTCCGGCCCATGGTAATAATGTTCACATCCCTGATCAGCCGTTCAAATAGTTGGATCAGCCAATTTTCCACTGAACGAAATTTTTCAAATGAATCCATCATCAAAACAATGTGGCACCTTTGGTCTTGTGAGTATTGTATCAATCGTTCGATACAATCTTCTTCTTTTAATAAGAAAATGCCCCTCTCCTGCAGCTGTTCTTTAATCTGTTCCCATACATCCTCCTTCTGTCTGATTCCCCGATTTCCATCAATATAAATGTACATGTCTTTCTCTAAGCTTGATTTGAACCGCTTA
Organism: Bacillus sp. FJAT-29814; assembly: GCF_001510715.1. Taxonomy (GTDB): domain Bacteria; phylum Bacillota; class Bacilli; order Bacillales; family Cytobacillaceae; genus Neobacillus. Next base: position 157,176 of record NZ_LMTJ01000007.1, read on the forward strand.
AGCAGGGTGGTTTTGCCTATTCCCCCTTGGCCGTATAGATGCAGCCACCTCCATTTCCCCTTACCTGAAATATGTAGTTTCATTTGAAAAAGCTCCTCATCACGTCCCACAAAGTAATCGGTATCTTTTAGGATATTCACATGCTGATTCATCAAGCCACCTCCCTGAGAGCATTCTTATCTTTATTATATTCTAAATTTTGAGACTATTATGAGACCCTTTTGAGAGTAATTTTTGTATACCATTTAAAGGAAAAGGCTAAATATTTATGAGATTGAAGGAGGCATGTTTTTGAAAAAGCGTAAATGGGTATCAAGTTTAAGTGGTATTGTTTTAAGTCTTAGTTTGTTAAGTCCGGCTTTTGCGGAGGATGACAGAACAGGAGAGGGAATAACGGGAGAGCCGCAAATGTCAATTACATCTACTGGGCTGTCAACCACAAATATTTCTCCCAGTCTTACACCAGAAATGCTGGTTCAGAATCTGCTAGGGGGTGGAGTGGAAGTCCAAAATGTAAAGTATACAGGAGCTCCAGTTGCGACTGGCACATTTACTGGCGGGGATGGAATCATCGGGTTTAACGACGGAATTGTTTTAAGTACTGGGAAAACTCAGAATGTGGTTGGTCCAAATAAATACACCGGAGTCACAACAGTAAACAACACCCCTGGTGACACGAATCTCAATACTCTTATTCCCGGTTACAGTACAATGGACGCCGCTGTTCTGGAATTTGATTTTACTCCTAATAATGACATTATCTCTTTTGAATACGTGTTTTCTTCCGATGAATACCCTGAGTACGTAAATCAGAATTTTAATGATGTATTTGGTTTCTTTATTAATGGGGTCAATGCAGCGCTAATTCCGGGCACGAACACACCCGTTTCTATTAACAATGTGAATTCAGGAAAGAATTACCAGTACTACATTAATAACAGTAATGGCAGCATCAATACGGAAATGGATGGATTGACTACAGTGTTGTTTGTGGAAGTGCCTGTAAATAAAGGGGTAGTCAATCATATTAAAATGGCCATTGCTGATGCGGGGGATAGAAACTTAGATTCAAATGTGTTTATTAAGGCTGGGAGTTTCAAGGATACACCGATATCAAATCAGGCTCCTGTAATCGAATCAGACAGTCCGGAAGTCGTGATTAATGAAGGGCAAACGGCAAGCAATACCGGTAATTGGTCCGATTCGAATTCAAATGATACAGTCACTCTAAGTGCTGACTTGGGAACTGTAACCCAGACAGGAACAAATGAAAGCGGAACATGGAACTGGTCCTATGAGGCAGCTGACGATTTAAATCAACCTGTGACAATCACGGCAGATGATGGTACTGCCAGTGCAGTGTCTTCCTTTAGTCTGATCGTTAACAATGTGGCTCCAACCGCAGGTCCGATATCAGTTCCTGTTGACCCTGTACCGGTCAACACCTCCATCACGTCTTCCGCATCCTTTACGGACCCCGGCATTCACGATACGCACACGGCCGAATGGAACTGGGGAGACGGCACTACAACAATCGGATCAATCAACGAATCTAACGGTTCTGGTACGGTTAGCAACCAACACAGCTACTCAACAGCAGGTATTTACAAAATTCAATTGACCGTGGCCGATGACGACGGCGGCTCAATATCTGTTATAGCCGAACAATATGTTGTCGTTTATGACCCAGATGCGGGATTTGTGACAGGGGGCGGATGGATTAACTCCCCAAGTGGAGCCTATACCGCTGATCCATCCCTGACTGGAAAGGCCAGTTTTGGCTTTGTTTCAAAATATAAAAAGGGGGCCTCCACACCGGATGGCCAAACAGAATTCCAGTTTAAAGCCGGAAATTTGAACTTCCACAGCAGCAGTTATGATTGGCTGGTAATTGCCGGAACAAAAGCCCAATATAAAGGAACCGGTACAATAAATGGTTCGGGTGATTACGGCTTTATGCTTACGGCTATAGATGGACAGTTAAAGGGGGATGGCAAGGATAAATTTAGGATTAAAATCTGGGATCGAAAAAGCAATTCCGTTATCTATGACAACCAGCTAGGCGGACTGGATGATACCGATCCAACTACTGTCCTTGGTGGCGGCAGCATAGTTATTCATAAAAAATAAAAAATGGTGCCTGGTATCACCCCGAATAACGCCGATATTTTGACGGGTGGTAATCAGGCACTTATTTTTTCCTAATTCCTTGGAATGATCGTCACAGCCCATTGACTGAACTAGCGAAAAATAAGCGGAGGTTTTCCGGTTATTTGTAGAATTGTGCACATTTCAGTGTAAATAAGCGGAGATTTTCCGGTTATTCCAAAAAAAAGCCCTCATTTTTACATTTTTTCAGTCAATAGGCGGAAATTCTCCGCCTATTTTAGCTAATTTTTATACTTTTTACTAATTAAGCGGAATTCCTCCGTCTATTTATCAGATGGGGGACGTTAGCTGGCTGGATCAGTTCTAAAGTAGTGGATATTTATGAGAATAAGCAATAGTGTTTCCAGACAGCCGCTCCCCCTTCTGTCCATTCGGCAAATTTGACATTAAAAAATACAGGCCCTTTCCACAATCTATTATCTAGTAATTTCGCCTCATTTTAATCTGAATTTTCATAATATATGGAAATTTGCTAGAACCCCCCATTATAATAAGGTTAATATCACTTGAAAGGGGATATATAGATGAAGAAAAAGATGCTCGCACTATCCTTATCTGCAGCGATTGCCACTTCCGGTTTGGCACTTACACCGACATTTGCAGCCGGTAACGGACCCGATGTCAACGGAAACGAAACGGTACAAACGGCCATGCTGACCACCTATGACGAAATGGCTGCTTTCCTAAAAAAGGAGGATGCTAGACAGCCGCATATGGAACTCGAAGTGATTGGCCAATCTGTAAAAGGCCGTGACCTGTTTCTTGCCAAGTACATAACCAACCAAGAAAACCCAACCGTCTTATTCCTAACCCAACAGCACGGGAACGAAGCGTTAACGACGGAAGGAGCACTTGAGTATATCCGCCATCTTGGGTCAAACTCGAAAAAAATACAGGAAATGCTGAACAATGTCAATATTCTCATTGTCCCGATGTTTAACGTAGATGGAGCTATGGGAGATGTGAATTTCTCACTTGATAACTACATGGCCAGTGGGCGCCATTTGACCCGCTATAACGCGGACAGACTGGACCTTAACCGCGACCATGTAAACAAACGGGCACCTGAAACACAAGCATTGCACAATAATGTCCTCAAAAAATATAAAATTGATTACGCGATAGATTTCCACCATCAAGGCACGCAAGAGGATTATTTCGGAAAGCTAACTTCCGGTTCGGTACTGGCTCCCTATCACCCGGATGTGGATCCTGAGGTTTTACTAGGCTCCAAGAAACTGGCTTCTGTCCTTTTAGACAGTGTGAATTCGAAGGGTTGGGGATTTGTCCTGAAATACGATGAGCCAACGACCAATACAAGCGTTGCCTCCAATGCATTGGCACTTCAATATGGAATCTCCGTCATGCTGTTTGAAATGCGCGGGATGGCAGACCATTCGTATGAGCCGTATGTCCTTGGCCAGAAGTCGAACGGGCACCTCATTAAGCAAGCCTTTACTGCTATGGATGCGACTGCCAATGCCATCGCAAACGGGTCTATATTAAAAGCGGACCCAGCGGTTTACGATAATCTTCCGGAGCAACACTACAGCTATTAAAAAAGAAGCATCCAAATTCCATAAAAAAATTTTTTATTATAAGTAAGGCTCTGTTTTTATTTATTGTTGATTTTTTGTGTAGGTATGAGAATTAATAAGCGGAGAATTTCCGGTTAATGGCTCCAAATAAGGAAAAATCCAAAGATTTTAATAAGATAAGCGGAAAAACTCCGCTTATTTTTAGAGAAATATAGGTATTTCCCAAAATAACCGGAAATCCTCCGTCTATTTTTTAAAACACAACGAAATCACACTCAGCTATAACAGAGCTAAAAATAAAAAGGAGAAGTGCGCGAACACTTCTCCTAGCAACTGCTAATTCTGCGAACCACCCTTTGGGTGGTTTCTTGTTTTCTAAGACGCGCTTCATAAGAAATAGTATCAAGCCTGCCTGCTCTCCAATCGACGCGCTACCAATGATAGGCAGTAGTTGACGATGAAGTACATGAAAGCGACGAGGACGAACACCGGTATGATATAGTTTACATTCTGCGCATAGATGATTTGGGCATTGTGCATGAATTCCGGCAAGGCGATGATGACACATAAGGAAGTGTCCTTCAATAATGAAATAAATTGGCTGACGATCGGCGGAATCATTCTCCGAAGTGCTTGCGGCATGACAATATGCCATAACGTTTGGATGTAGGTTAATCCCGATGACCGCGCTGCTTCAATTTGACCTTTATCGATGGAATTTAACCCGCCACGGACAATCTCCGCCAGCATCGCCGATTCGAATACGGTTAAAGCGGCGATCGCTGCGGTCGTGACGTTAAGCTTGATTCCCACTTCCGGGAGTGCGAAAAAGGTAAAGAAAATGATGAGCAGTAGCGGCATATTTCGAATCGTTTCAATCAGGACAGCCACTACCTTTGAGACAACCGGAATCTTGGCATACCGCAATGTACCTAATAGAATTCCAATAATGAAACTTAATATAATCGAAATAAAGGCAATGTATAACGTCACCCAAAAACCATCGGCGAGGAATTTTAAATGATCGGCTGAAAGTGCTCCTGCTATATCCATAATTCCCCCTCCTTAATGGCTTCGCGCCAGGCGCTTTTCCAAATAGCCAACGCCAAGACTTAATGGTATGGTCAACACAAGGTAAAACAGCGCGACAAAAATATACACATCAAACGTTACAAAAGTATGGGAAGAAACAATATCCCCAAAGTACATTAAATCCAACCCGGCAATGATTCCCAAAATCGATGAGTTTTTTACAAGATTAATAAACTGATTGCCAATCGGCGGTATGACAATTTTTATCGCCTGCGGCAAAATAATTGTCCTCATCGCCTGCAAATAAGTAAGACCCGATGAGCGGGCTGCTTCCATTTGCCCTTTCGGTACAGATTGTATTCCAGCTCGGATCGCTTCGGCAATAAAGGAGGCGGTATAAATGGCAAGGGCAATCGTACCTGCCACGAATCCGGTCAACGTAACGCCAACCGCAGGAAGACCGACATAAAAGAAGAAGGCAATGATAAGAAGAGGTATATTTCGTATAAACTCGACATACGCGGTTCCAAGCCAGTTTAGCGGTTTAATCGGGGCAATTCTCATAACGGCAACAATCACGCCAATAATAAAGCTCCCGATTAGGCCGATGAGACTGGCAAAGATCGTGTTTTTAAATCCTTCCAAATATGTATCGAGATTATCGACCAGAATAGAAAAATCAATCATATTGATCTCCCCCCTTTTTCATAAGAAGTGGTCAGGATGGGCACCCCTTCGCCCATCCTGATATCACCAGATGTTAGTTGTTTTTAATCCATTTATCTTTGATTTCGTCATACTTTCCGCTGTCTTTCAACTTCTTTAAAGCGTCATTGATGGCGTCAACTAATTCTTTATTTCCTTTTTTAACAGCAATTCCGTAAGGCTCTTCTGTAAACGTACCGCCAACCAATGTATAGTTTGAATCCTGGTCAACCATGCCATAAAGGATGGAATCATCCGTAGTTAGGGCATCCCCTTGGCCGGACTTTAAAGCTGTGAAGGCTTCGGTATAGTTTTCAAACTCCAAAACGGTGGTATCCGGCGCTTTTTCACGAATGTTAATGGCTGATGTGGAGCCTTTAACCGCAAGAACCTTCGTACCTTTTTTCAAATCTTCAAGGCCTTTGATCGGGCTGCCTTTTTTCACAAGCAGGGACTGACCTGCATCGAAGTAGACATCAGAGAAATCAACCTCTTTCTTCCGTTCCTCTGAAATCGTCATCGTGGCGACAATCATATCAATATCGCCGTTATTTAACATCGGAATCCGAGTTTTCGAGGTAACCTCTTTAAACTCAATCTTTTTCTCGTCGCCAAGGATTTCTTTTGCCAATTGTTTTGAAATATCAATATCAAAACCTTCGACATCCCCAGTGGATGGGTTCTTCAGTCCAAATAGTCTTGTATCATATTTTACGCCGACAACCATTTTGCCCTTGTCTTTAATTTGCTCCAGCGCATTTTTAGGAGCTGACCCTGACCCTGAACCTGACTCTGATCCTGAAGTTTTTTCATCACTCTTGCCGCATGCCGCTAACAGCATGGATGCCGAAAGTAAAAGAACTCCGGCTAGTTTCATTGTTTTACTCTTAAACATAGAAATCCCCCTTGTTTTTTTAATGATTTAAAATACGGCTAAGAAATACGCGAGCTCTTTCTTCCTTTGGATTCGCGTAAAAATCAGCCGGTTTCCCCTGTTCTAGAATTCTCCCATGGTCCATAAATATAATCCGGTCCGCCACTTCTTTGGCAAAGCCCATTTCATGGGTGACGACGACCATCGTCATCCCTTCCTTTGCCAAGGTCTTCATAACATCAAGCACTTCCCCAATCATCTCTGGATCCAGTGCCGATGTCGGCTCATCAAACAGCATGATTTCAGGCTTCATGGCCAGTCCCCTGGCTATTGCCACCCGCTGCTGCTGGCCTCCGGAAAGCTGGGATGGAAAAGAATTTGCCTTATCCGGAATCCCAACTTTTTCAAGATAATATCTGGCTGTTTTCTCCGCTTCCTCTTTGGACTGTTTTAACACCATCGTTGGTGCAATGGTTATGTTATCAAGCACCGTTTTATGCGGATATAAGTTAAAATGCTGAAAAACCATGCCAATATTTCGCCTTAACTCATTAATGTTGGTCTTGCTGTCGTTTACCTTCACTCCATTAACCGTCAGTTCTCCATCGGTAATGGTTTCCAACCGATTAATGCAGCGAAGCATCGTACTTTTCCCTGATCCTGAAGGACCGATGACCACGACCACTTCTCCCTTTTGAATTTCGAGATTAATATCTTTGAGAACATGAAAGTCCCCATAATACTTGTTTACGGAATCAAACCGAATCATGCCAAACCCCCTCCAAGTTGTCCTTTTTCTTATATAGAAACCGCCAAGATGTTGGAACTTGCTGATTTTTGACCATATTTAGAATAAACAAATAATTGACAACTATTATTATAGTACATTTCATTTAGGAAATAGTAAATATTATTTTGAAATTTTAAATTATATATCGAGCAATTCTTAGCTTTTTTGAAAAAACAAAGGAAGCTACTAATTAATAAATCCCATACGAAAAGGCTGCTCCCTGTTAAGGAAGCAGCCTGCTATTCTATAATATCTATTTCAAAAAATTACTATTCCCTGTCTACTTATAATCATTTACTGGTCCTTTATCCATGATCACTTCTACCATATTTGAAGGCCCCATCTTAAGTTTGGGCCTGCGCTCTGAGTTGCGCTTACTATAAAGCTCAAATGGGCTTATGATCACGCCATCTGGCGTATTATGAAGGATTCCGGGCACACAGGTGTAAATGGTATCATTATTATTTGCATTGTTGGAGGATATCGTAACGGAGGTTCCTCTATGGTTATCGATACTCATCGACACCTTGTATCTGTAGAATGAGCCTGTTCCATTTGACTGGGCCGAATAAACGACAGGGACCACTGCGAGAATATCGTTATTTAACCTTAATTTAATGACTTCCGTCTTAATCGGTCCATCGTTTCGCCCAACATCCCCCATATGTTCCACTGCACCATTGCCAAACTGTCTCAGGGAAGGCGTTCCCTGCGCCCCAAACATCGCTACATCTACCTGCCTGCCGTCCTTTGTATAGACTAAAGCATATATATCGTAATCTGTCCCTGTCTTCCAAGATACGGTTGCCGTAATTTCTGGTGTTTTTTCAATTAAAACTGGCTTTTGACCCTTGTCGAGACTTATATTACCTTTTACTTTTTCAAGGCTGATCGTCGACACGACCGTTTGGTTGCTATTATTTTCAGGTACTGTTACGGCCTTAATAGGTTCTTTTGGTACTTGTGCAATCGTTTTGGGTTCAGGAGGACTTATTTGCTCCTCAGACTCAACCTCTACACCATAATTTCTACATAAACCTTCAAGGCCAGAATCAAATCCACGCCATACTGATCTTGCCTTTGTTTGGCCATTCCTAACATATAATTCTAATACGACGATTCCATTTTCCTTTGCGAAACTAGATGGGGTTAATTGGATGCTATTGTTATCAGTAAAGATCTCTGCCTTTAAATTCTTTACATTTGAAAAACCCGTGCCATTATCCTCCGTAAGCGTAATCGCTATTTTAGTAATACCTTGAGGAACTTTACTCATGTCAAACTCAAGTTTATGTACTTTTGTATCCCCCAAATTCACAGGCGGTATAAGGGTTGCCACTCCAGAAGAGCTCGTTGGTTGATTATAAAAGATAATTCCGCTATCTCCTTGTACCTTATCCGCATCAGTTAAAAGGAAAGCTGTTAGGGAAATATCGATCGTATTAGAAATTTCATAGCTAACAGCCACATGACCTTTAGGAGAATGTAAAACCGTGTTTGCTCCCATTTGAAGCAATTGATTCATCTAAACCATTCCTTCCTTATCTATGCACTGATTTTATAATAACGTTTACTTACAAAAAAAATGAAAAATTGCACGCACCGATTTAAGTGAGCAAATATATTTTTAGCAGCATAGTGAGGACAATCCTTATAACAACAACAGGGTATTGACGAATATTGGACTATCACGAAAGTAAAATAAGCGGAGTTTTCCGGTTATTTGCTGAATGGAGTCGTTTCCAGGGATAAATAAGGGGAGATTTCCGGTTAATTCAAAGAACCCCCCCTTTTTTTCACTTCTTTCGAGTCAATAGGCGGAAATCTCCGACTATTAAAGCTATTTTTTTACTTTATTTACCGATTAAAAGGATTTTTCCGACTATTTATTAGGTTGAGTGATTTGGTGCTTCACTTGATTCCCCAACTGATAGGTTCGGACTCTCTTAATCCCAGATGCGGGAATCAACATCTTTTTATCGACTAATTGAGATAGTACTTTTTTTACCGTCTTGTCACTTAGCTCTAAATACTTCCCTACTTCTTTAGGGGATATGGCTTCTCCCTTTCGAATCGTTAGCCGAATCACTTCCTTTTCGAAAAAGGACAAAGATGTCTGGTCCATTTCATCACCCAGCCACTGGCCAATCACTTGTTGCACAATCTGTTGACATCGACGAGGTTTCTCCTTCACTTGGTCATATGAAAAGCGGATCACGGTCCATCCATCAATCACCAGCTGATTTTGCCGTTCCAGGTTGTCGGAAAATTGCCATCTGCTTATGTTCTTTAGGTGAGGGCCATACCCGTCGACTTCAAAGCAAATCCGGATGGCCGGACGAATATAAGCAAAATCCAAATACCTTTTGCCATCCTTGAAATCATCGACTTCATATTCTGGATGAAGATNCCGGACGAATATAAGCAAAATCCAAATACCTTTTGCCATCCTTGAAATCATCGACTTCATATTCTGGATGAAGATACTTGAAGTGGTAAAATAAAGGCCACCACACTTGCTTCAAAAACAACATTTCAGCCTGACCGTGACCTTCTTGTAAACGCCGCAGCCGTTCACCGGCTCTTGCCTGCAAATGAGCATTCAAAAAGGCATGGTATTCTTCTTCAAATCCCATAGCATCCCTACTCCTATCTAATGATCATATCTTTTACAGCATCCTTTTTTTCAAAAGGATGTACTTCTCATGAGTATTGTAATAAATCATCGACTAATGCAGAACCAAGGGTATTTAATAGCTAACATATCAATGCCACAAATGAATTATTTGAACTTTTGGAAAGATTTTCAAAATGAATGAGTGAAAATAAGAGGTTTAATGTGACTTTAATTGGAGAATTGTAAACGGAAAATACGACTTGCGTAGTAGCTTAGACAAGAAGAATGATAGAACTATTTTTAGTTTATTAGACTTCCTACATTTGTCAATCCATTTTCTTTATCTTTCAATTTTCGCTAAAAAACTTATTATGTTCTAGCCTCTCCAACCATAAGAGAGGCGTTCGGCTAAAAACCTTATTTACTTATGATACGGTTCACCGCAGGTTTTATTTTGAGTTTAAGAACAATGGTAGGCATCCATTAGTATTTGTGGATGAGTTTTATCCTGCTTATTTTCCTCGCTAATTCCTTTGAATAAAAGAAATAATATCAATATATAATGCGGTCATTTCTTGAGGCGTTTTATCTAAACCATTCTGAACCCATTGTTCGATTAATCCTAAAAAAGCAGACGTGATAAAGGCCAAAAAGTAATCCATCGGGACCTTTAAATTGGCAAGAAAGCTTTCATTTTTCTCTAGATTGGAGCGCACCTTTGCTGAAAAGGAATCTCGAAATCGAAGGTGAAAACCCGCTCTGCCATGATCGCTTAAGAAAATCTTTAAGAGCGGCGAATGCATTTCAATAAAGCTGAATAAGGTATCCGCTAAATGCTCTTGCCCCTTTTCCACCGTTTGAGTCGGTAAATAGCGAGATTGCAATTCATCAATATGATTTCCTAAATCCGCAAACAGCTGCTGCTCAATTTGATCCAGCAATTCGTATTTATTGATAAAGTGAAAATAAAAAGTCCCACGGTTAATTTGGGCTGCTTTCGTTATGTCCCCGATTGTAATGGATTCAAACGGCTTATTCTCCAAAATTTGCATAAATGAGTTTTGAATCAACTGCTTTGTTTTTCGGTTTTTTTCTGTATAAATGCTCATAACCATCACCTTCTTCTTAAAATCCAACAACCTCTTCACTTTTGTTCATTGCTTTAAGTACTCCCAGATTATAAGATATTCACATACCATTCAACAACATGTTGGAAATTCAGAAAGGGTGAAATCAATTGAGATTGTTTAAAGAAAAATTAGCATGGGCTGCTCCCATTGCTGTTATATTAATCATTGCTCTGTTCTCGGTAAACTTATTCGCTCAAGGTGATCCAAAAGTAAAAAATCTACCTGTTGCTCTTATTGTCAATGATGAGGGAAATCATGTAGGTGCGGTCCAATCAACCATTACAAAAATGAGTAAGGGTATCGATGGGGAAGCACCGATGTTAGCTTTTACAAATGAAAAAGAAGCAAACATTGAAGATTTATTTAAAGAAAAAAAGTATTATGCAGCATTAGTGTTACCTGAAGGTTATAACAATTCCTTGCAAAACGTGATGACAAACAACTCTCCGGCAACCATAAAGATTTATATAAATCAAGGCTATAACATGACAGGCGCAAACTATGCAAAGACTGCTTTAAACTCGTTAATCACGCAATTGAACAAACAATATTCTGCCAACTTTATCGCAAAAATGCAGGATCAACAAATCGATTCCAATCAAGCAGCTGTACTCGTAAACCCGATTGTTGCTGAGGAGAAAGTATTCAATGCCATTACGGCCTCCACAGCAAACGGCAGTGCCCCGACCTTAATGGCAGTCCCTGCTTGGGTAGGTGCATTAATTGGTGGTTTCATTTTATTCTTATCAATATCAAACATTTTGAAAAAGGGTGTGGTAACACGTAAACAAACACTACGATTAATGAGCGGCCAAGTTTTATTTGGGATTATTATTGCCCTCTTCTCAGGCTTTACCGTTGCCACATTAGGCTCCATCGCTGGTATTAATATGCCTAGCTATTTCTTAGTTGGTTCGTTCGTATCGTTTGCAGCCTTCTGTTTCTTCTTATTAGTATCAGCTGTTACGGCATGGATTGGCAAACCGGCCATTACCTTATTCATGGTAGTGATGCTGTTAGGTATGGGAGTTCTCATGATGCCAAAAGAAATGCTTCCAGATTTCTTTGTAACCTTCATTCGCCCTTGGATTCCGATTCGCTTTGCTGCTGACGGTTTACGTGAAATTTTCTACTTCGGCAGCGGCTTCTACACTGGCCAATCCTTTAACATCATTTTAGGAATGGGGATTGTCGGTTTAATCATTTACGTTCTGTCTATTTTTAAACCAGCACGTGTACAAACTGCAAAATAACAATCATGGGCGCGGGCTTCAAAAACTAAACCGCGAAAAAGCCAACCAATCCGGTTGGCCTATCACACTTATCTGGAAAAATCTTTTGTAATAATCTCCATAACGATTTATAATTTAGGTTGTAGCTCTATTTTTTTATACAAAGTGACACATGTGTCACTTTGTATTCGTCATAAAAAATAAAAGGAGATGAAGGTATGAGTAATAAATCCTCGAGTTCCACTTGGGCGATTACGTTGTTCTGTTTCGGGGTATTAATGGCAGCCCTCGATAACGGGATAATAAGTGCTGCTCTAACAACGATTAACAGTTCGTTCGATGTTTCAGCCAACTGGGGTGCTTGGGGTGTAACGATTTATACACTTGGCTTAGCCATTAGTATTCCGATTGTAGGTAAAATTTCCGATCGATATGGCCGGAAAAAACTATTCATCGTGGAAATTGCCCTATTTGGACTTGGTTCCTTATTGGTAGCGCTAAGCCCGAACTTTGGATTTTATTTAGCAGCTCGTTTCATCCAAGCAATGGGCGGCGGTGGAATCTTCATCATTGGCAGCTCCCATGTGTTAAGTACATTCCCAGCTGAAAAACAAGGGAAAGCACTAGGAATGTTAGGGGCGATGAACGGGATTGGTGCTATTCTGGGTCCAAACCTTGGCAGTGCAATTTTGGATATAACAGGAAATTGGCATTTTCTCTTCCTCATTAATGTGCCGATTGCTGTGATATTAGCTGTTTTGGGAGCCCTGAAAATCCAAGAGACGAGAGAACCTTCTGTTGGGAAACTAGATTTAATTGGAACAATTCTTTTATCATTAGCCGTTCTTAGTATCATGTATGGTCTAACAAACATTGAAGGGGCGTCTTTACTAGAAAGCCTGGCGATTCCAGATGTTTATGGCTTCTTACTTGCAGGAATTGTCTTATTTACAGGATTAATCTTTTATGACCGTTCTTTAGAAAGTCGGAATGGGGACCCGATATTGCCCGTCAGCTTACTGGTTCGTCCTACTTATTTATTGACATTATTAATTGGTGCGCTATCAGGTGCATTACTGGCAGGAATGATTTTTATTCCCGCTTTTTCAGAGCAAGTATTAGGAATCGCTGCTGAAAACTCAGGCTATTGGATGACACCGTTGGCATTAGCATCTGGTTTCGGTGCTGCATTTGGCGGGATTCTTGTTGATAAAAAAGGACCCATTCTTGCCGTTTTTTTATCTGGCCTCATCACGGCGATTGGTTTTGTGTTATTCCCAACATGGATTGATTTGAAGTGGCAATTTATCATTTCTTCCTGTATTGCCGGTCTTGGGATGGGGATTCTTTTAGGAGCGCCATTAAATATTTTAGCGACAGAGCGTCTTGAAAAGGATAAAGGATCAGCACTAGCTGGGCTTTCCCTCTCCCGTCAAATTGGGATGACAATTGCCCCGGCCATTTATGCTGGATTTATTGTACGAGGGTTTAATCAACTGCCAAGTCTATTCCAAAGTGATTTCAGCAAAATTTTGCAGAAGAAGATGGAAAGTGCTGATTTAAGCCCAGAAGCGATGCAAGAATTTCAGCAGGTAGTCAGCACCATGTCTACCAGTCATCCTTCATCGAACACCGACTACGCAAAGGTAGTGGAGCAAATCCAAGATCCAACATTAAAAGAGGTCATCCAATCAAGTGTAGATCAAATTACCTTAATGGCTGCACAAGATGGATATGGAGGATTATTCTATTCAACAGTCGTCATTGCAGCGCTTGTTGTTCTATTAGCCATTATTTTAGAACCTATTCGTAGCAGAGCCCTGCAGCAAAAAGCTTGATTCTTTGATGGGAAAGAGCGTAAAGACTGTAAACAAACTCGTTTTTCCGAGATTGGCTACAGTCTTTTTTATAACTGGTGATACGGTTCAGCTAACGCATAAACCCAGCCCTCTGTTTGATGAAGGCTGGGTTCTTTATAGAAGTTATAATAATAATGACTATATACTCAACTTTCGCACCGTTGCATTTCTATAGGAAACCGCTGAACCTACCGGCTCACTCCCACACCGTCGGCCAGCCTCAGCTCGTCACCGTCGATGTCGTCCACGACGTTTTCGAGCATGCTGATGTCCTCCCCGGCATCAATCCTGATGCCGTTGGCCACCAGTCGAATGATGTTGGACTGAATCCTAATGCCTGAGGGGATTCCTTTGCCCCGCCCGTCAGCACCGCGGTCCTTACTGAGACGGATTGCCCAAAACCCGTCAGTTCCTCCAGTGATGGTGTTACCGCGCAGCTCCGTACCCGGCGCATTGCGGACCTCGATGCCGACCTTGGAATCCTCCTCGGCGGTGATCCTGTTGCTCTCGATGAGAGTGTCAGGAGTTCCCAGAGCGACGAGAATTCCCTGACGGTTTCCAATAAGGTGGTTAGAGTGCACCCAGTTTCCTGGTCCTGAGGCGTCGTGCTTGTTCTTGGCCCCGCCGGAATTGCCCAGCGCGATGCCCGCCTGCTGCCCGCCGATGACCGTGTTGTCCCGGACCTCGTTCAGGTATTCACCCTCGCCGTGCAGGTCGATGGCGTCAAGGAGGCTGCCGACGATGGTATTTTCCGCCACGAGATTGTTGTGCGTGGGGAACTGTAGCAGAATGGCGTGCCGCAAATGCCTGCCATCGAAGGTATTGCCAATGACGACATTGTGCCGGGAATCATTAGCGGCATCCGGGTCGTGCTGGTCCACTGACCCCTCGATCGCAATGCCGTAACCTTGTCCGCCAGGACCGACGGCAGTTGCCTCACTTACATAGTTTCTAGAGAGGGTCACTTCACGGCTGGCCTTGACGGAGATGCCGTGGCGCTCGAACCTGCGGATGCCCAGGTTCTCCACAAGGACCCGGGAGCTAGCCTTCCCTTTGTGGGCTCCGATATGGATTCCGTACATCGGGCCGCCACCCGCGTCCCCGTCGTTAGGGTCGTCGCCGAGTGGACCATCATGACGGGAGGTGATGGTGAAGTCAGCGACGATGACGTCGTGGATGCCGGAACCGCGAATCACCCGGCTGTCTTTCTCGCCGTCAAGCGAGGTCAGCAGCACAGTTCGCTCCGGGCCCTCGCCGCGCAGGTTCACACCGCTGCGTAACGCGATGTTCGCCGACTTGTCGGCCGGGTCAGTGGAGCGCAGGTCATACGTGCCGGCCGGCAGAAAGATCTCGTCACCGGGTTCGGCCGCATCCAGGGCCTTTCTGATGGCTGCTGCGTCGTCAGATGAGTCCGGTTCCGGATCTGCCCCGAAGTCCATAACGTCCAGGGACTTGCCCGTGGCCGGACCCGGTGTCGGCACCTTGGTCGGTGCGCCGGACCGGTCCACCAAACCGGGGACCTGCCAGTCGCCGTGCCCGGACGGGGCGGGTTCCACGGCGTCATCGCTTCTGACCGGCCTGTCTGATTTCTCGACGGTGCATGCGGTCAAAAGGACCACCAGGCCAAGGACCACCCACCACAAATGCGCCGAACCTCGCCGGCTGTTCTGAACCGATTCCTTCATCTGTCTTCTCATGTCCTTCCTTGTCACTTTTTGTTCCTCTCGTTTCCCTTGAAGGTGTCGAGAAAAGGGGTGAGCCCGCGAGCTTGGCGATTTTCACGCCAAGACCCGCGGGCTCACTATATTCAGGATGCCTGACGACCCCTACCGGGCCGCCGACGTCATCCCATGGCCAGAGGCCTATCGTTGGGAGTTATTGTTTCCTTTTTTCCCGTTGTTTCCGTTGTTTCCTTTATTTCCGTTGTTACCTTTCACCTTGCCCTTGTTGTCGTCCTTGCTGAGTTTGAAGTTCAACGGAACGTCCTTTTCTAACGGAGTGTCTGCAGAGGAACCACCAACATGTACGCGGTATTTTCCGTCAACAGTTGCCCACTCACCGTCAGCCCAGTTTGCAAGGTTGTCCGGTTCTTCCGGAACGAAATAGGAGAACGGGTGGTTCGAGTCAGCATGGTTAATACGTACAGTCACCTGCTTGCTCTCACCTGGCTCAAGGTAAACTTTCTCGAAGTTAACAAGACGCTTGGTCGGCTGCCCAGCCTCGTCCGGCAGGGTCAGGTAGACCTGTGCCGCTTCTTTGCCGGCAACGTCACCAGTGTTTGTTACAGTGAAGGACACGTCAATACCGGACAACGAGTCTTTTTTGCCATTGCCTTCACCACGGACCTTCTTCACCTTGAGATCGTCATACTTGAAGGTCGTATACGACAGGCCGTACCCGAATGGGAAGGCCGGCTTCACGTTGTTTGCTTCGTACCAGCGGTAACCCATCTCAAGACCTTCTGTGTATTGAGCGATTAGCTGATCGGAACCATCACCGTACGGGCCAGGGCCGCCTACCTTACCAGTGTCTTGACGAGTTCCAGGGTACTGCTCTTCAGTCGCAAAGGCAGCTTCACGTTCAGTAGCACCGAATGTCATCGGCAACTTACCGGACGGGTTAGCCTTACCATAGAGTAGGTTAGCAACAGCATTGCCATCCTCCATACCTGGGTACCACGCTTGAAGAACTGCAGGGACTTTATCCAACCAAGGCATAATCGACGTACCGGAAGTCTTCAGTACCACAACAGTATTCTCCGGGTTAGCCTCCATAACTGCGTCGATGACCGGCTCCTGCTCAGCCAAGCCCGATTTGAGGTTCAAGGCTGGGAATCCGAGAGTATCACGGTCCACGGTCTCATGTGGGTTGTCGCCGACCATGAGAAGCACGACATCTGACTCAGCAGCTAACTTGGCAGCAGCTTTCGGGTCACTGCCATTGTTGTACGTCACTTTAGTGTTGTAGCCCAACTCTTTGATAACATTCTCTAAGCCTTCTTGTGGTGTGACGGTATATGGAGTCACTACATAATCATTGTCGTCACGAACAGAGCGAGGTGACATCTTTGCCGCACCAGCGAACGTCTCAATACCGATCAACGCGATCGACTTCGGCTCGCCATTCAGTGGCAGGAAGTTGTTGTCGTTCTTCAACAGCACGGATCCTTCTTCGGCCATTTTCAGTGCGCTAGCGCCGTTAGCCATCGGATCGACGATTTCCGGCATAAATTTATCGAAAGGCTCATCCATGTGGCCAAACTCGATCATCTTGATGTAACGTGGACGAAGTAGATTGTCGATGTCGTCCTCAGTTACCGCTCCTGAGTCGAGAGCCTCTTGAATCTTCTCTTGTGTGTAATACTGTGGTGCCCAGTCAAGCTCGACATTCGTACCCGCTTTGATAGCAGCCACTGTGTCGTGAATCGCACGACGGTCACTCATGACGTATCCGTCAAAGCCCCAGTTTTTCCGTAGGGCATCTTGTAGAAGTTCAGAACTGTCACATGCATAAGTACCGTTAACATCTGGGAATGAACACATGACGGAAGCTGGGTCAGCATCTCTGACGGTCATCTCGAATGGCAACATGTACAATTCGTTCATAGCTTGTGAAGGAACTTGGACACCCATCGTCCAACGCTCAGTTTCCTGTTCGTTGCCAGCCATGTGCTTAAGTTGTACCTGGACTCCCTGATCCTGGATACCCTTTGTTTGCTCGATCGCAAGGGTACCTGTCAAATATGGGTCCTCACTGAAGTACTCATAGTTCCGGCCACCGTACGGGTGACGAATGAGGTTCATACCTGGTCCGAGGAACACGTGATGCGCGAAGGCCCGTGTTTCCTCACCAAGGATACGACCAGCCTCATAGTTTAGCTCGCGGTCGAATGTCGCAGCCAAAGCTGCGGTAGAAGGAAGACCAGTCGCCAATGGGTCATTATGACACGATCCGCCCTTAACGCCCGTACCACCGTTGGTCATACGTACTGTAGGGATACCGAGTTCCTCGATCCCTTTGATTTGCCGGCCTGTGTCTTGAAACTCACACCCAGGAAGGGTACCTTGTGGCGCGAATTCACCATTCATATACTTGCTAGTACCGCCCCTTTTGATGACGACCGGATCACCTTTGTCGTTCTCATTGAAGCGCGAAATAGCAATTTGCTGGATTTTCTGTTCCATCGTCATCGCATCGAGTAGCAGCTCGGTGCGCTCTTCAGCAGAGAGCTGGGTGTTCATCCAGGGTTTGGTCTCTTCTGCATTAGTAGGAATGACTAACGATGACATGGAAATGATTGCTATCATAAAAATTAAAGTAATTCGTTTAATCATTTTATATCTCCCTTACTATCTATTTGTCTATTAGTAGTTAAATCATTCGGTTAATCATCTTAATCTCTCCCTTACCGCCGAACTTGTATACTAGTATAACGAAAAACTATTACGCTACAATGAACGGCTAATTACAAAACAGCAACAAAAAGCACGAGATTAGTAATGCTCCTAAAGTCCCTTGGTATACTTAAACCCTGTAGCAGCAATGGTTTGCCAACTTAACAATCAAAATGAATTAAAATGAGCATTATTCTAAATATACTGATATAGGTTGGAAATCTTCTATTAATAAGCTTTGTTAATATAATATTTGGAAATCACTCGAAGGTCGGAGCATGTTATGAATGAAATATAGGGGTTATATTATAAAGAAAACGGCTACCTATTTGCGGTACGTTTCAATGTGACGCATCAAAATGAGGTTCCCTCGACACCCATGCAGCGGTTTTCATCTTACTTCGATTTAAATAAGGAATCATGTCCTTAATTAAATAACCAGCGAAAGTAAAATAAGCGGAGAATTTCCGGTTAAATTCAAAATGGAGCTCGTTTCGGGGTAAATAAGGGGAGTTTTTCCGGTTATGCCAAGCAAAATCCCCTTTTTTTACGTTTTTTCAGTCAATAGGCGGAATTTCTCCGTCTATTTAGGCCACTTTTTATACTTTTTTCTAATTAAGCGGAATTCCTCCGTCTATTTATCAGATAGGGTCCTTAACCTGGTCCCCCAACTGATAAGTGCGGATCCTCTTGATTCCAGATGCGGGAATCAGTATCTTTTTATCGACTAGTTGAGAAAGTACTTTCTTTACCGTCTTGTCACTTAGCTTCAAATACTTTTCGACTTCTTTAGGGGATATGGCTTCTCCCTTTCGAATCACTAGGCGAAGTACTTCCTTTTCAACAAAGGACAGAGATGTCCGGTCCAGTTCATCCCCCAGCCATTGGCCAATCACTTGCTGAACAATCTGTTGGCATCGACGAGGCTTCTCTTTCACTTGGTCATAAGAAAAGCGGATTACAGTCCATCCATCAAGCACCAACTGGTTTTGACGTTCCAGGTTGTCGGAAAATTGCCATCTGCTTATGTTCTTTAGGTGAGGGCCATACCCGTCGACCTCAAAGCAAATTCGGATGGCCGGACGAATATAAGCAAAATCCAAATACCTTTTGCCATCCTTGAAATCATCGACTTCATATTCTGGATGAAGATNCCGGACGAATATAAGCAAAATCCAAATACCTTTTGCCATCCTTGAAATCATCGACTTCATATTCTGGATGAAGATACTTGAAATGGTAAAATAAAGGCCACCACACTTGCTTCAAAAACAACATCTCAGCCTGACTGTGACCTTCTTGCAGGCGCCGCAACCGTTCACCGGTTCTTGCCTGCAAGTGAGCATTCAAAAACACCTGGTATTCTTCTTCAAATCCCATAACGTCCATCCTCCTATTCAATGGTTCAAAGCACCCTTTATCTATTATTTTATTCATTTGAAATTCGGAAAAATTTAAAAATTAATGAGTGTGAATGCGAGTGAAAACAGAGGTTTAATGTGGCTTCAATTGGAAAAAGCAAAAGGCAAATAAAGATTTGCGGAGCAGCTAATATAAAAAGAAAATTTAGAGAAGAATTTGAGGATAGAACTATTTTTAGTTTAATAGAATTCTAAAATTTGTCAATTTATTTTCTAGCCACCCACCTTAAGGAGAGTCATTGGCTAAAAACCTCATTTACTTATGATATGGTTCTCCGCGGTGTATCTAAGTAGGGTTATGAAAAACATAATATTTCATTATTACAGCACACAAAAATAGTCCACACCTGTTGTAGATGTGGACTGCAATGTATGATTTATTTGAATTCGTCACTCTTTGAATTTATTACTTATAAAGACATTCCTGCATCAACGACTAGTTCTGTTCCAGTAACTCGACGTGCTTCGTCTGATGCTAGATAAATGTTCTTCGATACTTCTTTAATAAATAGTTAAAGTTTTTTATGATATAGGTCTTGTTAATTCGATCGGCTATATAGCTTTTTTCGTTGATAAGTAGATAACACTACTCCTCCCACGATAAATAGTGACCCTAAAATTTCTGCTCCAGTTATGGGTTTGTATAGCAATATCAATCCCATGATCATTGCTACAAAAGGTTCTAAATTAGATAAGATTGAAGCCTTCGAAGCATCAACATGTCTAATGTTGTTATTCCAAATTAATGTTGCTATACCGTGTACAGCAACGGCTGTAGCAATCAGAAAAAACCAATCCGACATCTTAGAGCTTATTTGTAAGGGGGTGTCTAGTAAAAAAGCAAAAGGAATCGAGACAATCAAGCCTACAACATTTGAATATAAAGTAATAGTAAGTGGATCTATGCTTTGAGAAAGCCCCCTCGTAATGATAATCATAATGGCGAATGTTATCATCGTTAAAACAATCCATAATAGACCTTTATCAATATGCAAAGAAGATAAACTCCCTTTTGCTACAACAAAATAAATACCTATGATTGCCACAATAGAACCCATCAACATACGAATTGTTAATTTTTCTTTTAAAAAAATGGCAGCTAATACGCTAGTTAAAATAGGGGTAGTTGCCAAAATTAATGCAGAGGTTGTTGGATCAGCTGTTTGTAATCCAACAAAAAAAGACCATTGGTTTATAAAAACACCAATAAGCCCTAGAAAAAAAACGGCGAGTAAATCCGATTTATTAACTCGTTTAAAGTGTTTTTTGTATGAGGATAATCCAAATAACACTAGGACAATAAACAAAAGCCTAAGCATCGTTAATAGAGCCGGGGAAAAATTTTGGACTAACATCTTTCCAAATACAAAATTGCTTCCCCACACCATGACACAAAATGTTAGCCAAGCATATGCTTTTAACATATTAATCACCCTTCCAACACCAAAATGCTAACTGTCCTATTTTATACTTACTAGGATTTTTAGTATACATTTTTTCGGATGCAGGAACTCAGCACTGACTTTCTAATTTCCTTGTATTATTAAATCTTAGAAAGAACAGTGCCTGCTACTCCCTACTGTCGATAAAAATTCGACAAAAAGCAGGTGGTGGCAGGCACTTATATATTATTCTGTTTTACTATTAATGGATGTTGAAGAATCAGTTACCCTATTTATTTTTTGGCATTTTTGTTACAGATGGCATACCAGAGATATAACCAATACCGCCTGTTTTATTAATACCAATTTGTTCGTCAACAGCTTTTAGTAATTCTTCTTTATTAACCGCTGTAATGGACTTACCATCTACTTCATCACCAGGATGCTGGAAATTACTGAAAATGTATGAGAATCCATTGCGGTCATCAGCGGCAAATAATCCAGTTGCCTCTGCCCCTGCTGGAACAGATAAAATACGCTCTAATTCTTTCGTATCCACATTATAAGCCCAAACGAAGTTATTTGTGTGAGCACCGCTATCTTCACCAATAAAGAGAGTTCTCATTGATTCAGAGTAACTTAAGTTATCTGGATTCGCTACTTTATCTACATTCGCAGTGTTTCCATATGCATCAGCTGCAGGAAGGTCTTCCCCTACTACCAATCCAGACATGGATGGTGCTACATACGAGCTCTTAATAGCCTTTCCATCGGTATCTTTTTGGCCGCCCCGCAAGTCTAGTTCATAGGTGACACCCGCTTTAATTTTTGGCAATTGAATATGGTCTGCCGGCTCTTTGCCAGTTGAATCTTTTTCCATCGCCTTACTTTGATCGGAAATGGCAAGATATACTTTTTTATCCTGTTCGTTTAGTGCTAAACCTTCCATTTTGTTAAATTCAGTAGTCGCACCAAGCATTGCTGCATAACGGCGGGTTTCAAGGAATGCTGCTGCTTTTTCTTTGCCAGGCTTAAGTTTTAGGTACTCAACCTTTCCTCCATTTGAGTAGGTTTTAATCGCTGTAAAACCTTCTTTAGGAGCATCTGAAGTTTCAAAAATATCATTGAATGTAATTCCGCTATCAATAATATCTTTCACTTGTTTATCGGTGGCATGTCCTAAATTAATCCATTGTAAATCACCAGAACCGCCGTTTTCAGTACCTGTTTGCTTGAATGTTGCTGCATAAAGTGTACCTGCTGATAAATCTTTCTCCTTGTCAGCTACGTACATAAACATTCCTGTATTGCCGCCATCATCACCGTAAAAAACAGTTTTGTTATCAGGCATGACTTTAGCTAACTCATGAGAGAAGCGGCCTGTGCTGTAATGTTTTTCAACTGATGTTTTCCCATCCTTACCTACTGTAATTTCAGGAGTGTAGCCATAGAAATAAGGATTAGCCTTTGCTTTATCTCCGAAATAGAATTGAGAAAATGTTTCAACTTGACTTCTTACTTTCGAAGCTGGGTCTAAGAAAAGACGAGCATCTGGTTCGTATTCTTCAGAACCTAGATGTGTATTCCATGGAGATAATGATCCATTACATGGAATCCATAGTCCATTTACAGCTGAAAAATCAATCTTTTCTACTTTTACAGGTTTAAGTTCACCTGTTTTTTTGTCCTGTTCCATTTCAGTTAAAGACATAGATGCCGGAACTAAACCGTAGGCTGACTTACCAGCAGCATCAATCGTTTGATATTCATAGTGTGTAACCATATAAAGCTTGCCATTAATAGGCATTAACAGGCTGTTTGAATCCGGAGCATCAGAGACAAAGTATTCTCCATTTGTGCCGCTAGGGTCCTTAATTGGATCTCCATTTACATCGATAGGTGTGCCTGCAGGGACTTTTTCACCTTTAACAGTTGCTACCTTATCTTCCGATTTAAATAGGTAGTTGTAAGTCAGCGGAAATGTTTTTACTTTTCCATTGATGTATTTAACATCTACGGTTGCATTTGTATATGTTTTGACCATGTCATCAATAGTTGTAGGTGCTTGCATTCCATTAAATTTAACAGATTCGATTTTACTGTTATTCTGAGAAGCCGCGAAGGCAGGTGTTACGGCTGGAATAGAAATAGCTAAGGCAAGTGCTACAGTAGCCCCTTTTTTCACAAAGTTCTTATTAATCATCTAATAAATCCTCCTAATAGATTAATAGTGTACTGTTTTATTAAACCAGATGATTGTAAACTGCATATTAAACTTGTGTATGTTTTTTATTATATTAATCTATAATTTTTTACATTTAGTCAAAAAATCAGGAGATACCATTCAAGTTAAATTGAATAATATCTCCTTATTTTTTGGCCGCCACTCATTCATGATGATTCTTCTTCGCGCAGCAGAATGGCTTCCTTCGCCATAACTGCAAGTTCAATTGTTTCAAGGGTTTTGCAATAATTAGTTAAAATCTCTTCATTCATACTGACTTCTTTATGAATATAATCCAGAATACGCCAATCTTCAAACCAATCTCCGCTCTCGGCATCTTCATGATGGGTATTCGGCCAGGCGTATTTTAAAGGCGGGCTGTACAGCCGCTCGGCATTCTTTCTCAACACACAATTCTTGATCCGTCGCTTATAAATGGATCGAGGAAAAGATTCATTTACATCATTAAATAAGTCAGGCCAATAATCTTTCCGTGAGCCCGTATGAGGGTGTTCATGCGCCCATTTCAAGACCAGCTCCAGAATCTCTTCACGCTGAAAAAGAAGGGAATACAATTCTTTTCCGATTAAAATTCTTTCGTGTAGCGAAGTGAAATACCGGGAGGTGGCGCCGGTAAGTGAAGCTTTCTCCCATTTTCCCCCCGCACAGTAGGGAAAAATAATGTTATTTAGTCGCAAAAAATCATACATTTTAAAGCTGACCGTACCTGTTACGGTTTTTTTGAAGTGAGGATTTTGAATCAATCTTTTTTCCAAATAGCTTTGTTCATTGATCACCGTCGCAATCGCCAACGTATAGCGATCACTACTGCGCCAAAAATAACGCCACATCGTTTCCATGAAGGTGGAAGTGTGAAGAAAAGGTAAAAGATGGAACATGTCTCGTCTAGCCCTCACACTCAGGTCATATACCAAAAATTGAGGATACACATCTTGAAAAATCAACCAACTGCCGCGTTCCAAAAAAGAAAAAATAGCTTGCTGATCTCTTTCAGGCAGAAGCTTTGTCAGCAAATCCCCTTTTAAATCCGTCATATTCCACCCGACGTTTCGGGATACCATATGTCCAAGAAGAGCCCAATGGATTTCTGGATACTGAAGGTAAAACTGAAAATAAGCTTGCGTCCGTGTTACATTGTTTTGGTTAAGTTGTCTCGTCCTTTCTCTTATAAGGTGAATACATTGTTTGTCATATTCTGATAAAGATGGCTGAAGGCTGGAAAATTTCTTTTTCATCTTTTTTTTCAATTCCTTTTTTACATCTGAGAAAGAGTCCAGCAAAACGGCATCATCCTTTTCAAAGTTCCTTTTAACGGTTTCGGTTCTCCCCATCAAAGATGCATATTCATATTGCTCATGGAATATGAATACAAAGATGAATATTTGAGAGAGGATGGGTCATATGAGGCAACGGGTATATAAGGAAATGAACAGAATCGCCAATGAGCTTGTCCAGGACCAGTCAGAGGACGGCGCCTGGCGTTATCCTTTCGAAACCGGGATTGCCACAGACTGCAGTATGATAATCTTGTTACGGACATTGGAGATAAATGATGAGGAGTTTATAAAAGAATTGGTGGAACGGATCGCTAGAAAACAGCAGGAAGATGGATCCTGGAAGCTATTTCATGATGAGGAAAAAGGGAATCTGACAGCCACTGTGGAAGCTTATTATGCCCTCCTTTATTCTGGCTACCGGGATCGAAAAGACCAAGAAATTCAGGCAGCAAGAAGGTTTATTATGGCCAACGGAGGGGCTTCGGAGGTCCATATGTTTATGAAAATCATGTTGGCCATTACAGGACAATGCGAGTGGCCGCACTTCCCCATTAATATTGAAGTGATGCTTTTACCAGACACCTTTCCCATCAATCTTTTTGACCTCTCCGTGTACGGGAGAGCCAACATTATCCCCTTTTTAATTCTCGCCAATACTAATTTTCGCAGGAGAACGAAAAGATCGCCTGACCTTTCCGATTTGTTTGAAAAAAGAGAAGTTCGTTTTTTTACAGAGGATCAAGCGGAAGAGTCTCGCTCGTTGATCAAATTGATTAAACAGGGGATTCAGGCTTTGAAATACCATGGAAACCTTCGGGAATTGACATTATATCGCGCCGAAAAGTATATGCTGGACCGAATCGAACCGGATGGCACCTTTTTAAATTATTTCAGCTCGACTTCTCTAATGATTTACGCCTTACTGGCAAGGGGGTATACGAATACACATCCGGTGATTACTCGTGCCGTGCAAGGGTTAAAAGCAATGACCTCCCGGATTGACGGAGACCTTCACTGCCAGTACACGACGGCTTCGGTCTGGAATACGACTTTAATCAGTTATGCGCTGCAAGAATCCGGCGTTCCCTATTCTTCCAACACGATTCAAAAAGCAAATCATTACATTCTCTCCCGTCAGCATCTCAAATACGGGGATTGGGTCATTCATGAACCGAACTTGTTACCAGGAGGCTGGGGGTTTGCGGACTTGAACACAATCCACCCGGATATCGACGACACAACAGCTGCACTGAGGGCGATACGCACTTTGGTCCTAGAGCAAGCGGATACTCGGCAAGCATGGGATCGTGGAGTAAACTGGCTCATTTCCATGCAAAACAAGGATGGCGGTTGGGCGGCTTTCGAAAAGAATGTCGACAAAAAAATATTGAACTTGTTACCGATTGAGGGGGGGAAAGATTTATTAATTGATCCGTCGACGGCTGATTTAACAGGAAGGACGTTAGAGTTCTTCGGAAACTATACCCATTTGGATGATCACCATCCCATGGTAAAACGTGGCATTCGGTGGCTGTTGCGGCATCAAAATTCAGATGGTTCCTGGGTGGGCCGATGGGGCGTGTATATTTATGGCACATGGGCGGCTGTAACGGGAATGATAGCGGTTGGCGTTGCTCCAAATCATCCGGCCATTCAAAAGGCTCTCACTTGGCTGCGGAACATTCAAAATCCCGACGGCGGGTGGGGAGAATCGTGTAAAAGTGATATTAAAAATTGTTATGTGCCGCTCCGCGAAAGTACCCGCACTCATACCGCTTGGGCTCTTGATACACTCATCTGTGCCGCTAAAGGAGTTACACCTGAAATTGAAAATGGTGCAGCCTTTTTAGTGGATAAAAAAGAAAAAGATTGGACGAAGACCTACCCAAAAGGACGGGGAATGGCAGGTTCCTTTTATCTTAATTACCATTGTTATGAGTATGTTTTTCCACTGTTAGCCTTGGCTCATTATCAAAAATTAGCTGGTGGGCAGCTCCTAGCGGGGGTGCCGCACAAGGATTTTAATTAAGAATTTGTGTAGACACCAAATCTCTTGAGTGCCCTTTGGCATACTTTTATATCCTGTCCCATAATATAAACAAACGACTGCAGACGGCAGGTCTAATATCTTACCAACTAAAAGGAGGCAGACAAAAGATGCTAGAGGCGCTCCACCATTTTTTGGACCTAAAAACATTAATTTGGTTGTTTCCCATCATTTTTATATTCCATGACTTAGAAGAAATCATAACCATTGAATCTTCCATGAATGCACACAAAAACAATCCAAAAACTAACTTCGTCAAACTAACATTAAGAATGAGGAAGAAACTAGGTTCAACCGCTGCACAGCTAGCTGTTTCAGCTGCATGGATTTTACTCATCATCTCATTCACTACAGTGATGACCGCCCATTATTCATCTAACGGAGGGAGCTTTCTATTATTTACAGCCATTCTTAATTTATTTGTTTTGCAGGCATTAATGCACATCGTTCAAACCATCCTGTTCAGAGGCTACACGCCTGGCATCCTAACGTCACTGTTCCTCCTGATCCCTTACTGCCTTCTTACATATTATTCTTTAGCTGAGAATGGACAATTGGACTGGCATCTGACCTTTGCGAGTCTCCCGGTTAGTCTCATCATGATCCTGATTTTTCTAGTTGGTAATCTTTTAGGCCGTTATTTTATTCGATAACTGGCCAAGACTTGTTTATGATCACACTTCCATTTCAACCCACAAAACCCTATCCTCTACTTACAGCGTTTCGAGCACTAATAGCAGCAAAACTAATAGTGGCAATACAGAATAAAACAATAACAATAAAAGCCTGCCAAATGGCACTTTCCCCCCAGCCATTTATCATGACTGCACGCATGCCTTCAAAGACATAAGTCGTTGGATTAATTAACGCAGCTACTTTAAGCCACTCTGCCTCAATTAGGTCATATGGAACAAAGGTCGTGCTCAGGAATAAAAGTGGGAAGAAGATAAACGTTCCTGCCTGTGCAGCTTGAGCATTTTTCGTTCGAAGCGCAAATCCAACGGAATAACCAGCAAAAGCCAGGCCCCACCCCACTGCGAGGAGAAGTACAACAACAACTCCTCCGAAGCCTGTTACCACTTTTAGCCCCATCATAAATCCAATCAGCATGATGAGCATCGTTTGAACAAGAAGTTGAAGCATCCCTGCAATTATTGGACCCAAAACAATGGCAAGACGCGATGCTGGAGTCAACAAAAGTCTGGAAAAATATCCGTTTTCTAAATCGGTGATAAGCGACTGCCCTGCACCACCTGCACCTCCAATCGCCCCGGAAACAATCGATACAGGCAAAATAAACGCTAAATAACTAGCACCACCAAATGCCGGAAGTTTTGATATCCCACTTAGTCCAGCTTGATAGACAAATAAGAAGAAGAGACTAATCACCATATTTGGAATGAAGGCAAAAGGGTTACGAATCGTATTCAACAAACTCCTTTTGGTAAAAAGCCACGTGTGCTTCACAAATATTTTCATACATGGGACTCCTCTCGCTTTAACTTTTCAGCTTTGATGGTATGACCCGTTAAGTTTAAAAAGACATCATCTAATGAAGGGGGGGATACGTTCAAGGTAATCGGCGTGATGAACTCTTGATCTAACTGACGGATGATTTCTGGTAATTTTGCTGGCCCTTTCTCCATAAACAGTCGAAGTTCCGAACCTGATTGTTTCACATCCCCTTCGAAACGGGCAAGCAACGCTGACGCACGCCTTGCTTCCTCTTCTGTTGAGAAGACTAAATCAATGACATCTGCACCAATAGATGATTTTAAGTTCTCTTGGGTTCCGGATGCAACAATTTTCCCCTCGTTGATAATCGAGAGCCGATCTGCCAATTCATCCGCTTCCTCAAGATATTGGGTTGTCAAAAAAATGGTCGTACCTTGCTCTTTATTTAGTGATCGGATTTCTTCCCAGATGAGTTTTCGATTATAAGGGTCAAGCCCTGTTGTAGGTTCATCTAAAAATAAGACCTTTGGGCGTTGAACAAGGGTTAATGCTAAGTCTAGACGTCTACGCATCCCACCTGAATACTTTCCACATTTTCTATTGGCATCTTCGGTTAAACCTACAAGCTCTAATAATTCGTCCGCTCTCTTCCTCGCCATACTCGACTGAAAACCAAATAATTCCCCCTGAATCTCCAAAAGCTCACGTCCCGTCAACTGCGGGTCAATTCCCGTTTCTTGCAGAGCCACTCCAATCACGCGTCGTATTTGTTCCGGCTCATTCGTGACATCGAAACTGGCAATTTCGGCTCTGCCAGATGTGGGTTTTAATAAAGTGGTGATCATCTGGATAGTGGTTGATTTACCGGCGCCATTTGGACCAAGGAAAGCAAAAAATTCACCCTCTTCAACATTGAATGAAACCCCTTTTACGGCTTGCACATTTCCTTTAAATGTTTTAACCAAATTCTCCACATGAATCATTGATTTCATTCTAAGCGCTCCTCGTTTAACAAGTTTTAAGCCTGAAAATGATAAAGCAAACCTCTAACCAATTTATATAGGTCAGTTAGGTAATTTAGCATTAAAAATATAAGTTTTTTTTAAATAGATGGTAAAAAAACAGTAGCTGTAACATGACAGCTACCGAAACTCCTTATCGATCTCATCCCATTTTTTAAACGTTTATTTTGAAACCTTAGATAAAAGCTTAATACTATAGATAGCTGCAAGGCCAACAAGGATATATACAATTCTTGCAAAGATACTGTCCATCCCACCAAACAGGCCTCCGACCAAATCCCATTTAAATAGTCCGACTAATAACCAATTTAAGCCACCAACAATAATCAATACTAGAGCAATAAGATTTAAAGTTTTCATCTGCATTACCCTCCTTATAGTTTTTGTATAGCTTACTGTTAATATTATACAAATACTATACAAGTGGTGCAATAGTTTTTTAAGATTATGAACATTTTGATTAGAACTTTTCCAAAAAGGCACTATACCAACTGATCTTGGACTCACGTCTTCCTCACACTTCTCCCCCTTGAATCACGTATAGGTTTTGTATAAAATATGTATAACTATAGGTAGGTGATGAATGGTGTACAGTATCAAAAAAGTGTCTGAATTACTCGACATCCCCTCTGTAACAATAAGAGCATGGGAAAATAGATATCATGTAGTCAATCCAATGCGAACGGAAGGCGGACACCGCTTATACAGTAAAAAAGACATAGAAACCTTAAAATGGTTAAAAGAACAAACAACAAAGAATCAGATGAAAATTAGTGAGGCTGTCCAACTTTTACAGCAGTCAACATACAAGCCTATTGAGTCCATACCCATTAGCAAACCTTATGAGGATCTAAAAGCCAAATTGTATCATGCCCTCATTGAAATGGATGCTCAAGAGGCTAACAACATCACTGAAGTGGCTTTTTCTATGTTCGAATACGAATATGTCTTTCATCACCTTTTGGCAGAAATACTTTATCGAATCGGTGATGACTGGGAAAATGGCAAAATTACTGTTGCCCAAGAACACTTTGCTTCTCAATTCGTCATGAACCGGTTTGGTCAGTTTTTAAGAATTCTTCCTGTAAACAAGTCGCTACCCAAAATCTTAGCCTTTTGTCCGGAGGGAGAAGATCATCACATTGGACTGATGCTATTTAGCCTGTTTCTGCGAAAAAAAGGACATGAAGTGATTTATTTAGGCCCGAATACACCTTTCGATGGTTTATTAGATGTAATGGAAAACAAGCAGCTTTCTATCATTGCCATCTCGATTACCAACCCCGCTCATATGGTGAGGGTTGAAAAATGGATTCAAGCATGTATAGAGACAAATACCCAATTAAAGTTTGTCATCGGTGGTAAAGGTGTTCTTAGAAGTCAGCAAAGAGTTACGCAATCCGTTTCTTATTTTACTGATTCAGATTGGGAATCATTGTATGAATCAAAATTCGCATTAAACTAATCTAAATTGATTAATAAGAATCAATTGATTAAATTTGTTGGTGTTTAGGAAATCATTTAGGTGTTTTTTAACTGATAAGGCTTTGGGGATGATTGGCGGAGAGTCGAATAAAAAAACAGGACTATTTATTAGCCCTGTCATTTACTAATTTACAATAACGCATCAGCTTTTTTTATACCTTTTAGAAGCTTATCCGCCAATTGAAACATTAACCGAATCCCTTTTTGACCATATCCAAATTGGTTTAAGGTTCCAATGATATAGGCATCCGTCGCAGGATGGTAAAACAGAAACGAACCGGTAGAGCCGGCATTCCCCCAAGAATTATACTTTGCTGGCATTAACACAGGAACCGTTTTTATGTTCATCAGTCCATACCCGTAATCAATTCCTAAAAATAATTTACCCCAGTCATTCTTCATTTTTTCAAGCGTTTCTTTCTTTAGGATCTCACCATTAACTAATGCTTTCATGAACTTTAACAAGTCCTCAGTAGTAGATACAACACCGCCTCCAGCATATAAAATGCTCAGGCTCTCGTTATTCGTCATGTCCGTTTGGCGAATATAAAACTTGGCTACTTCGTATGGACTCTTTTCTAATGACTCAGTACGGGAGAAATGGGAGTGTTTCATCCCTAGAGGTTCAAAAATGTTTTTCCTCAGAACTTCACGGAAAGGCAACCTGGTGATTTTTTCCATAATGAGTCCTAATAGATGATATCCCGTAAGTACCCAATTATATAATGGTTCAATTGCACTTGTCGGAAAGCCACAAAAACTATTCAATTATTTAGATTTTGTATGTATATCCTCGTTATATAAAACAACCCCATTCACATAAATTGTTCTTAGGATCATTAATTTAAAAGGAGGGATTTTTATTGGAGGAAGTTAACCATACCATTTCACCCCCTAAAAAGCGTTTAAAGACCGTATTATTCACTATTTTCGCTTCTATATTCGCAATTGGCGGCTTAATTTTACTGGAGTCTTTACAGGAAGGATTACTGCCTTGGGTTACAATTGGGTGCCCAGGTTGTGATGCGGAGAACCCTGTTTATAATGTGGATAAATTTCGTTGGTTTGGTGCCGAACATGGAGCTTTAGTAGGCATCATGTTTAGCGGCAGCTTGATTGCTCTGCTATGGAAACCATGGAATAAGCCACTTTTGCTACAGTTCTATATCTTAGGCCATATCATTTTCCTAGGATTATCCTTTTTAATAGGGGTTGAAAATCCCGATGCGGCACCATTAATTGAACTTATATTCTTAATACCACTCATAATATTGGCAATAACGTACCCGGGAAAAGGCTTATGGAATAATATATTAAAAAACGCGAATTATTCACGCCCATTACTCCTCCTAACCTTAATCGCTTTTATTGTAATGGCTCCAAGTATGTGGGATCAGCTTCAATCCCAACTTAATGTTGATAGTGAATTTGCTAAATATAATAGATGGGCCGAAAGTATACAACTTTTCTCCATTCTGATTTTTTCAAATTTATTAGCAGCAACTCGAAAACCTGGGTGGAAAGAACTCACCGTTCTAATCGGTATTTCATATTTATTCTTAGGAATCGCTGCGATCACAGTTCCAGGTCAAGAAGGCAGCTGGGGAATTTATGGAGGTATTATATCCATCTTAGGTGGAATCGGTTATATTGGTATTGCCTCAAACAAATTTAAAACAAAGAAATAAATCCAAGAGTAAGGTTTTACCTTTCTATAAAAATATCAATCGGGCGCCAAAGGCTTAGAGAAATCTCTAAGCCTTTTTCCTGTGAAATGTGTTGTGAACGGTTTTATTATTTAACAAATGCTTAGTCTTTTAGCAATAAGAAAAAAGGCCCACTTAAGACCATAAAATTGAATGGCAAAAATGAAAGTTGGGTATTTTGTCTCATTATTTAAAATTTTCAGATAAATAATCCAAAAAATAGATTTAATAGCTTATAATGGTATTGTTTCTATTTACATATCAAAAAGGGGGAAATGAAATGAAGAAGAAACTAGCAGTTCTATCTATTTGTTCGGCTCTATCATTTTCTTTACTGGTCGGGCTCCCAACAAATAAAACAAATGCTGCACCTGAAAAGGAGCATTATGTATTAGCGTACAAAGGGAAATTACCTAGTAATTTCTCAGAAACTATCTCTAAGGCAGGAGGGGCTGTTGAAAGAGTTATCCCTGAAATCGGGATTATTGAGGCCGCATCAGCAGATCCAACCTTCCTTTCAAAAGTGAAAAAAGATACAAACATTCAATCAGCTGGAAGAGAACTTGAAGCCTACTTAGAAACGGATCCGGATGACGCCGTGAAGTTTACTCCTGGTACCCCAAATGGGGAGAAAGTGACTTTGGATCCAAACGCAGCAAGCTATTGGGATAAACAATGGGACATGCAGCGTTTAACACATGAAGGTGATTCTTATAAGTTAAATAAAGGAAATCACGATACGGTTGTAGCCGTTATTGATACAGGAATTGACTTCGGCCATCCGGATTTGAAGGAAAATGCCGATTTAGCGGGTTCGAAAACCTTCGTACCGGGTACAAAAGATGCTTGGGACCAAAATGGCCACGGCACCCACGTCGCTGGATCGATTGCAGCGAATGGGAAGGTTAAAGGTGTAGGTCCAGAGTTAACGGTTAGAGCCTACCGAGTTTTTGGAGCAACAGGCGGAGCGCAACAATCATGGATCACCGATGCCATTGTAGCAGCAGCAAACGATGGGGTTGAAGTCATTAATATGTCCATCGGGGGCTGGCGTTGGATGGCTAATAACTTAGACGAGAAAGGCGATTCCGCTTCAATGGTAGCCTATCACCGTGCCGTTCAGTATGCCATCCAAAAGGGAGTTACTGTTGTCGTGTCTTCTGGTAATGACTCAAAAAACCTAGGTGATTTACATGATATGCAAGCATACTGGAAGGCAAATTATGGCATAGACATTAAAGGTCCATCTCGTGTCGTACCAGCCCAAATTCCTGGAGTGATCACTGTATCTTCCTCAAATGAATGGTCCGATCAGAACATTGCCTTCTACTCTAATTATGGAAATCCTATCGATGTGGCCGGCCCTGGTGGGGATAATGGTCCATTATATGATAGTTTATATCGTCAAGACCCAGCCGGAGACTATTTAGCTAAACGTGATTTCACTTATCGAACATTGTCTACTTACCCTACTTATCCAGTTGGAGGTGGGAATGCAACGACACAATTCAGTGACGGAAAATGGCATGGCTATTCCTATTTACATGGAACTTCTATGGCAGCACCGAAAGTTGCTGGTGTAGCTGGAGTCATTAAAGCCGCTCACCCTGAGTATAATCCTGCCCAAGTGTCAGCCGCCATCAGACAAAGTGCCATTGATTTTGGCAAAGTCGGGAACGATCCACTATACGGGTCAGGCGAAGCCAACATTTATAACTTCTTATCAAAGGATAAATAATAATAATAATAATAAGGCCGCTGGGTGTAAACTTTGCGGCTTTATTAATGAGTTAGACTTTGAATACTCATTTCACTACTGTATTGCAATTCTGTTTTAACACTACTTAATCCTACCGGCTCACCTCGATCCCGTCGGCCACCCTCAGCTCGACTCCGTCAATATCTTCGACAACGTTTTCGACCATGCTGAGATTCTTCCCGGCATCAATCCTTATGCCATTGGCCGCTTGTCGAATGACGTTGGACTCGATCCTTATGCCTGATGGGATTCCTTTGCCCCGTCCATCAGCACCGCGGTCCTTACTGAGCCGGATAGACCAGAATCCGTCCGTCCCTCCAGTGATGTAGTTACCGCTCAACTCCGTGCCCGGCGCATTGCGGACCTCGATGCCGGCCTTCGAATCCTCTCCGGCGGTGATCCTGTTGTCCTCGATGAGGGTGTCAGGAGTTCCCAGAATGACGAGGATTCCCTGACGATTTCCGATCAGGTCGTTGGAGTGCACCCAGTTTCCATGCCCTGAGGCGTCGTGCTTGTTCTTGTACCCTCCGGAATTGCCCAGCGCGAT
Source organism: Bacillus sp. FJAT-29814 (assembly GCF_001510715.1). GTDB lineage: Bacteria > Bacillota > Bacilli > Bacillales > Cytobacillaceae > Neobacillus. The sequence continues at coordinate 191,862 of NZ_LMTJ01000007.1, forward strand.
GCCCGCCTGCTTCCCGCCGATGACCGTGTTGTCCCTGACTTCGTTTAGGTATTCACCCTCGCCGTGCAGGTCAATGACGTCGAGGTGGCTGCCGACGATCGTGTTCTCCGCCACGAGATTGTTGTGCGTGGGAAACTGAAGCAGAATGGCGTGTCGCAGATGCCTGCCATCGAAGGTATTGCCGATGACGACGTTGTGCCGGGAATCGTTGCCGGCATCCGGGTCGTGCTGGTCCGCTGAGCCCTCTATCGCAATACCGTATCCCTGTCCACCGGGACCGACGGCAGTTGCCTCACTAATATGGTTTCCAGAGAGGGTCACTTCCCGGCTGGCCTTGACGGAGATGCCGTGGCGCTCGAACCTGCGGATACCCAGGTTCTCCACAAGGACCCGAGAGCTTGCCTTCCCTTTGTGGGCTCCTATATAGATTCCATACATAGGGCCGCCACCCGCGTCCCCGTCGTTAGGGTCGTCGCCGAGTCGACCATCATGACGGGAGGTGATGGTGAAGTCAGCGACGATGACGTCGTGGATGCCGGAACCGCGAATCACCCGGCTGCCATCCTTGCCGTCGAGGGAGGTCAGCAGCACGGTGCGCTCTTGGCCCTCGCCGCGTAGGTCCACGCCACTGCGCAACACGATGTTCGCCGACTTGTCGGCTGGGTCAGTGGAGCGCAGGTCATATGTGCCGGCCGGAAGCAAGACCTCGTCACCCGGTTTAGCCGCGTCCAAGGCCTTCCTGATGGCTGCCGCGTCGTCGTGTGAGCCTGGATCCGGATCTGCCCCGAAGTCGGTGACGTCCAGGGTCCTGCCCGTGGCCGGATCAGGTGTCGGCACCTTGATCGGCTCGCCGGACCGGTCTACCAAGCCGGGGACCTGCCAGTCATCGCTCCCGACCGGCCCTTCGGGTTCCTCGACGGCACATGCGGTCATGAGGACCACCAGAACAATGGCCACCCACCACGAATGCGCCTGACTTCTCCGGCTGCTCCGAACGGATCCCTTCATTAGAATTCCCACGTCCTTCCTTAATTTCTTTTCGTCCCATTTGTCGTCCATTAAGGCGTCGAGAAAAGCAATGAGCCCGCTGGCCCTCGGCCTGATTTGCCGAGCTCGCGGGCTCACCACTTTTTAGATGCTTGACGCCCCCCTGCTGGGTCGCCCCGTCATCCCATTGCCAAGGGCCTATCGACCTGATTTACCTTTGAAGTTCAACGGAACGTCCTTTTCTAAAGGAGTGTCTGCCGAGGAACCACCGACATGCACGCGGTATTTTCCTTTAGCGGTAGCCCATTCGCCGTCTGCCCAGTTCGCCAGGTTGTTCGGGTCTTTCGGAATGAAATAGGAGAACGGGTGATTGGAGTCAGCACGATTAATCCGCAGATTTACTCGCTTGCTCTCACCAGGCTTAAGATCAATCTTTTCAAAGTTCACAAGTCGCTTGGATGGCTGTCCCGCCTCGTTCGGCAGGGTCAGATAGACCTGTGCCGCTTCTTTACCGGCAACTTTACCTGTGTTTGTAATGGTGAAGGACACGTCAATACCCAACAACGTTCCTTTATCACGGGCCCTCTTCACCTTGAGGCCGCCATACTTAAAGGTCGTGTAGGACAGGCCATACCCGAATGGGAAGACAGGCTTCACTTTGTTGGCCTCGTACCAGCGGTAGCCCATCTGAAGTCCCTCTGTGTACTGGGCAATTAACTGGTCGGAACCGTTACCGTACGGGCCTGGTCCTCCTGGCTTGCCAGTTTTTTGACGGGTTCCAGGGTACTGCTTCTCGGTCGCGAAGGCGGCCTCACGCTCAGTGGCACCGAACGTCATAGGCAACTTGCCTGACGGATTGACCTTACCGTAGAGCAGATTGGCCACGGCATTGCCATCCTCCATACCCGGATACCATGCTTCAAGGACCGCAGGAACCTTATTCAGCCACGGCATGAGCACCGTCCCAGACGTTTTCAGGACAACGACTGTATTCTTTGCGTTGGCTTTCAGAACCGCGTCAATCATCGGCTCCTGCTTCACCCAGTCCTCTCGGGGCGCGTTCCTGTCGAGTGGAATGGCCGGGAAGCCGAGCGTTTCACGGTCTATGGTCTCACCCGGGGTGTCGCCGATCATGAGCAGCACGACGTCAGACTCGGAGGCTAGCTTGGCAGCAGCCTTCGGGTCGTGGCCATTGTTGTACGTCACTTTGGTGTTGTAGCCCAGCTCCTTGATGACGTTCTCTAGACCCTGTTTTGGGGTGACCGTGTAAGGGGTCACGACGTTCTCGTTGTTTATCCCAATGGAGCGCGGGGACATCTTTGCCTCACCGGCGAACCACTCGACGCCAATCAGCGCGATTGACTTCGGCTTGCTATTCAGCGGCAGGAATCCGTTAGCGTTCTTCAAAAGCACGGCCCCTTCCTCGGCCATCTTCCGAGCGCTGGCGCCGTTGGCCATCGGATCGACAATCTCAGGCAGGAACTTGTCGAAAGGCTTATCCATGTGGCCGTACTCAATCATCTTGATATACCGCGGACGAAGCAGATTGTCAATGTCATTCTCGGTCACCTTACCAGAGTCGATGGCCTGCTTGATCCTCTCTTGAGTGTAGTACTGCGGTGCCCAGTCGAGCTCGACATTCGTGCCCGCCTTAATGGCAGAGACCAAGTCGTGAATCGCACGACGGTCACTCATCACGTAACCGTTGAAGCCCCAGTTTCTCCTTAGTGCATCTTGCAGCAGTTCAGGGCTGTCACAGGCAAAGGTTCCGTTGACATCCGGGAACGAGCACATCACAGAGGCCGGGTTAGCATCCTTGGTGGTCATCTCAAATGGCAGCATGTACAGCTCATTCATCGCTTTTGAGGGAACCTGGACACCCATCGTCCACCGCTCGGTTTCCTGCTCGTTGCCAGCTAAATGCTTGAGTTGGGCTTGGACCCCCTGTTTTTGGATGCCCTTGACCTGCTCGGTTGCCAGGGCACCTGTCAGGTACGGGTCCTCACTGAAGTACTCATAGTTCCGGCCCCCGTACGGGTGGCGCACGAGATTCATGCCCGGTCCGAGCATCACATGATGCGCGAAGGCACGAGTCTCCTGACCGAGGATTCGGCCGGCCTCATAGTTCAACGCGCGGTTGAAGGTCGCGGCCATAGCCACTGTCGACGGCAGGCCCGTCGCCACCGGGTCATTATGACACGATCCGCCCTTCACACCCGTACCACCGTTGGTCATGCGTACTGTCGGGATACCCAGTTCCTCGATTCCACGAATCTGCCGGCCGGTGTCCTGAAACTCACAGCCGGGCAGGGTACCCTGAGGCGGGAATACGCCGCTCTGGTACTTGTTAGTGCCGCCCCTCTTGATGACGACCGTCTCACCTTTGTTGTTCTCATTGAAGCGCGAGATGGCGATTTGCTGGATCTTCTGGTCCAGCGTCATCGCTTTGAGAAGCAGCTCGGTGCGCTCCATAGCAGAGAGATTGGTGTTCATCCAGGGCTTGGCCCCTTGCGCATTAGCAGGAATTGCTAATGTAGAAATGAAGATCATTGCTGTCAATAAAATGGAAATCATTCTTTTCATCTTACAATCTCCCTTACATCTAGTTGTCTATTCGAATTGAAATAATTCAGTTCATCTTAATATCTCTCTTACATATAGTAGTTTATTCCTATTGAAATCATTCTTTTTTTAATCTCCTTTACTATCTAGTAAGTCTATTATCATAGAGATATACGATTAGGCTAGTATAAGCGGAGATTTTCCGGTTAGATGCAGAATAGACCTCGTTTCGGGGTAAATAAGGGGAGATTTTCCGATTAAGCACAACAAAATTCTCTATTTTTACGTTTTTCGAGTCAATAGGCGGAATCCCTCCGCTTATTTAAGCTATTTTTTATCTTATTTACTAAATAAGCGAATTTTTTCCGACTATTTATCTGAGTGGGGGTTTAAACCCGATTCTAAACAAACACAAAAAGGAGACCGCTAAAAGCAAGACGGTCTCCTTTACTGATTACCTAAGGTTATTGATTTTTTTTCGTGTCTCCATTCCCTGATTCTGCCTCTCCGACATTCCCATTGTCATTGTTGTCATTCTTCTCTTTGTTATCTACTGTAACAGAAGTGGAAGCTGGTTCACTAGTTCCCGTATTATTGGAAGCCACTACCGTAATGACATACTGTTGCCCTGGCTGTGGATTGTTTATCGTTGCATTCGTACCTGGTGTTGTCAATGTTTGGGTGTTGCCATTTACCGTATACGTAACGGTATAGGCTACATTTTGTGCATTGTCATTTTTGTTTTTCCAACTGATGGTGATTTGATTCGATTTTTTATCATATTTTGCCTTCAAATCACTTGGACTTTTTAGCACTTCAGTATTTCCTTCAACCTTTCCTTCAACCGTTAAGGAAGCAGAAGCGGCATCACTCTTGCCACCTTCTGTCACAGCTACCACATTAAATACATATGGCTTCCCTTTTTCCGGGCTTGGCAGCACCGCTTGCCTGTCACTCGTTGGTGGCAGATTCGTTGTGTTTCCATCCACGGTATAAGAAACCTCAAAGGTGGTTGCGGCGTCAGTTTCAGAACTGTAATTCCAGGTTAAAACAATGCTGTCTGAAGCTTCATCGTAGACTGCCTTCACATCTGTCGGTTTATCAGCCTTCGGCGGCTTCGGTTTTTCCCCGCCTTTGACGTAGTATTCGTTGCCGGATTTTAGAACACTTTTTGGTTGTTTAAATGTCTCCTTGCTTGCATTTGCCCGCGACAGGATGGCTTTAAACACTAATTTTGAAAAACTAGCACTCTGACTTCCTAAATAGTCATCTTTTGACTTTGTTTGGGTGTAGCCGGTCCAAACCGCACCGGTGTATTGCGGCGTATATCCGACAAACCAGGCATCCCTGGTCGCATTGCCCGGCAAGCCATATTTGGCGATTGCCGACTTGTCAAAGCTGGTAGTTCCTGTTTTGCCCGCTAAATCAAGACCCGGGATATTGGCCATCTTCCCTGTGCCGGAATCAACGACCGTCCGCAGCATATCAGTAATGAGGAAGGCTGTATAATCCTCCATCACTTTCTTTTTGCTTGAAGCTAATTTCTGTTCTGTTCCATCCGCAAAAATTACCTTTGAAACCGTATATGGCTCATTATAGTAACCGCCATTCCCAAATGCGGCAAACGCACCCGCCATATTTAGCGGGGAAGCGGCATCAATGGCACCGATGGCATTCGATTCATTGCCCTTTTGCTTATCTGAAATCGGGAACCCAAGACTATTGGCAAAATCAGTCGCATAATCTGCTCCTACTTCTTGATACGTTTTTAAAGCGGGAATATTCCGCGACCAAGCTAAATGATCTCGTATGGTCCGATCTCCAGCATAGGAACGGCTGGCATTGCGAATCGGTGTCCCATTTGAGTATTGATACGGTTCGTCCTTTAGAATGTGTCCCGTCGACCATTGGAATTTTTCAATGGCCGGGCCGTAATCAAGAATCGGTTTAATCGTCGATCCAGGATGACGATTAATCCTTGTGGCGTGGTTATAGCCTCCGGCTTGATAATTTCTCCCGCCCCCGATGGCTTTGATCGCACCCGTTTGAGTATCCAAAATGACAACGGCTGACTGCAATCTTTCATTATCTGGATATTGGATAATCTCATTTTTAGATAGGACATCCTCGGTTATTTGCTGGATTTCCGGATCAATGGTTGTATAAATTTTTAATCCATCTTCAAAAATATTTGAACCTGTTTTGGCTTGAACTTCCTGAATCACCGTATCGACAAAAGCCTGGTACTTATTGGTTTGTCTTTGTTGAATATTTAACGTATCTGCAATCGGTGTGCTTTGTGCCTTCTTCATATCCGCTTCAGAAATATAGTCGTGTCTATTCATATAGTTAAGAACCATATTTCTTCGTTGTTCTGCATTGGCAAGATTACTTTCAACAGTTGGAATATAGCGATTTGGGCTTTGCGGTATCCCCGCCAGCAAGGCCGCTTGTTCGAGCGTTAATTGATTTAACTCATCGGGACCCAAACCGAAGAACCTTTCTGCCGCTTTTGCCACCCCATAAACGTCACTGCCATACAGATTTTTATTAAAATACATTTCAAGGATTTGATCTTTAGAAAATTTTCTTTCTAATTGAACGGCCAAATACCATTCCTGCACCTTTCGACTAATCGTTTTTTCAGTTGTTAAAAATGAATTTTTCACAATTTGCTGTGTGATTGTGCTACCGCCTTGCGAAGTACCGGAAGTGAGATTCGTGAAAACGGCCACAAGTGTCCGCTTGACATCAATTCCGTGATGCTTATAAAAACGGGCGTCTTCTGTTGCCAACACCGCATTTTTGAGGACATCCGGTATTTGATTGATGGAAATATCATCCCGCTTTTCGGTACCAATCTCGGCAATTAACGTGTTCCCATCAGCAGCATATACCTCAGACGATAATGGATCTTTCAATAACGTTTCGTCAAATGTCGGTGCATCTTTGATAATCCATAGAAAAGCACCAACGCCCACCAGGAGCATAACAAGTCCGAGGGCAAGACAAATATAAACAACTTTTTTCCAACTTATTTTTCCGCGTTTCTTGCTCTTAGGCTGTTTTGAAGTTCTTTGCTGCTGTCCTTGGATTTTTTTCCGCTCTATGCGAGAACGATAATCTTCTGACATGTTTCGTATACCTACCTTTTTCATGGCTTCTATAAAACTTCTGTTTTTTCTATTATCCCATGATTTATTAATTTGCAAAAATCATTCCATTGAGAAAACCACTTTGCTCATCCATTATACGAACTATTATTACCCAACAGCACGACTCTTTTCAACTATTGCGATATTCTTAAAAATTAAATCGACCTCTTCATCACACGGTAACAAATTTATACTCTTCCATGTTACCCTATTAGAAAAATGTAAATTTTATGAAAAATATTTCAAAAAATGGTATATTTACCTATGTGCATTTATTTATAGAGGAGTGTTTTTATGATTAAGAAATCTACTAAAATATTAGGAGTTCTGATCCTTTCGATTCTGATCATTGCAAGTATCATAATAGCCCTAAAAGTTGATTTTTCAAATCCAGAGGACTTAGAAAAATTTGTACATAACAAAATGAATAAAACAAATGTACCTGGCGTTTCAATTGCGATCATAAAAGATAATAAAGTTGATAGATATATCAGTTATGGCTATGCGAATATTGCCGAAGGGAAAAAAGTCAATCAAGATACGGTGTTTCAAATTGCCTCACTTTCAAAAGTAGTCACAGCTACCGCCATCATGCAATTGTATGAAAAGGAGAAATTAAATCTCGATGATGATATAAACAAGTATCTTCCATTTTCAGTTTTCAATCCAAATTTTCCAAATGAACCTATTACAATAAAAATGCTACTCGACCATACTTCTGGAATCAATGACAATTGGGATGTACTCGATAGCCTTTATACGATAGATAGTGGGGGCGGCGACTCCGAAATTTCGATTGGTGAATTTTCTAAAGAATATTTAGAGGTAAGTGGAAAGTGGTATTCAGTAGAAGAAAATTTCACAGAAAATAAACCGGGAACAACTTTCGTTTATAGTAATGTGGGATACGGCCTTTTGGGCTATATTATAGAACAAATTAGCGAACAACCATTTGATCAATACACAAAAAACAATATTTTTAAACCACTGGGAATGTCAGAGACAGAATGGTTGCACAAGAATATGACAACAGAAAACTTCGCATCCCCTTATGATAACCAAAAAGAGCTGCCTAGATATTCTTTCCCAACCTATCCTGATGGTTCATTAAAAACAAACGCAGTAGATTTCAGCAAATTCTTAGTAAGTATGTCGGATAAAAGCAACACAATATTAAAACCAGAGACAATTAAGGAAATGTTAAGTCCTCAATCAAATGATGGAAAACAAACCTTAGGTTGGAGTTATTCATCTTTAGATGACATTTTCATGAAAAAGTTAAATAACGGAGATATCGTTGGCCACACAGGTTCAGATCCTGGTGAGTTTTCAATAGCACTCTATAATCCGGAAAAAAAGAACGGCTTGGTCATATTTATGAACCAGCAAATGGGATTAAAATTACAAACGATAAATATTTATTTTATGATCAAGAGAATTGTAAACGAAGCTGATTTATAAAATAAAGGAAGGGAGGGTGATTTTCCCCTCCCTGTTAGGAATTTTACTCATAACGTACTCTAGAAATGCCAACGGCCATAAATATCGCGGCAAATCCGAGCAATATTCCAATGGAACCAAGTACGTCAAGTAAAGTTCCTCCATGAGTCATAACCGTTTTAAACCCTTCCATCGCCCAGTACTGAGGTACAAACAGAGCGATCTTTTGCATGAAATCAGGCACTAGCTCTATTGGCCAATAGACACCGCCAAGCATACATGTTGGGGAGATAATGATGATTCCCATTAGCATTTGCTGCTCTGCTGTTTTCACGAATCCCGCTACCATCAATCCCAGTCCAATGGCACATAACAAGAGCGCAGATACTAAGCAGAACTGAGCCAACAAATTTCCCCATACCGTTCCGAATATAAAGTGCGAAGCTGTCATTAATATGGCAATCTGCAACCATCCGATGATGAGGAAGGAGAGCATATAGCCACCCATGATGTGAAAGCGTGATGAAGGGGTAGAGAGTAAACGGTACCATACACCGATTTTTCTGGCTTCCAAGATTTTACCTGTTACAATCGTTAATGTGATCATGAGAAACAAGATGACAAATCCTACTAATCTCTCGGATTGATTGTTAGAACGATCGAGTGAACTTCCTTTTGAAATGTTCTTAGCGTCGACCGTTATTAAATTTGTCCCTAATGCAGCAGACATGCTTTGATAGCTAGCCGTCAACTCTGACCCCGTACTATTGGGATTCACCAAGTGAGCAGCTTTTACTTTAATTGATTCCTGTGCCATGGCATTATCAATGATTTGACGAATGGAACCCGCTATACTTAAATCTGGTCCATGCCGGAAAAATACTTCTGGTTTCTCACCATTGAAAAGCTGCTCAGCAAAACCTGATGGAATCGTGATCATTCCGGAGATGCTTTTATTACTTAATTGTTTCTCTGCCTCACTTAGTTCCATTAACTTGAGGTGTAACCATTCTTCCTGCCCCATCTTCTTCACGAGTTCCTGAGAGATTGCCGTTTTATCTTGATCGACCAAGGCAATGTTGAACGAAGTAGCACCATTATTTCCACCTACTCCAGCAAATAAAAAAGTGAAGATGAGTGGCATAACGAACATGAGTATATAGGATGAAGGTTTCTGATATACACGTGCGATTTCAAATGTACTAATTGACCATATACGTCCCATTCTATTCTCCTCCTACTGATAACGTAAACGCAAAGTTCCAATGAGCAGTGATCCCGTTCCGATCGCTAGTAATACAATAATGGGCAGCAGCAATGCTTGCCAGGTAGTACCGCTCATAATATCGATAAAGCCATTTAATGCCCAAGTATTTGGTGTGATATGTGCAATCTTACGCATGAAATCCGGGAATACGGTGATCGGCACCATAGAACCACCTAGCGCAGCGAGAATTTGCACACCAAGTCCCGAGATCGTCTCGACCGCTTGCTCATTTGCGATCATAGCCGCGATCATCATCGACAAACCAGATACAGCAATGGCATACGTCAAGCCTATGACAATGCTTTGCAGCACATTTTCTCCCCAGTTAACTCCAAATGCCACATTCGTAGCACCCATAAAGATCAGCAGTTGAAGAATGGAGAAGGCAAGTGTTCCTACATATTTCCCTAGTAAAATGCTCGTTTTGCTTGTCGGGGTGTTCATTAACCGTGCCAATGTCTCTGTAGAGCGTTCATTAATGATCATTTTTGCCCCAACAGTTGCATTATAAAGCAGGAACATAGCTAACATCGCCGCAGCATAGTACTGCATGCTGGAAACTGCTTTTTTTCCAATCGGCTGGTCTACGACAAAGGTATCTTCACTACCTGCTTCATCACTTAATTGACCGATTACTTCTGCTGCAAGTGATTCAAAATTGACAGAGACAACTGCTGCTGTTTCCTTTGGATTGGCCAACTGCGTCGTGACCTCTTTAGACGCCTTAGCTACAGCTCCCACACGATTTGCATATGACGTAACAATCGAGCGTAAAAATTGCGAAATCAATGGTTTTCCTTGATCTTGCAGTACTTCTAGCTGCGTCGATTCTGCTGCCCCAATTTTTTGGCTAAAATCTTGAGGGATGATCAATCCCACATCATTTTTTCCTTCGATAACTTGTAATTCTACTTTTTCTTTACTGGCAAACGTTTCGATCGTTATATTTGATACTAACCGTTCGTTCTGCAGCACATCTTCAATGAGACGAGTGCCTAATTCTCCTGCATCGGCATTGTATACTGCAATCGTCATCTTTGGCATGGAAGTAGTGTCATCATTCAGCACTCCATTCAGCGCCGTGCCTAAAATCGCTGTAAGCAGGATAGGCAGAAATAAGAAGAGCGCCATTCCTTTCCGATCCTTCAAGCGAATTTTTATATCTTTCCACGCGATAATCCATACTTTCATCACTGACTCCCCCTTAGTCTCTTAACGTGCGTCCGGTTAATTGCAGGAAAACAGATTCCAGGTTCGGTTCCTGAACATCAACCGATAATACGTGTAATCCCGATTGTACGACGAGGGCGACCGCATCACCCAAAGCTTGTCGTGCATCTGAGGCATAGATCGTGATCAGTTGGCCGTCTGCTTTCACGCTTTGCAAATTTTGAATAGTTCCTAGTGTATCGATTAGTTCTGGACTGCTTGCATTTACTTTAACTTGAATGGAAGTAGCTCCCACTAATCGATTGCAAAGCTCAGCTTTTGTGCCAGATGCAATGACCAAGCCCTGGTCAACAATGGCAATTCGCTCGCACAGGTACTCAACTTCCTCCATGTAGTGGCTCGTATAAATGACCGTCATACCTTCTTGGTTGAGCTTCTTAACAGTTTCTAGAATATGATTTCTTGATTGTGGATCGATTCCAACGGTAGGTTCATCCATAATCAGTAACTCTGGTTTATGCATGAGAGCCGCTCCGATATTAATACGACGTTTCATACCGCCCGAGTAATTTTCAATTTTCTCTTTAGCTCGGTCCTGTAAGCCGACGATTTCCAATACTTCTTCCGTCCGCCTCTTTGCTTCCACTCTGCTCAGGCCATACATCCGACCCCAGAAGTACAAATTCTCTCTTGCAGAGATCGTCGGATACAAAGCAATATCTTGTGGAACAACTCCGATCTTACGTTTGACTTCCATCGGATTCTGTTTAATGGACACTCCGCCTACGGTTACATCTCCGCTGCTGCTCTCAACCAGTCCGCAAATCATCGAGATGGTTGTTGATTTTCCTGCACCGTTTGGACCCAGCAATCCAAAAGATTCACCTTTGTTAACTGAAAATGTAACACCGCGAACAACTTCACGATTTCCAAAGCTTTTCTTTAAATTATCTACTTTTAACAATGTCAGCACCTCTTTTTTCTTGTTCTGTTACGTTCAGTCTACCTGATTCGATTACTGCTTCCATCTATCGGAAGGGAGATTTTGACCATGCAAAAAAGCGACCCTTTAGGATCGCTTCGGATGTGACTATGCTAAAAGTCATGTATCAAAAGTGGTGATGCCATGTCGGACGGCAAATATGGCCGCTTGTGTTCGGTCGCGTAACCCCAGCTTCGTGATGAGATTGGATACGTGGTTCTTTACCGTTCCTTCCGATATATATAGGAGTTTTCCAATTTCACGATTGCTTAACCCATACCCAAGCTGCTTTAAAACCTCCATTTCACGTTCTGTCAGCTCCTCCGGGATCTGAACGGGTAACGGAATTTGACTAGCGCTAGATGAAGCAGCTTCTCCCTGTCCTTCGGTTCTTCGTTTCAGTTCGGCAAAAACTTGTGCCGTTAAGTCGGGAGGCAGCACGACACCGCCTGCTTGTACGGTCATAATCGCTTGCACGATCATTTCAGCGGGCATATCTTTTAGCAGATATCCACTTGCCCCTTCGTTTAACGCATCAAAGATCAAGTCACTATCATTAAATGTAGTCAAGATAAGCACCTTGGTTTCTGGCAGATGTTCCCGAATGAGACGGGTCCCCTCCACACCATCAACTCCAGGCATACGAATATCCATCAATACGAGATCCGGCTTTTCGCGTTTTGCCGCTTCCAGAGCCTCAGCTCCGTTCGATGCTGTACCGACTACCTCTATCTCCTTCGTAAGACTCAGGATTGTTTTCAAGCCATCTCGCATCAATTGTTGGTCATCTGTAATAATAATTCGAATCATGCCTCTGCTCCTCCATACGTCCAAGTTTTGGTTTGTATCGGAATTGTGATCTGCACACGAAACCCCTGGCCCTCTACACTTTCAAATTGGATGGATCCGCTATGTTCCTCCAGGCGTTCCCGCATATTGATGAGACCGAATCCCGGTACCACTTCCGCCGCTCCATAGCCATTATCTGAGATCATAATATCAATCTGATCATCATTTGTATGCAATGTCACTTCAGCTTCTGATGCATTGCCATGACGTTTGGCATTGGTCAACGATTCTTGAATAAGGCGAAAAATCATTGGTTGCAACGAAGTTGAAATCCGCGTGAGATCACCTTGTACCCGTAGAGACGTTACCATACCAGTCATGTCTGAAAAGTCTTTCATTAACTTTCTTAGCTTATCTGTAAGCGTGAGAGGGGTTCCACCTTCGTCACGAAGTGCGCGAACAGACAATCGTACTTCCTGTAACGCCGACCTGGCTAACTCTTCACAGCGGTTTAATGTATCTTCCGCCTGTTTTAGATCGTGTTGTTGCAGCATACGTGCCGCTTGGAGCTGGACAATCAGGGCGGTCATTGTATGTCCAACGGTATCATGGATGTCACGAGCAATTTTGTTCCGCTCACTCGCAGCGGTCAGGTCCTCCACTTGCTGTGCATAAATCCTAAGCTGATCATGTGTATCTTGAAGCTCGGAATGAGAATGAACCAAACTTTCATATTGCTCCGCTATTTTTGCTCTAGCTTTAAATAAATAGCCTACCATAATCCCTACAAAACTAGAATTCAACACAAAGCCGAGATTAATTAACATATCCATAAAACGGAAATGCCCTGTGTGCAAATAGTTGAGAGTCCATAGATAAGTCCAAACGATTGCAAACAATAAGCTGGCGATTAGAATGATTCTTCGATTATCTGTAAAGATTAGCAGCGTAATGCCAATAATCCCAAAATTAATTTGATAGAGTGTCAGAGTTGGAAAGATCATTCCAAAAGCGATTGTTACGATAAAATCAATACTTGTCCATAGAAGGTGATACTTCGTCGTTCGCTTATTAAAATGAAGGAAGTGTGTAAGTGTGTAGACAAGCATTACAGCTATTACGAAAACGATTTTCCAGTACGTAATAGCTTCATTCGTGAATATATAGCTTCCCCCTATGAGAAGCAACATAATTAACCGCAACTCTCGCATTAAATAAAAGGTAATCGGAACATCTTTCCGCTGCTCTTGCTTAATTTCCCACAATCTCATAATCGCATCTCCTCAACAAATAGCCTGTTGCTCCCACCTGGAAACAAGCGCACTGCTTATTTCACGTCAACCGTCCGCTGGTAATCTATCAATTGTTTCTTTATTCGATAATCGCTGGGCATTCCCCTTTTTTATTCTTTTGTTTTATTTGTAGATTAATATTCTTTGTCAGTCAATCAAACGTTTAATTAAATGGTTGCAAATCCTTGTTGCGACAGCCTTTTAGCACTCTTTTTAGGTAAATTATTTGTCGTTATACATTTTGCCACAAAACAGTTCCGTCAAAAGACAATGGAAAAGCGATGCCACTTTAGAGCATCGCCTCCGTTAAGGAACAAAAACTGATTTTGAATTATTTTTTAGAATGAGAGGCAAGACCCCGTCCGATAAGGTTTGCGGAAACAGGCTTTCTTCCCAATTCTCTTGCCCAGATGGATAGTTGTCCGCTATGGTGAATTTCGTGAGCAATGATATGTCTCATTATTTCTCCCCAAGTATCGGTTTCAATTCTTCCATCTGGCAGGGTATCGTAAAATACTTGATTTTCCATACTAGCATTCCAGTTGTTCACAAAGTTTTCCACTTCCACATGAAATGCTGCGTCCAATTCTCTAACTTTGGACAAGCTTTTATAATCATCGAAATTCTCCTGAAAGTCCGGTTTCCCCTGTATGAGACGGATCCAGCTCCACTCGACATCAACAATATGGAAAAGTGTATGCAATATACTGCCCATTCCGCCCGTTCGGTTTTGCAAAAGCTCTTCTTCGCTTAACTCTTCACACCAACGATACCAGTCTTCTCTGACCAACCAGTTATACCTAAAAAGTATTTGCAATAAAACCCCTCCGCAATAAGAAATAAATTCCCGTATTTTCAAAAAACTTATTTAGTATGACTATTTCAACAAATATTGGATAAATTCCTTTTTCAACCAGAATCTAGACGAACGAAAAAGCGTAATGTCCCGAACTATGGAATCGCAAATAATACCTTGAAATTCACCTCCTTTTAAATAATTTTTCATTATGAGAGGTGCATTAATGACCCATTTGGTAGAAAAACCGGAGAGAAGGTGTCATGAGAGGTGCGGCCATGACGCGTTTGGAAGAAAAACCGGAGGGAACACGTCATGGGGAGTGCGGCCATGACGCGTTTGGAGAAAAAACCGGTGAGAACGCGTCATGGGGAGTGCGGCCATGACGCGTTTGGAAGAAAAACCGGAGGGAACGCGTCATGAGGAGTGCGGCCATGACGCGTTTGGAGGAAAAACCGGTGAGAACGCGTCATGAGGAGTGCGGCCATGACGCGTTTGGTGGAAAAACCGGTGAGAACGCGTCATGAGAGGTGCGGCCATGACGCGTTTGGTGGAAAAACCGGAGGGAACGTGTCATGAAGAGTGCGGCTATGACGCGTTTGGAGAAAAAACCGGTGAGAACGTGTCATGAGAGGTGCGGCCACGACTGGTTTGGAAGAATAATTAGAGAGAACGCGTCATGAGATGTGTGTCCATGACGCGTTTGACTGAAAAAACGGAGAGAACGCATCATGAGAGATGCGTTCATAACTTCAGCCACGACATCCTCTTACTTTTTCCAAGAATAAGAGCCAAATCATAGGAGAAACGACCCAACCCTACATTGGGTCGAAAGGTTATAGGTGTAAATTTCCAGTTATTATACAATAAAACCGATGTGCTTTTTGTAAACAACTGGATTTGAAAAAGTAAGGGGGAGTCAAACAAAAAATGCGGGTTCAAAAAGTGATGGCACGGTTGGTTTTGTTGATGATGGTCTTTTTCCTAGCCGCCTGTGGTTCAAACGAGAAAAAAACCTCCGCCGATTCGAAAAGTGGAGAGACGACGAAAAGCGAGAAAGCTGGCAAAGGGAAAAGTGACAGTGACAAGGACGAAAATAATGGGAACATAGCCACGACTGTTGAGGAAATTGCCAAGGAGAAGGCTGGTAAATTTGCTGGCCTTGCCTATAATAAAGCGGTGGTAAACCGGGCATTAGATGAAAAAATCTTTCAGGATAAGGACAGCTTCCAGGTCTACAATACGCTGGTTGGACTCCTCGGCGAAGGGCCGGAATACAAGGAGTTGATCCAGTTTGCAGAGGACTTCAATCCCAATGTGGAAACGGCCTTGACGAAAACGCCTGAGGAGAAAAACTTGGAACAGAATGGTGGAACAGCAACCGGTGCTCCTAATATCTCCATTTTGCTCGATGCAAGCGGGAGCATGGCCGCGAAAATTGGCGGCAATACGAAGATGGATCTGGCCAAAGACGCCATTAATCAGTTTCTTGCATCTATGCCTGAAGGCTCCAATGTTTCATTGCGGGTGTACGGGCACAAAGGAAGTAATAGTGACGGTGATAAGCAAGTCTCCTGCGAAAGCACTGAATTAGTCTACGAACTGCAGCCTTATAACGAAACGGGTTTCAAGGATTCGCTCGGTCAATTCCAGCCAACCGGCTGGACACCAATAGCGAAAGCCATTTCTGAATCGAAGAATGATTTTGGCGAAGCGGGCAAACAAGGCCAAAATATTATTTATGTAGTCAGTGACGGAATTGAAACCTGTGAAGGCGACCCAGTACAAGCGGCCAAGGAGCTTCACGATTCCAATATTAAAGCAATGGTCAATATCATTGGCTTTGATGTTGATCAAAATGGCCAAAAACAATTAAAAGCGGTTGCTGATGCAGGCGGCGGGAAGTTCGAAACGGTCCATACCGCGGATGATTTCAAGCGCGTTTGGGAGCGTGAAAGAACCCGGCTTTATAATGAATGGAGTGCCTGGAGCGCGAAAAACTATAATGAGGTATCAGCCGAAGTATCAAAAAAAATCAATACCCTTTATCAAAAGAAGTCCAATTTTTCCAATTTAATTTATGACGAAAAATCGCGCATCACCAATGCCATCTACTACCTGAGGCAAAAAGAACAAATCTCCCCTGATGTCAGGGAAGAACTCGAAAGTCTGGCGCAGCAACGAAAACGAATTCTAGAAGACTATGTCAAAGATAAATACAAAGGCCTCATCGACGAAATGGAAGCGGAAGGCAGACGAATTAAGAAGGAAATCGAAGAAAAAGGTAAGGAAATGAAAGATAAATATAATAATAATTAAGAAGCAGGAAAGAGTTCTTTGTTTTCTTTGCAAACAGAGAACTCTCCCCTGCTTCCCTTTTTTCAGATACCATGGAAAATCAAGAAATGAGACAACTTGTGACAATACATTATTTTTCACGATATGATTTAATAATCTCGAGATATTGGGTATCACCTAACCCATAATGCTGGAATTCCACAATTAATTTCGTTACAAGCTCTTCTTCTGATACATCTTGGCACTTTTTAATATAATGAATGAGATCACTATCTTTATTAAGATAATTCAAATACAATTCAATTCCCCTTTTTAAAGGGTCTGGAAAGATAGATTTGGGAAGCTTTTTTTGAATCAGCACTTGTTCATAAATCGGATAATATCCCTCAGCCTTCAAGGTAAAACTGTCCTTAAGTTCAAACTGATCACCGACTATATGTAGTGCAATATCCCCCCTATAATCTGTCAGGTCCAACCAGGCAAGAATGGTGAGAATATTGATTTGACAAAACATATCGGCATCAAACCATAATGAAATTTGGGTGAAATTTTTACAAAAGAGAGGCTTTAATGGTTTTAAAGTGATTTCACTATATTGTTCAGGTGTCACGTGATGAACCTTGGCACGTATTTGAGTGAATTCATCTGAAAATATATCATGACAAGTGTCTCCATAACACATAGCCTCGTTAAAAGGAATCATCAATTCTCCTTCAAGAAAATCTGTCATTTTAAAATAATCATACATGGATTGTCCATTTAATAGATGTAAGGTTCCTTTTTGAGACATAGATATAACTCCTTTTTCTTCACAAGTTTTTCGAGTAACCCGACTTTACTGACGACTTCAATTCTTCTTTCCAACTTTAATAGATATTTCTTTAAAAATAGCCGGCCAGCTATCTACATTCCCCTGCGATTTGCCGGTTCGTAAAATGACGATATTATTTTCCGGGGACATATATAGGAACTGTCCATACTTTCCCATGGCAAAAAAGTCTAGACCACCCTTATTATTCAGTGTACTATACCACATGTATTTATATCCTATATTACTATTTTCTAAGAATGAGCCTTTATATTCTTCATTATTTAAAGGGAAATCGCTAAGTGTCGATAGTTTTATCCATTTTTCATTTAGTATATGCTGTCCATTCCACGTCCCACCATGAAGTAACATGCTACCTATCTTAACAAAGTCGATCGCTTTGAAATTAATACCGCTCTCCATCTTTTCAAAACCTGTTATTTTACTGTCCAGACTCCACGAAGCATTATGTTCAGCTCCGATTTTATCCCAAACTTTCTGTTCAAAATATTCCGCTACATGTTTCCCCGAACTCCGCTCCAATATGATGCCAAGTAAGAGTGGATGGTAATTGTTATAATGAAATTTACCGTTGTATTTTGTCGTCAGATGATGATGAGTCAACGCTAAATGACGTAAATCAGGCGTATAATAAGTTTTGGCATCGTCACCAAACCAGATTTTCCCTTCCTCATAGCTGATGTCTGAACGCATCAAAAGCAAATCTTCAATTGTGATTTTTTCCATATTTGTTCCTTTGAACTCAATTATATAATCAGCAATGGACTGTTTTTCACTTTTAATATAACCATCTTCAATCGCCATTCCAATTAACAAAGAATCGATTGACTTAGCCATTGAAAAAGAGGTATTAACTGTGTCCTTGTCATATCCATTGTCATACTCTTCAAGGACTACCTTGTCATCGTGGACAATAATAAAGGATGTGGTATCGGTGTCCTTTAAAAAGGTATCCAATGGCTTCTTTCTGCTTTTTCCACTAAAGTCATAGTCTATGGGCATGGTTTTTAAGGATCCAACCAAGTCATATTGGTAAGTATAGGGCTGAGAGCTTTTTTGAATTATCCGCTCAG
Source organism: Bacillus sp. FJAT-29814 (assembly GCF_001510715.1). Lineage (GTDB taxonomy): Bacteria > Bacillota > Bacilli > Bacillales > Cytobacillaceae > Neobacillus. The sequence continues at coordinate 210,502 of NZ_LMTJ01000007.1, forward strand.
GAAATACTTTGTAATCCATTACATCTGAATTCCCATTTACTATGGTCCTAAAAACATATTGTGGGGAAAACTTTATGGAGGAAACGAATACAAGTAGAATGGAACAGATTAAGGAAATGATTAAGAAAGAAAGGAATAGCTTGATCGTTTTTTTCTTCATATGACCTCCTAAAATACCAATTTTTTCAGGTCTAATATAGCTGAATGTTGATTTCACTTATTTGAAAAATAAGCGGAGAAATTCCGGCTAAATTGGGAAATACTCATATTTCCCTAAAAATAAAGGAAGTTTTTCCGCTTATCTTATCCAAATCTTTAAATTTCGCCTTATTTAGAGCAGTTAATCGGAATTTCTCCGCTTATATCCGCTTCTAAAGCTTCCACTTTCTACTTTAGCAGGAAATTCTCCGCTTATGAATTCTCATACCCACACAAACATCAACACTAAATAATAACAGAGCCTAAAAAACAGAACCGTCCCTCTGGTCACTTCCCAAACCCATTAACATCGATAAATGGAGTGGCGCCTCCGGTGACACTCGGGAGACGGCCGTCCCATTTTTCTAGGGCCTTTTCTTGGACTTCGATTTGTTTCAGTTGGATTAATTCCGGGGTGACTTCTTGTTTCTTCAGCCGCAGTGCTTCGGCTTCGGCTCCGGCTTGTGCCACTTTCTGCTCCGCTTCAATTTTGATTCTCTCGAGATCCCGCTGGGCACGCAAGGCATTTTGCTCTGCCGTTTGTTTCGCTTCGATTGCCTTATTAAATTCTTCACTAAACGCGAATTCCTTAATATTGATATCCTCCAGCAACATGAAGTATTTCGTTAATTTATCCGCCAGCATATCCTTCACTTTCGCGGATACCTCAGGACGTTTCGAGATCAATTCCTCCGCTGTGTACTGGGCGGTAACCGCCTTTAGGGCTTCAGCGATAGCGGGGTCAACAATGCGGGAGCGGTAATCCATACCAATTTCCTGATAGAGCTTATTGACGGCATCGGGATCAACCGAATAGTTGACCGCTACCTTTGTCGTCACCATCTGAAGATCCTTTGAAGCTGCTGACTGGGAGCTTTCTTCCTTTTGGACCCTGACCTCAACCTGTTGAACGGATTGGATAAATGGGATCCTAAAATGAAGCCCTTCCGACAATATAGTCGGTTTGACCTCCCCCAATTGCACCAGAACGCCCCTATTCCCAGATTCGACAGTGGTAACCGAAGAAAATCCCACAACGACTATGACCAGCGCAATAAGTCCTGTTATTATGGATTTTGTATATTTCACATAGTAGCCCCCTTTAAATTTCCATTATTAAACAAATATGAAAATAAGAGGGACTTTATACATTTATATGAGAGGGACTTCCCTTATTAAATATAATCGCAGAAAAATGGAGTGGAATCTCCACTCCATAAAAAAATTACTATTTTTCAGCCAAAACCCAATCAACGTCCCCTTCAGCTGGTTAACGTTCCAAGGAAGAAGTACTGTTCCGAATGGCATATCCAAGCAGAATCCATGTGATGCTCCAGATCCCAAGAAGGATGGGCGAAGGATTTCCGTTCGGGATAATATAGAAAATAATTTGGAATGGGATCATCACTACGTAGTACAACCCAACTAAAAGCGGCGCCATCCGATGCCATCCCGTTAGTCTTTTTGCCACGAACACGGCAATTCCCAGCATTAGCATACCGACGCCGACCAATAATGCACCTACGGGATAAAAGAACTCCACCTCGTACCCTACAATGTATTTTGACAAAGTAGCTGCCAGATAAGAACAAATCCCTATGAGGGTGATTAACGTTCCGATAAGTCCGACCCGCCTCATCCGGCCGCTCCCGCTAGCACGGAGCATGAGTAGGCCCAACGGCCCGCACGCCATGCCCAACAACATCGGTAAAGGGATTAATAATCCAGTGACGATTGCAGGTACCGACGCCTGTAGCTCTTCAACGCTAACAAGCACCACCCATAGCAGCCCACCGATGAGGCATGCTAGGCCAGCGAAGCGAATGCGCCTCGCCGATACTTCCGGTTTTGCTTGGTTGGGTGGCTCCACATTACTTTCCATAAAATTCACTCCTTCGTTTTAATAACAGGATACGCATCTGTTATTTAGTCGGTGAATCGGAGAAACTATGTCTTTTTTACTATATATATATGCCGCTATCAGGAGTATTTCAAGAAGACTTGAAATAGTTTTTAAAAAGTATGGAAAAAATAAATCCGTTATGATGCAAATAGCCTTGAAAGGCGGTCTTATCCACGATGGGTAAAATAAAAGGTAAACTCTGGACAAACCAATATGTCATTATAATTTCATTGTCTTTAGTCATGTTCGCTTCCTTTTATATGATTACAGCAGGCTTCCCCATTTTCGTATCAACCATAAGCAAAAATCCCGCGATTGCAGGAACCATGACCACCACCTTAATGGCAGCATCTTTAGTTACGCGCTTCTTTGCAAGTGTCATCATCCAAAAAGTGAATATGAAATGGCTCCTGGTTATTTCCCTCGTTTATTTTTTGGGTACGATCGGTCTTACTTTTGTAAACGACTCCATCGGATTTTTAATCTTCATTCGAGCCCTACAAGGGATTGGATTTAGTATGCTTACGATTTTAGTCTTTACGATATCAAGTCAAATTGTTCCTAAGTCTCGGTTAGGTGAGGGCATTGTTTTTTTCGCCATGTCTACAAGCGTGGGAACGACAATGGGGCCGCTCATCGCTATTTCGTATCTTGCCCATTTTTCATTCCGGTCGATGATGATGGTAACGCTCGGGCTTATGACTTTTTCATTGGTGTGCAGCTTTTTCACAAAAAATCCGGTTAAAAAAGAACAGGAAAGTCCACAGGCGACAAAGAAAGAACCTTTCTATAAGTACATGTACGATAAGCGTGTCCTTCTTCCATGTATTTTGGTAACGTTAAATTATATAACCATTGCAGGAACCGTCAACTTTATGGGGGCGTTTGGGAAAGAGATTGATTTGGGCGGAAGGATTTCACAGTTTTTTATCGCACAAGGGATTGCAATGGTTATCGTTCGGGCTTTTTCTGGTAAAATTTTTGATCGGTTTGGCCACAGAGTCCTTATTATCCCAGGTGCTATTTCAGGGACTGCAGGTTTGGTTCTTTTAGGTTTTTCCACTAGTATGGTGATGGTTTGGGTTTCAGGGGCATTATTCGGAATTGCGTATGCCATCATCCATCCAATCATACAGGCTTGGGCATTAACGCTTGTCCCACCTGAGAAAAAAGCAACGGCCAATTCAATGCTTCTTATTTTTATCGATTTTGGGTTGGCCATTGGATCCGTCGGTCTCGGGTTCTTAGCAAAAAGTGTTGGGTACGGCATGACGTTTAGTTATTCTGCAGCCTTTATGGTGATTATTTTGTTATTGTATTTAATGGGAAGCAAGAAAACAGAAACGTTCAAGGAAAAATCATCCTAGTTTGTTACATAGCAATATGGTCATTTATGAATAAACACTTGGGTACCAATTTGAACTCTTGATGATAAGTCCAGAACATCATGATTAAACATTCTAATACATCCATGGGAGACATTCTTGCCGATAGATGATGGGTTATTGGTTCCGTGAATGCCATAATGAGGTTTTGACAATCCCATCCAAAGCACACCAAATGGTCCACCGGGATTGCGTTGTTTATTGATGATGGTGAATGTCCCTGTTGGAGTTGCTGTTAACATTTTTCCCACTGCAATTGGATAAGTTTTTATAAGCTTATTACGATCAAACAGTTTTAATTGATGTTTTGATAGGGATACGTCTATCCATCTTGCCATTAAGTCCACCCCCCATTTTTTTGAATATTGATTGCACAGTTAATAAGTTTGCCACCGGACCGGTGCATTGAATGGGACAGCAAACATTAGTGGTTGATTGTGAAAAAAGTGAGTATAGTGCGGATGGTGGTGTGGATGGTGGTGTGGCGGTGGTGGATCATATTGACTTGCAAACGCTTGAGTTGGACCATATTGGCACGGACAGCCGCCCCATCCCCCATACGGAATACTAAAAAGCATATGATACATTAGGCATCCTCCTTCAACATTTGTCCTGAATCATCATTAGTCTATGCAAATTCGGTATCTGCGGCATAGTTAAGTACCTATTTGGACAAAAGGCAATAAAAACATTTATAATCGCAAATAAAAACCACGATTTTTATAAAAAAATCGTGGTTTTTTAACATTATAATTTCATCGTATAATTTCCCTCATTCTTTGTTTTTCCTGAAATTTAATTAAACATTTTTTACATATGCAATCTACTCTTATGCTTTCATCAGGAACTAATTCAAAGATTTCTTTAGGAAATTCCTCCATATCGCACCAGCAATTGCCGTGTTCTCCAGCACCAGACATACATCCATTAGCTTCCCCGCATATTGGGCAATATTTATTTGCCAATTTAAAACCCCCTCCAATTACGGCACAATAATAGTCTTTTGTTATATTCTATGTCTTTTTTATTTTACCTTAGTTTTTACTTTTTTAGATAAAAGACTTAACAAACTAGTATAAAAATGAATATAAAATCAGCATTCAAAATCTCGAGGAAATAGCGTTGTACAATAGATGTTGTTCATCACTATTTTTAAGTAAATGTGATTTCTATTAAGAAAGATCAAAAAGAGAAAAACACCTACTAAAATTTCGCTAGTAGGTGCGTTATTTTTTATGTCTGGTTAACTTAACGGCTATGGGGGTTAACTCCGAATACGAATGGAATATAACCTACTATCCCTTTGTTGGTTTACTACTTTTTCAAATTATTGTTGTGCCATGTAAGCAACTTCCCAATAATGCCCATCCATGTCCTGATAACTCCTATAGTACATAAAACCATGGTCGATTGGTTCACTTGCTGCGGTGCCACCTAAAGCGATGGCCTTATCAACGATTTCATCCACTTGTTCCCTGCTGTCAGCGGACAATGCAATGAGAACCCCTGGCGTTTTCATTGGATCTGGTAATTCTCGTTTCGTGAACGTCTTAAAGTAGGATTCAACCAGTAACATGGCATATATATTTTCACCAATAATCATGCAGGCTGCCTTTTCGTCAGTGTATTCAGGATTGAATTCATACCCGATTCCCTTATAAAACTCCATTGATCTCTCCAGGTCCTTCACCGGCAAATTCACAAATATATGCTTAGATTGAAGGGCCATTTACTTCCCCCCCCTTTTCTCCTTTACTACCTAGCAGCATCATTTGACCAGTTTTACGCCTCATCCTTTTTCACTCCTTCAGAAAAACTAAATGATATATTCGCGAGTCTAATGATATGATTTTTTACCACTCTTAAAAATTATTCTTCGACAGCACAAAATATCCTCCCTATCTTCGCCAAAAATTCCCAGCATATACTTCAAACGATAAAAAAGGACAGAGGATTTCTCTACCCTTTGTCCTTTTTATCTAGTATTTCCCCAATTAATAGATTATCTTCTTCCTACTCGCTGAATACGGAGCATGGCGCCTCCGAGGATCAAAATGAGCAAACCAGCAAGCAGCCAATTGTACATACTTGTGGAAGTCTCCGGCAAATCGCTCCCTGTTACCGGCTTTTTGGCAGGTTTAATCACTAAATGATCAGGCTGGAAGAGGGCAAATGTGCTAAAATGGTTCGTCTTAGCGATAACTTGGCCGCCTGCAACTGTCCCACCGATTAATTCCCATTCCTTCTTTGCTTCATTAAAGTAGTGTACCTTTAATAGTTCCGGCTGGGCGTGGCCATTGATAGAAAATCCAAGCTCAATCTCATGGTCAAACTGATGAATAATGGTGTCTCCCTGTTTAATCGTGAGTTCATAAATCTCCCCTACGGCCAAATTGGAAAAAGGAATGTTCGCAGAATTCTTATCAACCCTTGCTATGCTAATGGCAGCGTCTCCCTTATCAGCAAAATTAGCCGCCGGGATGCGCAGCTGGACATCCTTGCCTAAAATCTGTATGCTGACGTGTCTCTTGATTAAGGTAGCTAGCTGGGCAGCAGTAAGTTTGACCACCTTATCCTCAGCGCGGGTCCCGTTCAGTTCAAAAATAAGGGTCCCATTGTCATCCAACAGGTCCACTTCCTCATCGGAAACCGTAACAATTTTGTCAGTTTCCTCAGGTATGACCTTAATCACCGGTTTCAGGCGAATCACTGTAATATTATACTTTGTGATTTGCCCATTTTCCGAAGTAACTTCAATGGTCTGAAGGTTTCTCCCCGCTTCAAGCTGCAACCATTCAGTTTTTTGGCCGCTTGTGACCGGTTTCCCATTCATTTTCACCGTTGCTTTCTGATGCGCCGCCGTTGGAGTGAATGTCATCTCCTTCACATTGTTTGATACATAAATAGTATATTGAGTCATTCCCGGTATGAAAGCAGGAGTCAGGTTCCCAGCGCTGGCTATTAATCCGCTCAGTGTAGAGTCACTTGAGAGAACATGCACGGTAACCGTCATAGCACCCGTATGTTTACCGTCACTTACACCAATCGAAAGCACATGAAGTGCCTTCTCCTTTGCACTTAACTTGGAAGAATCGGCTACAGAAATTTCCCCAGTCGTTTCATTCACAGCGAAAATGCCATCATCATTCCCGGACAGAATCGTATACGTGAGCCTATCTCCATCATCATCACGGGCCTCAACAACTCCCACCTTTGTGCCGGTTTCGGCAGTTTCATCAATGGTAAAAGAAAAGTCCTTCCCAACCGGTGCATTGTCATTGACGTTATTCAAGTTGATTTCCACCGCAACATCCGCCGTATGGAGGCCGTCACTTACCTGAACAGTCAGAGTAAAGCTTTGGACTTTTTCAAAATCCAGTTTTGTCGAATCCGCTATCGCCACTTTACCAGTGTCTTCATCAATCGTAAACGCATTGGTTTCGTTTCCATCGGTAATTTTATAATGCAATGCATCTCCGTCTGCATCATAACCTGTCACTGTACCGACGACAGTTCCGTTTGCGCTATTTTCATCAATGGTAAAATTAGCACCCTCTCCAACCGGCGCATTGTCATTGACATTATTCAGGTTGATCACCACCGCAGCATCCGCTGTATGGAGGCCGTCACTTACCTGAACGGTCAGTACAAAACTTCGGACCTTTTCAAAATCCAATTTCCCGGCATTCGCGACTGTGATCGTTCCAGTTTCCTTATTAATATTGAAAGCACCAGACTCATTGCCAGCTGTAATCGAGTATTGAAGCGAGTCTTCATCGGCATCCTCACACGTTACTGTTCCAACCGTCGTGCCAGCTAGAGCATTTTCATCGATGTCGAATACCGCATCATTCAGCACCGGCTGATTGTCGTTTAGATTATTTAGCCCAATCGTCACCATCGTCACGGCTGTATGATCGCCGTCGCTTACCTCAACGGTTAAAGAAAAGCTTTGAACCTTTTCATAGTCCAGTTTGGTGGAGTCCGCAACCGTCACTTCCCCAGTGTCTTCATCGATGGCAAACGCACCGGCTTCGTTTCCGGCTATTAGCTTATAAGAAAAAACACTTCCTTCATCTTCGTCCGTTGCGGTCACGAACCCAATCGATGTACCTCTTGCCAAATTTTCATCTATGTTTTTCGTAAATCCTTTTGGTACAGGCAGATGATCGTTCACATTATTTACATTTATTGTGATGGTGGCAATGTCGGATTCCATTCCAGCAGAGCGATCGAATAATGCCTTATATAAATCGTAAGCTTGCGGAGCCACTGTATCCAAGGCTTGCACTCTTAATTGATAGATACGTTTCCGTTCATAATCCAGTTGACGGCTATCTGCTACCGTGATTTCGCCAGTTGAAGCATTGATGGTGAACGCACCATCCTCATTGCCGGAAAGGATTTGATAACGAAGGATATCGCCATCGGCATCCGTTGCATGAACCTTCCCAACCACTGTCCAATTGGGCGCATTCTCATCGATGTTGAATACAGCGTCTTCGGCAATCGGCTTATTGTCATTTAGGTTATTTAAACCAATCGTCGCCGTTGTTTCAGCTGTATAGACACCATCGCTTACTTGAATGGTTAAGACAAAGGTCTTGATGGTTTCATAATCAAGCTTGACGGAATTAGCGACAGTCACTTCACCGCTACTTGGGTCAATCGCAAACGCCCCATCCTCATTCCCCGCTGTAATCTTGTAGGAAAAATGGGTATTGGCATCGTGATCCGTTGCCGTTACTTTACCGACAACCGTTCCATTGGCCAGATTTTCGTCAATATTTTTTGTAAAACCTTGAGCAACAGGGTGATTATCATTCAAGTCATTAACCCTGATGGTAACCGTTGCCGTTGTTTGATCGAAGCCATCACTGACTTCAACCGTTAATGAATATATTTTTGTGGCTTCGTAATCTAATAAACTTCCATTCGCTACCGTGATTTCACCGTTGACCGCATTGATTTTAAAAATATTCTTGCCATTTCCGGAGAGGATCCGATAGGTCAGGGCTTGGCCATCCGGATCATTACCACTGACATTTCCAACAACAGTACCATTGGCGGCATTCTCATCGACTGAGAATAGGCGATCCGCTGCTACAGGCGGGGTATTCCGATTGACCTTCACGGTATAGGTTGCGGTGCTGCCATCCTGAGCCGTTACAATAATCGGAATCGTATTCTCTCCAGCGGCAAGATGGATTAGCGGCGATTCCTGTCCGCTTTTTACCACATTTCCACCCACGGTTACGGTGGCATTGGCATCGGCAGTTGTTGGAGTAAACTTTATTTGGCTGGTGCTATTTGAAACATCAATAGAATAGTCCTTAATCGATGCTGCAAAAAGCGGATTCAAAACCCCTGTACTGGCGGTTAAATTGGCCAATAAAGCATTATTGGATGGCGCAGCTTTTTGGACCGTAATGGTATAGGTCTTTACGGTTCCATCCTGAGCCGTCACCTTAACCGGAATCAGATTGTGTCCTGTCTGTAAGGTAACATCGCGTCCGACTCCACTCGGCACGGATTGATTGTTCACCGTGATCGTAGCCGTCGAATCCGCAGCCGTTGGGGTTACAATGATGCTTGGAACATTATAGCCTACCGAGACAGAATAGTTCGTTGTTCCTGATGAAAATCCTGGCACCAATGCTCCGGGACTAACAGCCAAACTGCTTAAATTCGCATTACTGGAAAGCGGCGGTGCAAAGTTTAGGCCGAAGTCTTCACTTGTGCCATATAAATACTTTACATTTCTTAAGCCATTTTCCTCCATTACAATCATGATATTTCCAGCTGGATCCATTTCAGAGATTAGTTCCATCGGAGAACCACTCATGGACTGGGAAGTAACTTCCTTCGTTCCTTTTTTCCATGTTCCGGCATCCTTCACCATCGCGAAAAAAGTTGACGGGCCGCCTGTATCTTTGTACATCATGACATAAGGCTTGTTATCGATAACGCTGGCTTTAATCGGGTAACTGATTCCATCATTGTCAATGACTTCTTTGGTCCAAGTACCTGATTTGTTGGTAAGTAAATAAGATGTGTACGCTTCATCAGAATAGGAGAGATATATTTTTCCAGAGGAGTCGACGACAAAGGGTGTTGGATAATAGTATTTCTGATCTGTTATCGAATCAATAATCTTTTCATGCACAGCAGGAAAGTTCGGGTCACTCACCTTCTTGTGCGTATAATAGACATTTCCATAATAATCATTTTGATTATCTTCTTTGACGTACGTGATGTGAATGGTGTTAGCCTGATCAACCTGTATTTGCGGTTCGTGCACTTCATCAATCGCACTTGTCCCACTGACAAGCGTTTTAATCACCCACGATCCGGATTGGTTGGTTGCGTAGTGAACTTCGTACTTCCTTGGGTCATTGGCGTCATTGTACACATAAACGATATGAGCTTTTCCATTTGAATCAAAAGCAATCTTCGGATTGTACATGTTTTTCCATCCATAAGGATCTTGAGCGCTCTCAACCTTCTCAAACGACCAGCTGCCATTTTTATAAATACCATACTTTACGCCTCTATCACTGGTCGTACCTGAACCCCTGTAAAATAGAAAGGCCGCATAAATCGTATGGTTACCATCAATGGCAACATCCGAAACTCCCCCGTTAAACCCACTGTCTCCAGTTGCAGCAGCGGTTATCGCGGTTAGTTCCTTCCACTGGTTATTCTCCCATTTCTTAATCGCAATCTCATTCATCCCTTTCACATGAGATAGATAGAGATCACCGCTTGGACTAGTAAATAGATTGCTATTGGCCCAAGCATTGCTGGTAAATTGATGGACAAGTCCCTCTACCAATGTACCGCTGGCCGCATAACTACGCTGCGTGGCACTAATTGGTCCAACAATGACAAGCTGTAAAAAAAGGACAAATGCAACCAATCCTTTGAAACTTCTAATCTTCAAAAACCTATTCCTCCTTCCAAACCACAAAATTAGTGAAAAAAAGCCTTTGCCAAAATAGGAAAAACTTCATATGACAAATATCACTCTTTTTCTACCTAATTATTTACTAAATTGGTATTTTTGACAACTTTTTACATGATCTTTTTAAATACTAAGTAATTTGGAATTTCAACAGATATTTTGTGTTTAAGCACGGCTGCTTTATATGAGAGATATCTTAAAAAGAAATCTCAAGAGAATTTCCTACCCTTCACTCACATATTTATGAAAGAGCCCTTTCATGATAAAAACTAATGTTAATGGAGTTGATGGCATGAGCCCATTTAATCCTGAAAAACTATTTGTCGCATACACCGCTGGAGTGACCCCCACGGAACCAGTGATTCCTCGACGTTATACACTCACACACTCTGATTCTACTGGAGATCTTTTTTTGACGATTGGAACGCATTATGCCTGGGAAAAAATAAATCCGATGCGAGACGAAGTACTAGGCGAATGGAAACAAGATGGGCGATCGTTATATTATTCTATTTATCTATATATCGATCAAGGTGAATATAACGTAACAGCAGCAGCCAAACGCTATGAAATATTTAGACGCGAATTGCCACTGGCGTTAACCGCGATTCGATACGGTGATCGAGTTTTATTCGACACCTACCCTGCTCTAAATCAAGCCTTCATCATCATTCACTTTCGATCATCCTATCCTCAGTTTGCTAAACAAGAAAATGGGGGGACTTTCCAACATTATATATACCGAACATAATTTAAGATTTTATATCACCGCCTAACAGAAAGATTTCTGAGAAGGGTCTTCCCCCAACACCTGATAATGGGGCCCTGATGCTTGGCCCCTATCTTTTAAAAAAATCTAATTATAGAGTGCTAATAATTTTTGCATTACTCTTTCGGAAACAGGCTTACTTAATAAGAAACCTTGAACTTGATTACATCCATACAGAGACAAGAAAGTGAGCTGTTCTTCTGATTCTACTCCTTCTGCAATCACATTCATGTTTAATTCGTGCGCTAAATTAATAATGTATCTTGCTATAGATCCGTGATTTTCTAATAATTTCTTCGTGAAACGCTGATCAATTTTAACCGTATCAATTTGAAACTTTTGAAGGTATAAAAGGGAAGAATAGCCCGTGCCAAAGTCATCTAAAGAAATTTTTATTCCCTCTTTTTTCAATCTCAAGATCCCTGCTGTAAAATGTTCCTCATTTTGGATCAGGGAACTTTCCGTAATCTCTATTTCTAATAAATTTGGATCAACATTGATTTCTTTGATTATTTGCAAAAGTGTGTCATCCCAGTGGTTTTTTAGAAAAAACTTAGGTGAGATATTGATGGAGACGGGGACGAGTTTTACATTATTTTTTTCCCATTGTTTGATCTGAATACAAACCGCTCGAAACGTCCATTCTGTAAGTTTAAGAATTAAATTACTTTCTTCTGCCACTGGAATAAATTCACCTGGCAATGTCAATCCATGCTGGTAGTGCTTCCACCGAATAAGGGCTTCCAAACCTACTATTTTTCTATTCCGGGTGTTAAATTTCGGTTGATAATACATAAGAAGTTCATTTTTATTGAAAGCTTTTCTTAAATCTTTTTCTAGGTTATATTGTTTCAAGAACTTTCGATTCATAGCAGTAGTATAAACTTTATAGTTATTCTTTCCAGTTGATTTCGCCCGATATAGAGCACTATCAGCCTTCCTTATAAGGTCTTGATTTTCCTTTTCACCTTGAAAATATGTAATGCCAATGCTGGTGCTAATGAATAGTTCATACTGATTAATATGAAAAGATTCCTCAAAGGAATTAATGATTCTATTTGCAATCGAAATCACCTTTTTAGAATTGTCTTTTGCATATTCAATTACCAGTAAAAATTCGTCTCCTCCCATTCTCGCAATAATGTCGTTCTGGTCGATTATGCTCTTTATTCTTTTGGAAACTTCAATTAATAATTGATCACCGATTAGATGTCCAAAGGTATCATTAATCCGTTTAAATCCATCCAAATCCAGGCACATTACCGCAAATGTTTTATTATCGTAGGGTTGAGAAGATTCTTTTACAACATCCTTTAATACCTTATCGACCAGTCGCCTATTCGGGAGAGCTGTCAAATAATCATAAAAGGCTAAATGATTCATCTTTTCCTCATATTTTTTTTGCTCTGAAATATCTTTAATGATTCCATTTAGACAAATTAAACGGCGGCTTGTATCCAAGTCTGGAATGGTTTCATCTCGTACCCATCTTATATCACCATTTTTATGTTTAATCCGGTAATCGGCCTTTATCTTTTTACCTTCGATTAATGTTCTTTGTTTACTTGTATATAAATCCAAGTCCTCTTGGAGGATTAAATCTTCCCACCTTATTTCTCTTGTCTCCAATTGCTCCGCAGTGTAACCACAGATTGATTCAATGCATGTAGAACAAATAATTTTATTATTTAGTAGATTTTCAGACCAAATACTGACATTTAAAGAACTGACATAATCTATCGCTTGTTGTAAAAGCGGCTCCTGATAAGAACCATCTGCCATTTTAAACCTCCTGTCCCATTGTATTTCCTTTTATTCATTTTTACGTAGTTTCGTTTTTAAAGGTCTAACCTTTTTCAAAATAGAGGTTACTCTTTCGTGAGACGAATAAGTCCTTGTGAATATTTTAATTGATTGTACATGTCGAAAAATGTTGCAAACTGCAACATTTTGTAGAAATTCCCACCTATTTCCCACTAGGAAGGGAGTGTAAAAGCGATTATTTCTTGTTCTTATTACCTAATAATGACAAACACGTCAAAACAAATGTGGCATTTCGCAACATTTGTACAGGTGTATTGTTTGTTATACTAGATGAACTGAAATTCCATTAGTATCCAAAAAGTCCAAACATGTAGCATAGTAAGCCTTTACTTCTTATGCTTATATTAAATGTATACAAATCTTTAAAATATTATTTTTAAATAATAATAATCTGGTGTGATCAATACTAATGGTGGGAGGAAGCATGAAGAGAGAATGGTTAATCAAACTTAGGAAATCAAAACAGATGACACAAAAGCACATTTCCTCTGCTGCTTTTATCGACAGAGCTTACTATGCACAAATTGAAAGTGGAAGACGCAACCCAAGTATTAATGTGGCAAAAAGTATTGCCCATTTATTAGGGTTTGATCCAATGGATTTTTTTCCAGAGGACTTTAATCCATCACTTAAAGATTATCATTCGCCTAAAGTAACCATTCTAAATCCAACTACTACAGAGGCTTTTAGCAATAGGACGGGTCTTGTCCTTTACCTTTTTAGTAATGTGGATGTTTATTATCAACATGCCAATACATTTTTACTTTCAGGAGTTAAAAATGGCAGGCAGTGTTTTCTTTTTGATTATAAAGAGAACTTGAGGATCTACGAACAAAATTTCAATAAAACCTTTGATAAAAACAACGAAGAGTCCGTAACGTTTATTAGCCTGGAGGAATTTAGCGAAGAAGATGTGTTTAGTAGACTAAATTCATTATTAACAAACGATGAAAAAGAAATTAATGTTTGGGTCAAAGGAAATCCAAATTATTATGGTTCTTTATTAAAAAACTTTTTGACTAATGATTCTTTGTTTGTCGTCTCATACAATAGCACGATGATCACAGCTAGCGCCCATATCGATTTGATGAGAAAATATCCGTATCTAATGACCGATAGGGAAATTTTAGATTCACGCTTATATAAAACAGCGACAATCTTACCTTCACTTTACATTCAAGAGAACTTATAATGACATTCCTTTGAAATTTTCCAATGAAAGGAAAGATAAATTTTGAAGAAAACCCTTCCACTCACAAAATATATTAATGTCCCCGACACCGCGCATATATTATATCTATATAACAAAAAAGAGATATATCTTAAAAACTTAATGGCATATATAAAAGCAGGCATTTACCATCATCATCACATAATGATAATTGAAAATGCTTCTGTATATGTTGAAGCAGGCAAACTGATTCGTCAATTATTCTCAAAAGAAGAACAAAAACTAATATCATATATTGATAATGATACATTTTATAATAATCATGGTAATTTCATATCTCATAACATAGTGGAACACTTTGGAAAGATCCTATCCCCTTTACGAAATGATCATATTTCGGTTCGTACATGGGCCAATGTTCAATGGAGAAATCAAGAAAATATAGAAGCTGAATTAGCGGCACATGAAAAGGTGGCCGATTGTAGCATCAAAGATATGGGAATAATGTCCGTTTGTTCATACTCATCTTCGTCCATATCTGCCTCTCTCGAAACTAGATTGATGCAAAGCCATGAATTCCTTATGACCGATGAAGAATTTGTTTTGTCCCCACTATATGGAAATTTTGTAAACCATTAAATTCTCGTAGTCCGGGGCCGCGGCTTTATTCTTCTTGGGCAATCAAAAATTTTGCGCAAATGGATTTAACACATAAAAAGCACAAAGGCACAGCTAACTTAAACCACTAGCTGTGCCTTTTTTACGCGTAAAACTTCCGATTTTCCACTTAAGAACCGTCTACTAGGCACGTAGAGGCTCCATACGTGACCGGTTTCATCTTTCCGCTAGTCGGGCCTTTTCGCAAAATATCCTTCTAAACGGCCCCCAATCTCAGCTCTACTTTATAGTAAGTTCCACCAAATTCAAAACGGCACCGTCGATCGCTTTTGCAAACCCTTCCGGATCATTCATGGCCCGCCAGCGTTCTTTTCTTAAAGATTCCAGGCCTGCTTCAAGCGCATCGTCTTTTATGCCTGCTTCTTGGAGCAGACGCAGTGCCCGTTCCATAGAATCGATCATTCGCATCGGTCCATAGCTTAGTGGTTCACGGTACAAACCCTTGGCGCTTGTTAACGTATAGGCAACATAATCGCGGAGGTGCTCCTGTAAGGCCATTGCTTTAGTTGTCTCCGTAGTAGTCATAGGAAATCACCTCCTGGACTTGCTTGCTTGTCTTCGGACGGGGTGGTGCATCGGCGTATCCCAGGCTGATCAGAAGCTCGGGTTCCACTTCATCCGGAAGGACAAGGATTTTCTTAATCGAATCCTTATGAAACGAACGAACGGGGCAACTGCCAACACCATCCGAATGAGCAGCCAGCAGAATATAAGCAGCCGCAATCCCAAGGTTAACAAACCGGAGAACTTCGGCGGTATCAACACCTCCCCGCACCAGAGACTCACTAGCATTGGAACACAATACAACAACAGCGGCCGGTTCGCCCGATAACCCTGGGGCAAATCGTTTTATCCTCTTTATTTGGTCCCTATCCTGTACAATCACAAAATGCGATTCCTGTGCATTGCTCCCTGATGGGCTGTGCAAAATCGCTTGTTCAATGGCTTCCACCACTTCTTGCGGTAATGCTCTTTCATCAAATGATCGGGCACTCCGCCTTGTCTTAACCGCTTCGATTACTTCCACTTAACAACTTCCCCCCTTCTATCGCAATGAAAACCCATGCTCTTCCAGAATGCAGCGTAAATTCTCCCGCAAGCTTGCAGAAACGGCAATGGTCTCAGGCCGGGTGCACCGGCGGGCGGTGTGCTCACACCAGCCGTACTCGAGCCCATGTTTCTCCGGTTCGCCTGCCAGAGAAACCCGGCGTCCGTCATAGGTTCTTCTTGAAATCATCGTTTGATCGTACTCGTCAAATAATAGGTCGATTCCTTCAGTGGAATACTGTTCCTCATGCACCGTCACTTGTTCGGGAAGGCGAGGTTTCACTCCCCGCCTAACTCCCTCCCGCTCATATCCGATGGACAAACCAGCAACAGCAAAAACCCCTTTAGGCAGGTTAAGCTCCTTCACGACTGATTGCGGATCATTGCGGATGGAACCAACAGGTACGCCAGCAAGACCGAGTGACTCTGCAGCCACCAGTGCGTTTTGTAAGGCAAGCGAGGCATCCATTGCTGCAAGCAGAAACATCTCAAGTGTGTCAGCGGCAAATTTGTACCCTTGCCGGCCAGTAACATATTTTAATCGATAAATATCCGCACAAAAGATGAGAAACACGGGTGCCTCACGAATAAACTGCTGGTTTCCTGACAAAGCCGCCAATCGATCTTTTCTCTGTTCATCCTTTACGATCACGATACTATAGGCTTGAAGATTGGAGGAGGTTGGTGCACTGCGTGCCGCCGTCGTAATCGCCTGTAACATCCCTTCAGGTAGCGAATTCGGCAAAAATCCCCGGACAGACTCATGGCTTGTTAAAACCTCTATCGTTTCGTTCAAAATGTCTCCGGCCAAATTAATTCCTTCCAGCTCGACCCTGTTTTTTATCATTTTGCTTGTGTTGTTCACGGTTCCACCCCCTCTACGCTAAACCTTTTTTCAAAAAATTTACTTCTTAAATCCCCCGCTGACCATCAATACTTCATCATCAATATAAATATCCGGATCCTTGACGACGCCATCAATGTGAACACCGGCAGAGATGACGCCGCCGAAAGTATTATTGCTGCCAAAGGCGACATGAATCGTTCCGTATACTTTCTCATCCTCAAGAACGACACCGGTAATGCGGGCCTTATTGTTCGTGCCAATTCCAAATTCACCGAGCTGCCTGCCATCGCCATCTCCCAAGATTTCCAGCAATTTCGCGCCTTCATCCCCATCAGCCTGAACAATCCGTCCACTAACAATTGTGAGAAGAACCGGCGAGGACAATTTTCCAATCCCGGCAATAGAGCCATCAATTAAGATTTGGCCATTTGCCGAACCTTCGACAGGTGCGATATAGGCTTCCCCAGAAGGCAGGTTACCGGACTCACCCGGATTCACATACATTCCAGTACTTGGGACACCATCCCGGCCCTTAATCGAAAAAGATAAGGAATAGCCATCTTTTTCAATCCTGACAGATTCGCCGCCTGTAAGTATGTCGGTCACACTTTCTGTGATCAGCTTGACTTCGGAATAATCCGCTGAAATCGCTCCTTCTAAAAACATATCCTCGGTAATCCCCGGCATCGTCGCCAATCGGGCCCCTGCTGCAGCAGCCTTCTTTCTGGCCTGGGTATGGGTCAGGGAGTGCTCGGTGATACAGACGACAACATCCGCCCCTGCCATCGCGGCAGCTATTGGAGCCGGCGGTTCTTCCCCTGATTTTGCTCTCTCATTCATGACCACAAGCATCGCTTCAGCACCGAGCAGCTTTCCTGCCTCATATAACGCCTCCGCCAGATTCTTTTTTACATCGTCCGTCACGACCAGAAACGTTTCATTTTCTTTTAATGCTAAACATGCCCGAAGGACATTTTTACTAACTTCCACTAATGATTGATTCATTGCTCTCGCATCCTTTTTCTAAATCATTTCTGAGACTAATTTGGCCATAATGGCATTCGACAAGATGACCGGCAGCCCGGTTTGCCGGGCAATCAGCTCCCGTGCTTCCTCAGTATAGCCCATGCAATCGAGTAAGATCATATCCACTTTCTCACCTAACTCCACCGCAGCCGCCGCATAATCCGCAGCATTAGGATTGTATGGTGAGGCAACCGCAAAAAACGGCTCTAGCCCAAACGGAGAGAATTTTGGATATAACGTTTCCTTCTGTTCCTCAAGCGGGACAATGACCCCAAAGCGCCGCTTCCCGACAAGCGCTTTCACCGTAGGCGGGATAATATGGTCCGGCTCAATCAGATAGGACGTCGTCGTTGTCAGGCCTGGGAAGACTCCTGTACAGAGAAGGAGAATTTGCTCAATCCCCTCTTGCTCCAAAAACGTAATCTTTTCCTGTAAAATTGGTTTAATTTTTTCACGCGACATGACCACGGACTCGCCGGTGACCAATCGGGAGGTCAGGACATAATCGCCCTTTTCCGGGAATAAGGTTCTTTCAATATACTCTTTCGTCATCCCATCCAAAACGCCTACCTGCACCAGTTCCGCCCTTCCTGCTATGTACCTCTCAATGATTGGCGCGATATCTGTTCGCGGTGCCTGGCCAATTGTAATCATTCCAAGCTTTTTCACGATCAACACCTCCATAATAGATTGAAAAAGGAGGGCACACACCGCCCTCCTCCTGCTTACCGTTGAGCTGTTTTTTGCCCCATGGTTTGTAATACTTTCATTGAACCGTATAACTCTGTGATTCTAGTAAACTCATCTTTGCTGTACAACTCGCATGTTCCTGCGGTCGCTTCTTTGGCCACTTCTACCGCAAAACGGACTGCATCGGCAATATCCGTTTCATGGCTGGCACCTGTTCCGCATCCAGGTACAATCGATTGTGCCGTAATGGCTACCCCTACCACTGGTGCATCCGTAGCAACCGCCGGCTGAAGAATCGAGTTGATATGATATAAGTCATTTCCATATGGTGTAATATCCTGTGTCGTGATCGGGAACGTCACCGGCAATTGTCCGGTTGCCATTTCCATAATTCGCAATAGATCATCGCTAACTCGAAGGATGTACCCTTCCTTGACTGTTGGCGAAATCGCTATCCCTTTATGGTTAATCACGCGATTGCCCTTCGTGGTGTCAATCGATAACACAGCTTCCATTTCCGGTAGTACTTCATATTTGTTCATCGTCAAAATATCAACCGGCGAGTCCATGAAATCGACAGGCTCGTGCGGGCGCGTCGGGGCATCCGGGCAGATATGAGTCGTCACGATCACATCACCCTTCAGGCTGTCGCCCTTCACCTGCATGTCGGCAAGCTTTAGGGCACTAGCAACAGCAGCCACCGCTCCATCCGCATCGGAAACTAATCCAATCCGGCTTGGACGGGCGCCAATCCCGCCAAGGCGTCCGATAATCCCAAATGTCGGGGCATCGCCGCCATTTATTTTTCCGTTTGTTCCCGGGATCACGATTTTGATAAAATCCGTGCTTCCTTTTTCACCTGTAACCGTTTGGACTGTCACAGTGACATTGGAATATTGACTGAACAATTCCTTCACCTTTTCACCGTTAACAAAGGCGCTATCTAAAGAATCAAGTGCGGTTAAAGTTTGTTTCAGAACCATTTTTCCATCCATCCTTCCTTACAAGCAATATTCTAGTATTGGTTTTTTGATGATATCCTCTACCGGCTTCATTAACTTCTCGTTTCGCATCGTGGTACTTAACAGCAGATTCTCCTTTGGAACGACGATGACAGCGATTTGCTGGCCCTTTTTAATCGCAGCAGAAACAATTGGTTCTGCAGTTCTTGCATCCAGGGTCATGATCAAATCAGGGAAGGTGCCAAAGCGTTGGCCATTTTTCTCAAGCGTCATATATTCATTCCAAAAAGTAAGTTCATACGTATCATTGAGCGTGACGTTCCCTACATCAAAACCGCCAGTCGTCTCAAGGGTGAAGTCTGTGACGATTCCCTCTGCCGCGACAGTGCCGCCCAGTTTCCGGACCACTGCATCAATAGCCGCCTCTCCAGTGTGGGCAAGCAACGCCTCGCCCACTTCAATCGCCTGCAGGATTCCCCCCGCGGCGCCGTTTGCCTTTGCATAGGCTGCCGTAACTGGATTTCTAGCAACTGCCACCATCCCGCCAGCATCAATGGAAGCGGTTCGGATAAAGCTCGCAGCCTTGTCCAGCGACCCTGACACACTCAATTCCATATAGCGTGCACCCTTTCCGCCAACTGCTGCCTGATGGGAAACATAGCCTTCCTGCTCTGACAAGTTCAATGACCCCATCGAGCCTGTCGGGTGCGCACGGCCATTACATGGAATATCGACAAGCGGGATTCCGGTAAGCGCCGATTGGAACCAGCCATTCACGGTCGTGGAAGCTCCGTTTTCATTGGTAATAATCCCCTGAATCGGTTTACCCAGTTTTGCCGCGAGGATGTCCAAAGCTTTGGTATAATAAATCGGCTTCACATATTTATCCTTTGCCGCAGGTGCCCCGACTAGGGACACCGTTACCAGCAGGTCATCATCTTTCATCTCATCGGGGGTATAAAGTACAGGCTCGCCAATATCGACTGCCAGTCTGCCAATTTGAAGGCCGTCTTCAATCCAGCCTCCGCCTCCACCGCCAAGGACGGCTCCGCCATAAACAGCATACTCAACCATTTTTTTGTCTAACTCAATTTTAGCCATCTATCTCGCCTCACTTACCCATTTTGAATACGGAGTTGAAGAAACTAAACAATGCATCACCAGCGATAAAGCCTGCTGCCAAAATACTCATTGGTGTATCCGCTTCGGCACCCTTCAGCTTTCTCCAAACAATCCGGATCAGAATACCCGTTAATACTGCAAAACCTGCAAAAGGTGTTAGAATCAATAAACCTGTGGCAAACAAAACACCCAATTGACGGCTTGGACCGCCGATCAACTGAAGAATCGCCCCCGGAATTGCCCAAATCAACAACTGCTTCGCTACTTCCATCGACGTACCCGCTTCAATCGTAGAAACATACACGGCATCAATCGGCGGAACTAAATTTTGCGCAAAATATGCTTTATACGTCACAAGAACAGTGATCAGTGCCACACCAAACGCAACCATCCCGGTAATATACTGCTGTTTTCTTCCAGCAAGCTCATATTCCCTGTCTGCCCCGCGTCCGCGAAGGATATGCCCTGTTTTAAAGTCATACCCCATATCGGCAAAGGCGGGGCCAGTCGCTGCACTAAAGCCTGCAAGTAACGCAAGCGCCAACGGAGGGAAACCAATCATCATCCCAATTAAAAGGGTAATAAACGCTACCGCAAACGCAGGGAACCAACCTGAATGCATTGCTGCAATCCCTACAATGACTTCATGGACGAACGCTGCAAACGCCGCAAAGAATAGGAAACCAATTAACATGCCTAGTGACATATCCGTCATCAGTCCACCGGTAAGTGCGATAATCAAAGCGATGACAAGGTAGGCCAGGAACCCTACTCCCAACGCTTTTCGAGCATCGTTGATTGGACGGGTTAACGTTGAATCTTCTGCATCTGCCACCGTTTCGACAGCAGCTGCCACCTCGTTCCTGCTAGAGGGCGGAGTTGGCTTCTGTCTTGAAAAAATCAGCTTGGAAACTTGAATTAAGGCGACTATACCGGCACCAATCATTAATCCGTGAGGAATATAAAGGGCATTGACATCAACACCAAATACCGGAACAGAATATTGCCTTACTAGAAGACCAATCCCAAACATCGTCAGGGCCCAGATATTACCGATAAAGGCTACCCCGAAGGCAGACATCGGAATTTTTAAAACAGAACCGATAATACCAATCACAATACCTACACCAAGAAGACCGGCACGTTTACCGCCCTTGTCCCCTGCCAGGATCGATTCGGCAGTAGCAACACCAGGAGCCCAAGTCCCCTTTGCAGGGAAGAGCTTTGAGTCGAAAATTTTATAAAGAATGGCGGCATCAACAAACATTGCCAGAGCGGCACCAATTAACATCGGAATAATTAAGTCCGGCTCTCCCATGAGAAACGGAATCCCGATTGGAATCAGCAACGAGTTCGCTGCACCAAAGGTGGCGGCAGAAATCGAGGTTTGCACCAGGTTTTGACGATGAATCGATTTAAACCTGGTGAATATAGTGACTGGAATTCTCGCAATTAACATCGCGATCAGTGCACCTATAATCGATGTATTGGGAGTGACACCGAGACTGGTAATAATCTGCATCCCGATAATCGCACCAAATACGGCTGTTACAACGGTTAAGATCAGTGTGACCGGTTCAAACAAACGCGGATGGTTTTTCTCATTTTCTTCATGATTCACATTGGTTCCCCCTAACTAAAATGGTCGAAATATAATTTTTATAAAAAATAATAGCTTAAAAAGTTCAAAGCAGTTAAGTCAGTCAGTCGTCTTGTTGTGGGTAACCATTACATCGCCGGAAATGGCTCTATTCTTAAAGACCATCCCCATTTGAATTGTACCGAGGAGGATACCTGCAAAGACAAGGGCCGCCCCGAACATTTGCTGCGTGGTGATCAAGGTTTGATAAATTAAATAATCTAGTAGCATCGTCATTAACGGCTGCAAATTCAAGACAATCGCTGCTTTCGCTGCACCCACATCATTCATGGCTTTATTCCACATAAGCGTGGTCAACCCTTGACCAATGATCACGGATGCGGCAGCAATGACCCAAAGCGGCAGTGACTTATTCCATGCCACGCTCGTACCCGATAAAATAAATGGATCGAAAATGGCTGCACTTAGGATAAAACTATAGGTTGTAATGATGAGAGTAGACAATCGCTCGGATAACAAGCGGACAAAAATGAGGTTGCACGAAAAGGTTGCCGCTCCTCCGAACAGGAGCAAATCCCCTTTCGAAAAGACAAACTGTCCTTTTACCGCTAACACTAGGTAAATTCCGATAATCGCAATCAAACTTCCGATAATCATGCGGACCGTAATTTTTTCTTTTAAAAAAACACCCGCCAGAAAAGCGGTAATAATGGGTGATAGGCTGAAAATCAATGATGCATTGGCTGCTGAGGAGTACTTTAAGCCTGTAAAAAGGAAAACCTGATTTGCAACTAAACCAATGAGCGCGGCCCCGCTAAGCAGCACAAACTCTCTGGGTTTTACTTT
Organism: Bacillus sp. FJAT-29814; assembly: GCF_001510715.1. Classification (GTDB taxonomy): domain Bacteria; phylum Bacillota; class Bacilli; order Bacillales; family Cytobacillaceae; genus Neobacillus. Next base: position 233,534 of record NZ_LMTJ01000007.1, read on the forward strand.
TACAAATGATTTCGAAAGGATTGACACTAGAATAAAGAAAAATGAAATGACAGTTAAACTAAAAGCAGATAGAAATAACGGACTGAATTCTTTTAATAGGAACTGCCGGGCCAAGTAATTCCCCGCCCAGACAAAAACACAAAATAAGAGTATCGTGTAGGATTTAACCAATAAAGTACCCTCTTTCAAATGCCAAAAGCTAGCTGCTCACGTCATGGATCCTGACCTAGTTTACGTTTGCCGGTACCATTTGTTTGTATACGTTGGAAGCAAACATGCCTTCAGCTTCTACGGCATCTAATATCGGAACATGTAATTCTTTCCGTAACACGTCAGCAAGACCAATCGTGGAAAAACCAGTGCAAGCAAACATGATCACTTTGGCCCCTTGATTGACTAGCTGTTGAGCTGCGGCGACAGCTTTTTCCCGACCAGCAGGAGTCAGTAAATCAGTTGTATTGGTAACGCCTTCTGGCCGGAGATTCCCTACGAGTAACGGTCCCAACAGATTTTCTACAACAGCCGGAGGAGTTTCGGTAATTCCGAGTACCCCCACTGGTTCCCCAATCGCCAATGCTGTTAGCGCGGCGGCACTTCCTGCCCCAATGACCGGAACGGAAACGGCCTTTCGCAGTTCGTGAATGGCTGGATCAGCAGCACAGCTAATTACAAGGACACGACATCCCTCCTGCTCCAGTTCCTGGCCTAATTGAACAATCTTAGGAACAGCGAGTTGTTCTGTTTCATCATTAAAAATTCCCAACGGCTGATCTGGAATACATTTATTCACTGTAGGCACCTGGTAGGTTTTCGTGATCACATTCCCGTGCTGGTGAAGAATGTCTTCCTTATCAGTGGTAAATACACGGATTACGCCAATCATCTCTCTCTCCCCCTTTATTCGTCCTATTCAACCTATTCTCTGAATCAATAGAATTTATTGAATATTTATATATTCTAGATAATTAGCGCTAATTCGACAATGTTCCTAAAAAACAAAAAAACAAGGACCTTTTGTGCGCAGAGCACAAAGGTCCTCATTTACTCATTGTTTTTATACAAATAAGAATAACCAATACAATAGTAATAGGAAAACCTTTCCTGAAAACTATCTAAATTGATATCGCACAATTCTTTTATTTTGTCGATTCGATATTTTACCGAGTTTCGATGAATAAATAGGTGTTTAGCTGTTTCCATAAGACTTCCGTTCGTATGAATATAGAAATATAACGTTTTGATTAAACCCGCTTGATGATCTTTGTCATATTGTTGAAGAATGCTAAGCTTCTTTTCGACAAACTTGTCCATTTCCACAGTCTTGGAGGTATCCATTAATAATTGGAAGAGCTCGATGTCTTTATATCGATAAACCTGTTGCTGGGGATTGATCCGTGTTCCTAACGCAATCGCTTTTTTGGCTTCCAGGTAACTCCGGTTTAACTCCCAAAGCTTGGTTTGTCCGCCAAACCCGATTCGAGCCCCCTTCCATTTTCCCAAAAATAGAGCCAGAATACCTGTCCAAGAATCGTCGTCTTGGGCCAGATTCTGCACGCCCCGGTCGTCATCCAGCGAGGCAAGCAATAGCACAACTCGTTCCGGGAGCACATGAACATAGGACCTCGTGCTCCGCCTTTGGGATCCATCCTTAATCAACTCTCTGAGCGTTTCGATAAATAATGGAGCTTTTTCACTCCTATACTCAACAATTGCAATTTCCCATAATAGCTCCGGCTTTAGACCAAGCTGTGTTCCTTTATTGATAATAATCTGTTTGGATAACATCAATCCGCTTAATAATTCATCAATAAAATCACCGCGCAGCTTCAATTCTGTTTCCAAAGCGGTTTTTCTTCTCATTAACTCCAAAGAGAACACAAGTCTCGCTTGTTCCACACAGACAAGCTCAAAATCATCTAACTCATCTTTTTCAATAAATAGTTTCCCTTCGACTTGCTGATCCACTGTAATATTCCAAGAACGCAGATGTGCACTGGGGATTTCTTTGGTATCTGTCGGCGAGGAAACAATGATGTCCCCTGTCTTATCGACCAGTAGAATGCTTGAATTCAACAAAGAAGAAACCTTATTCGCAACCGCCTGAATGCCGCGATTATCCAACACCAATGAGGTGAGATCCTTGTAAATCCCTTCCGACATGCGGAGCAGGGAAGCTTGTTTATCGATAATTTGCTCCATCACCGCGTGAGTAATATCCATATAGGGAATCGTATTCGGCAGCTGAATAATCGGCAAACTGTATTTATTGCTCATTTGGATCATTTCGATTGGCACATCATGCAAAAAACGTCCCGGCTTAATGGCCAGTGCCGCTGCCGATGCCAGTGCCAGCTGTTCCACCAAACCGGGAAGCAGCATCGGATCATGCCGGATCGAATAGGCCGTTGTTAACAAGAGCTCCCCTTCCCGAAGCCAGCCTTTCAAGTCCGGCACCTCCATAATATCAATAAACCTGACAACCCGATCCAAACCTGCTTCCCCACTTAGCACCCTCGCATTACTCATAACTGGAAGCCGAAGCACCTCACGAAGCGAAATACCCACCGGATTCAAACCAATCACCTTCCCTTATACATGACCTCTTCCTTTTTTAGAAAGTTTACCACAACGATTATGCATGTGGGCAAAATCCTCAGTTTGCTAAACAAGAAAATGGGAGGACTTTCCAACTTTATTGATACCGAACATGAATTAACAGAAAGAGTATTGAACGGGGGTCTGATCCCAATATCAGAGAAAGGGGGCCATGATGCTTGGCCCCCTTTCATTAAAAATGACTATTCTAAAATGCCCTCGATTTTTTGAATAACCTCATCTGAGAGTTGAACGTCGATGGCTTTCACGTTTTCCTCCACTTGACTTGGTTTACTTGCACCAATTAATGTACTTGAAACATTTGGCTGTCTTAAAATCCATGCCAAAGCAAGAGTAGGCAATGTGATTCCCAACTCACCGGCCAATTTCTCCAGTTGGTCCACTTTTCCAAAAATCGTCTCATTCAGCATTCTTTTCATAGAGCTATTAATGGATTCGTTTGATGCCCGACTATCTTCAGGAATGCTATTACCCTTGTATTTTCCTGTTAACACCCCTTGAGCAAGCGGAGAAAAGACCACCTGTCCTACGCCGTATTTTTCGCTCACAGGGATGACTTCTTTTTCAATATAACGATGGAACATGTTATATTGCGGTTGGTTCACCACAATCCGGTCTAGCAAAAATTGATCAGCCACACGAATGGCTTCTTCAATTTGGGCTGCACTCCATTCGCTTACACCCGCATAGAGGATTTTCCCTTGACGAATCAAATCATCAATGGCCCTTAACGTTTCTGTAACTGGGGTTTCTTTGTCATAGCGATGGCAGTAAAAAATATCGACATAATCTAAGTTCATTCTCTTTAAGCTGGCATTTACTTGTTCGATTACATGCTTTCTGGATAAGCCACGGTCATTCGGCCCATCTCCCATTGGCCAAAATGCCTTTGTTGTAATGATATACGACTCACGCGGATACTCCTTTAAGGCTTGAGCCATCACGCGCTCACCTTGACCGCGCTCATATACATTGGCAGAGTCAAAAAAGTTAATCCCTAATTCGTACGCTTTATGTATAGTCTTTTCAGCCACACCATCTTCCACTGATTTCCCATACGTTAACCAACTGCCTAAACTAATTTCACTTACTTTTAAGCCGCTTTTTCCTAACCTTCTGTATTTCATTTTCATCATTCCTCCCATCCCTGTAAGGGTTTTCCTACTCAAAAAAAGTATATGTCTTCAAAAATGAAATATCAATTATTGAGAAACACCTTTTAGCTTGCAACGGCGTAAGGGTGGTTTCTTGTTTTTTAGAACGATCCTCTGACCCCATCGCCTTGTTTCTCTCTTAGTAAAGAAAACAATTTTCTCCTCACGACATCTATATGCTTTTTCAATCGTTGACTTGCGATTGGAAGGACTTCTAGAGGTGTAAGATGCGCATATTCCACCGATATGAGATGGTCCAAAAGTTGAACTTCTTCTGCAGACCAATTTTCTTGAGCTGACTTAATTTGTTTAAATTCCTCTTTGTATTGCTTTGGCGCTTTATTATACCAATAGGATTGGCAAGCAGAGGCTGAGATTCCAATATTCTGAGAGACTTCATCCAGTATTTCCATTAACCCTCGTCCTTCCCGCGTCCCCTCCAGTATCGATGAAATCAGGATTCTTGCCTTGTCTTCCGTCCAATGATAAGTATGTGGATCATTAGGTTTCTTCGTTTTCTTTATTTCACTTTTTTTAACCAACGGTTCCTTATTTTGCATTTTGAGCTTCTCCCGTCTAGAAGCTTCTTCCTTTATTTTGGCGACATCATGCCTGCATTTGTAGGACCACTTCATATACCATCGGTTTTTGCACTGTTTTCCGTCCATGCCAATTTCCTTGATTCCATCGCGAAAGATTTCATCAAATTTCTTCCCTTGCATCAACCCGTCAAGCACATGCTTTACCAAAATTTGATCCATCGTATCAGTCCAACCATTTTGCTTGGAAGATGCTTTTTCCGAGACCTCTTTCTTCTTTTTATAGGAAGCCACTGCCTTTTGTTGAGACTGTAGGTATTTTTCTAAATCCTGCTTGGTGACCAACCAATTATTATTTCTTTTTTGTGCTTTTAACTCCCCAGTCCGGATTAAATGTTTGATTGTCCGAATGGTCGGAGCGATGCCCCTTCCGTTTGTGGAATGATTTTTAATAAATTCACTCACTTCTTCCAAGGTAAGCCCTTCGACGGTTGATTTCTGTTTACTCTTTGCAGGTGTCACTTTTAGAGGTGGAGCAACAGCAGGTTTTGTCTCCAGTTCTGCCTCTTCTTGAACCTCTGTTGCCTCTAGGTAATCCAATAGATTTTGTTTCGATACGACCCAAATATCCCTGATCCGCTGCGCCTTGAGGACCCCTTGGTTGATGAGAATCTCAAGAAGTTCTACGGAAATCTCTCCATCCTTTATATCCTGAATAATCTTAACGGCATCCTCTAATTCAAATAGAGTCCCCTCATCATACTCATCAAGCAGACCTTTATTGCCTGCAGCACCTGATTCGGTCCCTTTTTGCTGCTTGGCAACTAATTGAGCAAGATCTCTTCGGAGTTTTACACTGCCTCTTAAGTGATAAATATAGGAGGATAGCAGCTTTTGTTCCATGGATGGTTCCTCGAAATGCGATCCATACCGGTGATACTGCAGCCAGTGATAAAACAGTTCGGTGGCTTCAAAAATATACAATTTGTTTAATGGACCATATGGCAGGTGGACATAAGTATTCCAGTCCTCCGCCTCTAGTATTTTATAAATGATTTGATAGGGATTACCCTCACCTAGCTTCATGGCCATTTTTAGTTCCGGGGCAACTAGCAATGCCTTTGAATGGTCATAAGCGGGCTGCTTCTCTCCCTTTCCGTTGAGCCAATTCCGGCCGCACCAGGCAAGATAACCAGGCACCGAATCCTCCTGTTTTTTGAGAAATCGTTCATACTCCAATCTCTCCTGTGTACGCTCACGAGGAATGGGTACAACCGGATAATCCTCCACCCTCACACGAAGTAATCCTTCATTTAAGAGGATAACGAGAAGCTCCCAAGAATCGTCCTTTTGCTCAGGCGTATCTGAACCATGACCATAAAATAACGTCTCCAGATACTCCTCCGACCAATGAAAGCACCCCTCATTTATTGCCTTTGAATAAAATTCTACCTTTTGCTCCATCTCATACTCTTTCGTCAACCGGTATTCTGCCGTTTGCCTAAATTCATATTCAAATTTAATTCGGGAAGCAGCATCCCCGCTCTTCACCACACAAAACGCATTGCCCTTTTGTAAATTTTGATAGATGAACGTTCCGCCCCATTGCTTAACCTTTTCACGAAATCCTTTATACTCTTTATCCGTCATTTCATCTATTAAATGATAGGTACTATTTAAAGACCCTTTCAAAAAAAACACCCCTTACACATTCAAACACTTAAATACAAGCTTACTAGTAAAAAAATACTGTTCCATAGATATTTTACCTCAATATTACCTATTATTTAATAGATTGAGTTCCATTCCTATGAACTAGGCAGCAACCGAATTGTCTTTGGTATGAAGTATCTTGGTTATCAAAGTACGGGCATGAAGCGTTTAGAGGAAAAATCGGAGAGAACGTTTGATGAGAGGTGAGGCTATGTCGCGTTTGGAACAAAAAGTCCCAAAACGTCTTTGGTGTTTGAAATAAGTGGAGTACTCTTTTTTTAGCCAGTTGGGTATGTAGAGCTCTCCTACGTGACCGGTTGCTCTTTTTTTCGCACAAATTGGGCACGTAGAACTCTCCTACGTGACCAGTTTCTCTTTCTTTCGCACAAATAGGTCACGTAGAGCTCTCCTATGTGACCAGTTACTCTTTTTTTCGCACAAATTGGGCACGTAGAACCCTCCTACGTGACCGGTTTCTCCATTTCACAGCCAAATTGGGCACGTAAAACTCTCCTACGTGACCAGTTTCTCTTTCTTTCGCACAAATTGGGCACGTAGAGCGATTAAGTCTATATAATTGTGTAAAAAGAAAGGTCATCAATCATGATCCGTGTTAAAATGTTTTTTTCGACCAAGAAAATCA
>NZ_LMTJ01000008.1:0-198385 GCF_001510715.1 Bacillus sp. FJAT-29814
ATCCCGAACACGGAAGTTAAGCTTCTCAGCGCCGATGGTAGTTGGGGCGAAAGCCCCTGTGAGAGTAGGACATTGCCAGGCTGGCATTATTCCGCAGTAGCTCAGTGGTAGAGCTATCGGCTGTTAACCGATCGGTCGTAGGTTCGAATCCTACCTGCGGAGCCATTTATATGGAGAGCTGTCCGAGTGGCCGAAGGAGCACGATTGGAAATCGTGTATACGTTAACCGCGTATCAAGGGTTCAAATCCCTTGCTCTCCGCCATAATAATCTACTATACTATATGGCCCCTTGGTCAAGCGGTTAAGACACCGCCCTTTCACGGCGGTAACACGGGTTCGAATCCCGTAGGGGTCACCATTAATGGAGGATTAGCTCAGCTGGGAGAGCATCTGCCTTACAAGCAGAGGGTCGGCGGTTCGATCCCGTCATCCTCCACCATATGTTTTAAACTATTATTGTCGCGGGGTGGAGCAGTCCGGTAGCTCGTCGGGCTCATAACCCGAAGGTCGCAGGTTCAAATCCTGCCCCCGCAATACGGTCTGGTAGTTCAGTTGGTTAGAATGCCTGCCTGTCACGCAGGAGGTCGCGGGTTCGAGTCCCGTCCAGACCGCCATTTGTTGGCTCAGTAGCTCAGTCGGTAGAGCAATGGACTGAAAATCCATGTGTCGGCGGTTCGATTCCGTCCTGAGCCACCATTTTGATTCAATTTTGCCGGTATAGCTCAATCGGTAGAGCAACTGAATCGTAATCAGTAGGTTGGGGGTTCAATTCCTCTTGCCGGCACGTTAGGCTGGCTTTTGAATATGATATTGGTGGGGTAGCGAAGTGGCTAAACGCGGCGGACTGTAAATCCGCTCCCTCAGGGTTCGGCGGTTCGAATCCGTCCCCCACCACCATTTATAGGGGTATAGTTTAATGGTAAAACGAAGGTCTCCAAAACCTTTGATGTGGGTTCGATTCCTACTACCCCTGCCATTATCATAATGGCGGTTGTGGCGAAGTGGTTAACGCATCGGATTGTGGTTCCGACATTCGTGGGTTCGATTCCCATCAGCCGCCCCATAAATTTCTATTGAAGATTTAAATGAAATATTATATTATTGGGCTATAGCCAAGCGGTAAGGCAACGGACTTTGACTCCGTCATTCGTTGGTTCGAATCCAGCTAGCCCAGCCAAATATGCGGAAGTAGTTCAGTGGTAGAACACCACCTTGCCAAGGTGGGGGTCGCGGGTTCGAATCCCGTCTTCCGCTCCAAACATGATGGCGGCATAGCCAAGTGGTAAGGCCAAGGTCTGCAAAACCTTTATCCACCGGTTCGAATCCGGTTGCCGCCTCCATCATATGCCGGTGTGGCGGAATTGGCAGACGCGCACGACTCAAAATCGTGTTCCGTGAGGAGTGTCGGTTCGACCCCGACCACCGGTATCATAAAATCGAAAAGACACCCACAAATGTTGTTATATCAACTTTTGTGGGTGTCTTTTATTTATTGGAAAATGCCATAAAAATTTTATTTTCATTTTTTAATGAGATGTCAGGTTTTGACGATAGAATAAAGTAGCATAATGTGTAAAAAATGATATAATATAAATAACAATTAACGAAATGTTAACTAAAAACTCAAAGTTAGGTGAGCAATGTATGAGCGAGGAATTGTTACATTATGATGCGAGCAAATATCGTACTCCTGACGGATATACGAGTGATATCGCTGTTTTTACGATTATTTCAACGGAAGTGGGCTCTTATAAGCCGCCTGAAAAAACATTGAAAATCATGCTAATCAAACGAGCGGAGAGAACTAAAGAAGGTGACCCCAATACTGAGGGTGGGAAGTGGGCCTTGCCTGGCGGCTTTATTAAACCGGAGGAGACAGCCTATAAGGCAGCTGTTAGAGAATTAAGAGAAGAGACGGGTGTGGAAGGTTTAAAAATCAAGCACTTTGGTGTATATGACAAATTGGGGCGTGACAAAAGAGGATGGATTATTTCGAATGCTCATTATGCGATTGTTCCAGAAAATAAGCTAGTGAAAAAGAAGGCGGCAGATGATGCAGCAGAAGTTGAACTATTCTCGATGGATGAAGTGTTTCAGTTGGACCTCGCTTTCGATCACAAACAAATTATTGATGATGCATTATGGTTCATCAAAAAGGATATGTCATTAACAACGCTGGCCAAAAGTTTTTTACCAAAAGAATTTGTCCTGTCTGAGCTGCAGGGGGTATTGCTAACTGTCATGGATGAGCCGTGGCTCAAGCTTGATTCTCAATTTTTCAGAAAGGCTCCGACGCTGCCGTTTATTGAAAAAGTGGTGAAGAACGGAGAGCCTCAAAAAACAAATCGTTGGTCAAAAAATAAGGCACAACTGTATCGATTTAATGATTTTGCTCCATATGTTTCTATATATAATGCTAAATATTAATTTTTTTCCTTGTTATAATTAACAATTTGCTAATTAATAATTAATAAGGGGCGATGTTGTATGAATATCCTAAGAGGTTGGACCCTGTTTGAAAAGCTATGGCTTGTAACTTTTACTCTAGTGAATGTGTATTTGTTTTTTGCCTGGAACGATACATTTCTCGGGTTAATTACTTCCATATCAGGTATGCTTTGTGTCGTGTTGGTCGCCAAAGGGAAGGTGAGTAATTATTATTTCGGCATAATCCAAACAGGTACATATGCCTATATCTCATACGGTTATGGACTATATGGAGAGGTCATGCTGAATGCATTATTTTATTTTCCTCTGCAGTTCCTTGGCATTTATTTATGGAAGAAACATAAAACGGAGCACACAGTACTTGGGGAAGAAATTCAAATCGGCACTTTAACGAAAAAAGGTTGGATCATTACACTCACCACCTTTTTGACCATTTTTGTTTTATACGCTTTCCTCCTAGCAGAACTAGGCGGTAATGTCGTGTGGATTGATTCCGCAACCACGATATTATCGGTTATAGCTCAAATTCTCATGTTAAAAAGATTCACCGAACAATGGTTATTTTGGATTGTTGTGAATGTACTATCGATAGCACTTTGGCTAAAAGCATTGATTTTACAGGGGGGGAACGATGTCTCCATGCTCGTAATGTGGTCGGCATTTCTTATCAATAGCATATACGGCTATTACAATTGGTCGAAGGTTTATAAACAGCAGAAGGGAGCGGGATTGGTATGAAGAAGGTTGGATTTTATGGAGGCAAGTTTTTACCTTTGCATCTAGGTCATGTGTATGCCATTATCAAAGCTTCTACGATGGTCGACGAACTATATGTTGTCCTGTCACATAGTGTCAAAAGGGATCAACAATTATGCGAGGGGAGCAAGCTTCCCTACATCCCAAGTCGGATCAGGCTGCGTTGGCTTTCGCAGCTGACGAAGGATATGGAGCACGTCAAGGTCATCGAGGTGGAGGATCAAGACAGTGATGAGGATTACAATTGGAAGGAGGGGGCCTTAAACATTAAAAAGGCGATTGGGAAGGATATTAACGTCGTGTTTAGCTCTGAAATGGATTATGAACCGATTTTTAAAGAACTGTATCCTGAGGCAACACACATATTAATTGATGAAAAAAGAAAGCAATACCCGATTTCCGCAACGGCAATCCGTCACAAAGGTGTCTTTCACTATTGGGACTACATTCCTGAAGTAGCCAAACCCTATTTCATCAAAAAGATTGTCATTTTAGGGACTGAAAGCTGTGGAAAATCGACGCTTACAAGAAATTTGGCACTCATTTTTAACACCACTCATGTAAGAGAATACGGCAGAGATTTCTGTGAGGAAATAGGAGGGTGTGATGGGATTATTTTAGAGGAAGATTACCCAATCATTGCCTATGGCCATAAACTGAAAGAATATGAAGCTATTAAACAGGCAAATAAAATTGTGTTTATCGACACAGAAGCTGTTGTCACTCAATTTTATTCAGAACTGTATAATCAGAAGCATCAACGGGTCCTAGATGAAATCGCCCGGATACAACAGTATGATCTATGCCTCTTTTTAGAGCCTGACGTCGAATGGGTGGATGATGGTTTAAGAGTGCATGGAGAACAAAAAATTCGTGAAGAAAATAATCAGCGTTTGAAGGAACTATTGAAGGCAAGCGGTATTGAGTTTGTTAGTATTAGTGGGACCTATCAAGAGCGGCTGGAAAAATCGATTAAGACGGTACGGGGAATGTTTGAAGTGATATAGAAATCGTTCTAGTGGCCATTTTGGCCACTGGAACCTCCCTTGTGGATATGTTGGAGAAATTTCACAATAACTCCATTTCTGCTTGTTTGAGGATGGTATGATATGGTTGTTAAGGTTAACTTTAGTACTGGAGTGGTAAGAATGAAAAAAAGAAATCTATTTGTAAGTATTATTATAATTCTTGTCGTTTCGTTACTAATCCCGAGCTTTATTAATAATATTCGATATAAATTAGAGGCGGCCTTTGGACAACCTAATTCCTTCTTTTCAGGTGTAGGAATAGGTGTCATGAAGGAACAACATGATTATTACGACATGGAATATGGGATAGATGAAGTTGACGAAGTAAGTATCGAACTTCCAAATGAAAATGTTAATTTAAATTTATCTGGAAATGTAATAAATAGTTCTGAACCCTTAGAAGTAATATTAAATGGCAAAGTAATTTATAAAGAAAAATTGCAGAGTAAAAGAGTAGTTCCTTTTTGGAAGGAAATTTATCTGGAAAAAAATTTTGTTGTCAATTTAGAAGGTATTGAATTAAATAAAGGTAATGAAATAATGATAAAAAGTGGGTCCGCAGCAAAGAGGGTTATTGTAAAAGTAAAGTAAAACTGAATTGTTTTTATCAAATAAAAGGCCTATCTGTTAGGGGGATTTATATGCTAACAAAAAAAACGTTTAGCCAGCCCGTACAAAAGTCCTTGAATGAAAATAAACCATTGCAAGATACAAATTACATAGGGGATATAGAAAAGACAGACTCTACGTACAATACCTCTAATAACATTGATAAAACTGTTTTTGAAAGTGATGAAGAATATGAGTTGCGGATCAAACAAATCCCTCCAATAGAAGTGGGACTTGCATTTTTAGATTTTTCACATAAAAATTTATCAAATGAGAATTTACTATTTAGTTTTTCTCTAAAACAGAGCCTGCCCATTGTTTTAGAAAAACCGAATGTGTTTTATGTATCCTTGAAGGAGGTAGAAGATCTATCCATATTCAATCAGGAAATACTCCTAAAATATCCCTTACAGGTTTCTTTAACCGTTTTGGAAGGTACCGTTATGGCGGACACCGAATCATTTACCATAAAAATAAATGATTACGACATTTTCTGTCATCCGGTCTATCTCAAGAAGCTGTTTTTTGAATCGGATGAGGAATATTGCAAGCGCATAGATAACACGCCTTTGTTAAATATCGGAAAAGTGAAACTGAAGAAGGAACAGTATAATAGTGAACTCGGGCTTTTCCAGGGTTATCTTGAAACGCATAATTGGTCTGACGGAGCTGTCGAATATGATTACGAGGCTTTCCTTAAAATAGATAAGGTAAATGCTAGAAAACTATATATTTATGGTGAGGAACATCTTGTTTATTCACAATTTAAGGTAGTCGATCACAAAGTGCAATTGGATAATACCAAGATTATTTTTGGCAGTCATACATATCTCATTAGCAATATGGAAGACAATGAATTCAATACTACAGCTAAATCTGCCATTCAAGGTGATGCTGCTGCTCAATATAGGATGGGCGAGATTTATTTTCATGGTGAATTAGGAAAGGACATGAATTTGAATAGTGCAATAAGCTGGTTTCAAAAGGCCTATCTTCAAGGAAATGCTAAATCCTTAATCCAATTGATTCATATTTTTATCCAAAGACTGCTACCAATTGACTTATTAAAACATTTGGAAGATTTTTTAGAGGAAGCCCTGCAAGAGGGGACGAGTGAAGCCCAGTATTTGTTCGCAAAGTCATTTGCCGATGAAGAGAATTATGAACGAGCGGCAAGCTGGTTTAAAAAAGCAGCCCTCCAAGGGAACAATGAGGCGGTTTCCCAGTTGTTACTATTGGAAAAAAGTAAGTTAATCCCCCAAGGCAAAGACGATGCCAGTTGGATTGATTTAAAAAATCAAGAAACTATAAAACTTGTTAAAGATGATAGAAAATTCATTGCTTCCATCCAATCAATTAAGTTCATAGATCCTAAAGAAGTTAGACTGGAAGTTACGGATCTTATTGGGGAATTAAATGTAAACGACAAGCTTGTTTTTTATAAAAATGGAAATGTTGTCACTTTGAAGAACTACGCGGTTAAAAGATTTTTAAAACTAAATCTTCCGAATGGAAAAACAACGATGAAAATCTTTATTAACGGCAATAAATTTGATATAGATGCAAAAAGTGATCAAGTGCGAGTGGAATGATCATCCGAAAAATAAAAAACTACTGACAAATACACAAAGCCGATACTTTTTAGTTCATAAAAGTATCGGCTTTTTTAGATTTAATAATGGTCCGCCTCTTGACGTATAACCTTGTATTAGTGTACTATTTGGATAGAACACTAATACAAGGTTGCAAGGGGGTAAAAAATATATGTCTGCTTTTCAGGGGTTATTGAAAAAGGACTTTGCGATTTCAAAGTCTTGGTTTCTTTTTTGGCTCGTTTTTATATCTCTGTTTTTGATTGTGGCTCTGGCACTGGATCACTATATTCTTGAGCCGCTAACGTTTCTTCCGGTTGCTGTATTGCTGTTGCTTTTTTTTCACGCATTTTTTCTGCCGTGTATGTTATTGTCCATGCTCCGGTTGGAAGGAAAAACACAATTATGGCTCTATAATCCACAAAGCAGTAAGGCGCTATTATTATCAAAAGTCTCTGTCAGCTTTGCCTATCAAGTGGTCACCCAGTTGTATTTATCGGCAGTCGGTTTAACTATTTATCAATTTTTCAAAAATCAAATTCATATTGAAGCGAGTGACTTATTTGCCGGCACAATCATTTTCAATCTCGGACTGTTATTGTTCGGGGTATATGTGTCATGCTGGGCAATGTTTTATTGGACCATTTATCATTCCTTGGGGAAATTTCCGACAATCAAAAGTTGGCGCTGGCTCGTACTACTGCTGATCTTTTTTCTATACAATGTTATCTTTACGTTTTTAACAAGGATACCGATTTTCAAAGAAGTCATTAACATGTGGAAGATACCAGTACTTGCAGGTACGAATTTTAGCCACAAGCAAGGCAGTTGGGAGATCTATTTGAATGCAACCAATATTCCCGTGCTGGGACTTCTGTTTTATGTTATCCTTGCGGTCTGCTTATTCCTAATTTCTTGTTGGTTACTCGACAGAAAAGTTGAGGTGTAATCGTGATGGCAAAAGATTTCCAAGCATCGAAACCAATCTATATCCAAATAGCCGATCACCTGTCATCCCAAATTGTAAGAGGAGAAATAAAGGCAGGGGATAAACTGCCTTCTGTTCGGGAAATGGCGATTCAATCAGGCGTTAACCCTAACACCATTCAAAGAACCTATAGCGAGATGGAGAGGATGGGAATCGTGGAAACAAAGCGAGGGCAGGGGACCTTTGTCACAGAAAATGAGCAGGTCCTCCAAGCATTGAAGACTCGATTGCAAACCGATATTATTGGTGGATTTGTCCAGAGCATGCAAGAGCTTGGTTTTTCTCAGGAGGAAATGATCCGGGGCTTACAGCAATATTTTAGGGGGGAACAGGGGTGACCATTAAACTAAAGAACATTTCGAAACGATATGGGAAAGATTTTTCTTTAAAAAATGTTTCCCTCACATTTGAAGCCGGGAAAATTTATGGGCTGCTGGGGCCAAATGGCAGCGGAAAGTCGACGACCTTAAAAATGATTGCTGGGCTTGTTTATCCGGACCTCGGCCAGGTGGAAGTGAACGGTGAAGAAGTTACAAGGAGAATTAGTCAAAAAGTCGCCTATTTAACGGAACTGGATATGTTTTATCCTTCCTTTACAGTGGGAAACATGGTTGAATTTTATACCTCGCAATTCATTGATTTCGATACGAACAAGGCGAAACAGCTTTTACTGGATATGAAGCTCGATGGTGCGAAGAAAATAAAACAATTGTCGAAGGGAAATCGCGGTAGATTAAAACTGGTTCTGGCCTTGGCAAGGACGGCTCCTGTCGTGCTGCTGGATGAACCATTTTCCGGACTTGATCCAATGGTCCGTGATTCTATCGTGAAAAGTATGTTGTCATACATTAATTTTGACGAGCAGACCGTCATTATCGCCACCCATGAAATCGATGAAATTGAACCGCTTTTAGATGAGGCGATTGTCATTTTCAACGGGCAGATCATCGACCAGAAAAATGTCGAAGACTTAAGAGAAGAAGCCGGTCTATCGGTGCTAGACTGGTTTAAATCGACAATGGCGGAAAGGGAGAGGAACAGTAATGAGTAGTCCTGTTGTGGAATTGAAACATGTCACAAAAGTAATCAAGGGGAAAACGATTATCAACGATCTAAGCTTCACTATTGAAGAGGGTGAAGTGTTCGGCTTTTTAGGGCCAAATGGGGCTGGGAAAACCACGACCATCCGGATGATGGTCGGCCTTATGGGGATCACGTCCGGCGAAATCTTGATTTGTGGCAAGAATGTGGAAAAAGAGTTTGAGGATGCCCTAAAAAATATTGGCGGGATTGTCGAAAACCCTGAGCTATACAAATTTTTAACCGGGTATCAAAATTTGATGCAATATGCCCGGATGATTAAGGGCATTTCCAAGCAGAAAATTGATGAAGTCGTGGACTTTGTTGGGTTGAAAGACCGAATTCATGATAAAGTAAAAACTTACTCGCTTGGGATGCGGCAGAGGCTAGGATTGGCCCAAAGCCTGCTTCATGACCCGAAGGTGATGATTCTCGATGAACCGACCAACGGCCTTGACCCGGCGGGAATACGAGAGATTCGTGATCATTTGAAAAAATTGACGAAGGAAAAAGGGATGTCCGTCATTGTTTCCAGCCATCTATTAGCGGAAATGGAAATGATGTGTGACCGCATCGCGATTATTCAACACGGCAAACTCGTCGACATCCAAAAGGTTCATGATTTTAAGCAGGAAGATAAACAGAAATATTTCTTCGAAGTGGATTTGAGTACAATCGCAACCCTTAAAGACCTCCGTGTATCCTATGAAAAAGTGAAAAATGGAATTGAAATCGAGCTGGAAAAAGAAGACGTCCCGAATATGATTGAATTGTTCGTCGAAAAAGGAATTCGTATTTTTGAAGTGAAGCCAATTGCCAAATCGTTAGAGGAGCGTTTTTTAGAAGTCACAACCGAGGGAGAGAAGGTTCATGCATAATCTCATTGTTAATGAGTGGATCAAAATATTTAAACGTCCCGGTACCTATGTGATGATTGGACTTCTGGTTCTCGCCATCATCGGTACAGGAACATTAACCAAAATCTATGGGGGCAATCAAGAGGTTAATCCTCAATGGGAACAGCAATTACAGCAGCAGATTGCAGCCGATCAAGAACAATTGAGCGAGCTGCCCTCAACAGCCGTTACCTATAAAAAAAATTTAGAAAGGCAAATTGCCATTAATCAATATCGGTTGGACCATAAAATAACACCTGACTCAGAGTATACGGGGTGGTCATTTATTAAGGAAAGCATGGCGCTCATATCGTTTGCAGGTTTATTCACGATTATTGTGGCCGCGGGGATTGTGGCCAGTGAATTTAGCTGGGGAACGGTCAAGCTTCTATTAATTCGGCCGATCAAACGATCCAAAATCCTCTTATCTAAATATTTTACAGTGATCTTATTTGGCTTGTTGATGTTGACGATTTTGTTTGGCGGTGCCGCGATTTTCGGATTTGCATTATTTGGAACAGGTGACGGCAGCCAAGTGCATCTTGCCTACTCAAATGGAAGTGTTGTCGAGCAAAATATGTTCTTCTATTTAATTAAGACGTATTTCTTGTCATCCATCGATGTCATCATGATTACGACGATGGCATTTATGATTTCCGCTGTATTCAGAAACAGTTCGTTGGCGGTTGGCTTATCCATTTTCCTGTTATTGATGGGTGGGCAGATTACGACATTGATCGCATCACGGTATGAATGGGCGAAATATATCTTATTTGCGAATACAAATCTAACCCAATATTTCGATGGCGTTCCCTTGGTCGAAGGCATGACAGTAGGCTTTTCGATTACCATGCTGCTGATTTACTTCTTTGTATTTCAACTATTCGCTTTTGGCGTATTTACAAAGAGAGATGTGGCCGCATAGGACTAGGAAAATATTGGGGGAGCAGGGAGGTTTAGGGACTACCTGCTTTTTTATATGCAAATATCTTTATTTCGAGACTCTTTAATTGAAAATAAAATTGGAGTGGTATATGATTAAATTGTTCACAAAACTCCTAGCTAGGCAGTAAAATCTAACAACAAAGGGGATTTTATTATGAAACGTTTTGAAGATAAAGTGGTCATTATTACTGGGGCAGGCTCTGGATTAGGACAGGCCACAGCTCTAAGAATTGCACAAGAAGGGGCAAAACTATCTTTAGTCGACCTAAACGAAAAAGGGTTAGAAGAAACCAAAGCAAAGGTATTAGAAGTTGCACCAACTGCAGAAGTGATCTTAATTACGGCGAACGTTGCAGATGAACAAGCTGTTCAACATTATGTCAACAAAACAGTAGAATCATTTGGTAAAGTGGATAGTTTCTTTAATAATGCCGGTATCGAAGGGAAACAAAATCTAACTGAAGATTTCGGTATTGATGAATTTATAAAAGTGTTAGGTGTTAACTTAAACGGTGTTTTCTACGGTCTAAAATATGTTTTAAAGGTAATGAAGGAACAGGGGTATGGATCAATTGTTAACACCGCTTCCGTTGGCGGTATTCGCGGTGTAGGCAATCAATCAGGTTATGCAGCGAGTAAACATGGTGTAGTTGGTTTAACACGTAACTCTGCAGTAGAATATGGCCAATTTGGTATTACTGTTAATGCAATTGCTCCAGGTGCGATTATGACACCAATGGTAGAAGCATCTTTAAAACAGCTTGACCCAGAAAATCCTGAAGAAGCCGGGAAAGCATTTGTCAGCGTTAACCCTACGAAACGTTTTGGCAGACCAGAAGAAGTAGCAAACGTTGTAGCATTCCTATTATCTGGTGAAGCTTCATTTGTTAATGCAGCCGTAATTAATATTGACGGCGGTCAATCATATAAATATTAATTTATAATGTAAACCAAAAACATTCCACAGTGTATTTTTAATGGATATAATATATGTAAAAGGTCTCTGATGATTCTAGCATCAGGGACCTTTTTGCCAGATCAGCACCATCCAGTCAGTCATGAGCCAATTTAATTAAAAGACAATCTAATGTTTCCTAGGCAGCAAATCCTTATATATTTTGCGCAGTTCACTTAGTTTTTCTAAATTACGAAGTGATTGTTGCTCTAGGTATTGGCCGATGCCTAGGATAAAATTTTCAACTAAAAATGTTGGTGCAATCATAGAATGGAACTCCCATAATTCGCCACGATTAGTATAGAAGATATAATCTCCGTCGTCTTGAAAATCAGAAATGAGCAGATCAGTAATGATGATAGTTTTATAGTTTACTCTCTTCGCATAATCAAGCAGCACAAAGGCTTCAGGTGTCATCGCTACAAAACCGAATAAAAAAACCACATCTTCTTTTTGAATGTGCATGAGAGATTCAAATAATTCCTGCCCGTTTTTCTGAAGTATTTCAATATCTAACCCAAATCGATCTAAGCGATGTTTCATGAGTACAGCAATTCCTTCAGCTGAGGCTGGTGCGTGAATGTATAGTTTCCTACAATTTGACATAAGCGAAATGGCTTCTCTATACTGTTCAGAGTCCAATTCTTCCAATGTATTTAGAATTTGATTGTTAGAAATGGATAGTAAGTGTTCATGAATGTTTAATTGTTGCGTTTGGATTTTATCTAATGAATTTTTTAATTTTTTTTGTGGTGAAAGCTGCTCCTTTTCCAATATAGCAGCTTTAAAAGCTTTAAAGTTTTCATAGCCTATTCTTCTCCAAAATCGCGAAATGGTGGCATTGCTAATCCCTAGTTCATTCGCCAGCTCTGTTTCGGAATAATATAAAATTCGTTCCCCGTTTTTCTCTATAAAATCGGCAATTCGCTTTTGACTTGCCGTCAGTTCAGAAACATCCCAATTAAAAATCAAATACATCTCCTCCTACATAAAAGTTTATCACAAAATGAAAAAAATCTTACATAAAATTATTTGTGAAAAATTATTACGAATTCATAACATTCAATTAATGGGTAATTTACAATCCCTCCTTATAATGAAAGTGATAATTGATAAGGGGGAGAATTACTTTGATAACAAAACCGTATGAATTAACGCAGTCTCAAAAAATGATGGTTTTTATTCTATCAATGTGTCTGTACGGATTAAGTAACATGTTTACTGAGCTTGTACCATCTATAAATGTAGGTCCAATTGAATTGTCGATTGATGCATTTGCATTTATTCCTTTAACTCTCTGTATTCTGTTCCATCCGTTATATGCGGCAATTGGCGCTTCTACAGGAGAGTTGATTTTTGGTGAATTAATGCTTGGTCAATTTGGCGGCATTGGTGAAGTTGAGAAGTTTATCTTGTTCTCTCTTGGTATGTGTATCGGAGGCATGATAGTACGTGATCCGAAGAAAATCTCACAGGTTGCGACGGGGGCAATTGTCGGCTATGGTGTATTCCTTGTCTTTGCTACAATTGTTGATATTTTAAAAGTTGTCATTGGTGTTGAGGATTTCGAAGCTGTTCCAGGTTTGGCTGAAAGTATTTTTGTTGTTGAAGGTGTTGAATTTTTAACAGACCTTATTTTCTCAGGGACTTTATTTGTTTTACTTCCAACCATTTACTTAGTTCCGCGTTTATACGGAAAAATGGAGCCGTTATTAGGAATGAAACCACGTAATAACAAAGTGAGTATTTCATTGAATAAGATTATTACTCCTAAATTTGTAGTAACTGGCCTTGTTTTAGCTGTAATTGCTTTTGGTGCAGAAGTATTATCTGAATCAGATGTTGAATTTGCTGTGTGGGAACCGGAATTTGTTGATATGTACGGAAATCAATTTATTTGGATTATTATTGGCGTTGCTGCAGTATGTTCGCTAGCTATCATATTATTCATGTTGAAAAAAGGGAAAGCAGCTAGTTCGGGAGAGGAAATAAATGATGCACTCTAAGCCGTTGGTGGAAGTGAAAGATGTGTCATTTCAATATCCAGGAAGTGAAACCAGGGTTTTAAATGGGGTGTCATTAACAGTAGAAGAAGGAGAATTCTTAGCGATCATCGGTGGGAATGGTTCCGGGAAATCAACCCTATGCAAAACATTAAATGGGCTTATTCCTAAATTTTATGTTGGGGAGTTTGAAGGTGAGGTCGTTGTAGATGGCCTAGATACTTCCAAACATGATGTTGCTGACTTATCGAAAACAGTTGGGTATGTGTATCAAGATTTTGAAAAACAGTTATTGCGTCCCACAGTACTGGATGATGCTTCTTTCGTACCACTAAATTATGGTTTATGGGATTTTAAAGAACGTGGAAAATGGGCCCTGGAAGTAACCGGTCTTTCCCATTTAGCGAATGCATTTGTATGGCAATTAAGCGGCGGACAAAAACATTTGCTGGCATTGGCAGGGGCTATCGCGATGAAACCCAAATTATTGATCGTAGATGAACCTGTTGCTCAGTTAGATCCCCAGCATGCATCACGAATCTATGACGTATTAAAAAAATTAAATGAAGAATATGGCACAACCATTATTACGATTGAACACCATACGGAATTTATTGCAAAGTACTGTAACAAAGTCGTGCTTATGGATCAGGGAGAAATGGTTTGGAAGAAGGATGTTCGAGACGCACTTTGCAGTGTGGATGATTTGGTTACACGACAAATCCATCCCCCTCAAGTCACAATGGCAGCCTATCATATAAATCGTGATGGAAACTATCCGATTACTTTAGAGGAAGCCATTAAGCATTTTAGAGGGAAAGTTCCAGCGCTCTATGAACACCCCTTCCAAACCAAAACGGACAAATCGCCTATTCTTTCCTTACAGAACATTACGGTACAGTATCAAGCGATTCATAAAGAAATGAAAAAGGCGTTGAAAAATCTATCTGCCAGGTTCTATAAAGGAGACAAAATCGCATTAGTAGGGAATAACGGTTCAGGGAAATCTTCTTTGCTAAAGGTAATAGGTGGAATTGTAAAACCCAAACAGGGAACAATGGAGTTAGTGACCAACCCATTACCCAACTATTCACCTGAAACTCTATCAAGTCATGTTGCCTTTGTGTTTCAAAACCCTGAAGAAATGTTTATCGATGATAGTGTTCGGAAGGAAATAGAGTACTATTTAAAAGCAAGAAAGGTTCATGATTATACTAACCAAGTTGACCAAATCTTAGTGGATTTTGATTTAACAGATTTGCAGCATCAGGATGCACGTTTGTTAAGTGGTGGTCAGCAGCGTCGTGTTTCTCTTGCAATCGGAGCGGCAATAAAGCCTTCTGTTATTATTCTTGATGAGCCGACGGCCAATTTGGATATTGCCACGAAGAATAAAGTATTGTCGATGTTTAATAGGTTAGAAGCACATGTGGATACGATCATTATTGCTACCCACGATATGCAGCTTGTCTCTGAATGGGCAGAGCGAGTACTTGTTATGAATGATGGCCAATTGATAGCAGATGATGCAAGTGATGTCATTTTTCGAAATGAAGAAATTTTGCAATGTGCGGGTTTAGTTCCTCCTCAAATTATCACATTGTGTAACGAACTTCATTTCCCGCATTGTCCATCAATCGAATCGTTTGTAGAGTATTGGAATCTTGCGAAAGAGCGAGGTGCGTAAAGTGGAGTTAAGCAAATTTATCAATGAAAAGGTTTCTCTTGAATATATAAAAAATGAGCTTGTTAGAACGGCCTATAGTGTGGAAGAAAATTTTCTCACTAAACTGGATCCGCGCCTATTGCTTATTTGGTATTGCTATTTTGCGATTGTTCCATGGTTTATTCATAGCCATATCGTACTTGTAGGCTATTTGATTCTCATGGTTTTTCTTACTTATAAAGCAAAAGTCAGTCCACTTATTTTAGCAGTACTGGGCCTTGGTCTTTTGAGTGAAATGTTTATCCTCTTCATTATTTCTCTTTTTTTCGGAGGAAACCTAGAAACAGTTTTGCCCATGTTTTGGCTTAGTATTAAATTAGGCGGGATATCGCTTGCCAGTGTCGCCGTTTTTACTAGTTTAAATCCGGAAAGATTTAGCGATGCCCTCTTACGAATGGGTTTTCCGGAAAAGTTTTCATTTAGTGTCGCCTATGGATATAGAATTTTGCCGACATTATTTGAAGAGTTTCAGCAGATTATTTTATCGTACCGACTTCGTGGTCAGGCACCAACCAAAAACGGATTTGTTTATTTGCGAAAAATAACCTATTTCCTATTAATCTTTATTAAATCTTTTTATCCCCTAATGTTGAATACGGCGAAACGTTCAAGAACGACAGTCGAAGCGTTGGAAACAAAAGGTTTTAGTTATGGTGTAAATAATCGTGACATGATTAAGCTGAAAACAAGTTATCTGAAATTTACTTATATGGATTACTCATTTATTATGATTTCAATCTTTTATTTAATTATTGTTCATGCTTTGCATTTTGTTCTATAAAAGGGAGTGCTTCGATTGAATTTTGATTTTCATACACATGGTAAATTAGGGAAAAAGTTTGATTTCTCGGCCGACTATTACTTGGAAATGGCAACACATGCACTTCAGAGTGGGATTAATGGAGTAGCATTAACCGAACATTTTAATACGAAAAATTTTCATGAAGTTTATGATACATTGGATGCACACTTTCCATATGAAGATGGTTATTATAATATTCAAAGTTTAAAGGTTTTCCCAGGTATGGAAGTGGATATTAAAGAAGTTGGTCATATTTT
Source organism: Bacillus sp. FJAT-29814 (assembly GCF_001510715.1). Classification (GTDB taxonomy): domain Bacteria; phylum Bacillota; class Bacilli; order Bacillales; family Cytobacillaceae; genus Neobacillus. The sequence continues at coordinate 16,087 of NZ_LMTJ01000008.1, forward strand.
ATGTATTGGGAATAGACAGGATATCCGGGCATTGCGAGCAGAGTTGAATGATTATACAAAAGAAGAGACCTTTATTCCGCTTGAAAATCTATTAAACTTACGGTCTAACTATGACATGCTTGTCATTGGTGCACATCCTTTTAGGGAGAGCACACCGTTAAAGGATTTAGATCCATCTTTATTAAAACAACTGGATGCCTTTGATTTAAATGGGAAGGATTTGCATACCCGTGGAATAGAAGAAAACACCATGGACGTGCAAACCTTTGCCGCAAGTTTGTCTAAACCAGTCGTGGGTGGCAGTGATACCCATCATTTTAAGCAGTTCGGTGCAGTTTACACGGTGCTTGATCAAGAATGCGATACAATTGCTGAATTAAAAGAAGCTGTTATAAATCGACAGTTCCATGTTAAAGTCGCCCAGGATTTGCCTGAGAGGGTATCCGAAGCGATTCGCTTAAAAGCAATTGAAAAAGAAAAGTTGAAAAAACTTAGTTTGGAGATGCGTTTTTCCTCGTAATCTGCAAAAAAGGTGACAGGACCATCGGATTTTTGGACGATCCGGGTCGGAGCCAAAGCCGAAACGCGTTTCAAAGCAATCCGTTTTAACAAAATATCCCCCTCAAACTACATGTTGAGGGGGATAATCCCTTTAAGGATAGTAAAGAACTTATACTTGTTTTAAGAAATCTATTTCGATTTCATTTTCTCTTGGTTCACTTTTGAAGAGATATTCACCATTCCGAATGGATGCAAGTACTTCTGCACGCTCACGAATCGCTTCATAGGCATCTTGTGCATCTAAAACGATGAAGTTTGCCGGTTTTCCAGCTTCGATGCCATACTCATCGTTCACTCTCATAATGTTTGCTCCGTTATATGTGATCAGGTGGAACGCCTTATTGATTTCATCAATGTGTGTATAATGAGCTAAATGGATCCCGTTGTCCAAAATATTCATCATATTTCCATTTCCTAATGGATACCAGTAATCCGCAATCGAATCTTGCGCAAATGCCACATTATTTCCGTTATTTAACAGCTCTTTAACTCGTGTAAGTCCACGACGTTTAGGATAACTGTCACCACGACCTTGCAAATGTGCATTTTCAGTTGGGCACGAAATAAAGTTAATTTTTGATTCCCTAAATAAACCTAACATTTTATTCGCGTAACTGTTTTCTACGGAACCAAAGCTGCAAGTATGACTTGCTGTCGTGTATTTACCATAGTCTTTTTCCATAACAAGCGCATTTAGCACTTCTAAAAAACGACTATTTGGATCATCGTTTTCATCACAGTGAATATCAATCATGACGTTATATTTTATTGCCATGTCTACAATCCGTCTTAATGATTCAACGCCATGTTCATATGAAATTTCGAAGTGAGGGATCCCGCCTGCTACGTCAGCGCCCATTTCAAGGGCTTTTTCCATTAGACGTTCGGCCCCTTTATATCTAAAAAATCCTTCCTGAGGAAAAGCTACAAGTTGTAATGTAACGATATCTTTTAATTCTTCCCGCAGTTTAATTAAAGCCTTCATTCCAGTTAAATTTGGATCGGTAATATCTACATGTGAACGAATGAATTGAACCCCTTTGCTCAGTTCTTTTTGGATCCCTTTAATCGCGCGCTCACGCACCATTTCTTCCGTCAATGATTTCTTATTATCACTCCAGCGCTGAATCCCTTCAAATAAGGTGCCTGAAACATTTGCATTTCCTTCGCCTAAACCTGAAAAGATATAATCTAAGTGTAAATGGGGGTCAACATAGGGCGGCAGCACTAAACGGCCTTTTAAATCAATCACTTCATCTGCGTTTCCTAAATCATTGCCTATTGCTCTAAATTGACCGTTTTCTACTAAAATTTCTTTAGAATCCGAGTCCCCATATATAGTTGCATTAATAAATTTTTTCATACATACCTGTCTCCCTTTCATTGTTTTAATGCAATAGATTGTCTTATTAAAATGTTACCCATTAAACAATGATCAGATGCGCATATAACAATCAACATTGAATAGTGACTACGCATTTACCTGTTTCTTGTATATTCATTCTATCAAATAGTACCAATAACTTCACAATATTAGATTAAATTGGTTAATCATTAACAGAAGAATGATTCTTCTTTATCAGGTGTTAATAAGTTATTTTTGATATAATAGTAGAATCTCTCGTTTAACCACTTCACCTATGAGACCGAAAACTAGTACATAACGGAGGGAAAAAGATGGAGTTTATTCGTAATCTGCTATTAAAATTTGAAATGGGTCCTCAACTAACTGAGTATCTATCTATTATCATAATGGTTCTTTTTATTGCAGTTGTCTGTTTGGCGGCGAATTTTATCACGAAAAAGGTAGTCATAAGGATTATTAATCATATCTTGAGAAAAAATAAATTCAAGTGGGACAAAATCATGTTGGAGCGGAAGGTTTTCCATAGACTATCCCATATTGTTCCGGCGCTGATCATTTATTCCTTTTCTTCAACCTTTCCGGCCTATCAGCAATTGATTGAAAAGGGGGCCATTGCCTATATAATCATTGTTGGATTAATCATCATTACTACCTGTCTAAATGCGATTAATGATATTTATCAAACGTTTGAAATATCGAAGATTAAACCGATAAAAGGATATATTCAGGTTGTTAATATTATATTTATCACGTTAGGAGTCATCATGGTCGTGGCGAATCTGATTGGCAAAAGCCCACTTATTCTTCTGAGCGGATTTGGTGCTCTTTCAGCCGTGCTCATGCTGGTTTTTAAAGATTCGTTATTGGGACTTGTTGCAGGAATTCAACTGGCGGCAAATGACATGGTTCGGGTTGGTGACTGGATTGAAATGCCTAAATATGGGGCGGACGGAGACATTATCGATATCTCTTTAAATACAGTAAAGGTGCAAAATTGGGATAAAACGATCACGATGATTCCAAGCTATGCCCTAATCTCCGATTCTTTTAAAAATTGGCGGGGAATGCAGATCTCAGGAGGTCGTCGGATAAAGCGGTCTTTATTTATTGATACAAATAGTATTTCATTTTGCTCCGAGGAGATGATCGATAAATTTATCAACATCCAATATCTTTCGGATTATATCATCAACAAGGAACGAGAGATTGAAGAATACAACGCAAAAAATGAAATTAACCGGAGCAATCCTGTGAACGGAAGAACGATGACAAATATCGGCGTATTTAGGGCGTATATCAGTAATTATCTTCAACATCATCGTGGAATCAATCAGGACATGACCTTAATGGTCAGGCAGCTAGCACCCACTGAATATGGGTTGCCAATTGAAATTTATGCATTTACAAATGATATAAGATGGGCAGTTTATGAATCGGTCCAAGCCGATATCTTTGACCATCTGTTTGCAGTGGCACCAGAGTTCGGGCTTCGATTATTCCAGAATCCGTCCGGCAATGATTTTAAAACCATGGTGGAAGAAACAAGAATGGATGGAATGGTTAGGGAAATAAATTCTTAAAAATATGCAAGAAACCTATGAAGGTAATAGCCAGAATGAAAATAATACATCTCATTGAAACAAAATAACCAGAAAAAAATGCCAGGTATCATCCAATTAATTGGATGATACCTGGCATTTTTGGATATTCATAGGTGAAGTCCCAATATCCTAATTAACCGGGTTATGTGACTTAAAATGGAAGTGATGTTTTAGGACTATTGAGGTTCTAAGTTTTACCACTAAGGTAATGGGTACGAGAAAAAATATGTCTAAAGTAGGATTAAGCGTAATATGATTTATTGATGTTAAATATTTGAGGTGAGGTGGTCAAGAATTGTTGAAAAAACGACGGAAACTACTTAGGGTCTCTATTACCACGTTAGTACTGTCCTTTTCATTTGCAACTGTGTCTTCTGCCCATTATTGCTATGTTGCAAACAAGAAGGATGGAGCCGGAGCAGTGACTGAAGCGGACCTTAAAGTAGCTGGAAAGACTGGAAAGTTGGTTGCACCTGGGGCTTTTATTGATGTTGGCGAAGATGGAGTGCCCGATCTTTTCATTCGCGGGGGAACGAAATCAGACGATCCCTTTGTAGTTGGGGAAGGTTCATTGCATGATTCGCCTGCTACTGAAAGAGGAAGTGCCAAGAATGGAGTGCAAAAGTTATCGTTTGAAGAATAAAAACAGGTGTATGCATTCACTTGGACATAATAGTTAAATTTATGTACTTATATTTAGAAGGGAAAAGGCAAGCAATCTAGATAGATTGCTTGCCTCTTGTTTGATTATTTCCAATTACCTTTGTTGCTGTTGCAGCCTAATTTTGCTGTGTTGGTAGATGCATTACCCGCTTTGACAACTTCATTGAATACTATTCTACAATTATTTTGTCGTTGACACTTTCCCATATGAATGTATACATAAGTGCGTAGGTATTTAAAGTTAGTTGGCAATTAAATCAGCCAATAATAATGCAGGTGTGGCGGAATTGGCAGACGCGCACGACTCAAAATCGTGTTCCGTGAGGAGTGTCGGTTCGACCCCGACCACCGGTATAAAGCCGATACTTTGAGGTAATCAGAGTATCGGCTTTTTGTATAAAAAGGAGCTTTCAATATATAGAGTAGAATCGGTTCAGTATAGAGTATTAAAGAAAGCCTTATAATCAATAGAAGAAATTGACAATCTTCCAAATGTTAGATATATTTTTCTTAGATTAATAGCGAGAAGGAAACTCAGAGACTTACACAATTTATTCGGCGATTGGGTAAGTCTCTTTTTTCTGATTACTGGGAGTGGTGAATGATGCAGCAAGTCGATTTTTCTTATCAAACGAATGACGGCATGGAAATTTTCGCATGTAAGTGGGTGGGAGATGGAGAAGGGCCGCCAAAAGCGATTGTGCAAATCGCCCATGGAATGGCTGAGCATATTAAACGTTATGATTCTTTTGCTAGGGAACTGGTTGCACAAAATATGTTTGTATACGGCAATGACCATCGGGGCCATGGAATGACCGGATCCAAAACCAACAGCATCGGTTATTTTGCTGATGAGCAAGGCTTTGAAAAGGTCGTGAAAGACATGGAGACCCTCACCTCTATCATTGAAAAAGAGTACCCTGATGTGCCGATTTTCCTATTCGGCCATAGTATGGGTTCATTTTTATCAAGAAGGTACATACAACTTTACGGTGGAAGGCTTGCAGGAGTGATTCTTTCCGGTACTGGCGGCGACCCTGGTATGATGGGGAAAATCGGCAAACTGATTGCTGCTAGGGAGATGAAAAAGAAGGGAAAGAGGACGCCAAGTCCATTAATGAATAAGCTTACTTTTGGCAGCTATAATAAAGCGATTCGGCCAACCCGGACCGAATTTGATTGGCTGAGCAGAGATGAAAAGGAAGTGGATAAATATATCGCTGATCCTTTCTGTGGCGGGGTTTTTTCTTCAGGATTTTTCCATGACCTGCTTGAAGGGCTTGAAACGGTTAATAAACCGGAGAATATTATGGCGACACCGGCAAGACTGCCAATTTTCCTCATTTCCGGCAGTAAGGACCCGGTGGGGGCAAACTCAAAAGGTGTTTTAAAGACGTTCCAAGCTTACAAGGCGGAAGGAATGCAAAATGTCGACTATAAATTTTACGAAGACGCCCGCCATGAATTACTAAATGAAACAAACAGGGATGAGGTTCAAGTGGATGTGATTCACTGGATTAATACGTATCTCAAATAAAAGCAAAAAGTCCACTGCACTGGTGGACTTTTTGCTTTAAAAGAAAATATTCGACAAAATTCGAGTTTCCACCTTGACGAACTTGGAGATAGTGTGTAATATAATAAAGGTCAGTTGGTTCCTCACCAATTTGCCAAAAATAATGGTGGTAAAATCTTAATAGTGAGCATACGATATCAAAAAGCACCAACCAACTATCAGTAATTTTATTTTGTGATTTTTTATTATTCTTTGCGGGTGTAGTTTAGTGGTAAAACCACAGCCACGAGCAACACATCGTGAATAAGCTGCGAGTTGCCTCGACGCATCCAGCATCCTCGAATATGCTTTTAGAGGAAGAGGCATGAACGTGCGTGTAAATAAACTTTTACTTAGATTAATATTCTTTGCGGGTGTAGTTTAGTGGTAAAACCACAGCCACGAGCAACACATCGTGAATAAGCTGCGAGTTGCCTCGACGCATCCAGCATCCTCGAATATGCTTTTAGAGGAAGAGGCATGAACGTGCGTGTAAATAAACTTTTACTTAGATTAATATTCTTTGCGGGTGTAGTTTAGTGGTAAAACCACAGCCTTCCAAGCTGTTGTTGTGAGTTCGATTCTCATCACCCGCTCCATACATAGGTAACGCAGTGTAACGTTTCGAAAAGAACGTTGCGCTGCGTTTTTTCATGTTTACTTTTTATAAAGGGCTGTTTTGGAATTGGAATCATTGTTGTTTTTGCTCCTATGCGACCGGAGCGATTGTTTTTGCAAGAGCAGTTTCTATTGGAATGGCCTACGTGCCCAGTTTCATCAATTTTCTGGTCTGGAGGTCACGTAGAACCACTCTACGTGCCCAGTTTCATCATTTTTTTGGTCTGAAGGTCACGTAGAACCACTCTACGTGCCCAATTTCATCAATTTTCTGTTCTGGAGGTCACGTAAAACCACTCTACGTGACCAGTTTTATCATTTTTTTGGTCTGAAGGTCACGTAGAACCACTCTACGTGCCCAGTTTCATCATTTTTCCGGTCTGGAGGTCACGTAAAATCACTCTACGTGCCCAATTTCATCAATTTTCTGTTCTGGAGGTCAGGTAGAACCACTTTACCTGCCCAGTTCCAACCCTTTTTTGGTCGCCCGGTCACTTAGACAGGCTATGTGCGGCCAAAGCGGTGATTTGTATAATCTTTGGTGATTTATGTTGGAACAGGTAAGCCGTATTTTCTAATATCGAGAAGTGTTTTTACATAGAAAAGCAAGAATCTTTTTGAAAAGAGCCTTTTAAAAAAGATGCCTATTGGCACCCTAAAATTTGATACGACGCATCGCCGCCATGTATTTGGACAAACATGTCCATCAACGATTCCGTCAGTTTTTCAGCATTCTCAGCATCAGTTGATGGTCGAAGATAGATGATTTGCAGAGCATTTTTCGTATTAAAGGTAACGGCGGTTTTCTCTGAATCGACAAACGGACTTCCAAACGGTCCGTTCTGATCAGAGCACAAAACAAGGCGCTCCAGTGAATTGCTCCTGCCGTTTAATCCTATGTATTCCTCGCCTTGTCTTCCAAGTCGAATTTCCAACGGCCCTTTTAACAAATTGAGATCATAAAGCCCGATCGGCACCTGATATTGCAGCGAGAAAAAATTATAGAGATCTACCGCACTTTGGCCGGATGCAAAGTAATTTTGCTTTTTTACTCTTCTATATAAAGCCTCGGCAGAGTGACGGTACCTGTTCGGATCCTTTCCAGTTTTTTTAAAAATGTTCCGCCATTCCTGAATGCCTGGCAAGTCAGAAACACTTTTGCTCTCCAAGTCGAAATATATAGACTCCTGAAACAGCTGTAGCCGTCCTTTTAACATTTGCGGTGATTCCCCGACCGTAATGTTTTTATATTCAATTATTCCCACCTTAAAATCAGGAATCAGTTCTGAAATCTCCGCTGAAACACGAATTTCCAACAGTTCCACCTCCAAAATTGCTTGAAAATAGTTTATCATAGATAGATGTGAAACCAATAAATTCAACTTTTATATAGAGCAAATTTTTTGGAAGGGAGGTTGCTCAAAATGGATATTCAAAAATTAAAGGAAGAAATCATTGCTTACAGTAAAGAAATCGGTATCGATAAAATCGGTTTTACGACGGCAGACCCGTTTATGGAATTGAGAAATCGCTTGATTCGCCAGCAGGAACTCGGTTACCAATCAGGATTTGAAGAGCCGGATATTGACAAGCGGGTCACGCCAACATTGTTGCTGGATGGCGCCCAATCTATCATCTCGATTGCCCTTGCTTACCCTTCAAAAATGTTGAATCGGGTAGAAAGTAAAAAAGACGCGCGCCGGGGGATGTTTGCCCGTGCCTCATGGGGGCAGGATTACCATCATATTTTACGGGACAGGCTGGGCAAACTGGAAGCATTTATTTTATCCAAGGTGCCTGAAGCCCGGTTAAAATCGATGGTCGACACTGGGGAACTATCGGACCGCGCCGTTGCGGAACGGGCTGGAATCGGCTGGAGCGGAAAAAACTGTGCGATTATCACGCCTGAGTTTGGTTCTTATGTGTATATCGGTGAATTGATTACGAGCATTCCATTTGCACCCGATACTCCTGTCGAGGATCAATGCGGCAGCTGTACCAAGTGTTTAGATGCATGTCCGACCGGGGCATTGGTCCAAGGCGGACAGATCAACGCCCAGCGCTGTATTTCGTTTTTGACGCAAACAAAGGAACTGATTCCTGATGAGTTCCGTGAAAAAATCGGCAACCGCATCTATGGCTGTGATTCCTGCCAAACGGCTTGCCCGCATAATAAAGGTAAGAACTTTCATTTTCATGATGAAATGGAACCGGACCCAGAAGCGGTTAAACCTTTATTAAAGCCGATTTTAAAATTAAGCAACCGGGATTTCAAACAGAAGTTTGGTTATCTTGCTGGATCGTGGCGGGGGAAGAAGCCCATTCAGCGGAACGCAATGATTGCTCTGGCTCATTTTAAAGATGAAACTGCTGTTCCAGATTTGGTGGAAGTGTTAGAAAAAGAAGTGAGCCTTGTTGCCAAGGGCACTGCAGCCTGGGCGCTTGGAAAAATTGGCGGCGATGTGGCGCTGGCGGCTTTGGAAAAAGCCCGTGAACGGGAAACGGATGTTGAGGTACAAAAGGAAATTGAAAAAGGCTTGAATTTGATACGAAATTAGAAAGAGCGAACTTCTGGGTTTGCTCTTTTTCATGCCCTTAGCCCTAATTCGTAAAAATTCCACTCCACTTGATTTTAAAATCAACCCACTTTCATATGAATGAAGGGAAGGGAGTGGAGAAAATATGCATCAATCACTTCAAGACTTGTTTGACTTTAGGGTACAACAATTTGTTTCAAGCCAGCGAAGTTCTAAAGATTATTTTTCAAAAGCAGAACGAAAGCTGGAGGCGATGGCGAAACGCTCTGCTGAGATTGTCAAAGTGAAGGTAACCGGGAACATAATCGAAACCACGGATGAAGATGACTTTCAAAAAATAAAATATCAAGCCCATTATCAATACTTAGTGAAGCAAAAAGGGAATCTTTATATGGAAGAAGAAGGGGAAGAAAGAATAGCCAAGTTCTACCATGGAGCACTTATCATGGATGAGGAAATTACCCCGCCAGTGTATCAAGATTACCGGGAAGAAGCTGCTAACACTAAAGATGAAGCAGCAGCCGAAGAGCCGAAGGAAGAACGGATCAGTTACCAATATAATCGCCTCAGAGCTGTGCAATATGCGGAGCGGTGGTGGAACACCTATAATCCGGCGTATCCTAAGTTTGATAATGATTGCACGAACTTTATTTCGCAATGCCTGCATGCTGGTGAGGCTCCAATGAGGGGATACCCTAACCGCGGTACAGGCTGGTGGCTGCGAAGTAAAAACTGGAGCTATAGCTGGGCGGTCGCTCACACATTAAGAACGTACCTGCCAAATTCCAAACTCGGCTTGCGGGCAAAGGAAGTCAGCAGTCCTGAAGAATTACTTTTGGGGGATGTTATTTGCTACGATTTCGAAGGGGACGGAAGGTTTAACCACAATACCATTGTGACGGGCAAAGATGCATATGGGATGCCGCTTGTGAATGCCCATACCTACAACAGCCGGATGCGCTACTGGGCGTATGAGGATTCCTCTGCCTACACGCCCAATATTAAATACAAGTTTTACACCATCGTGGATGGATGAGGCTGTGTTCTTGAAGGGGAAAAGGATCGTGGTATAATAACAGGTAGAGTTTTAATTTGAGGTGAAAGTCATGCCAGTGCATGTAGTCTTATATCAGCCAGAAATCCCGGCAAACACCGGAAATATTGCCCGTTCCTGCGCTGCAACCAATACCACGCTTCATCTGATCCGCCCTTTAGGTTTTTCAGCCGATGACAGAACGTTAAGACGGGCTGGCCTTGATTATTGGGAATTCGTGAACATCATTACTTACGATTCATTAGATGAATTTTATGAAAAAAATGCCGGTGGCGAATTTTTCTATTTAACGAAATTTGGTCAGAAGGACCATACAGCTTTTGATTACAGCAAGCCAAACAAAGATTACTATTTCATTTTTGGCCGCGAAACAACAGGGCTTCCAAAAGAGGTCATTGAAAAAAACAAAGATGTCGCACTAAGAATCCCGATGAACGACAATGTCACTTCATTGAATCTATCCAATACCGCGGCGATATTGATTTACGAAGCCTTAAGGCAACAAAACTATCCAGGTCTAAAATAGACAGATGGGGTCCTGCACCGAAGGGCCTCTTTTTTTAAAACAACTTATAAAACACTGGATACTGTCTTCATGAATACATACATATAAGGGAAGGAACGAATCGCCTTGAATGAAGTAATTAAAACCATCCTCAATCACCGCTCACTAAGGCAATTTGAGGACAAGTCGTTAACTGATGAACAAATTAGAACGATTGTCACAAGCGCCCAGGCAGCCTCTACCTCAAGCTTTATCCAGGCATACTCAATTATAGGTGTAAAGGATAAAGAGAAAAAGAAGAAGCTGGCGGAGGTAGTGGGAAATCAACCATATGTGGAACACAACGGTCATTTCTTTGTGTTCTGTGCCGATCTCTATCGCCATTCCCACATTGGCGAGCAGGAACAAAAGGATGTGCTCCCATCAATTGAAAGCACGGAAAAATTTATGGTTGCCTTGATTGATGCGGCACTGGCCGCGCAAAATGCCGCCATTGCTGCCGAGTCAATGGGGCTTGGCATCTGTTATATCGGAGGAATCCGCAACAATCTTGAAGAAGTCCAAAAACTGTTGAAAACCCCTGAGCGTGTGATTCCGTTATTTGGCCTTGCTGTTGGCTATCCGACGAAAATCACTGGGCAAAAACCAAGACTACCCTTTGAACACATTTACCACGAGGACGAATACCAACAGGACCAAGAAGTGTATCTGCAACAGCTACAGAACTACGACCAGATTATTTCAAGCTACTATATGGAAAGAACAGGCGGAAAGAGAGCGGACCGCTGGACAGAGCAAATGGCGAATATGCTCGAGCGGAAATCAAGAATGTATATGAAGGAATTCATTCAAAAAAATAAACTGGATCTGCGATAAATCACGTCTAACACTGAATATCACAATTAGAAAAGGCTGCCCCACGCTTAAAGGGCAGCCTTTTTTCTCTTATTTCGTACCAGGGTTATGCATTTGGTTTATCGTTATATCCTGCAGTGAAGATTGCGGCCAGAAACGCGACCATGACCAATAGAATTAGGAATAAGCTCATTGTATGTAAATCCCCCTTCTACAAACAAATTTCATTTATAAACATATAGTAATATTATAGCCTAACTTAGAAAAATGAAAAGGCCTAGATTATCGAATCACAGCAAAAAAAGAAAAACAGCCTTATCGTCACGCATGTTCGATAGACCAAGTGCATAGAGTATATTAATCGTCTCTGATTAACTACAGGGGGAGGGCTATATGGATATTTTAAGAAAAATCGAGATGTATCGTGAAGAAGAGGAAAAACTTCGCTGGGAAGGAACATTCGCCGACTATTTGCTGTTGTTAAAGGAAAAGCCATGGGTAGCGCAGTCTGCACATTCTCGAGTATATAATATGATCAAGGATGCCGGAATTGAAGAAGTTAATGGGGCGAAGAAATACAACTTTTTCTGCAATGAACTATTTGGACTGGAAGAAGCATTGGAACGCCTCGTAGAAGAGTATTTTCACCCGGCGGCCAAACGGTTGGACGTCAGAAAACGAATCTTGCTTTTGATGGGACCGGTAAGCGGTGGTAAATCCACGCTTGTGACGATGTTAAAAAGAGGCCTTGAAAAATATTCGCATACCGACCGTGGCTCAGTTTTTGCCATCAAGGGTTGCCCGATGCATGAGGATCCGCTTCATTTAATCCCGCATCACTTGCGGAAGGATTTTTATGATGAGTATGGAATCCGAATTGAAGGAAATCTGTCCCCATTAAATATGATGCGCTTGGAGCAGGATTATGGCGGCAGAATTGAAGATGTGTTAGTTGAACGAATCTTTTTCTCCGAGGACAAACGGACTGGAATCGGAACGTTCAGCCCATCTGATCCGAAGTCCCAGGATATTGCCGATTTGACAGGAAGCATTGACTTCTCCACGATTGCCGAATTCGGTTCCGAGTCTGACCCAAGAGCTTACCGGTTTGACGGGGAGCTAAACAAAGCGAACCGCGGGATGATGGAATTTCAGGAAATGTTGAAATGTGATGAGAAATTCTTATGGCACTTGCTGTCATTAACGCAGGAAGGCAATTTCAAAGCCGGGCGATTCGCACTGATTTCGGCAGATGAACTAATCGTGGCCCATACGAACGAAACCGAATATCGCTCATTTATCTCCAATAAGAAAAACGAAGCACTCCATTCCAGAATTATCGTTATGCCAATTCCTTATAATTTAAAAGCCTCGCAGGAAGAGCGAATTTATGAAAAAATGATTCGCGAAAGCGATGTGGCGGATGTTCATATTGCGCCGCATACGTTAAAAGTGGCATCGATGTTTACTATTCTAACGAGATTAAAGGAGCCTAAAAAGGGCGACATTGACCTGATTAAGAAAATGCGGCTTTATGACGGCCAAAGTGTTGAAGGCTATAATTCGGCCGATGTTGACGAACTTAAGAAGGAGTATCCGGATGAAGGCATGAGCGGCATTGACCCGCGTTATGTGATTAACCGGATTTCCTCAACGATTATTCGCAAGGAAGTGCCATCCATTAATGCGCTTGATGTGCTGCGCTCGTTGAAGGATGGACTTGATCAGCACCCGTCGATTACTGCAGAGCTTCGTGAACGGTATATGAATTATATTTCCTTGGCACGCAAAGAGTATGACAATATCGCCAAGAAGGAAGTCCAAAAAGCATTCGTTTATTCTTACGAAGAGTCTGCCAAGACATTAATGGATAATTACCTCGATAACGTGGAGGCTTACTGCAACAAAGCCAAGATGCGCGATCAGTTAACGGGTGAAGAAATTAATCCGGATGAAAAATTGATGCGTTCAATTGAAGAGCAAATTGGAATTTCGGAGAATGCGAAGAAAGCGTTCAGGGAAGAAATCTTAATCAGAATTTCCGCATTCGCCCGGAAAGGCAAGCGGTTTGACTATAATTCCCACGACCGCCTGCGCGAAGCGATTCAGAAGAAACTGTTTGCCGATCTAAAGGATGTCGTCAAAATTACCACATCTACGAAAACGCCAGATGAGCAGCAGCTAAAGAAAATCAACGAAGTAGTCGCCCGCCTAATCGACGAGCATGGCTACAACTCCACCTCTGCGAACGAATTACTAAGGTATGTAGGTAGTTTACTAAATAGGTAATGGAAATAAGACTGGCGGAACATCTGCCAGTCTGTTTTTTTCTAACTCAATTGAGCTCGTCCATTTTCATAGGCAAATAAACTAATTGTCTAAATTATTTGTAAATTATTCTTTGTTTCTGCATAGGATAAAGTAATCCAATTATATAGCTATTTTTTCATTCGCGTTATTGTATGTAAATGATTTAAATGTGTGCATGTCAAAATTTCATATTTTTTTCAAGGAGGGGTTTGTAATGACTGATAACAACCATCAATTTGTGATTTCAAAAGAAGATTGGTCCCTCCACCGTAAAGGCCACGATGACCAGCAGCGGCATCAGGAAAAAGTGCAGGAGGCCATTCGCAATAATTTACCAGATTTAATAACGGAAGAAAGCATCATTATGTCTAATGGTCGCGATGTGGTAAGAATTCCAATACGATCACTGGACGAATATAAAATCCGCTATAATTATGACAAAAACAAACACGTGGGCCAAGGTGAAGGTGACAGTCAAGTTGGGGACGTAGTGGCACGTGACGGATCGAGCGGACAAAAAGGGCCTGGGAAAGGGCAAGGGGCCGGAGACCAGGCTGGGGAAGACTACTTTGAAGCTGAAGTTTCGCTTATGGAATTGGAGGAAGCGTTATTCAAGCAACTGGAGCTTCCAAATTTAAAACGAAAAGAAGAGCAGGAGCATCTCGTTGAAAATATCGAATTCAACGATATTCGAAAGATCGGATTAATGGGGAATATTGATAAGAAACGCACGATGATGTCAGCCTTTAAACGGAATGCTATGAGCGGGAAGCCGGCATTTCATCCAATTTACAAGGAAGATCTAAAATTTAAGACCTGGAATGAAATTGTCAAGCCGGATTCCAAAGCAGTGGTCATCGCAATGATGGACACAAGCGGTTCGATGGGGATTTGGGAAAAATATATGGCCCGCAGCTTTTTCTTCTGGATGACCAGATTTTTACGCACAAAGTACGAAACGGTGGAAATTGAATTTATTGCTCACCATACAGAAGCCAAAGTCGTTTCGGAGGAGGACTTCTTCTCTAAAGGCGAAAGTGGTGGGACGATTTGTTCTTCGGCCTATCGCAAGGCATTGGAAGTTATTGACTCAAAGTATCCGCCACGAAAATTTAACATTTACCCGTTCCATTTTTCGGACGGTGATAACCTGACATCGGACAATGCCCGCTGCGTCAAATTGGTTGAAGAACTGATGAAGGTATCCAATATGTTCGGCTATGGAGAGGTAAATCAATACAACAGGCACTCAACGCTAATGTCCGCTTACAAAAACATCAAAGACGAGCGGTTTCGCTACTATATCCTCAAGCAGAAGGCAGATGTCTTCCATGCGATGAAGAGCTTTTTCCAAAAAGAAGAATCGGAAGTATATGTTTAATGTAAAGCCATGGCAGGTGTCAAACACCTGCCGATTTTCTTTCGGAATACTGGTATAGACAACTATACCTAGAGCATGCTAATATTAAATTATCAACCGAAAGGAAGTTTTTGAACATGGATATGGAACATATTTTGCTTAAAGGTATGCGTGTTTATTCGGGAAATGGCATTATTGAGAATGGATACATAAAAATAAACGGTAAAGAAATTATCGAGGTAGGGTCGGCAGAAGAGCTCAAGGAGGATCCTGGCTATAAAGTGGTAGAGCTGCCTTCTGATTATCATGCCGTTCCGGGCTTTATCGATGTTCATATTCATGGGGCCGCAGGAGCCGATACGATGGATGCGACAAAGGAAGCGCTGGATACGATGGCAACTGCATTGCCAAAAGAAGGGACCACCAGTTTTTTAGCAACGACCATTACCCAGGAAGCCGATCAAATCGAAAAGGCACTGGAAAATGCAGCTAATTACATAATGAATCAGCCTTCCGAGGGTAAAGCTGAAGTACTGGGCGTCCATCTGGAAGGTCCGTTTGTGAATCCGAAAATGGCTGGAGCTCAGCCGAAACAGCATATTATCGAACCTGATCTGCCATTATTTAAAAAATGGCAGGAGATGGCGGGCGGCAATATTAAACAAGTCACGATTGCTTCTGAACAGCCAGGCGGACTAGAGATGGTCCGTTACTTAAGAGAAAATTCCGTGATTGCCTCACTGGGTCATACAGACGCTACTTACGAACAAGTGGATCAGGCGATTGAAGCTGGGGCAAATCAAGTGACCCATCTTTACAATCAAATGCGAGGGCTGCATCACCGTGAGCCTGGGGTTGTCGGGGCCGCATTTTTACGAGACGAATTAAAAGCCGAGCTCATAGTCGATGGCGTTCACTCCCGTCCGGAAACGGTGAAGCTTGCCTACCAACAAAAGGGCAGTGAAGGCTTAATATTAATTACGGACGCCATGCGGGCAAAATGCCTGAAAAATGGCCAGTATGACCTAGGCGGCCAGGAAGTAACCGTAAAGGACGGGAAGGCAGTACTTGCGGACGGCACTCTTGCCGGCAGCATTTTAAAATTGGGCCATGGCGTAAAAAATATCGTAACATTTGCCGGCTGCTCATTGGCGGAGGCTGTCGAAATGGCCTCGGTAAATCCAGCCAAACAGCTAAACATGTATGATAAGAAGGGCAGTATCACTCCGGGAAAAGATGCGGATATCGTTATACTCAATCCTGACTTAGAGGTTACAATGACATATTGCCGGGGAGCCCTGGCTTTTAATAGGGAGGAGAACAATCAATGAAACTGATTGAAGTGAAGGATTATGCCGAAATGAGTCAAAAAGCGGCTGCCTATATTATTGAAAAGGTCCGCCAAAATCCAAGGATGAACCTCGGACTGGCAACAGGGGGGACGCCGATAGGGACGTACCAAGCATTAATTAAGGATCATCAACAAAATGGAACGACCTACCAAAATATCACAACGTTTAACCTAGATGAATATATTGGTCTTTCAGGCAGTCATCCAAATAGTTATCGCTATTTTATGAATGAGAATCTGTTTAGCCATATTGATATTGAAAAAGCAAACACCCATATCCCACATGGGGACACAGATGATTTAGCCGCAGAGTGCGCCCGTTATGAACAACTAATTTCAGGCCATGGCGGAATTGACCTGCAAATTCTTGGGATAGGCAGCAACGGACACATTGGATTTAATGAACCGGGTACTTCATTTGATTCAACAACCCATATTGTCGATTTGGCTCCTTCGACGATTGAAGCCAATGCTAGATTCTTTGAGCGAATTGAGGATGTTCCGACAAAGGCGATTACGATGGGAATTTCCAGCATTATGAAGGGTAAGGAAATTTTGTTGTTAGTATCAGGGGAAAGCAAAAGGGAGGCATTGGATCAGCTGTTAAATGGGGAAATAACAGAGCAATTTCCGGCCTCTGTCTTAAAAAGGCATCCGAATGTCACAATAATTGCCGACAAAATCGCTGTTTCCGTTTAATATATAAGATATAAGTTTAATGAGAAAGGTGTTCTATGGTGAATGATTAATAAAAAGTCCCCGATCCCGCTTTATTATCAGCTAGAAGAACATATAATCGAATTGATTGAAAAGGGCGAATTAAGGCCGGATGATGCCCTTCCGCCCGAACGGGAATATGCGGAAAAATTCGAAATCAGCCGTATGACTGTCAGACAAGCGTATACCGAGCTTGTAAATAAAGGGTATTTGTACCGGCTCCAGGGTAAGGGAACTTATGTTGCCGAACGGAAAATTGAACAGCCGCTTCAAGGATTAACCAGCTTTACTGAGGAAATGAAAGCAAGAGGAATGGAACCGGGCAGTCAGCTTATTCATTTTCAAATCAACCCTGCTTCCGAAAATATTGCCAACCAGCTTGCGATTTCCGAGTCGGAACCTGTTTATGAAATCATGCGCGTCCGCTTGGCGGATGGAGTCCCTATGGCAATCGAAACAACATATATTCCTGCAAATCTCATTCAGGGAATGACCCAAGAAATAGTCAATCAATCGCTTTATGCCTATATTCAAGAGAAGCTGAAATTAAGGATTTCCAGTGGATCGCAGGTTATTGAATCATCGATTGCCAGCCAGACTGAAGCAAAATTGCTGCATATCGGTAAAGGGGCACCAGTAATGCTGATTGAGAGCACTACCTATCTTGAAAACGGAACTCCTATAGAATATGTGAAATCTGTATATCGTGCAGATCGGTATAAATTTATCCTTAATATTAATCGTTAACCTAAAAAACAGGTGCTGCTCGCATCTGTTTTTTTAGGTAATTGGTCCTAAAGTCGTTATTTCCCATTAATACTTTTTTCGAAAATATAAAAACTAATCATGCAAGACAAATGAGTTTTTCAAAAAAAGGGGGTTTGACGAGTGATAAAAAAATCAGTGACAATGATGGTAACAGCCATCCTGACAATCGGATTGGCCGCTTGTAATAACGACAATAGAAATAATCTAAATGACCGTGATCAGGTCGGAATGAATGACAGAGATCGTGACAATGGTGTAATGGATGTCCGTAACGGGCGGGATGATGGCATTGACCACAATGGACCGCTTACTGAGGATTACACAAATAATGATAACAGCGATCGCGACTTTGATGCGAACCTGTTCGATGACAACCGTAACCGTAAAAACAGGAATAACAATGATGATATGATTTCGGCTTACCAAACGAAGCTGGATAGCAATCAATATCCGCATACAAGAGCGGTATTGATTAGAGATGCCAAATATCAATATGTCCGCGTCGATCCAAGCCAAGGCAACTGGTTCCAAACGGGAGTCATTCATATGCCTCCGAACGTTCAGTTTCAAAATCCAACGGCTCAAGCTCCAACTGGACAGCAAGACCAGCGTGCTGCCCAGCCAGCACCTGCGCCTAAGCAACCAGCACAGCAGACTCAGCCAGCACCTGCACCACAGCAGCAGGCCCAGCCAGCTCCGACTCAATCAGCTAAGCCTGCGCCACAGACTCAAACAAATCAGCAAAAGCCGGCACAACAAAGCACGACCCCGGCTGCAGGGAATAACAGTCAATATGTTCAGCAGGTCATTGATTTAACGAACCAGCAACGCAGTAAAAATGGGCTTCCAGCGTTAAAGGCAGATACGCAATTAAACGGTGTTGCGCAGAAGAAGGCGTTGGATATGAAGCAAAATCACTATTTCTCGCATACAAGCCCAACTTATGGCTCCCCGTTTGATATGATGAGGGATTTCGGCGTAACTTATAAATCAGCTGGTGAGAATATTGCCCAAGGCCAGCGTACGCCGCAAGAAGTTGTAAATGCTTGGATGAATAGCGAAGGCCACCGAAAAAATATTTTAAGCGCCAACTTTACTCATATTGGCGTGGGATTTGAAGGTACCGGAAACCATTGGGTGCAAATGTTTATTGGTAAATAATCGAAAAAACAAAAACCGACGGTATATTGCCGTCGGTTTATCCATTACTGTTCACGACCGAAGTGAAGCAGGAAATTTAAATTGAAAAGTGGTCCCGGCACCCAATTCACTTTCAACTGAAATGAATCCCTCCATGGCACGGACAATACTATATACAACCATCATTCCGAGCCCCGTTCCATTTTTTCCTTTTGTCGAATAGAAAGGTTCGCCTAAGCGTTCGAGTTGTTCAGTGGTCATGCCTATTCCAGTATCCGTTATGATAATCGAAACAAAGTCGTGACTATATTCCGTCAATACCATCAACGAGCCACCATTTGGCATCGCTTCAATGGAATTTTTGAGAACGTTAACGAAGCATTGGCGAAACTTTTGCTGGTCTCCTTTAATATTGCCAAGCACTGCGAATTCAGTTGAAATCGCCACCGAATTCTGATTGGCTAGTGGCTGAACAATGCTGATGATTTGTTTAAGTTCGCTTTTTACATTCAGGTCTTGAAAGCTTTCAATGGCCGGTTTGGCAAAGGTTAAATAATCCTGGATGACGCGCTCTGCCGAATTTAGCTCTTCTTTTACAATCGCCAGGTATTCCTTCCGTTTTTGTCTTGGGAGGTAATCGTCTTCAAGGAGTTGAACAAATCCGCTTGCAGCAGTTAGTGGATTCCGAATTTCATGAGAAATAGCCGCTCCCATTTGTTCCACGGCTTTTAATTTTTCCGCTTTAATCAGCTGCTGCCTCATTTCACTGTTTTTCCTGACAAATTCGATTGAATAGGCGATAATACCTATGCCGGTGGCGGGGATGACTAGGTAGGCAAACCAGACATCAAACCAATAGGCGTGGGTATCGGATAATACCATTCCAAATATAGTCAGGACTCCAAGAACCACCCCAAAGCCAATTGCTATTAATACACGGCGGGTCGGCAACTGTTTCCAAAACCAAGGGTGCAGCCGCCACACTACAATAGCAAATGGAATATATAGCAGCGTGGTAAGGAAAAGGCCGGAATCCAGCCCATAAAAACCCCGAAGAATAAGAGCAGACCCAACAAGAATTGGCCCAATGCCAACATATAAACCGCCGACTACTAATGGAATAATGCGCAAATCAAACCTTGCATAGGATATTGGGCTATAGGAGAATTGAATGCAAATCCATAGTGCGGCCATAAAAAATAGCACGATGGAGAATTTCGACAAGGTGAATTTTTTACTTTTTTCAATAAAAATTAAACTAATAAAAAGCAAAATCATTAAAAAGGAGAGATTCAAGAAAAGATGTTTGGTAACTTCCATTTGCTTCACCGTCCAAAGAGGAGCTGATAGGAAAATTTTACAGTGAATTTCCGCAAGTTACAACAATAATTATCATTATGTCCCTGAAAATACTAAAATTCGCCAAATAAATAGGGCGACTGGAGAAGTTCCCAAGCGCCCTTTTTATCCTAGTGATAGGCAGCAATTGTGTTCCTGCCATTTGTTTTAGAAGTATATAATGCCGAATCAGCCTTTTGAATTAACTCCTGCGGCTTGCCCGATGGATTGGGGACCATGCCGGCAATACCAATACTTAAGGTTACGATATCGGCAATTTTCGAGCTGCTGTGATGAATTTCCAAGGACTGAACCGCTTTTTTGAGGGACCCGGCAAACTTTTCCCCATCCTCCTGGGTTGCAAAGGGCATGATTATAGAAAATTCTTCACCGCCGTATCGGCAGAATGTATAGCCTGATTCTGGAGAAATGAGGCTGTTTATTTCCCGAGTGATGGTTTGCAAACAGGAGTCCCCGGCTAGATGGCCATAGGTGTCATTATAATTTTTGAAGTAATCTAAATCAAACATAATCAAGGTTAGCGGCGAATGCTTCACTAAGCAATTTGCCCATTCTTTTTCAATCGTAATGTCAAAAAATCTTCTATTGAAAATACCGGTTAAACCATCACGGTAGGATAGATGACTTAACTCCCGGATGGCATTGTTGGACTTGTCAATATACATCGAGGTATGGTACGCGATAAAACCTCCGATTAATGAGATCACGTAATGCGTAATTAAAATGTTTTTTAGCACAACCGGGTTATCAACGTTAATCGCGAGCACGATGGTTACGATGAACAGGCCGCCAAGGTTCATCGTGAAGGCTTTGGCAGTGTGGTTGTAATGAAGCTTTGAAATCGCCCCTGATATGACACCTATTGCTATCATTCCGATTGATGCATCGATTGCGGCGCTGGTAATATCAAAAAATACAATTCTCCCGAGTGCAATAAGTACGGAAGCGATAATTGCCGGAATAAAACCCCCAAAAGCTGCCGCTAATACAATCGCCAAATGGCGAAGGTCGGCAATGGTGGTCGCGCTAAGCTTAATGCTATATAGCATCAGAATGTTGCCAAGTACCCCATAAGCCAGTCCCCAGTAGAATTTAGTCGAAATAGGGGAGGTGGGCCGTAATGGCTTACTTTTAAATATCTGCCCCATGATAAAAAATGAAGTAATCAAAATGGAGGCATTCGAGATAAAATCCTTGAACATTAATGTAATCTCCTAGCTATGGATAATGGGATAATTTCCCGTAAAAGTTAGTTCACCTCTGATTATACTATCATTTTTACAAATATCGACAAAATTTGTTGGAAAAATAAAAAGCTTCCCACATCTATAGGGAAGCTTTTTGAATGAAGAGAATCTTAAACAGGAAGGGGGGTTTTGGCCATTTCCTTTGCAGACAAAATGGCCCTTTCCTTCGCGGCCTCAACAATTTCAGGGGCTTTTCTAGGATTTAAATCCAAGCCCTCGGCAATGACTGTATCCATCATTTCAATACCAAGGAAGTTCATTGCTATTCTTAAATAACGATCTCCAGACTCCATTTCCTGCATCGGGGTGCCAGTATATTGCCCGCCTCTCGTCTGGATATGGATCGCGCGTTTTCCGGTTAGCAGCCCCTTAGGCCCGTTTGCGGTGTGGACAAATGTTTTACCGGCAATAAATAGGGTATCGATGTATGCTTTTAATACGGCAGGAGAGTTTAAATTCCACATTGGCGAAACAAATACATAGTAGTCGTAGCTGATAAATTCATCTGCAAGCTCGTGCATTTTCAGAATTTTTTCCCGTTCAGCATCTGACAGCTGGTCCAATGTATAGCCATATCCTGCCAGCTTGCCGCGGGCAAATACCAAGTCCCGGTCCATTTGGACAAAATCCAACGCAAATAAATCGATTTTCTTTATCTCTGCATCGGGGCGTTCTTCATGAAAAGCTTCAAGAAAAGCTTCGCCAATTTTCAAGCCCTTTGATTTCTCAAGCCCTTTTGGATTTGCCGTAATATAAAGTAATTTTTCCACTGTAACACAACCCATCTTGTTAAAATCATTTCATTACCTCTATTATAGGGAAATATTCTTTGCTCAGAATTGAACAAAAGGTGAAGTTTTTGAACATTGAGTGTCAAATTGGAACGATTTAATTGATAGAAATGAAATATTTGCTGCTAATTAAATATTGCGCTTTGATTAGAGTGCAATAAAATATGGCAGGAACTTAGATAGCAGCCATTTTTAATTGTCAAACTTTTTAAAAAGATATTATAATGGGGTTATGTTTAAATATATCTAATAGAAGGGTTTGGAGAAATGATTGGTTTAGTCATTATTTTACTTTTGGTGTTGTTTTTACCCTTTTTTGTAAAACAGGTTGAGCACAATTTGGAGGTTTTCCTATTTATCATGGGGATTGCTGCGGCTTCCATTAGCGGGATGATGAGTCTGCATTTAGTTGAAAAGGCCCTTGTGGACCCAATCAACATTACCCTAGCCGTCCTAATTGCCGGCCTGTTATGTAAATGGCTTCAAGTTCCGCTGGAAAAATCCATCCTATTCCTGATTAAAAAAATGTCCATGCCGATTTTTTTAGCGTTGACCGTCATCATTTTAGGTCTGGTTTCCAGTATTATTACTGCGATTATTGCTGCTATTGTTCTGGTTATTATTATCAATGTGCTTCCGCTTGATCGTAAAGCAGAGGTCCGCTTAACCGTATTGGCCTGTTTTTCCATTGGTCTTGGGGCGGTGTTAACACCGATTGGCGAGCCTTTATCTACGATTACAATCAGTAAACTAGATGAAGATTTTTTCTATTTATTTCGCTTGATTGGTCCTGAGGTCATTCCAGCCGTTATCATTTTTGGTTTACTAACGATTTTTTTGGTCAAGCCAGTGGAATCTTCCTGTGGATTAGAGTCTGAACAAAAGACCGAAAGCTACAAAGAAATATTGATTCGGTCGGTAAAAATCTATTTATTTGTCATGGGACTAACCTTCCTCGGCCATGGATTTGAGCCGTTAATCAATGAATACATAATCGGGCTTCCACCGGCTTTGCTGTATTGGATTAATATGATTTCGGCTATTTTGGATAATGCTACCCTTGCCGCGGCAGAAATTAGCCCGGCCATGGATTCCGAAACGATACAAGCCGTCTTGCTCGGTCTGATTATCAGCGGGGGGATGTTAATTCCAGGGAATATCCCAAATATTATTGCAGCTGGAAAGCTGAATATTACTAGCAAAGAGTGGGCCCGGTTCGGATTGCCGGTTGGGTTGATAACGATGGCAGCCTACTTTATTATCTTGCTCGTTATGTAAATCGGAAGTTTAAGTCTATTGTCCGGCTTTAGCAACGCATTCTTAGCGGAAGCCGGACAATACCCCTCATTAATTACTTCACCTTATCAGAACCCTAATTTTCTAATTGTGTTTACGGTTTCCTGGTGTTCAGGCGTTAACAACTGAAATAGTAGCTTATCTGTTTTTACAAGGGAATTTCCATTATCATCGGCAATCGGGCGAACGTGGGAAATCCCGTTTACCACCTTCCATTTTCCAGCCATTTGTTTGATTTTCAAATCAATGATGCCGAGATGACTGCCAAATGCCCCAGCCATGACAACGGGCTTGCCTCTTATTTCTCCGGTTTCCAAGTTCGTATTCGGCAGTTTTTGATAAGCCGGTCCGGGAAAAATGCTGTGGGAATGCCCGGCAAGGATGGCATCGATCCCCGGAATTTTTGTCAAATAGTAGACCGCGTTTTCGGTATCGGGAGAATAGGCTTCCGCGCTGATGCCGGTATGGGCTAGGGCAATGATGATATCCGCGCCCTCGGCCATCATGATCGGGACATATTCATTGGCTGCATCCACAATCGGCTTTGGAAACACTCTTCCTTCCAGATTTGTTTTATCCCATTTCATGATTTGCGGCGGCATCAGCCCGATTACTCCTATTTTCAATTCATGGGCATCTCCATTTAAGTCCGTAAATTTCCTTTTTAAAATCACATATGGTTTAAAATAAGGGGTATTTGTCTTTAGTGTAATCACATTGGCATTAATCACCGGCATGTTCGCGCCTCTTAATGCGGCATTTAAAAATTTCAATCCATAATTAAATTCATGGTTGCCAATCGCAATCGCATCATAGTTTAAGTGATTAAAAGCGCGGTAAACGGGGTGAATCTTCCCTTTATGAATCCCTCTGATTCTTGCTAAGTATTCCCCTAGTGGATTTCCCTTCAGGTGATCACCTACATCAAACAACAACGAATTCTTGACTTCCTTTCGTGCCTTCCGAATGAGCGTCGCCGTTTTTACAAGGCCAATTCGGTTATTTTCCCTTGATAGATAATAATCATAATTGATTAAATCTGCATGCAAATCAGTTGTTTCCAAAAGCCGCAACTCTATGATAGGGTGGGCGGCGGCAACTTTGGCAATAAAATAAGAATTTGGAGAATGCCAAACGAACAGAATAAGGAGCAAACAGACTAGGATGGTTTTTTTATACACGGGTAAACCTCCTCAAGCTTTCGTGGTATAGGTGCCAATAGTATTTGTTGTTTTATGGCAATTATTAACTAAAAAAAGGGGGATTTTTATTTTCGTGTCATTAATTTTTGAAAAGCTGCAAATGGACAGAAATTTGTCAAAAACATATGAATAAATCGTGAAAAAACTAGTTTTCATTCTTAATAAATGGATTAATTTTATATAATGATGGTAGTAAAAATGAAGGAGAATTTGGGCATGAATATTACAACTATTATTGAATTAGAAAATCAGGAAGTTGAAGCTATTGCCGGTGCAAAATTAGTGTTCGCCCAAGAACAAATCGAAGAGAATATTATCGAAACCTGTGTTGAATGCTTCCAAATGGAAGGGTCCGAAGAAAAAATTTCTACTGACGAAGCAATGGAAATAGTATTTAAAGAGTTGCAGCAAAAAGGAGTTATTCCTAAAAAAGTAGAAGACTTTTCCTTTGAGATGCCATCCTGCGAAAGATTAAAAAGCAATCAAGTGACTGAGCTGCCGCAAAAGGTGATTATTTCATTTATGTCGTAAAGTGAAACTTCCATCAGTGGGGGGTATTTTCATCACCCACTGATGGTTAGTTGAACCAATCGGACCTAAACGGGCAGTTGTCCCCAGGATTTACTGACCGTTAAGGTGGGATAAAGAAGTTCTTCGGAGCTTCTTTCTTTTTAACTGCAGGTTCTGGGTGTGACTTAAGTCAACGCAGACAGTGCGGCAGTATTTTATAATAACCTTAAAGAAAATAATGGTTATTTTGGAGTTTTTGTTTGTAAACGCTTACAGTAAATGTGAAGGGAGTGAGTGTCCCAGTTGGATTCCAATAGAGTTGTCATTTTTACGGGTCACTTCGGCAGCGGCAAAACAGAACTAGCGATTAATCATGCTTTATCCGAACGGGTAAAGCACGATAAGGTAGCAATCAACGATTTGGACATCATCAATCCGTATTATCGGTCGCGTGATGCCGCCGCCATTTTTCAAGCACATGATGTGGAATTAATTGCCCCGCAAAGCCGGTTGGCGACATCTGACCTTCCGATTGTTTCTGGTGAAATTTATCGTGTGCTCCATGACCCGCGCTATCGCCTGATCATAGATGCAGGGGGTGACAAGGACGGTGCGACTGCACTTGGACAATATTATCATGAATGGAAGGATTTGTGTCCTAAAGTTTGGTTTGTCCTGAATGCTAATCGGCCATATGTCAGTACTCTCGAGGGGGCGTTACACACTGTGGCACAAATTGAAAAAGCCTCCCGCCTGAAAGTGACAGGTGTAATTAACAATTCAAATATCGGTTTGGAAACAACGGTGGATGATATTTTAAAAGGTTTGAAGTTAAGTAGGAGGCTGGCCGAAAACCTCAATGTCCCTTTTTTATATACAACCATTTCCAAACATTTAAAAAATCAAGCTAAGGATTTTGCCAAAGATTATGAAGTTGTCTTTATCGATCGGTTTATGAAACTACCTTGGGAAGGGTGAGTTCCGTGGAAAAACGGGTTGTTTTTAATGAAGATATTTGCAAATCGTGCGGACTTTGTGTCCAGGTTTGTCCAACGAATGTTATTTTTCTGGCAGACTATTTAAACGGAAAAGGCTACTGCCCGGCGAACGTGGTTGACCAGGAGCATTGCATCAGCTGTGCCAAGTGTGCCCAGGTATGTCCGGATAGTGTCATCTCTGTGTACCGGCCTGTGAAGGTTCTGCAAACTGTGTAAGGGAAGTGATTTTTATGGGGAAAGTGTTGATGAAAGGAAATGAAGTGATTGCTGAGGCGGCAGTTCATGCTGGCTGTAAATATTTCTTTGGCTATCCAATAACGCCGCAAAGCGAGCTTGTCGCCTACATGGCCAGAAGGCTCCCAGAGGTGGGCGGTTTATTCCTGCAGGCCGAAAGCGAAATTGCAGCCATCAATATGGTGTATGGGGCTGCAAGTGCTGGCTTCAGGGTCATGACATCTTCGTCGAGCCCGGGATTTAGTTTAAAGCAAGAGGGGATTTCTTATTTAGTAGGTTCAGAGCTTCCTGCAGTAGTCGTTAATATAGCACGTGGCGGTCCTGGATTAGGGAATATCCAACCCGCGCAATCAGATTATTTTCAGGTAACAAAGGGCGGCGGGCACGGAGATTACAATATCCCGGTGTTGGCACCGGCCAGCCTTCAGGAAATTGTTGATTTGACTCAGGAGGCTTTTGATATCGCTGACAAGTATCGGACACCTGTCATTCTGCTTGGCGACGGCATGCTTGGACAAATGATGGAGCCGGTTGAGTTTGGTGAGCGTTCCGTGGTCAGGGAGTACGAGAAGGACTGGGCGACAACTGGAACCCGCGGCGACGGCGGACCGAAGACGATTAGCTCTTTGGACCTTGACGCGGTATCGTTGGAGCGGCGCAACTGGAATTTGCAACGAAAGTTTGCGTTGATGAAGGAAAATGAAGTCCGCTATGAAACGTTTATGGTTGAAGATGCGGATTATATAATGGTTGCTTTTGGGACAGTGGCAAGGATTACGATGAATGCGGTGAACCGAGCGAGGGAAGCAGGTGTGAAGGTCGGCTTGATTCGGCCGATTTCGTTATGGCCATTCCCGGAAAGGCCATTTTTTGAAACACGCGACCAGGTGAAGGCCTATATTTCAATTGAAATGAGCGCAGGGCAGATGGTTGAGGATGTCAGGCTAGCGGTCAATGGTCATGCGCCGGTAGATTTCTTCGGTCGAACCGGAGGCGTCGTCCCAACCCAGGATGAAATTTTTGAAAAAATCATGACAGTTGCCGGAGGTGTTTCGGTATGACAATGAAGACCGTTTTTACAAAAACAACCGGGTTAACAGATAAGCCTACTCATTACTGTCCTGGGTGCACACATGGCGTGATTCACCGCTTGGTGGCCGAGGTTCTCGAGGAGATGGGCATTCTTGAAGACACGGTTGGCGTGGCCTCGGTAGGCTGTTCCGTGCTTTCCTATGAATATTTTAACTGTGATATGACGCAGGCGGCCCACGGACGGGCACCTGCTGTGGCAACCGGCGTGAAGAGGGTGCTGCCTGACCGCTTTGTGTTTACCTACCAGGGGGATGGCGATCTTGCCTCAATCGGCATCAGCGAGGTCATTCATGCCGCGGCCAGAGGGGAAAATATTACCGTTATTTTTGTAAATAATGCGATTTATGGCATGACCGGGGGGCAGATGGCGCCGACGACGCTGATTGGCCAGAAAACGGCGACGACCCCGTTTGGCCGCGATGCTAGAGTTCAAGGCTCGCCCATTAATGTTTGTGAAATGATTGCAACCCTCGATGGTGCGGCCTATATCGAGCGGGTTTCGACTCATGATGTCCCGCATATTGGGAAGGCCAAAAAGGCAATTCGCCGGGCATTTGAAACGCAGAAAAAAGGGTTGGGTTTTTCAATGATTGAGATCCTGTCGACTTGCCCGACCAACTGGGGGCTCGACCCTGCTGAATCATTAGAATGGGTAAAGGAGCAAATGGTTCCGGTTTATCCGCTTGGGGTTTATAAAAATAAGGCTGATGGCGGGAAATAAAGGAGGGATTATACGATGCTCGAGGAAATGATAATTGCCGGCTTTGGGGGTCAGGGTGTCATGTCAATGGGACAGCTGATTGCTTATGCTGGAATGATAGAGGGAAAAGGTGTCTCCTGGCTGCCGTCTTATGGACCGGAACAGCGAGGCGGGACCGCAAACTGCGCTGTAGTGGTAAGCGATGAGCCGGTGGGCTCACCGGTAGTGACCAAGCCAACAACAGCGATTGTCCTGAACAACCCTTCGTTTGATAAATTTGAACCGCTCGTCCGTCCCGGCGGGCTGTTGCTTGTGAATTCTTCCTTGGTAATGAAGGTTTCCGAGCGAACGGACATTAGGATTGTCGAGCTGCCGGCAACGGACTTAGCCAATGATCTGGGAAATTCCCGGGTGGCCAACATGATTTTGTTAGGGGCATTCCTTGAATTATCTAAGATTGTCACGGAGGCTGCGATTCTTGAATCATTGAAGAAAGTACTTGGGGAAGAAAAGTTACATTTAATCGAGGTCAATAAATTGGCACTGCAAAAGGGAACTGCTCTGGTGGGAGCGGGGGTAGCTTGAGATTTGATTTTTTGGGACCAGCCGGTTGGGTTATACGGCTGGTTTTTGGTTTTCATTTACATTGGTACTTCCATAGTGTCCGAAGGGTGAAGATAGACCAGAAGCGGAGGAAAACCGGATGTGGGTAACTATGAAGAGCTTATAGTGACTGGTAGTCGGAGAAAAAATAGTAGCGGGTAACTAAGAAGGGTTTATAGTGACTGAGAAGCGGTGGAAAAATTGGAAGTGGGTAACTAAGAAGGGTTTATAGAGACCGAGAAGCGGAGGAAAACCGGAAGTGGGTAACTATGAAGAGCTTATAGTGACCGGTAGTCGGAGAAAAAACAGTAGCGGGTAACTAAGAAGGGTTTATAGTGACTGAGAAGCGGAGGAAAACTGGAAGTGGGTAACTAAGAAGGGTTTATAGAGACCGAGAAGCGGAGGAAAACCGGAAGTGGGTAACTATGAAGAGCTTATAGTGACCGGTAATCGGAGAAAAAACAGTAGTGGGTAACTAAGAAGGGTTTATAGTGACCGGGAATCAGAGAAAAAACAGCAGCGGGTAACTAAGAAGAGTTTATAGTGACCCGAGAAACAGAGAAAAAACAGTAGCGGGTAACTAAGAAGGGTTTATAGTGACTGAAGAGGAGAAAAAATTCGTCTCCGGTCACTATGAAAGGCTCATAGTGACCATGGAGTGTTAATCTATAATTTCGGGGTGAATATAGGGTAACCTACAATAACTCAATTCTCATAATAACAATATTTCCCTTTACCTATCGCTTTAAAATGAGTTTTTAATATCCTTCTAATCATTTTTTTAGGAAAAATCCCCCCACACCACTCAAAGACCAAATTCGTTGTAATCTTCATCTCTGGGAAAAGCATCTTCAATTCCTGCACACCCCGCAACACAGCAGCATCCAGCGATTCCTTGGCCCCACACAACCTACACTCTAACTTATTGCCCTTTACATAAGTCGATTGCCCATAACAGGAAAAACAATTTATGATACCCTTTCGAAGTCCTTCGTAACTATACTGAGGATATGTAGAATAAGGCGAGTCACCCAAATCCAATGACACCAAAAGTTCTGCAAGCTTCTCATGGCCTTCGTTCAGCTTTGAGTACTCCGTATTTAACTTTTTCAAAAATTTATTCACTTGTGTCGGGAGTATGACAGAATGATTAGGAGGAGCATTGTATAAGGTAAACTCGGGGTTGATATATACCAAATAAGATTCAATAATAAAATTAAATCCAGATTGCTGAAGTATTTGGCGGAACAAAGTCTCGGCACGTTGTAATTGATTCAGTGGGTCTCGTATAAATGTATCCCCTTTTTTAATCCGCCCTTCAGCATCATAGTGGTAGTCGCCTTCATAATTTTTAACATCAGTAAGGTAAATCTTTTTCTGAAAAATCATCACTTTATCAATTTGAAATGCACTATCCCCAGACTTAAGCCACAAGCCATTTATAATCCAGCATTTATTATGCAGCAGTTCATCTGTCAATGAATCAAACTTGACCTCTCCAGCAAAGCCCTTTTCCAATCTCCACTTTTCATCTCCTAAAAGGCCCATCCGTGCATTCAACGACCTCGACATCATTAATTCTTTTGGCACTGACCGCGGTTTCTTAATCATAATCCACCATCCTAAAATATTATTAGCGTCGCATTGAACTGGAAACTGCTACAAAAAATTGCATAAATCGACACTTTTATTTTATAAAAATTTTCCGATTTCTCCGACAAAATGTATGAACTCTTTGTTAACATTTCAATACCTGTAGCGACCAAGGCTATATAATGCACAAATCGTGACATTTTAAAAGAAGTGACCTGGTTCACTTAATTGAAAATTATTATCAATTATAATAGAAATAGGAACCAAAAGGAGGCATAAACAATGGAAAAAAATTCTGTCAAAGCCTATATGGAATACAGCGAGGAGAAATTCACAAAGAGAATCATTTACAAAAAGGGCGAAACGACCGCATTCGTTTTAAACTTCTTGCCGGGACAGGCACTGCCGACACATAAACACCCGGGTACGGAAACATACTTGTATGTAATCACCGGTACTGGGACGATCGTCATCAACGGAAAGGATACGGAAGTTACCGAAGCAGACCTTATTCATGTTGACAGCGAAGAAGAAATGTCGTTCAAAAATAGCGGATCTGAGCCGGTCAGCTTATATGTAATCTTAAGCAAAATTCCAAACGAGAACTATGCAAAAAACATTTAATCTGACAAAAAGCCAGCCCATTCAGGCTGGCTTTTTTCAATGCTCAGCAGCATGTTTATTTTTTTTAGCCCAAAACCTCAGGCTGGCTTTTTACTATGCCCACTTGCATGTTTGTTTTTAAGTCCAAAAAACCACCAGTTCCAGTCTCCGAGCAGCTTCATTAATGAAGGGACCAACACCATCCGCACAATCGTGGCATCGATAAAAATAGCAATGGCAATGCCGACGCCCAATTGCTTAATTGGCATGACCCCGGTAAAAGCGAAGGCCCCTGTTACGACAATCATAATCGCTGCTGCCGAGGTAATGATTTTACTTGTGTAGGTTAATCCGGAAATGGTTGCTTCTGTGTTATTGCCTGTCTGCAAATAAAACTCCTGAATCCGCGAGATGAGAAACACTTCGTAATCCATCGACAGCCCAAACACCAAGGTAAATACAAACACTGGCAGAATCAATCCGATATTAACCGGTTCCATGCCCAAATGACCTTCCTGGAAAATCCACACGACGATCCCAAATGTGCAGCCAAGACTTAAGGCGTTCATCAAAATAGCCTTCAATGGAATTAGTATCGAACGAAATGCAGCCATCAGAATCACCAGTGTTGAAATCATAATTAACAGCAAACCATAGGGAGCCTTGTCAATGATTTCATCAAAAATTTCCTGCTCAAATTTAATCGAGCCGCCAAAGGAGGCATTCACACCCAAATCCTTCTCCGACCACTTCCTAACCCAGTCCCGTGCCTTGGCAGTGTGGCCGCCTGTTTTTAGATACACCTCAACAAGCATTTTGTCTTCTTGGACAAAGTGACCCAACAAAGGAGTAAGCTGGGCTTTATCGCCGAAGCTCAGCAGTTGCGCAAACTGGTCTAGATCTCTAACACCTAATGCCGAAAACACCGAGTCCACAGAGTAAACAAGCGAGTCCTTCTCGAGCCGTTCAATTACCCGATTTATTTTTTCAAGATTGGCTTTGTCCAACACATCTCCGTTTGTTTCCAGAATGATCGATACCTTTTTGTCATTGCGTTTTTCTTTTTCAAAAAAATGATCTTGAAACTTTTCCATGGCGACCCGGGAAGGATATTCAGAAGGAAGTGAATCTGTGCCCGGGATGGTTAACGTCATTTCCCGGACAGGCACCAGTCCCGCCAGCAAAATTGCCAACGCCAAAACTGCCATTAGCACTGGCCGCTTCATGACAAACCTAGCGAAAGCATGCCAAGCGCTGGTCCCTTTGTCTGATATCCGTACAACGCTAAACTTATTGATTCGTGGCCCCAAGAATGTTAGAAAAGCCGGAAGAAAGGTTAAGGCACAGAGGACAGAGACCAACACGACTGTCATCCCGCCGAGGGCGACATTTTGAAATATATCAATTTGGATAAACCATAGCCCAGATAACCCAATAAATACACAAAGTCCGGAAAAAATAATCGAGCGCCCTGCCGTGGCAACAGAAATCCCGATTGCCTCCTCAATCGATTTACTTCTCAGTTCTTCCTTATACCGATTGATAAACAGCAATGCGAAGTCGATACTCAGCGCTAGGCCAATCATCGGGACGATATTTAAGATGAAAATGGTTAAATCAGCACTATAGCTGAAGAAATAAACAACTCCCATTGTCGCTAAAATTGACACAACACCGATAATAAGCGGGAGCGAAGCAGCGACAAGACCACCGAAGGCAAGAATTAGTACCAACAGGGCAATCGGCAGCCCAATCATCTCAGCCTTGGCCAAATCCTTCTGGCTGGCGGTATTTAAATCTTTAACGATCACCGGTTCGCCAGTCATTGTCACCTTCAGGCCTTTATCATTTTCTAGCAACCCTCCCAAATCACTTATTTCATTCCCAAGGTTTTCTGACTTTTTATCAAAGGTCAGCAGTCCATAGGCATAATTTCCTTTGATCATCCCTTCACGGTCAAAGGGTGTGATAACCTGCTTGGCGTCATCAAAATTCTTAAGCCTTTTAAAAGTGCCGTCGATAAAATCAATAAATTTCTCATTACTGATAGACGTTTCTTTTTCAAAAACGAGGATAATCGACGATTTTGCTTGGCCGAATTTGTCCTCGAGGATTTTCCTTGTTTGATTATATTCTCCGTTGAATTCGAAACCGTTGCCGCTTAATACAGTGGGCAGTTTAATGGCGAAAAATCCAAACATGATAATGGCCAAAACCCAAACAATCAGTACCCATTTGTAGTACCTACTTATGTGTATTCCCAATTTTTCCATCCCATCGCCCCCCAATTCTGGAAACTTTTTATCCATGTTAAGTATACAGAAGAATGGAATCATAACTTTTGACTATTTTGTGTCCCTTTTAAAAACAAACTTTTATAAAGATTTCCCCTTATGGAGATTGATGATGCATTTTGAAATAATGTTCACCGTGTTTTTTACAAATGTTATAATAAAGGCAATTAAAAGAAATTCAGGTGATGGCATTGGATCAGGAAAAATTAAATAAGGTCATTGAAGCGGCCAAATTATACTATCTACTGGACTATAATCAGCATGAGATCGCCAATATACTAGGTGTATCCAGGCCAACTGTATCACGATTATTGCAGCAGGCAAAAAGCGAAGGGATTGTCCAAATTACTATTACGGACCCAACTGAAAATGTGGAAAACCTGGCAAGCGAGCTTGAGCATAAGTTCAACTTAAAAAAGGTGATTGTCGCCTCGATTCCGCAATATGAAAACCATATTATTAAAAATTATCTAGGGGAAAAGGCAGCGGGATTCCTCGATGAAATTGTCAAGGATGAAGATATTATCGGGGTGACTTGGGGGACTACGCTTTACCATGTTGCCATTGAGTTAAAGCAGAAATTTGTAAAAGACGTGAAGGTTGTGCAATTAAAAGGCGGAGTAAGCCATTCAGAGACGAATACTTATGCATCTGAAATACTGTATTTGTTTGGAAAGGCCTTTAATACTGCTCCTCACAATCTGCCACTCCCGGCCATTGTTGACCATGTGGTGGTGAAACAGGCAATGGAGGCCGACCGCCATATCAGAAGAATATTGGAGCTTGGGAAGCAGGCAAATATTGCTTTATTTACAATTGGCCCAGTGAAAACCGACTCGTTATTATTTCAATTGGGTTATTTTACAGAAAGTGACATCCAATCGCTCGAAGGGAAAGCAGTTGGCGATATTTGTTCCCGGTTTTTTGATAAAGAGGGAAGAATTTGCAATGAAAGCCTAAATGAAAGAACGCTGGGGGTGAACTTGAATGATTTAAAAAACAAGGAATTTTCCATTTTGGTGGCCGGCGGTCCAAATAAAATTGATGGGATATACGGGGCGCTAAAGGGCGGCTTTGCCAATGTATTGATCACCGACCACTTTACAGCGAAATTCCTGTTGAGTAAAAAGGAATAAAATAGGCATTTTTGTGTCCAGCACAAAATAAAAATTAACATATGTTCATTTCCTAATTTACAAATGTTCACATGCTTTGATATAGTTATTTTGGTTAAACTAACGGTAACCATAAAAAATGGGGGGTAATTAAACATGAGCCAAAATATTGCGAAAATGATCGACCATACATTGTTAAAAGCAGATGCAACAAAAGAGCAAATCATAAAACTAGCCGAGGAAGCAAAAGAGTATTCCTTCGCTTCTGTTTGTGTAAACCCGACATGGGTTAAGACAGCCGCAGAGTTACTTAAAGATTCGCCGGATGTCAAGGTTTGTACGGTTATCGGTTTCCCACTCGGGGCAACAACTTCCGAGACCAAAGCATTTGAAACAAAGAATGCTATTGAAAATGGCGCCACAGAAATTGATATGGTCATTAACGTTGGTGCTTTGAAGGATAAACAAGACGACCTTGTGGAACAGGACATCAAGGCTGTCGTAGATGCAGCAACAGGAAAGGCGATTGTAAAGGTAATCATTGAAACTTCACTGTTGACAGATGAAGAAAAGAAACGCGCATGTGAGCTTTCAGTAAAAGCAGGTGCAGATTTCGTTAAGACATCAACCGGCTTCTCAACTGGTGGGGCAACTGTGGAAGATATTCGTTTAATGCGTGATACAGTAGGGCCGGAAATTGGCGTAAAGGCATCTGGCGGAGTCAGAAGCCGTGAGGATGCGCTTGCGATGATTGAGGCCGGTGCAACTCGAATTGGAGCAAGCTCAGGTGTTGCAATCAGCAAAGGTGAAATTTCCAGCAGCAATTACTAAGTAATGGTGAGGGATTGACATGAAAGAGGTACTATTAGCTCTTGTAGCAGGTTTAGTTGTTGGAATGGTATTTAGGTTCTTAAAGCTTCCATTACCTGCGCCGCCGGTATTTTCAGCGGTGATGGGTGTATTTGGGGTTTACTTTGGAGGCGTACTACTTGACTGGATTATGAAGATGGTTCAACAATAACAAGCTGCAAAAAGAGGCTTTTCCGCAATATAAGTGGAAAGCCTCTTTTTTAGTTGCATCATAAGGTAAAAAACCCAGGGGCTTAAAAAGCTCCTGGGTTTTGATTAAAAGAATAAATTAAGTATGAAATAAGAAATTCCAGCAATTAGTGCAGTGATTGGCAGGGTAATGACCCAGGTAACAAGCATACGTTGTGCTGTGTCCCATTTTACGCCTTTAATACGGTGGGATGCCCCTACACCAAGGATACCCGAAGAAATAACATGGGTTGTACTGACAGGTACATGGATATAGCTTGCCCCAAATATAACGGCGGCGCCGGTTAAATCGGCTGCAACTCCATTAATTGGTCTGATTTTCATGATCTTTCCGCCAACAGTTTTAATGATTTTCCATCCGCCAACGGAAGTGCCGAGCCCCATTGCAGTAGCACAGGAGATTTGAACCCAAGTTTGAACATCATCTCCGCTTTGATATCCATTGGCAATTAGAGCCATCGTAATGATTCCCATCGCTTTTTGGGCATCATTTGTTCCGTGGGAAAATGATTGCAATGCCGCAGTAGCGACTTGTAGGTATCTAAAATTCCGATTTGTTTTTGTTAAGTTAAAGTTTTTGAACACTACCTTAAAGATACTATAGATAATGTATCCAACCACAAAAGCCAAGACTGGCGAAAGTAGAAGAGCTTCAAGAATTTTAATAAAACCGCTGTAGTTTAGCGCGTTTACTCCTTCTGCCGCGAGTGCAGCCCCGGCAATTGAGCCAATTAGAGCATGTGATGAACTGCTTGGTATACCGTAATACCATGTAAGCAAATTCCAAAAAATAGCAGCGATTAGTGCGGCGAGAATGACAACGGACCCATTTGAAAGTGTGAATGGGTCAACGATATCCTTTGAAATCGTTTTGGCAACCCCCGTAAATGTCATAGCGCCGACAAAGTTCATAATCGCGGCCAAAAGTATTGCTTGCCGAGGTTTTAGTGCCTTCGTCGATACGGAGGTGGCAATCGAGTTGGCAGTATCATGAAAACCATTGATAAAGTCAAATGATAGCGCAAATACAACAATTAATACTGTCAGGATAAGAATTAAATCCATTTGTTTACTCCTTACGCATTTTTCATGATGATGGTTTCAAGGGTGTTGGCTACAGTTTGGCAGCTATCGGCAATGTCTTCTAGGTTTTCATATATTTCCTTATATTGAATGATACGGATTGGATCTTTTTCTACATTAAATAGATTTTTTATCGATTGTCGAAGCACGTTATCACATTTTGATTCGTAATCTTTGATTTTGATAGCATGTTCCCTGATTTGCGGAAGTTTTTTATTCGATAGCAGTTCTATGGATTTATCGATTTCATGTACGCTATTTTGAATGGCGTTGACAAATTGCATCATAAATTCATCCGCTTGGGTAATCGAATACATTTCAAACAGTGCAGCTGTAGCTTCAAGGCCATCAAGCACATCATCCATTGTCATGGCAAGATGCAGGATGTCTTCACGTTCAATCGGGGTAATGAAGGCATCATTAAGCTCTTTAATCACCTCATGAACAAACGTATCACCCTTTGATTCGATCTCTTTCATTCTTTCTGAAAAAATTTTTAAATCGCTGACTTCCTTTAATTTGTATTCGGTAAAGAAATTGACGCCCTCTTTAAGGTTAGAGGAGATATTGTGTAACATTACCGAGAATTTGTCATGTTTTTTGAATGCCATAATGAATTAAAACCTCCAATATTATAGGTCAGAATTGGTGATGAACGAAAATAATTTTATATGATAGGTAGCGGAATGTAAAAAGTAATTTAACTAAATTTACAAAAACTTAACATTTGAATTTTCTAATTATTAACCATGACGATAATACTTTTTACTTTTGCCAACAATTCCAAGAATATGTATGTGGGTTTAACCATAGACAGGAGATTTCCTCATAAAAAGTCATGGCGGTGAGTAAAAAATTAAAAATTGGGTAAGGTATTTAGTACAGGCAGTGCTACTGTTTGTACAGGCTCAACAGCTTAGAAATTAAGTAAATCGGTGAATACTGAAAAGGAGTGTTCTAACGTGAGCTTTATTTGGGCATTAATTGTAGGCGGAGTTATTGGATGGTTAGCCGGCCTTATCGTAGGCAGGGATGTACCAGGCGGTATTATAGGAAATATCATTGCAGGATTTGTAGGAGCATGGCTCGGACAGGCAGTTTTAGGAGACTGGGGACCAGAAGTGGCAGACTTTGCGATCATACCTGCCATCATCGGTGCAGCAGTATTAGTCTTATTGTTAAGCTTCATTATGCGGGCCTTCCGAAAAGCAAGCTAAAAGGCAAAAGCCTCCCTTTAAAATTGGGGAGGCTTTTTTCAAATGGTCAACAAATCGATATTTTTAAAAATATCCGGTTCATCTTTAAACGGTGCATGACAAACAATTTTTTCTTCCGTAAAAGGATGAGTAAATTCAAGTTTGGCTGCATGCAATGCCTGCCTATGAACCACTGGTT
The DNA here is from genome assembly GCF_001510715.1 of Bacillus sp. FJAT-29814. GTDB lineage: Bacteria > Bacillota > Bacilli > Bacillales > Cytobacillaceae > Neobacillus. The sequence goes on from NZ_LMTJ01000008.1 coordinate 54,222, forward strand.
TCCCTCCATATAGAGTGTCCCCCAGTAATGGATGGCCGATGTGACTAAAATGAACGCGAATTTGATGGGTTCTTCCCGTATCGAGCCAGCATTTTACATACGATAGCTTTTCCTGTTTATCTTCCATCACTACTGAGTAATGGGTGGTTGCTGCTTGTCCGGTTGGTGATACCCTTCTTCTTGTTGGATGATGGCGGTCGCGGCCAATTGCTGCTTGAATGGTACCGCGTTTTTGTTTTAATATGCCATCTACCAATGCCAAATAGGTGCGTTTTATTTTTCGCTCAACAAGTGCACGGTCGAGAATTGCGCCTGCCATGGCGTGCTTAGCAAATAGGATCGCTCCGGAAGTATCCCGGTCTAGGCGATGAATTTGCCGGATGTCGCGTATTTCGCCTTGCGACAGCAGATGAAAACAGGCGCCATTTACCAGGGTATTTGTTTCCTGTTTAGGATCATTTGGATGAGTGTTGATAAACGGCGGTTTATTGAGTACCAGCACATGGTCATCCTCAAAAAGAATTTCCAACTCCTGGAAATGTGGAGTAATATGCGTTTCTTCCGCCTCGAATAAACGAAGCTGAAGCTTTGCACCAGCAGCGAGCGGCGTTCCCCAATTGGCTGCTTCGCCATCAATCCGAACCTTTTTTTCCATTCGGTAAGTGTGAGTTAATTTTTTTGGGACCTCCCACAGATCCCGAAACAGACTTTCAATGGTTTTTCCTTGCCAATGATTGGGGACAATGACTTGAAACCATTCTCCCATGCGGCTTGTATGAAGCATGACTAGTCTCACCTGCTATCCACTAATTACCACCGAAAAGGTAGGATTAGATATGGTATTCTTATCATATATAATACGACAGAAAACAGCGATGGCAAAGGTGGGTTGGTAGTGAAGATTGTTTTTGCCTCGACTCCGGGTCAAGAAGAAGAAATTTGTGAGCTAGTGAGGTATATATATTCAAATATTTTTCCGCTTTATTTTTCTGATGATGATATCGATCAGTTCCAACAATTGGAAATATTGCATACTTCCGAACAGCAGCTGCAGGAATTTGGTACATTGAGGGATGCCTTTCAAGTGATGGCTAGTATCCAAACTTTGATCTCCATCCTTGAATCCCCGCTGCTTGATGATCAATATGAGGCGTTGTTTAATAAAAATGTGGCAACTCTTGAGGAGTTTGGCCTGGTATTTCCGTTTGCCTACGCACAATTTGTTGAAGCGAAAAATATGAAAAATACAATACTGAGTATGTATACAAAAGCGGACAATGAATTGCTGATCTAAGAAAAAGCCGTCTAGGCTTTTTCTTTTTTTATGGTTAAGGTATTATAGAAAGGGATTGTTGTATACATAGGAGAATGCAAAAATTGTCGGCTAATTGATGGCAATTTTTAAAGGAGTTACACCCTGGCGACAAGAAACAATATTATTGAAACTGCAACTCGAAGGAGGGGTCCTAAGGATGGACTGGAAAGCGACTGCGAAAAGTTGGCTGGAATTCAAAGATTTGGATTCTGAGCTGAAACAACAGTTGGAAGCACTTTGGCAGGATGAGAAACTGCTGGAAGAAGCTTTTTATAAGAATTTGGAGTTTGGCACCGGCGGAATGCGGGGCGAGATTGGTGTCGGCACTAATCGGATGAATCTTTACACTGTCCGTAAAGCTTCTGCCGGTTTAGCTGCATACATAGAGGGTCACGGCGATGAGGCAAAAGGGCGTGGTGTGGTCATTGCGTATGATTCCCGTCATAAATCACCGGAATTTGCTATGGAAGCGGCCAGAACACTGGCGACAAGAGGGATTCAAACCTATGTGTTTGATGAACTGCGGCCAACACCGGAACTATCGTTTGCATTGAGGCAATTAAATGCATTTTCTGGCATTGTCATTACAGCAAGCCATAATCCACCGGAATATAACGGCTATAAGGTTTACGGTCCTGATGGCGGGCAGCTTCCGCTGGCACCAGCTGATGAGGTCATTGCCAAGGTGAATGAAATTAACAATGAATTACTGATGAAGGTTGACAGTGAAGAGACGCTGCGTTCGACTGGTTTAATCAAAACGATCGGAGCAGAAATTGATCGGGTTTACATAGATAAACTTAAAACTATCTCCGAAAATCCGGAGCTTGCTAATGAAACAGAGATCAAAATTGTTTTTACTCCGTTACATGGCACTGCCAACAAGCCTGTTAGGGCCGCACTTGCAGCCTTGGGTTATCAAAATGTGACGGTTGTAAAAGAACAGGAGCTCCCGGATCCAGAATTTTCAACGGTTAAAAGCCCTAACCCGGAAGAGCACGCCGCTTTTGAATTGGCTATCCGTGAAGGGAAACGGGTTAGCGCCGATTTGTTAATCGGTACAGACCCGGATGCAGACCGCTTGGGGATTGCCGTTCGGAATCACGAGGGCGAGTACGTTGTCCTGACAGGTAACCAAACTGGTGCCCTATTGCTGGATTATTTATTATCCCAGAAAAAGCAAAAAGGCACGCTGCCCAAGAATGGAATTGTATTTAAGACGATTGTAACCTCGGAGATCGGCCGTAAAATTGCTTCTGCTTATGGGTTAGAGACAGAAGACGTCTTAACTGGTTTTAAATTCATTGCCGAGAAAATTAAACAATATGAAGAAACCGGTGAATACACCTTTTTATTTGGTTATGAGGAATCATATGGCTATCTGATCGGTGACTTTGCTCGTGATAAAGATGCCGTTCAGGCCGCTCTGCTTGCAACCGAGGTTTGTGCCTATTATAAAAAGAAAGGCATGTCTCTTTACGAAGGTTTGATGAGCGTTTTTGAAAAATACGGATATTATCAGGAAGGCCTGCGTTCATTGACCTTAAAAGGCAAAGAGGGCGCAGAATTGATTCAACGGATCTTAACGTCCTTCCGCAACGAACCTCTTACTGACCTTGGATCATTAAAAACGGCTGTAACTGAAGATTACTTAATTGGAAAAAGAATGACATCCACTGGTGAAGAAAAAATCGACCTGCCAAAATCCAATGTTCTTAAATATACCTTTGAGGATGGAACATGGGTCTGCTTACGCCCATCGGGTACAGAGCCAAAAGTTAAATTTTATTTTGGCGTAAACAGTTCAAGCCTTGCAGAAAGCAAAGCAAAATTGCTGCAAATTGAACAGGACTTTATGTCAGTTGTCGACCAAAAAATCAAACAGGCTCAATCCTAAAAGGAGAGTCCGATGTTAAGCCCCGAAAGGCATTGCCTTTCGGGGTCTTTGCTTTTAAGTTACGACTTTAGTCTTAGTAAAAGCGATACTTTTTTCTAAGGAGTTATGAGGCATTCTTGGTATAATGAGGAAAAAGGCCGCAAAATTTGGGGGATAAAGATAATGGGGGAGAACCATCTATCGGATTTGCAAATTTTAAAGGAAATTGCAGAACTTTTAAATCGAGGGACAGATCCGTATATCGTCCTTTCAGAGGTTTTAAAGAAGCTGCTGCATGTAACAGGATTACAAACGGGGTGGATTTTTTTAATTGATGATTCCGGGAGACTCGAACTGGCTGCTAAGGAAAATTTGCCGCCGGCCTTATCTCATAACAACTATACTCCCATGTGCAGCGGCGATTGCTGGTGTATCGACCGCTATAGCGATGGGCGATTGGATAAGGCTACCAATATCATTGAATGCAAACGCCTGGAAGATGCGATTGAACGGAAAATGGGTGATACAAGGGGATTAACCCACCATGCCACCGTACCGCTTAAAGCGGGCGATGAAAAATTTGGCATCCTAAATGTGGGTTCTCCTTTTAAAAAGCATTTTACTAACGGAGAATTGGCGCTATTGGAATCAGTGGCTTTACAAATCGGTACAGCACTAAAACGAATAAAATTAACCCAGAAAGACCAAGAAATCGCTTTAGCGGCAGAGCGGAATAGACTGGCCAGGGACCTGCATGATTCTGTCAATCAATTGCTGTTTTCCTTAAGTCTTACTGCTTCCGGCGGCAAAGAAATGATTGATAAAAGGGAAGTTAGAGAGACATTCAGTTATATTCAGGATTTGGCTCAGGAAGCGTTAAATGAAATGAGGGCGTTAATTTGGCAGCTGCGGCCAAGGGGATTAGAAAAAGGTATTGTCAGCGCGTTATGCAGTTATGGGGAAATGCTTGGTTTAACGGTGAATATCAAGTTAAATGGTGTCATCCATCTGCCATGCGCTATTGAAGAGGGGATCTGGCGGATTGGTCAGGAGGCATTGGCCAATTGCAAAAAACATTCGGGACAGTCTATAGTCGACCTATCCATTGAGGCCTCGGAAACGTATATTATGCTTATATTTAAAGATAAAGGCAGCGGTTTTATTTATGACGATACGAAAGAGCTGCCATCTCTCGGGCTAAAGAGCATGAAGAATCGGACAGAATCATTAGCAGGTTCTTTTAAACTAAAAAGTAACCCTGGCAAGGGGACAACGGTGCAAGTAAAAATACCGTTTTAGGAAGAGGAAAAACATGGGAATACGCATATTAATCGCCGATGACCATCACGTAGTCAGACGGGGTTTGGTATTTTTTCTGCGAACACAGGAAAACATCGAAATTATCGGGGAAGCAAAGAATGGGCAGGAAGCCGTCGAGATGGCTGGGAAACTAATGCCTGATTTGATTCTGATGGATTTGGCCATGCCCGTAATGGATGGGATTGAGGCCACGAGGAGAATTATTGAAACACAGCCTCATCAAAAAATAATGATACTTACCAGTTTTTCGGATCAAAACCATGTGATCCCGGCAATCGAGGCCGGAGCTTCTGGTTTCCAACTAAAAGATATCGAGCCGGAGGAACTGGTCAAGTCAATCAGACAGCTAATGCAAGGGGAGAATCAGCTGCATCCAAAAGCGGCCACCCATTTACTTTCCCGCTATACGCTAAAAAATGAAGAACAAAAGCCGCTAGATGAACTGACGAAACGGGAAGTTGAAGTATTAAAGGAAATAGCCAGCGGCAAAAGTAATAAAGAGATTGCGGCCACCTTATACATTACCGAAAAAACCGTAAAAACTCACGTTTCCAGCATTTTGGCTAAGCTTGAGGTTGCCGACCGTACCCAAGCGGCACTTTTCGCAGTGCGAAATGGGGTTGTAAAAAATTGAAATCAAGTTTAACACGGCTTTCCTAAGGTGAAAGCCGTGTTTTTTGGTGGAATTCTAAATTCTAATCTCCGGTTGTTAAAATGTTCCTCAACAAAAAGTGGTTTCCCCTTGTTTTTTCAGGAAAGACTATACATCGGTACCTCATTCGTGTCGTGTTCAACGGTTTCATTTGCATGGTCGATGTAACGCAGCAGGCTATATAGCTTCTTTTCAATGACAGAATAGTCACGTTCAAAATTGTAGGCATGCAGGAAATGTTCGATTTTCTTTGATAAAAATTGATCCGTAGTCCGAACCATTAATATCAGCAAATTATCCCATTCAGATCGGTGCGTATAGTATAACGCCCGGTCATAATCCATTTTATTCATTTGATCTGTCTCCTCCTTATTTAGGAGTTAAGCTTATTGTATGACATTTAAAAGAGAACACCCGCAGAAAATGTTGACACCCACTGTTCACAAGGTTTTCAACTTTTACCTGTATAAAAATAAGAAATGTGAGTGATTATGGCGAGAACATTATGTTTATTATTGATATTTATGGTGTTATGTGACGAAGTGCAGGCAAATATGGCAGTTGCAAATGGGCCGTATACCTACGAAGCATTTGAACAGGACCTCATGCAAATAAACACGAAATTTGGTAAAGATATTGAAGTGAAAAGCATCGGAACGACTCACTTTGGCCGAAATATTTGGGCACTGAAGCTTGGAAAAGCCGAAAAAAATATTGTGATGATAGGCGCTCACCATGGACGGGAATGGTTAACAAGTCTGCTGTTGATGAAGATGGTCGATGCGTATGGTGATTTGTACCGCAAAGATCCCAAAATAACTGCGCTTTTGGATAAAGTATCAATTTGGTTTGTCCCTATGCTCAATCCGGATGGTGTCATGATCCAGCAGAATCAGCTGGAAGGATTCCCGCCGATCGAACTTCAGCAATTGATCATCATGAACGATGGGGTAGAGAATTTTGAAAGTTGGAAGGCTAATGGTATCGGAATTGATTTAAACCGTCAGTATCCTGCGGGCTGGAACAAACTTAATCAAGGGCCGCAGGGACCTTATTACAAGTTATTTAAAGGAAAAAAGCCTTTTGAGGCAAGGGAAGTCATTGCGGTGAAAAAATTGATCGAAGACACCAAGCCATCGATTGCCGTTGCTTACCATACCGCAGGACAGGAAATTTACTGGAGTTATCAAAATGGACAATATCGCAATCGTGATCACTTATTGGCAAAAAAAATTGGTGCATTGACAGGCTATAAATTGGCAAAACCCCCTGAGGATGCGATTGGAGGGGGATTTACCGATTGGTTTATAACCCGCTATCGGCGTCCGGCGCTGACCATTGAGATTTGCCCCCTCGTTGGGGAAACAAATCCGCCAATATCCATGCTGCAATCTGAGTGGAAGCGAAACAGGCAGGTTGGACTAAAGCTGGCAAAGGAAGCAAGAAAACTTCCTCACTGATTTTCGATAGACTTCCCAATCAGGTATTGACATTTATTTCATCAATCCCCGATTCCCTTCATACATTGTGGTAAGAGGAAAAGGGGGAGTGGCTGATGAATGAGGCAGATAGGAAAGCACTGGAATATGCCATTGGTGAAATAACCGAAATTGCAACCGGCTTTGGTTTGGACTTTTATCCGATGCGATATGAAGTTTGCCCAGCTGAAATTATTTATACGTTTGGAGCTTATGGAATGCCAACCCGATTTTCGCACTGGAGTTTCGGGAAGCAATTCCATAAAATGAAACTGCACTATGATTTGGGATTAAGCAAGATTTATGAGCTGGTTATTAATTCTGATCCATGCTATGCATTTTTACTGGATTCCAATTCCTTAATCCAAAACAAGCTCATCGTTGCCCATGTATTAGCTCATTGTGATTTCTTTAAGAATAATGTCCGGTTCCAAAATACGAAACGTGATATGGTCGAAAGTATGGCCGCAACCGCGGAACGGATTCATCAATATGAAATTCAATATGGAAAAAGAGAAGTCGAGAAATTCCTTGATGCCGTGCTGTCGATTGATGAACATATTGACCCGTCGTTAATGCGGCCAAAGCTCGCCTGGTCAATCGAGGACGAGGATGAAGAAGACGATATCAGTCCTACAGCGTCTCCATATGATGATCTATGGAAACTTGATGATAAGGGGAAGACTGAGGAAAAACCAAAGCGCAAAAAGAAATTTCCGCCAAGGCCGGAGAAGGATTTGTTGCTGTTCATTGAATCCTACAGCCGCGAGCTGGAGGATTGGCAGCGTGATATTTTAACGATGATGCGGGAAGAAATGCTGTATTTCTGGCCGCAGCTTGAAACCAAAATCATGAACGAAGGCTGGGCATCGTATTGGCATCAGAGGATCCTCCGGGAAATGAACTTGACCAGCGGTGAGGCGATTGAATTTGCCAAATTAAATGCCGGTGTCGTCCAGCCATCAAAAACCGGAATCAATCCTTATTATCTGGGCTTAAAAATACTTGAGGACATTGAAGAAAGATATGATAACCCGACAGATGAGATGAAGCGTAGAGGCGTAAAGCCAGGGTCCGGCCGAGAGAAGATGTTCGAGGTTCGCGAAATTGAATCGGATATTTCCTTCTTGAGAAATTATCTAACAAAAGATTTGGTCATGAGGGAAGATATGTACCTGTTCCAAAAGCAGGGACGGGACTATAAAATTGTCGATAAGCAATGGGAGCATGTGCGTGACCAGTTGGTCAATATGCGAGTTAACGGTGGGTTCCCATACATTACGGTCAATGACGGCGATTATATGAAAAACGGCGAGCTATACTTAAAGCACTGGTTTGAAGGGGTGGAGCTCGATGTTAAGTATTTGGAAAAGGTACTCCCATACATTCATCAGCTTTGGGGCCGGCCGGTTCATATGGAAACCACGATTGAAGATCGGGCGATGTTGTTCTCGTATGATGGGAAAGGCGTCCACCGAAAATATTTATAAAGTCTGTAAAAGGAACTCCCCCACCCTTTTTGTGGAGGAGTTCCTTTTATCGTTTAGATAGCTGAAAGTTCTTTTTCAAGCGCCTTTTCTACAGGAACGTATTTGTAGCCGAGGTCTTTTGCCACTGCTTCATACGTAATTTCTCCGTTTGCCACGTTCACACCAAGCTTTAAAGCAGGATTCCCGATGATTGCTTTAAAGACACCATTACTCGCAATCTGTAATCCGTAAGGAACCGTCACATTCGTTAACGCAATCGTTGAGGTTCTTGGTACCGCCCCTGGCATATTGGCAACAGAGTAATGGATGACTCCATGTTTTTCAAACGTTGGGTTATCGTGTGTGGTCACATGATCGATCGTTTCTACAATTCCGCCCTGGTCAATTGCTACATCCACAATCACCGCGCCAGGCTTCATTGTTTTGACCATTTCCTCTGTAACAAGTTTAGGAGCTTTTGCCCCAGGAATAAGGACGGCGCCGATTAATAGGTCTGCCTCAGCAACAGCCTCGGCGATATTATAAGGATTGGACATTAATGTTTTAATTTGATTTCCAAAAATATCATCTAATTGGCGCAGACGGTCAGCACTTAGATCGATGATCGTGACATCAGCACCCAGGCCAATCGCCATTTTTGCCGCATTTGTTCCGACAATGCCGCCGCCAATAATTGTCACCTTGCCACGATTTACTCCTGGGACTCCGGCAAGAAGGATTCCTTGGCCGCCATTATTTTTTTGCAAGAAGGAAGCACCGATTTGCGCTGCCATACGGCCGGCCACTTCGCTCATTGGTGTCAGAAGAGGAAGTGTCCTGTTTACAGAAACCGTTTCATAGGCAATGGCAATAACGCCTTTATCTTTAAGTGCTTGTGCCAGCTCAGGTTCGGCAGCAAGGTGTAAATAAGTGAATAACACCAATCCTTGGCGGAAGTATTGATATTCGCTAGGGAGCGGTTCTTTTACCTTCATAATCATATCTGCTTTGGTCCAGACGTTTTCGGCAGTTTCGAGAATTTCAGCACCAGCTTTCTCGTAAGTTTCATTGTTGAAACCGCTTCCAATTCCAGCGTCCTTTTCGATAAAAACATGATGCCCGGCTGTAACGAATGAACTGACACCAGCAGGGGTAAGCGCTACCCGGTTTTCGTTGTTCTTAATTTCTTTAGGTACACCAATATACATCTCCCAATTCCTCCTACTGTTTAACTATAAGAAATCCCTTTGTTTAAAGTATAAATTGTTTAGCAGGGAAATTCTTTGTTGCTATCGGAGAAAGATAGAGGAATTTTTTGGGGATTTTCACAAAAAGTTTATATCCCCTTGTACTTTTCCAGTTTTAAATCGAGAAAAAGCATCATTTTCTGATTTGGATCCTTGAAGTTAACCTCCCCAATTTCGGAAATTCGTTTTAATCGGTAATTTAACGTGTTTGCATGGACATTTAATGCTTTTGCCGCATCATTTATATTATTGTCGCAGTTTAGAAAGACCTCTAATGTTTCAACGAGGTTGCTATTATGCTTTTGGTCATATTGATGAAGTCTTCTTAAAGAATAATTTTCGTAACCTTCCGTTTTTCTCTTTTCTAAAAGAAGGTCAAAAAGTTGATAGATACCCAGTTTGTGATAGTTATAGATATTTTTTGTTTCGTGTGGAAACTTAGCTTTTATCGATAAGACAGCCAGCGTTTCTTCATACGCATTCGTGATTTTTTGATAGTCATGATAGATACCGCTATACACTGGAATGATATTATAAATCCCGTAGCGGTCTGCCATTTTTCCTGTGAACAATAGTGAAAACTGTTCTAATTCCCAAAACACATTATCGAAGTTGTCTGTGGATACCAGCAAAATTAACTGATTACAGTCAATTGTATAAAGGATAATTTTTAACCGCTGGTTTGTTTTTAATAGGTACGAGATGGATTGTTCATCCTGACTCGTGATGTTCACCTGAAACTGAAAGACAAGAACGGCGAAAGAGGAGGGCGGAGTGATTTGCAAGCTATAGAAGTGCTCACTGATTTCCGCTGGATTATTCAAGTGACCGGTTAACAATTTCCAAAAGAATTCTTGAAATCGCTCTTCTTTTTTATTCTTTCTTGTCTGCAGCTGAAGCAGTTTATTTTTTACAGCGTCTGCCGCTTTTTTTAACAGCGTAAAATCCTCATCTGTTAACGTTCGATCGATTTCCAATGCCCAGATAAAGCCTAGAATTTCATCATGTTTCCAAATGGAGATGGCCACTCGATGGCTGAGCCCGATTTCATCCATGTTTTTTACCCGTATTGGCTCTTTCGTTTTTAGCAGGGCTGGAATCGTGCCTTCCTTCCAAAGCTGATTTATCACCTTTTCAGGTACCCTGCGCCCAATAATCGTGGAGACTCTGGCAGGGTCAGTTCGTTCATCATGCGTGCTATAGGCAAGAAGCCGGTGATTGGCATCCTCAATGGTAACCGGGCATTGTAACACCTGGCTAATCAAGTCGGCGAATTCATCTAAACTATCAAATGATGTCTTAAATGGATCATATCTAGTATTCAAAGAGATTTGCCCCCATAAGTTTATAGAAAAATCTTTGTTAACGCTTGCATCCTCTTGTTTAATTTTACAAAAAATACAGAAGAAGTTCATGTATTTCTACAAAATTACCTGACAAAAATTTCAGATTGAATAGTTGAATTCTTCACATACTAATTGTAAAGCTGAAAGGGGATAATCAAGATGAAGAAACTGGTGGTGTGTTTTTTTGCTGTAGTGCTGTCAATGACAGTGACGTCAGAACTTGCCTTTGCCGTAACCGGGACAAGCACCAAGGACCAATTGCTTGAGCAAAATACGATGTCCGTTCTTTGGTTTCAAAAATCTGGAGAGGCGAAAGCCCTCTATTATCAAGGCTATAATATGGGGAAACTGCGGTTGGATGAAATCCTAAAGAAAAATCAAAAGAGAAAAGGCAAAAACCCTGCCATTGTGCTGGATATAGACGAGACAGTGCTGGATAACAGTCCTTATCATGCCTGGATGGTCCAAACAGGCAAAGGGAATCTGTTGGACTGGAGCAAGTGGTTCAACCGTGCAAAGGCGAAACCGTTGCCTGGGGCCCTCGATTTCCTTAAGTATGCCGATTCCAAAGGGATAGCAATCTTCTATATATCTAATCGAAAGGAAGCACATAAGGAAGCAACCATAAAAAATTTACAGCAGGTCGGTGCACCGCAAGCGGACGCGGAACATGTTCTTTTACAGCAAGATGGAGAGTTAGGGAAGGAATCCCGCCGCCAGCATGTAGCAAAGACCCATGAGATTGTTTTGCTCTTCGGGGACAACTTAAACGATTTTAAAGAATTTGACCAACTGTCAGCCTCTAAACGAATAAACAGGGTGGAGCAGGACCGGAACGATTATGGCAATAAACTGATTGTGTTTCCGAACCCGATGTATGGGGATTGGGAAGCGGCGATTTATCAATATGACTTTAGCAAATCTCCAGAAGAAATTAGCAAAGTTAGAAAGGCCAGCCTTCAGGGTTTAGAGCCTTAAATCAAGAAACGCTGCAGCCAACTGACTGCAGCGTTTGATATTTTATTGAATAATAATTGTTGCTTAGCTTCTTACATTGTTAAGAATATTGATGGCAAAGATGATCACACCCAAGACCATTAAGGTACCTCCAGCCGCAACTGCAGGACCAGCGGAGCCGACACCTGAAATCAAAAGAGCCAGCCCAATCATCATGATAGGCAATGCGATATTATGAATCCAAAAATGAACTTTTGCCAATGTTGTGTCAGCTGCACCTGGAAACGCTACATAAATAAGACCGGCTAGTGTCATAGCCGTCCAGCCTAGTAAGTTGATATGGACATGAACTGGAGTGAAGTTGAAGTTTTCCGTCATCGACATGTACATCCCAATGCAAACCCCAATAACAAAGTAGCACACGGAAATCTTGATAAACTTTACACCCAATTTAACTCCCCCTATAAAAATAATGACTACAGTAGTAAATATGTAGGATATTTTTGAAGTAGAACAGTCATTTTGTCGGACGAGAAATAATTTTATTAGGGGAAAAAGGTCCGATAATGAACAAAAAAACACCTTTTGAGAAAGGTGCTTTTATGATGATTAAAAGATTGCTTTAATCCCTACTAGAACAAGCCCAATTAAAAAGCCGCAAACGGCTCCATTGACGCGAATCCATTGTAAATCTTTGCCGACATTGGTTTCAATCATGGTCACTAGCGTTTTTGTATCGAGCTTATCGAGATTTTCTTTCACAAGCTGCCCAACCTTGGCGTGATTTTTATCAATAAATCCAGTAATGTGCGATTTAATCCAGGATTCTAATTGGTCCATTTTATCCTTATCGGAAATAAGGTCGCTTAAATAATCCTTGATAAACGGCAGGACATACTCTGCATAAAAGTCTGGTTCTTCGACAAACTCCAATGCTTTTTGCCTGATTTGGCTTAACAGTTCGTTGATTTTTTCTTCTGCCTGCCAGTTTTCAATTAATTGGGATTTGAATTGGTTCAGCTCTAGATATACTTTTTCATCAGATTTAATGCTTTCCAGCTTTTGATGGATATGGATTAACAATGTTTGCCGGTTTTGATTAAACGGGTCTCGGAAACTGTCAATTCCTTTAAGAATCAGGTTTTGGATCATGCTCCCCAATTTTTCTTCGTTGATAAGATTGCTAAAGGAACGCAACGCAATCTGCATAAACCCATCCACTTTTATATTTTCAATCATGTCAACAGCCATGCCGCCAAGCCGGTATTTTGTAGTATCTTTCTTAGCCCATTCATCAACTTCTGCAATGAATAAATCCAGCGCTTTTTCGTCGTATTTCCTTAGGGAGATTTGATCAATTAATAATGGGATGTAATCCTTGATATCCAAAGAGTTTAGATGCGTTTTCAATTCCTTTTCAACGATTGGAGCCAGTTTGTTTACATTAATCATTGTAATCAAATGCTTTGTAAGGCCGGTTAGACTTTGTTTAACAGCATCCGAATGGATTTCTTGATTTACAACAGCAAATATTTTATCTGTAAATCGGAACCCCCCAATTTTCTCACGGATACTTTCCTTTGTAAGCCAATCATTCTCCAGCATGGCAATGATTTTGCCAATGATTTTTTCACGGTTCTTAGGCAGCAGTGCAGTATGGGGAATCGGAACTCCCAGCGGTTGCCGAAACAGGGCAGTAACCGCAAACCAGTCCGCAAGCCCGCCAACCAGCCCCGCTTCAAAGCCGCCCTGGAAAATTGTTTTCCAAATGGATGGCGGAAGTGGAATGGTGGCTAGAAATCCGACTGCCATTACAATTAGCGAAATAGTCGCCAAATGTTTTGAATTTCCTTTTGTTCCTGTCATCTTTGTACCCCTCGTTTATAAGATGAAAATAACATTTGACGCTATTATCTCAATAAATCTTTATAAAAAGCAAAAAAAACCTCTTAAAAAGCTTCCCAATATGTGAAAACTCCTCTCAGTTTAGAGAGGAGCTTTTCTTTTCTGGCTTTATATGGGTGATGAGTCCATCTAAATCAGTTATATAAAACTGAGTTTTTGGCTCGAATTTTAGATATTTCTCCTGCTGGAGCTGATAATAATTCACCTTATGAAGCGGGTCAAATTGCAGCATCGGGTATTTTTTCTGCTCCTTGACGTAACTGTCTACGGCCTTTTGAACCATATCCATTTCAACAGGAATATCTTTTTCATGTTCTTCAAATAGATCATACGTTTCTTTTGACATATAAAAGTTTTTTGATGGAATCCCGCCTAGTAAATGGGCCAATTGGGTAAAGTCTATACTGTTATCATCATTAACAAGGATAGTTCGATAGACTCCTTTTGGGAGGTTATCGGAAAATTCCCTGACTGCTTTTCGCACCTCCTCAATTGAAACTTCAATGATTGGATATTTACTCGTGTCGACTGCCGCCTTTTTAGCAGAGTTTTGCTCCTCCTGCTTCCCTTGTTGGAGTGGAGTTTTAAAATATTTCTGCACCATGGAATAAACGGTTATGCCACCAAGGCCAATTCCTAAAAATGTCCCGATTAAGGTGAATATGGGATCTTTCCCAAATCTTCCATCGAGAAAACTGCCCAGTTTATAACCGCCAAATACACAAAGAGCAATTGTGATGCCAAACACCATATTTAAAGAAAGGGTTTTCATTAGAAAGTTCGTAAATTCATTCCAATGTTCGTCATTCTTGTTTTTTCCCTTTTCGAAAAATCTTCTAACTTCTTTTATCATTTCTTCAGAAACATTATTCTCTTTAAAAAACCCTTCCAAATACTCTTTTTCCGATTTACCTTCATTTTTTAGCAGGCAAGCTGTTTTTTCAACGGAGCCCTTCGTGTAATGGACATAAATCCATTTTTCTTCAAATCCTAATTCGAGATTCTCTGTTACTCGGCCCAAGTATTTTGTAAACTTGTGCTTCATCATTACGCCCCCTTAATTTGTTCTGTATGTGAAAAGGACAGGCTGTGAGCAGGGAATGCTTCAGTTTTTGCCTCTTTTAGGATTTGTCTCGCTTCCTCTTTAGCTGATTGGATGATAAGCTTCGCTTCACCTTCGGTTCGCTTTCTGATTTCTCTTGCATCAATCTTAGCCTGCTTGAGGATTTGTTCGCTAATTTGCAGATTATTTTCAGCCTCAAGCTTATATTGCTCAGTTAATTGCAATTGGTTTTGAATCTGGTGTTTTCGATTCTCAAGAATACCAACGAGCTTTTTAAATACAAGCTTTTTTAAGATTAATACAAGTACGGTAAAAATTAAAGCCTGGTAAATCATCGTCCCCAACGATATAGGCAATCCCAATACTGTAATGTCCCCCAATTCCTTTTCTCCCCTTTCTATAGATTATGTTAAACGGTGAGCAATGTAAACCATAGTTAATGTAACAAAAATATAAGCCTGGATTGCCCCAATAAAAATGCAGAACGCCTGCCAAATAATCATCGGGACTGCCGCAAGTGAGGCAATAACAAAACCTTTCGTTACCGCCGCAGCCAGTAAGGCAAGCATGACCTCGCCGGCGTAAATATTTCCGAATAAACGAAGCCCTAAGGTTAATGTCGTGGCAAATTGCTCAATTACATTAATCGGAAACAAAAATTTAAACGGCTTAAAAAAGCTTACTAAATAATGTTTAAATCCGTTTTCACGAATATCGATAAAATGGGTATATACGATAATCATGATTGCTAGTGTCATAGTTACATGGGCATCTGCAGTTGGAGATTTCCACCAGGTAACTGGATGCTCCTCTGCCGTCATGATGGAAAAGGGGACCCCCATTAAATTTGCAATGAATAAATACATTAATAGAGAAACACCAGTAGATAAAATAAATAAATTGTTGGCTTTTCCCATTGAAGTATTCATTATGTCTTCTACAAACTCGAGAAGCCACTCCATAAAATTTTGCCACTTGTTTGGTATGTATGTATCGGGATTTCGTGTAAATAAATAGGCAATAAGAAAAACAATGATGGCTGCAACAGTGGTTGTCAGAATGATCGACAAGTCAAACGTTAAGTTCATCCACTCAATTTGAGGTTTGGCGTGTTCCATGATGTCCACCCCCTTTCATAACCAGGTAGGGAACTAACATGATGAGGAACGGAAGAAGTGAAGTTCGCATCTATAGTATAACAGAAAAGATTA
The DNA here is from genome assembly GCF_001510715.1 of Bacillus sp. FJAT-29814. Classification (GTDB taxonomy): domain Bacteria; phylum Bacillota; class Bacilli; order Bacillales; family Cytobacillaceae; genus Neobacillus. The sequence continues at coordinate 70,061 of NZ_LMTJ01000008.1, forward strand.
TTATTGCATGATAGTTCACAATTTATTCCTAATTTTCAGAATATAAAAGTGTAGCCATGCTTTTAAAGGTAGTAAACATTGCACAGTTGAAAATTTTATTATTAGACACCTTTTTTAGAAAAAAACACCTTTTCACTGCAACCCTTTTTGCTTTTAATCGTCTTATATTATGTTGTACAATAATCAAGTTGTTAAATTTAGAGAAAATGGGGGAGAAACCATGAAGAAATTTCTAGTATCACTTTCAGCCTTAGCGCTAGTTCTCGGTCTTGCTGCTTGCTCAAGCAATGATGAAAGCAAAACGGAAGAAAAGGATACGAAAAAAACCGAGGAAGCTGCAGCTCCAAAAAATAATGTTAAAAAAGATTTAGTCAAATTCTATAATGGGCTTGCAGAAAAGATCAACGCTAAAGATGGCGATTTAAATGCATATGAAGCTAAAGCGGCAAAGAAAGATCCTAAACCGGAAGATTTGCCGACTGCTGAAGACAGAGCTAAGGCAAGTGAATCTGCTGCAGCTGTGGCAGCAGAGTTAAATAGCACGCAAATTCCAGCGGAGTTAAAAGACCATCAGGCCGACCTCGAAGCAGCTGTAAAACAATACGCCGCCGCTTATCAAGCAAAAGCAGATGAATTGAAAAAGGATGCACCAAACTTTGAAGCTGCTGAAGCCACTTATACAAAAGCGGAAGAAGCGCTCGGCAAAGTTTATGAGGCAGAAAAAATGTTCCCGCCAAGCCTGGGCAATCAAGTAAATTAATCTATTATAATGAACAAGCCGAGATGAAGGTCCCGGCTTGTTTTTATTTTTCCTTAATGAACGTTTCCAAACTCTTTATAGGTCACTTGGAGTTCATTTAAAAGTTGATCCACAGACAAATAAGTTTCAGTATTCTCAAAGAACCACATATCATTTTCTTCAATATAAAAGGCTATCCCATCCACTTGTTTCGTAAATGCTGCATTTGCTGGTGTTTCAATTGAAAAGGCAAGGCTGTAACCCTTATGTTTTTCACCAAAACCAGCATATTGCGGGTACATCCGAATGCTAAAAGGGTTATTAAATTCAAATTCTTTTTCGAACCAATTTACAGCTTTTTCATCAATTGTAATGAACATATTTTTAGCACCAACCTTTTGTTAATGTGGTTTATTTTGCAAAGAAAGTTCAGGTAAAAGATTACCTGGTTAAAGAATATAACTTTTTCACGTTAGTGCCTATGATAATGTTCACTGTTTTACTAAAATGGATGAAGTGTTAAAAAATGTTCATTATTTTCAAGGTTTGGACTGATAATAACCATATAATTGTTACTGTTATTGTAACATCCATAAGGTAAATACGGTGGTATGATAGGTGTAATCAGAAAGGGGTTATGGCAAATGGAAAACGAATTTGAAAAGTTATCCGAAAATGTTAATGATATAAAAAGTTTAATCAAAACTTTTAATGATACTCTGTACCATATCGAAAAAAGACTGGCTAGATTGGAAAAAGTGGATAGTATCGAACATAGGGTGGCAGTCAACCAGATTGATTTATCCGATATTAAGGAATCTTTGGAACGTATCGAAAGCAAACAGGGAAGTGACATCCACCATTTAAATCGCCGCTTGGATACTCACCTTGTAAAAATTGCAAAAGTGGAGGAAGAAATTCTTATGTTAAAATCAAAATGAAAATAAAAAGATTAGGAAAAGAATCCTAATCTTTTTATTTTGATTTCGAAAAGAGAGCGCTTACTTGCTTTTGATTAATGCTTTAACGCCGTAATAGAGTATAGCCAATGCAAAGATTAGAATTGCGAGAGCGCCAATAACATGAAAGAATGATGACAGTCCGGCTAGAAATGAGATGGCTGGCATTTTAACAAGGGCAAAGCCTGCTAAAATACAAGCTAAAAATAAAACAGCTGTTTGATTCATTTTTTATCCCCTCCTTAATAGCAACATATGCAAGACGGTTGTCCAATGTATAGTTCAACTGTCCCATTTTTGGGGGCAAAAAAAAAACAAACCCGTTACAGGTTTGTTTAGTATAGCACCTCGGATTTCGAGAGGGCAATTTGCTGGATGTTTGCCTCGCCGTCCTTGGCTAGTTTGGTCACTTCAATATATTTAATGTGGTGCTCTTCCATTTCAATGATTTTAAAGGCAAACGACTCATGAATCATTACGTCGCCTTCTTTGGCCTCATAATTTTCGGTCAATATCCAGCCGCCGATTGTATCGACATCTTCATCGTCAATTTCAACCCCCAACAAGTCATTAACCTCGGAAACTAAAACCTTTGAATCTATAATATAATGGTAGTCTTTGATTTTACGAATCTCGGGAATTTCATCATTATCAAATTCATCCCGTATTTCTCCGACAATCTCTTCAAGGATGTCCTCAACCGTTACCAGCCCTGAAGTGCCGCCGTATTCGTCCATTAATACCGCCATATGCAGGCGGTCTTTTTGCATCTTTACAAGAAGATCGTGGATAGGAATCGTCTCAATAACCCGAATTATCGGGCGAATATAGTCTTCTAATGTTTGGCTGAACATTTTTTCATTTCCAATCAAATCTGTCATAATTTCTTTTATATTGACAAGACCGATAATATGGTCCTTATCTCCATCAATGACAGGATATCTGGTGAACTTTTCCTCCCGGACAATCTTGAGCACGTTTTCAAGGGTTTCATCCTTGGATAACGATACTATTTCTGTCCTTGGAACCATAATCTCTTTGGCAATGCGGTCATCAAAGTCAAAAATTTTATTCACATACTTAAACTCTGATTGGTTAATTTCGCCACTTTTATAGCTTTCCGAAAGGATAATTCGCAGCTCTTCCTCGGTATGGGCAATTTCATTTTCGGATACAGGCTTTAATCCAAAGATCCTGGAGACAATCCGGGCTGAGCCATTCAGCACCCATATAAACGGATACATCACCTTATAAAAAAAGATTAGCGGCCGTGATAAAGTGAGGGTAATCCATTCGGCCTTTTGAATGGCCAGGGTTTTAGGGGCCAGTTCTCCAACCACTACATGCAAAAACGTTATCGACGCAAAGGCAATTGAAATCGATAAAATTTTTGTAGCACTTTCAGGGATGTTCAAGGCCAAGAACACCGGACCAAGCAAATGCTCGATCGTTGATTCCCCAATCCATCCTAGACCAAGAGCGGTAATTGTGATTCCCAACTGACAGGCTGAAAGATACTCATCCAGGTTTGAAGTTACCCGTTTCGCCGCGATGGCTCTCGAATTTCCTTCCTCGATTAACTGATCGATTCTTGAGCTTCTAATCTTAACAATAGCAAACTCTGAAGCTACAAAAAAAGCAGTTAACGCGATTAAAATGGCTATTAAAACCAAGTTAAATATGTCCAAATAAATTCCCTTATCCCGTCCAATAAGACGAGCAGGGTGTCACCTCCTAGTTTAATAAAAAATTAACTTGTAACCATTTTTAAAGACTTAATGAATGCCTTACTCAGGGAGACCCAAATTACTCGTTAACTTTTTCTTATGCTTAATCAATTTCGACATATAAATAAATTACTAATAATTATAAAGAATATAAACTATACAGTCAAACGTTCTAGGTTCGAGTAGGTAATCTTATCTACAATTTATGGTAAAATATAAACAATATGAACAAATTAATTCTAAATATTATGAAAAAAATTTTTAGGACAGAACGTCCCCTTATTCAGGTGACGCTCTAATTTTTTTCACTTCAATAAATAATATATGATGCCCCTCAATATCGTTGATCTTAAAACTAAAACCATCCTTTTCAATGAAGTCCCCCTGTTTGACATCGAACTTCTGGGTCAAAAACCAGCCGCCGATTGTGTCAACATCTTCATCATCGAGAGCAGTGCCCAATAAATCGTTTACCTCACTGATCAGTACCTTCCCATCCAGCAGATAATGGTTTTCTCCCAATTTTTGAATGAGCGGAAGCTCGTCCGTATCAAACTCATCGCGGATTTCGCCGACAATCTCTTCAAGTATGTCTTCAACGGTTACAATGCCTGCCGTCCCGCCATATTCATCGGATAGAATCGCCAGGTGTGAGCGGTTTTTTTGCAGCTTCAACAACAACTCTTGTATTGGAATTGTCTCGAGGACATGAATCGCAGGTTTCAAGTAATGCATGAGCGGTTGTTCGCCGTTGCATTTTTGCCGAATGCAATCGGTTAAGACCTCCTTGATGTTGACTACCCCTAAAATATTGTCCTTGTCGCCATCGATAACCGGATACCGGGTATATCCTTCCTTACTGACAGTGTCGATAATCTCTTCTAGGGCAGCATCTTTGGAGAATGTAATAACCTCGGTTCTCGGCACCATGATTTCTTTGGCAATCCTGTCGTCAAATTCAAAAATCCGATTCATGTAACGATATTCGGACTGATTAATTTCCCCACTTTCATAGCTTTGTGATAGAATCAGCCGTAACTCTTCTTCAGACATAACCATATCTTGCTCTGAGACCGGCTTAATCCCGAATAGTCCCGTGACAAAACGGGCCGAGCGATTTAATGCCCAAATAAACGGAAACATCAACTTGTAAAACCAAATTAATGATGGAGCGAATAGCAAAATAATTTCCTCCGATTTTTGAATAGCGAAGGTTTTTGGGGAAAGTTCCCCTATAACTACGTGAACAAATGTAATTAAAATGAAGGAAAAAATGACTGAGATGATATGCACTAGTGATGCCGGAATATGAACCCAGTTAAAAACGGGATTTAACAGGGTTCGAATGGTTGGTTCCCCGAGCCAGCCCAAAATTAATGAAGTAATCGTAATTCCAACCTGTGTGGCCGATAAATAGCCATCCAAATTGGAAATAACCTTCTTGGCCGCCTGCGCTTTTTTGTGACCTTCGGCCACAAGTTGATCGATCCTTGTTACCCGCACTCTTACAATTGCAAATTCTGAAGCGACAAAATAAGCGGTAAAAGCAATCAGGATCATAATTGTTAAAATATTTATCCAAATCATCGGTCGCCTTACAGCTTGGTAAGGCACGCCACCTCACTTACATTACTCTTTCTCTCATTATTGCCTTATTGGGCAAATTCTACTTGTATAAAATATAAAAAAGCTGTCATTGTAGTGACAGCCATTTTAATGTTGTTGTTAATATGCCTTTGCATGATTGCCATTCCATTCGCGGGCAAGCTTGCTATAGATGATGATGTCGTGGAAATAGCCATTTAAATGCTCGCCATCTCGGATCGTTCCTTCTTTTTTAAAACCGAGCCTTTCGGGAATGGCCTGGCTTTTATAGTTTTCAACGCCGCAGCGGATTTCAATGCGGTTTAATCCTAGATCATAGAAGGCATAATTTAGTACTCCTTTAACTGTACGTGTGATGATTCCGTGCCCTTCCGCGTTCTTGGCAAGATAGTAGCCGATGGAGGCTATTTTATTGTACCAGTCAATTTGATGGAGGCCGATTGACCCTACAAGAGTGCCTTTATAGACAATACCAAGATTACAGGCATTGCCTTCCGCAAATTGATTTAGCCAGACGGGAATGACCGATTCAAATTGATATGGCGAAGTCATACTGTCCACCCATGGCAGCCACCTGCGCAAATGTTCCCGATTCTCTTCCACCAATTGATAAAGCTGCAATGTATGATGACGTTGAAACAATTGGAGTTCAATTTCATGATCAACCTTTAAAGTAAACATGAGGCAATACTCCTGTAAAATTTTTACTACATCATATGCAAACAGTTCCCGGCTGACAGTTAAATTAGAGAAGATTATAAAAATCCTAAAAAACATAAGCAGCTCGTATCGGTGATTTTTCCTTGTCAAACCGGAGAAACAATAGTATAGTCGGAAGTGGAATAAGTGAATATTTCCACAGGGGGAGCTGCCATTTGCGCGGCTGAGAGTGAACGTTCGAGTTCTGACCCTATGAACCTGTTAGTTAATACTAGCGTAGGGATGTGGTTTTGCCTAAGTATTTAAGCAATGCAGACAAACCTATGTCGTGCATTGCTTTTTTTATTGGAAAAACTAATATCCCCTTGCTCGGGAAGCTACACAGGTAGCTAAGTACCATTTCACAAAGGGGGAGATTGAAAGTGAACAGCAAGAAAAGTAACACACGTTTCATCGCGGAGGTCGCCGTTTTTTCGGCACTAGCCTATTTATTGGATTTGGCGGCTAATATCATGTCGTTAAAAATTTGGCCCCAGGGCGGGTCGATTTCCATTGCCATGGTGCCGGTATTCTTGATTGCCTACCGTTGGGGCATAAAAGGCGGTTTGTTAACCGGATTTTTGCTAGGGTTATTGCAATTTATTCTTGGATTTGCCCAAATTTATACGATCATTCAAGGAATAATCGATTATTTTATTGCCTTTACTGTCGTTGGTTTATCAGGTGTCTTTGCGGGTCAAATTAAAAAGTCTTTTGAGAAAGGAGAAAGAACCAAATGGATGACCTATGTTACCTTTGGTGCCTTTCTTGGCAGTTTGTTCCGCTATATATGCCATGTTTTCTCCGGAATTGTCTTTTTCGGCGAATATGCTCCGGAAGGCCAGCCGGTAGTTTTATATTCGCTGGTCTATAATGGAACCTATATGCTGCCAAACTTCATTGTTAGTTCGATTATCATTATTTTGGTAATTTCAGCCATGCCTAAAAAAATGTTTCTTCATGAAGCGTAAAATATTCAGGAAAAAGAAAAGCCTGCAAAGCTTTTCTTTTTTTTTTCGAACAATTGTCAAAAATACCACTTCAAAACTCAAAAAAAAGAGTTATAATGACTATATAAGAAAGAGAATCATTCTCAATTAACATAGATTGGGTGATAACGTCATGTTTGGTACATTAAAAGCTGGGGATAAAGGAAAAATTATCGATATTTCTCATGTAAGCCACCTTGTACAAAGAAGACTACTGGATTTGGGAATCACCGAAGGGTCTGAGGTGTGTGTGAAATGTGTCATGCCATTTGGCGGCCCAATAATGATTGAATCATGCGGCCAATGTGTTGGAATTCGCCGCAAGGAAGCGGTTCAGATTGAAGTGGTGAGGGTATAATGGAAATCGCTCTTATAGGTAACCCGAATACAGGGAAGACATCGTTGTTTAATAATCTAACAGGATCCTATGAGTACGTCGGCAACTGGAGCGGAGTTACGGTTGAAAAAAAGGTCGGGGTCTTTAAAAATAATATTGGTCATCTGATTGATTTGCCTGGGGTTTATACACTTAACCCTCTGTCTCGCGATGAAGGCGTTGTTACTTCGTTCTTTTTAAATGAACCGGTTGACCGTTTGCTTAATATTTTGGATGCGTCACAATTAGAACGGAATTTGCACTTGACTCTGCAATTGCTTGAATACGATCGGCCTGTTTTAATCGGCTTGAATATGATGGATGTCGCCAACAAGCGAGGAATTCATATCGACGTGAACAAGTTGTCTGACATTCTTGGCGTGCCGGTTGTGCCTGTTGTGGCCCGAAGTGGCAAGGGCTGCGACAAGTTGGTTGATGTCATTTCGACAAAGTCGCTTAAACCTGTCAGTAAGAACCTTGTTTATTATGGCAAAGAAGTGGAGTCGGCCATTACAGAACTAGCCCGGGAGATCTCCGGAAAAGCCGATCGTTCACACCGCTGGCTGGCCATTCAGTATTTTGAAGGAAACACTTATGTTAAGGATTACTTGGAATCTATCGCCGGCGAGCAAAAATTAACAGCGATCGCGTCAAAATTGGCGGCAGAGTTATTAAATCGCTATGATGCAAAATCAATGGCAAACTTTATTTATTTAAAAAGAAAAGAAGCGATTGAGAAAATTGCTGCTGATGTTGCAATCAAAAAGGATGCCGTCATTCCGCTGTCAGAAAAAATCGATGCTATTGTAACAAATAAGTATTTGGGCATGCCGATTTTCTTACTGTTCATGTACCTCATGTTCATGCTGACATTTGATTGGCTGGGAACGCCCTTATCAGACCTGTTGGATGGTTTATTAACCGGACCCATTACAACTTGGTTTGAAACAGCGTTAACTGCTGTAAATGCGTCCGATTTTATTCAAGCGTTAGTTCTTGAAGGCTTGGTGGCAGGTGTTGGCGGAGTTCTCGTGTTTGTTCCGCAGATCTTTATTCTTTTCTTCTTTATTTCGTTATTGGAGGACTCAGGGTATATGGCCCGAGTTGCGCTAGTCATGGACAGAATTATGGAATCTGTGGGACTGAACGGAAAAGCGTTCATTCCGATGATGATCGGTTTTGGCTGTAACGTGCCGGGAATCATGGCTGCAAGAACGATTGAAACACCGCGGGAACGGCTGTTAACGATTTTGTTGACACCGCTCATGTCATGTTCGGCACGGCTTCCGGTTTATGCGCTGTTTGTCGGAGCGTTTTTTGCCGGACATAAAGCCTTCATTGTTCTCAGTCTGTATGTACTAGGTATCGTTGTTGCGCTGACTTTGGCAAAAATCTTTTCTTCGACTTTATTAAAATCAGAAACTTCGTTATTTGTGATTGAACTGCCGCCATACCGGCTGCCGCAATTCCAGTCGCTATGGAGAAGTACCTGGGATAAAGGAAAAGGTTTCGTCCGGAAGGCGGGAACTTTTATCTTTGCCGGTTCTGTTTTCATCTGGCTATTGTCATACGCAGGCCCTCATGGATTAAAAGTGGAGATGGATGACAGCTTTTTAGCGGTAATCGGAGGTGTCCTTGCCCCAATATTGGAGCCAATCGGATTTGGCACCTGGCAGGCAGCCGCTTCGTTAATTACGGGTTTCCTTGCCAAGGAAGCAATCATTTCGACGATGAATATCATTTATTTTGTTCCGAATGATGCCAGCCTGCAAGGATTGCTGGCAGACTATTACTCGCCGCTGGCAGCCTACAGCTTTATGGTATTTATTTTATTGTACATTCCATGCCTTGCGACGGTTGCAACGATTTTTAAAGAAACCGGGTCAAAAAAATGGACGACCTTTTCGATCGGTTATGCTCTTGCGATTGCTTATGTTCTTTCATTGATCATCTATCAGGGCGGAAGGTTGTTTGGATTAAGCTAAAAGTAAAGGGAGTGGAGGAAAATGGTTGCCAGCATCTTGATTGGGACTGCGATATTTGGTTATGCCGCTTGGGCAATGGTGAAATTTATCAATAAATCTAAAAAAGGCAAATGCGCTGCCTGTGATTTGAAAAAATCATGTTCAAGTGGGTGCGGCATCCCGTCTGAAATGAAATAAAAAGAATTAAACTGCTATTGTACCAGATAGCAGTTTTTTGCATTTTTATAGGGTTATTGCTTTTAAATCAAGAGAGGTTAGTGTAAAATTTCACTAGAAGCTAGTGAAGGAAGGGCTTAAGATGACCAGGGATGAAATTATCAGGAGTGTTTCGGATAAACTCCGATTAATCCGAACTGAAGCAGGTTACACGCAGGATAAAATGGCAGACATCATCGGTGTATCAAAAAAAACACTTGTCCAAATTGAAAAAGGAAGATTGCTTGCCAACTGGTCTACGGTCGTTTCCATCTGTGCCTTATTCCGCGAAACGGAAACAGTCCAATTTTTATTTGGGAACGAACCATTGGAAGTATTGGAAACTGTCGCTCGGGAAGGCATTGATGTTCGGAAAACCAAAACGCTTGGCGGCCGGATTTGGTGGCGGGTCATTCAGCGGAAAAACGGATTTATTCTGCAGCAAAACGTCCTTAGTAAGCATTACCGAATCCTCGATGATAGAAATTACCGGATTTTCTCAAGCTTTGATGAGAAGCTTTCCAAACACCGCTTTAAGGAATTGACTACGGAAGTTTAGGAAATAAAGATGGGACGAGTTCCTGTCTTTTTATTTTTGGCGCGTTTTGGTCATAAAACGGCCGAAGCTACCGAATATTATACCTGTTATCACTACCGATCTATCTTTTTCGTATTTACGCATCTTCGGAGGTAGAATGATGGGATTTTTAAAGAATTTAAAAAAATGGCATGTGCTTCAGATTATTTTGCTAACTGGATTAATACTTATTTTATTGTTTTTTGGAGCGTTGCATTATTTTTCCAAGGGCGCCGATATTTCTGGCTTAAAAAATGAACTGCCGCAGCCGACGGTATTTTACGATGCTGGTGGGAACATTGCTAGCAAGGTGTCGGCCAATAAAAATGAAGGGGTACCGATTAAAGAAGTCCCCAATTCGATGATAAATGCCGTGATTGCCATTGAGGACCACCGCTTTTACCGTCATAATGGTGTTGATTTAATTGGCACATCGCGGGCGCTTGTTCGCGATATTAAAGCAGGTGCGATGGTCGAAGGCGGAAGCACCATCACCCAGCAGTTAATTAAAAATACACTACTCACTTCGCAAAAAACTATGACGCGAAAAATGCAGGAGGTCTTTTTGGCATTGGCCGTTGAACGGGAATATTCCAAACAGGAAATTCTGCAAATGTATGTTAACCAAATTTACTTCGGAAACGGGGCCTGGGGGATCAAGCAGGCCGCCAGCAAATATTTCGGGAAGGACGTTCAGGACCTGTCCATTGGTGAATCTGCATTGCTAGCCGGGCTAATCAAGGCGCCTTCTGCATTAAACCCGTATCATCATATGAATAAGGCAATAGACAGGCGCAACCTTGTTTTATTGCAAATGAAAAATCATGGGTACATTTCAACTGCTGAGTACGAAGGGGCAAGAAGGGAAAAAGTCGTGCTGAACGATAAAGGCGGCGATCCGTTTCGTGGGAAATTTCCATATTATGTGGATGGGGTATTATATGAAGCCATTAACAAGTACGGGCTTTCCCAGGATGAATTGCTGACAGGCGGGTACCAAATTTATACCGAGCTTGATCCGGTCATGCAGTCTGCAATGGAGAAGACGTACCAAAATGACGCATTATTTCCAAAGGGAGCAGACCGGCTTGTCCAAAGCGGCGGTGTCCTGGTCGATCCGAAAACGGGCGGGGTAAGGGCGCTTGTCGGCGGCCGGGGAGATCATACGTTTATGGGCTATAACCGTGCCGTTCAATTGAAAACACAGCCGGGGTCTTCGTTTAAGCCATTGGCAGTTTATGTGCCAGCATTGGAAGAAGGCTGGAAGCTTACTGATATGCTGAAGGATGAGCAGATGAAGTATGGCAATTACCAGCCGAAAAATCATAATTCCCAATACGAGGGAGAAGTGCCGATGTATGAGGCGGTCATGGAATCGAAAAATACTTCGGCGGTGTGGCTTTTAAATGAAATCGGCCTTGAAAAAGGGGTCAATTCTGTCGAAAGGTTTGGATTCCAATTGGCGAAAGAGGATAAGAACCTGGCGATGGCACTCGGTGGCCTGCATAAAGGAATTGCCCCCATTGATATGGCCGAGGCGTTTTCCGTGTTTCCGAACAATGGGGTTCGGGTTGAAGCACATGCGATTACGAAAATCGTTGACCGTGACGGAAAAATTATTTCAGAGTGGAAAGCGAAAAAGGAAAGAGTCACAACAAAAGCGGTCACTGACAATATGACGACGATGCTGCTCGGAGTTGTCGAACACGGTACGGGAAAGGCTGCACAAATCCCCGGCCGCGAAACGGCAGGAAAAACTGGCTCCACCCAGGTCCCAATTAAGGGGGTAAATGGTGTCAAGGATCAATGGTTTGTCGGCTACACGCCTCAATTGGTCGGCGCCATCTGGGTCGGTTACGACAAAACCGATGCAACGCATTTTTTAACACCAACCAGTGATGCCGGTGCCGCTGCCGTATTCCGGGAAACGATGAAGGAAGCACTGGCGAATACGCCAGTTGAGAAATTTGGAGTGTCCCATGTCGGTGAGTTGATTGAAAAACGGGAACAAGAAAAGTTGTATGAGAATTTCCAAAAGAATTTTGACAACGAAATCCACAAATGGGAAGAAAAGTGGAACAAACAAAAGGAAAAATGGGAAAAGAAGCGGAAGGATAAAGGAAAGGGCAACGGAAAAGGTAACGGTAACGGAAAAGGTAAAGATAAGGATTGAGTGGTTTAGGCACAGGGTGCGAATTAGCCCCTGTGCTTTTTTGGTGTGATTACTTGTGCTGATAGGAGTTCTACGTGCCCGAAACGGTTGGAAAAATGAGCGGGAGGTTACGTATCGGTGTTCTACGTGCCCAAAATGGTTGGACAAAGGAGAAATTGGTCACGTAGCGGTGTTCTACGTGCCCAAAATGCTTGGACAAAGAAGAAATTGGTCACGTAGAGGGTTTCTACGTGACCAAAATGGCGGGGAAAAAGAGAAATCGGTCACGTATCAGCTATATCAGCCCCTTCTGTTCCCGCCTTTGCGATTCCTACAATTATAACATTACCCTTTTTTAGTAAAATACGTCCATATGCCATAACCGGTTAATTGATAATTTCTTAAAAGAATCTGTCTAATTGTTTTCTTAGGGACAATCAACCCACACCATTCAAATACCAGATTCGTAGTCACTTTCAGACCAGGAAACAGCAACATCAATTCTTCGACGCTCCCCACAACTGCTGATTCAACAGATTCCTCCAAACCACTATCCCGACAAACAATTCTATTGCCCCGTAAAAATGTAGAAAGCTTATGAGATGCGGAACTAATGATTCCTTTTTGTAACCCCTCATAGGTATAAGCGGGATAGTTTGAATAAGGGTAATCTCCTATATCAAGCGAAATTAACAGATTGGCGAGATTCTCATGGCCTTTTGTTAATGTGGAAAATTCCGTATTCAGTTTTTTCAAAAAGCGATTAAGTTTTGTTGGAAGAATAACAGAATCATTGGGAGGAGCTTGATATAAAGTAAAATCGGGGTTGATATAAACTAGATAGGCTTCAATGTGGAAATTTAAATTATATTGTTGCAGTAACTGGCGAAACAGTGATTCACAACGTTGCAACTGGATTAAAGGATCATCTATTTCTTTCCCAGCCATAGTCTTAAGTTTCTTAGATTCATAAATATATTCGCCTTCGAAATTTTTCACATCAATAAGATAGATTGTTTTTTGATAGATAAGCACTGTGTCAATTTGAAAATACTTGTTGCCAAGTTTGAGCAGCAAACCATTGATGATATAACATTGATTTTGAAGCTTTACAGTTAATCCATCGAACTTTACTTCACCCTCAAAGCCCTTTTCTGCAGCATAATAATTCCTTTTTTCTTGCTCTGACAGGAACATACGTGCATTTATAGACCTCATCTTGCGTAATTCCTCTGGTATCTGTCGAGATTTTTTAAGCATAAGCCACCGTCCTTTATTCTATACTAAAATTAATTTTACAGAAAATTCATGTCAACTCTCCTCAGAATATATGAAAATTATGTTAACATTTGTAAAAATAAAAGATATTAAACCATCCCCGAAAAAAGTAAAATAATAGTAGTTAACCAAAAGAGAGGTGCGCGTGATGATTATTGTTACCACGGATTACATCCCCGGCAAGGAAATTAAAGAGTTAATCGGGTTTGTGAAGGGCAGTACGGTTCAGTCAAAGCATATTGGCAAGGATTTATTAGCTGGGTTGAAGACGATTGTCGGCGGGGAGATAAGGGAATATACGGACATGTTAAATGAGGCTAGACAAAAAGCGATTGACCGTATGGTTGACGAGGCGCGGGATTCAGGTGCTAATGCCATTGTCGGGATGAGACTGCAGTCAAGCTCGGTCATGCAGGGGGCGTCTGAAATAATTGCCTATGGTACTGCGGTATGGGCCGAGTAATGATTAAAGTTTCTGAAATTTGGGAATTGACATCTAAATTGGCGAGTGATAATCTAACAAAAGAAGAAAAAAGGAAATGGAGGGTTACGAAATGACTATTTTAAACAGAGTGCATATCACAACTAAATATTCTGACGTAACCTGTCCGCAAAAGTATCTTTTTAGTTGAATATACAAACAACACAGGTTGCGTGATCTTTGACTCGTAATCTGTGTTTTTTTGTCTCTATTTTTAAAAAGGGGCATACTGCACAATACTGCGGTATGCCTTATTTTTGTCCCAAAAAAGGAGGAACGAAAATGTTATTGTTTATGGAAATCTGGATCGCACACAATGAAGGTGATTTCGAAGGCGGCTAGCAGACATACAAAAGGGGGAAGACATCAATGTTTTCGGTATTAAAAAAATTAAGCTGGTTTTTTAAAGAAAATTGGCAGCGTTATACAGTTGCCATATTCATATTAGTATTCGTTGGAATTTTAGAGGTGATCCCGCCAAAATTAATCGGGATAGCGATTGATGATATTCATGTCGGCGGCATGACCAAATCAAAGATTTTCCAATACCTGGGCATATTGCTGGGCATCATGGTTTCAACCTATGGGATTACCTATGTTTGGCAATATAAATTATTTGGCGGCGCGTTTCTGATAGAGCGAAAACTCCGCTCACGGTTCATGAACCATTTGTTAAAAATGACTCCGGGCTTTTATGAAAAAAATCGGACTGGTGACTTAATGGCCCGTGCCACCAACGATTTAAAGGCTGTTTCGATGACGGCAGGTTTCGGCATTTTGACACTGGTGGATTCCAGCGTTTGGATGCTGACATTGCTGTTGACGATGGGGTTTCTCATCAGTTGGAAGCTGACACTGGCGGCAATTATCCCGCTGCCGATTATGGCCGTTTTAATGCAAATTTACGGAAAAAAAATCCATGCCCGTTTTATGGAGGCACAGGATGCATTCGGTGAGCTGAATGACCGTGTTCTTGAGTCGATTGCCGGAGTTAGAGTGGTCCGCGCTTATGTTCAGGAGAAAGCAGATATGCAACGGTTCCATAAGCTCACTGAGGATGTTTATCAAAAAAACATTCAAGTTGCAAAAATCGACTCCTTATTTGATCCGACTATAAAAATTCTGGTCGGCATCAGTTATCTAATCGGCCTGGGGTATGGAGCCTATCTTGTGTTCCATCAAGTGATAACTTTGGGAGGTCTTGTTTCCTTTAATGTGTATCTGGGGATGCTGATTTGGCCGATGTTTGCTGTCGGAGAATTGATCAATGTAATGCAGCGTGGGAACGCTTCATTAGACCGGGTCAATGAAACCTTGGCGTATGAGGCGGACGTGAAGAGCCCTCCAGAGCCAGTTCAGGTACCCACGCCTGAAAACATTACCTTTCAAAGGGTAACGTTCCGTTATCCCTCCTCGAAAAGTGATAATCTGCAAAATGTGAATGTGAAGCTTCACCAAGGAGAAACCCTAGGTATCGTCGGCAAGACCGGAAGCGGCAAAACGACCTTCATTAAGCAATTATTGAGGCAATACCCGCTTGGTGAAGGGAAACTGTCGATTGCCGATGTCTCGCTGGACCAGCAAAGCCTGGAACAAGTCCGCAGATGGATCGGCTATGTCCCGCAGGATCATATGCTTTTTTCAAGGAGTGTGAAAGAAAATATTCTATTTGGCTGCAAGGATGCTACCGAGGACGATCTGCAAACAGCTATCGATCTTGCGGCATTCCGAAAAGACTTGGAAATGCTTCCGGAAGGGCTGGAAACGCTTGTCGGCGAAAAAGGGGTTGCTCTTTCCGGAGGACAAAAGCAAAGAATCTCCATTGCGCGAGCCTTAATAAAAAATCCAGAAATTCTGATTCTCGATGATTCCTTATCTGCGGTGGATGCTAAAACCGAGAAACAAATTATCGATAATATCCGTGAGGTGCGGAAAGGAAAAACTACCATTATTACTACCCACCGAATGTCAGCGGTTCAACATGCTGATCACATCATGGTCCTAGATGACGGCCGGATTGTTGAGGAAGGCACACACGAACAACTCCTTGAACAGGGAGGCTGGTATCAGGAGCAATTTTTGCGCCAGCAAGTCGAAAATAAAGAGGGGGTAACGGCATGACCACCGGAAGACGGTTATTAAACTACGCATTAGCCTATAAAAAATTGATTATAGCCGCATTGGTTATGCTGACCATCTCTGTTGTAACCGATTTGGCCGGCCCGTTTATCGCCAAAAGCGTGATTGACCAGCACATATTAGGAATCGAATCGACCTGGTATGAAACAGCCAAGAGCCAAAAAGCGGTTCATTTTAACGGAAAGTATTATAAACGGGAAAAGTACCTGTCAGAGATCGACCAAAAAGGGAAGCAAGTCAGTATCCTGCAAGTAGGAACGAAATTTGTGTTTATTGATGATGGTATTCAATTTGATGGAAAGCGAAGCATAAAAAATGAAACACTGATCATTAAAAAGGGCTCGGAACAAGCGGAATATAAGGCTCGAATCCTTAAAGGGCCAGAACTGCTCGCTTTTTATCAGCCAGAAATTCCCGGTATTCTCAAACTATTGGCTATCTATTTTGGCTTATTGGTGGTTTCGGCGATCTTCCAATTTGGCGAACGATTTGTTTTGAAAAAATCGGCAAACCGGATCATTCAGAAAATGCGCGAGGATGTATTCGGCCAGATTCAACGGCTGCCGATCCAGTATTTTGACAATTTGCCGGCCGGAAAGGTGGTCGCAAGGATTACCAATGACACGGAGGCAATTCGCGAGCTCTATGTTACTGTATTGGCAACCTTTTTTACCAGTGTCATTTATATCACCGGTATCTATGCAGCTTTGTTTATTTTAAATGCCAAATTAGCGGCGATTTGCTTGCTGCTGTTGCCGCTTTTGTATCTCTGGATGATTATTTACCGAAAATATGCCTCCAAATATAATCGAATCATCCGTTCACGTAACAGTGAAATTAATGCGATGATCAATGAATCGATTCAAGGGATGAGCATCATTCAGGCATTTAATCGCGAGAAACAGTCGAAGGAAGAGTTTGAAAATCTCAACCATGGTCATTTTAAATACCAGAATAAATTGTTAAACTTGAATGCCTTAACAGGGCACAACCTTGTAGGGATTCTCAGAAACTTGGTCTTTGTCGCGTTTATATGGTATTTCGGGGCTCAGGCGCTTCTCCCAGCTAACGTGATCTCACTGGGTATACTTTATGCTTTTGTTGACTATATTAACCGCTTGTTTCAACCGGTTCAGGGCATTGTGAACCAGTTAGCCAACCTTGAACAGGCCCTGGTCGCCGGTGAACGGGTGTTTACACTGATGGATGAAGCAGGGGAAGACGTCAGCGAAGAGCGGATTCCAAGAATTAAAGGCAATGTCGCGTTTGAAAATGTCTCTTTTGGGTATAAAGAAGGCGAATATGTTCTTAACAATATCAATTTCCAAGCAAAGCCAGGAGAAACCATCGCCTTGGTTGGCCATACTGGTTCCGGGAAAAGCTCGATTATGAATTTGCTGTTCCGGTTTTACGATTGCCAACAGGGAAAAATCCTCATTGATGGCAAGGATATTAAAAGCTATCCGAGGCAAACGATTCGCGATCACATGGGGATCGTACTCCAGGACCCTTATTTGTTCACCGGTAGTATTGCCTCAAATGTGAGTCTCGATGATCCTTGGATAACCCGTGAAAAGGTGGAAAAGGCACTGAAGGATGTCGGTGCGGAGAAAGTATTTAAGCATTTGGAAAATGGTTTTGATGAACCGGTGATTGAAAAGGGCAGCACGTTATCAAGCGGGCAGCGTCAATTGATTTCGTTTGCCCGAGCGCTTGCCTTTAATCCAGCTATACTGATTCTTGATGAAGCGACCTCAAGCATTGATACAGAGACTGAAGCACTGATTCAAGAAGCGATGGATGTGTTAATGAAAGGCAGAACTACATTTATCATTGCCCACCGGTTATCGACAATCCGCAATGCCCACCAAATTCTTGTGCTAGACCGGGGGAGTATTGTAGAAATGGGAAATCATGATGAATTGATGGCGGCCAAGGGAAAATATTATCAGATGTATCAGCTGCAGCAGGGCGGGCATGGCCTCGCCGGTTAGAAAACGAAATGGGAACCCTTTACTCTAGGGTTCTTTTTCTTGTTGTTCACAAATTGTTCACTTCATTAAGTGTAAAGTGTTATTTTTATCACTGCGAAACAAAAGGGGCGGTGTTATGGTAAAAATGTTTACCAAAATTTTTTCAATGGGGTGGGAAAAACATGACTGATTATTCAGTGGTCCTTATCATCGGCAGTATCTTAATTCTTTCCTATTATATCGGCTATACCATTATTAAAGCTTAAGCTGCAGACAAAGTGTCTGCAGTTTTTTTCTTCTCATATGTTATGGTAATATGTGGATATAATGATAATCTACAAGAAGGTGGTATCCATATGGAGAATTACCGTATTGAAAAAGACACGCTTGGTGAGATTCGTGTTCCGTACGATAAATTTTGGGGGGCACAAACGCAGCGGAGCAAGGAAAATTTTAAAATTGGCAGTGAAGTAATGCCAATAGAGCTGATCTACGGTTTGGTGTACGTAAAAAAAGCGGCTGCAATGGTCAACTTCCGGTTAAAAAAGTTAAGCGAAACAAAAATGAATGCGATCACAAAAGTATGTGATGATATACTATCCGGAAAGTATGATCAACATTTTCCCCTGTCTGTTTGGCAGACTGGCAGCGGGACGCAATCAAATATGAACGTCAATGAGGTAATCGCCAATCGGGCAAATGAGTGGCTGTCTGCACAAAATCAAATGGAACGGATTCATCCAAATGATGATGTCAACATGTCGCAAAGCTCAAATGATACATTCCCGACAGCGATGCACATTGCCGGATACAAAAAATTGACCGAACAGCTTCTTCCTGCAATTAAGGAGCTAAAGAATACATTGCTTGAAAAGGAAAAAGATTTTTCGCAAATCGTGAAAATCGGAAGAACTCACCTCCAGGATGCAACACCATTGACACTAGGACAAGAGATTAGTGGCTGGAGTTATATGCTTGAGAAAAATGAGAAGATGATATCGGCTGCAAGTGATTACATGCTGGACCTTGCCATAGGGGGGACAGCTGTTGGAACAGGAATCAATGCAGGTCCGCAATTTGCAATAGAAGCGGCTAACCAGATTGCAGAGCTGACCGGTTTTCCATTCCGGCCGTCAGAAAATAAATTCCATGCGTTGATGAGCCACGATGAAATTGTGCTTATCCATGGAGCGTTAAAGGCGCTGGCGGCCGACTTGATGAAAATCGCCAACGACATCCGGTGGCTTGCCAGTGGACCTAGAAGCGGGATTGGGGAATTGACAATCCCCGCAA
Source organism: Bacillus sp. FJAT-29814 (assembly GCF_001510715.1). Lineage (GTDB taxonomy): Bacteria > Bacillota > Bacilli > Bacillales > Cytobacillaceae > Neobacillus. The sequence continues at coordinate 89,228 of NZ_LMTJ01000008.1, forward strand.
ATGAACCGGGCAGTTCGATTATGCCGGGAAAAGTAAACCCAACCCAAAGTGAAGCATTAACTATGGTGGCCTGCCAGGTATTTGGCAATGATGCGACGATTGGATTCGCAGCAAGCCAAGGGAATTTTGAATTAAATGTGTTTAAGCCGGTGATTATTTACAATTTGATTCAAACGATTGGCCTCCTGACGGATGGGATTCACTCTTTTAATGAAAAATGCGCAGTGGGAATAGAGGCGAATTTGGAAGTCATCAAGCAGCATGTAGACCGCTCATTAATGCTAGTAACCGCATTAAATCCTTATATTGGCTACGAAAAAGCGGCGGAAATCGCCAAGCTCGCTTTTAACGAAAATCGCACCTTAAAAGAAGCTGCGCTTAAAACCGGGTATGTGACAGCAGACCAATTTGATGAATGGATTAAACCTGAAAACATGGTATAACCACAAGGAAAGCCCCCTCTGACTAGAGAGGGGGCTTTAAGCCATATTATTAATTTGTTTCAATCAGTTTTACTTTAAATTAGCGTTGGAAACCGCCGCCAAGTTGAGATTCAGCCATTGCAACAAGACGCTTAGTGATCTCTCCTCCGACAGATCCGTTAGCACGTGAAGTTGTGTCTGCACCAAGATTTACACCGAATTCTTGAGCAATCTCATACTTCATTTGATCAAGTGCTTGTTGTACTCCTGGTACTAAAAGTTGGTTAGAGTTGTTGTTACTTGCCATAGTTGAATAACACTCCTCTTAGTTAGTTTGGGGTTAGTATGGAGTTGAACCATATTGGAAAGCCACCTTGGCCTAACCCACGTTTATAGCTGAGTAAAAATTGGTTGGTTGGATGAACCGGAGTTGCACCGGTTAGAACCCTAGTCTGGCTTCATCCATCGATGAAATTTGTTGAGCTTGAGTTGTAATTGCTTGGTTGTTAATCATTATTATGACTAAATTCCAAAGGCTTATTCGAATTTTTATATGGAAATTTATCCCTTGTCATAGGGGGGATAAACTAACGCAAACTATGGATAAATCATAATTTAAAGGGTGAACTGAATGTCAATATGCCCGGTTTGCAACGGCCTGAGGGAAGTATTTTTATTGTGTACAAATTGCGGGGAAGCGATGATGGAAAGCGGCAGGTTAATTGATTATTTTGATGATTACAGTCCGTATATGGAAATTGATTTAATGAAACTGGAGGATGGCTATCCCGACACCCATTCTGGGCATAAATGTCCGCATCTATACAGCTGTCCGGCCTGTCATCACGACGATATCATTTTTATTAAAGAATAGGAGGCCGACATTTTGTCAGCCTCCTTTTGATAAAATTATTTATCTGATTGCGGGCGAACGCGAAGTTCAGTTTCACTGTCAAAGAAGTGTGCTTTATTTAAATCGAAGGCAAGCTCCAATGTGTCGCCTGGCTTTACATCGGCACGTGAATCAAGTCGTGCAACAAAATCTTGGTCATCAAGACTGGAGTAAATCATTAATTCGGCTCCTGTTAATTCGGCAACATCGATGTTGACCTTAACTTTTGTTCCGGCAGAAGCATCAATAAACACAGGCTCATCATGAATATCCTCAGGGCGGATTCCAAGAACCATGTTTTTACCGACATAGCCTTGTTCACGAAGATATTTCATTTTTCCTTCAGGGACGGAAATCACGGTTTTACCAATGATAAATTTGCCATCTTCCAATTTCCCGTTAAAGAAGTTCATAGCCGGGGAACCGATAAAGCCGCCGACAAATACGTTTTCCGGCTTTTCGTAGACTTCTTTTGGCGAGCCTACTTGCTGAATGATACCGTCCTTCATTACAACTAGGCGGGTTGCCATTGTCATCGCTTCTGTTTGGTCGTGTGTTACATAGATAGTCGTTGTGTCTAAGCGGCGGTGAAGTTTAGCAATTTCTGCACGCATTTGCACGCGAAGCTTGGCATCAAGGTTAGATAATGGCTCGTCCATTAAGAATACCTTGGCATCACGGACAATCGCACGTCCCAATGCAACACGCTGGCGCTGACCGCCGGAAAGGGCCTTTGGCTTTCTTGTTAAATAGGCTTCAAGTCCAAGAATTTTCGCTGCTTCTTTTACGCGCTGGTCAATTTCATCTTTAGGGAATTTGCGAAGCTTTAAGCCGAATGCCATGTTATCATAAACAGTCATATGCGGATATAAGGCATAGTTTTGGAATACCATCGCGATATCGCGATCTTTTGGTGCCACATCGTTTACGCGTTTGCCATCAATAAAGAAATCCCCTTTTGAGATTTCTTCAAGACCAGCAATCATTCTCAAAGTTGTCGATTTACCGCAGCCTGATGGGCCGACAAACACGATAAATTCTTTATCTTGAATGTGTAAATTAAAGTCCTTAACGGCAGTTACTTTGTTATCGTAAATTTTATAAATATGATCTAATTTTAACTCAGCCATTTGGAAAGCCTCCTTGTTTTATCTAACATCTTCAGTTTACAAGGAATAGTGAAAAATTCGTATGGACAGGATGCACAAAAAATGAAAGCGCTCTATTGGGCAGTTTGTCATTGTTGTGTATGTTCAAACAGCTGGCAGGCAAGAAAAACCGTAAATGCCCCGTAAAAATCCTTTAAGCCAATTCCGGTTCTCTCGGTGAACTTATCAAGCCGGTATTGCAGTGTATTACGGTGAATGTACAATTTTTTGGCAGTCGTACTGGCATTTAAATTATTTTCGAGAAACACCTTAATCGTGGTATACAGTTCGGGATCCCCCGCAAACAACTCAAAAATCTCGTGTGGTATTTGGCCTGCCAATTGCTTCGGCAAATGGGCGGCCAAATATGCAGGAAAAATGCGTTCATAGGTAAACAATCTTGAATTATTTCCTAAATTTCTAACCGCAAAGGCAAAGTATTCCCGTTCCTTCTTATAAATACTAGGGAGCATTTCAGTAAGAGGATATAGCTTTCCAACGTAGAATGAAATTTTTACATAAAAATCGCTTTCCAATGTTTCCGACATCGAAATTAACTCACCATCTGAAAGGGAGATTTGTTTTTTGCCTTCAATGACGACCCCGTTTTTCCGGCTTTCCCAAAAAATGATGGTGTCCTCGGTGAAAAATCCTTTTAAGGCATCCTCAATTTCAGGCTGGTTAATATCATGGCCGTTGATTTGAAACTGAACGAAGCGATATTCATGATCGGACGGATTGCTTGGAGGCGGTCCGTCAAACAATAAAAATTCATGCCATTTTCCAGAGGCGGTATTGCCTACTGTAGGTTGAAAGTCAATCAATTGGTACAGCGTTTTAAGGACGAGTAATTCCTGCTCGCTAATTTCTGTTTTTGGGATGCCAATCCACTCGTGAGCGGCTTCATCAAAAAATACGTATTGATGCTGTGGTTCCTGTTTTGGACGTTCAGCCAGCATAACGGAATTACTAAATAATGACAATAGCTTTTTTAACATAATTCATTTCCCCAGTCTGTTGTATATCATCCATTATAACAAACATAAAAAAAGCCGGGTCATGGTGACTCGGCGAATTAATCTGCTTGATAGGGTGGCTCTTCCTCTGGAAGCTGCCGTGCATGTTCAATATTGACGGCATCGTGGCGCGCATGTACGGAACCACCAGACAATCCTTCATTAATCATTCTGTCGATATCCACATATGCTTTGTCTCTACCTTCATAGTTGGAACCTTCATTGGTCATTTTTTCGCTTTTCTTGTTCAAACCCATCGATCCTTTCAGAAAATCTTTCCTTAGTTAGTTTATGACTAGGAGCAATTTTCATTCAAAAGGGGACAGCTATTTACTCATAAACATGATAAAGCATTAACTCATGAATCTGACTCTTTAGCGCTTCAATTTCCTCTTGTTCGGGAGTATTCGAGGTCCATTCAATTTTGCCGGTTTGGTGGTAAACCCCTGTAAACCTTTGTTTTTTATGATAAAAGGAAAAATTCCAGCCGGGAATATTTTTGTTCTCGAATAATGGCTTAAATTGAAAGTGCATGATCATTGTCAGAATCTCCCTTCGGCAATCTTGTTTACTCTTTAAGAGTAACCTGTTTTGCTAGAGATTTAAATAGGTTTTTTTGCAAGCTGGAGGAATAACTGGCATAGTTGGTCAATTTTCCGCTCTTCAATTTCCGGCTCATTAAAGCTCATCGGTTTTGAATTTACTTCAAAAATATAATAGTGCCCAGTTGTGCTTACAGCGGCATCAATCGAAAATTCACCAAAATAGCCGAATTGCTCCGATAAAGCAGTTCCAATAGGAGAGACAATGCTGTGGATAAAATGATCATGGGCAGAGGTTTGCACTCTCTCATATGGGAGCATTCTGCCTCCCGAGGGGATATGGGTGGTGATATCCTGTTCCTGTGATTGCCTGATGCCGATGCCAGTCACTTTATATTTTTCTTTGTCAGCATGGGCGAGGATTCGGAAATCGTACCGAAAGCCATCAATCTGTGACGATTGGATTTCTTGCTGGGCCAAATAATTTTTTTTAAGCAGCAGTTCGCGCCATTCCTCCCAAAAATGCTGGAAAGATGGATACGTTTGTGATGTATCTTTATCTTGCAATGTCAGCCTGTTGTCTGAATCAATCCTTAAGCGGAAGATTCCTTTACCTTTGGAGGAATTGGCCGGTTTCAAATAGATCCTTTTATATCCCGTTAAAAATGAGTGCAGTTCGTCCTCCGCCGTAACCAACAGCGACTCTGGCAGGTACTTCTTCAGGAACGGATGCTTCTTTAACAGCTGATATAATTCAAATTTATCAATAAAAGATGGATTGAAAAACGGGATATTTTTTTCTTTTAATAAAGAAAAAAAATGTTGGCTCTCATCCTGTTGCTCTGTTTTTCGAAAGGGAATTCGGTTATAAACGACATCAGGGTAGGGGAATCTATCCCTCATCCAGCGACTTTGCTCAGGATCAAATATATAGCCGTCAATCATGTCTTTGCCGGTATCCTCATAGGTAAACACAAAGCTTATTCCATTAAGTGAAATAAGCCTCTTTTGCAATTTAATAAATAATTCGCTGTTGCCTATTATTGTTCCATCAGACCTTCGTGCTGCCATAATTCCGATGACCGGATGGGGGAGGGAGCTGTTCATTTGAACAGTTCCTCCGGATGCATTAATGACTGTTCAGTTAAAAATACTGCATAGGCGAGCGATAATTTTCGCGTAAGAAAATCAAATTGTTGCAATTTCGGGTGGGTGAATATCGACCTGCCTGGTTTGGAGTTTGCTTCAAACAGCCAAACATCGCCGTTCTTGTCGATGCCCAAATCAAAGCCAATTTCGCCGATAATTCCGGAAATATTCCGTTCTAACGCCTGGCTTAAGGTAAGGGCGGCTTGGGAGAGTTTTTTTGTGTATAGTTCGCATTCATCATTTGGAAATATCTCCGCAATCGTTTTTATTTCTCCGCCGTTTCGTTTATGCGTGGTTACGGAGCCCTGTCCGGCGATTTTTGCGGCAATCGCTGACACCTGCCAATTTCCCGACTCGTCCTTATTGGTGTGAACGCGAAAATCCACGGCACGCTGATTGGTGCGAATAAGATGAATGCCTTGCTGAACCACCATGTTTTCAAGCGATTGATTGGGGAATACCCATTTAAATAATTTTTCCAAGGTTGAAAACTTACGTAACCGGTTGACTTCATCTCGATCTTGGTAGCGGCAATAGTAATATCCCGAATTTCGGTCATAAAGAATTTGGTGAATTCCGAGCCCAAGACTGCCATTCTTTGGCTTGATATAAACATGACCATATTTGGCGAGCATGGTTTCGATTTTTGAAAAAGAAGTAAATGGATGAGTCTCGGGAAGATAATTCTCGACTGACCCTTCCTGTAACAGTCGTTCGTAAATGTCAAGCTTATTAAAAAATCCAGGATTGTACCATGGAATGAGATAGTCCTTCTGCAGCCGCTGCTTGACCCTGGTTAATTTCCGGCTGTTTTCACTTTTGCGGTTGGGCAGTCGGTCATAAATCACATTCGGAAATGGAACTTCGATGCTCTGCCAGGTTTGCTGATGATAAAAAATTCCCTCGATGACCCCTTGCTCCCAATCGATATGCTGTTCACCAAAAATAAACACACAGGCCCCGACATTTTTACCTACCGACAAAAGCTTGGAAAAAAACGCGGTTCGCTCTCCAATCGGTTGTTCGGGAAGCTGTGTAAAACCGGCTGTGAAAATGCCAACAAGCGGCCCGATATAGAGTACCCCATTCTCGATAAATGCATGGAGCGGCTGCCTTAAATTCGGAAACTGGAGAACTTTTTGGATAGGTTTGCTAATGACAATCCGGTTATGGCTGTCAGGGTGGGGCCGAAAATCCACTTCCATTGATTTTGATCCAAAAGCAATTTTGTTCAATACCTTATCCTCCATTAATGAAGGAGGACAAAAAACAATTAATTGGTCGTTTGGGGCTACCTCAATGAGATAACGTTTTCGCATGATCGTACTTCCTTTCTTTTGAATCTGTCTGGGAAAGGAGTTTTGCGTAAAGCAGGGGCGCCCGGAACAGGATATCTTTCAAATTTGGACGAGTTTGCAACAGGACCTTCCGGCCAGGCTTTGAATTGATATCGAGTATCCAAATCGAGCCATTTTTGGCGATGCCGATATCCACCCCAATCTCAAATAATGGCAGAAATCTGTTCTCAAGCAGCTGTGGCAGTTCCCTAAGGATGTATTGTAGCTCCTGTTTAATATATTCACCCTTCGCAGGAGGAATCGCAGCCGCCCATTCGGCATACGTCATCACTGCCCCCCCGGCACTTAAGTTGGAGAGTATTCCTCCGGTTGTCCCGACCCGGATTCCTCTGCCCCTCTCTCCCCAAACGCCCTTGTCATTTTTTTGCATCAGAATTCGAATATCAAATGGTTGCGAGTCCTGATTGGACAATTCAAGGTATGGCTGCATAAGGTATTGATGCCTGCGGAACAGTGACTGCAGCCATTGAGTTAACTTTGCTTCATTGGGGAAGATTCGCGATATGATTTTTAGTTGTTTTTCCGTTTTGACATGAAAGGTTTTGTCACTTTTTCGTAAATAGTAAATCCCGTAGCCTTGTGAGCCGTTGACTGGCTTTAAGATGATTCTTTTGCCTGCATGTAGTTCTTTTAAAACCACTCCCGGACCAGGTACGGATTGTGTCTGGGGCAAGTAGGCAGACAATACTGTGTCTTTTAAGGCATCATACAACTCCAGCTTATTTGGCAGTCCGTATCCCAAAAAATTAATATCCTTTTTGGATTTTAGCCATGAGACAATTGGCAGGCATTGTTTCGAGTGCTCGTCATCTCCGTAAAAGCATCGGTCATACAGAAGGTTAGGTATCGGAAACTCGGCATCAAACCAGGCTTGGGAACGATGATCGAACCTTTTTCCCTTAACCTGGAGAGTATGCGGGTTGATTTCGGAGGGGATAAAGCGGAAGCATTCCACTCCGAGAGATTCCCCGAGCTTCGCGATTTCAGTTATATAGGAAGCTTCACTTTCTAAGGAAAGCGACATTATTCCAAAGGCTGTCATTTTTTAATCCTCCTTTTCTGTCATCGAATCAAATGCAAGCATGGTGCAAAGTTCGATAATGGCTGTGGCGGATGGCCTGATTTTTCCTGGTTCATCCTCGAAAAGCTTTGAAGGTTTCGAGTTGACTTCTATCAGCCAAGGATTCCCGGCAAGATCCACACCAATATCGATGCCGAGTTCCCCGGTGAGTCCTGACCCGGTCATGCTGACACTCTCGGCAATTGTCAGTGAAAGTTCTTTGATTCGCACAAGTGCTTTAGACGCTTGTTTATTATCTAGTACAGCTCGCAAGGCCCTGAGCGGTTTCATGCTCGTGCCGCCCCTGGCCAAATTAGCAACAAATTCTTCATCCGCTCCAATCCTGGCGATGGTGGACGTGACCACCCACCTATGATTAATATTCTTATGGCACAAGACTCTAAAATCAACGGGCTTAGTATCAAGGGTTAAAAATGGAATCCCTTGCTGGATGATATAAATGCGGTTTCTAAGCAAGGTTAGGATGACTTGATAAAGTTCCGAAAGCGGGTAATGGTTCGCCGAATTTTCTGGCTTATGATGTAAGGAGGATTGTATTGAAAATAGGCCATCTTGCACCCGGGTTATTTTTATGATGTTTCGTCCTTGGCTGCCATGGACGGGTTTTATAAACACAGTTTCATAGGTTTGCACAAAGTCATAAAGGTTTTCCTTTGAAAAAATTTTTGTCTCCGGGAGTGCCGATAGCAGCTGCTTCCCTTCGCTTAGCCGCTGGTAAACATCCCATTTGGACAGAAAGCGATCATTAAAAAGCGGAATCGCCAGTTGTTCCAGCTGGTTGCGAAACTTCTTGAATGAAGGGCTGTGTTCAAGTTTGCGGGAATGAATTCGATTATAAATGACATCAGGTAATGGAAGTAATGCTTCATGCCAAGCCCCATTTTGAAAATAATAACCATGTATCGGAAATCGATCATGCCGAAACACATAAAAAAACCCGCCTCTTTCCTGAATTCCATGGTGAAGTTCTTCGCAAAACGCATGGATGGACCGGAAGTTTGGCTGTCCCTGCCCGGGTTCCGGAAAATCTGTCACTAATCCGATTATTGGACCGATCTGCAGGGTGTTAATGTCTTGCTTGTAGACTGCTTGAAACTTATGACTATTGAGCGGGAGGCTAAATTTTATGAAGATATTTTCAGAGACTAATATTTCGTTTCCAGCGTTATCAGTCAATTGAATATCTGCAGTTACTACTGTTTTTCCACATATCAGTTTTATTGCTTCGGTTTGGTTCAGTTGTAGTTGTTGATGCAATTCAGACGATAGTTGGATGAAGCGGTCCTTCGTATTTGTGGGTTTCCTGGCAGCAACCGTTACAGGAATTAATGAAAAAGCCATAATCACTCCTCATTTAATTCATTTTCTGGGCATTTGTATAGTATATTATGTAGTAGCAATTCCGTTGGTGATTTGAACATTCTCGCATTTGGATGAATAGTTTGTTATAGTTGTAAGGAATTGTGACCAAAAGGAGTGGACCCAAATGGCAGTTAATTTATATGATTCAGCTTATGCGCTTGAAACCGCCATCCGTCAAAGTGATGAGTACCGGGAGCTAAAGCAGGCATATCAAGAAGTCAATGCCGACCCCACGGCCAAGCAAATGTTTGACCAGTTTCGGCAAATGCAATTGAACTTGCAGCAAAAGCAAATGATGGGACAAAATATTTCCGAGCAAGAGGTACAACAGGCCCAGGCAACTGTTGGTATGGTCCAGCAGAACCCAAAGATTGCGAACCTTATGCAGGCTGAGCAGAAGATGAGCATGATCATCGGCGAATTAAACCAGGTCATTATGAAACCATTAGAAGAGCTTTATGGCCAATTTTAAGATGTATTTTTAGGCTTTCGGGTACGTACCCCGGGGCCTTTTTTCTTTTGACGAAGGTTAAGAAATGGTTTGCTTGGTGGGCAATTTTCCATCAGTTTTACATGCTTTGTTCTATAAATGGCTGAAAACTCATAAAAGTTATATAAGGGTAATTTCACCAAGAACAGGGGGCAACATGATGATCTATCGCTTACTGGCGTTAAATATTGATGGGACATTGCTGCAATCAAATGGCAGAATCCATAAATCCTCAAAGGAAGCCATTGAATATGTCCGGCAAAAAGGAATATATGTTACGCTTGTTACATCCCGCAGCTTTGCTTCAGCCCGCAAAGTGGCCAGGGCCTTGAACATAAAAGCTCCACTCGTAACACAGCAGGGATCGTATATTGCAAATGCAGAGGGAAAACTAAATTATGCTAACCGGATTAATCAGGACATCACCTATGATACAATCCGGTTTCTTGAGGGATTGCCATGTCAAATCCGCCTTGTGCATGAGGATTACTCCGTTGCAAATAAGCAAAAGCTTCGCAGCAACCTCTTGTCTAGAACCGTATTTACCTCTGGAGACCCGATGTTTTATACGCAGCAATTTGTATCTTCTGTCAGCGAATACTTACATGAACATCCTATGACACCGCCAAAGATTGAGGTTTATTTTGAAAATAAAAACGATCTGGAGGATGCAAAAAAAGCGCTGGAGGGCATGTATACCGAAATTGATATGATCAGGCTCGACCCGTTACGGATTGATATTGTTGCATCAGGCGTTTCCAAGCTGACAGGCTTGGCATACCTCGGCAGTCAACTGGGATTCAAGCTTCAAGAAATGGTCTATATTGGCGACAGCATTGACGATATCCCATTGATCGAAGCTGCCGGACTTGGCGTATCGATGTGGAACGCCCCATTTGAGGTGAAACGGGCCTCGGACTGGGTAACTAGATCACAAAACGAGCACGGTGTAGCCTATATGGTAAAAGAACACTTCCGCAAACAGCAGCCAATTGAATTTCTGCGGAAGATGAAGATAATTAAACAGTAACTCGAAAATAAGCGTAGGAAGATATCAATTTAAACTTGCAAAGGATACCAGCAGAACCTGCTAATGGTATCCTTTTTTGCTTGTGAATAATTTCCACTATATTGACCTTATTTTTTTGATTATGTACACTTAAGTAAGTTTATTTTGAAAGGTGATTTACTTGAAAATTTCAATCATAGGATTAGAGGATGAAAGATTCAATCGGCCGCTTCAGCTGATTGCCAATTTGTTTTTTGAAGAGTCACAGATCCTGTCAGCTGATGCCACAGATGCTGATTTATTGATAAAATTTGATCTGAAGGTTGACGAAAAGATTTCTGTTACAGCAGAATTAACGGCCAATGAAGGCAAAGCAGTTTCTGCTGATTACCAAACGGAATTAAATCTGACAGATTCAGAGAAAGAGCGGTTTACACAAATCAAAAATGCCGTTTCCCATGTTTATTTAACTGTTTTACAGGACTGGACAGGCATGACGCAAAAATGGGGAATTCTCACCGGAGTTCGGCCAACCAAGCTGCTTCATAAGAAATTGCAGGAGGGTATTCCCTTGGTGACGGCGCATCGGCAATTGAAGGATGACTATTTAATTACCGATGAAAAAATTAAGCTGATGCAGCAAATCATCGACCGGCAGCTTGCAGTTGTCCCCGATCTTTATTCATTAAGGCGGGAAGTCAGCATCTATATCGGCATCCCGTTCTGCCCGACCAAATGTGCTTATTGCACCTTTCCGGCCTATGCGATTAATGGGCGCCAAGGATCGGTTGATTCCTTCTTGGGCGGCCTTCACTATGAGATGCGGAAAATTGGCCAATGGCTGAAGGAAAAGGGTGTTCGAATTACTACCGTTTATTACGGAGGTGGCACTCCGACTAGCATTACCGCGGAAGAAATGGATATGCTCTATGAGGAAATGTACCAATCGTTTCCTGATGTAAATAAAATCCGAGAAATCACGGTTGAAGCCGGTCGTCCGGATACGATTACGCCTGAAAAATTAGAGGTTTTGAAGAAGTGGAAGATTGACCGGATCAGCATTAATCCACAGTCATATACCCAAGAAACGTTGAAGGCGATTGGCCGCCATCACACCGTTACTGAAACAATCGAAAAATACCATTTGGCGCGTGAAATGGGTATGAACAATATCAATATGGATTTGATTATCGGCCTTCCAGGGGAAGGGATGGAGGAATTTACTCATTCTCTGGCAGAAACAGAAAAGCTGATGCCGGAATCGTTAACGGTTCATACCTTATCGTTCAAGCGCGCTTCGGAAATGACGAAGAACAAAAAAAAATACAAGGTTGCTGACCGTGCTGAGGTTGAAAATATGATGGAGTCGGCCCAGAATTGGACGGCAGAACACGGCTATGTCCCGTATTATTTATACCGCCAGAAAAATATCCTTGGCAATCTTGAAAACGTTGGCTACTCACTGCCAAATCAAGAAAGTATTTATAACATCATGATCATGGAGGAGCAGCAGACCATTATCGGGCTTGGGTGCGGTGCCTCTAGTAAGTTTATTGATCCATTGACCGGAAAGATTACGCACTTTGCCAATCCAAAGGATCCAAAGTCTTATAACGATGGTTTTGAGGCTTATACAGATGAAAAAATAAAAATTTTAGAAGAGTTATTCGCTGAAAAAGGTTCTCCTGCATAAGTGCTGGGGGCCTTTTTTATGTAGAATATTCCATTCTTAATAAAGGATAATTTTTGAAAATGTCGAATATTTAAAGGAAACCAATTCATAGAATGCTATGGATTTTAAACGCTTTCAAAACTGGAGGGGGAATAGTTTTATGATGGTAACACCTTTAACGATGACGCAAATGCTGGAACGGGCTGAGCGATATTTTCCGAAGAAGCAGGTTGTTTCACGAACGGAGAGCGGGATCCAGCGCTTCACTTACAAACAAATTGGCGAACGGACCAGAAGGCTTTCTGATGCATTAACAAAACTGGGCGTTGAAAAAGGGGACCGGGTCGGAACGTTGGCTTGGAATCACCACCGCCATTTAGAGGCCTATTTTGGAATTCCTTGTATCGGCGCAGTCCTGCATACAATCAACATCCGGCTTTCACCGCAACATATTAGCTATATTATCAATCACGCCGAAGATAAAGTACTCCTAGTAGATTCCGACATCCTTCCATTGCTTGAAAAATCCGCATCAGAATTAAAGACTGTAAAAGCTTTTATCATCATGACAGACAAAAAAGAACTCCCTGAAACAACACTTGCACCCGTATATCATTATGAGGATTTGCTGGCCGAAGCAAACCCGAATTTCCAATACCCAAATGACATTAACGAAACTGACCCTGCTGGAATGTGCTATACTTCCGCCACAACGGGAAATCCAAAAGGGGTAGTTTATTCCCATCGGGGCATTTTCCTGCACAGCATGGCGTTTGGCTTGGCTGACACGGCGGCCATCAGTGAAAATGATATTGCCATGACGGTTGTTCCGATGTTCCATGCCAATGCCTGGGGAATGCCATTTGCCGGCGTATGGTTTGGCGCCACACTGGTTTTGCCTGGTCCATATTTTACGCCGAAACTATTGGCTGAATTAATCCAGCAGGAAAAAGTAACGATCACCGGCGGTGTGCCGACGATTTGGCTGGGACTGTTGAAAGAGCTTGAGGAAGGCTCGTATGATATGAGCAGCCTGCGTGGAATCCTATGCGGCGGATCTGCAGCACCAAAGGGCATGATAAAGGCGTTTGAACAAAAATATAATGTTCCATTTATGCATGCCTATGGCATGACGGAAACGAGCCCGTTAGCCGTGTTCTCAAAATTAAAAAGCTACCAAGAAGAGCTGGATTATGAGGAAAAGCTGGAAATTAGGGCAAAGCAGGGTGTACTCGTTCCTGGTCTTGAAATGAAAATCGTCGGCAAGGATGGCGAAGTGGCTTGGGACGGCAAGGAAATGGGCGAATTGTGCTTAAGGGGTTCGTGGATTGCCTCTGAATATTATAAAGATGAGCGGACGCTTGATGCGTTCCATGATGGCTGGCTTCATACAGGTGACGTCGTTACGATTGACGAAGAGGGCTTTATCAAGATTGTTGACCGCACAAAAGACCTAATCAAGAGCGGCGGCGAATGGATTTCGTCGGTCGATTTGGAAAATGCGCTGATGGCCCACGAGGCTGTGTTTGAAGCGGCTGTGGTAGCCGTTCCGCATGAAAAATGGCAGGAACGCCCTGTTGGCTGTGTTGTGTTGAAAGATGCATACAAAGGTAAAGTCACCAAAGATGATTTATTGGAATTTTTGGCTCCGCAATTCGCCAAATGGTGGATTCCTGACGATATTCTTTTCTTTGAGGAAATCCCTAAGACTTCAGTAGGGAAGTTTTTAAAGATGGCACTTCGCGATCAGGTTCAGAAAGAGGTCAGTCAAAAAGGGTAAATCAATCAGGACAAGGGGAAAATCCGCCCTTTGTCCTTTTTATGTGAAAAAATTCAATATATTTAGAGAGTTTACTTTTTTTATTGAAATTTATCTATATAATGGAATTGAACAAAGTATATGGGAGGGGATCGCCATGTCGTTAAGTTTTATGACAGATAAGGTGGCATTAACCATAAGTGGCCGCGTCGCAACGCTGGAAATGAACCGGCCTGAAGCGCTCAATGCCATGGATGTGGACATGATTAGAGGACTTGTCGGAAAACTGAAGGAACTCAGCGAATCGGATGCGATTGATATTGTTGTGTTGACAGGAAAAGGTAGGGCTTTTTCCGCAGGCGGCGATATTAAAACAATGCTTTCCAACATGAATGAGAAGGATTTCTTCCCGGTCATGGACTGCATCAGCGAGTTAATTATTACGCTTTATAGCCTGTCTAAACTTACCATTAGTGTAGTCTCCGGGGCGGCTGCAGGCCTTGGGTTCAGTCTGGCCCTGGCCACTGACTATATTATCGCAGACAAATCTAGCAAACTGGCTATGAACTTTATCGGAATCGGTCTCATTCCTGATGGCGGGGCGCATTTCTTTTTGGAAAAAAGACTGGGTGAAACAAAGGCGAAGCAGGTTATTTGGGATGGAAAAATGATGACTGCCGAGGAAGCGCTTGCAATTGGTCTTATCCAGGAAGTGGCCGATGGTGACCTCCAAGAGGCGGTACATACAAGAATAACAGATTGGCTGAATCGGCCAGTCCAGGCGATGATCAAGACGAAAAAGATTTTGGCAGAAAAAAATCGCCCGCAACTATTGAAAATACTAGAATTAGAGAAATTTGGCCAGCAAAAAATGCGTGAAACGGAAGACCATAAGGAAGGCATCAAAGCGTTTCTCGAAAAAAGAAGGCCAAATTTTAATGGAAGATAAAAAAAGAAGCCGTTGCGGCTTCTTTTTTTAAGGATGAAACAGAAGAAGTTTCCCCGCTGGAGACGTGCAGCGGTGTGTTTTATCAAGCAAATTTTTCTCCGCTAACAGCTGTTCCCCTTGCTTCTTTGCGGCTTCATCGTTTTCTGCCTGGAAGGCTTCATCCAAAATCTTTTCCCCATTTGCTTCAAATGCAGTTAACTTATACGTTTTCATTCCCATACCCCTTTTATAAATTTCTCCCTATTGATATTTTTGCATAATTTTTCAAATAGTGCAAAAAGAAAACGCAAAACTGCAATATGGTATAATTGTGTCGGGTAGGAAAGGAGTGGCAAAAATGGTATTAAAATTAAAACATGTCACCAAACGGTTTGGTCCATTTACAGCTGTAGACGATTTGTCGTTAACGATTCCGGAAAAAGAAATGTTCGGCTTTCTCGGCGCAAACGGGGCCGGAAAAACAACAACGTTTAGAATGATTTTAGGCCTTCTTGATGCCAGCGCGGGAAGTATCACTTGGGACGGAAACCCGCTGAATTATTCTACTAGTCACCTTGTCGGTTATCTGCCAGAGGAGCGGGGGCTCTATCCCAAACTCAAGGTGCGAGAACAGATTGTCTATCTGGCCAGATTGAGGGGAATGCAAAAAGCCGACGCATTAAAAGAACTAAAGATATGGCTGGAGAAGTTTAAAGTTCCCGAATACGAAAATAAGCGGGTCGAGGAGCTTTCGAAAGGGAACCAGCAGAAAATCCAATTCATTGCTGCCGTCATCCATAAGCCAAAGCTGTTAATTTTGGATGAACCTTTTAGCGGACTGGACCCGGTCAATGTTGAAATGTTAAAAGAAGCGGTTCTGGCATTAAAAGAGAACGGAACCACGATTGTTTTTTCAAGCCACCAAATGCATCACGTTGAGGAAATGTGTGAGCATTTATGCATTTTACATAAAGGCAGACCGGTTGTATATGGCGCATTAAAAGAAATTAAACGTGCGTTTGGGAAAAAGAACCTGATCATTCATGCCGATTTCTCATTGGATTTTTTAAAGGACTTTCCTGGTGTTGTCAAAACAAAAACGACAACAGAGGGAGCCGAATTGCAAATTGAAGGGGAAAGAGTGGCAGAGAGCATTCTTAAGGAAATTGTCGGGAAGGGATTCATCCGGAAATTTGCCCTTGAAGAGCCGTCTTTAAACGATATATTTATAGAGAAAGTAGGCGATTCCTATGAATAGCTTCTGGATTATCTTACTTCACACTTATCTAAACAAATTAAAGAGCAAGTCGTTCATTGTCACGACATTGATGACGGTTGTCATTGTCATGGGGCTGACCAACATTCAAAATATCATCGATTTATTTGATAAAAATGGCGGGAAGGATCGTATTGCCGTTCTTGATGAAACCGGGCAGCTTTATCAACCTTTGAAGCAGCAAATGAAGGCAACTAACAATGATATCAAACTTACACAATATAAAGGAACCGAAAAAGAGGCTGAAAAAGCGGTAGAAGAAGGCAAATACAATGGCCTCATCCTGTTAAGCTTTAATGATGAACAACTGCCGGAAGCCACTTATAAGGCAATGAGTATTGCTGATTCCAGCCTGTTCTCCGATCTGCAAATAGGCTTGCAACAGGTTAAAACCATGCTTGCTGCTTCAAAAATTAATTTAACTCCGGAACAGCTGCAAAAGCTTTATGAACCGGTTGCGTTTGACAAGATAGCGCTTGAGAAAGATGCCAAAACGGAAGAAGAATTGAATCAGGCCAGAGGCCTCGTCTATGTACTTTTATTTGTCATTTATTTTTCCGTTATTATGTACGCCAGTATGATTGCAACGGAAGTCGCAACCGAGAAATCATCGAGGGTAATGGAGATTTTGATTTCCAGTGTTTCGCCAATTAAGCAGATGTTTGCCAAGATTATCGGGATTGGACTCCTGAGCATGACACAATTTGCGGTATTCCTGATTGTCGGTTATTACTCGCTTACGAGCAACATGGATTCGTTAAAGGACGGTTTCTTTGGGGTATATGGATTCGGCAGCATTCCAACCGCAACGATTGTCTATGCAGTTATTTTCTTTATCCTTGGCTATTTTCTCTATGCCACGCTTGCCGCATTCTTGGGGTCGCTCGTCAGCCGGATCGAGGATGTGCAGCAGATGATTACCCCAATGACCTTGCTGATCGTTGGCGGATTTATGATTGCGATGTTTGGCCTTGGCAAGCCTGATGCAGCGTTTATTACGGCCACTTCTTATATTCCCTTCTTTACACCAATGATTATGTTTCTTCGTGTCGGGATGTTGACCATCCCAGTTTGGGAAGCTGTCTTGGGGATTGCCATTTTAGTAGCCACAATAGTTGCATTGGCTATATTTGGTGCAAGGGTATACAGGGGCGGCGTATTAATGTACGGCAGGTCCAACTCCTTTAAAGATATTAAACAGGCGTTAGAATTGACGAAAAACGAATAGTTGTTGTGAGCTTTACCATTTTTGGTAAAGCTTTTTAACTATCTTTATACAGAACGTGCATTCGCATTTTGGGCATGATACAATGATAAAAAAACAGTGAGGAAAAATTATGAAAAAAATATCGTTTATTCATGGGGCCGATTTGCACTTGGACAGCCCGATGGTGGGGTTAAGGCATTTGCCGCAAGCCATTTTTACGAGGGCCAAAGAGAGCACCTTTACGGCATTAAAAAAACTTACCGCGACGGCAATTGAGCGAAAAGTCGATTTTGTTATTCTTGCCGGGGATTTGTTTGACGGCGAGGACCGAAGCTTGCGCGCTCAGTCACGCTTTCGGGCGGAAATGCAAAAGCTGGCACAGCATCAAATTCCGGTCTATGTGATTCACGGCAACCATGACCATTTAAACGGCTCTTGGGTTCATCTTGATTTGCCGGAAAATGTTCATGTATTTGGCAGCAAGGTGGAAAGAATGGCGCTGGTAACGAACAGTGGTGTGACCGTCCATCTTTATGGCTTTAGCTACCCGACCCGTCATGTGTATGAGCGGAAAATCGATGAATATGGCAAATCCGGAGAAGCTGATTTTCACATCGGCATACTCCATGGCAATGAAAGTTCCGGAACCGAGCATGATAACTATGCTCCATTCATCGTGAAGGACCTATTAGAAAAAAACTTTGATTACTGGGCTTTGGGCCACATTCATAAGCGGTCAGTTTTATCCGATAACCCTCCGATTATTTATCCTGGAAATATCCAAGGAAGAAACAAAAAGGAAATCGGTGCGAAAGGGGTTTATCATGTTTCGCTTAATGAACTCGGGGCAGAATTCTCCTTTGTGGATTGTGCGGATATTGTCTGGGAGGACGTCGAGATCGACGCGGCAAAGGCGGAAAACTTCAATGATATCCTTGGCTTATGCCAATCTGCCATCCATTCTTGTCAAAAAAGTAACGCAGGCACGTTCCTATCACTAAAACTGACTAATATTCACTTGGATGATGATCGAGAAAAAAGAACGTTGAATGGGGAGCTATTGGATCTCCTATTGGATGATGTACAAAGTGAGGATTCGTTTGTCTGGATTGTCGATATCACATTTTCAGAAAGAAAGCTTCTCGATAAAGAGCTGTTAATTCAGGAAGCCAATTTTTACGGTGAGCTGTTCGAGACCATCGAGCATTTTGAAAATACGGGCAATGCTTTGGCACCCTTGTACGAGCACCGCCTGGGAAAAAAATATTTATCCCATTTATCAACTGCCGAACAGCGCGAATTAATCGGGCGGACTGAAAAACTATTAATTCAATATCTTTATGATTGAAGGGAGTGAATCCTGTTGAAAATTGTCTCGATGCATATTTACGGTTATGGGCAATTAGAAAATATTCAAATCGATGATTTAGCAGATTTTCAAGTTTTTTTTGGCGAGAACGAAGCCGGCAAATCAACCATTATGTCCTTTATTAACAGTATTTTATTTGGGTTTCCGACAAAACAGCAGGCCGAGCTGCGTTATGAGCCAAAGCACAGCACGAGGTACGGGGGAAGTATCAGAATTTTTCACGAACAGCTCGGGTTTGCTGTAATTGAACGTGTTAAAGGCAAGGCCGCTGGCGATGTAAAAGTCATCTTGGACAATGGCACTTTTGGCGGCGAAGAGCTTTTAAAAGACCTGTTGGGGAATTTTGATAAAGGACTGTT
Organism: Bacillus sp. FJAT-29814; assembly: GCF_001510715.1. GTDB lineage: Bacteria > Bacillota > Bacilli > Bacillales > Cytobacillaceae > Neobacillus. Next base: position 108,267 of record NZ_LMTJ01000008.1, read on the forward strand.
CCAGGCCATTTTTGCATTTAATATTCATGGGCTGCAAAATATTCACCAAATGAAGGGTGAAGAGCTGGGCAGATTTCTGTTTTCAGCTGGAACATTGGGAACGGAACGGCTGGCAAAGGCAGAAGCAGAGCTTCAAAAGGAGCTCGATTCCCGGTTTAAGCCTGGCGGAAAAAAACCTCCATTAAACGAAAAATTGCAAGAGCTTCATGAAATCAATGGGGAGTTAAAAAATGCCGCGGCAAAAGTGAAGGAATATGAACCTCTGATTGAAAAAAGAGAAAGGTTTCTCCAGGAATCGGAGAAAATGAATCAGGAGTTGGCAGATGTTCAGCTGCAATCGGAAAAATTAACCGAATGGAAACGAGTCCAATCGTTTGTAAAGGAAGAAAAGCTGACGCTAAATGAGCTTGAAGAACTGGGGCAGATCCAGTTTCCTGTCCGTGGCTTGGAAAGGCTGCAACAGCTAAATCAACTCATTCTTCCCCGCAAGGCAGAACTAGTCAGCTTGGAAGAAAGAATGGAAAAAGCAAAGCTTGATCTAATTGAGCTTGAACCTGATGAATCACTCGCAAAAGACGAGCCTGTCATTGTGAATTTGCTTAATCAAATTCCTGTATTGGAACAATTAACCCTTGAAAAAGGCCAGTATGAACAAAAATTGGCACACTTGGAAAAAGAGCTTACCGTTATTAACGAGAAACTCCATTTGCCGTTAAACGAAGAAGATATTCTAGCAATCAATACAAATATATATATGAAAAAACAGGTTGAAGACATTTCTAGACGCGGTGAAAAGCTATCGGAAACGAAGGCTGACCTCGATTATTTGCTTCAAGAAGAAAAAAATGCGCTGGAGCTAATGGAAAAGGAAGTACAGCTAACGTCTAGTCTGTGCCTGCCAAAACAAGAACGTGCACTTCTGGAGGAGCAGGTACAGGGAAATGACAAAAGAAGTCTTGAAGAAGAATTAAGGACGATTAGAGACAAACGGGATTTTTACCAGCATTCACTGAAGGCGGAGCAGGCATCGAGAACAAGGCTTAAGCAGCAATTTTTTGCGATTGAGTTTATCCTAATTGGGCTAACCGTATACGGCGCGCTTACAAAGCAATGGATTCTGCTGTTCTTGGGTTTGGGGGCCTGTGTCGTTTTTGCTGTGTTTATGTTCCAGAACCTAAAAAGTTCAAAACAAAATGAAACCAATCGAAAGCTCGAGGATTTAAAAAAACAAGAAACAAAGATAATTGAGAAACTCCAGTCGGAAGCATACCACGATACAGAAATAGCCGAAGAAAAATTAAAGCGCGACAACCAACGGATCGAGCAGTTGCAGGTTTTGAAGGTAAAGCTCCAGCAGCAGCAAGCCCAGCTTCGAAAAGTGATGTATAAATTAGAAACCTGGGAGCAGGAGTCTAAAGACCATCGAAAAGCCTTATTGACGATTGGCAGCGAGCTGAAAATACCCGAATATATGGCTGCCTCGTTTTTGTTGGAGGCTTTCGGCCAAATCGAAGAGTTTAAAGAGATCTGCCGGGAGAAACATCAGCTGCTTGAAAAAATAGCGAACATCAATCAGCAACAACAGCAGATTACGGATCAGCTAAAATACTATGAAAATCGCTATTTGTCTGAAAAAGGCCTTGATTTACATAAAACAGTCTATTTATTGAAGAAGAAGCTGGAGGAAGAACAGGAAAAACGGATTAAGCTTCGAGAAAGACGTGCAAAGTTAGCGGAAATGGAATCCGACCTGCAGCAAAAGAATAAAGAGCAAGAACAGCTGGAGGCTGAATATCTCAAGTTGTTGGGTGAAGCCAATGTGGAAACACCAAAGGAATTCTATGAACTTGGCGAAAAAGCGGAAAGACGGAGTGAGCTTTTGGATAAGCTCGAGAGCCTTCAAGGAAGGCTTCAGTTCTCCATCCTGTCAAAAGAAGAGTGTGAATATTACTTACACATTCATAATTGGGATGATTTAATTGAAGAGTGTCAGCAGCGTTCGCGGCAATTACAAGCTCGATTAAAGGAATTGCAAGAGGCCCAGGCCAAGGTCAAAGTTGAGATTGGGCTGCTTGAAGAAGGCGGTACCTATTCCGAAATCCTTCATCTCTACAAACGGAAAAAATTCGAACTGGAAGAGATGGCTAAAGAGTGGGCTGTTTATTCACTGGCCCAACATATTCTTTTGGAGACAATTGAAAAATACAAGAGTGAGCATTTGCCGCGAATGTTGGAGAAAGCAGAGGGATTTTTGGAGTTTCTTACAAGTGGAAACTACCAAAGAATTCACCCTCATCCAATCGGGACCGGATTCCTAGTCGAAAGGAAGGACCATACCCTATTTGAAGCGAATGAATTAAGCCAGGCCACTACAGAGCAACTTTATGTTTCTATTAGATTGGCTTTGGCGATCACTTTATTTGAAAAATATCAGTTTCCGATTATCATTGATGATGGCTTCGTTAATTTTGATGCTGCCAGAACGCAAAGGGTCATTGAGCTGCTAAAAAGCTTAGGACAAAAGCAAATTTTATTTTTTACCTGTCATCAGCATTTACTGCCGCTTTTTCCAAAGGAAAATATTATTCAATTGGAAAAAGGTGCTGTTCAGATAATTTCATAGAAAAAAAGTGGATTATGGTATACTCTAGCTAGAGGGAAGGAGCGTGGAGTGGTTGGCAAAAGGAATTTTGCATTATGAAGTCGGGGATCAGGTAGAATTATTCCTATTAATAAAAAATTCAACAAAAGGGATTGCCAGTAACGGGAAGCCGTTTTTGACCTTAATCCTACAGGACCAAAGCGGTGAAATTGAGGCAAAGCTTTGGGATGCAAATGAAGAGGATGAAAAAAATTATGCTCCGCAATCGATTGTAAAAATTCTTGGGGATGTCCAGAATTACCGTGGCAAAAGCCAATTGAAAATTCGCCAGATTCGCAAGACCAATCCTGCGGATAATGTAAAGCTGGAGGATTTCCTTGAGACTGCGCCATTAAGCCAGGATCAAATGGTCAGCAAGCTAACCCAATATATTTTTGATATGAAAAATCCGAACATCCAGCGGATTACCCGTCATTTAATCAAAAAACACCAAAAGGCATTTCTTGAATTTCCGGCTGCTACTAAAAATCATCATGAATTTGTTTCGGGCCTAGCCTATCATGTTGTCAGCATGCTTGATCTAGCCAAGGCAATTGCCGATCTTTATCCGAGCCTTGACCGGGACCTGCTGTATGCGGGGGTCATTTTGCACGATATGGGTAAGGTTATGGAGCTGTCCGGCCCGATTTCAACGGTCTATACGCTAGAGGGCAACTTGCTCGGTCATATCACCATCATGATTACTGAAATTGGCAAAGCAGCCGAAGAGCTGGGAATTAACGGAGAAGAAGTATTAATCCTTCAGCATTTGGTCCTTAGCCATCATGGAAAAGCCGAATGGGGCAGCCCAAAACCGCCGCTTGTGAAAGAAGCGGAAATCCTTCATTATATAGACAATCTTGATGCAAAAATGAACATGCTCGATCGTGCCTTGGAAAGGGTCAAGCCTGGAGAATTTACCGAGCGCGTTTTCGCTTTGGATAATCGTTCATTTTATAAACCTGTTTTTCACAAATAACCCGAGTCTCGGGTTATTTTTTTTTGCAAGTAAGCATAATTATGTAGTAAAAAAGTGGACAACCACTTTGAAGGGAGCAAGCGAAATTGACTATTCCTATTTGGGTTTATGCAGTAGTGGTTGGTATTATCATCAGTGCGTTAATGGCCATCAAGACAGGAAGAGAAGAGCGTGAATTAGAAATGGAGGATATCGAGCGCGAGGGCGAAATTTACATGAAGCGCCTGGAGCGGGAAAAGGAAGCACGAAAGGGACATAGTCAAAGTGCAACAGAATAAATAGAAGAGCGGAAGCGCCCGCGCGCTTCCGCTCTTCTTATTATTGGGCAGCTGTTCCAAGATTAAGGGCGTCTTTCAAGTCTTTGTCCTTAATTTTTACATCTGCATCTTTCAATTCCTTTTGCATGATTTCATTGATTTTCTCACTTGTTAGTTGTGAGGATTTCAATTCTTTTTCAAGATCTTTTTTTACTTTATCAAAAGAAGCATTTTCTCTTGTTTCAGTGACTTCAATAATATGGTATCCAAATTGGCTTTTCACTGGTGCGCTAATTTCATTTGCTTTCAATGCAAATGCAGCTTTTAGAAAGTCCTCATCCATTTGCGCATCAGGGCCAAACCATCCAAGGTCTCCACCAGCAGCTTTTGCAGCTTGGTCCGTAGAGTAAGTATTGCTTACGTCTTCAAACTTTTCCCCGGCATCCAGCTTTGCTTTCACTTCATTTGCTTTTGCTTCATCTTCAACCAGTATGTGTCGGGCTTTGATCTGTTTTTTATAGGTATTTTCGAAGTAGTCTTTTAATTCTTTATCAGTTACTTTAATATTCTCCATGGCGGCTTTTTCTTGAAGCATTCCAAGCTTCATCGTTTTCTTCAAGTCTTCTTCACTCTTATAGCCGTATTGCTGAAGCGTCATTTCAAAGTTCGCACCGAGATCTTTTTTCAATTGTTGCATCTTTTCGTCCAATTCCTTGTCTGTCACTTTATATTTTTTGGACAGGACCTTTTCATAAACGAGCTGTTGCAGTGCTTGCTCCCCGAATTTATCCTTCATGACATTATAAAGCTCTTCTTGGCTAACATCACCTGCTTTAGTCTCTGCGACTTTTTCAGAACTTGCACCATTACATGCGCTTAATCCAAGAACCCCACCGGCTAATGTGAGGGCTAAAATCCATTTTTTCATGATTTTTCTCTCCTAAACAGTAAATTCTTTTGGGCTTTTGTCCACATCCTCTACTATAACATAAATGGGAACGGCTGCAAAAAATAAATTCATTTTTTTGTAAACTGAAATATACCCAATATCTTGAGTAGACTTTTCCCGAAAAATGGGGTAATGGCCTAGTCGAAATGTATATCGTATGAATAGTATATCGTAGCAATAAATGAAAACTAGGTGTGGACGATTCCGTTAGGACGGTTCATGAAGCTGGTTGAATTTATGCGTTATGACAATAAAGGAGGTAAAAAGCATGTCAGGAGGAGCTGGTTACGGAGCAGGCTTTGCGTTAATCGTAGTTCTTTTCATCCTATTGGTTATCGTTGGGGCCGCTTGGATTTGGTAATGAGGCAATAGGAAAAGCGATGAGAATATACTCATCGCTTGTTTTTTTGCAAGCTCTACTATGTATACAGGATTTCCACATACGAAGAAACCAGCAGGATGGTGACCAGTACGTTAATAGTCCGAAAAACTTTGTGTTGACGGTCTTCAGGTATTTCTTTTTGGATGCAAAGGGTGCTCGTCATTTTATTGACATAAAACAAGATAAAAACGGCCAAGACAATAAAAATGGAGATCATCACTGATTCCCTCCTTATGGTTAATAATGCGCTTTTCTCTTTACAATATCAAAAATTGCCTCAAAAAGATAGTGATATAGATTGGAAGAATGGCAGATTATTTTTTTGCGCGAGCATCTCGATTCTTAATTTTTTGCTATTCCAGACAAAAGGTTTACCCTTGCCGGAAATGGGTGAATAATAAATATATAAAGATTTACAGTGGAATGAGGATTACAATATGCAGGAATATGAACGGCTAAAAGCAAGGGTGGATTTACTCCAATATCATCAAAAGTTGTTATTGGAGCTGGTCGATAACCCTAAGCTTTCATTTTATCGATTAGTGATCGAGTCCGGGATTACCGAAACTGAAATCACCAATTTTTATTCTTTATGTGATAAATTGAGCAAAAAAATGGCAGAACAAAAAGCGGAAGGATATGTGAACTTTCATCCGCTTTTCGAAGAGCTATTATTTTCCATGCCGGTAAGTCTGGATGCAAGTAAGGTTGTAAAGGCCTGCTTGGATCAAGATTTATACAGGCCCATGTTTATGGAGTTCGCCAAATACATTTAACAAGTTTAGGCCAGTTCATGTTCTTCAGTGGTTTCCGCTTTTTTAAGCCTGCCATTTTCTTCGATAAATTTGGTTTCAATATTATGGAAGGAACGCTCGAAAATTTCCATGAAATCATCGCCATAAATGTTGCGAATAATGGCCATTATTTCAATAATATCCGGAAACTTGCCATACAAGGCCCTTAACGGCAATGCGCCAGTGAATGCAGCATTTCCATCCGGATGATAGGTTTCCATTGATTTTAGGAGAAGGTCCTCGCCTTCCTTAGTCAACTGGATGTAAGTATTGCGCTTATCATTTTCTTTTTTTGAAAACTTCAACAAACCTCTCTCTTCTAACTTTTTTGAAAAATTAAAAGCGGTTGAGACGTGCATTACCCCAAATTTTGCAACATCAGAGATCGAAGCACCATTTAAATGATAGGCAATCCAAAGAATATGGTGTTCATTAATATTTAAATCATACGGTTTAATCCATTGCTGCCAGTCTTTCTCAATTGATTTCCATAACGCTTTACTAAGTTGCGCAATTCTTTGACTAAAAAGCATCGCTTCCTTCATTGAATATTCTTTCTCTGTCATCCCCATTTTCACCTACTTTATTATTACTCTACTATCATTATGCCAATAAAATAAAAATTAATAAAGAAAAAATTCACAAAATTTTAGAAATTGTAATACTTATATTTTAATTTTTAATATAATTCGGTTTTATTTTCATTATTCCTGCTAGAAAATGGCAACTTTTTAGAAAAATAATAGATAAAAAGATTTCCTCAAATAGTTTAGCCCATCCGTCTCATAGGAATGGACGATAAAACATATAATTAGTTACAACATCATTCAAAATATTGAATCCTATCAGGGGGACAACAAAATGAAGAGTGCTGCTGTGATCTTTTTTATTTTATGTGCCATTTCGTTTTTGGGTGCCGGTAAATATTTTATGGACTTGCAAAGACCTGGTGTTTATCCACCGAAGCAGATGTTAAAAAAACGGGCTGGAACTTTGGCTGCAGGTGGTGGGGTCTGTTTATTGATAGGGTTCCTTTTTTCTTTCTTTCAATAGAATAGTAAATTTAAGAAAAGAACCCGGATGGGTTCTTTTCTTTGTCTGATCATCCGGTCATTATTTTTGAATGACGGCATTTGATGACGATAAGTTTGTTCTTTTAAAAATGGATTGAGCAATTGGATACAAAATAACCATTACTACTGTATTGATGGCGGTAGCCGGTAAAACTGCAACTCCAAACAGAGCAGCAAACGGGCCAGGTAAGCCAACGATTAAGTAGGCAGAACCTAAAAACACCGTACCAGAAACGAGTGTGCCAATCGCAGTCAATACGCCAACACTCACAATGTTAGTTCGGTACTTTTTGAGTGCCAAAAACAAACCGAAAAAGACCAATGCAGTGATAGGCTTATCAATGATATTTGGAATTTGGCCGCCAGGGAACCCGGTGGTTAATGCAGTTAATACACCGGTAACAATCGATAGCAGGATGACACTTTTGATTTCAGGAATTAGAATAATTCCCAAAAACATCATCGCCAGCATCATATCTGGCTTGATCGGGAAAGCCGGCATTACCGCATGGAGGACTACTCCAATTCCCGCTAATAGTGCTAAGATAGTCAGTTTTTTCGTATTCATTTCTCATCTCTCCTCTGCTTTTCTAAGCTATTTATTCCTCCTGTAGTGCACTCGTTGCCTGCAGCGAAGAATTTACAAACATTATAACATAATAGTATCCTATAAATAAAGATATAATTTTCAGACAATTAGCACCTTATTTTATGAAAGGTGCTTGGAAATGGTGGAGGCAATATCCCGGAGCATTTCTGGCGTGTAGTCGCTTTGATTATTTTTCCAAACTGCCCCAAATCCGTCACCTGTTCCATAGCGCGGGATTAAATGGAGGTGGAAATGGAAAACTGATTGTCCGGCTTTTTCCCCATTATTATTAATCGTATTTAAACCTACTGGTTCAAATTCCGTTTTTAACGCATTTGCGATTGCCGGAACGACTTCATAAAGATTTCTTGCGATTTCAGGTGTCAATTCATAGATGTTTTCTTTATGTACTTTCGGGATCACCAGCGTATGTCCTTTGGTTACCTGACTAATGTCGAGAAATGCTAAAACATGTTCATTTTCAAATACCTTGGCTGATGGAATTTCGCCATTAACGATCTTACAAAAAATACAATTACTCATTTGCTCTTGCCACAACCTTTCTTCGTTTTGGCTAATCAGAATTTATATTCATAAATTCTGAACGCATAAATTCAACTAAGCCTCTGTCTTCGTCCTAACGGACTCGCCAGTCGGCGAGTTTTCATTTATTTGTATATTTTACCATACAAGGACAGAAAAAGAAAAAGGCAGGATTCGCATGGAATCCCGCCTTCTCGAAGGGGAAACTGCTTCAATTTTTACGTTCATCAGGAGTGTTCTTTGATAAACACCTCATTTGGCATTAGAGTGTTGTTATAAAGAATCATCTTTGTTCAAGCTGACCATCCCCTAAGTGTTTTTATTGGTTATCCTCACCTTTAAAAACGGACATAGTCTGCGATAAACACCTCATTTACAGTTTATTGTCCATAAACTATGGTGTTATTTGAACTCCAAATGGTTACTTTGCACATTGTACATTACAACCATCCCCTTATTTGAAACGATTTTTAGAAGCTCTCTGGTTTGAAACGGACATTGTCTTTTGTAGACACCTCATTTCAATTGTGTGATGAATCTCTTCATCAGGAGAACTCCCCTTCGAAAATTATGATGCCCACCCACATAGGTTATATACAAAAATAAACTCAAAAAATTGCTGTTAAAGTTTTTAGTAGCTCAGCCTATTTGATAAAATAGAGAAAATACCATGCTACGGAAGGGCGTTGTCAATGGCTTTATTAACAATCGATAACCTTGTCGGAGGTTATACGAGGAATCCTGTGTTAAAAGATATTTCCTTTGAAGTGAAGGAAAAAGAATTGGTTGGTTTAATCGGTTTGAATGGGGCGGGAAAAAGTACGTCCATCAAGCACATTATCGGATTGATGGAACCGCACCAGGGTGTGATAAAAATAAAAGGAAAAACATTCACTGAAAATAAAGAGGCCTATCGCCGCATGTTTAGCTTTGTTCCGGAAACGCCAATTTTATATGAGGAATTGACGCTTGAGGAGCATTTGCGTTTGGCTGCGATGGCCTATGGGTTAACCGAGACGGAGTATAAGCAGCGGGTGACTCCGCTGTTGTCAGAATTCAGAATGGAAAAACGCTTAAACTGGTTCCCGGCCCATTTTTCCAAAGGGATGAAACAAAAGGTGATGATTATGTGCGCGTTTTTGGTGCAGCCATCGCTTTATATTGTTGATGAGCCGTTTGTCGGCCTCGATCCGTTGGGGATACAGTCATTGCTTGATTTGATGAAAAAAATGAAGGATGCGGGAGCGGGGATTTTAATGTCGACCCATATTCTTGCCACCGCTGAAAAATATTGCGACCGGTTCGTGATTTTACATGAAGGCAAAATTCGGGCTCAGGGGACCTTAGAACAATTAAGGGAGCAATTTTCGATGCCGTCTGCATCCCTTGACGACATCTATATTCAATTAACAAAGGAAGAAAATTATGTTTGATGACAAGAAGTTATGGAGGGACCGTGCGAGCGCCCGGATGAAGGATTTGGGGCGATACCTACGCTACATATTCAACGGTCACCTTGTCATTGTGTTGTTATTTCTAATAGGTACTGGAGCTTTTTATTATCAACAATGGGTCCAAACTCTTCCTGCAGATTTCCCTGCGGAGCTTATTATTGCCGTTTTTGTTGGTTTATTCCTGACTTATAGTCCTGTATACAACTTTTTGTTTGAAGCGGACAAAGTGTTTATCATTCCGCTGGAGGACAGACTAAAAGGGTATTTTTGGCGGTCAGGAGTCGTAAGTTTTGTATTTCAAGGTTACATACTTTTAATGGTTTTGGCAGTCTTTATGCCAATGTATGCCAAAGTAAGCAATACAGGATTCAGCTTGTTTTTTCCGTTCTTATTAGTCCTGTTGGCAGTCAAATCATGGAATTTGGCGGCAAGCTGGCAGATGGATTATTATGTTCAGCCATCTGTTAGAAGATCGGACATGGCTGTCCGTTATTTTATGAATGTAACATTTGCCTATTTATTATTAGAACAAGCGAGCTGGCCAATTCTAATGGTAATTGGTTTCCTGATGGCCTTTTATTTTTGGTACTTTTACAGCCGGACCAGGAAAATGGGATTAAAATGGGACTTGTTAATTGACCAGGAAGAAAAACGGATGGCATCGTTTTATCGGCTTGCGAACTTGTTTACCGACGTGCCAAAACTAAAGGATTCTGTTAAGCGAAGAAAATGGCTGGATGTCTTTGTTAAAAGTATTCCATTCACGCAGGAAAAAACTTATTTGTATTTGTTTACACGTACTTTTTTAAGAGCGTCCGACTATCTCGGTTTGTTTATTCGATTGGCCGTGATTGGCGTATTGGGGATTTATTTTATTTCATTTGGATTGGGTCAAATTTTGCTAGGCGTTTTATTTCTATATTTAACAGGCTTTCAATTACTGCCGTTGTGGAAGCATCATCAAAACAAACTCTGGGTTGACCTGTATCCAGTTGCTGAAGCATCAAAACAAAAGGACTTTCGGTTTTTGTTAATGGTGATTATGTCAATTGAAACGATAATTTTTGCAACAGTTATTGGCATCAAAGGTGAAGTTGTCCTAGCGTTGTTTGAGCTGCTAGCTGGTCTATTGTTTAGCTATGTTTTCGTTTATTTTTACAGCAAGAAGCGTATAAAAGCTTAAACGAAGTGGAAGGGCCAGTTGTCCCTTCCGCTTTTTTGAAACTTTGTGAGCAATCCCTTCGTAAAAAAGAATACAATTGTTGTAAGGGGTGGGCAGTGTGAACGAATATGAGTTAAAAGTATACGATGAGGTTCAGGAATGGAAGCGGCGTATCACAAAAAGATCGGGAATGATGAATAGGCTATCTAAAAAAGCGCAGGCAAAGGTCAATGAAGTGATACCGGAAAAAGTCCACGAGATTATGACCGAAAGTATTAAATCCATGGTAAAAGCTACGTTATTTGGCTCGCAAATGACTACGAATAGAAATCAAGCAGAGGGTTTGACACTTGAGGAAAAAGACGAGCTAGTGCGAAAGAAAATCTCCACTTATCAGAAAACTGCAATGGTGGAAGGGGCGGGGACGGGGGCCGGTGGAATTTTGCTCGGACTTGCTGACTTTCCATTGCTTTTGACGATAAAAATGAAGTTTTTGTTTGATGCCGCGGCTATCTATGGCTTTGATACCAAACAATACGAGGAGCGTCTATTTATGCTGCATGTATTTCAGCTTGCTTTTTCCAGTGATGAGATCCGCCGGAACACATTGGTCGAAATTGAAAATTGGGAGAGCCGAAAGCAGGTTTTAGCAGAAATGGACTGGCGCAAATTTCAGCAGGAGTACCGAGATTATATTGATTTTGTTAAAATGCTACAGCTGGTGCCGGGTATTGGGGCATTTGTGGGTGCCTATGCCAATAACAATCTCCTGAAAAATTTGGGTGAGACGGCAATGAATGCATACCGGTTGCGCATACTGCAAAAAGCCCCTGAACTTTAAGTCAGGGGCACGTTTTTTAGCTAATGGACCTTGATTGCGGCTGTTCCAAGTGTTTTGGCCGCTATCAGCATTCCACGCTCATCAATATCAAATTTTGGATGGTGATGCGGGTAGCCTTCACTGTTTAGTGGTTTGGCGCCTGTAAAAAAGAAGGTTCCCGGTACCTTTTCCAAATAATAAGCGAAATCTTCCCCGCCCATTTGTGGCTCTGATTTTTCTATAATATTGACCTCCGGCACATCCTTCGCGCAGTAAATCAGGAATTCCGTTTCATTTGCATGGTTCACCACTGCCGGGTAGCCACGGTAATAGTTGTATTTGTATGTGCTGTCTGATAGATAGCAAGTTCCATGTGTGATCCGTTCCATTTCGTTCTCAATAAACGTCCTGATTTCTTCATTAAAAGTTCGAACAGTGCCAACAAGCTTTGCTTTGTCAGCAATGACATTGAAGGCATTTTCAGCTGTGAAGGAAGCAACGGTTACGACTGCTGATTCTACCGGGTTAACCTTGCGGCTGACGATTTGCTGAAGGTTTAGGACAAGCTGCGAAGCCGTGACAATCGCATCCTTGGTTTTATGAGGCTGAGCGCCATGTCCGCCCTTCCCCTGGATTTCGATTTCAAAGCGATCGGCCGCAGCCATGATTGGGCCATTTCGATACTGGATTTTCCCTGTTGGCTCTCCAGCCCATAAATGTGTGCCAAAAATGACGTCCACACCGTCCAAGCAGCCGGCTTCAATCATTGATTTGGCACCGCCCGGCGCATATTCCTCCGCGTGTTGGTGGATAAAGATATAGGTTCCCTTGAGTTCATCCTTTAGTTCATTTATGGCCTTGGCGAGGATTAAGAGGGTGGCCGTATGACCATCATGTCCGCAGGCGTGCATGACGCCAGGAACAGTGGATTTATAGGGGACGTCTTTTTCGTCCTGAATTGGGAGGGCATCGAAGTCCGCCCTTAGGGCAACTGTTTTTCCGGGCTTTTTCCCATGCACCCGTGCAACAACACCATTCCCGCCGACATTGCCTTTTACTTCAATATCAAGTTTTTCATAGAATGACTGAATGAATTTTGCCGTTTCTTTTTCCTGAAAAGAAAGCTCAGGATGCTGATGCAGGTAGCGGCGGATGGCGACCATTTCCTTATAATAGCCTTCCAATTTGGCAAACAGACGGTTTAGCATATGTAAAAGCCCCCTTTTGATTGTGGTTATTTTCAAACTATTTTAACATTTTTATAGTGAGTTGGGGAATAAAACAACACGAGGCTGAAAATTAGTTCAGCCCCGGTTCACATTTTTATATTAAAAACATCGCCACAATTGTCGTGACAACCAACCCGATGACAACCGGAACCAGATTTCTGCGTGCCAGCTCGAATGGGTCGACATTACAAATGGCGGCAGCCGGTATTAATGCCCATGGAATAAGGGTACCGCCGCCGATGAAAGACATGTTTTTATTTTACTGATACTATAACGATTTCTCTTGGTATCCCTGTGCCTCTTCTGTAACCCTCTTTTGTATCTATAACAATTTGAGAAAAAATTGTTGTAAGCATCTGTTTGCGCTCATAGTCATTTGCATTAATCCAAAGAGACTCAATATTTTCGCTTAAAAATTTTATGTCTTTATCATCCTGTTTATTGGTTTGTCTTATAGTTTTTAATTCACGAATAATCTCTTTTTCTCTCTCTCGAAGTTTTTCGGATTCTTCAATGAGTTCATCAATATCTATAATGTCATTTTCGTACATGGTTTTCTTTTTCTTTAAAAGTTTTTCAATTGATTTTAATTCATTTTCCATTTCCTTAATTTTATCATTTGAAACATCTGAAACATCTGTGGACCCAACAATATCGCCAACGAGCTCATCAAATATACTGAAAACCGTTTTTACTAAATTATCTTCAAGAATAATATGACTGGTACAATTTTTACCTGCTTTTTTCCCAGAGCATCTATAGGTTTTTTTTCCGGCACTTTTGTGACCAGACATTGAGTGTCCACATCGAGCACACTTTAAAATCGACGAAAAATAATAATTACTTGTTTCGCGCTTACCTCCAGTTCCTCTTCTTTTACCCAAAATATCCTGTAACTCCCAAAATTCTTCTCTGGGAATAATTCTTGGTTGGATTCCTTCGTATAGCTTTTGCTCACCAGGCGGTTTCTTAGAGTCTTTAGAATTTGTGTTATGAGTTAAATAACCAGCATAGACGGGATTATTTGCAATACCTCTAACTGTGTCCACATGCCATTCTCCGCCATTCGTGGTCTTATACCCTAATTCAGTAAGCTTTTTTGCTACCGTATAAAATCCCAATGTCCTTAGCATGATAAAAATCTTTTTTACAACAATGTCTTCGTCTGAATTAATCGCAAGCTCCTTATCTACGACCTTATAGCCATATGGAGCCATACCACCTGGCCATAGTCCCATTTTCACTTTCTTTTCCATGTTTACACTAACCCGTTCCGAAATTGTCTCTCGCTCCCACTGGGCGATGGCAGCGACCAGAGTGATTAGAAAACGACCAATGGCGGTTGTAGTATCAAATGGTTCTGTAACGGATCTTATTGCTATATTGTGTTTATCAAAAATCTTTAATAATGCATCTAAATCACTGACAGACCGTACTAACCGATCTAGTTTATAAAAAACGACAACATCAAATTTCTTCAGCTTAACATCTTCAATTAACTTTTGCATATTTGGTCGGTTAAGATTTTTTGCACTGTACCCATCATCTATATAACTATCTACATGATCCCACCCTTGAGATTTTATAAAATTTGTATTTTTTTCCTTTTGTGTAGGTATGCTATACCCCTCTTTTGCTTGTTCATCGGTAGAAACTCTCCCGTAGTCAACAGCTCTCAATTGTATCACCTCTATTTGTGTAATTTAATAAGTTATGGGAATTATGTATGAAGGGAGAACGTAGAATATTCAAAGGAGTAAAGTAAGTACTTGACTGTCGGTCCCAGTGAGATAAACTCACTGTTTTTCCGACCAAATGAAATCATATAAATCATCTATATGAATATTAAGTTGATGAGCGATATTCTTGGCAGTTTTTAATGACATTACAGTTTCATTAGTTGCATAAGCGTTAATTTGTTGCTTTTTCATACCCAGTTTTTCTGCTAATTCTACTTGTGTCATTTTTTTATTCCCTAAGATTTCATTCAGCCGGCATCTGCCGACGTCATACACTTTGTCACCGCCTATTATTGAATCATTGGACTCACACTATATAAAAATTTGCCTATAATTTTTATATCATCGCAGTTTTCGTTAGAATATTGTTGATCTGTATAACTGGTGTCATACGAGAAAGGTTCTAAAACAATTAGGTCTGTAAATCTATATACTTTTTTCAGTGTTGCATAATTCCCATTTACAATTACCGCAGCTATTTCTCCATTTTCAACTTCAGATTGCTTTCTCAATATCGCATAATTCCCGCTAGGAACTATCCTATTCATACTGTCGCCGTGAACAACTAGTCCAAATATCTCGTTTATATTTCCAACTTCATAAGGTGGAATAATCTCATCCACAATATCTTCAATTGCTTCTATCGGCTGTCCAGCTGCTATTTTTCCTATAACAGGAATTTTTTTATTTTGTGAAGATAAAAATTCGGCTACTAGCTCGGCCCCCTTTCTTTTGGTTACATATTCTAATTTTTCATTAATAATTTGAACAACTGTATCCTTGTAAGTAGTATCGATATCTGCTTTAGTCACGCCAAATACTATGGCCATTTTTTCGAGTACCCCTGGACTAGGCATAGCTCTATAATTCATGTAATCACTCATGGTACTCTTAGCAATTCCAATTCTGTTTGCTAGTTCGGATTGGGTCATATTGTTTTCTTCAAGAAGTTTTTTGATATTACTTGCGATGACATGCTTTTGTTTATCCATCACTATCACCACCTTAAAATTTTTGTGAAATTTTTATTACAAATAAACAATAACACATTACGAAAAATTCGTAAAGTGCTAAAATTGTATGAAAATATCGTATTTTAGTATTGAAATTACATAAAATTGGTACTATCATTGAAAACATAAGGAGGAGATAACATTGATAAATAAGCAGTGGACGATCAGTGAACTACGAGAACGTACTGGTTACAGTCAGGCACAATTTGCGAAAGAAATAATGCATGTATCACCCAAAACCCTCTGGTTATATGAACAGGACTCTAGCAATCTTCCAGATGATTTAATCAAAAAATACATGTACTTGTTCAATGTAACTTATGAGGAGATTTTTTTTGGTCCAAAGTACGAAAAAATCGTACTAGTACGAAAGGAGATTGAGAAGCGAATTGAGATGTTAAAAAATATCGAACTTGTAGAGCCGTCCACATGACTAACCAGCATATGCTTTATCAAGAGGTGATCAGCATGAGAATTGAGATGACCGAAGAAAAACTGCTTAAATTAAAACCAATTTTTGAAAGTATTTTGTCAAGAAAATACGGTAAACAAATTAAGTTCACATCATTAACGATGGGGAAAGTAACAATTTTTCAAAAATAGCCTGACCAGGCTTTCTCTTTTTAATTACTTTGCAAAATTTGGTGAACGATTTTAGGAATAAAAATTTAAATGATTCATAGAGGTGGACAATCAAAATGGAAAAGGTCATGTTGTCGAAAGAAGAAGCTCTCGCGTTGGAAAGTGCTTTGGAGGGTGTAAATGGAGATAAGGAAAGTGTAAGTCAATATCATGCTACTAGTGGATTGTGGGAAGGTAAATGTCAGGCGTTGAATGACCTTGGTTTAAAAGAAATTAATATCGCTTTGTATGTTGGCTATGAAATAGAGAAGGGTCCAGAGGAAATGGTTTACGATTACTATCTTAAAAACATTGAACGTGGTCCAGTAATTGAAAATGTCCTCAATCTTTTAAACATCCAAATTAAAGGAATCAATTGCTAATTATGATTATTTAAAGGAGGTGATACAAAATGCGGATTTCAAATAAGAAGTGGTTAGCCATGACGATTCAGCAAAAACTAATGGCGCTATATGCTGCAAGGAGGAAGTAAAAAAATGAAGCAGTTATATCACGTTTATGAATGCCAAGATTGCGTTCTTTCATTCGCGGTGGAGCAGGCATTTGAAGATCAGTCAGAAATATGTTGCCCAAATTGCGGCAATGAAGATATCCGTGATGTTGGTCCCGGAGAAATGACTATAATTCTGCCGGCCGGAAGAGTCCACACCTGGAAGATGACGGATGAACAGCGGTCAGACTATGTCAAAAAACATCCGATTGTTCCGACAGATAAGCCAAGTGGTACAAGCCTTGTTAATGTTTCTGAAATGCAATATTCAAAAGCGAAAGAAAACAGCTTAGAAACTAGGAGGAAACAAAGTAACAGAATCATAGACGGAGTGGACACAGATTACCTCCACAAATTGTTTCTAGCTGGTGAATCGTTAAGCTACATTGCAAAAGCTTTAAAAATCAATGAGTCTACACTGAATAACTACATCAAAGAACGTCGCCAGGTAGAACCGGAAAAGTGGCCGAGACGATCCATAAGAAAAAAATAAGACCCGTGCGCCAACACGGATCTAAAGCAAAACATATTTCACTCTCACTATAGCACGAAACGGGGTGAGAATCATTAAATTATTCCAACATCAGGAAATAGCACTAAATGAAACGTACGACAAAAATCGCGTTGCCTACTATTTGGACATGGGCCTCGGGAAGACTTTTGTTGGTAGCGAGAAATTGTGGGAGCTCAATGAACTTTATAACTTGGTAATCTGTCAAAAGTCAAAAATCGGTGATTGGAAAGAACACTTTGAACTATTCTATCCAGAGTACCAGGTCATCATATTTGACCAACAGCCAATTGAAAAAATACCACCTGAGTCTATTTTAATCATCAACTACGACAAGGTTTGGAGACGCCCTGAATTATTGAAATTAAAACACTTCACTCTCATGTTGGATGAATCATCCATGATTAAAAATGAATCGTCAAATCGTACTAAATTCATTATGAAATTGAGAGCAGATAACGTAATTCTGCTATCTGGGACACCAACAGGCGGGAAGTACGAGGAATTATGGTCCCAGCTGCATCTATTGGGCTGGAAGATAAGTAAACAACTTTTCTTAAAACAATTTGTTGTCCAGGAATGGGACGACCGGAATCAGCAATATAAAATCACTGGCTACAAAAACGTTGACAGGTTGAAAGCCAAATTAAAGCAGTATGGTGCGGTGTTTATGAAAACGGAAGAGGTTTTCAATTTACCGGCAGTCAATGATGTGACAGTTAAGATTCCGACTACCAAGCAGTACAAGGAATTTAAACAGCATAGCATTGTTGAGGTGAACGGCGAAGAGTTAATTGGCGATACGGCCACCAGTAAGAAACTGTACTTGCGTCAGCTGGCGGGGGTTTACAACGACAACAAGCTTCAGTATGTGAAGGATCTAATCGACAGCACCAATGACCGCATCATTATTTTCTACAACTTCAAAAAAGAGTATGCAGCATTGGTGGACATGATTGATAGACCCATATCGACAATTAACGGTGATTTGAAAGACCTAACGGCTTATGAGAAGCATGAAAACTCAGTCACGCTTATCCAGTACCAGGCCGGGGCAATGGGGCTGAATCTACAGAAATCCAATAAGATAGTGTATTTCACCCTGACCGATAAGAGTGAACTGTTCGAGCAATCTAAAAAGCGGACACACCGAATCGGCCAAGATAGACCATGCTTCTATTATTATCTGCTGACGGTTGGAACCATTGAATGGCGCATGCTAGAGGTCCTGAAAGAACGCAAAGATTACACCGATGCCTTATTTGAGAAGGAGGAGATAGAGTGAGCAGAGAGATTAAGTTTCGTGCTTGGGAAAAGAATCTAAAAGAAATGATTCCAGTACACGAAATTAATTTTGAAAACAGAATGATAAATATAAAATCTGCTTGGCGGCTTTTCGATGAAATTGAATTAATGCAATTCACAGGCTTAAAAGATAGTGCAGTTTGTGAAGAATTCCCGGAAGGAATCGAAATATTCGAGAGTGATATTTTGTATGACATTGTAAACAATGAATTTTACATTGTCGCTTGGGATGACAATTACGCAATGTTCTTTTTGAAAAATGTAAATGATGATCCAAAAAAAGATGATTATGATTTTGCAGAATTTGACACTGAAGTTTGTAATAACTTGTATGTTGTCGGCAACATTTATGAAAACCCTGAGTTATTGGCAGGTGACAACTAAATGGCATATTCCCGTGAAGAGCAAGAAACTTGTTTGGTTTTCGACACGGTTAATGGTACATGGAACGTTTACTCCAATGTTCCAAAACACATTCGAAAACTCTCTAAAATTACAGAATTAATCACCATAGAAGAGGAAGATGGTAAACCGATATGTGTCAAAGGTGTTCTCACCGAAAAACAGGTTGCTATGAGGGCTGAACGTATTATGTCTGATGAACAAAAACAAGCCGCAGCTGAGAGATTAGCTGAAGCAAGAGATAAAAAGGGGGATTCCAAATGAGTAATGAAGTGGTTCAGTTTGAAAATAAGTATTTAGCGGTAATGGCAGGTATTGCAGCGGCTGAAAAACAAATCAAGCAGCTTACCGAGCAACAAAAGAACTTGAAAGCTGAATTAGAATCGGCCATGGATCAGCACGAAATCAAATCCATTGATAACGAATTTTTGAAAATTACCCGGGTTGCGGCTAGTTCTTCAACATCAATTGACCTTAAAAAGCTACAAGAAAAAGAGCCGGCTTTATACGGTGAGCTACTGGAAGATTATCCGAAGGTAAGCAATAAAAAAGCCTATGTGATGTTCAAAGTGAAGTGAGGTGATATTAGGATGAATTCCGGCAAAAAGGATGATTTATTCGCGGCTTTACTGCATGCTGCCATGTTGGCATCTGCCCACTCAAAAGTTGAAAAGATACTCAAAGAATCAGATGAACGTCTTTCTGCTGAGGCTGACCAGGTGATGAAAGAAATTGAACATTTTAACCGCATGAATCTAATTAATAAAGCTCTCGATGCAGGTGACAAAGAATCGTTTATGAAGCTGACAGGTGAGTTAATACATGCGTGAATCAGCCTTTCAAAAAAAAGTCATGGATTTTCTTAAGCAACATGGTGTTTGGCACCTAAAGTATTGGGCCGGCAGTCAGTACACCAAGCAGGGCATACCGGACATACTGGCCTGCATCGATGGCACTTTTCATGGAATTGAATTAAAAACGGATGTTGGACAACCTACCAAGCTTCAACTACATAACATCCAGAAAATAAAGGATTCGGGCGGTGAGGCTTATATTTTAAGGCCAAAGGATTTTGAAGCCTGGAAAGAAAGGTGGTTTGAATGATTGATAAACGCAAAAATGCTTTCTATATCAATCAAGTAAATTATATCAGCAAAACAGGCGAGTATAAATCATTCGTAATCTATAGCCACCATGGGATTTCTTCCAAACGATTTGCAATATTTTTAGAGGAATATATCAAGAATCATATTAGAGATTTTGCTAATTTCCAGGAGGAATGGGGTTCTCAACAAACCATTAGTAATGAACAGTTTTGCTACTAGGAGGTGAAATCATTGACCCAGTACAGCTACAGCCGGGTGTCATTATTCAATGATTGCCCGTATCATTTCAAGCTGCGTTACATTGATCAGCTGACAGAATTACCTAAGTATGATGCCGACAATCCGTTAATTATTGGACATGCCCTTCATACAGGGATTGAGCATGATGTAGAAATAGCCTTGAATGAGTATTACAATTCCTTCCCGGTTTTAACGGATGCAATCATCCATGAAGCTATGAAGCTGGAAATCTTGATTCCGAAAGTTAAAGAATACTTGTTTAAGAATTTCGCTGATTTCGAGTTTATCCATGAGTACAAACTAGATTTTCCTAATTATCTTGGATTTGTCGATTTAATCCTGAAAGCTCCAGACGGGTCATGTATGGTGATGGATTTCAAGTATTCCAACAACGTTAAGAATTATTTAGAGTCCGGTCAGCTGCATATCTACAAAGATTATCTGGAGCAGGATGGATTTGAAGTAAAACGATTGGCTTACTTGTTTGTTCCAAAGACCTCTTTAAAGCAAGAGGACAACGAGGATCTATTCCATTACCGGAAACGCCTGGTCAAAGCAGTAACCGAGTCAGAGGTTAAATTAGTGCCTATCACATTCGATGAAATGGAAACAGTCTATTTCAAAAACGCCATTCGAAAGATTGAAGCGGCAAAGGATTTTCCTAAAAATACGAGTGGAAAATGTTTCAGCTGCAACCCACGCTTTGCACCTAATTATTTGGAAGCTATTTATAACGAAAAAGGAGAGATTTTAATGGCACTACCGAAAAATGAGCGCCGTGAGCGCAAGATTGACACTAAGCCGGACTTTTGGATTTACGCTGATTCATATGTAGGGAAATCAACGTTTGTTGACCAAATTCCCAATGTCCTATTCCTCAACACTGATGGTAATACCGATAATACCACAGCACCGGTAATATCGATTAAGGATATTGTCACAAAATCTGGCCGTGTCACAACTCGCAAATTAGCATGGGAAGTATTCCTTGAAACGATTTCTGATTTAGAAACCGAAGAAAATGATTTCGAAGCTGTTGCGCTCGATTTGGTCGAAGACATTTATGAACACTGCCGGGTTTACGTCTTTGACAAGAATGGATGGGAGCACGAGTCTGACGGATCTTATGGAAAAGGCTGGTCAAAGGTAACTACTGAGTTTAATAATGCCATGAAACGGCTAAAAGCACTAGGCTATCAAATTGGATATGTCAGCAAAGAAAAAGTTGAAGAAATCACTCTCAAAGGCGGTTCTAAGCGGACCACATTCAAGCCAAACATTAATGATAAGGTGGCGAATTTCCTTACCGGTACCGTGGATTTAACATTACGCGCTTTCGTAAATTCCGATGATGAAAGATTCCTGCAGCTGGCCAAGAAGCAAAACGTATTTGGTGGCGGTCGCTTTGATTTCCAAGTCGAAACTATTCCATTAGAAATGGACGCCTTTATCGAAGAGTTAAAAGCTGCCCAGGAAGGGAAAACCACCAAGAAAAAGGACAAGCGTACCGGAAGGGTTAAGGAGGACCAACCCAAATCTGTTCCAGATGGTGGAAGCACTGAGGAATCGGATTCCCCATCTAAACCTGAAAGATCCAGACGCCGCCGAGAAGATAATAAGGAATCTGAAGAAGTGGCTGATGAAAAACAGCCGGTAGAGGATGAAAAGCCAAAACGCGAGCGCAGATCACGGAAAACCGAAGAAGAAGCTCCAGCCGAAGAAGAAAAGCCGCGTGAGCGTAAACGCCGGGAGCGTAAAGCTGTAGAGGGCGATGACACGCCTCCAGGGGAAGATAAAGCGGAAGATAAAGCGGAAGATAAAGAGGAACAGCCGGCGCGTACCCGTAGAACTAGAAGGAGCCGGGATTAATGGATAGACTTGAGCAGTTATTAAATTATCTGAATCAACTGGATAACATTAGAAGACATGACTTGTCTTCTAAAATGGAAACAAAAATTGATGAAAAGATTCTTAAGGTATGTTGTGAAATCGAAGTTATTTTAAAAATATAGGAGATGAATGCAATGGCAGTTAAAGAACTCAATGTAAAAGAGCAGCATTATGCTGACACCCGTGAAGAAGCTGAATCAATCGTTGAAGAAGCGAAGGATGATGTCTACCTAACATCCTTTAAAATTAGTGAAAAGCACAATAAATTAGGCACATATTTCTTGGTTGACCTGGCATTCAGCTATGACACACCAAAAGAATTTATGGAATCTAAACCGGCTAAGAAACCTGCACCAGTTGAAGAACCACCTAAGGGGCAGCTCGAATACTCAGTTAACCAAGATGGTACCGTTTCTGTAAATCAAGATGAGGAGGATGAAGAATAATGGCAGAAAATAAGTTTGATTGGTCCAAGTTTGATAAGCAGGTAGATTTAGAGTCTCTTCAATCCGATGTTGAAGAAGTTGAAAAAAATGGTGGCGGTAATTTCGAGGAACTTCCCGATGGTTCATATGAAGTGGAAGTAGAAAAGATGGAATTGGGGCAATCGAAAAAAGGGGACCCAATGCTAAAAATTCAATTTAAAGTCGTGGCCGGCGAATATGAAAAGCAGCGTATTTTCTATAACGGTGTTATGCAGCCGCAAAATGATAGTGCTTTTGGATTCCAAGTACACCGCAATAATGAAATGCTTCGGGCCCTTTGGGATTGCAAGAAGGAAGATGTCAAATTTACCGGATTTAAAGATTATGCCGATCTAGTTCTCGACATCCACGAGGACATTGACGGGCAATTTGAGTACCTGATTGTAAAGGGCACTGATAAAAAGGGATACACCACGTTAGATATCGAGGAAGTTTTCGAAGTTGAATAATTGAATAAAGGGGAGGTTCCGACCTTCCCTTTTGTTTTAAGGAGGGATAATCAATGAATCTTACTAAATTATTTGAGACCCAAAAGGCACTAAGAAATCGCATTAAATATGATAAGCCTGACCGTTTTCATAAATCAATTTTAGGTCTACTTGTTGAACTCGGTGAATGTGCCAATGAACAACGGACTTGGAAATTTTGGAGCACGGATCAGCAGCCGCGAACCAGGAGGGCTAGGGCACCTTACATGGACCTTGACGATGCTGATTTTTACAATCCCTTGCTCGAGGAATATGCTGATAGTTTGCATATGCTACTCGATTTAGGATTGCAAAGAGGCTATGACCAAATTGAAGTAGTCATCCCTCGAAAAACAGATAACATAGTTAGGCAATTTATTTTGCTTTATGATGCCGTTTGCCAATTCTATTTTACACCTGGGATCAGATACTACGGCAGGATATTGGAGTTGTTCTTCGGTTTAGGGGAAATGCTTGAATTTACCTGGGAAGAAATTGAAGAGGCATATATTGCTAAGAACAAGATTAATCATCATCGCCAAAAAGTTGGATATTAAGGTGATTGAAAATGCTCTTCTATGACTTTGAGGTATTTGAATATGATTGGCTGGTTGTAATCACTGACACGGATACTAAGTCGGAGCAGGTCTTTGTAAACAATACCCAAGCATTAATCGATTTCTACAACCAACATAAGAAGGATATCTGGGTTGGGTATAATAGCCGACACTATGACCAGTACATTATGAAAGCTATCATTTGTGGGTTTACCCCACAAAAAATAAATCACTGGATCATCACTAAGCGTCAACCAGGTTGGAAGTTTTATAAGGATTTTTGGAAAATCCAGTTTTACAACTATGACGTAATGACTGATAAAAACAAATCCCTTAAGCAGCTGGAAGGTTTTCTTGGACATGATATCCGTGAGTCAACGGTAGATTTTACAATCGATCGTCCACTCACGGAGGCAGAAATTGAAGAAGTTATTAAGTATTGTCGCCACGATGTTCATGAAACCATGCACATTTTTATGGAGAAAATTGAAGAGTTTCAATCTCAAATGGAACTGCTGAAAATGTTTAACCTTCCACTAAAACACATCTCGAAAACAAAAGCTCAATTGGGTGCAGTTATCCTGGAAGCAAAACAACCACAGACGCCTAGAAATGACGAGTTTGATATTTCATTCCCGCCAACATTACGGGTCTATAAATACAACGAAGTACTTGAGTTTTATTGGGAGAATCGAGACTATAACAAGTTTTTAGAAATGAATATAGCCGGAGTCCCAACCGTCTTTGCCTGGGGCGGTTTACACGGTGCCAGACGAAATTATTACGACACCGGACATTTTATTAATATCGACGTGGCCAGCTATTATCCTGCCATGATGATTGAGTATGATTATTTATCTAGAAACGTTAAGAACCCTGAAAAATTTAGGCAGATTCGAGACACCCGATTAAAGTATAAGTCAGTAAAAGACAAGCGGGAAAAGCCACTGAAAATTGTTATTAATGGGGCATTCGGCGCTACGAAGGACAAGTTCAATGAACTCTATGATCCAAGACAATTTAACAATATCGTTATTGGCGGCATGACCTTGATGGTGGATTTAATAGAGATGCTTGAACCATACTGCCAGGTTATCCAGGCTAACACCGACGGTATATTAATTAAGCTCTATCGTGAGGAAGATTATGCGCTTATTGACGACATTTGTTATGAGTGGGAGCAACGGACACGAATGGAACTTGAATTTGAGTCCTTCCACAAAGTTATTCAAAAAGATGTGAATAATTACATCCTTGTTCCTTTCGGAGATTTATACGATGAAAAAGGAAAACCAAGATGGAAATCCAAAGGGGCTTACGTTAAAAAGCTGGACAACTTGGACTATGACTTGCCGATTGTTAATCAGGCGATTGTAGATTTTTTCCTCAAAGGCATTGACCCTGAGGAAACAATATTCGAATGCACGGAGTTAAGGAAGTTCCAAAAGATAGTGAAGGTTTCTGGTAAATATGACTATGCCAGGTATGGAACGAAGCGAATGAAGGAAAGAGTGTTCCGGGTTTTCGCATCAATTGATAAAAACGACAAAGAGTTAGTTAAAGTAAAGGACGGTAGCGCGAACAAAATATCATACACACCGGAACGCTGCTTTATTATCAACAACGATGTAACCGGGATGTCGATACCCGGGAAGCTAGATTACTGGTGGTATTTGGATTTGGCGAACGAACGGATAAATGCATTTTTAGGGAAAGGGGAATGAAATGCGGCAGCTTGATTTATTTCGAGAAATCATAGTGGACAATTTTGCGGGCGGGGGCGGCGCCTCCACAGGAATTGAAATGGCGACAGGTTTATCGGTGGATATCGCTATCAATCATGATCCGGCTGCAATAGCAATGCATCGGGCGAACCATCCGGATACGGAGCATTACTGCGAAAGCGTCTGGGACGTGGACCCGATAAAAGCAGTCAAAGGGCGCAAGGTAGGATTGGCATGGTTTTCTCCGGACTGCAAACATTTTTCAAAAGCAAAAGGCGGTAAACCAGTTGATAAAAACATAAGGGGACTGGCTTGGGTGGCGGTTCGGTGGGCTGCCAAGGTCCGTCCGCGGGTCATTATGTTGGAGAACGTGGAGGAGTTCCAAGACTGGGGGCCGGTCGGTAAAGACGGAAAGCCTATAGAGAGTAAAAAAGGAATCACGTTCAATAGATTTATAAAATCGTTTGAAAAGCTTGGCTATGTGGTTGACTGGCGAGAGCTTAAGGCATGCGACTACGGAGCACCAACCATTCGCAAGCGATTTTTCCTAATTGCAAGATGTGACGGCCGGCCGATAGCGTGGCCGGAACCTACTCACGGAGAACCGGAAAGCCTGCCAGTCAAAATGGGCAAGTTAAAGCCTTGGCGGATATCGGCTGAAATAATTGACTGGTCTTTACCTTGTCCTTCCATTTTCGAAAGGAAAAAGCCTCTTGTTGAGAAAACCATGAGACGGATTGCATTGGGCCTAAAAAAATTTGTTATCGATAATCCAAAACCGTTTATAGCACCTGTCGAATATTCCGGAAACGACAATAGCAAACTTGTATCTGCGTTTCTAACAAGCTACTACACTGAGACCAGCTCAAGGGAAGTAAGGGGATTGTCGTTAAACGAACCTCTTCACACAATCACTGCTGGTGGCAACAGATTTGGATTGGTAACAAGCCATTTAATTAAATTCAGAGGTAATAACATTGGCCACAGGATGGATGAACCTTTGCATACAATAACGGCCGGCGGAAATCATTTAGGAGAGGTTAGAGCATTCCTTATGGCTTACTACGGTTCTAGCATCGGCCAAGACTTAAAAGAACCACTCCATACAATCACAACAAGAGATCGGTTTGGGCTTGTTACTGTACATGGCCAGGAATATCAAATTACCGATATCGGCATGAGGATGTTAAAGCCGTGGGAGCTGTATCCGGGCCAAGGGTTTCCTGATAACTACATCATCGATAGGGATGACAAAGGCAATCCATATCCGGTCAAGGAACAAGTGGCTCGTTGCGGAAATTCTGTTTCTCCAATGCTACCGGATGCGCTTGTCCGGGCGAATTTGCCGGAATTTTGTTCAAATGAAAGCCGATATAAAAGGGCAGTTGCCAATTAATAAGGGGGTAATAGATTTGCAAAGACCTTTAACGAGTCAAATAGTTATAGATGAGTTTACCAAAATCATAGATTCACAGGATGAAAAAGGTTTTAAAAAGTACGGCACCACAATCGACCAGGCTAATAACAAGGATTATAACTGGGAGCTCATGGCCTTAGAAGAAACCGCCGATCTACAAAAGTATTTGATCCGTAGAATTCTACAGGTTTCCGGGGAACTTGTACGGGCAAAAGCGGAGAATAGAAAGTTGGAAAATGAACTAAATGGATACATCGATGATATTGAGCAGCTGGAAGGGATGCTCGCCCAGGCTAACAACCGAATTGAAGAATTGGAAAGTAAACAATCAACAATATTTGTGGATGAAGATCATCAACTCTTTAAGAAAAAACTAGCTGATTTTATGCAACAGATTAATCCCAAACCGACTATGGAGCAAATCGAACAATTAAAGCAGCAGTATTTTGAGAATAGAAAAAGGAAGGATGACGAATGAGAGACTATCTAAATTCCTTAGAGAAAAATCAGTTTTTGGTTATGAACTCGGTTTTGCAAATGGCGATTGGGATTCGAAATCAGGGTATGGACGGTCCGAAACTCCAGACAATGCGGGAAGAATGGACCAAACGGGACAACATGACCAAGGATGAACATAAGAGTTTGAAAATGGCAGAAACGTATTTAAGTAAATTTATTATGTCTGTCTATAACCGCCTCAGCAAGAAAGAGCAGGAACAGATCAACAAAAAACTGATGAAATATGATTTTAAATTGGTCGATGATTTCACTCTTCAAAAGGTGAACCGGGACATCAAAGACAAAATTCAGAATGCGGTTGTTCCACGGCAGCAGTTTTACGACTGGTGCTCGGAGATTATGGCCGTTAAATGTAACGGCTGCACAAAGGATTGGAACGAGTGTGAGCTGTACACGGTATTTGAAGATAATTTCGTGCCAGAGAGTGGCTTTGATTGTGCAACTTGTAGGTTTGCTTACAAGTTGGAGTAGACCAGAATCGGTAATAAGAAGGTGAAATAATGAAACTGTATGAAGCTACAAATGGATTCATAGGTTACAGCTATGTTCGTTGTAATGTGTGGGCAAATGACGAAAAGGAGGCATTAGAATTAGCTAAAAAAGCCTATAAAGAATCTGACGAAGCGAAAATACATGGAAATAGATACTGGGAAAACATTGAACTTGAATTAATTGTTGATTCAGAAAAGGACATTGAACCTTTTTATACTGAACCAACCGACTAAAAAAAGGTGTGATGAAATGGGGATTTTATATAACACAGTAGCAACCCTTCCAGAGCTAAAAAGAAATCACATCATTGAAAGATTACTAGAAAAAGGCATCACAGAAACGAAGGATGGAATCAGCATTTATGACCTGGACTATAGGGAATTAAAATTAGAACTGTCTAAAGCGGATTTTCGTGGAATTAATGCAGAATCTGATGCAAATAAATGGTTTTAACGACAGCAATCGGGAACGACGGCAATTGACGGCATTTTCAATCGACGGCATGTGAGTTTGACAGCAATCGACTATGACGGCAAACTACAAAATTTTTATGTAATAAATAGTCGATTTCGAAAGTAGGTGATTAACATTTATAAAGGTTATCTCAAAGGCAACGGGAAACATGCTGCCACTAAATTCAAAGACACTGGCAAACTATTATCCTATAATACCGTTCGAAAATACGATTCCTATGTTGGTATTTTGGAAGATGACTATATTATGGTGGATGTGGATGATATCGACGCAGCTGAAACGCTACTCGATATAGTAGAGGACAAAGACATCCAATGTTCAGTCCTGGAGACGACTAATGGATACCATTTTTATTTCAAAGGGTATGACATAACCGCCAATAAAATTAAGTGGTTTTCTAACATAGGAATCCCTTGTGATTACAAACTAGGGATAAAAAACACCGCGGATCCGTTAAAGATAGATGGGAATGTTCGCCGGTGGATAAGGAAAGCAACTGAGCATGAACCGTTACCCATTTGGCTTTACCCGTATCATAAGAAAAATCCTAACTTGACCAAGCTATCCGAGGGAGACGGCCGGAACGATAAACTGTTTACCTATATTTTAAAAATGCAGTCCCAGGGTATGGCCAAAAAGGATATTAAAGAAACAATCGCCATCATCAATAAATACATCCTGGAAGAACCGGTTGAGGATAAAGAACTAAATATTATCCTTCGTGATGATGCATTTATGAAAGAATCCTTTTTTATAAAGGGTTCTTTCCAGCATGAGAAATTCGGAGATTTTTTAATCAATGAGCATCATATATGTAAAATCGCAAACATTTTACATATTTATAAGGACGGTGTGTATTCGGATAAACAGGCTGACATCGAGGAGGCTATGATAAAACATATTCCTAATCTAAAGCGAATGCAGCGCCAAGAGACTCTCGCTTACCTGCAACTGAAAGCCAAAGACAAACACTTTTCTCCTACCAAATATGTACCGGTGAGGAATGGAGTTTTTAACTTGGAAAAATGGGAACTCGAGGATTTTAGCCCGGAAATTATCACTCGAAACAAGATTCCGGTGCCTTATATTCCTAAGGCATACTATGAAGTGACTGATAAAACCTTAAATAAAATCGCGGTTAACGACAAAAAAATCAGGGCCATTTTGGAAGAGATTTTAGGCTATATCTTATTTCGTCGTAACGAATTCGCGGCCACATTTATCCTCACTGGTGACGGATCCAACGGTAAATCATCCTATCTAAAGATAATCCGGAGGTTGGCCGGGACGGATAATTGTGCATCATTGGACTTGAAAGAACTTGATCAGCGATTCAAAACGGCAGAGTTGTTCGGTAAGCTCGTTAACATCGGTGACGATATTTCCAAAGGGTACATTAAGGAATCGTCTGTTTTTAAAAAGTTGTCTACCGGCGAAACCTTAAACGTCGAAAGAAAAGGAAAGGATCCTTTTGATTTTACGAACTATGCAAAAATGATTTTTTCCGCTAACGAAATGCCGAGAATTAATGATTACACGGACGGACTTGGGCGCCGGTTACAAATCGTTCCGTTTAGAGCAAAATTCAGTGTTGCCGATGAAGATTACGATCCATTTATTACTGATAAATTGCTGTCAGATGAATCAATGCAATATGTATTGAACTTGGCATTATCCGCACTCAAACGATTGCTTACTAATAAACAGTTTACAAAATCGAAAGCTGTCGAAGAAGAATTATCAAAATACCAGGAAGAAAATAATCCGGTTCTTAGTTTCGTCAATAATGAGGATGTGGAGCTGGAGCGTGGGGTGGTGGGTGATATCTACATGCAGTATAAAGTTTACTGTTCAGAAAATGGATACCAGCCAGTAAGCAATATTAGCTTTAGCAAACAGATAAAACAGTTTTTCGGATTCAATACAAAGGTTCAAAAAGTAGATGGAAAAAATAAAAGAATTTTTGTAAGTGAAGAGTAAATTTTTGCGCCTTTCCAAAGATGGTCAAAAGGTCGTGACCGATTTTTGGTCAAACCACTTTTAAAAAGTCAGTATTATCAATGGTTGAAAAAAAGCATTTGACCGTTTTTTGGTCACGAAAATGGCTAAAATAGTGACCGTTTTAATAAAAAATCATCAAAAAACAGGTCAAATGCGTTACCTGTTACCTAATCCGTTACCTCGAAAAAGTCAGTAATATCAATGGTTTTGGTGGTGTCGGTAACAGGTAACAGATAAAATCAACTTCTTAATAAAATATATAATAATAAATATAAAAATTTTAATTTTATATAAGAAAAATAGGGGGTAAATGCGTTACCAAAGGGGTCGAAACTTGTCGGAAAGTCAGTCGTATCAAGGCTTTGAGTCGGTAACAGATGGTAACGCATTTTGTCGAAATAAAGGCAGGTGAGCATGTTTGTATGAATGGCTGCGGGATTATCAACAATTAGAAGAAGAAGTTTCTTACGTAGAATTTGAACTTGAGCGTTACAAAAATGAATTAAAAAGATGGATGGGTGCCGGTGATTTATCCGGTATTCAATTACACCCAGATTCAAGAGCATCAAAGTTAGAAGATATCATTGCTGCTACAGAATATGAATTAGCACACAAAATGAATGATCTCTATAATGCTAAGAAATTGATTAGTAAATTCAAAGGCTTAGAGAATAAAATTTTATATATGAAGTATGTTGAAGGTAAAACATTAACAGAAACGGCTTACGAGTTAGGATACACGCCAGGACATATTTACAATAAGCATGCTCAAATTATTAAAATGATAAATTTCGCACATCATCTGAACTTAAGTTAAATTGTAGCGATAGAACCCATTGAAAATCTCCATTATGCTAATAACATAGAATTCTATCAAAAAGACATCATCTTATCGGATGGTGTCTTTTTATATGTACTCCATGCCTGGCTATGATTGACTGTGCGACGCAGCATGTCATAGTTTCGGTTACCTCTTCCAGCCGTGATGCCAGCGGTTAAGGTGTGGATCGGCACGGCTCGCCATCTGCCGAAGTAAAGATGGTTCTAATATTTATTAGCAGGTGATTGCTTATGAAAATTGCTGATCATTTATCAGATGAACAAATTAAGCAGCTGAAGAATATTAAGTCACCTAAGAAAAAGAAACAAGAGAGAGTAAATTGGCCCGAGATCATGGGAATGAACAGGGATATCTACACTAGGAAAAATGGGGCGGTGAGGCGGAAATGAAACATGAATTACAATTTGAATGTTTAGATGAATACTGCAAGACAATTGTCATAGGGCATGGTTATCGAATGGATGGCATTCGTTGTCCTAGATGTGATGGTCCTGTGGTTCCTAAACCATTTACAAAGGTGAAAAAGATTAGTGAAGATGCTTTGTATGTAAGAAATGAAATCATAAGGCGATGTAAGAAACATTGCTTCGATTTAACACCCGAACAAGTTGAAACTGTGCTGGAAATATATAAGAACAAAGAACCGATTGCTCCGATAAAGGAGAGTGAGGTTGTCATACCTTTAACCTTAGATGGTAAAGAGATTTCTAGAATAGTTACAGAATCATTAAAAAGGTTGAGACGAAATGATTAGAGTTATCTTGATCGCCTTATTACTGTGTACCGGTGCATCTGTTACACATGCTGTCCTTGAACCACCATTGAGGACTAAGGATTGTAGATTCATTATTTAATATAAAAAGGAGTTGTTGTGACATGGCTGAAAAGCGCGAGTCAAACAAAGAAAAGTATCCAGAGGCAGTTAAACCATTAAGTAACAGTCTTAAAGTAAAACTTGAATTGGATTGTACCGAAGCATTGAAGGGATTAAAGGCAGTAACCAGGGCGGCGAAGAAAGCAACGGCTGCATTGAAGGAATTAGAGGAGCAAATCAATAAGCAGTCTAATCATTCTGTTAATGTGAATCTTAATGGTCAAGAGATTGCGAAACGGATATCTAGTAAATGGGCGTCCGATAAGCAATGCTAAAGAGCTGCAAGTATTGTGGCGGTATTCATGATCGTTCCTATGTCTGTCCACGTAAACCTGTACGGACTAAACAACCTACTTACATTGACAAGTTCAGACGCACAAGAGCATGGACAAATAAGAGTAAACAAATAAGGGAACGTGACAAGCATCTATGCCAGGTCTGTATTCGTAAGCTGCATAACACGCAGCAACAATATAACTTTACTAACATAGAGGTCCATCATATTGTTCCTATCGTGGAGGATTGGAACAAGAGATTGGATGACGAGAACCTGATCAGCTTATGCAGCAATCATCACAAGATGGCGGACGCTGGGGAGATAGGCCGTGTCGAATTGTTGGAAATTACAAAAGCGCAAGAGTCGTTATTCGACAAATAAATTAAAAAGAAAATTGTTTGTCGATTAGAAACAATTCTGAATTGTACCCCCCACCTTGAATTTTCTGACAATTAAAACCAGTGAGACCACGACTCCACTTTCGCTCGAAAAAAATTCCCGAAATGAAAAGTTTAGGAGGTGAGGAAATGGCAAGGCCATCGAAAAGCGTAAAAACCATGAGCAAAAACTTAACAAAAGATGAAATTGCGGTTAGAACGCAAGTGGAGGAAAAGCTAAAAGGTGCTGCAGATAATATTTCCCCTCCTAAACATTTGAATGCTAGGCAGAAAAAGATCTTTAACTATGTTGTTGAGGAATTGCATGCCAGTGGGATTCTTGGGAATTTGGATGTTTATATTTTGGGAACCTTCGCAATTGCTATAGATCGCTTACAGAATATCGAAAAGCTGATTAATAAAGATATCGAAAAGCTTTTAGATAAAGATCTTATGCGAGCTAAAGAAAAATATACAAAAGACTTTTTCCGATGTTGTACTGAATTAAGCCTATCACCTCAAAGCCGGGCCAAACTGGGGAATATCAATTTTCAGGTGAAAGCCAAGGAAGATGATCCGCTGCTGAAAGTCCTGGCTGGTGGTAAAAAGTGATTTTTGAAAAAGCGGTTCGCTACGCTGAGAGGGTTGCAGCTGGCAAGGAAATAACGACTAAAGAAGTAATCATTCAGTGTAATTGGTTCCTGAGAGATCTGGAGAGGCA
This sequence comes from Bacillus sp. FJAT-29814, assembly GCF_001510715.1. Lineage (GTDB taxonomy): Bacteria > Bacillota > Bacilli > Bacillales > Cytobacillaceae > Neobacillus. The sequence continues at coordinate 141,703 of NZ_LMTJ01000008.1, forward strand.
GCATGAGGATAAGTTCCCCTATTACTTTGATGAGACTGAAATTGAAACGGTAGAAGGAATCTTGTCTTTACTCAATTTCGCTACTGGATTAGGGGTAACGGGTAAAACTATTTTGGATGGCTTGGAAGGATTCCAGGCTTTTTTTCTTGTTAATATTTTTGGTTGGCGATTTAAAGAGGATCCTGATAAGTTTCGATACCGGGATGTCACTCTATTTATTCCGAGGAAAAATGCCAAAACCTTTATATGTGCCTTGATTTTTATCATTCTCATGCTTACTGAGGATGATTATTCAGAGTTTTATTCTATTTGTTTGGACCGGGAACTGGCCGGGGAAGTAAAAAAGGCCATGACTCAAATTCTAAAAGCGAGTCCCTATATTGGAAAATACTTTGTGGTTCCGAAAACACTTAGCGGCAAGATTATTTGCAAATTGACCAATAGCTTTTATCAAGCAAGAACTGGGGAAGCAAACAAAAATAACACTATTCGTCCGTCTGCCTTTATCGCAGATGAGGTTGGAGCATTTAAGGACTACGGCAATATAAACGCAATGAAATCTGGCCAGCTGAACGTTAAGAACCCACTACGATTTAAGCTGACCACGGCATATGCTGAGGATAAGTCAATCATGCTCGAGGAGCTGGCATATATCAAAAAGGTATTTGCCGGCATAATCGAGGATGACCGGATGTTTGCGCTACTTTATTATGCAGAACCGGAGCATCTTTGGGACGATACCGGATTATACCAGGCAAACCCTTTAAGGATTGAGGAAAACTACAATGAAATTCGGGATAGCCGACAGGCGGCCTTAGAAAAGCCAGCCGAACGTGAAGAATATCTCTGTAAACATATGAATCATTTTCTCCCTTCTAATAGTGGTGAGGCTTATGTAAACATTGATGATGTTCGAAAATGCAAGATTGATAGTTTTGATTGGACCGGCCGGCAGGTGTGGTTAGGGTTAGACTTGGCCATGACCAATGATAACTGCTCGTACTCTATGGTCACGGAAGAGGATTGGAAAATCTATGCTGAATCGTTTGCTTTTGTACCTACTGAACGGATTCCAGAAAAAAATCGGCTGGAAAAAATCAATTACTATGAATTTATTAAGCAGGGCGTTTGCTTTGCTTGCGGCGACATGACTGTGGATTACGGATTTATTGAAGAGATAATCTTGGCCATAGAGGAAAAGCATAAGGTAATTGTGGTTGGGATTGCCTATGACCGTTATAACTGTTTGTCCACGGCACAGCGGCTAGAAAGAGAAGGATATAAAACTGTGGAAGTAAAGCAGCATTCTAGCGTTCTCCATCCAGCGACTAAATTATTGAGAGAGAAAATTCTTAATAAAGAATTCCACTACATGAAAAATGGTCTGTTAGAGGAGAATTTTCAAAACGCCAAGGTTACCGAGGACACCAATAAAAACATTTACGTTAACAAGAAAAAGTCTACCGGCAAAGTGGATATGGTTGTTAGTTTAATCAACGCTATTTATCTCTTGCAGCAAGATGTAATTTTTAATCCGGATGCTAATTTTGGGGCCCAGGTTATTTAGGAGGAGGTGAGAATGTGGGTTTATGGCAAAGATGGCGGGAATTTAGGCAATACCAGAGGGAACAACGAGAAGGGATTTCACTTGAAGAGCTGCTTCTGAGCTCGGGGCTAATAACCGGCGATATTACCAAGGAGCAGGCTTTAAATATCCCGGCAGTAAGCGCATGTGTGGGAATTATCACCGATACAGTTGCTTCCCTGCCTATACAGTTGTATAAGGCCGATAACGGGAAAGTGACCGAAATCGAGGGTGATAACCGTCTTTCGCTTTTGAACGATGATACCAAGGACACCTTGGATGGTTTTCAATTTAAAAAAGCTCTTGTCGAGGACTATCTGCTAAATGGAGCTGGATATGCTTTTATAAATCGCGCCAGGAACGAATTGAAAAGTCTGCATTATGTGGACTATAGGAATGTCGCGATCAACATGAATGTGGATCCAATATTTAAAGACTACGATATTCTTGTCCACGGATCTATGTATCGTGATTTTGAGTTTTTAAAACTCACCCGAAAAACTAAAGATGGTGTTACCGGGAAGGGAATTATTCAGGAAAACAACAAAATGCTATCCGTTGCATACAATTCTTTAATTTTTGAGGAGATTCTAGTAAAAACGGGTGGTAATAAGAAGGGGTTTGTAAAAAGCCAAAATCGCTTAAGTCAGGATGCTATTGATGAATTAAAAGCGGCATGGAAAAAACTCTATGGCAATAATTCGGAGAACGTTGTTGTATTGAACAACGGTCTAGATTTTCAGGAAGCCTCAAACACATCCGTGGAAATGCAGCTTAACGAAAATAAGAGGACCAATTCTGCTGAAATCTCCAAGATATTTATTGTTCCCCAATCCATTTTGGATGGGACTGCTAGTGACGAAGTGTATAACAACTGGATAAAGGTTTGTATCTTGCCTATTTTGGTGGCCATGCAAACAGCTTTAAATAAGGACCTATTGCTTCCTAGTGAAAAAGGGTCTTTTTATTTTGTCTTTGACACGAAAGAGCTACTTAAAGGCGACATCGAAAAGCGGTTTAAAGCCTATGAAATCGCCTCTAAAAGCGGGATTATGCAGATTGATGAAATCCGGTATAGAGAAGATTTGGAACCATTAGGTCTAAACTTTATCAAACTTGGCTTGCAGGATGTTCTTTATAATCCGGTAACCAAAGAAATCTACACGCCGAATACCAATAAATCGGCCAACATGAATAACCCTGACAAGGGCTTGGGAGGAGGTGATGATAATGCGAATAGAAATCCGGGAGAACCAGGTGCTGCTTGATGGGTACGTGAATGCTGTTGACCGTGAAAGCAGGGTGCTGCCATCACCTCGTGGACGGTTTAAGGAAAAAATTAAGCCGAAAACCTTTGAAAAAGCACTTCGTAAGGCTGATGATGTAGAATTGCGGTTTAACCATGATTCAAACCGTAAATTAGGGTCCATCAAAGAAGGCAACCTGCAATTGTATGAGGACAATATTGGTTTACGGGCCATTGCTACGGTAACCGATGATGATGTTATCTCCAAGGCAAAAAACGGAGAATTACGGGGCTGGTCATTTGGGTTTATCGACAATAAACCATGCTGGGAAGATGGTTCTGACGGTATTCAGCGCCGAACATTAGAGGATATTGACCTCTTAGAAGTGTCTATTTTGGATAAAACGCCGGCTTACATCGCTACCTCCATCGAGGCTCGCGGTGAAGAAGAGGTTATCACTGAAAATCGCTCTGATGAATTTAAAGCAGAGATTGAGGACTTATCTTCCAAAAATGAAAAGCGAGAAAAAGTTGATCATTCTCTTTTTGAAAGAGAAATTGAATATCTTAAATTGAAAGGTGGACAATAAGCATGTCATTTTACAAAGTACTAGCTAAACCAGTAATTGAATACCGATCCATGCCTACTCTTTTGGAGCAACGTAACAATCTAATGGATGAAATGGACGGAATCCTCAAAAAAGCAAAAGAGGAAACTCGTGCTTTTTCAGATGATGAGACTAAACGTTTCGATGAAATCAAAGGTGAAATTGCAAAAATTGATAAAACCATTGCAGCAGAGGCAGAAGCTCGCGCTTTGGACAAAAAGAAGCCTGTTAAAAAGACTGAAGTTGAGGAACGCGCCGCTGCTGAAGAACGCGCTTTTGGCAATTATATTCGTGGAATAGTGGAAGAACGCGCTGACGTTAACCTGACTGTAGGTGATAATGGAGCCGTAATTCCGTCATCGATTGCCAATAAAATCATCAAAAAGGTTTATGATCTATCACCAATTTATCAACTGGCGACTCGTTACAATGTGGGTGGGAAACTTAGCATTCCTTACTATGATGAGTCAACTCAAAGCATTACAATGGCATATGCTACTGAATTTACAGAACTAGAGTCAACATCCGGAAAGTTTTTGAGCATTGAACTACAGGGATTCTTGGCCGGAGTATTATCAAAGGTATCTAAATCTTTGATCAATAACTCTCAATTTGATGTTGTCAGCTTTGTTATTACAGCTATGGCTGAATCCATCGCAAAATGGATTGAAAAAGAGTTGCTTAATGGTACTGCAGGGAAGGTAGCCGGTCTTTCAACAGTGACTCAAACCGTCACAGCAGCAAGCCAAACAGCAGTCACTGCTGATGAATTGATTGACGTACAGGAAACTGTTCCAGATGTGTTCCAAGGAAGCTCAATTTGGATCATGAACAAAGCAACTCGTGCTGCTATTCGCAAGCTTAAAGACGGCCAAGGCAATTACTTGTTGAACAAGGATGCTACTGCGCGTTGGGGATATACACTTTTAGGTAAGGATGTTTACACATCTATCAATGCACCGGCAATGGCAGCTGGTAAGACCGCTATTTTCTACGGTGATATGAGCGGCCTGGCAGTTAAATTGTCTGAGGATGTTTCCATCGAGGTCCTTCGCGAGAAATTCGCTACTCAGCACGCTGTGGGTGTTGTCGGCTGGATTGAAATCGATTCTAAGGTTGAAAATGCACAAAAAATCGCCAAATTAGTGATGAAAGCTTAAAGAGAGTGGGTTTATCTCACTCTCTTTTTTTAGGGGGTGACGTGATGAAAGTAAAGGCATTGGTTAGCTTTGCCGGAGTTGTCACCATGGGTGTTGGTGAAGTGAAGGAAATTAAAGATAAGGCCATTTGCGAGGATTTGCTCCAAGCAGGATATGTAGAGGAAGTACCTTCTAAGAAAAAGGTGAAAACCGATGAAAATTAGTGAGGTAACCAGGCAAGATTTAAAAGACTATGCCCGTGAATATAACGATGATCCTGAAACAAATAAGACATTTGACCTTATTCATACAGCCGGAAAGTCATACATCAAAAATTATACTGGACTATCCTATGACCAAATGGATACAAAAGAGGATTTAACAATTGTTCTTTTTGTTCTAGTAAATGAAATGTACGATAATCGTACTTTTTCCGTTGAAAATGACAAGGTAAATCCGGTCATAAAATCTATCCTAGACATGCACTCTATCAATTTGTTATAGGGGTGATTTTATTGACTAGATACAGGATAAATCCGGGAGAATTTCGACATGTCATTTCATTTCAAAAGAAGTCGGGCGTCCAAAACAGTTACGGTGAAAAATCTAATGATTGGGTGGATGTTATAAAATCACGTGCCGGCATTTATCCGGTTAGCGGAAAAGAATTTTTCGCGGCCGAAACGATAAATAGCGAGGTTACTCATAAGGTTAATTTGAGGTACCTTTCGGGGATTACACCCGATATGCGAATAAAGTTTGGAGAACGTTTTTTTAGCATTATTTCTGTAATTAACTTTCAGGAAAAAAACATTGAGCTCCAGCTGCTATGCAAGGAGTTGATATAATGGCCAGCGGATATCCCGAAATCGAAGGTTTTGCTGAGTTAATGAGACAGTTAGAAAGGGTCGAAAAGGTCCCTAAGAGCGTGGCGACAAAAGCAGCTCGTGAAGGTATCAAAGACCCTTTGAAAGACGCGAAAGCGAATGCTCCGGAATTATCAGGCACATTAAAAAACGGTATTATTAAGATTTTGGAAAAAGCACCACGAAAAAAATGTAAATCCGTTTATCGAATTGTCTTTGACAGGGCGCTTAATCCAGTATTCCAAAAACCAATTAAAAACCCTGGCATATACGGCGGAAAAAAACCTACCGGATACTATCCTGTTTCTCAGGAATATGGTTTCAATACCGCAAATGGATACGAACCCGGTCTTTACTTTGTACGTGACGCTCTGGCAGAAAATGAAGCTGAATCCACAAGAAAAATAGTTAAGCGATTAGGAAAAGAAATAGACAAGTTGTTAAAGTGAGGTGTTTTTGATGAACTTTGAGGAGGCTTTGAGGGCTGAATTCGAGACTATACCAGGTCTATCCAATAAAATATTCCCCTTGGCAGCTCCCGAAGGGGAAAAGGCACCTTTTTTGATATACGTGTCTAGTGATGGTATTCCTGACAAAAGTCTGCAGGGCTATCTGAGTACCAGAGAAGTAGTTTGCGAAATTTATATTTTGCATGATAGTTACGCTAGCATGAAAGCTTTAACAAAAGCGGTAGTGGCAAAAATCATATCTTTCCAAGGGCGAGTAATTGGCGAAAATGGTCCATTTATTCAAAACGCCACTTATGATGACCCTGTGAAACGTTATGAGAAGGAAATATCTCTTTATAGATCAGCATTTGATTTAAGAGTTAAATTTTAAGGAGTGATAATAATATGCCTCAAGCAATGGGTACAAAAATTCTGATCGGCGCGAACAGTGTCGCTGATTTAACCAGTATTGGCGGTTTAGAACCAAGTGCTGATACTATAGAAACTACCACACTTGATAGCGTAAATGGTTGGCGAACATTTGCGCAGGGTTTAAAAGATGGTGGGGAAGTTTCGCTTAGTGGTTTCTTAAACGCTGGTGACACAAACGGTCAAGTGGCCCTTTATAATGCGTTTAATGCAGGAACCTTAATGCCGTTCACCATTTTATTCCCTTTTGGTGCATCTTGGACCTTTAACGGCATCGTGACGGGCGTTAGCACCGGAGCAGAATTAGAGGACAATGTCAGCTTTGAATCAACGATTAAGGTATCTGGCCAACCGACTTTAGGATTAACGCCTTCTGGTGGCTTAACAGCTTTATCCTTAACCGGTACCGGCGGAGCGTTAACACCGGCGTTTAATGCTGGTAACAATCTATACGCATATAGCGGTGTTACTGCTGCATCCGTCACGCTTACGGCGACAGCTGCTAACCATACTATCAATCTATTCGTGGATGGGGTACTCACACAGACACTTAACAGTGGAGTTGCATCTGCAGCCATACCAATCACAGCAGTTGGATCTAAAAAACTTGTTCTCATGGCTCAAGAGCCGAACAAGGCGCCAAAACTTTATGAAGTAACACTCGTTAAGACTGCTTAAGACTAGGGATAATTCTCTAGTCTTTTTATTTGTATAGGAGGGGTAAACTTTGAAGGTTGATATCGATGTAATAGGGCCTAATCAGGCAAAGGTTAAGATCGATGACAAGGAAATAAGGGGATTAACTGCAGTTAAGTTTGAAGCGTCGGTGGATGATTTTCCCTCAGTAACTCTTTCATTTTATCCAACAGAGATAAATTGTACTGCAGATACACCATTGGCTTGGGTAAAAAAGGAGGAAAAATAAATGCCGGATAAAAACGACGTAGTCATTATTAATCTCGACCGTCCGCGAGAATTACGCTTTGGACATAAAGCACTGAAAAAATTAACAGCCATTACCGGCAAAAGCATCGATGATTTTGACATTGATAATTTTGACTTTGAAGATTTGGAAAAAGTCATCTGGTGCGGTCTTCTAACAGATGCGAGAGAAAACAATGAAACTCTAAAGCTCGAAGACATGGAAGATCTGCTAGATCAAGCGGAATCATACAATGAAATCTTAGAAAAAATGAATCAGGCTTTTAATGTTGCGTTCGGTGGCTCTGGTCAGGTTGATGAAAAAAACTAACCTCGGATAGCGGATCTACAGAGTATACTTCATGGAATTGGGAAGAATCTTTGAAATCTGCTATCCACATTGGACTTAGCCTTTCTGATTATAACGAAATGACCCCTTATGAACTTAATCTCAAAATTCTCGATTATAATGAAAAACGAAAGCGAGAAGACGAAGATAAATTAACTCTCGTGTGGTTAGGAGAGTATTGGCATCGTATTAAAAAGTTGCCTCCTCTAAAAGAGGTTTTGGGGCATAAAGGAAAACCGAAACAAATGACCAACGAGGAAATGCTTAATGAAGTGAAAAGATTAAACGCAGCTTTAGGCGGGGAGGTGAGATAAATGGCATTACGTAACCTATTAGTCCGTATAGGTGCAGACTTAAGCGGTCTACAGAAGGGGATGAAGCAAGCCCAGTCACAAATGAAAAGCTTTGCTGGAAGAATGGCAGGAATCTTAGCGGGTATTGGTACCGGGCTGACACTTAAAGAAGGAATCGAGGACGCAATTAAGTTTGAATCCCTGATGGGAACTGTTAGCGGTACGCTGGGTTCTAGTATGAGAGATTTTGTCAAATGGCAAAACACCGTTGGTGCAGCAATGGGGTTCAGTAAGCTAGAAACCGCAAAGATGGCAAACGAATTCTCTTTACGATTGAAAGCGACGGCTAAAGACTCTCAAGATTTATTGAACCAGACAACGAATCTAATGAAAGCAGCAGCAATAATCCGTTCTAGAACAGGGATGGAAATGACTGAGATTTCGGACCGTATGCGGTCTGCGATGAACCAAGAAGCTGACGGGGCAGATGAGCTCGGAATCGATGTCCGTGTAGCAGCTGTCACTATGTCAAAGGCTTACAGGGATATCGCAAAGAGTGCTCCCTGGGAAACGCTAAGCACCGAAATGAGAAAGGCTGTTCTTGCACAGTATATTGTGGAAAAGACTCAACAGAACTTTGGTTGGGAAATTGCCAACAATACAGCTTTATTGAAAGGTAATTTTATAGCTGCCCTAAGTGATACCAGGATGGCGCTTGGACAAGCGTTTCTACCAATCTTAAATATCGCATTGCCGGTATTAACAACCTTTATGAGGTACGTTGAAAAGGCATTTCAAACATTTGCAGGTTTTATGCGGGCGTTGTTTCCAAAGGCAAATATAAAAGCTGGGGAAGCACAAACGGCGGCAATTGCGAATCAAACAGGTGCTACAAATGATTTAGGCAATGCTATTGATAAAACTGCAAAGAAGAAAGCAAAAGCGGATAAGGCGGCATCCAGAGGTGTAGCAAGCTTTGATGAAGTAAACACTCTCAACGAACCATCTTCAGGTGGTGCCGGTGCAGGGACCGGTGACGCAGGAGCTGGTGCTAGCTTGGGAGGTGGATTTGATCCCGGTGAATCAGAGGATACGATTACTAAAATCTCTGAAAAGGTAAAGGAATTTGCCGAAAAGGTGAAAAAGTTCTTTGCCCCAGCGGTTGAAATGTTTAAAAAGGCGTGGGGGGCCGTGTCCGATTTCTTTATTGAAAAGGTAAAAGGAATGATTGCCTTTTGGAAAGAAAATGGCTCTATGATCATCCAGGCATTTAAGAACATCTGGAATTTTATAAAGCCGATAGTAATGTTTATTGTGGATTTTATTTGGGAATCAATCAAGGGTTTAATTGATGGAGTGATTAAAGTTTTCCAGGGATTATTGAAATTTATCGGTGGCGTTTTTACCGGGAATTGGTCTAAGGCTTGGGAAGGACTTAAGGATATGTTCTCCGGGGCCATTAAGGCAATTTGGAATTTTTGGAATCTCACATTTGTAGGTGGAATCAAAAAATCGCTTATTGAAATTGTGACAAACGGAGCCAAATTTTTCAAAAGTTTTGCGGATGATTTTGTAAAACTATTTTCTAAGGGTTTGGGTGATGTTGTTGCCGGGGTCACAAATTTTATTAAAAGTGTAAAACTCTTTTTCACAGATTTCGGAAGCTGGATGTGGACAACAGGCGTAAATATTGCCCATAAAGTCATTGCGGCTTTTGAATCAATCGGCAAGGTTGGCTCAACCATTTGGGGCGCCATAAAGAGTGCATTCAATGGAGCTGTCGAGTGGTTTGCGCGTACTATCATTACTCCGGTTGTCAATAGGTTCGAAGACATTAAAAATGCATTTTCGAAGGGAATAGGTAATGGCTTTAAAGAGATTGTGAATAGTGCGATTACTGGTTTTAATAAAATAATCAGAGCATTCAATGAGACGAAGAACGCCATTCCATTAGGCGGCAAGATTCCAAATATACCGGAAATCCCAAAACTAGCTAAGGGCGGTATTACCAACGGACCAACTCTCGCGCTCATCGGTGATAACCCGGGCGGTCAAGAAGTTGTATCTCCTTTGGATAAATTGCAAGATTTAATTGCGGGGGCAGTGGGCACTGCTGTTATGCAAGCAAATCAGTATAGCAGGTCATCGGGACCAGGTGGAGATATTATCTTAAATATCGATGGTCGGACCTTCGCAAGAATCATTAAGCCTTATGCAGATATAGAAAATAAACGTGTTGGCACCAACGTAAGGCTACAATCAATTTAGGGTGGTGGGCAAATGGCTCTAATCACAGTTGGTGGGGTGGCGTTGCCCACTCCTTCAGAGTATCAAGTCGATATTATGGATATTTCAAAAGCGGAACGGAATGCAGCTGGTACCATGATAATCGAGCGGATCGCAACGAAACGAAAAATTGAATTGGGTTGGGCTCTTCTAACAGGGGCCCAGTACAGTCAAATATTAAATGCTGTGGATCCAGTATTTTTTACAGTCGTGTATTTTGATCCTAAGGATAACTCCAATAAGACAGGTACGTTTTATTGCGGTGACCGTCCGGCTCCAATGATGCGGTTTGATAATGGTGTCCCCAGTTGGAAGGACGTTAAATTTAATTTGATAGAAAGGTAGTGAGCATAGATGTTAAATTCAACAACTGATTACCAAAAAAATATCTATGCTAACGGCCGGCAAATCAACGCGAGAATCACTTTTAACATAAATGGATCCACAAATGTTTATGATGATACGGTTATTACTCAATTGACCATCCTTGAAGAAATGAGTACTCTCAATGACTCGATTCCTTCTAATGAGTTACAGGTGACATTGGATAATACCAGTAGTAATTTCAATTTTTTAAATCTATCAAATATGCATCAGATTATTGCGCAGCGACCGAAAATCTTTATAGAACTAGGCTTGGTCTTGCCTAATGGAACTGTTGAATGGGAACCAATGGGGTCGTTTTATCTTGATGATTGGAAAAACGATGTGGGTGCTATGACGGTTACTCTAATTGCGTACGATAATTTTACGATGTTGGGCAACATTCCTTACGGTGGGCCCGGTGTTGGAGCTAACATGACTCTTTATGACATAGCAGTCGATATTTTTCGGGTTGCCGGTATTACCGATTACACCATTGATCAATCATTAAAAAATTATACGACCTCCACTGGATTTAAAGAGGCTGTCACTTGTCGGGTAGCTCTCCAACACATTGGCATTGCCGGTATGTGTGCAGTCTTTCAAGACAGAAATGGAATCGTGCAGATAAAACCCTTTGCAACTATTGACTCGGCTGGTAATTATATGACGTATGCAGGGGACGGTTTATATGCCGGATTTGACCCATTTGATACAACTGCTTATGCAAAAATGAACGACGGGAATGGGATGAAGCGGTTAGACCTTGAAAATATGTATACCGTTCCGGAAATCACCTTGGGAAAGTCAATTTATCAATTAATAATTAAGGTTTATGCCAGTGTTGATGAATCTACCGATTATAGCAAAGTAAACATAGCAATTGCAGGTAAAAACGGTGAATCATTTACAATTGACAATCCTTTAATAAATACAATTGAACGGGCTCAAATGATTGCTGATTGGTTTATCCTTGAAAGCAATTTTAACGTAGTTTATAAGGCGAATTGGCGAGGAAACCCTGTCCTTGAATGCGCAGACATCGTAATTATTTCAAATGGTATTGATACTGACTATGCGAAGCAAGGCCGGATTTATAAACAAGAGTATCAATATCAAGGCTATTTAACGTGCCAAACCGAAAGTCGAGGTGGATTATAATGCCTTATACGAAAACGAACTGGGTGGACCGTGTTGTACAATATCCGAATCGGTTTACGCGTACAGAAGCTGGCGGTTTTGACACCCTAATACCAGCTCCAGGAACCGTGACTCAAGCTGGGACTCCGATAAATGCAGCTGCATTAAATAATATTGAAAAACAGTATGATGCAGTAATGGCCGATCTCAATGCAGGAAAAGGATTGTTGTTTGGACAATGTGAGGGACTGAGTTTAAATAGTGATTTTATTGCGGGGATTCCATTGGTTGCCCATGTCTCAGAAATAAGTACTCACCTTTTCAGTATGAACAATTCTATAGACACTTCAAGGTTCAGTTTTTTGAAAGGTGGTATCTATCAAATTCATATCGAGATGGCTCGAACTGACTTATTATCTCGTCAGTCTTGGTACATTGGATATGCTTTGAATGATCTACAAAGTACAATCGCCAAGGCCGAGATAAAAGCAGGGGATTTTAACTGGAATTGGAGTTCCCCTCCGAACGCGTCAAAGGTTCCTCTCCAAATGACTCACATTAGACGGATTAGTGCCGGGGATTATTTACGGTTCTTGATGGGGTCTGACGATGGTCCGAGATCGTACATGGATATAAAATTTTACATTATGAGAGTTGGAGACTAGGAGGTATAAAGATGGATCCAATAGAAATTATTGTATCGGAGGTCAAAGAGGATGGTTCCGTTGTGATTCCTCTGGATCAATTTACGTTAACAGGGATTAAAGTAGGGGATAAGGTTCAGGTAATTTCAAACGGCGAATTAATAATGCTGCGATTAGCCGAGGCAAAATGTGATATTTGCGGTCAATATGGCCGATTCAAACTAGTTGCAAACAAAAAAATCTGCACATCTTGCGAACGGGAATTGGTTGCAGGATTGACAGGCCAGAAAGCATTTTAATTATGAGGAGGTTTTTATATGCCTTTAAATCAAAGTCAATACACTCATGCGATGGAGTTAGATACGGTCACGGATAAACCAATGCCCAAGGTCGCTGCGCAACTTATGGGCAGTAATGTTGCACAACCAACTGATATTCAGAGTCGGTATGCGCAGACGATTCAGACGCATAACGCGGTGAGTGTGGGGGCTAGTGGGACATCTGATAGTTCTTGGATTGACGCGGATGGTTTTTCAGAAATAGGTATTACTTTATTAAATAGCGGGGCTACTTCAAGTAAGGTTCACGTTCTTTGGTCTAGTGATGGTGTAACGTGGCAAGGTGCTGATTATGATGTAATCGCTACTGGCACACCTCAACAGCGAGCTGGAAATATTGTCGTGAAAGCGAGGTATTTTAAGATTCAATTATTTAATGGACATACAGCATCAGTTACGATGAGCGCGTGGGCGTACTTAAAAGCGTAAAGGAGGAATACACATGGCACGATTACAACCACCTCATATTAATGGAGTGATGGAACTGACAGAAGAAGAACAAGCGGAAATCAAAGCAAAATTAGTCGTTATACACGATGCGTTTGAAGAAACGGATGAACAGCCTGTTTGCGATACGTTTTATCTCACTTCCACCTATAACCGTGAAAACCCGGAATTTCCGATTAACGGTGATACGGTGGAATCTTTATTAGTGGAGGAATCGCCTGTCGAAGTAGGTGAGGAATAATGGTTCTCTCAAAAAGACCAACTAAACGTGTTTTACCTATAAAGCGAGCGAATCAGAAAGCCAAAATAGGGATTTTTTTTAATGGAGTCACGGATTATCTTCAACTACCTTCTATGACAATGGACGCGATTGAGATTGAGTGTTTGATTGATTCGAATCAAGATTTTGGTAGATGGAAATATATCGTTGATTGTAGAAATGGTTTAAATAACGCGTGGTATTATATCCCTACGTCGAATGGAGCAGCATTAACTGGTTCTGAACTTTCTGTTGAAAGTGGTGGTTTGACATACGGACAAAGAAGTAAAGTAAGACTTAAAGCTAAACAAGCTTTTACTGACGATGTCACTGTTTTCGCTAACTATAAAGGGTTAGAGGGTACAAAAGGCACACTCTACAAAGTCACATGCTACCTAAACGGTCAAATCGTCGCACAATACGACTTTGAAAACCCGAACAATATCGTGGGCGATAAAGTGTTGCTAAACGCAAAAAATTTGATTCCTTCCTTTGACGATCAGCGCTGGAACTTGCACAGTAACTTTAAGGTGCTTGGGTCGAACGTGGGGCGGTTGGATGCGAGTGGTACGTGGCAAAATTCAAGTATTCGATTGCCTGTAAAACGAAATTCTAACTATATTGCTCTAATGTCAAATGAAAGTTCGGATAATGGCATTATTGTGAAAGATTCAAGTGATTCTATTCAAATTAGAGCTATTAATAAATCTGCCTCGTTTAGCGTAGGGAATAACAATGAAGTGGTGTTTATTTTAAGTAACGCAATTACTAGAAGTCACGACTTTATTAAACCGCAACTGTACGAGTTAACTGGTAAAGAAGCCACTATTGTAGGCAAGCCGACCCAGCTACTTAAAGCTCCGAAACGGGTGTTGTATGCGAAACGGTAATCTCACTAACGGGTCTCGTTTGTTGCATAAGAAAGACTGGATTCAGGCCTATTTTTTATGGCTAAAATAAAGAATCCGCGACTATAATGAATATATGGTTACGGGATTATTATTTTAGCATTGAGGGGGTATTTCAATAATGTGGTATGTCTGCTATGACCTTTCTGGAAAAACTCACTTCAATGTGTTTAATACTGAAGAAGAAGCTAAGAAATGTTACGAAGAGGATAAAGAGTATTATTTACAGGAATGGGGAGAAGGAAATTTTAAAATCTCCATTGCCGAAGTGAAATGTGCCTTTGAATAAATTTAGAAAGACTCCTAGTTACTAATAACTTGGGAGTCTTTTTAGAAGTTTCATGGTATTGGCATGGATTGTACTTGGACAATGTTTTTATTATGGCTTATTACGAATAAAAACTCTCTAGGTTCCATCCTTGCTGTTATTAATTTTACGTAAATTAAATAAGGTATTTCTTCTTTGTAAAACCGAAATTGGGCATTACCTACTGCATATGATATTCCGTTCATTATGGGGACTGAAGCAGGTATTGCTATGTGTTTGTAGTACTTTTTTGCTTTAGTCCGAGTTTCGCCAATGGTTAATTCAGTTTGTCCATTTTCTATAAGCCCGCCAATGTTTGATGAACTAAGGTGGATATCAACAAAAAATTGCACTGTAGTGTATTCGGCTGGGACAACAGAGTGGTTTTGAAGCACAAAATTGAAATTCATTGGATTGGAAATATTTAAATTCTGTGGAAAAGTAAGCTGGTTTTCATCTAACGTAATCATAAATTCTAGATCAGGTGTTTGATTCCTGTTCCCAACATCTCTTACTTCATATTCTTCCATCGGAACTGATTTGAAGTTAAACCTCTTATAATACCTTTTGTCAGCTGCCATATGAGGAGCAAAATGACTTTGAGGAACGTCGATTACGTAAATTACATTTCCAGAAGGATTTGAGAGTTTTATTTGATTGATTCTTATTCCTGGGATTCTCCGTTGGATTCGAGAATCAATAACCTGTTCAATCCATTCTTTACTGATAACGTTTGGATCTACACCTTCATCTATGGAAGTTGGAACATGGCCATCTTCAATAACACCGTAGATTAATACACCACCAGCAGAGTTTGCGAAAGCAGAAACATCCTTGCTTAATTCATTCTTTTTACCGTCAGTATTAGCAAGAGAATCGATTTGCTTATAATCAAGATTTAAGCTTTCTGGGATTTCGTTTTTGATTAATTCTAAAACGTCTTCTTCTGTCCATTCCCAGGAGTTTTTCATAAGGTATACACCACCATTTTTTTATGGTGATAGAATTCAACAAGAACTGACAAAAATCCTCTTTAATAATTAAATTGTCAATATTATTTTTAGAGTCCTATTCGGGGCTCTTTTTATTTTCCAAGGAAGCAGGTGCATGGATGACAGTAGAGGTTGGGGTATTGATTTCCATTACATCCGTAATAATTGCAATCCTGGCATACTCGCTAAACAAATCAAAAGTGATTAAGTCTGACGGACGGGAAAGCGCAGAATTAAAGGCAGAATTGGGTTATATCAGGCGCGGGGTAGACGATATCAAGATTGACCTAAAAGCCAGCGAAAAACAGATGCAGCATTTGGGCGAGCGCGTAACGAGAGTAGAAGAATCCAACAAGTCTTTGCACAAAAGGGTAGATAAAATTGAGGAGAAAGTGGGGAATGGGGAATGAAAAAGAAACTTGGCTCACGGAAATTTCTCGTCACTGTTGCCGGTGTCATCACTGTCATTGCAAACGATTATTTTGACTTAGGACTAGACGGGGAAAGCGTACTTGCGTTAGTATCTGTGATTGCTGCCTATGTCTTGGGACAGGCTCATGTGGATGCAAAAACCAAAGGAGTGGAATAAGTAATGACTAAAATCTATTTAGACCCAGGACACGGCGGCACAGATCCGGGCGCTATTGGTAACGGATTGTTAGAAAAGGTCTTAACCAGGAAAATAGTAGATTATGCAAAATCGTATCTCTTAGCCAATTACGACGGGGTAGAAGTGCGGACTAGCCGAATTGAAGACGAGACAAAAACACTAAGTCAACGAACTGCTGATGCTAACGCTTGGGGCGCAGATCTGATTGTAAGTCCTCACATTAACAGCGCAGAGGCAAAAAGCGCAAATGGTTTTGAGTCGTTTGTTTACACTAACCCAAGTGCGGCTAGTATCTCCGCTCAGAATATTCTACATGCCGAAATTTTGGGGGTAATGAAAGCGTGGGGAATCTCCACGGACCGCGGCAAGAAACGCGCCAATTTCCACATGGTTCGTGAACCAAAAATACCTGCTGTATTGACCGAGAATCTGTTCATCTCAAATGCATTTGACGCAAACAGATTAAAAGACGAGGCATTTTTAAAAGCTGTTGGTGAGGCCCATGCTCGTGGGGCTGCTAAGTTTTTAGGGTTACCTGCAAAACAAGTATCGCAGCCAGTACCTACCCCACCTAAACAAGCGCCACATCGCATTGCCCAAGTCATTGTGCTGGTGGATAACTTAAACGTTCGGACAGGACCGGGAACAAATTTTCCATCGGTTCGCCAGGCTAATAAAGGTGAAATCTTTGACGTATTTGCGAACGTAAATGATTGGCACAATGTCGGTAATGATTATTGGGTGTTCGGCAATAATGGTCGATACTTATCATTGGATCTTAATGCTTTAAAACCTAGACTTGCTTATCCTGGTTATGTATTCGAGGTAAAAAAGCCGCTAATCAAAAACGAGTATGTCGGCAAGATACAAGAAAAAGTAAATCAATATTTTGGCAAACAGGTTGTGAAAGTGGACGATTATTATGGAGAAAAAACGGCAGCTTGGATAAAAGAGTACCAGAAAGCCCACGGCTTAAAAGCTGACGGCGAAGTCGGGCCTAAGACCTGGGTAGTCATGTTTTAAAAATTAAAAGCCCCTTGCTCATTGAGTAGGGGGCTTAATGCGTTTAAGAGTAAATTCTCCATGCTGATGGACTACTTCTTCAACTAATTCATCATTTTCCAGCATTTCTTCTCGCTCTAAAGCTTTCTTTAACTTAAATGCCGCCATTTCTTTCGCTTGCTCTGGGGTGCCGCCATAACAGTTATACACAGTAATTATTCCGTTTGATGCTGAAGCATTAAAAGTACTACCGAACTCTAAGACACGATATTTTATTTTTCCTCGACGGTAATACCAAAACCAATTCCAAGATTCATTAATCCACCACGGCAATATATTCGCCTCCTCTCACCATCAAATTTCTGCATTTTATAGGTTATACCTTTATCCATTTATGTACATTTTGTGCCAAAATAAAAAATCCCTCAATCAAGAGGGACTTCTAATATTTTCACCTGTTCAGTCCTATCTTCGCCATCAATAATAACCTTTTCTATTTCCCCGCCATACGGCATCCGATTTCTGATTTCTCTCCAAAACTCATAAGCGACTTGTTCAGGTTTCCTTCTTCGTAGAGGGAAACTGCCGCCTTGCATAATCTTTGTTTCAGCTGAAATGTAGTGGAGCTCGATGGTTACGTTCATTTTTGTCTCTTCCTATTTAAAATTTTTAAAGGTTTCGAGTAATTTGTCTTTGGCACTATGATCATTATAAACAACCATCATAAACTTACCATTAACAACAATTTCACCAGCTCCATCTAGTTGATTTGTCATTGTTTCTAGTTTAGAACTGGCGTCATCAGGTGAGCTAAATTCGTACATCTCGACTTTTTGGTCATTCAAGATAACGCCATCCCCATCTGTAGCCCCAATCATGGTGAAAAGCATTTTGTCCCTGGTACCTACTGTGAAACCGTTATTCGCGAGAAATTCGACTACTCCATCCAAGTTCTTTATTGTAATGACAGGTTCCTCTTTTTTAGCTTCAATCTGCTTTTCTTTCGGCTTTTCAACTTCCTGATTAACTGGTTTGCTTTCGTCCTTGGCACATCCGGATAGTAAGGATGCTGCCAATAACAAATAAATCATTTTTTTCATTCTTCCTTCTCCTTTTCGTACAGTTCATCTACTGTAACATTTAATATTTCGGCCAGTTTAAAGGCTTTTTCCATAGGCGGGTGAGACCTTCCTGCGATCCAGTTTGACAGCTGGGTAGGGGATATTTCTAGTAAATTTGCTATGTATTTCTTTTTAAATCCGGTTGCATCGATTAATTCGCCAATTCTGCTTTTCATATGTAATCCACCTCTATAATTATATTCTGTTTGTCCACTTGAATTCCTTTCAAAAATTAATTTTGATAAAAATTCATAATAATTTCGAAGGACAGGCAATATTTAGGCGAATGCCCAATACACTGTATTAGACACTGACGAATCGAGGTGAAAAAACGTGGGCCCGATTACATTCGGAATGGTTAGCATCGGTGCAGCTGGTGGATCGTTGATGATTGTAGCTTTATTAAAAAGGTACGGAATATCGATTAATGAGGAGGCAATAAAACTAGTTTTAGAGATTACTAAATATGGAGGGATACTTTATCTGTTGAACCATATCAGCAAACTATTTTTATAGTTTACGAGACATCCAGCCCGAACCGATGGATACGAAGTAGACAGCGGGGCGGGAAGATTGTGTAAGCAATCTTAGTTTCTCCGAGAATGACATTAAAAACGATCATAATATATTGATTAATCAAATAAGAGACATAGCCACTGACTAAGAGACAAAAAGACAAATCCACAGACTAATACACTGAAAGGGGCACTGACATGTTGGAATGGCTTATACCGCCTGTCCTTATCGGAGCGGCAGCGCTAGTCCCAAACAAGAAACTGGCCAACTGGGAGCTTAAGAAAAAGCACCTTTATCATCATTCCTGGCTGGTACCAATCGGGAAAAAGAATAAAGTAATGTATCACAATTTCGAGCATTATCCACACCTTCTTGTTGGCGGCACGACCCGTTTTGGTAAGACTGTGTTTTTAAAAAGTACATTTGCATCTTTATTGGTAAGCAATCCTGATCGAGTCCGGTTTATTATCCTCGACCTAAAAGGTGGCTTGGAGTTTTGGAAATACCGCAACCTTCCTCAAGTTCTCAAAGTTGCACCAGACTTAGTGGAAGCAGCCAAAGCGCTGGATCACGTTTATAAGATGATTAAGTTGGAAGAGGAGAGGTTCAGAAAAAACGGCTGGAACAACATAGCCGATACACCCATTAAGGAGCGGACCTTTATCATCGTGGATGAAGGAGCAGAGTTATCACCAAAATTAGTTGGCAAGGATGCTAAGAAGTTTGCAGAGCTCTGCATGATTTACCTTGGCGAAATTGCGCGGATCGGCGGAGGGTTAGGGTATCGATTGATTTATGCAACCCAGTATCCAACAGCCGAGGCGGTCCCCATGCAAGTCAAGATGAACATGGTTGCGAGGTTAGCTTTTCGAATTGCAGATAGCACTGGCAGCAAAGTTATTCTCGGAAGCAAAAGTACTGAAGAGGAAAAGGGAGCTGACAGGGTTGACCCAATACCAGGAAGGGCTCTTTATAAGCTTGCAGAAACACATGAAATCCAATGCCCGTTTATAAGTGATCATGCAATAGGAGGGTTTCTACATGAACTTGGAAAGAACGGAAATGATAATGTCGGTGATTGACCGGCTGGGCGTGGCAAGTGTTAAACAGCTACATGAGATATTAAAATTGGGAACGTACCGGCATACCTGCAGAGTAATTGGCAATCTGGAACCATATCTTCACGTATCTCGTTCTCGTGAAAAAATTGTTTATTTAAATAAGGAAGGCCGGCAACTAATTGGTAGTGAGAAAGAAGTGAAAAAATCTATTCTGTTTGATCATATGCTTTTGGCGAACCAGGCCTACGTTTATTATGACTGCCCGGCAGACTGGAAGCGCGAATACGCTATTGAAGTGAAGCAGGAACCGGATTTTGGCTTTGCAATTCAGGTTAAGGGGTTAACAGTAGCCACTAAGAAAACAATCATTCCAGACGCTGTATTTACCCGTGACGGATATGTGCATCTCGTTGAAATTGATAACACGAGGTCCATGCAAGACAATCGGCGAAAGATAAGCAATTATTTGGATGTGTGGCCAGAAATCAAAAAGAAATTTGGCGCGCAACCAAAACTTTGTATTTTCACCCTGAGTCAGAAAAGAAAAAAGGAGTTTGCCGTCCTATGCGAGAAACTCCCTTGTGAAATAAATATGTTAACTAAATAAAGTTACCCATAAAAATATTTATTCTGATAATCTTCAAGTACTTTGGTGATCGGTTTTAAATCCAATAATTTAAGA
The DNA here is from genome assembly GCF_001510715.1 of Bacillus sp. FJAT-29814. Lineage (GTDB taxonomy): Bacteria > Bacillota > Bacilli > Bacillales > Cytobacillaceae > Neobacillus. The sequence continues at coordinate 162,264 of NZ_LMTJ01000008.1, forward strand.
TGACCGTGATTTTTGGATAAAGCAGAAACTATATTCGCGTAATTTACACAAACTTCTAAGTATTTTTCGTGTTCCGATTTTAAATCCTGACTTGTAATATAATTAAGCCTCTCTATAAAAGAATTCAAATAAATTTCCACTACATTCACCTTAATTCCCCCTTTTATTACGAGTGTCTTTCATAGGCGGAAGGGTACCACCGCCAACCCAGATTGCCGCGATTTGTCCAAGTGCTGTAAGAGTTGCTGCACCCTTCCCAATCGCGACTGCGAATAAAGCGGCTACCGACCCAGCTAGAGAAATCCCGGAAAAACCTGAACCGTCAAGTCCAGTAATGGCACCAACAACGGTCAAAGTAACCGCTCCAACTTCCTTACTAAGCGGAACAAGACTCGCAAGTCCCAGGCCTAAATCGTTGACGATTCCGTGCGACGCTTTCGGCAAAAATTCCCCGATTATTTTCATGAACCCAGCATCGCCTAGATAGAAAAATGCCGCGATTGGAATAACCGGCCCAAACACTTTAAATCCGAATTGAAAACCTTCTATTAAAAAACTTGTGGTTTTTTCAAGTCCTTTGTTTTTGAAACTTGTTAACGAAATGAGGACCAAGATTAAAATCGAGGTACCGCCAATAAGGGCGGTGGCGTCTCCGCCAGTTAGATCAAGGATTGACATGGCGGCAACATCAGCGCCAAATAAAACAGGAACCAGTAAAGCAAAGAAACGTTTTTGCGCTAGGCTTAACAGTTTAGGCTGCCCAGATTCCTCCGTGGCAGTACCCGGAACGATTTCTGAAGCCTCTATTTGCAAAACTCCGCGCTTCATGTCACGTCTTAAAAAGAAGTAAGCCGCTACAGTCGTCACTACCCCCATAACAATGACCAATGGGATACTGGCGTTAATGACATCTTGGATCGGTATCCCGGCGGCATCAGATGTAAGCTTCGGTGCAGCCTGAATGACGAAGTCACCAGAAAGGGCAATACCGTGGCCAAATAAGTTCATCGCCATGGCGACGCCCAGGGCAGGCAAACCGGCTCTTACCGCCACTGGAAGAAGTACGGCACCAAGCAAGGCGACTGCAGGTGAAGGCCAGAAAAACCACGAGATTACCATCATGAGAATACCGATTGTCCAGTAGGCCATGGCCGGGTTTCGAATCAACCTGCGGAATGGTGAAATCATAACATCATTTATTCCCGTCGTTGTTAACGTGTGACTCATTGCAACGATAATCGAGATCACAAGAATCGTAGATAACAATTCAGTAATGGCATAGCCAAAACTGTTAAAAATACTGCTGACCGCATGGCTCAAGCTGCCGGTGGCGGTGATGGCGATTAAGAAGATCCCAACGATACAAACAATCGTCGTATCTCGTTTCATGACCATAAATCCGATTATAAGAAAAATAAAGACAACATATATCCAATGAAGAGCCGTAAGCTCGACAAGCATAAAAATGACCTCCTCCTTTCATTTATCCAATGGGATTTTTTATGGGTATCAGCCCCAAATGGATGTAATACAGAATATGAAAGCGGTTTTATTGTGGTGAAAGGAGGGAATAGAAAAAAAAAGAAATGGAACAAGGTCCATTTCGAAAAACTATTCCGTTATTGTGTACCTACTAATATACGGTGCACTCTCAAAGATTTTCAGCCCCTTGCCATCAATAACCTTGTTCTGATGGGCCGTGCCAAACGAATCTGAGCTTTTCCACTTTTGATAAGAAATTTCATTTTTCCAAACCGTCATAATGACATAGGTGTTGGAAGATAAAGGCTGGAGAATGCGGAGTGCTTTAAATCCGGAGGCACTCTCCACATTGCCCAAGCGATTTTTAATTTGATGCTCGAACAAGGAACGGCCTTCATCCGTAACCGGGATATTGTTCATCACGACAAAGCCTTCTTTTTGAACATCTGCGACTGTCTCCAATGCCAGATAACGCCTTGGTTCCTTGAAGACGGTCGCCCCGGTGCTTTCATGATACGATAGTGCGCCGTTTTCATTGATCATCGTGATCAATTTTTCCTCTGGATGCTTGTGCTCCAATTTCTTCAAAAACTCAAACGTGCCTGTGGTTATAAAAATATTCATGTTCGGACCTCCTCAATTGTTATTGTTAACGAAATACCCCAGCCTATTATTTTTAAACAAATTATGAAAACTAAAAACGACTTTTTTTTGACAGTTATCAACGTTAGCTATACATAAATAGGAATAATCGGTATAGTGAATAGAGCCATGCATCAGGAAAGTTTTTAATTTTATATTAAATATATTAAAATGATAGGCAGACATGTCTTTGAAAGGTGGATATTAGTAAATGACAAGACCGATTAACGAAACATTTTTAAAAGCAGCCCGCGGTGAGAAAACAGACCATGTTCCTGTTTGGTATATGCGGCAGGCCGGGCGTTCTCAGCCTGAATACAGAGAAATAAAAGAGAAGTATTCTTTATTTGAAATCACGCATCAGCCGGAACTATGTGCTTATGTTACGAGACTGCCGGTTGAACAATATAATGTTGACGCTGCCATTTTATATAAGGATATCATGACTCCGCTCCCGGCAATGGGCATGAATGTTGAAATTAAGGGCGGTGTAGGACCGGTTATTGATAACCCAATCAAGTCAATGGCTGATGTCGAGCGTCTGAAAGAAATTCATCCGCAAGAAGATATCCCTTACGTTTTGGATACAATTAAATTGTTAGTTGAAGAACAATTGAACGTCCCATTAATCGGTTTTTCCGGTGCGCCATTTACACTGGCCAGCTATATGATTGAGGGCGGCCCATCGAAAAACTACAATAAAACAAAAGCGTTCATGTATGCCGAGCCAAAGGCATGGTTTGCGTTAATGGATAAGCTCGGGGATATGGTGATTACATACGTAAAGGCGCAGATTCAGGCGGGCGCCAGGGCGATTCAGATTTTCGATTCCTGGGTAGGAGCGTTAAATGTCGAGGACTACCGATACTTTATAAAACCGGTTATGGACCGCATCTTCACTTCTTTAAGAGAAGAAAATGTTCCACTTATTATGTTTGGTGTCGGTGCCAGCCACCTGGCATTGGAATGGAACGACCTGCCGCTTGATGTGGTTGGCTTGGATTGGCGTCTGCCAATAAGCCAGGCAAGAGCAATGGGCATCCATAAAACCGTACAAGGAAATCTTGATCCGGCCATCTTGTTAGCTCCATGGGAAGTGATCGAGGAAAAAGCAAAGGCTATTTTAGATCAAGGGATGGCCCAGGGCGGCTATATCTTTAATTTGGGCCACGGGGTATTCCCTTCCGTAAATCCAGAAACCCTAAAACGGTTAGCGTCGTTCATTCATGAATATTCGGCGTCAAAATTAAGCCGTTAATCGCCCAGATTCAAGCGTTTTAATTGGTAATAAGCTTAAATTTTTGGCACAATAAAATAGGCTGTTTTTAAAGGGTCATAGGGGAAGCAAGTTAGTTGCTGACGCCTTATGACCCTATCCCACATTAATTGGGGAAACAGGGAAACTTTCAAAGAGGTGCTAGACATGACAAAAAAGACAATGGGCCTGCTGGTAATGGCTTATGGTACCCCGTATACACTAGATGATTTAGAAAGATATTATACTCATATTCGGCACGGCAGAAAGCCGACCCCCGAAATGATTGACGAGCTTCGCAGTCGCTATGAAGCGATAGGCGGTATTTCCCCATTGGCCAGAATCACCCTTGAACAAGCGGAAAAGCTGGAAGCCTATTTAAATGACATCCAAGATGAAATACAATTTAAAATGTACCTAGGCTTAAAACATATTGAGCCGTTTATTGAAGATGCAGTTAAGAAAATGCATGAGGACGGCATTAAAGAGGCGGTTAGTATCGTCTTGGCGCCGCATTTCTCAACGTTCAGTGTAAAATCCTATAATGGCCGAGCAATAGAGGAAGCGGAAAAATTGGGCGGACCTCAAATTACGGCAATCGAAAGCTGGTACCAAGAGCCAAAGTTTATTACATATTGGGCCGATAAAGTGCAACAAATATTTTCAAGCCTGCCTGCAAATGAAACAGACAACGCTGTGCTGATTGTCTCTGCCCACAGCCTGCCTGAGAAGATTTTGCAATTTGGCGACCCGTATCCAAAACAGCTTCAGGAAACGGCCGATCTGATTGCGGAACAAGCCGGGGTGAAAAATTACGTCATTGGCTGGCAGAGCGCCGGAAATACACCGGAGCCTTGGCTCGGACCGGATGTGCAGGATTTAACCAGAGATTTATACAATAACCATCATTATCAGGCATTTGTATATGTGCCAGTCGGGTTTGTTTCGGAACACCTTGAGGTGCTGTACGATAACGATTATGAATGTAAGGCGGTTACAGAAGAACTTGGGACCAGTTATTACCGACCGGCAATGCCGAATTCACAGCCTGAATTTATTGATGCCTTATCAACGGTTGTTTTAAAGGCTGTAAACAAGTAAATTATCGGATTTTAAATGGAGCAGGTGACGTCAGTGGCGCAAGAAAAACAGAAAGTCATCATTATTGGGGGAGGGGCTGCCGGAATGACGGCTGCCTACTATCTCCAAAAAGAAATAAAAGAAAAACATCTCCCAATTGAGATAAAGCTCATTGAAGCATCGCACCGTCTCGGAGGTAAAATGCAAACAGTCGTCAAGGACGGTTTTACCATTGAAAGAGGGCCCGATTCATTTTTGGCAAGGAAGACAAGCATCATTAGGCTGGCAAAGGAAGTTGGGATGGATGACCAATTGGTCCCGAACTCAACGGGGAAATCTTATGTTCTGGTAAACGAAAAACTTTATCCAATGCCAGGGGGATCCATCATGGGAATCCCGACACAGGTAGGTCCCTTTATCACAACCGGCCTTTTCTCTATTCCCGGCAAGCTGAGGGCAGCGGCGGATTTCATCCTTCCTCGTTCGGAAAGCGGGAAAGATCAGTCTCTGGGGAAATTTTTTCGCAGAAGATTGGGCGATGAAGTGGTTGAAAATTTAATTGAACCATTGTTATCCGGCATTTACGCGGGCGATATTGACCAAATGAGTTTAATGGCAACATTTCCGCAATTTTATGAAGTAGAGCAGAAACACAGAAGCTTGATACTGGGAATGAAGAAAGCCACCCCTTCTCAGCCAAAGCAGCCTGCTGTCAAGGAGAAATCAAATAAAGGTGCGTTTCTGACTTTTAAAACCGGGCTTCAGTCATTTGCCGAAGCCATTGAGGCAAAACTGGATTCTCAGTCCATTTTAAAAGGACACCGGGTTGAGAATATTACCAAAATGAATGGTAAGTATGAAGTTTATCTGAATAATGGAGAAATACTGGAGGCGGATGGCATTATTGCTGCCACACCGCACCAGATTACCCAGTCGATGTTTTCCAAATATGGCTTTTTTGAGCCGTTAAAATCAGTTCCATCGACATCAGTGGCAACGGTAGCATTAGCCTTTCCAAAAGAGGCGATCAAACAAGATATTGACGGGACTGGCTTTGTTGTTTCACGAAACAGTGACTATTCGATTACCGCCTGTACATGGACCCACAAGAAATGGGAACATTCCACGCCAGAGGGGAAAGCGTTGCTCCGCTGTTATGTAGGCCGGGCTGGAGACGAAACGATTGTTGACCTGTCAGATGACCAAATTATTAAAATTGTCTTGGATGATTTAAATAAGACGATGGATATCACCATGAATCCCGAATTTGCCATTGTATCGCGGTGGAAAAACGCGATGCCGCAGTATACGGTAGGACACAAGCAGCGCATGGCGGAAATCCTTGAAGCAATGAACCGGGAACTGCCTGGTGTATTTCTGGCCGGTGCCTCATATGGAGGAGTAGGGGTACCCGACTGCATTGACCAAGGGGAAGCTGCAGTTAAGGCTGTCTTGGATTATTTAAAACTTTAAGAGGAAGCCAATTTTTATAAAACCGGCCGTTTTTTCAACAGCGGCTGGTTTTTTGTTATTGCCGGATTTGGAGTATATTAAAGGGAGAGACTCTTGGAGGTGCAGGAAATGAAGTTAACAATTATTGGTTTATGGGGCGGCTACCCGAAAAAGAATGGTGCAAGCTCCGGTTACTTGTTGGAGCACGATGGATTCAAGCTGTTAATCGATTGCGGAAGCGGTGTGATGTCCAAGATGCAAGAAGCAGTACAACCAGAGGAGCTCGATGCTGTCATTATCTCGCACTATCACCCAGACCATATTGCCGATATTGGCGTCTTGCAGCATGCGAGATTAATTCAGGGGTTTCTGGGAAAGCAATGCCCTAATTTGCCAATATACGGTCATATCTTCGATGACTATGAATTTGGCAAATTGACGTATAAACAGATTACCAAAGGGATTGGCTATGATCCGAATCAAGTTCTCGAATTGGGACCATTTAAGGTGTCATTTATTAAAACAGACCATCCAGTTCCATGCTATGCGATGCGATTTGAGGCAGACGGCAAAGTGCTGGTTTATACAGGCGACAGTTCCTTTAAAGACGAGTTTATAGATTTTGGCAAAGGCGCTGATGTCCTGTTATGCGAATGCAATTTTTACGGAAATCAAAATGGCAAATCAGCAGGGCATATGAACAGTTTCGATGCAGGACGATTTGCAAAAAATGCTGCTGTCAACCAACTAATCCTGACTCATTTGCCGCATTACGGTAATTTGTCCGACCTTGTTAGTGAAGCATCTCAAGAATTTACTGGTATAATAAAGCTTGCAGAGGAATTTCAAACCATATCGATTTAAGGGAGGCCCCAGGATTTTATGTTATTTATCGACAATAAAGGAATAACCGACCCAAGGATTAACCTGGCAATTGAAGAATACGCATTGAAGAATCTTGATATCAATGAGACGTATTTATTATTTTACATAAACGAGCCATCGATTATTATTGGCAAGAATCAGAATACGATTGAGGAAATCAATACCGAATATGTCGAGAACAACGGGATTAAAGTGGTTCGCCGTTTATCAGGAGGCGGAGCCGTTTACCATGATCTTGGCAATTTGAATTTTAGCTTTATCACAAAGGATGATGGGGAGAGCTTTCATAATTTCCGTAAATTTACCGAGCCGGTTATTGAGGCACTTAGAAAATTGGGGGTAAATGCGGAGCTTAGCGGCCGCAATGACATCGAAGTGGAGGGACGGAAAATCTCCGGGAACGCGCAGTTTTCCACCAAGGGCAGAATGTTCAGCCATGGAACGCTGCTGTTAAATTCTGAAATGGAAAATGTCGCATCAGCTTTAAAGGTGAAAAAGGACAAGATCGAATCAAAGGGAATCAAATCGGTTCGCAGCCGAGTAGCCAATATTTCTGAGTTTTTAACGGAAAATATCAGCATCGAAGAATTTCGTTCCTTGCTGCTAAAATTTATTTTTGACGGGATGGAGGAAGTTCCTGAATATGTCCTGACCGAGGAAGACTGGGAAAGGATTCACCAGCTGTCAAAAGAAAGATACCAGAATTGGGAGTGGAATTACGGAAGGTCACCGAAATTTAACCTGCAGCATTCTCACCGGTTTCCGGTTGGTTCCATTGATGTCCGGCTTGAGGTCAATAAAGGAATCATTGAAAATTGCAAGATCTACGGCGACTTTTTTGGCGTAGGTGATGTTAGTGACATTGAAGCCAAGTTAACGGGAACTCGCTATGAAAAAGCCGAAATTGAAGCAGCTCTGGAAGAAATTGATCCAACCTATTATTTTGGGAATGTTTCAAAGGAAGACTTTATTAACTTAATATACTAATGTCTTTCAAGGGGGAAGTGTCCAATTCGACACCTTCCTTTTTTGTTTTTTTCAGAAATTTTTAAGTATTATACTTGTATAGGTAATTTTCTTCCAATATAATATATTTAGAAAATTGTTACAAGTTTGTGAATGAGTATTCATTCATCTAAGGGGGAGAAGAGAATATGAATCTATCATCACAGCTTCACGAAACAGCCAAGGCATCTGCCGGGAAGATTGCCTATTACTTTATGGGCAAGTCGAGTACATATGCCGAATTGGATGCGGCGATTACTAAATTCGCATCTGGCCTTGAAAAACTAGGGGTAAAACAAGGGGACCATGTTGGGCTGCTATTGGGGAATTCCCCGCATTTTGTGATTAGCCTATACGGGGCATTGCGGTTGGGCGCAACAGTAATACCGGTTAACCCCATTTATACCGCAGATGAAATTGGGTACATCCTAAAAAATGGGGATGTAAAGGTTGTCGTAGGACTGGATTTAATGATACCGCTGGCGGACAAAGTACATATGATGCTGCCAAAAGTCGAGCATTATGTCATCTGTGAAACTGAACAGAATGGCTTGGCACAGCCAGGTGTCGAGTCCCTTACTGTGTACGCTAAAATGAAATCGTTTACAGACGTGGTCGCTTCAGGGGATATCAGTTTTCAAGGGCCTAAGCTAAATGATGACGACACAGCCATCATTCTTTACACCTCAGGGACAACCGGCAAGCCGAAGGGTGCAATGCTGACCCACAAGAATTTATATAGCAACGCCAGTGATGTCGGCGCGTATTTAAAAATAAACGGGAATGATCGGGTCATCACGACTCTGCCAATGTTTCATGTCTTTTGTTTAACGGTTGCCCTGAATGCGCCGCTTATAAACGGGGCCACACTGTTAATCGCACCAAAATTTAGCCCCAAAGATATTTTCCAGCTTGCTAAAGACTATCAAGCTACTGTTTTTGCTGGTGTGCCAACGATGTACAATTTCTTGTATCAATATCCGGAGGGGAATCCTGAAGATTTAAAAACATTGCGTCTGTGCGTTTCTGGCGGAGCTTCAATGCCGGTTGCGTTACTAAAGAATTTTGAAGAGAAGTTTAATGTTCTGATTTCGGAGGGTTACGGCTTATCAGAGGCATCTCCTGTTACGTGTTTTAATCCGCTCGACCGCCCACGTAAGGCTGGGTCAATTGGACCTTCGATTGTTAACGTGGAAAATAAGGTAGTCGATGAGCTTGGGGAAGAGGTGCCTGTAGGTCAGGTTGGTGAATTGATTGTCCGCGGACCAAACGTAATGAAGGGCTATTATAAAATGCCGGAGGAAACAGCAGCAACCATTAAGAATGGCTGGCTGCATACTGGCGATATGGCGCGCATGGATGAGGAAGGCTATTTTTATATTGTTGACCGCAAAAAGGATTTAATCATTGTTGGTGGATATAACGTGTATCCACGTGAGGTTGAAGAAGTCATCTATGGCCATCCCGATGTGGTAGAAGTCGCTGTTCTTGGCGTTCCTGACCCGAATCAGGGTGAGGCGGTTCATGCCTATGTCGTCAGCAAACGGGCCGACTTAACGGAGGCAGACTTGGTTAACTACTGTAAAGAACATCTAGCTAAATATAAAGTGCCTTCTGCGATTGTTTTCTTGGATGAATTGCCAAAGAATACGACTGGTAAAATTCTGAGACGGGCCCTAAGGCAACAAGTGACGCAAACAGTGGGCAACTAATTTTATCGGATTTTTTGCGTAAAAAGGCAGGCTTTTCGCTTGCCTTTTTCGAATTTATAGATGAAAGGGGTGGAACAAATGGAGTCAATTTTACTCGAAATTAATAATCATATTGCGATTGTGACCATCAATCGAGCAGAGGCCTTGAATGCCTTTAATTATGAAACGTTGCAGGCACTGCAGGATAAGGTGGAGCAAATTCGGGTGAACCCGGAAATTCGCACTGTCATATTTACTGGTGCAGGAGAGAAGGCTTTTAGTGTCGGGGCGGACCTGAAGGAACGGAAAAATTTAACCAATGAACAAGTAAAGCGCAATCTTTTTAAAATTAATGAGGTGTTCAACGCAATCGATCAGCTGCCGCAGCCCACGCTTGCTGCCATCAATGGTTTTGCCTTTGGCGGCGGGATGGAACTGGCGTTGGCTTGTGACTTTCGGATTGCCGCATCCGGGGCATTAATGGGATTGACCGAAACAAGTCTTGCGATCATTCCTGGCGCAGGAGGGACCCAGCGGCTGCCGCGGTTAATTGGGCAGGCGAAGGCATTAGAGCTAATTTTGACAGCACGCCGGCTAAAGGCGGAAGAAGCGTTTGGCTATGGCATTTTAACAAGGGTAGTGGAGGGAAGCGAGCTTTTGAATGAAAGCATCGCCTTTTGTTCGGTGCTGCTTACCAATGGGCCAGTGGCGCTGCAGCAGGCTAAGTTTGCTGTTAAGCAGGGGATGAATGTCGATTTGGCCACGGGATTGCAAATCGAACGAAAAGCTTATGAAGTCACACTGCCGACAGAGGACCGTGTAGAGGCACTTACTGCATTTGCTGAAAAAAGAAAGCCGGTATTTAAGGGGAAATAGTCATTTGTGGTCACGTCAGAAATCCTGGCGTGACCACAAATCCCCACAGACTGACTCACATCAAATAAGAATATAAGGTTAAAACAGCAATTGACCCAAGCACAACGACAATCACGTTTGCCCCCAAAAATGCCGCAATAAAAGCGACAGCAGCCCCTAAAACACCATATAATAAATCATCTTTTTGGATGAAAATAATTGCTGGAAAAATTAATGCGCCAAGTGTCGCGTAAGGTACATTTTTCAACACACCTTGAATAAATGGCGGCAGTTCCTTCCCTTTAAACAAAACAAATGGAAGCATTCGGGGGATATAGGTAACCAAGCCCATGCCGATAATCATCCACACAATCTCACTCTTCATCACTTACACCCCGATGTCTGTTTTTCAATACTTCTACTGCCTCGACTAAGATCGCTGATAGTAGAGTTGCTGTTACGATTGACCACCCTTGTGCCATAAGCTCTCCCATCGTAAAAATGGTATTAAACACAGCACCAAGTGCCGCCAAAAAAACGATCTTCATACTTCTTTTCATTGAAGGCACCAATAGCCCGACGAACATCGCATACAGTGCCACTCCCATACTTTCCTGCAAAGTCTGCGGCAGGCTCGCGCCAATCAAGTGACCTACCCCTGAAAAAACAACCCAGCTTGAGTAGGCAACCAAATTTAAACCGAACAAAAAGCCTGTGCTAATTTTGCCTTCCTGAGTGGCCGCCACCGAAAACGTCTCATCGGTAATCATGAAAGAATAAGCCAACTTGTTCGGAAGCCGATCTTCCTCTGCCTTCTCGTTCAAGGTCGCACTCATTAAAAAATGTCTGATATTCACAATGAAAGTAGTCAGGATAATTTCAATAATTCCCGTTCCGTAAGCAATAAGGCTTAATGATATGTATTGGGATGCCCCGGCAAACACAATCATGCTCATTAACACCGTTTCATAGATTGTTAATCCTGTAGTTTTGGCAAGAAGACCAAATGTGAGAGCTATCGGAAAATATCCGATCCCGATACTGATTCCCGCTTGGACGCCTTTCCTGAACGGCGAAGATTCCTTTCCCAATGCAAAATCCGCCAACTCAATCCCCCCAGTTGCGATGCTTCATATAAAATTAAATTTTAGCAAATTTTCAGACAAAAGGGAATGAAAAAACTCTGCCATTATGGGAAGTGCCCTCTAAAAATGAGTTAGCAGTTCTATTTCCCGTGTTTTAAACTAAACTAGGTATAGAGAGGTTGTACGAAAAGGAGGACAAACAAAACATGGTGAGAAAAATGGGGGTCTATGCGGTATTGGCCTATTGTTTATATGGCTTGTTTTTCTATTGGTATTTATTCCATTTCGCCGACCCGAAGCTGCCATTTGAGTACGAGGGTACGAAGGCCGATCCGTCTACTTTTTTAAATGGACGAGAATTGATGCTTAGTCAAGAATATTCGAAAATTAGAAACCTGCTTTTTTTCCTGTCAACACCGTTCGAATGGTTGTTGTATTTTCTTGTTTTATTAACCGGTCTTTCCAAGGCATTTAAGAATTGGGCTGAACAATCAGCCAAATATAAAGCGCTGATCACCCCTATTTATCTATTCTGGTTATCGCTGTGTGCCTATATTGTCACATTTCCGCTGAGTTATATCAGTTATAAGCTATCAAAAACGTATCATATCTCGATTCAAACATTTCCATCCTGGATGAAGGATGAGTTAATCGATTTTTGGGTCAATTATGGAACGTGGTTAATCATCGTTCCTGTTTTATACTTGTTGATGAGGAAAAGTCCAAAGCGCTGGTGGTTGTATGGCTGGCTGCTGTCGGTGCCGTTTACGTTGTTTATGATGTTCCTCCAGCCTGTTATCATCGACCCACTATATAATGATTTTTATCCATTGAAAAATAAGGAACTGGAAACAAAAATTTTGGCTCTTGCCGATAAGGCGAACATTCCTGCAGAACATGTTTTTGAAGTAAACATGGCGGAAGAGACGAATGCGATGAATGCCTATGTAACCGGAATTGGCTCTAACGCCCGGATTGTTCTGTGGGATACTACCTTGAACAAGCTGACGGATGACCAGATTTTATTTATCATGGCACACGAAATGGCGCACTATGTAGAAAAGCATATATATTGGGGAATTGCTGGTTATTTGGCACTGTCATTGCTTGGCTTATATCTAACCTACAGGCTGATGAACTGGGCTGTCGTCCGTTGGGGAAATGAAATGAAAATTACTGACGTTAGGGACGTCAAGTCTCTTCCGCTATTTTTTATGATTATTTCCATGCTGTTATTTGCCTCTAGTCCATTTTCAAATCTTGTTTCGCGGTATCAGGAAACGCGGGCGGACACATATGCGATTGAAATGACCAATAATCCCGATGCCGCCATCGGCTCCTTCCAGGAGTTAGCCCGGTCAGGGTTGAGCCAGGTAAACCCGCCGCTTTTCGTCAAAATTTTCCGCTATACCCATCCGTCGATGCTGGACCGAATCTCTAGACTTGAAGAATTTCAAATAAAGCAAAGGACAGACTAGAGTGGAGCTGGAGGTGTTATTGCCTTCAGCTTTTTGTTGCCATGCTTTGTTGTTCATGGATTTTTCAAAAAAAATAAACCGCCATAGACGGTTCGATTAACGTGTTCATGTTCCAAACTTTTTATTGATTTCTTTGAGCTTGCTTGATAAATGGAGAAATGACTTTTTATCACGGCGATCAATGGCCAGGTCGATTTTACGCATCAGTTTTTCCTTTTCAACTGTTAACTGGATTTCTGACAAGAGCATGTCGATATAGAGGTCCTGGACGAAGTTTTCTTTCATGCGGTTGCGTTTCATGGCAGCAATTTTCATTAATTCCGTGTAGGATTTTTCTTTCAAGAAAATCACCTCGACGCTTTTTTCTATTATATGGGGATTTTTCGATAATATCAATCAATTTATAATTTTCCAAAAGATTTTTTATTTATATTTGTGAATAAATTAGCAATAATTCAGAAAAGTAGAGGAAATTCATGATAAACATGATAAGATAGGTTGGATATTATCTTAGATTGGAGTGATTTGGTTGAAGCTACAAATCGAAGAATATGAGGTTAACTCATGCACCATGTTTTTGGAACCTGTGAATTATGGCAGCAAAATATATTCACAGATTTTCGAACTCGAAGATGAATATATATCCCCATTTACGCCTTTGGAGCTTATCAAGAAAAGCTGCAATTATTTTGGCGTTGATTATGAGAGCCGAAAAAAAGGAACCCGTCAATTAATTGGCTACAATCGAAAAATCCCGATTGCGATTGAGCCGGCAAACCGCATTTACTTTTTTCCCACGTCATCACCGACCCGCCCTGAATGCATTTGGATTGCACATGAACATGTTGAAAATTACCGCCGCATAGGACCAAATCAAACGCTTGTCATTTTCCGTAATAAACAATCTCGAATCTTTCAGGTTCCATTCAGTACAATCGAGGGTCAAATGCTTCGCACCGCATTATTAAAAACAAAGCTTATGCAAAGAATTGAAGGCAATAAAAAATTGATTTACCCCATTCAAGATCGAAAGCCGGTAACGGCCTCGGAAAGTCCCCATGGATATGAATAAACTAGCTGAGATTTAGGTTTAACGGTTAACGGGATAGGTGTTTTTTTAATAAATAGGTCTCCATTATTTCTTGGACCTTATTACGAATCCTTGGATTAAAGTAATTATGATGTTCTTCATACCCTTTATAAATAAACATGTACATGGTAAAGGCATCGTCCCGTTTTGTTTCCAAAACCTGAAGCTTGTTCTTTTTCATATATTGTTTTACCTGTGACAATTCCGCTTGGATTTCCTTCAACGTCTCCTCAATTAATTCCAAGTAAGGCTTTTTTAATTTAAAAGGGCTTTTTTCCACTACGGCCAAATCACGATTTAAAACGGTCACGACCATTGGCAGATAAATAGCTTTCTCCATAATGTCACGATCGTTTTCCGGAATTCTCGTCATAGTCCTCTAACACCTCCTAATCGAACTTGTGTTCTTATTTTATTCTACAAAAAATAATTTTAAAAGGCAATACCACATCAATTTTGAATCGTTCTTCAAAGTTCGCATGATGCGAGCTTTTTTATTTGCCATAATTTATGTGTTCGTGAGAAAGTTTTATTTATAGAAGGATATCCGATAGGAGAAAATGAAATAAAGAAGAAACATAAAAGCTTCTTATTCAGTCAATTAAAGAGGGGATAAAAAATACAGACTAAAAGGTGATAAAAATGAGATCTGATCGACATCTTCGGAAGAAGAGGAGAAAATGGCCCACGGTTTTGCTCGTATTGTTATTGTTAATCGGGGCAGGAGTAGCATACTCATATTTTCAATATCAAAAAGGGGTAAACCAATCATTAGAGAAATTAAATGGCGAGCAGAAGCAAGCAGACGTTGTTTATAAGTTTGAGGGGCAAAAGGATCAATACGGGGACACGAATATTTTGCTGCTGGGCAGCGATGCACGGGAGAATGAAAAGTCATCCAGGGCCGACACCATCTTAATTGCCCATTATAACGAGGATAAAGGGACATTTAAGTTGACCTCGATTATGAGGGACAGTTATGTGCCGATTCCAGGGCACGGCAAGCACAAAATCAATTCAGCATTTGCCCGCGGCGGTCCCGAATTGATGAGACAAACGATAAAACAGAATTTTGATATTGACCTGCAATACTATGCGATCGTTGATTTTCAGGGGTTTGTACAATTAATTGATGAGGCTTTTCCAAATGGCGTTGAAATCAATGTCGAAAAAAAGATGGAAGAATATGTTGATGTGCCGCTCCAGCCTGGGCTGCAAAGGCTAAATGGTGAGCAAATGCTGAGCTATGTCCGGTTCCGTCACGATAGGGTAGGGGATTTTGGCCGGGTGGAACGGCAACAAAAAGCCGTCAAGGCTATTGGTGATCAATTAGCCAGTTTCACAACGATAACGAAAATACCAAAATTAATTGGGGTTGTGACTCCATTTATCAATACGAATATGGATAAGTCTGATATGTTATTTATGGCTAAGGATTTTCTTTCTGACAAAAGAGGAAATGTAGATACATTAAGAATTCCGGTGGAAGGTGCCTTTAAAGAAACGAAAGTAAAAGGTGAAGGGGATATCCTGGATCTTAATATTGAAAAAAATAAACAGGCTCTTCACCAATTTATTACAAAATAATTGCTTGCTTCCAGATAAAATAAAGTTTAAAGCACTAATTAAGGAGAAAACGGATGGATTTTGAATCGATTAGAGCATGGTTTACGCTCGAAAACATAATGGAACTTGTTCAAGAATATCGAGCCCTGGGTCCTTTGCCAGGAATCCTGTTAACAGTACTCGAAGCATTTTTGCCGTTTCTCCCGTTATTTGTTTTTGTTATGGCTAATGCAAATGCCTTCGGATTATGGCTGGGATTTTTATACTCATGGGTTGGTGCGTGTATTGGAGCACTACTCGTTTTTTCGCTCGTCAGGAGATACGGGCAAAAGCGAGTGTTGGCTTTTTTGCCGAGGCATCGCCAGGTTCGGAGATTAATGGACTGGGTTGAGCGCCATGGCTTTGGACCGCTGTTTGTATTACTTTGCTTCCCGTTTACTCCCTCGGCAGTCGTAAATATTGTGGCCGGCTTATCAAAATTAAGCAGGGCTCAATATATGCTGGCAGTGGGAATCGGAAAAATGGTGATGATTTTTACAATGAGCTTTATTGGTTACGATATTGGGTCACTGATTACTCAGCCATATCGGACAATCATTGTTGCAATCATTATCTTTGTCCTTTGGTTTGTTGGAAAAAGAATCGAAGCAAGATTGAATAAGAGGGATGCAAGTGACTATAATGGAGAAATAGAAAAAAGTCATGTGTACGAAAAACGGAGGGGATTTGGTGAAAAGTGAGTGGAGAAAAGAAGGGCTGGAATGGATTAAGGCCTTTGTAATTGGAGTCATTATTTTCGCTTTTATTCGGACGTTTTTCTTTTCCAATTACGTTGTGGAAGGCGAATCCATGATGCCGACACTGCAGGATGGGAATAAACTGGTGGTCAATAAGCTAGGTTACCATGTCGGTGAATTGAACCGATTTGATGTCATTGTCTTCCATGCCAATGAAAAAGAAGACTTTGTTAAGCGTATTATTGGCTTGCCGGGGGACAAGATTGAATACCGCAACGATCAGCTTTTTGTGAATGGACATAAATATCAAGAAGGCTTTTTAAAAGTTTATAAAGAAAAGGCTCTCGGTGTCAAACTGACTGGAGATTTCAGTTTAAAAGAGCTAACTGGGGAAGAAACCGTCCCTGAGGGGAAATTATTCGTCCTTGGCGATAACCGGCTGGGGAGCTGGGACAGCCGCCATTTTGGGTTTATTTCCGTCGATCAGGTTGTCGGCAAGGTTGATCTTCGATACTGGCCATTAGATGAAATGGATATTCATTTTTAAATCAAACATGACTTGCAAAAGTCGTGTTTTTTTGTTGGCTAAGCTTCGCACGCATAAATTCAACTACGCCTCTGTCTTCGTCCTAACGGACTCGCCAATCGGCGAGTTTTCATTTAAGAAAGTCAGCTTAGATTTACCATTTATGGCTGTAACCTTTGCGGCACTATCCAAACGTTTGTGCCTGTAATATGTTAAAATGATTGATACAGACTTCGAGGAAAGTGAGGGTCCTATATGTCATTAAGGATGGTAACCGGGCGTTCGGGGGGCGGCAAAACAGAATTATTTTTTAAAGAAATTGAGGACATGCTTATTGAAAACCCGGAGGGGACACCGATTATTTATATCGTTCCAGAGCAGATGACCTTCATGTCAGAATACCGCTTGGCAGCGAATTCTAACCTAAACGGGATGATTCGTGCCCAGGTGTACAGTTTTTCCCGGTTGGCATGGCGAATCCTGCAAGAGACAGGCGGTATTAGCCGTTCGCACTTAAGCAGTGTCGGTATGAGCATGTTAATTCGCAAAATTATTGACGAAAAGAAGGAGCAGCTAAAGCTTTTCAACCGGGCTTCCGATAAGACGGGCTTTGTTGCACAGCTAGAGCAAATGATTACGGAGTTCAAGCGATATTGCTTAAGACCAGAGGATTTAGCAGCGGGGTCGCTGCAAATGGCATCCGATCACTCGACGGCGGCTATCGCCTTACGTGATAAATTAGCCGACCTGGAAGTCATTTATCAAAAGTTTGAAGAGGAAATCTTCGGCAAGTACATCGATTCGGAAGATTATTTTCGACTGCTTGCTGAAAAAATAGCAAGTTCTGCTTATTTGCGTGATGCTGAGATCTATATTGATGGCTTTTATAGCTTTTCACCTCAAGAATACCAAATTATCTTGGAATTGATGAAGCAATGCCGCAGGGTCTCAATTGCGATGACAACCGATCATGTTCATTTTGATGCTCAGCCGGACGAGCTGGATTTGTTTCGTGCTTCTAAAGAGGCGATTATTTCTATTCATGAAATAGCCAAAACAGAAGGCATTGAAATTGAACAACCGGTAATAATGACCAAGCCAAACAGATGGAACAGCTCATCACTAAAACATTTGGAAGAAAAATTTGATGCCAGGCCTGCAATCCCGTTTGCCGGAGAAACAGCCATCCATCTTTGCCAGGCCGGGAATCGCCGGGCCGAGGTGGAAGGAATTGCCCGTGAAATTCGTGAGCTTGCCCGATCGAAAGGGTACCGCTATCGGGATATGGCGTTATTAATCCGAAACGGCGGGGAATATCATGAAATTGTTGAACCCGTCTTCACCGATTATGGGCTGCCGTATTTTATTGACCAAAAACGGACGATGCTCAATCATCCGCTGGTTGAATTGATCCGTTCAACCCTTGAAGTTATCAACTCCTTTTGGCGCTATGAGCCGGTATTTCGGGCGATTAAAACCGATTTGATGTACCCGATGCAGGAAAATCCCGTAAAAATGCGGGAAAAGATGGATCGACTTGAAAACTACGTGCTGGCCTATGGGATAAATGGGAGCAAATGGACGAAAAAGGATCGCTGGATTTATCGGCGCTTCCGGGGCCTTGAGTCTGACATAAATGGGCAGACAGATGCTGAAAAGGTGCTGGAGCAGGAATTAAATGAGTTAAAGTTGATGATTTCCGCTCCTATTCTACGTCTTTCACGCCGGCTGAAAAAAGCGGACACAGGCCGGAAGCTTTGCGAGGCAGTTTACTTATTCCTTGAGGAATTGGATGTACCCGCGAAGCTGGAAAACTGGAAGTTCGTTGCTGAAGAGACGGGCAATCTGATAAAGGCTCGAGAGCATGAGCAGGTATGGAATGCCGTCATTGATTTGTTGGATCAGTTTGTTGAGATTTTAGGTGATGAACCTGTTGATATAAAATCTTTTGCAACGATATTAGAGGCTGGCTTTGAATCGCTGCATTTTTCATTAATTCCGCCGGCACTTGACCAGGTGTTAATTGGCGATTTGGAGAAATCGCGGTTAAATGGCATGAAGGTGGTGTTCGTGCTCGGTGTAAATGAAGGGGTATTGCCTGCAAAAATCTCTGTTGAAGGCATTCTCCAGGATGAGGACAGAGAACTACTGCTTGCCTCTGGTATAAAGGTGGCGCCAAGCAGCCGGACACGCTTGCTTGATGAGAATTTTTTGGCCTATAAAGCATTTACGGCACCATCAGACTTGCTTTATGTCAGTTATCCGCTAGCCAATGAGGAAGGAAAAGCGTTAATTCCCTCTTCCTATATTAAGAGATTGAAAGATATGTTTCCGGAAATGAGTCAGCTTGAGTATCATACCGACCCAGGCCAGGCAACGGATTCGGAGCAGCTTGGCTTCGTGGCCAATATCACGACGACCTTGGCCTATCTGAATGCCCAGCTGCAGCTAAAGAAACGGAATTATCCTATTTCTGGATTGTGGTGGGATGTATATAACTTTTACATGAACAGTACGCACAAGAAGCAGGCACAGAAGGTATTCTCCAGTCTGTTTTACAGTAATGGAACCGTAAGACTTACTGAAGACACTGCGGCTGAATTGTACGGGGATTCGATTCAGGCCAGCGTATCGCGAATGGAGCTGTATAATTCCTGTGCTTTTTCTCATTTTGCCCAGCATGGGCTTAAGCTTCGCGAACGCCAAGTCTTTCGTCTGGAGGCCCCTGATATCGGAGAACTGTTCCATGCGGCGTTGAAACAAATTGCCGACATGATTAACGAACAGAAACTATCTTGGGCCGCACTCTCGAGACAACAATGCGAACAGCTGTCGAAGGAAGCTGTGAAAATGTTAGCCCCGAAACTGCAAAATGAGATTCTACTAAGCTCGGAGCGGCACCATTATATTAAACGAAAGCTGGAGCAAATCATCACTAGAGCCTCTTTGGTTCTAAGTGATCATGCCAAGGTGAGTGGCTTTTCGCCCATTGGCCTGGAGCTTGGTTTTGGTCCAAACGGCGCGCTGCCGCCATTAACATTTTCATTAAAAAATGGCAAACGGATGGAACTGGCCGGCAGGATTGACAGAGTTGACCAGGCAAAAGCCGATGACAATCATGTGTTTTTGCGGGTCATTGATTATAAATCGAGTGAAAAGGATGTTAATTTAACCGAGGTTTATTACGGCCTTGCTCTACAAATGCTTACGTATCTTGATATTGTAATGACCCATTCAAAGGAATTGGTCGAGATGAAAGCAAGTCCGGCTGGGGTTCTTTATTTTCATGTTCATAATCCATTTGTCAATACCACGAAAATGCTAACATTGGATGAAATTGAAAAAGAAATCATGAAAAAATTCAAAATGAACGGATTAATGCTAAGTGACCAGAACGTCATTCGCTTAATGGACCAATCGCTTGAATCCGGCGATTCACAAATAATTGCCGCAGGAATCAAGAAGGATGGCCAGTTATCGAAAAAATCAAAGGTTGCCAGTATTGAAGAGTTTGAGAATCTTAAAAGTTATGTCCGAAAAATTTACCAAAATACCGGAAATGCAATTGTCGAGGGGAAGCTTGATATTGCCCCCTTTAAGTTAAAAGATAAAATACCTTGCACATTTTGTTCCTTTAAATCGGTTTGTCAATTTGATGAATCCATTGAACAAAATCGTTACCGAATTCTCACACCGCATTCAAAGGAAACCGTTTTGGAGTTAATCGGAAAGGAGCTGAGAGAGGATGAGTAATTTGGTTATTCCGCCAAAACCGGAGGATGTAACCTGGACTGAGGATCAATGGAAAGCCATTATGGCCCGTGATAAGGACATTCTTGTCGCAGCTGCGGCAGGGTCGGGAAAAACAGCTGTCCTCGTCGAGAGGATGATCAGAAAAATTCTTTCCGAACAAGACCCTATCAATGTGGATGAATTATTAGTGGTTACCTTTACCAACGCATCAGCGGCAGAAATGCGGCATCGAATTGGCGAGGCATTGGAAAAAGCCATTGATGATCATCCGGGCTCTCGCCATTTAAGAAAACAGCTTAGTTTGTTAAACAAGGCCTCGATTTCAACGCTTCACTCCTTTTGTATGGAGGTGATTCGGAAATACTATTACTTAATCGATGTCGACCCGGGTTTTAGAATTGCCGATGCTACAGAAGCCCAATTAATAAGAGATGAAGTTTTGGATGAGCTATTTGAAGAGGAATATGGAAAACCGGATAATGAACAATTTTTCAGATTGGTAGATTCGTTTACCAGTGATCGAAGTGATGCAGCGCTGATGGAAATTGTTCAATCAATCTATGATTTTGCCCGATCAAATCCGTTGCCGGAGCACTATTTGCAATCCATTGTTTCCATGTATGATGTTGCAGGAATTGATCATCTTGAACAGCTGCCATTTATTCGGGCGCTCCTATTTGATATACAGTTACAGCTTGAAGGTGCAAAGGAACTAATCAAACAGGGAATGGAGCTCACGAAACTTCCTGGGGGACCGGCGCCAAGGGCGGAGAACTTTTTGGATGATCTTTTGGTCATTGATACGCTAATCCAAGCTAACCAAGACTCATGGCAAACGCTGCATCAGGCAATGCAATCCTGGTCATTCTCCAGGGCCAAACAGGTAAAAGGCGACCAGTATGATAAAGAACTGACAGAAAAAGCCCAAAAGCTTCGCGATAAGGCCAAGAAAAAAATCCAGGACTTAAAAGACGAGCTTTTTTCTCGCAAGCCGGAAAGTTTTTTACGTGACATGGGCGAGATGCAGCCATTGATTGAGACACTGATTTATTTGGTAAAACAATTTTCTGTCATGTTTGAAAAAGCAAAACGGGAGAAAGGTCTAGTTGATTACGCTGACCTAGAACATTATTGCCTTGACATTCTGACTGAATCGAAATCGGAGGAATTTCAGCCATCAGAGGCGGCCCTCGCTTACCGACGCCACTTTAAAGAGGTGTATGTTGATGAATATCAGGATACGAACATGGTTCAGGAAACCATTTTAAAATTGGTAGCAATGGAAGATGAGACAAATGGCAATATGTTTATGGTTGGCGATGTTAAACAATCGATTTATCGGTTTCGGTTAGCGGAGCCCAATTTATTTTTATCCAAATATAATCGGTTTACTTTGGATGGTGGGACTGGCGGACTAAGAATTGACTTGGCAAGGAATTTCCGGAGCCGAAAGGAAGTTCTGAATGCGACAAACTATTTGTTTAAACAAATTATGGGGGTTAGTGTCGGCGAAATTGAATATGATGAAGCAGCCGAGTTGAGAACCGGTGCTCCATATCCGGAAGATAAGCCATTTCCGGCTGAGTTGATCCTAATCGATCAAAACAGAGAAACGGTGGAGGCACCAGTTGAATCGGAAGTTGACACGGAGGAACCATCATCCTTATTAGATGCGGTAGATCTTGAAAGCTCTCAACTTGAGGCGAGGGTCATTGCTGCAAAAATAAAGGAACTAATCGAAAAAGGCACCCCTGTCTATAATGCCAAAACAAAATCAACCCGTTCACTCATGTACAGGGATATCGTGATATTATTGCGATCAATGACTTGGGCACCGCAAATTATGGAGGAATTTAAGCAGCAAGGAATCCCCATCTATGCGAACTTGTCGACGGGTTATTTTGAGGCAACAGAAGTGGCGATTATGGTGTCGCTGCTCCGGGTTATCGATAATCCGTACCAGGACATCCCACTGGCTGCTGTGCTTCGCTCCCCCATTGTCGGGTTAAATGAAGAGGAGTTGGCAAAAATCCGTGTGCATTACAAACGTGGTTCTTTCTGGGAGGCGGTTTCCGCTTTTTGTCGCCATAAAGAGGCGGAAATAACGGAGGCATTTTACGATAAGGTTCGCCAGTTTTATAACAGTGTGACAGAATGGCGTTCATTAGCAAGAAACGGGGCGCTTTCTGAATTAATTTGGCAGCTGTACCGCGATACCCATTTTTACGATTTCGTCGGCGGTTTGCCGGGCGGAAAGCAACGTCAGGCAAACTTAAAAGCGCTGTACGATCGGGCACGGACCTACGAACAGACCTCTTTCCGCGGGTTGTTCCGGTTCTTGCGTTTTATTGAGCGAATGATCGATCGAGGAGACGACCTTGGAGCGGCAAGGGCACTTGGTGAGCAGGAGGATGTCGTTCGAATCATGACGATCCATAGCAGTAAGGGACTTGAATTTCCGATTGTCTTCATGGCCGGGATGGCGCGAAATTTCAATTTGACAGACCTAAGGAAGCCGTTTATGCTCGATAAGGAATTCGGGTTCGCCGCTAAATATGTGAATGCCGAGAAGCGGATATCGTATCCTTCACTGCCGCAGCTTGCGTTTAAACGGAAGAAAAAGATGGAAATGCTTGCAGAAGAAATGCGGGTTTTGTATGTGGCAATGACGCGGGCAAAGGAAAAGCTGTATTTAACAGCCACCCTAAAAGATGCAACGAAAAAATTCGATCAATGGTTGGATGTTTCCAACCATAAGGATTGGCTGCTCAAGGATTACCTGCGGGCATCGGCAACAGGCTATATTGACTGGATTGGTCCAGCGCTGGTTCGCCATCAGGATGGGCGCGTATTAAGAGGAGGAGCGGAGACAAACGCTCTAGTGAATGAGGAAATCACGGCCCATCCTGCTACTTGGAAAATTTATGTCATCAGCGCCGATGAGGTAAAAAGCCAAACCCACGACCTAGAAATGGAAACGGACCACTGGATCGAGATGGTTGAAAAAGGACAAACTGTTCCGACAGCTTCGGATTTTGCGGATGAAGTATCAGCACGACTTTCTTGGACATATGCCCATCAAAGTGCGGCAAGTCATCGTTCGAAACAATCGGTTTCGGAAATCAAACGTCAGCGTGAAATCGCTGATGAACAAAGCGGTACAGAATTGATCCATCGATTTAAAAAGTCGATTGTAAAGCGGCCAAAGTTTATGCAGGAAAAGTCGTTAACCTCAGCTGAACGGGGGACAGCAATGCATATGGTGATGCAGCACGTGGATTTGTCAAAGCCCGTTAGTGAGATGGTAATTGCTCAACAAGTTGATACGATGGTTATGAACGAGCTTTTAACGGCAGAGCAAGCCGAAGTGATTGATGCCAAGCTTATTTCGCAGTTTTTTGAAACGACGTTGGGTTCACGTTATTTTCAAGCAAAAAAGGTCCATCGCGAGGTACCGTTTACGCTATCTTTGCCAGCTCAAGACATTTATCCTGATTGGAAAGAAGAGGAGGAATTTGTATTCGTCCAAGGGATTATAGATTGTATCCTCGAGGATGAGACTGGCCTCACCTTAATTGATTATAAATCTGATGGGATTACCGATCGATTTAAAGGTGGATTCGCGCAGGCACAACCTATTCTTGAAAGTCGCTATAAGTTGCAAATCAATTTATATACAAGAGCGATTGAACAAATTTGGAAACGCAAAGTCCATGAACGATATCTATTCTTCTTTGATGGCGCTCACATATTAAAACTTGAATAACATCAAAATGACATACCCATAAATGGAGTATGTCATTTTTGTCCAGCTCCAGCGCCTAGCCCCTCGAGGTCATAAGCCAATCCGTCATGAAGGTTAAAAAGCAACCTTCCTGCCGGCTCGTCTTATGCTGGTCGGGGCTGACCAAGGCGCTTCCGCTTTTCTACTTTAGTTATTACCGACAATCGGCTGGTCTATCAGTTTCGTATCGAGCACATTTGTACCGCTCAGCCCATTGTAGGTTAACACTATTCCGCCAGTATTAAAACCGCCTGAGCCTCCTGCGGTTTTGGAACCGGTCTTCGGCGAGATATACAGTGTATCACCAAAATGAACAATTCCTCCGGTGACGTTGACAATTTGTACGGGACCGATTATAGCTGGCATCGAAAACATCCTTTACAGTAAGCTAATAAGCAACATATGTCGTCAACGCATATCTTGTTCGTGCCCATAAGGCAAAAGCTGTCGGATATGCTTTACCCTGGCTTCCATTGAAACCTTCTTTGTATTGCCAACATGCAGGATGGAAGCATTTGAAAACCCAATTACTTCTAAGTTATGAACCTTAATAACAGGATTGCTATTATAAACTCGGTAGGAAAGGGCTTCTGTTATCGGCAGAAACGGAATCGGCTTTGTCGTCACAGGAAATGACGGAGGGTTCCCTTCATTGCCATAAAATATTTCAGCTTCCCGCTGGACAGCAATTGCCCTTGAAAAACTATCAACGATACAAGAATCGCCCAGCTGAAGAATGGAAGAAAATGAAGCAACCATTACTTCAATACGGTCTACATTAGATAGTCTCTCCAGCATATCCAGGTGTCACATCCGGTGCTAACGGCACAAACGGTCCGATGATTAATGATTCAGGAGGAGTGTCAAAAGCAGAGGCTAATTGTATGGCTTCGGTATCGCCAATCATGACCATCGAGGAGCTTGCTACACCGGTAATTTTGATGTTGTTTACACAGAGATTTCGGTTGTAAACTTCAAATATCATTCTTTTTTCATTCCCTTCACTTGATCAGGTAAATGACTTAAAAATATCGAAACTCCATTTCGTATTTCCTGTTTAATTAATTCGATGATCTGCTTATCAACTGAATTGGGATCGAGTGAGTGATTTTGCTGCTGAAACGATTTTAAATGAAAATCAATCCGGTTAGGAAGTTGTTTGATAATGTCGTCTTTTATAAAGGATAAGTAGGATTCATTAGTAGGAATGGCTAATCTGGCCTGCGTTTCCTCGAGAATTTGCGGCAGCTCCGTTTCTAAATATTGATAAATTGCTTCCTCGATTTTTATCGTTCTTTTCATTTGGGCATTCGGAGATAAAGGAGTTTTTAATGTTTGATTTTGGACGGCAAAATCCTCGATTCCTGCCATGTCATTCGGATTTAAGCCAATGGTCAATGTTCCCTCTAAAGTTTCCACTTTCAATTGGTCAAATTTATATTCAATTCGGTCCACATGAATGGCTTGTTTTTCACGTAACTGTTTCAATTCATTTCTCATGCTTCCAACCATTTTTTCTAGTGATGCAATTCTCTGTTCCTGTGATTGGATATAGCTTTGCAGCCACTGAAGGTATTGGTAAAAATCCTGGTACAAAACAATCACCTCACCAGTGAATCTCCTAAATTAGATACTTTCCTAAATATATGCATGTTTCCAGCTAAATATTTTGCAAGATGGCAAGTTTATAGTGAACATTCATTTGCTTACTGGACCGGTGCTTGCAGCGGGACAGCAGGAGCAAGTATCTGTGATGAAGGAAGCTCGGGTGCCAATTCACCCGGTTTGATTGCGGCAGGCGCGGGTTGTGTAAAGCCGCCTGTATTTGATAAATAGGCAACCGGTTTAATGATTCCAGCACTGCCAATCTGCAAGACAGAGGAGTTGGTAATACCCCCGATTTTGATAAAATTTATTTGAATATTCTGTTGAATATAGAAATTCATGGAACCACCATTCCTTACATATTAAAGGAATTTGCTTGATCAATCATGTCTGGATCATAGGTATTTGTGTTACTTAAACTGTTGTGGACATCAAGCCGCTCGCCCGTATTAAAGGAGCCCGCACCAGAGAATGTTTTAGCGGCGGCAAATGGCATAATTTTATAAACATCTCCAATGTGAAACACAGAGCTGTTTCCCAAGGTTATTACCTGAGCAACTCCAACAATTGCCGGCATCAACATCACCCTTTATAATTAGATTCCTAATATCTTATGACTGGGCGAGTATAATGTGATACATTCGCCCAAAGAAAGTAAGGGACAGCCAAGAAAGTAAAGGTAAAATGTTTGTTACGATTTTGATTCACTTTTCTTCGTGTTTTTTAACGCCTATGGTATGATAGTTTCGAATATTATTCATAGGAGGCAAATAAATGATTCATGGTCATGTTACAGCCTGGATTTTGGCACTTATTTTATTTTTCGTTGCCATCGCTTTACAATCCGGCGGAAAAGAAAAGGGCGCAAAAATTGTAAAGATGATTCTAAGGGTTTTATATTTATTAATTATTGCGACTGGTATCGGTTTGTTATTCTCACTTACAAAAATCAGTGTTCTATACATACTAAAAGCTGTGGTGGGACTATGGATTATCGGTCTTTTTGAAATGATACTTGGCCGTGTTGCTAACAAACGAAAAACATCGGTATTTTGGATTCAGTTTGTCATTGCCTGGGTGTTGGTTTTATATTTAGGCTTTATCAAATTGCCTTTGTCAATTATGAATCCCTAAGATTTAACTTAAGCTGTCGGGGTGTGCACCTGGCGGCTTTTTTTGAAAAAATAATTAGCTGACAATTTCGACTTTTGATTTTATGATTAAGATTATTGAGAGGAGTGGGGATGGATGATTGTTAAGGTGTTTGCGAATCTTAGAGAAATATGCGGCGGGGTTACCGTCGAGGTTCA
The DNA here is from genome assembly GCF_001510715.1 of Bacillus sp. FJAT-29814. GTDB lineage: Bacteria > Bacillota > Bacilli > Bacillales > Cytobacillaceae > Neobacillus. Next base: position 189,545 of record NZ_LMTJ01000008.1, read on the forward strand.
TCCTGATGGCGACAGGGTCATTGATGTTTTAGATAAAATGGTTAAAATGTTTCCTGCTTTAAAGGATGAACTATTTACAGCGGATAAAAAATTGCTTCCTTTTGTTCATGTGTATGTAAATGGCAAGAATATCATTCATCTTGACGATTTGCACACGCAGATAGCCGATTCAGACCAATTTGCTCTGTTCCCGCCCGTTGCCGGTGGATAATATGGTTCATAAAGATTTAGAGTTTCGGGGCATTAGGCTTGAACATCTTGGCATGTATTTTGAGGAACTGGGTGCTAAACAGATAACGGAATCGTTTCCCTATGTTTTTGAAGCGGAAGGATGGAAAGGGGAAATCCTCGAAGAAAAAGAGATTGCCTTTACCCAAAGCTTTAAGGTAAATGCAATAAAGATTCGGTTTTATGCCAGTAGTGAAAAGCTTCTCAATGAAACAATCAAACATTATCGTTATAAAACTACCAGAATAGGCGGATAAATAAGGCTCCCGCGGAAATCCCGCAGGAGCCTTAATAAATACTAAACGGTTTGGGTAACTTCAGGGTCTATAATTCCTAATTCCCGAAGCTTAGATTCTGGCACAAGCCCGTCTTCCCAGCCGCGGACTTGATAATATTCTTCCAGCATAATATCCATGCGGCTGACATATCCGGCACTGTTCCCGGAGGCTGGCTCCTCAGTAAAGCGCTTCGGAAGGAAATCATCCTCGCGCTTGTTAAAGCCGGCAAGGTTATTGTAATAGCGTTCAAGATTGTAAATTCTTTCCCCGGCCTTCATCACGTCTTCGGCTGTCATTGGGATGCCCGTCATGGCACTATATTGCTCGGCATAATGCTCAGCGTTCTCGGAGAAGGAAGAGAATTTGCAAATATTCATAGAATCTGAGAATGCAAGCATATCTTGGAATACTTTTAATAATTCACCTTTTCCTTCTGGCTTCAAGCGGTCTGTCGGTTCAGGGATGCCGGCAATTTCGCTTGCCACAGTATAGCCGCGAAGGTGGCAGGCACCTCGGTTACTAGTCGCGTAGCCAAGTCCAATCCCTTGGATACCGCGTGGGTCGTAAGCAGGAATCGATTGACCTTTAACAGACATGGACAATTCGGGAACACCCCAAGAAGCTGTTGCCCGTGCAGGACCCTCGGCAAGGACGCCGCCAAAGCCTTCACGATAGGCAATTTTTCTAGTCAATTCAATCATCGAATCCGCATCGCCCCAGATTACCTCTTCAGAAATAATCCCTTTTTCAAACGCTTCCATTGCTACTGAGAAAGCATGCCCAAGCTCGATTGTATCAATGCCATACTCGTTACAGCGGTCAATCAGGTAGGAAATTGCTTCGGCATCACTTAGTAAACAGTTTGAGCCAAGTGACCATGCCGATTCAAACTCAATACTTTCCACTCGAGTTTTGTATTTTCCATCTTTCACTTCTACCTCGATCTTACAGCCAACCGGACAGGCATGGCAGGTGTTATTAGCTACACGCAAGTGTGTATTTACATATTCGCCACTGTGCTTTTCGGCATGCTCCCAATGAGTAAGCTGGGAGTTCTTGGTTGGGAGGGCACCTACTTCATTGATTAAGTTTGTTAATACGTTGGTTCCATAAACGGAAAGACCGCCTTTATTAGGCGCTGTTAATCCGCCGTCAAGAATGGCCTTGACTGCCTTTTTGTTGGCCTCTTTATATTCGTTTTCAAGTTTTGCCACCGGCATATTGCCTTTTTGGGCTGCCTTGATAACAATTGCTTTTAATTTTTTGTAACCGGCAACCGCACCAGTGCCACCACGTCCTGCCGCACGGTCGTGCTCGTTGATGAAGGAGGCGAAGCGAACAGTGTTTTCACCGGCTTGGCCAATCGTCATAACACTTAAATCCTGCTCTCCATGTTCATCCTTCATCGCCTTGATAAATGCTCTTGTGCTAGTGCCCCAAAGGTTTGAAGCATCACGGAGCTCGGCTTTGCCATTTTCAATGTACAAGTAAACAGGCTTATCGCTTTTTCCTTTTACTAGGATATTATCAATCCCTGCCCACTTAAGACGGGCCGCAGTCCATCCGCCCATATGTGAATCTGAAACCGTTCCGGTCAGTGGTGATTTTGTAACTACACAAAGTCGTCCGCTCATGGATGAACGTGAACCAGTCACTGGGCCAGTCATAATGCATAATAGATTTTCAGGCGAAAACGGTTCCACTTCAGGGCCGTTATCCAATACATACTTAACCCCAAGACCACGGCCGCCGATGTACTTTTTTGCATCCTCTTCATTGATTGACCTGTAATCGATTGTTCCCGACGTTAAATCAACTACTACTTCTTTGTTTTTAAAGCCGCCAAGATTCAAAGCATTTCCCCTCTTTCTTTTTTAAACTAATCTCCTAAACATTTAATTTTATAAGTTAAGAGATTTGACATAAAATTACTGTAAACCCAATTTTAATTATACCATTTTTATAATTTTTTTAAAATTAAAACTTTCATCATTTAAATTTGGTAAAATGTAAATAAAAGAGACAGCTGGAAAAGAGGTATTGTATGAGTGGCTTAGAGCGGTATTCAAGGCAAATTTTATTTGCTAAAATTGGCGAAAACGGCCAACGAAGGCTACTTCAGAGCCGTGTGGCCATTGTTGGTGCCGGGGCGCTTGGCACCGTTATTGCCAATCATCTTGTCAGGTCCGGTGTAGGCTATATCCGGTTAATTGACCGGGACTTGGTCGAATTATCTAACTTGCAGCGACAGACTCTGTTTGATGAAGACGATGCCCGCCTGAATCTTCCGAAGGCAGTTGCTGCAAGATACCGCTTAAATAAAATTAATTCCGAAGTTGAAGTGGATGCCGTCATCGCTGATTTAAATCTGGAAAATGCCGAAGATTTGTTAAAAGGTTTTAATGTGATTGTCGATGGTACCGATAATTTTATGACCCGGTTCTTAATAAATGATGTCGCTGTTAAACATGGGATCCCGTGGGTTCACGGGGCCGCCGTAAGCTCTAGGGGAATGTTTGCCGTATTTAAGCCGGGAAACACGCCATGTTATCGCTGCTTGTTTCCGCATGTCCCTGCAGGTACCGGCGAAACCTGCGATACTGTCGGTGTTTTATCCCCACTAACGGATATAATCGGATCCTTTCAGGCGATGGAAACAATTAAGCTATTGGTGGGCACAGGGGAATCAACACCAAACCTGGAACAAATCGATATTTGGGATGGCACATCGATGCAGATGGATATCTCACAAGGAAGAAATCCGCAATGTCCGGCATGTGTTAACGGCCAATTCGATTTTCTTGACCGATCCTCGGAACGGCAGGTTGCTTATACCACTTTGTGTGGCCGGGATACTGTTCAAATTAATCCTAAGAGTACGCAGGAGCTTGATTTATTTAAACTTGCGGAAGCTTTGGGAAAAAGCGGGAGAGTAGCGGTGAATGAATATTTGCTCCGCTTTTCACCTGTAGAGGCGATATCCATGACGGTGTTCAAGGACGCGAGGGTTTTAATTCACGGAACAAATGATATCGTTGCGGCAAAAGCGCTGCATGCCAAATATATAGGGACCTGAGGGAAATAGCAAAGGCTCGGGGAGGTTCCCGAGCCTTTTACACTAGCTAATCATTTTTTCTATAATCAGACGTTTGCCGGTATTTAAGGTAAATTCAAAGCGGTCGCTGATTTTTTCAAAGTAGCAGAAGTGATGTTGAACGCTGCAAATCTGTTCTTGATTGTCAAACACCATAAAGTTTACACCATCTTTCCGGTTCTCATCGGAAAGGAATGATAAATGGTTATAGCAGTAGATACAATCATAGATTGAAAAATTTAATGAATTTAACGTTGTGACAAACTGAATAAAGGCATCATCATTAATTCCATCAAGGAGTCTCTCGAGCGAATAGATCAAATGCTTTCTGATTCTCACGAGGTCCTGATCCTTGAGCATCGTAACTTCATTGCCGACGCGGATTTTCCCTGGCTCCTGTAAAACTCCTTTTTTCCAGCGGTTCATCCGAAAGATCTCGATCTCCTGATGTAGGTATTCTTCCAGCATCGAAGCCTCTTCCGTTTCCTCATCAAAAAATATCCATTGATCGTTTATATTTTCTACAGAACCTTCTGTATAAGCTCTTTTTTGAATATCGTATAGGTGGATTCGTTGCTGTCGATTCATCGTTAACCTCCGTGGCAGATGCTTTCATTTTTCTTTTTAGACATCTTCATAGATTTTTATAACTCAATTATTTTAAAAAACTATGTATTGCAATGCAGGTCTTACGGCCATAAACATCCCCAGTGTGGAAAAAACATAATATTCCCCTTACTAAAAGGATATTCCGTTTCCTGCCGTTTGACACAAAAGTTCCGTTATCCGCCTATAAAGAATGGGCAATTGTGCAGATAATACTTTAGGCGGAAAATATTGATTAAAGTTGGAATAATAGACAAGGTTGGATTAAAATGAGTGTAGGCGAGGAAGTCCACCTCGCTTTTTTTGTGAGGAGGCATTTCTATGAGGAAAATAAATCTAATATTGATAGCAGTGTTTTTATGTTTGTCCACTCCTGTCGACGCGGCGGAAAAAAAGGACCGAAACTGGCAGGATGAAACGATATATTCGATGGTAGTTGACCGATTTAATAACGGGGATAGCAGCAATGATGTTGATGTCAATGCCAATGACCCTTTAGCCTATAACGGCGGGGACTTCCAGGGCATCATTGACAAACTGGACTACATACATGATATGGGCTTCACAGCCATTCGTTTGACGCCAGTGTTTGATAATGCGCCAAAGGGCTATCACGGCTATTGGGTAGAGGATTTTTACAAAGTCGATGAGCATTTTGGCACAATGAAGAAATTTCAGCAGCTTGTAAAAGAAGCCCACAAGCGAGACATGAAGGTATTGATTGATTTTGTCGCAAACAATGTTGCAGAAAGCCATGAGTGGGTGAAGGATCCCAGCAAGCAGGATTGGTTTCATAAAAAGAGTCAACAGGAGTTAGAAAATGCGTGGGTTGATGGGCTGCCAGATCTTAATCAGGACAACCCAGAGGTGCGGGAATATTTAATTGATGCCGCAAAATGGTGGATCAATAAAACAGATATCGACGGCTACAGTCTTCCGCAAGTTAATTATGTTCCAGTCAGCTTTTGGCAAGAGTTTTCGGCATTGGTCAAAAAAGAGAAGGCCGACTTTTTCCTTGTTGGGGTGCCTGCTGAAAATCAGGCAATAGAGGCAGAACAATTCAAGTCCGCAGGGATTGACAGTTTATTTGATTATGCTCACAATGAAAATCTTAGGAAGGCTTTTGCCAATACGAGCCGCTCATTCGAATCTCTTAAAACAAATCAGGAAAATGGACAGTCAACTACTACTTTTTTCGATAATGAATTCACTTCAAGATTCACGAAGGATATTGTGGATGAACGCCAGTTTCCTGGTTCGCGCTGGAAGACAGCGTTAACCTATCTTTACACCACACCGGGTGTTCCAGTTGTTTATTACGGAACGGAAATTGCGTTAAATGGCGGGGAAACCCCTGATAACCGTAGCTTGATGAGTTTCCGGGCTGAAAAAGAGCTGATGGACTTTATTACGAAGCTTGGGGAATTAAGGAATAAATTACCTTCTTTAACCAGAGGAACAATGGAAATGCTCTACGACAAAGAGGGGATCGCTGTTTATAAGCGTATTTATCAGGGGGAAACCTCGATTATTGCTATTAATAATACCCGGGAATCACAAAAGGCTACTCTAACTAGCGAACAGCTCGAGGACGGGAAAGAGCTGCGCGGCTTACTGGCCGGAGACGTGGTCCGTCCTTATAAAGACCAATACAATATCATCATTGACCGTGATAATTCGGAAATCTATGTCCTCGCTGAAAAAACAGGGCTAAACCTGCCGTTAATTTCAGCAGTAGGTGTATCTGTTTTATTGATTTTGGTGTTTTTGATTTTAATCATTAAGCGAAGTAAAAGGAATATTGTAGAATAAACAGTAAAGCATCGGGATCGGGCCCGGTGCTTTTTTCATTATATTTTGACTCATTTTTCTAACACTAATAAATGATCTTATCAATGGAGGTATAGAAGAATGAGCAGTTCCCAAACCCAGCAAAAGCAAACATTCCCGCCGCAACACCAAAATCATCAACCGGGAATAGAGAGTGAAATGAACCCACGGCCAAATTCAGTCGCCCCGAACTATAGGGCAGCAGGAAAATTAGCCGGAAAATCAGCCATTATAACAGGCGGAGACAGCGGAATTGGCAAGGCTGTTGCGGTTTATTTTGCCAAAGAAGGGGCAGATTTGGCCATTGCATACCTTGATGAACATGGGGATGCAGAGGAAACAAAGAACTTGATTGAAGCGGAAGGCCGTAGATGTCTTCTATTTTCGGGCGATGTGGGGGAGGAGGAATTTTGCAAAGAAGTAGTTGTGAATACAATGAACCAATTCGGCAGGCTTGATATTTTGGTAAACAATGCTGCCGAACAGCACCCACAGCCCAGCATCTTGAATATTACATCGGCCCAACTGGAAAGAACATTCCGGACCAATATTTTCTCTTTTTTTTATATGACAAAAATGGCGTTGCCCTTCTTAAAGAAAGGAGCATCGATTATTAATACGGCTTCCATCACCGCCTACAAAGGAAATGAACAATTAGTGGATTATTCCGCAACAAAGGGAGCGATTGTCACTTTTACCCGGTCATTGGCTCTCTCTCTGGCACCGAAAGGCATCCGTGTAAACGGTGTCGCTCCCGGGCCGATCTGGACTCCGCTTATTCCGTCGACCTTCCCGGCAGACCAAGTCGCAACGTTTGGGTCAAATACGGAAATGGGGCGGGCAGGCCAGCCTAGTGAGCTGGCACCAAGTTATGTATTCCTGGCCTCTGAGGATTCCTCCTACATGAGCGGCCAAATGATTCATGTCAATGGCGGAACCGTAGTTAATGGGTAACACTAACAAACATTAAAAAGGCGGAAAGGATCATCCTTTCCGCCAAATCATTATCTATAGTTGATAAACTGCACATCCACAGTAAGGTCGGCTTCACGTACCAAAGAGATGATTTTCTGCAGGTCATCGCGGCTTTTGCCGGTAACACGGATTTGGTCATCCTGGACCTGGCTCTTTACCTTTACGCCGCTGTTTTTAATAATGGTATTAATTTTTTTTGCATTTTCCTTATCGATGCCTTGAACAAGCTTTGCCCGCTGGCGGACAGTACCGCCTGAGGCTTTCTCGATTTTACTGTAATCAAGATTTCGCACTGGCACGCCGCGCTTAATCAGCTTGCTTAGCAGAACGTCTTTTAACTGATCCATCTTGTACTCGTCATCAGATACTAAAACAAGTTCTTCCTTTTCCAGCGTGACCTCACTTTTGCTGCCTTTAAAGTCGTAGCGGGTGCCAATTTCCTTCATTGTTTGCGTTACGGCATTCGATACTTCAGAAAAGTCAACTTTGGACACAATATCAAATGAACTATCCTTTGACATAATTTACCCTCCATTTTTAAAAAATAATATGTACACGTGTTTGCTAGGATTTCCATTCATGCCTCCATTATAGTAAAATATAGCAGTTCATTACAACTTCGAAAATAACAGCTCCGAAGTGCAAAAAAGGAGAGAATAAAATGGCTATAAAAGAATTTATTGGTCAAAGTACAATTTTAACGGTTGCCCGCCAGGCTCCGTTCGGCTATTTTTTAACAGACGGCAATGAAGATGTTTTATTACATAAAAATGAGGCAAATCGGGAGCTTGAAGACAACGAGCAGGTAGAGGTGTTTATCTTTGTCGATTCAGAAGGGCGCCCGGCCGCTTCTATGGTCATCCCGGAAGTGTCTGTTGACCGCTATGCATGGGTCAAGGTAACGGATGTAAAACCGGAGATCGGCGTCTTTTTAAATATTGGCCTGACGAAGGATATTTTGCTCGGCGCAGACGACCTGCCAGCACATCGGTCCGTTTGGCCAAAACCTGACGACTTGCTTTATATCACTTTAAGGGTTAACCGCAGCAATCTGCTGTATGCAAAACTTGCAACAGATCCGGTCATCCAGTCAATTTCGGCTAAAGCAACCCGAAAGGAATTCAACAAAAACGTCCAGGGACATATTTACCGCACAGCCAAGGTTGGCAGTTGGATTTATACCATTGAAGGATTTAAAGGGTTTATCCATGAATCCCAGCGCAACCAAGAGCCGCGTCTTGGGGAGAAGGTGGAAGGGCGGATTATCGATGTTAAGGAAGATGGGACCATCAACGTATCCTTGCTTGGCAGAAAGCAGGAGGCACAGGATGTTGACGCTGAAAGGATTTATGACTATCTTCTTAGCCGGAACGGGGCGATGCCTTACAGCGATAAAAGCATGCCTGAGGACATTCAGGAACGATTTGGTTTAAGTAAGGCAGCCTTTAAACGCGCTCTTGGAAAGTTGATGAAAGACGGCAAGGTGTATCAGGAAGATTTGTGGACATATGTAAAGAAAGATTGATAACACGGTTACATAGTCTTTTTCAAATTGACAGAAACTAGAGTGAAAGCAATTGGAAAGGAGTATGAAATAATGCCGCACACTTCTGATAATGATAAAAAAGCGCAAGACAATAACGCCTTACGTCATGAAAAAAACATGATGCGGGAAAAAAACCGCCAGGCCGGCAAAAACCAATATTCAAAAAAAACGGACCATAAATAAAAACTCGCCGGCTGGCGAGTTTCAGACTGTCGACAAATCCGAAGGATTTCGGGTTTTAATCGACAGTCTTTTTTGTTTGGATACATTAACCTTGTCTGTTG
>NZ_LMTJ01000008.1:198643-316730 GCF_001510715.1 Bacillus sp. FJAT-29814
AAAATCAAACAGAATAAGCTTGAATATGGAAAAAGACACCAAAATCGTGAAATTCAAAATGCCTTTTGTCTACAATCTGAAACTCGCCGGCTGGCGAGTTTTTATTATGAAGGCAATGTATTTAAAAAGAAAATTGAGATGGTGCCGGGTCCTGTATGGGCACCGACTGTTGAACCAATTTGAGAGATATAAACCTCTTTCGGATGAAACTCTTCCTCAATCATCGCTTTCATTTCCAACGCAGTTTCTTCTGTATCTGCATGGCTGATGCCAATAACCTGATCATTAAGATGATAGCCGCGCTCATTCATAAGCTCGATAATCCGGCGCAACACCTTTTTTTTGCCGCGTATTTTTTCAATTGGGACCAGCTTTCCATCCTCAACATTTAAAATTGGTTTGATGTTTAATAAACCGCCAAGAAAGGCTGAAGCTTTTGATACACGACCGCCCTTAGCCAAATAATCCAAATCCTCCACCGTAAACAGATGCTCCATGTGTTGGGCACGAAACTGAACATCCTTTACAATTTCCTGTTTTGGTACATTCGCAGCCGCAAGCCGTGCTGCCTCCATCACAATCAAGCCTTGGCCAAGCGAAGCACATTTTGTATCAATAATCGTTAAATTAAAATTTGGATATTTTTCCTTCACTTGGTCAAGAATCATAACAGCGGTGGAATATGTTCCCGACAATTCTGAAGAAAATGCTATGTAAATTCCATCCTCATTGTTTTCCGCCATTTTTGTAAAAACTTCTTCAAACATTAGCGGAGAGGCTTGCGATGTTTTCGGAACTTCGCCGCTGCGGATGGCATCGTAAACAGTCTTAGGATCAATGGTTTTGACATCCTCATATTCTCGGTCTTTAAGATGAACTTTTAACGGAAAGAGCGTTACATTTTGTTCTTCATAAAAACTTTTCGGTAAATCGCATGCGCTGTCAGCCAGTATTTTTACCTGCATCAGGCTCACCTGCTTTCAAAAATCTATATTCACTTTCTCAGTTTATCGGTTTCACCAAAAAAATACAATAACAAAGGGGGAACTGCCCATGGTTTGGCTGCAAATAAAAAAAATTGTCGTTGTTATCATAGGTGCCTTTTTAACAGCTGTCGGCATGAATTTATTCCTGATTCCGGCCAATGTATATTCAAGCGGGTTCACAGGAATCGCTCAATTGTTGTCTAAGGTGTTAACCGACTATACGCCCATCACCCTATCGATGGGTTTGCTCCTGCTATTGTTGAATATCCCCGTAGCGATTCTTGGATGGATGAAGGTCGGCAAGTCGTTTACGATCTACAGCTTTATCAGTGTCGTTTTATCTTCGTTATTTTTGGAAATAATCCCAATTAAACAATTGTCGCATGATATTTTATTAAATGCGGTCTTTGGGGGTGTCATCATTGCGGTAGGTGTTGGGATCACCTTGAAATGGGGGGCTTCGACCGGCGGTCTTGATATTATTGCGATGGTGTTATCAAGAATGAAGGACAAGCCGATTGGGCCCTATATGTTCCTGTTAAACAGCCTGATTATCCTGACGGCAGGATTCCTATATGGCTGGGAAAAGGCGCTCTACACGATGGTGTTTCTTTACGCCTCAACAAGGGTAATCGATATGATTCACACCCGCCATGCCAAGCTTACGGCGTTTATTATCACCAAAAAGGCTGATGAGCTAAAAAGAGCCATTCATCAGAAACTGGTCCGTGGGATTACGATGATTCCCGGGAAAGGTGCCTTTTCTAATGAAACGAGAGATATTATGATGATTGTGATTACCCGCTATGAATTGTTTGACTTAGAACGCATCATTAAGGATGTTGATCCGAAGGCATTTACAAATATTATTCAGACAACAGGCGTATACGGTTTTTTTCGCAAGGATTAAAGGAAAAGGGGTGCCATTATGCGAATTTTTCTTTGTATGATCTTACTTTTCATACCGTTGATGACAAACGCGGACGCCAGCGGGGTGGAGAAGCTGATCCTTTCCGAACAAAATCCAGTTTTTCGTCATGTGCAGGTGTCCGGGGCAGACGGCACTTATGTTGCCTCAGGAGAAGCCAAGGCGGCGAAAGGGATATTCTACTATACTGTCGAAGATGGGCATAATGAGTATATCCAAGAGCAGCGAGTCCGGACCCAGGGAGGGGAGAAGTGGGAGCGATTTACTATAAATGTAAAGGTTGCTCCAGAAGCTGTTCCTAAAAACGGCACGTTATTATTAAATCTTTACCAGAAAAATGAAAAGGGCGAAATCACCAATCTTTATCCAGTAATATTAGAGCGAAGGTTTTAAAAAAGAAAAGCGGAAGCATCATGAAAGATGCCTCCGCTTTTCTTACGTGAGTTGGTCAAGCTTCTGTTGCATTTCTTGGAGCTGATGCTGTTCTGCGATTGTGGAGTTTGCAAAAGCAGAGCTCAAGGCATTCTTTGCTTTTGCAACTGCCATTTCGCGGTCCTCAGGGCCAGCGGCTACTGCCGTTTCAACAAATCTACGTGCTTCCTGGAATAAACGGTTACCCATCGTTAAATTCCTCCAAGCGAGGAGTTTTGCACATTGGCCATCTTCTGAGCTTCTGCTTCAGCGTAGGTCATGCGGTAAGGAATTCGTGCATCATGTTTTTTGACCGAATCCGTTCCCTGCTGGACAAAGCGTCTAGATCTGCTTCTACCCATTACAATCCCTCCAATATGCTTAAAAGCTCTATTTGAAACAGATTTGCTGTTTCATCAACTAGTATGCTCTAACCATGAAGCGTTCATTTAGGTAAACAATGGCTGACAGCAGTATTTACTTAATATTTAACAAATCAGACAAATATTCCCCAACGCCATCCTGTTCATTTGTAAGTGTAACATCATTGGCAATATTCTTTACCTGGTCAATTCCATTTCCCATGGCAATTCCGTGTCCCGCATATTCCAGCATTTCTAAGTCATTATCCTCGTCGCCGAAAGCAATGATTCGTTCCTTTGGTATGCCATAATAATCTGCCGCTTTTTTTAACCCCACTGCTTTATTTAATCCTGCCTTAATAATTTCTATCACATGCCAAGGTGCAGCCCAACTGCGCTGCTCAATCACTTCTGCATGAACCTGGGAAAGATGATCGCGAATTTTCTTTAATTGGTCCTCCTCGGTGTGAATCAATATACTGGTGGGTGAGTCTTTTAAATAATTGCTTAAATCACCTGTGGTTACTTTTGGATTTCCAAAACTGAAAATATCCAACAGCTTTTGGTCATGATAATGAAAGTAAACATCATCGATTACTTCGGCAATAATATTGTGGAAATTAAAGCTTCTGCAGGCCTCTACAATATCCTTTGCCACTTTGACATCAAGCGGCTCATGAAAATATCCCCAATCGGGATTTTTGGGATGATGGGTAAAGGCGCCATTAAAGTTGACAATGGGCGTATCCAATTCAAGTTCCCGGTAGTACATTTCGCTGGAACGATACGGTCTTCCCGTTGCAATCATGACGATATGGCCTTGATCTTTTGCTTTTTGCAGTATGTCCTTGTTTTTTGCTGAAATTGTTTTGTCGTCCTTTAATAGTGTTCCATCCAAATCCAAGGCAATTAAATGTCTCTCTGTCATAGTAACCCTCTCTTTAGTTGGTATTCCCGAAGGTAAGCAATAAAAATGAATTGACGTATTATTTCTATTATCAATATGTTAACAATTAATATGAAAACTGTAAAAAAATTCACTTCAATTGACTTAAAAGAACGATATACTGGTTTTCGAAATTCCTTTTGTTATAATTGTAACCATAAAACTGTTTGGGAGTGAATCTGATATGAATGAAGAATTAAAGGAAAATATTATGGGCGCATTGGAGCTAGTTATTGACCCAGAGCTTGGGGTAGATATTGTTAATTTAGGATTAGTTTATGACGTAGATATGGATGATGAAGGAAAAGCAACAGTTACAATGACGTTAACAGCTATGGGCTGCCCGCTTGCTGGAACAATTGTCGATCAAGTAAAACGGGCATTGGCTGATATCCCGGAAATCAAGGATGTCGATGTAAATATCGTTTGGAATCCGCCTTGGAACAAAGAGATGATGTCCCGTTATGCAAAAATCGCTTTGGGCATCCGCTAGAGGGGGCAAATCCTATGAAGAATAAAGTGATCTTGGTGAGTTCCACCGAGCTGGGCCGGGGCGACCAAATGCTTGGGGAAAATGTGTTGGAAACATTTTTTACGATTTTAAAGCAGCGCGAAGACCTACCGGCCGCTGTGTTTTGTATGAACAGCGGGGTGTTGACGATGACAGAACAGTCGCTGGTTTCTGTCCATCTGAAAGAACTTGAAGAAAAAGGAGTCGACATACTGGCTTGCAAAACATGTGCAGACCACTATGAAGTAACCGAAAAATTGACTGCTGGCAAAATCAGCAGCATGGCAGATTTTATTGACCTGGCAGCAAAATATGAAGTAATAACCATTTCCTAAAAACAGCAGAGGCTTCCTGCTGTTTTTTTTGTGGTCACAAAACGTCCATATCTGCAAGCTTGGTTGTGAGGAAGTTCACTTTATTCCAACATAAACACCTTTATAATACAAAGTAATGAAGGCTATTTGGATGGATTGAAATAGCCAGTATTAGGAGGCGTTTCAGGATGGATTTTAGCCGCGATTTTAATAAGGATCCGTTTATTGTCATATGGGAACTTACACGTGCTTGCCAGTTAAAGTGTCTGCATTGCCGTGCCGATGCCCAGTATACGAGAGATCCCAGAGAGTTAACTTTTGAAGAAGGTAAACACCTTATTGATAAAATATATGATATGAATAACCCGCTGCTCGTCTTTACAGGTGGTGATCCGCTTATGAGGCAGGACATTTTTGACCTTGCCAAATATGCTGTAGCAAAGGGAGTTCGTGTGTCCATGACCCCAAGTGCAACTCCAAATGTAACCATTGATGCCATGCGCAAGGCAAAAGAGGTTGGTCTTTCCCGCTGGGCGTTTAGTATTGATGGTCCAAATGCCGAGGTGCATGACCACTTCCGCGGTACCGCTGGCTCATTTGATTTGACGATGGAAAAAATCAAATTTTTGCATGAACTGGATATGCCGATTCAAATCAACACGGTCATATCGAGATACAATTATGAATACCTTGAAGAAATGGCCAAAATGGTCGAGGGTTTGAAGTGTGTACTATGGAGCGTGTTCTTCCTTGTTCCAACAGGGAGAGGGCAAGTAACAGACATGATTTCTCCTGTTGAGCATGAAAAAGTATTGCGCTGGTTGTATGAATTGAGCAAGCGTGTACCGTTTGACATTAAAACGACTGAGGCTATGCATTATCGCCGTGTCGTGATCCAGCAAAAAATGCGCGAAGCCAAAGCCCAGACCGCTGAAATCAATTACTTGTCAGCATTAACCGAAAAGGGATTGACTGGCTCGATTGATGGACTCGGACGCGCACCTAAGGGTGTAAATGACGGTAACGGCTTTGTATTTATCTCCCATATTGGGGATGTCTACCCTAGCGGTCTGCTGCCGGTTAAGGCGGGAAATGTCAGGGAGACACCGTTAGCAGAAATTTATCGCGAGTCACCGATTTTTAAATCATTGCGAAATCCAGACGGTTTCAAGGGTAAATGTGGTGTTTGTGAATTTCGAAATGTCTGCGGAGGTTCAAGATCACGTGCTTATGCGATGACCGGGGATTATTTGGAAAGTGAACCATTTTGCGTATATATTCCAAAAGCACTACGTGAAAAACAAGAACAATCATAATAATAAAATGGGCAGCCGGTGATCCGGCTGCCGATTAACGAAAAAAGACGAAGGAAAGAATAAAAGTCCTACTCGATATTACAATAAACGGCTGAACAATTTTCACAGCCAATTTCATCTTTTAAATATTGTAAATCCAATACTGTAATTTTGCCGCGTTTAATTGAAATGATATTGTCGCGCTTTAACTCACTCAGGATCCGATTTGTACTCTCTCTGGAAGTGCCGCAGAAGTTAGCCAATTCTTGGTTGGTTAATGGCAGGTCGATTAAAATCCCGTTATCTTTTGGCACCCCATAGCTATTGGTCATCCGGATTAATGTTGAAAATAGTGCCCCTCGCTTGCCGTTGAGGACAAGGTCACGGAATTTTGTTTGCGTTTTTCGGAAATGGTCGCTCATCCATTTCATGAATTCAAAGGCAAGCTTGCTGTTTTGGAAGATTTCACTTTCAATCACGTCTTTTCTAATTGCGGCAATTTCACCTTCCTCAAGAACCTTGGCGCTCAATAAATATTTTGGGCTGTCAGTAAAAAGGGTCAATTCGCCGCAGATATCATTTTCGCCACAGATTCTTAAGGACAATTCCCGGCCGTCAGATGTAATCTTGCTGATTTGAATTTTACCTGAAACAATCACATAAAGTTCCTCCGCCACCATTCCCTCCTGGAATAAAAATCTTCCCCGTTCACTTCTAAATCTTCGGTCAGCCAACTTTAATAATTCTTTTATTTCAATCGAATGAGTTGATTTTATAGTTGTATTCATTAAGATTCACCCCATAATTATTAGTTCTGTCGATTCAATTTTTTATTCGTTAGTAACATTTTATCTTAAGAACTGGGGAGGAAACTAAGTAAACAATGACAATATAGTGAAAACTAACTTCCCTTTTTACACAAATTTTTGAAAAACTGAAAGAAACCTCGTGATAAAGAATGTCCAAATCATGGATATGAATCTTTTCACTGAAATTGTTAAGATAATTACTAATAAAAAGTATTTCATAGTGAATAAAGTAACAGTCTTTTCATCCTGACATCTGTTACAATAGATATAAATAACTTCTTTTAGCTAATGGAGTTGATCTAAATGGAAAAAACCATTATTAATGATAAATTGAATAGACCACTGCGTGATCTTAGAATATCGGTGATTGACCGCTGTAATTTTCGCTGCCAATACTGCATGCCTGCAGATCAATTTGGTTCTGATTTTGAATTTCTTCCACGCAGTGCACTATTGACATACGAGGAAATTGAACGGCTTGCCAAAATTTTTGTTAGCCTTGGGGTAAAGAAAATCCGCTTAACCGGGGGAGAGCCGCTTTTGCGGAGGGATTTACCAGTGCTGGTTGAAAAGCTTTCAGGCATCGAAGGCCTAGAGGACATCGGTTTGACCACTAATGCAGTGTTGCTGCCAAAATTAGCACAGAAATTAAAGGACGCTGGCTTGAAACGGGTAAATATCAGTTTGGATAGCTTGAATGATGAATTGTTTGGGAAAATTAATGGCCGTGGAATCGGAACAGGTCCAGTCCTTGACGGAATACAAGCTGCAAAGCAGGCTGGGCTTGGCGTAAAATTAAACATGGTCGTTAAGAAAGGTTTAAATGATTCGGAAATCATTCCGATGGCTTCCTTTTGCAAAGAAAATGGTTTTGAATTGCGCTATATCGAATATATGGATGTCGGCTCGACAAATGGTTGGAAGATGGACGATGTTGTAACCAAAAAGGAAATTTATCATCTTTTGAAGGAACATTTTGAGATGGAGCCTGTTGGCCCGGCATACTTTGGAGAAGTAGCCAAGCATTACCGCTATTTAGACACTGATGTAAATGTTGGGTTTATAACATCAGTATCCGAATCCTTCTGTTCTAGTTGCACCCGTGCCCGACTGTCAGCAAACGGGCAAATCTTTACCTGTTTATTTAATGGAAATGGACATGATATTCGAAATTTCATGAGAAATGGTGCCACGGATGAAGAAATCACCGCACGCATCACCGGAATTTGGAACAACCGGACAGACAGATATTCGGACGAACGAACAGCCGAAACAAACAAAAATCGTAAAAAAATTGAAATGTCCTATATTGGTGGTTAATCAAACAAAAAACTCCCCAAGTTGGGGAACAGATTGCCGAGAAAAAGGTATTTTTCTCGGCAACGTTTATTTTATCAGAATTCGAATTGCTGATTTTTTAAAAATTGCCCCTGCTAATGGGCCTGCTGATTTCCGCTCCAGGTGCTTCGCTTTCCGCGGACGGTTCGTGGAGCCTCCTCGGCGCTGAAGCGCCTGCGGGGTCTCCACTGTCCCGTACTCCCGCAGGAGTCTTCGCACCTTCCGCTCCAATCAACAGGCGGATAGTCAAACTAATGAACTGCAACACACTTTAGTTGCAAGACCAATTTTTTCTAAACACAGTTAAGAGAATTAAACAAATAACGTGATAGTTTCGATTTTTACCTTAGACCTGTCATAAGAGCCAGTCTCATGACACGTTCAGTTGATTTTTTTCCTTCGACACGTAATGAAAGTCAATCTCATGACGCGTTCGGCTGTATTTTTCCCTTTGACACGACATGAAAGGCAGTCTCATGACACGATCGGCTGAATATTTTCCACAAGCACGTCATGAAAGGCAGTCTCATGACACAATCGGCTGAATATTTTCCACAGGCACGTCATGAAAGGCAGTCTCATGACACGATCGGCTGAATATTTTCCACAGGCACGTCATGAAAGGCAGTCTCATGACGCGATTGGCTGAATATTTTCCACAGGCACGTTATAAAAGGCAATCTCATGACGCATTCGGCTAAATTTTTTCTTTAGACAGGTCATGAGAGGCGTTCTTAGAATTTTTCCTTTGTCGTGTATAGGATTCTAAATTTAATTAAAGAGCTCTGTTGATTTGCGCGTAAGGCGCGCAGACTCCTGCGGGAGTACGGGGCAGGGAAGACCCCGCAGGCCTTCAGCGCCGAGGAGGCTTCCCGGCACGCCCGCGGAAAGCGAAGCGCCTGGAGCGCAAATCAACAGACAGGTCGCATAGTAAATGTCTGGTTTAAAAAAATGAAAGACTGTCGAAGTTTTTTCGACAGCCTAAGCGTGCTTTATGAAGAGAGATTTTATTAGAAATATCTCGGAAACAGAATGTTGTTTTCAAGGTGGACGTGCATGAATGTCAAGCCTTCAAGGTCTTCCAACCGCTTGTAAACCAAACGGTACGTACCGCAGGCATCGAGCGGCGGCGTGAAGTCAGCCGTAATGCTCCGCAATTCTTTAAGGATTGCTCCGGCATGATCATGTTCCTTTTCCAGTTCCACAATCATATTAATCGCCTCTTCACGATTTTCAACCGTGCCATCTGCAAGCTTTTTTATAATTGGGAACACCGTTTCCTCTTCCTTTGCCATATGCTCAAGCAATTCCTTTTTCAATTCGTAAAACAGTTCATACACCTTTAAAAGTTCTGGGTGATGGTCGCCATGGACCTTGGACACCTTTGTTACATATGGGCTAAGCATGGTTAATTCTTCTCTTGTTGCTTGGTGGTAGTGGTTAATGACATGGTCGATAATTGTGTTCGAATCAGAATTTGTCCAGACCTCAAGGCTAGTTTCCTGGGACTGGCTTTTTTCGTATACCACTTTTAACTCTTCCATAACGGCATCCGTATTTTGTCCCGCTGCATCGGCCAGTGGAATATTGCCGCCGCAACAAAAATCTATGCGGTATTTTTTGAATATATCACTTGTTTTGGGCATGTCGTTGACAATATCTCTAACTAAGGTATCTGCAGTAAACATAAAAGTCATCATGAAAAACCTCCTAAAATACTTTCTGACATAAGCATAATGGAAACTTGATTTGAACTTGGTGACCACCGTCACACATTAGCGGATGTTTTTGTGAATTTTGGACAAGAAACTTTCACAAATGTGATATTTGCTATGTATCCTGAATTTTTGTAGGCTTATAATGAATGTAATATAAACAAGTTTGATTTTTTTGTATAAGATGGGAGCCGATTTATTTGTTTGAAAGAAGACAACCAATTCCAATCGGGGATGCAGTAAAAAAAATAATGCAATATCAACTCCAAGGCGTCACTGAGCATGTTTTGATAGATGAAAGTTACGGAAGATTCTTATCAGAAGATTTAACGGCCACCTGTGATGTTCCTCATTTCGACAGAGCCCCATATGATGGCTTTGCTGTCAGATCCATTGATACTAATGGGGCATCATTAACAAATCCAGTTGAATTTGAAGTAATCGATCATATTGGAGCAGGCATGGTTTCTGAAAAACAGGTGGGTAACAACCAAGCGGTGAGGATCATGACCGGGGCGATTATGCCAAAAGGTACCGATGCAGTGGTTATGTTTGAAGTAGCCAAAACCTTTGAAAAGAATGGAACACCATACATGTCAATAAAACGAAGCTTTAAAAAAGGTGAAAATGTTTCGTTTAGAGGAGAAGACGCAAAGGAAGGCGAAGTACTTGT
The DNA here is from genome assembly GCF_001510715.1 of Bacillus sp. FJAT-29814. GTDB lineage: Bacteria > Bacillota > Bacilli > Bacillales > Cytobacillaceae > Neobacillus. The sequence goes on from NZ_LMTJ01000008.1 coordinate 208,932, forward strand.
AAAAAAAGGAACGTTGGTTAATCCGGGGATTCAGGCCATGCTCGCGACATTTGGCTACAAGCAGGTTCCGGTTGCCAAAAAGCCGATCGTAGGTTTGTTCGCGACCGGAACCGAGCTGTTGGAAGTTGAGGAACCATTGGTCCCCGGAAAGATTCGCAATAGCAATTCACACATGATTGCCGCCCAAATTGAGCGGGCAGGCGCAATTGTTCGGTATTTTGGGAAATTACCTGATGAATTTGATACATGCTTTGAGGCCGTACATAATGCACTCGACAAAGTGGATATTTTAGTCACCACGGGAGGGGTTTCCGTTGGCGATTTTGATTATCTTCCGGAAATATATGAAAAGTTGCAGGCTAAAGTGTTGTTTAATAAAGTGGCAATGCGTCCGGGAAGTGTTACGACGGTGGCCCATTTTAACGGCAAGCTGTTATTTGGGCTTTCGGGAAACCCATCGGCCTGCTATGTGGGGTTTGAATTATTTGCCCGGCCGATTATTCGCAGAATGTTATTCTCCGAAAAACCGCACCTTCGGAAGGAAACAGCAATCCTAGATGTTGACTTTCCGAAGGCCAATCCGTTTACAAGATTTGTCCGCAGTGCCCTGACAGTGGAAAATGGGAGACTTAAGGTAAGCCCAAGCGGCCTCGATAAGTCGAATATTATCATGAGTTTGGCCGGTGCAAATTCGTTAACCATCTTGCCTGGCGGAACAAGAGGATTCACCGCTGGCAGCGAAGTGGAGGTTCTTATGTTAGAAGACCAAACTGGCAGTGAATGGCCTTGGTAAAACCGGTCGTTTTCCAAGTGGTCGGCTACCAAAATAGCGGCAAGACGACTTATACGCTGAAACTGATTCAAAGACTGAAAGTATTAGGGATCGCAACTGCCACTATAAAGCATCACGGTCATGGTGGCAAACCTGATGTTCCGGATGGCAAAGATTCGGTCAAACATATCGAGAAGGGGGCCGGCATTTCAATTGTTGAAGGTGGCGGCCGCATGATTCTCCAGGCAGAGGATTTCAAAGGAGGGCTGGAGCGACAAATTCAACTGTTGGGTTTTTTTCAACCCGATGTCATCCTGATTGAAGGGTATAAGCATAAACCATTTCCCAAGGTTTTATTGATTAGGAGCCAAACCGATTTGGAATTGCTGTCGGCAGTAACAAATGTGAAGGCAATCGTCTATTGGCAGGATGAAATGAAGATGGATATTCAAGCCCAGACCAATGTACCATGTTTTCGAATTGATGACGTTAATAGTGTAGACTGGGCCGTACAATTCTTAAAATATTGTGTCCAAGAAGAAGGCTGAGGCCTTCTTTTCGTTTTTTTGTGACAAGCTTCACTTATTATTCCTTTTTGCTCGTTTAAAGTAAAGATATTAGGAAAAAGGAGTGAAATATGATGAAGCTTTTTCTACCAAAACAGCATGGTGCGTGGGCGATGTTAATCATCCCTTTTTGGCTTGGGGTAATAAATGGAGGATTTATTTGGCAGCATATCCCACTTTTCGTTGGATGGTTATTATTGTATTTGGCGACCTATCCGATGCTGTTGATTTTTAAAAGGAAGAATGTCCCTTTTTATACTAAATGGACGTTGATATATCTGGTACCTGCTTTAGCCTTGCTTTTAATCCCGTTAATTGAAAGACCAGCAATGGTATACTTCGGACTGTTGATGCTCCCGTTTTTTGTGATAAATGCTTATTATACTTCAATTAATCACGATCGTGCGTTTATGAACGATATTAGCGCCATTTGCGCATTTTCGATTGCCGGGTTGGCAAGCAGTTATTTTGGCGGAGGCACATTAACTGCTGGAACGATTTTATTTACATTTTTCGGTTCAATGCTGTTTTTTGCCGGATGCACTTTTTATGTGAAAACCATGATCAGGGAAAGGAAGAATATTCAGTTTAAATGGGTTTCATGGCTTTTTCACATCATTTTGGTGATTGCTTGGCTGGTATTTGGCTTTTGGGTTGCAGCACTTGCATATATCCCAAGTCTAATTCGGGCTATCGCCTTTTATGGGAAAAAATTGACCCCTAAACAAATCGGCATTTATGAAATAGTGAATTCAGCGATTTTCTTTGTGATTATGACAGTCCAAATTCTTTACCTTTAATAATAAAAAATCGGCCCTTTTTAAAAGGACCGATTTTTTTAAGTTAATCAACCGTGCAAATTTCAATTGGACAATCCTCGCACTCAATCTCCCCTTTTAAATAATTAAGATCATGAATGGTAATCGTGCCTTTATCAATCGAGATGATACCCGTTTTTCTAAGATCGCTTAGGAGCCGATTGACGACTTCCCTTGAGGTGCCGCAAAAATTGGCCAATTCTTGATTGGTCAGCGGCAAATCGATCATAATTCCTCTATTCGTTTTAATTCCGTAGCTATTGCTAATTCGAATTAAGGTTGAATATAAAGCACCTTTTTTTCCATGTAAAACAAGGTCGCGAAATCGGGTTTGTGTTTTCCGATATTGCTGGCTTATCCATTTTAAAAATTCAAAGGATAGCGGCAAATCCTGCGAAAGTTTGTCTTCAAGATACTCCCTTCTTATAACAGCAACTTCACCGTTCTCAACGACTCGTGCACTTAATGAATACTTGGATGTTGGGGAAAATAATTGTAGTTCACCAACAAGATCACCAGCAGAGCACATTCTTAAAGTAAGCTCCCGGCCATCAGGGATAATTTTACTTATTTGCAGAACACCGCTTTGAACGACATACAACTCTTCGGCAGGGGCACCTTCCTGAAATAAAAAGGAACCCTTTTCCATCTTTTTGTAATAATGTATCGTTTGAAACAGATGGGACAACTGTACTGGCATTTCTTTAACTAATTGCATAAAATAACCACCTTTAATAGGGTAAACCCCTGGCTTGGATATAAGAAATTTTCTTAGTGGCAGTCATGTAAGATTTTTACAAGATTCTACTATAATTATATTGTTAACGAAGAATATTTAGCAATATCTGAAGAATAAGTTCATACAATCGTCAAATGTTGTATAGCATCATTTTATATTTCTTAGGAAATATTGTCTAATGCTGTTGATTTATGAAAGAAATTCCTATAATCGTGGGAATTTAAACGGAAATAATAAAAATGTAACGTTAAGGAGGGAAAAGCATGGGTCAAAATCGTCAATTTCGATCTGGTCAAAAAGCCCCTAATAATGGCGTCTATATTGAAGTGGGGGACACCGGAAGCAATGTGATCAATCCAAAAAAAATAAGGCTGAGAGCGGGAGACAGATTCCCCGAGACCTCTAACGATGAACGAATTTGGACTTACCAGCGCAAGCCATAATAGGGAATACCGCAAGAGTCATCCGAACACCGGATGGCTCTTTCTAAATTTTACTTTTAAAGAAGAATTCATTTATAATAAAAGAAAAGGTCAAATTAGGTCAAAAAAGGAGATGGGAAAATGGACTTGAACAGAATGACTGAAAGGCTTCAGAAAGGGGTAATGGAGGCCCAAAGTCTGGCCGTAAAAAGTAATCATCAAGAAATAGACGAACCTCACTTGTTTTTGGCGTTATTGAATCAGGATGACAGTTTGATTTCGGCCATTTTTGAACGGGCTGGTATATCATCTGAAAAAATGGAGCAAGCCTTAAATCAGGCGTTGGCACGGAATCCGCAGGTTATTGGCAGTGGTGTTGAACAGGGGAAACTGTATATTACCGCTAGACTGCAACGACTGCTCGTTAGTGCAGAGGACTTTGCCGAGAAGCTTGGGGATGAATATCTCTCGGTTGAACATGTTCTTATGGCGGCAGTAAATGCAAATGACTCGGAAATCAAAAGGATTCTGGGTACAATCGGCCGGGACGCTGAGGTAATTTTAAAAGCAATTAAGGAAATTAGGGGGAATCAAAGAGTGACTTCACAAAATCCTGAAGCAGGTTACGAAGCGTTAAAGAAATACGGACGGGATTTGGTTGCTGAAGTAAAAGCAGGGAAAATGGACCCGGTGATCGGACGAGATACGGAAATCCGCAATGTCATCAGGATTCTGTCCAGAAAAACAAAAAACAACCCTGTATTAATCGGTGAACCGGGTGTAGGAAAAACAGCGATTGTAGAAGGTCTCGCCCAGCGAATCGTTCGTAAGGATGTTCCCGAAGGACTCAAGGATAAGACTATTTTTTCGCTCGATATGAGTGCACTGATTGCTGGAGCCAAATTCAGAGGAGAATTTGAGGAGAGACTAAAAGCTGTTTTAAATGAAATCAAGAAAAGTGAAGGGCAAATACTGTTGTTTATCGATGAAATCCATACAATCGTCGGTGCAGGAAGAACCGATGGCGCCATGGATGCCGGCAATATGTTAAAGCCGATGCTTGCCCGGGGGGAGCTCCATTGCATTGGGGCAACCACACTCGATGAACATAGAAAATATATCGAAAAGGATCCCGCCCTCGAGAGACGATTTCAACAGGTGTTGGTCCAGGAACCCGATGTCGAGGACACTATCTCCATTTTGCGGGGCTTAAAGGAACGATTTGAAGTTCACCACGGGGTAAAAATCCACGACCACGCCTTGGTTGTGGCTGCCACTTTGTCGGACCGCTATATTTCTGACCGATTCCTGCCTGACAAAGCAATTGATTTAGTCGATGAGGCATGTGCGATGATCCGCACCGAAATTGATTCGATGCCGACAGAACTTGATGAAGTGACACGAAGAGTCATGCAATTGGAAATTGAGGAAGCAGCGTTAAGCAAAGAACATGATGAAATCAGTAAACAACGGCTTGAAGCGCTGCGAAAGGAATTAGCGGACTTAAAGGAACAAGCGGGTAGCATGAAGGCAAAATGGCTTGGGGAAAAAGAAACGATTCAAAAATTGCAGGAAAAACGCGAGCAAATAGAGAAGCTCAGACGCGAGCTGCAGCAAGCGGAGGATAAATATGACCTAAACCGGGCTGCCGAGCTTAGGCATGGGCTGATTCCACAAGCGGAAAAAGAATTGCTGGAACTTGAAACAAAAACAGAATCTGAAAATCGTTTGCTTCGTGAAGAGGTAACCGGAGAGGAAATATCGAATATTATTTCAAGGTGGACTGGCATACCGCTGGCGAAACTCGTTGAAGGCGAACGGGAAAAGCTTCTGAGACTGGAATCCATCCTTCAAGAACGGGTCATTGGGCAAAATGAAGCCGTTAATCTAGTAACAGATGCGGTTCTTCGCGCCAGGGCGGGAATAAAAGACCCAAACAGACCGATTGGCTCGTTTTTATTTTTGGGACCCACGGGGGTCGGGAAAACAGAGCTGGCAAAGGCTCTGGCCGAAGCGTTATTCGACAGTGAGGAGCATATTATTCGCATCGACATGTCCGAATATATGGAAAAGCATGCGGTCTCCCGGCTAATAGGCGCACCTCCTGGATACGTGGGCTATGAAGAAGGCGGGCAATTGACTGAAGCCGTAAGAAGGCGGCCTTACTCTGTCATTTTAATGGATGAAATTGAAAAAGCACACCCTGAGGTATTTAATATCTTGCTGCAGGCCCTTGACGATGGCCGGATAACCGATTCGCAGGGCAGGGTGGTCGACTTTAAAAACACCGTAATCATTATGACATCCAATATCGGCTCCCAGTTTCTCCTAGACCGTGCAGAAGATGAGGAAGGGATATCAGAAGCAGCTAGGGAAAAGGTACAAAGCCAGCTAAAGGCTCATTTCCGTCCGGAATTCCTCAATCGAATCGATGAAACAATTTTGTTTAAACCGTTGTCATTAGGCGACATCAAGAATATTGTTGTCAAGCTGCTTAAGGAGCTTCAGGGAAGATTAAAAGATCAGCAAATAGAAATATCCATCACTGATGAAGCAAAAGAGTTCATTGCCATTAACGGTTTTGATCCTGTCTATGGGGCGCGGCCGTTGAAGCGGTATATTCAGAGAAATATCGAAACAAAACTGGCCAGGGTTATTATCGCCGGAAAATTGCACGAGGGATCAAGTGCAGAAATTATTGTCAATAATGGAGAAGTAGATTTAACCATTGACAAATGAGGGTTATCCCGTAAAAAATAAAGGTCTTCCAACTTAGCATGGAAGACCTTTTCTAAAAGAAAAAACTTAGTGTTTGCTTGCCGGTTCATTTGGAATGACAGCAGATGCAACGAAAATCAAAATTGTGACAATCACAGATACGAAAGCCCCCGCTTTAAAATCAAATCCAACACCCGACATGGAACTGACAACATATGTAAGCATTTGTACTAAAAGAAAAGTCCAGAAAAATGTCCAAAAGTATCGCACTATTTTTTCACCTGCCTATATAATATCCATCTTATTTATCTAGCTCCAGCGCCTAGCCCCTCGAGGTCTTAAGCCGTCCCCCTCCGGAGGGCAGGCCCGTCCTGCGGGTTACGTCTTAAGCTGGTCGGGGCTGACCGAGGCGCTTCCGCTTTTAATATTACCACATGAAGAAATAATAATGAAACGTTTTCTTTCAACCAATTTCCCAGAAATAGGCGAAGCCCCATACTGCTTTTGTGAAATGACATACAATATCATGAGGAAATATGTAAAAGGAGATATACCAATGGAAAGTCGCAGTTTTCAAATGGATACCCAATGGAATATTATTTATTACCCGGAGCAGCCTACCGGATTTGGGATCTTGGTAATCGGAGATGAACGGCATTATGTGGACGAAGGTAAGTGCTTTTGGACACAAAATGAGGGGAAACAAACGATTATTAATGATTTAAAAGAAAGTGGGTACACCATTTTTTCCTCGAATCTTTATGGGCGACACTGGGGAAGTGAGAATGCTGTCGAGCTGGCGCAAAGGTTATACCATTATATTATTCGCAATGAAATCATTAATCACAAGATTCATATTTTGGCTGAAGGGATGGGAGCCTTGGCAGCACTTCGATTGATGGATAAAATGAAGGATCATATTAGGTCAGTCGTTCTCCTTAATCCGATTCTTTCCCTGAAACATCATCTTGATCAAGAGAGGGAACATAAATTCTTTTATAAGAAGTTAATTAGGGAATTAATAGCTGCCTATCAAATGAATCAGCAAGAGCTGGAGAAAAGTATCACCGGCATGGAAGATGTCATTAAACTTGATGATGGCTGCCCGATAAAGATCATTCACGTCTTGTCAGGGGGACGCTTATACAATCAATCGAAGCAATATCACAAACTGATTGGAACTGCCAATTTGCAGCCAACGATCATTCTTCCAGAAAAGAAACAACAAATTGGGAAAATGTGTGTAAATTTTTATAAAAACCATGAATCAATCCTTTAAACTCTTCCTCCTCCACGAAAGAAATATTTCCTTATTGGATTGCATAGGATTCAGTAAGGAAGTTGGAGGTGGAAGAACGAATGGACAAGGCCACGATATTGGGCGTTTTTAACTTTGTCAGTTTCCATTTATGTAAAACCCTGCTTAATCACGGAATCGAAGTTTACGGTGTCTCCATTGGAGATATGGAGCAAATTTCATTCCATGAAGAGAAAAGACTAGAAATAGGCCGAAACGCCAATTTTATTGAGACATCATTAGAAAAATTAACAAGTGAAGCGGGTATATCCGATTCAAAGCAAACATTAATTTTTCCCGTGTATGATTTTTACATGCTTAACCATGACCGGACTCTATTAAATGATTATGTAATCGGGACACTCCAAGAATATATCAATAAAAATAAAGCCGAACTAGACATCATGGTGATTTTGCCGATGCAGTTTATGAATTATGAAAAAAAATCGCCTGTACACCGGCTTATTCGACAGGTAAAGCAGAAATCCGTACCTGTACAGGCGGTTTATTTGCCAACTATTTATGGACCTTGGCAGCCTTCGGTTTTTCTGTTTCAGCAGGCAATTATGTCCACCATGCAAAAGGGCAAACTTTCCGGAGCAGAAAGGGAATGGCGGGGGGATGCCCTGTTTGTTGATGATGCGATAGAAACGATGATCGAGCTTATGGAAACTGGAAATCCTGGGGAGTATTTATTGGAAAGCGGCCAGGACAATTATTGGCGAATGTGCGCGGACTATCTCAATATTGGACAAAATCATATTGAACAAGCAGGCAAACCTCAGCAAACGAATAGGCACATTGTCAGAACTCCTGTAAAAAAAGTCACGGCGCTTGCCGATTCGTTTTCTCAGCAAATAGGGCATACAAGGTTGTTTTATCAAAATCAAAGCTAATCTCCACATTTCCCCGATTTGGATGGGGGGAATATCCTTTTCATTTTTTTCTTCAATTGTTAGAATAAATAAAAACAATTTTATCTAACAGCCGCAAAGTTAATATTAGAACTCTATAGAAGCATCACCTGATGTAAGGGTCGCGGTACGAAGGAGTTGCAAGAAATGCTTCGCCGATTCGGAATGATTTTTATTTGTGTATTCATGCTTGCAGCTTGTGTTGAGAAAAAGCCGCAAGGGAAACTGGAGAAGGTTGGCTTATTAGTGCCTGAAACAGTCAATGACCAAGTTTGGGGGTCGAAAGGCTTTAATGGATTATTAAAAATCCAATCCAAATTTGATGTAGAGGTTTTTTATAAAGAAGGCATGAATTCTGAGAGGACAGTAAATCAGGCCGTGAAGGAATTTGCGCAAAAAGGGGTTAATCTCATTTTTGGCCATGGGTCAGAATATGCTGTATATTTCAATGAAATTTCCCGTGATTATCCTGATATCCACTTTGTCAGTTTTAATGGAGACGCAAAGAACGACAATACGACCAGCCTAAATTTTAAAGCGCATGCGATGGGCTTTTTTGGCGGAATGGTAGCTGCGCATATGTCCAATAATAAGAAAGTGGGGGTATTAGCGGCATATGAGTGGCAGCCGGAAATTGAAGGTTTTTATCAGGGGGCCTTGGCAGAAAATAATGATACCTATGTAGATATCCAGTATGTTGGAAATTGGGATGATAAAAACAAAGCGATTCAGCTTGTCGACAGAATGATGGCAAATGGAGTAGATGTTGTCTATCCTGCCGGAGACGGTTTTAATGTTCCTGTTATTGAAAAAGTAAAGGAGCAGGGCTTATTTGTGATCGGTTATGTTTCCGACCAGTCAGATCTCGGTGAGTCTACGGTGTTGACAAGTACCATTCAGGAAGTTGATTTGCTTTATGAAAAAATTGCAAACGAATTTAATAGCGGGAATTTGAAATCCGGCAACCAATCCTATGACTTTCAAGATGATGTCATTTCGTTGGGGAAGTATAGCCCATTGGTAAGTAAAGAGTTTATTGGGAAGATGGATGAGCATGTTAAGTTATATAAAGAAACAGGAAAGCTGCCCGAATAAGGCTGGGTTTTCGGGGGATATACATACGAAAAAACAAGGCTGCCTACTGTATTTTGGCAGCTTGTTTTTTTGCCAAAGCAGGAAATGGTTGCGAAAAAGAAGTTTTATCTGTTAAAATTAGTACCAAGTCATAATAATTGATATTAACTATTAGGATAAATTTTTCATAAATCCAAAGGAGATGGAAAAATGAGAGCAGGGATCATCGGAATAGGAAGGTATTTACCTGAGAAGATAGTGACTAACTTTGATTTGGAAAAAATGATGGATACCTCCGATGAATGGATTAGAACCCGAACTGGGATTGAACAGCGTAGAATCGCCGGCGATGATGTTAATACATCGGACATGGCCTTTTGGGCCGCGGAGAAAGCCATTTCGGATGCCGGAATTAAACCGGAGGACATTGACTTAATTTTGGTTGCAACAGTCACCCCGGATACACCCTTTCCATCTATGGCCTGCAAGATTCAAGAGCGTCTCGGAGCTAAAAAGGCTGCCGCAATGGACATATCTGCGGCTTGTGCCGGATTTATGTATGGGATTGTTACAGCGAAGCAATTTATCGAGACAAGTGTGTATAAGCATGTTTTGGTAGTAGGCGTTGAAAAACTTTCAAAAATTACCGATTGGAATGACCGGAATACGGCAGTTTTATTTGGTGATGGAGCTGGTGCAGCGGTCATTGGCCCTGTATCAGAGAATCGTGGAATCCTGTCATTTGAACTTGGTGCTGATGGATCAGGAGGAAAACACCTGTATCAGGAAGAATATATCGTAATGAATGGGCGCGAAGTTTTTAAATTTGCTGTCAGACAAATGGGCGAGAGCTGTATTCATGTTCTTGAAAAGGCTGGATTGAAAAAAGAGGATGTTGATTTTCTCATTCCGCATCAAGCCAATATCCGTATCATGGAAGCATCCAGACAAAGATTGGAACTGCCTGTTGAAAAAATGTCGAAAACCGTTGATAAATATGGCAATACCTCGGCAGCCTCGATTCCGATTTCCATTGTTGAAGAACTCGAAGCCGGAAAAATCAAGGATGATGATTTAATAGTGATGGTTGGGTTCGGCGGCGGCCTGACATGGGGTGCGATTGCCATCCGCTGGGGCAAATAGACACGTTCATCGGGATTGCTGTTGTATTTTGAGTGTAAATAATTAAGATGAAATTTGATAGGAATAGCAAAGTGAAAAAGGAGATGATCAAATGGAAAATCGCAGGGTTGTCGTAACAGGCGTTGGAGCGGTTACACCACTTGGTAACGATGTTGAAACCACTTGGAAAGCTATATTGGAAGGAAAGTCTGGAGTCGGTCCATTGACAAGATTAAATCCGGATGAATACTCAGCCAAGGTTGCAGCTGAAGTTAAGGATTTCAATCCGGAGCTGTTTATCGATAAAAAAGATGTCCGTAAGATGGACAGATTTACACAATATGCTGTCGCGGGTGCACTAATGGCCGTTAAAGATGCCGATTTAACTATTAATGAAGAAAATTCGCATCGTGTCGGTGTTTGGATTGGTTCTGGAATTGGCGGCATGGAAACCTTTGAACAGCAATTTGAGGTATTTCAAAAACGCGGTTACCGCCGGGTCAGCCCATTCTTTGTACCAATGATGATCCCTGATATGGCCACTGGACAAGTTTCGATTATGCTAGGAGCAAGAGGTTTTAATTCCTGTACGGTTACAGCTTGTGCAACGGGAACCAATTCTATTGGTGATGCCTTTAAAGTAATTCAACGCGGTGATGCCGATGTAATGGTAACCGGTGGAACAGAGGCTCCTATTACCAAAATGGCGGTAGCAGGCTTCTGCGCCAACACGGCGCTTTCGACTAATCCTGACCCACAGACAGCTAGCAGACCGTTCGATAAAAATCGTGACGGCTTTGTCATAGGCGAGGGTGCAGGCATTGTTATTTTGGAAGAGTTGGAGCACGCGTTGGCCCGCGGTGCAAAGATATATGCGGAAATTGTTGGCTATGGCGCTACCGGGGATGCCTATCATATTACCGCTCCTGCACCAGGAGGAGAGGGCGGTGCCAGAGCGATGAAAATGGCACTTAACGATGCCGGACTTAAGCCGGAGGATATTGATTATATTAACGCACACGGCACCAGCACGGAATATAACGATAAGTTCGAAACACTTGCTGTCAAAGAAGTTTTTGGCGACCATGCTTATAAATTGGCAATGAGCTCGACAAAATCAATGACTGGGCACCTGCTCGGTGCAGCTGGCGGCGTCGAAGCAATTTTTAGCCTGCTGGCTATGAAAGACAGTATGCTTCCGCCGACAATAAATTATGAAACTCCGGACCCTGAGTGCGATTTGGATTATGTCGCCAACGCAGCACGTCCGAAGGAAATCCAAGCGGCCATGAGCAACTCATTAGGCTTTGGCGGCCACAATGCCACAATCGTGTTTAAAAAATATCAATAATGAACAAAGTAAAGGACCAGGCACGCCCCGGTCCTTTTTTGTTTAAGAACATCCTTAGAAAACCTTCATAAACTGTAAACTAGATATTACAGTTGAATGGGGTGCAGGAATGGGTGTCATTCGAACCGACCAATGGATGGAGAAGAACTTTGAGCTGCCTGTGAATATCTGTAAAAAGCTGCGGCCATATTTTAAGAGCCGAAAAGAAGTTGATATATATCATGAACTATCAAAGTTTGGAATGTACAGACCGTCTTGGCAGTCAAAAAAATACTTAGATAAGATGCTTGAAGGTGATGTCTGGAAGAAGGTAGAGCAATTATTTTATAAATATAAAGAGAAATGGTCCGGTCCTGACATTCCTGTATTTCTTTTTCCAATGGAACGAAAAGCAGGGCTTTTTACCAGGAAAGAGGACCGCAGGAAAGCGGGTGTATCCTATCCGGACAAAATGTTCTTGTTTCTTTCCCACTATGATGACCCGAAAGAAGTCGAGGCGCTTCTTGTCCATGAATACCACCATGTTTGCCGATTGCGGGCCCTGAATAAGAAAATGGAGGATTACACTTTATTGGACTCGATTATCATTGAGGGGCTGGCTGAATATGCAGTTTTAAAGCATTGCGGAGCGAATTATTTAGCCAATTGGTGCAATATGTACTCAGAAAGAGAGCACGAGATTTTTTGGGAGCGGTTCTTAAAGCCCCATTTGGCAAAAAAGAAGAATGAAAGGATACACGATGAACTGTTATATGGGGGAGGGAGGTACCCCGAGCTGTTGGGATATTCTGCCGGATATAATATTATAGAAAAATTTTACGAGAAGCATCGTTATTCTACAGGACTATCTTTTGCAATTCCAGCAAGTGAATTTGTGAAATAAATATGCATTATAACTTTAAAAAGCCTATTAATTCAGGCTTTTTTTTATGTCTATTAACTTAATTAATAATCTGTAAAGGAAGTCATTTAATTGTAATAAATCTGTCCTATTTGAATATAAGGAATTAAAAGAATAAATCAAAAGTAGGAAGGTGTACGATGAATGCAAAAAAAACACTGCTTCAAGAGGCACCGCTGCTTGAAGTGAAAAATTTAGAGACAGCCTTCGATATTGATGGGACTTTTTATAATGCTGTTGATAATGTGTCGTTTAAGGTAAGAACGAGACAAATTGTCGGGGTTGTGGGGGAATCGGGATGTGGCAAGTCTGTGATGAGCCTGTCCATCATGCAATTGCTTCCAAAAGGGATTGGAATGGTAAAATCCGGCGAAATAATCTTTGATGGCCTGAACCTTGAAAAAATGTCAGAATCACAAATTAATAAAATGCGCGGCAAGGACGTTTCAATGATTTTTCAGGAGCCGACGACTTCGTTAAATCCGGTATTCACGATTGGCTACCAGCTTCAGGAAGTTTTATTTAATCACATGAAAATATCCAAACAGGAAGCTAGACAAAAAGCGATTGCGCTGCTTAAGAGCGTTGGCATTTCCAGACCTGAAAAAATCGTCGACGAATATCCACATCAATTATCCGGCGGTATGCGGCAGCGGGTCATGATTGCGATTGCCATCGCCTGTCAGCCAAAGCTGTTAATTGCAGACGAACCAACCACTGCTCTGGATGTGACCGTTCAGGCGCAAATCCTTGAACTATTGAAGGAAATTCAAGAAGTAAACGATATGGCAATTATTTTAATTACCCATGATTTGGGTGTCGTTGCGGAAATGTGCGACGAGGTTATCGTGATGTATGCCGGAAAGATTGTTGAACAAACCGATGTGGATACATTGTTCTATAATCCTAAGCATCCATATACAACACTACTTTTGGGAGCAATTCCAAAAATAGATAAGGAGGAAGAAAGACTCAGCTCCATACAAGGTATCGTACCGTCATTGACCAATATGCCTAAGGTGGGCTGCAGATTTGCCCACCGCTGTCCTAAAGTGATGCCGGATTGCTTCAACGTCACCCCGGTACTTGCGGAAGCTGCCGAAGGCCACGAGGTTGCCTGCCTACTCTATGAAGCTAGCAAGCCGAGAGAAGGGGTGAAGTAATGAGTACCGTTTCTGTAGATAACAAGAAAGATAAACAATCTTCACAGGCTGAAAATTTGTTGGAAATTCAGAATCTAAAAACCTATTATCCTGTCAAAGGTGGTTTTTTCAAACGGACGGTCGGTCATGTGAAAGCGGTTGATAATATATCCTTTGAGATCAAAAAAGGGGAAACGATGGGCCTAGTAGGAGAATCAGGCTGCGGCAAATCTACAGCTGGCCGAACTATCCTAAGGCTGTTAAAACCAACAGAAGGAAAAATTCTCTTTGAAAATAAAGATATTACGGGACTTCAGGGAAAGAACTTACGGGAAATACGAAAGGATATGCAAATGGTCTTCCAGGATCCCTATGCTTCCTTAAATCCGATGCAAATGGTTGGGAATATTATTGCGGAGCCCATCTATAACTTTTCAAAAAAAAGTAAGGATGAGCTGAAAAAGGAAGTTATCGATTTATTGGAGAAGGTCGGTCTACCGCCGGATGCCTTTTACAAGTACGCCCATGAATTTTCCGGGGGTCAGCGGCAGCGGATAGGGATTGCCCGCGCCCTGGCGTTAAGACCAAAACTGATCATTGCTGATGAACCGGTGTCTGCATTGGACGTGTCCGTTCAATCACAGGTTTTAAACCTCTTAAAAGACCTGCAAGAGGAATTTGATTTGACTTTTTTGTTTATTGCACATGACTTAAGTGTAGTTAAACATATGAGTGATCGAATTGGAGTTATGTATTTAGGTAATCTGGTAGAGATTGGCAGAAAAGATAGTCTTTACGCCGAGCCTCTACATCCATATACCCAGGCATTAATATCAGCAATTCCAAACCCGGACCCGCGGCAAAAGAAGAAACGAATCATTCTAAAAGGCGATGTTCCAAGTCCAATCAATCCGCCATCAGGATGCCCATTCCATCCGCGCTGTCCGATGGCAATGGAAGAATGCTCGAAATCCAAGCCGGTATTAAAGGAGGTGAAGCCATCTCATCGAGTAGCTTGCCACCTTTATTAATAATTTTTTTCAAAAAACTCATAGGGGGGGAAACAAATGAAGAAGAGAAGTATGCTCTGGCTTGCAGCGTTAATGCTGCTTCTTTCCGCGTTTTTAGCAGCATGCTCGGGCGACGGTGAAAAAGCCGGCACAAAGGAGGAAGAAAATAATGGTAAGTCAGGTGAAACGGCGGGTAAGCCCCAGGATGGCGGTACATTAGTATACGCACTTGATTCACAGCCAAAAGGTTTATTTAACTGGACATTCTACGAAGATACTGTTGACAATGAAGTTCTTGATTTATTTGATGAAAACCTAATTGATTATGATGAGCACCTAAAGGCCGTGCCACATATTGCTTCTTGGAAAACAGAAGACAATAAGGTGTTCGATTTCGAAATTAAAAAAGGTGTCAAATGGCATAACAGTGAAGAATTGTCTGTTAAAGACTGGGAATTCGCCCTATACACAATTGCCGATAAAGATTATGAAGGATCACGTTTTGAAAACGTAAGAACCATATTGGGTGCACAAGATTACCATGATGGAAAAGCTGACAAAATCGAAGGGATCAAAGTAATCGACGATTACAATATCCAAATCACGTTCGATAAAGCACGTGTTAACAACTTGGATAATGTTTGGACCTATCCATTATCCCGTAAAGAATTTGAAGGCATTGCTGTAAAAGACATGCTGTCATCTGAACAAGTTCGCTCCAAACCGGTAGGTCTAGGACCTTTTAAAGTAACAAAAATTGTTCCTGGTGAATCTGTTGAAATGGAACGTTTCAATGAGTATTTCGGCGGTAAACCTCATATTGATAAAATTGTCGTAAAAGTAATTGATCCATCACTTTCTGTTGGTGAACTTAAGAACGGTACCCTTGATATGACTTCATTCCACCCAAGCATTATCGAACAGGTAAAAGCACTTGATAATGTAAATGCGATCACATATCCAGGCCTAAGTTACTACTATGTAGGTTTCCGTTTAGGTACTTGGGATGGCGAGAAAAACGTCATGAACGAACCAAAATATCAAAACAAGAAGCTTCGCGAAGCGATGTATTATGCAATCAACCGTGAAGAATGGGTTAAAGCGTTCTTCTTTGGTGTAGGTAAACCGGTTAACCGTCCGGTTCCATCTAACCACTGGATTGCAGCAGACAATAAAGAAATGCCTCAATATAAATATGATCCTAAGAAAGCAAAACAATTATTAGATGAGGCTGGATATAAGGATGTAAATGGCGATGGATTCCGTGAAGATCCAAACGGCAAGGAATTCGTTGTAAACTTCTCTCACTATGCTACACAAAACCCAACATTTGAAGCTCGTGCCAAGGCATTGTGCCAATATTGGGAAGAAGTTGGGCTGAAGACAAAGCTTGTGATGACTGATGCAAATCTTTACTACGATTTGCTAGACAACGCTGACAAGTCAATGGAAGTATATTTCGCAGGCTGGTCAACTGGTACTGACCCAGATCCAACAGGACTATGGAGTTCTAAAGCACTTTGGAACCATCCGCGCTGGGTCAATGAAGAAAGTGATAAATTATTAGATCAGGCCCTGGATATCGATGTGGTTGGAACCGACAACAATAAACGTAAAGACCTATATGTACAATGGCAAAAACTATTCATGGAAGACCTTCCTGGACTTCCAATTGCTGAGCTTGACGAAACAATGGCAGTCAGCAAACGTGTCCAAGGCACTAAATTTGATGTTTCCGGCAAAAATCGTCCAAATGAATGGTGGATTAAACAATAATTACAGCAGACTAACATGCATTAAACTATGTTAAATGCTACCTAATTATTTAATTCGTACCTAACGGTTAAATCGGAGTGGCAGGAGACAGGATATCTTTCTTGCCCCTCCGATTTAAACCAATTAGGTTACGTACCTCATTGTGTTTAACATAGTTTATAGACGAGGAGAATGCAAATGTTGAAATATTCATTTCGAAGAATTTTAGGCATGATTCCAATGTTGTTTCTGATTTCTATTGTCGTCTTTACCCTTGCAAAACTAATGCCGGGTGATTCACTTTCTGGTGAAATCGATCCAACTAATACGAATCCTCAATATATTGCAGAAATGCGCGAAAAACTAGGATATAATGACCCGCTGCCACAGCAATATATACGTTGGATCGGGAATTTTGTCCAAGGGGATTTTGGAAAGTCAACTCGCTTTAAACTTGAAGTTTCGAAAGTGGTTGGTGAAAGACTTCCCAATACATTATTACTTGGGTTAACATCCATTGTTATCACCTATATCTTGGCGTTTATCATGGGTTCTTATGCCGGACGAAAACCGTATACCTTCGGTGATAATCTAATCGGCGGTCTCAACTATTTGGGATTATCCATACCGTCCTTTATCGCTGGTGTTTTTGCTATTTTCCTATTTTCATTTACATTGGGCTGGTTTCCATCCAATGGATCAGTAGGTATTGGGCTGACCGATGGAACATTTGAATATTGGTTAAGCCGTCTTCACCATGTTTTCCTTCCAGCAATAGTACTTGGCTTATTAAGTACCGCTAGTTACACACAATTCTTACGAAATGACATTATCGAAAACAGTCGAAAGGATTTTGTCCGAACGGCCCGAGCCAAAGGGACACCAGAAAGAAAAATTTATAATGTACACATATTAAGAAATTCAATTATTCCGCTTATTACCTTTTTAGGATTTGATCTGGTTGCCATTATTAGTGGTGCAATTATTACCGAGACGATTTTTACTTATCCGGGTCTCGGACAACTATTCCTCCAATCTGTTGGGACAAGGGATTATCCAGTTTTAATGACATTGACAATGCTATTCTCATTCTTAACACTGATCGGCAATCTTGTTGCTGATATTTTATATGGTGTTGTGGATCCGAGAATTCGATTAGATTAGGGGGAGTTATAATGGAGGTTACTACGCAAAAGAATTCAAATGTCACAACTCACCCTCCGAAGAAAAGTTCATCGCCGTGGGCGATTGCTAGAAAAAAATTCTTAAAGAATAAATTGGCCTTAACTAGCTTTATATTTTTATTATTAGTTGCCATTATTTCAATACTCGCTCCGTATATTACGACAGCGGATGTAACTAGGGTAAATATCGGGCAAATGTCATTAACTCCCTCCGGGGATCATTGGCTTGGAACAGATAAATCGGGCCGTGATGTATTCACTCGGTTACTATATGGAGGCAGAATTTCGCTTTTAGTAGGGATTAGTTGTACGTTATTCGTCATTTTCCTTGGAACCTTAATCGGATCTGTTGCCGGTTATTTCGGCGGTACGGTCGACGGGCTTTTGATGAGATTTACGGACTTTATCCTTAACTTTCCATTCTTAGTCTTTGTTATTGTATTAAATGCTATTTTATTTGGCAAAGTAAATGGGTTGTGGGTATTAATTATGACCATCAGTGTCCTAAGCTGGGGAGGAATTGCCAGGATTGTCCGAAGTAAGGTTCTTGCAGAAAAAGAAAATGAGTATATTACAGCGGCGATATCAATTGGCTGCTCACCAGCCAAGGTTATTATAAAACATTTGCTGCCAAATATTCTGTCAACCATTATTGTTCAAGCAACCATTACCTTTGCGACAATGATCGTGGCCGAGACAGGCTTAAGTTTCCTTGGCTTTGGTGTGCCGCAGGAAATTCCAAGCTGGGGCAATATGTTAAACTCGGCGGTTGAGCCGGATGTCCTTCAATTTAAACTATGGATTTGGGTGCCGCCCGCATTAATCATCACCATCACCATCCTATCAATCAACTTTATCGGTGAAGGTTTGAAAGACGCTTTCAATCCAAAATCAAGAAGATGAAATCTACCATCCAAGCATGGTAGATTTTTTTTAGATAATCAGAATTAATATCCAAAAATTCTAAACGCATAAATTCAACTACGCCTCTATCTTCGTCCTAACGGACTCGCCAGTCGGCGAGTGTTCATTTATATGGATTGGAGCAAAATATATATTAAGGAATAATTTAACTTATGACTGCCCATACTGATTGACAAACAGTTACTTGAAGTGAGGGGTAGATATAATGTTATATCTTCATGATGTTTGGGTTAATTGGTTTGAAGGGGAAGAAAACGGTTATAACGTTTGCCATTTTCATGAATGGCGCAAGGATGATGGTGTCGAGTTATTGGATCAGGTACCGCTTTTAAAGGTCGAGCCGATTCTATTTAACTACATAGAGAATGACCTATCTGAACTGCCTCAACAGCTTCTGGATGATATATATCAAAAAGCGTACCTGAGAAAAAACCATGAAAGAATTCAACTTGACTATTGTTTTGTCGTAACCGACGGTATTGGGATAATGGCTGTTGATACAATCGGCTATAATATCCCGATTCGTAAAAGCAGATTAATTCCTAGACAGGAGCAGCTTGTTTACGAGATGATTGGTACCCACGAACCAACAAAATATAAATTTTCCGGAACTTCCAATACGAAGGATTTCCATATTCTATCGCCTGAGCCAATGTTAATGACGGGGCTTACCCGTAAAGAGAGGCAGTTAAAACAACTTTTATTTATGGCGCTTGATCAATTGTTTGCCTCCAACAATGAGGCTGAAATTCGTTACTGGTTCACCGAATGGTGTCCTGAACGATATTCGGTCATTCAGGAATTGAATTTCGCAGAGGCCTGGGAACAGCTCTATGAGGAAGTTAGACCCGGGTGGACCAAAAAACACGAAATATTTTGTGAAAATTTAATAAAGGGACAGCCATTTTTTGAAAAGCTTTGGGAAATGGAGCATGGCCCGAAAGTAAACTAAAAGCCTGACCCCAAAAGGTGTGAACAACATGCCTTTTGCGGATCAGGCTTTTTAATTATCTTCTGCCGCGTCCGAGTCCCATGGACTCTTCCATTTTTCTAAGTGTTTCGCTGGCAACTTTATTCGCCTTTTCAGCACCGCGGTCCAGAATATCATCTAATTCACTTGATTCCATTAAGCTATTGTATTTTTCCTGAATTGGTTTGAAGAAATTCACTACTACCTCAGCTAAATCTCCTTTAAATGCACCGTAACCCTTACCATCGTACATTGCTTCTAACTCAGAAATAGATTTTTCGCCCAAAATGGAATAAATCGATAAAAGGTTGGTTATTCCAGGTTTATTTTCTCTGTCAAATTTAACAATACCTTCTGAATCAGTTACCGCACTTTTTATCTTTTTCTCCATTTGTTTAGGATCATCAAGCGGAGTGATAAAGGCCTTAGAATTTGGATCGGATTTGCTCATTTTTTTTGTAGGCTCCTGAAGGGACATAATCCGTGCTCCAACCTTCGGAATGCGGACATCCGGGATTGTTAAAACATCTCGGTATTTTTTATTAAATCGTTCTGCTAGATCACGTGTCAGTTCCATATGCTGCTTTTGATCTTCACCAACCGGAACAAGGTCAGCGTTATATAATAAAATATCGGCAGCCATTAATGGTGGATATGTCAACAAGCTTGCATTTACTGCTTCTTTTCCGGCGGATTTATCTTTAAATTGGGTCATCCGCTCAAGTTCCCCGATATAGGCAATACATTGCATCATCCATCCGGCCTGCGCGTGTGCCGGTACTTCGGATTGGATAAATAGAGTTGCTTTTTCTGGATCGATCCCTACTGCAAGGTATAATGCAGCAAGGCTGCGGATGTTTTTTCTTAATGTAGCAGGGTCTTGGGGAACGGTAATTGCATGCTGGTCAACAATACAAAAGAAACAGTTAAATTCATCCTGCAATTCCACGAACTGCTTCATTGCCCCGATATAATTGCCAAGCGTAATCGTCCCGCTCGGCTGTATACCTGAAAAAATAGTCTTCATGTTTATTCCTCCTAATGTATCTGTAAATAAAAAAAAGCCACCCATCCCCATAATAGGGACGAATGGCTCGCGGTACCACCCTAATTACTCAAAAAGAGTCACTTAAGCACCATAACCGTTAAATTGACGGCATGGTTTCCCTTTAACGCAGAGAAAACGTCTAATCCTACTGATTTCAATCCTAATAAAAGGTTCAGAAAGAAGCTCGGGAAGTCCATTCCGCATAATTCACGTGTTTGTTTCCACCTGCCACAAACTCTCTGTAAACGGCATTATGCGTACTACTCTTTCGTCATTGCTTTATTACTGTATTTTAGTTATATCCAATTATAAAGGAATTGCATAGTTATTTTCAAGTGTGTTAAACATAATAAGCAACAAGGGAAATCAACATAAACAAGCCGGTCACCAGCCCATGAAAAAAAAGCGGCCTTTTATCAATTGTTACCATTTCAGATAGGGATGGGATTTCGGTGAATTTTCGTTTCCTGTCTTTGGAAAAGACAAGATTAAACGATTTTCCAATTGCATCATAAAAACCACTCTGGATGGTATAGAGCAGAAGAGATAAAAGTAAAAAGGTTGCCGTCATATAAAAAGATATATTGATATAACTAAGTAAAGTGATTTTTTTGTAAAAAAAGAAGGATAAAACCAATATAGCAATTTGTGTAAGTGTAACCAATAAAACTCTTTTCTTAAAATGGGAGTCCACGGTTTAACCTCCATAAACCTTATTTTATAAGGTTTTCCCTGAAAAAAAAGCCTTATAAAAATACAGTATAGCACAGTTATTTGCGGTTCAAACGTAAAATTTGTAGCGAATCTGTAAATTAATTTTTAAAAAGTAATGTACAATAATTTAAAAATATGTATAATAGGGAATGTAGTAATTTTTCAGAATAATAGAAAAGGGAGGTCTACTAGTGAAGAAATCAAAACTTTCACTACTGTTAATTCTAACACTAGTTCTTAGCATGTTCCTTGCTGCATGTAGCGGGGGAGATAAGAACGAAGGCACCGACAAAAAAGAAGGCGGCGAAAAAGCCCCTAAAGAACAACTTGCAGATGAACAGGTACTAAATATACTTGAATCTTCTGAAATTCCTGCAATGGATAGCGTACTAGCTGAAGACGTTATCGGATTCACCATGATCTCTGCTACAACAGAAGGTTTATATCGTTTGGATCCAGATCAAAAAGTTATTCCAGGTGTTGCAGAAGCAGCTCCAGAATACAATGACGATAAGACAGTTTTAACCATTAAATTGAAAAAAGATGTTAAGTGGGCTGATGGTTCACCTGTAACTGCAAAAGACTTCGTTTATGCTTGGCAGCGTGCAATCAACCCAGATACTGCTTCTCCATACGGTCCATATTTCATGGAAGGCAAAATCAAAAACGCTTCTGAAATCGTTAAAGGCGAAGCAAAGATTGAAGATTTAGGTATTGTTGCAAAAGACGATCACACATTGGAAATTACGTTAGTAAGACCAATTCCATTCATTGAATCTTATCTAACATTCCCATTGTTCTACCCGCAAAACCAAAAGTTTGTTGAAGCACAAGGTGACAAATACGCTTCTAGCGCAGCTACTTTAATTTCAAATGGTCCTTTCAAGATGACCAAGTGGGATGGCCCAACTGCAACTGAATGGGTATTAGAAAAGAACGACAATTATTGGAATGCTAAAGACGTTACTTTAACAAAGATTAACTTTAACGTTTCTAAAGATCCGCAAGCATCTGCTAACGCATTTACTGCTGGTGAAGCAGATATCACACCTAAGCTTGCACAAGCAGCAATCCTTTCTCAATATGAAGGTGATCCTGCATTATTACGCTACCAAGAGCCATCTATTTTCTGGATCAAAATGAACCAGACAAATCCAGCTCTTAAAAATGAAAATATCCGTCGTGCAATCGCACTTGCTGTTGACAAACAAGCTCTAGTCGATGACGTATTGGCTAACGGCTCAATCCCTGCTAACTTCGTTGTACCAAAAGGATTCACTTTCTATGAAGGAAAAGATTTCCGTGAGAAATCAAACGAATTCTTGAAGACAAACAAAGAAGAAGCTAAGAAGCTTTGGGATAAAGGTTTACAAGAGCTAGGTGTTAAAGAAGTTAAACTCGTTTACGTTGGTGGAGATACTGAAACATCAAAACTATCTGACGCATTCGTGAAAGATCAGTTAGAGAAAACTCTTCCAGGTTTATCACTTGAAATGAACGCTGTACCTTTCAAAATCCGTATTGACCGTGAAAATAATAAAGACTATGATTTATTATTTGGTGGTTGGGGACCAGACTATGCTGACCCAATGACTTTCATGGATCTTTGGTTGACAGGCGGAAGCCACAACAACATGTTGTACAGCAATCCTGAGTTTGACAAGGCAATTCAATCTGCAAACGAAGATACTGATTTAGCTAAGCGTTGGAAGACATTACAAGATGCAGAAAAACTTCTGTTAGAAGAAGACGTGGCACTTGCTCCAATGTATCAGCGTTCAGTTAACCTATTAATTCAACCTAATGTCAAAGGCTTTGCACACCATGCCTTTGGACCTGACTATAGCTATCAGTGGATTAAAATCTTAAAATAAGCTATACTAACCAAATAAAAAAGAGAGTATATTTTTCGAATATACTCTCTTTTTCCCTGTATGGGAATTGTCGAAAAATGATGAAAATTATATGAATTAGGAGGTGTAGGCATGGCAAAATATTTACTGCAGCGTTTTATCTATATGTTTATAACATTATTTGTTGTTGCATCATTAACATTTTTCCTCATGAAGTTGATTCCTGGAAGCCCATTTAATAACTTTCAAAAACTTTCTGTAGTCCAACAGAATATTTTGTTGGATAAATACAACCTAAATGACCCCGTGCCTGTTCAATATTTTAACTATATGAAGAACTTGGTAACAGGGGATTTGGGCGTTTCATTCCAATTTAATAATACCCCTGTATCAGAACTCCTTGCCAGACGAATTGGACCTTCTGCAATATTAGGTGTACAGGCAATGATTTTTGGTTCAATTATTGGGATCTTTTTGGGAGCAATTGCAGCATTAAGGCAAAATACCTGGGTTGACTACACATCCACTTTCCTGGCTGTTGTAGGGAAGTCGATCCCTTCATTTATATTTGCCGGGCTGCTGCAATATTACGTAGCAGTAAAATTAGGATGGTTACCTGTTATGTTATGGCGGGGTCCTGAGTATTCGATTCTTCCAACCATCGCTCTGGCCATGTTCCCGCTTTCGATTGCGGCACGTTTTATGCGGACTGAAATGATCGAGGTATTAGGCTCTGATTACATTACATTGGCAAGAGCCAAGGGAGCAAGTTTTTGGCAAATTAGCATTAAGCATGCATTAAGAAATGCAATGATTCCGGTTGTTACCGTTTTGGGACCATTGGCAATCAGCTTAATGACTGGTTCATTAGTTATTGAGAAAATATTTGCGGTTCCTGGTTTGGGTGAGCAATTTGTAAAATCAATCGCAACAAACGATTATCCAGTTATCATGGGTACGAATCTTTTGTTTGCCTTATTATTTGTGGTTGTTATCTTAGTTGTAGATATTCTATACGGGGTTATCGACCCACGTATTCGTATTTCGGGGGGGAAAGCTAAATGATCAACAAAGAAACCATCATTTCCAAAGATATGTTCGCTCCCGCCCATATTGATCCGTCAAAAAGCGAAAAAATTGCCAAACCAAGTTTAAACTTTTGGCAGGATTCCTGGCTTCGTGTTCGAAAAAATAAAGGTGCAGTTATTAGCTTAGCCATTCTAGCGGTTGTCATCCTCATGGCCTTTGTTGGTCCGTTGATTACACCATATGAATACAGTGACCAAAATACAAAGCATAATAACCTGCCGCCTAGAATCCAAGGATTGGAAAACATCTCTTGGCTTCCGTTTGACGGTACTCTCGAAAGACGGAATGGAACTGAATATAACGCCTATGAAGTGCGTAAAATAGATGCTTATTATTGGTTTGGAACTGACAGCTTGGGGCGTGACCTATTTGCACGTGTTTGGAAGGGGACGCAAATTTCTTTATTAATCGCGTTCTTGGCGGCGTTAATCGACATGATTATCGGGGTAACATATGGTGCAGTATCAGGTTATTTAGGTGGTAAGGTCGACAGTTTTATGCAGCGGATAATTGAAATTCTCGTAGGGATTCCGAACCTAATTATTGTTGTACTAATGATTATGGTGTTAAAACCGGGGATTATTCCAATCGTTATTGCGTTAACGATTACCGGCTGGACAAGTATGGCGCGGGTAGTTCGTGCTCAAGTATTAAAATTCAAGAATCAAGAATTTGTTTTAGCTGCAAAAACTTTGGGTGCATCGGATAGTTCCATCGTTTTTAAACATATGATTCCAAATATGTTTGGTGTCATAATCATCAATACGATGTTTTCGATTCCTAATGCTATCTTCTTCGAAGCATTTTTAAGCTTCATCGGTTTAGGATTGCAAGAACCACATGCATCCTTAGGTTCATTAGTAGACGATGGCTTTAAATCAATGATTGCATTCCCATACCAAATGATTATTCCATCGATCATGATTGCATTAATCATGGTATGTTTCAACCTTGTAGCAGACGGTTTACGTGATGCGTTAGATCCAAAAATGCGTGATTAGAAGGCAGGTGAATGGTAGTGGAGAAAATATTGCAAGTAAAAGATTTAAATATTTCGTTTCATACCTTTGCTGGTGAGGTAAAGGCAATCAGGGGTGTCAGCTTTGATTTGCTTAAAGGGGAAACGTTAGCGATAGTTGGTGAGTCAGGATCGGGGAAATCTGTAACGACAAAATCGATTATGAGATTGCTTCCTGAACACAATTCCGAGATAAAAGGCGGGGAAATCCTTTTTGAAGGAAAAGACCTGACCAAATTAAATGATAAACAGATGCAAAAAATCCGCGGGAAGGAAATTTCAATGATTTTCCAGGATCCAATGACATCATTGAACCCTACGATGAAAATCGGCAACCAAATCATGGAGCCGCTTATTAAGCATCAAAACATGAGCAAGCATGCTGCAAGACAAAGAGCAATTGAACTATTAAAGCTGGTAGGTATTCCTAAACCGGAAATTCGCATTGATCAGTATCCACATCAATTTTCTGGCGGGATGAGACAAAGGGTTGTTATTGCTATCGCATTAGCTTGTAATCCCAAGGTCTTAATTGCTGATGAGCCGACAACTGCGCTCGACGTTACCATTCAGGCGCAAATTCTTGAATTGATGAAGGATTTGCAAAAGAAAATTGATACATCGATTATATTTATCACCCATGACTTGGGTGTAGTTGCCAATGTGGCGGACCGAGTTGCCGTTATGTACGGCGGGAAAATTGTAGAAATCGGAACAGCCGATGAAATATTTTATAACCCGCAGCATCCATACACATGGGGATTAATCAGTTCGATGCCGGATATGGATACAGATGATGAGGAGCTATATTCCATTCCGGGAACACCGCCTGATTTATTAGAACCTCCTAAGGGGGACGCGTTCGCACCAAGAAACCCATATGTATTGAAAATAGATTTGGAGCAGGAGCCGCCATTTTTTAAGGTTTCTGATACCCATTATGCTGCGACATGGTTGCTGCATCCGGATGCACCAAAGGTAGAACCGCCTGAAGCAGTTAAAAGACGTCAAAATCAGTTTGTTGGCGTAAAGGGGGGGAAATAGATGGCCGAAAGAAAAAAATTACTCGAAATCAAAAATTTAAAGCAATATTTTAATGAAGGTAAACCGAATGAAGTTAAGGCTGTAGATAATGTATCTTTTGATATTTACAAAGGGGAAGTAATGGGGCTTGTCGGTGAATCCGGCTGCGGTAAATCAACCACAGGGCGGACAATCATTCGTTTATATGATGCTACTGGCGGGGAAGTTTTGTATGATGGGGTCAATGTTCATGGCAGGAAATCAAAGAAAGAATTAAAGCAGTTTAATCGGAAAATGCAGATGATTTTCCAAGACCCTTACGCATCATTAAACCCTCGATTGAAAATAGCCGATGTTATTGCCGAGGGAATTGACATCCATGGCTTGGCAAATTCAAAGCAAGAACGGATGGAACGTGTTTATAGCTTGCTAGAAACTGTCGGCTTAAATCGTGAGCATGCCAACCGTTATCCGCACGAGTTTTCTGGTGGTCAGCGGCAACGGATTGGAATTGCCCGTGCTTTAGCCGTTCAGCCAGAGTTTATTATTGCGGATGAGCCAATTTCTGCACTGGACGTGTCTATTCAGGCACAGGTTGTAAACCTTATGAAAAAGCTTCAGCATGAAAAAGAATTAACCTATCTGTTCATTGCCCACGATTTGTCCATGGTAAAATACATTAGTGATCGTATCGGTGTTATGTATTTCGGCAGAATGGTTGAACTAGCAACATCAGAAGAACTTTACCGAAATCCACTGCACCCATACACCCAATCCTTGCTGTCAGCGATTCCAGTGCCGGACCCAATCAGTGAGCGGACTAGAAAGCGGAAATCCTATGATCCAGCAAGCCATAATTATGAAGACAACGAACCGGTTGAATTCCGTGAAGTGACCCCTGGCCACTTTGTTCTCTGTTCGGAGAAAGAATTCAAGCAGTATCAGGCTCAAGTCAAGTAAAAAAAGACGATCTCTGCAATTGAGATCGTCTTTTTTAAACAAATCGTTACTTTCTCTTACCGCCAACTTGTTTCCAGCCAGTTTGGAATCTGGCGCTTTTCTCGACAAATTCACTGCGGCGTTTTCCGCCAAATACCTTTTCGCCAATTCCGTTTGTAATTGGACCCATTAATGCAGTGATTCCAATAA
Source organism: Bacillus sp. FJAT-29814 (assembly GCF_001510715.1). Lineage (GTDB taxonomy): Bacteria > Bacillota > Bacilli > Bacillales > Cytobacillaceae > Neobacillus. The sequence goes on from NZ_LMTJ01000008.1 coordinate 236,505, forward strand.
CTAATAGAGCAACAATTAAAAAATCCATTATGTAAGCAGTCATGATTGTCCCCCCATTCGTAGCATTCAATAATAACCCTTACATTCTATTTTAAAAGATATTTGCATTTAATGAAAGAGGAAAATACTAAGCCAACCTGCAACCACTATTGCTGCAATGTATGCGTTTTCATTTAATGTCTTTTAAATGAGAATGACCCATGAAGTAATTTGAAGTTGTTCTGGTTCGATATTAAATAGTTGAAGTTTTTAGTTGTATTATCCTTTGATTACCCACAAAAAGAAGGATGGACAACCGAATTTTTTATTAACCAAAGTGAATACTTTGTAAAAAACAAGAAGAAAACAAAAAATATTATGAAACTTTTTTGAGAATTATACGTCTTATTAAGTGGAACTTATTCAATTTATTGTTTACTAAGACGTTGAATATTTTTTGAAAAAAGGATACCTTTTTCATAGGTAGTGGTGTATAATTAATGATATAAATTACTTGTTTATAATAATTTTAATTTTTCTGGGTATATATTTATTATACTTATCTTTATACATTGGTTACATTATAGATTAGTAAACATTAGAGGAGTGTGAAAGACGGATGGTTACACTTTACACCTCACCAAGTTGTACATCATGTCGCAAGGCAAAATCATGGCTAGAAGAGCATGAAATACCATACAAAGAAAGAAATATTTTCTCCGAGCCGCTTTCCATGGAAGAAATAAAGGAAATTTTGCGAATGACGGAAGATGGTACGGATGAAATTATTTCAACCAGATCGAAGACTTTTCAAAAGCTAGATGTAAATTTAGATACAATGCCTCTGCAAGACTTGTTCAAACTCATTAAAGAGAACCCAGGCTTGCTGCGCCGTCCAATCATTATTGATGAGAAACGTTTGCAGGTTGGTTATAATGAGGATGAAATCCGCCGCTTCTTACCTAGAAAGGTAAGAACATTCCAATTGCGTGAAGCACAAAGAATGGTAAATTAAAAAGGGCCTCCAATGGAGGTCTTTTTTCGTCCCGAAAGGTTTGATGTTTTCCCTGTCATTTGCTATAATGAAAGGAATATCTAAATTAATAATTCAATTCCCTTATGTGTAATTTAATCCCAGTTCATATGAAAATAGGCAGATTTACGGTTTTTATGATTTTTATTCTTTTTATTTCCCTTAATAGTTTATTTATCATAAAATGAAAGTACAAGAGTATTTACTTTTTTGAGCAAAAATCTGTTCGAATAATCCTTTTTAGAGGAGTAAATGCTAATGGCATTATCTGCTGGGGGTATTTAGTCCCTTCAATATGAACAATGGAAGGGAGAGGTTTAAATGGAGATTGAACGCATCAATGAGAATACGGTAAAATTTTATATTTCATATGTTGATATAGAAGAGAGAGGCTTCGATCGCGAAGAAATATGGTACAATCGTGAACGGAGCGAAGAACTCTTTTGGGAAATGATGGACGAAGTTCATGATGGTGAGGATTTTGTGGTTGAAGGTCCGCTTTGGATTCAGGTACAGGCTTTGGATAAGGGACTCGAAGTTCTTGTAACCAAAGCACAGCTTTCGAAGGATGGACAAAAGTTCGAACTCCCAATTCCAAATGATAAAACCAGGGATTTACCGGTTGATGAAAAAATTGAAGAATTATTGGAACAACATTTCAATCCGAATTTTTCGGAAGCTGAGGATTTACTTGATGAAGAAATATTGGAGTTTGTCCTTGCCTTCAGAGATTTTGAAGATGTAATCAGCCTCTCGAAGCGTCCGGGGTTGGATAGTATCGTTACAAAACTTTATCATTTTGAGGGCAGATATTATTTGTACACTGAATTTCCTGAGGATCTATTTGAAGAGGACGAAATTGACGATTTGTTAAGTGTGCTCCTTGAATATGGCTACGAAACACAGCTAACCATACATCGGCTTCAGGAATATGGCAAGGAAATAATTTCTGAGAATGTTTTTTCAGAACTCAGGAAACATTTTGACTGATAAAAATACCGATTTCACTGGTGAAATCGGTATTTTAGCTTAGCGGAAGGTTTTTTGCAGGTGAGGTGAGATACATGAAGAACACGGTAAGGGTTGTCATTTTTTTAATGGTGCTATCCGTACTATTGTTTTTCTTTAGGAATCAGTTGGAGAGCGGTTTAATTGGATTCTTAAGTGTATTGATTTCGCTTTCGGTTATTTTCATTGGATTTGTTATCTTTTTAGAAAATCGGCATCCCGCTCAAACCATTACCTGGTTGATTGTACTGGGAAGCTTTCCGCTTGTCGGATTTATTTTTTATTTGCTTTTTGGACGAAATCATCGGAAAGAAAAAATATTCCGCAAAAAATATTTCCTTGATAAACAGGCCTTCTTGACTGTTGAAGGGGAAAATGATCCAAGAAGCGAGGAAAAGCTTCAGTTAATGGGAGAACACCAAGGGAAATTATTTAAACTCGCGCAGAAGCTGGGCAACAGCCCGATCTCCTTTGATACTGCAACAAAAGTATTAACCAACGGCGAGGAAACCTTTCGTCATATTATTGAAGAATTAAACCGGGCCCGGCATCATATTCATATGGAATATTATATTGTTCGTCATGACCAAATTGGCGAGGAAATAAAAAATGTCTTAATTGAAAAGGCAGGTCAAGGCGTCAAGGTTCGTTTCATGTATGACGCAGTCGGTTCCTGGCAACTATCAAAAGCTTATATAAACGACCTTAAGAATGCTGGTATCGAAACGGTCTGCTTTGGTCCGGTTAAATTGCCGTTTTTAAATAATAAATTTAATTTCCGCAATCATCGCAAAATTATCGTCATCGATGGTAATATCGGGTTTGTCGGCGGATTAAATATTGGCGATGAGTATTTGGGAAGGAACAAGGATATTGGCTTCTGGCGGGATACCCATCTATTGCTTAGAGGTGAAGCGGTTCGGACGCTTCAGTTGATTTTTCTGCAAGATTGGTATTATATGACGAATCATAGTTTTTTGACAGCTGAGTATTTATCCCCGCAACTAGACGATAAAAGTCACGGAGGGGTGCAGCTGATTGCCGGAGGTCCGGATAATGAATGGAGCGTAATCAAGGACATCTTTTTCTCAATGATTGGCTCTGCGAGAAAATCTGTCTGGATTGCCTCCCCATACTTTATCCCTGACGAAGATATTTTTTCAGCCATTAAGGTTGCAGCCCTTAGCGGCATTGATGTTAGGCTGCTGGTCCCAAACCGTCCAGACAAACGAATTGTGTTTCACGCCTCCAGATCCTATTTTCCGGAACTATTGGAAGCTGGGGTCAAGGTGTACGAATACGAACGAGGGTTTATGCATAGCAAAATAGTAATAGTTGACGGTGAACTGGCTTCAATTGGAACATCCAACATGGACATGAGAAGTTTTCACTTAAACTTTGAAGTGAATGCTTTCCTGTTTAAGACCAAAAGCACGCAGAAGCTTGTGGCGGAGTTTTTAAACGATCTGGATTACTCAAAACAATTAGAATTAAAAACATTTGGACAGCGCCATATTGGCTTGAGGTTATTGGAGTCTACAGCAAGGCTTCTCTCGCCGCTGCTTTAAAAAAACCCGTCGACAGGCGGGTTTTTTTATTTACAAGAGGATAAGAGGATTTTGCGGAATCCTGTCGAATATCAACTAAAGAAAGGAGGAGTTGAAAGTGTTAACAGCAAAAACTAAAGTCGGCACGCTGATTTGCTTGGCGAATCAGCAATCAAAAGAATCTTTATTGAGGCTGCGAGATTATGAGGAATTTTATTGTCCAGAATGTGGTGAGCCAGTTTTGCTAAAACTGGGGGACCAGCGGATTTTCCATTTCGCCCATAAAAGGGGAAGCACATGCCAAGATTCATATGAACGCGAAACTGAGGCTCATTTAGAAGGAAAGCTTCAGCTTTACCAATGGCTTACCTGTCAAAAAATCCCCTGCATACTGGAATACTACGACAAGGAGATTGGTCAGCGGCCCGATATTTTATTCCGGTTTAATGGTAGAAAATATGCTTTGGAATTTCAGTGCTCACCATTACCAGAAACCGTATTTATTAAGCGGACGAAAACTTATCTTGAACATGATTATATACCGCTTTGGATTGTTTCATCTCATCATCTTCACCCCACTTATAGAAGGACTGTACCTCTATCTAATTTTCTTTATTTATTTTTACGGGCTTCAGATGCAGGCCAATTTTACATCCCCGCCTATTGTCCTAAATCGAGAAAATTTCACATTGTTAACTCCATTACTCCTTATTCGGTTAAAAATGCTTTCGTTCATCAATCCAACTTTCCAGTGGCATCGACTTTAATACAGGACATTTTGGAGCCGCGTATACCATTAAATCAACTCAATTTTTCATGTTGGACCCGCGAACTGGAAAACTATACTTTTAAATGGGCGCTGCAACCAGGCCATGGTAAAAATCCGTTTTTGCAGGAACTTTACAAGCGTAATCTTAATCTCTTTTTATTGCCCCCTGAAATCGGCCTGCCTGTGCCACATTCCTTTTATATCTATAGTTCCCCAGTCATTTGGCAAACCTATTTATTTCTCGATCTCTTTGCGAATAAGAATTCAGGGGACTTCATTACTTTACAAGAGTTGACCTGGCAGGTTAATAAACGAATCAGTCGTAAAGAAATCATCATCCGCCATTTACCGCAGCTTGATGCGGTACATCCGATGGTTCCTGTACTTGAGTATTTTCATCAACTAATGGGCCTGGGTATTCTTACCAGGATTAATACCGCCGCTTGTAAATTGAACCGAAAAATAACCATCCCTCGCTCCAATTCAGAAAAAGAAAAAGCAATGCAGCTTTTCCAGCATGTTTATCAGCAATTTTTGAAAAATAGCTAAATGAAAACGGGGTAATGGGCATAATATAGGAAGCCTTGCAACATTTTTCAAGGCATAATAAAGGAAATTGGTGGAATGAAGAGAATATAATGAAAGGGTAGCAAATTAAACTTAAGAATGGAGGATGGACAATGGCGAATGAAGCTTCTGTGAAATCACTGCCGGCAAGAAGTGAAATACCTGTCGAAGATACATGGAAATTGGAAGATATTTTTGCCAGTGACGAGCAATGGGAGAAAGAGTTTCAAGAGGTTAAGGGCCTGATCCCAGGGATTAAGGATTTTGAAGGGAAGCTAGGGACAGGTGCGGAAACTCTTTATCAGGCACTGCAGTTTCAGGACAGATTAATGGAACGGCTGGGCAAGCTTTATACATATTCCCACATGAGATATGATCAGGACACAACCAACTCCTTTTATCAAGGTTTGGATGACCGGATCAAAAATCTCTACTCCCAGGCAGCTAGTCAACTGGCGTTTATTGTACCTGAATTGCTCTCAATCGAAGAAAGCAAATTGACTGGATTTTTATCTGAAAAGCCCGAGTTAAAGCTTTATGAACATGCCCTCCAAGAAATCAACCTTCAGCGGCCGCATGTATTAAGTGCGGAACAAGAGGCGCTTCTTGCAGAAGCAGGTGAGGTAATGAATGCCTCGAGCAATACGTTCGGCATGTTGAACAATGCAGACCTGGAGTTCCCTTCAATCAAGGATGAGAACGGGGAGGAAGTGGAAATTACCCACGGCCGTTATATCCGTTTCTTGGAAAGCAGTGACCAGCGTGTCAGACGCGATGCATTTAAGGCAGTATATAAAACCTATGGTGATTTTAAAAATACATTTGCAAGCACCTTAAGCGGAAATATTAAGAAAGATAATTTCTATGCAAGAGTGAGGAACTATAATTCAGCCCGTCATGCAGCGCTTGCAGCCAACAATATTCCAGAATCCGTTTATGATAATCTGGTAAACACTGTTAATGAAAACTTACATTTATTGCATCGATATATAAGTTTGAGGAAAAAGGTTTTAGGATTGAACGAGCTTCATATGTATGATTTGTATACACCACTTGTCAAGGATGTCAAAATGGAGATTAAATATGAGGAAGCAAAGGACTTGGTGATCAAGGGCCTCTCGCCACTTGGCGAGGAGTATTCCAACATTCTAAAGGAAGGTTTCGAAAATCGCTGGGTCGATGTCCATGAAAATAAAGGCAAGCGCAGTGGTGCTTATTCCTCCGGAGCGTATGGGACCCATCCATATATCCTGATGAACTGGCAGGATAATGTCAATAACCTATTTACTTTAGCCCATGAGTTTGGACATTCCGTTCACAGCTACTATACAAGGAAAACCCAGCCTTATCCTTATGGGGATTATTCCATTTTCGTGGCTGAGGTCGCATCCACTTGTAATGAAGCGTTGCTGAATGATTATTTATTAAAAACAATTGATGATGAACAAAAGCGAATTTACTTGCTGAATCACTATTTGGAAGGTTTTAGAGGCACCGTATTCCGCCAGACGATGTTTGCCGAATTTGAGCATCTCATCCATCAAAAAGCCCAAAATAATGAAGCATTAACAGCCGATTCCTTAACAGAACTTTATTATGAGTTAAATAAGAAGTACTTTGGAGAAAAGGATATTGTCATCGATGAGGAAATTGGCCTAGAATGGGCGAGAATCCCGCATTTCTATTACAATTATTATGTATACCAATATGCGACTGGCTTTAGTGCGGCAACAGCTTTAAGCAAGCAAATCTTGGAGGAAGGCGACCGAGCGGTTAAACGTTATATCGAATTCCTAAGCGCCGGAAGCTCGGATTATCCTATAGAAGTACTGAAAAAAGCCGGTGTCGATATGACAAGCGCCGAACCAATCAAAAATGCCTGCAAGGTATTTGAAGAAAAACTGAACGAACTGGAACAGCTATTATCCTAAAAGAAAGGGATGGCACCTAAAGGGAGCCATCCCTTCTTAGAATCCCTTAAATCTCTTTCTATCATTGATTAATACAGCAGGAATAAAAATCGCGATAAGTAGAAGTGGAATACTGATAAGCAAAGGGAATATTTTCATTAAAGCCAAAATATGCAGAAAAAAAGCGATTAAAAAAAACAACAGCATAATAGCACCATAAAATTTTTTCAATATAACATTCCACCTCTCGGCTAAAGCGTGAATATAAATCTACATTATCATGTCTATTGACGAAATTATGAAATTATGATTATTTGACAATATTGTGAAACAAACTACAAGAGTATTGTCTCTAACTTGCCCCCATGCTATATTTAATACGTGAAGTTGATCACAACAAACATATACCCCTTTGTTTGACCGTGAAAAATTTCTCCCATCCCCTTTGTTCGTATTAATAGGAAATGCCTTGCAGCGGAAACTGCAAGGCATTTTCGTTTTTATGGAAGAATAACAAAATGCCGGGCATATCCGGCATTTTTTTCAGCTATCGATGTACCGCCAAAATGTTCCGTATTTGGCCGGGATTTGTTCGACCACTTGCTTTAAAACCAATTTTTTCATTTCCCGCTCAATTTGAGAAACAGTCATATTATAAACAACAGCTATTTCTTTAGTGGCGACAAACTTGAATGCCTTCAGGAAGGTTTCCAATGGCGGCGGAGTGGACTTTTCCGGCTTTTCGGTTAACATTTCTTCGAGAATCTGAACATAAACGTCATACGGATAACTGCCGGTAATTTTAATCCCTTCATCCTCTACATTTTCATTAAAAAACACGAGGGTTGGAATCTCATGAACATCCATTTCGGATGTAATTTGCAAATCATTCTGAAACGCCTTTGATGCAGATTCTGAATGCATATCTTTGGTGAATTCTTCCACATCGAGTCCGACACTTTCGGCACAAGCCTTTAAAACCTCCAGATTCGAAATGTTTTGTTTCTCCAAAAATAGCAGCTCCTGGATTCTGCGCAAAAAGCGGATTCCCGCCCGTCTTCCTTGCAGTTCCGACGCTTTTAAAGCTAACGAAACATTATACGGGGCGTCGACAGGAGTTTCATGCCAAAGGCTTCCGTCACATGACATTCCTGACCTGCTGGCTGTTTTTTCCCATAATTCCGCAATACTCTCATAATTTTTCTTTTTACTAAGATTTAAATTGGCCAATCTGCCGCTCAAAACATGCTTAAGTGAAAAATAACGGCCATATTCAATCTGAAGTTTTTTCAAAATCGGTTCGAGAGCCCAGCATTCCGGGCATAATGGATCAATAAACATATAGATCTCCAGCGGTTTTTTATCGCTGCCGCCGCAATGGTGCTTCGAACTTTGTGACCAGAAACTATTCACGACTTTCACCCGAATCTCTTTCATCGTCTGGCGTATTGATCATATGCTGGGCCGTTAAATAAAGCCGCGAATAAAATTCGTCCCGCAAGTTTCCTGTTAACCCGCACAAATCCATTGCCTGGGACATGCAGGAGAGCCAAGCCTTTGCACGAGCAGGCGTAACCGGAAAAGGAAGATGGCGGGCGCGCATCATAGGATGGCCATGCTCCTCGGTATACAGCGGAGGACCTCCTAAATATTGAGTTAAAAACTGCTTTTGTTTACGGGCAATTTCCGTAAAATCATTCGGGAAAATCGGGGCAAGGTCAGGATGTTGTCCAACAAGGCCATAGAATGTTTCAACAAGTCGATGGAGAGTTTCTTCTCCAATGGCCTCGAAAGGTGTTAAGCTTTTCTCAATCATGTTGACAACTCCTCTAATTACTTTAATAAAAAATGCTTTTATGCAACCTTTGCAACATCTTTGTTTGCTTTATTGTAACAATGCCCATTTCATATCTCAAATTTCTTGCCTTGATTCTAAGTAGTTTATCAATATAAATACAATATTAATCTGCGTATTTTTTCTGATAGAACCTCTGGATTTTATTTTTTGTGTGTCGAACGGGAATGCCAAATTGCTTAAGTAAGGCTAGGAAGGATTCTTTGCCTGGTTGTTCTTCGTTTACTTCAAGCTCCAATTCATAATCCTCGTTAGCTAAGTAGAGGCTGTGGTCGAGAACGAGTAATCCTTGGTTATATTCCACTTCTACCCTTTTAGTGGTCAAACACCCAAAATATTCTAGGTTTGAGAAGGGAATCCCGTTGTCTTCGATTATGTGTTGAATTTTACCCAATGGGAGCTTGTTAAACCCAATTGCCTGGTGGGCTTCTTCTTCGCTTATATCCTGATTTGTTTCGAGAAGCCCGATATCTACCGGCTGCTTTAATGTCATTTCCCAACCGTCCGGTTTTTTTCTGATTCTAAGTGCGGTACCTAAGGTCTTCAAGGCAAATTCAGGAGTGTCAAAGTAGTGATTTTCTTGGGAGAAAATTTTTTTCTTGTCGATGTTAAACTCCTTTAAAAACCTTTCGTATTCGTTTTTAGTCAACATATTTTTGAATTCTATTTCAAGATTTTGGGACATCATCATGTTCCTTTCAAGTGATTCATTTCTCCATTATCTCATTTTAATATGAAACTGCAATCCTTGGGAGAATTGGGGGGATTATGCTAAAATAGGAAGATGGAGGTGCTAGGCTGCATGAAGAAAAGGATAACAGTAGAGACAGCGGTAATTTCCGCTAGTAAGCTGATTTTTAGCGCGGATGAATCAATTGAAAATCTGCATCCAGGAGGGCAAGTTCTTGTCGATACCGACCAAGTAGCTTTTATATACTTAATGGAGGGACAGGACGATTATACATATATTGCGATACCTGAACGTTTATGGCCGATTGTAAAAACGGCCATGGATAAAGCTTTGAGTGTTTGGATTACTTATCGTGATGGACAAATGGAGCTAGTTGACTTTCAAGGCGAATTGGAATATGTCATCGACAATATTAAAGGGAATAGCAATTATGGAAAAGAAATGGTCGCAAAAGTAGAAGAAGTTTTTCAAGGGTAATTTGTTATTGTCGAGGTGTAGTCATGAAGCATTGGGATCAATTTTTAGCACCCTATAAGCAGGCCATTAATGAGTTGAAAGTCAAATTAAAGGGAATGAGAGGCCAATTTGAACTGGACTCTTCCCATTCGCCAATTGAATTTGTCACAGGCAGGGTAAAACCAATTGCCAGCATCCTTGATAAGGCCAACCAAAAAGGAATCCCGCTTGATAAATTGGAGGAAGAAATGCAGGATATCGCAGGGATGCGGATTATGTGCCAATTTGTGGAGGATATCCATCGGGTTGTGGAATTGTTAAGAAATCGTAATGATTTTGAAATTGTTGAGGAAAGAGATTATATTTCCCACGAAAAGACAAGCGGATATCGCTCTTATCATGTCGTCATCCGTTATCCCGTTCAAACCATACATGGGGAAAAGAAAATCCTAGCAGAAATTCAAATCAGAACGTTAGCAATGAACTTTTGGGCAACCATTGAGCATTCCCTTAACTATAAATATAAAGGCGCGTTTCCTGCCGATATTAGAATGCGGCTACAGCGGGCTGCCGAAGCTGCATTTCGGCTGGATAAGGAAATGTCGTTAATCCGCGGAGAGATTAAAGAGGCTCAAGCTTTTTTCTCAAGAAAAAAAGAATTGACCCAGGAAGAAAATAATTAGATCAGCTTAAAGCAGTTGCAAGCATTTCAAAAGAGGAGTTATCGTGATGAAATTTGCAATTACGTCAAAAGGAGATCAAAAATCCAATATTTTAATGCATAAAATGAGGACGTACCTACTCGATTTTGATCTAAAATACGATGAGGACCAGCCGGACATTGTCATATCGATTGGCGGGGACGGAACGCTTCTATATGCCTTTCATCGCTACAGCAGTCGACTAAGTAAAACGGCCTTTGTCGGAATACATACAGGCCATTTAGGATTCTATGCAGATTGGACTCCCGATGAAATTGAAAAGTTAGTGATTGCGATCGCGAAAACCCCTTACCAAGTAGTGGAATATCCCCTGCTTGAGGTAATTATTCGCTATTCGCACGCGGGAAAAGAGTCCCGATACTTAGCGCTGAACGAATCGACCGTCAAAAGTGTTGAGGGGACGCTCGTAATGGATGTGGAGATTCGCGGTCAGCATTTCGAACGGTTCCGTGGTGACGGACTATGCGTATCTACGCCATCGGGCAGCACTGCCTATAACAAGGCATTGGGAGGAGCGATTATTCACCCGTCGATCTCGGCTATCCAAGTGGCGGAAATGGCATCAATCAATAACCGTGTGTTTCGTACAGTAGGGTCGCCGCTGATCCTTCCTGCACACCATACTTGTATGTTGAAACCGGTTAATCGCACTGATTTCCAAATTACGATTGATCATCTAACATTGCTTCATAAGGATGTGAAGTCAATCCAATTCCGGGTTCCAGATGAAAAAATCCGCTTTGCGCGTTTCCGGCCGTTTCCATTTTGGAAGAGAGTCCATGATTCATTTATTTCTGATTAAGTAGAGGAGTTTTTTATGGCGGAAAATTTTCGAATGGACTGGGTAATTGATGACAGCAATTCAGGTATGCTCATCAGGGACTTTTTAACATGTAATGAGATATCCCGAACGGCACTGACGGATATCAAGTTTAAGGGCGGTAGCATCCTAGTTAATGGTGAAGAGGTAAACGTGCGGTATAAACTTTTGCAGGAAGACCAGTTAACTGTTATCTTCCCAAAGGAAACTCCTGGCTTTCAAGGCGAGGATATACCATTAACCATTCTGTTTGAAGATGATTTCCTCCTTGTTGTGGTTAAACCCCCGGGAATGAATACCATTCCATCACGTGAGCACCCATCCGGCAGCCTGGCAAATGCGCTAATTGGTTATTATGAGAAACAGGGAATATTGGCGACAGCACACATAGTAACTCGACTGGACCGGGACACATCAGGGATTGTGTTAGTTGCCAAGCATCGGCATGTTCACCATTTGTTCAGTTTAATGCAGCGCAAGGGCCAGGTGAAAAGGATTTATGAAGCTTTGGCTGGCGGCATGATTCCCGCCGATTCCGGGACGATCCGGGCCCCAATAGGCAGAAAAGCGGACAGCATCATTGAACGTGAGGTAAGAGAAAACGGCCAATTTGCTTGTACCCATTATCGAGTGTTAAAGAGACACCGTGGATTTTCCCATGTTGAACTTGAACTTGAGACAGGACGTACCCATCAAATTAGAGTACATATGTCATATCTGGGACATCCGTTATTGGGGGATGATTTATATGGAGGGGATATTTCTGCCCTCAAAAGACAGGCACTGCATTCCAAGTCGATCAAATTGATTCATCCGTTTTCGCGGAAAGAAATGACCTTTAGCTCCCCGCTTCCTGCGGATATGGAGGAAATAATCAAGGCTGCCCATTAATTTTATGGGCAGCCACTTTTAAACTGCTAGTCAAATTGCTTAAATTTTTCCTCGACATATGGCATAGTAGAAGGAACATGGAACAGTTCCATTTCGGGATACCTTAACGCGGTCAACTTACCGCCAAATACCGCACCAGTGTCGATATTATATGTATTGTTGATGATTCTTGGTTCTTTGACAGGGGTATGGCCGTAAACAATTGTAGCTGCCCCATGATAGTTTCTGGCCCAATCTCTCCTGACCGGTGAGCCATCGGGATGCTTTTCACCTGTAATATCTCCATAAAGTACGAATTCTTTTACTTTTCCATTACTCTTGCCAATTAATTCTTCTTTAATCCCAGCATGGGCGATTACAAGATTTTTATTGTCTAATACTAGATAAAGATCGGACTTTTCATAGAGCTCGATAAATTTTGTACGAATGGATTGCCGTTCTTGTTTATATAATGATTCATATTCCGCAACCGTTGTTTCAAGTCCGTGTGTAACCTGCACCTTGTTGCCGAGAAAAAAACGATATAACTTATTGCAATGGTTCCCAGGTGTGTAGTAAGCCGATTTCTGTTCCATCACTAGTTTCCATACAATCTCAACAACCTTGAGAGATGCTGGCCCCCTGTCCGTTAAGTCGCCGACAAAGCCAAGGACCCGTTTTTCCGGATGGAGTGGGATTCCGCTCTCCCAGCTATAGCCAAGTTTAATGGTTAATTCCTTTAATTCCTGATAGCAACCGTGGATATCGCCAATAATATCTATTTTCATCGTTAATGGAGCCCCCTTCCCGATTATTTTTTGTCTGGAGTCATACTTTTATAAAAAATTACCTTGGAACCTTTATAAGGAGGTAAAGAATGGAACAGCATGTATCCGTTACTTCATTGCTAATTGTAGTGACAATGGCTTTTTTAACGCCAATTCTTTTACATCACCTTAAACTGAATGTGATCCCCGTTGTGGTGGCTGAAATCATAGTTGGTCTTATTATTGGGAAAAGCGGTTTTGATATCGTTCATGAAGATATGTGGCTGGCGACACTGTCCACGCTTGGGTTTATCTTCCTCATGTTTTTGAGCGGACTCGAAATTGATTTTACCGTTTTTTCCGGCGGCAATAAACATAAAACTCTGCCTAGTGGGAGGAAAGAGCCAAATTCGTTTGTTGTTTCGACGGTCATTTTTATTGGAGTTTTCATCCTTTCGCTTGGATTGTCCTATTTATTTGTTCTGGCAGGTTTTATTGATAGTGCGTTTTTGATGACACTGATTATCTCCACCATTTCACTTGGGGTTGTTGTCCCGACGCTTAAAGAAGCACACCTGATGAAAACAGTCTTTGGACAAATAATATTGCTGATCGCCGTAATAGCTGACTTGGCTACAATGATTTTGCTTGCATTTTTTGTTTCAATCAATGAATCGGGGGGAAATACCTGGCTGTTATTAATTTTATTTGCAGCGGGAATTCTTCTCTATTTTGTCGGAAAAAGATTCAAAAAACTCAATTTTTTTGAAGCGTTATCCACCGGGACGGTACAAATAGGTACAAGAGCCGTTTTCACCTTAATTATCGTATTGGTAGGATTATCTGAAACGGTTGGCGCTGAAAACATTTTGGGAGCGTTTCTTGCTGGAGTTCTTGTCTCTTTGCTGTCACCGAATCAAGAGCTTGTACATAAGCTTGATTCTTTTGGCTATGGATTTCTAATCCCAATCTTTTTTGTCATGGTCGGGGTCGAATTGGACATTTGGTCATTATTCAGTGAAAAAAGGCTCCTACTATTAATTCCATTGTTACTATTGGCGCTATTATTATCGAAACTACTGCCAGTTTTCCTATTAAGAATTTGGTATGATACGAAAACCGTCGTTGCATCTGCATTTCTGCTGACCTCGACCCTCTCACTGGTGATTGCTTCAGCAACAATTGGAGAGCGAATAGGTGTTATAACAGAGCAGATGAAAGGAACGCTAATCTTGGTGGCCGTTATCACCTCCATTTTTACGCCAATCGTCTTTAAAAAGCTGTTTCCTAGGGAAGAAACTGCAAATAAGAAGGTACCGGTCGCGTTTCTGGGAGCGAATCAAATTACTTTGCCAGTTTCGCTAGAACTAAAATCCGGACTTTACGATCCTGTTCTTTATCATACAAAAATAGAAAAAGCGGATAAGAGAATTGCAAATAATTCTCTTTTTGAAATTCAGGAAATCGAGGACTTTTCAGTTGAATCGATTTCAAAAACCAATGTGTTCCATTCAGAAATTGTCGTGATTTCTACCGGTCAAGAAGAACTGAATGCAACCCTTGCCAAAGCAGCGAAGGAAAGAGGAGTTCCACGGGTGATCGCCAGAGTTGAAAGTCCCGAATTGGAGCAAAATCTAAGGAGGGATAATGTTGAAGTGTTTTCGTCCTTATTGTCAACGAAGGCATTGTTGCGGGCCCTTATCGAGTCTCCAACAGTGATAAATATTTTAACAAACCAGGAAACTGGTCTTTATGAGATTGTTATGAAAAATGAGTTGTTTGACGGCATGTCGTTACGAGAATTTCCGTTTACAGGTGATGTTATTTTTGTCAGGATATTCCGTGGCAAGGATTCTATTGTTCCTCATGGCGACACCGAACTGCAAATGCACGATCGCTTGATTGTGACAGGCACAAAGGAGTATGTCGATCAACTGAAACAAGAGCTGGAATTTCATGAAGCGGGAAAAAGATTTTATTAACCCCGCTTCCCTTTGCATTTTGCCGAATTTAGTGTACAATTAGTACCAAGTACTAATATCTTGTAATATGGTAGGGGGACTTTAAAGAAATGAATCTTTCATTAGCCAATAAAACATTTGTGGTGATGGGTGTTGCCAATAAACGCAGTATTGCATGGGGGATTGCCCGTTCGCTGCATAATGCCGGGGCAAGATTGGTGTTTACGTATGCAGGGGAAAGACTTGAAAGCAGTGTCCGCGAATTGGCGGAATCATTAGAAGCGGAGGGAACATTGGTGCTCCCTTGTGATGTCACCAGTGACGAAGCGATTGCAAAATGCTTTGCTGAAATTAAGGCGGCAGCCGGCACGATTCATGGAGTTGCCCATGCAATAGCTTTCGCCAATAAAGAAGAACTTCAAGGTGAATATCTGAATACGACAAGGGATGGCTTTTTATTAGCCCATAACATCAGTTCATATTCATTAACGGCTGTGGCAAAAGAAGCCCGCGGTTTAATGACTGAAGGGGGCAGCATCGTGACCATGACCTATCTCGGCGGTGAGCGCGCTATTACAAATTATAATGTCATGGGGGTTGCCAAAGCGTCCCTAGATGCCAGTGTCCGCTATTTGGCTGCTGACCTTGGCAAGGAAAACATTCGTGTTAATTCCATTTCTGCTGGCCCGATTCGCACACTTTCAGCCAAGGGTGTCAGTGATTTCAACTTGATACTAAAAGAAATTGAAGAAAAGGCACCGCTTAGAAGGCCAACCACTCCGGAAGAAGTTGGCGATACCGCTTTATTCTTATTTAGTGATTTATCCCGCGGAATCACGGGTGAAAACATTCACGTCGATTCAGGATATCATATTTTATAATGAAAAGCCCGCTGATAAAGCGGGCTTTTGTTATACCAAAAAGTTGTGAACGGGTATAGGCGTTTCGCATACATATAAAGTGTAGGCAAAGGGGAGGTGTGCTTATGTCAAAGAAAAAGGGCAAAGGTCCAACGCTGTTTATTAATCAGTCTTTTTCAGGGACTCCATCCGATACCAATATGCAGGAGATTTTTAAAAGCAAGCTGGAAACGGAGCCAAAGACGGAGGAAATCGAGTCTCCTGTTAAAGAGATGAGAAAGCCGGTATCTTCCGCACCGGAGGATTCAAATCAAACCGATAGAATGCATTCAGGCTTCAACCGGGTCAAACCGTTTAAAGAAATGAATGTTCAGGAGAGATTAGATTATTTAATAAACTTTCCAAAGGTGCTGCCTCCGGTCCCTTGTGTATTTTATACCGCGGATGAGAAATTTCTGGGAACCCTTAGGGATGCCGATGATCATCAAATAACGATTGAAACCGCAAATCAGCTTTCACAGACAATACCGATCAATCAGCTCAAAAATATTGTCATGATCGGAATCAAGCGTTAATAAAAAAGGCCAGCCGATTATCCGACTGGCTCATTTGTTTAATTGCAAATTCCCAAGTTTACGTCTGCAATACATTGAATCGCACAGAAGCAGTTCAAGTCGACGGTCACACAGTCGTTGCTTGCCATGAAGGCTGTAACTTGACAATGTTTTGCCAGGTTAATGCAGCACTTGTCATCGCAATTAACCAAGTTTACCGGAACAAATTTTGTGCCTTCTCTTTTTCCTGGAACAAGAACACGCAGTGTGGCACAACAGTTGTCAAATACATCTTCAACGCGGAAGTAGATGGATACGCATGCATTGTCATCATTGTTAAAAAATGCATGGAATGGAGAACCATCTTTTGTTTTTAAAACGAACACACGAGTGTCAACATTTTCCCTTACCGGCGAAACTAGTGAACCAAGGGGCTCGTTAAAACAACTGGTACAGGATTGGCATTCTTCTTCTTGAGCGGTATCTTGAATATCTTTAATCGCGCGAACTACTTGACATACGCAACTTTCGTTTTCGCGATTGTGACGAGAGTTTCCACAACCCATTTATTTTTCCTCCTTACTCCGTAATATATCTTACAGTACTAACATATTTCACAAAAGCCTTTTGGGTTACGGACAATTGCCTTATTTACTAAAATTAGGCTTTTTCCATGATGCGATATCAGTCCAATAATGAAAGGATCAACGGTTATGAAGATAACTATTTTTACTTTCCTACTTCTGTCTCTTGCAGTTTTTAGGCTAACTAGACTTATCGTCTTTGACAAAATTACTGAGTTTATCAGAAGCCCTTTTTATGATGAAATACAAGAAATGAATGAAAATGGGGAAATGGAAATTTACTATACTCCGAAAAAATCAGGCTGGAGGAAATTTTTTGGTGAGCTATTAAGCTGTTATTGGTGCACGGGGATTTGGGCTGCTGCGGGAATGATCGGTTTTTATTATTTTTTTCCAGACATTGCCGGTACCATTATTCTTATATTGGCAGTTGCTGGAATCGCGTCGATATTGGAAACAATTGTACAATTCTTTTTAGGAAAATAAGGTTTTTTGCCTGAGACAAGACCTGCCTTTTCATCATATTCTAAATAGTAACCAACCATTATAGGAGGGAAAAAGGTGAAAAACAATAATAAGGGCAATGGAACTACCAAGATTGTTAAGGCCTCACAGGTAATAAAAAAAGGCGGCTGCGGCTGCGGAAAGAAATCGAGTAAATAAGCCACAAAAAAACTGCCGGTATCCACTGGCAGTTTTATTTTTGCAATCCTTCCTGTCATAATTTATCGATATCTCGAAAAAACTATATAGTAGTCAAACTTATTGCAAAGGATATGAAACGTATGCAGAATATCTATCGAGCCATGGCAATCGCAGGCATTTTACTTCTTTCGGGCTGCAACGTGGGCCAGCAAGGAAAAGACAGTCAACTGGCACTGGTGAAGACAACGAATCCAAAACCAATAGTGACGGATGGCCGCAGAACTCCAACTTGGGTGGAGGAAATTAAGCGGGAGGTAAGCTCCTACCCGGAACTATATGATGTAGCGGTTGTAAAAGGGCAAGAGGGGACACTTGTTGTCTACAAAGTAAAACATTTGCACCGATTTAAAATGAAACAGATTGAAAAAGACGTAACCAAATTTCTTGAAAAAAAACATCCCAAGGAAAAATTTACGGTTTCCAGTGATTACAAGATATTTCTCGAAGCGGTCAGGCTTGATGAAAAAATGAAATCACCGAAATTTCCTAAAAAGAAAGCAGAAAAACGGTTCAAGGAACTGGTCAAAATGACAGAAGATACGAAATAAGAAAGGGGAATCCAGATGGCAAGCAAGCAAAAAAACACAACACCGCAGCAGCAAAGGTACCAGGCGCTGCAGCAGAAGCATGAAAAGAAACGGCCGGTATTAAAGAATTGTATCAGGGCGTTTTTTGTTGGCGGATTGATTTGTACGGTTGGCCAAGCCATCAGTTATTTCTATATCTACTTTTTTAATTTTACCGAACAAAGTGTCGGAAATCCTACCGTGGCAACCATGGTGTTTCTGTCGATGCTGCTTACTGGCTTTGGTATATATGACAGGCTGGGGCAGTTTGCCGGGGCAGGAAGTGCAGTTCCTGTTACCGGATTCGGAAACGCTGTGATTTCAGCGGCTATTGAGCATCGGACGGAAGGTTTTGTTCTCGGCGTTGGCGGGAATATGTTCAAGCTTGCAGGATCAGTGCTCCTTTTCGGCGTATTCGCCGCTTTTGTGGTGGCATTGATTAGAACGCTGCTATCCATGTGGGGGGTATTGTAGGTGCTAAAGGGACAACAATCATGGGTGTTTCAAAACCGGCCAATGATTACGGCAACCGGGGTAACCGGGGGCCCATTCGAGGCGAATGGCAATCTAGCGAAGGATTTTGACCTCCTATTTGAGGACTTATGGATGGGACAGGAATCATATGAAAAAGCGCATCGAATCTTAATGGAGGAAGCAATTAAAATTGCCTTGAACAAGGGAAATCTGGAAAAGGAGCAAATTCAATTTTTATTTGCCGGGGATTTAATCAACCAAATAACACCAACCAGTTTTGCGGCAAGGACCATGCAGATTCCTTATTTTGGTTTGTTTGGGGCCTGTTCCACCTCGATGGAAGGGTTGGCGTTAGCGTCATTTGTCATTAATTATCAAGGGGCAAAGAACGTCCTAACCGGCGCATCAAGCCATAATGCCGCAGTTGAGAAGCAATTCCGATATCCCACGGAGTACGGCAGCCAAAAACCCCCGACGGCACAATGGACGGTAACCGGGGCCGGCGTCGCCCTCGTCCAGCCTAACGAACCTGGAGCGAATCATCCAGTAACCACGTCCGCGACAATCGGCAAGGTCATCGATA
Organism: Bacillus sp. FJAT-29814; assembly: GCF_001510715.1. Taxonomy (GTDB): domain Bacteria; phylum Bacillota; class Bacilli; order Bacillales; family Cytobacillaceae; genus Neobacillus. The sequence continues at coordinate 255,786 of NZ_LMTJ01000008.1, forward strand.
TGGGGTTAAGTGACCCTTTTAATATGGGAGGGGCGATGGCACCAGCGGCGGCAGATACGATTATTGCCCATTTTCGCGATTTACAGCTCGACCCTTCACATTACGATCTGATTGTCACTGGCGATTTGGGAAGAGTAGGTCATGATACAGCGTTTGAACTAATAAATAAAAGCGGACTAGAACTAAAGCGCAAGCAATTCCAGGACTGCGGAATCTTAATTTATAAGGATGATCAGCCAGTTCAATCCGGGGCGAGCGGTGCAGCCTGTTCCGCCACGGTTCTTTATGGACATTTGCTTAATGAGATGAAAAAGGGCACCTACAAAAGGATTTTGCTGGTTGCCACTGGTGCTTTGCTTTCACCGCTTAGCTTTCAGCAAAATGAAACGATTCCGTGTATTGCCCATGCGGTTGCGATTGAAATGAATGTTTAAAATAGGAGTGAGTGCTTATGTTGGCTATGTTTTTTTGGGCATTTGTAATTGGCGGCATAATTTGTGTGATTGGTCAGCTGTTGTTTGATGTTGCCAAGCTTACACCAGGACATACTTTAAGCTTGCTGGTTGTAGCAGGAGCGATTTTGGCGGGGTTTGGGTTATATGAGCCGCTTATCAATTTTGCCGGAGCAGGGGCAACGATTCCGATTACCAGTTTTGGCAATTCCCTCGTCCATGGGGCACTTGACGATGCCAAGAACCATGGATTGATCGGCGTTTTGACGGGGATGTTTCAGGTAACAAGCTCAGGAGTTTCGGCAGCCATCATTTTTGGATTTTTGGGTGCGTTAATTTTTAAACCAAAAGGGTAAATGCTCATTTTTTCTTCAAAAGGACGAATAGCTTATTCATGCCTATACACATTTTTTAGTGATTTCATATGTTATTAGTGAGATTACTAAAGAGAGGTGAACAGTTTATGTGCTTCGGAGGATTCGGAGGGTACGGCTACGGTGGCGGCTTCGGCTACGGCGGCAGCTTTGTGTTAATCGTAGTACTATTCATTCTATTAATCATTGTCGGTGCTAGCTTCTATTAGTCCTTAATGGGAGCTATGGAAGGGGTTGGCCTAAATTTGGCCGGCCCTTTCCTTTTTGCTCACCTTTTTTAGCTTCCTTCATACAATAAAGTAGTTTATGAAGGAGTGTGATTCTTGAACATGGATAATGGGTTCTTTAAAAATATAGAGAAAAAAACGGGCGTAAATATGCAGGATATCTTTGATTTGGCCAATTCTTTGCAGCACGCGAATTTTAAAGATGAAAAAACAGTGCGCGGTGTAATCCGCAAGGTTTCTCAACTGGCAAATAAGCCGGTAAGTAAGGATTTGGAAGATCAAATTGTCAGCACCATTATAAAAGATGGGAAAAGCCTTGACTTCAATACTATTTCCAACATGATGAACAAAAAATAAGCAAAAAGGCCGTTTCCCTAGTGGAAATTGGCCTTTTTGTTTTTGGTCAGCGGTGCTAAAAATCGTGAGCGATGTGCTTTTTTGCCCCGCCTATTTTCCGGAGCGGAGATAAATAACTGCTCCTGTGCCCTGGTCATGGCAACATAAAACAGTCTTCTCTCTTCCTCAAGGAATGAAAAGTCACCACTCCTTGCTGATTCCAGCGCATAGTCATGAGGCAGGCTGCCATCAACAGCACCTAGCAAATAAACGCATTTATATTCCAGCCCTTTGGAACCGTGAATCGTACTCAAGGTGATGGCCTCACGAAAACGCTTGCTTAGTTTTTTCATTTCTTTGGTCATGGCAGACATATGATCCGCATGTTGTAGTAGTTCATTAATTGTATTAAAACGTTTTGCGGCAACTTTTAAGTCCTTTAAATCGTCGGAACCTCTTTCCAATTGGTTCGATTCACTGCCCCGTTTTTTGAGGAAATCAAGGAATCCAATGTCTGTCTCAATTGTTTCAATTGCTTTGACAGGGGACAGGCCCTTTAAGCCGCGGATAAGCGGAACTGCCTTCTTAAGTTTTTTTATTTGAAATGAATGGGTGGTTTTTAGCTGGGTTATCGCTTCTAGCAGGCTGCAATCCTGCAGAATGCTGATTGCCTTGATATCCTTTAAAACGGACTGTTTTAAAAATAGTAAGGGCAGGATGTCCGCAATGCCCTGTGGGTCTTCTTCGTTCATGCTCACTTTTAAAAACGCAAGGGTACTCTTGACAATGTAACGGTCATAAAAGGATTCGGTTGCCATATCGATTTTAAACGGGAGATTTGAGGTGGCTAACCGTTCAAACACGGCACGGGAAGCAGCATTGGTTCGATATAGGATTGCGAAATCAGCGGGATTGGCCCCAGTGGCAATTTGTTCCGCAATATCGGTGATAATGATTGTCGCTTCTTCCTCTTCATCATAAGGGAAAAATAAATAAGGCGGTTGGCCTGTGGAATACTGAGCCATCATCTTCTTAGGTTTACGAATTTTATTTGCAGCAATCATTTGATTGGCTACGGTTACGATTTCGTGGGTAGAACGGTAATTCTGTGCCAATGTGACATGCTTGGAGTTTGGAAAGTCCGTTTCAAATTCAAGCAAAAAGGTCGGGTCACTGCCCCGGAAGGAATAGATAGCCTGATCGTCATCACCTACAGCACAAACATTTTTGTTTTTTGCTGACAGCAGTTTAATGAGCTCGTATTGTACCTTATTAATATCCTGGTATTCATCGATTAAAAAGTAGTGAAAGCGGTCCTGGTAAAAGCTGAGAACTTCCGGACACGATTTAAATAGCCGATAGCAGCCAATCAGCATATCGTCAAAATCAAACAGCGCCGCATTTGTTTTATATTCTTCATATATTTTATATAAACTCGCTGTAGTCTCTTCCCATGGAGATACAGGCTTTACTTCATCCGGCATGATTAAATTGTTTTTCCAAAATCCGATTTGCTGCAACGCCAAATCAAAGGCAAATTCTTTCTCTGGCAAATCTAGCTCTTTACCGGCATCCTTAAGGATTTTATCACGCTGCCAATCCTTTTTTATCAATTTATCTGCTGACCATTTTGTTGATTCGTGGAATAGTAAAATGCGATAAAAAATGCTGTGAAATGTGCCAGTTACAAGTTGATTGATTTGATTCCGCCTGATTTTTGGGTAGGATAGCAGCCGGCTTTTCATTTCAGCTGCCGCTTTTGTCGTAAAAGTGACAAGCATAATGGAACGCGGGTCAATCAGTTTGACCTCAAGCATATAGGCCGTTCTCGCAGTCAGTACCCGAGTTTTTCCGCTTCCTGCCCCGGCCAATACCAATAATGCGCCGTCCGTCTCTACTACTGCTGCGGCTTGACTTTTGTCCAATATGATTCCCTGGTCGGCAAGTTCTTGTAAATATGGCGGCAATTCAGTTGTTCTTAAATTTTTGTTTGATGCGAATGGAACAGTGGTCCTAATCGACTTTACCTGTTTATTCTGAAAAGCAGTTCTCATGATTAATTTAAACCCCTATTAAAAAATCCAACATGTTCTATCATAACAAAACGATTCAAAAGGGGAAAGAGGCAATAAAAAACACTTGCCGGTAATAATCAGCAAGTGCTAACTATGGTTAGAGTGTCTTCATCATCGTTTTATGAGGGATTCCGGCATCCATGAATTCCTCCGAAACAACTTCATAGCCAAGGCCGGCATAGAATGGGATTGCATGGGTTTGGGCGTTGAGTTTGAGCCTTTGAAACCCTTCAATTCGGGCAAAAGACTCGATTTCCTCCATAATTGCTTTTCCAGCACCAAGTTTTCTCGCTTCCTTAAGGACACAAATCCGTTCAACCTTTCCGTAGCCATCTGTTTCACGAAAGCGGCCGGCGCCAATTGCCGTTCCATCATGATACAGGACAAAATGGGTTGATTCATCCTCAAATTGATCAATTTCTTCCTCAATCGGGACGTTTTGCTCCTCGACAAAAACAATTTTTCTAACTGAAAAAGCATTTTCTAGTTCTATAGGGTTTTCCACAATTTTAACATTCACAAGAATTATTCCTTTCCAAGACGAAATGTTTCGTAAACAGTCCAAGATCCATTCTCCAATTGATAGAGAAGGTGAAAACGATCAACCACTTCTTCAAAATCAATTTTTGTCATTCGCAGTGACCCGAATACATCGGAGTGCTCATCATTGGATAGATTTTGACCAATCGTGATATGCGGAACAAATGCATATTCCTGATTTTGTTCACTGTATTCTTTATTAATTTCGGCATGAAGGGCAGTTAGCTCTTCAGAAGGCTCCACTTTAAAATAGATAACATTGTTAACAGGGTAAAAGGAACTAATTTTTGAAGTTTTTAATGTGAATGGTTTTGATTTGCCGGCAATCTGCCGTATTTTATCGGCAAATTCCTTTGCATCCTCCTCAGTTGCTTCGAAAGCATTTTTCAAAGTGAGATGCGGAGTGATTAAAGCATAATGCGGGTCATAGCGTTTCCGGTAGGAATTTGCAGCATCTTGCAGATTTTTGGATGGAAAAATAACGACACCAAATTTCATAGATTAACCTCCAGTAAAGATATTTTTTCTATCAAATGTCAGGAGCACCGACAAGGGGAAATAGAGCTGATAAAAGCTTTCTAAATATTATAGCAAAATTTTGAAATATAAGAAATAATATTCAAGGATTCAGTTAAAACATCATACGAATGGCCCGTCTTAAATCAGGCTGCCAGTATGTCCAGGTATGGCCGCCGACAAATTCTTCATAAAAATAGGTGAAAGGCTTTTCAGTCAGCAATTTTGAGAGCGAACGATTTGGCGTGAGGAAATCACTTAATCTCCCATCCGTTGTCTTCACCTCGGTTTCCTGTTGGCCAATTACGTGATAAACTTCCAGTGGCAGCGGTTCGGTAAAACCGCTGACTTTTTGCAAAACTTGATGATTTACATACGGTGATTGCAGAAGCACTTTACCGAAAGTGTGCGGGTATTCCAGTGCCGCCATTAAAGAAACAGTGCCACCAAGCGAATCGCCAATCAATGCTCTTGTTGCCCCCATATGGTAGGTAGGAAACTCCAGGTCTAAAAACGGAACCAGTTCATGTGCGAGAAAACGTATGTATTGCTTGTTTTGTTCACCGCCAGGATGGTATTTCCTGCGGCGGTCCTCAACATTCTTATAGGGTACCCCAATGATGATTAAATTTTCGATTTCTCTGTTATAAAGATACTCGTCTGCCAGCCGCCCGATTCTGCCCAGTTGAAAATAGTCACGGCCATCTTGGGCGATCAGCAGGGAGTATTTGTAAAGGTGCGAGAAATTCGCAGGCAGGTAGACGAGTAACTCGATATCTTCGTCAAGTTCGTTGCTGTGAATGGATAATTCTTTTATCGTGCCCCTTGGATAGTCCATGTTGAATAGATCCCCCGTGTTCTGTTTTTTAAATGAATTTTACCATATTTAGTGTGGAATTGCCTGCTGGAAATGGTGTGGGGAGAGTGGGGGGAGCAGATTAGTGAAGGTAGCGATGTTTGGTACGGGTTTCAGGCATGATGGAGAGTATATTTTCCCGTTTAAAGGTGCGGATTTGATTCCGCAGCAGGCAGTAGGCCGTAATATACTCTTCAGTCACTTCTTTAATGATCAGGGTCCGCTGTGTTATTTCTTGATTTTCGGCGAGATAAATCATCTCTAAAGGGATATGCTGTTCAATTGATCGGATAAATAAGCCTTCCATAATGAAGCCCTCCTTTCTAATCATATTATAACCGAACATTAGTTCTCTATTCAATGTTTTTTAGGAACGTACGTTTGCCTTTTTGTTAATATGAGTTTTTTTAAAAAAACTATTGACTATTTTAGCTTTTTCACTATAATTATATTTGTAGCTTAAATAAACGATCTGTTAGCTCAGTTGGGAGAGCATCACCTTGACAGGGTGGGGGTCGGGGGTTCAAGTCCCTCACAGGTCATCATTTAACAGGCTCAAATCCTTTTTTTGTAAAGGGTTTGAGCCTGTTTTTGTATATTATTAGAAATTGAGAGTACTCCATTTGTAGTTTTCCACAAATTGCCCTCGTTCGTTTTTATGTTTTGCATAATTACAACAGTGAATATCCAGTCTATAATTTCCTTAAACAATATTGCTTCCTAATATCAGAATTATCAGGAAAATAGAGAGTGTGTTTTAGGTATATCTTTATTTCCAATTATGGAAGAATCATTCTAAAAGAAAAAAATCTTTAGTTCCAGATAAAGTTAAATGGAGGATAGAAAGTGATGGATAAGGTGATCATTTGTAGATGTGAAGAAGTAGACTTGGAAGAAATAAAGGAAACGATTAGTAAATATGAATGTTCAGCGCGGGAAATTAAATTACGAACGAGAGCGGGGATGGGATATTGCGGCGGAAGAACATGCCGGCCTGCTTTGAATGCCATTATGGCAGAAATATCGGGAGAGAAGTTGCCACACGAAATTCCATTGAAAATCCAGCCGCCTATTAGGCCGGTATCACTAGGAAGAATAGGGGGATAGACAAATTATGAATAAACATCGAATTTTGGAACATCCTGTCCTTGGTAAATTAACTAATCAGAAAGAGATGACTTTTACATTTGATGGTAAAAAATATATTGGATACGAAGGAGACACGATTGCATCGGCACTATTGGCCCATGGAATACGGAAACTTCGTGTTCATGAAGAAACCGGTACACCGCGGGGGATTTATTGCAATATCGGTCATTGCTTTGAATGCCGGGTAACTGTCAACGGAAAACCCGGTATTCGGGCATGTTTAACAGAAATAAATTCAAACATGGTCATTGAAAGTGGAAAACAACAATCGACCCCGTTTAAACCAACGGATAATGCGTTTGATTTACCTCGGACCTATTCAGAATTTGAAAATATATATAAAGAGGAAAAAGAGGGGTGAGCCGTATGTATGATGTACTGATCATTGGTGCGGGTCCAGCGGGTTTATCCGCTGCTATTGCCTGTCGTGAATGGAATTTGAGTGTTCTTGTTATCGATGAATTTCCCAAGCCGGGCGGGAGATTGCTCGGTCAACTGCATGAAGAACCAGATGGGAAATGGTGGAATGGAATCGAAGAAGCAAAAATTCTTTTAGAAAAAGCAAAGAAACTGAATACAGACATAAGATGCAGCATTTCAGCTCACCACATTGAAAAAAACGATCATGGTTTTAGTGTATATACAAACGAAGGGCTATTTGAAGCTGATAATCTATTAATTGCAACTGGAGCGGCAGAAACACCAGCTCCTATACCAGGATGGACACTGCCTGGGGTCATGTCCATTGGTGCTGCACAGGTGATGACGAACGTGCATCGCGTTCGTGTCGGGAATAAGGGCATCGTTGTCGGTGTAAACGTCCTGTCTGTCGCCATTGCACGGGAAATGCAGTTGGCAGGAATTGATCTACAATGCATGGCACTCCCAGCCCTTAATCCAGCAACAGCTGATTATGGAAATCCTGTAAATGTAATGGAAGGGTTATTACGAATTGCTCATTTAGCACCATCTGCGGCGATCCGTTTTGGCAGCAGGTTTTTAAAAGGGGATGGGGCGAAGGATCTGGCCGTGAAGTTTTTTCCTAAAAGCGGTGTAAAAATGTGGGGCATGCCTATTCACCTTCGCAAAGCTGTTACACGAATAAATGGGAAGAATCAAGTAGAATCTGTAACTATCTGTGATACTACGGCAAAGGGTGAGATTATTCCAGGAAGTGAGAAAACAGTCGAGGTTGATTTTGTATGTATAGCCGGCGGGCTTTACCCACTGGCTGAGCTTGCAGCTGTTATTGGTTGTCCATTTCAGTATATTGAGGAACTAGGCGGTCATATTCCGGTCCATAATGAACAGATGGAGACACCAGTGGAGGGACTTTTTGTAGCGGGAAATATTACAGGAATTGAAAGCGGAAAAGTTGCTCGGGCTCAAGGTACATTAGCCGGTTTATCTATAGCAAAGAGAGAAGTAGAAACAAAAGGCCAGCTGGAAAATCAAATTCAAAAAGCAAAGATGAATGTTAAATCGAATCGTGAAAACGCAACTATTCAATTTCACCCAGGGATTGAAAAAGGTCGCAATCAAATGGAAGAAACTTTTTATAACATTTTGCACGGATAAAGGAGGGAGCGGAATATGGCCAACAAAAATCATGCAGAAGTTGCCATTATCGGTGGCGGTATCGTAGGTTGTGCTATTGCATATTATGTTTCAAAAGCCGGTATCGATTGCATGTTAATAGAAAAAGGCGATCTAGCAAGCGGTACCTCTTCTCGTTGTGATGGAAATATTTCCATCGTTGATAAAGATCCAGGATTTGATAGTCTGATGTCTTTAGCCAGCCAGGAGTTAACTGCAGAATTGGAGAAAGACCTAGATCTTCCATTTGAGTACCGTAGTCTTGGAAGTATATTGGTCTGCGATAATGAAGCCGAGATGGAAGTAGCCAAACAATGGGTGAACAAACAGAATCAAGCTGGATTGAAATTCAAGCTGCTTGATAGGACAGATATACGTCAGGAGTCGCCTTATTTTGCTGATGACATCCCAGGCGGCTTAGAATGTGAAACGGATTCACTTATTAATCCTTATTTATTTTGCTATTCTTTGATAGATAAAGCAAAACAATATGGGTTGAAACTGCATACACGTGCAGAAGTAAAGCTAGTTTCAAAAAAGGAAGATTTCATCATCGAAACAACAAAGGGCAGCTTTACCGCAAAAAAGATCGTGAATGCAGCTGGAGTTTGGTCACCTTTTATTGGTAAAATGCTAGATATTCAGATTCCAATTAAGCCAAGAAAAGGACATATTATGGTCGGGGGAAGACAAAAGCCCATTATCATGAGAAATGTGATGGAATTCGGATATTTAATGAACAAATTTCAACGAGAACGTATTGCGGATTCCAAAACTCTAAAACATGGGGTGGCTTTGGTTCTTGAACCAACAGAAAGTCAAAATTTCCTAATAGGCAGCAGTCGTCAATTTGTGGGCTTTGATGCAAGTATCGATTATGATGTTGTACAAACCATGGCCAGAAGAGCTTTGCGATTCTTCCCGAAACTAGAGGATTTCAATATGATTCGGACTTATACTGGTTTTAGGCCATGGACAGAAGATCATTTGCCAATCATTTCAGAGGTCGAAGAAGTACCAGGATTTTATATTGCTGCCGGTCATGAAGGTGATGGTATCAGCTTGGCTACGATTACAGGTAAGTTAATTGAGGAAATGATTACAGAGAAAGAGACAACTATATCAATCGAGCCTTTACGATATGATCGTTTTAACAAAAATGCTGTGACTATATGAAGAGATTTCAATTCTTAATTTTGCTAATGAAAATTAAGAATTCAAAAAAGTGAACCACCCTGCTTTCAAACAGCGACGGGTGGTTTTCTTATGTTCACGAAAGTTTTTCCGAAAGATATGGGCACTGCTTTCGCACCCACCGCGAAAAGAGTCCGGTACACGGGAAAACGGGTAGTTGTGCTAGGACAAGTGACCAAGCTTTTTTATTCATAAAGAATATCATAATTTTGTAAGAACAAATTTAAGGAGGAATTTTTAATGGCAAGAAGGCGAAATAATAATACAAATGTTGATGTGGATACAGATATCGACAATAGATTAAGAAATCAATCCGAATCAGAGGCCGAAGCAGATGTACGTAACGTTGACAGAAATACCAATGTAGCTCGTGCAACAATAACTAACTCAGGTAATTCCAGAGTAGATGTTCGTTTAAACAGCAGAAGTAATGCAAGGGTTAGATCAGATCAAGAACAAGAAAACGACCAGGATCAAGATACAAATATTGATATTGATGTTGAAGAGAGACGTAGACGTAGAGAATTTGATGAAAGTTTTTAACTTTTTGGTATAGGATGGAGTTTTTTAACTCCGTCCTTTTATTTATTTCTTGCCTGTCGTCCAATCCTTCTTCAGCTCTCATACGATATCCTAAATCCTCCTCTTTCCTTTCCGGCCCTAATGGGGATTGAATATTGGTAAAAGTGTTCATAAAAAGGGGTAAATGTCCTCGGTTAAATGACCAAGCCATTAATATTTGGAAGAATAATATGGATAGCAAGTATACAATAAGGAGGGGAAGTTTTAGTGAGTTCAAGAGAATTTGATGATTTCGGGAACCAAAATGTCTTCAGTAGTAATAATCGGAGTCGGGAAAACATCAATGTAGATACAGATATTGACAATGAAATCAGAAACAGAAGTGAATCAGAGGCTGAAGCGGATGTTAGAAATACCGATAAAAATTCAAATATCGCACGTGCATCTATCAATAATTCAGGGAATTCACGGGTTAACGTAAGGTCAAATAGTCGAAGTAACTCCCGGGTTAGATCGGATCAAGAGCAAGAGAACGATCAAGATTTAAATGCTGATTTTGATTTGGAGTTTTAGGAGAATAATGAAGGCTTGTAGGTACAAATTCAATGATGATTGAACAAGGAGGAATTTTTAATGAAAAGAAGAAGAAGGAATATTCAACGTACTGGGATGAACCGTCGAAATAATACAAATGTGAATGTTGACGTTAATACTGATCTTGAAAATGAGCTGCGGAACAGATCAAATTCAGAGGCTGAGGCAGATGTAAGGAACGTTGATCGAAATACTAACGTTGCCCGTGCGACAATCGCAAATTCTGGAAATTCAAGAGTAGATGTTACATTAAATAGCCGAAGCAATGCACGTGTCAGAACTGATCAAGAACAAGAGAACGACCAAGACCAAAATACAGATATTGATGTTGAATTCTAATTAATAATGTTAGGGATGGGGTTTTACCAATTCCATCCCTTTAAAGGAATGAGACTATGGAAAAAAATAGACAACGAAGAGAGAATCATGTATCACAGCAAAGGATAAATTTTGAAGAGCGTAATTCCCAAAGACAATTAAGTGAAAACAATAATAGGGCTTTATCTCGTTTGTTTGATCAAGACAAAATTAGCAATGAAATCTTAAATTCAGTTAATAAAAGTGGGAACTCTGATGTAGACGTACAGGTTGATGTACATGTTGATACTACCCCAATAGCTTTTGCTATTTTATGCTCCTTGCTGGCTACAAAACAGATGAACAATGCTGAATTTGAAGAGGCAGTAGAAAGGCTTCAAAACCTAAACTTAACAGAAGACTATACCCTGAATAATGTATATAATCCTATAAAAATGAATAAAAGGACTAGAAAGAAAGTGGATTAAATTGTACCACTTTCTTTTAATTTGTTACGAAGTGTTTCGGATTATTAAAAAAGACAATCCACAAGAGAATTGTCTTTTTTAATGCCTTTTAAATTATTCCCAATTGAGCGCATCGGACCCTCCGACGATAGGCAGGATTACCTTGCTTCGCTCTGGGTCAATCGTTATTTTTGTTCCTGCCTTTGGTCTGATTGTATATTCATAGTCACTGGCAATCAGGACAATTCCTAGGCGGTCTCCCGGATTAAATACGTAATCATCTGGCTGCATATCCCATTTAAAGGTATATTCACGATTTGGCGTTAATGAAGTCGATCTGGTTTGATCATGCAGGTTCTGCGGGTCCATCCAGCCGCGTGTTACGATTTCTGTTCCAGTAGGTTTGTAGTTTACCAATAAAGCGGTCAAGTTTGCTACAGGCCGATCGATGCTGCCCCTAATTTCCAGCTCCGGTGTCCCACTTAAACGTACTGATTTTGTTAAAGGAGGTGTCACGTATGCAAGCCGATTTTCATTTGCGGCATCAGGACTTGATACCAGTTGAGCAGCTCTGATGAGCGGGTTATCAATCAAGAACTGATTTTTCTTATTTTTGTTTGGAAGCGGCAGTTTGCTGAATGCCCCCAAGCCATTTTCAGAATCTGGCTTGAGATATAAGGATGTCGGTGTCGCACCTGGAGCAGGCCAGTTAGCTTCGGTTGACCACGTTCTGTCCTCCCGTTGAATCTCTACCATCGGGGTCTCCATGATGTCGTTTTTAATATCATACAGCCAGTAATCAAACCATTTGTTCATGATTGTATTCCAGCCAGCGGTGCCTTTGATGGAACCACTGCTTGGGCTGCTGTGCCCGAGTTGGTGCAGCAATAATTTTCTTGGCACATTATTTTTTTCAAGGGCCTTCCACCAATCGGAGAAATGCTGTGTTTTCACGTTCCAGTCATTAAGTCCGTGAACGACAAATACGCTTGCTTTAATGTTTTTGGCATCCTTCGTATAGTCGCGCTTGCTCCAGAAGTCATTGTAATCGCCGGATTGACGGTCCATGCCTTCTTTTATTTCCTCTATGATATTTTTGCAAGCCTCAGGCATCTTTCTTGTTAAAATCGCTTCGGCCATGTTGTCGGCATCTTCCCCTTGGTAACCACCAGGAGCTGTTACAAGCCCGTTTGAACGATAATACTCATACCAGCTGCTGATGGCCGCAATCGGAACAATCGTTTTTAAGCCTTCAACACCTGTTGTTGCCACCGCATTCGGCAATGTTCCATTATAAGAAACACCTGTCATGCCTACGTCTCCAGTGCTCCAATCCGCTTCCACCAGTTCGCCGTCAGCGGTATAGGCTTTCGCACGGCCGTTTAACCAATCGATGATCGCCTTGGTGGCAAGGACTTCATTCTCGTCACCCGTAGTCGGACAGCCATCCGACAAGCCTGTCCCGATGCTTTCACCTAAAACGACTGCATAGCCTCTCGGAACAAAATAATTATCATAAGTGGTCGGAAAATTACCTGGTGTATAGGAAGCATATGGCTTTCCGCTATTGTTTCCCTTATTCCCTTTCTTGGGAATAGCTTGAAATTCTACATCCACATCATAGACAGGGACATCCAGAATACCCGAACGATAAGGGGTCATTTCATAGATAACCGGCACCTTTAAGCCTTGTTCCGTTTCTTTCGGACGGATGATGTCAGTCCGGACCCTGTCGAATTTTCCATCCCGGTCACTATCTACCGTTGTTTCCACATAAATTCTTTCTGTTATTGCATCCGGATGAGAAAAGACCGGCTGCGTCATTCCGTCCACTACCTTAATTTGAGGAATGGACGTGGCTGCTGGTTCATCAGTAGCATATGTACTTGTCCCGCTAAGAAGTAAAGGAATAGTGAAGGCTGTGCTCATTATACCTTTAAAAAATCTTTTTCTCTTTTTCATATTAACCTCCTTATAATACTGCTAATAGATTTTAAACCAACTATAATTATATTTTAATAATTTGGAATTTTTTGTGAAAAGGTGGAGGGAAAATAAAAATAATTTTATACAAAAACTAACAGGATAATAGTTAAAACGAGGATAAATAACAAGTTAATCATGCAGCAGTAATATGTAATATGAAATTATTGATAATATTGTAAAAAAGGAGAAATTCGTGTAAATAGGCGGAGGGTATATATTTCAACATCAAGCGATAACAATAAAAAACTCACAAAGCGGAGACTAAAAACATTTCCCAGCTTTGTGAGTCACCATTCTCATAATTTTGATCTGCCGCAAACGGAATGGTACGTTCGGTCGTGCGAGAGGTCAGGAATAAAATTCCCCTCCTACTCGTTCTTTAACATTATTGCCCGAATAATGAACCCTGCTGCCAAGCCCGGCAGCATAAAAATCATAGGTAGCCAAACGGGGCCAAACATGACGCCAAAGAGACTGAATTTGGAAGAATAAATACAGCCTACGGTGACAAAATAAGCGGCAAATACAAACGGAAGAAAGGAATATTTGTTTCCTCCGCCAGCATCCTTAAACGCATCCCACATGGCAAAAAAGTACAAACATGGATAAAACATGAGCCACTGATAATTAGCCCCTGCAATTGCTTTTTCAATCTCGCCGTGAAAACTTAACATGATAATCGAATTAAAATTAGCTTGAGAATTCACAAGAAATTCCAAAAAAATAAATACGAAGCCTTTAAAGTATTTTCTATTTAGGAATTGCCCAAATCCTGGAAGGGCAATGCTCCAAAGCAATTTTTCAATTGGGTTAGACACATTTTTTTCCCCTTCCAAGGAGGATATAGTGCAAAATACCTATATTTAGTGGTCCTTCACGTTCGTACTATTCATTTTGTCCTAATTTCATGGGAATATGAATTCTTAATTTTTTAAAAAACCTACATTTTACAGATTCCAACAAAATTTTCTCCAGCCATCAGCTATTATAGGAATTGTCAATTAGTAGAAATTACTTGTCATATATGGTATGGAGGGGATTTAAATGAAGGTAGAGATTTCCAATTTTAGAACACCTCATAGTATTTTATTCGGCAGGGGAGCATTTGGAAAGATAGGGGAGGAAGCTAAATCCAGGGGGAAGAACGCACTGATTGTTTCGGACAAGGTAATGGAGCGGCTTGGGTATGTAAATAAATGTGTGGATAGCTTAACTTTTCATGGTGTTCGTTCCAAGGTTTATCTAGGGGTGGACTCTGAACCCACTGATCATCATGTCGCCGAAGCGCTGGAACTCTTTAAGGAAGAAAAGTGCGATTTACTGATTTCACTTGGCGGAGGCAGCTGTATCGATACGGCCAAAGCGGTTTCGATATTGGCGGCAAACGGAGGCCGGATAAACGATTATGCCGGAGCGGTGGGCAAGTTGGCCCTTAAACCTCCAATCCCCCATATTGCTGTTCCTACTACTGCCGGCACGGGTTCGGAAGCAACCGATGTCACTGTCATCACCATTGTGTCGACTGATGTGAAATTAATGGTCAAGCAGCCTGCACTCATGCCAACTGCAGCAATGGTCGACCCGATGTTAACAATCAGTTCCCCAAAGCAAATAACGGCTGCGACAGGCGTAGATGCGCTCAGCCATGCAGTTGAAGCGTACCTGTCAAAAAAGGCCAATCCAATGAGTGATACATTGGCATTATCTGCTATGAAACACATTGCTTCCAACCTGGAACAAGCATACAATGATGGTGAAAACCTCGTGGCGAGGGAAGCGATGTCACTAGGTGCCCTGCAGGCAGGAATGGCGTTTTCCAATGCTTCGGTATGTCTTGTCCATGGGATGTCGCGACCGATTGGCGCGTTATTCCACGTTCCCCATGGATATTCGAATGCCATGCTGTTGCCGGCAGTTTTGGAATTCAGTAAGAATCATTGTGTTGACCGATTGGCTGACCTGGGTAAATTCTTTGCCCCTGATAAAAGAGAGCTTTCAAATGAAGCACTGGCCAATTTTGCGGTAGAGTCTGTCAAGGGACTTTGCGATGAATTGAACATTCCTAATCTAAAGGGATGGGGGATTGACAGCGGGAAATTTGCAGCCTCTATCAGTAAAATGGCCCAAGACGCGCTTGACAGCGGCAGTCCGGCTAATAATCCGATTGAGCCAACGAAGCGCGAAATCGAGGAATTATACCGAATCTGCTATGATTATGACTTCAGTGTCAAAGAGCATGCATAATAAATGGTTGCCCCAACCCAAGGACTATTTCCATTCGGTTGGGTTTTTATTTTTGCATAATGATTTTAAAAATATGCCAGATTTCGATATAATTAAAAAAAAGAAGGAGGAGGCGGTTACATTTGAAATACATACAAATTTCCAATACAGATTTAAAAGTTTCAAATATGATTATGGGCAATATGCGTCTAACTCAGTTGTCGATACCTGCGGCAGAAAAACTGATTCGTACAGCTTTGGAGGAAGGCATTAATTTCTTTGACCATGCCGATATTTACGGCCGAGGCCAGTGTGAGGAAATCTTTTCAGAAGCCATCCAAATGAATCCCGGGATTCGGGATAACATGATCTTGCAAAGCAAATGTGGAATTCGCGTGCCGGAGGGCTATTTTGATTTTTCAAAGGAGCATATTATCAGATCTGTCGATGGGATATTATCCCGATTAAAAACTGATTTTCTCGATATTTTGCTGCTGCATCGCCCTGACCCGTTAATGGAGCCTGAGGAAGTGGCGGAAGCATTTGAACAGCTACACACAAGTGGCAAGGTAAAGTATTTTGGGGTATCGAACCATAATCCGGCGCAAATTGAACTGCTGCAGAAATACATTCCGTATAAATTGGTCATCAACCAATTGCAGTTTAGCATTGCCCATACGCCGATGATTGACGCAGGAATTTCGCTAAATATGAAGATTGACCAAGCGATTAATCGCGATAGCAGCATTTTGGAATATTCTCGTTTAAACGATATGACGATTCAGGCTTGGTCGCCATTCCAGCATGGCTTTTTTGAAGGTGTTTTTCTTGGAGATATGGAGCATTACCCCGAATTGAATAAAACAATCGACAGTATTGCTGAAAAATATGGTGTAACGAACACTGCTGTTGCCGTCGCCTGGATTACCCGCCATCCGGCCAATATCCAAGTCATCCTTGGTACGACAAACCCGCAGCGAATGAAGGATGCCTGCAGCGGCTCAGAGCTTATATTAACTAGGGAAGAATGGTATCAAATTTATAAAGCTGCGGGCAATATTGTTCCTTAAACGAAAACAGGGGGGTGAAATTTATTCACCTCCCTTTGTATAGCATTTATTTAATTTCAAGTGGGATTAGGCATTGCCTAAGGCTTTTGACTGCCTGTTCCGGATTTACGGAGAAGCCCATATCATTCATCGTTTCCCCGATTAGCACAATCGCTTTTTCAAGCATGTCCTCAGTCGTATTCCCCATATGTCCGATTCGAAATGCCTTTCCGGACAAGTGGGCGAGTGCCCCGGCAACAATCACGCCTTTTTCTGCCAGTGCGGCACGGAAGGTGGCATCGTTCAATCCCTCTGGATATAGGATACAGCTTAATGTTGCGGCTGCGGCATTCTCTTCCGCCAATGCTTTCATACCGTATTCGGCAAGGGCAGCCCTTACTGCCTTGCCAAATAGTTTATGGCGAAGGTATCGCTTTTCCATCCCTTCCGCAAGCACCAACCTCATTCCTTCATCATAGGCGTAAATCAAGTTGACCGGCGGTGTGGCAAAATACTTGCCTGGATCGTTCATAATCGGAATCCAATTATAAATATCGCAATAATAAGCGGGTACCCGCTCGATTTGCTCCCTGGCCGCCAAAGCTGTCTGATTAAAAGCTACGATCGCCAAACCAGGCGGTACACCAATGGCTTTTTGGGAACCAGTTAGAACCACATCGATTTTATAATTAGGCTGACCATAAGCTTTGCTCATATCTTCTTCCATTGCGGCAGTAGCACAAACACCGTCAAGAAGGACCAATGCCCCATGTTTTTTAATGATCGGCACCAGGGTATCCAAATCGGCAGCAACACCGGTCGAAGTATCTGCATGAGTAATGGTCACTGCTTTGAAGTTTCCATTGGCAAGTTTTTCCTCAACATCAGAAGGTTCTACCTGTTTGCCCCATTCTGATTGCAATACCTCAACCTCGATACCGAATGCTTTCCCCAAATGAATAAACCTATCCCCAAAATATCCCTGGCTAATGACGAGAAGTTTTTCAGAGGCTGCGACCGTATTTACAAGTGCCATCTCCATCGCCAATGTCCCTGATCCCGAAATAATAAATACCTCTCCATCTGTTTTTAGCATTTCTTTCGTTTGTGTAATGGCATTTTTGTAAATCGTGACAAATCTTGGGTCAGTGTGACCTCTAGTTTCCTGACCCAGCGCATCATAAATGGAATCGACAACAGGTGTCGGCCCAGGTATGAGCAGCATCTCTTCGTTACGCATTTTTTAGTCCTCCTGTATGCTGTTAATTCATTGATAATAAAACCTACTTTAGTATATATTTCGATATTGGTAGAAAATATCCTCTTACTATTTTAAACTCATAGTTTTTAAAAATATTAATAAGAAATATAGAGCGAAAGTAAAGTACAGGAAAAGTGAAACTTTTCTCAAACTTTGTCGTATAATCAGATTGTAAAGTCTTACAGAAATGGAAACAGGGGGTTTATACTATGGAAATGCAAACAGAGATGAAGAAAGAGAATCCCAGTTTATTAGGAATGTTCACCAGTCCGGGAGAACAATTCGCGAGAATCAAGCAAAATCCAAAAATCTGGGCGCCACTGACACTAATCTGCATTATTTTTGGTATTGGGATGGCATTAATGGCGTTATCGATGAATGTGGAAACCTTAATCGATCAGGGCATTCCGGAAGATCAGGCCGAATTATTTTTAGGCATTACTAGGATTACAGTTGCGGTTACCGGCATTGTCTCACCTATTATCGGCATTTTGATCAGCAGTGCCATTTATTTGTTAATTGCCAAGATTGCCGGTTCATCTGTTACATTCAAGCAATTATTTTCATTGAATACATTTATCATGTTCGTCGGGGCCATTGGGTTGATTTTGAATATGGCCATTCGCTATGGTATTGGCGGCAACCCGGAAATCTATGTGACAAGTCTGGCAGGAGTATTGAATCTTGATAAACCGGGTGTCCTCGGTTCGATTGAGGTTTTTGGCATCTGGACAACTATTTTAACTGCGCTGGGTCTCCACAAAACAGCTGGCTTCTCAAAAGGCTTGGCATGGACAGTTGCGATTATCTTCTTCCTTATCACAATCGGTTTTGCTTTAATCGGCACTGCATTACAAGCAGCGCCGCAGCTGTAAGTTGCCAAACTCAAATTTTGCCGCTATAGCCCATATGAGGCAAAACGAAAGGAGCATAGGGTCAGGCGCCACATGCTGTCATTTTGATGGCCTGGTCTCCTGACCGTCCCATATGAAAAAGAAAACGTGGATTATTATAGGTGTTGCCAGCTTACTTGTCCTCATGATTTCTATTAGTGTTTATCGACAGGCCTTTGCCAAAGGACCCGCTGTCAAAACTGCCCAGCTTGTCGAGGAGGAGATTTCTTCACTGTTGATGGTACCGGGAACGGTAAAACTGGAAGCGGAACAGCTCGTCTACGCTTCTCCGGAAAAAGGAGAATTGCAGGAACTGCTTGTCGAGGAAGGGCAGACGATCGAGAAAGATACTGTCATTGCCAAATTGCAAAATCCCCAGCTTGAATTGGAAGTTGAACAGAATAAAATTGCAATTGAAACGGCGAATCTCAAAATTTCCCAGCTTGATAAACAAACCAAACAATTTAAGGACAAGGAAAAAACACTGATTGACCAAGTAGGGAAGGACGAAGCAAAAAAACAGCTGGATCCTGAATTTGAACGAATTGAAATGGAAAAGAAACTGGCCAATCTGGACCTGAAGCAGGCCAATCTGCAAAAGGATATAATATCAAAACGGAAAAGTGATTTGGAGATTAAGAGCACAATCGACGGTGTCGTGTTAACTGCAAAAAAACCGCCAGTATCCATGGCGGCTGGGGCCGGGGCAGAACCTATTATACATATAGGAAAGCTGGATAGTATGACCGCTTCAGGACTTCTATCAGAATATGACACATTAAAGGTTGCGGGCGGACAAAAGGTTATCATTCGTTCCGATGCTGTCCCAAACCAGGAATGGCAAGGTGAAATTACTAAAATTGCCGTTTTGCCGCAAACGAGCCAAGCTGGAATGGCAAATGGCAGCCAAGCTGTCCAATACCCGGTCACTGTTAAAATCACTGGCGACTTAAAAGCATTAAAACCAGGCTTTCAGGTTCTGATGGAAATTGAGACGGAAAAAAAGATGGCCGCAGTTCTGCCAATCGAGGCCATCCACGATGATGGCGATGACCCATATGTGTTCCTGGTTAAGGATGGAAAAGCAAAAAAACAGCAGGTCAAAACCGGGCTCACTTCAGGGGAGAAGCTGGAAATTGTTAAAGGGGTCTCCAAAAAAGACCGGATTATCGTAAAGGGACCCGACAAATTGCGAGACGGGATGGAAGTGACAACCCAATGATCCGCCTTGAATCCATCACTAAATCCTTTTTGGTTGGAAAAGAATCGATCGATATTTTGAAAAATATCAGCTTGATCATTGAGGAGGGGGAGTTTGTCGCCATTATGGGTCCCTCCGGTTCCGGTAAGTCCACTTTAATGAATATCATCGGCTGTCTGGATAAGCCGACTTCTGGGCAATATTTCCTAGGCGGCGAAGATGTATCGAATTATAACGATAAAGAGCTGGCTCGGGTACGAAATCAGTCGATTGGCTTTGTGTTTCAGCAATTCCATCTGCTGCCCCGGCTGACAGCCATGAAAAATGTGGAACTACCGATGATATATGCCGGAATCTCCAAGTCGGAACGGCAGTCCCGGGCTGAAGACGCGTTAAGAAAAATAGGCCTTGAAGACCGGATGGATCATCTTCCGAACGCCTTGTCCGGTGGACAGAAGCAGCGGGTGGCGATTGCCCGCTCAATTGTTAACAGGCCAAAGCTGATTTTGGCGGACGAGCCAACCGGAGCTCTTGATACTAAAACAAGCATGGCAATTATGGAGCAATTTCGCGAACTGAATCAAGAAGGAGTAACGGTGGTCGTTGTTACGCATGAGCCCGAGGTGGCAGAATATGCAAACCGTACGATTCTAGTCAGAGACGGAATGATTCAGGTTTCGGCTGCTGCGGAAAGGGGGCAGCGGACATGAGTTTTATGGAAAATATGCTGATGGCGTTAAGCTCTCTAAAAGCCCATAAACTGCGGAGCATTTTGACTATGCTCGGGATTATTATTGGCGTCGGAGCTGTAATCATTGTCGTGGCGATCGGTCAGGGCGGGGAAGCGATGTTGAAGTCGCAAATTACTGGACCGGGAAACACCATCGAGATGTTTTACCAGCCTTCTGATGAGGAGATTCGTGCAAACCCCAATATATTTCTGCAGGCTCCGTTTAAGCAGGAGGATATTCGTGCATTAGAACAGCTACCGGAAGTAAAACAAGTCGTCGCATCCAGTACGACCTTATCGGCAGTCCGATATCAGCAGGATACAGCCGATGTTTCCTCAACTGGAATTAATCAAGCCTATCTTAAATTGAACCAATTAAAGGTTGAGAAAGGGAGAAATTTATCGACTGCCGATTTTCTTGGCGGGAGACGAGTCGCTCTAATCAGTAACAAGTTGCAGGAAGAGCTTTTCAAGGGGAAAAATCCCATCGGAAAAATTATCACATTGGCTAATCAACCAATTGAAGTAATTGGTGTTCTTGAGAAGCCGACAGGGCTATTGGCTTTCGGGTCAATGGAAGTGTATCTCCCATTTCAAACATGGAAAATCATTTATGGAAGCAGTGATTTTACCCAGGTGACCATACAGGCGGACTCGGCAGAGCAGCTCCAGACGGCTGGGAAAAAGGCAGCTAATTTATTAAACAGGATGCATAATACGGAAAAATCCTATCAAGTTATCAATATGGAAGAAATCGCTCAAGGGGTGGGCCAAGTCACCCAAATTATGACCTTGATTATCGGAAGCATCGCCGGGATTTCCTTGTTTGTTGGTGGAATTGGCGTCATGAATATCATGCTGGTGTCAGTAACGGAACGGACGAGGGAAATCGGCATCCGCATGGCTCTTGGGGCAACAAGGGGGCAGGTATTAACCCAATTCCTGATAGAGTCGATGACATTAACCTTGATTGGCGGCATCCTGGGGATTTTCCTCGGCTGGGGTACATCAGAAATTGTCAGCTTCTTTGCCGGCTGGCCATCGTTAGTGTCCTGGCAGGTTGTATTGGGCGGTGTGTTATTTTCAATGGTTATTGGGGTGGTTTTTGGGATTCTGCCGGCAAATAAGGCATCGAAACTCGACCCAATCGAATCTTTAAGATATGAATAATTTATACTGGAATCGAAAGTGTGCCACTTTCGGTTCTTTTTATAGGGTACATACTGGCACACACCATAAAATGATGTTAAAATAAATCTGATTATTCAGGTAAATAACAAATTCTAAAACTAGTTTAGAAGGAGACGAGAAGAGATGAGCATGGAGAGAGCGAGTGTAGAAAGAAGAGGCTATTTTGGAGAGTTTGGCGGCAGCTTTGTTCCGGAGGAGCTGCAGCAGGTTTTGAATGAATTGGAAGCACAGTTTTTACGGTATAAGGATGATCCGGAATTTATCGAAGAATTTAAATATTACTTAAGGGAATACATTGGCCGAGAGAATCCGCTGACGTTTGCCGAAAATTTAACAAAGAAAATCGGCGGGGCGAAAATCTATTTAAAGCGTGAAGACTTAAACCATACCGGGGCTCATAAAATCAATAATGCCATTGGCCAAATTTTATTGGCAAAACGTATGGGAGCAAAGAGGATTATCGCTGAAACCGGGGCCGGCAAGCACGGGGTCGCGACAGCAACGGCCTGCGCGATGTTCGGCATGGAGTGCGTCATTTATATGGGCAAGCTTGATACCGAACGCCAGGCGTTAAATGTTTTTCGCATGGAATTACTGGGGGCAAAAGTGGTCCCGGTTGCCAAGGGCCAAGGTAGATTAAAAGATGCTGTTGATGAGGCGCTCGGCGACCTTGTGCAAAACTATCAAAATACTTTTTATTTGCTAGGTTCGGCGGTGGGCCCTCATCCATACCCGACAATGGTAAAGCATTTCCAAGCGGTTATCAGTGAGGAATCGAAACGTCAGGTAGTAGAAAAAGAAGGGAAGCTGCCTACGGCGGTGATTGCCTGTGCTGGCGGCGGCAGCAATGCCATCGGTGCATTTGCCCATTATATTGCGGAAAAGGATGTTCGATTAATTGGCGTCGAACCTGCGGAAGCACCTACGTTGACGGAAGGAGTGCCAGCAGTCATCCATGGTTTTAAGTGTATTACACTCCTTGATGAAAATGGTGATCCTAAACCAACCTATTCGATTGCAGCCGGGCTAGATTATCCCGGCATCGGGCCGGAGCATAGCTTCTTAAAAGTGAGTGGAAGAGCGGAATATGCAACTGCAACCGGACAAGAAGCGCTGGAGGCATTCCAAGTGTTGAGCAAAACCGAAGGGATTATTCCCGCTTTGGAAAGCTCCCATGCCGTTGCCCACGCGATCAAACTGGCAAAGGAACTTTCTCCTGAGGATGTCCTGGTTGTAAACCTCTCCGGACGAGGCGACAAGGACGTTGAACAAGTATTTCATATGTTAATAAAATAATCGTTTTTTCAAGGATGATCCGTTTAACGGATTATCCTTTCTTTATTTTAGTAGAATTTGAACATTTTGAGGAAATCTAAATATTTACTTGAAAAGTACCAATAAAGCATGAGATGGTTTAATCAAATATGTGTAAATGGTAGTGATTGCGATGATTAAGAAAAAGGTACGGCAGATTTCGCGTTCTCGTGATATTGTTTATGCCTTTACCAGACATGGATTCGGGTTTCTGGTAAAAGAAATGGGGCTGCTTGACTTGTTGGCTGTTCCCAAAAAGCTTTTTGTCGAAGGCACAAGGAGCAGCGCGGGAAAGTCGACAGGTGAACGGGTCAGGTTATTCCTGGAAGAGCTTGGGCCAACTTTTGTGAAAATCGGCCAAATTGCCAGTACCAGACCTGATATAATTCCTCCTGATATCATTAAAGAGCTTGTAAAGCTTCAGGATCAGGTTCCGCCATTCCCCTTCGAGGAGGTGAAGGCAATCGTTGAACAAGAATTGGCAGACTCCCTGAAAAACACTTTTGCACAGTTCTCGGAAGAGCCTATTGCCGCAGCCTCTATCGGGCAAGTGCATGCCGCCACTTTGCATACAGGTGAAAAGGTAGCGATAAAAGTGCAGCGCCCGCAAGTTAAACAAGTGATGGAAACAGATTTGGAAATCCTGCAGGAACTGGCAAGGGTAGCTGACGCAAGAATTGAATGGGCAAGGCGCTATCAGGTACGCGAGATTATGGAGGAAATCGCTAATTCCTTACGACTGGAGCTGGATTATAAAATTGAAGCACGGAATTCAGAAAAGATTGCTCACCAATTTACTGCCAATCCGAAAGTGTTAATTCCAAAAATCCATTGGGAATATACGACCGAGAAAATGATTACGATGGAATATATTGAAGGAATCAAGCTAAATGAAGAGGAGCGGCTGCATCAAGCGGGCTATAACATTAAAAACCTTGGGGAAACGGTGGTTAATGCGATATTTCAACAAATATTAATCGATGGGTTCTTCCATGGCGATCCCCATCCAGGCAATATCTTGGCTTTACCGGGGGAAGTGATCGCTTTTATGGATTTCGGAATAATCGGGCGGCTTAGCTCCGATATGAGAAATCATCTTGCTTCATTTGTGATCGCGTTGATGAACCGAAATACGGATGAAGTGGTCCGAGGGATTACCAATATGGGCCTGGTACCGGACGATGTCGACCGCAAACAGCTGCGATTGGATGTCGACCGTCTCCGTGAAAAATATAGTGATGTTCCGTTTAGTGAAATGAGCATGGGCAAGACGGTCAATGATTTATTTACTGTTGCCTTTCGGCATCGGATTCAGCTGCCAACTGATTTGACTATTCTCGGGAAAACACTCCTTACAATTGAAGGCGTCATCGAAAAGTTGGACCCGGAGTTAAATATTGTTAAAATTGCCGAGCCATTTGGCCGTCAATTGCTGAAAGAGCGGTATCACCCTAAAAACATGGCTGAAAAAATGTGGAGTCAAGTCAATGAGTATGGCGATATATTAAACGACTTGCCAAAACAGGTAAAAGAGATGGCGGCAATCATGTCAAAGGGTAGGATGAAAATTGACCTTACCTCCCCGGAAATTGATTCATTTGTCAAGAAGTTAAACCGAATCAGTAACCGGATTTCTTTTAGCATGATTCTTCTTTCAATCAGTATTTTGTTGACTGGGGTGATCATCGGTACTTCAATATCTGGACAGACTTCAAAGCTCCTAACGAATTATTCGATTGTTGAATTAGGCTTCGGAATTATCATAACGTTATTTCTTTGGTTATTATTTTCAATTTTTAAGTCAGGAAGATTTTGAAAACAGGTTAATAAAAAACTGCCAAATCCGCTAGGATACGGCAGTTTTTTTGTTGTCAAAAAATGTTCACAAGATAATGTTAAAGTTTTGTGAATATTCAATAGAAAAAAGACAATATTCGACGTTCTTTTTAGGTTGACAAGTTAATATATTGAACGAGAAATGCAGTAATTTAAGAAAACCAAGGATACTTGTGGAATCCTGTCGAGATAAGTGCGTTTACAATTTTTCAATTCATATCAATAATTTAAACTGTATTATGCTTCACTAAGTATTTTTATTATTGAATTCTTATGTGAAGTATTGGTATGAAAACTATCTTTAAGGAGGATTTATGATGGATTATCAGCAAAAGCCTTGGTTAAAGTGGTATGACCCCAGAGTGGATGAGCATGTGAGTGTAAAGTATGAGTCGCTTTATGATTTCTTGGAGAATGCAGTAAACCGGTTCGAAACCAAACCAGCATTTACGTTTTATGGAAAGGTCTTTAGTTTTATTGAAACGAAAATGATTGTAGATCGTCTCGCGGCTGCATTACATAAAGAGGGACTGAAGAAGGGCGATCGGGTCGCAATCATGCTGCCAAATTGCCCGCAATACATGTTTACTTTATTTGCGATTTTTCGCTTGGGCGCGATCGCTGTCCAAGTGAATCCAATGTATGTGGAACGCGAAATCGAATTTGTTCTCGAGGATTCCGGTGCCAAGTTCATGGTTGTCCTCGATGGCTTTTACCCGAAGGTGAAAAAAGCGCAATCCACTACCTCCTTAAAGAAAGTAATCGTTGTTAGTTTTGGCGGGGAAAGAATGGAGCTTGGCGAAGAGGATGTATACTTTGATGCAGCCCTTCAGGTCGAGGTCTCGTTCCCAGAGGTTGAAATCAATCCACATGAAGATGTTGCAGTCTTGCAATATACTGGCGGTACTACCGGTGTTCCAAAGGGTGTCATGCTGACCCATTATAATTTGTTGGCGAACTTTAACCAAGTTTGTGATTTTATTTATAATACATGGGATGAAATTCCCGAATCCTTTAAAATGATCACGGTCCTCCCAATGTTTCATGTGTATGGTCTTTCAAGTGTCGCCCTTTGTGGAATTCGGGAGGGTGCCAATCAGATTATCCTTCCTCGGTTTGATGTAAAGGAAGTCATGGAGACGATAAAGCGGGAGAAGCCATTAATTTTTGCCGGAGTTCCGACAATGTATTTTGCGTTGAACAGCCAGCCTGAAGCATTAAAAGAATGCCATTTTGAAGAAGTCTATTATACAGGCAGCGGTGGGGCGCCGTTACCTGTGGAGCAGGCGAAAATATTTGAAAAGATCACTGGCGCCATTCTAAGAGATGGGTATGGGCTTTCCGAGGCAGCGCCGACAGTTGCTTTTAATCCTCCGTTCTTGCCAAGAAAATATGGAAGTATCGGAATTCCAGTTCCGAGTACGGTGATCAGAATTGTTCGTGAAACGGAAGACGGTGAGTTTATTGATGTTCCGGTTGGCGATCAGGGTCAATTAATTGTCAAAGGCCCTCAAGTAATGAAGGGTTACTGGAATCGTCCGAAGGATACGGAAGAGGTGTTAAAGGATGGCTGGTTGTTTACAGGGGATATTGCGAAGATGGATGAAGATGGCTATTTCTATATCCTCGACCGCCAAAAGGATATGATCATCGCCAGTGGCTACAATGTTTATCCGCGCGAAGTTGAGGAAGTGCTCTATAAACTTGATGGTGTAGAAGAAGCGATTGTCGTTGGCGTGCCTGATTCCTATCGAGGCGAAACAGTAAAAGCGTTTATAAAGCTCAAAGCGGGATTTACGCTTTCTCCTGAGGAAGTTATTCAGTTTGGAAAGGATAACCTTGCCCCGTATAAGGCACCGAAGGAAGTAGAAATTCTTGCGGAGCTGCCAAAATCATCGGTTGGAAAATTGCTCAGACGGGTATTGCGCGATCAGGAACTCTCAAAAGTAAAGGCATAATTATAGATTGAAAGATTAATTGGAGAAAGCTAGGGGTTAACGGTCAAAAAAAGGGGAATCTTATACAAACGGCCCGGTCAAAATTGGCCGGGCCGTTTTCTATCATGTCGATGTCTAGCCATTTTCTTCATTCGTTTTACTAAAGGTTTGATAATAAAATGACAAAAAATAGGGAATTTTGTCGACAAGGTTAGGTTTACAAATCCAATATTACCCATAATAATTGAAATTATATTAATATTCTATTGTTTTATCATAATATAAACATGCGAGCGGGGCCAATAGAATTGGAGAGGTTCTTAATCCGCTTGATGAAGGAGAATTATTTATGGATATACAGGACTTATTTAGTTTAAAAGGAAAGACAGCGATTGTTACCGGCGGTGGTAGGGGTTTGGGCCAGCAAATTGCCACAGCCTATGCCGAAGCGGGGGCTAATATCGTTATATGCTCAAGGAATCTTGATGCATGCCAAGCGTTTGTAGATGCGCTCCGGGAAAGAGGCGTGCGAGCCTTGGCGTTTAAATGCGATGTGTCTAATCCCGAAGATATCCAATATGTTGTTGACGAAACGGCCAAGGAGTTTGGCGCCATTGATATTCTCGTCAATAACAGCGGAACTAGCTGGGGGGCACCTGCCTTGGAAATGCCGGCAGACAAATGGGATAAGGTAATGGATATCAACCTTAAGGCAGTTTTCCTGTTCTCCCAGGCAGTTGGGAAAATCATGAAAGAACAACGTTCAGGCAAAATTATCAACATTGCCTCGATTGCTGGATTAGGTGGACAAGACCCATTAGTTATGGATGCCATCGGCTATACGGCAAGTAAGGGAGCTGTCATTGCTTTTACGAAGGATCTCGCGGTAAAGCTTGCTCCGTATAATGTTCATGTTAATGCGATTGCCCCAGGCTTTTTTCCTACTAAAATGGCAAAAGCGATTTTGGATTATTCCGGAGAAAAAATTCTTGAGCGTACTCCTGCCGGCCGTTTTGGTTCCGATGACGATATGAAAGGCCCGGCACTATTTTTGGCATCAGCGGCCTCTGATTATGTTTACGGGCATGTTTTAGTTGTCGACGGAGGGACAACTGCAGGAGTACAATAGATTATTATGAAAATATTTGCCATTTTTGAAAACTTTCTGAATTCCATGGGTATTCCCTTGAAGGCTACCAGTAATTATGTTTAGATAAACATACGAATGTAAATGTTTACACAAACATACCGACCGGTTAGTTAAGAGGGGTTTAAATGGAAACCAAGCATCAAGATTCAGTTGAATATTATAAATACCTGGAGGCGGAAACGAATAAACAAATCCATTCCCTTACTAATTGCCGCAATTTTACGCTAGCATTTGGCAGGGCATTAGAACTCCATTTAAAAAAGGTTAAAGTTCACAAAAGATTAACAACCAGATGGTTAAAACGGTTGGACCTTCCTAATAAAGATGAAATAGCAGCTATTTCAGTAACATTAGTAGATTGTGAGGATCAACTGGATATGCTGGATGAGACCGTTTATCTTATCAGCAAGGAGCAGCATCATAATCTTCAGCAATTAAAAACGGTCACTCAATCTTCGAAAGAGTTGCTGGCAGTCTTGCAACAGGAAGTTAAAGACATACACAACAATAAATTAATGACGTTGGAAGAGGATTTGCTGGAATTAAAAAAATTATTTGAGACTTAAACAAAGCGGAGGAGGAACAGTGAACATGGCAGATACAACTGAAAGAGAACAAGAAACAACTGCTGAAGGGGTAAAGCAGCTTTCTAGCTTGGAACTTATGTGGAAGCTGGGTTTTGATGAATTGGATGGTTGGGTAGCACGATATAATAAGCGGGATGAATTATTTTTGGAAGCAGTAAAAAGCTACGTTGAGACGATTAAACGCAATCGGGAAAATATTAAAGCAATTACGGAGCAATTTGGTCAAGAGGTAAAAACTTGGGAAAAAGCGGCCCGTGAGGAACTATTAGTAACGACAACGACACTGCAGAATTTTTTTCCTGCAAAATCGTACGAGGAACTTAATGAGGCAGTAGATGACATTCAAAAGAAAACTACCTCGCTGTTATTAACGCCATTCCGTTCGGTGGACAGTGTGCAGGCTTTGGACAAATATTTGGAAATGGTTGAAAAGTACATTGCTGTTAGGAAAGCAGGCAGAGAAAAATATATTGATAGTGTTAAAAAAACAACAAGCATATTTTATGAATATCAAAAAGTGTTTGTCGACTTATTTTCAAACCAAGTTAAATCAGCACTTTTTCCATTCCAAAAATATATGAAAAATGCTGTAGATCCAGCTAATACTTAAACGAGGTGACCAGGAATGTCAGATAATAAAACATATGACCCATATGAATCTTTTCATAAATTAAGTTTATTGTGGGAAAAGCAAATCAATGATTTTATCTTTCTTTGGACGAACAACAAAGAGTTTGTCAAAATGACAAATGCGGGTACGGAATTCCATTCCCGTTATTTAGAGACCTTGAAGAAGAATCAAGAGGCGCTTGCGAGTGTCCTTAATTTGCCGACAAAGAGTGATGTCACCAATGTTGCAAATCTGACAATCCAAACAGAAGAAAAAATAGAAGCTCTTGAGGAACAAATTTGGGAACTGCAAGACTCTGTTAAATCACAAAGCAAAGAAATCCAAAGTGTCGTAGAAGTATCGAAGGAAATTATTAAACTGACGAAACAATTAAAAACGGAATTGGTTAAGACAAAAAAAGAACTGGCAGATACAAAGAGCCTACATGCCGAGCTTCAAGAAATGAAATTTGAATTACTGAAATTACACAATTTCAAGGATGAGTTTGATGAGCTCAAAGGCCTGATTTCTAAAGAAAAGACAGTGGAGCCCGTGTTAACTGGGACAGGTTCGGCAAAGTAATTTGAGGGGTGGTGGCTATGGCCATGGCAACAGATACACCAATTAAAAATCTTATACCTGAATTCGATTATGAAAAAGAAGCCAAACGATGGAATAATGTGTTAAAGGCTTTAACTGAACCGGAGCCGAAGATTGGTCACACACCAAAAGCGGAGGTGTGGCGGAAAAATAAATCAGTATTGTGGCATTATCCGGCCAAACATAGGAAATATGAGATTCCGTTATTTTTTGTATACTCGCTATTCAATAAACCATACATTCTTGACGTAGCCCCTAAAACGAGCGTTATTGAAGGGCTGACGAACATGGGCTATGAGGTGTACCTTCTGGATTGGGGGGCACCAGGCTATGAGGATAAAAAAATCGGTCTGGATACGTACATCGATAAATATCTTCGCACTGCTGTAAAACGGGCTATTCGCCATTCCGGAGTAGACGAGATTACTTTGGTTGGCTATTGCTTAGGTGGTACGATTGCCTCCATCTATGCTTCTATAGCAGACGAACCAATTAAAAATTTAATCGTTGCAACCGTACCAATTGATTTCCAGCCATTTGTCGGACCGGATAAATGGGCCGAAGGTTTAAGACAAGGTGATATTAACATTGACCATTTTATTGATGTATATGGGAATATTCCGCCTAAAATGGTTGAGGGGATGTTCCGGGCCATCGGCGCTCCGGTTTATTTTACCAACTATACGATGTTGCTGGCTAGAGCCCATGACCATCGGTATGTTGATAAATGGAGACGCATGAACAAGTGGACGGTGGATCAGGTTCCTTTTGCCGGTGAGGCCTA
Organism: Bacillus sp. FJAT-29814; assembly: GCF_001510715.1. Classification (GTDB taxonomy): domain Bacteria; phylum Bacillota; class Bacilli; order Bacillales; family Cytobacillaceae; genus Neobacillus. The sequence continues at coordinate 286,333 of NZ_LMTJ01000008.1, forward strand.
CCGTCAGTTGACGACTGAATTGTTTAAAGAGAACAAGCTTGTGAAAGGTGAATTGGTTATTGGCAACAAAAAGGCTGATTTGAAAAATATTAATGCAAATCTCTTTGTCATATCAGGCTCGAGAGATAATTTAGTTTTAGAAGAACAAAGCAAGCCGATAATGGATTTGGTTTCAAGTAAAGATAAGACCTATGTCGTCGTGGAAAGCGGGCATGTCGGTTTGGCATTGTCCGGTCTGTTTGCCAAGATTGTCGATCAATGGGCATCTAGCAGGTCCAATCAACTGTAGGCAAATTTAGGGGAATAAAGCAGGGTACAAGGTCATATATAATATATGGGAGTTTAGAGGAGGATAAATCCTCCCTTAACTTGCCGTTTGGTGCTTATCTAAAAAATCTCTAAGCACTTTATTGAAGGCATCCTTGGCCTCAAGCTTGGCAACATGTCCTGTATTTCTGAAGATGACAAACTCGGAATGGCGGATGAGTTTATGCATTAAAAATTGGACCCAAACAGGGGTGACCGAATCATATTGGCCGCCAATAATCAGGGTTGGCACTGTAATCGTAGGAAGAAGTGCCAAATTATTGACTTTCAGGCATGCTTCCATCGATTGAAAATAATATTTCTGATTTGGCCGGTAAAATTGATAAAACTTTTTAAAGTTTTCTTCCGACCAGGAATAAAGGCAAACCTTTGCGGCTGTTTCTTTTATTAACTCCGGAGCCTTATTGGCTGCACGGGCTTTACGATAAGCCAGGAATAGCTTTCCAAGGTGCTTGGGGGCATAATGAAACGTACTTACCAGCAACAAGGAGCGGCACAATTTCGGGGCCTGGCGATAAATTTCCTGAGCGACCATGCCTCCCATGGAAAGTCCGCAAATGTGGGCGCTTTCAATTCCGAGTCCTTTTAACAGGGTAATGACATCATGGGCAAAGTTTTTAATCGTGATTTCGCCGGGTGAATGATAATCACCATGTCCGCGTAAATCAGGGATAATCAGGTCATACTGATCGGCTAATTCAAACTGGTTCGACCAGCCCTCTTTTACTTCTCCAAGTCCATGAATTAACACTAAAGGTTCACCGGCTCCAAGTCGCAAATAAGGAATTTCATAACAGCATTTGAATACCTGATTCAAATTTCATTCCTCCCAGTGATTTTTTAATACCTTTTCTTCCCAACATTTACACTGTATAAACATATAAAAATATTCTGATTATTTTATTATATAATGGAGGTTGACAAATTATTACATATAGGTGTAAATTACATATATAGACTAGCATCGATTAACTACATCATATCTACATGTAATTTTAAGGAGGAATAAAAATGGGTGCATCATCAAAGCAAGATGGACATGCAGAAGTTCGGAAAAACCAATTCGTAGATACGCTTTGGAATCAATACGAGCAATCGGTAGAACGTGCAAGACAGCTTCGTGAACAAAGGGAGGAAGCTTATCTGGATGCCGTTAAAGAAGTGGTGAAATTCAATCAGGAATTCAGATTTTCACTGGGCAACCTTTTTCAAACCTATAGAAAGACAAATAGTGAATTGGTGAAGGGTGTTTCCGGCAGACTCAGTAAAAATGGAGAGGCAAAACAGGTTGTCAGCCCAGAAGTTAAGGAGCAGTTGGGTGAGGTTTCTGAGCGTATTGAGCAGTTGGCTGCAGCTCCAATTGCCGCAGGACTAGATTTAATTGCCCGTTTGGAAAACAATTTTATCGAGGGCAGCGAGAATTATATTAAAGTTTCTAGAGAGCGTCGCCAAGGATGGCAGCAGGTTACTGACGAATATGTAAAGCTGGCAAGAGAAAACAACCAAAAGTTGGTAAATCGTGTTGAAGACAGCTTTAAAGTTTTAGTAAAATAATTTATGAAAAAACTCCATTGTCCATCAGGGCTTTGGGGTTTTTCTTTTAGGTGAATTTTAGATATGATATAGGGTAAGGATTAAAGTGAAAAAAGAGGTCCCAAACATGATTAAAAGATATTTGACATTCCAAAAAAATAATGGGATTGCCCCCTACATTTGGACAATTCTTTGTATCTTGCCGTTTTATTTTATCTTTCAGGCTCCGAGTACCGCTCAGATTGTGGTGGGAATTTTACTTACGCTAACGTTTTTTATCCTTTATCGAATTGCCTTTATTTCAAAAGGCTGGCTTGTATACTTCTGGACTCTGATCTTGATCGGGATATCGATTACGGCGACAAGCCTGTTCAGCTATGTTTATTTTGCGTTTTTCCTTGCTTACTTTCTCGGTAATATAAAAGACCGGATTGCCTTTTTCACCCTGTATTTTATTCATTTATTAAGTACCACCATTTCGATTAACTATAGCATTGTCATGCATGAGAGATTATTTCTGCAGCAATTGCCGTTTGTTGTGATTACTTGGGTCAGTGTTATTTTGCTCCCATTTAGCATTCATAATCGGAAAGAACGGGGCCAGCTTGAGGAGAAACTGGAAGATGCCAACAAACGGATTGCCGAACTGGTGAAAATTGAGGAGCGGCAGCGGATTGCCCGTGACCTTCATGATACACTAGGGCAGAAGCTTTCCCTCATCGGCTTAAAATCCGATTTAGCCAGAAGGTTAATTACTAAAGACCCCGAGCAGGCCCGGAGTGAGCTTAAGGATGTCCAGCAAACTGCGCGCACGGCTTTAAGCGAGGTAAGAAAAATGGTCTCCTCAATGCGGGGAATCCGCTTGAAGGATGAAATCGAGCGGGTAAAAGAAATGCTTAGAGCGGCCCAAATTAGCTTGGTGTGCGAGGGAGAATTTTCAACGGCAACGGCAAATGTCTCGCCGTTTACTGAAAATATTTTAAGCATGTGTCTAAAGGAAGCGGTCAATAATGTAGTTAAACATAGCGGTGCGAAATCATGTCTTATATCCATTGGGCAAACAAACGGGGAGATTCTTCTGGCAATAAAGGATGATGGTGTTTTTAAGGGAACGCCCGGGCGCCTGGCAGGGGGCCATGGATTAGTCGGTATTAAAGAACGGCTTGAATTTATAAATGGAAGTTTGGACTTGGATACCAAGAATGGAACGAAATTAATCATTAAAGTGCCGAACGTATTAACACCTCGACAGGAAAGAGGGATTGGAAATGATTAAGATTGTTATTGCCGAGGATCAAAAAATGCTCCTAGGTGCATTTGGTTCCTTGCTAAATTTGGAAGATGATATGGAAGTGGTCGGCAAGGCAGCGAATGGGGAAGAAGCTGTTGCCCTTGTAAGAAGCCTGAAACCTGATGTCTGCATTATGGACATCGAGATGCCAGGAAAAAGCGGACTCGAGGCAGCTGAAGAGCTAAAGGGCTCAGACTGCAAGGTGATTATTTTAACCACATTTGCCCGTTCCGGTTACTTTCAACGGGCCTTAAAGGCAGGCGTGAGCGGTTATTTGTTAAAGGACAGTCCAAGTGAGGAACTGGCAGGCTCAATCAGGAGTGTTATGGCAGGCAGGCGCATCTATGCACCGGAACTGATGGATGATGTATATGCGGAGGAGAATCCGCTGACAGACAGGGAACGGGAAGTGCTTGAGCTGGTGGCAGACGGTAAAAACACGAAGGAAATCGCCGAGGAGCTCCGCATTAAAACGGGCACGGTTCGGAACTATATATCCATCATCCTCGATAAACTGGAGGTTAAAAACCGCATTGAAGCAATTACCCAGTCAAAAGAAAAAGGCTGGTTTAAATAGGATGCTCCCCGCCGGATACATTAGGATGCTCAAGATTTTAGAGCATCCTTTTTTTGTTCCCAAAATAGGCAGTTATTTTCATTCCTTAACTTTTTATTGGTGGGAACATTATGAATGAACCAAATTCAAAGGGAGGGAAATGAATGGGTTTAAAGAAAGCATCGGGGCTTTTATTAATATCTGCCATGCTTCTCGTCAATGTCCCATTGGCGTTCGCAGCCCCGCCGGAGCAGGAACTGACCCAATACCTGCGGGAAATAGGCTGGACTAAGCAGGAACTGCAGGAATATCTTGATTTTTATGAATTTCCCTTGGATGAATTTGCTTCAATCGATGAACTGAGAGAGTTTTTGGGGACGCCGATCACCGCAGAAAATTTACAGGAGCTGCTAACGAAATACAATATGACTCAACAGGATGTAAAAAACCTGTTGGATCATTTTGGCGATTCCCTTGCCGAATATAAATTCATCGAAGATTTGGAAACGGCTTTGGATTTTTATGTAAACCACGATGAATACATGGCAGATATTGAAAAGGAATTGAACGAAATCGGGATTACGGAGGATGAATCTGAACGTTTTTTTGAATACCTAGCCCAGGTCGAAGAAAAGAACAAATTTCAGTTGGATCAAATGGGCTTATTCGATTCCAGAATTGAAAAATTTCTGGAAATTGACGATACTTCCGAATTAAGCGAGGAAGATCGAGATGAGCTAGAAGAGATTTTAACAGAAACGATTGATCTTTATGAAATCCAGGTTAAGTTCAAAGTAAACAACCAAGATATTTCATTAAGAGACCTAATGAAGTTGAAAGAGGCGCCAAATAACCTAAATGTAGAGGTTACTAGCAAGGCAGGAGCACCGTTGATCGATTTTATCGTTCCAAAATGGTTTTTCAAATCTGGAGATCTGGTAGACCAAGGTGAGAATATGATCCATCTTGGAGAAATTTCAAACGAGTATATCGACCATTTGCATGATGAAAAGGAAAAGAAAGCTGATTTTAGGTATAAGTAATTTTAAACCACCAAGGAAGCTTGGTGGTTTTTCAACGAGAAAAGAGGTTGGGGATAATTAATTCGTCACCGTTTGAAATTTCCCCAAGAAACCTTTTATATATTGGAAGACCTCATTCGGCCGCTCTTCGGGAAGGGCATGGCCAGTTTCTTTTAAAATAACAAGTTCAGAGTTGACCAAGTCATTTTTCAATTTTTCACCAATCTGGAGCGGAACTGATTTATCATGATCCCCCCAAATCAACAGGCACGGTGTTTCAATTTTTTTAAGAACATCAGCTGGCAGATCACCCTCGCGGTCACGAATCATCCTGGTAAGCGCGACAAAGATTTCATCCTGCAAGAACGGCTGAAGGTAGCCGCGGATCATTTCATCATTAATAATCGAGTGATTATATAATGCTGCTTGGAGATTTTTTTCCACACCTGTTCTGGCAAAGTAGTATTTTACAAACCGGTGAAAATAGGGAAGATAGCTTGTCAAAATCAACGGCAGCGTAGCACGCTTCAGATAAGCCGAACTACAGAGCAGAATTGCCTTATCCGCGAGCTCTTGACGCAGGTTAAGAATATTTAAGACAATTTGCCCTCCCATCGAATGCCCGACAAAAATAATGTTGCTTAACCCAAGGGTCTCGATTAGTTCAATGACGGTTTGGGCCAAGTTCTTATAGGAATACACATAACGGCTGCATTTTGCACTTTTCCCAAATGGGGGCAGGTCAACAGACAAAACCTGGTATTCCTTTTTTAGCAATGAGATTAAATGACGAAAAGTAAAGGTGGATGAAAGAAATCCATGCAGCAGGACGAAGGTTTTGTCTGCTGTTTGATTAGGATAAAATTCATAATAAACATCAATGTTATTTACCGCCTTATATTCAGCGAGTACATCAGCCATTAATCCTTCCTCCTAATAAGCAAGTAAATAGATGAAATTATTGTTCCCCAAAACTTGGACAATACAACCGCAAATAATAGGTTACGAAATGACCTTTTCTTGATGCAATTAAAAATTTTTTGAAAAATTATGCTGAATTTCCAAGAAATCTGATAATATTAAACTAAAATGGGGAATATTGGCGAAAATCTGCCTAAAGAGATAAAGTTGGGGGGAATAATGGTGGGGTTGGATATTGTAGAGGCGTTAGGTGTAGAAAAGGAGTTCGCCGGACGGCAAATTTTACGGGATGTGTCATTTACAATTCGCGAGGGGAGCATAAATGGTCTGCTCGGTCCGAATGGGGCAGGCAAGACAACCATGATAAGGCTCCTTAACGGGGTGATTGACGCCACAAGCGGCAAGATGAAGGTCATGGATTATGATCCAAAAACCCATGGCGATGAAATTAGAAAAAGGGCGGGAATTGTGACGGAAAGTGCCGCACTCTACCATGATATGAGTGCATGGGACAACCTCGTGTTTTTTTCCAGGGTTTATAATGCATATGACCCAAAGCGAATTCGGCAGTTGCTCCAACAATTTGAAATGCTTGATAAAAAGGACCAATTGGTCGGGACGTTTTCTACCGGGATGAAAAAGCGGATTACTTTAGCTAAGGCATTGCTGCATAAGCCGCGGCTTCTATTTCTGGATGAACCAACGAACGGCTTAGACCCTGAGGGTATCAATGATGTAATCCATTATTTAAAACAGGTGAATGAAGAAGAAAAGGTAACCATTGTCATTTGTTCTCATGTGCTTCACCAGCTTGAAACGATTTGCGATTCGTTCCTGTTTTTGAATGGAGGACACATTATCGAAAAGGGGACCAGGAGTGAGCTGGAGGACAAATATTTGTCTGAAATTAAGCTGATGGTTGAAACAGGCCTGCAGCCTGCTGATTCGAGGAATTTTCTGGGGTATCCATACATAAGGGTAAGTCCCACACAGCTTGAGTTCACATTGGCTGCAAAAGAGGAGATTACTAGGCTGCTTCAGGGGATTTTAAATGAATCGTGGGTTCATTCCTGCGAAATCACCAACAGAAGTCTGGAAGCCCTTTACTTTAAAATACGAGGTGAGAGCCATGAATAAGCAGATTATCTCCGCCATAGCCAGGAAGGACTTAAAAGCGACGTTCTCATCCAAAAGGGTGTGGGTGCCCATGATTATTTTGCCATTATTACTGTGCATTATATTCCCCGCCGTCTTTTCATACTTCGGTCTTCATACCGGAATCATGATTGCGGATGGGGCGAAGGATTTGGAGAAACCAATAAATGCTTTTATCGAAAGCTTTCCTAACTCTGATATGAGGGATACACTGGTGGCATTGCCGACGCTCAGTTTGAAATCTGTTTATTATTTTTTGAACTTTATGATGATCCCGTTTTTCTTGATAGTGGCAATCATCAATTCGATGGTCACTTCGTCTAACAGCTTTGCCGGAGAAAAAGAAAGGAACACATTGGAAACATTGTTGTTTGCGCCAATTTCGGTTGCGGAATTATTTGTCGGCAAGGTGATTGCTTCACTCGTCCCATCTGTAGTGATTACCTTTGCTGCCTTTGTGCTTAATGCGGTGATTGTGAATATCATTGCCTACCCATATTTTAAAGAAGTACTATTTATCAATGCCAACTGGCTGATATTAATGTTTTGGGTAATTCCGACTCTTGTATTGTTCAACATAGTCCTGAATGTATTGGTTTCGGCAAGAGTGAAATCCTTTCAGGAAGCCCAGCAGTTCGGCGGTCTGATGGTATTGCCAGTTGTCGGCATCATCGTCAGCCAGGCAAGCGGATTTTTCTTCTTAAGCCCATTAGTTTTGCTGCTGATTGGCGCCGGATTCTTAATCGGTAACGCGATCCTGTTAAAACTCATCACTAAATTCAATCAACGAAACGCCTTATTTGAAAGCCAGATTCACTGATGTAAGAAATGGGTGTCCACCACATAAGGACAAATGTCCACGAGTGGTGCCTGACACCCTTTTTTTATTCGCAAAATTTTTTTAATATTTCCAGAATAAAGTGTTTGAATTTTTAGAAAACTAATCGTATAATAATAAAAAGCTTAAGGAGTTGATTTCCATGGAGAGAAAATTACTAAATTCACCACAACATTCGGATGAAAACACTGATTCTGTTATTGCTGAGATGTTCTTGAACAATGCCCTTCTTGAATTTAAAAGGGAGAAAATCCGCGAGGAAATCGACCAAACATTACTAGATAGGAACAAGGAACTGTTCCTCAAATTAACAGAGCAGCTCAAGAAGATCAGCTAATTCATTATCAACTGACGGTCATTGGTATTAGAAGCCCTATCCATAACGGATGGGGCTTCTTGGCCTTCAGGAAACCTTTTGCTGTTAATGCTCTTGGTGTTCTTCAATAATTTCCATTATTATTGATTAAATATTGTTACGTTTTATTAGGAGTGATTAAATGAGAGAAAAAATTTTGGAAGAGCTAAAACGAATAGAGACGGAGTATGAGGTGAAAATTTGCTTAGCGGTCGAGTCCGGGAGCAGGGCGTGGGGATTTCACTCGAAGGACAGCGACTATGATGTCCGCTTTATTTATGTACATAGGCCGGAGTGGTATTTATCAATTGAGCAAAAACGGGATGTTATTGAGCTACCGATTAACGATTTGCTAGATATAAACGGCTGGGAATTGCGGAAGGCGCTCAGGTTGTTTAAAAAGTCTAATCCGCCGTTGATGGAATGGCTGCAATCCGGTATTGTGTATTACCAAGCCTATTCATTGACCGACAAAATGTCGACAATCCAAAATAAAGTATTTTTGCCCCAATCCGCATTGTATCATTATTTAAATATGGCAAAAGGGAACTATCGTGATTACCTGCAGGCCCAATATGTAAAAATTAAAAAATACTTTTATGTCTTGCGTCCGATTCTCGCGTGTAACTGGATCGAAAAACATAACTCGTTTCCGCCTATTGAGTTTCGTGAATTAGTGGAGGATCTCTTTGAGGAAGGGCAGCTAAAGCAGGAAATTCTTACCTTGTTGGAACGGAAAATGAAAGGAGACGAACTAAATCTCGAGCCCAAAATCACGGTGATCAATGACTTCTTGGAACAGGAAATCACCCGCATTGAAAACTATACCAAGACCCTCTCGGTTGAAAGACAGGACCTCACTCCACTCTTGGATGAACTATTCCGAGATACGTTAACCGAAATATGGGGGATAAAAATTTATTGAAAAGGCAATTCGCGAGTCACTATTTAATATAGTGGCTTTTTATATAAAAAGGAAAATGGCAGTTTGACAGCGAAATTAATATACTACATTACATTAGATATACAACTGATTGATATATCAGACTTGAGACTTAGAGTAATTTCGTTCCCGGGATTGTTTGATAGTGGCAGGAAAAAATATAAGCTTTACTTAAAGGAAGATGGAAATAGGGGGAGCCGTCGTGACTAGGAAGGTATATATACTACTTACCGATACTCGATCGATTTTAACAAGATTAATAAAATTATATACAAAAAAGCCACTAAATCATGCATCAATTGTCCTGGACGATCATTTCAGCCAAGTCTATAGCTTTGGCAGAAAAAAACCGCGTAATCCGTTTTTTGGAGGGTTTGTCCAGGAAAATATTCGAAGCGGTTTATTTCGCGATGCAGATTGTGCCATCTTTTGTTGCACGTTAACGGAACAACAATTCCTTCAGCTCAAAGATAAAATTCAAAAGATGGAAGAAAATAAACATGCTTACAAATATAACTTTATCGGTTTGTTCGCAGTCATGCTGAACAGGGAGTACAATCGAAAGAACGCCTTCTTTTGCTCGCATTTTGTCGCGGCATTATTACAGGAATCGGGGGTCCCTATTTCGGAACAAAAGCCGCTATCGCTAATTACACCATATGATATTAAGGAATCACCCTCACTGGAATTGCTCTACGAAGGAAAATTATCATCCTATGTATGTGGGAAGCAAACAATTCAGGAAAAGCCGCAGTCTATGCCGAGAAGAATTTACACGAAAGTTATACTAGAAAGAATGAAAGCTATATAACTAAGAAACTCGCCTAGATGGCGAGTTTCTTAGTTATAAATAAATTCCTTCCCTTGTTTGAGTATGTTTTTTCTCCAAAGTTTCCACCAAATTTTTAATTATTGTTAAAGAACGCTGGAAAACAGGACTTTGGATAAATGTGTACACAAAAGTGGCGATAAACACTGGCCCTCCTAATAAAAATCCAACAACAAGCACCAAGCTTTCAACGATCATCCGAGCTTGGCTGACGGACAATCTCGTTCGGTCTGAAATCGAAAGCATGAAGCCATCGCGTGGCCCTGCACCAATTCCTGCAGCTACATACATTCCGCCGCCAATCCCCGTAACTACAATACCGGAAAGGAGAATGATGTAATCCACCCATGTGTTGGTCGCTTTAGGCAGGATGTCGAGCCACAGGAAAAAGTCCATGATTGGCCCAATGCTGATCGCATTTAAAAAAGTACCGATATTGATATATTTCCGGGCAGTAAAAAAGGAAATGATAATTAATACAAGTCCGCAAACTACACCCCAGGTTCCGATGGTTAGACCAAAATGCTGAAATAGGGCAACATTCAGCACTTCCCACGGATGGAGCCCGAGGAATTTCACGTTTACCGCAATGGCATTGCCCAAGCCAAACAACGTTAATCCGGCAAAAAATAAACAGTAGCGAAATATTTTCAAACTAGTTACCCCCAAGAGACTGCTGAACTTTCAGAGTATTGAATCCATTCTCCTATCTTAAAATACGAATATGGAAAAAACAATGGTTAAATATATGTATCATTCCTCCATCAAAAGTCTGAGGTAAAAATTTACAAGAGGGAATCAAAATCGATTCTTCTACAAACTTGCTTTTCATCATATACCTTTTACAAAAGACCTTCACAGCCTTGAGGGTCTTTTACTATGAAAAGGAAAGAGGGAAGCTATGCCAAGCGGAATACACCAAGTAGAGCTGGACGTACCCATTGATGTGATCTGGGGGTTTGTGAAGGATATGGACAATTGGGCGCCGCTCGTGCCGAACTATATCCAACATGAAAAGTTATCCGAGAGCCAATCCTCATGGGAGTTTAAGACCGACATCGGCATCTTAAAAAAGAAAATTAGTTTATTTATTGATATAGTCGAGTGGAGCGAGCCCACTAAAGTTTGTTTTACTCTAACGGGAAAAAGCGAAAGATATTCCGGAGAAGGCTTTTTTGAGGCAAAGCCCTTAAATACAAACAAAACAAGATTGACTGGTTTCCTTAACGTCAATGTTCATGGGAAAATGGCAGCGCCACTGAATTCTAAACTAGAAACACAGCTTCCCGAATCAGTAAAAGAAATGGCCAACGCGATTTCTTTGAAGCTAGAGGAGCTTGTGGGAAACAAATGACAAAAGGTCAACATAGCTGCGCCCCTGTGCGGGGGCGCAGCTATAATTTTTTAACAAAGAAATGAAATAAATGATTAAACAACTTCGTGAGATATGTTATAGTAGTACTTAAAAAATCAAGGGAAGGTGAGAGCATGGCAGCCGATTTGAGAACCAATAACAGCAGTCTTCCATTGCGTCGCGATGTAAAATTACTCGGAAATATGTTAGGTGAAATTCTTAAAAACCATGGCGGGGACGAACTTTTTGATACAGTGGAAAAAATCCGTCATATGACCAAATCGCTTCGGACCCATTTTGATCATGAAATCTATTCCGAATTAAAGCAGGAAATAGCCAGCCTGAGCGTCCCGATGCGAAAACAAGTAATCAGGGCATTTTCAATGTATTTCCATTTAATCAATGCCGCAGAGCAAAATCACCGAATCCGCAGACGGAGGGAATACCTTCTTCAGGATGACTCGATTGTTCAGCCAGGTTCAATCGATAGTGCGGTTTTATCGCTAAAAGAAAACGATATCTATGAAGATACCATCCAAAATGTTTTAAATTCCATGTCTCTTGAACTGGTGATTACTGCCCATCCCACTGAGGCGACAAAACGATCGATTCTTGAAATCCAACAGCGAATTGCCGGGATTTTGAAGAGTCTTGACCAGCCATTGCTCTCACAAAGGGAACGAGGAAAACTGGAGGAGAGCCTGTTCAATGAGGTGGCGATTCTCTGGCAGACAGATGAATTGCGCTACCATAAGCCAACGGTGATGGATGAAGTGCGGAACGGACTTTATTATTTTGACCAAACGCTTTTTGAGGTATTGCCAGATATTCATCAGGAGTTGGCTGACTGCCTGGAAAAAAATTATCATAATCGTTCATGGGAGGTTCCCAATTTCCTAAGGTTTGGGTCTTGGATCGGGGGGGACCGTGATGGCAACCCAAATGTAACCCATGATTTAACATGGGATACACTTAAGCGCCAGCGACGACTTGTCTTGAAAAAATATACTAATGTATTAGTCGATTTGATGAAACGTTACAGCCATTCAACAACACGAGTGAAGGTCAGTGAGGAACTGCTTGCCTTTCTTGATGAATATGAAGCCCTGATTTTAACGGAAGACAAAAGATGGCCGAACCGAAATGAGGTATACCGCCGGGCATTTGCTATCATGATTGAACGGGTAAAACAGGTTGGAAAATCAGATTCGGGATATCGGACCGCAGAAGAATTATTGGGTGACCTTGAAATGATCACCAGAAGTCTTAAAAAACATCATCCAGTTAAACATGAATTGAAAATTATTCAAAAGCTGATCCGCCAGGTTCAATTATTCGGCTTTCACTTGGCAACACTCGATATTCGCAATCATAGCGGGGAGCACGAGGCGGCAATGACCGAAATCCTGAAAAAGGTCGGAATCACGGAGAATTACGCCGAACTGACTGAAACCGAGAGGGTAAATATCCTGCAAAATATTCTTCGTGACCCTCGGCCGCTGTTATTGCTGCATGAAGATTATTCAGCGGAAACACAGGAAATGATCAAAGTGTTTCAAATGATTAAAAAAGCCCATGAAGAGTTCGGCAAACGGTCAATTAGTGTGTATCTCGTCAGTATGACAAAATCCCCGAGCGATTTGCTGGAGGTGCTTGTTTTTGCAAAAGAGGCCGGTCTATACCGTCTCCACGCCGATGGGAAATTGGAGAGCTATTTAAATGTGGCTCCGCTTCTTGAAACGATTGATGATTTAACATCCGGCCCGAAAATTATGGAAACACTTTTCAATATGCCGGTATACCGCCAGCATCTAAGGGCACTTGACGATCAGCAAGAAATTATGCTGGGCTATTCGGATGGCAGTAAAGACGGCGGGACATTAACGGCAAACTGGAAGCTGTACAAAGCCCAGATTGAGATACATGACATGGCTAAGCGCTTTTCTATTCGCTTGAAATTCTTCCATGGCCGCGGAGGTTCTTTAGGTCGAGGGGGCGGCCCGTTGAATAAAAGCATACTGTCCCAGCCGGCAGAAACGATTGGCGATGGAGTGAAAATTACTGAGCAGGGGGAAGTGCTATCCTCACGCTATCTCCTGGAGGATATTGCCTATCGGAGCTTGGAACAAGCAACATCCACACTTCTGCTAGCTTCGACAAGGGTGTCGAAGGTGTCGGAACAGGGTCAAATCCGGGACAAGGAATGGGAAACGGCGATTGAGGAAATTTCTGATGCCGCCCTTGCCAAATACCAGTCCCTTGTCTTTGAAGACCCAGACTTTCTCAGCTACTTTCATCAGGCTACCCCTTTGAGGGAACTGGGCGAACTAAACATTGGCTCCAGACCGATGAGCCGCAAAAATAAAGGGCGATTTGAGGATTTAAGAGCCATTCCCTGGGTATTCGCCTGGACACAGAGCCGTCAGCTGCTTCCTGGATGGTATGCTTCTGGAACCGGTCTCGAAACATTTGCAGCCAAAGGGGAAAAGAATTTGCCTCTACTTCGCGAAATGTATGACAAGTGGCCATTTTTCCAGTCGACCATTGATAATTTGCAGATGGCATTAATGAAAGCCGATATTGCAACTGCAAAGGAGTATCTATCCCTCGTAGACGACCAAGGTATGGCTGAAAGAATTTTTACAAAAATTGTCGAGGAATATGAGCGAACAAAAGCCATCCTCCTGAAAATAACCGAGGATAACGAACTGCTTGACCATACGCCAAATATTAAGGAATCTGTATTTAGGCGGAACCCTTATGTGGATCCACTGAATTTCCTACAGGTCGAGCTGATTAGACAGCTGCGAAATCAGGACGAGCCAAGCGACGAATTATTAACGGAAGTATTATTAACCATCAGTGGGATCTCTGCGGGTCTTAGAAATACAGGCTGATAAGTCCAAAAGCCATAAACACTATAACATGTGTTTATGGCTTTTTTTCGTGCAGACTAAATTTCGAATTTTTTGTGAACATTTGGAAAATGAATGGGTATTCATTCATTTTTACGCACGATTCGACAAAGTTCGAAAATCGCCCGTGATATATTTTTCCCAGAAGCGGGAGAACGAAGGCAAAACTTAAGCATTACTTGCAAATTCTAAAAAACCTGGAAGGATGATTTAAATGGCTGTGAAAGAAAAAGTGATGCAAGAGAAGCATCAAGTAGTGGAAATGGTTGATGTTTTGGCCAATAACGGAGCAAAAGCGCTAAACGAATTCCGCTGCTATACCCAAGAAATGGTAGACGAGATTGTCAAACAGATGGCGCTTGCAGCTCTTGAAAATCACCGGTACCTCGCCAAGCTGGCCGTAAAAGAGACCCAGCGGGGTGTTTATGAGGATAAGGTATTTAAAAATATGTTTGCTACAGAGATGATTTATAACAACATCAGGGATATGAAATCGGTTGGGGTTATTAATGAAAACGATCATGAGGGCATGGTTGAGATGGCAGAGCCTGTTGGCGTAATTGCTGGTGTCATCCCGATCACCAATCCGACATCTACGGTTATTTTTAAATCTCTAATTTCATTAAAAACCCGTAATCCGATTATCTTTGCCTTTCCCCGCTACGCGCAGAAATGCTGCAGTATTGCAGCCCAAATAATGCGGGAGGCGGCTGTTAAGGCCGGTGCTCCTGAGAACTGCATCCAGTGGATTGAAACACCTTCCCACGAGGCGTTTCAAGCATTAATGAAACATCCGAAGGTTGCTCTTATTCTGGCAACGGGCGGGCCAAACCTTGTTAAAGCCGCATATAGCTCCGGCAAGCCCGCTCTCGGTGTCGGTGCTGGCAACGTGCCATCTTATATTGAAAAAACAGCAAACATTAAACGAGCTGTCAATGATATCATCCTGTCGAAAACATTCGATAACGGGATGATTTGCGCCTCCGAACAAGCCCTTGTCATCGATCAAGAGATATATGACGAGGTAAGAAAGGAATTCATAGAAAATAATTGTTATTTCTTGAATGAAGAAGAACGGGTATTGGTGGAACAAGTTGTCATTGATCCTAAACAAGCCGCTCTGAATCCAATGATAGTCGGCCTGCCGGCGTATATGATTGCAAAAATGGCCGGTGTCAATGTTCCTATCAATACAAAAATCCTAATAGCTGAAATTGAAGGAGTGGGGCCGAAGTACCCTCTGTCGTGTGAAAAATTAAGCCCGATTCTTGCTTGTTACAAGGTTAATAGTTTCGCAGAAGGTCTACTAATTTGTGAACAGACGCTTGAATATGGAGGGCTGGGCCATTCGGCTGCCATCCATACGATAGACCAGGATGCGATTGATGCATTTTCGCTAAGAATGAAAGCAGGAAGAATTCTTGTCAATTCGCCGACAACACACGGGGCAATGGGCGATGTCTATAATACTTCTTTACCGTCTCTTACCATCGGATGCGGAACATATGGAGGGAACTCAGTGTCACAGAATGTTGGGGCAGCAAACCTATTGAATATCAAAAGGGTGCCGAAAAGAAGAACAATGACTCAATGGTTTAAGGTACCATCGCAAATATTTTTTGAGAAAAATTCGATTCAAATGCTTGCAGCCATTCCGGGCATTTCTAGAGCGTTTATTGTTACCAGCGGCAGCTCTCTTACAAATGGCTATGTCGAAAAGGTGCAGTATTACTTAAGAAAGAATCCAAACCAAGTTCTTTGTGATGTGTTTTGGGAAATTGATCAAGAACCAAGTATCGATACAGTCATGGCCGGGGCAGAAAGAATGAGGAAATTCAAGCCAGACTTCATTATTGCTCTTGGGGGCGGTTCGGTCATGGACGCGGCTAAAGCAATGTGGTTGTTCTACGAACATCCTGATGCAGATTTCAAGAGCCTGACCCAGAAATTCTTTGACCCGGGCAAAAGAGTAGTAAAGTTTCCGACACTTCGCACGAAAGCAAATTTCATTGCGATACCGACTACTTCTGGTACGGGTTCAGAGGTCACATCTGCGTCTGTCATATCGGATAAAAAGGCTAATATTAAATATCCGTTGGTTGATGCACAGTTGACACCTGACGTGGCAATCATCGATCCCCAGTTTGTCATGACTGTGCCAAAACATGTAACAGCTGATACTGGAATGGATGTTTTAACACATGCGATTGAAGCCTATGTTTCAGTTTTGGCAAATGATTATACCGATGGATTGGCGATAAAGGCAATCCAGCTTGTATTTGAGTATTTGCCAAGGGCATACCGGGATGGCGGCGATGAGATTGCCCGAGAAAAAATGCATAATGCTGCTACAATCGCCGGAATGGCTTTTGGAAATGCCTTTCTTGGTATTAACCACAGCCTTGCCCACGTGCTTGGAGCACAGTTTCATATCCCTCATGGACGGGCTAACGCCATTATGCTCCCATATGTCATCCGCTTTAACGCGATGAAGCCGAATAAATTAATGACGTTCCCTAAATATGAGCACTTTATTGCCGATGAGCGGTACGCAGAAATTGCCAGAGCTCTTGGATTGCCGGCAAGTACTGTAGAAGAGGGGATAGAAAGTTTAATCGGAGCGGTAATTAAACTAGTAAAGGAATTGGAGATGCCGCTGTCCATTAAAGACTACGGAATTAACAAAGAAGATTTTGAAACTAAACTAAATGAACTTGCTGAGCGAGCCTTTGATGATCAGGATACAATTGCCAATCCAAAAATGCCGCTGGTAAGTGACCTTGCGGAAATCTATCGTCAAGCATATAAGGGATTATAAGATATGCCTAAAGTTAAATATCGAAAATTCTGTGAACAGTCAATAAAGTAGTGTCAAAATTTGGCTAAAGTTTCATCGGAGATTTTTAAAATTTGATATAATTTAGAAAACTCTTCAAAAGGAGAGATAATCATGGCCGAGAAAAAAGAACATGGAGAACAGACAAATAGAAATGAACAGGATTTATTTGAGCAGGCACCGGAACAAGAACTGACAGTAACAGCGGATGCAGGGAAATCGGAAGAAGCACCCGAAGTCCGGGCAAATGAGGAAAACGTGGATGAGCATGAAAAGCAGGTTGAAGAGATCAATCAAGAACAGCTTTCAAGCCTTGATCTGCTATGGCGTCTTGCTTTTGGGGAATTGGACGAATGGGCGAAACGGGCGAATTTCCGTGACGAAGTATTTTTAACCGAGGCGAAGCTTTTTACGGAAAGCATGGAACGGAATCGGGAAAATATCAAAGCAGCAGCCGAGAAGTTCAGTAAGGAATTTGCCGAATGGGAACGGACTGCTCGGGAAGAATTTCTAATGTCGACTACTAGTCTGGGCCATTTTTTCCCGATTAAATCATACGAAGAAATTAATCAGCAAATTGACCAAATTCAAAAGAGAACATTGTCTATTCTGAAAACTCCTTGCGCGGCTATAACGAATCACCAGGCAGCGGAGAAATATTATGAGATGATTGGACAATACATCGCCATTAGGAAAAAATTCAGACAACAATATATAAAAACGGTGAAACAGGCAGGAAATCTGATCTATGAAAATCAGAAAGGATTAGTCAATCTGGTTTCCAGACAAATTAAAACGTTGGTGTTCCCACTTAATAAATATTTGGAAAAATCAGAGGAGCTTACAAAATCATAACTGGGGGTGTTCAATATGAGTAATGAGAAACCATTTGACCCGCTAATGGGGTATAAACTGATAGGGGAAATATGGGAAAAGCAAATAATGGGCCTGTTATTTAAGATGACCGATAACAAAGAATTTGTCCGCACAGCCAACATGGGACTTGACCTGCATTCAAGATATGTCGAGCGATTAAGAAGAAACCAGGAGCTTATCGCGGCCGTTATGAATATTCCCACAAAGAAGGATGTCGCTAATGCAGCAAAGCGGTCAATCCAGGCTGAAGAAAAAATTGATAGTTTAGAAGAGTTGATATGGGGTTTACAGGACGGTTTAGCGGAATGGAGCAAAGAAAATTTATATTTTCTGCAACAGGTGGCCGATACTGTCAATCAGATGAAGTCTGAATTACATCAAACCAGGGCCGAATTGGAAGAAACCAAAAAAATAGGTGCTGATTTCCATGAATTGCGCCAAGGTATGCTTGAACTGAAAATTATGCAAGTGAATCTTCAAGATATGAGGAAAGAGCTAGCCCAATTGGAGGGCATCAAACAAGAATTAGCCGATTTTAAGGAAATGCTGGGCAAAGAGAAAGATAATGAGAAAGAGAAAGTGAAGAAAACAAAAAAGGAAAAAGAGTTAGTTCTGCCTGGCGCTTCTAATTAATGATGAGAGGGGGATATGACATTGAGCACAAGAGTGTCAGCCAAAAACTTATTACAGCCATTTAATTTAGAAAAAGAAACGACAAGATGGAATCAGCTTTATAAGGTTATGACAGAGCCCAAGCCGGATATTATCCCTACCCCGAGGGAATGTGTGTGGAAAAAAAATAAAGCGGTATTATGGTATCATCCTGCAAAGGAAAAAAAATATGCTATCCCGGTCTTTATGGTTTATTCATTATTGAACAAAACTTACATTTTGGATGTTGGTGAGGGGAGCAGTGTTGTCGGAGGCCTGGTTGAACGAGGCTATGACGTTTATCTGCTTGATTTTGGTACACCAGGCCTTGAGGATGCCGATATAACCCTCGATAATTATATTGTCGGTTATTTGGAAACAGCTATTAGACGGGCAATTAGACATTCAAGTGCAAAAGAAATTTCTTTGATGGGATATTGTTATGGAGGAGCAATGGCTGCTATCGTTGCCTCCATTACAGACCTCCCGATAAAAAATTTGGTACTTGCCGCCGTCCCTATCGATTTTAGCATTTCGACTGTCCCACAAAAATGGCTCGAAGGGATTCAGCGGGGCGAGCTGAGCTTTGACCGCTTTGCCAATGCCTATGAAACCCTTCCGTCGGAGTTCCTTTATCTAATGTTTAAGCTGATTACACCGTTGGAAGGAACCAAGTTTGTCAACTTGTATACCCGCGCACATGACGAGAAATATGTTGAAAAATGGCGACGTATGGATAAATGGACAAAGGATTCACAGTCATTTGCGGGTGCTGCGTTCAAACAGTTATTTAACGATCTGTACAAAGAAAACAAACTGTTAAAAGGCGAGCTGGTGATTGGCAACAGGAAAGTAGATTTAAAAAATATCAAATGCCCACTGTTTGTGTTCTCTTGTTCACGTGATACATTGGTTGCCGAGAAGCAAAGCCTGCCCATAATGGACCTTGTTTCAAGTGAGGATAGGACCTATGAGGTATATGAAGGCGGCCATGTTTCTTTGGTCGTTACAGGGGCCTTTGCGGAAATTATGGACCCGTGGCTGGCAAAACGCTCAAATCAAGTTACAGAAACCCTCGTATAAACAAGCGGGGTACTGAATAAATTATTAACGGGAAGTCAGGGTGGGGGCCCTTTCTTCCCGTTGATATCATATTATCCGGCATTTTTTTGCTGATCGAGGAATTTCCGCAGCAGACGGTTGAACCGGTCTTTTGCCTCCAATTTGGCAAGATGGCCGGTATTCCTCAAAATAATAAATTCTGAATGCGGGATCAGCTTGTGCATACAGGCTTGAATCCACACTGGCAAAACGGTATCATATTGCCCGCCGACAATTAGGGTCGGAACATGGATCGTCGGAAGCAGCGCCCGATTATTGACCTCTAGACAGGTTTTTAATGACTTAATAAAAGTTTCGCGTTTTGGCCTGAATAGCTGATTAAATTTCTCCACTGTATCATGGTTCCAGGAATACAGAGCCATACGTGCCAGATATTCAGCTTCTTTTCCAGAAGCAGTGACCGATTCAAACTTTGCCTTGCGATTTTCAAATAACAAACTTTTGAGTTTCTCCGGGAAAAAGTGAAATGTACTGACTAAAATGAGAGAACGACAGAGAGAGGGTGACTGGCGGTAAATTTCCTGTGCAACGGCTCCACCCATTGACAAACCAAGAATGTGAGCGTTTTCAATTTTTAGTTCGTGCAATAATGAAATGACATCAGCAGCAAAGTTTGGAATGGAAATTCCATCGGATCTAGTACACTCTCCGTGACCGCGCAAATCAGGCATTATTAATTCATATCGATCAGCAAGTTCATACTGATGCTGCCACCCCTCCTTAACTTCACCTAACCCATGGATCAGCACCAATGGCTCACCCCTGCCAAAATGCAAATAAGGGATTCCCGATTTACTTTTTTTTGCTTTTTCCATTTCACACCACCTTTTTCATTTTTATTAGTGTATAACCAAGTTGACAAGATTGTAAACATTTTACTGCAACTTTTAGTAATATTTATTTACAATATTGACAAAATATTACTTATAGGTGTAAAATACATATAGGTGAGGTGATAAAGATATGGTAAACCAAGATAATCAATCAGTCAATCCTTCAAAAAATTTTGTGCTGCCATTTATTTTATTGCTTCTTAGCAAAGTTTCTCTTCATGGATATGAACTTAGCCAGAGGCTTGAATCATTCGGCTTTAAGACGCTAGATCAGGGGAATTTATACAGAATGCTAAGGCAGTTGGAAAAAGAAGAACTTGTTTCTTCTGAATGGGATACAACCGGGGCGGGTCCGGCAAAAAGGAAATACTCCATTACTAAAGCGGGTATTACATACTTAAAGGGCTACGCCAATCAACTGGAAACATACCAATCCCTTCTTGATCAATTTTTTAAAATGTATACCAGTGTCCTGGAGCTCTATTTTCCTTCATTTCAAAAGAAGGATCCGATAGAGAAAGTCAATACTAGTAAGGAGAGGAAGAACGATGGCACAGAAGAAGATGGAAACGGTACCTGAAGTTGAAGAAACAGTTATGCCGGGAGCTAAAGGATCGTTTGTCACTACTTTTTGGGATCAATATGAGCTATCACGCGAACGTTCGGAAAAACTTCGCGAAGGCCGGGAGGATGCTTACCTAAATGCCATTAGGGAAGTGATCAAATTTAATAAGCAATACAGAAACTCTTTGGCCAAATTATATGACCAGACGAAAAAGACGAACAAGGAAATGGTTTCAGAGGTTGCTCATCAGTTTAACGCCCGTAAAGAGGAAAATAAGGAAGACGTTGTCCCTATTGTTCCGGAAAATGACGGTGAGGAATTGAAGAAACAGCTGAAAGAGGTTTCAGGCCAATTGGAGAAATTGGCATTGACACCAATCAGGTCATTTGTCCAGATTGTGGATCAACTGGAGGATAATTTTGAAAAAAATGCCGAATCGAATATTGCCTTTGCACGAGAGCGCCGGAAAGCCTGGCTTGAAGTCAGAAAGGAATATGTGAAATTGGCAAGAGACACACACTTAAATCTGGTCGAGCGCAGCAAAAACAGCTTGAAGGAGCTTGTTAAAACCCGCTAAGCGTGAATAAAGGAGTCTAGACATCATTGATGGTCAACAATCATTACATTAGATAAAGCCATAATTCCTCATTATAAGGGAGTTGTGGCTTTTTGTTTTTAGCTAATAGGAAATTATAAAATTATTTGCCCAAATTTTATAATTTCCTATGTCGCATAAATTCAACTACGCCTCTGTCTTCGTCCTAACGGACTCGCCAATCGGCGAGTTTTCATTTATCTTGCCAACCTGATAAGATAATGAGAAAATGGGAAAGTTGGATACTACTATTTACGGGTAAGGGGAATTTACAACGTGGAATTACTAATGATTATAAAAGCAATTATATTGGGTTTGGTGGAAGGATTAACGGAATTTGCCCCCGTATCATCCACAGGACATATGATTATTGTTGATGATATGTGGTTGAGGTCTGAGGAGTTTTTGACAAAACATGGTGCCAATACCTTTAAGGTTGTCATACAGTTGGGTTCAATTTTGGCTGTGGTTGTTACCTTTAAAGATCGATTTATCAATCTATTAAGCTTTGGACGTTTCAGTAAAACTGAAATCCAGGGTAATGGCCGCCTCAAGTTATCACAGGTAATCGTCGGACTCATTCCGGCTGGTGTGTTGGGCGTACTTTTTAACGACTATATTGACGATCATTTATTTTCAACAGCAACTGTATTAATTGGTTTGGTTATTGGGGCACTATTGATGATAGCGGCTGATTATTTCGGTCCGATCAGGCCCAAAACGCAGTCAATCGATGAAATAACGTATAAACAAGCGTTGATTGTCGGTTTGTTCCAATGCTTATCGCTATGGCCAGGCTTTTCAAGATCAGGTTCAACGATTTCCGGAGGGGTATTGACCGGAATGAGCCATCGGGTAGCCGCTGACTTTACGTTTATTATGGCCGTGCCGATTATGGCGGGTGCGAGCTTTCTTTCCTTATTAAAAAACTGGGAATATATGACGATGGATGCCCTGCCAGTTTTCGTGGCCGGGTTTATCAGTGCCTTTATCTTTGCGCTTGTTTCAATCCGCTTTTTCTTAAAGCTGATTAATAAAGTTAGGTTGGTACCATTTGCCATCTATCGAATTGTGTTGGCAGGAGTCATTTATTTTGTTTTCTTTTAGGAGAAATGGCTAAGATATAAGGTGAAAAACAGCTTTCCAACTGGAAGGCTGTTTTTTTTGCCTGAAAAATATTATAAAAAAGATGGGCTTATCCCTTTTTTTCAAAATTGGGTAATAGGGATATGTGTCTATTGCACATTATTATCTAGGTGAATAGGATATATAGAATTCAGAAAAGGAGGTAATGTTAAATGTCAGGTGCAGTTGGCGGCTACGGTGCAGGATTCGCCCTGATCGTTGTTCTGTTCATCTTGTTAGTCATTATAGGTGCTGCTTGGATTTGGTAATATTATAAAAAGGAGGTAATAAATATGGCATTTGGATATGGCGGATTTGGTGGCTTTGGCGGCGGCTTCGGCGGCTGCGGTTACGGCGGCTTCGGCTTTGGCTATGGTGGCAGCTTCGTATTAATCGTTGTATTATTCATCCTGTTGATTATTGTTGGGGCTGCTTGCTACTATTAATAAATGAAAAATAAACCCGTCTGGATCGCCAGGCGGGTTTTTATATTTTTTATATTGCTTCATCCACTTTTCCCCAAACTATTTCTTCTACCTCAAATCCCTCCAATGTTTCTTTTTTCAATAAAGCATCGACCAATTGCTGATACTGATATTGATGGTCATCAATAATCTTTTCTGCTTTTTTGATGCTTTTCGAGAATAGCTCCTGCATTTTTGCTTCTTTGTCCTGCTTGTTGAATGTTAGGGTGAATCCGTCTTGGAGCATGCCAATTTCGACCATTTGCTCAATAATATGTTTGGCTTGCTGGACGTCGCCGCTGACGCCGATGCTGTGCTCGCCAAGCTGCTTTCGTTCTGCAACACCGCCTGCCAATACCATAGCAACACGGTCCAGCAAATCGCTGGTTGTCGATAAATGAAGCTCTTTAGGAATCGGGGCCACATAACCAAGCGCCTCGCCACGTGGAATAATGGTTGCTTTTCTCACCGACCCGGGTTTCGTTAAGGAAGCGACAAGGGCATGGCCAGCCTCATGGATGGCAACACGGCGTTTCGTATCAGGGTCCTGAAGCGAACGGGATGTGCTTCCCAAAATGGTTCGGTCGAGAGCATAGTCAAGGTCTTGTTTCATAATCATTTCGTGACGGTTGCGAATCGCACGACGACTTGCCGTTTCGAACAGCGAAAATAGCTCAGCCCCTGAGAAGCCGGAAGTGCTTTCCGCCAATTCATCCAATGATGCAAGTACATCCGGGGCAAGTGATTTGCCTCTTCCATGGATTTCAATAATCTCTCTACGCCCTTTTGTATCCGGGAGTGGAACATGGAAGGAGAAGTCGATTCTCCCCGGGCGGACGAAAGCTTCGTCGAGCATATCTTTCCGGTTAGTTGCAGCAATAAATAATATGCCATCATTGGAGTGCCCACCATCAAGCTGTACCAGTAGCTCGGTCAATGTTTTCTCCGCTTCCTCGTTGCCATGCGCTTTTCTTCTGCCGGCAAGGGCGTCCACCTCATCGATAAATATGACGGCAGGGCGCTGTTTTCTAGCCTCCTTAAACAAGGAGCGCACACGGCTTGCGCCAATACCGACAAACATCTCATTAAAGGCTGAGCCGCTTGCGGTAAAGAATGAAGCATTTAGTTCTCGGGCAATGGCTTGTGCAAGCAGGGTTTTCCCCGTCCCAGGAGGTCCGTATAATAGGATTCCTTTCGGTGGCTTGATTCCTAATTTGCCTGCCCTTTCGGTATCTTTTAGAGTTGTTAATGTTTGCTGGATTTCTTCAATCATTTCATCACCTAGTCCGCCAACGTCATTTAGGGTTATGTCCGGCAACGGACGGGCTTTTGAGACACTATTTTTCATCGAATTGCCTGGGCCAAAGCCGCCCTTTGTCTTGTAAACAGCAAAAACAGCTCCGGCAAGCAAGAGGAGAACACCGCCCAACACCCATTTCCCGTAACGGCTGCTAGAGGAAAAGGAATAGGCGATATTATATCGTTCCACCAGTTTTTCGATCATCTGGCTATTTGGCGGGACGTGGGAGACATATTCTTTTTCTCCTGCCTTCAGATAAAGGCTGCCATCGGTTCGTTGTATGAGAGTAACAGACTTTCCATTTTGACTCTGAACAATATTCTCAACTGAAGAAAATGGGATTTCAATTTTTTTATTTGTCGATTGAATTGACCATATGATTCCGGTGCAAATTATAAGTAAAGCCGCAAATAGCGGTATAAATTTCGTTGCGGTTTTATTGCTTTGATTCATCAGCTCATAACCTCCCTATACAAGAGTCTTAATCTATTATAATGCAATTTCCAATAAAATGGATGTGGGAATGAGTGGAAGCTTGAGCAATAGAAAAACACACCAATTAGGATACTGGTGTGTTTATGGTATTAGGATAATAACCGAAGGTGAGGAATAATCGGCATCAATACACTTTGGGCAAGAACTCCGACACTGACCCCGATGCAGGAAGCTTTTTTCCATTTAAAGACATGAACTTTTTGATCTTTGCCTTCATATAAAAATAGCAGCTGCTCGCCTTCTTCCGCAATGCCGATTTTTTTATATTTTATTTTATTTTGATCAAGAACAATCTCAAAGGCTCTCTGGATTAATTCCAGGGTTGGCTGGTCAATCTTTGTAATATCCATGGTTCCTCCTAGTATTCGCGATTTCAATATATCTATATTATAGTCCTTTCTCCAAATGGATAAAAGAAATTATCATTCCCATTCACTGAAATATTGCAAACTGGCCGTTTGCGAGATAATATTGAAATATTGGACAAAATTTTAAAGTTGTCAAAAGAGAGGAAGACAAGATGGGTAACGATTTGAAAAAAGAAGTGTTATCGCGCCGGACGTTTGCGATTATTTCTCACCCGGATGCCGGTAAAACGACATTAACCGAAAAATTATTATTATTTGGCGGAGCCATCCGTGATGCCGGAACGGTCAAGGCAAAGAAAACGGGGAAATTTGCCACAAGTGACTGGATGGAAATTGAAAAGCAGCGGGGAATCTCCGTTACTTCCAGTGTCATGCAATTTGATTATGATGGATATCGTGTAAATATTTTGGATACCCCAGGCCACCAGGATTTTAGTGAAGATACGTATCGGACGCTAATGGCTGTCGATAGCGCCGTAATGATTATCGATTCAGCCAAGGGAATTGAGGAGCAAACCCTGAAATTATTTAAAGTTTGCCGGATGCGGGGAATTCCGATTTTTACCTTTATGAACAAGCTGGACCGGCAAGGCAAGCCGCCGCTTGAACTTCTGGCCGAATTGGAAGAGGTTCTTGGCATTGAATCCTATCCTATGAATTGGCCAATCGGGATGGGAAAAGAGTTTCTTGGAATTTATGACCGGTATTACAATCGTGTCGAACAATTCCGGGTGGACGAGGATGAACGCTTTATTCCGTTAAATGACGATGGTGAAATTGAGGGCAGTCATAAACTGAAAGATTCAGGACTGTATGACCAAACATTGGAAGAAATCATGCTGCTAAATGAGGCCGGGAACGAATTTTCAGCCGAAAGGGTGGCTGCGGGAAATCTGACACCTGTTTTCTTCGGCAGTGCACTGACCAATTTCGGGGTCCAAACCTTTTTGGAGACGTATTTGCAATTTGCACCGCCGCCGAAGCCACGTAATTCATCAATTGGTGAAATAGATCCGCTTTCAGAAGAATTTTCTGGTTTCGTATTCAAAATCCAAGCCAATATGAACCCGGCCCACCGTGACCGGATTGCTTTTGTCCGCATTTGTTCTGGAAAATTTGAGCGGGGAATGTCTATCAATGTCCCACGTTTAGGGAAACAATTAAAGCTTTCCCAATCCACTTCCTTTATGGCGGAAGAGCGCAATACAGTTGAACAGGCAGTCAGCGGTGATATTATCGGTTTATATGACACGGGAACTTATCAAATTGGCGATACGTTGACTACTGGAAAGAATGATTTCCAATTTGAAAAATTACCTCAGTTTACCCCGGAACTATTTGTCAGGGTTTCGGCGAAAAACGTTATGAAGCAAAAATCGTTTTATAAGGGAATACAGCAACTTGTTCAAGAAGGAGCGATTCAGCTTTATAAAACAATAAGAATGGAGGATTATATTCTGGGGGCTGTTGGGCAGCTTCAGTTTGAAGTATTCGAGCATCGAATGAAGAATGAATATAATTCCGAGGTCCTAATGGAGCGGCTTGGCTCCAAAATTGCCCGCTGGGTAGAAGATGACAAAGTAGATGAGAATCTGTCGAGCTCCAGAAGCCTTTTGGTAAAAGATCGTTACGATCATTTTGTATTCTTATTTGAAAATGAATTTGCACTTAGATGGTTCCAAGATAAAAATCCTCAAGTTAAACTTTATAATCCGATGGACCAGCATGACTAAAAAAAGGCGGAGCATTTTCCGCCTTTTTTTATTGGATAAATTTTTTTAAAACCCCCATAACATAATAGACACAAACGTAATTATTTAGTAATAGCAATGCTTTACCCCATAAAGACCTATTAATAATTCTATGTTATAATGGGTCGAATAGAGGTGAGCAAATGCTGAGTTTATTATTTTTGGCCAAGAAGAAGAAGCGGACCTTAGAAGAAACAGTCAGCCTCATTCAACAAGGTGATCAATCATTGCTAAATGAGTTAATCGAAGCATATAAACCTTTTGTCGCTAAGACAGTTTCCTCTGTGTGCAGGCGCTATATTTATGAAACCGATGATGAATTTAGCATTGGGCTTATCGCGTTTAATGAAGCGATTGAAAAGTATTCACCCAAAAAGGGCAGTTCTTTGCTAAGTTTTTCCGAGGTAGTAATTAAACGGCGGGTTATTGACTATATACGGAAGCAAACTAAAAACCAACATATTAGTATTGACATCACCAATGAATTGCAGGAGGATGAATCCCCAGGCACTGCTATTGTAAATGAGCTTTCACTGGAGGATTACGAAAAGAAGAATGACGAACAGCTTAGAAAAGAGGAAATTATTCAATTTCAATCCTTATTGGCATCTTTCGGTCTAAAGTTCAGCGATTTGGTGGAAAATTCCCCAAAACATGCGGATGCGCGAAAAAACGCCATCTTAACCGCAAAAATATTAGTCGACCATGATGAACTAAAAACAATATTGTTTGAAAAAAAACGACTGCCCATCAATCAGCTTGAAAAATTGGTGGATGTAAGCCGAAAAACGATTGAACGAAATCGCAAATATATTATTGCGATTGCCTTGATACTATCAAGTGATTACGTGTACATGAAGGATTATCTAAAGGGGGTGCTTGACACATGAGAAAAGGAATAATCATGGATATGGATGAAGGTTTACTTACAGTTTTAACCCCTGACGGAGAATTTCTGCATGCAACAAGACTTGATCGGCCCTATGCAATAGGTGATGAAATCAGCTTTTTTCCAATTGAAAAAACTATACAGAGAAAAAAGCCTTTTCTCCTTTTTGGACTGAAATCGGTTTTGGCCCTATCTGCTGCGCTTTTAGTTGTGTTTGGATCTCTTTTTCCTATGTATAAGAGCAATCACGCTTACGCCTATATGTCAATCGATGTAAATCCTAGTATTGAACTTGGAATTAATAAAAAAATGCAAGTGGTTGAGTTGACCGGCTTTAATAAAGAGGGCAAAGAAATTATTGCGCATCTGAATGATTGGAAAAAACAGGATGTTATAAAAATAACTAAAACCATTATTAATGAAATGGAAAAGGAAGGTTATTTTAAGGTCAAGAAACAACTAGTGATTTCCACAGTAAAGACGGAAGAGGCAGAAAAACAGATTGAGAAACAGCTTGAAGCAAACATTAAGGAAATAAAAGCTGCTGCAACTGACCAGCAGTTGGAGTTAACGGTGGTATCGGGAACGGAACAGGATTTGCAAAAAGCCCATGAGCTAGGGCTTACAACCGGAAAATACCAAACGGAAAATCGCAATATAAAGACACAGAACGGAAAAGAAAAGGGGACCAACAACGGGGAAAGCAAGGGAGATTCACAGCCGAGTGTCAAGGTACCTCCTGGCCAATTGAAAAAACAGGATAACGATAACATAGGAATCAGTAATGATCCAGTTGATGCAGCACATCAGACAGGAAACAATCAAAACAATCTGGCTGGAAAACAAATGCCTCCAGGGCAGCAAAAGAAGAATGAAGAGCAAGCTGAAAAACTGATACCTCCAGGGCAGCAAAAAAAGTATGAAAAACGGCCCGAAAATCTAAACAAGGGCCAGTTAAAAAAACAGCTTAATCAAAATTCCGAATCCGGCCACAAAAAACAATCGCAAAATAATAACTCAAACAATAGGAATAAAAACAAATAAAGTCCGGCTGCTGCCGGACTTTTGCCATTTTTATTGAGTTTTTAGCTAATAACAAATTATAAAATTTTTACCAAATTTTATAATTTGTTAACGCATATAATTCAACTAAGCCTCTGTCTTCGTCCTAACGGACTCGCCAATCGGCAAGTTTGAATTTATTGTTGGTTTTGTCCAGACATTTGTGCCTGAGCTTGCTGCACAAGTCTTTTTGTGATTTCTCCGCCCACAGAGCCGTTAGCCCGGGATACCGTATCTGAACCCAATTGTACGCCAAACTCTTGCGCGATTTCATATTTTACCTGATCCAAATATTGCTCGATGCCAGGTACCAATAATTTATTTCTGCTGTTAGCCATCGATTATCACTCCTTTTATCACAGAGAATTTTTTCGCTCTGTAAAGATAGTATGAAATATATTTGTGATTTTCATAAATGGTAATGTTTTGAGTAACTGGCTTAATCTGCCCCTTTGCTCACATCCTTGGTCGGATGCATAAATGGATAGGCTTGGGGCTTTCTCATGCTTTCCAGCAATTCGCGATTTTCTGTCGTATTCCAGCCGATATCGTTTGTTGGATGAACCCATTCATCGCCGGCCATAATCGCCGGGTCCGTTTCTTCTGTCCAGTTTTCCAAAGGAGAGTTTTCAGAAGAATAGTGGCTGTCACCGATTACTACCCCGTGTTCATTGACAAAGGGGGCCTGCATATCAATGCCTGTCCCCGCAAAACTCGGGGCGTTGATTTGATGCGGCATCGTTTCATCTATGCCAATTTTTTCTTGTTTTTCACGTCTGTCTTTTTCCACGATGATCCCCCCTCGTTTATTCTTATTTTGTTCTTAAAGTTTAATTTTATTTAGCTAATAAGAAATATAAAATTTTTACCAAATTTTTATATCACAGCTTCGCACGCATAAGTTAAACTACGCCTCTGTCTTCAGCCTACCGGACTCGCCAGTCGGCGAGTTTCCACTTAAGAAAAATAAGGAAAGGAATGTTTATAAAATTTTGTTAAAACTATAGTTGTAACCATAATTTTAGGGAGGTCTACTGATGGCAAAGCGCAAGGCAGAATTTGATGCTGTCGAGAAATACAGCAAAACACCTAAGAAAAATATTCAGGAAAGTGAATTCTCGGCCGAATTTACGGATGACAACAATGCCATTAGATTTCAAAACCGCAATTCCAAACAAGGAAAAAAGGGTAGAAGTTAAATGAAAGCCCGACGCAAAACTCCGCCTAGAATTCCGATTGAGGAATTTAGCGTGGAAATCGGCGACGTAAACGGTGTACCGTTGAAGGAAAATTTAAGAAAGTTGTTCAGGAAAAAAGAGAGTAAAAAATAAGCCGGAATATCCGGCTTTCAGATTGTAGACAAAAGGCATTTTGAATTTCACGATTTTGGTGTCTTTTTCCATATTCAAGCTTATTCTGTTTGATTT
>NZ_LMTJ01000008.1:317793-518183 GCF_001510715.1 Bacillus sp. FJAT-29814
AATCAACAGACAAGGTTAATGTATCCAAACAAAAAAGACTGTCGATTAAAACCCGAAATCCTTCGGATTTGTCGACAGTCTGTAAGCCGGAATATCCGGCTTTTTACCTTTGTAAAAATGAAAATACATGTGTATTTTGACTGGAAGGGTCGAAATAGGCCAATAAATACCCTGGATGTTTGTCAACCTTTCCTGTATTGAGGTACTTTGTTAAATCAAAGGATAGGTGTTCAAGCACCGTATGCTTGTATAAGTCTTTTTCATCCAGCTTTAATTGGGAGAAATCCTCGCCAGCAAGCATTGGTGATTCGCTTAGGAGACTATAGATTTTGGTCCGGCTGCTTTTTTCCAATGTGTGCTCCCACCAAGGCTTCCTTGGCTTATATTTATGTTTGATCAGGTAATCATACTTCATTAACCCGATGATAACATCCATATCTTCGACGGATTTCTGTTGCAAAAACGAAAATAATCTCCGGAACAAATCCTCGAGCTGATGCCCAATTCTTGACCATCCCTGTTCATCCCAATAGGACCCAAATTCCTGAAAGAAATCAAACGGAGTCGGAAAAACATGAGTTACCAAATATTCTACAGTAGTATCCATGCGATGGTCGTTCCAATACTTTTCCAAGACATCCTCCACTTGCTTAATCCTGACAATATCATCGAAAGGC
Organism: Bacillus sp. FJAT-29814; assembly: GCF_001510715.1. Taxonomy (GTDB): domain Bacteria; phylum Bacillota; class Bacilli; order Bacillales; family Cytobacillaceae; genus Neobacillus. The sequence continues at coordinate 318,471 of NZ_LMTJ01000008.1, forward strand.
AAAACATTATTGCTTAGGATTTCATAGGGAGAATGGTCCATATATACATAATCATGCTCAGCAGCACGCAGCCTAACTCCAGTACCGCGCAGCATTTTTAAAAATCCAAGCTGCAACTCCTCCGGCCTCATTTCAAAAACATCGTTAAAGGTTTTTCGAAATGAGGAATAGTCTTCACCTGGAAGACCGGCAATCAAATCCAAATGCTGGTCAATTTTTTTGCCTTCTTTCACCATGGTGACCGTTCTGGTCAGTTTGGCAAAATTTTGTTTGCGCATGACAAGCTCATTCGTATAGTCATTGGTGGATTGTACACCAATTTCAAAACGGAACAAGCCTTTTGGCGCCTCCTGATTCAAAAATTCAATGACCTCAGGACGCATAATGTCAGCGGTAATCTCAAATTGAAACACAGTCCCGGGCAGATGTTCATCGATCAAAAAGCGAAACATTTCCATCGCATAACTCCGGCTAATGTTAAAAGTGCGGTCAACAAACTTAATCGTTTTAGCACCGTTTGCCATCAAATAGCGGATGTCCTCCTTAATGCTTTCCCGGTCGAAATAGCGGACCCCAACCTCAATCGAAGACAGGCAGAATTGGCAGCTAAACGGGCAGCCCCGGCTTGTTTCTATATAAGTAACCCGTTTACCCAAATGCGGGATATCCTCGGAAAAGCGAAAAGGGGAGGGAAGTTCCTTTAAATCGAGTTTATTCCGCTGTGGGGTAATGACGATTTTGCCGGCAGTATCCCGGTAGGCTACACCATGGACATTTTGCAAATTATTGGTGGTCTCCAGTTCGGTTAACAGCTGTTTAAATGTTTGTTCCCCTTCGCCCATGACGACGTAATCAATCTCGGGGTACTTTTCCATCCATTCTTTTGTATCGTAGGACACTTCAGGTCCCCCTAATACAATCTTTAGCTCCGGATCAATTTTTTTAAGCATATTGATAACCTTTAATGTTTCTTCAATATTCCATATATAACAGCTGAAACCAATGACATCTGCTTTTTGTTGATGGAGATCTGAAACAATATTCATCACTGGGTCCTTGATGGTATATTCTTTCAATTTCACATCATATTCGGGAGAGGCATATGCCTTCAAGCAACGTATGGCCAGATTAGTGTGAATGTATTTTGCATTTAATGTAGAACAAATAACCTTCATGAAATAGCTCCTTTTCAAAAATAAAACAATATATAATTATAACTTATTTTTACCGTAAAAGACAGTGGACAATCCCTGCTAACACGCGAAACGCGATTGAGCCCAGAAAACAGCAGCCAGCCGTTTTGTTATGATGAAAACAACTGTTATATTACAACCTAAAATCTGTTATATAATTAAATAATTTGATTTGATAATGATTTATATGTAAAAAGATAAAGTGTTTCATAAATTTTTGGCACATGTTTGATTTTTGTCACAGCTAATTAAATATAAATGTCCTACAATGGTTTTGGAAGTTAAATTTTTTATGTCTTTTTCGTGTAGTTTTTTTGAACGAAGTGAGGAGGGGGACATTATGTCAATTTTACCGAAAAAAAATGAACTAGGATTTTTTGAAATCCGTTTGGAATCCATCGGCGGCCTCGGGGCCAATCTAGCCGGAAAAATGCTGGCAGAAGCCGGTGTCCTAAGCCTAGGTCTTAGAGGGTCGAACTTTTCATCTTACGGTTCCGAGAAAAAGGGATCCCCGGTTAAGAGTTTTATCCGTTTTTGCGACCCGGATGTGGAAATTCGCGATCACAGCCCAATTGAACAACCGCATGTTGTTGGTGTGTTTCATGAAGCGTTGTATAAAACAGTAAATGTTGTCAGCGGTTTGCCTGCTGATGGGATTGTGTTGGTCAATACTACAAGAGATTTTGATGATGTAAAAAAGGATTTACAACTTGAGTACGGTACTCTGGCTGTAGTTGACGCGTTAACCATCGCCGTTGAAGAAAAAACAAAAGTAAATACCGCGATGCTTGGGGCACTATTCAGAATTTGTGATTTCCTTGACCCTGAAGCAATGAAAAATGTTATTCGCAAAACATTTGAGAAAAAGTATCCACATTTGGTTGAGCCGAATTTACGAACTTTTGACCGCGGTTACAATGAAGTACAGTTCAAATCCTATGCTGTTCCTGAAGGTGCGGAAGGCAAGGCGTTTGTCCGCCCACAGCCTCAGCTTGGATTTTTAACGCAGGAGCTTGGCGGTGTAATTACTGCTCAGGCAAATAGCATTTTAAAAGATTTAAGCGGTTCAAGACAAGGGTTTCTTCCTGAATTCAATCGTGAAAAATGTATTGATTGCGCCGCTTGTGATAATGTTTGTCCGGATTACTGTTTCGTATGGGAAGAGGGCGAGGACAAGCGCGGAAGAAAGCAAATGTTCCTTAAAGGGATTGATTATCAATATTGCAAAGGCTGTCTAAAATGCGTGGAGGCTTGTCCGACAGATGCACTTAATGATCTTCGTGAAATAATTGGTTATGCTGACGCAAATCGCGTGAAGAAAAACTTTCCTTATGTAGTAGGAGGTAGTTTATAATGGCTATTTTAGAAGATAAATTGACTTCCAAAGGGGTTGCCGTACAGGTTTCAACCTTTGAATCAGGAAATGAAATGGCTGCAATGGCAGCAGCACAGATCAATTATCATATCATGGGTTACTTCCCAATCACTCCTTCAACTGAAGTTGCCCAGTTTTTAGATCAGATGAAAGCCCGCGGTGAACACGATATAAAGTTGATTCCGGCAGATGGCGAACATGGATCGGCTGGAATTTGTTATGGAGCAGCTGCTACCGGCGCCCGTGTATTCAATGCAACTAGCGCCAATGGTTTCTTATATATGATTGAACAATTGCCGGTCCAGGCAGGCACAAGATTTCCAATGGTTATGAACCTGGTGACTCGTGCTGTAAGCGGTCCGCTTGATATCCGAGGTGACCACTCTGATCTTTACTACGGTTTGAACACAGGTTGGGTAATTTTGACGGCAAGAACACCTCAGGCTGTTTACGATATGAATATTATGGCGTTGAAAGTAGCTGAGCATTCCAAGGTACGCTTGCCGGTTATTGTCGCATATGATGGATTTTGGACCTCCCATCAAAAGCGTAGAGTCGAATATTTTAAAGATCGCCGTGTCGTTCAACAATTTGTCGGCGAGTGCCCGACTGATTACAATTTTATAAGGGATCCGAAGCAGCCGGTGACAATCGGTGCTCATATGAACGGTGAGGATCTGATGAACAACCACTTCCAACAGTCAGAGGCAATGTACAATGCAGCAGAAGTGTTCAAGGAAGTTGCATCAGAGTATGCAAAGCTTTCTGGAAGAGAATACCCTGTTCTAGATTTATATAAAATGGAAGATGCCGAAGTTGCATTATTCCTATTAAACTCCGCTGCCGAGTCGGCCAAGGATGTTGTTGATCAGCTTCGTGCCCAAGGCATTAAAGCAGGGGTAATCAGCCCGAATATTATCCGTCCATTCCCAGCCAAAGAAATCCGTGAAGCCTTGAAAAATGTGAAAGCATTATTAGTAGGCGAACGTGCTGATTCTTATGGAGCTCATGGACCTAATTTGACTCATGAAGTGAAATCTGCGCTTCAAGATGACAAGGATAACAAAACAATCGTTTTAAGCCGAGTTTTTGGTATGGGCGGCAAGGATTTCTATGCAAGTGATGCCCATGAATTCTTCAAGATGGCGATTGACGCTATGGAGAGGGGCTATGCTGAGAAGCCGTTTGACTATTTTGGTGTGGTTCCGGGCAATCCCGAGAAAATCCTGAAGCCTGTCATTGCCCCTCAGCATGGCGATGTGTATAAATCCGGATTGATAGAAGTCAAAATGGACCAAGAAACAAATAAATTAAAGGTAAAAATCCCGCCGCTAAGAATGTTAACATCGAAACCGAAACGAATCGCTTCTGGCCATGGGGCCTGCCCTGGTTGCGGTATTTTCGGCGGACTTGAATTATTCTTTAAGGGGATTGAAGGTGATATTGTCACCCTATTCCAAACAGGTTGCGCCTATGTTACAACAACAGCCTATCCATACAGTTCACATAAGCAAACGATGATACACAACCTATTCCAAAATGGTGCCGCAACCTTATCGGGTACTGTTGAGGCGTTTATGGAATTAAAGCGCCGCGGAGAGATCAATGTATCTGATGATGCAACATTCGTCATGATTACCGGTGACGGCGGGATGGACATCGGTATGGGTTCAGCAATTGGTACGGCACTACGCGGCCATAAATTGATTATGCTGGAATACGACAATGAAGGATACATGAATACCGGTTCACAAATGTCCTATTCGACACCGCTTGGTCATATGACCAGCACATCCGGCGTTGGAAAGACACAAAAAGGGAAGTCATTCCACCATAAGGACACCGTTCAAATCATGGCAGCCACCAATATTCCTTATGTATTTACCGGTTCGGAAGCATTTCCTCAGGACTTGGTCAAAAAAGGCGCCAAAGCCCAATGGTATGCCCAAAATGTCGGCCCAGTTTACGGAAAGCTATTAATTACCTGTCCGCTTAACTGGAAATCCGAAGACCGCTACGGGACAAAAATTCTTGAAGCAGCCGTCAATTCTTGCTTCTTTCCACTTTACGAGGTGGAGCAGGGGGTAACTACGATTACCTACAACCCTGAGGAGAAGAAAAAGCGTGTTCAGGTAACCGAGTGGTTTAAATACATGGGTAAAACAAAACATCTACTAAAAGAAGAAAACAAACATTTAGTGGAAGAGTTTGAAACAGAAGTGGAAAAGAGATGGCAACGGCTCAAAGCTAAGCATGAAAATCAATGGTTATAATAGTAAAGCATGGCAGTCAGGGGCATTCCCCCTCCTGCCATGCTTTTTAGTTATAATACTCCGGTTTGCGGTCGGTAAAAATCGGGATTTGACTGCGAATATTTTTGACCAGATCCAGATCGATTTCTGCTGATAAAATTTCCTCGGTTTCACCAGCCTCCGCGATTATTTCTCCCCATGGGTCAATGATCATGGAGTGGCCGGCAAATTGGTTATTAGGGTCGCTCCCGACCCGGTTACAGGCAATGACATAACATTGGTTTTCAATTGCCCTTGCAATTGACAATGTCCGCCAATGCGACAGCCTTTGGGCGGGCCATTCGGCGACGACAAATAACACTTCTGCCCCCGTCGAGGTATGAGCACGAATCCACTCCGGGAAGCGGATGTCATAACAAATGACACCAGCAAACGGGCGGTTATCTAGCGAAAACAATCCTTTATCGCTGCCGGCCTCCAAATAAAGATGCTCATCCATCAGCTTGAATAAATGCAGTTTACTGTACTGACAAACAAGCTCACCCTCCCGATTAATAATCAGGAGTGTATTTCTCACCCCGCTGTCATTACGATTGGCAACGGAGCCGCCAACAAAATGGATCTGATATTTTTTTGCGGCCTTTTGCAGAAATTGAATCGTTTGATTTGCAGCCGGGTCCGCTATTTCCTCAAGCCTGGACAAATTATAACCCGTTGTCCAAAGTTCCGGGAGGACTATGATATCGGGGTTCGTAGCAGCAGCTTTTTTAATGAGCTCTTCAGCTTTCTTGTAATTTTTATCTGGTTCGCCAAAAGCAATATCCATTTGCAGACAAGCAATTTTTAAATTCACTTTTCTCTCTCCCTCGTAGTAAGATTCTGAATTTTTACTTTACAATCTGTTATAAAAGTTATATCATTTGTGACTAGAATTTCAACCTTATAATAAAAAAAGTGGGTGAGAATGTGATGAAATTTGCGCAATCAGAACTATTAAAAAGTCTTCCAAAGCAATTTTTTGCCTCGTTAGTAAAAAAAGCCGGGCTATACATTGAACAGGGCTATGATGTAATTAACCTCGGGCAAGGCAATCCAGATCAGCCCACTCCCCAACATATTGTCGCAAAGGTCCAGGAAGCCGCTGCGAATCCGGTGAATCATAAGTATTCTCCATTTCAAGGGTTTCCCTATTTAAAACAGGCAGCGGCACATTTTTACCTGCGGGAATATGGGGTTTCGATTAATCCAGATAAGGAAGTTGCCATACTGTTTGGCGGCAAAGCGGGGTTGGTAGAAATTCCGCAGTGCCTGCTCAATCCGGGAGATACAATCCTGGTCCCTGACCCCGGATATCCAGATTATTGGTCTGGTGTTGCCTTGGCAGGGGCTGAAATGACGACAATGCCATTAACAGAAGAAAATCAGTTTTTGCCTGACTACGATAAACTTTCCCCGGAGATTTTGGCAAAGGCAAAATTAATGTTCCTTAACTATCCAAATAATCCGACAGGTGCCCAGGCAACCCCCGAATTTTTCGAGGAAACAGTGAAGCTCGCTAATGAGCATAACATTTGTGTTGTTCATGATTTTGCCTATGGCGCCATTGGTTTTGACGGATTAAAACCGCCGAGCTTTCTTCAGGCAAAAGGTGCCAAAGAAATAGGCATCGAAATATACACGCTTTCAAAAGCCTATAATATGGCAGGTTGGCGTGTCGGTTTCGCTGTTGGTAACGAAAGTGTAATTGCTGCACTTGAGCTCCTCCAAGATCACCTTTATGTCAGTTTATTTGGAGCCATACAGGAGGCGGCAGCTGAAGCGCTCACTGGACCTCAGGAATGTGTCAAGGAATTAAATGCCCTGTATGAGCGCAGACGTAATGTTTTTATTGGCGGACTTCGTGACTTGGGATGGAATGTGACGGCACCCGAAGGATCATTCTTTGCTTGGCTCAAGGTGCCCGAAGGATTTACATCCGTGGATTTTTCCGATTTGCTTCTAGAAAAGGCCCACATTATTGTTGCACCGGGTATCGGCTTTGGGACGTTTGGGGAAGGCTATATCCGTGTAGGACTATTAGCAAACGAGGCCCGGTTGGTTGAAGCAGTTCGAAGAATTGGCAGGTTGGATCTTTTTAAAAGATAGTCAATATGGACTAAAATTCACACAGGGACTTTGGTCACAATAAATATTTCAAAAAAATTTGATATTTAATTCTTGGCTGAAAAGTCAAGAGGTTTTTAAGAAAAGTCCGTGTTTTTTTACAACGAGCTTACCATTCCGAACAAGTTGTGATAATTGTCGTAAAAACAAGAATAACAGGAGGAAAAATGTCGAAAAACGAGAGTTTTATAATGTTTTGTCTACTTTTGCGAATGTATTTACTTTTACAATTTTTCTTGTCATAATTCATCAAGTAGTCTAATTTTTTAGCGAATTACAGTAAGAGTGTATGAGGCAGGGGGATAACATTGTTCGAGTATAGTAATGGCATAAGCGAAAGTGAAGTTCAAAACGATATTATTGAAGAGATTAAGGTCAAAAGGGACTTAATGATAAAGAGTGCAAATACCTTTGGTTTTACTAGTGAAGAAACAATTAAATACAGTCAGGAATTGGACGAACTAATCAATGAATATCATAAAATGATGGGACAAGCCTCCCGACAATGTGAAGAGGTCCGATTTGCTTTTAAAGAGATGATCATGATTTGGCCCAAGGTCTTAGTTTAATCATTTTTGCAAAAAACAATATTTTAATAAAGGTACTGAAAAAGGTCTTTATTTCGCTAACTTCAGTAGCATCTGAATGCGGAAAAAAGACCTTATAGTACAAGATGGCATTAGCATCTTCAGTTAATTCTTCCAAATGTATCAGACAACATTTCTCCTTTGATAACTCCAGTTATGAATAATTTCAACAAATTTAGACAGTAGATGTGATTTTTATCATTGTTTATATCTCAATATTTCATATAGTTAAATTAGTATAATCATAGAGACAACACATCACAGTCTTCACCATTTGAAGTCTTCTTATATATTTTTCTCAAAAAAATGACGTTTATCGATAGTTTGTTTTAACTCCTGTTTTTGCAATTGACATGAAACATATTAGAAAACTATTAATATTGGGTAATATGCTTTTATTTCGATACATATATCGTAAATAAAAGCATTTTAATAAACCATCCAGCAAACGCTTACAACATTCCAGGATTATTGGAGGAGGGAAGTCCTACATGCACATTGTCGTATGTGTCAAGCAAGTTCCAGATACGAAAATCATCAAAATCAATCCCAAAACAAACACACTAGACCGCAGGAGTGCACCAGCCATTTTGAATCCTTACGATGCCCATGCTGTACAGGAGGCGGTGAAAATTAAGAAAAAAACGGGTGGGACCGTTTCCGTATTATCAATGGGACCGCCACAAGCAACCGCTGTTATTAAGAAGAGCATCGAAATTGGCGCTGACCAAGGGTTTCTAATCACTGACCGCGCATTTGCCGGTGCAGATACTCTTGCTACCAGCTATGCCTTGTCAAAGGCATTGGAAAGAATCAGCAAGGAAAAACCAGTGGATATGGTTATCTGCGGAAAACATGCTATTGATGGCGACACCGGACAAGTAGGCCCGGGAATTGCACGAAGATTGGATATTCCTCCGGTTACAAATGTCATTGAGGTAACCGAAGTTAATGAGCAGGACAAAAAAGTGGTAATCAAACGGAAGCTGACCAACGGCTATGAGCTGATTCAGTCGCAAATGCCTTGCTTGTTGACGGTGGAAAAGGAAATAAACGAAATTGATTATTCACCAATGCCGAACATGATTAAAGCGGCAAGATATGAACCGGTCATTTGGGCAGTAAGTGATCTGGAGGATGTAGATCGTTCTCAGCTTGGTCTTAAAGGCTCCCCAACCATTGTCGGAAAAATGTTTACACCGCCCCGCCCTGAAGGCGGCAAGAAGCTTGAAGGCTCCGCCGATGAGCAAGTCAATCAATTAATGGAGATTTTGTTGGAGAAGAAGGATCTATTTACATTGCAGTCATCTAAATAACCACGATTATTTTTGAAGCAGGGAGGGGCTTACGTGAATCTTGACGATTACCGCGGAGTCTGGGTGTTCATCGAACAAAATGCCGGAAAAATAGAGGGTGTTTCTCTTGAATTGCTTGGTGCGGGACGAGAACTTGCTGATAAGTTGCAGGTTCCGCTCGGAGGATTTTTGCTTGGAAATGAAATTAAACAGTTAGCCAGTCAAGTTATAGCCTACGGCGCTGACGAAGTGTATATGATTGATAACCCGATACTGAAGCATTATCGGACAGAATCGTATATGAAAGGTGTTATGCTGCTTGCACAAAAATACATGCCGGAAATTATTCTTTACGGGGCCACCCCGAATGGAAAGGACTTGGCAAGCGCAGTCGCGACAGATTTGAATACCGGATTAACCGCCGATACGACAATGCTTGATGTTGATGTCGATAACAGATTGCTTGAGGCGAGCCGGCCAGCGTTTGGCGGCAATATTATGGCGACAATACTCTGTAAAAAACATCGTCCGCAAATGGCGACTGTACGACCAAAGGTAATGAAAGCACTAGATCCAGATTCAGGAAGAGTTGGTAAAGTCATTGAAGAAAAAATTACTCTCCAGGAAGAGGATATGCGCACAAAAGTGCTCAAAATTGTGAATGACGTAACAAAAAAAGCCAATTTGGCTGATGCCCATGTCATTGTATGCGGCGGTAAAGGAATGGGGGACCTTCAAGGCTTCCAGCTTATTCATGAACTGGCCGAAACAATCGGGGCAAGTGTCGGAGGCACCCGCGATGTTGTGGAAGCAGGGTGGTTGCCACATGAACAGCAGGTTGGCCAAACAGGGGAAACGGTGACGCCAAAAATTTACTTTGCGATTGGGATTTCAGGCGCTATCCAGCATGTTGTCGGCATGAAAAACTCGGAACTAATTATTGCCATTAATAAAGATCCGAATGCACCAATCTTTGATGTAGCCGCCTATGGAATTGTTGGGGACGCACTGGAAATCATTCCGAAACTAATTGCGCAATTTAAGAGTCAAAAAGTTGAACAAGGCGGTGAATTGAGCTATGCCTGAAAAATTTGATGTCATCGTGGTTGGGGCTGGGCCTGCCGGGACCGCTTGTGCCTATGCATGTGCCAAAGGCGGCCTGAACGTTTTGTTGATTGAACGCGGAGAATATCCGGGAGCAAAAAACGTAATGGGCGGAGTTCTGTACCGTAAGCAAATGGAAGAGCTAATTCCTGAATTTTGGAAGGAGGCGCCATTAGAAAGGCCAGTAGTAGAGCAGCGCTTTTGGATGATGGATAAAGAATCCGTTGTTTCATTCGGTTACAAAGGCCTCGAGTGGGCCGCCGAGCCTTACAATAACTTTACCGTTCTAAGAGCACAGTTTGACCAATGGTTTGCCAAGAAAGCCGTTGAAGCAGGCGCACTTCTAATTAATGAAACAGTCGTAACGGAATGTATTGTAGAAAACGGCAAGGTTGTTGGCGTCCGTACTGACCGTCCTGATGGGGAGGTTTTTGCAGATGTTGTCGTCCTCGCAGACGGGGTAAACTCACTGCTCTCAAAACAACTTGGCTTCCATAAGGAATTCCGTCCTGATGAGGTTGCCTTAACGGTAATGGAAGTTATTAATCTTCCAAAAGACAAAATAAATGACCGTTTTAATTTGCAGGATAACCAAGGCTGTACAATTGAGATCTTTGGTGATTCCACTAAAGGGAATTTGGGAACCGCGTTTTTGTATACAAACAAGGAAAGCCTGAATATCGGGGTTGGAACTACTCTTTCCAGCATGATTAAAGCGAAATTAAAGCCATATGATTTACTGGACTATTTAAAAACACATCCAATGGTTAAACCGTTCTTGGAAGGCGGTGAGTCCGCCGAATATCTGGCCCACTTGATTCCGGAAGGCGGTTTTCACTCCGTGCCAAAGGTAGCCGGAAATGGCGTTCTGGTCGTTGGAGACGCGGCACAGCTTGTCAATGCCATCCATCGTGAAGGTTCGAACATGGCGATGCACTCTGGATTGTTGGCGGCTGAAACCGTAATTGAAGCAAAAAATCGTGGCGATTATAGTCAATCCAGTTTGAACGGCTACCGTGAAGCCCTATATAACAGCTTTATTATTAAAGATTTGGAGAAGTATAAGGACGCGGCACATACATTTGAAAAATATCCGCAATACTTTAAAGAGTACGTCCCGATGATGAACCAGGCTGCCAGCAAGTTCTTTACGGTTGATGGCACTCCTAAGCGGGACAAACAAAAACAAATTATCAAGAGCATGACAGCCGAGAGAGGCACGCTTCGCGTATTGCAAGATATTTATCGAGCTTGGAAGGCGGTGAAATAATGTCAACGAAGAATATTGAAGAAAAACAGTATCTTCTAAGATTCAAGTGTGATACAAAGTCTCATTTGACCGTACTTGATCATGACGTTTGCATGACCCAATGCCCGGATAAAATCTGTACCGTTTTTTGCCCAGCCGAGGTATATAAATGGGAAGGAACGCGGATGCAGGTAGGTTACGAAGGGTGCCACGAATGCGGCAGCTGCCGGATCGGCTGCCCATACCAAAATATCAAATGGGAATACCCGAAAGGCGGACACGGAATAGTCTTCCGGCTTGCCTAATGAAAAAGTGCTGTTTGCCAACTGCAAGCAGCACTTTTTTTAGCGTTTTTACTGTATGTATGTTTTTTCACAAGGGATTTTAAAAAGAAGATGAAGCAAGAAGGTAAGTTTTGAAGAGGTTAGCTTATTTTTTCTAATATAACGGTGGAGGAAAGTTCATCATTTTTGCTTGATGCTGTCATTGAGGTGGCCAGTTTAATCGCATGGTCAATCAATTCCATGTTAGAAGAGCAATAATAAGGCTTTTTCCAATTAAAGTCACCTTCACCATCAGCTGGATAGATGCTGACTTTCCAGTGGTAATAGATTTTTGCTTGCGGGAACTGCACCCCTTCAACTGCAATAAGCCAGTGGGTTGATTTTGAACCAGGGTAATAAGCGTCTGTTTCCTTTAATGCTCTGTGATCGTTGCTGCCAATGGGTACTAAGGCCACTTGGTAAAAATCATGGTAATTAGGGGTTTTCAAAGTTTTTATCCTCCCTTTTATTTTCTATCTTTATTATATGAAACTTTGAAACTATATTTGTGTGATAAATGTTAAAATTTTTTGAAAAATCACCAGAATACATAAAATTGTCATAAAAGGGACGGGTAACCTGTCCTTTTTTCCAGAGCAAATTGACAGTTGGCCAATATTTTTTTATAATAATTTTGAAATCGAGATAATTTTCAGGACCAACCTAACAAAATGTAAAAGGATGAGTTTTTATGGAAAATGATGCAACCGCTAAATCCTTAAAGTTGTTTATCGTTCTTTCTAGAGCCTATAAGGCCATTAATGAGCATGTAAATAAAGTCATTCAGGCTAATGGACTAAATCCTACGGAATTTGCCGTACTAGAACTTCTATATCATAAAGGCGACCAGCCGCTTCAGCAAATTGGCGCGAAAATTTTGCTGGCTAGCGGGAGCATTACCTATGTGGTCGATAAGCTTGAGCAAAAAGGCTTATTAAAAAGAATTGCCTGTCCTACCGACAGACGTGTGATTTATGCCTCCATTACGGATGAAGGAAAAAACATGATTCAGGATATTTTCCCCGAACATGCCAAACAAATTGACAAGCTCATGTCAAGCCTTAACGAGTCAGAGAAAGACACAGCCATTGATTTACTAAAAAAATTGGGATTACCAGCGGGAAAATTTTAAAACGGCCAATCGGCCGTTTTTTATTTTTGCAACAAGGATAGATAGTATATAATGAAATAGATTGGAATAATTTGAAAAATTAAAGGGGGATGTTTATGGGCTTTCAGGACTATACATATGTTCGTCCCAATTTGGAGGACGTAAAAGATAAATTTGCGGCTGCACTTGAACAGTTCAACAATGCTTCATCAGTTGAAGACCAAAGCAGGGCGATGAATGAGATTAACGATCTTAGAAATGATCTTGGGACGATGTTCAATCTTTGCCATATCCGTCATTCGATTGATACGAATGATGAATTTTTTAAGGCAGAGCAAGATTATATGGATGAATTGGGTCCCGAGGTTGAGGGATTGGTGTCTCAGTACTATCAAGCATTGGTAAGTTCAAAGTTCCGTCATGAATTGGAAACAAAGTGGGGCACCCAGCTGTTTGCACTGGCTGAGGGACAGCTGAAAACTTTTAAACCAGAAATCGTCCCGCTGCTCCAACAGGAAAATCGATTGGTGACTGAGTACACTAAACTCGTTGCTTCGGCAAAAATAGACTTTGAAGGGGAAGAACGGACCCTTGCACAAATCGATCCGTTTATCGAATCGAAGGATCGGGACATGAGAAAACAGGCTGCTGAGGCAAAATTTGGTTTCTTTGCACAGCATGAGGCGGAGCTTGACCGGATTTATGATGATCTCGTCAAGGTGAGAACCGAGATTGCAGCCAAGCTTGGGATGAAGAACTTTGTTGAACTGGCCTATTATCGAATGATGCGGACTGATTATAATGCAGAAATGGTTGCCAATTTCCGCCAGCAGGTAAAGGATTTTATCGTGCCGATTGCATCAAAATTAAAAGAACGCCAACGGGAACGTTTGGGCATGGACCAATTAAAGTATTACGACGAAACCTTTGTATTTCAAACCGGTAATGCTGTCCCGAAAGGAAGTCCGGAATGGATTATCGAGAACGGCCAAAAAATGTACCAAGACCTTTCGAAAGAGACGGGGGAATTTTTCAACTTCATGCAGGAAAATGGCCTGATGGACCTGGTAGCCAAAAAAGGGAAAGCTAGCGGCGGCTACTGCACGTATATTGAAAATTACAAAGCTCCGTTCATCTTTTCCAACTTCAATGGAACGTCAGGGGACATTGATGTGTTGACACATGAGGCTGGCCACGCCTTCCAGGTGTACTCAAGCCGTCATTTTGAGATTCCGGAATATTATTGGCCGACTTATGAAGCAGCTGAAATCCATTCGATGAGTATGGAATTCTTCACCTGGCCATGGATGGAGCTATTTTTCAAGGAAGATACCGATAAATATAAGTTCTCTCATCTAAGTGAGGCGTTATTGTTCCTGCCGTATGGGGTCTCAGTTGATGAGTTCCAGCATTGGGTTTATGAAAATCCGGAGGCGGAACCTAAAGTAAGGAAAGCCAAGTGGCGGGAAATTGAGGAAAAATACTTGCCGCACAAGGATTATGATGGCTTCGTTTATCTGGAAAACGGGGGTTTCTGGCAGCGTCAAGGACATATTTATAATTCACCGTTTTACTATATTGACTACACCCTGGCACAAATTTGCGCGTTCCAGTTTTGGAAGCGGTCACGGGAAAACCGGGAAGAGGCATGGGCCGATTATGTAAATCTTTGCAAGCTTGGCGGCAGTATGTCATTTACAAAGCTTGTCAAGGCAGCTAATTTAATATCGCCATTCGAAGATGGCTGCATTCAGTCAGTAGTCGGCGAAATTGAGGATTGGTTAAATTCAGTAGACGATAAAAAGTTATAAATGTAAACTTGCCTGTTGGCAGTCCGTTAGGACGAAGACAGAGGCGTAGTTTAATTTATTCTTTCTTATTAGCTAAAAAAATGCGAAGCCGTGATAAATGGCTTCGCATTTTTCTATTTATACCGCTACCGTTTCAGGAATTACTTTCAATTCACCATCCACGATTGCGGCGGTTAATTTTTTTGCTTCTGGCTGTTCGAGGATGAAATCGGTGATTTTGTCCTCAAGCTGTTCCTGAATCACACGGCGCAGCGGGCGGGCACCGAATGCTGGATGGTAGCCAAGTTCAGCCAGCTTATCTTTCGCTTTCTTTTCAATGGTCAATTCAATGTTTTGTTCAGCCAATGTATCTTGAAGCTCATTAATCATCAAATTAACAATGGTCAAAATATGGTCCTTATCGAGTGAGTTGAACTCAATAATACTGTCAAAGCGATTTAAGAACTCAGGCTTGAAGAAACTGCCCAAGGAATCCAAAATTGAAGCTTCTTCCATTGCTTCGCTTGCATTGAATCCAACATGGATTGGCTTAAAGCCGACACCGGCGTTACTTGTCATGATAATCACTGTGTCCTTAAAGCTTACCACTCTGCCTTGGCTGTCAGTCAGGCGTCCGTCTTCAAGAATCTGTAGGAACATATGCATTACATCTGGATGCGCCTTTTCAATTTCATCCAATAAAATAATGCTGTAAGGATTGCGGCGAACCTTTTCGGTCAGCTGTCCTGCTTCCTCGTGGCCAACATAGCCTGGGGGAGAACCGATTAATTTTGAGATGCTGTGTTTTTCCATGTATTCGCTCATATCAAGGCGGATCATCGACTCTTTTGTTCCAAACAGTTCCTCAGCGAGTGTCTTCGTTAGTTCAGTTTTACCGACACCAGTAGGGCCAACAAAGAGGAATGATCCAATTGGCCGGCTTTTTGGTTTTAAGCCGGCACGGCTGCGACGAATTGCTTTAGCCACTTTAGCCACAGCTTTTTCTTGGCCAATGACCTTTTTATTCAGATTTTCCTCCAAGTGTTTCATTTTAAGTTGCTCATCTGCTTGAAGCTTTCCAACAGGGATACCGGTTTTTTGTTCAATGATTTCCTGAATAAGTGAAATCGTAACAATCGGTCTTTCTTCAGTGGCAACACTGTTTAATGATTTTTCAAGAAGGGCTTCTTCATCGCGAAGCTTAGCAGCCGCTTCATATTGCTCATTTTTCAACGCAGCCTCTTTTTCTGCAGCAATTTCCTTTAGTCGCGCTTCAATTTGTTCATTACTCTTATAATCGGATAACAGGTTTAATCTTGAACCTGCTTCATCCAGAAGGTCAATCGCCTTATCCGGTAAGAAACGGTCTTGGATGTAGCGCTGAGACAAGTTCACGCATGCGCGGATTGCTTCCTCAGAGTAAATGACCTCATGGTAATCCTCATATTTCTTTTGGATACCTTTTAGAATGGCAATTGCCGCTTCTGTGTCCGGCTCTTGAACCTGTACAGGCTGAAAACGCCGCTCAAGTGCTGAATCCTTCTCGATTTGGCGATATTCCTTAAGTGTTGTGGCCCCGACCACCTGGAGCTCACCACGGGCTAGTGCCGGCTTTAAGATATTCCCTGCATCCATCGAACCTTCGGCAGAACCGGCGCCGACAAGCAAGTGAATTTCATCGATAAACAGAATTACATTTTTGCGTTCTTGCAGTTCGGCAATCAATTGCTTCATTCGTTCTTCAAACTGGCCGCGGATACCTGTATTGGCAACAAGTGAGGCAACATCGAGCAAATAGACCTCTTTACCCTGCAGCTTTCCAGGCACATCACCTTCAGCTATTTTCAGCGCGAGTCCTTCCACGATGGCCGTTTTACCAACACCGGGCTCACCGATTAATACCGGGTTATTTTTGTTGCGTCGATTTAAGATTTCGATAACCCGCTTTATTTCTTCATCACGGCCAATGACCGGGTCAATTAAACCAGCTTTGGCCATTTGGGTGAGGTTGCGGCCGAAATGGTCAATAAAGCCGCCATGGTCCGACTTTGGTTGATGATGTTGTTGGGAATTTGGGGTGCTTCCTGTTTGACCGAATAAGGCGTTTTTATTGGCTAACAAATCCTCAAAAGGGAAGCTATGAAATGGATTCATATTCATCCCAAAGCCTGTTCCTAAAGTTTGTTTTTCTTTTGCATAACATTCATGACAAAGTTTTAAATCTGTTCGTTTTCCGTTAACATTCATTGATAATTGTATATTTGCTTGGTTTTGATTGCATCGTTGACAAAGCATAAATGAAAACCTCCTTGGTTTAATAGTTTAACGCTTTGACTTTGACTAACTTTGACCTTATGCCCATAGTATACTCTGACCTTTTTTGACTTTCAAGTGATCTGCCTATAGAAATACTTTCCTATAGAGGAAAATGCTCGTCATTGTTTGTCCCTTTAGTCATATATTGAAGGTAAGGGGGAGATGATGTGAAAAAAAGCTGGAGTCAAGCCTTTCAAATTGCAGCGGTTTATGTGGGTACCGTTGTTGGGGCAGGGTTTGCTACGGGAAAAGAAATCGTCGAATTTTTTTCGCGATTTGGTTTCTTCGGCTTCATTAGCATATTAATGAGCGGCTATCTATTTGTCATGATCGGTTCTAAGTTAATGAGAATGGCCGCACAGATAAAGGCAAAATCCTATCAGGAATTTAATGAATATCTATTTGGAAGATGGGCGGGAAACGTCATAAATTTTTTTATGTTGTTTATGTTGCTGGGGGTCAGTGCCGTGATGCTTGCAGGGGCAGGAGCCGTGTTTGAGGAACAGCTTGGGTTGCCGAAATATATTGGGGTATTCCTGACAATTTTCCTTTCCTACATAGTCATGTTCGTGGGAACAAAAGGGCTTTTTGCGGTTAATACATTCGTGGTGCCGGTAATGATCGTTTTTAGTTTAATCTTGATGATGTTATCGTTAAAAATGCCGAACTTTTTGGAGCAATTTTTGTATATACCACATGCGTCGGATGGTTGGAAGAGTGTCGTGGCTCCGTTTTCCTATGCGGCATTGAATCTGGGGCTTGCACAGGCTGTTTTGGTCCCGATTGCGACCGAGGTTAACGATGATTGGACGATTAAATGGGGTGGGATTCTTGGGGGGCTTGCCTTGACTGTTATCCTGCTTGCGAGTCATTTCACCTTAATTATGCTGCCAAACCTTGAATTATATGAAATTCCAATGGCGATTATTATGAAAAACCTGGCTCCGTTTTTCTATTGGGTTTTTGTCCTTGTCATTTATGGGGAGATCTTCACCTCTGTCATTGGCAACGTCTTCGGATTGGACAGACAGTTGCAGCAATTCTGGCCGCTCCCAACCGTTGTTACGGTTACCATTATTTTTGCCGTTTCGTATATGATCAGTTTGGTGAACTACAGCACTTTGCTTTCTTATCTATATCCTTTATTCGGTTACATTTGCATGAGCTTTTTTATTTTGTTATGGATGAAGCCCTTTACACCAGGTGGGAATATAAAATAAGCAGCTGTTCTAATCAGAGCAGCTGCATTTTTTATTACCTAAACGGGGCAATCATAAAAATCATTATGTCAAAAATAATATGGGAGACAATTGCCATCGGCATGCTTTTTTTCCAGTAATAAAGCATGCCCCACGCAATTCCTGACAGTAAAGCTGCTAACATCAATAGCCAAGAACCGGAGTAGATATGTACAGTCGCATAAAGTATGGACGCCAATGCAATACTAATGGCGGGTTTGAAATAGTTCATTAATCTTTTTTGAATAAAACCGCGCCAGAATAGTTCCTCTCCTGGAGCAGCGACCAGGATAAGGGCGATATACTGCCAAAATAAATGCGGCGCAAACCATTTATACAACCGGTTAAGATCCTTTTGAAACGGAATATTGAGAAGTTCAAAGCCTTTAATTCCTAGCCAAAAAATAAAATATATCAGGAGTCCGGAGATCACTCCGACCAGTATATATTGACTAAAGGATGCCTCGTCGTCTACATCCCCCTGGAATTTCGAAAAGGCAATTAATGCAAGGATCGAACCCGTAAAGATATACCAAAATATTGCCTTATCATGAAAGGAAAAATAGATCAAGGCATGGGCACATGCCAATCCTAATAAAAGGCGAATATCAATGTTCAGGTTTTTCATGAGATAACTCCTTAAAAATGAATAGCTAAAAAGGAAAAGAATACAATTTTCATTTTATCCAATTCCAACATAAGAATATCTATATTTGAAAAAAATAAACGGGAAAGGAGTGAAGAGTGTGAGCAGTTCGAAAAGTCAAAAGGAACGGCAATGGACCGTACGCAAACAAGATCAAAATCCCCATGGAAAAGTTAAATCGCTTAAACAGTTAGCAAAAGAAGCGGACCAGGGATAAATGAAAGAAAAGGCAGCGGGAAGGTCTGCCTTTTCTTTCACTCTATTTAAACGCTTTCTCTAATCACCTTATAGTTTTTATGATTGACGACTGTTCGTTGATCTAATTCCAAATCACGATAATTATCCATATAAGTTAGGTCAACGATAACTGAATTCTCATTTACCTTTTCAACGATCCCTTGCAGTCCACCGCGGAATTCAATGACATTTCCTACTTCTGCTCTTTTCAACAATTAGCCTCTCTCCTTTAGCTAGTATACTATAAAAAACTATTTAAGTAACAGTTTGCACTACTTTTTCTAATTCGTAAAGATTTTTATTTGACAATTTTGTTAACTTACTATCATTATATTAATACTATAAAATAAAAGAATGGAAACGCCTTCAAGTTTTGCGAAAACTATTGACTTTTAAAAGGATCATTGCGTTAAATAAAAGATAAGTAAAGGTGGGTCAATATATGAATCAAGAGCATATAACCGAAATTTTAAACAAATTGATGACGGGGGAGCTTTCGGAATTTTATGTATCAAAGGAAAATTTTATGGAATTTCGTCAAGTTCTAGTAAAAAGGCAAGATTTTAAACATTTTCGCGGCATTGCCCAGCGCGACGGAAATGTATTATACCAGTATTTATCGGAACCAAGAAGTTAACACGGGAAACCTGGAAATGGGTTTCCTTTTTTTAATTTTGAAAAATTTAAATTTTTGCTAAAATAGAAAAGAACTGTAAGAAAAAGAGAATGGGGGAAATATGGTGACGATAACTGACAATATAGAAAAGTTAAAACAGGAGATTGATAAGGTGATTGTCGGAAAGGAATTAGAAGTGGAAATGATGGCAATCGCCTTATTGTTTAATGGACATATTTTGCTTGAAAGTGTGCCGGGAACCGGGAAAACCATGCTGGCCAAGAGCTTTGCCTCGGCAATAGGAGGGGATTTCTCAAGAATTCAATTTACTCCTGATGTTCTTCCCAGCGATGTCACAGGAATTCAATTTTTTAATCCAAAGGTGCAGGAATTCGAACTGCGCCCGGGACCCATAATGGCTAATATTGTCTTGGCGGATGAAATAAACCGGGCTACACCGCGGACACAGTCGAGTTTGCTTGAGGTGATGGAGGAACGCCAGGTAACGATTGATGGAATCACGGTGCCATTAAAAGAACCATTCATGGTCATTGCTACACAAAATCCTGTTGAATCCCAGCAAGGAACCTTTCCTCTGCCTGTTGCCCAAATGGACCGGTTTTTTATAAAAATAAAAGTCGGTTATCCGGGATATGAGGATGAAAAAAGGATTATGCAAATCCATCGTGGGGCCCAGCCATTAAAATCTTTAACCCAAGTATTTACGAGCGAAGACATACAACAATTAAAGTTTTCCGTAAACAACATGAGTATTACTGGAGACATTGAGGATTATATCTTGGCCATTGTAAGAAAAACCCGCGAACACCCCAGTGTCGAGTTGGGTGTCAGCCCAAGGGGGACTTTAGCATTGATGAGAGCCTCACAAGGGAAGGCTTACTTGAACGGACGTACATATGTTATCCCGGACGATGTGAAATCAGCAGCTCCATACGTTCTCGGGCATCGACTCTTACTTTCAATTGAAGGGACATTAACGAAAACTCCCGAAAGCATTATTGAGGATATCCTTGCTGCTGTTCCAGTTCCTGTCGAAGCGGGGGCGAATGGATGATCTGGAACAAATATGAAGTAGAAGACAGAAAATTGCAGGGAATTAGTGTGCTGGCGATTGTTATGATGTTAATCAGCCTTTATATGCAATCAAAATTGGTGCTGTTTCTCGGAGTTCTGTTTCTAGCCCTTGCAGTAGCTAACCAGCTTTATTTAAAAAAAGCGGGAGAACGGCTGTACGTGGATTATAGTCATGACAAAGCCAGATTCTTTATTGATGAAAAGGGCAAATGGTCGTTTATAATCCGTAATGACGGATATCCGATTTTAAAAGCGGAACTTCGAGTTTTTTTTGATTACTTTGTAGCACCGGAAAGCGAGGACTCCTCTTCCAGTCGTGGGCTACATGAAATTTCTATTCCAATTTCGATCTTTACCGGGCAAACAAAGCAAATTAGTATTCCTTTTACGGCAAACACAAGGGGAATTGCTAAAATTCGCAGGCTTGAATTTCAAATCCCAAGCTTCTTAGGGTTTGGTGAGACTGCACTGGAATCCAAATTACCCCTAACCCTTCAAGCGATTATCTATCCTCAGCCGATTCCTGTGAAAGGGTTAGCGGAACAGTTATCCAAGCTTCAAGGGGCGAATATCGTTCCCTATTCGGTTTATGAAAACCGACTCGGCCCGCTGGGAACAAGGGATTATGTCGCAACTGACAGCTTTAATGCAATCCATTGGAAAGCCAGCGCCCGAAAACAATCGCTGCAAACGAAACAGTATGAGAAAATTTCTGAAACAGGCTGGACGGTTGCGCTGAACATCTCTGATGGTCATTCTATCAACGGGAATCTTGAAGGCTTGATCAGCAGTATTACCGAATTTGCTTATTATGCCTTTCATAAACAGCTTTCCTATGCGATGTGCATTAATGTGCGCTCGGCCGGGAATACCCCATTTCTGTATTTGCCAAAAGGTGACGGCGGGGAGCATTTGCAGAAGGTACTTGAAACCTTGGCTTCCATTAATCGGCTAAACACCAGCATACCCTATCATCAGATGTTGTCCTTTTATAGCAGGCATCTTGAAAGCCAGCCCTTTTTTATTCATGCAGGGATTAGAACGCAGGAAGGTAATGATCAGCTCCTATTCATTCAATCTCAAAAAGGCGTGAGGCTGTTTGAACTGAAACTTGAAGAGGAAAATGGGGTATTAACCAAATTGGAAGTCCAAAACGAAAGCAGGAAGCTTCTATGACGAAGCGTGTCATTACGATTGCTTATCATTTTGTTTTGGAACTAATGGCCGGTTATCTTTTGCTTTTTTTATTTTATATTGGTAAAAACAAATTCCCACCCATCTTACCTCTTACCCTTTTGGGATTGACTGGAATTATTCTGTTCTCGTGGATGCTTGGAAGGCTTTTTAACAAAGGGAAATGGATTTATCTGGCCATTGTTCTCCCCTTACTGATATTTGCCGGATATAAGGCAGGTTTGACTGTTTCTTTGACAGTAGTAGTAGGGTTATATATATTTTGGCGGGGAATCTTACTAAGTGAAAATTACCCCGGAGGGTCTCACTCCCTGTTATTATTTTGGTCTTTTTCAATAGGCATTATTGCTATGGTTTATTCCTCAATGGCAGGGTATATCTATCAAAATCAAATGATTCTCATGCTGATCCTGCTGGTGATCCTCACCCTTTCCGGCAGCTATTTTGTTAAATGGAATTCGCTCGGGACTGACAAAACAAAATTCTCGGTATTTTTCCTGAAAATTTTGTTATCCCTTTCAGGAATAGGGATTATTCTCGCATTCACCTTAAAATACATTCAGTTTTTATTTTTTGGATTCTTTCAATTGCTCGCCAAAGTTATTACCGGTTTTGCAATGCCAATTTTCAGGTTCATCGAATATTTGCTTAGCTTAAGAGGGAATAAGAATCATAATATTAAATACGAACCGGCGGAGCCACTGCAAGGGGGAAATGAGTTTCAGCCTCATTCGTATAGTTTCGTGGAGAATATCATGTATTTTTTTGTCTTATTGGCGGTGGTAGCATTTATTTTTTATTTGATTAAACGGAAAGCAAAGCTGCAAAGCGTAACATTTGATTCCTTGCATGCTGTGGAAATAACGGACGGTGTCAGTGCCCAGAACCCAACCTGGTTCCTTAAAAAACGTGGAAAACCACCAGAGGATTTCATCAGGAGAGAAATCTTTCAATTGGAACAGTATGCCGAGAAATTAAAAATGGGGCGGCTTCCCAATGAAACGCTGGAGGAATGGGTGCACAGGGAACGGCTGCCCTTATCGGATGATTCCCTGCAAATCTACTATAGCGTTCGCTATGGTGGAGAAATCGTGTCAAGCAAGGACATTAATCTGGTTAAATCAGAAACAGAAACAGTTAAAATGCAGTTAAAAGAACGAAAAAAATATAGAAAAAACAAGTTCAAGACTGATACCTGATTGAAATGGGGGATTTCTAATGGAACAATTTATCTTATCTTTGGATCAAGGAACAACGAGCTCCCGGGCAATTATTTTTAATAAAAAAGGCGAAATTGTCCATACCGCCCAGAAGGAGTTTACGCAAATTTTCCCAAAACCCGGTTGGGTTGAGCATAACCCCAATGAAATTTGGGGGTCGATCCTATCAGTTATTGCCGGCGTGTTATCTGAATCCGCCATCAAGCCGGGCCAAATTGCCGGGATTGGGATTACTAACCAGCGGGAAACCACCATTGTTTGGGATAAAGAAACTGGTGAACCCGTCTATAATGCGATTGTTTGGCAATCAAGACAGACGAGTGAAATTTGCGATGAGTTGAAAGCCAAGGGCTACGATGATACCTTTCGCCAGAAAACAGGCTTGTTAATCGATGCCTATTTTTCCGGGACAAAGGTCAAATGGATTTTGGACAATGTGGAGGGAGCGCGGGAAAAGGCGGAAAGCGGCAAACTATTATTCGGTACCGTTGATACTTGGCTAATTTGGAAGTTGTCCGGCGGGCGGGTTCATGTAACTGATTATTCCAATGCCTCACGAACTTTGATGTTTAATATCTTTAATCTTAAGTGGGATGATGACTTATTGAGAATATTGAATGTGCCAAAATCGATGCTGCCGGAGGTCCAGCCATCATCACAAATATATGCCAAGACGGCAGATTATCATTTCTTTGGCAAAGAGGTGCCAATAGCAGGAATTGCTGGTGACCAGCAGGCTGCCCTATTCGGCCAGGCTTGTTTTGACACAGGGATGGCAAAAAACACATACGGCACTGGCTGTTTTATGTTGATGAATACAGGGGAAAAAGCTGTCCGTTCTCAGCATGGGTTATTAACAACGATTGCCTGGGGCTATAATGGCAAAGTTGAATATGCTCTAGAGGGCAGTATCTTTGTTGCCGGGTCGGCAATCCAATGGCTCCGAGACGGCCTTAGAATGTTAAAGGATGCCAAACATAGCGAGGACTTGGCAAAAAAAGTGGAGTCAACAGATGGCGTGTATGTTGTTCCTGCCTTTGTCGGACTGGGAACGCCATATTGGGATAGCGATGTCCGTGGTGCCGTGTTTGGGCTGACAAGAGGGACAACGAAGGAACACTTTGTCCGTGCAACACTCGAATCTCTTGCTTATCAAACAAAAGATGTCCTATCGGCAATGGAGGCAGATTCCGGAATTCAGTTAAAGACACTCCGGGTTGACGGCGGTGCAGTAAAAAATGATTTCTTGATGGAATTCCAAAGCAATATTTTAAATGTACCGGTTGAAAGGCCAATGGTCAATGAGACGACGGCACTCGGAGCAGCTTATCTTGCTGGATTGGCAGTCGGGTTTTGGAGTAGTCAGGAGGAAATCTCAAAACAATGGGTCATCGACCGCCAATTTAGTCCGGTAATGACGGATGAAAGCCGTACAGCATTATACGATGGCTGGAAAAAGGCGGTCTGGGCGGCGATGGCTTTTAAATAATATCCGTTAAAGGCGAGGGAGGGGAGTGACCAAAAGATGAGATTTTCAAACTTGGACCGTAATAAAATAGTCAATAAATTAAAAAATGAAAAGTTTGATGTTTTGGTTATAGGCGGTGGGATTACGGGTGCCGGAATTGCCTTGGATGCCGTGACCAGAGGGATGGCGGTTGCTTTGGTCGAAATGCAGGACTTTGCGGCAGGAACGTCCAGCAGGTCCACCAAACTCGTTCACGGGGGGCTGCGCTACTTAAAACAATTTGAAGTGAAAATGGTTGCCGAAGTCGGAAAAGAAAGGGCAATAGTTTATGAGAATGGCCCCCACGTTACCACGCCGGAATGGATGCTGCTGCCAATCTATAAAAACGGAACCTTTGGCAAATTTAGCACCTCAATTGGTTTATGGATTTATGATTTCCTAGCAGGAGTAAAAAAATCAGAACGCCGCAAGATGTTATCAGCGGAACAAACATTGGCTAAAGAACCTCTTGTCAAAAAGGATGATTTACAGGGCGGGGGCTATTATGTCGAATACCGTACCGATGACGCAAGGCTGACAATTGAGGTTATGAAAGCCTCAGTTGATAGCGGAGCTGTTGCCTGCAATTATACAAAGGTTATGAAGCTTGTTTATGAAAACGGCAAAGTGGTCGGGGTGTCGGCTGAGGATCAACTGTCAGGTGAAAAATACGAGATTCGCGGTAAAATAGTCGTCAATGCGGCCGGCCCATGGGTCGATGATATTCGAGAAATGGACCAATCAAAGAAAGGAAAAACATTGCAACTATCCAAGGGGGTCCATTTGGTTATCGATCAATCCCGCTTCCCGTTAAAACAGGCGATTTACTTTGACACCTCTGATGGACGCATGATTTTCGCTATACCAAGAGACGGAAAAGCGTATGTCGGAACAACCGATACCTTTTTCAATGACGATCCGGTAAATCCTAAGATCACCAAAGAAGATTGTACTTATTTGCTCAATGCAATCAACTATATGTTCCCGAATGTAAACATTACGAAAAAAGATATTGAATCCAGCTGGGCCGGTGTCCGTCCGCTTATATATGAGGAAGGCAAAAATCCTTCCGAAATCTCCCGTAAGGATGAAATTTGGGAGTCGAATTCAGGAATGATCACGATTGCCGGAGGAAAATTAACCGGCTATCGAAAAATGGCCGAAACAGTGGTTAATCTTTTAGCCAAAAAGTTACATTTGGAAGAGAAAAGAAATTTTCTGCCATGTCAGACAAAAACTATGCCGATTTCAGGTGGAAATATTGGCGGGGCACCGAACTTTATATCGTTTATTGCAAACGAGATCGGTAAAGGAACGAAACTTGGATTAACAAATGAGGAAGCTGAAAAGCTTGCTAAAATGTATGGCTCAAATATAGGCGTTGTGCTTGAACTATTAAAGGCAAATATGGAGGATGCAGCAACATGCAAATTGCCATTGGACATATTTGCAAAACTGGTCTACTCCATAGAATATGAAATGGTTGCCACCCCAATCGATTTCTTAAATAGGCGTACTGGAACAATTTTGTTCGATATCCAAACTGTTTACAAATGGAAAGACCATGTCATTCGATACATGGCTAACAGGTTTAATTGGCCTGAACAAGATAAGCTGAAATATATCGAATCGGTTGAAGCATCTTTAATGTGTGCGAGAATTGATGAGAAGAATTTGTGAATAAAAGCACAAAACATTTGATTAGAACTAAAGAAAATGCTATTCTACGTTTTGTATAACAATTTTTTATTTCTCAACAAAGGAGTATGAAGATGATGGCAGAAAAGCAATTTACAGTTATTGCAGATACAGGGATTCACGCAAGACCTGCAACATTATTAGTTCAAACAGCGAGCAGATTTGATTCTGATATTAATTTGGAATATAAAGGGAAAACGGTCAATTTAAAATCTATTATGGGTGTAATGTCGCTCGGTATTGGTAAAGGAGCTGACATTAAGATTACTGCAGAGGGCGGGGATGCTGAAGAAGCATTAACGGGTCTCGAAGAACTAATGAAAAAAGAAGGTTTGGCATAATTATGGCTTTTTTACAGGGTATTGCAGCATCAAATGGTATTGCAATCGCAAAAGCATACCGTCTTGTCGAGCCGGATTTATCGTTTGAACAAATAAAAGTGGGAGATTCGGCTGCTGAAGTCGATCGGTTCCGCAGTGCAATGGAAAAGGCAAAATCAGAATTAGAAGTGATCCGCGACCGTGCTGCGGTCGAATTGGGAGCAGATAAGGCTGCGATCTTTGAGGCCCATTTACTTGTGTTAAGCGACCCCGAGCTAAACAATCCGATTGAAGACAAAATTAAGTCGGAAAATGTGAATGCGGAGGCTGCCCTTAAAGAGACTGCTGATATGTTTGTTATGATGTTTGAACAAATGGATAACGAATACATGAGAGAGCGTGCGGCGGACATTCGTGACGTCACAAAGCGTGTCTTATCCCATTTACTCGGTGTCCAACTGCCAAATCCAAGCATGATCAACGAAGAAGTAATTATTGTTGCTGAGGATTTGACACCATCGGATACAGCACAGTTAAACCGACAATTTGTAAAAGGTTTTACGACAAATATAGGTGGACGTACCTCCCATTCCGCAATTATGGCCCGTTCCCTGGAAATTCCTGCAGTCGTCGGAACAAAATCTGCGACAGAAGAAATTAACAATGGTGATTTAATCATTGTGGATGGACTCAAAGGTGAGGTACATATTAATCCAACTCCTGAAATAGTTGATCAATATCGCAAAGTTCATGAACAATATGAAATGCAAAAGGCAGAGTGGGCCAAGCTAGTGAATGAGCCTACTGTTTCTGCCGATGGTGTACATGTTGAACTTGCGGCCAATATTGGAACACCAAATGACTTAAAGGGTGTTATCGAAAATGGCGGAGAAGGTGTCGGCCTATACCGCACAGAATTTCTATACATGGGCAGAGACCAGCTGCCAACAGAAGAAGAACAGTTTGAAGCCTACAAAGCTGTACTCGAAGGCATGTCAGGGAAACCAGTAGTCGTTCGGACATTGGATATCGGCGGAGATAAGGAACTTCCGTACTTGGATTTGCCAAAAGAAATGAACCCATTCCTTGGCTTCCGTGCCATTCGCTTATGTTTGGAAGAGCAGGATCTCTTCAGGACGCAGCTTCGTGCCCTGCTTCGTGCTAGCAGCTACGGAAATTTAAAAATTATGTTTCCGATGATTGCTACTTTGGACGAATTCAGAGAGGCAAAGGCGATTTTGGAAGAGGAAAAGCAAAAGCTTATTTCTGAAGGCCAAAAGGTTGCAGAACAAATTGAATTGGGTATCATGGTGGAAATTCCGTCTACAGCTATCCTTGCTGACCAATTTGCCAAAGAAGTGGATTTCTTTAGTATAGGAACAAATGATTTGATTCAATATACGATGGCTGCAGATAGGATGAACCAGCGTGTTTCCTACCTGTATCAACCATACAGCCCATCCATCCTGCGCTTGGTCAAAATGGTCATTGATGCGGCGCATGCCGAGGGCAAATGGGCTGGAATGTGCGGCGAAATGGCTGGCGATGAAACAGCTATACCTGTGCTGCTTGGCCTTGGTCTAGACGAATTTTCAATGAGTGCAAGCTCCATTTTGAAGGCCCGTTCCTTAATTAAGGGCTTGAAAAAAGCAGATATGGAAAAGCTTGCTCAGGAAGTATTGAATATGCAAACAACCGATCAGGCTGTACAAGCGATCAATGCTGCCATTAAATAAATTTTGCTAGTAAAAGAACCGGCTTTTTGGGCCGGTTCTTTTTTAGTCCCCTTTTACGTTTACCGCTCCCCTTTTTTGGCAATGGTGGAAATGTAAAGGAGTGGTTATGTTGCGGAAGAAATATCAAATATGTTTAGGCTTGTTGCTGGGATTGGCCATGATTATGTCCGGATGCGGCACACTATTTTCTAACGAATTAATTGCCAACCGATATGCTGATGCCCTATTAACGAAAAATAATGAAATTCAATTTCGGTTTCGGATTAACAATGAAAATCTTGATAGCCGCGATTTATACAAAGTGAAGGTCACCATCCATGATGAACGTCTGGCATCGGCTATTGGCAAACGGGAAATTGTCTATGGAGAGGAGCAAGTATTAAACGGAGAATATCTTGATGTAAAAGGGACAAAAGAGAAAATTATTTTTATGGACCCAATTCCGTTACTGGAGGATTTACATATTCATGAAATTGAAAAAATGATCGAACAAAAAAATGCAGTCTCCATAGAAGTATTTAATAATAAAGAGGTATTTGGGCGTGCTTACTTAACCAACTTCTCTTCCGAACTTTAAACCTGGGCCAGTCATGGTCCAGGCTTTTTTTTACAAAATCGTAAAATACAGTGCTAAAATGTTAATAGGACATTAAAGGAGGTCATGAAATTGCGAACTTCAGATTCAACAGTAATCGGTTTTATTGGTACCGGTGTAATGGGAAAAAGTATGGCCGGGCATTTATTGAAGGCTGGCTATCCTGTAGTTGTTTATTCAAGAACAAAAGAAAAGGCTGCTGAACTTTTAGAGCAGGGAGCAGAATGGGCCGAAACGCCAAGGGAACTTGCAGGGAAGGCAAACGTCGTCTTTACGATGGTTGGTTACCCCGCTGATGTAGAGGAAGTATACCTTGGGGGAAAAGGGTTAATTCAAAATGGAAAATCGGGCAGCTATTTTATTGATATGACAACTTCTTCGCCATCTCTCGCAGAAAAAATTTATCGACTGGCCAAGGAAAAAGGAATCCATGTACTTGATGCGCCCGTTTCCGGCGGAGATATCGGGGCCAGAGAAGCGAAACTGTCCATCATGGCCGGCGGTGACCGCGATGCATTTGATGCCGTTCTTCCGCTCCTGAAGCATCTGGGAACAAATATTGTCTACCAAGGCAATGCAGGTGCCGGGCAGCATACAAAAATGTGCAATCAAATTGCGATTGCCTCCAATATGATCGGCGTGTGCGAGGCCATCATTTATGCTGAAAAGGCCGGATTAAATCCTGAAACTGTTTTAAAAAGTATTACAACTGGTGCGGCAGGCAGCTGGTCTTTGAGCAATTTGGCTCCAAGAATGCTCCAAGGTAATTTTGAACCCGGATTTTACATAAAGCATTTTATAAAAGACATGAAAATTGCCTTGGACGAAGCAGAGCAAATGGGTATGGAAGTGCCGGGGCTGGCCTTGGCGAAATCCCTCTATGAGAAATTGGCCCAACAGGGTGAAGAAAATAACGGAACCCAGGCGCTTTATAAATATTGGAAAAGCTGAGTCCATTCCGCCACAAACTGGCAGGCATATA
Organism: Bacillus sp. FJAT-29814; assembly: GCF_001510715.1. GTDB lineage: Bacteria > Bacillota > Bacilli > Bacillales > Cytobacillaceae > Neobacillus. Next base: position 348,313 of record NZ_LMTJ01000008.1, read on the forward strand.
TTCCTCTTATCTACTTGAAACTATCAGGGAAACTTAAATAGGAGGAATGTTTATGGCGAAGCGAAATAAGAAAAACGACCCACAGCAAAAAAACAAAAAAGGGTTTGATTCTGCTGTAATCGATTCGGAATTCTCCCATGAATTTGGTTCTGCAGATACCAATAAAATACATCACGACAAGGCCAAAAAGGTTAAAGCAGCCAAAAATAACGGAAAATATAAAGGAATGAACCCTTAAATTAAAAAACCTCGCTGTGATCAGCGAGGTTTTCTGCTTTTTTCCAGGAAATGTTCAATCCTGTCCAGCCCCATTGCCAAGATGTCCATTGAGCAGGCAAATGATAACCGGAAATACCCTTCGCCATACTCTGAAAAGGCACTGCCCGGGACCACAGCAACCTTCGCTTCGTGTACGAGCTTAAGTGCGAAGTCAAAGCTGTTTAAAGGAATGCTAGCTGGAATAGGCACAAAGAAATAAAAAGCACCGTCAGGCTTCACAACATCAAAACCCATTGTCTGGAGCCGCTGGTAAACATAATCCCTTCTTGCCTCATAGTCCTTTTTCATCGTTACACCATCATCCATGCCTGCTGTTAGTGCTTCATATGCGGCCTTTTGAGCAATTGAATTGGCACATGAGACATTATATTGGTGTACCTTTAATATGTGTTTAGCAATAGCTTCCGGTGCAAACAGAAGGCCGATTCTCCAGCCGGTCATCGAGTGGGATTTGGAAAGCCCGTTAATGACAATTGTTTTTTCTTTTAGAAAACTGGCTATGGATGTATGAACTCCTTTATAGGTTAACTCGCTATAAATCTCATCTGCGACTACAAAAATGTCTTTATCCATTAAATAACCGGCTATTTCTTCAAGCTCGGACCGTGTTAAACTGACCCCGGTAGGGTTTGATGGATAAGGCAGGACAATGCAGCGGGTTTTTTCGGTGATATATGGTTTAATCATATCCAAGGTAAATCGAAATTGATTTTTCCGAATATCAACATGTATTGGAACCCCGCCCATCATTCGAATGATCGGCTCATATCCCGGATAGATCGGTCCAGGCAGGAGAACCTCCGAACCTTCAGTTAAAATGGTCCGGAACGTTATATCAATTGCTTCACTTGCCCCCACTGTAACAATAACTTCGGATTCCGGCTGATAATTCAAACCATACTTTTTAGCTACAAACTCACAAGCGGCTTTCCTTAATTCAAGTGTACCTGCATTATGAGTATAGGAAGTGAAGTCCGCATCAATTGCGGTGATGCCAGCAAGTTTTACATGTTCCGGGGTTGGAAAATCAGGTTGTCCAATTGTAAGTGAAATTAAATCTTCTACATGTGCGACCATATTAAAAAACTTTCTAATCCCCGAAATTTCAATAGATTTAACTCGTTGATTAAGAAGATGCTCCAATAAGACCCATCCTTTCATCTACATTTTCTACAAAAAGACTATATTGTTGATTATAGTCGATGGCCAATAAAAGATTCTACTTTTAAAATTGAATGATATACTCGAAAGGGGATTTATAATATTCTGAATCTTCTTTCGGAGGGGATTATACCGTGGTCATTCAAGAAGAAGAGTAATTGTGAAAAGCCAGGTTGAGTGCCTGGCTTTTTACAATAGCATTAGGAATATCGCTCGCCCAATTTTTTGAAGATCGGTTTTTGATAGGACTGATGGTTTCTTCGTTGATTATTGGGCGGAGCCCCTCCTTCGGTTATCCCCGTATAGGATTGCAGTAAAGCTTTGGCAGCATGAAGGGAAAGTGAGGCTTTAGGATTTCTGAACTGGCCATCCAATTTGCCTAAGTGAGGAAGATTCTCAAAATCCGTTTTCGTTGGCGGGATGTGAAAAAGGTAATCTCCGCATTTTACCAACACATCTGATTGCTGCTGGCTGTTCCTGGGGTTTTGCGAAAAATGCAAGCCGATTTTTTCAGCTTTTCCTTCTTCAATCAATTTTTTTAAAGATTCCTGTTTTAACCTGTACAGATATTTGGGATTTGTTGCTGTCTTTGCGTGCCGATTGACGATGAAGACAGCTTGTCCGAGGTTTTCGATGGTCAGACTAATCTTTTTAAGGGGATAGTTTTGGTCGGAATTCAAAATAGGTTCTCCTTTCAATCTTTTAAAGACAATTTTATTATACCTTTTTTTTAGTAAAATAGAAATAATCGCTATGTTTTTATTTCGTGCCAGGCTTAAGGCATTTGGCTTTAGGAGCTTAATTTGCTGATAACGTAAATACCGAAAGTTCCGGCTTGGAGAAAAAACGGAAGGGAAGTCCTGTCGTCCCAATTCCGCGATTGACATATAAAATAAGCCCGTTTTCACCGCCAATGGCATATAGCCCTTCTTGATATATTTTTGCAAATGGAGGCAGAACCAGCGCTCCGGCAAAAGGAATCTTTACTTGTCCCCCGTGGCTGTGTCCGCTCAGCTGCCATTGAACCGGATAGCTCATGGCTGTTTCTGCAAAATCTGGCTCATGCGATAGAAGAATGCAGAATTGCTTTTCCGGAACATGCTTTAATGCAGATGCCAAGTCAGGTTTTCCTAGCATTAAATCATCAATGCCTGCAATGAAAATTCTGCTGTTATCGGGTAATTTAATAAAATCGGCACTATTTATTAATAGCTTAAAGCCAGCAGCCTCCATAATTCCCCTATAAATTTCTGTCCCATAACCTCCGTGATCATGATTCCCGTAAATGCAGTATTTGCCAAGTGGTGCTTGCAGCTTTTGCAAAATGCCGGTCAATTTGTTGATTTCTCTATATTTATTCGGTTCGTCCATTAAATCTCCAGTGAAAAAAATTAAATCAGGCTTCTCGGCGTTAATTTTGTTAATCAACTTGTCTAGTTGATTAAGGTTGTATTGAAAACCCAAATGTGTATCGCTAAATTGAATAATCTTCTTGCCGTGAAACCCCGCCGGGATTAAGGGATGACTGATTTCAAGACGGGTAATTCCCAGTAATGCCGGTTCGATCCGATTGCCATAAACATATCCTCCGGCGCCTAAGCCAAGAACGGTAAGGAAAGAACCTGCCAACCGTTTTAAAAAAGTTCTCCGCGTTTGTGGTTTTATCATATCTTCTACCAACCTATTTTTAATAAATGAATACCCTTTGTATTTTCAAGAAAAACGGCGCATAATGCAAGTAAACAAGCTTTATTAAGTTTTTATTCAAGGAAAATAAATAAATGCCAAATAATCGTTTCGAATACACCTTTTCAACAGGCGGACTTTAGGGTCAATTGTTTCTCTGCCCTTTATCATGGTATTCTACAGGTAAAGAGCAAGCTCAGGCTTTATGGCCTATGGTATAATGATAAAAATCTATTTGGGAGGTACTTGGATGGATGCTTTGGAAATCCTTTCGAATCTGACAAATGTATTCCCGTATTTCCAGCCGATTTTTAGTGCCGATGAACAACGAATTATCGCCTATGAGGTATTGGGTAGGTATAAAACAGAGGAAGAGGTCATCAGTCTCGGGCCTTTTTTTCATGATGACCAAATTCCCGATGAATATAAATTTGAAGTCGATTTATTGTTAGTGCAAAAATCGTTGGAAAAGGCAATGGAACTGGATGAAACCATCAGCATTTTTTTGAACCGAAATGCTGAACTGCTCATGTATAGCGATGGAGAACCTTTTCTGGAGGAGTTGCTCGAATTTGAAAAAAAAGGATTGCGATTAGACCGAATTGTCCTTGAAATCTCCGAACAACACTATAAAGGGGACATTGACCAATTCGATAATTTGCTTCAGTATTATCGTACTTATGGAATCAAAATTGCCATATCCAGTCTTGATAGTGAAAGTCCATTTTTTGAAAGAATTGCCCAACTTGATCCCGATATTTTAAAAATTAATTTGGAAGCCTTAAAATCGACAGCAACGGGTACCAATTTCAACGATGTGTTGTTTTCGCTTTCTGTTTTGGCTAGAAAAATTGGCGCCACGCTCCTATTTGAGAACATCGAAATGAGTTATCAATTACAGTTCGCCTGGAGAAATGGTGGCCGTTACTATCAGGGTTACTATTTGCATCCGCCGGCTGCCGAGTTTATTGAACCGGATTTTTTAAAGCATCGTTTGAAGGAAAAGTTTCATGATTTTATATCCTACGAAAAAAGGAAATTGGAGGCAGTATTTACGACGACGGAGTATTTCCATGCCAAAGTGCAGGATATCATTATGAAAAATAAAAAGCTTGTACTTGAGGAGCTACTGCATACACTTGGCAAAGAAATGGATCAAGTAGCGTTCCGTATTTATGTATGCGATGAAAATGGATTTCAGAAATCAGCCAATCTGTTCAGGGACAAGGGCTACTGGACTACACAACCGGAATATTTAAATAAAAATTGGAGCTGGCGGCCTTATTTTTTGGAGAACATCATCAAGATGAGGAATGAGCGCAAAGGCATTCTATCTGACTTGTATTGTGATATTGAAACCGGTGAGACGATTCGGACTTTTTCATTTCCGATGAATGACAGCGATTATTTATTTATTGATATTTCATATCAATATTTGTTTGAACATGACCAATTACTGTAAGAAAGCACCAGAATAGAAAGATTCATCGAGTGGCAATTTAATAATAAATCATGATGAAGGAGAATTGGGCTGATGAATCTCTTTGAAATGGTCATTGCCGCTATCATTTTCGGGATTTTGGCGGTGTCGCTAATTTATACACTTGCACTGGGCAGACAGCAAAAAGTGGTACAAGGTGAGATCGATACCCAAATTGCTAAACCGATTCAGAAAAACGTTTATGTAAAAAATCCGATTTTTCTCTCCTATGGCATTTTTTTTGCGCTGGTTTTGTTTCTCATCCTTTTTATAGCAGTGTCATTTTATTAAAGGTCTCATATAGTCGAGGCCTATTTTTATCGAGAAAATTTTAGCAAATTTTACATTTTTGCTTGTACAAATAAAAAGGTTATTTTATTCTGTTAATATTGGCATATAAAAACTGTATTTTAAAAATCATTCTTATGGAAAAAATCCATCCGGATAGAAACATGCCAAATGTGAAACCTAACAAACAGAAGCCTGTTTGTTTTGGAAAGGAGAAAAAAGCTTATGTCACAGCTTCAAGGTATATTAACCAGACTAAAAAATCTTCAAGAACAATCGGTGAATGGTGAGCCGACTCAACGCTATTTTGAGGTAAACGGAGAAAGAAAGTGTCAGGTGACTTATCACCCGAAAACGGAAACGTTTGAACTTGAGGTGTACTTTGAAAAGGAAAAGCCAAAACGATATCAATTTGATAACATTGATATGATTACCATTGAGATTTTTGATTTGATCCAATAGGACCGTCCGCGGTCCTTATTTTCATGCTAAAATTTATCCTGCTCCACGAAAACTATGATAGAATAGAGACGAGGAAAAACTAACATGAGGAGTTTTCGTGATGATCAGTCTTCCCAGCGGGGAATTTTTAGACCTAACAATAGAAGATTTTATGATACCATCAGAACGGGTAGCCCATGTACAGGTCGGCAACAATCTGGAACACGCCTTGTTGGTGCTTACCAAAAGCGGCTATACAGCCATTCCTGTATTAGATCCTTTATACAAGCTTCATGGGTTAATTAGCACCCCCATTATTATGGATTCTATTCTTGGGCTTGAAAGAATTGAATTTGAAATGCTGGAACAAAAGCGGGTGGAAGAGGTTATGAAAAAATCAATTCCACGGGTTAAACTTTCTGCCTCATTTCCCGTTTGCCTCGAATTGCTGGTTAACCATCCGTTTCTTTGTATCGAAACGGAAGACGGGTTCTTCGCCGGTATTTTACCGAGAAGCTCGATTTTGAATCAATTAAATATGCTGGTCAAAAGGTTCAAATAATAAAGCTCCCGTTAAGGGGGCTGTATTTTTTTAATGTCAGAGGTGTCAAGCAATGGGCGAAGCCAACTCGATTGGAATAAAACAAACAAAAAGACCACTTGTGCTGGCATCTGTCATGCTGGCCATGTTTATGGGAGCAATTGAGGCAACCATTGTTTCTACGGCCATGCCGGCAATTGTTGCAGATTTGGGCGGGTTCACTTTATTCAGCTGGGTTTTTTCCGCGTATTTATTGATGAATTCAGTTACCGTGTTGATTTACGGGAAATTATCTGATTTATTTGGGCGAAAGCCCGTCCTTACCGTTGGCATCATATTCTTTTTAATCGGCTCGATTCTCTGCGGTTTTGCCACATCAATGAAGATGCTGATCATTTTCCGTCTCATTCAGGGATTTGGGGCAGGTGCGGTTACACCAATTGCCACGACAATCGTTGGCGATATTTATACAGCAGAAGAAAGGGCGAAAATTCAGGGCTATCTCTCCAGTGTTTGGGGGATTTCAGCAATAACAGGGCCGGCAGTGGGCGGACTTGTGGTCCAGTATGCCAGCTGGAAATATGTTTTTTGGATTAATGTACCGATTGGGCTTTTGGCCTTGGCTGGTTTATGGCTGTTCCTCCATGAAGATGTGAAGAAGAAGAAACATAAAATTGATTATCCAGGTGCATTTCTTTTAACCATCACTATTTCGTCATTTATGTTTGTCCTTGTCGAGGGCGGAAGGAATTGGCCATGGGGCTCTTGGCAGCTTAATGCATTAATTGCTCTGGCTATTGTTGCCTTAGTCGCGTTCGTTATCCAAGAAGGACGGGCAGCAGAGCCGATGATGCCGTTTTCCATCTGGAAAGAACGAGCCATATTTATCGCAAATATAACTTCACTGACAACCGGTATCATGTTGATTGGCATTTCAAGCTTCCTGCCAACTTTTGTCCAAGGTGTCATGGAACAAACGCCGATTATTGCCGGGTTTACCTTGACCGCGATGTCCATTGGCTGGCCGATTGCCTCCACACTGTCCGGGCGAATGCTGGTCACAATCGGATATCGTAAAACATCTATTATAGGCGGGGTATTTTTAATTTTTGGCAGCCTGGTGTTTGTAACTATGCAGGCTTCATCCGGGCCACTTTGGGCTGCTGCCGGATCCTTTTTGGTAGGAGTTGGGATGGGGCTCACGTCGACTGCTTTTATTGTTTCGATTCAAAGTACAGTAGGTTGGGAACAGCGTGGTATTGCAACAGCGGCCAATATGTTTATGCGGAATTTGGGAAACACCATTGGAGCGGCCCTTCTTGGCGGAATTTTAAATAACCGCTTGAATCATTATCTGGCAGAAAAATCACCATCGCTGAAAGCGGATGATGCTAATTTGCTATTAAAGACAGATGAACGTGATAACCTGCTTGATTCTGTCAGGTCGGTTTTACAAGATGGTCTGACTATTTCCTTGCATTCCGTCTATTATGTCGTTCTTACAATTGCCATTGTCAGTATGCTTTTGATATTTTTTATACCGAAAAAAGACCAAAGCTCCATCTAAGGTGAAGAGCTTTTTAAAGGAGGCCCTCAAATGTCGTCGATTTCGGAATTTCAATTACTTTCGGTCTTGGCCCAAGAGATGAATATGCGAAAAGCATCCGAGCGGCTGTTTGTCTCCCAGCCGGCCTTATCGCAGCGTTTGCAAACGATTGAGAAGGAATGGGGAACAAAATTATTTATTCGTTCACAAAAAGGTTTGGCCTTGACTCCAGCTGGTGAGCATGTGATAGATTTTGTCAATGAAGTGCTGACAAAACAGGACAAAGTGAGGGAAACCATTTATTCCTTACAAACAGGAGTATCAGGTACGTTAAAAATTGCAGTGGCATCCATTGTCGGACAAAACTGGCTTCCGCAAGTATTGAAGAAATTTATTGATAAATATCCACAGGTTAAATTGTCGCTCGTCACTGGCTGGAGCAGTGAAATTCTAAATTGCTTGTACGACGACCAGGTTCATATCGGGATCATTCGGGGTACGCCGGATTGGAAAGGAGTTAAAGTACATCTTTTCAATGATCCACTATATTTGGTAGATCGGGAAATTACCCAGCCGGAGCAAATCATTGAAACGGACCGACCATTTATCCAATTTAAAAGTGACTCCAACTATTATCAGGAAATCCAAGATTGGTGGATGAAGAAATTTAAAACGTCACCTAAGCGAACGGTTATTGTCGACCAAATTGAAACCTGCAAGCAAATGGCCTTTAACGGGATTGGCTATGCCATTTTGCCAGGGATTACCCTGACGAAAGCCGAGCAGGATATCTTCAAAATTCCATTGCTAAATGAATCAGGAGAGCCGCTAAAACGCGATACATGGCTTTTGGGCTATGAATCGGCGTTCCAATTAAAGCAGGTTCAAGCATTCGTTGAGGTGATGAAGGATTATATTACTGAAACTTAAGCATAAAGGGGTATTTTTCTTGTTTTCATCCCTTTTGTCTGCTAAAGTATTTTTTAGAATGTAAAGGGGGCACGTAACATGAAAATGATGGATGCAAATGAAATTATTTCTTTTATTCAAAATAGCAAAAAGTCCACTCCGGTGAAAGTATACATAAAAGGTGACTTGGCCGGGCTCGATTTCGGGGCAAATGCTAAAACGTTCATAAATGGCGGCACAGGAGTCGTGTTTGGCGAATGGACTGATATCAATGCAGTTCTTGAAGCTAATTCTGCAAAAATAGAAGATTTTGTGGTTGAGAATGACCGACGCAATTCCGCGATTCCGTTATTGGATATGAAGCATGTCAATGCTAGGATCGAACCAGGTGCGATTATTCGCGATCAGGTGGAAATCGGAGAACAAGCGGTAATCATGATGGGTGCAGTTATTAATATTGGCGCAGTCATCGGCGAAAAGACTATGATTGATATGGGTGCTGTATTAGGCGGCAGGGCAACGGTCGGCAAAAATTGCCATATCGGTGCGGGCACTGTCCTTGCAGGTGTAATCGAACCTCCATCCGCCAAGCCTGTCATTGTAGAAGATGATGTTTTAATTGGTGCCAATGCGGTTGTACTTGAAGGGGTTACAGTCGGTAAGGGCTCCGTTGTTGCGGCAGGTGCTGTCGTGACCCAGGATGTTGCTCCATACACAGTAGTAGCCGGAACCCCGGCCAGAAAAATTAAAGATATTGACGAAAAGACAAAATCAAAGACAGAAATTATGCAAGAGCTTCGTCAACTATAGCCTAAAAACAGCGTGGATAGTCTCCACGCTTGTTTTGTAGCTAGACAATAAAAAGGAGAGATACATAGATATGGATTCCTTTATAAAAATCCGCCGTGATCTTCATCAGATTCCGGAACTTGGATTCCAGGAATTTAAAACCCAGGCTTATTTAATGGAATATATTCAGTCTTTGCCTCAGGAGCGGATTGCCATAAAACCATGGAAAACAGGACTTCTGGTAAAGGTGCATGGCCAAAATTCGCAGAAAACAATCGGTTATCGGACAGATATCGATGGCCTGCCTATTGAAGAAGAAACAGGTCTGCCATTTGCTTCAACACATGAGGCGAGAATGCATGCCTGCGGCCATGATATCCATATGAGCATTGCGCTTGGGGTGCTTACCCACTTTGTACAAAATCCGATAGATGACGACCTGCTATTCGTGTTTCAACCTGCCGAAGAAGGGCCAGGCGGTGCTGAACCAATGATGAATTCAACAGAATTTAAGGAATGGAAACCAGATTTGATTTTTGCCCTCCATATTGCACCGGAATACCCGGTGGGGACAATTGCCACCAAACCAGGGTTGCTTTTTGCTAATACATCCGAGTTATATATTGATTTAAAAGGAAAGGGGGGACATGCCGCCTATCCGCATCAAACAAACGATATGGTAATTGCCGCCTGTACCCTTGTCAGTCAGCTGCAGACAATCATATCACGCAATGTAAATCCGCTTGACAGCGCCGTTATTACCATTGGTAAAATTAGCGGTGGAACCGTCCAAAATATTATTGCCGAAAAAGCCCGGCTTGAAGGTACGATTCGCACCTTGTCACCTCAATCCATGAAAAAGGTTAAACAGCGCATTGAGTCGCTCGTTAAAGGAGTCGAAGCAGGCTTTGAGTGCGAGTCTTCCATTGACTATGGGTCCATGTACCATCAGGTGTACAATGACGAGGAAGTTGCCAAAGAATTTATTGAGTTCAATTACCAAGACCCTGAAATTAAAGTGGTGGAATGCACCGAAGCCATGACTGGAGAAGATTTTGGCTATATGCTAAGGGATATTCCCGGACTCATGTTTTGGCTTGGAGTGGACTCCCCCTTTGGCCTGCATCATGCAAAGCTTAATCCAAATGAAGCGGCAATCGATGTTGCGATTAGGGTTATGACCAGTTATTTATCGTTCAAAGGGACTAGGAGTGAGCCAGGGTGAAATTGCGTGAGCCAATGCCTGAATTAAATGGTGCTGTTGAATGGTTGAACGGCCAAGTGACAAGGGAGGGTTTGGTAGGCACGAAGCCAACATTGATTCATTTTTGGTCAATCAGCTGCCATCTGTGTAAAAAGGCAATGCCGCAAATTAATCAATTCCTTGATGATTATCGGGATCGATTAAATGTTATCGCTGTTCATATGCCAAGGTCTGAAAATGACCAGAACATTGAGGAAATCAAGCATGACGCCTCATTTCACGGCATCAACCACCCAATTATTGTAGACAGCAATATGACAATTACTAATGCATTTGACAACAAATATGTTCCTGCTTACTATATTTTTGATAAGGACGGCCAGCTTCGCCATTTTCAAGCAGGCGGAAGCGGCAAGACGATGCTGGAAAAACGAGTCATTCGCCTCCTTGATGAAACCGAAAAAACGAAATAATAAACCACTAACAAAAAGCTGCATCATCTGAGATTGTGGCTTTTTTTGTGCACATTGTAACCTTCGCTTTTTTTAACCGTCGGTAATAATAAACAATGGTTTAATAAGACATAAAGGGGTGTTGGTTTTGGGTATGAAAAAACTGTTCATTCTCGTTATTTTTATGTTGTTTGTCGGTATGGCAGGCTGCAGCAATGCTGGCAGCAGCAAGGATGAAAGTGCAAAAATGAGTGTCGAAAATAAGGCAGTGATGGATTCAGCGAGTTCCGGCGGCGCAGAGAAAAGCGCCCTAACCAATCAGGAAAGCGATCAATCCAAGCCAGATGAGACAGTGACCGTACAGGTACAGAATAAGATGGTCATATACCAAGCCAATCTTGAACTAAGGGTAAAGAAATTTGACCAAACTGTCAGAGCCCTTGAAGAAAAAGTCAGCCAGTATGGCGGTTATATTGCCGAGTCAAATGTAATACGCGAAGGAAAAGAGCTGCTTAACGGCAGGCTGACGATTCGACTCCCGCAGCAACATTTTCAAGAGTTTTTGCATGATGCCGAAGGGCAAGCTGCCGAAGTATTGCAGAGAAATATAACCGGTCAGGATGTGACCGAGGAATATGTTGACCTAGAATCGAGACTAAAATCTAAACGGGTAGTAGAGGAGCGGTTGCTTTCCTTTATGAAGGAAGCGGCAAAAACAGAAGATCTATTAAAAATTTCCGCGGATTTGGCAGCGATTCAAGAGGATATAGAAACAATAGAAGGAAAAATGAAATTCCTTGAAAACCAAACATCGTTTTCAACCGTGACTATTACGCTTTATGAAAATAAAGTAGTTGTTCCGGATATCGATAAGGACCAACTCAATACATGGGAAAAAACAAAAAAACAATTTATGAAAAGCACTAATGTATTATTGTCATTCTTTTCAGGCTTAGTTGTTTTTACAATTGGCAATTTACCGATTCTAATAATATTTATCATACTTGCTGCCCTCGGTTTTATTATCTATAAAAAGAAAATGGGTCGCCAGCGGCAAGAGTAATGGCTGAAATCTATCTCTATATTAAAAGGCGAAACGGTGTTAAAATGAAACGAGTTAGATCAAAAGATTTTTCCTGGGGGAGTTTATTGTGAAGAAAAGTTTTGCGGTAATTGGTCTTGGGCGATTTGGAGGGAGCATTTGCCGCACTTTGACAGATGAAGGAATGGAAGTACTGGCAATTGATATAAATGAGGAACGAGTCAATGAATTTGCCATGATTGCCTCTCATGCGGCCGTAGGTGATACGACCGATGAAGCGGTGTTAAAAAGCCTGGGGATTCGAAATTTTGACCATGTCATTGTCGCAATTGGCGATGACATTCAATCCAGCATTCTGACAACGCTGATTCTTAAAGAGCTGGGTGTCGCCCGCATTACGGCTAAGGCCCAAAATGACTATCATGAAAAGGTGCTCAGAAAAATCGGAGCAGACTTTGTAGTCCATCCGGAAAGAGATATGGGGAAAAGAATTGCTCATAACATGACGTCCAGCAATGTTGTTGATTATCTTGAGCTTTCTGACGAGCATAGCATTGTGGAAATTGTCGCTAATGGAAAGCTTGGCGGTCATACCATCATGGACTTGGATATCCGCAAAAAGTATGGCTTGAATATTGTAGCGATAAAAAGAGGAGAAGATATTATTGTCTCACCACAAGCAACAGAAATGATCCACGTCAATGACGTGTTAATCGTCATCGGCACGGACCAGGATATCGACCGGTTTGAGAAAAAAGTAATGGAATAAAAAAGAGAAGCCCTGCGGCTTCTCTTTTTCTATACTTCCATGATAATTGGCAGAATCATTGGTCGGCGTTTTGTTTTTTCATAGAGGAATGGTGCCAACGTGTCAGTGATTTCATTCTTGATTTCGGACCATTGGCTTGTCTTTCGCTCCATTATTTTGTTTAGGTGCTTTGTAATCAGGGCTTGAGCATCGTTAATTAAATCTCCAGATTCACGCATATAAACAAAACCGCGGGAAATTAAATCAGGTCCGGAGGCGATTTTAAATTCCTTCATGTTAATGCTCACGACGACAACGACCAATCCCTCTTCGGATAGAATCCTCCTGTCACGCAAGACGATGTTTCCGATATCACCAACGCCGCTTCCATCAATATAGACAGAACCAGATGGAATTTTTCCGGCAACCTGTGCCGAATTTTCCGAAAGTGCCAGCACTTCACCGTTATCCATTATAAAGCAGTTTTCTTCTTCGACACCGCAATCCACTGCAAGCTTAGCGTGCATTTTTTGCATGCGGTACTCGCCATGAATCGGCATAAAGAATTTTGGTTTGATTAAGCGGAGCATCAGTTTCTGTTCCTCTTGGCCGCCATGTCCGGAAGTGTGAATATTGCTTAATTTTCCGTGAATGACCTCGGCACCGGCCCTAGACAGCATGTTAATGGTCCTGCTTACGCTTATCGTATTTCCCGGAATTGGCGACGAGGAAAAAACCACCGTATCCCCAGGAATGATTTGTATCTGCCTGTGGGTGCCATTTGCAATCCTTGACAAGGCGGCCATTGGTTCACCCTGGCTGCCTGTACAAAGGATGGTTACCTTGTCCGCCGCCAAACGGTTGATTTGCCCTGCGTCAACAAACGTATCCTTTGGCGCTCTGATATAACCCAAATCTAACCCAATATTGATGGCTGCTTCCATACTTCTGCCGAATACCGCAATCTTCCTGCCGTTTGCCACTGCCGCTTCGGTTACCTGCTGTAGGCGGTGGATATTGGAAGCAAATGTGGCAAAAATAATCCGCCCATCTACTTTTCGGAAAATATCGTCAATGCTTTCTCCAACCCGTCGTTCAGACATGGTGAAATCAGGGATTTCACTGTTGGTGCTGTCCGAAAGGAGACATAGCACCCCTTCTTTACCGATTTCGGCCATTTTTGTCAAATTGGCCGGTTCGCCGACAGGGGTAAAATCAAATTTAAAATCACCGGTATGGACAATTTGCCCTGGCGGTGTTTTCACAACAACTCCGTAAGAATCTGGAATGCTATGAGTAGTACGGAAAAATGTAACGGAGGTTTTCCGGAATTTGATGATATCGTCCTCTTTAATATCAATTAATTTTGCATTTCGAAGCAGTCCGTGTTCCTCAAGTTTGTTCTTAATTAGACCGAGCGCAAGCTTTCCGCCGTAAATAGGGATATTCACTTCCCGAAGCAAATAGGGGATACCGCCAATATGGTCTTCGTGACCGTGGGTTACGAACAACCCTTTTATTTTGTCTTCGTTTTTTACTAAATAGCTATAATCCGGGATGACATAATCAATGCCCAACAGTTCGTCCTCGGGAAATTTAATTCCGGCATCAATGAGGATTATTTCATCCTGGAATTGCACACCATAAGTGTTTTTGCCGATTTCACCCAAGCCTCCAAGGGCAAAAACAGCGGTTTGATCATTTTTTACAAATTTCATAAATTATCATATCTCCAATACTTTAAAGTTTTCATTTTGTTGTTCATAGTCCAAATAGGCTCCTTTAACTTGCTGAATATATTCAACGTTTACCTTGCGGTCAGCCAGTTTAGAATAAACTTCTCTTACTGATTCTGCTTCGATAAAAACAGTTTTCGTTTTTTCTCGTACAGGAACCTCGTTAATGCTCTCTTGGTAAAATACTTTAAATATCATTACTTTCGCTCCTTATTTAACATAACTTTTTCTATTATATAAAACATTTTCATCTTTTTCATTATTTTGCTATGGAAAGCTTTGGTTCCGGTTATGGATTCTATGTAAAAAGCACCTATCTATCCAATTTACAATAAGGAAGGAGCCCTTCGCAAGTTTGAAGGGCTCAAATGTTTAGGCAATGGATTTTTTTCTGAGTAAATCTTTCCACTGTTTTAAGAGCTTCTTTCTTAGCTTCTTCAACATAGTGGATCATCTCCTTACTTCTTATTTTAATATATCCTTGTCCAATGTAAAGCAGCTCTTGACAGATAATTAAAATTTTTTGTTTTACTGTTTTTTTACTATTATTATATGGTGAAAATGTGGAATTTTTCATGGATAATCATGGAATCTCTATGTCATTTGCACTGTACAATAAAAAAATCCGGTCGGAAAAACAACCGGAATTAGCGTTCTATAGCTATGGCCCCTTCAATTGGCTTGAATGGGTCTTGTTTATCAATATGGTCGTAAAACATGATACCATTTAAATGGTCAATTTCATGTTGAAAACAAATGGCCGGAACCCCTTTCAGGCGCAGTTTAACCTCTTCGCCATCCATGTTGTAGCCTTTAACCGTAATGCGTGCATACCTTGGCACATAACCAGGGATGGCTTCATCAACAGACAGACAGCCTTCACCCGATTGTAAATACGCCTTTTCAACTGAATGGCTGATAATTTTCGGATTAAATAATGCATGGCTGAGTAGGTTTCCTTTATCATCAGTCAGATGGACAGCAATCATCCGTTTTGAAACATTTATCTGCGGTGCGGCTAGACCAATCCCCGGACGTAGGCCATACTCTTCAGCAATCTCGCTGTTTTGGCTATTGATTACATATTCCAGGAGACTGCCGAGGATTTTTTTCTCCTCTTCGGAAGGGGGCATTGCAACTTCCGCAGCGACTTTCCTGAGTGTAGGATGGCCATCTCGAATGATATCATCCATCGTTAACATCATTTTTCACTCCCAAATGCGAATAAAGTTATTGTAAACATTAGTTTAACAAACAATCTAAAAAATGTTAATTATTTATTGTCAAACCAGCCCCATACCCGATATAGTAAAAGTGGACTAGGAGGGGCTGGCGTGATGTATTTTAAAAAATATCCATTCATTTTGATTGTTTTCATGCTTACTGTCGGTTTAATCGGATGTTCTGACAAACCAAACGACCCCACTGAGAAAATGTATACGATACTGGAAAACGTGGTATCTAAAGAAAAACCATTTGAAAACCAGCAAGATCCGCTGGTTGCTTTGGAAAAGAAAGAAAAAAATCTATATAATCAAATTTTAAAGCTGGGAATGAAAGAGTACGGCCAAATTGTGAAACTTGCTGATGAGGCCTTGGCTTCTACCGAGAAACGGAGAGAACTGTTCGAAACGGAAACGGCCAGCTTGAAAGAATCTGAAAACGAATTTAGAAAAGTGGCAGATTTAAAAGAGGATTTTGACAATCCAGAGCTGGGTCAATTGGCAGATGGGCTTTATCAAATAATGGAGAATAGATACAGGGCGCATGACGAATTGTACAGGCAATATACCAAGGCGATAAATCATGACAAAGTATTATATGGAATGTTTAAAAATAAGGATATTCCCCTTGAAGACCTTCAAAATCAAGTTGAAAAAGTAAACGATGCCTATCAAAAGGTATATACAGAAAATGAAAAGTTCAATAAATATACTGAACAATACAATGATAAGAAACTTTTATTTTATAAAAAAGCTGGCTTGGATCCAGCAAAATAATCCACAGAGAATCAGCCCTTATTGTGCTGGTTTTTTTGCTATATTATAACAATTAGAAATTTGTGTTGGATTTTATATAACAGAATGAAGTGAACGGGTGATACAGAATAAATTAAATCGCAAACAGGAAAATAATATGATGATGTTGAAAAATTATAAGGCGTAGTATTTGACGATAGAATATCGATGATGTAAACTCGAATAGAAGTTTGGTAATTGTATCAATAATATTTTAATAAACATTGATACAGATTAAAAAACATAAACACCAGTGACTTGCGCTTGTATTTATATATTTTGGGCAAGCTAACTAAGTGGATTTATTAAAACTTTTTAATGAATAAAAGAAAGGAAGATGTGACGAAGATGGCTTCGAAAACTCAAAACGCCCCATTGGATGCAAAAAAGGGACTTCAGGCAGTTGAAGAGCAGTTTCAAACATTTCAAATCTTAAATGAAGAAGGGGAAGTCGTTAATGAAGCGGCTATGCCTCAATTAACGGATGAGCAGCTTCAAGAATTGATGCGCCGTATGGTGTATACAAGAATTCTTGACCAAAGATCTATTTCCTTGAACCGTCAGGGAAGATTGGGTTTCTATGCTCCTACTGCCGGGCAGGAAGCATCCCAATTGGCTTCGCAATTTGCTCTTGAAAAAGAAGACTTTATTTTACCAGGATATCGTGATGTACCCCAATTAATCTGGCACGGCCTGCCATTATATCAGGCATTCCTATTTTCTCGCGGACATTTCCAAGGTAACCAGATTCCTGAGGGAGTCAATGTACTATCACCGCAAATCATAATTGGTGCACAGTATGTTCAAGCCGCAGGTGTTGCGCTAGGCTTGAAAAAGAACGGCACAAAAGCGGTTGCCATTACTTATACAGGTGACGGCGGTGCTTCTCAGGGCGATTTCTATGAAGGAATCAACTTTGCCGGCGCCTTCAAAGCTCCAGCAATTTTTGTCGTGCAAAATAACCGGTTTGCGATTTCTACTCCAGTAGAGAAGCAGTCGGCAGCAAAAACGATTGCGCAAAAAGCGATGGCTGCAGGTATTCCTGGCATCCAGGTTGACGGTATGGACCCACTTGCAGTTTATGCTGCAGTTCGCGATGCGCGTGAACGTGCCATCAATGGTGAAGGTCCGACATTAATTGAAACATTAACCTACCGTTACGGTCCACATACGATGGCAGGGGACGACCCAACACGTTATCGTACAGCAGACCTCGATAATGAATGGGAAAAGAAAGACCCGCTTGTACGTTTCCGCAAGTTCCTTGAAAAGAAAGGCTTATGGAGCGAAGAAAAAGAAAATGAAGTCATCGATCAGGCAAAAGAAGATATTAAAGAAGCAATCAAAAAAGCAGATGCTGCTCCTAAACAAAAGGTTACTGATTTAATGTCGATTATGTTTGAAGAGATGCCTCATAACTTAAATGAACAATATGAAATTTATCAAGCAAAGGAGTCGAAGTAAGTCATGGCTCAAATGACAATGATTCAAGCGATAACTGATGCATTGCGTACGGAACTGAAAAATGACCCGAAAACATTAGTTTTCGGTGAGGACGTTGGGGTTAACGGCGGTGTTTTCCGTGCGACTGAAGGCCTGCATAAGGAATTCGGCGAAGACCGTGTTTTTGATACGCCACTTGCAGAATCCGGTATTGGCGGTTTATCAATCGGCCTTGCCTTGACTGGATACAGACCAATTCCGGAAATTCAGTTTTTCGGTTTCGTCTTTGAAGTATTTGATTCGATTGCTGGTCAAATGTCACGGATGCGTTACCGTTCTGGTGGACGTTACAATATGCCGATAACAGTTCGTTCTCCATTTGGCGGTGGCGTTCATACCCCGGAACTTCACTCTGACAGCCTTGAAGGCTTGATGGCGCAGACTCCAGGTTTAAAGGTGGTTGTCCCGTCTACCCCTTATGACGCCAAAGGATTATTGCTATCTGCTATCCGCGATAATGACCCGGTCATTTTCCTTGAGCATTTAAAATTATACCGTGCCTTCCGTCAAGAAGTGCCAGAAGAGGAATATACAATTCCACTTGGCAAAGCGGATATTAAACGTGAAGGTACTGACTTAACCATCATCACTTACGGAGCGATGGTCCATGAGTCGTTAAAAGCTGCTGATGAACTGGCGAAGGAAGGCCACTCTGTTGAAGTGGTGGATTTACGTACAATCAGCCCGCTTGATATTGATACTATTATTGCTTCGGTTGAAAAAACTGGCCGTGCTATTGTAGTTCAGGAAGCACAAAAAATGGCTGGCGTGGCGGCAAATGTTGTTGCCGAAATTAACGATCGCGCGATTTTAAGCCTTGAAGCGCCAGTATTGCGCGTAGCTGCACCTGACACAGTATATCCTTTCTCACAGGCTGAATCTGTATGGCTTCCTAACTATAAAGATGTCATCGAAACAGCGAAGAAAGTATTAACGTTCTAATAATTGAACAACTGGCTAGAGATGCTAGTTTTGAAACTTGCATTAAACGATCATGATATAGGAGGCTGAATCTCAGTGTCATTTCAATTTAAAATGCCTGACATCGGTGAAGGTATTCACGAGGGTGAAATCGTCAAATGGTTCATCAAAGCGGGCGATAAGGTCCAAGAAGACGATGTCCTTTGCGAAATTCAAAATGATAAAGCAGTTGTAGAAATTCCTTCCCCAGTTGAAGGAACGGTTTTGGAAGTTCTAGTTGGTGAGGGAACAGTTGCTACAGTGGGACAGGTGTTAGTAACCTTTGATGCCCCTGGGTATGAAGATTTACAATTTAAAGGCGACCATGGCGAAGAGGAGGCTCCAGCTCCAGCTCCAGCTCCGGAAGCAAAACAAGAAGCAGCAGCGCCAGCAACGGCAGCAGCAGCTCCTGTAGCACAACCGCAGGCAGAAGTGGACCCAAATCGCCGTGTTATTGCTATGCCTTCTGTCCGTAAATATGCACGTGAAAAAGGCGTTGACATTCGTCAAGTTGCAGGTTCCGGGGATAACGGCCGTGTGCTTAAAAATGATATTGATGCGTTCTTAAGCGGTGGAGCAGCAGTGCCACAAGCAGTTGAAGCCCAGGTATCTGCTGAGGAAACAGCAGCACCACAAGCAACTGCACCAGCTCCAATCCCACAAGGTGAATATCCGGAAACACGTGAAAAAATGAGCGGGATCCGCAAGGCGATTGCTAAAGCTATGGTTAATTCTAAACATACTGCTCCGCACGTTACTCTGATGGATGAAGTCGATGTAACCAAGCTAGTGACACATCGGAAGAAGTTCAAAGAAGTGGCTGCTGCAAAAGGCATCAAGCTTACATTCTTGCCATATATCGTAAAAGCATTAACTAGTGCATTAAGAGAGTTCCCTGCATTAAACACATCTCTTGATGATGCAACAAGTGAAATTATCCATAAGCATTACTACAACATTGGAATTGCCGCAGATACTGAAAAAGGTTTATTAGTTCCTGTTGTGAAAGATGCTGATCGTAAATCAGTTTTCGCGATTTCTAACGAGATTAATGAATTAGCTGGAAAAGCCCGTGAAGGCAAGCTCGCTCCGAATGAAATGAAGGGTGCTTCTTGCACAATTTCTAACATTGGGTCTGCTGGCGGTCAATGGTTTACACCGGTTATTAACCATCCAGAAGTAGCGATTCTTGGTGTTGGCCGCATTGCTGAAAAACCAATTGTTCGTAACGGAGAAATTGTCGCTGCTCCAGTATTAGCGTTATCATTAAGCTTTGATCACCGTATGATTGATGGTGCAACAGCCCAAAATGCGCTAAATCATATCAAGCGATTGTTGAACGATCCTGAACTCTTGCTAATGGAGGCGTAAAAAAATGGTTGTTGGAGATTTTCCAATTGAAACAGATACTATAGTGATCGGTGCTGGTCCCGGCGGATACGTCGCGGCGATCCGTGCCGCCCAGCTTGGACAAAAGGTAACGATTGTTGAAAAGGAATATATCGGCGGCGTATGTTTAAATGTGGGCTGTATTCCTTCTAAAGCGTTGATTGCTGCAGGACACCGTTATGAAACGGCGCTACATTCCGAATCAATCGGAATCACTGCCGAAAACGTCAAAGTTGATTTTTCTAAGGTTCAGAACTTCAAAGCCGGGATTGTAAATAAATTAACTGGCGGTGTTGAAGGCTTATTAAAAGGCAATAAAGTCAATATTGTCCGTGGCGAAGCCTATTTTGTCGATGCGAATACACTTCGGGTAATGGATGAAAATTCGGCTCAAACCTATACATTCAAAAATGCCATAATCGCTACCGGTTCACGACCAATCGAATTGCCGACATTCAAATATTCAAATCGAGTGCTCAATTCCACTGGTGCGCTAAACTTGCCGGAAATCCCTGAAAAAATTGTCGTGATCGGCGGCGGGGTTATTGGAATTGAACTTGGCGGCGCCTACGCAAACTTTGGCAGCCAAGTAACGATTTTAGAAGGTGCCGAAGAGATTTTGGGCATGGGTGTTTTTGATAAGCAAATGGCTTCCCTTGTCAAACGGGCTATGAAGAAAAAAGGTGCTGAGTTCTACACTAAGGCACTTGCCAAGGGCGTTGAAGAAACGGAAAACGGTGTAGTCGTAACGTTCGAGACAAAAGGCGAAGAAAAGAAAATTGAGGCTGATTATGTGTTTGTCATGGTTGGCCGCCGTCCAAATACCGATGAAATGGGTCTTGAACAGGTTGGAGTTAAATTAACTGACCGCGGCCTAATTGAAATCGACAAGCAATGCCGGACAAATATCGGCAATATTTATGCTATTGGTGATGTTGTTGCTGGACCTCAATTGGCTCACAAGGCATCATATGAAGCAAAAATTGCAGCCGAGGCGATTGCGGGACATCCTTCAGAGATCGATTACTTGGGTATCCCTGCAGTAGTCTTCTCCGAGCCTGAGTTAGCTTCGGTTGGCTATACAGAGGCGCAGGCCAAAGAGGAAGGGATTGAGGTTGTTGCAGCCAAATTCCCATTCGCGGCAAATGGCCGGGCGTTATCACTCGAAAGCGGTGATGGCTTCTTAAGATTAATCACACGCAAGGAAGACGGTCTTGTTATTGGAGCCCAAATTGCGGGTGCGAGCGCATCTGATATGATTGCTGAACTCGGATTAGCAATTGAAGCCGGGATGACTGCAGAGGATTTGGCTATGACGATTCATGCCCATCCAACACTTGGTGAAATTACGATGGAAGCAGCCGAGGTTGCTCTTGGAAGTCCGATTCATATTTTAAAATAAATAAACAAAAGTCCTCTCCTGTTATGTGGAGAGGATTTTTTTATTATACTTAATTATTTGCGAATTAATGGAATTAATCGGTTTTATTTTTTATACTTAAACTGTATAGCTTCTAATATATTATGTTAAATAATGTTTTAGCGTGGTGATATGAATGAGGGTCTATATCGTCATACTTCTGCAATTTATGATTTGGAGCGGTTACACATTAATTGAATGGTTATCAAAGCATGACCAAATGATTTATAAAGTCATGATGTTTTTTGTCTTCTTTTATTTGGCATTTGTCATAGGCTCAAAACTGACAAAATCAGGCCCGAAATCTTTATTTATTACAACATTAAGCCTGGTGATTTACACGTCGATCCACTTTACGATGGCCAGATTTATTCATTAAAAAAAGCCCCATAAGGAGCTCTTATTTTCTTGGATAGAAGTACATCACTCTTCCGTTAAACAGGTGAAGTTCTCCCTGAAGTTTTTTGGCGAGAAATTTGCAGAATTCATTTGCTTTTCCTTTATCCCCGAAGGTTGATTGTTCAGGCAATGTCACTTGGACATAAATTTGTTCCCGTTCTTCTCCGGCCTCATTCTGAATGGTCTCAGAGTCGACACCAACCAAAATAGCAAAGTAACGGTCATGATTGGAATGCAAATAAAACCATTTTTCTTTTCCTTCTTCCGTTTCTTTTATTTCATAAGGGAATGCTGCATCTTCATATTCCCAACCTGTTTGGTTTCCGGCTTTTTTAGTAATGTCTTTATAATAATGAAATAATTCTTTTACCTCATCAACTGTAATCGTTTGCTTTGCAGATGAAGGCACAAGTTTAATAAATGCATTCGAAGCCATCATCATTCCCCCTTTTAATCCATAATGTTCTTCTTTATTCTAGCATTGAACGAAAACTAAAGACAATGATAATAAATTATTTTAGACGTTTCTTGTTATTTTAGAAAAAATATATTTTTATCATGATGTTTGTTCTCCGCTGTGATTAGTTTTAAAGTATAACAAAAAGGCCTATACGGCCTTTTTATACGGTTAAAAATATTTAATGTGACATACAATTTGGGCTTGAAAAATTAAATGTGTTATATTATTATAGTCTCAAGGATGTTAAAAACGGTTTCATTAATGTGTTTATTCCATTGAAAAGGGGATTGAACCGATGGGTACTCTTGTATGCCAAAACTGTAACTCAACAATTGACCATTTTGAAGACGAAAAAGTAACCGTTTTATATTCAAAATGCAATTGCTGCTGTGACCATCAACATGATGAAGAGCTATAAACAAAATCGCCTATAAAAAATAACAGGATTCCTGATCTGGAATTCCTCAGATTGTCGAGAAGGGTATTTATCTCGGCAATTTTTTTTGATCTAAATAAAGATTTTTCCCCTGCTTATGGGCCTGTTGATTTCTAGTGGTGGGTAGTATAGGAAGGTTATATACGACCGAACGAATGAATTGCCTAGCGATGGGTAGCATAGGATGGCTATATGCGACCGAACAAGTGAATTTTACAAGCGGTGGGTAGCATAGGAAGGCTATATGCGACCGAACAAGTGAATTTATCAAGTGGTGGGTAGCATAGAAAGGTTATGTGCGACCAGACGAGTGAATTTATCAAGCGATGGGTAGCATAGAAAGTTCGTATACGGCTCGTTGACTCATTCTTTAAAGCAAATGGGTAGGAGAGAATGGCCGTATTGTGTGGAGGGTACCTACAGATTAAGAACTCTGTTGAATTGCGTGTAAGGCACGTAGACTCCTGCGGGAGTACGGGGCAGGGGAGACCCCGCAGGCGCTTCAGCGCCGAGGAGGCTCCCCGGCACGCCCGCGGAAAGCGAAGTGCCTGAAACGCATTCAACAGACGATTTGCATAGACCATTGTATATAAAAAGAACGAATAAAAATAAAGGCTGTCGATGCTCCTTCGACAGCCTGATGCTTATTGGATTGCTTTATATTCCTTAATGACATGAATTGTTTTTAGGTCATCGTCTTCAGGGCCTTGGACAGGGAGGCCGGCATCAATATTCTTCTGAATATAATGGAGGTTCTCTTTTGTAATGATTTCCCCCGGTATCATAATTGGGATCCCAGGAGGGTATACCATCACAAATTCAGCAATGATTCTGCCCTCGGATTCCGCAAACGGAATGACTTCTGTTTCCGCATAGAAAGCGTCCCTTGGTGTCAGGGCAAGCACCGGAATCTCGGGAAGCAGCACTTCAACTGGCTCGATTTTTTCAGCACGATGTTCAAACTCACGGGAGAGTTCGGCTAGTGCATTAACCAATATATCTGCCTCATAATCTGTATCCCCGAACGTGACAATACAAAGGATGTTATATAAATCGGATAACTCCACTTCAATATTATATTTTTCACGTAGCCATTTTTCCACTTCATAGCCCGTTAGGCCCAAATCTTTTACAGAAATGATTAATTTGGTTGGGTCATAATCAAAAATGGCTTTCGCATCCAAAATTTCCGAACCGGCGCAATAGAGATGGTCAATCTCATTAATGCGTTTACGCATCGATTGTGCAAGGTCGATCGTTTTATCAATTAATTCCCTTCCCTTTAGTGCTAGTTGCTTCCGGGCTACGTCAAGGGAAGCCAGCAATAAATAGGAGGTTGAAGTAGTTGTCAGCATGCTAAGAATCGATTGAACATGTTTGACAGGAACCAGCCCTTCTTTGACATTTAGAATCGAACTTTGTGTCATAGACCCTCCAAGCTTATGGACGCTAGTAGCGGCCATATCCGCACCGGCCTGCATAGCAGAAAGCGGCAGGTCATCGTGGAAATGGATATGAACTCCATGAGCCTCATCGACAAGAACAGGTACATGATAGGAATGGGCAATATCAACAATTTTTTTCAAGTCCGCAGAAATGCCAAAGTATGTTGGGTTGATGACCAAAACCCCTTTTGCATCTGGATGCTGCTCTAGTGCCCGTTTCACGGAATCAGGTGTAATGCCATGGGATATCCCCAGATTGATGTCAATTTCCGGATGGATAAATACCGGAATCGCACCCGAAAAGACAATGGCCGACATGACGGATTTATGAACGTTTCTCGGCACAATGATTTTATCTCCAGGTCCGCAAACGGCCATTACCATGGTCATAATTGCGCCGCTCGTCCCTTGGACAGAGAAAAAGGTATAGTCGGCACCAAAGGCTTCCGCGGCCAAATCCTGGGCTTGTTTGATCATCCCCTTTGGATGATGAAGATCATCGAGTGGACCAATATTAATAAGATCTATCGACAGGGCATTATCACCTACAAATTGACGGAACTCCGGGTCCATGCCGGCCCCTTTTTTATGTCCGGGAATATGGAATTGCACCGGATTTTTTTTTGCATGGGCTGTTAATCCGCTAAACAGCGGAGTTTGATGTTGAGACAATTTATAACCACACCTTCTTATACACAAATTATCAGATAAAAATAGAAAAAATCATAAAACAAGTGAATTATAGCACTAATCACTGTCATTGCATAGGATTATTAGCTTGCATTTTAAACTTAATTTAGTTTCCCAAAAATACAGGAAAATTACCCTTTTGAAGCGAAATAACAAATTAGAAAATAGAGGAGGAATATTCATGAATTGGTCCACTAGAGTAACAGAAATCCTAAATATCAAATATCCGATCATTCAGGGCGGCTTGGCCTATTTAGCCTATTCCGACCTTGCTGCCGCAGTTTCCAATGCCGGAGGTCTGGGGCAAATTACTGCCATGTCACTAAGCAGCCCTGAGCTGTTAAGAGAAGAAATCAAAAAGGTTAAAAAATTGACAAACAAACCATATGGCGTAAACTTTGCGATTGGGCAGCATGGCCGGCCGTTTGCGGATTTTTTACAGGTTGTGATCGAGGAGGAAGTACCGGTAGTGTCTATGACAGGGGGAAATCCTGCGCCTATTTTTGCACAATTGGATGGAACTTCGATTAAAAAGCTTGTCCTTGTTGCCGCGAGAAGGCAAGCAGTCAAAGCAGAGGAGCTTGGTGCTGATGCCGTCATGGTAGTGGGGCAGGAAGGGGGAGGCCACCTAGGTCGCGATGATATTGGAACCATGGTGTTAATCCCACAGGTGGTTGATGCTGTTTCAATCCCCGTTATCGCTTCTGGAGGCATAGGAGATGGGCGGGGACTCATGGCCGCGCTCAGTTTGGGGGCGGAAGGTATTGAAATGGGAACAAGATTTATTGCCACCAAAGAATGTGTCCATGCCCACGAAGGATATAAGTGGGCATTGGTTGGAGGCAGTGAGTCAGACACTGCGGTCATTAAACGCAGCCTTGGTGCACCGGCGAGAGCCATTGCTAATCGCTGGACAGACAAAATTCTCGAGTTGGAAAAAAACAATAATGGTTACGAGCAACTAAAAGAGTTTATCAGCGGCGAAGCGAATAAACGCTACATATACGACGGCGCCTTTGATGAAGGTTTTGCCTGGGCAGGGCAGGTAATGGGGCTAATAAAAGATATCCCTACCGTTGCTGAATTATTTGACAGGATGATTAAGGAAGCGGAACAAATCCGTGCAAAATGGGGACAATAACTAGAAAAGCGGAAGCGCCTTGACCAGGGGCGACAGGCATAAGACGAGCCGGCGGGAAGGCTGCATTTTAGCCTTCATGACGGATTGGCTTATGACCCCGAGCCCCTAGGCGCTGGAGCTAGACATGTGGTATTATATTCTTTAGCTTACTGTTAGAGGGTGAAGGAATGGAATACCAATATCCAATAGATTATAGTTGGTCAACCGATGAGATCATTGATGTAATCAAGTTTTTTGAAACTATTGAAAAAGCCTATGAAAACGGAATCGGCCGTGACGAACTCATGCAGTCGTACCGAAGGTTCAAGGAAATTGTCCCGAGTAAAGCCGAAGAAAAAACTATTTGCGGCGAATTTGAGGAAATGAGCGGTTACTCATCGTACCGGACAATCAAAAAGGCAAAAGAAGCAGCTTCCGGAGATAGAATAAAAATGAATAGATGACAAAAAGCTCCCGTCAACACTAGTTAAGGGAGCTTTTTGTTATTTATTTGATGTTTGCAGCAACTTTATAAAGTGGCGCAACCTTTGAAAACACCTCATTGATTTGCTGTAATAGACCTTCTCTGCCCATCTGGATCACTTGTTCACGGTCAATCGTATAACCGCAGAGCAGCTCCGCTTTTTTGATGGTCTGCAAGCGGTCGATTAAAGCTAATAACTCATTCTTTTTCAATGGTCCATGAGGGATGGTTTCGGGTTTCGTATGGTCAACTGACCAAACGAAATCCTTTGGTATCTCTTTGCAAATGCTGGCGGCCTTTTTAGTCAATCTTTTGCCTATCTCCTGTTTTTGCGGGGCTTCATAAATTACCGCAAACCAAATAAATAGATGGGTGTTCCACAAGCCGATTTGAAAATGCGGCAGCATTTTGTACCCTCTTGGATTATTGGCAAACGCCACCCACGTATCCTTCGGCGGGTTGACTGTCCGTCTTGCATGTTTGGCTACGTGGACAAACATTTCATCACCTGTGGCAGCCTCCAGTAATGGTGCATAATATTCTCCAAGGCTTTCCAATTTTGGCCGTATCGTACACTTAAGCGCATCCATTCTTTCCTCTAAGCCTTCAATTAAAAAGACATCGAAATCCTCTTGAGTAAATCCGTGAAAATCCATGACAATACCCTCCAGCTAACCGTTTCCTCAACATTGTAGCATACCGTTGAAAGACCTGAAAAATTTGATGCCTCTCTGGGTTAAAGCACATATTTGTTCCAAGATAATAAAATTCCTCATATTATACAGTAAAACATTAACCGAAATTTACCCAAGGGGAGGAGAAAACGTGAAACAACTGATGAACACTTCATTAAAAAAATTCGGTGACAGGCAAAAAACAGCTGTACTAAGATTGGAAATGGATTATGAATTGGCAGTGTTATTCGAAGCAATAGAGGAAAAAGACGACAAGAAAATAAAAGATTGTAAACAAAAATTGGAAAAAATCCGTCAAGAACTTCTGCGCCTGAAAGCATTTTAAAGTAATTCAGTATCACTATCTAAGGGGATCCAAACTAGAATGAAGGTATTGTTGATTTTATTGCTATAAAACGAACTCCAAACAATCAAGGGGAGTTCGTTTATTATTGCGACTACATATCTGCTCTCACAGTAAGTTTCAAGAGTTAAAAAGTTGAAGTACGGAAGCAATTTGATTAAGCTAAAGATACATGAATTTCATTATCTTGCCTCATACTAGGTACATTGAAAACTTGTGTGAGCCAAGTGATTTGGAGGGCCATATGAATTGGGAAATTGTTTATTCCCATGCTAAGCAATGGGTAAAGGAAGCAGGCGAAAGGATTAGACAATCCTTCGATCAAACCCTGAATATAGAAACAAAAACGAATCCGAACGACCTCGTAACCAATATTGATAAGGAAACAGAACAATTTTTTATAAAAAAAATAAAAGAGGTCTACCCAAGCCACAAAATATTGGGTGAAGAAGGCTTCGGTGATCAAGTTGACAGCCTTGAGGGAACGGTCTGGCTTATTGACCCGATTGATGGGACGATGAATTTTATCCATCAGCAGCGAAATTTTGCTATTTCCCTGGGAGTGTATGAAAATGGAGTAGGAAAAATTGGACTCGTGTATGATGTTGTCCATGATGAGTTATACCACGCCTTTCGTGGAAAAGGGGCCTTTCTTAACGAGAAATCGATCCCACCTTTAAAGGGGGCCTCAGTAAGCGAATCAATTATTGCCCTAAACGCAACCTGGGTCATGCCTAACTACCGAATTGACCATCAACTGATGATTCCGCTCGTCAGGGATGCAAGGGGGACAAGGTCATACGGAACGGCTGCACTGGAAATTGTATTTGTCGCAACGGGCAGAGTAGACGCCTATATCTCGATGCGCCTATCACCATGGGATTATGCCGGCGGTGCTGTCATTGTTGAGGAACTGGGCGGCATTATCACCAATTTAAGGGGAGAGAAGCTTGACTTTCTTTCCAAAGACTCATTGTTTGTGGCAAAACCCGGTCTCCACCAAACGATATTGACGGAATATCTAAAGGACGGAAAATGGTAAAGAAGCCGGCTCATTCGAACGGGCTTCTTTTTTATTTCCGCTTCTTATTTACAGTTCGCCATTTTCCCGCATTCTTTTTTTAGTTTTAAACCCAAGCCCCATTACAACTATGATGGCAAGAATACAACCAATTGCCCCAACCATGCTCTTTTCCGCAATGGCGATGCCGATTCCCATGATTAACGCAGCTGTCAATATGGCATATATGAGTAAATTCCATTTTACTTGGTTCATTTTATTACCCCTTTTGAAGATTATATTTTCATTCTACATAAAATACTTTCAGGTTTCCACATCTATCTGGTATAATGTTTTAGTTGTGTATCAAAAACTATAAGTAGCTTTTAATTGAATAAAGGCAGGAGTGGAATTTTTGAAAATTAGAAACGATATTCGAAATATAGCAATTATTGCGCACGTTGACCACGGAAAAACAACCTTGGTTGACCAGTTGTTAAGGCAGGCAGGAACCTTCCGTTCGAATGAGCATGTCGAAGAACGGGCAATGGATTCCAATGATATAGAACGGGAACGCGGCATCACGATTCTTGCCAAGAATACGGCCATCCAATATAAGGATACAAGAATTAACATTTTGGATACTCCAGGACATGCTGACTTCGGCGGCGAAGTTGAACGAATCATGAAAATGGTCGATGGGGTCCTTCTTGTGGTTGATGCCTATGAAGGCTGTATGCCGCAAACTCGGTTTGTCTTGAAAAAGGCGTTGGAACAAAATTTAACCCCGATTGTTGTGGTGAATAAAATTGACCGAGACTTCGCACGTCCGGAAGAAGTGGTCGATGAAGTGATTGACTTATTCATTGAACTCGATGCATCAGAGGATCAACTGGAGTTCCCTGTGATTTACGCATCGGGAATCAACGGTACTGCAAGTTTAACCCCGGACAAACAGGATGAAAACATGCAGTCTCTTTATGAATCGATTATTGAAAACATTCCGGCCCCGGTGGATAACCGCGAGGAGCCGCTTCAATTCCAGGTTGCATTGTTGGATTATAATGATTATGTAGGCAGAATCGGAATTGGCAGAGTGTTCCGCGGAACGATGAAGGTAGGGCAGCAGGTCGCTCTTATGAAGCTTGATGGCTCTATTAAACAATTCCGTGTTACGAAAATTTTTGGTTTCTTTGGCTTAAAGCGTGAGGAAATTCAAGAAGCGGTTGCTGGAGATCTAGTGGCTGTTTCCGGGATGGAAGATATTAACGTCGGTGAAACTGTTTGTCCTGTTGAACATCAGGAGGCACTGCCGGTACTCCGAATCGATGAGCCGACCTTGCAAATGACCTTTGCTGTTAATAACAGCCCGTTTGCCGGCCGTGAGGGGAAATACTTAACATCGAGAAAGATTGAAGAGAGACTTCAGGCACAATTGCATACGGATGTCAGCTTGCGTGTTGATAATACTGACTCACCCGATGCTTGGATTGTATCCGGCCGCGGTGAACTGCATCTTTCGATTTTAATTGAAAATATGCGCCGTGAGGGATATGAACTGCAAGTTTCAAAACCTGAAGTAATCGTCAAGGAAATTGACGGGGTACGATGCGAGCCGATTGAGCGGGTGCAAATTGATGTCCCCGAAGAGCATACCGGTTCTGTTATGGAATCATTGGGAATGCGCAAAGGTGAGCTTCTTGATATGATTAATAATGGCAGCGGTCAAGTACGGTTGATCTTTCATGTTCCGGCCCGCGGTTTAATTGGCTATACAACAGAATTTTTAACATTGACACGCGGATATGGAATCATCAATCATACGTTTGACAGCTATCAGCCTATGGCGCAAGGACAGGTTGGCGGCAGACGCCAGGGCGTACTTGTTTCAATGGAATCAGGAAAAGCTTCGACATATGGTATAATGCAGGTAGAAGACCGTGGTACAATATTCGTTGAACCGGGAACGGAAATTTATGAGGGGATGATTGTCGGCGAGCACACCCGTGAAAATGACTTAACTGTCAACATCACAAAGGTAAAGCAGGCAACAAACGTCCGTTCAGCCAACAAAGACCAAACATCTGTGATTAAAAAGCCGAGAATCATGACACTGGAAGAATCATTAGAGTACCTAAACGAAGATGAGTATTGTGAGGTCACACCGCAATCAATCCGTCTTCGCAAGAAGATATTGGACAAAAACGAGCGTGAACGGCTGGCGAAAAAGAAAAAATATGCCGAAATGAGTTAATGTCAAGGAGTGCATGTATACTATGGAAGGATTAAATGCTTATTCCCCCAGTTTTAGATTTTTTGTTCAGTTAACTAACGATTTAACAACGGCAGGATGGTTACAATACCTTTTCATCATTATTTTAACTGTTATTGTTTTTAGACTTGGTTTCGCAAAAAAATTGCCACTTCTAAAAAATATTGTGATTTATGTTAGTTTATCGATAGGCTGTTTTATTTTGTTATTCTTTTCATTTAGTTTACCAGTTGCTGAAAGTCTTTCAGTTGCTGCGCTAATTTTAATAATATATAAAATCCGTCTTCATAATTCAAAAAAGGTGGAGACAGAGGCTAAATAATTGGGGGTTTTATCATGCGGTCCTTCCAGGATGTCCTGTATAATTGGCTGACGATTAAGGTGGTTTGTGATGCCCGTCCCAATGATACCGCGGCCCAGGAAACACGAGCTCATTTTGAGGAAGTATTGGCGGATGAATATCATGTATCAAATATTGACATCACCACCGACGATGTCATGTATTATGTGTCTTGCCAAAAGGGAGAAGAAGAGAAAAAAATGAAGTTCCCGCGGGAATTAATTGAGGTCATGTTAAACCAAATTAATCTTGAGCCGGAGAAATACGAGAACTATCCAACTGAGGAATAAAGAAAGAGGCTGTTTTTTAAACAGCCTCTTTCTTTTTTATGCTATAAAGTCCAGGGGTTTCACCAATCGTCGCCATTCGTTTTCGGGCGATAGAGGCGGAAATTGCCGGATTCCAAGCGGAGATTCGTTTTTTCCTTGATCCGATCGTCGCAGTGTTGGCACATATATGTATGAATCGGGCGGTTGCGAAGGCGCTTTGCAACCGGAGACTCATCCTCTATTGTTTCTATTTTATCGCATAATACGCATTTTACTCTCATTTGGGCACCTCTTTAAATTGTCTGTTACTATATTTGTTATTATACTATACCACGCAGCCGGGTTGAAGAATATAACGGGTTGTTTAAGTTGATGAATAAATGGGATAGTAGTAATATGAGAATATCTGTTTTACAGAAGTACATAGGAAAGCAAAGGGGTTGTAAATATGGCTAATCAAGTGGAACCAAGGTTGTTAAAGCCATTATACGATGAACTGCAAAAGGAACGGTTTGTAACTTTGGCGACGATTGATTTTGAAACAGGAGGTCCGAATGTCAGCGCGATTTCCTGGGTGTTAGCCAAGGATGAGGAAACAATATATATAGCTGTTGATAACAGGTCAAGGATCCTTGAAAATATCAAAAATAACAATCAGGTTGTTATTAATATCATCGCCAATGAATCAACATATTCAATTTCAGGAACCGCCTGGCTAAAACTGGAAAGACTGCAGGATGTACCATTAAAGCTTGGGTTAGTGGAGGTTAATATTAAAGAGGTAAGGGATGTCATGTTTTATGGCTCCAAAATTGTTACTGAAGTGGAATATGACAAAACCTACGATAAAAATGCTGCCGAAAAATTGGACAGGCAGGTTATGGATGCTATGAGAAAAGCTTAGTGTATTGACACTAAGCTTTTTTCTAGCCATTGCTATTGGATTACTTATGGTGATTGGATTGGTCTTCCTGTTCCTTTTTTAATTCCTTTTCTTCATGTGCCGGCAATTTTTTATCCGGTTTTTCTGTAGCATTTTTCGGATTAGGGGTAATGATGTCTCCAGGAACTTGCGGCATTAAGCGTCCTGAAATTTCCGCCAATTCCTCCATGATCCCGCTTAATGGTCTTCCATTTTGAATATTTGCATTAATGTCCTTTAGGCGCTGGTTTATATCCGCGTCGGCTACAACTACCGCACTGGCTCCGTGGGGATCCTTTTTTAAGCTTTCGGCAACAGTATATTTTATTGTCCCCACTTGGGACCGGTCAATCTTGGCATTAACATCAATGCCTACAATTGCATATTTCCCTAGGACGACAGCTGTTGCGTCATTGACGTTCGGGACACTTGTGGCAAGGTCAACGAGATGCTTGGAGATTTCCTGGCCGGATTTGCGGTCAACATTGTCAATATAGCTGTTTTTTACTTTTACTAACGATTGATTAGCCTGATCGGCACTATTATTTTTATCGGTATTGCATCCTGTGAGTGCCAGGCAAATTCCTGCAATCATGAAAATCCTTTTCATAAAAACCCTCCATAAAAGCATAATCAATTGCCGAAATAAAGGAGCAATTTGTTATGATAATGAGTTTCCGTGTTAACATTTATTGTGTGGAATACCTTCTATCTTTATTCCAGTAAACATATATTTTACCAAAGTGCCTATTGGCTTGTTTAGTAACCTTAAACAACCCTACACCAAGTAATGCAGGAGGCGTCGCTTTGAGTAAAATATACGTGTTAGATACAAACGTTTTATTACAAGACCCGTATTCCATTTTCTCCTTTCAAGATAATGAAGTAGTAATTCCTGCTGTAGTACTCGAAGAAGTGGACTCAAAGAAACGATACATGGATGAAATTGGCCGGAACGCCAGGCATGTATCTAGATTAATTGATGGTCTGAGAGCTTCAGGGAAGCTTCATGAGAGAATACCACTCGAAAACGGAGGGACAATCAGAATTGAATTAAATCACCGGTCGTTTCATGAACTACAGGATATTTTTGTTGAAAAAACAAATGATAACCGCATTTTGGCGGTAGCTAAAAATCTTTTTTTAGAAGAACAGACAAAAGAAAACGGGAAACCCGTCATTCTCGTAAGCAAGGATGCCCTGGTCAGAGTCAAAGCTGATGCGATCGGCCTGGATGCAGAAGATTTTCTAAATGATCGTGTGGTAGAAATAGATTCAATTTATACCGGGTTTCAAGAGGTGTTTGTGCCAATTGACCTAGTAAGCCGCTTTTATGAAAAAGGAGAGCTTTTTCTTACAGAAATCCCTAATCACCGCTTTTTTCCTAATCAATTTCTGATTATAAAGGATGTGCTTGGCAGCTCGGCATCGGCAGTTGGCATTGTTAATAAAACAGGCACTAAAGTGACAAAACTGGCAATAAATCAAGAGCACGTATGGGGAATTCATCCGCGTAATGTCCAGCAGACGATGGCGATTGAATTGTTGCTGCGAAAGGATATTCCGCTTGTCACCTTAATCGGCAAAGCAGGAACAGGAAAGACATTACTGGCACTTGCAGCGGGTTTGCTGCAGACAGAAGATTTCCATGAATATAAAAAGCTATTGGTGGCGAGGCCTATTGTTCCGGTGGGAAAAGATTTAGGATTTTTGCCGGGGGAAAAGCAAGAGAAGCTAAGGCCATGGATGCAGCCCATTTATGATAATCTGGAATATTTGTTTAATACAAAAAAGCCTGGAGAACTTGATGCCATTTTAGCAGGTATGGGATCGATTGAGGTTGAGGCATTGACCTACATTCGCGGCAGAAGTCTGCCAAAGCAATTTATTATTATAGACGAGGCCCAGAATCTGACAAAGCATGAGGTGAAAACGATTATAACCAGGGTAGGTGAGGATAGCAAGATTGTTTTGATGGGCGACCCGGAGCAAATTGATCACCCCTATCTCGACGCATACAATAACGGCTTGACTTATGTGGTGGAAAAATTTAAAAATCAAGTTATCTCAGGACATGTCAAACTGTTGAAGGGTGAAAGATCCGGCTTGGCAAGACTTGCTGCCGATTTACTTTAGCTGGGTAACATAAAAAAACGGGCTTCCAGCCCGTTTTTGCTTGCATAGTTTTTATTTGACAGTAAATCCTTTAACATTTTTAATTGGGTTTTCACGGTTGGAACCGTCTCCAAAATAAACGTGAACAGGGCCATCAGCTTTGAGCTGTTTACCTTGATCGGAAAATGCCAGAATTAGCTCTGATGCTTCGCTGAGCGAAACCTCATAATCATTGTCGTTTGTATGAATTATGAGGATTGAGGCATCACTTTCAGGCTCAGAATTATTCAAAAAGGGCTTAAAAGGAATGCCGAAGGTACCGGTCATCATTTTTTGTTTTTCATAAATCCGCTCTGTTTTTAATGTTGGCGGGAACACGGCGCCCTCCATTATTTCTCGGTCCCAATGCTTCGAAACGGCTTTTGTATACTCCTCATCGGCATTTGTGGCCTGCTTATTTGTTGAAAAGTAGGTTGTCAAATCAATTCTGCGGTCATCGAATATCCAAACGCTTGGGTCGAGTGTCAATGGGTATTTTACTTTACCTGAAAGTTTCATGATATTTTCCATGTCTATTCCTCCTAATCTGCACACCATTTAGTATAGCTTTTTTTGGCGAAAATGTCATAAACTTGGCCGCTGTCTGTAATAAACCTCATAGTTCTTGCAATTTTCCTGTTTTGGCGGTAAAATTTATAGATAAGTTGTATAATCGCTCTGAACTGGGGGGATCAATGTTGGCGTCTGAAATGATAGTGAATCACCAGGAAAAAGCCTTTGCCTTATTGCAGGCTGACGCTGAAAAAATCTTAAAGCTTATTAAAGTGCAAATGGACAATCTCACGATGCCTCAATGTCCTCTTTATGAAGAGGTGTTGGATACACAAATGTTTGGCTTATCCAGAGAGATAGACTTTGCTGTTCGTTTAGGCTTAATTGATAGTAAGGATGGAAAATCGATTTTAGATAAATTGGAAAGAGAATTATCGGCACTGCATGACGCATCATTAAGAAAATAAACGGCTAAAACTCAAACAATGGCTATTGATTGTTTGAGTTTTTTATTATAGAATAAACCCAATATTTTTTTGCTGATCTTTTCAGAATATTCTTCACAGAAGTCTTGAAACAAAATAACATTTCCTCAAGTCACAGTCTATTTTTTCTATTATAATAGAATGGTATAAAATCAATTATTAAAAATGAGGACGTCTTACATGGGTAAAAAAATATTAAAATCGTATGATTATTCACTGATTATAGCCATAATCCTATTATGTATTTTTGGTTTGGTAATGATCTACAGTTCGAGCATCGCTTGGACTGTACAAAAGTATCATTATCCAAGTGATTACTTTTACCAAAAACAGAAAACTTGGCTGTTATTATTTACTGTGGTTTTTGTTGTTGCAGCAATTGTTCCCTATAAAATCATGAAATTTACACAGGTTATGGTAGTAATTGTTTTGACGTCCCTGCTCCTGCTTTTGGGGTTATTCTGGTTTGGTGATGTCACTAACGGTGCCCGCAGCTGGTATTTAATTGGTTCGTTTAAATTTCAGCCTTCCGAATTTGTTAAACTAGCTGTTATTATCTATTTAGCTGCAGTTTATGCCAAAAAGCAGTCTTATATTAATCATTTTAATAAAGGCGTAATGCCGCCTATTATATTTCTGTTTATTATTTGCTTTTTAATCATCCTGCAGCCGGACTATGGAACCGCTAGTATTATTGGTTTTATTGCATGTATGGTCATTTTCTGTTCGGGGATGAGTTTTAAGACAATCGGGAAGCTTTTGCTTATTGCTCTTATTGTTTTGGTGCCCCTGGTTTTTGCCGCAAAGGGCTATATATTTTCTGAAAAACGGCTTGCGCGATTCCAAGTGTTGGAAAATCCGTTTGCCGAGGAATATGTGCAGAAAGCTGGCTATCATTTGGCAAATTCCTATATAGCCATTGGTTCAGGTGGGGTAAATGGATTAGGATTGGGAAAAAGCATTCAAAAGCTTGGGTACCTGCCTGAAGCCCATACTGACTTTATTATGGCTGTGATCGCCGAGGAGCTAGGAATCTGGGGAGTGGGGTTTGTTATTCTATTGCTTGCCTATATTG
Organism: Bacillus sp. FJAT-29814; assembly: GCF_001510715.1. Classification (GTDB taxonomy): domain Bacteria; phylum Bacillota; class Bacilli; order Bacillales; family Cytobacillaceae; genus Neobacillus. Next base: position 385,007 of record NZ_LMTJ01000008.1, read on the forward strand.
TTTTGCGAGGAATTTACATTGGCCTACAATGCAAGGACCCCTTCGGCAGCCTGCTGGCTATTGGTATATCAAGCATGATAGGAATTCAATCTTTTATTAATCTCGCTGGTGTATCCGGAGTGATTCCTCTTACCGGAGTGCCGCTCCCTTTTATCAGCTATGGCGGTTCATCTCTATTAATGCTCGCTGCCGCTTCGGGGATTCTCGTCAATGTATCGATGTTTGTGAAATATGAAAAAAAATATAAACCCGAACAAGCCGTAACTGACAAAAAGCCTGTAACAAAAGATGGAAAGGTATTTTATATTTAATCAAACGCGGGGGCTTTTGCGCCTCCCGCGTTTTTAAAAATACATAGAAACAGAGGTGCTAGTAGGTGGCAAAACAAATAAATAAGGTATTGGTAGCAAACAGGGGAGAAATCGCCATCAGGGTTTTTCGCGCCTGTACTGAACTGAATATTCGGACTGTTGCAATTTATTCTAAAGAGGATTCCGGCTCCTATCATCGATATAAGGCAGATGAAGCCTATTTGGTCGGGGAAGGAAAAAAACCAATCGATGCCTATTTGGACATCGACGGCATTATTGAAATTGCCAAAAAAAGCGGTGCTGAAGCAATTCATCCCGGCTATGGATTTTTATCTGAAAATATTCATTTTGCTAGACGCTGCGAACAGGAAGGGATTATCTTTATCGGTCCAACCTCCAATCACTTGGATATGTTCGGGGACAAGGTAAAAGCTAGGCGGCAAGCCGAACTTGCTGGAATACCGGTTATTCCCGGGTCAGACGGGCCTGTAAATGGACTTCAAGAGGTTATTGGCTTTGCCGAAACCCATGGTTATCCAATCATCATTAAAGCGGCGCTCGGCGGGGGCGGCCGGGGGATGAGAATAGTTAGAAGCCAGGAGGAAGTCAAGGAAGCCTTTGAACGGGCAAAGTCGGAAGCCAAAGCTGCGTTCGGAAGTGATGAGGTCTACCTTGAAAAATTAATTGAAAATCCAAAGCATATTGAGGTGCAAATTATCGGCGATAAAAGCGGCAATATTGTCCATCTTTATGATCGTGACTGTTCCGTGCAGCGCCGCCATCAAAAAGTTGTCGAGATTGCCCCAAGCGTATCGTTGTCTGAAGCATTAAGGGAAGAAATTTGTGCTGCGGCCGTAAAATTGATGAAAAATGTCGACTACCTAAATGCCGGAACAGTGGAATTTCTTGTCTCCAAAGATGAATTTTATTTTATTGAAGTGAATCCTAGAGTACAGGTTGAACATACGGTTACCGAAATGGTAACGGGGATTGATATCGTACAGACGCAAATTCTTGTGTCCGAAGGTCATGAATTGCATGGACCGATTATCGGCATTCCAGTACAAGAGCAGATTATGCTTTATGGTTTTGCCATTCAGTCCCGTGTTACAACAGAAGATCCGCTAAATAATTTTATGCCCGATACAGGGAAAATCATGGCTTATCGCTCAGGCGGTGGATTTGGAGTCCGGCTGGATGCGGGGAATGGGTTTCAAGGAGCTGTCATCACTCCATATTATGATTCTCTCCTTGTCAAGCTATCGACCTGGGCGTTAACCTTCGAGCAAGCTGCATCCAAAATGGTCAGAAACTTGCAGGAGTTCAGAATTAGAGGGATAAAAACCAATATTCCGTTTTTGGAAAATGTCGTTAAGCATCCAAAGTTTCTAAATGGGGAGTATGACACTTCCTTTATTGATACTACTCCGGAGTTATTTCTGTTTCCGGTACGGAAAGACCGTGGAACAAAAATGCTATCCTATATCGGGACTGTAACCGTAAACGGTTTTCCTGGAATCGAAAAAAAGAAACGGCCTGTATTTGCCAAGCCGAGAATCCCGGCTATTCCATTTGACCTATCCACTAATCAGGGAACCAAACAAATTTTGGACCAACACGGCGCCGAAGGTCTGGTTGAGTGGGTTAAAAACCAAAAACAAGTGTTATTAACGGACACCACTTTCAGGGATGCGCATCAATCCCTCCTAGCCACAAGAATGCGGACAACCGACATTGCCCATATTGCTGAACCAACCGCAAAGCTTTTGCCTAATCTGTTTTCATTCGAGATGTGGGGCGGGGCTACCTTTGATGTTGCCTACCGTTTTTTAAAAGAGGATCCATGGGACAGACTCTTGACATTAAGAGAGAAGATTCCAAATGTTATGTTCCAAATGTTAATCCGCGGCGCAAATGCGGTTGGCTATAAAAACTATCCTGATAATTTAATTAAAGAATTTGTTGCGCAGTCAGCTTCTGCAGGAATCGATGTATTTCGTATATTCGACAGTTTGAACTGGGTGAAAGGGATGGAGGTTGCCATTCAATCGGTTAGGGACACCGGGAAGATAGCTGAAGCTGCCATTTGCTATACCGGGGACATTTTAGACCCGACAAGAACGAAATACAATCTTGACTATTATAAAAATCTAGCCAAAGAGCTTGAACATCAGGGGGCACACATTCTTGGAATCAAGGATATGGCCGGGTTATTAAAACCGGAAGCGGCCTACCGCCTTATTTCCGAATTAAAAGCAACCGTTGATATCCCGATCCACCTTCATACTCATGACACTAGCGGAAATGGGATTTTCACCTATGCCAGGGCGATTGATGGTGGAGTGGATATCGTCGACACCGCGTTAAGTACGATGGCAGGTTTAACCTCTCAGCCAAGTGCCAATTCATTGTATTACGCTCTCGAAGGGACGGAACGTAAACCGGCAATAGATATTAATGCCCTTGAAAAGCTGTCGCATTACTGGGAGGATGTCCGGAAATATTATCAAGACTTTGAGTCCGGCATGATTTCACCGCATTCCGAGATCTATCAGCATGAAATGCCAGGAGGCCAATACAGCAATTTACAGCAGCAGGCGAAAGCTGTCGGTTTGGGCGAACGCTGGGAAGAAGTCAAGGAAATGTATTCCAGAGTTAATCAAATGTTCGGTGATATAGTCAAAGTGACACCATCCTCAAAAGTAGTCGGCGATATGGCTCTGTTTATGGTTCAAAATGAGTTAACCGAGGAAGAGGTATTAGTAAGAGGTGCTTCGCTCGACTTCCCAGATTCTGTCGTTGAATTGTTTGAGGGATATCTGGGACAGCCGCACGGCGGATTCCCTGGGGAACTGCAAAAGGTAATATTAAAAGGGAAAAAACCACTTGAAGTCCGTCCGGGTGAATTACTTGAACCGATTGATTTTGAAAAGCTTAAGCAAGAACTATTTGATGAACTTGGCAGACAAGTAACCACATTTGAAATTATTTCTTATGCTTTGTATCCAAAAGTTTTCCTGGACTATTTGAAAACAGCCGAGGCTTATGGCAATATTTCTGTTCTTGATACGCCTACCTTCCTGTATGGTATGCGTTTGGGAGAAGAAATTGAGGTTGAAATTGAAACGGGGAAAACGTTGATTGTAAAGCTTGTTTCAATTGGTCAGCCACATGCGGACGGTACCAGAGTAGTTTATTTTGAGTTAAATGGCCAGCCGCGTGAAGTAATCGTGAAGGATGAAAGCATTAAAGCAACAGTAGTATCAAGACTTAAAGGTGATCCGAAAAATGAAAGCCACATTTCTGCGTCCATGCCAGGCACTGTCATAAAGGCATTGGTTGAAAAAGGGGAGCGGGTTGAACGAGGCGATCATTTAATGATTACCGAGGCAATGAAAATGGAAACGACCGTCCAGGCTCCATTCTCCGGCGTTGTGAAGGAGATTTACGTTAAAAGTGGTGAAGCCATCCAGACTGGTGACTTAATGCTCGAACTGATAAAGGGCTAACAACAATAAAAAAGGCTAACTTACTAAAGTCAGCCTCCAGATTGTCGAGAAAAGGTTCTTTTCTCGACAATTTTTTATTTTATCGGTTTTTCAATTGCCGGTTTTAATAAAAATTGCCCCTGCTAATGGGCCTGTTGATTTCCGCTCCAGGTGCTTCGCTTTCCGCGGGCGGTTCGGGAAGCCTCCTCGGCACGTTCCGTGCCTGCGGGGTCTCCCCTGTCCCGTACTCCCGCAGGAGTCTTCGCACCTTCCGCTCCAATCAACAGGAGTTAATCAACCTAAAGAATCGCAGCACACCTTTTCCAGTCTGAATAAGTGTGTCGTAATCTTTTTCATGTTCTAGCAAGCTGCGGTTAGAAGAGCCTGCGCGCTCAATTTTTTTCTTTCTAAATTTATTTAGCTCTATTCCTGAATTTGATAAGAATCATCGGCTCGAAATTAACCTCCGACAATGTGCTTGTAACTGATGCTTGGAGAGCCTACAAAACCTATGCGAAAGAAAAAGGATTAGAGCATTACCAAATCAAATCAGACGATGGAAAGTATGTTATTAAAGGCTTATATCACATTCAAAATGTGAACAGCTTTCATTCTCGGATCAAGAAATTGCTTGACCGTTTTAAGGGTGTCGCTACAAAATATCTCGATAATTACCTTGCTTGGTTATTGTTTATAGATAGTCGCAGTTACGAAAGCACTAAGCAATATATTAAAGAACTTCTGCTAACATCATTTGTATTTGAAATGACAGAAACTTATGATAGTTTACGTCAGTCCTAATTTCGGATCAGTTGAAACCATTAATAGTAACTATGAGGTGTTAAAATGCAGTTAAATGACTTTATGCATGAAAATTACCCCAATTTAGAGCTTAGACCACCTTTGTTTTATAGTTGGGATATTGGGATTCGTTTTGAACTTGGTGTAGAGTGGAAAAGGGAATATGATTATCCAAACAACTCATATGTATTGGGGTGTTATAAAAGGGCAATTACTTTATTTGAATCTCTACATTCTCCAACAGAAGATATTTTTGTAGTGATGGATGTCAATGATTTTGATAAAGGGAAAAACCTTAAACATCAGTTAAAAAATTTTTTCCCCTATGTTAAAAAATCTTTATTATTTAGATTGAAACATCAAGCATTGCCTTATATTTTTCCAGAAGATGATGAAGAAGGCACATATAAAACTCACAGATTTATTCTAAAATGCAAAATATCCGATTTTAAATATGTTCTATTGCTAAAAGCAATTTGCAATCAAGACTTGGGGTTGAAACCGAGTATTTTCCATAGAGTTTACTTCATTAATATCAACAGGAAAACCATCTTTCACGTTTACGATGACAGAGGTTGTGATTTGTTAGCAACATCACCCGCTACAATAAGGGATGTTTATAATAGATACAATGACTGGATTTTAGATTATGACAGACCTGAAATTGATAAGGTATTTAATTGAATATTGTTTAAGGGAAACGCCATAAATAAGCGTCTCCCATTTTTATAATTAAAAATCAACATTAAAATTAAACGAAGAAGATGATGGTCCGGAACTAATTTAATGAAAGACACAAATTCATATTCAGTATGACTAGACTCTTTTGGCTTAAACATTGATTTCACCGATAATTTTATTAGTTGAGTTGCTCATCGAATTAATGACACCTGTTGATTTGCGCGGAAGGCACGAAGACTCCTGCGGGAGTACGGGGCAGGGGGAGACCCCACAGGCGCTTGCGCCGAGGAGGCTCCCCGGCACGCCCGCGGAAAGCGAAGTGCCTGGAGCGCAAATCAACAGACATGTCGAATAGTCTATTTTTTAATAATATTATAAAAGATTAACGCGCTGAATTGTTAAAAGGTAAAAATAAAATAAAGCTGTCGAGAATTTCTCGACAGCCTGGGGCTGACTAAATAAAGTCAGCCTCTGTTTATTTAGTTATGATTCTTCCTGGACCTTGAATACAAGAGAATAAAATAGCTTAAAACACCAAACAGGCAGGTAATAAAGAAGGCATGAAGCAAGGCGACATAAAGGTTTAGCCTGGTGAAAATGATAAAGGCCCCTGCGATTACCTGGAGACTTACTAGAATAAATGAGATAATCCAACCCCAATATATTACCTTTTGGGTTTTGTAATGGCGAATAGCTAGGATAGTTATATATCCGATCCAAAGGAATATCAGACCAGCGGCGGCTCGATGTCCCATTTGCACCCATTCATATAGATTGCTGGGAAGTGCTGGGGCATCGTTTAAGCAAAACGGCCAATCTCGGCATATAAGACTTGATTTTGTATGCCTGACCAATGCACCGGTATAGATGACAAGATAACTATAGACGGTTACCGCGATGATATGAAAACCCATTCGTTTGTCGATATAAACTTTTTCTGCTTCAAACTTCTTATCAATCTCAAATATAAGCAATGTCAATAAGAAAACAGCAGCAAAAGATATGAGCGAAATCCCAAAATGCAGGGCCAGAACAAAAGAAGATTGTCCCCAGAGAACTGCTGCTGCCCCAATGAGCCCCTGTAAAATTAAAAAGAAAAAAGACAAAAATGAAAGAAATTTAGTCTCTCTTATATGGCCAATCGCCTTCCATGACCAAATGGACAAAACTAACACCAGAATCCCTACAACACCTGAGACTAGCCTGTGGGCTAATTCAATAACTAATTCTGGCGTGATTTCAGTGGGGAGGAATTTTCCGTTGCATAACGGCCATGATCTCCCGCAGCCCATTCCAGAGCCGGTTTTTGTAACCAAAGCTCCACCTAGTAAAATTAAAATCATTCCGATAGTAGTGGCGACTGCCAGCCACTTCAAAGAACGTTGCAAGAAACCCACCTCTTAAAAGTTCAATAATTTGTCAAAAAAATTTCTTGACAGTATAATGGATAAAAAAAGTAGAAAGATAAAAAGTACCTAATCCATCATAACGAATTCTGGCGAAAAAGAACAGAATTTCGGACTAAGATGTTGAGGATATTTAAAAATGGTCTGAAGCATTTGAATAACATTCAATTAACACTATTATTATAGTGGAAAACGTAATAACTCCGAAAACAGCCTGCTGTAAATAAATATGAAAGAAACTTTTCTCAATAGAAAAATATTTTATTTAGATCCATCATACAATAAAGCTTCAAAACAGAATGAATAAATACATAGAAATTTTTTGTAATAATATTTTAATTTATAGTGATTTTTATTTAAAAAATATTATAAAATAGAGACATGTTATGATAAAAATCGCGTTGTCACAATTTGGTCAAAAATTATTCAAAAAAAATTCACAAAAACTTCGCAAAGTGTGATTTAATATACAGAGAAAGTGTTGTTTAAATGATGCATTTCATCTGAAATATATAATATTTGGGATTTATTGGCTTATCAAGATTGGGAGGAGAATATTGAATGTCTAATTCAAAGGCTGCCATTGATAATGGTCTGACAAGCCTGGATTCAGTTGCAGAAAAACCCTCTGCATGGAGTGACTTTATGGCCCTTATTAAAATTGGGATCGTAAATTCAAACCTAATCACAACTTTTACCGGTTTATGGCTTGCACTGCATTTCACTGGACAGAGCTTTTTAAATAATTTGGATGTTATTTTTTTCACGGTGGCAGGTTCGTCGCTTATCATAGCCGGCTCTTGCGCGATTAATAATTATGTCGACCGAGATATTGATCATTTAATGGATCGGACCAAAGCAAGACCAACCGTCACTGGAAAAATACTCCCGTTGAAAGTTCTTGGACTGGGAATTATCCTGATTGGTCTGGGAACACTGTTTTTATTCTTCACTACAGTAACTGCAACAGTTATTGGACTGCTTGGAGTTTTTAGTTATGTTGTTCTTTATACACTTTGGTCGAAGCGCCAATTGGTCTCTAACACGATTATTGGAAGTTTCTCCGGCGCTGTACCACCGCTGATTGGCTGGGCTGCCGTAGATGCCAATCTTGATATCATTGCCTGGCTGCTATTTGCGCTCATGTTTATCTGGCAACCGCCGCACTTCTACGCTCTAGCGATGAGAAGGGTAAATGAATACAGGGCTGCCGGCATACCAATGCTTCCAGTAGTAAAAGGCTTCAAAGCTACCAAGAGGAGCATCTTACTTTGGGTGGCTGCACTCTTGCCATTACCATTTTTTCTTCACGAATTGGGAATCCCATTTCTAATCCTGGCAACTGCGTTAAATATCGGTTGGCTGGCGTTAGGGATTTATGGATATAAGATCAAAGATGACATTAAGTGGGCAAAACTAATGTTTGTTTATTCTATTCAATACTTAACTATTATTTTTGTGGCAATGGTAGTTGTTACATTAATCTAGTTTTGCAACGAGGCGCATGACTGCCTCACTCTACATACTTCTTTGGTCCAACATTAAATTAAGAATTTACACGAAAGAGGGGTTTGATTAAGCATGAAAAGGTTTGCAAAATGGCGTTTAATTTCGCTGTTTGCGATTTTGGCGCTGGTCCTTTCCGGTTGTGGCGAACCGTTCCTTTCCACATTACAGCCTGCCGGAGAAGCCGCTGAAATCCAGTACGATTTAATGAAGTTAAGTACGTACATTATGGTTGGAGTTATCCTTGTTGTATCGATTATCTTTGTGATTGTGTTCTTTAGGTTTAGAAGAAAGGATGACCGAATTCCAAAACAGGTGGAAGGAAGTCATAAATTAGAAATCATCTGGACAGTTATTCCGATTCTATTGTTACTGTTACTTGCTGTACCGACAGTATCAGCTACCTTTAAACTTGCTGATGTTAAAGAAATGGATAAGGAAAAATCTGATGCCCTGGTTATTAAGGTCCGCTCTCATTTATATTGGTGGGATTTTGAATATCCAAAGCAGAAAATTGTAACAGGCCAAGATTTAGTCGTTCCAACAAACGAAAAGGTGTATTTTGATTTAAAATCCTTGGATGTGAAGCACTCATTCTGGATTCCTGCAGTAGGCGGTAAATTGGATACGAACACTGAAAACGTGAATAAATTCTGGCTCGTATTTGATGAAGAAAAAGCCAATGAAGCAGGGAATCTTTTTTACGGTAAATGTGCTGAGCTTTGCGGACCGTCACATGCTTTGATGGACTTTAAAGTAAAAGCGATGCCACGTGCTGAGTTTGATGCATGGGTGAAAGATATGCAGGCTGTCAAAGAGCCGAAAAAAGCAAAAACTGATTTGGCTGCCCAAGGACAGGAGCTTTTTAATCAAAGCTGTATCGGCTGTCATGCTGTAACGCCGTCAAACCAAATGCCGGACACAGCGAGAATGGCACCAAACCTAACAAACTTTGGTGAAAGATCTCGTGTAGCTGGTATTTTAGATCATAATAAAGAAGAGTTGAAAAATTGGCTGCGTGATCCTGAAAAATATAAACCAGGCAACTTAATGACTGATAAATATCCGAAATATGATGAACAACAGCTAGAAGCCCTTGCGGAATACCTAATGGGCCTAAAAGTTCAGGAATAAATGGGGTAATGGTTGAAAGGGAGGTAAAATTGTGAGTACCTTGACTCAAAAAAAGGGGTTTGGTGCGACTATATGGGACTTTTTAACAACTGTCGACCATAAAAAGATCGCGATCCTATATCTCTTAGCAGGTGGATTTTTCTTCATAGTGGGAGGTATCGAGGCTGTTTTAATCAGGATGCAGCTTGCGGTGCCGAATAATGATTTTGTAAGTGCAGGTACTTTTAATGAAATTATTACCATGCACGGAACGACGATGATATTCCTTGCGGCTATGCCGATTTTATTGGGCTTTATGAATGCGGTAATGCCTTTGCAAATTGGTGCCCGTGATGTGGCGTTTCCATTCGTTAATGCACTTGGATTTTGGTTATTCTTCTTTGGTGGTGTGTTCTTAAACCTTTCCTGGTTTTTGGGCGGTGCGCCAGATGCTGGCTGGACTTCCTACGCCTCACTTGCAATTCACTCCAAAGGACATGGAGTTGACTTTTATGTACTCGGCTTGCAAATTTCAGGTTTAGGGACTTTAATAGGTGGGATTAACTTCCTGGTTACCATTATAAACATGCGTGCTCCAGGAATGACATACATGAGAATGCCGCTATTTTCTTGGACAACGTTTGTTGCATCGGCATTAATTTTATTCGCTTTCCCTCCGTTAACAGTTGGTCTTACTTTAATGATGTTTGACCGCATGTTTGGTTCGAATTTCTTTGTTGTTGCTAATGGGGGTAACACCGTAATTTGGGAACATTTATTCTGGATATTTGGACACCCTGAGGTATATATTTTAATACTTCCGGCATTTGGGATTTTTTCGGAAATTTTCTCTACTTTTTCAAGAAAACGGTTATTCGGATACTCATCGATGGTATTTGCCACAGTATTAATCGGTTTCCTAGGGTTCATGGTTTGGGCTCACCACATGTTTACAACTGGGTTAGGCCCAGTGGCCAATGCGATCTTTGCTGTTGCAACAATGGCAATTGCTGTTCCAACGGGCATAAAAATTTTCAACTGGCTGTTCACTATGTGGGGAGGCAGCGTGAAATTTACGACTCCAATGTATTGGGCGTTTGCGTTTATTCCTTCGTTCGTAATGGGTGGGGTAACAGGGGTAATGCTTGGTACTGCCCCGGCAGATTATCAATATCATGACAGTTATTTCGTTGTTGCCCACTTCCACTACGTTATCGTTGGTGGTGTCGTATTTGGTATTTTTGCCGCAACCCATTACTGGTGGCCAAAAATGTTCGGTACGATGTTAAATGAAACTCTTGGAAAAATTACCTTCTGGTTATTCTTTGTCGGCTTCCATTTAACATTCTTTATTCAACACTTTTTGGGACTTTGGGGAATGCCGCGCCGGGTGTTTACGTTCTTGCCAGGTCAAGGATATGAGACTTCCAATATGATAAGTTCCATTGGTGCGTTATTTATGGCACTAGGTGTGATTGTGCTTCTAATTAACGTTGTTATGACATCTGTGAAAAATGTAAAGGTTGGCAACGATCCATGGGAAGATGGAAGAACACTTGAATGGGCGATTCCGTCACCGCCGCCATTCTATAACTTCAAGCAGCTTCCGCTTGTACGCGGCCTTGATCCGTTATGGTTAGAAAAGACAGCGGGTAAGAAAGGCATGACACCAGCAGAACCGCTTGGAGATATTCATATGCCGAATTCTTCCTTTATTCCATTTATGATTTCATTTGGATTATTCTTTGCTGCTTTTGGTGTTTTGTATAATGGCGAAAAGTCATGGGCGGTACCAGTGATCATTATTGGATTACTGATTACATTTGGATCCATGCTAGTACGTTCTGTAAAAGACGATCATGGCTTCCATATTCATAAAGAGGAATTAATCGATGAAAATGATAAGGGGGTTAAGGCATAATGCACGCTGAAGAAAAATTAACTTACGAAACATGGCCTGCAGAGCCGGAGAGATCCACCCTTGAAGCAAAAAATAAATTTCTTGGTTTCTGGTTATTTCTAGGGGGAGAGACAGTTCTTTTCGCCTCTCTCTTTGCCACCTACCTGGCATTAAAGGATAAGGTACCTAGTGCTGAACATGCCTTGGCAAAAGATTTATACGATTTGCCGCTCACATTCGTCGCAACAATGCTCTTATTAACAAGCTCGTTGACAAGTGTATATGCAATGTACCATATGAAAAACTTTAACTCCCAAAAGATGATGCTGTGGCTTGGTGTTACTGTGGCATTGGGTTTAGGATTCTTGTGCTTGGAGATTTATGAGTTTAACCACTATGTGCATGAATTCGGGCATACGTTTACAAGCAGTGCCTTTGGATCGGCATTCTATACGTTAGTCGGCTTTCACGGTGCCCACGTTACCTTTGGTCTTGGGTGGATATTGGCTCTAATGTTCCGTAATTATAAGCGCGGTTTAAACTTGTATAATGCACCAAAATTCTATGTAGCGAGCTTATACTGGCACTTTATTGACGTTGTTTGGGTGTTTATCTTTACTGTAGTTTATTTAATGGGAATGGTGGGATAAAACTTATGGCAAATCAACAATTAAATTCAGGTAACCCAAGAGTTGATGTTGAATATCGCCGCCGGAAAAGTGCAGAAGAGATGAGATACCAGGTTGTTTCCTTTTCATTGATGATTTTCTTAACTTTGGTAGCTTTCGCTGCAGTTGCCATTAAGGGATTTACTGCTTGGTTTACCGCTCCGTTTATTGTACTATTGGCTTTCGTTCAGGTGATTTTTCAGCTATATTATTTCATGCATATGAGTCATAAAGGTCATGAGGCACCTTCATTATTCCTTTATTTTGGCTTATTCTTTGCATTAGTTATGGCATTGGCATTCATGACCATTATTTGGTGGTAATGGTTGCCTAAAAAGAAAATCGGCATTTTGCCGATTTTCTTTTTTAGACATGGATATTTGGGAAGGTTCATCCTTTGCTTATTAAATTTGCCAAAGGTATAATTAAAGTAATGAGTCTTCCTAATACGATTGAGGTGATATATAGTGCTGGCATTAGATATTTTCGGATTTAAAGCACTCTGGAGCCCATACTTCTTACTGTTTATGGTTGCTGTTACTGCAGGCTATTTTTTGCTCACTATAAAATACCGGCATCTGTTTCCTGGCAGTGAAAAATTAACAAAACAACAGATTTTTTTGTTTTTATTATCAATGGCACTTATTTACGCTATTAAAGGTTCTCCCTTGGATGTCATGGCCCATCTGATGTTTTATGTTCATATGATTCAAATGGTAGCCTTGGTGTTACTTATCCCGCCGCTGTTTATTTTTGCCATCCCTGCCTGGGTATGGAGAAGGCTGTTTGAGGTCAGAATCATTAACCACTTATTTAAGTTTTTCACAAAACCGCTGATCGCCTTAATTGTCTTTAATGGTTTATTTTCGTTTTACCATATTCCATTAATTTTTGATCATGTCATGCAAAGTTTTTGGCTTCATACCGCCTACACCTTTGTTCTGTTTGTAGTCGCCGTCTTTATGTGGTGGCCATTGCTCAATCAGCTGCCTGAGCATCAAAATCTGAGCGGCCTAAAGAAAGTGGCCTACATTTTTGCGGATGGAATTCTGATCACACCAGCTTGTGCCCTAATCATCTTTGCCGATACGTCACTTTATGCTACTTATTCCGATCCTGCAGTTTGGGGCAAGGTGATGGCCCTATGTGTCGGATCAGCCAACTTTGCCAGCCTAAATATAAGCGGCCCGGAGTTGTTTAGCTCAATGTCCCTTGTTCATGACCAGCAACTTGGCGGGGTTCTGATGAAGGTGATGCAGGAAGTGATTTATGGCGCGATTTTGTTCCGGGTATTTTTTGAATGGGTCCGCAAGGATCAAGCTGAAGCTGAAGAGATGATGAACCAAAACTTCAATCCATCCCCGGTAAAATAATCTCCCTGAATCAGGGAGATTTTATTTTTACTGCATTCGTTGAAAAAAAAGCTCGGGTACTCTACTATTATGGTAGAATACGTGAAAAAGAGAGGAACCGAAAATGGACTCATTACCAATTTTGCCTACAATTAGTACAACTTTTATTGTTTTAAGCGGTATAACAGTTGCAATTGGCTGGCGGCAAATATACAAGAGGAAAATTGAGCAACACAGAAAGACAATGACTTTAGCAGCAGTTTTTGCACTGATTTTCTTTGTCATTTATGCATCAAGAACAGTTTTTATTGGAAATACTGCGTTTGGCGGGCCGGACGATATCAAAATCTACTACACATTCTTTTTAATTTTTCATATCACATTGGCTACGCTTGGTGCAATCCTCGGAGTCTTGTCGTTACTATCCGGATATAAAAATAAGCTTTCCTTTCACCGTAAGCTTGGCCCGTTTACCAGTATTGTCTGGTTTTGTACCGCCATCACCGGTGTAGCAGTCTATTTGCTGTTGTACGTTTTTTATCATGGCGGCGAAACGACATCCATGATTAAGGCAATTCTCGGCTTTTAAGCAACTGCAAAACAAAGGGCACATGAACTAGTCATGTGCCCTTTGTTTTTTATTCTGCAAATTTGCTGATTTCGTTTTTAACGTCTTCAATAATCTTTTTGCATTGGTTCACAAGTGATGCTGGGAAGTTCTCGCCTTCACCATACTCGACCCCATGTGGATAATAGTGCTTTCCGAGCAGCGGAGTCATTAATTGAATCGTTGCATTGAAGGTATCGACATCTCCTTCCACTGCATAGCCTTGAAGGCGAAGGTAAAATGTTCCCTCCCTCATTTCAAACTTGCGGTCGTATGTAACCCGTTCATAGTCCCACTGTCCGGCACGAACCAATTTATGGGCTTCCATTACCTCATCCAAACGATTGAGTTCTGCCTTCATTTTTTCAATTCCGGTATTTTCAAATTTCATGATAAACTCCCTCCTAAAACGCTGCCATTCCCCTTTGTTTAATTGGTGGATTTATAGCAAGATGAATTCATTTTTAATAATAGATGAAAAAGGAATAACTTGCAATGAATTCAATAACGAATAAATCAATAGAATTGTGAAAATGCTATTAGGGATAACAGAAAATCTCCGGAGGCGATAGGATGGAAAGAATTCGCGATATTATGACTGATGATATTGAGTGCTGCACTTTGTTGGATAATGTGTATGAGGTTGCAGTAAAGATGAAGGAACTCAATGTCGGTGCGATTCCGATTGTCGACGAGGATAAACTTGTCGGAATGATCACCGATCGGGATATCGTCATTAGAGGTGTAGCGGAAAAACATCCGGGATCAACAAAAGTTGAAGATATTATGAGTGATAATCTTATTACTGTTACGCCCGAGGCTACCAGCAGGGATGCAGCCAAGTTGATGGCAGAGCATCAAATTCGCCGGCTTCCTGTAGTCGAAAATGGGAAGTTGGTTGGCATTGTCTCACTCGGGGACTTTGCAATCAGGGAATTAACAGATGACCAGGCGAAGCAGGCACTTACGGAAATATCGGAACAAAATTATAATGGGGTTCAGCACTAAATTATTATTCTTGAAAATAGGTTACTTCTTTTAAACAGGTACAAAAAGTACCTGTTTTATTTATCTGCCGCCTATATATCAGATTTTTTTGATATCTTCTATTACTAAATTCGTTATAAATGATATAATTATTTTAACAGTACGTATAATGATAGAGAAAGAAATAGAGAGGGGGTAAACCTCTGCGAGCCTTATTTAGAATTTTGATTCTTTCAGCTGTAATCTTAACTATCGCATTTTATGCTGGTATAAATGGAAAAAATCAGGATCAGGTTTTAGTTAAAGAGGATCATACATCGGAAATGGAACATTCTTGGTCAACTAGTAATGAACAGGGCCAAAAAAGAAAAGTTTCCGAAAAGCCTGCCGAAGGAATTTCACTATTAATAGGCAAAAACCTGACTGACCTGCAAAATGAACTAGGACCGCCGCAGCGAATCGATGAGACGCTTTATGGTTATCAATGGTATATCTATAATCTGGATTATAATCGCTATGCGCAGGTGGGCGTTCAAAATAACCAAGTTGTAACGGTATTTGCGCTCGGGGAGAAAATAAATGTTGCCCCGTTTAAGATCGGCCAGCCGGTGGAGGAAATATTTATCACGCAATTTATAGATACTAATATTAATATTGAATACAATGGAAATTCTTATCGGTTTGAACTGAATGATAATGACCTTAATCTCCGGCCAATGGTACAGTTGGGCGATATATATGTTCAGCTTTATATAGATAAGTTTACTGGAACGCTTTCAAGTGTCCGCTTTTTAACGGCGGAAACATTAATTAAACAAAGGCCATACGAATTGGTGTATCGTGGAGATCTGATTGAGGCTGCGATTCCCACTGAGGAAATGTGGGACTCGATTCAATCTGGAACGGAACAGGAAATTTTTGAAATCACCAATGTACTAAGAATGCGGCATCAATTGTCGCCACTTAAATGGGATGAAAATACGGCGGAAGTCGCCTATGGACATAGCAAGGATATGGCGGAAAACAATGACTTTTCTCATGAATCGAGAACATTTGGCAGTCTTACCGACCGCTTAAATCGGGCAGAGGTGGCCTACAAGGCGGCGGGGGAGAATATTGCGGCAAATTATACGGATGCACCGGCTGTCGTTGAAGGTTGGCTGAATAGTAAAGGCCACCGGGAGTCGCTGTTAAATAAAGACTTTACCCATTTAGGAGTCGGGGTTTATCAAAAGTATTATACCCAGAATTTTATACAAAAAGCGGAGGAATGATTTAAGGAGATAGGGACAGAAAATCTGTCCCTATTTGATTTCATAACTACTTTTCTCTCTTTTATATTCATTAAATAGAAATGTATTGCCCTCCCAGCTTCCGTAAACAGTAATTATTTCGCCGACGGAAATGTTGTCCGGTTTCGTGTCTTTCGTGAGAGGAGACATTTTTTTTACGGTTATAATCTTGCCGTCGGTTTGTAATGAAAGTATTTGGACGTAAAGGTAGCGATTGTAGTAATAACGCTGTTTTTCGGCACGAACCCCTTTTATTATCCCTTTTAAAACAGCCTCATGGGCAATATCACCAGCTGCAAGCCATTTTTGGTCGTACTCTTTCATTTCTTTCTTGGTAAGCCAATAAAAATAAAAGCAAACAATCGGGATTAAGATGGCAGTGACCATTACGTTAACTCTCCTTGAATCATTTTGGAATGATAAAGAACGTACCTGTTGCGTGGGCGATTTTTTTTCCATCACTTCGAAAAGCTTCGCCCGAAATGACGACTGTTTTTGTTCCTTGATGAATAATCTCTGCGCAGCAGCGCAACTGGTCGCCAATTCCAGGAGCAATATAATGGATATTTAATTGATTGGTGACTGCCCCAAATCCTTCTGGAAGTATATAATTTGCCAGAGAACCCATTGCTGTATCAAGTACGGTCGCTGTGATACCGCCGTGGACGATATTCAAATTATTGTGAATGGCAGGATTAATCGGGATTACGATTTCACAAGTATGATTGTCGATTTTTCTTTCCATATGAAGCAGCTCGCCGACATAAGAGTCGCTGTTCCGTTCGCTTCTCTTTTGAACCCCTTGTAAAAGTATATTCAGCACCTGTAAATCTGTCTCCGTGCCATTTTCAATACATGATTCTAATAGTTGTCTTAATTGATCAGTCATTTTGTTTACCTCTTTCGTTACTATTTCATAACACATCTTAACACTTCCTATTGTAATTATAAATATTTTATCCTGCTTAACGTTTTCACCTTTTTCGATTTGTATCATATTTTAATATGGGATTAATTTGGGCTGAGGTGAGAACAATGGCACAAAAAAAATTGCACCCTTCCGTTATAAAATTTAAAGAGTTCGTAAAAAGTAATCCAACAATTATCCAAGAGGTAAGAAAAGGCAATGCCACCTGGCAGGAATTATATGAGGACTGGTATTTGTTGGGGGAGGATGACAAACGCTGGGAATCTATAGGGACAGACACAAAGGTTACCGCCAAAAATGAAAAAGAAGGCAAGAGTGACTTTATGTCGAATGTGATGGGGATGTTCAAGAATTTGGACCCAAATCAAATGCAAACATACCTTCAAAATGCGAGTGAGGCCGTAGCGGCCGTTCAAGGGCTACTTGCACAATTTCAGGGAACTAATAGCCAAAATAATCAGGTAAAACCACCCGAAGCACCGCCGCATCCATTTTCCTTTAGACAAGATTAAATAAAAGGGGCAAATCAGATGAGAAAAGAGGTACTGGATTATTTGGAAGGGCAGAAGGATCTAAAACGATTTATTCGGGAACAGCCAATGTGGTATCGGAAATTGTCGAGAAACCCTTATGATATACAGGCGTTTGAGGTGGCCTCGCTGCATCATTATAAAAAGACAATTCCGCATCAGGTAGAAAAATTCTCCTATGGCGTTCAAATGGCGACAATGATGTTTTCCATGTTTCAAGCCATGAAAAATCAAAACTGACAAGGGCACATTGCAGATCGGTGTGGCCTTTTTATTTTGGTTAAAAAATTATTTACGGGCAAACAATACAGTCATAAGGAGTGGTACGCCATGAATAAGTTTTTGCAAGTTTGTTTTTTAATCCTATTGACAGGCTTTTTTTCAGAAGGGTTCCTTCTTGGCGCGGAAGCGGCTCCCAAGGAATTTCCCTCTCTTTACGTAAATCACGAAACAAAGGGCAACCAAATTCTTGTTGAATGTATTGTAGGAGGCATCAGTTTTCGTGAACCGGAACATCCCGGCCAAAAAACCGGCAAAATCATTATTTGGGTAGACGGGCAAAGAAAGTCGGAGGAAGCACAAGCCGCATTTATTATAAAAGGACTCTCACCAGGCAGTCATAAAATCGGTATTGAAGTGGTGAGTTTAAACAATGAGCCATATGGCCTTAAGAAAGAATTCTTGGTAAAAATCCCTAAATAAACGGAAATTTTCGCTTTCTCCAGGTTTTCATGTTAAAATGGCTTTGGAGGTGGGCGAAGAGTGCTTGCTACATTAGAAAGAATTGAATTACTGGAGTACGCTGAAGATTTGGCAAAAATGATCCTTGAATCGGATGTAGCCGAACAATACCGGATCAGTCTATATAAATTGCAATCAAGCCGCGAGGCACAAAATAAAATAAAACGGTTTACCAGCTTGAAGGAGCTTTATGAAGAAGTCCAGAGGTTTGGCAAGTACCATCCTGACTATAAACGAGTGATGATGCAAGTCCGTGAATTCAAACGGGAAATGGATTTAGACCCACATGTGGCCGACTTCAAATTGGCGGAAAATGACCTGCAAAGCCTGTTGGATGAAATAAGCCTGCTTATCGGAGGAGCCGTTTCTAAACATATAAAGGTTCCCACGGGAAACCCTTTCTTTGATAATGGTCACGGAAGTGGCTGCGGCAGCGGTGGAAGCTGCGGGTGCGGGTGAAAAAAATCAGCTTGAATCCAAGCTGATTTTTTTATTTGATTTACCAGATGCGGTTAACTAAAAGGAAAGTTTGAATTGATATATTGTGGTTTCATATGCTAGACTTATGTAAAATGATGGTTATGTTAAGGGGAAAATCGTATGTTTATGCAAAGGCAAGGATTGGTCATTTGGCTTTATTCGTTGAAGCAAGCGAAGATGCTAAGACGCTTCGGCAACGTCCATTATGTATCGAAAAGACTAAAATATGTGGTATTATATTGCAATCAGCATGAAGTGGAAGAATTGATCGAAAAGCTGTCCGCTTTTTCGTTTGTAAAAAAAGTTGAACCTTCTTATAAGCCATTCCTCAAAATGGAATACGAGAATTCAGCGCCGGATAAAGCAAAAGAGTATGATTATAAAATGGGAATCTAAAAGGTGAGGGCAAACATCCTCGCCTTTTTTAATGGTTTTGATTGCAATAAAAAAAACCCCGTGGATTTCCACAGGGTCCTTCTAATTCCCAAAAAAGGATAGAAGGCAAAGGGAGAGGAGAAACCGGAGGAAGAACTTATGGGGAAACGTAAGTCTTCTCCGCGGTTGGCAACAACATCCTCGAATTGATGTTGTTACTTACATTATTTCCACATCAAACAAGCTTATACGTCTTTTTTTAAAATTTCCCTTCCGGCTTCCTTTGTCTGTACCGCTGGCGCATCCAATTATGAGTTCATTTGTCTATATTTTATAAATTATGATAGGATGGATAATGAAATTTTATTTTCAAGAAAAATGTGGTGATATGTTGTGAGAGTGGTTTCTGGAGTTTATAAAGGAAAACCTCTTAAAGCCGTTCCGGGGACTTCAACAAGACCGACAACGGACAAAGTAAAGGAAGCCATTTTTAATATGATTGGTCCGTATTTTGATGGCGGCATAGGCTTGGACCTGTTTGCGGGCAGCGGCGGTTTGGGGATAGAAGCTTTAAGTAGAGGATTGGAAAAAGTTGTCTTTGTTGACCGTGACGGCAAAGCAATTCAAACCATCCGAGAGAATATTGGCTCTTGTAAACTCGAAGAGCAAAGTGAAATCTACCGAAATGATGCCGAGCGTGCCCTTAAGGCGTTAGTTAAAAGAGAAATCCGGTTTGATTATATTTTTTTGGACCCGCCCTATAAAAAACAGCAGATTATCAATCTGATGGAAAAAATCGATGAACATAATTTAGCAAATGCAAACAGTATAGTTGTCTGTGAGCATAGTTTTGACGTAGAATTACCTCAAGCGGTTGGGCATTTTGTGCGGATGAAACATGAAAAATATGGCATTATTGCTGTTACAATTTATTCAAGCGTAATTGAAGAATAGGGGGAGTCATTTTGGCAAGTATCGCCGTTTGTCCGGGAAGTTTTGATCCAATTACATATGGTCATTTGGATATTATTCGCAGAGGGGCCAAAGTGTTTGATAAGGTCTATGTTGTCGTGTTAAATAACTCATCCAAGAACCCGCTGTTTACTGTCGAAGAAAGAATTAGCCTTATACGAGAAGTGACAAAGGATTTTCCGAATGTAATGGTCGACGAGTTCTCCGGCCTGCTCGTGGATTATGCCAAGAGTGTAAATGCCACTACGATTCTTCGTGGCCTGCGGGCTGTTTCCGACTTTGAGTACGAAATGCAAATTACATCGATGAACAGATATTTAAATGATCATGTTGAAACCTTTTTTATGATGACCAACAATCAATATTCCTTCTTAAGCTCAAGCATTGTCAAAGAAGCAGCAAAATACAACGGAAACATCTCCGGTCTAGTACCTCCGGCAGTAGAAAAGGAACTTAAGAAAAAATACAAAGAATAGAAAAAGAAAGAGAAGAAAGAGCTAGCTATTTGCTAAGCTCTTTTTATAGTTTGGGATTATTTTTCATTCGGAAAAACAAAATGATGACATACATCATTAAAGAAAAAATCGTGATGAGTGGCCCGATATCAATCATGTTATGGTAAAGGTCCCGTGCTCCGTCACCAAAAACTGGCAGCGCGTCCGCAGGCTGTTCCTTGTTGTTAAAACGAACATAAACAGGGTTCCATAATATCAAGGTAAACAAACCGGCAAATACACCTTGCATGATCCGGGCGAAGAAAAACGGCTTAAAGCGGATATCGGTTTGGGCCAAAATGCTTGCAACTTGGGCTTGAACACTAAAACCGTTGAATCCCAAGATCAGGCTGGTCATGACGGCCTGCTGCAGCAGGGAGGCATCGTCAACTCGGCTGATCAAATCACTTCCCAAGGTAATTTCAAAAAGCCCTGAAATGAACGGAATACTTAACATTTCCGGAAATGTAAATACCGATAGCAAGATCTCGATTGATTTTGCCAATGCTTCGGTGATATGTAGAAGATATAAAAGCTTATTGACTACAGAGAATAAAATGATAAACCCGCCGACCATCAATAAAGTTTGGATGGATGAACTGACCGCATCGCCCAATAGTTTGCCTATTGGCCGGTTGTCTTTTAATCTAGTTTGGTGCAGGGCAGACAATGCTTCCCTAATCTTTAAATTTTTCCCTTGTTCATCTGCTTTGTCTGGTGTTTCCTTTCCATAAAACCGCATACTAATCCCGACACAGATATTGCCCAAGTAGTGGGCGGCAGCCAAGAGAAGTCCGAGATGGGCATTATGAAAAAAACCTACTGCTACTGCTCCGAAAATAAACAACGGATTTGAGGAGTTAGTGAAGGCAACCAGTCTTTCTGCTTCAATTTGCGTCAAGTGGCCTTCTTGTCTCATTCTGGCAGTGAATTTTGCTCCGGCAGGATATCCGGAGGCCCAGCCCATTGCCCAGACAAATCCACCTACTCCAGGCACTTTAAATAAAGGCCTCATCAACGGTTCCAGAAGAACTCCAATGAATTTGACCACACCAAATCCGATTAACATTTCCGAGACAATGAAAAACGGCAACAGGGAAGGAAAGACGATTTTCCACCACATATTAAGGCCACGAATCGAGGCTTCAAAGGATTCCTCCGGGTAAGAAACGAGGGAAAGTGCTAATATGATCCCGGTAATAGCTAAAAGAAGTGTTTTGAGCTTTGAACGAAGCATGAAAGAGGCTCCCTCCTTTCTATGGGTAGGATTGGGAATTGAATCATTTCAATGTTAAAATAGGAATTATTCGTTCATTCAACCTTGTCCCTACAAAAATAAATATACTCATAGAATATTGATTTAGACCATAAGATTGAACAACGTTTCATATGGGAGGTACTTGTAATGGAGCACCCTAAAATTGGCTTGGCACTAGGAGCTGGCGGCGCACGAGGGTTCGCGCATCTGGGTGTTATCAAGGTGTTAAAGGATGCAGGGATCCCAATTGATTTAATCGCCGGAAGCAGTATGGGTGCGCTTGTCGCCAGCTTCTACGGGGCAGGTATTGATCTTGACCGGTTATATAAATTCTCCTTGGCATTCAGAAGAAAATATTTTTTGGATTTTACCGTTCCTAAAATGGGATTTATAGCTGGAAAGAAAGTAAAAGACTTCGTTAGAATGTTTACTCATGGAAAAAACATTGAGGAATTGGATATTCCAATCGGAATTGTCGCCACTGACCTGTTGACAGGCGAAAAGGTCGTTTTTAAACAGGGCCCGATAGCGGAAGCGGTTAGAGGAAGTATTTCAATTCCAGGTATATTTGTTCCTGAAAAATATAATGGAAGACTTCTGATTGACGGCGGGGTTAGCGACCGGGTTCCAGTCTCTGTTGCCAAGGAGATGGGGGCGGATATCGTCATTGCCGTTGATGTGTCAAGAGTGAAACGGAACGCTGAAATTACCTCAATTTACGATGTGATCATGCAAAGCATTGATATTATGCAAACAGAAGTCCTTAGTTACAGAAAAATGGCTGCCGATACTATTATTCGGCCACCTGTTGAACAATACAGTTCGCGCTCCTTCACGAACATTGACGAAATAATCGCAATTGGAGAGGAAGAAGCAAAAAAACATTTAAAGCAAATTGAATCTGAAATTAAGATGTGGAAAGGTTGACCTCACAATGCGCAAAAAACTACTAATCAGCTTCGCAGTGCTGCTTGCTTTTCTGCTTATAGGGGGGATGTATTATACCTTGCCGTACTACGTGTCGAAACCTGGAATGGCTAAGGAGCTCGCACCCATTATCAAGGTGGAAAATGGCTATCGGGAAAACGGGAATTTTATGCTGACAACTATAAGAATGGGCAAAGCCAACATTTATTCTTATTTGGAGGCAAAACTGAGAAAGTATGATGAAATCTACCCCCAGCATATGATATTGAGTACAAAGGAAACAGAAGAAGAGTACAATGTGAGGCAACTTCATTTAATGGCGGCATCAAAGCTGAATGCCATCGAAGTGGCTTATCGAAAAGCTGGGTTGCCGGTAAGCTATGATTATAAAGGAATCTATGTGATGCAGGTAATGGACAGCATGCCTGCCGCCGGTAAACTAAAGCCTGGTGATCGTGTTTTTAAAGTAGATGGTCAAACATTCCCTTCTTCTAAGGAATTTATTGATTATGTCGGCAGTAAGCAAGCCGGTGAAAAGGTTAGCTTAACCTATTCAAGAAATGATGAAGAGGATACAATCACCCTCGCTTTACAACCTTTTAAGGACGATCCTCAAAGGGTGGGAATCGGAATTTCCCTCGTCGATGATAAAGAAATCGTCGTTGACCCGGAAGTAACCATCAAGACGGACGATATTGGCGGTCCCTCAGCAGGCCTGATGTTTTCTTTGGAAATTTATAATCAATTAACAAAAGAGGATTTCACTAGGGGCTACCAAATTGCAGGAACAGGAACAATTGACCCTGATGGAACAGTAGGGCCGATTGGTGGGATTGAGCAGAAAATTGTTGCCGCTGATCAGGCGGGTGCCGATATTTTTCTTGCACCTAATGAAAAGGGGGCAAAGAATTCAAATTACCGGGCTGCAGTTAAAACAGGGCGCAATATAAATACCAAAATGAAAATCATCCCGATTGACTCCTTTGATGAAGCTGTCAGCTATCTCGAAAAATTGCCCATGAAAAAAGACAGGTGATAAGGTATCATCTGTCTTTTTCTGCTAAATAAATGGGTGGATGACTGTACTCCTGCTGGAGCAAATTTTTTGTTTGAGCAAAAGGAATGGCCATGTTATAAATTCGGGTCGCTTTTACATCAAGCAGGATGTCTTCTTGCTTGTACGCGGATAATTTTGAAACGAGTGGCAACCCTAAAAGTTTTTTTTGCCTATTTAAGTACTCTTTTCCGGCAGTAGACATGCCTAGCAGACGCAGATACGAAGCTTTGTCAGAGAACCTTGTCATTTCCGTTTTGGTGGCGTTGGTAAGAATATGAACACATACTCTTTGCAGTCTCGTCCATGTATATCGTTTTGTCTTAAGCTTTTCCATGAACTCTAGAAAGCTTGAAGCTTCCAATGCGGCCGCGATTAACCTGTTTTCCAGCCCTTCTTCTACCTCGTAAATTTCCCTTAATTGTTCGGGAGTGGTTTGGAGAAGACGGTATTGCAAAAAACGCCAGTAATTTTCCCAGCGATGAAACAAGCCATATTGGTGATAATATTCATTCAAAAGCTGCTTGGTCTGTGGGGGGACATATTGGCCAACATCAACATCGTGTTTTTCGCTCGAGAAAATGGCTTTTCTAATGCTTGTCGCACTAGCAATCGTTTCGGATGCAAAGTGCTCATCGTGATAATTTGCATTTTTCCTGGTAATTGTTAAAGGTGTAATCGAACTATTCTGATCCAGTATGGCCTTTATGTAGTGAAAACCCAGAATGTTATTGGGCTTTGCTAAATCCAGAAACTGTCCTGAACTTGGCAATTGGTGAAAGGCAAGGGAAGCTGCCTTTGGATAACTGACACCAGTGTCAATAAGCCTCTTAATGTTATCGTTATATGTTTTCTGTTGTGTTTGAAGAAAGTGTATCGTTTTGAAGAAACTGTCGATTTCCCCGCTTTCACTGCCAAAGCATAGAAAATCGCAGCCTACCGCTGTTAACATAGAGACTGCACCGTTAGCAAAATTTTGCGCATGCTGGACAGCGAAGCCATATGGCAGTTCAAAGACAAGATCGGCTCCATTCATTAAGGCCATCCTTGTTCTATACCATTTTGATACAAGGGCTGGTTCCCCTCGCTGCAAAAAATTTCCGCTCATTGCCGCAATGACAATATCGGCTTTCGATGCCTCTTTTGAAGCACGCAAATGAAAGGCATGTCCATTATGAAATGGATTGTATTCGACAATAACTCCAACAGCTTTCATTTCTCTCTCCTTTTAGACAATGATTATTACCATTATAGCAAAATTATGAAGAATCCAACCTGATTATATGGTATGATAGTAAGGATGTTTTGAAATGACTATTATGGATACACTAGTATGGTAAAACTTTTATTTCATTCATTAAAAATTCACCCTGTTGGGTGTAAAGAAAAAATATTGACAAAAATATTATCGAAGGCTATAATTACTTTTGTTGCCTTGGGGTGATTCATTTGAAATGGACATTAACTCAATTACAAAAATATCGAAACAAGGATTTTAACATCAACGAAACCGTTCGGTTTGATGAAATCAAACAGGATGATCCGACCATCCGTGAAGTATCGCCAATGCAGATTAGCGGTCGCGGAGATATTGGTTCAACCAGGATTACCTTTCACTTAAATATCGAAGGTTATTTGATTCTCCCTTGTTCTCGGACATTAGTAGATGTGAAGTATCCAATTAATGTCGAAACAACTGAAACATTCCTTTTGCAAGATTCGATTTACCAAGCGGAGGAGGAAGCGCATCAGGTAAAAGGCGATGTCATTGATTTAAGCCCAATTATTCGCGAGATTATTTTACTTGAGATTCCAATGCAGGTTTTTTGCGACGATTTCGATGCTGAAGATGCAGCACCGCAATCAGGCAAGGATTGGGAAGTTGTACAGGAAGAGGCAGTGTCCGATAAAGTTGATCCAAGACTTGCGGGGCTTGCCAAGTTTTTTGACAAAGACAATTCATCTTCCGAATCATAATCGGAAATTACAAGAAACCAAAGTAAAGAACTGTCTGACTTTTGGCGCGGACTTGCGCGTCTTTGCTTTTCTTATAAGGAGGTGGGAAGAATGGCTGTACCTTTTAGAAGAACTTCTAAAACTGCAAAAAGAAAGCGTCGTACTCATTTTAAGTTAAACGTTCCTGGTATGGTAGCATGCCCAAACTGTGGTGAAATGAAATTGGCTCACCGCGTATGTAAAGCTTGTGGAACATACAAAGGAAAAGACGTAGTGAACGACTAATAACTACTTAGATAAAGCACAAGGAGCTAGAAAGCCCTTGTGCTTTTGTCATTTTAGCCATACATAAATCAATTGATTAAGGGGGATGCAGGATGTCATTTTCGCTTGAGTTCCGGGATAAAGGATATATGCTTTTTACAATCAAAAGAAATGAAAAGCGCAATGCCATTAATTATGATGTAATGGAAGGCTTGACGGAGGCAATTGAGAAATCCCGGCAATTCGGGGTAAAGGCGCTGGTAATAATCGGCGAGGGTGACCGTGCATTTTGCTCAGGCGGGGACTTGTCGGTTTTTCACCTTCTTCATACAAAGGAAGATGCATACCCGATGCTGTCAAAAATGGCTGGCATTCTTTATTCGCTAGTAACCCTGCCGCTACCAACTATTGCTTTGCTAAATGGTACAGCCATAGGCGGTGGGTGTGAACTTGCGGCAGCATGTGATTTTCGGTTGGCGAAAAAAGGAATTAAAGCAGGTTTTGTTCAAGGGAGACAGGCGATTACCACAGGGTGGGGCGGAGGTACAATATTAGCAGAGAAATTGGCCCCGGCTTTTGCGATGAAGCTATTAATGGATGCCGAACAGCATCCTGCTGAAGTTTTACAACAAGGGGGATTCATTGACGCTATCTACACCGGAGATCCTCTGGCAGAATGTGAAGCCTTCATGGATAAAATCCTCATGAAGGAGGCTGGCGTTTTACATGCCTATAAAAACATCTGGACAAGGAAATGGCATGATTCCAACCTCCGTGAAAGAATGGAAGAAGAAGTGAGAAATTGCGCTTTATTGTGGGAAAGTGAAGCCCATCATGAACACGTTAATAAATTCCTTAAGAAAACGGGCAATAAACAGTAAAAGACCGCTCTTGTCCAAGTCTATCTTTTCTAGTAGATGCATATGTATTATAAAAACACTACTAGGAGGGAATAAAATGTCACCAACCCGGCAAGATGCCTGGACCCAAGATGAGGATTTGTTGCTTGCGGAAGTGATTTTACGGCACATTCGTGAAGGCGGAACCCAGTTGCAGGCCTTTGAAGAAGTAGGAAAACAATTATCAAGGACACCTGCTGCCTGCGGTTTTCGCTGGAACTCGTATGTAAGGAAGCAGTATAAATCAGGAATTGAACTTGCCAAGAAGCAGAGAAAAGAATTAAAGAAGCAGCCAGTGTCCTTTGAAGAAGCCAAGCAACCGGAAATAGACAACGTGATAACCGAACCAAGCCAGCACAATCCGGAGCAGGAAACCACGCTTACGTTTCCCGAGGTGATGAAGTATTTGGAAGATATATATCAAAGGGCAGAGCAACATAAGAGCATCGAGGCGGACAGGAATGGGTCGCTTGAAAGAATTAAAGAACTAGAAAAACAAACATACTACTTGGCCGCAGAAAATGAAAGACTTGCAACGAGTCTAAAATCAGTTGAGGAGGACTATCGCTCCTTATTGGAAATCATGGAAAAGGCCCGTAAAATGGTTGTCCTAAAGGAAGAGGACCGCCAGCAAAAGGTGAAATTCCAGATGGATAAGAACGGCAATCTTGAAAGAGTGGAAAAATAGAAAAAAGCGGACATCATCTGTCCGCTTTTTTTCATTATTGTCTAGCTGTGCTGTGCCTCGACGCCTTCTGGATACCAGACCAGCGGGTTTTCGCCCCGGTCACGTTCCATATCATAATCCACGCTTGTAAAGCCCATTCTTTCCCAGAAATCACGGGATTGGACTCTTGGGTTCGTCTTTATTGGCAAGCCAAAGCTTTTGGCAAATTCAACGAGCTGTTTTCCATAGCCGCGCCCTTGATAATCAGGTAGAACCTCTAGCTTCCATATCTCCACATAATTCTGCGGCGGATAAAAATAGCGGTCGAATTTGGCGTCAATTTGATAAAGGCTCATTCTCGCAACCAGCTTATCTCCGAAATAAATCCCATAGAAAGGAGAATCAATGTCATTATCGACCATGTTGGCTTCAAGATCTTCCACCATCGAAAGTTCCTGAAGTCCATATTCTTTAAACTTTTTAAATTCTTCAAGAGTCTTAAAGTTAATTTTTAATTTCTCCACTTTTGTCCCCATCTGTCTGCCTCCTGAAATCGTAAATTATTATCGTCTAAAACCTTCTTTTCAAGAATAACATGGAATGAATAATTTTTAGATTATTCAAATGAATTACTTTCATTATATATCATAATAACAAAAATTTCTCCAAAGAAACACCGGAAGCGTTTTCAAAATTTGCAGGAAATTACCGGAACGATGTAGAAAGATAATAATTGGATGAAACAAAGGGGGTAAAAAAGTGCAAAGAATTTTAATTGCCAATCGGGGAGAAATCGCATTAAGGATTATTGGAACCTGTCATGATATGGGGATTGAAACCATTGCGGTCTATTCCGAAGCCGACCGTGATATGCCATTTGTAAAGGCTGCCACCAAGGCGGTATGTATCGGGGAACCGCCCGTAAATAAATCCTATTTGCAGGTTGAAAAAATAATTGCCTCAGCCAAAGAAGAAAATGTAGATGCTGTTCATCCAGGTTACGGCTTCCTATCGGAAAATTCCGATTTTGCTAGACGAATAATCGAGGCAGGAATCCTTTTTATTGGACCAGATCCTGAAACAATCGAATTAATGGGTGATAAAATTGTTTCGCGCCAAACGATGGAAAAGGCTGGTGTTCCGGTTGTTCCGGGAAGCGGTCACGGCTTGAAAACGATAGAAGAGGCATGCTCACTTGCAGGGGAAATAGGGTATCCCGTGATGTTGAAGGCAAGCGGCGGTGGTGGCGGTATCGGTATGGTGCTTTGTGAAGATGAGCAAGCGCTCGTTAAGTCCTATGCCTCGACAAAATCCCGTGCAAAAACGTATTTCGGTTCAGATGAAGTGTTTATTGAAAAATATATAGCTTCAGCCAGGCATGTGGAGGTTCAGGTGTTCGGGGATTCTTTTGGTAATATCGTCCACTTGTTTGAACGGGATTGTTCCATTCAGCGCCGGCATCAAAAGGTAGTTGAGGAATCTCCTTCACCGTTTCTATCCGATTCTGTTCGGCAAAAAATGTTCCAAACGGCCGTCAAGGCGGCTAAAGCCGTAAATTATAAAAATGCGGGTACAATTGAATTTATCGTGGACGAGAACGAGAATTTTTACTTCCTAGAAATGAACACGCGGCTTCAGGTGGAGCATCCGGTTACCGAAGCGATCAGCGGTCTTGATTTGGTTAAATGGCAAATTCTTGTTGCCCAAGGAAAACCTTTGCCATTATTGCAGCCGGAAATTCATTCTTCAGGCCACGCAATTGAATTTCGCCTATATGCGGAGGATCCGGTCCGGTTCTTGCCTTCCCCGGGGAAAATCACCGCACTGAAATGGGGAGAAGAAGCAGGGGTAAGGATTGATTCCGGCTATGAGGAGGGCGGAACTGTCACACCATTTTATGACCCTATGATTGCCAAATGCATTGTTCATGGGGTTACCCGCGAAGAATCGCTGGCCAAGGCTGAAGCCTTCTTTAAGAAAACCCATATTGAAGGAATTAAAACGAACGCACCGTTGTTCTTAACGATTCTCGCAAATGACGACTTTAAAAATGGAAATTATACAACCAACTTTCTAACTAAAAAATTAGTAAATTAAGGAGTGTTTATAATGAAAGAGATTACAGCATCGATGGCAGGAACTGTATTAAACGTTTTCGTAGCGGCAGGAGATCAAATCCACTCAGGGCAGGAAGTATTGATGCTCGAATCGATGAAAATGGAAATTCCAATCGAAAGTGGCATTGAGGGAGTTGTAAAGGAAGTAAAAGCAAACATTGGTGATTTCGTCAATGAGGGCGATGTCCTGATTGTGCTAGTTTAAGGGGGACCAACATGGCTACAACAAATACTTTGAATGATCAATTAAATGAATATAGGAAACAAATTGAGTCGGGCGGGCACCCAAAATACCATGAAAAGGCGAAAGAGCAAAAAAAGCTTTTTGTCCGGGACCGTCTATCGTTACTGTTTGATGATGGCAAATATGAGGAAGACGGTAAGTTTGCCAATTTTTCAGCCAGGGATTTACCTGCAGATGGCGTCGTTACAACGATTGGAAAAATAAACGGCCAAACCGTTTGTGTCATGGCCAATGATTCTACCATAAAGGCAGGCTCTTGGGGCGCCAGGACAGTGGAAAAAATCATCCGCATTCAAGAAACGGCTGAAAAACTGAAGGTACCGTTATTGTATCTTGTTGATTCGGCGGGGGCTAGAATCACCGACCAATTGGAGATGTTCCCGAACCGCCGGGGGGCAGGTAGGATTTTTTATAATC
The DNA here is from genome assembly GCF_001510715.1 of Bacillus sp. FJAT-29814. GTDB lineage: Bacteria > Bacillota > Bacilli > Bacillales > Cytobacillaceae > Neobacillus. Next base: position 415,442 of record NZ_LMTJ01000008.1, read on the forward strand.
AAGTGAAGCTTTCCGGTATGATTCCCCAGGTCTGCATTTTATTCGGCCCTTCGGCAGCGGGTGGCGCCTATATACCTGCCTTTTGCGATATCGTCATCATGGTCGATAAGAATGCTTCCATGTATTTGGGTTCGCCGCGGATGGCCGAAAAAGTAATCGGAGAAAAGGTGAGCTTGGAGGAAATGGGCGGAGCACGGATGCATTGTACGGTCAGCGGCTGCGGCGATGTTTTGGCCTTTAGCGAGGAAGAGGCGATTGCATCGGCCAAAAAATATATCAGTTATTTCCCGGCAAGCTTTAAAGAGCAGTCAAAGCTAATAGAAGGGATTCCGGCAAAAGAGGGCCGGGACCTTGAGGCAATTATCCCGGAAAACCAAAATGCGCCATTCGATATGTATGAGTGCATTGATAGATTGGCAGACGATGCTAGTTTTTATGAAATAAAAAAATTATTTGCTCCTGAGTTGATTACCGGTTTAGCCAGAATCGATGGAAGAGCAGTTGGCATCATCGCCAATCAGCCGAAGGTAAAAGGTGGGGTATTGTTTGTCGATTCAGCTGATAAGGCGGCGAAATTCATCCAGCTTTGCGATGCATTCCATATCCCGTTATTATTCCTTGCTGATGTTCCGGGTTTTATGATTGGCACGAAAGTGGAACGGGCGGGAATTATTCGCCATGGGGCAAAATTAATAGCGGCGATGAGTTCGGCAACAGTGCCGAAAATCTCAGTTATTGTCCGCAAGGCATATGGCGCCGGGCTGTACGCAATGGCGGGCCCTGCGTTTGAACCGGATTGCTGTATTGCCCTGCCAACGGCACAAATTGCAGTTATGGGTCCTGAAGCAGCTGTTAATGCGGTTTACTCCAACAAGATTAACGAAATATCCGACCCAAAAGAGCGCATTAGGTTTGTCCAGGAAAAGCAGAAGGAATATAAGGAGAGCATCGACATCTATAAACTGGCTTCAGAAATGATAATCGATGAAATTGTCGCTCCGTCTGAATTACGTCAAGTTTTAATTGAACGCTTCGCTTATTATGAAACAAAAGAATTGCAATTCAGCGTACGAAAGCATCCGGTATATCCTGTCTGAATTTTGGTGAAACCCTTGTCGTTTTTTAGCGATAAGGGATTTTTTTCGATTTACCTGCTTACGAGCAGTCCCATTTTTGATAAAATTACGGGTAAAGACGACAAAAAGAAGGGATCACGATGAAGGTCGGCATTATTGGGGCGGGATCGATCGGGTTGTTGTTTGCGGCTAGTCTGGCCAAGAGCTTTGAAGTAACGCTTTACACCAGAACAACGGAGCAGGCAAACAAAATAAATCAAAACGGAATATTGGTACTTAAAGATTCTGAACAAACGGGCACAGCCTTTGTTCATGCTGTCCCATTTACCAAGTGGATCGGTGCTGAAGAGATAACCATTATTACTGTAAAACAATATCAGCTGCCTGCCATTATTAAAATGATTAACAATTTACCGCCACCGGAGAGTCTATTATTTTTACAAAATGGCATGGGGCATTTGAAGTTACTCCAATCCTTAAAGACAAAAAATGTATTTGTCGGAACAGTCGAGCATGGCGCTTTAAGAGAAAATTTATATACAGTCAGGCATAATGGTGTGGGCAATACGAATGTTGCGGTGTTTCATGGGGATTCCGCCCTATTGAATAAGTTCATTGCATCATCACCAAAAGATTTTCCAGTACTGCTGCAGGATCAGTATTACCAAATGCTCGTGAAAAAACTGATCGTCAATGCAGTCATCAATCCTTTAACCGCCATACTAGGCGTAAAAAATGGTTCCCTGGTTGAAAACAGCTTTTATTTCCAGGCAGTGAACACTCTGTTTGCAGAAATCTCCTCCATCCTCAACCTTGACCCTATGGAGGGGTATCTGGAGCAAGTGATTGAAGTTTGCCAGCAGACGGCTGAAAATCGTTCTTCGATGTTGAAAGACATTGAAGCTGGGAGATTGACGGAAGTGGATGCGATTTTGGGATATTTGCTCGATAAAGCAAAGGAACAGCAAAAGGTGGCGCCATTGCTTACCTGCCTATATTGCCTTATAAAGGGGAAGGAACTGGATGAGAGGGGAAAAGAGTCTTGAGCACGATCGTTTCAAACATACTGGCGTTTCTTTTTATCATGCCTTTTGCTGGTTTTCTTGCCGTGTTCATTATAGGCAAATTAGTGACGAAAAACACCCGGAGGTCCGTCCATTATGCCCTTGATTATTCTACAGTATTTTTTATCTTTTCCGTGCATTTTTTATTAAAAACAATCTGGGGAAATTCGCTTTTTTGGTTAATAATACTAATATTGATTTTGACGGCAATGGTTTTTGTCATTGTCCATTGGAAAGTAAAGCAGGATATTAATTTGAAAAAGGTGATGAAAGGATTTTGGAGGTTTAATTTTTTGTTATTTTCCCTTGTATATATTGGATTAACAATATATGGTTTGATTCACGGCGCTTTAACATTTACGTTATCGTAAAATTCTAAAGCAAAGTTTTTTTAGAATTGAAGGATGAATGGTATACTTCAAGGGAATGAATTCGGGTAACGAGAAAGGAAGTACATAAATGGAGATGGTAAATCTCTCTTTGCCGGCAACCAATCGTTTCGCATCAAATTATTTGCGGCAGTCGGCAGAAGTCATGTCATTTTTTCATTATCATTTTAATGATTCCAATGAAGATAAAGCAAGGCTTGAAGAATTAAAAAATAGAAGTTTTCCCCGCATGCAGGTTGCTGACCATATTGAGAGCTTTATGGAGCCTTTTCCCGCTTCTGAAGCCATCAAGGCTTCACTGGCTAAACTAAGACAGCCGGATAGCGTTGTCGTCATTGGCGGGCAGCAGGCCGGTATCCTAACCGGACCACTTTATTCCATCCATAAAGTCATTTCAATCATTAAATTGGCTGGGCAAAAGGAGAAACAGCTTGGAGTCCCTGTAGTCCCTGTTTTTTGGATTGCCGGGGAAGATCATGATTTTCATGAAGTAAATCATGTATTTGTCCCTGTGGATGGAAAGATGGATAAATGGGCTTATCCTAAGAAGGTTGTTCAAAAGAAAATGGTATCGGATATCCGGCTTGATACTGTGGCTTGCATTACTTGGGTCGAGAATCTGCTTGAGAATTTCGGGGAAACTGAGCATACTAATGATCTGTTGGAATTTGCCAGAAAGCAGGTCAATAAGTCGACTACTTTTGTTGATTTCTTTGCTCATATTATTATGGAACTGTTTAAAGACCATGGATTATTAGTAGTGGATTCAGGGAATCAGCGGTTTCGGCTTCTGCAGAAGGAATTTTTTGCAGCTCAAATTGTTAATCATGAGGCAATAACGTTTTCGCTTCATGAGCAACAAAAGGAAATTGAACATAATGGCTTCCCCATTACAATTGAGGGGTCCGAACAAGCGGCAAACTTGTTTTATTATGACCAAAAGCACAATGAACGAATTCTGCTAGAATTTGACCAAAAAACTGACCAGTTTGTGGGGAAAAGTGGCAGGGTAGCCTTTTTAAAACAAGAATTGCTGGAGATTTCCGCCGCTAATCCTGAAAAATTAAGCAATAATGTGGTGACAAGACCACTAATGCAAGAATGGCTTTTCCCAACCCTTGCCTTTATTGCCGGTCCGGGAGAAATTGCTTATTGGGCCGAATTAAAGCTTGTGTTTGAACATTTTCACATGAAGATGCCGCCGATTGTTCCACGGTTAAATATTACCTTCCTAGACAGGTCTGTTGAAACAGACTTAACTGAATTGGGGCTAAATCTTGCGGATGTCTTGCAGAGAGGGACTGAACAGGAAAAAAAGCAATTTCTCGACAGTATTAGAGATAAAGAGTTTGAAGCATTATTTCATCAGGTAAAGGAGTTGCTCATGGCTCAATACCGGACGATTGAAGCAAAAACAGATGGGCTCGATAAAGGGCTTGTTCCGCTAGTAAAGAAAAATGAGAAGAATATTTTAAAGGAAATAGACTTCATGCAAACGAAGTTCCAGGAATCCATTAGGCAAAAGCACGATGTCGTATTAAATAAGTACGCCCGTGTCGACCTTTCCCTCAGACCAGTGGGTTCCCCACAGGAACGTGTGTGGAATGTATTTTATTATTTAAATCAATGTGGATTAAATTTCATCAATGACATCATGACATTAAATTTTGAATTTGATGGCCGTCACAAGGTAATCAAACTTTAGGAGAACTTCACTCATGCAGTGAAGTTTTTCTTTTTTTTTTTGCAAAAATTTAATAAGAAAAAAGGATTTTAAAGATTTAAAGACGAATAGTTAAAAAATAGGTGGTGGAAAGTGGGGGATTGTGGTACATTTTTAATAGAAAGTGGGGGTAGTGGGTATGTTCATGGGTGAATACCATCATAGCATTGATAGTAAAGGCCGAATCATTGTGCCCTCCAAATTCCGTGATGATCTTGGCGAGATGTTTATCATCACTAGGGGTTTGGATCAATGTTTATTTGGTTACCCGTTATCAGAATGGCAGCTGATTGAAGAAAAATTAAAAGGCTTGCCGCTGACCAAAAAAGATGCCCGCGCCTTTACAAGATTCTTCTTTTCCGGAGCAACTGAGAGCGAGCTTGATAAACAAGGAAGAATTAATATCCCTGCACCACTTTTGCAATATGCAAAGCTGGAAAAAGAATGCGTAATCTTGGGTGTTTCCAATCGAATTGAAATTTGGAGCAAACAGATTTGGGAAGACTATTTCTTACAGTCTGAAGATTCTTTTGCAGAAATTGCGGAAAATATGATTGGCTTTGATATATAATGGACAAGTTATATTAATATATTTTTTGCAATAATTATTTTTCGATCGATTGGAAAAGGTGGTACGACATGTTTGAACATACAACTGTGTTATTACAGGAAGCTGTTGACGGATTGAACATTAAGCAGGATGGGGTTTACGTCGATTGTACATTGGGAGGGGCCGGACATAGTTCGGTGATTCTTTCAAAGCTTGGACAAACTGGAAAATTATATGCATTTGACCAGGACGAAATAGCCATCACCAACGCCCGGGAGAAATTGGCCCAATATGGGGACCGTTTAACCATTATTAAAAGCAATTTTCTATATTTGAAGGAAGAACTTGGAAACCTCGGAGTTGAAAGGGTGGATGGCGTCTTGTATGACCTCGGCGTATCCTCACCGCAGCTGGATACTCCCGAAAGAGGCTTTAGCTACCATCATGATGCACCATTGGACATGAGGATGGATCAGGATGCCGAGATTTCAGCATACGATGTGATTAATCATTGGTCATATGAAGACTTGGTCCGTATCTTTTTTCACTATGGCGAGGAGAAATTTTCGAAACAAATTGCCAGGAAAATTGAGGCGGCCCGAATGAAACAGCCAATAGAAACTACGGCGGAATTGGTTGAATTAATTAAGGAGGCCATTCCGGCACCTGCAAGGCGAAAAGGCGGACATCCAGCCAAAAGAATTTTTCAGGCGATCCGCATTGCGGTTAATGATGAATTGTCCGTATTTGAAAAATCACTTCATCAGGCAATTGACCTGTTAAATCCGGGCGGAAGAATCAGCTGCATTACTTTTCATTCGCTAGAGGATCGTATTTGTAAGGCAACCTTCAAAAAAGCGGGAGAAACACCAAATCTGCCGCGCGCGTTGCCAGTGATCCCAGATGAGTACAAGCCGGTAATCAAAATTATTACCCGGAAACCTATTCTTCCTTCCGAAGGAGAGGTAGAACAAAATAATCGTGCACGTTCTGCAAAGCTAAGGATTGCAGAAAAATTATAGAACAAATATAAAAATTATTCGGAGGGGAAAGAATGAGTAATCTTGCCAGGAGTTTGGGTCAGCAGCAGCGGGTTGAACAAACAGTCCATCAGGGGAGAGAAGTAAAGATTAAGAAATCCTGGCTGACTCCAGGAGAAAAAATAATAGGTGTTGCTTTCGCTGGAATTATTTGTTTTGGTGCTGTGCACCTCATCTCAAATCAAGCCAAAATCTATGAAGTTAACCAGGAAATTCAAGCCATTGAAGCGCAGGTTAAGGAACAGAAAAAGGTTAATAGCGATTTGAAAGTTCAGGTCAGTGAACTAAGCACGTATGAGCGAATATATGAAAAAGCAAAACAGATGGGTCTTGTTTTAAACGAAAATAACGTCAAGGTTGTGCAGGAGAAATGAACAAGAAACAGCCATATATGAATGCAGGAGCAGCGATATTGTTTGTAATATTCGGCCTGCTCTTTTTTGTATTGTTGGTCAGGTATTTTTCCATCCAGATTAGTGGTGAAGTCGTGGGGGAGCCGCTTGCAGCGAAGGCCCAGCAAAAATACAGCCGGGAAGGAACCCTGCAGGCTGCCAGGGGTAATATTTTGGACCGGAACGGTGAAGTGGTTGCGGAGGATACAGCAGCCTACAAGCTGGTTGCCATCCTTGATAAAAGTATGACAACCGACAAGAAGAAACCGAGGCATGTTAAGGATCCGGAAAAAACGGCCAGGGAACTTGCTAAGTATATTAAAATGGACGAATCCGAGATTTATAGCATTCTAACAAAAAAGGGAAGGTTTCAGGTGGAATTCGGCAAAGCCGGCAGAGATATTACTCATGAAACGAAGAAAAAAATCGAGAGTTTAAAATTGCCTGGAATTGTCTTTACCCGCGATGCAAAACGGTTTTATCCGAACGGAATATTCGCCTCCCATGTGGTGGGATATGCGGACCGGATTGAACAGGAGAACAGTACCTATAAAACCGAAGGAAAAATGGGGATAGAAAAAGCGTTTAATGAGGAATTGACCGGGAAGAATGGGAAAATCAATTATGAAAGTGACTTATGGGGGTATATTCTTCCTGACGGAAAAGAGAAGGTTACCCCAGCCCGTAATGGGGACGATATCTATTTAACAATCGATAAAAAAATTCAAACCTTTTTGGAAGATGCAATGGACAAGGCTGCCGCTCAGTATAAACCAAAAAAAATCATTGCGATTGTCGCCGATCCGAAAACGGGTGATATTTTGGCGATGGGCCAGCGACCGAGCTTTCATCCGTCTTCAAAGCAGGGAATCAAGGATAGTTGGCATAATGAAGCGATAGAAACGTCTTTTGAACCGGGTTCGACGATGAAAATATTTACGCTTGCCGCTGCTGTCCAGGAGGGCGTCTTTAATCCGGATGAAGTGTATCAATCAGGTTCTTATCGGGTAACGGAGAGAAGTCAGGCCATTCATGACCATAATGGCTACGGTTGGGGACCAATTACTTATCTCGAAGGGGTACAGCGGTCTTCAAATGTTGCCTTTGCAAAAATCGCTAATGAAAAGTTGGGCTTTGAGAAATTTAGAGAATATTTGAGTAAGTTTGGTTTCGATAAACCAACAGGGATTGAATTGCCTGACGAAACAAGCGGGAAAATCCGCTACACCTATCCAATTGAAAAAATCACCACCGCTTATGGACAAGGGACTGCGATTACACCAATTCAACAAATCCAGGCCGCTACCGCTATTGCCAATGATGGAAAAATGGTGAGGCCGCATGTTGTCAAAAAAATTGTCAATCATGATACAGGTGAAACGGTAAAGGAGACGGGAGTTGAGGTTGTGTCTCAGCCTATATCAGCCGAAACCGCGAAAACTGTACGTGATTATCTGGAAACAGTTGTGACCGCACCAAAAGGAACCGGAGGCCGTTATCAAATTGAGGGCTACAGTGTTGCCGGAAAAACGGGTACTGCCAATATTCCGGGACCTGGAGGATATTTAAAGGGTGTTAACAATTATCTCTATTCATTTTTAGGCATGGCCCCAGCGGATGACCCCAAGCTGATTGTCTATGTGGCTGTCCAGCAGCCAGAGCTTGAAGGGGCAGATACCAACATTGGCGCCATCCCAGTATCGGCAATTTTTAATCCGATTATGAAAAACAGCCTCCACTACTTAAATATTCAACCATCAGTGGTTCAAAAAACGTCTATCAATAAATTGGATAAATTGACAGGGCTGAACGTTACTGAAGCTGTAAAAACCTTAACGGACAAGGGAATTGAAGCAGTTGTGCTTGGAAATGGTACTGAAGTGACGGGGCAGGTACCCAAGGCCGGTACCAATCTGTTGGAGGGAGAAAAGGTCATCTTGAAAACAAACGGCGAACTGACCGCACCGGACATGACAGGCTGGTCGCTCCGGGATGTCATGAAGGTTTCCAATATTGCACAATTAAAACTGAATGCAAAGGGCAAGGGTTATGTCGTCCAGCAAAATATAAAACCTAAAGCACTGTTAAATAAAGGGGATTTCCTGATTGTAGATATGAAAACCCCCGAGGAGCAGTGGGACGCTGAAGCAACCGCGCAGGAACAAGTGGGAAATACCGAAGGGGAAAAAAATGAAGATGAAGTGGTACAGGATTAAAAAAAGAGACCGAACTCGGTCTCTTTTTTGCATAATCGGGAAACGTTCTATTCGGACTGGTACAAGCATATTAATAAATGATGATATAAAGGAGGCTTGTCACAAAATATGCGCGTATCCAATGTTACGGTCCGTAAACGCTTATTAGTTGCACTAGTCGTCGGAATACTTATTTTCTTAATTATTGATGTTCGGCTTGGCTATGTACAGTTTGTCCTGGGTGACATGCTGACCGATCGAGCCAAGGATTCTTGGAGCCGAAATATACCATTTGAACCAGAGCGCGGGGAAATCGTCGACCGGAATGGAGTTGCATTAGCCACCAATATTAGTGCGCCGACAGTCTGGGTCGTTCCAAGACAAATAAAGGATCCCGCAGCCACTGCGGAAAAATTGGCGAGTGTGCTGAATATGCCCAAGGAAAAAGCATACCGCGACATTACCCAAAAAGAGCGGATTGTTCGTATTAAGGAAGGCAGGAAAATCTCTCACGAAAAGGCCAAGGAAATAAGGGCACTGGGTCTTGAGGGGGTTTATATCGGAGAAGATTCAAAAAGGCACTATCCCTTTAACAGCTATCTTTCACATGTACTTGGGTTTGCCGGAGTGGACAACCAAGGATTAATGGGCTTGGAAAAGTATTATGACAAAGAACTGAACGGAGAACGCGGCTCAGTTAAATTTTATGCCAATGCCAAGGGCGAACGAATGAATGATATGGCCGATGATTATGAGCACCCTGTTAAAGGCTTGGATTTGAAATTGACTATTGATACAAAAATCCAGACGATCGTCGAACGGGAGTTGGATATTGCCGAAGCAAAATATAATCCGGACGGGATTATCGCCATCGCGATGAACCCGAATAACGGGGAAATATTGGCGATGTCGAGTCGTCCTACATTTGATCCGGCCAATTTCCGCAATGTCCCGCAAGAGGTTTATAACCGAAATCTCCCGGTGTGGATGACGTATGAGCCAGGATCCACGTTCAAAATTATCACCTTGGCAGCTGCATTGAACGAAGGAAAAGTGGATTTGGAAAAAGAGCATTTTCATGATTCAGGTTCAGTTCAGGTGGCAGGAGCCCGCTTAAAATGCTGGAAACGCGGCGGTCACGGGAGCCAATCCTTCCTTGAAGTGGTCCAAAACTCCTGTAACCCCGGCTTTGTTGAATTAGGGGAACGGCTTGGCAAGGAGAAGCTTTTTAAGTATATAAAGGATTTTGGGTTTGGCCAAAAAACGGGGATCGACCTTCAGGGAGAAGGAACAGGAATCCTGTTTAATATGAATCGGGTCGGACCGGTTGAACAGGCGACAACCGCATTTGGACAGGGCGTATCGGTAACGCCCATCCAGCAGGTTGCTGCCGTATCTGCCGCTGTAAACGGCGGAATCTTATACAAACCATATATAGCCAAGGAGTTAATTGACCCCATAACAAAAGAGGTCGTTATGCGAAATACCCCGGAGGAGAAGAGAAGAGTCGTTTCTGAGGAAACTTCAGAAGAAATCCGCCATGCATTGGAAAGCGTCGTTGCTCAAGGGACAGGAGGCAGGGCGTTTGTGGAGGGTTTCCGAGTCGGCGGGAAAACCGGAACGGCGCAAAAAGCCGAAGGCGGCCGCTATTTGGAGAATAACTTCATCGTTTCATTCATTGGTTTTGCACCAGCAGATGACCCGCAGATTGTTGTTTATGTCGCGGTCGATAATCCAAAAGGTGTAACTGCCTTCGGGGGTACTGTAAGTGCGCCGATCGTGGGCAATATTATGAAGGATGGCTTGAGCGCCATGGGCATAGAACCAAGAAAAGAACAAATTGACAAAAAAATTAAATGGCCGGATACACCGCCGATTGTACTGCCTGACTTTGTCGGCATGACAAAAACGGAACTTCATGAGCAAATGTTCAATTTAAGAATCGATGCGAGCGGGGAAGGGAATGTAGTTGTAAGGCAGTCACCGGCACCGGGAACCAAGGTGAAGGAAGGTTCAAAAATCAGACTTTATTTTGGGAGCGGAGATTAACCCAATGAACAACACAGAGGCTCGCCAAAATTGGCGAGTTTCTTTTACAAATGTCCATAACAAAATAGCAAAAAAATCTATTTTCATGTAAAATAAGGTGGGACTTCTGCCGGAAGGGTTTCAGCAAGCGATTCCGGCAAAAAGATGTATGGTCAACTGAGAGGATTGAGATTACCATGAAGCTACAAAAGCTGATTGAACATTTGCATCTATTAACCCCTTATGAGGGAGCGGACCCGGACATAACCTCGATCGAAAATGATAATCGTAAGGTTGGGCCAGGGAGCTTATTTATTTGTATAAAAGGCTATACGGTGGACGGCCATGATTTTGCAGATTCCGCTGTCCAAAACGGCGCTGTTGCGATATTGGCAGAACGAATGCTCCCGCTCGATGTACCAGTAATTGTCGTCAACGACACTGCGAGAGCAATGGCGGTACTTGCGGATGCTTTTTACGGGCAGCCAACTAGAAAGCTGCATTTAATCGGTATTACCGGAACAAATGGAAAAACGACAACGAGCCATATGATTGAAAAAATATTTTCGGATTCTGGCCATCAAACAGGACTGATTGGTACGATGTATACCAAAATTGCAGCTCAGACCATTGAAACGAAAAATACCACGCCTGAAAGCCTAACATTACAAAAGACGTTTCGGCAAATGGCAGATGAAGGTGTTGATACGTGTGTGATGGAGGTATCGTCCCATGCTCTTGATTTGGGCAGGGTGCATGGCTGTGATTTTGATGTGGCGGTGTTTAGCAATCTGACACAAGATCACCTTGATTACCATAAAACAATGGATGAGTACCGGCGTGCAAAAAGCTTGTTGTTTGCTCAGCTAGGCAATACATTTAACCATAATCATCCCAAGTTTGCCGTTTTAAATGCAGATGACCATTCCACAGAAATGTTTAAACGGTCGACGGCCGCACTCGTCGTCACATATGGGATTGATTCGCCAGCCGATATCATGGCAAAAAATATCAGGATGACTGCATCTGGTACGCAATTTGATCTCGTTATTGGGCAGAAACAGCATCCGGTACAAATTCAATTTATCGGGAAATTCAGTGTTTATAACACCCTGGCGGCGATTGCGGCATCGATCGTCTCGGGAATCAAGATAACCGATATCATTCAGTCACTGGAAACTCTCCCAGGAGTTTCAGGTAGAGTTGAACTTGTTCGCGCCGGTCAGGATTTTACTGTCATTGTCGATTATGCCCATACCCCGGATAGTCTTGAAAATGTGTTAAAGACCATTCAGCATTTTGCCCAAAAAAGAATTTTTGTCATTGTCGGCTGCGGCGGGGACCGCGATCGCACGAAACGGCCGTTAATGGCGCAAATTGCCTGTCAATATGGAACAGATCCAATTTTCACTTCCGATAACCCGAGAAGTGAAGACCCGTTGGCCATCCTCTCGGAAATGGAAGCTGGGGTTAAGGGCGAAGCGTATAAGGTCATCCCGGACCGCAGGGAAGCCATCCATCATGCGATTCGTCAGGCTTCGACCGATGATGTCATCCTAATTGCCGGGAAAGGTCATGAAACATACCAAATCATTGGCAGTGTCGTTCATGATTTTGATGACCGGCTGATTGCGAAGGAAGCAATTAAGGAGAGATAATCATGCTTTTAAGCTTTAACGATGTTGCACATTTATTTTCGGAAAAGCAGGGGGTTACCGTCGAGATGGAATTTTATACGGTAACCGACCAGGCAGATGAAATCCAGCCTCGAGGATTATTTGTGCCGCTTGGAGAGGAGTCTGGAGAGCTGTCCGGTGCAATAGCCAATGGAGCTGTAGCAGCTATTTGGACTAAAGGCGAACAACTGCCTCGGTATACTCCTAATCATTTTCCGGTATTTTTTTCAGATGACCCTCTCGAGGCGCTCATCCGAATTATTCAGCACTACAATGAAAAACTAAATGGAGAAACAGATTGTATTATGGAAATGACAAACTTTAAAATTTCAAATAAAAAACTTCTTAATAAAAATCATAAAACATATGATATTGCTGTAATGCTTAAACAACTAATTGAAAAGCAAGATCACAATCGCGAAGGGAGGGGATAATATATGCTTGAGCAAGTTATATTTTTCACAATCATCATGGCATTTCTAATATCAGTATTGCTCTCTCCAGTTTTTATTCCCTTCTTACGAAGATTGAAATTTGGACAAAGCATTCGTGAGGAAGGTCCCAAATCCCATCAAAAGAAATCAGGAACCCCGACGATGGGTGGAATTATGATTTTATTTTCAATCGTCATAACCACGATTGTCATGACCGGTAAATTTTCTGAACCGACCGTAAAAACTTATTTGCTGTTATTGGTGACGCTTGGATTTGGTCTGCTTGGCTTTTTGGATGATTTTATCAAAGTGGCACTAAAGCGGAACCTTGGGTTAACATCCAGACAAAAACTGCTTGGACAAATTATTATTTCCGTTATTTTTTATTTGGTTTATAAACAAAACGATTTTTCTACAGAGATTGGAATCCCGCTTACTGACAAGACAATTGATCTGGGATGGTTTTTTGTTATTTTCATTGTGTTTTGGCTGGTCGGCTTTTCTAATGCCGTAAATCTGACTGATGGACTGGACGGTCTCGTGTCAGGTATCGCTGCGATAGCCTTTGGGGCATTTGCTGTCCTAGCCTGGAATCAATCGCAAATGGAAATAGCCATCTTTTCGGTAGCGATTGTCGGGGCAGTGCTCGGGTTTCTTGTGTTTAATGCTCATCCAGCAAAGGTGTTTATGGGAGATACCGGATCGTTGGCCTTAGGGGGAGCAATCGCGGCCATTTCAATTATGACCAAGCTTGAAGTGCTGCTGCTTCTTATTGGCGGTGTGTTTGTAATTGAAACCCTGTCTGTCATTCTTCAGGTTGCCTCATTTAAAACAACCGGAAAACGGATTTTTAGAATGAGCCCATTACATCATCATTATGAACTTATTGGCTGGTCCGAATGGCGGGTAGTTGTTACTTTTTGGAGTGTTGGCTTACTGTTTGCAGTTCTTGGAATCTATATAGAGGTGTGGTTGTAATTGAAGCAGATTAATTCTTACTGTCATAAAAAAATACTCGTTCTCGGATTGGCCAAAAGCGGCGTTACCGCGGCTTCTCTTCTACATAGGCTTGGAGCGTTTGTAACGGTTAATGACAAAAAGCCGTTCTCGGAAAATCCTGAGGCACAAGGGCTTTTGGAACACGGAATCAAGGTCATTTGCGGCGAACATCCGGTCGAACTTCTGGATGAAGGTTTTGAGCTCATCGTTAAAAATCCCGGAATACCTTATAACAACCCGATCATTGAAGCTGCTATCGAGCGCCAAATACCGGTCATAACCGAGGTGGAGCTGGCAGGGCAAATTTCTGAGGCTCCATTTGTCGGAATTACCGGGACCAACGGAAAAACTACAACTACAACGCTTGTTTATGAAATGTTAAATGCTGGGGGCAAGCAGCCATTAATTGCCGGGAATATCGGTACGGTAGCTTCTGGCGTTGCCCAGGAGGCAACAGCTGACAATACGATTGTCATTGAATTATCATCCTTCCAGCTGATGGGAATTGAAACGTTCAATCCAAAAATTGCGATTATTACAAACCTCTATGATGCGCATTTGGACTATCATGGGACGAGGGAAGAATACAAAGCGGCAAAAGCTAATATTACGAAGAATCAATCAGAGCGGGAATACTTAATTGTTAATGCGGACCAAGAGGATACAATGGATATCGCCCGAGGATCTCTGGCAAAAATCATTCCGTTTTCAACAACAAGGGAACTGACGGAAGGAGCCTATCTCAAAGAAGGCTGGATTTTCTTTAACGGTGAACAAGTGATGGAAATCGCGAAAATTGCCCTACCTGGCCGCCATAATCTTGAAAACATCCTTTCTGCAATGGCAGCGGCAAAACTTTCAGGTGTCGATAACAGTGCGATTAAAGAGGTATTAAAAACGTTTACTGGTGTCAGGCACCGTTTGCAATATGTCGCCGATGTCAAAGGGAGAAAGTTTTATAATGACTCAAAGGCAACGAATATGCTGGCGACGATTAATGCGCTTGCCGCGTTTGATGCCCCGGTAATACTTTTGGCTGGCGGGCTTGACCGCGGGAATGAGTTCGATGAGCTGATTCCATATTTAAAGAATGTTAAAGCATTGATTACCTTTGGGCAAACTGCTGCCAAACTTGAGAGAGTTGGCATGGTAGCGGGAATAAAACAACATCAGCGTGTCGATAATGTTGACAAGGCCGTACCTGTCGCATTTGGCTTCTCTGAACCGGGTGATGTTATTTTATTGTCTCCTGCCTGCGCAAGCTGGGATCAATACAAAACTTTTGAAGTCAGGGGAGACATTTTTATCGAAGCGGTGCATAAGCTTAAGTAGGGGGGAAGGCTTGTCCCGCTTTTGTGCAGGCGGCGGTCACCTTCAGCCCTAAATCTTTAGCCCGAGGTGTATACTGGTGCCGACAAAAAGAACCACTCCTGACTTTATTTTAATGATCGTAACATTTACACTGCTGACTGTTGGTCTAATCATGGTTTATAGCGCAAGTGCGATATGGGCTGAATATAAATTTGAAGACTCGTTTTTCTTTGCCAAGCGGCAAACATTATTTGCCGGTGTCGGCATTCTGGCGATGTTTTTTATCATGAACATCAACTATTGGACATGGCGGACCTGGTCTAAAACCATCTTAATTGTTTGTTTTGTGTTATTGATTTTGGTGTTAATCCCGGGAATCGGCAACGTCCGCAACGGATCACGGAGTTGGATTGGCGTGGGAGCCTTTTCCATCCAGCCTTCAGAATTTATGAAGCTGGCGATGATTGCTTTTCTGGCCAAGTTCCTATCTGACAATCAAAAGCTAATCACCTCATTTAAAAAGGGACTAGTCCCATCCTTAGGGCTTGCGTTTGTTGCATTTGCCATGATTATGCTGCAGCCAGATTTAGGGACGGGAACCGTGATGATGGGCACCTGTGTGGTCATGATTTTTATCGCTGGTGCGCGAATCAGCCACTTTGTGTTTCTGGGGCTACTCGGAATTGCCGGATTTGTCGGGCTAATTGCCTCAGCCCCGTATCGAATCAAACGGATTACATCCTTTTTGGACCCTTGGTCAGACCCTTTGGGGAGCGGGTTTCAAATCATTCAATCGCTGTATGCAATCGGTCCCGGCGGGTTGTTCGGACTTGGTCTCGGCGAGAGCAGACAGAAGTTCTTCTACCTCCCGGAGCCGCAAACCGATTTTATTTTTGCGATTCTCTCTGAGGAATTGGGATTTATCGGCGGTTCATTTATTATTCTATTATTTGCCCTGTTGCTTTGGCGGGGAATTCGCATCGCCCTGGGGGCTCCCGATTTATTTGGCAGTTTCCTCGCGGTCGGAATCATTGCTATGGTCGCGATTCAGGTAATGATCAATATTGGGGTTGTCACGGGTTTGATGCCGGTAACCGGCATTACTTTGCCATTTTTGAGTTACGGGGGTTCCTCATTGACATTAATGCTAATGGCCATTGGTGTTCTCCTAAATATAAGTCGCTATTCCAGGTATTAAACGCTGCCCTGTTACTTTAGACAGGGTCTTTTTGCGTCAAAAAGATGTGGAATTTCTTGCATATTGGATTACATTTAGATAACATTATTTTTTCATTCGCTTTTTTTTGAATGGTTTTGTAGTAGAATGTGTTTAGCAATATTGTAGAGGTGAGAAAATGAAGATAGCAGTTAGTGGCGGGGGGACCGGCGGACATATTTATCCGGCACTCGCACTTATAAGAGAGATACAAAAACGACATAAGGATGCAAAAGTTATATACATAGGCACATTGAATGGCTTGGAAAGCAAAATAATCCCAAAGGAAAATATTCCGTTTAAATCGATTCATATTACCGGATTTAGACGGAAACTATCGTTTGAAAATGTAAAAACAGTCCTCAGGTTTATCAAAGGGGTCAGGGACAGCAGAAAAATTTTAAAAGAGTTTAAACCTGATATTGTCGTAGGCACCGGCGGTTATGTATGTGGGCCTGTCGTGTATGCAGCCGCAAAACTCAAGATTCCGACGATTATCCATGAACAGAACAGCGTCCCAGGGTTGACGAATAAATTCCTTAGCCGGTACGTCAAAAAAATAGCCATATGTTTTGAGCAGGCCAGGGAGTTTTTTCCTCCCGAGAAAGTCGTTTTTACTGGTAATCCAAGGGCATCCGAGGTTTTGGGCCAGGATGGAATTAAAGGAAGGTTGTCAGTTGGGCTCAGTACTACCATGCCATCTGTATTAATTTTTGGCGGCAGCCGTGGTGCAAGGCCAATTAATGAAACAGTGATCAAATTGCTTCCCGAATTTGCCGGGAAACCGTATCAGGTTCTGTATATTACCGGCGAAGTCCACTATGAAGAGGTGAAAAAAGAGGTGGAGCTTGTCGGCAATCCAAAAAATGTAGCCATCAAACCATTTATCCATAATATGCCCGAGGTCCTTGCTGGAATGGATTTGGTAGTCTCAAGGGCAGGGGCAACCACACTTGCCGAAATCACATCACTTGGAATTCCTGCCATTTTGATTCCAAGTCCATATGTGACAAACAATCATCAGGAAAAAAACGCAAACTCTTTAAGTGAGCACGGCGCAGCCAAGGTTATGCTTGAAAAAGACTTAACCAGCAATGGACTTGTAACGGCAATCGACCGGATTTTGCTAAATAAAGAAACACTTAAAGAAATGAAAGCAAATTCAAAGAAAATTGGGGTCCCTGACTCTGCTGCTAGACTGTACAACGTGATAATTGACCTTATAAAAGGAAATTGAAGGTAGCCCAATTGGATTTTTAGCATAAACTAAACTATACGCATGTTTGGAAAGTTAGGTGATCTCAGATGGACGTACTAATACAGGAACTGGAAAAAATGAATATTGGCAAGGTAAAGCGAAACGAACTTCTTGCCCATCATACGACTATCAAAATTGGCGGACCTACAGATCTTTTTATTGAACCAAGCTCTGTTGAAAATTTAATGGCAACAATGGAGTTCATAAAAAAGCATAAGTTAAACTGGCGTGCGATCGGCAGGGGCTCTAATCTATTAGTGTCGGATAAAGGAATCGAAGGCGCTGTTGTTAAACTAGGGTCGGGCATCAACCATCTTGAAATAAATGGAACTGAAATCCTTGTCGGCGCCGGTTATAGCCTTGTTAGTCTATCAACCTTAATAAGCAGGAAAGGGCTATCCGGCCTGGAATTTGCCAGTGGGATTCCGGGTTCTGTCGGCGGTGCTGTCTATATGAATGCCGGGGCACACGGATCAGATATTAGCAAAATCTTGACAAAAGCCCATATTTTATTTGAGGATGGCACGATGGAATGGCTGTCCAATGAAGAAATGGGTTTTTCCTACAGAACCTCCATCCTGCAAAAAGAGCGCCCAGGAATTGTGGTGGAAGCGGTGTTTCAGCTTAAAGAAGGTGACAGAGAAGCAATTGTCGCCCAAATGCAAAAAAATAAAGATTATCGCAAGGATACGCAGCCGTGGAATTACCCTTGTGCAGGCAGCATCTTCCGAAATCCGCTTCCGAATTATGCCGGAAAATTAATTGAGGTAGCCGGGCTGAAGGGCTTTAGTATTGGAGGAGCAAAGATTTCTGAGCTTCACGGTAATTTCATCGTCAACGCGGGTAACGCAACCGCTGGGGATGTCCTTTCCTTAATCCAGCATGTAAAGGATACGATTTATAGTTTATACCAGGTAAAAATGGAAACGGAAGTCGAAATCATCGGCAGGAAATAGAGATGACTGCTGTTTAATTTGAAAATGTTTTTGCAAATTTATTCCGAAATAAACCTGTTACTTCATTCAATAAATCCCTTACGAATGACAAATTTTGTGTTATAATTACTCATAATTAACAGGTGGAGATAATCTTGAGAAAAGAATGACGGCATGATTTTTCGTGCCGTTGTTTTCGCTTTAATTGGGACAGGCATTGTAGTCGGACGGAAATCATCCGCTATAATTTGGGGGAAAGTTGAATGGAAAAAAGCAAGGTCGTGGCCCTAGAGGACCGAATTCCAAAATTAAAGGAGCAAAGACGTCGAAAAGCAAATAGACGGCTTATATTGCTGATGTTCTTATTTTTTACGATGATTGCTCTAATCGTTTATTCGCAATCACCGCTAAGCCACGTAAAGAACATTACGGTCACAGGCAATGAAATTTACTCCAGTGCTGAAATTATCAATCAGAGCGGTCTTTCTACTGAAACAAACATCTGGGAAGTCAGAAAGAGTACGGTAGCTACTAAGCTACAAAAGCTGCCCGAAATGAACAAAGCGGAAGTAAAATTGAAATGGCCGAACTCGGTTGTAATCCAAGTAAAGGAACATAAACGAATTGCCTACCTAAAAAAGGACAATATGTTCTATCCGGTGATGGAGAATGGCCACATTTTAATGGATAAGGAAAGTGATGGCATTCCCGCCAACGCTCCCATCCTCTTCAATTTTGAAAAAGGCGACGCCCTTAATGAATTGGTTGACGGCTTGGAGGTCCTTCCAAATGAGATTGTAAACTCCATTTCGGAAATTCATTATACTCCAAAAAAGGCTGACAAATATCATATATCTTTATTTATGAATGATGGTTTTGAGGTTAGTGCCACTTTAAGGACGTTCTCGGAAAAAATGGTCCACTATCCTTCGATTATCAGTCAGTTGGATCCCGATAAAAAAGGAATTATCGACCTTGAAGTAGGTTCCTATTTTAAGGCTTTTGAAACGGAAGCGGAGGAAACAAAAGTTGAAAATACTGAAGGTGAAGGGTAATCATGTTATTTTGTCCCTTGTCTGCCTGGTATTGGGATTTATTATGGCCTTCTCCTATCATCTAACTCAAATGGAATATAAAGAGGAAAAGCCAAAGCTGTCAGACAAACAATATGAAAAAACCATTGCACTCAGAGACCAATTAATTGCGCAGGAAGAAATCAATCGAAAACTCCAGCGGGAATTAAAAAAGAAACAGGAGAAAGTTCAAAAGAGTGAAAAGGAACTGGCCAAAGAAGCCCAGGTCTTTCTTAATCTTGCCGAGGATTCGGAAAAATACCGGATGTTCCTGGGGAAGGTAAAGGTCAAGGGGAAGGGCGTAAGGATTACGCTTTCCGATGGTGCCTATGATCCGAAGGAAGACAATGTAAATAATTATCTTGTTCATGAACATCATGTCTTTAAAGTTGTCAATGAACTGTACATATCCGGGGCGGCTGCTGTGGCAATTAACGGCCAAAGGCTAACAAGCCATTCTTATATTGTCTGTAATGGTCCAGTCATTACCGTAGATGGAACCCCGTACCCTGCTCCCTTCGTGATTACGGCAATCGGTGACCCAGATGTCCTCGCATCCTCGATCAACTTGACCGGAGGGGTTAAAGACCAGCTGGTAAATGATAATATTGTGTTTTCATTGGAAAAAGACAGTGCATTGGTCTTTAACCCGATTTTGGGAAACACTTAGTGTCCACAAAGATGATGAAAAGGTTGGGTGAAAAAAGTGGACAAGCCAAAATTGAAGATCAGTTTTACCTTGATAGCCGCAATAGTGGGTTTTATGATTGCGATCCAATTTCAAACGGTCAAAAAACCGGTTGAACGGGATACACGAGATATATGGCAGCTCCGAGAAGCGCTCCTGAAGGAAAAAGAGTTGCAATCGAAGCTGTTGATGGAAATCCGGCCGATTGATGAAAAACTGGCAGCCTACGACTCTAAGCGTTCGCAAAGCAAGGAACAAGCTTTAAGAGATACGTTTCAGGAATTAAAGGTTGAGGCTGGTTTGACAGAGGTTACTGGTCCGGGAATAACGCTCGTCATTGAACCTGTAATGGAAGATATCCAACTAGGGAGCCCAAGGGCAAAAACGGTTTCTCCTGATCTGCTGCAAAGGTTACGGAACGAATTGAATAGGTATGAGGCCAAATATACTGCGATTGATGGACAGCGAATGATCAATACATCGGTGATTCGCGATATTAATAACGAAACTAAGATAGACGGCCACACGATTAAAGATCTTCCGATCGAGGTTAAAGTGGTTACGGATGATATAAACACAGCTGAAAAATTGTATAATCGGATGAAAGTTTCAAAATCAAGGGATGAGTTTTTTACGGAGAGTTTAAGACTGAATATTTCTTCGCCGAGCCCTACTATTACGATACCGGCTTATGATAATCCGATTCGTGTACGGTATATGGAGCCGGTTTCAGAAGGGGGCGGTTCCTGATGTGGCTTCCAGTGATAGGATTGATCATTGGAATCATGCTTGGTCTAATGACGGAAATTCGGATTCCTGAGGAATATTCCAATTATTTGTCGATTGCTGTCTTGGCAGCCCTCGACACATTATTTGGAGGAATTCGGGCCTATTTGCAAAATATTTATGACGAAAAAGTATTTGTTTCGGGTTTCTTTTTTAATATAATACTTGCTGCAAGTTTAGCTTTCCTAGGTGTCCATCTTGGTGTAGACTTGTATTTAGCGGCAGTTTTCGCGTTCGGCGTCAGATTATTTCAAAATATTGCTGTAATTAGGCGAATATTATTGACAAAATGGTCAACAAGCAAAGAAAAATTAGAAAAAAGTTGAAAATTTTTAAAGGGAATCATTCAGTTATGACGAATAATCTTATAAGATATGAATATGGGAAGTTATTATTTAATGAACAAAATGATTTGTTGTTCGACATAAAGGGATGTTAAAGGAGGTGCCAGAGAATGAACAGCAATGAAATATATGTAAGTCTTGACATCGGTACATCCAGTGTAAAAGTAATCATTGGTGAAATGGTCAATGACTCTGGAAAAGGCTCATTAAATATAATAGGTGTTGGCAATGTAGAATCCGAAGGCTTACGCAAAGGGTCGATTGTCGACATGGATGACACGGTTCATTCCATTAAAAGGGCAGTGGAGCAGGCAGAAAGAATGGTTGGAATGGAGATTCACGAAGTTGTGGTCGGGATTCCAGGGCATAATGTCATGCTTCAGCCATGTCATGGAATTGTTGCCGTATCCGGCCAAAACCGCGAGATTACCAATGAAGATGTAATCCGCGTAATTGAGGCTGCTTATGCGGGTTCAATCCCTCCTGAAAGAGTCAACATGGGGGTAATCCAAAGGCAATTCATTCTTGATGGAAAGGACGAAATCAATGACCCGCGCGGGATGATTGGTGTTCGTCTGGAAATGGATGGCACACTAGTAACTGGCTCCAATTCCGTCCTTGCGAATATTATCCGCTGTGTAGAGCGAGCGGGTCTCAATTTCTCCGACATCATTCTACAGCCGCTTGCGGCCGGAGATTATGCTTTATCAAAGGATGAAAAGAATCTTGGCGTTGCCCTGATTGATATCGGTGGGGGATCAACGACAATTTCCGTATTTGAAGAAGGATATTTGAAGGCTACGAGTGTCATTCCTGTTGGCGGGGATTTGATTACAAACGATCTTTCCAAGGTATTGCACACCTCAACTGAGGATGCCGAAAATATTAAAGTAAAGTACGGGCATGCGTTTTACGACCATGCATCAGAAGATGAATATTTTAGCGTACCAATCATTGGTAGTGACCAGCATCAGCAATTCAATCAGCTTTATGTTTCAGAAATCATTGAAGCGAGAATGGAAGAAATTTTTGAGTTAATCGCAAAAGAATTAAAACGATTAGGCGTTACCGACCTGCCAGGCGGTTTCGTGTTAACAGGTGGAACTGCCAATATGCAAGGGTTGCTCGAGCTGGCGCAGGATATGTTTAAAAATCCGGTCCGCATCGCCCGTCCCGACTATATTGGAGTTAGAGAACCTCAATATACAACTGCGGTCGGTTTGATTAAATATGCATACAAGAATGCTAGATTGCCAGGCAGCACATCCAGCTCAAATGCATCTGTTTCCGAGCCAGTTGAAAAGAGGGCGCCAAAGCAGCACCAGCCTAAAACAAAAGTGGAAAAGCATCCAGATGAAAAAATGTCATCAAAGGTAAAAAAATTCCTTGGATACTTTTTCGAATAGCTTGAATCGAAAAGGAATATCGACGAATTAGGAGGATTTTTCATGTTAGAGTTTGATACAAATTTAGATTCTCTTGCCACAATAAAGGTAATTGGAGTCGGCGGTGGCGGTAACAATGCGGTAAACCGAATGATCGAGCACGGTGTTCAAGGTGTAGAATTCATTGCTGTTAATACCGACGCCCAAGCATTAAACCTGTCAAAGGCAGAGGTCAAAATGCAGATTGGGTCAAAGTTAACCCGCGGTCTAGGTGCAGGTGCCAACCCCGAGGTGGGCAAAAAAGCCGCCGAAGAGAGTAAAGAGCAAATTGAAGAAGCATTACGCGGAGCTGATATGGTGTTTGTAACGGCCGGAATGGGCGGCGGTACAGGTACTGGTGCTGCACCAGTCATTGCTCAAATCGCCCGTGATCTTGGGGCATTGACAGTTGGTGTTGTAACCCGACCGTTCACGTTTGAAGGGAAGAAACGCGCAACACAGGCTGCTGGCGGAATCTCATCCATGAAGGAAGCAGTAGACACGTTAATTGTTATTCCGAATGACCGTTTGCTTGAAATAGTCGACAAGAGCACACCGATGCTTGAAGCATTCCGCGAAGCGGACAATGTTCTCCGTCAGGGTGTTTCAGGTATTTCCGATTTAATTGCGGTACCTGGATTAATCAACCTTGACTTTGCCGATGTTAAGACGATTATGTCCAATAAAGGTTCCGCTTTAATGGGGATTGGTGTTTCGTCTGGCGAAAACCGTGCAACAGAAGCTGCCAAAAAAGCGATCAGTTCACCGCTACTTGAAACTTCCATTGATGGCGCACAAGGTGTGTTAATGAATATTACCGGTGGCACAAACTTAAGCCTTTACGAGGTACAAGAGGCTGCCGATATCGTTGCTTCTGCTTCAGACCAGGAAGTAAATATGATTTTCGGTTCAGTTATCAATGAAAATCTTAAGGATGAAATTGTCGTAACCGTCATTGCGACCGGCTTTAAGGAAGAAGTGATTCAGCAAAAGCCAACACGCCCGACTTTCGGACAAGTTAAGCCTCAGGCTGGCGTTGTCAAGAGAGAACACAAACGTGAAGAACCGCAACAACAGCAGCAGGCACCACAACAAGAGCCTGTACGCACGAACAACACATTCCAAGAAGATACATTGGATATCCCAACCTTCTTGAGAAATCGTAATAGAAGACGTTAAACTTCATAATGACATAAAAAGGGTACAGCCAGCTGATGGCTGTACCTTTCTTATTTTAGAAAAATTTTTCTGACAAAATCCTATGTAAATAGGGAAAATTTCTGATTTTTTGATTACAGAAAGTGACACACTTCCGCCATGCAAGTACGTTATACTTTTCTGTAAACAGAATAATAGAAACAGCCTTGATAAAGGAGGATGCTTTCTTGGTTGTGTATTTGGATGTGATTTGGGCGCTTAATCTGCTCTTTGATAGTCTTCTCCTTTATTTAACAGCGATTATTCTGAAGAGGAGGGTCCGTTGGTGGAGAATTTTTACCGGGGGATTGATCGGTTCATTGATTATTTTACTAACCTTCACGCCTATAAATGCCATTTCCGGTCATCCGATCTCAAAACTGTTATTCTCCGTCATGATGGTATTAATCGCTTTTGGTTATAAACGATTTTCGTTTTTTATAAAAGCATTAATGACATTTTATGTCTCTACTTTTTTAATTGGCGGGTCATTAATGGGGGTTCATTTTTTCATTCAGTATGATCCCGAATTAACGATGGAAGTCCTTCAGACAAGTGTGATGGGATTTGGTGATCCGATCAGCTGGCTGTTTGTTCTAATCGGATTTCCGGTCGCTTGGCATTTTTCAAGAAAAAATATTGAGTCAATGGAAATGACTAAAATCCAATATGATCAGATTGTGAGCGTAGTAGTAAAAATAGACAATGAAACATTAAATCTAAAGGGGCTAATCGACAGCGGTAATCAGCTGTATGACCCGTTATCAAAACAACCTGTCATGTTCATATCCGTTAATAAACAATTCGAATCTTTTTCCGAACCCATTCAACAATTAGCCGCGAATCCTGACCCGCTTTCCATCGGCACAGATAAATATCCTGAAACCTGGCAAAATCGGATGAGAATTGTACCTTATAGGGTGGTAGGCCAAGGTTCCCAGCTCATTACTGCTATTAAGCCTGACAGCATCCATATTGAGCATAATGGCAGCCTGCATCTATTTGATAAGGGACTTGTATCATTTACCATGCAGGAACTCTCGGCTGATGATGTCTTTCAGTGCATTGTCCATCCGAAGATGCTAACAGGACCAAAGCAAGACAGCGGCACCGTGAAGGTAAGTTAATAATACTATACTCAGAAAAACATATTTTTAGAAGGAGGAATACAAATGAAAAAGTGGAAACTTCGCTTATCCTATTACTGGTATAAGCTATTAATAAAATTGGGACTAAAAACAGATGAAGTTTATTATATTGGTGGCAGCGAAGCCCTTCCTCCTCCCTTAAGCAAAGACGAGGAAGAACTACTGCTGAAAAAGCTTCCCGGCGGTGATAAAGCCGCAAGATCAATCTTAATTGAGCGCAATCTTCGTCTCGTTGTCTACATTGCCAGAAAGTTTGAAAATACCGGGATCAATATTGAAGATTTAATCAGCATTGGGACAATCGGCCTAATCAAAGCAGTTAATACTTTTAATCCAGAAAAGAAAATCAAACTGGCTACATACGCATCAAGATGTATTGAAAATGAGATTCTCATGTACTTACGACGGAACAATAAAATTAGATCGGAAGTTTCATTTGATGAACCGTTGAATATTGACTGGGATGGCAATGAATTATTGTTATCCGATGTATTGGGAACGGATGATGATATTATTACGAAAGATTTGGAAGCAAACGTCGACCGCAAGCTTCTCACCAAGGCGCTTCATCAGCTAACGGATCGTGAAAAGCAAATTATGGAGCTTCGCTTTGGCCTGACAAACGGAGAAGAAAAAACCCAGAAAGATGTTGCTGATATGCTCGGGATTTCGCAATCCTATATTTCCAGATTGGAAAAGAGAATCATTAAGAGATTAAGGAAGGAATTTAATAAAATGGTATAAGACAGGAAAATTTTTTCTGTCAGTAAAACCCAACAAGTTCGAGGTTTTACCGGATAAAAAAGAATGTATGTTCCTACACTGCGGCATACGCTAGTGCATATTTTTCCTTTCCAAGGAGATACTGTTTTTTGTACAGCAGCTCTCTCGAGGAGGGAAAAGATTTGACTCGAAATAAAGTTGAAATTTGCGGTGTAGACACATCAAAACTCCCCGTACTGAAGAATGAAGAAATGAGAATACTGTTCAAGCAAATGCAAGATGGCGATATTAGCGCCAGGGAAAAGCTGGTAAATGGTAATTTGCGCCTTGTCTTGAGTGTAATTCAACGGTTTAACAACCGGGGTGAATTCGTCGATGACCTGTTTCAGGTTGGCTGTATTGGACTTATGAAATCAATTGATAACTTTGATTTAGGGCAAAATGTTAAGTTTTCCACTTATGCGGTACCGATGATTATTGGTGAAATCCGGCGTTATCTTCGCGACAACAACCCGATTCGCGTATCCCGCTCCTTAAGGGATATTGCCTACAAAGCGCTGCAGGTTAGAGAGCGTCTGATGAGCGAAACATCAAGAGAGCCAACTGCGGAAGAAATCGCCAAGGTTCTCGAGGTGCCGCACGAAGAAATTGTATTTGCGTTAGACGCGATACAGGATCCGGTATCTTTATTTGAACCGATTTATAATGACGGCGGCGATCCCATTTATGTGGTGGATCAATTAAGCGATGAGAAAAATAAAGATATTCATTGGATTGAGGAAATTGCCTTAAAAGAAGGCATGCGCAGATTGAATGAACGGGAAAAACTAATCCTTAGAAAGCGATTCTTCCAAGGGAAAACCCAAATGGAGGTTGCTGATGAAATTGGAATTTCCCAAGCCCAGGTTTCAAGACTTGAAAAAGCGGCCATCAGGCAAATGAACAAAAATATTCAAAGCTAAAGCTGTCCAAATGGGCAGCTTATTTTCATTTGTCAGCTCCACAAGGATTGCTTCGACATCATAAGCTTCACAGGAACAAGCTGTGCTTGTTCCGAAAGCGCTTCTGCCTTTCGATACTAAACTGACAAGGTTCATCATATATTCAATTATAGTACTGTTACGGGGGGAATATTAATGGTGAGGATTTCCGAGTTTCAGATAAAGGATGTCGTAAATGTTTCGGATGGTAAACGGTTAGGTAATATAAGCGATATTGAGATAAATTTAACGACTGGAAAAATAGACTCGGTGGTTATATCGGGGAATGGGAGAGTGCTTGGCTTTTTTGGAAAGGACGATGAAATCGTGATTCCCTGGAAAAATATCATTAAAATTGGCCAGGATGTAATATTGGTCAGGCATAAAATAGATGACCGGGTTCCGGAAGAAGTTTAAGTTTCCGTAAATCGGTCCCCTCACAATGACCATTTTGATTTTTCATGGTAAACTATAGAAAAACATTTGAGGTAGAGAAATGGAACCCTTTGTTTTAAAAAATGAATCATTGTTTATGATTGATGGCTGGATGAACCGATTTCCGGGTTTGACTGCCGGAATTACCTCCAAACATGGCGGAGTTGGTAAGGGAAGCTTCCAATCCCTCAATATGGGCTTTCATGTTGGCGATGATGTAAATGACGTATGCATAAATCGGGAAACTGTCGCCCACCTACTGAATTTCCCGCTGGAATCTTGGGTTGGCGCACAGCAAACGCACGATATTATGATCAGGAAAATATCAATAGCGGACCGGGGCACGGGTTCCAATTCGTATAATCAGGCCTTTGAGGGGACAGACGGTTTTTATACGAATGAAAAGGGGATTCTATTAACCCTTTGTTTTGCTGATTGTGTCCCGCTTTTCTTTATCGCACCAAAGTCAGGGATGATTGGGGCGGCTCACGCCGGTTGGAAGGGTACCGTAGGGGGAATTGCCCGTGAGATGATCATTACCTGGGAGCAGGAAGGCATCAGGCCTGAAGAAATTTTCGTCGCAATTGGGCCGTCCATCTGCAAAAATTGTTATATTGTGGATAATCGTGTCATTAACTTGGTGGAAAATATACTAGAAGATGTCGATGGAAAACCATATAATTTAATTAATGGCAATCAATATAGTTTGGACTTGCGAGAAGCTAATCGGCTGCTTCTTCTAAAAACTGGAGTGCCCGAAGAAAACATTCTTGTCACAGGGCTATGCACAAGCTGTGATAATAGTTTTTTTTCTCACCGGCGCGACAAAGGTAGCACTGGAAGAATATTAAGCTTTATTGGCTGGAAGGAGATTTGAAAGCAATATGAAAGTGGCAGCAAAGCTAGAGCAAATAAGGCAGCAAATCGAAACAGCATGCCGGAAGTCCGGCCGAAAACCTGAGGAAGTGACAGTTATTGCTGTTACCAAATATGTGAGTGCCGAAAGGGCTAAAGAGGCCTTGGAGGCAGGCATTACAAATCTCGGCGAAAATCGTGATGATGGGTTGTTGGAAAAATGGCAGATGCTTGGGGACAAGCCTGCATGGCATTTTATTGGAACGCTGCAAACAAGAAAGGTAAAAAACATTATCGATAAAGTGGATTATATTCATTCGTTGGACCGCCAATCCCTGGCAGAAGAAATTAATAAACGCGCCAGCCGTCAAGTGAAATGTTTGATACAAGTAAACGTCTCCGGGGAAGACTCAAAGCATGGGCTGGCACCCGTAGAAGTAATCGGATTTATTGAATCACTTCGACCGTATCAAAATATAAGCATCCAAGGTCTAATGACGATGGCTCCGCTTACTGACGATGAAGAGATACTTAGAAATTGCTTTCACAAGCTGAAAGATCTACGGGACCAGGTTCAATCCCGTCAATTTGAATTTGCTCCGTGTACCGAGTTGTCGATGGGCATGTCCAATGATTTTGCGATTGCAATCGAAGAGGGAGCAACGATGGTAAGAATCGGTACAGCATTAGTTGGCGAAGATGATTAGGGGAGAAGAAGATGACATTAAAATCAAAATTAAAAACATTTTTCTTTTTGGATGATGACTTCGATGAGAATAACGATGAGTACACTCAGGCTCAAGAACCGGTCAAACAAAAAAGACAGGCAGTTAAAAGCCAAAATGTTGTTAGTTTGCAAAGCGTCCAAAAACAGGCGGCTTCTGCAGGTGCCGGGACCTCTTCAAAGGCTTCAAAGGTCATCTTGGTTGAACCGCATTCCAGTTCCGAAGTCACGGAGATTGCCGACCATTTGAAAAGCCGCCGTGCTGTTGTCGTAAATCTTCAGCGGATTAATCATCAGGAAGGAAGACAGATCGTCGATTTTTTAGGCGGAGTAGTCTATGCTCTTGGCGGAGACATACAAAAAATTGGCGTCAATATTTTCTTGTGCACACCTGATAACGTTGAGGTGTCGGGAAATATTTCGGAGCTTTTTTCGGAGCAAGAAGATCAAAATACGAGGTGGTAAAATAAATGGATATCGTTTTCGGGATATTGCAAAGGTTGATTCAAATATACTCTTGGGCATTAATTATTTACATATTGATGTCCTGGTTTCCAAATGCAAGAGAATCATCGATTGGCCAATTTTTGTCGAGGATTTGCGAGCCGTATTTAGAGCCATTCAGAAGAATTATTCCGCCGCTTGGAATGATTGACATTTCGCCGATTGTTGCCTTCCTTGTCCTTAACTTTGCTCAAAGCGGCTTGCATAGTGTCTATCAATGGCTTACTTAAATTTTGATTAGGTTGTGTTGGCACCAATGAATATTTATCAGCATTTCCGCCCGGAAGAACGGGAATATATAGATCGGGTTTTGCAATGGAAGGACATTGTTGAAAACCAGTATTCATCTAAATTGACTGATTTTCTTGACCCAAGAGAGCAGCATATTTTAAAAATGATTGTAGGCGAGAGTGGTGACGTGAAATACGCCCTCTTTGGCGGGAGCCACCATTCAGAAAGGAAAAGAGCGCTGTTATATCCTGATTATTTGGCCCCAACCGACGAGGATTTTCAAATTACTTTATTTGAAATTTTCTACCCCAAGAAATTTGTCAAAATTGAACACCGGCAAGTGCTTGGAACGCTTATGTCGCTTGGGCTAAAACGTGGGAAATTCGGCGATATCCTGATGAACGACAACGGGCAGGTGCAATTTTTTGCCGCTCGCGAAATCGGCGAATATATTAAAAATAATGTTGAATCGATTGGCCGAGCAGGTGTAAAATTGGCTGAGGCTGCTATCGGGCAAGCGATTCCGTCAGAAGAACATTGGGAAGACACCGAATTAACAGTATCTTCTTTACGGTTGGATACTGTTATTTCTGGTGTTTGCAATCTGGCAAGGCAAAAATCCCAAAATCTTGTTGGGGCAGGTCTTGTCAAAGTTAATTGGACAGTGATTGAAAATCCTGCCTTTATCTGTGAACCTGGAGATATGATTTCGGTCCGCGGCTATGGGAGGGTAAAGATCCTGCAGCTGGACGGCAAAACGAAAAAAGAAAAATGGCGAATTACGGTAGGAAAACAAAAATAATTAAAATTTATGCAGGAAATTCGAAAACCATGTCGAATATTTTCTAATACATATATTTGTAGTACAGTTTGATGGAGGTGGCATTATGCCGTTAACACCGTTGGATATTCACAATAAGGAATTTAATAAGGGATTTAGAGGGTACGATGAGGATGAAGTTAATGAATTTCTTGATCAGGTGATTAAGGATTATGAATTGGTGCTTCGCGAGAAAAAAGAATTGGAAGAGCGCCTGCACGATATGCAAGAACGGCTGGGTCATTTCACCAGTATCGAGGAAACCTTGAACAAATCAATCGTGATAGCTCAGGAGGCCGGTGAAGACGTTAAAAGAAATGCCCAAAAGGAAGCAAAGCTGATCATTAAAGAAGCAGAGAAAAATGCCGACCGGATTGTTAACGAATCTCTATCTAAAGCAAGAAGAGTTGCCTTGGAAATCGAAGATTTAAAGAAACAATCGAAAATTTTCCGAACCCGTTTTAAGATGTTGATCGAAGCACAGCTTGACATGTTGAATACGGATGACTGGGATCACCTGTTGGATTATGAAGTGGATGCAACAGAATTAAAAATGCACGAAGAAGAAGATTCATTAGCTTGACGAATAACGCCATAATAGAATATAATTTCATAACAGTTAAATAGAATGAACATTGACGATGACAGGGACAGTACAATTTTTCAGAAAGCTTTATTAGCGAGTCAGGGATGGTGTAAGCCTGACAGAGCGGAAGAATTGGAAAATCACCCTTGAGTTCTGTGGTCGAACCTCCATTTGGATTAATAGACCAAGCGTGCGATTCACGTTACGAATAACGAAGAGAATAGAATCTCTCACTTGATTCTATTTATCAGGGTGGTACCGCGGGAATAAACCTTCTCGTCCCTATTTGGGATGAGGAGGTTTTTTTATTGGAAAAAATGGTCATTCTGTTCAATAGAAATGTAATGGAGGCTAGGAAAGATGGAGTACAAAGATACGTTGTTAATGCCGCAGACGGAGTTTCCAATGCGCGGCAATCTTCCGCAAAGAGAACCTGACATCCAGGCGAAATGGGAAGAGATGAATATTTATCAAAAGGTTCAGGAACGGACAAAAGGGCGTCCAATATTTGTCTTGCATGATGGCCCGCCGTACGCAAATGGCGATATCCATATGGGTCATGCCCTTAATAAAATTTTAAAGGACTTTATCGTTCGCTATAAATCGATGAGCGGCTATCACGCACCATATGTGCCGGGGTGGGATACCCATGGTCTGCCAATCGAACAGGCGCTGACTAATAAAGGGGTTAAACGCAAAGAAATGTCGGTTGCCGATTTCCGTAAGCTTTGCACCGAATATGCGTTGGAGCAAATCGACAATCAGCGCACCCAATTTAAACGTCTAGGTGTTCGCGGCGATTGGGAAAACCCGTACATCACCTTAAAGCCTGAGTACGAAGCGCAGCAAATTAAAGTATTTGGGGAAATGGCGAAAAAAGGCTATATTTATAAAGGCTTGAAGCCAGTATACTGGTCACCGTCAAGTGAATCGGCACTGGCCGAAGCGGAGATTGAATATAAAGATAAGCGTTCCCCGTCCATCTATGTCGGGTTCAAGGTAAAGGATGGCAAAGGAGTCCTTGACCAGGATACACAAATTGTAATTTGGACAACAACACCATGGACAATTCCGGCGAACCTCGGCATTTCAGTACATGGAGACCTTAAGTATGTAGTTGTCTCTG
The DNA here is from genome assembly GCF_001510715.1 of Bacillus sp. FJAT-29814. Taxonomy (GTDB): domain Bacteria; phylum Bacillota; class Bacilli; order Bacillales; family Cytobacillaceae; genus Neobacillus. The sequence goes on from NZ_LMTJ01000008.1 coordinate 447,372, forward strand.
CAAATGGTGAAAAGTATGTCGTTGCCGAGGATTTACTAGAAGCAGTGACAAAGGAAATCGGTTGGGAAGAGACAACGGTTGTCAAAAAGGTAAAAGGAACCGAACTTGAATACGTTGTCGCTGTACACCCGCTTTACGGCCGTGATTCACTTGTCATGCTAGGGGAACATGTTACAACTGATGCCGGTACCGGCTGTGTCCATACAGCCCCGGGACATGGGGAAGATGACTTCCACGTTGGCCAAAAATATGGGTTGGATGTACTAAACCCTGTTGATGACAAAGGCTATATGACTAGTGAGGCACCAGGTTTCGAAGGAATTTTTTACGATGAAGCTAATAAGCCAATCACCCAGGCCTTGGAAGAAGCGGGAGCACTTCTCAAGCTTTCATTTATCACTCACTCCTATCCGCATGACTGGCGTACGAAAAAACCGGTAATTTTCCGTGCCACAGCGCAGTGGTTTGCATCGATTAAAGATTTCCGCGAACAGTTGCTTGATGCTGTTAAAGAAACAAAATGGGTGCCTGCTTGGGGAGAAACCCGCCTGTTTAACATGGTCCGTGACCGCGGCGACTGGTGTATCTCTCGTCAGCGTGTCTGGGGTGTGCCGATTCCGGTATTTTATGCGGAAAATGGTGAAGAAATCATTACCGATGAAACGATTAATCATGTATCGGAATTATTCCGTGAACATGGCTCTAATATCTGGTTCCAGCGTGAAGCAAAAGACTTGCTGCCTGAAGGCTTTACACATCCGGGAAGCCCGAACGGAACATTCACAAAAGAAAATGATATCATGGATGTCTGGTTTGACTCTGGTTCCTCCCACCAAGCCGTCTTGGTTGAACGGGAAGACTTGGTCCGTCCTGCAGACCTTTATCTGGAAGGCTCTGACCAATATCGAGGCTGGTTTAATTCCTCATTGTCAACCGCTGTTGCGGTAACCGGCAAGGCCCCTTATAAAGGTGTGCTAAGCCATGGGTTTGCCCTTGACGGCGAAGGCAGAAAAATGAGTAAATCTTTGGGAAATGTAGTCGTGCCAGCAAAAGTTATGAATCAGTTGGGAGCCGACATATTACGCCTGTGGGTTGCCTCGGTTGATTATCAATCGGACGTCCGGGTTTCTGATGCCATTCTTAAACAGGTTGCCGAGGTTTACCGGAAAATTCGCAATACCTTCCGATTCTTATTAGGGAATTTGGCCGATTTTGATCCAGCAGTCAACAAGGTTGCCTATGAAAACCTGCGTGAAGTCGATCAATTTATGCTCGTAAAATTAAATAAACTGATCAAAAATGTTCGTAACGCTTATGAAAATTATGAATATGCCGCCATCTACCATGCGGTGAATAATTTCTGTACGCTAGATCTAAGTGCGTTCTACCTTGATTTTGCAAAGGATGTACTATATATTGAAGCAAAAGACCACCATGAGCGCCGGGCAATTCAAACCGTTCTGTACGAGTCATTGCTTGCGCTGACAAAATTGGTATCGCCAATTCTTTCCCACACAGCGGATGAAGTGTGGAAATACATTCCAAATGTGCAGGAAGAGAGCGTGCAATTAACAGACCTTCCAGAATATCAAGAGCTAGTCGGTGCTAAGGCGCTTGAGGAAAAGTGGTCGGCATTTATGAGGCTTCGTGATGATGTCTTAAAAGCACTTGAGGAATCAAGGAATGCGAAGGTAATTGGCAAATCGCTGACCGCCAAGGTTACCTTGTATGTGAATGACAAGACGAGAGCCCTTTTGGATTCAATTGAAGAAAATTTGAACCAGCTCTTCATCGTTTCCGGTTTTGAAGTAGCCGGTACTTATGATCAGGCTCCAGAATCCGCCCTTAAGCTTGATAATGCAGCCATCGTTGTTACAAAGGCTGAAGGGGAAACATGTGAACGCTGCTGGGTTGTTACACCAGAGGTCGGTCAAGATCCGGAGCATCCATCCCTTTGCCCACGCTGTGCGCATGTAGTTAAAGAAAATTATTCACACTTGGCATAACGTTGAATTAAGACCCTGTACAATTCTGTACAGGGTTTTAATTTTTTCCTGTAAAGTCAATTGTTGTTGGCGATGTCAAATGTTGTCCCGTGTCGCCGAAAAGGTGCGGGACATAATATAACAAATGACAAACGGAGGTAGTAACACTATGAATGCCATGCAGGAAAAGCTGTTTATCGAACTCCGTCAAACGAAAACTGAAATTGAACATTCTTTAAAAACAAAATCAAAACAAGATTGGCTTACAAAGATTCTCGAGGAAGAGCTTGAAGACATTGATCACGCCATTCAAAAAATTCAGGCTGGAAAATTCGGCGAATGTGAAATTTCTGGCGAATTACTCCCGGAAGAATTGATACAGCTAATGCCTACAATTAGGTCGAAAAAAGATTCAGATTTATTGGATCAGTATTGTAAAATTCCAATTCCATCATCATTTTTATAATGTTAATTGTCCTTATGCGATTAAGTATGCTAAAATTCTAAAGAAGTATGAGCATCGGTAGTGGAGGTATTTCTTAGTGTTTTATTACTTAATCGCACTTTTCATTATCCTTTTGGACCAATTCACAAAATGGTTAATTGTGAAAAACATGTATATCGGCGAAAGTATTCCGATCATTGATCAAGTTTTGTATATTACTTCCCACCGGAACAGGGGGGCAGCTTGGGGGATCCTCCAAGGGCAGATGTGGCTCTTTTACGTGATAACAATTATCGTCATTGCTGGAATTGTGTATTATTTGCACAAGGCAGCCAAAGGCAAATGGTTGTTGGGAGTTTCCCTGTCTTTTATGCTTGGCGGTGCAATCGGCAATTTTATTGATCGCGTGTTTCGCAAAGAAGTCGTTGACTTTATACATACGTATATTTTCAGCTATAACTTCCCGGTATTTAATATCGCCGATTCCGCATTGGTCATTGGCGTGGCGTTGCTGATGATTCAAATGCTGCTCGAAGAGAGAGAATCAAAGGAGAAAACATATGGAGAAAATGGTTCACACCATTCTTGAACAACAAAAAGGGGACCGGATTGACAAAGTCCTGTCCGGTCTTAACGAGGAATGGTCCCGCACCCAGGTACAACAATGGATCAAGGATGGCCATGTGCTTGTAAACGGACAAAATGTAAAAACCAATTACAAATGCAACTACAATGACGAAATTGAAATCCATATTCCGGACCCGGAAGAGCTGGATGTGGTCCCCGAGGAGATGGATTTGGACATTTATTACGAAGATCGTGATGTCCTCGTCGTCAATAAGCCAAAGGGGATGGTTGTTCATCCTGCACCCGGACATATGACGGGGACACTGGTAAATGGTCTGATGGCACATTGCAAGGATTTGTCGGGGATTAACGGAGTATTAAGACCCGGTATTGTCCACCGGATTGATAAAGATACCTCAGGACTATTAATGGTCGCCAAGAATGATATGGCCCATGAAAGCCTTGTAAATCAGCTGGTCCATAAAACAGTTACCCGCAAATATAAAGCCGTTGTTCATGGGGTTATTCCTCATGATGTCGGGACAATCGATGCCCCGCTTGGAAGGGACCAAAAGGATCGGCAAAGCATGGCCGTTGTAGATAATGGCAAGCATGCCGTTACCCATTTTCGGGTGCTGGAGCGGTTTAAGGATTTTACATTTGTTGAGTGCCAGCTTGAAACGGGACGAACCCATCAAATTCGCGTTCATATGAAATATATCGGCTATCCGCTTGCCGGAGACCCAAAATATGGGCCGAAAAAAACGATTGATTTTAACGGGCAGGTGCTGCATGCGGGCGTGCTTGGATTTACCCATCCGAGAACCGCCGAATATCTCGAATTTGAAGCCCCGCTGCCTTCTGATTATGAACAGCTGCTGAAACAGCTAAGAAATAATGGTTGACAGCTGAACCTAACTAAAGTAAGATAACTATAGTCAAATATGCCTTTAAATTCAGTCCCGTGAGGCTGAGAAGGGTCGGTTAATATTTTTTTGCTTTCTTTAACTGTACACCTCTCGCCGACGGCGAGAGGTTTTTATTTTTTTAAAAAAAGCGGGTGAAAATAATGAGCCAAAAAGCGTTAATTCTTGATGAGCAGGCAATCGGAAGGGCATTGACACGGATTGCCCATCAAATTATCGAAAAGAATAAAGGAATTGAAGAATGTGTTCTTGTCGGAATTCGTACCAGGGGAATCCATGTTGCCAAGCGTCTTGCTTCCAAAATCGAAGGGATCGAAGGTAGTCCGATACCGGTGGGGGAACTTGATATTACGCTTTACCGGGATGATTTGACGAAAAAAACGGATAACCAGGAACCACTTGTCAAGGGTTCTGACATACCGTTTGATATTAATGAAAAAAAGGTCATTTTAATCGATGATGTCCTTTATACAGGCAGAACAGTGCGAGCCGGGCTTGATGCCTTAATGGACCTTGGGCGTCCCGCAGCCATTCAACTGGCGGTCCTTGTTGACCGTGGCCATCGCGAACTGCCAATTAGAGCCGATTATGTCGGAAAAAACATTCCAACATCAAGCAGTGAGAAAATTGTTGTTGAACTGGCCGAAGTGGATCAGATTGACCAAGTTAGTATATATGAAAAATAAATAGCTGCCCTTTTTAAATGCAGTCCCGTGAGGCTGACAAAGGGGAAATCGCCAAACCCAGAGTAGTTTGGCCTTCCATACCTCTTTGTCCGTGCCGGCAAAGAGTTTTTTTTATCCTTTTATTAAAATAAATATTAAAAAGCAGAGGAGATTACCATGAGCAACAAACCAATCCTTGACGTAAAAGACATGCCAAAACCAACGCAATGGCTGACCTTAAGCCTGCAGCACCTATTCGCCATGTTCGGGGCAACCATCCTAGTTCCGTATCTCGTCGGCCTTGACCCGTCCATCGCCCTAATATCCAGCGGCTTGGGAACATTGGCATTCTTATTAATTACAAAATTTCAAGTTCCTGCTTACCTCGGTTCTTCCTTTGCGTTCATCGCACCGGTGATTGCTGCCAAAGCTGCAGGTGGCCCAGGTGCGGCGATGATCGGCACCTTCATGGCCGGCCTCGTATATGGGATTGTCGCGCTGATAATCAGTAAAGCAGGATACCGTTGGATTATGAACCTATTGCCGCCAGTGGTTGTCGGACCAGTTATCATCATAATTGGCTTGTCGATTGCCCCGACTGCTGTGGGTATGGCAATGAATAACGCAGCCGGGGAATACAGTATGCTGCATTTTTCGGCAGCCTTGGTTACCCTCACTGCAACGATCGTATTCTCGATTTATGCAAAAAAAATCTTTAGCATCATTCCGATTCTTGCGGGCATTGTTGTCGGATACATTTATGCAGCGATTGTCGGGATTGTCGATTTTAAGCCTGTCCTAGAAGCCGGATGGTTTGAAATGCCAAAATTCATCATCCCGTTTGTGAGCTATAAGGTGCAATTTAGCTGGGATATCTTCTGGCTAATGGTGCCGGTTGCAGTGGTGACGCTGTCAGAACACATTGGGCATCAGCTGATTTTAAGCAAAGTAGTCGGGCGCGACTACATTAAAGAGCCAGGCTTGCACCGTTCAATCTTGGGTGACGGGACCGCAACACTGATTTCGGCTTTGGTCGGCGGACCGCCAAAAACAACCTATGGCGAAAATATTGGCGTGCTCGCGATTACCCGGGTCTATAGCGTATATGTTCTGGCAGGTGCAGCGGTGTTGGCGATTGTATTCGGGTTTATTGGGAAAATTACGGCTCTGATTCATTCGATTCCGACCCCTGTAATGGGCGGCGTCTCCATCCTCCTGTTTGGAATCATCGCTTCTTCGGGACTGCGGATGCTGGTTGACAGCAAAATTGATTTCGACGATAAACGAAACCTTGTCATAGCGTCAGTCATTCTCATTATCGGGCTCGGCGGAGCGATAGTGAAACTTCCGTTTAAGGATATTGTAATCCAAGGCATGGCTTTGGCAGCGATTATCGGTGTCTTGTTAAACCTGATCCTGCCTGGAAGGCCGATTGTCAGTGACAATATGTTTGAAGGCGAAGTGGAGAAAAAAGAACGGCAAACAGCTTAATAAAAACAACCTTTTAAATGAAGTCCAGAGAGGCTTATAAGGGTGTGCGAATCGAGGTTTGGCATGAAAATAGGCTGAACTTCCGATTGCTTGCGGTTGCACCCTGATCTAGTTGGATCAGGGTATTTTTTTTAGCGAAAAGGTGGGGAAAAGGATGCTAAATCATTTATTAACGACGAATGAGTTAAAAGTGGAAGAGATATATGGAATCCTCGGGGATGCTCAAAGCTTCGCCGAAGGAACAACCTGGCACCCTGAAGAACAAATGTTTGCGGCCAATCTCTTTTTTGAAAATAGCACCAGAACAAAATGCAGTTTTGAAGTGGCCGAGAGAAGATTAGGGTTGGGTGTGATTCCTTTTGAAGTGCAAACCTCAAGTGTGCAAAAGGGCGAAACGCTTTACGATACGGTAAAGACACTTGAAGCCATCGGCGTAAATGCCATAGTGATCCGGCACAGCCAGGATCGTTATTTTGACGAATTAGTTGGTAAAATCAATATTCCACTCATTAATGGAGGAGACGGCTGCGGTCATCATCCGACCCAATCCCTGCTTGACCTCCTAACCATCAAACAAGAATTCGGGCGCTTTTCCGGTTTGAAAATAGCGATCATCGGCGATATCAGACATAGCCGTGTCGCGCGTTCAAATGCAGATGCTCTGACAAGGCTTGGAGCCGATGTCATTTTCTCGGGCCCTGAAGAATGGTTTGACAGCCACAGCCTCCATTCATCCCGCTTTATTCCAATTGACCAGGCCATCCCGCAGGCCGATGTAGTGATGCTGCTTCGCGTCCAGCATGAGCGGCATCAGAAAAATGGAAGTTTTACAGCCGCGGAATATCATCAAAAGTTCGGTTTGACCTTGGAGAGGGAAAAACAAATGAAGCAAAACAGCATCATTATGCATCCTGCACCGGTTAACCGGAATGTCGAGATAGCTGACAGCCTGGTAGAGTCACAGCGTTCGAGAATCTTCAAGCAAATGGAAAATGGCGTCTATGTCAGAATGGCTGTCTTAAAAAGATCATTAGAAAGCTTAAATGGAGGGGTAATAAATGAAAATGCTTATTCAGAACGCCAACTATTTAGCGTTTGAGGGACAAATCAAACAGTCTGATATTTTAATAGAAAATGGCATCATCGCAAAAATCGATAAAAACATTGAAATGGATGCCGACCGTAAAATTGATGCATCAGGACTATTGGTATCACCAGGTTTTATCGACTTGCACGTCCACCTGCGCGAACCTGGCGGCGAAAAAAAGGAAACCATCGCTACCGGAACCAGGGCTGCAGCCAGAGGTGGGTTTACCACTATTGCCAACATGCCAAATACCCGTCCGGTGCCTGACACCAAAAGCAATATGGACGACTTGCAAAAGCGAATTCATGCGACGGCCAAGGTCCGGGTCTTGCCTTATGCCTCTATTACGACCAGACAGTTGGGCCAGGAGTTAACCGATTTCGAGGCTTTAAAGGAAGCGGGCGCATTTGCGTTTACGGATGATGGCGTCGGGGTCCAGTCGGCAGGGATGATGCTTGAGGCGATGAAGCGGGCTGCCAATCTTGATATGGCAATAGTCGCTCATTGTGAGGATAATACCTTGATCAATAAAGGTTGTGTCCACGAGGGTACGTTCTCGAAGCAGCATGGTTTAAACGGGATTCCTTCTGTTTGTGAATCAGTGCAAATCGCCCGCGATGTTTTGCTCGCGGAAGCCACAGGCTGCCACTATCATGTCTGCCACATCAGCACGAAGGAGTCGGTCAGGGTTGTAAGAGATGCAAAACGGGCGGGGATTAAGGTTACGGCTGAAGTATCACCGCATCACCTTTTATTATCCGAGGATGATATCCCGGGACTTGACGCGAATTTCAAAATGAACCCACCGCTGCGTGGTGCAGAGGACCGTGAAGCGTTAATCGCTGGGTTGCTTGATGGAACGATTGATTTTATCGCAACCGACCATGCCCCTCACACCGATTCAGAGAAAAGCGAAGGCATGGTACTGGCTCCGTTCGGCATTGTCGGCCTGGAAACAGCGTTCCCGCTTCTGTATACCCATTTTGTATTAAATGAAATAATCTCGCTTCAACAGTTGATTGAGTATCTGACTAGGAAACCGGCAGCAGCCTTTAACTTGCCATATGGAAAAATAGCCGAAGGGGCACCGGCAGATATCGTCCTGTTAGACCTGAATGAGGAACAAGAAATCGATCCAAAGAAATTTTTATCAAAAGGCAAAAATACCCCATTTGCCGGCTGGAGCTGCAAGGGGTGGCCGGTTCTGACAATCGCTCACGGGCAAATAGTATGGGAAAAAGGATGTGTGACAGCATGAAAGCTCAGCTGATTCTGGAAGACGGAACGATTTTTATTGGAGAGGGATTCGGAAGCCATAACGATAGTATTGGTGAAGTGGTGTTTAATACCGGGATGACCGGCTATCAGGAAATTCTTTCCGATCCGTCCTATTGCGGCCAAATCGTCATGCTTACATACCCGTTAATTGGAAACTACGGGATCAACCGGGATGATTTTGAATCTATCAATCCTGCCGTAAAAGGGTTCATTGTTAAAGAGGTGTGCGACTATCCGTCCAATTGGAGAAGTGAATTCACTGTTGATGAATATTTTAAGATGAAAAATATTCCGGGAATTGCCGGAATTGATACCCGCAAATTAACGAGAATCATTCGCCGGTACGGAACATTGAAAGGGGCGATTTGCAGTATTGAAACCGATGGTGACGAGGTTTTGCGAAAGTTAAGACAAAAAAGGCTTCCCATTGATCAAGTCCGCACAGTATCGACGAAAAATTCATACCCAAGCCCCGGCCGCGGGAAGAGAATCGTTGTTGTCGATTTTGGGATGAAGCATGGAATTCTGCGCGAGCTAAATAATCGCGGCTGCGACGTCATCGTTGTTCCTTACCACACAACCGCTGATGAAATCTTGAAACTTCGCCCGGACGGCGTCATGCTAACAAATGGCCCGGGAGACCCGAAGGATGTTCCAGAAGGTATTCAGATGATCAAAGAAATTCTTGGCCGGCTTCCATTATTCGGCATCTGTCTAGGACATCAATTATTTGCCCTTGCCTGCGGCGCCGATACGATGCGGATGAAATTTGGCCACCGCGGCTTAAACCATCCGGTAAAGGACTTAGCCACCGGGAAAATAGCGATAACGTCACAAAACCACGGTTATACCGTTGATGCAAAATCAATCAAAAATACGAGACTTGAAGTTACCCATATTGCCATAAATGATGGGACTGTCGAAGGATTGCGGCATTTAGACTATCCCGCCTTTACGGTTCAATACCATCCGGAGGCCTCTCCGGGTCCTGAGGATGCCAATCGTTTATTTGACCAATTTTTAGCGATGATCGAAGCACAAAAACAGGAGGTACCTACGCATGCCTAAACGTACAGATATATATTCCATCCTAGTAATCGGTTCGGGCCCGATCGTCATCGGCCAAGCGGCAGAATTTGACTATGCCGGGACCCAGGCTTGCCTTGCGCTGAAAGAAGAAGGTTACCGCGTCATACTTGTTAACTCGAACCCGGCGACGATCATGACCGATACCGAAATTGCCGATGCCGTCTATATTGAACCGCTGACAGTTGAATTTGTTAGCCGCATCATCCGCAAGGAGCGCCCAGATGCTCTTGTTGCCACGCTAGGCGGACAGACAGGCCTGAACCTTGCTGTCGAGCTGTCTAAATCAGGCGTTCTTGACGAATGCGGTGTCGAAATCTTGGGAACAAAGCTATCGGCTATCAACCAGGCAGAAGACCGGGAATTATTCCGCCAATTAATGAACGAACTAGACGAGCCTGTTCCCGAAAGTGAAATTGTCCATGAGTTAGGAGAGGCGGCTGCATTCGTCGATAAAATTGGCTTTCCGGTGATTGTCCGCCCTGCGTTTACCCTTGGAGGGACAGGGGGCGGAATCTGCCACACGATGGAAGAGCTTGAGGAAATCATTACAAGCGGGTTGAAAAACAGCCCTGTCCACCAATGCCTACTTGAAAAAAGTATCGCCGGCTACAAGGAAATTGAATATGAAGTCATGCGCGACAGTAACGATAATGCGATTGTCGTTTGCAACATGGAAAACATCGACCCGGTTGGTGTGCACACTGGCGATTCCATCGTTGTCGCCCCAAGTCAAACATTGAGTGACCGCGAATACCAGCTATTGCGGAATGTGTCTTTAAAAATTATCCGTGCCCTCGGCATCGAAGGCGGCTGTAACGTTCAACTTGCATTAGACCCTGATAGCTTTAATTACTATATTATCGAAGTTAACCCGCGAGTAAGCCGCTCATCGGCACTGGCTTCCAAAGCAACCGGCTATCCGATTGCCAAGCTGGCCGCCAAAATTGCCGTTGGACTCACGCTTGATGAAATGATGAACCCGGTCACCGGAAAAACCTATGCCAGCTTTGAGCCAGCACTGGATTATATCGTCACAAAAATACCAAGATGGCCGTTTGATAAGTTCGAATCCGGCAACCGTTCGCTTGGCACTCAAATGAAAGCGACCGGTGAAGTAATGGCAATTGGCCGCAATTTTGAAGAATCGTTATTAAAAGCGATTCGGTCTCTGGAAGCAGGCGTTCATCATTTTGAATTGATTGGTGCTGCTGAGATAGACAATGAACTATTGGAAAAGCGAATCCGCAAAGCGGGCGATGAACGGTTGTTTTATATAGCCGAGGCCCTGAAACGCGGTTTTACGGTTGAAGATATTCACGACTGGAGTAAGATTGATCTGTTTTTCCTTAAGAAAATGGAAGGAATTATTGAACTGGAGGCAAGACTCTCGCAACACCCATTTCAATCTGAACTTCTCAAGGAGGCAAAGCAAAAAGGGTTTAACGACAAGAAAATTGCTGAGTTGTGGGTGAGCACAGAATACGAGATTTGCAGATATAGAAAGAAGATGGGAATTGTACCTGTTTATAAGATGGTGGATACTTGCGCAGCCGAGTTTGAATCGGAAACACCGTATTATTATGGCACGTATGAAGAAGAGAACGAGTCGATTGTCACCGGCCGTGACAGCGTAATTGTCCTCGGTTCAGGTCCAATCCGGATCGGGCAGGGAATTGAGTTTGATTATGCAACCGTCCATTCCGTAACAGCAATCAAAGAGGCCGGCTATGAAGCGATCATTATCAATAATAATCCCGAAACAGTTTCAACAGACTTTAGCATCTCCGACAAGCTATATTTCGAACCTTTGACGATTGAGGATGTTATGCACATTGTCGACCTCGAGCAGCCAGTCGGAGTGGTCGTACAGTTTGGTGGTCAGACAGCGATAAATCTGGCCTCAGGTCTAGCCGCAAACGGCGTAAAGATCCTGGGAACCAGCCTTGAAGACTTGGACCGCGCTGAAAACCGCGACAAATTTGAACATACATTACAGCAATTAAATATTCCGCAGCCACTTGGGAAAACAGCCTTAACAGTTGAAGAGGCTTTGCTTATTGCCGAAGAAATTGGCTACCCGGTATTGATTCGCCCATCCTATGTTCTTGGCGGCCGGGCAATGGAAATTGTCTATCACCAGGAAGAATTGCTTAAATATATGGAACATGCGGTTAAAATTAATCCTGAGCAACCGGTTCTTATAGACCGCTATCTTACCGGGAAAGAAATTGAAGTCGATGCGATTTCCGATGGAAGAAACGTTCTAATACCGGGAATTATGGAACATATCGAACGGGCTGGGGTCCATTCAGGCGACTCGATTGCCGTTTACCCACCGCAAACACTAACAGCCGAAGTAAAACAAAAGCTTGTAAACTATACGGAGAAATTGGCGATCGGGCTTAATATCATCGGCCTGCTGAATATTCAATATGTCGTCTGCGGAAAGGAAGTATACGTACTTGAAGTAAATCCGCGGTCAAGCCGTACTGTCCCATTTTTAAGCAAAATAACCAATGTTCCAATGGCAAAAATCGCAACGAAAGCTATCTTGGGCCATTCTCTGCTGGAACAAGGCTATCAAACCGGATTAGTGCCTGAAAAAACAGGCGTATTTGTAAAGGTTCCGGTATTCTCTTTTGCCAAACTCCGGAGTGTTGACATTAGTCTTGGACCGGAAATGAAATCGACAGGCGAGGTTATGGGCAAAGACTTAACGCTTGAAAAGGCGTTATATAAAGGCTTGATAGCTTCGGGAATGAATATTCAAAAGTTTGGTACCGTATTGTTCACAGTCGCCGACAAGGATAAGGCGGAAAGCCTAAGACTGGCCAAACGGTTTGCCGCAAATGGTTATCGGTTAATGGCAACCAGCGGAACAGCAGTGGTGCTGGAAAGTGCAGGACTTCAGGTAAAGGTTGTCGGCAAAATCGGCTCCGAAGGACCGACATTGTTGGATATCATTCATCAGGGCGAGGCTCAGTTGATTATCAATACGTTAACAAAAGGGAAACAGCCAGAGCGGGACGGCTTTAGAATCCGCCGCGAAGCAGTTGAAAATGGGGTCCCGTGTTTAACTTCATTGGACACCGCCAATGCCATTTTGAATATTATCGAATCGATGAATTTTTCTGCAGACCCGATGAAACCAGCGAAAAAGGAGGCTGTTTTTGCATGATTAAAAAAGAGGTATGCAAAATAATCAGCCAAAAGGAAATTGCCACCGATATTTATGAACTTACTGTAGAAGCAGAATTCGTCAGCGAGATTAAGGCACCAGGACAGTTTGTCCATATCCGGGTGGGAAATGGTTGGGATCCGCTGCTTAGACGGCCTATTAGCATATCATCCTTCGATAAGACCCTGAATCAATTTACAATGATTTACCGCAAGGAAGGCAAAGGCACCTCCTTCCTTGCAGAAATGGTGCCGGGAATGGTGCTGGATATCCTAGGACCGTTGGGAAATGGTTTTCCGGTTGAAGAAGCTAAAATAGGGGATACCGCCCTCCTTGTTGGCGGTGGTATCGGTGTCCCGCCTCTTTACGAACTTTCTAAACAATTGCGGGCGAAAGGTGTAAAAGTTGTCCATGTCCTGGGGTTTCAAACAGAATCCGCTGTCTTTTATGAACAGGAATTTTGGGAAACCGGAGTAACATATGTGGCAACTGTTGATGGATCCTACGGCACAAAAGGCTTAGTCACGGATGTAATTGATGGCCAGGATTTAAGATTTGACTGCATTTATAGCTGCGGACCAACACCAATGTTAAGGGCGCTGGAACAGCGCTACACTGATAAAAAGTTATTCCTGTCCTTGGAGGAGCGGATGGGCTGCGGAATCGGCGCTTGTTTTGCCTGTGTCTGTAAGCAAGCGGGCGATCCATCGGGGGTTTCTTATAAAAAAGTTTGCAGTGATGGGCCTGTGTTTCGGGCAGGGGAGGTGCTGATATGAGCATGTTGAATATTGAATTGCCCGGCTTGTCACTGAAAAATCCGATTATGCCGGCCTCTGGCTGCTTCGGATTCGGACGCGAATATAGCCAGTTTTACGATTTAAGCATGCTTGGGGCGATCATGATTAAAGCCACAACGGTAGAACCGCGATTTGGTAACCCAACCCCAAGAGTCGCGGAAACAACAGCGGGGATGCTTAATGCAATCGGCTTGCAAAATCCCGGGCTTGAAAAAGTAATCTCCGAGGAGCTCCCATGGCTAGCACAATATGATGTACCAATTATTGCTAATGTCGCCGGATCCTTGGAGGAGGACTACGTAACTGTCGCCGAACGAATATCCCAAGCACCTAATGTTCATGCGCTTGAGTTAAACATATCCTGCCCCAATGTCAAGGAAGGCGGGATGGCATTTGGAACTATTCCTGAGGTTGCTAGAGTGTTGACTCGGAAGGTGAAGGAGGTGTCCGCGGTTCCGGTGTACGTGAAGCTGTCTCCGAATGTCACCAATATCGTCGAAATGGCCAAGGCTGTTGAGGCTGGCGGAGCAGATGGAATCACAATGATTAATACACTTGTCGGCATGAGGCTTGATTTAAAGACAGGAAAGCCGATCTTGGCTAATCGGACGGGCGGCTTGTCAGGCCCAGCGATTAAGCCGGTGGCACTGCGGATGATTTATGAAGTCAGCCAGGCCGTGGATCTCCCGATCATCGGGATGGGCGGCATTTCATCTGCGGAGGATGTAATAGAATTTTTTTATGCCGGTGCAAGCGCAGTCGCGGTCGGGACAGCAAATTTCGTAGATCCATTCGTCTGTCCAACGATTATTGAACAATTGCCCGCTTTAATTGACCAATTAGGGTTTGATCATATCAGTGAATGTACGGGAAGGAGCTGGAAACAGCATGGACAACACGCTTATTATCGCGCTTGATTTTCCGGGACTAAGGGAAGTTGAGCAATTTTTACAGCCGTTTTCCGGGAAAAGCCTGTTTGTGAAGGTCGGGATGGAGCTATTCTATCAGGAAGGGCCTGCGATTATTCATATGTTAAAAGAATCAGGGCATCAAATATTCCTGGATTTAAAGCTTCATGATATTCCGAATACAGTTTATGGGGCCATGAAGGGACTAGCGCGTTTGGAATGTGACCTTGTCAATGTTCATGCCGCCGGCGGTAAAGAGATGATGGCAGCAGCACTTGAAGGGCTCGAGGCAGGTACACCTGCAGGAAGAAACCGTCCGTTATGTATTGCAGTCACACAATTAACAAGTACTTCTCAAGAACAAATGAAGCAAGAACAGCTAATTCCCGTTTCACTGGAGGAATCGGTGCTGCATTATGCAGCACTGACACGGGAAGCCGGCTTGGACGGAGTTGTCTGCTCGGCCTGGGAAGCTGCAGCGATTCGCAAGCAGTCCGGTGAATCATTTTTAACAGTCTGTCCGGGAATCAGAATGACTGCTGATGCAACTGGGGATCAGAAACGTGTCGCTACACCTGAGTTTGCCAGAAAGTCTGGCGTCAGCTCAATTGTCGTAGGTCGGTCGATTACGAGGGCCGTAGACCCACTTGCAAGTTATCAACAATGGATGGAAGCATGGAAGGGAGTACGAGTATGAAACACTTAATTGCTGAAAAACTATTAGAAATTAATGCCGTGGCGTTGAGACCGCAGGACCCATTTACTTGGACTTCAGGCCTTCGCTCGCCAATATATTGCGATAATCGGCTAACCCTGTCCTACCCGGAAGTGCGTCGCCAGATTGCCAAGGGATTACAGACATTGATTCATAATAACTTTACTGGAGTCGAGGTCATTGCAGGTACCGCAACTGCGGGTATTCCCCATGCGGCCTGGGTAAGCGAGCTGATGGGAATGCCGATGTGCTATGTCCGTTCCAAAGCCAAAGGACACGGCAAGGGCAATCAAATCGAAGGCAAAGTCGAGCTAGGGCAAAAGGTAGTCGTTGTCGAGGACCTAATTTCGACTGGCGGCAGTGTGATTACCTCGGTTCAAGCTTTAAGAGAAGCAGGCTGCAACGTACTTGGGGTGGTCTCTATTTTTACATATGGACTGGATAAGGGGAAAATAGCCTTTGCCGAGGAAGGCATCGTGAGCCATTCATTAACTGATTTTCCGGCGCTAGTCGAGACTGCGATTGAAAAAGGGTATATTAGCCAAGCTGACCAGGAAAGTTTGCTCGACTGGAGTAAGAATCCGGGGGAATGGAGCAGGCGGTTTGAAGTAGTTTTGTAGGTAATAGAATCAAAAGAAGCCCCGGTTCATCCGGGGCTTTCCTCACTATATCAGCCATTTTTCTTCAATTTTAATACAATATCCTCATCCGGAGTGACGTAAGCTGTCTGCTGATTGTCATAAATCACAAATCCCGGCTTGGCCCCGTTTGGTTTCT
This sequence comes from Bacillus sp. FJAT-29814, assembly GCF_001510715.1. GTDB lineage: Bacteria > Bacillota > Bacilli > Bacillales > Cytobacillaceae > Neobacillus. The sequence continues at coordinate 463,280 of NZ_LMTJ01000008.1, forward strand.
TCACATGGCGCACTTTTGTAAAGTCAACCGGTACCGAACTCGAATTGCGTGCCTTGCTAAAATAGGCCGCCAGCATCGCCGCTTCCAAGATCGTCTCTTCAGCGGGCTCCTTGCTGCGGATGACCACGTGCGAACCGGGAATATCCTTCGTATGGAGCCAGATTTCATCGCGGGCGGCCAGCTTATTGGTTAAATAATCATTTTGCTTATTATTTTTTCCAACAATGATCTCCGTGCCGTCTGAGGCGATAAAATGATCCAGGACCGGCCGTGCGTTTTGCGCCTTTTTGCCATGTCGTTTTTGTCTCTCGCGAATATATCCACCTTCAACCAGCTCTTCGCGGATTTCCTGGATATCCTTCGGCGAAGCGGTTTGTACCTGTTGCAGCAGGCTGTCAAAATAGGACGCCTCTTCTCGTGCCTTTTCGATTTGATCTATTACAATCGAAACGGAATTTTTCGCCTTCTGGTATTTGGAGAAATATTTTTGTGCGTTATCGGACGGCGTTTTCCTAGGGTCAAGGGGAATGACAATGGTCCTGCCTGCTTCATCGTAATAATCAAGCACTTCGATTTCCTTCATGCCTTTCTTGGCGGCATATAAATTGGCGGTTAATAATTCGCCATAACGCTGAAATTTCTCCGCTTGCTCCGCGTCCTTAAGCGTAGCTTCTAGCTTCTCGATTTTCTTTTCATTTTTTTCTTTTTCATTGGCAATCAGCCGTTCGATGTCGTGCCCCTGCTGCTTGACGCGGTCACGTTCGGCCTTGCCAAAATAGAAACGGTCCAGCATTTCGCTTAATGTGGCAAAACTACGGACCACCGCGTTGACATGCTGAAGCGGGTACAGATAAAATACTTCCTTTTCTGCAGCAGCCATTATTGCTGGTTTAAGATCGCCGGAAGAAATCCGATTAATCAGCGTGATAAATACAGGCGGCACCGTCGTTCGGTTAGCCATTCCGCTTTGAAAAATCACTTCCTTGGCGAACAGCGGGGAGATTCCGGCAAACTGTTCTACTAGTTGGCGGTCGATACGTCCGGCGTTAAAATCAATTTTTCGCGTAACATCCTCGGCCGTCGCTGAAAATGGATTCTGCTTATGCTGCTCTGGCGGGGAAACATATGACTGGCCAGGCAAGATCGCCCGATGGCTGTTGACCGCAAACGAAACATGCTTGATGCTGTCAAGAATGAGATTGCGCGTCTTATCGACAAGCACGATATTGCTGTGCCGGCCCATAATTTCAATGATAAGCTGTTTATACGATACATCACCGATTTCATTTCGGCCTTTGACCTCTAAAATGATCATCCGCTCTGTCTCGACTTGATATAGATCCTCGACAATATGGCCCTCAATATGTTTTCGAAGCAGCATGCAAAACATGGGCGGTTCGCTTGGGTTTTCATAAGCTTCGTTTGTTAGCTGGGCCCTGGCATAACTCGGATGGGCCGACAACAGGAGTTTATGGTTGACCCCTCCTGCCCGGATCGTCAGGATAATTTCATTTTTATAGGGCTGATGAACCTTATTGATTCGGCCGCCTTTAAGGGCCCGGGAAAGTTCATTGGCCATCGCTTTTGTAAATAAACCATCAAATGACATGGAAAACATCCTTTACTAATACATATGCCTTCATTATATCCTACTTTATAATGTTCTGTCGCAAATACCTCCGGAATAATCCATTCCGGTAGCATTTTTTTGGACGACCCCGAATAAGCTTTCTTAGAGCATGTCTGAATTTTTAAAGGGGGAAGTGAGATGGTCGGATGAAGTTCCATGAGATGGAGATAAAACAAGTAGAAAAGGCTTTAGAAACCGACTTTTCGGCTGGGTTATCACAAACTGAAGTTAACCAAAGGTTAAAACAACATGGTTTAAACGAACTGGAAGAAGGGGAAAAGCAATCGGCCTTACTGTTATTTTTCAGCCAATTTAAAGATTTCATGGTCCTGGTGCTGCTTGCTGCAACTTTAATATCAGGACTGTTGGGTGAATATATTGATGCGATTGCGATTATCGCGATTGTCATTATAAATGGCATTCTCGGTTTCTACCAAGAGCGGCGGGCGGAAAAATCCCTCCAGGCTTTAAAAGAGCTGTCAGCGCCGCAGGTTCATGTGCTAAGAGAAGGTAAATGGGTGAAGATTCCCTCCAAAGAAATTATCATCGGAGATATTTTGAAATTTACGAGCGGTGACCGAATCGGCGCCGATGTCCGGATTATCGAGTCTAACAGTTTGGAAATAGAGGAATCTGCGTTGACAGGAGAATCCGTTCCTGTTGCAAAAAATATAGACCCGTTAACTCAAGCCAATCCAGGGATTGGTGATATGGAAAATACCGCCTTTATGGGAACGATGGTTACCCGGGGAAGCGGAATGGGTGTCGTGATTGCAACTGGCATGAAGACGGCAATGGGGCAAATTGCCGGGCTCCTACAGAGCGCTGAAGCACAGGAAACCCCGTTGCAGCGGCGCCTTGCCCAATTGGGGAAAATTCTAATAACCGTTGCGTTATTGTTAACGGTTCTCGTGGTAGTAGTTGGTGTGATTCAGGGGCACGACATTTATACAATGTTCCTGGCCGGAGTTTCGCTTGCCGTGGCGGCGATACCTGAAGGACTGCCGGCGATTGTTACCGTGGCGCTATCGCTTGGCGTGCAAAAAATGATCAAACAAAATGCGATTGTCCGCAAGCTTCCTGCTGTGGAAACGCTCGGTTGTGCCTCGGTTATATGTTCCGACAAAACAGGGACGATGACTCAAAACAAAATGACAGTTACTCACCTCTGGAGCGGCGGGCAAACGTGGACAGTCGATGGGGTCGGTTACCAGCCTCAAGGCGATTTTTACCGAAATGAACAAAAGGTTCAGCCTCGGGAAGAAAAAGCCCTGCAGCAAATGCTCATTTTTGGCATGCTTTGCAATCATTCAGAATTGAACCTGAAAGATAACCAATACACACTAGATGGTGACCCGACAGAAGGGGCTTTGCTAGTCAGTGCAATGAAGGCCGGATTTAACAGGCCGAAGCTGCTGGAGGAATTTACCATCATCAAGGAATTTCCGTTTGATTCAGCACGGAAAATGATGAGTATCCATGTTAAAGATAAACAGGGGCGGCATTTCATTGTCACCAAAGGTGCACCGGATGTTATTCTGGGGATCAGCGAATCGATTCTTTGGGATGGTCGGACCCAATATTTAAATAAGGATACACAAATTAAGGTCCAGACTGCAATCGACAATCTTGCTTCACAGGCACTGAGGACAATTGCGATTGCCTTTAAGCCGATTTCAGCCAATACAATTATTTTTAGTGAGCAGGAAGCGGAGAGCAAATTGACCTTTATCGGTGTCCAGGGGATGATTGATCCGCCAAGACCGGAAGTGAAGGCGGCGGTCCAGGAGTGTAAAGAAGCTGGGATTAAAACGGTTATGATCACCGGGGACCATATCATTACCGCCAAAGCCATCGCCGCACAGCTTGGGATTTTAACGAAGAAAAGCAAAGTTCTTGATGGCAAAGCGTTGTCGGAAATGTCTGTTTCGGACCTAGAAGAAGTGGTCGAGGAAGTGTCCGTTTTCGCGAGGGTATCGCCCGAGCATAAGCTGAAAATTGTCAATGCCCTGCAAAATCGCGGCCATGTTGTCGCAATGACTGGAGACGGCGTTAATGATGCTCCGGCAATAAAAGCAGCCGATATTGGTGTAGCGATGGGGATAACCGGGACCGATGTCGCTAAAGAAGCTTCAGCGCTCGTTCTATTGGATGACAATTTTGCCACCATTAAAGCTGCGATTAAAGAAGGCAGAAATATCTATGAAAATATTCGTAAATTTGTCCGTTATTTGTTGGCATCCAATGTTGGTGAGATCTTGGTGATGTTGTTTGCGATGCTGCTGGGACTGCCTCTACCGCTCGTTCCGATCCAAATCCTCTGGGTAAACTTGGTGACGGATGGACTGCCAGCAATGGCCCTTGGACTTGATCGTCCGGAAGAAAATGTGATGAAGCGGGGACCGAGGAGTCCGAATGAGGGAGTATTTTCCCGCGGACTTGGCTGGAAGGTGCTTTCCCGGGGGTTCTTAATCGGGCTTGTAACCTTGATCGCCTTTATGATTGTCTATCATAACGACCCGTCACAGCTGGAATATGCTCAAACGGTTGCGTTTGCCACATTGGTCATGGCACAGCTGATTCATGTGTTTGACTGCCGCAGTGAAAAATCAGTGTTATCAAGAAATCCATTCGGCAATCCATATTTGGTTTGGGCAGTGATATCTTCCTTGTTGCTGATGTTTGTCGTGATCTATTACCCGCCGCTGCAGCCGGTATTCCATACGCTGCCGATTGCGGCCAAGGATTGGCTGCTAATTGTCGGGTTATCCGCCATTCCAACTTTTTTGCTGGCCGGCTCATTTTTATTAAGAAAAACGAAATAAAGTGTGTTATAATCCAAAAGGTAATAGAATCTAATCTATTGCCTTTTTGGATTTTTTAAAATAAAAAATTCTGTACATTTTCAAAGAATGGATGTGCAATAAATGGTTTTTAGTATGACAGGCTTCGGCAGGGCAAGGGCCGAATCCGAATCGTGCACTGTCAATGTGGAAATTAAAACGGTGAATCACCGTTTTAGCGAATTCAATATCCGCATGCCGAGGCAGCTGTTAAAAATAGAAGACAAAATAAAGAAAACACTTAACCAACATATCCGTCGCGGCAGAATAGAGGTTTATATCAGTTTGGAGGGACAAGGTGTCGTTTCTCGCAAATTGCAGGTAGACTGGAACTTAATTGAAGAATACTTTCAATTTATTAAACAAGCACAAAACAAGTACGGGATTGAAGGCTCGGTAAAGCTCATAGACTTGTTGGGTCGGACTGACCTTGTACATATTGAAGAAAGTGAAGCTGAAAATGAACAGCTTGATGGGCTGGTGCTAGCCGCGGTGGAAGAAGCTGTTACCTTGCTCAAGAAGATGCGTTTGGCTGAGGGGGCAGAGTTAAAGAAAGACTTACTTGACATCATTGCCCAAGTCGAATTTTTGTTGGCAGAATTGCAAAAGTTTGCCCCTGCTGTGATTCAACTCTATAAAGATCGGTTGACAAAGAGAATGCAAGAATTTGCGAATGGACAGGTGGACGAAACGAGACTTGTCACGGAGGTTGCTGTTTTTTCCGAGAAGGCCGATATTAATGAAGAAATTACCCGATTAAAGAGCCATATCGGGCAGTTTGTCCAGACACTCAATGAGGATGGAGCAATCGGCCGAAAGCTTGATTTTCTTGTTCAGGAAATGAACCGTGAGACAAACACCATCGGCTCAAAAGCCAATGATGCAACCATAGCCAAAAACGTCGTTGAAATAAAAAGTCTGCTAGAGAAGCTAAAAGAGCAGGTTCAAAATATCGAGTAGGCGTTTAGAAAAGGTTCGGCACGGTCAAAATATATTATTGATGATTGGATGATGATCATGGCTATTAGGTTAATTAATATTGGATTTGGCAATATTGTTTCGGCTAATCGAATTATTTCAATTGTTAGCCCTGAGTCGGCGCCGATAAAAAGAATTATCCAGGATGCCAGAGATCGAGGGTCACTAATTGATGCTACATATGGCAGGCGGACTCGCGCAGTGATTGTCATGGACTCAGACCATGTCATCCTGTCGGCGGTACAGCCGGAAACGGTTGCCCATCGCTTAACGGATCGCGAGGACACTATTGATGAAGGGTAGGATTTAATAAGCATGCAAGAAAAAGGATTGCTGATTGTATTGTCAGGACCATCGGGGGTCGGTAAAGGAACCGTCCGAAAAGAGATTTTTTCGCAGCCCGATACGGCATTTGAATATTCGATTTCTGTTACGACAAGAAAGCCGCGCGCCGGTGAAGTGGATGGGGTCGATTACTTTTTTAGGACAAGGGAAGAATTTGAGGAATTGATCCGAAATGATAAGCTGCTAGAATATGCTGAATTTGTCGGCAACTATTACGGAACACCGGTGGATTATGTCCGCGAGACCCTTGACAGCGGCAAGGATGTTTTTCTTGAGATTGAGGTAAAGGGTGCACGTCAGGTTCGCGAAAAATTCCCTGAGGGCTTATTTATCTTCCTTATGCCGCCGAGCCTTACCGAACTAAAAAATCGGATTGTAACCCGAGGTACCGAAACAGAGGATATCATCCAAAACCGGATGTTGACGGCACGTGAAGAAATTGAAATGATGGAATTATATGATTATGTGGTGGAAAACGATCAGGTTGAGCGAGCCTGCGATCGAATAAAATCGATTGTAACAGCGGAGCATTGCCGCCGGGTTCGAGTAGAACATCGCTATAAAAAATTGTTGGAGGTTGACTAATATGCTATATCCTTCTATTGATTCATTACTTGAAAAAATTGACTCAAAATATTCACTAGTTTCTGTCGCAGCCAAGCGCGCCCGCGTCATGTCGCAGATAAAAGATGAAAGACTGCCGAAATATGTTTCCCATAAGCATGTTGGTAAGGCACTTGAAGAAATTTACAGCGGCGAGTTGACCTACCGAATTGCCAAAAAAGCGGATAGCCCATCCGAATAATTAATTGATGGAAAGGACTGACGATTGTCAGCCTTTTTTTTGTGCAGGGGCGGAGCGCCGCATATTTATAGTAGTTCAGACAAAGCTGAGTGGAGATATACATTTTTCAAATGAATGTGGTATATCGCAGCTCTGCTCACACCGCCTTCTGTTGAATGAAGAAATCTGTCGATATTTAGAAGGAAAAAGATGAAAAAATGCTTCGATTCCAGCATAATAGAAGGAAGAGAAACTGTATCGAGAGCGGAGGATAACCATGATTAACAATAAAAAAATTCTGCTATGTGTCACGGGAGGAATCGCCGTATACAAGGCCGCGGCACTGACAAGCAAGCTTGTCCAGGCGGGGGCACATGTAAAAGTCGTCCTGAGCGAATCCGCGGCAAAATTTGTCACCCCTTTAACCTTTCAGGCTTTATCACGAAATGATGTATATACTGACACCTTTGATGAAAAAAATCCGCAAGTCATTGCCCATATCGATCTCGCAGACTGGGCTGACCTGGTTTTGGTTGCCCCGGCAACCGCCAATATTATCGGAAAATTGGCGGGAGGAATTGCCGACAATATGATTACTACCACCCTTCTAGCCACTTCTGCTCCAGTATGGATTGCTCCTGCGATGAATGTCCATATGTATGACCACCCTGCTGTTAAAAGAAATTTGGCGATTTTAGCAGAATTCGGCTGCCAATTTATCGAGCCGGGCGAGGGATATCTTGCCTGTGGTTATGTCGGCAAAGGCAGATTGGAAGAACCTGAAAAAATCGTTTCGACAATCCAGGCATATTTCGCAGGCAGGGAAGCAAAACGGCTAGCCGGAAAAACGGTTTTGCTTACCGCGGGGCCAACAAGGGAAAAAATTGACCCAGTCCGGTTTATCTCCAATCATTCAAGCGGAAAAATGGGATATGCGTTGGCAGAGGAAGCCAAAAAACAAGGTGCCCGAGTCATCCTGGTTTCAGGACCCGTTAGTCTTCAGGTTCCTACTGGAGTTGAACTTGTCAAAGTGGAAAGCGCTGAAGAGATGTATCAGGCTGTCCTGGAACATTTTAGCGAAGCGGATGTTGTCATTAAAACAGCTGCCGTGGCGGACTACCGCCCGAAAATTGTTCATGACCATAAAGTAAAGAAACAGACAGGCGATGCAATCCTTGAGCTAGAAAGGACAAAGGATATTTTGTTTGAGCTCGGTAAACGTAAGGAACATCAACTGTTAATCGGCTTTGCGGCTGAAACGAACGATGTCGACGATTACGCCAGGAAGAAGCTATCTGCAAAAAATGCCGATATGATCGTCGCCAATAATGTCAAAGCTGACGGGGCGGGATTTGGCACTGATACAAATATTGTGACGTTGTTTAAACGGAATGGTTCAAGTATTGAATTACCATTAATGTCAAAAGCGGCAGTTGCCGGAAAAATTATTGAGGAAATTGAAGCATTATTGAAGGATATGAATAACTAATGAAAATTGCCAGTGTGGTAGTGGATGTACCGACAAAACAAACGGATAAGTCATACGACTATTTGATTCCAGAAAAATGGCAGGATGTCATTCAGCCGGGCATGAGAGTGATTGTTCCTTTTGGACCAAGAAACATTCAAGGATTTGTGACCGGTATTAAAGTAGAATCCGAAATTAAACAGCTTAGGGAAATTATTGAGCCAATGGACATTGAACCAGTTTTAAATCAGGAATTACTTGAACTTGGTGATTGGCTGACTGACAAAACGCTTTGTTTTAAAATCTTCGCTTACCAGGCAATGCTTCCGGCTGCCCTAAAGGCAAAGTATGAAAAAAAGGTGCGGCTTGCTGTCGGGGTAGAGCCTGACCAATTACCTGTGCAACTAAGGGTCTATTTTGAAACAGGGCAAATGCTAGATTGGACGATGGCATTAGAACATAATATTGTGCCGCTGCTGCAGCGGGAGGCTGCGGCAGGACTGCTTGAAGTGATTTACTTGGTAAAAGACAAGGTTAGGAAAAAACAGGTTAAATACGTTAAACCGGTTGTTAGCCCCGAAGAAATAAAAAATGAACTGGAAGGGTTGCCCGCCAACGCTGAGAAACAAAAACAAATTCTAAGATTTTTTTTAGACCATAATCAGCCCATTGAATTAAAGCAGTTAACCGCCGAATTAAAAGTGTCCTCGGCAGTTGTGAAGGCACTCGCGTCTAAACAGCTCGTTGCCGAGTTTGATATGGAAATCTACAGGGATCCTTTCGAGCACCGATCCTTTGAAAGAACCACTCCTCTGCCATTAACGAATGCCCAAACGACAGCAATCAAACCAATCCTGACTGCCATAGAAAAAAATGAACACGAAGTATTTTTGCTATACGGGGTTACCGGAAGCGGAAAAACTGAAATCTATTTGCAATCGATCCAGGAAGTCATTGACAAAGGAAAAGAAGCGATTGTCCTGGTTCCGGAAATTTCATTAACACCACAAATGGTGAACAGGTTTAAGGGCAGATTCGGCGATTTGGTAGCAGTTTTGCACAGCGGGTTATCGGCAGGAGAAAAATATGACGAATGGCGGAAAATACAGCGCAAAGAGGTCAAGGTTGCGGTGGGGGCCAGATCAGCCATTTTCGCGCCGTTTGAAAATATTGGCATCATTATTATTGATGAAGAACATGAAACAAGCTATAAGCAGGAGGATATGCCGCGATATCATGCTCGCGATGTGGCAATCAGAAGGGCACAAACCAATAACTGCCCGGTTGTGCTTGGCAGCGCCACGCCATCGCTGGAGTCCTTTGCTAGAGCGCAGAAAAATGTTTATCATTTATTGAAGCTGCCTACAAGGATGAACAATCAGGCCCTCCCTGCGGTAGAAATTATCGACATGCGGGAGGAACTTAGAGCGGGAAACCGCTCAATGTTTTCTAGAAAATTGTTTGAATTGCTGCAAGACAGGATTTCCAAAAAGCAGCAGACCGTGTTGTTTTTAAATAAACGTGGCCATTCGTCGTTCGTGATGTGCCGCGATTGTGGCTATGTGGTAAATTGCCCAAACTGTGATATTTCCCTCACCTATCATCGCGCAGGAGTACAGATGAAATGCCATTATTGCGGGTACGAAACAATCGTGCCAAAAGTCTGTCCTGAGTGTTCAAGTGAATATATCCGTTATTTTGGTACAGGCACGCAAAAGGTGGAAGACGAGCTGGGGAAAATTCTTCCCGAGGCAAGAGTGATTCGCATGGATGTCGATACGACAGGCCGGAAAGGGGCACATGAGCGTCTGTTAAAGGAGTTTCAGGAAGGGAAAGCCGATATATTATTAGGAACGCAAATGATTGCCAAGGGCCTCGATTTCCCCAATATCACACTAGTTGGCGTGTTATCGGCTGATACGATGCTTCATCTCCCGGACTTTCGTTCGTCGGAAAAAACCTTTCAATTATTGACGCAGGTAAGCGGCAGGGCTGGACGCCATCAACTGCCGGGGGAGGTCATCATCCAAACCTATACCCCCGAGCACTACAGCATTGAGCTTGCTGGGCACCAGGATTTCGATCAGTTTTACCAGCGGGAAATGTTGGTCCGGAGGATGCACCATTACCCTCCATTTTATTATTTATCACTAATTACCGTTAGCCATGAGGAGCTGCTGACTGTAGTATCTGCAACGGAAAAGATCACAAACTATGTGCGCTCGCAACTGTCAAATGAGGCGGTGATCTTAGGGCCCGCGGTATCGCCAATTGCAAGGATAAATAATAGATACCGCTATCAATGTCTGATAAAATACAAACGGGAACCGAACCTGACCAAAACGTTAAAGACGATTCTGGACCAGTATCAGAAAGAAGCAAAAAACGGCCTGTTGGTTTCGGTTGATGTTAACCCGTTTATCCTGATGTAATCTGGTAAAAATGATTAATATATATATGTGCACGAGATTGAATTAACGGAGGAAAGATTTTGGCAATAAGAAAAATAGTAAACTACCCCGCTGACATCCTCGAGACGAAATGTAAAGAGGTAACAGTGTTTAACCGAAAACTTGCAAAAACGCTTGATGATATGTACGATACGATGATTGAACATGATGGTGTCGGCCTTGCTGCACCACAAATCGGTCTGGATGCGCGAGTCGCAATTGTCGATATTGATGACGAAGCTGGTACAATCGAAATGATTAACCCGAAAATCCTGAATACTTCCGGAGAACAAACTGGTCCGGAAGGTTGCCTAAGCTTTCCGGGATTATTTGGAGAAGTTACAAGACCAAATTACGTGAAAATTGAGGCATATGACCGCAAAGGCAGAAAGTATGAACTGGAAGCGGAAGGGTTTCTTGCTCGGGCGATTCAGCATGAAATAGATCACCTGGATGGAATCCTATTTACATCAAAGGTTATTAGGTATCTGGAGGAAGACGAGTTAAAAGGAGAAGAAGCGTAAAATGACGAAGATTGTGTTTATGGGCACGCCTGATTTCTCAGTCCCCATCTTAAGGCAAATTATTGAGGATGGCTATGAAGTAATCGGTGTCGTGACCCAGCCTGACCGCCCGGTTGGCAGAAAAAAGGTGCTGACCCCGCCTCCCGTTAAAGTGGAAGCAATAAAACAGGGAATTCCAGTGTTGCAGCCAGAAAAAATCCGCCAGCCGGAAGAACTAGAAAAAATCATAGCGTTAAAGCCGGATTTAATCATAACCGCGGCATTCGGGCAAATTTTGCCAAAACAATTGCTGGATGCTCCCGCCCATGGTTGCATTAATGTGCACGCTTCCTTGCTTCCGGAACTGCGCGGCGGAGCTCCGATTCACTATGCGATTATTCAAGGAAAGGCAAAAACAGGAATCACGATTATGTATATGGTAGAGAAATTGGATGCAGGCGATATGCTAGCCAGTGTTGAGGTTCCGATCACCAATGAAGATAATGTAGGCACCCTTCATAATAAGCTTAGCCCTGCTGGGGCCAAACTGTTGTCGGAAACACTGCCTCCGCTTCTTGCGGGCAAATTGGAGCCGATCCCGCAAAATGACGCAGAAGCGACCTTTGCTCCAAATATTAAACGGGAGCAGGAGAAAATAAATTGGAAAAAGCCCGGGGAAGAAATTTATAATCACATACGTGGTTTAAATCCATGGCCGGTTGCCTTTACCACATTGGATGGCCAAACGGTAAAAATTTGGCAAGGGGAAAAAGTAAAGGGGACCGCAGATGCTGAACCTGGCACCATCATTAGAATTGACCCTGACGGACCCATTGTCAGCACAGGCAATGAAACAGCCATTAAAATAACGGAGCTTCAGCCAGCAGGGAAGACAAAAATGACAGGTGAACAATTCTTAAGGGGCGCAGGCTCCAAATTAACAGCAGGAAGCAAGCTAGGAGAATGACATGACAACAAAGGCAAAAAAAAATGTACGTGAAACTGCATTGGACTTATTAACATCAATTGAGAAAAATCAATCTTACAGCAATTTGCTTTTAAACAGTACAATTGAAAAAAATGAATTGTCGCCTGTCGATGTTGGCTTATTAACAGAATTGACCTACGGAACATTGCAAAGAAAAATGGCACTTGATTTTTTTCTAAAGCCGTTTGTGAAGGACAATAAAAAACTGGCCGATTGGGTTCTTCATTTACTAAGACTTACGGTATACCAAATGGTTTATCTTGATCGAATCCCCGATCGCGCCGCAATCTATGAAGCAGTAGAAATTGCTAAAAAACGCGGGCATAAAGGGATTGCCGGTTTGGTCAATGGGGTATTGAGGAGCATTCAGAGAGAGGGGCTTCCATCATTAAGTGAGGTCAATGACCCGGTTGAGAGATTATCATTAGAAACCAGTCACCCACTATGGTTGGTAACAAGATGGGCTAACCAATTTGGATATGATAAAACAAAGGAAATGTGTGAAATTAATTTAACAGCACCAATGCAAACAGCCAGAGTCAATCTCACTAAGATTTCGAGGGATGAATGTGTCCAGCTCCTTGAGGAAGAAGGCTATCAAATTGAAAAAAGCCCGATTATTCCCGAAGCAATCAGGGCATTAAAAGGGAACCTGGCATCTAGCATGGCCTATAAATATGGGATGTTAACCATCCAGGATGAAAGTTCGATGCTTGCCACCTATGCATTAGGCGCTGTGGAAAACGAATTTGTCCTTGATGCTTGCGCTGCCCCTGGAGGCAAAAGCACGCACATTGCAGAAAAAATGCAAAATACTGGCGAGGTGATTTCAGTTGACCTTCACCAGCACAAAGTCCGGTTAATCAATGAAAATGCCCGCAGGCTAGGGTTATCAAATGTAAAAACGAATGTTTCCGATTCAAGACTTTTACCGGAAAAGTTCAAGCATGAAACATTCCATCGAATATTGCTGGATGCACCCTGTTCAGGCCTCGGGGTGATGCGAAGAAAGCCGGATATGAAATATACGAAGACTGAAAAGGATTTAAACCGATTGAGCAGTATTCAGCAGGATTTATTAACGTCTATTGCTCCGCTTTTGAGAAAAGGCGGAACCCTTGTTTATAGTACCTGTACAGTCGACAAAGAGGAAAATGAACATACTGTAAAGACATTTTTAGAAAACAACCCGGAATTTGAAGGTGATGTATCTTTCAAAACTCGGATGCCCGAGGCGGTCCAACCGCTGATTACCGGCTATGATTTGCAAATATTCCCGCAGGACTTTGGGTCGGACGGCTTTTATATTGCGGTACTGAAAAGGAAGGTGTAAGTATTGGAGCAATTAAATACAACAGAGACAAATACAACATTGGAAAAGAAACAATCCATCTATTCATTGCAGCTGAATGAACTTCGAGAGTGGCTTAAGGATCACGGTGAAAAGCCGTTTAGGGCAGAGCAAATCTTTGATTGGCTCTATAAGAAAAGGGCTATCGACTTTGAAGAGATGAGCAATTTATCTAAGGGTTTGCGTGAACTGCTGGCGAATCATTTCCAAATAACAACATTAAACACGGTGATTCAACAAACCTCCTCAGATGGAACCATCAAATTTTTATTTGAACTTCACGATGGCTACTCCATTGAGACAGTCCTGATGCGCCATGATTACGGAAATTCTGTGTGTGTCACAACCCAGGTGGGCTGCCGGATTGGCTGCACCTTCTGCGCTTCCACACTTGGCGGACTGAAGCGGCATTTGGAAGCAGGGGAAATTGTTGCCCAGGTAGTTAAGGTTCAAAAGGCGCTTGATGAATCAGCGGAGCGAGTCAGTTCTGTTGTCATCATGGGCATCGGCGAGCCTTTTGATAACTACGATAACATGCTGTCGTTTTTAAAAATCATTAATCATGAGAATGGACTTAATATCGGCGCGCGCCATATCACTGTATCGACGAGCGGGATTATTCCCAAAATCTATCAATTTGCCGATGAAAATATGCAGATCAATTTTGCGATTTCCCTGCATGCCCCGAATACCGAGCTTCGCACTAGGCTTATGCCAATCAACAAAGCCTATAAACTTGATGACTTAATGAAAGCAGTAAGGTATTATATCGATAAGACGGGTCGTCGTGTCAGCTTTGAGTATGGCTTGTTCGGCGGGGTAAATGATACAGTCGAGCATGCGGAGGAATTGGCTGCCCTAATCAAAGGTTTGAAATGCCATGTCAATTTGATACCGGTAAACTATGTTCCCGAGCGGGATTACGTCCGGACCCCAAAAGACAAGATTTTTGCCTTTGAAAAAACATTAAAAAACCATGGAGTCAATGTAACTATACGCCGTGAGCACGGTCATGACATTGATGCTGCATGTGGTCAGCTCCGGGCAAAGGAGCGGAAAGAGGAGACGATGTAATCGTATGAGAGCGGTATTTCTAACAGACAGAGGGAAAGTGCGGGTTCACAATGAAGATGCCGGCGGTGTCTTTCAAAATCTTGATGGCAGCCTTCTTGCCGTTATTGCTGACGGGATGGGAGGGCATCGCGCCGGCGATGTGGCAAGTAACATGACAGTGGCTCAATTGAAAAACGCTTGGGAGGAGTCCAAGGGTATTAAAACTGCGGATGCTGCCGAAAAATGGCTAATGGAACATATCTCGATTGTCAACGGACTTTTGTTTGAACATGCCGCTACCCATTCCGAATGCTTTGGGATGGGTACGACAATCGTTGCCGCAATCACCACAGATACGTTTGCCACCTTGGCGCACATTGGGGATAGCCGCGGGTATTTGTTAAATGAGTCTGGCTTTAAACAAATCACCGAAGATCACTCGCTCGTCAATGAATTGGTCCGTACCGGGCAAATATCGAAGGAAGATGCCGAACATCATCCTCGCAAAAATGTCCTGCTCCGGTCACTGGGTACTGAAAAAATGGTCGAAATGGATCTAAAAACGATTATGTTCGAAGAAGGCGATATCCTGCTATTATGTTCCGATGGGCTTTCCAATAAAGTAAGTGAACAAGAAATGATGGAAATTCTCTTGAATGACGAACAGCTGGAGCAAAAAGCCGCAGCCTTTATCTCACTCGCAAATGAATACGGTGGAGAAGATAATATTACGCTTTCGATTGTAAAGTTTTCCGAGTGCAGTGAGGGTGATTGCTAAATGATGATTGGGAAAAGATTAAGCGGACGCTACAAGATTTTACATATGGTCGGCGGCGGCGGTATGGCCAATGTTTACTTGGCACATGACATGATTCTCGACCGTGACGTTGCCGTAAAAATGCTCCGGCTCGACTTCGCCAATGACGAGGAGTTTATTCGGAGATTTCACAGGGAAGCCCAATCGGCGACAAGCCTTGCCCATCCAAACATTGTCAACATTTATGATGTCGGTGAAGAAGACGATCTTTATTATATAGTGATGGAATATGTTGATGGGACAACATTGAAACAATACATACAGCAAAACTCGCCTCTTCGAGTCGAAGAAACAATCGGAATCATGAGAGAATTGACCTCAGCCATTTCTCATGCACACCACAACCATATTATTCATCGGGATATTAAACCGCAGAACATTTTGATTGATCATGACGGTAATGTCAAAATTACCGATTTCGGCATTGCCATGGCTTTAACGGCCACAAGCATCACCCAGACAAATTCCGTCCTTGGCTCGGTTCATTACTTATCTCCAGAACAAGCACGCGGCGGTATGGCCAATCGTAAATCGGACATATACTCTTTAGGCATTGTCATGTTTGAATTATTGACCGGCCGGCTTCCATTTTCGGGAGAATCGGCAGTTTCAATTGCCTTAAAGCATTTGCAATCCGAAACGCCTTCAGTCAGGAGATGGAATCCAAATATCCCACAAAGTGTGGAAAATATCGTCTTAAAGGCGACCGCCAAAGACTCATTCCATCGGTATAATAGTGTGGATGAAATGGAGGAAGACTTAAGAACGGCCCTTGATCCCGAAAGAATCAATGAACCAAAGTTTGTCATCCCGGTTGATGATGAGGCTACGAAGGCCATTCCTGTCATTACCAATGACAAGCCGTTAAAAAATCTCGACGAAACACTGGTTCATAGCAGTGAGAAAAGTGATTCAGCAGTAAATACGAATAAGGAAAAAAAACCGGGCAAGAAGCGGAAAAAGTGGCCGATCATTTTGATTTCCGCACTTCTGGTACTCATCCTGCTCGGATTATCGGCCGTGTTCATCTCGGGGATGCTGCAGGCAAAAGATATTAAGATTCCGGATGTAAGCGGCATGAATGAAGAAGATGCGATATCAAAGCTTAAACTAAAAGGCTTGAATATCGATAAAGCAATTGAACTTACAGATGAAAAAGTCAAACAAGGACAGGTTATCAAGACAGATCCGCCAGCAGGTACAACCGTTAAGGAACATGCAAGAGTGACACTGTATGTTAGCAGTGGCAAAGAAAAATATGAGCTTGATGATTATGTTGACCGTCAATTTGATGATATCGTTAGACTGTTGGAAAAATTGGATTTTAAAGAAATAAAAAAGATTGAAAAACACGATGATAGTGAACCAGGGACGATTATTGGCCAGAATCCGGCACCAGGTAAAAAAGTGGTTCCCGAGGATACTATTTTGGAGTTAGAAGTAAGCAAAGGGCCTGAAAAAATTGTCCTCATGGACCTAACGCAATATAGCGTAAAAGCTGCTCAGGATTATGCTGCATCAGCCGGGTTAACCTTAGATGCTTCTCAGGAACAATATAACGACACAATCCCTAAAGGCATGATTATCTCGCAAGAACCAAAACAGGGAGCAAATCTGCAAAAAGGCGACAAGATTACCGTGATTGTCTCCAAGGGAAAAGAAGAAAAACCACCGAAAGAATATACCAAGGAAGTAACCGTTGAATTTGTCCCGCCTATTCCTGGCCAGCCGGGACAAAAACAGGAGGTCATCATCTATATCGATGATATGGACCACTATCCGACTGTGCCTGCGGACAAATTTTTTATTACGGAAACCTCAAGACGCCAAATTAAATTAATTATTGCCGAAGGTAAAACAGCAAGCTACAAGGTGTGGCGCGATTCGGAATTGATTGCCGAAGAAACTGTTAATTACAACGATGTTCAATAAAGGGATAAAAATTCAAATATCTATCAGGCAAGGAGGGCTGCTATGCCTGAAGGGAAAATTGTCAAGGCCTTAAGTGGTTTTTATTACGTTCTCAATAAGGAAGAATTAATTCAATGCCGGGGAAGAGGAGTATTCCGAAAAAATAAAATTTCCCCGCTTGTTGGCGATGAGGTCGTTTTCCAAGCGGAAAATGACCAAGAGGGCTACATCCTTGAGGTGAAGGAACGCAAGAATGAATTGGTACGCCCGCCAATCGCAAACGTGGATCAGGCAATTCTGGTATTCTCGGCGGTTGAGCCGGATTTC
Source organism: Bacillus sp. FJAT-29814 (assembly GCF_001510715.1). Classification (GTDB taxonomy): domain Bacteria; phylum Bacillota; class Bacilli; order Bacillales; family Cytobacillaceae; genus Neobacillus. The sequence continues at coordinate 480,728 of NZ_LMTJ01000008.1, forward strand.
AGCACCGTCCTGTTGGACCGATTTCTTGTCCTTGTTGAATTTAACCATATAGAGCCGATTATTTGCATTACCAAAATGGATTTAGCAAATGAACTGCAGCACGAGAAGATTGAAGAATTTGCTCGTCAATACCGGGTTGCCGGTTATGAAGTCATTCTTACCTCATCGGAAACGGAAACCGGAATCGAACAATTGAACCCGCATCTTGAAAATAAAATATCTGTGTTTGCCGGGCAATCCGGGGTGGGTAAGTCCTCGCTATTGAATGTGTTAAGACCTGACCTAGAACTGAAAACAAACGATATTTCTACGCATTTGGGCAGAGGAAGGCATACGACAAGACATGTTGAATTGATAAAAGTGGGCAATGGTCTTGTTGCAGATACACCCGGCTTTAGTTCATTGGAGTTTGCCAATATTGAAGCTGAGGATTTGACTGCTTGTTTTCCTGAAATTCTGAGGGCAAGCGAGAATTGCAAATTTCGTGGCTGCTTTCATGTAAGTGAACCCAAGTGCGGGGTAAAGGCCAAGGTGGAAGCAGGGGAAATTCCGGGGTATCGATATCAACATTATTTGGATTTTCTCCAGGAAATAAAAGATAGAAAGCCGAGGTATTAAAGATGGTAAAAATAGCACCGTCCATCCTTTCTGCCGATTTTGCTAAATTGGCAGAGGAAATCACCGCTGTAGAAACAGGGGGAGCCGATTATATTCATGTTGATGTAATGGATGGTCACTTTGTGCCGAATATTACGATTGGGCCGTTAATTGTCGAGGCAATACGTCCAGTAACAAAGCTGCCGCTTGATGTACATCTAATGATTGAAAACCCTGATCAATATATCGAGGCATTTGCCAAAGCGGGAGCCGATTATATTACTGTTCATGTGGAAGCATGCCGGCATCTTCACCGGACCATTCAGAACATAAAATCCTTTGGCGTAAAAGCGGGGGTTGTGTTAAATCCGGCTACACCGGTTAATTCCATCCAGCATATTGTCAAGGATATTGATATGGTTCTCCTCATGTCAGTCAATCCCGGATTTGGGGGTCAGAAATTTATTCCCGAAGTCCTGCCAAAAATAAAAGAAGTAAAAGAATTGGCAGAGGAAAAAGGCGTTAGTCTAGAAATTGAAATCGATGGCGGGGTAAATCCTGAAACGGCAAAGTTGTGTATCGAGGCGGGAGCCACCGTGCTTGTTGCCGGTTCGGCCATCTACAATCAACAAGATTATGCCAAGGCGATATCGCTAATTAGAGGATCATAAAGGAGGGGCTGTCTCATAAGACAGCTCTTTGTCATACATAAAGGAGTAATAATAGATGGTCATTAATATTCTTGCCGGAGGGCCTGAAGAACTTTTGCCTGATTTAACAGAATACAATACAGAAAGTGAAGTATGGGTTGGGGTTGACCGCGGGGTTTTCCATCTTTTATCACGGAACATACAACCCATGATGGCCTTTGGTGATTTTGATTCTGTTTCAGAGCGGGAACTGGCTTTTATTGAAAGCAAAATCACTAATTTGAAACGATTTAAGCCGGAAAAAGATGAAACCGACACCGAGCTGGCCTTAAATTGGGCAGTCGCTCAAAATCCCGAGGAAATTCGCTTGTTTGGGGCAACCGGTGGCAGGCTTGACCATTTGCTGGCCAATGTCCAGTTGCTGTTCAAGCCGTTAAGTCAAGGAAATTTCACAAAAATCAGTCTGATTGACCGAAAAAACATTGCCTATTTGGCAGGACCGGGTACCTATTCAGTTGAAAAAATGCCCGAAAAAAAATACATTTCTTTCGTTCCATTAACACTTAATGTTTCCAATCTTACTCTTCAAGGCTTCAAATTTCCTTTGGAAAATCGTCATATTTCCATGGGTTCTACACTATGTATTAGTAATGAACTTATTAGTGAATATGGTACTTTTTCATTTTCAGAAGGCATATTAATAGTGATAAGAAGTCATGATTAATAGGCCTCAGTAATTGTGCCCGATTTCGTTCGTTTGAATAATATGGTAAGGGCGGCGAAAGAGGTTTAGTGAATAAGAGTAGAGATGCCGAGATTTTTGAGGAGGGAAAGTATGAAATTTTATACGATTAAACTGCCGAGATTTTTAGGCGGACTTGTGCGGGCGATGATTGGTGTGTTTAAGAAAAACGAATAGATATGAGAGCGGCACCCAAACCAATTGGGTGCTTTTATTTTTGCGATTTTGGGCAAGTTAATAAAATAGGGCAGGAAATAAAATGAGCATCCTTATTAAGGATGCCCATCAATTATTAAACGCGTTCTACTTTACCAGATCTTAACGCTCTTGCAGAAACCCAAACACGCTTTGGCTTTCCATCAACAAGAATACGAACTTTTTGTAGGTTGGCACCCCAAGTGCGCTTGTTTGCGTTCATTGCGTGAGAACGTGCATTACCAGTAGTGGTTTTCTTTCCAGTTACTACACATTTACGTGGCATAGACTATCCCTCCTTAACTAACAAAAGCTTTACCAGCAATCCATAAAATATACATTTATATTAGGAAATGGCCAAGCTGAATTTTCTAGTCTTAAGATACCTTAATAATTTATCATACAACCCATTCGAATGCAATAGCTTAGTTTTAAGGTTTCAAGAAAAAAACCTTGACAACCTTTTGAAAAAAATGCTGTTATAGATAACAGGCAGGTATGACTTTCAATCTTGCAGTTACTATAGTAAAATGACTGTAGTTAAGGAGCAATTATACATGAGGGGGAACGATTCATGTCCATTGAATTAAAAACCAAGTACGGACAAATTGATATTTCCAACGAAGTAATCGCAACCATTGCCGGTGGAGCAGCAATCGAATGCTATGGTATTGTAGGCATGGCCTCAAAGAATCAAATCAAAGACGGCATTACGGAAATACTCCGCAAGGAAAACTTTACCCGCGGTGTGATTGTTCGTCAGGAAAATGAGGCAATACATATCGATATGTACATAATTGTCAGCTATGGAACGAAAATTTCCGAAATTGCTCACAACGTGCAATCAAAGGTGAAATATACCCTTGATAAGACTGTTGGACTTGCCGTTGACTCGGTTAATATTTACGTTCAAGGAGTTCGTGTGACGAACCCATAGTTAAGGAGGAAGGTTTTGTGTCAATAACATCGTTGGATGGAAAACGTTTTGCCGAAATGGTCATTTCTGGTGCTAATAATTTGGCGGCAAATGCCAAAATGGTCGATGCGCTAAACGTTTTTCCCGTGCCGGATGGCGATACTGGAACAAATATGAATTTATCCATGACTTCCGGAGCCAAAGAAGTAAAAAATAATGTGCAGGAGCATATTGGAAAAGTCGGGACTGCCCTTTCCAAAGGCCTGTTAATGGGGGCTCGGGGAAATTCAGGCGTTATTCTATCCCAGTTGTTCCGTGGTTTTTCCAAAGCGATTGAAGCAAAAGCTCAAATAAATGCCCAAGATTTTGCCGGCGCATTGGAAGCTGGCGTTGAAACTGCGTATAAAGCTGTAATGAAGCCTGTCGAAGGAACAATTTTAACTGTTGCAAAAGATGCAGCGAAAAAAGGCGTTCAGGCTGCACAAAAGTCAGGTGATATTATAGTCGTTATGGAGGAAGTTTTAAAAGAAGCAAAAGCTTCGTTAAAGCGGACCCCGGACCTGCTACCTGTGTTAAAGGAAGTCGGTGTCGTTGACAGCGGCGGGCAGGGTCTCGTTTGCGTCTATGAAGGTTTTCTTGCCCAGCTAAAAGGCGAACAGCTTCCTGATTCACCTGAAGATCTGCCATCAATGGATGAGTTGGTGAGCGCTGAGCATCATAAAAGTGTACAAAGCCATATCAACACGGAAGACATCGTATTTGGATATTGTACAGAATTTATGGTGCGGTTTGAAGAAGATAAGCTGGCCAAAAATCCATTCGATGAAACAAACTTCCGGAATGATTTGGACAAATACGGCGATTCCTTATTAGTCATTGCCGATGATGACGTAGTAAAGGTACATATTCACTCTGAACAGCCGGGAGAAATATTATCCTATGGCCAGCGTTACGGAAACTTAATTAACATGAAGATCGAAAATATGCGTCTCCAGCACTCCAATATTGTCGGTGAAACGAAAACACCGCTTGTTTCGGGCCGTACCGAAGCACCAAAGGAAAAACAGGAGTATGGCATTGTGACCGTATCAATGGGAGCAGGCATTGCCGATTTATTTAAGAGCATCGGTGCCCATGCAGTCATTGAAGGCGGTCAGACAATGAACCCAAGCACAGAGGATATTGTGAAGGCTGTCAAGGATGTCAACGCGAAAAAGATCTTTATTTTGCCTAATAATAAAAATATCATTATGGCAGCCCAGCAGGCAGCCGATGTGGCGGATGAAGAAATCTACGTCATCCCTTCAAAGACGGTGCCACAAGGACTTTCGGCATTGCTGGCATTCAATCCTTCTGCTGATGCGGAATCCAATGCAGCAGGCATGACCGAAGCGTTAAATCATGTTAAAACCGGTCAAATTACTTTTGCAGTCCGCGATACTCAAATCGATGGTCTTGAAATTGAAAAAGATGATTTCATGGGCATAGCTGAAGGTAAAATTGTCGTGAAAAATAAAGACAAACAAAAGGTTGCCCAAGATTTGTTAACACAATTGATGGATGAGGATTCGGAAATCCTAACAATTATTTATGGTGAAGATGTGACCGAGGCAGAGGTAGCGACATTGACTCAATTTGTGGAAGAGCAATACAGCGATGTCGAAATTGAAGTGCATAATGGCCAACAGCCATTATATTCATTTATCTTTTCAATTGAATAAACAACCGCTAAAATAGAAGGGGCGCCCTCCATTTGGGGCAACCCTTCTTTTTGGTTTGTAAAGCGAAATGCGGTTCAAATAGAACCTTGACTAATACACTGATGGTAAGGGGGAGAATAAGGTGAAATATAGAAGTGTTTTCGATATTATCGGACCGGTGATGATTGGTCCTTCAAGTTCCCATACTGCGGGTGCGGCAAGAATTGGCCGCGTGGCCAGAAGCCTATTTGGCAGAGAGCCTAAATGGGCCAACATATCCCTGTATGGCTCGTTTGCTAAAACTTATAAAGGCCATGGAACCGACGTGGCCATCGTTGGTGGGCTGTTGGATTTTGATACTGATGATACACGAATTATCAATGCCCTCGATATTGCAAACGAACGGGGAATGAAAATTCAGTTTATAGAAGAGGATGCCGTGCCTGACCATCCGAATACCGCAAGAGTTATAATTGGCGACCATAATGGTGAGCTTGAATTGGTCGGAATATCCATTGGCGGCGGAAAAATTGAAATTACCGAGTTAAACGGTTTTGCCTTAAAGCTGTCAGGAAACCACCCGGCCATTCTCGTGGTCCATAATGACCGCTTCGGCGCGATTGCTAGTGTCGCCAATACTTTGGCCAAGTACGAAATTAACATCGGCCATATGGAGGTTTCACGCAAGGAAGTCGGAAAAATGGCGCTCATGACCATTGAGGTCGATGAAAATGTGGATGACAAGCTGCTTGAAGAACTTGAACAGCTTCCGAATATATTAAAAGTAACAAAAATTGTTGACTAACGGTCATATGAAAAAGGGGTGAAACCAATGTTTAGAAATGTAGCAGAATTAGTGGAACTGGCTGTCAGCCAAAATAAGAAAATCTCGGAAATCATGATTGAGCAGGAAGTAGTGGTGACGGGGCGTTCGCGTGAAGAGGTTCTCTCCTTTATGGACCGCAATTTGAAGGTAATGGAGGAGGCAGTGGAACGGGGAATAAAAGGGGTCAAGTCCCATTCAGGTTTGACTGGAGGGGATGCCGTTTTGCTGCAAAAATATATTGAAAAAGGAAATTTCCTATCCGGGGAAACAATACTTGATGCAGTAAGCAAAGCTGTGGCGACTAACGAAGTAAACGCCGCGATGGGAACAATTTGTGCCACACCGACAGCAGGCTCTGCGGGAGTAGTTCCGGGAACATTATTTGCTGTTAAGAAAAAACTTCATCCTACGAGAGGGCAAATGGTTTCCTTTTTATTTACCGCCGGAGCCTTTGGATTCGTTGTCGCCAATAATGCATCCATTTCCGGTGCCGCTGGCGGCTGTCAAGCTGAGGTCGGTTCGGCAGCGGGAATGGCTGCTGCTGCAATTGTTGAAATGGCTGGAGGTACACCGCAACAGTGTGCCGAAGCGATGGCCATCACGCTGAAAAATATGCTCGGACTTGTTTGTGACCCAGTTGCCGGACTTGTTGAAGTCCCATGCGTCAAACGAAATGCCATGGGAGCGGCCAATGCGATGGTCGCAGCCGATATGGCCCTCGCAGGGGTCACCAGTCGAATCCCGTGTGATGAAGTCATCGAGGCGATGTACAAAATTGGTCAGACCATGCCAACTGCTTTACGAGAAACTGCAGGAGGAGGGTTGGCGGCTACTCCAACAGGACGCAGGCTTGAGGCAAAAATCTTTGGTATGCCGCTGAAAGAGAAGTGAACCAGATTTTAAGCCAATCAGTAATGGCATTAAAGGGCATAGGAGAAGAAACAGCGGAAAGCCTCGCAGAAATGAACATCGTAACCATTCGAGATTTATTGGAATACTTTCCTTACCGGTATGAGGATTACCGGCTGCGGGACCTTACCGAAGTCCAACATGATGAGAAAATAACCGTGGAGGGGAAGGTTCACAGCGAGCCTTCTCTTGCCTATTATGGCAGGAAGAAATCCAAGCTTACGATCCGGATGTTTATCGGCGTTTATTTAATCAAAGTCGTTTTCTTTAACCAGCCGTATTTGAAAAATAAATTAAACATGAATGACATCATCACCGTTACAGGAAAATGGGATGCGCATCGCCAAACGATAACGGCAAATGAAGTGCAGCTAGGGACAAATACCAAAGTGAATCAGTTCGAACCCGTTTATTCATTAAGGGGGAAAATTACCACAAAAGGGATGCGTAAATTTATTAGTCTTGCTTTCCAGCAATATGGCAGTTTAATAGAGGAAACACTGCCAGGGTACTTTTTGCAAAAATACCGACTGCTTAACCGGAAGGATGCCGTTAGGGCGATGCATTTTCCCTCAAGCCAAGAAGATGTGAAACAAGCCCGCCGCCGGTTTGTGTATGAGGAATTTTTGCTGTTTCAACTAAAAATGCAGGCGTTGCGGAAATTTGAACGGGAACAATCCCAAGGGATCAGCCAAGACTATGATGTTAATAAAGTAAAAAATTTTATTTACGGTCTTCCGTTTTCGTTGACCAATGCACAAAAACGGGTCGTCAATGAAATTCTGACCGATCTTAAATCACCTTATCGGATGAACAGATTATTGCAGGGGGATGTCGGTTCCGGAAAAACGGCAGTAGCGGCGATCGGTTTATATGCCAGTGTGACGGCCGGGTATCAGGGAGCCATGATGGTGCCGACCGAAATACTTGCCGAGCAGCATGCCCAATCATTAAAGCAATTGCTCGCACCATTCCAGGTTAGCTGTGAGCTGCTGACAAGTTCGGTTAAAGGCAAGCGCCGGCGGGAAATCCTTGAAGAGCTGGGTAGCGGTAAAATCGACATTTTAGTCGGAACACATGCCCTGATACAGGATGAAGTTACGTTTAACCGGCTTGGCTTCGTGATTACCGATGAACAGCACCGTTTCGGTGTGGAGCAGCGCCGGGTCCTGCGTGAAAAAGGCGAGAATCCCGATGTCCTGTTTATGACAGCAACCCCGATTCCCCGGACACTTGCGATCACTGTTTTCGGTGAAATGGATGTTTCCGTAATTGATGAAATGCCTGCAGGCAGAAAAACGATCGAGACGTATTGGGCAAAGCCGGAAATGCTTGAACGAGTATTGGGCTTTGTCGAAAAAGAATTAGTGAAGGGACACCAAGCGTACGTAATTTGCCCACTTATCGAAGAATCGGACAAGCTTGATGTCCAAAACGCAATTGATGTGCATACGACCTTGAGCCATTATTTTCAAAATCGCTTCAAGGTGGGTCTTATGCATGGACGGTTGGGGTCCGATGAAAAGGACGCCATCATGAAGGCCTACAGTGCCAATGAAGTTCAGCTGCTGGTTTCGACAACGGTGGTCGAGGTGGGCGTAAACGTGCCAAACGCAACCATCATGGTCATTTATGATGCCGAACGCTTTGGCTTATCCCAACTCCACCAACTTCGCGGGCGCGTTGGCCGCGGCAGCGATCAGGCGTACTGCATTTTGCTTGCCAGCCCCAAAACGGAGGTCGGGCAGGAACGGATGAGAATTATGACCGAAACCAATGATGGTTTTGTTCTCAGCGAGAAGGACTTGGAGCTTCGCGGACCGGGCGACTTTTTTGGCAAAAAGCAAAGCGGGGTTCCTGAGTTTAAAGTGGCCGATATGGTTCATGATTACCGGGCACTAGAAACGGCGCGGAGCGACGCCGCCCAGCTAATCCAATCCGAAACCTTTTGGACCTCTCCCGACTATCAATACTTGCGAAACCAGCTTGAACATTCGGGGGTTTTGGAGGGCGAAAAATTAGATTAGAACATTAATAGCAGATTGCACAGAAAACTAATCCTTGCAATCTGCTTTTTTAAATTTTATACTACTCATAGTACCTAGTCATAATACTCGGACGGTGTGAACAAATGAGACGAAGCAAAAAAGAGCGTCAACGATTATTAACCTCAACCATCGAAGATAATCCATTTATCACTGATGAGGAGTTGGCGGAAAAATTCCAAGTAAGTGTTCAAACAATTCGGCTTGACCGGTTGGAGCTTTCGATTCCCGAGCTGCGTGAACGGATCAAAACAGTAGCGGAAAAACGGTTTGAAGACGAAGTCCGGTCCCTCCCGCTTGAAGAGGTCATTGGTGAAATCATTGATATTGAGCTTGACCAAAGCGCAATATCGATTTTTGACGTGAAAGCGGAACACGTGTTTCAACGGAATCAAATAGCCCGAGGCCACCATGTATTTGCCCAGGCCAACTCCCTCGCAGTGGCTGTCATCAATGATGAGCTGGCACTAACGGCAAAAGCCAATATTCAGTTTAAGCGATCGGTTAAATTGAATGAACGGGTTGTCGCCAAAGCAAGGGTGACAAAAATTGATGACCATGCCGGACGAACATTTGTCGAAGTTAACAGTTTTGTGAATAATGAACAGGTTTTTTCCGGACAATTTGAAATGTACCGTTCGAAAAACAATAAAGGATGAGACATACATGAAACTAGCAATTGACGCAATGGGCGGCGACCACGCGCCAAAGGAAATTGTTTTGGGAGCAATGAAAGCAGTTGAAGCCTATCCTGATTTACATATCACACTTGTTGGCGATGAAGCCAAAATAAAAGAAACCTTAACAGAACATAATCGAATTTCTATTTTACATACGACAGAGGTTATTCTCGGAACTGATGAACCGGTTAGGGCCGTCCGCCGTAAAAAAACAGCTTCAATGGTGCTTGCCGCCCAGCAGGTTGCCGATGGAGCGGCCGATGCCTGCCTGTCTGCAGGAAATACCGGCGCGTTAATGGCGGCAGGATTGTTTGTGGTTGGCAGAATCGAAGGAATTGATCGTCCAGCGCTGGCACCAACCTTACCGACCATAGGCGGAGAAGGCTTTTTATTGCTTGATGTCGGCGCCAATGCCGATGCGAAACCGGAACATTTGCTGCAATACGCGATCATGGGTTCAATCTACTCCGAAAAGGTAAGGAATATTACTAAACCGCGAGTTGGACTGTTAAATATCGGAACCGAAGAAAAAAAGGGCAATGAACTGACGCGTCACGCGTTTGACTTGCTGAAAAATTCTAATCTGAATTTCGTCGGTAATGTTGAGGCCCGCGATTTACTCGATGGTGTTGCAGATGTGGTGGTAACTGACGGATTTACCGGTAATATGGTGTTAAAAACGATTGAGGGTACGGCCCTATCGATGTTCAAAATGTTAAAAACAGCGTTAATGGGCAGTTTTACTAGCAAGCTTGCCGCCGCGGTATTAAAACCAAATTTAATGCAGTTAAAGAATAAGCTTGATTATTCAGAATATGGCGGTGCCGGATTATTCGGTCTTAAAGCACCGGTCATCAAGGCGCACGGTTCCTCAAATGCGCAAGCGATTTTCAGTGCGATTCGCCAGACTAGGGAAATGGTGGCTGGTGATATCGTCAGCCTGGTCAAGCAAACAGTGGAAGAGACGAAGACCGAAAAAATAGAACAGTAAAGGAGCGAAGTCAGTGGGAAAAATAGCATTTGTGTTTCCCGGCCAAGGTTCACAGGCAGTTGGAATGGGCAAGGATTTGGCTGATAAGTATCCGGAGGTAATGGGGTATTTTCAAAGGGCTGATGATGCGCTTCAATTTCCGTTAAGTCATTTGATTTTTGCGGGGCCTAAAGAAGAGCTGACTCTGACCTACAATACACAGCCGGCATTATTAACAACAAGTATCGCTATATTAACACATTTTGTAAAATCAGGGGTTACTGCTGATTATGTCGCCGGGCATAGCCTTGGGGAATACTCGGCACTTGTAGCTGCTGGCGTTCTCAGCTTTGAAGATGGGGTTATGGCCGTCCGGAAAAGGGGAGAATTCATGGAGCATGCCGTTCCGAATGGTGAGGGCTCAATGGCCGCGGTTTTGGGGCTCGACCGGGATAAATTGGCTGCAGTGACTCATGAGGTTACAGAATCCGGACACATAGTGGCATTAGCGAATTTAAATTGTCCGGGGCAAATTGTTATATCCGGTACAAGACAAGGCGTGGAAACAGCAGGAGGAAAAGCGAAGGAAGCGGGAGCAAAACGGGTCCTGCCCCTTGAAGTAAGTGGACCGTTCCATTCCCCGTTGATGAAACCAGCCGCCGGACAGCTGCGGGAGGTTTTGGATGGAGCGAAAATGAACGACGCCAATATTCCTGTCGTAGTCAATGTGAGCGCCGAACCGGTTACTTCCGCTCCGGATATTAAGGATAAATTGATTGAACAACTCTATTCTCCGGTATTATGGGAGGATTCTGTCCAAAAAATGATCGCCCTCGGTGTCGATACCTTTATCGAAATCGGACCCGGAAAGGTATTATCGGGATTAATAAAGAAAATTGACAAAACAGTAAAAACCTATTCTGTCTCCGATGAAGAAACCGCTCTTGGTGTCATCGAAGCGTTGAAGGAGGAAAACCGATGAATTTGGAAGGGAAAGCGGCGCTGGTAACAGGTGCATCAAGAGGAATTGGGCGGGAGATTGCCCTTGAGCTCGCCAGACAGGGTGCCAATGTTGCCGTAAATTTTGCCGGCAGTGAAGCAAAGGCAAATGAAGTCGTTGACGAAATCAAGGCCTTGGGAAGAGATGCTTTTACGGTGAAATGCGATGTGGCCAATCCTGATGAAGTGACGGATATGGTGAAAACGGCGGTAGACCGTTTTGGCCGGCTCGATATTGTCGTCAATAATGCTGGAATCACTCGCGACAACCTATTGATGAGAATGAAAGAGCAGGAATGGGATGATGTCATCAATACGAACCTAAAGGGAGTCTTCCTTGTAACCAAGGCGGTTACGCGGCAATTGATGAAACAGCGAAGTGGTAGAATCATTAATATTACCTCCGTAGTCGGCGTAAGCGGGAATCCCGGACAGGCTAACTATGTGGCCGCCAAAGCAGGTGTTATCGGCTTGACAAAAACAACAGCCAAAGAACTGGCATCACGGAATATTACCGTAAACGCGATTGCACCTGGCTTTATTACAACCGATATGACGGATCAATTGCCGGAAGATGTCAAAGCGGAGATGTTGAAGCAGATACCGTTGGCAAGACTAGGAGAGCCAAAAGATATCGCAAAGATGACAGCCTTCCTTGCTTCAGACGATGCATCCTATATCACTGGTCAGACACTCCATATTAATGGCGGCATGGTGATGTAAGTTGTCTATCTATAAATTTATCTATATAATAGCTTGAGGGGAGGTGAAGTGAGAATGGCAGAAGTATTAGAACGTGTTACAAAAATCATCGTTGACCGTTTGGGCGTTGAGGAATCTCAAGTGACTCTTGAAGCTTCCTTTAAAGATGATTTAGGTGCCGATTCCCTTGACGTAGTGGAACTAGTTATGGAATTGGAAGATGAATTCGATATGGAAATTTCCGACGAAGATGCTGAAAAGATTGGTACAGTTGGCGACGCTGTTAACTACATACAAAGTCAAAAGTAATCTTGTTGGAATAATTCTTAAAGCTCCGTTTTCAAACGGGGCTTTTTTAAGGTAGAATAGAACTTGGTGCTCCTTTTGGAGGCCAAGTTTCTTTACGTATAAACAAGGTTATACTTTTAACAGTGTAAATCAGATACAAGGTGGAGAATGTAATGCGCAAGAATGGGAATGAAAAAGATTTTAACTATCGCGCAAAAGACAAACAATTTAAGGAATTTCAGCAAGAATTAAATATTATTTTTGACAATGAAAAATTGTTGAGGCAGGCTTTTACCCATTCATCCTATGTGAATGAGCATCGCAGAAAACCTTTTGAAGATAATGAACGGCTCGAGTTTTTGGGGGATGCCGTTCTCGAACTGACCATTTCACATTTTCTTTTTAATAAATACCCTACCATGACCGAAGGGGAACTGACAAAGCTTCGGGCGGCCATTGTTTGCGAACCATCGCTCGTTGCCTTCGCAAATGAGCTTGGATTTGGCCGCTTGATCCTGCTGGGCAAAGGGGAGGAAATGACGGGCGGAAGAGAACGTCCTGCCCTGCTTGCCGATGTGTTTGAGGCATTTATCGGCGCCTTATATTTGGATAAAGGAATGGAAATGGTCATTAAATTTCTTGAGAAGGTTGTTTTTCCGAAAATTAATGCCGGTGCTTTTTCTCATGTGATGGATTTTAAAAGCCAATTGCAGGAACTGGTTCAGCGCGACGGGACCGGTGTGATTGAATATAGCGTCCTCCAGGAAAAAGGCCCTGCCCATAACAAGGAATTTGTTTCCAAGGTAACCTTAAACGGGGAAGAACTGGGAATAGGAACAGGCAGGTCAAAGAAGGAAGCGGAGCAGCATGCTGCCCAAATGGCTTTAGGTGTATTAAAAAACAATCAGCATAGAAAATGACAAAATGGAACTGGAGAGATCCCGGGCATTTTAGGGAGGATTAACAATGTTTTTGAAACGGTTGGACATTATTGGCTTTAAATCATTTGCCGATCGCATAGGTGTAGATTTTGTCCCCGGCGTAACCGCGGTAGTCGGGCCAAACGGGAGCGGCAAAAGTAATATTACCGATGCCATCCGCTGGGTTTTAGGCGAGCAATCTGCCAAATCACTTCGAGGAAGCAAAATGGAGGATATTATTTTTGCCGGCAGTGATTCGAGAAAAGCGTTGAACTATGCCGAAGTGACTTTGACTTTGGATAATCAGGACCAGGGTCTGGCGCTTGATTACAATGAAGTTAGTGTGACCAGACGGGTGACACGTGCGGGGGAAAGCGAATTTTTAATTAATAAGCAGCCTTGCCGGTTAAAGGATATCATTGACTTGTTCATGGATTCCGGACTTGGAAGAGAAGCATTTTCAATCATTAGCCAAGGAAAAGTAGAGGAAATTTTAAATAGCAAAGCAGAAGACCGCCGGACAATTTTCGAAGAGGCAGCCGGTGTATTAAAATATAAAAACCGCAAGAAAAAGGCGGAACAAAAGCTTACAGAAACGCAGGACAATTTAAATCGTGTCCATGATATTCTTCATGAACTCGAAGGGCAGGTCGAGCCATTAAAGATGCAGGCATCAATGGCCAAGGACTATTTGGAAAAAAAGCAAGAGCTAGAAAAATTTGAAGTGGCCTTGACGGTTTATGAAATCGAAGATCTTCATCAAAAATGGGAAGCACTTTCGAAACAGCTTGAAGAGCATCAGCAGGAAGAACTGAGGCTGTCATCAGAATTGCAGTTGAAGGAAGCTAAAATCATCGAGACGCGGGACCAAATTGCCGCCTTGGACGAATCCATCACCGACCTGCAGAATGTTCTGCTTCATGCCAGTGAAGAGTTGGAAAAGCTTGAGGGACGTAAGGAAGTTTTAAAAGAACGGAAGAAAAATGCGGCACAAAACAAAGAGCAGCTCATCCAATCCATTGCGGAATTAACAGAAAAAATTATTTTACTGGAGAAAAATCGGGAAGTGCAGCAGCATACCGCTGACGAACTGGAAAAACAAGTAAGCGCACTTCTTGCCCAATTAAAGGAAAAACAGGACAAACTGCTGTTATTTACCGAAAATTTGGATGAGAAAATTGAAAATCTGAAAAGTGAATACATTGATTTGCTCAATGATCAGGCTGGCACAAAAAATGAATTAAAGCATATCGGTGAACAACTCCAGCAGCAGGAACGAAGAAGTGCCAGGCTTGACGAAGAAAATGAAAAATTCCTTAAGGAACGGGAAACGGTCCAAGCGGGTAAGCAGAAAGTGCAGACGGCACTTGATGATCTCCGGAAGCAACTGGAGCAACAGGTAGTCCATTATCGCGAGCAGCAGCGCAAACTTGAGAGTACAAAAAGTAATTATCAAAAGCAGGAAAAAACGCTATATCAAGCCTATCAGCTAATCCAACAGGCAAAGTCTCGTAAAGATATGCTTGAGGAGATGGAAGAAGATTATTCCGGCTTCTTCCAGGGTGTAAAAGAGGTATTAAAAATGCGCGGCACCAAGCTTCGCGGCATCGAAGGCGCTGTAGCGGAACTTGTCTCTGTTCCTAAACAATACGAAGCTGCCCTGGAAACAGCATTCGGCGGCGCCCTGCAGCATATTGTTGTGGATACCGAGGAAAATGCCCGAGGCGCCATTCAATACCTAAAACAGCATTCATATGGACGCGCCACCTTTTTGCCGCTTAGCGTGATCAAGGGGCGGCCGCTCTCTTCTGCCCAGGCTACATTAATTCAACATCATCCGTCATTTATTGGAACAGCGGTCAGCCTGATTGGATTTGACCCCAAGTATACTGAGATTATGAACAACCTTCTCGGGAATGTTGTAATCACAAAAGATTTAAAGGGCGCCAACGAAATGGCAAAGCTTTTGCAGTACCGGGTCCGTCTGGTTACGGTAGATGGTGATGTCGTCAATCCGGGCGGTTCGATGACAGGGGGAGCAGCTAAGCAAAAATCCTCGTCGCTATTATCAAGAAAAGGGGAGCTAGAGGATTTAAAAGCAAAGCTTGTCATCATGGAGGAACAAACCGCTGGCCTGGAGCAAAGTGTCAAAAGCCTTAAAGAAGCGGTCCGCATCGCCGAGTCAAAGCTGGAGGAAATCAGAAGAACCGGGGAAGAGCTGCGGCTTAGTGAACAGTCAATCAAAGGCGAACTTCGGGAAGCGGAGTTGGAGGAAAAAAACCTGAATGAACGCCTGGCGATCTATGACTTGGAAAAAGAGCAAATCGAAGCTGAGCGTAACCGGTTATCGCAAAGAGAAGCGCAAAATTTGCAAGCAATGGAAGCATACCAAACTGCCATCGCCGATTTAGACAGGCAAATCAGCGCACTCACCGAACAGAAATCCAAAGATTTAACATCAAAGGAAACCATCACCTCGGAAATAAATGAACTTAAGATTGAATTTGCCTCGAAAAACGAACAGCTGACAAATGCCAACGAACGCCTTGGACTGACGATCAACGGTCTCGAGGAAAGCAGGAAGAAGTTGGCCATTCTTGAGGAGGATTTACAGCTATTAACCTCAGAAATGACAAATAGCTCCACCGGCGAGGATCAGTTGGAGGAAGCGGCAAAGAGAAAACAGCAGGATAAAGAGGCAACCCTTCAGCTAATTGCTGCAAGGCGGGAGGAACGGCTTGCGCTTCAAGGGCAATTGGAAGATGTTGAACTCGAGGTTAAAGAATTGAAACGGCTTCATAAGGGTCTGACCGTTGTGTTGAAGGATGAGGAAGTAAAAATGAACCGCCTGGATGTGGAGCTGGAAAACAGATTGGCACATCTTCGCGAGGAATATTTATTAACCTATGAGGGGGCCAAGGAACAATACCCGCTGACCGTGACGGTCGATGAGGCGCGGAAAAAGGTCAAATTAATCAAGCTTGCGATTGACGAACTTGGCAATGTCAATCTTGGGGCGATTGAGGAATATGAGCGGGTTTCCGAGCGCTATGAGTTTTTGAATGAACAAAAGGCCGACCTCCAGGAAGCCAAGGATACGCTGTTTATGGTCATAGAAGAAATGGATGAAGAAATGAAAAAACGTTTCAAGGGGACCTTTGACGGCATCAGGGAACACTTTGAGCCAGTGTTCCGTGCGCTTTTCGGTGGCGGGCGTGCGGACCTGATATTGACCGATTCGGAGGACTTATTAAACACAGGTGTCGAAATCGTTGCCCAGCCACCGGGGAAAAAGCTCCAGAATCTTGGGCTCTTATCAGGCGGAGAACGTGCATTAACGGCGATTGCCCTATTGTTTTCCATTTTAAAGGTCCGGCCCGTGCCATTTTGCATTCTTGACGAGGTCGAGGCTGCGCTTGATGAAGCCAATGTCTACCGGTTCAGCCAATATCTCAAGCGTTATAGCTCGGAAACGCAATTTATCGTGATTACCCATCGCAAAGGGACAATGGAAGAGGCAAATGTCCTCTATGGTGTCACGATGCAGGAGTCGGGGGTATCCAAGCTTGTATCCGTCCGCCTGGAGGATACGAGGGAACTTGTTGAATCATAGTTAAAGGAAGTGTAAGCATGAGCTTTTTTAAGAAATTAAAAGATAAAATCACCAAATCGACAGATTCTGTTACAGAGAAATTCAAAGAAGGACTCACGAAAACTCGTGACAGCTTTTCTGGCAAGGTCAATGACCTGATTGCCAGATACCGTAAAGTCGATGAGGATTTCTTTGAAGAATTGGAAGAAATCTTAATCCAGGCTGATGTCGGTTTTGAAACGGTAATGGAGCTGATTGATGAACTGAAAACGGAAGTGAAACGCCGTAACATTCAGGATCCAGCAGAAGTTCAAAGTGTCATCTCCGAAAAGCTGGTTGAAATCTATAATGCTGGTGAGGGACAATCATCAGCTTTGAACATCCAGCAGGATGGCTTGACGGTAATCCTGTTTGTTGGAGTCAATGGGGTCGGTAAAACAACGACCATCGGAAAGCTGGCCCATAAATTTAAAGCCGAAGGCAAGTCCGTTTTGTTGGCTGCCGGTGATACGTTCCGTGCCGGAGCCATTGACCAACTCGAGGTTTGGGGCGACAGAGTCGGAGTTGAGACGATCAAGCAGGCTGAAGGCTCCGACCCAGCCGCCGTCATGTTTGATGCGATACAGGCGGCAAAATCTCGGAAAGCTGATATTTTGCTATGTGACACGGCGGGAAGACTGCAAAACAAAGTGAATTTGATGAAGGAACTGGAAAAAGTCAAGCGTGTCATCGAACGCGAGGTGCCCGGTGCGCCACATGAAGTATTGCTTGTACTAGATGCAACAACAGGGCAAAATGCCCTAATTCAGGCGAAAACCTTCAAAGAAGCCACCAATGTCAGCGGAATTGTCCTGTCCAAGTTAGATGGAACCGCAAAAGGCGGAATTGTCCTTGCCATCCGGAACGAACTAAAAATCCCGGTTAAATTCGTCGGCCTTGGCGAAAAGATGGATGATCTCCAAGAATTTGATGCGGAGAAATACGTGTACGGCCTATTTGCTGAACAAGTAGAAAAAAGCGAATAAAGCATGTTAACGAAAACAGCAGCCAATGGACTGCTGTTTTTTTGTAAAACTGATTGCTTTTTATTGGTAGAAGTGTAAAAATACACTAAAGAGAGTGCGAAAAATTCTTAAAAGAATGGTAGTGTAATAGGTCCATTTTTTCGTCTACAAATATGGAAGGATTAAAGGGGGAATTGATTTGCTAAAAAAACAGATTGCAATCATAGTATTATTTTGCCTGTCATTCATGGCTTTTGCGGTTTACGATGCCGAAGCAGCAAGCAGCAGCATAAAAATATCCGTCAAAGAGGGCTTTGATGGGAAAATCAAAAGCGGACGCGGCTTTCCTGTTCAAGTGACAGTTGAAAACAACGGTGAAGATTTTTCGGGGGATCTTCTTTTCAACTTTGCTGTAACGTATAATTCCAGCGGAGCAAAGGTTTTATCTATTGATGTGCCAAAAGGAAGCAAAAAAACATATTCGCTGTCATTACCGGCGTATTCCGAGGAATTTTATAATAACAATCAAATAAAACAATCAATTTTTCTGTATAAAGGGAGCTGGAAGGACGGCAAGGAGACAGCTTTCGTTGGGAAAAAAATCCTGTCACCAAAGTATATTGACCCTGCATACAGGACTATCGGATTGTTAAGTGAAAATCCCGACCGTTTGAAAGAATTAAAGGTGCAAGCGTCAGGAAGTCAACTTGAACCGATAATCCTGGCAGAAGAGATGCTCCCTCATGACGAACTAGGCCTTGATACCCTGGATTACATAGTCATTGATGAGTTTGCGGTCGCGAAGCTAAAAGAAACACAGCAGCAAGCCTTGTTGAATTGGGTGAAAAATGGCGGCAGATTAATTGTCGGCGCTACTCCCAATGCGATCGGCAGCTATGGAGCACTTTACAAGGAATTTCCAATGAAATCAGAACGGGAGGCAGTGGCAGATACCCAGTTCTTAAAAGCGCCTGAAACATTGGAATTTAACACCTTGCCGGTCTTTGTCGGTGAGGTGAAGCCTGAGGCAAATGTATCTGCTACCAGCGGAGATTTGCCGATGATTGTACATAAAGGCTATGGAGCCGGTGAAATTTGGCAAACAGCCTTTTCGCTTGGGGACGAGCCATTAGCCTCTTGGAACTATTACGGCCGCTGGTTTGCTCAAAGCCCGATGCTTGGCGTGCAAATGAATAACCAATCGCCAAAGATGTATCAGAACCAGTTTGAGATGCTCTATAACGAATTTGCCGAAGTCAATCAATATTTTGCTTCCACCCAATTTTCTGCCGGGCAGATTAGCTTGTTTTTATTGCTTTACCTGCTCCTTATTTCTCCAATTCTGTATTTTACGCTAAAAAGACTGGATAAACGCGAACATGCCTGGTGGGTCATTATTGGGTTTGCGGTTATATCATCAATTGGAATTTTCGCAGTGGGTGCAAAGGACCGGATTGCCAAGCCACAAATCAATCAGACAGGGATTTATCAGGCGGAAAATGGCCATTTGACCGGTCTCGAGGCGGTCACGTTTCTTTCCAATACCGGAGGTGACTATGAGCTGACTTTTTCAAAAGGTAAATTCTATGGGGTTCCCAGCTCGTCGATGATGTCGGCCGGAGATGGCAAGCGCTATGCAATCCTAGAAAATGCGAGGAAAGAGAGCAAAGTGACGTTTCCGAATGTGGAATATTGGTCGACAAGGAGCTTTTTCGGCAGGGCGAGCAAACAGAATGCCGGAAAATTCGTTTTAAACTTAAGCTTAAAGAATAAACAGCTTTCAGGAACGATCGTCAATCAGTTTCCTTACGACTTTGATGAACTATTCATTTGGTCGGGGACAAAAAAACTTAGTCTTGGTCCGCTAAAAAGCGGTGAAACGTTAACAGTAAATGAAACTTTACAGCAAGATTATCTCGCAGGTCCTTACAATCAGATGTTCCAATATATGATGCCGGCTTCACCAAATGATGTCAAGCGCCTAAAAAAGGAAAGGATGGAGTACGGAGCAATTGAATTCCTTTATAATTCCTCGTCACAAGGCAATCAGCCGATTCTTTATGGCTTTTCAAAAGCATCTGTTATTGAAGCGGATATTGCAGCGAAAAAGGAAGCGAAAAATGGCATCAGCTTAATCTATCAGCCGATGGATATCAAAACAGAACTGTCGGGTTCTTTTACGGTCAAAGACGATATGCTTCGACGTCATATCAATATCATCCGTGGGACCCTTTTTAATGACATGGGCGGGGTCCAAAATGAAATGGAAATGGATGATGGAGAATATGAGTATGTGCTTCAGGTTCCCAAGCAGTTAACAGAACAAAAGCCAAACATCCATGAATTGGGAATCGTCTGGTATGGCGGTAATGTTGCTTACTCAATAAAAAACCAGGCAACGGGTGAATTTATGCCATTGCCGGATATGAAAACGGCGATTACAGAGCAATTGGAGAATTATATTTCAAATGAAGGGGAAATCGTGATCAAATTGATTAAAACGGGACAAGGTGACCCTCGGGTAAGGATGCCGGCGCTGTCGATAAAGGGGGAAATCAACTCATGATTGAAATCATAAATCTGACAAAAAAATATGGGAAATTTACTGCGCTCGATTCATTGAATTTAACGATTGAAAAAGGCACTGTCTTTGGGTTTGTCGGACAAAATGGCGCTGGTAAATCGACTACCTTTTCTATTTTGGCAACCCTGCTTTCTCCAACCTCGGGTACCGCTTATATTAATGGTTATAATATTTCGAAGGATCCTAAACAGGTTCGCAGCCAGATTGGCTATATGCCGGATTTCTTTGGTGTTTACGACCAGTTGAAGACGGTCGAATATTTGGATTTCTACGGCGCCAGTTATGGCCTGAGCCAAAATGAGCGGCAAAAGTTGATCCCACAGCTGTTGGAATTGGTGAATTTGTCCCATAAACAAGATTCCTATGTTGATGTTCTCTCAAGAGGGATGAAGCAAAGACTCTGTCTTGCAAGATCATTGATTCATGACCCGGAAGTTTTAATTCTCGATGAACCCGCTTCCGGGCTTGATCCAAGAGCGAGAGTGGAGATGCGAGAAATTTTAAAAGAGTTAAAGCATATGGGCAAAACCATTTTGATTTCTTCGCATATTTTGCCCGAACTGGCGGAAATGTGCGATACGATTGGAATCATCGACCAAGGAAGGTTGGTGGCCGAAGGTTCAGTATCAGACATCCAGCAGAGGTTGAAGGGTGAAAAGTTGATTATTGTAAAGCTTTATGGCGGTGTTGACAAGGCCATCCGTTTTTTCGAGGACCAGCACCTCGTCAGCAAATTAACCAAACGGGACGACGGCGTGACGCTAGAGTTTCTCTTCAAAGGAAATGCCGAAGAGCAGGTTGGACTGCTAAAAGCCGCTCTGATGCAGGATATTGCCATCATCAGCTTTTCGGAAATGGAAACGAACCTTGAAGATGTGTTTATGGAGATAACAAAAGGGGTGGAGCTTTCATGAGAAATCTGTTTCTAAATCCAGTCATGAATAAGGAATTTAAGCTGAGGTTTCGCTCTTTTAAAAGCTTTCTAGGGCTTGCCTTTTACTTGCTCGCCCTGACTATCCTGATTGTCGGGTTTATCTATCTGCAAACGCAAAATTCGCCGATGGGATTATTTCGGCCTGATCAGAGCAGGGAGATGTTTATGCTTCTTGCCTTTATCCAATTGGGTTTAATTCTGTTTATTACTCCCGGGTTAACGGCTGGAGTGATAAGTGGTGAGCGGGAAAAACAGACATTGAATATATTATTGACGACGAACCAAAGCTCCACCAGCATTATTTTCGGAAAGCTGGTTTCATCCATCTCTTTCTTATTGTTGATGATTATTGCAAGCATGCCGATTTACAGTATTGTTTTCTTATTCGGCGGCATATCTCCGGGGCAGGTTTTATTGATACTTATTTTTTATATATTTACGATTCTAGTATTTGGGAGCATCGGTATCTTTTTCTCGACTATTGTCAGAAGAACCATCATCGCCATGGTCAGTACCTACGGGGTTGCACTGTTTCTGATCGGCGGAACCGCGTTTTTATTTACCATTTCTATGGCGGTCAATTCTATGGGCGCGATGCCGGCAAACAATCCAGTCGCCTATTTTTTTGCGATGCTGAATCCGGGGTTCATTCTCTTTGGTTTTCTGGAGCCTAATGCCTTTAATGAATTATCCAATCAAATTGGATTTGGAATCGATGTTCCGTTATGGGCAGCCTATCTTGTATCCTATTCGCTTATATTTATCATCATGATTGTTGTTAGTATCCAAAAGCTTCGGCCCAATATGAAAGTAAAATCGGAAGCGTGAGGATGAGGGCGATGGAAGAGCAAAAAATGTATTATCAGCTGTTGAAACCGGTGCGGCGCCAGCTGTTATTCCAGAAAACTAGTGTCGAAATCCAATATTGGCTGACAGCTTCTGCAGCTTTTGTTGTGATCATCTTAACCACGGCAAGGATGATGGTGGTTCCATTCTATCATCTGTTCATTTGGGTTGGCTGTTTTCTCCTACTCATTGTCCACGGATTCCGTTTCTGGCGGAATCGGCCAGGCTGGAGGGAGGCCGCCATGGTATTTAATCGATACATTCCTGATGACCGGGTAATCACAGCGCTATCGTTTATCGACAGTGATGGCATTCTTGAAAAATTACAGCTTAAAGAAGCGTTAACTTGTATGAAACGGGAGCAGCATCGGGTCCTATCGAGAAAGCAAAGCTTTTTTTTGCCAAAATGGCTGTTCTTGGCGGTACTGCTTGTCACTGCTGCTGCGCTGATTGCTTCGCTTCCAAACGATAACCTTAAGATGGCGGCGAAAAAGGAAACGGAGATAAAGGTAATGAAAAAGGTCAAAAAGGAATTGGCCGAAAAAACAGCACAGGAAAAGATAGGGGAAAAGAAAAAAGCGCTGGAACAAGCCCAGAAAATCATCACGCAGAATCCCGACCCGCTAAAAGCCCTTGAGCAACTGGCAAAGCAGAAAAAAGAACTGGAGTTAAAAGCGTTAAAGGAACAAGAAAAACAAGAAAAACTTGAGGCCTGGAAGCAGGAACTGAAAAACAATGATTTGGCAAAAATGGCAGCCGCTTTACAAGAAAAGGACATTGAAAAAATCAGACAGGAACTGGAACAATTAAACAAGAACTATAACTCGTTAACCGAGGGTCAAAAAAAGGCAATCGCAAAAATGTCCGGAATCGATAAAAAATTGTCGGAACAGGAACTGACAGAGCTGGCGAAAAAAATTTCCGAGGGTCTTAACGCCGAAACCGTCCAAAAACAATTAGTGGCAGCGCAAAACGCCATCACTACAGCAGAAAAAAGCCTTCAGGGTGAACTTGCCGCAAAAGGACTTTCGCCAAATCAGCTTGCTTCAAATCAAGCATCAGGTAAAAATCCCTCAGGGCCATCAGGTAAAAATGACCAACCGCAAACAGGTGCCTCCGGCCAAGGTCAAGGCCAGCAAGGAACCGGCAATGGCCAGCAACCCGGAAATGGTTCGGAAACAGGAAGTGGTTCGGGCAATGGCAATGGGAGCGGGACAGGTTCGGGTTCCGGAAGCGGCCAAGGCTCGGGGACAGGAACTGGCAGTGGTGCTGGGCTTGGACCCGGTTCGCGTCAGCTTCTGACAATTCCGGAGAAACAGTCTGGAAAAACCAATCTTGAAACCGATAAAGGAACACTATCCGGCGGCAGCGCGGCTGAACAATACGAGGGGAACGGACCAATATTACCGGGTCAGCTTCGTCCGTACCAAGATGTGTATAGCAGTTATCTGGATGCTTACCGAAATAGTCAGGATCGTGTAAAACTACCAGCTGATTTGGAGGAAATCGTTAAGAACTATTTTCTATCGCTGGATCCAAATAGGGAGTGACGAAATTGTCTCAACTAAAGGAGAAAGAAAATCAATTTATTACTGCAGCTGAACAATTAAATAGTGTAAAAAAAGAGTTAAAGAGTTTTATTGTTGGTCAGGAAGAGGTAATCGACCAAGTGCTTTGGAGCATTTTTTCCGGGGGACATGCCTTGCTTGAGGGATTGCCCGGGCTCGGTAAAACAATGCTGATCCGCTCCATCTCTGAATGTCTTGAATTATCTTTTCGGCGAATCCAGTTCACTCCAGATTTAATGCCGTCCGATATTACCGGTACAATGATTCTTCAGCCTGGGAACGACGGAAGGCAGGAATTTGCTTTTCACGAAGGTCCACTGTTTGCCAATATTATTTTGGCGGACGAAATAAACCGGGCGACCCCGAAAACACAAAGCGCCTTGCTCGAGGCAATGGCTGAACAAACGGTTACGGTGATGGGGAGCACAAAACAGCTCGCCAAACCATTCTTTGTGCTGGCAACCCAAAACCCGATCGATATGGAGGGAACGTACCCGCTCCCGGAAGCGCAAATGGACAGGTTTATTTGCAAAATTCACGTTGATTATCCGTCCAAAGAAGAATTAAGAGAAATCGCCTTAAGAACAACAGGCACAACTGTTCCGAAATTATCAAAAGTGTTGGGAATAAGCGATGTCTTGCTGATTCAACAGCTTTCCAAAGAAATTCTTGTTTCGGAAGATATCCTTAATACGGCAGTATCCATCATTGCTGCGACCCACCCTGCTTTAGTGGAAGCTCCGTTACGAGTAAAACAATATGTCGAGTATGGAAGCGGGCCACGAGGGCTGCAAGGCCTGCTGCAAATGGCGAAAACACGGGCATTATTTGCAGGCAGATACCATGTCGCCATCGGGGATATCAAGCAGACAGCAGTTCCTGTGTTAAGACATCGTCTCTTATTAAACTTTGAAGGAGAGGCGAGTGGTGTATCAACTGATGAGTTGATTGCGGAAATCGTTGAGACCGCTGGTCAGGATGGGGACAGTCGATGACAGCCGTCGGTTCAGCATTGCTCTCCAGGCTGGAACAGCTCAGGTTTGCCGCCAAAACACGGCGCCGCGGCAGCCATAATGGCAGAAGAACGGCTGCTAAATTTGGTTCCTCCCTCGAGTTCTCCGATTTT
The DNA here is from genome assembly GCF_001510715.1 of Bacillus sp. FJAT-29814. Lineage (GTDB taxonomy): Bacteria > Bacillota > Bacilli > Bacillales > Cytobacillaceae > Neobacillus. The sequence goes on from NZ_LMTJ01000008.1 coordinate 505,521, forward strand.
CGTCTGTATCAGCCAGGGGATGATGTGAGGCAGATCGATTGGAATATTTATGGCCGGACCCAGAAGCATTATATTAAAAGATTTCTGGATGAACAGGAATTAGCCATTACGATTTTTTTGGACACTTCCAACTCGATGGCGGCGGTGGAAACAAAGTGGCAAAGGGCAAAAGACTTGGCTGCCGCCTTCAGTTACATTGCTCTAAATGCCGAAGACCGACTCTCGTTTATACCGGTGTCATCGCATCCAGTTAACAAGGTGACCAGAAAGGGCTCTGTTTATGGAAAAAGTGTCTTTTATCAAATTCAACAGCTGACAAAGCAAGAGTCTCCCGGGTCATTTGCGGAAAACTTGCCCAAGAGTGCATTAAAAAACAATCAGCTTGCCTTGGTGATTACCGATGGACTTGAGCCAATACCTCACTTTGAAGCATTATTTCACCTGATTGCTGCGGCAAAACAGGAGGTAAAGTTGATCCAGCTATTAAGTAGACAAGAACTGGAGCCTGACTATGCCGGTGATCTTAAGCTGATCGATAGTGAAACAAATGAAGAGGTAAATGTGACGGTTAATGAGTTGATCATCGAAAAATTTCAAAAGCGTTTGAAAGAACATAACGGCCAGCTTGAGTCATTATGCCAGCGGTTCGGCTTTCAATATGTGCTGACAACAGATGATGCCGACCTGATGAAATTTCTCTTTCATGAATGTAAGGCGAAAAAAATGCTTTGTTAATGAGGTGATAAAAATGAATTTTGCCAATCCGATTTTTTTTAGCCTGGTCGTTTTTATCGCCTTCGTCGTCGTTTTATACTTTTTCCGCAAGCAATATCAGGCCGTGATGAACCCATCAAACCTTTTGTGGCAGCAGGCAATGAACGAATGGAAAGCAAGCCCCTGGCTTCAAAAACTGCAGCAAAACCTTTTGTTTTGGCTGCAGATTATCGCCCTAACCCTTTTAATGCTGTCATTAGCCAAGCCGGTTTGGTTTTCAAAGGGAGTGGAAGGGGAGCAGATTATTTGGATTGTCGATACCTCGGCTACGATGTCTGCTATAAGTGAAAATCATTCAGCTCTAGATGAAGCAAAACGAGAGATGAAGCAAATGGCTGGGCGTCTCAAGTCTCAAGAGGTCACGATCATTAAGGCGGGGGAAAAGCCTGCCATCCTGTTGAATCGGGAAATGAATCCCACCGTGATTGGGCGGACAATTGACAATTTGTCCGTGACTTATGAGCATGAAAATATCGACAAGGCCGTCCGACTCGCGGAATCATTAGTGGCAAAACAAGAAACGGTTATCCATATCTTTACAGACTCTTTCAAGCGGGAAAGCTTGGAGACAAGCCTTAATGAAGTCGCATATGAAATTCATAATAGCCAAGTCATCCAGGATAATATTGCAGTCCTGTCATTTGGGGTGGCACAAAAAGAAAACGGGATATCCGCCCTTGCTGTTTTGGAAAACCAAGGAAAAGAGCCAAAAACCTTTCCTTTCACTGTTAAAAGTGAGGGCACCGTGGTATTTCAACAACAGGTTACCGCGGCCCCGGGTGAACAACTAGTCATCAATATCCCAGATTTGCCGCAGCGCAAATTTTATCAGGCAAAAATTCAGACAAGCGACCATTATGCTGCTGATAATGAACAAACCGCAGTTTATTTTAACTTGAGCCCTGATGTTTTTGCTGTAGGAGAAGTGAATCCCTTCTTCATAAAAGGGCTGGAGACTTTAGGAATTAAGGTGACTCAGCTTGACAGTTCTAAAGAGGTGGAGGTTCCAAAAACAGGGGTCATGATTGCTGAAGGGCTGAAGCGTGAAAAACTGCCTAATTTGCCGGTCATTTTTATTAACAATCCGAAAGAAACTGAAAGTTTAATTGAATTGAAGGACTCAATTGTTTCGATTGATTCACCTTTAACACAATATGTTGATACAAGCAAAACCTACATAAAATACGCTGCCAGCCCAATCGAGGGAAATTGGGATACGATAATGGATAGCGGCAGCCATCCGTTAATTCAGACAGGGAGCATCAATGGGCAGCCTGCGATTCTATTAAATTTTTCGCTTGAACATTCTGATTGGCCGCTGCAGCCCGGTTTTCCAATCTTTTTGTTTAACAGCTACCAGTGGTTGGCAAAGCAGACAGGTTTTCTCGGCTATTTTCAGCCCGGAGAGGTAAAGCGCCTCCAGCTTGGGGAAGGGCAGACAGCCTTGGAAGTGTTTAATGATGCGGGAAAAAATCTTTCATCATTTGATTTGGTCAAAGAAAATTTCACAGCCCCAGTTAAGCCAGGGGTCTATCAGGCTGTAACAGACGGGCAAATTTCCTATTTCACCGTGCAGCTAGACGACCGTGAAAAGAAGCTGCAGAGCGAGCCATCCTTCTCGCTCAAGAGCACAAAAACCGAAGGGAAAAAACAAGTGGTAACTGCAAATGATTCTATCTGGTTTTGGCTGGCAGCGATTGCATTAGTAATCCTTGCGTTAGAGTGGGAGGTGTATCGCCGTGGGTTTAGAGCTTAAATACCCATTCTTGTTACTTTTATTGATGCCCGCCTCCCTGCTTATTTATCGGTTTGCAAAACAAATATATAAATCTCGTACTACAGAAAAAGTGACAATTCTCAGCTTAAGGTCGGTCATTTTTTTTCTGCTGATTGCGGCTTTGGCGGTTCCGCAATTCCTTTTGCCGATAAAAGCGGAACCCATCGTTTTTCTCGTCGATCGCTCGGCCAGTTTCGAAGACAAGCAAGCGCAAATTCTCGATTGGCTGGATAAGAGCGTAGAAGCAAAGAAGGGTGAGCAAACTTATTCAGTCGTATCGTTTGCGGATGGAGCCGTCGTTGACCAGTCCTTTTCTATTAAAAAAAGGTCCATTGCCGAATTGACTGGAAAAATAAATAACGCCGAAACCAATTTGGAGGAGGGCATCGGTTTTGCATCTTCCTTACTGAGTAGCGAACAGGGCGGGCGGATCGTCCTGTTGACGGATGGAAATGAAACTGCAGGCACTGGTAAAGATGCTGCGAAGCTATTGAAAAATCAGAAGTTTGAGCTTGATTACGTCAAATTTAATCAATCATTTCGTGAGGATGCGGCCATAACAAAGCTTGATGTACCTCCTTCGCTATATGTAGGGGAACAGGTAAATATCACAGTCGCCGTCATCAGCAATACTGAAAAAATGGCCCAATTGCGGATTTCCTTAAACAATCAGGATATCCTTCAAGAACAAATCGCTGTGAAGGAGGGCCAAAACCAGTATAGTTTCGCATATCCGATTAAGGAACCCGGGATGGCCGTTTTTAAGGCTGAATTGGTTACAGATAAACAAGACGCCTTTATCGAAAATAACTCCCTTTATGCAGTTACTAATGTCAAGGGAACACCAAGGATCCTGGTAATCCAGGGAAAGCAGGATGATTCGCTGACAGAGATTCTCCAATCGGCCGGTTACGTCATCGACGAGCTTATTCCCGAAAAACTCCCAACTACCTTGGCAGGCATGCTCCAATATCAATCGATTATTTTTAACAATGTTTCGGGGACGAGGGTAAGCGAACTACAAATGAACTTAATCGAAAAAGCCGTTCAAGAATTTGGCACCGGGTTTCTGATGCTCGGCGGTGAAGACAGTTTTGGCCTTGGCGGCTATTTTAAGACCCCGATTGAAAAATTGCTGCCGGTTGATATGGATATTAAAGGAAAAAAAGAACTGCCCTCGCTTGGGCTGGTTATTGTCATTGACCGTTCTGGAAGCATGAGCGGCAATAAACTGACATTGGCCAAGGAAGCGGCGGCCAGGTCGGTAGATTTGCTAAGGGAAAAAGATACTTTGGGCTTTATTGCCTTTGACGACCGTCCTTGGGAAATCGTGGCAACGGCGCCGCTTGAGGATAAGAAGAAGGTGATAGAACAGATTCGATCTGTCTCAGTAGGAGGTGGTACGAACATTTATCCGGCTCTTGAAAAGGCTTTTCAGGAATTGCAGGATCTAAAGCTGCAGCGGAAGCACATTATTCTATTGACCGACGGGCAGTCAGCAGCGGGCGGTGATTATGAAGGACTGATCGAAGAGGGAAAACAGAACAATATAACCTTATCGACAGTTGCCCTCGGTACCGATGCGGACCGAAGGCTGTTGGAGGATTTGGCGCAGCAAGGGAGCGGTCGGTTTTATGATGTTACCGATGCTTCTGTCATTCCAAGCATCCTTTCCAGAGAGACCGTGATGACGACAAGAACGTATATTGAAGATAACCCATTCTATCCGATTGTGCAGCCATACCCGGAATGGACAGCATTTTTTAAAAATGGAATTCCAAAGATGAATGCCTATATTGCCGTAACCGCAAAAAATCGGGCACTTGTCCCGCTAATTAGTGAAAAAGAGGATCCGATTCTGGCTGAGTGGCAATATGGCTTGGGAACTACGCTTGCCTTTACATCGGATATGACGGGCAAGTGGTCGGGGGATTGGGCCCAGTGGCCAGAATGGCCGCAATTTATCAATCAGATGGTTTCCAAATCGCTTCCGCAATATGATAGCGAGCCGTTTCGGTACACGGTCAACAAGGAAAGCGGCAATACAGTCATTAACTTAAAGGGAACGGAAGGCCAATTTCTTCCACTTGAAGTATCTGTCGTCTCTCAAACAGGTACTGTAGTAGATGCTAGTGTAAAACCGACTGCACCTGGAGAATATGAAGTAATCTTTCCGAGTGAACCGGGGATGTACTTTTTACGGACAAAACAAACGTCAGGAGATGGGCAGGAACGTCTGTTTCAAACCGGTTTCTCTGTACCGTATTCGGATGAATATTTGTTAAAGGGGACCAATAATGGGCTGTTAAAAGAACTTGCGGACATTACAGGAGGCAAACAGCTTGCCTCCCCAAAAGAGGCGTTCCGCCCGTTAAAGGAACAGCCAAAGCGGAAAATGCCAATCAGCGAACAGCTGCTGCTTGCCGCGTTTCTATTGCTGGTTCTCGAAATCCTGATCCGACGGCTTGGATTTAAACCGTTTTATCCACTAATAGCCTTATTTAAGAATATCGTAAGGCAAAAGGTGGAAACAGAGAAGCCTTCGATCGGTCAGCTTGCAAACGTAAAAAACAACATAATAACTAGGCAGGAAAATAAAAGATTGATAAAACAGGACCCAGTTCCCGAAATGAAGCCTGACCTACCGCAACCACCGATGTCAGCTGCATCCGATAAGAAGAACAGGATTCCAGTCGTTTCACAGGAAGAAAAAGAAGCCCGGATGAAAAGGCTGCTTGAAGCAAAGAAGCGAAAGCGGTAAGATAGGAATCGCAGCAAGCTGGAGGATAAAGGGCCAGGAAAACCAGGTGTAAAGATATTTTCTTGACAGCCTGTATTGGACTGTGTAAACTACAATGTAAAGGCTTTTTCCTTAACAAATGAGGAGGGGTGCCAATTGATGCTAGAAAAGACAACGCGAATGAACTATTTATATGATTTTTATCATTCGTTATTGACCCCAAAGCAGCAAAGCTATATGTCTCTCTATTATTTGGATGACTACTCCCTTGGTGAAATTGCCGGAGAGTATGATGTCAGCCGCCAGGCGGTTTATGATAATATAAAAAGGACAGAGGCAATGCTCGAGGAATATGAGGAAAAGCTATTATTATTTCAAAAATTTCAACACCGTTCCCGGCTTTTGCGAGATTTAAAGGATTTACTGAGTGAGGAGACTCCCTCAAAGCAGGCAATGCTTGAACTCGTTGCCGAACTTGAAAATTTGGATTAGGAGGCGGCATGAATGGCATTTGAAGGATTGGCCGACCGACTGCAGAATACGATTCAGAAAATCCGCGGCAAAGGAAAAGTCTCTGAGGCGGATGTAAAAGAAATGATGCGTGAAGTCCGTTTAGCGTTGCTAGAAGCGGACGTCAACTTCAAGGTCGTCAAAGACTTTGTCAAAAAAGTCAGTGAACGTGCTGTAGGGCAAGAGGTTTTAAAAAGTTTAACTCCCGGCCAGCAGATCATCAAAATTGTTAACGAAGAGTTAACGGAGCTAATGGGCGGTGAGCAAAGCAAAATTGCCGTTTCAAATCGCCCGCCAACCGTAATCATGATGGTTGGTTTGCAAGGTGCCGGTAAAACAACGACTTCCGGAAAGCTGGCAAATCTGCTCCGGAAGAAGTATAACCGAAAGCCGATGCTCGTTGCAGCCGATATTTATCGTCCTGCTGCCATCAAGCAGCTGGAAACACTCGGTAAGCAGCTGGGAATGCCGGTATTTTCTCTAGGTGACCAGGTTAGTCCGGTGGAGATTGCCAGGCAGGCAATCGCCAAAGCCAAGGAAGAACATCATGATTATGTCCTAATTGATACCGCCGGCCGTCTTCATGTCGATGAAGCCTTGATGAACGAGCTGAAGGATATCAAAGAATTGACCAAACCTGATGAAATTTTCCTTGTCGTGGATGCAATGACCGGTCAGGATGCCGTCAATGTCGCGCAAAGCTTTAATGAACAGCTTGGGTTAACCGGGGTGGTCCTGACAAAGCTTGACGGCGATACCCGAGGCGGAGCAGCGCTGTCGATTCGGTCCGTTACCCAGACACCGATCAAATTTATCGGGATGGGCGAAAAAATGGATGCGCTTGAGCCGTTTCACCCGGAACGAATGGCCTCCAGAATTCTCGGTATGGGAGATGTGCTGACATTAATTGAAAAAGCACAAGCCAATATTGACGAGGAAAAGGCAAAAGAATTGGAAAAGAAAATGCGGACAGCATCGTTTACCTTGGACGATTTTCTTGACCAGCTTGGACAGGTCCGCAATCTTGGTCCACTCGACGAGTTGTTGAAAATGATGCCGGGTGCCAATAAAATTAAGGGCTTGAACAATATTCAAATTGATGAAAAGCAAATCGCCCATGTTGAAGCCATCATCAGATCGATGACAAAAGAAGAAAAGATTCAGCCGGAAATCATGAACTCAAGCCGCAAGCGCCGGATTGCCAAAGGCAGCGGCCGCACTGTAGCCGAAGTAAACCGTCTGTTAAAGCAGTTTGAGGACATGAAGAAAATGATGAAGCAAATGACCGGCATGCAGCAAAAGGCCAAGAAAAAAGGCGGGTTTAAATTTCCTTTTAAACCGTTTTAATTAGTAAAAACTGGAAATAATAGTGCGTAAAGAAAAAAACCTTTACAAACTAAAAAACAATTGGTATTATACTATCTTGTGTGAAACTATTCGGAGGTGCTTATTTAAAATGGCAGTAAAAATTCGTTTAAAGCGTATGGGAGCTAAGAAAACTCCTTTCTATCGTATTGTAGTAGCAGATTCTCGTTCACCACGTGATGGACGTTTCATTGAAACAGTTGGAACTTACAATCCAGTTGCTGAGCCAGCAAAAGTTGAAATCGATGAAGAATTGGCTCTTAAGTGGTTACAAGACGGCGCTAAGCCATCTGACACAGTACGTAACCTGTTCTCAAAGCAAGGCATTATGGAAAAATTCCACAATGCAAAATTAGGCAAGTAATCGTGTAACCTACGATGAAACAGCTAATCGAAACGATTGTTAAGCCACTTGTTGATTTTCCTGAGGATGTCCTCGTTGAGTCATTCGAGGAAGAATCACGAATCACCTACCATTTGACGGTGAATAAAACGGATATTGGCAAGGTGATCGGCAAACAAGGGCGTGTTGCAAAGGCCATCAGGACTGTTGTTTACGCAGCAGGATCATCACAACATAAGAAGATTTTCTTGGAAATTGGTGAATAGCTTTTTGCATCTAGAGTAAAGGGAGGGGATTTATGAACCTCCCTTTTTTGCTATCAGGAAAGCAAAACTCTAAAAAGGAGACAATGACATGCAGCTGATTCAGACTGTTGTGGTGAAACAAATTTTAACGGAAAATAGCAAGGAGCACCTATTTACGCAATTCCATGACCGGAAGCTTCAATATCAAAAAGAATCCGACCAGCTCCAGTTTGAATTAAAACGCTTGGAAAAGTCGAAAACCTTTTCCCAGGCAGCGCTAAAAAGCCATTTTGAAAAAGAAATCCAAATGCGCCGGGAAAAAATAAAGCTGCTTGAGTTTCAAATCGAACAATTACATATCCTACCGATAGGCAGTGAATTAAAAGAAAAGGAAATGCAAGCCTTGGTTGAAGTGAATGTGGGAGATGTCTGGAACCCGTCACAAACTCCCACGATCATTATTAAAGATGGCAGAATAGAGGAAATTAGATAGAAGGTGAAACGATGGAAAAATGGTTTAATGTCGGAAAGATTGTCAATACACATGGAATAAGAGGAGAGGTTCGGGTGGTCTCACGGACTGATTTTCCTGACCAGAGATATAAAACCGGGAATAAATTGTACCTGTTTCTCCCCAAAGCTGACGAACCACTCGAATTAACAGTGAAAGGCCACCGTACCCATAAAAATTTTGACTTGCTCATGTTTGAAGGATACGAAAATATTAATTTGGTCGAAAAATTCCGGGACGGTATACTGAAAGTGCCCCAGTCTCAATTGGCTGAACTTGAGGAAGACGAATTTTATTATCATGAAATCATCGGCTGTCTAGTGGCCACAACAAAAGGTGAGGAATTAGGCAAAATTACCGATATCCTGTCCCCGGGTGCCAACGATGTCTGGGTAGTGAAGGGAAAGGGCGGGAAGGAAATCCTGATCCCTTATATCGAAGACGTTGTGAAAAAGGTAGATGTAAAGGAAAAAGTCGTGTTAATTGAGCCGATGGAAGGGCTCTTGTCATGATGCAAATCGATATTCTTACGCTTTTTCCGGAGATGTTTACCGGTGTGCTCGGCTCTTCAATCTTGGCTAAGGGTGCCGAAAAATCGGCTGTGCACTACAACGTCGTTAATTTCCGCGATTTTGCCGACAACAAACATGCAACCGTTGATGATTATCCGTATGGCGGCGGCGCGGGCATGGTGTTAAAGCCGCAGCCAATCTTTGATGCGGTGGCATCGCTTCGGGAGCAAGCCGGAAATAAAAATCCGAAAGTCATTCTCCTTTGTCCCCAGGGAGAGCGGTTTGACCAAAGAAAAGCCGAAGAATTAGCAAAGGAAGACCATCTAATCTTTATTTGCGGCCATTATGAAGGTTATGACGAAAGGATTAGAGAGCATATTGTTACCGATGAAATTTCGATTGGCGATTACGTCCTGACCGGCGGCGAACTTGGCGCCATGGTGGTCATTGACAGTGTGGTCCGCCTGCTTCCTGAAGTGTTGGGGAATCAGGAATCGCATATGAAGGATTCCTTCAGTACAGGACTACTGGAACATCCGCATTATACACGGCCGGCGGATTTTCGCGGCATGAAGGTGCCGGACGTACTGATGTCAGGGAACCATAAATTAATCGAGGAATGGCGCAATAAAGAGGCATTACGACGGACGCTTGTAAGAAGGCCGGACCTGTTGGATAAAATTGACCTTACATCACAGCAGAAAAAATGGCTGGAGGAAATAAAAAAAGAGTCACAGTAGTATTGCGGCTGCATAGCAAATGTGGTATGATACTTCTTGTGACTTGAACTGAAATGTCAGTTTTGGGTCCGATAACGATGTTCCGCTGCAATTTTATTGATTATTCGTTTTGCAAGAGCATCTGTTGGAAGGAGTTGAAAACGATGCATAAATTAATTGAAGAAATCACTAAAGAACAACTTCGTTCTGACCTTCCTTCGTTCCGCCCTGGTGACACTGTACGTGTACACGTTAAGGTTGTTGAGGGTACTCGTGAGCGTATTCAGTTATTTGAAGGTGTTGTGATTAAGCGTCGTGGTGGTGGAATCAGCGAAACATTCACAGTCCGTAAAATTTCTTACGGCGTTGGCGTTGAGCGTACATTCCCAGTACACACACCAAAAATTGCGAAGCTTGAAGTAATTCGCCGCGGTAAAGTTCGCCGTGCTAAGCTTTACTACTTGCGTGAGCTTCGTGGTAAGAAAGCTCGTATTAAAGAAATCCGCTAATATGAAAAAAGAGAGCTTGCTTGGCAAGCTCTTTTTTCATACATAACAGACGATTCATTAGTAAAAACGGGTCGGTAAGCCTGATTTTTGTAAACTATTTTTAAAGTTTGAATAAAAATCACACTCCCATCGTGTTTAATATGTTTAATTTATGTAAAATAGACATTATCAAAGATTTTTTTGCAGGATTGGTGGGGACTTGGAATGGCTAAAAAGAAAAATGAATTTTGGGAATGGACAAAAGCGCTGTTAATTGCTGTCGCCCTTGCGGCGATCATCCGCTATTTCTTATTTGCTCCGATAGTGGTCGACGGATTGTCTATGATGCCTACGTTAAAAGATCAGGACCGAATGATTGTCAATAAGTTCAGCTATAAGATTGGCGAACCAAAACGGTTTGATATTATCGTGTTTCACGCACCCGAGCAAAAAGATTATATCAAACGCGTTATCGGGCTTCCAGGTGATAAAATTGAGTATAAAGATGATACTTTGTATGTAAATGGTAAAGCATATGAAGAGCCCTATTTAGAGGAATACAAAAAGCAGGCGCAGGATGGGCCTTTAACAGACAATTTCACTTTGGAAGAAACACCAGTCGGTCAAATGACGGTTCCTGAAGGAGAATTATTTGTGATGGGTGATAATCGCCGCTTTAGCAAAGACTCTAGGCATATTGGATCCATTCCAATGGAAAAGGTAATTGGCAATACCAGCATTGTTTACTGGCCAATAAAGGATGCTCACATCGTCACTTCTAAATAAAATGTGTTTAAGCTTTAAAAGGAGGTGGCAGCTTTGACGATTCAATGGTTTCCTGGCCACATGGCTAAGGCTCGCAGAGAGGTCACGGAAAAATTAAAATTAGTTGATATTATTTTTGAATTGGTGGATGCAAGAATCCCCTATTCTTCTAGAAACCCAATGATTGACGAAATTATTCAACACAAGCCGCGGCTTGTATTGTTAAATAAGGCGGATATGGCGGATAAAGAGGTAACAAAGCAATGGATTGCCTTCTTTGCCGGGCAGGGTGTCAAAGCCTTGGCGGTAAATTCCCAGGCTGGCGAGGGGATGAAGGACATTGTCAAAGCCTCACAGGAGATCCTAAAAGAAAAGTTTGACCGGCTAAAGGCCAAAGGCGTTAAGCCGCGGGCGATCCGAGCCATGATTGTCGGGATTCCGAATGCTGGGAAATCAACGCTGATTAACCGCCTGGCTAAAAAGAATATTGCCAAAACAGGTAATACTCCTGGAGTGACAAAAGCCCAACAATGGATAAAAGTGGGCAAAGAATTGGAACTACTTGATACACCAGGGATCCTCTGGCCCAAGTTTGAAGACCAGGAGGTCGGAGTGAAGCTTGCGATTACCGGGGCAATTAAGGACACGTTATTAAATCTGCAGGATTTGACTGTCTATACACTTAGATTTCTGGAACGTGAGTACCCTGAACGCCTCCAGGAGAGGTACAAGCTTTCTGAAATACCGGAGGATGTCGTAGCCCTGTTCGACCATATCGGCACGCTTAGAGGCTGCCTGATGGGCGGAGGCGTGGTCGATTACGATAAGGTAGCGGAACTGGTCATCCGGGAAATCCGTACCGAAAAGTTTGGCCCGCTGACATTTGAAAAACCGGAAGATTACCAAACAGAGATGGACAATAAGGAATAAAACACGCCCTCCGAACTGGGGGGCTTTCCTTTTTAAAAAAATGGTAAGGTGAATGACATGGAAAAATTGGCGATTGCAGAAATTGAAAAACGGCTGGCAGCATTGGATGAACAATCACACCCTTTTATTCTTGAATTGGAGAAGGATGACCGCAAAGGTGTCCAAACCATTCTGACAAGATGGAAGAAAAAACAGCAGCAGGAAAAGCGGCAAAAAGAAAAATTTTTCGAGATGACACAATACGAGCGCAACTGCCGTTCACAGGGCTTCAAGGCTATTGCCGGGGTCGACGAAGTGGGTAGGGGGCCGCTCGCCGGTCCGGTAGTTGCAGCGGCGGTGATCTTGCCGGAGGATTTCTATTTGCCGGGACTGAACGACTCAAAACAGCTATCTGAAAAAAAACGCCAGGAATATGCTGGAATCATTAGAACTGAGGCAACCGCAGTCGGGGTGTCGATGATTCATGCCGAGGAAATCGATGACCTTAATATCTATCAGGCCACAAAGAAGGCAATGAAAACGGCGATTGCTTCATTAGGGCACAACCCTGATATGGTCTTGATTGATGCAATGAAATTAGAACTTCCATTTGCTTCGGAATCGATTATCAAAGGCGATGCCAAAAGTATCTCAATTGCAGCCGCTTCGATTGTGGCCAAGGTGGCCAGGGACGAGTGGATGAAGGAGCTTGCCGGCCGCTACCCTGAATATCGCTTTGACCAAAATATGGGGTATGGAACAAAAGAGCATATCGAGGCGATTCAGAATTTTGGCGTGACCCCTTATCATCGAAAAACATTTGCTCCCGTCAAAGACTTTATTTATGGCGATTTATTTAATCAAAATACATAAAAATCTGCCATTAATTCCAAAATAATACAGGCGAAAGCCTGTTTTTATTATCAGATTGTTGAGAAACCTAACTCTACGGCTTAGAAATGAAAACCTTTTTTCAATTCTTGAAGATTTCTTTTAATAAAATAT
>NZ_LMTJ01000009.1 GCF_001510715.1 Bacillus sp. FJAT-29814
TCAAGATGAGATTTCCCATAGCGTCAAGCTAGTAAGATCCCTGAAAGATGATCAGGTTGATAGGTCAGAGGTGGAAGCGTGGTGACATGTGGAGCTGACTGATACTAATCGATCGAGGACTTAACCAAGTCATTATGATTATTCGGTTTTATGTTTACTTCTTCTGCATTATCTAGTTTTGAGGGAATGAACCCTTAGTTTTTTTAAAAAACATAATTTGAATAACAAGGCACTTTCAAAGTCTGCTCCTGCGCCAAAGCTTATTCGAGGAAGCTGTTTTTCAGCTCGTCGCAAGCCAGCAGGGAAGATTATTCAGTGCAGTAGGCTCGGTAACAATGGCGAGAAGGTCACACCCGTTCCCATTCCGAACACGGAAGTTAAGCTTCTCAGCGCCGATGGTAGTTGGGGTGAAAGCCCCTGTGAGAGTAGGACGCTGCCGGGCAAGCGAAAGACAACCTGAAAAATGGTTGTCTTTTTTGTGTGTAGATATAATGTTTTTTCCTTTATACTATTGCTTGTACTCTGCATTATAAGAATTTTCCCCGGAATGAACAGATAGCAAGGTATCTGCATAACCGACAAGACGATTTACAATTTCATCTGCTAGGGCATATACAAGTTGATAAGCTTCATTTTTCGAGGGGTGTTATTTCCATCCATTTCACCATACTTTTATTATTCCAATAAGATCGAACGATATGATTTTAATTGCTCTGGGACAAACTAAGCTATCTGTAAATTAAGGAGTGAGTAAATGTTTTTGGAAGGAAGTATTATTGCAGGCGAATATGATTCTACTTTGAATGAATTTTCTTTGCAAAGGGTAAAAAGGTTCGAGACTGAATCGATTCTGAAAGAAAATCAGGTTAATCATATACATGAATATTTGAAAAAACATCAACATGAGGAAGATGGCCAAATTATTTCACTTTATGATCAACTGCTTGTCCCTTTATCATCAGATGAAGTTGACCAGTTAATTGAGGACTTGGAGAAAGTTAGATCGATGTTTCATTGAAATTTACAATATGATTTTTAGGTGCAAATAGCAGGTTAAATAGTTGTGCTACATATAATTAAATAAAATGCCTTATGTCAGGGAATGAATTTTTTAAAATAAATAGTCCGGCGGCAATTGCGAGAATGTCACACCCGTTCTCATCCCTAACACGGAGTTGAGCTTCTCAGCGCTGATGGTAGTTGGGGTGAAAGCACCTGTGAGAGTAGGACGCTGCCGGGTAAGCGGAAGACAACCTTAAATATGGTTGTCTTTTTTGCATTTTATAAAGGGTCATTGGCTTTAAAAATGGGGCATCGCGGATATATTGGAATGATCGCGGATATATTGAATTTAACGCAGATATAATCAAATTATCGCAGATATATCCAAGATTATCGCGGATATATGGAGAAACACCGCGGATATAATTTTCTTAGGGTCTGTTTTGTGAAAAGAACACCGAAATTCACCTCAAAATTACGTCAATAAATCTCTATGGGAGCTGTAAAGCTCCGATTTTTACCCTCCGACTACGCCAATAGAGCCTATTGATGCAGTAAACATCAATTTTCCCTCTTCGACTACGCCAATCGGCGATATTGGAGCAATTAACCACCCAAATTTCCTCTCATCTACGCCAATTAGTATACCTATAGCCAGTCAAGTATTTTTTAAAATCCACCCTATCAATCAATTAGTTTCACATTTAATTAAGGTCCATTTTTGGAAAATACCCCCATATTAAAACGAAGTAATTCCCTCATAATAGTCCATCTAAAATAAAAAATCCAATCAAAAGCATCTGAAATTGTTCGTTAACGGGAGATTATGAACTTTTTGTGACACATTTCACATTTCAATGTTTTTTTAATAAAAATGATTATAAGATAGTAATGCGAAGTGTGATTTACATCACTTACAAAAAACAATAATCGTAATTTTGTTATAAACCAAAAGAAAGGGGTATCGCCTTGAAACGAATAGGAGTTTTATTGTCTTTGATTTTTACTATTTTCACAGTGCTTACAGGTTGTGAGCCGTTGCTGGTTTTGGATCCCAAAGGACCACAGGCACAGGTTCAAGCGAATGACATAAAGATATCAATTATCATCATGTCATTTATTGTAATTGCCGTGTTTACCATACTAGCGATTATGTTATTCAAATATCGTGCCTCCAAGCAAAGCAAAGATTACGAACCGCCGCATATTGAAGGGAACGTATGGGTGGAAACGATTTGTGTCGGGATTCCGATTATTATCGTAGCATTCCTTTCCTTTATGTCGGTTAAATCCAACTATGCTGTGGAAGCAGCGCCAAATGGATACGGAAATAAGGAACCGTTAGTTATTTATGCGGCTAGTTCCAATTGGAAATGGCATTTTAGCTATCCGGAGGAAAACATCGAAACCGTCAACTATGTGTATATTCCGACCGATCGACCGGTTGAATTTAAATTATATTCCTACGGACCAATCACAAGCTTCTGGATTCCGCAGCTGGCCGGTCAAAAATATGCGATGTCTGACATGGTGAATACGTTGCATTTGGCAGCCGATGCTCCAGGTGAATATATGGGTCGGAATGCTAACTTTAGCGGCAAAGGCTTCGCAGAAAATACCTTCAATGTAAAAGCGATGCCGCAAAAGGAATTCGATGAATGGGTAGACGAAGTAAAAGATACTGCCAAGCCGCTTACCGAAGAAAAATTCACCGAGTTGTTGGAACCGGGCCATCTTGGCCAGTCCACATATACAGGAACACACCTGGGATTCATGCCGCCGCCTGAAGGGGAAAACGGGGGACACAGTCATGGTTCCAACGGTGAAGACAAAAATATGGAGCAGCATCATTCGAATGAAACTGCTTCGGAAACACAGCATGGACACCATTAATACTTTTAAATAAATCATCCGAAAGGAGCCAGAATAGGATGGAATTCTTTGAACGTTTTGCAATCCCACATCCAAGTGCGCCAATTTACGCTTCGATGGTAGCCATCGCGCTAACCATAGTAGCGATTATCGCCGGTCTTACCTATTTTAAAAAATGGGGCTATCTCTGGCGCGAATGGTTAACGACCGTCGATCATAAACGAATTGGGATTATGTATCTAATCTCAGCTTTACTCATGTTGTTCAGGGGCGGTGTCGATGCCTTGATGATGCGGGCGCAGCTAGCCGTTCCGGACAATAAGCTGCTTGACGCCCAGCACTACAACGAAGTGTTTACAACACATGGAGTGGTCATGATTATCTTCATGGCGATGCCATTCATTATGGCGTTAATGAACTTTGTAGTACCGCTGCAAATCGGTGCCCGCGATGTTGCGTTCCCGAGGTTAAATGCCCTGAGCTTCTGGTTATTCTTCATGGGAGCGATGTTATTTAACATCTCATTCGTTGTCGGCGGCTCGCCGGATGCCGGCTGGACATCGTATTTCCCGCTTGCAGGCAATGAATTCAGCTCATCAGTCGGTTCCAACTACTATATGATCGCGATTCAGATTGCCGGGCTCGGCTCGTTAATGACAGGGATTAACTTTATCACAACGATTTTTAAAATGAGAGCGCCGGGTATGACGCTTATGAAAATGCCGATGTTTACCTGGTCTGCATTAATTACAAATGCTATCATTGTTTTCGCGTTCCCGGTGTTAACCGTGGCGCTGGCTATGGGAACAATGGACCGCCTGTTCGGCACCCACTTCTTTACAACGAATAATGGCGGTATGGATATGCTTTGGGCAAACCTGTTCTGGGTTTGGGGACACCCGGAGGTATACATCTTGATATTGCCGGCATTCGGGATATACAGCGAAGTCATCTCGACGTTTGCTCGCCGGAATCTTTACGGCTATAAATCAATGGTTGTTTCGATGGTGCTGATTTCATTTATGTCCTTCCTTGTTTGGGTACACCATTTCTTCACCATGGGGCAAGGAGCATTAACAAACAGTATCTTCTCGATTACAACGATGGCGATTGCCGTACCGACAGGAATTAAGATTTTTAACTGGCTGTTTACGCTATATAAAGGAAAAATTGAAATTACGACACCAATGCTTTATGCGTTACTATTCATTCCGCTATTCACCATTGGTGGAGTAACTGGGGTTATGCTCGGGATGTCGGCAGCTGACTATCAGTACCACAACACGATGTTCCTGGTCGCTCACTTCCATATGGTTATCATTCCTGGGGTCGTGTTCGCGATGCTTGCCGGTCTTACCTACTGGTGGCCGAAAATGTTCGGTTTCATGTTAAATGAGCGCCTTGGGAAGCTTGCTGCATGTGTGATCGGAATCGGCACACTTGTCGCGTTTATGCCAATGTTCTTCTCCGGCTTAGACGGCCAGGCGCGCAGGATGTACACTTATTCGGCATCAACCGGGTTTGGACCACTTAACATGATTTCATTCGTCGGGGCTATTGGTCTTGCAATCGGATTTGCGATTATCGTTTATAACATCTACTATAGTGTCCGCTATGCATCACGAGATATTGGTGCGGATCCATGGGATGCGCGAACACTTGAATGGGCTACACATAGTCCTGTACCTGAATATAACTTTGCCATCGTGCCGCATGTCAAATCGTCTGAAGCCCTTTGGGATGCAAAGAAAAAGCGTCATATCTTGTTCCAGGGCAATTATGAAAAAATTCATATGCCGAATAACAGCGGCGTGCCGTTTATCATGAGTTCGATCTTCTTTGTTTGGGGTTTTGCGATGATTTTCAGCATGTGGGCAGTTGCCATCATTTCAACAATTGGGATCTTTGCTTGTATGGCTCTCCGTTCGGTGGAAATCGATAATGGACGTTATATTTCTGTCAGGGAAATTGAAGAAACTGAAACAAAATTGCGAGGTGCGAAATAATGAAACTGGATCACTCGCTGCCACTTGAATATCGTACAGAAGAAGGCCAATTGAAAATCTTAGGGTTTTGGATTTTCCTTGGAGCCGAAATCATGCTGTTCGGGACGTTGTTTGCTTCCTATTTTACATTGGTTGACCGCGTAGGAAGCGGACCGTCAGGAGCAGAGATTTTCGAAATTACGCCGGTCTTGATCGAAACGCTAGTGTTGTTAACCAGCAGTTTTACGATTGGGCTTGGAATTCACGCCATGAGGCTTGGCCGCAAAAAAGCGATGCTGTCGTTCTTTGCCATCACCCTATTGCTAGGCCTTGCCTTTCTGGGTGTAGAGATTTACGAATTTGTTCACTATGTTCACATTGGAGCTGGGCTGCAAACAAGTGCATTTACAGCCATTCTGCTTACCACATTGGGAACGCACGGTTTGCACGTTACGTTTGGTCTGTTCTGGGGTCTGTTTATTCTCCTCCAGGTGAAAAAACGCGGGCTGACTCCGGAGACAGCCAATAAATCATTCATTTTCTCGCTGTACTGGCATTTCTTAGACGTTGTTTGGATTTTCATTTTCAGCTTCGTCTACCTGAAAGGAATGATGTAAGATGAAAGAATTATTTCCAATGAAACAAATCATGGGCTTTGTTTTTTCCCTCATGCTGACCGTTGTTGCCCTTGCCGTCTACTTTTTAAATATGTCGTTTGCCACGGGTATGACCATTCTGGTGGTGACTGCATTTATTCAAGCGGCTGTTCAGCTGGTCGTGTTTATGCATGCAGGTGAAACGAAGGATAAAGGCGCGATTTATACCAATGTTTATTATGGTGTAGCGATTGCCTTGGTTACTATTTTTGGTACATTGCTTACAATGATCTGGGGTTATAATTAATTATTAAAAGGAGCGTCTTAACGGGCGTTCCTTTTTTGTTTGGATCGGTGTTATGGGTATTCCTTTAAAAGTTTTCTCTAGCATTTCCTCTGTGGCCACGAAAAATATTCCCATCAGAAAAATAAAAACTGCCCCGATGACTGTGCCAATACCAATGCCTGTAAGCGCACTGGAATTGCTTACAGATAAACTATAAGAAAGAATGATCAATCCGGTAATTAGTACGGTACCGCCAATTAATTTTGCTGCATGTAATATTTTTGTATTTGTCTTCATATTCAACATTCCCCCTTTCTTTATATTATTTATGTTTGTTCACAAAATTGTCAAACTCTTTTTTGCGATTCTCTTGACAATGCTCATATAATTGTTGAAATTGTTTAATTATGACACAATAAAAAGGAAAGGGGTAGATGTTAACAATGGAAACTACAATCAAGTGGACAGGTAAAATGGCTTTTTCCGGCGCTACGCCATCAGGTCATGAAATCAAAATGGATGCGGCAGAAGAAATTGGCGGGGAAAACTCTGGAGCAAGGCCCACGGAATTGCTATTAAATGCCGTTGCCGGGTGTACAGGAATTGATATTATTTCGATTTTACAAAAAATGCGCTTAGAGCCGACATCCTTCGAAATGCAGGTCAAAGGAGAGCGTGCTGACGATCATCCAAAGCGCTTCACCGCTATCCATATCCATTATGCACTAGAAGGTGAACTGCCAGATGATAAGGTGGTCCGGGCGATTCAGTTATCAAAGGATAAATATTGTTCAGTGTCACATTCCTTAAATGCGAATATCACCGTGAGTTATTCCATTAATGGCGTAGAGGGGAAAAATCATTTGTAGCCGAGAGTGCATAGGACAACTTGTACTTGGTTGTCCTCCTGCCCTTATAGGATAGGAGTGTTATACATGGAATTAAGACAATTACAGATGTTTATGGAAGTCGCCAAGCATAAGAGCATTACCAGGGCTGCGGAGCATTTGCATCTTTCCCAGCCGGCATTAAGTAAATCCATTATGGCGTTAGAGGAAGAGCTTGGGATGACCTTGATTATTCGGAGCAACAAAACGAGTGACCTGACCGACGGAGGAAAAGTTGTCCTGGAATATGCTCAAAAAATGACCGCCCTGATGGAGGAAATGAAAACAACATTAAATGATATGACCAACTTGACGAGGGGACAACTTAATATAGGACTGCCGCCGTTTATTGGCAGTTTATTTTTCCCAAGGGTAATGGCGAAGTTTCACCAGACCTATCCCAATATAGAGCTAAACATTGCCGAATATGGCGGGGCAAGGGTGGTCAAAAGCGTGGAGGAAGGGGAAGTGGAGCTTGGTGTCACTGTTCTACCAATTGATGAGGAGCCGTTTCATGTATATCCGATTGTGGAGGAGGAAATGAAACTGCTCGTTTACAAAGATCATCGCCTTGCAGGTAAAGGCGAAGTGAATGTCAGAGATTTAAAACGGGAGGAATTTATTTTTTATCATGAAGAATTTTCTCTCAATCAAATCTTGATGAATCATTTTCGGGCATTTGGTTTTGAGCCGAAAATATTGTTTAAGAGCTCCCAATGGGACTTAATGTCGGAAATGGTAGCAGCCAATCTCGGGATTACGATCCTGCCGCAGTCAATTTGTAACCGGGTGTTTAATAAGGACATTATGGTATTGGACTTAAAACCCACCATCCTCTGGAATCTTGCTGTCCTCACGAAGAAAGACCGTTATATTTCCAATGCCGCGAGAACTTTTATTGAATTTATTTTGCAGGACCCATTATAACTTATGGTTATGAAAATAATTCTAAATATGTATTTTACGAATGAGCGAATTCGTCGTACGATATACCTATCGATCATTTAAGGAGTACACGTGCTCCTTTTTGTTAATCAGGAGGGGTGGTACGATGAAATTCGGTGTAATTATTCTGCAGGTTTTATTGATTCATATCTTTTTATTTTTGGGTGCAGCCGCTAAAGCCATTATTCCACTGCCAATCCCTGCCTCCATGTTTGGCTTGGCGATCTTGTTTTTGGCGCTCTGTTTAAAAATTGTCAAATTGGAATGGGTCGAAAAAGGTGCCAATTGGCTGATGGCAGAATTGCTGCTGTTTTTTATCCCTTCAGCAGTTGGTATTGTGAATTACGATGAAATTCTCAGCTTTCAAGGGGCAGAGATTGTTTTCTTAATAGGAATTAGCACAATCCTTGTAATGGGCATGACAGCATGGATTGCTGAAAAAATAATCGGGAAGAAAAGAGGTGGGCAACATGATGACGGTAATCGTAACAGTCGTAACGTACTTCATGTACCGGTTGGCAAAACGACTTGGAGGTAAATGGAATTTCCCACTGTTTCACCCGTTGTTGCTTGCGCCGATTCTGCTAATTGGATTCATCTCTGTGCTGCAGATGCCGGCCGATGAGTATCTCGATGCGTCCAAATGGCTGACACACATGCTTGGACCGGCAACTGTTGCGTTTGCCGTGCCGATTTATAAAAACCTGCCGGTCGTGAAAAAATATATTTCAACAATCATCATTAGCATCACTTCAGGTACACTGGTGGCGATTTTTTCAACCTTTGCCTTGTCAAAATTATTTCACTTAAACGTGGAGTTTATTACCTCCATCTTGCCAAGGTCAATTACAACGCCGATTGCAATCGAGGTATCGAAGGAAATTGGCGGCCTGCCTGCATTGACGACGGTGTTCGTCATTATTACCGGGGTGATTGGGGGAGTAGTCGGCCCTAGCGTAATCAAATGGCTGTCGATTCAAACACCTATTGCAAAAGGGTTGGCTCTAGGAATGGGCGCCCACGGCTGCGGGACAAATAAAGCGCTGGAATATGGAGAAAAGGAAGCGACGTTTTCATCCTTGGCAATGATTTTTGCCGCCTGGATTACCCTGCTTTGGGGGGCATTATTGATTCCTGCTTTAATTTATATTCATTAACATAACGCTCGGGGGAAGAATCTCTGAGCGTTTTATTGTTCCTATGGGTGTTTAATTCCATTTTCGGTCTAATGATTATAGAAAAATTATGAACGATTAGGATTCAGAGAATATGCAGTTTCTTATGAGAAGTTTTTATAAAATCGACTCAGCTGCCCAAAGAAAAAGACAAACTGATTTCAGTCTGCCTTTTTTTGCTATACATTTTCCGCAAATTCATATTCCGGGGGTTTGACTTTAAAGCCTTTTGTCAACCAGGTTAGGTAAGCGAGACCGATAGCAAACCAGCATAGTCCAAAGCCTAGGGCCAAAGCATCCAGACTAAACCAAAGATAAATAAGGAAGGCCAGCCCAATCAGCGGGAATAGCACGTATCGCGTATAGCTTGCACCCTTCATGGACTGTTTATTTTTAAAATAATAAACAATAACAGACAGATTGACGAACGAGAACGCGGTAAAGGCTCCGAAATTGATCAGCGATGTTGCAGTGACAAGGTCAAGAAATAAAGCACTCAAGGACAAAACACCAATAAAAATAATATTAAACACCGGAGTTTGTAATTTTGGATGGACTTTACCGAACCATTTTTTCGGTATAACGCCGTCGCGGCCCATTGCAAATAGCAGCCTTGAGGCGCTTGTCTGGGCGGCAAGTCCGGAGGCCAGGACCGATATTAACGCACCGCTTGTAAAAACGGATTGGAACAAAAGCCCGCCAATATGAATCGCAATCTCTGGTGACGCGCCTTCAATATCATGAAAAATTGAAACATCGGGATATAGGACCTGCATAAAATAAGTGACTGTGATAAAAAAGGCCCCGCCTATCAAGGCAATCAAAAAGATGGCTTTTGGGATATTTTTCTCGGGTTGAATCGTTTCCTCGGATAGAGTAGTGACTGCATCAAACCCAAGGAAGGCTAAAGCAAGGATAGCGGCCCCGGAGAAAAGTAGATTCATGCTGATTTCTTCAGAGAAAAACGGATTCATGCCAAAGCTAGTTCCGCCGTCACCCAAAATAATTGCTCGGATCGTTAGAAAAACAAAAATAATAGCCACAAGCAGTTGAAATAGGACGAACAAAGTATTTGCGGAAACAGTGATCTTAATCCCGGCGATATTCATCACCGTTATGATGACAATCAACCCGACAACCCAAACCCAAGATGGTACTGCCGGGAAGCTGGCAGACAAATAAATTCCTGCTAACACGGCATTAATCATCGGCAAAAATAAATAATCGAGCAAAGCCGACCAACCGACAAGAAAGCCGAGTTTCGAACCCATGGTTTTTTTAGTATAAGTATAAGCCGACCCGGCATCAGGATAAAGTTTGACCATTTTTCCATAGCTAAGGGCAGTGAATAAAATCGCGATGGTAATTAATATGTAGGAAGCAGGTACATGACCGTGCGTTTCAGCTGAAACAACTCCAAATGTATCGAATACCGCAAATGGTGACATATACGCCAGCCCCAAAAATACGACAGGCGCTACCCCCAGTGTGCGCTTTAATGTTACTTGTGAAGACTCCAATTCTATCATTCCCCTCTCGTTGTGCATGAATATTATTTTAAAAGAATTATTATGCAATGTGAAGATGTTTTTTAAATAAATTTTTTGTGTGATTTTCGTTTATAATGGGGAGGAGGTGAGATTGTTGCAAATTGATCATATTTTGGTAATTAGCCCGATGTACAATCAATTAAGATTACTGATTGAAAAAGAGAACTTGCTAAATCAGTTTCGGTTTTTACCGGAAGGAGAACTGTCGGAGTCCGATTTGCGCTGGGCCGATGCACTGGCGGCGTTTAATTTGAAAGGTGACTTGGATTACAGTCATTTGAAATGGGTCCATTCGCTTGGTGCCGGTGTGGACAGGTTTTTATATCAAAAGCCATGGCCTGAAAATGTTTTGTTAACCAGAACGGTATGCTCTTTTGGCCAAAGAATTGCTGAGTATTGTTTAAGCTACATATTGAAGGATTTACAATTTCACGACGAATTTCATGCCAGACAGCGCGAGAAAAATTGGCAGCCGATGACCCCGAAAATGCTGGGTGAGCAAAAGGTGATCATCTATGGAACCGGGGAGATTGGACAAGAGACGGCAAAGTCTTTATCGCAATTCGGTGTGGAGGTATACGGAGTATCGTTAAGCGGGAAACCGAAGGAATATTTTAAAGAGGTCCTGATGGTTGACTCTCATTTTGGCAAGCTCAGTGAAGTGGATTACCTGATTAATACAATGCCGTTGACAGAACAAACGGCTGGTTTTTTCGATGAGAGGGTTTTTGAACAGGTTAATGATGCGGGATTTATAAATGTCGGCAGAGGGGCGTCAGTCAATGAGGGTGCATTGCTTTCAGCATTGAACAGGAAACAACTCCGATTTGCAGTCTTGGATGTGTTTGCGGTGGAGCCGCTGCCATCAGAGCATCCGTTGTGGAACCATTCTGGTGTAGTGATCACCCCGCATATTTCTGCGGTTACCACACCTGAAGAGGGCGCAGCCTGTTTCTTGGACACATTGAGAAAGCTTGAAGAGAGGAAGCCGCTCGGTAACGTAGTTGACTGGAATAAAGGGTATTAATTCAATGAAAAAGGTACCAGCATGGAGCCCGGTACCTTTTTTGATTTTTATTTCCTTATCCCTGCTTCTTCGGCCAATTTGGTAAATCTGTCTTTTTCCTTTTTTACACTTTTGGCAAAATCGGATGAATTTAAATAAGCAGGTTCAAGCTTGATTTTTTCCAGTTCCTGAAGAAACGTTTCATCTTTATGCATCTTTGCCACAGCTTCATCCCACTTCTTAACTATATCATCAGGAGTTCCTGGTGCGAAGGACAATCCTGTCCACCATTTTACGGTCAAGTTGTCAAAACCAAGTTCTTTTGTAGTAGGGACGTTTGGGAATAATGAATTTCGTTCATCTGAGGATACGGCAAGTAGTTTTATTTTTCCAGCCTGGGCGAGAGCTGCTAATTCTCCAACTGTATGCACGGCCAAAACCACATGGCCGCCAGCGACCTTCGCTGTCGAGTCAGAAGCTCCCTCAGAAGATACCATCGAGGTCTTTTTAAAGTCCACCCCAATGGATTTCAACCATTCCGCAACGCCAAATGCGGAAAATCCAGCTGGACCTACACTTGCCCAAGTTAGCTTGTCAGGGTTTTTCTTGACCCATTGTGAAAGCTCTTTTAGATCCTTCCATTCCGCATCTGATTTTACGCCAAAAGCCAGCGCCCCTTGTGCAACACGGGAAGCAAATTTATTGTCCTTAATAGTTAAAGTCGGATTGGAATTTCCTGCCTCATACATGGTAGTGGACGAATTGTTATTGACCAATACCGTATAGCCATCTGGCCTAGCCTCTTTCAAAGCATATTGGGCACCGATAATTCCGCCCCCGCCCGGCTTGTTTGTAACGACAATGGGCTGACTCCATTCCTTACTTAGGTAGTCTGCCACGGCACGGGCGGCCAAATCGACCCCGCCGCCTGCCGAAAACGGTACAACCAGTTCAATCTGTCTAGTTGGATAATCTATCTTCTTGTTATCATTCCCTGCAGTATCCTGTTTTGACGTTGAATTAGCTGAGCAGGCCGCCAGCATAACTGCCAGAAGGAAGGAAAAAACCAGCGTTTGAGACAATCTTTTTTTCAAAATAAATACCTCCCTACAGTATTTATGAAAATTCCATCTTTTCATTTGTTTCTTGCAGGAGTCGTTTCTTCGTTCGTTTCATCAAATAGATTGATAAAGCTAAGAGGATGACAGCCAATAGTAAAATCGTAAGCGAGATGGGGCGTTGCACAAAGATTAATAGGTTGCCAGATGACATTTCCATCGATTGAATGAATGAACTTTCAATTTTAGAACCTAGAACAATGCAAAGGACAAAAGGAATGATGGGCCAATGAAACTTATGAAACAAATAACCCAAAACCCCAAATATTATGCTAACCACCACATCAAACATGCTGTTACGGACGGAATAGGCACCTAATACGCTTACTAACAAAATGATAGGCGCCAATATCCCAAATGGGACCTCAGTCAGTTTTGCCCACAAACCAACCAAAGGCAAATTTAAAACTAACAGGATGACGTTCCCAACAAACATGGAGGCGATGACCATCCATACCATTTGACTGTTTTGCTCAAACAGAAGCGGACCGGGTGTTAATCCGTAAATCATGAGCGCCGCTAACAGAACAGCCAAAGGCGGTGATGCGGGGATTCCCAGTGCTAACAAGGGAATAAATCCGCCTGAACTGGTCGCATTGTTGGCTGATTCAGGACCGGCAACACCTTCGATTGCTCCTTTACCAAATTTTTCAGGATGCTTGGAAAGTTTTTTTTCAACATCATATGAGAGGAAG
Source organism: Bacillus sp. FJAT-29814 (assembly GCF_001510715.1). Taxonomy (GTDB): domain Bacteria; phylum Bacillota; class Bacilli; order Bacillales; family Cytobacillaceae; genus Neobacillus. The sequence goes on from NZ_LMTJ01000009.1 coordinate 13,118, forward strand.
GAAGTGATGGTTGCGGAGATTCCCGGCAGGATTCCTAAAAAAAAGCCTAATAGACTTCCTCTTAAAATCGCAAATTTACTTTGATGCAAATCCTGTTTTGTCGGGTACACGCGTTTTATTTTGACTCGCTTAGTTTGCGTTCGGTTTTCCTCCAATCCCTTTAGAACCTCGGTAATGGCAAATAAGCCAATTATGATACTGACCATATCGAATCCACCGGTCAGAAAGCTGAATCCAAAGGTTAATCTTGGCATTCCCGTCGTCATCCCGATTCCAACCAAGGAAACAAAGAAGCCAAATAACCCCATCAGGACAGATTTCCGGAGTGAGTAGCCAGTCAAATTAAAGAGGACTAACAAAGCAATTAACATCAAGGTGAAATATTCGGGCGGACCAAACTTTAGCGCTTGGTCAGCTAAGAAGGGGGCAAATAGGACAAGGCCGATTAATCCGATAATGCCAGCAAAGAAAGAACCGATTGCAGCAATTCCAAGTGCTGAACCGGCCCTGCCCATCTTGGCGAGCGGATACCCATCCAAAGTGGTCGGAACCGAGGATGATTCACCGGGAATGTTCATTAATATGGCGGTTGTCGATCCTCCGTACATCGATCCATAGTAAATGCCAGCCATCATCATTAATCCCTGGGCGGGTTGGAGTACGGTAGTGACCGGTAATAACACGGCAATCGCTGAGGTGGGTCCAAGTCCGGGAAGAACACCGACTAAAGTGCCAAGCAATGAACCCAAGAGCACAATCAATAGATTGGATGGGGTGACAACTTCACCGAGACCACCCCATAAATACATGATGGTTTCCATATTAAGACAAACCTCCTATCAAAACGAAAAAATGCCAACGGGGAAAGGAGTTTTTAAGATAACGATGAAAAGGTAATACATAACAGCAGTAATCAATCCTCCAACCAGGAAGGCATTCATCCATCGGCTTTTGGCAATCAATCGTAACAGGGCAATCGATACAACGAGCGTACTTGCTACGTAACCGAAAAACTCAATGAAAATGCAATAGACAATGAGAGTGATAATGGAAGCAGATAAAGTATGAAGGGTTTTTCCTGTTGGCAATCGAGACATGCTTTCCTGTTTGGTTCTTTTGTCAAAAAACATACTGATCCCAACAGCCACTAAAAATAGTCCGATGAATCCGGGAAAGGCATGGTCACCGGTAACCAAATTCAGGCTATATGGGTATAATTTGTATGCTTCGTACAGGGAGAGCATTCCGATTAATACTGCGATGGAGCCTCCCACTTTTTTTTCAAGTTTAGCTTTGACTAACATATGGATACCTACAGCGTTCATCATACTTAAAAAAATAAAAAGACCGTGCAACGTTCGCTTCCATACATTGCAAGGCCTACAGTGGTCTGTTCGCACCTTTATTATTATAGTTTTATAGGAGGTATATAGCTTTGTATGGGCGCTGTCTAATTGAAATCAGTGGATAAAACGTATAATTATATTTATTTTATGAAGACTTATCTCATAACTAAATAAATGTAAATATCTCGTTAAATCCGAATGGCTTTCGTCTGCAATTTAAAAGGTACCAGCCGATGGCTGGTACCTTTTCCTGGGGATTATGCAATTATTTCAGTTGAGACTCCTTTTGCTTCCTTTTCTTCTGGAATAATGAAGTTTAACAGGAGTGTCGCCAACGCGCCAACTGTCATGCTCGAAGACAGGATGTAACCAACCCAGTCCGGTGTGCCAGCCAATGCTTCTTTAGGCAGAATCGTAACAGCAATGGTTAACAGGATCGGAATTCCGATAATCATCATATTACGGTCGTTAATAATAATGGGCTGAATAACCTTCATGCCATTTGTAACAATGGCAACGCAGACGATCCCAAAGATTCCATTGATAACTGGTTCAGGAATACACGTAATAGCAGTCGAAAGCTTCGGAATAAGACCAAGACAAATTAAGATCCCGCCGGCAACCATCACAACTACTCTGCTTGCAACACCGGTAATCGCCAATAAGCCAGCGTTTGAAGAATAACCTGTCATTGGTGTACTGCCGAACAAGGCACCGACAAAGCAGCCAAGACCTTCGCCGAATGAGGCACGGTTTAGGCGTTGTTCATCCAATTCCTTCCCGGTAACAGTGGAAACCACGAACCAAGTGCCTGTTGTCTCAATTAAAATAATAAAATAAACAAATGCTACTGTTATGATGGCACTAATATCAAAGACTGGCTTTCCAAAAGGAAAGAGAGAAGGGAATGAAAACCATGCCGCTTCCTTTATCGGGGTGAAATCAACCTGACCAAACAAACTTGCCGCTATGGTCCCCACGGCAATCGCCAATAAAACCGATACCAGACGGAAAAAGGTACCGACACCGTGCATTTTTCGGCCTAAAAGCATGCAAAGAACAAGAACCCCGGCAGAAATGGCGGCAATCAGAATGTTATCTCCGATTTTTCCTTCCGCATGATAAATACTATTCATACCAACTGGCATTAAAGAAATTCCCACGATGATAATGACGGTTCCGCCAACGAGCGGAGGAATAAACTTTCTGACGGCTTTTGCGAATAATTTAAATGGATAGCCAAGAATGGCAATCAGAATCGCACCCGGGATTAAGCTTCCGGCAATTGCTCCCAAACCAAGTTTACCCCCGATTGCTGCAATTGCTCCGATTGGTACATAGGAAGGGCCCTGAACTACGGGAAGTTTGATGCCAGTTCCAGTCTGTATCAACGTGGCAATGCCTGTGGCAAGAAAACACATCTGAATAAAAAAGGATGTGTTCTCCGTACTAAGGGAAAGTAATCCCGCAATAATAATTGGCGCAATATATAAGTCCATCGCTAATACATGCTGCATCCCCAAAATAAGGGCTTTTCCAAAACTGACTTTATCGTCGACCCCGACAATAATATTATTCTGTTTTTCCAACGAAATCTCCCCTTGTTCGTATTTAAAACAATTACATTAGGATTATAATGTAAAGTTGAATGGTTTTGCAACTGAAACACGAACATTTATTTTAAAAAAATATTTTGTATTCGTATTTTACTTGACCGATTGATTAGGTGCTAATACAATAAAAGTGAGTCAAACGACAGGGGGTTTCTAAATTGTTAGAGGATAAGGTATTGCAAGAAGATTGGTTAGTCGCTTGCCGTTCAAGTGATGTAGGGGAAAAGCCAATTCAAATCATGTTAATGGGAGAAAGGATTGCTGTTTTCCGGACTAGTGAAGGGGTAAATGCTTTCAAGGATTTATGCATTCACCGAGGGGCTGCTCTTTCATTAGGGGAAGTAAAAAATGACTGCCTCGTTTGTCCGTATCATGCTTGGGAATTTAATACGGACGGGGACTGTGTAGCGATTCCGCAATTGCCGGAAGGCCGGTCGATTCCGAAGAAGGCAAAAGCAATAAAGTATGCATGTATGGAAAAGTACGGATTTATCTGGATCAATCTTGGTAATAACAATCCGGAGTTATTTTCCTATAAACAATTTGAGACAGAAGGGTATCGCAATGTCATTTGGGGACCGCAAGAGGTTCAAGCGAAACCACCTCGTATTGTTGAAAACTTCTTGGATGTCGGCCATTTGGCGGTGGTGCACGAGGGATATTTAGGAACCGATAGCCACCGAGAGATTCTCGATTATCGCGTTCATTGGGAGGATGACCGGATTTATTCCGATGAAATTGCAATTTTTCAACCAGATCCGGATGGTACGGGAGTTCCAAAATATGTTTATTATACGTATGAAATTCTGCGCCCATTCACAGTGTTGTTTACTAAAATAGACAAAGAAACGGATCAAACGTTGACGATTTTATTAACGATTCGTCCGGTTGATGAAAATAAATCGATTGCCTATGGGATTCTTACTTATAGTTATGACCCAGAACTGTCCGATGAAGAAATTGTTGCATTCCAGGATATGATTTTTGCCCAGGATAAGCCGGTCGTTGAGAACCAGAAGCCCGAGGAGCTGCCGCTTGATCTACAGGTGGAGCTATCTCTTGTTTGTGACCGGATGAGCATTGCGTATCGTCAATATTTAAGAGAAATTGGTGTTTTGCTCGGAACTGCATAGGCATATAATTGCTTTAGGCACTGGATTAGATTGTGAACTTCAAAATCCCAATATCAGAACATCGCATATTAGACAACAAACGCTCACAGCATAAAAAGCTGTGAGCGTTTGTTATTTAATACATTCACCCTGATAAAGTGGTTGACTGATTTTCCTTTGCTTGATTTTGACTAAATTGCCTCCATAGGTAAACCGAAATTAGTACACAGCCGAGGAATACAAGGAATCCATGGGCTACTCGCAACGGCTGCCCGGCAAAGAACTGTGGGAGAAAGAGTGAAATACCTAAAGCAAAGGGAATACCGCTCCATTTTTTGTGCGTTCCCGATTTCCAAATGGTAATCGCAACTATAATGGAAGCAGCGGCAAGAAGGAGAAGACCGATTATGAATAAAATAAGCCCTGGACCAGAACGTACCACATTTGCCATACTGACTAATTCAGTATTATGTCGAGATAGGGCCTCTAACCCTATAGCGTGAAGGCCGTATGTTTCCCCTCCATAAAATGGTAATGTAAAACCAATGCCCAAAATACATAATACTAAAGATGATTGGGTCATTGATTTCAAAACAGTATCCTTCATTAAGATATGGAGGCCAAGTATCCCTAATGGTAATAAAGTAAATCCAATGATGGCACAAATATGGGCAATAAGCCATTCAGTTGATGCAAAAGCAGCAGCGCCTTCCAGTGACGATTCATCAGAGAAGGGACGAATTGCTGGATAGAGGACAAACAATATTCCAGAAATGAATAGCGATAAAGTACTAAAATACTTCCGAATCATGACTTTGGTTTCCTCCTGAAAAGTTACTAGAGAATTAATATTCTTTAAATATATTCTTCATTTGTAAAAAACTTCCTCTTTTTATTGAGCAGCTAATGGGAGATTTTTGTCTTGTTGAACTCGGTAGTCATTAGGTTGGCAGTTTTTTGTGCTTTGTTTATAATAATTAGTTAAAAGCTTGTCTAAAAAATGAGGTAATCGCGAATGAACTTAAAATATCAATTAACTCGTGCCTTTTTTGTTAGTCTTATTTCGTTAACGGCATTTGCTTCGATGGCCGCTCTTGTGAGTGCCGATAAAGTTGTCCGATTTGATATGGCGATCATAGCAACTGTTCAAGATTTGGAGTCTCCTTGGTTAACATCAGTGATGGAGTTATTTACATGGATCGGTTCAACGAAGGTTGTGGTTGTCATTTGCCTGGTGATTATCTTTTTTCTGTATAAAGTGTTGCACCATCGTTCAGAATTAATTTTGTTGATTGCTGTAGTGGTCGGTACGCCAATCTTGAACCACTATTTAAAAGCTTTTTTTCACCGGGCCCGGCCTGATTTCCATCGACTGATTGAAATTGGCGGCTACAGTTTCCCAAGTGGACACGCGATGAATGCTTTTTCAGTATATGCGATTCTGGCCTTCCTGTTGTGGCGGCATATTCCTACTCGGCTTGGGCGCAGTGTGCTGATTCTGTTTAGTGGTTTTATGATCGTAATGATTGGAGTGAGCCGCATTTATTTGGGGGTTCATTATCCGAGTGATATCATCGGTGGATACTTCGCAAGCGGGTTTTGGCTGACAGCCGCCATTTGGTTCTTCCAATGGTATAAGGAAAGGCAGCCGCATCTCAAGGCGGTGGAATTGCAGCGGAATGAAGGCTAGGTAATCTTTATTTTCTCATAAGTGGAGTAATTACGGTGAACAATAATAGGGATTCTATCCCTAGGAGTGAAACCAATGACAGAAAAAAATCCTATTGAGTTTACAGGTAAAGTCCTTGACCAAAGAAACAACCTGACTGGACCGGATGACGGTAAAGCTACATACCCTGAACGGCCAAAAAAAGTGGCGATCAAGCAGCAACATAATAAAAAATAGCGGTCAAAGGCTGTCGTTGTGGCAGCCTTTCGTCTATTCTGGCTGCAAGCATTAAAGTTTCTTTCCTGGGTTCACAAAGGTACTATAGAGATGTAACTTTTTAGAAAGGAAAAATTGTTATGTCAAACATTCATATACCATTATCAGTATTAAATCTGGCACCCATCCGCGAAGGACAAGGTCCGAAACAAGCCATTGATGCAATGGTCGACCTTGCTCAATCAGTGGAAAAAATGGGCTACAAACGCTATTGGATTGCGGAGCATCATAACTCCCCAACGCTCGTTAGTTCAGCAACAGCCATTTTAATAAAACATACATTGGAACACACAAGTACTATTTCAATCGGTTCCGGCGGAATCATGCTCCCTAACCATTCACCGCTGGTGGTGGCGGAGCAATTTGGAACGATGGCAACCATCTACCCTGGACGGGTGGAATTGGGGCTCGGGCGCGCACCTGGAACAGATATGCAAACCGCAAGTGCGTTAAGACGCTCCAAAAATGATTCTGTTTTTACCTTCCCGGATGATGTCCAGGCGCTGCTAACCTATTTTGGTCCTGAAGATGAACAAGGATACGTTAGGGCATATCCCGGAGCCGGGACCGAGGTTCCGATTTATATTCTTGGCTCATCCACCGATTCCGCCTATTTGGCCGCAAGCTTGGGGCTGCCTTATGTATTTGCTTCTCATTTTGCACCAAGATACATGGAAGAGGCGATTTCGATTTACCGCAACAGATTCCAGCCGTCCGAGTACCTAGATAAGCCATATATGATGGTTTGTTTAAATGTCATTGCAGCAGAGACGGATGAGGAGGCTAGATTCCAGTCTACAACGATGCAGCAATTTTTCTTGAACGTGGTCCGTGGGTCAAGGATGCCGCTGCGGCCGCCGGTTGAAAATATGGATTCTATTTGGAATCCAATGGAAAAGGAAATGGCCAGCTCCATGACGAGTGTGACGCTGTTAGGAAGCAAGGAAACGATACGGCAACAGCTGGCAAGCTTCCAGGAAAAATACAATGTTGATGAGATTATGGCTGTGACCTATATCTATGATCCGGAAAAACAAAAACGGTCGTATCAAATCCTAAAAGAAATAGTCGATGGGAGATAATCGAACTCAGGGTAAAGTGAAAAAACTCTTGAAAAATGAATCAGCTTGTACTAATATTTAACATAGTTTCCAATTCAATATATTGTTGGATTCTAAAATGATAAACCTATATATTGTGTCTGCGTTAAGAAAAGATGCCGATAACGGCTTAATAGGGAATCCGGTGAGAATCCGGAACTGCCCCCGCAACTGTAAATGCTTACGAAATGAACAAACCACTGTATAAGAATGCTGGAGAATAGGCGCTTATACGGGAAGGGTTCAAAGTAGGATGATGCATGAGTCAGGAGACCTGTCTTTCTTAATATGTTTCAACTTCTTCGGGGATTGAGAAGATGAAACGGTTGCGACAGGGGGCTGCAGTATTGTGTTTCATGCACTCTTTTGTTCGAATCGTTTCATCCGCTCAAGAACCGCTTGAGCGGATTTTTTTATTTAAGGGGGAAGAGAGTCATGAGAATTCAGATTGAGAATGAAAAGAATGATGTAATCGAAACTATCAAGAAAGCGTCGGAAATCTATCAATTAGATATGACCGAGCTTCAAAACCGTATCCACAAATTGGATGTCACCCAATCGGAAGCCAACGAGCAAGCATTATTTTATGCCGTTAATCAAATTTCGATGGATCAGCCAGATTGGACTTATGTTGCAGCCAGACTTTATTTAAATGAATTGTATCATAAGGCGGCTGAGAACAGAGGATGCGACCCAGCAAAAAAATACGGAGACTTTTACAGCTTAATTCAACAGTTGACTGAGAAGGGTATTTATTCATGCGATCTAGTAAACACATACAATAAAGAGGAAATCGACGAATTGGCGAAGGAAATCGTTCCGGACCGTGATTATTTTTTTAATTACATTGGTTTATTTTTACTTGCAGACCGATATCTGGCAAAGGATCACGAGAAAAATATATTTGAACTGCCTCAGGAACGTTTCATGATCATTGCTATGACGTTAATGAAAGACGAAAACAAACCAAGAAGGCTAGAACTGGTCAAGGAGGCCTATTGGGCGCTTAGTAATTTATACATGACTGTCGCGACTCCGACGTTAGCCAATGCCGGAAAAAGTTTCGGACAGCTGTCATCTTGTTATATTGATACCGTCGATGACTCTTTGGATGGGATTTATTTAAACAATTGGGACATTGCCCGTCTTAGCAAGGATGGCGGCGGCATCGGGATATACTATGGTAAAGTTCGTGCTCTCGGTTCCAATATTAAAAAATTCAAAGGCAATTCCTCCGGTATTGTGCCATGGATCAAGTTGGTAAACGATACTGCAGTAAGTGTTGACCAATTGGGACAGCGACAGGGAGCTATTGCCGTTTATTTGGATATTTTTCATAAAGACATCATGAACGGGTTCTTAGATTTAAAGACGAATAACGGCGATGAGCGACGCAAGGCACATGATATATTTACCGGTGTGGCTGTACCAGATTTGTTCATGGAAAAATTGCAAGAGACCGATGAAGCTGGCAGAAGTATCGGAGAATGGCACACCTTCTGCCCGCATGAAGTAAAGCAGATAATGGGATGGAAGGATGAGGCGGGTAACCCGCTCGGTCTCGAAGACTTTTATAATGAAGTCGACCGAAACTATTTCTCGGAGAAATATCAAGAGGCGGTCAATCATCCGCTCCTGCAGCGAAAAACGTACCGAGCGATGGATATCATGGCGCGCATCATGATGGCACAGTTGGAAACAGGTACCCCTTATATGTTTTACAGAGATGAAGTAAATAGAGAAAATCCCAATAAGCACGTAAGAGGCAGGGGCCGTACCTCGATTTATTGCAGCAACCTATGTACGGAAATCACACAGAATATGTCTGCAACAACGATTATCAGTGAGTTCCAGGATCAGGACGGAAATATTGTTATAGTCCGGAAGCCAGGAGAATTCGTCGTTTGCAATTTGTCTTCTATTAATCTGGCAAAGGCGGTACCTGCTAATGTATTAGAACGATTGATTCGTATTCAAGTCAGAATGCTCGATAATGTAATTGATGTGAACAACATTTCTGTTGGCCAGGCCCGGCATACAAATCAAAAGTACCGTGCCATTGGTCTTGGTACCTTTGGCTGGCATCATTTATTGGCGTTAAAAGGCATCTATTGGGAGACAGACGAAGCGGTTCAATATGCCGATGAACTATACGAACATATCGCCTACCTGACGATTCGCTCCTCAATGGAACTGGCTAAGGAAAAGGGAGCATATAGTCAATTTCACGGTTCGGAATGGCAGACGGGAGTTTATTTTGAACGGAAAAATTACCACACCGAACGCTGGCTCTCGCTTAAGAAGGAGGTCGCCGAATTTGGGATGCGGAACGGCTGGTTAATGGCAGTTGCACCGAATTCTTCTACTGCAAAAATTGGCGGTTCGACGGATGGGATTGATCCGCTCTATTCCGTTGAGTATGCAGAAGAAAAGAAAAATTTTAAATTGAAGGTGACGGCACCGGATTTAAACCATCGGACCTACGATTACTACCGAAGAGCCAGACATGATTTGGATCAAATATGGAGTATCAGGCAAAATGCTGCCCGCACTCGTCATATTGATCAGGCAATCAGCTTTAACCTTTATGTTCGTCATAATATCAAGGCCAAGGATTTGTTGAACCTTCATATGGAAGCTTGGAAGCAGAGGTTAAAGACGACTTATTATGTACGGAGTACGTCACAGGCTGAAATAAACGAATGTGAGGCCTGCCATAGCTGATAGGGGGAAATCGAATGAAACGTTTAAACAAAATAAAACTGTTAAATCCTCAATTTCCAAACAAATCAACAGGGATTATTAATGGGCAGTCATCTGGTCTGCTTAACTGGAATGATATTGCCTACCCGCAAATGTATGACTTGTATCAGACCTTGTTATCGAATTTTTGGAAGGCGCAAGAAATTAATATGCAGGATGATATTAAGCAATGGGGCCTGCTTACAGATGTAGAAAAAGATGTGTTTTTACGAATCAATACCCAGCTGGCGTCGTTGGACAGTCTGCAAACACCAACGATGACACAGGTGATGGATTATGTGACAGATTCCAGCTTTAAAGCGATTTTTGCGGTCATTGCCCAGCAAGAGGCGGTACATAACGAATCCTATTCGTATATTTTAAGTTCGCTGGTGCCTTTAAGTGAACAGAATGCCCGGTTTAATCAGGCCAAAACCGACCCTATTGTTCAAAAGCGAAACAGCCTGATTTTAACTGCTTATGAAAGATTCCGTGAGGAGCCGACAGCCAAACACCTTTTTGAATTGAGTGTAAATTCAATCAATTTGGAAGGGATTTATTTCTATGCAGGGTTTGCCTTTTTCTACAATCTTGCCCGACGTCAAAAAATGCTGAAGACGAGTACAATGATCAGTTACATCCAGCGGGATGAAATGCAGCATGCCTATTTTATGGCCCAGTTTATCCGGATCCTGTTAACAGAAAACCCAGAGTTGTATACGGAGGAAAATATTCATTATGTTTATCAGGCAATTGGACAAGCGGTGGAGCTTGAGAAAGAATGGGCATCATTTATATTGCGGGATGTGGAGGGGATAAATTTAGAAGAATACAAGCGCTATACTGAGTATCTTGCAAACAAACGGCTACGGCAGCTGGGGCTGGACAATTATTATGAAGAACACCAGAACCCAATGCCGTGGATTCATGTATTTTCTGATGAAATGCTAAATGGCACGAAATCCGACTTCTTTGAACAGAAGCCGCGGACCTATGCAAAAGTGACGCAATCGAATGGTTTCGATGAACTATGACTTTAGCGATTGTCTATGCATCCAAGACGGGGAACACGGAAGATCTGGTTCATTTACTTCATGAGTTATTTGCTGAAAAACAGATTGCGGTCAGCATATATCCTGTGGAAGAATTTCTTATTTCAGAGCTAGGCAGGCTTGATGCAATTGTGGTTGGAACATATACATGGGGAAATGGTAATATTCCGACTGAAATGCTCCCGCTATATCGAGCCTTCGAGCATTATGGGGGGATAGAATTAGTGACGGGAGTTGTTGGCACTGGAGACAGTGGATATCCGAGCTTTTGCGGTGCAGTCGATGAATTCAGGGATATGCTGTTTGTACAGAGTAACTTGGCGGCTACTTTAAAAATTGAAGTACGGCATCAGGAGAGGGATCTTGATCGTTGCAGAAAATTTGTGGACCTGATAGTGAAACGGGTATGTAAGAAGCTTGGTACAAGTTGACTTAAGGGTATTAAAGGTCCTCCATATTTTGGAGGACCTTTTCTGGTTAATTCATGATGCGCATTAACTCCTTTTCCAAATCCACCGGTTCGTTTGCATAATTATAAATACCCAAAAACTTTTCGACAGCCACGGGATGGGCAGAAATAAGCTTGTTCACCATGTCTTGCTGCTCGGATACCCGCGCATTCTTGGAAATCTCACAACCCATATAAAAACGGACCATAAATTCCTGCTCAAGTGCCGATTGGTATTCTTCCACCATTTTCTCCCAAGGAGTTTCAAATTCTTTATTTTTAATAAGAATGGAAGATAAGATTTTTGCTCCGTAGACAGCGTCATGAATCCCCTGGGCCATGCTGGGGTCTTTAAAGCAAACGGCATCCCCAACCAATGCCCAGCCCATTCCCATGGCTGTGTACCAATAGTTATCATACCCAAGGATTCCTTTGATCGGTGCTGTTAATGTGGCACCACGTAAACGAGAGCCAAGACCGGTGTTCGGAAACTCTTCGATTAGCAGTTTTCTCAACGCTTCTTCAGGGTGACTCTTCATCCTTTTTACCATTGCCACATTTTCTAATGGAAATATCCCGACAACAGTGCAAAGGTCATGATTGGTCGGAAACAGAATGGCAGTATGGTCCTTAACTCTATATACCTCAAATTTCCGAACATTATCATATTGAAACCCGCTGAAATACCCATAATAGATCCCCAGTTTGGCAGGTGCGCGCATTTTTTCCTTGCTGCCGACCAGTCCTCGGATAGTAGAGTTGCGTCCATCACCACCGACTACAAGGTTGGCATGAAACTCGTGTATTTGGCCCTGACGGTCGGTCCCTTTCATGCCTGTAACGGTTTCATGATCGTATACGATATCTGTTACCCGAAAGCCCTCGAGAACAGTCACATTTCGAGACGATTTGGCTTCATCAACGAGTATGGAGTCAAGGAGGGTCCTCTTGATGCAATAGCAATTTTTCTCACCTTCCACTTCAGGCATTTGTCCTTCGATGATGGTATCTTCAAATTGAAATTTAATATCGCGAATGGGTGGCGCATTTGTTTCCAACAACTTGTCCAGCACACCCAGTTCCCGAAACAGTGCAGTGGTGTTATTGAAAAAGGTGTGGGTGGATAACGTATCGCTGGGGAAAACGGCTCGATCCACCAATAATATTTTGAACCCTGCTTTCGCGAGGAAAATGGCAAGAGATGCTCCAGCACACCTCGCACCTACAACAATCACATCATATGTAGTATTCATTGAATCACTCCCGTGAATAAACTCTCCATAAATCGTATGGGAATTTTCCGAAAAAAGTACTTCATGATGAAAATGTCGCAAGCATAAAGTTGGAAAAATTTAAATCACGTTTAACACGGGAAAAAAATCGATAAACTTCGATTTCCTTTTTTATTTTCGAGGCGATCTTGCTTGACAATTCTGACTATTTATCACATTGTTTATATTAATGAAAAAATGGGGGGAGGAAAAGAAAAATAACATGGGATTACATCATAATTTTGAAAAGAAACAGATAGCTGAATTCCCAAGACAGGAGGGGATCTTTCAAAACCTGAACAGTCAAAACATATCCTCTGGGCTGATTTCCAGTACGCTGGTCATGACAGGGCCAGCGATCATCATTTTAGAGGCAGCGGCCGCCGGTCATTTTACTGCCCAGCAGACCATCAGCTGGATGTTCGCCGTCTATTTCTTTGGCGGACTATTCGGCATCATCATGCCGCTTGTATTTCGTACCCCGATTACGGGTGGTCACTCGATAACAGGGGTGGCTTTCTTAGCAACAATAACTTCGCAATTTACCTACCCTCAATTAATCGGAGGTTACATCATTTCAGGTTTGTTGATTTTTCTCATTGGCATTTCAGGCCTTTTTACAAAAATTATGAACTGGGTTCCAAAAGAAGTGATTGCGGCCATGCTGGCTGGATTGGTGACAAGTTATGTTGTCAGGATAGTCCCATCACTGAAGGAAATGCCATGGGTTGGGGGAGCGGCGCTGATCAGTTTTATTCTGGCATCGAAGTATGGTAAACGGATTCCGCCGATCTTGGCCGCCGTTGTGGCTGCCTTTGTCGTCCTTTTATTTACAGTAGACTTGCACATCACATCAGCAGCAATCGCCTTTTCTTTACCTTCACTGCAAACTCCGGAGTTTTCATGGATGGGAGTTGTTACCATTGCCATTCCACTGGCGATGCTCGTTCTGAGCAATGATGCGGCTCCTGGAATCGGAGCGTTAAAGAGTTCTCATTTTGAGCCACATACTAGCAAGGTCATTACCTTTAGCGGAATATTTTCGATTTTCGCCGGTTTGTTCGGAGGACAAAGTGCAAATATAGCGGGAATGATGACGACCATCTGTGCCGGACCGGATGCGGGGCCAAAGCCGAAACGGTACATCGCCTCCATTGTTTCCGGAATCGTGATTCTAATCTTCGGCATTTTTGCCTGGAAGATTGTCCCGTTCATTCAGTCCTTGCCACAGGCCTTTGTTTCGATGCTAGCCGGTTTTGCACTGATTGGGGCACTGCAGTCTAGCTTGCAAATGGGGTTTTCCGAAGCGCGCTATCGATTAAGCGCCTTGTCTGCCTTTGTCATCGCCCTTTCAAATGTCTCTTTCTTGCAAATCAGTTCTCCTGTATGGGCGCTTTTGTTTGGTGCCATGATTGCGCGGAGTGTTGAAAATAAGGAAGTTGCCTAGCAATGATAGTAATTATCAGACTATATTCTCAATTCTAAAAATTATTTTGAAAAATTACCCAATTCATGATTAAATAAAAGCAGACATATCAGATATGTGATATCTGACGGGAAGGTGGTGATTAGGTGAAGGTAGAAAAAATCTCAACGAAAAAGGTGTCAGAATCTGTTGAAGAACAACTGGAAAAAATGATCCATTCTGGCATGTTTAAGGCTGGTGAAAAACTTCCTTCCGTTCGTGAACTTTGTGACCTGTTTGGGGTCGGCCGATCCGCTGTGCGTGATGCGATTACAACCTTAAGCGGCAAGGGAACAGTTTATGTGAAACGAGGAGAAGGAACCTTTGTTTGTGAATTCGATTCGAGCAAATTGTTTAATCAGCATATGCTGCTGTCCAGCTCAAGGGATATAAGGGAAGTTTTTCAAGTAAGAAAATTATTAGAAACTGGAATGGCTGAAATGGCTGCAGTTAATCGCACAGAGGATGATTTACATATTTTGAAACACACACTCTCCGGTCAAGCATCAAATCCTTGGGAATCCGATTACCAGTTTCATTTAACAATCGCCAAGGCAACAGGCAACGAGATCCTCATCCAATTAGTCCAATTTATTTCCACTACCATGAAAAAAGTGATGATGGATTTTCATCACTACATCCAAAAAGACGATAATACAGTGAACTTAATTTCCTGCCAGCACCAGCAAATCATCGAATCGATTGAAAAAAGAGATCCCAAAGCAGCAAAGCAGAGTATGAGCAACCACTTAAATACTGTGGAAGAGCTATTACAAGGCAGTGTATTGTCAAACCAATAAAGGCAGTGCTTTTTGAAACTGTTAGAAACGATGTTTCTTATTGCGGAACAAAGAGAGGTGTGTGTGAATGATAACAGCAGAACTTCTGGGAGACTTGAAAGCTATTTTACCAGAGGAGCGAATAGCAGCGGAGGAAGAGCAGGGGCATCCTCTAGGTAATAGTGCAAAAATAACAGTCTATCCGAATTCAGAAGTGGAAATCGCCAACATTTTACGATATGCCAATGACAATGGAAAAAAAATCTCCGTTGTCGGTGGTGGAACAAAAAGAGGTTTTGGCGGGTTAGTGGAGTATGCCGATATCGGGCTGTCTTTAGCAAATTTTAAAGGCATCGTCGAGCATGTTGTTGGGGACATGACCCTGACCGTGAAAGCGGGAACCCCTGTGAAAGAGTTGCAGGAGTATCTGGCCCAGTACAATCAGAAGATAGCCATTGATGTCAATTGGCCTGAATATGCCACCATTGGCGGTGTCATCGCCGCAAACGATTCCGGTCCCAAACGTCTTGGCTATGGTTCAGCAAGAGATGCCGTGATTGGCCTCCGGACTGTATACCCCGATGGAACCGTCATCCGGTCCGGAGGAAAAGTGGTAAAAAATGTGGCCGGCTATGATATGAATAAGCTGTTTATTGGCTCAATGGGAACACTTGGCGTGGTATCGGAAGTGACCTTAAAGCTCCGGCCGAGGCCAAAGTACGAAAGTCTTGTGCTCCTGAGTTTCCCAGAAGGGGACCTTCAGGGAATCCGTTCATTCGCGGTCAAACTATTAGACTCGATGATGGAACCGGTGGCGCTGGAGCTATTGAACCCATCACTTGCAAAAAAATTAACGGGCCAGCACCGTTATACGTTGGCCATAAGCTTTGAGGATATCGAAAGCTCTGTCCACTATCAAGGGGAGATGATTATAAAGATTCAGCCGGCACAAACGGAACTAAAAATTCTCTCGACAGAGGATGCGCTAGTCTTTTGGAATCAATTCTATCAAATTTCACCAAACGGTGCAGCAGACCCGGACAGCCCGCAAACCGAGGCTGCTTTAAAAATCGGTGTTGTGAACCTGGATGTTGTCAATGTCATCAGCGAGTGCCAGCTGCTGCAGGATTCCCATCACGTATCCGTTCTGGCACACGGGGGGCTGGGGCATGGTCTCTGTCAGGTGAATTTAAAAGGACCTAGCGATGATATTGTGTCAGTTATCAATTTATTAAGAAATGCAGCGGAACAGCTTGGCGGGTATGCCGTTGTGAAGCATTTGCCTTTCTCACTTCGCCAAAAGGTGAATGTTTGGGGAGAAAAACCATCCCATTTTTTCCTCTTAGAAGGGATTAAGACAAAAATTGATCCAAATAGAATCCTGAATCCTAGCAGATTTGTAGGAGGGATATAAAAAGATGAGTTTAAAAGATATGGCATTAAAGCAAAGTCCGGCGTGTGGAACAGGCAGTTTGGGAAATTATCTTTGGAGTGACCCGCCAGATGAGAGCAAATGGGCAGACTGCGTTCACTGCGGGATGTGCCTGGAATCCTGTCCTACCTACGAACAAACTGGAATGGAGCAGCACTCCCCACGCGGACGTGTTTATTTGATTAAGTCTGTTGCAGAAGGAAAGCTGGAAGTGAACGAGCAATTCATGGATCCCGTCTTTGCTTGTCTAGATTGCCGTGCTTGCACAACGGCCTGTCCGGCGGATGTTGATGTTGGTGGATTAATTGAAGAAGCCCGCGGCCAGATTCGCCAAGCGATGCCGCTTACAGGTGTAAAAGGGGCGGTCAATAAATTTTTTCTAAAAGGCTTGTTTCCAAATCATAACCGCTTGAATGCCGTGGGAAGCCTGTTGAAATTTTATCAGAAGAGCGGAATGCAAAAGGTGGTTCGTAAAACCGGACTAATAAATGTTATGCCCCAGCATTTGGTGGATATGGAAGCCATCATGCCGGAGGTGAAGGAGCCAGTACGCAAAAAGTACAAAAATCAACGTGTCATTAAAGCAAAAGAGGAGACCAAGAATGAAGTCGGTTTCCTGACAGGCTGTGTCATGGATGTCATGTTCAGTGATATTAATCAGTCCACGATAAACGTATTAACCCGTAACGGCAATGATGTGGTGATCCCGCAAAGCCAAACCTGCTGCGGCGCTCTGCATATTCATGCGGGTGACCGTGAAACAGGGAGAAAACTGGCAAAACAGAATATCGAGGCGTTTCAAGATGTTGAAAAAGTGGTTGTCAACGCAGCAGGTTGCGGTTGCATGATGCAGGAATACACGGAATTGTTCCGCGAAGACCCTGAATGGCGCGAAAAAGCCGAAGAATTTTCTGCAAAGGTCGAAGATATATCTAAATACTTGCATGACACAGGCTATGAAAAGCCCAAAGGGGAAATCAACACGCGAATTACCTATCATGATGCCTGTCACTTGGCGCATGGTCAGGGAATCCGCCAGGAACCGCGTGATTTGTTGCTGGATATACCTGGAGTGGAAATGGTCCACATGCCTAATGCGGACCGTTGCTGCGGAAGTGCCGGAATTTACAATATTACGAACCCTGAAATGGCCGGAGCCGTTCTTGAAAGCAAGATGGAAAATGTACCGGATGACGTTGAAATGATTTCGATGGGGAACCCCGGATGCATATTGCAAATGTCCATAGGTGTCCAAAAGTACGGCAGGAATCAAAAGATTGTCCATACGATCCAGCTTCTTGACTGGGCTTATCAAAAAGGCGATGCTGCTGCAAACAAGGAGGGGAAGTAAATGGCTGCAAAGGGCATTGAATCAAACGATAAGCATATCCTTAACCTGGCGGCAATCGTGGGCGGGGAACGGTCGATCCTTTACCACAAGGAAGATTTGGTCGCTTACGATTGCGATGGCTTTACACTTCATAAGCATTTGCCGAAAGCAGTTGTGTTCCCGAAGAATGCTCAAGAAGTGGCGAAGTTAGTAAAATATTGCTCTGATAACCATTTGCCTTTCCTTGCCCGCGGGGCTGGTACGGGTTTAAGCGGCGGCGCGATCCCCTTAAACGGCGAGGTCATTATTAGTCTGGTCAGAATGAAGCGCCTGCTTAGCGTCGATTTGGAAAATCGCCGTGCCGTTGTTGAACCAGGCTTTGTCAATTTGAAGTTGACGAATTCGATTTCCGATAAAGGCTATTATTATGCACCGGACCCTTCCAGTCAGTATTGCTGTACGATTGGCGGAAATGTCGCCGAAAATGCCGGCGGAGCCCACTGTTTGAAATATGGGGTCACGACCAACCACATTCTCGGGCTTGAGGTCGTGCTGCCCAACGGGGAAATTATTGAAATTGGCAAAAACGGAATCCCGGATTCTCCCGGATATGATTTGCTCGGGCTTTTGACTGGCTCAGAGGGAACGCTTGGGATTGTGACTAAAATAACGGTTCGCATTTTGAAAAATCCGGAGGCGAAGCAGACGGTCCTCGCTTACTTCGATAAGGTTTCGGACGGAAGCCAGGCCGTATCAGACATTGTCTCAGCAGGGATTGTTCCGGCAGCTCTTGAAATGATGGACAAAATCGCCATCGAAGGGGTGGAAGCGGCTGCGTTTCCAGTCGGGCATCCAAGGGACATCGAGGCAGTTCTTCTAATCGAGGTCGACGGGATTTCCGCAGGAATTGAAGAGCAAATTAACCAAATTCTTGAGGTTTGCAAAAAAAGAAATGTCCGCGAAGTGAAGGTCGCCCAAGACGAACAGGAGCGCGGCAGATGGTGGGCAAACCGGAAAACAGGCTTTGGCGCGATGGGAGCGATATCGCCAGACTATTTGGTACAGGACGGCGTGATTCCAAGAAGCAGGCTGCCAGAAGTGTTGGAGCGGATTAACAAAGTAAGTGAGGAGTACGGCTTGCGCATTGCTAACATATTCCATGCCGGGGACGGCAATCTTCACCCGCTTGTGCTGTTCGATGCACGGATTCCGGGTGAGTCCGAAAAGGCTTTAAAGGCTGGAAGTGCCTGTCTGCAGGCGTGCGCCGATGTAGGCGGAACGATTACGGGTGAGCACGGCGTTGGCATTGAAAAAAGAGAAGAAATGCGATTTGTGTTTAAGGATGAAGAAATTATTGCGCAAACCGACATTCGTGAAGTGTTTAATCCCGATAATCTATTAAATGCCGGGAAACTTTTTCCGTCACCCGGTCGCTGTGTAGAGATAAAGACGGAGATGAAAACGGCAGCTTCAAGGTAAAAAGACAGAAATAGCACAAATTTTGCAATTATTATTGAAATGGACGCAAGAAACGTGCTATCTTTTTTTAAAGAGGAAAAGAAACGGTGTTTCGTAATAACAAACACCAAGATATTTTTCATATAATAGAAAAAGAAACCCGAAAAATTTTAGGGAGGAGCATTTAAAATGACAAACTATGTAAAAGCGGGGAATCTTCAAGTAGCGTCAGAACTCTATGACTTTATTAATCTGGAGGTGCTGCCAGGGAGCGGAGTGGAACAGAATCAGTTTTGGGCAGATTTTGGAACATTGGTCAAAGATCTGACGCCAAAAAACAAGGATTTATTGGCACGCCGTGATGAAATCCAAGCGAAACTGAATGCATGGTATCGTCAAAATACTGGAAACTTAGATTTCGCCAAGTATAAAGCATTTTTAGAAGAAATTGGCTATCTCGAACCAGAAGTGGAGGACTTCCAAATTGCCACTGAAGGAGTAGACGATGAAATTGCCCTTCAGGCCGGCCCGCAGCTGGTAGTGCCTGTTAACAATGCCCGCTATGCTATTAATGCGGCCAATGCCCGCTGGGGAAGTCTGTACGACGCTCTTTACGGAACAGATGCGATTAGCGAAGAAGATGGCGCAAACCGCGGCGGCGGCTACAACCCGGTTCGCGGGAATAAAGTAATTGACTTTGCGAAAGAGTTTTTAGACCATGCGGCACCGTTAAGTGAAGCATCACATAGGGATGCTGCCCAGTACAGCGTCTCAGGCGGCAAGCTATTCGTTACGCTAAAGAGCGGCAAAACAACAGGCCTGGCAGATGAGTCCCAATTTGTCGGCTATAACGACAATCCTGAAAGTCCATCTGCGGTACTATTGAAAAATAACGGTCTTCATATCGAGATCCAAATTGACCGGAGTCACCCAATCGGAAAAACAGACGCTGCTGGGGTAAAAGATATCCTTATTGAAGCAGCAATCACAACCATTATGGATTGTGAGGATTCCGTTGCCGCCGTCGATGCAGAAGATAAAGTGCTTGTATACCGTAACTGGCTTGGCCTGATGAAAGGTGACTTGTCTGCCACATTCGTGAAGGGCAACAAAACGATGACGAGAACCCTTAATCCGGACCGCACTTACACCTCACCGGATGGCAAGGATTTAAGCCTGAACGGCCGTTCGCTATTATTTGTCCGTAATGTCGGTCACCTCATGACGATTAATGCGATTCTAGATGAAAACGGCAAGGAAATCCAAGAAGGCATTTTGGATGGTGTTGTTACAAGCCTGATTGCGAAACATACCCTTTTAGGCAATGGTCAATATCAAAACACGTCAAAAGGTTCTATTTATATCGTTAAGCCGAAAATGCACGGTTCAGAAGAGGTGGCCTTTGCAAATGAATTATTCGACCGTGTCGAAGACATGCTCGGATTGCAGCGGAATACACTGAAAATTGGGGTCATGGATGAGGAACGCCGGACTTCCTTGAACTTAAAAGCATGTATTCGCCAGGTAAAGGATCGAATTGTCTTTATCAATACCGGCTTCCTGGATCGTACGGGAGATGAAATGCATACTTCTATGGAAGCAGGCCCGATGATCCGTAAAAATGACATGAAAGGGTCAACATGGCTGCAGAGCTATGAACAGTCAAATGTTAGTGCGGGTTTGGCGACAGGACTTCCAGGCCGTGCCCAAATCGGGAAGGGAATGTGGGCAATGCCTGATTTGATGGCAGAAATGCTGAAGCAAAAAATCGGCCATGTGAAAACGGGTGCTAATACGGCATGGGTTCCGTCACCTACTGCCGCTACCCTGCATGCTCTTCATTATCATCAGGTTGATGTAGTAGCCGTGCAGGAGGAGAAGAAGCAGGAAATCAAGGACTTAACCGATGAGATCTTGCAAATCCCGGTTGCAGAAAATCCAAATTGGAGCCCGGAAGAAATCCAGCAGGAGCTTGACAACAATGCCCAAGGGATTTTAGGATACGTAGTCCGCTGGGTAGAGCAGGGTGTCGGCTGCTCAAAGGTACCGGATATTAACAACATCGGATTAATGGAAGACCGTGCTACGTTACGGATTTCTAGCCAGCACATGGCTAACTGGCTTCACCACGGCATTTGTTCAAAAGAGCAGGTATTAGAGACATTAAAACGCATGGCTAAGGTCGTAGACGAGCAAAACGCCGCTGATTCTGCCTATCGTCCTATGGCGCCTGATTATGAAACATCAGTAGCGTTCCAGGCTGCGTGCGACCTTGTTTTCGAGGGATATAATCAGCCAAATGGCTATACAGAGCCAATTTTACATCGCCGCCGCATTGAGGCGAAGGCCCAATTTGCGGTTAAACAGTAATTGATTATTGGATAGTAAAATGGAGCAGCTTTCCTTTACGGGCTGCTCCATCCTTACATAAGCTAAAACAAATAATCCAGCATGTTTTTTCGAGGAGGAAGAAGAAAACGATGAAATTTACAAGATTTAAAGTAAATGGTGACGTGTATACAGGGGTCATAAGTGAAACGGTTATCAAAGAAATCAACGGAGATTTATTTGGAGACTGGGAGTACACGGGAATAGAATTTTCTATAAAAGATGTAAAGCTGCTTGCACCGCTTGAGCCTAAGCAGATTATTGGAATCGGGGCCAACTTTGTTTCTAAAACTGAAGATCTTCCAAGTGATTTGCCGGAAATTCCGGTTTTCTTTTTCAAGCCGACTACATCTGTTATCGGGCCTGAGGACGAAATCATCATTCCTCAGGGAATACAACAAGTGAAATTTGAGTCAGAGTTAGCGGTTGTCATCGGTAAAGAAGCAAAAAATGTTCCTGAATCAGATGTATTGGATTATATTTTTGGCTATACAGTGGGCAATGACGTTACTGCGCCGCAATTTTTCCATCAAGATGGTCATTGGACGATCGGAAAGTCGTTTGATACGTTTACCCCGCTCGGCCCCGTAATTGAAACAGAGCTCGACCCATTTAATATAAGGGTAGAAGCAAGGCTTAATGGGGTTGAAAAGCAAAACAGTCCGACTGAACTGATGATTGTTCCGCTTCGTAAAATGATTTCGTATCTTTCCAAGGTGATGACTTTAAAACCTGGGGATGTAATCTTGACGGGAAGTCCTTTAGGAGCAGAATTTGTTGGTGAGGGCAGCGTAATTGAATGCGAAATTAAAGAAATCGGCACCCTTCGAAATACATTTATTACCGCAAAGGAAACCGTAAAAGTTTAATCGCGTTTTCGTCAATGTCCGGCAGTTATAGACTTTGTGCTATAATGATAGGAAATTTGCTTCTTCAATTACGGGTGCTACTAGAGCTAGAGGTGAAGATTTTGGAAAGAGAAAATATGGTAAAGTCTGTGAGCCGGGCATTGGATATTATTAATATAGTAGGTTTAAAAAAGGATGGACTAGGTGTCACAGACATTTCTAAGCAGATGGATATTAATAAAAGCTCCGTCTTTCGTATTCTGGCTACACTTGTCCGATATGGATATATAGAGCAAGATGAAGAAACAGGGCGCTATAAACTGGGATATAAGTTTTTGGAGATTAGCTCAAAACTATTAGAGTCGATTGATTTGAGGGCAGAGGCGAGACCGTTTTTACGGGAACTGGAAAAAGAAACAAACGAGGTCATCCACTTGGTTGTTTATGATCAGGGTGAGGTCGTGTACATCGAAAAATTAGAGGGAAATGAAACACTACGGATGCATTCCAAAGTCGGAAAAAGAGCCCCAATGCATTGTACCTCGGTGGGGAAAGCCATCCTTGCTCATTTGCAGGCAAGCGAAGTTGCGGATATACTTGATCGCAAAGGGCTTCCGGTGCATACGGATTATACCATTACCGACCGTGACATGTTCCTGCAGGAATTGGCCAGCGTTAAACAAAAAGGCTATGCACTTGACTTGGAAGAAAATGAATATGGGATTCGCTGTATCGCCGTCCCAATTTTTGATCATCTGGGAAAAGTTTGTGCAGCCATTAGCCTTTCCGGACCTACAATCCGCATGACGGATGAAAGGTTAGAACAGCTGAAGCCAAGAATGATGAAAATCGGAAGACAGATTTCGGGGAGACTTGGTCATTCAGGACATATTACTTAATTCAGGAGTCAAATACGGTAAAAAAATTATTCGGTTAAAGATCGAATAATTTTTTTGTTCGTTTTTGTCGAAACTCTATGACGAAATAACTAAATATTTGGAATATTGTTGCAACTGTCGACAGGCATTTGTATAATGAATTATATAAATGCATAATTTTTCATAAAAATGAATGAAAAGTTATGATTAAAAATAGAGTGGGGGATGGTTAATGGGTACGGGAATGTTATCTTTTTTATCACTGCTGCCAATTATTGTTGTTGCTATCTTTTTAGTCGGACTTAGGTGGCCAGCAAGTAAAGCGATGCCGATTTCTTTTATCGTTGCAGTGGGTTTGGCCTTATTTGTCTGGCAAGTGCCGGGAGCTCAGGTAGCTGCCGCGTCTATTAATGGACTTGTGACAGCAGGTACGCTCTTATACATTATATTTGGGGCGATTTTGTTATTGAACACGCTGCAGGAAAGCGGCGGAATTAGAGCCATTCGTCAGGGATTTACAGATATTTCACCAGACCGCCGTATTCAGGTTATTATCATTGCCTGGTTATTTGGTTCCTTTATTGAAGGGGCTTCGGGGTTCGGTACACCAGCAGCTGTAGCAGTTCCGTTAATGGTCGGACTAGGGTTTCCGGCAATGGCAGCTGTTATCGCTGGAATGGTGATTCAAAGTACACCAGTTTCCTTTGGTGCTGTTGGTACCCCTGTTCTTGTTGGAATTCAAACAGGTTTATCCGCAGACCAGGGCATCACAAATGATTTTTTGGCACTAGTAACGGCAATTGGCGGGAAGGTCTCCATCCTACATATGATAGCCGGTACACTTGTTCCTCTTTTCGTCGTTGCATTAATGACGAGATTCTTTGGTAAAAACAAATCCTACACAGAAGGAATTAAGGTTTGGAAATTCGCCTTATTCGCCTCATTCTCCATGACTATACCATACGTAATTGTAGCAAATACACTAGGACCGGAGTTCCCATCGATGGTCGGGGGATTAGTTGGTCTAGCCATCGTTGTTTCAGCAGCCAAAAAAGGCTTCCTTATGCCTTCAAAAGAAGAGGCTTGGGACTTCGAGGGAAAATCAAAGTGGGACCCAGAATGGACGGGCAACATTGAAATCAAGGATATTGCCCACAAAAGTGGCAACATGAGCATAATGCGTGCCTGGTCACCGTACATTTTAGTAGGCTCGTTCCTAGTATTAACAAGATTGACAGTACTTCCTTTAAATGGTTGGATGAAAGCTTGGACTGTTTCTTTTAATAACATTTTTGGGTCAGAAATCAGTGCCAGTTTTCAACCGTTATATCTGCCGGGAACAATCTTTATTCTCGTTTCCATTCTTACCTATTTTATTCATGGTATGAATGCAAGCGCATACAAAAAAGCGTGGGCTCAGTCCGGTAAAACCACTGTCGCCGCTTCAACAGCATTGATTTTTACGGTGCCGATGGTTCAGGTGTTTGCAAACACAGGCGGTGGAGCGGCGGGCTTTGACAAAATGCCAATTGAATTGGCCAATGGCGCCGCTGCGCTAGCTGGTGAATTCTGGCCGTTCTTCGCCACCTTCATTGGCGGGTTAGGTGCTTTTATTGCCGGCAGTAACACGGTAAGCAATATGATGTTCTCATTATTCCAATATGACGTCGGTTCCCAAATTGGTGTTGACCCAACGTGGATTGTCGCTCTTCAAGCAGTAGGTGGAGCGGCAGGCAATATGATTTGTGTCCATAACGTGGTGGCTGCTTCAGCAGTAGTCGGCTTGGTCGGTAAGGAAGGGACAGTCATCCGAAAAACACTATTGCCATTTGCATATTACGCATTAATTGTAGGAGCTATCGGATACTCGATTGTATGGTATTCAGAAAAGGGCTTCTTTAATGTTGGTACATTTGTGGCAGCAGCCATCGCCGTTGCCGCGATTTACATTATTGCATCCAATAAAAAGAGGGCGGAAATTCTGATTAGTAATGGGAACTCATTTGGCGCGAAATAAAAATAATATTTACTGACTGGACGATTTCAGCCGTCTAGTTTTTTGAAAATCATGATTAGCGATTTTAAAATGGGAATCGATTCATTTCGATTTCCTTTTTTCATGCTTTGAACTGGGGACAACTGATATAATAAGGATAATTTTAAGTAAGATAATGAAGGTGAAGAGTGTGGGGCGTTCATTTGCCAAATGGTATGATTTTTTTATGGGGCCATTAGAAAGAAACAAGTTTAAAAGTATTCGAAAAGAACTGTTATCACAAGCGACAGGCACCGTTCTTGAAATAGGAGCGGGGACTGGGATTAATTTTCCGCTTTACGGAACCGTTGAAAAAGTGACGGCGATTGAGCCAAGCCCGTACATGATAAAGAGTTCCCAATCTAGACGAGAGCAAGCAGTGGTCCCCATTGAAATGGTACAGGCGGGTGCCGAAGTTCTTCCATTTGGGGCGGACACCTTTGATACCGTCGTAGCAACATTGGTTATGTGTACGATCCCCAATCCGGAAAAAGCCTTTCAAGAAATGAGGCGGGTATGCAAACCAGGAGGGAAGATTCTTCTATTTGAACATATCAAAATGGAAAATCGGTTTTTAGCCACGTTGCAGGACTGGTTAACTCCGGCATGGAAAAAAATCTGCGATGGCTGCTGTTTGAATCGGACCACTCTGGAGTTGTTGGCTGATACTGAAATTATTGAATTAAAAAAGTATTATAATGGCCTGTTTGTTTTGGCAGTGGCCGAAAATGGTAAGTAGGATTTTTTAATTACAATTTATTTCAATATATTTTTTGCAATAGAAAAAAGGCGTAAATATTTATCAAGATATTTACGTCTTTTTTGTTACCATTTTTCTATATAGTTTATAGTGAGGTTTGTGTAAGAAAGGAGATAGGAAAATGGGGGATAGGCGTTCAGCATTGCTGGTCATTGATGTCCAAGTAGGGCCAATGTGGGGAACATATAAGAGGGATGAAACGTTTTCGGTGATCAAAACTATGATTGCGAAAGCAGAGCGGAAGGGTGTGCCTATTTTTTATATTCAATTTGAGGGGCCGGAACATGATTTGTTGGCTAGGGGATCGCAGTTCTGGCAGTTTGAACCGGGTATTGCTCCGCGAAAGCAGGATTTCGTCATTCATAAACGGGCTGCGGATTCTTTTTTTCAGACAGAATTACAGGAAGAATTACAACGGCAAAACGTAACGCATCTTTTTGTGTTAGGGGTGCGGACGGAATATTGCATAGATACGACCTGCCGCGCCGCCTTGTCGTTAGGATTTGATGTTACGCTTATCGCTGACGGTCACACGACGGTTGACGAGCTCATTCCAGCGGAGCAAATAATTAACCATCATAATCATGTATTAAGCCGTGTCAGCACTCCTGAAAGGAGCATTATGGTGCAATCAGCGAATGATGTTGAATTTGATTGAAGAAGAGGCAAGCCTGCCTCCTGTTTTTATCGAAACGCACGTAAAAATAATTCCTTAAAGGCATCGGTGGCTGGTGAAAGTATACCTTTTTTGTTAAGAATATAAAAATACCGCGTTAAAGGAACTCCGATGATTCTTGCTTGTTTGAAGATGCCAAGTTCGGTTTCTTTTTGGATGGCGGTTCGGGAAAGAATCGCGACCCCCAGACCGGATTGAACAGCGGATTTGATTGATTCGGTATTTTCTAGTTCCAATACAATGTTCAAATTTTCCGGATTGAGCTGTTTTTTTAGTAGATTGGCTTCGAGAACCTGCCTTGTTCCCGAGCCTTTTTCTCTCATAATAATCGGCAGGCCAAATAGTTCCTCGGCAGAAATCTCGTCAAATAAAGAGCTCACGGATTGCGAAATAACAACTAGTTCATCCTCTACAAACGGGATGCTGTCTAATTTTTCGTGGGGGATTGTTACTTCGATAAACCCTAGATCAATTTCACCGTTCAACAATTTTTCCACGATTTGATGAGAATTATCGACTTTCATGCTGACATGGACGTGGGGATATTTTTTTAAATAATCTCCCAGATAATGCGGCAATAAGTATTCGCCGATTGTCAGGCTGGCACCAAGGCGAAGGTCGCCGTGAATCGTTTCCGAGAGCAGGACGAGCTCCTTTTCGGCTTTGTTCACCAGCTGAATGATGTCTTCGGCATAATGAAAAAGAATTTTCCCCGCATCGGTTAATTCCATTTTTTTTGTGTTGCGGTCAAACAAGCTTGTATTTAAGTAGTCTTCGAGATGTTTGATTTGCAGGCTGACGGCTGGCTGTGACATATGAAGAATTTTCGCCGTTTCGGAAAAATTCTTTTTCGTGGCAGCCAGGTGAAACACCTTTAAATGTTCAAGATTCAATGCACATTCCCCTTATAGAAGGTACAAAAGAAAAGGACCAAGAGCCGCTAATGCAGCAAACCCAATAATCCCGATATACACTGGTTTTACCCCGGTCCTTTTTAATTGTGAAAAATTGATACCTAGTCCAAGTCCGGCCATGGCCATTGACATCAGCAGGACACTTGTTGATTCAATTCCATGGACGACACCTTGCGGCAATTTGATGAAGGTATTTAGCAGGCTAAATCCCAAAAATCCAAAAATGAACCACGGCACGGGTAAATCCTTTAACCTTCTGCTTTGTTTTTGGTTGTCGTCCTTATTATAAAGGAAACCCATGACAAGTGCGACAGGAATCAAGAGTGCAACTCTTCCAAGCTTGACGACGATTGCCGTTTCGCTGCCAACATCACCGGCGGGAGCGGCAGCAGCCACGACATGCGCCAATTCATGAAGCGTCGAGCCGACTAATACGCCATATAGCTTGGCATCGAGCCCTATCATGGGAAATAGGATGGTATAAACAATAGTGCCGATCGTGCCTAAAATGGCAACGATGGCAACGGCAAAGGCAGTTTGGTCTTGTTTTGCTTTTATTAATGGAGCGACGGCGACGATGGCCGCTGCCCCGCAAACCGCGGTACCCACCCCGACCAGGGCGGAAAGATTCCGGTCGACACCCGCCAGTCTGCCTAAGCTGACAATGAGTACAATAGTAAAAATGATAACAATCATATCAATTAAAATAACTGAAAGACCGGTACTGATGATTTGCTGCAGGTTCAATCGGATTCCCATTAGAATAATTCCAGCGCGCAATAATGTTTTACTGCTAAAAGCAATTCCTGGTGTGTAGTCCGTCGGTATGTTCATCATCCTGTTCCACGTCATCCCCAGGAGGATGGAAACAATCATAATACCCATAATCGAGAAAAAGGGCAATGCGGCGATTTGATTGGCGACAATAGCTAGAACAAGAGTCAATACTACTCCTCTGGAAAGGGTTTTTACTTTTCCCTGTTTTGCATTTGTGTTTGATTTGACTTGATGTGTGGGTTTGACTGCTTTCAGTTCCCCATAAGACAACGAATTCATCTCCCTTGAAGTTGTGTAAATTAACCATACCATGGGAAACGCGGGCTTTTTATACGAATCTATAATTGCGGTTATAAATATTATTTATAGGTTGAGGGGAGAGGGATTGCGACAGGGAGAGCTAGGATGAAGGAAAGAATCGCCGGATTGCAGCTGAAAATGTCCTTCATCATTGGGATGAAGGACAAATTAGTAAGGAAACTAGTTTAAAATGTCCTTCATCAGCCTTATGAAGGATAAAATCTTAGTGGAACAATGTCCAAATGTCTTTCATCGGCGTTATGAAGGACAAATTAGGCCGTATGCTTCTTGAAATTGTCCTTCATCGCCTAGCAATACCTAACTAGTGGACATCAAATGAAAGTTTTTGAACTCGAGTCTTTTTGAATGGTCTAGCTGGATTATCTCTCCTAGCTCCAGATGGATTCTGGTTTTAAATAATGGGCCGTCAAACACGAAGGTATGGTATTCACCAGATTCGCCCATTGGGCAGATTGGCGCATGTTGAACATCCTGTAAAAAGGATTCATTTACTAATCTTCCAAGCCAGGATTCATCTAATACATCTTCACGAACACGAATTACTACTGCTTGATACCGGGATTGGACAAATTGTTGCAGCGATTGTAAGGCGGCATCCTTTGTTGTCCATAGTGGATACAGCGCTTCGACTCCTGCTACGGCAGCCACCTTTTCGCCCCATTCTCTGTGGCCTTCCAAATATAGGTCCCCAAAAGCAATTCCGGTAATCTGATAGTTATTTTTTAATGATATTATTGCATTGATGAACTGCTCAGTATAGGTTTCAAACGTGGATTCGATAAAGTGGACAGGGATGGATAATGCTTGCCCTTGTAATTGAATCATTTCTGTACGTTCATCATGTGCAAAGGTCCTGTCCCCATCCTGCGGCTTGGTTGTGACTAACGATATAACTTCATAGCCTTGTTGAATTAGTGTATCCAAGGCCAAGCAACTGTCCTTTCCTCCACTCCAAGACAAAACAATGCGCTTATTCACAAAATCACCCTTATAAAAATTGTTTATTGATAGTTTAACATAAAAACAACACTTGTTCGGAAAATAAAGGTAAATTTGAAGTTTTGTAGAAGTAATATAAATACTAGTTTTTAAAGTGAGGTGGGCAATGGTGACCGATTTAACTTATGCATTTTTAGATGAATATGGAAACTATAGTTTTGATTTTAATAAAAATGGCGTTTCGACCCACTTTATTATTGTTTCCATACTAGTGAAAGATTCAAATAAAGAAATGCTAGAATTGGAAATGGAAAAGGTTGGTCGAGAGTTTTTTCAGAATCGAAAAATAGATAGCGATTCCCTAAGAATCCAAATTTTAAACGAGCTAAAGGACTTGCCTTTTTCAATATACGCCTATGTTGTTGATAAAAGAAAAATAAGGGGAGACAGCGGCATCATGCATAATACCCCCTTTATCAAATATGTAAATCGAATGGTGTATGAAGACTTAAATAAAACATTTAAACAGCTTGATTTGGTGACGGATGAAAAGGAACCGAAACCATTTATCCGTGAGTTTAAAAATTATATCGAAAAGCGGACAATTCCGGATTTATTCAATTATTCCTTATTTGGATTTAACAATGGTCAATCCACGAATCTCATAAAACTGGCCGGCTTTATTGCAGAAACCATAGCCAAAGGCTATGACCGTACTTATTTTTCCGAACAATATCGTACCTTCCTCAAGATCATCAGAAATAAAATAGCTGCTATTAATCTTTTGCCTCTAGATTATAAACACTTTCTTTATGATTATAAATCCGAAATCCCAGACTCCAGATTTGATGAAATTATTATTAAGCAAGCTGTAAATTTGACCTATCAATATATTGAAAAGAATCGTAAAAGTGAAGAGGATGAGGAAAAACTCCGGCTTGATTTTCTTAAGTTTCTTTTATTTAACTTGAAAGAAAATCCAGTTGAATATGTGTATACACAGGAAATATTGGATAACTTGAATGCCATCCGCGATGTGAAAATTAATCAGCATTATTTTCGCTCCAATATTGTTTCGAAGTTGCGCGACTGCGGGTTATTAATTGCGAGCAGTCATAAGGGTTATAAGTTGCCCGTTTGTTTGAATGACTTGTATGACTTTGTCAATCTTTCAAGCTTAACGATTCACCCGATGCTTCAACGAATATCTAAATGCAGGGATCAGATTCTTGTTGCGACCAATAATGAAATCGACATTCTTGAACAAAAGGAATATGGATATCTGAAACAAATTATTGAATTGGGGAAAATGAGGGTAACTTAAATTTCAAGACATTCACAAAGCTGGAAATAGGATAAGTACTCCTTTTCCAGCTTTATTCTTTAAGTAAGGCAGGTAATTTCCGATTCATGAACTAATTCTACCTTGTAGAGGCCGCCTATTTCTTTGATTTCGCAATAACCGGAGCTGTATTTAAATAGAATTTCATATTTTTTTCCATTATAAACTACTAAACCTTTATTCTTCATAATTCTCCATCCTTTATCTCTCTTAAAATAATTGTAAAGTGCTTACCTTTAAGATTTATGAAGTCTGCTTAAAGATTATGTTAATTTTTTGGGGAAAAATGAAGAATAGTGAATGTCGTTTACCGGACTATTCTGTTTTAACTTTAATTTGTGTAACTTCATTATAGCCATACCCCTTACGATTCCAGAATGCTTGGTCGGGCTGTGATTGGCCGTTTGAGTCGAATGCGCGAACTTTGATTGTGTACTCCTTATTTTTTTCAAAAACAGTGGGATGGGACCATTTCACCCATTGGTATCGTTTTGGATTTTCGGATAGAGCAGCCTTTGTCCAAGTTACTCCATTGTCTAGACTAATTTCGACAGCGGTAACCAAGCCTTCACCGGTCCAAGCCAAACCAAAGATATCGTGTTGGCCAGGTTTCAGGATTTGCCGATTCAGGGGCTGTTGAATAATCGTATTGACATGGTTCGTCGTGACTGGAAATGAATCCAGGTTATCATCCTTATGTGGGTGATAGACATAATCATCAGTTTGGAACGGACCGGTAAAAGCGTCATCAATGACATGAATAGTTTTTAGCCACTTTACCGAGGCCATTCCATACCAACCCGGTACAATCAATCGATAAGGAAATCCATGCTTCGGTGGTATCGGCCGCTGGTTATATTCCCAGGCTACAATGACATTCGGAACCAATGCTTTTTCTAGTGGAAGACTTCTCTCAAAATGAACATGCTTTCCTTTCTTGTTGCCGGCATCTGCACCACGAAACACGATTTCACGGGTCCCATTGTTGATTCCTGCCAAGGACAGGAGATAGGAAAGGGGGACACCCTTCCAAGTTCCTTGACTGATGGCCCCGTCTTTCCATTGGTCGCCAAACACCTTTGGCTCAAAGTAGGCCCGCTTGTTTCCGGAGCATTCCACTATGCTAGTTACAGTTCGGGAGGGCAATGATTTAATTTGGTTGTAGTGTAAAGTAATCGGAGTCTTGACAGAACCGATGATGGAAAGGGAGTAAGACTGATCGGTGATGGCGGGATAGGGAAAATGGTTCCTCCGGTACATTTTTGATATGGGTGTTTCTAGCCCTTCTAGAAAATGAATCGGCGTTTCCTGGTTTTCAGGATATAAACTATGTGTCATCAGGTGTGGCTTCACATTAAAGAACTGTTCGTTTGGATCCAATAAACACACTCCTTTCCTTCAATAATTGTATTTACTAGATAGAAATTTTATCCTAATAAAAAAATCCACCTTGAGGGTGGAAATGTTTTAAAACAACTTCATTTGCTCCGGCTTAGGCAGCGTCTTGGCATTGTTATCCAATTCTTTATAGCCCATCGATTTATAGCCTTTTCTTCTTTTTTCAAACATTGCTTTCAATATTGGTTGTTTATGGTCGACATAATCAATGACTTTCACCCGTGATTTGTCATCATGCAACCGATGCAGCCTGCCGACATACTGCTGCAATGTGCCTTCCCATGAGAGTGGCATGACTAAGAATAAGGTGTCTAATCGTGCATGATCGAAGCCTTCGCCAATATATTTTCCCGTTGCAATGACTAATCTTTCCTCGTCATCAGCTAATTCCTCTAGCCTTTTTAAGTTTTCCCTTTGCTCCTTTTTGCTCATTTGTCCGTTCAAAAGAATTATATTTTTAGCGAATCCGGTAAACTTGTCCTTTAAATCGTTGGCATGCTTGACTCTTTCAGTTAATAACAAAGGTACTGAGCCTTGATCCAATTCTTTTAAAACATCATCAAAAATCATCTGGTTTCGATGGTCGTTTTTTATGAGTTCATTAAAAATGAATTGGATATCTTTATTTTCTTCTTTCATTTTAAAGTTTGTGTACCGTGGTACCAGGATATGTTCAAACGGACGAACCTTTGCCTGATTTTTTGCCGTAACTTTATATCGAATTGGCCCCAATTGCATTGTCATAATCGGTTGCAGCCCATCTTTTCTTTTTGGAGTTGCTGTTAAACCGTAAATATATTTTGCATTAACCGCCTTTAATACTTGCTCAAAACTAAAGGCAGAAATATGATGGCATTCATCAACAATGACTTGGCCGTATTGAGTAACGAGCTCTTTTATTTCTCCGTTATAATATAGACTCTGAATGGTTGCAATATCAATTATTCCTGTCTGCTTATTTTTCCCGCCGCCAATTTGGCCAATTTGCTTCACTTCTAAATTTAAAAAGCTGGACAAACATTGTTTCCATTGGTCGATTAATTGCTTTCGATGAACGATTACCATTGTATTGACCTTTCTTTCGGCAATCAGGGCAGCGGCCACTACTGTTTTTCCAAATCCGGTGGTGGCGGACAAAATTCCATTATCGTGTTCCAACAATCTTGAAACAGCATTTTCTTGTTCAGGTCTCAATGTTCCGTGGAAATCAACGGATATTTCCAGTCCATGATTAGATTCATTAAGAAATTCTATATCGATTGAGTGCTCAGTTAACAGGGAAATTAATTCCTCCTTACACCCACGAGGCAAAATAAGGGAGTACGGGGTTTCCTCGTAACATTTTATGGTTCTTGGAATTCTATTTGTAGATAGTCGTTTTGCTTGGGCTTTGTAAAATTCAGGGTTGTTACAAACGGCCAAACCCATCAGTTTTTGAACAAATGAAGCAGGCAGTTTCGCTTTCTCAATATATATGCCATTTTTTTCGATGACAATTAATTTTTTGGGACGTTCATTTATTTCTTGTTTTGGTCTTATTTCTGTTTCTGGTTGACGATAATCCTCTATTATTTTCAGAACTTCATTTAGAGTCATTTTTCTGACCTGTTGTATATAATGCCACTGATCTTGGTAGGGGACAAAGTCTTCGTTAACAAAAACGCTGTTTCCGCTTTTTCTTGAATTTCCCTGTAAAGGCAGGGCAATTAAATTTCCAAGCCCCACTTTAGAAAGAGTATCTTGATTCGGAAAAAATCTGTCAAACGATTTCATCCCTAAATCATGCTTATTTTCAATAGTACGAGATAATAAAAAATTCCCCAGTTTTCGAGCAGTTGCAGCCGGAATGGCTTGTTCGAAAAAAATCCAGATATGACAGCCGTTCCCTGAACGCGAACGTTCCAAACTTGCCGGTACATTCAACGCTTTGCACATTTCAACGAAGGCCAAAGCATCCCGATGCCAATTATTTTTATCAAAATCAACTGCCAAGAACCAACATGTTTCATCTTGTAATAGGGGGTATAGGCCGATAGTTTGTTTCCCTAATAAATGATTATAGAGGACCTGATCGGTTAACGGCAGATATTGGCCAGCGGCCTTTTTAGCTGGGGAGTACCCCTTCTTTCCATCGCTTGTTTCCCAGCGGACCGCGTAAACATCAGTTCTCCCTCTAAAAAATCTTTTATAAATCTGGATACGTTCCATGATTTTCGCCTTTTTGGCTTGCTGCTTCAAATCATCCGGTGGAGATGTTGGAAACTTTATATTATGAGATTTTAATATTTCTTTTAGTCGGTAATTTTCTTGCCTTAAATTTTCGTTTTCTATTAATGCTTGCTGAAGCTTTAGTTCAAGGTTTTGCATAGGTATCCCTCTATTAAAATGGTATACAATAATTATAGCCAAAAATTGCATAAACTAAAATTGTAGATAATGGAATGGCGCAATAATGCAAAGGCTGCGGCCGATTACGTGCAAATGAAAAGTTCAGTATGAACAGCAAATAGGAAAATCTTAATTAACACTTGAAGAAATTGAAGGAAAATTAATAGAGAAGAAAAATAAAAAGCGAAGGCACGGCCAGGTTATTGGCAGTATCTTAGCTTTTTTTGATGCCAGACCATGAAATCTAGATTGTGAAATTTTAATCCATGCGAAATTAAAGTTTACCATAAAGGAGTAAAATTGGAAAAAAATACTTGAAAATGAATCGAGTGTCATTTATATTATAAATAAATGACACTTGATTCATTTATTTTCTTGGAGGGTATTTAGCAATGCCAAAGGTGACTGATGAACATAAGGAATTTCGCAAACAGCAAATACTCTTGGCCAGCATGGAGGTGTTTAAACGGAAGGGATATGAAAAAGCGACACTGAAGGATATTGTTGAACAGGCGGGTATGAGCCGAGGCTGGATTTATTTGTACTTTACCGATAAAAAACAGATTTTTGAAGCTTTGTTAACCCATCTCGATGCTGAGCAGGAACAGAAATTTGCGGAAGTGATAACCTCTGACGACACAGTTTTTTCTGTCTTAAGTAGATTTTTTGAAGAACTACGACTAGAAATGACCTCTGAAGATACCCTTTACCCAGCGATTTATGAATTTTGGATTACTAGCTGGAGAGATGAGACAGTAAGAGAGTTTTTTGCCAAGCGATATGAGCGAACCGTTGCTATGTTCTCAGACCTATTCCATAAAGGAATCGATTCTGGTGAATTTACTGCAACCATACCAGTCGATGAAATTACGAAAATGATGATGTCTAGTATAGACGGAATGATGGTTCATAGTTTGGCGTTTGGTCTAGCAAGGATTGATATGAAAAAACAGCAAGATCAATTGCTGAGGCGTTTAATGGAGTTGCTGCCTCAATCCAGTATTTAAAATGGAAAGGTTGTTGCCATCGTGCAAAACAAAAAGGTTTATTCATTTATCCTAATTAATTTTCTAATCACCTGGGGTTGTTGGCTTGCGGTTATTTTTCTATTGGAAAGCTCTTTATCGGAAGCCTCCCCTGAATTTGTTATATATGGACTGGGCGGGCTGTTAGGACCAGTTGTAGCCGCGGTTATTTCCCAACGATTTTACGGTTCAAAAGTGGAATTCCGCCAATTTCTTACGGAATTAGTGAAGGTAAAAGTCAATATTAGGTGGTATATCTTTGTGTTGATCGTACCATTACTCTTAGGGATATTTCCATTTTTAATAGATTCCCTGTTTACTGGTAAGATTCAGATGCGTTTTGACCAGCCGTATTATGCAGTCCTGTTAATGCTGCCAATGATGATTTTGGGAGGCGGACTGGAAGAGGTCGGTTGGCGCGGGGTTTTGCTTCCGGAATTTCTGAAAAAGTTTACACCTTTTACAGCAACATTGTTGCTTTCAGTAATTTGGGCTGTATGGCATGTGCCGCTTTGGTTTATATCTGGGACGGCCCAACATGGTTCTAATTTTGGCCTGTTTTTTGTTTCCGTCATGGGGACAGCCATTGTACTTTCGGCTCTGTATATCAGAACTAAAAGTATCTGGATGTGTATCCTGCTTCATGCCTTGTTCAATGCAAATTCTGCCTTTTTTGCGTCATCTGGGGGCCTCCATGCATGGAATGAAACAGTCAGCGTTATAGTTAAGTTAGTAGTTTGTATAGGTTTGTTTATGGTTCTTTTAAAAGGGAGAGTCGCCACAATAAGAGTATCTGGAGGTGTATCGAATGCAAGACATTAAATGGAGAAGCCCTGCTAGTTTGGCCTGTTTAGGTGTTTTTCTAGGCGGGCTTGGTATTTTTTTCTATAGTATTTGGTCAACGTTTCTAAATTAAAAACTCACAAAACAGAATGATTACTGAGCGGTTCACTTCTTTTTCAGAAGGGGTGATCCGCTTTTTCTGTAAAATAGAAGGGAAATCCCCAATAAGAATCGAACATGTTATCAAGCACCATGAATACACTTCTCAAGGATAAGAAAAAAGACAGGGAGTGGGTTAGATGGCGAATAGCGTGAATCGGAAAATTTTATTTGCAAGCAGGCCAAAGGGGATGCCAGATGAGAGTAACTTCAAAATGGTTGAAGAAAGGATTCCGGATATTAAAGAAGGGGAAGTGTTAATCAAAACACTTTATCTTTCGGTTGATCCTTACATGCGCGGGCGGATGTCAGATGCTAAGTCGTATGCCAAGCCATATGAAGTCGGGGAGCCGTTTCTGGGCGGTATGGTCGGAAAGGTCATAGAATCGAAGAATTCCAGATTTGAAGTTGGGCAATATGTCGATGGCCGGCTAGAATGGGCGGAATACAATGTTTCTGATGGAAGCGCCATCCGAAAAATTAATCCGGAATGGGGACCAATCACTACTGCGCTTCATGTTTTAGGAATGCCTGGCTTGACTGCCTATTTTGGCCTATTGTACATAGGGGAACCGAAGGAAGGGGAAACGGTGGTCGTGTCCGGTGCCTCTGGCGCTGTTGGCACAATTGTCGGCCAAATTGCCAAACTAAAAGGCTGCCGGGTTGTCGGGATTGCCGGCGGCGATGATAAGTGTGCGTTTTTAACAGAGGAATTAGGCTTTGATGCTGCAATCAACTATAAAACTACTGAAAATCTTCGCAAAGCGTTGAAGGGAGCCTGCCCGAATGGGGTCGATGTTTATTTCGATAATGTGGGCGGGACAGTAAGTGATGCGGTCATGTCCTTAATCAATTTCCAGTCACGGACGATCATTTGCGGCCAGATTTCCCAATATAACCTAGAAAATCGGGAACTTGGACCAAGAGTGGCGGGTCAGCTGCTGACGACCAGTTCACTGATGAAAGGCTTTATTGTTTCCGATTATGCTCAACATAACAGAGAAGGCTTAACACAGCTTTCGCAATGGGTTCGGGAAGGGAAAATCAAATACCGGGAGAATATCGTCGAAGGCTTTGAGAATACTGTCGATGCGTTCCTGGGGCTGTTCCGCGGCGATAACATCGGGAAACAGCTGGTGAAAGTGGCGGAAGAATAAATGATGGTTGGAAGAGAATGAGTTGCTTTGGACGCTCATTTTTGGAAACAACTTTCTTGCACTGTGTAAGTGCCGATAGAGTTCATTAAAATAGAGTGGCTTAGTTCAAGGTGAACTAAGCCATTTTTTCATTGTTCAATGAGTATTTAAGAACTCTCTAATTTCGTCTGCAGAAATTCCTGATTTAAGGGCTTCTAGAATAAGTGCCACCCATTCCTCATCCAGTTCTGTAATTCTACCGTGGGCATCCATAATTATTCCCTCCTAAAAAAATGGCTATAGTATACCGTACCTGCTGCTATTTCATATCTAATTAGCGAATACTATTTTATTTGGATAAAAACATAGGCCATTGCCCTAATGGAAGGTGGGCTAGTTTCTCGTTGAGTCTCAAAATTTTGTATAACAATAGTCATTTTTGCCTTGTCGTTATTACTTGTAAACGTTGCTTCTTCAACTGAGATAGTGCTGTCTCCTATATAATTTGAAAACTTATCAAGAATCTCATTCGCTTTAAAATAGAGGATGACTTCATTACCTTCGTTCATTAATTTTAACTCTGCTTTTTCATTACCGGCCTCTTTTAAGAGGGTATATTTTTTCCCATCCTTTTCAAACGCAAATTGCTCCTCTACTTTGCCCGTATTTAAGGGAATGTCGATTTGAATAAAGAAATCGTTTCCAGTAATGTTGATTGGCATGGGGTGTTTTACCTGAACAATAGTATAGGGAACATCATCAAATTTACTTGGGTTTTTGTATTCCTCAAAGCCAAAAGTAGGGCGAAAATTCTTATAGGGGTCAAAATTCTTTGGCAAAAACGAAATTTCGTCGGTGTAGTCCATCATCCATAAATACTGAATGGCATTTGTGAGTTTCTCCTTATCTTCATCAGGGATTGATTCCTTTGGGATGACCTCATTGTTTTCGAGCATTCCATTTTTTACAAGGATTTCTTCCACTGTCTTGATTTGGCTATTTTTGCTGATCGTGAATGCGTCGACCGGGGGAACGCTGGATACGACTGAGGACACGATGAGCAGAATGGCGATGACCCCGTTTTTTCGGACAGGCAAGAAACTTAATAAAATTCCGGAAGCGGCAGCAAATATGCCATATAAGATAACATAATAACGCGTATGTGTTAGACCTGTATCTGTTAAGGTGATAAAGGAAGAGATAATTTGTAAAACAACAATCGGCACAAGGATTTTAGGAGAAATTTTTCTAAAGAGGACGGTAAACTTGTTTTCAATGTCACTGGCCAATATGTAGACCAGAATAACCGCAATGGAATAGGACACAATCATTGGTTCGAGCAAGTTATCTGTCCAAAATTCCCCGCCGATATTTTTTGCCAGATAAATCAGCAGAATTAAGGTAAAAACGTTTATTAATGGAATGACAATATAGGAAATCAGTATTTCCAAAAACTTTGGAATGTGGGCGGCTTTCTCAATAACATGTTGTTGATTGTTCAGATTAGCCCCTGAATATTTCGGAATCAACGACAGAAAATACATCGGGGCAAACAGGATAAAAATGATATTTGCCGCTTGCGGGTAAGCTTTATAATCAAGGGAAACAATCAATTGATCAATGGCCCCCAGAATCATGGCGGTGCCTGCAAATATGACACCGGAAAAGAACATGGAATGGAAGAAAGATTTGAAAGCAATCATAAAGCTTTTATTAAAACTGATGTCGCTTTTTATAGTGGGAGTCCAAATGAAGGCGATTAACAGGGCAAACAGGGCGACATAAGTTCTAATTTGAATCTCGAGGCCCATGGCAGAAACGGGCCTAATGATGAGGTAATAACCCGCTGTCAGCACGATTGCTGCGGCCATTAACAATAGACGATGGGAAAGCCTGGAGTAAAACCGTTCATAAGCAACCTGGGATACGGCACCGAGGAATGCTCCCAGCAAAAAGGTCAATAGATATTCAGATTCGTTTTTATCTGTGCTAATCATATAAGCATCAATCATGGAGGCGCCCAATAGGAAAAATGTCGTCAACGGAAAACGGGCAATGGCATCAGTCAATCCTGAGAGTTTATCCTGAAGTTTTTTTATCCACTTCATTTTACTCAACCTCCCTATTTAGTCAACAACGGGCAATGACCCCATGTCTTAAAGGAATCTCATAAAAAAGTCTGGACTCATCTATAAATTATACCATTTTAAATTTTAAGATTATTTGTAATATTTGTGAATAAACGCACAATTTTGTTAAAAATAATTGGGGAATTTCTGATATTGCGGCGAAGTTTATTCACAATTCTGACATATTATTTCAATTTTTTTTGCGTTAATTTATGACAACGTCGGACAAGGTTTGTCTATAAATTCTAGTCAAATTGGCAATCGAATATAGAATATAGGAACATTTTGTAAAAATGTATGAGATACCGTCGATATTTTCAAATTTCACCTAGAGGCGAAGCCTGTTAAAATAGACATATAAAATAATTTTACCTGGGCTTATTGCGAAATTTGAATGAACAGTGGTCAAAAAGTAGCGATTCGAGAGGGACAAGATTCCCATGCGAGGAGGATATATGATGAATTTTAAAGTAAAATTCTGGCGAAGATTGACCAAGAGTCAAAAACTGCAATTGTTGAGGGAAAAAGCACATTTATCGAAGTCAGCGTAATGTTTACTTATTACGCTGATTTTTTTATTTGATATCTAACCCCATGAATGAAAGAAAGCGCCCATTAACAGGCGCTTTCTGAGTTTCTTGTTTATTTTTTCGGAATTTCGCAGCCGTTTTCATCACAATTGAGACCATCTTGTCCGCCTAGAGGGGTGAATGGGCCATCCTGGGCCACAACCTGCTTTAGGGCCTGAACAAAGGTTTCAACCGGCTGTGCACCGGTAAGGGAATATTTTTTGTTAATTAAGTAGAATGGCACACTGCGAATGCCGTATTGCTGCGCTTGAGATTCGTCTGTATAAACAGCATCGCTCATATCCTTGCCAGCCAGGAGTTCCTTAACGGCTTTGCCGTCCAATCCCACTTCCTCCGCCAGTTGAACCAGCGTGTCGTGGTCCCCGATGTGCTTGCCTTCGGTGAAGTAGGCACGCAGAATGCGATCGGTCATTTCCTTCATCAGGCCTTGATTTTTCGCGAACATCGTCAATCGATGCGCATCAAAGGTATTGGTCATAATGGCTCGATCAAGATGGTACTCTAACCCGGCTTCTTGGGCCATTCGCTCCACGTTGTCGCAATTCGCCTTTGCCTGCTCCATGCTCATGCCGTATTTTTTTGCCAGCATTTCATACATATTATAAGGCACGTCTTTTGAAGTAGATGGATCAAGTTCAAAACAGCGATAGACCACATCGACAGGGAAATCAACTTTCTGAATAGCGTCCTCCAGACGCTTTTTGCCAATATAGCAAAATGGTCAAGCAAAATCAGTCCACATTTCAATTAACATCTTGGAAACCTCCTTGGTGATTGATTTTATTTAGTATACCTATTTCAAGCAGAATTGACCAATCATCTGATTCAACCCGGACATAAACACGTAATTTTTCAAGAAAAAAAGTCTAAATTGCCAAAAACTTGAGTATTATCTACTAGACAAGGAGGCGATAATTTGAAATCAGTAGGCATCTTGGGTGTAGGGCAAGCAGGTGGAAATATCGCTGAAATCGCTACGACGATGGGTTTTCAAACGGCTCTGATCAACACAAATCAACGCGATGGGGCCGTCAACACAAAGGTTGAGAAGAAGTATTTTGTGCCTGGCTATAATGGTGCTGGGCAGGACCGCTCCATCGGCTTAAGAGCGGTTCACGAGCATTACCGCGAACTGATTGACTTTGTGAAAAAGTCCTTTAAGAACGTCAAACTGTTATTAGTCGCATTCTCGACTGACGGGGGAACCGGTTCCGGTATGAGTCCGTTGTTAATTGATATTTTGCTAGACCAGCTGCCGGGCATCAACATCGGGGCAATCGCTGTGGTGCCGGAACGGAACGTGCTGGCCGGAAATCGGATCAACGCAGCAGAATGCATCGAGCAGATTTCGAAGATTGAAGGGATTTCGTCCGTGTTTCTAGTGGATAACGACCAAGTGCGGAAAGTCAACCCACAATCCAGCAAGCAGCAAATCTACCTTTCCTCCAATCGTCAGGTCATGGAGGCGATTAGTTACGTCCTGCAGATCACGCAAAAGAGCTCGCTTTACGGTAACTTTGATGAAACCGACCTCATGAATATTTTGAATACCCGCGGCGTCACGATGATATCGTCAACGACGGTAACCGACGCCAAGACGACTGCAGACATTTCTAATAAAATTCAACGTTCCTGGGCAAACACCATTTTTTGTCCAATCGACACCGTCGGGGTGATCCGTGCCGGTCTCATCTATGAAGGGCCGGAAACGGTGGCGAAGCTTATTAGCGCACCGGCCATTTTTGAAGGAATCGGTGAACCGTTGGAACTATTTGAAGGAACGTATATTTCGGATACCGACCCAACCGTCACGATGATTCTGGCAGGGCTATCCTTTCCGCGCCGCCGTTTGCAGTCACTGGAAGAATCTCTTGAAAAAAACAAAGAGCGGCTGCAGTTCCTAGTCAACAAGGAGCATGCAGAAAAATATGAATCGCAGGTTTCCTGGGCGTCCAACCTGAAAGCAAAGCCGCCGGAAAGGAAACCGACGGGTGTAACGTCGAAGTTAACGAAGTATCAGAAATAATACGTTCAGAGCATCCTCTTCATAACAGAGGGTGTTCTTTTTATAGAATTTTAAAACTTGGTTAAATAGAACCAAGTTTTTTTGTATCCATTTTGAAAAAAATGACTAGACTGTATTGGGAAGAGTATTGCCTTAAGGAGTTGAAGGATTGTGAAAGAACCATTCCAGTACTCGGATATTTTTTATAATGAAGTAATTTATTATCTCGAGCAGAAATGGAACCGCCGTCTGGATGCTCATGAGCGTCATGTGCTAATTGAAGGGTATCGCTTTGGCCGGATGATCGAGGCGGAAAATGAAATTCGGATATTGTATGCAAAATAAAAGGAGACTTCCAAATGTATCAAATCACCAATATGATAATCGACGACGATTTTGCCACAGAAGAGTATGTGACAGTTGAATTTCAACATAACCTGAAGAATTATAGTATTACCTTTAAAAAGGCAGACCTTGAAATTATCAATAGCTGGGTATTTGAAGCTGAAACATCCTTCCCGGCGGATCTACCCGAGGAAATTGTTGAATCCATCAGGGAGGATGTTAAAAAACAAATCTGACTATGGCAGCAGTCCTGCGATTTGGAGCAGCGTCAGAACGATTTCGAATAGGATCAATAGGACGATTACCCATTCCACGAACAGGCCGCGAATGGAGTGACTGATGGTGGAAAAGCCATCCATGATATTATATAAAATCTCCGTCTTGCTTTTTAAAATTTTGTAACGGTCACTGAGCTCGAAAAATTCCATCATCTTGTCATAAAATTCGCTGGCGGTACTGCTGGACCAGGTAATGTCCGGCTTGTCCAAAATCATGATATAGGCGAGGGTGTTATATTCGTGCCGAAGTATTTTAGCTGTCGTCCTCGCCAGCTCTTTGTTGCCGATTCTTAGTTTTCCTTTTTCAAGCCGGTCGATCATCGTCTCCAGCCTGTCATGAATTTTTCCCAGCTGTTCTTCGGTTTTTTCCAGGGCCACGGATTTGGCCAGCACGGTGGAAATTAATTCAGGATAGAATTCCTCAAATTCAGGGACCATTACATATTCGTCCGCGAGCTCAAGACTTTCGTTTTCATGGATGTGCAAGCTGTAGTCGTCGGTATAGCGGTCAGCGTTGTTAATCTCCACGTCCGGCTCAAATTTTTGTATGAATTTTAGTAAAATAGTTGTTTCACTTGGGTCGGTTTGGTTGATAAACACCACGCTGCCAAACGAGAAGATCAGCACCATTTGACCGTCATTTATTTCGCGGCCGAGGATGGACTCTAGAACGCTGCCCCTTAGGATGAGGGGCTCCTCCCAGGTGAATTTTTTTGGAATCCCGCAGTGAATCGCGATTTTGTTTAAATCGATTTCATTGACAACGGCAAATGCTTTGAAGGTCATCGCCTTCATCGTGTATCACTCTTTTCGGCTATTTTTTAAAAACATGATCACCAATCGTGATCGTTGTTGCTCTAGAATCGAGCCAGCGGCTGGTGGCAATGACTGGATTATAGAAAAACAACGAATCCTGAGCCAGTGTTCTTTTTTCGTTTAATGCTTCGTATACCGCTTTAATAGAATCTTCGTCGGCAGGCTTATTGATTTGTCCGTTGCTCACTGGTTGAAATTGCCTTTTTTGATAAATGACTTCTTTTATCGTGTCAGGGAATTTGGGGCTTTCGAGTCGATTTAGAACTACACAGGCGACCGCGACTTTCCCTTCAAATGGCTCGGTTTCTGCCTCGGCACGGACAAGTCTCGCCAGCAGATCGATTTCGGATTGGGAAAATGGCGGTGCTTTGACGGCGTTCGTGGTGGTAGCATTAGTCTGGGCTTGGGCATACCGGATTTTCGCTACATCCACCCTTGTTTCGAGGCTTGCTAAGGTTGCGGCCGCTTCGGA
The DNA here is from genome assembly GCF_001510715.1 of Bacillus sp. FJAT-29814. Taxonomy (GTDB): domain Bacteria; phylum Bacillota; class Bacilli; order Bacillales; family Cytobacillaceae; genus Neobacillus. Next base: position 57,613 of record NZ_LMTJ01000009.1, read on the forward strand.
ATCAGCCTCTATTTTATTTATATGTACAGTTTGTCCAACATATATCAAGTCGAGATTATCAATTTGCGGGTTAAGTTCTGCCAACTCTTGTAAAGTTAAATGGTTGTCCTTGGCAATTTTGGCCATTGTATCTCCAGCTTGGATGGTGTGTGCTAGTGTGGGCGTTGTAAATAAGAGTGAAATTCCGAATGTCAGTGCAGCAATTAGTTTTTTCATTGATTTCTCCTCCTGGCTTTAATTCTTTTCTTGATTTCTATTTCTATGAAATGAAAAAATAGATTAGTATTACAGTTTCTTTACATGGAAGTGTCAAATTGTAGAATTGCATGTAAATTACGTAGAATTGGTTTGATATTTCGTAGAATCGGGCTTGAATTGCGTAGAATTGTTACGGGTTTACGTTGAATTCTTCTGAAATCTTGTAGAATTACGATAAAATCACGTAGAATTCCTTCCGAATGGTCGTTCAAGAGGGAAATTACCCTTTTAAAATGGAACGGAATTTCAGTAAAATGGATATATCTGCGGTAAAATGAAAGATATCTGCGATTGTTGACCATATATCTGCGGAAAGTTGTGGTTTATCTGCGCTCTTTTCGATATATCTGCGATAAATCAAATATATCCGCGATACATAATAACAACAGGGAGGAAACTGACATGTATAGCTTTAAAAACGACTACAGTGAAGGGGCACATCCGAGGATCTTGAGTGCGTTAATTGAAACCAACCTTGAACAGGAGGAAGGGTACGGGGAGGACCGCTATTCCCAAAAAGCGGTGGAGCAAATCAAAGCAAGGCTCGGGCGTACGGACGTTGATGTACATCTCTTATCAGGTGGGACACAGACTAATTTGACGGCGATTTCCGCTTTCTTAAGACCACATGAGGCCGCTATCGCCGCGAGTACTGGGCATATTTTTACCCATGAAACCGGGGCGATTGAAGCTACCGGACACAAAGTGCTTGCTGTCGATACGGAAGACGGGAAACTAAACACGGCCCATCTTCAAGGCGTTCTTGACTACCATACCGATGAGCATATGGTTAAGCCAAGACTAGTTTATATTTCTAACTCAACCGAAATCGGGACGATTTATAAAAAGGCTGAGTTGCAACAATTAAGGGAGTTCTGCGATAGGAATGAACTTATTTTATTCATGGATGGGGCACGGCTGGGTTCAGCACTTACTTCATCAGAAAATGACCTAACCTTGGCGGAGCTGCCGTGGCTGGTAGATGCTTTTTATATTGGCGGCACGAAGAATGGGGCGCTGATCGGGGAGGCGCTAGTCATTTGCAATGATTCACTTAAAACTGATTTCCGCTTCCATATTAAACAAAAAGGCGGCCTGCTCGCCAAAGGGCGGGTGCTTGGGCTTCAATTTCTTGAATTGTTCCGGGATAACCTATTTTTTGAACTGGCGGACCACGCCAACAAGATGGCAGAGCTTCTCAAAACTGAGCTGGCTAATGCTAATGTGAAGTTCCTGACCGACTCGCCAACCAATCAAATTTTTCCGATATTGCCGAACGAAGCCATAAGTGGGCTGCAAAGCAACTATGCATTTCATGTTTGGGAAAAAGTTGATGAGGATTATGCAGCGATTCGCCTCGTTACCTCCTGGGCCACAAAAGAGGAACAGGTTACTGCATTTATAGCAGATTATAAAAAACTTGCGCAATAATGATGGAGAGATCAAATCACCGCGATTTGGTCTCTTTTTATAATTGGAAAACCTGGAAGGATTTTGTAACCTATTGTAGAATAGTAGTAAAATAGTCTCGATGTTCAAGGGGGAAATCATGTTTATTTTTGGTATTTTACTACTAGCTTTCTTGATTGGTATATACCCGTTTTGGGATACAAAATATACCAATAAATTAAAGGTGACTTATCATGAGAAGGAACGGGTTGCTTATTTTAAATATATTATTTACTCTGAATGGGGTGTTACGTTACTCATTTTATTGATGGTTGCCGTAACAGCCACTACCTTTTCCGACATCGGATTGACGATGCCTTCAGAGAATGCATCCAAGACAATGGGCATGTTTGTCGGATTCTTAATCGGAATTGGAGTAGCGGTGTTTGGTTTGATGAGATTGCCTTTTTATCGAAAATACCAGGAAGCACAAACAAATACGGTGTCATATATGGTTCCGACCGGGAAGTTTGATAAGCGGTTGGGCATTTTTGTGGCCGTCACTGCAGGTATATGTGAGGAAATTATTTATCGCGGATTTTTATTGCATTTTCTCGCCAATTCGCCCTTTAATCTGGAAGGGTCTGTTTTAATGATTGTCGGTGCGGCGATCTTCGGGATTGCCCATTATTATCAAGGCTGGAAGGGCGTTCTCCTTACAGGGCTTGTTGGCTACGCACTTTCACGAGTATATTTTTCAACAGGCAGTTTGCTGTTCCCAATTATTCTTCATGCCATAATCGATTTGCGCTTTATGTTGACGGCTAAAAGTGAATCGAAAATTAATATTGAAACAAAAAGCGTATAACAAAACCATGCCATGGTGGTAGCTCATGGCATGGTTTTGTTTTTTTATATAAGCCCGAGACGTTCCAAACCGTGGCGGACACCGTCTTCTTCAGCACTGAGTGTCACCATATTGGCCGCACGCTTCAATTCTTCCTGTGCAGATCCCATCGCAACGCCCATGCCCACCAACGACAGCATTTCAATATCGTTCATACCGTCACCGAACGCAACCGTTTCATCAGGCGCAATGCCGAGGCGTTCCAGTAACTTAGTAATACCGACTGATTTATTGGATTTGGCCATATTCACATCACAGGCTTTCGCGCCGGTCGCAGTCCATCTGCGGAAATCCAGTTCAGGGATCATTGTTTCATAGAAACGTTCTTCTTCAACATCACAATGCAGGAACAATTGAAAAATATCTTCTTCCTGCCAAAACTTTGGTGAGGCAAGTTCCGGTTTCCAGTCATCATGCTGATAGGACTCTACGATATATGGATGCGTTAAATCGCTGGCTTTAAAGGTTTGATTGCTTAGAAACGTCAGCGGGTGCTGATATTCTAGCGACAATCCGTGTAATTTTTCCAAAACATGCTTATCGATTGAATTTTGGTAGATTTCATTCTTTTCATAATAGGCTAGCGAACCGTTAAAAAACACAGCCGAATCGACACCAATTTCCTCGATGATTGGCCATGAAAAATAAGGTGCTCTCCCCGTTGCGATGGCGACCGTTATATTCTTTGCTTTTAATTGCTCAATGGCGTCTTTAGTGGCATAACTTAACGTTTTCCCGTGGGGAAGGATGGTTCCGTCAATATCTAAGATGACTGCTTTATAATTCATGTATACAATACCTCCAAGCTATTTCCACCCAACATTATACCATGAACGCACATTGAATCCGTATATCTCTTGTTCATTTTCATATTTTGGTAGTACAATAGGAGTAATGAAATAGTTATCAAGAGTGGCTGAGAGACCTGGCTCAGAGACGTCACAGCAACCTGCAGACAGGCAAGGTGCTCCAACCAGGCAAAGCGGAAGCTTTGGATGATAAAACGGTGACGGACCCTTTTGCATCCATTTGCGAAAGGGTTTTTATTTTTTCAAAAAGGCAAAGGAGCGGTTGAAATGAACATTAGCGGTTTTGCCAGAGGCTTAATGGCGAAAAATTATTGCAGTGAAAAATTTCTATTACACGTTGCCAACTGTGTTGAAGGGCAATTGCAGGAATGGGATGAGAATTATGAGGTCATCCTTATGAAAATGCAAAATTATGAATTTATTGTCAGAAAAGGTGTAGAAGAATATCAAACTCTGCTGACGGAGAACGACATCGAATTCCTGAAGCAAAGCGGTCCATTCCAGCTGGATCGCAAAATTTGGAAGGACCTGGAGGCACAGGGGATGCCTATTTTAAAAGGTTTTGGGAATTATTTAGAAACAATTTTTTAAGATTTTGGGTGCAGCCATTTTGTGGGGCTGCACTCTTTTGCACTTTTTAAAAAAAATCCCTTAAAATGTGAACTTTGTTACAGAGCAATAATTAATAAAATGTTCACATTGTTTTCCGGTAGAGTGATGTACAATAAGGTATGTTAATTATTTCACATACTTTATTGTACATAAGGGTGGACTTGTTATGGCGTTTAGCAAACCAGAAAAGATTATGGAAATTACGGTTGAGAATGGAGTAAAAAAAGCAAAATATGCAGCCGGACAAACGTTAATATTAGGGTTCGAGGCCGGGGCCTTCATTGCGCTTGGTTATCTGCTGTTTATTCGTGTTACGGCACCGTTATCGGAAAGTCTGCAGGGACTAAGCAGTTTAATTGGGGCATCCGTGTTCCCAATTGGCCTAATTTTAACGCTGTTGGCAGGTGGGGAGTTGTTAACCGGGAACATGATGGCGGTGCCGCTTGCGCGATTCGCCAAAAAAGTCACGACAAAACAGGTTGCCTGGAATTGGCTGCTCGTTACGCTGAGCAATTTTGCCGGTGCCATCTTTGTCGCTTATGTCTTTGGCCATTTGGTTGGGTTAACGGAAACCGCTCCATTTTTGGATAAAACGATCAATGTTGCTGAGCACAAGCTGGAAGCGTCATTCTTTCAAGCGTTTCTATCGGGAATTGGCTGTAACTGGCTGGTAGCCGCAGCCGTTTGGCTATCATATGGGGCGGAGGATATGTCCGGAAAAATTCTTGGGATTTGGTTCCCAACGATGGCGTTTGTTGCGATTGGATTCCAGCACGTGGTGGCCAATATGTTCGTGATTCCTGCGGCAATCTTTGCTGGACATTTTACTTGGATAGAATACTTATATAATTTTGTCCCCGTGTTTTTAGGCAATGCTGTGGGGGGCGTGGTGTTTATCGGGATGGCATACTACCATGCCTATAAGAAAAAGGAACCGGCGATTAAAAGTGCCCCGGTTGTCCAGCCGTTGGTCAAAAGCGGGAGCAGATAAATGAAAAATAGATGGCGAGATATCCTCAATGTAAGTTGAGGTTTCTCGCCATTTTTTTACAAACATTTGATATTATAGAATTATAATAGTAAAGAGAAGGACGTCCTATATGAAGAAATTAAAAATGATTATTCCGGTTGTCATTGTAATTTTGATTGGAGCCTATTTTTTTGTCGGAAATTATTTTTTCAATTTTGCCCTTAATCCCCACCAGGAGAAGGAATTTCTGACGGATAATCCCCATTTGGCTCAATCAGAAGCGGTCTCGGCGGCCGTTGCAGAGGCAAGTAAATTGGCGGATGCCGAATTTTCTAAGAGCCATCAGCCAAGTAGATGGAGTGCTATATCAACAGACAAATTAAAATTGAAATTAAATGGATATGTGTATGAGAATAAGCAGGCAGAACACAAATGGGTGATTGTCGCACATGGTTACACCATGGACGGCTTAGGAATGACCCGCTGGGTTAGGAATTTTTATGAGCAAGGCTATAACGTGTTGGCACCAGACGCCCGGGGCCATGGTGAGAGTGAAGGGGACTATATTGGGATGGGCTGGCATGATCGGAAAGATATTCTTGTTTGGATTGATCAAATTGTCGAAAAAGACCCTGCCGCTGACATTGTTTTGTTCGGAATCTCGATGGGCGGGGCAACGGTGATGATGGCCTCTGGGGAAGAACTGCCGGAAAATGTAAAGGTAATTGTTGAAGATTGCGGCTATTCTTCGGTCATGGATGTATTTACCTATCAGTTGGACGACTTATTCGGATTACCCCCATTTCCTGTCATGAACGCAGCCAATACCGTTACAAAAATAAGGGCGGGGTACGACCTGAACGAGGCATCCGCGGTTAAGCAGGTTGCCAAGAGTAAAACTCCGATGTTATTTATTCACGGAGAAAGCGATTCATTCGTACCATTCGAGGAGTTAGATGAGGTTTTTAAGGCGGCAAAGGTAGAAAAGGAGAGATTGACGATACCTGGTGCGGGACACGGTGAAGCAGAGAAGGTAGACCCGAAAAAATATTGGGGGACGATTTGGAGTTTTGTTGATAAATATATGAAATAAAAAGGGTGGTGCGTGGTGCACCACCCTAAATTTTATGCTTCTACTTTTTGAAAGAACTGTGGTAAATGTTCTTTGTGCGCTTCTAGCATTTCATCAAGAATCTGCTTGCCCACTGTATCAGATGGAACAAGTGGGTTGATGGTCATAGCAAGTAACGCCGTTTTGTAATCGCCAGTTACGGCAGCTTCAGCAGCAACGCGCTCGAACGATTTGATCTGCTGAACCAATCCACGAACAGCAACTGGAAGGTCGCCAACAGAAATTGGCTTAGGGCCGTCTTTTGTGATCACGCAGTTTACTTCTACTGCGGAATCATCCGGAATGCTGGCAATCGCGCCGTTGTTGCGAGTGTTAACCGGCTGAATATCGCGCTTATCGTTGTAAATGGAGTTGATCAGACTGCAAGCAGCATCGCTGTAATACGCACCTCCGCGCTTCTCCAATTGAGGCGGCTTAATATCAAGATTTTCATCTTTATAAAGCTCAAATAATTCAGTTTCCAAACGTTGAACCACTTCCGCACGAGTGCCTTCAGCTTCAGCTTTTTCAAGTTCTTCAGCCAGCATTTCATCCGTTTTGTAGTAATAACGATGGTAGCCACAAGGGATTGCGCCTAATGCACGAATGAAGTCAGGCTCCCAAGCGATGCCGGAAATATTTTTCATTGTCATGGCATTTTCAGGATTCGCCATCGCTTCAATCACTTGGTCTTGGACGCTGACGCCGTCTAAGAATGTATCAAGGCCGAATACCATATGGTTAAGGCCGGCAAAGTTTACTTGTACACGCTCAGGCTCAACATTCAATGCTTTCGCCACGCCCATACGCATGCCGATTGGCACGTTACAAAGGCCGACAACCTTCTTGATATTGCTGTAACGAAGAACGGCTTCCGTTACCATGCCGGCTGGGTTTGTAAAGTTAACAAGCCAAGCATCTGGACAAAGTTCTTCGATATCTTTACAGATTTCAAGGATAACAGGAATGGTACGAAGGCCCTTGAATAATCCGCCAGGGCCATTTGTTTCTTGACCGATGACATTATATTTTAATGGAATTCTTTCATCTTTTGCACGAGCTTTTAAAAGGCCGACACGGAATTGAGTTGTAACGAAATCTGCGCCCTTTAACGCTTCGCGGCGATCTAATGTTAAATGAATTTTAATTGGAAGTCCTGCTTTGGCAACCATACGCTTCGCAAGGTTTCCGACGATTTCCAGCTTTTCTCTTCCTTCTTCGATGTCTACTAACCAAAGCTCTCGAACCGGAAGCTCATCATAGCGCTTAATAAAACCTTCGATTAATTCAGGAGTGTAGCTTGAGCCGCCGCCAATTGTAACGATTTTAATGCCTTTTGACATGTAAAATACCTCCAGAAATCTATTTTTTCTGTTCACAATTTCATTCTATTGTCTTATCGAAAAATCGTAAATGACTTGCCGGCTTTTAGGTGCAGATTCCAACGAAAGGAACTTGTTACATGCGGGTAACACCTTGTTACATGAATATGCTAAAATAGTAAATATAGAAAGTCTGGAGGTATTTTGATGTTTCCAAGTGATGTCATAGCTTCTTTTAACGAGTTAGAAACGTCTTTATATGATTATATTTGCAAGAATGGCGAGAAAGTTATCTATATGCGGATTCGCGATTTGGCGGATGAAACCCATGTTTCTACCTCTACGATCCTAAGGTTTTGTCGTAAAATTAATTGCGAAGGCTTCTCGGAATTCAAGGTAAAACTGAAAATGTATTTGGATGAAAATAAGGATCGAAAAGTCAAAAGCAGCCAGTATGCGGTTACTGAGTTTTTTGAACGGACATTAAATGGAAATCTGGATGCTGCCATTAGGGAGGCCGCATCACTGATAGTGGAATCGGACAACCTTATTTTTATCGGTTCAGGGAGTTCGGGGATTTTGGCAGAGTATGGCGCGAGATATTTTTCCAGCTTGGGGAAATTCTCCATGTATGTCAAGGATCCGTACATGCCGATTCATGCGAATTTTTTAGAAAATTGCACGACGATCGCCTTATCGGTGAACGGAGAAAATACGTTCACGATTTCGCATATCGACCAATTGAAACAAAAAGGCAGTAAGATCATCAGCATCACCAATAATAAGCATTGCACTATTGGAAAAATGTCCGATGTGAATATTTCCTATTACGTAACAGAGGAATGGTTTCAGCATTCCAATATTACGACGCAAGTGCCTGTTGTCTATATTCTTGAGGAAACGGCTCGGGAGATTCAAAAACTTTCCCAGGAAAGCAGACAGATATAGAACCTCTTGATCCATGGAAGTCACCCCAGGCTCGATTGCAGCATAGGCTAAATCATCAGATATGGGGGTGATAGCTTTGAAAAGATGGTTAAAAGCTGTTATTCTAACCTATCTTTTGTTGCTGTTTTTTGGGAGCTTTTTGGCGGTAGGCTTGCTATGGGTTGGCAAACTTGAGAAAATGCTGCCAATTATTGTGGATATAAAACTATTTTTGTATTATTTCTTTGCCGGAGCGATAGGTGGGTCGCTTAGACACCTGTATATGTTTTGTTCTCACTACATGGAAGGCGAGTTAACCGATTACCGTCACTGGGTGATGTACATCTTTTATCCAATCTTTGCTACCGGCACTGCTGTAATCGCTGTTACTTTGATTCAAAGTGGGGTTTTATTAATTGATTTTGTTGATTATAATAATATGCCCTATGCGCCAATCAGCATTGCATTTTTCGTCGGCTTTGGCTTTAACCGGTTTTTGAAAAAATTAAACAGCGTCTCCAAGAAGGTTTTCCAAACCGATCATCAAGAGAAAAAAGCAGATGAACCAACTAATGATAAACTGAAATTTTAATTGTAGGAGTTTTCGCAGTTTTAGTCGTGGCTATGATATGAGGTGAATGAAATTTTGGATATATTGTTATGGATTATAATTGTTGCCTGTTTCATTGTGAGTTTTGTCGGTCTTGTCTATCCCATCATTCCATCTGTATTGATGATTTGGGCCGGTGTGGCTGTTTATCATTTTGGGATTAACACGGATGAACTTTCTTGGATTTCGTGGACAATGCTAGTCCTTCTGACAGTGTTGTTGTTTCTCGCGGATTATTTAGCGAACCTCCACTTTGTGGATAAAGCAGGGGGTTCGAAATGGGGGATGAGGGCGGCAACAATCGGGTTGATTGTTGGCAGTTTTGTGATTCCGCCGTTTGGCGTCATCGTTGTTCCATTTGTCTTGGTCTTGCTCGCAGAATTGTTGCAAAAGAAAACGTTCCAGGAATCCGCTAAAGTGGCAGTTGCCACCTTAATCGCTTTCTTAAGCGGCACGTTTGCAAAAGCGGTCATCCAGTTTATTATGATTGTGGTTTTTGCGGTGGATGTTGTTTTTTAGAAAACGCTTGAATGATTCAGAAAATTCTTGTAAAATAAACATTAGCTTCATCCTATCCGTCTTTACAACGGAAGGCAGTGAAGAATTCTTTTAAACTTAAAACAATTGACTGATAAGTTTCCACATCCAGCCTTAGCCGGCTGCATCAATGGATCGTAAGCCAGTCCCATACCACATTTATGTGTGTTTGGGCTGGCTTTTTGTATTTTTAGAATGATTTTCTTAGGGGGTGGGAAATTGGCAGGTGCACTCGAAGGAGTGAGGGTGTTGGATTTAACAAGAGTCTTGGCCGGGCCTCACTGTACAATGATTTTGGCGGACCTTGGCGCCGATGTCATAAAAGTGGAAGCTCCTGGCGGCAGCGATGAAACGCGCTTCTGGGGGCCGCCGTTTCAAAATGGGGTCAGTGCCTATTATTTATGTGCGAATCGCAATAAGAGAAGCATCACGGTGAACCTGAAAACGGAAGAGGGCAGGGAAATCATCCGGACGCTGGCCAAGAATGCTGATGTGCTAATTCACAATTTTAAGACAGGGTCGATGGATAAATGGCAACTCGACTATGAAACAATCAACCACATCAATCCACGGCTCATCTATTGTTCTATTACGGGATTCGGAGAAACCGGGCCCTACCAGCATTTACCCGGTTATGACTATATCATTCAGGGCATGAGCGGCCTGATGAGTATCACCGGCAGTGAAGAAAGCGGGCCGATGAAAATAGGCGTGGCCATGGTCGATATCCTGACTGGCCTTTATTCCGTAATTTCCATAGAGGCGGCTTTATATGAAAGGGAAAAATCAGGGCAGGGGCAAAAAATTGATATGTCGCTACTAGACACTGCGGTAAGCTCATTAGCGAATGTAGCAAGCAATTACCTAATATCAGGAAAAGTACCGCGAAGACTGGGAAATGATCATCCGAATATTGTCCCATATTCAAAATTTAAAGCGTCAGACGGAGATATAATTATCGCAGTTGGAAATGACCGGCAATTCGCCGACCTATGCAAGGTGATAGGAATCCCTCAAATCGCCGAGGATGAACGTTACCGCACCAACGAGGCAAGGGTGGAAAACAAGCTCGAACTCACCAAAATACTGGAGGACCAACTACAATTAAAAACAGCCGCTGAGTGGATTGAGGTTTTTTCAGAAAAAAACATTCCTTGTGGCCCCATCCATACGATGGACCGGGTTTTCGAACATCCACAAGTGCTTGCCCGTGATATGGTCGTGCACGTGAACCACCCGGAAGCGGGCAGGGTGAAGCTTGTCGGTTCACCTATAAAACTATCAAGAACAAAGGCAAAAATTGAACGCCACCCGCCGATTGCGGGGGAGCATACGAGTGAAATTTTGCAGCAAGCCGGTTTTTCATTAGAGGAAATCAGCCAGTTGAAAGAGAACAATATTATTTAAGAAAGATGGAGGCGTTTTAGCGATGAATTTTGAATTTACCGAAGAACAAGAAATGTTGAGAAAAATGGTCAGAAGTTTTGTTGACAAGGAAATTATCCCATACATGCAAGAGTGGGATGAACGGGGCTATTTCGATCCTGTTATTTGGAAGAGATTAAAAGAATTAGATTTGTTGGGTGTTTGCATCCCGGAGCAATATGGTGGAAGCGGCATGGATTACAATTCTCTTGCTATTGTTTGCGAAGAACTAGAACGGGGCGACACAGCCTTCCGTACGGCCGTGTCTGTTCATACCGGTTTAAACAGTATGACACTATTACAGTGGGGAACAGAAAAGCAAAAACAAAAGTATCTTGTTCCACAAGCAAAAGGAGAAAAAATCGGGGCCTTTGGACTGACAGAACCAGGGGCTGGGTCTGATGTGGCATCCTTAGGGACAACCGCTATAAAAGACGGTGACCACTACATTTTAAATGGGTCCAAAACATGGATTTCTCTATGTGATGTGGCTGATCATTTCATCGTGTTCGCCTATACCGATAAAGAGAAAAAACACCATGGAATTTCCGCCTTTATCGTGGAGCGCACGATGCCAGGCTTCTCGTCAAAAGCGATTAAAGGGAAACTTGGAATCCGTTCCGGAAATACCGGCGAATTGTTCTTTGACCAGATCAGAGTACCCAAAGAAAACCTGCTTGGCCAAGAAGGTGAAGGCTTCAAAATAGCCATGTCGGCTTTGGATAATGGCCGCTTTACGGTTGCCGCAGGGGCAGTCGGGCTAATCATGGCGAGCCTGGAGGAGAGTGTCAAGTATTGCCATGAACGAAAAACCTTCGGCAAGGAAATTGGGAAACATCAGCTTGTTCAGCAGATGATCGCCAATATGGAAGCAGGCTTGCAAATGAGCCGGTTGCTGGTTTATCGCGCCGGGGAGCTTAAAAATAAAGGAGTCCGGAATACCCGTGAAACCTCGCTGGCAAAGTGGCAGGCATGTGATTTTGCCAATAAAGCAGCGGATGATGCAGTGCAAATCCACGGTGCCTATGGTTATTCTAGCGAATACCCGGTTGAGCGCTTCTTGCGGAATTCGAAAGCGCCGGTCATTTATGAAGGAACAAGGGAAATTCACACGGTCATGCAGGCAGAATACGTGCTTGGCTACCGTGAAGATAAGCCGTTAAACAACATGCTGCCGGCCTGGCCTTATGAGAACGAAAAGGAAACTGTTAAAAACGGATAAACGAGAAGGAGCGAACCGATTTGGTTCGCTCCTTCTTATTTGAGGTCGAGTCGATAACCTAATTTGTTTGAATGATCGCCTCATATTGTTTGTACAGGTCTTTTAATGCAGCAATCAGCGCATGGTTGGCTTTCCCCAAGTATCCGTTTTTTAATTCTTCAAGCGGCTTGTCAATCCCGTCGCGTAAACTATGGCCCCTCAAAAGTCTGGAGATATAGTCCCTGCCATGTTCGGTGGCCAACGTACAGGAAGCTTCTACAATAACTCCATAGGTCTTATCCAGTTCTACAGTGATGGTCAACGTTTCAAAAATATTCTTAGCCGCCATTCCGGATGGTAGTTTCGCATGTCCGGCAATAAAGTATGTATTCATCTTTATGACCCCTAACGTTTTATTAGATTTAGAATAATACAAAAATAGCAAATTGTTAAGAAATATATAGACATTATTTAGAATTAGAATCTACCTTTTCCCCCTGGGCATAAGTGATACTTATACCCCTATTAAATACTCGTATTTCTCACCAAACTATTAACCAACTATAATACAAATATCCAGAATTATTTTAAAATCAAAATATTCGGAAAATATATAGGATAGGAGGGAAGTTAGAGATGATGCTTACAAAGGTGAATACGAAAAAAGTCACCTATACAAATCCGATTTTTAACACCATGACACAAGAAGGAATTATAGCCTTTCAAGAAGTTTTACTTAGGAAACAATTAAAGTATGTTTATCGAAATTCTGAGTATTACCGAAGAAAATTTCATGAAGCGGGGGCATTTCCCGAGGAAATTCGAACATTTGCTGATTATCAAAAGCTGCCTATTTTTATGGATAAAGCAGCGGAAAGAGACACCCAACAGGAGTCGATGGAACGATTTGGGCATCCGTTTGGCATGCATCTGTGCAGTTCCGCGGATGAAATCTATTTTACCGGCACCACAAGCGGTACATCGGGAGTTCCAACTTTTACTTACTCATTTACAAAGGAAGACATCGAATTTTTGAATCGCTATATTCGGCATATGCTCGAATATGGAGGCATCCATGCGGGGGAGCGGTTACTGTTTAGTCACTCGTTAGGCATATATGCCACCTCATCTATTTTGTTTGGCGTCCGTGCCCACAATGTCTTGCCAGTTGATGTGGATGTACGTGCCGGAAGCAAGACCATTTTGCAATACGCGATGATGACAAAGCCATCGGGTGCGATGATGACTCCGTCATTGGCAGAGCATTTGATTGATAGGGCAGAAGAGCTGGGATGGAATGTCCGCGACCTCGGGCTGCAGGCCATTTTTACAGTAGGTGAAATTGGAGTAGGGGTTCCTGAGGTTAAGAAAAGAATTGAAAAAGCCTATGGCTGCCGACTCTATGATTATTTAGGAGAATTAGGATTTTCTTGTGATTCAGATGAGTATTATGGGATTCACTGTGTTGCTCCCGACCTAAACCTTTTCCCCAATGATCTAATCGACCCGGAAACGAAAAAGCCGGTAGAAATAGTAGATGGTGTGATTGGGGAAAGGGTAACAACAGAGATAAATTTGAAAGGGCTTCCAAGAATCCGATACGCAACCGGTGATGTAATCCAAGTATTTACGAACGAATGTCCTGGGTGCGGCTTTAAAGGAAGAAGAATTAAGTTTGTCGGCCGGGCCGATGACATGCTGATTGTAAAAGGTGCGAATGTCTATCCTTCCGCTATTAAGAATGTGATTTCCAAATTTACACCAGATGTCACGGGGGAATTAAGGATTGTTCTAAATAATCCACCGCCAAGAGTAGTACCGCCGCTGCAAATTAAGCTGGAATACGGCAACCAATTTGACAAAAGTATGTTGGGAGATTTGGAGGCAAGAATCAAAAGTGCTCTTCATACAGAAGCCAGATTGACACCGGAATTCATTTGGTGCGAACCGGGTACCCTGGAGAAACCATTAACCAAAACACCGCTGTTTGAAAAAAATTACTAAATGGATTAGAAAGTGAGGTAGTTTAATTGTTTATTGATTGTTCCAACACGCTTCCCGAATTTATTTTTGAGGCACCAAAAGAAATTGATCCCAAAAATGCTGAATATCGTGTGTTATTTGGTGCCAAATGGGCGCAATTGGCCGGATGGTCAAAAACTGAATTTATGCAAATGGTAAATGAACGATCAGTTGAAACCGTCATGCAAGAGGTTTATGCAAAGCTTGAAAGTGAATTCTCCATGGATAACTTCCTCACTATGCTCAGCGATGCAAACGTAGTTTATCACGCGATTCATAACATGGATTATGGAAGAGACGGGTCCAAGCCGCCTGCAGACCATGATTATGTGGCGGAATTGCTAAAGAGATATCCTGACCGTTTTATCGGATTTGCCGGCTATAATCCGCATAAAGGAACCGAAAGTCTGAAAGTAGTCCGTAAAGCATTAACAGAGCAAGGCTATAAAGCAGTGGTCATTCCGCCATACGAACATGGGGTAAAAGCGGATGACCGCAAGTATTACCCGTTATATGCCCTTTGTGAAGAATTGGATATTCCAATTTGGATCCATAGTTCCATCAATTATTTCCGTGAAACTTCCGTGTTTATTGACCATCCAGCGAACCTTGAAGCCCCGCTTATGGACTTTAAAAATTTAAAAATCATTGCCGGACATGGCGGCTGGCCGTGGGTCCCTGATTTAATTGCAATGCTATTAAAATATGAAAATCTTTATGTCGATACTTCGGCATTCAGGCCAAAATATATCGCTGAAGCAAATACTGGCTGGGATATGTTTATGCATTATGCCAACACACTAATTCAAGACAAAATTGTTTTTGGTACCGATTGGCTGACATTAGGTATGCCAATCAAAGAGGTAATAAAAGAAATCGAAGCATGGCCATTAAAAGATTCGGTAAGAGAGAAATTCTATTGGAAAAACGCCAATAAGGTTTTCAAATTGGGCTTGGAAAAACCAGTATTGACTAAAACATATGAAGGGGAATAACAATGGAAAATATCAAAAATATAGAACAATACTCAGAAATTAAGAACGGAGAAAAAGCTGCAGTCATGTTATTTTCAGCGGACTGGTGCCCAGATTGCCGGTTAATCGACACCTTTATTCAAGAAATTATCGAAAATAATAGTGAAGAATTTGATTTTTATAAAGTGGACTCGGATAAACGTAAAGATATTTGCGCTGAAGCGGGGGTCATGGGCATTCCAAGTTTTGTAGCTTACAAGAGCGGAAGAACTATAGCTGAGTTTATTGGCAACGATTCAAAAACAAGGGAGCAAATTGAAGAATTCCTTCACAATGCCAAAGCGAAGTTATAGTTTTAAAACAACCAATTCATGGAGGGAAATTTATGAGAAAAAGGACGTTGGGATTTGTAACCTTATTATTAATGCTTTCTCTAATGGTATCAGCCTGCAGCAATTCAACCTCCAATAAAAAAGAAGAAGCTGACACAAAAAAGGAAGAACAGGTATTGATTTTTGGAAGAGGAGCCGATAGTTATGCGATGGATCCTCAAAATGTAAATGAGATTGAAACATGGCGGGTCACCAAGAACGTCTATGAAACCTTGGTTGAGTATGATAAGGAAACAACCGATGTAATTCCTGCACTAGCAAAGGAATGGACGACTTCCGAAGATGGAAAGGTTTGGACATTTAAGCTGCAGGAGGGCGTTAAATTCCATGATGGCACTGATTTTAATGCCAATGCGGTTGTGTATAATTTCGAAAGAATGATGGATAAAAACCATCCCGACCGGTTCGACGGAACATTCTCAGTCTATCGCGGCATGTTTAACGGTTTTAAAGGTGAAGGCAGTGTCATTGAAGAAGTAAAGGCCATTGATCAGAACACGGTACAATTTACCCTAGCCAAGCCTCAGGCGAACTTTTTGTCAAACCTTGGCATGCATGCTTTTGGGATTATTAGCCCTGCGGCCATTAAGAAATATGGAGCAAAAATTAATGAACAGGCGGTTGGGACAGGGCCATTTAAATTTGAGTCTTGGAAAACAAATGATTCAGTCACATTGGTGAAAAATGAAGACTACTGGAAGAAAGGGCTGCCAAAACTGGACAAATTGATTTACAAGGTCATTCCGGACAATTCTGCCAGATTAACAGCTTTAAAGAATGGTGAAATTGATATCATGGTAAGTTTGAATCCATCCGATCTAAGTTCAGTAAAAAATGATAAAAACCTGAAGGTGACACTCCGACCGCCTTTAAATGTCGGGTACTTGTCGATTAACAATTTGAAAGAGCCATTAAATAATCCGAAAGTTCGCCAGGCTATCAACCATGCTATTGATAAAAAAGGAATTGCAGATGCATTTTTCTATGGTCTCGCAGAACCGGTTAAAAACATGCTTCCTTCTTCCAGCTGGGCCTATAACAACGATGTGGAAGACTACGATTACGATGTGGAGAAGGCGAAGCAGCTATTAGCAGAAGCAGGTTATCCTAATGGCTTTGAGCTCCAGTTTTCAGTTACCTCAAATTCTCGCATTTATATGCAACAGCCAATCAAAATGGTGGAAGCGATGAAAACGAGTCTCGAAAAAGCGGGAATTAAAGTAAAAGTAGTTTCACTTGAATGGGCGGCCTATCTTGACCAGATTCGAAAGGGAGAACATTCCATCGGATTAATTGGGTGGGTTGGGGATAATGGAGATCCGGATAATTTCCTATATTCCATGCTAAGTAAAAATAATGCTGTCAAAGGTGCAGCCCAAAACCATACTTTCTATCAAAATGATGAGGTAAGTGATCTTTTGATGCAGGCTAAGTCAGTAATGGATCAGAAAGAACGGGCAGAGATTTACAAAAAAGTTCAGGAACTTGTTCATAAGGATGCGCCGTCTGTCCCGCTTGTGGAAGTAAAAGAGCCTGTTGTTACGGCAAGTTACATTAAGGGTTATTTCCCACATCCTACCGGGGCAGAAAATATGTACGAAGTGACGATTGAGAAGTAAGAAATAGATGAAAGCGAGCGGATAGCGATGTCCAAGCCATTGGATGGCATTAAAGTTCTTGATTTAAGCTGGGTTTTTTCTGCTCCCTATGCAACATTAATGCTGCAAGATTTGGGTGCGGAAGTAGTAAAGGTTGAGAGGCCTGGAGCGGGAGACCGCTCCAGATCCATCCCTCCTTTTAAGGAAAGTGTAAGCGGTTACTTCTATATGTTAAATCGCGGGAAAAAGTCGATTTCGTTGAATATGAAAAGTGAAGAAGGAAAACAGTTATTTTTAGACCTGGCAAAAGAATTCGACGTGATTGTTGAAAATTTTGTAGCTGGTACAGTAGACAAATTGGGAATTGGTTATGAGGCTGTAAAGGAAGTGAATCCCAAAATCATCTATGCTTCATTAAATGGGTTTGGCAGTGAAGGTCCATATTCGAAACTGCCGTGTATCGATGGGATTGCCCAAGCGATGGGCGGGTTGATGAGCCAAAATGGGTTAGAGGGTGGAAAGCCATTAAAAACAGGGCCGGCAGTGGCTGATTCATTGTCAGGAATCTATTTGACGGTAGGAATTTTAAGTGCGCTGCTTGAACGAAATCAGACTGGAAAGGGCCAGCGAATTGAAGTAAGTATGATGGATAGCGTGTTCTCTGTCTTGGAGGAAACCGTCATTCGAACAAGTATGACTGGCGAGCCTTTAATGGCACGTGGAAATAAGGACCCGTTGGGAGCCCCTTGGGAAGCTTTTGAAACGAGTGATGATAAATGGGTGATTGTTTGTGCTTCCGGCAATGACCGTTTTATAAAAGTTTATCACGGTATTGGGAGAGATGACATTGTCAAGGAATT
This sequence comes from Bacillus sp. FJAT-29814, assembly GCF_001510715.1. Lineage (GTDB taxonomy): Bacteria > Bacillota > Bacilli > Bacillales > Cytobacillaceae > Neobacillus. Next base: position 75,537 of record NZ_LMTJ01000009.1, read on the forward strand.
CGAAGGGGATGACATTCCCTCTATGGAAAAACGCGCGGCCAATCTCGATTACTTAAACTCAATATTTGCCGATTGGGCTAAAAATAGAACGGCGGAACAAGTGCTTAGATTCTTAGCCGATTTGCATGTCCCTGCTGGGGAAGTTAAAACCGGGAAGGATTTAATCAAAGATCCTCATTTGCTTGGCAGAAATATGGTGGTTGATGTAGAACATCCTGTCCTTGGAAAAGTCAAACTTCCAAACCTCCCCATTAAATTCTTTGGCAGGGAAATGGGGATAAGGAGTGGTGACAAACCAATTGAGCCACAGCTTGGGGAACACAACAAGGAAATCCTTCAATCACTGCTAGGACTTGATGAAAGCGAAATTAATAGTTTAAAAGAAAAAGGAATTATTTATGAAGCGGGTCTAATAAACTCCTCGCGTTAACAATAAATTGAGGTGATAGTTTTCATGAAATTTGATGAGTATTCTAAATTTGATGCAACTGGATTAGCGACCTTGGTTAGACAAAGACAAGTATTACCGGAAGAATTAATGAAGTCTGCATTAGAGGGGGTTGAAAAACTAAACCCGACAATTAATGCTGTAGTAAGTGTACTATCAAACGAGGCTCGCCAAGAAATAGTAAATGGTCTACCAGATGGACCTTTTACCGGTGTACCATTTTTAATTAAAGAGTCAAGTGCACAAGCAAAGGGGATCCCGGTTCAATTAGGGAGCCGTTTTGGACAGGGAATTAGTACTCCCCGTGACACCAACCTGATGGTAAGGTTTCGCCAATCGGGTCTTGTCACAGTTGGAACCTCCACAACGCCCGAATTTGCGTTTAATTTTTCTACAGAGTCTGTTTTATATGGACCAACAAGAAATCCATGGAATCCAAATTTAAGTGCGGGTGGTTCCAGTGGGGGGGCCTGCGCAGCGGTGGCTGCGGGAATTATTCCAATTGCCCATGCCAATGATGGAGCTGGTTCCATTAGACAGCCTGCTGCAGTAAATGGGTTAGTCGGTTTAAAACCGACACGTGGGAGGATTCCGAATGGTCCACATCGGGGAGAGATATTATGCGGATTAGGTAATGAATTTGCTGTAACAAAGAGTGTTAGAGACGCGGCAGCCTTACTTGATTCAATTGGAGGAGTGGATATCGGAGCCAGAAACTGGATAGAAAAACCGGAAAATACTTATGTAAGTAAACTACAGAAAAAACCTAAAAAGCTTCGGATTGCTTGGACAGATAAACCATGGAATAATGCCCCCGTTGACCAAGAATGTAAACAAGAATTATATAAGACAATTAAGTTATGTCAAGAATTAGGTCATGATCTAATGGAGGCTTCGCCATCAATAAACGCTGAGCAACAGCTCCTGGCCACCCTCCGTATATGGGCATCTTTTCTAAGTCACAGTATAGAAAAAATGAAAACCGGTTTAAATCGGGTGCCTACCACAAAGAATCTGGAAGCCTCCAATTGGGCTATTTATCAGTATGGCCAAACCATAACAGCAGCTGAATTATTAGAAGCGTTTGAGATAAATAATTCAGTTTCTAGAACTGTTGGAGAATTCTTTACAGATTATGATATTTTACTAACTCCAACCATTGCACAATTACCTTGGCCAATTGGAAAGTTAAACGCAAACGACCCAAGCCTTAATGCTGAGGAATGGACTGAAAGAATGATGTCCTATTCTCCGTTCACAAATTTATTTAACACGACAGGTCAGCCGGCAATGAGCCTGCCTCTTGGCTGGAGCAGTAAAGGTCTCCCAATAGGGATGCAATTTGCGGCTAGATTTGGAGATGAATCGACATTATTTAAACTAGCTGCCCAGCTAGAGGAAGCAAAACCTTGGAAGAATAAAAGCCCTGATTTAATAGCATTACAGCATAAAATGGTGGAGGGATAGTTATTGAAAATGGTTAATAGATTTTTAATATTTTTTTCGTTAGTAATTGTATTAGTGTTAACCGGTTGTAACGGCAACAAATCATCCACCAATGAGGAAAATGAAAAAGAGGAGTCATCAGGTGGAACCTTAATATACGGAAGGGCTACGGATACAGTTACTTTGGATACCCATAATTTAATAGATGCAGAATCTTCGAGGATATCCAAGAATGTTTTTGAAACGTTAATTACTTACGAAAAAAACGGAACGGATGTTGTTCCAAAACTAGCAAAAGAATGGACCAGTAGTGATGATGGGAAAGTTTGGACCTTTAAATTGCAAGAGGATGTAAAATTCCATGATGGCACTGATTTTAACGCGGATGCGGTTGTATACAATTTTAACCGGATGATGGATAAAGAACACCCACAGCACCAAGGAGATTTCTCGATTTTTAACCGAACATTTAAGGGAGTAATTCAAGAAGTAAAGGCTGTTGATTCACAGACAGTTGAATTTACCTTAACTGCCGCAAATGCTACCTTTCTGCCCAACCTGGGTATTACAACATTTGGAATAATTAGCCCAGCCGCACTAAAGGAATATGGGGAAAATATTAAGGACCACCCTGTCGGTACTGGCCCTTTCAAATTTCAAGAATGGAAACCTAACGATTCAGTCACATTGGTGAAAAATGATAAGTATTGGGTAGCTGATTTACCTAAGCTTGATAAGTTGATGTTCAAAGTTATTCCTGACAACTCTGCACGTTTGACGGCTCTTAAGAATGGAGAAATCGATTTAATGGATGGAATAAATCAATCCGATTTATCCTCAGTAGAACAGAATGCCAAGCTTCAGGTTTTTAAACGTCCTGCGGGAAGTCTGGGTTATTTGACTTTTAACTTAGCTAAGCCCCCGTATGATCAAGTTAAGGTTCGCCAGGCTATCAATCATGCAATTAATAAGAAAGGGATCATCGATGCATTTTATGGTTCGGTAGCCAAGCCGGCTAAAAACATGATGCCTCCGTTCATTTGGGGTTATAACAATGAAATTGAGGGATATGACTATAATCCAGAAAAGGCAAAAAAACTGTTGGCAGAGGCTGGGTTCCCTAATGGATTTGAAACAGAATTCTCAATAATGTCAACCGATCGTTCTTATTTGCCACAACCAACAAAAGTGGCTGAAGCAATTAAATCCGATTTAGCAAAGGTCGGAATTGATGTAAAAATCTCAAATTATGAATGGGCAACTTATTTAAACAAAATATTGGTTAAAGCAGAGTATTCTTTTGCGGGTATAGGACGAATTAGTGAAAATGGCGACCCAGACAACTTTTTATTTACTATGTTAAGTTCTGAATCCGTACAAAACCGTTCAGGGTATAAAAATGAAAGAGTGGATGAATTATTGAGAAAAGCACAAACAACTTTAGATAAGACAGAACGAACAAACCTATATAAAGAGGTCCAACAGTTAGTAATAGAAGATGCGCCTACAATTCCATTGGCATATGTAGAAACACCTCTGGCAGGTGGCACGTACGTGAAGGGATACATTCCTCACGCCATTGGGTATGAAAGCTTGGCAGAGGTATATATAGAAAAATAAAAAAAGGAACAAGTTCTTTTGGACAGGAGGGGGAAAATGGAGCCGCTGCTTTCTATTAAAAATCTTAAGACGCATTTCTTTACAGATAACGGTGTGGTTCGCTCTGTTGACGGTGTTAGCTTCACCGTCGACGAAGGCGAAACATTGGGCATAGTTGGGGAGTCGGGTTCAGGGAAAAGTGTAACAGCCTTGTCGATTATGCAATTGCTCCCCCAAAGAAAAGGAAAAATTGTTGAAGGCAATATTCATTTTCAAGATTTGGATATCACTAAATTAAATGAAAAAAAGATGCGCAAAATCCGCGGCAATGAGATTGCGATGATTTTTCAAGAACCAATGACAAGTCTGAATCCAAGCTACACCATTGGCAATCAAATTGGGGAAACATTGCGACTCCATATGAAATTAAATCGGAAGGAAGCAGAAAAAAGAAGTATAGAGCTGCTTCAACAAGTCGGCATTCCGCGCGCAGAAAAGATTGTCAAGGATTATCCGCACCGATTATCAGGCGGGATGAGGCAGCGTGTCATGATTGCAATGGCCCTTGCTTGCAATCCCAAACTTATCATTGCTGACGAGCCGACCACAGCACTCGATGTGACAATCCAGGCACAGATATTGGAACTCATTCAACAGATGAAACGTGAGAGCAATACCTCGATCATCATGATTACGCATGACCTTGGAGTTGTTTCGGAAGTTTGTGATCGTGTCATTGTTATGTATGCCGGAAGGGTGGTTGAGGAAGCGGATGTAAAAACCCTTTTTTCTTCCCCATCCCACCCTTATACGAAAGGGCTTATTGACTCCATCCCAACCTTGGAAGAGGAAGTGGAATGGCTTGAAACGATACCCGGAAATGTTCCGATTCCTTCCGAGATGCCTGAAGGATGTAAATTTGCCTCCAGATGTAAATTTGCCATGGACGAATGTTTTCATAAGGAACCAGAGCTGTATGATATCGGGTCAGGCCAAAAATCAAGATGTTTCCTGGCAAAGGAGGTAAACCATGCTATCACCGCTACTTGAAGTACAAGATTTAAAAGTGCATTTTCCGATTAAAAGCGGTTTTTTCGGAAAGAACACCAATTATGTAAAAGCGATCGATGGTGTTGATTTTTCGATATATGAAAATGAAACATTTGGCTTGGTGGGAGAATCCGGCTGCGGCAAATCAACAACAGGCAAGACGATTTTACGGTTAATTAACCCGACCGATGGCAAGATATTTTTTCAAGGGAAAGATATCTCGAAGATCTCCTCCAAGGAGATGAGACCGGTTTACCGTGATATTCAATTGATATTTCAGGATCCCTATGCATCCCTTAATCCCAGGAAGACGGCAGGGAATTTAATTGAAGAGCCAATGATTGTCAATACAGATTTAACAGCAGAGCAGCGGAAGAGAAGAGTTCATGAGCTATTGGAGGTTGTCGGACTAAACAGTTACCATGCGTCAAGATATCCTCATGAATTTTCTGGCGGCCAAAGGCAGCGAATCGGAATTGCTAGAGCGCTTTCGCTGAATCCCAAATTAATCATTGCGGACGAAGCAGTGTCCGCGCTTGATGTGTCCATTCAATCACAGGTGTTAAATTTATTAAGGCAGTTACAAAGGGATTTCGGCTTAACCTATTTGTTTATATCCCATGATTTAAGTGTGGTAAAGCACATTAGTGACAGAATTGGCGTGATGTATCTGGGAAGAATGGTCGAGCAGGGCAGCAAAAAAAGCATATACGAAAACCCGCTCCATCCTTATACTAAAGCCTTATTTTCGGCTGCACCCAGCATAAACCCCGAAAAGAAGCAGGAGAGGATTGTCCTTAAAGGTGACCTTCCAAATCCGATCAATCCACCAAGAGGATGTCCGTTTCATCCAAGATGTTTCGTTAAAATGGCTGAGTGTGAAACAACCACACCTGAATTAAAGAACGTTGGCGATGGACACTATGTTGCCTGCCATCATTATAAATAATGACAATAGGAGGTGTAGCCAAAAGTGTCTAATTATATTTCCCGCCGAATAGTGCAATTAATTCCTGTTCTAATTGGCATGTCCATTATTGTGTTTTCCATTATTCACGCCATTCCCGGGGATCCGGCGTCGGTTATTTTAGGTGATCAAGCCACCCCAGAAGCCGTTAAGGAGTTACGCGAGGAAATGGGGTTGAACAAATCCTTACCCTCCCAATACTTTACTTATGTAGCAGGATTATTGACTGGTGACTTCGGTACTTCCTTAAAAACCAAAAAACCAATTCAGGAAGAAATCACGCCATACTTAACGGCAACCATTGAATTAATGATCATGAGCATGATAATTGCGATTATCGTTGGGGTAAATGCCGGCATTATCGCAGCTTGGAGGAGGGCATCCTGGTTTGATTATACTGCGATGCTAATAGCGTTAATGGGGGTTTCCATTCCGGTATTCTGGCTAGGACTGATGGAACAATGGATTTTTGCTGAACAGTTAAGCTGGCTGCCCTCGACAGGAAGGATGAACGCAAGAGAACCGGTTGAAGCGATTACTGGGATCTTATTATTCGACACCCTGATTCAGGGAAATTGGCTTGGTTTTTGGGATGTATTGAAGCACTTAATTTTGCCAAGTATTGCTCTGGGGACCATTCCAATGGCCGTGATCGCAAGGATTACCCGATCCAGTATGCTGGAGGTATTGGAACTGGATTATGTCAGGACTGCCCGCGCCAAGGGTCTATCAGGATTTTGGGTGCTATATAAACATGCCTTGAAAAATGCCTTTGCACCGATATTGACCATTATTGGAATGATGACTGGGTTGTTATTGGGAGGAGCCGTTCTAACAGAAACCATTTTTGGCTGGCCTGGAGTGGGGCGTTATATTTACGATGCGATTGGTTCACGTGATTATCCTGTCATCCAAACAGGTATCTTGATAATTGCGACGATTTTTGTTTTCGTTAATTTAATTGTAGACATCCTTTATTCACTCTTGGATCCAAGAATAAATTATCGATGAGGAGGGGAGACAATTGAAAACAATTTTACAACCGGTTCCGGAAAAAATGGCAATTCATGGACCTCCAAAAAAATCTCTATGGCTGGAAGGATGGAAAAGGCTGAAAAAGCAGCGGCCTGCCATGATTGGGTTAGCGATTGTGGTATCGTTTATTTTAATAGGCATTTTTGCTCCCGTCCTTACTTCGCAGCCAGTTGATGGGTTTAATCCCGAAAAAACCTTAATCTCCCCGAATTCGGAACATTGGTTTGGAACTGATGACCAGGGAAGGGATATTTATACCCGAATTATTTATGGTGCAAGAATTTCCTTATGGATCGGATTTTTCTCTGTCATTGGCTCTATCATCATCGGATCGCTTCTTGGCTTAATCGCGGGTTATTATGGAAAATGGCTTGATACAATTATTTCAAGATTTTTTGATATTTTGCTTGCCTTTCCAAGCATTCTTTTGGCAATTGCTATTGTTGCCATGCTGGGCCCAAGTTTGTTTAATGCCTTAGTTGCGATCGCCATTATTAATATTCCGACGTATGGCCGATTAATCCGCTCAAAAGTGTTAAGTGTAAAAGAAGAGGAGTATATTATGGCCGCAAGAATTACCGGCATGTCGGATAGACGTCTGCTTCTCCAACATGTTCTGCCAAACTCTGTTACGCCAATTATTGTCCAAGGCACGCTGGGTATTGCAACTGCTATTTTAGAGGCAGCAGCTTTAGGATTCTTAGGATTGGGCGCCCAGCCCGGTGAACCGGAATGGGGAAAGATGCTGGCAGATTCCAGACAGTTTATCACCAACGCTCCTTGGACATTGTTGTTTCCGGGTTTCGCCATCATGCTGGTTGTATTAGGATTTAATATGTTCGGTGACGGTTTAAGGGATGCTTTGGATCCAAAAATGAAGTAATCCATTTCCGGAAATATCTCAAAATGGAAGAATCAATCTTTTGTTTTGAGATATTTTTCAAATGGAAATATAGATTGTCGCTCCTGAAACATATCCTGTATTTCAGATTGAAAATAATTGACTGTTTTTAGACTCTCAACAGTAAACGTTCTGCTTTTTAGTTTGGCGATTCCTAAAGAACTATTTCCGTTCACATCTTCTATTAAAGGGATTGCCAAAATATCTCCGTTTTTAATAAAGGGATTGGAGAGTGCTTCAGACTCAGTTTCAATCGCAATGGCAAGGCCATTTCGTACTGCCTCTGATATGTTTTCATTATTATTGGAAGTAAATAATAATTTGAATGGGCCGTTCTGCTGATTGAATATGTTGAAGAACCAGTTCATAAATTCTCCGTTAAACATCACAAAAGTTTGGTTTTTTAAATCTTTTGGATGTAAAAATTCATGATGGGCAAGGGAGGAATTTTTATCCACAAACACAAACAAATTGACAGGATACATTTCCTTGAAGGTAATGATATTTTTATATTTTAAGGTTTCTTCATAAATGACCAAAATTCCCAAGTCAATTTCATCTTGGATGATGGCCTCGATGATGTTTAAAGAACTTTTTTCGATTAAAGTAATTTCCTGTTGCGGAAATTCTTGTTTTAATAAAGAAAGCAACTTTGGGAGAAAGGGTAGATGAAGTCCGGAAACGATTCCGATGCTTAATCGATTTTGTAACGATTGGTTATATTTCGCAGCTTGGTCTTTCAAATCGTCAACCTTTTTTAATACTTCAGTTGCAATCTTGATGAGTTGCATACCTTCTACCGTGGGTTTGACGCCTGTATGCATCCGCTCAAAAATTTTCACCCCCAATTCACTTTCCAGTTTTGTAATGGACTGACTGACCGCGGACTGTGACACATGAAGGATTTGTCCAGCTTTTGAAAATGAGCGTGATTCGGATACCCTAATGATGTATTCTAATTGTTCGAGCTGCACGTATATTTCACCTCTGCATCATTTTATTTAGCAATAACCTGGTTTCTATAATAATTAGATTTGTATTCGAAAATACCTTCTTTAAAATACGACAATTGTAGGCAAGAACTATTAATTATTTCGCAGTATCTATTAGCAGTTCCTATATATCTATTAAATTTTAATATTTTAATATTTTAAAATTAAGAAGGAGGGGCAGTTATGCCAATCACTCAGAGTTTCACAAAAGAAGTGAAATATACAAATCCTATGTTTAATCAGATGTCAGAAGAAGAAATTTTTCAATACCAGGAACAATTATTACAAAAACAATTACGATTTGTGTACCGAAATTCTGAATTTTATCGAAAAAAATTTAACGAGATAGGTGTGCATCCCGAAGAAATTAAATCAATCCACGACTTCCGCCAATTACCGGCTTTCATGGATAAAACAATTGAACGGGAAAATCAGAAGGAATCAAGGGAAAAATGGGGCCATCCATTTGGCACGCATTTATGCTGTTCACCGGATGAAATCGAATTTACTGGGACGACAAGCGGAACTTCCGGGGAACCAACATTCACCTATACGTTTACAAAGGAGGATTTGAATTTTTTAAATCGCTACATAGCCCATATGCTCGAATATGGTGGAATCTTCCCTGGTGACCGTCTGCTTTTTAGTCATGCATTAGGGATTTATGCAACTTCTTCCATTTTGTGGGGGATTCGCTCACAGGGTGTACTTCCTATTGATGTTGATGTACGTGCCGGCAGCGCGATGATTCTAAAATATGCTGATATGACAAGACCAACGGCTGCGATGATGACACCGTCCTTGGCGGAACATTTAATTGACAAGGCGCCTGAATTGATTGGCAAGCATGTTGGTGATTTGGGATTAAAAGCATTATTTACAGTGGGAGAAATGGGCATTGGAATTCCGGAAGTAAAAAAGAAAATCGAAACCGCTTACGGATGCCGTGTGTATGACTATCTAGGTGAATTTGGTTTTTCCTGCGATTCCGATGAGTATTACGGGATTCATTGTGTGGCACCAGATTTAGGCTTGTTCCCGATGGATCTTGTCGACCCGGAAACAAAATTGCCGCTTGAAATCCGTGACGGGGTGATTGGAGAAATTATTAGCACAGAATTTAATCTTAAAGCCTCGCCGCGAATCCGCTTTGCCACAGGCGATGTCATCCAAGTATTTACCCATGAATGCCCTGGCTGCGGCTTTAAAGGAAAACGTTTCCGGTTTTTGGGAAGGTCGGACGATATGTTGATTATCAAAGGGGCAAATGTTTATCCTTCCGCGATTAAAAAGGTGATTGCCACATTTGTGCCTGACGTAACTGGAGAAATCCGTATCGTCCTTGATAATCCGCCTCCGCGTGTGGTACCGCCGCTAAAACTGAAGGTGGAATATGGATATCATTTTGATCAGCGGCAATTGCAAGGGTTGGAGGAGAAAATAAAAAATGCTCTTCATACTGAGGCGAGAGTAACACCGCAAATTATATGGTGTGAACCAGGAACATTGGAAAAGGCAATGACGAAAACACCGCTGTTTGAAAAAAATTACTAGAGTGTTGGCAGAGGTTGAACATGGTCTTTGAAGGACTCGGTACGAGAGAAATTTTATTTGAAGAATGCCAATCGGTTATTTAAAATGGATAAATCAGCGAGGTCCTTAAACACTAGTCATTAAATTATATCCGAAAGGGGACGGCTGAATGGAAATCATGAAAAATAATCAGGGTACAACCGTCGTTACCAATCAAAACACTCAATTAAAGAAAACTTTATCGAAGTGGGATTTGTTAACGATTGGTGTTGGGGCAGTAGTCGGTTGGTCTTGGGTAATTTATGCCGGCGTTTGGACGACGATGCCCGGAACTTTTGGCGGGGTATTGGCCTTCCTTATTGGCGGCATTCTTTGCTCCTTTGTTGGTCTTGCATATGCGGAGCTCGCTTCTGCGATGCCAAGGGCCGGTGGGGATATCGTTTATACATTTAAAGGTTTGGGCGATCGCTGGGCATTTTTTGCAGGGACTTGTGTAGGTTATGGGTTATTAACCTTAATCGTCGTTGAGACGATCATGCTGCCGATCATATTAAATGCGTTAGGGTTTCCGTTGCCAAAAATAGGCCCATTATATACTGTTGGCGGAGAAACGGTTTATGGTTCTTATATTTTTGTTTCGGTTCTGGTTAACTTTTTCTTTGCTTTTTTAAATATGATGGGCATCGAGTTTTCAAAGGTATTTCAAACCATTACGGTAGCGGTAATGCTGTTGGCAGCTGTTTTTTATGTTATTGTCGGAGTCAGTTTGGGAGATGTTGAAAACGCTAAGCCGCTTGTCACCTCCCTATCGGGTATTTCCATCACATTATTAATGATTCCAGGATTTTTGTCAGGATTTAATGTTGTTGCACAGGCTGCAGAAGAAACCAATGTAAAACCTAGGTTGATTGGGAGACTAGTGGTCATATCTGTCTGGGCCAGTGCAATCTTCTATATACTAATCATTATTGGCACAGGGTTTTCTGCAAGTTTAGAAACCCGCGGAACCTCTCAAATTGTTGTTTTGGAGTCATTGGTTCAGCTTTTTAATGGATCGCAATTTGCAAAAACACTAGTTGCCATCGCTGCATTAATTGGCATGTTAACCTCATGGAATGCTGCTTATCTTGCCGGAAGCAGGGTTTTATTTGCGCTCGGCAGGGCAAAATATATTTCAACAGAGTTTTCTAGGCTTCACCCTATCAATAAAACACCGACGAGAGCCATTGTGTTTCTGTTCGGATTAAGCAGTTTAGGCGCTTTATTGGGGACTAGTCAGGTGATTTTTACGAATATTGTGAATATATCTGGCTTTATGATGGTTTGTTCCTGGTTATTGGTTGTGGTTACCTTTATGGTCTTAAGGAAGAAAGCCCCCGATTTACATCGTCCTTACCGGGTAGCATTTGGAGGGATTGTAGGGGTGCTTGCGATCATTTCGTTGATTTTTTTCCTTTTCTTGTATACCCCTTTAAATCCGTTGGGCGGTTTAACTTTACCTGAATGGATTGTGTTAGCCATCATCATCCTAACAATTCTTGGACTTTATTTTAAAAATGTCCATAAAAGTAACATTAGCAGGGAAGAGCGCGAAAGGTTATTATTTGAGGATTCCGGTGAAAACTAGTAAATTAAAATAATTGATGCCAGTCCGCTAAAAACTTTGGACTGGCATCATCTTTTTTAATAGATTTTATCCCCATTAAAAATGGAGTTCTTCACGATGGCATAGTCTACCGTGCGGATATCTTTTAACTTGTTTCCGCCAGCATAGGATATAGAAGACTGCAGATCTTGCTCCATCTCGATTAACGTATCGATTAATGGACCTTTGTGCTCCACGTACATTTTCTTGCCTTCGACGTTTTTGCGTTCTCCTTTTTGGAATTCGGAAGCAGAACCGAAGTATTCTTTATATAGCTTTCCATCCATTTCGATCGTTTCTCCAGGTGACTCTTCGTGACCAGCAAATAAAGAACCAATCATCACCATAGATGCTCCAAAGCGAACAGATTTCGCAATATCCCCGTGTGTGCGGATTCCGCCGTCAGCGATAATCGGCTTGCTAGCTGCCTTGGCGCACCATCTTACAGCCGCCAATTGCCAGCCACCAGTTCCAAATCCGGTTTTAATTTTTGTGATACAAACTTTGCCTGGTCCAATGCCGACCTTCGTTGCGTCTGCGCCGGCGTGCTCCAATTCCCTTACCGCCTCTGGTGTCCCGACATTTCCGGCAATGACAAAGCTGCCTGGCAAATGCTTCTTGATATGCTGAATCATTTCAATTACGGCATTAGAATGGCCGTGGGCTATATCGATTGTAATAAATTCTGGAGTCAGATTTTCCTCGGCAAGCTGCTTGACGAATTCATATTCTCCTTCTTTCACACCGACACTAATGGATGCGATCAGGCCGCGGGCTTGCATGTCTTTAACGAAAGCTAGTCGGGTTTCAGGCTGGAAGCGGTGCATGATATAGAAATAACCATTTTCCGCCAAGTATGTTGCAATTTTTTCATCAATAATCGTTTGCATATTGGCTGGGACGACTGGCAATTTAAATTTATGGCCGCCAAAAACGACACTTGTATCACATTCGGAACGGCTCTTAACGATTGATTTTGCAGGAATTAGTTGAATATCTTCGTAATCAAATACTACATCCATGAAAAAACACCCCTAAACACGAATATTATTAATGATTTTTCTTTAAATTGTTCGTACATATGCTAATTTACCCTATGTTCACCGATTTGTCAAAACATTTCTGACATCCATTTATAGTTTTGCCAAAATTGTCTCTGATTACCAAAAGGTATAAAATACGAGGTGAGGTGTGAAAATGAATAAAAAATTCAAATTATATGTAGTTAGACGAAGGATAAAGAAGGAGTATAGAAAGATGGCCGAAAATATTAGTTTGCAAGATGCGTATAAACAAACAAAATATCAAGTGAATGGGCATGGACCGAGAAACATCCAAGTATTAAAAGAGGCTTTCCACGAAATAGATGGGCAGCTTGAGAGTGAAATGTATGGAAAAGGAAAATTAATCGAGGATTTTCAGGATAAGATGGCAGGGATATTGGGTAAGGAAGCGGCAGTGTTTTTTCCAAGCGGAACAATGGCCCAGCAAATCGCAATGCGCATTTGGTGTGACCGAAAAGGCGTAAAGAAAGTCGCCTATCATCCGTTGTGCCATTTGGAGATTCATGAGGAAAATGGGTTAAAAGAATTGCATCAAATTGAGTCGGTTTTATTGGCAGAAAAAGATAGAGTGATAGAATTCGAAGACGTTGCGAGTTTGTTAGAAGATGTCTCTTGTGTGCTCCTGGAACTGCCGCAGCGGGAAATTGGCGGACAATTGCCAGAATACGAAACGCTTGTAAAAATTTCAGACTATTGCAAGGAACAAGGCATCAAATTGCATTTGGATGGGGCAAGGCTGTTTGAAATCTTGCCTTATTATGAAAAAACTGCCGCTGAGGTTTGCAGCCTGTTTGATAGTGTTTATATTTCATTTTATAAAGGGATTGGCGGGATTGCCGGAGCGATTTTGGCTGGTGATGAGGACTTTATTGAGGAATCAAAGGTGTGGAAGCGGCGCCATGGCGGGGACTTGATCAGTCTTTATCCGTATTACCTGAGTGCCGATTATTACTTTGACAAGCGGATTAACAAAATGAAAGGGTATTATCGAACAGCAAAGTATGTGGCTTGGCGATATAATAGTTGTTTCGGTGTATCAACTTTGCCCGAAGAACCTGTTTCCAATATGTTTCATGTCCACTTTGATGCGCCCAAAGCGGAGGTGGAGCGGATTTTAACAGAAATTTGCCTAGAAACCGATATAGGACTATCTAGTAATGTTAGAGAAAAAACAGAGACCACCAGTTATTATGAGGTGAGCATGGGCGATTCGTTTGGGAAGTTATATATTGATGATTTTTTTAACGTATTTTTTCTACTTGATGAAAAAATGAAAAAAGCAAAACGATTATGATGTAAATCACCTCTTGCCTGCCAAGTTCATTTTAAAATAAAGGTAAGAGGTGATTTTTTTGAAGGAAAAGAATTGGTCGATTTCACTAGAGCATGAAGAATATGAACATGATCGGGATATGGTGATTGCGGATGCAATTGATGCTGTCAAAGAGACTGCAAAAGGATATTACGTCAATGTCGTCACGCCGGCAGGTTTAGGGAACCCGGAAGACTATTTGACGGAGATCTTATTATTGCATTTTGGAAATGAAATTGACCTTCAGTACATAGACCAATGCGGTTGCGGCGGACATGTGCTCAGAGTTTGGAAGAGCAAATAACAAGTGCCAGGTACATAAAAGAATGTGCCTGGCATTTTTTTTGATACAAATACTAGCTGTAGGATATTTTTGTGAATAATCCTCATAATAAACTTGGAGGATGTGAGGATGATGAGAAACGAAGACGTTGTAATAGAAGAATTGAACACTTTGCTTCGAGGCACCTATATGGGAATTCATGCTCTGGAACATCATATTCAGAAGTTAGATGAACCTGAATTAAAGGAGAAGTTTCAAACGATGCAGCAGGAGGCGAAGCAGAATGCACAAAAACTCGCTGAGCGTATCCAAAATTTAAACGGGGTGCCAGCCGACAGTGAGGGTATTACCGGTAAAATGCACAGCTACATGCATAAGATGATGCTCTCTGATGAAACGCCAGAGATTATTGAAGACGCGTTAAAGGGAATGGCCCAATATGGAGTTGAATATTCAGAAGAGCTGGTAAGAGGAGACCTCGACCCGGAAAGCAGAAGGCTGGCTGAGGAAGTGATCGATACAAGCCGCAGGCACGCTGAAGAACTACGCCAACTATTACATTAAAAAATGCAAAAATTAGGAGGATTTGAGCATGAATTCGAATAAAAATCAACCAAACCATAAACAGAACAAGCAAGAAAACAACAAGAATGTCCCTGCTCAAAAAGATGGATTCCGCTATGATTACAATGATTCATCCGATTTTAAAGATAATGAAAAAATCTAATAAAACATGCTATGCTAATGTAGGAAAAAGTTTTTTTAATCGGAGGTTTTAGCATGGCTATTATTGATATTACGGTGATTCCGGTCGGAACGGGAACTCCCAGCGTTAGCGATTATGTCGCGGAAGTACATAAAGTCCTTCAACAATACGAAGGTAGGGTTAACTATCAGCTAACGCCGATGAGTACGTTAATCGAAGGGGATCTGAAGTTATTGTTGCAGATTGTCCAGGAAGTTCACGAAGTTCCATTTCAGAAGGGATTGCAGAGAGTCTGTACGAATCTTCGGATTGATGACCGCCGTGACAAGGAAAATACGATGGAGCGAAAGCTGCAGTCGGTACAGGCGAAATTATCGTAAATAGGAAAGCTCTTCATGTGATGTTATCTGGTTCTCTTAAAGGTGCAAAACAGTAAACCGCAATGCAAATAGGGTGCGAAATTGCTGATTTCTCACCCTATTTTTTATTGGATCAATATTTAAGGCCAACTATCATTATGGCTGTTATAACTGAATGTGGATTTTCCTGTGTTTGAAAAATAAACGGAGAAATTCCGTTTATATTGGGAAATATTGATATTGCCCTAAAAATAAGGGGAGTTTTTCCGCTTATATCATACAAATCATTGGATTTTATCAAATTAAAAGCGGTTAACCGGAAATTTTCCGCTTATTTCTGCTTCTTTAGCCTCCAAAATGTAGAATAGCCGGAAATTCTCCGCTTTCGAAATCCCATACCTACTCCATCTTTTTTTCACTTTTTGTAATTCAAACGAGAACCCATTAAGGGCTTTTTTATTTTATAAAAATATTATGTAAACACAAACAAGAAAAGGATTTTCGCAATTTTTCAAGAATAATAGATAAGTAGTTAGTGAATGAAAGAGAGTGCGTATTATGAAACATGCTTTAGTAATTGGCGGAACTGGAATGTTAACTGCCGTGCCCTTGTGGTTGGTAAAAGAAGGCTACCATGTATCAGTGATTGGGAGAAGCGAAGAACGAATGGCACAGCTTAGAAGCCGGGTCCAGGATTCGACCTGCATCACGCCGTTATCGGTTGACTACCGCCAGGGAGATCTTTTTAGTGAACAAATCAGATTTATTGTAGACAAGAATGGCCCACTGGAATTGGTCGTTGCCTGGATTCATTCTCCTTTTAAAAATGTAATGGAAACAATTGCACGAGAGGTGGCCAATCATAAACCTTGCTTATTATTTCATGCTCTTGGAAGCCGCGCAAATCCTGAGGAGATTAGGGCAGGGTTAAAATTGACCGAGAATTGCCGGTATCGACAAGTTCAGCTTGGATTTAAGTTGGATGGTGAAACATCAAGATGGCTAACACATGAGGAGATTTCAAACGGTGTCATCGAGGCCATAAAGAGAGATAAGCAGTATCATGTGGTAGGCGTTTTGGAGCCGGACAGTAAAAGACCATGGTAGGAAGAGGGAGGAATCCGAAATGAGCCTTAGAGATAAAACTCTGGAAGAATTAGAGGAAATGGAAGCGGAACTAAGTGACCAAGAGGCCGAAAGCGGTTTTGCCAACTACTCTATGAAAATCGACATATACAAAGAAATGGTTCGAAAGCTTGAACTGCTTATTCGCCAGCGGAACAAGGAATACGAGGATATATTGGAATATGTGAAAAGGAAACTTGTGTTTTATCTGATCCATTACGGGACTTATTTGAAAACGGAATATCAAAAGGATGACCATCTTGCCGCCAGCTGTTTAAATAATGTGTTAAGGTATGACCGGACCAATCCGATTGCGCCTTACCGGCTTGGGTTCTTATCGTACAAAAACAGGGAATATGCCGAAGCCATTCAATTTTTCCAGAAGGCGTTGGAAAACGACAAATACTATCCTAACCATAACTATAAATTGAACGGACAGCAGCAATTGAATGCCCATTTGTATTTAACCAACAGTGCGTTGCGGGTTGCCAATCAAGCTTATGAAAACATGAAGCAATTGCCTGATTTGAGTGATGTTCCAAAGCAGGAATTTTCGCCGTTGATTGAGAATATCTTGATAAATGAACAATATCTGCAGCGGCATGCTTTTTATTTGGTGGATGAGACCAGCAAAACAACGTGCTCGAAGGCGGATTGTGAAAATCTGGTCGATCGGCCTCCTTTAGATACATTATTGTTATATTTTAATGACAGGGATATTCTTATGGTTTTTGAGGAAAAGATGATCACACTTTCCTATAATCAAGGTATAATGATAAGGCATTTTCTTTTAAAAAGTTCAGAAGAGCGGCCTGCCACACGAGCATCTTTTACTAGTGATATTGAAGAAAATTCGTACGTTCAAAACGTGAACAGATTCAGAAATAAATTGCGGGAGTATGGTTTTCCGCCTATCATTCAAAACAAACGTTACAATAATGAAACAGCCTATTATTATAATGGAGCCTATCCTTATAAAATAATGTACAGGGTCGACGATGAAATCGAATATGCATGAACAGGGCGATGACAGGGGTGTCATCGCCATTTTTATATACTAAGA
This sequence comes from Bacillus sp. FJAT-29814, assembly GCF_001510715.1. Taxonomy (GTDB): domain Bacteria; phylum Bacillota; class Bacilli; order Bacillales; family Cytobacillaceae; genus Neobacillus. Next base: position 93,065 of record NZ_LMTJ01000009.1, read on the forward strand.
CCATCAAAGCTAAGGAGATGGTCACATGAAAAGTTGGAACCAATTATTTGTACGACAAGGATTTATCGTTGAGGAGACTCGCCCGAATGTGTTTGATTGTTTAAAAGAAACAGAGGAAAATGTTTCGTTTTTGTTGGAGAGTTTGGAAAAACTTCCGGCCTCCTTTACCTATGATAGAGGGGTGTTGTCCATTGCCAGTCGGGTGGTTTCGGAGGAACGTTGGTTGGGCTGTGTCGATTACAAATATAGAGGACGCGGCGGGGATTTATGGTTTCGCCCTGGTGTTGACCAACCGAAAGTAAAAGAGTTGGATACGTATATTTCCGGCATCGTCCGCCAGTTGAATCGGCTTGGTTTTTATACAAATATCAGCTGCGACGGGCATGGAAGAGGGAATGCGCTGTTAGGCTTTATCCGAGAAGTTAATACTGATAAAGTCACTGAGCTGTTACTGGCCGCAGGTGTACCAAGGATTTTTACAAGAAACAATCGTGACATCCGGCTGTGCATCTCTAGACCGCAATTGCTGGATGTTGCCGAAAAGCTCTCTCATATTGAAAAAGCTTGGCTGGACCGAGGTGCAGAATTCATTAGGGAGCAGCTTTTTTTCAACAGGGTTGAGCGGCTTTTATCCATCCCTGGGGAGAGTGGAAACGAGGAAAGGATCCGTCAATTTGTCTTGGCGGAGCTGGAGCAACTCGTAGATTTTAAGTCGGTTGATGGGGCAGGTAATATTTTGGCGCAAAAGAAGGTTGGAACCGGTGTTGGGCCTACTATTCTCTTAAATGCCCACTTGGATACCGTTGACCGAATTGTAGAAGGCAGGTCGATTATAAAAAATGGAGCGATTTGGTCCAGTGACTACGGCATTTTAGGGGCTGATGACCGGGCCGGGGTGGCAGTTTTGTTGGAATTGGCACAGCGGTTGCAGGAGCCGGGCTCCTTCAACGGAACAGTAAAATTTATTTTTACTGTGGAGGAGGAAAGCGGACTAATTGGTGCACGCAGCGTCGATGGGACCTTTTTGTGGGGTGTGGATGCGGCAATTGTAGTTGACCGTAGGGGTACAGGTGATATCGTCACATCCTGCGGCGGGTATGAGTCCTTTTGCCATGAAAGTTACGGATTACTTTTTGAAAAAGCGGCTGAAAGGAAGGGGCTAGATGGCTGGAAGATGACAGCAGGCGGCAGCAGCGACACTAGAATCTGGGCAGCGCACGGCATTCAAAGCGTGAATCTGTCTGCCGGGTACATGAATGAACATACAGAATCTGAGTCTTTGAATGTCGAAGCTTGCTATAAAACGATGAGGTTGATTCAGGGAGTAATGTGTGATGCGAGGAATTTGCAGAGGACACTTAGGCAAATCGAAATGATGCAAGTTAGATAGGAGGAGGAATTGAAAATGGCGACAATGACGGCACAAATATTGGTTGGAAAGGCACATCCATACGATGGTGGAATGAACCCAGAATATTATATGTATTTATCAGAAAATGGCGTGGCCCGCTGGACAATGATAGAGGAAAATATTAGTCACCGCCATTTAGGAGGCGGGGACCAGCGGCTTGCCCAATGGATTCCCACGATTGAGCATATGCTGGAGGACGCCCTAATGATGATTGGTATTTATATCGAAAAAGATGAAATTCTCATCGGGTTGGCAAAGCAATTTTTCAATGGTGAGGTTCCGCGAATGGCAGAGCTATTTGAGGAGGCTTCCCAGAAAAGATTGGAAATGATGCGTGTCAGAACTCGAGAAATTGAATTCTCGAATAAAATCACCCTTTCAATTTTCAATGGCTCAACCATAGCGAAGCAATTGCCCATTCTTGAAAACTATAGGGTTGATGTGGAAGTATGTGTTCCGGTGTATTTACGCGAATACAACGTTTGGAGCAGTAGACAGGAGGCAACGGGCCGACTGGATCAACCGAGTATATTTGAAAAATAGAATACTAGTGGAAAAAATCCAGCCTTTTCCACATTAAAAGGTTTATTGGCGCAGTGGAGGCATTAAAAACAAGGGGACGCTGCGCCAATAGGGTTTATAGGAGTAGTAGAAGTAGGGAAATTAGCGTATGACTACGCTTATAAAGGTTATAGGAGTAGTAGAAGGGGTGAAATTGGCGTATGACTACGCCTATAAGGGTTATAGGAGTAGTAAAAGGCGAAAAATCAACGGGCGACTACGCCAATAAAGTTTATTTGCGTAGTCCGGCAAGAAAAACCACCATCTAACTGCGCCAATAATTTTTTGTTATGGACCTAAGCTCATAAAACTATAGACGTGATAAAATAGAAAATATTATGTGATGAGGAGTCAGGAGCCAATGGACAAAATTGAAGTAATTGCACGCAGGATATTTGGATGGAAATTAAATAGATGGGATCGCTGGTATGATTATGAAAATAACAAATTCATACATGTTTCAGAGTTTCAACCCGAACACAACCTTGATCATGCCAACCTAATCGTAGAGAAATTAAAAGAACTGGGCTTTACCTATAAAACGGTTGGGGTTTCCGAAGCTTGCTTTAATGATGTTTGCGAAACTGGCGAAACGCTAGCAGAAGCAATTACGAACGCGGCTTATGCGATCGCCGATAACAGCTCAGTTCCGGAAGAATGGCTTTAATAGATAATAATGTTATGTAAACTAAGGTTAATTTTTGGGAGGAGGATTAGTAAGAATGAATCAAATAGAATCTTATTGGGCCAAGTTTCTAGTAGAAACAAACACTCCCGATCAAAACTATACATATTGGCACTTTGAACTAACTGAAAAACTGGCGAATGAACTGGCCGATTTGGTGCTGCAGGGGAAAAAACAAGCAACAGCCTCTTCGATGTACAGCTATGAGTCTGGCGAGGAACCGATGCCGAAAGTGGGAGACTTGAGCATCATCACAAATTGGGATGGTGAGCCGCAGTGTGTGATAGAGACAACCTCGGTCCAAATTATTCCGTTTAAAGACGTTACCTTTGAAATTGCCCGGTTAGAAGGAGAAGACGAAAATTTGGATTCCTGGCGGGAAGGGCACATCAGATACTACGAACAAATCTGTAATCAACTTAACAAAGAGTTCACCTGGGATATGCCAGTTGTATTTGAACAATTTAAAGAGGTCTACCGATAATGACGGAAGCCCCGTATGGCGTCTGGCACCATTATCAACTTTTACACGGTGCTAAGTCATCAAATGGTGCCTGACACCATAACTCATCTTTCCACAGTGACAAGCCATCGAATGGTGCCTGACACCAAGTGAAAAATTCACAATCTGTTCCCTTTTAAGAGCGTTTGCCCTCCGATTAATGTGCTACGCTAGTTGTACAAAAATTATTTTCGCTTGGAGGGTATATAAATGAGTTGTGGATGTTCGTCAAATTTGTTAGATGGGCAAGCGGTTGTGGATCATGTGAAAAGTAAGGGGAAGGAACATTTTCCACCGGCTGTGGCGCATGAAATTGATTGTGAGTGCGGGGAGCGTTTTACGCTGGAAACCGTCATTATGAACTGCCCAAAATGTGAGATGACCTATGCTGTGACACCATGTGGTTCAGGAGATATAAACAATATCAAGCCTGCAGGGATTAGATACTCTTAACCAAAATGAGCCAGGCGCCATCATTGATTTCTGATGGCTGCCCGGCTCATTTTTCATAACTTATGCTCCACGCGAATTTTCCCAAGCAATGCCTTACAGCCTGCTGTTACAAGGTCATAGGTTTCATCAAAATCTCCGGTATAGTAAGGATCCGGCACATCCTTTTTATGGTCTGTTAAATCGAGAAGGCGGAGAATTTTTGAATGTTCAGGATGCCCAACGATTTCTGCAATATTTTTCGTGTTGCTCACATCCATACCCACGATATAATCGAACTTATCAAAATCCTCTTTCTTCAATTGCCGGCCGACAAGTCCTTCCGCCGAAATGTCGTATTTTTTTAAGATTCCCAGCGTCCCTTTGTGTGGTGGGGAGCCGATGTGCCAGGAACTGGTGGCCGCAGAGTCTACGGCAATTTTGTCGGACAGGTTTTCCTTTTTCACCAAGTCACGGAACACAGCCTCAGCCATAGGTGAGCGGCAGATGTTCCCAAGGCAGACAAATAAAACATTAATCATAGTTCAAACTCCTTTAAAAAGTAACATGGAAAAGTTAAGCTATTATTATCATCGGTGAAAAATGCAAAATAGTAAAGCCAAAGGGGTTATAGCCAAAATTCTAATTGGAAGGAGCAGAAAAATGTCGGAAGCCTTTAAAGCATTGGTAGTCAATAAGCAAGAAAATGATTTCACGGTTAAACTGCAAGAACTGACACTAAGTGATCTACCTGAGGGGGAAGTGTTGATCAGAGTTCAGTATTCAAGTGTGAATTATAAGGACAGTCTGGCTTCGATTCCCGAGGGCAATGTTGTAAAGTCCTACCCAATGATCCCTGGGATTGACTTCGCAGGGGTTGTAGTTTCATCGGAAGATCCCCGGTTTAAAGAAGGGGATGAGGTCATTGCCACCAGTTATGAAATTGGGGTTTCCCATTTCGGCGGGTATAGTGAGTATGCTCGAATTCCTGCAAAGTGGGTCGTGCCGCTTCCAGAAGGCCTTACCCTGAAAGAGGCTATGATTATTGGCACTGCAGGATTTACCGCGGCCTTGTCGATTCAACGCCTAGAGGAAAATGGAGTTACTCCTGATAAGGGGGAAGTACTGGTTACCGGTGCTACAGGCGGTGTCGGAAGTTTTGCAGTTGCCATTCTCGCTAAACTTGGTTATCAAGTTGTCGCAAGCACAGGGAAGGCGTCCCAGCATGAATTCTTGAACCAACTTGGAGCACAGTCAGTCGTTTCACGTGAAGAAATCTATGATGGAAAAATAAGAGCGCTTGGTAAACAAAACTGGGCTGCTGCTGTCGATCCCGTTGGCGGCGAACCACTCGCATCGCTCCTAAGCCAAATTAATTACGGCGGGTCGGTCGCCGCGAGCGGTTTAACGGCTGGAGTAAAGGTGCCAACCACTGTTTTTCCATTCATTCTAAGAGGTGTCAATTTACTTGGCATTGACTCTGTCTATTGCCCGATGGAGACTCGGTTAAAAATTTGGGGCAGGCTGGCAACAGACTTTAAACCACGTGATATGGAGAACCTGTTGCAACAAGAAGTTACACTTGAGCAGCTTCCATCCGTTCTCCCAACGCTTCTAAAAGGCGAGGCTACCGGCAGAACCATTGTAAAATTATAATAAGTGTGCGACACCATTCATTGATTGGATGGTGTCTTTTTTTCGAAAAGACTTGTACATAGAATCTCTATGTATTATTATTTTATATATACAAAGAATTACGATGTATAAGAAGGAGTTAATACATGTGGTTGTTTTCCTAATGGCACTTCTGTTTATTTCCGTTCCAATGTATGCATTTATCAGAATGATCCAGAGTTTCATTTCACGAAAGAAAGACTCGATTAAGTCAAGAGTCATTGATGCCTTTTACTCAGCAGCAATTATTGGTTTAGTTATGATTGGACTGTTTATTAATTCGATGGGCCTGGAGGCAGGTGAGCCGATTCATATTTTTGAAATGACCGGTGCAAAAGCAAATGGCTATGCCTCACTGGCAAACGAGCATATTTTCTCAGTTGTTCTCTTGTTGATATTGGGCATGTTTAGCTTTTGGCTGATTGGCTCCCACCCAGGAGTGCTTTCACCGATTGTCTTTACGCTTTGTAGCACGGTGCTAATTGGGAACATTCTCTTTGCAGTAGCCTATCTCACTCATACCATTATGACACATGATGGTGAGGAATTTTCCGTTCCGCTCCTGCAAGTCAGTTTCGCTTCTTTACTATTTCTATATATTGCCCGGTTAAAAGAATCCCTTAATGATTTTCTGGAACATCAGCTGGTAGCAGAGGTTCAATATAATCATCCTATTTTGCTTTTTCTATACCGGATCAGTTCAAGCTATCAAAAAATGTCCAGGGTATGGGGGATTATGCTTTTTCCAGTCCTCATCGTAATCCAATTGCTTCTCGTTCTGTTTGGGCAGCGTCCTGACAGTTTTATCCGTGTGTTTTTTGAAACAAGCTCGTTTCATTATTCTCGGATCCTAGCGCCGGAACCGATTATGGTTTCGGGGGACGGCCATTATTTGTGTACCGTTTCAGCGAGGGGACACAAAAAACTTGTTAAGCCAATTAGAGCCGGAATCAGAAGAGGTTCGCGAATAGCCGTTAATCGCCAGTTATTGATTGCCAATGCCTTTGAAAACATTCTGGAGCAATATACCCCCAACCTTCATAGGGCGATTCGCGGCTTTTATGACAGGTATGGCTATCCGCTCAGCAGGCATATTCAATCCAAATGGTCCGCAGATATTGTCTATCTATTAATGAAACCGTTAGAATGGTTCTTCCTTATCGTTTTGTATACCGTCGACCACAAACCAGAAAATAGGATTCATATTCAATATAGTGAACTGAGAAAGTGAAAAGTGCCGGATGTCATCCTGAGAATTGGGGTGCCTGGCACTTTTTTTCTTTTAAAAGGAAAATGACAGATAATTTTTGTATAATAGGACTATCAAATTTTTGAGGGAGTTTCGGCATGGATTTTTTTGAGAAGAAGAAACGGGACATCGGGGTGTCGTTAAATGAGGTGCAAAAGCAGGCTGTGCTGCACACCCATGGGCCGTTGTTGCTGCTGGCTTCCCCCGGTTCGGGGAAAACGACCACTACGATTATGCGAATTGGCTATTTAATCGAAGAGAAGGGGATACGACCTTCACGGATAAAAGCGGTCACCTTCAGTAAGGCGGCTGCTGAGGAAATGAGGGAGCGGTTCGCCCGATTTTTCCCAGGGCAAACTGGTCAGTCCGTTGATTTCTCTACGATTCACAGCTTGGCAAACAAGATTTCCACTGACTACTTAACGAGAAAAAAATTTCCCCATCAAGTTATTGCTGAATTTGAAAAGAAATCGATTCTAAAGGATATTTTTCAAAAAATACATGACGACAAAATCACCGAAGATCAATTGGAGGAGCTTTCTACATACATTACACTAATAAAAAACAAATTAGTTCCCGTGGAGGATTGGGGAAAGGTATCCTGCGATATCTCGAACGCCAAACAAATCCTTCAACAATATGAGCAATATAAGAAAACCGCTCCTGGTAAACTGCTGGTGGATTATGATGATATGCTGACGATTGCCAACCATGCCTTAGATAAAGACCCAACCCTGCTTGGGAAATATCAGCAGCAATTCGATTACATCCTGACTGATGAGAGTCAAGACACATCCAAGGTGCAGCATTTGATTATCGAAAAATTGGTACTGCCCCACCGGAATTTATACGTGGTTGCGGATGATGACCAAAGCATCTATGGCTGGCGCGGGGCCGACCCGCAATATTTGCTGGACTTCCAGAAGGTCTATCCTGATGGTGTCATCTTAAAAATGGGGCAAAACTATCGCTCTTCAAAAGATATTGTCGAAGTGGCCAATCAATTTATTAAGCAAAACAAGTACCGCTATGAGAAAAACATGTTCACGGAAAATCCGCCGCACAAGCCGGTTGTCATCAAAACCTTAGCCGACTATCGTGATCAGGCCAAATATTTGGTTCAAGCACTGAAACAACTTGAGGACTATAGGGAAGCGGCCGTTTTATTCCGGAACAATTCATCTGCAATTATCGTTATCAATGAATTGGACGGGGCCGGCATTCCGTTTTATATCAAGGACCATAATCTTCGCTTCTTTTCTCATTGGGTTGTCAAAGATATTTTAAATTTTATGCGCTTGTCGTTCAATGAGAATAAATTATCCGTTTTCATGGAGATTTATAAACGTTTGCCCCTTTATCTAACAAAGGAGCAGGTTGCTGCCCTTAATCAAAGTTTTAGCAAGGACTCCGTGTTTGATATTCTGTTGCAGCTTCCGAATCTGAAAGACTATCAGCTAGGGAAAATCCGCGAAACAAAGCAAATTTTTCAAGAGATGAGAGGAGAAGCACCGCTGCATGCGCTCCGAACCATCCGCTATGGGTTGGGCTATGAAGACACGCTTCTCAAAATGTCCGAGGAATTGGGGTTCAACGATGACCATTTGTTGGGCATTCTTTTCACTTTAGAGCTGATCGCCGAGCCGATTGTCTCAATCGATCAGTTTGCCGCTAGGCTGAAGCATCTCGAGAGTGCAATGAACGCTGCTAAAAATAATAAGGGCCAAAACGTGGTGACCCTGTCTACTTTTCACAGTTCCAAGGGCTTGGAGTTTAAGCGAGTCTATATGATTGACCTGATTCAGGGGATTATTCCTTCGCATGATGATGTCAGTCAATTTGATGAAGGGAATCCAGCCATGCTTGAAGAAGCGGTCCGCTTGTTCTATGTAGGCATGACAAGGGCCAAACTCCATTTGGAATTGATTTCATATCGGGACCGGTTCGGCAGTGGGGTGGAGGCATCGCAATTTGTGGGTGCCGTTCGGAGGATCCTTTCCCCGACTAAACAAGCCTCTGAAAAAAGAAGCACTACCGTGGTTAAGCAGAAGGTTCGTCGGCATTCGGGGCCAATCGTAAGGGAAGTGAGCGAAGCTGACAAGGGCTGGAAACCAACGATGAGCAGTTTGGCGATGGAGATTGAGCGGTCGTTGCAGCAACAAAATCAACATCGTGGAAAAAACAAACCCCACGATTACCGGAAAAAGTGAAGAGGTGTTGGCATGACGAATAAAACTTTTGTATATCCGGAGCTTGAAACGGAAAGATTGCAGCTGAACCTCTTGAAGCTCGACGATGCCGAAAAGGTAATGGCACATTTTTCAGACCCTGAAGTGACCCGATTTATGGATATTGAGCCTTGCAAGGATCTTAAAGAAGCGGAGGAAATCATTCAATACCATATTGACGATTCCGGCTGCAGATGGGGTATTTTTTATAAGGAGCAGTTTGTTGGAACGATCGGTTTTCATTATTTGCGAAAAAATGATCGGGATTACATCGCTGAGATTGGCTTCGATTTGTCGAAACAGTATTGGGGCAAAGGTTTTATGACTGAAGCCATCCGCGAAGTCATTTCGTTTGGTTTTACGCAAATGGGATTAACTATGATTGATGCAACGGTTGAACCGGATAATGAAAAATCGATAAATTTAATGAAAAGGCTGGAGTTTAACAGGGCCGAAGAGCTGCAGGATCACTTGGTTTACTTTTATTTAAAAAATTAATTGGGGTTAAAATAGATGAGAGAAAATCGAATAAGATTGAACGGCGGATTTCACAACGAGGTTTTTTATGACGAGGAGATCAATAGGGTAGTAAGAATTTCGGAACCTGTGAAAACAAAGGAAATGGTTATGGCGGAACTTCAATGGATGAAATTCTTATATGATGAAGGTGTTCGTGTACCTTGGCCTGATATGAGTATTGATATCGAGGCAGGGAGGGTTAAAACTACTTTTGAATATATTAGCGGTGTATCATTGGATGTTACTAACGTCGCACACTGGAATGCCGAAATGTTCAAGCAAATGGGCAGAATCTTGGGTCGGATGCATTCCTTATCCAAGGAGTGTGAGCTGCAGGATGTTAATCGGCCTAGATGGACACCTGTGAATCAGGACGTTTTTCAAATAAGAAAAAATTTGAGTCCTTGGTTGCAGGAAAAATACGAAATATGGATGCAACGTCTGGCTCCATACCAAATTAAATGGGACACGTTCGGGCTCATTCATAATGACTTTCACCAGGGCAACCTGATTGTGAATGAGGAAGGTACTTTAACCGTCATTGACTTTGACGAATGCTCCTATAATTGGTATGCTCAGGATTTGGCGGTTTGCTTCTACCATGCATATTGGCAGCATGACTCTTTCAATGGTGATGCTGAAGAGTTTTGTGAGAGCTTCTTGAGTTCATTCTTTAAAGGGTATCAGGAGGAAAATTTGCTTCATCCTGACACTGTGGAGCAAATATCGCTGTTCTTAAAGCTGCGGGAGATTTTTCTATATGCTTTATTTTTGCGAAAATGGGATTTGGTTAGCTTGGAGGATTGGCAGAAGTTCACCTTGCACGATTTGGAAAAGAAAATTGAGAAAGAAACACCATATGCTGGGATTGTCGATTTTTCCGTGTTTGTCTTATAAGGACAAAAACGTTGAATAACCAAGATGAATTGTCCGTAGACTAGGCAACTTCGGACAAAACTGATGGCAAACCGAAGGGGAATGTCCGCAAGATTGGTTTCTGCGGACAAAACGGATGGCAAACCGAAGAGAAATGTCCGCAAGAATGGTTTCTGCAGACAAAACGGAAGGCAAATCAAAGGGAAATGTCCGCAAGAACTATTCCAAATTAAGAAAGGAACGATATAATGCAAACGATAAAAAAATTAGGAACTTCATTTTGGTACATGACACCTGTCTCCGTGACAGATCGGCCAATTATAGGAATGGTAGTAGGCAAGGATAAGACGTTAATGATTGATGCTGCAAATTCAGAAGCCCACGCAGAGCTTTTTATAAAAATGCTCCAAGACCAAAATGTACCGGGACCGGACATGGTGGCATTGACCCATTGGCATTGGGATCATATTTTCGGACTTTCCGCGTTAAAAGGGGCAGTGTCGATTTCGTCGAAAGAAACACAAAAGGAAATGAAAAAGCTGATTCCTTATTCCTGGACAGACGAAGCATTGGCGGAGAGGGTGAAGGCAGGCACGGAAATCGAATTTTGCGCCAACTGCATAAAGGCAGAGTATGGCGACAAAAGAGATATTCGCATCACGCTGCCAACCATCACGTTTGAAGACGAACTCGAAATCGATCTTGGCGGGGTCACTTGTGTATTGAAACATGTCGGCGGGGACCATGCACCAGATTCGGTTGTGATTTATATAAAGGAAGAAAAAATCTTATTTTTGGGCGACTGCATCTACCCGGACATCTTTTCACCCAAACAAAACTATACCCCCAAACGTGCGGCAAGACTTGTTGCCCAACTGGAGAAATTTGATGCAGAAACTTATATCCATTCCCATGGGCAGGAATTATTATCGAAGGAAGAGTTTACCAAAGAGATGCAATTGTTAAAGAATTTGGCCCATTATACGGAAAAGCACAAAGGCGATCAAGCTCAAATCAAGTCGGATTATGAAAAGACGCTTAACCGAGAATTAAACGAAGAGGAACTGGAGACGATTGAGAATTTTGTGAATGGGTATGAGGCATCAGCCCAATAAAATCTGGCATCTTCCAAAATGATGGAGGATGCCTTTTGTTTTGACAGCGCTTCAAAAATGTTAATCAAATGTTCACAGGTTCTGCGGGAAAAAAGGAGTACAATGAATATGTAAACTGATATTGTGAAAATATTCACAAACATAAAATGGACAAGCAACTAGAAATGCAAAAAAAGGTGGTCAAAATGGGGGAACTTTCAATTAGCGCGTTACTGATTCGGTTTGTTTTAGGCGGAGCGGCAGTCGTGGCTTCCACAATTGTGGCAAGAAGATTAGGGGAGAAGGCTGGCGGGATCTTTGCCGCCTTTCCAGCAGTATTTTTAGCCGCGTTATTAACCGCTGGAATCGACCTTAAGGGCGAGGATCTTGTTTCTCAATCCATTGCCCTCTCAAAAGGAGCAATGGTCGGAATGGGAATCAATATTCTCGTCGCAATTTTCGCCGGCTTCCTTTTAAATAAATTTGGTTTGAAAAAGGGGCTCATGCAAGTGCTTGGGTGCTGGTTTGTCGTCTCAATGGTTGTTGTAGCGATTACTTCCTATTAAGAAAGGTTGTTCATCATGAATAAAGATTTGCTGTTACGTTTTCTATTAGGCGGGGCCGCGGTAATGGCCAGCTATTTAATCATTGTCGTTTCACCATGGGAAATTCTTGGAGGCATCTTCGCGGCATTTCCGGCCGTGATGATTACCGCCGTGCTCATGACTGGGATTAAATCAGGTACAAAGAATGCGGCGAAAATTGCCAACGGTTCGGTTTACGGGATGATTGGCGGGATTATTTGCGCAGCAACCGTATATATGGTCCTAAAATGGAGCCATAACTGGGGTTTAAGCATGCTAGTCGGATTGTTTTTCTGGTTAATCAGTTCGGTATTGGTGTCATCGCTGAAAGAGCGAATCGCCCTTATTAAAATAAAGCCCTTCAACGGCAAGATGGTATTGGCCGAGTCGAGGTTAAGAGACCATAAATAATTGAAATAAGTAAAATGCCAGACGCCCTTATTAGGGTTCTGGCACTTTTTCATGCTAATGCTATTTCCAATTATGAGAAGTTGTCGATAATTTTTGGTAGCATTTCATAAAATATCTCGAGAAAAATATTCACCAGGATGACGGCTGCAGGAATGACCAGAATAGCAAAACTTACATAAGCAAGTTTCACCCTGCGCTTTGATCGGTCAATCCAATTGGTAACGAGCTCAATGAAGAAGGCTAGTAAGAATGCACCGGCAAAAAATAATCCAGAAAATAGTCCGATACCTAGTGGAGCTTGCGGACCAAATAATTCATTGTTAGGATTGGACAAAAATAAAGGGATTCCGTAAATGATCAAGCTCACGACACCATAATAAAATCCCTTACGGACCCAGCTCTTGCTTGATGATTGAAAAACAAGTGTATAAACGATACTGTTGGCTAATGTACCGGCAATCCCGACGACAAGTATAATGAACGTTCCCGAAAAGGAAAATCCGCTCGCCATGTGTGGGAAGAAATACGCAATGATTCCCATAACCAATCTCAACAATAGTCCAAAAATAATCCCTGTCAAAATGGCTGCCATAAAAGAAATTCCAAAATTTCTGGCGAGTGTTGGCCATCGTTTTGAACCCGTTACTTGTACCGCTTCATCGTTTAGCTGCCCCTTCATTATAATTACCCCTTGCATAGGTTGATTTTATCCCAATATTAATTATATTCTAAACTATCTGTAAATATATCGCATTTCTTTTTAAATATATACTTACCCCTATTAATCCCTTCTTTTTGGATGTTCCCTTGTAGGAAAGGAAATAATGATATTTAACAGGTTTTATCACAGGGGGTTGCCAAATGAAATGTCCGCAATGTGTTTACACCAATCCGGAAGGGGTCAAGTTCTGTATAAGCTGCGGCAGTATTTTTTCTAAAGCCGAAAACGGTCAGCAGGATCCCAGCAGTTTATTTTATGAGTTTGCTACTTACGTGGACATGGTTCCAAGGTTTGAACGTTCGGTAGAGCCAAAAATGAGAAATATCTTTTCTAGGGTGTTCCGCAACCATAGCATGCTGGAGGCAGAACGGCTTTTTATTGTGGGCACGGCCATTACCACACCAAAAATAGAAGAAGTGACGGAAACATGGCCAAAACCATGGCTGTTTGCCAGGATATTTCTGATTGGGTTAATTGCTTTTACAGGTATGCATGTGGGGGTGAGCATGTTCCATAATTTTAATTTTATCCCCGGACTTATTATCATTGGGGCGTTTGCCGTTCCGCTTACAACGCTCACGTTCTTTTGGGAAATGAATGCGCCGCAAAATATTGCTTTTTATCAAATTGTTTATATTGTGTTAATCGGGGGAATCCTCTCGATGTTGGTGGCGCTTGTGTTTTTTAATATCCTAAGGAATAATATCAATCCCATTACAATTGGAATTATTGAGGAACTTGCCAAGACGGCCGTTGTCATCTATTTTGTCCGCAACCGCAAATACAAGTATATCCTCAATGGTCTTTTGGTAGGTGCAGCAGTCGGCGCAGGCTTCGCTGCCTTTGAAACGGCCGGTTATGCGTTAAGAAGTCTGCTGACAGGAAGTTTCGAGAGCCTCTATTTTACGATTCTCTGGCGGAGCTTTTTGGCTCCTGGCGGGCACGTCGCCTGGGCCGCTTTGACAGGAGCAGCTTTCTGCAAGGTACAGGGGAACGATGGGTTTAACTTGTCCTTGTTGCTAAAACCAAGATTTCTTTTAACCTTTATTCTTGTCGTGGCGATGCATGCATTATGGGACGTACCGATCCCAGGCATGGCACCGTATGGGCAAATTATTTTAATGGTCGCTTCCTGGGTGATTGCCATCTGGATGATTCGCCAAGGCTTAAAGGAAATCAGCAAAAAGAAAGACCAGCTAGCGATTAATCCGCCTCAATAATAAAGGAGAAAATGGCGTGTTATTGTACACGCCATTTTTTTATGGTGTGCCCGGCATGGGTGCAGGCTCTAGGGTGCAAGTCCCGAACAGTGAAGGCAGTAGTAGCTGTAGCTTAAGACAAGGGTATGAGGGGTGACTCTCATATCTGAAGGAAGTCGGCGGCAAACTTCCGCTCCGAGGGACACGAATCTCATATAAGGCTAGGTAACACTGGGTGAATCTGCCATACAAGATAAAGCCCTTACTGCCGAAGGTGTTACAGAGTAAATGAGGCGGAGACATGGAAGGAAAGTCTGTACTCTTACCCGGGGAGAACCTGTCGGTATGCCGTACTCATGCGGTAAGCCTATCCGTGAGGATAGGTTGAACGACAGGCGTCAGCAGAAGCCATAGTACTTATTCACTTAAGGGGATAAGGAAGGGCTGAACCGGTTATGGAAAATAGGAACTAGGCGTATCTTTCCATTCAATGAAACAGAAAACAAGGTTCCTGTTTATCGTAAGAAATGGTGAATCCACGGGGGGCGATAAGCAGGGTGGAGAATTGGAAAGGACACAATCAGAACACCTATTTACGGTGGAGGTTATATCAATGTTAATGGAACGAATCTTGTCACGGGAGAACCTACTTAACGCAATAAAGAGAGTGGAAAAGAATAAGGGAAAACATGGAGTGGACGATATGCCCGTCACTGCTCTTCGTGGACATATTATGCTCAACTGGAGCGAACTGCGAAAATCCCTCTTCGAGGGAACCTATATCCCATCCCCCGTCCGTCGAGTCGAAATCCCGAAACCAGACGGCAAAGGGAAGAGGAAACTGGGAATCCCAACCGTGACAGACCGTTTCATTCAACAGGCAATTACCCAGATGCTTACCAAGATGTACGACCCAGGCTTCTCCGATTGTAGCTTTGGCTTTCGCCCTAACAGGCGAGCACATCAGGCTGTAAAATTAGCCCAAAGCTATATAGAAGAAGGCTATCGATGGGTAGTCGACATTGACCTTGAGAAGTTCTTTGACAAGGTTAATCATGATAGATTAATGAGTAAATTAGCTGGGAGGATTAATGATAAAACTCTCCTAAGACTAATCAGACGATTTTTAACCTCTGGTGTTATGGAAGGCGGACTTGTCAGTCCGAATCTTGAGGGAACACCGCAAGGTGGACCTTTAAGTCCCCTGCTTTCGAATATTGTTTTGGACGAACTGGATAAAGAATTGGAGCGTAGAGGACATCGTTTTGTTCGTTACGCCGATGATTGTAATATCTATGTGAAGTCTAAAAGAGCTGGTGAAAGGGTTATGAAGGCGATGACTCATTTTATCGAGGGAAAGCTTAAACTGAAGGTTAACAGGGATAAAAGTGCCGTAGACCGCCCCTGGAAAAGGAAATTTCTTGGGTTCAGTTTCACAAGTAATCTAAAACCTAAGGTGAGGATATCTTCTCAATCAATTAAACGGTTTAAAGATAAAATAAGGAAGCTTACAAGCAGACTCAGGTCAATTGCCATGGAAGATAGGATTCATGACCTTAACGAATATTTAGTGGGATGGGTTAATTATTACCATTTAGCTGATACTCGTTCAGTAATTACAAAACTCGAAGGATGGCTTAACCGAAGGTTAAGAATGATTCGATGGAAGGAATGGAAACTTCCCCGGACAAAGGTCAAGAAACTTATTGAACTAGGTGTTCCGAAAGGAAAAGCATACGAATGGGGAAATACTAGAAAGGCTTATTGGAGAGTATCCAAAAGTCCAATCCTTCACAAAACATTAGGGAAAGCCTATTGGCTCTCCCTAGGATTAAAAAGTATTTCTGCAAGATATGACCTACAGCGTTCGACATAATTGGAACCGCCGTATACGGAACCGTACGTACGGTGGTGTGAGAGGGATAAATGGAGGTTAATCGCCTCCCCCTATCTCAATTGAAACTGACAAAATCCTTTCAAAAATTACCTATTCAAATATCTTCTGAAAGTGGTATCCTTAAACTTAAATAGCCTGATTTTGGCAGATGAAATTTTATTAATACCTCGAATTGTTAACTTCACTTTTTCATCATTTACGGAAGATCATTCCTTACTTTTTAAAACCAATAATTTAAAAATCGGAGGTGGAAATCATGCTCATTGAAACCTTAGAACACGCAGAGGTTTGTTCGGTTATATTCATTAGAGACTATATCCAATTTTATTTTGAAGGGGAAGAAAACAACGGGACATTAACCACATATTCACTGCCGGTCGCCATTGCAAATGGTACATATTTTAATATTGACACCCCTGGATACCGGGATGCATTGTGCGCGTTTATTAACCTTCAAGTGAGAAGGTTTGAGATTTTGAAAGGGGACAAAATAACTATTACACTTGAAAATGAAGACAGGATAGAGGTTTCCTTGAAAAAGGAAGACAGTAATGGCTTTGAGGCAGCCATGCTAAGAATTGAAAATCAAATTGCGGTTTGGTGAATGAAAGCAGAGGGATGGGAATTCCTCTGCTTCATTTATATCTTTAAAGATTTAATAATCAATCTGGCGCAAATACAATAGGTATTCATTTTCATTGATTTTTTTCATTTTATACTTGCGCATTTGGCTTTCAATTTGTTTCTCAACATCATCTTTATTGCTAAATAAGTTAGAAAATTGATAGATCGCTTCTGCAAAAATCGTGATCATCCCGGCGGAACCCAGTTCAAAACCCAGTGTGTACATCTAAAGTTGTAGGAAATTTCAGTCCTTTCGTTCAATACGGATTTACTTGGATTAATTAAAATAAATATATCAAAAGGGTCAAAGGGGAGAATAAAAATGCATTTACGGATGGAACTTTTCACAAATGAGCTAGAAAAAACAGTACAATTTTATCAAGAAATCATTGGGCTTAAATTAAACAGGATGAATGATACATATGCTGCTCTAAGTAATGATACAGTTCAGATTGGGATTGGGCCGTTCGATTTTTTGCCTGATACCCACCCCCTGAAAGCGAGGGACTTGGAGCGGTTAGGGATCGGTGTCGAAATCGTAATTGAGGTTCCCGATATTGAGAAAAAGTATAATGAAATAGTAGAGTCGGGCTATCCGGTTGAAGCGCCTTTATCTGAACAGGCTTGGGGATCGAAAGACTTTAGAGTGCTCGATCCAAACGGGTATTATATTCGCATTACTCAGGCTTAAATCGAGTATATTTATAAAATGAAAGTATTAGGCTTATAAAGGAAACTCACCAAGATAGGTGAGTTTTCTTTATATCCTGTAAAATGTCATCGTGTGTTCTAAAATCCGTTCCGCAACTTCTGTTTCTGGCAAGTTTTTTATTTTTGCAATCGCAAGGATTGATTCTTTCATCATTTTCGGATGAGTCATACTTCCGGAAAAAGGACCCTCAAATGGCCATGGGCCGTCTGTTTCTACCATCATTAACTCCAATGGGTAAGCCTCGACCAGCCTTTGAATTTTTTCTTTATAGACAATTTCTGGTGTAACGGAAATAGAATAACCATTTCTGATCATCCTCTCCATCGTTTTGTTATCGCCTTTAAACCAGTGGAAATGGGCATTTTTGATTGAATGCCTTTCCAAAAGATCACAAGCAATCGGGGCATCATCATAAACGGCATGCAGGACAATGGATTTGTCCCATTGCCTTGCCAATTTTATAAACATTTCAAGAAGGTCAATATATTGACTGTATTGGGCTTTGGATACCTTTTGGTCCATTCTCATATAGTAGGGCAAACCTACTTCCCCTACAGCAATCATTTCAGTTCGATATTTGGTGATCCATTCTAGCAGCTTGTTTAGCTCGATTTCAGTTGGCAGGCTTTGCTCCGGGTGAAACCCGAATGCAGGCTTTACCCTTTGATATTTACGGGATAATTCCAGATTTCGTCTACAAGATTGATGGTCGGTGGAAACCGAGAGCAATGCCTCAAGCCAGTCCACTTCAGCCAAAATATCTGTGATTTCCAGATCTTTATATTTGTCTAAATGAATATGGGAATCAATCATTTTCATCTTTTCTCACTCCCTAACGATATTCTACTCTAATTGGGAATCCGAAGTCAGGCAATTCTGGACGTAAAAATTAATGAAAGACGAAATTAAGCGGCCAGAGTTTGAAAATGTCTTTCAACAGGCTGAGGAGGACAAAAACCAGTGGTCGGAGTGTAAAATTGTATTTCATAGTGCTGATGAAGGACAAAACTGAGTAGCCACGATCAGAAATTGTCTTTCATAATGCCGATGAAGGACAAACCCAGGTGATCGAGCCCCAAAAATGTCCATCACCAATCTTTTTGGAAAAAAATTATCATTTTCCACTTGCAAACAATATCAAATTTGAATATTATCTAATTAGATAACCATTAAAGTAGGTGAATTCCAAACATGCAATTAAACAAAATGGTTGAATTTCATAAAGCGCTTGGCGATCTGAACCGTATTCGCATTATCGGTCTCTTGAAGCAAGGTCCGCTGCACGGTCAGGCAATTGCCGGGAAACTGGGACTGAAGCCGCCAACGATTACCCACCATATCGCTAAACTAAGAGAAGTGGGACTTATTAAAGAACGGCGCGATAAAAACACCATCTATTTTTCGCTTAACACAAAAGCGTTAGAGATGGGTGCAAAGTCAATTTTAAACATAGGAAGTGGGGGAGGAGAAGAGATGGAAATGGCTGTGACAGCAGAGGAACGGGAGTCCATCATTAAAAACTTCTTCACAAAAGAAGGGAAACTGAAAAACTATCCGGCGCAAAGAAAGAAAAAGCTGGTTGTGCTTGAGCATATGCTCAAAGGACTTGAACTAGGAAGAGTTTATTCTGAAAAAGAGATTAATGAATATTTAAAGCAGTTTCACGAGGACTATGCGACATTGCGCCGCGAATTGATCATGTGCCAATTTATGTACCGGGAAAATAACCAATACGAACTAAACCCGGTCGAGCTGTGGTGGTTTAAATAAAGTGAAACTTCATCAGTGGGGGTTTTTTCCATCCCCCACTGATTGTTCGTTCATTATTTCGGACATTTACGAGCAGTTGTCCCCACCAATACTTCTTCGATTTGTCTAAGTATTGAGGTGGGGGTCTTACTGCCCGTTAATGTGGGATAAATTTTTTTACAAAACTAATTAGATAAGCATTAAATTAGATGAATGCGAAAGTAGGTAGAAGGGATGAGCATTTCTTTTATAAAACAGGAAAAAAATTACCGACGATTATTTCTCGCCGGAGTCGTAAACGGGGTTGGGGATCGTTTTAGTTCGGTTGCCGTCCTGGCAATGCTGTTGCAATTAACCGGTTCGGGGCTTGCGGTTGGGGTGACACTGGCGCTTCGGCTGCTGCCGTTTGTCATTTTTGCGCCGATTGGTGGGAGACTGGCAGATCGCTTTTCGAAAAAAACAATTATGGTCGCTACCGACCTCGTCCGAATCTTATTTGCCTTATCCTTTTTATTCGTCCATAGCAACGACGATCTCTGGATTGTCTACGTGAGCACGTTTATGCTGGCTGCAGGGGAGGCCATCTATGGGCCAGTCCGAAAATCGGCGATTCCGCAGTTAGTAAATAAAGAACATCTATTAAAAGTGAATAGTCTGGAACAGGTGTTAATTGGAATTGTGTTAATCGTAGGGGCTTTTTCTGGTGGTATCGTGGCTTACCTGTTCGGGGCAGGATGGACATTTTGGATCAATGCGGTATCGTTTTTGGGGGCTGCTGGGATTATTTCGACGATTACGTTCCCGCAAAAACAAGCATCTCAAAAAGAAGCAATAGACATCCATAAAGAAAAGCTGTTATCTACCTTTAAGAAGGTCATCTTGATGTCTATTCCGGTGCAAATTCTCCTGTTTTGCTCGATTGTGGCATCTTCCTTGAACGGTATTGATAATGTTCTTATCAGTGTCTATGCCGTGAAGGAGTATAACTTGGGGGACGTTGGAGTCGGGCTGTTTTATGGAGCACTGGGGATTGGCTTGGCGCTAAGCTTTGTTGTCGTGAATCGACTGCGAAAAAATATCCTTGGAATCGGACTGGTTTGCCTCCTGCTTGAGGGCACCTTCCACGTGGTCATTAGCCAAACTGGGCTCGTGACAGCAGCATTTTTCCTTTTTTGCGGAGCCGCCCTTATGTCTGGGATAGGCAATGCCTGTTTTGACACTGTTTTGATGAAGGAAATCCCTGAGGAACACCAAGGAACCATGTTTGGTTTATTGGAAGCGGTCACTAACCCGTTATTGGGTGTTTCCATGCTCTTATCAGGGCTCGCGCTTGATTATCTCACACCACGCTCTCTCGGATTACTTGGTGGAATTGGCTATATGCTCATTGCCATCTTTCTGATAGCCATCCAATCAACCCGACGAATTCGGGAAAAGGAAACAGCTTAAAGCATATGCCGGTTCTCTGGTTCAGATTAAAATAAGGCAGGGACGTCGCCTGCCTTGTTTTACTAAAGGAGCCTAGTAAGGATATGGGGAATTGTAAGGATATTGTGCCGGATATGGGGAAGGATACGGTGCAGGATACGGCGCAGAAACTGGGTAAAGCCCCGGCGCTGCTGCTCCAAGGGCCAATCCCGTCAGCGCTCCTGCTGCAAACCCTAACCCTGGGAATCCGCCACCATGAATATTTCCAAATCCACCATGCTGATGCCCGTGTCCACCATGCTGATTTCCATGCCCGCCATGATGCTGACCATGTCCGCCATGATGGTGTCCATGACCACCGCCATGATGGTGAGTTCTTGGATTATAGTTTGTAAAATTCATCAAGTTTTCACCTCTTTTCATATTTGGGTTACCATAGCTTATGCCATTTGGGACGAAAAGGTTATTTTAGTAAAATGAACGCAAACATAAAAAACCCAATAAAAAAGACTATCTTCCTTATTGCTGCTACAAATGCATGCAATTATAAAGATAATCCTACAACAGATAGGAAGATTTATTTCGTATTATTAGGGAAGCTAATTTTAAAGGTTGTTAAATGATCCTTTGACACACAACTAATTTCACCGTTATTTTTTTCTACAATATTTTTACAGACGAACAAGCCGATTCCAGTTCCTAGTTTCTTAGTTGTAAAAAATGGTTCGAAAATAATTTTAACGGTTTCAGGGTATATGGTTGGGCCATTATTAGAAATGCAAATATGAGTTTGATGATTTTCAATCTTTGAATAGATTGTAATTTTTCTTGGGTTCTCTTCTTCGCAAACAGCGTCAATGGCATTCATTAACAAGTTTAGAAACACTTGTTTTAACTCAATGCGGTCGCCGTAAATTTTAATATCATCATCAATGCTTGAGGTGACTTGAATATTGCCATCGACAATGCTTGGATATAAGAAATCTAGGACTTCATCGATTAATAAATGGATGGTAATATCTTCATTGGTGCTTTCGGCCAGTATGTTCATTTTTGATGTATGAAGGAACTGAGTAATTCTGAACTTTAGCTGTTCCAGTTCTTTTGAAATGACATCCAAATAGGGCAGGTTAGGATAATCGTGGTTTAATAGTTTGATAAATCCCATGACAGATGTTAGCGGATTGCGAAACTCATGAACAAAGCTTGAGGACATTTGGCCAAGAATGGACAATCTGTCCTTATGGGTTTGGGAAATAAATAAATTCCTTTCTCGCAGTCTCTCATTGATGATCTCGGTATACTTGGTCACCGCATAATAGCAGAATATATCAAACTGGTTATTTATTATTTCAATGATTGGCTGCAACTCTTCCGCCGATAATCCGGAGAGGTTTATATATTTAATTATAATGCTTCTTCCCAAGTTCACATTATAAACAAATTCACCGATATTGACATTGGCATCGGCCCGCTCCTGGGCCACTTTGTGTGCCAGTAATTTAACTTCGTATTCCGAAAACTCCTCCGAAATGGAATTGGTAATAATTTGGTACATTAAGAAACCATTGCGGCGTATCAGTTCTTTATTATCTTTTTCATAGTGTACGATGATTTGCTCTTCCCAAAAATCTAAAAATCTATCTTGATTCTCCTTGAGATACCGGCCTATTTTTTCATTTCCTATATCTACGTTTATTTCCATCAACAAGCCTACTTTCCGCTTTTATAAAGAGAATATAACATAAAGTTTTCAAAATATATATAAAAAATTGGGAATAGGGGATCGTTCTATACTTCGGTGTAAGTACCATTATAAAAAACGTGTTTAACTTGTAAAATAGTAATGGTAAATTAGAGGGAAATCAGCAGCGTATGTAGAATTCATAGTTATGGAAAAGTATTTTTTTAGCTTTGAAGATTTATAGTGCACTTTCTAAATGAAAGCGCATACAATAATGATGATTGGAGGCGATCGCATGATTTATATTTATGGTGACGATTACATCAAATATTTAAACGATGACAGTGCCGGCCAGTTAACGTATGATCAATGGAAAAGTAAAAAAAACAAATCAGTGTCCACAAAGACCAGTTCAAGCGGAACCTTCCATGCTTCCAATTACACGCATGGGTACCATTCTCCGGGGGTTATAAATAAAAAGTATCGTCAATCATAAGGTCTATCAAGTGCCAGTCACCATCCAGTTAATGGGGGTGACTGGCTTTTTCTTATTTCATTATAATGGCACAGCTACTTTCGGTATAATAAGAGTAAATAATCCAACTAGGAAAGATGAGGTAAGTGAGATGATTGTCATTGAAAATGGTTTACTAAAGGTAGAGATTAGCCAGAATGGAGCAGAAGTACGAAAAGTACTACATAAGCCAAACGGACTGGACTATATGTGGACGGGGGATTCAGCCTATTGGGGCCGCGTCTCACCAGTGCTTTTTCCGATTGTTGGGCGATTGAAGGAAAATCGCTATCAACTCGACGGAAAGACTTACGAAATGTCCCAACATGGCTTTTTGCGAGATGTTGAATTTAAAGTAGGGGAGCAAACCGCTACTGAGGTTTCATTTGTATTTGAGTCGGGAGGCCGCTTTCCCCATCTATATCCTTACGAATTTATCGCGACTATTCGGTATCTCCTTAACGAGGATTCGCTCATTGTGCAGTGGGAAATCGGTAATGAAAACGAGGAAGAGATGTACTTTTCAATTGGCGGCCATCCGGCATTTAAGATTCCACTTTTGGAAAATGAAGCAATCGAGGACTACAGCCTGCACCTTACTCCTGCTGCAAACAAGGATGTAATCGAATATGAAATAAAGGAATCACTGATTCATGAGAAAGGACCTGCCAATGGTCTTTCAAATATTCGACTCACTGATTCGCTGTTTGTTAATGATGCTCTTGTTTACAGTAACATCGATCAAATTACGATGGAATCCGAAAAGACAGGACATGGAGTAGAGGTACTATTCGAAGGGTTTCCGTTTGTGGGAATCTGGTCGAAATACACAGACGGGAAAATCGCTCCGTTTGTTTGTATTGAGCCGTGGTACGGGATTGCTGATACATATGACACAACCGGGGACCTGAAGGAGAAATTAGGAATTAATAAACTTAACCCTGGTGAAACTTTCCAAACTAAATATAAAATAAAGTTTAAATGAAGCAGGATACAATCAAGAGTCTCAAAAAAGTGCCGGGCCAAACGTTTGCCGGCACTTTTTTGAACCATAACCCTATAATTTCCCTATCTCTTCCTGATAGAGTTCATGCAATTTGAGGTTATTTTGACGGTTAACAATCAAGCCGGTCTTCGGGGTTAGAAGAGTAGGGGGGAATTGAAACAAAGCTTCTAGGTTCGTCTCAATGGCTTGATGCGGCACGGAGATGACCGGCAGTTTTTTCGTGATCCGTTCACGGCTGGCCAAATGAAAGCCCCAAACCCCAAAGGAGGGTACCACCGAATAATAGGGCTTCGTATGGAAACCCGCTGCCTTCCAGGTTTTGGCGATACTCCAATAGACTTTTGCGGTGTCCTTCGGGGAAATGGCCTGGCAGGCAATGATCCCTCCAGAAGTTAAATGCTTGCCAATTTGGCCAAATAATTCTTTTGTGTACAATTGGCTTGTTTCCAAATCCACCGGGTCCGGAAAATCGATAATGATGACACCATACCCCTCGATCGAACGGTTTACGTACTCCTTCGCATCCATTGCATGGACTGTTACCCTTTTATCCTTAAATGAGCCCGCATTGACAGCAACAAGCGCCGGTTCATGTTTCGCGAGGCTAATAACCTTTTGATCAATATCCACCAGATCCACATGGCTAACATCCTGATATTTGATGACTTCCCGAAGCGCAAGCCCGTCTCCGCCGCCTAAAATCAACACCCGGTCCCTTGATTTTGCCAGTTCCATTGCCGGTAACACAAGCGGTTCGTGGTAATGCCGTTCATCCAGCGACGAAAACTGGAATTCTTCATTCAGATATAGTCTAACGTCTTTTGCTTCGACGAGAAAAATGTCATGGAACTGGCTCTGCCCCTGGTACAGAATTCGATGCCTGCCATTTTTGATTTCTTTTAAAATTTTCATATCCCAATCATTTCCCCACGGCCTTCTTGCCCAATTATCCATTTCTGTTTCAGGTTGGTTCCGCACGTCAGTGCCACGGTTGATTTCAGCAAGTCTGACCTGTTTTGCTTCCAGTTTGCCAAGGAATTTTTTTAAGGGAGGCAAGGCGTCCTGCGGGGCGCACGTATAAAAATCTAAAGCGGCATACCCGTGTTCCGGCCAGGTGTGAATGGAAAAATGGGAAGTGGCGATGGCGATGATTCCAGTTACCCCTTGAGGTGAAAAGGAGTGGAAGTAAGCCACCAGGATTTCCAACTGCAGCTCTCTTAGAGCCTCCAGCATTAAATTCTTCAGAACATCGGCGTTATTTAGTAAATCCGCGTTACAATCATACGCATCCACAATCAAATGCTGTCCTCTTATATCCATATCCTTCATCCCTTCAAAAAGGTTTGGAAGCCCCCATACCTGAATATCATAACTAAGTTATGATATGAATTTACGCCTAGTGCAAGAAGCCCCCAGAAAGTTTTTTATTGAAAAACTGGAAAAAAATACTTTACACACTAACGAACGTTAGTATATAGTATTTACAGAGGCTAACGAACGTTAGTGTTAACCGGTGAAAAGGGGATTAGGGATGACGCAGTCGAAGATTTGGTTTGTATTAATGATGAGAACGGTATTTTTTCTGGTGTTTGGTTTGGTCATGATTGCAGTATTTAATGGTTTCGGGGCGGGGGATGCGATGAAAGAAGCGGAGAAATGGTGGCCTGTTCAGGCAATTTTGGCCAATATTGCAAGTTTTCTAGTTTTAAAGACTTTGTTAAAAAAAGAAGGCCAATCCTATAATTCTATTTTGCAATTTAAAAAAGGAAAAACAGGCAAAGATATCGGCAAAGGCTTGCTCTATTTATTGATTAGCTTTCCTTTTGCGGCGTTAGGACTATACGGGGGTTCCTATTTACTGTTGGGAGATATCCAGCCTCCAACCAATATGATGCAGGCCATTCCTGTCTGGGCAGCCATCATTGCGCTTATTGTTTTCCCGCTAACCAATGCATTGGTCGAACTTCCGACATATTTTGGCTATGCTTTTCCTAGGGTTGAAAAGAAATGGAGATTGGCATTAGCTTTAGTCCTCCCGGCACTGTTCCTGTCGATTCAGCATGGACCGCTGCCGATTGTGTTAGGAGGGTCCTATATCGCTTGGCGTTTGCTGGCGTTCCTGCCGCTGGCCTTCGTGGTCGGGATTATCTTTCATCGGACCAGAAACATTACACCCCTGATCATCACACATTTTATTATGGATTTCCAAATGGTCATGTTTGTGCTGTTGGCTTCGTTGGGGATGCCGATCGCGTAAGCAGGAGCCATGGGGACGATTCTCGTGGCTCAAAGGTAAGTGCCAAGCATTCATCCAGCGCTTGGCACTTTTTTTAATACAAAACCTCTGAAGCGATAAGTCGATATGATTCTACCCGGTCTTCGGGAGAGTGGGTAATCGTCACAATCATCACTTCATCGGCTTGATAGTTTGATTGAATCTCCATTAGTTTATTTCGCACTTCCTGAGGATGACCTATAATCATATTCTGTTTCATTTTTTCCATTTTTTCAGTTTCTTTTTCGGTAAAGTTGTAACGCTTTGCTTCTTCAATCGAAGGAACAAACGACCCTTCACCTTTCTCTTTTTGCAGAGCCCAAATCAAGCTGCTTAATGCGATATCCTCCGCTTTTTCCGTTGTTTCCGCACAAATGGCGGAGACAGTCAGCAAAACATATGGTTCTTGCCCTTGTTTGCCGGGTTGAAAACCGTCCAGATATTGTTGGATAATGGCTGCACCGTCCTGGTCGCTCATGAACTGACCAAATGCATATGGCAACCCATTTTCTGCCGCAAGCAACGCACTTTTCTTGCTCGTGCCAAGCAGCCAAGGCATCGGCGCCGTATCAGGGATTGGTGCAGCCTTCACTTTCGCAAACTCGTGCCCCTCAGGAAAATCCTCGTTAAAAAAATGAAGCAATTCTTTTACCAAGTCCGACATTTTGAAAACCTGCTTTAAAAAGTGATCCGATAACGCATTGGTTGCCTCGGCGGACCCACCTGGGGCTCGTCCGATTCCAATATCGATACGCCCCGGAAACAAGGTAGCCAGCATATTGTAGACTTCGGCCACCTTATAAGGCTTGTAATGCGGCAATAAAACAGCCCCGGAGCCAATGCGGATCTGTTTTGTTTGTGCGCCGATAAAACCGAGCATCACTTCAGGAGCAGGGCAGGCCAAACCAGGTAAATCATGATGCTCGGCAATCCAATACCTCGTATACCCCAGTACTTCTCCCGCTTGCGCCAATTTCATTGATTCATATAACGCCTCTTTGGCGGATTGTCCGGAAGAGATGGGGGATTGGTCCAATATGCTTAATTTCACCGCTAGACGCCTTCTTTCTTACTCTCAACCAAGGATAATGTAAATTCTCCAACTTGCCCTTTTTCATAAAGATTGGCTATGGACGTGGAATACTGCTCAATACTTCCTCTAAACGACAGACCTGTTGCTGGTACTGCTACATCGAAGGTTCCTTCGTAAAGCAGCGTGGTAATCTCATGATAATCTTCACTCGTGACTTTAAAAGTAATCCAAACTTTATGCTTGCCGTTCACCGACTCTTCTTTGTAATCATTCACGTGGATTAACGTCCGATTTAAACTGATTTCTTTTACCAAATAATCGTCCCCTTTTATTTGTTATTGACAGAATAGCATTTGAGTAAATGTGGAGCAAATGAACGGTTTACAGCTGGAGTTCATAATTCATACTGGGCTGGAAAATCATCGGCGACGCGCTCTATGAAGCTTTCATAAAACACATAGATCCGAAAATCGACCTGCGATGTGTTCTATGACTTTTACATATGACGCTAGACTCTTAAAAAGTGAAAGACAGAAAGCTACTGGTTAACTGGCCATGGTTTACATATTCCATAATTGGTTTTACAATAAAAGTAAGAATATTAAAAAAACTAGACGTTAGGTGATTACACTTACTTTTTAGTAGGGAGTAGAATAATGATTGCTCTTTTTAAAATGAACGATTTATATGAAGACGAAATAAAAGATTTTTTAAAAAACATGGGGTACACATCAGCTAGTTTTTATTCCATCAATTCCATCCTCGACCAGATCATGAACCCCATGGTCATAATCACGCCTGCCATTTTTCAAAAAGAGCTGGCTGGTCTTTCGTTTCCGATTATCCCGATTCCCGTCACAATAGCCGATATTCAAAAGTCAATCAAGACCATGTTTGATACACCGAACGATACAGAGTATGCCTTTCTGGCCTCAGCAGAAGAAATCGAGTGGCTAAGAAAAGAGCGGGGCGAACAAAGCGATGAAGACGGGATTCAACTCACATTTGTCACGGAAAAACAATCAACGGCATTAAATTCGATTGGGGTCTGTCTGGCGCCAATCTGGATGAAGGGCTTATTCTCCAGCCCGCATATGAAAAATTTGCATTTTATTAAGCCCTCTTTCGCATCATTGCACCCTTATTTGCAAATCGCAGTTTCCTTGGTGAACTTTACTGAGGAAATGGTTAAGGAACGATATCAGGTGGACGCCATCGTCAATTCCACCCACGACGGCGTGATTGCCGTCGACAGAATCGGAACTATTCGCCTAGTCAATGAACATGCCAAGACCATCCTCGGTGTGGAAGGGGAAATGAAGGGACGCAATATCACAGAGTTTATCCCGCAATCGGACATGTTGAGGGTGTTGGAAACCGGGAAGGTGGAAAGAGGGGATCTCGCTGCTGTTGGCGGGCGGCAAATCGTCATCAACCGTACACCTGTTATCGTCAAAGGAAAAATTGTCGGCGCGGTATCCAATTTTAAGGAAATCACCGATATTCAAAAAGTGGAGCTGCAATTGCGAAAAAAGCTACATCAAACCGGTCTGGAAGCAAAATACCGCTTAAACGATATAGTCGGGGAAACTTCAGAAATTATGGAAGTAAAAGAATTAGCAGTCAAATTTGCCGAAACAGAGTCGACGGTGTTAATTACGGGCGAGTCCGGGACAGGAAAGGAATTATTTGCGCAAGGAATCCACGCCGCAAGTCATCGCTCACTTGGCCCGTTTGTTGCTGTAAACTGTGCGGTCCTGCCGGAAAATCTTCTTGAAAGCGAAATGTTTGGCTATGAGAAAGGTACCTTTACTGGCGCATTAAAAGAGGGAAAGCCGGGGCTTTTTGAACTGGCCCACGGGGGAACGCTGTTTTTGGATGAAATCGGCGAGATTCCGCTACGTATTCAAGCCCTATTATTGCGGGTCCTTCAGGAGCGAACGATCAGGCGAGTTGGCGGTGAGCGTATCATCCCTGTCGATGTTCGCATCATTACCGCCACGAACAGGAATTTGGAGGAAGAGGTGGAAAAGAAACAATTCCGCTCAGACCTCTTTTACCGTCTGAATATATTGGCCCTGGAATTGCCGGCCCTCCGCAAGCGTTCGGCGGACATTCCGATGCTAGTTGCCGCGTTTGTTAATGAATTTAATGAAAAAAGAAAAACGAAAATTATTCATGTTGAAAAGGAGTTAATCCAGTTATTCCAGAAATACGATTGGCCTGGGAATATTCGCGAATTAAGAAATACGATTGAACGGATGGCAGTGCTGGAGGAGACGGAGTGTTTAAGGCTGCAGGGCGCAAGATTTCTTTCTGAAAAAATTAGAAGGAAATCAGCAGATGGAGCGGCCGATAAACAAAGCATTAAAAGCAAAGAGAAGGAACTAATTATTTCGACGTTAGAAAAGTTCGGCCATAATAAAAAACTGGCGGCACAATCGCTTGGAATTGATCGGACGACGCTATGGAGGAAAATAAAAGAATACAATCTTTGATGTTGCAAAAACCAAAGCCGCGTTGCAAAATACAACATCCTATGTGCAGGCAGGGAAAACGAACCCTGCTTATCGTTTGAGAATCCAAACTTTTCCAAAATTTCATCCCTGGCACAGAACTTGCAACAATCATAAACAAGTTTAAAAGCCATGGGGTATTGGAGGAATAACATGAAATTAATGTATATCAATGGTGAATGGGCAGCATCAGTTTCCGGTGAAACTTTTTCCGTTTATAATCCGGCCAATCATGAGGTCATTGCCGAAGTTCCTCGCTGTGCAACAGAAGATGTCCACCTCGCAGTAACGGCAGCAAAAAATGCTTTTGAGTCTAGGGAATGGCAATCTTTAAAGCCAAGTATCAGGGGTAATGCTCTATATGAAGTAGCCCAAAAGATGCGTGAGCGATTTGAGGAATTGGCAATGGTCGAGACGCTCGACACGGGAAAGCCGCTGTCGCAGGCGAGAAGTGATGTCGAAAGCGGAGCCCGCTATTTCGAGTACTATGCTGGTATCGCCGATAAAATGTTTGGCGAAACCATCCCGGTGGCCCCGAATGTCATTGACTACACGGTCCGTGAACCAATGGGAGTATGTGCTCAAATCATCCCGTGGAATTATCCGCTACAGATTACGTCAAGGGGTGTGGCAGCGGCAATTGCGGTCGGCAATACCGTGGTCGTGAAGCCTGCTGAAGATACACCGCTGTCTGCCTTAAAGCTTGCCGGGATTTTTTCCGAGATTGATGTCTTAAAAAATGCGCTTCAGGTTGTTACCGGGTATGGAGCAGAGGCGGGAGCGGCACTCGTGAACCATCCGGATGTTAACCATATTACGTTTACCGGTTCAGTTGGGACGGGGTCAAGCGTGATGATGGCGGCGGCGAAAAATATTGTTCCGGTGACCCTCGAGCTTGGAGGGAAGTCGCCGCATATTGTGTTTCCCGACTGTGATATCGAAGAAACCGTTACTTGGGTCATGCGGTCGATTATTCAGAATGCCGGGCAAACCTGTTCTGCCGGATCGAGGCTGTTGGTCCATTCGGCCATAAAAGAGGAAATAGTGAGCAGGTTAGCCCAGAGATTGAAGAATCTAACAATCGGTCCGGGGGTGACGGACCCCGATCTAGGACCAATTATCTCAAATCGGCAATTTAACCGAATTTTGGCAATGGTGGAACGAGCCAAGGAGCAAGGTGCCAGGGTGATCACCGGCGGCAAAAGGGCTTTGGTGGAGGCAGCGGGTGAAGCGTATTATTTTGAACCGACCATTATTGACAACGTCTCACCATCGAGCGAAATTGCCCAGGAAGAAGTGTTTGGCCCTGTCCTGACGGTATTTGAATTCGGGACGGAAACGGAAGCGATTCAATTGGCGAATGGAACCGCTTATGGGCTAGTGACCGGTATTTGGACAAACGACATCTCCCGGGCGCATCGAATTGCAGCCAAGGTGAAAAGCGGCCAGGTGTTTATTAATGATTACGGCGCAGCGGGCGGCGTCGAGCTGCCGTTTGGCGGTTATAAAAAGAGCGGAATCGGTCGCGAAAAAGGCGTCGAAGCCCTGCAAAATTATACGCAATTAAAAAATATCGCCATCAAAATCAAGCCTGCTGAAGATTGATTTGGTGGATGTAAGCGGGTTTACTGTCGGAAACGGTGGGTTTACTGTCAGATACGGTGGGTTTACTGTCGGATAAGCAGAGCTCACTGGTAGATAAGCAGAGTTTACTGTCGGATGAGCTAGTTTTACCCTCACCTCAGCAAAATCAACCGCTTTTTTGAAAGCGAATTCAAAGCCGAATGAAAGGAGTGAAAAATGTGCAGCATTTTTCGATAGCGTTGATTCCCGGGGACGGCATTGGCCCGGAAGTCATGAATGAAGCGATGAAGGTGTTAAGAAAAGCGGAAGGAATTCACGGCGGGATCACGTTTTCCTGCGAGTCGTTTGACTGGGGTTGCGATTACTATCTGCAGCATGGCAAAATGATGCCCCACAATGGACTCGAGTTGTTGAAGGACTTTGATGTTATTCTGTTTGGTGCAGTCGGCGCAAAAACCGTTCCGGACCACATTTCGGTTTGGGAACTGATCCTGCCGATTCGCCGAAAATTTCAGCAGTATGTCAATTTGCGGCCAATTAAATTGCTGCGCGGCATCGAAAGCCCGTTACGATATAAAAACCATGATGACCTTGATTTCGTTGTCATCAGGGAAAATACCGAAGGCGAGTATTCCAATATGGGGGGACGCGTCCATGAGGGAACCCCTTATGAACTGGCCGTGCAGAATAATATTTTTACAAGATACGGTTCTGAAAGAATCTTAAACTATGCTTTTTCCTACGCCCAAAACAGGGCGAAGAAGAACCTGACCGTGGCAACGAAATCAAACGCCATCAACTTTACAATGCCGTTTTGGGATGAAATCGTGAAGGAGATCGGCGCGAGTTACCCGGAGGTCAACACGCAAATCTACCATATTGATGCCCTGGCCGCCTACTTTATTTCCCGCCCGGAAACGTTGGATGTGGTCGTCGGAAGCAACTTGTTTGGCGATATCCTCACCGATTTGGGCGCGGCCATTGTCGGCGGACTGGGACTCGCGCCATCCGGCAACATCAATCCGGAGCGAGTCTACCCGTCAATGTTCGAACCGATCCATGGCTCGGCACCCGACATTGCCGGAAAAGGGATTGCCAATCCGATTGCTTCCATCTGGAGTCTTAGCTTAATGATGGACCATCTTCAGCTTCCGGAAGTCGGGAAACTGATCCTTGATTCGATTGAAGGGGTATTGGTGGATGGGAAAATCAGAACCCCTGACCTTGGCGGCACGGCCAAAACAACAGATATGGGCGATGCCATCGTCACTAAAATGACGGAACTAAGCGTAAGCATGAATGTTTAATGGAGGTGTCCAAACTATGAGTCTATTAACCGGAAAAACCGCGATTGTAACCGGGGCTGGATCGGGAATGGGGAAAGCGATTGCCCAAACCTTTGCAAAAGAAGGTGCCAATGTCACATTTGCTGATTTAAATGGGGAGGCAGCGGCCGCGGCGGCAGGTGCCACCGGCTTGAATCACGTTCAGGCAGTACGGGCAGATGTTACAAATGATACCGATGTCGCCAACCTTGTGAAGCAAACCCTAGAGGCCTACGATGGCTTGGATATTGTGGTAAACTGCGCCGGTGTGCCGCAGGCATTCACCGCGATTGAGGAATTAACCCTGGAACAATGGGATTTTATTATGAATGTCAATACCAAATCGATTTTCCTGACATCGAGACATGCTGTTCCCTACATGAAACAGCAGGGGAGAGGCAGCATTATCAACATCGCTTCGATTGCCGGGATTCGTGCCCGCCCCGGATTAAACGCCTATTGTGCCTCAAAAGGAGCGGCGCTCATGCTGACAAAGGCGCTGGCACTGGAACTGGCGCCCTATAAAATCAGGGTCAATGCGATTAACCCCGGACCGGCCGACACGCCGATGATTGGAAAATTTCTCTCCGGCGATCAGGCGCAAAAGGACGAGGGCGTGAAAAAGGTTTTTCAAGACAGTGTCCCCCTTGGAACGTTGATTCAGCCCGAGGATATTGCCCAGGGCGCGCTGTATTTGGCATCTGACCTTGCCAAGATGGTAACGGGAGAGGTGTTGAATATTGATGGAGGCCGCGGGATTTAACCTGAAACGGCTAGAAAGGAGGACATAATGAAGCCGATTATCTCCGTGGAAAATGTCTCATTTTCCTACAAAATTAATGAAAAGACGAAAGTATCCGTACTTAAAAATATCTCCTTTTCCATACTTCCCGGTGAATATGTGGCCATTATTGGCCACAATGGGTCCGGAAAATCGACGTTATCGAAGCACCTAAACGGGATTTTAACCCCTGATGACGGCGATGTTTGGGTCCGCGGGTATAACACGAGGGAACAAACAAAGAAACGGGAAATTCGGCGCACAGTCGGCACGGTATTTCAACATCCGGATAACCAAATTGTTGCAACCATCGTCGAGGAGGACGTCGCCTTTGGACTTGAGAATATTGGCGTCCCTCGGGAGGAAATGAAAAAACGGGTCGATGAGGCGCTGGAAACCGTCAACATGCTGCCGTTTCGTCTC
Organism: Bacillus sp. FJAT-29814; assembly: GCF_001510715.1. GTDB lineage: Bacteria > Bacillota > Bacilli > Bacillales > Cytobacillaceae > Neobacillus. The sequence continues at coordinate 126,759 of NZ_LMTJ01000009.1, forward strand.
CGGCCGCCTCACCATTTGTCCGGGGGCCAGAAGCAGCGGGTCGCGATTGCCGGGGTGTTGGCGATGAAGCCGGATTGCATCGTGTTCGATGAAGCGACAAGCATGCTCGACAGCTTTGGCCGCAAGGAAGTGCTTCAGGTGATGCGCGAAATGAACAATGCCGGGATGACGATTGTGACTGTGACCCACCATATGTCGGAGGCGGCGGAAGCGGACCGGATTATCGTCATTGAGGACGGGCAGATTGTCATGGACGGCCCGCCGCGGGAAATTTTTCAACATAAACAGGAGTTGGAGGAGCTGCAATTGGAAGTGCCAGCCATAAGCCAGCTCGCCGGGCTGATCAACCGACAACTAAATGATTTTTCAAAAGACCTGATTAAGGAATCAGAGTTTATTGCGGAAGTAGAGAAATTTGCCAAAGGTGTTCGCAAGGAGGTGGGATAAATGCCGGCGCGGCCAATCATTGAAATTGAAAACCTGTCGCATACGTACATGAAAGGAACACCGATGGAGCATGTCGCTTTAAAGGGGACCAATCTGTATGTCGAGGAGGGTGAATGCATCGCCATCATCGGCCATACCGGTTCGGGAAAGTCGACGTTAATCCAGCACTTTAACGGCTTGATGCGACCGGAATCCGGAAAGGTCATTATCGATGGTGAGGATCTGTCGCAGAAAAAAGTCAATTTGAAGACACTGAGACAGAAAGTAGGACTTGTGTTTCAAAACCCGGAAGATCAAATTTTTGAAAAAATCATTGGCGATGACATTGCCTACGGGCCGTTTAAATTGGGACTGCCATTAAAGGAGGTGAGGGAGCGGGTAAAATGGGCGATGGAAGTGGTCGGCCTGGATTTTGAGGAAATGAAGGACAGACAAACCTTTGCTTTAAGCGGCGGCCAGAAACGCAAGGTTGCGCTGGCAGGGATCTTGGCGTTGAAGCCGAAGATACTCGTGCTTGATGAACCGACGGCAGGGCTCGACCCCAAGTCAAGAAAGGAATTGCTTGGAAAAATCAAAGTGTTAAACAAGGAAGAAAAATTAACCGTCGTGTTTGTCTCGCACAACATGGAAGAAGTGGCGATGCTTGCCGACCGCGTCTACGTAATGGCAGACGGAACGGACGTCTTGTCCGGCACCCCGAAAGAAATATTTACCGACAAAGAAAAACTCCAGCGCCATCAAATCGGGACGCCCGAGACAGTTCAAATTCTTTACCGTTTGAGTGATCTCGGTTACAAGGTCAAGACGGACGCGTTTTCCATTCACGAAGCGGCAGAGGAAATTATGAAGGTTCTTGCCGGAACGAAGGAGGTCTCGAACTATGTCAAGTGAATTTGAAATATCCCGCAATATTACCATTGGCCAATATGTCCCGACAGGTTCGTTTATCCACCGCCTTGACCCAAGAATCAAGCTGCTGTCGTTTGTGGTGCTCGTCCTGGCGATTGCCCTGAATACCAGTTATCTCGGCAATGCCGTTGGTCTGGTGCTGTCGCTCTTCCTATTCTGGGCCTCGAAAATCCCGATCAGCTACGGGTTATCAGGGGTAAAGCCGGCGATTCCGTTTATCATCATCCTTGCCTTGCTGCAGCTGCTGTTCCAAGGTCAGTTGTTCTCGGGCGGTACCGTCTATGTAGATTATGGTTTTATCCTGATTACCAGTGAAAGCATTCGCCTGGTGATTGTTTCGGCCGTACGGTTTATTGAAATTATCTTCTTAAGCAGTGTTCTTACCTTGTCTACTTCCACCACAGAAATGACACATTCCATTCAAAGCTTGCTGAGTCCGTTAAAGAAAATTAAGTTTCCGGTTCACGAAATTTCGCTGATCACGACGATTTCCATCCGCTTTGTGCCGACGTTCGCGATTGAGATGGAAAAAATGATGAAAGCGCAGGCATCAAGGGGGGCCGACTTCGGGACCGGCGGCTGGTGGCGAATCATTCAACGGACAAAAGAAATGTTCCCGATCATCATTCCATTATTCAATATCGCCTTGTCACGGGCAGAGGACCTGATTCTCGCGATGGAATCACGCTGCTATACACCAGGGGGCGACAGGACGTCCTACTCCGTTTATAAAGCGGCGGCGAAGGATTATCTTATTTTGGTGGTTGGATTGTTATTCGCAGTGCTATTACTTTTTTATCCGTTTCCTTTTTAAAAAAACTAAAAACAAAGGGGAGAGTTTTGAATGAAAAAGACATTGACGGTTCGTGATATTGTCATTGCCGGTGTGCTTGGTGCGGTCGCGATTTTGTTAGGGGTAACACGATTGGGCTATATTCCAGTGCCGACGGCGGCAGGGAATGCGACAATCATGCATATTCCGGCGATTATCGGCGGGATTATGCAAGGTCCGATTGTCGGCTTGATCGTTGGCGCGATTTTTGGGATTTCGTCGTTCTTGAACGCAACGGTTCCGCTGTTTAAAGATCCAATGGTCGCGATCTTGCCGCGACTGTTCATCGGTGTCGTAGCTTGGCTTGTATACGTTGGCATTCGCCGCAAGAGCGAATATTTGGCGGTCGGGGCTGCCGCTTTTATCGGGACATTGACGAATACAGTGCTTGTATTAACAATGGCAGTTGTCCGTAATTACATGACTGCAGGAGTGGCCTGGACCGTCGGGCTGACCAACGGAATTCCTGAAGCGATTGTCGGTACGATTGTAACATTGGCCGTAGTCCTTGCTTGGAAGCAACTTGGCAAATCGCAAAAGTCAAAAATCTCAAAGGATCTGTAAAAAATGCATAATCAAATCATTGATGTACCGGGCGTAAAAGTCGGCAATGCCGAGAACGCGCATGCATTGACCGGCTGTACCGCCATCCTGTTTGAAGGCGGCGCCGTGGCGGGAGTGGACGTAAGAGGGTCCGCTCCTGGCACCCGGGAAACCGACTTGCTAAACCCAGTCAATTTGGTCGATAAAGTGCATGCCATTTGTTTAAGCGGCGGCAGCGCTTTTGGCCTCGATGCGGCATCTGGCGTGATGCAATACTTGGAGGAGCAGGACATCGGCCTTGATGTCGGCGTCGCAAAGGTTCCGATTGTCCCGGCTGCGGTACTATTTGATTTGCCGTATGGTGACCCAAAGGTACGGCCTGATCGGCAGATGGGCTATGAAGCGGCCAAATCAGCAGAGTCGGAAAGATTTCTCACCGGAAATTTTGGGGCAGGGTGCGGCGCGACCGTCGGGAAACTGGCGGGTCCTGCCTATTGCATGAAAGGCGGCCTCGGAAGCGCCTCACTCCGGCTGGAAAACGGAGTCGTAATCGGGGCGATTGTCGCTGTAAATCCCGGTGGAGATGTCCGCGACCCGGGCACAGGAGAAATCCTCGCCGGGCCGTATAAAGATGGGGAACTGCTTGACAGCATTCAGCTTTTGCAACAAAATTACCGGCCGACGATACCTGCAGGTTCGAACACCACGATTGGCGTGGTGGCGGTCAATGCACAATTAACGAAAGCCGAGGCGACGAAAGTGGCGCAAATGGCTCAGGACGGCTACGCGAGAACAATTTTTCCAGCCCACACGATGTTTGATGGCGACACCATCTTTGTCGCCGCCACCGGCGGGGAACGAGTACCGGTCGATGTCATCGGTGGCCTGGCAGCCAAGGTGATGGCTGAGGCGATTGTCAATGCGGTGAAATCGGCGGAGAGCGCTACAGGCATTATCGCTCATAAAGATTTACCGAAAAATCAATAACACGGAGGGGTACAGTTGGCTGTATATAATTATGTAGATGAACAGGAAGTCATAAAGTTAACGCAGGACCTCGTTCGGATACCGAGTGTGTACCGCCCGCAGGACCCGCTTGGAAATGAAAGCAGAGCTGCCCAGTATGTGTACGAATACCTGAAAGGCTTAGGGCTTGAAGTATATATTGAAGAGGTCGTCAAGGGTAGGCCGAATGTGATCGGCATTCTCGACTCGGGTCGCCCAGGGAAAACAATTTTATTCGAGGGCCATACTGATGTGGTCACTGAGGGAGACCGGGATGCCTGGAGCTATGACCCGTTCGGGGCTGTGATTGAAGGCGGCCGCATGTTTGGCAGGGGAACTAATGATACGAAAGGAAACCTGTCAGCGGCCATTGCAGCCGTTCATGCGATTAAACGCAGCAACATCAAATGGAACGGAAAAATCATTTTATGCGTCCCTTGCGATGAAGAAGGAATGATGATTGGCATCAAGCACTTCATTAAACGTGGCTGGGCCAATGGTGTCGACGGTGCGATCATTTGCGAACCCGAGGAGAATCAAATCTGCATCACGCAAAAAGGGGCGATGCGGGCAGTCGTCCGTACATACGGAAAAATGGCCCATGGTGCGATGCCGCTTACCGGCATTAATCCGAATACAAGAATGGCGCAGATTATTTGCGAACTGATGGCCCTTGAGGAGCGTGAGAAGCAGCGGGTCGGAATGCATCAATACCTGGGCTTGCCAAGCATCACCCCGACGATCATTTTGGGGCCAGAAAAAGGTGAACCGCAAATCAATGTCATTCCTGATCATTGTTACAGCACCCTGGATATCCGCACCGTTCCCGGCCAGGACCATGATCAGCTACGTTTTGACATGGAAAATATTTTGTCGAACCTAGGTGGTAAGGACCCTGATTTTAAGGCTAGTATAGAAGTTATTGAAAGCCGGCCATGGACCGAAACCGGCCTGGAGGATCCAATTGTCAAGGCAAGTGTAGAGTCTTATCGATCTGTCAGCGGTAATGAGCCGATCTATAACGGTGTTCCCGGTGCTACAGACGGAACCTTCTTGCACCTAGCTGGTATTCCAATCGTCACCACAGGAGCAGGTGACCGACAGATTCCCCATCAAATCAATGAATATATCGATCTTGACGAGTTGGTGGAAGCCTCTAGAATCTACGCTCAAACCGCAATGCTTTTCTTGGGGTGAATACGAGGAGATACTAATTAGGCTCTTATATCAAAAAAAAAGCCAAGTACCATCCAAAATACGGGTGGGTGCTTGGCTTTTTAATGTATACGTCTAATTCCAGATAATCGGATTGTAAAAGACTCTTGCTTTTCATTTATGATAGAAAGTAATTGTTCATTGATACTAAGCCCTTTAACCCGCCCTTTAATCGTTTTTACAGACCCATTCGAATAATAGTCAATCGTGATCGGGTTATTTTCAGTTAGTTTTTTTAAGTACACTATAATCTCTCCTCTCCATTCTCTAACCAAATCCCATTATATAACCTGTTTTTTAAGTTATCGTAAATTGGCTGTTAAAAGATAATTTAATTTGGATGAAGAAAAACTGTGTTAAGAAGATTTAGATTTTTTGTAAAATTTATGTAGCATTGGATTTATTCACTATTATTTATGATATAAAAGTAGTGCCACAAGTTTTTTCTCAAGAAAGGTGTTGTTTTCCTTTGCTACATTCCGCTATTGTGCAGCATGACGTTCATTTGAATTCTCTTCCGCTAATACATTACAACAGAACGAAAAAAGTGAAAAATGTAATTCTGCTCATCGGTGATGGGATGGGATTTTCCTATACAACCGGCCTGCGTTATTTCCATCATGGTTCCCAAAAAGGATTAATGAAGCCAACTATATTTGATCAATGCTTTGTGGGCTCCCAATCAACCTATTCATTAGATCTTAGGAGCAATATAACGGATTCCGCCGCCGCGGGCACTGCTTTAGCCACGGGATACAAGACGTATAACGGAGTCCTTGGTTTGGATGTAAACAATCAAGCGGTTCCGACGATTTTGGAATATGCGAAATTTAGAGGCAAATCAACCGGGCTGGTTGGGACGAGTCAAATTAATCACGCCACGTTAGCGGCGTTTGCATCCCATATTGAATCCAGAGACCAATATGAACAAATCGCCGATGATTACTTGGATGAGAGAATAGAAGGGAAACAAAAAATTGATGTTATGCTTGGGGGAGGAACTTCCTTTTTTTTAAGAGAGGACCGGAATTTGGCGGAAGAGTTTACTTCTCATCAATATAGTTTTGTGACCAATTTACAGGAGCTTATGACGAATAAAACAGAAAGGCTTCTGGGATTATTCGCTCCAGTTGAACTGCCAAAACAGATTGACCGCGATTCAGCGATACCCTCACTATCCCAAATGACAAATGCGGCCCTGAAACGGCTGCAGCAAAATCCCAATGGTTTTTTTCTGCTGGTAGAGGGAAGCCAAATTGACTGGGCCGGTCATGACAACGATATCGTGGGGGCGATGAGTGAACTGAAGGACTTTGAGGCTGCTTTTGAAGAGGCGGTGAAGTTTGCTCTTCACAGAGAGGATACGATCGTAATCGCCACCGCTGATCACTCAACAGGAGGGATGAGCATTGACCGGAATGATAACTATAAATGGAATCCAAGTGTGATTAAATCCATTACCGCCACACCTACAGTGATTGCCGCACGTTTACATGAAACGAAGGATATAACAACATTGAAGCAATACATTAAATTTCCTCTTCAAGAACAGGACTTACAGAAAATCCAATCTACGTTAGAAATGGAAGTAAAAGATACGAAGCTGGCGCTGATCGACATGATTAATCATTACTCCAGTACGGGCTGGACAACAAAAGGGCATACGGGAGAGGATGTGCCCATTTATGCCTATGGTCTAAATAGACATTTGTTCAGCGGCCGGATGGAAAATAGTGATATTGCACGAATACTTTTTGAGATGCTGGATTAAAAATGAGGCGCATGAGCTCATTTCATGCGCCTTCACATTTTTTGCCCATGGATGTTTCAAAAAGTTATTTTTTCTCCATAACCGCAAAGTAATTTCCTTCAAAATCAGCAAAGTTAAATACCTTTCCTGAAGGCATGGTCACGATTTCTCCGACAGTAATGTTTTTGTTTGTTAAATGGGTATGTAGTTGTTCAAGATTTTTCGTAAAAAACATTAACGACGGAGTACCAAGGTTTAATTCCGGCTCCATTTTCGCGATAAATTCTTTGTTATGAAGGACGATACTTGTTTCAGCTTCCATGGATGGTGCGATTTCAATAAATCTAAACCCTTGGCCATTATCCTCCTCTGTAATGACACTAAATCCCACTACTTCTGTCCAAAACCTAACTGCTTCATCTTGGTTGTTTACGTATAACATGATTTGCCCGACTTGGTTAATCATTTCGATCACTCCTTCAAATTAGATTAAGGAACTGCATACAGAAAGCTTATTCAATACACGAATTATTCCAATTTTACCCAACTGCATTAGGTTTGTCTAGGGGGTAATTTACCCGTAAAGGTTCTGGAAGGGAGTCATTGGGCAAAAAGTAAGAGTTATTTTACCCTCAAGGGTATGAAAAGGGAGTCAACGGTAAAAAAGAAGGCGTTATTTTACCCGTTAAGGGTTTCTGAAAAGGTGTCAACGGTAAAAAGAAGGAGTTATTTTCCTTTTGGGAAGGGCTGGATCAGGCATTGGGAAAAAAGCTTTAAATAACCATTTCGAAAGGTTCACCGTTTTTGACAAGGCTATGGTAAATAGCCGGTCATGTTCGAAATGGCACATAGGGTCCCAAATAGGGAAATGCCGGTGGATAACCGTGGAGGATGGGAATCATGTAATAGGTTTGATGCCCAACGTGAACACTGTAAGGATGGTGGAGAATGGGCTGACTCCAAGGTCCAAATGTAGGTAACGGCGCACCGTAGTAACTGGCCCCGTATGGTCCCGTAATGATAGTGGTGGTCATGCAATCACCTGCTTCATTTATTTTTATATTATATGTATAGCCCGTTCAGGCGCACCAAAAAATGTGAACAGTACGATGGTTTTTTGGAAAAATGATGCGGATATTCTTACAAAAATTAGTCGATACTGTAACTGTTTGAACAAATTGATTAGAAAGGGGAATTGTATATGGCTCAAGGTGCTTCTGAAACAAGCACACTGAAATTGGGTGATCAGGCACCTGATTTTACATTGGAAGCCCATGGTGGTCGCAAAGTGTCCTTAAGCGAATATCGTGGCTCCAAAAATGTCTTTTTATGCTTTTATCCTTTAGATTGGACTCCAGTTTGAGGCGCACAAATGCCTTCTTACGAGGATGATCTTTCTCGTTTTGAAGAGTTCGATACCCAGGTCTTGGGTATCAGCGTTGATAGTGTCCACAGTCACGATGCATGGCAAAGATCAATTGGCGGAATTTCTTATCCGCTTTGCTCTGATTTTTATCCGCATGGTGAAGTTTCGGAAAAATACGGTGTCCTTCGGAAAAATCCGGATGAGCCGGCATATGGTGCATCGGAACGTGCCCTTTTTCTTATAGATAAAGAAGGCATTATCCGCTACATTGATGTTCATCCACTTGATCAGCAGCCGGACAATGAAGAATTATTTGATGTGTTGCGCAAATTGTAGGTTATAAAACTGCAAGAAAAAAGGAGGCTGTGTATGGAACTGTCAAGAAAAGCCATCCCATATACACCCGTAACGAAGCCGCTGCATGAAATGACGATTATGATAGTGTCGACGTCTGGTGTCCACTTGAAGGATCAGGAACCATTCAACACCAATCCTGCAGAAGGGGATGCCACCTTCCGGATAATTCCGGGGGATGTCGATTCCAAGGATTTGACGGTCACACATGCAGCGCCAAAAGAACATTATAATACCGATGCCCCTAAGGAGGACATCAATTGTGTGTTTCCGATTGATCGGTTAAGGGAAATGGTCGATGATGGGGACCTTGGTGGGGTTGCCGAAAAGCACATGACGATGATGGGCTACTCGATGCGGTTAAATAAAATCAATAACGAGACCATTCCGGCGCTCGTCAAAGAGGTAGTCCGCTCGAAAGCGGATGCTGTCCTGTTAACGGCCGGCTGACCGCTCTGCCATCGCACTGTAGTTACAGTGCAGCGTGGAATTGAATCGCAGGGGATTCCAACAACCCTGATTACCCTGGATGTGGCACAATCGAGTCTGATGAGACCGCCTCGCGCGATTCATCCAGTCGGATTCGAATTTGGGCACTCTTTGGGTAAGCCGCACGACAAAGAGACCCAAAGAAAAGTATTGCTCGCGGCATTAGAGGAATTATTGACCAAACAAGAGCCAGGACAAATACACGAATCGCATTTTCCTAGCTATTGAATGGAAAAAGGGACGAGCCATTTTGCAGTCGTCCCTTTTTGTATGGAGTTTAACGGCTCTCAATAAAACGAACGACATCCCCAACAGTTTGCAGGGTTGCAGCTACCTTGTCGCCAATCTCGATTGCGAATTCATCTTCAATTTCCATTGTCAAGTCCACCATATCAAGCGAATCCGCTTCAAAGTCGTCCTTGAATGATGCATCCATTGTAACATTCTCCATTTTGACACCCAGCTGGTCTGAGATAATCGGTTTTAACTTTTCAAATGTGGTCATTTGTTATCCTCCAACGTTTTGATGTCCATCATTATACCAAGCAAATTCGAATCTTAAAACATAAAAGTTTTGCCAAATAGTACAATGGGAAACAAGTCCGGCCCGAACCTTAATCACATTTTCCCACGCAAATAACGGTCAATAAAAAAACAAGGGCAGCATTACATATTTTTTCAGATACTTTTCATTTTAAGAAGGTACCCTAAAGAAAAATAAATGACATAGGAGAATGTAACATGAAGCATGTAGCAATGATATTCTTGGCCTTTATGTTTGTAATGGCATTTCATTTTGCGGTTAGTGGGAGCAACCTGGCCTTTGCTGATGATGAGCATGGTGAGAACTATAAACACGAACAAAGAGGTGAACACGAGAAAGAAGAAGGTCCCTATAAGGAGATCGGAAAAACGGTTGGTTGGGGAACGGTAATTGCCATGGGGACTGCGGGGATCATCTTCCCGCTTAGAAGGTCAGTAAAGGCAGTGATAACAAATTTTCCTACAACGAAAAAACCTTTTATTTCACTCTCAAAATTTTTTGGAAAATATCATATCGTTTTTGGAATCATAGCCTTGGCTTTAGGTTCTATTCATGGATTGACTATGTACCTAAGCGAAGGGGAATTGGAAGGTGGAGGGTTGGTTGGATTAGGGGCAGTTGCGTTAATGGCCTTCGCCGGCATCTTTGGTGCAGTCTTATTTAAAAATAAAAAACGGAAAACTTTTCGTACCGCACATACGATTTTGATTACTATTGCCATTATTTTGGGACTCGTTCATATCATTGCTGCCTAAATTGAGGAGCCGCTTGGCTCCCCATGAGTCATTCCACGATACCTGTTTTAACAATTATAAATTTGACACTAACATTTACTTTAGCCTTTGGATACATTTTGTGCCATCTTTCCCTGGTCAGATTTGCATGGCGGACGGAGCTTCGATAAGTCTCGCCTAATCCAATCGGATCTGACCCGACCGATTGAGAATAAGCGATTAATTTTTTTATGTCTTTTTCCATTTGTTTGGCAATGTCTTTTTCGAGCAGATGGATGGTTTTGGGTGACTTTAAATCAATATCAGCATTTATTTCTTGAATCCTGGCATTGATTTTCAGGTTAAGATTAAACTCGAGATTTTCTTTGTTGATTAGTTCCATTTTCGGTTTGCTGAGAACGTTATCCATGGCGACTGCCAGTTGTTTGTGTGGAAGGTGATCTCCTTTCAAACCCAGTGATTCACCGGAAATCGGAATCTCTAATGCACCTGATTTTAGCGGTGATTCAAGTGTTCTGACATAAAAACTTTGATAAAAACTAAGTTTGCCCACCAATTTATTATCTTTTAATAATGCTACTCCAGATACCCTTACCCTATTTTTCGTTTTCTTGAGGAGGGGCAATACGGGATCCTTGCCTACAGCGTAATTTCCTTGCATTGTTTCATGAAGAGTGGAAGAAGGGATAAGGGACCATCTTACGTTATGGTCAATCTCTTTATAAATATGCTGACCGATATCAGGTATTTGGTTATTGACAATCCCTAGCATCTCCTCCGTTTGTCCATCGACCACCCCTAAGTAAATCAAGTCACTGATGGAGGGATCCCTAATAAAGGTATCGGTAAACGGTTTGATTCCACGCTTGGCGATAGCTTCACTAAATAAAACGACCCTCAATTGGCCTGAGAGCAGCTTTTTGGAGGACATTACATCACTATGAATCCGAATCCCTCTGGCAGTTAACGCTTTCGTCGTAATAATCGTCGTTTTTTGCTTGGCATCCGGATCAACGGTAAGAATGACCAATGATCCTTTAATTTTCCCGTCATTCTCAAGATCATAGCCTTTCGTGGTCACCAGTCCAATTTTTTCGAGAGTTTTTGGTTTCGCACAGCCTGAAAGAAGGAGAATAATAAAAATCAAAAGAAATTTCTTATATTTCCTCATAGTGCTTGCTCCTTGATTGATTCCATTTCCTTTTGATGAAGGCTAAAAAAAATAAAAGGATCGGATAGCAAAAGGCCAGATAAAACCCAATAGGCACTAATAGCTGATTTAACTGGCTTATTTCCAATCGGGTTTTAAAAAATAGGCTCACCACGAACAGGAGGATGGAAAAAAACAATAAACTTTTTTTCTCCCCAACCTTAAAACTTCTTTCCATCCCCCTCATGGCAGACCACATATAAAACATTAGGTTAGGAAGGATAATGATCATCCAATAGGCGATTGTCACGTACTCAAATCGTTCAATAAACGGGATTTTAGATATCCTAAACATCGTAAGCGTTGCCCAAATATCATCTTCCAGCTGTCCCGGACTAAAATAGGCAATGGAGATGACCATGATAGCGACATAAACAATGATTGAAATAAGTATGCCTAAATGACTATAAAGTTGAACCTTGCTTTTTTCTTTAAAGTAGGGATAAAGGACATAGAATAACTCAAAACCAAGAACAGTAGACGTCATGCGATAAGTCCCCTTGATAATCCCCAATGGATTCGTATCGAGTACCGGCAGCAATTGAGAGAATTCGGCATACTTCAACGGAAATAGGAGCAATAACACAATCCACAAAGAAATGATAACATTAAAAAAGCAGATGCCAACAATCACCCGAATTCCCCCAGTAATCCCATAAATCATTAACAAAAATAAGGATAGGGATAATAACCATATAGGTGCCTCAGGGAAGATCCAGCCTTGGACGACTTCAATATAGTTTATAAGCGTAATTAGGGTGGCATACAAGCAATATACAATAAAGATGGCATTAAAGAACTTACCAATGATTTTGCCCAAAACATCATCATGGACACCGAAGATGTCGGCAGAACCATATAATTGCAAGGTTTTCAGGATGAGATACACAATCAGATGCACCAGGAGCCCTACAAGGATTATAGAAATCCAGGAGTCATGCTTTGCGTACCTATATATATAACGTTGGAAGCCCATTATACCAACCCCAACCTGAAGATCGTGCATAATATAGAAGGCCATAAAAGCATTTACCAAAAGCGGCGGCTTTGGTTGGTAGTTTGCTTTCATTCGGGACACCGCCATTCGCCATTATTTTTGTTTTTTTGCTTTGTCAGGATTATATTTATCTGGATTCTTTGGCCTTAGTTCGATTGGACGATTAAAGGTATAAGTAAATGGCAATCTGATAACATTTGTTTTCCAATCGGAAAATCGCGGCGGATAGAACGGTGCCATAAACGGGGCGCCGAGCGTTGTTTGCCGCAAAAGATGCAATAGAATCAAACAGAAACCGAACATAATTCCGTATAACCCCCAGAATCCCGCTAATAGGATTAACGGGAATCTTAAAATTCGAATGACATTGCCCATTGTATAGCTGGGCGTAATAAATGACCCGAGTGCCCCCAAAGCTACGATAATAATGAGGATATTACTCGTAAATCCGGCGTCGACTGCAGCCGTGCCAATGACAATACCGCCAACGATACCAATAGTTTGTCCCACTTTTGTAGGCATCCTTGAACCCGCTTCTCTTAAAAATTCAATCATAAATTCCAAAAGAAACGCTTCAAATAAAGGAGGAAACGGCACCCTCGCTCTTGATTCGCTAAGTGGAATTAATAAGGCTTGCGGGATAATTTCATAATGATATGTTAATACCGCCACATAAACAGCGGTGAAAAAAATCGACATAAACACCCCTGTCATTCGCAGTAAACGAAGAAAAGTGGCGATTTGCCATCTAACATTGATATCCTCCATCGTATGGAAAAATTCGATAAAAGAGTGCGGACAGCAGATCGCCAATGTGCTGCCATCAACCAGGACGGCGATTTTGCCGTTTAGCAGCCAATGACTGACCAAATCTGGCCTTTCGGTAAGCGTCATTTGTGGAAAGAGCGATAACGAGCTATCTTCAATTAATTGCGATAAAACGGCGCTGTCAATAATCCCGTCTATTTTGATGCTCGTCAATCTTTCGCGAAGATTGTTCACATACTCTTCCAATGCGATGTCTTTTATATACAACATGGAAACGGCTGTATGCGTTCTTGTTCCAATATGAAACATTTCCTGGCAAAGATTAGGATCAGCCAAATATCTTCTGATTAATTGAATATTGGTGGACAAGCTTTCATTAAAGGCGATTTGTGAGCCGACCACTTGGGATTCATTTTCAGACTTGGATAGGGCGCGTTTCTCATCTGATGGAATGTTCACTAAAAGGACGGATGAATCCCCATTTAAATGAACGATGACATTTCCGGCAAGGACAGCCGTAATCACTTCATCCAAATTTTGGGATTTTTGGATATCAGCTACCCTAATTTGACCCATGATGGCATCAATCGAAGAAAAGCTTTCGTCTTTAATCCGACTAAGGATATCTTGGTGAAGCATTAGTTTTTCAATAAGGGTATGCATATATAGCAATGTCATTCCGGAGCCTGCAGATTTCACCATCAAATCTGCGCTATTCTGAAGTCCTTGTTTCATTGCAAGTACCATATTTTCTGTTACGGGTGGAATAGGTCTGTTTGTTTTTTCCATATTGGGCCCGTCCTTGCCTGTGGTAATGATTTCTAGAGGTAGTATTCCAAAAACATGTAGGACTATTCCATATATAGGCAGAGGCCAGAGGGAAAAATCAGTTCGGTAGGGAAGCTTATTCTTTTTCAAAGAGGAATTTTGAAAATTTTGTAGAATTATAAAATGTAGAATGATTCCATTTCGAATCAAATGGAAAAATTGATTCTTTATGAAATCAACCTTTTTGTTGAAAAAAACTTTTTCATGCATGGGTTGGGAGTGCATGCTCATGAATGTTTTGGTTAAGAAGTTTCAGGCTCATATGGGTGGGGGAAAATGAAATGACAAATCAATCGATAAATTTGGATTATTTATCAGAGTGCATGAAACTTGACCAAATCAACAAGTCTGATATTGAAAATATTTTGGTTTCTATTTTTCAATCAAGCTATGACGGCATTTACGTGGCAGATCAGAATGGTGTCGGCATCATGGTCAATGCCGCGTATTCAAGGATTACGGGGGTCAAAAGTGAAGAATTGCTTGGAAAGAGTATGAGGACGGTCGTCAAAGAGGGGATAGTGTCGGAATCGGTTACGGTCAAGGTTTTAGAAAAAAAGACCCCCGTAACCATTATCCAATCCGTTCGCGGCAAGGAATTGCTGGTAACCGGAAATCCGGTATTCGACAAGGATGGGGAAATCGTCTTTGTCGTCACCAATGTCAGAGATATTTCGGACTTAAATCATATAAAAACTGAACTGCTTCACTCCAGAAAAATGACCGACCAATACATAAGCGAAATAGAAGAATTAAGAAAAAGAGAATTAATCCAGATGCACGTGGATGGATTTGTCGCGCAAAGCCAGGAAATCATGAAGGTGTTCCATCTAGCAAGAAAGGTGGCTAAGGTTGATTCCGGTGTGCTCATTTTAGGGGAATCCGGTGTAGGAAAGGAAGTCATTGTCAACTTCATCCATCAAGAAAGTGACCGGGCCGCCAAACCATTGGTTAAGGTAAACTGTGGAGCCATACCGCACCACCTGCTGGAATCTGAATTATTTGGTTATGAACGAGGAGCGTTTACTGGGGCAAACAGCCATGGGAAACCTGGTTTATTTGAACTCGCCAACGGGGGAACGATTTTTTTGGATGAGATTGGAGACATGCCGGTCGACCTACAGGTCAAGCTATTGAGGGTGCTGCAGGAATTTGAAATCATGCGTGTCGGCGGCACAAAAAGTATCAAAATTGATGTTAGGGTGATTTCCGCCACCCATATGGATTTAGAGGCCATGGTCGACAAAAACGACTTTAGACGGGATCTTTACTACCGGCTGAATATTGTTCCCATCAAGGTTCCGACTCTCAGGGAAAGGAAGGTGGATATCGTTCCACTTGCCTTCTATTTTTTGAACAGGACCAATGAAAAGAACCGTTTAAATAAGCGATTCCATCCCGAAATACTGCAATTTTTTGAAGGATACAGCTGGCCTGGCAATATTAGAGAGCTTGAAAATTTAATTGAACGGCTGGCGGTCATGACAGATCAGGATGAAATATCGTTGAAGGATTTGCCGCCATCTATGCTTAAAGGCATGGGCTTCGTCAAATCTGAAACTACTGGCAAGTTGAAAGAAACGATTGCAAACGTGGAACGGAAGATGATAAAAGAGCAAATGGAAATATCGAAAACAACACGGCGCGCTGCAGAGGCATTAGGGATTAGCCAATCAGCACTTGTAAAGAAAATGAAAAAGCTTGGTTTAACCCTTTGATGAAAAAAGGAATCAAAATTTCGAGAAGTCAGCATTTATTTGCTGGCTTTTTATGTTTGGGGGGTGTTTTCCAATATTTTTACAGTATTAAATATAAAAAAATTATCTTATTTTGAATGATGTTGTCGAAATATTGGAAAAATTCTTTATTTACGTAAAGTTGGCACGTAATTTGCAATGAGTATAAGTGGATTCATCGACAGTTTTGTCAGTTTCTAAAAATCGAACGGTGACGGAAAGGGGTAGAAGGGTATGAACCTGCCAAGTTTTCAGCTCAATGGGAAGGTTGCACTTGTGACTGGTGGAAGTAAAGGCATTGGGTATGGAATGGCCCATGCGTTAGGGCATTATGGGGCAAAGCTGATTATTTCCAGCCGCGGGATAGAGGAAGGGGAATCGGCGGTTTCCCAGCTAAAGAAGGAGGACATTGATGCTACCTACATTCCTTGCGATGTAACGAAGAAGGATCAAGTAGAAGCATTGGTCGATCAAATTGTCGAGCAATATGGTTCGCTGGATATTTTAGTGAACAATGCCGGGATGAATATCCGAAAGTCACTCCCTGAGGTGGAAGAAAGTGATTGGGACACGGTTTTGGGCGTCAATCTCAAAGGGATTTTTCTGGTGGGACAGGCTGCCGCCAAACAGATGATGAAACAAAATTATGGAAAAATCATTAATATTTCTTCGATTCTGGGATCGATTGGCATGCCGTTTCAATCCTCCTATGCTGCCAGTAAAGGAGGCATTAACCAATTAACAAAAGTTTGGGCCGAGGAATTAGCGCCTTATAACATTACGGTTAACGCCATTGGTCCAGGGTATATCAGCACGCCAATGACAAAAGAGTGGCTTTCAGATCCTGAACGATCGGAAAAAATCATTCATTCTACCATGATTAAGCGAATCGGTGAAACATCGGATCTTGTAGGACCAGTCGTATTCTTCGCTTCTGATACGTCAAAATACGTGACCGGCCAGGTGCTGAATGTCGATGGAGGATGGACCGCCCGATAATCCCAACGTTGCAGGAGGTTTTACCATGAAGATAATCAAGGAAATCCACTTTAACCGGGAAGTGAAGGTGTTCGAAACCCGTCCGAAGAATCTCTTTTCGATGCTTGAGGAGTCTGCGGAAAAATACGCCGACAATGAGGCCCTAGTGATGAATGGGAGCCGGTTAACGTATAAAGAAATGAAAGATAAAGTAGAGCAGATTGCCGGCAATTTGCAAAAATCCATGTGTGTAAAAAAGGGAGACCGGGTCGCACTTCTATTAGGCAACAGTATTGAATTTTCCTTGCTTGTGTTTGCTGTCGCCAAATTAGGGGCGATTGCTGTCCCGTTAAATACAAGATTAAAGGAAATAGAGCTTTCCTATATGCTGCGACAATCCGGCAGCAGGCTATTGTTTGTCGATGATGAATTCCTGCCTAAGGTGGAAAGCATGCGAGATGAGGATTCCATATCGACGGTCCAATATTTCTTCTTAGTTGGAAATGGGACGCCTAAACGGAAAGATTATCTTCCTTATGAAATATTGGAACAAACCTCTACTTTCGAGGACGTGTTTGTGGCCGAAGACGATCCATTATTTATTATGTATACTTCGGGAACGACCGGGCTTCCAAAGGGGGCAGTCGGCAGTCATATAAGTGCCATCCACAGTTCAATGAATTATCAAATGGTGCTTAACACGAATCATGAAGCCAAGACATTGATCGCAGTTCCGCTGTTCCATGTAACAGGGTTAATCGGTCAGCTTTTTCACATGGTACGGGTCGGCGGGACGTCCGTCATTATGAAGAGATTTCAAACGGAGGAATTCATCACGTTAACGGCGGGGGAACAGGTCAGCTTCTTGTTTAACGTCCCAACGATTTACATTATGATGATGTCTCATCACAACTTTGCTTTATACAATTTTTCAAACGTGAACCTTATTGCTTATGGCGGGGCGCCGATGTCCTCGGAAACCATCTATAAGCTGAAAAAATATTTTCCGAACGCCCGCCTACATAATGCCTACGGGGCGACGGAAACCTCGTCACCTGCAACGATTATGCCAAGAATCTACGACGAGGCGAAAATGGATTCCGTCGGCCTGCCGGTTCCCGTCGGAGACTTGATCGTCGTAAACGACGAAGACGAACCGTGTTTGCCTGGGGAAGCAGGGGAATTGCTAATCAAAGGCCCGATGGTTGTCGAGGGCTATTGGGACAATAAATCAGCAAACCAGGCATCATTTTGGAACGGCTATTGGCGCTCAGGGGATTTGGCCAAGATGGATGTGGATGGGTTTGTATATATCGTCGACCGCAAAAAAGATTTAATCAACCGCGGCGGTGAAAAGATTTTCTGTATCGAAGTAGAGAATGTCCTTTATAATCATCCGAAAGTTTTAGAAGCCGCTGTTGTAGGAATTCCAGACGATCTGTTTGGAGAAGTGGTCAAAGCCGTCATTGTCCCAAAGGATGGCGAAATCCTCGATGAGGAAGAAATTCGCGAATTCGTAGCAGCAAGACTAGCAAATTATAAAGTTCCTAAATTGATCGAATTTGCATCAGAACTGCCAAGGAACCCAGGTGGAAAGATATTAAAAAATGTATTAAGAAACCTGCAAACAAAAGTAAATGAATCCTAGGGAGGAAGATTGAAAATGTCTACTTTGATGAAAAAAGCATGGGGATATCGGTATTGGGTTCTTGTCATTCTTTGGTTAGTGTACATCATTAACTATTTTGACCGGATGGCGGTTCTAACCTTTCTGCCTTATATCCAAAAAGATCTGAACTTAACACCTGTCGAAGTTGGACAGCTGGCATCGGTATTTTTCTTTGCCTATGCGGCTGCACAAATCAGCGCAGGCTTTCTCGCCGATAAAATTGGCTCCAAAAAAGTCATGTATATTGCCGTAGCAGTCTTTACATTCGTAACGGCATTAACCGGAGTCGTGAAAAATTTCGCGCAGTTTATCGCGCTTCGAATCGGCTTGGGTCTTGGGGAAGGACACCATTTTGCTCCTGCGATTCGTGCCATCAATAACTGGTTCCCTTTTAAAGAAAGAGGACGAGCTGTTTCATTCTTTGCCACATCTTGGGCTGTAGCTCCTGCAATCGTGCCAGTAATCGTTACTAGTATTTCTATCTACTTCTTTGGAGGGGCTTGGAGACCGGTATTCTACGTTCTTGCGATTCCAGGTGCGCTCGCCATCTTCCTATTATGGCGTTTTGTGGCGGATTCACCGAAAGAAATGATTGATAAAGGAAAATTGAGCAAGGACCAGGATATAGAGGAAGACAATGCCGTTCCTGTTAAGATGTCTAAGGAAGAAAAAAGAAAACAATATGGTGTTTTCCTGAAAGATCTTAATTTTTATGTATTTACTTTGTGTTTATTCTGCCAGTTGGCTGTTTACTGGGGAACATCAACATGGTTAACTTCGTTCCTTGTGACACAGCACGGACTGAATCTGAAGGAAATGGGTTTTTTCGCCTCCGCACCGTATATTGTCGCCTTCTTCGCGATGATGCTCGGCGGATGGCTGATGGATAACGTCGTTCACCGCATGAAGCCGGTAGCGCTGATCGGCTATCTTGGAAGTATTCCGGTGCTGTGGATGCTTGGTTCCGTCGAAAAAGGAAATACCGGTATGTTACTGACATTGCTATTGCTCGTGGGCTTCTTTGTTAACTTAAACTTTGGCTCCATCTATGCGTACCTACCTAAACGCTATCCAAAGGAGATTGTCGGAAGCGCAACAGGGCTGGCAAATGGAATTGGCCAATTGGGTTCGTTCGTCTCGCCGTTGATTGCCGGATACTTAGTGACCGTCGGGGCCAATGGCACACAGGATTTTAGCAAGGTATTTATCTTTTTTGCCATCGTTTCAGCGATAGCCGCTGTATGTGCCTTGATTTTAAAAGAAAAACAATCCAAACAGGCCGATCTCAAAATAGCCGATAAGAAATCTGTAAGTTAAGAACTCATCAAAATAAGCGGGAGGATCTGAAAATGACTGGCAGCAAAACGTACGATCCATATGAGGCATGGAAAAATTTAATGAACAACTGGGAAAAACAGGCCAATGATGTGATTCATTTTTGGACAAACAATCGTGACTATATTAAGTGGTCACAGGGAGCGACGGACCTGCAGCTCCGGTATCTAGAGATGTTCCAAAAAAATCAGCAATTACTGCTGGGTCAGTTACAGCTACCAACTAAAAAGGACCTCGCCAATGTAGCGAAACTTTCGATTCAAACAGAGGAAAAACTGGATGCCTTGGAGGAGCAGCTCTGGAATGTCGAGGATGCCATTGAATCCACAAATAAAAAGTTTGGCAGTTTGACAGAGGTTTCCCGTGAAGCGGTCAAGGTAATCAAGCTGCTAAAAACAGAGCAGCAAAGAGACAAAAAAGAGTTGGAAAAGATGGACGAGATCCATTTCGAACTCCTGGAGCTCAAAAAGGAATTGGCCGAGATGAATAACTTAAAAGAAGAGATTGCCAGTCTTAAAGCGGAATTGGCAGAATCGAACAGGGAAAAGGAAAAGGAACTGGCCGCTTTATCCAAATAATCGGAAGGAGGAAGGATTTTGGCAACAAAAACTAGCAATCAAACCATCCTGCCAACCTTCAATTATGAAAAAGAACTAGAGCGTTGGACAGAGTTTGCCAATGCCATCATGGGGCCGGAGCTTAGCACGAATCACACTCCGAGAAAACGGGTTTGGGTTAAAAATAAAGCAACACTATGGCATTATGCCCCTGCTGAAAAGAAATATGACATTCCAGTATTTATGATTTATTCCTTATTTAATCAACCTTCAATTCTCGATTTTGCCCCGGGTTCCAGTGTGATTGAAGGGCTGGTAAACAATGGCTATGATGTTTATTTATTAGATTGGGGAATAGCAGGATACGAAGATAAAGATATGAACATTGAAGATTATATTGCCGACTATATTCCAAAAGCGGTGAAGCGGGCGCTACGCCATTCGCGGGCCGAGGAAGTGTCCGTAATCGGCTATTGTCTAGGCGGTACCTTTGCGATGATGTATGCCGCGATTGCGGAGGAACCAATCAGGAACCTAATCGTCGCGACCGTTCCCATCGATTTTAGCGTTTCGATGCTGCCGGATAAATGGGAGGAAGAACTGAAGGAAAGCGGGTATAATGCGGATCGACTGATTGAGGTCTTCGGAGTGATCCCGCCTGCTTACGTTGAGGCGATGTTCAGGTCTGTGACGGCCCCGATTTATAACAGCCCATATGTAACCCTGTTAACGCGTGCGAATGATGAGCGCTTTGTCGAAAAGTGGAAACGGATGAATAAATGGAATAGCGGTCATGTTCCGTTGACGGGCGGAGCATTCCGCCAAATGAACACTGATTTCTTTAAAGAAAATAAACTGGTCAAGGGCGAGTTTACCATCCATGGCCAAAAGGTCGATTTAGGAAAAATAACCGCCAATCTGTTGGTTGTCAGTTCAAAAAACGATACCCTGATCCCCGAATGCCAAAGCCTGCCGTTAATGGATTTGGTTTCTAGTCAAGATAAAACCTACCTCAGTGTGGAAGCCGGACACGTTTCCCTGGCGATGACAGGGAAATTAAATGGCATCCTGGAAGATTGGCTTGGAGAGCATTCGAAGTAATAGCAAAGTCCTGCCCGTTTGAGGATTGGTTCCGATAACGGGCGGTTTTATCAAAAAGGCTCTGTTATAATTCATTGTTGATTTTTTTCGTATAGGTAATTTAGCGGAGAATTTCCTGCTATTGTAAAAAGAGAAGCTTAGAAAGCCGATATAAGCGGAGATATTCCGCTTAACGGCTCTAAATAGACCAAATTCCAATGATTTGAATCAAATAAGCGGAAAAACTCCCCTTATTTTTAAGGAAATATGGGTATTTCCCAATTTAGCCGGAATTCCTCCGCTTATTTTTCGAACCACAGTGAAATTAACATTCAGGTATAACACAGCCTTCAAAAAAGGAGGAATAAAGTATGGCTGTTTTGCAATCGAAGGTTTTTGACAGGATCGACGAAAAGGAAGCTGTTCAATTTTTGCAATCATTGATCCAAGTGAATAGTGTGAACCCGCCAGGAAATGAAAAAGAGGTAGCTGAGGTGATTCAGTCCTTTTTAAAAACATGCAATCTTCAGGTTGACCTTGATGACTTGGGGGACAACCGGGCAAACGTATTTGTTACATACCCCAATGGGGGAAAGGATGACAAATTTTTGGTGTACAGCGGTCATCTTGATACCGTTCCAACGGGAAAGGTGAAGTGGGAGCATGACCCGTTTTCTGGGGAAGTGGTGGAAAACAAGGTATTTGGCCGCGGCACAACCGACATGAAGAGCGGCGTTGCCGCCATGGTCCTTGCGTTGAAGTATTTGGACCAGGCCGGAGTGAAGCTGAACGGAAAGCTACAGTTTGTCGGTACCGCAGGTGAAGAGGTGGACGGATTCGGTGCAAAAACAGTGGTCGAAAAGGGACAAATTGATAAGGCCACAGCATTAGTTGTGTCGGAACCGAGTGAAAACCAAATTTTCCATGCCCATAAAGGCTGCTTATGGCTCGAAATCACCACTTACGGAAAAACAGCCCATGGGTCCATGCCGGACAAGGGGATTAATGCGATTTTACCAATGAATGAAATCATCAATCGTCTGCAGTCCTATCAATTTGACTACACGCCACACCCGGTATTGGGCAAGCCAACGTTGAATATTGGCACAATTGAGGGCGGCGTCAAAACAAATGTGGTCCCGGATCAATGCAAATTGACCATTGATATCCGAACCGTGCCCGGACAGAGCAATGAGCAAATTTTACAAGATATTGAGGATTTGGTTAAGGCAGTTGCTTCGAATTATGAGATAAAAGTCTTAAACAGCATGGCATCTGTGGGTACTGACGAATCCGATGATTTTATAAAACTTGCAATTGAGACAGGAAAAAACCATCTGAACCTAGAATTAAAGCCAACAGGTGTGAATTATTATACCGACGCATCCGTTTACTGCCCGCATTTGCAGGTACCCGCCTTCATCTTTGGCCCGGGAATCCCGACGCTCGCCCATCAGCCGAATGAATATGTGGAGATTGATAAATTCATAGAGTCGATTCAGTATTTTATCGCGCTGGCGATTGATTATTTGGGTGAAAGCTAGGATTTAAAATGGTTGAGAGCAAATGAGCGGTTCGGGGGAACTGGTTTACCCTCGGATGGGAGAAATTACTCTCGGATAGACGGATTTTACTCTCGTATAGGCCTGCTTTACTCTCGGATAAAGCGAAATTACTCTCGTGAAGCGTAATTACTCTCGGATATAGCATGAATAATTTTACCCATAAGGTAATAGATTGATTTTGATAGCCTGTAATTCTATTAGTGGGAAGGTGGAGAAATTTTGAGTAAAATTATTCACGAAAAAAATGTCCCGGCGGTAATGAGAGACGGAACCACGCTGTATGCGGATGTGTACCGACCCGAAGGAGAGGGGAAATATCCCGTTTTGCTGCAACGGACCCCGTACAATAAGACATTTCTCCCCCTGACGACCATGGTATTGGACCCAATCGCTGCCGCGCACCAGGGATATGTCGTGATTATTCAGGATGTCCGCGGCCGGTTTGAATCCGAAGGGGAGCCATTTTACGCTTATAAAAATGAGTATCAGGATGGGTATGATTCAGTAGAATGGGCTGCTTCCTTGCCATACTCTGATGGAAATGTCGGCATGTATGGCCTGTCGTATAAGGGGATGACGCAATTTCAGGCTACGGTCATGCAACCGCCGCATCTTAAAGCGATTTTTCCAATTACATGGGGAACCGATGTGTTTATGTACCGAGGAGGCGCGCTCGAATTGGGCCTGTTGATTTCCTGGTCGCTAGCCACCATCGGGCCGAATGCCGTGATTAGGGCGAAAAAGGGGAAGGCAGACTTCCTGCAGGAATTTATGCAGATGGTGCATGCGATTGACCATATTGAAGAGGCCGGCTTTAATCAATTGCCGATTCAGGACAGCCAGTGGCTCAAACTAGGGGATGGGTTCGCCTCGTTTGTTTACGATATATTGGAGCACGAAATAAGGGATGAATACCATCAGGAAATCAGTGTAAAAGAAAAGTCGGAACAGCTTAATGTGCCGGTGTTTGGAATCGCGGGCTGGTATGATCTTCTACTGGGCCAGGATCTCGAGCATTATGAAACATGGAAACACAAAAACAATACAAAGCTGATGATTGGCCCGTGGGCCCATGCAGGATTTGCCCCGCAGGTAGGAGACTTGAATTTCGGTTTAAGTGCATCAAGCTTGTTGCTCGAATTGAAAACCGATTTAACAAGCTTGCAATTACAGTGGTTTGATTATTGGTTAAAAGGAATCAAGAATGGGATTATGGACGAGGCGCCCGTAAAAATCTTTGTCATGGGTGAAAACAAATGGCGCAGCGAACAGGAATGGCCATTACAAAGGACGGTTTATACGCCGTATTATTTCCACAGTAAAGGCAGAGCCAATACAAAGGACGGGGATGGTTCCCTATCGCTAAACCTACCGCAGGACGAGAATTTTGACAGTTATGTCTATGATCCCGCCAATCCAGTTCCGTCTCTTGGGGGCAACCATCTAATGCCAGCGAATTACCAGCGGGGGCCAATTGACCAGCAACACCTTGAAGCACGGGAGGATGTGTTGGTCTACACTAGTGAGGCATTGGCGGAGGATTTAGAAGTCACCGGGCCGGTGAAGGTCATCCTGTATGCAGCAAGCTCTGCAGTGGATACCGACTTTACGGCAAAGCTTGTCGATGTCCATCCGACTGGAAAAGCGATTAACATTGTCGATGGAATCATCCGCGCCAAATACAGGGAGAAAAATCAGCCCGCTTCGCTCATCACACCTAATGAAGTCTACCGCTATGAAATTGACTTGCTGGCAACCAGTAATGTTTTTAAAAAAGGGCATAAGCTTCGGGTAGAAATCTCAAGCAGCAATTTCCCTCGTTACGACCGCAATCTCAATACAGGGGAATCAGGGAAAAACAGTAAAGAATGCATCTCCGCTATCCAAAAAATCTATCATAGCGAAAAATATCCATCGCACATCCTATTGCCGGTTATACCATAAGAGGAAAGCCAAAGGGACGGTTCCAGCCACGAACCGTCCCTTGTTCATTCATCATTTTGGGTTAATAGCACAAAAAACTGGGTAACTTAGCTAAAACAGAAAAACTTAGGAGTTGACCCAGCTTGATTATGCACTTTTATTTGTCACCATATATTGAAGATATTGATTACGATTACGATTCGTGGCACGGTTTTTCCAGAAATGTTTTTCTTAACACCTATGAACAGCAGCTTCAACCATCAACAAGGTTGAAAAATGGTTCCAAAGTGCAGTATTACCAGGTTTCCTTTGTCACCCAGTCCAAATGACTTGACCTAGTGAGCAGGCCGACCACCGATTTTTTAATCGCGCATGGCGCCTGCCTCTCGGGAAGTCATGTCACCTTGTCCTGCGTTAACATCTTTTTGAATTTGTTGTTGTACCTGTTGGGCATTGGTGCCGGCAAATTCGGGTTTCATAATTGAACTTACATTAGGCTTAGATTGTGGATTTTGTTTCATACAAGTCCTCCTCAATTATTTGTTGATTAACGGGTGCAATTTTGAAAAAGGCAAACACTGGGATGTGTTTACCCTTTTGATACAATGTGGATATAAGATAGTTATGAGGTACTCATTTGCTTAGTTAATGGATTTATTCTTAACAAGTAGTTGAGTCTTTGTTCCAACATCTCTAATAGGAACACAGCCTTAATAATTATGGTCATAACAGTTTTAACTAAGATGGTAAGTGCGCTCAATTTTATCCCCCCACATTGAATTTAGTGTACGGAGAAACCGACACTACGTTTAATTTCTGCTAGAAGACAATCTTTTTATTCATTCCCATTGATGATCTGGGAACGGTTCTCCATTTGTGGGGGTTCCTCGAACCAGCCGTTTTCAATCTTAATTTTTATCCCTTCTTGAGCGTAAAAATAAATATCCTTTGCGATTAACATTGATTTCATTACTAAATCATTTCTTAAACTAAAAAATGCACCTGTTCCAGTGCCAACAATGGAAAATCCATTGAGGATATAGATGCAATGCATCATCAGTTTGTCAGAAAAAGGTGGTACGGTTGACGAGGTTACCGTCGCTCCTGAGGTGGAGGAAAGTTGAACATCTGCCTCCAAAAGTAACTCCTCCATTATTTTAATTTGTTTCTTTGCAAGATCCATCCCTTTGATAAAATATTGTTTAACTTCTTTGTTCTGGGCACATTGGGCAAACCCTGTAATAAGCTGCATACCAATATTATTAGCTTCAAGATTGTGATGAAGGATCCCGACTTCAAGGTCCGTTAAAACCCTCTTATCGCCGGAGAGTTTAAAGCTCGCCCTAAACTTTTCACTAGTTATAAACTCATTTTTTTTAGGCATGGTCACTTTTGGAGGCAGACTAAGAATTCCCTTTTCGAGTAAATAAAAGGTTGAGAGTTTATAGATTTTTTGAGTAACGGTTGTAAGCCCCTCATAAATCGTCATCACCCTTTTATTGTAGGTCATATTCATACTAAGGGTGTATAGCCCCATACTTACTTCTTTTAAAATTCGGACAAACATCACATCAAACCCGTTGTCGTATAACTTTGGAGCTTCTAAATTTACATCGGCTGTTGTAAATCCAACAGGTTTAACCATTCCTTGTTCTGAAAAAATATCTTCTATTTCTTTCACATAAAAGTTGAGCTCCTGCCACAATCCTCCCAAAATATTACTTGCCTCTGGATCATCGGCCTTTTCAATAAAATACTCTAAAAATCTCATGATTAAGGTCTTTTGCTGGTATGTTTGCCAAAGCGAGCCGACTTCGGAAACATTTATAGGATTTGTAAGGATCAATTGAAAGTACCTCCTACTTCATATCTGAAAATCCCAATATTTGCATATATTTAGAATTTCCATTAAAGGAAAAACAATACTGTTGTTTGCAGAATGGCGCTAACAGTGATTTAGCGATAAAATAGACAGGAATGAACGAAACGGGGAGAATGAACATGGGTAACGAGATTGAAGAATTGAAACTGGAATTAAACCGTTTAAAGGAAAATAATCGGGAGTTATTACAAACCAATGTTAAGCCTGGATTGCAAAGAAAAGTACAGGAATTTCTCGATGACTTCGAGGATTATTTCCGCGAACGGGGCTTTGTGATTCGGAAAAAGGAAAATAAGGTCAGGGTCTCTTTCGATGATCTTCATTTAAAAGCTTTTTCCGACGGCGGCCATGATATTTTTATCATGAGAGGAAAAGAGCAAATTGCCTCAGTAACCGTGAAATTTATTGGTGAAGGAAAGTCTGGTGGACAGGGTCAAAGTGTTGATTTGTTGGACCAACTGGAAAAAGAAAAATCTCTGGCCAAAGATCTTAGTAATCCTGTGTTTTATTACACTGGAAGGGAATTTGGATTTAAATATGAATCGCCATTATCAGTTCTAGAAAGTATATTTGGGGTATAATCGAGTGCAGGTTTAAAGGAAGTCAAGGCCCCGCGTAAGAGTCTTAATTGGTCCACCTGGTCCTTAAAATTTGGTCATTTTACCCCTATGAGAGGGCGAGAGAGTCTAATGGTAAAATAGACGCCGGTATTTTACTTGAAGAGGATCAGGAGAGTGGATAGCGGTAAAAAAGAAGCGTCATTTTACACGAAGAGGGTTCGAGAGAGGGACTAGCGGTAAAAAAGACTCCCTTATTTTGCCCGATAAAGGGTCGAGAGAGTGTCCAGCGGTAAAAAAGAAGCCGTTATTTTACCCGAAGAGGGGTCGAGCGAAGGACTAGCGGTAAAAAAGACTCCCTTATTTTGACCGATAAAGGGTCGAGAGAGTGTCCAGCGGTAAAAAAAGAAGCCGTTATTTTACCCGAAGAGGGGTCAGCGGTCCTTATACATAATCAGTTAAAAGATAATCTATTATTCCAAACATAGTGAGGCTGGGGAAATGAATAAAAAAGAGATTGAATATAAAATAATGGAGTTAAAGGACGAGTATGTTCAGTTGCAACATAATCTTGAAAAATTGGAATATGTAAAAGGAATTTTGGACCCGTTGGAAAAACGGATTTCTGCCATTGAAGAGGAATTACGCACACTTAACCAATTATTACGAAAGTGAAATGGCACTGCATTTACCAAGCTTAATCCCCTGATTCAAGGGGATTTTTTTGTGAAAAAAGGGTTTCTTCAAATACTGTCGAATTCATAACGAGTTTGGCAGTTTCATAAATTTATCGGTCAACATTTCGGAGGTATAGAATGGTGTCAATTAATAAATCCAGTGCAGTTTCGAGCATTGCAAAGCTGCGTGAGATAAAAATTCCAGAAGACTATGAGCAACTTGCAATTTTACTAAATTTAATAGAGCCGGGTACCGCCACTGCTCAATCCCTCGAAGAAGAAGACCGGCAGATTCCAACATCATCTACTCTAAAACTAAATGAAAACGGGCTCTTAGTTGGCTTCGGCAGAACCAGAGTGATCGCAGAGACAGAAGAAGGCCAAATCATCGGTTATGGTGCTGCTTTTCGTGCTCCATGGGTGGACCCTGGTCAGGTAGGAAGTGAATTCTGTGTTCATCCCGATTATCGGGGACAAGGCGTAGGAGAGATGATTCTTTCACATATTAATAATTGGGCTAATGGACATCAGGCCTCTGTTTTATCCTCAATCGTTATGGATTGGATTGATGGGTCGCTTCCATTCGTTCAAAAGCGTGGCTTTGTATTGGATGCACATGTTTTTGAACTAGAATTGGATGTCAATCAATTTGATGCCCCAAAATATGCAGGTTTTGTAGATCAAGTTATATCGTCGGGCATTCAGTTTGTTACGTTAGCGGAACAGCCAGGCGAAGAGTCTGAACATAAACTTTACGAATTAAGTGTCGAGACATCCAAGGATAATCCAGGCCAGTTCGGAAGTCTTCCTCCTTTTGAACAATGGAGAAAAGAGTTTCTGCCGGAAGTCACATCACGTAATGACTGGGTATTCATTGCAGTTGAAGGTGACCGCTTTGTTGGAGTAAGTCAATTATACAGTACTGAAAATGCTGGTGTAATTTATACGAATTATACAGGCGTTCGAAAAGAATACCGTGGGCGCGGTATTGCAAAAGCGTTAAAGTTGCTATCTATTCAAGCAGCAATCAATGAAGGGGCACATACGATGACGACTGATTCGGAAAAAAATAACGCTCCAATGCAACATATTAATAGAAGTCTTGGCTATCGCCCGGGAAAAGGGCATTACCGGATTCTAAAACAATTTAAATAACAGGGGACATGGTATGGTTATCATTTTTGTTAAGTTTCTATTACCTGCTCTTCTATTGATTTATCACCTTCGACAGACTTTGAAACTTTCTTATTTTCCCAACGTAATTACTTTATGGAAGGATGGTGGTCTTGATGAGCCGGTTTTCAATGGCGGAATTTATTAACCAAACGGAGCAAAAGGATAAAGGCGAGGGCTTTTTTGAACTAGAGACACCTCGTTTACTCGAAGTGAACTTGGATGGTCTTGTATGGGCCAAAGCGGGGTCCATGGTCGCATATCATGGAAAAATTAAATTTGAGCGCGAAGGAATTTTGGAGCATGGACTTGGCACTGCATTTAAAAAGGCCTTAACTGGTGAAGGGGCCTCGTTAATGAAAGCAAATGGTACGGGAAAATTGTATCTTGCCGATGAGGGGAAAAAGATTATCATTTTAAATCTGCAAAACGATTCTATTTTTGTGAACGGCAATGACTTACTTGCATTCGAACCAGGAATTAACTGGCAGATAAAATTAATGAAACGTATTACCGGAATGATGGCAGGGGGGCTATTCAATGTCCGCTGTGAAGGCTCGGGCATGATTGCGATTACCTCTCACTATGAACCACTGACATTGCGGGTGACGCCAGGCCAGCCGGTAATTACCGACCCAAATGCAACGGTTGCCTGGTCCGGAAACCTCCAGCCTGAGTTTCAAACAGATATTAGTTTAAAAACATTCTTTGGGAGGGGCAGTGGTGAATCGATCCAGATGAGGTTCGAGGGTGAAGGCTTTGTCGTTGTGCAGCCTTTTGAAGAGGTAAAGAGGGTGGAGAAGAGTTAACCGGGTCTCGTAAAGCCGCATGAAAGGAACTCGTGAATCTTAGGGAGCTTACCAAGTTTGTAGCTCTAGGCAAAGAATGTGCTAGGCACCATCCAGAATTTTGGAAAGTGCCTGGCACTTTTATTGTTCTATGATATGAAATTTCCTCGACGTTATCTGAACTACTACGTCTAAAGATATACACCTTTGAGTATTTAATTAGGTATTCTGTTTAAGGAAATCCTCTGTAGAAACTACATGGGTATATATTCCGTTAAGGGCACTAATAAAGGCATAGTGAACCTGTTGTGCCGGCACGATGTTACCTCGAAAAGATAAATCCCTTGTCGTACATGCATCTTCAATAAGAGTAGATTCAAAGCCCAGCTCCATTGCCGCTCTGACTGTGGCATCAATACACATATGTGTCATCATCCCGACAATCACTAGCTTCGTAACGCCGTTTTCTCTTAGTTTGCTTGCTAATTCAGTCCTAAAAAAGCTGTTAGGGGTATGTTTGATGATAATACTTTCCTGTTCTAGTGGCAGTACGGCTTCATTTATTTTAACGCCCTCTGTATCTGGCAGGAAGAAGCCTGCCCCTTCGCCAGTCGAAATATGCTGGACATGAAAGATATTTTTGGCGTTATGCTGTCTAAACCATTCCAGAACTTTACCGGCATTTTCGGCCGCTTTGACAGGATTGCATAACTCCATTTTTCCATTTGGAAAATAGTCATTCTGAATATCAATAATGATTAATGCTGTGCTCATTTTTTCCACCTCATTATATAAAATTTATTATAATTAGATGATATAGAACATCTTGAATCTTATCGATAAGTTGATGAAAGACTTTTCAGTCAAATCATTTCACGGTGAAAGGATTTTAATATGGAACTTGATCACATTGATTTTCAGCTCCTCCGGTTATTGGCCGAAAATTCGCGGATTCAATGGAAAGACTTAGGGGAACAAATTCATATGACGGGGCAGGCTGTAGGAAATCGGATAAAAAAACTGGAGGAAAGTGGCGTTATTAAAGCCTACTCACTTATCATCGATGAATTGAAAATAGGGCTAGCCTATACAGCGTTCGCCATTATTCATATGAAATCAACCAATCATGATGCATTTATTCGCTTTATCCAAAATCAAAACGAGGTAGTCGAAGCACACCGAATTTCAGGGGGCGGATGTTTTCATTTAAAAATAAAAGTGGCAACGCAGGATCAATTAAATCAGTTTCTAGATAAACTTCTCGAACATGGGAACTACAGTTTAAACCTATCCATCCAAGAGATTAAGCAACGTAATCCAATGACAGCCAAGGATACTTAGAAAAAGCCGAGATTCGGCTTTTTTTACTTTAAACCAACTAGGCATAAATAACCGTAAATAATGAACGAAAAAGGGCACCCCCAACCAAACAGGAGGGTGCCCAGCTTTTTTAAAAATTGGAAACTTTGTATTTTTTCAAAGATAGGAACAGGAATGTACCCATCGCAATAGCGGACCACATGAGTGAAATAGCGGGGTCAATATTATTAACAACGAATAAGGACGGTATATGGCCAAAAGAGGAATCATCCATCGTAAGAAACCAGCCTAGAAGCATATTGTTAGCAGCATGCGCCCCAATTGCCAATTCAGTACTGTTTGTTTTCGTCGAAACATAACACCAAATGAATCCTGCTAACAAATAATCCATCCCAACCAAGATGGGTGAATAGCCCATTTCGGGATTGATAAAATGGAGCGAGCCGAAAATTCCTCCAGCAATAAGCGATAAAACCAAAGGGTTCCGAATCCACTTTCCAATCAGCTGCATGAGATAGCCCCTGAAAAAAACCTCTTCACATGTCGTTTGGATTGGAGTGAGAACTAGTACTAACACAAATAAAAGCAAAAAATCAGAAAGACTGATTTCATTAATTGAATAATCCCCAGGATTTAGGATCGCGTCAATAATTGTTGTGGCACTAAGGATGACAAAAAAGGTGATAAACCCATAGCCGACTTTCTTCCAGTCTATGTTTCTATTAGGCGTGATTAACGTCTTAAATTTCCGTTTATGGATGAAACGAACAGCAACAAAAATACCGAAAATCCAAATGATAAAGGTCGAATTCATTAAAGCAAAATTGAGTAATGGGTCTAGACCAATGTATTCCATTTTCTCCGCGTCATAATAGGTATTAGGATCCCCATCCGTTCCAACCAACACCTCACCAATGATGCCATAGGGAATGCCCGCAACGAAGATAAACAAAATGATCACGATAAATGACGATAAATACCTCTTCCAGCTATTCTTGCCTTCTTTAACATGAATAAAATCCATTAAGTTACCACCATCATTCTAGTAGTATATAAAAGCAAGAAAATTATTTCATAATTGGGGAAATTAGTCAATGAATGGTGCTGCCATAAAAGGCGGCTTCTTTGGTAGCCCATTGACATATTTAATTATAGTATTCAAAAAAAAATTATAGAACATATAAGTTTAAAAAGGTATAAACCCCCTTGGGCTTGTACACGGACCAGGATAGTTAGCTGCCTTTGAGGCAGCTTTTTTGTATTATATCTTCTTGACTGTTATATCATTAAACGATATATTATATTTAATGATATATCATTAAATGATACATAAAGGAGGGATAGTATGGCTAGGAATGACACGCTAGAGATGGGGGAATTGACGGACACGGCCTACTATATCTTATTGTCATTAGTTGAAGCCAAACATGGGTACCTCATTATGCAAACCATTGAGGAAATGACAGATCAGCGATTTTCAATCGGGCCAGCCTCGATGTATACCACCATAAAGAAACTGTTAGCTTCTGAATTAATTAAACTATTTGAAGATCATGACCCGAAGCGAAAAACCTATATTGCAACCGAAAAGGGCATTGACCTTTTAAAAAAGGAAGTAAACCGAAGACGGGAAATGGTCTTACACGCAGAACAAGTATTTAAAAGAAAGGGGGAGCAGTTGTGATGAAAAAAGTGAAATATGTACCTAGTGGCGGTTTAGCTTTTTATGAGGAAAAAGAAATGCAGAAGCTTGGCAAATATGCTAAAGAGGGTTGGATTTTAGAAAAATTTGCAGGCCTGGGGTATAGTCTAACAAAAGGTGAACCTCAGGACATTCAATATTCGCTAGATTATCAAAAGGATGCAGATGAAGAGTATTTTGCCATTTTTGAAGCTGCGGGTTGGTCCCATGTATGTTCTGCAGGAAATGAAATTCATATTTTTAGTGCCCCAACAGGAACAAAGCCAATCTATACTGACAAACCAACGATGGTTGAAAAATACGAACGTGAAAAGAAACAAATGGGGAAAACAGCTCTTCCATTCTTACTTTCTACGATTGTATTCTGGGTGCTAAGTTTCTTTGCTAACTGGGGATTGGTCCCAAAAATACTTTTTCAAGTACTAGGGTTGATATCCCTTGTCATTCTAGTCTTTCCGGGCTTGCCATACCTTTCTTATCAATTTAAACTATTGAAATTACGAAAGGAATAAAAGTGCCAGGTACCCTCCATAAAATAGGAAGGAACTTGGCACTTTCTTGTACTCTTTTTCAAGGAAATTATGCTCCTGAACTTGTTATATAGATGACTAATAGTTTATGGGTTCGATTGTTGCTAATTTATTTGATTCGATTGTTTCCACAAATTTATCGATTGTTGGTGTTAAGTAATTGTCGGCCCTTCTAATAAAAACAGTTTTAATCTTACTGTATTGTTCAGGAAGTGTATGACATTGGATGAGTCCGCTTTTTTCTAATTGGGTAACTGCTGATTTTGGAACGAATGTAACGCCAAGTCCCGCGACGACACTACGCAAGATCGTTTCTAAGGTACCGAATTCCATTACTTTTTGTGGGGTGATGTTTTGGTCTTTATACCAAGTTTCTAAACGTGCTCGGTATCCGCAGCCTTTGCTAAAGCATAGGAATGGTTTCTCTTTCAACTCTTCAAGTGTCGGGGAGTGCCTATCTGAAATTAAAACAAGCTCCTCTTGAAATACTTCATGTGAAACAAGATCGGGATGGAAGGCTGATTCTGTAACGAATGCTCCGTCCAACTTATGATTTAAGACTTCTTCTTCTAATGTTTCTGTGACACCAGTAAATACAGACAAATCAACATTTTTATATTTCTTAATATAGTGAGATAATATTTCTGGTAAATGAATGACGGTTTCAACTGTGCCGATTTCTAATTTACCAGACGGTTCATCGTTACTTTGAACTGCTTTTTTCATTTCGTCTGTTAATAATAATATTTTTTTACTATAAGTTAATAGTCTTTTTCCTTCAGGTGTTAAACTCATACCTCGACGATGTCTATTAAACAAAGGGGTATTCAGTTCTGTTTCGAGCTTTTGAATTCTCGATGTAATATTCGATTGTACATAACTAAACTCTTTTGCCGCTCCTGTAATCGTTCCTTTTTCCGCCACCATCTGAAAAATCTCTAAGTCTTTAAATTCCACTTATTATTCCTCCACGCCCCATTTTTCCTATTCCTTTTATGATATCACTAATAATGATATTAATCATCATTTTTATTCGTTTTACAAGATGTCAAAAATGTTCGATTATGTATATGCAACGGGGAGAAGGAGGCAGAGAAATTTGAGAAATAAAGTATTATTAGGGGCTATATTATGTTTTATTGCAGCTGTATCATGGGGAGCAATGTTTCCTGTAGCACATTCGGCTTTCAAATATATTGATCCCTTTTATTTTACGATCATTCGTTATGGTTCTGTAACGATTATTTTAGTCGTGATTTTATTATGGAAAGAAGGTAAGAAGGCTTTTCGATTTGAAGGCAAAGGGCTTCACTTATGGTTTTTCGGGACGATGGCATTTACCGTCTATAATCTGCTAATCTTCTGGGGAGAAAATTTATTAGGTGAATCAGGAGTAATGGAGGCATCAATTATGGAGTCACTAATGCCGATGATTTCCATTGTGATTGTATGGATGACTTTTAAAAACCGTCCCCCTGTATTTACATTGATATGCGTTTTCGTGTCATTTATCGGTGCAGTTCTAGTGATAACAAAAGGTGATATTAAAGCATTTCTGGGTGCCACGGATCATTTTATTCCTACATTGCTTCTATTAATTGCCGTGATAGGGTGGGTCATTTACACAATGGGTGGCAGTAAGTTTGCCGGTTGGTCTGCGTTAAGGTATTCCACGTTGAGCTGTTTATTTGGAACGGTTACAGCCATTGTCGTTGTGGCAGGGGCAACGCTGCTTGGATATATATCCGTCCCATCGGAAAAAAACATCATCGTTATAATCCCGCATTTATTATTTATGATCATATTTCCTGGTGTTATCGCGTTGCTCGGTTGGAATATCGGTGTCAATTTATTATCGCCATTAAATGCACTGTTATTTATTAACTTTGTTCCTGTTACAACTCTTGTTATTTCGACTGTTCAAGGCGGGCGGGTAACCACGTTCGATCTTGTTGGTACATTCTTAATTATTGTTTCCCTTTTGTCTAATAATATTTTCTTAAGGATGTTACAAAAGAAAGAATCAAAGAATCATGTTCAGGAAGATTTGCTTGAATATATATAAAAATGTATTTTTCAATATAAAAATGAAAAGTGCCAAGTACCTTCCTGAAAAAACAGGAAGACACTTGACACTTTTCTGTTATATACATAGCAATAAGTAGGATAAACCGCCAGTGGATATTCCAAGTATCGCCCCGGCGACCACATCGGAAGGATAGTGCAAGCCTAGATAAATTCTTGATACCCCGACACAAATTCCCATGAGAATCAAAACAAGGGAAATCGAAGGGATGGCCAAAATATAGGGAGTCATCACGGCAAAGATAGCCGTCGTATGTCCCGAAGGAAAGGAGTGGTCCTGTAATGGATTTTCTAGTATATTGGTTTGTTCTATCGTCAAATAAGGTCTTTTTCTAGGAAAAAGTATTTTTGTTATCTGGACGGGAATATGGCTCGATGCCAAAGCAAGAGCGCTGGCAATGGCAAGAAGCCGCGTTTCCTTGGACCAGGCTAGGAGATAAAGCAGAATGGTGGAGAGAATGGTAAAAGTCGCCCCTCCCAAATGCGTGACCGTTCGGAAAAATAGATTTAAAAGATAGCGATGAAAATGCCGGTTAATATTCTGAAAGACGCGACAATCGAACCCATAAAGGACATGTATTAATTTGCTCATAATCGGCTCCCCGTATAAGGTAATATAGTTTCTTCAAGATGAAAATCTCCGACCTTCAGGATGAACTGCAGGATCTCTTCAGCTGCATTGGCACGTAAAAATTGCCGTTGAGATCTTATTATCTTATTTAGTTTTTCTCCATCATTTTCCAATAACTTGGCTACAGTAAGGGGAACTTCCTTGGGGTTTTTGCACACAACCCCTAAATTTAGAATTTCAGCGAAGGCTGGATTATCCTTCTCTTGTCCCGGCAATGCCCCGGTAATGATAAGGGGCGTATTGGCCGCGATCGCTTCAAACATGACATTAGGGCTCCCTCTGGTAAACGCGATATCGGCTGTATGCATCAAATCCTGCACATTTTTGGTGAACCCATAAATCTCGACCCTGTCGCCATATTGGGATTTCAATGATTTTTCCAGCTTGGTTTTAAGTTTTTTATTTCTGCCTGCGACTATTTTCACGGTGCAATCAAAATGGTTAAGCAGGTTTCTGGCGATTTTTTCCATATTTCCTACACCCTCACCGCCGCTCATAATTAAACAGGTTAACGGTTTCTCCTTTTTAAAACGGGGGGGTGGCTGATCGTTCTTTCGAAAAAATCGCGAGCGGACTGGAAATCCGGACAACTTTATCTTCTTGACCGGAATCCCAAATTGGGCACACTTATTTCGGGCTTCTAACGTAGGACTAATAATGTAATTTGCCCGTCTGTCCGCCCAAAGAGGAGAAATATTCACAAGATCAGCAATTAGGGTAATGAAAGGGATGTTTATTTGTTCTTTTTCTAAAATATTCAAGATAGAGCCATTAAAATTAGGGTGAACAGATAAAATGACATCTGGCTTCACTTCGTCCAGTAAAGTTAGAAATTCATCTTTAATTTGTGTTTCAATAAGTGCGTCGACTAAATGAGGGGTTGAAGCAGATAGCTTCCAAATCAGATTCCATAGTGTCTCCGAATTTCTGGTAAGGGGACCATAGGCTTTCCCGATGGTTGACAGTAATGGTGTGCCAAGCGAAAATCCATCGACAACATGAATTTTTACCTGATAATTGGTTTTAACTTTTTCGCACAGGGATTCTGTAATGCTTCTATGGCCATGCCCAGTAATGTCAGATGAAATAATCAATAGCTTCTTTTCCATCGTACCACCCCTCGTATTAACTTATTGTCAAAAACCAATTGTGTCGATAAAGCCATTTCTTATTTTTATTATATTGGGAATTGATTGATTTTTTATTAATCCAGTGTAAAAAGTATATATAGATATTGTAATAGGAAAATAGGGACTGGCGTAGCTTAGGGGTAGGTAGGACGGGGAGTATGTTTATTTAAACAAATAAACAAGACGGCCGCTGCCGTCTTGTTCCGGTTTTAGGTTATACGGTTTATTGTTCAGAATTGCTGTCTTCACTTTCAGCGCCATCATCTTGAGGGTTAACATCAGTTTCTTCAACGTTTGGATCATCAGAGTCTGTACCAGAATCTGAGCATGCTGTGGCAGCTCCAAGTAACATCAATGCGGACATCAAAGCAAATAACCATTTTTTAAAACTTTTCATCATTATTCCTCCTCGTATGTTGCAAAGTGTTTTACAGTTTTATAATACAAGCTTTTGTGTGAAATAGAAGTCCATTTTCCAATTCTTAACATAACTTAACCGAATAGATAAAACCCTTTAATAATCGCCATTTAATATTTAAAAATAATTTACGAAAATTGCGTCTTCTTTCACTGGACATGGGGATTTTATTTTTCCAACAGGAAAAGTGATTTTTATTCTCATTTCATAGACATTACCATAATTGAACTGATAAAATTATTAGAAATATTCTTGAGGTGAAATGTAATTGAGAAAAAGAGTTGGATGCCTACACGCTCATTATTCTAATATTGACTATATCGAAAGCGCACTTGCCCCCTATGACATTGAATTCATCCATTTTGTTGACCCCGGCTTAATGTACAGGGTTACATCGGATAAGAGCTTCAATGCGGCGGATTCCCAAAATAAAGTGAAAGAACAAATAGAGTGGATGGCACAATGTAATGTGGACGGAATTTTGATAACTTGCACGAACTACATTGCACTTTTACGGGAAGACGAACTCTCCATACCAGTGCCAATTATTAAAATCGATGAACCCTACTTTGAAACTGTTTGTAATAGAAGCGAACCGCAGGTTATCCTATTTTCAAATCCCGCGACGGTTGCCGGGACAATGGAGCGTCTCCATCAATATGCGGAGCAACAGCAAAAATCTTTAAATGCAGAGGTAATGGTTGTACATAATACGTTTGAGTTGTTCATGAAAGGTCAAAAACAAGAATATAATCAACAAATTTCCAAGTTTCTGCAAAAAATGATCAAAGAAGATAAAATAATCTCTGTTGCTCAATTATCGATGGTTGCTGCAGCTCAGGAAGTGGAGCAGATAACAGCTAAGCCAATCATTAATCCTTTGGATACATTAATTTCTTCTTTAGTAAATCAGTTAAAAATAAACAGGAAATCATGACTTGAATAATATGGAGGAAACAAACATGACAAATGGAAATAAAAAAGAGTTATCACTAGAACAACGCGAAGAATTGCTCGGAACATTGAAAGCCCGTTTTGAGAAAAATATGAACCGCCATGAGGGACTTGAATGGGCGAAAGTTCAGGCTAAGCTGGAGGCGAATCCTGAAAAATTGTGGTCGCTTCATGAAATGGAACGGACTGGCGGGGAACCGGATGTTGTCGGTTATGATGAAACTACCGATGAATACCTTGTTTATGATTGTTCAACGGAAAGTCCGAAAGGCCGCAGGAGTATTTGTTATGACCATGCAGCACTGGAATCAAGGAAGCAGCATAAACCAGAAAATAGCGCTATGAATATGGCTACTGACATGGGCATTGAGCTGTTAACGGAAGAACAATACCGAGAGCTGCAGAACCTTGGAAAGTTCGATTTGAAATCGTCAAGCTGGGTGCAAACACCTGCAGCGATTAGGAAACTAGGTGGGGCCATTTTTTGTGACCGTCGCTATGACACGGTCTTTGTATACCATAATGGGGCAGACTCCTACTATGCCGCCAGAGGATTTCGTGGCTCGTTAAGGGTCTAAATTTTCTTACAGACAGTTGACCGCCTGTGGCCCATCTTGAAAAGCCGAGCCATCG
The DNA here is from genome assembly GCF_001510715.1 of Bacillus sp. FJAT-29814. GTDB lineage: Bacteria > Bacillota > Bacilli > Bacillales > Cytobacillaceae > Neobacillus. The sequence continues at coordinate 166,073 of NZ_LMTJ01000009.1, forward strand.
GACCTGGGAGCGTTAATAAAAATGGAGCTTTATGTTCAAATTAATGGTACAGTTAGAAGGAATATTATCAAAGTGAGTAGGAGAACAAAACAACATGATTGAGGTAAAAACATCTTCACTAAGTAATGGAGAATTTAATAGAGGTGTATTTGCTACACGTGATATCAAAAAAGGGGAGCTTTTACATGAAGCACCTGTCATTGCTTACCCAAACGAACAGCATGAACACATAGAGAAAACCTTACTGGCTGATTATGCTTTTGAGTATGGGATTAATCATTCTGCTATCCTTCTTGGTTATGGAATGTTATTTAACCATTCTTATGAACCGAATGCCTTTTATGAAATTAATTTTGATAACCACACATTTGAATTTTATGCATACAAGGATATAAAAGCAGGAGAAGAGATTCTCATCAATTATAATGGCGATATTGATAACATGGATCCATTGTGGTTTGATGAAGAATAAGTTTATTAGGAAAAAACTTGGCATAACTGACCAAGTTTTTTTCTTGTGTAGACTAATAAGAGTTGAATCAAGAGGAACGGATTACGTTCATTTTTACGAATTAAAGGGTCAGTCCCTCAGTGCACCAAGATTTCACGCACCGGGGATCTGACCCTATTTTTGAAATGTTATTTGTTGATAAAAGAATTTATCGTTTGTGCTACCTTAGTTGCGGTGGCCATATTATCCCAATGGAGGTTATGGGAGCCTCCTTCAAAATCCACATAGGTAACCTTTGCAGATGATTCTTCCAGCAGGGACTTTAATTGATCTTGCACTGGTTTTGGGAATAGGACATCCTCCGTACCCCACAAGACAAGAACCCGTCCAGTCATTTCCTTTATTCCATCGGCGTTATCAAAATGGCCGGCTCCGTTGAATGTACTCTTCCAGCAATGAGTGGGCATCTGGAAAGCATGGGTTAACGTGGCTTCTCTAAAACTGGAGTCATCATTCGTGGTGCCTGCCCATTCCTGAATGAAGGATTCCGGCATGGCAGTGTCATCTGGAATGTTATTCAGACCCGGATATCCGTCCTCGGTACCCTCGCCATATAAAATCCAAGCTAAAACTTCATTATCAACGTTTACAGCAGGGCTGGTGGCGATGAGAGTCGATGAAAGCACTCTTTCAGGAATATGTACATTTAGTTTTTGCGTGATCAACGACCCGAGTGAGTGTCCGACGACATGGGCATTCTGCAATCCTACACCATCCATAAAGGCAATGACATCTTGAGTATGGAGTTCCACCGTATAGCCGTTCTCGTCGGTCTCCGGTTTATCGGACAAACCATGTCCACGATATTCCGGTACGAAGCAATGATATCCCTTCTCAGCCATCAGCGGCGCGACCTGTGACCAGGATACACGGCTATCTGTTGCACCGTGAAGAAAAAGAATCGGGGTGCCATCAACCGGACCGCACTCGGTATAAGCATAGGTTACGCCGGTGGATAGTTTTACACTTCTACTAGTCCAATTGATGTTTTGGTACTCGGTAAATGATTTCAATATGTGATTCCTCCTTTGTTGGATTCTGAATATTTTTTATTTTCACTAAAACTATTATATTATATCGGGTTATGAGTAATTCATATCTTTAAAAGAAAAATAGGTATTTTTGAGGATCACTTAGGGCTAAATTTTTTTGGACGTATAGGGGGAATTGCCAATTGCATTCGGAAGGAGGATTTTATATGTAAAGGCCCCTATACACTGTAAATAGGAGCCTTTAGTATTTTTAACTCTTTTTTAAGAACTTTTTAAAAAACGGAGTCACATCTTTGAAAAGGGGTTGATATAGTTTATAGGTTTTTATCGCCTCGTCGACGGTTTCCATCACTAATCCTATATCGATTTGATTAAGATAGTTTTCGATTGGATTGTTGTTGTGGGTGTGTATTTGGTCCTGTGAATGATTGGGTCTGTTGCCAAAAAGCCATGAATCCCATTGGGGAGCATCGGAGCGTTCTGGTTGATCGTGGTTTGATTCTATAGGACTTTCCTCCTTTCGATTACCTCTTTGATTTTCCCCAAACATTAGTTGTGTAAATGGGTCCACATTGCCCTTTGTTTGCTTTTGGTCGTTGTGAAGCTCCATAGTCCATTCTCTTCCTTTCATGCCGTCTTTATCTATAAATAAATTATGATATTTTTTATATTAGGTGTGGACATATTCCTATAAAGATTACACCAAGGATGCAAAATGGAGCACTGTTTTAATAAAACTTAGAAGTTTTTGGGTATTATTTCGTGGTAAAATAAGGTAACGTAAGGAGGGGATATCGATTTTTACATTCATTTTGTTTGTTGCGTTGATTGTAACGGTTGTCTCGATTGTATTTTCTGTAAAAGGAAATCATAAGCTCTATTGGATTGCTTCCTTGTCCGCCTATATTTTCAGCTTCATCGCCGCGTTCAGTATCGGACAGATTACGGTTGGACTGGTATTTATACCTTTAACGTTAGCGATCGGTTATTCGTTACATCTTATAAGGAACAAAATGCAGGCTGCGGTTTTTATGATTCTAGGAATCTTTATTGGAGCGATCATGGTACTTTACGTCGATGATGCGTGGCTGTTTTTTCCCTTTCGGTTTTTGAGTTGAATAGATACTAGTAACAGAGAATTGCTGCAGGTAAAATAGCTATTATCTTAACCAGGTTATGAAGGAACTTAAGCGACTTCACAACCCGGATCATCCATTGGCTAAAATGAACTTCGGATCTTCTTGGGACTGGTATCAAAAAAATGATTTCACCATCTGTGATGTATCATTGCAATTTGTACAGCGATATTCCAGTTCAAGCGCATCCTCATACACGTGATGGACCGTTTCCTTTTTACAGTTTTCACAATACCTCATCTGTTGAACCTCAATCCCCAAGATGTGTCCTCTCATCTAAAACCTTTTAACAGTAATATAACCCATTTTTTAATAAATTAATTTGCCCTTCGAATTTAAGGCCCGCCCTCCTGCGAAGGATCAGCCCCATCCGGTATAGCATGTTTTTTCAATTCCTCATCCACCATTTGGTCCAGCCGTTCAATCATTTTTTTCGATTTCTCTTTATCCATTTTCTTATAATGGTGCATGCCGCCTTTTTCTTCATCCATCTCATCGGCCAATTTAACAATGTCCTGGAGCGGAGTTCGTTTGATAAAGGCTTCGGGCATATAAGAATCTGTGTGAAATAAAATAGCCAGTGCGATTTCTTTTGCAATAATGGGATTCTCACCCAATCGAATCAATAATTTATGTGCCCGTTCCGCGCCTTTTATGGCATGAATATCGTTTTTTCTGTATAGTTCATAATCCCATTTTCCATTTCGGTACCATGTATAATGGCCCATATCGTGCAACAAGGCGGCTTTCGTGGCCATATCGACAGAAACATCATATATTTTAGCTAATTTAAACGCATGATAGGCACAAGCAATGGCATGGACAATTCCTGAGCGACTTAAATATTTTTGAGCGATATGATGATTGAAAATTTGACTTAACGTTACCTCGCGCATTTAACATCACCCTTATAAAAATTATTAAATTGTATTATAAAACAATTAGAGTCGATTTTCTAAAAATCTTGACTGTAAAAGAGAAATTGTTTGTTTTAAAAACAATATGGCTTTCATTTTTAAATATAAGCTAAAGTTACCCTAGCTGAACGGATGATGCCAAATCGTAAATACATTGGGGAATTTTGGATAAACTTTAATTAGCATAACATGAAAGTAGGCTTAAAATGGGTAAAATCAAAAACCAAAAGAGAAAAGCACTAATCATGGTCCTTCGCGCTTTGGTGATTATCATCGGAGGATTTATCGCAGCGTATGGACTTGAAAGTGTATTAATCCCGAACAACGTTTCTGATGGAGGGGTAACCGGACTAAGCATTGTTGGTTCCAAATTATTTGGCTTGCCATTGGGACTGCTAATTGTGGTTATTAACATTCCATTCATTTGGTTGGGGTACCAACAAATTGGAGCGAGTTTTGCAATTTATTCCACTATCGGAATCGCTTCACTTGCTATTGGGACAAGCCTCATGCACCACATTCCGACGATTATTGAAGGAGACACCTTGTTGATTACTGTTGTTGGCGGAATGATTCTCGGCTTGGGGATGGGGGTCGCGTTGCGTAATGGCGGTGCACTAGATGGAATTGATATGCTTGCCGTCCTGCTTTCGCGAAAATTGCCGTTTGGGACAAGTGATCTTATTCTGTTCTTAAACTTGTTTGTGTTTATTTTCGTTTCATTTGTTTTTGGCCTTCAAGGGGCTTTTCTTTCCGGGATTGCCTACTATATTGCTTCCAAGGTCATCCACATCGTAGAGGAAGGGTTAAGCGGATCCAAGACCTTCAAAATTATTACCACAGAACCTGTTTTAATGGTAGATGCGATACGGGAAAGTCTAGGGCGAAGTGCAACCTACAATGAGGTTTTTGGCGGGTATACCAAGGAAAAATTCAAGGAAATCACCTGTGTCATTAATCGTTTAGAAGATAGCAAAATAAAGGAAATCATCCAAGAAATTGACGAAGAGGCCTTTGTTACGGTTTATGATGTAGCAGAAGTGAAGGGCGGCAATTTTAGAAAGCGGAATATTCATTAGATAGAGTAAGTAATCCTCGTACTTATCATAAGAATGGTGAAAATAATGTCTAAAATCGTTGACAACTAATGGTTATGGATGTTAGAATGTATAATTTTGATTAAATTTGAAATTTATGGTACCATTAACAAGACATCAAATTCGGAGGTGTTTTGTGCATATGTACGAGGTTAAAGGTTTTCAAAGTATAGAATTCGAAGAATTAATTCGTAAAGTGAATAAGTTTCTAAGTTCCTTAGCGGACGGTAATCTTATCGATATAAAATACAATACTACTCCTCTTGATATTAGAAGTCATACTGAATATGGAGTTCATCCAGATTCGAAATACACAGCCTTGGTTATTTTCAAAAAATAAACCTTTTTAAAAGCATGGAAAGAGTTTTCTTGAAGCCTTTTTTTATAAAATTGAAAGCACCGTCATTTGTAGTGACCCCCTTGAGTTGGACTGAAAGTCCAACTCAAGGGGGTTTTTTATATGGTTAAGTTTTCAAGTGAATTTAGGG